>NZ_CP126144.1:622500-6399285 GCF_030127045.1 Neobacillus sp. 114 | reverse complement strand
TAGTTTCCCTCCTTTTTATTTAAATACTCCGATGACGTTAAACTCCCAAGAAACGTTATCTATTTGAATTCTTCATCTCTCATTCGGTGCAATATTGGGTATGAAAATTTTTTTCATCCATGAGTACAACCTATTAATTTATTAAAATATGAACAGTGGTTGTGGAAAACATATAATAAGGAAATAATGTGGAGTTTCGACAATATCCACCTCTTGTGGACAAGTTTTTACAGAACCGATGAATAAACTGTCCACAGGTTATCCACAATTTGTGGATAAAGACTAAGGGTGACAAAGTTATTCAGAGTGAAAACACAAATATAATAACAAATAATATCAAGGTTTGCAATGGTTTTTCAAGATTTATCCACAACCTCAGTGGGCTGTGCATGAAAATTGTCCACAGGTTGATAATTTGTGAAAAACCTGTCAATATCTTGTGTGGATAGTCCGAAATTTGTCGATTTTTTATCCACAGTGAGCTGAGAGTAGTCTTCAGGCTATTTTTTATCTAAACAGGCAAAATAATTCTTACCGAACCGAATCTAAGGGATCTGGGAAAAGGTAACAATATTAGGACAGTAGTTGACAATATAAAGTTAACATCTTTATAATAAGTAAGACTGTCGTTTTAAATTTATAGGCTTATCCTCTGGGAGGTGTAATATAATGAAAAGAACGTATCAACCAAATAAGCGTAAGCACAGCAAAGTTCACGGTTTCCGTAGCCGCATGAGTTCAGCAAACGGACGTAAAGTTCTTGCTCGTCGTCGCCGAAAAGGAAGAAAAGTATTATCAGCTTAGACCACTGAAACGTCTCAGTGGTCTTTTTTTAAATCACTTTATAACGCTTTTTGATTCAGAAAAACGTTGATTGGAGCGGAAGGCGCGAAGACTCCTGCGGGAGTACGGGATAGGGGAGACCCCTCGGGAGCAAAGCGACGAGGAGGCTCCCTAACCGCCCGCGAACCGCTTGCGCCTGGAGCGGAAATCAACAGACCTGTTTAACAGAGCCTTTAGAATAAGGAGGACTGTTCGGTTTTATGAAAAAGGAGCTCCGAATTAAAAAGAATCAAGATTTTCAAGTTGTTTTTCAAAAAGGTCGTTCTTTTGCTAACCGGCAATTTGTCGTCTATTCATTAGAAAAGGAAGGACAGAGCCATTTTCGAATTGGATTGTCTGTCAGCAAAAAGCTAGGCAATGCCGTAACAAGAAATCAAATTAAAAGATATGTCAGGCAAGCAATTTTTGAGCTGAAAGAACAATTAACGCCAGGAAATGATTATGTAATTATCGCCAGAAAGCCTGCCAGCGAAATGGACTTTTTTGAGATCAAAAGCAGTCTAACCCATGTATTAAAGGTTGGTAAGGTTTTAAGAAAAAATGATTAGGTGATAATTGTTAAGGAACTAGCCAAATTCAGCACAAACTGAGCAGACATAACCTGTAAAAAAATGATAAAATATCCTTTGAAACATAGCATTGGGAGAAATACATAAATGGAAACTCGCCGATTGGCGAGTCCGTTAGGACTGTTTATGAGGCGTAGTTGAATTTATGCGTTAAGAAAGTATAAAATTGGGGGAAATTTTATACTTTCTTATTAGCTAAAAAGAGGACAAGCAATTATCTATTATAAAGAAACAAGGAGGAAAAACCGGTTGAACAAACGAATATTATTGTTATTCGGACTGCTTTCTGTTTTCCTGCTGCTGACTGGGTGCAGTGAATTCAATAAACCAATCACGGCAGAGAGTACAGGTTTTTGGAATGAATATATTGTTTATCCATTATCATGGCTGATTAAAGAAATGGCTCATTTGCTAGGCGGAAACTTTGGGTTATCGATTATCGTTGTAACTATTCTAATCCGCCTGGTGATCCTGCCGCTGATGATTAAACAGACAAAAAGCTCAAAAGCAATGCAGGCTTTGCAGCCGGAAATGAAAAAGCTTCGTGAGAAATACAGTTCAAAAGATGCAAAAACACAGCAAAAGCTCCAACAGGAGACGATGGCTCTTTTCCAAAAACATGGGGTTAACCCAATGGCGGGCTGTTTTCCGTTAATCGTTCAAATGCCGATTTTAATTGGGTTTTATCATGCAATTTCGAGAACAAGAGAAATTGCCCAGGATAGCTTCCTTTGGTTTGACCTTGGTGAAAAGGATCCATATTATATCCTGCCGATCGTTGCAGGGATCACTACATTTATTCAGCAAAAAATCATGATGGCGGGGCAGGAGCAGAATCCGCAAATGGCGATGATGCTTTGGATGATGCCAATTATGATTGTTATTTTTGCTTTCAATTTCCCAGCAGCTCTTTCCTTGTATTGGGTTGTCGGAAATATTTTTATGATTGTTCAAACCTATTTTATTAAAGGACCGGATTTAAAGGCGAATGCCACCGGTAATGCGGGAGGAGCAAAAAAGTGAAACAGGTAACTGCTACAGGACAAACCGTCGAAGAAGCAGTAGAATCAGCTTTAGCTCAATTAAAGACAACAAAGGACCGCACTGAAATTAACATCATTGATGAAGGAAAAAAGGGGATTTTTGGAATTTTCGGCTCACGGCCGGCGGTAGTAAAGGTGTCCGTAATCCACGACCCGATTGAAGAAGCTAAGAAATTTCTGATGCAAGTCGGCGAACAAATGGGCGCACCTGTAAGTATTGATGTGAAGCGTGATGGTAAGCAGGTGCTGTTTGTTTTGACAGGTGAGAAAATTGCGCTGCTTATTGGCAAGCGGGGACAAACACTGAACTCTCTTCAATATTTGACGCAATTAGTGATAAACCGCCATTCGGAGCAATATTTTACCGTGATTCTGGATGCTGAGGATTATCGAAACAGACGAAATGAAACGCTCATCCAGCTGGCCAACCGCCTGGCGCGAAAAGCCGTTCAAACAGGAAAGGATGTCGCTCTTGAACCAATGCCATCCTACGAGCGTAAAGTTATTCATACTGCCTTATCCGAAAATAAACGGGTCAAAACCTCTTCCGATGGAACAGAACCCCATCGCCATGTTGTGATTTCACCAGTGAGAACAAGATAACATCCTGCCAAAAGGCAGGGTGTTTTTTTATTAGGAAAAGAAAAATATAAAACACCTGTTGATTGGAGCGGAAATCAACAGCCTTTTTTGTAGTTTTTTTGAAAAAATCCCTGTGAATAACTTTTTATTAACTAAAATGTGTTTTATTGTTATTCACATGTGGATAAGTTAAAATAATACAAGGTATTATCAAGTGTGGATAATTCAAGCCAGTTAACTGCAAAGGCTGGCTTTTTTGTGGTATTCTATTATTTTGAAACGAGATCGAAACTTTATATAAATATTGTAATGCTTGCGGGGTGAAAAAAATGGAGTTTGATACAATTGCGGCCATATCGACACCAATGGGAGAGGGAGCCATTGCAATTGTCCGATTGAGCGGAAATGAGGCCGTTCCAATTGCAGATAAGCTATTTAGAAGTGTCAGCGGAAAGAAATTGGCGGAAATGTCCTCCCATACGATTCATTATGGTCATATCATTGATCCAAAAAGCGGCCAAGTGGCTGAAGAGGTTATGATCTCTTTGATGAAGGGCCCGAAAACTTTTACAAAAGAAGATGTAGTTGAAATTAACTGCCACGGTGGACTCGTGTCCGTTAATCGGGTGCTGCAGCTTGTCTTAAATGGCGGCGCGAGACTTGCCGAACCAGGAGAATTCACGAAACGTGCTTTTCTAAATGGACGGATTGATTTATCCCAGGCGGAAGCAGTCATTGATTTAATCCGGGCAAAAACTGACCGGGCGATGAATGTCGCCTTAGGACAAATGGAAGGGCGTCTTTCCAAGTTGATTCGCCGGTTAAGACAGGAGATTCTTGAGATTCTAGCCCACATTGAAGTGAATATTGACTACCCTGAATATGATGATGTAGAAGAAATGACACATACAATGCTTTTGCCGAAGGCTCATTATGTAAGGGAAGAATTAAATAAACTGTTGCAAACCTCCCAGCAGGGAAAGATTTTACGTGAAGGGTTGTCGACAGTAATTGTCGGCAGGCCTAATGTTGGAAAATCCTCTTTATTGAATAGTCTTGTTCAAGAGAATAAAGCAATTGTCACAGATATCCCAGGGACAACACGGGACGTTATCGAGGAGTATGTGAATGTCCGCGGTGTGCCGCTAAGGTTATTGGATACAGCTGGTATCAGGGAAACGGAAGATATCGTTGAACGGATTGGCGTCGAGCGTTCCCGCCAGGTTTTGAAAGAGGCGGACCTTATTTTGCTGGTGTTAAACTATTCCGATCAACTGACAAAAGAGGATGAAAACCTCTTTGAAGCGGTAAACGGAATGGATGTAATTGTGATTGTCAACAAAACGGACCTGCCACAGCAAATTGATATGGACCGGGTTAAGGAATTGGCAAAAGACCATAAGGTAGTTACGACATCTCTATTGGAAGACCGCGGTGTTGATGAACTGGAGGAAGCAATCTCCGCTTTATTCTTTGCCGGTTCAATTGAAGCGAAGGATGCCACTTACGTTTCTAACACTCGCCATATAGCGCTGTTGAATCAAAGTTCACGGGCCATAGAGGAAGCGATTGAAGGTGTGGAAATTGGGACGCCTATCGATATTGTGCAAATTGATTTAACAAGAACATGGGAGCTGCTCGGGGAAATTATCGGCGACAGCGTCCATGAAAGTCTGATTGACCAGTTATTCTCGCAGTTCTGCTTAGGAAAGTAAGACCGCAGTGAGGCGATGCGGCTAGTATAAAAAATAGAGTAATTTTTCCGTTTGAAAAACGGAAAAGGAGGAAAGCCATGCAATACGAAGCAGGAAATTACGACGTCATTGTCGTTGGGGCCGGTCACGCCGGCTGTGAGGCGGGCCTTGCGGCGGCAAGACTGGGTGCGAAAACCTTAATGATTACCATCAATCTTGATATGGTGGCATTCATGCCATGTAACCCTTCAGTGGGAGGGCCGGCAAAAGGTATCGTGGTCCGGGAAATTGATGCACTTGGCGGGGAAATGGCCAAGAATATCGATAAAACCCTTATTCAAATCAGAATGCTGAACACAGGTAAAGGTCCAGCAGTCCGTGCGCTCAGAGCCCAGGCCGATAAATTTGCCTACCAGCATGAAATGAAAAAGACCTTGGAAGAGGAAACAAACTTAACCTTAATTCAGGGCATGGTTGAGCAATTGATTGTCGAAGATGGAATTTGCACAGGTGTGGTTACCAAAACAGGTGCAGTATACCGTTCGAAAACCGTTGTTATTACAACAGGGACATTCCTTCGCGGTGAAATTATCATTGGTGAATTAAAATACTCCAGCGGCCCGAACAACCAGCAGCCATCCATTAAGCTTTCAGAGCATTTAGAACAGCTCGGCTTTGAGTTGGTCCGCTTTAAAACAGGAACACCGCCACGAGTAAACAGCAACACCATTGATTACAGCAAAACGGAGATTCAGCCTGGCGACGAAGAGCCGAGGGCATTCTCTTATGAAACAACAAAATACATTACCGATCAGCTCCCATGCTGGTTAACCTATACAAATGATCAAACACATTCTATCATTGACCAAAATCTTCATCGTTCACCGATGTTCTCAGGAATGATCAAAGGAACAGGTCCGCGTTATTGCCCATCCATCGAAGACAAAGTGGTCCGCTTTAACGACAAGCCGCGCCATCAAATTTTCCTGGAGCCGGAAGGAAGAAATACAAAGGAAGTTTATGTACAGGGATTATCGACAAGTCTTCCTGAGGATGTGCAGCAGCAAATCATTAAAACCGTCCCAGGACTTGAAAACGCCCAAATGATGCGGGCTGGTTATGCAATTGAGTATGATGCCATCGTTCCAACACAGCTTTGGCCGACTTTAGAGACAAAGGTTGTAAAAAATCTTTATACTGCTGGGCAAATTAATGGAACATCAGGCTATGAAGAAGCAGCAGGACAAGGTTTAATGGCAGGGATTAATGCAGGTTTAAATGCACTTGGCCGTGAAGAACTTGTGCTAAGCCGATCCGATGCTTATATTGGTGTGTTAATTGACGACTTAATTACTAAAGGAACAAATGAACCATACCGCTTGTTGACATCACGGGCAGAATACCGCTTGTTGCTGCGTCATGATAATGCCGATTTGCGGTTAACCGAAATAGGGCACAAAATTGGCATGGTTCGCGAAGAACGGTATCAAGTATTTTTAGCTAAAAAGGCAGCTGTTGAAGCAGAAAAGGAAAGATTGCGTTCTGTTATTTTAAAACCTTCTGCCGAAGTCCAAGAATTAATCAGAAACATAGGCGGCAGTGAATTAAAAGATGGTATCAGAGCCTCCGATTTATTGAAAAGACCGGAAATGACGTATGAACTGCTTGAGACATTGACGAAGTCAGAAGTTCCTATAGATGATGAAGTCAAGGAACAGGTGGAAATCCAAATTAAGTACGAAGGCTATATTGAAAAATCATTGCAGCAGGTTGAGCGGTTAAAGAAAATGGAAGATAAGAAGATACCAGAAAATATCGACTATGATGCCATTAGTGGGTTAGCGACAGAAGCAAAGCAAAAGCTGAAGAAAATCAGGCCGTTAACACTCGCTCAGGCTTCCAGAATTTCCGGGGTAAATCCGGCGGATATTTCTATTTTGCTTGTTTATTTGGAACAAGGACGGATCGCCAGAATCGCCAATGAATAATGGAGTGAGGAAGAAACTTTTATGAATATCGAACAATTCGAAACAAGTTTAAAGGAAAAAGGAATTGCCCTAAACAGCACCCAGCTTGGCCAGTTTGAAAAGTATTACGAAACGCTGGTTGAGTGGAATGAAAAAATGAACTTAACGGCAATAACGGAAAAAGGCGAAGTCTATTTAAAGCATTTTTACGATTCAATTTCAGCAGCGTTTTATTTCGACTTTACCAAACCATTTCGCCTTTGTGATGTTGGGGCAGGTGCAGGATTTCCAAGCATTCCGTTGAAAATTGCCTTTCCGCATATCGATGTAACGATTGTTGACTCTCTAAATAAGCGAATTACATTTTTAAATCACTTGGCCACGACATTAAATTTGGAAAAGGTTCAATTCGTCCATGACCGTGCGGAAACGTTTGGTGTCAATCCAAACTATCGGGAAAGCTTTGATGTGGTGACAGCGAGGGCGGTTTCCAGAATGTCTGTGTTAAGTGAGCTTTGCCTTCCGCTTGTCAAAGTCGGCGGTCACTTCCTGGCATTAAAAGCGGTCAACGCAGAGGAAGAATTAAAGACGGGTCAAAAAGCAATTACAGCACTTGGCGGCAAACTCCTCAACTCTCACACCTTTAACCTGCCAATTGAGGAATTCGACAGAACGATCATCATCATTAAGAAAGAAAAACAAACGCCAAAAAAATATCCGCGTAAGCCGGGTGTTCCTGGAAAGACCCCAATTGAATAGGTGAATTTGAAGGTTCGGATGGGATTGGATATTTCTTAGGGCTGACAATTTTGCGATAAAAATGATATCCTAGGCAGGAAGAATGTATCGACATAGAGAATAAGTAAAAGGGAGTTTTTCGTAAAGGTGGTGTCGGGGATGAAAAATTCATTTACACGCTTTTTTGGCTTTGCTGATAAGGGAGAACAAACTGTTGAGCTTGAAGAAGAGCTGAATATAGAGAGAAACGAAGAAATTAAGAAAATACCGATAGACCAAATTGTTCCTAACCGATTTCAGCCGCGAACAGTTTTTGATGAAGAGAAAATTGAGGAATTATCCAGAACCATTCATACACATGGTATTATACAGCCGATTGTTGTAAGAGAGTTTGCTTCCGGCCAATATGAAATTATCGCTGGGGAACGCCGCTGGCGGGCGATGAAGAAATTAGGTTGGGATGAAGCTCCGGCTATTGTAAAAAATTTAAACGATTCGCAAACCGCTTCCGTTGCTCTTATTGAAAACCTTCAGCGGGAAGAGCTGTCGCCGATTGAAGAGGCGATTGCTTATAGCAAGCTGCTTGAGCTTCATAACCTCACACAGGAGGCGTTGGCTCAACGCCTTGGCAAGGGGCAGTCAACCGTTGCCAACAAGCTGCGTCTTCTTAAATTATCTCAGCCCATTCAGGATGCTTTATTAAATAAGACGATTACTGAGCGCCATGCCCGCGCCCTTATTCCGCTTAAGGATCCAGAAAAGCAAGTGGCTATGCTTACAGAAATAATCGAGAGAAACTTGAACGTTAAACAGACGGAAGACCGGGTCTTCAAACTGCTAGAGGAAAAAAATGAAAAGCCGAAAGCGAAGCGGAAGGCTTTCAGCAAAGATATGCGAATTGCTGTCAATACTATCCGCCAATCGTTAACAATGGTTTCTGACAGCGGAATTAACCTGAATTCTGAAGAAGAGGAATTTGAGGATTTCTATCAATTTACAATTCGCATTCCCAAGAAAAAATAATATAAACTAAAATGAAAAGAACCAGACAATTTTCTGTTTGGTTCTTTTTATTTTTACAAAAATCCCCACTATCATTCAAAAATATACTATTTAGGGAAAATATGTATCAGTTTCGGCTGTATTATTTTTTGAAAAAAAACAAAATCTACCGAAATTCATGATAAAATAAGAGAATGGACTTTCCATATCATTTGGTGGATAATGTCAAAATAAGGGTATTTTAATAGAATATGAGATTGAAATTTTGGGAGAATTAAAGGGTAGGTGACATCGTGGGTAAAATCCTTGCAATCGCGAATCAGAAAGGCGGAGTCGGTAAAACAACTACTTCTGTCAACCTGGGCGCCTGCTTAGCACATATAGGAAAACGGGTCTTATTAGTAGATATTGACCCGCAAGGAAATGCAACTAGCGGAATTGGTATTGAAAAAGCAGAAGTCGACCAGTGTATATACGATGTTTTAGTAGATGATGTGGAAGCGAAGGAAGTCATTAAGCCGACAGCCGTGGAAAATTTATACGCTATCCCGGCCACAATCCAGCTTGCAGGAGCTGAAATTGAATTGGTGCCGACCATTTCCAGAGAGGTTCGTTTAAAACGAGCTTTGGAAGAGGTGAAAGATCAATTTGATTATGTAATCATCGATTGTCCGCCATCATTAGGTTTATTGACGATTAATGCTTTAACAGCATCTGATGCCGTGCTAATCCCTGTGCAGTGTGAATATTATGCCTTGGAGGGATTAAGTCAATTATTGAACACGGTAAGGTTGGTGCAAAAGCACTTGAATCAAGATCTAAAAATCGAAGGCGTATTATTAACAATGCTCGATGCAAGAACTAATCTTGGCATCCAGGTCATTGAGGAAGTGAAGAAGTACTTCCAGGATAAAGTGTATAAAACCATTATTCCAAGAAACGTTCGTCTAAGTGAGGCTCCAAGCCATGGGGAACCAATCATTAATTATGATGCCAGGTCCCGGGGCGCTGAAGTATATTTAGATTTAGCAAAGGAAGTGGTCTCGCATGGCTAAGGGCTTAGGAAAAGGCCTGAATGCATTTTTTACAATGGAAGCTGGCAAAGAGGAGACAATCCAAGAAATTAAACTAAAGGATTTACGTCCAAACCCCTACCAGCCTCGCAAGCATTTCCAACCAGAAGCCATTGAAGAATTGAAAGCTTCCATTTTAGAACATGGAATCCTGCAGCCGATTATTGTAAGAAAAAGTATAAAGGGCTTTGAAATTGTGGTAGGGGAACGCAGGTTTAGGGCTGCAAAAGAAGCAAAGCTTGAAACCGTCCCAGCTGTAGTGCGAGAGCTTTCCGAGCAGCAAATGATGGAATTGGCCGTCCTTGAAAACCTTCAGCGGGAGGATTTAAATCCAATTGAAGAAGGACAAGCCTACAACAACCTGATGGAAAAGCTGAAATTGACCCAGGAAGAAGTAGCCAAACGTCTTGGAAAAAGCCGGCCGCATGTAGCTAACCATATTCGTCTATTGTCCCTGCCACCAAACATTCAAGCGTTGATTTCTGAAGGGAAAATAACGATGGGACATGGCCGTGCTTTACTTGGTCTTCGCCAAAAAGCGAAGCTTTCAGCAGTAGTCGAAAAGGTGATCAAGGAATCATTAAATGTGCGCCAGCTTGAAAAACTGATTCAGCAGCTAAATGAAAATGTTCCACGTGAAACAAAAAATCCAGATAAGAAAAAGGATGTCTTTATCAAAGAACGGGAGCATTCATTAAGGGAACGGTTTGGAACATCAGTGCACATTAAACAAAACAAGAATAAAGGGAAAATTGAAATTGAATTTTTCTCCCAGGAGGATTTGGAACGAATTCTATCGCTTTTGGGACCGGATGATACAGAATAAGCCATCTTCGGGATGGTTTATTTTTTTAGAGATTCCTTTTCATAAAAGAGAAAAAAGGTGAGGACAGCATGTTTTTATTAGGCACACTAGTGAATGGATTGTTAATTGTTGTTGGTACCCTTCTGGGTAAGTTATTAAACCGCATTCCGGAAAGCATGAAAACAACCGTCATGTATGCAATTGGCTTATCGGTCATGGTTTTGGGCTTACAGATGGGTTTAAAAAGTGAAAATTTCCTAATTGTGATTATCAGCCTTGTTGTAGGGGCGGTGTTTGGCGAGCTACTAAAACTTGAAGAAAAGCTAAATGACCTTGGGGGCTGGCTGGAAAATAAGGTTGGCTCAAACGGAAAGGGCAGTATTGCCGAAGGCTTTGTCACAGCTACGTTAATTTTTGTAATCGGCGCCATGGCCATTATCGGGGCACTTGACAGCGGGATCCGCGGCGACCATGATGTTCTTTATACAAAGGCCTTAATCGATGGTTTTACCGCCTTAATCTTAACTACGACGTTGGGAATAGGCGTTATTTTTTCTGCTATTCCAGTCGTGCTGTATCAAGGATTGATTGCCTTATTTGCCACTCAAATCGACCGATTTGTCCCCCAGGCCTTAATGGACCAGTTTATTGTCGAAATGACTGCAGTAGGCGGTATCATGATTTTTGCAATCGGGATAAATCTTACGGGCTTAACCAAAATAAAAGTCGCCAACCTCCTCCCTGCCATACTGGTGACTGGAGCGATTGTGACAATTTTATATAACTACCATCAATATTTATAAAGAAAAACTCGCAGATTGGCGAGCCCCTAAGGGCTGTTCATGAGGCGTAGTTGCACTTATGCGTTAAGAAAGTTTATACTTTCTTATTAGCTAAAATAAAAAGAGCAATGGACTGATTGATCCGTTGCTCTTAATTCGTTTTCTCTTCTTCTATCCATTCCAGGTTCGTCCAGCTTTGTTTATTGTACAAAAGGCCGGCCTGGTAAATTCCATTTGCAATGGTTTTAGCCATTTTCATAACTAAATTTAGACGGGTATTTTGCAATACATAAAACTCCATAAACCCACTGACATTCACGATTCCGGTAATATGAAGCTCGCCGACTGGCGGCAGCTCCTTATTCACCCCGGCCCCTGGTTTAACAGGACCTTGCCCCACCTGAATGGCACCAACATTTTTATTGCGGCCAAGGCAGGCATCTATACCGATAATATAGGGGTCTGAATGTAAGGTTTTTATTTCCTCCAGTCTATCTGCTAAATTAACAGCATGAACTGGCTCATCTAAAGTTCCATACACATAAAAGGATTCGAGCTTCTTCTCCTCCAATAACGTCCCAACAAGTGGCCCTAATGAATCTCCTGTTGAGCGGTCAGTACCAATACAAACAAAAACGATGGGACGGCTTGTTACTGACGGAATATGTTGAAGCAGTTCATCAGCTAAACTTTCAGCGGCATGCAGGTCATCATGCATGAACTGCGTCTTAGCCTTCCTGTCAAACATGAAAGCTTTCAGATTCATTAAGTCCACTCCCTAAATCTTTTCGCTCATCTGCCTTAACAGTATACGGAAAATTTTGAGAAACTATACATATTCAAACAGAAAAAGAAAAATTCAGATGGCTATTAACTCTTTTGAAAAATTGTTAAAATAGTAATGGCAGTTGTTAAGCTTAAAGGAAGGTGTCTTAATGAGTATTACAGAAAAAGGATTTAAAAAAATCATTGCCAAATTGCAAAATGAAGATACTTGGCTGAACCTTGGTGAAGGCCTTGTTAAAATCATTGCTATTATTATTGTTGCGCAATTATTAATTCGATTTGGCAAAGTAATGATTCATAACATATTTAAAATAAGAAACATTTCACCGCTTAGAACAAATGTCCGGCGTGAAGAAACACTGTCCAAGCTTCTGGATAATATTCTATCTTATGTGGTTTATTTTATTGCCTTCCTAACGATTCTTTCGGTTATGAACATTGATGTTAAGGCTCTGCTTGCAGGTGCAGGAATTGTTGGTTTAGCGGTAGGGTTTGGTGCACAAAGTTTAGTGAAAGATGTAATAACCGGATTCTTTATTATTTTTGAAGATCAGTTTTCAGTAGGAGACCATGTTAAGATTGGCCAGTTTGAAGGAAATGTCGAAACAATTGGTTTACGGACAACCAAAATTAAAAGTTGGACAGGCGAAGTTCATATTATCCCTAATGGAAGCATTTTAGAAGTAACGAATTTCTCGATAAATAATAGTGTGGCTGTTGTGGATATTGCCATCCCTTATAAAGAGGATATAGAAAAAGCACAGCGGGTAATTGAAGGCCTCTTGGAGACAATGCAGGAAAAGTATGATGAATTAGTGAAGAGTCCTGAACTCCTGGGTGTACAAAATCTTAGTCCAACAGAAGTGACGCTAAGAATTGTGGCTGAAACCCAACCGATGAAACACGCAGCACTGGCTAGGAATATTCGAAGAGATATCAAATTAGAATTAGATCAAAATGGAATTGATATTTCATATCCAAATATTGTCATGTTATCAAAAAATCCAGTTACTGGTGTTTAGAGGCAGGTGATTGAATTGGAAGAAAAAGAATTTGGGATTAATGATATTGTCGAGATGAAGAAGCAGCACCCATGCGGAACCAATCGCTGGAAAATCATTCGGATGGGAATGGATATCCGGATTAAATGCGAAGGCTGCGGGCATAGTGTTCTCATCCCAAGAAGGGAATTCTCCAGGAAAATGAAGAAGATTCTTGTGAAGCATGAAGGATAATATTTCATGCTTCTTTTTTTTATTAACGTGTATTATCCTTAATATTAAAGTTGAAATAGTAGATTCACAGTTTGGGGGTGGAGTAATTGGCTCAAACAGTTGTCAAGGCTGCGTGTCCATTGAACTGCTGGGATAGCTGCGGTTTAAAGGTTACTTTGGAAAATGACCGAGTGGTAAAGGTGGAAGGAGATCCAGACCATCCTATCACAAAGGGGAAGATTTGCGGCCGAGGCCGGATGCTTGAAACAAGAACGAATTCACCAGAAAGGCTCTTGCACCCTTTAAAAAAGATAAATGGCAAATTTGAGCAAATTTCCTGGGGGCAGGCTCTGGATGAAATAGCAACCAAATTGCACGATATAAAAGAACGTTTTGGAACAACGGCTGTGCTTCACAGCCATGACTATGCCAATAACGGCATTTTGAAGAATCTCGACCAGCGCTTTTTTAATTGTTATGGCGGCGTTACCGAACTTTATGGTTCCCTTTGCTGGGGCTCTGGAATCGAAGCGCAGAAGTGGGATTTCGGCAATGCCTGGAGCCATGAACCAAATGATATTATTAACAGTAAAAATATCATTATTTGGGGGAGAAATGCTGCTCGGACTAATATGCATTTTTACGAAAAGCTGTTGGAAGTGAAAAAGCAGGGCGCAAAGCTATATGTAATTGACCCGCTCTTTAACGCAACAGCAAAAATTGCTGATAAACATATAACGATAAAACCGGGGATGGATGGTATATTAGCCGCTGGAATTATTAAGGAAATGCTTCGTTTAGGGCTGGAAGATCGGAGTTTTATCGAGGACTTTACGTTTGGTTTTGCTGATTTAGTGAATCTTCTTGATGGAATCTCTATAGAAACCATCAGTGAAATGACGGAAGTTTCCCAAGAAAACATAACAGAGCTAGCACATCTTTATGCTGATAAACCAACAGCTACTTTTATGGGTCTTGGCCTGCAGCGGTACCAAAATGGCGGCAATACGATTCGCTTGATTGACGCCCTTGCTGCAGTAAGCGGGAATATCGGAATTCCGGGCGGCGGAGCCAACTATGCCAATCTTCAAGTTGGACAAAGCTTTGATTTTGAAGAATTGACGCTGCCAGGCCGCAGGAAAAATGATCGCTTATTTTCAATTATGAAACAGGCGGAAGGGATTTTGTCGGCGGTCAATCCAAAGATTAAAATGATTTTTGTTACATGTGGGAATCCGTTGACACAAGTTCCTGATTCAACCATCGTGGCAAAAGCATTTTCATCGGTTGAAACCTTGGTTGTAATGGAGCAATATATGACAGACACAGCCAAATTGGCTGACTATGTACTGCCTGTAACGACCGTCTTTGAGGAAGAGGATTTCTATTATTCATCGATGTACCATCATTATGTCAATTACGGACCGAAGATCGCCGCTGCACCCGGTGAAGCCAAACCGGATTTATGGATTTGGACCCAGTTAGCTGAACGGCTTGGTTTCGGTTCCGATTTTGATTTTTCACGTGACGAATGGCTGAAGATGACTTTAAGGTCATTAGAAGGCAAAGGCTTGAGCCTGGAAAAGTTAAAAGAACAGCATACGTTAGAGCTGCCTGTACAGAAAGTTCCTTGGCAGGACCGAAAGTTTCAAACGCCGTCAGGAAAATTTGAATTTACTTCCCTGACAGGGCGTGTAAAGGGTGCTGATGGTTTGTTGAAATTGGCAGTACCGGAAGAATCGAAATGGAAAAATCCAAACATAGCTGAAAAGTTCCCGTACAGCCTGCTGACGATTCATCCAATGCGCTCAAATCACTCACAGAACTATCATTTATTGGGAGGGAAAGTAAAATTAAAAGTGGAAGTCGCGCAAAATATCGCTGCTGCTCATGGTTTACAAACTGGTGATTTTGTAAAGGTATGGAATGACCGCGGCGAAGTAAAAGGCTATGTGTCCATTTTGGCGTCAGCCCACCCGGACACGATTAACATTGATGAGGGAATATGGAAGGAATTTGGCGGTTCCGTCAATAACCTGACCTCAAGCCATGAATCAGATAATGGGCTGGGAAGCACTTTATACGACTGTCTTGTTGCGATAGAAAAAATATAAGATGAAAAGGGGCCCCATTAAATGGTTAGGCCCCTTTTTAAAACTTGTTTTCTGTTCTGTTTAGCTAATAAGAAAGTATAAATTCAACTAGTACTCTGTCTTCGTCCTAACGGACTCGCCAATCGGCAAGTTTTCATTTATATTGCGGAATCTCTAAAATGAGCTTATAAGAAACAAGCAAACTATATAAATTATGAATCTGGAAAACTTGCTTTGCCGCCCAGCCAATATCAGAAGCATACTGATGGGAGGCCGATCCTTTTGCTGCAGCAGAACCCGGATTCCATCTCATTTTATAAAGTGTATCCTGACCTGCATTAATATAGCCATTGGCAATAAATTGTGCTCCGCCAATAATGGCTGCTTCAGGAGTAAACCATCCGGCATTATAGGCAAATTGGGCACCGCTTTCTAAAGCGGTATTATCGTAAGCGCCGATTCCATACATATTGTAAACGGTTTTTCCATTCACCACTACGCCAGACGCTAACTTGGATGTGCCATTACTTGTTTCCAATAAGGCATGGGAAATTAAATAAATTTCATTGATTCCGTAAGTTTGGCCTGCAGTAATAAAAGCTGAGGCGGTTCCCTGTAAAATCCCTTTTCCGGACAGGATTCTTTGGTTTACCTCTTCTGCATTAAGATTGGCTGTTGCAGAAAGCTTTAAAAATTGAAGGGAATCAACTGTTGTACTTAAGAAATTATTTGGATTCACATAATAGCTGACGTCTTCCGGACTAGCATTTACCCATGATTTATTATAGACGACTTGGTACCAGTCAAATCCGTCAGTGCCTGATACTTTGCCAAGTATTTGCAGTTGCTCTTGACTTTTCACTTGGGCGATTGTCCAAAAGTCTGTACCGGCGCCGCCGCGTACGTTCCAAACCGTACCATTAACAATCCCGCTTGAAGGACTGGTTAAGGTTAGCGCATCAGCGCGGATGTAGGCCGCGTATTTCTTGTCTGTCTGCGGATTCACTGCCATTTCCAGCTTTACCATGTCCGCCAGGCTGATGTTGTAGTTTTCATAAACCTTTTCAATGTTGCTGTTGGTTACATTTGGATTAAATGGTTCTGATGCAGATAAATACTGTGCACTTACATAACCTGTTTTTCCATTTGCTGTTACCTTTGCCCAGCCATTTTCTTCAGAATTGACTGTTACAATGGTCCCTCTAGCCAGCTTCGTCAAGACAGAAGCTGTTGTGGAAGCCTCTGCACGCATATTTAAGCTGGAGCCGTATACGACGTTTACATATTTCTCCACTATTGCTGTGTCTTTTTGCTCTGTATTGTTCTCAGCAGGAGAATCAGTACCGGCTGCAGGCTTTGTTTCTGATAAGTACTGCGGGTCGACATAGCCTATTTGCCCATATGCTTCAATCTTGGCCCAGCCGTTTTCTTCTGAAAGAACCGTTACCTCTGTACCGCGGGCTAGCTTTACCAATATAGATGCATCTGCTGCGGCGCTTTTCAGCATATTTAAGGGGGAGTCGTAGCTGACGTTTACAAACTTGGTCACAGGTATGGGTTCTTCTTTTTTGGTTTCAGTAGTTGAGCCCGCTTTTGCGGGGGCAAGATATTCAGAACTGACATACCCTTCCTGCCCATTTACCATAATCTTCGCCCAGCCATTTTCTTCAGAATAGACAGTTACCTCAGTTTCGTTAGTCAGTTTTGTGAGAATGGCAGAACCAGAGGATGGGCTTTTTCGAACATTCAATTTTGAAGCAGAATCGATATTCACATATTTCGTTGCAGCCGGCTGTGGGGCCGGAGTTGGAACGCTGCTACTTTCAGAAGACTTGTCTGCCAAATAGGCTGAACTGACATAACCAGACTTTCCGTTTACCTCAATTTTGGCCCAGCCGTTCGTTACAGAAAAAAACTTCACCTCTGTGCCCTTTGAGAGTTTCGCAATAATGGAGTCGCTCGTTGACGTACCACTCCGCATATTAAGTGAGCCGCTTTCAATATTCACATATTTCGTTGCAGCCGGCTGTGGAGCCGGTGCTGTTACGCTGCTGCTTTCAGAAGGCTTGTCCACCAAATAGGCAGAACTGACATAACCAGTTTTTCCGTTTACCTCAATTTTGGCCCAGCCGTTCGTTGCTGAAAAAAACTTCACCTCTGTGCCCTTAGTGAGCTTCGCGATTATGGAGTCACTCGTTGATGCACCACTTCTCATATTAAGTGAGCCGCTTACGATATTCACGTATTTCGTTGCTGCTGGCTGTGGAGCTGGTGTAGTAACGTTGCTGCTTTCTGAGGTCTTGTCCGCCAAATAGGCTGAACTGACATAACCAGTTTTTCCGTTTACCTCAATTTTGGCCCAGCCGTTCGTTACAGAAAAAAACTTCACCTCTGTGCCCTTTGAGAGTTTCGCAATAATGGAGTCGCTCGTTGACGTACCACTCCGCATATTAAGTGAGCCGCTTTCAATATTCACATATTTCGTTGCCGATGCTGCAGTTGGTGTTGGTCCTGGCGGTACAGCTGCTGATGAAGAATTTTGATTTGATAAAAATTGTGAGCTTACATATCCGCTTTTTCCGCTGGCTGTAACCATAGCCCAGCCATTCACTTCGGAGTAAACCGTTACAGCCGTACCTTTTGGTAATGCGGCAAGTACAGCTGAACTTGTAGAAGCACTTTTTCGCAGATTAAGTGAGCCGATATCAACATTTACATACCTTGTTATGGCTGATTGAATATTACTTGTTTGTGTCGAATTGGATTCAGCAAAGACGGCTTCTTCGAAGGCCGCCGCTGACAGAACCGCAAAACAAAACGTCGGCAATATTGCCTTTTTTACAACACTAGGTTGGGGATGGGAATTTTTGTACTTTTCTACTCTGCTTGGTAATAGCTCTTGTTTTTCCATTTCTCCTCCCTATAACTCATAAATATGTATTTTTTTCCTAATGTTAAGGAAAAAGTAATAGATTTATATTAAATTTTACCATATTTGCTAATTTAGTAGAGAAATTTAAGGGAAATTGTTGCAATAAAACGGTGTTTTTTTCTAATTTTCTTAGATTATGAGGTTTTATGTCGTGTACTTCAGTCAGGAAAGGTCCATTCTTGTCTTTTTACAAACAAATGCCTATAATGGTGAAAGGCTTGTAATTTTTAGGACGAATTAAATTGAAATAGATATTCTATCTTGAGGAGTGAACGCGAATGGCTTTAACAGCGGGTATTGTGGGGCTACCAAACGTGGGCAAGTCCACATTATTTAATGCAATTACCCAGGCGGGAGCGGAATCGGCAAACTATCCCTTCTGCACAATTGACCCTAACGTTGGGATTGTAGAGGTACCGGACTATCGTTTGCAAAAATTAACGGAGCTTGTTCAGCCGAAAAAGACAGTTCCGACAGCGTTTGAATTTACCGATATTGCTGGGATTGTTAAAGGCGCCAGCAAGGGGGAAGGATTAGGGAACAAATTCCTTTCTCATATTCGTGAAGTGGACGCGATCTGCCAAGTGGTTCGCTGCTTTGCTGACGAAAATATTACCCATGTATCGGGTAAGGTTGACCCGATTTCTGATATCGAGACCATCAACTTGGAATTAATTCTTGCTGATATGGAATCGGTGGAAAAACGTATTGGCCGTGCGGAAAAATTGGCCAAGCAAAAGGATAAAGATTCTGCGGCAGAGTTTGAAGTGCTAGCAATGCTCCGCGACGCTTTTGAAACAGAAAAACCTGCAAGGTCCGTTGAATTTACAGAAGAGCAATTAAAAGTAGTTAAACACCTCCATCTTCTGACTATTAAACCGGTCCTTTACGTAGCTAACGTCAGTGAAGATGATGTTGCTGACCCGTCCGGAAATGAATATGTCCAAAAGGTCCGGGAATATGCGGCTAAAGAAAATGCTGAAGTCATTGTCGTCTGTGCGAAAATCGAAGAGGAAATCGCCGAGCTTGAAGGCGAAGAAAAGCAAATGTTCCTCGAGGAGCTTGGAATTGAAGAATCTGGGCTTGACCAATTAATCCGAGCTGCCTACAGTTTGCTTGGTTTAGCTACGTATTTTACTGCCGGTGTGCAGGAGGTCCGTGCCTGGACCTTTAGAAAAGGAATGAAGGCTCCTCAGTGTGCAGGGGTCATCCACTCTGATTTTGAGCGTGGCTTTATCCGTGCAGAAACTGTTTCCTTTGATGACTTAGTGGCTGCCGGAAATTATAATGCCGCAAAAGAAGCAGGCAAAGTCCGATTAGAAGGTAAAGAATACGAAGTAAAAGACGGAGACGTCATGCACTTCCGTTTTAACGTATAATTCAGAGGCTGACAGGTGTCAGCCTTTCTTCATTTCTTATAAAGATTATGGCATTCATGTGAAGGGAATTGCATTTGTCGTTCTATTGTGCTATAATTTCAACTTGTGAGTAATGAATAATTGCTCCTTGCCCATATTCGGGCCGTTTTAGACCAAAAGGAGGTGACTGTGATGAACAAGTACGAAATCATGTACATCATCCGTCCAAACATTGAAGATGAAGCAAAAAAAGCTCTTGTAGAGCGTTTCAACAACATTCTTCTTGATAATGGCGCGGAAGCTGCTGAATCGAAGGATTGGGGTAAACGCCGTCTTGCTTACGAAATCAATGATTTCCGTGACGGATACTACCAAATCGTTAAGACAACATCTTCGTCTGCTGCAGTTCAAGAATTTGCACGTCTTGCAAAGATCAACGAAGATATCATTCGTCATATCGTAATTAAAGAAGAAGAGTAAAATATATAAATATTTCTGGTAAAAAATGTTTCACGTGGAACATTTCCGGGAGAAAAGGAGTTGATTCTGATGATGAATCGTGTCGTTCTTGTTGGCCGTTTAACTAAAGATCCTGACCTTCGTTATACACCAAGCGGCGTTGCAGTTGCTACCTTTACTTTAGCTGTAAATCGGGCATTTTCGAATCAGCAGGGGGAACGCGAAGCAGATTTTATTAACTGTGTCGTATGGAGAAAACCGGCAGAAAATGTGGCAAACTTCTTAAAAAAAGGAAGTTTAGCAGGTGTTGACGGTCGGATTCAAACCCGCAACTATGAAGGACAAGATGGCAAACGCGTATATGTTACAGAGATTGTAGCAGAAAGTGTTCAGTTCTTAGAACCAAAAGGCGCATCAGGCGGCGGTGGCGGAAGAGGCAACGATTTCTATGGTGCACCTCCAATGGAGCCGCAAGGAAACCCATTTGGCGGCGGCAATCAGAATCAACGACAAAATTCTAACCAAGGTTTTACAAAAGTAAATGATGATCCATTTGCAGGAAGCGGCCAAATCGACATTTCTGACGATGATCTTCCATTCTAATGTAACCTTAATAGATCGGATTAATTTTTAAAAAGTGAAGGAGGGAATTTCCATGGCAGGAGGACGCAAAGGCGGACGCGCAAAACGCCGTAAAGTATGTTACTTTACAGCAAACGGTATCACTAACATCGATTACAAAGATGTAGATTTACTAAAAAAATTCATCTCTGAACGCGGTAAAATTTTACCACGTCGTGTGACTGGTACTAGCGCTAAATACCAACGCAAATTGACTGTTGCAATCAAACGTGCACGTCAAATGGCTTTATTACCATTCGTTGCAGGTGAATAATAAAGCTGCATAAAAGACAGCCAAGGCGAGAGCCCTGGCTGTCTTTTTATTAGCAAATAAGAAAGTATAAATTTAGCTCCCCCTCATGAACCGTCCTGCCGGACTCGCCTATCGGCGGGTTTTCATTTGCAAAAAATTTGAATAGCATGCTATATCTAGCTAAAATTAAGAAGTAGAAGGTTTAGTTTCGAGGTGAAGAAGTGAAAAATGTTCGTAAGTTAACAGAAGGCGCCATGCTTTTAGCAGCCTTTACGGTTTTGTTTCTAATATCGATGTATTTACCATTTGTCGGAATGGTTTCAAGTTTGTTTTTAGCCGTTCCCTTTATTCTGTTTGCGGCTAAAAATGAAGGAAAATGGACTATTGTATTTGTTGTTGCCTCTATACTTCTTTCCATTATTGTCGGGTCGTTCCTCTCCCTTCCATTAGCCTTGTCATTTGGAACAACAGGAGCAGTAATGGGGTATTTAATTCAAAAGAAAAAAGAGCGAATGACAATCTTCATTGCCAGTTCATTTGTTTTACTGATTAATATCATTGGGATGTATGCCGTTAGTATTGTCTTTTTTAACATGGACATCATCAACGAAATGATTAATACCATGAAGGATTCCATTAAAATGTCAACCGATATGCTGAAGAATTTAGGTCAGGAAAAACAAGCAGAAAATACGGTAAAACAATTCACTAGAGGATTAGAAATGGTTAGAACCTTGATCCCAACATTGTTTGTATTAACCTCGTTTATTCTGACATTGATGATTCAACTGGTATCCTATCCAATCGTAAAAAGATTTGGTGTTGAAATTAAAAAGTGGAAGCCGTTTAAAGACCTCAGCCTGCCGAGAAGTCTGCTGTGGTATCTTCTGATTACCCTGTTTGCAAATATGGTGCTAAACCCTCAGGAAGGGACATATCTATTTGCTGTATTATTAAATCTTACATATGTCCTGCAATTCTTAATGATTTTTCAGGGCTATACCTTTATGTTTTATTACTTTGATGCGAAAGGAATCTCTAAATCAGTGGCAGTTATCCTGGCTGTTTTCTCCTTCATTATTCCGATTTTTCTTTATATTATAGGGATATTAGGTATAATTGATTTAGGCTTTGATTTACGGAAAAAGTTTAAAAAAGAGTCATGACTACTGTGATTGGGAGCTGAAAACTTTGCCAGCATTTTTAGAAAAACGATCGATACGTTATCCTTTTTATGGGTTAATCGGCGTTACAGTGGTACTGCTCATTGTCCTACTATTATACAATTGGATATTAAGCTTGGCGGGGTTCTTCGCCATGTTTATCCCTCTTTACTATATGTTTGTGGTGGACCGGCGCCAGCGAAAGGAAATGGAAGATTATATTGCAACGCTCTCTTACCGAGTTAAAAAGGTTGGCGAGGAAGCACTGCTCGAGCTGCCAATCGGGATTATGCTGATCAATGAAGAATATACCATCGAGTGGGCAAACCCTTATTTATCCTCGTGTTTCGATGAGGATACCTTGCTAGGCAAGTCGCTTTACGATGTTGCTGACAGCTTAATTCCATTGATAAAACAGGAGGCCAAAACAGAAGTTATCACCCTTCATGATAAGAAATTCCGTGTCATTCATAAACCTGAGGAACGGCTCTTGTATTTTTTTGATGTAACTGAACAAGCAGAGATTGAAAAGTTATATCTTAATGAACGAACGGCTATTGCCATCATTTTCTTAGATAATTATGACGACTTGACACAGGGAATGGACGATCAAATGCGCGGGAGTCTTAATAATTTGGTCACCTCTATTTTAAATAAATGGGCAAACGATAATGGGATTTTTCTAAAACGAATATCGTCAGAACGTTTTATTGCTGTTTTTAATGAGGAAATTCTTCACAGCCTTGAAAAGGGGAAATTCTCAATTTTAGACGAAGTAAGGGAAATGACCTCGAAGCAAAATACCTCCTTTACACTAAGTATTGGTGTTGGTACAGGTGTATCTTCGCTGCCGGAATTGGGATTGTTAGCACAATCGAGCCTTGATTTAGCATTAGGCCGCGGCGGTGATCAGGTGGCGATTAAACTTCCAAATGGCAAGGTGAAATTTTTCGGTGGAAAAACAAATCCAATTGAAAAGCGTACGCGCGTGAGGGCACGGGTTATCTCCCACGCTTTAAGAGATTTGATTATAGCCAGTGACAAGGTCATTATTATGGGACATAAAAATCCGGATATGGATTCCATTGGTTCAAGCATTGGGATTTATAAAGTGGCACAACTCAATCAAAAGGATGCTTATATTGTTGTAAACATGCAGGAAATGGAGAGTGGCGTTAAACGGATGATGGATGAAATCCGCCATCAGGAGAAGTTATATTCCCGCTTTATAGGGCCGGAAGAGGCATTAGAAATTGCCACTGATAAAACACTCCTTGTTGTGGTCGATACCCACAAACCTTCCCTTGTTATGGAGGAGCGGCTGCTCAATAAAATCGATAATGTCGTAGTTATCGACCATCACCGCCGCGGTGAGGATTTTATCGCCAACCCATTGCTCGTTTATATGGAGCCGTATGCCTCTTCTACTTCAGAACTTGTAACGGAATTTTTGGAATATCAGCCAAAACGAGGTAAAATTGAAGTAATTGAAGCAACAGCGCTGTTGGCGGGAATTATTGTCGATACCAAAAGTTTTTCACTAAGGACGGGATCAAGGACATTTGATGCTGCATCCTACCTGCGGGCTCACGGGGCTGACACGATCCTTGTGCAAAAGTTCCTGAAAGAAGACGTCGGTACATACATCAAAAGGTCGAAGCTCATTGAATCTGTCTATTTCTATCATGAGGGAATTGCCATTGCCAAAGGCTCCGAACAGGATTTCAATGACCAAGTGATTATCGCCCAGGCTGCAGACACGCTTCTAACTATGAATGGAGTGACGGCCTCATTCGTTATTTCAAAAAGAAGTGAGGAACTGATTGGAATCAGCGCTCGTTCACTAGGAAACATAAATGTACAGGTCATTATGGAAGGGATGAAAGGCGGCGGACACTTGACAAATGCAGCTACCCAGCTGACAGGCCTTACCATTGAACAAGCAGAGGACCAGTTGAAGCAAGTAATCGAGGATTATTTAGAAGGGAGTACAAAAGAATGAAGGTAATTTTTCTTAAAGATGTAAAAGGAAAAGGAAAAAAGGGTGAAATTAAAAACGTGGCGGACGGTTATGCCCACAACTTTTTAATTAAGCAGGGGCTTGCTGTTGAAGCAAACTCCGCTAATGTCAGCACTTTGGATGCCCAAAAGAAAAAGCAGGAAAAAGAAGCGGCTGAAGAGCTTGCTGATGCAAAAAAGCTCAAAGAAACTTTAGATAAAGTTACAGTGGAGCTGACAGCAAAAGCTGGTGAGGGCGGACGTCTATTTGGTTCTATCACCTCAAAACAAATCGCTGAAGAACTGCAAAAGAAGCACGGAATTAAAATCGACAAACGGAAAATGGAACTCGATGATGCGATTCGGACATTAGGTCATACGAAGGTTCCGGTTAAGCTCCATCATGACGTAACAGCCACCTTGACCGTTCATGTGAAAGAAGGAAAATAAAAGACAGCCTGTAGAAGAATAAAATTTGCCAGTTCAAATTTAGATGAATCATGATAAAATAGAAAAGCAAGATTTGAGACGTGATCGGTTTATCTGGTCACTTTTTTCTTTTTAAGATATGATTATTTTTATAAGATTAATAATCACTCTCTAGTTAGGAGGGGTTTTAATAGATGAATGATTTGTTTGCAGACCGCATGCCCCCACAAAATATTGAGGCAGAACAGGCGGTATTAGGTGCCATTTTTTTAGAGCCTTCTTCTTTAACAATGGCTTCGGAAATCTTGATTCCAGAGGATTTCTATCGAGCCGCCCACCAAAAAATCTTTAATGTGATGCTGAAGCTGAATGACGAAGGAAAGGCAGTTGACTTAGTAACTGTTACTGAGGAACTGGCTGCAGCTAAATTAATTGAGGATATAGGCGGTGTCAGCTATTTAAGTGAACTAGCAGGCGCTGTGCCGACGGCTGCCAATATTGAATATTATGCGAGAATCGTAGAAGAGAAATCCCTTCTTAGAAGATTGATCCGCACGGCGACTAATATCGCCACAGATGGTTATACTCGTGAAGATGAGGTCGAATCACTTTTAAGCGAGGCCGAAAAAAGCATCATGGAGGTGGCCCAGCGGAAGAATGCCGGAGCCTTCCATGATATTAAAGATGTCCTTGTTCGGACGTATGACAATATTGAGGAAATGCATAAACGCGTTGGAGAGATTACCGGCCTTGAGACGGGATTTGTTGAACTTGACAAGATGACAGCAGGCTTCCAACGCAATGATTTAATTATTGTCGGTGCGCGTCCGTCAGTTGGTAAAACAGCCTTTGCCTTAAATATTGCGCAAAATGTTGCGAAAAAAACCGGCGAAAATATTGCCATCTTTAGTCTTGAGATGGGTGCTGAGCAGTTGGTCATGCGTCTTTTATGCGCCGAAGGGAACATTGATGCCCAAAGGCTTCGTACTGGGTCGCTGACAGAGGAAGACTGGGGTAAGTTGACGATGGCAATGGGCAGCTTATCAAACACAGGAATCTATATTGATGATACTCCTGGGGTAAGAGTAGGTGATATTCGTTCCAAATGCCGCCGTTTAAAGCAAGAGCACGGCTTGGGAATGATTTTAATTGACTATTTGCAGCTTATTCTAGGAAGTGGCCGCTCTGGTGAAAACCGTCAGCAGGAAGTATCGGAAATTTCTCGCTCCCTCAAGCAATTAGCCCGTGAGCTGCAAGTGCCTGTTATTGCCTTATCGCAGCTATCCCGTGGTGTGGAGCAGCGTCAGGATAAGCGGCCGATGATGTCAGATATCCGTGAATCCGGGTCTATCGAGCAGGATGCTGATATTGTTGCCTTTCTTTACCGTGATGATTACTATGATAAGGAATCGGAAAACAAAAATATCATCGAAATTATCATTGCTAAGCAACGTAACGGCCCGACGGGTACCGTTTCGCTAGCATTCGTGAAAGAATATAATAAATTCGTAAATCTGGAGACAAGATATGAATCTCCAGGGGCTTAATGGGGCCTGATTCCCGCTGCTTTAGTGTTGTCCTGCAGCGGGGTCAGACCCCTTTTTAATAGATTTTTAGTTTACGAACATATTTTACTATTTTGATATAAATCGTTCGTGTTTAATTGACTTTTTTTATAAAAAATTGATAAACTATGTAAGGGAATTAATTAATTTAATGAAAGCTAAAAATTCGGAGGTGCCTTACATGTCATCAGTAGTGGTTGTTGGTACACAATGGGGAGACGAAGGAAAAGGGAAAATCACTGATTTCCTTTCAGAAAATGCAGAAGTAATTGCCCGTTATCAAGGCGGAAATAATGCAGGCCACACCATCAAGTTTAATGGCGAGACTTATAAGCTGCATTTGATTCCTTCAGGGATTTTCTATAAGGAAAAAATTTGTGTCATCGGAAATGGCATGGTCGTCGATCCAAAGGCACTTATTCAAGAACTTGCTTATTTACATGAAAAAGGAATTACAACCGATAATCTGCGCATCAGTAATCGTGCCCATGTCATCCTTCCTTATCATATAAAATTGGATGAAGTGGAAGAAGATCGCAAAGGCGCTAATAAAATTGGCACAACTAAAAAGGGAATTGGTCCAGCATATATGGATAAGGCAGCCCGGAACGGGATTCGCATTGCTGATTTGCTTGACCGTGAAATTTTTGAAGAAAAGTTGGTTCGTAATCTAGAGGAAAAAAACCGTTTATTTGAACGCATTTATGAAACAAACGGCTTCAAAGTCGAAGATATTCTCGATGAATACTATGAGTACGGCCAGCAGGTTAAGAAGTATGTCTGTGATACATCCGTCGTTCTAAATGATGCTTTGGATGAAGGCCGTCGTGTATTGTTTGAAGGCGCCCAGGGTGTCATGCTTGATATCGACCAAGGAACCTATCCATTTGTTACGTCTTCCAACCCGGTTGCCGGCGGTGTAACGATTGGTTCAGGTGTAGGCCCAACTAAGATCACTCATGTTGTTGGTGTATGTAAAGCGTATACTTCTCGTGTTGGTGATGGTCCATTCCCAACTGAGTTACATGATGAAATCGGCCACCAGATCCGCGAAGTCGGCCGTGAATATGGTACAACGACAGGACGTCCACGCCGTGTTGGCTGGTTTGACAGCGTTGTGGTCCGCCATGCTCGCCGTGTTAGCGGTTTGACAGATCTTTCGTTAAATTCTATTGATGTTCTTACAGGAATAGAGACATTAAAGATTTGTACAGCTTACCAATTTAATGGCGAAGTCATTACAGAATATCCTGCCAACCTAAAGATTCTTTCTCAATGTCAACCAATTTACGAAGAATTGCCAGGCTGGACAGAAGATATTACTGGCTGTAAATCCTTGGATGAATTGCCTGAAAACGCCCGTCACTATGTAGCACGCGTTTCACAATTAACTGGTATTCCATTATCAACCTTCTCAGTAGGTCCTGACCGCACCCAAACAAACGTCGTCAGCAACCCGTGGAGACAGGTTTAGAACTCTTTTAAAGCCCTCTTTCTAGGGGGCTTTACTTTTTTTAAAAGTTTTTTTAGAAAAACTATTGCCTATTATACATTATCATGATATTATAAAAAACGTCGCCAAGAGATGGCGGAAATACATTAAATAATGAGCCATTAGCTCAGTCGGTAGAGCATCTGACTTTTAATCAGAGGGTCGAAGGTTCGAGTCCTTCATGGCTCACCATTCTTTACGAATGGCCCCTTGGTCAAGCGGTTAAGACACCGCCCTTTCACGGCGGTAACACGGGTTCGAATCCCGTAGGGGTCATCGGCATTGGTCGGCCGGTAAATGACTGGCAAGGACAGTCTCCTTGCTGGCTGATCATATTATAAATTGGTCTGGTAGTTCAGTTGGTTAGAATGCCTGCCTGTCACGCAGGAGGTCGCGGGTTCGAGTCCCGTCCAGACCGCCACTTAATTTAGAATGGCTCAGTAGCTCAGTCGGTAGAGCACGATCGAATAAGCTTCCTTGAAATACTTCAGGGCAGACATCGAGACGCTCCTTGAATAAGCCTTCTGAGATGTCTGCACGATTGAGTAAGCATCCTTGAATAAGCCTTCTGAGATGTCTGCACGATTGAGTAAGCATCCTTGAATAGGCATCAGCGTACACGCCGAGCTGCTGCTTGAATAAGCTCTCTGAGGCGGGGACGAAGGACTTACCTCATACTTGTTGTAGGAAATCATCTAAATATGGCTCAGTAGCTCAGTCGGTAGAGCAAAGGACTGAAAATCCTTGTGTCGGCGGTTCGATTCCGTCCTGAGCCATCCCAAAAAGAAGTTCGCACACATTGCGGATTTCTTTTTTTATTACATTTGTTACATAAATGTAATAAATACTCCTGTTTTTTACAAATAGCATTGAAATTTGTCTTATTTTGTAAAATTACCCCGATATTGGACAAACCCCTGATATAATAGGGATTTCCCCCTATTACCCGCACAAAAAATCAGGAAGAAATGACTAGCATATTTCAAAAGACGTAGGATAATGTCATTAATTATACAATTGTGTTACATTATGGAGACTATTAATCTCATCTCTATAAAACTATGGTAAAGTAAGAGAGGCTAAAATTCTGGGAAACCCTTTCATTGTGTTTTACCGTGGTTTAGGAGGAAATAATGTTTTCTTTAAACAAAAAAAACAATTCTAAAAAACTTTTATTAATAAAAACAACCATAGCATCAGCAGTAGCAGCATCTGTTATTGCGTTTAGCAGCGGACCGGTGGCACTGGCTACTTCCTCAAAATTAACAACTGTTTATCATGTTTATCTCAATGGTACATACATAGGTAATGTAACGGATAAAGCAATTGTCGATAAAATTGTTGCAGAGAAATTGGATTCCATGAAGGAATCCATCAAAGATCTTAACATAAAGCTTGGCGAACAGGTTCAATATGTACCTGAACAAGTTTTCAGCGCCAATGCAAACAATCAAGAAACTCTTCAAAACTTAAGAAATACATTCCAAGTTCAAGCAGAAGCGGCTGCCATTATGATTAATGGAGCACCTGTTGTTTATCTGGAAAATAAGAGTGCGGCAGAGGACGTAATCAAGAATCTTAAACTGCAGTATGTTACTGAACAGCAGCTGCAAGACCTTGAAGCACGTAAAGAGGCTTCACCTGACACATTACCGGCTTTAAATCAAAATGAAACACGTATTTTAAATGTAAGTCTTTCAAAAAATGTTTCTGTGGAGACGAAAAATGTTGAGTTGCAAAAAATCGTAACTCCTGCTGAGGCTGTTACTCTTTTACAAAAAGGCACTTTGGAAGAAAAGAAGTACGCTGTTCAAGATGGCGACGCACTTGAATCAATTGCCCATCAAAATGGATTGACAGTACCGGAATTGCTAGCCTTAAATCCTGGATTAACAGCAGATTCATTAATAAAAATCGGCCAAGAAATCAATATTACGGCCTTAAAGCCATACGTGGATGTAATCGTTGAAAAAGAAGTGAACCAAAACGAAACCATTCCATTTGAAACGCAAATCGAAGAAGACGCAAATCTCCCTAAGGGAGAAAAGAAAGTACAACAAGAAGGTCAAGACGGATCTCGTTCAGTAACCTACCATATTTCAGAACAAAATGGTGTTGCTTCCCAAAAGAAAGTTACTAGTGAGCAAATCCTGCAGCAGCCTATAAATAATATTATCATTAAAGGAACAAAGGCCATTCCTTCCCGTGGTGAGGGCACACTTGCTTGGCCGACTGTCGGTGGGTATGTATCCAGTGAAATGGGGTTCCGCTGGGGCAAAAAACATAAAGGAATCGATATTGCCAGACCAAGCAATTTAACAATCAAAGCAGCAGATAATGGTGTAGTTGTTTCAGCCGGATGGGACAACGGCGGCTATGGAAATAAAGTTATCATTGACCATCAAAATGGAATGCGTACCCTATATGGCCACATGTCCTCGCTTAATGTAAAAGCCGGACAGACAGTTTCTAAAGGAACAGCAATCGGTGTAATGGGAGCAACCGGAGATGCAACTGGTGTCCACCTTCATTTCGAAGTATATAAAAATGGCGGCTTGGTAAACCCACTTTCTTATGTAAGCAGATAACAGTCTCTAGTTTAACTAGAGGCTTTTTCTTTTGGAAACCCTAGTAGTTAACTGGAAGAAGACTTCCAAATACTTGTTATAGATGAATTTCAGGCGAAACAATGGTAAAGTAAAATAGAGTAGTTATGACTTTTAAAAAGAAAAATATAGACAATAAAAACAAAAAGGAGCAATGGTATGGAAAAGAAAATTCTCGTTGTTGATGATGAAAAACCGATTGCTGATATCCTTCAATTTAACCTGAAAAAGGAAGGATATGACGTCTATTGCGCCTATGATGGAAACCAAGCACTTCAATTAGTTGAAGAAATCCAGCCAGATTTAATCCTGTTAGATATTATGCTGCCGCAAAGAGATGGAATGGAGGTTTGCCGCGAAGTACGGAAAAAGTACGAGATGCCGATTATCATGCTGACTGCCAAGGATTCAGAAATTGATAAAGTCCTGGGACTTGAGCTTGGTGCTGACGATTACGTGACGAAGCCGTTCAGCACAAGAGAGTTAATCGCCCGTGTGAAGGCAAATTTGCGCCGCCATCAGCAAATCATTGCACAGCCTGATGCGGAAAATGAAACGAATGAAATAGTCGTGGGCGCTCTTGTCATCCATCCGGATGCCTATGTCGTGTCTAAACGTGGGGAAACCATTGAGCTTACCCATCGTGAATTTGAATTGCTTTATTACTTGGCACAGCATATTGGTCAGGTTATGACACGCGAGCATCTACTGCAAACGGTCTGGGGTTATGATTATTATGGCGATGTTCGGACAGTCGATGTTACGGTACGCCGCCTTCGTGAAAAAATTGAAGACAGTCCGAGTCATCCTGCCTGGATTGTGACGCGCCGCGGGGTAGGTTATTATTTACGGAATCCTGAACAGGAGTAGTGACTGGTGAAAAAAGTAGGCTTCTTTCGCTCGATACATGTTAAATTTGTGATCATCTATGTGCTCCTCCTTTTAGTTGCAATGCAGATTATCGGTGTTTATTTTGTCCGGCAACTGGAGGAAACATTGAGGACAAATTTCCAAACGGCTTTAAAAGAGCGTGTGAATTTACTAGGATATAATATTCGCGAGGAAATAGAGAAACAAAGAACTGCTGAAGACCCGACTTTAGAGGAAGATATCAAAAAGACCCTTAAGGATTTTGACAATGCCGGTGATATCTCAGAGGTGCAGGTAATTGAAAACCGGTCACTGAAGATTCTTGGAACCTCTGATGCAGATAATCAAGGTCTAATCGGGCAAAGAACAACCATACTTCGCATTAAACAATCAATGGTATTGGAAGAAGACCAAAGCGCCCTGTTAATCGATAAGAAAATGGGAAATCGTATCTGGGTCCTTTCTACTCCAATTAAATCCGGCAAGAAGGTCATTGGCGCCATTTACCTTGTTGCAAAAATTGAGAGTGTTTTTGAACAAATGAAAACCATTAATACAATTTTTGCTACAGGGACAGCCATCGCCATGTCAATCACAGCTGTATTAGGGATCTTGTTAGCCCAGACCATTACAAGGCCGATTGCCGATATGAAAAAGCAGGCATTGGCAATGGCCAAAGGGAACTTTTCTCGCAAGGTTAAGGTGTATGGGTACGATGAAATCGGAACGCTGGCAATTACCTTTAACAATTTAACAAAGAAGCTGCAGGAAGCCCAGGCGATGACGGAAGGGGAACGTAGAAAACTATCCTCCGTCCTCTCCTATATGACCGATGGCGTTATTGCAACAGATAGAAAAGGCCGGGTCATCCTCATAAATGAACCGGCAGCGGAAATGCTGAATGTTTCACGTGAAACAGTGCTCTCCCAGCCGATTGTGTCATTATTAGATTTGGACGACACCAATACCTTCGAAGATTTGTTGGAGGAGAAGGATTCGCTTATTCTGGATTATAGTACCAAGCAGGAAAGATACATCCTTAGGGCAAATTTTTCCGTTATCCAAAAAGAAACTGGCTTTGTAAACGGATTGATTTGCGTTCTGCATGATATTACGGAGCAGGAAAAAATTGAATTCGAAAGACGGGAGTTTGTGGCCAATGTTTCGCATGAGCTGAGGACCCCGTTAACTACGATGAGAAGCTACCTAGAGGCTCTTGCAGATGGGGCTTGGCGTGATGAGGAAATTGCCCCGAACTTTCTGGAAGTGACAAGTAAGGAAACGGAGCGAATGATTCGCCTTGTTAATGACCTGTTGACATTGTCAAAAATGGATAGCACTGATTATCGAATGACAATGGAATGGGTAAACTTTGTAGATTTCTATGACCGAATTATTGACCGTTTTGAAATGGCAAAGGAGCAAAACGTAACATTTAAAAGAATTCTCCCTAAGCATGGCATCTTCGTTGAAATGGATGAAGATAAAATGACTCAGGTCTTATACAACGTCATTTCCAATGCTTTGAAGTATTCTCCTGAAGGTGGACAGGTGACCTTCACTATACAAGAAAAAAATGAGACCATTATTGTCAGCGTTTCAGACCAAGGAATGGGAATTCCCAAAGAGAGTATCGGGAAAATATTTGACCGTTTTTATCGAGTCGATAAAGCAAGAACGCGGAAAATGGGCGGAACAGGTTTGGGACTGGCCATTGCTAAAGAAATTGTCAGTGCTCATGGCGGAAATATCTGGGCATCTAGTAAGGAAGGGAAAGGAACTACCATTTCATTTTCCTTGCCATATGAAAGTGCTGAAGAGGATGAATGGTCATGAAATATGAAAATATAAAATCCGTTATCTTAACAATATTGGTGTTCATCAGTATTTTTTTAACCTGGAATCTTTGGACGTACCAGCCTAACTTCGACACGATGGAAAATGACAGCTATGTGGCGGAAGTCTCGGTGAGTGAAAAGCAGGAACTGCAGAAAATTGTCCGTCCTGACCGAATTTTGTTTCATATTAAAAATGATCACTATGGGACCAATAATCCGGATGAAATAGACAATGTCATTAAGGAAATTAGCAAATGGTCTATCTTTGATATTAAAAACTATACCGACAATGTTGAAAACATTAATGACCTTATTCACAGTCCCGGAAACGCGGAAATAGTGTTTCCGGGTGAGGTCCCAATCGCTTTATATCGTGGTGTCTTAAACATTGAAGGCAAAAAGGTTCCTTCCTTTAATTTTAATAGAATGATTATTAATGTGGAGAATTCCAGCAATGAGAATGGAATCGTCTATTTTGTTTCATCAGAAAACCAGCAGGTTTATATCAGTCATATTTCACCGGCCAATTTAACTGCATTTAACCGGGACATTTTCAAAAACGCACCCCGCTTACCGCGATATTTTGCGTATAAGCCCTCGGATAATAAAACGATCTTCTTACCGGAAGGCGAAACAGATATGAAAACATATAAGTATTTGCCTGTTACCCTTAATTCGGAAAAATTTAAAGAAGCCTTATTCCGAGACCCAAGCAATGTGCAGAAGAACCCAATTCGTGCAGGGGAAGAATATACAAGTGATTCAAGTAAAATGACAGTCAGTGATGATACGAATATACTTTCATATGTCAATCCCACTGCAGAGGATGACTTTGTAGATAATTCCTATGACTTAGTGAAGCGAAGTATTGATTTAATCAACGAACATAGTGGATGGACGGATTCCTATCATTATGTTTCAAAAAATGAATACAGTGCCACAGTTGTTTTTCGCCTTTATACTGGTGACGGCTACCCAGTTTTCAGTGAACGGGGCATTTCTGAGATTACAGAGGTATGGGGCCGAAATGAACTTACTAAATATATCCGGCCCAACATTGCCTTAGAGCTGCCGCTGACAACTGAAATGAAAACGGTGAAGCGGGCTTCCGGTCATGATGTGTTAAATTTCTTGGAGAACAAAAGGAATTTTAAGTCAGAGCTTCTCGAGGAGTTAGTATTAGGGTATCGAATGGATCGGGATTCAGAGGAAAACCAGTTAATCCTTTTAGAGCCTGCCTGGTTCTATCGCTACGATAAACAATGGGGAGAGCTTACGATGGATGACCTAGGGGGGCCGGCACATGGATTGGAGTAAAATTAAGACAATTTTCATCGTTACATTCTTAATCCTGGATGTATATCTGTTATTTCAATTTATGAAAATCCGTGATGCCAATAAATATGAATTCGTAACTGAAACTACTTTTGAAGAGAAACTAAAGGCTGACGAAATTAAATACGAAGAACTGCCGACAGCGAAAATAAAGTCGCAGTACTTAAGTGCAAAACCAAAGGTTTTTACAAAAAGTGATACGGCAAAGCTGAAAGGGCAGTCCGTTACCCTTAAGGACCCCGGTACCACCCTTCAAGCGGAATTTGAAAAGCCGTTTGCATTAAGTAATAAGTTCGAACCTGCCGAATTGGCATCCTTTTTAAAGGACAATATTTTGTATGGAGACCAGTATCAATTTGGGGAGAAAAATGAGAAAAAGAGTACGATCACCTATTTTCAACAATATGAAAGCTATCCATTATACAAAAATATTAATGGGATGATTACCTTTACGTATAATTCTGAAAATCAAATAGTCTCTTATCAGCAGACCTATCTTGAGGGCTTCGAAAAGATGGCGGCGAAGGAAGAAATACTCACGCCGTTAAAAGCGATTGAAACGTTGCACCAAAAGGGAGTCATCAAACCAAAAAGCAAGATTACCAAGGTCGAGCTTGGCTACTCAACACGTATCCAATTAGCAGCCTCCCAGGTGTTAGCGCCAACCTGGCACTTTGCGGTCAATGATAAGGAAAATCTATTTGTGAATGCTTTTGAAGGGCAAATCATCCAATTCAAAAGCGATGAAAAAACTAATGTGGAGTGAAATGTATGTCTTTACGTTATAGCATTCTTACAAGCGGGAGTACAGGCAACGCCCTATATGTAGAGGCTGAAGAGCACTCCTTTCTGGTCGATGCAGGCTTAAGCGGAAAGCAAATGGAGGCGCTGTTTCAGCAAATCGACCGGGATATCAGCAAGCTTTCTGCCGTTTTTGTAACACACGAGCATAGCGATCATATCAAAGGGATTGGCGTTTTAGCGCGTAAATATAAGCTGCCAGTCTATGCAAATGAAAAAACCTGGCGGGCTATGGATGGTTTAGTAGGTGCAATCCCAACTGAGCAGAAGTTTGTGTTTGATATGGAATCGGTAAAAAGCTTTGGTTCAGTGCAAATTGAATCTTTTGGGGTCTCCCACGATGCGGCTGAGCCAATGTTTTATATTTTCCATCATTCCGGCGGCAAAAAACTCGTGCAAATTACTGATACCGGTTATGTAAGCGATCGGATGAAGGGCATAATCAAAGATGCCGATGTATATATTTTTGAATCCAATCATGATGTGCAAATGCTAAGGATGGGTAGATATCCTTGGAACATTAAACGAAGAATCTTAAGTGATGTCGGCCATGTTTCCAATGAAGATGCAGCACTTGCGATGAGTGAGGTCGTTGGTGACCGGACCAAACGGATTTATCTCGCCCATTTAAGCCTAGATAACAATATGAAGGATTTAGCAAGAATGTCAGTGTCACAGACTTTGGAAAGCCGCGGCTTAATAGTCGGCGAACAATTTGACCTGTATGACACAGATCCAAAAATACCGACCGTGCTAACTGCAGTATAGAGAGGTTGCTTTCACTTTGAAGGCTCCTCTCTTTTTTTAGTATGAAAAAAGTATGAACAAAAGATGAATTTTTATGAAATATTATGCAAATTTTTAGTAAATTCCTTGTATTGGAGTATAATTGTTTATATAAGCCAAAATAAACGTTAGCAATGGTTCTGTAGAGAGGAATGGTGTAAATTGGGTTATTATGATGATCATTCTCCAAATCGCTATCGGGAGCAAAAAGGAAATAAAAGTGGAATTTTTATTGCCAGCCTGGTTGGAGCCGTTTTGGGAGCCATTTTGGTGATTGTCTCCATCCCTGCTCTTGCCAACCGCGGTGTACTTCCATACAAAGTAGAGCCACAGCAGAGTACTGTGACAGAAATAGATAATACATCTAAGCAAAATGTTGTACATAAACAAATATCGTATGATGTTAACACCAATATCACCAATGCTATCGATAAAACAGCTGATGCTGTTGTTGGAATTAATAATATCCAGTCATCAGGATTCTGGGATAACGGGGAAAATAATACTGAGGATCCGGCAGGAACCGGGTCAGGGGTGATTTATAAGGCAGCAGGCAGCAGGGCTTTTGTGGTAACAAACCACCACGTTGTTGAGGGGGCTACAAAGCTCGAGGTTAGTCTCTCGGATGGTACAAAGATACCAGCCAAGCTATTAGGAAGCGATATTTGGACAGACTTGGCCGTGCTTGAAGTGGATGCTGGAAAAATCAAAAAGGTTGCGGAATTCGGTGATTCTGACAGTTTAAAAATGGGTGAACCGGTTATTGCCATTGGCAACCCGCTTGGTCCTACCTTCTCTGGTTCAGTCACACAGGGAATTATCTCCGGATTGAAACGGACTATTCCGGTTGATATCAATCAGGATGGCATCATTGATTGGCAATCAGAAGTATTGCAAACCGATGCTGCCATCAATCCAGGAAACAGCGGCGGTGCTTTAATTAATATGGCCGGTCAGGTAATCGGTATTAATTCGATGAAAATTTCCCAGGAGGCCGTTGAAGGAATCGGCTTATCGATTCCGATAAATTCAGCTAAGCCGGTCATTAATGATTTAGAACAATTCGGCAGCGTCAAGCGGCCATATATGGGTGTAGATCTAAAATCGGTTGATGAAATTCCTGCCTATTACCAGCAGGAAGCATTAAAATTGCCGCGCGATGTGACCCATGGGGTAGCAATTCGCCAGGTAGTTCCAAGCTCGCCAGCCGCTGTTGCGGGACTGCAGGAATTGGATGTCATTGTTGAAATGGACGGACAGAAAATCAATGATGTCATCGACTTGAGAAAGCATTTATATCAGGTAAAGAAAATCGGTGAACAGATGACGATTAAATTCTATCGGGACGGCAAACTCAAAGAGGTAACTATGACATTGGCTAGTGATAAAACTCAATAATGCTGCTGATTTAGGGAAGTGATAAATTCACTTCTCTTTTTCCTTTTGCTATGATAAATGAGGCTTTTAGCTTGTTTTGAACACGTTGGTTTGGTAAAAGCTATAGATGATTGAATATTGTTCGGGATGGTGTAATAAAATGATTTATTGTTGTGAGGAACATGTGAGTGAGGCAATGGATACAATTTTGGAGGAATATGAAACCTATCCAATTTTAAATAAATTGGATGTGGATAATTTATCAACAACCTGTGAATATTGTCGAAAACAGGCTGTATATATTGTGGGGAACAAATGATTCCATACAAGATGTGGATAAAAAATGTGAATATGTGGATAACTTCTGTGGATATCTTGTTTGTAAACTGTTTGTAATCAAATGTTAAAGGATTGTGAATTGTGAATATCTCTATTATTACGGTTGGTAAACTGAAAGAAAAGTATTTGAAGCAGGGAATTGAGGAGTATTTAAAGAGATTATCGGCATATGCCAAGGTAGAAGTCATCGAGGTTGCCGATGAAAAGGCCCCTGAAGAATTAAGCGAGCTGGAAATGGTACAGGTGAAACACAAAGAAGGCGAACGGATTTTGGGGAAAATTAGTCAGGATACATATGTGATTGCGTTGGCGATTCAAGGAAAAATGCAATCATCGGAAGAGTTGGCGGATACTTTGGATAAACTAGCGACTTATGGAAAAAGTAAGTTAGCTTTCGTAATTGGCGGATCATTGGGGTTAAGTGATGAGGTGGTAAAAAGATCGAACGAGCAGCTGTCTTTTTCGAGAATGACATTCCCACATCAATTGATGAGGTTGATATTGGTTGAACAGGTTTACCGGGCATTTCGGATAAATCGGGGGGAACCGTATCATAAGTGAATGAGTTTTTTTGTTATAGTGCCTCTTTTTCATCTTCTAAAGCAGTGTGATTTCAGTTATGAAATCCACTGCTTTTATATTGTCTATGGAAATTGTTTCAAGGAAATGAAACTTTTAATAAAATTAGACAGTATAATGTAGTGTTGTTTCTCTTATAGGAAGGGCTGAAAACAATGGGCGTTTTTTCGAGGATTAAGGATATAATGGAAAACAAAATTGATGCCTTCTTGGATAAGACAGAAGATCCGGAAAAAGTGATTGAGCAGAACTTACGAGACCTCAATAGGGATTTAGGGAAGGTAAAGGCAGAAATGGCATCCATGTTGGCAGAAGAGCAGCGCTTGAAGCGGGAATTAAATGAATGCCAAGAGGGTATCGAGAAAATGGAACGATACTCCATTAAGGCTCTGGATGATGGCAATGAACGAGATGTAAGAAAGTTTCAGGAGAAAAAGTCAGCTATGGCGGCAAAATTATCTGAATTGCAAGTTGCCCATCAGTTGGCTTCATCGAAAACCCAGCAGATGAAACCAATACATGATAAACTTGCTGGTGATATCAGTGAATTGGAATCTATTAAAAGGAGCGACTTTTGACCGCTTCCTATACATTTTTTTGATATAAAAGGGGTGATTTGACCGTGATCCTTCATTATAAATGTCCCAGCTGTGGGAGTGAGATGAGGTTTGATTCTGAATCAGGCGATCTGTCCTGCCAAAGTTGTGGCAAACATGAAAATATTGAAAATTATCCGGAAGAGCTGGTGACTGCAAGATTTTCAGTCGATGAAGCTAATGAATACCATTGTGAGAACTGTGGAGCGGTTCTTCTTACGACAGCTGAGACAGCAGCAACAAGCTGCAGTTATTGCGGAGCGGCTGTCGTCATTGCCGACCGCTTATCAGGCCAGCTTGTACCTGCAAAAGTAATTCCTTTTACGATTAGCAAGGAAGAATCAATGGCAGCATTTCAAAAATGGTGTCGAAAAGGTTTACTTACTCCAAAAGGCTTTATGACAGCAGACAGGATAAAAAGTATTACAGGGATGTATGTGCCGTTTTGGTTGTTTGATTTAAATAGTAAAGTGCAGGTAAGCGCAGAATGTACAAAGGTTAGAACCTATACACAGGGAGAATATATTTATACTGAAACACAGTACTATGATGCCTTCCGTGATATCAATTTAGATTATCTCAAGATTCCAGTTGATGCATCTGTAAAAATGAATGATGAATTAATGGATAAATTGGAGCCCTATCCCTATGATCAATTAAAGGATTTTAAGACACCTTATTTGGCAGGGTATATTGCGGAAAAATACAATTTTACAGATGAAGAGCTACTTCCAAGGGCGAAGGATAAAATCAGCAGCTATATAGAGTCCTATATTGCATCTACCTTTTCAGGCTATCATTCAACCCATTATAAAACTAAGCACATTGATACGAGAAATGTAAAAAGCAATTATGTGTTATTGCCAGTCTGGATGATAAGCTATGATTATAATAAATCTGACTATACTTTTGCGATGAATGGACAGACGGGTAAAGTTGTCGGCAAACCGCCAATCAGCACAGGTAAAGTAACTGCGTGGTTTAGCGGCATTGCGGTGGGAACTTTCTTTGCTTTAAAATGTGTCTCTTTTATGATGGGAGGCGGATTTTGGTGAGGGTAAGTCATATGCAAAAACGAAGTCTTATCATATTGATGATGCTGCTGTTGGTTTTGCCATGGGGAATGTCAACAGCAAAGGCAGAAACCTTTGACCGGAATCATTATATATACGACTATGCTCATTTGTTAACGGATGGAGAGTCGGCGGAACTTCAACATTTAGCTAGTGAAATGGGGAAAGAGAGTGAGACCGCTTTTATCATCATCAGCTTAGATGACACGAAAGGGAAGGATGTTGTCCAGTATGTAGAGGATTTCTATGATGAGTATGGTCCAGGATACGACCAGCCGCATGGAAATACAGCGATCCTAGCCATCGACATGAATGAACGTGATGTATATTTGGCTGGTTTTAAAAAAGCTGAGCAGTATTTGGATGATAGCCGGCTTGATCTAATTCGTGGGGAAATTACTCCTGATTTATCAGACGGTCAATATTTTGATGCTTTCTCAACATTCTTAAATAGGGCCTATGAATATATGGGCAATGAGCCGGAAAACGGAAAGGATAGCTATACGGGCAATGGATCAATTGGAAGCCCGGAAGAGAATAATGGTTATGACTTCGGAGGCATTCCCTCTAAAAATATATTCTTTCAATGGTGGTTTCAATTAATTGTCTCGCTGATCATGGCGGGGGTTGTTGTAGTGATAATGGCCTACCGCGCTGGAGGCAAGGTTACGGTAAATGCACGAACCTATATGGATAGCAATCGATCAAAAGTAGTTAACCGGTCCGATAACTTTATTAGACAAATAGTAACAAGGCAGAGGAAACCGTCTAATAATACAAATAGCGGCGGTGGCGGCATAACAAGCGGCGGGCATTCACATAGTGGCAGCAGAGGTAAGTTTTAATAGAAAGGAGCAGATCGTAGATGTCTTTTTTTAAAAGCCAATTTGCAAATGTAGTAGAATGGCAGGAATTCAGAGATGATATGATTTTTTATAAGTGGGGCAACCGCGAAATTAAAAAGGGAAGTAAACTAATCATCCGTCCCGGCCAGGATGCGATTTTTTTTAACAATGGAAAAATTGAAGGGATTTTTCGCGATGAAGGTGAGTATGATATTGAGTCGCAAATCATTCCTTTCTTATCCACATTAAAGGGGTTCAAGTTTGGGTTTAACAGCGGCATGCGGGTAGAAGTGCTATTTGTGAATACCAAAGAGTTTGTGGTCAAATGGGGAACACAAAATGCGATTAATATTCCCACTTTAGGGCTTCCGGGCGGTCTGCCGATTCGGGCGAATGGAACGTTTAATTTTAAAGTGAATGATTATATGGCTTTGATTGATCAAATTGCTGGTGTCCGCGAGCAATATTTAGTGGAGGATGTTAAAATCCGAATCACAACGGTCCTCGACCAGCTCCTGATGAAGTGGATTACGAAGGAAGGAAAGGATATGTTCAACCTGCAGGCCAACTCCTTCGACATTTCTAAAGGCATTCAAGAGGATTTAGATATGGAGATGCTGAAAAGCGGAATCTCGATTACTGGGTTTAATGTCATGAGCTTTAGTTATCCAAAAGAGATTCAAGATATGATAACCAAAAATGCTTCACATGGAATGGTTAGTGACGTTAATCGCTATCAGCAAATCTCACTCACAGATGGCATGGCCGCCGGCAAGATGAGCGGCGGAGGAGCAGCCTCTGATATAGCGGGGATGATGATGGGGATGAATATCGCAGGTAAAATGATGAATCAGCAATCTCCCAATCAGCCTGTTTCTGAACCGTCTTCGGCAAGGGCGGACGGTCAAAAGAGACCCAATTTTTGCCCGAATTGCGGCATTAAAGCGGAAGGGACCAATTTCTGCTCAAACTGTGGGCAAAAGCTTGGATAAAATGAAGATAAGATATAACGAAAAAGCCCATGCAAAAACATGGGCCTTTCGTTATAGTTTACAATTAACCAGCCTTAATCTTAAGCTGATTCCTGCTGAAAACAAGGATCATTGAAGTATACAACCTCAGAAAGAACTTTATAGCCCTTCATTTTTTTGAGAGTCTCTCTTGCTTCTTGTTCTGTTTTAAATTCAAACATAGAAATATTTGAATCGCAATAACAAGTTATAATCCACATAAAAATTCCTCTCCTTATTTTTAAGTTATTTCTGTCCTGCAGACAGAAACTGCCGTCTATCAATATGCCACCTTAAACCTTGCTTTCATAAGGTCTAATCCAGGGTTTAAGGAAGTAATTATCAATTGCTACAGACCAATCATAAGGCAATAGTGGAAATAAATAAAATGCAAAAAATATATAATATATTATAAAAAACTTTTATATGTTGAATTTGGGTTGTAAATAGTGGATTATCGTGATTGGGTAATACTGAGGTCTTCTTGTGGAGCATATGATTCAAAACAGAGACCATTCCATATATTAAGGTTGTAGTCTGTTTTAATAACAATCAGGAGGATTTTTCCTCCTGATTGTTTATTTTTAGTCCTTTTTTTTGAATTCAGATAAATCGTTTTCTTCGCCAAATTCAGTTGCATAATTTAAGTTTCTGTTCCCCTCTTGATATCGGTCATGATCTTCACTTCGCATGGGTGCAAACAGAAGGCTTAAACAGATCAGTCCACTTAGCCCGACAAGGCTATAAATGACTCTTGACAAAAAGGATGCTTGCCCACCAAAAATAGCTGCTACCAAATCAAATTGAAAAAAACCAATTAATCCCCAGTTAATGGCGCCTACAATAACTAAAAATAAGGCTATTCTTTGCAAAACTCTCATGTATTCACCTCCTTTTTACTATCTTTTGTGTAAGATTTTGTTTTCATTCAATATATGTGTGAAGATATGAAGAGATAAAGATTTTGCATGACCTACTGGATTTAAAGGTGTACTCGGAATATTTCATAATCTCAAGAGAAAGGCTTGGTAAAAACCAAGCCTTTGTCAGTCTTATAGTTTTTCCCTTTTGTTACATAAAAAAAATGAGACCAGAGAACGAAAGCAAAAAACAACTCCATCAAGCCAGGAGTTGTTTTTGCTTTTAAACCGATTTTCTTTTTGCGTATTGGGAGGGAGTCAACGACGTAAACTTTTTAAATACCTTACTAAAGTAGTTTAAGTCATTAAATCCGACCATAAAGGCAATATCGGTGATGGAACTATTGCCTCGTTGTAAATATAATTTGGCTTCATCTACCCGTTTGCGATTAATAAATTCAGTCATGTTCATTCCCGTCTCGCTTTTAAATTTCCGTGACAGGTGAGAAGGATTGACATGGAGTTGGTCCGCAATATGCTGTAGCGTCAATGGACTGCCTAAATTCAGCAAAATATAATCCACTGCGTTTTTCACTATCGGGCTGTAATGGCCGGTAGCAAACGCGGCGACAAGATCGCAATATTCATTCGCCATAGCCACAAATAACTTTGTCAACTGGGAAAGCGTCGTCGTCCTTTCAATCAAAATCGCAAATCGTTCTGAAATGTTATCCAGGTACACGGGATGGACGCCGCTTCTTTCAGCTGCCACTCTACACATAGTATTGAAAACAAATCCGATATTCTTGGAGGACCGAATGGGACTTCCGGGTACTCTGTTAGAAAACGCCACTAAATCTGTCATCGGATTGATTGAGTGGGTAACTTCGGCTTTATTTCCTTTTGCAATTGCATTCATCAGCTTATTCTGTTGCTGGTATCTATGTTCAATTATTTGCCTGTTTTCCTCGATGTTTGTTTTTTGGATATCTGGTTTCAGGGCTGGTATAAGTGTATCTGAAGGAATCTGCTGCGAATGCGTAAAGTCATGAACACCAAGATGAACCAACAGTTCCCCGACATCTTTATATTCTGTATCATTTAAAATCGTCAAGGATTGATAGAATTGTTCCAATTGCTTGCGTTCGCCAATCGGGAGATTGTTTTTTGAAATAATATCTTTGATCCGATCGATAACCGTTATACTCGAAATCAAAGGACCGATTAGAATGCTTCCATAAAAAGATTGGCTTCTCCATATTCCGGCAGCAATATACTCAAGACCGTATGGACTGATATAGTGATAGTAGCGATTGGCTTCGTTCCTATGCAGGATGTCATGGATATGATCAATCTCCTTGTCTGGATGGACCAAAACGGATGGAATAGAATGGTTGATTAATTGGAATATCGACTTTCCATCTTGGTCATATAAACGAATATCTATTTTGGTAATCGAATGAAGTACGTGGCTAATTTTTATGAAATTTTGATAGTTCATAGTTCCCACAAAAAATCACCTTCCCAATTTAATGTACATTGGAAAATAAAAAAACGCAAAATAATTACTAGTATAGTAAAAATATTACGATTATCAATTGGGGTAATTTATTATAATCAAATTAAAGCCCTTACATAGTCGGGGTTATCTAAAATGAATTTTAATTATCTATTAGTAAATAATTTGGTATGAGGGAAATTTTCCTGTATATGAATGGAGGAGAAGGAACATGTTATATCCAATTTCTACGGATAGCCGCGTGGTCATGGATTTAAGCGGTGTTTGGAAATTTATGATTGATGATGAAGTAAAAGAAGTAGATGTAAACCAACCGCTGCCAACAGGTGAGTCCATGGCAGTTCCGGCTTCTTTTAACGATCAAGCAGTATCAGCTGAAATTCGCCAGCATAGCGGGTATGTATGGTATGAAAGAGAATTTACCGTTGCTAAAGCATTGCGTGACGAAAGATTAGTATTGCGATTTGGCTCTGCTACCCATGAAGCATGGGTGTATGTGAATGGCAAACTTGTTGCCCAACATAAAGGCGGTTTTACTCCATTTGAAGCTGAGATTAATGAATTCTTAGTTCCTGGGGCGAACCGTTTAACTGTTCGAGTAAGCAATCTGTTGGATTATACGGCATTGCCAGTAGGAAATTATAGTGAAAAGACAGATGAAAATGGAAAAATCATCCGTAAAGTCGATGAAAACTTTGACTTTTTTAACTATGCAGGGCTGCACCGTCCTGTCAAAATTTACTCAACTCCTGTGAATTATATTGAAGATATTACGATTGTCCCGAATGTTGATTTAGCTGCCAACAAAGCAGAAGTACAAGTTTCGGTTAAAACTGGCGGAAATTTCGATGAAGTGCGGGTTACTATTCTTGATGAACAAGGCATTACTATTGCCCAAGCTTCCGGAACCGATGTAAATGCGGTAATTGAGAACGTTCATTTATGGCAGCCGCTCAATGCCTATCTCTATAGAGCTAAAGTCGAAGGGCTCAACAATGGCGAAGTAGAAGATGTCTATGAAGAACAGTTTGGTGTCCGTAAGATAGAAGTAAAGGGCGGCAAGTTCTTAATCAATGGCGAACCATTCTACTTCAAAGGCTTTGGCAAGCATGAAGATACGCATGTCCGCGGCCGTGGACTTGACGAAGTCTATAACGTGCACGATATTAACTTGATGAAAGCCATGGGTGCCAACTCTTTCCGGACATCGCATTATCCATATTCGGAAGAAATGATGCGCCTTTGCGACCGTGAAGGAATTGTCGTGATTGACGAAACACCGGCAGTTGGATTAATGTTATCCTTCACTTTTGACGTATCGATTTTAGAAAAAGGCGATTTTGAAGACGATACTTGGGAAAAGTTGAGGACTGCTGAGGCTCATCAACAGGTTATCCGCGAGCTGATCGACCGCGATAAAAATCATGCCTGTGTCGTTATGTGGTCGATTGCCAATGAGGCAGCCACTTATTCAAAAGGTTCTTATGAGTATTTTGAACCGTTATTTAATCTGGCTCGCGAATTAGACCCACAAAAGCGTCCATGTACGTATGTCGGCATCATGATGGCAACGCCAAAGACTGACAAATGTACAGACTTGGTTGATGTGATTGCCTTAAACCGCTACTATGGCTGGTATGTACAACATGGCGACTTGAAGACGGCTGAAGAAAAGACTCGCGAAGAGCTGCTGGAATGGCAAGAAAAATACCCAGATAAGCCAATTATGTACACCGAATATGGTGCTGATACGGTAGCTGGATTCCATAGTGCACTTGGCGAGCCATTCAGTGAAGAATACCAAGAAGATTATTACCGCATGAACAGCAAGGTATTTGATGAAATCCCTAACTTTGTCGGGGAACAATTATGGAACTTCGCCGATTTCCAAACAAAGTTTGGTATTATGCGTGTCCAAGGTAACAAAAAAGGTATCTTTACCCGTGCAAGAGAACCAAAAATGGTTGTACGCTATTTAAGCGAACGCTGGAATGGAATTCCGAACCTAGGATATAAAAAATAAAGGTTAGACCTCTTTTTTTGGAATAAAAACCCTACCCAAATATGATTGGATAGGGTTTTTTATTTAATATCAATAGTGTTGTTGCCTGAACCGAATACGTTTTTCAATTGTGTAAAGCCCTTTTCACTTATTGCTTGATAATAGTAAAAAGTGTCGAAGTTTGGGATGAAAACAATTGTTTATGCGGATGGGAAAAGGTATTTTATTTCAAATCGTTAATAATGGGGAGTATAAAGGCATTGGTGTCGGCTAGAAAATAAAAAAGAGGTTGAAACCAAACATTTCAACCTCTTTTTTACATTATCTATTATTCTGCATCCATAAATGGATAGACAACTTCTGCAGTTGGTGCAAAGTTTTCTTTGATGACACGAGGACTTGTCCAACGAATCATGTTAAATACAGAACCTGCTTTATCGTTTGTACCAGATCCACGAGAACCGCCAAATGGCTGTTGATTAATCATCGCACCAGTTGGTTTGTCATTGATATAGAAGTTACCAGCTGCGCCAGATAAGCGATTTTCTAAATGAAGAATGGCCCCGCGATCTTGGGCAAAGATCGAACCTGTTAAGGCATACATAGAAGCTGTATCAACTGCCTCCAATGTTTCTTCTAATTTATCATTTTCATATACATAGATTGTTAAGACTGGTCCAAAGATTTCTTCCACCATGGTCTTGAAGTTTGGATTTGTAGTCACAATGATGGTCGGTTGAACGAAATATCCAACAGAATCATCATAAGTACCGCCAGCAATAATTTCTGCCTCTTCAGAAGCTGCAGCATAGTCGATATAGCTAGTAATAGAATCAAAAGCAGCTTTATCAATAACTGCACCCATGAAGTTTCTAAAGTCGCGGACATCCCCAACTTTAAGCTTTGCAGCTTCTTCCACTAAACCGGCTTTTACTTCTTCCCACATACTTGCTGGAATATATGCACGAGAAGCTGCTGAACATTTTTGTCCTTGGTATTCAAACGCACCACGAACAAGGTTAGCTACAACTTTGTCTGCTTGTGCAGTTTCATGAGCAAATACGAAGTCTTTACCGCCAGTTTCCCCAATTAAACGAGGATATGATTTATAGCTTGCAATATTTTCTCCTACTGTTTTCCAAATCGTTTGGAACGTACTTGTAGATCCAGTAAAATGGAACCCAGACATACGAGGGTCTGTTAATACAACTTCTGATACTTGTGAACCACGAGAAGGTACGAAATTGATGACCCCTTTTGGTAATCCTGCTTCTTCTAAAATACGCATAAAATAGTAGTTTGCTAGGATTGAAGTTGTTGCTGGTTTCCAAACGACTACGTTCCCCATCATAGCAGGAGCTGCTGGCAGGTTTCCGCCAATGGCTGTGAAGTTAAATGGAGAAATCGCCAATACAAATCCATCTAATGGACGGTAATCAGTACGATTCCAAACATTCTTCATGCTGCTTGGCTGAATCTGATAAACTTGATTTGCATAATCAACGCCAAAACGTAGGAAGTCTACTAATTCTTGTGCAGAATCAATTTCAGCTTGAATAACTGTTTTGGACTGTCCTAACATCGTCGCAGCATTCATTACATCACGGTATGGACCAGAGATTAAATCAGCTGCTTTTAAGAAAATAGCGGCGCGGTGTTCCCAAGCCATATTAGCCCATGCTTCTTTCGCAGCCATCGCAGCTTCAACAGCATCACGCAGCTCTTTTTCTCCGGCTTGCGAATAGTTTGCTAAAACATGTTGATGATCATGTGGCATAACCACTTGCTTCACTGTATCAGTCTTTATATTTTCGCCATTAATAATCACAGGAATATCGATTACGATACTAGATTGGCGTGTTAATTCTGCTTTTAATGTTTCCCGTTCTTTTGTACCTGGAGCATAAGTATTGCCAGGTTCATTTGTAGGTGTTGGGATTTTGAAAATTCCGTTACTCATTCTTTCACGTTCCTTCCCGTTTATATATTCTGTTCCCTTATGGACAAATCTACGTATTTCGACAATTATTATAACATACTTTTTATGTTCTGGGGCTGTCTATTGTCCCTTTATGAAAACGAATTCAAATCCTTACCTCGGGGGATTAAGTTAAATTCAGAGAGTCAATGAAATATTTAAGAGTCATTTTTTGTTGACAAAGTATTTTAATACTACTAAAATTAAAAATTATTCAACAATATTATCTAAAAAACTTAATAATTAGCAAGCTATGATTGCTATGGATCACACTATAGCAGGAGCAGCTTCTGGAGAGACCGCGGATTCCGCGGCGCCGAAGGGTTCACAATCTCAGGCAAAAGGACAGAAGAGTATTGAATATATATTTGTCATGCTGACAATTGTCAGCATAATAAGTATTATTTGTTATTCTTAGACCTAAGAGATTGGAGGACATCCAATCTCTTTTTTTATTGGGTTTTTTAAATTTTAAGGGGGAGTCAAGGTTGGCACAGCAAGAATTAAAGAGGAATTTAGCAAATCGGCACGTTCAACTTATCGCAATTGGCGGCACCATTGGTACCGGATTATTCCTGGGGTCGGGTAAAGCCATCCAACTGGCTGGCCCATCCATTATCTTTGCTTATTTAATCGTAGGTATTGCCTGTTTCTTTGTGATGAGGGCGCTAGGGGAACTCCTGTTGTCTAAGGCTGGCTATCAGTCTTTTACTGACATAGCCGAAGATTATCTTGGACCGCGAGTTGCGTTTGTAACGGGATGGACCTATTGGTTTTGCTGGATTATGACCGCTATGGCTGATGTGATTGCTGTTGGTGTATATGTACGATATTGGTTTGATATCCCGCAGTGGATGCCTGCAATTGTCTGTTTGGTCGTCTTATTGGGCCTCAATCTATTAACGGTAAAGCTTTTTGGGGAATTGGAGTTCTGGTTTGCCTTAATAAAGGTAATTACCATTCTCGCCTTAATCGGAATGGGGGTCATTTTGCTAGTAATGGGATTCAAGACAGATGCAGGGGCGGTCTCTATTAAAAATCTTTGGGAACATGGAGGCCTTTTTCCAAATGGAATGACAGGCTTCTTGCTTTCATTCCAAATGGTCGTTTTTGCATTCGTTGGTGTGGAATTAGTGGGTGTATCGGCAGCGGAAACAGCCAATCCGGAAAAAAACATCCCATCGGCCATTAATAAAATTCCTTTACGGATTTTATTTTTCTACGTTGGCGCATTGATCGTTCTTCTATGTATTAATCCATGGACGGAACTGAATGCCGCTGAAAGTCCGTTTGTCAAAACGTTTAGTTTAGTCGGGATTCCGATTGCCGCAGGAATTATTAATTTTGTCGTTTTAACTTCAGCCGCTTCTGCTTGTAACAGTGGGATGTTTTCAACAAGCCGGATTTTATATAATTTAAGCAATAATAGCCAGGGACCAGCCAATTTTGCAAGACTGAATAAAAATCATGTGCCAAGTAACGCGCTATTGATTTCAACTCTTGTCCTGACAGGTGGAGCGCTCTTAAGCAAACTTATTCCGGAGCAGGCTTTTGGAATTGTGACAACCATTAGTGCCATTTGTTTTATTTGGGTTTGGGGCGTCATTCTGATTTGTCATGTAAGGTATAAGAAAACTCGTCCGGACTTACAGGCAAAATCAAAATTTAAAGCGCCATTTACACCATTTGTTAATTATGCGGTCCTAACCTTGTTTGCGGCGATTCTCATCATCATGCTGTTCGCCGACGCTACCCGTCCGGCCCTATTGTTGACACCACTATGGTTTATTCTATTATTTGCTTTGTATTCCTATAGAGGGAAAAAAGAGAAAAAACTAAAATTATCAGCATAGAATCCAATTGGGTAAAAGAAATGGAGCCGGTATTGAAACCAGGCTCCATTTTCATGTTAACTTAATTTTCCTTATTAAATAATCCGAGCTGTCACCATTCCAGGAATTTGTTTTACTTTTTCCTCTAAACCTGGAATAACATCGCCATTTACTTTATTATCAATGTCAATAATTGTATACGCATAACCCCCACGGCTTCTGTTGACCATATCAGCAATGTTTAAATGATAGCTGGATATTGCAGATGTAATCTGTCCGACCATGTTAGGAACATTCTGGTGGAATGCCGCCACGCGCCGCTTACCAGTATAAGGAAGACTGGTGTTTGGGAAATTCACTGAGTTTTTGATATTTCCTGTTTCTAAAAATTCCTTTACCTGCCGAGCTGCCATGATCGCACAATTTTCCTCTGATTCATTTGTGGAGGCGCCTAGGTGCGGAATTGGAACGGTATTTTTCATTTTGAGCACATTTTCATTCGGGAAATCGGTAACATACTTCCCAACCTTTCCGCTTTCGAGAGCGGCGGCCATGTCTGTTTCATTGACAAGTTCACCACGGGAGAAGTTTAAAATATGAACACTAGGCTTCATAATACTGAAGGTCGCTTGGTTAAACATACCTCTTGTGTCATCTGTTAGCGGTACGTGAACAGTGATATAGTCAGATTCTGCAAATAACTGTTCAATTGTCATTGCCCGCTGTACGTTGCGGGACAAATTCCAAGCGGTATCGACAGAGATAAATGGATCAAATCCGATGACATCCATATCTAAATCCAGCGCATCATTCGCCACAAGTGCACCTATCGCTCCTAAACCAATGACACCCAATGTTTTCCCTTTAATTTCTTTTCCGACAAATTGCTTCTTGCCTGCTTCGACAAGCTTTGGAATTTGTTGGCCTTCACCATCTAACGACTTAGTCCAAGCTACACCAGCAAAAAGGTTACGGGATGAAGCTATTAATGAGGTTAGGACCATTTCTTTTACAGCGTTGGCATTTGCTCCAGGGGTATTGAACACAACAATACCTTGCTCTGTACATCTATCGACGGGAATATTGTTGACACCTGCTCCTGCTCTTGCGATTGCCTTTAAATTTTCACCGAATTCTAATGAGTGCATATTAAAGCTGCGAACAAGGATGGCATCAGGGTTTTCACTGCCGTTGTCAACCAGAAAGCCGTTCTTATTGAATACGTTTAGCCCTCTTTCCGCGATATTATTAAGGGTTTTGATGGTGTTCACATTTTCTAAAGCGATCGTGCTCATTTTTCTTCCTCCTTTTATAAGCAGAAAGAGGTAAGGGAGTTAATTCCCTTACCTCTGCCCAGGCGAACGGCTTCGAAACCGTGTGCTCCCTCGCGGTTATCCGCGTTTCGCCAGTTACACACGGCCTTTTAAACTTATTTCATCGTATCACAAATTTTCATAATTTTCTACCCTAAATGATGTATGGGGACGGCTCTTTTGTTTCTGAAGAAGAAGAACCGTCCCCATATATCATTAACAGTAATAAAAATTTTTCATCAAATTTTTAATAAAATCCCTAGATTACAAGAATGAAAGCGTTTAACTATTTTTTCGAATAGAAATAAGATTCTAAAAATTCGGTACAAAATCTTTACATTAAAATAATATTGGTATTTAATAGATATATATAACTAATTTTGTCGAAAAATAGGGGGAAAGAAGGACATGAGAAAAATCCTTAATAAGTCGTTTCTGCTGTTTACTGTTCTTTTACTTGTTGTCTTAACAGCATGCAGTAATAATTCAGAAACTTCTGGCAAAAAGGGCGATTCGAAAGAAAGCGGCAAGGCCGTGGAAGCAAAAATCGGTGTTGTTTCCTATTTAACTGGACCTGGAGCAGCTTACGGTGAAGCTATTACTAACGGTTTTAATTTAGCGAAAAAAGAAATTAATGCAAAAGGCGATGTCAAAATCGACCTTGTTGTTGAAGACTCAGCAGGTAAACAAGAACAAGCTTTATCTGCAGCTCAAAAGTTAATGAGTGACGATAGTATTGTAGCCTTATTGGGACCTACATTAAGTACAGAAATGAATGTAGTCGGGCCTGAGGCAGACTTGAATGGTATTCCAATCATGGGTACATCTACTACTGCTGAAGGAATCCCACAAATCGGGGACTATGTATTTAGAAACTCACTGCCAGAAGCACTAGCTATTCCTGCAGCAGTGAAAAAAGCAGTTGATAAATACAAAGTGAAGAAAGTGGCTATTCTTTACGGAAATGATGATGTGTTTACAAAATCCGGTTATGACACGATGAAAAAGACAGCCGAAAAAATGAAGCTTGATGTAGTAACAACTGAAACCTTCCAAAAGGGTCAGGCTGACTATAATGCACAATTAACAAAAATTAAGGGTCTTCAGCCGGACTTAATTCTATGTTCAGCTCTCTATAATGAAGGTGCTGTTATTATGGACCAGGCCCGCAAACTGGGAATTGATGTACCATTTGTCGGCGGTAACGGATTTAACTCTCCACAGGTTATTCAAATTGCCGGACAGGCTGCTGATGGACTGATTGTGGCAACTCCTTGGTTTGGCGATAAGCAAGATCCAAAGGTTCAAGAGTTCGTGAAAAAGTATGAATCCGAATATGGCAAGAAACCAGACCAATTCGCAGCGCAGGCTTATGATGCGCTTTATATCATGGCTGAAGCACTAAAAAATGCAGGCGAAGCGGACCGCGATGCACTGCGTGATTCTCTTGCTGAAATTAAGGATTTTCCTGGGATCCTTGGTAAATTCTCCTTTGACAAGGATGGAGACGTTGTGATGGATCCAACCGTTCTTATTATCAAGGACGGGAAGTTCCAAATTTTCGAATAAGCTTGAACGTTCGATAGTTTGAAGGGTATCAATCAGAACAGAATGAATCACTACTATCAGCTGCTCCCCGCTCCAGGCTGCCAAAGCCTAAAGGCGGGGGGCTTTAATTAATACCATTAGTTTTTGAAAAAATTGAAGTTAGAGGGTGAGATGTTTTGCTATTAGAACAGCTAATAAACGGAATCACACTAGGAAGCATCTATGCCATCGTTGCCCTTGGATTTACGCTGGTTTTTGGAGTTCTTGGCATCATTAATATGGCGCATGGCGAAATCTTTATGTTTGGCGCTTTTGTAGGCGTCATGGTCACAAGTACATTGGGTTGGCCGATTTGGATGGCATTTTTAGCTGCAATTATTGTCACCGCAATTTTAGGTTATATGCTGGAGCGATTTGCCTTAAGACCGCTTCGCGGGAAAAAAGGCGTTTCGCACCTTGCCCCATTAATCAGCACGATTGGGGTATCAATTTTACTGGAAAATCTATCGCATCACTTATTCGGAGCGGGTAACCATCCATTTAAAAATGCGTTTGCAGAAATACATTTTACAATTGGTTCTATCACCATCTATGTGGTGCAAATCGTCATTTTTGTGATTTCAGTTGTGTTAATGATGGCTCTTTCGTATTGGTTGTCAAAAACAAGAGCAGGAAAAGCCCTCCGTGCGACAGCGGAAAATTTGGATACAGCTAGTATCCTTGGTGTCAATACGAGACAGATTATCACCTTAACAGTCGTGATGGCATCCGCGATGGGCGGAATTGCCGGTATTCTTGTCGGGATGGCGTTTAACTCAGTTAACCCGCAAATGGGTTTATCCATGGGACTTAAAGGGCTCGCCATCATTATTCTTGGTGGAATGGGCAATGTGAAAGGCGCCATGGCTGGCGGATTGATTCTTGGATTAGCCGAAACGCTCATTGTCGCTTATGGAGATTCAGGATATCGGGATGCTATTGCATTCCTCGCAATCATCGTGATTCTTTTAATCCGGCCGCAGGGACTATTCGGCCAAAAGACATCTGAGGGAAGGCCGTGATGATATGCTTGGAGACTTTTTAAATCCATACTACCTTCAAGTCGCTTCGTTTATTATGATTAACATTATTTTAGGCTTAAGTATTTATGTTACCCTTTCTTCCGGACAACTCTCTTTAGGGAATGCCGGATTTATGGGGATTGGAGCCTATACATCAGCATTATTAACCATTAACTACGATATGCCAATTGTTGTAAGTGTCATTGCAGGAGCTATCGTTGCAGGACTAGTCGGTATTCTAATCGGAATTCCGTCACTTCGGTTAACGGGGGTTTATTTGGCGATTGCCACACTTGGCTTCGGAGAAGTCATTCGGGTGTTCATGATTAATTGGGAATCTCTTACTAAGGGTGCAGTTGGTCTTTCAGGTATTCCGCAAATCGGCAGGGAACTGCTAAAGGTCTCCAGAGATGCTGGATTTAACCCGCTGGACATTGGCTTAAAAAATAATCAATACGTTTATTTGCTGGTACTAATCATATTGGTCATCATCAATATTCTTTTAATCTGGTTCCTTGTTAGACAAAATAAATCCCGTGTCGGCCGGGCTTTTGCAGCCATTAAAATGGATGAGAAAGCGGCGGAGGCAATGGGAGTCAATATCACGTATTATAAAGTTTTATCTTTTGTGCAAGGGGCGGTTATATCAGGTTTTGCGGGCGCATTATTTGCCCACGTCATGGGCTATATCAGCCCTGCTGATTTTTCCTACCATCGCGCCGTTGAGATTTTGATTTTCGCGGTATTCGGAGGAAGCGAAGTCATTTGGGGCTCTATTTTTGGTGCCACCTTTATGACCTTGATGCCAGAGGTATTGCGTTTTATCAGTGAATACCGTTATATGATTTATGGGGCCATTTTGATTTTAATGATGGCATTCCGCCCGCAGGGAATTATTGATGTTCCCCTTTTACAGAAGCTTCAGCTGTCAAAAAGGAGGGGTAAACATGGTTCTAAAAATTAACAACATCACGAAAAATTTTGGCGGTATTTCTGCGTTAACCGATGTTTCTTTTTCGATTAAGGAAGGAGAAATCTACGGTCTTATTGGTCCAAATGGTGCAGGGAAGACGACCATGTTTAATATGATTACGAATATGTTCCCTCCAACGTCGGGCGAAATTACCTTTTTAGATGAAAAAATTACCGGTTTTAAACCGCATAAAATTACCAATAAGGGGATTTGCCGGACCTTCCAAAACATACGTCTTTTCTCTCAAATGACGGTGCTGGAAAATGTGTTGGTTGGAGGGCATACCCGCAGTAAATCAGGTGTCTTTAGCGGTGTACTGAGGACAAAGGGACAGCGTGCTGAAGAAGAAAGATTACGTGTAACAGCGAAGGAGATTCTCGAATTAGTAGGCCTATCGGAGTTTGAAGATGCGATTGCGGAAAACCTTGCTTATGGCCAGCAAAGACGGCTTGAAATTGCGAGAGCCTTAGCAAGCGATCCAAAGTTGTTATTATTGGATGAACCTGCTGCCGGTATGAATGACACGGAAACAGCCGATTTATATCATTTGATTAAAAAGGTCCAGGAGCGAGGCATCACAACTTTGTTAATTGAACATGACATGCCGCTTGTTATGAGGCTTTGTGATCGAATTACTGTTTTAAACTTTGGTAAAAAGCTTGCTGAGGGAACACCGGAGGAAATTCAAAATAACCAAGCTGTTATTGAAGCCTACCTCGGATCAGAGGGAGATGATGAAAGTGCTTAAAGTATCTGGAATTGAGACATTTTACGGAAAAATTCAGGCCCTAAAAGGAGTCAGCCTGGAAGTGGAACAAGGGAAAATTGTCACGATCCTAGGGGCGAACGGGGCCGGAAAAACAACAACGATGAAAACAATTGCCGGATTAATTAAGCCGAAGACCGGAACCATTGAGTTTCTTGGGGAAAATGTCACTGGCTTGAGACCGGACCAGCTAGTTAAAAAGGGGATTTCTCTTGTTCCTGAGGGAAGGGCCATTCTGTCTGGAATGACTGTCATGGAAAACCTTGATATGGGTGCTTATCAAAGAAAAGATAAAGAGGTAGAAAAAGACCTTGAAGATGTCTTGAAACGGTTCCCTATTTTGAAAGAACGAAAGAATCAGCTTGGCGGAACACTTTCAGGCGGCCAGCAGCAAATGCTAGCGATAGCCCGTGCGTTGCTTGCACGTCCTAAACTATTATTGCTGGACGAACCTTCAATGGGATTAGCACCATTGATTGTGGCGGAAATTTTTAAAATCATCAAGGAAATCAAGGATGCCGGCACCACTGTGCTTGTGGTCGAACAAAATGCGAAACAGGCCTTGAAAATAGCTGACTATGGATACGTGTTGGAAACCGGGAAGGTTATCATTCACGGGAAGGCAAAGGACCTGTTGGAAGACCCAAGAATCGTCGAGGCATACCTTGGTAGAAAGTCGGAAAAATAACAATATAAAAAAGGAGATTGCCGATGCAATCTCCTTTTTTACTTCAAATATTATCGAACAGTTTTTAACGCGCCGCTCCAAGAATTAACTTGGTCAAGCATAGCATTTACGTTATCAAGGTGTAATGCTTGTGGCTTGAAAACAGATCCGTTTTCGAAATCAGTGAACAAAGATAATGTTGGATGTACGCGAACGTCAGCGATCATTAACTCTCCCATAATGCCGCGTAAATGTTCAGCCGCACGAGCGCCGCCTGTAGAACCATAGCTTACGATACCTGCTGCTTTGTTGTTCCATGCTTCACGTGCGAAATCAAGTGCATTTTTTAAAGCACCAGTAATGCTGTGGTTGTATTCTTGAACGATGAATACGAAGCCATCCAAGTTAGCAAGCTTTTCATTCCATTTTGCGATTCCTGGTTCTGTTCCATCAGTTGTTCCTAAGAATGGTAAGTTGAAATCAGCGATATCTACGATTTCATAATTTGCATCGCCGCGTTTGTCAGCGATCCCTTTTACCCATTCTCCAACCTGTGGACTTACGCGACCTTCACGTGTGCTACCTAAGATAATACCGATGTTTAATTTTTCAGTTGTCATTGTTTCTTCCTCCTTAGCTGAATTGCCGAATAATTTATCAAAAAAACCCATTTGCTACTGCACCACCTTGTATGTTCTTGATGTTAGGCATGTGACCTTATTTTTTGCTTTATTGCAAAAAATAAAACCTATATAAACAAAGGTAAATGAAATATAATAGGCGCCTTTACAAATCATTCACTTTGAATTAAAATATCTTCAACTCGAGATTTATGATAGAATAATGAATGGATATTGTCAAGTAATGAATACTAATAGTAGGTTTTGTTGCTACAGTACTTTGGGAGGATACCGCGAATGAAGCTAGATAATATAATTGAAAATAACGGCATGGAAATTGGTATATATACACTAGGGGACTTGGTAGCAGACCCGCAAACGGGTAAAACCATCAGTGCGAGACAAAGGATGGCAGAAATTTTGGAAGCTGCAAAGATGGCCGATGAGGCAGGCCTCGATGTCTTTGGTGTCGGCGAACACCATCGGCTCGACTATGCGGCGTCTTCACCGCCTGTGATTCTTTCCGCCATTTCCCAAGTGACAAGGCGGGTGAAACTGGCAAGTACAACGACTGTCTTAGGGACTGTTGATCCGGTGCGGTTATTTGAAGACTTCTCGACGCTGGACCTTTTATCAGATGGACGTGCAGAAGTGATTGCAGGCCGCGGGGCCTTTGTAGAATCCTTTTCACTGTTTGGATATGATTTGGACGATTATGATGGGCTGTTTGAAGAAAATATAGATCTATTTTTGAAGTTGAATGCAAATGAAAGAGTAACTTGGACGGGTAAATTTCGTACTCCATTAAGGGACGCGGAAATCGCCCCTAGACCTGTCCAAAAGGGGATTCCGTTTTGGGTAGGAGTCGGCGGTTCACCGGAAAGTGCGATCCGTGCCGGTAAATATGGGGCTGGCTTAACAATGGCGATTCTTGGCGGTGATCCGATGAGATTTAAGCCGATTGTGGATGTATATCGCAAGACAGCAACAGAAGCCGGGTTTGCACTTGATGATTTAAAGGTGGCCGTAACGGGACATGCGTTTATTTCAGAGACGAGCCAACTGGCTAAAGACAATTATTTCCCTTACTACGCAAATTATCGTGGGTTTTTCAATCAGGAACACGGGGTAAATGCCATGGCGCGAGAGGAGTTTGATAAGCTTACTGGACCGGATACCGCCCTGTTTGTCGGCAGTCCGCAGGAGATTACTGAAAAGATCCTCCGCCAATATGAGCTTTTCGGTCATCAACGTTTCATGGCGCAAATGGATATCGGCGGCATGCCATTTAAAAAGGTAGCAGAAAGTATCGAGCTCTTGGCAACAAAGGTAGCACCAGTTGTTCGCCGTGAAACGAAAAAAGAATTAAGCCAGACTGCATTATTGTAAGCAGCAGTAGTTGGAGTCCAATTAATTGGGCTCTTTTTTTGCGTTTATAAACCAAAAACCAGTCATTTTTTACTCCTTGCTAAAGCCGCATAAGTGGGAATTCTGGCCATGCTGCTAGCCATTGTGTTCCTCAGTATCTAAACACCAATCCGTTGATAAAAAAATAGATCAGATGACCTACAGCTTGCCTAAAACCAAAAGAAGAAGCCATGCATAATTTATTGGTATATATTCACTTTCGCAGGATAGTGAATCCATCATCGTACATGGCTTATTTTGTATAAGGAGGACAGGCTTTGGCACGTACACCATTAGCAGGTATTTTGCAGAAGTCTTTCGCTGTGGCCAGTGCCTCAGTGGATAAGGAAAAAAGTACTGGACAAGCTGATTTGAAGGAAGGTACCACATCACAAAAAGTCGATGACATTCCAGAAAAGGAAAAGAAGCAGTTAATCAAAAATAGCGACGGTTTTAATAAAGCTCCAAAGATAGTCATTGTGGGAGCAGGATTAGCGGGACTAACGAGCGCCTTTCGACTTAAACAGCAAGGGATTAACGCAACCATTTATGAAGCGGCCAATCGCGTTGGGGGGCGTTGTTGGACAAGAAGGGTGCATTTTAAAGACGGCCAAATCGTCGAACGCGGTGGGGAGTTAATAGATACAGGTCATAAAGAGATTCAAGACTTGGGAAAAGAGCTTGGCTTGGAATTTGATAATGTAGTGATGGCAGAGCCAAAAGGGACAATGCCATTTTATTTTTTTGATGGCTGCTCCTATACCTTTGAGGAAGTAACAAATGATTTTATGAGTATTTTTCCTAAACTGAAAAAGGATTTAATAGAGGTTGGTGAAACTACACTTTACAATCATTATACTAAACGCGGATATGAACTGGATCATCTGTCCGTGGTTGATTATATTAATGAAATTGTACCAGGAGGAATCCAATCAAAATTCGGCAAATTACTTGAAGTTGCATATACCGTCGAAAATGGAGCAGATGCCAGCCTTCAAAGTGCGTTAAATCTCCTCTATATGTTGGGCTTTGCCCAAAAGGATCATTTTCACATATATGGAGACTCAGATGAGTCCTTTCATATTAGAGGTGGAAATGATCAGCTCCCCACCTTATTAGCTGAAAATCTTACAGGACAAATCGAGTTTAATTCCCCTCTTATAAAAATTGAACAAACCAGCCAAAATGAAATAAGACTTACCTTTCGAAATCGTATAAAGGAATGGGAGGTTTTGGCGGATAAAGTTATTCTGGCTATACCATTTAAAATTATAAAAACGATAGATTTTGAGAATGCCAGTTTTCGAGAATTAAAGAAAATGGCAATTGAAGAACTGGGAATGGGAGTAAATACAAAGCTACAAGCACAGTTTGCCCAGCGATTCTGGAATGACCTTGGGAATAATGGCGAAACCTTTACGGATGTCGGCTATCAGCAGACATTTGAGTCATCACGTGCCCAACAAGGCACTTCAGGAATTTTGGTCAATTATATGGGAGGCGAAGCAGCAGCAAAACTGTCTGCGTTATCGGCAACAGAAAAGAAGGCGGCTGCTAAAGACTTTTTGGACAAGCTAGATCTCATATTGCCAGGAAGCACAAGATATTGGAATGGTATGGTCACGGTTGACCGTTGGCATAGCAATCAATGGTCAAAAGGAGCCTATTCTTATTGGAAGGTTGGCCAATATACGAAGTTTGCCGGAATAGTTGGAGAACGGGAAGGCAATATCTTCTTTGCTGGTGAGCACACCTCCATTAACTATCCAGGCTATTTAAACGGGGCAGTGGAATCCGGGGAAAGGGCTTCGAAAGAGGTAATTAATGATTCACTTTAAAAAGGAAATGCTTAGACAAGACGTAAAACAAGAAAAATTGGGTGGTGGCAGGCACCACCCAACTGTTTGGAATCAGACTCGCTTTTATTTTTTTGCCTTATCTTTTGCAAGGAAGTTGTAAATGTTTGCTTCACCGGATCCGTAAAGTGGGTCAACCCCGACTTTACCGTAATCAATGGCACTTTGTCTAATAGCCGCAGCTACTTGGGCTGGTGAATATTCTGGGTGGGCGGCCTTAATTACCCCAGCTACACCAGCAACTTTTGGTGCTGCCATGGAGGTTCCGTGTAAATACGAGTATCCATGCAATTGTCCGTCACTGAATTGAGTTGTGGCATTGCTTCCAACAGGATAAGTAGGATACGTAGACAATGTCCGATAAGTAAAATCACGTTTATTTAAAAAGTCTCCGGCTGGATTTTGACGATACAAGCTGTCATATAACGGACCATTATCCCCGCCAGGACCGGCTACATCGATAGAATTACCGTAATTGGAATAGAAGGCGATGCTTTTATCCGACCATTCATTCGATGAGGACACCGTAATGACGCCAGGAATTTGTGCAGGTACTACCCGGGACGGACCTTTAATATCAATACCGTAAGTAGCTTTCCAATAGGCTTGCATATCATGTAAGTTATTCAAGTCTTTTGAATCATTCCCAGCCGATACAACGACCGTAACCCCTTTTTGAGTGGCATACTGAATAGCACGCTGATAAGCTACCATAGAAGCGGAGTCACCCTTTTCTCCCAAGTTATGGGCCATCCAGCGCCAACCGCCAATCGACATGTTAATGACTTCGACTCCATCATTAGCAGCAGCTACAATAGCGTCGGTAATCCAGGATTGCTGGGCTCCACCTGTTGCCCCAAAAACGCGATAAGCACGAACAGTTAACTCAGGGCCTACGCCCTTTACCTTTCCATTTGCGGCAATCGAACCGGCAACGTGGGTGCCGTGGCCATTTTTATCCCAAGCATCTGTTGTGCCAGGAACAAAGGTCTTAGATCCAGCCTCATCAGCATTGGCTGCCAAATCTGGGTGGCTAAAATCAATCCCGGTATCGATAACTGCCACAACAGTATCATGATTTCCTTGATTTAATTTATAAGAATCCCCTTCATGTGTTAATCGCTGCATATCCCATTGTTTATCCCAGTAGCTATCGGCATTTGGATCTAGAGTTACCTTCTGCCCATTAGGTGTACCCGGGGTAAATTGAACAGCATCATCCGGGTCTGTTTCCAAATATGCTTCAAGTTCCCTTCCAGCCGATTGGATATTCGTATCCTGTGAAATTTTTGATAGAAAGTCCTGATCAGAGGAAGCGGCTTCGACGATTCCTATTTCTTTAACTACTCTTTCTACTTTTCCGCCTGCCTGTTCAATTTTTGCAGTGAAGTTGGCCGGAAGCTTTCCTTTATAAGCTAATACATAATGTTCTTGTCCTGCTTCTGCCTTAGGCTTGTCCGCCTGCACTCCGGCAAGCAATGAAATGGAAAGAACTGAACAAACCGATAGAACCGCTAATCTTTTTTTCAACCCAATTCCCCCTAGTAATCTACTAATTAACGTTTGAGGCGTTATGAGTTGATTTTAGGACAAGGTCATAAAATAATGTGTCGAACGAACGGTTGGAATGCTAAAAATTTTTAGACAGATAGATACAATTTGCATGTCCCCTCGCTAAAAATTTTTTCCATTTGACGAATATTGCACTGTCCAATATAGTATAGATAGAAAAAAGAATACCCGTATCGAACGGGAGAGGTTCATAGCTGATACCCTCTATAAAAAACTATGGATTCATGTCAATAAAGCCATGTCCATAAGGATGTGGCTTTTTTGCTTTTATCCCTTTAGTTTGATTAGAATGGTGAAGTACCTCTCCTGTGAAAGTGCTGGGGCACATTTTACAGGAGGTTTTTTTATGTCTGGACGTACACATGAACAAGGTTTAAAGGATTTAACATTGCTCGGAAACCAGGGTACCAAATACTTATTTGAATATTCTTCGGAGGTCTTGGAGGCTGTCGACAACCTGCATCCAAACCGCGATTTTTTTGTAAAATTTAACTGCCCTGAGTTTACGAGCCTTTGCCCGCTGACGGGACAACCGGATTTTGCAACAATGTATATTTCCTATATCCCCGATCAGAAAATTGTAGAAAGCAAATCGCTGAAATTATATCTTTTCAGCTTCCGCAACCACGGTGATTTCCATGAGGATTGTGTCAACATCATCATGAATGACTTAATTAAGCTCCTTGATCCACGCTATATCGAGGTATGGGGAAAATTTACGCCGCGTGGCGGAATTTCAATTGATCCATGGTGCAACTATGGTAAACCGGGCACGAAATATGAGGAAATGGCCCAGTTCCGGTTGATGAATCATGATCTTTATCCTGAAAAAGTAGATAACCGATAAGATACAGCTAACAAGAAGATATACTTAGAATTTCCTCCCTCCCTTGGTCCTAAGGCCATGGGAGGTTTTTTTATTAAAAAGTCTTTACAATATTTTCACTTATGTTAAAAAATTAGAAATTCTACAAATTTCTCACCGAAATTTTACAAAATATTCCTTTAATTCGTGGTACTTTATATTCATCAACAGAATTGGGGAGAGAAATATGAGGAAATTATCGTCTGCGGTTTTAATTTTTGTATTAACTTTCTTTTTCTTTTCAAGCCAATCGGCGGCTGCCACTTCTCAGTTAATTATTATTAATAAGAAGACAAATACCCTCGCATATTACGATGGAGGCACATTACTAAGGACTTTTAAGGTGGCGACAGGAAGGTCAAGGGACTTAACTCCCGAAGGAAAATTTAGGATCGTTAATAAAATTGTAAATCGCCCTTATTATACAGGACATATTGCCGGGGGGGACCCCCGCAACCCACTAGGCGACCGCTGGATGGGCCTTGAGGCAAGAGGAACATATGGAACCACTTATGGCATCCATGGGAATAACAATGAAAGCTCCATTGGCCGGTACGTCAGCTCAGGCTGTGTACGCATGCATAACTCGGAAATTCGGTGGCTCTTTGACCGAATTCAAAATTATACTGAAGTGGTTATTACCCATTCCGGTGACAGTTTTGACACTATCGCCATGGCTAATGGATACGGAGTAACCGTACCAGTTAATGGGGAGAATCCAGGTACGACAGCACCACAAATTCAAAACGGCTGGGTACAAGCAGGCGGCAATAAGTATTATTATGAAAATGGAGCAGTAAAAACAGGTTGGCAGACGATAAACGGCAAAAAATATTTCTTTGATAAAGTCGGAATAATGAAGACTGGCTGGCTGACGGATGCCGGCAAGAAATATTATTTGGATAGCAGCGGCGTGTTGAAAACAGGCTGGCAAGAGATTAAAGGGAAGAAATATTATTTTGCAAACGATGGTGTGATGAAGACTGGCTGGCTTGAAGATGGTGGCCAAAAGTTCTATCTTGATAAAGACGGAGCGGCGAAAACGGGCTGGTTGGAAGACGGCGGCAATAAGTATTATTTTGATGCTGCCGGGGCAATGAAAACGGGCTGGATCGAGGATAACGGGATTAAATATTTCCTTGACGCTACCGGTGCGATGAAAACGGGTTGGCTGGAGGACGGCGGAAATAGATTTTATTTAGATAATACTGGAGCCATGAAGACCGGCTGGCTTGAAGCGGGCGACAAGAAATATTATTTTGCCGGCGATGGCGTGATGCAAACCGGGTGGGTTAAGGATGAAGAAAAATGGTACTATCTTGACCAATTAGAGGGTATGAAAACGGGCTGGATCAATTATAAAGGCAAATGGTATTACATCAACTCCAATGGCGTGATGGATAACACCGTCATCAGCAAGCTCGAGGACTTTGATCCCGCTGTTACGGAAAATACCGGCTGGACGAATATTGGCGGGAATAAATACTTTTTAAAGAAAAACCCTACTCTTGTTACTGGCTGGTTGAACTTCGAGAATAATTGGTACTATCTCTATGTTAATGCTGATATGGCAAAAAACTTCATCAATGATGAGAATAAGCTTGTACAAAATTAAGAATCGCAAGGAGAAGGCACTTCGCGGAGTGTCTTCTTTTTTTACATGAAAGGTATGATAAGTCAAAGGAAAAGTTTAAAATATTTGTAGGTTCTTTGAAAGGAAGGAAGTTCAATGTCCGTGCTAAATAAGTTGCAGTTTAAAGACCAGGGACAGCCAGTGTTGATTGTCAACGCACCGCAGTCCTATGATGAGGTCATTCGAACATTTGAAGGTGAGGTCCACCGCAAAGCGGTAATGGAAAGCTATGATTTTGTGCAGGTATTTGGGACAAGTAATGAAGAATTAGGGGCTTTGGCAAAAAGCGCCGAGAAATTCGTTAAAGAAGACGGGCTTTTCTGGCTATGTTATCCGAAAAAGTCTTCCAAGACTTATAAAGGCTCTGATTGCAGCCGCGACACGGTGATGTATTTACTGGCTGATGAAGGCTACGAACCTGTCCGGCAGATTGCCATCGACGACGATTGGTCTGCCTTAAGATTTCGGAAGGCTGAGAATATTAAAACCATGAAGCGAAGCTTCGCTGTAACGGAAAAAGGAAAAGAGCGGACGGAAGATTAGGCAAATAAGTCGAACACACTCTTTCATCCCCATATATATTGAAAAGCTAAGAAACAGATTTGAAGGTACTCATGTTGGGTACCTTCTTTTTAGTTTCACTGAAAAATTTGTAATAATCTACCGCTGTATACATTGCGCAAACAAGTTTACTTTCTGTTTACATTTTGTTTGCAAATCAGTTTACGTGTATACAAAGTTGTATGCATCCCGACATGTAGCCATGTATACAACTTTGTTGTTTTTGTAATCATCTGTGTTTACATCTTGCTTACATAGTCATTTTGAAAGGAAGTTTAATGTTAGTTCATATAAAATTGCAGTTTAAGGATATGGGACAGCCAGTGTTAATCGCATCGCAGTCTTACGATGAGGTTATGCAAACTTTGAAGTTGAGGTCCATCACGCGGCGGACATGGATCCCTATGATTTTGTCCGGATATTTAGGACATGCAATGAAGAATTGAGGGCTTTGGCAAAGACTGCTGAGAAGTTTTTAAAAGAAGACGTGCTATGCTGGCTATGCTATCCGAATAAGTCTTACAAGAACTATAAAGTAATGACTGCAGCCGGGACCCGGTTATATATTTACTGGCGGATGAAGGCTACTGTTTTGTCCAGCAGGTTTACTATCGACGATGATTGGTCTGCATTAAGATTTTGAAAGGGACAGAATATTAAAACAAGCCAAGCTTTGCTGTTACGGAAAAAGGAAAAGAGCGAAGGGAAAAATAGGTAAACGTCCCCTTTCATCCAGATATAAATTGAAAAGGTAATACTCGAATTTGATGCTGCCTATGTTGGGGACCTTCTTTTTAGTTTCACAAAATATTGTAATAAACCACCAATGTATGCAATTTGTAAACATGTTTACTTTTTGTATGCATTTTGTTTACAAATATGTTTACACGTATACAAAGTTGCATACAACCCGACGTATAGCCTTGTATAAAACTTTGTTTTTTTGTATTCATCCGTGTTTACATCCTGCTTACATTTACGTTTCTTTTTTGCCCATTCCATTTTGAAAGAAAGTTCAATGTCACAGTTCTTAAAAAATTGCAGTTTAAGGACCAAGGGCAGCCAGTGTTAATTTTCAACACACCGAAGTCCTAAGATAAGGTTATTCAAACATTTGAAGTTGATTTAACCACGCGGCGGAAATGGATCGCTATGATTTTTTTTTGCAGATATTTGGGAAAAACAATGAAGAATTGGTAGCTTTGGCCAAGAGTGCTGAGAAGTTCGTAAAAGAAGACGGGCTTTTATGGCTATGCTTTTCGAAAAAGTCTTACAAGACCTATAAAGTTCTGATTGCAGCATGGACACGGTGATATATTTACTGGCTGATGAAGACTACTAACCTGTCCAGCAGGTTTGCTATCGACGTTGATGGGTCTGCTTTAAGGTTTCGAAAGGCAGAGAATATTGAAACTATAAAGCGAAGCCTTGCCGTTACGGAAAAAGGGAAAGAGCGAATGGAAAATTATGAACCCATCCTTTCTACCCTTGTAAATGTATCTAGGATTCGAATAGATCTTGTTAAAACAAAGGAAATGGATTTAAAGGTGTCTTGCTATGGGTGCCTCTTTTTAGTTAGTTTCACTGAAATATTTGTAATAATCCAAGGGCGTTTACTATTTGTAAACATGTATACTTTTTGTTTACGTTTTGTATACAAACTTGTTTACATGTATACAAAGTTGTATACATCCATACACCAAGCCGTGTATACAACTTTGTTATTTTTGTAAACGTTAATGTTTACAAATTTCTCTGTGGTTACATCCTGTTTACAATTTTACACTTGTGTTTCTTTTCGTCCTGCCTCATTGAAGAAACTAGTAATCTTCTATACGCTAATAGAAAGAAACGAGTTTACAAATCTATTAAATAAATGAAAAGGAATGATCAATATGACTAAATCCAGAATTGCAGCTATCGATGTAGGTAATGACTCCATCAAGGCTATTTTTGGTGAATTAGAGTATGAATTAAATATTCCTAACATAATCGCTAGAGATACCGAGGACCGCCCTGTCATCGGCATTGAAGAACTGGACAGCAAAGACCCATTGGATGGGATACATATTAAAGTGCACTCCCCTGCCCTAAAGGAAAATAATATTATCTACCGTGTCGGTAATTTGGCGACAAAGAGCAATAACACCACCGAGCTGGACCCTGGCAGCAGCAAGTCTGAGGAAGACCAAACATTAATTATGCTATTTGCGTCATTGGCAATGGATGCCGTAAAAGCCGAATTCCCACGCACGAAAAACATTATTGATGCCAATTACACATTAGGAACTGGCTTGCCGCTTCGTGAAGTGAAGGAAGGCAAGGATGCCGGCTACCGTTCAAGACTGCTTGGAAATGTCCATCAGGTTGAATTTCTTGTGACCCCAAAATACCAAGGCATCAAAGTTAATATTAAGTTCAATGAGGTAAAGGTTTACCCTGAAGGCTTTGCGGCCTACATCAACCTTGTCATGGATAATAATTTAAAAGTTATTAATAAGGACTTGATCGATAAACGCATATTAATTCAAGACATCGGCGGCCTCTCTACTGACATCGCCGTCATTAAAAATCGCAATGTCGACGATGACAAGGCACAAGGGTTTAATCTTGGGGTGTCCGAATCGCTAGAAATGATTCGTGAGGAAATTCGCAAAAAACACGGTGTGGAGCTCGACAGCCGCCGCGATGTCGTAGAAATTATTACGAAGAAAAACGACCGCAACCACATCATGGTGAAAGGAAGCCGGACAAGTGTTCATGACATCACCGACCGCATCCTGCTGGACCTTGCGAAAAAACAATACCGCTTGCTGCGTAATGTATGGTCTAAGAACTCGCAAACGGAAATCTGCTACTTTGTCGGCGGCGGGTCCATCATTTTAAAGGAATACTTAAAAGCATTGAATAACGGTTTAGATGGTTTTAACATTGATTTCTTTGAGGACGAGAAGGAAAGCATTTGGATGATGTCGAATGCTTATTATAAGTTAATTACGGATTTTGTTCGTAAAACTGAGAAGCAGAGGGCTGCCCAAGATAAAGCACCAGTAAAAAGTTAATTTTAGGGTGATTCCATGAAAAAGGCATCCGAAAACGAAATCAAGAGGGGCCAGGCCATATCCTTCCGCATCCCTTCTGATACTCCGGATCACATATTAAAACAGCTTCAAAAAATTAAGGAAACAGAACGCCGGAATTTTTCCAGCAAGATTGCTTCATTTGTCATGGAGGGTGTCAGCCAATCCTTTTCCCGGGAAAAGGAAACGGTCACCATCCCCCTTCCGAAGGGACTGACGAAAGCACAGCGTGATTGGCTGAAGCACGAGCATTCCGAAGCACTGCTAGGAAGCATTCTTTATCAGTTGATTTCCGACCCGGTAAGGTCGACTGCACTGCTGGCCTCGTTGAACAGCAAGGCTGTGGATATTGATGAGGCGTTGTACCTGCAGGAGAATATGGCCTTCCCTGCCCCTGAGCCACATTCTTTATTGGAGAGGCCATTTGAAAAAGAAATAGCTGCAGGAACCGACTTGTCGGATGACGATTTGGACGAGTTTGCTTTCGAGACCATCGACCGAGTGATGTCCCCTATTGAGGAGGAAGACGGCGAGAAGGATCTTGATGCCGATGACCTGCTGGGCGGGTTTTTGGCGAGTATGAATAAATAAGAACAGTTTCAATTAAGAAGACTCGAATAATAAACATAGAAAAACAGCCCTTAATTCTCCAACGGGGCTGTTTTTTTATGGTACTGGCACTTGGTCTCCTCTAACTTGGACTTTAAAATTGGCAGTCATTTTACCATTGTTGCCACTATTATTAGTAAATGTAATAGTGTAATACCATGTTTCAGCCGCAGGTATTGGGCCGGGATTACCTTGGTTGCCCCATAATGGGTGGTCCCCTGGAAACACCCCGTTATCATAGACAGTTATAGCGTTTCCGTTTGGTACTGATTTTGTAGTTGTAATACTGGTTGATAAACCGCTGTTTCTGACGTTTTCTACTCCCCCAGCTAATACAGTTAAAGCTAAAGCTGATTTGAATTTCATAAATTTTTCCCCCTTATAGGTTACTAGATTAGTAGCTTAATTGATGATTTTCCCTTTTTTTGAAACCTGTTTTTGCTTTGATAGGCACCCCCATTGCATGTATTAATTAACTTTTTGTTGAATCATCTATTCCTAATATAGAACAACGTTGAGTATGATTATAGTCCTATATTCAACAATAACCAACAATATATAGAACTATTTTTTTGCTATTTGGAACAAAAATGACTGAAAAGTGACAATTAAATAGCTGTCTTCCTAGTTTGTAAAGCCAAAATTCAAATTGATTTCAATTAATCGTGATCAATATAGTGAACAATAATTAAAAAAGGGAGACACTTGTAATGTGCCTCCCTGTTCTCCACTATTAACCTCAATGCGTCTTATTCGGCAATTTCTTACTAGGCGTATCGCTGCCCTGATTCTGTCTGTTTTTTAAATCCTTAGCCTGTCTTTCATGAAGCTTTTCGACAAATTCATGGGTGCTGCCTTCAATGTTTTTATCCATTACTCGAACCTCCTAATTAAACTGAACAATGGTTAATGTAACCAACCACACCCAAAAACATGCAGGCACAAAAAGATCCCCTCACAAGGAGGGGATCTTAACCAAAACCTTAAATAACACCCTGCAGAATCATCGCGTCAGCGACTTTAGTGAATCCGGCAATATTGGCGCCAACTACTAGGTTGCCAGGGAAACCGTACTCTTCGGATGCCTTCACAGCGTTTTGGTAAATGTTAATCATGATTTGATGCAGTTTTGCATCGACTTCTTCAAACGTCCAAGATAAGCGCTGGCTGTTTTGTGCCATTTCAAGAGCGGAAACTGCTACACCCCCGGCATTAGCCGCTTTACCAGGGCCAAACAGAACATCGTTGTTTAAAAATACATCGACTGCTTCAAGGGTGGATGGCATGTTAGCTCCCTCGGCAACTGCTTTCACTCCGTTTGCCACCAGCATTCTTGCAGACGCTTCATTGATTTCATTTTGTGTTGCACAAGGAAGAGCGATATCGCATGGAATTGACCAGATGCCGGAGCAGCCTTCATAATACTGTGCTTCCGGATGGTACTTTACATACTCGCTGATGCGCTTGCGGTCTACTTCCTTAATTTGTTTCACAGTCTCGACATTAATGCCGTTTTCATCATAGATATAGCCGCATGAATCGCTACAGGCCACAACCTTTGCGCCAAGCTGGGCAGCTTTTTCAATCGCATAGATGGAAACATTACCGGAGCCGGAGACAACGACGGTGCTGCCAGCGATGCTTAGGCCTTGATCTTTCAGCATTTCCTGTACGAAATAAACGGTGCCATAGCCGGTCGCTTCTGTTCTTGTTAAGCTTCCGCCGTAGCCGATGCCTTTTCCGGTTAAAACGCCAGCCTCATTGCCGCCGCGGATTTTTTTATAATAACCGAAAAGATAGCCGATTTCTCTGCCGCCGACACCGATATCCCCTGCAGGTACGTCGACGTCTGGGCCGATGTGGCGGTAAAGCTCTGCCATAAAGCTTTGACAGAAGCGCATAATTTCGCGGTCTGATTTACCCTTAGGGTCGAAGTCGGAGCCGCCTTTGCCGCCGCCGATTGGCTGGCCGGTTAAAGAGTTTTTGAAAATTTGCTCAAAGCCCAAGAATTTAATGATGCTGGCGTTAACTGATGGATGAAAGCGCAGACCGCCTTTGTATGGCCCGATTGCGCTGTTATACTGGACTCGGAAGCCACGGTTCACGTGCACCTTGCCTGAATCATCCACCCATGGAACACGGAAAGTAATAACCCTCTCAGGTTCAACGATTCTTTCGAGAATTCCCTCCTGCATATATTTTGGGTGTTTCGCAAATACAGGCACAAGCGAATCGAAAATTTCCTTAACGGCTTGATGAAATTCACTCTCGAATGGATTGCGGATCTTCACCGTTTCATAAACTTCACTTACATAATCCCTTGCTGCCTGTGATCCTGACTGTTTTACATGCTCAATAGTTTGCATGAAATCACCCCTTTTTTAAAAATAATTAATATGTCCTAAATACTGAATATTTTATTTTTTCACGTCAATTAATTTTATTATGTAAAATTAATCTAATCAATGCTAATAATAGATATAATTAATATAGAAATGAGATTGATTGGAAGGGGCGGAAAAAATGGAGCTAAGGCAGATTAAATATTTTATTGAAGTAGCCAAACGGGAGCATGTGACAGAGGCGGCGTATCGGCTCCACGTCGCGCAATCTGCAGTCAGCAGGCAGATTTCCAACCTGGAGGAGGAGCTTGGGGTCAGCTTATTTATCCGCGAAGGGCGAAATGTCAAACTGACGCCGATTGGTGAAATGTTTTTAAAGCATATGGAGCAGGCGGTAAAGCTGATTGAAGATGCCACAAGTGAGGTAGAGGAATTCCTCGACCCTGAGAAAGGGACAATCCGCATTGGGTTTCCCAGCAGTCTGGCCGGCTACACCTTGCCTACGACGATTTCTGCCTTCAGGGAGCGGTATCCTAATGTGAAGTTTCATTTAAATCAGGGATCCTATGCCTATTTAATTGAAGGGGTAATAAAGGGAGAGTTTAATATGGCGCTGATTGGCCCGGTGCCCAAGAAGGAAAAGAAAATTACCGGGAAAACGCTTTTTACCGAAAACATTGTGGCTCTACTGCCTGAGTCCCATCCACTAGCTAGTAAACGAGTTTTGAAGTTAAGTGACTTGCGGGATGAACCCTTTATCGTATTTCCTCAGGGCTTTATTTTGCGTAAGATCATTGTGGATGCCTGCGCGCAACTTGGCTTTGAGCCAATGGTGGCCTTCGAGGGAGAGGATATTGATGCCATTAAAGGCTTGGTTTCTGCGGGCCTTGGGATTACGCTGATTCCAGAAATTACGCTCATCGACAGTCTCCCCCGCTCAACGGTTAAAATTGCTGTTACAGAGCCTAACGTCAGCCGCACGGTCGGCGTCATCATCCCGGCAGAACGCAGCCTGCTGCCAACCGAAAAACTTTTTTATGAGTTTTTGAGCGAGTTTTTTGGCATGCTGGACCGATTTCAAATTTAATTTTAAAAAAATGACGCTAATAGACTGTCCATGGATATTACCATAACCATCATACATATGTATTAGGTATGCGTTTGTTGCTTTTGGACTGTACATCTGCAAATGCCAAATAAATAAGGAGGCTTTTGATGGTGTTATGGACAATTTTGACTGTTCTATTGGTAGTCTTCATTGGCGGGCCGCTTTGCTTTTTCCTATGGCTGCGTAATTTGGCAAAAAAGCCGCAGCACTCGATTATCCGGGCCTATCCCTATTTTGGCTGGATCCGCTATGTGCTGGAAATGCTGGGTCCAAAGCTGAGGCAGTATTGGTTTGATGATGATAATGGTGCCAGACCGTTTTCCCGTGCCGATTATTTAGGGGTTGTTTTTTCAGCGAAATATCGAACTGATTTAATCAGTTTTGGTTCGAAACGTGACTTTGAGAAGCCCGGCTACTATATTGCCAACGGCCTGTTCCCTCTTTTAAAGGAAGAATTAAGGGTCGACAATCAAGAAAAGGTCGAGGGGATGAAATACAAAATTGACCATGAGGGTTTATTTTTCCGCAAGGAGCACTTGGCGGAGGATCAGATTCCACGCTGGCTTTTTCATGAGGAGGAGGCTATTGTGGTCGGCGTGGAGCGGAGGGAGCCATGGGAGCTCCACGGCCCCTTTGGTGCATCTGCTACTTCCTATGGTTCTGTTGGAGAGAATTATATTCTTTCAACGGGGCATGGCTGCCAAATGGCAGGCGGTTCGTGGTTAAATACAGGTGAAGGCGGGATTGCCCCGGAACACTTGGCGGGCGGGGCCGATGTCGTGGCGCAGATAGGGCCAGGTTTATTTGGTTTTCGGGACCATGAGGGTAATTTTTCAATGGAGGAATTTAGAAAAATTTCCTCGGAGACGTCGATTAAAGCCTTTGAGCTGAAGTTTGGCCAGGGGGCGAAAATTCAGGGCGGCCATCTCGAGGGAGCGAAGGTGACGGCAAAGGTAGCAAGCATTCGCAAGGTGAAAGAGGGCGAGACGATTATTTCCCCTAACCGCTTTGCGTTTTTGCGAAATGCTGAGGTAGCCTTGGAGTTTATTAAACGATTGCAGGAAGAAGGCGGAAAACCGGTTGGCATAAAAATTGTTGTGGGGTATCAGCTAATTTTGGATGAGTTTTTTGGAGCGATGAATAGGCTTGGGATTTATCCTGATTTTATTACGGTGGACGGCAGCGAGGGGGGATCTGGGGCAACGTATAAAGCGATGGCCGATACAATGGGGCTGCCGCTTTACCCTGCGTTGCTTGCTGTGGTTGACAAGGCCCATGAATATGGCATTCGCAACCGGTTTAAGATATTTGCTTCCGGAAAGCTGATTGCGGCTGATAAAATAGCAATTGCCCTCGCGATTGGCGCCGATGCGGTGAATTCAGCACGCGGCTTTATGATGGCGAATGGCTGCATTATGGCACTGCAATGCCATACAGGCAAATGCCCCGCCGGTGTCACCACGACCGACCCTAAGCAGCAGGAGGCACTCGTTCCTGAGGAGAAGAAATGGCGGGTCATGAACTATATTATCAGCATCCGCCAGGGACTGTTTGCCCTAGCGGCAGCGTGCGGCCTTGATTCTCCCCGAAAATTTACCCGTGAGCATATTGTTTTTATGGGTGCAGATGGCCAGGTTAGGCGATTATCGGAGCTATTTCCCCTTCCAGAAGAAGGTCCCGTTGTCGTGGATGAATAACTTGCCAAATTATGGGATTGGCATTATATTCATAGTGAAAACCTACTAAAAAGGTTGTGGGTCTATGGCGCTGCCAAACGATATCGTCCATGAGGATGGGAGTTTAAATGCCAGTTTGATATTAAAAAAGGAACGCCTTTATCAGGGCATGAACGGCAGGTTCGTTGAGCGGTTTTATTTGTCTCCTAAGGAAAGCTACATTTTTAAACCGCTGACGAATAACGCCCAGATGGGTAAAGAGACCTGGATTCATGAGCATGTCCTCAGCCGATTCCCGGCCATTTTTCCAAAAATTTTGGCTTACTCCAAGCATGTTAACCCTGATTTAAGCTGGATGATTCTTGAGGACCTCGGCCCGCTTTCGCATGAGTTTACGGAGGAAACGGTCCTTGGTGTGGTTAGGTGGATGGCTTGGTGGCACTACCTCCCGTTGGAGTCGTTTCCGGATGTGCCGTTGAATGGGTTGAAGCCGCGGATTGAAGTGGTGGCCGAGGAGGTCAGCGAGAATAAGGATGACCTTCTTAGGGTGCTTCCGCAATTGGGGCTCACTGAAAAACATGTTCTTCATGTGTTTAAACAGCTTGATAGTTTCATATTTTCAAAGCTTCAGGTATTATCACACGGGGATTTGCATTTGGGGAATTACGCTGTTGTGAAGGGGAAATTAATCATCTTAGACTGGGAGCACACCCATTTGAATACGCCCTTCTGGGATTTATATCATCTGTTGGATATGGCACATCCGATTTTCCCCAAAAAGGTAACTAAGGGGTTTCGGAAGCAGGTGCTGGGGTTTTATCTTGGGCAGGTAGGAATGAAGCTGGACGGTCCGGCTTTTGTTCGGGAATACTATTTGTTCTCGGCGGTGTTTTCGATGTGGATGATTTTGTTGATTCAAAGAGATTTACAAGCCGATGAAGGTAAGTGGTCGAGGGAGCAGCTGAAACGGCAATTGGATGAGACGGTGTTAAGCCTGCGGCAGTGCGCGGAGGCGCTGGTTGATTGGTAGAAAAAAAGCTAACCTGTGGCGGTTAGCTTTCTTTTTTTAAGCTTTTTTTTCAAAAAGCTTAATGACTTCAATGATGGTTTCGGTTGCTTTCACCATGTTTTGCACGGAAATGAATTCGTATTTGCCGTGGAAGTTTTCGCCACCGGTAAAGATATTTGGCGTCGGCAGACCCATGAATGATAGCTGAGAACCGTCTGTACCGCCGCGAATTGGCTTAATAAGCGGCTTGATATCCAAGCTCTCCATCGCCTCCTGAGCAATATCGACGATTTGCTTGACCGGCTCGATTTTTTCGCGCATGTTATAGTATTGGTCTTTCATCTCAAGCTGAACTGTGTCACTGCCGTATTTTTCGTTAAGCTGCTGGACAATGCTTTCCATCGTCGCTTTTCTTTTATTAAAAATTTCTCTGTCATGGTCGCGGATGATATAGTTGAGCTTAGTCTGCTCGACATCGCCGTTAAAGGACAGCAGATGGTAGAAGCCTTCGTACCCTTCTGTATGCTCCGGTGCCTCCTGCGGCGGAAGCTGGCTATGTAATTCCATCGCGATCTTCATCGAATTGACCATTTTGTCTTTAGCAGAACCAGGATGAATATTGTTACCTTTTATGGTGATTTTCGCTCCGGCGGCATTAAAGCTTTCATATTCAAGCTCGCCAAGCGGACCGCCGTCAACAGTGTAGGCGTACTTTGCGTTGAATGCCGCAACGTCAAACTTATGAGGCCCCCTGCCGATTTCCTCATCCGGCGTGAACGCAACGCGGACCTTACCGTGCTTAATTTCCTGGTTTTGAATTAGGTGCGCCATGGCCGTCATGATTTCTGTTACGCCGGCTTTGTTGTCGGCCCCAAGCAGCGTGGTGCCGTCGGTTGTAATGAGGGTGTGCCCTTTATAGTCTTTGAGGTTCGGGAAGTCCTTTGGCGACATAATGACGTTCAGGGCCTCGTTAAGGACGATTTCCCCACCTTGATAGCTTTCAAGAATTTGTGGATTGACGTTTTTGCCGGTAAAATCAGTCGCTGTGTCAACGTGGGCCAGGAAGCCGATGGTTGGCACTTCTTTATCGGTATTGGACGGCAGCGTCGCCATCACATAGCCGTTCTCGTCGATGGTCACCTCTTGCATGCCGATTTGGTTGAGCTCATCGACAAGCATGCGCAGCAGCGTCCACTGCCCATCCGTTGATGGACAAGTCTCACTGCTCTCATCCGACTGCGTATCCACTTTCACATAGGAAGTAAATCGTTGAATCAATTCCTCTTTCAAGTTAGCACACTCCCTTTTTATATATTTTCATGATTATCATATCACTTTACGGGAGCGGATACACGTTTTTGAAGGGGGGCGCATAAATGAACAAAGGCTCCAACTTGCAGATAAGCGCCCCTAATTTGCAAAAGGCAATACAACTTGCGTATAAACTGTCCCAAGTTGCGGATAGAGGCCTCCAAGTTGCGGATAAGAGGTCCCAACTTGCGAAAGGCGTTCCAACTTGCGGATAGATGGTCCCAAGTTGCGGATAGCAGCCCCCAAGTTGCGGATAAGGGGTCCCAACTTGCGAAAGGCGTTCCAACTTGCGGATAGCAGCCTCCAAGTTGCGGATAAGCGCCCCAATTTGCGAGAGGCATTCCAACTTGCGTATAGACGGCCCCAAGTTGCGGATAACAGTCTCCAACCTGTGAAAGCCAACAGTATCATTAAAAGGGTAATTATTTTTTGAAATAATTAAGGTCAAATACATATTTTCGGTAACGGGATTCTCCTACATAACTCAAGTTCATCCCCTTTAAAATGCGATTCGCCACATAGATATCCTCCACCCCCAAAAACTCCCGGCACTCCCGGTTCGTAATGGTCCTGCTCACCACCAAAAACCACTCCAATAATGTCCTTTGATGAGCCAAATGGTCTGTTGCACCGCAAAAAGGGCAAATCCATGTCCTTGGACTCTTCACCATACCGAACCTGTTGCACACAACGCAACGCACGCCATTTTTAAAATCACCCCGCGGGATTTTGTAAGACTCTGAGACCGGTTTTGGAATAAAAGGTTGGTGGCTTTTGAGGAGCTCTGACGAAAGCCAATGGAAGGTTTCTGGATCCAACTTAAAGTCTGGCTGAGGAATGTTTCGAATGAATGAGGGAATCAAGTTGGGGAATAAAAGCCGCGTTTTTGCCGGGGGGACGGCGACAATCTGCTTCGGATAGGCCAGGACAACCGAACCGTAAATAGGAATGCGGATATTGTGCTTCCGTAACCAATCACTCAATAATTCGTAATTTCGTTCCAATTGGACTACTGGACTTTCAAATCCGTCCTTGTGTCCATCATCACGGGTTCGGATTAATTGGGGTGGATTGTCCTTAAATTCGAGGACCTTGGCGATGTTTTTGACTTCAAGAATATTGCCAAACCAGGGTGTCAGTCCAAAGCTGTCAATTTGAAATTTTTCATCTGAGGAAGGCCGTAAATCATGGTAAGCGTGGTGCGGAAAGGAAAATGAAGTTTTTCGAAAAATCTCTGCCACCCGCTCCTCCCCGGCAATCCCGGCCTCTACGGAAGCCTGCTTGCCAGATAATATAGGAAGCATTGGATGCTTCGGTGGCAGCCTGTTTTGGGTAGCTATCAAACCTTCTAACGTTAATGATCGATCTCTGTCTTTCATGAGCACCTCCATTAAAATTTTGTCGCACATCCGCATCGTACCACACCCCAAATCCCCATACTATCGCCATCAATATAAGTTCATTTTTTTGTAAAAAAATATAGGATTGACCACTATTGACCACAATGGTCAATAGGAATAAAATGTAATTGACCGATACGGTCAACGTCTAATAACCAAAGGAGTGGGAACACCCAAATGTTTTCGAAATTCCTCAACCTAGATCAAGAAAAACAAGACCGAATTATTAATGCAGCAATTAAGGAATTTGCCCAGAAAGGCTATGATAAGGCATCGACCAATGAAATTGTAAAGGAAGCGGGAATCTCGAAGGGGCTTTTGTTTCATTATTTTCAGAACAAAAAGCAACTGTACCTATTTCTGTTTGAATATAGCTATGAGCTCATTGCAGATGAATTTTATAAAAAAGTTGACCTTGCCGATACGGACTTTTTCTCGAGAATGAGACAGGCAATCATGATTAAAATGGATCTGCTGACGCAATATCCAGACCTTTTTAACTTTATGCAGGAGGCCTTAATGGATGACTCGGCAGAAATTAAAGTGGAAATGGAAAAAAAGAAAAAGGAACTAATCGACATCAATTTTGGAAAAGTTTATGAGGGAATTGATTTGTCGAAGTTCAGGGATGACGTTGACATACAAAAAATCTTAAAAATTATCACCTGGACTTTCGAAAAAATGAGTGATGAGGAACTTTATAAAGCAAAGATGCAGCCAGACCACAAAATTGATTACAAAAAGGTCAGCCGAGAAGCAGAAGAATATTTCGAGGTTTTAATTAAATGCTTTTATAAATGAAGACTTGCCGACTGACAAGCCGATAGGCGCCGGCTGAGGCTTAGTCGAATTTATGCGAATTAGCCAAATAAAGGGAGGCCTCAATCATGAACGTAATTGAAATTAAAAACCTGACAAAGACATACGGCAAAGCAAGGGGAATCACCGATATCAACTTTAACGTGGAAGAAGGCGAGATTTTCGGCTTCATCGGACCGAATGGAGCCGGGAAATCGACAACAATCCGCACACTCCTGTCGCTCATATATCCGACAAGCGGCAGTGCAACAATTTTTGGAAAAGATTGCATCAAATTTGCTCCGGAAATAAAAAAAGAAATCGGCTACCTGCCGTCGGAAGTGTTCTATTACGACAATATGAAGGTAAAGGACCTCTTGAAGTATTCGGCCAGCTTTTACAAAAAGGACTGCAGCAAGCGGATCAAGGAATTGGCGGACATTATGGACCTTGACCTGAATAAAAAAATTGATGACCTTTCCTTGGGAAATAAAAAGAAGGTCGGCATTGTCCAAGGGCTGCTACATGAACCGAAGCTCATCATTCTCGATGAACCAACGAGCGGCCTCGACCCCTTGATGCAGCAGAAATTCTTTGAACTTCTTGAGGAAGAAAATAAAAAAGGCGCCACCATCCTCTTTTCCTCGCATATTCTCAGTGAGGTTCAGAGACTCTGTAACCGAGTGGCTATCATTAAAGAAGGTAAGATTGTTACAGTTGAAAAGATTAGTACGTTAAAAGAAAACAATTATAAAAAGTTTAAAGTCGAAACAAAGGTGCCGCTGGACCAGAATTATTTTCAAATAGATGGAGTCAGCAATCTGACTGGGAAAGGAAATGTAACGAGCTTTTTATTTAGAGGGGATATCAACGCGGTCCTGAGGAAAGTCGCAGAAATCGAAATAACCAACTTGTGGATTGAAGAGCCAGACCTTGAAGAAATATTCCTTCATTATTACGAAAAGGAGGCCAAATAAATTATGAATATATTTATTCATGAATTAAAGGCCTACCGGAAGTCGACGATCATCTGGACGATTTCGCTAATTGCCGTATTTGCGCTGTTTATGTCCATGTTTCCGGCCTTCTCAAAAGATGCCGATGAATTCAAAAAGCTGCTGGAAGGCTATCCGGAAGCTTTAAGGAAAGCCATCGGCCTCAACCTAGGCAATTTATTTACGATTCTAGGATTCTATTGTTATGCCTTGACGTTTATCATATTGTGTGGAGCGATTCAGGCCATGAATCTTGGGACTTCGATTGTTAGCAAGGAGGTCCGGGAAAAAACGGCGGATTTTCTATTGACCAAACCAGTTACACGAAAACAGGTGTTAACCGCCAAGCTGCTGGCGGCATTCGCTTCACTCGTCATCACAAATATTGTATATATTGCAGCTGCAACGGTAATTGCCTCCCAGGTGAAAACGGCCGAGTTTAGTATGAAACAATTCATTCTGCTTTCGATGACGATGTTTTTCATTCAACTGATGTTTCTTGCCTTTGGTTTCATTGTTTCTGTTCTCGCTCGGAAACTCAAGTCCGTGCTGCCCGTGTCACTTGGGACAGTGTTTGCGTTCTATTTTATCGGCGCAATCAGCGCCACAACGGATGATGAAGCGAAGCGCTACTTTTCACCGTTCAAGTATTTTAATAATGATTATATTTTAAAACATTCGAGCTATGAAGCATCATTTATGATTGTGGGTGCGGTGATTATTTTGCTTGCAGTTGCGGCGAGTTATTTCGTTTATACAAAAAAAGATATCCATGCTGTGTAGGAGGGAGCTCGTGCAAATGAATATCTATTTAAGAGAACTGAAGTCCCATCGGAAATCGCTCATCATTTGGTGTATTGGCGTTTTCCTGATGGTGGTTTCCGGGATGCAAAAATTCGCAGGGTTATCATCATCAGGCCAATCGCTGAATGACCTGTTTCAGGATATGCCAAAGTCCCTTCAGGTGGTGATGGGTGTTGGTGCGCTTGACATGGATAAGGTCAGCGGCTACTACGGGATGCTGTTTATCTATCTATTATTGATGGCAACTATTCATGCGGCAATGCTCGGAGCGACCATCATTGCCAAGGAAGAGCGGGATAAAACCTCCGAGTTCCTGTTTGTAAAACCCGTTTCGAGAGCTAAAATTATTACCGCCAAACTTTTGGCGGCCTTTACGAATATCTTTATTTTTACCCTCGTTACTTGGGGATCGTCAATTGTCATCGTTGGGAAATACGCTGATGGAGAGTCGGTGAATGGTGATATTGCCATCACCATGATGGGGATGTTCATCCTGCAACTTTTATTTATGGCCATTGGCAGTAGCATCTCTGCTTTAAAAAGAAAACCGAAAAAGGCTGCATCACTGGCGGCCGGAATCCTGTTGCTTACATTTGTTTTATCAGTAGTCATTGATTTGAATGGAAGCATCGAGTTCCTGAAATTCGTGACGCCGTTCAAATACTTTGAAGCCAAAAACATCATGTACGGCGGCGGGCTCGATACTGTCTACGTGTTAATCTCTGCTGTTTTATTTATCACTCTTTTAACAGTCACATTAATATATTATAAAAAGAAAGATTTAAACATATAAAAAAGGTCTGACCCCCGCTAGTGAGCCGGGAGTCAGACCTTTTATTTTTCGTTTGCCATTTTAACTAATGTGATGATATCGCTTGAAAGCTTGCTATAGGATGGTGATGGTGCTTTGATATTGGCTTTGATTCCGTCGATAAGCGGCAGAGCATTTGGATTTGTAATGGAAAGAACCTGAACTTGGCCGTTAAAGGCTTTGTTCATTAAATCCTTGGCCTTGGCAAGGTTATCGTCAGTATTTAGTTTATTGACATCGACACCGTCAAGGGTCCCTTTTCCGGATAAACCGGTAGTGTTTTTTAATACTTTATTTTGCATTTCATCATAAGTGGTGGAGGTTGTGGCTGGCTCCGCCCTTGCCAAAATCACCGTGTCATCAAGTACAAACACCTTGATACCGGTAATCCCCTGCCCTGCAAGCCTGGACTCTAAATGGGATGAGATACCGCCATCATGCAGGCTTGAGCTTCCAATTAAACTGTAAACATTTTCCCCAAGGCCCGCTGTTTGATTGTTTGTACTTGTAGTGTGTTTCTTCGATCTGTCGACGCTTGGAATCACGTCAACATTATTTTGGCCTTGGACATGGCCATTTCCTTTTTCATTTAAAGATTGTTGATGAAGATCCTCTGCATTTCCTTTCAGCTCCTGCTGGGCTGAGCATGCGCCAAGAATTAATAGAACAGCAATCATCGGCACATACCACATGTTTCTAATTTTTTTCATATTATTTCCTCCTTTTTACCAAATAAAATCCCCTGATTTTTTGTGAGTATACATGCTTTATTTTGGGAACATTATCAAGCAATAGCGGCGGACTGCCGTATTTTTCAAATAATGTTGTCTATTGTCTAGCTGCAGCGCCTAGCCCCTCGAGTCATAAGCCAATCCGTCATGAAGGTTAAAAAGCAACCTTCCTGCCGGCTCGTCTTATGCTTGTCGGGGCTGAGCAAGGCGCTTCCGCTTTTCTAATTTCCTTGGAGGTGTGTTCCATGGCTGAAGAAAACAAAGAAAAACAAGAAACATTATCGAGAAGAAGATTTCTTCGCAATACTGGTTTTACCGTAGGGGGACTTGCTGTTGGCGGGATCTTGGGCAGTTTGGTCCCAAGGGGAAAGGATGATAACAAGAACAATCCGCCGGCGCCTCAAGACCAAGATTTCAATCAGGCGCTGATGTATTTTACCCCGGAACAATTTAGGATTACCGAAGCTGCCACCGAACGAATATTCCCTAACGATGATAACGGACCGGGGGCAAAGGCATTGGGCGTTGCCTATTTTATTGATCACCAGTTAGCCGGTGATTGGGGCTTCAATGCCAGGGACTATATGCAGGCACCCTTTTTTCCCGGTGAAAAAGTTCAGGGGTATCAGGGGCGCTTAAAACGAAGGGATATTTTTGATATTGGACTGCGTGAGCTGCAAAATTACAGTAACACAGTAAGTAAGAAAAATTTCGAAGAACTTTCGGGTGATGAGCAGGACAAAATTTTGAAAGATTTTGAAGAGGATAAGGTGAATTTAACGACCCTATCCCCTAGCGGCTTTTTCCAGCTGCTGAGAAGTGCAACCTTAGAGGGAGTTTACAGTGATCCATTATATGGAGGAAATAAAAATATGGATGGCTGGAAAATGCGAAACTACCCTGGCAGCCAAATGGCCTATGCCGAGATTATCGAGAAGGACTTCCAGAAGATTAAACCGCAAAGCCTGCAAAGCCATATGAAGCATTAAACCAAAGGGCTCAAGTACCAATATTAATAGATTTTATTTTTAAAAAAGAAGGTGGAAAAATGGCGAGAAAATTACCAAAAGCTGACGTCGTCCTGGTGGGAGTTGGCTGGACTGGCGGAATTATTGCATCTGAGCTGACGAAAAAGGGCCTGAAGGTGGTCGGATTGGAACGAGGCAAGGAAAGAAAGACCGAAGATTATTTCATGGTTCATGATGAACTTAGATATGCACTGCGCTATGATCTATTCCAGGATCTTTCCAAAGAAACGATTACCTTCCGGGGCAACGATAGAATCCGCGCCCTGCCAATGAGACAGTATGGTTCATTTCTGCTCGGGGATGGTTTAGGGGGGTCTGGTGTTCACTGGAACGGACAGACATACCGGTTCCTTCCTTATGATTTTGAGATTCGCAGTAAAACGATTGAAAAATATGGGCAAAACAAAATCCCAGCGGAAATGTCTATTCAGGATTGGGGCATTACCTATGACCAGCTGGAGCCTTACTACGACAAATTTGAGAAAACATGCGGAATTTCGGGTGAGGAGAACCCGCATCCCGGTGCCGGAAAGCGGTCGGATAAATTCCCAACCCCGCCGATGAAGAAATCACCGGCTATAAAAATGTTTGAGACAGCGGCAAAGAACTTGAAGCTGAATCCTTATATGATGCCGTCAGCTAACTTATCAGAATCGTATAAAAACCCAGATGGCATCTCAAGGGCGGCCTGTCAATACTGCGGCTACTGCGAGCGATTTGGCTGCGAGTACGGGGCTAAAGCCGATCCGGTCGTCACGGTTATTCCGGTTGCCAAAAAAACAGGAAATTTCGAGATTAGAACCCATTCCCATGTAAGAAGGATATTACATACGGGCAACAAAGCGACCGGGGTTTTATATGTCGATACAACAACAGGCGAAGAAATTGAACAGCCGGCCGATATTGTGGTCCTGACAAGCTATGTGTTTAATAATGTCCGCCTGCTGCTTATGTCGGACTTGGGCAGACCGTATGATCCGGCAACAGGGACAGGCGTGATTGGGAAAAACTATGCTTATCAAGTTATGAAAGGAAATGCGGTTGGCTTTTTCAATGATAAGGAATTCAGTACCTTTGCCGGTGCCGGGTCACTCGGAATCGTCCTTGACGATTATAATGGCGATAACTTTGATCATTCAAACCTGGGCTTTATCCATGGGGGCAGCATATCACTCACCCAAACAGGGTTAAGGCCGATTCAAAATAATCCTGTTCCGAAGGGCACGCCAGCTTGGGGCAAAGAGTTCAAACAACAGTCGCTCAAATATGCCAACCGTTTTCTTTCAGTTGGCGGTCAAGGCTCATCCATGCCGTTTAAGCATCACTATCTCGACTTGGACCCTACTTATAAGGATGCATTCGGCGACCCGTTAATCAGGATTACCTTTGATTTCGAGGATCAGGACCGGAAGTTGGCTGTGTTCCTAGCTGAAAAATCCGCACAAATCTTGAAGGAAATGGGCGCAAATCATATTGATTCGCTGAAGGAGCTGGGACCTTACGATATTACCACCTACCAGTCCACTCACAATACCGGCGGTGTTATCATGGGTGCAGATCCGTCTACCTCTGCCGTCAATAATTATTTACAAATGTGGGATGTGGACAATTTATTTGTGGTGGGCGCGGCTAACTTTGCCCACAATTCCGGGTACAACCCGACTGGAACCGTCGGCGCTCTCGCTTACCGTTGCGCAGAAGGCATCGACAAATACCGGCAAACCGGCGGGCAGGTAGTCTAATTCACGGCCTTCTCTTTGCTTTTTTCCGTTCGTTTTTATTACAATAGCAATAGTGTTAAAATAAATAACTGAATTGGAAAAAGGAGGATATTAAAAATGACTACTCAACATGAAAACAATACATTACCACCGAAAACCTGTTCCGTTGAACGAATGGTCACAATGGAGGAAGACGTTAAGAAGGTGATCGCTGGTGAAAAAACAGCGACCCGCCGCAATGGCCGCTATGCTGACCCAGGCGAAATCATGACCCTGGAGGGCCATCAGTTTGTGGTAGATAAAGTCTACTCACAAAGCCTTGGTGAACTAACAGATGAGGATGCCCGCCGCGAGGGCTTCAACAATGTGGAAGAATACAAACAATCGATTCTTTCCATTCACCCGGGAATGCCGTGGCTCCCGCAAATGCGCGTCTGGGTTCATGAATTCAGCCCGGTAAAATAAAATCAATGAAAAGGGCCTGTCCTCCGCTGCTTTAATGCGATACGCGAAAGCTATGCGGGGGCAGGCCCCTTTGCTTGTCTATTTTAAGAGCCCGAATTTATAATAGGTTTATTACATTTGTCTGGCAGTTTAGGAGCAGGGGGAGACCTCATGAAGCATTTTGCAAAGTACATAAAAAAGTATTGGAAGTCCTTTTGTATTGCGGTTCTATTCCTCACCTTTGAGGCAATTTGCGATTTGCTGCAGCCGACCGTGATGGCGAAAATTATTGACGAGGGTGTTGCCAACAGAGATATCCATTATGTCCTAAAAATGGGCGGCCTAATGCTCCTGATTACCGCTATTGGGGCCGTGGCCGCTTCCACCAGAAGCATCATGGCCAGCATCGTTTCGCAAAATTTTGGAACAGAACTACGATCTGACCTGTTTAGCAAGATTCAATCACTTTCATTTAGAAACCTGAACAACTTTGACCGCGCATCCCTCATCACAAGGCTTACAAATGATGTAACCCAGGTACAAGTGTTTGTAAACGGTACGATGCGGATTTTCGTAAAAGCTCCGTTGCTGGCGATTGGCGGTCTGGTTATGGCAACGCGCCTTAACCTTCACCTCGCGGTCGTCCTCGCGGTGGTGGTGCCGATTGTGGCATTGTTTATCATCATCAACTTAAAGCTTGGATTTCCTCTGTTTTCCAAAGTTCAGAATGCCATGGACCGGGTGAACGGTGTGCTTCGTGAATATTTATCCGGTGTCCGTGTTGTCAAAGCTTTTAACCGTTTTGAAGTAGAAACAGCTAAATTCTCAAAAGCTAACGAGCATTTCCAGAAGCAATCGATTGCCGCCAACCGACTGATGGCTGTTTTCAGCCCGGCGATTATGCTGACAGTTAACATCGGGATTGTCGTTGTCCTCTGGATGGGTGGCTTTGGGGTTGAGTCAGGAAAGATACAGGTTGGCCATATTATTGCTTTTATCAACTACATGACGCAGATCTTATTTTCCCTCATGATGATTTCCATGGTGTTTACCATGTTTGTCAGGGCGAAGGCCTCAGCGGGAAGAATTGATGAAGTATTCTCTGAGGAAGTCAACATTACTTGGAAAAACGATAAAATGAAATCTCCAACCGGTGAAAAAGGAAGAATTGATTTTGAAAATGTCTCCTTTTCCTATGATGAGGCTGCCGGCGAGCCGGTCCTCAAAGACATTTCCCTTACCCTTCTTCCCGGGGAAACAGTCGGCATCATCGGCTCTACCGGTTCCGGGAAAACTACGCTCGTCAGCCTGATTCCCCGCTTTTATGACGCATCAAGCGGCTCGATAAAGGTAAATGGCACGAATATTAAAGATATAGACCCGAAAAATCTAAGGGAGAAAATTGCCTTTGTTCCACAAAAAAATATTTTGTTTACCGGGACAATTGCTGAGAATATCCGCTGGGGAAAGGAAAATGCCTCACAGCAGGAAATCGAAACAGCGGCAGCTATAGCCAGTGCCACGGAATTTATCGAGGCCTCACCGGAAGGCTATAACACAAAAATAGGCCAGGGCGGTGTCAATTTTTCCGGCGGACAGAAGCAGCGGCTTTCTATTGCCAGGGCACTGGTAAAGCAGCCGGAAATTCTCATTTTGGATGACAGCACCAGCGCGGTCGACGCCGCCACTGAAGCCAAAATGAAAACCGCCTTAAAAAAATTCGCCAGCGGCCTGACCTGTGTTTTGATTGCCCAACGGATTTCCTCGATTATCGATGCCGATAAAATCATTGTCCTCGATCAGGGGGAAGTGGCGGGTATTGGCTCCCATCACGAGCTAATCAAGGATTGTCAGGTATATCAAGAAATCTATCGCTCACAAATGGGCAGGGAGGGACTGCAAAATGGCAAATAACGCAAATCAGCCGCAAAGAACCACCCCTCCCGGTCCGCCGCCGCTTAGGCCTGGTGGGGGTGCCCACCACCGCGGTCCAGTGGTTAAGCCAAAAAACTTTAAAGGTACCTTAAAACGCCTTTGGGACTATTTTGGCCGCGAAAAGGGAATGCTTTCCCTCATTTTCTTGTTTATCACGATTGATGCAGCTTTAATGCTGCTTAACCCTTTTCTCATCGGGAAAGCCATCGATGCCATGACGCTTAATCACGGGAAGGTGGATTTCGCCGTTCTTGAAGTCATGATTATTGTCCTGATCAGCGCCTATGCCGGCGACGCCGTCCTTACCTTTTTCCAGGGCTGGCTGATGGCGGGGGTAGCCCAACGGATAGTCAAAGTATTAAGAGCTTCTCTTTTTCAAAAACTGCAAAAGCTCCCTGTTGCTTTCTTTGATTCTCGGACACATGGGGAACTAATGAGCAGGCTCTCAAATGATGTTGATAATATCAGCAACACGATATCCCAATCGACGACACAGTTAATGTCCGGAGTCATCATCATCCTAGGCTCGCTTATTATGATGCTGATTCTGAGCCCAATCCTCACGCTGGCCAGCCTGATTACCGTGCCGCTTGTATTTTTGCTTACAAAAACGATTGCAAAAAGAACAAGCGTCCTGTTTAAAAATCAGCAAATTCAGCTGGGGAAATTAAATGGGCATATCGAAGAAACCATTTCTGGCATCGAGGTTGTAAAAGCTTTTAATCATGAAGAAAAGGTAATCGAGGAATTTGAAAAGGTTAATACCAAGCTCCGTGAGGTCGGCCTCAAGGCGCAGATTTGGTCCGGTTTCCTAATGCCGATTATGAATGTCATCAATAACCTTGGCTTTGCGGTCGTCGCTATTGTCGGCGGCATCCTCGCTGTCAAAGGGCACATCACGGTTGGAGCGATCGCCAGCTTCATTACGTATTCAAGGCAATTTGTCCGGCCGCTTAATGATCTGGCCAATATTTTTAACATTCTTCAATCAGGTGTCGCCGGAGCAGAGCGGGTCTTTGAAGTCATTGATGAAGAGGAGGAACCTGCGGATTCCCCTAGCGCAGTGCCGCTTAAGAATCCGAATGGCCATGTTGTGTTTGAAAATGTCACCTTTGGCTACCGCCCTGATGTGCCGATTTTAAAAAACGTCAGTTTTGAGGCGGCGGCAGGAACCAGCACCGCCCTGATTGGTCCGACTGGTGCTGGAAAAACAACCATTGTAAATCTTTTGACAAGATTTTATGATGTGACCGGGGGCCGGATCCTCCTCGATGGGCGCGATATTCGCAGCTACACAAGGGACAGCCTGCGGCGCAGCTTTGGCTTTGTGCTCCAGGATACCTATCTTTTTTCGGGAACAATCAAAGAAAATATCATGTACGGAAATCCGGCCGCGACGCAGGAGGAAGTGCAGGAGGCCGCAAAGATGGCAGGTGCAGAGGGCTTTATTAAACGTCTGCCCAAGCAATATGACACCCTTCTATCGGAAAACGGCGGTAACCTCAGTCAGGGAGAACGCCAGCTGCTGGCCATTGCCAGGGTTATTTTGGCACGACCATCGCTGCTGATTTTGGATGAAGCGACAAGCAGCATTGATACAAGAACGGAACTGCACATTCAGCGGGCTTTGTTGTCTTTAATGGAAAATCGCACTAGTTTTATTATTGCTCACCGCCTCAACACCATTCGTGATGCCGACACTATCACGGTCATTGACCATGGGGAAATCGTTGAATCAGGCAGCCATGAGGAATTGATGGCGAAAGAAGAGAGATATTTTACCTTGTTTTCAAATCAATTTAAAAATTCGGAAACCCATGAAGCGTAGCTTGAGAAAATTTCAAACTGAGATTTTCTCTTTTTTTGCTGACTGGTGTAAAGACATCTGTTAAAATTATGACAGGACAGGGGCTTATAGTTTTTTCTTAAAAAGAAACGTACTGGGGAATAATATCAGAAACTCTGAAAATAGAGGGGGGCTTATGATGGCTAACACAAATAGTGTTTCTGGCAATGATTTTATTAAGATGAAATCAGGAAAGAAACAGGAGTTATCAAACACGAAACTGCTCGGTATTGCCGGGATGGGCTGGATGTTTGATGCCATGGATGTAGGGATGCTTTCCTTCATCATAGCGGCATTGGCGGCAGAATGGAGTTTAACTCCCGGCCAAATGGGCTGGATTGGCAGCATCAACTCGATTGGAATGGCGGTCGGTGCGCTAATTTTCGGCTTAATGGCTGACCGAATCGGGCGGAAACATGTTTTTATCATTACTTTATTATTATTTTCGATAGGAAGCGGTGCATCGGCATTTGCAGGCTCTTTGACTGTCTTTTTAATTCTCCGGTTCTTAGTTGGAATGGGCTTAGGAGGAGAACTGCCGGTCGCTTCAACGCTTGTTTCCGAAAGTGTCCCGGCTGAAAAACGCGGCCGTATCGTTGTTCTATTGGAAAGCTTTTGGGCAGGCGGTTGGCTGATTGCAGCGGTCATTTCCTATTTCATCATCCCATCGATTGGCTGGCAGGCAGCGTTGCTTATCAGTGCGATTCCTGCCCTATATGCCTTATATTTGCGGATGGGGCTTCCTGACTCACCACGATTTGCAGCAGTTAAAACGAAGGAAAAGAGCTCCGTCCTTCATAACCTCACTCAGCTTTGGTCAAAAGAGTATAGCAGACAGACAGCTATGCTTTGGGTTGTCTGGTTCTGTGTCGTGTTTTCCTATTACGGAATGTTCTTATGGCTGCCGAGTGTCATGGTGATGAAGGGCTTCAGTTTGATTAAAAGCTTCGAGTATGTGTTGATTATGACGCTAGCTCAGCTGCCTGGTTATTTTACGGCGGCGTGGTGCATTGAAAGGTTTGGCCGGAAGTTTGTTTTGGTTGTCTACCTAACCGGAACGGCTGCCAGCGCTTATTTCTTTGGAACCGCAGACTCTACTGCACTGTTAATGGCAGCAGGAATTTTATTATCATTTTTCAACCTTGGCGCTTGGGGCGGGCTCTACGCCTATACCCCGGAGCAGTATCCAACGGTAATCCGCGGTACAGGTGCCGGAATGGCTGCTGCCATCGGCCGTATCGGTGGTGTGCTCGGTCCATTATTGGTTGGCTACTTAGTGGCTCAAAAGTATGCTGTCTCTACCATTTTTACAATATTTTGTATATCCATTTTAATTGGTGCTTTGGCAGTGTTTCTTTTGGGAAAAGAAACGAAAAAACAAGAATTGGTATAATGATTTATTGGAGGGCCCTTTTTCAAGGGTCCTTTATTTCTGGAAAAACGAGGAATATATCCATATTTAGACAAAATAATTTAAAAATAGTTTGCTTTTTAAAGTAAAAATAAATACTGTTCCGCTTTAGCGGAATAACGTGTAAAAACGCCCAGAAATAAGCTTTTATTATTATTTTCAAAATTATTTTAAAATAGTGGATGTAGGTACTAGACGAACCCCTAATTATTATGTACAATGTTTTCAGAATATTATATGTTTTGGGAAGAGTTGCACAATGATTTGGGAAACTTTTAAAAAACAGGGGGTAATGTCGTGAGAAAAAGAAAATTAGCAGGTGTGTTTGCTTCATTTATGCTAGCTGCAGGCGTAATGGCCGGCTGTGGATCATCCACATCCACTAGTTCAGGCGGCGGGGATGAAAAGGGCGGCGAAATCAAAATCGGTGCCAACCTTGAGCTTTCTGGCGGGGTAGCATCCTATGGCCAGTCCATTAAGGAAGGTATTGACCTGGCACTGGAGGAAATCAATAAAGAGGGAATTGACGGCAAGAAATTGAAGCTGGTTGTCGTTGATAATAAGTCTGAAGCACCTGAAGCGATTAATGGCGCGACAAAGCTGATCAGCCAAGACAAGGTTTCAGCCATTATCGGTGCAGCAACAAGCGGAAATACAAAAGCACAGATTGAAATTGCGCAAAGCAACAATGTTCCAATCATCACGCCGACTGGTACGGCTGCTGACGTAACGGTAAAAGACGGCAAATTAAATGATTATGTTTTCCGTACATGCTTCATTGACCCATTCCAGGGCACTGTCGCAGCAAACTTTGCGGCTAAAGAATTAAAAGTAAAAACAGCTGCTGTATTTATTGACAGCTCCAGTGATTATTCAAAAGGTTTAGCGGCTTCCTTCAAAGAAAAGTTTGAAAAAGAAGGCGGCAAGGTTGTCACTCAAGAAGCATATGTGGCGAAGGATACAGACTTCCATGCCCAATTAACGAATATTAAAGGGAAAAACCCAGAATTCGTCTTCGTCCCTGGATATTATGAAGAAGTTGGTTTAATTGTCAAGCAGGCTCGTGAATTAGGTCTAGATGCGCCAATGATGGGTGCTGACGGCTGGGATTCTCCTAAACTAGTAGAACTTGCCGGCAAGGATGCTTTGAATAACACATTCATTACAAACCACTATTCTTCTGGCGATTCTGACCAAAAGGTTCAAGAGTTTGTAAAAGCCTTTAAAGCAAAATACAAGGACAAATCTCCAGATGCGTTTAACGCTTTAGGATATGATTCTGCTTATTTCCTTGCTGATGCCATCAAACGTGCTGGCGGCGGAGATTCCAAGAAAATTCAAAAGGCTCTTGCAGAAACAAATGGCCTTGATCTAGTAACAGGACAAATGAAGCTTGATAAGGACCACAACCCAATCAAATCAGCTGTCATCTTAGAGTACAAAGACGGCGAACAAACATTCAAAACGAAGGTTAATCCGTAGTTAATTTTATAATGATCAAATGAATAGGGAGCATGTCCATGTTCCCTATTCCAATTTATAAGGATTAGGAAAAATTTCCTATTCCCACTGGAAGGAGTTGCGACATGGAACAACTAATACAGCAGCTAGTCAACGGCATTTCATTGGGAAGTATTTACGCATTGATTGCCCTTGGGTACACAATGGTATATGGCATCGTCAAGTTAATCAACTTCGCCCATGGGGACGTCTTCATGGTCGGCGCTTTTATCGGTTTTTATTCTATTACTGTTCTCCATTTAGGATTTTTCCCAGCATTATTGATTTCAATGGTGGCCTGCGCAATTTTCGGCGTATTGATTGAACGGATTGCCTACAAGCCGCTTCGGAATGCGACAAGAATTGCGGCGCTGATTACCGCCATCGGGGTATCGCTTTTCATTGAATATGGCACCATTTATATTCGCGGCGCCCAGCCTGAGGCTTATCCAAGCAACATCGTTCCATTAAAAAGCCTGGAGATCTTCGGCGTTAAGATTAGCGGCCAGTCCATCCTAATTTTGGCCGTTTCCCTTTGTTTAATGATTATTCTTCAATTTATTGTCCATAAAACTAAGATTGGTAAGGCGATGCGCGCCGTTTCCCACGACCAGGATGCAGCCAAATTGATGGGAATCAACGTCAACAACACCATCTCTGCTACCTTTGCAATCGGATCTGCCCTTGCCGGTGCAGCCGGGGTGGTATTTGGAATGTACTATACAAAAATTGAGCCATTGATGGGGATCATTCCGGGTCTGAAGGCTTTCGTTGCCGCTGTTCTAGGAGGAATTGGAATTATCCCTGGGGCAATGGCTGGAGGATTATTATTGGGTGTCATTGAGGCCCTTGTCAGCGCGGCTGGAGGCTCGCTATTCCGTGACGCTGTAGCCTTTGTGGTGTTAATTTTAATCTTAATTTTCCGCCCTGCTGGTCTTTTTGGCAAAAATGTCAGGGAAAAGGTCTAGGGGGTGCTGGTGAGATGAAAAAGTTAAATAACGCAAAAGGCTTTTGGGGTTCCGTTGTTTTAGCTGTCGTTTTTGCAGTTGTCGTACAGTTCCTGATTAATGGCGGGACATTAAACCCTTTTTATGTAAATGCTCTGTTTTCAATCGGAATTAATATTATCCTTGCTGCATCTCTTCATCTGATCATTGGCATTACCGGGCAGTTTTCGATCGGCCATTCCGGTTTCCTTGCCGTTGGGGCATATGTTTCAGCCATTATCACAATGAAATTGGGATTGCCCTTCCCGGTCGCGATTCTGGCTGCCGGTGCGGCCGCTGCTGTTGCCGGTTTAGTCATCGGGGTTCCTACCCTAAGGCTCCGAGGCGACTATCTTGCCATCGCTACTCTAGGTTTTGCGGAAATCATGCGAATTGTCTTCTTGAATATTGATTATGTTGGCGGCGCTTCCGGGATGACGGTCTCCCACCTGATTACCTGGCCATGGCTGATTGCCTGTGTGGCCATTACCATTATCATCATTGTCAACTTTACGAATTCTACCCACGGCCGCGCCTGCATTTCGATTCGCGAAAACGAAATTGCTGCCGATGCGATGGGGATTAATACGACCTATTACAAAGTAATGGCGTTTGTCATTGGTGCCTTTTTTGCCGGTGTGGCAGGTGCCTTGCATGCCCATAACTTTTACATCATCCAGCCAACCAACTTTGGCTTTTTGAAGTCCTTTGATATTTTGATTTTTGTCGTGCTAGGCGGATTAGGAAGTATGTCTGGTGCAGTGCTGGCAGCGATTTTATTAACGATCATTTCAACGTTCCTAGCCAATTATCCGGAAGTCAGGATGGTTATCTACAGCCTTGTGTTAATTGCGATGATGCTGTTCCGCCCGCAAGGATTGATGGGAACAAAGGAAATTACGTCTTTCTTCAAGCTAGGTAAATCCGCGCAAGGAGGGTCTCAAGATGCGAACAAAAACACAGTTGCTTAAAGTAGAGAACGCAGGCATCCGATTTGGCGGTTTAAAAGCAGTATCCGGGGTCAACCTAGAGCTTTTGCAGGGAGAACTCGTCGGACTGATCGGGCCAAATGGTGCCGGTAAGACGACCTTCTTCAACCTGTTAACAGGTGTTTATGTTCCAACCGAGGGGACGATTTCTTTGGCCGGTGAAAAATTAAACGGCAATAAGCCATATAAAATTACCAAAAAGGGAATCAGCCGGACATTCCAAAACATCCGCTTGTTTGGCGAATTATCGGTCCTCGATAATGTAAAGGTTGCCTATCATTCACTGGCGAAGCATTCGATTTTCAGTTCAATCTTCCGCCTGCCTTCCCATTTTTCCGGTGAGAGAGAAATGGAAGAAAGGGCAATCGAGTTTTTAAAAATCTTTAAGCTTGATAATGTCCAGCATGAAATGGCGAAGAACCTGCCATACGGACAGCAGCGCCGCTTGGAAATTGCCCGGGCATTAGCAGCAAATCCTAAGCTATTGCTTTTGGATGAGCCGGCAGCAGGGATGAATCCGCAGGAAACTGATGAACTGATGAACCTGATTGCGTTAATTCGCGAAAAATTCTCGTTAACCATTCTTTTAATCGAGCACGATATGAATCTTGTTATGGGTGTTTGTGAAAGAATCTATGTATTGGACCATGGCCAGCTAATTGCCGATGGTACTCCGGAGGAAATCCGCAACAATCCAAAAGTCATCGAAGCGTACCTTGGCGAGGAGGTCTCTTAGTATGCTAAAAGTCAACGATATAAATGTCTATTACGGAAATATCCATGCATTAAAAGGAGTATCCCTCGATATTAACCAGGGTGAAATAGTGACGCTGATCGGTGCGAATGGTGCCGGAAAAAGCACGCTGTTAAAGACCCTTTCCGGGCTTTTGAAACCGAAGACTGGCGAGATTGTGTTTGAAGGCGAGCATGTTGCCGGCAAGGTGCCGCAATTGATTGTGAAGCGCGGGATCTCCCAGGTTCCAGAAGGCCGCCGCGTGTTTGCCAATATGTCGGTAGAGGAAAATTTGGAGCTAGGCGCCTTTTTACGTAAGGATAAGAAGGGCATCCAGGAGGATTTTGAAAAAATCTATCAGCTGTTCCCGCGCCTTTTGGAGCGGAAAAAACAGCTGTCGGGTACGCTGTCAGGCGGTGAGCAGCAGATGCTCGCGATGGGCCGGGCGCTGATGGCACGCCCTAGGCTGCTATTATTGGACGAGCCTTCCATGGGCCTTGCACCGCTGCTCGTCAAAACAATCTTCCAGATTATTGAGGAAATCAATAAAACGGGAACAACGATCCTGCTGGTTGAACAGAATGCGAACATGGCGTTATCCATCGCTGACCGCGCGTACGTCATTGAAACAGGAAAAATAGTCGCCTCTGGTTTAGCTGAAGAACTCAGTGCCAGTGACCAAATTAGAAAAGCCTACCTAGGTGGGCATTAAAAAAGGTATCGGAGTGAACTCCGGTACCTTTAAATTTTTTGCTGCTCCGAATCAAGTGTAAATTGAAAACGATGTTTCGGCTGGAATGAATGCTTAATTTTACTTTTGTATTCGACATACAATTGCTCAAGCCCCACTAAAGCAAGCGAGAAGAAATTAGCATAATTCTTTTGGACCTCCCACTTTAACTCGTTCTTGCCGCAAATGCTGTAATAGTTTAGTTCCTCAATTTCCTTGGCAAGCTTAGCCAGCTCTTCAGACTGTTTTTCTGTCGGAAGGGCCAGAATTTGGTCAATTTTTCTAATATAGGCCTTCGATTTTTCAATTTTCCCTTTAATATCCTGAAAGCCGGCTAGATCAATTAGCTGGTATTTTAATTTAAATTCATTTAACCTGTGTGCTGCTTCATAGGTGGCGCCGACGATTGTCTCTCGCGTCATATATTTTGTTTCATAGCTGAGCATATGTTTCCAGGATGGCTGGGTGATGGCCTTGCGATGGTCTTCGAGTGTCTGGCACAATTTTTTATAGCCATGGATTTCCGGGTGCTCAAAGGCCGGACTCGCCGGATCCAAAAATGGTGCGAGCGGGGCAACGAAGTAAAAGATTCTTGAGTCCTTCCCACAGGCCAGGTGGATAGTTTCACAAAAGTCGATATTTTCGATAGAACTTTCATACGTTTGTCCTGGAATCCCGACCATAAAGAACAGGTCAATTTTTTTACAGCCATTTTTGAGCGCGAACTGCAGTGTTTCGATAACCTTTTCATTTGAGCAGCTGAATTTCCCGTTATATTTCCTAATTTTTTCATCATGGGTTTCGAGGGTAATTTCAATGCTGTAATGAGGGACGCTTTCATTCATCAGCCGGAAAAATTCTTCATCTGCATATTGGAACAACTCAAAGACGATTTCGTTTTTTAGCTTCAATTTTTTTAACCGGTTAAAAAATTCCTCAACATATTCTTGTCCGCCTTGTCTCAGATCATGGAGGATAAATATCGGCGCGCGGCTGAACCGGGAAATAAATTGAATATCCTCGACGAGCTTTTTCGGTGACCGCAATGCTAGCGTTTGACGGTTGCAGTTTTGCCCATATGCCTCCCTCGAGCCGCCGCAAATCAGGCAGTTCTGTGTACATCCGCGTGCTGTCAGCAGTGCGGTGTTCGGGTATTGAAGCCAGCCATTGTATGGCAGCGGGTCGAGGAAATTCCTATATTTGAAAACGGACCGAATGGTGTAGCGGTACCCGGGAACATCGATATCATCGAGATCCTTTGGCACGTACGTTAACGGATTATAGCCAGTCTCGCTGCTCTTTTTCCACGTTAAATTAGGAATATCCGCAAAGTGAGTATTTCCAGTCTCTAGCTTATTCATCAACAGCAGCATCAGTTTTTCTGTCGAGTCCCCGCGCATCACGAAATCAATAAATGGGTATTGGATTAACTCCTTGTGATAATACGTGGCCGACAATCCGCCAAAAATAATCGGTGTATCCGGATGATGCTGCTTGACGATTTTCGCCAGCTCGATGCTCCCGTGGGCATGTGGCAGCCAGTGCAGGTCAATGCCAAACGCACTTGCCCTGATCGATTTTAATTTTTTTTCGACATCAAAGTTTGGGTTCATTAGCATTCGGTTGGCGATATTGATGATTTTTACGCGGAGTCCATAACGCTCCAAATAGTCGGCGATGCTGGTCAGTCCAATCGGGTACATTTCAAAAACGGGCGAGGATGGAACAACATCACTGATTGGTCCGGCAAGCAAAGGATTTTTTCGGAAATCGTAAACACTTGGAGCATGCAGCAGTACTAAATCGTATTTCATGGGAAACACCTCTTTGATTTGTAGTGTAATAACTCCTTTTGGGGTATATATATAAATGTTTTTTTAAGAAAGAATTTGTGAGGAAATTCACAGGTTTTCTAATACTATTATCGCTGTTTATTTTAGTTTACTATAGTAGTTGTTAGTTAGAGTGACAAACAGGTGACAAATTTTAGGTGATTTTGTGCCGGATTTACTACAAAGGTAGTAGGCAAGAATAATCCTTTAGCCAAATAGAAAACGCATAGCGGTTTATGACATAATAGTGGATATCAAACCATTATGGTTTGCGAGGGACCCAGTCCGGTTAGTGTGTTCATTAGACCGGGTTGGGTCCTTATTTTTACGGACGTTTGGCCGGCTGAACAGGCATTCATATTGTTTTCAATCTATAAATACATTAAACTAAAATAAACAGAAAATTAAGTAAATCGTCATAGATTTGGAGGGGAAGCTTTGGGCGATATCGGCATTTTGCAAAAAAAAGAGAAGCTATCAAGGCAATTCCTACAATTTATCTCTGTCTTTGGAGTGTTTATTTATTTTCAATTTGGCTTGTTTAATTTAATGGTACCCCGCGAGCCAATGATTTTGACGCTGCTGGTGATGTTTCTCTTTATTGTTGAACTGTTTCCCGTACCTGTTTGGAAAGGCCAAATAACCATCTCATTTCCATTGGTTTATGCCATATACCTTATGGATGGCTTAGCCTATACGATTGTTTTTTATGGGATTATTGTTACAGCCACCAACATTATGAATAGACGGCCGCTCCGAATTATTTTCTTTAATCCGGCCATGCAGGTCATTAGTTTTTATATTGCCCATCTGCTTTGCCAGTGGCTGTATCCACAGTTGCCAATCGAAGGGCTGTCAAGGGTGCTGCAGGGAATCATCCATTTTAATTTGCTCATCATCCCCTTTTATTTCATGAATAATCTCATTGTGGATCTTGTTTTTGCTATCAGGCCACAAACGTATAATCTGAAAATCTGGAAGATGAAAGTTCTCTTTGAGGTTTATAGTTTTCTTTTTTCCTATGGTTATATTGTTTTGTTGCATGTTTTGGGAAATCAAAGGCGGGGAACGATTGATATTTTTTCTTTTTTCTTCTTTTTTATCCCGTTGGTCTGTGTGGCCCTGCTAAGCTCAATTATTGCCAATTTAAAAAAGGAAAAGGCAAAGCTGAAGGCATTGTTCAGCATTTCATCAGAGCTGAATAAAAAAATTGCCAGGTCTGATTGGTTAACTTTTTTAAAAAATAATCTTCAAGAATTTATTGATGTGGAAGCATGGATTTTGTGGAAACGTCCACCGGAAGGCTGGTTGTTCCGATTTGCGGCTGGCCCTGTCAAGGAAGATTTAACGATGTCGGAGGAAACGGCTGCCGCCCTGGATAAAATGACAAAATTAACCGTTTATCATAATGCCAAAAGAGACCCGAGTCCGGCAGGGATTTTTTTTAAGGAGGAAATAGGGTCAATACTTTATGCCCCCTTAATTTTAGAAAAAGAGCTGGTTGGGATGTTTGTTTTTGGGAGAAGCCGGACCAACAGTTTTAGCGAGGAGGATATGCGCTCTGCGGCTACCCTTGCCAATCAGCTGGCAGTCCTTATTAAAACAAGATGGCTGTTTGCCGAGCAGGAGAAGCGATTGATTTTAGAAGAAAGAAATCGGATTGCCCGGGACATCCATGACGGTGTGGCCCAGTCGCTCGCCGGTGCGATTATGAATCTGGAAACGGCACAGCGGAAATTTGCGAAGATGCCGGAGGATTCACTTCGGTTAATGGGCGAGAGCACCGAGAAACTAAGGCGGAGTCTGAAAGAGGTGCGGGAATCCATTTATGCGTTAAGGCCATATCCAACAGAACGGGTGGGACTATTGTCGGCGATATCCGCGAAAATAAATACGGTTAAGCGGGAGCATAAGCAGAATATCAAGTTAGAGACCAGAGGTCCTGAATTTCACCTGAGCCCGATGGTTGAAAAAATTATTTTTGATATTTGCCAAGAGAGCCTTCAAAATGCCGTAAAGCACGCTGAAGCATCGAAAATTGATATTCTGTTAAGCTATCAAAAGGAGAATGTGCTTTTGAAGGTGAAGGATAATGGCAAGGGTTTTTCGCTTTTCCAGGCCATGGTCAAGGCCCGAGAGCACCCGCATTTTGGAATATTACATATGAATGAATCGGCTGATAAAATTCAGGCCTCACTGCAGATAGACAGCCGAGAAGGAGCCGGAACAGAGATAACCTTAACGGTGCCAAGAATGGGGATTGAAGGGAGTGAGTTGCGTGATCAAGCTTATGCTAGTCGATGATCATGCCGTTTTACGGGATGGGTTGAAAAATATTTTGGAAATGGAAACCGATATTGAGGTGATTGCGGAAGCGATCAATGGCAATGACGCAATTGAAAAGGTAAAAGGGGTAATGCCGGATGTGATTTTGATGGATATTAACATTCCTGAGAAGAATGGCATTGAAGCAACGAGCATTATAAAAAAAATGTACCCATCTATTAAGGTTTTGATTCTGACGATGTTTGACCATGATGAATATTTTATGTCGGCGATTCGTGAAGGGGCCGACGGTTATCTGCTGAAGGATGCCCCTTCTCAGCATGTGGTCGATGCGATTCGGGCGGTGGCAAACGGGCAGTCGGTCATCCACCCATCGATGACGAAGAAGTTTTTGGGCTTTTTCCAGCCTCCGGCTAAACCAGAGCCAGCTGAGGAAGAAAAGGCTACGGATTCGACGCTGACTGAACGGGAGAAGGAAGTGCTTCTATGCTTGGTTAAGGGCATGAATAACAAAGAAATCGCCCAAACGCTGTTTATCAGTGACAAAACGGTCAAAATCCACGTGTCCAACATTTTCAAGAAACTTGGCGTTAAAAGCCGGTCCCAGGTCGTTATTTATGCTGTACAGAACCAGCTTGTGCCGTTGACGTAGTAGTTATTTGATAGTTTGCTAGAGAACCATGCCATCGGGGCTAGGTTCTCTTTTTTTGGTCTGGCCCATTTGTCCTGTTTCAGGATTTTGCAAGTACTATCTGGTAAAACGTTGGTAGGATTACAAAATAGTACCTTTTCCTGTTAGAAATAGACTCTTTGTTGAATGGGATATTTGGTGGAATTTTTAGATAATTAAGGGAGTCTATGTTAGAAAAGGGGAATGTATTATGAAAAGATGGTTAACTGGCTTTGTCATCTGTGCCTTATTACTAACTCTTGTTCTGCCAAATCTTCCGAAGGCTAAAGCGGATATCACGACAGCTGTCCTTGATTCACGGCTGGTGAAAGCACTTAAGAATGGGACCCAGCCGCTCCAGGTCATTGTTACCTTTGACGGCGAGGGTGCTCCAACACAAGACAATGAAAATCTATTATTGAAATTGGGCATTACCAAAGGAATCTCGATGAAGGAACTGCCCATTGTCGGTGCCTTCGCAACAAAAGACCAAATTGAAAAGCTTGCTGCTGCACCTGGGGTCAAATCGATTTACTTGAATCGGAACCTCGAATACTATAATGCCGATGCAACAGCCATGACAGGAGTTGATAAAGCGCGGGCAGACACTGCCATGACAGAGGCAAACGGCGGACTTCCGATAACAGGCAAGGGTGTCGGCGTAGTCATTAACGACAGCGGCGTGGACGGTACCCACGGGGACCTGCAGTTTGGCAGCCATCTCGTCCAGAATGTCTTGGGCAGTGCCAATTTGAATAGCTTGACAGGCGGTTTGGTGCCAATTAAATATCTTGAAAATGTACCGAATACAGATACCAACTCTGGACACGGGACCCATGTTGCAGGGATTATCGGCGCAACTGGCGCCATGTCAGGCGGAAAGTATGAAGGTGTCGCTCCTGGTGCTGATTTAATCGGCTACGGTACCGGTGCTGCCCTGCTTGTACTCGATGGAATCGGCGGCTTTGATTATGCCATTGCCAATAAAGAAAAGTATAATATTCGCGTTATTAACAATTCATGGGGCGGCTCGGGTGATTTTGATCCGAATGACCCTATTAATCTCGCAAGTAAAGCAGCCTATGACAATGGCATTTCCGTATTATTTGCGGCAGGTAATGAAGGGCCGGCGGAAAACACCCATAATCCATATGCGAAGGCGCCATGGGTCATTTCCGTTGCCGCTGGGGATAAGAACTTTAAATTAGCGGATTTCTCTTCTCGGGGAACGAAGGGAGTTGGCGGTACATTTACCATGGACGGACGGGCTTGGACGTGGAAGGATGAGCCGGACATTACCGCTCCTGGAGTCGACATAATTTCGACACGTGTCATTGCCCCGGTTTCCAGCCTAGGGCTGACAACAGATGTAGGGTTGATTGAACCTTTATATCTGCCGTTTTATACAACGATGAGCGGCACCTCAATGGCAACTCCGCATGTTGCTGGAATCGTGGCGCTGATGCTTGAAGCAGATCAATCCTTAACCCCTGACCAGGTTAAACAGGTGCTGCAGGATACCGCCACCACCATGCCGGGCTACGAATCTTGGGAAGTCGGCGCTGGCTACGTTAACGCGTATGCTGCCCTGCAACAAGTACTATTCAAGTAAATCTCGTAAAGTTAGGAGAGAGAGCCCGTACGACGGTGCAGGCTCTCTTTTTATTTGCATTTACCTCCTAATTCCGGACCAGCCCTAAAAAAAGCCAGGCGGTTAGCCTGGCTCAGGTAATTTCCCCCCTTTTTAATTTTTCTCGCCTAACTTTGCCATTTACTCGCCGATTTCTTGAATTTACTCGCCAACCGCCAATTACCATCTACGTCAAAAAGTTTAGGTTGGAAAGTAAAGTGATATATTTGGAAAGTATTTTATAAGAAGTGGAAAGTAAATCCGAAATATATGCAAATATTTAAAAAAAAAGGAAAGTAAATCGAGCAAAGGTGTAAGTATTTCCAGAAAACTGGATAACGAAGACCTGTTTTTTAAAAAGTTACCTCTTTTTTTGCTAAAATAAAAGAAAAATTAGAAGGATGATTAGGATGGCACAGGCCAAAACCAATGCAATGCGCATTTTGGATGCGCAAAAGATTCATTATGAGGTGCTTACATACGAAAATAAGGATGGAAAAATTGATGGAGTGTCGGTTGCTGAGAAAATTGGCAGGAATCTGAAAGAGGTCTATAAAACGCTCGTCACTCAAGGGGCAAGCAAAAACCTTTATGTGTTCGTCATTCCTGTTGCTGAGGAATTAAACCTGAAAAAGGCGGCTAAAGCGGCCGGGGAGAAGAGCGTCGAAATGATTCCGGTGAAGGATATTCAGAAATGGACCGGTTACATCCGCGGAGGCTGCTCGCCCGTCGGCATGAAAAAGCACTACCGAACCTTCATCGACCAAAGCTGCTCAGAAATTGAGGCAATCGTCGTCAGTGCCGGAAAAATCGGCATGCAAATCGTGCTTGCGCCCAACCAATTAAAAGAAATCATAGATGCCGAGTTGGCAGATGTAATAAAGTAAACTTCCCTTTATAAAAAAATCAATTTTTCACATGGGCATTCACCTATAAACAACAAAAGCATAAGATATGGTGAACTTAATCTTTGTGATTGAAATTGCCTAATGGCAATGTTGATTTTTAAAAAGGGAGTGTTAATGAATGGCAGGGAAAGTTAAAAACTATTTTGCCGGCGGCAACACCGCCAGGGGATTTCATAATTTGTACGATTCCAACCTGCAGGGACTTGACCGTTTGTTTATTTTAAAAGGCGGGCCTGGCACAGGCAAATCGTCGCTTATGAAAAAAATCGGCAAGGAGTGGGTAGAAAAAGGCTATGACATCGAGCTTCTTCACTGCTCCTCTGATAATAACTCCATTGATGGTGTGATAATTCCGGCTTTAAAGGTGGGCATTGTTGACGGAACTGCCCCGCATGTGATTGAGCCAAAAGCACCTGGTGCGGTGGAAGAGTACATTAATCTGGGTGAAGCATGGAATGCTAAGGCACTAAGTGCGCAAAAAAAGGTCATTCAAAAACTGACTAATCAAATTAGTGAGGCCTTTGCGACAGCCTACGCTACTTTTAAGGAAGCGCTTGAAATTCATGATGATTGGGAAAAAATCTATATAAACAGTATGAACTTCCAAAAAGCGGATCAATTGACCAAAAAGCTGATTGAAACTTTTTTTGGAAAAATGAGGTTAAGCAAACAAGCCGATGTTCGCCACCGTTTTCTTGGGGCTGCCACACCAAAAGGCGCAGTTGATTTTGTCCCTAATTTAACGGAGGATATTCAAAAACGCTATTTTATTAAGGGGCGACCAGGCTCCGGCAAGTCCACGATGCTGAAAAAACTAGCTGCTGCAGCAGAGGAGCGGGGCGTCGATGTAGAAATCTATCATTGCGGCTTTGACCCTAATAGCCTCGATATGTGTATTTTTAGAGAGCTGGGGATTGCCATTTTCGACAGCACCGCACCGCACGAGTATTTCCCAAGCCGCGACGGTGATGAAATCATTGATATGTATGAAATTCTAATCGAGCAGGGAACAGATGAGATATTCGCCGATTTTATCAGCAAAATTTCCACCAAGTATAGAAACAAAATGACAGAGGCAACAAGCTGGCTCGCCAAAGCGAAAGAGCTCCACGATGAGCTTGAAGCCATTTATATTTCCGCAATGGACTTCACAGTGGTCGAAAAAATCCAGACTAAAATTGCTTCAGAAATCAATGCATTAGCTGGGGTAAACGCTTAGAACCAAGGGGCCTGATCCCTCCCGCAATAAGATTTAATGCGTTGGGGTCAGGCCCCCACTGTGTTAATTCGTTAACGGCGGGGGTCAGGCCCTATTTCCGTTATGTGTGTGGGTTTGTTTTGTTTTGCTTTGCTGGTCCTTGTTGCGTTTGTTTCCCTTGCTGTTATCGCCGCTTACGAATTCGGCGGCAAATTCAGCTGACGTCTGGCCGGCGCTCGCTGAATTTTGGTTTCGGCTGCCTTTATTAAATTTTTTCGTCATCATCATCCCTCCTTCTGCACATGTTAGTTTGTCGTCTGCCTATTAGTTTATACACGAGTTTCTTCACCAAAAATAAGGTAAAAAGAAAGGATGTCGTTTATTGAAAGAGATTGCACTCTTAACCGAGATGTTTGAGAAGAACCGAAATGTAGAAAATGCCGGGCCGATGGAAAAATATATGAAAGGGCATTTCCCATTTCTCGGCATTAAGAAACCTTTACGAGCAGAAATGGAAAAGCAATTTTTTAAAGAAACCGGAATTTTAAAGAATCCTTTCAACCAAGATTTTGTTTGGGGGCTTTGGGTGAAAGAAGAACGGGAATATCAATATACTGCACTTGTTTATTTAGAAAAGTCGCTAAACAAATTGGACAAGTCAGATTTGCCTTTCATGGAGCGGTTGATCACCATGAAATCCTGGTGGGACACGGTCGATGCGATTGCCCCAAAGCCAGTTGGAACAATTGCACAGGTCTTTCCTGAGGTAATTGAAGAAACAATTAACGGCTGGGCAGTCCATGAATACCTCTGGCTAAGAAGAGCCGCGATTCTTTTTCAACTGAAATATAAAGAAAAAACGGATGATGAACTGCTATATCAATACATACGTGAGAACGCCTTAAGCAAAGAATTTTTTATCCAAAAAGCAATTGGCTGGGCGTTGCGGGAATACTCGAAGACAAATCCTGGATCCGTCGGGAGGTTTATAGAGGGGCACCAATTAGCACCTCTAAGTATTCGCGAAGGCAGCAAGTACTTAAACTGAGCCAATTAGGAGAAAATACCAGTTGTTCATGGTAGAATGGCAATATTGAAAAGAGATGAAGGAGAACATCATGATGAAATGTATTGCGACAGATATGGATGGCACATTATTGAATTCCATGCAGGTGATTACCGAGGAAAATAAACAGGCGATCTTAAAGGCACAGGAAGCCGGAGTGGAAGTGGTGGTTGCTACCGGAAGATCGTATCAGGAAGCGACCTATGTTTTAAATGCGGCCGGGTTGAAATGCCCAGTTATTTGTGTGAACGGCGCTGAGGTCCGCTCAAAAGAAGGAGAGATTATTTCTGCTTCCCCGATTGCCAAACAAATGGCCAAGGATGCGGCGGCAGTATTGTACGAAAAGGATATCTATTTCGAGGTATACACGAATAAGGGAGCTTTTTCCGTCGATACCGACAAGGCTGTTTCCATTCTCGTGGACATCGTGATGAGCGCCAATCCTGAAGCTGATCGGGACTATGTCGTTCACGCGGCGGGAGGAAGAATCAGAGATGGCTTGATTCATTCAATTGAAAATTATGAACTTCTTTTTGAAAGTGATGAGTATCAGATTTATAAGTTTTTAGTATTCTCCTTTGATTTAGATAAGCTTGGCGATGCAGCCAGCGCCATAAAAGAGTTTAGCGAGCTTGAGGTCACGAAATCGGGCATTGAAAATATTGAAATCACCCATAAAAATGCTCAAAAAGGGATTGCCCTTGAGGCCTTCGTCAATGCAAAAGGGATAGATTTGTCGGAAACAATGGCGATTGGCGATAATTATAATGATGTATCGATGTTTGAAAAAGCCGGACGAGCAGTGGCGATGGGCAACGCCAGCCCAGTTATCAAATCGCTGTGCGATGTGATTACCGATACAAATGAAAATAGCGGTGTAGGAAAGGCAATATTGGACGTTTTATAAAAGGGGGCTCCAAATGTACAAAGCCAGGTCCATCGTGTTAGTTTTGATTTTGCTGCTTTCAGGCTGTTCCTTTTTTGAAAAAAAAGAAGAGGAACCAGAGGGCGATGAAGCCATTGTCCTTCTGCCTGATATTGAGGTTGTCGCTGAAAATTTATCTGTACCATGGTCAATTGATAAAGTAAATGGAACATTTTACATCAGTGAGCGCACAGGAAGCATTGCCAAAATCGAAAACGGCAAAATGGAACGGCAGCGAGTGGTTTTACGGAAACCGCTGGCTGAGGCAGCGGAAGCTGGGCTGCTCGGCTTTGTGCTGGATCCCCAATTTGCAGAAAATCACCAGGCCTTCGCCTATTACACATATTCGGAAGAGGGGCAGGGCCAGTTCAATCGGGTCGTCGTGTTAACTTGGAACGGTGCTGAATGGGATGAGGGGCGAATACTGTTGGACCGCATCCCGAGTGCAGCCTACCATCATGGCGGCAGGATGAAAATAGGCCCTGACGGAAAGCTTTATGTGACAACGGGTGATGCGACTGTTCCGGAATCAGCGCAGAATAGAGGATCCATCAACGGGAAAATTTTGCGAATGAATTTGGACGGGACTATCCCGGCGAATAATCCATTTCCTAACTCGTATGTGTACAGCTACGGCCACCGGAATCCGCAGGGGCTGGTCTGGATTGGTGAGACGCTTTATGCAAGTGAACATGGACAATCGGCGCACGATGAAATCAATCGGATTAAGCCCGGGGCGAATTATGGCTGGCCGGTGATTCAAGGGACGGAGCGGAAGGCGGGAATGGTGACGCCGCTCTTTCAATCTGGGAATGAAACATGGGCGCCATCAGGGATGGCTGCTTATAATGGGAAACTTTACGTAGCCGCATTGCGCGGCAACGCTGTCCGTGAATTTAACCTCGCGGCCGGCCGCACCACGGCGGTCATCACCGGACTGGGCCGCATTCGCGATTTGTTTGTAGATGGAGAATACCTTTACTTCGTCAGCAACAACACCGACGGCCGCGGTACACCTGACGAAAAAGATGATAAACTATACCGAGTTTTGTTGAGGGATTTGAAATAAATAGGGAAAGGTGTCAGCATCATGGAGGAAATTCCAGATGAAGGACATTTTCAAAGGGGTTCGGTAAAGAAATGTCCTTCATAGCAGAGATGAAGACCATTTTGGATGATTCCAGAGTAGGAAATGTCCTTCATAGCCATGATTGAAGACCATTTTGGATGATTCCAGAGTAGGAAATGTCCTTCATAGCCATGATTGAAGACCATTTTGGATGATTCCAGAGTAGGAAATGTCCTTCATAGCCGAGATGAAGACCATTTTGGATGATTCGAGAGCAGGAAATGTCCTTCATAGCCATGATGAAGACCATTTTGAATGATTCCAGAGCGATAAATGTCCTTCATAGCCGAGATGAAGACCATTTTGGATGATTCCAGAGTAGGAAATGTCCTTCATAGCCATGATTGAAGACCATTTTGGATGATTCCAGAGTAGGAAATGTCCTTCATAGCCATGAAGACCATTTTGAATGATTCCAGAGCGATAAATGTCCTTCATAGCCGAGATGAAGACCATTTTGGATGATTCGAGAGCAGGAAATGTCCTTCATAGCCATGATGAAGACCATTTTGAATGATTCCAGAGCGATAAATGTCCTTCATAGCCGAGATGAAGACCATTTTGGATGATTCCAGAGTAGGAAATGTCCTTCATAGCCATGATTGAAGACCATTTTGGATGATTCCAGAGTAGGAAATGTCCTTCATAGCCATGAAGACCATTTTGAATGATTCCAGAGCGATAAATGTCCTTCATAGCCGAGATGAAGACCATTTTTAATGATTCCAGAGCAAGAGATGTCCTTCATAAGACTCGTAGTGCCTGGCACTTTATAATATTTCAATCTTAAGCGAGTTAATTTGCGAGACAAGCAGGTCTTCATATTGTTTTTGTGCTTGATAGTAGATTTCCTGATCCCCTGCTTTAGGGTTTTCTTTTTTTGCTTGGTCGACTAAATCCTTTTGGACCTTTTGAGCAAGGACAATTAGCTTGTATTGCTGCTTTTCAACGTCCCAGAATTTTCCTTCCCCATAATGCTGGATTAATGCTTGGGCTGAGGCAAATTGCGCATATTGTCCACGCGCCTTTTCTACAGCCGCATCGACCTCCGCTGCCTCAACCTTATGTCCCTTTTCCTCAGCGAGCAACGCCATCGAGCGGAGGCGGATAATTTGCGTTAGCAATTTGTTTTGGTCATCCAGCACCTTTTCCTGTGAATCCAAATAGGCAAGCTCTTCCTCCAGTTGTTTACCGCTATAATTCTTCCGGGCTGCATCGCGATTGATTTCCAGTTGCAGTTGATTAATAAATTTGTAAAAAGAAACATCCTTATCCGTGATCCATTGTCCATTTATTTTGGCTACACCTTCTGGCTTTACCACATTGATTTCGATGACTTTCTCAGTTTTTTCCCCATCTTTTTTCAAAAGGAACGCGGCTTCAAACTTGCCGTTCATCGGAACCTTCACATCTGCAGCGTAAGTTCCGTCTTTCCCTTCAGCAAACTTCACTTTCACCGTGCCGTGGTTCATAGTTGCCATCGACAGGTCAGCTGTCACCGTAAGCCCTGTAACTGCCTTGCCAGCCTCGGTTACTTTAATTTCAAACGGCGACGGTTTATCCTTTTGATAATAAAGCTCCTTGGTGATGTCAATCTTATAATCAGGCCCCGAGCTGCAGCCGGTCATGACAGCGGCGAAGACCATCATCATGAGCAGCAACACGGCGTGCATCCAACGATTTCTCATATCCCAATACCTCCTAATTGCTGTGTTGTTAAAAATTCATCTACCGTATATTTTTCCATCTTTCCTTCATTTAAAAAAGCAACATGCGTACAAACCTGGCGGATTTCATCCAAATGGTGCGACGAGAGCAAAATGGTTTTGTCCTTTAAGCCTCTTAAAACCTCCAAGATTTCCTTCCGGCCCATCGGATCAATTCCACTCGTAGGTTCATCCAAAATCAAAATACTCGAATCCTGATAAAGCGTAATCGCAAGACCAAGACGCTGCAGCATTCCCTTCGAGTACTTTTTCACCGGTTCGTTCCGGTCATCCCATAGCCTGACCGCACGAAGTACTTGGTCTACCCGTGCTGCATCCGCTTTCCCCGAAACAGCCTCGGCAAAAAAGGTCAAATTCTCCAGACCGGTCAGCATCGGATAAAGCATGAATTTTTCCGGCAAATAGGCGATTGTTCTTTTCCAGTCATGATTTTTTTTGGAGACTGCAGCGCCGTTAATCGCAATTGAACCTTGTTTAATAGGTAACAGCCCCAGCAAACTATTAATAAACGTCGATTTTCCTGCGCCATTTCGGCCGACAAGGGCGCAGATCTCATTCTTGCCGATGTCAAGATCGACGGAGTCGAGCACTTGCTTTTTGCCAAAGGATTGGCATAAGCCCTCCACTTTAATCATTCATAACCCTCCTTGCGGTTGAACAGCACTGCCGCCCCAAATGATACAGCTAGCCAGAACACTCCGTTACCCAGCATAAAGAATGCGGGCTTAGTCCACATAAACGCCTGCAGCATCCTCGACATATGGCCGAACGAGTAAACGCCCATGCCCGTTTCTAAAAACATCCGGACAGCCTGAAGCGGATTTAAAAAGTAGACGAGCGAAAAGAATTTCACATTTTCATAGGTGACATCCGGCAAAAACGATAGCAGGATGAAATCGTGTAAGAAGAAGAAGTAAAACCAGACAAAAATCGTATAGCCAATAATCTGCATCCGTGAGCGGCTAAAGCTGCCGACCGCTGCCCCCATTTGCAGGAAAATCACGGCCATTACGAGAATGCTTACCGCAAAAATGAGATAGCCTTTAAAATCGAGAGCAAATTGAAACTTCAACATTAATAAATATAGGAAAAACCAAGCCGCGAGTGGCACTAGGACAACAGCATAAAGCCCAGTGCTTTTTCGCATAAGAAAGCTCGGATAACTATCCCTTTTCGTTAACAGCATAATCAATGTCTTTTGTTCTTTTTCCTGAAAAACAGAAAACGCTCCGATAAACAGGCACAAGATCGGGATAAAGTAAATAATCGTATCAAACAAGTTGATTAAAAGAATATAAAAGCCTTTTTCAAATGACAGGGAGGCGGAACGAACCAATATACTGATTGAAATGAGCGCAATGATGCTTAGAGCGAGCCACAGCCCTTTACCCCTTATATTTTCTTTCCATTCCTTCCAAATATAATGCATAGTGTTTCCCTCCCCTTTATCAATATCAGCACCGCGATGACACCGAGGGCAGCAAATAGAAGCGAAGAATGGCTGCCGCCTTTAGAAACCAGTGGATGCGGATCTTTAAACATAACTTCATCGTCGTTCAGTGTGGCGTTAATTTTTTCATAGATGCCCACGGCAGGGCTTTTTAAAAATAGATTTGTTAATTCCTGGTCCTCCAGCAGCTGGTGAAGGGAAGAGTGGTAGGTTATTGGAAAATCGCCGATGCTGTCCTGGTTTAAATCGGTGAGCGGGAAGGCGCTGCCCCAGTCGTTGCCTTTGCCATGATGGCTCCAGGCATTGCCTTTGCCCTTGCCACCGATGGTGACAGCCGGGATGGTATTTTCGGAAATTCGGTTTAATGTAAATATTTGATCATTGGAACTGGCCCAAAGCTCAATGCCAATTTGGTTTTGGATGATTCGGTTGTTCCGAATCGTATTTCGGGTTGCCTGGTCAATATACAAGCCCCGCTGGTTCATGTAAAAAAGATTGCCTTGAATCGAGTTGTCATTAGCTTGCAAGAGTAATAATCCGAAAGATTGGTTTCCGTAATTGACGATAAATTGATTGTCTTCAAGTGTTAGTCCGTTTGAATTCATGATGGCCGCGCCGCCCTGATTCATCGTAAAGGTATTTCTTTTAAAAATATTTTCATCTGAGTACATGTAGTGCAGGCCGTAGCGGGTGTTGATGATGGTATTGTCATAGCTTTTGTTATTGTTGGCGTAGTCGAAAAACATCCCGTCACGGGTGCCTTCGATCTTGTTGTGTGCCAACAGGTTATCGTTTGCGTAATAAACATGCAGCCCGTTACCTTGGGCAGCAATTTCGCCCTTGCCCATTCCTTTAATATCGGCATACTCAATGGTGTTGTGATGGGCCTGGCTTAAATAAATGCCGTGAAAGGAGTTGCGGATAGTGACGTGCTCGATGATGTTATGGTTCGTATAAATTTTAATCGCCGCGTATTCCTCGGCCGAGTTGCGGTCCATGCTGCTGCCAGTTACGGTAAGATTTTTTAAATGAACCTTAGCTGCCTTAACAGAAATCACGTTTCCTGTTCCGTCTCCTTGGATCACGGTCTGTTCTGAGCCAATAATCGTCAACGGTTTGGTGATGACTATATTACCTTCATACGTCTTATTTTCAAGCTTCAATACCGCTCCCTCTTTCATGGAGTCGATCGTCGCTTGCAGACTTCCGTGTTCGGCTGCCATATATTCCTCAGGTTTGATAAACAACAAGAGAGAAAGAATGAAAGATAGGAGCGTTAATTTTTTCATTTTACTTTTCGGTCCTTCCATAACGGAATTAATAATAAAATAAACGCAGCAATAACAAAGTAGACACCTGTTCCCAAGATACTGTGGGTAATAAAGTTCGCCACAGTATTTTCACCGATAATAGGCGGAACAAATGGATCCATATGAATCGGCGCCTTTGGATCTAGATTGGAGCCGTATCTTTTTAGGGCAGAATAAAGATCCCAAATGCCTGCTGCACCGCCAATCATAAAGATGCCAATCAGTCCATAAAGCACTTTTTTATTGCGGAGGAGGGCTGTTATCAGGGTGAGCGCTGCTAAACCTCCGACAATGTAAATCAGGTAGCCCAGCTCAGGGAAATTTTCTTCACTGAAATTAGCCATGCCGATGTAGTGATTAAGACCGTTAATGATATCAATTTGGCCTTCCAGTTTGTTTGGATAGACAATGATATTTAACCCTTCCGGATATTGCGGTGCGATAAATAGCATTCTCCACCAAGGGAAAAACATTGACACCACGATGAGAGCTGCCGAAGCACCGATTAACAGTGCGGAGATAAGAGATAATTTATTTCCCTTCTTACTAACATTCAAGTTAACCACACCTTTTATAGTAATAATTAAGTAAAAGGGGATGGGTACCAACATTCATTGATACCCACCACCAACTTTAGGCACTATTGCTTTGGTTTGACTAGGAAGTAGCCGGTCATTTCTTGGTGCAGGGCGGAACAGAAGTTTGTACAGTAAATCGGGTAAGTACCCGCTTTTTTCGCTGTGAACTTCATCGTGTTTGTCTGTCCTGGCTGCACTTCCATGTTCAGGTTGTAGCTGTTGATGGCAAAACCGTGGGTAATGTCCTCATCAAAGTCGAGGTTAGTCAGATGGATCGTAACTTCATCACCTTCGTTGACTTCAATCACATCAGGGCGCTTCGCTTTGGCATCAAAAATGAACTTCGAGCGCATCGCGATGCCGTAGACGTCGACTTTATTGCCATTGCGGACAATTTTCGCTTCGTCTTTTTTATAAACAGCCTCTTTGTTATTTTCATCCTTCGGATACACATTGATGGCCTTGATTTTATCCGCCTTAATCATCTGCGCATAGTGTGGTTCTGGGTTCACCGGAGATGATTGGATGACCTTCATTTTGCCGCTAATATCAATTAATTGCATTGATTCAGGGTGAGAAGGTCCGACAGACAGGTAGCTGTCCTTGGCAATCTTGTTCAGAGCAACAAGCCAGTGGCCATCAGGTGATACAGTGTCTCCTTCAGCAGCAACAGAGTGACCTGGTGAATATTGGACAGGCACGCGGTCTAACGTCTTGCCGGTCTTTGGATCCCACTTCACGATTTCCGAAGAAATAAACATTGTTGTATAGGCCATGCCTTTATCGTCAAACTGTGTATGAAGCGGTCCAAGTGCGTTTTCTGGATTCACTTCACGTTCCATCACAGATTTGTAGTTAATAATCGGAATGCCGTTTCTTTCACCGGCAAAGTCTTTGTTTTCAATCGCTTTAAACGCTTTTTCAAAAGAAAATACGGTCATCGAAGGCGCAAGTTTGCCGGAAGCGATGAAGTATTTGCCATCTGGAGTTACATCGACGCCGTGCGGCGATTTAGCTACAGGAACTAAATAAATGCCGCCTTTTTGTTTTTCAGGGTAAATCATCTTCTGTCCGCCAACATCCTCGTACTGGCCGTCTTTGACCATTTTCTCAAGCTCTTTCCAGTTAAACAGAACGATGAAATCGCGGTCCGCTTGGGAAGCGTTGATTTCCAGGTTGGTCGTTGCTTCCTCAGTGTTATAAGTGGTCATGACAGCCCAGTCCTTGGAGCTCTTTTTACCAGCATCGGAAAGGTCATAGGACCAAGGTGGGAGCGCCACCTGATAGGCAATGTTCAGCTTTGTATTTTTTTCATCAAAGGTAACGGCTGACATGACGCCGCGGTATTTTGTGCTGTAGTCATCAAGAGATTCATAGGCCTGCCCAAGCGGCACGGCAAAGCGGGTTGGCAGGAACATGTACTCGGTATTTTCCGTGACGAACGCTGCACAGTGCGGTCCGCTTGTATTAGGAACATTCAAGATGTCTTTTACGGTAAAGGTTTTTAAATCCATGACAGCGGCGCGGCTGTTGCCGACATCAGTGGCAAACATGTATTTGCCGTCATAATCACCGTTTGTTTCTGAGAATGCTGGGTGGTGCAGGTCGCCCCATGTATAATCACCCATCATTTTTTTGGAATGTTCATCAAACCCGTAACCGGTTGCGGAATCCTGCGAGAATACCGGAACGGTACGGATTTGGCGCATCGAAGGCACTCCGTAAATAAACATTTGGCCGGAGTGGCCGCCGGATGCAAATAGATAATAATCATCCTTTTTGCCAAAAGGGACATACACCTTTTCGGCATCGCTCTTGTTGCTTGAGGATGCCGTTTCCGTGGTCTTTGCGTTTGACGAGAAATCGGCGAATGAGATTGTTGCTGCGGCGAATCCGGCTAGTAGTCCAGACGCGATTGGTACCCATTTTTTCATTCGGTTAACACCACCTTATTTTTCAGATGCCTGCTTGAGCAGGTCTAATACTTGCTTTTCTTCTTCATCAGTTAATGGATTTTTGCCGATAACGCCTGACATGACAGCCGATGTCGGTGCTTTTAGAAATTCCTCAATTGGTTTGCCGTGCTTGCCTTCAACGTTTACAAAGGCTTGGGATAGATCCGGTCCGACGGCACCGCCTTTTAGGTTGATCGCTTCCACGCTATGGCAGCCAAGGCATCCCTTTTTATTGAGGATATTATCGTCATTTGCGCTGGATGTTGCGGCTGTTTCCTTAGGTTTGCTGGAATCATCCGCTGCTTTTTCCTTTGATACAGCCTGGGCTGTTTCCGGCGCCTTACCAGGGTCGCTGGAGTTTCCCATGATGACATCAAATACGAGGTATCCAAGCCCGAAGCCGAGCACGACGCTGATAGCAAAACTAATAAGAGCCTTTTTCAAATTGTTCCCCCTCCTTTTTCTCAATTGAACAGCTTCATCCTAATCGTTTGTATTTTGTAAAATTGTGACGTCCGTCACAGGAATTTAAGGTTTTATGAACGATTTGTGAAAGGACCCGAAAATCCTATATTTTAAGCGTTTTTAAAAAAATGAACGTTCTGTGAAAACAAATTTCCCGTGTTGTTTTACCGATTTGGTTTTTTGTGAACCTTGTCACTTCAATACTTATGGAAATGTCTTACAATAAGAGGAAAAAAACGAGTAAAGGTGGTGGGAAGGTTGGAACGAGTTAGAAAATTGGTGGAACCGAATTTAGCTGTGATCCAGGAGGTAAAAAAAGAGAGCTTGCTCCGCAAGATTGTGATTTTTAGAGATTTATCACCAAAATCACTGAGCATTATTGAACAGAGGATCCAAACGCTTGAGGTGAAAAAAGGAGAGCCGATTATTAAAGAGGATGAACCGGCAAGAGGTGTCTTTTTTGTTCATGATGGGTCGGTAAAGCTCGCCAAGCAGGATGAGAACGGGAATGAAATTATTGTCTGTTTAAAGCAAAAAGGGGATATATTCGCTGAAGCATGTCTATTCACACAGAAGACTGAATGTTATCCAGCAACAGCAACGATGCTCGAGGATGGCAGGCTATTCTTTTTGGATAAGCAGGAACTCGAGCAGGATCTTTACCAATATCCGGAGCTTTCTATGCAAATGATCCGCTATATGAGTGATGGCTTGAGGGAAATGACTGGTCAGTTAAGGGATGTGGCCCTGCTTGATGTGTATGCGAAAACGGTGAAGACACTTGAGCGGCTCGGACGGAAATTTAACACGGACTTCAAACGCTGGGAGATTGAAATCCCTTTAACTGTACAGGAATTCGCCACCGTTGTTGGCACATCGCGCGAAAGCATCAGTCGTGTTTTCTCAAAACTAAAAAAGGAAGAAATGATTGACTTGAAATCGAGGAAAATCATCATTCTTGATTGGTGCAAATTCTGTACCCTGCTTCATAAAGAATATTAAAAGGAAAGGGACCTGCCCACGCATTAAAAGCGGAAGGACGGGTCCCTTTGTATATTTAATCAAATTTGTACGTCCAAAAGCGCTCGTTGTTGATCCAGACCATGATTTGTGGGTCTTGATTTTTTAATTTTTCGGACACGTCGGCAAACATTTGCTCCGTTTGCGAGCGGTGTGCCTTGATGGCTGCTAGTTTTTTTTCCGCAACCGGGGTTATATCATTAATGATATCGGCCTCGCCAAGCTTTTCGATGCAATCGTTCGAGAAGGCAACGCAGTGTAAGGTCGGCCGTGCGGCTTCAGGCAGCCGCGCGGCGGCGCGGACGACGGCCGCACCTGTGGCGTCATGGTCGGGATGCACGGCATAGCCGGGATAAAAGGTGATGATTAAAGATGGGTTTAACTCATCGATCAGGCCTGACATCACGTCGGCCAGCTTTTCTTCATCCTCAAATTCTACAGTTTTATCGCGGTAGCCGAGCATGCGTAAATCTTGGATGCCTAAAGCGCGGGCAGCTTCCTTTAGTTCCGCTTTTCTGATTTTCGGGAGATTTTCCCGATTGGTAAATGGCGGATTCCCCATATTGCGGCCCATTTCCCCCAGGGTTAAGCAGGCGTAAGTAACGGGGGTGCCATTTTTGATGTGAGTGGCTATTGTCCCGGATACTCCAAATGCTTCATCATCCGGATGTGGAAAGACAACTAGTACATGGCGTTCTTTTTCCATTTTACATTCTCCTTTCAGGACTGACGCATGAAACCACTATTCAAATGGAGTTGGGCTGATTTCTAATGCGACGGCTAATTTCCCTTCATTGTCATGGCCGGCAAGCAGCAGCCGTCCCAGTTCATCGATTTCAAAATGAGTGATGCCCTCAGCGTAAATCCAGCCAAGGTTAATTTTTAAGCCCACCCGATAAGGGCCTTTTCCGGTAATTTTCCCTATTTCATACTGGACTTTGGCATTGCGGATATAAGCACCCGCCGAAAAAAAGGATTGATTGCGATGTGATGCGTAGGCACCGTTTGTGGTTTCAAGGTGAATATATACTTCTTTATTTACGAAGCTATTAATGGCTTCCTGTACTTGTTTGGTGTTCACTAGTTCCAAGCTGATTCCTCCCTTCCCGTTATTTCTTATAAAAAATAGGATTTAGTCTACGAGATATTTTTCTTTAAGAATGTAACTATCATACTAAAATTGGATAAAAAATGCGAAATGAATGCTCCGGGAAATGTTGATTTCTGCTCCAGGGGGCTCGCTTTCCGCGGGCGGTTCGGGGAGCCTCCTCAGCGCCTCTGGCGCCTGCGGGGTCTCCCCTGTCCCGTACTCCCGCAGGAGTCTCGCCCCTTCCGCTCCAATCAACTGGGGTTGCCGATCATTTCACATTTTTATGAAAAAAGAAGAGCCGAACTTCATGTTCAGCTCTTAAAGAAATTATTCTGCGCAGTCTTCGCAGTATTCGGTTTTGCTTTTTGAACTGCGGTAAGCGCCGTGCCAGGTTGGGCCGACGTATTCATTTAGGCGGAAGCCCTGTTCGATGGCTGCGGCAATAAAGTCTTTCGCCACTTCGACTGCTTCAAAGACGGATTTCCCTTTCGCAAGTTCAGCTGTGACCGCGGATGAGTAGGTGCAGCCGGCGCCGTGCGTAAAGGTTGTATTATATTTTGGCGATTCGTAAATTCTGAATTCCTTGCCATCATAAAGAAGATCGACGGCATTTTCTTCAGACTGCAGTTTGCTGCCGCCCTTGATGAGAACATTTTTTGCCCCTAAATCAAAGATTTTTACAGCTGCCTCTTTCATTTCTTCCACTGTCCGCGGCGTTTTCATGCCGGCAAGCTGTCCGGCCTCAAACAGATTTGGTGTTACCACTAAACAGCGCGGCAATAAAAGTTCACGCATCGCATCAGTCGTTTCCGGGTTTAACACCTCGTCTTCGCCTTTACACACCATGACAGGGTCTATTACAACACGCTCTAGCTTGTGGGCATCGATGGTTTTTGCAGCAATTTCAATTAACTCGACCGTTCCCAGCATACCTGTCTTCATTGCATCGATACCGACAGATAGAATGGTTTCCAGCTGCTTTTCAAGAAAATCTGAAGCAATTGGGAACACGTTATGATGCCAGTTGTCTTTGGGATCCATCGTGACGATGCATGTCAGGGCACTCATACCATATACACCAAGCTCTTGGAACGTCTTCAAGTCCGCCTGAAGCCCCGCCCCGCCGCTTGAATCGGAACCAGCAATTGTCATTACTTTCTTAATGCTCATTATGTACTCCTCCTAAAAAAGGCTTAATTATCACCCTATTATTATAATTCAACAGCAAAAAAACAACCAAAATAAACTTTTACAATGGTGCAATTGATTTTTTTCGCCTGTCGAAAGTGTTTGACAAAAAAGTGAAATATCCATCTTTTTTACTATTTTAATCAATTTATTGTGATAAAAATTACTTTCAAAAAACTCCTCTAAAATTACTCTATTAATGAGAAATACTCTTCAAAGGTGGTGGGAAAACAATGAACCACAAAAGTTGTCCCGACGAATATCCCATTTCATTAGTCATTAACGGGTACGAAATGGCGGTTTTCCAATTGACAAAATTTGATCTCGAGGATTGGACATATGGCTATTTGTTTTCTGAAGGATTTATTCAGGCTGCAAATGATATTGAGTCCATCGTCATCAATGAAGATATGGGCAGCATCCATGTCACTTTAAGCGCAGCTTTTGATGAGGAGCAGGTCTTTTCAAAGAAGAAGCATTACACAGCAGGCTGTGGCAGGGGCGTTACATTTTTTTCAATGACAGATGTAAAGAACTTCGATAAGGTCACATCAAATCAAACCTATCAGCTTAGCTATCTTTTAAAAAAACGCAGTGAATTTGCACAGAACTCCCGTTTTTATTTGGAGACAGGCGGTATGCATGGCGCCTGCATTGTGGATGAAGAGGGAAATATAACCATTCGCGAGGATATCGGCCGGCATAATGCTGTCGATAAGATTATCGGACACGCCTTGAGAAACGGCTTGCGCCCCAATCGGCTTGTACTTCTTACAACCGGCAGGGTTTCATATGAAATGCTTTCAAAAGCAGCTAAATTCGGCTTTCCTGTTATCGGCTCGCGGACGGCCGCAACCAAGCAGGCCATCCAGCTGGCGCGGTACTTAAATATAGAAGTAATCGGCTATTTAAGAGGGAAAATGGCGATGATCTATACCGCGGCAGGCAGGGTCGAAAATGATGTAAACCCAGAGCCGCTCTTGGAGAGATGCTTTGAAGGGGGGAATCAGCCGGTAGAACTATATAGATAAACATAAAAAAATGGGATGTTCTATTCATTACTCTTGGGAAGGAGATTGGAAATGGTTGAAATGAACCTAAATCGCCGGCAATTTTTAAAACTTTCCGGTGCAACCGCTGCCACATTGGCGATTGTTGAACTGGGCTTTAATGAGCAAAAGGCTTATGCGAAATCAAAGGAATTCAAAATTGCCAAAGCTACTGTAACACCAACCATTTGCTGTTTTTGCGGCGTCGGCTGCGGAATCTTGGTCCATACAAAGGACAACACAGTGGTTTATACGGAGGGGGACCCGGATAATCCAATAAACGAAGGCAAGCTATGCAGCAAAGGGACGACACTTAGACAGTTATACACTTCTGAAAAGCGGATGACGAAACCGCTTTATCGCGCTCCTGGCAGCGATAAATGGGAAGAAAAAGACTGGGAATGGATGCTGGATACCATTGCCAAACGTACAAAAGAAAGCCGCGATAAGTCATTTATCGTTTCAGAGAATGGCGTCACTGTCAACCGGACAGAAAAGATTGCCAGCCTTGGCGGCGCGGCACTCGATAACGAAGAAACATATTTGGTTTCAAAATTGATGAGAGGGCTTGGCGTTGTCTATTTAGAACACCAGGCACGAATATGACACAGTTCAACGGTTGCCGGTCTGGCACCATCGTTTGGACGTGGAGCAATGACAAACCACTGGAATGACCTGCAGCATACAGATTGCGCGCTAATTATGGGTGCAAACCCTGCAGAAAATCACCCAATCAGCTTCAGATGGCTGACAAAAGCAAAAGAAAACGGCGGAAAAATCATCAGTGTTGACCCGCGTTATACTCGGACTTCAGCAGTATCTGATATTTACGCACCACTTCGTTCCGGAACGGATATTGCGTTCTTGGGCGGAATGATAAAATATGCACTCGAAAATAATCTTATTCACAAAGAATATGTTGTTAACTATACAAACGCACCCTTTATCGTGGCAGATGGCTACGATTTCAAAGACGGCCTATTCAGCGGCTATGACCAAGCAAAACGCACCTATGATAAAACAAAATGGGCACTTGCGGCAGGACCGGATGGAAAACCGGTAACGGATCCAACCTTGGAGAACCCTCGTACAGTTTTTCAATTACTGAAGAAGCATTATTCACGCTATGATTTGGATACGGTTTCATCGGTAACAGGCACACCAAAGGAAGATTTATTAAAGGTTTACAAGACATTCTGTGAAACAAGCAAAGTCGGCAAAGCGGGAACAATCCTTTATGCAATGGGTACCACCCAGCATACAGTCGGTTCGCAAAACGTCCGTGCTTATGCGATTATTCAGATGCTCTTGGGCAACATTGGCCTGCCAGGCGGCGGTATTAACGCGATGCGCGGCGAATCAAACGTACAAGGTTCCACTGACTTTGGATTATTATGGGATAACCTAACAGGTTACCTGGCTATTCCTAAAGCATCAGTACCCGAGCACGCGACCCTTGACGGCTACTTAAAGAAAGAAACACCTCCATCAGGTTATTGGAGCAACAGACCTAAATTTGTGGTCAGCCTGCTAAAATCTTGGTACGCGCAAAATGCAACAGCCGAGAACGAATTTGGCTATCAATATTTACCTAAACCAGGGTCAAAGAACTACTCGCACATTTTCTTATTCAAAGCGATGTACAATCAAGAGCTTGACGGTGCGTTCCTGTGGGGAACAAATCCGGTTGTTGGCGGACCGAATGCCGGCAAGGAAAAAGAAGCACTAGGCAACTTAAAATGGCTGGTTGCTGTGGACCTTTGGGAAACAGAAACAGCAGCCTTCTGGAAAAAAGAAGCTGGCAGCGACCCATCGAAAATCAATACCGAGGTATTCCTGCTCCCAGCATCAGCATCATTTGAAAAAGAAGGAAGCATCTCTAACAGCTCGCGCTGGATGCAATATCGCTGGAAAGCGATTGATTCTAAGGGCGAAGCAAGACCAGACCTTGACATCATCCATGAGCTGGCACTTAAGCTTAAAAAGCTCTATGCCGGTGACACAAGTGCACAAGCTGCTCCATTCCTGGCTCTTGATTGGAATTTTGGCAAAGGTGAGGAATGTGACATTGATCTAGTTGCCAAGGAAATCAATGGTTATGACCTGACAACAGGCAAGCTGCTTCCTGGTTTCGGTGCCTTAAAAGCTGATGGAACAACTACCAGCGGAAACTGGATTTATAGCGGCTTCTATCCTGAAGAAGGCAAGAACAAATCAAAAAGTCGCGACAATAAAGACACGGGTGGACATAACTATCTAAATTGGTCATTTGCTTGGCCAATGAACCGCCGCGTTCTATACAACCGTGCTGCAGCAGATGCAAACGGCAATCCTTGGAGCAAGGAAAAAGCCATCATCTGGTGGGATGCCATCCAGAATAAGTGGGTCGGCAACGACGTTCCAGACTTTAATGCTACATTAGCGCCAACAGCACCAGGCGGTACTGGCGCAATCATGATGAATAAAGACGGAGTAGGATTGCTTTACGCACCAACAATGAATGAAGGGCCATTCCCAGAACATTATGAGCCATTTGAAAGCCCTGTTCCAAATGCCTTCTCATCTGTGGAATTAAACCCTGCCGTAGTGATTCATGAAGGCGACTTCAACAAGAAAGGCTCAAAAGGAACTTACCCAATCATAGCGACAACCTACCGGGTATCTGAACACTGGCAGTCCGGTTCGATGACCCGAAACCAAGAATGGCTGTCGGAAATCGCCGGTTACATGTTTGTTGAAATAAGTGAAGAACTCGCCAAAGAAAAAGGCATCAAAAACAAAGATAAAATCATTGTCAGCTCAGCACGCGGCGAAATCACTGCCTACGCAATGGTTACAAAACGTTATAAGCCTTTCAAAGTAAGAGGCAAAGTAGTGCACCAAGTGGGAATGCCATGGCATTTTGGCTATAAGGGATATGTTACAGGAGATACAGCTAACCGCCTGACTCCGCATATTGGAGATGCTAACACGCAAATTCCTGAATACAAAGCATTCCTCTGTGATGTTAGGAGGGCTGACTAATGGCTAAAGAATATGTGAAATTCGTTGATGTTACCAAATGCGATGGCTGTAAAGCCTGCATGGTGGCCTGTAAAAACTGGAACGACCTTCCTGTTGAAGAGACAGCATTCCAGGGCAGCGCCCAGTCCCATCCGAAAACAACGGCCGATACCTGGAACGTCCTCCAGTACATTGAGCATGAGAATGCGGGAGGCGGTCTGGATTACTTGTTCCGCCACTCATCCTGCTTCCATTGTACGGATGCTGCGTGTGAAAAGGTATGTCCGGAGAATGCCATCAGCTATACCGATTTTGGTTCCGTTGTCATCGATCAAGACAAGTGTGTGGGCTGCGGCTATTGCGTACAAAACTGTCCATTCGAAGTGATTTCTCTAAAGGAATATAAAGATAAAAACGGTAAAGAGTACCGTAAAGCACATAAATGCACGATGTGTACCGACCGTTTAGAAGAAGGTCTGCAGCCTGCCTGTGTAACGACCTGCCATACCGGAGCAATGGAATTTGGCGATAAAGAGGCCATGATCAGAAAAGCTGAAAAGCGAGTTCAAGAAATCAAAGGCCGTTATCCAAATGCTCAGGTTTACAATCCGCAAGGCGTTGGCGGCACACACACCGTTTATGTTTTAGCAGAAAAACCGTCTGTTTACGGGCTTCCGGAAAATCCGAAAGTTCCAACCTCCGCAGTTGCTTGGAAGGATTACGCACAGCCAATCGGCAAGATGATGCTGGGTGCCACCACGATGGCTCTTGTCGGTGCGTTTGTGACAAACAAGCTGTTTAATAAAGAAGGCAAAGAGCAAGACGGAGGTGGTAGCAATGAGTAAACAAGCGCAAAAGCCCGTGGCGAAAGTCAGACGATTTCCAAAGGCGTTTGTTTGGGCCCATGCAATCAATGGGATTTCCTTCTTTGCGTTGTACATTACGGCACTGCCGATGTATACCGAATTCTTTGACTGGCTGTATCCGGTGTTTGGCGGCCCGGCCAACGCCCGGCTGCTGCACCGAATTTTCGCCGTCACCTTTGTTACGCCTACCTTGATCTTGTTGATTTTTAGCCCGAAATTCCTGATGCTTTGGCTGAAGGAATTAATCACTTGGAAAAAACGCGACCTTGAATTCTTCAGCAGTTTCGTTAAAGAATTGTTCGGCTTTAAGTTTAAGCATATAAAACAAACCTTCTTCAACGCCGGAGAAAAAATTAACTCGATTCTGCAGATGTTTTGTGCGATTTTGGTTATTTGTTCAGGTTTCACGATGTGGTTTCCGCAATTTTTCCCAAGGGCTTTAGTACAGTGGGGCTACTTCTTCCACAACGTCGGCTTCGCTCTTGGAATTGCCGTCATTGTCGGTCACATTTACTTGAGTGTGATTAATAAAAACTCAAGACCAGGCTACTCCGGTGTCATTACCGGCGAGGTTCCTGCTCGGTGGGCAAAGGATCACTACACCGAATGGTATGAAGAAGAGGTTAAAAAGGGTAACTTCCCTGATTTGGATGACCCGAAACATAAAAAAGGCGCTTAATTTTATGAGGAAAGGGGCTGGCTGTCTGTCAAAGGCAGCCATTCCCATTGAATCTTTTGAGTGGTTTTGGGGTCCTATTGGCGAATTTCAGCTTTCTATTGGCGAATTGTTGAGTTCTATTGGCGAATTTCAACATTCTATTGGCGAATTATGCAGTTCTATTGGCGAATTCAAAAAAACTAATAAAAAAGAGGTGCAACAACGATGATTAAATCCGTTGTTTCAAAGGAATACCAGAACCTGCAAAAGGAAATTGTCCAACTTCAGGAAAAATGGAAGAGGATGATCGACCCTGACACAATCAAGCCTAATCTGGATAAAGCGGCACTGGCTGCAGGGGTACCTGCTGCTGCGCTCGCGGCGATTGATTTTGAAATTTCACTATTCTTACAGTGGGTAGAGGAAATAACAGCCCTACTCATAGAAAGCAGCCCAAACCTGAAACCAAAGCTTGCTGATATCGCCAGTTTGCTTAATGAAGAAACGGCCATCCGCTGGATAGAGGAAGCCTTTTCCTTCAATAGCGTCTACTTTGAAAGGTTTGCTGAGGAAAATGGACTGGAACCATGGATTCCACAATTCTTAGCAGAAACCACACTCCGTCCGTATCTTCAACTAGTGGCTGAAAAAGTCCAGCCGGAAATTGACCGTGCCGTCCCGGGTTCAGGCTGCCCTGTCTGCGGCGAGCCTGTAAGACTGGCAGTTTTGGAGGATGAGGGCAAAAAGGTTTGCCAATGTCCGCGCTGTCTCGCCCATTGGAATGCCAAGCGCCTGGAGTGTTCACATTGCGGCAATGAAGACTACCAAAAAATCAAATTTTTAACTATTGAAGGGGATGCTGTCTCGCAAATACAGGTTTGCGAGGAGTGCAACGGCTATATTAAAATTATTGATACAAGGCAATATATAGAAAAACCTTCCGCTGCCATGATCGATTTAAATTCAATCCATCTCGATTTTGTAGCGCAGGAAAACGGATTTAGTTCAGCAGGCGAGAAAAAAATAACGAATTAAGAGGTGCTGTCGATGAACGCTTCAGCAATCATTTTATCAGGCGGAAAATCCAGCCGAATGGGCACCAACAAAGCTCTACTAAAAATTAATGAGAAAACCAATATTGAAAGAATTAGAGACACACTTAAGCACCGTTTTAATGGTATAATTCTGGTAACCAATCATTTTGATGATTATGAATTTTTAGAACTGGAAATGGTCGCAGATGACTATCCCGGCATGGGGCCGCTCGCCGGACTCCATGCCGGTTTGAAAGCTTCCAAAAGCGATGTTAATTTTGTCGTCGCTTGCGACATGCCGTTTGTGTCCGGGGAACTCGCCGAGACAATAGCGAAACTATGCGGCAATTATGATGCGGTCATCCCCGTTATCAACGGGAACCAGCATCCATTATTTGCTGTTTTTAAAAAATCAGTTGCGGGCGAGGCAAAGAAATGTATTGCGGCGGGGAATCTCCGCATGAAGCAGCTACTGGACCGTCTTAAAGTCCTTTATGTAACAGAAAAAGAGCTTGCAGGCTTTAGCCAAGCAGAATTAGAGCGGGTCTTCTTCAACATGAACCACCCGGAGGAATACGAAGACGCGAAAAAGTGGGCCGAAAGCGAACATTAGGGGGAAAAAGAGAACCATGCAATTTTTCAAAGTAAAAACAGTGGAAGAAACATTTGCCTTGATAGACGAAATGATCCCGGCAACCCAACAAACAGAAGTAAGGGAGCTTTCCCAAGCCCTTCATTATATACTAGCCGAGCCGGTGACTGCGAAGGAGAATGTTCCCGGCTTTGACCGCTCGACGGTCGATGGGTATGCTGTCCGCGCGAAAGATACGTATGGTTCTTCTGAGTCCATGCCCGGCTTCCTGAACGTTGCCGGCGAAGTCAAAATGGGCGAGGTCCCCGATGTAAAGGTCGGCCTTGGACAAGCTGTCTACGTTCCAACCGGCGGAATGCTTCCGGCCGGCAGTGACAGCGTGATGATGATTGAACATTGTGAGGATGTCGACGGACTCCTCAATACATATAAACAAATTGCTCCTGGAGAAAATGTCATCCGGGCTGGCGAGGATATTCGCGAAGGTGAGATTCTCCTTGAAAAAGGCATGAAGCTCCGCGCTCAGGAACTGGGAGCGCTCGCCTCTTTAGGGATAACTCATGTAACCGTTTTTCGAAAAATTAAAGCTGGCTATCTGTCGTCAGGTGATGAAATCGTTCCCTATCAAACTGAGACCTTGGCGGTCGGACAAATTCGCGATATTAACGGTTTGACGATTTCCGGACTGGCGAGCGATTGGAATGTCGAGGTTGTATACGGCGGCATTGTCCACGATGACTATGAGGAATTCAGCCAAAATGCCCGCGAGCTTTACGAGCAGGTGGACTGCTTGATTATGTCGGGCGGCAGTTCTGTTGGTGCGAAGGATTATACAACTGAGGTCATTCAGTCTTTGGGTGAGCCAGGTGTGTTTGTGCACGGGATTTCGATTAAGCCCGGCAAACCCACGATTTTAGCGATGGCGGACGGCAAACCGGTGATTGGACTGCCCGGTCATCCAGCGTCGGCGATGATTATCTTCAAACTGTTTGGCGAGCGGATTTTAAAGAAGTTGTCCGGGGAACATCTCGTGCCGAAACCTGGGCATATTTTTGCAAAAATAACGAAAAACATCCCGTCAAGTCCGGGCCGGTCGGATTATATCAGAGTACGGCTTGAGGAAAAGGACGGCGAATGGTGGGCGGAGCCGATTATCGGCAAGTCCGGGTTGATTACGACGCTGGTGAAGAGTGACGGCATTGTGGAGATCAGTTCAGAAAAAGAAGGAGTTTCGCAGGGCGAATATGTTCCTGTGATTCTGTCCAGGTAAGGAGAGCGACAGTCATGTATAAACGGAAAATTTACTTGGAAGATAAACCGCGTTTCGAGGCGCGAGATGAGATTCTTGCTGCCTTTGAGGTGACTCCGGAAAAAGAATTGATACCGACAGTAGACGCGCTTGGCCGTGTGACCGCAGAACCAATTTTTGCGCCGGTTTCGACTCCTCATTATCATGCCTCGGCGATGGATGGGGTCGCGGTTGTAGCGGAAAGCACGTACACGGCTCATGAGCAAAACCCGCTCCATTTAAAGCTTGGGGTGCAATTTGTTCACGTTGATACGGGAAATGCGATTCCATCGCCGTTTAATGCAGTGATTATGATTGAGCATGTCCAGGTGTTGGACGATGATACGATTGAAATCATCGAGCCGGCAACCCCTTGGCAGCATATCCGGCCGATTGGCGAGGATATCGTTCAGGAGGAAATGTTGTTTCCGCAAGGGCATGTGCTGCGGCCTGCTGATTTGGGCGTGCTGATTGCTTCGGGGCTGCTTTCGGTAGCGGTTGTGAAAAAACCAGTTGTGGCCGTGATTCCGACCGGGAATGAACTGGTCGAGCCCGGGCAGGAGATGGCGCCTGGGAAAATTGTTGAATTTAACGGGACGGTATTTGCCAATTTTATCAAAGAGTGGGGCGGCGAGCCGCGCTTGCATCGGATTGTCAAGGATGAGCCGGAGAAGATTAAAGAAGCGCTTTTGAATGCTTCCGAGACTTCGGACTTTATCGTCATCAATGCCGGATCATCGGCGGGGCGCAAGGATTATACCGTTCATATTATTCAGGAGCTTGGTACAGTTTATACTCATGGCATTGCGGCACGTCCTGGCAAGCCGGTTATATTGGGTAAGATTAATGGAACGGTTGTAATTGGTGTACCGGGATATCCGGTTTCGGCTTATCTGGCGCTGGAATGGTTCGCACGGCCGCTTGTCTGCAAGTACTTGGGTGTGCCGGAGCCAGAGCGGCAGAAGGTTACCGTCAAGCTTGGCCGGCGTATCGTTTCGTCGATGGGCGCTGAGGATTTTGTGCGAATGAATATCGGCTTTGTGAATGGCCAGTTTGTCGCTAATCCGCTGACAAGAGCAGCTGGGGTGACGATGTCTTATGTACGTGCGGACGGATTATTGGTGGTGCCGCCGGATGTGATCGGCTATGAACAAGGCGAGCTGGCGGAAGTGGAGTTGCTTCGGCCGCTAGAGGAAATTCGAAATGCCATCATGTTTACGGGCAGCCACGATTTGACGATAGACCTGTTGTCATCGGCGCTGAAGCAGGTGCGAACCGAGATGAAAATTGTCTCCTCGCATGTAGGCAGCATGGCAGGCATTATGGCAATCCGAAAAGGCGAGGCCCATGTAGCGGGGATTCATTTGCTTGACCCTGAGACAAAACAATATAATATATCATATGTACGCCGGTTGTTAGCCGGGCAGGAGGTTGTCCTGTATCCATTTTTGAAGCGCAAGCAGGGCTGGATATTGCCGGCCGGCAATCCGCTTGAAATCCGTGACGTGCGTGATTTGGTGGAAAAGGGAGCAAACTTTGTGAACCGCCAAAAAGGCGCCGGCACGAGGATTTTGTTTGATATGCTGCTGGAGGAAGCGGGCCTTGAGCCGGAGGGAATAGCGGGCTATGACCGCGAAATGTTCTCTCATTTAGCAGTTGCTGCGGAAGTGAAGAGTGATGCTTGTGGCGCTGGCCTCGGCATTTATCCAGCGGCAAAGGCAATGGGCTTGGAGTTCGTTCCGGTTTCCGACGAGGAATACGATTTAGTTATGACCAGAAGCTTTTACGAAAGCGAACAGTTCAAGTTGCTAGCAGAAATCATCCATTCCCCTGCCTTCAAGGCTCAGGTGGAGAAAATCGGCGGCTATCAAGTGGTGGAAAACGCCGAGCCAAAGCGCTTGGCTGAAGAGGTGAAATAATTGAAGTTTTACGAGATTTCGAAAGAACCGATTAATATACAGGAGGTCATCGACAAGGTGGTCCAACGCGAAGCAGGCGCGATTACTACCTTTATCGGCACCGTCCGGGAATTGACCTATGGGAAAAAGACGTTGTTTTTAATCTATGAAGCATATGAAGCGATGGCTGTGAAAAAGCTGGAGCAGATTGGCCGCGAGATTGAAGAACGCTGGGCGGGCTCTCAAGTTGCGATTACTCATCGGGTCGGGCGCTTAGATATTACCGATGTCGCGGTGGTGATCGCGGTGTCGACGCCGCACCGGGCTGATGCCTATGAAGCGAACCGCTATGCGATTGAACGGATTAAGGAAATTGTCCCGATTTGGAAGAAGGAGCACTGGGAGGACGGCGAGGAATGGGTCGGCAACCAGCTCGAAACGAAGGCCTATCCGAGCGGAAAGCCTGAGGAAGGTGATTTAAGTGAATAAAATTTTATTTTTCGCCCATTTGCGCGATGCGGTTGGTGAGGAGTTTCTGCGTCTGGATGCCAGCGGGAAAACAGTGGCGCAGTTGAAGGCGGAGCTCTCTGAGAAGTACGACCTGCCGCGGATGGACACGGTCATGACTGCGATTAATGAAGAGTTTGCTTCTAATGATGAAGTCATCCAGGATGGAGATGAGATCGCGTTTATTCCTCCGGTTAGCGGTGGCTGATTTATCGATTCGCCAATAGAGTGGTCAGATTCGCCAATAGAAATGTGAAATTCGCCAATAGAACGTCTGGATTCGCCAATAGAATCCAAAAATTCGCCAATAGACTGTGAGATGAATCGGTAATTCAATAAAATGCAATTTAGAAAAGCAATTTTTCTTTAAAATTTGTAATTTAATGCCCTAAAAGCTCGCCAAAAGGCGAGTTTTCTTCTAGAAAGGGGATCTTTATGAACGAACGCTACTCAAGGCAAGTCCTTTTTCCCGGCATCGGCAAGGAAGGCCAAGAAAAAATAAGCAAAAAGCATGTTTTGATTATCGGTGCCGGGGCCCTTGGTTCGGGAAATGCGGAAATCCTGACCCGGGCCGGCGTCGGCAGATTAACCATCGTCGATCGGGACTATGTAGAAGCCAGTAATCTGCAGCGCCAGCAGCTTTATACAGAAGAGGATGTGGCAGAGAAACTGCCTAAAGCCGCCGCCGCAGAAAAACGGCTAGAGGCAATTAATTCAGATGTTGAAATCAATGCCATCATTGGTGACGCCACCCCGGAACTGTTGGAGGAATTAGCGGCAGGAGTCGACTTGATGCTTGATGCGACGGATAATTTTGAAACGCGGATGGCGATGAACGACGTTTCCCAGAAATACAACATTCCTTGGATCTATGGGGCCTGCGTCGGCAGTTATGGGATGAGTTTTTCCATCATTCCTGGTAAAACGCCGTGCTTAAATTGCCTACTGAGGACCATTCCGCTTCAGGGAATGACCTGCGATACAGGCGGCATTATTTCTCCGGCTGTGCAAATGGTCATTGCCCATCAAACGGCCGAGGCATTGAAGATGCTGGTCGAGGATTGGGATGCAGTGCGGCAGACCTTCGTCAGCTTCGATTTATGGAGAAATCAATATACGAGCTTGAAAATGTCGAAGGCAAAATTTGCAGGATGCTTATCTTGTGGCGAGGATCGGACATATCCTTATCTCGACAGTGAAAATATGACAAAGACAACTGTCCTGTGCGGCCGCGATACGGTGCAAATCCGTCCTTCAAAGTCTGGGAAAATCTCACTAGAACAGCTTGCCGGCCAGCTTAGCACGCTCGGCTACACTGTAAAAGGCAATCCATATTTAGTGTCAGTTGAAATGGGCGAGGAGCGGATGGTCATCTTCCAAGACGGCCGGGCCCTCATTCACGGGACAAAAGATTTGACCCATGCGAAGACAGTCTATCAAAGAATATTAGGATAAATTAACGGACCCGTACCTTGGAAGGTGCGGGTCTTACAAATTTCAACAAGTTTCACGTGGAACATTTGAAATATGTCGAAAGCCTGTGAAAGTCTATTTTTTCGAAAAAAAGCCGATACTCATGTAGAATAAAACAGAGACCGAAAATGAGGGGTATTAGAACGTGAATATATCAGTCCAAAAACTATTAGCAAAAATGGAAGAAGAACTGAATCAGGCACGGGCCAGCCATAAGGAAGAAAGCTTGCGGGAAAGGGTTTACTCTATTAAAATATTATGCGAATTGATATTGGAAGAAAAGCAGACCGGACGAGATGTGCAGCCTGCGACTGCTCCTATTCAGCAAGCGACTACAGCTCAAGTTTTTCAACCAGCAGCCTGTCAGCCCGCTGTCCAGCAGCCGATTTTTCAACAGCCGGCATCATTAACACAGCCAAAAAAATTGGAACTGGACGATGAGGCAAACGGCGATTCGTTGTTTGATTTTTAAATAGAAAAGCGGAAGCGCCTTGACCAGCCCCGATATAGGGCGAATTTGCTGCTGGCAAGTTAGCAAAGCCAGTAGCTTAGTTGCCCTTAATGCGTACAGAAAGCAATAGCTTTCTGTAGCCAAGCATAATACAAGCCTTCTTGACGGATTGGCTGTAGACCACAGAGGGGCTAGTCGCTGCAGCTAGACAAAAGGAGAGAACAAAAATATGAAAACTTTTATTGTTATCGGCGCTATTAATGCCTTTTTGGCGGTCGCACTTGGTGCCTTTGGGGCACACGGCCTAAAGGACAGATTAGATGCTCATTATCTTGAGATTTGGAAGACTGGCGTTACTTATCAAATGTTTCATGCGACCGGCATTTTAATCATTGGCCTGCTGCTTGGAAAAGCTGCAACTAGCTCTTTATTTACTTGGTCAGGCTGGTTAATGCTTGTTGGTATCATCTTATTCAGTGGCAGCTTGTATCTATTAAGCTTAACAAAAATCGGCCCGCTTGGCGCCATCACCCCAATCGGCGGCGTTTGCTTCCTAGCGGCTTGGGTATTGATGATTCTTGGAGCGGTAAAACAATTTTAATCATGAAAAAAAGCATTGAGACATGAGCTCAATGCTTTTTTCATCTGTCTAGCTCCAGCGACTGGTCAAGGAGCTGCCGCTTTTCTATTTATCTTGGCGGGTAAGTACCTAATTGCGGACCTGCGCCGTAAGGATAGTCATACTCGATTTCTTCAGCAAATGTGATGTAATCGACGGCTACCATTGGAATCAGGAAGCGGGTGCCTTTTTGCGGATCGCTTAAGATTACATGGTCACGGCCGGCTGCCTCAATAATTCCTCTGAATTCTTTGGCATTCCACTGTGTGTTGCCTTCAAATGTAGCAAATACAGATACAAGCTTGCCTTTGTTTAAGCGTAAAATATTCTCAATATACGATTGTTCAATTGGCAGCATGCCTGGAACGGAACTGCCTCCGGCTGGCGGCCTTGGCGGAACAGCTCCTCCCGGCGGAAATCCTCCCGACTGAGTGGGAACAAATCCCTGCCCGCCAGAGATTGGCTGGGCCCCTTGCATTCCGGCTCCACCGCCAGTATAAGGCTGAAATCCTTGAGGATTGTAATATTGGCTCATTTTATTCCCTCCTAAAAAAATATAAATAAAAAGCCCAACAGTCTATACATACTCACGAACCATAAATTGGTTCCTACTTCTCGCTGTTTTATTAGTATGAGGGAAAGTTTGGAGATATGACTTTAGGACGAGGTGCAAATGAAAAAAGCTCCCAGCTATGTGTTGGGAGCTTTTAAACAAACGAGTTATACGTGTAAGAAATTCGGGATGCGTTCGTCCTCTAACAGGTTGCCGACAAAGAATGCCCCAAATTCACCGTAGCGGGCGCTGACTTCGTCAAAACGCATTTCATAAACAAGTTTTTTAAACTGCAGGACATCGTCCGCGAACAGGGTTACGCCCCACTCGTAATCATCGAAACCGACGGAACCGGTGATGATTTGGCGGACCTTGCCTGCATACTGGCGGCCGATCATGCCGTGGCTGCGCATCATATTGCGGCGCTCCTCCATCGGCAGCATGTACCAGTTATCATTGCCTTGGCGGCGCTTATCCATTGGATAGAAGCAGACATGCTTGGTTTTTGGCAGAGTTGGATATAGGCGTGCCAAAATTTGTGGGTTCTGGTACGGATCCTCTCCTGCAGGCAGGTAGTTACTGAGCTCGACAACGGACACATAAGAATGAGCCGGCACGAGGAATTCGGCAAATTTGGTTTTATTGAATTCGGTTTCAATTTGGTTCAGTTCTTCCATTGTCGGGCGGAGAATCATCATCATAAAATCTGCCTTTTGGCCGACGATTGTATATAAAGCATGGCTGCCTTCTTTGCGTTCTTGGGTGGTGTTCCATTTTTCAATCAGACTTAAAAACTCGTGAATCGCCGCTTGGCGCTCATCTTCAGAAAGCATCTTCCAGGTGGTCCAGTCCACAGTGCGGAAATCATGCAGGCAGTACCAGCCATCAAGCGTTTGTGCTGCTTCACTCATTAAAATCACTCCTATGTAATCATTCTTCTTAAACAACCATAACTATACCATAGTTTGACCAAGGTTTCCCCAAATAAACCTTTAGAGGATATTTTTATGAAATAAAGAGAATAGTAAAAAGTAGAGTGCTTATTTTTTGAAAACTAAAACTTCTCCGTGGAAGCGTTGTCTGTGATGAACATCGCTTGAAAAAATAATTTGGTAAAGTATGCTGATTTAAAGGAGTTTTTTTAAAAGGAGTGTTAGGTGTGGATTTGTTTGAAGGATTGAAGAATAAAATTTCCGGACGTGGCTTGAAAATTGTTTTTCCAGAAGGCATGGATGAGCGGATTGTCAGAGCGGCCAGCCGCTTAGCGGAGGAAAACCTGCTTACGCCAATTCTGGTGGGGAACATTGAACAGGTTCAGGCAAAAGCCCAGGAGCTTGGCGTATCCTTGGATGCCGCAGAAATTTATGACCCAGCGAGCTACGCGGGAATGGATGAACTTGTGACTGCCTTTGTGGAACGCCGCAATGGAAAAGCAACCGAAGAGGATGCCCGCAAGATTTTATTAGATGAAAACTACTTTGGCACAATGCTGGTATATACAAATAAAGCACATGGACTTGTCAGCGGTGCGGCTCATTCGACTGCTGATACCGTTCGCCCGGCCTTGCAAATCATTAAGACGAAGGCTGGCGTGAAGAAAACCTCCGGCGTGTTTATCATGGTCCGCGAGGATGAGAAATATGTGTTTGCCGATTGTGCGATCAATATTGCGCCGGACAGCATGGATTTGGCGGAAATCGCGATTGAAAGCGCAAAAACGGCGGAAATGTTTGATCTTGAGCCGCGCGTGGCAATGCTATCTTTCTCAACGAAGGGCTCTGCGAAATCAGAGGAAACAGAACGGGTTGTGGCTGCTGTGGAAGAGGCAAAACGCCGCGAACCGTCGCTTGTGCTCGACGGGGAGTTCCAATTTGACGCTGCCTTTGTCCCTTCTGTGGCAAAAAGCAAAGCACCTGGCTCCGTGCTGCAGGGTGATGCAAATGTATTTATCTTCCCTAATTTGGAAGCAGGAAATATCGGCTACAAAATTGCCCAGCGCTTAGGCCGCTTTGAAGCAGTCGGCCCGATTTTACAGGGGCTAAACGCGCCGGTGAACGACCTTTCCCGCGGCTGTAACGAAGAGGACGTTTATAAGCTGGCGTTGATTACGGCGGCACAGGGATTGTAATGATATTTTGAGGGCTTGTCCGAGGTTTGGACTGGCTCTTTTTTTCGGGTTGAATCAATTTGTAGATATCTTGCGAAAATGTGTAGATATATCGTGGAAATTGTAGATATCTGAAAAATTTGTGTAGATAAGTTGCAGAAATGTGTTGATATAGCACAGAAATGTGTCGATATCCTCCTTTGAGATATCCCAAACTATTTTTTCCCGAAGCATTTTGATAAAATAACTCCATCATACTGTACAAGGAGCAACTAAAATGGAAGGTTTATTACGACAGCCACAGTGGCGGATCATTGACCAGTCCTCGGTAGGGCCGCATTTTCAGGCGCTTCAGTCATTTGGCATCGATGACACGCTGTGTGCCTCGGTTGGTGCGGGCCAGGCCCCGGCAACAGCGCGCGCCTGGGTGCATCACAACACCATCGTCCTTGGCATACAAGATACAAAACTGCCATTCTTACAGGAGGGCATTCAATTTTTACATAAAAAGGGCCATCAGTCTATCGTCCGGAATTCCGGCGGACTTGCCGTGGTTCTCGATGAAGGGGTCCTTAACATTTCGTTGATCCTTCCGGAGGCGGAAAAAGGAATCGACATCAACCGCGGCTATGACGCGATGTGGGTGCTAATCCAGCGTATGTTTGCTGATTTCACTCAGCAGATTGAAGCGAGGGAAATCGTCGGTTCCTACTGCCCAGGCAGCTATGACCTCAGCATCGGCGGGAAAAAATTTGCCGGCATCTCGCAGCGCCGTTTGAAAAAAGGGGTTGCTGTCCAGATTTACCTTTGTGTAAACGGCAGTGGGTCGGGACGCGCCGAACTCGTTCGCGAATTTTACAGAAAAGCCAAACGAAATGAGCAAACTAGGTTCGCGTATCCGGAAATCGTTCCGGAAGTCATGGCTTCACTTTCTGAGCTGCTCAAAGTTGAACTTAGCATAGGGGACGTCATGCTCAGGCTGTTAACGGAGTTGAAAAATAACAGTGACCTGCTGTTTGCAGGCCCGTTAAATGAATACGAGCTGGAGCTTTTGCCGGGCTACTACCAGAGAATTGTCGAGCGAAATGAAAAGCTGGCGGAGATGTAGGGGGACCGCCGGGGTGAACCGGAGTGGTGGTGGCACGGCGGCGGGCGGTTCGTGGAGCCAATTTTTCCAAGCAAAAAAGCCGTCATACCCTTTGTAAAGGATGTACGGCTTTTTTTGAATAAAGATGCTGTGCGTCTCTCTCCCTGTGCTTTCTGTCTAGAGAATTATTCGGCTACCTTTTCGAGGTTCCCGTTACGGTCCATTTTGAACTTTGTTGCCGGCCGTTCCTCTTCCTCAAAAAGAACAAGCTTGCGGGCGCGGTTCATAATCTTCATGAGGGTCTCGTAATCTTCTTGCATCGTTTCGCGGTTATCCTCAAGATCCCTGACTTTCGCGCTCAATTCTTCATTTTGCTGTCTCAGGTCAGCAATTTCTCTTTTCAATCTTTCATTCTCAGTTTTTAATACATCATTTTGCAGATTGGAATGTTTAAAGTTTTCCAAGAAAGCAATGATGGTATCCATTGTGAGACCTGATGCGGATGCTGTCACGGCTGGTCTGTAGGTCTGTACCGGCGCAGTTTGCGCTTGCGTCTGCACCAATGCTTCAACTGCCATTTCAACCGTCATGTCCTGCATTTCAGCAGAAGCCTCAGGCATCACTTCACTCTGAACGTTTAAAACTCCTAAATCTTCGGAGACTGGAACCGGCGGATTGTAGAGAAGCTTTTTCTTGCCGCCTTGATCCTTTCCTAGGATTCTTTGTCTTTGTTTGCGCTGTTTTTTCGCTAACTGCAACGCTTTTTCATAGCGATGGCGGACAACGGCGTTCCATCTGAAGCCGCAGGCTGCGGAGGTCCGGTTCAATTTGTCACCTACCTCTTCAAATGCGTTCAGCTGGGTGCTGCCCTCCCTCACGTGTCTGAGGACGGTTTCAGCCAATAGCAAATCGTCTTCATCTGTCCATGCATCTTGACGAACTTTCATATTTTTCATCTCCCTAACATAATTTCCACATGATTTGCCGGGCAAATTCCGGCGAAATTATAAAAAGTTCTAGTCTTATGATGGACAAGTTTTCTAGGCTTTATACCAAAATGGTTAAAAGGATAATAGATTTTTTTGCTAATAGGTAAATATAAAGCAGCGATTGGATGATTTGCTCTGGGTGTACCGGTTTGGCGGCGGTAGTGTAGCGGTTTATTGAGAAGTAGAACCATGATTGCTAAACTTTGCAACTTGCATTGAAAACAGAGAAAATGTAAAATACCTTAGGAGTTCAATGTACGGACCAAGGTTTTATAAAGTTTTTTCAAAATGGAACTTTTCGCTTTGTAATTTCAATATGGTAGTTGGTTAAACTATTATTTATAGATTGTTTATGTAGAAAGGGTTGTAAGAAAGATGTCCAATGAATTTCGTGTGTGCGACGATTGTCAGGCCGTAAATTTAAAGACATTGATCCCTCGTCTGAAAGAAATTGACCCGGAGGCCGAGATTAAAATTGGCTGTCAGTCCTATTGCGGACCAGGCCGGAAAAAGACCTTCGCCTTCGTCAATAACCGCCCGCTCGCGGCTCTGACAGAAGAGGAATTAATGGAAAAAGTCAATAAAAAATTAAAATAATCACCTTCGAACACTGTGCCAAGGTGATTTTTCTTTTTGTTCGGTCTGGCTGGTGTCCACCCCATGCGGACAAATGTCCGCGGCCGGTGCTAGGCACCAATACTGTCACCATTATTGTCGTAGCAGTATTGTCGAAAAATACTGAAGAAAATTGTTGAATTTTGGATGATTTACCCATTTGATGGGGATATAATAGAATCAAGAAAGATCAGGAAGAGGGAAGCCAATGGTGTATTCGGCGGAAAAATTGAGCGAAGAAAAAGTGTTTAAGGACCCCGTTCATCGCTATGTCCACGTCCGCGACCGGGTGATTTGGGATTTGGTCGGGACGAAGGAGTTTCAGCGTTTAAGACGCATTAAGCAGCTGGGGACGACCTTTTTGACCTTTCACGGTGCCGAACACAGCCGATTCAACCATTCCCTTGGCGTTTACGAAATTGTCCGCCGGATCATTGATGATGTGTTCGAAGGAAGGGCGGAATGGAATGACGATGACCGCCTGCTCACCCTTTGCGCTGCCTTGCTGCACGACCTCGGCCACGGTCCGTTTTCCCACGCCTTTGAGAAGGTGTTCGGCTTTGACCACGAAGATTTTACCCGTGCAATTATCCTCGGAAGCACAGAGGTAAACAGAGTCCTCCTAAGGGTAAGCCCAGAGTTTCCTGAGCAGGTTGCCGAAGTGATCGCGAAAACATCGGAAAAGAAGATGGTCGTCAGCCTGATTTCCAGTCAAATTGACGCCGACCGGATGGATTACCTCCAGCGCGATGCCTACTTTACGGGGGTAAGCTACGGGCAGTTTGACATGGAGCGGATTTTACGGGTGATGCGCCCGCGCGAGGACCAGGTCGTTATTAAAAAGAGCGGCATGCATGCGGTCGAGGATTATATCATGAGCCGCTACCAAATGTACTGGCAGGTATACTTCCACCCAGTCTCACGCAGTGCCGAGGTTATTTTGACAAAAATCCTCCACCGTGCCAAGGAATTATTTAAGAACAACTATTCTTTTAAACATGAACCGATTCACTTTATCTCTTTTTTCACGGAGCAAGTGACTTTAGAAGACTATTTAAAATTAGATGAATCTGTGATTATGTTTTATTTTCAGATCTGGCAGGAGGAGGTCGACCCTATATTAAGCGACCTCTGCCGACGCTTTGTCAATCGGAATTTATTTAAGTATGCCGAATTTGATCCTGCCAAGGAATACAAGAAGCTTGCCGAATTAACGGTACTTTTTGAAAAAGCAGGAATTGACCCCGAATATTACTTGGTGGTCGATTCTTCATCAGATCTGCCGTATGACTTTTACCGTCCAGGCGAGGAAGAGGAACGGCTGCCGATTCACCTGTTGATGAAAAATGGGGACTTGCGGGAGCTTTCCCGCGAATCGGAAATCGTCGATGCGATTTCGGGAAAACGCAGAACGGACCACAAGCTTTACTATCCGGCTGATTTTCTTGAGGACACTGCCAGCGGGGCAGAGTGGAAAAAGAAAATTCGCGCCCTTTTACAATAGAGAATTGTTAAATGGAGTAGGAGATGACGAAAATTGCTGAAAGACCATGCCAAACTGATGCAGGCAATTCTAGTTTCCGGTGAAATTATCGGAAGGAAAAAACTGCAGAAGATGATATATATTGCCAAAAAAATTGATTTTCCGTTTCAAGATCGCTTCCAATTTCATTTTTACGGCCCATACTCCGAGGAATTGACCACCCGCGTGGAGGAACTTTGCAACATGGGTTTTCTTAATGAAGTAAAAGAGAAAAAGGGCGGATATTATCAATATCGCTATAAATTGACCGATTCAGGCAAGGAGTTTTTGAGTCTAAACGAAGTGGACATGCCTTGCTTGGAGGATTGCCTGAACGATATGAATGCCCAGAATGCTAGATTCCTTGAGCTGGTTTCGACGGTTTTATATTTTGATAATCTTCCAAAGGAAGAAGTGGCCCAGAAGGTGTTCACTCTAAAAAGCAGCCAGCGCTATACGGTGGAAGAAATCGATGAGGCTTATCGGTATATTGAGGCACTTAGAGAAAAGGTAATACAGGAAGTTTAAATAAAGTTTGAAGCGCCCACGCTTGCTGCAGGATGCCTGGGCGTTTTTTATTGGGATTTTTGTAGCTCTTGGTATCCATTTTTGTGTAGGTTTGGTACAATTTTACTATAATAGTGGTGATGGGGGTTTTGGAGTATGGGTGAATTTGCAGGATTGATTGCAATCATAATGGTATTTACGATTCCGATTGTCGCAATTGTCGGCGGATTATCAGTCCAAAAGACAAAATTGCGTGCCAAAATGGTAAAGGACGAGTTGGAACTTGAAAAGTTAAAGCACCAAAACTACTTAATTGAAACGGAAAAAATGAGGCTCGAACTCGAAAAAATACAGCTCGAAAGCCCCAAAAACGACTTTAAACTATAAACATAAAAAATAAAGTGTGAATCCAAAGCAAGACCTAGCGGATTCACACTTTATTGGTTTTATTCGGGTAGTGTCCACCCAAGGCGGACAAATGTCAACAAGCGGTGCCTGACACCTTATTTGTCGCTGAAGCGAACTCCCGCTCTTGCGTAGTGGTTTTTGCTCATTTCTTCGATGAAGATGGTGATGTTTTCTTTTGGTGCGCCAGTGGTTTCGCTGACGGCGTCGGTTACTTTTTCAACGAGCGCTTTCTTTTGCTCTTCAGTGCGTCCTTCTAGCATTTTTACGGTTACGTATGGCATACTAAAATCCTCCTTTTTATGGGTACTGATTGTAGTGTTTCACAAACGGCCAAAATGTGCAAGAATCGTCGGCACATTTGGTTTTCTTTTTCCAAGCGGTTTCATGTATACTTAAAGAAAAATAGAACGGCAGATAAGCTGTCTTTTCACGAGAGAGGAGAAACGCCTTTGGACCGATTTCTCGCATACCCGTTGGAGCTGATTCCCTATGTGGCCATTACGCTTGTATTTGCCTTTACATTTCACGAATTTGCCCATGCCTATGTTGCCTATAAATTTGGCGATTCTACCGCCCAAAAGCAAGGCCGACTGACCTTAAATCCGCTGCAGCATCTCGACCCATTCGGAACGATTTTAATTTTTATCGCCGGCTTTGGCTGGGCCCGTCCCGTTCCGGTTAACCGCTTTTTCTTTAAAAAGCCGCGCCTAGCCGGGGTCCTTGTGTCGGCTGCCGGACCGTTGAGCAATTTGGTGCTGGCCTGCCTAGGCTTTATTATCGCCTATGGGCTGAACCGGTTTGGGGTCAATGCACCAGATCGTTTATATGATTTTTTTGAAATTTTTATTCAGCTCAATGTGGTACTGTTCATTTTCAATCTGCTTCCCCTGCCGCCACTCGACGGCTACCGGATTGTGGAAGATTTGGCCCCCAATGAAGTCCGTGCCAAAATGACACAATATGAACAGTATGGGATATTAATTTTTCTGATATTAGTCATCACACCGCTCGACAACTATACGATTCAGCCGATTTTCAGCGCGGTCATTCCCTGGGTGACAGGTGGATTAAGCAATTTCTTTTACGGTTTGTTTTTTTAAAGGAGGTTTATAGCATCAATGGAAGAAAACAAGAAAAAAATAGGTTTTAATATTATTAAAAGCGACCCGACAGACGGGCACAAGGGCTATGGCAAGGGTGCATTGAGCCTTGATAATGTATCGCCGGTCATTATTGACGTCAATGCAGGTGAAGCGGAGATTGATGTCGGCGCGATGCATGCCCGCAGCGTCGTCGAAAAAGGGATCAAATTCCTACCGAATCAGGACGAGGTGCCAAACGGCAAGCCATATTGGCTTGTGTGGGTGACGGTTGACCGTAAGCCGGAGGGTCCTTATTATGCTGGGGTAACTGCTTGCTACATGACTGTTGATCGGGAAATCCGCCGCGGCTACAAGTCGCTGCCGGAGCACGTCAACCGCATGGATAAATCACTGAAGCGCCACATTATCGTCGACCATATGGACGACAAATCGAAAAAGGTGCTAGCCGATTTCCTGCGCGGTCATAACGAAGATTTATGGAACAATTCGACCGATGAATTGAAAAACGGCTTGCAGGCTGAATAGTATATTTTTGGAAAAAACAAGACCCTTTTTAACGCTAATTATGAACATTTTTTTACAAAAATAAAAGATGTGAAACTCTTGTAGTTTTTTTCAAAAATGGGTAGTATTATAAGAAGTGTGAAAACACTGTAAGACTAGGACAGGAAAAAGCTCCGGGGCTGCCCCGGAGCTTTTTCCGTTCATTCAACTCCATGGAAGGATGCGTTTGTACCATGGGGTTTTTTGGTCATCGCCATTTTTGTCATGCTTTTTCGAGCCGCCTTTACCAAGATGCTCGGTACAGTATTCGGTCGGTTCGGTGCCAGTCACGTAATAGGTGAAGCGGCGCACCGGACAATCCTTGGTTGCAAGCTTGCCGTTTGTTGGGTCAACATATAGCCCGATGACGCCCTCCTTTGGCGGCTTGAAAGCCTTGACTGGCTTGCCGTCCAGAGCCTCCTCCATGAAATTCGCCCACACGTTTTTCGCATACGTTTTTTCGGCAGTCACATCTAGCGGTTTGCCGATATCATAGCCAGCCCAAACGGCTGTCACCAGCTGCGGCGAGAAGCCGATCATCCAGCTGTCCGTTTCCGTTGAACCTGATTTTCCAGCATAGGGGCGGGTTAAGTCGTTGATGATGGTGCTTCCCGTAACCCTTGCATAGCCGCTAAGCTTAGGGTCGAACACACCAGTCATCATTTGCGTCATTACGAACGCTTTGGCTGGGTCCAACACTTTTTCCTCTTTATTTTCCTTTTCAAAAATAACATTGCCATTAAAGTCTTCCACTCTCGTAATCAAGTTCGGGCTGACCTTTTTGCCGCCGTTGGCAAACAGGCTGTAGGCGTTCGCCATTTCAATCACTCGTACCCCTGAGGTGCCCAGCGCAAGTGATGGCACCTTCGACATTTTGGTCGACAGGCCGAATTTCTTCGCTGTATCAATCAATGTTTCTTCCCCTAAAAAGAGGTGGGTTTTTACAGCAAAAATATTATCCGAAACCGCAAGGGCCTGGGCAAGGGTAATCTCGCCGTCAGCATACTTGTTGTTAAAGTTATGCGGCGTGTAATTGGCCTGGCCATCGTCAAACTGGAAGGTCGTAAACTCGCTCCGCATCGTTGACGATGGGGTGAAGCCGTGCTCAAGGGCCGCGTAATACAGGAGCGGCTTGATGGTCGAGCCTGGCTGGCGGACCGCTTGGACGGCCCGGTTGAACGGACTTTTTTCATAATCCCGGCCGCCGACCATTGCCTTGACATTGCCGTTTTTCGGATCCATCGCGACAAGGCCGACTTGAATTTCCGAGGACTTTGAGACATACCGATTGACCTGCTGCTCTGCCGCCTCCTGCTGCTTCATGTTCAGCGTCGTATAGACCTTTAGGCCGCCGAGGGCGATGGTCCGGTCATCGAGATGAAGCTGATTTTTCAAGGCGTTTTTGACGGCATCCTGGAAATAAGGGGCGGTCCTAGCTTTGTGCGTCGGATATTCGCCCACAAAAACAAGGCGCTGCCCGGCAGCAATTTGGGCTGCATCTTTCTTGATGTATCCGTTTTTCACCATGCTTTGCAAAATAATGTTTTGCCGCGCTTTCGCGTTTTCGATAGACCGGAGCGGTGAATAGATGCCTGGCCCCTTCGGAATGCCAGCGAGCAGGCTTGCTTCTGCCAGCGAAAGGTCGGCCGCTTTTTTACCATAATAATATTGGCTGGCGGCTTCGACCCCATAAGCGCCGTTGCCGTAATAAATCGTATTTAAATAGCCTTCGAGAATTTGTTGTTTAGAATAGTTCATCTCGAGGCGGATCGCATAAAAGGCTTCGGTCAGCTTTCGCGTCCATGTTTTGTCATGCTCAAGGAAAAGGTTCCTTGCGTATTGCTGGGTGATCGTGCTTGCCCCCTGAACCTTGGCGAATGCCTTGATATCGGCTAGAACTGCCCCGGCAATCCGCTTATAATCAAACCCATGATGCTCGTAAAAATTTTTATCCTCAATCGCGACGGTCGCATTGACGAGATCCGGAGAGATATCGTTAAGCTTCGCCCAATAACGCTTTTGGCCGTTATTGCTTTCGCCGATCAGTGTACCGTCGTCGGCAAAAAACAATGTTGACTGCGGAACGGCGAGCGGCGGCGGACCTAGTATTTTCGCATAGGCGAGGACGCCGAGGAAAAGCACAAGCATACAAATCATGCCAATCAAACTGATGATGATTAGAGCACGCAAATATTTAACTGTTTTTCGAAAACCGTGATTCGTCATGATTTCCATGCTAACTTCACCCCCTATTTTTTTGTGAGCCCGTCTTTCCTTTTCTGACGGGAAATTTTGGATTTTGGAAAAAACCGATAGTAATAGTATTGAAAAAATAGACTCTTTTTAAACAATTTTTTGCAGGAATTTGAAACATTTTTGCTAGACTTTTTCGTGTGATTGTAATTCAATAGTTTGGGTAGTATAAGTTTGAAGTGTTTATTTTAAAGAAAACTCGCCGATTGGCGAGCCCTTAGGGCGAAGACAGAGGCGTAGTTGCACTTATGCGTTAAGAAAGTTTATACTTTCTTATTGGCAGAAAAAAGAGGAAAGGAAGATGGTTAGATGGGCGGACTTTGGTTTACGGAAAAGCAGACCGAGAACTTTGGGATCACGATGAAAGTGAATAAAACTTTACATACAGAACAAACCGAGTTTCAAATGCTGGAAATGGTAGAAACCGCCGAGTGGGGCAACATGCTCTTGCTAGACGGCATGGTCATGACTTCGGTAAAAGACGAGTTCGTTTACCATGAGATGGTCGCACATGTGCCGTTATTTACGCATCCGAATCCGGAGAATGTGCTGGTTGTCGGCGGCGGTGATGGCGGCGTCATCCGCGAGGTGTTGAAGCACCCAAGTGTGAAAAAGGCGACGCTTGTCGATATCGACGGGAAAGTAATCGAGTATTCGAAGAAGTTCCTACCGGAGATTGCCGGCTGGCTGGACGATCCTCGAGTGGATGTCCGCGTTGATGACGGATTTATGCATATTGCCAATAGTGAAAATGAATACGATGTCATTATGGTAGACTCCACTGAACCGGTTGGACCCGCCGTGAACCTGTTTACAAAGGGCTTCTATGCCGGGATTTCCAAGGCATTGAAGGAAGACGGAATCTTCGTGGCCCAGTCAGACAACCCGTGGTTTAAAGCCGATTTGATTCGCAATGTGCAGCGCGATGTCCGTGAAATTTTCCCGATGACCAACCTTTATGTTGCCAACATCCCAACCTATCCAAGCGGCCTGTGGGCATTCACCATCGGATCGAAAAAATACGATCCGCTCGCAGTCAGCGACGACCGCTTCCACGACATTGAAACACGATACTACACAAAAGAACTCCACAAGGCGGCCTTTGTTTTGCCGAAGTTTGTGGGGGATTTGTTGAAATAGGTTATATCTTTTTTTAGTTTGTAATTCTACGTGCCCGATTGAGTAAGAAAAAGTTGAAAACAGGCACGTAGAGAGGGTCTACGTGTCTAAACAGGGTGGAAACCATGGAATATGGTCACGTAGAGAGGTTGTATGTGCCCGAACTGGGTGGAAATCAGGGGAAACGGTCACGTAGAGAGGTTGTATGTGCCCGAACTGGGTGGAAATCAGGGGAAACGGTCACGTAGAGAGGTTATAGGTGCCCGAACTGGGTGGAAATCAGGGGAAACGGTCACGTAGAGAGGTTATAGGTGCCCGAACTGGGTGGAAATCAGGGAAAACGGTTACGTAGAGAGGTTATACGTGCCCGAACCGGGTGGAAACCAGGGGAAACGGTCACGTAGAGAGGTTATACGTGACCGAACCGGGTGGAAATCAGGGGAAATGGTCACGTAGAGAGGTTATACGTGATGAACCGGGTGGAAACCAGGGGAAATGGTCACGTAGAGAGGTTGTACGTGCCCAAACCGGGTGGAAACTAAGGAAAACGGTCACGTAGAGAGGTCTCCGTGCCTAGGGATACAAATGTTTTGGAGCAACTATTTATTAAAACATAAAAAGTGAGGAATGTTTGATGCGTTTTGATGAAGCGTATTCGGGGAATGTGTACATTAAGAGCCACCCGAATTTTGAGGAGAGTCAGGTTGTATTATATGGAATGCCGATGGACTGGACGGTAAGCTACCGCCCGGGTTCCCGTTTCGGCCCGGCACGGATTCGCGAGGTGTCGATTGGGCTTGAGGAGTACAGCCCGTACCTTGACCGTGAGCTTGATGAAGTAAAATATTTCGATGCCGGAGATATACCGCTTCCGTTTGGAAATGCGCAAAAGAGCCTTGATATTATTGAAGATTTTATTGACCAGGTATTGGCTGCTGGTAAATTCCCGTTTGGCATGGGTGGGGAGCACCTTGTTTCTTGGCCGGTTATGAAGGCTGTTTTTAAAAAATATCCGGATTTAGCGATTATTCATATGGATGCTCATACCGACCTGCGTGAAAATTATGAGGGTGAGCCGTTATCGCACTCTACACCAATTCGTAAAATCGCTGAGCATATTGGACCGGAAAATGTCTATTCTTTCGGTATCCGCTCCGGAATGAAGGAAGAATTCGATTGGGCCAGACAGAACGGCATGCATATTTCCAAGTTTGAAGTGCTTGAGCCGTTAAAGGAAATCCTGCCGAAGCTTGCCGGCCGCCCGGTGTATGTCACGATCGATATCGACGTCCTTGATCCGGCGCATGCTCCTGGAACCGGTACGGTCGATGCGGGTGGAATCACTTCAAAAGAGCTGCTTGCATCGATTCATGCCATTGCCCGTTCTGAGGTAAACGTGGTCGGCTGCGACCTTGTTGAAGTCGCGCCAATCTATGATGTATCCGAGCAAACAGCCAACACTGCTAGCAAACTGATTCGTGAAATGCTGCTTGGCTGGGTGAAATAATAGTGGGGGTCAGACCCACGATAGAGTAACGCGTTAAAGTAGCGGGGGACTGACCCCCTAAAAGATGCCTGCCCTTTTTTGGGTTGGCATCTTTTGATTTGTGGGTTAACCATGTTTATAATAGAAAAAGTATGCGAAACGGCGTGTAAGTCAATGTTATAGACATGGACAGAGAAAATGAGCTTATCAAGGTTCCTTTTTAAAGAAAACTCGTCGATTGGCGAGCCCCTAAGGGCGGTTCATGAGGCGTAGTTGCCCTTATACTTTATTATTAGCTTAAAAAGAAACAGGGAAGTGTAGCATGGAGATTCCGGTAAAGGTTAATGTGAAGACGACGATTGATGAGCAGGAGACGTTTGAACTGGTGGTGTTCGGCCGGTATTTTCAAAAAGAACAGGCATCCTACCTGCAGTATGAGGAAGTGCTGGAGGAAGGTAATGCTCGCACGATTGTGAAGGTGGCAGCAGACGAGGCCCTGATTTTAAGGAGCGGCCCTTTGAAGATGCGCCTGCCCTTTCAACTGAATCGGAAGCTGCGCGGCAGTTATGAACTGACATTTGGGACATTTGAGACAACGACCTCGACGCGGAAGCTGGACTATTCATACGAAAATGGCAGCGGACAAATCAGCATTCTATATGATTTTGCGATACAGGAGTCGCCTGCCGGTACATACCATTTAGAAATAAGTTTTCAGGAGGAACAAAAATGAATATTGTGGGACAGGTTCAACAAAAGATTAAGGAGGAAATTCGGGCGGCGGTGCTGAAGGCAGGGCTTGCGTCCGAAGAGCAGATTCCGGATGTGATTCTCGAAACCCCGAAGGAGAAGGCACATGGCGATTATTCGACCAACATGGCGATGCAGCTGGCAAGGGTGGCGAAGAAGGCGCCGCGGATGATTGCAGAGGCCCTTGTGGAGAACTTCGACCGTTCCAAGGCTTCGATTGAGAAAATGGAAATCGCCGGGCCGGGGTTTATTAATTTTTACATGAATAATTCGTATTTGACTGAGCTGATTCCGACGATTCTGAAGGCTGGGGACAAGTATGGCGAGACCACGGTTGGCGGCGGCCAGAAAATCCAAGTGGAATTCGTGTCGGCGAATCCAACGGGCGACCTTCACTTAGGACATGCTCGCGGTGCGGCGGTCGGTGATTCTTTAAGCAACATTTTAGCCAAGGCTGGCTATGATGTGTCCCGCGAATACTATATCAATGATGCGGGAAATCAGATTAATAACTTGGCGCTTTCTGTTGAAGCGCGCTATTTCCAAGCGCTTGGTTTGGAAAAAGAAATGCCAGAGGACGGCTACCACGGAGCGGACATTGTGGGGATTGGCAAGAAGCTTGCGGAAGAGTTTGGCGACAAATATGTAAATGTTTCGGAAGAGGAGCGGTTTGAATTTTTCCGAGAGTATGGCTTGAAATACGAAATGAAAAAGCTCCAAAGGGACCTTGAGGACTTCCGTGTCGGCTTTGATGTTTGGTATTCAGAAACATCCCTTTATAAAAATGGAAAAATTGACACGGCGCTGGCGGCATTGCGGGAGAGCGGCTATATCTATGAGCAGGACGGGGCAACCTGGTTGCGTTCGACCGACCTCGGCGACGACAAGGACCGCGTGCTGATTAAGCAGGACGGATCATATACCTATTTAACGCCGGATATTGCCTATCATAAGGACAAGCTCGAGCGAGGCTTTGAAAAATTGATCAACATTTGGGGAGCGGACCATCACGGTTATATTCCTCGTATGAAGGCGGCGATCCAGGCGCTCGGCTATGACCGCGAGGCGCTCGAGGTTGAGATCATCCAGCTTGTTCACTTGTATAAAAACGGCGAGAAGATGAAGATGTCGAAGCGGACTGGAAAGGCTGTCACCATGCGGGATTTAGTCGATGAGGTCGGCCTCGATGCGACGCGTTATTTCTTTGCGATGCGCAGCTCGGATACCCATATGGACTTTGATTTGGATTTGGCAGTGTCGCAGTCCAATGAAAATCCGGTTTATTATGCGCAGTATGCTCACGCGCGGATTTGTTCAATTTTGCGGTCTGGCGAGGAGCAGGGTTTTGCAGTTGATTCCGGTGCTGATTTTTCAGTGGTTGCTTCCGAAAAGGAAGTAGATTTGTTGAAAAAATTGGGCGAGTTCCCGCATGCGGTTGGCGAAGCGGCGTTGAAGCGCGTGCCTCACCGGCTTACTAATTACATTTTTGAATTGGCTTCGACGTTCCACAGCTTTTACAATGCGGAAAAGGTGCTGGAAAGCGGTGAGCCTGAGCGGACTAAGGCACGCCTCGGATTGGTGAACGCTGTGCAGATTACGTTACGGAATGCGCTGGCGTTGATTGGGGTTTCAGCACCGGAAAAAATGTAATTTTTGAATAGGTTTTGGTAATGAGGTTCCTTCGATATGAGGGGACCTTTTTAGAATTATTTTAATGTGTAAGTAAAATTGAAAAAGTGGAAAGTAAAGTCCGCAGTATGGAAAGTATTTTTGAAAAGTGGAAAGTATTTTTCCAGAATTGGAAAGTAAACGCCTTAAAACGGAAAGTAAATGAATCGGGACATTTTATTGAGGGTGATTTTTCCATAAAAATGCCAAAAAGTATGAATACCCTCCAAAAAAATGCAAATAGTAATAGTGTACTTATTTGTGAGGAGTGGACCGAACGCATGAATGTAGGAAGAGCGAAGGAAATTTTGGAATCCGCGGATATGATTAATGTGACCTATGAGGGAACGCCGGTCATTATCCAGCATGTGGACGAAGCATCGAAAATGGCGCGGATATATTCCAGGACGGACCCTGAACATGAGCAGGACGTTCCTGTCTTAAACTTAATTGAAGAATAAAAGAGTCTCCGCGGGGCGGGGACTCTTTTTTACTGGTGTTATTTAATTTCAAGGGCACCTCCGCTAATCCGCTTAAAGCCGCGAATCTTGCTTAAATCCTCCACCAATTTCAAACAGGCTTGATCCTTCGCTTTTGCCTCAATCATGAAATCAACATCCCGGCCAGACTCTCTCAGCATTTTCAAAAATGGCATGATAAACTCTGGGTCTACGAAATCCGCATGGGAGCGGTATTCTTTTTCCGACTTCGGGGAGGAGATGTGTACTTTCGGCAAGAGGCTCGGCCTATGAGACCATGTTTGGAAAATGCGCGACAACAGTTCCTCAAGCGGCTTGGTGCAAGGATTGGCCATATGGTGATGGTAATCAAAAACGAACGGAATCGTTTCTTTTTCGCAAACAGCCAGCGTTTCTTCTGCAGTATACGTTTTGTCGTCATTTTCTAAGGTCATGATATTTTTTATATGAGCAGGCAAGGCTTTCAGGTTTTGATGGAAACGGGCCAGGGCCTGCTGTTTGTCACCATAAGCACCACCGATATGGATGTTAATCAGGCAATTCGCCGCAACTCCCATGGCATCCAGCATTTGAAAATGGTAGGTCATGTCGATAACCGCGTTCTCCGTAATTTGCGGCTTTGGCGAAGTAAACAAGGTAAATTGGTTCGGGTGAAAGCTGACCCTTAGGTTGTGCTTTTTTACAAGGTTGCCAATTTCCTGCCACTCGCTGCGGAATGGGGCGACGAAGTCCCAGCGCACCTCCGGGTGGGTGGCAAGCGGAACAATTGAGCTGGAGAATCGGTACAGCTCCAGCTCATGAGCCACATTATAATGCAGCATCCTCAGTGTATGGTTCAGATTTTGTTTCGTAATCTCGCGGAGTTTGGCCGCCCGCTCCTCAGAGTTCAGCTGTTGATATCGAGCAAAGGTAAGCGTCTTGGCCGGTGAGGCATCCCACAAACTAATCGCATGCGAAACATACCCAAAGCGAATTCTCATTACTCCCACCTCCCATAGAAATAGTTCAACCCCAACTGTCAACAAGCGGTGCCTGCCACCTTATAAAAAGTAAGAAACCACCCCAGCAACAGCTTCCTTCATAGATCTGGCCAAGTTTGGTTTGTTCAGTTGCTCGAGTGTGAGCCGGGTGGAATCGTGGATGTCTTTGTCCAGTATGTCCTTTATTCGGTCAATAAAGTTTGGGTCGTAGATGTAGCAATTGATTTCTTGGTTTAAAAAGAGGCTGCGTTTGTCAAAGTTCGCGGTACCGATGTCGGCGACCTTGTCATCAATGACGATAGTTTTGGCATGGTAAAAACCTTTATTATACTGATAAACCAATGCGCCTTCCCGAAGCAGCGTCCGTAAATAGCGGAACGACGCCTCTTTCACGAGTATGTGATCAGAAACTGACGGTACAATGATTGTCAGACAGACGCCCCGCTGCACCGCCTTCTGCAGCTCCGCAAAAATCTTCCTGCTTGGAATAAAGTAAGGTGTGCCGATGGTAATCGATTTTTCGGCCAATTGGATGAGACTGATGAACATACATTCCAGCTGATTGGCTTCCGTTGGAATAAATTGCTGGCGGACGTCACCTTTAGGCAATTTCGGGAAATACTTCGCCACCCCCTGCAAATCAACTCCCGTGCATCGTTCCCAATCCATCAGAAACTCACTTTGTAAAAAATTGACGCTTTCACTGCCGATTTTTAGATGATAATCGCGCCATGGGCCAAGGCTTGGGTCTTCGTCAATATATTCCTTTCCAATATTAAACCCGCCAAGATAGCCAATTCGCCCATCTATAATCGAAATCTTACGGTGGTTCCGGACCTGCATCGAGTAAAAAAGATAGGGGAGCTTCACCGGATTGCTGAAGGCAAACTCTACCCCCGCCGCGCGCAGCTCTTTTATCGCCGCTCCTTTTACTTTCCAGCTGCCAAGCCGATCCAGCAGCAAGCGAACCTCAACTCCGGTCCGTGCTTTTTCTTTTAAAATTGAAAGAAATTCCTGACTAAAGACATCATCCTTTACAATATAAAACAATACATGGATATGTCTTTCTGCCTCGCGCAGCACGGAAAAGTAGTCGTGAAATAGCTCCTTGCCATGAGTAAAAATGTCAAAATCACCATGCAGGATGGGAGTTTCCATTTTTCTTACAGAAGAATGATGCTTCTGTCGCCCTAGACAAAAGTCCAGAATAAGCCATATAATGAAAAGTAAGACAATTCCGAAAAAAATGACTAAAAAATTCATTGGAAAACCTTCCTCCAATCAGTTTCGTTAGTTTTTCCAACAACAAACATTTCTATAAGTTAGTAAAAATGGATTGACTGAATGCTCATTCATATTATAATAGAGTTAAGGTAAGTTCAGAAAATTTGTTATTTTTAACAACAAGTAAAAAACTTAGAGGAGAAATCAACGAAAGGGGCTTATTTCATGAATGGACTTTTATGGGTCAACCTTATTGCCTTCTTGGCCGTAACCGCTTACGCGCTCAGCTTGTTCGTCTATGTTGTCAAAACACGGATCGAATATATGAAGCTTGGCAAAAAGGAAGAGTTTGACAACAATGTCAAAGAACGTCTGCAAAAAATCTGGGTTATGGTATTCGGGCAGAAGAAGCTTTTAAAGGATAAAAAGAGTGGTGCCATCCACGTTATGTTCTTTTACGGCTTCATTCTTGTTCAATTTGGAGCGATCGATTTTATTTGGAAAGGGATTGCACCAGGCTCCCACCTTCCGCTTGGACCGCTTTATCCGGCATTTACATTCTTCCAGGAGATCGTCACTTTAGTCATTTTAGTGGCAACTTTCTGGGCATTTCATCGTCGTTATGTTGAGAAACTTGTCCGCTTAAAGAGGGGCTTTAAATCTGGTCTTGTCTTAATCTTTATCGGCGGCTTAATGATTTGGGTGCTATTAGGAAACGGAATGGGCATCATCTGGCATGGTGAAGAAACTTCCTTGGCAGAACCAGTGGCATCTCTCATTTCAATTATCTTCGCCGGTATTGGTAAAACAGCAGCAGTGTCCATCTTTTATGTGGCATGGTGGCTGCACTTGATTTTCTTATTGGCCTTCTTAGTATATGTGCCGCAAGGAAAACACGCTCACTTAATTGCCGGTCCTGCAAACGTTTACCTGAATCGTTTGGATAAGGCAGGTAAATTGAGAAAGATTGACTTCGAGGACGAAACTGCCGAATCATTTGGCGTTGGAAAAATTGAAGACTTCACACAACTGCAAATGATGGACTTCTATGCTTGTGTAGAATGCGGCCGCTGTACAAATATGTGTCCGGCAACCGGCACAGGCAAAATGCTGTCGCCAATGGATTTAATCGTGAAAATGCGTGATCACCTTACCAACTATGGTGCGGCTGTAACGCAAAAGCAGCCATGGGTGCCAACCTTCGCATTTGCGAATACAAAGGGCAACCAAATTGCACTTGCCGCAGCTGGTCAAGGCGCGTCTGAAACAGCTGCAACTTCCGTCTACAGCCCAAGCTTGATTGGCGATGTCATCACCGAAGAAGAAATCTGGGCTTGTACAACCTGCCGTAACTGTGAAGACCAATGTCCGGTTATGAACGAGCACGTTGAAAAAATTATTGACCTTCGCCGGTACCTAGTTTTAACAGAAGGAAAATTGGACGCTGATGCACAGCGCGCGATCACTAACATCGAGCGTCAGGGCAACCCTTGGGGCTTGAACAGAAAAGAGCGCGAAACATGGCGCGAAGCCCGTGAAGACGTTGAAGTTAAAACTGTAAAAGAAATGAACAAAGCTGGCGAAGAGTTCGAGTACCTGTTCTGGGTTGGCTCAATGGGCTCTTACGACAACCGCAGCCAGAAGATTGCGTTGTCGTTTGCGAAGCTATTAAATGAAGCAGGCGTGAAGTTCGCTATCTTAGGTAACAAAGAAAAGAATTCTGGCGACACAGTCCGCCGTTTAGGTAACGAGTTCTTGTTCCAGGAACTTGCGAATAATAATATCGCTGAAATTGAAAAGGCAGAAGCGAAGAAAATCGTGACAATTGACCCGCATGCCTACAATATTTTCAAAAACGAATACCCTGATTTCGGGTTGCAGGCTGAGGTTTACCACCATACGGAGGTTCTTTTTGAACTAGTCCGCGATGGCCGTTTGAAGCCGAAGCATGCCGTGAACGAAACGATTACGTTCCACGACTCTTGTTACTTGGGACGTTACAACGACGTTTATGATGCACCGCGTGAAATCTTGAAGGCTATCCCAGGCGTAAAGCTAGTGGAAATGGAACGGAACCGCGAGAAGGGAATGTGCTGCGGTGCCGGCGGAGGCTTGATGTGGATGGAGGAAGAAACTGGACACCGCATCAACGTGGCACGTACAGAGCAAGCATTATCGGTGAACCCATCCGTCATCAGCTCTGGCTGTCCATACTGTTTAACAATGCTTTCCGATGGTACGAAGGCCAAAGAGGTTGAAGACAAGGTTGCAACCTACGATGTGGCCGAGCTGCTTGAAAAAGCCGTCTGCGGTGAACCTGTGGCAGTGGCATCGTAAGACTGAAAATTGAATTTTAAAATAGCAGAGGTTGATTGCATACGCAGAAAAATTTTAGGAATTTTGTGTAAAACAATTCAACTTCTGCTATTTTTTTTGTAAAATAGAATAAGTAGATTAAAACGCTTACATTTCCTTTTTAATTAAATGCGTGGGCAGGGTAGTCCCCTGGACCTGCGTTAGTTTTTGCAACAGTGTTGAGCGAGCGTTCAGTCGATGATGAAATCAGCACGCTCCCATTTTTTATGTATCAGTGACTGAAAATTGGGAAAAGGCATAATTGTTTTTTGAAATAAAAACAGGGGAAAGGGATGTTTCGAATGGGTAGAACGGTTATTTTAAGCGGGGTTAGAACGCCTTTTGGTAAATTCGGCGGGGCATTGAGCAGCTTTAGCGCCTCTCAGTTGGGCGGTATAGCCATTAAAGAAGCGGTACAGCGTGCTAATGTGAATCCAGAAGACGTGCAAGAAGTGATTTTTGGATCAGTCCTGCAGGGGGGACAAGGGCAAATCCCATCCCGCCAGGCGGCGCGGGGCGCCGGGCTTCCATGGGAAGTCAAGACTGAAACAATCAACAAGGTCTGTGCATCAGGTCTGCGCAGTGTAACACTGGCTGACCAAATCATCCGTGCTGGCGACGAGGAACTCATCGTGGCAGGCGGTATGGAATCAATGTCAAATGCTCCGTATATTTTGCCAAAAGCAAGATGGGGCCTAAGAATGGGCGACGCGTCGGTTCAGGATTTGATGACTCATGACGGATTAAGCTGCAGCTTCACCGGCGTGCACATGGGAACGTACGGGAACTCGACCGCTGAAGAGATGTCGCTTAGTCGCGAGGCACAAGATGAGTGGGCATTAAGAAGCCACCAGCGGGCCATTGAAGCAATCGAGAGCGGCAAGTTTGCCGAAGAGATTGTGAACGTAGAAGTACCGCAGCGCAAAGGAGCGCCGGTTGTAGTCAAGCACGATGAAGCGCCGCGGAAAGATACCTCTTTGGAAAAATTAGCGAAGCTTGGACCGGCGTTTAATGGCGAAGGTACCATCACAGCCGGAAACGCACCAGGGGTCAATGATGGAGCCGGTGCTCTCGTGTTGATGAGCGAGGAACGTGCGGAGCGTGAAGGCCGGCAGGTAGAAGCGGTCATCATCGGCCAGGCGGCGATCGCAGTCGAAGCCAAGGATTTCCCACAGACACCAGGACTTGTCATCAATGAAATTTTACGAAAAACTGGCCGCAGCCTTGAGGAAATTGACTTGTTTGAAATCAACGAAGCGTTCGCGGCCGTAGCGCTGGCGAGCGGTCAAATCGCCGGCTTGGATCCGGAAAAGGTCAATGTCAACGGCGGTGCGGTTGCCCTTGGCCATCCAATTGGCGCAAGCGGAGCGCGCATCATCATTACTTTGTTGCATGAGTTAAAGCGCCGCGGCGGCGGGATTGGCATCGCGGCCATCTGCAGCGGCGGCGGCCAGGGCGATGCGATTATGATTGAGGTGCCGAAGAGATAACTAGTGGAGGCTTACTCGCGGATAAGGGAAAATACTCTCGGATAGAGTGGCTTATCTCTCGGATAAGGGAAAATACTCTCAGATAGAATGGCTTATCTCTCGCATAAGGGAGAAATACTCTCGGATAGAGCTAACTTACTCTCGAATAGGGAAGGAACTCTACGCTGTTGAATAGAAAAAAAGAAAACAAAAGTCGCGGCCGGTTTCTGTTTTCCGGCCGCCAAATCGGAGGGGAAAACATGAAAGTTGAAAAGGTAATGGTAATTGGGGCTGGCCAAATGGGCTCGGGAATCGCCCAGGTTTGTGCACAAGCGGGCTACAAGGTTGTCTTAAATGACTTAAAATCGGAATTTGTCGAGCGCGGACTAGGGGTTATCAACAAAAACCTATCCCGCAATGTAGATAAGGGCCGCATGACCGAGGAGCAAAAGCAAGAGGTGCTTAGCAACCTGACTCCATCAACAGACCTGCAAGACGCATCCGGCGTGGATCTTGTCATCGAAGCAGCTGTTGAAAACATGGAAATCAAAACAAAAATCTTTGCGCAGTTAGACGAAATTGCGCCGGCGCATGCGATTTTAGCAAGCAATACCTCCTCGCTGCCTATCACGGAAATCGCGGCAGCAACGAAGCGCCCGGAAAAGGTCATCGGTATGCACTTCATGAATCCGGTGCCTGTTATGAGGTTGGTGGAAATCATCCGCGGCTTGGCAACGGCAGATGAAGTGTATCAAGTCATCGAGGACATGACAAAAACGTTATCCAAAGTGCCTGTAGAGGTAAACGACTTCCCTGGCTTTGTAGCCAACCGCGTGCTAATGCCGATGATTAACGAAGCGATCTATACATTATACGAGGGCGTTGCCACGAAGGAAGCCATCGACGAAGTAATGAAGCTTGGCATGAACCACCCAATGGGGCCGTTAACGCTCGCCGACTTTATCGGACTGGATACTTGCCTTTACATCATGGAAACATTGCACGAAGGCTTTGGCGATGACAAGTACCGCCCATGCCCGCTGCTGCGTAAATATGTAAAAGCAGGCTGGTTAGGTAAGAAAACCGGACGTGGATTTTACGTATACGAATAACAGAATTTAGCTTTGCAACTGTCTATCCATTGGCGGACATTAAATATTACAAATATAGAAAGATAGAGATAACGATATGGTCTACTCGGGAGATAATTTTTTCAAGAATAGCAGTAGGGGTCTTAAAAATAGGGGTAGCAAGATTCAAGCAAAGAATACAGAATCCTCGAGAAAGGGGCATTAAAAATGAGTACGGTCACACTACTTTCTCCAAAAGGGGAGTTCAGCATGAATCTTACATTCACACAAGAGCAAGAAATGATGCGCAAAATGGTGCGCGACTTTGCCGCCATTGATGTTGCGCCGTTTATAGAAAAAATGGAGAAAGGGGAATTTCCTCGTGAGATTCTCCGCAAAATGGGCGGGCTTGGCCTAATGGGCATCCCGGTTCCAGAGCAATACGGCGGCGCTGAGATGGATTTCACCTCCTACATCATCGCCATCAACGAGCTTTCCAAGGTCAGTGCGACAATGGGCGTGATTTTGTCAGTGCACACCTCCGTCGGCACGAACCCGATTCTTTACTTTGGAACGGAGGAGCAGAAGCAAAAGTACGTACCAAAGCTGGCCGCTGGTGAATACTTAGGCTCTTTCTGTTTAACGGAGCCGAGCGCCGGGTCGGATGCTGCCAGCATGAAGTCGCGAGCGGTTCGCGACGGCGACCATTTTGTAATTAACGGTTCCAAGGTCTTCATCACCAATGGCGGCGAGGCCGACGTTTACATCGTTTTTGCAAAAACAAATCCGGAATTGGGCGCCAAAGGGGTATCGGCCTTTATTGTTGAAAAAGATACCCCTGGACTGGTGATTGGCAAGGACGAGAAAAAGATGGGCCTGCATGGCTCGAGAACGGTGCAGCTTACTTTTGAGGATATGCGCGTTCCGGCCGAGAACCTGCTTGGTGCTGAGGGCGAAGGTTTTAAAATCGCGATGGCCAACCTCGATGCCGGCCGCATTGGAATTGCTGCCCAGGCGCTCGGGATTGCCGAGGCCGCACTGTCGGCCGCAACCGAATATGCTAAGCAGCGCCACCAGTTCGGCAAGCCGATTGCTGCCCAGCAGGGGATTGCTTTCAAGCTCGCTGATATGGCGACAAATGTAGAGGCTGCTAGATTACTAGTTTACCGTGCTGCTGATTTGCGTGGGCAGGGATTAAAATGCGGCATGGAGGCGTCCATGGCGAAGCTTTTTACAACAAGAACAGCAGTGGAGGTGGCGACCGAGGCGATTCAAGTCTTCGGCGGCTACGGCTATACAGAGGATTACCCGGTTGAGCGCTACTTCCGCGATGCCAAAGTGACGGAGATTTATGAGGGCACAAGCGAGATTCAGAGGATTGTGATTAGCAAGCATCTTTAAGGATGGAATTGTAGATATCCTTTGAAATTTTGTAGATATATTTTAAAAATTGTAGATATCCCTTTAAAATTTTGTAGATATATTTAAAAATTTGTAGATATCCCATCAATATTTGTAGATAAAACTAAGGAGGACACCCAAAATGAACTTCAAATTAACCGAAGAACATGAAATGATTCGCAAAATGGTGCGCGATTTTGCGCAAAACGAAATTGCGCCAACGGCTGCTGAGCGTGATGAAGAAGAGCGCTTTGACCGGGAGATTTTTGACAAAATGGCGGAGCTTGGCTTAACCGGAATTCCATGGCCGGAAGAGTACGGCGGCATCGGCAGTGATTATCTTGCTTACTGTATCGCGGTTGAAGAGCTTTCCCGCGTCGATTCGTCTGTTGGAGTTACCCTTTCCGCACACACATCTCTTGCCAGCTGGCCAATTTACAAGTTCGGTAATGAAGAGCAAAAGCAAAAATACCTTCGTCCGCTGGCTGAAGGCTCAAAAATAGGTGCTTATGGCTTGACCGAGCCAGGCAGCGGCTCTGATGCAGGCGGAATGAGAACGACGGCACGCCTTGAGGGCGACCACTACGTGCTGAACGGTTCAAAAATTTTCATCACCAATGGCGGCGAGGCCGACATTTATGTCGTATTTGCACTAACCGATCCATCCAACAAGCAGCGCGGCACAACAGCGTTTATCGTTGAAAAGGATTTCGCGGGATTCTCTGTTGGGAAAAAAGAAAAGAAACTGGGCATTCGTTCATCACCGACAACAGAAATTATTTTTGAAGATTGCAAGGTTCCGGTTGAAAATAGACTTGGTGAAGAGGGCGAAGGCTTCAAAGTCGCGATGATGACACTGGATGGCGGCCGCAACGGCATCGCGGCGCAGGCAGTCGGTATTGCTCAAGGCGCTCTTGATGCAGCAGTTGACTATGCAAAGGAACGCGTTCAGTTCGGCAAGCCGATCGCTGCGAACCAAGGAATCAGCTTCAAGCTTGCCGATATGGCAACGAATATTGAAGCTGCCAGACTATTAACCTATCAGGCAGCATGGCTTGAGTCCAACGGCCTCCCATATGGCAAAGAGTCCGCCATGTCAAAGCTGTTTGCCGGCGATACCGCGATGAGGGTAACAACAGAAGCAGTTCAGGTGTTCGGCGGCTACGGCTATACGAAGGATTATCCGGTCGAACGCTTCATGCGTGATGCAAAAATCACGCAAATTTACGAGGGCACTCAGGAAATTCAGCGCCTTGTTATTTCTAGAATGATTACGAAGTAAAACGAAAAGCTAAAAGCGCCTTGACCAGGGGCACGAGGCTAGACGAGCCAGCGAGAAGGCTCACTTTTAGCCTTCTTGCCGGATTGGCTTTAGACCTTCGAGCCCCTAGGCGCTGTAGCTAGACAAGGAGCGGTTCGAGCGCGATGAATAAACGGGAGGTTCAGGCCTCAGTCAAAGATGAGCGCCTCGTGCAAAAGAGGCGCGACCAAATGATCAAAGGGGCCGTTGCACTTTTTAAAGAGAAAGGGTTTCATCGGACAACGACCCGGGAAATTGCCAGAGCAGCGGGATTTAGCATCGGGACGTTGTACGAGTACATCCGGACGAAGGAAGATATTTTATATCTGGTCTGCGACAGCATCTATGATCATGTGAAGGAGCAGCTGGAGGAGAACCTTGATCACAAGCAAGGGACATTAGAGAGCTTAAAAGTGGGAATCTCAAACTTTTTCCATGTTATGGATGAATTGCAGGACGAAATCCTCGTTATGTATCAGGAAGTAAAATCCTTATCAAAGGACGCTCTTCCATATGTGTTAAAAAAGGAATTAGAGATGGTTGCCATGTTTGAAAATATGCTCCTTAAATGTGTGGAGAATGGCGAGTTAGAACTGTTGGAAAAACAAATCAAAATCATCGCCCACGATATTTTTGTCCAAGGGCAAATGTGGGGCTTCCGCCGCTGGGCGCTCCGGAAGCTGTTTACTCTGGACGAATACATTGAACTGCAGACGGAGTTTATTTTTAAAGGGCTTGGGGAAAAAAGGGACGGTTAAGGACAAAACGAGGGTTACTTACGAATTTTAAAAAACAAGGGGGCCAAATTGAGATGAGTACAACCGGAAAATATCAGCCGAAGCATCATATTCGCTTTGTGACCGCGTCGAGTTTGTTTGACGGCCATGATGCTTCCATCAATATCATGCGGCGCATCCTTCAATCAAGCGGGGCCGAGGTCATTCACCTTGGCCACAACCGCTCGGTCGAGGAAGTGGTCAACGCCGCCATTCAGGAAGATGCCCAGGGTATCGCGATCTCCTCTTATCAAGGAGGGCACGTTGAATACTTTAAATACATGTACGACCTATTAAAAGAAAAAGGCGCACCACATATCCGCATTTATGGCGGCGGCGGGGGCGTTATCATCCCAAGAGAAATCAATGAACTCCAAGAGTACGGCATTTCCGGCATCTTCTCACCGGAAGACGGCCGAAAGCTCGGTTTACAGGGCATGATTGACCTCATGATTCAAGAGTGTGATTTTTCAACAGTCTCTTCAGAAAATATCCCGGAGCAAATCGAAAAGCTGCCGACGGGTGACATGAATGCCGTTGCCAAGCTGATTACAATTGCGGAAAATCATGTGGACCAAAAAAATGAGGCGGCTGCAACGGCTGAGCAGGTTCTTGAAAAAGTGAAGGAGCTTGAGAAGTCGATTCCGGTTATCGGTATCACCGGTACGGGCGGGGCTGGAAAAAGCTCGCTGACCGACGAGTTGATCCGCCGTTTTATCAACGAGTTTCCAGCCAAAAAGGTTGCTATCCTTTCCGTTGACCCAACCAAGCAAAAAACGGGCGGTGCGCTTCTTGGCGACCGCATCCGCATGAATGCGATTTTTTCACCGAACGTTTTTATGCGAAGCCTAGCAACACGGGCTTCGAAATCAGAATTATCGCTGGCCATTAAAGACGCCGTAGCGGTCACGAAGGCAGCCGGATTTGACTTGGTGATTGTCGAAACAAGCGGAATCGGCCAGGGCGACGCCGGCATCACGGAAATTTGCGATGTTGCAATGTACGTCATGACCAGCGAGTTCGGGGCACCATCCCAGCTTGAAAAAATCGACATGATTGACTTTGCCGACCTGATTGTTATCAATAAATTCGAACGTAAGGGCTCCGAGGACGCAAAACGCCAGGTGCAGAAGCAGTACCAGCGCAGCCATATGCTTTTTGAAAAAGATCCATCCGAAATGCCAGTGTACGGCACAATCGCCAGCCAGTTCAATGACCCTGGCACAAATGCTTTATTTGCGGCTCTCGTTGAAAAAATCAATGAAAAGGCTGCGACCGATTGGGTGACTTCATACAGCAAAGAGGCGAAGGTTGAAAAGCAAAACATCATCATCCCGACGGACCGCCGCTATTACTTACGGGAAATTTCCGAGACGGTTCGCGGCTATCATAAAAAAGCGGAGCAGCAGGCGAATATTTCCCGGAAATTATTCCAGTTGGAAGGCGCTATCGAAGCTGTGAAGGGTCAGCCGGAAGTAGTGGCAGCTCTAGAAGCGGTTAAACAGGAAACCGAAGCGCAGCTGACACCAGAGTCAAAGCGTATTCTTGACGGCTGGGAAAAAACAAAAGAAGCGTACTCCGCAGATAAGTTCGTCACGAGAATCCGCGACAAAGAAATCATTACAATTTTAAAAACAAAGAGCTTATCAGGGCTTGATATTCCAAAAGTGGCTTTGCCGAAATACAAGGATTACGGTGAAATCCTGCGCTGGGTGTATCGTGAGAACCTGCCGGGCTTATTCCCGTACACAGCAGGGGTATTCCCGTTCAAGCGTGAAGGGGAGGATCCAAAACGCCAGTTTGCCGGCGAAGGCACACCAGAACGGACGAACCGCCGTTTCCACTATTTATCGAAGGACGATTCGGCAAAACGCCTCAGCACCGCCTTTGACTCGGTGACCCTATACGGGGAAGACCCGGATTACCGTCCCGACATTTACGGTAAAGTCGGCGAAAGCGGCGTCAGTGTTTGTACGTTAGATGACATGAAAAAGCTGTACGATGGCTTCGACCTTTGCCACCCATCGACATCCGTTTCGATGACGATCAACGGTCCAGCGCCAATCATCCTCGCGATGTTCATGAATACGGCAATTGACCAGCAAGTGAAACGCAAAGAAGCTGAACTAGGCCGCGTTTTGACTGTCGAAGAATTTGCTGAAGTTCGAGCCTATACGCTGAAAACTGTCCGCGGTACGGTTCAGGCTGATATTTTAAAGGAAGACCAAGGCCAAAATACATGTATTTTTTCAACAGAATTTGCTTTAAGGATGATGGGGGATATCCAGCAATATTTCATCGACCATCTGGTGCGTAACTATTATTCTGTGTCGATTTCCGGGTACCATATTGCCGAAGCGGGTGCGAACCCGATTTCGCAGCTGGCATTCACTTTGTCTAACGGCTTTACCTACGTTGAGTACTATTTAAGCCGCGGCATGAACATTGATGACTTTGCGCCAAACCTGTCGTTCTTTTTCTCGAATGGCTTGGACCCGGAGTACACGGTGATTGGCCGGGTGGCGAGGCGCATTTGGGCAACCGTGATGCGCGACAAGTATGGTGCCAACGAGCGCAGCCAAAAGCTGAAGTATCATGTGCAGACATCAGGTCGTTCGCTGCACGCGCAGGAAATCGATTTTAATGATATCCGCACCACGCTTCAGGCATTGATGGCGCTGCACGATAACTGTAACTCGCTGCATACGAACGCCTACGATGAGGCGATTACGACACCGACCGAGGAATCGGTGCGTCGGGCAATGGCGATTCAGATGATTATCACTAAGGAGCACGGCTTGACGAAGAATGAAAATCCGCTTCAGGGCTCGTTTATCGTAGAAGAGCTGACTGATTTAGTTGAGGAAGCGGTACTTCAAGAGTTTGAACGGCTGAATGACCGCGGCGGCGTCCTGGGTGCAATGGAAACCCAATACCAGCGCGGCAAGATTCAGGATGAGTCAATGCACTATGAAATGTTAAAACATACGGGCGAACTGCCGATTATCGGTGTGAATACGTATTTGAATCCAAATCCTCCATCCGAGGAAGCGATTGATAATATGGAATTGGCTCGGGCGACGACAGAGGAGAAAAAGCTGCAGATTCACAATTTGCGTGCCTTCCAGGAAGCGCACGCAGCTGAATCAGCTGCAGCACTGAAGCGGTTGAAGGAAGCAGCCACAAGCGGCGGAAACATCTTTGCCGAACTTATGGAAACCGTCAAAGTCGCGAGTCTCGGCCAAATCACACGCGCCCTATACGAAGTAGGCGGACAGTATCGCCGAAATATGTAATGAGTGGAGGCGTTAATCAAAAGGGGGGCACTTCCCCTTTTTTGTTTTTTTAAAAATATTTTCCAATATTATGATATATCCTATATAATCAATATAGTATTTTACCTCCAGAGGTTATGGGCAGGTGTCAGCTTATGAGAGTAAATCATATAATCATGGTTTTAATAATTACGGCCTGGCCATTATATTATCTTTATGAACTGCAACTAGGTGCTGTTTCGTTCCTGTTGCTGGCCATCTTCTTTTTGTACATATCTCTTAAAGAGCTAAAAATAGTAAGAGAACAGATTAAAAAGAATGAAGAGAAGCCAAAAAAGGAAAAAATCAAGTAAAACAAACAGCTAGAACTAGCATAAACCTCTAGAATTTGTTTATAATGAAGAATATGTATTTTTATAGAAAAGCGGAAGCGCCTTGCCCAGGGGCGACAGGCATAAGACGAGCCGGCATGAAGGTTGTTTTTTAACCTTCAGGACGGATTGGCTTATGACCCCGAGCCCCTAGGCGCTGGAGCTAGACAACGAAAGATTAGCCCTTATTCATTCTACATAAGAGTGTTAAATAGAGAAAGGAAGTGCCGATATTGAGTTTAGCAATGTACTCAAAAGAGGAGCTGCAAGAATTATCGCTCATCGAAATGGCTTATGAATTTATGAAAAATAGTAAGCAGCCAGTCGCCTTCGCCGATTTAGTGAAGGAAATTTCCAAGGCTGCGGGCATTTCTGAATCAGAAATGCGTGCTCGTCTGGCACAGTTTTACACCGATTTAAATATCGATGGCCGATTCTTAACTTTAGGTGAAAACCGCTGGGGACTTCGCGTTTGGTATCCGGTTGATACTCAGGAGGAAGAAGTTGTCGCAGTCGTCAAATCGAAGAAGAAGAAGAAGAAGGTTGTCGAAGACGAGGATATCGATGAAATCGACGAATTTGAAGAACTCGATGACGAAGACTACGACGATGTCGATGACTTTGAAGAGGAAGATGATCTCCTTGACGATGAAGAGGAGAACCTTGACGAGATTGATGAAATCGACGACGAATTCGAAGAGGAAGATGATGTTCTTGAGGATGACGAAGAACTTGAATTCGAAGATGATGAAGAACTTGAAGATGACCTGGAAGAGGAAGAAGAACTTGAACTAGAAGATGTGGAAGAGGACGAGGATCTCTAACTCTGATTACCTCACATTTGGTGAAATGAGTCAGGTATGAGGCTTGACTTTTTCATCAGCCCCTTGTATCATCTTGTTTGGGCTCCTTAAAAAGGACCATTCGAACGAATGTATACGCGCTCCCTTACAATGCGTAAGAGGAGCGCTTTTTATTTTGATAAAAACCCAGCTTTTATGGGGTTTTTTATTTTTTGGAGCAGCAGAAAAATAATTTTTGCAAAAATACCCTTTAACATTCTGAATAATGCACAAACTGTATCTGAGGGGGAATATTTACATGACAAAGTATATTTTTGTAACTGGCGGTGTCGTTTCATCGCTTGGAAAAGGGATTACCGCCGCATCTTTAGGACGCTTATTGAAAAATCGCGGCTTAAGCGTGACCACTCAAAAATTAGACCCGTACATCAACGTCGACCCGGGAACAATGAGTCCGTATCAGCACGGAGAAGTGTTCGTAACCGATGATGGTGCGGAAACGGATTTGGATTTGGGCCACTATGAGCGTTTTATCGACATTAACGTAAACAAGTACAGCAACGTGACAACTGGAAAAATCTATTCCACTGTCCTTCGCAAAGAACGCCGCGGCGACTACCTGGGTGCGACCGTGCAGGTTATCCCGCACATCACTAACGAAATCAAGGACCGCGTGTTCCGTGCCGGTAAAGAAACAAACGCTGATGTGGTTATTACGGAAATCGGCGGAACGGTCGGTGATATCGAGTCCCTGCCGTTTTTAGAGGCAATCCGCCAAATTAAGAGCGATATTGGCAGTGAAAACGTAATGTATATTCACTGTTCACTAGTTCCTTATATTAAAGCGGCCGGCGAAATGAAGACAAAGCCAACCCAGCACAGCGTAAAAGAGCTGCGCAGCCTTGGCATTCAACCTAATATTATTGTTGTTCGTACTGAAATGGAAATTTCTCAGGATATGAAAGATAAACTAGCGTTATTCTGTGATATTGATGCAAAAGCAGTCATCGAGTGCCGTGATGCCGATACGCTATACTCCATTCCGCTTGCTTTGCAGGAGCAGAACATGGACCAAATCGTTTGCGACCATTTGAAGTTACAAACTCGGGAAGCGGATATGACTGAGTGGAAAGCGCTGGTTGACCGTGTGCTGAATCTTGCCAACAAGACTCGCATCGGGTTAGTCGGTAAATACGTGGAACTTCAGGATGCCTATATTTCCGTAGTTGAAGCGTTGAAGCATGCTGGTTACGCGTTTGATTCCGATGTAGAAATTAAGTGGATTAATGCTGAAGAAGTGACTAGCGAAAATGTGGTGGAACTTCTTGATGAGGTAGATGGAGTGCTGATTCCAGGCGGCTTCGGCGACCGTGGTGTCGAAGGGAAAATGGAAGCGATCCGCTATGCGCGTGAGTCCAAAAAGCCATTGCTTGGTATTTGCTTGGGCATGCAGCTGGCGACTATTGAATTCGCCCGCAATGTGCTTGGCTACAAAGATGCTCATTCTTCTGAGTTCGTACCGGAAACTCAGCATCCGATCATTGACCTGCTTCCAGAGCAGAAGGATGTCGAGGACCTAGGCGGAACGTTACGTCTTGGTCTGTACCCTTGCCGTGTTGTTGAGGGAACAAAAGCCCATGAAGCGTACGAAAATAATGTCGTTTACGAGCGCCATCGCCATCGTTATGAGTTCAACAATCATTATCGTCAGGAAATGGAAGAGGCAGGCTTTGTTTTCTCCGGGACAAGCCCAGACGGCCGTTTAGTGGAAATCATTGAGTTGAAGGATCACCCATGGTTCGTGGCATCCCAGTTCCATCCGGAATTCATCTCTAGACCAAACCGCCCGCAGCCATTGTTCCGTGACTTTATTAAGGCTACTATACAGAAATAATTTTTTTGAAAAAATAAGACCAGTTATCCGGGTACGGGACTGGTCTTTGTTTTTTGGGGGCTAAAAATGGGGAGTGGCGAGTAAAGGATTTGGCGAGTAAAAGTAAAAAATGAGCGAGTAAATCATGAAATTTGACGAGTAAATTTCAATTTTAGGCGAGTAAATCAAAACGGCCCTCATTACAAGGACCGTTTCGCTTACATTTCGTATTCCGCTATAATTTCTTCAATCGTAAATTTCAATCCATAGTACACAAACAAGGCTGCCATCGAGGATGGATACCCAATTCGGTTCCCAAACTCGTCCGGCAGCAAGCCTTTTGTCAGTCGCAAATCAATATGAACATCAGCAATTTCCGCTAGTCCACCCGTAGATTCATCGACCGCAGTCGAAACAGCCACAAACGGAATCCCTTTTTCCTGAAGTTGACTCGCAATCGACAAAGGTGCCTCATCCGTAGAAATCCGCGCGAAAATCAAGACACGATCGGCGATATCCAGGTCAGCCACAGACTCCATAGACAAAGCTCTTGCTGATTTTAAAGGCTCAGCACCATCCACAGCTTCAGCTGCAACAGCCTTCATTTCTTTTTCACCATAAATATAAATAGAGCCGTCGCCGACAGGGGCTTGGGCAAGCAGGCGGGCGGCATCCTCAAACGCAAACTCTTCTTTTTCCTCTATTCTTTTAAATAAACCCGTTAATTGGGTAGTGAACATTTTTAACATAAAAACCCTCCTCATATGCACTAATATTATAGACCTTTTTATGAAAATGCCAAAATAATTAAAATTCCATAAAATAACATGTGCAGTTTCTTAAAATGATGCAGGATTTTTTTCTCGGGAGGGAGAATTTAATAATGATATATACATATTGAGTCTATTAAATGAGGGAAGAGGTGGAAGAATGAAGGAGAAAATTTTAATCGTTGACGACCAGTTTGGCATCCGCATTTTATTGAATGAGGTTTTTCAAAAAGAAGGGTATCAGACCTTTCAGGCTGCCAACGGAGTGCAGGCGCTGGAGATTGTGAAAACACATGACCCGGACCTTGTGCTGCTGGATATGAAAATTCCAGGCATGGACGGGATTGAAATTTTAAAAAGAATGAAAGTGCTCGACCCGGACATTCGTGTCATCATTATGACCGCCTACGGTGAACTGGACATGATCCAGGAAGCAAAAGACCTTGGCGCCATCACCCACTTTGCCAAGCCGTTTGATATCGACGACATCCGTGCCGCCGTCAGAAAACATATCCCGCAAAAAACGAATTAATATATTTTTATGAAAAAAAGCAACGTTATCGTTTGCTTTTTTTCAGCTAATAGGAAATTATAAATTTTTCTAAAATTTATAATTTCCTAACGCATAAATTCAACTACGCCTCTGTCTTCGTCCTATCGGACTCGCCAATCGGCGAGTTTTCATTTATCCAGTGGAATGACGGCGTTTTCATTATGACACTTTTGCAAAACGCTGATAGATTAATAGCAATTCTTACTTTCTTTTGATATGATACATAGTGAAAATTTGATTGGCTGCTATCTTTTGGGAACGATACATAATCAGCCATATGATGGGAAAAATCAATATGGATAAACTCATTTCCGAAAGATACCGACCGAATTTAAGGAGGAAGAGATATGCCATTAGTTTCCATGACAGAAATGCTCAACAAAGGTAAAGCAGAAGGCTATGCTGTTGGGCAGTTTAACATTAATAACTTAGAATTCACACAAGCCATTCTTCTAGCTGCTGAAGCTGAAAAATCTCCAGTTATTCTTGGTGTTTCTGAAGGCGCTGGCCGCTATATCGGCGGATTCAAGACCGTTGTGAAAATGGTAGAAGGATTAATGGAAGATTATAAAATTACGGTTCCAGTGGCAATCCACCTTGACCACGGCTCAAGCTTTGAAAAATGTAAAGAAGCAATTGATGCCGGTTTTACTTCCGTTATGATCGATGCTTCCCACCACCCATTTGAAGAAAACATTGAAATTACTTCTAAAGTAGTAGAATATGCTCATGCCAAAGGCGTTTCTGTTGAGGCAGAACTTGGAACTGTTGGCGGACAAGAGGATGATGTTTCCGGAAGCATCATCTATGCTGACGCGCAGGAATGTGTGGAGCTTGTAAAACGTACAGGCATTGATACGCTTGCACCAGCACTTGGATCTGTTCACGGTCCTTACAAAGGCGAACCAAACCTTGGTTTCAAGGAAATGGAAGAAATCGGCAACTTGACTGGTGTGCCATTAGTGCTGCACGGCGGTACTGGAATCCCAACAAAGGATATCCAAAAATCCATTTCTTTAGGTACTGCGAAAATTAACGTGAATACTGAGAACCAAATCGCATCTGCGAAAGTCGTTCGTCAAGTATTAGCGGATAAACCAAATGAATATGACCCACGCAAATACTTAGGCCCTGCTCGCGATGCCATCAAAGAAACCGTAATTGGCAAAATGCGCGAATTCGGTTCTTCAGGCAAAGCCTAAGAAGCGCTTTTTTGTAGTTTTTTGCAGTTATGATAAAATAGAACCGCCCTACCAATAGGGCGGTTTCCGTGTGTTCAAAGTATATTGAAAATTTAGTCGAAAATGGAGGAAAGCAACATGAAATTTTTTATTGATACAGCCAATTTAGAAGAAATCCGCGAAGCGCATGACCTTGGTTTATTAGCAGGTGTTACGACAAACCCATCCCTTGTGGCTAAAGAAAAAGGCGTTTCCTTTCACGACCGTTTAAAGGAAATTACCGCTCTTGTTCCTGGTTCAGTTAGCGCAGAAGTGATCGCCCTTGATGCTGAAGGCATGATCAAAGAAGGCCGTGAGCTTGCTGCGATTGCCCCAAATATCACCGTTAAAGTGCCAATGACGATGGACGGTCTAAAAGCGGTCCATGCTTTTTCAAAAGAAGGCATCAAAACAAACGTAACCTTAATCTTCAATGCGAACCAAGCTCTGCTTGCTGCTCGTGCCGGCGCAACCTATGTATCTCCATTCTTGGGAAGACTGGATGATATCGGCCAAAACGGCTTAGACCTTATTTCCACGATTGCTGATATTTTCGCAGTTCATGACATTAAAACGGAAATCATCGCGGCGTCTATCCGCCACCCGCTGCATGTTACGGAGGCAGCATTAAGAGGCGCGCATATCGCGACCATTCCATACAAAGTATTGATGGGACTTACACAGCACCCACTAACTGACAAAGGGATTGAAGCTTTCTTGAAAGATTGGAATAACCGCCAAGAAGCGTAAGATTTATATGGCAATTTCTGCCTTTCTAAAATGCTGGAATCCCTGTAAAAAGGCATAATGGTTCCGCCGTTTTTCCATTTTCGTGTAAATTTTTTTATTTGCCATACATGAAAATATAATTTTCGTGTAAACTATAAATTAGACAACCTGTCGGAATTTGACTTATAATGTTGGAAAAATATACCAGAGGCCTTGTTTTGGTTTAAAGGTGCTTTTTTTCGGGCAGTCTGCTAGAAAAGCTCGGTAATGAAAAAACAGACTTGTGTCTCGATCAAAAAAGTACCATTCCATTCAATCGATAAATCAATGTTTACATAGGCTTAGAAGGGAGTCGAAAATGGAAAAACTTAAAATTGCGGGCGGATATCCATTAAAGGGCACTGTAAGGGTCAGCGGTGCCAAAAACAGTGCCGTTGCCCTTATACCTGCGACGATTTTAGCAGAATCACCCGTTACAATCGAAGGACTGCCTGATATTTCCGATGTTGAAATTTTGAAGGACTTACTTGAGGAAATCGGCGGCAAAGTGAATATTACAGACGATGAAATGACAGTCGATCCATCGAGGATGATTTCGATGCCGCTGCCAAACGGCAAGGTGAAAATGCTGCGTGCTTCCTATTATTTAATGGGCGCGATGCTCGGCCGTTTCAAAAAGGCAGTGATTGGTCTGCCTGGCGGCTGTCACTTGGGTCCAAGACCGATTGACCAGCATATCAAAGGCTTTGAAGCGCTTGGTGCTCAGATCACGAACGAGCAGGGAGCTATTTATCTGCGCGCGGACGAGCTTCGCGGCGCTCGGATTTATCTGGACGTAGTCAGTGTCGGAGCAACGATTAATATCATGCTGGCAGCGGTAAGAGCGAAAGGCCGGACGATAATTGAAAACGCCGCCAAAGAGCCAGAAATCATTGATGTCGCGACTCTGCTTACCAATATGGGTGCAAAAATCAAAGGGGCCGGTACCGATGTCATCCGGATTGATGGGGTGGACAGCCTGCATGGCTGCCGCCATACGATCATTCCAGACCGGATTGAGGCCGGAACCTATATGATTCTTGGCGCAGCAATAGGCGAGGGCGTGCTGATTGATAACGTGATTCCGCAGCACTTGGAGTCGTTGATTGCCAAGCTGCGGGAAATGGGAGTGAATATCGAATCCGGCGATGACCAGGTGTTTGTCAACGGCCCTTCGAACCTGAAAGCCGTCGATATCAAAACGCTTGTCTATCCGGGCTTTCCAACCGACCTGCAGCAGCCATTTACAGCCTTGTTAACAAAGGCAGCGGGCTCAAGTGTGGTAACGGACACTATTTATGGTGCCCGATTTAAGCATATTGATGAATTAAGAAGAATGAACGCCAACATTAAAGTGGAAGGACGCTCTGCTATTATTAGCGGACCTGTTCAACTCCACGGCGCCAAAGTCAAGGCAAGCGACCTCCGTGCCGGAGCAGCACTGTTTATTGCCGGTCTGATGGCGGAAGGAATCACCGAAGTAACCGGTCTCGACCACATCGACCGCGGCTACAGCAACCTGGTTGAAAAATTAAACGGCCTTGGCGCCACTGTCTGGCGGGAGGCATTAACACAGGAAGAATTAGAGCACCTTAAAAACACATAATGAGATATACTTATAAAGGAACGAAGTCTCATCAGAAAAAAATGGGGGATGGAGAACAATGGAAAGAAGTTTAACGATGGAGCTTGTCCGGGTGACTGAAGCAGCAGCGCTTGCTTCCGCACGCTGGATGGGCCGCGGTAAAAAAGACGAAGCAGATGGAGCAGCCACTTCGGCGATGCGCGATGTGTTTGACACCATTCCGATGAAAGGAACCGTTGTCATCGGTGAAGGGGAAATGGACGAAGCGCCAATGCTTTATATTGGAGAAAAGCTTGGAAATGGCTACGGGCCTCGTGTCGATGTTGCCGTTGACCCGCTTGAAGGTACCAATATTTTGGCGTCCGGCGGTTGGAATGCATTAGCTGTTCTCGCTGTGGCTGACCATGGCTGCCTGCTCCATGCTCCAGATATGTATATGGAAAAAATCGCAGTCGGACCGGAAGCAGTTGGGCTAATTGATATCAACGCTCCAGTCATTGATAACCTCAAGGCTGTCGCGAAAGCAAAAAATAAAGATATTCAAGACGTGGTTGCGACTGTACTGAACCGTCAGCGCCATGAGCATATCATTGCCCAGATTCGCGAAGCAGGCGCCAGAATTAAGCTGATTAATGACGGCGATGTGGCTGGTGCCATCAATACGGCGTTTGATAACACCGGTGTCGATATTCTGTTCGGTTCAGGTGGTGCACCAGAGGGTGTTATTTCAGCGGTCGCCTTGAAATGCCTTGGCGGTGAACTGATCGGCAAATTGCTGCCGCAAAATGATGCTGAGCTTGAACGCTGCAAAAAAATGGGCTTGGATGTGAGCCGCATTCTCCGCATGGAGGACCTGGTCAAAGGCGACGACGCTATCTTTACGGCAACAGGCGTAACGGATGGGGAACTGTTGCGCGGTGTCCAGTTCAAGGGCTCTCACGCTTCCACCCATTCTGTTGTAATGCGGGCAAAGTCCGGAACTGTTCGTTTCATCGACGGCCGACACAGCCTAAACAAAAAACCAAATTTAGTACTATAGGTAGCGAACATCGGGTGGTGCCTTCCACCACCCGAAATTTGCAGAAATCTCCCCATTCTCCATGAGGATTCCTTCAAGAAAATATTTCCAATAAGGGATGTTTGAAAAATAAGTTGATTAACTTTTCGCTGAGAGGGTAAAATAGAGATTGTTTTATCATGCAAGTTTTCTGCCAATCTATTCATTTCTATCAACTTCTATTCATTTCCTCAACTCTATTATCTTACTATCATTTCTCGCTCCTAATCGACAGCGGATATGAAGGAAAAATTTAAAAGCGTGGTGTACACATTGGAATTAACGATTTCAAGTTTAGAAAATATGAAGCTGAAGGAGCTTTATGAGCTTGCGCGCGAATATAAAGTGACCTATTACAGCAAATTAACGAAAAAAGAATTGATTTTTGCGATTTTAAAATCCCGTGCCGAGCAGCAGGGCTATTTCTTCATGGAAGGCGTTCTGGAAATCATCCAGTCAGAGGGTTTCGGCTTCCTGCGCCCAATCAACTATTCGCCAAGCTCTGAAGATATCTATATTTCAGCATCGCAGATTCGCCGCTTTGACCTCCGCAATGGGGACAAGGTATCCGGTAAGGTTCGTCCGCCGAAGGAAAATGAGCGTTATTTCGGATTGCTTCATGTAGAAGCCGTTAACGGTGAAGATCCGGAATCTGCGAAAGAACGCGTCTATTTCCCGGCATTGACACCATTATATCCGAATCGGATGATGAAGCTCGAAACAACACAAAAAGCCTTATCAACACGGATTATGGACCTTGTGGCACCAGTTGGTTTTGGCCAGCGCGGTCTGATTGTCGCTCCTCCGAAAGCTGGTAAGACAATGCTGTTAAAAGAAATCGCCAACAGCGTTACGACGAACCATCCTGATGTCGAGTTAATCGTGCTGTTGATCGACGAGCGTCCGGAAGAGGTGACCGACATCGAGCGTTCCGTTGCCGGTGACGTGGTTAGCTCGACGTTTGATGAGGTTCCCGAGAATCATATCAAGGTCGCAGAGCTTGTTTTGGACCGGGCAATGCGTTTAGTTGAGCATAAACGCGATGTTGTTATTTTGATGGATAGTATCACGCGTTTAGCGCGGGCTTACAACCTGGTGATTCCACCAAGCGGACGGACGTTGTCCGGTGGTATTGACCCAGCGGCATTCCACCGTCCGAAGCGATTCTTCGGTGCGGCCCGTAATATTGAAGAGGGCGGCAGCTTGACGATCCTTGCGACAGCACTGGTTGATACTGGTTCACGTATGGATGACGTCATTTATGAAGAATTTAAAGGTACCGGTAACATGGAACTGCACCTTGACAGACAGCTTGCAGAACGCCGTGTGTTCCCTGCGCTTGATATCCGCCGTTCCGGAACGCGTAAGGAAGAGCTTCTTATTCCGAAGGATCACTTGGATAAGTTATGGGCGATTCGTAAATCAATGTCAGATTCCCCAGATTTTGCCGAGCGTTTCTTGAAAAAATTACGTCAGACGAAGTCCAATCAAGAGTTCTTCGATCAGCTTGGTGAGGAGCTTAAGGCGCGCCGTTCTTAGGTTTTAGGCGGCTGCGAGGTCCCTGGATGGATTCGATATTTTGGTTTTGTTTTTTCAAAAAGGCTGAAAATCCCAGCTTGCAAACAATTAGTCTGGCTGTTATAATGTGGTCAGTGTGTTTTTTGTAATTCTGTGACTTGTTAAGACAAGCACTGTATATAACTCTGTTTCGAATGATTCAGGGCGGAAGGAGATGAAAAGAATGAAAGCAGGAATTCATCCAAATTATAAATCAGTTATGGTGACTTGTGCATGCGGCAACACTTTCGAAAGCGGTTCTGTAAAGAACGAGATCCGCGTTGAAACTTGCTCTGAGTGCCACCCATTCTATACTGGTCGTCAAAAATTCGCTGAAGCAGGCGGACGTGTTGACCGTTTCAACAAAAAATACGGTCTTAAGAATCAACAATAATTCGCGCAAAGACAGGCAAGATGCAACATTGGCTTGCCTGTTTTTTATTGGCCAAATGGCCAGTTTCTTTAAAATAATTGATTTTGTATATTATAAATAGAGATGGTTTCGTGATTAGGAAGGAGTCGCCGTTTATGTATGTTATGACGCAAAGCGGATGGGTTGAGGTTATCTGCGGCAGTATGTTTTCTGGAAAATCAGAGGAGTTAATTCGGCGCGTCCGGCGTGCCCAGTTTGCTAAACAAAAAATAGCTGTATTTAAACCGAAAATCGATAATCGCTATCATGACCAGTCTGTTGTTTCCCATAATGGCACTTCTTTTGAGGCGAAGCCGATTTCCCATTCGATCGAGATTTTGCATCATGTGGAAGCGGATATGGATATTGTCGCGATCGATGAGGCGCAGTTTTTCGATGAAGGCATAGTAAGGGTTGTTCAGCAGCTGGCGGATTCCGGCCACCGTGTGATTGTGGCGGGGCTTGATCAGGATTTCCGCGGTGAGGCGTTCGGGCAGATGCCGAAGTTGATGGCGATTGCCGAGTCGGTGACAAAGCTGCAGGCTGTTTGTACGGTGTGCGGGTCGCCAGCTAGCCGTACACAGCGGTTGATTGACGGACGTCCGGCGTCTTACCATGATCCGGTTATTTTGGTGGGGGCTGCTGAGGCTTATGAACCGCGTTGCCGTCATCATCATGAAGTGCCAAAAACGGCGTCAGTGCGTTTGGTGGTTGAAGAAGGGGTATAAGGTTTTAAAGCTTGGTTTTGGAGGGTGTCTGGGTTGCCATGTTCGCATGGTGCCTGGCGCCCTTTTGTTGTTTATGGTTGGAAAGAATTCACTCGGGGGCGGGTGCGTGTGGCAGGGCATGCTAGTACCATGGAGGTGTAATTCGATGAAAAAGTGGATGTTTGTCGTGGGTATCATGCTTTTGTTGGCAACGGGCTGCCAAAATGGCCGTAGTGCTGATGATGATGCGGCTAATGACTTGCGCGGCGACCGGCAGACGAGGAATCTTGTGTCCAATCACGATATCAACGACCAGCATATGGTGGAGGACGATGTGACCAACCAAAACCCGAACTTCCTTGACCTGACGGGGACTGGAAGCGGCAGTGAAGCCGGCGCCAATAATCAGGGCAACGATATTGCTAAGGCAAAGCAGGTGATTACTGACACGCATGAATTTGTGACGGATTCTGTTTGGATTAATGGAGACAGAATGTGGGTACGGGTTTACAAGAAGGGCATGCTTTCTGCTGGTGACAGACGGGATGCGGAGGCCCGTTTGCATAAGAAACTGATGCGTGCGCTGCCGCGTTATAATATTGAGGTTCGTGTACAGGAAGATAGGAGATAATGGGCATGCTCTGGGAACAGGGCATGTTTTTTTTGATGGAATTGGGGGTTGGAAGGGTATATAGGGTCTTTTCAAAAAGTGGTATTTTACTCATCTGTACTCATTGAGACATTTTGATGCACGAGAACCGTCCCCGCGCATCACAATTACCATTTATTTGGATATATTTTCCGGTTTGTTGTGGTTACTTTCCGATTTAGGGCAGTTACTTTCCAATTTGGCAGTTTTACTTACATCTTTTGATCAAATACTTTCCATATTTGTTATTTTACTTTCCAAACCCTTTTAAAACACAGTTCCCCCTTCTTACAACCACCCAAAATAGCTTAAAAGCCAGGCGGAGAGCCTGGCCTAGGGAACTTTTTAATGACCTTTTTGGGGATATTTCCTTCTATTTGGATATACTTTCCGATATGGGGAGTTTACTTTCCAATTCAGAGCGGATACTTTCCACTTTGACGATTATACTTACACTTTTTGAGCAAATACTTTCCAAATATCCAATTTTACTTTCCTGAAGAATCAATTCCGATAATAGCATTGTATTTTTTGATGCACGAGAACCGTCCCCATGCATCACATTGACGCGAGTTTTTAGCTATACTATAATTAGAATGTTATGGACAATTTTCGGCCCGGTGTTGCGGGTGTTTAGATAGAAGTTTTGAATTTAATTTGAGGTGAATGACTGTGTTTGATCGTCTACAATCGGTAGAGGACCGCTACGAAAGGCTCAATGAGCTGTTAAGCGATCCGGAAATTATAAATGATTCTAAAAAGCTTCGTGATTATTCGAAGGAACAGGCGGACCTGCAGGAGACTGTACAAGCGTACCGCCAGTATAAGGAAGCGAAATCCCAGCTGCAGGACGCAAAGGTCATGCTTGAGGACAAGCTGGATGCGGAAATGCGCGACATGGTTAAGGAAGAGGTCAGCGAGCTTGAGGCGCAGATTGAAGAGCTTGAAGGCAAGTTAAAAATCTTGCTGGTTCCGAAGGACCCGAACGATGACAAGAACGTTATCATGGAAATCCGCGGTGCAGCGGGCGGCGAAGAGGCGGCATTGTTTGCCGGCACGCTATACCGCATGTACTCACGATATGCGGAAGCGCAGGGTTGGAAGACGGAAGTGATTGATGCCAACGAGACTGGGCTTGGCGGCTTCAAAGAGATTATTTTTATGATAACCGGACAGGGCGCCTTTTCTAAATTGAAATTTGAAAATGGTGCGCACCGGGTGCAGCGTGTGCCGGAAACCGAGTCTGGCGGCCGGATTCACACATCTACAGCGACAGTTGCAGCTTTGCCGGAAGTTGAGGAATTTGACATCGAGATTAACGAAAAGGATATCCGTTTTGATGCGTTCGCATCGAGCGGCGCCGGCGGACAGAGCGTTAACACCACCATGTCAGCGGTTCGTTTAACGCATATTCCGACCGGTATTGTAGCGACCTCTCAGGACGAGCGTTCCCAGCACAAAAACAAGGACAAGGCCATGAAAATCTTGCGTGCGCGTATTTATGATAAGTTCCAGCAGGAAGCGCAGGCTGAGTATGACCAAGTGCGGAAATCAGCGGTTGGTACAGGTGACCGTTCTGAGCGGATTCGTACGTACAACTATCCGCAAAACCGGGTGACTGACCACCGAATCGGCTTAACGATTCAAAAGCTGGATCAGATTATTGAGGGCAAGCTGGAAGAGATTATTGAGGCATTGGTGCTCGATGACCAAGCGAGAAGATTGGAAAATGCAACAAATGAGTAAAAAGGTATTCGAAGCTCTGAAATGGGCTTCTTCTTTTTTAGTTGAAGCAGGCCGGGATGAGAACGCGGGAGAATTGCTGCTAAGGCATTTTACCGGGATGACGCGGTCGCAGCTGTTTGCCAATGTGCGTGAGGAGCTAGACTCGCAGGTGTGGGAGCTTTTTGAAAAAGCAGTCCACGACCACGCTTCGGGAGTTCCGGTGCAATATATTATCGGGACGGAGGAGTTCTACGGGCGGACCTTTGTGGTTACGCCGGAGGTGCTCATACCAAGACCAGAAACTGAGGAGCTGGTCTACGGGACATTGCAGCGGATCCACCGGCTATTTGGCGGGCGCGAGGAAATTAAGCTTGCTGATATTGGAACGGGCAGTGGAGCAATTGCTATTACCTTAAAACTGGAGCAGCTGTCTTTAAAAGTAACTGCCACAGATATTGCTGAATCCTCTCTAGAGGTGGCGAATGAGAATGCCCGCCGGCTTGGCGCAGATGTCCATTTTATCCAGGGAGACCTCCTGCAGCCGTATATTGCAGGCGGTGAGATGCTGGATGTGGTGGTGTCGAATCCGCCGTATATTCCAGTTGCTGACATGGCTGAGATGTCCGAGGTGGTGACGGATCATGAGCCGCACCGAGCACTTTTCGCAGGAGTGGACGGCTTGGATTTTTACCGCCGCTTTATGCTAGAGCTGCCGCAAGTGCTCTCGCCGGGCGCTCTGGTATGTTTCGAGATTGGGGCCGGTCAGGGCGAAGCGGTAGCGGAGCTTTTTCAAAAAGCATTTGCGGATGTAAAAGTCGAGGTTGTGAATGATATTAACGGCAAGGACCGGATGGTGTTTGCGGAGATTGGCTTCGGTGCTCAAGAATAGGTAGGAAAGAAAAAACGAATGGACGAGCAGGGTCCATTCGTTTTTTTAATAGGATTCTCCCTCGTCTCCCAGAAGATTTGCGTTTAAATCGAGTGCAATTTCTTTCATTTTGGCAAGGATTTCATTATCAGGGTTGGCGACAATCAGACGACCGTTCCAAAAATGGAAGGGGACACCCATAATTCCAGATAAAGAATTCGCCGGCGATGGTTAAGGAAACGGGGCCGGTGCTTGAAAAAGAGGTTGAGTAGTGAAAATCCTTTTTTGTCTGGAAATATTCCTTCAGCTCGTCCAAAGTGATGGGATATTCCTCGCTCTCTGGCCAGTCTTCCGCTCTAGTGATATGGGCATCATAGCTCATAAGTAGGTCCCCTTTTTTATGGCATTATGTAGATTGTAACATATTCTTCCAATTTTGATTTTAAAAATAGTAAAATTTAATAGTTTAAGATTCTGGCATTTTGTCCACAATGGTAAGGCAAAGGGAAGGGACGGTGCTAGAGATGAGAGGGAAACTGGTAGTTTGGGGATATTTGGTGGTTTTATCGTTAGCGACGATGCTAAATTTATATATGCCAAAAACAGAAGCGGCACAGAAGGAATCGATTGTGATTCCGGGCGAGGCGATTCGATTAAGGATTCTCGCCAACAGCGATTTTGAAGAGGATCAGGCGATTAAGCGCAAGGTTCGTGATGCGGTGAATGCACAGATTACACTGTGGGTACAGGATTTAACTTCGATGGAAGAGGCACGTAAGGTGATCAAGGGTCATCTGCCAGAGATTCAAGGGATTGCGGAAAAAGTGGTCAGTGAATCGGGTTCGGATCAGTCGGTGAACGTAGAGTTTGGCAAGGTGCAGTTTCCGACAAAGCTGTATGGTCAGTTTTTGTATCCGGCAGGAAAGTATCAGGCAGTGTTAATTACGTTGGGCGCGGGTGAAGGGGCGAACTGGTGGTGCGTGCTGTACCCGCCGCTATGCTTCCTAGATTTTTCAAATGGGGTAGCTGTCAGTGAGGGGTTTGAGGAAAAAGAAACGGCTGCTGTTGCTGAAGCGAAAGAGGATGCTAGTTCGGTCGCCCAGTTGGAAGAGAAGCGGTCCGATGTGAAAACAAAGTCTGTGGAAGGTAAAAAGGAAAAGGTTGTTCAACAGAAGAAAACAGAGGTAGAACGGCCGGACTTTGAAGAGGCTCGTACAAATGGGGATACAAATGAAGATGATATACCTGTGATGAAGGGCCGGGATTTTAATAAAACGGAAACGGCTGTGGTGAAGAAGCATGGTTCAGAAAAAACGAAAACTGCTGTGGTGAAGAAGCAGGAGTCATTAGAAAAAACAGAAGCCGCTGTGGTGGAGAAGCAGGAGTCATTAGAAAAAACAGAAGCCGCTGTGGTGGAGAAGCAAGATTCAGAAAAAGCAGAAGCCATTGTGGTCAAGAAACCGGTTAAGAAGGATAAGCCAGTTTACGTTTCGGAGGATGAGCAGCCGGTAAAAGTGAAATTCTTTGTGGTTGAGATGTGGAATAAGCTTTTTAACTAACAGCTCTGAGAGGGGGCTGTTTTTTTGTGCTTATGAGGAACACTCAGTGAATAATAAAAGTGCCTATGCTCAGGGAAGGACTATAATGCTCAGACGAAGCCGTCTAAAGGACAAAACTGGATAGGCGAGGAGGAAAATGTCCAATAGAAGCGTTCTAAAGGACAAACCGAGGTAGAAGAGGGAAGGAAATGTCCAATAGAAGCGTTCTAAAGGACAAAACTGTGTAGAGGAGAAAAGAGGATGTCCGATAGAAGCATTCTAAAGGACAAAACCAAGTAGGAGAAGGAAGGAAATGTCCTATAGATGCTTTGGGACTACTAAAAAATATGCTAGAAAATAGTCCCAACCTGTTCTACTTTTTCTATTTTTTCATATTCATAGAGTAGAATCTGAAAAAATGGGGTGGATGGGATGCAGGCGTTGATTCGCAAGGCGACTAAAGGGGATTTGGAAAGGCTGATAAGCTTTCTTACGAGGGCTAATCTTGGGACAGATGGGCTGACTGATGAAACGATAGAATGGTTTTTGCTGCTAGAGGACGAGCAGGGAGAGCTGGTCGGATCGCTTGGAATGGAGGTTTGTGAACAGTTTGGACTGTTGCGCTCGCTGGTTGTCTCCGTGGGGCAGGCAGAAAAGGAAATCTTCGTTCTATTTGACCAAATGGTGCAGCTAGCCAAGGAAAAGGGAATGGAAAGTTTATTTTTGGCTACAAATAAGGGGGCGGCGTTGCCGTTTTTTGAACTGATGGGGTTTGAGAAGATTGGGCGCGGGGAACTGCCGGTCGGGTTTTATCAATCTGAACACATTCGACACGTTTTAAATGTGGATAACTCGTTGTTTTTGAGACTAACGATATAATATTGTGGATATAACGCCAAAGTTATCCACTTTTTCCGGTAAGTTATGCACAATTTGTGGATATCACTTGTGTTTAGGTCTGCCTTCTTTTATACTTTCAAACGTATCATGCGAAAAATATGAGTTTATACGCCGAAATTCGTCAAAATTCGATAAAAAACGAGATAGGTTTTGAAGGTGGATAACATGAACACAAAAGTTTGGAAAGTGGATAAGTATGTGGATAATTTAGAAAGTAATCCACATATTGTGGATGCCGCACATTTTTTAAAGGAAAATGAAGTTGTTGCGATGCCGACGGAGACAGTTTATGGGTTGGCCGGGAATGCCGAGAATGATGAGGCTGTGGCGAAAATTTTTGCAGCAAAGGGGCGGCCCGCGGATAATCCCCTGATTATCCACATTGCTGAAAAGGAACAGTTGAACCGCTTTGTGGCGGAGGTACCTGAAAAGGCGGCAATCCTTATGGAAAAATTTTGGCCTGGGCCGCTGACGATTATTTTTAAAATGAAGGAAGGCGTGCTGTCGGAAAAAGCATCCGCGGGTCTCGCGACGGTTGGAGTGCGGATGCCGGACCACCCAGTGGCACTGGCGCTGCTACGGACCTGTGGTCTGCCGATTGCCGCACCAAGTGCGAATTCCTCAGGGAAACCGAGCCCGACAACGGCCGCACATGTCCTTGATGATCTCGAAGGAAAAATTGCCGGCGTGGTGGACGGAGGTCCGACCGGAGTCGGTGTCGAATCCACTGTCATTGACTGCACAGAAACCTTTCCGGTCATATTAAGGCCAGGCGGGGTGACCAAGGAGCAGTTAGAGGCCGTGGTCGGCGAAGTCCATATCGACCCGGCTTTAAAAAATGAAGCGGCAAAACCGAAGGCGCCGGGCATGAAGTACCGCCACTACGCGCCAAATGCTCCGCTCTATTTGGTGTCAGGCACCCGGGGATTTTTGCAGGGGCTTGCTGCCGAAAAACGTGAGGAAGGTTTGCGTGTTGGGGTGCTGACGACAGAAGAACATGCGGACGAGTACCAAGCCGATGTCGTCCTCGCCTGTGGGAGACGCGCTGAACTCGAGACAGTAGCTGCCACTCTCTACGATGTGCTCCGTCGATTCAATGAGCAGCAGGTCGATGTGATTTTTAGCGAAATGTTCCCGTATGAAGGCGTGGGATACGCCATTATGAACCGGTTGGAAAAAGCGGCGGGGAATAAAGTGATTTTTGAATAGATTGTAATCAGCGCCTAGACCAGTTCTCCTTAAATGGAGGGCTGGTCTTTTTTTAAAGGCTTCCGCTCAATTTCCCAGCTTGGCTTCTAAACCGATTTGGACGTGCATATGCTGAAATAGTTAGTCCAAAGGGGAGAAGTCAGAATGTCTGATGTGGTTGGGGAAATTATGACACTCATGTTGATGGCAGCGGCTCTAGGAATGGATGCTTTCTCGGTCGGCCTTGGCATGGGGATGTACAAACTGCGGCTTCGAAAAATATTTGAAATAGGAATTATCATTGGCATCTTTCATGTGTTGATGCCGCTCGCCGGCATGACAGCAGGAAGATTTTTATCAGAACAATTTGGAGCGCTGGCCTCGTTTATCGGCGGTCTGCTTTTAATCATTTTAGGGGTGCAGATGATTTGGTCGAGCCTGAAGGACGATGATGAAAAGGTGATTACGCCGGTTGGCTTTGGCCTTTTATTTTTTGCATTGAGTGTAAGCATGGACAGTTTCTCCGTAGGGCTTACCTTAGGCATTTATGGGGCCAAAACCGTTTTGGTCCTCGTCTGTTTTGGTGTCATGGCCACCCTGCAGACATGGGCTGGCCTGCTTTTGGGAAAAAAGGTCCGGGGCTGGCTCGGTGCGTACAGTGAGGCACTGGGGGGAGCGATTTTACTAGCGTTTGGCATTAAGCTGATGGCTGTGTTTTTATAAGAAATTTTTGTATAAGGGACATTTGCAACGGTTTGAACGTGGAAAATTGTTCTATAATAGGTGGGGAAGGGGGCGTACATATGCAGCGAATACTATTTGTGTGTACAGGAAATACCTGCAGAAGTCCGATGGCGGAGGCCATTTTAAAAAATAAACAGCTTGACGGAATCGAGGTTAAGTCCGCCGGAATTTACGCCGCAAGCGGCAGCGATGCCTCGGCGAACGCGAAAGAGGTGCTCGCCACCAAAAAGATTGCGCAAAATCACCGCTCCACCTTGCTGTCCGCTGATGAGGTCGATTGGTCCGATTTGATTCTCACGATGACAACCTCGCATAAGTTCGCCATCCAGCAGCAGTACCCAAAGGCGATTGAAAAAGTGTTCACATTGAAGGAATTTACCGGTGAAGAGTTCGACCACGACGTCACCGATCCGTACGGCGGCAGCCTCGCCATCTATGAAGCCACCTACCGAGAACTCGATAAGCTGATTGATAAAGCGATTGAAAAAATAAAGCCATAGAAAAGGTCAGGAGTGTCTTGCTCTTGGCCTTTCTCTATGGGGTTCCTTCTGACAAACTCTGCAATTTGTGAAAAAATGCTGTCGTTCTTTTACGATGAGAATTTGTTTCAAATAGATATTGATAGATTTAAAATGGAGAATGTTAGGACAAATATAGGGAGGTTTTGCTTTTGAAGAAGAAAAAAAGAATGATGGCCATTGCGGCCAGCAGTATTTTGGCCATGTCTCTAGTAACTTTCTCTACGAACCTGCACACATCTGCCAGCACAAAGGCAGAAAGTAAAAACTATCTGATTGCATTTAATCAGTCATTACCGAAAAACTATCTTTCTGAAGTGAAGAGTGCCGGCGGAGAAGTAATCAGGGCAGTCCCGGAAATCGGCGCGTTGGAAGTCCGCTCTGCAAACCCTGCTTTCCTTAGCCAGTTTAAATCTAGCGGAAAAATTAGCGCGGCGAATGTTGAGAGGACTTATAAACTTGAAAATGGAAATCCGGAAGGGGCGGATGGAAAACCGGTGGATATCACTCCAGATAAGGATGGTACATATTGGAGTTCGCAGTGGGATATTCGCCATTTAACGAATGAAGGAAAATCGTTTGCAATAGAATCAGGCGGTAAAGGCGGTACCCATAAGGCCGTGGTCGGCATTATTGACTCCGGAATCGATGCTAATCATCCTGATTTAAAGGCGAACTTTATTGGCGGTGTCAACTATGTCCCAGAAGGTGGTTATAGTGGAAAGGATATCGATAAGAACAATGTAACCGATACAAACGGACACGGTACCCATGTGGCAGGATCCATCGCTGGGAATGGATTAGTAAAAGGGGTAGGCCCGAATTTAGGAATCCGTGCCTACCGTATTTTTGATGCATCCGGCAGTGCACCTACTGCACCGATTGTTGCGGCCATCGTTCAAGCGGCCGATGATGGTGTCGATGTTATTAATATGTCACTTGGTGGATTCGACAATTTGAAATATACCTATGAAGGCACTCGTTATTCTGATATCGCGGATATCCTTCTATGGAAGCGCGCCGTTCAGTACGCTGTTAAGAAAAATGTAACGATCGTCGCTGCTGCAGGGAATGATTCTGTAAATTATGCTGACAAAAAGTCGCTTACTGATTATATGAATGCAAATTATGGCGATGAAAATCTTGTTTTTAAAGGGGTAACATTTGAAGTTCCAGGCGGTACTCCTGGCGTCATTACCGTTTCTTCCTCCAACAAGTGGTCAACGGATAAGCTGGCATTCTATTCAAACTATGGCAATAGTTTTATTGATGTAGCAGCACCGGGCGGAGATAATGGTCCTGTGTATGATACATCACGTGATTTGGGGCAACGTGATTTTACTTATCGTGCGCTTTCAACGTGGCCGACTTATTTGCCTAAATATGCTACCATGGTCGATAACAAAGGCTACGCTTACTTACACGGCACCTCCATGGCCGCACCAAAGGTCGCTGGTATTGCTGGTGTAATCAAAGCCGCCCATCCGGAATATAAGCCAGCTCAAGTGCAGGCATTGATTGAAAAGACTGCCTTGGATTTAGGTAAAAAAGGCCACGATGAGTTATATGGCAAGGGCGAAGCAAACGCATATACAGCATTAACTGGAAAATAAAAGATAAACTTCATATTTAAAAAAAAGCCTTGCCTATTAGGTAAGGCTTTTTTTATGAACAGCTGGCGGTTAAACCGTTTTTTTGCCCGACATATCTGAATAGTATGGCTTTATATTTTTCGCACGGTATGTCAAAATTAAGTACAGATTGATGTTGGAATAGGGGGATTTTTGAGATGAAAGTAGCATTAGCGTCAGACCATGGAGGCATGAATATTCGGAAGGAAATTGCCAGCTTGCTGGAGGAATTAAAGATTGAGTATGTGGATTTTGGCTGTGAATGTGCGTCGTCTGTTGATTATCCGGATTATGCGCTTCCGGTTGCGGAAAAGGTAGCAAGCGGCGAGTTTGACCGCGGGATTTTAATTTGCGGGACAGGCATCGGCATGAGCATTGCCGCCAATAAAGTGAAGGGTGTCCGCTGTGCACTTGTGCACGATACTTTTAGTGCAAAAGCAACACGTGCCCACAATGACAGCAATATCTTGGCGATGGGCGAACGCGTCATCGGTCCTGGACTGGCCCGTGATATTGCCCAAATATGGCTGACTGGCGAATTCGAAGGCGGACGTCACGCCAACCGTGTCGGTAAAATCTCGGATTATGAGGAGAAACACCAATAGGTACCACATCGGATTAAGCGGCGGAGTGGCAGGGGCAAGATTCCCCAATAGAGTAAAACATTAAAGTGGCGGGGATAGGTCCCTTGGAACATGAATGATGGGAGGTCAAAGGGTATGATTCAGCAATGGGAGAACGAACTTGAAGCAATTTTAACGGAATTTAAGGAGCAGGTATCCTTGAGGCCGGGGCAGCTTCTCGTGATCGGCTGCAGCACAAGTGAGGTTATTGGCGAGCGCATCGGAACGGCCGGAACGATTGAAGTAGCCGAAATGATTTTTCGCCAAATGCAAAAATTTCAAACAGAAACCGGAGTTCACCTAGCCTTTCAATGCTGCGAGCACTTGAACCGGGCAATCGTGGTGGAACGGTCGGTTGCCTTCGTGCGAGGCTTCGAAGAGGTTTCGGTCGTCCCAGTCCGGAAGGCAGGCGGAGCGATGGCAACATTTGCTTTTGAAAAAATGAACGACGCCGTAGTGGTCGAGTTTGTAAAGGCGGAGGCAGGTATTGACATAGGCAGCACCCTTATCGGCATGCACCTGAAACATGTTGCCGTCCCCGTCCGTGTTAAACAGAAGTTCTTGGGACATGCCCATGTGACGCTGGCTAAAACAAGACCAAAACTTATCGGCGGGGCCCGCGCGGTTTACGAACGGACCGACGCTAATTCGAGCTGCAGTTAGGAACCTCAAAAACACGAACGATTATAGGCGTGATTATCTTATTTGTTATACGAAACACGAACAATAAAAATGTTAAAAATAGAATCTTACGTGTTTACATAACCAAAAAACATGTTACAATAAAGAGGGAATTTTCTAACGTTTTTTTATTTACATATGAGGGGGAATGAATCATGAAGCATTTACCTAAAGCCGATGAACAGGTTTTTCAAGCAATCCAGCAAGAATTGGGCCGTCAACGTTCTAAAATTGAACTGATTGCCTCCGAAAACTTTGTCAGTGAAGCTGTAATGGAAGCCCAAGGCTCCGTTTTAACGAATAAATACGCAGAAGGCTACCCTGGACGCCGTTACTATGGCGGCTGTGAATATGTCGATGTTGTTGAGGATTTAGCTCGTGAGCGCGCCAAGCAAATTTTTGGAGCGGAATACGCGAACGTTCAGCCGCACTCCGGCGCACAGGCAAACATGGCCGTTTACTTCACCGTCCTTCAGCAAGGTGACACCGTGCTTGGCATGAATTTATCCCACGGCGGCCACTTAACACACGGAAGCCCAGTTAACTTCAGTGGTATTCAATATAACTTCGTTGAATATGGTGTCGACAAAGAAACACACCGTATTGATTATGATGATGTTCGTGCAAAAGCCCTTGAGCATAAGCCAAAAATGATTGTTGCCGGTGCCAGCGCGTACCCAAGGGAAATCGATTTTGCGAAGTTCCGTGAAATCGCTGATGAAGTTGGCGCGTACCTAATGGTCGACATGGCGCACATCGCTGGTCTTGTTGCGGCAGGTCTGCACCAAAACCCAGTGCCATATGCTGATTTCGTCACAACTACTACTCATAAAACCCTTCGCGGTCCACGCGGCGGGATGATTCTAACATCTGAGGAATGGGGCAAGAAAATCGATAAGTCGATCTTCCCTGGAATCCAAGGCGGTCCGCTTATGCACGTAATCGCTGCTAAAGCCGTTGCATTTGGCGAAGCGCTTCAGGACAGCTTTAAAGAATATGCTGGTCAAATCGTGGCGAACGCTCAGCGTTTAGCGGAAAGCCTGCAAAAAGAAGGCTTGAAGCTTGTTTCCGGCGGTACGGACAACCACTTAATGCTTGTGGATGTGACAAGCCTTGGTTTAACAGGAAAAGTCGCTGAAAAAGTGCTCGATGAAGTCGGCATTACTGTTAATAAAAACACCATTCCTTTCGACCAAAACAGTCCGTTCGTGACAAGCGGAGTCCGCATTGGTACAGCTGCTGTAACAAGCCGCGGCTTTGGTTTAGATGATATGGACGAAATTGCTTCCATCATCGCCTTCACATTGAAAAATCACGAAGATGAAGCAAAGCTTGAAGAAGCGCGGAGACAAGTTGACGCGTTAACAAGCAAATTTACCCTTTATCCAGAATACTAAAATATGATGCATGGGGACGGTTTTTCTGCCTCACTTTAGTGAGGCAAGAGAACCGTCCTTTGTGTCGTTTTTTGAAAAATCAAACATTGCGCTCCGAGTTGCTCGTGGGCTTTTTTTTCTGTAAAATGAGACGACTGCTAAAATTAAATTTTTGTAAAGGGGCGATCATTGTGGCGAAGGTATACGTTTTTGACCATCCACTGATTCAGCATAAACTTACTTACATACGCGACAAACATACGGGAACAAAGGAATTCCGCGAGCTGGTCGACGAGGTGGCAACCTTGATGGCGTTTGAAATCACAAGAGACATGCCGCTTGAAGAAACAAACATTGAAACACCTGTATGTCCGGCAAAATCGAAGATTCTTTCTGGTAAAAAAATCGGCCTTGTGCCAATTTTGCGCGCTGGTATTGGCATGGTGGACGGAATCTTGAAATTAATCCCGGCTGCAAAAGTGGGCCATATCGGTCTTTACCGCGATCCGGAAACGCTAAAGCCGGTTGAATATTACGTCAAGCTTCCAAGTGATGTTGAAGAACGCGACTTTATCGTAGTTGACCCGATGCTCGCAACTGGCGGCTCAGCCGTTGAAGCGATTCATGGCTTGAAAAAGCGGGGAGCCAAAAATATCAAATTTATGTGTTTGATTGCCGCACCAGAAGGCGTTGAAGCTCTTAAAGAGGCACACCCTGACGTCGACATTTACATCGCTGCCCTTGACGAGAAGTTAAACGACCACGGCTACATCGTACCAGGACTTGGCGATGCTGGAGACCGGCTGTTTGGGACGAAATAATTCTTAAAAATTACCTGAGCCAGGCGCTGAACGCCTGGCTTTTTGTGTGGAATTCCGCGTGAAAAAGGGGGGGTGGAAAGTAAAATAGGGATATTAGAAAGTATTTCGCCAAAAAGTGTAAGTAAAATGATAAAAGTGGAAAGTATCCGATTCAATTTGGATAGTAAATGCTCCTATTCGGAAAGTATATCCAAATAAATGGAAACTTCTCGAAAAAGGTAATTGAAAAGTTACCTGAGCCAGGCTGAACGCCTGGCTTTTTGTGTGGAATTCCGCGTGAAAAATGACGTTGGAAAGTAAAATAGGGATTTTGGAAAGTATTTCGCCAAAAATGGATAGTAAAATGATAAAAGTGGAAAGTATTCGTTCCAATTTGGAAAGTAACAGCCTCAAATCAGAAAGTATATCCAAATAAATGGGAAATTTTCAAAAGAGGTCATTAAAAATTACTTGAGCCAGGCTGTACGCCTGGCTTTATCTGTGGAATTCCGCGTGAAAAAGGGGGGTGGAAAGTAAAATAGGGATATTAGAAAGTATTTCGCCAAAAAGTGTAAGTAAAATGATAAAAGTGGAAAGTATCCGACCTAATTAGGAAAGTAAACCAAAAAATCGGAAAGCAAATCCAAAAATTGTAAATACGCAACAAAAATAACGAGCCATAATCCAAGTCGACCTGCATACTTTCCCCTCCCAAAGAAAACGATATGGAAAAAAGGGGGATTTTCACATGAAATTGGTACTTGCAATGCTTCTTGCGCTCGGAACTGTAAATATTGGGACCACCGGCATCCCGACCAAAATCCTAATTCATCCCCCAATCCAAAAATCAATAAAGGATACTGTCGCCATCGTCATGCTTGATCATCCGAAAACAGAACAGGAAATCAAGCAGCTGCTCGCGCCCTATAAAGACATCAAGCTGCGCCGCGTATACCAGAAGGCCATTGACGGTTTCTCGATTCAAGGGCCGCCAAGTGCAATCGCCCGTTTAGAGGCACAGACCCAGAACCGCCAGCAAACTCAAATCCAACATGTCTCCCCGGTTACAGAGTATCGGGTCGAGACCGAGGAAAGTGTGAAAATCATTGGCGGCGAGGAGGCACGCGGCTTTTTTTCAAAAAAGAATGAACGGCTGACTGGCCGCGGCGTCACGGTCGGGGTAATCGATACCGGGGTGGATTACACCCATCCGGATCTCGCCCGGAATTATGCGGGCGGCCATGACCTTGTCGATAACGACCAAGACCCAATGGAAACTCTCATGCAAGGCAGAGCGACCATCCACGGCACCCATGTCGCTGGCATTATTGCCGCCAATGGAAAAATTAAAGGCGTGGCCCCGGAGGCAAAAATCGTTGCGTACCGCGCACTTGGTCCAGGCGGCGGGGGGACGACGGAGCAGGTGCTGGCCGCGATTGACCAGGCCATCAAGGACAAGGTCGACATCATGAACCTTTCGCTTGGCAACAGCATTAACGGTCCCGACCTGCCGATCAGCCAGGCGCTTGACCGTGCTGTTGAGAATGGGATCGTCGCGGTCGCGGCATCGGGGAATTCCGGACCGAATGTGTGGACGGTCGGTTCTCCTGGAACATCCGCGAAGGCGATTTCAGTTGGAGCCTCGACGCCGACAATGGAAATCCCTCAGCTTTTAATAGAAGGAATGCAAAATCTGCTTCGGGTCCAGCCGATGGAGGGGTCGGGGGATTGGTCACTTGACCGGACGCTTCCAATCGTCGACGGCGGCATCGGCCAACCGAACGAACTCGAGAACGTTCAGGGGAAAATCGTTCTAATGAAGCGCGGCGAATTGACTTTTTCGGAAAAAGCAAAAAATGCCCATGAAGCGGGGGCCAAGGCGGTGGTGGTCGCTAACAATCTTAAGGGCACCTTCATCGGCAATCTCGATGCGCCGGCTGCAATACCGATTGGGTCGATTACCAAAAGCGAGGGTGAATTTTTACGAAAAAAATTAAAAAACACCAGCTTGACGGCAAGACTCAAAGTAAACGAGGAAATTGACCAGCTCGCCGATTTCAGTTCCAGAGGGCCCGTCACGGATACATGGGATATCAAACCGGACCTTGTCGCCCCAGGGGTGGCCATCAATTCGACAATTCCCGGCGGCTACTTAAGCCTGCAGGGGACGAGCATGGCAGCACCGCATGTGGCCGGCGCCTGCGCACTGATCAAGCAGGCCCACCCGGACTGGACACCGGAGCAGATTAAGGCGGCGTTGATGAATACCGCCAAACCGCTGACAAAGGAACCTGGAGAGCCAAGCAGCACGAGCCTGGGAGAAACAACCCGCAAACCAATCCGAATTGATCCAATCGGCGGCATCAACAAAGGTAAAACCCAACTTACCCCTGGTCCCTATTACCGCACGTACGAGCAGGGGGCCGGCCGCATCCAGGTGGATGATGCGATCCAGACGGAATCGCTGGTCATGCCGGGCAGCATTCGGTTCGGAAAGTTTAGCAGCCTGAAAAATGTTCATAAAGCCCAATTAAAAGTCGAAAATATCAGCGCCAAACCGCGACGCTACACGTTTGACATTCCACAGCACATCGACGGCCTGGAGTGGCGCTTCCCGCTAGCTTTCACATTGGATCCAGAGGAGTCACGCGACATTATCGTGGAGCTTGCCGTCGACCCGCAGATTTTTAAAGGGAAAATTCACGATGGCTTTCTAACCTTGCATGCCGGGAGCCAGTCCATCCATATACCGTTTTTGTATGTTCTCGAGGAGCCGGGCTACCCAAGGGTTATGGGCTTTGATTTTGCAGAAGGAGATGAGCCGGGTACTTACCAGTACGAGGTCTACGTCCCGGGGGGAGCGGAGGAGTTTGGAATCGCCCTATTCAACCCTGACGATTACCGCTTTGTCGGCTTTCTCGACACAAGCACCGATGTAAAGAAGGGACTGATCCGTAAATCCTTCAAAGCTGAAGACCTCCCATTCGAAGGCACCTACCGCGCCAAAGTCTTCGCCAAAAAGGCCGGCAAAGAGGATTTTATTGAAACGATGATTTCAATTTATAAAAATTAAGACAAAAAATTGGGGCGGCAATCGAGGTGAGAATGCTGCCCGTTATTCCACTTAACCTTTGGGAAATTTTTTAAAAAGTCAGAATCAAGTGTTCACAAAATGGACACAAAATAGCCAAAAAAACTTCAAAAATTACAATACAATAAGAGTGTTAACTTTCACTTCCAAATCGCAAAAAAATTGGGAAATTGTTTGTGGAATAATTCACGTAAATTCATTGACAATGCATGGTGCCTATTGTATGCTAACAAAGGGTGTGGATGGTAGGGTTTTCATCGAAATTTAATTTGACAAAATCCCTCGCATGATTTATCATAATCACCTTTTTGTTTTTCATTCTCTAGACAGTGAGGATGATTTTATTATGCAAAAGAACCGCAATCCTTTTCAAGCCATGGCTTTAATGTCTGCTATTGTTTCCCAGCTGGTCGGCTCCATCCTTATTGGCATTTTTGCCGGAAGATGGCTGGACGAAAAGTGGGGTACAGAACCAATATTCTTAATAATCGGACTGCTCCTGGGTCTTGCGGCAGGGGTTTATTCTATGCTTGTCTCAATCCGCCATTTCTATTCAGGAGATAAATAACAATGCCAGATTTCAGAGAAATGTACAACAGGCAGAGAAAATGGATGTTTTACTTGTTGTCCATCTATGTTCTTGGCTGGGGCTTCACTACATACAAAACGGCTTTCCTTGGGTTGATCCTTGGGACATGCTTTAGCTTCATTATGCTTTGGATGTTAGTGAGAAAAACAGAGAAATTCGACAAAGCCGTCTCGGCAGGAAAAAAGGTCAAATCATTGGGCTCGCTGCAAAGAATGGCGATCGCAGCAATTGCGGTAATGATTGCGTTAGAATACCCTGATTATTTTCAAATAGTCAGTGTTGTTTTGGGACTAATGACATCCTATATTGTCATTATGATAGATTATTTTTATCATGCTCTGCATGCTCAAAAGTGAAGGGAAGCGAGGTGAGTTTATATGCATCATGGGGCTCCTGAGTTTGAATTGTTTGGTCTCTGGTTTAACGGGGCAAACGTTCTTATGATCACAATTGCAAGTGCAATTGTCTTTCTTATTGCCGTATTAGCAACCCGCAAGCTGGCAATGAAACCTACGGGGATGCAAAACTTTATGGAATGGGTGATGGACTTTGTAAAAGGCATCATCAACAGCACAATGGATTGGAAAGAAGGCGGGCGATTCCACATCCTGGGGATTACATTAATCATGTATATTTTTGTATCAAATATGCTGGGTCTTCCTTTCGCAATCGTCGTTGACGATAAGCTTTGGTGGAAATCACCGACAGCTGACCCGATTATTACGTTAACCCTAGCGGTCATGATTTTGGGTCTAACCCATTATTACGGCGTCAAGCTAAAGGGCGCAAAAGGATATGGAGAAGGTTTCTTCACTCCAATGAAATTCTTATTCCCGTTAAAGATTATCGAGGAATTTGCGAACACATTGACGCTTGGTCTGCGTCTTTACGGTAACATTTACGCTGGTGAATTGCTTCTATCGCTCTTGGCAGCGGGATTAGCACACCAAGGAATCGCCGGCACAATCGCCGCTATTCCGCTAACACTTGTATGGCAAGGCTTCTCGATCTTCGTCGGATCCATCCAAGCGTACATCTTTACTATGTTAACGATGGTTTATATGGCACACAAAGTGAGTCATGACCATTAATATATTTTTTTATAAAAAATAAAACATATTTATACATTTTAAGGAGGAACAAAATAATGAATCTTATAGCAGCAGCAATTGCAATTGGTCTAGCAGCAGTAGGCGCAGGTATTGGTAACGGTCTTATCGTAGGACGTACAGTTGAAGGTATCGCTCGTCAGCCAGAAGCACGTGGTTTACTACAAACTACAATGTTCATCGGGGTTGCGTTAGTAGAAGCATTACCGATCATCGGCGTTGTTATCGCGTTCATGGTCTTAAACCGCTAAAATTAAAAAACTCCAGATGGCGAAGAGACATTCATCTAACTTCGCCATTCATTTATGTTCGTTTATGCATTTCTAGTGTGAGCAACTCTTGAAAGGAGTGAACCCAGGGTGTTAACAAGCAGTTTAGTATTAGGTGCAGCCGAGCAAGCGGGCGGCCACGTTAATTATGGAGATATCTTCTTCCAACTGATCGTGTTTATTGTCCTCTTGGCATTGCTGAAAAAGTTTGCGTGGGGTCCATTAATGGGCATCATGAAACAGCGCGAAGAGCATATTGCAAGTGAAATCAACGCAGCTGAAGAAAGCCGCGGAGAAGCGAAGAAGCTTTTAGAAGAACAAAGAAATCTTTTAAAAGAAGCCCGTGCAGAAGCACAGAGCTTAATTGAAAGTGCGAAAAAGCAAGGCGATATCCAGCGTGAGGAAATCATCGCAGCGGCCCGACAAGAAGCGGAACGCCAAAAGGATGCTGCCAAGCTTGAAATCGAACAGCAGAAAGAAAAAGCTGTTGCCGCTATTCGCGAACAAGTGGCTTCATTGTCTGTGTTAATTGCTTCTAAAGTAATTGAAAGAGAATTATCTCAAGCGGACCAAGATGCGCTTATTAACGAATATATTAAAGAGGCAGGAGAAGGGCGATGAGCAACCAACTAGTAGCAAAACGCTACGCGTCGGCTCTTTTTCAAATTGCAAAGGAACAGCAGATTCTAAGTACAGTGGAAGAAGAACTTCGTGTAGTCAAGGAAGTTTTACAATACAATCCTGATTTAAAAGCTGTTCTCAAATCTTCGAAGCTTCCTATTGAAAAGAAAAAAGAGATTGTGAAAAACGCTTTTACATCTGTTAATCAATATGTCTTAAATACAGTATTGATCCTAATCGAACGTCATCGTGAAGGCGAAATCGTGGAAGTTGTGAATCAATTCACGGAGCTGACAAATGATGAACTCGGCATTGCCGAAGCGGAAGTTACCAGCATCCGCCCGCTTTCAGACGCGGAGCGTGAAGCTATTTCTGCCACATTTGCAGCTAAGATTGGGAAGAAATCATTACGAATTGAAAATATCGTGGATTCCGATTTGCTCGGAGGCGTTATGCTTCGCATCGGAAACCGTATATATGATGGATCATTACGCGGCAAGCTAAGCCGTTTAGAACGTAAATTGTTAAGCTAAAACGAAAAGCGGAAGCGACCGTTTAGCGGCGTATGGCCTGGAGCGCTTCGACTGAGATAAAGGAAACACGAAGAGCGATAGCGCATTCGTGCTTGACTTATCGTAGGGAGAAGAGCGAAGGACACTAGCCGCTGGGAGCTGGAGCTGGACAATTCTCAAAGTAAAATGTGTACGAAAAGTATCGTAGAATAGGGGTGAAACTCATGAGCATCAAAGCTGAAGAAATCAGTGCCCTGATAAAGCAACAGATTGAAAACTATCAGGCAGAAATTCAAGTGACCGATGTTGGTACTGTTATCTCCGTTGGTGACGGTATCGCACGTGTCCATGGTCTTGACAATGTCATGGCCGGAGAACTTGTTGAATTCTCAAACGGCGTTATGGGTATGGCGCAAAACCTTGAAGAGAATAACGTTGGTATCATTATCTTAGGACCTTTCACTGACATCAAAGAAGGTGACGAGGTTCGCCGTACAGGACGCATCATGGAGGTTCCGGTTGGTGAGGAACTAATTGGACGTGTAGTTAACTCATTAGGACAACCAATCGATGGCATGGGTCCAATCAATGCAAAGAAAACCCGCCCTGTTGAGCAAGTAGCAACTGGCGTTATGGCTCGTAAATCCGTTCATGAGCCGCTGCAAACTGGTATTAAAGCGATTGACGCACTAGTGCCAATCGGACGTGGACAGCGTGAGTTAATCATTGGTGACCGTCAAACAGGTAAAACATCCGTTGCAATCGATACAATCATCAACCAAAAAGGTCAAAACATGATCTGTATCTATGTTGCGATTGGACAAAAAGAATCAACAGTACGTAACGCCGTTGAATCACTTCGTAAAAATGGCGCATTAGAATACACGATCGTTGTTTCTGCATCTGCATCACAGCCTGCTCCAATGCTATTCTTAGCACCATATGCAGGGGTTGCAATGGGTGAAGAATTTATGTTCAACGGTAAGCACGTATTAATCGTATATGATGATTTAACAAAGCAGGCATCTGCCTATCGTGAGCTTTCCTTGTTACTTCGCCGTCCTCCAGGCCGTGAAGCATATCCAGGGGATGTATTCTACTTACACTCACGCTTACTTGAGCGCGCTGCGAAATTAAATGATGAGCTTGGCGCTGGTTCTATCACAGCATTGCCATTTATCGAAACACAAGCAGGTGACGTTTCTGCTTATATCCCAACAAACGTTATCTCCATCACTGATGGACAGATTTTCTTACAATCCGACCTCTTCTTCTCTGGCGTACGTCCAGCGATCAACGCAGGTCTTTCCGTTTCCCGTGTAGGGGGTTCTGCGCAAATCAAGGCAATGAAAAAGGTTGCCGGTACATTGCGTCTTGACCTTGCATCCTACCGTGAATTAGAAGCATTTGCTCAGTTCGGTTCTGACCTTGATAAGGCAACTCAAGCAAAGCTTAACCGCGGTGCGCGTACAGTTGAGGTTCTAAAGCAGGATCTTAACAAGCCGCTATCTGTTGAAAAGCAAGTTATGATTCTATATGCATTAACTCGCGGTTTCCTTGATGATATTCCAGTACAGGATATTCGCCGTTTTGAAGGAGAATTCCATAGCTGGTTAGACCACAACCGTAAAGATTTGTTAGACCAAATCACGACTACGAAGGATCTTCCGAAAGACGATGATATGGCTAAAGCAATCAACGACTTTAAAAAGACGTTTGCTGCTTCTGAGCAATAAGGTCTAGCAATATGAACGGCGGCGATGGTTTCGGACCCGGTGTCTTTAGCCATCGCCTGACATTCTTTGAATGAGGGTGGTGAGAACCTAATGGCTTCATTACGCGATATAAAAACGCGGATTAATTCGACGAAAAAGACAAGTCAAATTACAAAGGCAATGGAAATGACTTCTGCTGCGAAGTGGAATCGCGGTGTTATGAACGCAAAATCATTCGTGCCTTATATGGAAAAAATTCAGGAAGTTACTGCATCGATTGCCCTTGGTGCAGGCGGCGTGAGTCATCCGATGCTGACCCATCGTCCTGTAAAAAAGACAGGCTACATCGTGATCACATCCGACCGCGGTCTTGCTGGTGCGTTTAACAGTAACGTAATCCGCCGTGTCCATCAAACAATCAAAAGCCGTCATACATCCAATGACGAGTTTGCGATTATTGCGATTGGCCGAGTGGGGCGTGACTTTTTTGTGAAGCGGGGTTACAACGTTGTCCTTGACATTATCGGGGTTAACGACCAGCCGAGCTTCCAAGATATTAAAGACATTGCAAGCACAACTGTCGGCATGTTCTCTGATGGAACATTCGATGAATTATATGTTTATTACAGCCACTATATCAGTGCAATTTCGCAGGAAGTAAATGAGAAGAAGCTGCTTCCATTAACGGATATTTCAACTTCTCACAAGCTCACTTCCTATGAGTTTGAGCCAAGTGCGGAAGAGATTTTAGAAGTCCTTCTTCCACAATACGCGGAAAGCTTGATTTATGGTGCACTGTTAGACAGTAAAGCAAGTGAACACGCTGCCCGGATGACCGCAATGCGTAACGCAACCGACAATGCGCACGAACTGATCCGCGGCCTGACATTAAGCTTCAACCGTGCCCGCCAAGCGGCGATCACGCAGGAAATCACGGAAATCGTCGGCGGTGCCGCAGCGTTAGAATAGTAAGTATTTGGTGTTTAGCGCCAATTTGATAGTTTTTGCAAAGAGTAAGTTAGGAGGGAAAAATGATGAGCAAAGGACATGTTCTTCAGGTTATGGGTCCGGTTGTTGACGTTAAGTTCGAAAATGGTCATCTTCCTGAGATCTATAATGCGCTTAAAGTCGTAAGAAAAGCGCAAAATGCATCTGAAGTAGATATTAACCTAACCCTTGAAGTAGCCCTTCATTTAGGTGATGATACTGTTCGTACAATCGCGATGGCATCTACTGATGGTGTAACCCGCGGTTTAGAAGTAGAAGATACTGGTAAGCCAATTTCCGTACCAGTTGGGGAGCCAACACTTGGCCGCGTATTTAACGTACTAGGTGAAGCAATCGACTTAAAAGATGAAATCCCAGCAAGTGCACGCCGTGATTCCATTCACCGCGAAGCACCAACATATGAAAATCTTTCAACAGAGGTTGAAATTCTTGAAACTGGTATCAAGGTAGTTGACCTTCTTGCGCCATATATTAAGGGTGGTAAGATCGGTCTATTCGGTGGTGCCGGTGTAGGCAAAACCGTATTAATCCAGGAATTAATCAATAACATCGCGCAAGAGCACAGCGGTATTTCTGTATTCGCAGGTGTAGGTGAGCGTACTCGTGAAGGAAACGACCTTTACCACGAAATGACAGATTCCGGCGTTATCAAGCAAACAGCGATGGTATTCGGACAAATGAACGAGCCGCCAGGAGCACGTATGCGTGTTGCCTTGACTGGTTTGACAATGGCTGAATATTTCCGTGATGAGCAAGGACAAGACGTGTTATTGTTCATTGATAACATCTTCCGTTTCACACAAGCAGGTTCTGAGGTTTCTGCGTTACTTGGCCGTATGCCATCTGCCGTTGGTTACCAGCCGACACTTGCTACTGAAATGGGTAAATTGCAAGAACGTATTACTTCAACTAATAAAGGTTCTGTTACATCAATCCAAGCGATTTACGTACCGGCCGATGACTATACTGACCCGGCTCCGGCGACAACTTTCGCTCACTTAGATGCAACAACAAACCTTGAGCGTAAGCTTTCTGAAATGGGTATCTACCCTGCGGTGGATCCTCTTGCTTCTACTTCTCGTGCATTATCACCTGATATTGTTGGAGAAGAGCATTACAATGTTGCTCGTCAAGTACAGCAAACATTGCAAAAATATCGTGAATTACAGGATATCATCGCGATTCTAGGTATGGACGAACTTTCTGATGATGATAAGTTAGTCGTTGCCCGTGCGCGTCGTATCCAGTTCTTCTTATCACAAAACTTCCACGTTGCTGAACAGTTCACTGGTCAGCCAGGTTCATATGTACCTGTTAAAGAAACAGTTAAAGGATTCAAAGAAATCCTTGAAGGTAAATATGACCATCTTCCAGAAGATGCATTCCGTCTTGTGGGCCGCATTGAAGAAGTGGTTGAGGCCGCAAAACGCATGGGCGTAGAGGTCTAACCTTTCAGGGAGGGGTAAAATATGAAGACGATTAAAGTCAGTGTTGTAACTCCCGATGGTCCGGTTTATGAATCAGATGTGGAAATGGTGAGTACAAAAGCAAAAAGCGGCGAGCTAGGCATTTTGCCAGGTCACATTCCATTGGTGGCACCACTGGAAATCGGTGCTGTCCGTTTGAAATTGGCTGGCGGCAAACAAGAACAAATCGCTGTCAGCGGCGGCTTTTTAGAAGTCCGTCCTGAACAGGTAACTGTTCTTGCCCAGGCTGCAGAAAAGGCGTCAGATATCGATATAGAACGTGCGCAGCGTGCTAAGGAACGTGCCGAACAGCGTATCCAGCAGGCGCAGCAGGAGCATGTCGACTTCAAACGTGCTGAATCGGCATTGCGCCGCGCGGTTAACCGTATAAATGTGGCGGGAAATCGATAATTTATAATACCGGTTGTAAAATACGGTTCTCGTACTTATATGTAAATACAATGAATCCAACCCCTTTGGCCGGCCTTAGATGCCGGTCGGAGGGGTTTTTATTTTTGTTGGGGGTTACGGATTGAGGTATGGGGACGGTTCTTATGCATCAAAAGAATATGGTGAGTTTTATGAAGAGGAAAGTAAATTGATTGAATTGGAAAGTAAACTGATATAAATGGAAAGTAAATGGCCCAATCAGGAAAGTAAATATCTAAAAAGTGAAAGTAAGTACTCAAAAGCGGAAAGTATTGTAAATTAACTGGAAATTACCCGCTATAAAAGTCTGCTTTCCAAGCTAAAATGAATGAATTTTGATTTTAGGAATATGAATGTATTGAGCGGGAAGTACAAACTGCGGAGCCAGGACGAATTTTTATGTGAAATACCAATCAAAAAGCAATTTTTCAAAAAGGTTTGGGTTAAAAATGACAAACCTCACTGACATGGGCGGGATTTTGGTTTTAAATAGGGGTAGTTGTCGAATCGAGAGGCATTGTGGGTGATAAAGAGGACCAAGTACCCAGAAAATTACTCAATAGAATACTTTTTTAAAGAGCTATTTTTAGGTATCCTAATTTTGGAAATTGAGTTTGTGAATAGATTTCCAAATTAAAGGATTGGCTTGTCGACATGGGTTTGTAACAATGCTATAATGAATTCGGTTACAATCTAATTAATGAAAATTTACAACATTGGAGGGGATAGGCATGGAACTTTTGAATGTATATCAGAATAATTATCTGATAGTTTTCGTGTTCCTATGTCTCGGGGTGTTGCTGCCGGTGGTGGCATTATATTTAGGTAAGCTTTTGCGTCCGCACAAACCTAGCGAAGCAAAGTTGACCACATATGAGAGCGGTGTTGAGCCATTTCACGATTCCCGTGTACAGTTCAATGTCCGCTATTATATTTTTGCCCTAATGTTTGTTATTTTTGATGTGGAAACGGTATTTTTATATCCATGGGCGGTTGCCTATGATAAGCTAGGCGTTTTCGCATTGATCGAAATGTTAATTTTCGTATTCTTGCTATTATTAGGCCTAGTGTATGCTTGGAAAAAGAAGGTGCTACGATGGATCTAAAACTAGATGGCGTTACCGATTTGGAGATGCAGGAGTTAAAACAGAATGTGTTTATGACTTCGCTGGAGCAAGTGAAGGCCTGGGCGCGAAGCAGTTCGCTGTACCCGGTGACATTTGGTCTGGCTTGTTGTGCGATAGAAATGATGGGCGTGGGTGCGGCTCACTACGACTTGGACCGGTTCGGATCGTTTTTCCGTCCGTCACCGCGTCAGTCTGACTGTATGATCGTTTCTGGAACAGTTACGAAAAAAATGGCACCGATTTTGCGCCGTTTATATGACCAGATGCCGGAACCTAAATGGGTGATCGCGATGGGGTCATGCGCAACCGCAGGCGGACCATACATAAAATCGTATTCCGTTGTCAAGGGTGTTGACCAGATTGTGCCGGTTGACGTGTATATCCCAGGTTGCCCGCCAAACCCAGCTGCCTTAATTTATGGAATCAATAAATTGAAGGAAAAAATTCGTTACGAAGCGAAGACTGGGAAGAAGGTGACCTGATAAATGAGCGGGGAAAAGGATCTCGAACAATTAAAGCGAGAGGCCGTGGCAAAGGCAAAGGCCGAGGCGGCAGCGAAACGAGCTGCCCGGGAAGCCGGACAGAAGCCGGCTGAATCAGCTGCGCCAAAGCAAGAGGAAACACCGGTTGAAGCGACACCTGCAGCTGGTTCAGGAGCAGGCGACGCTGATGATTTAGCGAAGAAAAAAGCCGCAGCCGCTGCGAAGGCGAAAGCAGCAGCGTTAGCGAAGAAGAAACGTGAAGGCATCGCGGATGAAGAGCCAGCAGCAGAGGCCGCAGCACCAGCACCTGGAGTACCTGAAGCAGGAGCGGGCGACGCCGATGACCTAGCGAAGAAAAAGCAGCAGCTGTAGCGAAAGCAAAAGCAGCCGCAGCAGCGAAACGGAAAGCGATGGAGCTAGCGGGTGGTGCAGACCAGGCCTCAGAACCTGCTGCAACACCAGAAGCACCGGAAGCAGCAGACGCAGGAGCAGGCGGCGACGCCGATGACCTAGCGAAGAAAAAAGCAGCAGCTGTAGCGAAAGCAAAAGCGGCCGCAGCAGCGAAACGGAAAGCAATGGAGCTAGCTGGCGGTGCAGACCAAGCCGCAGAACCTGCCGCAGAAGCAGGCGGAGACGACGCCAAAGCGAAAGCCGCAGCAGCGGCAAAAGCAAAGGCCGCCGCAGCAGCGAAGGCCAAAGCAGCGGCAGCAGCCAAAGCAAAACGTGAAGGCGGAGCGGAAGATGCACCAGCAGGCGATGATGAAAAAGCAAAAGCCATTGCCGCAGCGAAAGCGAAAGCAGCCGCTGTAGCAGCAGCCAAGGCCAAAGCGGCCGCAGCAAAAGGCGGAGCAGGAGCTGCCGAGCCAGCAGCCGAGGCGAAGCCATCTCCGAACCAGCCGTACCTTGATAAGTACGTTAAAGTAATCGAAGAAAACATGGGTTCCGAAGTTTTAGAAGATTTTTATATTAATAAACTATCGAAGGATGTTCCAACCCTTGTGGTGAAGCGGGAAGCCTACTTTAAGCTTGCACAATTTTTAAAATATAATGAGCTGTTAGGCTTCGACTATTTATCAGAGCTGCACGGAACTGACTTTGAAACACATATGGAAATTTATGTTCACTTATACTCATACAAAAACCGCCAATCCGTCGCCTTCAAGGTGAAGATTGACCGGAATGAGCCGATCATCGAATCCTTGCAGCCAGTATGGGCGGGCGCTGACTGGCCTGAGTGTGAAGCATACGACTTACTTGGCATCAAGTTTACCGGGCATCCAAACCTGCACCGGATTATGCTTGGCGAAGAATGGGTTGGCTATCCACTGAGAAAAGACTATGAGCCGTATGATGTGGAGGTGTAACCAGTGATCAAAACAGAAGAAATGATGCTTAACGTAGGTCCTCAGCATCCAAGTACGCACGGCGTATTCCGGCTTGTCGTTAAACTCGACGGGGAAATCATTACCGAAGCACAGCCTGTCATCGGTTACCTGCACCGCGGGACTGAAAAATTGGCTGAGAACCTGCAATATACACAAATTATTCCATACACCGACCGGATGGACTACCTGTCGGCGATGACCAACAACTACGTGATCTGTCACGCAGTAGAAACGATGATGGGCATCGAGATTCCAGAACGGGCGGATTTCCTGCGCGTGATTGCGATGGAATTGGGCCGGGTAGCGAGCCACCTGGTATGGTGGGGTACATACCTGCTTGACCTTGGGGCAACATCACCGTTTATCTACGCCTTCCGCGAGCGGGAAATGATCATTAATATGCTGAACGAGCTTTCAGGCGGACGTTTGACGTTCAACTACATGCGTGTCGGCGGCGTCAAGTGGGATGCACCGGAGGGCTGGATTCAAAAAGTAAAAGAATTTATTCCGTATATGCGCGAACAACTGGCTGGCTACCACAGCCTGGTGACAGGGAATGAGATTTTCCTAAACCGGGTAAAAGGGATTGGCAAGTATTCGAAGGAAGACGCGCTGCAATACAGCTTGAGCGGTGTTAACCTGCGCTGTACCGGCGTGAAATGGGACCTGCGCAAAGACGAGCCGTATTCCATCTACGATCGCTTCAACTTTGATGTTCCGGTTCAGGAAAGCGGTGATGCTTGGGCGCGTTACCAATGCCGTCTGGCGGAAATCGAGGAATCGTTGAAAATTTTAGAGCAGGCTGCTGAGCAGTTCCCAGAGGAAGGCGAGATTTTGGCGAAGGTGCCAAAAATCATCAAGGCGCCAAAAGGGGAAGCTTTTGTCAGAATTGAATCGCCGCGCGGGGAAATTGGCTGCTATATTTATAGCGACGGGAAAAAAGAACCGTACCGCTTAAAGTTTAGAAGACCATCTTTCTATAACTTGCAAATTCTTCCGAAGCTATTAAAGGGAGAAAACATTGCAAACATGATTGCTATTTTAGGCGCGATTGATATTGTCCTTGGAGAGGTGGACGGCTGATGATACAAGAGATGCTCCAGTCAAGTCCAGGTTGGTTTAACTTTATCTTCTTCTTTATCTTTGGACTTGTCTTACTATTAGTCGTATTAGGATTCGTTACGTACTCAATCTTAGCGGAACGGAAGGTCATGGGTTACATTCAGCTTCGCCACGGTCCGAACCAGCTCGGCGGACGCTTTGGACTATTGCAAACCGTTGCCGACGTTTTAAAGCTTTTATTAAAAGAAGATATCATCCCGAAAATGGCTGACCGTCCAATGTTTATTCTGGCGCCGGTCATCGCGTTTGCACCATCATTCATGGTGCTGGCAACCATTCCGTTTACGGACCGTTTTCAGTTCGCTGACCTTGGCGTCGGGTTGCTATACTATGTAGCCGTATCCGGATTGACGGTTTTCGGAATTCTACTAGGAGGCTGGGCTTCCAACAATAAATATTCCCTGTTAGGGGGCGCACGGGCAACAGCGCAGATGATTTCATATGAAATTCCGCTTGTTATGTCCGTTCTTGGCGTTATTTTATTATCGGGCAGTTTGAACTTAAATGATATCGTGCATGCCCAAAAGCACGGCTGGTTTATTTTACTGCAGCCAATCGGGTTTATCGTATTTTTAATCGCTTCGACTGCGGAACTGTCCCGGACACCGTTTGACCTTCCGGAATCAGAGTCCGAGCTTGTTGCCGGTTATCATACCGAGTACACCGGTTTCCGCTGGGCCTTCTTCATGCTGGCAGAATATGTGTATTTATTCGCAATGACTGCCTTAATTACTATATTATTCTTTGGCGGCTGGATGGCCCCATTCGGATTCCTTGACTTTATCCCGGGAGCCGTATGGTTCGCGTTAAAGTTCTGCGTGATCTTGTTCCTTTATTTGTGGTTCCGAAGCACATTTCCACGGATGCGCGCCGACAAACTCATGGAGTTCGCTTGGAAAATCTTAATGCCAGTGGCGCTCGCAAACATCATGCTGACTGCCATTATCAAATCGTTGTTTTTTTAAAAAAAAAGAAATGGGTGTCAGGCACCGCTTATGGGCACCACAAATTAATAGAAGTGAAAATTTTTTAAAGGGGTGAAAAACGTGCTTGGATTAGCTAAAGGCTTGAAGTATACCCTGAAGCAGTTGTCTCGTGAGAAGGTTACTTATGATTATCCGAATGAGCCGCTGCCGCTTCCGGACCGCTTCCGCGGGATTCAGAAGTTTTATCCGGAAAAATGTATCGTGTGTAATCAGTGTGCGAACATTTGCCCGACGGATTGCATTCAATTAACGGGTAAGAAGCATCCGGACCCGACGAAAAAAGGGAAAATCATCGACACATACGATATTAACTTTGAAATCTGTATCCTTTGCGATCTTTGTACAGAGGTCTGCCCGACAGAGGCCATCGTTATGACCAATAACTTTGAGCTGGCGGAATACAGCCGGGACATGTTATTTAAGAACCTTGAATATTTGGATGAGAACGACGAAAACGTACGGCAGGTGAATAAAGCATGACATTAACAGGCGAGTTTTTCGCATTTATGGCCCTTGCGCTTGTGGCGATCATCGGCGGCGTGCTTTTACTGAATCTGAACAAAGTCGTACACATGGTCGTGGCCTTAATCTTCACATTCGTGGCCATTGCAGGAATCTACATTCTGCTCAATGCCGAATTCGTGGCAGCAGTGCAGGTGTTGATTTACTCCGGTGCGATTACGATCATTATGTTGTTCGGGATCATGTTAACGAAGCCGTACGATGATGAGGGTGAAAGTGCCTCTAATGGCAGCAAGTGGAGAAGGATCTTATTATTCCTAGGTGTTGTGGGTTTTGCGTTTGCCGTTTACGTTGGCATTTACAATTTCCCAATCGATCAGGTTCCTTCAAACCTGCATGAAAACAACACGCTGGAAGTTGGTAAAGCATTATACAGCAAATATATTATTCCGTTTGAATTTGTATCTGTTTTACTATTAGCATCTCTGATCGGAGCGATTATTTTAGCAAAACGAGAGGATAAGGAGGGGGATAGCAAATGAGTTCAGTCCCCGCTTCAGCGTTCCTGGCACTAGCACTCATTTTATTTTGCATTGGCTTATACGGTGCGCTTACAAAAAGAAATACCGTAATCGTGTTGATTTCCATTGAGTTGATGCTGAATGCTGTGAACATCAATCTCGTCACGTTCAGCAAATACGGAATGGCACCGTCCATCACCGGACAGGTTTTCGCGTTGTTCGCAATGGCCGTCGCTGCTGCCGAAGCGGCAGTAGGTCTGGCTATCCTAATGTCGCTTTACCGTAACAGGAAAACTGTCAATATTGACGAAATGGACCAAATGAAACACTAAAAGTGGCAGATGGGCCCGGTCAGGCGGGCGTTGCCACTGTAACAATAGTGCACAGCACACTAAGGGTGTCAGGCACCGCGTGTGGACATTTGTCCGCCCACGGCAGACATGACGCCAATTTCGACTAATTCCGGGTGGGGCATTCAACCACCCAGACAAAGGATGATAATGATGGAAAATGCATGGCTTATACCGCTTTTCCCGCTATTATCGTTTTTGATCCTTCTTCTCATCGGTAAGCGGCTGAGGGAGGCGAGTGCGTATGTGGGGATTCTGCTTACGTTAGCATCGCTTGTTTTCTCAATTCTCGTGTTATTCGAACGCTTTACAGAGCCAACCTACATCACCAAGTTTGACTGGCTCACGATAGGAGATCTGCATCTAACAGCGGGCTTTGAAGTGAATCAATTAAATGCATTAATGCTGTTTATCGTATCGCTTGTCAGCTTTCTTGTACATACCTACTCCAAAGGGTACATGCATGGGGACGAGCGCTTTCCAGTGTTCTATGCATACTTAGGATTATTTACGTTTGCGATGCTCGGTCTCGTCATTTCGCCGAACCTGCTCCAAACATATATTTTCTGGGAACTAGTCGGTGTCGGTTCGTTCCTATTAATCGGTTTTTATTTTTACAAAGAAGAAGCGAAGGCAGCGGCAAAGAAAGCCTTCATCATGACCCGGATTGGGGACGTTGGTCTCTTTATCGGGATGATTCTGATTTTCTGGCAAACGAAAAGCTTTGAGTACAGCGAAATTTTCAGAGCGGTTGAGGCTGGCGCTGTCTCACAAACGATGATTACCTTAACAGCGATCTTAATTTTTATCGGGGCGGTTGGTAAATCTGGTCAGTTCCCGCTTCATACATGGCTTCCAGACGCGATGGAAGGTCCGACACCAGTTTCGGCCTTAATCCACGCCGCTACAATGGTTGCCGCCGGGGTTTACTTGGTTGCTGCGCTTTTCCCGCTATTCCAAGCGAGCCAAACAGCGCTGTTGACTGTAGCGACAATTGGTGCATTCACCGCGATTTTCGCAGCCAGCATCGGCCTTGTGCAGACGGATATTAAACGCGTTCTCGCGTATTCGACTGTTTCACAGCTTGGCTACATGATGCTCGCACTTGGTTCCGCCGGCTATGTGGCTGGTGTGTTCCACCTAATGACACACGCATTTTTCAAAGCATTGCTATTCTTGGCAGCCGGTTCCGTGATCCATGCGGTCCACACTCAGAACATCGAGGAAATGGGCGGCCTTTGGAAAAAATTAAAATTTACTGGTCCGTTATTCTTAATCGGAACACTCGCCATCAGCGGGGTACCGGGACTATCCGGTTTCTTCAGTAAGGATGAAATATTAGTCGCAGCATGGGAAGGCGGCCATCCGGTGCTATTCCTATTAGCGTTAATCGCGGCGTTCTTTACCGCATTCTATATGTTCCGCCTATTCTTCCTGGTGTTTACCGGCGAAGCGCGCGGCGAACAAAAACATGTTCACGAATCACCATCTTTGATGACCCTGCCAATGCTTGTCCTTGGCGTTCTGGCTATCATCGGCGGTTATGTGAACACACCATGGTTCGGTTCGTTCCTTGGCGATTGGCTTGTTGACGGCAACGAGGCACTTGGCCACGGCCATATCGAAGGTCCAGCCTGGATCATGATTGCCGCTACGGTCGTTTCCTTATTAGGAATCTACCTGGCATGGTTAATCTACGGAAAGCGCTCTGTCGCACGCGACTGGCTCAGCGGCGCAGGCGGCACACTGCATACGATTTTACTGAACAAATATTATGTGGATGAATTCTATCAATTAATCGTCGTTAATTTTGTCAAAGGGTTCAGCTACTTCCTGCGCTTCATTGACGTGTTCTTAGTAGAAGGTATCGTCAAGGGTGTGGCCGGGTTCGTACAAGGGCTTGGCAGAACAGGCTCGAAAATGCAGAATGGTCAGGTGCAAACCTACGGAGCAGTGGCCTTTATCGGACTTGCGGTACTCGCAGTCATCTTCGCATTAACAGGGGGGTACTTGAAATGAATTTATCGTGGGTTCTGACAACACTAGTATTCTCCCCTTTACTAGGTATTGTCGTTCTAGCCTTTATGCCAAAAACGCAGGAAAAAGCGATCAAGTTCGTTGGCTTCCTGGCCACTCTGCCGGCACTGGCCTTAGCGCTTGCAGCGTACGCTCATTATCTTGCCGGAAAAAAATTATCGGACTTCACAATTGGACATGAATGGATTCAATTCCGCGGCATGAGCGGCGATGCGCCAATATTTTCAGTCTATTATGAGCTTGGCTTAAGCGGCTTCCAACTGCTGCTCGTCGTGTTAACTGCCGTTGTTGCAACACTTGCGGCCATTGCAGCAAGGTATGTGAAAAAAGAATGGAAAGGCTACTTCATGCTGTTCCTTCTTTTAGAAGTCGGCATGCTCGGCGTATTCACAGCGGAAAACTTAATCCTGTTCTTCATCTTTTTCGAAATTACGCTTATCCCAACTTTCTTCCTTATTGGAAAATGGGGTTATTTTGAAAAAGAAAAAGCAGCTTACAGTTTCTTAATCTATAACGGATTAGGTTCAGCGGTTCTGTTAATCGTCATCATGATTCTTTTTGCAAAAACAGGCACGACCAACATCGACCTGTTAACAAAAATCATGGCCGACCCAAGTGCGCCATTGTCTGGCGACTTGAAACTAGGTTTATTGATATCCTTATTAATTGCGTTTGGCGTGAAATTGCCGATTTTCCCACTGCACAGCTGGATGTTGAAAGTTCACGTGCAGGCACCGCCATCCGTGGTTATGATTCACTCTGGGATTCTATTAAAAATCGGTGCGTACGGTTTAATCCGTTTCGGGATGGGGATTTTTCCAGCGCAATTCGAAACGCTTGCAACTTTGATTGCCATTCTGGGCGTGATCAACCTGCTTTACGGTGCGTTCCTGGCGTTCATTCAATCCGACTTTAAAATGGTTTTGGCTTACTCGTCGATTTCCCACATGGGTATCGTGCTAATCGGACTTGCGGCGATGAATGAAGCCGGCATCCAAGGTGCGATTTTTCAAGTGGTATCGCACGGTTTGATTTCAGCTTTATTGTTCTTCTTAGTGGGAGTTTTATACGAGCGGACCGACACGTCGCTTATCGAAAACCTCGGCGGTATAGCAAAGGGCATGCCGATTGCAGCCGGCTTCTTGTTGGCGGGCGCGATGGCATCGCTTGGTTTGCCGGGCATGTCGGGATTCGTCAGCGAATTCATGGCTTTCCTTGGACTGTTCAAAGAACTGCCATGGCTTGCCGCAGTCGGAACTATCGGCATCATCATGACCGCAGCGTACCTGCTTCGTGCCGTCTTAGGCATGACGTTTGGTAAGGCGCACCGCGAGTTCATTGGCTTCGTTGATTTGAAGGGCGTGGAATTCGTGCCGGTTGTGGTTTTGACAGCGTTAATTGTGTTAATTGGTGTTTACCCAAGTGTTCTAAGCTCACCGCTTCAAGCCACACTTGAGACTATCATGCTTGGGTTAGGAGGGTGATTAGGATTGAGTTTTGATCAATTTCAATCGTTAAACTGGAGCATCATGACACCGGAATTCATCATCCTTGCTGTGATTGCAATCTTGGTGATAATGGATCTGTTTATGCCAAAACATATGGACCGAAAAATCCTCGGCTGGATTGGCATTGCGGCCATCCTTGCGGCGATGGTGTCGGTCTTCGGCATGGCCGGCGGTCACGTCGAGTCGATTCTGCATGACACGTTCCGCCTCGACAGCTTTGCGATCGCGTTTAAGCTGCTGATTTTAGGCGGCGGGGCGCTGGTATTGTTCTTGGCTACTAGCTACAAAGCCACCGATGGCTTGGAAAGATATACGGGCGAGTTTTATTACCTATTATTATCAGCATTATTAGGTGCCATGGTGATGACCTCAAGTGGCGATTTAATCACCCTTTACATCGGCCTTGAGCTGTTATCGATACCATCTTATATTTTGGCGGGCATCCAGAAGGATAGGTTAAACTCCAACGAGTCTGCGATGAAATACGTCATCAATGGCGGTATTTCGTCCGCAATTGCTTTATTCGGGATGAGCTATGTGTACGGACTGACTGGTTCGACTAACTTGCTAGAAATCGCAGGCCAGCTGTCGATGCTAATGGACGGGCAGCAAGCATACCTGCTTGGCTTATCGTTCTTGATGATTTTGGTTGGTTTAGGATTTAAGTTGGCAGCCGCTCCGTTTCACATGTGGGCACCGGATGTGTACCAAGGTGCGCCGACTCCTGTTACAGCGTTCTTAAGCGTTGTTTCAAAGACAGCCGGTTTTGTGATTGTCGTGCGGATTTTGTTAACGGTATTCGGATCTGCAGCAACGAACGGGCCTGGTTCTATTCCAATCTTGCTGGATATGCAAAATTACCTTGCTGTGATCGCAGCCGCTACGATGATTATCGGTAACGTCGTGGCACTACGGCAGTCTGATATTAAACGGATGTTCGCGTACTCAAGTATCGCGCACGCTGGTTATTTATTAGTAGCCGTAACAACTTTAACATCGAATATGTTTTATTCCATCTGGTTCTATTTGCTGGCGTACTTGTTCATGAACATGGGCGCATTCGCAGTCATCCAGGTGGTGTCGGAAAAAACAGGTTCTACGAAGATTGCGGACTTTGCCGGCTTGTACCGCCGCTCACCGTGGTTGGCCGTGACAATGGGAATTTTGTTGATTTCCTTGGCTGGCTTCCCGGGAACAGCGGGCTTCATCGGTAAGTTAAACATTTTTGTGGGAGCCTTTGCCGGCCAGCCACATTATGTGTTGGCTTCGGTGATGATTGCCACGACGGTGGTATCGTATTTCTATTATTTCGGCGTCATGACACAAATCTTCTTCCGTCCGGCTCCGGCCGCTTCTGAAGGAGAGGGTGAAGGCAGCAAGTTCAACCTGCCGTTCGGAATCGTAGTTGTGTTGATTGTGGCAGTGGTTGGTTCGGTTTTGTTCGGTATCATGCCAAACATTGCGCTCGACTTTATGCATAATAACCTGGATATTGTTCAGGATTTCTTTAGTTAATGGCTCTGTTATTATTAATTGTTGATTTTCGGTTTGGTATGACAATTAATAAGCGAAGAATTTTCGGCTAATGTATGTAGAGGAAGCTTAAGACGCAGATATAAGCGTAAATATTCGATTAACTGCTCTAAATAAGACAAAATCCAAAGAATTTGATCAGATAAGAGGAAAAACATCCCTTATTTTTAAGGAAATATCGGTATTTCCCAATTTAAGCGAATTTTCTCCGTTTATTTTTCAAGTACAGCGAAATCAACATTCAGTTTTAACAGAGCCTAGTTAAAAAAAATACACCTTCTGCCGTCTGACCGGCTGACAAAAAGGAAGTGGTTCCAGGAACCTCTTCCTTTTTTTTGTGCCTGAAAGCAATAAGGATTAAACCTACTAACCTATTTCTGATGACAAACAGAGTGCAAATCTGAATTTATTCTTTTGGGTGGATGAATGACCTTGAAAACTGCCGTCAGGACCCAATTTTTCAAGCACGCGAGGCAAAATGGCTCTATGAATCATAAGTTAATTTGAAGTTAAAATTATTGTCTAGTTCATTTAGAAAGGGATCATATATGAAAGTAGTTATTTTGGCAGGCGGCAGGGGAACTCGGATCAGTGAAGAATCGGATCTAAAGCCCAAACCAATGGTAGAGATCGGTGAGGCACCCATATTGTGGCACATCATGAAGATCTATTCACATTACGGATATCATGAATTTGTGATTTGTTTAGGATACAAAGGTTATGTCATAAAAGAATATTTTGCAAATTACTTTCGACATATGTCCGAAGCTATCACATATGACTTTACCTCTGGGAACACACTGGAAATTCATAAAAATAAGGTAGAGCCGTGGAAAGTTACGTTAGTAGATACCGGCCTTAACACCATGACCGGAAGCCGCATTAAGAGGATTGAGCCTTATGTAGGGAAAAAACCTTTTATGCTTACGTACGGTGATGGTTTGGCCGATATCGACATCAATCAGCTGGTTCTCTGCCATAAAAAGAGCAGGAAACTTGCCACTATTTCAGCTGTTCAGCCAGATGGAAGGTTTGGCCGATTGGAGTTGGATGGTGACCAGGTAATTGGGTTTACGGAAAAGGTTAAAGGTGATGGCGGTTGGATTAATGGCGGTTTCATGGTTTGCCAGCCTGAAGTTTTCAACTATATTCAGGACAAAGATACAACCATTTTTGAGCAGGGGCCTCTGCAAGATCTGGCACGGGAAGGCGAACTAAACGTCTATAAACATCATAGTTTTTGGCAGCCAATGGACACTCTTCGTGAAAAGATTCTTCTTGAAGAAATGTGGAAAAATAAAAAGGCTCCATGGAAGGTATGGAATGATGGTCAGGTTTAGATTTTTGGCAGCCAGGAATAAGTCATTGAATGGAGTTGATCATGTTGAAAATGTCATTATCCATTGATGATTTGCAGGCATATGTGTTTCATCAGTTGAAACATTTTTTTCCCGACAACCGATTGTCTCCGAAGGAAAAACGGTTCACTCAGTCTATACACCAGGCATTGGAACGTACCGAGTACTGTTTTCGGCATGTCTCGTTAAAATCATTCCATGACAACGGAACCACTTTTTTCTCCCATTTGCATTCCGATCAATACACGCTGTTTTTATGGTACTTGTCTAATTCTGCATGGAAAGAATTTGGTGACACGGAACTTGCTTCCAAAATATTTTACCTGAACAAGACTCTAAACGGTGTAGTCTGTATGTTCGATGCCCAGATGCCCGATATATTCCTTATTGTGCATGGCGGCGGTATCGTATTGGGAAAGGCGTCCTACAGTGATTTTTTTGTATGCTATCAAGGATGTACAGTCGGTGCCATCAACGGAGTGTATCCTGTTCTTGGCAAAGGAGTGGCATTGGCCCCACAGTCCACCATTATTGGGGATTGCAAGGTCGGAGATCATGTAACAATAGGAAATAACGCTGTGCTGAGAAATAAAAGCCTGAACAGCGGATCACTTTATTTTCGCCATACGGAAACTGGGCAGCATGTGGTAGAACAGAGCAGAAAACCTTGGGCGCAGACCTTTTTTAATGTTCCGATTCCGCTTGATGGAGTAGAAACATGAGGCAAAAAACAGTCTTGATCAGCGGTGCGGACGGTTATATAGCTCTTCACTTGGCCCGGGTATTAAGAAATCTTAAATTTAAGGTGTTGACCGCCACAAGAACGATGAACGGAGATCTTAAAATGGACTTCACCTCACCATATGAGGTGGCATCCCTGAAAAGCACTGGAATCGATGCGATGATCCACACGGTATCTCCGAATGAAGCCATATATAAAACAGATCCTTATCGTGCTCTGTCGGAAAATGCGACGGGAGTGCATGCCGCGCTTGATTTTTGCACGAATAACCATGTCAAGGATTTTATCTATTTTTCTAGTTTTCATGTTTTTGGTTCACAGGAAGGAAGATTGACAGAAAATACACCTATTACTCCGCGAAATGATTATGGATTAGCGCATGGTACTGCGGAACTGACTGTTCAGATGTTTGACAGCTCTAATAAAGTGAATGGATGGATTGTTAGGCCATCTAATCTTTTTGGCGTCCCAGTAAGCTGTGAAACATTCAAACGGTGGAACCTGATTCCATTTTTATTTTGCAGGGAAGCAGTAGAGAACCAAACGATAACACTTTTGACTCCAGGCAATCAGCTCCGTAATTTTGTCGGAGTTTCGGATGTATGCAAGAAAGTGCTCTGGATATTGGAGCAAAGACCGGAGGGGCGTATTTTCCATGCGTATGGGAAAGAAACCATGAGCGTTTGGCAATATGCCCTTCTAGTGCAGAAGGTGGCATTGGAGATTTTTAATTTGCCAGTCCGAATCATTCGTCCTGAAGGGTCCGATCATCAGGGTACTTTTGAATTTACCAGCATGTACGATGATCGAAACCTAGCACCAAGAGACGAACTGGAGACTTTTGTAAAGGAAATGATCAATGTACTTCTCACCAGGTCTGGAAAGGAGTGAAGGACAATGAACTGCTGTATTTGCGGTCAAATAAGTACCTTTGAGGAAAAGTATGAGAAAGCTCCACACCAGTTGATGAATGTATATAATTCAGATCTGCTTCATTTGCGAGATTTGGAAATTTATCATTGTGCCACATGTGGACACACTCAGATTCCTTCTTTTATAAGTGAAGAGTATTACCAGGATTATTCCATGGGCTCTTTTTGGGGATCAAGCTTTAAGCGAGTCCGCCAACAGCAAGTCGAGCGTTTGGCGATGCTTGCTCCAGCACGTAAGCGATTTTTGGATATTGGCTGTGGTGTCGGACATTATCTTAAGCTGGCGGAGAAACACTTTGAAGAACTCTACGGAGTGGAACCATCTAAAACAAGCGCGTTGAGCGCCCAGCAGCAAGGCTTTTCGGTAATAAATGATTATTTCCATGAAGGATTAATCTTTGAATCTGGATTTGATGCCATAAGTATCATCGAGGTACTTGAGCACCTTGAACAACCTGGGGATTTGTTTGCTCAAGCTGCCCGGCTACTGAATGAAAACGGCATTCTCCTAGTCGAGGTGCCCAATGGACAACGGATAGTAGAAAAACGCTTATATAATAATTTATGCACGGATCATATCCAGTACTTTTCTGTAACTAGTCTCACGGCAATGGCGAAGCGGGCAGGTTTGACAGTTGTGTGTGCTCAGGAAAGTGAAGATCCCAACTTGCTAGAATTATATGTAAAAAACGTTCCTAAACCAGCCGATACCTTCAGCACAAGAAGGCAAGCAGCACTTAATCAGCTTGTTTCAAAAATTCCAGTCAATGCCAGGGTTGCAGCATGGGGAGCGGGAGCGGAATCAGTCTGCTTTCTCGCTATGCTTGAGGGGAGAATCAGTATTCCATGCATGTTTGATAGCGACCGAAACAAGCATGGACATAATATTGCAGGCATTCCCATTGTAAAGCCGACATCTGAGCATGTTGGTCAATTCGATATGATTATTCTATTTGCTAATTCACATAAACGACAAATACAAGATCAACTTTCTCAACTTGGATTCACAGGAACGCTTTTGACATTTGAAGAGGGCAGTTATTAATCATGCCCTTTCCAAAAGATACTAAGGGTTTTTGGGAAATTTTTAAGCGATAAGGAGAGTAAGCATGTTTGTTAAGCCAATACCCCTGCATCAGGCTGTATTGATTGAAATGGAGCCGATTCAGGACAGCCGCGGTTTTTTTGCCAGAAGCTTTTGCAAAAAAACGTTGGCTGATCATGGAATTTCCTTTGATGTGGTTCAATCTAATATGGCATTTAACCATAGTAAAGCGACGCTTAGAGGGATGCATTTTCAGCTTCCGCCATACTGTGAGGACAAGATTGTCTCTTGCTTTCAGGGGTCCATTTACGACGTGATCATTGACCTTAACCGTCAAAGCCCTACTTTTGGGAAATGGTTTGGAATAACATTATCTCAGGAAAATCGCTTGTCTTTATATGTTCCAAAAGGTTTTGCTCATGGGTACCTGACACTGACGGATCACGCGGCCATCCATTATATGGTCAGTGAGTATTATAGTCCTTCTCATGAGTCTGGAGTTCGCTTTGATGATGAAGTATTTGGAATAGACTGGCCTGTTAAGGATGATCTTATTATTTCAGAGAAAGACAGAAAGTGGAAAAACTTTGATTTGGGCAGGGATGGAATCATTTTTTAAAGGAGGGGAAATACGTGGATAATTCAACAGCAAAACAGCTGCTCGATATGTTACAGGATGCCAATGAGGGCATTAGTAAGCTGGAGAGCTGCCTTAATCGTGGTGAGTTAAGTGAGTCGGATTTAAATATATTGGATACCATGGCGGAAGGTCTGGAAACCATTCAAAACCTAACGGCCGGCGTGTCCCTTCCTCACCGTGTAAAAGAAATCAATGCAAATATTCTTTTTTACATGGAACAGCTAAAGCAGCATGTTATCAACAAAAATTCAGTGGGGATTCAATATGATTTTAAGTATCACTTTCGCTCTTTGTTCCGGATTTTAGAGTTCGAAATCGCTTATATCGTAGAGAATTTCGTTAACAAGCATGACTACCCACGTCTTTATCCGGAATTAGGAACCGTTGATCATGGCGAAATTGTCGCACGAGGGGACAAAGCCCGCATAAAGGTCAGCGTCATTCTGCTTGGATACAATAATCTCAAATATACCCGCGATTGTTTGGAAAGTATTTTAGCGAACATGGATGATGTGGACTACGAATTAATTTTGGTGGATAACGGTTCCACGGATGGAACAAAGGAATATTTTGAATCGATTCCTGGAGCAAAAGTGATTTATTTGAAGTACAATGTGCACCTTGTGAAAGGCTTTAACATGGGCTTGATGGCGGCGGAAGGTAAATACTGCGCTGCTGTGTGCAACGACTTCATTTTTACACCGAACTGGTTGAAAAATTTGCTTATTTGTATTGAAGCCGATTCCGAAATTGGTTTTGTGTCGCCAGGTACGACCTCTATCTCCAATTATCAGCAAATATCCATCCCCTTCATATCCATAGAGGATTTTCAGGAAAAGGCCAGAGAATACAATGTAAGTGACCCTTCAAAATGGGAAGAACGAGTGGTTCTGCTGCCCAATGTTCTGTGTTGCCCGACAGCTCTTTTGGAACGAATTGGCTATTATGATACCCGCTATTACCGTGGCGAATTTCTAGACGACGACCTCAGTTTTCGAATCAGACGCGCCGGCTACAAACTCGTTTATTGTGCAGATACAGCAACACACCATTATGGCAGCATAACCACCGCCAGTGACCACGAGACAAATTCTTTGGAAGAAGGAAGACAAACCTTTTTAGAGAGATACGGTTTTGATTCTTGGTCGAATGCACACATTAATCCGGCTTACACGCAGATAGACTTTGGGAAACTGGCGGGTGTTAAGTCTATTCTAGGGTTGGATGTGAAATGCGGAGCCACCTTGCTGCAAATAAAAAACCGTTTATGGTCAAAATATGGCATTAAACCCCAGTTGTCAGTTTGCACAACAGATTCAAAATATGTTGTTGATTTAAATACTATTTCACCAAATGTGTTTGTGCTCGAAAATTTACATCGGTTCCCAGAAGAGCTTAACGGCAAGATTGACCTTGCCTTCATTGAAAAACCTCTGGATGTTTACTCTGATGATTTGGATACCATTTTCAAATCGCTCTCCACGGTTATGGATCGTAACGGGAAACTAATATTTATGGTCAACAATACCCTAAACATAGACACGTTGTACGAAATAATGATTACTTCCAAATCATCCAAACTCAATCACAAAATTTATTTTCCTGACATGATTGGCATGCAGGCAAGGAAATATGGGTTTGAATTATCTTCAATAAATAATTTTCTATCACATTTTAGTCCTGAGAGAGAGAAGGTTAGCTACGTTTTGACCCATCTTTTTGGTAGTAGCGAAGAAATACAAATGGAACAATTGAAGTCATTATTTCTAAACAATGTGCTGCTGTACCAAATGGATTATCAGCCTCCTAAACAATAGATGTATGAAAGGAATTTTTTATTAAAGTCAGGAGCGAATTGAATGAAAACAGGCAAAATAAGTCGGCGCTTCTGGGCAGGAAAGAATGTGTTTCTTACAGGTCATACGGGATTTAAAGGCAGCTGGCTAAGCCTATGGCTTCATAGCATGGGGGCAAAGGTGACAGGGTACTCTTTGCCTGCTCCCACGACTCCATCTTTGTTTGAGCAGGGGAAAGTGAAGGATGTTTTGGTGGAGTCGGTGATCGGTGATATAACCGATTTGGAAAAGTTGAGACTTTCACTGAAAAAGGCACAACCAGAGATCATCATTCACATGGCGGCACAGCCTTTGGTTCGGAAATCGTTTGAAGATCCTGTCCAGACGTATAAAACCAATGTGATGGGGACTGTAAATATAATGGAGGCCGCACGAACCTGCAGTTCGGTACGTGTCATCTTGAATGTAACAACGGATAAATGTTACGAAAATCAGGAATGGCATTGGGGATACCGTGAGAGTGAGCCTTTGGGAGGATTTGATCCTTATTCCAGCAGTAAAGCGTGCTCAGAATTGATTACCTCGGCGTATAGACGATCATTTTTGGAATCCACTGAAACACAGGTGGCTACGGCGCGGGCAGGTAATGTAATCGGAGGCGGTGATTGGGCGGAAGATCGGTTAATTCCTGACTTGGTCAGAGCTTTGACGAAAGGAGAGCAGATCAAAATCAGGAATCCTGATGCCGTTCGTCCTTGGCAGCATGTGCTAGAGCCATTGTCGGGCTATCTGCTGCTTTGCCAGCATTTATTTTTGGATGGCAAGGAATATGCGCAAGCCTGGAATTTTGGCCCTAGAGACAGCGATGCCAGGCCAGTTGAGTGGATTGTCAAACAAATGCTTGGCAGATGGCCTTATCAGCACCCAGGCTATCAGGTGATTAGACAGGATCATTGGCATGAAGCAAATATGCTGAAACTGGACTGCTCCAAGGCAATAAATGAGCTTAATTGGACTCCAAAGTGGACTTTGGATAAGGCCTTGGATGCAACGATTCAATGGGTTGCCGGTTATTTGGAAGGTAAAGATTTAAAGGAACTCTGTGTCCAGCAGATAGACCAATATGAGGCTGAAAGTTCACTAGAATGATAGAGGGGATTACAGCAGAGGGGGAACATTAGAGAAAAATATCAAATGTAATGAAAAAGAGGTGCTGCAAAAATGTCTGAAATTGGATTTAGAATAGATGGCCACAAAAATGAATTCGTTTTAAACGAGTTCGGTCAAAAAAACGTGTTGGCGGATTTTGGGATCAATTTAACAGAAAAGTATACCAAGTATTATATGGAAGGTTTAGTAGATATCATCACAAGTTTCGAACAATTATCCAAGCTAAAAGCCGAAAATGTCATGCTGATTGATATACTATCAATCGTTTGCTCCATGTTTGATTATTTGCTAAAAACCAATGGAAAAAATATAAGAATGCTTGAGCTGGGTAAATTTGGATTAACGGCATATTTTCAAGCGAAAACACTTAAGCTTTTCTCCGATGACAATATACTTTTTTATTGCCACAAATGGGGCGGGAGTGACCAGAAATCAGTTAACTTGCTTGAAATCTCAGACACGTATGATCGCTTTAACGGAGAGATGAAAAGCGGCGGTGTTTCGGAACAGATTATACCTTTAATTGGTGATTCCTCGAAAATCATTAAGACATTACAAAATGATTATTTTGATTGTATTTTTATTAAAGAAGAAAGATATGGAACGCTCCTTTCAGAGATTGTACAGTCTATAAAAAAAGTCAAGACTGGCGGTCTTTTAATCGGCTATCATTGTGATTGTTATTTTCATCAGCTGCCTCCTCACCTACAAAATAAAAAATATACTGATGATGAGATCACAGAAGGGGGCTATCACACGGGTGTAATCTTTGCTTTGAAGGAATTATTTGATGATCATTATGAAAAACCCATTAGAAATTCGCAAATATGGAGAATAACTGTTACAAAGGAACTTAAAGAGAATATTTTAAAGGAATATTGTTATCGATTTGAACGAGATACCATAAATCAGCTGATAGAGGTTGGGCATTCGATTGAGCGAGGTTTAAACGGCCTTAATACTCTCAATCAAACAGAGAGTCATACGCTTGAGTTGCTGCAGCAGGATATAGGGATGGAAATCTCAAAATGTGAATTGACCTCCACTGATTTAGCGTACACAGCAGGCTATGGAGCTTTAAAGAAAGCTATTATAGCTGTTAAGGATAAATATGTAGAGACAATGATTGACTATAAACAAAGTGATGATCCAAAGACAAAATTCAATATAGAAGAAACAAGGACACTGCTCAACCGTTGGTTTCAAGCATTATATGATTTTGAAAAGGATCTAAATAAATAAGCGGGTGTATTTATGAATGATAGAAAAACATTTTATATGCTAGTGCCGGGTTTTATGGATGTGCATGTAACGAAGGATGTTGGGATTATCCCATATATAATGCAAAAATATCTTGGCTATAAAGCAGTCTATGCCACCTATAAACCAAGTGATACCCATATCTCTTACCCTTCGTTAAGCTTTTTCACTGAGGATATCGAGTTTGATTATATAGAGCCATCTTTTTATTACCACCCGGACGACATATTACAAACGGTGTATAGTTCGAATTTAATTGACTGCTGCAAAGATATGGTGAAATATATCGAAAATAACGCCAAAAAGATTGATATTTTATATGTATTTGGGATTTATCCCTTTTATTTTGATGCTGTTGAAAGATATAAAGAACTGAACCCAGCCGGCAAGGTCTATCTGAAGCTGGACGCAAATATTTCATGGATTAATAATACACCGATGGCTGCGCAGTTTGTAAAATTTCTTAAAAATTGCGATTTGATCACAAGTGAATCAATAGTGGAATATATAAATAAAAAATGGCCAGTGCCTGTCCATTATATACCAAACGGTTATTATCCCTTAGGCTGTGAAGAGAATCATTTGACCAAAATATTTGCATTTGAGGAGAAAGAGAATATCATTCTCACTGCAGGCAGATTAGGAACCCCTCAGAAGGCAACTAATGTACTGCTAGAAGCATTCAAGCAAGCAAAACCACATATACCTGACAGTTGGAGGCTTGTTTTAGCGGGGAGTATTGAGGAATCATTTAAGCCGTATGTTGAAAAATATTTACAAGAAAATCCTGATCTGAATGACAGAATTACCTTCTTAGGTTATATACAGGATAAAAAGATCCTCTCTGAGTGGTTTCGTAAAGCAAAAATATTTTCCTTACCTTCTATTAGTGAAGCATCTGCAAATGTTTTTTCTGAGGCGAAAGCGCATGGATGTTATTTGATAACCTCGGATATTGATGGATGCCGGGATGCAGCCTTAAAGTTTGAACTAAGAGTAAATCCATTGGACGATCAGGATAAATTAAAAAATCGCCAGGTTGAATACGGCTCTTTACATGCGGTTGGTGATAGTGCTGAATTAGCTCAAAGGATGATTGAAGCATGTAACAATCAAGAGCTGCTAAAAACCGTGTGTTATAGTACTCAGCAAGATGCCATTGATCATTTTGACTGGGTGAGGTTGTGTAAAAAAATTGATATGATGCTTAAAATATCTGTTTAATAAAGACTAAATGTGAAAAAAAGGCTGAATATTTCAGACCACCGAAAAGTAAATATCAAAAAAGTAAGGATACCGATTCGTTAGCGGCTAGGGCCCAAACAATCCGTATCCTTTTCAAATAAGATCCCGTATAACCCCAATGATACATAACACGAATCCGACTAAGGTTAGAAAAGAGAAGATCATTAGTTCTTTTATTTCTTTATTTCCCAATAACTTTGATGTTTCCCAGATAAATATTGTGACAAAAATGAGAGTAATGAAAAGATACCTGAGCATGGTCATGTCCCCTTTTGGAATTATTTAGTTACACCGGTTCTTTTTATAATAGAATTCGTGTGGATGGTGACCGCCAATCCCGGAAATTCTTGATCCCAGTTCTTTTGATAGCTGGTTTTCCATTGTTTCGGGTATTTCCTGTAGACCGCTTGCCCGAATCCTAAAATGTCAGACTGATACTCCTTTTGGACTTTATCAACTGTCATTTGAATACGTCCGTCAATTTCTTTATCCACTTTATTTTGCAAATCCTTGATTACTTTTGTATCAAATAAATTTAACTGCGAATCATTTTCTATTAAATTCAATCTAGTGGAGACTGTTAGGTTCATTTGTAAATGACCATTTTTTAGTTTTGGTTCCAACTTTGTATCTGTTTTAAGGATTTCCATACTGATATTTCCTCCGCCTTGCTCCTTCGGTATTTTAATGGAAACAATCCCTGATTCTATTTCATTCTTGAGCCATAAAAGACCCCGGGTTTCCAATTGATCCATCCAGCCGATTAGCTTGTCCCCTTTAAACACGGCCGTTCCCTTGATGCTTTGGACGGGCTCTGATTTATTTTTCGGTTTTACTTCCAATGCCTCTAATGTAAACAGTGGTCCGTATGGCTCCAAGCCATCTGTAAGAAGCATATTGAGAAAATCTCGTATATAAACTTTCAGCCCAATGTTCAGCTTGTTAAGTTCTTTTATTTCTTCGGCGGAAATATTCTCAAACTTTGGCATGCTATTGATGACTTTAGATGCTTCGCCTTTTGTAAACATAATAAAACTGTTGATTCGCGTTTTATTGTACCTTGTATGGAAATTGATAACCGGGGAGACGCCCTTTTTGGCATAATCCTCGCCAATTAACAGAACCCGGCTTTGGGAAAAGAAAATCCGTCTTGGAAGCTTGCCTTGAATATTTCGGAATGCTTCAGAAATCGTGACACCGGTATCGGAAATAACCAATGAACCTTTGCCGCTTTCTCCGCCGCTTCCTGTTGTCGAACCCAGCTTCGATGGAATGGCTATTTGAAGGGAGAGATGGACCTTATCGTCTTCCACAAGGTCTAATCCAATTGCCGTCACGATGGCAATATCATTAATCTCAATACGGTTCCAGCAGCCTGTCAGAAACATGGTTATGACCAATAGGAAAAACAGTCTCATCACGTTCATTCGTATCCCTGCCCTTTTTTAAAAAAACAAACTAGTATTTACGAGGTTTATAATTCATCCTCTTCAAATTGCTTTTTCCTGTTTCATGCGGCCGTTCATTCATTTTCCACCAAGGGACGCGAATGATGATATCCTTCATATTGTTAAAATGAAACGGAGCGAGCGGTGCAAGATAGGGAACACCGAACGATCGAAGCTGTACAAGGTGAGCCAAGATAAAGAAAACGCCGAGAAGAATACCATAAAAACCAAGCGTCCCAGCCATAAAAATCATAAAGAAGCGAAGAAGCCGGATGGCCCCTGTCAATGGATAACTCGGAAACATGAATGAGGCAATCCCTGTCGTTGCGACCACAATGACTAACGGAGCGGAAACAATTCCCGCTTCAACGGCTGATTGGCCAATGACCAACGCACCGACAATACTGACTGTCGAACCGATGGGTCTTGGCAAGCGCAGCCCTGCCTCACGCAGCGCCTCGAAGGTGATTTCCATCAATAACGCTTCGATAACCGCAGGAAAGGGTACCTTATCCCTTGAGGCTGCGACACTGAACAAAAGATTGGTAGGCAGTAATTCCTGGTGGAACGTGGTCACAGCAATATAAATAGAAGGAAATAATAAGGCAATTAATAAAAATAAGTACCGGATTAAGCGAATAAACGTTGTCATGATAAACCTTCCATAATAGTCTTCTGGAGAGTTCATCATTTGAAAAAAAGTGACCGGAACAATCAGGGCAAACGGGCTGTTGTCCACGATGATACCGATTCTTCCCTCAAGCAGGTTGCCAGCCAGCCGGTCGGGCCGTTCCGTTTGTAACACCTGGGGAAACACGGAAAACGGCTCATCTTCAATAAACTCAACAATATAACTGCTGTCCTCAATCGCATCAATGTCAATCATGTTTAATCGGCTGCGAACCTCCTCCACAATGGAGACATCTGCAATACCTTCTAGATAGGTAATGACCACATTCGTTTGCGAGAGATTTCCTAACTTCAAATATTCCAATTTCAGTTTCGTTGTTTTTAAACGTCTGCGAATCATACTGGTATTCGTGCGGATATTTTCCGTAAACCCTTCGCGCGGGCCCAACACAACCGCTTCAGAAACCGGTTCATCAATCGAGCGCTGCTCCCATTTCTGTTCGCTGATAACAAGCACTTTTTTAAACGTATTAATTAAGACAATGGTGCCGCCTGCCAAAAGTTGGTCCACGATTGTTTGGAACGTTTCTACCTGAACCACTTGAGATGCATTCAGAACGCCCTTAAATTGGTCAAGGGCAGGCTTAGGATGCTGGAGCAGTTCCTCGTTTCGGCTTATCAAAGGCTGGATGACATTCAGTTCCATTCTTTCCATATCAACCAATCCATTCAGGTATAAAACAACGGCTGAATAGTTATAACCTATTTGCAGCTCTCGATAACTAAAATCAGCAGCCCCTTCAAAAAGCTGTTTAAACCGATGAAGGTCTTCCTCAAGATTTCCTGATAATGGATTATTTTCACTTTGCTCCTGAAGAAGAGCTGGTAATTTTTTTTGTCGCTTGAAAAATCTCAAAGGCGGCACCACCTATTTAGACCCTAGTTTTTTACGAATGAAGGCAATACATAAAAACAGAATCGGCAAGATAATTTGCAAAACGGTATGGACATATGGGACATAAAACTTAAATCCAAATTCTAAATGTTCAACATAACTTAACGCGGTTATCGTCGATAAAGGGACAATGATGGTACCAAGTCCCAGCACGACAGAACGGGTTTGTTTTAATTTGAATAAATGAGAAGTGGCAATAGCTGCCGCTAATATGAAACCACCAACCTTAAAAAATACGCCAGATACCATCAATAAAATAACAAGAGCATCAAATCGCTCGAGGAAATCGGCGACGGAAACCATCTGCGTCGCAGAGAGCAGTGAAAAAAGGTCGAAGTTGTAAATTTCCGGTCCCAATATCGCAATCAGCATGATGGAATTGATCGTTAACAGGACGCCTCCTACAAGAAGGAAGGACATGCAAATCTTTCGAACCGGCCCATTGTGGGTCAAAAACGGGAAAAACAACAGGACGACAATGGTTTCGCCGAATGGAAAGTTGATTGCGGTAGGGACTGCTTTTTTTAAAACCGGTGTTACACCATTTCCAAGTATGGGAGTGAGGTTTTTTAAACTAAATTGGTCGACACTAAATAAAAGAATCCAAATCAGAATGAGAGAAAATAAGTAAATTGGAAAGACGATTTCGGCCATGCGGCCAAACGTTTCCACTCCGCCCCGCAGACAATACACCATCAGTGCCATAAAGCTTCCGATGATAATAACCAACGGGGTTTCACTTAATATGGTCGAGTCAATCAATTCCCCCAATTCCCTGCTCCCTCTGGCAGCCGAATAGGTAAAATGGAAAATATACAACAGGATGATTGGATAGGAAAGAAACTTCCCGAGAAGCTTAGGAAGCATCTGGGCCAAAGAATCACCCGGATAATAGGAAGCCAATTGAGTATAGACGGCCATTATAATCAGGCTGGAAGACATACCAATCAGAATAAAAATCCACGAATCCTGTTTTGCCTCATGGCCAAGCCCTAAAATCATCGCAGTTCCTAATACAAACCCAGTCATTAAGTAAAAAAGCTGCAACCGGCTGATTTTTTCAACTTTCATCCAATCACCCTTAAAAGGAAGAACCCATTTGGAAATTAATTCACGCATGTTTACTATTTTCCATTAAGTGTTTCCTTATACATGGGGGAGGGGGGCATGTGAATGAGACACGGGGACGGTTCTCGTGTCTCAACAATGAGATGAGGCACGAGAACCGTCCCCGTGCATCATCTGGCTGCACACAAAAAAAGAGGCAAAGATGCCTCTTTTTTTAGGATGGTAGATGGTAGTGGGTGAATGAATCTTAAGCTTTTTTAGTTGATTGCAGCGGGTCTGGTTTAAGATGTTCGTCTCGGAGCTTTTCTTCTGTAGGTTGTTGTTCCATTTCACGGCCAAGCTTCTTCATTTCAGAATAATCCTGGGCCATTGAGCTGTTGTTTGCTTTCTTTAAGGTGTTGCGGTCATCTTTTAGTGACGACTCTTCCTCCATGTTTGAGCCGAATTCATTAAATTTATAGCTTGAACCTGGAAACGGCGGCCCCTCTTTAATTAATCCATCTTCCTTACGATTACGATTCCGCCCATCTACTCCAACTAATGGCGGGTGATCAAGCTCGGTATCCTCATGTAAATAGTTCCGGTCATTTCGATTATCAATGTGCTTTTCAACCAACACTATTATTTTCCCTTCTTTAACTGAATTTTCATAGGACTCCGCCTTGTCGTCGGGAATCCCCATTCCTACAAGAGCACCGGTCAAACCGCCAATGCCAGCGCCGGCAGCGGCTCCCATCAGCCCGGCCGCAATTGGTCCAGCTGCGATAAAAGGACCAACGCCAGGTATTGCTAGTGCGCCAGCTCCCGCGAGTAACCCGGGTATTCCGCCAAGGGCGCTGCCGACAGCCGCTCCGGCCGCTGCTGTTTCTTCCATGGCTGTACCTGTGTCCCTTGCAACATGGTTAACGTTTTTCCCAATCACAGAGATTTCATCCTTGTGGTATCCTTGATTTAATAGTAGATCAATGGCATGAATCGCTTCCTGTTCTGTATCATATACACCAACTACATTCTTCATATGCTTGTCCATTTTGCTTCCTCCTCTATTTTAAATAGATTACTAGATGCCAGGCATACATTAGTCCGAAAACTTGTCCTTTACTTCACCATATCCTTCTTTTAACTTTCCTTTCGCCTTATCAACTTTTCCTTCTACGACTTTGGACTCGTCATCCGTCAAACGGCCCCATTGTTCTTTTAGTTCACCTTTCACTTGATCAACACTGCCTTTTACCTTCTCTTTATTCATTGTTTTTTACCTCCTTTAATTTGTTGCTTTCCCTAATCGGTTTACCGTGAAACATTTTTTTAGAAAAACTTTAATTTTGACTTTTTTCCTTCATTTCCTGCTCGACATCTTTCATTGCTTCTTTAATATTGTCCTTTGCCTTCTGCATGGTGCCTTTGGCGCTGGCTTTTGTATCGTTATCAATCTGATCCTTTTGTTTGCCATCGCTAAGGCCATTATCCTGGTCGACACCGTCGCCGCAGCCGGCCAACCCGCCAAATGTCAATAACGCAGCCATTCCGGTAACGGCTAAATTCTTGCGATTCAACATATTTCATTCCCTCCCAAAAATTTTTATGAACCAACTTTCGGTTCGTTTGCCGTGCACCATTTATATTCCCAGCGAAAAAAGGGATGAAACATTTTTTTTGAAAAACTTTTCTGCTAGAAAAAGAGGTTTCAATTTTTCCAAACGGGGTTAAATACGTATCAGAGCACGACAAACAAAAAGGAGAGATGAATATGAACGTAAGGGACATGTTGGCCGAGTGGTACATATACACGGATCGGCTGCCGATCTTAATCCTCGCACTACTTCTATTAATAGTAGGCTGGCTGGCGGCCAAAAAAATAGGGAAAGTGACCGAAGCCGCCCTCAAGAAAACGAGCTTCGATGACAAGCTTTTTTCAGGCTACGGAAGCCGAAAATATTCTTCAGAAAAAATCATTGGAAAAATTATTTACTACCTATTACTGGTGTTTGTCTGGATTATCTTCTTTAATATGTTGAACTTAAGCTATATTGCATCGCCGCTGGTCCATATGCTGTCGTCGATTACCGGCGCGATACCCAATGTATTAAAAGCTGCATTAGTTCTATTGTTTGCCTGGATCGTCGCGACTGTCCTGCGCAAGGCATTTGAAAAAGGGGCGACGGCGCTTCATTTGCCAGACCGGTTAGCCAAATGGAAGCTAGCCAAAACCGAAATCGATGGCCGCGAAAAAGTGGCGAAAATCGCCAAAGCACTGTTCTATTTCGTCTTGCTGCTGTTCTTGCCAGGGGTGCTCGGCGCCTTACAAATGGAGGGGGTATCAGAGCCGGTCGCCGGAATTCTGACAACCTTCCTATCATTTATTCCGAAGTTGTTTGCCGCTGCGTTGATTGTGTTCATAGGGTGGCTACTGGCGAAATTGGTCCGCGATATTTTAACGAATTTTTTAAAAAGCATTGGCAGTGAAACGCTTGGCGAGCGGTTAGGAATGAAGGGAAGCCTGGACCTTGCTGGGATCGTCGGAAATATTGTGTTTATCTTAATCTTGATTCCTACGATTATTACCGCTTTGGAAAAATTGGACCTGCAAGGGGTTTCTGCTCCGGCGATTGCGATGCTGGAAAAAGTGGCGGCGTTGATTCCCAATATCGCAGTAGCAGTGGTGCTGATATTGGCGGGGATCTGGCTTGGCAAGTGGGTGGAAAAACTGGTGGCGCAAATGCTGTGGAGGCTGCGGTTTGATGGTTTGCTGCACCAACTGGGTATTGGTGGTGCTGTTGGTCCTGAGTCAGCGAAGTACAGCCTGTCCCAGCTTGTCGGTATGGTTGTGAAAATTGTGATTGTCCTGTTATTTACCGTGGAAGCATTACAAATAGTCGGCTTAGACTTCTTAGTGACCCTTGCGTCGGCGGTGCTGGCTTACCTGCCTATGCTGTTCGCTGCCCATGTGATTCTGGGGGTTGGCTTGTACGTCGGGAACCTAGTTGAGCGCATTGTTAGAAATGTGGTCAAGGAAAGTTATGCCCGCACGCTGGCGGTGGTTGCCAAGTACGCTGTGTTTGCGGTGACCGTCTTTATGGCGCTCGACCAGCTTGGCGTGGCCCATTCAATTGTCAATGCTGCGTTTATCCTCCTCTTAGGCGGCTTGGCCCTGGCATTCGGTCTGTCATTTGGTCTTGGCGGCAAAGACTTTGCGGCAAAATATTTACGCAAGCTTGATAACAAACTGGACCAAGGAGGAAATAACCAATAATGGAAGATCACAATCCGGAATCGATGCGACGATTTCGGATTGTTATTTTTCAAGGATCTTTACAAAAAGATTGTTATCAATAAGGGGTATTGGTGCCCGAACGCGAGGGAAAATCGATGGAAGGGTAGCCAATAAGGGGGTATTGGTGCCCGTAACCAAGGAAAAACCGATGGAAGGGTAGCCAATAAGGGGTATTGGTGCCCGTAACTGAGGAAAAGTCGAGGAAAGGGTAGTCAATGAAGGGTATTGGCCCGAAACCGAGAAAAAGTCGATGGAAGGGTAGCCAATAAGGGGTATTGGTGCCCGAAATGGAGAAAAACCCGATGGAAGGGTAGCCGATAAAGGGTATTGGTGCCCGAAATGGAGAAAAAATCGATGGAAGGGTAGCCAATAAGGGGTATTGGTGCCACGTAACTGAGGGAAAATCGAGGGAAGGGTAGCCAATAAGGGGTATTGGTGCCCGTAACTGAGGGAAAATCGAGGGAAGGGTAGCCAATAAGGGGTATTGGTGCCCGTAACTGAGGGAAAATCGAGGGAAGGGTAGCCAATAAAGGGTATTGGTGCCCGTAACCGAGGGAAAATCGAAGGATGGGTAGCCAATAAAGGGTATTGGTGCCTGAAACCGAGGAAAAATCGAGGGATGGGTAGCCTATAGGCGGCTTTCGCTTGGTGAATATACCAAAATGATTTTTTGTAGGGAGGGGGAAGTCGGCTATGATGATCTTTAAATTATTGTTAATCGTGGTTTTAATCTTGCTGACGGGATTTTTTGTGGCGGTGGAGTTTGCGATTGTCAAGGTACGGCCGTCGCGGCTTGCCGAATTAGTGCTGGCCGGGAAGAAGGGGGCGTTGCCGGCAAAGCAGGTCGTTACCAAGCTCGATGAATACCTTTCGGCCTGTCAGCTCGGCATCACCGTTACCGCGCTCGGACTCGGGTGGTTAGGGGAGCCGACCTTTGAAAAATTGCTGCATCCGTTGTTCAGCGTCTTGCATTTAAATGAATCTGTTTCGCATTTTCTAGCCTTTGTGCTAGCCTTCGTTTTGGTGACCTTTCTACATGTAGTGGTCGGCGAACTGGCGCCCAAGACCGTCGCGATCCAAAAAGCGGAAGCAATTGCGCTGCTGTTCTCCCGGCCGATGATTCTGTTCAGCAAAATCATGCATCCCTTTATTTGGGCACTGAACAGCTCGGCCCGTGCGCTCGCTGGCTTGTTTGGCTTCAAGCCAGCGACGGAGCAGGAGCTTGCTCACTCAGAGGAAGAGCTGCGCCTGCTGCTGGCGGAAAGCTTGGAACAGGGGGAGATTAACCAGAATGAGTTCCAATATGTCAGTAATATTTTTGAATTTGATGAGCGGACCGCCAAGGAAATTATGGTGCCACGGATGGAAATGAGCTGCATCTCCGTTGATGAGTCCGTTCAGGAGGTGCTCCGAAAGCTGAAGGAAGAGGGGTACACCCGCTACCCCGTTATGGAAGGCGATAAAGATCATATAACCGGAGTAATGAATGTAAAAAGATTTTTAACAGCGAAATTGATGAATAAAGGCCTCTATGAAAATTGGAAAATCAAATCGTACATCCAGCCGGTGATTACCGTGATTGAAACGATACCGATTCATGATTTGCTGGTCAGAATGCAGATGGAGCGGATTCATATGGCGATTTTGCACGATGAATATGGCGGCACATCGGGACTGGTGACGGTGGAGGACATCATCGAGGAAATTGTCGGCGAGGTGCGGGATGAATTTGATGCTGATGAGGTCGCGGACATTCAGCAGGTAGCGGAAAACCACTATATTGTAGGTGCCAAAGTTCCGATTGCGTCCGTCAACCAGCTTCTCGACACAAGCCTGGCGGCCGAAGACGTCAACACCATCGGCGGCTGGTTCCTCACCCAACACAACGCCCCCCAACTCGGAGCAGGTGCCACCCTTGAAACACAAGGCTGGCTCTTCAAGATTAATGAAGCAAACGGATCCCACATCATGTATTTGGAGGTACAAAAGTGAGGCATGGGGACGGTTCGAGATCGCTGAAAAACATTCCAAAGTAGGGGTTCTTAAAGACAAAACGGCCTTGGTTGAGAGTGGAAATATTTTTAAAAAGCCATCTATTCTGCCCTGAGTGCAAGAAAAAGTGTCGCACCGGTAAAAATAAGCGGTCTATTCTGCCCATGAGCACAAGAAAAGTGCCGCGACGGTAAAAATAAACCGGTCTATTTTGCCTGTGTTCACAAGAAAAGTGTCGCGACGGTAAAAATAAGCGGTCTATTCTGCCTGTGAGCACAAGAAAAGTGCCGCGACGGTAAAAATAAACCGGTCTATTCTGCCCGTGTGCACAAGAAAAGTGCCGCACTGGTAAAAATAAGCGGTCTATTTTTCCCGTGTGCACAAGAAAAGTGCCGCGACGGTAAAAATAAACTGGTCTATTCTGCCCGTGTGCACAAGAAAAGTGCCGCACCGGTAAAAATAAGCAATCTATTCTACCCGTGTGCACAAGAAAAGTGTCGCACCGGTAAAAATATGCCATTTAGGTACTCCGTTTAGCCGCCTAAGAAAAATAGCGCTCCAGTTTCGTAGGATGTATTTTTCAGTGGTCTCGGACGGTTCTCGTGCCGCACTTTTTAATGCAAGCGATCATGGTCACCTCCAGTTAAGACAGAAGAATGAGACAAGGGGAGCTCCCCTTGTCTCACTTTTTGATAAGCCTTGAATTTGGTTTTAATGGGCTAATAATGAAAGTTCGATGGGACTTGAGAACGATTCTGCTGTTTCTTCCCCAAAAATGAGGCAGAAGAACCGTCCCCATGCATCATTGCATTTTTTCGTTGTAGAATTGTACGGAGTAGATGGCGCCTTCGTCGACCATTTTGTTGTCTTCGATGTCGTGCGGGTGTGGGTGGCCGCCTTTATGGATTGGGAGTTGTTCCGCTTTTTCAAAGACTGTCGGTAGCACTTTTCGCTTCATGTCTCTTAGAAAGCTTTCCGCTTTGAGGCGGTTCGGTTTATTTGATAGCCACATCGCAGCCGCCGAGGCCCCAGCTCCTACTGCCACTAACGATCCTATACCTACAACTCGTTTCATATTAAAACCTCCTTATCGATTTTCTATATGCATACCCACAGCTTGTACAGATGAAACCTGTTTGGAGCGGCTAATTTTTGGGGAGAAAAAGAAAATAGGAGTTTCAGTGAAGGGAGCGAGTTGCTTGGAGACTTACTTTGGCAAACACAACTGGAAATGGGTTGCGCTGCATCAAATGGAGCTGGAGAATATCAATCCGCCGCTTCCTCGAGATCCTGCTTCGGATGCCTGGCTTAAACATGCCCGTAAAAATCAAACCAACTATGTCAAGATCGGCAGTCTTGAAAACGGAGAAAAGGTATTGAAAGGATCGCTGATTTATCAACAAAACTTTAGTGAGGAATGGGACTTTAAAATCTTTCATTTTTATTTGAAAAAGGATCTGCTGATAACGGTCGGTCTGGAATTGCCGGGGGATGAGCAGGGAGAAATACAACAGCAGTTGGGCAGCGCGGAAAACGCTGTCGACGGCTGTCTATTTTTCCTCGGGGAAATTGTCAACGGATTGCTCGTGGAGATTGATAAGTTTGAAGTGGCGCTCAAAACGTTGATTTGGGGTGTACGAAAACGAAATGAAACGAAGATTCTCGAGCTGCTCTACACGCGCCGGCACGAATTATTGGTAGCGAAGAACGTGTTAATTCCAATCAAAGAGCTGCGGATGGCGATTGAAGAGATCAATCTTCATTGCAGCAGCGAGGTGTATGCTAGCACTTGCAGGCTAATCGAGCGGGCGATGGCGCTGCTTGGTGAATATGAGCACGAGCTTGATGCGATGATCAATTTGGAGGAGGTCATCTCCTCGCATCGCGGCAATGAAATTATGAAAACATTGACAGTGATGACAACAATTTTTACGCCGGTCATGGCTTTCGGGGCATTATGGGGGATGAATTTCAAGCACATGCCGGAGCTTGAGTGGCGCTTTGGCTATATTCTGTCGCTCGTGTTGATTGTGGTATCGACAGCCTTATTATATGGCTATTTAAAAATGAAAGGCTGGACCGGGGACTTGTTGAAAGGGAAAAAGAGAGGATCGTTTTTTAAATAAGACACGTCATTGGGGCGTGTTTTTTTGTGCGGATATCCCACTATTTATCTAGGCCATCCGCTCGATTCGGCCTTTTAGCATATTTTGGTATAATACTAGAAAAAAATTTTTTAAAAAATAGGTTTCAGATATAAACAACGTGGGTATATACCCTATAAATCATGTAGAGGTGAGGATGGATGAATTTAACGATAGACAAGCAGCAAAATGAGAATGAAGTGGTAGTTAAAGCGGCAGGGGAAATTGATGCGTTTACGGCACCAAAGCTTAGAGAGGAATTGGCGTTGCTCGCCGACGGAAAAAATAAAGTGATTACCGTAAATTTAAAGGATGTAACGTATTTGGACAGTACCGGACTGGGCGTGTTCGTCGGCTTGTTCAAGCAATTGAAAAATAATGGCGGCGAGCTTAGACTGATTGAAATGTCAGAGCGGCTGAAGCGGCTGTTTCAAATTACGGGATTGAGTCATGTAATGGAAATTAGAGGATAGGGGAAGAGCGATATGATGGATTATATTGAAATGAAGATTCCAGCAAAGCCGGAGTATGTTGGTGTAATGCGTTTGACGTTATCAGGAATTGCCAGCCGGATGGGGTATACATATGAGGAAATTGAAGATCTGAAAATCGCCTTGAGCGAGGCGGTCACAAATGCGGTACAGCATGCGTACGGCAAGGACGAGGGCGGCGAGGTGATTGTCGGCTTTGGCATCTACGACGACAAGCTGGAAATAGCGGTGGCCGATAGTGGAAAGAGCTTTGATTTTATCCAGACAAAAAATGAATTGGGTCCTTACACTGAATCAAGTACTGTGGAGCAATTGACAGAGGGAGGGTTAGGACTATTTTTAATAGAAACGTTGATGGATGAAGTCCGAGTTTTGAATCATTCCGGAGTGACGGTCTTCATGGCGAAGTATTTGGGCGGGGAGCGTGAAAATCATGACACAGCCATCGCAAACCATGAAACGAACTAAGGAAGAAATCGAGGCGTTAATTGCCGAATTTCAAGAAAATGAAAGTCCATCAGCCCAGACCATCTTAGTGGAGCATTACACGGCTTTGGTCGCAAGCCTTGCACGGAAATATTCAAAGGGGAAAAGCTTCGATGAGGACATCATGCAGGTGGCGATGATCGGACTGTTGTCCGCAATCAGAAGATTCGACCCCAGCATCGGTCGTCCGTTCGAGTCCTTTTTGATCCCGACCGTCATCGGGGAAATGAAGCGATTTTTACGGGATAAAACATGGAGTGTGCATGTGCCGAGGCGCGTCAAGGATGTTTGGCCGAAGCTTAAAACGGTGGTGGACGAGCTGACCAATCAATATCAGCGGTCACCAAAGATTCATGAAATTGCCGAGTATCTAGAGATTACCGAGGAGGAAGTACTGGAGGCGATGGAAATGGGCAAGAGCTATCAGGCATCTTCTGTCGACCAATCGATTGAAGCAGGCTCGGATGGCAGTACGGTGACCGTATTGGATGTTGTCGGCGCTCCTGATGAAGGCTTTGAAAAAGTTGATCAGAAGCTTCTGCTTGAAAGCGCGCTTGATGTTCTTTCTGAGCGGGAAAAGACGATTATTCATTGCGCGTTTATCGAAAACAAAAGCCAGCGGGAAACCGGAGAATTAATGGGAATCTCGCAAATGCACGTTTCCCGGCTGCAGAAGAAGGCACTTGAAAAATTGCGCAAGGCCCTGGGGAGTCAGACCACTGATGAAGAGACGCGTTAAACAGTCGGGGTCAGGCGCCAGCAGCATCAATAGTTTGGGGGAACATCTATGAATATTGTAATTGTCGATGATAATCGGACGAACCTGATGATTATAGAAAAAATCCTGCAGAAGGCGGGTTACGATCAATTGGTGCTGCTGACATCAGCACGAGAATTATATGACTATTTGCAGCTGGATGCGGGACGACCCCGTGAGGTTCCGGTTGATTTAATTCTTATGGATTTGATGATGCCGGAAATCGACGGAATCGAGGCATGCCGGACGATTCTAGCCAATGAGCGTTTCCACGACCTGCCGATTATTTTTGTCTCGGCTATGGGCGATTCCTATAAAATGGCCGAAGCAATGGATGCCGGAGCGCTCGATTATGTTATGAAGCCCATCAACAAGGTTGAACTGCTGGCCCGGATTCGGTCGGTCTTGCGCCTGAAACATGAGATGAACTTGCGCAAGGAACGAGATAAGCGGATTCAATTCGAGCTGGATTTGGCCAAGCAGGTCCAGCGCAGTGTGCTTGGCAGTCCGCTTGAGAACGAAGATGTGACGATATCTGCCGTTTATAGGCCTTCCTTTGAACTGGCCGGCGACCTGTACGCCTGGTACCAAATCAGCCCCCATCGCTATGGGGTTATTTTGCTTGATATGATGGGGCACGGTATTTCCTCGTCACTTGTCTGTATGTACATATATTCTGCATTAAAGGACGCGATTACAGGAATGGGCGACCCGGCGGCCGTGATGCAGGAGCTCAATCGGCGTATGAATCAGCTCCATATGCCTGAAAGTCTGATAAACTATTATTTCACTGCGATTTATTTTGTCCTGGATACGCAAAAACAGACGATCGAGTACGTGAATGCGGGGCATCCAGCAGGTCTTGCGCTGATCGATGGGGAAGTGAAGCAGCTTGACCAAGGCTGCTCGGCGATTGGTTTTTTTGAAAAAATAGAGGTAACCACGGGTGTGATTCCTTATAAGGAAGACGCGCGGATTTTGCTGTTTACCGACGGGCTGTCTGAATGGCTGGAGGAGGAGTACGAGGACGCATGGGAAAAGCTGATCAGCGGTTTGCGGCAAAACGACAATCCGGAGCGCCTGCTCGAGCAGCTGCTGCCGGGTGCGAAGCCGTTGAAGGAGCAGAAAGATGACCTGTGCCTGGTGATGATTTCTGCGAATTAGATGGGCGGGCAAATGAGAGGGTGCCGGCCATAAACCGACACCCTTTCCTTATGCCACAGGTAAAAATAGTTATCCGCCAGTTGGTGGCCTTATTGAAGCTAATAAAGTAGATTCCCAATTTTTTGTTTACTCGCTAAAATAACAGATTTACTCGCCAACTTTGTCAGTTTACTCGCCAAATTTATTCTTTTCCTCGTCACTTTTCCCAATTTACTCGTCAAAATCCAGGTTTTACTCGCCAGCTTGTCCACTATCCGCTAATTGTGAGCGGAATATCCAATAGTTACGACGCCAAATACGCCCTCAGCATCCACCCATGCTTCTCCAACGAGGCGCGAATTTCCGTGAATAAGTCTGCGGTTGGCTCGTCCTCCTGGTCCTCGGCCATCGTGATGCCTTCGCTTAGCTCTGAGCAAATTGTGGTCACATCATCAACCAATGTCTGAACCATGTCGTTTGCGGATTCTTCATCCATTGCTTCCTTAATGGATGCCCGCTTCAACGTTTCCTCGAGTGTGGATGCCGGCTTGGCACCAAGGGCCAACATCCGCTCGGCGATGGTGTCGACATGCTGCGCCGCCTCGTTGTACAATTCTTCAAATTTTACATGCAGTGTGAAGAAATTCTCTCCTTTTACGTACCAGTGGTAATGATGCAATTTCATATACAAGACTGAGAAGTTGGCCACCTGCTTGTTCATCGTATCTGATAGTCGCGTTGTTTTGTCTTTTGTTTTTGTCATGCTAATAACCTCCAATTTCATGGTGATACTTAGTAATTACCCTTCTAACAGGCAGATGAAACGATTAAATGTTTAAAGGGGACCATCGTCCTGTCTCACCACGGGACCTGCGACTCATTGGGTGGATGTAAGAGAAACGATATGATAGTTTTAGAGAAAAAACACAGGGGGTGGCGCAATGAAAGGCGTCAATTTCAGCATTCATGCAAAAATTATCACAGGCTATTTCACGATTCTGATTTGCCTCGTGCTGTCCCTGCTCGTTGTGGTGAATCGGATGAGCGCACTGCAAAATGAGGTAAAATTCCTTTCGCAGCACGACATTGAGGTCCATGACCTGGCAAATCAGATTCAAAAAAATGTCCTCGATATGGAAACTGGAATCCGCGGCTATGCGTTAACCGGCCAGGAGGAGTACCTCGAGCCGTATAACGAGGGGAACCGCCGCTGGCTCGACAATTATAACAAGCTCCATTCTTTGCTCGACGAAAACAGCAGTCAGCAGCGAAATTTGGAAGAAATGAGACCGGTGATTGAACATTGGGTCACGAATACCGGCGAATTTACCATCAATCAAAAAAAGGCAGGCAACGAAGCGGCACTGGCCAAGCATTTTAAGGAACAAACCGGGAAAAAGGTGACTGATCAGCTTCGCACCCAGTTGGATTCCTTTTTGGGAAAAGAAAAGCAGCTAACGTCAAAGCGTACGGACGATCTCCTTCAGAATAATAACAATTTAAAAATCATCTTATATGGCATTATCATTTTAGTAACCTTCATTACCATCGCAACAGCGTTTTTGTTGTCAAACTCCATTGTCAAAACGATCAAGCAAGTCGTCAGAACGATTCAGAACATCACTGATTCGAAGGTAGACTTAACGACACGAATCAGCGTCAAAGCGAACGATGAGACGCGGGAGCTTGCGGAGGCCATGAACCACCTGCTCAGCAGCCTCGAAAAACAGCACTGGGTGCAGAAAAGTATGACTGATATTTCGACGCTGTATCAGGGAATTACCGATATTAATGAGCTTGCGCAGCGGGTGATCAATAAGCTGGCACCGCTGCTTGAAGCCTGTTACGGCGTTGTTTATCTGCGCCGGGAACAAGGCGGCGAGGTCGACTTCGTCAAAGTCGCAGGCTATGCAGTCTCCGATGAGGCTGGCGTTAAGCCCAGCTTCCGCTTTGGGGAAGGGCTCGTCGGCCAGGCGGCGCTCGACCAAAGGATTTTTCTAATTGACCGTTTGCCGGAAGATCATATGAAAGTGACGAGCGGCCTCGGGACATCGTCACCGCGAAATTTATTGGTGGCACCGATTATCTATCAGGGCCGGGTCGAAGCAGTTGTCGAGTTCGCAGCACTGAAGCCGTTCCTCTCGCAGCACCTAACCTTGCTCGACCTTTTACAGGACAAATTCGGCTCATCGATTTCCAATGTACTCGGTCGGATGGAGGTCGAAAGGTTGCTATCGGAATCGCAGGTCATGACCGAGGAACTTCAAGCACAATCTGAAGAGCTGCAGGCCCAGTCCGAAGAATTGCAGATGCAGCAGGAACAATTGAAGAACGTCAACGAATATTTGGAAGAGCAGAAACAATTTGCTGAACAGCGGGCGCGCGATCTGAAAAAGGCGAAGGATGAGCTCGAGGATTATTCGCGCCAGTTGCAATTGAGCTCGCAGTACAAGACCGACTTTTTGGCGAATATGTCGCATGAACTACGGACGCCGCTGAACAGTATTTTGATTTTGTCACAAATGCTGATGGAAAATGGCGGCATGGACCAAGACGAGATTGAGGAATATGCCCGTGTTGTGAACACGGCTGGCGCCGATTTGTTAAGGTTAATTGATGATATTCTCGATTTATCAAAAATTGAGGCCGGAAAAATTGAGATCCTGACAGACGAGGTGAATGTGACCGAATTGCCGCAGATGTTAAAAAGCCTGTTCGATCCGGTCGCAGCCAAAAAGAATGTGATGTTTGAGGTCCTGACAGATGCGAACGTGCCGCTGGTGATTTCCACAGACGGCCAGCGCCTGCAGCAAATTTTAAAAAATTTATTATCGAATGCGTTCAAATTTACGGAGCAGGGCTCAGTGACAGTCCATATTGCCGTATCGCCTCCGGAAAAGGCGGAGCAGCTGCACTGTGGCGGTCCGGTTCTGGCCATATCGGTAGCCGATACAGGAATCGGAATCCCGCATGATAAACAGCAGATTATTTTTGAAGCGTTTCAGCAAGTGGACGGGACGACGAATCGTCAATACGGCGGCACCGGGCTTGGCTTATCGATTTGCCGTGAATTTACCCGCCTGCTTGGCGGCGCCCTTGAGGTTGACAGCGAGGTTGGGAAGGGCAGTACGTTTACCTTGTATATCCCAAGCACACGGGAGTCTGAACATGAACTATTGACAGATCCGGCGCCGGAGCAGGAGATGTTGACGGCGCTCAAGGAAGTGGCAGCAAGCCGTGCGGTTGAAGTTGTCCAGGAGCCGCTTCAGGATGAGGCTGTAGCGGACGGCGATATGATTGAGGCAGAGCATGGCACCGATGACGAGCTGTTTCATGGAAAAAAGGTTCTCCTTGTCGAGGATGACGGCCGCAATATTTACGCGCTGGTCACGGCGCTTGAGCGCAAGGGGATTACCGTACAAGTTGCGAAAAACGGAAAACAGGCGATCGACCTTCTGTGTGATCAGGCCGATTTTGATTTGATTTTTATGGATATCATGATGCCGGTGATGGGTGGCTATGAGGCGATGAAAGTGATACGCGATGAACTCGGTCTGCACCGCCTGCCAATCATTGCGTTAACAGCCAAGGCGATGAAGGGCGAGCGCGACAAGTGCATAGAAGCGGGGGCGTCCGATTATATCATGAAGCCGTTAAATATTGAGCAGCTGTTCTCGCTCATGCGGGTATGGCTGACAGAGCAGGTGAATACGGATGAGTAACAAAATGAGCATATCGCCGAGCGATACGAGCGATACACCATCACCTGAGACCGAACCGTTTACCTTAACGGAGGTGCAGGAAGTCGAGCTGAATTTGCTAATCGAGGGGCTGTATCAGATGTATGGCTACGACTTTCGGGGGTATGTCCGGGCCTCATTGACGAGGAGGGTAATGAATCGGATGAAAGCAGAGCGGCTGCCGACGATTACCGCCCTATTGGAAAAAGTTCTCCACGAACCTGGCTGTTTGGAGCGGCTTTTGAATGATCTGTCAATCCGGATGACGGAAATGTACCGCGACCCCAGCTTCTTTGCGGCGTTTCGCGAGGAAGTGATCCCGCTCTTGCGGGAGCTTCCCGAAATCCGGATTTGGCATGCGGGCTGCGCAACGGGAGAAGAGGTCTATTCGATGGCCATTCTCCTGCACGAAGAGGGGCTTACGAAAAAAACGAAAATCTACGCAACTGATATGAACGAAAAAGCGCTTCAGGCTGCCCAAAAAGGCGCCTTCCCGCTTAAAAAAATGCAGCAATATACGAAAAATTATTTGAAAGCAGGCGGGGGTAAGGCATTTTCGGAATACTATACGACCGACCATCAATATGCTTATTTTAAACCGCTGTTGGAAGAGAACCTGATTTTTGCCCAGCATAATTTGGTCACGGATGGTTCCTTTAATGAGTTCCATGTGATCCTCTGCCGAAACGTGATGATTTATTTTGACAACAGCCTCCAGCAGCAGGTCCACCGTCTTTTTTACGGCAGCCTGGCGACCGGCGGTTTCCTTGGACTCGGCAGCAAGGAGTCGATTCTGTTTTTGCCAAAAGGCTTGCATTATAAAGAATTCAATGCCCAGGAACGAATTTATCGAAAAGGTAATGGGGCGGGGTGAAAATGCAAAAAAGAGACTGTCGAGCTGTGACAGTCTCTTTTTTCTTACTATATTAATGAGAATGTTTGGCGTTTCTTAGAATCAGGCTGAGGATAAAGACCAGAGCCGCTGCGCCGATTAAGGACGGAAAGACGTAGAAGCCGCCAATTACCGGTCCCCAGCTCCCCAACAGAAACGATCCAAGCCAAGCGCCGATAAAACCGGCAATAATATTACCGATAATGCCTCCCGGTACATCACGCCCAAGAATCAGTCCGGCCAGCCAGCCGATTACGCCTCCAATAATTAATGACCAAATAAAACCCATAAAGTAATCTCCCCTTTCAATGAGATATAGACTAAATACCCGTTTGTAATGAAAATGAAACCATTTAGTGAACATGGGGACGGTTCTCGTGCTTCACAAAGTGAGGCACAAGAACCGTCCCTATGCCTCCTTTACACTTTTTCAGAATGATTTCTTCCTATATGTAGGGCTCGCCAACAGGTCTTTAATTCTTCCGTCAGTTCTTGAAACCGCGACTCATCCCGATTATCAAGGCAGCTGTCTATCTCACGAGTTAACAGGCTGATTTTTAAGATGAGTTCGGCTTTGCGCTTTTGATCCTTTCGAAAAAGCTGCTCCCACTTAGCGTCCCTTTCAGTGTGATAATCACTAAACTTCTTTAAGCGCATCCCGCATTTACACAGCGTCTCGTTTACACTTAGAACGTAGAATTCTTTGTTTCCACAATATTTACATGATAATTTCCTCATCTAAACCACCTCCGCTTTCTATATACCCGTGCTTTGAATCGGAGTAACCTACTTCCAAAAAATTTTGATGCACGGGGACGGTTCTCTTGCATCACAAAGTGAGGCACAGGAACCGTCCCCATGCCTCATTTCAAAAAAATTCGAAAAAAATAGGTTTCAATTTTTCATAGGACGGTTATATAACCTGTACAACGTTAAAAGGAGGAATGGAACATGAATACAATTAAAGTAGTAGAAAATGGCGTACAAGCAAAAAGGGAAATTGATGAATTAATCATGCAGGGATATTCAAAAGATGAAATTTATTTATTGGCCCATGATAAGACTCGATTTCAGGATTTAACTGACTCTCTGGATATTAATGAGATTGGCGTCAAGGAGCAAGGCGTCATTGAATCTTTTGCCAACGTGTTTCGAAAGCGGGGAGATGAACTGCGTGCCAAACTAGAATCATTAGGGATGTCTCCGCTTGAGGCGGAGCGCTATGAAGAGGACTTGGACCGAGGAAAAGTCATCGTCGTTGCGGCTAAATCAGCTTAAGGAGTTAAAGAAAAAGAGCTGTTGCCCTACTCAATAGGGCGACGGCTCACAAAAAAATGGGAAGGGAGAATTTTTATGAAACACTCATCGATAAAATTTGAAAGATTAATGGGAGAACGCACAAAAGCAAGACGCAAAAGTCGGGCAAGACTCCATTTTGAGCAATTTATTGAGGAGCCCATCATTCATCGAGAAATTCATGGAGAAAGGGTGTATGTACCACTAAGATTACAGCAGATATGGAATGAGGTGTAAATTGGCCATCCTTAAATTACCTGCCTAAACACGTTTTGAGAGGTTCAATCGTGCTTAGGCAGGTAATTTATTATGGGAAAAATCTTCAATTAAAGGAAATAAAATGACCAGTGTGGTAGAATAGGAAGGGTGTGAAAGGGAGGGCGGTATAGATGGATGATTTTGGGCAAATTGCGTTAGTCAGCATTCTGTCTCATTTGGTGTGTATCGCGGTTTCCTGGTGGGCCCTGCAGGCGATTCGCCTGGATAAACTGCTGAAGCCGAACCATGTATTTCAAGCACGTTTATTGTACATATTATTGGCAATCTTCATCGGATCATCAGTTAGTAACTTTTTCCTTGACTACCTGCAATGGTCGAGACAACTACCGTTAATGTTTCAATAAAACATTAATTGGAAAAAAATTAAAGGTTCCAAAATGGTTATAGATTGAGTACAATCAAATTTATGTGGAAAAATAATCTGAAACTTGTCAGACGTTTTACCACCTATAGATAAAAAACGGGATTTTGTCTAAAAGTGACGAGAATTCCCAAGTATGCTCTCTCCCTCCTTGGAAACAATGGTAATAAGGGGGAGTCGAGAGAATGAACAGAAACAGATTCACTTATATATGCCTGATTACATGTTTTAGTATTATTCTGGTTGTGATGGGGAACCGAACCACTGAGGCAAACGGCGGCCTGGATTTGAAAATCGCATCTTTTTTTAAGGGAGAAACGAGCGTCGGCACGAACCATAAACAGACACAAGGCGAGACGCGTGTCCGGGAGTTATCTTTCCAAAAGGATCTTGGAAAAATGGCAGCTGTTTTTCAGGCCGAAGATATTATGCTTCAGGATTGGTCTTTTTATGCAAGGGAGCAGGCGGCTGGTATTGACGTGAAGGAATACGCGAATGTTTTACGGAAAAAGTTTCCCGACTGGCGTTGGACGGAGAGGACAACAAGCGAGACTTGGGAAATGACGGCAGTATCCACAGCATCTAACCACCACTCAGAAAAGCTTCAATTCTTGGCAACCCGCACAAAACAACCTACGACTGCGTATATAGTATATAGTGTAAGGGGCAATGAGTGGAACGAAGCCTCTAAATCCTTTATCATGAGCAGTCAATTTGAAAATAGGCTAAATGACATATTTCGTGGTAAACCAACAGTTTTTTCTTGTATGAAGGGCGTTGTGAGTGATAAGATTGATAAGGCTTTAGAAAAGACGGCGAGTGAATTGATGTCGGGCTTTCAAGCTAAAGAGATCGAGGCGTTAAAAGAGGAGAATTTCATGTCTGTTTCGGCCATGTCGCCGTTGTTTACAGATGCGATTGACTTGAAAAATAATAACATGAATTTACAAATTGGCTTACGCTCCGAAGGATTGGGCGGTCCGACTACGGTTGTAGTAGGAACCCCTATCATTACGATTGAATATTAATATAGAGAAAATGGACGCGGAGGGGAATACTCTTGGAAAAGATCATCGTCCGCGGCGGACAAAGGCTATACGGAACGGTTAAAGTAGAAGGTGCAAAGAATGCCGTTTTGCCTGTTATCGCTGCAACATTATTAGCAAGTGATGGAAAAAGTGTGATACGTGATGTACCGACACTCTCCGATGTATTTACAATTAATGAAGTGCTACGTAACCTAAACGCTGAAGTGGCTTTTGATAATAATACGGTTGTTGTTGATGCATCTAGAGTGTTAAAAGAGGAAGCGCCTTTTGAGTATGTTCGCAAAATGCGCGCGTCTGTGCTTGTCATGGGATCACTTCTTGCACGTAATGGCCGTGCCCGGGTGGCTTTGCCTGGCGGTTGTGCGATTGGATCTCGACCAATTGACCAGCATTTGAAGGGCTTTGAAGCCATGGGTGCGAAGGTCAAGGTGGGCAATGGCTTTATCGAGGCGGAGGTTGATGGCCGTCTGCGTGGAGCAAAAGTTTATTTAGATTTCCCAAGTGTTGGGGCTACTGAAAATATTATGATGGCTGCAACGCTTGCTGTGGGTACAACCACGATTGAAAATGCCGCAAAAGAACCAGAAATTGTTGATTTAGCGAACTTTTTAAATAAAATGGGTGCGCGCGTGAAGGGTGCCGGCACTGGTACGCTTCGCATCGAGGGTGTCGATGTGTTGTTTGGCGCGGACCACAATATTATTCCGGACCGGATCGAGGCAGGTACGTTTATGACGGCGGCTGCGATTACGGGAGGAAATGTGCTTGTAAAGGGTGCAGTTCCGGAACATCTTTCTTCATTGATTGCGAAAATGGAAGAGATGGGTGTGACGATTATCGAGGAAGAGGATGGCGTCCGTGTCATTGGACCGGAGCGCTTGAAGGCGGTTGACATCAAGACCATGCCGCATCCAGGCTTCCCGACGGATATGCAGTCACAGATGATGGCTTTGCTGCTTTGTGCAGATGGCACGTCAATGATTACGGAAACTGTGTTTGAAAATCGTTTTATGCATGTTGAGGAATTCCGCCGCATGAATGCCGATGTGAAAATTGAAGGCCGTTCTGTGATTTTAAATGGTCCTTCTAACTTACAAGGCGCTGAAGTGGCGGCAACAGACCTTCGTGCTGCAGCTGCATTGATTTTAACCGGGCTGGTTGCTGAAGGTGTAACACGTGTAACTGAATTGAAGCATTTGGACCGCGGCTACGTGAATTTCCACGAGAAGCTGGCTGGTTTAGGTGCCGACATCGAGCGTGTGAAGGAAGCAGATGAAACCTTTATCGAACTTGGAAAATATGTTACCGATCTAAATGCCTAAGGGGCGTGCATAGTTCATTCTAGTTTGGACTAAATGCCGCGGGTGTTTAGTTCTATACTCAGCTTAAATCCTAATTTAAGGGTACAACTGAACACAACCAAAGCAACGGGGCCTGGAATAACGGGTCCTGTTTTTTTGTGTTACTTTTAGGGGTGTTGTGCTTTTGGTGGACTTATCCACAAGAGGTCCTTTTTTTATTTTAAAAATTGCGTTTATTAACAAGAGGTTCCGGTATACATTATAAACAACTTGGAATTATACCCAATTTCGCCTGACAACAATGTGGATAAGTCTAATAACTCTGTGATTTGTGGATAACTTTTTAAGCGATAGCTGGCCTTTTTTGTTTTTATAAAAAAAGGTAATAAATGCTTGTCCGTCCCCATATGTTGTAATGTGACGCATCCCAGGAGCAAGTGGGCTGTGAATTTACAAACTGGAGGCACAATCATGAAAAATATCAAACCACTCATCGTACTAGCAGCATTTCTTATTGCCTTGACACTGATTATCCCCGCTGTGTTAGTTTTGCCTTTTTCGAGCGAGAAGGCGAGCGGCAAGCTGGGCGAGGATCTCGCCAAGAAGCCGGCAGCACAGGAAACTACTTCTCCATCCTCTGACTCAGCCATTGACGTGGCCGTCTTCCGCACCGCCAAATCCGCGATTGAAGAAACCCCGCTGGAAGATTACCTTGTCGGGGTAGTCGCTGCCGAGATGCCGGCAGATTTCAATGAGGAGGCGCTCAAGGCCCAGGCGCTGACGGCACGAACCTATATTGTGAACCGGCTGCTGAAAAATGACACGATGGGGGCTCCAAAAGGGTCGCAGGTAACCGATACCCCACAGCTCCACCAGGCTTACATAGATGACGCGCAGCAAAGAAAAAACTGGGGCAAGGATTATGATTGGAAGAAGAAAAAGATTATAGAGGCTGTCCGGTCGACCAGCGGGCAGATTTTGACTTATAACGGCGAGCCGATTAATGCGACCTTCTTCTCAACGAGCAACGGCTTTACGGAGAATTCGGAGGACTACTGGTCCGGCAACATCCCGTATTTGCGCAGCGTCACAAGTCCGTGGGATAAGGAATCCCCTAAATTCACGAATCAAAAGGTTATAACCGTGAAAGAGTTTGAATCACGGCTTGGTGTGAAGATCGGGTCGAGCACAGCGCTTGGAAAAATTGTCGCCAGAACTGAGGGCAAGCGCGTGGCGAAGGTTGATTTTAACGGGAAGGTGCTGTCCGGTAAGGATATCCGTGAAAAATTGGATCTGAAATCGTCTGATTTTTCATGGGAGCGAAAGGGTGGAAATATTGTCATCACCACACGCGGCTACGGCCACGGCGTGGGCATGAGCCAGTACGGCGCGAACGGAATGGCAGCGGAGGGCAAAAACTACAAAGATATCGTCCAGTACTACTACAAGGGTGTCGAGGTTACCTCGGCGGAGAACATGCTGGCGACGATTACGGCGAAGAAATAGGGTGTGTGTGGAAGCCAGGCGTGTGGGTGCGCCTGGCTTTTGTGTGTAGGTAAAATCGTTAAAGTGGAAAGTAAGTGCTCTAAATCGGTAAGTAACCACACCAAATCGGAAAGTATATCCAAATAAATGGAAATTTTTTTGAAAAAGGTAATTGAAAAGTTACCTTGGCCAGGCTCGCCGCCTGGCTTTTTAGCTGATTTGGGTTGGCGCTTGGAAGGGGAGTACAGTTCTAAAAAGGGGTTGGAAAGTAAAAGAGGAAATTTGGAAAGTGTTTGATCAAAAAGTGTAAGTAAAATCGATAAAATGGAAAGTAAGTGCGCTAAACCGGTAAGTAACCACACCAAATCGGAAAGTATATCCAAATAAATGGAAAATGTTTTGAAAAAGGTAATTGAAAGTTACCTGGGCCAGGCTCGCAGCCTGGCTTTTTAGCTGTTTTGGGTGGCGCTTGAAAGGGTGTGTCTCTTAAAAGGGGGATGGAAAGTAAAATAGGAATTTTGGAAAGTATTTGGTCAAAAAGTGTAAGTAAAATCGTTAAAGTGGAAAGTAAGTGCGCTAAACCGGTAAGTAACCACACCAGATCGGAAAGTATATCCAAATAAATGGTAATATTTCAAAAAAGGTCATTGAAAAGATACCTGGCCAGGCTCGCCGCCTGGCCTTTTAGCTGATTTGGGGTGGTGATTGGAAGGGAGTACTGTTCTAAAAGGGTTTGGAAAGTACTTGATCAAAAAGTGTAAGTAAAATCGTTAAAGTAGAAAGTAAGTGCTCTAAATCAGTAAGTAACCACACCAAATCGGAAAGTATATCCAAATAAATGGTAATATCTCAAAAAAGTATCATTGAAAAGGCACCTCGGGCCAGACCTAATCGGATAAAAACGCCATAAAAAGTTCAAAAGTTTATGTCGATTTTTGCAGGAAATTGGCAAGTGAAAGGGGAAATGTAGGAGCAAATTGAAAGGAGTGGTCCAATTGTTTGCAAAGCCTTGTGAAATGTCATTGCGAATCAAGAAATTACAAGCACTTTATGATGGAAGGATGGATCCCAATCACCCCGATTGGCCGGATTTGGTTCACGAATACAAAAATAGGATGGCAGGGTATCATGGCGAGAAATCTGTGGACTTTTACTTGAGCATGCTTCCCGAGGCCGACTATCAGATTTACCATGATATCCGCCTGCTTTATGGAAAGTATTACTTTCAAATTGACATCCTGCTTTTGTGTGCGATGTTTGGCCTTGCACTGGAAGTGAAAAACAGGAGCGGAGAAATTCATTTTAAAAGAGAGTTAAATCAAGCGTTTTGGCGAAAAAATGGCCAGGAGGAAAGGATAAAGAATCCGGTGCTGCAGGCCAAGCTCCAGGCGCGAAAGCTAAACGGGTGGCTGCTAGAGCACCATTTTCCAAACCTTCCAATTCATTATCTTTTTGTAAACAGTAACGAAAAAACCTTGATTACAGCAGAGCACGGGAACGAAGAAATTCTTCGGAAAGTATGTAATAGTGAATTTTTAATAGAAAAAATAGAACAAATTAAAGAATTTCATAAGATAGAGAAGCTAAGCTCCAAGGATTTAAAAAAAGTAAATAAATTACTACTATCGAAGCACACTCCCGATAATCCCGATATATTAAAGCAATTTCACCTGTCTCCTAAAGAAATCCCCACTGGTGTGAAGTGCCCCGATTGCCGCTTTCTGCCAATGATTTATCATTCCGGTACCTGGTGGTGCCCAAAGTGTAACGCCAAATCGAAAACCGCCCATATTCCAGCCATCAACGATTATTTCCTATTAATAAAACCGACTATCACAAATTCCGAGCTAAGAGAGTTTCTCCATATAGATTCGATAAGAGTGGCCAGCCATTTTCTAACCGCCGCAGATTTCCCCCATAGTGGTACATTTAAAGACCGAGTTTACCATCATCCGGTATTACAATAAGAAAAACCACCGCCAACCAGCAGTGGTTTAAGAAACAGACCGAACGCGGCCGAGCAGCTTCGCCAGCCCTGCAAACTTACCCTTAAACAGCGCGCCGCGAATAAAGTAGTAACTGACACTGATGCCTAGGAAGTCCTTAACCAGGTCAAACAACGACGCAGAGCGGTATGGATAGAAGGATTGGTGGATTTCGTCGCTGATGCCGTAAAAGGCAGCGAACAGGGCGCAGGCCAAGTTCCAGCCTGGAGTAAAGCTGAAACCAGCGACGGTCACGTTTCTGACGGTCCTGTCACCTTCGGATGCGACGCTGCTCTCTGCCTTTTCACCACGCCTAAACGTCAAAAAGGCAAGCACTAGTAACACATATAAAATCGCAAACTCTATTAAATGCAATGATTCTTTAATAGTATGGTCAATGTTCGAATCGGGCAGCTTGACGAAGTGGTCCGACGGCAGGCTCGATTGAATAAAGATGGCTGCCATATAAAGCGCGGGCAGGACCCGCAGCACCCATTTTAAAGCTTTCATGAAACGTTCCCCCTAAAAATTTTTCAAAAAAGATGCATAAAAACGCAGGCAGTTACAAAAAATAAAATTTTTTTCAGACTAGTGTATATAATTCTAGTTATCTGTTCAGAATGATTGCTGAGGTGATGAAAATGAGAGAGGAAGAAAACAAACGATCTTCTCAAAGTTCCAGCGTAAAACGCTTTTTCAAGAAGCGTTGGGTATTTCCAGCCATCTATATCGCAAGTGCAGCAATCATTTTAACAGGTGTTCTTTGGTACCAGTCCAGTGCAGGAGACTCAGACAAATACGATTATAAGTCTACTGATATAACTGGCAAAAAGACCAACCCGCCTGCAGTTGAAGTTAACTCGGCTTTAGAAAACGTCAAAATGCCGGTGAAGGATGCAGCATCAGCTGTCATCAAGACAAAGTTCTATGATTTCAGTGCAAAAGCTGAAGACCAGGAAGCCGCATTAGTATTCTACGAGAACACATACAACCCGAATACTGGTGTCGACATCACCATGAAGGATGGCGAAACGTTTGATGTATTGGCATCACTCAGCGGAACTGTCACTCGTGTTGAAGAAGACGCGGTGCTTGGAAATGTCATCGAAATTGAACACGACAAAGGTATTGTAACACAATATCAGTCCGTGAAAGACATTAAAGTTGAAGTTGGCGAAAAGGTGAAACAGGGAGATGTTCTTGCCAAGGCTGGGCAAAGCATGTTCAATGAAAAAGCTGGAACACACGTCCATTTTGAAATTCGTAAAGATGGCGTCGCGGTTAACCCTAGTAAGTATATTGACAAACCGGTAAGCACTTTACAAGAAGTGACTCCTTCAAACAGCAAGGAATCCATGCAAACTCCTAGCGAAAAAAAGCAGCAGGAGTTGGAGGATCCAGCTGGCTCCGACGACCAGTCTTCCGATAAGGAAACGGACGGCGGCAAGACCAAAGAAGACGAGTCCACTAACTCAAAAGAAAAGACAAATTCTTAATATTGAAACTGTAAGTAAGGGGAAGGGGATACTTTCCTCTTTTTTTTGTGCTTTTTTTCAAAAAAAGAATCTGGCCGCCTGCCAGATTCCGCAAAAAAATAGGACCCGGCCGATTGCCGGATCCAACACGATATATTAAAAGGGGGGGTTATGAAAAAGTGTAACTGAGATTGTCCTTTTCACACTCTTATCTTACCCCGGAGATATGAATAAATTATGAACAAAGCGTTAAGGTTTTATAAAAAAAATCTAGGAGATTTGTCCCGAAAATAAGGCTTAGGCGACTTTTTTGCGTTAGATGAGGGGGGCCAAGCATATAGGTTAGAATGGCGCCATTGGTATATGTTAAAATGGAAATTAAAGGAGGGGTTTGTCTTGAAAAAAGTTGCCGGGCTGTTGCTTGCCGTGATGCTGGGTGTTTTGCTTGCCAGCTGCAGCAAGGAGCCGACGCCGCAGGACCGATTCTCGGAGTACATAGCCTTATGGAATAAGCAAAAGTTTGCTGACATGTATAATTACCTTTCGAATGATGCTAAAAAGAAAATCTCCAAAGATGATTTTACGAACCGATACAAGAAAATCTACGACGATTTGCAGATTACTGACCTTAAGATTGATTTCAAGAAACCAAAAGATGATAAACAGAAGGATAAGGAACAAGCCAAGTATCCTTTTACTGCCAAAATGAATAGTGTTGCGGGGCCGATTAATTTCACGCAAGAAGCCCTGTTGAAAAAGGAAAGCAAGGACGATAAGGAAAACTGGTTTGTGGACTGGAATCCAGGTTTCATTTTTCCAAAAATGCAGGAGGGCGACAAGCTGAGCTTGAGCACGGTTCCGGCGAAACGGGGCGAAATCGTTGACCGAAACGGCACGGGGCTGGCTGTGAACGGCCAGGTGTACGAGGTTGGAGTGACGGCCGGGGACATTGCGGCGCCGGTGATGGAGCAGCTGGCTTCTTTGTTGAAGATGACGCCGGATCAGGTCGACAAGGCGTTGAAGGCGAGCTGGGTACAGCCGGGGATGTTTGTGCCTTTGAAGAAAGTGTCGATGGATGACTCTGAGCGGGTTGCCCAGCTGGTGGCGCTCGAGCCGGTGAAGACGCGCAAGGTGGACGCACGCATTTATCCGTACAAAGAGGCCGCAGCGCAGCTGATTGGCTATGTTGGGCAGATTACCGCGGATGAGCTGGCGAAGCGGAAGGACAAGGGCTACACGAGCCGTGATGTGATCGGGAAGCGCGGCCTGGAGCAGGTGCTGGATGAGCAGCTGAAGGGCCAGAGCGGCGTGAAGATTGTGATTAAGAAAAATGCCGGCGGCGAGGAAGTGCTTGCCGAAAAGCCGGTTGCCGATGGAAAAAATGTTAAGCTGACCATTGATGCTGATTTGCAGGCGATGGTGTATGCGGAAATGGCTGGCGGGACCGGTGCTAGTGGTGCTGGGACTGCAGGGGCTGGGGCCCCGGCTGGCGAAGTCGGGACGGCGGCTGCGATGAACCCGGTGACAGGGGAAACACTGGCGCTCGTCAGCAGCCCATCGTTTGACCCGAATCAGGCGGCGCTGGGCTTTTCTGCGGACGAATGGAAGGCACTCCAGGACGATGCCCGCCAGCCGCTGTTAACGCGCTTTAAACAGGCATTTGCACCGGGCTCGGTGATGAAGCCGATAACGGCTGCTGTGGGGCTCGCAAGCGGTGCGATTAAGCCGGACGAGGGCGTCCAGATCCTAGGGCCAAAATGGCAGAAGGATGCGTCCTGGGGTGGCTATTTTGTGACCCGGGTGCATGAAGGCAGCCCAATCAATCTCGAAAAAGCGTTGGTGTTTTCTGATAATATCTATTTTGCACAGGTAGCGTTGAAAATGGGGAAAGATGGCTTTTCTGATGGTTTGAAAAAGTTCGGCTTTGAGGAACAGCTGCCGTTTGCGTATCCGCTTGAGGCTTCAAAAATTGGTTCATTGGGCAGCGATATTGCGCTAGCCGACTCAGGTTATGGCCAGGGACAGGTGCAGATGAGTATTGTTCATTTAATGAGCACTTATACGCCATTTATCAATAATGGCAATATGATTAAGCCGATTTTGTTGGATGAAGAGAAGCGCGGGCAGGTGCTGAAGGAGGGCGTTGTTTCTCCGGAAAACGCCGGCCTGATTGCAGCGGACCTTCGCAAGGTTGTTGGTGATGCAAGCGGGACTGCTCATGCTGCGGAAATGGCCGATAAGCCGCTTGCTGGAAAAACTGGAACAGCGGAATTCAAACAGAAACAGGGCGAAACCGGGCTCGAGAATGGCTGGTTTATCGGCTGGAATGTCAATTCGCCGAATCTGATGGTGGCCATGATGGTCGAGAACGTTAAAGACCGGGGCGGATCGGGGATTCCGGTGAGAATGGTGAAGAATATTTATATGAAATGGAAATAAGTTTGTGTGCGGAAGCACCTGGCCTGGGGGTCGGGTGCTTTTTTGTGAGGAAAGTACCTTGTTTGGGAGATCTGTGGCCATTGAAAAATACCTTTTTTAAATTTACTCGCTTTGTTTGTGGGTTTACTCGTGGAAAATTAGGATTTACTCGTCAACTTTTGATTTTTATTCGCCTGATTTCATAATTTACTCGCCACCCCCTATCTCGAGCGACTGAACTTCCCAAAAAAGTAACTTTTCAATTACCTTATTGGAGTTATTACCATTTATTTGGATATACTTTCCGATTTGGTGCGTTTACTTTCCAAAAGGGTACAAATACTTTCCACTTTGGTGATTTTACTTACACTTATTAGCCAAATACTTACCAGAATACCTGATTTACTTTCCAAACTTATTTTTCAGGGGGGAATTCACACCAAAAAGCCAGGCGGCGAGCCTGGCTCAGGTAACATATGAGATCTTAAAAATACCTTTTAAAAATTTACTGGCTGGATTTGAGGTTTAACTCGCCCGAATCTAGATTTTACTCGCCAACCCCCATCTCGAGCGACTAAACCACCCCAAAAAGGTAACTTTTAAATGATCTTTTTGGGACCATTACCATTTATTTGGATATACTTTCCGATTTGGTGCGTTTACTTTCCAAAAGGGTACAAATACTTTCCACTTTCATGATTTTACTTCCACTTTCTGGCCAAATACTTTTCAAAGTACCTTATTTACTTTCCAACCCCATTTTTTCAAGGGGAATCCGAGTGCTCAAGAACAGGCCGCCACTGATATTTTTCCAAATCAATAACCCCATTCAAACCCACTGCCACGCCCTCGGCCTCGAGCGACAGCCATTGTTCGTTGTACCCCGCGTCATCCTGCAGGGCAATTTTTCCTTGGGCATTGACAACCCTATGCCAGGGCAGGCGGTATTTCCTGCTCATCGAGTGGAGGACGCGGACGACCTGGCGGGCGGCGCGGGGACTTCCAGCGAGCCCCGCAATTTGTCCGTATGTCATGACTCTCCCCGAAGGAATATTTTTTATTATCGAAATAACTTTTTCCGTAAAAGGTGTCACTGTCGTAAAATCCTTTCTTAAATAACTTAACCACATTATATAATATTAAAAACAATCCAATATCACGGACTCTACAAAAAGCTTGAAACAAATTCATTTTCACTTACATCTTTTTCAATGTTACTTACCACATTTCAATGTTTTTTTACCAAAACCCCAAATTTTCACAACATAAACACATCAAACACATATATTTTTCATCCGACAAATTTCTCGGGAAATAACGAGCGGCCCACGAATATTTCCATACAGACCATAGACGTGGCGCGGGTTTGGGGCTTTTTGCCTAAATGTCGAAAAACCACATGATATTTGAATTTTCTAAAAATAGCCCAATGCCTTGTCCCGTTTGTGTATTTTGTGCATAAACCCGTATCCAAGCTAATACAATGTTACAAACCTTTATACAAAGAGAGTGTTTGAGGTGAGGAGTCGTTTGAAGTTAGCGGGTATCCAGCCGGGGACATGATTATTCATCGTATGATCAGAAAGTGAAAACTTTCTGCCGTGTGACATGCAAGGGCGAAATTTGGTGCTTGACATCAGCCGGGGACATTTCGAATTTCGCGTAAGCGCAAACAGAGCCAGTCAGCAGCTCGCACGGAAGCAGTATTCAGTCGAAGTGATAAGCGGGTCTCATTTCACACGTCTCACATCCAATTTAGGGAGGGCGAGAGTGTGCACGATTACATCAAAGAGAGGACTATCAAGATTGGGAAGTATATCGTGGAGACGAGGAAAACGGTTCGCGTCATTGCGAAGGAGTTTGGCGTATCCAAGTCTACAGTCCATAAGGATCTTACAGAGAGACTACCTGAGATTAATCCTGAGCTTGCAAACGAAGTGAAAGAAATTCTAGATTATCATAAATCCATTCGTCACTTAAGGGGCGGCGAGGCGACCAAAATGAAGTACCAGAAAGAAGAAAAAGAAGGGGAGGCTGTCAAATAAGCCGAACCACCAAACAAGCAAATTTTTCAAAAATTAAGAACTGGTGCCTTACACCATTTCTTTTTTTTACAAAAAAATGTCCCACCTTCTCAAAGAATTTCCGATTCCGACAACATTCAGCAAAAAATTACATTGATTGTTTTAAAATGTTATGGATATTTTAATGAATGTGATAGAATAGACAATTAGGTAGAAGGAATCCGTCTTGAGGAGGAAAGGAAAGAGAATGTTTGCAAGGGATATTGGGATTGATTTAGGAACAGCCAACGTGTTGATCCACGTGAAGGGCCGCGGCATCGTATTAAACGAGCCTTCCGTAGTTGCAATCGACAGAAACACAAACCGGGTTTTGGCGGTTGGCGAAGAAGCGCGCCGCATGGTTGGACGTACACCAGGAAACATCGTCGCAATTCGCCCGTTAAAGGACGGCGTTATTGCAGACTTTGATGTAACAGAAGCAATGCTGAAGCATTTTATTAATAAACTGAACGTTAAAGGCTTTTTATCAAAGCCGCGCATCTTAATTTGCTGCCCAACGAACATCACAAGTGTTGAGCAAAAGGCAATTAAGGAAGCTGCCGAAAAAAGCGGCGGGAAAAAGATTTATTTAGAAGAAGAGCCAAAAGTGGCGGCGATTGGCGCGGGAATGGACATCTTCCAGCCAAGCGGCAACATGGTAGTGGATATTGGGGGAGGAACGACGGATGTGGCCGTTCTGTCAATGGGCGATATCGTGACTTCTTCCTCCATCAAAATGGCCGGCGACAAGTTCGACATGGAAATCTTGAACCACATCAAGCGCGAATACAAGCTGTTGATTGGTGAGCGCACAGCTGAGAACATCAAAATCAACATCGCTACTGTTTTCCCAGGCTCTCGTTCCGAGGAAATGGAAATTCGCGGCCGTGACATGGTCAGCGGTCTGCCTCGCACGATCACCGTTCGTTCAGAGGAAATCGAGCAGTCATTGCGGGAATCTGTGTCAGTTATTGTACAGGCTGCCAAAAGCGTTCTGGAACGTACTCCACCTGAGCTTTCAGCCGACATCATTGACCGCGGCGTCATTTTGACAGGCGGTGGCGCATTGCTACACGGCATCGACATGCTGCTTGCGGAAGAGCTGAAGGTACCTGTTTTAGTAGCGGAAAATCCAATGGACTGCGTTGCCATCGGAACAGGCATCATGCTAGATAACATCGACCGAATTCCAGGCGGTAAACTAGGATAATAAATCTAAATGTGGTAAGACCTCTTACCAATTTTTAAAAGTCTAATGATAACGGCTGGACAAGCCTGGGTCATTGGGCTTTTTTTGATGCATGGGGACGGTTCTCGTGCTTCACTCATTGTGATACATGGGGACGGTTCTCGTGCCTCACTCAATTTGATGCATAGGGACGGTTCTCGTGCTTCACTCATTGTGATGCATGGGGACGGTTCTCGTGCCTCAAATGGAATCTGGAAAGTAAATGGACTAAAAATGGAAGTAAACCACAAAAATAGGTAAGTAAAATACCCAAAATGGAAAGTAAATTTCCAAATCGGAAAGTAAATCCTCAAAATCGGAAAGTATTGGAAATTAACTTCCAGAAAACACCCCTTTAACCCCAGCTTGACCCCAATTTCTGAGCTTTTTTTACATCAATTTACTTTTTCTCGCAAAAAGTTAATGTATAATCATGAATAATTTTTTATAATAGAATAAAATGAGCATCGTGTGTGGTTATAATAAGTATTAACTCTAATCCTGTTGGCAACATCCTTTTCAATAAGGAGTACGGGATTCAAAGGGGAAATTAAAATGTCTGTAAATAATGTAGAACAACATCAATTTCAATCGCGAGAGGAATATAAAAAGGCAAAGACAGATGCCTTGCAACAGGTGGACGATGCCGCTGCTAAAGAAAGAAAAACAGCGGAAGCAGAACCGAAGAACCATGCCCGCATCAGAGTGCGGCTTATTCCAATCTGGCTTCGCCTCGTACTCTTGGTGGTGTTATTATTTGTCAGCCTTGTGGCTGGGGCGGCTGTCGGTTACGGCATCCTTGGCGGCGGCAATGCAGCCGATGTTTTTAAGCAATCTACTTGGACACATATTCAAGATTTAATTGATAAAAAATAAAGCGGGAAGGGCTTAGCCCTTCCCTTTTACATATCACAAATAGTACAATAGAAATAAATATCTGTTCCTAGTAGGAGGTACTAAACTAAAATGCTTGATATTAACGAAATCAAAGAAATTATCCCGCACCGCTACCCATTTTTGCTGGTGGATCGAATTTTAGAGGTGGAAGAGGGAAAAAGAGCGGTCGGCATTAAAAATGTTTCCGCAAATGAGGAATTTTTCAACGGTCATTTCCCGGATTATCCGGTCATGCCTGGGGTTTTAATCGTTGAAGCACTCGCGCAGGTCGGGGCTGTTGCAGTTTTGAAAAAAGAAGAAAACCGCGGCCGACTGGCGTTTTTTGCAGGAATAGACAATTGCCGGTTTAAAAAGCAGGTAAAGCCGGGTGACCAGCTGCGCCTTGAGGTGGAAATGGTACGTTTGCGCGGACCAATCGGCAAGGGGAAAGCCGTGGCAACTGTTGACGGCGAAATCGCCTGCGAAGCGGAAATTACCTTTGCGCTTGGGGAAAAGAAGGAATAAATTATTTAGGGTTTGAGTGGGGTTTGGCGAGTAAAATTTAAATTTAGACGAGTAAATCTTTAAAGTTGGCAAGTAAATCCCACAATTAGGCGAGTAAATCTTTAAAGTTGACGAGTAAAATCACAGAAATGACGAGTAAAGGCCGGGGGACAACCTCGGCCTTTTTTACATTCAAAAAAATTCCATTCAAATTTTAAAAAACAACGGGAAAGCTATAAGTGTTAGGCAATAACATGAAAGTCGAAAGGAGTTTTTTGCTTGAAGAAGAAGCTGTGTATGCTGCTCACCGGTTCTGTATTGTCGGCGATGATGCTGGTTGGCTGTAATAATGCAAGGAATGACATTAACCCACCGCCGCCGAGGGTCAACGATAACAATTTGAATGACAATTTGGATCGGAACGACATGAATAATCGGAACGACCTAAACGACAGAAACAACCTGAACAATCGGAACGACAACCTAAATAACCGATTGCAAAATGATTTAAATGACAATCCGATGGACCGACGCAACCATTATCCAGAGTCTGAGGACAAGAACACACCGACTGACAAGGACTGGATAAAGGACAATAACACCAAGCAGGAAGATATTATCGAGGATGATATCGACCGCAAAGACCGCGACAACAAAGACGAATAAAAAAGGGGGACAGGCGCTAGAACGGTAGCGCCTTGTCCCCTTTTTTTATGAAAATCCCGTCATCATTAAAGCTGCAGCGAGAATAGCAAAAATGAAAATCAAAATATAAACAATAATGGCCAAAATCGTGATAATCCAGCCAAGCACCTTTCGTCCGGTCTGAATTAAATAAATTCCAAGCGCGATGGCCCCAAAGAAAAATCCCAAAATCGCCCATAGCCATTGCCTCTTACCGCGCTTCGGGGCGTCCACTGCTAAAAAAATCGCAATAATGACATTAACAATCCAACTAGTCCAACTCATCTCTTTCTGCTGCCTCCCTCCTAAATTTCTCCATCTACCAATAGTATGGTGAGATTTTGTCGAAAAAGCAAGATAATTTTTCCAAGAAAAAACCAGCCCGAAGACTGGTATACACTTTAGGTATTCTTGACCTTCAGCTTCGGCTTGCTCTTCATTTTCTCCTTGAATTCGGCTAGAAGGGCGTCGCCCTGTAACCCTTTTTGAATGAGGCTGTCGAGCAGAAGCTCGGAATAGTCGCTTTTGTTGCGGCGCAGGTGGCCTAAAAACAGAACGCCGGTATGCTTTTCGAATTTCGTAAGCGAAGCGATTTTTGTTTGAAAATAAGCGGGTGTGTTTTCCTTCTTCGTAATAACGGCCTCGACAATCACTTCGCGGTTTTGCTCAGATATATTTTTAAAGTAATCATACAGGGAGAGATCAGTGTACGCCTCAATCAACCAGGTGGAGCGTTCATCTTCTTTATTGAGAATCAGGCCGTCTTCGAGCGGAACCTCAACCGATTTGTCATTTTCCACAACTTCCAACGAGAATAATTTAAACGTCTTCATTACCAACCTCCTGTTTGTTTTTTCCTAATTATAACATACGCAAAAAAGAAGCAAATGTCGAAAAATATTTGACCGAAATAGGATTTTTAATTTATTTGTAAAAAATTAACCCCGTCCGTGACAAAAACCTCCTCGAAAATTGCTTTTTCGAGAAACATCGACCTCTAAACGGGCCGTATCGCAATTTTACTTTGCTTTGGCCCGGGTCTAAGATGAAATCATCAAATGTTGGAGGAGATGATACCTTGATTAATCAAGTAACGCTGGTTGGCCGCTTGACGAGGGACCCGGAATTGAATCAAACGACGGAGGGAACGCCGGTATCGCACATTACCCTTGCGGTGAACAGGAACTTCCGCAATCACAATGGTGAATTTGACACAGATTTTGTGCAGTGCACCCTGTGGCGAAATGCCGCCGAAAACACGTACAAATATTGTCGAAAAGGGGCGGTCGTCGGAATCACCGGACGCCTGCAAACCCGCCATTATGACGGGCGGGATGGGAAAAGGGTATACGTCACGGAGGTTGTGGCGGAAACGATTCGGTTTTTGAGTACGAAGCCGCAGGGGGCGGTTGCCGGGGCCGGTGAATCTAGAGCTGGGTCTTCAGCATCGAATGGTGGGGCGTATTCAGGACAGTCTGCAAGTGGGGTGGGTTCGAATCCCCCTGGAACTAGTTCAGCGGCCTCAACCGGAACTTCAACGGTGTCCGGCCAGTCCCAAGCTTCTGCACCTGGGCCAGCCCCAACAGCCGAATCCGTTGCTGCATCATTACCATTTTAAGAGGTGGAAAAAAGGAGGAACTCAACATTGGGTGCTCATGAAGAAGAATACGTCCACAACCTCGAGCAGTTACTCGAAACGTTAATCAAAATGGTTGGAAAGGCCAATCAAAAGGTCGACAGCCTGCAGTTGCGGGTCAGCCAGCTGGAATGGCTGATCAAGGAACAGCAGCAGGAAAAAAGGGAGCGCAGCCCGATTCGGATTTACTCGTAGGTGGGCTTATTTTGGCGACCTTGGATTGGCGGAGATTTTGGTAAAAGTAAATGCAGGCAGCGGCGCCTCTGCCTGTTTTCTCGGAAAGCCTGTCGTTCGCGATTCTCAACTAATTTCCCCGAACTGCCCCCGTTGAAAAAGAGAATCAAACATCTCTCCTGAACCAGCCTCATTTTTGGTATTCCGGCAGCGTTTTTGCCGGGATTTTTTTGTAAGAATATATGATTGAACATTCTCCTACGTTGCTCTGCTTATCCATTAATAATTTTATTAATCTGTTATAGGAATTCTCATGTTACTGTCGAAATAAATAATTTAGCAATTGATATTGGAGGAAAATATGTCTAATCCTTTAAAAATATTCATAAGTTCTGTGGGACAAGATAGTTTAAGTCCTATTAGAAACCAGTTATTTGATGAATTAAAAGGGATGGCTCATCATCCAGTTATGTATGAAAGAAACATAGGTCCTTGGCCGCGAGCCCAGTCTGTACAGCGTTGTTTAGAAGCTGTTTCAGAAAGTGATATCTTCATCCTGCTTATTTCAAATAAGGGAGGCAGTTACTATCAGGAATATGGGGCGACCGTAACACACCTGGAATTTTTAAGAGCAAATAATGAAAATAAAACTGTTATTCCATTTATAGAACGGAGTGTATCTGATTTATATTGGAGAATGAACAGCCAATTTGAAGAAAAAATACAACAATATATTGAGGTGAATGGACAACATCCTGATTCTTATAGTGAGATTGCTGAAGAAATATGGAAAGGTCATTCATCATACCCTAGTAATAGCCATATTGATTCTTATGTCTTTGGATTCATACACGATTTAGTAACTAAAGGTAATTATTTTGAACCGCTTAATCTCGGCATTGCGCCCTTAGAAAAAATTAAAGAATACTTAAGTGACTTATTCCGACAAGCTAGAACGCTATTAGCGATTGAGCCGATTATTCACCAGCATATTCAGAATGCTTCATTACATCAAAAACATACGGAATTTTCTTTTAAGCTGTTAGATTTTATTAAAGAGGGGCAAATAACAAACTGTAGGCTTTTCCTTGCTCATATTCAAGCATTAATGGATGGTGGGGATATTCTTTATAAAAAAGGTACAGTCTTTGAAAAGAATATAGGTTATTTTGAACCTTGCTGTGGAATTACGATGTACAAAATTTTTCCTGACTCTCAGGAACTAATTTTACTTGAGGCAACAGGAATAGCAGGTGATGACAACAGGAGCTACTCTTTAGCAGATAACACTTCATTTGTGGTGCAAACATATTTAGATTCCTTGGAAAATAAATTATTTTATCAGCCAGAAAAACAATTATTATATTTTACGATTAAGGCTTCTAAGTATATACTGTGCTTACATTACCCGGTTTCTGATGATTTTACAGAAGAAATCATGGAACGGTTTCAAAAAGATGTGTTTGATGCTATACTTAATTCAGAATCACAGTTATATCGTGGGTTTGTCACTAAATTGTTAGGAGGATTAGACTAATGAGCGAAAATCAAATTCGATTTGAAAAAGAAAAAGTTATTCTTATAGCCTCCGGTACTGTTGACGAAAGTAAAAGGTACTTTGAACAACAGAACAGACAATTCAAACAAAACACACGAATTATTATGGACACAATTACAAGCTTAAATAAAAGTAAAAAGCGTGGCTTAATTTGATATTATTTTTATAAAAAGCCTCCATCTTTTAGAGGTTTTTTTAACGTTCAGTTTAGGATTGGTATAAAAACCCACAATTTGGCCATACTAATAGCAAAACCCCCTGTTTTTTAAAAAGAAGCCGCTGATCTCGTGTCAGCGGCTTCTTCGATTTTTCCTATCACTAAATCTTATCCCTATGCCGTTTATTAGCTCTAACGAGGCTTGCAATCATATCCGCATAAAACGCCCGGCGCTTGGGTGCCATTAAGTGTAGCTCCACCAGGGCCTTCTTTAACTCAGGTTCTTTTTGAAGCAACTCATAAATAATCGCCAAATCGGGATTCTCCAGGGTTTTCTTAGCGAGAAAGCCTGGCTCCGCCTGTGGGAAATCGCCCTGATTCAAATCCCCGAGCAAAAAGTGCACGGTGATTAAAAAAAATGTGATTTTCCCAATTTTGCTGAAAAGGAATATTAAAATTATTGTCGAATAATATGAAACGATGTAGATATATGTCAAATCTGGAGGTTTTTCATGGAAAAAACTTTTTTAGTAATAGTGGGTGAACAAATTAGCAGCAAGGAATGGCGATTAAAAAGAAAACCTAATTTTATTGACGTATTTATACTTTCACGTCAGTTATCTAACACAACTTTGAACCCCTCATACCAATATATCCCCCTTGAAAACGGTGGGATAATGCCCATTAACTTCTGTGATCAAGACTTCCAAATAATATACATCGAAAATAAAATACAGATTCTAGTAGGTGAAAATGAAATCCTAGAGGAGGAAATCTTTGAGATTTTAAGTCATTTTGTATTGGTGGAAGGAACCAAAGTGACAGCCCTTCGATATTTCCCTTTTGAAAAAACAAGTTTATTAATAAGGATAAAACGGCGTACCGCGTCGGCGGAAAAGAAACTTAAAGATACTAGTGATTGTTTTAAACTACAAGGAGGAATACTTCGAAAATTGTAGTTTATAGCGGGAACCACCTTAAAAGGGCAAAAGATGGCGAGTACTTGGCCAAGTCTTTTGCCTTTTCTTTTTTGGGGGTGGATCTCCCTGAAAAAACAGTTTGGAAAGTAAATCAATTTTTTGGTAAGTATTTGGCCATAAAGTGGAAGAAAAATGATGAAAGTGGAAAGTATTTAGCCCCATTTGGAAAGTAAACTCACCAAATCGGAAAGTATATCCAAATAAATGGTAATCACCCCCCAAAAAGGTCATTGAAAAAATACCTGAGCCAGGCTGGCCGCCTGGCTTTTTAGGGAGGGATTCCCTCTGAAAATCAAGTTGGAAAGTAAATCAGGTTTTTTGGAAAGTATTTGGCCATAAAGTGGAAGAAAAATGATGAAAGTGGAAAGTATTTAGCCCCATTTGGAAAGTAAACTCACCAAATCGGAAAGTATATCCAAATAAATGGTAATCACCCCGAAAAGGTCATCGAAAAATACCTGAGCCAGGCTGGCCGCCTGGCTTTTTAGGGAGGGATTCCCTCTGAAAATCAAGTTGGAAAGTAAATCAGAATTTTTGGAAAGTATTTGGCCATAAAGTGGAAGAAAAATGATGAAAGTGGAAAGTATTTAGCCCGATTTGGAAAGTAAACTCACCTAATTGGAAAGTATATCCAAATAAATGGTAATCACCCCAAAAAGGTCATTGAAAAAATACCTGAGCCAGGCTGGACGCCTGGTTTTTTAGGGAGGGATTCCCTCTGAAAATCAAGTTGGAAAGTAAATCAGGTTTTTTGGAAAGTATTTGGCCATAAAGTGGTAGAAAAATGATGAAAGTGGAAAGTATTTAGCCCCATTTGGAAAGTAAACTCACCAAATCGGAAAGTATATCCAAATAAATGGTAATCACCCAAAAAAGGTCATTGAAAAAATACCTGAGCCAGGCTGGACGCCTGGCTTTTTAGGTAGTTGGGGTACGCTTGAGATGGGGGTCCGGCGTGTAAAATCTAGATTGAGGCGAGTAAATCATGAAATTCAGCGAGTAAAAGTCAAAAGTTGGCGAGTAAATCCTAATTTTTAACGAGTAATCTCACGAAATCGACGAGTAAATTTTAAAAAAGGTAAATTTCAACCCCAATACAGGACTTTCGCCTCAACAGAGGTGTCCACCGCACACGGACAAATGTCCACGTACGGTGCCCGACACCTTTACCTACAATTTTCCAATAAATACCCAATTTTTTGATTTATGACACTTTTTTGCCATAAAACAGCTATTTTTATCATGAATAAGTCGATTTGTGATATTCTTTTAATATTTTTGTAACATAACTGGCAAGTTTGTCTGTTATAAATAGTATAACGAGGAGGGGAGTATATGCAATCGACGATCAAGCGTATTTTACTAGTAGTACTTGCAATCGCTACATACGCATCAGGCGGCACCATGGTTACATATGCACAAACAAGCAGTGAAGCACTTCGCAATGCTCAACAGCAGCTCCAGGAAAAACAGCAAATTGTGAATCAGCAAAAACAAGAACAGCAAGCTGTTAATCAAGAAATACAAGGAATTCAGAAAGAACTAGATTCAATATATGCATATATTACAAAGAACCAAGAAGAAATGGCCCAAACTCAGGCCAAAATCGACGAAGTGAACAAGCTGATTGAACAAAAGAAAGAAGAGATTGTCGCGCTGGAGGATAAAATTCTCGGCCGTAAAGACATCATGAAAAAGCGGGCCGTGGCCATGCAGCAAAGTGACAATTTCAATATCGTCATGAACGTATTCTTAGAATCTGACAGCATCTCCGATTTCATTAAGCGTGCAAGCGCAGTCTCGACATTGATGGATGCTGACAAAGATATTTTGAACGCCCAAAAGGCAGACCTTCAGAAAATTGAAGACGATAAAAAGGAAATCGATAAGCAGGAACAGGTTTTAGAGGAGCAGAAAACCGTCCTTGCCAACAAGCAATCCGAACTAGATCAAAACCTGCAAAAGCGTCAGGAAGTCCTAACGGCCATGCAGGATAAATATAATCAAATTACGCAACAATTGGCTCTAGCCGAGCAGGACAAAGCAAAAGTTCAGTCACAAATGGCCGGCATTCAAGCGGCAATTGCTCAGCAGCAGGCAAGCGCACGCGCAGCTTCCGCACCAGCGCAGGATACCTCTAGCGCTAGTCTTAGCGGCAAGGAAATGTACGTTACCGCAACCGCTTACAGCCATGAAGATTCAGGCTCGATAACGAAATTGGGCTACAACATCGAGGCCAATCCAAATATGAAATTGATTGCAGTCGATCCGTCTGTTATCCCGCTTGGTTCACGTGTATGGGTCGAAGGCTATGGCGAAGCGATTGCTGGAGACACTGGCGGCGCTATCAAAGGCCACCGTATCGACGTTCTCAAACCAAACAGTGCAGAAGCAAGAGTCTGGGGCAGAAAAACCGTCAAGCTAATTATTTTAAATTAATTTTTGAAAAATAAATTTCTTGTAATCAAGAGACCCGGTACTGGAGCGTGCCGGGTCTTTTGATGTGTGTTGTCACTTACAGTTTCTCTGCGGAATCAACCGTATGTTTCAACAAGGTCGCAATGGTAATTGGACCAATACCCCCTGGAACAGGAGTGATGGCACTTGCCGCTTCGTAACATGTGTCATAATCAATATCCCCAACATTGCCTTTATTGTAACCTGCATCTAATACAACGGAACCCTGCTTTAACCAGCTTCCCTGAATAAATTTAGGCAGTCCAACCGCTGCCACAACAATATCAGCATGTTTTAAGATTTCAGGTAAATTGGCTGTTTTTGAATGGCAAGTCGTTACGGTCGCGTTTGCATTAAGAAGTAACGCAGAAACAGGTTTCCCTAAGATAGGGCTTCTCCCCACTACGACAGCATGTTTACCCTCAATTGGAATCTGGTAATAGTCTAACATTTTCATAATGGCTGCTGGTGTGCAGGAGGGGTATTCTCCAAAGCCTAATGCCGTCTGTCCGAACCCTGCACTTGTGACGCCGTCCACATCTTTGCGAATATCAATGGCTTCAAAAGCGGCACGTTCATCAATTTGCGAAGGAACGGGATGCTGCAAAAGAATACCGTGAACCGAGGGATCGTTATTTAATTCTTTAATCGTTTCTATCAGCTCCAATGTCCCTGTTTCTTCAGGCAAATGAACACGAATAGATTCTATGCCCAGTCTTTTGCAAGCATTTCCTTTCATTCTTACATAGGTCTCTGAAGCGGGATTATCACCAACTAAAATCGTTGCGAGGCATGGGGTTATACCTTTATTTTTTAGAAGATCAATACGTGCTTTCAAGCCTTCTTTAATTTCTTGTGCAACGACATTTCCATCCAAAATGATTTTTTCCATTACAAGCCCTCCTGAAAAAATGTAATAAAAAAGAGATAAGGAAATAATCCTTATCTCTGCCCAGACGACCCGACACTATATAAAACACAGCTTCCCTGTGGTCATTTCCACAAATGTCGTCAGTAACTGTGTCCATTTCCTTGTTATAAGTAAAAGATAACATATAAGCTTTAAATGTCAATAAAGTTCTGATTTTCCCAAAACCCAAAATCTTCAAATGATATTGTCCTATTGTTTTTAGTAATCTGTTTAATGATAGTAGAAATGGGAGAGAACTCATTTGGAAATAGAGAGAAAGAAATATACAAAATGGTCGTTTAAAATAATTTTGATTTTAATGGGTTTCCTTTTTATAAAAGTGTTTGAAGCATTCATATTGGAACGAATTATTCATTGGATTTGGAATAAACCATTTGTAAGAATGGAAGAATCCATTGACATTTTTGTTACGATATTGGCGGCTTAGGAAGGAAGAACAGTCATTATCATGTATAAGGGCTGTTTTTCTTTTCAAACTTTGAGTATGTTTAGTTCTCTTTAGATTTTGCTATGCTTCTAACTTCATCAACAGTAAGTCCAGTACGTTTAGCAAAAGGAGATCGGGCATTGGGCCGATGAAGATATAAGAAATTTATCCATTTTAGGGACAATTGCACAGACTCATTAAAAAAAATCGAGTAGAATGTCAAGGACTATAATTTTAAGGAGTTGAAGAGTATTGTCTTTACCCGGCATACCGAATATAACGCCTACCATTTCGCTTAGTGTGGGGCAAACTGTTCCATTGTTACTGGCTTCCGTTGCTCTTGAGGAGTTGGCTCTTGCTCACCTTTTGAATGCAGAAGCTGAAAAACTTCAACTTGTTCTTGGTACATTAACCCCAACAAGAACTACATTTTCTCCTGCAACCGTTACGTTGACTAATCTTCTTGATATTGATGCAAGTGTTCAAAGGACCCTTCGTGACGTCATCAAGAAAGAAATGCTGTTGGAGTTCAAGTTTGAAAATATCCTAGATTTAATCCCAACTATCACCACAACTCCAGGGGTTGGTACCCTGACAATGATGAAAACTGCAGCGCCAAATCCTGTGTCGGTAGGGCAACTGCTTACCTACACCATTGTGGTGTCAAATACGGGAACCGCACCCCTAACCAATTTACTGGTATCCGAGCCGATACCAGCAGGTACCAATTTTGTGTCAAGTAATGCTCCAGGATTTACCGTTACTCAAACACCACCCGGAAACCCAACATTGGTAACCTTCACAACACCTTCACTTGCTCCTTTAAGTTCTGCCACGATAACGGTTGTAGTAAGGGTGCTAGGTTCTGCAGGACCTACTGTTACAAATATTGCCACTGCGATTGCAGATGGAGTAGCTCCTGTAACTGCGACAACTACTGTAACAGTGCAGAGGGGGGGATAGCTCCTGTAACTAGATCAACGACTACAATGGTTGGTTGACCACTTACATTAACACAAGAAGGTGAGATTGTTTTTGATGTCCCTGCTGACGCAAAAGTTCTTGTCCTTAAAGTACGTGGAGGATTTACAGGAAAAGAAAAGACACTTAAAGTGGAATAGGAGCACATGATTTTAAGGAATCCTGACAAAAACAGACCAAGGATGGGATCACATTGATTCCATCCTTCCATCCTTTCATTCTGTATTCATCATATAACTACTCCTACTATTTATTCAGTCATTTTCAATTATGACATTTTTAATAATTAGAATTAGTTTCTGTATAATGGTATGTTAAATAATTCACATAATTGTTGTGTAGTGCTTTATGGAATATTAAAAAACAAAGAGCCACCTTAACCTAACAAAAATTAGGAGCTTTATACTTACAGAAACGAAATAAAAAAACAGCGGCCTCTATAGCCGCTGTCCTCCCCAAGTGGACAAATGTCCACGCGCGGTGCCTGACGCGACTAGACACCACCAAATTACCCCAAATGCACCAAATCCCTTAATTCATCCGTAGAAAGCTCCGTAATCCAGTTTTCACTCTGGATAATCTGGTCATTCAAAAATTGCTTCTTCTCCAGCATGGCGTCGATTTTTTCTTCGAGTGTGCCGGTGCAGATTAGTTTGTGCACGTGCACGAAGCGGGATTGGCCAATCCGATAGGCCCGGTCAGTTGCTTGGTTTTCAACGGCCGGGTTCCACCAGCGGTCGTAGTGGATGACGTGGTTCGCCGCCGTCAGATTTAACCCAGTTCCGCCCGCCTTTAACGACAGCAGGAACACCGGGAACTCCCCGTTCTGGAATCGCTCAATCATCGTATCACGCTGCGTCTTCGGCACACTTCCGTTTAAAAATGGCACCTCGATGCCAAATTTCTTCTTCAACGTACTCCGAATCATTTCGCCCATTTCGATATATTGGGTGAAAATCAGACAACTTTCGCCCTGGTCCAAAACCGAATCTACCAGCTCGACAAGCTTCTCCAACTTGTTCGATCGCTCAAGAAGTTCCCGGCTCGCTGACTTTTCCTTCAAGTAGAGGGCAGGGTGGTTACACAGCTGCTTCAAACGGCCCAGCATTTGCAAGACTAACCCCTTGCGTTCAAAACCGGTCAATTTTTCAATCTGCTCAAATGTATCGTGAATGAGCTGCTCATAAAGCGATGCTTGCTCTGCCGTAAGCGGGCAGTATTCCTTTTGTTCCAGCTTGTCAGGCAGGTTCAGCGCGACTTCCTCATCCTTTTTCGTCCGCCGCAGCAGGAACGGCCGAATCAAAGACTGCAGCTGCTGTATTTTATCTTTCTTTTCATCCTTTTCAATCGGGATGATGTACCGTTTCTGGAACTGGCCTAGGCTGCCGAGATAGCCATGATTGGTAAAATCAAAAATGGCCCACAGCTCGGACAAGCGGTTTTCCATCGGTGTCCCGGTCAGGGCCACATGATGGCGGCCGCGCAATCTTCGAACCGCTTTTGATTGCTTCGTTTGGGCATTCTTAATGTTCTGCGCCTCATCGATGGCAATTGTGCTCCACTGAACGGACTCGAATTCCTCGGAATCAAGATGGCTCAGCCCGTAGGAGGTCAACACGATATCCACATCTCGGGCTTTTTCCGTGAAGCCACCCTCTTTAAGTCGGTTCGAGCCATAGTGGAGGTACACATTCATCTCCGGAGCAAACCGCTCAATTTCCTTTTGCCAGTTGCCAAGCACGGAAGTAGGGCAGATGATTAACGATGCGTTTGTTGGTACCTTGGCAGGGCCGGCATCGTCTTTTTTCTTCCGCCGCGGTTTTGTATCCGCGGGTGCAATAGGCAGGGAGGAGGGGGCGGTTTCTGTGTCTGATGCCGTGGCCTGACTATCCGGCGAATTGTCCTCAACTAGGTCATCAGCCACAACTGGCGCTTCCACAACTTCTCCCGGAACCACCTTCACCACGTCCCCAGCTTCATCCTTCACCTTCAACAAATAAGAAATCAACTGAATTGTCTTCCCAAGCCCCATATCATCGGCTAACACGGCACCAAACCCGTACTGCCGTAAAAACCAAAGCCAGCTCATCCCTAGCTGCTGATACGGTCTCAATTCTCCGTTCAAGCCCTCAGGCACATCCACGAGCGGAATCTCATTCGTCTCCGACAGCTGTTTCACCATCTGCTTCCACTGCCGGTTCAGCTCAATCTGAATCTTCGCGAACGCCTTCGGATTCTCTAGTTCCTCTTCGCTGCCCTCACCAGAATTCACTAGCTCCTGCTCAATCAAATCGCGAACCTGTAGGCCCTCTTTTTCGGCACGTTTCATCAAATCCTGAATTTGTCGAATAAACTGTGGGTCGAGCTTCACCCAGCGGCCGCGAATATAGACGAGCCGCCGCTTCTCCTCGACAAGCTGATGGAACTCATCCTCGGACAAATCGACACCATTCATCGAAAAACGCCAGTTGAAATCGAGCATCGCATCCAGCCCGACAAACGAAGGCCGGTGGCTTGACGTTCCCTTAAGAGACGCCTTCACACGCAAATTAGCATTTTTCATCGCTTGCCACCAGGAAGGGAGGAGGATTTCTACATCCAGCGCCAGCAGCGTCTCGCTCGCGTCTGTCAAAAACATCCACGCTTCCTCCTCGGTGAGCTCCGTTTTCAAAGCCGCAGGGCTGCTCTCGTCGTCCACATCCGTCGAAGCCCCATCGCCCAGCCACGGAAACAGCCGTACCCAGCGGGCCTGCTCACGGTCAACCTTATCCAAAAACGGCCGCCATCTGGCTGGAATCCGCTTCACATCCTCGACATCGACAATCTCATCGACATTTTTCTTCCCGCGCAAAAATACATCCAGGCTCCAGTCTCCTTCGCCGTCTTCAGGCTCATCCAGCCGCAAGCCAATCGTAAACGGCGCTTCGCTCTCCTTGATTCCGACCCACTCGAGCCAGCTTTCCTCATCAAAGTAACGCGCCAGCTCCAAGCCCGACAGCTTTTGTTTCTTCAATAAATCAAGCTTCGGTCCAAACAGCTCCTTCGCTGCATTATTCCTAGTCAAAAAAGAATCCAGCGCACTGTTATATAAATTGGAAATATAGTAGAGAGCGGTGTGGGCCGGTGCATCCATTGCTTCCTCGCCAGCCTCCGGCTCAGGTGAGGCATGGGGACGGTTCTCATGCCTCACTTCATCTGCCTCTGATGATGCACGAGAACCGTCCCCATGCACCATTTGCTCCCAAAACTCGGGATTAAATTCATCTTTGACCCGCTCTGGCAGTTTCCAGCGGAATTCACCGTCCGGGCCCCACACGGAAAAGTCCGGGTGCCAGTCTTTTTCGACAATGCCCTCGTACATGGAGTTGGCGGCCGCCAAGCAAATCTCGGACTCTTCATTCCAGTCCCATTCAATAAAGCGGTTGAACGACTCCTTGGCAAAAAGCGACACAAGCTGCCAGCCGTTCACCACCACTCCTTCGACACCATCCACTGTTGTCTCCTCTAGTACCGTCCCGAAAAAACTCTCCTCGTGGCTGCTGAAGACAAGATTCTTCCACCTAGAGGGAATCAAAACCCGGCCGCGCTCATCCTGGGCAGTCAGCAGAAACCGATCATCACCTAATTTAGTTGTCAGCAATTTCAAAAACCTGGTTTTAAGCATGGAAAACGTGCTCCTTTATAGGAGGTACCCTTTAGAAGGCGGCCCTCTAATACCTTTTTCTTTAAAAAAGGTATTTTAAAAATAAATGTATGTAAGTTAATCTAAAATTGCCTGCAAAAAAGCCTTATATGTTACCTGTTTTCAGCAAAAAAGTTCTTCGTCCGCAAAAAACTACATCCTATTGGCGGATTTTCGCATTCTATTGGCGAATTGACGAGTTCTATTGGCGAATCTAGGCCTTCTATTGGCGAATTTTCATGTTCTATTGGCGAATCGAAATCATCTGCTTTATCCTCAAATTCGCATAAAGTCTAAGGCACTGCTCCCGACAACAAATCAAGAGCCCAAGCCCCCAAACTGTCCACCCCACTCGAACAAATGTCCACGAAGGGTGCCTGATACCAGCCCTATATCAACTTACTCCTCTGACACTCCTCATGAAAAGCCCGCAAACGTTTCGTTCGTTCCAATAAACCCTCAATAAAATACTCCCAGTCATCAACGCGCTTCAGCTTCTTATACAGCGTCCGCAGCTTTTTCAAGTGTCGCACCGCCGCCCGGTAACTCGAACGATTTTTCTGGTCAATCTCCCGCTGCGCCGTCTGATGCAGCATCCCCAGCAGTACCTCGGGCCGCTCCTTCTCAACGACCTTCACCCGGTCCTTCGGCAAATCATAAAAATCCAGCCCGACAAATGCCTGGAGCTCGCCCCAGCGGTCATAATCGCCGCGCTCAAACAACAAATACTCATAATCTGCAAAGCTGTAGGGGAGTGACACCAATAAAGCCCGCTCATACAAATCTAGCCTTCCGTTCTCCGAGCAATACGGGGCGATGGAGCGCATCACACTCCGCACAAAAGCAGAGCAGCTCTGATAGGACTCAAGCCCATCCAAATACTCCTTCAACCTGCCCAAAAACATCTCAATCACAGGCTCCACGCGGCGCCAAAGCTTCGCACCTGTAAAATAATCAATCCAGTACACCATATAAGGTACAAACCGAACATCCGGCACACCGCCAGCAAGCTTCAACGCCAGATCATCATTCCCAAGCAGGAAATATAAATGAATCATGGCAGCCGAAAAAGGCAGGGGATTCTCCGATTCCTCAAGCGCCTTCAGCCGTGCGCCAATCCTTATAGCTTCCTCCTGCCGCCACTCCTTCTTCCGAAACAGCTCGGTCCACAACTGGCGGTGCATATATACCCGGTCAATTTCATACCCCGCAACACACGTCAAGACCTCAAACGACTCATCCCGCAGCCGCTCAATAAACTCATCAAACGCAAATGGCATCGTCTGCACGACCAACCGTTCCACAAAATCGGCCGTATCCTCGAGCAAATTTTCAAAACAATGTCCATAAGCGCGGCGAACCGTATACTCATCAAAACCAAGCTCTTCGCTCAACACCAAAAGCTTTCGAAACGACACGACCGACGCAACCAGCTCATACAGCAGGCGCCATTCCTTCTCCACCGGCGCACTTGCCCCGACCCGCTTCATATGAATCACAAACAGCTCTGAGACCACATACGGGTTCGTATGTTTTTTAGAGGCAACCAGCGCATCAAAACTTGACTCAAACGACTGCACCCAGCGGTCATAGTCCGGCTTCATAAGCCCAGCCGCCTTCACCAAATCCTTCGCAGCCTGCAGACCCCAGCTCGCCACCGACTTCGTCTCCCGCACAGGCTCGCGCCACTCCGCCAGCCAATCCGAAACACTCGCTTCCTTTGAGTAGGCCGCAAAAAACACGGCCAACTGATGCCGGCAAAGCTCGTCACCAGGGCAAGAACAATCACTCATCCCCAAAAACTCCGGGTCCAACCGCACCTTCGCCGGCGATACGTCCTGCACCACCGCCGTATACTCCCCGTTCTCAAAGCGAAGCTGCGTCACCAGACCCTGCCGGTACAGCATCATCCCCTTCTGAACCAGCCGTGCATCATCCGCGGCATTCGCATTTAGCAAATCTTTCAACTCATCCGCAAGCCCCTGTAACACCTCGTTCACAGGCATCGCTCCCTTTACCCAAAAAATCCATATTCCTCTATTATACCCAAAAATCCGCAACACGAGGAGCAAATGCTCAATGCTCTTAGAAAAACAGTGTCATTTCCCCAAAAAGGGTGTCAGTCGCTCCCACAAAAGTGTAAGGCACTTGGCCATAGAAATTGTCCACGTGGGGAGGACAATCCAAGCAAACACTGCACCAATCTTGGTGTCATTTGCCGATGCTGATAAATTTTTCTCTTTACACCTTAGGTACTACTTCCTAAGTAGTAGAAAGCTGTATGTCAAAATTCCCAAAATTTGTGAATTTAGAAGGAGATTTCCACTTCTGCGCTGAAATTATATAAATATACTTCTTATGGGAGGAAGACCGAATGAGAACTACCCACCAATATAGATCTCCTTATGCCGCGATGTTGTGGTCGACGGTGCTGCCGGGGTTCGGCCAATTTTACAACCGCGATTATATAATGGGATTTACGTTACTGATATTGGAATTCGTCATCAATGTGAAAGCGAAATTAAATCTTGCCATAATCTTCTCATTTGATGGGAACCTGCCGGAGGCCAAGCCACCTATCGATTACAGCTGGGGATTGTTTTATCCGTCACTTTATGGCTTCGCCATTTGGCACGCCTACAACACGGCCAAGACGAATAATCAGAAACTGGAAGGAAATGTGGAGAACAGGACCTATCTGTCAGGATTTTTTCTCGGAATCGTCCTCGGGATGGATTTCGGCCTGTTCTGGCATGACGGCCCCATATTGAAAAGTTTGCCGCTTTTCGACGCTCCAGTGTTCAACGGAATCTTCTTCGGCCTGGTGATGGGATTAATCGGGCAGCTTTTGGAAAACAATGTATATCGGAAAAACAAAAGGAAGAAGATGCGAGCAACTTAATTAGATGGAAAATTACCAGAGCCAGGCTGCCCGCCTGGCTTTTTAGCTGTCGAAAAATAGGTCAGGCGAGTAAAATGCAAATTTTAGCGAGTAAATCCTGAAATTAGGCGAGTAAAAAACAAAATCTGGCGAGTAAATCTGCAAAATAGACGAATAAACCCGATAAAGTGACGAGTAAATCCCAATGGTAATTAAATAGGAGGAGCGTGTAGAATATGGTTCCAAATCGTTTAAAGTTAGTGGGGGAGACTTCTCGGAATTACCTATTTTTGGATATACTTTCCCTCTTTATAAAAATACTTTCCAAAATAGACAATTTACTACCCACTCCAACAAAATACTTTCCAAATTCAATAGTTTACTTTCCAAAAACCCCAACTTACTTCCAAACAAAAAAACCAGCCCCATAACTAACAGGGCTGGCTTGCAAACTAGTTTAATAGAGCCGCTTAAACGCAGCAAAGTGCGATGCATAATACGTGCTTTTTAAATTGGAAATCGTCACGCCGGTGCCGTCGTTAGCGTGAATGAACTGGTCGTTGCCCAGGTAAATCCCGATGTGGGAGATACCTTGTTTATAGGTGTTTTGGAAAAAGACCAGATCGCCAACCTTAGGCTGGTCGACATAATACGAGCGGTCATAGTAGCCGGCAGCGGAAGTGCGGCCGATTTTGTAGCCGGCTTGGTTGGCCACGTAATAAATGAAGCCGCTGCAGTCGAAGCCGGACGGCGTGCTGCCGCCCCAGGCATACGGGATGCCCATTAAGCTTTTACCCACGGAAATCATCTGCGTGCCCAAATCACCAGCTGGCGCCGGTACCGAAGTCTGGCCTGGCACCTTTAGCGTCTGGCCGGCATAAATCATATCATAAGTTAAATTGTTCAGCGCTTTCAGATCCTGAACAGTGATGTTAAATTTAACAGCTATGGCACCAAGTGTATCACCGCTTTTGATCACATAATCGGAAACGTCCGATGCCGCTGGAGGCGGGGTCACCGGCGCTGGTGCAGCGGGAACGGCTGGAGCTGATGGCTGTGCCGCATCACTCTGCCCAGGGACCTTCAGTGTTTGTCCGGCATAAATCATATCAGAACTTAACCCGTTCAAAGACTTCAATTGCGACACGGTAGTCCCGAATTTTAGCGCAATTTTGCTCAGGCTGTCGCCTGGGGCAATCGTATAATCCTGCGTCGCAGCCGCACTAGGGGCCGGAGCCGGAGTCGAAGGAGCCGGCGGCGGTACAACCACCACAGGCGGAGGAGCCGGAGCACCCCCAGCATTGGGATTTGATACCTTCAAAACCTGTCCCGGAAAAATCAACGTGCCGCTAAGGCTGTTCCACTGTTGAAGCTCGCCGACCGTCACGCTGAAGCGGTTGGCAATCTTAATTAGGGCGTCACCCTTCACAACTGTATAAGTAGCAGTAGCCGCTGGCTGCACAGATGGAGAAGGTGCAGGAGCAGGAGCTGCACTAGCCCCAGGACCCGGAATCTGCAATGTTTGTCCAGCATAAATGAGATCAGAACTTAACCCGTTTAACGACTTAATATCATTTATAGTCGTTTTATATGTATTGGCGATTTTCGATAAGGTGTCGCCTTTTTGAACCTTATATGTATCCGCATGGGCCGCACCCGCATAGGCGATGGAGAGAAGGGCGGTTGTCGACAGAGCCCGAACGACGGTTTTACTCACGTAGCAGTCACCTCTTTTATTCTATTTTTCTATGTATTTTACCATAGATTGCTAATTTTTTGTTCGAAAGTCAAAAAATTTGTGAGAAATTAACAAAAAAGAGCACCTACTGCAGAAAATTCTACAATATTCACAAATTTGCTACAAAAATCAACTGGAAATCTATTTACATTCCGCTACTTTTCTATTATTATGAAAAACAATGAGATGATGGAGGGACAGGTCGGAGTGGAGAAGAATGTAGAAAACATCAGCATGAAGGCTGACTTTTCAGAGATTGTCAAAAAAACATACGACAGGGCCATGCGAGAAAATGAAATATCCCTTGCTCAATTAATCGAGGAATTAAAAGCGGACCTTAAACATTTGATGTCTCCATATTAATAGATAAACTGCTGGAATAGAATCCAGCAGTTTTTTTGTTGTTGTTTTACGGAAAACATCATTTTTTGCAAAAAAATATAAGCGAACATTCGCCCGCTTATACTTAGAGAATCTAAACCTACTGACTAATCAAGAACTTTATTAAATAATCACTCCACACTTGATTTCCTTTTTCACTAGGTGCACTTTGGTCGGGCTTTAGATAGTCTTTAAAGTCTTCTGTGTTTGCATCCGGCCATGCTGACCAATGATCAAGATAGGTAATCTTCTTTACCTCTGCATAACTTTTAAGTCCTTCAACCTGTAAAGGGTATATTTTTGCTTTATAAAGCGGATAGGATGGTTGAAGAATAAAACCAGTTTCAGGCTTCTTTTTATTATCTCATCAATAATCTTTTGTGCATCTTTTAAGGTTTTTTCCATACTTACTTTCCCGTTATTAAAGTAAAATAAATGGCTCTAAAATGATTAAATCAGCATCTTCTTTAGAAAGCTCACTTATTATATTGTTGCTAATAAATTGGGTTGACGCGTTATTAAAGGTTTTAAGTTTAATCTGAATATTTTGTTCACCGAAGGTTTCAATCATCTTTTCCTTAACGATTGGATAAGTTCCTTCGGTTTCAGATCTCTGATTCTTCAAACATTCTCACACAGAATGGGATTCCTTCCATCTTGTTGAAGGTATATCAGTCAGGAAAAGCATCGAAAAAAGATTTTAAACGTATGGCAGAGGACTTTTTGCGAAACCGACAATACGCTGATGCCTTTGGATTAACTGCGCTCATGAAAGATAAGTATGGTGAGGATTCCAATTTATGTCTCCTGAACGCACGGATTTATAAAGCGCAGGGTCAGTTCTCAAGTGCCATTTCCCATTATACGAAAGCAGCAAGTTACCGAAATGCTATACTTGCTGTTTTTACTGAAATCGTTGATGTTCACATGAATCTGAACCGTTTTTCTGATGCCGAGAACTGGATTGAGAAGGGACTGGCATCCTATCCTTTTCATCTGGAGCTCCTGCAATTAAAGGTTGATGTATTGTACAAGTTGAACAAATATGAAGAATGCATGCTGGTCTTAGATTCAATACTTGAGAAGGAGCCTCAAGATGCAAAAGCATTGTACACAAAAGGATTAATCTATGATCATGAAAAGCGGTTTACGAAGGCAAATCGATATTTTAATAGGGCCGCGGCCATTAATCCAGAATTTTTTGCTCCAGTGAATCAGGAACGGGTTCGTTCCTTAAAAAGATTGAAAATGGTGTTGATTACAGCAGTATCGGTGGTGGTGATATTTTTCATCGGCCAATTTGTCACGTTTGCCACCGGAATGGTAAAACCGATTGTGTATGGAGAAACAATAGAAACGGATGACATCCTTTTTATTGGTGAAACCATGAAGGTTAGCCATCATTACCGCCTATTCCCTTTGTATGCAAAGAAACCAGATATAAAGTACAAAATTGATAACCCAAAAATAGCTAAAGTGACTAGCGAAGGCAAAATCAAGGGATTGCGATTGCGATTGGGCTCTACATCAGTCCAATTGGTAGAAGGGGGAAAGGTTCTTGCATCCGCTCCCTTTAAAGTGGTAAACCCGGAAATTTCAGATCTTACAATCGGTGCATCCGACACTAAGCTGGTTGTAGGTGATACGTCGAATATTAGTGTCAATTTAAAAATGAATTATGATCAAGCAAAATCGCCAAAGGTTACATACCAATCCAATCAACCTGATATCATTTCAGTAGATGACAATGGAAATATTAAAGCACTTGGTGTTGGTGAAGTAGAGATTACCGTGATGGCTGGAACCAAAGAATCCAGTGTAAGCATTTATTCGTATGCAAAAGTGGAGGATATTACGTTTAACCTTCCTGAAGATGTAAAGGTCCAAGTTGGTAAGAAATTAACATTGCAACCCGTTGTAAAAACAACTCCTGAAGATGGAGAGTATTATCCGTTGAGCTATCGCTCCTCCGACAGCTCAGTTGCCACTGTGACAGATCAGGGAGAGGTTAAGGGTGTTAAACCCGGGGAAGTTGAAATTAGCATAAGTTCGTTTAAGGGTGCAGAAAAGAAGGTCAAGATTTCGGTTGTAACAAAGCTGGTACTCGAACGACCAAGCGAAGTAAATGCTGAGATTGATGAAAATTCCGGAACAATCCATTTAAGTTGGAGCTACCCGTCTACTCCAGGTATGGATACTCAGTTTAAGGTGATGATGCAAAAAAATACTGGAAATTACGAAGAGGTATCTACTATTAAAGAGACATCCATCGTTATTCCCATTACCTCCACAGGAGCTGAATACTGGTTTGCTGTCTTTGCGGTATCAGGAGAGTACAGCAGTGAAGCGGCGTATGATTCCATAGTGGTACCAAGAGGCTTCCAACAACCTAGTAAGTCGGACAATACTACTGGAACCAGATCTTCTAATTCTGCCAATCAAGCTAATAATGAAGCCGTTGACAGTTCGGCAGATCAAGCCCAAAAAGATCGTGATGTCGAGCAGATGATCACGTTAATGTCCAGTGTGAAAGGTTATTGGAAAAATGTCAGTCTGAATGATGCTGATTCTAGGTATCTGAATTATGCTGTTATTAACGAAAACTCTTCCGACAGTCGTAAAAATTCATTTTTAGTATATTACCTTGCGAAAAGTTATTACTATACCATGTTTTCCTCCTTCTGGGAAGACGGTCTCCGGCGGAATTCCATCAAACTAGAGGGTAATAAACTATATGATACTGAAGGGGACGCCATCATTATTCAAAGTGCGAATCAGATCGTGATAGAGTTTAAAAATGGATTTCATGGGGATCCCAACGTAAAGTCATTCACCTTTATAAGGTGTACTAAATCAGATATTCCGAGCACTTATCTAAGCAATGTCAGTACCAGGATGGTATTGCCTTAAAACACTTATGTGCCAGCGCTAAAGAACGGTCAAATTTAGAGGGTGTAAACTATTGCAGAGAGAACAGGAACTCTCTGCTTTTTTTGTTCCTAGCGCCGCCCACATTCCCTTACTAGTCGAGAGGTTGGGCAGTAGCATCTTTTTTGCTGCCGCCTTGCAATTATAAAAAGATGGAAAGTAATTAGCAGGTTTGGATGAGCACCATCTCTCGGATTGTAATACTTGTATAAAAGGGTTTAGCTTTTCGCAAAAATGATAATAGCCGTATCCTGCTTTAAAATTGCCGATCAACTAAGTAAATAAAGGCAAAAACCTCTGCTACTGCTTGATACAGTTCTTCTGGAATTGTCTCATTTATCTCCAGCTGACTTAATAACTCGACCAATGTAGAATCCTCTTGAATTGGCACTTTATGTTCTTTTGCTGTTTCGATAATCTTTTTGGCCACATTCCCTTTGCCTTTGGCGACAACCTTTGGGGCATGCTGATTGCTTGCATGATAGGAAAGCGCGACAGCCTGTAATGGCTTGAATTTTTCTTGTTCACTCATATTTTTATATCCACTCCATTGTACAACTCGATAACGGAATTGATAGGCTCCATCTGAAGGGAGTCTATCTTAGTTTTTTCAAAAGATGGAATAACTTTTATGAAGGAAAGCTGATAACCAATCTTTTCTAGGTTTTCTTTTAAGATTTGTTTAAAATTCGTAACGACTGAGGCCATTTCTTTTTTATCATTTATGATGTTCACATGAACAACCTTATTTTGAATCTGCATATCAATCACAGTAAGATGGATATTCTGTAAATCTAAAAAGAATAAGATTCGGCAATGATGGGGATCAATTTGCCCTTTGCTGGTTTTACGTCCGGTCCATTGAAGGGTTAAATCCGATTTCTTTTCTCCAAATGATATAGGCAGCTGCATTATCATTTGCAGCACATGTTCATTAAATTCGTGAGAGATTAATTGCATTCCGGTTAATCTATTTAAAATCGGTTCCAGTTCCTTTCCATTCTTCCCAAGCTCAGTCATAGCTTTCATTAATAGTGGTTTTAAGGAATTAAGCGATTCTGATGACGGGTGATGGTCCTTCAACCATGATTTCATATCTTTCTCATATTCAAGCCCCAATGATTGGATCAAGTATTTGAGCATTCGTTTTACTTCTAACCCAGAGTCTAACTGAATGTTCTTCGATAAATCTTGGAGATTCTGAGCATCAATTGGATGATTCCTTAAAATAGTAGAAATCCTCTGTTTTAATTGTTGTATAGAGTTAAATGATGCAAATTTCGGATCGTCTAAATAGACTCCTGCTTGTTCTAATTGACTATAGAAGGATTCTGAATTTTGAACAGCAACTAACGATTGAAAGATTTGTTTTGTAAACGGTAAGCCGCTTTTTATCATAAATTCAATCGCCTTGGCCGCTTTGGGGAAATCTGTATTTTTATTAATCCAGCTTTCAGCTTTAATGAGATGTTCTTTTGTAAATGCCAAATTTTTTGATGAAAAAAATTGTAATAGGTTTACATTAATAGCCGTTTCTGGGAGCTTCAATTGCTTTAATAATGATTGGATGGACGGCTGGCTGAGCTGTTGCCCATCCCCCTCTACAACTTTTAAATGAATTTCATCTCTTTCGTTAGCTTGGACTTCAAACCAATGTCCATTCATATCAGATAATGCTGTTTTTAAGTGGGCATATAATTTTAAATTGCCAATCTGGACCACGGCTGTATTATTAGGTAAAAGTTTCTCCACTCTTCCATAAATCAGCTGTCCCGGTTTAATAGTAGCGATCGAAGCTTTTTGGAGACTTTCGGTATTAAAAAAGGATTGTATCATTCGGACTGGATTCATTTGCTTCCCCCTCACAAACAAGGTACACTTCTATTTTACTAATCAGGTATGGTGCCTGTCACCACCCGAATACCGAAACTACCAAACGCCAGGTTATATGAATATGGATCATTTTATTAAACTATTACGACGGAACAGAGGAGCAAGGGAGGGAGAAGTATTGCAATAGCTTGGTTTAAATTCCTATTGATTATCGATGGGTAGCCACTTTCATGGGAAGAAGTCGGCAGAATGCTTATGTCATATGTAGGCTTTCAGATAAAAATTAAAATGTATGTATGATATGACAGTTGATTTGGACTGAGGTGTGGGAGTCGGGTTACATCTTAAGTCTTTTTACAAGACTTCGACACTCTTCTGCTGCCAAAATCAATATAAATCCAGTTAAGGGGAAAATTCACACAGTTCCTAAACAATCGTTTGGTTAAATGCCAAATTTTTTACCGGAATTGAGAGTAAAAGGTTATAATATCGATAGTTTTTTAGCTTTTAACCAAACGTTTAAATGGGAAAAGCAGTGTTAGACTTTGGTGAAAATTAGTGATTTCCTGAGGTTATGAACCATGGGCCAGAAGTGAACCGCCATAATCTTGCAACATTCATCAATATTTTTTTGGAAAAGGCAGCAGAAACATTGACGTAACAAGGTTGTGGCTCACTTTACTCAAACGTTTGTCTGACCGACAAGCATTTCCGTATTAGCGTAGGGAAAAATCTGCCAGCGAAAAAAATTTCAATCGGATTACATAAACGTTTGATTAGGTTGCACGGGTTCAACAATTTGTTGAAATCCATCGAAAGTTCTTGGATGTCAGTCAATATAGGCCGTGGAAAAAGTAAAAAGACTTAATTTGAACGTTGCCGTAAAGCAAACTGGAGCAACCGCGTCCAAATCAAAATTATCTCTTTGACCCGTACGATATCAGACCTTAAAGGGGAAGAGGTTATTAGTGATTCAGCTATCTGGGAAGCGATGACTTTAAGGCGATGGGGCTTGCACATATCACATCAGGCGCTAATTTTCGAGTGCACCATTAGTCATTTTTCTTTTGCATATTCTAAAAAGTGTTTAGATAATTCCATTAAACTATTTCGGAAAATTATAAAATTACTATTTTATCATAATATTGACAATATTTTGTCTATAACATAATATCTAATTATGTTTTAAATCATATTGAAAAGGGGGGCAAAAAGTATAAAGTACCAGAGCTTTCGAACGTATAAAACTAAAGATTTTTTCCCGAAACATTTGGGAGAGGAAAGTCATCATCTTGAGGCCGAATTGTAGTATACAGGCTGACATTGCCGAAACGGTTGGTAGAAATTGATGTTGCAATTGTATGAAGTGAATAGTGAGAAGGAATTGTGATTTTTTTTATTTTATTTACGGTATATTTACGGAAATATTCCTTAAATAGGAAATAAAATGAGGGGGTAAGACATGAGAAAACCGTTTTTCGTTTTAAATCTTATCGTTATTTTTGCCTTTTTGATTCTTACTGCTTGTGGTTCCAATTCAGAATCTACTAGCAGCAGTCCTTCAGATAAGAGTTCTTCTGCTGATCGTAAAGCCAGCAATCTCCCTGACTTGCCAGATGACATTAAGAAAAAGGGAAAATTGGTTATTGGGGTAAAGGTAGATTTTCCGCCTTTCGGTTCTATGGATGCAAGCGGGAAAAATGTTGGATATGATATTGATTTTGCCAAGAAATTAGCTGAATTTGCATTTGGAGATGCTAATGCTGTTGAGTTTGTCCCGGTTACAAGTGATAATCGTATACCGTTCCTAAATTCAAAAAAAGTTGATTTATTGATTGCATCCCTAGCTGCGACAGACGAAAGGAAAAAGGTAGTTGATTTCACAGATCCATATTTTGGTACATCCAACTTAACGCTGGTGAAGAAGGATAGTAACATTAAGGAATTAAAGGATTTAGAAGGTAAAACAGTCATTACATTAAAAGGTTCTACAGAGGCTTTAGCTCTTCAAAAAGCCGTGCCTTCTGCCCAACAGCTGCAATTAACAACACTTGCTGAGCAATTGCAAGCGCTTAAAGATGATCGTGGCGTGGCGATGGTTAAAGATGAATCTGTGCTTTACAAAATTGTTGATCAGGATTCCTCCTATAAAATAGTGGGAGAACCATTCGAACCAATGGCTATTGCTGCTGCCGTTCGCAAAGGGGATACAGAATATTTAAATTGGCTAAATGCTGCCATCAAGGAAGTTTCATCACAAGACCTCTTCTACAAATGGTTCAAAAACTGGTTCCCAGAATTCAAAAACACTCCTCAATTATTACCTAGACCTTAAGTGAATTATTGTATCAAGATGGGCCCGAAAAGGGGAGCCCTGCTTATATGAGTCCTCTTTTCGGGTAATAGTTTAATAGAAAGGAAGGGTCTGATGACGAAAACAAAAATGAAAATAGAAAATGTACACAAGAGCTTTGACCACTCCTCCGTTTTACGTGGAATCACGACCTCAATCTCAGAAAAAGAGGCTACGGTTATTATTGGTCCAAGTGGGTCAGGAAAAAGCACTTTGTTACGCTGCCTTAATCGTTTGGAGTCCATTAATGAGGGAACGATCTATTTGGATGATCAATCCTTTATGGATATTCCCATTCAAAAACTAAGAACAAGAGTAGGCATGGTCTTTCAGAGTTTCAATCTTTTTCCTCATCTCAGTGTAATGAAGAACTTATTACTTGCTCCCACGAAGCTTCAAACAAGCAAGTCAAAAGATGAATTAATGGAGCTAGGATATTCCCTCCTTGACAAGGTAGGCATGAAGGAAAAAGCGGAATCTTATCCGGAGGAACTTTCTGGCGGCCAGCAGCAACGGGTCGCGATCGCAAGAGCACTCATGATGGAGCCCGAAGTAATGTTGTTTGATGAAGTAACGTCAGCCCTTGACCCAGAACGTGTTAACGATGTTCTTGAAACCATGAAGGATCTGGCTAAAAGCGGTATGACAATGGTAATCGTCACCCATGAAATGGGCTTTGCAAGAGAAGTGGGCGATAAAATCATCTTTATGGACCAGGGTGTCATTGTCGAAGAGGGGACACCAGAGGAAGTGTTTGGAAATTCTAAAGAAGATAGGACCAAAGCATTCCTAAGAAACGTATTGAAATAAATGAAAGGAAGGTGATAGACCGTTGAAATTTGATATTGCCTTTATCATAGACCAGCTGCCGTATTTAATGACAGGGCTGAAAATGACCTTATTATTAAGTTTTGCCAGCTTGGTTCTTTCACTTTTGATTGGCATAGCGGGTGCTGTTATTCGCATTTTGAAGGTGCCGATTCTTAGCCCCATTATCATCGGCTATGTGGAGCTCATTCGAAATACGCCATTGCTTGTTCAAATTTTCTTTTTATATTTTGGCCTTCCATTTATCGGATTGAAATTGTCAGGAACCGTAACGGGAATTGTTGCTCTTAGTTTATGGGGAGGAGCGTATGCCATCGAGAATTTCCGGGGGGGATTTAAATCTGTTTCAAAGAGTTTGAATGAGGCGGGATATTCTCTTGGTTTGAACACGTACCACGTGTATCGCCACATTATCATTCCAATTGGATTTCGAGTAAGTTTCCCGTCTTTTAGTAATACGGCCATGTCTGTCGTTAAAAACTCAAGCCTTTTGGCTGGTATTGGCGTTTTGGAATTGACCTTTACTGCACTCAATTCGGTTGCGGTTAGTTTCAAATATATCGAAATGTTTTTGTCATTAGGGATCATCTACCTCCTAATCGTCTGGGTTCTATCCTTTCTGTTTGCGTTAATTGAACGCAAATTAGATTTTAAACGCCGATCTGCCAAAAAGGCATTATCTAGTTTTAAAGAAATGGCAAATAAAACTTATGGAAAGGCAGGATGACTATGAATGCCATAATAGAAAGCTTGCCGTTTCTGTTAAAGGGATTTGGCTATACTGTTTGGCTGAGTATTTGCTGTGTTGTAGTGTCTGTTCTCGTTGGGGTGATCGTCGGAGTGTTACGGACACTTGAAAATACAGTTATTCGCTTAGCCAGTAAAATATTCATTGACGTATTTAGAGGTATCCCGACTTTAGTTGTTTTATTTTTAGTCTTTTTCCTGTTGCCGACCATAGGTTTTCAACTTCCTAACTTTTTGTCTGCTCTTATTGGATTAAGCCTTTGGGCGATTGCCAATGTTGCAGAAGCAGTCCGTGGATCCATCCAATCGATTCCAAAGACACAAACAGAAGTAAGCTATGCTCTTGGTTTAAATTATGTTGATACGATGATGTATGTCATTATCCCCCAGGCGACCAAGCGTGTGCTACCTTCTATTATTGGAGTTTTGACCAACTTGGTCCAATCCACTTCTTTGACTGTGCTAATCGGGAATGTGGAGTTTTTAAAGTCGGCTCAAATTACGATTGAGCGGATTACGATGATGGGCAGCAATAATACAGCCGTTTTTATGCTATATACACTAGTTTTAGCGGGGTATTTCATCATTTGTTATCCCCTTTCTCTATGGTCAAGAAATTTGGAAAATAGATTAAAAGTTTAATATTTAACTATCAAGGTAAGAAGTGATTTGAACATACCAAACAAATTAACCATATGCCCTACATGGGGAGTATTCAAACAGCTAACCAATTAACAGGAGGAATTAATAATGGATAAGATAAACATGCCTATAACAGGAATATGCTCATTTGCAAAATACCCTATTTGTGATGATTTAGAAAAACTAGATGCAGACATGGCGGTCCTTGGTGTACCTTATGATTTAGGGGTAGGATTTTTAACAGGATGCCGTTTTGGCCCGCGCCGCATAAGGGAGGTCTCCACTCATTATAGTCGTGGAGATGCAGGATTCTATGATCCGGAGCTTGATGAAGTATTTCTTGCAGCTCCACTTAAAATTGTAGATTGCGGTGATGCGGATGTCATTCATGGTGACATTCAAGAATCATTCAACCGTATCGAATGGGCTGTCCGCAAGATTCGGGAAAAGGGTGCCATACCAGCCATTATGGGCGGCGATCATTCCATTTCAATCCCGATTGCCCGCGCACTTGAACCAGAGGGATCGGTAACCGTGGTTCAGCTCGATGCGCACCTTGATTGGTCGGATGCTCCCGGAGGACAAAGATGGGGAAATGGAAGTCCTATGCGACGCATGTCTGAAATGGAGCATATCAAGGGGATGGCTCAAATCGGTTTGCGAGGATTAGGCAGCAGCCGGAAGGAAGACTTTGATGCTGCTAAGGAATTCAATAGTGTATTAATATCAGCTAAAGAATCCATGGAAATGGGGGTAGAAGGAATAATAGCTAAAATTCCAGAAGGCGATAAATATTATGTAACCATTGATATTGATTGCTTTGATATCTCTCTTGCCACGGGAACAGGATCACCATCACCAGGAGGCTTCTCCTTTGATTTTCTAAATGATATTTTAAAAGGATTGGCGAAAAAGGGAGAAATTGTATGCTTTGATTTAGTTGAAGTGGCTCCGCAATACGATCCGACCGGAGGGACGCCTCGTGTAGCAGCTATGACTATGTTAAACTTTATGGGGCATATATTAAAACATAAGGGAACGAGACAGAATAAATAACTGCCAGCAATGGGTCTGTAAAGAGGATGGTTATATGAAAAAGAAAAGAATCGGGGTTGTTGGGCCAGAAGATACTCAAAAATTGGTCTCACAAGTCTTGGAAGATACTAAGTACAACCTAGAAGTGATTCCCCTACAATATTCTAGTTTTGAAGAAACCATTGAAATTGTAAAAAAGAATTCAGCAATGGTGGACATTTGGCTTTTTACAGGGGAAATGACCTATAATATGGTAAAAGAAAAAGGCCTCATTGAAAATGGGTACTTTTTGGAATTAAGCGGGATGAGTCTTTCTACGGTTCTGCTTGATATAGCCTATAATTTTGGCTATAAATTGGAACGAGTCAGTTTCGACACTATTTCAGAAAATGAGTTGTTGGAAACGTACCAAGATCTATCCATTGAAAGCAGCCAAACTCAGTTGTTGCCATTTGTTTCTAGTCTAACTCACCAAGAAATTGTTTCCTTTCATACATCCTTATATGAACAAAAAAAGGTAGATGTTTGTGTTACAGCACTTCATTCTGTATACCAGGAGCTTCAAAATAAGCAGGTGCCATCTTTTCGTTTAGCTCCGACTAGAACATCAATTTTGAGGGCATTTGACCGTATTACTAAGAATGGCCAATTATCCCACTTTAAAAAGTCTCAAATTGCCGTGGTCATGATTCAAGTGGATGAACTATTTCATCTAAAAGGGGAAGGGCTAATGGCCTATGATGTGCACCAGTTGAATTTAAAATGCCAAGAAATTATTTTAGACTATACCAGAAAGATCTTTGGTTCCTTTTCTCAAAAGGGCGTAGGGACGTTTACCATTTTCTCTACTCGGGGAGAAATTGAAGCAAATGAATTGAGTGGGTTGAATCTGTTAGAAAAGTTAAGAATTTTGTCCGATTTGACCGTATCTATAGGGATTGGCTATGGGACTACATCCTTTTCTGCAGAGAAACATGCCAGCTTGGCACAATATCACGCTCAACAAAAGAATGGTCATATCATTGTAACGGTTGATGAGCAAGGTAAAATTCACGAGTTGACAAATCAAGATACTTCATTTGTTTATGGATATCGTACGGAAAATGAAGATTTAAGCAATAGGTTGGAGAAGGCAGGAGTGAATATATCGACATTCAATAAACTTTTATATATCCAAAGCCAATCCAATGTTAGTCTTACTGCATCTTCAGTTGCAGAGCAATTGGAGATGACATCTCGCAATGCACGAAGAATTTTGCTAGGTTTAGAAAAACATGGCCTTGCCAAAATTATAGGTCAAGAGACCCCCTTAACGAAGGGGCGCCCAAGATCTATTTATACAATATTATCTTCATGATAAGATTAGAGATTGCTAACTACATTTTGTAGTTAATCAATCTCTTTTTTTATTTACTTTTTATAGATATAGATGAAATTTGGATCTTTTGAGTCATAGCACTAAATTAATGTTCCTGTTTAATCCACAATTAATTTATATCGCAATATAGCCGCCAGCCCTGCGCCGTGCTTGAATTCACCAGATTTAACTAGGTTATTTAAATCTTTCATCGAGACTTTATGTACTTCAATTTGTTCGCTGTTATCTATGTTTTGCTTCGTTGCTGTTAACCCTGCAGCTGCAAATAAATGATGCATGGGGACGGTTCTCTTGCTTCATTTTTGGGCTGTTACTCAGACAAGCCTTTACGTTTATTAATCTTTTGAATATTGGTTTTTAAAAGATTAATAGTTTCTTTATGCTGGTTCATTTATAGGAATCGCTAAAGACTGTTCTACATCCACTCTTTTTCTGCTCCTAAACTCCAATTATACCCAGTGATTAAAACAAGGTTAGTTTCCTGCTATAATATGAAATAGGTAAAAAGGAATAGCCCTAGAGGCTCGTAATTAAAAATTAGGTTATTTTTCAGTCGGGAGACTTTTTTGTTAGTAGGAAATTGGAATAAAGGTTTAATTAGGAGGCTTATCTAGTGCTGTTTTTCATTGTTATGGCTGGTATATTATATTTTGCATTCGTCATTCTACCAAAGTTAGGTCAAGATTCAAAAGTGGAAAAGGGAAAACGAGTTGGAAACTATAAGCGTATAAATGACGTTGAAGGTATTCTTACAGTAGATAATAAAAAGATAAAAACTTATAACATTGGATCTCTTTTATTAGCTGAAAAAATAGGTTTTACTTTTTTTGAAAGTAGCAGGGAAGTTACCATTACGGATATTGAATTGTATGAGGAATCGCTCTATTCAAAAGCACCACAAGGTTTAAATTATATAGGTAAAGCAGATTATGCTATTCAATCATTAAAGAAGAAGTCTAATTTTGGCCAAATCGACCAATCGTTAGTTTTAGAAGCGGAAAGTATTGTTTTAGAGGTTGATATTCTAAATAAATATATTCGCAATGGAAATATAGTACATTCCGATGAAGAAGGTTTTTCATGGTTGAGTTATGGAGATCAGTCATCTGTTTTAATGCCTAGAGATCCTTCTTCAGAGTTTAAACAAATCAATGCTGTTGAAGGTTTACTTAAGGTGGGCGGAAAAGAAATTAAAACATATACAAATGGCATCCTAACATTAGGAAACCAAATTGATATTTTTTTCTTTGACGGACATGAAGAAATAATAGTACAGGATATTGCATATAAAGGCCAGTTGCTTTACCCGGACGCTCAAATAGGCTCTAGTATTGAAGAAAAAACTAAATATGCCATTCATTTATTAAAGCAATGGGAGAAAAAAGGTCAGATCTCACAATCTCTTATTTCTGAGGTTGAAGAAATACTGTTGGAAGTAAACATGTTAAATAGTTATTTGCAATCCGGTAATATATTAAGAGAAGCAGATGGTAGTTTTTATTGGCGAAATTACGGAAATAACGAAGTAACAGGAAATAAAGAAAGAAGCCGTAGCAACTTGAGTTCTGAACCATCTAGTAATCAAGCGTTAAATCGCAAAAAAATTTCAGCAGCCTCACTGAGAGTTAATGACAAGATCAAACTTAGTTCTGGAGAAGAACAAAAAATTACAGATATTAAAAAGAGCAGTACACCTGGCAGACTCATACTATTCTTTGGTACAAGAAGAGTTGTTGTTGAGTCTACAGATAACTACTTTCTGCAGAATGGTATATACATTCATGAAAATAAAGTAAATAATAATTTGAAAAAAGATGATGAATCAGCCATAAAAGATACGTCTTACACTAATAGTACGAGTCAAATAAAAGGTAATTCTAAAACAAGGTACGATTATGCAAAACAAAGATATTATGTAGATTCATTAGTAACTCCATTTCTTCCAGATTTATATAAACAATGTCGCCCTATATTAAAAGAAATGCTTGATAGGGTTCAGTGGACCTCTCGCGAAGAGTATAGGAAATTTTCAACATCGATGTTTGCCGACAGAATATACGAACAACATTTCTTCATGGCATTTGTTAATGGGTGGAAGCGCGGTTATTTTTCACTTGAACAAGTAGTTAATTATGAGAGAACATTGGATGAAGAAATAGAGGAAATCTATGAAACCGTGTTGGAGGATGCCCTTGAAACATATGAAATGAAAACAGCCTCACAGTTTCTCCATCTCACTGAAATGGTAAATGAATTAGGCTATGAATCTGGTACCAAGACGAATATAAGTGCACCGGTGTAGCCATGCACTAACCATGGGGATGGTTCGAGGTGCTGAAAGAGAGAGTGTATTGATTAGAGATTGGTTAACTACATATTGTAGTTAATCAATCTCTTTTTTTTATTGCGTGCCCAGCAAGCCGTTAATTGCTAATTGGTGAAAGTCCAATCTGAGTAAGTACCAAGACGCTCAGTAGCTGACAGGCAACTGGTGAAGAAACTCTAAGGTTGAAGCCCTGTGACAAAGTAACTCTCTAGCAGAGTGCGAGCAAACTAACAGGTTGTAACATTAAGTGATTCCTGCCGTCTCGTCAAAGGAACCCACCGTCGGTGGCTAAAGAGAAGTCGAGCCTTGAGTATATGGGCGAAGACCATGGAAGGTGTGAAGAACTTGGGAAAGCAGCACCAAGGAATCTCTCGGGGTAAGGGGAGCGACATGTTAGGAAAGTAATTAACGGAACTGGGGATACCCTCCTCGTCACTTTCATACGAAAGTAAAGCAGAAACCTATAAGTGTAAACGAAGTGGTGAATGGATGAGAGGGAGTCGGAGGGGGTCATAGTACCAATGATGACAATGACAACATAACATTGTCTAGGGAAGGACGGCAAAAGCCAATACCCTACTTCGTTCATATGTTGGAAGGAGGTAAGAGTCAGTGAATGCCAAGAAAATGGCTAACTACACCAATAAAGTAAAAGCTCAAGAACTCTGGAAGACGTTATATCTTTGTGCCAAGGAAAACACTAGCCGTAGATTTCATGCTTTATATGACAAAATTTATCGTCCTGATATCCTATGGGAAGCCTGGCAACGTGTGAAACGAAAGAAAGGCAGTGGGGGCGTAGATGGACAATCGATTGTAAATATCGTCGAGGAATACGGAGAGAAGAAGTTCTTGAACGAACTCTACCTAGAGTTGAAAGAGAACAGATATCATCCCAATCCAGTCCTAAGAACCTACATACCAAAGGATGACGGGAAGAAACGTCCATTAGGAATCCCAACCATTAAAGATAGAGTTGCACAAATGGCTACTAAGATGGTTATTGAACCTATTTTTGAGGCTGACTTTCATGATTGCTCATTTGGTTTTCGTCCTAAACGTAATGCTCATCAAGCCATGGCAAAGATACGAAAAGCGAGTAAGAAATGTTTTTGGGTAGTAGACGTCGATATCCAAGGATATTTTGATAACATCAACCAAGATAAATTGATGAAATTGGTCGAACAACGTATCAGTGACCGCAGAGTTCTAAAGCTAATTCGTAAGTGGCTGAAGGCGGGCATCATGGAAGAAGGTAAGATTAGAAATCCGATTTCTGGAACACCGCAAGGTGGTGTTATCTCCCCGCTGTTAGCGAATATCTATTTAAACACAATGGATAAAATTTGGGAGAAGCGATTTAATCATTTAGGTGAACTGGTCAGGTATGCGGATGACTTCGTCATCATGTGCAACACTAAACAACATGCACTTAAAAGCATTAAAGTTATTCAAGCAATAATGGGAAAACTGGACCTTTCAATTAATCGAGATAAATCAAGATTGGTTCATCTTTGGGATGATATAGAGGGTTTTGACTTCTTAGGATTTCATAATAGGAAGTTTCCAATCCGTCGGAAAGGCGGTTACACATTATTTGTGATGTCACACATCCCGAAAAAGAACGCAATGAAGAAAATGCGTGCAAAAATTAAGGCATACACTGAGCCAAGGGCAAAATTGTACATGGATATTCATGACTTGGTGATCGGATTAAACAAGAAACTACAAGGTTTCAAAAATTACTATCTCATATCACTTAATGCAAAGAAATGGCTTAATCGGATTGATTGGTATGTGTTAGAACGCCTAACATTATTCTATAACAAGAAAAGAAATAGTCGTATGAAACATGGGAATTTAATAGACGTACGAAAAGAAATTGGTCATTTATTAGTGAAATTGGCTAGTTAGTCTCCGTAAAGCCAAAGAAAGAAGAACGTCGGAAAGCCGTATGAGGGAAAACTTCACGTACGGTTTGATGAGGAGGAACTGAAAGTAAAAGAGATAGCCGAAAGGCTATCCCTCTGAAATCAGTTTCTTACTCTACTACTTTTTATAGAAATAGATGAAATTTGGATCTTTTGAGTCATAGCACTAAATTAATGTTCCTGTTTAATCCACAATTAATTTATATCGCAAAATAGCCGCCAGCCCTGCGCCGTGCTTGAATTCACCAGATTTAACTAGGTTATTTAAATCTTTCATCGAGACTTTATGTACTTCAATTTGTTCGCTGTTATCTAGGTTTTGCTTCGTTGCTGTTAACCCTGCAGCTGCAAATAAATGAATCTCCTCGCTTGTAGAGCCTGGAGAAGGGTAGAAGCTTCCTAGATCCAGCCAATGCTCAGCTTTGTTGCCTGTTTCTTCTTCTAGTTCCCTTTTTGCCGTTTCCAGAGGAGTAGGGTCGTGATCGTCAATCATTCCCGCTGGCAGCTCCCATTGCCAGCTTTTCATGGCGTGGCGATATAGTTTTATACAGAGGATTTCATTGTTATCCGTAATCGGGAGGATACACACACCTTTAGCAAAATCTATATAGGAAAACGCCTTTTCCTCCCCATTTGGGAGAACGACCTGATCCATTGTTATTTGAAAACGGTCTACCTTATCCTTAGTTGAACTTTTAACTTTCCAAGCCATAGTAACCACCTCATGTTGATAATTATTAAAACCATTTTACACGGATTCCAATAGAAAAACATAATTTTAACGAAACAAGCTGTTAATTGGAGATTTTCTGGAAGGTGCCTGTCACTCAATGTCCAGTTTATATATGTTTCTTCGACAAAACCGATACCGGTTAATCGCCCCCCCGAAAAAGGCAGAGGATTTCTGCGTTCAAATCGTGGACCCAGACCAGCCGGAAGTGTCTTTTTTCTCCTGATTATGCATTGGGAGTAAGCCTAGGCAGGAAGTGATTAAGCAAACCGTCGGTGCGCGAGGTGACCGGACCGTGGGGGAGGTCCTTGTGGTCTAATTTGAACCTTCCCCGTGCCTATACTGTAATTTTACCTAGCAACTACAAAAGTAAAGATAAAAAAGTACTATTATTTTTAAAGAGATTTACTAGAGTGTGTTAAACAATTAAAGATACTTTAAAGAGATTGTAAATATTCCCTTTTCGATATTTTAATAGTCTATTATTAAAACTAATCAAACTTCTTCCTGTCATTGGAAATGGAAAGGGGATTTTTTATGTTAAATCGACAAAAAACAAAACAGAAACTAGGTGTGAAGCTAAAATGCTTGGCAGCCGCTGCTGCCCTTGGGATTTCCCTTACCGCTGTCAGCCCTGTTTCCTCAGCGTTCGCAAAAACTGAAGAGAAGCCAAAGTTTACAATTGGGGTTGTTCCGGATATTCAGTACTGTGACTGTAACGACAACGGAACCCGCTTTTACCGCAACTCTATTGACAAGCTGATGGAGGCCTCACAAACATTTAACGAGCAAGATGTAGATTTTACGATGCAAACCGGTGATTTAATCGACCGTAATCTTTCCAGCTTCTCAACCATCCTTCCATACTTCAATACGATTGAGGGTCCGAAATATCATCTGCTTGGTAACCATGACTTTCCTGTATATACAGACCAAGTCACTGATATACTAGAAATGCCGAATCAATATTATGATTTCAAATACAAGAACTGGCGGTTTATCGCGCTTGACACCAATGACCTTAGCCTTTACGCCAATCCTGCAGGATCTGAAAAATATCAACAGGCCCAAGATATGTATAATTCGTTAAAGGAAAAGAACGCAATCAACGCCCAAACCTGGAATGGTGGAGTCAGCGAAGAGCAGCTAACATGGCTTCGCGATGTGCTCAAAAAAGCGGCTCAAGCCCATGAAAAAGTTGTTGTGTTCTCCCATATGCCAGTTTACCCTGCCAATGAGCATAATGTGTGGAATTCCGATGCCGTCATGGCAGAACTCGAGGCAGCCGGCAATGTGGTTGCATACATTAATGGACATAACCATGCAGGGAATTATGGTTATAAAAATGGGATTCACTATTTAAACCTTAAGGGAATGGTAGATACGGCTGATACAAATGCATATTCTATTTTAAAGGTTTACAAAGACCGTATAGAAGTAGATGGCTTTGGACGTGAAACCGATCGTACGTTAACAATCCGCTAGGAAAGTAACTAATTCTATCAATCATCTTTCTATTAAAGGTAGAGAGAACAAAAAGAAGTTGGTTGTATAACCAGCTTCTTTTTGACGTTTTACATCTTCAAATAATCCTAGTTAACAATGGAGAATACGGAAAATTATCTGGAAGTTTCCTGTCGCTCCATTTCATAAACGTCCATAAATGCCCTTGCCACCAGACTCAAGTAACGCTCTTTCAAATAAGCAAATACCACTGTTCGAGTCGGGTGTGATTGAAGCGGAATATACTATGGATTAAAATCATCTTTGGTACAATTGTCACTCCCAATCCGGATGCGACGAGAGATTGAGCTGTCTCGATATTGCTAGTTTCGAAATCAATTTCCGGCTGAAATCCGCTGTCTGCACAGAGATCTAACACAATCCGCCGAAAGCCGAATCCCTGTTTTAATAAATATAAACGGTGAGCAGGACAACTCCGCCAAAGGAACTGTTCTCTCCGAGACTTGGTCATTTTCATCTGCAGAACGAACGATACGGCGAATTTGTTCCGACATTCAGTCTTTTTCTTCCCGTGGAACCGCAAACAGCAATGGTTCTGTCAGCATCAGACGAGTGGCCAAATATAAATAAATATTTGTATTTATAAAGATTTACCCAACAGGCATTACTCAATCTTATTTAAGATTAATTTTCCTAAAAAAAGGTTACTATCATATTTATAGTGAAGCAATAAAGGAGAGGACTATGGAAATTACAATTAGAAAAGTAGATAAGGAAGACGTTTGGGAATTAAGGCATCAAGTTATGTGGCCGGAAAAGCCCTTTGACTATATAAAATTAGATGATGATGATCTAGGTATTCATTATGGTCTTTTTAAAGGGTCTATTTTGATTTCGGTCATCTCCCTTTTTATCAACAATGGAGTATGTCAGTTCCGCAAATTTGCCACTCTTGAACAAGAACAAGGTAAGGGCTACGGAAGCACTTTGTTGGACTATGTTATAAAGGAAGCACAGAACAATGATGTGAAGAAAATCTGGTGTAACGCCAGACAAAACAAAGTCAATTTTTATAAAAAATTCGGCTTAAAAGAAACAAACTCCAGCTTTATAAAACAGGGTAAATCCTACGTGATCATGGAGAAATATTTGTAGCCATTGAGGGGACAAAAGCAATCTTTTTGAAAGAATAATCCCAAAACTCCAAGAGATAATAAATAGGTAATCTATGTTATTAAGTCCCATTTAAAAAAATCAGAGAGGAAATTTAACATGACAAAAGTGGCTATTTTAATTGGTAGTCTTCGGAAAGAATCTTTTTCAAAAAAACTTGCAGCAAATGTTGCCCCTCTATTTCCCGAAGGATATAATCCGGAAATTGTAGAAATAGGAAACTTGGCTTTATATAATCAGGATTATGACGATGAAAACAACGCTCCATCAGAATATGCTACCTTCCGTAAAAAGATGAAAGAAATGGATGCCGTTTTATTTGTTACTCCTGAATATAACCGTTCTGTACCAGCTGTATTAAAGAACGCATTGGATGTTGGTTCTCGCCCTTATGGTGAAAGTGTATGGGATCGTAAACCAGCCGCCATTATCAGCCAATCTCCTGGTAAATTGAGTGGTTTTGGTGCTAATCACCATTTACGTCAACCACTAGTATTCTTAAATATGCCAACACTTCAACAACCTGAAGCTTATATTGGAAATGTAGCTGATCTACTGGATGAAGGTGGCAAGATTAAAGATGAAGGAACGGTTAAATTTCTGCAATCCTTCGTAGATGCGTTCGTCGATATGATTAAGAGACATCAAGCATAACTAAATAAATACAGAAGGCATCGAGAAAAGATGCCTTTTCTTTATGTTATCTACATATTGAGCTCCTGCAAAATTATGCAAGTCCCTCTCGTTCTTTTATTGAATAGTTTTCAACAAATAAGAAAAGCTTAAAGTAGTAAAAACCTAAAATGAAACGAGGGAAAATTCAGTGCCTGCAAACAATAGCTCACCTATTACAGTCAATGCCTATATTAATGGGCAAAATGTTGAGTCGAGTAAGCATATTCCACGAGAAAATCCAGCGAATCCGGATGAAATTGTAGGATATTATCCGGACAATACACTTGAGGAAGCAAAAGCAGCAATTGATGCTGCTGCGGAGGCATTTAAAACCTGGTCCAAGACTTCTGTTGATGAAAGAATCAGCATGATGAAGTCAGCTTCCGAAAAAATCAAAGCAAAAATGGATGAACTCAGTGTTCTTTTAGCTCGTGAGCACGGGAAGCCTTTGTATGATGCCAAGGGTGAAATCACGATTTCAACGATCTGGATGGATTATCAAAGCGGCATCGTCAAGGAACAAATTAAAGACTACGTCTTTGAGGATGAAAACGGAAGGGTGATTGTCGCGCATGACCCGGTTGGGGTTGTTGGTGCGATCACTCCATGGAACTATCCAATTATATTATCATTAGTAAAAGTCGTCCCGGCTTTGCTCTGCGGGAACACGATGGTCGTCAAACCTTCTCCGTTTGCGCCATTTGCGATTCATAAAATTATAGAAATCATTGCTGCTGAATTTCCTAAAGGTGTCCTTAACATCGTGCATGGCGGAGGTGAAGTTGGCGCGGAACTTACCTCCAATCCTAAAATACTGAAGGTTGCCTTTACCGGAGGTACGAAAACCGGGTCAACCATTATGAAAGCTGCCGCAGACACCATAAAAAAAATCACCCTGGAGTTAGGTGGCAATGATCCGGGGATTGTTCTGGAAGACTTTGATCTTAATGATGAAAAAGCTTTACGGCGCATGGTCATCGCAAACTTCCTCACCGGCGGTCAAATTTGTATGATTGCAAAGCGAGTCTACGTTCATCGCTCAATTTATGATGAATTTGTCAAAAAATACATTGAGGCGGCAAATAAATGGATTCGCATAGGAGATCCACTCAACCCCGAGGTTACAGTTGGACCCGTCAATAATTCAAAACAAGTTCAATTTGTTCAAAGTCTCGTGGATGATGCGAAAAATAATGGCTGTGAGATCATTAAGCTAGGAAGAATTGTTGATGAAGAGCTCTTTAACAAGGGCTACTTTTTACAGCCGACACTGGTCCTGGGGGCCGATTACAATAGCCGCATTGTATTAGAAGAGCAATTTGGTCCAGCTGTTCCGATCTTGCCTTATGATTCCGAGGAACAAGCGATTGCAGAAGCAAATAAAATTGAGTATGGCCTTACTTCTTCTGTCTGGGGTGAAGAAGAACACGCCATTCGGGTTGCGCGCCAAATTCAGGCAGGTGTTACCATGATTAATACCGCCGCTTTACAAGGATTTGATATCCGCTTTCCATTTGGCGGCGTGAAGCAATCCGGTATTGGCCGGGAGTTCGGTCCGGGGTCATTCGTCGCTTATACAGAAGAACATGTCTTAACTGTTCCTAAAAGTGGTGACTTGCCCTATATTCCGGAATAATGAGCCTTTGACCAAGTAACGAAAATGGGGGAAAGGGAAAATTTTTAGCACCTATATTTCGTTTGATTGGATTAGAAAACATATGGAGCCAGATTTGTAAAGGTGTATCATTCGGTGCATCTTTTTTGTTTTATGGTACCGGATTTTGCGATTCATAAACGTCCATGAATGCCCTTGCCGCCAGACTTAGATAACGCTCTTTTAAATAAGCAAATACAACAGTTCGAGTCGGGTGTGATTGAAGTGGTATATACAACGGGTTAAAATTTGCATGTTGCCGCATGACCATTTTTGGAACAATTGTCACTCCCAATCCGGATGCGACAAGGGATTGAGCTGTCTCAATATTGCTTGTTTCGAAATCAATTTGCGGCTGAAATCCGCTGTCAGCGCAGAGATCCAACACAATCCGCCGAAAGCCGAATCCCTGTTTTAATAAGATAAACGTTGAGCAGGACATCTCTGCCAAAGGAACTGTTCCCTCCGTGACTTGGTCATGTTCAGCCGCAGAACGAACGAAATGGCGGATTTGTTCCGACATCCAGTCTTTTTCTTCTCGTGGAACAGCAAGCAGCAATGGTTCTGTCAGCATCAGACGAGTGGCCAACTGGTTATTTTCTATCGGTAAAGGCAAAATCGACAGGTCCACTTCACCCCGAGTTGTTAAATTTTCTAATTCCTCGGTTGATTCCTCAATAAGACGCACCTTCATTTGCGGGTATTGCTTCAGAAAGTTTTTTATTAGCAATGGCAGCACGTGACCACCTGTGACGGCAGGAGCACCGATTGTCAATTCAGATCCGATGCCCTCATTATTTTCGCGCATCTCACGTAAAAGGTCGTCGTGCTGCCTTAAGATCTGCTGCGCTTTCTCAATGAAACGTATGCCTTCAGGTGTTGGAATAACTCCTCCTTGTCCGCGTGCAAATAAACGGACCCCGATTTCCTTTTCAAGCTTTTGGATTTGCTGGCTCAACGACGGCTGGGCGATATGTAAACTGTCGGCTGCTTTTGTAAAACTTTTTTTTCGATAGATCTCCACTGCATACTGTAATAAGCGTATCTCCATCTATACCAACTCCATAGTTTAAATCTATGACTTTCATAGATTATATATCTTAGACGAATACGTGTCTATTCGCTAATATACATGTAAGAACAGGTTAATTTTAGGGGGAATGAACGATGGCAGATGCGAAAAATACGGTCCAGCAGCAGTTTGCAAAAAATCCCGAGAAATACCGGGACGAGAAGCTGTTTGCTGCAGGTCAGGAACTGGACGTAATGGTTAAAGCAGTAACGTTAACAGGTGAGGAAAACGTACTCGATATAGGCACAGCTGCCGGGCATACGGCGCTCGCCTTTGCACCGTTCGTTAAGAAGTGCATGGGAGTCGACATCACGGAAGAAATGGTGAAGGTGGCGACAGATTATGCGAAGGAACGAGGTTGCGAAAATGTAACATTCCAGCAGGCAGACGCCGAGTCTCTCCCTTTTCCTGATGCAATGTTTGATATCGTTACTTGCCGTTATGCAGCCCATCACTTTCCAAATGTACGAAAAGCGGTGAAAGAAATTTCTCGTGTTCTGAAGAAGGGAGGGCATTTTTTACTTGTTGATCATTACGCCCCGGAGGACAAGGTTCTCGATCATTTCATCAACACAGTAAATAAGCTCCGCGATCCCTCACAAGTACGTGAAAGCTCCCTTTCTGAATGGCGGGAAATGTTTGTTGAAAACTCATTATATTATTCGGAGCGATTAAAGTGGAATTTGCCCCTTGAATACGCTAGCTGGATTGAAAGGGCAGGTACATCAGCTGACGCACAAAAGAAAATTCTATCGATACTCGAGAACGCCACGCCAATATGCAGGGATACATTTCAAATTACCTTCAATGAGGAGGGGGTTCCACAGGATTTTTGCCTGAAAGCGGTATTGTTGCATGGGGTTAAAGGGGAATGAGAATTGGGGGCCGTCCAATTCTGCCCGTGAGTGTCAGAAAAGTAATGCCCCGGTAAAAATAAGCGGTCTATTCTGCCCGTGAGCGCCAGGAAAGTAGGGCCTCGGTAAAAATAAGCGGTCTATTTTACCCGTGAGTGCCAGAAAAGTAGGGCCCTGGTAAAAATAAGCGGTCTATTCTGCCCGTGAGTGCCAGAAAAGAAGGGTGTTGGTAAATATAGGTGGTCTATTCTGCCCGTGAGTGCTAGAAAAGTAGGGGGCCGGTAAAAATAAGCAGTCTATTTTGCCCGTGAGCGCTAGAAAAGTAGGGCCCTGGTAAAAATAAGCGGTCTATTTTACCCGTGAGCGCCAGAAAAGAAGGGCATCGGTAAAAATAAGCGGTTTATTTTTCCCGTGAGTGCCAGAAAAGAAGGGCCGTGGTAAAAATAAGCGATCTATTCTGCCTGTGAGCGCTAGAAAAGTAGGGGGCCGGTAAAAATAAGCGATCTATTCTGCCCGTGAGCGCCAGGAAAGTAGGGCACCGGTAAAAATAAGCGATCTATTCTGCCTGTGAGCGCTAGAAAAGTAGGGGGCCGGTAAAAATAAGCGATCTATTCTGCCCGTGAGCGCCAGGAAAGTAGCCCACCGGTAAAAATAAGCGCTACTATTCTTCCTGAGAGCTCAAGAATAGCAGCGCTTCAGCTTCTTAAGATGCATTTTTCAGTGGTCACGGACGGTTCCTGTGCTTCGATTTTAATTGCATTAAATTCCTTGAGCGACAAAAGTCATGATTGTTATCCTGTTATCTTCTCGATTACTCTATCGACGTAGGCATTTGGTTCTATTTATTTATTATTATCAAAATTTTACAGATTAGTAGTTTATTGATAACTATAATCGTGTTATTATTTTGAATAATCAAATTATTCCAGGAGGATAAGTATGAAAAAGAAGAAACGACTTGGGTACATAATTTCCAGCGGGGTATTGGCCTCGACAATTGTTTTGGGGGCAACGTCGGTTTTTGCCGAACCAACGACTACACCAAACGGACCTTGGGTGCAGGACCAGCAAAATCTTTCCTTTGAAGGCTTGATGTCGAATGAGCAATTGGAAGCCAAATTGAAGCAATTGGTGCAAGCATCCAAAGGAAAAGTACAGCTTTCGCAATTTGGAACATCAAACGACGGCTACCCGCTATATGTGGCAAAGCTGGGAGACAATAATCCAAACAAGAAACGCGTATTGGTCTATACGCAAATCCATGGAAATGAGCCGCTTGGTACGGAAGCGGCAGTCGAATTAATCCAAAAACTTTCTGCCGGCGGAAAAGAAGCTGGGCAAATTTTGGACAAGCTGAACATTTGGTTCGTCCCTCGTATCAATCCGGACGGGACCGCCAATCAATATGAAGGAAAGCCTTACCCTACAAGATACTCCCATCAAACATTTGATCCAGTAAAACTAGGTCTGCCGGAAGGTACAAAAGCTCCTTGGTATTACAATGCAATTGGAAGTGAACGGGCTGTCAATAATAATGGATCCGTTGTTTATGGCATTCCGGGGTTTGACCTGAACCGGGATTTCAACCCCAATTATGACTTTGACGTAAACGAAGAGATAAAGAAAGATCCGCAGAAAGTGGCGGCTATCTTGAATAGCTCAAGTACAAACAACGGCTCACAGGCAGCACTGGTCTTCTCGCCGGAAACACGCGCCTTGACTAAACTGGTAAAGGAATTTGATCCGGATGTCGCCATCGACATTCATCACCGTGGATTCAACCGATTATCGGAAGAAGACAGCCGTTCTGTTTCTATTCAGCTGTTAGGCCTATTTACGACGAAGCCATACACCGATCCTTTTAGTGGAAGAACGTATACGGTCGATCCAGCGGTGGAAACACTCAGCAAAAAAGTGAACGCCGTTGCTTATGAATCCTTGCAACGCGGAAACTCATCTTTTGGCGCCATTCAAAAATACCCTCAGGTGAACTATCCTGGCTCAGGTTTGGGGGCGATTCAGTTAAATGGCACGGCTACGATGCTAATTGAAATCAAAGGTCAGACGCAGACATTGGGCCAAAAGCAAAACGGAATGCTGAAGGAAACAGCGAAAGTGCCAGTCATGGCTGTCCTCAACAGCTTGGCCGATGGTTCCATTGAGAATGTAGACCCTGCCGTGTATGATGCGATTCCTGATTATGCATTTGGAGTAAACCCAGGCGGGAAGTGATCATAGGGATGTGACCGAGGGGACGGTTCTTGAGCCGATCAGAACCGTCCTTGTGAAAAGATATCTGCATAACTTGCATTGGAGAATTAGCTGTTATTATTCATTGTTGATTTTCATCTAGGTATAAGAATTCATAGGCGAAGAAATTTCGGCTAATGTAAAAAAGGAAGCTTAAAAAGCAGATATAAGCGAATAAATTCCGATTAATTGCTCTAAATAAGACAAAATCTAAAGATTTGGATCATATAAACGAAAAAACTTCCTTTATTTTTAGGGAAATAGGGATATTTCCCAATATAAACGGAATTTTACGTTTATTTTTCAAACACAGCGAAATCAACGTTCAGTTATTTTATAAAATTAAATCTACAAAAATAAAAGGTTCAAATCGCATATGATTTGAACCTTTTATTTTTGTGCTCTAAAACCGAACTCGTTAACCTGGTTCCTATTGCTTCATTAAGCCACTTCTGTCGAGACACACAATAGAAGCAAAGCGTGAACTAGCAAACGGGAGTGAGTTTTTGGTAAGATTGCCTAAGAGGTGCCTGTCGCCAGAATAAATATGAGGCAGGAGAACCGTCCCCATGCTTCATAAGGAAGTGAACAGAATGAAACCAGCTATACAATTTAAAGATGTCAATTACTCTATTGATGGTCAGCCAATTTTGAGGAATATTTCAGGGGCTTTTTATGATGGGGAGATTACGACTTTGGTGGGCCCTTCGGGGGCTGGGAAGACGACGCTGCTTAAGTTGTGCAATTGGCTGTTGTCGCCAAACGATGGACATATTATGGTTCATGACCAAGACATACATGATTATGACCCCGTGGAGTTGCGGAGGAAGGTCGGGATGGCACTTCAAAGTGCACCGATGATTGATGGAAGTGTACATAAAAATTTGGCACTGCCCCTGGAACTGCAAGGGAAACGGCTTCCAGATATACAAGCCATAGATTTATTAAATGATGTGGGTTTGTCAGAGGATTTTCTACAAAGGAACAGTAGGGAATTATCAGGTGGGCAGCGTCAGAAAGTATCGATTGCCCGCACGTTGGTGAATCATCCGCAAATATTATTACTGGATGAAATTACTTCGTCTCTCGATCAAGTTTCGCAGAAGGAGATTGAGGACTTGATTGTCAAAATCAACCGGAAGTATGGCGTGACGATTGTTTGGATCACACACGACTTAAAACAGGCTTTACATGTCGGGACCTATACATGGGTGATGATGGCAGGGGAAATCGTTGAAACGGGAAAAAGTGAATTATTAGAATCGCCAAGCAATGAGCGAGTAAGGCAGTTTGTGAAGGGGGAATTGGGATGAGCGCCATGGCCTTAATCTTTTCTCTCATTTTCGTTCTTATTCCGATCGTATTATCGAAGACCTTGAACCTTGGGCTGGAAAAAGATGCGACGATCGCCGTCATCCGCTCCATCATCCAATTGCTTGTTGTTGGGTATATTCTTAAATTTGTGTTCGATTCCGAAAGTATTCTTTATATTTTCTTGATGGTTGCCGTTATGATTATTGCAGCGACTTTGAATGCCCGTAAAAAAGGAGCAGCAATTAAAGGAATTACGTGGAAAATTGCTGTTACGTTAATTTTTATCGAAGTGTTAACGCAAAGCATCTTACTGGGGTTTAATATTACACCCCATACCGCCCAATATATCATTCCAATCAGCGGAATGATGATTGGCAATGGAATGGTGCTGGCCATCCTGTTTCTTAATCGGTTTATTGCGGAGACCGAGTCCCATCAGGACCAGACAGAACTGATCCTATCTCTTGGAGGAACACCTAAACAGGCCGTCCACACCCAGTTGATGACCTCCATCAAAGCAAGTATGATTCCGACCATTGAGAGTCAAAAAACGATTGGACTAGTTCAGCTCCCTGGGATGATGAGCGGCCAAATCATTGCAGGTGCGAGCCCTGTCCAGGCCGTTCAATTTCAGCTGCTCGTCCTGTTCCTGCTTTTAACAACAGCTTCCATCACAAGTATCATGCTTGGGTTTTTGTCTTATCCGACGATGTTTAATAAGCGCATGCAGGTAGTGAGAAGTAAATAAAAAACAGCAAGGGGCTATGGGGGCCAGATCCTCACTAGAAACAGTGACAAGTAGTGTATAGAATTTTTAGAGACAATAATGAGACACAAAGAAGTAAAGCTTAAAAGGATAAATTCTTGTCTTATGGACTTATTGATAAATGAAATCAATTATTAACAAACTGCGCATTTATGAAGTAAAAATAGCCTAATTTCTCACTTGTAACACCGAGAAATTAGACTGTTTTGGGTTTTCTTGACGTTGTAGATTGTGAATTTCCCTTTACATTATCCCTGGTAAAAAACTATTGTTTATTTAAGCCACCCCAAGAACTTCACGGATGCTTGTCTTATATACATCAGCTTTAGGATCGTAAATAACTTGAACATCGTCACTCACTCACTCCGTCGGAAGAAAAAGGATGGAATTTGTCGTAGTTTGTGGGTTCGGTGTTTGTTTTTTGAAAATTTTTTGTTTTTTTATCAAATTATGAAGAATTAGCAAAGTTTTTGTAGTAATATTAAAGAGAATCTATAATCCAATCTCATATTATTTTAACTTTTAACTTTTAACTTTTCTATTTCCGAAGCTTATTTAATATTTCCTCATCATTCTTTTAACTTTCCGAGTTTACCGTTTATGTTATTTCCTATTATTTTTATAAGTCGACTAAATACTAAGCTCCTATCTACATGAATATAGGGGCTATTTGACGCTTCCCTTAATATAAAAATTAAAATAAAATAATATAATTTTTTATATTTTTTTATTATTTTACTAAAGAAAAAATTAACAGTTAGCTGACTGATCTAATACTTTAAATTATGTATAGAATCCGAAAGGGTTTCTTTTAGTTTCTATATAATTTTGAAACCTTATTGCCTTTTATTAAGAATTTAACAATTAGTGGTGGAATTACAGGTGATATGATTTTAAGATGGAATTTCAGTTAAGCAGTTAACTAACATAAGAGCTCCGTTTTGGCGTATAGGTGTAGGAGTTTCTAAGAACGAGGTTTAGCCTCGCCATATTAAGGAATACATCTTCTCGTCATAACCAAATCAACTATTTTCATAATAGAGCAAATAGGTAAACTATAGGGGGAAATTATTTTAACATAAAAATAGAACAAAAATTTAAAATAATTATTAAATTTGGTATGTTGACAATATTCTTTTATCAAAATATACTTTAAGCAAGTTAAAAGTGTGATGGAGATAAGGAGATAGATCGCGTGAATTGTGTCCTGGTTATTTGGGACTAGTTCAAGAGGTCTATTTTCTTTTTTTTTCCGTCTCAAAAGTCGAAGAAGGAGGAATGTTGTAGCAGTTAATTGAATATGGCCATTTTTTTGAATTAATCTAAACAACCGTAGTGAAAAACAAAAAGGTCTGTAAGAATGTGACGAAACCTCTAATAGTATATTTGAGTAATTGTCGCAGCTTCAGCCTTGGGGGAGAAACAATAAAAGAAAGACAAGGGTCTCCGTAGGGATTTAAATGCCGGAAAATTACAATAATTGAAGGGGGAAAAGTTAATGTTGAAAAAAACTATTGGAACAATACTATCTACATTTTTACTGGCATCTACTCTTGCAGGGTGTGCTAGTAGCAGTTCATCCGCAAAAGATGAAAGTTCATCTTCATCCTCTAAGGGGTCTGAACCTTTTAAGATATCCATGATTACTCCTCTTACAGGTAACAATACCTTCGGTGGAAACGAGTTTAAAAACGGAGCGGAGTTAGCCATTGAACATTTGGGCGGTGAAATCAACGGCCGCAAAATCGAAATGGAGTTTGCGGACGGTCCGGACCAAAATGCCACGCTGTCAGAATTTGAACGTCTCTATAATAAGGGTTCCAGGGTGTTTGTGAGTGGTTATGGCTCAGGAGCAGATCGTACTTTTGCTACGATGGTTGATGAAATGGAGGTATTATATCTATCTCTAGCCTGGGATAAGGACCTTATTCAAGGTAAAAGTGACTATTTCTACCGAGTTGGTGCAAACGTAGTTGATTTCTCTTCAGGCGCTATGGACCAGGCTGTATCTGTCGGAGAGAAATACCTTGGCAAAGATGCCAAGGATCTTAAAGTAGCGGTTGTGTACACTTCAAATTTTGAACACATTGTTGAGCCATTTAAGGAAAGAGCAAAGAAATTAGGTGTTAAACTTGCATTGGTTGAAGCCTATCCGAATGATACAAAGGATTTTGTACCAATTATTACAAAACTCAAGAATACCGATTATGATATTTTAGTACCATTTCAAGGTGTTACAGATGGAACGCCATTCCAGAAAAAGATGCATGAGCTGAAGTACACCCCACCTCTTACTATTGGGGCAGGAATTTACTATGATACTCCGGTATTCTCAAATTTGGGTAATGACATTACAGATGGTATCCTTAGTCAATCGTATGTAACCCCTTTCATTAACGAAGAAGCTGCGAAGGGATCTAAGAAGTTTAGAGAGGATTATAAGAAAAAATATGGTCACGATCCTCTTACACACGCTCTCCAGGCATATGGCATTGTTAATGTGCTAGCCAAGGCGCTCGAGAGTGTCGATCCTGCTAAATGGGATGATACGAAAGAACTTGCAACGGCAGTCAAAAAGCTAGATATCGATTATGGAGAACTTCCATGGTATTGGGGAGTATCCTTTGACAAAAACAATTCCAATACAAAGGCTGATAAATTTATCTTGGGCCAATGGAACAATGGAAGTCTTGAGACTGTCTTCCCAGATAATCTGAAAACCAAAGATCCGATTATCCCGTGGGAAAAAAAGTAAAGAAATAAAAATGAAATCTTAAATAGCGGTTGACAATTAAGTGGCAGAAGGGCCATCGAGCCCTTCTATTCTATTAATAATCAGTTGAATGCTTATGTAATGACAATAAGGTGAATACTGCCAACATTGCCGGGGCTGTTTGTCGACGTTTGAGTACTTAATTGTTTTATTGGAGGAAGATCAATGGGAATAGATACTTTTATTAACATCATATTAAACGGGATATTAATTGGTGGTGTGTATGGTCTCGTTGCCAGTGCCTTTACATTCCAAGCCGGTGCCTTGCAAATAGTAAACTTTTCATACGGTTCCAGCACCATGCTGGCCATGTATCTAACGTTTTTCCTGATTAAGGAATGGAATATACCAATCGTATTTGCAGTTGTGATACTATTTGCCCTTTTCTTTACCATTGGTTGGATAATGAGAAGAACGATCCTAAACAATACCAACCACGGTACACAGATTTTGACCACCATGGCAGTGGAATTGGTTATTATCAACTTGGTTATTATTTTCTTTACTGGGTTTCCACGTGATATGGCTATTTTTGAAAAAAGGATCAATATTACAGATACTATCAGTGTAGGCTTGACCCAATTGATATGTTTTTTCCTTGCAGCAGCAGTTCTCGTGAGTTTCCATTTATTCTTAAATAAAACTTGGGCGGGAATGTCAATCCGAGCTGTGGTACAGAAAAAGGAAATTGCCAATATCATGGGGATTAACAGCGAGCGAATTATGGACTTAGCATTCTCCATTAGCTATTTGATTATTGCGATTGCCGGCATCATGCTAATGACCATGTTTCAGGTTGAACCGCATTTTGGTAACTATATGATGACCATTTCCTTTTTAGTATGTGTGACAGCAGGAATTGGAAATATGGGAGGTTCTTTTCTTTCCGGTATTATTATAGGAATATTGTCAGCACTTATTACTACGCTGCTTGGTGCTCAGTTCCATGATCCAGTGCTTTTCGGTTTATTTGTCTTAATATTGCTTGTTAGACCTAATGGATTATTTAACTCTAGCAAAAGGATTGCAAGACAGATTTAATGGGCTGGCAAGTTAGCAAACTATTTTATTTTTGGCCGCGCCAAGTGCACGGCATAGTAGAGGAGGAAAAACTGTGAGATCTGATAATCTACTTAGGCGGGAGCGTCTGCTTCATCCTCTTACAGCGGTAAGTCTAGCACTTGTTATACTTGCTGCATTCGTACCAATCTTTGGTGACAGGTTAATGATGAACATTGCCATTATGGCCATGATCTATATCATACTTGGACATTCCTGGAACCTGCTGACAGGATTAGCGGGAATGTTTTCCATTACTCATGCACTGTTTTTTGGTCTCGGTGTTTACGGAATGTCTATCAGTGTTGCCAAGTTTCATTTACCAATTATTGCAGGTTTACTAGTAGGGCTCCTTATTAATATCGTCATGTCGGCAATTGTTGGTATGATCGGCTCCAAATTGTCAGGACTCTACTTTGTAATGGCGCAGGTCGGATTGTCCCAGACAATCTATACACTTTCAATCCAGTTATTCCCATTAACTGGCGGGGTAACGGGCTTATCCATGCCGCGTGAATATCTGATGGATAAATCTACCTTGTATTGGATTGCCTTGATCCTAGCTATTTTAACTACGTTAGCCTTTGCTTTTATAAGAAGAAGCCGTATGGGTACCATGTTTGTTGCTCTAAAGGAAAATCCTGATTTATCGCTTTCCCTAGGTTCAAATGTTGGGAAATGGAGAATTATGGCCACCGTTATGAGTGCATCTATGGCCTCTTTAGCCGGTTCGTTTTACGCCTTGTTTATGATGTCCAACAATCCCGAGGTATTCAGTATGGTCATTTCTTTAAAAATAATCATAGTGGTGATTGTTGGAGGAATAGGAAGTGTTTGGGGCCCTATCGTTGGTTCTTCACTTGTCGTGATGGATGAACTGATAAGAGGGATTATGCCAACCACTATGGCGCCGTTTTCAGTTATTATCTACGCTCTTGTATTGATTATTATGGCTATTCGTCATCCGGAAGGACTTATCAGCATCGGTCGATCGATAGGTCTTAAATTGGAGGGGAAAAGTATGAAAAAGGTGTCAATTAGTAAATAACTTCGGTTTAAGGGGGAGTTAAACGTGTTTTTCGAAATGAGCAATGTAACAAAAAGCTTTGGCGGCCTTGTTGCCAATAAAGACATTTCTGTTGAAATAGCAGAGGGGGAAATCGTTGGACTTATTGGTCCAAATGGTGCTGGGAAATCGACCATGTTTAAAACAGTCACCGGCTTCCACATACCTGATAGCGGAAGTATTTCCTTCGGTGGCAAAGATATAACTAAATATGAACCTAATAAAATATGCCAAGTTGGCATTTCTTGTACTTTTCAGAAGTCACAGCTATTCTCGGCACTAACTTTGGAGGAATCTGTGCTGGTCGGTGCTTATTGCAGGCATAAACGTAAAAGCCAGGCACTGCCCTTGGCCCACCGTATGATTGAATTTGTCGGTCTTGGGGGTAAAGAAGAGGTAAAAATTTCAAAACTTAATATGTTTGAGCGGAAAAAGGCGGAACTTGCTGCAGCATTGGCTACAGAGCCTAAGTTATTGCTGCTTGATGAGCTTTTTGCCGGCCTTGTTCCTACAGAAGTAGAACTTATGCTAGAACTCGTAAAAAAAATCAACGAAGAATTTGGCACTGCTCTATTCATTGTTGAACATGTGCTTAGAGTTATTATGGGAATATGCACAAAGGTATATGTACTTGAGTACGGTCAACTTATCGCCGTCGGCACACCGGAGGAGGTTACTTCCTCAGAAGTTGTTATTAAAGCCTATTTAGGGGATGATGATTTTTATGCTGCTACAGATATCAAGTCTTAATGTCACTTTAAGCGGGCTCAAAATTCTGCAGGATGTCAGCCTGCATATCAACGAAGGTGAACTAGTTGTAGTGGTTGGAGCCAATGGCGCAGGGAAATCCACGTTGCTGCGTACGATCACGGGGCTAAATCCAGCCGAATCAGGTTCCATACAATATATGGGCAAGGAGATTGCCAATCAGTCACCTACCACCCTTCCGGCAACTGGTTTATGTATGGTTCCCGAGGGCAGACAGCTGTTTCCTGAAATGACAGCTAAAGAGAACCTTTTAATAGGTGCCTATCATTATAGAAAAGATTCTAAGAGAGTAGCAAACAACCTGAAAAAGGTATATGAAATGTTTCCAGTGCTAGAAAAAAACGCAGACCGCATCGCCAGCACCTTTTCAGGTGGGGAACAGCAGATGATTAGTATCGGCAGGGGACTGATGAGTGAACCGAAAATCCTAATGATTGATGAATTATCACTTGGCCTTGCCCCTATGGTTACTGAAGCCTTGTTTAAAACGATTAAGGAACTAAATCGCTCTGGAATTAGCATCATGCTAATTGAGCAGAATGCACGACAGGCACTTAAAATTGCTGACAGAGCTTATGTAATGGAGAGTGGAAGAATCGTTATGGAAGGTTCCGGCGAGGAGCTTCTAAACGACGACCACGTACGTGTCGCTTATCTTGGACTCTAAAAATTCAGCGAAGTAAGGAGGCTCCTATATGCAGTATGAAATAACAACAAAACAACCCCTTCTTGATAAGAAGGGACATCTTACTGAAAAGGGCTGGGCTCGTGAACTGTTACTAGAATATAACAGGCAAAATATCACTGCTCCTGCTGATAGTATTAAAGAATGGGATTACTATTATACTGGAAATGAATCCTATGGTGTGGCTTTTTCTATGGCTAATTTAGGTGCAATTAGGGCTTTGTCTGTCCATTTTCTTGACTTTGAAAATAACAAACAGTATATGAATATAGCAACCTGCCCTTTATTAGAAAACGATTCACATAAAATGCCTCTAGACAGTCAAGGCGATGCTTCATTTGAAAGTGAAAATGCACGCTGCCATTATATCCGAACTCCGGAAAGTCATCAGATTGAAGCTAAATTTGAAGATTTTACAAATGGCTTGACGTTAGAAGCTAATCTTACTCTGACTATTCCAAAGACAGAGTCCATGGTCATAGTCGTTCCATTTGATGAGGATCCGACCATGTTCTATTACAACCAAAAGATAAATTGTCTACATCCGGAAGGATCCGTGAAAATTGGTGATAAAGAATATCATTTTTCATCAGAGAATGCCTTTTCTGTACTAGATTGGGGCAGAGGTGTATGGCCGAAAGCCAATACTTGGTATTGGGGGAGCGGCAGCGGCCGAGTAAACGGAGTCGATTTTGGCTTTAATATTGGTTATGGTTTTGGAAATACTTCCGCTGCGTCAGAGAATCTTCTTATATTTGATGGAAAGGTTCATAAACTTGATCAAATAGAATTTCACATTCCAGAGAGTTCATTTTTGGAACCTTGGACGTTTACTTCTTCTGATGGAAGATTTGAAATGAACTTTATACCGGTTCTTGATCGCCACTCTTGTGGTTCACGCGGTAAATTCCAGTCAGACCAACATCAGGTATTCGGAAAATTTAGCGGCAGAGCTATTCTGGATGACGGCACTGTAATAGAACTATCGGATTTCATGGGCTTTGCGGAGAAAGTTGTCAATTCCTATTTGTAATTCAAAAAATTTATATGGATGGAGAGACGAACCGCTATGATTAATCTCAACCAACGGATTTTGCCTGCTGTCCGTAAGATGAAGGATTTGGAAAAACTTATTAAGATGTCCTATGAATATATAGTAGTCTTGGATATCCATATAAGCCAAGTTAAATCAATTGTAGAGCTCACGAAAGCCCATGGGAAGAAACCATTGCTTCATGTAGACTTAATTGAAGGATTGAAAAATGATGAGTATGCTGCTGAGTATTTATGTCAAGTCGTTAAACCGGCAGGATTAATATCAACAAGGGCCGGTGTTATCACAAAGACAAAACAGAATGGATTACTTGCCATTCAACGAATGTTTTTGCTTGATACCAATGCACTTGAGAAAAGCTACGCACTTCTTAAAAGAACGCAGCCTGATTTCATTGAGGTCCTGCCTGGTATCATGCCGCATATCATTACAGAGGTGAATGAACGTACGGGGATTCCGATATTCGCTGGGGGTTTGATTCGCTCAATAAATGATGTGGAACTGGCATTAAATGCGGGAGCATCTGCGGTAACGACTTCAAAGGCAGAGTTGTGGAAGCATTTTGAGCAAATCCCGGATGAGGTAATACAGCCATGACAGAGCGCTATATACTAGCCATTGATCAGGGCACGACCAGTTCGCAGGCATGCAGAATTGTTTCGATAGAGGACGGGTCTATTGATTGACGCTTATTTTTCCGGATCGAAAATAAAATGGCTGCTTGACGAAGTAGAAAAATGATAGTACTTTTGTAAACCCAGTCATCAATAAATAATAGAAAAGTTCATATCTGGTAGGAGATTAGGAGAAACCACAGACTACTCGTTGCGGCTTTAGCGAAGCGAGAATGTTTGTGTGTTTTTTTTTTTGACTTCTTTAGAGGAAAGGTTGGGATTCTTTATGCAACATGTATTTTCTGCTTTAAGTCGTAAAGATCATCTAAAAAGAATGACTGTTGAGGATTATGATGTACTCGTTATTGGTGGAGGAATTACAGGAGCGGGAATAGCGCTGGATGCCCAAACTCGTGGGATGAAAACGGCGTTAATTGAGATGCAGGATTATGCGGCGGGCACATCAAGCCGATCAACAAAGCTTGTCCACGGAGGACTGCGGTATTTAAAGCAGTTCGAGGTGCGGATGGTTGCTAAGGTTGGGAAAGAGCGGGCAGTGGTCTACGAGAATGGTCCGCATGTAACGGTTCCGGAATGGATGTTACTGCCGCTCTATAAAGATGGGACGTTCGGTGTGGCCACGACATCACTTGGATTAAGGGTATACGATCGACTTGCTGGAGTTAAACGCGATGAACGGCGAAAGATGCTTAGTCTTGAGGAAACTCTCGAAAAAGAGCCGCTATTGAAAAGGCATGGTCTGAAGGGAGGCGGATATTATGTGGAATATCGGACGGATGATGCCCGACTGACGATCGAGGTGTTAAAGAAAGCGGCTGAAACAGGGGTTAATGCAGTAAACTATGCGAAGGCTGAAAAATTTATTTATGAAGGTGGTAAGCTCGTAGGTGTTAAGGTAAGAGATGTGATGGATGGAGAGCTTTATACGATTAAGGCACGAAAGATAGTGAATGCAACCGGGCCATGGGTAGATAATCTACGTAAACTCGATCAATCATTGCAGGGTAAAAAGTTACGACTTACTAAGGGCATCCATCTTGTATTTGACGGAAATAGGTTTCCGTTACGACAATCGGTATATTTCGATACCCCGGATGGACGGATGGTGTTCGCCATTCCACGAGATGGTAAAACGTATGTCGGTACCACAGACACCGATTACACAGGTGACATAGCCAATCCACGAATGACAATCCAAGACGAGAAATATTTAGTGGATGTAAGCAATTATATGTTTCCAGAATTAAAGCTGACGGTTAGTGACGTGGAATCAAGTTGGGCAGGGCTGCGGCCGCTAATTTACGAGGAGAACAAAGCGCCATCGGAAGTTTCACGGAAGGACGAAATAATCTGCTCGGCCTCCGGTATGATTACAATAGCAGGTGGAAAACTGACTGGGTATCGAAAGATGGCCGAGACGGTAACGGATCTTCTCGATAGGGAACTAAGATCCGCTGGACATGGACCATTCGCTCCATGCTCAACACTGACGTTACCGATTTCTGGTGGTGATGTGGGAGGAGCGGCGAAGTTCCCAGAGTTTGTACGTCTCATGATAGAGCGGGGAGAACGGCTTGGGTTAACTAGAAAGGCAGCTGAAACGCTGACTTGCCGATATGGTACGAATGTTACGTCGGTTTATGATCATGTGATCGAGTATATTAGGGGTGGTGAACAGTATGGTCTTCCAGCAGATGTGTACGCTGCCCTTATATATGGGATTGAGGAGGAAATGGTGGTCAAGCCTATCGATTTCTTCATCCGTCGAACAGGAGCTGTGCTCTTCAACACTAACTGGGTGGAGCAATGGAAACAAGGTGTCATTTCTGTTATGGCTGATAACTTAGGATATAGTGATAAACAGGTTGAAGAGTACACGAGGGAGTTGAATGTGGAGCTTAGTGGAGCGGTTGAACCAGTTGGGGTTTAAAAAAGAACCAGAGGGACTGTTCTGTTGGCTAGTCGACGGTGCCATTGTTGGATCTAGTTTAAAAGTATCCAGCGATCCGTCATCAGCTGTTAGTTTGGAAAAAGTGAAGAGTTTAGTAGAAAGCATTTAATAGGGAGGACTGTTATTACATATGTTACCGATGAAATTAGCAGGAGAATACCTTATTTTTGGGGAAAATTCATTAGAATATTTGAAGCAATTACAAGGAAGTCAGAAAAGAGCACTGATTGTCCTTGGTGGCGAATCGATTAAGAAGACCGGCTATTTACCTAAGATTGAGGCTTATTTAAAGGAAGCAAATTTTAGCTTTGATTATTTTACCGGTGTAGAGCCTGACCCATCCTTCCAAACGGTGCAAAGAGGGGCTCAAAAATTGTTGGTGTTTCAACCTGACTGGATTATTGCAGTTGGCGGCGGTTCTGTTATGGATGCAGCCAAGGCAATGTGGGTATTTTACGAATATCCAGAATATAAAACGCTGGCAGATATTTGTCCGCCTAATCGAATCCCGCCTTTACGTAAAAAAGCGAAAATGTGTTGTATACCGACAACTAGTGGATCTGGCAGTGAGGTTACCCGTTCTGTTGTCATTACTGATACAGAAACACATATTAAACACGGCATAGGCGATATGGAACTGATACCGGATATCGCGATTTTAGAGCCAGGGATTACTGCATCTGTTCCTCCGGCCTTTACTGCAGCTACGGGAATGGACGTATTAACCCATGCTTTGGAGGCGCTTGTATCCCGTCGGGCTAATATCGTAGCAGATACGCTGGCAGAAAAAGCAGCACTGGATGTATTTGAGTATTTACCACAGGCATACCGGGAGGGAAGTGATTTAGTAGTACGTGAGAAGTTACTTCTTGCTTCTTGTTTAGCTGGTATGGCTTTTACGAACGTCTCGTTAGGGATTGTTCACAGTATCGCACATGCGGTTGGAGGGAAATTTGGTGTTCCACATGGTTTGGCAAATGCCATTATCCTTCCGTTTGTAATTGAATTCAATTCACAAGATATTAAGGCTAAAAGTATTTATAAGAGTTTTGCTGCAAAAGTTGGAGCTGAAAATTTAGCAGACGCTGTTCGGGTATTAAATGAAAAACTTGATATCCCTGGGAATCTTAAAGCAGTGATTCATCAAGATGATTATTTTACTGCTGCCATTCCAGAGCTTGCCGAATTAGCAAGTAAAGATAGGTGCACGAAAACGAATCCTTTGACTCCAACTGTTGAGGAATTTAAGGAGATTATTGAACAAATCTATTTTGGTGTAAAAGTAGGTAGTCAATCATAACAAAAGCAATTTGCTACTTGTCGTACGGCTATCCCTCCATTGAAAAAACACTGGAAACCGTGGATTTTTATGTGGAAGGCGGCTGCAATATTATTGAGTGGATATTCCTGCCGATAATCCTTTTTTAGATAACGAGTTTGTTGGTGGGAGAAGATAAAGGGGGCTTGACAAATGCAAAATGAGCTTACTTTCAAACATCCTCTCCTTGATGAGAAGGGACATGTCATTGAGTCCGGCTGGGCTCATGATCTTATATTGGAATACAATAGGGAAAATATCAACGCCCCTATCGATAATATCAAGGAATGGGATTATTACTATGTGGGAAATAAAAGCTATGGATTCAGCTTTTCCATTGCCAATATAGGAACGCTAAGGGCGCTATCAGTAAAATTTATGGACTTTAAAAACAAGAAATATTATATAAAAAATTCTTTCTTCCCAATGGTAGAAGAAAAATATGAGATGCCCTTAGACAGTAAAGGTAATGTTGAATTTGAAAGTGAAAATGCACGGTGCCGTTATATTCGTTCACCGGAAACCCATTGTATTGAGGTTAAATTTGAAAATTTTAAGGATGGATTAGTTATAGAAGGGAATATCACTCTCACTATTCCAGAAACAGAGTCTATGGTGATTGTCGTTCCGTTTGATGAAGATCCAACCATGTTTTATTACAATCAAAAAATTAATTGTTTGCATCCAGAAGGTACAGTAAAAATAGGTGATAAAGAGTATCATTTATCATCAGATGATTCTTTTGCAGTTCTGGATTGGGGAAGAGGAGTATGGCCTGAAACTAGTACTTGGTACTGGGGCAGTGGAAGTGGCTGTATAAATGGTGTGGATTTTGGTTTCAATATTGGCTACGGATTTGGAAATACTTCCGCCGCATCTGAGAATCTACTTATCTATGATGGAAAGGCGCACAAACTTGATCAGGTAGAATTTCATATTCCTGAGAGCTCATACACAGATCCATGGACTATCTCATCCTCCGATGGAAGATTTGAGATGGATTTTATACCGGTACTGGATCGTCATTCTGATACTCCAAGGGACAAATATCGGTCAAATCAGCATCAGGTTTTCGGAAAATTTAGTGGAAAAGCTGTTCTGGATGATGGCACTGTACTTGAGCTGTCCGATTTCATGGGATTTGCAGAGAAGGTTGTTAATTCCCTTTTGTAATAGTAGGTGGAAATAAATGCATGAATTTTCCCATGTTGAAAATTAACTAAAGTATGTAAATTTGATTTAACAAGTTAATATTTTTGGTCGGGATCGGAGAACCACAAATACAAATGTTAGATAAAACATGGATTATTTGTGGTTTTTTTCTATTTTGTTTTAAGAAATGATAATACTAGAAGGAAGTAGATACGACGTCAACTACATCAAGCATAAACGTGCACAAACTGTAACAAAATTTCAAAATGAAATTTTACGATTTACTTGTAATCGGTGGAGGGATTACTGGAGCGAGAATTTCCTTGGATGCTACAAAACGCGACTTAAAAACAGGGTTAGTGGGAGATGCAAGATTTTTTGCTACTGGCACATCAAGTCGTTCAACAAAACTAGTCCACGGGGGCTTGCAATATTTAAAACAATTCGAAGGCGATCTTGTCGCTGAAGTCGGGAAAGAACGTAAGATTGTTTATGAAAATGCGCCACATGTAACAACACCGGAATGGATGACGCTCCCCTTATAATGATTGGCAATGGAATGGTACTGGCCATCCTGTTTCTTAATCGGTTTATTGCGGAGACCGAGTCCCATCAGGACCAGACAGAACTGATCTTATCTCTTGGAGGAACACCTAAACAGGCCGTACACACCCAGTTGATGACCTCCATCAAAGCAAGTATGATTCCGACCATTGAGAGTCAAAAAACGATTGGGCTGGTTCAGCTTCCTGGAATGATGAGCGGTCAATTCCAGCTGCTCGTGCTGTTCCTGCTTTTAACGACAGCATCCATCACAAGTATCATGCTTGGGTTCTTATCTTACCCAACGATATTTAACAAACGCATGCAGATAGTGAGAGGTAAATAAAAATGGGATGGTGCCTGGTGATGTACGGGGACGGTTCTTCTGCCTCACTTTGTGAGGAGGAAGAACCGTCCCTGTGTGAACACATGGTGCCACTGTCACTGCCCGAATTTTGTCGAAAATTGATAGATTTATATGTGTGAGTAGAGTGTTAAAATAGAGTTGCAACTGAATATTGTTAGGGTGGCTTGGTTGTCGATCTTCTGTTCCTGCATTTATTGGGGAAGGGAGGTGATAATCATGGAAACCGTTCTTGAATTCATTCGTGAAATTCTGAAGGGAATTGTGCGGGAATTAACGGCGCATTTCTTTCGTAATAACGTCCTAGAAAACAAGACACCACCCTCACGCCGTCGCAAGCAAAAGGGTGGTTCGCACAAATAATAGACACTGACAACCACCACCCTGACGGTAGCAGTTGCAGGGAGAAGTGTTACCAGCACTTCTCTTTTTTAATTATATGTCTATTATATAGAAAAATATTCATTATGGAAAGTGAGTCTATTTGCTATGGGGTCAGACCCCCACTAAATTTTTATCAAAGTGTTAACGCAAAGCATCTTACTCGAGGTCAATATAACACCCCATACGTTCCCAATATGTCATTCCCATCAGCGGAATGATGATTGGCAATGGAATGGTGCTGGCTATCCTATTTCTTAATCGGTTTATTGCGGAGACCGAGTCCCACCAGGACCAGACAGAACTGATCCTCTTTCTTAGAGGAACACCTAAACAGCCGTTCACACCCAGTTACCCAACGATCTTTAACAAACGCATGCAGTTAGCAAGAAGTAAATAAAAAACAGCAATAAAAAAGGAGCTTCAAGGCAGATTACTAGAGGTTTATACTGGAGGATATTAAATGACTTTAAAATACAAATGTTTAATCTTAGACCACGATGATACAGCGGTAAAAAGCACTCCAGATATACATTATCCATCCTTTGTAGAAGCTCTTAAAAATTTACGACCAAATGATGAACCTATTACCCTTGAAGAGTTTGTTAGATCCTGCTTTAATCCAGGCTTTTCTTCTTTATGTAAAGATATTATAAAATTTACAAACGCAGAGCAGCAACATCAGCAAGAGGTATGGAAAAAATATACTGAATCAACTGTACCAGACTTTTATGAGATGTTTACTGAAACAATCCAAGAGTTCAAAAGACAAGGTGGAATTGTGACGGTTGTTTCCCATTCTGAGAGAAATCGAATTGAAAGAGATTATTCTATCCATTGTGGATATTTGCCGGATGCAGTCTTTGGGTGGGATCTTCCTGAACATCAGAGAAAACCACATCCTTATCCAATAAAGGAAATTTTGAAACGCTTTAATCTTCAAGAAACGGAAGCACTAATGGTGGATGACCTAAAGCCTGGAATGGAGATGGCAAGGAGTTGTAATGTAGATTTTGCGGCTGCTGGATGGTCTCACAATATTCCCGAAATCAAGGAACTAATGAAATTGGAATCAAAATATTACTTTGAGACAGTAGAACAATTCAATCAATTAGTATTAGGCAAATAATTTAAAACAATAGGTGACAGGTACCATCCAGGTAGTCTGATTGTAGGTAAAGCTCTTCCACTTTCAGATACAGGGAAGGTACCTGTAACGTATTCACCACTTGGCAATTCTACGGTTTTCTCGATAAAGGGTACTCCTGTTTCAGGATGAAGGTCTCCATTTAAATGGTCGTTTCTTGTATCGAGATCTTCTACTTTTACCAACTGTTCGAAAAAAAGCCACCTCAATTGCTCCTATCTATTATTCTCTAACTAATAACAGTTGTTTCATATCTTCGTAAACTAAGGAGCTGCTTCCGCTTGCTGAATAAAAATAGATATAATAAATGCCTGCCTTTTTGGCAGCATTGACTGGTTTGTAGCCGTTATTCCATTCCTTTATGTCTTTAATCCATACGTAATCCAGGGCTTTTCCATTTGCTTTAAATCGAATGGCAGCTCGATCGTTAAGTTTTAATTCTCCCTTTATAAACTCTACCTTCATCTCCATCATATCATCACTATATTTTCTTAAGTAGGTTACCTGACCAGTAAACTTGAATCTTTTTAAGTTAAGCGCAACGTTGTTTTTGGCTTTTGTCTTGGTGGTTGCTGCTGCACGTGTTTTAGAATATGTTTCGTTAGTTAATGTCTTTTTGGATTGCATTGGTTTCTTGAAAGTGAAAAATTGGATGAGAGATAGCTTTTTCCAGGTGTTGGGTTGCCGACGGTGTTGTTTGAGCTTTTTTATATTCGATTTTGCTTCTTCCCGATACTGCGTTCTCAAGATTGCCCGTTGGTTTCGTATTTTGGATAATGATCTGGCGTCATCCATCCTAATCATCAAGCCTAAACCGCTGATGTCAAACAATGCACCCAAGAGGGAAATAACCGCAGATTCTTTCATTTTAGAATTAAACGATTTTAAAATTTCAAAATGTTTATTTGTTTTAAGATTGAAGTATTCTCTTAGGAACTCCCCAACAACATAGTCCTTATAAGAGGAGGCTTCTACTAGTTTTACCGCCATATCGTTATTCTTAACGGCCTGGCTGGTAACGAGTAAAAACAATAAATCGTTTCCAACATAGTCGCCTGCACTTAAATCCTGAAAATACTCCTTATGAAAATTGTTTATATACTCCAAAAACCTTGGGTCACTCTGTAATTCCACTAATGCTCGCTTCATCTGCAAAATCCTCCATTATATGTAAATATATCTTAACATAAATAGGGGCTTGGTACTTATTACCTATGCCTGTCATAACCCGAATTTTTTGGAAGATTGATAGAGTTTTGTTAGGGGGGCCTTTTCCTTTTCAAGCACGATATGGATTCTACCGGTTAAGATGATTCGACATTTCTCTGCTGCTAAAATACGATCCACTGAAACCTTGCGTGATGCCTCCGAATTAAACAACTCACTACAATCATCCGTTACTATTAGAAGATAGATTTTAGTGCCATTTGAAAATGTCTTGCCCTTTTCTAGGTTTATCCCCTTATAAACAAGAAACATTCATATTACATAAAGAGGTGTGGAATGAATAAATATTTTAAAAGTATTGGTTTAGTGGTCGGAGGTATTGCCGTACTTTACATTGTTCTTAAATTAATTCTATTTATTTTAGAATTAATTTTTAGGGGTGTTATAGCAGTATTTACAAGCGGAGTAATATATTTAGTGATTCTTTCTATAATTATTTATATATTCAGAAATCCTATCATAAGATTCTTCAAATCAATAAATGGTGAGCAAAGATATATAAGAAAACCCAAACCATATGTTGTCTATGTTCCTCCGAGTAAAGATGACCAGTCTTCTAATTTTAAAAATAATATTACACAATCCAAAAGTATTGGCGAAGAAAAGCTTGCTCAGCGTACGGATAAGAAGGTAAGTGGAGAAGATTTTAAAAGAGACCGAGAAAATTCTGGTGCTCAACTAGATTTTATCAATTACGTCAAATTATTATCTTTTCAGGAAACTACATATATTCTTGATACCAACTATAAGGATTTAAGCAATAAATATCAAAATGAAGCAGGATTTGGTGAAAATGGAGCAATTGAATTTGTAGCTTCTTTATTACTAATGAAATATGATCCATCTACCCGTTATGATATAAAAAAGGGAATAGAAATGGTATTCACAAATTCTTGGGGTGCAATAGATTTTAGTGACCATCTAGATATGGTTGTACATAAAAGTAAAGTCCCTTACTCCATGTGGAGTGAAGTGTATAGATACTTGAAAAATCTTACATATATTCAAAGCCATCCATGCGCAAAAAACGCTACTAAAATCTCAGAAAAATACATGGAAGTATCTGAACAAATACTAACGATTAGATATACATCGAATGGTTTATTGGATTATACAGACATTTCACAAAAGATCAATATCATTTGTCTACATATGATCAATCAAGGTGATTATGATTTAGCCAAAAAAGGGTTGGAGCCATTATTTTTTCAAATGATAGAATTTTTCCGTGAATGTTACAAAAATAGGTTATTTAGCAATAACCAATATTGGTTTTCATATTTTGAGGTACTTTCAGATTTATTGATGAATTTAGCAGTTTGTGAAGTTAACCTTGGTCATGATGGTGCTTGTGTAAATCATGCATCATTATCTGTTAAGATCTCAAATAATCCTAATGGGAAAATGGATAAAGCGGGAGAATTAATTTTATACGCATTAACACATAAAGGAAATGCCATGCTTATTCATCCTAAAGATTTGTTGAAAGAGCAAATTCCTCATTTATTCTCAGAAAAAGCAAAATTACTATATGATACAGTAATTTTGAATTAGCGTTGTATTTTCCATAATACTCAAAAGCTATGTAATTTAGATGGGCGTTAATTGGAGATTCGTCCAAATGATTTCGACATACTTCTGCTGCCAAAATCAATATAAATCCAATTGCCGGAAAGGTTCACGTAGATACTAAACAAACGTTTAGTTAAATGACAAAATTTTTGCTGGAATTAGAAGTAAAAGTCTATGAAATCAATAGTTTTTTAGCTTTTAACCAAACGTTTGAGTGAGAAAACAGTAGTAGATTCTTAGTGAAAATTAGCAGATTTCCGAGGTTGTGATACACCTGCCAGATATGAACCGCCGTAATCTGACAACATGCATTAAATTTCTCCCGAAAATTGGAGCAGAAACGTTGATATATCAATATCTAGGGGCAATCTAATTAAACGTTGGTCTGATCGACAAGCATTTTCTCCTTAACGGAAGAAAAAATCCGCCAGCGGCAAGACATTGAATCGGTTTACACAAACGTTTGTTTAGGTTGCAAAAGAGCAACAATTTGTTGAATTACCTCGAACAATTATGGTCGCGAATAATGGTGCATGGGGACGGTTCTCGTGCATCATTTTTCTTGTAAGTGAAACAAAAGAACCGTCCCCATGCCTCAGTTTTCCAAATGAGTGAACAGTCCATATTCCCTTTGGAAGCCGAGTTCTATGGTGCCGGTGGGGCCGTTACGGTGCTTGGCGAGAATGACTTCAATTTTGTTTCGTTGTGGTGAGTCTTTGGTGTAGTAATCATCGCGATAAAGGAAGGCGATGAGGTCGGCATCCTGCTCGATTTGCCCGCTTTCACGGAGGTCGGAGAGAATCGGATGCTTGTCGTGGCGGCTTTCCACGCCGCGGCTATCAACAGGCCCAAGTGATGATGTATAATTCGTTAAAAGAAACGAGCGCAATCAACGCCCAAACCTGGAATGGCGGAGTTAGGAAAGAACAGCTGACATGGCTGCGCGGTGTGCTCCAAAAAGCGGCTCAATCACAAGAAAAAGTTGTTGTGTTCTCCCATATGCCCGTTTATCCTGCGAATCAGTAGATGGCTTTGGACGTGAATCCGATCGTACGTTAACGATTCGGTAGGAGAGTTTTATCTATAATAGGTAAAAAGAAGTTGGTTGTAAAAAAATCAACTTCTTTTTGTCGTTTATTTCTGGCTCGGTTCATAACAAGCATGAATTTACATTCTATTAACGAACCTTTATGAAATCATTACATTTGTTTAATACGTGTTTTACCTTTGCTTTGTATGATGAAAAGTGTAAAGCAAATACAAACAAACAAAAAACAAACTCTGGAGGGTTGTTTCGATGAGAAAAGGTTCTGTTTTAACGATGGCTGCAGTAGGAGTTTTATCTGTTTCGATATTTACAGGTTGTTCAAATAAAAATGAGGACACAAAGAATGTCCAAGCTTCAAATCAAGTTTCCGTTGAAGACGTGATCAAGAATGCTAAACAAGAGGGTCAAGTAAACTCTGTCGGAATGCCGGACACATGGGCAAACTGGAAGGGGACCTGGCAGGATCTTGATTCCAAATATGGTATTAAACATATGGATACTGATATGTCCAGTGCGGAAGAGCTGGCAAAATTTGAATCGGAGAAAGAAAATGCCACGGCAGATATTGGCGATGTTGGCGCATCCTTCGGGCCGTTAGCGGAACAAAAGGGATTAACTCTTCCGTTTAAAACTTCACACTGGGACGATGTTCCGAAATGGGCGAAGGATGATAACGGGGACTGGATGATTGGTTATACCGGAACAATTGCCTTTTTGACCGATAAAACGAATGTGAAAAATCCTCCGAAAACATGGAAGGATCTTGAAACCGGCGATTACAAGATTGCGATTGGAGACGTGTTAAAAGCGAGTCAGGCTCAATACGGTGTGTTGGCCGCGGCCTATGCAAACGGCGGGGATGAGAAGAATATTAAACCTGGTATCGATTTCTTTGCCAAGCTGGCTAAACAAGGTCGTCTTCAAACGAATAATGTCAACTTAACGGCATTAGAAAAGGGTGAAGTAGATGTAGCTATCGTTTGGGACTTCAATGGTCTTGGGTATAGGGACCAGATTGACAAGAACCGCTTTGATGTTGTCATCCCTCAGGAGGCATCCGTTATTTCTGGATATGCATCGGTTATTAACAAATATGCCAAAAACCCAAATGCCGCCAAGCTTGCACGTGAGTATATTTTTTCAGATGAAGGACAAGCAAACCTGGCACGCGGTTATGCTCGTCCGATCCGTGAAAATGTAAAATTGCCTGAAGATGCGAAAGCAAAATTGCTGCCAAATGACATGTACAAAAATGCGAAACCCGTATCAGATCCGAAAGCATGGGAACAAGGCATGCAGCAGTTGCTTTCATTATGGCAAGAGAAGGTGTTAATGAATGTCAAATAAGCTAGCTTTTATTATGCTCGATGGTCTGCGTTATGACACCGCGATTTCCCAAATGGGCTATCTGCACCATTTGATCGAAATGGGAAAAGCATCGAGATTTAAGGTCAAATCTGAGCTTCCGAGCCTTTCCCGGCCGCTATATGAGGTGCTCTTAACAGGTACGCCGGTTTATAAAAATGGGATTACATCCAATCAAACGGTTCGGTTGTCTCATGAAGAAAGCTTGTTTCATTTAACAAACAAGGCTGGTTTAAAAAATGCGACCGCCTCTTACTATTGGGTAAGTGAATTGTATAATTCGGCGCCCTTTCATCCGATGACAGACCGAATTCAATTGAATACTGAAAAAGCCATTCAACATGGTATTTTCTACTGGGAAGACCATTATCCTGATTCCCATCTATTTTCTGATGCTAATTTTTTAATGGATCAGTATGAACCGGATTTCCTGTATGTCCACTCCATGAATATTGATAATGATGGCCATTTATTTACAGCTGATTCAAAAGAGTATCGGAATCGTGTGATTGCTGTTGATATACTATTGGCGAATATTCTTCCCAAATGGATGGAGGCAGGTTACCAGATTATTGTGACCGCCGATCATGGCATGAATCATGACGGCCAGCACGGCGGTACGACAGCAGCTGACCGAGATGTGCCATTATTTATCATCACGGATAAGATGAAGCATGGCATTTATGAAGAGGTCATTCCCCAGCTTCAAATTGCGCCTTTGGCTTGCGAGTTATTAAATATCCAGCCATCGTCAGCCATGCAAAAGCTGTCCTTTCCGAAATTAAAATAGGTGTCTTCTTTCAGGAGGCACCTTTTTCCTTAAAGGGTTTTATCAGAGTAACCACTGTCTATAAAGGAGTTTTTTCATTGAAAAAAATAAATGGAATGCTTGTCGCTAGTCTCATCCCCTTTCTTTTCTTGATTCTTCTGTTCCTGTTCATTCCTTTATTTTTTATGATATATGGAAGTTTTCAAGCGGATGGGGGCACTGGTTTTTCATTCAAGCAATATCAGGAAATTTTTCAGAATGAGTATTACCGCCAAGCGTTTAAGAATAGTATTTTGATTTCGCTTTTATCCAGTTTCATAGCAACGCTCTTAGCCATTTTTGCCACCTATTCCATCACGCATTTTTCTAGTCGTATTCAAAATCGAGTGTTGATTTTTGCTAATCTAACATCCAATTTTGCAGGCATTCCGTTAGCTTTTGCCTTTATTGTTCTGTTAGGAAACAGTGGCTTATTCACCTTGCTGTTTAAGCATTTCGGCTGGGAAACGCTAAGCTCGTTTAATGTCTATTCCTGGTCTGGCCTTGTTCTTATTTATCTTTATTTTCAGCTGCCATTGGCCGTTATGCTTCTTTACCCGGTCTACCAGGGGATAAATAAGCACTGGAAAGAAGCCGCTTCTCTGCTCGGGGCAAGCTCCACGCAGTTTTGGCTGCGGATTGGTATCCCAATTATTCTTCCAAGCATTGCCGGTACATTTAGTATTCTTTTCGCCAATGCGATGGGAGCATATGCATCCGCTTATGCGTTAACGGGAAGCACCTATAATCTGGTTACGATCCGAATTGGCGCATTGACGACTGGCGATATTTTTGCCAAGCCTGAGCTTGGCAGTGCGATTGCGGGATTATTAGGATTAACCCTTGTGGTGGCGATGCTTCTCAATGAGTGGTTAACACGCAAGGTTCGGAGGGATTTATCGTGAACAAGAACCGCCCATTTTTTCATTATCTTACGATCGGAGCAGTCCTTTTATACTTGCTTGTACCGCTGCTAGGGACGCTCATTTATTCCTTCTCCACTCAATGGCATAAAACGATTTTGCCCGAGGGCTTAACATTTCACTGGTACGGGGAGCTTTTTAGTGATTCGTTATTTTTAAAAGCAATGGGACGGTCTCTCATCCTTTCAGTCGGGGCAACCATTCTTTCCCTGCTCATCATGGTTCCGGCGATCTTCTCGATTGTGGTCTACGCACCAAGGCTGGAGAAATTTATCCAGGCCCTGATTGTGTTAACGTATGCCATGCCGGGTGTGATTATTGCGGTAGGGTTAATCAGGGCTTATTCGAACAGTGGCATGCCAATGGTTGTTGTCACCGTGGGCGCCTATTTTGTTGGAATCCTCCCTTACATGTACCAGGGGACCCGAAATAGCCTGCGGAACATTCAGGCAGTTTCGCTTATGGAGGCGGCTGAAATATTAGGGGCTAGCCGATTTACCGCTTTTTTAAAAGTCATTTTACCGAATATTATGCCGGGCGTACTGGTTTCGTCGCTGCTGTCATTTTCAATCTTATTCGGGGAATTTGTGTTAGTGAATCTATTAATAGGCGGGAGCTTCGAAACCGTTCAAGTCTACTTGTATAAAAAATTGAATGTGAGCGGGCATATCGCAAGTGCCATTGTCATTTGCTATTTTATCTTAATCTCCATTCTATCTTCTATCATTGTCAAAGTAACACGGTCAAGAAAGGAGACTTTATAAAATGAGCCATGTCACCATTGAAAATATTAGTAAGGCCTTTAAAGGACAAACCGTCCTGCATGATCTGAATCTATCATTTAAGCAAGGCGAATTTGTTACCCTGCTGGGACCAAGCGGTTGTGGAAAAAGTACCTTGCTGCGAATCCTTGCGGGATTAACCAGCCCAGAACAGGGCGTCATCAAGATTGATGGCTGTGATGTCACGAATGTCAAGGCAAAAGACCGGCAAATCGGGATGGTTTTTCAATCATACGCACTATTCCCGAATATGACAGTCTCTGAAAATATTGCTTTTGGCTTGAAAATGCAAAAGATTCCTAGCGAAACTATTAAACAAAAGGTCGCGCGGATGGTGGCGCTGGTAGGCTTGGCAGGGAAGGAAAATGCCTATCCAAGGGAATTGTCAGGAGGCCAGCAGCAGCGTGTCGCCTTGGCAAGATCCATTGTCACTGAGCCTAAGGTATTACTGCTCGATGAGCCCTTAAGTGCCCTGGATGCACAGATTAGGAAAAATCTTCAGAAGCAGCTGCGCACCATCCAGCAGGAATTGAATATTACTACTGTCCTCGTGACTCATGACCAGGAGGAAGCCATGGCTGTGAGTGACCGGATTTATATTTTAAATGAAGGCAGGATTGCCCAATCCGGTACGCCTCATGAGATTTATACCAAGCCGGGCAGTGAATTTGTCGCAAGATTTATTGGTAATTATAATGTTCTCGAAGGCTCGGAGTTATCGATTGCCACCTCGGAAAGGAAATTTTCAAATCGACTTTACGCGATCAGACCAGAGGCATTCAGTGCCCAGTACATGGAGGATGGCTATACGTTTTCCGGCCGAGTCAATAAGGTCATGATGCTCGGAAATATCACTCGTTATGAGTTCAGTTCAAATGGAATCGTGGTGACAGCAGAACACCTGCATCAATCAGATGAAGATGTGCAGGAAGGAGCTCGGAAAACTCTTTATCTTCATAAAAAGGATGTGATTCCACTGTCATGAATATACTGGTTACAGAACGTCATGAATACATTTTACAGCAACTCGAAAAACAGAAGAAAATATTGGTCACTTCACTTGCTGGTGAGCTTGAGGTAACGCCTGAAACGATCAGGCGGGATTTGGACATCCTCGAAAAAGAAAAAAAATTGACGCGTGTCTACGGCGGGGCGATTAAGTATCAGCAAACGAAAAGCGAACCGCATTTTTCCCAAAAAATGAATGTCAGGATCTCTGATAAAAAAGCTATCGGGAGAAAAGCGGCTGAGTTTATCAAAGACGGAGATACCGTCATGATTGATGTTGGAACGACGACCGTTCATCTCGCAAGTGCGATTTCGAGTGTTCAGGGAGTGACGATCGTGACTAATTCCCTCGCTTGTGCAGAAGAACTTAACTGCAGTTTGGAAAATAAAGAATTTGAAGGGAAAGTCATCGTACTTGGCGGCGTTACGATTCCTGAACAAAAATCGATTGTCGGTGCCATGACTTGCAAAACACTGGAATCCTTTCGTTTTGACAAAGTCTTCTTATCCTGTGGAGGCATTACCTTAACGGATATCAGTGATTATGACTTTGAGGAATGTTTAGTATCCACTGCGATGGTAGAAAGGGCAAACCAAGTGTTTCTGCTATCCGACTCCTCTAAGGTTAACCATGAATCGTTCTATAAAATTTGTCCGATAACGAAAATTGATCATGTGATTTGTGATCAAGACATGCCAAACTCATGGAAAGAAACGGGCATGGATACGATGCTTCAATGGATTACAGTCAAAGGCGGGCGACAAACATGAAGGTTGATTATCATTTACATCTTGAAGAAGGCCCTTATTCACTAAGCTGGCTAGACCGTACCAATCAGGCGTTAAACCATTTCAGTCCCCTGGAAGAAAAGCCGCATACCAGGGGCTGGCTGAAAAAAAGCATGGAGCGGCTGGCAGCACGGCTGGAACGAGGCGCATACGATGCTTCCTGGCTAGATCTCTATTTGCTTGAAGCCAAGCGAAAAGGGCTGAAGGAGGTAGGCATAGTCGACCATCTATACCGTTTTAAGGAATCACGGGCTTATTTTGAAAAGAATCTTGACCTGAGTGATTCCGATGTCGGAACCAAACAGCAGGTTTGGCTGAACCAGGTCATTACGGAGTCAATGGGGGATTTTGTACGATCTATTCATGAAGCGAAGCCGCGCTGGGCGCAACAAGGCGTCACATTACGGTTGGGGCTGGAAGCAGACTACTTTTCCGGAAGCGAAGCGGAATTAAAGGGGCTCATTGAGAAATATGAGTGGGATTTTGTGATTGGCTCTGTTCATTATATGTACGGTTGGGGATTTGACAATCCGGACACCCAAAATCGGTTTCATCATTATAATTTAGTCGATTTATATAAGGACTTTTTTGCTGAGGTCGAAAAGGCGATTCGCAGCAACATCTTTCAGTTTGTAGCTCATCTGGATAATCTAAAGGTATTTAATTACCGACCAGACGAAGCCTTTCTCGTCCCTCACTATGAAAGAATAGCGAAAGCTCTTGTCGAAACCGACACGGCAACCGAAATAAATGCCGGGCTTTATTACCGTTACCCTGTAAAAGAAATGTGTCCAAGCCCAGCGTTCCTGGACATCTTAATCAATGCGGGTGTGTGTTTTACCACTTCATCCGATTCTCATTTTCCTGATGATATTGGGTCTTTTATTGAACAGAATACACAAACCCTTTTGGAAAAAGGGGTAAAAGAAATTGCCACCTTTAAAGAGGGGCGGCGGGTGATGAGAGGGATTGGTGAAGGTGTTTGTACTACCCGGTGAGGTGTGGGGACTAAATCTAGCTTGGATTCTATTCGATAAAGCAGATAGAGGGTCGCAACGATAGGGAATCTACCTCATTGATAAATGAGATGATTTGTTCCACGGCAAATTCTCTCCTTTCTACCTCATATTATAAAAAAGGCCGGTTTCGCTAAAGAATCCGGCCTTCTCCTTAAACATTTTGATTTTGAATAGATTCCCCCTACAATTCGTTACCTAACGATTAAACAATTACATACTCAAATTAATAATGATGTTGTCTATTCTAGCAAAAATAACCACATACCATTCATTTTCATGGGATCGACAACAGTTTCAAAGGTGATAGGACACCAGGAGTCAGCCAAAAGGAGGTAGAGGATGGTGAAACCTATACATATGAATTTGTTGCGGGGCATTCTGGAACCTACTTCTACCATTGCCACGTTGAACCGGACCGCCACCCTGAAATGGGATTGTATGGTGCCTTTATTGTGGAACCAAAGGAACAAAAGGTGAAGTATGATAAAGAATTTGTTCTCATGCTGGGAGAACGTGACCCGTTACTAAGTGTTGCTGAAGGTACCGAAGCAGGAGCATACTTGGGAACAGCTACAGAGAATGAACATTTAAATGGTGAATATGATACTGTGGATCGCCATCCAAAATATTTTACCATCAATGGAAAGATGGATGGAGATATTCCGCCGTTGAAAGTAAAGAAGAATGGAAAATACTTGATTCGTTTAATTAATGCCGGTTCTGATGTTCATTCCATCCATACGCATGGACATCACTTTAAAGTGGTAGCAACTTGATGGGCGAATCAATCCAAATCCGCAGGTAAAAGATACTATCAGTATAGCCCCAGGTGAACGTTATGACCTTGAGTTTGTGGCAGATAATCCTGGTGCATGGCCGCTTCACTGTCATATGGGACCTCACGCGACACATGGCATGCATACGTTCATTGTATATCCTGGATTTGAAGAAAAAATCATGAACCACGAGAGTTAAGTGGGGGGTATTCCTTTTTGCGTACTAAATCAAGGGTATTCCAAATGGAGGAAGAGGAGGATAGTAGATATACGGACCTATTTATGCTTACAATAAAAGAAAGTGGTTGTAAAATTGAACTGGTTCGCAATTCATATTGTCCCACGTTAGTATTGCATTTAATAATTAACCCTAGAGATGAGGTATTTATATATGAAAGCACTTATTTTTAAAACATTTGGTGGTCCGGAAGTCCTGGAATATGGCGAAGTAAAAGATCCTGTCATCGGTCCGGATGAAATTCTTGTAAGAATGAAAGCAATTGGCCTAAACTTTGCAGACATTTATAGAAGGAAAGGAAATTATCATCTTGCCGGGGAGCCTCCATATATTTTAGGTTATGAAGGTGCCGGAATTGTAGAAAAAGTAGGAGCAGAAGTGCAAGGCATAAGCACAGGAGACCGTATTGCATTTGCTGATGTTCCATTTGCCAATGCAGAGCTAGTAGCTGTTCCATACGAGAAATTGATACCTCTGCCAGAATCAGTTTCATTTAAGGAGGCTGCATCTATACTCCTTCAGGGGCTAACTGCACATTATCTTACAAGGGACAGCTATGCTGTAAAAAATAATGATGTTGTCTTAGTACACGCAGCAGCCGGAGGTGTCGGGCAGCTTCTTGTTCAAATTGTAAAGCTCCTTGGTGGTAAGGTAATAGGCTTAACATCCTCCAAGGAAAAAGTTGAAGCGGCAAGAAAAGTGGGAGCGGATTTGGTTCTCCAGTACAGGGATGACTGGAAGCAGAAAGTTCTGGAAGAAACGAATGGCAAAGGGGTGGATGTTGTTTATGAATCAGTAGGCTCTACACTCATGGACAGTTTTGCTGTTACGCGCATCGGTGGTACAGTTGTATTTTATGGGATGGCAGGTGGAGATCCGGCTGCAGTGGATCCCCGTATGTTGATGGATACCTCAAAAACTCTAACGGGGGGAGATCTTTGGAATGTTCTCACTTCTAGGGAAGAAAGAGTGACACGATCAAAAGAGCTGTTTAGATGGATAGAAGAAGGAAAAGTAAAAGTATCGGAGCCGACAACTTTTGCGTTAAGAGATGGACAAGAAGCTCACCGATTTCTAGAGAGCCGAAAAAGTACGGGTAAAATCTTATTACTACCATAATGGGTAACGTCAGAAGACCAAACAACAAGGAATTTCCAACCGTTTTGCCATAAACAAATAGAGGGTGCTCCTAAAAGTTTTACTTTTGGGACACTCTCTTCAGCTTGTTAAAACGTGATAAAGATCATGAATCCAGTGTAGAATTTAGGTGCTTTACTTTAAAAACTCACATCTAACTTTACCATTCACATCAGATTTTGAATCTACATATAACTTTCTATTAGGTATGGCAAGGGAAACCCCTTCATTAGTAAGGATATCCATTATATTGTAGTTGATTTCTTCTTTTATTTTTAAGAATTCTAACCAAGCTGTTGTTTCTGTGAAAAAATAAATGTAAATATCTAACCCATCTACTCCATATTTATCAAACTTAGTAACGATTGTGTCTTGGTGGATTCCAGAGTGAGTTTTTAGCATATCCTCGATCTTTTTAATTACACCTTCTAACTTTTCTTTGGGTGTTTCATACGTTACACTTATAGTGGACACAAACCGCCTTTTTCCCATTTTACTCCAGTTCGTTATTGCTTCGTTTGCTAATTTTGCATTTGGTACTGTGACGAGTGCTTGTGCAAATGTTCGGATCCTTGTACTTCTAAAAGTAATCGTCTCAACTGTACCTTCTACGGTAGGTGTCAAAATCCAATCTCCAATGGTAAAGGGTTTTTCTGTAATGATGATGACTCCTCCAAATAAATTACCGACTGCATCCTTAGCTGCTAGGGCAATGGCAAGTCCGCCTAATCCTAACCCTCCCACCAAACCAACAACATTATAATTAAATTGTTCTGCAATCCCACTAAAGGCGACAACCACGATGATAAATCGCAAAACTTTAGACAAGAAAGGAATCAGTATTTCATCAATTTCAAAATTGAATCTTTTGTTAAGCTTTGTAAAAAGAAACTTAGATGAAGATGATAAGTTAAACAATCCCCAACCTACAAGAAAGATAATCGCGGATTTTACTAATTTCACAAATAAAACATTTGAATGATTGAAATAAGGGAAATACCAAGCGGATATATAAATTCCTAATAGAATAAACAGCCACTGAATTGGCTTTTCGAATGATGAAAAAATGTGAGAGAAAAAAGGATGATTTTCTTTTCGAAGCCATTTTAGTATAAGAGCAATGACATACTTGGCAAATAACTTCCGAAAAAGTAAGAACAGCACAAAGATACCTACTGAAATTCCAACATCGTTCATGAATTCGTATGAAAAGAATAACTTCCATGACATAACGATTCTCTCCTAATAATTCGCAACTTAAATTTGCAATTGAACATATACTATTTTATAAAAGTTATACAGCCTATTATGGACTACTTTTAGTATTCGCGAATCTGACCGGGTGATGCATGGGGACGGTTCTCGTGCTTCATTTTTAACATTGGCTAAGGATTCCTTAATTAATAGTGTTGATGCAAAGGAGAGGACTATGGATATCACGATTAGAAAAGTAGCTAAAGAAGAAGTTTGGGAATTAAGGCATAAAGTGATGTGGCCAGATAAGCCCTTTGACTATATAAAATTAGAAGATGATGATGTAGGGATTCATTATGGTCTTTTTAAAGGATTGATTTTGATTTCTGTCATCTCGCTTTTTATAAACAATGGAGAATGTCAGTTCCGTAAATTTGCCACTCTTCAGCAAGAACAAGGTAAGGGGTACGGAAGTACATTGTTAGACTATGTTATAAAAGAGGCACAGAACAACGGCATGAAGAAAATTTGGTGTAATGCTAGAAAAAACAAAGTGGAGTTTTATAAAAAGTTTGGTTTACAAGAAACCAACTCTAGCTTTATAAAAGAGGGGAAATCCTACGTTATAATGGAGAAATATTATTCCAAATCAAATAGCAAATCACATAACCTTCACAGTATATTTCACATTCAAAAAGGCTAAGAGATGCAAATATCTCAAAGCCTTTTTTGAATTTTTTTTCACTAAAGCATCCGTAAGTTGTACAAGTTCATTAAACGATAAAGCGAGTTTGATAAATAAGCGGAGAAATTTCTCTTAATTAGGAAATAGCTCTGAAAATAGCTTAAATAGACGGAAAGATTCCGACTATTGACTCGAAAAACATGAAAATGATTAATTTTGCTTTGCTTAATCGGAAAATCTCCGCTTATATGCCCCGAATCAAGCTATATCTGCAGTCTAACCGAAAAATCTCCGCTTATTTTACATAATAAATCACCAATCATTCACACACCCTTCAATAATTATTTCATACCCTGTGATTTACTATGTAAATTAAGACAAAATACACAATTAAAATTTGAAAAATAAAAAACGCACTGTGAATTATATCGTGAATTCAAGTGCGTTCTCATAAGTGTTTTTCAATGTTTGTACCTCTAAAGTAAACCCGTTACGGTTATCCGTCTTCTTTTTAATTAACAGGTGAGTTTGTATTCTTACTTTGCTTAATGAAATCAGAAATACCCGTTCTTAAGTAAAAAAGAAAGAAATAGCCGAAAATAATGAGAGTAGGAATGGCGTTAGGGAGTATTTGTATAAGGATCATACCGATAACAAGAAAAATCAATGAAACAATAAAATGAAATTTATGTTTCGGCATTTTTTTCATAAAATCACCTCTAACTTATTTTACCATTATTTTCGAGACAGGTGTTCATGGAGGTGGTTGGGAAGAGAGGAGCTTAAACGATCGGGGGAAAGAATTAAACAAGACAATCATTAACTTGAATATTATACCTTCCTTATGGTGAAAAACTTTCTTAAAAGCCAAGGTCCTGGTGTAAATCCCAGTGTTAATTGCCATGCGCCTATCCCTTGTAAACCATAGTCTCGAACTAACATCATTTTAGCTGCCATACTTCTTACGTCTTCAAACCAAACTTCATGTGTGACTCCCCCTTGATCTCTATAGCGAAAAGAAGGAGACTCCCATTCAGTTGAATACTGTATCGGTGATTGGAACCTCATGGCCGTTTCCACAGCATCTTGATTTGAAATGGCTGGAGCAACACTTCCAGGACGGTACGGAATAACCCAATCATACCCGTATAAAGGAACGCCAATAATAATTTTCCTGCGGGGAACATTACTTATAGCAAATTCAATTGTTCTTCGTACATCTGGAATAGAAGCTACAGGTCCTGGTTCACTTCCTGCATGGTGAAAATCATATGCCATGATAAACATAAAGTCCACTACTGATCCTATTCCTCCGAAATCATACCCCTTTAGCCAAGGAATTTCTTCACTTGTCTTTGCAGGAACAGCAACGGTTAGAGTACGCCCTAATGGTTTTAAACGATCTCGTAATTCACGTAAAAAGCCTGTATACAGATCTCTATCCACAGCCAAGACGCGTTCAAAGTCAATATTAACCCCGCCATACCCCCTATTCGTTACTAAATTAGTTATATTATTAACTAAATTCGTCCTTGCGGTAGGATTATTTATTGCTTGATGAACCAGTTCGGGACTAAAACCCCCGGGTGTCAAGTTGGTAATCGTTGCAATGGGTCTTACCCTTAAACTCCAAAGTGTTTGTATAGCAGTCAAGTCATTTAAGGTGTTAGCGATATCCCCGTTACCAGCAATGTGGTATTCAAAAATCGAAATAGCTGTACTATAAGGGGCAAAATCCCTGATTAAATTCCGATCCAATTCCGGGGATCTAACAGCATAATAACCGATTATAGATGCCAAGTAATTCGTTCTGGGAATCGTTAATTTCATCCCTGGTTGTAATAAATTGGGGGTTATTGAGGGATTGGCTGCTCTTAATTGCTCTAAGGTAACAAATGCTTTTCCTGCAATACTAGTTAGTGAGTCGCCCGGCTGAACAGTATATATATAAAGCGGTATAAGAAGTGCTTGGCCTTGAACGATATTCGTTTCCCCTAAACCGTTGGTACTACGGATCTGATCAACAGAAGCATCGTACCTTCTGCTTATTGAGAATAAAGAATCACCCGGCTGAACGATGTGAAGAAACATGGTCAACCCTCCAATACACCATTTATGATTAGACTCAAAAGAATTTCAAATTTGGGATACTATGTAAATAATATTACCTATCCAGCCTATATATGCTTTTACCAAGTCAATATTGTTAGGGATTGGGTACTATACCCAAAGTGCTTAAGTGGCGGTCGTTTTTTCTAGTTGTTTTAAGGGAGATTTGTGAGTAACACTATCCTTTTGATGAAAACTAAAAATCCCCAAAGTATCTCTTTACTTTGGGGGATGTTGCCGAGCAGGAAGGTATGGAACCTCCTTTGGCGTATATGTGATGACATCAGAAGAATAGATTTCAATTTGTAATTTATGTTTTGACGCATTTGTATGAATGAGTATAGGTTGATTGTATTCATTTTTAAAGATGAAATCAGGCCCGTTCCAACTGACGGTGGCATCCCGCTCTGGCGGAACGTATGAAACCTCTTTACTATGCGAATAACGCTTAACGACTTTTAAACCTGCATTATCCACTGCATTAAAAAGGGTAGAGGATACTTGACAAATTCCACCGCCTAAGTCTTCTGCATATTCCCCTTTCACAATGACAGTGGCAGGCAGATATCCTTTTCCTGCGGATCTTTCACCAACCACTTTATTAAAGGAAAATGTTTCACCTGGAAAAAGTACATAATTATTAATGGCATTTGCAGCAAGATAAATATTATTGTTTCTTTCTTTGTTATTGGAGCTGAAGAATGTAACATATTCTCCAATTTTTTTTGCTCTAATATTTTCAAGCAATTCACTGTCGACCATTGGAAAAGTGGTTTGTAAAGGGACCTCGAATTCAGATGAAGTATTGTTAAAATAATAAGTGATAATTTTTTCTGTGAAAACTTCGCGGTTTAAATGGTAACCGACTTGTTCTGGAATAATATTCCCATTAATATCTATCATTGCATTTTTAGGGTTTTTTGTAACCTGCTGATCGATTTCGTCCATGAATTTTTGAAACTTATCATTATCGATAATAGGTAAGAATGGCAAGTGCATCGACAAATTAGTAAGGTTAGCAACTGAGATCGGATGGCCGTTGTGAGTGATCACTAAATTTCCTGGCATCGTCACTTGTTGAGACAACATGATTAGCCCAAGTAACCAACTGAAATTCATCTGTTTATACCTCCCTACTATCATTATGAGTTGAAATCACTATTTCATGTACTGGGAGATCTACTTCAGTACATGTATTTCTGGAAAGGAATCCTTTTGCAGCCAAGATTGTTAGGAATTGTATTAATTTTTGTCGTTCAAATACAAACACGAAACATGGCCAGAATGGGTACTGTAGTGAAATAAAAGCATTTTAGAACTTTTCAATGCGTTTGGTATTTTTCTTTGTCAGCCACCTTATCATCTCCTACCGATAATATGTCCAGCTTTTACCTTGAAAATAAAAGAATTAGGGTATTTAGCTTTTATTAAGAATTAACGCTTATTTTTGTGGTACTTCATAAACTTCGGAGCATATCCCTTCTCATTTTCCAAGGAGACAATAAACTTCAAAAAAGTTTTCCTTCTTTTTGTCACAAAATCATCCGCTCACCCGTTATGTTTGTAAACAATCGAAAAGGGTGATTACATTGACAAAATATGATGTTGCAATAGTAGGCGGGGGAATTGCGGGCTTAATTGCCGCGATTTATGCCGCAAAGGCAGGAAAGAAAACGATCGTTCTGGAACAAAGCAAACGGTTGGGAGGAAGGGCCATTACCAATAAAAAGCAGGGTGTCTATTTTAATTTAGGCGGTCATGCCTTGTATAATGGGGAAGCGTATAAAACATTTCGCGAACTCGGATTGCAATTGGAGGGAAGCTCACCTTCTGTTGATGCATATGGATTATGGAAAAATCAATTATTAACCGTGCCAACGAATATTTCATCCCTCCTTCAAAGTCCGCTTCTAAGCTGGGGAGGAAAGCTCGAATTTGCAAAATGGTTTATAAAATTTGGGAAAATGGATACAAGAGTCTTGGGTCAAATTAGCATCCGAGATTGGATTGAAACTGAAATACAGGACCCGATGCTGCGCAATCTGTTCTATTCACTACTTCGAACAACGACTTATACTGCTGCACTTGATTTACACCCGGCCGGACCAGCTTTAAAGCATATGCAACATGCATTGCTTGGTGTTTTCTATCTGGATAAAGGTTGGGGGTCGCTCGTAGATGAGCTTTATGAGCATGCTGTCCAGCTGGAAGTAAAAGTAGTCACCAATTGCAAAGCGGCTTTAATCGAACATCATGAGCAAAAAGTCCGCTCGATTTTATGTGCCGATGGCAGTAAAATAGAAGCAACGAATGTTATCTTGACTACACCCCCAGCTATTTCTTACAACCTGGTCCCTCATGCAGAACATACGGCACTCGATACGTGGAAAAAGCAAGCAATCGCTGTTACCGGCGCCTGCCTAGATGTTGGCTTACGCCAGCTGCCCAATCCTAAACACCAATTTATCTACGGCGTAGATCAACCCATTTTATATTCCAATCATTCACGTGCCGGAAAACCACGCCCGGCCATCCTAAGTGACGATGAAATACAAGTAGTTTCGCTTTTCAAATATCTGGGCCCGCAAACGGACCCGGAGCAGGATGAAAGAGAGTTAGAACAGGTGTTAGATCTCGCTCAGCCTGGTTGGCGAAATCACGTGGTTGCCCGGCAGTATCTGCCCAAAATGACGGTGGTTCATGATTTTCCTCATCTGAATCGAATCGAAAATCCAGGTCCCACAGTACCTGAAATTGAAGGGCTTTATGTCGCCGGTGATTGGGCATCGCATGGGGAACTGCTCGTAGACGCATGTGTGGCCAGTGCGAAACGTGCTGTTTCACAGCTATCGAACGTCAGAAAGGATACCGAATTATGTGTGTAGAAACACTGTATCAAGCCTATCAGCCTCTGCTTTTCTCTTTAGCCTATCGCATGTTGGGCAGCGTGATGGATTCGGAGGATATCGTGCAAGAAGCATTTATTGCCTTTAACCAGCTCCCTAACCGCGAAACGATTGAAAACAAAAAAGCCTATCTTTGCAAGATTGTCACCAATCGGTGTCTTGATTTAATCCGGTCATCCGCAAAGACACGCGAGGTATATGTTGGACCCTGGCTGCCGGAACCGTTGCTTGAAAAAGAGAATCCGGCAAACGACCCTTCACAGGCCTTTTTACAACAAGAGTCTATCTCCACAGCCTATTTGCTATTGCTGCAGCAGCTCAATGCCAACGAGCGGGCCGTCTTTTTACTTCGCGAGGCTTTTCATTACTCCTATGATGAAATCGCAGAAATTCTCGACAAAAGCAGTGCGAACTGTCGGCAAATTTTCCACCGCGCCAAGAAAAGTATGGATTTTACCCCTGACCAGCAGCCATCCGTGACGATTATGGAATCAAAAATAAAAGAGTTTGTCCACAGCTTCTTAAATGGAGACATTACGCAAATATTGGAGCTTGTCAGCGAAGATATCGCAATGTACTCGGATGGCGGCGGAAAGGTACCAACAGCAAGGGTGCCTATTTTCGGCGCTGAAGGAGTCATCCGATTGCTGCAAAACCTGATGAAAATGTATGCAGATAGGTTTACCTTCTCCTTTGCCACCTTCAATGGGAGTCCAGGACTGACCCTAACAACGGATAATAACCTGAAGTATGTCTATACCTTCGCCTTTAATGGTAATCGGATTCAGACCATTTATATAGTTGGCAATCCCGACAAACTGCGGCATTTACCATAGAGGAGAACATGCTTTAGACGTGGGGGAAAGTCGGTTTGCTTGTTAAGAACCGTATGAAAGAATCCATTTTAATCAAGATTGATTAAAATGGATTCTTTTTTATTCAAATCGATTTCAATTACTTGGATCATCTCCATCCTGTTTCCGAGGATGATTAAATGACGTTTCGAACCGAACAAGTGCCGATTTAGCCTATATAAAATCAATATCGGTTCTTGCAGGAAATTTGTCCAAGTTTGTCGAACTATACCTAATAATGATTCTTTAGTTACATGATTTGGATATTTTGTTGTTTAACAAGGAACTAGATGGTGGAAATCTGATTTTCATAACCATACGGATGAAAGGTGCTTTTTTTTGTGTTTAGTATCGCCGGGCGATATGACTTGAAAAAGCATCCAAAAAACCTTCATATCTATTAGAAAATGAGTTGTATATACGTTATGATATACAAAAAGCTCTCTCTTTCAAGGAAGTGGCAGAAGGAAGGGGGGGTTGATCAATCCGATCTCGAAGCACTTATAGCGTTAGGCGATACGGATAAATCTAAGCATCTCTTAACAGAGTTTGGTGCGTGCTTTTGAAGAACTCGGAATACATCCATTGTATTGACTGACCTACCAAAAGCAACTGCATGCAAAGTGGAACTTATTGGAGATCTATTTCAGCGATTAAACAAAATACACAACTTGAAGCAGGCCAAAAAGGCATTCTGGATAAAAAGGGTGTTGTAGCGGTTGAAAACCTAAGGCAAAAACAGCGTCATCCTTAATAGAATTCCTCCAGATAGGAGGTTTTTGTATTTGTATCGCTTGGCGATATAGCTTGAAATAAATCCAAAAAACTTTCATAATGTATTAGAATAGGAGGTCCGATATGAGACGTGATATACAACCGAATGAGCGAGCTTTCTCTTCCAAGGAAGTGGCAGAAGAAGTGGGGATTGCAACACCCACTGTTCGAAAATATGGCCAAATCTTAGAGCGAAATGGATATGAGTTTTTAAAAGATGGCGATCGGCGTATCTTTGTTCAATCCGATCTAGAAGCGCTTATATCGTTACGCGATACAGACAAGCCGCTAGACGATACAGCTAAAGACCTTGTATATCAACAAAAAGAAAGATTAGAAGGATTCAATGAAACAGAGATAGCGACATCCGATACATTTGAAAATTTACCCCAAGACCCCAATCAATTAAAAGAGGTATTAAGGTTTTTAGTCAATGAACTCGCAGCCACACGTGAAATGAATGTCCAACTGACAAACGATATGTCACAGCTTAGAACTGCGGTTTCTCGGCTGCAACAAGATCATCATAGTATAAGTTCTAATATTTCAAATTCGGCGCAAAAAACTAATGCTAAAATTGAAAAATTAACTGAACAACAAATGACCCATTATGAAACATTACTGCAACAAGAAAAACAAATGAACGAATTCTTACAAGTAGAAATTCAAAATATGCGTGACGAACAGAAAAAGGAATGGCATTCACAAAATGATTTTAATAAACGTTTAGAGGAAGCGATACAAAAACCTAAAGGAATATTGGAGAGGCTTTTTTTCATAATCCGAAAATAAGGTGCCTATTTAAGTTTTTTTGCTTAATCGGCTCTTTTTTTTGTTTCGTATCGCTATGCGATATAGGCACAATTAAATTTAGAACCCTCATAATTTAATAATATAGGCGGTCCGATATGCGACATGATATACATGGAATAAACAAGGTTTCTTCACCAAGCAAGTTAAAAAAGGAGTATGGATGCAACATTAGCTGTTCGAAAGTATGGCCAAATCTTAGAGCTAATGTCCATGCGATTTAAAAAAACGGCAATCCCCGTATCTTTTTCAATCCGAAATCTATAGCGATACCCGATATAGACAAGCCCCTAGACGATATCACAAGCAGATCAAAACAGATATTCCTTTGTTCGAATAGTCGGAGTCATTATTCTTCAAATTTCAACAAATTCCCGGGAAATACCTAAAATTTTGCTAATGGATGTTAATGCTTACCTAATATAAATAAAAATGCACTGAAAGTTAGGGGGGAAATGTCCCGCGATTTTTAACCGAATACAGTCATCTATTTTTCAAAAAGAATCCATTTTAATCAAGAGTGATTAATATGGATTCTTTTTTATTCCAAACGATTTGATGTCCCAGTACATTTCTCCAGTAAGATAAATTGTCAACCTGATAGGTTATCCTTATAAAAGGAAACAAAAGATTTTAATTTAATAAAAAATAATCACAATATTCCTTTACGGGAATATTCCTATTGTGTTATATTCTGTTTAAGGAATATTATTCAGAGTTAGAACTCCGTACTTGGAGAATTGTGTGCAGTTGGGTGGGGATATTGAGACAGAGTACTTTTTATTATTAAATTAAAAAGGGTTAAATGAATATTAAATTTAGCTGTTTTATGGATAGGGGTGGGTTCTATCAATGGATACTACAACACTGAACGCTCTTTCCGAACCCAATCGTTTACAGATTGTAGAGCTTTTGCGAGAAGGTCCCCTTACAGTGGGGGAAATTTCCGAACGCTTACAAATCCGTCAGCCACAAGTTTCTAAACACCTTCGTGTTCTTAGTGATGCCGGAATTGTTAAAGTACACGCTGATGCAAATCGGCGCATCTACCAATTACGACCTGAGCCATTTATCCAATTAAATGCGTGGCTTGAGTCTTATCGCCGAATTTGGGAAGAAAGATTTGATAGCTTGGACGATTATTTAAAGGAAATGCAAGAAAAAGAAGAAAAATAAAACCTAAAATTAATGGATGTTTTAAAAATGAATACAAAAAAGCATACGTCCGTGGAAGCTGAAGGAAAAGAAATAATTGTAAAACGAGTTTTTCGTGCGTCCCGTGAACTAATCTGGAAAGCATGGACCCAACCGGAACATCAGTAGTTAAAGAGTTTGGGGCTATTGAAGGAGCTAGCCAAACCCTCGATCGACTTGAAGCACAGTTGAAAGCAATGCGTTAATCCCTTTAAAAAATATAAAACATTTGAACAAGGAGGAAATACAATGGCAAACAACACAATGGTATCGAGAGTAGAGAATGATCGGGTATTGGTACTGGAGCGCGTTTTCGATGCGCCACGAGATCTCGTATTCAGGATGTTTAAAGAGCCGGAGCATCTGAAACGCTGGTGGGGACCGAGGGGCTGGGAGATTCCAGTCTGCACCGTCGATTTCCGTCCGGGAGGCATTTGGCATTACTGTATGAAGTGTGTCGATCAGAATCAGGGTCAATTTTTTGGTATGGAATCCTGGGGTAAAGGGGTTTATAAGGAGATTATCGAGCCGGAGAAGATCGTTCTTACCGATTACTTTTCGGATGCCGAAGGCAATGTGAATGACTCTATGCCGTCGACCGAGGTCACATTGGAATTCATCGATTTGGGTGGAAAGACAAAGCTGATAAACCGTGCTGAATATGTTTCCGAAGAGGCCCTCAAGACCGTCATGGACATGGGTATGATACAAGGCATCACCGAAACTTGGGACCGTTTGAGCGAGCTAGTGGAATCGCTGAATTAGATTTATCGTAACGCTGTTTCAGCGTTAGTAAGGTTTTAAACCAGTTCAGTTGAACAAGATTTTCGTACCTATGGTAAAACATGGTTATTGATATTTACCATGACTACAAAGGAGGAATATTGAACATGCCCACATCTGAACAGGTGTTTACCATTACCCGCACCCTGAATGCCCGCCGCGAGCTCGTGTGGCGCGCCTGGACTGAGGAGAAGGAACTCGCCAACTGGTTGCCTTCGACACCCCTGGAGACTATCTCCTTCGACGTTCGCGAAGGCGGACGCTACCGCTACACGATGGTCAACAGCGAGACCGGCGAGGAGTATCCCACCGGAGGTGTGTTTCTAGAGGTCGTACCTTTCGAACGGCTCGTCTTCACCTGGGGTTACCCCGATGCTCCTATCGAGAACTCCCCTGTCGTGACTCTAACCCTCACCGCACACGGCGACCGTACCGAGATGATTTTCCACCTGCGCGGATTGGCCGGTCACCCCGGTGATCAGTACGTGTACGACGGCTGGTCCGATGCGCTCGACACGATTGTGAAAAAATATACCTAAACAAACAGGTGCTTAGAGTTAAACAAAGGGTCGATGCTGCAACCCCTTGTCTTGTTCCGCTAAATTGCGGTCTTTTCTTGTGTACTTACGGCCAGGTTACTCCTATAAGGAGTAACCTTTTTTGTTACGAGCTGCATACTAGTTGGGTCTTTTCTTATTCTAACGATGCAAGTTAGTAGAAGAAGGAAAAATTAACCCTTTATCGAATATGAACAAACAGGGAGTTTGAAAAAGGAAGGCTGTGAGGATTGAATGTTAGATGAAAAAAAAGAGAGTTCAATTTTAGGAACAGTCATAGCGGTTAGTATGAGTAAGAAGCATACGTTTAGTAAAGAAAATCAAGAGATAATAAAATTAGTGAAGGGTTTTGGGGTCAAAGGCGATGCACACTTTGGTTCAACGGTTAAACATCGATCGAGAGTGGCACAAAATCCAAACCAACCGAACCTAAGACAAGTGCATTTAATTCAAAATGAGTTATTCGAAGAGTTAGCAGACCGTTTTCATATTAATCCTGGACAAATGGGTGAAAATATAACAACTGTCGGAATAAATCTTCTTGAATTACCTACTGACACGATATTATTTATAGGTGAGTCTGCAATTATTAAAGTAACAGGCTTACGCAATCCTTGTGCTCAAATTGATCATTTTAAACAGTGTCTTTTAAAGGTTGTTTTGGATAAGGATTCAGACGGAAATCTAATAAGAAAAGCAGGAATAATGGGAGTTATATTGCAGAGTGGAGAAGTGAAACCAGGTGATACCATCCGCGCTGTATTACCTCCTAGACCATTTAAAAAGCTTGAACGTGTTTAACCAGCATAGTGCGTATTTATACTTTAGTGAAATTAATCTTGTTTATGGACAAATGTACTTAATGTAAAGGGCAGGATCATTCAAGAATGCTTTTCCTTAGTTTAATTTGGCTTTTTGTACTTTTCAAACAGGTATTGGAATCCATAAAACAGAAATACCTTAGAAAAGAAATAGAAGAAAAATTGTAAATGATTAAGACGAACCAATGTGAAATACTTAATTTTTCTCGCAAATTTGGCGAATGGATAAGCAAAAAAGGCATTACCGATTCCATTAAGTAAGATAAACTTTATGAATTTTCCATATGACCACTTCATTAACCAAAGCGAAGTTACCAAAAACAAACCAATATTAAATGGGAATTCATTAAATAAGTATGAATTTGGTTTATTATAAAAGACCCACCATCTACGTTTTTTCCCAATTAGTGCATTAATCACTTCTATAATACCGATAAGGATTGAAACAGGTAAAAATCGCTTTATATTTTGTAACCCCATAAGAGGTAATGTTGACAATGCAATTAAGACCGTAGCAATATTTAAAATCCTTTGAACCTTTATTGACATCATGATCATCCTTTTCAAATCTAGGCTAACTGCTCCTATTTTGTTAGGATATCCAAAAATTGAACTTGTATGTGTTTTTAGGAAAAGCTGTTTGGTGATAGAAGGGAAAGGATTTTACTGTATGTATATAGAATAAGTAGTTATATCTGTTAAGGGTGGGTGTTTTGATGCTTCAACACGAATATGAATGGGTTCGGCAGACTAGAGGAACTTTGTTAGATTTTTGTGGGAAATTAGATCCTAATCATTTTACTCAAACAAATGGTTTCGGTTGGCAAAGTGTAAGAGACACATTGGTTCATATAGCAGATTGCTATGTTGCATGGCTTGGCTCATTTGTTTTATTGAAGACAAAAAAACCTCTTACTCCAAGAGAACAATTAAATAATCTCAGTTTTGAGGAAATAAAAGCACGATTTGAACAAGTAGATTCAATCGTAAATGAATTATTAGAACTACATGGGCATGAATTAAACGTCCTAATTGAGAGAGAGATCCCTTGGAGAGAAGCACCTGAACTATTATCTATTACTCCTCGAAAATTGCTAATGCACACCATTACTCACGAGTTTCATCACAAGGGACAAATAGTAGCCATGCTCCGTCAGATGGGTTATGAGCCCCCAAATACAGATGTATTAGGGACAGAAGATTAATTTAATCTAGAAGTATTTTGGGCGATGTTTACTTGACATTGCCTTTTTTGTTGAGTAAGTTTGTGAAGTTTCGTACTTAAAGTACACGAAGCAGGTTTATTTAAGGGTATTTTTTCACAAATTGACCCCACCATTAGGCAGGGGATGCATGTATTTATTGCTTACCACTTGCGGAATTCTACCTTCAAGTGAGAATTCTCGCCAGACCAAACGCAACTGCTGCTGCAAGTCCCCCAGTAATCGTGGTTTGAACAGCACTCTTAAAAGGTGAAGTTCCCGTGAACCTTCCTTTTACGTATCCAAAAATCATCAAGGCGATAAGTGTGACCACTACAGAAACCATTAATGCTGTTGCAGGATGTTTTAAGATAAAATAAGGGAACAAAGGGATTAATCCTCCGACAATATAAGAAACTGCAATGGTAATCGCACTGTTCCTGGCTCTTGTAGGCTCTGGTTTCTCCAGCCCTAATTCGAATCTCATCATAAAATCCACCCATTTTTCAGGGTTCTTTTTCATGGTTTCGGTAATAGATTTGATTTGCTCTTCTTCAAGTCCATATTCCCTGAAAATTTCAGATACCTCTTCTTCTTCGCTTTCCGGAAGCTCTATTACTTCGCGCTTTTCGCGAGCAAGTTCAGATTCGTAATGTTCCGCATCTGTTTTTCCTGCCAAGTATCCACCAAGTCCCATTGCAATTGACCCTGCTGCAATTTCAGCACTCCCTGCCGTGAGAATCAATGTTGTTGTATCAACAGCACCAGACAAACCAGCAGCTAATGCAAATGGTACGGTTAATCCGTCTGACATACCAATTACAACATCCCGAATGAAGTCAGACCCAGAAAAATGTTCTTCAACGTGATGCAAGTGTTGATCCATTTTTTCACCTCCAACTAAATTTTTATTTTTTCATAACTCCTCTTAAAAGAAAAAATTTTTTATAGTATTTCCTGTTGCTTGTGAAAAATTCTACGAATAAAATCGGGAATATTTTATTCGTCAATTATAATAAAAACTTTCATTTAGTATGCAAATAATTAATCTATTTATTTATTAATATATAATTAAAAATTCATTAATTTGGAAAATGTATTCATTTATCGTGCTACATTGTATTTAAATAAAATTGAAGGTTATTTTAACTTTAGGTGGTTTGTTTTCCGAAAAAATAGGATTCGGTGACAATGACCAAAATTAAGAATCTAAAAGTTGCTTTTGGATTTAAAAATGCAGAAAAAATTTAATAGGAGGACAAACCAATGAATACGCGGGCAATCAAGGTCCAAAAACAAGGATGGATTCCTAAAAAAGAACGCATATGGGTAATCGTGGCGATTATTATCGCTGCTGCGATCATGCTTTGGGAACTTAAAGGACTATTACAGCTTCCCTTAACCACTCTGCACAGCAAGCAGTTCGAACATACATTTAAAGATTTTGGCTCCAATGCAAGAATTGCCTTATTTTTTGTACTTGCTTATTATGTGCTTCTTCGTGTTATTAAGCTTGATTATTTAAAAGGTCAAGCCAATGTGAAAAAAAGGTTGTCCACTGTACTGCGCTTTGCCCGAAGATGGCATACTCCAGTAGCCATTCTCGCCATCGCTTTTATTATCTTGCATACAGTAGCTGTCTTTATGCACGGCTTCAAATTTGATTTTAATAATATAAGTGGATTGCTTTCCTTGATCGTCCTGCTTCCCGTTCCTATATCAGGACTATTTCGATATCAAAGGATGGACCGGAAGTGGCATTTACGGTCTGGTGTTGCTTTTGCAATTCTATTTTTAATTCATTCTTTTTTATAAACACATGTGCATAAGCCGTTTTAGCGTCAGAGAAATAGTCTATTTTCAGATGTAAGGACGTAACTGTAACAACTTAGTGATTTTTAAAAGTGCTTCAAATGTCAGCTTTTCTTCTTCCGCTAACAAAGCAGGTTAGAGAATAAAAAGTCTCTAAAAGAGCTGGATATTTATTTACAAATTTTATAAAGCCTTGTTATGATTAGTTAGGGGTTTAACCCCTAACTAGATAAACAAGGAGTTATTACCATGATTATTCAATTCATTCGTTATAGATAAAAAAAGGTATAGACTGCTTAAAAAATCCAACTCATATTTTTTTGAAAAATATGACGAGGGTTTATTTGTCTATGCCTTTTTCATTTATCTAAAAAACGAATGAATGAGGTGACTTCCTTGTTACAAGAAAATAAAAGAATAAAGAGTGCTAATTATGCAAGCCATTATGAAGCTATTTTTGCTTGCCCTATTTGCCATTCGTCTATGAAGGTTTTGGAGTCAAAAAGTTTAATCTGTGCAAACCATCATACGTTTGATTTTGCCAAGCAAGGTTATATCAACTTTACTTCTCGCTCGGTGAAAACGAAATACGGCAAGGAACTTTTTGAAGCACGAAGGAAACTTATTACCGAAGGTGCCTTTCATAAACCATTAAGCAATAAAATTGCAAAAATTATAAATGAACATGTTGTTAAGACAAATGAAACAATATCTATACTTGATACGGGGTGTGGCGAGGGCTCACATCTTTCTGCTATTTGCGATATGGTTAGGTTTGACTTTTTCAAAAGTGTAGTAGGAATAGGAATAGATATTTCTAAAGAAGGGATCATGGTGGCTTCTAAGAACTATTCTAATAAAATTTGGGCTGTGGCTGACCTTGCAAATACACCATTTAAGAATAAACAGTTCGATGTAATTCTAAATATCTTATCTCCTTCAAATTATACTGAATTTAATAGATTGTTAAAATCAGATGGTTTAGTCATTAAAATTGTGCCTCAAAGTGGTTATTTAAAAGAGTTAAGGGAACACATTTTTCCTAAACCTGAAAAACAAAATTATTCTAATGTAGAGACTGTGGAGAGATTTAATGAGAGTTTTCAGTTTGTAGATTCTGTAAGGTTAAGTTATACGAGTTGCCTTAACAAATCTTCAATTGAGTGGCTGGTTCAGATGACTCCTTTAACTTGGACAGCAACAAAGGAACGAGTAAAATCTTTTTTAAATAAGGATGCTGCTCAAATAAGTGTTGATTTGGAAATTTTAATCGGTAAAAAGATCATTTAAATAGTAGATAAAACATTAAGGTAGTCTCATGTTGAGGCTGCCTAAATGTAAAAAGGACTATTGAAGTTGTTGAATCTTCCAAAATTACCAAAGGGGAAGTGTTTTTAACTAGCTATTGAGTTAAAAATCTTCAATTTAAATTGGTAATAGGTGACTTTTGTTATTCCGTTAAAGGGCGCTATCCTAGAACAAGCATGCGCTCTTTTTTTCATTTCAAGGCCAGATTTGTGGAGGAATCTTACTATTTTATTAAAATATCGTGATATTCTTCATTTCGTTCAATTTGATTCTTTGCGAAAGGACATAAGGGGATAACCATTTTCCCTTCTTCTCGTGCAAACTCGACTATTTTCTTTACTAATGCTTCTCCTACTCCTTGACCTCGAAGACTGTCTGACACAAAGGTATGATCCACGATAATTTTATCTTTTCCAGTTGGGACATAACTTATTTCTGCATCCTTGTTATTCGGTTCTCCTACATAAAAAGTATTGTTCTCTTTTTTAATGTCAAACATTTTACATTTCCTCCCTAATAAAAATGTCTTCTAAAAACTCTGCTCCTTGTTAAGTCTCATGAATCATGTAAATGGCTATTGTCGCAAAATGGTTTATTTTTGGAACTGTAGAAGTGCATTGTATGCAATCATTATATTCCTGCTTGTCTCTCTTTTGGATTAACAAACATCAGCTGATCTCCTAGTGTCTCCTTACAAGCTATGAATCTTCTGAAGCAAGAAACAAGTTAGAATCTTAAACACCGTAATATTTAGTATCATCCGCTTATTGTTCCATGCTATTAATCGGAAGAGTATTTTTAAGAAAAACATTCTCAAAGTTATTTTTGATGTTGTTTTTTATCCTTTTTAATCTAAATTAGGAGTGTGATCGATCCAATAAATAAATTGTTGTAAATAACTCTGAAGATATCGTATAGTTTTTTCATCAGTAAGTCCTTTTTGATTGGAGTCAATTTTTTCATGTATTTGCGAAATAAGTACTTTTTTAAACGGAAGAATTTCTTTTTAAAAAAATCACTTTATTAAACTATAAGCTATTAGGGTTCGAAGGAATGATGATAATGCAAGATAAGAAAGTTACATGGTTAGAACTCTTTTATGATTTGTTATTTGCGGCAGCTGTTTCGACTGCGACTCATGTATTACTTCATGTTGAAAAAGGAGAAATTTATCCAGAATATTTTTTGAAGTTTGTTTTAATATTTATCCCTATCTGGTGGTCTTGGGTAGGACAAACGTTGTTTATTAATCGGTTTGGACAGGATTTTTTACATCAACGGATCTTTACGATTCTTCAGATGTTGTTTGTCCTTATTATGACATCCAGCTTATCGGTTGACTTTGATCAATATTATCTTCCGTTTCTTATTGGCTATATTGGAATAAGAGCACTTACAGCGATCCAGTATCTGGTTGTTCGAAGTTTAGAAGAAGGGGATAGGAAAAAGGTAGCGCAATATTTAGGAACGCGTTTTTGGATTGGAATCATCATATCATGTTTTTCTATCTTATTTGATTCATGGATTCGATATAGCGTATTGTATGCAGGAATTTTTGTTGATATTATTGTGCCATTTTTCGGACGTAAGTATTTGGTGAAAGCTTCGTCCAATACTGTTCATTTATTAGAACGTTTTGCTTCATTGACATTAATCCTTTTCGGAGAATCCGTCATCAGCACCCTCTATGTGCTACAGCCACAAAAAGGGGATTGGGATTCAATCTTATTTTCGATAATATCATTTATCCTAATTATTTCGATGTGGTGGCAGTATTTCGAAAATGTGGAAAAGAAAGTTGACAAATCGATCCAAACACCCGGACAAACCATTATTTATGGTCATCTTTTCATATTAATGTCTTTGAGCATGATTGCTGCTTCCATCAAGCTTCTGTTTCTAAATGAGGTTCGTTATTCATTTAACTTATATTTTATATTCGGTTCCGTACTACTCTACTTTATTACAACTACTATTGTTTTTCATCAATACAGGTTTAAACAAGACCGTTTGAAATATTATCATTTAGCGTTATTTTTAGGGATTTTAGCAACCCTTTTTATTAGTAATTTGATAGTGGAAGTTTCAAACATTGTAATCATGGGAGAAATGACCCTGTTTTTTATCATCTATGCTAAATTAACAACTACTTGAAAGAGATGCTAAATATTTTTAAAACCTGTGTGTAAGAGAATTTAGTTTATATAAAACTAATTTTTAATAAAGGGGACCTTTCATTTTGGATGTAAAATGTATTAAATTTTATGAGTTCGGTAGTCCTATAGATGTGTTAAGAGTTGAGTCTAAAAGCATTGAACCACCAAAAGATCATGAAGTCCTTGTCCGAATGTTGGCGCGCCCTATCAATCCATCTGACTTAATACCGATTAGAGGGGCATATTCACATCGGATTTCTTTACCAACTATTCCGGGATATGAAGGAGTTGGAATAGTAGAAGATGTCGGTCCGTTAGTTTCCCATCATTTTATTGGGCAACGTGTTTTACCTTTGCGTGGGGAGGGGACATGGCAAGAATACGTTAAGACATCATCAGAATTTGCAGTTCCTATCCCTGATTTGATTGATGATTTTACGGCAGCACAGATGTATATCAATCCAATTACAGCATGGGTAGTCTGTACGGAAGTTTTAAAATTAAAACCAAATGATGTTTTATTGGTTAACGCATGCGGTTCTGCTATTGGGCATATTTTTGCTCAATTATCGAAAGTTTTAGGTTTTCGACTAATTGCAGTTACTAGAAATAATAAGTATACAGAGGAATTACTTGAACTGGGTGCTTCGTATGTAATTGATACATCTAAAAATTGCTTAAATGAAGTGGTTATGGAATTAACTAATGGAATGGGTGCTGAGGCAGCGATTGACTCTGTTGGGGGTTCGGATGGAAACGAATTGGCTAATTGTGTACAGCCTAACGGAAATTTTTTAACCATCGGTCTTTTATCAGGGATCCAAGTTAATTGGGCAGAAATTATCAAAAAAGCTAAAGTGAACGCGAATATGTTTCATTTACGGAATTGGAATAAAAATGTTTCAGCAGATAAATGGCAAGAAACCTTTAACCACATAATAAATCTAATAAGTGATACAAAATTACGTTTGATGACGGTAGATTCTCAGTATGATTTATTAAATATAAAAAGGGCTATTGTAGCTGTTGAATCTTCTAAAATGACCAAAGGGAAAGTGTTTTTAACTAGTTATTGAGTTAATAATCTTCAATTGAAATTGGTAATAAAGGACTTTTTGTTATTACATAAAGGGCGCTATCCAGAGCATGGATGCGCTCTTTTTTTTTCAATTCATGGCCAGATTTGTGGTAGATCATTGATTAAATCTTACTCAAATTATTTTAATAGAAAGGATACCACTCTTAAAATTGGTCAACATAATTGATTGGCACTTGTGGACATGCCATAGGCGATTATGCTATGGAACAATTCCTGGAGGGGAGACTGTTTCCTCTTCAAGTACATTAATTCCTCCGATTACTTCAATCGCTGAACCGATTGACACTAGCAAGTCTCCTGTGATTGCGACCTTTTGGTCTTGGATAAGTTTTTCTAAATCTGTTTCACCTATTTGTTTTGAAACGGATATGGCCTCAAGTATTTGTCCAATGGTCCTAGTCCAAACACCGGTTAGTATTTGTTGTTCACCTATTTTATTGGAATCTTTCTCTAAATAATAAAGCTCTGATAAACCTTTAAGTTCGATAATCTGTCCAAGCACTTGAACCCAAAGACCAAACGAAACCTCTTTTTCCAGTTGCAGTATTTTTTTTCTATAATCATCATTCAAGTCTTTTCCACTATGACTCCAAAACTTTGGATTATCCATTATTAACAACCCCAGAATTACAATTTTGCTTTATTGTATGTAAAACAAATGTAGTGGTGTTATTCCAAAGAAAACACGATGTTCCCCATTGACATGTTAGTGGATGATGGCAAAGTCATTGCTAATGGTAAAAATACGATAGAATTATTAAAGTCCAAATCATATCGTAAAAATAGGATCAAAAATAAATCCTCAACACACAGGGGATTATTTACCACAGGCTAGGTCCCCAAAATACTTTATATACTTGGACCTTCCTGCTATAATAAATACTACAGTTGTAAAAGTAGGAGAGGTATCATGAAGGAGATTCCACAAATATCAGAAGCAGAATATGAAGTGATGAAGGTTATATGGAACTATGAGCCGATTTCGACTCCTGAGGTAGTGGAGAAATTATCGAATAAGAGTGATTGGAAGCCCAATACCATACACACCATGCTGGCGCGCCTAGTTAAGAAAAAGGCTTTGCATGCAAGGAAAGATGGTCGAGTGTTTATATATTCTTCACTAGTTGAAAAGGACCAATATGTTGAGCAAAAAAGTAAATCCTTTCTGCAGCAGTTTTTCGGCGGTACGTTAAATTCAATGGTCTTAAATTTTATTGAAAATGATCAGTTATCGAACGAAGAAATATCGGAATTAAAGAAAATATTGTCCATGAGGGAAAAGAAAGAAGGGGAGAAATAATGGATACCCTGCTGCTGCGAATTTTAGTAAGTACAATCGTGGTATCTTTCCTTATTTTCATCATTCTGTTAATTAAAAAGCTATTAAACCATCATATGACAGTGAAAGCACATTATCATATTTGGTATCTTCTTTGCATTCCATTCCTTGCTGCCTTTTTACCTTGGAATTATTTTCGCTTTGGAGAAGGAGTTCGCTATTTAAAAAGCTTACTTCCTATTAATAGAGAAGCGCCATTGAAGAGTGAAGGGATGAATGGAGTGGCTGCCTCTCAGGCGCCAAACAGCGATTTATTACATGATTTCACGGTCTCGGTAAACAAATCAGCTCCCGATTTCGTGTACCATACACTTTTTATAGTTTGGGTCATTGGAGTGGTTCTTTTTGCAGGGGCTGCTGTTTATTCAACTTATCAAATCTATCAAATCAAAAAGTCGGCTGCGGCTATTGATGACCAAAAGCTAAATCAATTATTAGAAGCTTGCAAAAAGATGGTTGGGGTAAAAAGAAACGTAAGACTGCGGGAGACCTCTCTGATTTCCTCGCCAATCACGTTCGGGATTTTTCAACCCTATATTTTTTTACCAAGCAAAACGCGAGAAGAATTCTCGTTAAATGAATTAAAATATGTGCTTTTGCACGAGCTGCACCACCATAAAAGCAAAGATTTGTTCGTTAATTACGTCATGTGGCTGGTTCAGATTATGTATTGGTTTAACCCGGTCGTCTGGTATGCTTCAAAAAGGATCCGAAATGATCGGGAATTGGCCTGTGATGCATCCGTGTTAAATCTTTTGGATGAAAGCGGATATATCGAATACGGGTATACGATCATTCGTTTTGCAGATAAAAAGCAGGGTCGTCCCTTTGAACAGATTGCTCCAGGTATAGGCGGGACAAAAAAACAAATCAAACAAAGAATCCAGTGCATTGCTAGCTACTCTAAAGATTCTCTGTTATTGAAATGGAAAAGCAAGGTCATATTTGCTGTTTTAGCAATGGTGGTGCTATTCCTTGCTCCCTTCACCAACGTTATTGCCAGCCCAAATGATGTGTATCAGTTTAGCGGGAAGAATGCGGTCTATGAAGATCTAAGCGCCTATTTTAAGGGCTACAAGGGAAGCTTTGTTTTATATGACTCTTCTAAAAATCAATATCAAATCTATAATCGCGAGATGAGTGAACAGAGGGTTTCTCCTGATAGTACCTATAAAATATATTCGGCCTTATTTGCATTGGAATCCAATGTGATTTCCCCGAATAACAATAACCAGGTTTGGGATGGGAAAATTTATCCCTTTGCAGAATGGAATCAAAATCAAAACTTGGCGACTGCCTTAAGCCGTTCGGTGAATTGGTATTTCCAGAATACCGATCGGGAGGTAGGCAGAAAGCCGCTGCAAGATTATTTTCACAAGATAAAATACGGGAATGAGGATCTTTCAGGGAATTTGGACAGTTACTGGATGGAATCTTCTCTAAAAATATCACCCATTGAACAAGTCCAATTGTTATCCCAATTAGATGAAAATCAATGGGGTTTTAAAGCGGAAAATATCAAAGCGGTACAAAAGGCACTTTTTATAGATGAGCAAAGAAATGGGCGGTTATACGGTAAAACGGGAACCGGTAGGGTTAATGGAAAGAATGTAAATGGCTGGTTTATCGGCTTTGTCGATAAAGGTGAGGATCGTTTTTATTTTGCCATTAATATTCAAAATAAGGATGGCCTGGCCCAGGGAAGTAAGGCAGCGGAGATTGCCAAGCAGATCCTGCATGATAAACAGATTTATTAAAAAATAACCCCAGAAAGGATGTATCTTTCTTTTTGGGTGTTTTTTGCTCCAAATACTACAAATGTAGTATTCAGAGTTCACCTTTTACACAAATTTCCCAATAGGAAAGGGCTGATAAGTTTTGAAGCAAAAAGAAAATATCGTAAAAAGTAAAACTCGATGGAGATTGACTAGTCTTTTTTTAGTGGTCTTTGTCCTTTTTTCCATCTTAATTCTGCGCCTGGGGTTTATTCAAATTTTTAAAGGAGAAGCCTTTGCGGCTCAAGCTGAGAAGACGGATGTGACGCCTGTCAGCTATTCTGTTCCACGCGGAAAAATATACGACACGAACGATAGGTTAGTAGTCTACAATATTCCAGAAAAGGCGATTATCTATACACCGCCGAAAAATCCGCAGCCGGGAGAATTGCTTAAACTGGCCAAAAAGTTAAATACCTTCCTGGTCATGACGGATAAAGAGATCAATAAAGTGACCGATCGGGATTTGAAAGATATCTGGCTGCTAGAACATAACAATGGCACGGATTTAATCACAAAGAAGGAGGAGAAATTATACAAACAGGAAAAGCTGAATGATAAGGATTTATATCAATTAAAATTGAACCGCATTACAGAAAGCGATCTCAAGGGAATGGACAAAAACCTGGCGGCTATCTACCGGAAACTTTCGTCCGCCACCGCTTTAACTCCGACGATAGTCAAAAATGAAAATGTAACAGAGGAAGAATTTGCAAAGGTTAATGAAAATCTGGATAACCTGCCTGGTGTTGATGTCACGACTGATTGGAAGAGAGGCCGAACCTACGGGGAAACATTTTGGAATATGCTCGGAGAAGTAACGAGTGCAGATGAAGGCCTTCCGGCGGACAAGGTAGATTACTATACTTCTAAAGGGTACAAACTGAATGACCGCGTCGGGAAAAGTTATATTGAAGAACTCTATGACAGCGTCCTGCAGGGCCAAAAGGAAAAAGTGAAAACGGTGACCGACCAAAATGGAAATGTGGTGAGTACAGAGACGGTTTCGGAAGGGAAGAGCGGCAAGGATCTTGTACTGACCATTGATATGGAGTTTCAGGCCCAGGTGGAAAAAATTATGCAGGAAGAGTTGGTCAATGCCATCCAAAAGCCCCATACGGATACCCTTGACACTGCCTTTGTCGTGGCCATGGAACCAAAAACAGGCCGGATTCTGGCGATGTCAGGAAAAGTGTATGACAGGAAGTCCGGGCAGTTTACCGATTTTACCCCAGGAACCTTCACTTATGCGTTTGAACAGGGGTCCGTTGTAAAAGGGGCGACCGTATTAACCGGATACCAAACGGGTGTCAGGGATTTCGGGGAAACGGAGCTGGATGAAGTCATGCGATTTAAGGGATCGGGAACCTTCTCCTCTTACCAAGTTATGAACAGAATTAACGATTTAGAGGCATTGGAGCGTTCCTCCAACGTGTATATGTGGAAAACTGCAATTGAAATGATGGGCGGCAAGTATGTCCCCAATGGCACATTAAATATCGATCCGAAAAAAATTGAAACGATCCGCTATTATTTTAATCAATTTGGTTTGGGCATCCCGACCGGTATTGGTTTTGATAATGAAACGGCGGGAATTAAAGGAACCAATCCAAGCACCTACTTTCAAATTGCCATCGGACAATTAGATACCTATACACCGCTGCAAATTGCCCAGTATATAACAACAATTGCCAATGGAGGATACCGGATGAAGCCCCAATTGGTGAAGGAGATTCGCGAACCCAATGTGGATGGCGATGAACCAGGCAATGTAATCGATGAAATCGAACCAGTGGTGCTGAACCAGGTGGATATGAGTCAGGAGATGCTTAAGCGGGTTCAACAGGGTTTTTGGCTGGTCACCCATGGTTCTCAAGGAACAGCGAGAGGATATTTTAAAGACGAACCGTACAATGCCGCGGGTAAAACCGGGACCTCGGAATCCTATAAAAATGGGGTGAAGACTTGGAATCTATCTTTTGCTGGTTATGCCCCATTTGATGATCCCGAGATTGCCATTGCCGTAATTGTGCCAAATGCCTATCGCGATGGTTATGCTCAGCCGCACAGTGCAGCGAATATCATCAGCCAGCGGGTTTTTCGGGCATATTTTGACCTTAAGGAAAAAGGACAGCCAACTGCAAAATGATTGACATCATTTTATTACAAGCGTAGTATTAAGTGTGTAATAAATACTACATTTGTAGTATTACCATGCGTAGCCTAATCTTACGCATGTAATCAAATTGTAGAAAGGAGGTATACTTTTCCTACCCAGCATTTCGGGGCAGTTTTTTAAGGAGCTGAAAAGGTGCAATAAGCCGCTTATTCTATTTTCAGAACTTCTAATATTAATAGAAAGAGGTAATGATTTTGAGGAAAACAGATGATATTTTCAACATAAAAAGTTTTATAGTTACCCTGCTTGTGCTGGCAGTTGCCATTGTACCGCTTGCCGGCTGGTCGATGACTACCGATAATCCTTCTGACAAGACCGAAAAGGTAGTGAGGAAAACACCAGCACCCCAAATACACCGTGAGTTTGCAAAACTTGAGGACAAATATGATGCTCGTCTTGGAGTCTACGCGATCGATACAGGTACAAATCGGAAGGTCTCCTATCGGCCTCAAGAGCGGTTCGCTTTCGCATCTACTTACAAAGCTCTAGCCGCAGGTGCATTGCTGCAGCATTCCTCCATTGATCAGCTTGACGAGTTAGTTACATACAATAGCGAGGACATCGTTACGTATTCACCCGTCACAAGCCTTCACGTCGATACCGGGATGACTCTTCGGGAAGTTATTGAGGCTGCTGTTCGATATAGTGACAACACTGCAGGGAACCTTTTATTAGAGAAACTGGGAGGCCCTGAGGGGTTTGAAGCAGCATTGAGGCAGATTGGCGATCACGTAACCCAAGCTGATCGCTACGAGACGGATTTGAACTCAGCCGTTCCTGGAGACAGACGTGACACCAGCACGCCAAAAGCACTTGCAACCAGCCTTCAGGCTTTCGCAGTCGGCGACGTGCTCCCCGCTGAAAAACGTACGCTCCTGACAGATTGGATGCGAGGAAATGCCACTGGAGATGCCTTGATTCGGGCTGGTGCACCAACAGGATGGGAAGTCGCTGATAAGAGCGGGGCAGGAAGCTATGGAACGCGGAATGACATCGCGATCGTTTGGCCGCCAAATAGAGCTCCTATTGTCATCGCAGTTCTATCCAGCCGCGATACACAGAATGCCACCTTTGACAATGCGCTGATCGCAGAAGCGGCAAAGATTGCACTTAACGCTCTTAAGTAAATTCACTCACCACAATTCTTAATAACAACAGTGAACGGGCTTATCATTCAGTCAGCACATACAATCATTAGAAAGATTAGTATGTGCTGGCTGATTTTTTTCTTTACAATAATAGGAAAATAAATTGTATAATAATGTTTATATATACATATTTATTCACTTTATTGAGAGGAGAAGGGTTTGTGAATTTGTTTTGTGAGTCGGAAAAAATAGATGACTATTTAATCGAATTAACAGAAGTTAATTATTCTAATCCAATTATAAAAAAGAAAGCAGATGAACTTTTTAATCCATCTCAAACGGAAATTGAAAAAGCAAGAATAACTTTTGAATTTGTTCGTGATGGAATTTCTCATTCTTGGGATATTCAATCGAACCGAGTTACTTGTAATGCTGCAGAAGTATTAGACTTTAAAGAGGGAATTTGCTATGCAAAATCACACCTATTAGCTTCTTTATTGCGTTCGCAGGGAATACCAACAGGTTTTTGTTATCAAAGATTGATGTTATTTGATACTCCAGAAAAAGGGTATTGTATTCACGCTTTGAATGCTATCTTCCTTAAATCACTTAATAAATGGATTAGGGTTGACGCTCGTGGAAATAAAGAGGGAATTGATGCCCAATTTTCAATTGAAGAAGAAAAATTAGCTTTTCCCATTAATGAAGAACTTGATGAAAAGGATTATCCAGTTATCTATGCAAAACCACATCCCAAAATTGTGGCTGTTTTAGAAGATAATACAAATGCATTAGAAATGTATAAATATCACTTGCCAGAGAGGTTGTAATTGTATCACTAATGGGTAGCTTATGTTGAAGATGGGATCGCAGCAATCCCTTTTTACCCTCTAACGGGGCAGTTGGGACTTTATTTTTGAGAATATCAACCTTAATAAAAGGAGCATAAAAAAGGTTAAAGAATCTTTTCATAATTAATTAGAGTTAAGTATTCGTTAATTTGTTGCTCCCCTATTTTTTTATAGCCAAATTTTTCATAAAAATGGCGATTTCTAAGGTTGTCCTTAGGGGTATCAAGTGACCATTTTTTTACTTTAGGGAATTTCCTTTCCAACTCCTGTAAAATTTCCGATCCCAATCCTTTATTTTGAAATTCAGAGCCAAGGAAAATACGATACAAATAATGATGATCTTTTGTTTGCTTTACAAGACAAATTCCGCCAGCAAGCCTCCCACCAACCAAAATAGAATAGTGCAAAGAATTTTGCATTCTAAAACAAAAGTAATCCAATGATTCCGTTGCAGGACTTGTATGATAATCCTTATATTTGATTAAATCTGAATGAAACACTTCTTTTTGGATCTTTAACAATTCGTTTGCTTCCGCTAGCTTTGATGGTATGATCTTAAATTTCAATTTCCCCACCTCTTACTCCATTTCTGTCATTATATGAACATCTGCCACATTGTTTAATTACATGATAATGATCCTCAGATATCGAAAATAAGGACTTTCGCTTGAAAACCATGCTTTTTTTCATTAACCCACTGGGCATTTTAGTTGAAAAAAGGAAGATACAATAAATGGTACAATTTATTATATAAAGGGGATGTGACAAGTGGATGGGCTTATTAAAATTAGAAAAGCAGTTTTAGCCGATGCGAAAGGAATAGCTAAAGTACACGTTGACAGTTGGAAAACAACATATGCCAATATAGTTCCAGACGAATATCTAAATAATTTAATATTTGAAAGTCGAGAACAGTTATGGGTAGATAACATTCCTAACGGCGGTGTATATGTAGCTGAAAATGATGAAGGTGAAATTGTGGGTTTTTCGTCTGGCGGTAAAGAAAGAAGCGGTAAATACAGTGGATTTGATGGAGAGCTATATGCAATATATATTTTAAAAGAATACCAGGGCAAAGGTATTGGATCAGCTCTTGTTAAACCAATAATAGATGAAATTAAAGCGTTGGGAATCCATTCTATGCTAGTTCTTGTACTGAAAGATAATAGTTCTCGTCTATTTTACGAGGCACTTGGCGGTAAAAAAATTGATAAAATTGAAGTTGAAATCGCTGGCAGGAAACTTTCCGAACTAGTGTATGGTTGGGAAGATATTAGGAATATATTTTAATTTTTTATTCTTCAAATAAAGAGTGCCTTAACAGAATAATAAAGGATAAGTTTAAAGATCTAAAATATGCAAGTTTTTAAGAAATATTTGTGTATAAAAAGCCAACTTCCCCATAGAAAAGGTAGGTGGCTTCAGTCATTTTAGGATTTCCTAAGGGCGGTATTACTTTCACCCCTTCATGCGCTCAGGCAGGCTCTGGATCGAATGGACGACTAAATCAAGCTTGGATTCTATTCGATATAGCAGATAGAGGGTCACAACGATAGGGAAGCCAACCTCATTGATAAATGAGATGATTTGTTCCACTGCAAATTCTCTCCTTTCCGATTCATATTTTAAAAGAGGCCGGTTTCGCATTGGAATCCGGCCTCCCACTTAAACGTATTGATTTAACTAGATTGCCCCGCAAATTCACTACCTAACTATTAAACAATTTCATACTCAACCACATTGCGGTCGATCACTCTTGCACCCTTTGCGGCAACATATCTGCCGCTGGCAGATGTAAATACATCCGCAGCAATGATCTGCTCCATCGATTGTTTGACAGCAGCCTCATCAACCGGTTCCTTCGGATTATCCACCGCAATCCGGGCAGTCTTGCCAAACTCCGTACCAAACATTAACTCCAATGTCTTTGCCATTCTTGTTCACCTCCTTTCTTTGAGGCATGGGGACGGTTCTTTTGCCTCATTTTTAACAGATTACCTCCTTTTTAAGTTTGCAGTTTCGTTGTTGTATAGCCTTAGCTATTTGAAACACTAGAACCGTCCCTCTGCATCAATCTTACGCAGTGAGTTCTGTGCTGTCGCTGCGCTCGACCTTGTTTAACGAATCGTTGCATAAAGCAGAGATGGCGGTTGCTACTTGGAATAACTGGTCAACCGTCGATTCCTTTTTGATGTTGCTGAATGTTTTGGTTTTTAGAACAGGATTTCCCTTCTCGTCCAGATCCACCTGGAATGCCAATCGAAGTTTTGAGCCTTCTAACAATGCTTGTGCCATTGTTTCTCACCTCCTTTCGCTCTTTATTTATGGTTTTTTTTGGGAAAAGGACAGGGGGAGGGTTAATTTTAAAAAATTTATAATTTGAGGAATAAATGTTTGTGTAGGTGAATTGAGATTGAAATGATTAAGATTGTCGGTTTTTATGGTGTAAGCGGGTTGCTCTAGCAAAGTAAATGTGCGCTTTGAAATTTTGTGAGTAGGTGTGGTTGTAAAAAAGTGATTGCGGCATTTCTTTGACAAATAATTTGAATTTAAATAGTCTTAAAATTACAAATATAGTATAGTATCACAATGATACTAAACTAGCTGACAGTAGGGGTGAAAGAATGGATTTAATGAATATTCAGCCTGTTGTCCAAAGTATTGCAGATGCGATAGCGGCTGTTTTAAAGATAGAGGTTGAAATTGCCAATCATCATTTTATTAGAGTTGCAGGTACAGGGGAGCAAAGGGTAAGTGTCCTTCACAAAATGGAGGGGGATCTCGTCTATAAATCTGCCATTCGTACCGGGCAGCCAGTCATTATCACAAATCCGGGGTATGCAGAGGTTTGTCAGAGATGCCAACTTTTCCAAAATTGCTCAGAGACCGGGGAGATTTGCACGCCAATTACATATGATAACCGGGCGATTGGTGTGATTGGACTATTGGCTTTTAACGAAGAGCAGCGCCAGCGTTTGTTTGAGAACACGGATGGAATATTGACTTTTTTAGGAAAAATGGCAGACCTTTTATCAAGTAAATTGCATTTATACCATTTGATTCAACAGCTTACAAGCAACTCGGAAAAAATGGAAAAGTTGATGAATCTTGTCCATGTAGGAATGATTGTGATTGACGAAAAAGGAAAGCTGAATGAAATGAACCTAAAAGCTGAAATGCTATTGGGAGCAGAAAACAAGGCAGTTCCTCTCCATGTACAAAACTTAATTCGTGATTTTGCTTGGGAGTCAGGGGTTTTTAGTCGAACCATTACGCTTGTAACCAGCAGGGGAGAGAAATCTTTGCTTTTGACCAAACAAAAACTATCTTCGCCAGCATCGTATCAGACGGAGTATTTGATTAGTATTCAGGATGTCAAAGAGATACGAAATCTTGCAGAAATGGCAGCGGAGGACCAAAAGAAACCGTTTGACCAAATTATTGGTATCAGCACACAAATCACAGAGGTAAAAAAATACGCCTTTAAGGTATCCCAATCTGACTCCACCGTCTTGATTCAAGGGGAAAGCGGTACGGGGAAGGAGGAATTCGCCAGAGCCATTCACCATGCGAGTATGAGGAAGGAGCATGCCTTTATTACTGTCAATTGTGGTGCTATTCCCGAGCACTTATTAGAGAGTGAGTTGTTTGGTTATGAGAGAGGAGCGTTTACTGGTGCCAATCAAAAAGGGAAGCCGGGTAAATTTGAATTAGCCCATCAAGGGACGATTTTTTTAGATGAAATAGGGGAGATGCCTCCGCTGTTACAAGTGAAGCTGTTGCGTGTTCTCCAGCAGAAGGAAATAGAACGTCTTGGCAGTACCCATACTATCCCAGTTGATGTGCGGGTGATCGCGGCAACGAACAAAGACTTGCAGGAAATGGTGAACAATGGGCTGTTTAGGGAGGATTTGTATTTCCGGCTCAATGTCATTCCTATCGTGATTCCGCCGCTTAGAAGCAGGAGGGAGGACATCATTGCTCTGAGTGACTACTTTATTTCCTTGTTCAATGAACAATTTCATGCGAATGTACTAGGCTTTGGAAAGAATGTCATAAGTGTCATGTTAAATTATCCATGGAAGGGTAATGTCCGGGAATTGAAAAATTTTATTGAATACCTATTTAATTTTATTACCAATGGGTGGATTACCATGGAGGCAGCAGGTGAATTAATTCAACGAAAGCTAGAAATGGAAAAACAGAAGATTCCTCTTACCTCTACATCTTTCTCCTTAGTTGAAATGGAAAAGGATTTAATTAAAAAAGCTCTTCAATACGTTCACAATCATCAGCTAAACGTGGAGGATGCAAGCCAATTATTAGGAATTGGACGAGCTACGCTGTTTCGAAAAATAAAAAAGTATCAAATTGATATTTGATATCAAAATGAGACTTTATTGTATTACTAGGAATTTTGATACGAATTTTTTACTTTGAGTATCATTTTGGTACTTTTTTAAGATTTTCATTTTTATAAAAGCGCTTACTGCAGGGGTTTTCATTTTGGCACGCGACTTGCAATGTATAAGGATAGAAAAACTCTAAAGGAGGAGCAAATATATGCTGCAACAAGTTAAAACAAATAAAGCACCAGCAGCGGTAGGCCCCTATTCTCAAGCAATCATTGCCAATGGTTTTGTTTTTCTATCTGGCATGCTGCCGCTAGATTGTGAAACTGGGAATATAGTAGGGGATTCCGCATCCGAACAGACTGAGCAAATCTTGAAAAATATTTCAGGATTGCTGTCAGAGTTAAATCTGGGTTTAGAGGATATTGTGAAAGCGACGATCTTCCTTGATTCTATTGATTCATTTCAAAGTGTAAATGAAGTGTATGGATCATATTTTTCAGAACATAAGCCCGCAAGAAGCTGTTTCGAGGTTTCTGCCATCCCTAAAGGGGCAAAGGTGGAAATCGAAGTCATTGCAGTAACAAAATAGAAAAGGAGGGGTTGTTAGTGCAGAGTACCATGAGAAAGGGGATAAAATGGGTTTCCAATACATTTTATGATCCTGTCTATAACGAAGATGAATTATCCTTTTTTCAAGATAAAGAGGTTGAAAAGATCCACCAGTTTCAAAAATCCCATGAATCCTATACAGAAACACCCTTGCATTCATTAAAAAATCTAGCAGGCTACCTAAATATTTCCGAAATCCTAGTGAAGGATGAATCGTACCGTTTTGGCCTTAATGCCTTTAAAGTAATGGGCGGTATTTATGCGGTGGCAAAGTACCTGGCCAATCAACTTGGCGAAAACATTGAGAACCTTTCATTTAAAGAACTGCAGTCCCCTCGGGTAAAAGAAAAGCTTGGGGAAGTCACCTTTATTTCTGCGACGGATGGGAACCATGGCCGCGGGGTTGCCTGGGCGGCAAGAGAGCTGGGTCATAAATCGATCATTTATATGCCAAAGGGTTCGTCATTGATTCGTCTGAATGCGATTCGGAATGAAGGAGCAGAGGCGGATATTACGGAGTTAAATTATGACGATGCCGTTCGAATGTGTGCCAACCTTGCAATTAAAAATGGCTGGGTGATGGTTCAAGATACCGCTTGGGAAGGTTATGATGAAATTCCGCTTTGGATCATGCAGGGATATGCCTCGATGGCTAAAGAAGTGGTCGATCAAATGGGCAGCGCCGGAGGAGAACCACCTACACATATTTTCTTGCAGGCCGGAGTTGGATCTTTTGCCGCTGGGATCGCTGCTTATATGGTTCAGCATTATCGAGATAATCCGCCGGTGATTATCGTAGTGGAACCGGAAAAAGCTGATTGTTACTACAGGTCCTTTGCCAATAAAGAAGGGAAGCGAGAGGTTGTCGGCGGCGAAATGGACACCATCATGGCCGGCTTGGCCTGCGGGGAACCTAATACAAGGGCGTTTCGGGTATTGGGTCAATACGCCAAGGCAGCCTTTTCCTGTAACGATAATATTTCCGCATTGGGGATGCGGCTCTACGGAAATCCGCTGAAGGATGACCCTCGGGTTATTTCTGGTGAATCAGGCGCGGTGACCCTCGGGCTTGTCTACTATTTACGGAAACTGGAAGCAGACCAATCTGTAAATGATGAGATATTACTAGACTCAAATTCTAGAATCTTGCTGATTAGCACAGAAGGGGATACTGACCCGGACCATTATAAAAAAGTTGTTTGGGAAGGGCGCTGTCCGATTTAAAATAGGTGGCTCGGGCCAAGGCTTTTGGAACGGCTATATTCAATGTTGGGATGACGCGGTGAAGTGCCTTGCCTAAGAGCCAATCTGGAAAAGGAATACAATTTTTTTATAGGGGGAGTAAAGGTGTTAACAGAAAAACGGAAAGAAAGTGTGATTAAGCTTTGTCAATCATTAGTGAGATTAAAAAGTTATTCCGGCAAAGAGGATTTGGTGGCAAAAGAGATTAAGGCATATGCTGAACAGCATTGCTTTGATGAATGTATTGTGGATGAGTACGGGAATGTCATGCTCGTAATAAACGGCAATATGGAGGGACCGACCGTATTATTGGATGGCCATATTGATACTGTACCAGTACATACTGAGCAGTGGACAGTCGACCCTTTTTCAGGCGAAATAAGAGATGGAAAAATTTATGGCAGAGGAACCTCCGATATGAAGGGGGCTGTCAGTGCCATGATTGCTGCAGCAATCAATTTTGCTGAAGATACAAAGAAAGCTTTTCCTGGTAAGGTCGTTGTTTCATGCAGCGTCCATGAGGAGTGCTTTGAGGGAGTAGCGACAAGACGGGTTAGTGAAATTGTAAACCCAGATTATGTCGTCATTGGAGAGGCTACGAATTTAAAACTAAATCGGGGACAAAGGGGCCGTGCGGAAATCGTCGTCGAAACCGTTGGAAAACCTGCCCATTCCTCTAATCCGGAAAAAGGAATTAATGCGGTTTATCATATGATGAAGCTCCTTTCTGAGATTCGGAACCTGCCAGTGAATGAACATGAGGTATTAGGAAAGGGAATACTTGAATTAACGGATATCAAATCCTCTCCTTATCCTGGGGCATCTGTCGTTCCATCCTTATGTACAGTGACATTTGACCGCCGGCTGCTGGTGGGGGAAACAAAGGAATCCGTTTTGGCGCCAATCCAGAACCTCATTGACAAGCTTCAGTTGGAGGATCCGCAGTTTAAAGCAAGCTTAAAGTACGCTTTCGGCGAGGAACGCTGTTATACAGGGGCTTTAATTAGTGATGAGCGATTTTTTCCAGGATGGTTATATGATGATGACGAAGATTTTGTCCAGCTTCCATTAAAAGAATTAGCTGCGATTGGACTTATACCTGAGCTGTCTCATTATTCCTTCTGTACAAATGGAAGCCACTTTGCAGGTGAAGTAAATATTCCAACAATCGGTTTTGGTCCGTCTTTAGAATCACAGGCTCACGTTGATGATGAATATATCGAGATAGTTCAATTGGTAAAAGCTACAGCAGGCTACTCGGCCATTATGAGAGCGTTAACATCCATTCATACCAAGGAAAAGGAGACTGTAAAACATGTATGATTTAATTATTCGCAACGGGAAAATTATTGATGGAACGGGTTCTCCATGGTACTACGGGGACTTGGCAATTGAGAACGGAAAAATCGTCAAGATTGGAAAATTAACAAATTGCCAGGCTAAGGAAGAAATTGATGCGAAGAATCAGGTTGTAAGTCCTGGATTTATTGATATGCATACTCATTCCGATCTTGTTATTCTTGATGAGCCTTTGATTGAGGCAAAGGTTCGCCAGGGAATTACAACAGACCTGCTAGGGCAGGACGGAATTGCCGCAGCCCCGCTGCCGAAGGAATATGTTTCGCCATGGAGAAAAAATTTGGCTGGATTAGATGGTAATCCGCCAATTGAATGGGACTGGACAACGGTTTCTGAATATTTGGATAAGATTGAGAGGAACAATCCAAGCTATAATTTGGCGGTGCTTGCCCCGCACGGGAATATCCGTATGGAGGTTATGGGACTGGACAATCGTCCAGCTACAGATGACGAGATTAAACAAATGCAAGACGTTCTCCGCCGTTCTTTAGATGAAGGAGCAGTTGGCTTATCGACCGGATTAATATACCCGCCATGCTGTTTTGCCGAAATGAAGGAATTAGAGGCATTATGCCAAGTGATTGCGGAATACGGGGTGCCGCTTGTCATCCACCAGAGAAGTGAAGGTGACGAAATTCTGGAATCCATGCAGGAATTGATTGACATGATGAAGCGGTGCGGAGCTCACCTTCATTTTTCACACTTAAAGAATTGCGGTAAGGATAACTGGCATAAGACACCGGATGTATTAAAAAAGATTGACCAAGCTCGGGAAGAAGGGTTAGAAGTAACCTTTGACCAATACCCGTACACGGCCGGAAGTACGATGCTGAGTGCCATTCTGCCGCCTTGGGTCCATGCTGGCGGCACCGATCAGCTGCTCGAACGCCTCGCCGATGAAGGGCTTCGGAAGAAAATGATCGAGGAGATGGCAACAGGCTTTAAGGGCTGGGATAGCATGTCGAAGTGGGCAGGTTGGGATGGAATTATTGTTACATCCGTAGAATCTGCTGAGAAACAGTATTGTGTAGGTAAGACGATTGAACAAATTGCTGAATTAGATGGCCGGGAAAATTGTGCCGAAGTAGCTCTGGATTTGATTCTCCATGAGAAAAATGGCGTTGGGATGATTGATTTTGTCATGAATGAGGAATCCGTTAAGGCGATCCTTGCACACCCGGCTGGGACGATTGGAAGTGACGGCTTATTAGGCGGTGAACCACATCCACGTGCCTACGGTTCGTTTCCTCGGATTCTTGGAAAATATGTAAGGGAAGAAAAGGTTCTCCCGTTAGAAGATATGATTCGCCGTATGACATCTCAGCCTGCGAGAATCATAGGTTTGCAGGACCGCGGAATCTTACGGGAGGGATTGGCCGCTGATATTGTCATCTTTAACCCAGACGAAATTATCGACCAAGCCACATTTGAAAAACCGCGCCAGTTCAATCTTGGAATTGATACAGTCATCGTCAACGGTGATGTTGTCATTCAAGGTGAGCAGGCTTATCGGAAAGCTGTGGGAAAGGTGATTCGCCGTCATTATCCAGGGGTTCAAGGAGTTAATGAAAAAGAGTTATTGTCCCGTTAAGAACAGAGTTGAAATATAGATTGTCATGCAAGCTATTTTTAAGGAGGATGATTTATGGGAATTATTTGGACAATTGTTATCGTTTATATGGCAGCCATGATTGGAATTGGATTATATGCAAAAACAAAGGTCAAGGATAGTAACGATTATCACCTTGCTGGCCGTCGATTAGGTCCAATTATGCTTGCAGGGACATTGGCCGCAACTGAGATTGGCGGAGGAAGTTCTGTTGGTGTCGCCTCTAAAGCTTATGGTGATTGGGGGCTGTCTGCCGGCTGGTATGTAGTATCAGCTGGGATTGGTATATTACTAGTATCTTTCGTGGCCCCTTATATGCGGAAGGCAATGGCGACAACTGTTCCGGAAATTATTGGCCGGAGATATGGTACAAGCAGTTATGCTATTTCTAGTTTCTTGTCTTTTGTAGCTTCAACTGCCTTGGCTGCAGTTCAAATTACAGCAACGGCATCAATTGTCCATATATTAACAGGTTTTAGTGTAACATGGGCAATTCTGATTGCAGGATTAGGGGTTGTGTTCTACACCTATCTAGGTGGAATGTGGAGTGTTACACTTACGGATTTTGTGCAATTTTTCCTTATTGTTTTTGGGTTTGCGATTGCCGTTCCCTTCGCCTTTCACAGTGCGGGAGGTGTAGACGCGGTTATGTCCAATCTGCCGAAGGAACAGTTAGGCTTTACCAAGATTGGATGGGGAACCATCATCGGGTTAACCATCATGTACTTTATGACCTTTTCAACCGGACAGGAAGCGGTACAGCGCTATTATTCCGCAAAAAATCAAAAAGTAGCCGTAACAGGTTCACTATTATGCGGCATCTTAATGACATTATATGCCTTCATTCCAGCTGTTCTTGGTTTAATTGCGTTAGCTGTGTTTCCAACAATTAATGCCAATGATGCATTGGCCACCGTTTCTGTTGAATTATTGCCGCCGCTTATTTCAGGGCTTCTCCTGTCAGGTGTCATTTCTGCAACATTGTCTAGTGCCTCTGGAAATTTACTTGCTGTAGCAAGTGTATTCGTAAAAGATATTTATCCAATTGTTACGAAGAAAGCCGTAGAATCTCATAAAGAGCTTAAATTAAGTAAAATGCTTGTTGTTATCTCAGGTTTAGTGGCGGTTGGCATTTCTTTATTCAGCCAACAAATCATTCCGTTGCTTGTTTTTGCCTTTACTCTTCGTTCAACCGGTCCTTTTGCAGCATATCTACTAGGATTGGTATGGGATAAAGTTACACCAAAAGCCGGTTTGTACTCTATTATAGCAGGTACCGTTATCGGGCTCGGATGGCAGCTAGCAAAAGAACCATTCGGTATCATGGCTGTCATTGCCGGAAGCGTAGCCAGCTTATTAACCTTCTTGATCGTAAATAAAATCGAACTCAATAGAGGAGTCCCGGCAGCGCCTTCGGCGTATAATCAGGAGGATCAGTATACGGCATAGAGTGATATTGCAACTTGCTAACCATAATAAGGCAACTGTTCTTTTTAGTAGAGATTGGTATATTGATTCGAAAAAACCAACAACCTTTCAAAGGTTGTTGGTTTTTATTGTTAGGTGAGTGCTGGATTGGGAGGATCACCTTAATTCGAGCATTAATTACATTAGTTTAGTTAGAATTGCTTAACTCCAATTGTGATTTTAATTCGCTTTGCACCCTTTGTTTCTCTTCTGGAGCGACTAATCCATAATAAATTTTGTTAATCTTTGTGCCTGTTTCTTTTATCTCGATTTGTTCAATGCTGTTTCCGGCCGTTTTATCATTTTTTTGAATGGCTGCCATTTGGTCAAAGGTTAAGTTTGTTTTGACATTTTTACCAAGTGCGGAAAAGATGTCAGAGAAGTTTGTTAAGGTAGAAAGGCTGGCACCTTCTTTTATAACTGCCTGAATGATTTGACGCTGCCTTTCTTGTCGTCCAAAGTCCCCTCTAGGGTCCTCGTGTCTCATCCTCGAATAACTTAACGCTTCATCCCCATTCAGAGTGATATTTCCTTTTGCGAAATGGTATTGGCCGACAGTAAAGTCCAGGTCATTCTGAACCGTCACCCCGCCAACCGCATCAACAATGTCTTTAAAGCCTTCCATATTAATCTGGATATAATAATCAATCGGGATATCGAGAAAGTTTTCAACCGTATCCATTGCCATCGGTACTCCGCCGAATGCATAAGCATGATTGATCTTGTCCTCTTTTCCCTTGCCGACTATTTCAGTGCGTGTGTCACGCGGTATGCTTAACATTTTTACCGACTGTTTTTGTGGGTTTACAGCCAATACGATCATGGAGTCAGAACGACCTTTGTCACCTTGCCGTTCATCCACACCCAGCATTAAGACAGTAAATGGATCCTTCTTTACTTCAACTGGCTCTTGTCGTTTATCTGATTGTTTTCGTTCGATTGGCTGGTGCATGGTATCAACTGCGTTTTTAAACGATTTATATACTGAATAACTATAAATTCCGAATGATAGGAACAACACAAGAAGAGTGATGAGCGTAATTTTAACCCACTTTTTCTTCCTTTTTTGAGTTTTCATTTATGAAAACCTCCTTTTGTGAAATAACATCAGTCTTCCATTCTCTCACACAATATATCTATTGTAACTATTAACTTATTTCCAAGAGACACATAGAGGTGGTTCTTGTGCCTCATCGGCAATTTCACTTTTACTTTCCAAACTGAGGCATGGGGACGGTTCTTTTGCCTCATTTTCAAATACTGATAACCTCCTATTTACATTTGCAGCTTCGTTTATAGCCTAAGCCATTTGAGACACTAGAACCGTCCCTCTGCATCATCCCTCTGCATCATCCCTGTTTGTCACTTTCATCGGAAAAGTATTGGTGATATCTCGATAAGAATAAATTTTTACTATGACAAAACAATTAATCTAATCTATAATTAGTAAAAAAGTAACACTTGTTCTACAGGAGGCCACCATGAACACACTTAATAATGTTTTGGAAAGTGATATAAGGAGTATTTCAAACTATGTATCTGAATTTAATGATTCTTTAGGAAAGTTCAGGATGGAAGAAGAACTCCATAATTTAGACTTATCTCATAACTTACAATCTCTATCTAATGAAATTCATCAATTACGGTTAGAGTTAGTATCTCAAAATAAGAAAAGAAATGAAATATTACAAAATATAGAAGAAACGTTAAAAGCACCGAACAAAACGGAAGCAATGGAAAACTTCGGGTTTGCTATGCGTTTAGTAGAAAGAGGTGCTATAGAACGTTCTATTGAATATTTCCAAAAAGCAATAGCCCTTAATCCATTACATTACCGATCTTATATTGGTATTTCACTGGCATATATAAAAATGAATAACTTTGAAAAAGCATTGGATTATGCGAATGAAAGTGTTCTTCATGCTCCTGATGGAGAGGAGTATGACTTTTTAGGGTATTCCCATCAATTAATTTCCATGATCTATTACAATATGGGGAAATATCAGGAAGCACTACGATCAATCAAATTAGCAATCCGTTCAACTGAAAAGCCGGGATACTTATTTGATCATGCACGTTATGAGATGAAAACAAGTAACTTAACAGATGGCATTCAACTATTAAAGCGTTCTATTGAAAGAGATCCAAAGCTTTTCGCGCTAGCAGCCATTGAAAAAGACTTTCTTTCTTATAAGGATGAAGTAGATGATTTTCTTATCTCCTTAAAGGAATATTTAAAAGACGACGTGCTGAAAAAATTTGATTCTATTAGGCTCTTATCTATTCCTGATTCAAAAGAAATTTTAAGTCTTACAGATAAAGGAAAATACTTTTCCGACTTTTCTAATTTAGTGGATGAAAAGAGAGAAGAAATACATCAACTACTCTCTAAGATTTCTAAGTTACTTGAAAAAGATACATATGAAAGTTATCGGAAAGCTGATGAATATATCACTTCGGCTTCAAGATTAATTAACAAGTTTGAAACTTTACTTGGTGAACAACTTGCTGAAATTATAAAGGATATAGAAGCAAAAATAGAATCAAAATCAAAACAATTGAATAGCAATGAAACGAACCAAGTAAGATTAAAAAATGAGTATAAACAAATTAATGGTGAGTTTTGGAAAACACTTTTCGCTAATGGGAATATTTGGGGGTTAATAATATCAACTATCGTTTCGGTTTTCTTATTTACAGTAATGCCTCTTTTTGCTGGTTTTGTTGGAGTATTTGTGCTCGTTGGTATCTTTACTAGTATTCCTGTATTATCAAGGGCGTTAGAAGAAAAAAGTAGGAACGAAGAAAGAATCAAACAATATATCCGTTCTAATAAAGCTAATTCTCAAACGATTGCTAAGGAAATCTCCGAATTAAAAAATGAATTACCTCACATTAGGGAAGATGCAAATAAAATTAAAAACAAATTGATTTTCGTTTTAAACGCCCAGCAAGCTAAAGTTTAAAGTAGAAAGGTCTAAGAGTTATGGCTATAAGCCAAGCTCTTTTTTGTCGATGAGATTGTCAATCAGTCCATTAGTAGGTGATTTAGAATCTATAGTCTCATAGACGTGTAAAATACATTTAAGAGGGGATATAAAAATTGATTGTGCTTTCGAAAAAGAAGAAAATCTTGACACTACTTATAATAGCTACATTAATGATTACCTTGTTTTTTTTCAACGGTTCTCCTGTAGCGGCGCACGAGGCAAACATTTGTCCTCAGCCTTCCAAATCTACCGTATCTTCATCCGATGGGCCCACGCCGATTATTTTTGTTCACGGGATTAGAATGGACTCTACTAAATTAAGTTCAGAAGCCCCATCAGTCCATGCTTTTTTAAAGGAGCTAGAACAAACAGGAAACTACCATGTGGTTGGATTGAGCGACTCAAATGAGTCTTACTTTGCATATCACGATGAAAATGAAAAGTATAGCGACGTTTCATTAGGTGGAAATAGCCTGCCTCATATTTCCACAAACGCAGAGGAACTGCATAAGGAAATCAAAAAGTGTTACGACCAATACGGCAAAAAAGTGGTTCTTTTCGGATATAGCATGGGAGCCTCCATCATCCGTGGGGAATTGGCCAGGTATGGAAAAGAAGATGCCAAGTATATTAAATTTGTCACCTTTTTACACGGGGTTCAGCAGGGATCCTGGCTGGCTCCTATTGGGGGCGGAATTGGGACAGGTGCAAAGGCGTTTGGACAAAGTTTCGAAATGACTTTTGAAAAACAATACGGAAAAGTTGGGGGTAAGGTAGCGGAGTTTGCTGTGAAATCGATAGCAGATCATTCTCCTATAGATTTAAATGCTCCAGCTATAAGGGACCTTGCCCCAAAAAGCGAATGGTTCCAAACCACGAACAAAACGAATCCGCCTGAATCCATCCCTTATTACAATTTTTATGGAGATATTCATTTACAATATCCCATTAATGTTCTTCCAGGGGGATTGTGGAATATTTCCGATGGAGCAGATGTCCCTATTGGGGATGGGGTCATTTTTCCAGGTACAGATACACCGACCGATACAGGTGATTTAGGTGGAACGAAGTTTAAGTTTAAAAAAGGAAATGAGTGGGCAAATCATGAAGATTTGCGTTTCAATGTTTCACTTGCTACGTTTTTATTAAGCATAAGTAATAAATCAAAGGAATTTGTTTCCAATATTTCGGATAGCGGCTACCATCATACTGCAATCCTTGCGTCAGATTGGGGAAAGATTGATACAATTTCTGTCGGTGATGAAACCAATACAAGGGGTAACTTGTACGAAACCATGATGAATGTATTCAAAACAGAAGCTGAAAATGAGACTCCAACGGCTGCGGAAACAAGAAACATCATTCAAAACCTTAAAAACGGCATCGTACAGACCTATCAGGACCATGTAAAAAAACATGGATGGGAAAATGTGCAGAATATGTCTAATTTTTCGATGATAAGGCCTCAGCTATTAAACTATGCTACTCAAAACTTTACTGATGGGGAATTAGAAAAAATCGCCTCTAATTATTTTAAAGGCGGCGGCGATTATGCCTATTTCCCTATTGATGATTTTGATGTTCGGTTTACAATCCATGAGCGTACTCCTTCTAAGATTGTTGCTTCCTCTATTGAATTCAAGAATGAAATCATGGCAACGATGGATACGGTCTATTACACAGCAGTAAGGAAGAACGGGAAATGGGTATTGGATAAATGGAAATTCGTCGATTACAAAAATGAACCATTAAACCTAACGTGGTCGGAAATCAAGACGTATGCGAAAAAACATGGGCATGATGCCAAACTGGTCAAAGAGACATCTTATATGGGTAAAAAGGTGTATATTGTCGACAACTATGTGGATTTTGACCACGTGATGATTTATGCGGAAAGCTCAGATTACGAACCTGTACCGCCTGAAATAGAACCTTCAGCGGCCAGCAACAGCCAGAGCCAACCAACCAATTCACCAACGGAGTATGCCGTGAACTATCAAATCACCACAAATGGAAAAGGGACTGCAAGTACTCCAAACGGCGGGACCCTTACGTTAAAGGTGGGAGATACTATTAAAGTTACACGAACTGACCAACTTGATAGAAATGAATATTTTGAAAGGACGTTATTCGGCGGGGATGTCATGGAATTAGTACAACCTGGTGAAGATGTTTTTATCATAAAAGCGACTAAATCAGGCCCTTCTTATATCAGCATTTTACCTCTGGATGAATGGGATCTTGAATATAAAATTAACATCATGGTTCAATGACAAAGGATAAAGTAGCAACTAGAATCGAGAGGAGAAATAAGCGATGAAAAAATGGTGGGTGGCTGCTATTTCTGCTGTTGTGTTAATAGCATTAGGAGCCACAGTATATTTTCTGTCATCCAATCACGGCAAAACGGCAAGCCAAAAATCATTTTCGGCAAATGTACAGAAAACAAAAACGGATGATTCAGCTGCTGAGTTTGTGGATAGCGTAAAAGAGGCTTATGAAAAAAATGATTATACTGCTATCTATCAATCTCTGAGTAGTACTGTCACTAAAAATCTCACGTTGGAACAGTTCCTGCAAAGTAAACCAGAAGGATTGACAGTAGAGGATATTAAAGATAATGGGAAAGAATCTGTTAAAGAGGACGGTTCTTTTAAAGTATTAAAAAAACCCATTCGTATGAAAATTACTCAAAACGGACAGACCAAAACGATAAACACCAACTGGGTTTTTGTTTTAGAAAATGGTCAGTGGAAATTTGTTGGTTCAGACGAGTAATGTGATGCATGGGGACGGTTCTCGTGTGTCATTTCTAACATTGGCTAAGAGGCGCAAACAGTGATCGGTTATGGCTGGATCCATTTAGTTATTGTGGTAATCTCCCCAAGATGAACATACTCTCAAAGAATAAAAGCCAACGATCCTTAAAACAGGGTGGTTGGCTTTATTCATGAATGTTTCTCACGCCTTCATCCGCTCAGACAGGGCTGGATTACAATCCCTTATTTAAGAAAAGAAATATTAAGAAACCTGACTCTACTGATTTTCAGATATATCTAAAATGGACGTATCGATCCATAATTCTTGACCTTTATTCTCGCCCTCAATTATTTTTACCAAGGCAAGGTCATTTGATTCTTTATCCATTTCTTTTATATGAATCAAGCTGTCCTTTGGAAGAAAGATCGTATCAACGTCTACTTCTTTCATTTCACCATTTTTCGTTTCGACATCCCCTGCGAAGATTAGCCCCGTCTCTGTTCGTACAGGTACAGGATCTATCATTTTATTTAATTTTTGATAATCCTTTAATGTTTTCGTACCTGATATATCATATTTCAATAAGTACAAATCGCCAACTTTATAAGAAACGTCTTTCTTTTTGGTACCAACCAATTTAGTTGATGGTTCCTTATTACTGATATCATCAATGATCGCCTGTGCCTCTTTTGCATATTGTGAGCCTAGTTCATAGGGTTCGTCTAATAAACCGGTTCCTTGTTGGTAGGCATGGAGATACTCTAGATATTTTTCTATCGAAAGGTGATATAACTCGATAATTTTTGTGTATTTCTCTGGTTCATAGTATTTAGGCACTTCTAAACCTTGTGCGATATCTTTATGCAAGTAAAGCAAACTTTCAAAAACAACAGATTCTTTTTTTCCAGAATCCATTAACATTAAATCATCAGGAGAAGGCATCTTACTCTGAACATTTTCAATGTAACCCTCTATATAGCTATTAATATACCGAGCAATACCATTTTCCTCAGAACTAATGTCGCTTTCCGTTACAGTGTCCGAGTTCGCTTCGGAATCAGATGATGAACCAGTCGAAGCTGCTGAACAACCAGTTAATAGAAGGCCTGCCATCAGTAATGCGCATATTTTTTTCATCTTATGTACTCCCACTTTTTCTTATATCTTTTTAAAATAAAAATCACTAGTTTTCGTATCTTTTATTTGAGAGTTCCTTTTCCGCGTTATGTAGATTTTGATGAGCGGACACTCTCAAAAGCCCTTTAGTATTATATACCTAATAATTCGACATTTGTGATAAAACGCATTAGAAATCTTATAAAAAGTTCGGGTGCAGCTGTCACCGCTCGGATATTGCTGGTGTTCAGACTTTTTGGATATGGCTCATAATGGAGCATCTGATGGTTAATTTGTCAGTTTATAATAGAAATTAAATACTATTCTATCTATTAGTTTCGACAAACTCCTTCTTTGGGCCTAATTATAATGAATAATGGCTACATAATAAGGAATGAGGGAGGAAAAAAGTTGAAAGGAATTTTGAAGCTGTTGCCGTTGCTTTTAGTTGTCAGTTTATTTTTTACAACATCAGGATTTGCCAAGAGTGAAAATGCAAAAAAATCATTGGTTGCATTGGGTGATTCTATCCCATTTGGGTATGGGCTTACCGATAGTATGGATGAACCATCAAGAGATGCCTTTCCGTATTTAATTGGAGAAGCAGCCGACCTCCGCGTCCGCAACCTAGCTGTCCCAGGATGGAAGACATCAGACTTGTTGAATGCGCTAAATCATGATCAAAAGTTCATTCAAGCGGTAAGTAAGGCAGATTATATTACGTTGAATATTGGCAGTAACGATTTGTTAAAGCCAATTAAAGACGCTTATGTGGCGAGCGGAGGAAATCTGGATAATGAGGCCATAATAAGATTAATTAATAGCCTTGGTCCATCTGCCCAAATTCTTCAACTAAATATTAGTTTAATTGTTGGAAAAATTAATGCGCTAAACCCTCATGCTAAAATAGTGCTATATAATTTTTATAATCCGTTTCTATTCCTTGGTGAATCACACCCAATTAATTTGTTAGGTAATCCTCTTATTCAGACTATCAATCATGCATTAGAGGGGTTAAACTATCCGAATTTAGCCATTGCCAATGCCTACGTTATCGGATTGAGTCCGTTTTACCTTTTATCGGGAGACATCCACCCGTCTCTTGCCGGGCATGAGTTGCTTGCAAATATTGGCTTAAACGCATTAAAGTAGAATAATATTGTTAGTGATTGGGGCTGTTGAAGAAAATCAACAGCCTTAATTAATTCAAAATTTTTAAGAGGTTATTGTTTACTTTTTGTTGAATTCTAATATACAAAAAGTAAAAAGGTGGAAAGTATATGAATTCAACGGTTTCTCCGATTGCCTGTAAGGTAAATAATGTATTTATTCATGTTAGTGATTTAAAAAAATCTGCAGAATGGTACAGTGATTTACTTGGGTTACCGTTTAATAAGGAAGAAGTTAATTCTCCTGTCTACAATGTCCCTGTAACTTCAGAAACCGGCCTTACTTTAGATGATCACACATTTGACCCAGGCTTTAAATTGAAGCCTTCAAACCACGTTCTATTTAATTTCTTCGTCCAAGATATTGATGAAGCTTACCAGTTTATTAAAAATAAAGGGATAATAGTCGTTAAAGAAATAGAGCGCATAGGTGACTTTGCCTATTTTAATTTCAAGGACTTAGATGGTAATGTTTTAATGATCTGTAATTGTTAATGTTCTGAGCAAGGGTAAAGTTTTTTTACCTTTGCTTTTTTATTTGTCAAACTATTGGCGAACTTGACCAAGAAAGGGGAGCCAAGGTATCAGACAAACACCGATTCAGGGGCAATCTAAGGTTCCTTTTTCAAAAGAAATTGCAGGTACCCGATCAATCCGTTTATTCATTGAATGTTCTTGATGTTTTGAACCAACAACCAGGGGAAAGTCGAGACGGAATGATTCGAGAATGGATGTTGAATGTGTGGGAATGTTTGGGACATCAACATAATTGGGTGAAAGAAATTTGTTTCACTCTTTTAAAGTGCTTTTTTTTAAAATGTATGCATTTTGCACTAAATATCGCATTCCATTTTATCAAAGTTGTGTTTTCGTACCTGTTTTTAGCACTAAAATCGTAACAATACAATGAAAATTGCGGTCTTACGAAAGTGGTATACGATTTACTGTGTGAATTATCAGTGAAAATAAGAGAAAAAATAATGACCTATTTGGAGTGTTTTCCATTTATTTGGATATACTTTCCGATTTGGTGTGGTTACTTTCCACTTTGATGATTTTACTTTCACTTTTTGGCAAATACTTTCCGATTTTCTACTTTTACTTTCCAAAATTAGCGATTTACTTTCCAACCCCTTTTTAGAGTAGAATTTTCCCTTCTATACCCTTCTTTGAAAAGAAGGGGCCATCCGATAAAGAATCCCTCACCTTCAAAGAGTGAGGGAAAGTTAAAAAATAGGGTAGTAAAACTAGACAAGCTGATAAAATAAACCGAGTTGAGTATCATACCATAACAGATTGCCGTGTTTGCGTTTCGGGATACGTGTTTGTAGACTCCACTCGGGATACTGTTTCATAATTTGTACCTGGTCACCTGTTGCAAAAGCAATAAATGAAATATAATGATCTTTTGTCATAGGATGGTCGCTTGAAATAAACCATTCATGATCGATTTCTGAAACGGATAGCTTTTCTTCGTCTGTTGCTATCTTCGCTTCTAATGGTTCCAGCTTTCTTCCGCAACAAGATACGGTCATATTTCCAGTTGCCAATCCTATATTAAGACAGGACGGGCAGACAAAATAATGAGACTTTTTCATATTTCCCCCTACAAATTCATTCGACGATAATGCACCATCTAAGATATTTTCGATATTTACTCCGAGGAGAGTTGATAAGCTTGGCAATAGCGTGATGTCTGGGCAGCCATACCCACGCTCCCATTTTGAAATCGTTCGATCAGAAATATTCATTTGATCAGCTAATTGTTTCTGTGTTAGTCCCTTTTCCTTCCGCAAATTTAAAATTAACTCTCCAATTTTACGATTATCCATCAATTTCTCCTCCTGCTCTACTGCCATGATAGAACTTTAAAAGTTTTGAATCAACAAACGCTCCGTAGAGTTATATGGAGGGACGTCGGTTTAGGAATGGCGGATATTCATTATTTCTTACGGCTTTTTCCTTCAAATCACTAGGTGTGGCGAAAATAAGTGAGAGGACAAATAACAGAATAAAATAATGGGTCTGTGGGAGAATATGGTGGTTAACTAATTCAAAGGAGGAGTTATTTTTGAGTCACTTCACAGACCATCATCATACAGGAGAAACAGTAATGGAATCTGGGCAATATATAGATGCAGATGGAGAGAAGAAAGAACTTCGTCAAGGCGAAACATTTCCTGAATGCCCATCAACAGGGAAATCTACAACCTGGACGCACGAAAGCCATACTCATAGAACTGGTGAAACAGTAATGGAATCAGGGCATTATGTAGATGCAGATGGCGAACATATAGTACTTAACCAAGGAGAAAAATTCCCAAGCTGCCCATCAACAGGAGAAGCTGTCTCTTGGACTCATGAACAGTAAAAATGAAGTACAATCATGAGGGGATATCAATCCTAATCAGAAGGGTCTGGGTGCCTGAGCCGCAGTAAAAAGGCGTTGGTGAGGTACCCCATAAAGGGAAGGGGAAGCCGAACCCGGGCTATGGGTCTGACTCCCACTCACTTACATAAAATAGCAAAAGGCCCGACTAGCTCCTATTCGCTAGTCGGGCCTTTTCACGCGCAATACCTTCGATTGTCTCCTTAAAGAACGGTCCATGTGGAATTTATTTTACAACATCGTCCCAGCATGATTCGGACTCTTTTTTTAGACTTTCGATATGAAGCTTTAATACTCCTAGAAAAGTAGGAAGATTTCGTTCCCTCATGGCTTCAACTAAACGATGATGGTGACTATGTCTTTTAATCGTACTTTTTAGTGAGGTTGGATGCACAATGCGAGACAAGGCAACATGTGTATTTAAAGAACTATAAATATCCTTGATTTTTTTATTGTTTGCCCATTCGACTAAAGCTTTATGAAACTTAACATCTAATTCAATATACAAATCAAATGGGAATGGGTTTACCTCTATTAACGAATCCATTTCGTCTACTATAGTTGCCCATTCTTGGAGTTGAGTTTCTGAGATTGTGTTGATAATTCTTTGTGCAGCCCACATTTCTATCATTAAGCGCGCATCAAGGACTTCAATAAAATTAGTAAATTGTAATTGTGTGACATAGGTCCCTTTACGGGGGACGATCTCTAGCAGACCCTCATGAACAAGCTGATCAATAGCGCTTTTCACTGGAGAACGACTTACCTCGAATTCGTCTGCAAGCTTATAAATATCTAGTTTATCGCCTGGTTTGTATTTTCCATCGATAATTTTTCCCCTAAGCACTTTATAGACCTGGTTTGTTAAAAGTGAAGTCTCGATTTCACCGGACAATCTCTATTCACCTACCTTGATTTTTGCATTGTAATACGTAACATATCACAGAAATGAATAAAAGTAAAAATTAGTAAAATTACTATACTGTAAAAATTATAATGAATGAGCTGCAAATCGTCAATTCTTTTTAGTAGAAGACCTTTTACTATTCAAGACTGATTAGTGAAAAATAAGGATTTTTAAGAGCCGCTTTCACTTTTATTTATCAGTTAATTCAAAAAAGTGTTGACGATTAATTAGAAGGAATGTATTCTAAATCTGTGAAGTGTAACATGTTACACTTCACAGGGAAATTGAGATGCTAGTAAATGAACGAATTATGTTATGGATTAATTGTAAACGTTGCCATCGGGGGGCTGGTTCATTGTCTGTAATTAGAGTTATTTTTTCATTTAGATTACGAACGGAAAAGAGAGGAAGACAACATGAAAAGTCTTGTTTGTGAAAAACCTAATCAGTTTGTTATGAATGATGTTACAAAGCCATCTATAAAAGACGGTGAGGCATTAATTCGTATTCGTCGTGTTGGCATTTGTGGAACGGACTTTCATGCCTATCGGGGGCGTCAGCCGTATTTTAGTTACCCAAGGGTTTTAGGTCATGAATTGGCAGGGGAAATTGTCGATATAAAGACCAGCCAAAAGAATTATGTCATTGGTGACCAAGTAACGATCATTCCGTATCTTGAATGCGGAACATGTATTGCATGCCGTAATGGAAAACCTAATTGTTGTACAAAGTTAGAGGTTCTGGGGGTACATACGGATGGTGGTATGCAGGAATATATGACGATTCCCGTTTCGCATTTAATGAAAACGAATGATATCACATTAGAACAAGCGGCTACAGTTGAATGCTTTAGCATTGGTGCACATGCAGTTAGACGCGCAGATATTAACCACTCTGAATTTGTGGCTGTCATCGGTGCTGGCCCGATTGGTTTAGGGGTTATGAAATTTGCCAAATTAGCTGGAGCAAAGGTGATTGCTCTGGACGTGAATGAAAAGCGGTTAGATTTTTGCAAAAAATGGGCTGATGTTGATTATGTGATCGATGTTGCTTCAACTGATGCCATTGAAGAAATCAAGAAGATTACAAATGGTGATTTTGTAAACGTTGTCTTTGATGTTACTGGCAATGTAAATTCAATGAATAACGCATACAATTATGCTGCTAATGGAGGCAGAATTGTCTATGTTGGACTTGTTCAGGCAGATATTTCTTTCCCGGATCCAGAGTTTCATAGGAAGGAATTAACGCTTCTTTCAAGCCGGAATGCGACAAAACAAGATTTTGAGTATGTGATTCAAACCATTAAACAAGGGCAGGTTGATACCAATGCCTTTATCACCTCAAAAACTTCGTTTGAGGAAATAATGGAGGAATTTGAATCTCTTTCTAAACCAGAGTCAAACACCATAAAGGCAATGATTACATTCTAATTATTAAGCTAAATATAAAAATTAAGATAAAGGGGAGATAAGGTAATGAAAAAGTGGAGTATGATTTTAGCCGTCATTCTTATGATCACAACTGTTTTAGCTGCTTGTGGAGGTAAAACTGATCAAGCATCGGGGAATAAGGACAGCAATAAGGAGAGCGAAGGCAGCAAAGACAAATCCTATACGATCAAGGTAGCCAATTACTACGCAATCGATCATCCTCAAAATGTTGCGTTGCAGGAAAAATTTAAACCGCTAGTTGAAGAAAAGTCAGGTGGATCGTTAAAAGTAGAAATCTACGAAAATAATAAACTAGGCGGGGAAAAAGAGTTTTATACAGGTGTACGAAACGGAACGATTGAAATGGGCATACCTGGTATGATTATGCAGGCCGATGTTCCTAAAATGGGTGTTGTAGAAAGACCTTTCTTGTTAAGAGATTTCAAACATGCAAAGGAAGTATTAAATGGCCCTATTGGAAAAGAAATGACGGATGAGTTGGAGAAAGTTCATGGCGTTCATGCACTAGCATGGAGTGCAAACGGATTTAGAATGGTTTCCTCTAATAGAGAGGTTGCCAGTATGAAAGATTTTAAAGGACTTAGACTGCGTATGCCTAATACACCTGTTTTCGTGGAATTGGGACAAGCATTAGGAGCAAATGTTTCACCAATGCCCCTTTCAGAAGTATTTACAGCGATGGAACAAAAAGTGGTAGACGGTCAAGATAATCCAATTGGCGTAGTCAAATCCTCTGGTTTTTATGAGGTTCAATCGCACATCTTGGAATCGCGCCACGGATTTACGCCAAATGTTCTTATTGTCAATCAGGCTTTTTGGAAGAAGTTATCTCCTAATCAAAAGAAGGCTGTAGAAGAGGCAGCAATAGAATATGCTGATTATGAGTGGAAGTTATCAGAGGAAAGCTATGAATCTGATAAGAAATTCTTGCAAGGAAAAGGGATGAAATTTGTTACTCCAGATGAAAAGTTTATGAGTGAGATGGAAAAAGCCGTTCAGCCAATGTATGAATCCTACTATAAAGAATTTCCGTGGGCAAAAGAAATGGTAGAGAAAATTAAACAACAGGGAAAATAATCATGGTTAAAGAGTAAGGGTTCTTTAGGAACCCTGCTCTGCTTTTTGGAACGCTCTATTCGTTTTGTAAGGGGATGTGTTTAGTGGAAGTATTGATCCAAAAGGTTTACTCCTTTTTGAAATTCATCATTGCGCTGTTTCTCTCGCTAATGGCGATCTTTGTATTTGGAAACGTTGTATTGCGCTACGCCTTTAATTCAGGAATTACCTGGTCAGAAGAAGTATCGCGTTTTTTATTTATCTGGTTAATTTTCTTAGGTGCCATTCTTGCATTGAAAGATAATGAGCATTTAGGAGTCGATTCGATCGTAAAGAAATTACCTTTAAAAGGGAAAAAGATCGTTTACGTGATCAGCAATTTACTAATGATGGTTACACTGATCCTCGTTTTCGATGGTAGTTGGAAGCTTACAATGATGAATGTCGACCAATCGGCACCTGCTACCGGTATGTCGTATGCCTATATTTATATGATTGGTATGGTTATGAGTGTCGGTATGGGGCTTATTATTATTCTAAGACTATTCCGTGTTTTATTTAACAAAATGAGTGAAAGTGAATTTGTCATGACAACGGACTCGGAGGAACTTGTCGAACAAATGGAGCTCGAACATACTAATGATGGAAAAGGGGAGAAGATGTCATGACATTGGCAGTTTTTGTAGGGTCACTTCTAGCTGTTATGGCATTTGGCATTCCAATTGCTTTCGCACTTTTACTTAGCGGTATTATTCTCATGTTATTTATGGGTAATTTTGATACACAAATTTTAGCTGCCAACTTAATTGATGGTGCCGATAATTTTCCACTTATGGCAATTCCCTTCTTTATCCTTGCTGGAGAGTTAATGAATGCAGGGGGAATTTCAAAACGGATTATTAGCTTTGCCATGGCGTATGTGGGTCATATTCGTGGAGGACTGGGATATGTAGCCATTATTGCGAGTGTTTTATTTGCTGGATTATCTGGGTCAGCTGTAGCGGATACAGCAGCACTCGGTGCCATTCTTATTCCGATGATGGTAAGTGCAGGGTACAATCGGAACCGTTCAGCAGGACTTATTGCAGCAGGTGGAATCATTGCGCCTATCATTCCTCCTAGTATTCCGATGATTGTATTTGGAGTGACAGCGGGTGTTTCAATTTCGAAGTTATTTATGGCGGGCATCGTACCGGGTCTGTTACTTGCAGTTTCTTTAACCATCACTTGGACAATTATTGTCAGAAAAGATAAAACAGTTGCCCAGCCGCGTAAGACGGCTAAAGAGAAATGGGCTGCAACTCGTTCTGCCTTTTGGGCATTGCTCATGCCTCTCATTATTATCGGTGGATTACGGGGTGGTATTTTCACACCGACCGAAGCGGCTGCTGTTGCTGCTTTTTATGCTTTGTTTGTAGGATTGGTCATCTATCGGGAATTAAAGTTAAAGAAACTTTATGAGGTACTAGTCGTTGCGGCTAAAACAACTAGTATTGTCATGCTTTTGGCTGCGGCAGCAATGGTATCCAGTTGGTTAATCACCGTGGCCAATATTCCAGGTCAACTTATCACGTTGCTGGAGCCGTTTATGGACAATCAACTTTTGCTGCTTATCATCATCAATTTAATTGTCCTTATTGTTGGGACAGCAATGGATGTAACACCAACCATCTTAATTCTAACGCCGGTACTTATGCCTGTGGTCAACCAAGCAGGAATTGATCCGGTATTCTTTGGCCTATTATTCGTATTAAATAATTGTATTGGTCTTTTAACTCCTCCAGTTGGAACCGTTCTTAATGTTGCTGCAGGGGTAGGGAAAATTGGTATGGATGATATCATGAAAGGCGTATGGCCATTTTTAATAGCGGAAATCATTATACTTATCCTATTAACACTATTTCCATCTCTTGTTATGGTTCCGTTGGGATGGTTCCATTAGAATGATGCATGGGGACGGTTCTCGTGTGTCATTTCTATCCATTGGGCTGAGAAAGTTGCTATTCCACGAAACGGGGGACAGCGAGAGTTCCGTTCCTAATCAAGGTTCTTTTAAAATTGAAAAGCCAACTGCCACTCTGAAAAGGTAGTTGGCTTTCGTCATTTTAGGATTTCCAAAGGGCGATGTGACTTTCACCACTTCATTTGCTCATATGATGCAAGGGGACGGTTCTTCTGCTTCACCTTGTGAGGCAGAAGAACCGTCCCTGTGTTTCATTCGATATAGTAAATATCGCCTCCTCTCTTAAAGAGAGAAAGTTCGAAATTCAGTATTGAATCTGATCCAGCCATGTTTCGGTTTAATATAGGACAGTAATCTCCTGCATATCTCCAGAGAAATTGCCCAATATTTGCTGAGTAAGCACCCCTAGAAAGACGATGAGAATGAATAGCAAATGAATACCGCGGATAAGGATCATCGATCTTTTGAGGAATTTCTCGCCAGCTTTAACAATGAATGCGACAATCAAAGCAGCAACGGTGACTAATTAATAATTTTTTCAAAATAATTTTATCTGTTATCAACGCTTGTCCAATCTTCTGTATTTTTTTTTGCATATTTTATAATACGAGGGACAGGAATCTCTCTCGCCATATCCGCCTCCATATAGTACACCTCCAATCCAAAGAAGCGTATTTTTTATTAGATACGCTTCTTTGCATTTCATCCGTACACTTAATAAACAATTTAGAAGCCTTCAAAATTCCCAATACTAAATGGTCATTTAAGAGAGTTTTATAATGAAATAGCCGATTTTTCTTAAAATTATGAACTCGTCCAATCATTTTTTTTACAAAAAAATATCTTAATAGTGGGATTCAATTAATATCTCAGAAAAATAAAAGGAGGTGATAATTTATGTATGGATATAGCGGCGGAGGATATGGGATGGGTACTAACTTCGCGTTAATCGTTGTATTGTTCGTTTTATTAATTATCGTACTAACAACTACTGCTATTTGGTAAAAATGTCCATTCTGGATTTTAATAGTCAAATTATCTAGAATCGAGGTGATTTACATGTCCGGTGGACTTGGACACATGGTTGCATTAATCGTTGTGCTTTTCGTATTACTGATCATTGTAGGAACTAGTTTTTCAACTGGTTATGGTTACTAAGTCGTAGAAGGGTCATGTTACTGATTTTCAGTAGAAGGACAGGTTGGGACAACCTGTCTTTTGTAAAATTCCCCTATGATTTACAAATATTAAAAAAACAGAATTAATTTGCCTTGTTGAATTTAAACCTCTAATGAAAGGAGGGGGATTTAATGACATTTGGATTTTTTGGATTTGGAAGAAGACGGTTTGTCCCGATTGAAATTGAAATCGAAATAGAGAGAAGAAGACGAATTGAAATTGAAATCGAGATTGAGAGAAGAAGACGGATTGAAATCGAGATTGAAAGAAGAAGACGGTTTGAATTCGAACGTAGACGCGGATTCTTTTAAGCATTTGATTAAGGCGTGTGTGTTTGGGCCTTCGGGCTCTTTTTTTGTGAAGTAAATTCATATTTTTCGAAAAGTATTCTTTTGAATAAAGAGAGAGAACCTACTAATATGCACTTTTTAAAACACTTTTAAAAATACTTTTAAAAATAACTTTAAAAAGATTGAAAGTGTTTTCAGTTGGGTGTACAATATCTCATGTAGACAGCAAATACAATATTTTAATAAATATATGTTCTAATGAAAGGGGCACTTCTCTTGAATATTTCTACTATTGACGAAGCAGTTTTTAAAGATATACCTAAAATTACATATGAAGGTGAAGGCTCAACCAATCCATTATCTTTTAAATATTATAATGCGGAAGAAATGATCGGTGGTAAGCCGATGAAAGACCATCTGCGTTTTGCTATGAGTTATTGGCATACGTTTACATTTAAGGGAATGGATCCATTTGGATTGCCAACAATGGAGAGAGAATGGGATTCATTGGGTGATCCAATGACTATTGCGAAAAGAAGAGTAGTTGCTGCATTTGAGTTCATGCAGAAATTAGGAATTGAATATTTCTGTTTCCATGATGTCGATATTGCGCCGGATGGGGAGACACTCGAGGAAACTGAGAGAAACCTGTATGAAATCGTTAATCTTATAGAAGAGAAAATGAAAGAGACTGGGATTAAATTATTGTGGGGAACCACTAATGCATTTAGCCATCAAAGATTTATGCATGGCGCAGCCACCTCTTGTCATGCAAATGTATTTGCTAGAGCTGCCGCTCAAGTGAAAATAGCAATGGATATCACAAAACGCCTTGGCGGTGAAAACTATGTGCTATGGGGAGGAAGAGAAGGATACGAAACGCTCCTAAACACAGATACAAAGTTGGAGCTGGACAATTTTGCTAGATTTTTAAAAATGGTTGTGGATTACAAGTATGAAATCGGATTTACTGGACAACTGTTAATCGAGCCTAAACCAAAGGAACCTACCAAGCATCAATACGACTTTGACACTGCCACTGTCTTAGGATTTTTACGTCATTATGGGCTTGAAAAAGAGTTTAAGTTAAATATTGAAGCCAACCATGCCACATTGGCAGGACATACTTTTCAACATGAGCTCAATATGGCTAGAATTCATAATGCATTGGGAAGTATTGATGCAAACCAAGGGGATTTATTATTGGGCTGGGATACGGATCAATTTCCTACCAATATTTATGATGCTACGATGGCGATGTATGAGGTACTGAAACAAGGCGGTATTGCGCCAGGTGGATTGAATTTTGATGCGAAGGTTCGACGGGCTTCATTTGAACCAGAAGATTTATTCTTTGCCTACATTGCGGGGATGGATACATTTGCTAAAGGATTAAGAGTTGCTCATAAACTTCTTGAAGACCGTGTTTTGGAAGACGTAATCGAAAAACGTTACGAAAGTTATACGAGCGGCATTGGACAAGAAATTATCGACGGAAAAGTAGGATTAAGTGACTTGTACCAATATGCACTGGAGCATGGTGATAGTAAATTATCTTCAGGTAGACAAGAGATGCTTGAGAGTATTGTCAACTCCTATATTTTTCGAACGAAATAGATAGAAATTGGTGGTTTTATGTATATTCAAAATTTAGAAAAACTAAATAATAGAGATAAAATTTTGGCAACACTTTATTCACACCGGCAACTGACAAAATTTGATATTGCCCAAAAGACGAATATTAGTATACCAACTGTTACCTCCAACCTTACAAAATTATTAGAGGAAGGGCTAGTGGAAGAAGCGGGAATTGCAGAGTCTACTGGTGGAAGGAAGCCAAAGATTATCCGCCTAATCCCTAATGCCCTTTATTCCATTGGGGTAGAAATTGCTCCAACTAAGGTGAGTATGGTTCTTATTAATTTATGTTGTCAAATACAAAGTCGTGAAGAGTTTTTGTTGGATGAATTTGATATTACAGCGGATTTCCATCGAATTATCTTGAAATTGACTGATGAAATTAAACAAATGGTTCATGACTTGGATATCCCGCTATCTCGAATTGCTGGTATTGGCCTATCTGTTCCTGGAACTGTCGATCGCGAGCATTTTGTCCTTGAACTAGCACCAAATTTAGGAGTAAAGCAATTCTCGTTAGAATTTCTAAATGAGATGTTTCCATTCCCCATTTATATTGAGAATGAAGCCAATGCCGGAGCTTTTGGCGAATTATTGCTTGGCCGTAAACAAGTGGGGGAACAAACAGTCTATGTGTCTATCACAGAAGGTATTGGGGCCTCGATTATGACGAAGGATGGCTTTTATAGAGGAAATAAGGAGCGTGCCGGCGAGTTTGGACATATGCATATCGGTTACTCTGAAAAATTGTGTAAATGTGGAAGGACAGGCTGCTGGGAGTTGTTTAGTTCAGAGACCGTTCTATTGGATAGGTACAACCAAACAAAACATACAATTGGCGGTACTCTAGATGATATTGCTGCTCAATATAAGGCTGGGGACGAAGATACGAAGGCTGTGGTTAGTGAGTATTTAAATAATCTGGCGCTGGGCTTGCAAAATATTCTCTTGGCGATAGATCCAAAGGAAATCGTTATTGGCGGTAATCTGGCGAAGCATGGGAATTTATTTATTGATGAATTAAGAGATTTAGTATTTGAAAAATCAGTCTTCCATAGTAGCAGTGATGTAGATATCTTATTTTCTACGTTGAATGCAGATTCATCCATATTAGGCGCTGCTGTTACTCCGTTTCAAAAAGTATTCAATACAGATGAGCAATAAGGAGGTGCCGTTTTGGGTTATATTGGGATTGATGTTGGAACGTCTGGAGTAAAGATTGTCTATATCGAAAGTGCAGAGGAAGTTAAATATCAGGTAACCAAGGACTACCCCCTTTACCATCCCGAACCGGGGTGGTCTGAGCAAAACCCTGATGATTGGTGGAATGCGACCGTTGAAGGACTAAAAGAACTTTTTACGTTTATGTCTCCAGATGCGGTTAAAGGAATTGGCATTAGCGGACAGATGCATGGCTTAGTTGTTCTAAATAAAAATGGGGATGTCATAACCCCAGCTATTTTATGGAATGACCAAAGGACTCATGAAGAATGTTCCTTTTTAAATGAAAAAATAGGAAAAGATTTTCTGTCGACACATACAGGGAATATTGCCCTTACAGGGTTCACAGCACCCAAAATTCTGTGGTTAAAAAAGAATAAACCGAGCATGATGGAAGAAGCTCGTTATTTTCTGCTTCCAAAGGATTATATCGGATATAAACTGACAGGCAATATGTTTACTGATGTTTCGGACGCTTCCGGCACGCTGTATTTTAATGTGAAGAACCGGACCTGGTCACATGAAATGCTTGATATTATTGGGATTCGAGAAGAGATGCTGCCAAAGGTCTATGAGTCTTTTGAAATAGCAGGAACGGTAAACGAATTTGCTTCTGCTCAAATTGGAGTTCCAGTTGGTGTGAAGGTTGTAGCAGGCGCAGGTGATAATGCAGCTGGTGCTGTTGGCAGCGGAATTCTCCAGGAAGGAACATCCCTTATATCGCTAGGCACATCAGGGGTAGTCTTCTCACCCAAAGATAGCTATTCAGTAGACCGTCATAATAGTCTACATACGTTTTGTGATGCTAGCGGGAAATGGCATGTGATGGGAGTCATGTTGTCAGCAGCTGCCTCTCTTAAGTGGTGGGTTGAGGATGTGAACAAGAGTGATTATGACACTCTTTTACTTGAAGCCGAAAAGGCTGTGGCCGGCAGTAATGGACTTTATTTCCTTCCTTATTTGTCAGGTGAACGGACACCCCATAATGATCCATATGCCAAAGGAACCTTTGTCGGTTTAAGTTCTTCCCATTCGAGAGGGGAGATGACAAGAGCCATATTAGAAGGAGTAGCATTTGCTTTACATGATTCTGTCCACATTCTTAAAAAGCTGAACATCCCATTTACACAAGCAAAAGTGATTGGCGGTGGGACACAAAGCCCATTATGGATGCAAATACTAGCTGATGTGTTTCAGGTTCCATTAGTCACGTCATCTAATACAGGTGGACCAGCTTTAGGTGCAGCGATTTTAGCTTCAGTTGGAAATGGGGCCTATTCATCTTTGCAAGATGCTTGTAAGCAGATGGATGTCGAAAGTCAGGTTTATGAACCAATGGAGCAAAACACGATCATTTATTCGAAGATGTTCCCAATTTTTCAAAAAATATATTCCTCTTTAAAAGGTGTATATGAGGAAATTTATTTAATAGAGGATAGCTTATTACGTTAGGAGCAGCTGATTATGAACACAAACTTTGATGAGGTCGTCGATCGTTTTCATACGAATTCTGCTAAATGGGACGGTATCTCTAACGATTATGGCAAAGATGTAATCGCTTTATCTGTTGCTGATATGGATTTGCGTGCACCACAAGTCCTTGTAAATAAAATGATAGAAATGGCTAAACATGGAATTTATGGATATACAGAACTTTTTCCTCCATACTATGAGGCCGTGGAAGGTTGGTTTCAGAGAAGGTTTGACTGGAAAATCAATCGGGAATGGATCGTTTTTTGTCCCCGAATTGTGCAAGCGGTATCTTTGATATTGCAGCATTTTATCAAGGAAGGGGATAAGGTTCTCGTCCATACTCCATCCTATGCGCCTATTACCAATGCAGTAACGGTAAACCGAAGGACACTGGTCGAAAGTCCGTTAGAATTAAAAGATGGCCGGTATGAGATAGACTTTGAGGATACAGAAGCAAAGATGAGAGAGGGAGTGAAAATTCTCTTATTGTGTTCACCTCATAATCCAACCGGCAGAGTTTGGACAAAAGAAGAACTGTGGCGATTAGGGGAGTTATGTTTAAAATATCATGTTCTTTTGGTTTCGGATGATATTCATGCAGATTTTATCTATGGAGATCATCAGCATACCATTGTAGCAAGCCTTTCAGAACGGCTGGCACAGCAATCGATTATTTGTACTTCTCCCGGAAAAACGTTTAATCTGGCAAGCCTAGAGATTGCCAATATTATTATTCCAAATGACACCTATCGTGCCAGGTTTAAAGAATCTTTAATTCAGGCAGGGATTCATAATCCAACCTTTTTTGCCGTCCCTGCTTTAGAGATTGCTTACACATGTTGCGATGACTGGCTCACGAGTCTAAAAAGTTATATCCATGATAATCTTTCTTTTACAAAGGAATTTTGCAAGGAAAATTTTCCGAAGATTAAATCGATTGAACCTGAAGGAACGTATTTATTATGGATGGACTGCAGGGACTGGAGTATGAATGAAGCAGATTTAAAACGTTGGATTTTAGAGGAGGCAAGGGTAAATGTAAGCTTTGGCTCTTCATTTGGAAAAGAATACGAAGGCTTTATCCGCATCAATCTTGCGACACCACGAAGGCTCTTACATGATGGCTTAATCCGTATTGCACAAGTATACAAAAGGATTGACACAATAAAAATATAAATAAGGGTGAATAAGATGGGGAAATCAAAAGTAATTAAGGAACCAACAATGTTCTTAGCTGTATTACCGATTATCGCAATGGTGATATTTTTATCCTTCGGTTATATCTTTTTTCAATTGCCTCCAGAGCCATTAATCATTATGTCTGCCATTGTGGCAGGTGCCATTGCTATTTATTTAGGTCATTCGTATCAAGATATTATGGATTCCATTTCTGAAAAAATTGCTAAAACAATGCCAGCCATCCTGATCTTAATTGTTGTCGGTTTTATGATCGGGGCTTGGATGGTTGGCGGAACGATTCCAATGATGATTTACTATGGTCTAAAGATTATAGATCCACAATTTTTATTAATTACTGCTTTCCTTGTTACTTCTGTCGTATCTCTTTGTACAGGGACCTCTTGGGGTTCTGCTGGTACAATCGGGGTTGCATTTATAGGAGTTGCAGCTGGAATGGATGCCAACTTAGCAGCTGTAGCAGGTGCAGTAGTAGCAGGTGCCTATTTTGGAGATAAGTTATCACCATTATCGGATACCACTAATATTGCATCCATTGCAACGGGTGTAAATCTATATACGCATATAGGACATCTACTTTATACAACAGTTCCTTCTTTTATTGTTGCCAGTATTGTTTATATTGTTGTCGGTTTAAATTCAGGTTCAGCAACTGCAGAAATTCCTGAAAAGGTTTCCACCATTATGAGTACATTGGATCTAGCTTTTAACTGGAATCTTCTTTTAGTTGTTCCGATTCTGATTGTGCTTGTTGGTTCTGTCTGGAAAAAACCTACGATTCCGGTCATGCTGATTTCGTCGATTTTCGCAATGGCCAATGCATTGATTTTTCAAGGATTTACTTTGAATGATGCTGTCTCTTCAGTTGTGGGTGGCTTTAATATTTCGATGATCAAAGCACCAGGATTCGATCCGAACACCGTGATTGCAGATATTCCTAGATTGTTAAACCGCGGTGGTATGAATTCAATGATGGGAACACTATTAATCTGTTTCTCTGCCATTTCCTTCGCCGGGACTTATTCAGTAACGAAATCTCTAGATTTAATCATTAACAAAATGATGAGTAAGGTTAAATCGACAGGCAGCCTTATTGTTACAACCATTATTACGGGACTGACAATGATTGGTGTAACAAGCAATGGTCAAATTTCTATTCTCATGCCAGGTGAAATGTTACGAGATAGTTATATTAAAAGAGGACTCCATCCAAAAAACCTTGGACGTACGGTAGAAGATTCGGCTACGATTATTGAACCTATCTTACCATGGACTGCGGCCGGGGCTTATATGGCTGGAACATTAGGAGTTGCCACCTTATCCTATTTGCCTTGGGCTGTATTATGTTGGACAGGAATTATTTTTGCTACTATTTGGGGCTTTACAGGCTTTGGAATTGCAAAATTATCGCCTGAAGAGCAGAAACAAATGCTTGCCGAGATTGAAGGTAAGCAGGAAACTCATTCATCTAAAGTTGCGGGATAATCTGAAGAAAAAAGGATTAGTTGATGGGGTAGAAAAATCAGCTAATAAGGAGTAAAGGAAATCTATGAAGGTTGTTAAAGAGGAAATTGGAAGATTGCTCAATCAACCTATTTCCGCTTACACATTGAAAAACGACAATGGTATGGAAATTACCTGTCTAGATTATGGTTGTATTATTTCTGCTATTAAGGTTCCTGACCGCAATGGTCATATCGAAAATATTGTTCTTGGTTTTGATCAGCTTGATGACTATCGCAAATGGTCGCTTTATTTTGGAAACGTCATTGGACGAGTTGCAGGAAGAATAAAAGGGGCCGAGTTTGAGTTAAATTCAAAGACTTATGTATTGCCCAATAACGAGAACAGGAATCATCTTCATGGCGGAGAACGTGGATTTCATAATGTCGTTTGGAAGGCAAAAATGATTCAAATTGAGGGGACAGCTGGTGTACAATTTTCGTATTTCAGCCCCGACGATGAAGAAGGGTATCCAGGTAATTTACATGTCAAGGTAACTTACCTGTTAACTAATCAGAATGAGTTGGTCATTTCCTATCATGGAACGACAGATGAAGATACCCTTCTAAATCTAACCAATCATTCCTACTTTAATTTAAGTGGAAATATGAAGCGGGATATTCTAGAACATTCGCTTACATTAAATAGTTCTAGTTTCCTAGAACTTGATTCTGAATTCATTCCTACTGGAAGTTTTTTAAATGTTGATCAGACCCCTTTTGATTTCCGGAATGGAAGAATGCTGAAGGATGGTGTTCTATCAAGTCATCCGCAAAATAAACTAGTTGGATCTGGCTATGATCATCCTTTTATATTAAATGGCGATCATCCTATTTGTTTGATGGATCATGAGAGTGGTAGATGCTTAACAGTTGCAACTGATCAAGCTGCGGTTGTTCTGTATACAGGTAACCAGATCCCAAGTGGTTTTTCGATTCAAGGTGTAAAATCTCGAAAATATCTTGGTGTTTGCTTAGAAACACAAGGATTGCCGGATGCGATCCACCATACCCATTTTCCATCTATTGTGCTTAAAAAGGGTGATGAATATCATGCTAAAACAACCTATACCTTTAGTGTTATGAAATAAAATCGTGGGAGATGTGATCTATAATGAAAACCATTTTTACAGAAAATGCACCTAAGGCAATTGGTCCTTATTCACAAGGTGTCAAAGTGGGAAATCTTCTTTTTCTTTCAGGACAAATTCCAATTGACCCTGCAACAGGTAATGTCGTAGAAAATGATATAAATCTTCAAACACAACAAGTGATGAAAAACATCCAAGCTATCTTGGAAAGTGAAGAACTCACACTAAACCATATTGTGAAATCAACCATTTTTGTAAAAGATATGAGTCAATTTGCAACGATAAATGAAGAATACGGTAAGGCATTGGGAGACCATCGTCCTGCCCGCTCCACAGTCGAAATCAGCCGACTTCCTAAAGATGTATTGATTGAAATTGAGGTAATTGCAAGTACAGAAAAATAAGTTGTTTGGAATTATTCCTAACACTTATTTAGGCAATGGGGGTCTGGCTATAGGTCATACCCCCATTGCACTGAAACTAGGAGACAAGAAGACAATATCTAATTTCTGTTTTCTACTCTGCATTTTGATAAGTTATTCTATTACTTTCAACATCAATGGCATGGCTTTTTCTACTGTGCCGCCGTGAAATTTGAGTTAAATATCTTTTCCCCATACTTACATCAAAAGCGCATAAATGCACCTCCTGTACATACTGTAGAATCCCTCCCATTCCTTATCAATTCCCTATTCTTATAACCGTCCCCATGCCTCTCATAATGAAGCATGAGAACCGTCCGAGATTACTGAGAAACACTCTCTACTATGGCTTCTTAAAGACAAAACCGCCTCGGTCAAGGGTGAAATATGGGTGAAATATCTTTAAGCGGGCTTCTGAAAGAGGCGGAAGTGTCCGAACCTTCTTAAGGTGTTTTTTCAGTGGTCTAGAACCATCCCCATGCATCACCAGAATGATGCACAAGAACCGTCCCCATGCTTCATAATGGGAAAAATTCACTAAGTGTTGGGCAAGTTGACAGGTGCGGGGGTTGTTTTTGTATCTATTAAGCTAGGTAAATGGAATGATTTTTAGGGGGACTTTTTGAGGGGGTTGAGGAGATGCGTGTCAGAATACCTATTATTCTATTTATAAAACTTGGGTTGACATGATTTTAGACTCATTTGCTAATTTTCCCAATAACAACCAAACTATCAATTACCAAATCTAACCAATTAACCTACCAACATTCGACAACAAAACGAGCTGTAAACGCTTATTTTTAAGGTAGCACCGAAGTAATGACAAAGAGTGTGCGAAGAAAGGAGGGCGGCAAGTTACTTTAAGAAGGAAAATACTTAGGAGGTAAGTGGATGAAAAGAAGGAAAAAACGTATTTTCTCAATTCTATTAACCGCGATCCTGATGCTGCCGATGCTGCTCCAGCCGAACATGAATGCTGTGGCAGCGACGAAAGGTGCCAGCACATCCGCAAAGGATGCACTTCCAACACCGCAGCAAAAAGTAAGTAAATCCTTAGCAAAGCAATTCGAAGCAGAAGACAAAGTTACCTTCTTGATCAAAATGAAAGAGCAAGTGGATACCGCAAAGGTGGCCAAGGATACGGAGAAACAGGCAAAACTCCAGAAGGCCACACCGGCTAAGACGAAATCGTTGAAACGGAACACAATTGTTTCCGAGCTGAAAGCAACAGCACAGGAATCGCAGGCTGACTTGATCGCCTACCTGGAAGAGCAGGTCAAAGCCGGCAACGCCAAGGATGTCCAATCCTTCTTCGTGGTCAATGCGATTGCCGTCACAGCCACACAGGAAGTTATGGAAAAAGCAGCCGCCTTCATGGAGGTTGAAAAAATCCTGCCGAACGAAACCAGACAATTGTTCGTTCCGGAAAAATCATCCGCGGCCGGAACAGCCGTTCAGGAACCGCAAGCCGCCACAACCGGCATCGAATGGAATATTGATCGGGTCGGCGCACCAAGAGTGTGGGAAATGGGGATTGACGGGAGCGGCACGGTCATCGGTTCAATCGATACCGGCGTTCAGTGGGACCACCCGGCATTAAAGGAAAAATACCGCGGCTATAACTCTGCCACAGGCCAATCAGATCACACTTACAGCTGGCTTGACGCGGTCAGAGGCCAAGCAACACCATATGACGATCAAGGGCACGGCACCCATACTATGGGAACCATGGTCGGAGCCGATCCAAGCGGGCAGAATGTTATTGGCGTTGCGCCAGGTGCGAAGTGGATTGCGGTAAAAGCATTCACAGCCGCGGGCGGGACAGATGCTGATTTATTGGAAGCAGGCCAGTGGATGATGAATCCTGGAGGCGACCCAGACAAAGCGCCGGACGTCATCAATAATTCATGGGGCGGCGGGCCGGGCCTTGACGAGTGGTACCGTCCGATGGTGCAGGCTTGGGTAGCAGCTGAAATTTTTCCAGAATTCTCTGCAGGAAATACGACGCTGAGCAATCCGGGCGGACCAGGGTCTGTGGCGAATCCGGCCAACTATCCGGAGTCGTTCGCGACAGGGGCTACCGATATCAACAACAAACTCGGAAGCTTCTCTTTACTGGGACCATCTCCATACGGGGAAATCAAACCGGAAATAACCGCACCGGGTGTGAACATTCGTTCATCCGTTCCGGGCAGCGGCTATGAAGGCGGCTGGAATGGCACATCAATGGCAGGACCGCACGTCTCGGCAGCTGTTGCGTTGCTGAAGCAGGCCAATGCCAGCTTAACCGTCGCTGATTTGGAGCAAATTTTACAGACGACCGCGATTCCGTTAACGGACGGCACCTATCCAACGTCGCCAAACAACGGCTATGGGTCGGGGTTATTGAATGCGTATGATGCAGTTTCTTCAGTGGTCTCCGGATTGGGAAAATTGAAGGGACAGGTAACAAAAGATGGGGACGACAGTGAAGCACCGGTGTTAACGCATTCCCAACCTGCCACGGTTTTCGCAGGAATGCCGCTAACGTTAGAAGCTTCGGCTGCCGACAATATCAGTGTAACAGATGTATCCTTCCAATATCAAAAACAAGATGGCACTTGGGCTAATGCCGCTGTAGAGCGCACGGCCGGTGATTACAAAAATGGCACCTACCGCGCGACCCTCCCTGGGGCCGACGTTGCCGTCGGTAACCTTGTCTACAAATGGAAAGCGGTCGACTTTGGCGGAAATGAAACCGTCAGCGAGCACACCGTAACAGTTGTTCCTGGAATCACCGTCGGGTATGTAGCCGATTTTGAAAGCAATCCGGATGGCTGGACTTCCTATGGCGCCATGAATTCCTGGCAGTGGGGCGTCCCGACGAACGGACCTAGGGCTGCTTATTCCGGCGAAAAAGTCTATGCGACCAACCTGACTGGCAATTACGACAGCCGCGCCAACGCGAACCTGCAAATGCCGCCGATCGATTTGCCGGAAGGAAACAGCTACCTGCAATTCAAGCAATGGTATGAACTCGAGCGCAACTATGATTACGGCCATGTGTTTGTCTCGACAGACGGCGTCAACTGGGTGCAAAAGCTCCGCGTCAACAACCTGTCGAATGGCTGGATTGACGGCGAGGTCAACCTCAGCGAGTACGCCGGTCAACGCATCTACATTGCGTTCAACCTCACCACTGATGGCAGCGTGGTGAAGCAAGGCTGGTATATCGATGATGTCAAGCTGACCAATACAGCGCTGGCTGCCCCTGCTTCTTTGGAAAAAGAAGACCCTGTGGCCGATACTGCCGGTGACACTGGTGAGGCAGCTGTGGCGGCGGATTCGGTAAAAACAGCTGAGGGAGATTCCGCGAAACAAGAGGGTGCTGCAGAAGCAGATTCCGCGAAAAAAGAGCAAGTCGATCCTGACAAGATTACCGTCGTGATGCCTGAAGCAGACAAGGCAGCCGCGTCCGACATGACAGCCGCCCCAATGGCACTGCCGATGCAGGCACAGGTGACCGTCCTCGAGTCGGGCCGTTCCGTGACGACCAACCCGGCAAACGGCAGCTTCGAGATGACGCATGCATCCGGAACCTATACCGTTAAGGCCGAGGCTTATGGGTTTGCGACTCAGACCAAGTCTGTCACGATTGACAATGACAGTACCGCGACCGCTAACTTTAACCTTCAGGAATTGGCAAAGGGCACCGTTTCCGGTACCATCACCAATCAAACAACCGGGCAGCCTGTTGCCGGTGCAACGGTATATCTAGTGGAAGACGCAAAAATTGCCCCAGTACAAACCGATGCAAATGGACATTTTTCAATTACGGCTTATGAAGGCGATTACACGCTGAAAATCGTTGCCCCGCATTATTATAGCCAGGAGACAACGATTCAACTGAAAGGAAACTTTGAACAGAACATTGCGCTTAAGCCATTCATCGGTTTCCGCGGTGAAATCGGCTATGATGACGGCACGGCGGAAAATGCCCGCGCGTTTTACGATGCCGGCAATGGCTGGGCCGTGAAAATGTCGCTGGCAGAGGGCCACAAAAAAGCATTGGTGACCGGAGGATTATTCCGCTTCTGGACATCCGAATGGCCGGTTCCGGGCGGCACAGCCTTTAAGGTTGCCGTTTACGATGCATCAGGCCCTGATGGTGCGCCTGGCAAGAAGCTGGCTGGACCGTTTGATGCGTCGGCACTACGCAATGGCCAGTGGACGCATGTCGATTTAAGCAGCCATGGCATCCTCGTGGAAGGCGATTTCTATTTGGTTTATATCCAAGCTGATATCAATACGAAGTCCCCTGGTTTGGCGACAGACGAGAATGGAAAAAATGCCAAGCGCAGCTGGCAGCTGGTCAGCGGCGGCTGGGCACCGTCCCCTGAAGCTGAAGGAAACTATATGATTCGCGCTGTCGTCGATTATGAAGTTACAGCGCCAACGATTACCGCGCCGGTTGATGGAACGTTCACCAATAGTGAAACGGTCACGGTAACAGGCGAAGTAGCACCGACGACGAAGGTTCATATTTTTAACAAAGGAACAGAGGTGGCTGTCGTTGATGCCCAGGATAATGGCACATACGCGGTCGATGTGAAGCTGGCTGCTGGTGAGAACCAATTGACCGCCAAGGCGTCCACTGAGCAGGGGATGACGGATGCTTCGGCACTGGTCAACATTATTTATGACGCCGCCCCGCCGGAATTGACGATCGGCACCCCGGCTGATGGCAGTAAGTTAAATTCCGAAACTGTTACCGTCAGCGGCACTGTTGCAGATGACCACCTGTATTTAGTGCTGGTGAACGGAGCAACGGCGAAGGTTCAGGATGGCAAGTATTCCGCCCGTATCATGCTGGAGGAAGGCGTTAATCAGATTTCTGTGGTGGCCAAGGATAAAGCAGGCAACACGACAGAAAAGTCGGTGAGTGTCGATGTGGACTACACGGCGCCGCAGATTCAAAATCTGAAGCCAGATGCAGATAAGGAATTGAAGAAAGGCGAAAGCGTGAAGATTGAGTTCACAAGCGAGCCGGGCTTAAAGGCTTCCTTCACGATTCAAATGCCGTTGACACAACTGACCGGCCAGCTCCAGGCTTCCAACGCGACTGAACTTCCTATGATGGAGGTGTCACCAGGTAATTACGCCGGCTACTACACCGCCACCAAAGACATGAAAGCCGCCGGAGCCGTCGTCGAAGTCAAAGCCGTCGATACGTACGGCAACGAATCTCGAAAAACCGCCGACGGCAAACTCTATATTAACGAAAAGATAAAGAAAACGAATAAGTAAGTGCCATGTGAGCGTCATAACTAATCCAACGAACCACCTTCTAGGTGGTTCGCTTTTTTTGCTGGTGCGAGAGGGGGTGGTTCTTGTCCGTGGTTCCTGGCACCCACAAAAGAAACGGAATTTGATTCAAAGCAGCTAAAGAGAGAAGTGTTGACAGCACTTCTTTTTTTATATCTTTCTATTATCTGAAAATACCCCTATTTTTCACAAATATAATGATAATGCGGTCACGTCTCCTTTAAAGTAAGTACTGAGGGTGTCGAGTACTTTTTTATCTGCTTCCTGTAAATGTTATATTTTCTAGTTTAATGTTTGCGTGTGTGCTCAGGTATCTATTGATGGTATCTATATTATATTTTGAAGACGATCTAAATAATTGGTTTGTAAAGGAGTGATTGTTAGTCAAGGCATCGATTGTATCTATTATTAGTTCGTGAACTAAAGAATGATAGGCATAATCAAACTGTAGTGCTTCTATTTTTTGGTTATTGGTACTAAATTTATTATTGTAAACTATTTTACTTTGGCTTGTGAGCGAAGGCATTTGTTGTTTCTTTCTATTTTGTATCCCTACTATTTCCTCTTCAACCTGGCTAAAGCTTGGTATTCTTTTTTCATTAAACATTCTCTCTAAAATTTTTAGCATTTCCTTTTCCATTTCAGTAAAGTAAGTAACATTATTAATAAGGACATCTATGTAATCATTGGAATTATTAGTACGTTGCCGTTTTGTTAATAAGATCTGATTGATTTGAGTTTGTTGTTGATAACTATTAATACGTCCAGCTAGTTGGCTGTATAATTGACCAATTAGTTTATTCGTTTCATCATTGAAATCAGGTGTATTCCTCTGATTTTGAGAATAACTAGTTGCTGGCTTACTACCCTGTTTCTGGTTATTATCTTTGCTGCCAAATAAAGACGTAAAAAACCCCATGACTTATTCCCCCAAATATTAAGTAAATTCATATTAATTATATAGGAATAAAATCCTGATTAGTAGAGTTTTGGTATGAATTCCGATGCACGTTACGCCCGAATTATTCAACAGAACTCTAATTTGAATTATTTGAATCTTTCTTTTATATCAATCGCTTGGATGGATAACTGAAGAACTCTAGTAGAATGAGTATCAATACAAAAGTATTTCTGATTAGTAAGGTCGACCAAAGATAGTTTTCGTTTGAATAAACAGAAGCACCGGTATCGCGGGAAATGAAGTTGCATGCAAGGAAGGTTTCTGTGTCTCAATTATATGAATATATTCAGGAAAAATATACTAGAAAACTAAGAAACCCACATTACGCTCTTACCAATTTTTAATAAAATCTATTATCGATTTAATCATCCATCTTAATCTAATTATTGTATAATAGTTAAAAAGTCCCAAATTTCTTATTGCGTTCAGGGCATCCTAGCAAAAGACTTGTTAATGGAGGATTCATCTTGCAAAGCGAATACGTTAATTATTTTCTATCTCATCTAATTGTTGCGGATGAAAAAATAGATGAACAACAGTTGCTATTTTTTCGAGATTTATTAGATCTGCTTGACCTGTCAGAATCAGAAGAAAAAGAAATGGATAAAATTTTATCCAATGATGACGATAAAAAATCCTTTGATGAAATTGTTGAAAAACTAAAGGGAGAAAACCAACGAAAATGGCAGGAGGTTGCCCTGGAAGCAGGAGCGGCAATTGCTGTTTGCACTGGATACCTCTACGATGAGGGACCTTTATTGCTTGATAAGGCTAGGGAATTATGGGGAATCAGTCAGGAGAGGTATGAAGAGCTAAAAAGCAATGTATATGAGTTAATCTCACTAGCTACACAAAAATCAAGTAATAAGCGGAAAATGTATAGTGGAACGCTTGCGGATACAAATCTTTTCAAAATAACAGATGTGATTCAGAAATGGTATTCCGAGAGCGGCAGCCATCGCATGGAACAGTTGAATGACCAGACCATGCTTAACGGTCGGGGGGAATATAAGAATGCGATTGAATATTGCAAGGCCATTGCTAAAGAAGACTTTGCGTATGCTTCCCCCATACTTGACGAACATTTGCAGACTCTACTGGAAGTTTCACGTCTGATTCATGCTATTTTACCGAATATTGGTGAGAAGGAAACCGATGAGTTTAATGTAAAACAAACGATTACAGATTTGGAACAACAAATTTCTAAAATTATTGATGTTCAACTAAAGGAAGTAAGTCGATCCCTTAAAAAGAAAAAACAGGCGATGAATTACTTTACCATCTCTTTCATGGGTAAAACTAAGGCTGGCAAAAGCACTTTGCATGCTGTGATTACCGGCAGGGGCAAAGACGCCATAGGTGTCGGTAAACAACGAACCACAAGATACAATCGTATTTACACGTGGAGAAATATCAGAATTATTGATACACCGGGAATTGGAGCTCCAGGCGGAAAAAGTGATGAAGAGATTGCAAAAAGTATTATTGATGAGAGTGACGTGATTTGTTATCTTGTCAAAAATGATAGTGTTCAACCTGCTGAGTTCAAATTTTTAAAAGGGATTAAAGAAAAAAACAAGCCGATTGTCATCCTGTTAAACGTAAAGGAGAATTTGGACCATCCAGCCAAATTAAAGCGATTCTTGGCTGAACCTGAATTTATTTACGAAAGAAAGGATGCCAAATCGTTAGACGGCCATATCAATAGGATTCGGAGATATGCAGAGGAGCATTATCAAAACAGCACGTTTGACATCATTCCGGTTCAGTTATATGCGGCGCTTCTCTCCAAGAAAGAGTCCTTTTCAAAAGAGGAACAACGAAAGCTATATGATGGGAGTCACATTGAGAAATTTTTAAATGCGCTGCAGTTATCGGTTATTGAAGATGGACATATTCGCCGTTCACAGACGATACTGGATGGTCTTATTTATCCAGTTCACGAAACCAATTGTATTTTTCAGCAAAACATGGAGGCCTTACAATCCATGTTGAATAAACTGAAACGGTTTAAGACGGCTAATCATAAAAAATTAAAGGAAATCGGCGAGTCTTATCAAAAGCGAATTGGCCAAACCGTTGACCAAGAGTTTGCTAAGCTGGAGGATAAGATCAGTCCTTTTGCCACAAATAATTATCATCGGAAACAGGCTGAACTCGAGAGGGAATGGAGTAAAGTTGTTCAGTCAGTTGGGCTGGAGAAAAGCTTGGAGTCAAAGCTGGATGGGATTTTTTCTAGTTATGCATCAGATATTGAGCAGCATTTAAAGGAATTGGTCGAAGATCTTTCCTACACGGGCCAAAGGCTGAACCGTGGGTTTGATGTTAATTTGCCAAATTTGTTTGATGCCAAGAGGTTTTTCGCCTATTTTGCCGGAATAGGAGGCATTCTTGTCCTCTTTTCCGGTCCAATCGGCTGGATTGGCTGGGGCATTGTTGCTGTCGGGACCGTTTTGGGTTTCTTTTTCAAATCAAAAAAGAAAAAAATACAAGAGGTGATTGATAAGTTAACCAAGGGGTTAACAGGCAGTGTCACCAGGCAGAAGCTAGAAGTGAAATCCTCCACGATTAAACAGTTTCAAAAGAAGCATGGCGAGCTGTTTTCAACTATTGACGCCTATCAAAACACGTTGATATCAAGCTTGGAAAAGATTATATACGTTTTATCAGGGGCACAAGCGATGGTCCAGCATCAGGAAATGAAGCTAAATAAGGCCTACGCCTATCGGTTGTTATTTGCTCAGGAACCGCGCCATAGAGATTTGGTGCCGTTAAATGATAAGGAAATCAACAAATGGGTCACGGATGTCGAACGAACTTTTGGCAAGAGGTTTTTCATTCAAACTCCTAAAATCATTGATCGAGAATTTCAAGAGGCATTAGCTCAAAAAATCCAAGAGCATGTCATTATTGAATCTATTAGCAGGGAAAGGGTCGAGGTACATTGAATTCAAATTATTCGTTATTAATCGAAGAGGTTGGCCAGCGATTTATCCAAATATCAGGGGATTCCGTGCAGCTGCTGCAGAGCCAAGGAACTCCTTATGAAACGTACGCAGAGAGCATTGAGAAAGTGATGGGTGCTGTAAAAGAGGACTCGTTAATTAAAGTGGCCCTTGTCGGTCAGTATAGTGCTGGTAAATCGACGATTATCTCGGCATTGACCGGCAATAAGGATATAAAAATTGATGCAGATATTGCGACTGATGTTCCTGAAGATTATGATTGGAACGGCGTGATTCTTACTGACACACCAGGACTGTATACGGAAAGAAAAGACCATGATGCCCGCACCTATGAGGCCATTAAAGTATCCGATTTACTGCTTTATGTATTAACAAGTGATTTGTTTGATGATATTGTTTTGGAGAATTTCGTGAAACTTGCCTATGAAGATGCCTATCGCAGCAAAATGATGTTAGTAGTCAATAAGATGTCAATGGAACAAGGGGAATTTGCAGAATTAAGAAGCAACTACTTAGAAACATTAAAAACTTCCTTGATGCCTCATGATTTGGGGGAATTTAGCCCTGTCTTTATAGATGCGGCGGATTATATTGAAGGTGTGGAAGATGATTTTCAAGAGTTATTAGAATCCAGTCACTTCGATGAGCTAGTTACAGCCATTAATGGGTTTGTCCATGAAAAGGGATTATTGGGAAAAATGGATACGCCGATTAGGCAGGTTGTCTCCGAAATCGGAAAGGCGCTGACGGAAAATAGTACAGAAGGTTCCAGAGAGTTCTTCTTACTACTTGAGAGGATTGAAAACAGAGTAAAGAAAAGTATTGAAAAATCGCAAAATAACCTCAATATTATTACGAGTGATATGCGTTCTGCAATTGTAACGCTCGGAAATCAGTTAACATCCTTGATTGGCGGGGAAAACGTCGACTTTGAAGGGGAGCAGAAAAAGGTTGAGACGGAAATCAGGCAACTGATTGAAGATGCGAATAACCGATTAGAAGATATGCTTAAGGCTGAGAGAGAAGAATTGACGGAACAAATCGAGGATATTTTGAATAGTGATTTGGCCGATTCCTTTTTCAGCAGTGTAGAAATTGATACTGCCCATATTAAAGGAGGAAATGTAGATATGACCGACATTTCCAATCTTCAAAAAAACTTTAAGGCAATTAACAATATTGTTGAAAAAGCAACAGGAGGAATCCTTAAGTTTTCTAACAATGCTGCGGGTGGATTTGTGAAATCTTCGGCAATGAGGGGTTCGGATTTACATAAAGGCATTTATCAGGTAGGTAAGTTTTTTGGCCATTCTTTTAAACCATGGCAGGCTGTGAATGCAGCAAAATTCCTGACGAACGTGGCGAAAGTGGCCGGTCCGGTTCTGGCTATCGCCGGAGTCTTGCTGGAAATCACAGGCCATGTGAAAGAAGAGCAAAACCTGCGTAAGGTATTGCAAGCCAAAAATGAATGCTCCAGTTCATTTGTGGCGCTAGCCAAATCAACCCAGGAACAGTTCCAAAAACAATTCGATGAATACAAGAACAACTCCTATAACGTTGTGTTAGAAGAAATATCAAACCAACGGAAAGAAGCGCAAACCCAAAACCAAAGTACATTGGCCTTTCACCACCATCTACAGGGGAACCTTGAGGAGTTAGAGAGTTTGATTAAGAGGTTGGCGATGTAGGAGTTGCCAAGGGGGCGGTTCTGATGGATTTTTGTAGCTTGACTTCTGGGCAGTCAAGCATCACTTCGTGCACCTAAAAAATAATAGAAAATCCAACTATAAGTAACAGAGGGAAAATGTGTATGTGGATTTTGAACACCTTTAGAATTAGAAATTTGAAAGGGATACAGATTTCGCTTGTAATAGGACCTTTAACTGCGATTACCTATGGTTTCACATATATGTATTATTGGGCCTATAACCGGCATTATAAATTGCCGGCGGACTTTGTTGAAATTAATATTAATCGGCTTTCGGAAACATTACTATTAATTATTGGAATTGCGGTCATCATTCTTATGGCAATTGGATTAAACATTTTGTTTTTTAAAATGGCTGATAGACTAAAAGAAGATTCATCTTTATTCAAGAAGAGAGTCGGGACTTTGTTAATGCATCTGCCTCTGCCACATATTTCATTGTTTTGTCTACTCCTTTTAGGAGGATTTATATTTAACTCCGGCAGAGTTTTAAATGCGATAATCCCAATTGGAATTTTTCTTGTCTTGTTTTATTTTAAAAAATATATAACAGCTGTTGTTACTTTATTGGCTGGTATGATTGTTATTACCTATTCTCTAGGAACAGCGAATGCGGCCGGTCAGTTTGAACATTTATTGATTAAAGATGGTAAAGAGACCTTGGTAGTGGTAAACACATATGACGATAATTATATTGCTGCACCAGTCGATTTAAAGAGAAAGTTAATTACCCCTGAATTTGAATTTATTGAAATGGATAATCCGGTGATTACTACAAAGTTAACAAATACAGGGTTACTTTATGTAAGAGACTATTCGAAAAATCTCATGGACCCCGATGCTCCAGATCGGATGGATGATTATTATGACGAGTTGCTTCGAAATAAATTTAAAGATATGTTTTCTTTTTTACATATTCCTACTGGTCCTGCTGAGAACAATAGATAATGGGTGAACTCATGTTAGAAAAGCTAAGAGAATATTTTAAGACAAATTTTGATGTTGCGATTGTAATTGCCCCCTTAACTGCTGTTAGTTATGGAATTACCTATACATATGAATGTTCCTATAACCATTTCTTTAGATTGAATTCTAGTTATATTGATATAACGATTACTTCCTTGACCAAAACGATGCTCTTACTCATCACGTTTCTATTTCTAGCTTTTTTGATTATTTATATCGAAGATAAGCTCCATAAAAGCTTAAACAATCGATTTAAATTTTTCCATTTTTTGGCCCAGTCAAAATATGGGTTAGTGTTAAGATGGTCTTTCGTTTTATTCATTATTATTTTTTTTCAAAAAGTTTCTTTGATTGTCCTATTTCTTATAATCTTATTAATTGTCACTCTTGGACATTTTAAAAAGTATAAAACTGCTATTGCTGCCTCATTAATAGGTTTATTTATTTTCGCGTATGTGTTTGGCTCGGAAGCCGCAAGCGACAAAAGGGATTTTTTAATAATTGAAGAGGGTTCTAAAAATCTTGTTGTTTTAAATGTCTATAAAAATCAATACATCACAGCCCCTGTAGACTTTAAAACCCAAACGATTAGCCCGGAATTTCAAATCATTAAATTAACAAGTACTCGTAACAAAGAAATTTTGAGGTCTAAATATGTCCATACAGGAAAACTATCGATGAACTATTATTCAATCGATCTCGTTAACCCCAATTCTGTTGCGCATAAGACTTTAATACAGAAACTAAAGGAATTCTGGACAACAAGGGAAATGTATTTTTAATTAGGGGATTGGTGCCTGTCACCACCAGAATTTTATCGAAGATTGATAGAGTTGAATGACCCCTACTCAATGGGTTCTTTATTAAATTGAAAAGCCAACTGCCCAGTAGGAAGATTCTCTCCTTCCGATTCATATTTTAAAAGAGGCCGGTTTCGCAAAAGAATCCGGCCTCCCCTTTAACCTATTGATTAGATTTACCCTGCAAATTCGATACCAAACTATTAAACAATTTCATACTCCGCTATATTGCGGACGATCACTCTAGCGCATTTTGCAGCAACATATCTGCCGCTGGCTGATGTAAATACATCCGCAGCAATGATCTGTGCCATCGCTTGTTTGACAGTAGCCAGCCTCATCAACCGGTTCCTTCGGATTGTCCACTGCAATACGGGCAGTCTTGCCAAACTCCGTACCAAACATCAATTCCAATGTCTTTGCCATCTCATTAACCTCCTTTCTTTGAGGCATGGGGACGGTTCTTTTGTTTCAAATAAGGAAGGGAAAGAAGGATTATGCTCTGAGGATTATGAGGGGAATTGGGAAGTCATTTTTTTAACCGCTTTTACAAAGTAGTGATTGGATATTTGGGTACTTTGGAATGTAATAATTGCCCTTAGGGATACGGTGTAGACTTCCACTACATCGGCTATAGCATCAAGTCATTGTTTACAAACCATCCGTGAAGAACCAGCAAAATCTATTCTGCAATCTAATGGACGAGCATACAATCTCCTTAAGACGGTTTGAATAGGATAGTATAATAATCGTTTTAATATGGTTGTGTACTATTTTTTTAAGGAGCTGAGCAATAGTGGCTGAACCAAACTCTATGAACTACTACCTGCTGGCTGAGGATTTCGGGGCAAAAGGTGATGGTGTCACAGATGATACGCAAGCCTTGAAAAGTTGTATTGCCAGTGCGCCGGGAGGTATGGGGATCTTAAACCTTAAGCCTTTTGCAACCTATGTTATTTCACAAACTCTAGTAATTCCTGATTATATTTCGATTATCGGTAATAATGCTGTAATAAAGGTTGCTGGTGTATGGAATGAAGTGGCTGTAGGTGCTAGTGTTCCTGTTGGTACGATGCTTTGGGTAAAGGGCCGGGAACCTGCTGTAGGAACAGATTTAAAGATGAGCACGAAATTTATACAGGATTTGAAAATTGATGGGAACCCCAATTACAGAAATCTTGTCGGATTATATATGGGTACGGCAGATCAAAGTAAAATTACACAATCAACCAGTGTTAACTATGCTGTGTATCAATGTTCATTTAAAAATATCTCCATCTCTAATGTATTTACAGGTTTATTTCTAGCGGAGGTATGGGGTAGTTATTTTGAAAGTATTAGTGCCTTTTATACCGGGGACACTGGTTTAAAAATACAAGGTCAAGTTATAAATAACACCTTTGTTGGCTGTCAATTCTCTGGTTTTAATAATGGTGTGTATGTAGATGGTGCCACCTATCAGGGCTCAATTAGACGACCGGAGGGCTGTATGTTTTTGGGTGGTTTCATTGGTTCTGCTAGATGGGGCGTCAATGTAGTACGAGGATTGGCGTTCAAATTCTCTCACGTGATCATAGACTTAAACTCCCGTTTTGCCGTTACAGGAATTGATATGTCAGACTTTGTGTTCGATGGATGCTGGATTTACTGTACAGCAAGGGCCATCGATATTCAAGGTATCTTTACAACCCAAAATAACACATATGTCTCCTTTGATAATTGCCATATTCTCAGTGATGGCGTAACTGACCCTTATGTTGTCTATGTCCATGTCAGGCAAAATGGGATTGTATTCAATGGCTGTAAGATTAATGGCGTCATGTTTTGGGATAACGCTAGCAGTGGTGTAGTAACCAACTGTCAATGGGGTGACAATCCCACCACCCAGCCTAGAATCATAAAAATGGGTACTGGCGTCGTAAGACAATTACTCAATATGTTTAAACAAGAGGGGACCCTTATTGTGACATCAGGAACCAGGTAATTGTGAGGCACGGGGACGGTTCTCGTGCCTCATTTTAGGGAGGACTTCATCCTGCTCGATTTTGGAAGATTGAAAAATTAATAACTTCGTTCTTCAAAATCATGCTCTTCTAGCGAACTATCACTTAAATCTACATACCACATTCCCATGTTGGTCGAGTACATCAACCAATTTAGTGGAACCGGTATATGCTTCGCTAGTTGAATTGTCAGTGAAAATAAGAGAAAACATAATGATCTTTTTGGGGAGATTACCATTTATTTGGATATACTTCCCGATTTGGTGTGGTTACTTTCCTTTTTTATGATTTTACTTTCATAAAAAATAAAACTGTTGAAATTATTAAAAAAATATTTCATAATATAGAAAACGCATACAATAACTAGCCTGTTTATTAATGATTAAAAATTTACCATTTTTAATTAAACTTAGTAAACGTAACGGCCTTTTAAAGATGAGGGATTTCATTTGTTCGCAAATGAGAGCCGCCATCTTTAAAAGGCCTTTTTATTTTTATGCGTTATGTTTGTCTAAGGGTCTTACCCTCAAGCTCGCGTATTCAAAACTAGCAATTTAAAAAAGAGGTGCTAAACATATAGAACTATATAAGAAAACTATTAACGGCAATGAGATTCAGATTGGCGAGTTGAGACTGATTGAGCTAATACCAGGAGTCTCAATGGAAGAGGTCGCCCCAAAAAAGAGCAGATTTTATTGAACAAATAGGAGATGAATAAATGAAGATACGTTCAGTTGATATTTATATATTAGATATACCAACAGTTAGACCGCATCAGTTATCAATGCATACGATTACAGCACAATCGATTGTTGTGGCCCGGATTACGAATGAAGGTGGTCTGGAAGGATGGGCAGAGGTAGCGACAATTGGCGGTGCTTCTTATGGGGAAGGGACACCGGAAGCAATCAAGGCTAATATTGATCAATATATCACTCCACATTTACTTGGCAGGAATCCGAATGATTTTTCTAAAATCATGTTTGAGGTTTCGAAGGCAGTTAGAGGGAACCATTTTGCAAAAGCAGTGGTTGAAGAGGCGATGATCGATTTGGCAGCAAAAAGTAAAAACATTCCGGCTTATGAGCTGTTAGGTGGAAAAATCCATGATTCCCTGCCACTGGCATGGACGTTAGCCAGCGGGGACACAGGAAGAGATATTGAAGAAGCAAAAGAATTATTACAGCAAAAACGCCACAAAATTTTTAAATTAAAAATTGGTAAAGGCGATCCATATAAAAATGTGGAACATGTTTTGAAAATCATTGCGGCGGTAGGTGATCAGGCCCGTGTGACTGTGGACGTCAACCAGGCTTGGGATGAAACAATCGCAAATTACTGTATTGAGGCATTGCAGGATGGTGGAGTTTCCATGGTGGAACAGCCGCTGCCAACTTGGAATTACGAGGGCATGGCTCGGTTAACCGAGCGGTTTAAAGTTCCAATCATGGCAGATGAATCAGCCAATTCAGTTCATGATGTATTTCAAATTACCAAGCATCGCTATGGGAATTGCATCGCTCTTAAACCGTGCAAGCATGGCGGGTTAATGGAAACTAAAAAGGTGGCGGCCATTGCGGAAGGCTCAGGATTTGGCTTGTATGGCGGTACCATGATTGAATCCAGTCTTGGGTCTGCTGCCTGTGCAGCAGTTTATGCAACGATTTCAGAATTTGAATACGGTACAGAAATCTTTGGTCCATTGTTGTTCAAGGATCGCATTACCGTAAACGATCTCCAATTTGAAAACTTTGAAGTGATTATACCAGACGGACCAGGGTTTGGGATGGAAATCGATTTAGATAAAGTGAGGCATTACGCAAGGGATTATTCATACAGTTTAAGCTGATTTTCCAATGATTGTCCTTGGTTTATACTATCTTACTCTTGAAAGGATGTTGAGTAATGGGAATGCCAACAGTATTTATTTCTGCTTATGCAAAAGCACCGCAAAATACACCCATGTATGAGAATAATAAGCAGATCGGAATTATGCTTGAGATTCATAAACAAAATCATATTATCGTGAATGCAGATGCTACCTTTATTACGGATTTGGCAAAAGACTATTTAAAGCGTATTGTCATTGGAACTGATTTTAGCAAGGATATTAGTTCCTTGCTTAAGGAGATCGAGCAGGATTTTTTAATTCAATCTCAAGGAGCTTTGATTGTTGCGCTAAAAGTTGCCCGCCAAAAATATCACGATAATTATTTACAAAATTAACTATATCTTCTGGGATATTCAAAGCTTTTAAATTATGTATTGAATTATTAGAAAATTGGTGTAAAATAGAATTATTAAAATCATTATTGCCTATTCATTAGCTATTAAAAAAATAACCTTTTTTAATATAAACTAGTGAACTATCTGGCTATCTTAAACAACTACTATTAAGTTTTTAATAGTAATGTTTAGGATAGCCATTTTTATTTCAGTAATGTAACCGCTTTAAATTAAATTATTTGAAAAAAGGAGTGTATCTATGGAAAAAACACAAGTAAGTCGACCTTGGATTATTGTATTTATCGCTTGTTTTCTAGGCCTCATCGTAGATGGAATGGATATACAAATGCTCTCATTAACTCTTCCAAGTTTAATGGAAGAATTTCAAATTACAAAAGCAGCTGCAGGGTTTATCAGTACATTATCCTTAATTGGCATGGCAGTTGGAGGAATTGTAGGCGGCTGGTTATCTGACCGATTTGGCCGGGTGAAAATGGCGGTCTATATGATGGTGCTTTTCTCTGTTGGTACGGCATTCCTAGGGCTTGCTCAAACTTACGAGCAATTCCTAGCCATTCGTTTTATCTCTGCCATTGGAATAGGGGCAGAATATTCTATAGTTATGATGCTAATGGCCGAATATGTACCAACAAAAAAAAGAACGACGATATTAGGATCATTACAAGCAGCTTATTCAGTGGGATATTTAGTGGCAGCCCTGTTAGCAAATGCGATCTTGCCAATTTACGGTTGGAGGCCGCTTTTCTTCATATCTATAATACCAGTTGTTTTGGCAATTTATATAAGACGGAAGATTCCTGAACCCCAAGGATGGGTTGAAGCAAAGCAACAACCTAAAAAGATTAAGAAAAACGAATGGGTAGCCATCTTTAAAGAACCAAAATTAAGATCTATTTTTATCTTCTGGATTTTTACTTCAACCTTTTTACAGTTTGGTTTTTATGGTGTAGGAACATGGCTTCCAACGTATCTTGTAGAGGATTTAGGTTTCGATTTTAAAAAGATGACAGGATATCTTGTTGGAACCTATACGGCATTAATTTTTGGCAAGATTCTTGCCGGCTGGTTAGCAGATTTAATAGGTCGTCGTGCTGTATATGCAATTGGCGGGTTATCTACTGCGATTTTCTTGCCATTCCTTATCATGTATCATACACCAGGCAATATCATTATATTACTTACCATTTTTGGATTCCTTTATGGAACACCCTATGGGGTGAATGGTACGTACATGAGTGAAAGTTTTCCTACACACATTCGTGGAACGGCTAGTGGAGGAGCGTATAACATTGGGCGGTTTGGTGCCGCGATCGCGCCTGTCAGCATAGGTATTATTTCACAAGCTCAATCAATTGGATTTGGTTTAGCCACACTTGGAATAGCTTATGCAATAGCAGGGATTATTCCAGCTTTATTTATCCGAGAAAAAATGTATGACCCATATCAAAATAACAACTCTGTAGAACAAATTGAAAATAGTGCCAAAAATTATTCTGCGTAAAACTAGAGCTTATTTCTTTCGGAGTAACGTTCTAGAAAACAAGAAAACCACCCCGCGTAGGAATGCAAAAGGTGGTTCTCAGAAATAAATATATTGTAACAACCACCACCCTGACGGTAGAGGTTTTAGTGAGAAGTGTTAGCAGCACTTCTCTTTTTTAGCTAATAGGAAAGTATAAATTCAACTACGCCTCTGTCTTCATCCTATCGGACTCGCCAATCGGCGAGTTTTCATTTATTATATATTCCATTTTACGATATATCTTTCCCCTTGATGATCTTTGTTGAAAGAAAGTACGATAAACCGAATAGGATAATTGCAATAAATAAGATCGGATGAAAATGGATCTCAGAGATCCCCGATGTCTCCCGAATGGTGATGATGAAAGTGATCAAGGCTATAGGAATAATCATTCCTGCTCGTTTGAAAAACATTCCAAACGGCAAATAAATCGAGCTAAAAAATAGGAACAGAAAAAACATGGTGATCCATAATTCGAATGTAAAAAATTCCATTTCTCGATCAATCATAAAGGCAATGAATGTTGTAACGATTGTCGCGAGGAAAAACCAAATAACCACAAGAAGATAGATTGCCCCAATATATTCTTTTTTTGTAATGGGTAAGCTAAAAATGGTCCGTTGGACTTTTTCGTGTTTTTTTGGATTAAGGGAAATGCTAGATAGCCCAAATGTTAAATAAAAAATCCACATATAATAAGGATGCATGAAATTCGGGCTGGCTAGGAACGCAAGTACAAATACTGCTGGGATGAACATGATCACTTCCCAAATTTTGATACTTCTTATGTTCAGCCTTATTACATTAAGCATATCCAGTCCCCTTTACAAATCTTTTTTCTCAAAAATAGCTACTGACAATCTATAAGAAGCGAATGTAATCAGCATGCTTACAAGAATAAATAAAAAGTAGAATAAGAGGTTCTCGATCAGAAACAGCTCCCACTGTAAAGGCAGACTATTTTCATCATACATAACTGTCGAGAAAGTCATTCCAAAAAAGGCCAGCGCAGGAATAACCATCGTGATTCCTGCCGCCACTTGATAGTTAAATAAAAAATATAGAGGATAGAAAACAGAAATGATGATGAATGCTAGACAAAGCGATAAGACCAAACTGAGAATGGTTCCCCAACCGAGAATATTATTCGTCGATATTAAAATAAGTGAAGCAATCGTTCCGTAACTGATTAGGCTGATCCCCCACCACATGAATGCGGCGCAGTATTTTCCTTGTACTAGTTTTTTTCTTGTGACCGGCAGGCTCGACAGCAGCTTTAGCCCCAGTCTGTTTGATGCAGCCGTACCGAAGTTGGAATAAATAGAGAGCCAAATGGCAACATACGTAACATAAACAACGATATAGTTAGCGCCATTTAAAGATATCGAATAGAAAGGCATGATAAATATCAATGGAAAAAGAAAACCAAATAATCTTTGCGTATATAAATCTTTTAAAAGTAACTGTTTCATGACGTAATCCCCTTTACCGTGTAATACATGATATCTTCGAGCGTCGGCCGTTCAAGTTGAACACCTTGGGGAAGAAGGGGGGCGACATTGTGTACATCGGTAATGAGGGCCTCAATACTTACATCTGTTTTTCTCATACCTACCGGATTGAGGCTTTGGATCTCCCCGACAAGCTCACTCGGCCCTTTTACAATCTGATAATCTTCAAAAATAGCATCCTTTTCCTTACTGAAAATGATTTCACCATTATTCATAAACGTGATGAAATCAGCGACCTGCTCTAAATCGGTGGTAATATGGGTAGAAAAAAAGACCGATTTCTTGTCGTCTTGGATGATTTCTAGCAGAATATCAAGCAATTCTCGTCTGAAAACGGGGTCAAGCCCTGCCGTAGGTTCATCCAAAATAATAAGTTCAGGATGATGGGCTAGCGCAACCGCAATCGCAAACTTCATTTTCATCCCTTTAGATAAGTGTTTAAGTTTCATCTTTTGTGGAAGATGGAATTTTTTTGTATAGCTATAAAATGTTTCGTCATCCCAGTGCTTGTAAAAAGGTGCAATAATCCGCTTATTTCTCTCCAGCGAAAACTCTTCATAAAAATGACTTTCATCGTAAACGAAGCCGATCCGTTGCTTAATTTCTTTCGTGTTTTCCTTGTGAGTCATTCCAAACAATTTAATTTCACCCGAGTCGATTTTGGCTAAGTCCATCAAGCAGCGAATCAACGTGCTCTTTCCAGCTCCATTCGGTCCAATCAATCCCATAATATAGCCTTTTTTGAAATCGAATGAAAGATTGCTCAGTTGAAAATCTTTGAGTTTCTTGGAGACGCCGTTTACTTCTATAATATTTTCCATTGTTTCGTCACTCCTCATACAGCAGCTTAAGCATTTGCATTAATTCATCCACACTAATATTAAAAGCCTTGCTATGTTCGATGATTTCACCTAGCTTCTCTTCAATTAGCTTTAGTTGTTTTTCTTTTAGCAGCTCGTGATTTTGGGATGCAACAAAGGAACCTTTTCCAGGAAAGGTTTCAATAAATCCTTCCTTTTCCAATTCATCGTATGCCCTTTTTGTTGTAATCACACTGATCTGTAGATCCTTTGCTAGTTTGCGGATAGAAGGGAGGGTCGTTTTCTCTGCCAGTTCTCCCCGCAAAATCTGCTCCTTGATCTGTTCTTTGATTTGGTTATAAATAGGCTGATCGTTACTGTTAGAAATGATGATATTCATCGGAACACCTGCAATTTTTATTAATCATACTGTTCATAATGATTATATACAGTATAAACGAATTTGTCAATTGATGGAAGGGTATAAATGCCAAATCATAATAAAAACAAAAAGGAGAACACATATTATCACCAAAGGGCTAAAAAATAACCAGTTTCCTTCTCACTAGAAATTAACAAACCTAATAAACTAGCAAAAAGGGTCAAATTGGATTCTTTTTAATATAGTAAAATATGCGTTTGCAGGATCTAGTTTTTTAAAGGAATATTCACAAGTTTATTAGTTGATATTTACTAAATTGGAAACGAATTGTAGAATAGAATATGGACGTAAATTGTTAGACTGTTCCAAAGAGTTGAAATTTTGCTTCTTCTAACAATTTGACAGGTCCCATACATATAAAAACGTACAACTGAGAGGAGGTTTGAAATGATTCGGTTTGATTCTGTAAATAAGTATTATGGAGACTTTCATGTTCTCCAAAATATTAATCTAGAAATTAATAAGGGGGAAGTGGTCGTTGTCATTGGACCTTCCGGATCTGGGAAAAGTACGTTGCTTCGCTGTATTAATCGGCTAGAAACAATCAGTGATGGAGAATTAATTGTTAACGGTGTAAAAGTAAATGACAAAAAAACAAACATCAATGAGTTAAGGCGAAATATCGGGATGGTATTTCAGCATTTTAATTTATATCCGCATAAAACTGTTCTTCAAAACATCACACTTGCCCCGACGATGGCTTTAAACCAATCAAAAGAGGAAGCTGAAAAAACAGCAAGATATTATCTTGAAAAAGTTGGTATACCAGATAAAGTGAACTCCTATCCATCACAGTTATCAGGGGGGCAGCAGCAAAGGGTTGCAATTGCAAGAGGACTTGCCATGAAGCCTGAAATTATGTTGTTTGATGAGCCTACTTCTGCTCTAGATCCAGAGATGATTGGTGAAGTGCTGGATGTTATGAAAGCGTTAGCAAAAGAAGGGATGACGATGGTAGTCGTTACCCATGAAATGGGATTTGCAAAAGAAGTTGCTGACCGCATTATATTTATGGACCACGGGCAAATTTTGGAACAGGGAAAACCGGCTGATTTTTACGCAAATCCGAAAGAAGAAAGAGCGCGTCTATTTCTCAGCCGTGTCTTAAATCATTAAACTTTAGGGGGATTTATATGTTTAAAAGTAAAGCAAGTAAGATTACTGGAATTCTTTTATTATCGGCTTCCATGCTCCTTTCAGCATGCGGCAAGAGCGATAAAGAAACGTCAGGCACTGCAGCAAAAAATGCTTTAGAGCAAATTAAGGAGAAAGACAAAATTGTAGTCGGTGTAAAATATGATACAAGATTATTTGGACTGAAGAACCCAAGTACCGGCAAAGTAGAAGGTTTTGATATTGATATTTCAAAAGAGTTGGCAAAAGACATCCTTGGTGATGAGAAAAAGATTGAGTTTAAAGAGGTTACATCTAAAACCCGTATCCCGATGCTAAATAATGGCGATATTGATATGATCGTAGCAACCATGACCATTTCAGAGGAACGTAAAAAAGAGGTTGATTTCTCAGATGTCTACTTTCAAGCCGGCCAATCCCTGCTTGTGAAAAAAGGAAGCCCAATCAAAGGGCTGGAAGATTTAAAAAAGGGCACGAAGGTTTTGGCGGTTAAAGGTTCAACATCCGCTGTAAATATTCGTGAAAAGGCTCCAGAGACAACTGTATTGGAATTTGAAAACTATACGGAAGCTTTTACAGCGTTGAAGTCCGGACAAGGGGATGCGCTGACAACGGATGATTCGATTCTTTATGGAATGGTAGACCAGGATTCAAACTATGAGTTAGTCGGCGGTACTTTTACCGATGAGCCTTACGGAATTGCTGTTAAAAAAGGAAATAAAGAATTAGTCGATGCAATCAATAGCGCTTTAAAGAAGATGAAAGACAGCGGGAAGTATGACGAAATTAAAAATAAGTGGATCAAATCCAACTAAGTATCTATTGATATCAGGATGAGCCAACGTGCTCATCCTGATATTACTTCCAAGAAAAAGGGGGGAGATCCAATATGATTGATTTTTCAATATTAATAAATAACCTGGATACATATTTAGAAGGATTTAAGAACACGATATTTGCAAGTATCATTGGCCTGGTCGGTAGTTTTATTATAGGTGTGATTGTAGCCGTTATGAGAATTGCTCCAATGAAGCCTTTAAATTGGATTGGCACTGTGTATGTTGAGTTTATTAGAAATATACCGCTTCTTATCATCGCCTTCTTCTTTTATGTCGGTCTTCCTGCAGTTGGCGTAACGCTTTCTGGATTTGTGGCAGGGACGATCGCACTTTCCATTTATACGGCATCGTTTATAGCCGAAGCGATTCGAGCTGGCATACAATCTGTTCCGAAAGGGCAAATGGAGGCAGCAAGATCATCCGGTCTCACCTATGTGCAGGCGATGAGGACGATTATTTTGCCGCAAGCGATCAAAATCGTCATTCCTCCAATTGGCAACCAGTTTATTAATCTTGTAAAAAATTCATCTATTCTAGGAATCATTGCAGGACTTGATTTAATGTACTTTGGGGATATTGTTTCCTCCCATACATTCGTTACATTTGATGTGTACATTTTTGTTGCGCTGTTCTATCTTGTGTTAACCATACCATTAAGTCTCGGCGTTGGTTATTTGGAAAAACGCCTGGCTAGAAATCATTAGGGAGGGGAATTATGGATATCACAGGAGCTCTTTCAGCTGATCATTTAAAATTCCTCGCCGATGGTTTTTGGCTGACGTTATACGTTGCTTTTATTTCGATTGTGCTAAGTTTTATTATTGGAATTCTATTAGGAACATTGCGGTATGCCAAAATTCCGGTTGTCTCTAAGGTTGTGGCTGTGCTTGTTGAAACAATTAGGAATATGCCGCTTTTGCTTATCATTTTCTTTACCTTTTTCGCTCTCCCGGAAGTGGGAATCAAGCTTAGCGTTACGGTAGCGGCAATCTCGGCATTGACTGTGTTTGAATCTGCCATGCTTGCGGAGATTGTCAGGGGCGGTTTGAATTCCGTCGATAAAGGTCAAATAGAAGCGGCCCGTTCATCAGGATTAACGTACATCCAAACATTACGGACTATTGTTATGCCGCAAGCGTTAAGGAGAATGGTTCCTCCGATTGTCAGCCAATTTATCTCTCTATTGAAGGACACTTCACTCTGCGTCATAGTTGCCTTACCGGAGCTTATGCATAATGCTCAAATCATTTACGCACAAAACGTTAACTACATTATTCCTGTTTTTATCGTAGTCGCGCTCATGTACTTTATAGTTAACTATTGTCTATCATTAATTGCGCGCAGGCTGGAAAGCAGGCAAGCATAAAAGGGAAAAACATTTCCATTACCGATTTTCTTTGGATAAAAAGAAAATCGGTATCTTTTTCAAAAAGAATGAAGTTCCTACGGATGGAACTATTTCTGAATTTAATTTAGCAAAAATAAACAGATAACTGATAAAGTAAATAAAAAAATGAAAGACAATGCTGCCTTCCATTTTTAAAAAATTAATCACAATTTACTTTTAGCTGACCTCAAGGAACTTCCCTCTGTTTGAGCCCTAAGAATTAACCGCCACATTTCCATCCTCATAGACTTCTTCAACATGTTCACGCTGCTCGATGATTTCTATAAACGGTTCGACAAATTGAGGGTCGAATTGCTTTCCGGAGCATGCTCTTAATTCCGCGATGCCTTCCTTAAATGTTTTTGTTTTTTGGTAGGGCCGTTCGGTTGTCATGGCGTCGAAGGAATCAATAATGCATAGAATCCTGGCTAATTTCGGTATAGATACTCCTTTTAGGCCATAAGGATAGCCATTCCCATCATATCGTTCATGATGGAGTTCGACTAAAGGAATTAAATCTTCCAGCTTCTTATTGGTCGAGATAATTTCCTTGCCCCAGGTTACATGCTTTTTCATCATTTCCCATTCATGGGGCTCAAGCTTTCCTTTTTTATTTAAAATATCCCGTGGAATCTCGAGCTTGCCAATATCATGAACGAGAGCGCCAAGGATCAGGTTCTTTCGTTCACTATCGGATAAGTTTAACTTGCGGGAAAAATCAACGGCATACTGGTACACCCGTTTACTGTGGCGATAGGTATAGACATCCTTCGAAAGGAAAATTTTCAGCTGCTGCTCCGCTTCTTCGAGGTCCTTTTCGATCGAAAGGGAGTGCTGCACCGTATATTCGGAGTTCTCATTAAAGAGCTGGACCAGGTTTTTCCCTTGGTTCTTTGCGGAATACATGGCTTGGTCCGCTTGATTTAACAGCTGCGAAATACTATAGGTTTCCTTCGAGCATTCCGCGATTCCGGCTGAAAAGGATAGGCAGCCATAGGCCAGTTTTTCAACCCCTTTAAAATGGGTATCATTGGTTTTCTTTCTAAGTTCATCGATAAAAGAATGGGCCCGATGAAGACTTGTCCTCGGCATGAGAAGGGAGAATTCTTCTCCGCCATAGCGAGCAACCGTATAGCTGTTCGATTTTGCTTCTTTTTCTAAAAGAGCACCAAACTCCTTCAGCAGCTGGTCTCCTTGGATGTGCCCAAAAATATCGTTATATTTTTTAAAATCATCAAGGTCAAGCAGCGCGACACTTAAAGGCTGCTCCGTATCCTTGGCAATCTTGACTTCTTTTTCCAGTAGTTCTTTGAAATATCCGTGATTATTTAGACCGGTTAAGTAATCTCTATTCGCTTTTTCAGAGATCTTTTTAAATAAGTTAAAATGCTGTTGGAATGCTACCGATAGTAAAACGGTAATACAAGTAAATAGAAACAGGCCAAAGATAGGATTGGAACTCATTAAAGTAGCCAAAACTAGCGAAAGCATAAGAGTACTAACATAAGGGGCAATCGCCTCTTTAAGCATTCCTGTTAACACGTTCATTAGATTTTCATCTGCGACTAATAAAAAATAGATTCCTAGTAAAAGGATATTTACTGCAAAATAGACACTTAAAGAAACAGCATAAGGAATTAAATTACTCGGTTGAATCGAATCTGTTGTTCCACCCAAGTAAAGAAAGACATAATGAGCAGTTATAATCATTACAGTGTAAATCGAAAAATTATAAACATGTTTCCACCAAACCATTTTTCTTAGTGTGAACATAAAAATAACCGAATAGATTAATAAAACATATAGGGTTATATTTAAGCCAAATAAAAACAGGCTTGCCAAAAATACGGAAGAATCCATCGAAAGGGCATTACCCTTTGGCGGAAGAAGAATATTATAATGATTAAGCAGCAGGATGGCGCCAACTAATGCATAAATGGCAGTCCAGTCATGACTGCTGTAGTTTCTGAAGTCAATTGATACTAAAAATACGATGATGCTGGCTATGGAAACTAGGGAAATGTATCGATTAGCTGGAGTTTTAAACAGTCGCATTATTTTTCACTTCTCATATCGATAAATTTTTAAAAGAGAAGTTATGCTGCATAACTTCCCTTCGGTAATAATTATTCACCAAATTTGAATCCAGATGTTAATGCAATAATAACGGAAGCAATAATGATTGCATTATAAAGTAAACCTGTGATTTTAAGACCTTGAGCTTTTTTCATCGTGTTTCACCTCCTTTCAAAGAATGGGAGGTGATTTCTCTATTTTTTTTATTTGGCTGGAGCATTAAATATTGGATAAAGAGAAACGCGCCAATATTCATCACTACATCGCCAATGCTAATGACCTGTGTACGAGGATAGGGTGGACCTAATGGTATGATATCGCCTAAAAACCCAAGTATAGTAGAGTCTGTTAATAGAATATGCTTCGCGTATAGACCGTCCTTAAGGGCTTGGATATACATGGGATCCAACACAGCCGCCGCTTCTTCTGAGACCGGCATTCTTCCCCCATTTACCACCATCACCAAAAAGTTTAAAAAAACACCGATAAAAATAATCATAAACCCTTTGTGGTTTCGGTTTAAGAATAAAAATAGCAAACCAATGATATAAACGACCATATAGATAGATTCACTGGCTTTTCCAAGAAATTTGATATCATTCTGATAGACAAAGGTAATGATTTGAACAATCAACAATAAAGGAAAAATCCAACCCCACTTAAGCTTTAACTGAGCCAGCCCCCTCAGATTCCCTTTCCGGATAAACCCAACAATCAAAGACAACAAAATCCCATCATAAACCATCTCTACTTGCCCACCTATATTCAATTTTTTATATCAATTAATTACACAATCTATGAAATTGAGGTAATATTTTCAATTATTATAGTAAAATATTCACCCAGCAAATTACAACAATTTTTTATAAATTTCAACAATAAATGTTGAAGCATGGGGACGGTTCTCGTGCATCATGTCTGCTTTCGAATTCTGAAATTTCCTGAAGTTCTAGAAATTTCGGCTGTTGGCAAGGTGAAATCCTTTATAACTTATATACATTCATGCAAAGTATTTTAAACAAAAATACCTAATATACTATTACTTTAAAAGACCTATAATGGTATTAAATAGATGTTTTAATATAATTTTTGGGTTTTTATACCTGAAAGTTATTTTTTTAGCAAATCAAAAAAAGCAGGTAGTAAAAAAATGAAGGAGAATGGTTATGGGCTTTTTTGATGGGTTAAAGAGGAATGCTAAGATTTCTGCGCAAATGAGAGACGAAGAAAGAAGAATGTCTAATTTAGACTAGGATGGGTTAAAGAAACATTTAGTTGAAGTGAATCAATTTCATTTAGAAAGAGAGATCTATGCGTTGATTACTCCCGTGCATCATCGAAATGAAAAAGCCCGCTTTTCGACAAAGCGGGCCGTTAAGATGAGGAGTGTCACTCTACAAAATGTTTTTCGCTGTCAAAAACAGGTTCGCTGGTATTGGGCAAATACCAAAGTGTCTTTAGTTTGATGCCCTTTTCCGAAAACATCGCGGTCAATTCTTCCATAAAGATGCCGCGCGTGGGGTCACAGGAAGGGCTGCTTTGGATGCCAAGAATTCCTGCAATTTCATAGCCGTTTTTTATGTAATCCTCGGCTTGAGACAAGACAGGCTTCAGGATTTCACGGCAATGCTTTCGGTATTCCGGCGTATTATATTGCTCGTACGTCATCGGCGGCCGGTCCAGTCCTAAAAAAGTAAATTCCGGACAGGGAAGCTGCAGCAATCCATAGCCTTGTTTCATGGCCCATTCTACTGCTGAAATAACCGCACCCGCTGCTCTGGCCTCATCTGGAATGACGGTATTCTGGTTTAAAATACAATGGGAAACAATGAGTATCTGTTTGCTACGCTGCATTTCGGTTCTCCTTCTTTACCAGTTTTGCAAAATATGGAAGCCTTGTGACCATGAACATAACGAGCAGGCAGGTAATAATTTTATCGACAAAGTTGCCGGTAATTCTGGAAATAAACGTGGAAGCAAATACACTATCACCGGCAGCCCGGAGCCAGAGCACCACTACGTCCATCCCGCTGCCATTCAAACCGCCGAAAAGGGCAACAGCAATTGGCGTGCCGATTAATGGGGCCACGACCGATAAAATCAGTCCTGTTATAAGTGCAACGTACCATTTGGTGAAATCAAACCTTTTTGCTATATATCCTACCACTAATGCGATCGCTACATTCACAAGGCCGAAGAAAATAGCGGAACCCCCGGTTGTCACGCCGAGCACCACATTTGTTAAGGCGCCTGCCAGCGCTCCCCACCAAGGTCCGAATAAAACGGCAATTAGCACAGTGCCGATTGTATCCAGGAATAAAAGCGGAATTTTTAAAGATGAAACGACGGTACCTAAAATTACATTTAAGGCAATCCCCATCGCCGAATAGGTTAAAATCATCGTTTTACTGGTTTTCATAGCTTCCTCTCCCTTTTAAAAAACTATTTAAATAATAAATTGGCAAACTCTTTGATTAACGGTCGATTTTCTGCTTCCTTGAGGGTGGTAAAATAAAAGCTGCGCTGAATTGGATCGATATTTTCTGCCATTTGGACGCGGCCAGCCTTTACTGCAGGAAGCGCAGCCAGTTTTGAAATAAAGCTGATTCCAAGCCCGGCTTCGACAGCGGCAATCACCCCCTCTGTGCTTCCAATGGATAAGCCAATATTTAAATCAGTTAGCTCCAGCCCATGCCCGGCGAGAAATTCTTCCATTCTCTTTCTGGTGCCCGATCCACTTTCTCTGACGACAAATTCATAGTGGTGCAACTGGCTGAAATCCGCCTCCGCCGCATGGATAAGCGGGTGATGATTCGGCGTGATTAACACGAGCGAGTCATTTGTAAGCTGGCGGGAGCTTAGTTTGGGAGAAGCCGGCTTCATCCCCACGATGGCGATATCCACTTGCTGGTCGAGCAGCTTCTTAAGGGAGTTTTCAGAATCATTGATATCGATGGATACCTCGACGTTTGGAAAATGATCACGTAAAGCCTTTACCAAACTGGGAACTAGGTATGTACCTGGAATCGTGCTGGCGCCAATTGTCAGATTTCCGGTTAGGGTCTCTTGAAGTCCATGCAGATCATCCTCAAGTTTCTGCCATCTTCGTCGCAATTCCTTCGCTGCCTGGTAAACCAGGGTGCCTGCAGCCGTTGGCTGAATCCCCGACATCCCCCTGTCAAGCAGGGGGAGTCCAAGTTCATCTTCCAAGCTTTTAATTTTAAGGCTAATCGCAGGCTGGGAACTATTAAGAGCCGCTGCCGCCTCGGAAAAGCTTCCTTTCTCTACAACTAAAACAAAAGCATCAAGTTTATTTAAATTCATATGCTCGCTCCATCCGTATTAGCATTTTTTATATTTGTTATTTAAAAATTTTATATAGAAATTAAAAAAATAAATCTCTATCATGAACAGGATTATATTCTCATTTTAACCAATTCAAATAGGGATTTCTGGACAATATATGTAATTTTTGTGAAACCATGAGTGATGCATGGGGACGGTTCTCGTGCATCATAACCCGAGGCAAATGGAGGATACCAATGTAATTTCACCATCAACTGAAACAAAAGAACCGTCCCTATACATCTTATCAGAGCCGCTCGAGTCAAATTCAGTGGCACCTCTGCCATCTCAGGGCCATAGTATAATATACTAATTCCTAATATCTTAATTTTTAAAACTTTCTTAACATGGCACATACATCAACTTAATAATTAATTGATAGTATATATTCTGACATGTTTAGGAGGGTGATAGTTTTGGTTATGCTAAAAGGCAGAAAAATCATTAGCCTATTATCATTAATGATTCTTTCTGTGATTCTGTTTTGCGGTAATCCCCGAGGGGTAGAAGCGCACATGAATACGGTTGGTTTTTCCGATATTGAAATACATGACAAGACCATCGAATACCAATTATACCTTGATCCAAGTGAAGTAGCTCAATGGGTAGATGCGCAATCGAAAAGAGTTTTTGTTATTGGTGAACCATCACAAAATGAAGCTTCTAGACCGGAGGTAAGCTGGACGGAGGAGGACCTCAAGCCTTTCATCCATGAATTCTTAACTGTAACTAACAATGGAGAAACTGCAGAACCTAGTATTAAGGGGATATCCATGGCCGAGCGAAAAGATGGCCCAACTGTTCTCATTGATATGAATTATGTATTTTCGGAGCCCGTTGATACATACGAAATAGATTACAAGTTCTTTTTTGATCAGTTTGACGCTCTTCATCAAAACTTTGCGACTATACATATAGGCGATACGGAAGTGGAGAAGGTTTTTAACAAAGATGACCGTACTGTATCCGGTCATGTTGCAAGTGTATCTTCAGGGACCATTACAACGGAAATCACCATTCCAAGCTGGCTGAATACGATGTGGGAATATGTCAAGCTAGGAGTCGAACATATTTGGACAGGGTATGATCATTTATTGTTTGTAGCCGCTCTTGTTATATTACAACAACCATTGAAGAACTATATCAAAATCCTAACGGCATTTACGATTGGTCACAGTATTACCCTTGCGATTGCAGCGCTGGATGTTCTCAGGATACCGGCAAGCTTCATTGAACCATTAATCGCACTAAGTATCGTTTACATTGCGATTGAAAATATTTGGATCAAGAAGCTTAAGTGGCGCTGGCTTTTAGCTCTTGGTTTTGGACTTATTCATGGATTCGGCTTTGCTCAGATTCTTCAAGGCGCACTGGGTGATCATTATATTTTATCCTTATTCTCCTTTAACCTCGGTGTTGAAATCGGCCAGATCATTGTCGCAGCGGTTCTGCTGCCGCTTTTAATCCTTGTCAGCCGGCGGAAATGGTATCGTCAGGCCGCCTTTTGTGTGTCAGGAGGTATTGCCATAATCGGTCTGTATTGGTTGATTGAGCGAACATTGTTTTAGACTATTGATAGAGAAACCAGAATGTCATTTATGATAAACCACTCTCATTTATTATATAAAACGAATCTACCACCCGCCTTCAAGCAACATCAGAAGACTTGGGTGGTATTTTGCTTTCTATTAGCAGTGAATGTAGATTGTTCATCATTGAGGTTTCCGATTGTTGTGAGTTGCGGATATAACATGCTTAGACATTATTCGACAAAACTAATTGAAAAGTACTGGATAAATCTTACTAGTTTTACAACAAAGTTACAATTAATTAAAGAATTATTACACTTTTCATACAATTCTCTTAATCTTCAATTGATATATTTTATTGGGGTGTCAAAAATGTCACCTTATTGGTTTTTTAGAAGAAAAGGAGGGGAATTTATCGTAATCTGACTTTTATAGAAAAGATTCATAGATTTTTTAAAAACGTAAGGGAAAGAGGGGAGAGGCCTTGAAGAAAAAGATGAAGAAGATGAGAAAGCAGCGAAACCGTTTGCTTTCATCGCTATCCATCATGGCGATGTCTGTAAGTTTGTTCTCACCACAAGCATTAGCAATCGAAACTAATCAGGTGATTCCAGAACTCAACCAGGGACCGGGAGAAACTGGGACACCGACGGATCAAGCGCCAGGAGAAAGTAAGGCGTCAACAGAACAGGAAGGAACAGGGGCAGCAACTGAACCGGTACCAGGAGAAAGTGGAGCACCAACTGAAACCGTGCCAGGAGAAGGCGGTGCACCAACTGACCAAAAGCCAGCAGAACAAGAGGTACAATCAAATTCTGCCCCACAAATCAATCATACGGCAGTGACGAACTTGGAACAACCGGAAGATATCAGCATCACAGCAAAAATTGCCGACGATGGAGCCATCACGGAAGCAAATGTTTTTTACAAAACGAATAAGGATACAGATTTTAAAAAGATGGCCATGACGGCTGGGATCGTTGATGGGAATGGATTTACAGACTTTACGGTCAATATTCCGCAATCTGCCCTAGAGGGGGCTGCTAGCCTTCAGTATTATATTGAGGCATCGGATGGGGTGAATGTTACCCGGAATCCTGCTGAACCAAGTGAATTATATACGGTTCAAATTGGTGAAGAAGTAGGAGGCGAAGGGCCTTATTTGCAAATCACTGAAGTCTTGTTTAACTCCTTGGATTATAGTTCAACAATGGGCGAGTCCTACGAATACATTGAACTTTATAATAACTCCAATCGCCCTATTCCTCTAAATCAATATAAGCTTAGATATGGAAATTGGGCGAATCCTTCACTTAATGAGTTTGAGATTCCAGGTGATCGCATTCTGCAACCGGGTGAAACGATTGTCCTTTGGAACCAAAAAACGAACCAAGATGCGACGATTCAAGATTTTATCGCGAACTATCGTGGAATCATTTCCGAGAATCAGATTGCTATTTTAGAACCTTTTTATGGATTTGTTAATACCGGTGGACACCATTTTACCTTAATGACCAAAACAGGAGAAATTGTTTCGAAGGTTACTTATAATATGCAAGGAAGTTCTACTGATAAATCGGATGATCAAAATGGCAAAAGTGCTATTTATAAAGCCGAACCATCTGGTGATCCACTCATGACGAAGATTGCTAGTAAAGTCTCGCCAACACCAGGTACGGTTTTGCCTGAGCAAATGCCGGATAAGAAAGTACAGCTTCCTGAGGACTTTTTAAAGCCAATCATTCAACATATGATTCCAACGGGTTCTACTAAGGTGCAGGATTTACCTATTACTGCCTATGTGACAGATGACCAAAATGTAAAGGGTGCAACTTTATTTTATAAGAAAAAAGAAGACGAAACCTTCAAATCAACTCCGATGACTTCCGGTACGGATGGCCAATATCATGCCGTCATTCCTAAAGAGGCGCTGGAAGGGACATCAAAGCTCCAATACTATATTGAAGCGACAGATGGTTTGAATGTGGGAACTACATTGGATACAGAAGGAAAATTGTTCGAGATTCAGCTTTTTAAGTCGGACAAGCAGGTTGAATCCAGTCTGTTGATTACCGAGATTGTTCCTGCGAATGTTGGTACGGAGAAGTACGAGTATGTAGAGGTTTACAATAATACAAACAAAGAGATCAATCTAGAAGATTATAAACTTCTTTTTGAAAATCGAGGCGGTGCTTCAACGCTGATCGATATTCCAACTGATTTTATCTTACCAGCTCAGGAAACAGCCGTTGTCTGGCTTCAATCCTATGACAGTAAGAATGAAGGTATTGCCCAATTCAAAGCTCACTATGGTACAAAAATTGCTGACAGCAAGGTACTGCCTGTTTATTGGAGTGGCCTTGGCCTGCCGGATGCCGAAGAGGGCAGAATACTGATTGCTGCCGATGCCGCTTATCCTGTTTCACATGCAGATAAGGGGATCATTTCACAAGCATGGTTCAGTGTAACACAGGACGATGCCATTGATGGAAAAAGTGTTGTCTATGAGTACCCAAAGGATGGAAGTAACCGGATGTTCTTAAGAGGCTCTGGTCAACAGCCAACACCAGGTGTTCTGGTAAATGCCCAAGTGCCGGATGTGCCGGTGGAAGTGGCCGCAGACGAAGTGAGTCCAGTCATATCCCATCAGCCTTCAACAGCTGCTCAGGAGATAAAGGATTTTACATTGGAAACGAATGTAACCGATAACCAATCTATTAAGCAAGTAAACTTGTATCTTAAACGTAACGGTGCAAGCGAGTATACACGTGTGAATATGCTCCGTTCGGATGATGGAAAGTATATTTCTGAACTCATTCCGCGTTACCAAATTATGAATGCAGAATCTATTGAATACTATTTCACGGCGACGGATGGGTTCAATGCTGTATCTACTCTGGATCATGGCGGTAAGCCTTATAAACGTACCTTTGCTGGTCAGACGGAGCCATTGGTGTTAAACATTAAGGATGGTGAATACCTGCGTGGAACTGAGCTTTTGGAGGGGCGCAGCAAGACAGCTGATCATCAGTTAAGTATGTCGATAGATGGTCAAGTCCTTGAAACGCAGCCGTCTATGCCTGAAGATGCTTATATTTCATTTGAAGCACAAGATATGCAAGCCTCCTTCAATAACGGGCTATTTGTTAATGATGAACTTGCCTCGATTATGCCGGGTGTGACCAATTATAAATCTGCAATACTGCCATTACCAAAGGAAATGATAAAACCGGGTGTGAACAAAATAACCTTGACCTCAGGGAATGGAAAGGATCCTAAAGGGTTGGAAGGAAATAACGATGATTACCATTTGCAAAATGTAGAAATCCTTCTTTGGAATGGAGAGAAACCAGCGATTACTGCTCAAATTCAATCGGATACCGGGAAGTTAACACCGGTTGCGGATCCGAAGGCAAGAATCACCATTAAGGATGCATTGCCGCAGATCCACTATACGATTGATATTCCTGCTGCTGCCTTCCCGGCTGTTGCAAAAAAAATGGATACGACAACGTTAGCAGATGGAGAGCATCAGCTGCAGCTTACCAGTGCAAATGGTGAATCGATTTCGAAAAAAGTGGTGGTAGATAACACGGCACCTACTATCGAAACTCTTTCTATTGAAGACGGAAAATCCTATAAAGAGCAAGTGAGCTTAAGTGTGGTAGCAACAGATGCAGGTTCCGGAGTAGAGACCATCACTGCCTTATTGGATGGAAAAACGGTAGAGCTTCCTTTCTCTCCCATTTTGGAAGCTGGTACACATACGTTAGAAGTGAGTGTAACAGATAAAGCAGGAAATGTAACAACGAAAAAAGTGTCCTTTACGATGATTAACCATAATCCGGATCAGCCAAGCGAAGCAAAGCCTTCAGGTGATTCGAAGGTAAATGGCAAAGCGGATCTTAGTGTCAAAGTGACTGACCCAGATGGTGATGCACTGGATGTTGGTTTTTACAAAGCATATAAATATGACTTTGCTGGGGATTCACAAATCTCTGCTTATTCCAACAAGACTGACCGCGAGCCGCCATTAGAATTAGTTCCTTCCGGAGAGGAAGCTTTCCCTAAAGAGGCCATTGCAAAGGTAAAAGAGAAAGATGGCCAGTATTTCGTGAACGATACAAATGGTGAATTTCCATATCACCGATTCGATTTTACAATCGATAAAGAACTCTCGCCAAATGATGAAGTCGAGGTCGTATGGAATGGTCATTCCCTTGAAGGCCGCCAAGTAACGATGTATACATGGAATTATAAGACAGAAAAATGGGAAAGGGCTACATCTGGAATTGGCAATGAGGACTTTGAATTAAGAGCGAAAGTAAATGCAGGGGACATGGTGCGCGATAATGTGGTGCATGTGTTAATTCAAGATTTATTCCCATCACCAGAAGATGTAGATTTCACCTTTGCATGGGTGAGTGATACCCAATATTATGCAGACGCCTATCCAGACATTTATCGAACCATGATGAAATATCTGGTAGATCAAAAGGATGAAAAGAAAATCATCTATTCGATTCATACAGGGGATATTGTAGACGATTGGTACCGTCCGGACGAATGGGCTGTTGCCGATGAAAGTATGAAACTGCTTGATGATGCGGGTATGAACTACGGGGTAGTTGCCGGAAACCATGACGTTAACTTCTCTGAAGCGGATTACTCCGAGTATTACAAGTATTTCGGCAGAGATCGATTTGAGAAGCAGCCAACGTATGGCGGTGACAACCACAACAACCGTGACCATTATGATCTTGTTTCTCAAAATGGCCAGGATTTCATCGTTATGTATTTAGGCTGGGATGTTCAAGGGGAAACCATTAAGTGGGCGAATGAGGTTCTGCAAAAATATCCTGATCGTCAAGCCATTATCGCCACTCATTCTTACATTACGCCAAGCGGTGCCTATGGAGGGGACGGCCAGAAGATTTGGACTGACATCGTCGCTCCAAATAAGAATGTATCTATGGTCCTTTGCGGCCACTATCATGGAGTTGCCTATAATGTAAAGCATACGGATGATGGCAGAACGGTAGTTGAAATGTTGTCCGATTATCAGTCTGGATTAGAAGGCGGCAGCGGATATATGCGTTTCCTTCAATTTGACCTTGATAATCAAAAAATTCATGTCAATACGTATTCGCCATACAAGGATGACGAAAACTTCTTTGACGAACCAGGCAAAGACGAATTTGACATTGATTACCAAGTAAGACCTACCGCTAAACAAGTGGCCACTGATTATATTGGTGTTAATGTTTATACAGATGAACAAATCGGCACAAGTGAGAACATCCAAAGCGGATCGGCTGCTAGTGTGGAGTGGAAGAAGCTTCCTGGAAATAGCTTCAGCAGCTGGTATACGAAGGTGACCGATAAATTTGGTGGTACAGCCGTGTCGGATGTCTGGAGATTTAAGACGGGGGCACCGGTAGATAGACCTGGAAATGAGAGGAAGAATAATTAGGGGGTCAGACCCCCACTCGGTTAAAGCGTTAAAGTGTAAGGGTTGTGCGAAGAGCACAGCCCTATTTTTTGTTGTTGAAATTCATCGAACTATCATGTAATGACTGGGACGGTTCGAGACCACTGAAAAACACTCCTTACCGTGCCTTCTTAAAGACCAACTGTCTAGGGGAAGGCAAAAATGTCTTTAATAAGCCTTCTATTTTGCCCGTGAGTGCAAAAAAAGTTTCGCACCGGTAAAAATAAGCGGTCTATTTTGCCCGTGAGCCCAAGAAAAGATGAGCACCGGTAAAAATAAGCGGTCTATTTTGCCCGTGAGCCCAAGAAAAGATGAGCACCGGTAAAAATAAGTGGTCTATTCTGCCCGTGAGCCCAAGAAAAGATGAGTACCGGTAAAAATAAGCGGTCTATTTTGCCCGTGAGCCCAAGAAAAGATGAGTACCGGTAAAAATAAGTGGTCTATTTTGCCCGTGAGCCCAAGAAAAGATGAGCACTGGTAAAAATAAGCGGTGTATTTTACCCGTGAGTTCAAGAAAAGTAACGCTCCAGCTTCTTAGGATCATTTTTCAGTGGCTTAGGACGGTTCTCGTGCCTCATCGTACATTTGGTTGGCGTTCTTTCACTTCTACAGTCCGACTGCATCCTGAAAGGGCTGTGTTTTTCCAAACTGCTTTTAGATCATTCGCCATTAAAAAAGCCTCAATCCTTGTGTCCTAGTCGCAAACTACCAAAGAAAGCAGAGTCAAGGTATCAGAGAAGCACAAATTCAGGGATAAACCAAGGTTCCTTTTCAAAAAAAAGGTTAGCTTCCACTGATGATATCATTCAGCAGAACTCTAACCTGAAATTATTTGATTCTTTCTTTTATCTTGTATTGTTTGATTTTACTATAAAGGCTTACCCTCGATATCCCCAATATTTTGGCCGCTGCACTTTTATTGCCATAGGTTTCTTTCAGCACATCCTCAATTCATTCCTTCTCTAACAGTGCTTTTTCCTTTGCCAACCCTTCCTTGTCTTCTTTTTTATTTACTGAGGCAGGGAAGATAGTGATGATATCTTCCGCATAAATAGTCGTTTTATCCGTAAAAATGACTATTCTTTCTACGACGTTTTTCAGTTCTCTCACATTTCCGGGCCACGAGTAGTTCATAAACATTTCCATTGCACTGTCAGCAAGAGAAGGCATCTCTTTTTGATATTTTGTCACATATTCTTGAACAAAGTTTTTCACTAATAGAGGGAGATCCTCTTTTCTTTCCCGGAGCGGAGGTATGGTTAGGGTAACTACATTTAAACGATAGTAAAGGTCCTCACGGAAGGTACCTTGTTTCACCATGTCCTCTAGATCACTGTTTGTGGCGGCAACAATGCGGATATTCACTTTTATAGGCTTATTTCCGCCGATGCGACAAACTTCCCTTTCTTGAAGAACTCTTAATAATTTTACCTGCATATCGAGCGGAAGCGTGCCGATTTCATCAAGGTTTGGCGGTTCTCGTGGTTCTGGGACAAATGACAAAACAGGTTCTGTATTTAACATGATTCGTTGGACTAGTCCTCGCGTGATCAAAGAAAACTTTGCACCAACTGCAGATATTGCTTATCCATTTATGGATGCGGAATAATTTAAAATGTAAAAAGAGGGTGAAATATTTTGTTTCATCCTCTTTTTATTTTACTAGATTTGTGAAGAGGGGGAGCGTTCATTTATCTTGTAATGAAACAAGAGATGCTTCCCAAGTTTCCCCCCAGTCTGTGATCCTTTTTCAAAAAATGGCCCCCAGGCTTTTCGAAAACAATCCTCACGGGCATTTAGCTAGATAATAAAAAAGGGGGAATGAAAAAGATTGTCTTAATAATAGCACCCCTTTAGTTGAATATCGGTTGGTGTTGATGTAATATTCAGATTATTATCAACAGTGGGGACGGTTCTTTTGCCTCACAATGAGGCAAGAGAACCGTCCCCATGCATCACTAAAAGAGAGGGTAAGTGGGAGAGCAGATGGGTTTACCAGGAAAATTAGATGAAAATGTTCGTTTACAGTCTACTAGGAAAAGGAATTTTCTCCACGATATTAATAGTCAAAATCTATCGTCAGGTCTGATTTCTAGCACATTGCTTATGACGGGACCGGCGTTAATTATTTTGCAGGCTGCAGCGGCCGGCCACTTTACGAATGAGCAAACGATTACCTGGATGTTTGCCGCCAATTTTTTCCCCGGTGTGGTTGGCGTTTTGATGGCTCTTCTTTTTCGAAAGCCAATCACCGGCGGCCATTCCATCACGGGAGTGGCTTTCCTCGCAACTGTTACGGCCCATTTTACATTTCCGGAACTCATCGGCGGATATGTGTTGTCGGGGCTTACGATCTTGATTGTTGGCGTGTCAGGACTTTTTACAAAAATCATCAAATGGGTGCCGAAGGAAGTGATATCGGCGATGCTGGCAGGATTGGTGACTGGATATGTGGTGAAACTGATCCCGGCCATTAAAGAAATGCCTGTGGTAGGGGTGGCGGCCTTGGTCAGCTTTTTTGTATGTACCAAATACAGCAAGCGGATTCCTGCCGTCATGGCAGCAGTCGCAGTGGCGTTTGTTGCACTTTTTTTAACACAGGATCTCAACTTGGGCTCGAAGGAAATCCCTTTTTCCTTACCGTCCTTGCATGCTCCGGAATTCTCCTGGATGGGGGTATTGACCTTGGCACTCCCGCTTGCGATGTTAGTCCTTAGCAATGATGCGGCACCGGGAATAGGCGCCCTGGAAAGCGAGGACTATGACCCGCCCATCCGTAAAATTGTCACCATTAGCGGTGTGTTTTCAAGCATCACTGGGTTTTTTGGCGGCCATTGCGCGAACATCGCCGGCATGATGACAGCGATATGCGCTGGACCTGATTCCGGCGAAAAATCAAAACGATATGCCGGATCGGTTTTGTCAGGGGTTTTCGTGATGTTATTTGGTATATTTGCATGGAAAATCGTCCCCTTCATTCAATCCCTGCCACAGGCATTTGTCTCTCTGCTGGCAGGCTTTGCCTTAATTGGGGTACTGCATTCCAGTTTGCAGCAGGGGTTTTCCGGAAACCGCTACCGCTTAAGTGCATTAGCTGCGTTTCTCATCGCTCTGTCGCAAGTCTCCTTTCTCCACATCAGCGCGCCTGTTTGGGCACTCATAGTTGGCGCTGTGATTGCGAAGACTGTTGAAAAATAAGGTGAGGCAGAGGGACGGTTCTTTTGCCTCATTTTGGGGGCAAGAGAACCGTCGATGTGGAATCTATAGCCAAACAGCAAGGCGGAGAGCCTATCCTAGGTATTTTTTTGAGGTCGTTTCCATTTATTTGGATATACTTTCCGGATTGTTGTGGTTACTTACCATTTTGCTGATTTTACTTTCACTTTTTGGAAGAATACTTTCCGATTATCGACTTATACTTTCCGAATTACTATTTTACTTTCCAGAGCCTTTTTAAGGCTAAGAATGGTGCCTGTTATGGCCCTATTTTTCAAAAAATAGAGGTAAAGAGAGAGGCACAGGTAACTATTTAATGACCTTTTTTAAATTAATTTCCATTTATTTGGATATACTTTCCGGAATGTTGTGGTTACTTTCCATTTTGATGATTTTACTTTCACTTTTTGGCCAAATACTTACCGATTTCCCGTTTTTACTTTCCAAAACTTCCAATATACTTTCCGCCCCTTTTTACCGCCCTCTAGAAGTACCCTATAATTGGCATTTTATCTTGAACTTACTCCCTTTTTTCAAGATTCGTGGAATGTTTTCAGGTAAAATGATTATTAAGAATAGAAGCTATTTGGTTACAATGAAGAGGGTATGCTTTTAAAGGAAGGAAGTGCAAAATCAATGGATTTCGAAACGGTTATGCAGGAACTGGAAGCGCTAGGCAAGGAGCGATTGAAAAAGATGTACATAGGCAATGGGGCACACGAGCCGGTTTTTGGCGTGGCAACAGGCGCCATGAAGCCGCTTGCGAAGAAAATCAAGATAGATCAGTCTTTGGCCGAGGAGCTTTATGCCACTGGGAACTACGATGCCATGTATTTTGCCGGCATCATTGCGGATTCAAAGGCCATGACGGAGGAGGATTTTGACCGTTGGATGAATGGGGCATATTTTTATATGCTGTCCGATTATGTGGTGGCGGTCACTTTGGCAGAAGCCGATATTGCGCAAGCTGTTGCCGATAAATGTATTGCAAGCGGTGAAGAGCTAAGAATGTCGGCAGGCTGGAGCTGTTACTGCTGGCTATTGGGGAATCGTAAGGACACTGAGTTTAGCGAGACCAAGCTTGCTGGTATGCTTGACCAGGTGGAAAAGACGATTCACGATGCTCCGGATCGAGCAAAATCGGCGATGAATAATTTTATCTACACCGTTGCGCTTTCCTATGTGCCGCTCCATGAAAAAGCGGTTGAAACCGCAAAGGCGGTAGGCCTAGTCGAAATCAAGCGGGACAAGAAAAAAAGCAGCATCCTGAATGCTTCTGAAAATATTCAAAAGGAAATAGATAAAGGTAGGGTCGGTTTTAAACGGAAATATGTCAGGTGTTAGCATCGGATTTTTGTAATCTTATTTACGATTTCGACATTCTTCTGCTTGCAAAATAATTATAAACCCAGTTACGTGAAGGGCTCAGGTTGATGCTAATCAAACGTTTGGATAAATGACAAAATTTTTGGCAGAAAAAGAGTGGAAAATCGATTAAATCAATAGTTTCTTAGCTTTTATCCAAACGTTTAAGTAGGGAAAGCAGTAGTTGATTTTGGTGGAAATTAGCGGAATTCTGAGTTTGTATATCACTTGCCAGAAATACTTCGTCGTAATCCGGCAGCATTCATCAAAATTTCCACGGAAATAGGGAGCAGAATGTTGGTTTATCAACTTTTTGGGGCATTTTACTCAAACGTTTGTCTGACCGACAAGCATTTTCGTAATGATGAAGTGGGAAATCCGCCAGTAGCATGGGATTGAATCGATTTACTTAAACGTTTGATTGGGTTGCACACGGGCAGCTATTTGTTGGAATAGATCGAACAATGTGGGGCATGGGGACGGTTCTTCTGCCTCACAAAGTGAGGCAAGAGAACCGTCCCCATGCATCATCACCGTTTTTTTACAGGAATGTAGATGTCCATTTGTTTGTTCTCGGTATCGTAGCATCTTTCGTCATACAGTTCGATTTCAACTGATCCATGGTGTTCATAACCCGATTGTGGAAACCATTCTGTAAAAATATAGTTCCATGTGGACTGAATAGAAGAGGTAAATGATTCTTCATTCGTCTTGGGCGTAGTGAAAACCGCATATTCCAGCTCAGGGAAACTTCTGTACACCATTCCTGCTGGTGCTTGCGTTCCCTCGTTTACTTCCATTCCAATTAGGTACACGAACTCACCGGTTTCCGGGTTAAAGTCGGTGCATATGCCAAGTTCCACATTTTCGTGTATCGGATCTGGAATGTTTGCGCCTAATTGATTTCGAATGTACTGCTGCCAAAATTCAGGAATGTCTTTACTGTTCTGGCCGTCTACATTCTTTGTTTTTAGTTCGTAACCAATGATGTAAAAAGCTGGTTTTGTGACTAGTTTTGGTTCCATTTTATGTCCTCCTAGAAAGAGTTTTATGTTGAGGCAGGCCTTGCCGTGTAACGGTCCAGATATTCTCTTAGCGTTACGATATTGCTTCGGTGAAACGCCATAGAAATTTTTAAACGCTCTGTTGAAAGATTCTTGGTATTGAAAACCAGCATCGATTGCAATATTAATCACCTTTTCATCTGTATAGAATAAACGTTCCGCCGCAAATGTCAGCCTTCTTTTTCTAACGTAATCCATCACAGATTCTCCTACCATTGCCTGAAAGACGCGATGATAATGAAAAGGAGAAAAACAAGCAATTTCCGCTAATTTCTCTAGAGTCAGTTGTTCATTTAGGCTTTCTTCAATGTAGTCAAGCGTTCGTTCTATACAGACCAAATAATCCATTCCCATCACCTGCCCTACACTCACTATAACAGCAAACAAATATTCGTTCTTAACATTTTTTGCTATATTGTTTAATTTTAGAAAAACAACTCGATAAAGTTGTGTCTACTCAGGCGTGATTTGTTCTTTAAAGTTAGTAGTAGGAAATACTATTTTTCACAGATCCAGCATTCACCCATAAACTGAAAACTGGGGTGATGAATGTGTTGCAACGGAATCAATTAGACAAAACTACTTATCATCAGAAATATTTTCGTCCATCATGCTGGCCAGCTTTAAATTTAAGATTTGAAACTTCATCGTTCCTCGATCCATATATTGAAAAAAACCACGACCAAATCCAACTCCCAACTGAATGGACCAAAACCCCCGAAGACACTGTTCTCAATTATTTTAGCATTTTGCGTGAAGCAGAAAATATGGCAGGAAGAAGTTGCGGTACGGTTGGTCATGCCCGTACCCCTTTTCCACTTGCATACAATTTCTTGTCCGAGCAGTACCAAAGAAAACTAAGTTATGAAGACTATTTTCATTCATTTGCTAGTGTAGGGCATACGAGTTTGATCAAGCTTTTTAGTGTGCCAGATATAAAATATGGAATAAGGTTTTTTTATGAAATCGAAACGATTGAGGGATTTGAGGGTAAAAAAGGAGAGTATTTTGGCTATTATTATGGATTTATTCAGCTTGTTCATGAAAAAGAAGGTTATCGAATTTCAGATATGAGCAGGATGGAAGAGGACTTTTTGTGCGCTCCTTATCATGGATGGAGTCATGACGCGGAATCAGTTGTGGAGGTGAAATATGGTGGTTGGTGCAAGTTGGTTCAGAAAAGATACCCAACTGTAACAAATGGATATGTAAAAAATATATATTTTAAAGGCAAGGATGGAGCAGATTATTACTTGTTTTTTTTCGCATTAACGAATGGAACTGACGTAGAAATTGCTCAATTTCGAAAGGTAGGCAATGAAGAGTGGAAACAGGTTGATATCAAGCCCGAAGAAGAGTGTTTAACAGAAAAAAGGGATTGATTTTACTGTCTTGTTTTTGTTCTTATTAGATACACAATGACAACAATATAGGCTGTTTTTCATACTATATTTTGGAGGTGGAAAAATGCCAAGAGCAAATTACCGAAGTTCAGACGTTAGTTTAATGGCGAGGATGATGAGGGCAGAAGCTGAAGGTGAAGGAAAACTGGGAATGTTATATGTTGGAAATGTCATTGTGAATCGTCTTGTAGCAGATTGCTTAGACTTTAAAGGGTTAAGATCAATTAACTCAGTTATTTTTCAAGTACAAGGAGGAAATTTTTCCTTTGAAGCTGTTCAAAAAGGGAACGTATTTTATCAAAGGGCAAGAACTTCTGAAAAAAGATTAGCCAAACAAAATTTGGATTATTGGAGACAACACCCTGGAAAATACGCCCTTTGGTACTTTAATCCGCATGCCCCATGTCCTCCAACATGGTACGACCAACCTCAATCTGGTCAATTTAAAAATCATTGTTATTACGAACCAAAAGCTGGAACATGTGATAGTGTGTATCGAGGTTAAGCTTACTCTTTGAGTAAGCCTTTTACATAATTGGAATAGTTACACAAAACAAATTAGAATACTTAGGAATAGTTTTTATTAAATACTGTACTAAAGCAAACAGGGAGATTGGAAGAACTTTAGAAATAACAAAAAGAGTTGCTTTCAATAGCAACTCTTTTAAGTCAACACTTGGGACTATGTTTTTTTCTTATAATTGAGAGATTGCCTGTTGAGTTGACCATGTAGCACTGCTGAATGCCTGATAATTTGTAACAGCTGCTTGAAAATCTTTCTCGCTTATGGTGGCAGTAGCATCATAAACAACAGCTGTTTGGAATCCATTCTCGATTAAGTCTCTCATATGTGATTCTACACAAATGTTTGATAAGACACCTGCCAAAATCACCTTTTCTTTCCTATGCTGACGTAATTGGTAAACAAGATCATTTGTCTGGGGACTGGCAATCTTATGGGTGGTCGCAATGACAGTTTGGTTAGATAAAATGTATGGCTTAAGTGAAGGAACCCAGTCGGCTCCTACAGAAGTGTAGTCATTTTGTTTTTGATATATTCTAAGCTTTAATAACATTTCTTGTTCAGCCCCAGTCAATTGCCAACTATAATCATGGGGATATATATAATGGGGAGATATAAAAAGTTGATAACCTTTACTCATCGCTGTACTTATTAGAATTTCAAGGTTACCTAGTGTGTTGTATTGTTCAATAATTTTTTTTGTTAAATGGTATCCTTTACCTCCGGGGGACAGAAAGTCATTCTGTGGGTCCGTTATGACAATTGCTGTATTAGCGGGATTGGGTATAAACATTCTTTTCCTCCAATTCACATAAAGTAGTGATTTCTGTTGGAAATTGGCAGATTTTTGAGTTTGTGTACCAGCTGCCAGAAATAATCATTCTTAATCCAGCAGCATTCATCAAAATTCTCACAATGATAGGGGCAGAAACGTTGACATACCAGCGTTTTAGGCGGATTTACATAAACGTTTGTCTGACCGACAGTCATTTTCGTCATTGTGAAAGAAAAAAACCACCAGTGGCAGGGGGTTGATCCAGTTTAATTAAAAGATTGATTGGGTTGCACTAGGGCAAAGATTTGCTGAAATACATCGAACAATGTGGAGCATGGGGACGGTTCTTCTGCCTCACAAAGTGAGGCAAGAGAACCGTCCCCGTGCATCATTTTACCCCGCTCAAATCAATGAACGGCGTGGCCCCACCGGTTACGCTTGGGAGGCGTCCGTCCCATTTTTCCAGGGCTTTTTCTTGGACTTCGATTTGTTTTAGTTGGATTAGCTCGGGGGTGACTTCTTCTTTTTTCAGTTTTAATGACTCTGCTTCGGCTTTGGCTTGGGTAATTTGCTGTTCTGCTTCGATTTTGATTCGATCTAAATCCCTTTGGGCCTTTAACGCATTTTGTTCGGCTGTTTGCTTCAATTCAATCGCTTTATTGAATTCTTCGCTAAACGCAAATTCTTTAATATTGATATCTTCTAGGAGCATATAATACTTGGTTAATTTCTTGGACAGCATTTCTTTCACTTTAGCCGATACGTCTGGGCGTTTTGAAATCAGCTCTTCTGCTGTATATTGAGCGGTAATCGCCTTTAATGATTCGGCGATGGCTGGGTCCACGATGCGAGCGCGAAAATCAGGGCCGATTTCCTGGTAGAGCTTATTGACCTTCCCGGGGTCGACTGAATAGTTGACGGCCACCTTAGCCGTGACCATTTGTAAATCCTTAGAAGCGGCACTTTGTGAGCTTTCTTCTTTTTGGACCCGGACCTCAACCTGTTCCACACTTTGAATGAACGGAATTTTAAAATGAAAGCCTTCCGTCAAGATCGTGGGCTTCACTGCCCCTAATTGCAACAGAACCCCTCGATGACCTGACTCCACCTTCGTACCAGAAAAAATAAAAACCACGATAACCAAGACTAAAATCACGCCACTGACGATAAATTTCCCGTATTTCAAAGCGATCCTCCTCTCCTTCTCATTAAAATATATGAATGAGAGGGTTGGTCTCATGCGGAAGCATGGGTATAAGTTCCCGTCTTACTTGAATATAAATAGGTAAAACCATTAGATGGAGGACTTTGTATGGCATTCGTTGCAATCTATACTGTCGGCAGGCTCAATCATCCCTATCACCACCCGGCCTCGCGTGAATTTTTTGAAGTGGGAGATGAAATCATTCATCAGGCAGCTAAAACTGGACAACTTGTAGAGGTATTTTCACCTGAGGGAGTCCCTTTACCTGAAGAAGCCAATAAGGGGAATGGATACCCTGTTCTGACTTTGACGGTATGGAAAAGCCTTCAAGGCTTATATCGTTTTACCTATTCAGGTCATCATCGGCAAGCGTTACGAGATCGAAGCAAATGGGTGGAGCCTTATCCGGAGAAACACCTTTCCTATGTAGTGTGGTGGGCGGAGAAGGCAAGGGACGTCTCATGGAAAGAGGCATTCAAAAGATACAACCATTATATTCAGCATGGACCCACACCATTTGCATTTGATTTTAAAGCTGCGTTTGATGAAAAAGGGGAGACGTGCTTGGTTAAGTAGCAGTGACAGGGGCTTAACTTTCTAAAACAGGAGAGTTGGTTTTTTTCATGGGTTTCGCATAAAAAGGCACAACTAGCGTAAATTCACTAGCGGTGCCTTTTTACGAGCAAAGCTTTCGAGTGACCCCTATGAACTATTCCCATATCACACCCATTCACCACTCCTCTAAGACGTTCCCATCACTTTTTGGCCCTGCGGTTGGGTGTTTTTTGGGTTCGGCTCTAAAGTGATTCCAATAGCATCAAACGATAGGGATTGGGGGAGGCGGTAGGTGATTAGACCGTTGCCGTTTTGATCAGGCTTCAAAGTCCCCGCATTTTGCCGAGTGCCGTTTTTTAACAGCCATACTTGATATACTTCCTCATCTTTGGTACGCGGCATATTGTTTAATTCGATGACAAGATTGGTGGTGCTGCCTTCTTGAATAAGGTAAGCATTGCCGTTTGCCGAAGCGGCTAACCCCTGCCCTTTGAGGATATGGGTCGATACAATTTGGGATGGGTCCGCTTCTTTTGTTTCTAAGGCTGTAATCGTCTCCTTTAATTGAAGGTTATTCCAAAATAGTCCGACTAAGCCGATGACTAGAACGACAGCAACAGCAGTGGATAATGGCGAGAAATGCTTTTTGAAATTGAGTTTAATTAGATCGATAAAGCCTTTCTTCGTTGGTTTTACTTTCTGTTCCTGCTGCGGAGCTTCATTCTCTTCAAAAATAAAGTTCATGACGTCTGCTTTCAGTGTTTCTGGAACGTCCACCTCTTCTACTTCATAAGAAAGGGTCTGCCATAATCCTTGCAGCGATTCTAATTCGTGCTGACAGTGGGTACAAGTTTTCAAATGGCGCTCGAATTCTTCTTTTTCAAGTGCAGTCAATTCATTAATCATATATAAAGACAGGTTTTCGCATTTATTTTCCATGCCTAACCCCTCCTGTTTCCTCATTGAAATAATTCCGAAGTTTTTTTAAGGTTTGATGCAGCCTGCTTTTAATGGTACCAAGCGGCTTTTTTTCTATTTCTGCAATTTCGCTTAAAGAGTAACCTTCCCAGTATAGAAGGTTGATGAGGCGTTGCTGTGGTTCAGAGAGATGGCGTTTGGCTTCCTGAATTTGCTGTTTTAATAGATTTCTTGAAACTTGCTGCAGAACATCCTCCGACTGCTGCCCTTGAATATGCAGCATGTCATCCAGTTCTAACGGGATGGTTCCATTATGCTTTTGCTCTTTACGAATGAGATCAATCGCAATATTTCGGGTAATGGTAAGAAGCCAGTTCGCCAACTGTCCTTTTGCTGGATTATAGGTGCTTTTTGTTGTCCAAAGCCGGAGAAATACATGTTGGACTATCTCTTTCGTTTTATCTGTATCGCCCTTTGCTATTTTATAGGAGAAGCTATAGATAAGCTTTGCATAACGGTCATATAGCTCTTCAAGTGCCGGACGATGCTTTTGGACAATTAGTCCAATCAGTTCTTCGTCTGTCTTCGATTTCATTGCCAAATTCTCTCCCTTTACATTGCAGCGTTTTTAATAGTATAAATCATTGTGAAAGCGGAAGGGGAAACCTTTTCAGAATGAGAAAAAAGAACTGCCCGGCGGCAATTCTTCGAAAAGTTGTATTATTGGGGAAACGTTGTCTCGCTATTAACAATAAACCAAACATCCTTAACGCCCTGTCCATTTACATCACCAGCTGCTTTGTCATTAACAAAGTAGTAAAGCGGAAAGCCTTTGTAGGTTGTCTGTTTCTCACCTGTGTCTGCTCGGGTAATGGTGCTGAAGTCTTGTTTGTTAAGTCCTTCCGGAACGTCAAGGTTTTCAGAATAGAAGGCAGGCCAGTTCTGGAGACATTCTCCGCTGCAGTTTGATGTGTTTCGCTTATCTTTGGCAAAATAGTAAAGTGTCATCCCGTCCGCATCTGCAAGATAGTTACCGACTTTTTCGTTTTCCTTCAGCTGCAGGGCTGTATCCGATTTGTCAGCAGTTTTTTCGGCAGCATTGTTAACCTCTGTGGCTGTCTCTTTTACTTGATTACTTGTATCCTTGTCCTTTGCATTTTCTTTTGCACCGCAGCCAACAAGAAGTACTCCTGCTAAAAGGAATATAAATAGCCAACTCCACTTTTTCATCATGAACTCCTCCTTATATGTTCTGTTCAATAAAGGTAACGAAGAAACACAAAAAACGGTTCGAATTTTTATAGAAAAAAATAGTGCCTGGCACCGACCAGAAGATTGGAGGGTGCCTTGAGAACGTTATTTCCATCCCCACTTTTGAAAGACCTGATGGGATGCATCGGTTTTTAGATAGTCAATGAATTGTTGGGCTTCTTTTTTGTTATCCGTACTGGTTGTTAGAGCAATCGGGGTTCCTCTGTAAAGCTTTTCTGCTTCCGGGAGCTCCACTAAATCGGTGACGTCCGTAAGCCTATGGTGCCAGGATTCATATGTAATCCACGCGTCGTGTTTTGAATTTGATTTCCATATTTCAATTGCTTCGGCACTGGATTTTACGGAGATGTCAATATTTTGGCTAATCCCTCCGATTAGTCCCTTTCTTCCAGCTAAATCCTCCCATAATCCGAGCTGCCCGGCACCATTGACATCGATAATTTTCACGCCGCTTTTTGTTAAATCTTCAAGTGATTGGATGTTCTTGGGATTCCCTTTTCGTACTAAAATCCCTGCTGCTCGGGGATATAATTCTGTAAGTGATTTTTCATTGATCATCTCAGGATTGCTTAGCATGAAGCTGCGAAGCATGTACTCCGATCCTCCATAAACGATATCAGCATCTTGTTTGGCCTGGTTAATCCAGTTTGATTCAGGTCCAGCCGTTACGAAAACTTTTATTCCTGTTTCCGCTGTGAATTTTTCTGCTGCTTCCTTCATCGGTCCCAGTGGTCCGCCTGGGCCATACACTCGGATCACTCCATCGTTCTTTGCCGAATTGGCAGGCAGTTGAGACTTAGATGAATCTTCTATGTTTGCGTAAACCGAAAATCCAGCGGCCGTGAACAGAAGTAAAAAGATTGCACCCAGTAACAAATTTTTTTTCATCCTCATTCCTCCATTTTTTTTAGTTATCAATTAAGGAAACGAATAAGGGGTTAAAACGGTTCGAAAGAAATTTAAGATGCATGGGGACGGTTCTCGTGCATCAATTTTTGAAGGATAATCTTTTGAAATCTAAATAGTTGCCGAAATAAATGATGATTTCCTATATTTGCAAATGTCGACTGCAATCGACGAAAAAAGTGCCAGGCGCCGACCAGAAAAGGGGAAGGTGCCTGGCATTTTCACTTTGGAACATGGGGACGGTTCTTCTGCCTCACAAAGTGAGGCAAGAGAACCGTCCCCATGCATCACGCAATAAAGTACGAAACCACGGAAAGGATGATGGATGTGATCAGCATGGCGATTAGCGGCCGTGCTGCTTTGGTCCGGAGGTCGCGGAGGCTGACGTTTAGACCGAGACCGACCATGGCGGATGTTAAGATAAAGGTAGTGGCGGTTGAAATTCCGTCCATGGCAGCTTTTGAAACAGGGATGGAATGGCCAAGGATATAGCTTCCGAACAAGCTCATCAAGATAAAGCCGATGAGAAACCAAGGGAACTCAATTTTGGTATCTCCAGCACTTCCTGAACTGCGTCTTTTCATCCAATACATAAGAATAAAGCACAATGGAACTAGCAGGAGTACCCGGCCTAGTTTGGCCAGAAGAGCAATGGCCAGGCCGTCTGGACCTGCAGGTGCCCCGGCTAAGGCAACATGAGCAATTTCGTGAAGGCTGATTCCGCTCCAGATGCCATAATCAATGGCCGATAACGGGAGAAACGGTCTTAGAATCGTATAGGTTATCGAAAAAATCGTCCCCACCAAGGCAATAATTCCGACCCCGATGGCTGTATCTTCGTCCTTTGCCTTGAGAATGGGTGAAACGGCGGCAATCGCGGCAGCCCCGCATACACCGGTTCCCACACCAAGCAGGAGCACGAGGGAGGATTCTGCTTTCAGCAATTTTCCGAGCCATACAGTTAACAGTATCGCAAAAGCAATGACACCGATATCACGGGCAATCAGCCCCAGCCCTTGATGAATCACCACATCTATGTTTAACTTGAGCCCGTATAATATAATCGCAAACCGTAAAAAGCGCTTGGAGGAAAATTGAATTCCTGCACGGATTTTTTCCGGATAACCGAAAAATTGCCGGTACATTACCGCAAGCACAATCGCACAGGCAAGTGGCCCGACACGATCAAACCCTGGGACTTTTGCTAACGCAAATCCGAACGCTGCAATGACAATGGTAAAAGCAATTCCCCCCAGCCAAAAATAAGCGGAAGGTTTTGTTTCCGGCTTTTTAAGAGGTTGTTCGTTCTGTTCGTCTTGAGGTAAAATTCTTGCACTTTGACTTCCCATTTCAATCACCTCAAATTATTTGATTTTGTAACTTAAGCATACTCGCGATTGGTGTATAAGGAAAATAATGATATATAATAGGGATGATAAGTAAATTTATATACATGGAAAGAGGCAGAGGATGGACCAGCATTTAGAGGTGTTTCTTAAAGTGGTGGAAAAGGAGAATTTTTCAAAAGCGGCGGAGGAGATGCATATGACCCAGCCGGCGGTAAGCCAGTATATTAGAACGCTAGAACAATCGATTGGCACAAGGCTTTTGGAAAGAAGTAATAAGTATGTCCGCCTCAATCAGGCCGGTGAGATCGTTTATCACCATGCGAAAGAAATCATCGCCCTTTATACTAAAATGCAGTCCTTGGTTGATGACCTGACTAATAAGGCGAGCGGCCCGATTTCGATTGGGGCGAGCTACACGTTTGGCGAGTATATCCTGCCGCATATTATTGCCAAAATGAAGAAGCAATACCCCGACATTCATCCGTCGATTCGGATTCAAAATACCAAGGAAATCATTGAATTGGTGAAAAAACATCAATTGGACATTGGCATTATCGAAGGATTTTATGAAGAAAATGTCCTTAATTCGAAAGTGGTTTCTAAAGATCGAATGGTTATTGTTGCTTCGCCTCGTCATCCTCTTTTAGGCGATAAAGGGGAAATAAGGCTGGCTGACTTGGAGGAAGAAACGTGGATTCTCAGGGAAGAGGGCTCTGGGACCAGAGAGGCTGCGGAAAATCTATTTCGGCGGTACAAGTTCACCCCGAAAAAAGTCATGGAATTCGGCAGCACCCAACTCATCAAGGAATCGGTTGAAGCAGGTCTTGGCATTAGTTTGTTATCTAGCTGGGCGATTAAGAAGGAGCTCACAAACGGCTACATCGGCACCCTTCGAGTAAAGGGACTCCCGTTTAAACGCAACTTCTCCATCCTAACCCACGCCACCTATCAAACAAAAGCATTACAAACATTCATCGAAACACTCAAAACATACCTCGGCGACCCGAAAACAAGCAGATTTTAGTGAAGCATGGGGACGGTTCTTCTGCCTTACAAAGTGAGGCAAGAGAACCGTCCCCATGCTTCACTTGACAGAATCTTTAACAAATAGTAATATTTAGTACGTGATTATAGTGTTTAGGTGATTTCTTTTAATATAGAACTTTAGCATATTGTTAATAATGATCTATTGGCTTTTATGAAAAAGGAATCGTATTGAAAAGGAATCCAATTTTTTAATGAATTACATATGATTAAGGTAGACTATTTAAAAGCCCGATTGGGAAGTTAAAGGTAAACCGGCAATCTTCAAAGTTTAATGGTTGTAGTATGACCATTAAGCTTAAAGTTTGCCGGTTTTTTTGTTTTTAAAAAACTAGAAGATTCATATTATCAAAATCTAAGAGGGGGAGAGCGAGGATGTCCAATTATTTGGAGCTAATTTCATTACCGACTGCATTTTTTATCATTCTAGCAGTTTCCTTGGTAAGCGCCTTTTTCCTGCTATGGGAAAAGGTCCCCGTACATTTTGTTCGATATCATATAGGCATCATTTCGTTGCCGCCAATCCTTGCCTTGTGGGGGCTTTTCTCTAGCAAACACGATGGAAGTGTAATGTATGGACCTTGGCGTTTCGATTCGCTCTCATTACTCCTTGCCCTTTTTGTCCTGACCATTGGTGTCGTTGTGCAGCGCTATTCGGTTCGGTACTTGTTCGGTGATCGCTCTTACCGAAAATATTTTACACTGCTGACACTCACTACGTTTGCTGATACCCTTGTCTGGCTCAGCAATGATCTTCGTATTCTGTTGATCTGCTGGGGAGTGACCCTTTTGGGCTTGACCCTGCTGATTAGATTAAATAAGGAGTGGCAGGTGGCCAGAAAAGCATCTGCCTCCTCAGGTAGGATATTTTTACTCAGCTGGCTGATCCTGCTCGTGGCTGTTATCTGGATTGCACAAACGACAGGACACTGGCAGCTATCGGCTATTCTTGAAAAAAATAACCTTGCTCAACTTGCATCGTGGGAGAAGACCTGTATCAGCCTCCTGTTGATTGTGGCAATGATCATTCCGTCAGCACAGTTTCCTTTCCAACGCTGGCTGCTAGACTCGGTCGTGGCTCCGACGCCTGTTTCGGCTGTCATGCATGCCGGCATCGTTAATGCCGGCGGTCTGATGTTTACCCGTTTTGCACCGCTCTTTAACGGCGGTGATACAGCCCAGCTGATTCTGCTCGTTTTGTCCGGTGTTTCCGTCCTGATGGGGACCGGAATTATGCTTGTCCATGTGGACTATAAACGCCAGTTAGTAGGCTCAACCATTGCCCAAATGGGATTCATGCTCATCCAGTGTGCGTTAGGAGCCTATTTGGCAGCCATTATTCATGCTGTCTTACATGGATTATTCAAAGCGAGTCTTTTTTTGCAGGCCGGATCGGCCATCCAGCACCGGGAGACTCATTCCTTCAAAGGCCGGCAGTTTCCCGTTTTGTGGACGATCACCGGAGTGGTTTTAGGTCTCATTTTTTCGATTGGCAATTGGCTGAATTCCGGTGGGGAGGGTTATCACATCATCAGCACCCTCATTTTAGGCTGGTCGGTGATCTTTGCTTGGGTCGGACTTGTTGCCTTTGGGTCAGGCCGGATTGGCCGAGTGGCAGGGCTAGCGTTCCTTGCCGGAGCGGTCATCATGTTTAAATTCATCCATACGCTCTTGGACAGTCTGTTACATGAAACGGTTCTGACAGGTATGCAGCCACCCACGCCAACGGTCATTTTGGCCCTGTTTATCTTGCTCGGCGGCAGCGCTTTTGGGTTATGGCTGGCGAACAATCGCTCCTCAACGGCATTTACGGTTATTTATCTTTGGCTTGTCCATTTGGGTGAGCCTCACAAAGATTTAGTAGAAAGTCATCCAAAATACTTGTCTTATAGGAGGTCATTCAGATGGCAACGACATTAGCCAAACCATTACATTGGGAAGAGATACAGGAAGATCTTAGTCTTGATATTCATGAATTGGTGAAATCAGCTAGCGAAGTCATCGCACCGCTTGGCCCTATCAGCAAGTTTGCGGCACGCAGCCCCTGGGCCGGCTTAGAACGGCAATCTTTTGAACAGACGGCACGTCGTTTTAAAGATATTTGTGATATCGAGCTATTTCCCCATGATTCTGTATTAAAATCGGCACGGGATCAAGGCGAAATTGATGTGAATTTTTTAGAAAAAGGGCTGCAGCAATGGCTTGATAGGCACTCTTTCGAACTCCCGCGGGCAGCTGCAGAGCAGTTTTGCCGCGTTGCACTAACAAAGGATACGCCATCTTCTGATTTGACGGCACATCCCGAAGTGAAACGATTGGCCAAAAAACTTAGTGGCTTTAAGTACCAATTGAAGGCAAGACAATCCGTGAAAACACTTAGTCAGCGTTTCGAGAAGATTGGCAACGGGTCCGTGTTAAGAGATCTCAACCGCCATCTGATTAAGTGGTGCAAGTTGTTTTTGGATGAGTCCCAGGCTGTCTGGTCGATGCCAAATCGCGAGGAAGGCTTCTACCAGGCATGGCGGCGAATGGCATCCTTAGACCCAGCCTTATCTCTAGAGGAACGCAGACAGATCAAAAATTTGCCGAAAGAAGCAGACATGGCTTTAAATGAGGCCTTGTCCCATTTAGGTATCCACCCTTCAGAGACTAGAGAATATCTAGAAGCTCATTTGCTGGCCCTGCCAGGCTGGGCGGGAATGATGCTTTGGCGCTCGCAGCAACATCGTAACGAAAGCTCCTTGCTGATGGACTATTTGGCAGTAAGAATTTCCATGGAGCTAATCTTGATGAAGCCCCATCTTCCTTTGCCCGCCCAAGGAACGGAAGAGGACGTACTCCTGGAATCTCTAATTGCTGCCTGGCTTCATTGGGGGAACTTCTCCCTCAAGGCATGGTCACAAGTGCCTGCCGTGGAGCAAAAAGCTCGTTTGAACCTTGCTTGGCAATTTGATCAGATGGTCCGCAACAGACTTTGGATGGAAGCTTGGGAAAAAACATATGAACAGCAATTGATGGGGAAAATCACCGCGAAACAGCATGCAGCCTCCATGCAAAAATCACCTTCATTGGCGCAGTTTGTTTTTTGCATTGACGTAAGGTCAGAGCCTTTCCGTCGCAAACTCGAACAGACAGAAGGCTTCGAAACCTTTGGGGCAGCCGGATTTTTCGGCTTGCCGATTGAAACCTTCAAGCTGCATAGCCATCATAGCCATCCTTCCTTGCCGGTGTTGAATAAACCGCAATTTAAGGTAAAAGAATACTTGCCCGAATCGCAGTATCAACCATTTCATGAGCGGCTACAGGCAGTTAATTCACTGCAAGGTACCTTTAAAACCATGAAGCACAACCTGCTTGCAAGCATGTTACTGCCGGAGGTAACCGGACCGTGGCTTAGTATGCAGACGCTGGGCCGAACTTTTTTACCAAGAAGGGCTGGGCGCACGTTCAAGAAATTGCTTGATACCTGGTTCAGGAAACCGGATGTAAAACTGACGCTTGACCGGATGGAGGACCCTGAAATGGAGATCCCGGTCGGTTTTTCAGAGGAAGAGAAAGTGCATTATGTGGAGCAGGCGTTAAAAACGATCGGGCTCACCGATTATTTCGCTCCGCTCGTGGTGATTTGCGGACACGGAAGTCACAGCACCAATAATCCATATGCGTCTTCGCTCGATTGCGGGGCCTGCGGCGGGGCTTCCAGCGCATTTAATGCACGGGTGCTGGCGGCATTGTGCAACCTTCCCCATGTACGGCAGGCCCTCAAAGCAAGGGGGATTTCTATTCCGGAAGAGACCGTTTTTGCGGCGGCCGAGCATATTACAACACTTGATGAATTGCATTGGGTTTATCTTCCGAAACTTTCGGATAAAGCTGAAGTAGCATATACACAAATCCAGGCCGCATTGCCAAAGGTGAGTGAGCTGGCTACCCTTGAGCGAATCCGGGAATTGCCGAGTCTTAAAGGCAATTTGAAAAATCCGAAAGCTGAAGTAGAGCGGCTTGCAGAGGATTGGAGTGAGATCCGTCCGGAATGGGGACTGGCAGGCAATGCATCGTTTGTGATCGGGGAGAGAAGCTTGACCGAGGCGTGCAATCTCGAGGGAAGAGTATTTCTTCATAACTATAATTGGAAAAAGGATAAAAACGGTTCGCTGCTTGCCGGTATCATTGCCGGGCCGGGAACGGTTTGCCAAATGATTAACCTGCAATATTACGCATCGGCCGTTGCGCCTCATTATTATGGCAGCGGAAATAAAGCCACCCAAACCGTGACATCCGGAATCGGCGTGATGCAGGGGAACGCCAGCGATTTATTATCCGGACTCCCATGGCAGTCCGTGATGCAATCGGACGAAACAGTCTATCATGCACCAATAAGGCTGCTGGTAGTAATCCAGGCACCAAAGGAATATGTGGAAAGATTGTTGAACCAAGACCGGGCCTTTTTTCAAAAAGTCCAGAACGGCTGGCTCCGGCTAGCGTCGATTGATCCGGAAGGGAACTGGAAAAGCTGGTCTTAACGCCGCTTCGGTGTAAAATATTTTTAGACAGCTTTGGTTATAAAGTAATATAGCCATTTATGGTAGAGAAGGGATAAAAGTCGATATGGAGAAATCAAAAGGCGCTATTGAAGCTGAAATTAGTAAAGCATTAACGCAATGGGAGAAAAGTTACCTTGGACGGGGTTCCCTTTCTGTAAAGACTGATATTTTACGGGATATGGTGATTGTTGTATTGAACGGCATCTTAACCCCCGCTGAATATGCCTTATGCAAAGATAAAGAAGGATTGTTATCCATAAAAACAACCCGAAACGGCTTGGTGGAATCAGGGCAAGAGGAGTTAAAGCAAATTATTTTTTCGATAACAGGCCAGGAACTCATCAGTTTCCATACCGACATCAGCACCCAAAGCGGTGAAAGGGTCATGGTATGTAAACTTTCGGGAAATTTGGAGAAAGAACTATCGTAATTACGGATTTCGTCTGTATTCAATTCAAAAATGGGGTGAACGTAATGAAAATTAACGATAATAAAAAAGTGCTGTTTGTAATTGGAATGGAGCAAAGCCCAGAAAGTATCATAGAAAAGATGAGTGGTCTTCATCCGGACAATATTTTAGTCTTGCAATCTTATGGACCCGCCATTGCACCCTTTAGTGATCTCATGCGGGACATCATCATTGCTGTATATCGTGAAAATGTTGAAGAAATATGCGTTGCCGTTCCAACAGCTAATCGAAAGAATGCTCGAGAGACTCTAAAGAAAATATATAATAATAAAGAATTACAAGAGAAAATTCAAACACTAGATTACCTGTTTAAAAACTCCATGCCAGAACACCCAAAAGGCGGCATAAGAGAATGGCTCGAGGGCAACGAAGCCTCAGCTAACAATAAACAAAACAGCGCTGACGTCATCCGAAACCATCCGCTAATGCCTTCAAATGTAAAAGTTACAGAATTAACAATCGAAAATGAAAATCTATCAAAAATGATGCAGAGGGACGGTTCTCTTGCTTCAAATTATTGATGCATCGGAACGGTTCTTTTGCCTCAATTTTATTTGACACTAGAAAGAATGAGGCATGGGAACCGTCCCCGTGCCTCAAAAACTACTAATCTAGTTCTTCGCCGTTTGTTTCGATGACTTTTTTGTACCAGTGATAGCTGTCTTTCAGGATGCGCTGCTGGCTGCCTTTGCCGTAGTCGTCTTGGTCGACGTAGATGAAGCCGTAGCGTTTTGACATTTCGGATGATGAGCAGCTGATAATATCTATTGGGCCCCAGGCGTAGTAGCCGCGCAGGTCAACACCGTCTTTGATGGCTTCCTTCATCTGTTCGATGTGGGCACGGAGGTAGTCAATCCGGTACGGATCGTGAATCTTGCCATCTACCAATTCATCATAGTAGCCAACGCCATTTTCAGTGATATAAATTGGACATTGATAGCGGTCGTAGAACAGATTGAGGAAGGTTCTTAATCCAACCGGGTCAATCGACCAGCCCCAAGGGTTTGCTTCCAATAGCGGGTTACGATGGTCTTCATTGCCATTAGCGAAACTTTCCGCATCACAAACACGAGTATAGTAGTAGGAGAAGGACATAAAGTCAGCCGTATTTTTGAGAGCTTCTTCATCACCTTCGCCAAATTCAATCTTGACTCCGTTATCTTCAAAAAATCTGAAGGCATAACCAGGATAATATCCGCGAAGCAGTACATCAGAGAAGAAATATTCCATTTGATTATGACGGAGTGTAGCAAATACATCTTCCGGTTTGGCAGTTGCCGAGTAGGTAGGGCCTCCGCATAACATCATGCCGATTTGTAAATCTGGATAGTTCTCATGCGCGTATTTTGTCGCGTGCCCGCAAGCAACCATTTCATTATGAACCCCTTGATATTTTGCCTCAAATAGATTATCCACCTTATCCTCGGCAATTCCCAAATGGTTAAAAGATTCATGACCAATTAAGTTAATTTGATTAATGATGATCCAATATTTCACCTTGCTGTGGTAACGGTCGAACAACACTTTGCAGAAACGGGTGAAGAATTCGATCAATTCCCGAGAATACCAGCCTTTGTAAGCAGTTGTTAAGTGTAACGGCATTTCATAGTGGGAAATGGTAATCATCGGTACCATGCCATTTTTAATAATTTCATCAAACAAATCATCATAATATTTTAAACCTGCTTCATTGGGTTCTGATTCGTCCCCATTTGGAAAAATGCGTGTCCAGGCAACAGAGGTCCTGAATGTTTTAAAGCCCATTCCTGCTAGTAATTTCAAATCTTCTTTGTACGTATGATAGAAGTCGATTCCCCAGCGTTTAGGGAAAATGCGATCTGTGCTGTTTAAGGCGGCCTCAATGTATGCTGTATCGAGTTCCCTGTTTGATTTTTCCTCAATTGGAATATCGGCGCGGAATTCGTTAATATCGGCGACACTTAAGCCTTTACCATCCACGTCATAGGCGCCTTCAGCCTGGTTGGCTGCAATGGCGCCTCCCCATAAAAAGTCCTTTGGAAAACCTGTTGGTACTTTACTCATGTCCATCCTCCTTTTCTTTCTGCTCCAACTTTGCTAAACGAGCGTCAAACGTTTCAAAAATCTTGATCATGCGTTTTGCGATATTTATTTCGCTATAAATTGTCATTAAGGTATCCTGTGCATGGGCAAAGAGGACAGAATAATCACCGGCTTCACCTTGTGTCTCCGCAGAAATAGTATTTGTTTGGATCCTGTGAGCTTTGACGATTTCATCATTTGCCCGCTTCATTTCTTCTTTTGCTTCTGTGAAATTACTATTTTCAATCGCCTTTAAGGCATTCATACAATGAACGCGGGCATCTCCGGCATGAAGAATTATTTGCATCGCATTTTGTGCAGTTTTTTCATCAAGCATTTTTAAAATCTCCTCAACATCATTATTTCGCTGCTTTTAAAGTGGCTGAGTTGTTAGCCTCTTTTGTTTCATTCGCCATTTCTTGCTTTTCATACACTTTGAAGAATGGGTACCAAATAAGGGTGGCAACAGTCGCACAGATTAGCATTAAAATAATTCCGCTGACTGTACCGGTTGTAATCCATGTTGAAATTGGGTACGGAACATACCATAAATCAAAGACAATTTTCGGGATTGGTGCAAATGGAATGACTTTTGTTCCAACCCAAATGATGATTGGCAGTACAATCGAGATAATCCACATTGGCAGCATCATAATTGGATTCCAGGCAATCGCCCCAAAGACAATCGGTTCATTAATGTTAAAAATCCCGGGGGTAATACTAGCTCGTCCAAGTGCTTTTAATTTTGCATTTTTTGAAAAAGCCATCATGATTACTAATGGCAATGTCGCACCAATTCCCCCGATCCACAGGTAAGCTGAGAATATCGTTTCCGAAGTAACTAGATAAGAAGCTCCAGCTGTAGCATTTGCAGTAATGGCAGCTAACCAAATTGGCTTTGTTATTGGTGTTAGCACCCAAGTGGAAATCCCCAATGTATACAAGAAACAGGTAATGAAACTGATCAATGGGAAGCCCCAAGGTGATTCCATGATGTTTCCAAGCGGTTTGAATAGTTTCTGGATCGTGTTATATAAATCAAAACCAGAGATATCTACTAATAACCATGTTGCAACAATCACAACGGCAATTGGCAGCATAGCGTCGAACCAGGCACGGACAAAGTCAGGAATGACCGACTCTTCTTTAAAGAACGAGAACTTTCCGAATAGGCTCATTACCCAGCCGGTAAATACGCCAGCAACGATTGCAACAAACATACCTCCTGCGCCCAATGATTCGTGGCTAAAACCAATCGCTTTATCAGCAGTTACTTGTGGGGTAATAATAATTAAAAAAGTGATCAGACCGGAACAACCGGCGATAAAACGTTGTTTGCGCAGCCGTTTCTTTTCCATTAAATTGAATGGAATTAAGAAGGAAATTAATAGGGATAACACACCCATTGTCCAACCGAACAGTGTCCAGAAATTCGGGTAGTGTTTAATATGGAACACATCGCCAGGGATGGTTAACAAACAAAACACAGAACCTAATAGGATGAATGGCAGTAATTGCATGATCGAGTCTTTTAGCGTTGTGACCCAAACGTTATTGTTAATTTTCATCATTTTTGGCGAAAAATCATTTTCCAGCCATTTAATCATCTTTTGCATTGTTTTATGCACCTCGACTTATTAGGTTTTAGAATTCCTTCAATAAATCATCTAATGCTGCATCACCGTTTAGAGTAGAATAGTAGTCAGGTTTCATCAGTAGTACTTTGACATCGGCATCACCGATATATTCTTCAATCTCATCCAAAATATAGGCAAGATGAGGTCCAACCATCAAGGCATCGATTTCGCCAATGTAGTTTTCAATTTCTGCTTCACCGCGGGCTTTGATATCGATTTCAAGATTCCGTTTTGCCGCTGCTTTGCGAATGTTGGCTGCCATAAACCCAGAACTTGCTCCAGAACCACACACTAATAATACGTTTAATTTTTTCATGATTATTGCCCCTCCAGTGTTTTCATCTTGTGATAGCGCTATCATTTCTACACTTTAACTATAGAATGATTCTCGACAACTCTCAAATAAGCGTTTACACTAGAGTGGTGCAAAAAGTTATATACTATAGTGCAAAAATATATATTTTGTGGTGCAAAACATTTTTGCAAAGGGGGTTATCGATTTGAATGTCAAATACCGAAACATACTAAGGCATTTAAGTATGCAGGATGACTGGACCTCTTCTGCCCAGCTTGCCAAAGCCATTGGCATTTCAAAAAGAAGCGTGAAAACCTATATTGCCGATATTAATTCGATGGAAGAAGGTTTGATAACTTCATCGAAAAAGGGTTATAAGGTTGATTTAGAAAAATTAAATCCATTTTTATCATCGTCGAACGGAACCATCGCGCAAACACCGAAGGAACGAGCCGATTACCTCCTAAAATCCCTGGTGAACGCAGATGGGCCGCTTGATATTTACGATTTAAGCGATGAATTATATATCAGTGAAATCACGTTGAAAAACGACTTGCGTAAAGTAAGAAAGCGCTTAGCCGATCATCAGTTGGAATTAAAGATTTCAGGCGATATCATTCAAATTATTGGAAATGAAAAAAGTAAACGGAAACTGATGAGCTCTATTCTCTATCGGGAGACGAATGATAGTTTTCTCGATATTGATAAGCTGAAAGCTTCCTTTGAGGGATTTGATATTGACTATATTCGCGATGTAATTGCGGAGGTTTTTTCGTCTCATCAATATTTTACAAATGATTATGCACTAACAAATGTCGTCTTGCATATTGCGGTTGCAATTGACCGGATGAAAAATGGGTTTAGTTATACGGAGCAGGTGGATGGGGGAGCTAATCTGGAAAAGGAACATACTATTGCGAATGAGATAGCCGGACGTCTCGAAGGGCACTTTGGCGTCAAATATTCGGAAGGTGAAATCCGCGACCTGGCACTGCTGATTTCTAGTAGCGGCACCAGCATCAACTTTATGCACCTGCAGCTATCGGAATTGCAGGATGTAGCCGGAATTCGTTGTTTAAATTTAGTAGGCAAGATTTTAGAAGAGCTGCGGAGTAATTATTATATTGACATTGATGATCCAGATTTTTTAATTCGTTTCACTCTTCATATAAAGAATCTGTTGATACGGTTGCAGAACAATTTTTCTAGTAAAAATCCTTTGACTTCAACGATCAAATTGAATTCCCCATCGATTTATGATTGTGCTGTTCATGTGTCGCATACAATCAAAGAAGAAACGGGGTATACAATGAATGATGATGAGATTGCCTACGTTGCCTTTCATTTAGGATATGCCTTGGAGATGCAAAAGCAGGCCAATTTAAAAATTACGTGCTCCATCCTTTTCCCGTTTTACTATAATTTTAACGTGCAGCTGATGGAAAAATTGAAGAAACATTTTGGTGAAGATTTGCTTATCCAGCATGTCGTAACAAATGAAAGTGACTTGCAAGCATTAAATAGCGATTTGATTATTTCGGCCGTACAGCTTAATTCTGTACCAAAGGTACCATTTGTTATTATTAATCCGTTTTTCTCCAGTGCCGATATGAACAAGGTTGGCAATAAAATTAACGAGCTAAAAGAGACGAAGCGGAAGGATTCATTTAAGCGTAATATTAAGGCAATTATGGACGAGCAGCTTTTTGAAATAACTGATTCAATAGGGACAAAAGAGGAAGCTTTAGCGAGAATGTGCGAAATGATGGAGAAGAAGGAGTATGTTGATTTCACTTTTGTTTCTAGCGTAGTGGAACGGGAGGCGATGTCGTCAACGGCTTTTGGCCGGATTGCCATTCCGCATGCGATTAAGATGAATGCGAAAAAGACAGGCATGTTTGCTTTAATCAATGAAAAAGGAATCCAGTGGGGAGATTTAACCGTAAACCTCGTCTTACTATTATCCGTTAACAAAGACGATCGAAGGCTCTTTCACGAAGTTTTCGACGCCCTCGCCACCATCCTGACCGAAGAAGGCAACGTCACCCAAATCCTAACCGCAGCCCATTATTATAGTTTTGTGGACTTGCTGGTTGAATGCTATTGAAGCATGGGGACGGTTCTCGTGCCTCAGTGGGATATGGGGAAAAACGTTTCCGTTTTTTGCCTAATAAACAGAGGCTGTCTCAGAAAAGGTCTTTGACCTTTATTTTTGAGACAGCCTCTATTCATAAGATTATAGTTTTAGATAAACACATCCAAAATTAAAGCAAAGATAAATGCGACAAATGATAGGATTGTTTCCATTACTGTCCAGGTTTTGAACGTTTCTTTAACTGTTAAGCCCATATATTCTTTTACTAGCCAGAAGCCTGCGTCATTGACATGGGAGAACATGAGGGACCCGGCACCTGTCGCAATAACTAGTAATTCTAAATTTACTCCTGGCATATTTGCCACGACTGGGGCCACGATTCCGGCTGCTGTTGTCAATGCAACCGTAGCTGATCCAGTTGCAATTCGGATTAATCCGGCCACCAAGAAGGCAAGGACAATTGGTGAAAGGGATATTTGTTCAGCCATGCTGGCAATGGCATTACCGACACCGCTTTCTATCAGGATTTGCTTAAAGCCTCCGCCCGCACCAATGATAATGATAATAGAAGCTAGAGGCAATAAACACTCCTCAGTTAACTTTTTCAATAGGTTTTTGTCCATTCCTTGGCGGTAACCTAGGAAGAAGTAAGCTGCAAAACAAGAGATTAATAGAGCAATGACAGGGCTTCCTATAAATAATAGGAATTTTTCAAAAGCTCCAGCCAATGATAGATATGGAGCAATGACAGTTAGAACCATTAATAGAACAGGTAATAAGATAATAAAGAATGAAGTCCCGGTACTTGGCAATTGATTTGACTTTGTCTCTACGCGGATCAGTTCGGGTTCTCCAACAGGAACTACCCGTTTATGAACCCATTTTGCAAAAATTGGACCGGCAATTAATGCGGTTGGGAATGCAATGATTAAGGAATAGAGAAGAACATGTCCCATATTTGCATTGTAAATGCCAATCGCTGTCATCGCACCTGGATGCGGCGGAACTAAACCATGTACAATCGATAATCCGGCTAGAACAGGAATACCAATCAATATAATGTTTTTCTTCGTTGATTTCCAAATGGAAATAACGATAGGAAGCAAGATAACCAAACCGACTTCAAAAAAGACTGGAATCCCGATAATAAATCCAGATAATAGCATCGCCCATGGAAGTTTCTTTTCGCCGAATTTTTTGATAAAGAAATCGGCTACTTGCATCCCAGCTCCTGAATCAGACATCATCTTGCCCAAGATGGTACCAAGCGCTAATATCCCAACAAGGTGGCCTAAAACAGCCCCGACTCCAGTTTCGTAAGCGCCAACAATTTTATCCATTGGCAGTCCTGAAAAAACAGCCAAAAACAAGCTTGCTACTGTTAAGCTTATAAATGCATGCCATTTCCACCATGATACGCCTAAGATAACAATGATGATGGCGACCACTGTAATGCCTAGTAAATATAAATTCATAATTTTCCTCTCCTCCGGGAAATCGCTTTCTTTTTTATCAATAATCTTAGTTACTGAATGGAATCGTTATAGGTAACAATATAGTTATGTTTTGCTGTATGATAGTACCCTTCACTATATTCCAAGACATTCCCTTCATCATCGCTGGAATGTCTCATGCGTTTTAATAAGGCTGTGTCTTTTTCCAGTTTTAATGTTTCGCAAATATGAGGAGGTGCAATGGCTACAGCAAACTCATCCCGAAATGATTCAAGACGAATATTATGTTCCTCCAAAAAGCGGTACAATGAATTAATCCGAATATCTTTTACCTCTTCTTCACTTAAGTCCAGCAAAATGTAGTGAGTAAAGTGAATATACGGTTCATTGTCCAATAGGTAAATCCGCTCAACTTGAATGCAGTGATCCCCAAATATAGAATGAAGAGCTGATTCAGAAGACAATTCGACCCTCTTAACGCCTAAGATTTTTTTGGTAATATGGTGACCTTCTTCAACCAATATCTCCGTAAAACGCTTACCTTTTGAAAGCCGGGCATTGGTGACATTGGCAATAACTTTCGTTCCTTTACCGCTTCTTTTTTCAAGATAGCCTTCCTGAACCAGTTCTTTAATTGCATTCCGAACGGTAATTTTGCTGACATTAAATTCTTCTTCCAATTGAGGCTCGGAGGGAATGTTTGTGTTAAGAGCATATTCACCATGTAGAATACGGTCTTTCAAGATTTCTTTAATTTGTAAATACAATGGTCCTTTTTTTCTATTCACATTCATTCCCTATCTCCTGCCTTATCGCTTTATATCTTCAATTGTTCCTGCCATGGCAGACAGGATTTCCGTTTCTGTTGACATCGGGGTATCCCCGACAATAGTACATGCAAGCATACCGGCTGCTGCCGCAAACTGGACTGTTTTCTCCGCTGGAAAACCGGCCAATTCACCATGCAGGATCCCGCTGGTATATGCATCGCCAGCACCAATTCTATCATATACAGAAAAAGAAAGGTTTCTTGAAAATACAAAGGATTCGTTTTTATACATATACCCCTTGAGTGAATGGGTATTATCGCTGTTAATCGCCCGATGCGTTCCGGCTATTGTTTGAATGCCAAATCGCTTTGCCACTTTCGGTATCAGATCCTTCAGCTGTTCTTCTCTTGATGATTCTTTTGTCTCCATTCCCAAAATATACATCGCGTCTTTTTCATTCATCATCACGATATCGGCTAAACCAAGCATATCCTCATAATGGGGCTTGGCTTGCTCATAGCCGCCATCCCATAAAGAAGGGCGGTAATTGCAATCAAAGCAGACGATGCCGCCTTTTTCTTTTACCTTTTTGGCCAGTATTTTCATGGTCTCGCGGACTTGATCTGTCATCGCCAGGGTAATGCCGCAAAAGTGAATGATATCGCCTTGTTCGGCAATCAAATCCAGATTATAGTCAGAAACGCCAGCCTTATTGAAGCTGCTTTCGAGCCGATTTGTATAGGTGACACGGCTCGCACGCTGCCCAAAGCCATTTTCTAAAAAATACATGCCGAGATATTTGCCGCCTCTAGAGATGAAATCTCTTCCAATTCCTAATCGCTGCAAGAATGAAATGGCTGCGTCACCTAAAGGGTTGTTTGGCAATTTGGTCACAAGATAGCCATCATGGCCCAGCTTTGTCATGGCAGAAGCAACGTTTACTCCCGTGCCTGAAAAAGAGTATTTTAATGTGTCCGCCTGTGCCAGGAGTTCATAGCCCGGCACCTGCAAACGCATCATCACTTCACCAAATGCGACGATTTTTTTAGGCATATTGACCAACCAGCTCTTTGGTCATTGCCAATAATTTTCTTACATCTTCCTCGTTTGTTTTTCCAGTCTCTTTATCAATAATGGATGAATACACATGAGGAATAATTTTAGGCACTTTTGCTTCTAAGGCGATTTCTAAAATCTTCCCGAAATTATCCAAATCAATGCCGCCAGTTGGTTCTAATGCAAAGCCTTCTTCGCCGCAAGCCTTTGCTACCGCACGAAACTCATCTTCATGCTTTAACCCTTTCATCGGGAAGTATTTCAATGCATTTCCGCCCATATCGCGAACCAGTGCGATGGCAGCTTTAATAGGGACAATCGCTGTTTCCTCGGTGCCGGCACTGATTGGGCCAGTAGAAATATTGACGTAACCGACTTTGCCAGTTGGAGAGACAAGTGAATTGATCCAGCTGTTTTTCTCTCCCAGGTTTGCCCGTGTTGCCCCTACTGCAGGAAAAACTTGATTGATATGGCTTCCAGGATAATATTTCGCAATTTCCGCGACAACAGCAGCCTGCCTATTATCCCCGGCACCTAACCCGATCGAAACGGCCTCATCGATGGCTGCGCCATATTCCTTCATGGCTGTAACAGCAGCCTCAACCGTAGGGTAATCCTTTGAAAGCACACCCACCAACACATGTCCTTCGGCAGCTTCAAAGACTTCCTTTGCATTTTCCACACTATTAGCCAAAACATTTAATGCCACACGATTTTGAAAAAAACGTTTTTCGATGTTCATTATTCTTCTCCTCTCAAAATGGCCTTTAATCTTGCTTCAATCACATAGATGTCATCACCTTGAAGCGGCCTTGGGTCAATATCAAAGAAGCCTTGACGGATTCCGTAATCCCTTGTGTAAATGGCAATTTCACCATTTCTTAGTTTGTCATTTACTTCTTTCGCGGTTGTTTTGGAAGCTGCTGGATCGATTTGAATCCGCGCTCTAAAGATGGCTCGTCCCGCTTCATCCTGTACAATCGTTACTCTTACGCCATCGATGGAATCTAATGAATTAAGAACTTCAAGACTGGCTTTTTCGTGTTCGCTATTGTCCTTTTTAACAAAATATTCATCCAATGCCTGCAGCAGGCCAAAGGAGGTTTCCTTCCCAACCTTCATACTTCTGCCGATGCAATGGAGCTGAACTTTTAACCATTCGATATATTTTTGCTTTCCGGCCACAATTCCGGAAGTTGGTCCTTCAATGGCTTTAGAACCGCTATATATGGCTAAATCGGAAACCTGTACATATTTTTTCAAATCTTCTTCAGCAGCGGCATCGACAATTAGTGGAACGTGATTTGCTTGGGCCACTTCCCAGGCTTCCTCAACGGAGATCATATTTTTTTGAACAGCATGGTGGGACTTTACATATAAAATCGCTGCTGTATTCTCATTGATTGCATCCGCGATATGCTCCGCTTTCCCTTCATTGGCATAACCAACCTCAACAAGTTTACCGCCGCCGAGATAAACCATTGTTTCAACCGGTGCACCATATTGCACATTATGGCCTTTCAGCATGATGATCTCATTTTTCTGAATCGCTTCCTGGTGAAGCCGTTCACTTTTTCGGCGGTTTCCTTCCGTAACAATCGCTGCGACAGAGAGGGCAATGCCGCTTGAGGCTGAGTTTACGACAACCGCTGCTTCAGAATGAAGGAGACCGGCAATATGCGCCCCGGCTTTGTCAACTAAATCGGCGATTTCCACATAATTTTGCCCGCCAATTTTCATTGCTTCCATTACCGTATCAGTTGGAGCGGAAACACCTAAAATACTCATCCGTCCGCTGGCATTAATGACTCTTTTTAAACCATATTTAGCATTCAATGTATTCTCCATTTATGACCACTCCTTTTGTAACAATTCTTTGATCGGCTATTCGTTCTTCACCCTCTGAATCCAGTAAAGCGATGGGTTCATCTTCAACTGAAAAAAGGGTGAGGTTGGCGATATCTCCAGTTTGAATTCTTCCAAGGTCCGGTTTGTTTAACCATTTGGCCGCATTCACTGTCACCGCATCGATGACTTCTTTAAGGGAATAACCCAAATATAAAAACTTTGTTAAGACGTTTGCCATATTATAGACAGGACCATGGAGGCGATTTTTTCGATAGATGTCTGTGCTGATCGTATCGAAGTGAATGCCATGCTCTTTGGCTTGTTCCGCTGTACGGAAGGAGAAGCTGGCATTTCCATGGCCGACATCCAGATGAACCCCACGTTCGATTGCTTTAAGAAGCTTCGGAAGAGGTTTTCCGGATTCGCCAAATAAATTATTGGCTTTCCCATTTAAGAAATGGGTGATGACGTCATTTTCCTCGAGTAAATCAAGGACGTCATTAATATCTGGAGGACCTGACCCGATATGGACCATAAGCGGCAGGTCAGTAGCCTTTGAGAACTTCCGGGCTATTTTTAAAGGTTCAACACCATTGGGGCCAACCACGCTTTTGCTGATTCTCGCTTTCAGTCCCACAATGACATCCTTATATTCCGTTACTGCTTTTAATAAGGCTTCTTCATTTAACAAAGCAAGGTCGGAAAGCTCATCGATCTGCCTCAAGCCGATTCGTGAAATGTTCAAGAAAGCGAAGAGGTTCGTTTTTGACCTTTTCGAATTGTTGACCAAGTCATGTATCCGGTCGGCCCCGGTACTTCCGGCGTCAATAATGGTTGTGACGCCTAATTTATAGCCAATCTCGTCAATATCATCTCCGTACGGATCAAATTCCGGAAAGGCGTGTACATGCATGTCAATCCAACCGCTGGAGACGTAGACGTTGTTTTCAAAATCGAATATTTTTTCTCCGGTTCCAGTACCGGGAGGAGCAATGTCTACAATTTTTCTATTTTCCACTACAATATCTGCAGCATTTCCATCTGTCGTTTTTACATTGCGTAAAACGAATCTGGCTGTCATGTTATCATCCCTTTTGGAAAACCTAAATTCATGTAAACGGTTAATATTATCCGGTTACGTTTATTTTTTCTCTCTTGCAAAAATAGATTAACACCGATTTTTATTTTAGTCAATATAACGTTATAATGTTTCAATTACTTTTATCCCAATATAACTGCCAATCATTTAAATGTTGCTATTCTGTTTCCGTAAAGACATTATTTAGTGTGAGGATTATAACCGCAGTACTTTTTATTTTCATTACCAGGATAAATTTGAATTGGATGAGGACTTAGGGTTTGGCTAAGGGAAAACCTGGCATCCATACTGTTTATTTTTTTGTATTATACTAATATAGGAATATAGTCCGGCACGATGACTGTTGTCTCGTATTCTTGAGGTATTTTTCGTTTAAGATTATAGTTCCTTGCTATGAATGGGTTAAAACAGAAAGCTTATTCATGTTTAGACCATTTTGTTAGTTTCAATGAATATAAATGGATCAGGCTAAAGTTAGGAGTTTTCTTCCCAGCTTACACAACAGAAACAATACATCATTGGAGGGAATCAACATGGATGACGATTGGTATGATGGATATGACGGCGGCGTGTATACCGGTAGCGGTACGAAAGGGTCAAAGAGGAAAACTAGGACCAGGATCCCCAGCCTGAAAAGTTTTATCCCTAAAGGATCTCGCAGAAAGCGGTCCCGAAGAGGCAAGGTAAGCGATCCTGAAACCACAATCGGAATATGGGTAGTTATGACAGCGTTGGGGGCCGCACTATTTCATGCAGAATGGATATCCGGCATACTCTATACGTTATTTGTTATATACACGCTCGTCTCGAAAGACCTTTGGCCGATCAAATATGTGTCAGTAATACTTACAGGAATGGGCATTCTGTTCTTTGTGGCGCTCGGTTTAGCTGTATTATTAAATTTAGCGATTGGCAGTAATATATTAACGGCCCCAGCTACACAGGTGGCGTACGGATACATCATTAAAGCGCCGCTATTAAGCTGGTCGATTGTATGGGTAATAGAGAATGGGATGGATTGGATTAAGAAAAGGAAAATGACAAAAGGAAACTTTGTAGAAAAACAGAAGCTCCTTCTATACAGACTACCTGCACTGTGCCTAGCGGCTTCAACAGTATTGCTAGCATGGTATGTCGTTCATTCACTTTACACACTATACCAATGGGGAATCTGGGGCTTAAACCTAGTTAGCATCATTCATTCTTGGACAGCCCCATTCATAATTGGAATCACCATACTAGGAAGACTTTCTAAGCGGTGGGCAAAGTGAGGCGTGGGGACGGTTCTCATGCCTCACTTTTTATTTGACTTTAGAAAGATTATGCATAAGAACCGTCCATATGCATCAGTCATATTCCCGCCATTTCCCTAATATACATATAAGTGGTACAGAAATCCGTATAGAAGGGGTTTGTCCATTTGAAACGGAAGTGGAATATTTGGGTGCGCTATAAAAAGTCGACCTATCAGATTAATTTGCGGGATGGTCTTTTTATTTTGAGGCAGCTGTTTTGGTTGGGGACCCGCCGGATTTTGCGGGGGATCAAGAGGGTGCTGTTTAGGTCAAGGAACCTGATTATTGTCTCCGTATGTGCCGTGATCTTTAGCCTTGTCATCATTCCAATTGGTCTTATGATGGAAAAATACAAAACCTGGTACGATGCCCTATGGGATTTGCGGACGTTTTTCTTTACCTCGATTTTTATCGTCTTCGTGACGACGAATGTGAATGAGGAAAAAAGACGGAGAGAGGGGCTGCGGAAGCAATTTGAGATTTATAGTGGCTTTAGTTTTTATGCAGAATGGTATCTCAACCGTCTTGTTCAACTTTTGGGTATCCCTTATTCTGAAAAAATTTTTTTGACTGATCAAGATGTAGAGAATTTTAAAAAACTGGTAACGGAAAGCCACCAAACGGCCGGGTTTACTTTTTCAAGTTTAGATAACAAAAGATATAAGAATCTCTATGTGTTTTTGATTGCCATCCATAAAAAACAACTTTCCCACTTGAGCGATGTTTTATATTTTATCAATTCAGCCAATTCGGATTCACTTGAAATGCATAGGGACCAGGCCCGGCGATGGATTTTAAGCGGCATCGATATAATTGAAGAGGAAATTCTGCTAATCGAAAATCTCCATGACAACTATACCCCCCAGGACCTCATCTACTTTGTCCAAAACTCACTAACTCACAATCTCTATATCATCGCCGAACTACGAAGACCTTGGCGATGGGACCATCAAAGAAACATGGAAATCAGAAAAAAACTCACCTCAAACGGCCAACATATCAAAGGAATGTATGACACGAATCAATATTGGATGTGACGTGGGTGCGGTTCTTTTGTGTATCATTATTGTTTTATTTTGAAAAGAAAGATGCATGAGAACCGTCCCCATGCATCTTTTCTTGGCATTTTCAATCACAGGGGTCTGGTTATAGGCAGAGCGGATTCTCCTTAACAATTCAAGGCCGCTTAATTCTGGCAGTATCCCATCTAATAACAGCAGGTCCCAATTTTCTTGTTGAAATAATGAATAATCTTCTAACCCCGTGTAGGCAGTCACCGTTTCATATCCTTCATGCTCGAGCTCTAAGTGAATCAGGCGTGCAATTTTCCTTTCATTCTCAACAATCAATATCTTTCCATTGCTCATATGGACTTCCTTGGTTTACCTGCCATATGCAAAATAGAATCTACAATAAAAGTAAATAAATATCTAATGCAAATCAACTATGTCATTGATGTTGAATTCTTGTAAGAGAGCCGAACAATTCAGGAATAGCTCGAGCTTTATCGAAAAATCAAACTTTGACAGGCGTCAATCAAATGGATTTGGTTATATTTAACATAACTAATAATATTTAACTTGGAAATCATTATTTGTAGAAAGACGACTTTACTATAAGCAGCAGGGGGCCGTGCTCCGTGAAAATGTGGTTTCGTAAAAATCCTCCCAAACGTGAAGAACACACACTTTTTGACCTGATTTTGCAATATAAAAAGTCGGGTGATTTTGTTCATTTTCATAACCCCCAGACACCCCAGCCTTACTGGATTTCTTATTTTGGTTCATTAATTGACGTGGAGATTCTGCATCGGGATATTCTTCCTTATTTAAACCGGACAGCCCCTACTTCAATTAAAGACGTAAAGAAGATCCTTCCTTTTGAAGATGTATTGATTACAAGTGAACGGCAAATCATTGAAGATGCCCTATTAAGAGGGTCAGTTCTGATTCAACTCCATGAAAAGGATGCGGCCTGTGCCCTTGTCCGGGCGGAAATGAAGAAATCCCGTGAGGTTACTATTCCTGAAGAGGAGTATAGTGTTGTTGGACCAAAAGAGGCATTTGTGGAATCCATTACAACGAATTTAAATCTAGTTCGCACCCGATTGCCGATTTCAGAATTACAGATTAGAGAGTATACAATTGGATCACTTTCTAAAACAAAAGTGGCTGTGCTCTATATTGAAGGGATCGCGAATGAGGAAAACATTAATACTGTTTGTCAGCGTCTGGAAAACTTGGAATTCTATCAAATACTGGATAGTTCTTTTATTTCTCAGTTGATCGAAGATAATGGAAACTCCCTGTTTCCGCAATTAATTGACACTGAGCGGCCAGACCGGGTGGCTGGTGTTCTTGCGGAGGGAAGCGTCGTGATTATCGTGGATGGCTCCTCCCATGCCTTAATTGGACCGATTTCCATCATGGAGCTATTTAATGCATTTGAAGATTATTATATCAATTGGCAAATGGCTTCGGCATTCAGACTAATCCGGGTATTGGCTGTATCGTTTTCTATCTTGGTTACCCCGATTTATGTGGCCGTCTTAACCTATCATTATCAATTAATACCGAAAGATTTAATGGTTACCTTAGTTTCATCAAGAAGAACCATTCCATTACCTCCCTTTTTGGAAGCCGTCATCCTGGAGTTAACGATTGAACTGCTTCGGGAAGCCGGAGCTAGACTTCCTACAAAGGTTGGACAAACCATCGGTATCGTAGGTGGTATCGTGATCGGAACAGCAGCCGTGGATGCCGGGTTAACGAGTAATGTACTGCTGATTATTGTCGCCCTTGCGGCTTTGGCCTCGTTTACGACCCCGGTTTACAGAATGGGTAATACGATTCGATTGCTGCGATTTCCTTTTCTGTTGATGGCGGAATTGTGGGGGCTATTGGGGATTGCGATTGCTTTTCTCTTTTTAATGAACCATTTATTGCGTTTAACATCGTTAGGCAGACCTTATTTAGAACCAATCTATCCTCCTAGAATGAAGGATTTAAAAGATGCCATCATACGATTGCCATTTTCTTTACAATCAAACAGACCGCATTTTTTACAGCCTCAGGATCAGAAGCGATTTTTAAAGAACAAAGCAAGTGAGGTGAAGGATATAGATGAGTAGGAGCCTAAGCGAAGGAGGGCTGTTATGAAAACGGAAATTAAACCTGAGTTTCTTGTCTCTCCCTTTCTTGTTTCCTTCCTTGTCCATGGGACGCAATATGGGGTAGGGGTTTTAAGCTTTCAACGGGAGCTCGCAGAATTTGTAGGTCATGATGCCTGGATTTCGATTATTATTACTGGATTCATTATTCATATTTTGATTTGGATGATATACACAATGCTAAATAATGATAAGGGCGATTTATTTACAATTCACCAACGTACATTCGGGAAATGGATCGGCAATTTATTTAGCCTTCTTTTTATTCTTTATGTTCTCACCATGGCAATCACAGTGCTTCGGTCGTATATTGAAATCGTTCAAGTGTGGATGTTTCCTTTACTAAAAACATGGCCGTTCGCTTTAGTCTTGTTGCTTATTGTCTATTATGTTGTTACAAGCGGATTCCGCGCCGTTACTGGTATTTGTTTTTTAGCTGTTGTGTTTCCTGCCTATTTGATTCTAACCTTCTTTGTACCAATTGAATTTTCAAATTTTCGAAATCTGCTGCCCATCTTCGATCATTCCATTTATGATATGGCGAAATCGATTAAGGGAGCATCCTTATCTTTTTCCGGGTTTGAATATTTATTATTTTATTATCCGTTTATTAAAAATCCGGCAAGTTCGCAAAAATATGCGCATTATGGAAATCTTTTTACTACACTCCTATATTTGCTCATCATGATTGTAACATTGGCCTTCTTTGATCAGGAGTATCTAAAAATCGTCATATGGCCAACGTTAATGATGTGGAAGATTATAAAGTTACCCTTTGTGGAGCGCTTCGAAATAATTGGCGTTACCACGTGGGCAGTCGTGATGATGCCAATTATTTGTCTGATGTTTTGGTCAGCAAGCCGCGGAATTAAGAAGTTGTTTAAGGTTAAACAGAAGAAAGCTCTCGTTGTTCTTTTATTCATTTGTTTTACGATAAGCTGCTTTTTAACAGAAAGAGAAACGATTCAGCAATACAATCAATGGGCGTCAGAAATTGGATTTTATATATTGTTTTGCTATCTGCCTGTTCTTTTTGTTTGTTATCACATTCGGTTTAAGATGAGGAAAAAGATATGATGAAAAAGGCAAAGGCAGCGGCGGTTATCCTCATTCTTTTTTGTGCTTTTGGATTTGGCCGTGTTCCAAAACTGATTTTAGATGATATTAACATGGAATCAGCTGTCGGATACGACTATGTAAACAAATATATCATTAAAGCAACATCTGTTCTCCCGATATATAAACCTGATAAGAGCGTTGGAAATGAAACATTTACTGCCAGTGATGAACTGAGTAAGGAAACCCTCAAGAAAATTAATATGGCTTCCTCTAGGCAAATGGTGAACGGCAAATTGGAAGTGGCACTATATAGTAAAGAACTTGCCAAACAAGGAATTGGCGATCTCATTGATACCTTACAAAGGGATCCTTCTATCAGTGAAAGATTATTTTTGGCGGTTACAGATGAAGAGGCAGAAAGGATTTTAAGTAAACGGTATGGTGACCGTGATACGGGTATTTATTTATCCATGTTAATCGAACAAAATATGGATGTAGGTTTGGTGCCCACTTATAATCTTCATCAGTTTTTAAACACCTACTACTCCAAGTTAAGCGATCCGTTTTTACCTTTAATCGGACAAAAAGGTAAAGATATTCATATAAAGGGGATTGCTTTATTTAAGGGGGACCGATATGTGAAAAGCCTCCGTCAAGACCATCAATTTATTTTTAAGGCGCTTTTACAGAAGGTCAAGCAGGGGACTTATAAGCTTAGATTAAGAAACCATCATTTTATTGCCATCGAAAATATTCATACAAAACATAATTTCCATGTAGAGAACAAAAAAAATAAGCCGGAAATCACGATCCAACTAAAGGTGAATGGAATTATTAGAGAAACGATGGGGAAAAAGACCAACAAAAAAGCAGTCGAGCATATTAAGAAATTAATGGAGAAACAATTAGAAACACAGGGAACTGAAATGATTCGCTCGTTTCAAAAATTGCACATTGATCCATTAGGACTAGGGACACAAGTAAGAAGCAGGGTAAGAAACTTTCAAGACCAAAAATGGTTAAATCAATACCCGCATATAAAAGTAAATCTAAAAGCACATGTAGATATATTAGAAAAAGGAGTGGTAGATTAGGGAGAATGAGGCATGGGGACGGTTCTTATGCTTCATTTTTAGATGAATACTTTTATATGGATTTCTCGAAAAAGCGAACCTCTTTTGCTAAAGGAAACTAGCAAGGTGGTTCGCTTGTTTTTCGCCAATCATTTTCGTCCCTGGCCTTCGGATTCAGCTTTCCCAGACTCGGCAGTACAAGCCTTTATCTTTAATTATACGTCTGCGTTACCCGGAGAGGAATATTAATTTTATTATAAGTATTTTGTAAGAAGCGACACGTGGGTATAATCTATGAAAAAAGTGTCTATCCTTAAAATATAGATACATCTTGGGGAAGTTTATTAGATTGGCAGAAATAGAGATATTTTAAAAGGTAGGGGTGGCTATTAATGACAGTAGAAGAATTAAACAAGATTATCGAAGTAAAAAAGATGGATTTAGAAGAATGTGAACAAGAGCTTTATAACCGTTACTATCCTTCCATCGTCAGAGTCGCAATGATGAACTACATATTGTCCTTGAAAGAACAAATAAAAGAATATGAAGCGTAGGGACGGTTCTCATGCATCATTTTTATTTTGAATTTGGATGGGGAATGATGCAGAAGAACCGTCCCCATGCATCACTAATTATTATACAGGTTGATTTATAAAAAACCGCCAATTTCCAGCTGGTTGGGTGGTTGCCACTTCGTTTGTAGCACTTTGTCAAAACTTGTAATATAATAATCTTTGAATATGAAACCGTTTTCAATTATAATGAGAACAGGTGGATGGCGCGTGTGGCCATCATGGTATTGTGCGTAGGGCGGGGCTGATACTGTAAGGCTAGGCATTTAACCGAGGATTAAAATCTTAAGGTAAAATTATTTTTATTTAGATATGGTGTATGTCTAGAATTCCAAATCACGACGAAGAAAGGGGAAGAGACGTGGAAAAAAGTAAAACTTCGTTTGACGACTTTTTAAAAGAAGACCGATTTGAACTTCAATCTTATCTCACTTACCTGTTTACCCGTATTTCCGACTATTTTCCGGAACAAACAGAAGAAAACATGATCAATCAATAAAACATGGAGACAAATAAATGAGCAAAAATAAATAAAGCGGCCAATTTCAGTTTAAATGAAATTGGCCGCTTTTTTGATGCATGGTGACGGTTCTTGTGCACCAAACGTGTCCCTGTGAACCAACAAAATGAGGCATGAGAACCGTCCCTATGCATCATCCTACGAGGCGACCCGCAATATCAGGATGCCGATAAAGGCCAGGATGAGGCCAGTGACTTCGCGTCTGTTCCAGGCTTCTTTGAGGTAGAAGCGGGCGTAAAGAATGACAAAGACCACGTTCATGGCGACGATGGCGGAGACAATTCCGGTAATCCCATCGCGGAAGGCTGGGAAGATTAAAATCATACCTGCTGCATTGGTGATTCCCACTCCCATTCCAACACCGAGTGTTTTTTTCACGGTCCAGCTGCCGGCACGCTCCGTTAACCCTGTTTCAACAGCGGCTGCCGCTTCATGCCGGGCTTTGTTTGCTTTGGCGTTGCCCAATGCCCATGATAGTCCGAACAAGACGGCACCAGTTGCAAACATGACCGTTAAAGCAGGAAACGTTGAAGCACCAGACAAGGTAGCTAGTTTTACGGTCGTGTCGGTAAACCCGAAAAACAGCATCGTCAAGATTCCCCATTGAATCCCTTTTAATTGATTGAGCTTTAAATCCTGTGAATATTTGATTAAAAGCAGACCAACCAACACGATGAAGAATGCGATGAACTGCCACGTTGAAAGTGCTTCGCGCCAAAGGATGTAAGCAAGAATCACGACTACCAGCGGCGGCAGTCCTGTAAATAATGCGATAATCGAGGCCTTGCCGACGGCATAACCCTTATACATCGAGGCATTTGCGATAAACGAAAATAGCCCCAAAAGGAAACCTAACAATGCTTCAATAGTCCACGGCTGCTGGAACACTACATTGCTGGCCAGGGTGATAACGGTTCCAGAAATATAAACGCCTAACAGCATAAGATTACGATCAATCGGCCGCTGCGAGGTCCAATGATAAAGAATTCCCCTCAATCCAAAACAAGTAGCTGCCAAAACAGCAAAAACAAACCACATAGCAAACTCTCCTAAACTTTAAAATACACTCCTTCTAGTATACATCAAGCGCTTACATGGCGGGGTTTAGTTTTTTTGTCATTTTATGGGGGTTAATTTTAGGTATGGGGCATGGGGACGGTTCTCGTGCATCATTCATAGATGATTTTGGATAAAGTGAGGCAAGAGAACCGTCCCCATGCATCAGCTTTTTGTCGAAATTTTGAATTCTGGCTGGGAAAAATTATTTTTTATGATAGATATAGTAAAATTGTCATTAGATAAATATGCCCATTGATTTGTGTTTGGGGGAGAATCGTTTGAAGCTTAGAATGAATGATGTATTAAATAATCCAGTTGTTTTTCGTTATGGTTTTATAATTCTTATGGGGATTAATATTTTTTTTCATTTCCTTAAAATGGGGGAGCAAAATTTATATCTTGGTTTTATCCTCGCTGTCGTTTTTTTAGGCATCGGCTATTATCGGCGGTCCACTTCATTCTTGGTTACCGTAACCACGTTGGTGGTTTATAGCAGGTTCCAGCTTGACCTGCAGTCTAACACGTTACTAAGGTTCATGATCCTAGAAGTTACTTATCTTATCATTCTGTATATTTCGGTTGGATTCATGAAAAAAAGCCAGAAGATAAAGGATGATCATTTAGAATTAATCTCTGCTTTATCCAATGCATTAGATTCAAGGGATACCTATACATCCGGACATTCCCACAATGTATCGGACTATGCCGTAAAAATCGCTAAGCAATTGAAATTACCAAATGAGATGATTGAAACCGTCAGAATAGGAGGATTGCTGCACGATATTGGAAAAATCGGGGTCCCTGAATCCATCCTTTTAAAGCCAGGAAAATTAACGGAGAAGGAATTTTCTTTTATAAAAAAACACCCTATAATTGGCTGCGAAATGATTCAACACGTGAAAGAGTTTCAAGATAAGGGGATTTTAGACATCGTTTTATACCATCATGAAAGATTCGACGGAAAGGGCTATCCAAGCGGATTAAAAGGGGAAGAGATCCCATTAGCCGCTCGAGTCGTCGCGGTTGCGGACACCTTTGATGCCATCATTTCAAAACGTGCCTACAGTCCAGAGGTGCCGTTGGAATTGGCGCTGCTAGAGATTGAAAAAAATAAAGAGAAGCAATTCGACCCTGAAATTGCGGATGCTTTTCTAAGCCTATTCCAAAGGAAAAAAGAAGACATCATAATGAAGAGAAACGACCATTTTCCTATCGGCAGCATATTGGCCAAAAAACAAAAGGGCCGTTTCACCGGCACACTTTAAAAACCGTGAGAATAGTCCATATGAAACTTTCCGAAGGGGTAAAGAATTTTTTAAATGATAAGAAGGATGATGGTCTTATGGGAATAAAAGGCAGGGTTGTAACGTTCTTGATGGTTTTAATCATTAATTCCTTATATATGAGCTATTATTTTTATAGGGATGGATATACAAGCTGGTTTGAAATAATCGGATTGCCTATTATGCTTGCGTTTGCTTGGTGGTTCGGGAAACAATATGATATTGCCATCTATTATTCAGAAAAGGATATCCTTACGACACTTTACAATAGAAGATTTGTTGAAAAGTATATTTCTACACAGAAGGGCCAAAACTTTGCTCTTTTGCTGCTGGATGTGAATGATTTTAAAGTGATAAATGATGTTTATGGCCATAAAGCCGGTGATCAATATTTAATGACGATCGCTGCTCAATTAAAGAAAAGTGTAAAGGAAAAGGATATCCTCGCACGGTGGGGTGGAGATGAATTTTTAATCATTACCCCAGGAACCAAGAAAAAGGAAAATTTGGCTGAAATGATGGACAAAATCCATAAAAATCTGAAAGACGTATCACCTGTTGAGGTTGAAATCCGCGTATCCATCGGTGCAGCCCTATATCCCAGCGAAGGAAAAACATTTGATGACCTATTGAAATTAGCTGATAAGAACATGTACAGCATGAAGGCGCTTAAGCATGGGTGAGGCATGGGGACGGTTCTTGTGCATCAATTTTGTCTGCGAAGTAAGGGGACGGTTCCGCTGGCAAAAAGCCAGAAGAGCCGTCCCCTTGACTTTTCCCATGTCTTTTACAATTTTTACAAACCCAAAAGTATTTGTATCCAATAAACTCCTAATACTAACTCCATAAGGAGGCAGTATATGAACTTTGATTATTTCATTCTCGCTATGATTTGGATTGTTTCTATTATCACTTTGCTCATTGTCATTCCAAAATCAAGAGTGCGAGAATTTATGGCAGTGTTTTTCTTTTTTCAGTCATTAACTTGGATTTTTGGCATTGTTCTTACAGCCTTTGGAGCCTTATCAACAGAAGTTCGCCTATTTGAAAAAGCAACCAAAATTAGTTTTACCTCGGAGTTTATCTTCTTTCCGACCGTGGCGGTTGTCTTTCATCGATGGTTTCCTGACCAAGGCGGGAAACTAAAAGTGGTTCTCCATTACGTTGTGTTCACTGGGGTCATTATTTTATATATGTATTTACTAGCGACGTTTACCAGAATTATGCGAGTCGATGCTCAGCAACTAATTAGATTCTTTTTTAATTTTGTATTTGAGTTTTGGGTCTGCAGAAGATATGTCTTATGGCTTATGGGAACCACAAAACTACAGGCTTATCATGGAGTGGGAGGATCGGAAGAATGGAAGTGACATTCCTCTATGCAATCTGGTCCATCACCATCTTCTCATTGGTCTTAATCCCTAAAAAACGTTTAAATGAAGCAAGTGTCATTTTTGTTTTTCAGCAGTTAATAACTTGGTCTTTAGGCCTTATCGTGGCAGAATTAAATTGGATCGAATACCCAGTCCGGGAGTTTGCTTCGGTTAACAGAACAAGTTTCACCTTTGAGTTTTGGGTATATCCTCTCATTAGTGTTTTTTATGTCTTGCACTATCCGGTCCATAAAAGTAATTGGAAACGTATATTTTACACATCTATTATCACAACTGTCTTAATCATTTCAGAAATCCTGTTTGAAAAATTCACCGACCTTATTGAATACATCCATTGGGAATGGTACGTTTCCTGGATTTCAGTCTACGCCACCCTATACGTAGCTCAACGTTTCCATCGGTGGTTTTTTAAATTTGGATGATGCATGGGGACGGTTCTCATGCATCATTTTTTTTGGAGGTAGTGAGGCATGGGGACTGCTCTTATGCATCATTTTTTGGGGTGGTGAGGCACGAGAACCGTCCCCATGTTTCAATCTGAGACTTTTGTTGTATTCAATTATTTTGTGAAAAAGTTTATTATATTGCGTTGTGATGGTTTGAATTTATATAGAAGTCTCATAAAAAGAGGGAAGGTATTTTAGAAATGTCTTTGGATTCATTTGTAATGGCTTTTTCAATGGCGGACATAGACTATGAGATGTTAAAAAATTTAGGGATCTCGATTGGGATTTTGGCTGTATTTATTCTTTTTAGAAACCTGTTTACTAAATATGTGTTTCAGTTGATTGTAAAATTGGCCCGCAAAACACCGACTGAATTTTTAACACAAATCTGCTTAAGTTTTGAACGACCTTTAGGTTGGGCGTTTATTATTGTAGGTTTGTACCTAGCGATGGATTATTTTCCTTTTATGGAGCAGCAAAATGCGTTGTTTATCAAATTTTTGCGTTCGATGATCATTGTTTTAATAACATGGGGCTTGTTTAATTTGTCCTCTCCTTCCTCAGGGATCTTAATCAGTGTTAACGAAAAAATGAGCAATAAGATTGATTTAATTTTGCTTCCGTTTATTTCAAGGACCATTCGCGTCATTATTATTGCCATCAGTATCAGTATTATCGGGCAGGAATTTAATTATGATGTGAATGGATTGGTTGCGGGCCTTGGATTAGGGGGACTTGCCTTTGCTTTAGCGGCAAAGGAAGCTGTAGGGAATCTCATTGGCGGGGTCGTGATTGTAACCGAAAAGCCATTTTCTATTGGAGATTGGATCAAGACGCCGAGTGTTGAGGGGATTGTAGAAGATATCAATTTCAGAAGCACGAAGGTTCGAACCTTTAGCCAAGCTCTGGTTACTGTTCCGAATGCAACGCTGGCAAACGAAGCGATTACGAACTGGAGCCGAATGGGAAAAAGAAAGATCGATTTTCACTTAAGACTTAACTATAAAACTACCAAAGAGGATATTCAAAGAGTTGTAAGTCGCATCCGACAATTGTTGGGGACTCATGAAGAAATCCATCCGGATACGATTATGGTGGCGTTTGATCATTATAATGAGAGCAGTCTTGATGTTCTTGTCTATTTTTTTACAAATACAACGGTTTGGGCAGAACACGTTAGGATTAAACATGAAATCAACTTAGAAATCATGGGGATATTGGAGCAAGAGGGAGTAGAAGTCGCTTTCCCATCCCGAAACATTTACGTATCTCCACAAACAAACGAAGTATTTCAAACCATGGGATCTATTGATTGAGTGAGGCATGGGGACGGTTCTTGTGCATCAAAAAAAGGGGTTTGGCTGCTAAAAAGCCAAACCCTATTTTTGTCTTATTAAAATAATTGCTTGATGAGTTCCTCAAGTTGTTTATAGGAAATTACCTCGTATTCGGGCTGGATATGAGGATGGGGCTTTTCTTTGTTTTTTGTATTAATCCAAATAGCATTCCAGCCAGCTCGGGTTGCTCCTAAAATATCATTCTCAAATGAGTCTCCAATCATATAAGAATGAGCATTTGTAAAGTTGGTTTTGGCAGTAACATAATCGAAATATTCCTTGTCAGGCTTAGCATGGTGAATCTCGCTTGAGATAAAGATGTTTGCTTCCGGTATCCAGTTCCCAATATCCAAGGCTTTGATTTTTGCACGCTGATGGGCTGAGGGACCATTTGTCGTAATATACATGGGTATATTTTTCTCATATAAATACTGTAGAATTCTTTTCATTTTTGGAATAAGAGAAATCTTATATTGGTGTTCCTTGTACACCCTTTGAAATTCATCGGCCTCGACATCCGAAATGTTCCTGCCCAAATCTTGAAAGGCATGTACCATTCTATATCGATGCATTTGATTTAAGGGCATTTCCCCCGACTCTGTCATGGCAAAGACTCTATCACTATACTCTCTACTTTTCGTAAATAAATCTACTACTGAAATAGTATCAACACCCGGAAAAACACCATCAAACGCCATCCGAAACGGCCACAATTGGTCATATAAGGTATCATCTAAATCAAAAAAAACAGCCTTCATTCCTGACACTCCATAAAATTTATTATCTAATTTTTATTATACATAAAAGAGGCATGAGGGAATCTCTCTATTTGTCTCTTATTCAGCGATCTTTGAGTTCTTTTAAACAACTTGTCTAGAATAACCGTAATTAATTAATGATAAATATTTTTGGCAGACTGAGTTCGGGATAACCAATCATTTCCGATTTCTTGGTTATTGGAAATCAGGTGGTATAATATTCCTATATAAAGTCTAGTGAAAAAGAGGGCTATGATGGAACACGAGAAGAGATTACAAAATATCCAAATGGGTTTATCGGGAGATGGAAGAACTCCCATGGCGATAGATGCAGGTCTGGTTACAGGCAGTCATTCGCTTGCCCAATGGATGGCTCAACAATTTAACCATAATTTTGATGAATATGATAGAGCGATTGACTCTGTCTATAATTCTACCCATATAGGGGGTTCTGCCTACCACCACCTGCTGGATGGACAGCATTCTGTTTGGGGAGCCTTTCGTGCTGTAAAGGATGTAAAGGCGGATGATTCATTTCTTACGGAATTTTTACAGGCAGGGGAGCATTTACTGAGGGACATTGCTTCTGTCTCCGGAATTAATCCCTTTTTCTCCTTAACGTCTGACCAATGGGACCATCTTGCTGGGATTGCCCAGTCTGTTGGTATTTCCAAACCCTTTCTTGCCGATGCCCTAACAGTTAATGCTCCGGAATTGTTGGGCGGCAGTATTGGCCTTTTATCGGCGTTGTTGGTCGGAAAAAGACAGGATCCAACCGCAGTTTCTAAACTCTCGGGAGCCTATATTCTTTCGTCAATTGCTAGTGGAAATCCAATTCTTTTTCCTGTTGCTGCTGGAGGCCTGGTCTATTCGCTTATAAAAAGCGACAGTAAAAAGGAAACGTTGGTTAAAGGGGGAAAGGGAGCGATTGTGTCAGGAGGGGCGCTGCTTGCGGGCAGTCTAGTTGGCGGTCCTGTTTGGATTGGCTGTTTGGCATCCGTTGCTGCGGCCATCAGCATCAACTATGCTCTAGAAAATCCCGAAAAGACGTTTACCAGGGTCAAAGAAATCATTAAACCTACAGCTTCCATTCTTCGAAAGGTATCTTTATCAATAGGGTAGGTGGTTATTTTGGATTTTTTATATAAAAAGGAAATCTTAGAATTAGAGGCGTTTCGCCCAGTTTTAACGGAAATAAAAAATGTTGACCCAGCAATGGGAGAGAACATGGAACAAGCCTTGAAAGCGGCTGTGAAGGAAAGTCATGAGCTCATTATAAAGGCCAACACAACGGATCAGCTGCATATTGGATTAATCAAGGAGCAAATATATATTCAGGCTCAAAGCAGCCAGTATTTAAATATAACCGATGAAATAACAATGAAGAAGAATAACCTGCTTGAATTTATGCCGCAAATTTATAACCAATTCATGAATGAAGTCGAGCAGGAAATGACCCGTTTTTTTCAGGAAAAGAAGCGGGAAATGTATGCAGAGATTGATCAGGATGGTTCCTGGTATAGCGGCCTCCGGGACACGACAAAGAAAAGCGGCCAGCTTTATAATTTTGCGATAAATAAAATCAATTCGGTTTCCAAGGAATTTCAAGGTAAGGAAGTCATTTCCGACCAGCGTTTAGTCGATACAAAATCGATTGTTGAAAATGTGCTTGAGAAGCATTTAAGTAATCAGAAGGTAACCAATCAGGTAAGTGCTATTTTTGAATCGGCTGTTAAAAGATATAAGAATGCTTGGATGCAGCGGATTGCAGACAACGTCCCGGACATGAAACGGATATCTGCGTTTTCTCTTACCCAAACAACCAAGGCTAATTTAAAAATCAATTTCCAGTACGGGGATGCGGAAAAAGTATTGGCAATGGGGATCGGCTCAGCCGTATTTGGCACGGTTGGTCTTGCGATGGGCTGGCATACTTTAACCTATGCCCTTTTTAATGTTTTTCCACCTATTGCTCTTTTTGCTGCTCTTGCCACTGTTTTGGTGGGCGTCTTAACTAAGGATAAGGCTGTGGAGAAACGAAAGCAAGACATTAACGAGGCGGTAACACGATACCATCATTTCTTTTTACAGCAGTTGTACGTTTTAAAACTATCAGAACTTGAGAATAAAAGCATTTCCGAATATATAGAACTCAAGGGCCGAGCAATCGTCGAGGAAACCGTAAAGGAATGGGAAAGGAAATACTTTGGCAACCTGAGGATAGAGCATTTCAGAAAGCTCAATCAGGCGTTTGTTAGGCATCTCATGTATGTGAATGAGGCGGTTGAGTGAGGCACGGGGACGGTTCTTGTGCCTCATTTCATTTCAGCTCGCTTTTCTACTATTTTTCTTTTAAAAGCTTTGATTCAAAGCTGAGTACACTATTTTTTGAAACATAAGAACCGTCCCCATGCATCCTAAATTACATAAGTTTCCCAATACTGGCTAATATTAAGTCTATATTAAATTCTAGATTTGATAGGAGCCATAGAATGATGGAATTTGCCAATATATTAGTCATTATTGAGTTTGCCTTTATTGCACTTGTACTGCTGGGTGTGGTTGTTTTTGTTGGATATTTGTTAATTTTCGACCGGAAACAGAAGCAACATTCGATTTTGCGGAATTACCCCGCGTTGGGCCGGATTCGTTATTTTTTTGAAAAAATTGGTCCCGAAATGCGGCAGTATTGGTTTAACAGCGATACGGAAGGGAGGCCATTTTCGCGGGATGATTATGAGCATATTGTCAGGAGTGCGAAATATAAGCGGGATGTCGTCGGTTTCGGGTCGAAACGCGATTTTGATGAAGAGGGATTTTTCGTTCGGAATTCAATGTTCCCAAAACTAAACGAAGAAATCAAAATGGATCAGAAAACGCTGGTTAATACGAAAAAATATATTTTACTGAATGACCCGCTTTTTACGGACAGGGAGGAAAAATGGGAGGATGACGATGCGCAGGCCAACTTGCTTCACGATGATGATGCGGTCGTGATTGGCCCAAAAACCAGGCATCCTTTCGTTGTTAAAAGTTTAATCGGCATGTCGGCGATGAGCTACGGTGCGTTGGGGAAAAACGCCATTACAGCATTATCCAAAGGTTTGGCCCTGGCGAAGGGGACTTGGATGAATACCGGCGAAGGCGGTTTGTCTCCGTATCATTTGGAAGGCGGCGCCGACATCATTATGCAGATTGGCCCGGCCATGTTTGGGGTTCGTGACGAAAATGGGGAAATGGATTGGGATGAATTAAAGCGGAAAAGTGAGATTCCGCAGGTGAAAGCCTTTGAAATCAAGCTGGCGCAAGGGGCAAAGACCCGCGGCGGGCATATTGACGCGGAAAAGGTCAATGAGGAAATCGCCGCCATTCGCAAGGTGGAGCCCTATAAATCGGTAGACAGCCCGAATCGCTTTAAACAATTTGGCGATATCGCGTCGATGTGTGACTTTATTGAAAAAATTCGCGAGCATACCGGGAAGCCGGTTGGTATGAAGATTGTCATAGGCAGCACCGATAGTGCGGAAGAACTTGCCCGATATATGAAGGAATCCGGAAAAGGTCCGGATTTCATTACCGTCGATGGCGGCGAAGGGGGAACGGGCGCATCCTATCAGGAACTAATTGATAGCGTCGGACTGCCGATTAAATCGGCCCTTCCAATATTGGACTTAACCTTGAAAAAATATGGGGTGCGCGACCGCGTGAAAATTATTGCTTCGGGCAAACTGTTCACGCCCGACCGGATTGCCATTGCCTTGGCGATGGGGGCGGACTTAGTCAACATTGCGCGCGGATTTATGATTACCGTCGGCTGTATTCAAACACTAAAGTGTCATTCCAACGCTTGTCCAGTGGGGGTCGCGACAACAGACCCTGACTTGCAATATGCACTCGTAGTAGATGAGAAGAAATACCGTGTGGTAAATTACCTTGTCACACTGCGACAAGGACTATTTCGTATCGCCGCAGCGGCCGGACTGGACTCCCCCGTCCACTTCCGCCCAAATCACATCTGCTACAAAGACGACAAAGGCATCGTCGTAACCCTAGAAAACATCCTAAAAGAAATGGAGCAGCAGATTGGGTGAGGCACGGGGACGGTTCTCATGCATCATTTCATGAGTGTGGGAGTGATGCGTGGGGTCGGTTCCTGTGCATCATTTCAAGGTCGTAATAAAAAGCCTTACACATGAAAAGGGCCCGACTAGCGGATAGGAGCTAGTCGGGCCTTTATGCGTGGAGCTATTTCGTTCTTCCATAGCCTCTTTTCTGCGTCAGCAAAATAAACCATTTTGAGGCAGAAGAACCACCCTCATGCATCACATCACCATTTTGAAGCAAAAGAACCGTCCCCATGCATCGCTTTTTTATACGAGTCGGCGACTGTTTGCGGGATGAGGTTCTGTGCCAGTAGGTGGTCAACAGAAGCGTTCATTCTTTCAACCCAGTTTTCTTTTGAGCCGTATAGGGATGCGAGCTTGTCCGCACTGAATAGGGTCATGAAGTCGCTTCTTACCATGTAGGTTGCGAGCGGGTTGTCGGACAATGGATGGCGGAGTCCGCCGATGACGTTGCCGTGAGCATCCCTGGCAAATTTCCCTGTGGCTGGGTCGACCTTCAGCCATTTATCCTCAGAGTCGGGAAGTATTTCTTCGGATCCGCATCAGGGTTCGCTTTTTTGGCTACAGCAAAATCATAAAGGTTATCGAGCGCGCCGCTTGCAAACATATCGATGTGCAAATTGCTCTTCACCGTATTTGGAAGATCCGTTACAGGATATTTTCTTGGTGCCACCCCGGCTTTTACCAGCGCATCATTATTCTGAATGATCGGCGAGATCGCATCGGAGTGAGGTGCATTGGCTACTTCGTATTGTCTAAAAATATCATACTTACTGTTTTGATCTTTTTTATTTTTGTAAGAAGGGAATAGGCCTGCACCCTCTTTGAATCCCGATTCTGCCTGGGACATCACCACCACCGTGGGAACACCCATTGCCTTAAAAATGGATTTTGGTGTATTCTTGTCAGTTAACGACGGCATGATCGCTCCCGAAGGCTGGATGGAGGCTGGAATCGCCCCAACCAAATTATATTAGCCGTCAAACAGGTATTGATCCTTTTCAGCATTGTATAAGTATGGCTGGAACACGTTGGTATACGTATTCTCATACATGCCGGACTGGCTTTGCCCGCCAAGGAACACAAAATCAGGCTTCGTGCCAAGGATTTGCCGGCTTTGCTCGTCATCGTTCAAGGCCACCCCAAGCTGCGACAGCATATCCCAGAACAGGCCGTTTTCATATTGCCCCGCCTTGTCGGCTGTCCAATCAATATCCGCATAACGGGCAGGGTCGAATTTTTTCAAGGCTGCCACGTTAACGTCCTTTGAAGTTATTCCAATATAACCATGGCCGTTCTGCATGAAGTATTCCCAGCTTCTTCTCCAAGTATCTTCCATATCGGAATTATTGGAGGCGTTCAGGATGTCGATATAAACGGCACCGGAAAAATTCTTCATATCTTGCGGCATGCGCACGATAATTCGGTTCGTGTAATCATATGGACCGCTCTTCACAGTCGGAACGTCGTTACCTTCGACATTACTAAGCTCATAAATATTAGCCTGACCGGAAAGGAAGAATTCTTTTTCAGTATAATGATAGTCCTTCCAAATATCGACTGCGCCAACGGAATCTAGCATCGAGTTATAAGGATGGCTCAGCTCCGGATGGGCCGCAACATCTGGTTCCTCTGTATGGAAGCCAACCTTTTCAGGGTCAAACGGTTTTTCGACAATCTTGGTTGGCTTGGCGTCAGCCACCGCGTTAATCTTATCCGCATCTGGCCCGCCGAAGCCTTTCTTTTCATTTACATAGTTTACGAGCTTGTCATAGCCTTCTTGTAAAATATATCCTTGATCCAATAGTTTCTTAGCCTGTGCTAAAAATGGCTTCTTATAATCTTTTTCAAAATTAGGATACAGTTTTGCAATTTTGTCGGCAGTGAAGAAAACCATACTTCCGTTCGTTTCAAAAGGAAGGCCGTTTCGGCTCGCATAATAAGTGGCGATTGGGTATTCGATGCGCGGATCGCGAATTCCACCCAATGCATTGCCATTTTCATCGGCTTTCGTTGTGTAAATGGTTTTTCCAGCTTCTGTTTTTTTCGAAAAATCAATCCATTTATCGTCTGCAGAAGGGGCAGGAATTCCTTGAGTTACCCACTTATGCATGTTCTCTTGGACCGCATTGACAAAGCTTTGCAGATTCAAGTCACTTTCATAATGGCCCGGGTCATATTCCTTTGGCGGCCTTCCTTTTCCGTTTCCAAGCTTAATTTCATCGCTAAATGGAATGACGTCGAGCGTCGGGTCTGTATGCGGGGCGCCGGCTACCTCGTAAAATCTAAACTTGTTTTTAGTTGTGGATGAGTCATGCTTTCTTTCATAGGTATAGTCCGGCATGTTGGCAAAATTATGTTCAAATTCGGACATAATCACCATATAGGGAACGGCGGTTTCCGAATAAGTAACGCTTGGCTTAGGTCCGCCGGAGTTCACATTGGTTGTTCCAGGTCCAACGATATTCATATACCCGTTAAATAATGGTTTTCCATTATTGGAGTTCTCAAGCATTTTATCAAATGAGGTAATGTACGTGTTCAAATAAAATCCTGATTGACTCTGTCCTGATAAGTAGACATATTGCGGTTTCAGTCCGCCGAGAATGTCGCCGGCGCTGTCACTGCGCAGCTTTGTGCCTAATTGCGAGAGCATGTCCCAAATCAGACCGTTTTCATCCTGGCCGTTTACTTTCCAATTCAGGTCCGCATAGCGCTTGCTGTCGAAATTTTTTAAAGCATTGATGGTGTCTGTTTTGGAAGTAATCCCGATGTAGGCATGGCCTTCTTTCATATACCAATCATAGCTTCGGCCCCAGGTATCTTCCAAGTCGACGCCGCTTGACGCGTTTAAAATATCAACATAAACGCGGCCGGAGAATTTGGCCGGATCCTTTGGAAATCTTACTAAAAGCCTTGTTGTATAATCGTTTCCGGACGATTGGATATAAGGAACATCTTGCTTGTCAATGCTGTAAACATTAGCTTTCCCCGACATGAAAAATTCCTTTTCGTCATAGCCGTAGTCGTTCCAGATATCGACATGACCGCTTGAACTGTACATGGAGCTGAATGGATGGCTGATGGTAGTCGGCTGGCTGTGAAAGGTCATTCCTTCTCCATAAGGAATTTCTTTTACTGTAGGAATCTCTTTGATGGCTTTTTTTATTTGTCCTAAATCTTTGTGAGCATTGGCGTTTTCTATTGCGGTTGCTGCCGGTTGGCTACCGCTGCCCGTGCTCGCTGCTGTTGCCGAAATGCCGCCGCCGATTGGTGTAAGCAATAACATGGCAGACAACATAATAGCGGAAACCTGTTTGCTCTTTTTCATAAAAACCCCTCCTTTTTCTAATGTGTAAAAACGCTTACAAAACGTACTGCAATCAATTAAGGGAGAAAACCACCTCCAAGAGGTATTAATATTTGTTTATTAAACTAACTAATAAACTACCTTTTAGTATAAAATCAAAACGTCTATAATTCTATATGTTTTTAGAATATTCATAATAATATAGTAAAATAGTCCTGAGTTGAGGGTGAGGCATGGTGAAGCATGGGGACGGTTCTCGTGCCTCAATTTAGTACCATATAATTCACCCAATCGGCTACTAGTAATAAGTGCAGTTTTATCAAGGGAATTCGATTATGATGGAAATGGATGCAAATAAGCCAATTAGGAGGGAATGTAAGTGTCGCAAGGATTAATTCATCATATCGAGTTATATGTTTCAAATTTAAAGATATCGGCGGACTTCTGGGGATGGTTTTTGGAGGAGTTAGGATATCAAGTGCATCAAAAATGGGATCGGGGCCAGAGCTGGAAATTGGGTGAAACTTATATTGTTTTTGTGCAGGCAGAGGAAAAATATTTAGATGTAGCATATCACCGATGCCGTGTGGGTCTGAATCATCTGGCCTTTCATGCAAGCTCCCGCCAGCAGGTTGAGGAAATGACGAGTAAATTGAAAGATAGAAATGTACGGATTTTATATGAGGACAAGCATCCCTTTGCCGGCGGAACAGACCATTATGCGGTGTATTTTGAAGACCCGGATAGAATGAAAGTGGAATTGGTGGCACCTTCGCAGGGATGAAAGGATTATCAAAGTGCCATCGTGTAGTGACTTTGTTTCTCTTTCCTATTTTGAAGCAGAAGAACCGTCCCCGTGCATCATAGTCTATTACTCTATACAAAAGAACTGCCAAAATAGTTTCACGGTCTTCTTTTTTTCAAAATACTCTATAGAGGGTTAGTTGAATTTTATATGGGGAGTATGATTATGAGTCCGGATTTCAATCCTTCTAAGCTGCATGTTAACTTCTTGTCTTGTTCGGCATCTATGCAGGTTCATGGACGAAAGTACACGTTGACACATTCCGATACAACCGGTGACTTGTTTTTGAGCATTGGCTATCATTACGATTTAACAGGTATTAACGTTTCCAAGCGTGATGAGGTATTGGCAGAATGGATGACAACGAAGAAGGGAGTGCCTATTTTAAGTGGAAATGTGTATGTGAGTGGAGGAGAATTTGATGAACAAACGGCGCAGCAGCGATTCATAATTTTTCAGCGTGAATTAAACTCTGCCCTATCTGCCATCATCTATGGCGACCATCGTCTTTTCCGTCAGTATCCTGAACTGCTCGATGCAAACATCTTTATACACTTTAACTCGATCTTTTCAGCCTTTAACCAGACCATGTACTATCGTACTCCGCGCTATTATACAAAGAATGGGGCATAAAAAGAATAGCAGGATATTGGCAAAAAACTGTTGGTCGTTATGGCTGCCATTTCCTATTAACATTTGACCAAAAATGATTAATTCCTTCACCAATAATATTGCTAGAATGATAGCCAATAATACAAGAGACACATTCAATAATATTTGGAGAGTCCTTGGAAGTAACCACAGCATAAAATCAAAATTCCTTTTAGCTTTTTCCATGCGCATATCCCCCGTGAGTGAGGCAGAGGGACGGTTCTCATGCCTCATTTTAGTACGTTGTTTTTTGGTAGTTGCATTGCCTGACCACTGCTTTGAAACGCAAGAACCGTCCTCGTGCATCACCGAAATTTTGATGCACGAGAACCGTCCCCATGCATCATTCCAGCTCGAAGGTGTGGCTGAAGTGGGTTTTGCCGTTTTCGTCTTGGATTTCTACTGTTGCTTGTTGTGTTGCTGGGTCGACGCGGAAGACGCCGTAGTTGAAGAAGTTGCCTTCTGCGTATAGTTTTTCAGGTCCGAAGGTTGGGTCCAATGTGCCTGGATTGATTTTTACCGCGCCGATTGGGCCGCTGATGAGTTCGTTATAATCCGCTTTTCCATCGTGGTTGGCGTCATATTTGATGACTTCAGCAAAATGGACGTCGGTCGTGACAAAAAAGACGTTTTTGATTCCTTTTTCGATGATAAAATCAGAGATTTGTTTGAACTCGTTCTCATAGCCGGTCGGGTCATTTGGGTTGACATTGTCGCCGTTCGCCCATCCGTCACGCGCCATTGCTTTTCCGGTAGGGATCGAGATTGGCACGGAAGTTGCGACTAGTTTCACTTTGGCATCCGACTCAAGAAGTTGCTGCTTCAGCCATTGTAACTGTTCTTCCCCAAGCATCGTTTTATCCTGTCCGTCTGCTTCACTATTCGGTGAGCGGTATCCCCGGTTATTAAGGATGATCATATCCATCGTGTTTCCCCAAGAATATTTATGATAAAGCTTGTCTGCTTCACTGCGTTCACCTGAAATCGGCCAGTAATCTTTAAACGCGCTTAATCCGGTTGGTGTCAGCGGCTGGGACGGTCCGGAAAAATCATTCGTTACCTCGTGGTCATCCCAAATAGCGAAGGTTCCTGTTTTTTGCAAAAGGCTGCGCAGTCCGGCATCGGTCCGGTTCTCCTTATACTTCGCCCAGAAATCCTGCACGGTTTCGGAAGGAGGGTTCGGAACAGCAGGTGTTGCATTATCGGCATAAATGGTGTCACCGCTGAACAGGAAGAAGTCTGGATTTAAAGCGGACATCGCTTTGTACGATTTAAATGGCGGGATTTCACCCTGGCCGCCTGTATCCCCGCCCCAAACCATGGTCAACGGTTTTAAGCTGTTTTCTTCCGGTGCGGTTTTGAAGGAACCGTTCACGTTATATTTGCTGGAGACCGCATGGGCACGGTAATAATAGGTCGTATCCGGCTTCAACCCGTCAATTTTTACATTCACCGTAAAATCATGCGCCACATCCGCAGGGCTTGTTTTAACGATGGTATCTTTTTTAAAAGTGCTGTCCGTGGATATTTCAAATTGAACATTTGTTTTTGCATTGGTACGTGCCCAAAGAATCGCGGAGGAATCCGTTACATCCCCGCTCGCCACCCCATGTGAAACAAACGGTTTTTCTACTAGATTAACAAGAAGGTCGGTATTATTGGTAAACTGACCGTCCACACCGAGGGAAAGTAGGGATACCATATCGTCTTCAGCATTTACAGTCCATGGATGAACGAGCAGCTTGTTCTGATGGGCGGCCTCCATCAACTTCGGAACGACAAGCTCCTTACTAGGGCCGACCCCTGCTGCATAATCAGAGATTCGCTTCATTTCTTGGTGGACATCCTTGCCTGCCAGCATGGTTCCTGTATAAAGCTGGATCAGCTTGACGTCTGGTGCAAGTGTTTTTAACTTACGAAGGGAGTCCTCGCTGAACGATTCTAGAAAAAGCATTTCGCTGTCTAGGACATTTGTTTTTTTCAAAATATCAATGACTTTCTCTTCCATTCCGGGGTAAACGTTTGGTGCTTTTGTTTCCATATAGAGGCCGACTTTGCCATTTCCGTGCTGTTTGACATATTCGATGGCTTCCTCAAGCGTTGGAACCTGCTGCCCAATGTACGCTTGTTTCGCCTTGTCCGGGTATGCTTTGTTAAATCACGAGCCTGCATCTAGACGTTTGATTTCATCGAGGGTAAAATCTTTTACCCGCCATGGGGCCCGGTCCGGATAAAGTTCCTTGGCATTCGTTGTCCGCGCGAGCGTTTCATCATGCATCGCGATCAGCTGACCATCCTTCGTCATTTGCAAATCGAATTCTACATAATCTGCCTTCATCGTCATTGCCTGCTTATAGGCTGCAAGAGTATGTTCCGGGCCATAGGCAGAGGCCCCGCGGTGGGCGATCACCGCCACATCAGAGGTAAGCGGGCGCAAGGTCGATTGCCCATTTTCAGTCGGAGAAATTTCAATCGGCTTGGCCAATGCCGCATAAGGGGCAGCGGCCGTTACCGCCAGAGACAAACAAGCTAATCCAGCTACTAAACTCTTTCTCATCACTTCCATCATCTCCTGTAAGAATATGTATTTCATATACAAAAATACAGGAGAAATATTGAGCCGACGTTAATAGACTTTGAGAATATTGTAAATCGGCTAAAAACAGGTCTTTTGATGCATGGGGACGGTTCTCATGCATCATTTTAGGTGGGACATTAGACGGTTCTCGTACTGTTATTTCTTAGTTTGATAACGATTTTGAGGCATAAGAACCGTCCCCATGCATCACCATTTTTTGTAATCTATTAAAATATGCGGATTTGAATTATAATTTTACTAAATTAATTCCTTGATATGATTTAAGTTTATGGGGATGTTTGCTATTTTCGGCTGGGCTGCCAAGGAGGATAACTGATTGATGAATTTGAATGTGGGCGTTATTAGGAAAATTCCTGTGCCGCTTGTTTTACTATGTGCTTTTTTTACATTCTTACCCGACTTTTTAGATGACTACGAAACGTTTTACATCGACGACATGGCGTGGTTTACATTGCTTTTCCCATGCTTTATCTTTTCTTATTATCTAGGGTTATATGGCGGCGTTTTTACTGGAATCATCCTTAATGCCTATCATTTAAGCTGGTTTTTTTATGAAAAAAAGTTCCACAGTGAAGATATGGTCGATGAAAGCGCGGCACTGCATATCGGGATCTCTGTCATTACGCTATCTTGCTCGATTGGGGTAGGGGTATTAACAGAGAAGCTCCAACACAAACAGTTAAAAATACAAGAGTTAAATGAAAAACTAATGCAAATGGCTTTATATGATTCTCTAACAGGCCTCCCCAATCGACATTATTTTTTGAGAAAATTAGAGCATTCCTTAAGGAAAAAGAAGCAGGTTTGTCTGATGTTTATTGATTTGGATGGGTTTAAAAGAGTGAATGATCAGTATGGCCACGAGGCCGGGGATCAGGTATTGATAGAGGTTTCCCGAAAACTAAAAGAATTAGAAGATGAGGATGTTTTTGTGAGCCGTCTCGGCGGGGACGAGTTCACAGTGCTGCTTAAAGGGATGAACATTCATCAAGCGCAAGCACAGGCAAACCGGTTATTGCACCTTCTCCAAGTAAGCGTCAACGATTGCAGGATCTCCGCAAGCATCGGTATCGCCGCCTGCCAGCCAGACGACACCCCCGCCACCATCCTAAAAAACGCGGACTCCGCCATGTACAAAGCCAAACTCGCCGGCAAAAACGCAGTATACGTGGTTTGATATAGTGATGCATGGGGACGGTTCTCATGCATCATTTTTTGCTTCGCTGCAGATGCATGGGGACGGTTCTCAAACATCTAATTTTTTGTTTCCCCCTAAATGGAAAAAAGATGAAATGCTATATAAAATATTATATGATATAGCTGTAACCTCAGATAAACCCCCGGAAACAAGCAGAACCTAGGGACGGTTCTCGCGCTTCTTAATCAGCCCTCTTTTAAACTACTTCTATATGACTATTCCCTTAATGATAACCATCTTGGTATACAAAACTTTTTAGTTATTACGACCTGTTGTACATTTTTTGAGACATAAGAACCGTCCCCATGCTTCACCTTGTTTCCCCATTTAAATTTAAGGTTAGGTGATTGTGATGCCCCGAAGTGCAAGGGTGAAGAGTATGAGCGGTGTTTACCATATTATGTGGAGGGGAGCGAATCGGCAGGAGATTTTCCATGACGATGAGGATTGTAATAGGTTTCTTGATATTTTAGCAAAGTATAAAAGAGAATCGGAATTGGAGATATACGCCTGGTGTTTGATGGGCAACCATGTCCATCTCCTTTTACGAGAGGGTAAGGAAGATATATCTAATACGATGAAGCGGATTGGTGTCAGCTATGCCTCGTATTATAACTGGAAGTACGACACGACGGGGCATTTATTTCAGGGACGATTCAAGAGTGAAAATGTCGAAGATAATCGGTATTTACTAACAGTTACTAGGTACATTCATCAAAATCCCGTTAAGGCTGGAATCGTAGACAGGCCAAATGAATGGAAATGGAGCAGCTGCCGTGAGTACTACGCTTTTAAACCTCATGATAAAAGAAATCTGCTTGATGCAAACTTTATTCTCGGAAAGATATCACCTGATCAGACCTTTGCGATGGAAAAATTCAAAGAATATAACGGAAAAATTAACAACGATGAATGCTTGGAAGAGAAAAGAAGAAGGCTGCCTGACGAGGAGGCAAGGGTCATAATTAAGAAACTACTTGGCCCTGGGGATTTCACTCGCGTAAAGGTACTGCCAAAGGCGCAAAGAAAGGAAGTCTTTCAAAAAGTAAAAAATATTAGAGGTGTATCCCAACGCCAGGCTGCGAGAATTTTAGGCGTATCGCCAAGCCTTATAAATCGATCATAAGGCAGAGGGTTGGTTCCCTGCCTCTTTTTTGGCGAGAAAGTTGGAACGCAGGGACGGTTCTCTTGTTGCATCCTTCTTCGCTTCACTTAAGTTGAAACGCAAGAACTGTCCCCATGCATCACCCGTGCATCATAACTCGGACTGATCGACGTTTAACTCTATGAGATTTCCATCGGGGTCGGCGCAGAAGATTTGGGCAAAGCCGCTGACGCTGTTTGGCTTTTCTAGGACGTTTACTCCGTTCTTTTTCAGCCAAGCTAAAGTTTCTGCATAGTTTTTGACTCGAAGGGCAAAGTGTCCCTCCCTGCTGCTTAAGCTTTTGTCGTGCCGAATGGTTTGTGAGTGGGAAAGGGCGATTAAGTGCAGCTGTTGACCACCTATACCGTACCAAGCCCCTTCAAAATCAAAAGCAGGCCGAGGGAGTTCTTTTAAACATAGAATTTCACTATAAAATTTCTTAGCACTGCCTAAATCTGTAACATTCAGACTAACATGATGCAGCTCAGTGTACTCAATCAAAGTATTCAACACCTTTACTAAAATTTCTCGATACATGGAAATATAACATATTTAGCGCGAGGTTTCACGGTTGAGGCAGAGGGACGGTTCTCCTGCCTCATTTTCCTTTCCTTCGCCCATTGTGATGCACGAGAACCGTCCCCATGCATCACCCGTCAAAGTGGTTCTGATATTAGGTTTGAGATTAGATTGGCTGCTTCTTTGACGATTTCGGTGAGTTTGTCCGTGTTGAAGACGGAGAATCTGGCCGTTGGGAGGACCAGGCTTAGGCTTCCTTTTATTTGATTGTTGCTGAAGATGGGGGCAGCGATGGCGGATAGTCCGGCATCGAGTTCGCCGTGAGAGATGCAGTAGCCATCACGGCGAATTTTCGATATGGCTTTTTTAAACTCTTCCCAATCCATTCCTAACCCAGCCTCAGCAACTTCTTCCCGACGTGATTCAAATAGTTTGATCAGATCGTTTCTTTGCAGGTTTGCGACGATAATTTTGGATGTAGAACTCTTGAATAACGGGTGTGGAATCCCCCGCGAGTAGCTGATATTCATTTGTTTATTGTCCGGTGCTTCCGTATGTACCACCAAAATTTCTTCATTAAAAACATTGCTCAATAAAACCTCACAGCCTGTCAGATTTACAAGGTTTTCCATAATCGGCTGGCCAATCTTGATGATTGGGTCGGAAATTCGAACTTGCCGGTCCAATTTAATAATCTTAGGACCAATGACATACGACCCGCCTTTCACCCTTGCCAATAATCCTGCAGTACTTAATTCTTTCACATATCGATAACCGGTCGGCACCGAGAAATCAAATTCATTGGTGATTTCCTCCGCTGTCCAAATCGGTTTTTCTTCGGTAAATAAATCAAGAATCGCTAACATTTTCGTAAGACTCGACATTTTCTTGCCCGACACCTCTTTCACTCTCTGAAAGCCTCTATTTATTTAGATTATAACGTTTTTCCATGAAAAAACTCACTCCACTTTCTTTTTTTAAAAAAAGAACCCCTGAAGGAGGAACACTCCATCAAGGGTTCGTAAGGTTCAAATTGATACAACTTTTCCGACAAGCCAATCCTTGTCCGCCTATCATCCAACCTTCTGACTGGTAATCGATTGCGCCGCCTCTTGCGGACGAACCCAAATCCAGAACAGGAGGCCGGTGACAAAAATTATACCGGCACCTAAATGAAAGGCTTGATGGAATCCTGCGATGGTGGTGGCGGCATTTTGGATAATCAGACCTGTTACGAAAGGAGCGAGAATCCCGGCTAAATAATAGATAGCGGTATAGCTTCCCTGCGCCTTGCCATAATGCTTCTTTGGAAAAACACTTGTTAAAATGGCTGGTCCGAGCACCAGAATAATACTTCTAAGCGAGACCGCTAATGATAACATCGCAACGGCAAGCGTATTGGATGAGACAACCGTTGCCAGGTAGTAAAAGAGTGCCGCCAAAAGCATCATGGGCCCTACAATAAATACCCGAGAACGGACGACATTTTGTGTTTTTGCATAAATGCGGTCGGAAACCGATGAAAAGAATAACTGTGAAATCGTCGTCAGCACCCAAGGAATCATAATTGCCAGCTGCAGCATCGTTCCATCGATTCCTCTAGCTTTTTCGAAATAGTTAGGGAACCAAGCAAGTTCAATGGCGAAAAACCAATAAGAAGCAAAGGCACACAGTGAGATGAGAATAAAATTGCGGGAAAATAACTTTGGCAAAACCTCTGACCAGCTTGCTTTCGCTCCGGCCTCTTTTTGTATCTTTTTCGGTTTAATACCGATATCCTCTTTATTTTCTTTTACAATAAGAACCCATAATAAGGTCCAAATCGCTCCGATGACACCTAAAAAGATGAATGCGGAGCGCCAGCCGTGATTGACAATGAAGTAAAGTAACACAGGGGCAGCAATCGCAGCGCCGACGGTATTGCCGACGGAGACTAATGTTAGGCTTACACCGACTCTTTCTTTCGGAACAGATTTTGCGGCCATCGTCATGGCTAACCCATAGGTAGGTCCCTCCCCGGCTCCCAAAATCATCCTAGTAACGACAAGATACGGCAAGCTCATCGTAAAGATGGTGGCAAATTGCACGATTGCCCATACGGAAGTAATCACGGTAATGACTCGTTTTGTGCCAATATAATCCGATAAGAACCCTACCAGTAAGGCCGATATAGAAAATAACCAGAAAAAGGAGCTTCCGACAATACCCCATTGGGATGGTGACAAATTCAATTCCTTCATAAGCGGTACAGAGGCGAGACCGATAATCGCTTTATCGGCAACGTTAATAATGGAAACAGTAAATAGAAAACCAATAGTCAGCCAAGCATTTCTACTTAATTTCGAATCAGAATGCGCTTTCAATTCATTCATCAGCTAATCCCCCTATTTAGTTCAGACTATCTTAAACTTTCAACCTCGTAAATGCCTTTGTCCAATTCCCGAATAATCGCTTCCTTTAATTTTTCACGCCCCCTATTGTTGGAATTTTTTAAAAATTTATTTACATTATAAACACAGTTATTATCATAGTTCAATATTTATTTACTTATTTTTTTAAAAAATAACAATAATTTAATTAGTATTATTAAATTGTGAAAATAAATAAAATAAATAGGTTCCTTCATACAGCTTTGCTATATATAGTTAGTTATAAAATTTTATAATTTAATAATTACACTATAATTTTTGATTATTTTTCAAAAATAAAATATAAATTTATCAAATTATGATAAAAGTATTGACAATTATAAATACATTGTTTGATAATTATGACTATTAAGAAGTTGCTTATGTTAAAAATTTATTTCAACGAGGTGAATGACTTGATATATGTAGACGTAATTGTCGTGGGCGGCGGCCCTACCGGAGTCATGGCTGCCAATATTTTGGGGAGGTATGGCCTGAAAACAATTGTCTTTGACAAATTAAAAGATATTTATCCATTACCGAGAGCAGCCGTGATTGATGATGATATTGCCCGGATCATCCAATTTGCCGGCCTTGAGGAAGACATCCTCAAATTATCAACTGTTTCAAAAGGGTACAAATTTTTAAATCAACAGAATTCGCCCATGTTCGGCTTCAAACGCAACGCAAGCCATACATCTAATGGCTACCCTACCTCGCTCGTCATTAGACAGCCATTGATTGAGGAAGTATTGAGAAGCGGCCTGAAGAAGCAGGAGAATATCCTGTTTTATAGTAATCATGAAATCCTGGACGTGGAAGAACGAAACGATCTTGTAACGGTAAAAGTAAAAGATTTGGCGGCAAAAGAGGAGAAATCATTTCAGGCAAAATATGTAATCGCGGCAGACGGGGCCCGGAGTAAGGTAAGAGAATGTATCGGAATCGAACGGGAAGATATGAATTTTAACCACCCTTGGTTAATCGTGGACATTAAGGCACCGAAGGAACTAGATTTGCCGACTATAAATCAGCAATATTGCCACCCATCTCGGGCAGCTACTTGTATTTATCTGGGCAATGATATGTACAGGTGGGAAATTGCCCTCCATGAACACGAAACCCAGAGCACGTATAAAACCGATGAATCGATCAAAGAACTGCTGTCTAATTGGATGAATACGGAAGACATCACGGTTGATAGAAAAATAATCTATGTGTTCCGCTCCTTGCTGGCGAAGCAGGGCAGAAAGGGACGGATTTTCCTAGCCGGCGATTCCGCTCATCAAATGCCGCCATTTTTAGGCCAAGGGCTTTCATCGGGAATTCGCGATGCCGTGAATATTTGCTGGAAAATTGCCCATATCCTCAAATACGATGCCAATGAAGCCATCCTAGATTCCTATGAAAAAGAAAGAATGCCACATGTAGAAAAAATTATGCGCCATGCCGTCCTGCTTGGGGAGATTATTCAAACAAACAACCAAGAAATAGCGGACTTTAGGGATCGTCTATTTAACTATTTAAACAGCATTCCAAATGTAAGAGAAGCATTAAGCAACTTGGTCAAGGCGGCTTCGCCGATTGGAATAGGGTTTCATCATCCTACGATAAAAAGTGATGAAACCACCTTGTTCCCGCAAACGACTGTAACATTAGCTGATGGGACTAAAGCTAAATCAGATAATGTCATTGGCGGCAGGTTTGCCCTGATTGTTTCAGCAAATGTTTCAGAGAATAAAATCGAGGAATTAAAGCAAAAATTAGCCGCTCTTCACTTAAACGACTTTTTTGTCTGCCTGCAGGTCGTTACGCAACAGCCGGTAAAGGCTGGGGAAATCCTGGAGAAAATACCGCATTTTTCAGAGTGGTTCGACAAAAATAGTGTTGACGCAGCCATTGTTCGTCCTGACCGATATGTCTATGCAAAAGGCGCAGCAGAAGTGGCTGGGGATCTATTGGAGGATTTGGCAAAAAGCTTTGGGATTAAGGTAATGAGCTAACATTAAAAAAAGCAATATTGCGGATAGGAGTGGATAGTGTGATTAAAACGATTCAATTAGGGTATGCCGATTTTAACTGTACGGACCTGTCCAGGATGGCGGACTATTATGAAAACGTTATCGGTTTGACGCTTGTCGAAGAAGGCGACCAAGGCGAGAAATATCTTAGCAGCAGCTTAGACCATCATAATATTGTGTTAAGAAGCAGCCGCGAAAGTGAATTATCAACTCTTGGCTTTCAAATTGCAGAAACCGATTCTTTGGAAAATATTCAACAATTCCTTGCCCAGGCCGGAATTCATTCGGAGCTAAAATCCGATTATCAGCCGGGGATCAGGAAGTTATTGGAGCTGAACGATCCGGATGGCTACACGATCCACTTATACCACCATATCGACATGCCAGCACCGGGGTATAAGCGTGATTCGATTTCTCCTTTTAAGTTAGGCCATATTGCGTTAGGTTCAAAAAAGCAGCAGGAGTCGGTTGATTTTTATAGAGAAATCTTAGGGTTTCTCGAAACCGATAAAATCGGCAACCGGGCAGCCTTTTTAACCTGTAATTCCGATCACCATGTCTTGAACATTTCAAACTTCGGCCATAAAATCATGCACCATATTGCTTTTCAATTAAAAGATTCGAGTCACCATACGTTAAGTGCCGATTTTCTAGCCAGTAAAAATATTCGGCTTGTCTGGGGACCATTTAGACATACAGCCGGACACAATCTCGCATCCTATCATCATGACCCGGAGTTGAATTTAATCGAATTGTACACGGAAATGGACCAATATATTCCGGAACTCGGGTATTTTGAACCGCGCCCATATCATAGTGAGCTGCCATTACGTCCGAGAGAGTGGCCGCGTAATTGCAAATGGTATCCAAAAGTAGAGCGTGACATTATCGACTCTGTTTTACAAAAAGTAGAATTTAATAATCGTTTAGTTTCACAAATACATGATTAATAGATTAGGATGGTGTTAGTAATGAAATTAGTAAGCTATCAAGTTGAGAACCAAAACAAGTTTGGCATTGCGAAGGATAACGGGATTGTTGATTTAACGAAGCGCGTAGATGCTGCAGACTTAAAGTCTTTATTGGCCGCCGATCTAGCTCAGGTCTCGGAGTTCGAAAATGAGCCTGTGGACTATACCTTCGAAGAAGTAACTTTTTTGCCGGTCATTCCGAATCCTAATAAAATCTTTTGCGCCGGAGTCAACTACGATGATCATCGACGAGAAGTAAATCGCGATAAAACGGAAAAACCGGTGATTTTCTTCCGCCTTGCTGATTCGCAGATTGGCCACAATGAAGCGATTTTGCTGCCACAGGAATCGGATGTATTGGATTATGAAGGCGAAGTGGCTGTCATCATCGGAAAACCGGGCAGACGGATTCCGAAAGAGCAAGCGTTTGAACATGTAGCCGGCTATGCTTGTTATAATGATGCCACGATCCGCGACTGGCAGAGACACACCCACCAATGGGGCCCTGGAAAGAATTTTGAAGGAACAGGAGCTTTTGGGCCCTGGCTGGTCACTCGCGATGAAATCGCAGACAATGAGATTTTAACGCTTGAAACACGTTTAAATGGCGAAACATTGCAGCATACTACAACCGATTTAATGATTTTTTCCATACCCGAACTGATTTACTACGTCTCCTCCTTCATTACCCTAGTGCCGGGAGACGTCATCGTCACAGGCACACCAGGCGGAGTCGGCTTCAAACGCAACCCGCAAGTCCTAATGAAAGCCGGCGACGTAGTAGAGGTGGAAGTAAGCAAACTCGGAACCCTTCGCAACCAGATCAAAGAAGGATGAAGCATGGGGACGGTTCTTGTGCCTCATTTTTGAATGTGGCATAGGGGTGAAGCAGAGGGACGGTTCTCGTGCCTCACCCAATTACAGTGATGCAAGAGAACCGTCCCTCTGCCTCAAGAAAGGAAGAACTAGATGAAAGATACAAGTACATTATCAGAAACAATGAAAGTGATGAAAAGTCATGTTTCCGTTCGGAAGTATTCGGCAGAACCGATTTCGAAAGAGCATTTGGTGGAAATCCTTCAGGCGGGACAGAGTGCAGCTTCCTCGCATTTTGTCCAGGCGTATTCGATTATTCGCATCACCGACAAAGACAAAAGGGAACAAATCGCCGAGCTTGCTAAAAATCCGCATATCAAAGACGCTGCCGAATTCCTGTTATTTTGCGGGGATTTAAAACGCTTGGAAGCTGCCGGCCGTAAGCACGGGATTGTGATTGAACATGATAATTTAGAAAATTTTATCGTCGCCACTGTTGATACCGCCCTCATTGCCCAGAATGCTATCACGGCTGCGGAGTCACTTGGTTACGGCGGCTGCTATATCGGCGGCGTCCGGAATAATCCCGGTCCGATCAGCGAGCTGGTTGGTCTTCCAGACAAAGTGTTTCCGCTATTTGGATTATGCTTAGGAGTCCCTGCCGAAAAGAACGAGGTAAAACCACGACTGCCATTAGACGCTATTCTCCATGAAAATGTTTATAACAATGAAAAATACGATAGTTTACTTGATGACTATGACCAAACCATGAGTAACTACTATCAGCAGCGTTCTACCAATAACAAAAATACCAACTGGACTGAATCAATGGCCCACTTCATGCAGGGTAAGAGACGAGTGCACATGAAGGAATTTATGGAAGGCAAAGGGTTCCATTTGGAATGATAAATAGGTAAGGTTTTTATAAGGCAATCGGAAGTTTGCACGTAAAAAGGCACAGCTGGTGGACTAAAGCTAGCTGTGCCTTACTGCTGTTTTGTGAAACATCGAGTTCAAATCCTCAAAAAATGATTTTACCATTTAAACAATCGGTTTGGATACACCTCTCCCGTCCCCTCTAACATGACTTGACTTCAATTGAATTTAGAAATATCTTCATAATATAAACAGTTTTAAGAGGCAGAGGGACGGTTCTCACGCATCATTTTTTCTTTGATTCGTCAACTTTGATGCACCAGAACCGTCCCCATGCATCGCCCACAAATCACAAAATCTCCCCAGTAACCCCATAAATAATATTCCGAGACAGTATAACAGGTTTTGATGTATGTTCTTGGACAAGTTTTTTCATTTCTTCTGTATACCCCATACAATCGAGGATAATGGCTTTGATAGGGAATAGGTCAAGCTGCTTTACTGCCTCGATTAATGTCTCCTCCTGATAGGAATAAGGTGAACTGGCTGCTGGGATGGCTAAGAAGTCTGCATCCTTCCATTTATATATGATTTGGTCGGCTTGTTCCGGAAGGGGAACGACGACTCCTATTAATCCATCATGTATTAGTCCTTTTGCCACATGGTTGAGCAGATGGTCCGGATAAACGATTGGTACCTTGCTTTTAAAAAGCGGAAATTTCCCTGTACAGGCTATAATGATCAAGGATACGTTCGCCGCGTTCAAATCATCAATGAGTTCCTGAACAACAGGGAGGATTTTTTCCTTCGCCATCACGGCACTGCCGCCGTCCCGCAACCGGGAGATTAACTTCGTCTGCCCATGTTCAGGAGCAAGAGTGAGAATTTCCTCCTCCGACTTGCCATCAAGCACACCTTTTTCAATTATCACAATATCCTCCGGCAAAAAGCTTTTGATGGCGGGAATCATATCGACTCTTGGCGTTTGACCAATCGTAATCACACCTATAGATCTTCCCATCTAATGTCCTCCTTTGTATTCTGATGCACGAGAACCGTCCCCATGCCTCACCTCAACCCACGCCTCACCCATGCTTCACCCCATTTATATACGTGCCGAGTACGTTGGCGCGGCTGTTGAATGGGTGGTGGGTCCATATGACGAAGTCGGCGTCTTTTCCTGGTTCCAAGGAGCCGACTCGGTCGTCGATGCCCGTTAGTTTGGCAGCCGTGCTTGTTATGCTTCTTAGTGCTGTCACTTCATCCAGCCCGTACCTGACTGCCTCTGCTGCACATAGGACTAGATAGTGAATCGGGATGAACGGGTGGTCGGTCATGATGGCGAATGGAATTCCGGCCTCATGGTAGAGCCTTGGTGCTTCCGGTGTGCCGTTTCGGGTTTCGTATTTTGTTGCTGGAAGCATAAACGGCCCCAAGGTCACACTTGCGCCGCTTTCTTTGATTGCTTCGAGCATCAGGTGGCCCTCGGTGCAGTGCTCTAGAGAAAGCTTAATCTGGAACTCCTTCGCAATCCGAATTGCTGTAGCAATATCATCAGCCCGGTGGCAGTGCAGATGCATCGGCATTTTTCCTTCCAGCACCTCGATAAATGGGGCTAGTTCCGTTTGACCCTCTAAAGCAGCCAGCCGCCCGGCATCAGACAACTCCAGAGCCTGCTGAAAACCCTGGCGAATCATGTGAGCCACCGCCATTCTTGTTACCGGCGATTTTTTATACGACTGTCCAAACACATTTTTCGGATTCTCGCCTAATGCTCCCTTTAAGCCGCTTTTTTCAACAACAATCATTTCATCAAGGGAGTTTCCACCCGTTTTTAAAATAGTCCAAACGCCGCCGATCGGGTTGGCGCTGCCTGTACCAGTTTGTATGGTCGTCACGCCGCCTTTTCGCGCCAGCTCGAATGAAAAATGGCGGATATCGATTCCATCAATCGCCGACATCAGCGGGGTAAAGGGGCTGGAATACTCGCAGGCATCATTAATTCGTTCATTGATTTCTCCCCATATTCCCACGTGGGTATGGATATCAATCAGCCCAGGAGTGATGACTAGCCCGTCGACAAAGATTAGCTCCGCATCAACAGGAATATCCGTATCAACTCCTGCCCTCACGACCTTCCCGTCCTGCACCCATAGGTCCGCTTTGTGCAATACAGTATTCTTTTCATCCATCGTATATATCGTTGCTCCGCGAAATATTGTCAGCATCGCTTGACTCACTCCCATCTATATACTTCTTTTCCTTTAATAAACGTCCTTACAGCCCGGGCCGTTAAATCAAGCGGGTGCTTATTCCACAAAACTAGATCCGCAAACAGCCCTTTATCTACTCTTCCGGTCAAGTGATCGATTTTTAAAAGCCTTGCCGCATCGCGGGTTAATCCGTTCAAAATCACCTTTTCCGTGACACCGGCCTTCAGCGCTAACACTCCTTCCTTTTGCAGATGGGTCACCGAGCTTACTGGATGGTCAGTGGCAAATGTAAATGGAATTTGTCCACTATACAATGCATAGTAAAGGGACGGATTTAGATGTTTTAGCTCGCCTCGTTCCATCGCTTGAAAAACTGGACCCGCAGCCACCGAAAAAGACACATCACCTGTTGGAAGATTCCACGCCAATGGATATTCAGTTCCATGAACGAGAACAAACGGAAGCTTGAATTCGCTGGCGATGCGGAAGGCGGTGGCAATGTCATCTGCCCGATGGGAACGGATGAAAACTGGCGCATCCTCCAAAGCACCAAGTGATTGAAGCTTCTTTAATGCGGTCCTGATTCTTAACGCAATCCCCATGCGCGTTAGTGGGGTCTTTGTTTTCTCCCAATAAGCATTTTTCGGAACATCCCCCATGGAAATACTAAACCCGAAACTCGGGACCACGGCCATATCATCCACCGTTTTTCCGGTTGTATGAATGACTGCGGTTCTCGCACCGACAACTGATTCCGGCGAAGACACGATGTGTGCCGTTGTTACCCCAAAGGCCACCGCATCTTCAAAAGCCTTGTCAAATGGGTAAATGCCGTCAATCACTTGGAATTCGAAGCCGTCTTCGGAATCGGGCTCGTACCCGTCATGACCTTCCCAGCGGATGCCGACTTCCTTTAAGCCAATTTGCGAGCATGTATCAATAAGCCCTGGGGTCAAATAAAGCCCGTCCGCATCAATGATGGAGGATTCAGGTAAATCCAAATCTGCAGCAGGGGGGAGAATATCGGATATGTATCCATCTTCAAGCAAGATCGTTTGCCGAGAAAAATCACCGGTGCTATCCTGGTATACTAGAGCGTTTATGATGGCTGTTGTTGCCAAAATCACTACCTTCTTTCATATATAATAGAAGAAAAGTAGAGATGGGCATCTCTACTTTTCTATCTGTGCTAAGAAAACTTCAGGTAAGCAAATTATTTTTTCAGCCAGACGTTCGTTCCGTTTGGATTCACAATTTGCAAGGAGTAGTCTGGAGATACATCGAAACCTTGGACAGATTTAGCAATACCTGCAGAAGCATCCACTGTATCAAGCTCAATTCGTGGCACGTCTTTTAAGATAATCTCAAGTGCTTGCTGGTACAGTTTTGCTCTTTCTTTTTGATCAACGGTTTCTGTGACTGCTCTGTCGAGAAGCTTGTCCACTTCAGGATTTTCGTAGCCTTTACCGTTTCCAAGTGCACCGATTTGTTTTGTATGGAACAATTGGAATAGGAAGAAGTATGGGTCTGGATACCAAGTCCAGCCGCCGATTGACATTGGCGCATTTCCTTTTGCGACTGTATCACTGTATGTTCCCCATTCAACCACTTTCAGTTCAACATCAATATTTAGGTTTTTCTTCATTTGGTTTTGAAAAATCGTACCGTATGGAACGCGGGATTCCGCAAGATATAGCTCCGTTTTGAAGCCATCTGGATATCCTGCTTCCGCAAGAAGTTTTTTCGCTTCTTTTGGATCATATGTTGGTGTTAGTTTTTCTAAATCTTTGCTGTAGCCCCAAGATCCTTTAGGAAGTGCCATGAAGGATTTCTCTGCACCGCCCCATTTGTTAACGCCTTTAACAATTTCATCAATATTTGTTGCTTTATAAATCGCTTCACGAACTTTTTTATCAGCAGTTGGACCTTTTTTATTATTAAGATCTAGGTAGGTTAAAGAAAGCGCAGGTTTTGATAATAGTTCAAGCTTAGAATCTTGCTTCACAAGCTCACGGTTTTGGCCTTTTACGTCCATACCGACATCGATATCACCGGAACGCAAAGAGTTAACCATCATATTTGGATCAGGAATGATTTTGAAAACAACGCTATCTAGATGAGGCTTTTCTCCCCAATATTTATCATGGCGGACCACTTTAATCTGGGAATCCTGATCCCAGCTTTCGATTTTGAATGGACCAGTTCCGACTAAATGGCTTCCAAATTGGTCACCCCAGCCTTCAACCTCTTCTTTCGGAACAATGACGTTACCGGCGTCTGTTAACATCGGCATTAATGCTGCATTCGGTTCAGTCAGATAAATAGCTACTTCATTTTCGCCAGTTACTTCCACTTTATCGACACCGCGTAAACGGTTCATCGCAGATTGTTTTGCGGAACGCTCAAGACTGTATTTTACGTCCTCAGCTGTCATTTTCCGGCCATCTTGGAATTTTCCTGGCTGGAAGTAAACATCATCACGTAATTTGAAGGTGTAAACCTTCATGTCATCAGATACTTTCCATTCTGTGGCAAGAGCCGGAAGAAAGTCAGACAGATCTTTGTTATAAACGATCAGTGTATCGGCAACTGAACGCATAACTTGAGATTCATAGACCCCGGTATATTTAATAGGATCCATTGTTTTTGGGTTAGCCGAAAGACCTACCTTTAATGTCCCGCCATCTTGCGGCTTACCGGCGGAAGCGGATTCTGTTTTTTCTTCCTTAGTAGATGAAGAGGAATTCGAATTGGAACCCGAAGAACAAGCGGTTAATGCCAATATAAGGGAGGCAACAACCAATAACCACCAACGGCTTAAACGTTTACCTTTCATATTTTCTCCTCCTGTTGATTCACATTGTGAACCATTAATTCTAATATTGAAACTTGAATAAAATTTATCACATAAAAAACAAAGAGTAAATAAGTTTTTAAAATTTTTGTAAAATATTTTACTTTTTGATTATTCCTTATTTACAACTTTTTTTCACGGTGATAAACTTATTCGTAATTCACATACTGAATCAGTGTTCCGAATTGTGATACAAAAAGGGAGGTAGCTTATGGGAAAGTACATTATAAGAAGGCTGTTTGATCTTCTGCCTACTATTGCCGTCGTTGCGGTCATTGTCTTTATTATTACCAGGCTCATTCCTGGGGACCCCGCTGCCGTTATGCTTGGGCCTCAGGCGAGTGTAGAAGATATCCAAGCATTAAGGGACAAGTTGGGATTAAATGATCCATTATATTTACAATTCCTTCATTATATAGGGGATTTGCTTCAGGGGAATTTTGGGGTATCACTTACCTATAATCAACCAATTGTTCAATTAATTCTAGAACGTTTCCCAAATACATTAATTTTAGCCGTAAGTGCTTTGATTATCGCCTTTGCCATCGGTGTTCCGGCGGGAATCATTTCTGCATCCAAACAAAACTCTCTATTAGACTATTCTGTTATGCTCGTTTCTTTAGTCGGCGTGTCGATGCCGATTTTCTGGCTAGGGGTTATGCTAGTGCTTTACTTTAGTGTCAATCTTGGCTGGTTCCCGGCAACTGGGATGGGCTCGATGGAAGACGGGTTAATACCGTATCTGAAACACCTCGTACTCCCAAGTATTACACTTGCCACCATTCCGATGGCGACCTTCGCCCGGATCACAAGGTCGAGTATGCTGGAAGTCATTTCGCAGGACTATATCAAAACGGCCCGCTCGAAAGGGTTAAGTGAATTCTGGGTAATTTGCAAGCATGCTTTTAAAAATGCACTTACACCACTGTTAACTGTTCTTGGCATGCAAATTTCGATGATGCTTGGCGGAGCTGTTCTAACAGAGACGATTTTCAGTTGGCCGGGCATGGGACGGTTAATTGTCGATGCCATTGACAAACGGGATTTTGTTGTTGTTCAGGGAACTGTATTGTTTATTGCTGTGATTTTCGTGCTGGTCAATCTCTTGGTTGACGTGATGTATAAAGTGGTCAACCCACGCGTGAATTATTCTTCAGGTAAGGGAGGGGCGAAATAATGGCTTCCGTTCAAAGTTCACTTTCTAAGGCAGAACCGCAAAACAAGAAGGTTAAAAAAGAAGCAGGCTTATTTAGAAAGCTGATTCGCAACCGGCTTGCAGCGGTTGGTTTATCGATTACGGTAATTATGGCGGTTATTGCGATATTTGCGCCGCTGATTGCGACACATTCACCTAATGATATGGATGTTGCCAATTCCTTGGCGGTGCCGGGTACTGCCGGTCATATTTTAGGAACGGACAACTATGGACGAGACTTGTTCAGCCGGCTTGTGTATGGAGCGCGGATTTCTTTGATTGTCGGTGTTGCTGCGGTTGTTTTCGGAGCATTTTTCGGAACATTGCTGGGGCTTGTTTCTGGCTACTTCGGCGGACGCCTTGATGCGATTATCATGCGGACGATGGACGGCTTGTTTGCTTTCCCGTTCATCTTACTGGCAATTACATTGATGACTGTTTTAGGACAAGGGCTGGTTAACGTTATTATTGCGATTGGTGTTGCCAATATTCCAGGATTTGCCCGGATTGTCCGCGGTCAAGTATTGAGTGTAAAGGAAGAAGAATTTATTGAAGTGACCCGATCATTAGGAGCGACGAACGGAAGAATTATTTTTCAGCATGTCCTGCCGAACTGTATGGCGCCATTGATTGTGTATGGAACGATGAGTGTCGCCGGTGCGATTATTTCGGAAGCTGCATTAAGCTTCCTAGGTTTGGGTGTTCAGCCGCCGACTGCTTCGTGGGGAAGCATTCTGAAAGACGGCAAGGACTTCTTGGTCATGAGTCCGCATATGGCCACATTTTCAGGGCTGTCGATTTTGCTGACAGTTCTTGGCATTAACTTATTTGGTGATGGTTTGAGGGATGCCCTTGATCCAAAAATGAAAGTTTAGAAGATGGGGGGATTGGCATGTCAGATACTTTATTAAAGGTAGAAGATTTGGAAGTGCATTTCCGTTCTTCATCTTCAGTTGTAAAGGCCGTAAATGGGGTAAGTTTTACCTTGAAAAAGAAGGAAACATTGGGGATTGTCGGCGAGTCAGGTTCTGGAAAAAGTGTAACAGCAACCGCGCTGCTTCGCCTGATTCCAAATCCGCCTGGAAAAATTGCCGGAGGGAAGATTTCGTTTGATGGGAAGGACCTCTTATCCTTATCGGATAAAGAAATGCGTTCCATCAGAGGAAATGAGATTTCGATGATTTTTCAGGACCCAATGACCAGCTTGAATCCGGTGTTTACGGTGGGGAATCAAATTATGGAATCCATCCGTACGCACCAGAAGGTTTCGAAAAAGGAAGCGAAAAAAGCCGCGATTGATATGTTGAAGCTGGTGGGAATCCCAGAGGCGGAAAAGCGGATTGAGATGTATCCCCATGAATTTTCCGGAGGGATGCGGCAGCGGGTGATGATTGCGATTGCCTTGGCATGTAACCCGAAGCTGTTGATTGCCGATGAACCGACAACCGCTCTGGATGTAACCGTTCAAGCGCAAATCCTGGATTTAATGAGGCATCTGCAGGATACCGTTAACACGTCGATTATCATGATTACCCACGATTTAGGGGTCGTCTGGGAGATGTGTGACAAGGTAATTGTTATGTATGCGGGGAATACGGTCGAATCGGGCAGTGTAAAGGCAATCTTTGATAATCCACTTCACCCATATACATGGGGATTGTTAGATTCACAGATTACCAGTGACATCGGGAACGAGGAAAGGCTTTCGGCGATTCCGGGCACACCGCCTGATTTGCGACAGGAAATTCTTGGGTGCCATTTTGCGGAGCGTTGTCCATATGCTCAAGATATTTGTTTTTCCAGAAAGCCGGAGCTTATTGAGGTAGAGGAAGGCCATTTTGCCTCCTGTCATTTCCAATTGAAAGATCAGCGTCTGGAAAGAAAGGAGAAGGTGCATCATGGCTGAAGCCATTATTAAGGTAGAAAACTTAAGAAAGCATTTCCCTATTCAGGATCCGCTTCCTTTTAAAAAATCAACGCAGAGTGTCAAGGCAGTCGATGGCGTCAGCTTCGATGTATTTCGCGGTGAGACGCTGGGGATTGTTGGTGAATCCGGCTGTGGCAAGTCGACAATGGCCAGGCTCATCAACCAATTAATCCGCCCCACTGAAGGAAAGGTTTTATTTAAAGGGCAGGATCTTGCGGCAATGGGGCCGAAGGAAATCCGCGACTCGCGGAAATCCATTCAAATGGTGTTCCAAAATCCGTATGCTTCCTTGGATCCAAGAAAAACGATTAAACAGCTCATTGCCGAACCATTGGAAATCCATAAAGTAGGCGATAAAGCATCCCGGTTAGAACGTGTTCGTGAATTGTTGGAGGTTGTCGGCCTTAGCAGCTATCACGCTGACCGTTATCCGCACGAATTCTCGGGCGGCCAGCGGCAGCGGATTAATATCGCCCGCGCCTTAGCGTTGAACCCGGATGTGATAATTTGCGATGAACCGGTGTCGGCCCTGGACGTATCTGTGCAGGCACAGGTTATTAATCTATTAAAAGACCTGCAGAAGCAATTTCAACTTACTTATATCTTTATCTCGCACGATTTAAATGTGGTCCGCTATATGTGTGATCGGATTGCCGTGATGTATTTAGGGAAAATTGTGGAGATTGGTACCTACGAAGAAATCTATCAAAACCCGCTTCACCCTTATACGAGAGCCCTGCTTTCGGCGGTTCCAAAGGAAAGTCCGTATGACAAAAAAGAGCGGATTCTATTAAAAGGGGATGTGCCAAGTCCGGTCAATCCACCTTCCGGCTGCCATTTCCACCTAAGATGCCCATATGCGGTAGAAAGCTGCAAGTCAGTTGTTCCAGAGTTGAAACAGAATGGAGACGGGCAGCGGGTAGCGTGCCATCTTTATTAGGAAAGCCAGTAAAAAGTCTCGAAGGGTGCCTGTAACCGCTCGAAAAATGTCGAATATAAAAGGCTGGTTTGTTCTTATTCGTGCGGACCGCCTTTAAAATATATTAAATCTGGAGGTTTTTTCGATGTCATTAAAACATGTAATGGAGTTAATAGAGGTTTTGGATAGTATTCATGTAACTGGACATGATGTGAAGAATTACCTGGAAGCCATCTCTAATGTTGGGGAAATTACCGTCAAAACGGTTGAAGGCAATCAAGGTTCCACTGACTTTATCAAAATTGTTATTCCAGGTGAAGAAGGTAAGTCGAAAGGCGGAAATGCTCCTACTCTGGGCATTATCGGCCGCTTAGGCGGAGTTGGGGCCCGTCCGGAGGTAAAAGGATTCGTATCCGACGGAGACGGGGCTTTATCCTGCGTGGCTGCAGCAGCTAAATTATTGGATATGACGGGGAAGGGCGACCGCCTAAAAGGGGATGTGATCCTCACCACCCATATTTGTCCAACTGCACCAACCTTGCCGCATGATCCTGTGCCGTTCATGAATTCACCGGTTGATATCTTAACGATGAATCAGCATGAAGTGACAGAGGAAATGGACGCTATTCTATCTGTGGACACAACAAAAGGAAATATGATTACCAATCATAAAGGATTTGCCATTACACCGACTGTCAAGGAAGGCTATGTTTTAAAAATCAGCACGGACTTATTGCATATTTATACCCAATCAGCGGGCATTCTGCCTGTAACGCTGCCGATCACAACACAGGATATTACTCCATACGGAAATGGCGTTTATCATGTCAACAGTATTCTCCAGCCGGCAGTCGCGACTAAGAGCCCAGTTGTGGGTGTGGCGATTACGACGGAAACTGCCGTAGCCGGCTGCGGAACAGGCGCAACCCATCCGACCGATGTCGAGCAGGTTGTCCGTTATGTAATAGAAGTAGCCAAGCTTTATGGCGAAAATAAATGTTCTTTCTACGATGCTGAAGAATTTGACCGCTTAGAGCAACTATACGGGAAAATGACTCATCTACAAACAAAAGGAAATCAGGTGACTGCAGGATGACAGACATTACTGCGTTAAAACAAAGATTAATCGATGAAGTGGAAGCAAGAAAAGAAGAATTGATTGAGCTTTGCAGCTCGTTGATCAAAATTCCGAGCGAAAATCCGCCCGGAGATTCTACTGAAATCTCTGAGTTTATTGCCAATTACCTTAGTCAATATGGGCTTGAATCGGCATGGCACGAATCAAGCGACAAAATGTATAATTTGATTTCCAGCATTGGCGGGGAAGAAGGGAAACATTTAATTTATTGCGGGCACACGGATGTCGTGCCTGCAGGCGATCTATCCAAATGGGATTTCGATCCCTTTTCCGGCGAAGTGAAGGATGGTTGGCTTTTGGGCAGGGGAGCAAGCGACATGAAAGCCGGTCTCGGCGGGATTATTTTTGCCTTCGCCCTTTTGAAACAGTTAGATGTTGAACTTCCTGGAAAACTTACTCTTGCCATCGTTCCTGATGAGGAAACGGGAGGGGAGTTTGGGGTTCCTTGGCTGTTGGAGAAAGGTCTTATTAAAGGGGACGGCGCGTTAATTGCTGAACCATCTTCCCGTTTAAATCCAACCATTGGCCAAAAAGGCTCGTACTGGTTTGAGCTTGAAGTATTTGGCGAACCAGGACACGGAAGTCTTTCACCACTGGCAGGAAATAATGCTATCACCGATGCTATTGCAGCGATTGAAAAAATCAGAACCTTGTGGGATTTGAAAATTACCATTCCTGAAGAGGTTCAAGGTTTAATAGAAGTTTCCAAGAAGTATATGCGTGAGATTGAAAAAGAGCGCGAAAAGTTCCAGCCGGTTTTAGAAAGAATCACGGTCAATATTGGGACCATTCAGGGCGGGACGAAATCCAATGTCATTCCCGAAAGCTGTAAGGTTCAGGTGGATTGCCGCCTGCCGTTTGGGGTAACGCGTGATGAAGTTACAGCCTATTTGAAAAAGAATTTGGATGAACTGGGCATCCGCTATGAAATCCGTCCGTTTGGCTTCCGAAGCCATGCCAATTATACACCTGCTGATGATCCAGTATGTAAGGCAATTGTCGATAACATTAGCTTCGTGACCGAAGAGGACGCCTACGGTGTGATGCAGTGGGCAAGCAGTGATGCTCGTCATTTCAGAGATTACAATATCCCTGTGTTACAATATGGTCCAGCTTATTTACCTACTATCCACGGGTACAATGAGAGGGTTCAAGTAGAAGATATCGTCCGCTGTGCAAAGGTTTATGTCGCGGCAGTGATCGATTTTCTATATCAAAAATAATTCAGATAAAGGCAGCGCCTTACTACACGCTGCCCAGGCTATTGATGCAGTTACTTCCTCTAAACCCTTTTCTCCCTTTGTGGTTTAGAGGGGGTAACTGTTTATTAATGCCAAAAATCTTCTTGATTTTTACAGCCATTAATTATGCTATAATAATATCAACTATTTGTATTGGAAAAGGGGGACTACCTTCCTCATGTTAAAAACTTTAAATTTAGCACTACAGGTGCTTATGATGTTTACAAAAGAAAAGCCAGTTTGGGGCGGGAGAGAATTGGCCAACGAACTGGGGTTGAATCATACAAATATATATCGCATTCTCGAAACTTTAGAGAAAAATAGATTCATTTCAAAAGATAAAGTGACAAAAAAGTATTCTTTAGGCTATGCCACCTGGGAATTAGGCATGATTATGTATGAAAACTTGAATGTCACGAAATTAATCCGTCCGATTCTAAACCGATTAAAGGATGAAACCGGAGAATCTATTTTTCTAACAGTCTTGGATGGACATGAAGCGGTTACGCTTGATGTTGTGGAGCCGGAAAATAAAGTGAAGTTTTCTGTTTCAGCAGGAAGCAGGGCACCGTTATATGTCGGCGCTTCCTATCGAACAATTTTAGCCTATTTGCCGAATGAATATGTAGAATCTATTATTGAAAACGGTCTGGTAAAATATACAAAAACGACGATGACAGACCCTGATGAACTTCGAAGAGAGCTAGAAATAATCAGAGAGAAGGGCTGGGGCCAAAGCCAGGGGGAATATACGGCGGAGGTTAGGGCTATTGCCGTTCCGCTATTTGATAGCGAGGAGATTGTTGGTTCCGTTACTGTTTCCGGTCCTATTTTTCGAATGGCCGAAGAAAAAATACAGGAATATCTTCCTCTATTGATGGCGGCAAGAGATGAGATCGGTGACGTTATCAAAAGATATCAATTGAAATTGAGAGTATAGCTTGGAGGGAATGGCATGCAAGCATTAATTGGGGTTGCCACATCAATTCTTACCCATAATTTGAATGTTAAAGAAAACGAGCACATTTTAATTGTGACGGACCCAGAATCGTACGAAATCGCTGATATTTTCTATCAAGCTGGGATTGTGCTAGGGACTGAAACGCAGGTTATCAAGATGAAAACAAGGACGAAGTCCGGCGAAGAACCGCCGCGGGCCGTTGCGGAAGCGATGAAGGCTGTCGAGGTTGTTCTTTGTATTACTCATCATTCGCTGACGCATACCCGCGCAAGAAAAGAAGCCTCTGCACAAGGAGCGCGGGTGGCAACGATGCCTGGAGTCACCATGGACATGCTCCAAGAAGGGGCCATCACGGCCGATTATTCGGAGGTTGAGAAGTTAACCGCCTATTATTGCGAACTTTTAGATAAGGGCGAATTTGTTACGATTGAAAAGGATCATACGAAACTGACCTTCTCCATTAAGGAAAGACGGGGAATTCCGAGCACAGGCGTGTTTCGGGAAAAAGGCGAATCCGGCAACCTTCCTTCCGGGGAAAGCTACATAGCGCCTCTTGAGGATTCTGCAAATGGAACGATCATTGTCGACGGTTCCATCGCAGGAATCGGTGTCTTGAAGGAACCTATCACATTAACGCTGGAGCATGGCCGTTTGGTAGATGCCAGCGGCGAAGACGGAAAACGATTGCTGGAAATACTAGGTGATGGAAACGGCCGAATCATCGCCGAATTTGGCATCGGTACCAACAAAAAAGCCCGCCTGACCGGCAACGTCCTAGAAGACGAAAAAGTCTTCGGAACCGTTCACATCGCCTTTGGCAGCAACAAACCATTCGGCGGTACCAACGAAGCCGGCGTCCACATCGACTGCGTCATCAAAAACCCCGCAGTCACAATGATGCAGGGAGACGGTTCTTATGTCGCATTTTGAGGCATGGGGACGGTTCTTGTGCATCACTTGACGAAATCTAAATTTGGAAATATCATAATAATATAAACAGTTTTAATAGTTAATGAGAAGCAGTTTCTTAATGGTGAAATTACCCGTTTCATGTAATTTAGGATACCTAGCTTTCCATTTAAAGATAGGGATGTTTCTATTCTTATTTTTTATGGGAGCTGGGTTTTTTTATTTTTAAAATAAGGAGGGAAAACGCTCGTATGGATAATAGAAAAATTACGGTTGTCGGTGCGGGAACGATGGGCAGGGGAATTGCTCAATTACTTGCGCAGCATCATGTAAACGTTCACATGGTAGAACAGAACCAGACAATCCTGGGCGAAGCGAAGGAGAAAATCAGGGGCCAGTATGAGGTTTTAAGAGAATATGAGTTTATCACTGAACATGAAATGAATGAGGCACTCGGCCGGATCTCACTTTCAGACAGCCTTCAAGATGCGCAAAACTCCTGGATGGTGATTGAGGCCATTCCGGAAGTCTTGGAGTTAAAGCAAACTCTCTTTCAAACGCTGGAAGAGTTTTGCGGTCCAGCGACAATTTTTGCAACGAACACTTCGGGGTTATCGATTAATCAAATCAGCGTACAGCTAATGCACCGTGAGCGCTTCATCGGCACGCATTTTTTCATGCCGGCGGCGATTATTCCGTTAGTGGAAGTCATTCGCGGGGACGAGACTTCGAATCAAGTCTGTGATGAAGTCATGCAATTTTTCAAAAAAATCCATAAAGAACCTGTCTTAATCCAAAAAGACATTCCGGGCTTCATCGGCAACCGAATTCAGCATGCGATGGCGAGGGAGGCGATATCGCTGCTGGAGGAAGGGATTGCGACTGCGGAGGAAATCGATACGGTTGTCCGCTGGAGTCTTGGTGTCCGGCTACTCTTCACCGGTCCACTCGAGCAGCGAGACCTGAACGGCTTGGACGTCCACCACCATATTGCTTCCTACCTCTATAAGGATTTGGAAAACAGGACCGAACCTTCCCGCCTGCTTTCGGAAAAAGTCCAAAATGGCGAGCTCGGAACAAAAACAGGCAAAGGGTTTTATGATTGGGACAAGGACTCCCAGGCGGCCGCCATTCAGACGAAAAATGCCCAGCTGCTTCAGTTGATGAAATGGATCCGGAAGTAGAGCGGCCCACTAATTATTTTAGGCCGCTTTCGCAAATATTGTTGCTTCTTTCTATAGAATTGACGTAGAAAAGAGCAAAATTACACCTATTTCGTGGTGATTTCAGATTTTATTTGCGAATCCAGCACTTTTATTTGCGATTTTATGAGTTTTATTTGCGAATTCACCCTTTTTATTTGCGATTTTGCAATTTTTAATTGTGAATCCTTAATAACCAACAATCTTTTAGAAAAGAGTCTTTTTAAAAAACTACCAGAGGTGCATAACGATGAAAACAGTAGATTTATCAGTAGTGTTGTACGACGGCTTAGTTTCTTTCCCATCCCATCCCAAAGTCGTGTTCATGGACCATATTACTCACGATTTTTCAAAACCAAGATATACGGCGCCTTGTGAAGGCTATGCTAGCAAGATATTCATGATGTCCGACCATAGCGGCACGCACATGGATGCCCCCTATCATTTTTTCAAAGATGGTTTAACGATCGAGCAGATTCCGATTGATGCGACGATGGGGGACGCTGTTTTAATTGATTGTTCGGATAAAAATCCTGCAGAACCGGTAACGCGGGAAATGGTAGAAGCGGTGGTTGAGAGGGACCAGCTTGAAATTAAAGAGAATAGCATTGTTCTGTTCCGCTGCTGGGACGGGGAGTGGAATGCCGAAGGCTTCCATGAGTGCAAATCCCTTGCTCCTTCAGTCGGGGATTGGGTTGTCGAAAATAAAATTAAAGCAATCGGCCTGGACCTGCCAAATGCTGATATCAATGAAAATATGCAAAGGGATGTCCACCTGGCCCTGCTGAGCAGAAATATATTAATTATGGAAAATATCGTCAATCTCGAAAAACTTTCCAAAAAACATTTCTATTTTATTGGAACTCCTTTGAATTTAAAGGGGTTAACAGGTTCTCCGATCAGGGCGATTGCGGTGGAAGAGTGGTAAATATTTTTTTAGAAAAATAAATCCAGGAAGGGTGAGAAAAATTGAAAGCAGTTGTCAAAGCCACAAGAGACCACGGCGTAGAAGTAAAAGACGTTGAAACTCCTAATCTGAAAGATAACGAAGTGCTAGTAAAGGTCGAGGCCGTTAGCATTTGCGGGAGTGACCTGCACATGTACGAGGGGATGCGCGCCTATGAGTGGGTGGCGACGCCCGTCATTCTCGGCCATGAATTTGCTGGAAGAGTCGTTGGCGTGAACAATCCCGAACATGAGCACCTGTTGGACAGCCGGGTCATCATCAATCCATATGTGGCCTGCGGCGAATGTGCGAATTGCCAGCGGGGCAGAACGAATCTTTGTGATCACGGCAAAGGCGCGATGGATAAGGTGCCGGCGAAATCCCTGCAATATGGTTTCCGGCAAAATGGCGGAATGGCCGAATACGCAGCGATTCATTATAAAAACGTCCTGCCGATTCCGGAAACAATGCCGATTGAGGTGGCCGGCATGCTCGAGGCGCTTGGCATTGGCGTTCGTGCGCTTGAACGCGCTGACATTCTGCCGGGTGACACGGCTGTTGTTATCGGACCGGGTCCTATCGGTCTGTCCCTAATCGCATCCTTATCCAGCCTCGGCTTGAAAAAGCTGATTGTAACAGGCTTGTCTATCGATGAAGAAAGACTGCAGCTGGCCAACGAATTAGGTGCAACGGATATTGTGTATGCCGACCAGGTTAACGATGTTGAGGCCATCTCCGAGCTGACAAATGGCCAGGGCGTCGACCATGTGTTTGAAACAAGCGGCTTCCATCAATCAATGGTGTCTGGGGTCAGAATGTGCACAAAAGGCGGCGAACTGTTGTTGGTTGGCATTTCCGCTAAGGAAACTGTGCTGCCATCAAATGAAATTGTCCGTGGCGAAGTAACGGTCAAAGGGGTATACGGCGTAACCGAGCAAACCTTGAAGCGAACCATCGCCATGGCGGCATCCGGAAAATTCCCGTATCTGAAGCTGGTTTCCCATGTCCTTCCGCTAGAAAAAGCAGTCGAAGGCTTCGAAGTCGGCATCCAAAAACAAGGGGTCAAAGTGATCTTAAAACCATAATGAGGCGTGGGGACGGTTCTCGTGCCTCAGTTCATTTCCTTCCGTTTGCAAGAACAGGAACCGTTCCCTTGTCAAAATGATGCATAAGAACCGTCCCCATGCCTCACGATAACATTGAACGGGCGCGAAGACTCTAGTAAAATAATAGTAGTAAAACTAAGGGAGGGTCCAACTTGAATTCACAACATGAGATGAATACGGTGTTAGTGACTGCCTATGCGAAGGCGCCGACAGGAAGTGCGATGTACGAGATATATAAGCATGCCGGAATTGTTCTGGAAATTGATCCGACCAACCATTCCATTGTGGACGTTGAGTTTACGTTTATTACCGATTTGGCCAAGGACTTTATCAAGCGGCTTGTGATCGGCTACAATTTGTCGAATGGTGTAGACGAGCTTGTCAAACGGATTGAAGGGCATTACTTTGCACCTTCGGTTAATTCCGTGATTGTTGCGTTAAAAGCTGCTCATAAAAGGTATTTTGAAAAAATAAATCAATTGGAAAATAAAAAATAATTTGACAACTAAGCGCAGGATATATTATAGTTTTTTTATAAAATAAATACCTTTCGAAAAGCGTCTTCTTAACGCTGGAATTACCCATTCCACCTTAAATTAAGAATACCCAGCTTTTCCAAAAGACAATAGGGAACCCTTGTGTTTTCTTATTCCTTTTGGCACAGCTGGGTATTTTTTATTGGCTTCATGGAGGTGAGCAGCAGTACAGCTAACGCTGTTAACCATTATTTGTTAATGAGGAAACCTTTTCGATTCCTTTACAATAATGATAGAAGCTTTACCGAAGGGGATTTTTTTCAAATGAAATGAAAGCGTTAACCTTAAACTATTTTTCTAAAACAACAAGGGGGCGAAAGCATGGAGAAAATTACTGGTTTTTTCACGAATCTGATGAGGAAGTATCTTCCCGATCCATTCGTGTTTGCGATTGGATTGACCATTTTGACACTGATCTTGGCCGTTCTTGTCGAAGGACAGGGATTCGTGGCCGCTACAACCAGCTGGGGAGCTGGCTTTTGGAATCTGTTATCTTTTACGACCCAGATGGCTGTCATCCTGGCGATGGGCTATGTGCTGGCGAAGGCGCCGATTATTGACCGATTCTTAAATAAAATTGTTTCACTCGTTCATACACCAAGAATGGCCATTATCGTTGCAACATTGGTCGGGGGAATCGGCAGTTACTTGAACTGGGGCTTTGGTTTAGTAATTGGGGGAATCATCGCCAAGAAACTCGCTTTAAAGGTTAAAGGGGTTCACTACCCGCTGATTATCGCAGCAGCGTACAGCGGATTTACGTTATACGGATTAGGTCTTTCTGCTAGTATTCCAGTGTTGATTTCAACACCTGGCCACCCGATGGAAAAAGCAATGGGCGTCGTGCCGCTATCGGAGACCATTTTTTCAATACCAATGCTAGTTACCAGCTTGATCGTTATCATCACACTTCCTTTATTGAATGCTTGGCTGCATCCGAAGAAGAAGGAAAATGTTATTGAAATCAATCCGGAGATTGAAGCGCGGGAACAGGTGGCAGCAGCATCTGCCCTTGGCAATGAAGAAGTGACGTTTGCAACCAAGTTAAACAACAGCCGTTTGCTTTCATTGGCAATTGGAATTATCGGTATCATTTATGTCGTGTCCTTCTTTTCAAAGGGTGGCAAATTAGATTTAAACATGATCAACTTTATTATTCTTTTCCTTGGCATTATCCTTTTAGGAACTCCAGCAAACTATGTTTCTAGTTTAAATGACGGAATTAAGACGATTTCCGGAATCATCCTGCAATATCCGTTCTATGCCGGGATCATGGCGATTATGGCAGGGTCCGGTTTGGTGGATACCATTGCCCACTGGTTTGTGCAATTCTCTTCAGCCCATACACTGCCATTCTGGGGACTGGTCAGCTCGTTCGTGATCAACTTCTTTGCTCCATCTGCCGGCGGACACTGGGTCGTTCAAGGGCCATTCATGATCGATGCGGCGAAGGAATTGCACGCATCCATCGCTCATACGTCCATGTCCGTTATGCTCGGAAATGCCTGGAACGATTTAGTCCAGCCGTTTTGGATCTTGCCGGCGCTGGCTCTATCAAATCTTAAGTTAAAAGACGTTATGGGTTACACCGTTGTCATGATGTTCTGGGTTGGGATTATCTATTGTGGTGCTGTTCTACTTTGGGGATTCTTTGGGTAAAAATAAAATAGTATAATATAATAGAAGAAATCGGGTCACAAGTTGACTGCGATGATAGAAAGTTGAGATCTTCACGGTGAGAACGGCATCCCCGTTTTCACAATAATGAGGGTAGCCCAGCCTTTCTAAAAGAAGTGCACTAGAGTTGCGCTTTCTTTTGGGATGGCTGGGCTTTTTGTTTGAAAAAAAATGTCGGAAATGAACGCCAGAATAGTTTAGGCGGATCAATTTTAAGAGGTGATCGAAATGCAAAAACAAATGAAGCCAGAAGAGGCAATTCAAAAAATTCAATCGGGACACACCCTAATGGTAGGCGGGTTCGGCCTTGTCGGGGCGCCGTTAACATTGATTGACGAACTGACACGCCACAATGTCAACCAGCTGACTGTCATCAGCAATAATCTTGGAGAGGCTGGCAAAGGCCTGGGGATATTATTGCGCCAGGGAAAAATCAAAAAAGCAATTGGTTCTTATTTTACCAGCAATCGTGAGGTCGGCGATTTTTATAATCAGGGCAAGCTTGAGATTCAATTGATGCCGCAGGGAACAATGTCTGAATCGATTCGTGCAGGCGGTGCCGGGATTGGCGGTTATTTTACAAAAACAAGTGCCGGAACGGAGCTGGCAAAAGGGAAAGAAACGCGAGAAATCAATGGCGAGCTTTATGTGCTCGAGTCTCCATTGAAAGCCAATGTTGCGCTTGTCAAGGCGGCAAAAGCTGACACGCTTGGAAACTTGGTTTACTACAAAACAGCGCGGAATTTTAATCCGTTAATGGCAACGGCAGCGGATTTTGTGATTGCCGAGGTCGATGAGATTGTCGAAGCGGGCGAGCTTTCACCTGAAGAAATCGTCACCCCGCATTTATTCGTAGATGCGATTGTCCAAAGCCAATTGATTTTAAGCAAAGAAGGAGTTGTTTCCAAATGACCAACAAAGATATTCAAGAGTTGATAGCTAAGCGCGCGGCAGCAGAACTGAAGCCAAACTCGGTTGTGAACCTTGGAATCGGGATTCCAACGCTTATCGCGAAATATGTCGAGCCGGGTTCGGTCTTTTTCCACACTGAAAATGGAATGCTTGGGGTGGAAGAGCTGACGAGCGAAGAGGATCTTGATCCAAGCTTGGTCAATGCCGGAAAGCTGCCTATTTCAGAAGGTATTGGGGCGTCTTACTTTAATAGCGCCGAATCATTCGCCATGATACGCGGCGGGCATGTGAATATCGCCATCCTTGGTGCGCTTCAGGTCGATCAGGAAGGCTACATTGCCAACTGGGCGATTCCTGGAAAAAATATCATGGGTGTCGGCGGCGCGATGGATCTGTTGAGCGGGGCCGGCAAGGTGATTGTTACGACCAATCATACCTCGAAAAATGGCGAGTCGAAAATCGTGGCGCAGTGTTCGTATCCGATTACTTCTCTTCGGAAGGTCGATGTCATCATAACCGAATTGGCGGTATTTAAGATTGAAGACGGAAAGCTCGTGCTGAAGGAATTAATGCCGGGTGTGAGCTTGGATGAAGTGAAGGAAAAAACCGAGGCGTCTTTTGAAATAAGTGAATCGCTCTTGGCGTTACAATAGGGGGATGTAATCATGGATAATCGAGTATTTGTGGTCAGCGCCCAGCGGACCGCGGTTGGAAAAATTGGCGGGGCTTTGAAGGACCTGCAGCCGGATGAACTGCTGGTGCCGTTATTTAAGGACTTGCTGGAGAAAAATTTAATTCCGGTTGAGGAAATTGATGAAGTCATTATTGGTCAGGCAAAGCAGAGCCAGGACCAATCCAATATTGCGAGGAAGGCGCTTTTGATGGCGGACCTGCCTGAATCACTGCCAGGCTATACCGTTCATCGCGCCTGCGGTTCCGGCATGCAGGCTATCCATAATGCGTTTATGGCAATTCGGTCCGGCATCGGCCATGCCTATATTGTCGGCGGGGTCGAAAGCATGAGTGCCGCCCCTTATTACATCCGCAATGGCCGCTACGGCTTCCTGTCCGGAAATGCGGAAATTCTGGACCCGAATAAAGAGAGCCAGCCTGGTTCACAGCCTGAGGATAAATATGGCCGGCTGGTGATGGGAATGACGGCTGAGAATCTTGCTGAAGACTACGCCATTTCCCGCGAGGAACAGGATGTTTTTGCCTATGAAAGCCAGGTGAAAGCGCATGAAGCGATCGAAAGCGGCGCCTTTGAGGATGAAATTGTTCCTGTGAAGATTTTTCAAAAAAAGGGCGAGCCAATTGTCTTTTCGGTAGATGAGCACCCTCGGAAAACCAATTTGGAAAAATTGGCTGCACTGAAGCCTGCCTTTAAAAAGGACGGAACGGTGACAGCCGGGAATGCCTCCGGATTGAATGACGGAGCTTCAATGCTGCTAGTGGTATCCGGGGATATGGTCGAAAAATATCAGCTCGAGCCGTTAGCAGAAATTACGGCGCTAGGCCTTTCCGGTGTACAACCTGACCGGATGGGAATCGGACCGGTGGAAGCGAGTGAAAGAGCGTTAAAAATGGCTGGAATCAGCAAAGACGAGTTGGATTTGGTAGAATTAAATGAAGCGTTTGCAGCCCAGGCACTGGCGTGTCTGAAAGAATTGCAGATACCGCTGGAAAAGGTAAATGTCAACGGCGGAGCCATCGCCCTTGGCCACCCAATCGGCAACAGCGGCGCCAGAATCTGCGTATCGCTCATCCACGCCATGAACAAACGACAAGCCAAATGGGGCCTCGGCACCCTATGCATCGCCGGCGGCCAAGGAATCGCCACAGTTTTTCGTTCAGTATGAGGCATAGGTGAGGCATGGGGAGGCAAGGGGACGGTTCTCATGCATCATTTTTTGAGGCAGAGGGACGATTCTCGTGCATCACTTTTTGGTTCATGGGGACGGTCCTTAGAAAAATAAATGTTTGGAGATGGTTACATGTCAACAGAATTTAATGGGTTGGAATTTTTCGAACAGGTATACGGTCAGGTTCCAGAATGGGTAGCCAAAATGCATCATTTTGCTCCTAAGGCGCTTGAATATTACACAAAATTACGGGGCGAAATTTTAGTAGACGGAGCCCTTTCCAAAAAAGAAAAAGAATTAATCTTAGTCGGCATCAATGCAGCGCGTCGCTATGAACGCAGCATGATCTACCATACCAAAGGCGCCATCGACTCAGGTGCAACTCTCGAAGAACTTGCAGACATCCTATCCGTCTGCATCATCTCCAGAGGCATCCCAGCCTGGTTCACCGGCGTAAAAGCCCTCGAATATGCGGTTTCTGACCTTGGAGTGATGCAAGGGGACGGTTCTCCTGTCGCATTTTTGGAAGATGAAGAGGTTAGTGCTCTAGCATATTATGAAAAGGAAGCAGGCGGAGAACTTCCTGGCTGGGTGAAGGTTTTACATCAATACAACCCGGCATGTCTAGAAGGATACGCTGACTTAAGAAAAACAGTCCTACGAGACCATGTTGTCTCTCGTAAACTGAAAGAACTAGTTTTAGTCGGAATCAACGTCGCGGAAATGTATCCAAAAGGAATCGAGCTCCATATCAACGGAGCCAAAAAATTCGGAGCAACCGACGCCGAAATCGCCGACGTCTCCCTAGTTGCCCTACTGACTGCAGGCATCCCAGCCTGGTTTGAAGGCAGCGATTTTTTAGAAGTTGAGTGATGTGTAGGTGATGCAAGGGGACGGTTCTCCTGCTTCATCCCTTTTTAAAAGGCTATTATAAGTTACAGGGGTGTTTTTTCATGAATTTTATCGATGTTAACGGGGTTCGTCTGCATTACCGTTTTGACGGGGCGGAGGAGCTTCCGGTTATAGTCCTATCCAACTCGCTAGGAACGGACCTTACCATGTGGGATCCCCAAATAGAAGAGTTAACGAAATATTTCCGTGTGCTGCGTTATGACACACGGGGTCATGGGGCTTCAGATGTCCCTGCTGGTCCCTATTCCATTGATCAGCTTGGCCAGGATGTTGTGGGCCTATTAGACGGTTTGGGGATTGAGCGTGCCCACTTTGCCGGCGTTTCGATGGGCGGCATGACTGGCATGTGGCTGGCGCTGAATGCTCCCGAGCGCCTTGGAAAACTGGCACTATGCAATACGGCTGCCTTTATCGGGCCGCGTGAAATTTGGGATACCAGAATTTCTGCTGTGCAAAACAGCGGGATGGGGCCAATCTCTGAGGGTGTCATAGCGCGTTGGTTTACAGAATCCTACGTGCAGCAAAGGCCGGAGGAAGTGGAGCAAGTCAAAAAGGTGTTTTTAGAAACGGCTGCAGATGGCTATGCTGCGGCCTGTGCCGCGGTCAGGGACATGGACGAGCGTGACACGGTGGAAAATATTACCGTGCCGACATTGGTCATCTCGAGCAAAGATGACTTGGCTACTCCTCCACGCGACGGTCAGTACTTAACCGGCCAAATTGAGGGTGCACGTTATGTTGAACTTGAAGGGTCACACCTTTCCAATATCGAAACCTCAAAAGAGTTTACAAAGGCATTGGTAGATTTTCTGCGAGGGATTGCTTAAATTCTTATAGAAAAAAATACCTTTAACCGTCATATCACAGCCTAAAGCCCAACTAGCAATCGTCCGCTAGTTGGGCTTTTTTGTGCGAAAACCTGAGATGAGGCATGAGAACCGTCCCTCTGTTTCATGCAAATACCTATAATGATGCACGAGAACCGTCCCCATGCATCACTTACACAATTTAAAAAAGATTGACTATGATGATTCATTCTATTAATATATCCATATACTTAACTGCGTAAAAGCATAAAAGCATAAAAGCGTTTAATTGTTAAAGCGACTGATATCATCTTTGAAATCAGAGCTTGGTAGGGAACTAGGGGCCAGCTTCGGCCGTTATCTAAACAAGCGAGCAGAAGGTTAATCTGCTAACTAGGGTGGTACCGTGGAGCTTCCTTCCCTTTGAGGGATGGGGCTTTTTTTATTCTATTAAATTATCTAAGGAGAAGGTGTACATGAAAAAAGAACTGTCTACAGGGAAGTCGCTCATTCCTATTATTGCCTTGATTGGCGCTGCTGCGCTTTCTATTTTCATTTGGAAAGCGGGGATGCATATTCCGTTAATGATTGGAGTGATCGCAGCAGCCATTGTTTCCATTATGGCCGGGTGGAGTTGGGATGATGTCCAAAAGATGATGGTAAATGGTGTTTCAAGAGCGTTGCCTGCCGTATTTATTTTGCTTATTATCGGGATTATTGTCGGCACATGGATTGCGAGCGGCGTCATTCCGACGATGATTTACTATGGATTGTCCATTATTAAACCTGCCATGTTTGTACCGATTGTGGCACTGGTTACCGGAATTATCTCTATTACACTAGGAAGCTCGTTTACTTCTATTGCAACAATTGGCCTTGCTTTCATGGCGATCGGAGAAGGCCTTGGTTTCTCTCCAGGACTTGTAGCAGGAGCGGTGATTTCAGGAGCCTATTTTGGAGATAAATTATCTCCCCTGTCCGATACCACCAACATTGCTCCAGCGATGGCTGAAACCGACTTGTTTAGTCATGTCAAGCACATGCTTTGGGATACGATTCCAGCTTTTCTACTTTCCATTCTATTGTATTGGGTAGTGGGCCAGTCAGCAGGGATCCATGGCGGGGCAGATACAAAGGTCATTGGTGCAATGAAAACAGGTTTGGATGATGTTTTTGTCATACACCCCTTACTATTATTGGTGCCGGTATTTACCATTATTTTAATGGTAAAAAAAATACCTGCCATTCCGGCATTAATGGGTGTCGGTATTTTAGGCGGTGTGCTCGCCATCTTCGTTCAGGGGTCTTCCGTAACTACTGTCATTCAAGTCATGACAAGCGGATTCCATGCAGAATCTGGAATAAAAGCATTAGATTCCTTGTTAAATCGAGGAGGACTTATGTCGATGCTGGGGACAATTGGTTTGTTAATTTTAGCAACCGCACTTGGGGGAATTTTAGAAGAGACGGGTTCGTTCGAGGTATTAACTAAAAAGATGATGTCAAAAGTTCATTCTACTGGCACCTTAATCAGCACCACCATTCTTTCTACCTTTATAGTCGCATTTGCCAGCGGGGCACAATTTTTAGCCATCATTTTACCAGCAAGAACATTTGTCAAAAATTATAAAAAGATGGGGATTGATACGAAGAACCTTTCTCGCTGTGTAGAAGCCGCAGGAACAGTTGGAATCAACCTTGTTCCGTGGGGGGTACCGGCTGTATTTGCTGCGGGAATACTCGGTGTTAGTCCAGGTGAATTTATTCCGTTTGCGTTCTTTGCCTTCCTTGTCCCACTCATGAATATTTTATTCGGATTTACCGGTTGGACGATTACAAAGAAAAACTATGAAGGCGAAACAAATCACAAAAGGAGTGTTTCACTATGAGTGAGGTCATCTTAAGCGTAATAGGAACTGCTCAAGATGCTGGGCTGCCCCATCCAAATTGTTTTTGTAAAAATTGTTCAGAGGCAATCAGAAACCCGCAGTTTAGACGCCTTGCCGCATCGTTGGCGATTGTAGAACCCAATGAGCAAACATGGCATTTGATTGATGCATCGCCTGATCTGAAGGAGCAAATGGCAAGGCTGCAAATGAAATACAACCTGCAAACCAAGCTAATGGATCATATTTTTTTAACTCATGCCCATTTGGGACATTACCCCGGTCTATTATTTTTAGGAAGAGAAGCCATTGGCGCAAAGGGAATCCCGGTAATGGCCGGGTCAAAAATGAAGTATTTATTAGAAGAACAGGCTCCATGGAGCCAATTAACCAAGCTTGGCAATATAAGTGTCCAAGAAATCCAGGATAGCCAGGACATTCGGGTTTCTCCTCGTGTTACTGTAACACCTGTTGAAGTACCGCATCGAAATGAATTTTCGGAGACATTTGCTTTTTGGATTAAGGGGCCAAATAAGAAAGTCCTCTACGTTCCAGATATTGATCGCTGGCACGAGTGGGACTATGATATTCACTCCGTTTGCGAGGAAGCAGACATATGTTTACTCGATGGGACCTTTCATTCTGAAAAAGACCTTGAAAATATTGGGCGGGATTATCGCGAAATCCCCCATCCGCTCATGACAGAAACAATGGACCTGCTGCAAGATTTAACAAAAACGACTGAGATTTATTTCACCCATTTAAATCATTCAAATCCTGCAATCGATTCGGAGCAGGAGATTCGGAGCCAAATTGAGGCGAATGGCTTTCATATTGCAGAAGAGGGGATGGAGTTTAGGTTATAATCCCGCTAAATAATTTGGTTCGGTCATAATATTAATGAAAGCCAATTCATATTCGAATGGCTTTCATTTTTGCCTTTAATACTAATGTTTCTGTTACTTTAAATCATATTTTTCACTTTAAAATAAAAACCTTCCGATACTAATTAGACTGCTGAGAATTCCCAGCCCGCCTAATGCTCCTTTTCCAACCTTAAGTAAACCTCCGAACATCCCCGGTTGACCTTGACCCGCGTTATTCCACCAGCCCATCGGAACTCTCGGATTACCCCAGCCTGCTGGATAGCCATAATTACCCCAGTCTGGCAGACGTCCAGGACCTCCCCAGCCCATCATTTGCCCTTGAGTGTTCAAGCCTGTTTGATTCACTGGCGCCCAAGTGGCTGGCTGTCCATGAGCGCTTAAACCCGTTTGATTCACTGGCGTCCAGCTGGTTGGCTGTCCATGAGCATTTAAACCTGCCTGATTTACATGCGCCGCCCAATTAACTGGATGTCCAGAGTTATTACCAACCGGATTCCACCAACCTACTGGATTGACTGGACCACTCCAGCCTGCTGAACTTCCAAGACCATTTATTTGGTTAGGTTTAGGCATTTGTTGCTGAAAGTGTAATGGTGGTGCAAAAATTTGAGTTTGGTTATTATATGACTGCCTTTGTTCCGCTAATTTCGTATATTTATAATGGTACATATGCATAGCCCCCCTATCTTAAAAACATCATGTTAAGGTTAAGCTATGTCATTTGGCTTTTTATGATTGGTTAAATAACTACTTGAATAAGCCAAAATAAAAATAAATAAAGTCCGCCGGCAGAAAATCTAAAGGCCCAACCAGCAATCGTCCGCTAGTTGGGCCTTTTTGTGCGAGAAAACAGAATGAGGCACAAGAACCGTCCCCATGCCTCACTTCGATGTATTCTCAGACAAAATGGATGATATTTTGATGTAGACTGATAGGTCTTCTTCGGAAAATTGGTGTAGTTTGTCTAGTATTTTGGTATATTCCTGTTTATCTAATTGGTAATGGAAATCGTAAACTGCTTTTCCTTTCTCTGTTAGCTCTAGGATGTATTCGCGTTTATCGATTGGGTTTTTGGATTTTAATACTAGGCCCTTTTTAATTAGTTTATTGACCATTTGGGAGATGGCGCCTTTTGTTTTTTTTGTGAGATTGGCAAGTTCTGAAGCAGTCGTTTGGGTTTTGTTTCCGATTAAGTTGATTGTATGTGCTTCGACCATATAAAGCTCATCTTCGGTACCGTACTGCCTTGGAATGCTTTCGTAGGAGCTAATTTGTCTGGAAAGGTCATAGACAGATTCCATTAATTCATAAATAATCTCTTCTTTTTTCATTTCTGCTCCTTTTTAAAGATTTAATAGATTCTTATCTTTATTATAGCATAATACTTATTTTTCCAGTCACTTTTATCAGCCGGAATAACCTACAATATCGCTGAGCAGAAAGACCTAACAATTATATTTTGATATAATTGTTTTAATTTTCAGAATTTTTATTGACTAAATATAGTATAGTTGCTAAACTATACTTAGATGGTTTAGGTGCTAAACTATCGTTAAAAGGACTTTTTCAAAAAATATTTGTAAGCGTTTTAATTCAAAAGAGGGGGAGTTGATTTCAAGTGAAGTACGATTTTGACCAAATCGTCGAACGCAGAAATACGTATTCCTTGAAATGGGACGGCGGCGATTTAATTAAGGAATTGGGAATTACCCAGAGGTATGATCAAGAAACTTTGCCACTATTTACGGCAGACATGGATTTTCCCGTTCCTCAGCCTTTACTCGATGCCTTGCATCAGACAGTCGAGCATCGGATATTTGGTTACTCCATTTTTCCAAAGGAGTACTTCGAGGCGATTCAGCATTGGTTTAAAAAGAGACATGACTGGGACATCCAAACCGAAGAAATTGTCTATAGTCCAGGAACGGTCCATGCTTTAAATGTGGCGGTACGAGCTTTTACTGAGCGGGGTGATGGGGTCATTATTCAGAGACCGGTCTATCCTCCGTTTACAGCGGCGATTGAAGGAAACGGAAGGCAAGTCGTCAATAACGCCCTGATCCGAGAACAGGATGGCTCTTATTCAATTGATTTTGAAGATTTTGAGGTAAAAGCAAAGAATGAAAATACGAAACTGTTTATCCTCTGCAATCCACATAATCCGACCGGAAGAATTTTTACACCGGATGAATTAACAAGATTAGCAGATATTTGTGAAAAAAATCAGGTTCTTATCATTGCGGATGAAATTCACGGTGACTTAATTCGACGTCATCAAACCTTTATCCCAATCGCCAAAGCTGCAGGGAACACAGAACATATCATTACCTGCACGGCCATCAACAAAACCTTCAATGTTGCCGGGCTCCATTGCACCAATGTCATTATCCCTAATCCCGAGCTTAGGAACGTCTTCAGTCAAGCCATGGGGTTCCAATTACCTTCGCCCTTCACCGTTTCAGCGTTAATCGCTGTCTACCATGAAGGGGAGGAATGGCTGGAACAGTTAAAAGAATATTTAGATGAAACGATGGAATACGTTAAAGGCTTTTTTGCTGAAAAAATGCCACAAGTGAAGGTACACATTCCAGAAGGAACGTATGTGATGTGGATGGACTTCAGCGCCTATGGAATTTCTCCAGATGAGGTTCATGATCGCATTTACAACAAAGCCAATGTCTTATTGGAAGATGGCAGTATGTTTGGTGAAGAGGGACAAGACTTCCAGCGGATTTGCGTATCTTCCCCAAGACCAATTATTAAGGAAGCGTTGGAACGGATCGAAAGGGAATTTGCCGATCTCCAGCTTCCTAACCATAATACAGCTACCATACGCTGATGCAGCAACAATCCCAAAAAAACATATAAGAGGTGAATGAAATGGCTAGTCAAGAATCGAATTTAAAAAAGGTATTAGGACTTGGGGATGTAATGAGTATTAGTATTGGACAAATAATTGGTGCTGGAGTCATGGCCCTCACCGGGATTGCCATTGGGATGACTGGGAGCGGCGTTTCGTTGGCCTTTGTCATTTCATCCATCTTTACCTTATTTATGGTTATTCCTATTGCTGCGATGGGTTCAGCTATTCCGACAACAGGGGGATTGTACAGATATACAAGCCGGCTATTGTCCCCAAAGGTCGGGTTCTTTTGGTTAACGTTATTTATTCTTGCGCAGTTAACCCTGGCCATGTATGCGATTTCCTTTGCGGAATATGTTCAAGGCCTGGTGCCAAATGCACCACTAAAACTGATCGCGTTCTTGCTGCTGACTGTGTTTTATATTGCGAATTTAGTAGGCGTACATTTTGCAGCCCTTGTTGAAAAATTAATGGTTCTTGTCTTACTGCTTGCCTTGATTGTTTTTGTCGTATGGGGAATGCCTGAGGTGAACTACGCAGTGTTTAATTCAAGTGAAATGTTCTCAGGCGGCTTTGGTGGATTTTTTATGGCTGTAGGATTGTTATCCTTTGCGACCGGCGGTGCTCAGGTCATTGCCGAACTAGGTGGAGAAATGAAAAATCCTGGGAGAGATATCCCATTGACGATTATTACCACCACATTGGGTGTCGGGATCTTGTATGCGTTTATGGCGACGATTGCTGCAGGGGTGCTGCCGATTGCCGATGTAGCGAACAAGCCTTTAACAGATGTAGCAAAAACGATTTTACCAAAACCGCTCTTTATCTTCTTTATGGTGGGCGGAGCCATGTTTGCCTTAGCGACAACGTTAAATGCGACTCTTTCCTGGGTCACCAAAGGGATTATGATTGCCTGTGAAGACGGCTGGCTGCCAAAATCATTAGGGAAGGTAAATAAAAAGTTTGGAACGCCGCACTGGTTACTTACCTTGTTTTATGTGATTGGAGTAATTCCAATTGTAACAGGGCTTTCCTTAGGAATCATATCGGCCTTAGGCACTGGCGTATTCCTGCTGGCGAATATGATTCCGGTTTTTGCTGCCACCAAATTACCAAAGAAACACCCTGAGCTGTATCAGGCCGCACCATTTAAACTCCCGCCAATGGTTTTAAATACGGTTGTCTATATCGGAATTGCTCTATTATTTTTCCAAGGATATTTACTAATGTCATCTTTGTCCATGCCGATCATTATCGGGACGATTGTCTATATAGTAGCTGCTGCAGCTTACGTTATGATAGTAGGTAAAAAAATAACCCACGATCCCGGCCACTTCGGCTTCGGCGGCCACATAGACACAATCGAAAACCCTAAGGAGAATATAGGAGTCTAAGTGAAGCATGGGGATGGTTCTCATGCCTCATTGAGGCATAAGAACCGTCCCCGCGCACCCAATAAAAGGAGGTAAAAGATTTGATAGATGAAAGTTTATATAAAAAGTCAAATATTCGTAGATTGCCGGAATTAGGAAAGCTTGCGCCCGACATATTTAAAGCCTTTGTAAAGTTTGACCAACTAGCTTTGGCGCCGGGTGTGATTCCTCAAAAAACAAAAGAACTCATTGCAGTCGCTGTGGCACATGTTACCGGTTGCCCTTATTGCATTGATGGTCATGTTTCGAAGGCAAAAAAACTGGAGGCTTCGAAGGAAGAGATGCTGGAGGCGATTATGGTCGCGACTGCTTTGAAAGCAGGATCTGCCTTAGCACATGGATTAAATGCATTGAATGCCTATGATGAGGATGGGGAAGAAGCGCTTTACAAACGCTCAAATATGAATCGATTTGGCGAATTCAAAGAATTAGGGCCAGAATCCTTTCAAGCCTTTGTGAAGTTTGATACTCAAGCACTGAAACCAGGCTTATTAAGCCGTAAAGAAAAGGAATTAATTGCTGTTGCTGTCGCTCATGTGACAGGCTGCGTCTACTGTATTGAAACTCATACGAAAAAGGCCAAGCAATTGGATGTTACGAAGGAAGAACTCGCCGAAGCCATCTTTGTCGCAACCGCATTAAAGGCAGGATCTGCCCTGGCCCACAGTGTGAATGCGCTAATTGCTTACGATGAAAATTAAATTTGAGCCGCGGGGACGGTTCTTGTGCATCATGATGCACAAGAACCGTCCCCATGTTTCATTTTTTGATTTTTAGCAAATAATAGAAGTGGCGGTTAAAAATATTGTGTTTTTGAAAAGGATTTGAGCGGACGTAATGCTACACACTGTGGTTTCGTATTTAAGGTTTGTGCTGCCATTTCTTTATTTGATTGGTTCCTGGCGATGGGGTGATTGGAGGAATCGGAAGGAGTACTATCCGACCATTCTTTTTTTCGTAACCGTGAACTTTTTCATTTCCATTATTATGTATGAATACCCATTATGGACTTATAAAGAATCTTTTTTTATTCCCAACCATACCCTTGTTGATTTTATCATTGCTTTTCTAATTTTCCCCCAAATAGCCTTTATATTTCTTTCAAAATACCCTTTTAAGAAAAGCCTGCTTAAACAGATAGGTTATGCAGCTATCTGGATCATTTTTGGTGTCGCAATGGAGAGCCTTTTTAAGGCTGCAAACCTAATCACCTATGATCATGGGTGGAATTTCTGGTGGTCTTTAGTGGTCTGGATCTTTATGTTTTTTGGCTTGCGCCTCCATCACACAAGGCCCATCTTAGCCTGGCTTCTCTGTTTCGCATGTACCATTTTTTTAATCATATATTTTCACATACCCATTACGACATACAAATGAGGCAGAGGGACGGTTCTCATGCCTCAAAGCCTGAAGAGCTTAATGAGGCAAAAGAACCGTCCCCATGCCTCATTAAGCGGCTTTGTTGTGGTTTTTAAAGATTTTTTTGAAATTTGGAAGGACAGCAAATCTTAAATCTATTATGATATGTAAGATTATCGGGATCCAAATGCTTTCATATTGGATATATAATCTAGCTAATGCAAAGCCGACGAATCCGGTGAAAATCATTCCTTTCCAGCCTTGATAACCATGGCCAATTCCAAATATGACACTAGTGATGAAAGCAATCGTAAGAGCAGATAATCCCCAATTTAATTGTTCAAAATAATGGAACATGAATCCCCTGAAAATCACCTCTTCGCAAAATCCTGCCGTGACAGCGACACCTGCAAAAACAAGTCGTTCTTTCCAGCTGTTTGGAAGCAAGCCTTCAATGGCTTCAAACTGCCCAATGATTCTTTTTCGCAAAATAGGAATTAACAAAAAAATAAGGGCCATAAAGAATACACTACAAAGAACACCCGATACAAAAAATAAAAAGCTTTGTAAATCTTCATAGGTAGAAACAAAGCCTAACTCTTTAATTGAAATTCCTTTTAAATAAAATAATAAGAAGATAATACCGACCACTGTCCATTGATATAACATAATAAGCCCGTAGGTTTTTATTTTGCTGTGTTTCTCCGGATATTTTTTAATGTCCTTTTCCCAAAAATAATCAATAATAGGAAAGACAATCGAAACAAAAATCATAATCAAAGTAAACAAAAGCACTCGCAACACTCCAAATATCAAGAATAATGACATTGTATCACATTATAGGGATAAATACCCATTTTTGATGCGTAGGGACGGTTCTCCTGCCTCATTTTGAGGCAAAAAAAAGGTGCCTGACACCAATGTTGGTTCAGGCACCTTTCGTCATGGCCAAAATAATCTTATCTAAAAATTCTATTTGGAGTTTGTATTGATCCAGGATATTCTGGAAAGTAATCTTGGCCAATTCGTTTACTTCAATAAACTGTGCCTTAATCTTTTGCCCCGCTTCGATATCGTCCATTTTCTTAAGGAGTACTTGTTTTTGTTCCTCGATTGCAGCAATTATACGCTCAGTGTCTATATCATGATTTGGCAGGTTGAACATGGATAATCCCGTGTATAGTAGGACGGGCAGGTGAACAGATGGCTCACTAAAAGAGCTGATCAGAAGATTCTTATATTCCTTATCGCCTTCTTCCGTAATCTCATAGATGGCCTTTACTCGATGGCCGGTTGCTTCCACATTCGCCACTCGGACCAGCCCTTCTTTATCCATTTTCTTTAATGCATGATAAATGGACCCTGGAAGAATGCCAGCCCATTTATCGACCTCGCTTACTTGGAGCTGCTGCTGCATTTCATAACCGGACATTGGCTTGGTTCTTAGCATTCCTAATACCATGAGTCGTGTCATATTGGATTACACCTCAACATTAATTATTCAACGTTTAGTATTGTGGGAAAAATATAACACTCCTACCCGAGTGATGTAAAGGTATTCTATCCATTTATATTGGTTTGTTCAAATTTGAAAAAGCAGTGGCTGTCTCCCTTGGAAAGCAGCTGTGGCCGTGTAAACGATACGCCATGCTTATGAGGCAGCAATAAATCTCCCCAAATATCATCCATGCTGCAAAACATCGGCATGACTTCCAGTGCATTGTGCGACCGGAAAAAGTCAAAGAAGAAACATTTTTTGATATGCAAATGGTAGGACTTTTCCGTGTCTTTGACAATTTCATGCGTGAAGTTTTGATTGCCATAGTGCTTTAATTGTTTTACTTTTGAAATTTTGACAATCCGCTTAAAAGGATTTCGGTCCAATAACAAATATATTTTCATGAAAAATTGCTGTTTCTTCTTGGTCCGGTCAATCAAGCTGTAGCGGAGAATTTCTTCCCAATTCGTATATTCATACTTTTTTAATACTCTATACGCAGCCAGGACCATTGAAGAAAAAATTAAATTGAATTCGGTTGGTTTATCTGTTGCCAGGCTTTTATTATCTGCCAAAATTGTCCGGAAAAGCCAGCGTGCTTCATTAGCTTTTTCTTTCCCCACCTTTTGTTGTAGTCCCTTAAAAAATCCATTTTCAATTAATTTACTAATCATATCTAATTCCTCCTTTGGTAATTAACATTGTATACTCAACGTTGACTATAATTTAACACGGAAGGAATTATTTGTAAATATATTTTCAGGGAATTCTTGGTGGAACATGGGGACGGTTCTTTTGCATCAATCAGAATGATGCAAAAGAACCGTCCCCACGCATCACTCATTAAACAAACTCAACAACATCCTCCAAAGGAATACGCGTGGTTTTGTATGCCGGTGCTGCTGCTTTTCCTAGGGAGATCAAGAGCATTGGCATGTAGCGGTTGGATACTTGGAACTTGTCCATGAATTTTTGTTTGTCGAAGCCGCCCATTGGGACTGTGTCATAGCCTTTTGCTTTTGCGGCCAGCATCAGCTGCATCGATACCAAGCCTGTATCAAAGGCAGCGATATTTTTGCGGACTTCTTCGGGTAAGTTAGGATACAAGCTGTTTGAACCTGCGATTAGGCGGTGCATGCTAGCTTCGTCCATATAGCCGGCCTCGAAGTTGCTTCTGTACACTTTCTCGATGTTTTGATACATTTCTTTATCCCCCAAAACCGCAATCACGGCTGAAGAGGTTTCGACCTGCTCTTGATTGTTTGCAATCTGACGGAGTTCTTTCTTTTTTTCTTGGTCATCAATCACGATAAAGCGCCAAGGCTGGAGATTGCTTGAAGAAGGAGCCAGGATAGCCTCATTTAAGATTTCCTCAATTTCCTCGCGGGCAATTTTAAAAGTAGGATCATATTTTCGAACAGAGTGACGTTCTCTGATTACATCGCTGAAACTTTGTGCATTCATAGTTGAAGTGGACATTCTTGTTGCCTCCTTTTGAAAAATAACTTACCAAAAGTAAGTTTTTAAGTTCGTGTTTTAGCTTACTATTAGTAAGTGAATGAGTCAAGCGAAAACTATTGTGATATAATGTGAAAATATTGGTGACAAGCAAATGAGGTAAGAAAATGGAAAAATCAAACTGTACCTGTACTGAAAATGAGATAAGTAAAATCTGTAAGGATTTCCATGGGACAATTGAATTTATTGGAAAGCGGTGGATGGGGATTATCATCTATCAATTACTTAAAGGGCCTAAACGCTTTCATGAACTAGTGGAGAACATCCCTGGCATTTCTGACAGGCTTTTAACCGAACGACTGCGAGATCTTGAAAAAGAAGGATTGGTCAGCAAAAAAGTCCTTGTCCCTTCGCAAAAGAAGGTCGAATATGAATTAACCCCAGGAGGCAAGGAACTTGAAGCGGTTATTACTTCGATTCTTCACTGGGTTAAAACAAGGCAGAAGTGAGGCATGGGGACGGTTCTTGTGCCTCATTAATGCACAAGGAACCGTCCCCCACCTATTTTTCCAAATAAAAAAGGGCAGCAATAACATGCTGCCCGTAGCTTCGGATATCGAGTATCTACAGTTGATTCGAAACTATCGTTAGTAATGCACTAAGGATGATAGTGGCGAAAACAATAGAGGTATATACAAGGTTTTTCTTCATCTTTTTCCTTCGCAGTACTTCCTCCGGCGTAAGCCAGTAACTCTTTGACATCAAAATTCCCCCTTTAGAATTGATGGCAGCTGGCTGGCCTTGCTCCATCACAGAGGCCCCTATAGCTTTGCGTCATCACCTTTCAGTGATTTTGCCCTTAAATCAAGATTAAAGGATTTTAAAGAAATTGTCTAGATTTGTCGAAATGAAACATGGGGACGGTTCTCGTGCCTCATTTTCAGCCCGTTTTGATGCACAAGAACCGTCCCCATGCCTCCATCTGTTAAGAAAACATGGCAATCAGTCCAATATCATCTATTTACGACTAATTATGACAGTTTTGCGACAGAAAATGATGCTTTATGACGATTACTATAGAGGGGGAGTTCGTTGAATGTTGTGCATTTAGTAAAAAAGGTATAGAGAAAATTCCCCGGCAAAAACGGTTGATTTTACTATCTAGAGAGAGAAATGGAGATATGATGATTTTGACAAAAGAATTTGTTCTTAATGGGGAAATAGCACTTAGCAGGAAAGTAACGCATGGAAACAGCAAGAAAACACAAAACGTGCCTGCCTTCACTTCAAGGATGGAAAAACGAGAATATTATAAAAGCATACAGTTCGATCTTCGAAATGTATTAGATGTCAAAGGGTTCTTAAAAGATATTAGGGCAAATTGGAATACATATGTGTCACAGGTGAGCGAGTGGATTCAAAGAAATGTTGTAAAAAGGCTCGTCGTGACGGGCATTTTTACCGTTGTTCTTGGCTTGTATACAAGTGCGGCGAATGCGGCATTTATTCAAGAATACACCTATCAGGTGAAAACTGGAGAAAACATTGAAACGATAGCGGCAAAACATGGCGTCACCGCTCAGGAAATTTTAGATGCCAATGGGATTTCTTCTATTGAAGGCAAGAAAATTCTATTGCCAATCGTGGAAGACAGGACTGTTACCGCCACAACACTGAATGTCCGTTCCCGGCCGAACACGGAAAGCAGCATTCTTGGAACCTATAAAAGAGGGGAAACGGTCAAGGTTGCATTCATCGAAAACGGATGGGCGGCAATCCTGATTAACGGACGCGTTTGTTATGTGAGTGCTGCGTACCTTTCACAAAAACAAGTCGTTGCGTCTCAAGCAAAAACGATGTATGTGACAGCCACATCGTTAAGAGTTAGAGAAGGGGCATCAATGAGCAGTGCTGTAATCGGTTCGTTAAAATTTAACGAAGGCGTGTCCGTAATCTCAACCTCTTATGGCTGGGCACAAATTCAATACAATGGCAAAACCGCGTTTGTGAGTGCCACCTATTTATCTAATAACGCACCAGCAAATGTAAATAATGAGCCTAGTAAAAACAACAACACAACGACAAGTTCATCTGTGTATGTGATTAAGAGCGGGGATACTTTTACAAAAATCAGTAAGGCACTTGGGGTCTCAGTTGCATCCGTTCAAGCACTAAATCCAACAGTGGACCCGGTCAAGTTGAAAATTGGCCAAACCATCAACATCCCTGACACAACTGCCACCGCACCTAATCAAATAAGCGTCAGCGCTCAAATCGGAGGGGTACACCCAAACGGAGACTTTCGTTTCAACACCCCTGATGGCCGCACCTATAGTGCAAAAGCATCAGGTAACATGATCAATGAATTATTTAACCGCCAAGGACAACAAGCAACCCTAACCCTCGAAGCGAAAAGAGGCCAACAAATGACCTTAATCGCTATTAAGTAATCATGGGGACGGTTCTTGTGCCTCATTTTAGCCCATTTTGAGGCAAAAGAACCGTCCCTTTGTATCAAAAAAGTGCACGCCAATAGCGTGCACTTTTTGGTCGTGCTCTTTTTTTAGTATTCAAAGCCAATTGAATCATATATATATACATGGAGGAGGAGGGATTACTCTGTTGATTGAGGTGCTGTTGCTTGAAGGTCAATCAATGTGGAATGTTCCGTTGTTGGTGATTCTAGCGGGTATTTCTGTTGTTTATTCGTTGTTGTTGCATCGGTTTACGGACATCAAATTGTATCATAGACCACCGCTCTTCTTTTTCCTTGGTATGGGTTTGTTATATTTCGTCCTCGGCAGTCCGTTAACTCTCATCAGTCATCTTTCCTTTAGTTTGCACATGATTCAAATGAGCATTTTATATTTTGTTGCCCCGCCCATTCTGTTAAGAGGGATTCCAGGTCCCTTGTTTCAAATGATTTTGAAAAATAGCCCATACCCAAAATTGAGCAAAGTGTTTTTCTCCCCAAGGCTGGCGTTATATGTTTTTGCGGCATTATTTTTGATGTACCATTTGCCGGTTGTTTTAAACACTTTTTCAAAAAATCCCTTCATTCACAATGGATATATATCGTTCCTATTGCTGTTGTCCTTCGGTATGTGGTGGCCGATTGTGTCGCCTGACCCAAATCAAAGCCTCAGTAAGGGGGAAAAGAAACGATTTGCTGTTCTTAGTGGCTTGCTTTTAATGCCGGCATGTTTATTATTTGTTTTTAGCGCCGTCACAGATGGAATTACCAACCCTTTTCTTACCAGGCTGACAGCCCATCTTTGCCTGCCCTCTCAGGACGCTTCCCTACATATACTCCCCCCTCTATTTAATACAAAGTATGACCAAGCGATGGCAGGATTTCTGATGCTGGGAATTCACAAAATGAGTTTAATGGTAACCTCACGGATAGCAAAGAAGGAGTCCAAAACCCTAGGTGAAATATGAAAAAAGCCGAACTTCAAAGTAAAGTTTGGCTTTTTCATTACTTTATTCTAAAGTGTCCCTATTTTTAATAGAATATATTAATTTGAGGAAACCGAAAGTGGTGAATATAGAGGATGAAGGAAACAGCCCATATAGAGATAAGTGGGATGTATTGCGCCGCTTGCGCCGCCAGAATCGAAAAAGTTGTCTCCAAAATAGACGGGGTTGAGGAAGTGCAAGTCAATCTGACAACGGAAAAGGGGCGCGTTATATTTAGCAAGAATCGGACAAGCATTCAGGAAATTATTAATAGAATCATTAAAATTGGCTATGATGCAAAAATTGACCGGCAGAATCATTTACAGTCCGAGCTCGAGAAACGGAAAGAAATGACGGTTCTTAAGCGGCATTTTTTTGTCTCGGCCTTGCTTACGATCCCTTTAGCGTGGGCGATGTTTGCCCACTTTACATGGGTTTCTTTTATCAAAGTGCCAGAGCTTTTTCTTCAGCCCCTCTTCCAATTTGCTTTTACTATTCCTATTCAATTTGTCATCGGGTTCAAATTTTACGAAAGGGCATGGAAAGCGCTGAAAAGCGGCAGTGCGAATATGGATGTTTTAGTGGTGTTAAGTACATCGGCCGCCTTTTTTTACAGCCATTATTTAACGTTCACGCATTTAAATGCTACAGAACATCCAGTGTTGTATTATGAAACAAGTGCTTTTATCATTACATTTATTTTATTAGGAAAATTTCTTGAAGCTAGAACCAAAATGAGGACCACACAGGCAATCAAGAAGCTTTACCAATTGCAGACGAAAACCGCCACGTTGTTTTTGAATGGAAAGGAATCTCTATCCCCTGTGGACCAGTTGTCTCCGGGGCATGTGATTATCGTGAAATCAGGTGAAAAGATCCCGATTGACGGGCAGGTGATTGAAGGGAACTCGATGGTTGACGAGTCTTTGTTAACAGGCGAAAGCATCCCTGTTGAAAAAAGCAACGGCCAAGATGTTTATGCCGGGACCATCAATCAGAACGGCACTTTAAAAATAAAGGTAACAAAACGGGATTCTGAGACGACGTTGTCGCAAATCATTCGGGTTGTCGAGGAGGCGCAAGGATCCAAGGCGCCAATTCAGCATATCGCCGATAAAGTGACCGGCATTTTCGTTCCGATTATTATTATCATTGCGTTAATTACGTTTGTGCTGTGGTATTGGATGCTTCAGCCGGGGGTTTTAAGCGAGGCGCTTGAGAAGATGATAGCCGTGTTAATTATCGCCTGCCCCTGTGCACTTGGACTGGCGACGCCTACTTCTGTCATGGTCGGCAGTGGACGAGCCGCCCAGTCGGGGATTCTTTTTAAAGAAGGAAAGTTTCTTGAATTACTAGGGAAGAGCACCACTGTTATATTGGATAAAACCGGTACGCTCACGAAAGGAGAGCCGCACGTAACGGATGTGTATGTTGAGCATTTTAGCGAGGAGGAGTTCTTTGCCATCGTCGGCGCTGTGGAAATGGCTTCGGGGCACCCGATTGCAAAAGCCGTGGTAAGGGAAGCCAAGAAAAGAGGGTCCATTTTTCCAAAGGCAAGCGGGGCAGTAGCCTTCCCGGGCTATGGGATAAAGGCGTTTGTGGATGGAAAAGAAGTGTTGATTGCGAATCCAAGTTATTTTTTGAAAAATAAACTTTTCATCCCAGTTAGAGCAGGCAGAGAGATTGCCAGGCTTGAACAAGAAAGGAAGACGGTAATGGCGGTTGCGATTCAGAACCGCTTTGCCGGAATGATAGCCGTTGCCGATGAGGTAAAACCTGCCTCCAAAGCTGTGGTTGCCGACTTGAAAGGGATGGGACTGGAAGTCATCATGCTGACAGGAGACAACCTTGAGACCGCTAAGGCGATTGCGAAAAAGACCGGAATATCAAAGGTGAAAGCAACCGTCACACCGCAGGAAAAGGCGGAAATCATCCGCTCACTGCAGAAGGTAGGAAAGAAGGTGGTTATGGTCGGGGATGGAATGAATGATGCCCCGGCCTTAACTGTTGCCGATGTCGGCATCGCCATAGGGACCGGCTCCGACCTCGCCATCGAATCCGGCGACATTACCGTCATCAAAGGAGATTTGAGCAAGGTGGTCGAGGCTATCCAAATCAGCAAAGCCACCATGACCAACATCAAACAAAACTTCCTCTGGGCCTTCCTATACAACATCATCAGCATCCCATTCGCCATGTTCGGCCTCCTAGCCCCATGGCTTGCCGGCGCCGTCATGGCCTTCAGCTCCGTCTCAGTAGTCCTAAACGCCCTTCGATTAAATAGAACGTGATGCATGGGGACGGTTCTCATGCATCATTTTCAGTGTTTTCCCAATGATACATGGTGATGCACATGGTCGGTTCTTATGCCTCAATTACAAAAGCAGCTTGCCTCCGTAACGGGCAAGCTGCTTTGTTTATTACATAAAAATGATGTTATTTTTTATTGGCTTGGCGTCCGCTCTTTTTCTGGCTTTGTGAACTTGTGTTTCCGATTTGATATTCATTACCTAATTCAATGTCATTCCTTTTATCGTGTTTCTCAATTTGTTCTCTCGTTTGATCCCGTTGCATTCCTTGACTAGACACGATTCATTCCATCTCGCTTTCCAATTAGTCTGTTTAAATTCGCAAAATAAGGCATGAGAAAAAGGGGGTACTGAAGCAAATCAGTATCCCTTTTTTGTGGAATATACAGAAGAAATCCTGGGTTGGGTCTGTTCCGAAGACTTTTCTGATCTCACACAACTATTATTATGTACTCATCCGCAATTTTATATTAGGTCATGGGGACGGTTCTCGTGGCTCACTCTTGAAAGCAGCTTGGTTACATCGCAGGCAGGTTGCTTTTTTCCACAAAGGAAACTCGAAAAATTGCTATACAAATTCCAACATTAATTTTAGACAGTTTTTAAAGAAAAGCCCTACATCACAATCATGAAGGATTTTGGTGAAAAATGTTTCATTATGGAAGTCTAAAGAAAAAGCATTCTCTATTTCCCAAGCAATTTTCGACGAGTTTTTCAATTGCATTCAAGGGAAAATGTGATCTCAACGGGGTTTTTGAGGGATTCAACCAAACGATTGGCGGAATAGAAAAACGGGAAACCTGTAAAAGATAGGTTAGATTTCATTAGGCAGCTTCATTTGAACCTGCCATTTTGAGGCACAAGAACCGTCCCCATGCATCAATTTGTGGTAAACTATATAATATTTTAAATTTATGTAAGGTGTTTGATGTGCTTGGAGTTTAAACAGTTGGAGTGTTTTATTGAGGTTACACGGACGGGGAGTTTTACGACGGCGGCGGAGAATTTGTTTATTACGCAGCCGGCCCTTAGCAGGATTATTAAGTCGTTGGAGGATGAACTGGGGACGCCGCTGTTCATTCGGACGAGGAAAAAGCTGGAGCTGACGGATGCGGGGCGGGTTCTCGTTAAACATGCATTAAAAGTCGAGGAGCAGCTGCAACTATTGAGCGACGAGCTAGATACTGTGCTTAAGTTAAAAACACGGCATGTCCGCATCGGGCTTCCAACAATCACTAATTCGATTTTTTTCTCGCAGCTGATTGCATCGTTCCATCGGGAATATCCCGAGGTGACCTTCCAGTTGGAAGAGGACGGGTCGAAACGAATTGAAGAGAAGATTATCAATGATTTACTCGATTTTGGGGTCGTCGTTCTTTCTGAGGAAAATGACCTTCTAGACAAATATATGTTTGTAAAAGAAAAACTGAAACTGGTTGTTCCTCCGTCACATCGTCTGGTAGGGAAAAAAGAAGTGTCACTGCACGAGCTTAAAGAAGAAAGCTTTATCATGTTCAACAAGGATTTTGAGCTGCGAAATCTCGTCATTACGGCCTGCAGGCAGGCGGGATTTCAACCGACGATTATTTCTGAAACCTCACAGTTGGATTTTATTCAGGAATTGGTTGCGTATAATATCGGGATTACGTTACTGCCGGAGAGCACTTGTTTGGAATTGAAAAATGATTTTAAAACCATACCCGTCACCAATCCGACCATAGAATGGAATCTGGCGCTGATTTGGAAAAAGGATGAACACCTATCCAAGGTTGCCAAAGAATTTATCCGTTTTGCGAGGGTAAAACTGTCGAAGGAAAATCCCTCCACTGGCAATTATTAGAAAGCTTCCTCTTGTAAAAGGGGAAGCTTTTTTTGGTTCTACCTGACAGGAAGCGCCTTCATACGATTTTGTTATGAACACCATGTTCTATCGGCATTGTATATTACCACAGTGGCCGTATTATAATTTTCATGTCAAAAAATTTAATGCCAACAATGAGGCAACCGCTTCGAAAGGCATTTTTATATATAGGGTGATGGAAATGCAAGCAAAGAAAGTGAAAGAAACACGTGTTGTACAAACTGACCAAGTGCTTATTAACGATTTAAACAACTATCATACATTGTTCGGCGGCGTTCTAATGAAGAAAATGGACGCCTGTGCGGTGCTTTCAGCCCGCAGGCATACACGGATCAAGGAATGTGTGACGGCATCAACTGACTCCGTCAATTTCATCGAACCAATCCGCGTCAGTGATTCGGTCTGCATCGAATCCTTTGTCAGCTATACAGGAAAAAGATCGATGGAGATTTTCTGCAAGGTGGTTGCCGAAGACCTTGAAACGGGTAACCGTAGAATTGCGGCTACGGCGTTCTTTACGTTTGTTCCTTTAGATGAAAATAAACGGCCAATCGAAGTGCCGGCGGTGATTCCGGAGACTGAGGAAGAGAAGTTTCTGTTTGAAACAGGCAAAGAACGCGAACAAATCCGCAAGCTGAAAAGGCAGCAAAACAAAGAACTCGTGTCTAAATTGACAGTAGATAAGCCATGGGATTAATTTAATACGAATCAAGGGGGAGAAATAGCATGGTCATTGTTTCTAGCTATAACGAATTGAAAAATGTACAAACAGCTATTGAAAAATTAAATGCATCGATTTATCAAAAATTTATTAATATCATTAAACTGACTCGTCAATTCCATTATGGATATCAATATATGGGCTCATTAATCATGGACGAAGATCCAAATCAATTCCAGCCAATGTCCCAAGATGATTACGTCTTATCAGTTTACAAAAAGGAAATCGATAAACTCAAAACAGACAACAAATTCCTAGACTTAAAACAACTCCTAAAAAGCCACCAACAATTAGGCTACGTAAACATAAGCAAACTAGCCCTAGGAGAAAACCCACAAGCCCTAGTCGGCCCAATGGTCCTGCGCTAAGTGATGCATGAGGACGGTTCTCGCGTCCCACGTCCCACCTAGCACATCCCGCAATTGAAAAAATCATCTTAAACTCCTTCAGCCTTTGGGCTGGGGGAGTTTTTTTTCGTCCACCACTTTGACACACAATAACCGTCCCCATGCCTCATTCCCTCTAGGTCTGAGGTCTTAGTTACAATTACAGCAGCTGCCCGAGGTTAATGGAGGGTTGGAAACCCTATAATAAAAAAGGTAAATACATCCAAATATATCTGAGTATAAAGGGGAAGAGGAGTTTGAAATCGTGGATTAGGTTTTCGTTAAAGAATGCAGGGGTTATTTTTATCGCCATGTTGATGGTGATTGCTGGGGGGATTTATTCCATCAAGACGATGAAGATGGAGTCGATGCCGAATGTTGATATTCCATATATCATTGTCCAGGTTCCGTATGTCGGCGCTACTCCGGAGCAAGGATTAGAGGATATAGGAAAGCCGCTGGAAGAAACGCTGTCGGGAATTAAGAAGCTTGATAACTTATATATCGAAGCTCACAGTAATGTGGTTGTCGGAGTTCTGGAGTTTGAGATGAGCAAGGATATGGATGAAGCGGAGAAGGAAGTCACGACCGCAGCCTCAACCATCAAGCTGCCTGCCGGTGCAGAAAAACCGGAAATTCTAAAGGATGGTCCTTCCGCCATGCCGGTCTTCACCTTTGCGCTGTCGTCGGAAACCGCCAATCAATCCGACCTGACGCAATATATCAACGATCGGATCAAGCCGGCATTGACCGGAATTGACGGAGCAGGCTCAATCGATATTTCCGGTGAAACCGAAAAGGAAGTCGCCATCAAGCTCGATCCGGAAAAAATGAAGCAGCACAGTGTGACCTATGAAACGGTCAAGCAAACACTGCAGTCCCACCATTTTTCATTCCCGGCTGGGCAGGTCAATATCAATGAAAAAACATTCAACGTGCAGGCCGATTTTAAGCTTGATTCGGTTGAGGATGTTAAATCAATTCAAGTCTTAGCACAAGGGCCAACGGGCACGATTGAAAAACTGCAACTGGCCGACATTGCTGACGTTTCTTACACAAACAAACAAGAAATGGTGTATACCCGTCTCAACGAAAAGCCAGCGGTCCTTGTGGAAATGAAGGCACTGCCTGGCGCTAATACTGTTGAAGTCGTTTCACAGGCAAAGGATAAGCTTGATGCACTGGATCTTCCCGCTGGCTACACCTTAACGAAATTATATGATACGTCAAAAGAAGTGAAAACATCCGTCGATGGCATGCTTCGTGAGGTATTGCTGGGAACATTGTTCGCTGTGATTGTCACTTTTCTTTTCCTGCGTAACATCAGGGCAACGCTGGTGGCCGTGCTTTCCATCCCGCTGTCCATCCTGGCCTCGATGATTACGCTGAAATATTTTGATTATAGCCTAAACATGATGACACTCGCGGGAATCGCCGTGGCAGTCGGCCGCGTCATTGACGACTCGATTGTGGTCATCGAAAATGTGTACCGCCGCACATTAACAAGCCCGAACCGAAATGAAAAGCTGGTGCTGACAGCAGCAAAGGAAGTGGGCGGAGCCATCACTTCTTCAACGCTGACAACGATTGCAGTCTTTGGCCCGCTTTCCTTTGTACCTGGAATCATCGGCCGGTTCTTTGCCCCGTTCGGTATTACGGTCATCGTGGCACTCGCGTTCTCACTGATTGTTTCATTAACCGTCGTGCCGCTGTTGGCAAAATTATTTTTACTTGGAATCAAACACAAAGAGGTCAAGGAATCCATTTTTGAAAAAGCCTATCGACATACGCTTGCATGGGTGTTAAATAAACGGGCAGTCACCATTATTCTGGCTGTTGTCCTGTTTGCAGGGTCACTCGTCTTGGTTCCGCTGATTCCAAAGAACTTCCTGCCGCAGGAAAAAGCGGTATCGTACCGTCTGACAGGCGATTTACCTGCTGGAATTTCGCTGGAAAAATCAAACCAAATAGCTGTGAAGATGGAAGAAATCCTTAAGCAGGAAAAACAGGTGAAACATGTCCAAACCGTTGTAAATGGTGAATACATTCGCTTATCAATTGATCTGAAGGATAACACTACAAAAAATCAAACAACTGATTTTGAGAAAAATGTCAGGGATGAAGTTGAAAAACTGGACCCTCAAATGCTAGTAGCGCTTAGTCCCGTTGGCCTTGTTGGAACAAGCGGTTTGGCGTTAATGGTCGAGGGCGGGAATGCCAAGGATTTAGAGAAGGCTGGAAAAATGATCACAGAAAAACTGAAAGGTATCGATGGGCTGGAAAATGTCGAATCCAACCTTTCTGGAGTGAAGGAACAGCTGCAGCTGGAAATTGATGATAAAAAAGCTGCTGAAAAAGGGTTAAACCCAATTATGGTGGCGGGCTACGTGAGAGAGTTGATTTCCGGAGACACGGTCGCTAACATGCAGGTGGAGGGGAAAACCACAAGCATTCACTTGTCATTAGCAGGGGATTCGTTAGACTCCATTGATAAGATTATGAGCCAAAGCATGGCGAATCCAATGGGACAGCAGGTCACCCTTTCCGAAGTGGCAACATTGAAAAAGGCACCAAGTCCGTCGGCGTTATACCGGTTGAATCAGCAGCAATATGTGCAGGTGACGGGCCGTATCACGACTGATAATGCGTCGGGTGTGCAGGCTGAGGTCGATAAACGGATGGCCGAGTTGGATTTACCGGCAGGGATCACCTATCATTCAGAAGGTCAGGCGCAGGCGATGAATGAAGGCTTTACGAATATGATGATTGCCATGGCAGTCGCTGTTGTACTGGTGTTTATCGTGATGCTTGTTGCATTTGGCAACACGTTAATGCCCGTTGCGATTCTCTCGTCGCTGCCATTTTTATTCTCCGGTGGATTGCTGGGATTGTATTTGACGAACCAGGCACTAGGAATACCGGCTTTAGTTGGATTTTTAATGTTAATCGGAATCGTGGTCACCAATGCAATTGTGTTGATGGACCGGGTGAAGCAAAATGAACAGAAGGGCATGGAGTTAAAAGCCGCGCTGCTTGAGGCCGGAAAAACACGCCTACGTCCCATCCTGATGACGGCACTCGCGACAATCGGCGCCCTATTGCCATTAGCCCTATCCAACGAAGGCGGACTTATCTCCAAATCACTCGCCATCGTCGTCATATCAGGCTTACTAACATCCACCCTGCTCACACTCGTCATCGTCCCAACCATGTACCATCTACTAAGTGGTGCACGGGGACGGTTCTTGCGCATCATTGCCAAGGGTGAAAAACGAAACACGGGGACGGTTCTTGCGTTTCATCAGCAAAAACAGTAAAAAAAAGCCCGACTATCTATCAAAGGAAACGGACGAAATCTCTTTCTAATAGGTTGTCTTTATTGATGGTGCCAATAAAAAATGCACATGCGGTTTGCATCCCAAATCTCATGTGCATTTTTTGTTACATTAGGGTTTACAGCTGTTTATTTCTTTTCGACTTTTACTAACCCTTTTCCGAAATTATGCTTATCAAAATAGCAAATGACCGTATCGTGAACTTGAACCCTTTCACCCTCGATGATTTTATCCGCAGAAAATTCGATTTTCGTCCCGTCGGTACCCTTACCGTAGTATTGCTCACCTTTAATATCGGTAATTTCGTATTCTATTGTAGTGAACCCCGAGGAATCGCTGCTTTCCGTTGTCGTATTGTTCACAGGAGAAGGTGTATTATTTTTCAGCAAAACCATTGCCAATAAAACTGATAAAAGAATAACCAAGATAATTAGTCTTTTGAACATATTGCTAACCCCCATAAATGTATTTTATGAAATGAAAGACAAAAGTAATATCCCTCTAAATTCCTTCGGTCTTTATACCTATAAAGGGCTCACTCGAACCTTTTATTGAGGCGCAAGAACCGTCCCCATGCCTCACATGTGCTTTTTAAAGAAGAATATTCTATAATTGGGTGGGCCGGCAAATAGCGGCTTTCAAAGTATGTTTGGACCAGCCGAGGAAAATAATAGATGATATGGTTTGGTTCGAACAAGTTTGTTTAAGGTGTGTGAAAACTATGTTAGAAGAGATATTGTCGCAAGTCCAAAGTGGCAAATTAACGGTTGCTGAGGCGAAAGAAAAGTTAGCCACCTATGAGAATTTAGGGTTTGCAAAGGTCGACCATCACCGGAAGGATCGTCAAGGGTTCCCGGAAGTGATTTATGGGGAAGGGAAGACGCAAGAGCAGATCCTTTCCATTATCCAAGCAATCCGATCAAAAGATAACGATGTATTAGTGACACGAATTTCAAAAGATAAGGCTGATTATATCCTTCGGGAACATCCTGAATTTATTTATAATGAAACAGCGCAAATTCTCTTTTGGAAAAAGAACACCACTAAAGAGGATGATTATCAAGGCTACATTGCTATTGTTTGCGCAGGCACGTCCGATCTGAGAGTGGCAGAAGAGGCCGCGGTTACGGCCGAAGCACTGGGAAGTAACGTCCGCCGCTTTTATGATGTAGGTGTTGCAGGAATCCATCGCTTATTTGATAATATTGAACAAATCCAACAGGCGACAGTCTCCGTCGTTGTTGCAGGCATGGAAGGGGCGCTGCCGAGTGTGGTTGGCGGGCTTGTCTCCCATCCGGTCATTGCCGTTCCAACGAGCATTGGATATGGTGCAAATTTCAATGGTTTGTCTGCACTGCTGACGATGTTGAATTCTTGCGCCTCAGGTATCAGTGTGGTCAATATCGACAATGGATTTGGTGGAGCATACAACGCTGTCCTGATTGATAACATCGCGAAAAAAGGAGCAAACAAGGGATGAGAACACTTTATATTGACTGTTTTTCAGGGGTCAGCGGGGATATGTTTATCGGCGCCCTCCTGGATGCAGGTGCAGATCCAGCTATTTTAGAAAAAGAATTAAAAAAACTTCATTTTGAAGATGAATATCATATAAACTGGAAGAAAATCGTGAAGAACGGAATTACTAGTACGAAGTTTGATGTGTTGTTAACACAAGCTGGGCATAACCATCATGAGCATGATCACCATCATCATGAACATGATCATCATCATGAGCACGACCATCATCATGAACATGATCACCATCATGAGCATGACCATCATCATGAACACGATCATCATCATGAGCACGACCATCATCACGAGCATGATCACCATCATGAGCATGACGATCATCATGAGCACGACCATCATCATGAGCACCACGACCATCATCATGAACATGACCACCATCACGAGCATGATCATCATCACGACCATGGACATCATCACCGCTCATACAGTGATATTGTAAAAATGATTGAATCATCTGCTTTGGCAGCTGAAGTAAAAGCGACTTCGTTAAAAATCTTTCGGAAAATTGGTGAAGCAGAAGGGCATATTCATGGTGTGCCATTAGAAAAGGTTCATTTTCATGAAGTAGGTGCCGTCGACTCCATCATTGATATTGTTGGTGCAGCAATTTTACTTCATCAACTAGATATACAGAAAGTAAAGTCCTCACCTATTCCTGTCGGTACAGGAAGAATACATATCGACCATGGTATTTATCCAGTCCCTGCACCAGCCACATTAGAAATTTTAAAAGGTGTGCCAATTGAACAAAGCGATGTCAGATTCGAACTCACAACCCCAACAGGTGCAGCGATTGCAGCCGTACTGTCAGAAGAATTTTGCACCATTCCATCATTTGAAGTAAAAGCTATTGGCTATGGGGCCGGCACAAAAACCTTCAAAGACCGTCCAAATGTCCTTCGGGTCATTATTGGAGAGTAAGCGATAGGATTAAAAAAAATATTCAAAAAGCGGATAAAGGTGTCAGCCCTTAATCCGCTTTTTTTTTTGAAAAACTATTTTTCTTTTAAGGGAGAATAATCAAAACAGAATGGGAAAAATAGAATGTAAACCCTGTTGTCGAGGGCCGAGAATGCGTTGTTTATTAAAGTGTTGCAAGTGAAAGGTGGTATTTTTCCATTCTTGTGTGGTGAGTGTTGAAAAAATAAACAAAATCAATCTATTTTATTCTATTGACAAGATTATTCGAAACAGTATAAAATGATAACGTTCACAACGTGATGCAAATACCAACGATTTTTATTTTTTTGGTATTATCTAAATCATAAAGTGGACAAATGTGTTGCAAATATTATCTATTTACCATGATTTGGGTAAAATGTCCCAAAGTTTAAAAAGACTTTCACAGAACGATTCTAACAAGTCTTTATTTTTTCTTCTTATTTGTAAGCACTTGCATGTGTAATAAGAGAATTCGGTGAAAGTACAGAAACTTTGAAGGCATGAAAGATCTAAAAGGATCATGTGCAAAACGATAGGTTGCAGCATTTAACAAATACAAAAAAATACTACATGGGGGATGACATTATGCCTTTAGTCATAATTGCTATCGGGGTACTATTATTACTTCTTTTAATTATGCGATTCAAATTAAACACATTTGTATCCTTAATTATTGTTTCCTTAATCGTTGCCCTACTATTGGGAATTCCAGTGAAGGATGTTGTTAAATCAATTGAAACGGGTTTAGGCGGAACACTTGGCCATATCGGGATCATTTTTGGACTTGGTGCCATGCTTGGCCGATTAATCGCTGATTCAGGCGGTGCTAATCGAATTGCTACAACCTTAATTAATAGATTCGGGGAAAAACGAATCCAATGGGCAGTTTTAATTGCTTCATTCATTTGTGGTATCGCATTATTCCTTGAAGTTACGATTGTATTATTAATTCCAATTATCTACTCTATCGCAAAAGAATTAAAAGTTTCTATTGTAAAATTAGGTCTTCCAATGGTAACCGCTGCACTCGCTGCGCATGCTTTCTTGCCGCCGCATCCAGGCCCAATCGCAGTTGCAGCAGAATATCATGCAAATGTTGGCTTAATGTTACTGTACGGAATCATTGTTGCAATCCCAACAGTTATCATTGCAGGCATCTGGTATCCTAAGCTTGCTCAAAAAATTGTACCAACAGCATTCACAAGAGAGGGCAGTGCGTCCTTTGGTGTTGCAAAATCATTTAAATTAGAAGAAACACCTGGATTTGGAATCAGCGTATTTACAGCATTATTTCCAGTTATCTTAATGGCTATTGGTGCCATTGTCGATATGGTAGGATTTAAAGAGAATGCGTTCATCACAGTTATTCGCTTTATTACGAACTCTGACACGGCTATGATTCTTTCTGTTTTATTCGCCATCTACACAATGGGCTTACGCAGAAAAATTCCAATGAAGACGTTGATGGATTCCTGTGGTTCAGCTGTTAATGCATTAGGTATGCTGCTATTAATTATCGGCGGCGGCGGTGCCTTAAAGCAGGTTATTGTTGATGGCGGCGTTGGTGATTATGTTGCTAAATTATTTGAAGGTTCTCATATGTCACCGGTTCTGTTTGCTTGGATTGTCGCAGCATTACTTCGTGTCTGTCTTGGATCAGGAACTGTTGCAACCTTAACAACTCCTGGCTTGGTTCTTCCGTTACTTGCAACTATGCCGAATGTTAACTTGGAGTTAGTTGCACTTGCAACTGGTGCAGGTAGTGCCATCGCATCACACGTTAACGACGCGGGATTCTGGATGGTTAAAGAATCTTTAGGCATGACCTTGAAAGAAGCATTCGGTACCTATACGATTCTTTCAACTATCGTTGGTGTTTGCGGATTAGTATTTACTTTAATATTAGATATGTTCTTATAAAAAACAAAAAGGGGGCCATTTTATAGAGATTCTATAAAATGGTTCTTTTTTTTGGTTAATAGGAAACTATAAATTTTTTTCAAAATTTATAATTTCTTAACGCATAAATTCAACTACGCCTCTGTCTTCGTCCTATCGGACTCGCCAATCGGCGAGTTTTCTTTATAAAAATAAATTCATGAAATCGCTTTAGTAATTTCTTTTACTTTAAAAGAAATTCGCTTATAATTGAAATGTGTTGCAAAATGCAAAGAAGAAAAGGTTTTTTAAAATGGTTTGTTTTGCATCAATAAAATATATATGAAAAATATAGATAGGTGGAAATCTGTATGAACGAGAAATACGAGCGTTTGAAAGATATCTTAAAAGAGATGGGAAATGTGGTCGTTGCTTTTTCTGGAGGTGTCGATAGTACGTTATTATTAAAAGTGGCAGTTGATGTTTTAGGAGTGGAAAACGTATTGGCTGTAACGGCAGATTCTGAAACATACCCATCAAGTGAATTAGAAGAAGCGAAGAAACTCGCCAAGCTGATCGGGGCCACACACCAAGTGATTGAAACCTCCGAACTGAATATTCCGGGATACGCGGAAAATGACCGGAACCGCTGCTATTTTTGCAAAAACGGATTGTTTGAAGAAATCGTTCCCATTATGCGCGAGAAAGGATTCCAAAACGTGGTTTATGGCTTGATTGCAGACGACATGAGCGAACATCGTCCCGGCGTCCGCGCAGCGAGAGAGCATGGTGTCCGCGGGCCGCTTCAGGAGGCGAACCTTTTTAAAGAAGAAATCCGCGAGCTATCCAAGCAATTAAACCTGCCTACCTGGGAAAAACCATCGCTGGCCTGTTTATCCTCCCGCATTGCTTACGGTGAAAGGATTACGCAAGAAAAATTAACAAAGGTAGAAAAGTCTGAGGCATATCTAAAATTACTAGGGATTCGGCAGGTGCGCGTCCGGACTCATGAAGAGATTGCCAGGATTGAGGTAGAGCCTCAAGATATGCAGTTAGTGTTAGCAAACCATCAAGAGATTCAAGAAAACCTGCAGCGCTTCGGCTATAAATATGTCACCCTTGATCTTCAAGGCTATATGAGCGGCAGCATGAATAAAGTGCTAACACCAAGCTTTACTAAAAGTGAATCCTAATGGAAACAAAAAAATAAAGGATATTTAGTAGGTGAGGGTTACATGATTAAAGCGTTGGTTATTGTCCCGTATGAGGGGCTATACGAAATGATGAAAGAAATTCAGCAGGAAGTAAAAGATTTTCAACTCGATATCGAAATAGGGAACCTGTATGAAGGTGTGGCTGTTGCAAAAGAAGCCGAAAATAACGGTTATCACGTCATTATCAGCCGCGGTGGTACAGCATCCTTGATTCAGGAGGCCGTCTCGATACCCGTGATTGACATTCAGGTGACCGGCTATGATGTATTACGCATCATCACCCTTGTAAAAGGATTTTCTCGTAAATCGGCGATTGTTGGATTTTCGAATATTACTCAAGGTGCTGCAACAATCTGTAAGATTCTTGATTTGGATATTAAAACATTAACAATTTCAAAAGATACTGAGGTTAAAGAAATATTAACAAATTTAAAGAAACATGGCTATGAAGTGATCATTGGTGACGTGGTCACGGTCCAAACTGCCAAGCAATTGGGGCTGACGGGAGTGCTAATCACTTCTGGCAAGGAGGCAATTATGGATGCGTTGGAGGAAGCGAAAAGATCCTATCGTATCTTTTCGCAGCTGCAGCAGGATGTTTCGCTATTTCAGTCCATTCTCGATTGTAACGAACAACCAATCGGTGTTTTTAATATAGAAGAGAAACTTGTTTATCGGAATGAACGTTTCAATCAAGAATTTCATTGGATGATTGTTGAAAATTCCAACGAAATAAAAAAGCTGATTCAAGAAACGGCTTTAACGAAGGAAAAGCAAACAAGAACTATTCACATTAATCAGTCATTCTGGAATATCACTGCTTGTCTTCAAGACGGTGCGATTGCACTATTTTTCGAAAAAAATCATTCAAACCAATCCGCTGTTCAGGATGGGGAGAGAGAAGCGAAAAATGCCATCGAATTCCGTACTTCCGCTTCGTATGTCTCTGTTTCTGGAAAAAGTGAACCGATTCAGAAGGTGTTAAAACAGATTGAACAATACAGTGTAAACGATAAAGCTGTATGGATTTCTGGAGAAAAGGGAAATGGAAAAGAATTAGCGGCCCACGCGATTTATGCGAAAAGGAATAACCTGTATGACCCCTTTATCGTGTTGCATGGTGAATTATTAAGGACAGGGCGGCTGAAGGATTTCATAGTCGAAGACTTTTTTCAAAAATATGCAAATGGTGTCATTTATTTAAAAAACATTGATCATTTAAGCGCTGATATTCAAAAGGAGTTATTTGACATCATCAAGAATGACAATCCTGCAAAGATAAAGTGGCTGGTGTCTTCCGAGAGTAATTTAGAAGAAAAGGTCAAAAGCGGCACTTTTGATCGGGAACTGTACCAAACCTTAGGGCAGCAAAAAATTTATTTACCGCCACTCCGTGAACGCAGGGAAGATATTGAGGATTTAGTTCATGTCTTTATTTCAGAGCTGCATCCGAAATACGGCAATGGGGTCGTCGGGACTCGGCCGGACGCTTTGGCGGAGCTTGCCGATTATGATTGGCCAGGCAATGTGGAACAGCTCAAACAAGTAATCGAGCAATTGTTTAAACAAACAAGTTCTTATTATATCGAGAAGGAAGCTGTGGCAGCCGTTTTAGCACGATTAGAGCAGCCTGAGAAAAAGGACGATGCGTTAACCCCTATCGATTTAAACGGTACGTTAGAAGAAATCGAAAAACAAGTTATCACCAAAGTCCTTGAAGAAGAAGGCTTAAACCAATCAAAAGCGGCCAAACGCCTAGGTATTAACCGTTCCACACTGTGGCGCAAGCTAAAATAAAAGCTTGCGTTTTTTTATGTAAATTTATGATGCAAAAAGCAACATAATAAAATTTTTTGTGACATTTTTTCTAGATATATTGCCAAATGCAACATTTTGTTTTAATATTAATAGTGCTGAAAGCGTTTTTAGATGAATAATAAAACAGCATCTAAAGACATTATTATAAAACTATTGGTTTGTTGCAGAACGTATCATGCCAATGTGAATAGGCAACTTCAATCGGATGAAAAATAATAAAACTCGATACAAGACAAACTAGAACTAGCATAAAGGGGGTCGGGATGCAGGTGAAACTAGCGGTTATCGCAGATGATTTAACAGGTGCCAATGATACGGGTGTCCAATTTGCCAAACAAGGGTTAAACACAACAGTGCTATTTGCTGAGACGCAATTACAACCAGCGCATTTAAGTGCAGATGTGATTGTCTTAAATTCAGATAGCCGTGCCTTAACGTCTGAAAAGGCTTATAAAGCTGTTTTTAATCTAGCGGCACAATTGAATAAATTGTCTGTTTCAAAAGTTTTCAAGAAGATTGATTCTACCATGCGGGGAAATATTGGCCCAGAGATTGATGCCGTAATGGATGCATATAAGTTAAAAACCTCGTTTGTGGTTCCGGCTTTTCCGAAAAGCAATCGAGTGACCACGAATGGGTATCATTATGTGAATGGTGTTCTTTTAGAGGAAACGCCTATTGCTCAGGATCCTGTCTGCCCAGTAACAGAAAGCTACCTGCCTAAATTGCTGCAGGAGCAGAGTAAGCGGGAAGTCACCTTCATTTCCATTTCGGATGTGCAAAAAGGTAAAAGCCATCTATCAGAAAAAATAAAAGATCTATCCTCGGGTGATAGCTCAAAAATTATCGTCGTGGATGCAACGACTGATGAAGAATTAAACATGATTGTCGAAGCGGCGAAAATTTTAGAAGAGAATTTCCTTTGGGTAGGTTCAGCCGGAATTGCTTATCATCTTTTCAACACGGGCCAGCGTGAAGAGGTTTTGCGTCATCAACAGTCGGATGGCCGGCTTCCGGTGTTGGTCGTAGCGGGCAGTGTAAATCCTGTCATTGATCGGCAAATTCAAGTTCTGAAAGACAAATATCATGTCGAAGAAATTGTCATTTCTCCGGAAGAATTCTTTTATGAAGATAGGAGAAAGCATGAAATTGAACGGATTGTGAAGGTTGGTCAGGCATTGTTAGAAAAAGGCGATCTAGTGGTCACGACCAATCGAGAGCGCGAGACCATCAACCGCGTGAAGGACCTGCAACAGAAGCTTGGGCTATCGAATTTTGATGTCGGTTATACGATTGCCGAATCAATGGGTGTGATCGCTGGCCAATTAATTGATAGCAAGCCCGTTTGCGGGGCAGTTTTAACTGGCGGGGATATTGCAGGAGCCACTTGTAAGGTATTGAACGGTGAAGGGATTCGCGTCATTGGTGAAGTGGAAGCCGGGATTCCGTACGGAAAATTGTTCGGCGGGACGTTTGACGGTATGCCGGTTGTGACAAAAGCGGGCGCCTTTGGAACGGACCAAGCCCTCGCCAATGCTTTACAAACCATAACGGATGTAAATGCTCATGTTAAAAACCGCGATTGGCGTCATACTGATCCGTCTTATGTGTGTGGCTAATAGCAACACTTTTATATGAAGGTATTTTTAAAAAAGGATAACGGGAGGAAACAAAGATGGCAGCAAATAAACCAGTTATTGCAATTACAATGGGAGATCCCTCAGGTGTAGGACCTGAAATTATTGTGAAGTCTTTAAATGACAAAAACGTCTACGAAAATTGCCGTCCGTTTGTAGTCGGCGATTTGAAAATTTTAAAAAGAGCATTAGGTGTTACCAATGTTGATCTTCAATTGAACAGCATTGCTAGCCCAGAAGAGGCCAAGTACGAATACGGAACCATTGATATTATCGATTTAGATTTAGTTTCCGAAGACTTGCCTTGGGGCCAAGTTTCTCCAGAGGCAGGAAATGCGGCATTCCGTTACTTGGAAAAATCCATTTCTTTTGCGAACGAACAAAGAATTCACGGCATTTGTACCGCTCCTTTAAATAAAGAAGCGCTTCACAAAGCAGGCCATATGTATCCTGGCCACACTGAAATTTTGGCGGAATTGACCAATACAAAGGATTTCGCGATGATGCTTTCTGCACCAAACTTACGAGTGATCCATGTGACTACCCATATTGGCCTTCTTGACGCCATTAATACTATTAATGTTGAGCGTCAATATACGGTTATCAAACTTGCGCATGATACGTTACAAAAAGCAGGAATCAAGTCTCCACGCATTGCTGTTTGCGGAATCAACCCTCATGCTGGCGAAAATGGCCTTTTTGGACATGGCGAAGAAGAAGAAAAAATTATTCCTGCGGTAGAAAAAGCTCAAGCAGAAGGCATTAATGTACAAGGTCCGCTTCCTGCTGATACATTATTCTTTAGAGCAAGACGCGGTGATTTTGATATTGTTGTCGCACAATATCATGACCAAGGCCATGGACCAATTAAAGTATTGGGTCTTGAAGCCGGCGTGAATATTACGGTTGGTCTGCCAACAATCCGTACTAGCGTTGACCACGGAACTGCTTTTGATATCGCTGGAAAAAATATTGCGGATGAACAATCATTAAAAGAAGCGATTCGCATGGCGATTGAATTGGCTCCTGAGAACTTGGCAATATAAATATGATGAAATAGAAGCAAGAGGTCATTATCCGATCTCTTGCTGCCTTTGTATGTGTGAAATTCTTTTATGAATAAGGTGTTTATTTTTGAAAGGGGAGTAGTACTATGTCTTTTCCTAAAATGGCGAAAATAAGACAAAAATTTCAAGTCGAAAGTTTACAGGATATCCCTGGAACGATTGCGGAGCAATTTCAGCAAGTCAATGCCGATGAAAAAATCAAGCCGGGCATGGAGATTGCTATTACCGTAGGCAGCCGGGGGATTAACAATATCCCTTTAATCGTGAAAAGTGTGGCAGATGAAATTAGGAAGAGAGGCGCAACTCCGTTTGTTTTTCCGGCAATGGGAAGCCACGGCGGCGCTACAGCTGAAGGGCAAAAAGAGATGGTAGAAAGCTTAGGTGTAACCGAAGAATACACTGGCTGCGAAATCCGTTCCTCCATGGATGTCGTGGAAGTTGGCGTAACGTCAGAGGGAATTCCTGTTTATGTTGACAAAATAGCTTACAATGCAGATGGCATCATCGTAATGGGCCGCATCAAGCCGCATACAGATTTTAAAAATAAAATTGAAAGCGGCGTCTTAAAAATGGCGTCCATCGGAATGGGTAAGCATAAACAAGCCCTGGCATTACATACTTATGGCATTAAAGGGATCAGCGAAATGATGCCTGAAGTAGGGAAAGTGGCGATTGCCAAGTCCAACACTCTATTTGGAATTGGCATTGTGGAAAATGCCCATGAAGAAACGGCGATCATTGAAGCTATTGAACCGGACCAGATCGAAGAACGTGAAAGAGAATTATTGAAAAAAGCCTTTACCTTGATGCCAAGCCTGCCAGTCGACGAAATGGATATTTTGCTAGTGGATGAAATCGGCAAAAACTATAGCGGGACAGGCTTTGATACGAACATTATCGGCCGGATCCGGGTGTTGGGCGTAGAAGAGCCGAAGAGGCCAAGCATCAAATATGTCATAGCCTCCAATTTAAGCGAGGTCAGCCACGGCAACGCTTTAGGAATCGGCTTAGCGGATTTAACTACCAAGCGTTTATTTGAAAAAATCGATATCAAAACCATGAACGAAAATGTCGTCACCAGCACCTTCTTGGCTCGTGCAAGTATTCCAATTGTCCTTGATAATGACCAAGAAGCATTGAAGGCAGCACTGCGCGCTACCTGGGGAGTGGCACCGGAACAAGCAAGAATCGTACGGATTCCAAACACCCTCCACATCGGTGAACTATACGTATCAGAAGTCATCTTCAACGAATTAAAAGATAAAGAAAACATCGAAGTTCTAGAAGACCTCCAAGAAATGAAATTCGATGCAGACGGATATTTCTTGCCAATGCATTGATGCATGGGGACGGTTCTTGTGCATCATTTGATGATTCAGAGGGACGGTTCTCCTGCCTCAATTTTTAAAACAGCTTTCTTAATCGGAAGCTGTTTTTTATTATGTAAATTCAGTTCAGCAGCTTAAAAGGAATGTGCTGAATTAAACGTGTGTATCTTTAAGTCTTAAATACATCTCATTTTTAAAGGATTATTTTGTCAGTAAATAGAAATGATGATTGTATACTGTAGAGGAGGAGTTTCTTCATGGCTCATAATAGACAAATTACATCCAAGCTAGGATTGGATGCGGAGAATCAGATTAGGGAAATATGCAAGGCGCTGCCTGAAGTTGTAGAGCAAGTGGATGGTTTCGGTCATACGTCGTTTCGGGTCAAAGATAAACCTTTTGTCATGTTGGGGGAAAATGAGGGTGTTGTTTCGATTTCGGTCAAGACATTGCCGACTACGCAAGAGTTTCTCCTGCAGCAGCCGGGCTATTCTAAAACCCCCCATATTGGACAACATGGCTGGACCTCCTTTCAGGCCAAACAAGACCTAAACTGGGAAGAAATCCGCGGATATATTTTTGAAGGCTATTTAAGAGCCGCACCTAAGAGTTTGGCGAAATTAGTCTCAAATGCTGAATGCTAAAGATGGATGAGCCAAATAAGTAATGAAAAGTAGAGGTGATTTCTATTCTTGACATCGTATTATGGATTTTGATCATTGCCTGTTTTGTCTTCAGCTTTGTAGGGCTGGTATATCCAATCATCCCATCGGTTTTGGTTATTTGGGTTGGCGTTATGCTCTACCATTTTGGGATAAATTCGAATGAACTATCTTGGATTTCGTGGACCATGCTTTCATTATTGACAATTGTTTTATTTTTGGCGGATTATTTGGCGAATCTTCACTTTGTCGACAAGGCCGGCGGTTCTAAATGGGGGATGCGGGCGGCAACGATTGGATTGATTGTAGGAAGCTTTGTGATTCCGCCATTTGGCGTCATTATTGTGCCGTTTGTATTGGTATTAATCGTTGAAATGCTGCAAAAGAAATCATTTGCGGAATCCACGAAAGTGGCCTTTGCTACCTTAATCGCCTTTTTAAGTGGAACGGTTGCAAAAGGAGTTATTCAGTTAATCATGATTGGCGTGTTTGTTTTTGATTTGATTTTATAAAAAAGAAGGCTTATGAGCTGTTTGCAAGGTCTGTTTTCTTTTAGTCCCTTGGAATTCGACGGTAATCCCTTTCTGTTTCATCCCTCTTTTGCATAAGAAGCAAAATAGTTTTTTCATCAAATGAAACTATTCCAATTTTATTTATTTTTTAATTTGTTACATTATCACTTTTTAAACATATGGTTATGGATAAGGAGTGGAATGTGATGAAAAAAGAACGGGAACAGTTTGATATCGAAACGCTTCAGCTTATTCAAAATAGACTTGATTATATTTACTCCATCGCCAAGAGGTATAACAGTGATCACCCTGAATTAATGGACACGATTGAAAGTTTAGCTAATGTGGCAAACATGTTTGCAAAGATTAAATATGAAGAGCTGAAGGGTAAGGAAGTAACAGCGAGCCCACAAGGATACATTGTAAGAAGGCTGGGAAACTCATACTCAAGAATAAGAGAGTATGAAAAACAAAAAGAGACGGACTTTCCGGAATGGAAGCTCTGAGTATGAAACACAGGGACGGTTCTCGTGCTTCTATTATGCATTTTGAGGCAAAAGAACCGTCCCCGTGTATCGCTCTTTTTTTTTGCAGAAATCGGGGTAATTTATTGCTAATTTACTATATATGTAGTGATTATTTCTTGGGGAATAGTAAGTGAATTTGTCGAGAGGTGTGATTTTTAGATCGATTCGTGACTTTGTCTATTTGCCACAATGAGGCATAAGAACCTTCCCCATGCCTCACTTACATATAATTTCCTGCCGCGGGGATAATAAAGCCAACTTATCCTCAAAATGGAGTTTTGTATGCAGAGCTTAGTAAAAATCTTGATTCCAAGACAGTTGTTTATGTTGCTTATTCTTTCGACTGGATTGCTTAACCATGTGATTCTTATCCCGAATTTGCTCACTGCTGCTGGTCGGGATAGTTGGTTAAGTGTTCTTTTGGTTTACCCCATTGCCATCTTCTTTTCATGGCTGATTTACTTTATTGTCAAAAAAAGTCCGAAAGAGGGGCTCTTTTCATTGATGAAACAGCGTTTAGGTAGGGTGTTTTCGACCATCCTGTTTATTCCGATGATGCTCTTTTTGTTGACAAGCTGCTATCTCACCTTAAGGGATTTAATGATTTGGTTAAGTGCCTATTTTCTTGCCGATGCGCCCATTTTTATGATTAATATTATTTTAATTTCCGTATGCTTCCTTGTCACGCTTAGCGGGATAAAAGCAATGGCGATAGCGAGCGGATTCCTATTACCAATTGTGATGCTGCTAGGGTTCTTTATTGCATTTACAAACATTCACCATAAGGATCCTAGTTTGTTGTTTCCAGTTCTCGCCGAGGGTTATGCCCCTCTTATGAAAGGGGCCATTTATGGACTGGCCGGTCTCCTCGAGATATACGTGGTAATTTTATTACAGCCATATTCCCAGGAACCCATTAAATTTAGACAAATGTTCGTTTTATTATTAATTTTAACGGGCTTAATATTGGGACCCTTGTCCGCAGCCATCATGGAATTTGGCCCAACAGACGCAGTCAATTTTCGCTATCCTGCCTATGAGCAATGGCGTATTTTAAGTATCGGCGAATATATCTCTAATTTGGACTTTTTCGCTTTATACCAATGGCTGAGTGGAGCATTAATCCGGGTAGGCTTATTCATGTATCTGCTATGTGCATTTTTTACTTCGAAGAAGCAACCCTACAGGCTGAACCCAAAGCTTGTTGTCGTTATGTATCTCCTTTTATTCGGTCTTATGATGATAAAAGTCGAGACTTTTTATTTCTATAGTGCTGTTTATGATTACTTTTTGCCGGCATGCATGGTATTTTTTCTCGTACAAATCCTGTTTTCTGTTGTGCTTGTATTAGTTTTTAATAAAAAGGGTGATCATCATGGCAAGAACAGCAAGGTCGAAACCACCTCATAATGCAAAAACAAACGAAAAGGTTGAGGAGCTAAAAAATCAATTTAGAAAAAGCCGGGATTTAATATGCAATGTACGACATACGGAAACGGAAAGTTTTGAAATAATCTATTTTGAAAGCCTAATCGAGATTAATTATTTAGATCAATATATATTGCCTAAACTAGGACTTCAGACAGACCGCCCTGTTATAAATAAACTTAAATCCTTTTTTCAAGCAGAAGATGTGACCTTGAAATCGATTGAAGATTTATCCGATTTGCTTTTTGAAGGAGAAGTCCTATTCAAAATCGATGATGTCCTTTTAAGTATTCTAGCATGCGATTTTCCAAAACGAATCCCTGAAGAATCAGCGCTTGAGACTTCGATAAGAGGCCCGAAGGACGGATTTGTTGAGGATATAAAGACAAATATATCCCTTGTCAGAAGAAGGTTGAATAGCTCATCATTATGTCTAGAAAAATACACCATTGGAAAAAGAAGCAAAACAAAAGTGGCTCTCATGTATTTAGAAGATGTCATTGATCAGAGAGTGCTTGATGAGGTTCACAAAAGGCTGGATAAAATCGAAACTGATATTTTATTGAGTATTCATGAACTTGAGTCATTTGTTCGGGATCGGCCGTATTCTGTCTTTCCTACTATGGATTATACAGGGAGACCGGACTTTATTGTTCAATCATTGAATCAAGGTCGATTTGCTCTGCTGGTGGACGGGAATCCTACTGTATCTGTCGCCCCCACTAGTTTACTGGTACAGACCAAATCTCCTGAGGACAATTACATCAGTTATGCGTATGTTTCAATCGAAAGGATCATCAGACTGATAGGGTTAATGATATCTGGCTTTTTACCCGGTTTGTGGATCGCCTTATCATCCTTTAACATTGAACAGATTCCATATACACTGGTAGCGACCGTAGCAGTCTCCCGTTTCGGTCTTCCTTTGTCTTCGCCCATTGAAATGGTGATCATTCTCTTTTTATTTGAGCTATTTAATGAAGCAGGGGTACGCTTGCCTCGGGCGATTGGGCAAACCGTAGCGGTATTAGGAGGCTTAATTGTAGGGGATGCAGCGATAAGGGCAGGCTTGACATCTCCCACTATGCTGGTCATTACTGCAATCACCTATATTTCGTCTTTTACGTTAGTGAATCAAACGTTAAGTACAGGAATCACGGTTATCAGGTTTTCTGTTATTTTACTTAGTACTTTTTTCGGATTATTTGGAGTGGTGAGCGGCTTTATTTTAACGGTTTTTTACTTTTCAACGCTGTCTTCCTTTGGGGTTCCATACCTCTCATCGGTGGCACCAATAAGCCTTAAAGAATTGATGAAGTCATTTTTAAGAATGCCTAATGGCTTATACAAATCAAGAACCGCATCAACGAGCCCGGATGATCCAACAAGGGATGGAAATCAAACATGAGAATAATGAAACTTGTTTTGGTTCTCTCCTGTTGTCTAATTTTTACCGGCTGTACGGGAATAAAAAATATTCAAGATATAACTTATATTGTGGCGATAGGTATGGATTATGATGTAAAAAAGAAGGAGTATACTGCGTATATTCAAGGCTTGAATTTTGCTAATGTAGCAAAGACAGAGGGTGGCCGGCCTGTAGAACCGATTCCGACTTTTGTGGCATCAGCCACTGGTGAAACACTAAATTTGGCAGTGAGTAAATTATATAAAAAGTCCGAACCTCCTTTATTTTTTGGACACGTTAAGACGCTGGTGTTAAGCCAACGTTTAATCAAACACAAAGCGAAAGAAGTAATTAAAGAAGTAGGCAGAAATCGTTCGCTTCGCCCCACACTGAGAGTCGTAACGACAGAAGAGAATATCCAAAAGGTTTTTAATACAAAAGCATTATTTGACTATCCGGCGGTGTATACGGTGATTTTTAAAAAAGATGGCAGTGAGCTGGCCGAGAATGAAATAAGGCCCATCACGCTAATGCGTTTTTTAAGAGACTATTATGAACCGATGGGTGCAGCCAAACTGCCATTAGTCAAAATTGATAAAAACAGCTGGAAGACTGAAAAGAACTTCCCCATTTTATTTTTTAATGGATATACTGTGTTTCAGCACAAAAAGTTTATCACAGTTCTTCCTTTTGATGATGCAGTTTATATTAATTGGCTGCTCGAAAATAGGGTTGCATTAGATCGAAAAGTGATGGATAACGGTAAGTTGGTAGCTGCTGTCAGGCTGACTACGCCAAAAATGAAAATTAAATACGAAAAGGGCGCAGCTTCACCAAAGTTTTCAATAGAGCTTTTTGCGCATGCTGATTTACTGGAAAAAATAGAGGATATCCCCATGAAAAAATTACATGAATTAATTGAAGACGATATAAAAAAGAACCTTGAAGCACTTTATAAAAAAGGGGTAGACGACCAGATTGATGTCCTAAAAGCCGGGGAAAAATGGTATCGGACCCACCCTAAACAATACCAACAACTAAAAAAATCAAAGAACTTCTATTTAGATAAGAAATCCTTAAGTAAAGTTAACGTTAAGGTACAAGTCTTTCATTACAATGCCTATAAATATGACCTGCGAGGCAATGGGGATTTCTGAGGCATGGGGACGGTTCTTGTGCATCATTTTGGTGATGCACAAGAGCCGTCCCTATTTATCATTTCCAGTAAAAACCAGAGGACAAAATGTAATCGCTTCCATTATAATAGAGATAGAAAGAGGAAAGGGGATGCAGCAATGGAACTATTAATGGAACTACTAGCCAACAACCCGTCGGAGGAGCCTTGTGAAGAAAATTCCCCAGCAATTGAAGAAGAGAGCTACGATGTATCAGACTATGATTATAATAAAAGAATATGGTTTTAATAGATGGAATGCGGGGACGGTTCTCGTGCATCATTGATGCACGAGAACCGTCCCTTTGCTTCACCCTCAGTGAATAAAATGGTCGGTATTTTTATCAATATATAAAGTGCCATCCTGTTGCAGTTCTGCGTAAAAGACTTCTGACAGGTCTGTTCCTGCTTGGGCTAATTGATCGTGGCCCCAGGCCATATTTAGGTTAAATGGCTGAAGGTTCTCATCAATGATTTTCCCGTCCGCTATCACCTGTATAGGCATCGGGATTTGCACAGCCTGCGGCCTAGCTGATGTTTGAGTTGGCATTGCCATATCCCCGCGCTTCAATGGCTGCTTTTGTTCCTTCAGCAAAACAGACAATTCCCCATTTGTCTCCAATATCGCGTAATCTACCTCCTCGATCGAAAATACATCTTTATTCCTTAACAGGACCTGCAGTTCATCCATGTCAAGGCGCTGTTTTTTCAAAACATGCTCGAGTATTTTCCCGTGCTTGATAACGATGACCGGTTCCCCTTCAATAACCTTGCGGAATGATCTTGATTTGACATCGAAAAACGCCACTAGCAACGTCAGTCCGCACCATGTTAAAAGGCTGACAAAACCAGAGGAAACCTTCAAGGTTGGGTCAACCGTTAGCGATCCGGCAATCGTTCCAATGGAAATGCCGGTGATATAATTAAAAAACGTAAGCTGTGAAACCTGCTTTCGTCCCAATAGCCTTGTTAACAATAAAAGCACCACAAAGGCACCGACCGCCCTCGCGAAAATCTCTACCACGAATCTCTCACCACCTAAATTGTTTAAAAGCAATAGAAGTTTTTTTATTTTCACCGAAAACTATCATAAATATGCGAGAAAATATGCAGGAAAGAAGTGGCGGTTCTCGCTTAAATGATGCATAAGAACCGTCCCCCTGCCTCACTAAGACCTTTTTCCTATCTTTCTTCCATTTCTCTTTATTGGTAGAAATAGTATAATGGTGAAGAGTGTATTTTGAATATTTGGTATAAAATGTAATTTTATGGAATCTACTAAAGGATATGTCTTGAAGGAGCGGAGTTTTACATATGAAGGTCATGTCGATTGCTGCCCTTTTTGATGAGCATATAGGGATGAATGAAGCGTTAGGGAAACTATTGGATAGCCCGGAATTAACGATTTGGTATAGGGATTTGGCAAAGGATGCGTTATGGGTTTCGAAAGGGAATGCCGCCATCTATGGGTATACACAGGAAGAACTTATAAATAACCCATATCTGTGGCACAACTCTGTTTACCCGGAAGACAGGTGGATCCTTGACCAAGCGATCGCCCGGCATCTGGAGGGCAGCCCGATGACCGTGGAATATCGCATTATTCGTTCGGATGGCGAAGTAAGATGGATCGAGAATCGTGCCCATTCGATCATGGATTCCAAGGGAAAGGTCATCGCTATTAGCGGGTCTATCTATGACATTACCGAGCAAAAAAGAGAGTCCTTACAATTGCAGGAACAGCTCATCATGAACGAAAAAAGGTATAAGTCACTATTTAACTACAACCATGATTTAGTATGTTCCCTGGATTTAAAAGGGAAAGTGACGAGTGTCAATAAAAGCTGTGAGGCTTTAACTGGATACAGTGAAGCAGAGTTGATGAGTAAGTCTTTTAGAGATTGGGTCTATAAAGCTGACCTGCCTAAAACCTATCAAGCTTATAAACTTGCAGAAAGTGGCCACTCCGAGCGGATGGAGTTAAGAATCGTCCATAAAAGCGGAGAAATTCTCTTCACTAGCACAACCAGTATTCCAATTATGATTGATGACAAAATGGTCGGTGTGTACTGTATTATCAAAGACATCACCAAGCATAAAAAACTGCAGGAGGAATTAAAAGAAAACAACCTGCGTTACAAATCGCTTTTTGAACATAATGCAAACTGTGTCTTCTCTATTGATTTAAATGGGAAGTTTACAAGTATCAATTCTGTTTGTGAAAGTCTTATGGGGTATCGAAACGATGAATTGCTAAAGCAGCAATCTTTTCAAAGGTTCATTGTTCCGGAAAAGCAGCCGGAAACACTCTATCATTTTGAGCAATGTAAAAATGGCACCCCGCAAAATTTTCGAACGTCCATTAAGAATTGTAATGGTTCGATTATTCATCTCAACGTGACCGTGGTCCCCCTAATGGGAGATGGACAAATTAATGGTGTTTTTGGCATCGCACAGGACATTACCAATCAGGTGAAAATTGAAGAAACCAATGAGCATATGGCGTACCATGATTATTTAACCGGCCTGCCCAACCGAAATAAGTTAAATACGACCCTTTCGAAGGAACTGGTCCTTGCTCAAGAACGAAGCCAGCAGGTGGCGATTCTCTTTTTAGACCTTGATCGCTTCAAGTTGATCAACGACACGCTTGGCCATACGACCGGAGATCATTTATTAAAGGAAGTAGCGGAACGGATGAAGTCATCCCTGCATGATAAGGACATTGTGTTCAGACAGGGCGGAGATGAATTTATCATTATTTTAAAAGATGCCAATCGCGATGTTGCAGCAATGGTGTCGAGAAGAATGCTGGATGTTTTGAGTGAGTCCTTCCAAATTGAAAACTATGATATTTTTACCTCTCCGAGCATCGGCATCAGCATGTATCCGGAAGATGGAAAAAACGTCGAAATCCTCATCAAAAAAGCGGATTTCGCCATGTACCATGCCAAGAATGACGGGAAAAATAATTATAAATTTTATTCTCAAAGAGAACATAACTCCAACATGAATCCATTAAAGATGGAAATGGACCTCCATAAGGCGCTGGAAAAAGAAGAGCTGATTCTGCATTACCAGCCGAAGGTGAATTTAAAAACAGGAAAAATTACCGGGGTGGAGGCGTTAATCCGCTGGAACCATTCGGAATTCGGGATGATTGCTCCCGGTACCTTTATCCCGATTGCGGAAGAAACAGGGTTGATCACTCCGATTGGGGAGTGGGCCTTATATACCGCCTGCAAACAATGCAAGGACTGGCAGCGTAAAGGCTTTTCCACCACGGTCTCTGTCAATTTATCGGCCCGTCAGTTTACGCAATCCAATTTGCATGAAACCGTTGCGATTGTCTTGTATGAGACGCAGCTTGAGCCGCAATTTTTAGAGCTAGAGATTACGGAAAGCATGACGGCCAGCATTGAACGGACTATTTATACGTTACAAAAGCTAAAAAAACTGGGTGTGCGGATTAGTATCGACGATTTTGGAAAGGGATTTAGTTCGTTAAATTACCTGCAAAAATTCCCGGTAGATACATTAAAAATTGATCAGGCATTTGTTCAGAGCCTGCACAAAAACCCTAATGACGAGACGATTGTGAAAACCATCATCTCAATGGCGCATAATTTAAACTTAAGTGTGGTGGCGGAAGGAATCGAGACAAAGGAACAGCTATTGTTCCTGCAGCAGCACCTTTGTGATGAAGGGCAGGGTTACTTTTTTACAAAACCTGTACCGGCCGAAGAAGTTGAAAACAATTGGTTTGACATTCAGCAGATGGTGAAGGAATTCGGCTTATCGCAGGACGTCAACGAACGCAAGTGGGCAGAGGAATTTGTCCGGATTGCGAGGAAGGAATTAAATGAAACCATCCGCCTCCAACAAGGGATGACCTTTAAGTATAAAAAAATTAATGGCCGTTTCATTCATACCCTGTGTGACGGGGAGTTGCTGTATCGGCTTGGCCTTATCCCTAGTCTTGTGGTAGGAAAGAGTTTAGCAGAGTTTTTACCTGAGGATTATGCTGAAGACAAGGAAGTTTATTATCAAAGGGCTTGGGACGGGGAAGAACATGTTTCCTACGAAGGCGAGCTGAATGGGGTTACTTACCTTGCTGCGTTAAGCCCGATTAAACGAGGCGGGGAAGTGGTCGAAGTCATCGCTTCGTGTGTGGATATTACGGAAAGAAGAAAAGTGGAAAAAGCCTTGCATGATAGTGAAAATAAGTACCGGTTGATTACGGAGAACATGACCGACTTGATTACTTTATTTGATCAGGATGGAACCTGCGTCTACGCCACTCCGTCCCATCAAACCGTCCTCGGCTACACACCTGAGTTTTTCATGGGACACAACAATGAACACCTGACTCATCCGGAAGATGTGCCCCTTATGAAGAAGGTGTTCGCCGAGGTGTTGGAGACGAAAACACCTTGTAAAGTGGAGCTGCGCTTGTTACATGCGAATGGAGATTGGAGGCTGCTGGAATGTACCGGTACGCCGGTGATCAGCGAAAATGGCAAAGTGGAACATATAATGGTGGCCAGTAATGATATTACGGAGAAGAGAAGAACAGAGGAGCTGCTATCGAAATCGGAAAAATTATCTTTGGTGGGCGAGCTCGCGGCCGGGGTTGCCCATGAAATCAGAAATCCGATGACATCGATTAAAGGGTTTATCCAGCTTTTCCAGCAGGGAATCATCAGGGACGAATACTTTGATGTCGTTCTTGGCGAGTTCGACAGGGTGGAGGACATTATTAAGGAGTTTCTTTCTCTGGCAAGGCCTCAAGAAATTCAGCTGAAGCAAGTGGATTTTCCAGTTTTGTTAAAAGAGGTGGAGACCTTAATCAAATCGGAGGCGCACCTAAAGGATGTGGAAATTCTGCTGGAAATAGCGCAGGATATCCCAACGATCATGTGCGATGCCAATCAAATCAAACAGGTGCTGTTGAATCTCTGCAAAAATAGTATGGATGCGCTGGATACCAAGCGAAAAGGTCTCATTAAAATCACGGTAGGGGTTGAGTGTGACAAGCTGCTGATTCAGGTCATCGATAACGGAATCGGAATCAGTGAGGAGCGTATCAAAAGACTTGGTGAGCCTTTCTACAGCAACAAGGAAAAGGGGACAGGCCTCGGCCTGATGATCTGCTTTAGAATCATTAAACAGCACAACGGAACGATCACCTTCCAAAGCAAAGGAAACTGCGGCACCACCGCGCAGGTGAGGCTGCCGTTATAGGAGATAACGTGTATGACAACATTGCAAAATCAAAAACTATCAGAACGATTCGAAGTTGCCTTCAACCAAATACATGCCTGGCTGCAACGGAATATAGTGGAGGAACGATCCGATAAGTTTACCGACCTGCTTCGGTCAGGGTTTCCGCGCCACTCGATTATTCGAAAGTACTACCATGACTTGAAAATGTTTGCCCGTCTTAGGAACTCCATTGTCCATGACAAGGTGGAATTAGGGTTTTATATAGCGGAGCCGCATGAGGCTGTCGTCGATAAAATTGAAATGATTGCCGAGTTGCTCTTAGAGCCAAAGGCGGCATATTCGATCGCTTCCAAACCAGTTTTTTACTATTATGAAAATGCTAAACTGAAGGATGTCTTAACTGTCATTCAAAAGAAATCCGTTTCGCTTTTTCCTATTTTTGATGAGAACGGTTTTAAGTGGCTGTTAACGGCGGAGGAGATCATCGGTTGGTTTGCCAATCATCTAACCGGCAACAGTATCGTGATTGACGAAGTGGAGGTAAGGCAGCTCTACTCTCAAAAAAGGGACCGTCTTGTCGAGTTTGTTAGCAAAGATATTGATATCTTCGAGGTAGAAGAGATTTTTGAACAATATCATTTGAAAAATCAAAAACTCGAAGCTGTCATCATTACGGAAACTGGAGAGCAGCAGCAAAAACCGCTTGCCATTGTCACTTCTTGGGATTTGGTAGAAATTGATGCGATAGAGTAATAGTTTATAGAAAGGGTGCCTGAGCCCCGCTGCATTAACACTTTAAAGCAGCGGGGGTCAGGCACCTGTTTTATTTCCCTTTAATGAAATATTGAAAATATTACGTTGGCAAAGGTTTTGACGGAACCGGTTAAATAGTGCCAGTTGGCCGTGAATTTTTCGATATCGAAAGCGACAATCGCAATCAGAAGTGCGGCAAAGGCCAGGATGTAATTCGTCTGCGATACCTTTGCAATATTTTTGTCAAGAGTCCTGCCACCCATTGTGTCGATAATATGATGCCATAATTTGACTAGCTGTCCTTCGCCAATCTCAGTTATTTTTTTCTGCTTATTTAATTCCTTTTTTTCATAGAGGCAGTATTGATAGATGGAATTGATCATCGCTTTGAGAAAATCATCGCTGACCCCGGCCCTTGTATAGATAATCGTCGAAGGGATACTGATGCGAATGTTATACTTCTTGCCAATCGGCGATAGTTTACTAGGTTCGGTGATATCAAAGGCCATTGTCGTCGTATCATTCGAAAAGACCGGGTCTTCTTTTTTCATGAAAAAGTTTAACCCTTCATGGATAATAAAAAGCGGGTAAATGTCAAAGTCTATAAACTTTAGATCCCGGTTCGGCTGAATGATGGCCTTTTGGATAATTTCCTTTGAATAGGATTTCAGGTTTTGCCTTATATTGCGTAGTTCAGGGTGAAGGTTTTCCCCTTCAAGAATAAACCGGAAAATGACGCGATGATGGTAATATCCCATTTCCGCCGCCGTGATGGTACAGGCCGATGTGTGAAGGCATTCCATTAGTTCCTTTTTATTTAATGGATAGTTAACCCATTTACTGGGCTGGCTGACTCTTTTGATGCCCAACTGATTTTCAATATTGGTATTGATGATGTTTAATTGTTCATTGCTAAAAACGATATTTTCGTCTTCTTCCCCTTGAAATGTAAACAATCCAAGTATGTATACTTCCGCTTTCAACTGTAACTTCCCCTTTTCCCATTTGCCATTTTCCTATTTAATGAAGTCATGGACGGTTTTTGATTGAAAGGCCTCATGGATGCTTTCGAATGATACGGCGTTTGGATATTCAATCCGCTGGCCGATCATGACCACCTTGCCGGATTCGCGGAACATCGGGAGATCATTGGCGGAGTCCCCGAAGGCCATGATATTTTCCTTCTCTATTTGTAATTCTTTCGCCAGTTTTTTTAAAGCGGCCCCTTTGTCCACCCCAACGGGAACAATGTCGATGGCATCCACATGCACATACATCACGACTTCTTTTTCAATCGGTGTCAGCATGTCCTTGAAATATTCCGCAAGGTGCGGGACTTCCTGTTGGTTTTTTGGAAAAATAGTCAAGGCGATGCGGTTAGGTTGAATCCAAATTTTATCCTTAAAATCTGCCACGGCTTTCTTTTCAATTTCATCTAATACCGGAAGTCTTTTGACAATATAAGATTCCTCCAACGTTGCCGCATTAAAAATAACGCCGCCGTTTTCGCCGATTATTTGGGCCTTTTTCAATCCCATCCCTCGCGCTAAGCCTGCTAAGTAATAGGCCGGTTTCCCGGAACAAATTCCAATCATGAGCCCGCTTTGTTCATAGCGCCTTAATTGTTCCGCGACTTCCTCAGGGATTGCCGTTCCGTGCTCAGACAAAGTCCCGTCCACATCAAAAACCATTAACTTCATTTTGTCACATTCCTTTATACCAGCTGCTCATTTTTGTGATTCTTTTGCCATGGCTAATTTTTCCTATCACTAACATATTATCCTTTAAATAAGTGCAATGTAAAGAGCGGCCTCCTTTGATTTTTCCCTGCTTTTATCAGTCTCTTAATATCCTTGTCGTGGTTAATTTTTCGTTGAATTTTTACCATTGAGCCTTTATCGAAATTATTCCCGTTTAGAAAAATCATTTTGTATATCCCCCAGTGAAAAAACAAAAGATATAGGTTAATAGAATTTCGAATAAATTATCATATTGGTTATTCTAAACTAGAGTTTATGTCTTCAATGTCTAACAAATTATTATGGGGGGCGGTCACAAGGAAATCCCTTGAACACCCCGATTATAACGTCTCGATAGTGATTATCCAGGCGTTTTTTGAATTTCTGCAAATGGGCTGGATTGTCCTGCCCGTTTTGTTCCAGATGCCCAATCATTTCTACAAATATAAAATAATATGAATGTAGTCATGTTGTATGAAATACAATGCTGTATGACCTACAGTATGTGGTTAGGAGGTGGATTAGCATGAGTTCTTTACTGCAATCATTCACGACGGAATTGAGGAGAGGAACGCTTACACTGGCCATTTTAAGTCAATTACGTACGCCCCAATACGGCTATTCACTTGTCCAGCGGCTTGAGGTGGCAGGTGTCTCCATTGAACAAAGTACGTTATATCCCCTGTTGCGCCGCTTGGAAAAACAAGAACTCGTGACAAGCAACTGGGACACAACTGAAAGCAGGCCGCGGAAGTATTATGTTTTAACAGCATATGGAGCTGAGGTTTATGAGCAATTGAAAAATGAATGGACCCAGATGACAAGTGAGTTAAATTCCTTATTAAAAGGAGAGAAGGACGATGAATTTGATTGATGTGTATGTGTACGAGGTGACAAGAAGACTTCCGGAGAAACTCCGCCAAGATATTGACTTGGAACTGCGTGCTGCTATTGAAGACATGCTGCCGGAGCAGTACACCGAAGATGACGTAAAGGACGCCCTTTCAAAGCTTGGCGACCCTGCCGTACTCGCTGCGAGCTATCGGGATCAACCGATGTATTTGATTGGACCAAACGTATATGATGCCTATATTTGGACGTTGAAAAAGACAATCCCCTGGGCTATTTTAGTGACCGCTATCGTCCATGCGGTCGTAGGTATTATGTCGTTTGCCGGTGATGAAGCTATCCTGGCTATGGTTCTGAAAGCCATTGGAAACATCATTGCCAATGTCATCATGGTGCTTATGTATGTATTATTTTGGATTACCGCTGTTTTCGCCGCGATAGAAAGGTTTGCTTTTTCAAAAGAAGGCTTTCATTTTTCAAAAAATAATAGCAGCTGGACGCCTGATCAGTTGAAAAAGGTTGACATGATTCCAAAGAGGAAGGCGATATCAAGAGGAGAAGTGATCTTTAGCTTTATTTGGATCATTTTTTGGCTGATGATTTATTTCTGGGCTGATGATATTGTAGGAATCTATCAATCTGTGGAGGGCAGCGGACTTCAATTTGTTATGCCCTTTTTTAATCAAAATACTTTATTATCATTTTGGCCCATCATCGTACTCATCGCCATTCTGGAATTAGGCTTAGTTGTTTTTAAATGGCGGGACCGCCAATGGACACTGAAGCTTGCGTGTGCCAATACGATTATTCATGTTATGAGTTTCGTTGTTTTTCTCGTTATTGCCAATACCCCGAATTTGCTCAATCCTGCCATCATTCCCTACATGACTCAAACAATGGATACCACAATAGGATCACTAACATCTTTCCTGGACTGGATATGGCGGTTCATCGCCGTAGGATTTGCGGTTACGATCATAATGGAAGCGTTCGATAGTTTTCGGAAAGCGACAAAAAAATAAACAAAATGCCTCCTTGCAGTATTTACTTGCTTGGAGGCACTTGTCCTTTAAGGGGCGTTGCTGGGGCCGCTGTCGTTTCCTTATTTTCCTTTTGATTTTCATCATAATTGGTCAACCCCGCACTCGAATGAGCAAAGTTATTTCGGTTGCCGTGAATATTGCCTAGCCCCTGGTTATGTTTTTTGTTGCTTTTAAAATCATCAATGAAATTATTCCCGATACTAAAAACCGATGCTGCTTCGATATGGCCGATATTGATGGTACCGATGTGAAAGGTTGGAGATAAAATGGGGGATGCCACGAATTATTCATCCTTCCTTGCTCTGGTTTTCATCCAATGGCTATGACGGAGTGTATTTTCATTTCCGGACAGAGATCCCACGACTTCGTTTTTGCAGGTTTCGCTATGAAATTGTTGATGAGTGTTCTTCTTTCCAAAAAAAACCCCTGAAGTGTTACTGATATGGGTAATGTTAATCTTGCCTAATGAAAGTTTCATCCAAATTCAGCCCATTCCTTTTTTCGTTATCATATTCATGTTATGGGCGAATGACACACATTTTCCCGTGCCTAGGCGACTGATGCAAACGTGAGCACTTATGAAAATAGAAATCATTCCATTGCCAATGTCGCCATCAATACTGACAAGGATGTGATTGATTCCATTATTGATGACCAAGATATTAAAATTGCCAATATTACACGTGATTAAAGGATGAGAGGTTCAGCCGCCGCTACGGAAGCGGAAGCCTTTGGAGGTTTTGGTTATGTTTTCGTTTGAGGGCTCGGCATCTTCCGACATGGCTTCTGTTTTTAGCTCCTGCTTGTCAATCTTTTGAATAATCGAGGCGGCGAAATCATCAGAGCCACTTATATTTGTGCCAATCAGCAGTTTCCCGCTTAACTCATCTATTTCAATGTTCTCTAATTGGAAGGTGATATTTTCAAGATAATCGATATGGACTTTATCGATGTGAATGCTTTTTCCGTTCGGTTCCTGCTGCTGCTTTTCAAGGAGCTCAATCATCCGGTCCAGCTTATCTAACAGAAGGGAGTTTATTGTGTCTTCATTTTTCTTCTGTTTCTGTTTCTTAGAAAAAAACTTGAACATAAACTCCCTCCTTTTTTTACGAATTTAAACGGCTTCCCCCATTTCTATCTATATGACTTTACTGAAGTAGTTATTCAGGAGCCTGACAGGCGCCGATCTAGGAAAGCTTGGAAACATTTCGTTTCAATTTTTTTCAGCTTTGTCTTTGGAGAGCAGTCTTAAGGACAATTCAGGTTAGATCTCCACCGCTTTTGTCCGGAGAACCCTACTCCTCCAAAAGGCCCATTAAAGGCCCCGGCTCTTCTCCCTTCGAATGCTCTTGTGGTAAAATAAACCTGAATTTTCCTTTTAAGTGGGTGATGGCATTGCCTATGTTAAGGCTGTCGAGAATAGAAAAAAGAACGAAGGTGGAGGGCCCTGGCCTAAGATACTGCATTTGGGTTCAAGGCTGCCCAATTCACTGCGAGGGCTGTTTTAACCCGCATACGTGGGACCCAATCGGAGGCAGCTTGATGGATATTGACGAAATCTTCGAAGATATCAAACGTACCCTTGAAGCATCACCTGAACTAGAAGGCGTCACGTTTTTAGGCGGCGAGCCGTTTAGCCAAGCCCAGGCGCTCACCACCCTTGCGCAAAAAATAAAAGCTTTGAAGCTATCGATTGTGACGTTCACCGGTTATGAATATGAAACGATTTTGAAGTCGCCCAATTCAAGTTGGCACAGCCTATTAAAAGAAACGGATTTATTAATAGACGGCCCCTATATCCAACGCCAGCACGACCTAAGCCGTCCTTGGATCGGTTCGAAAAATCAGCAATATCGCTTTTTAACAGATGTTTATAAGCATCTTGAAACCAAACTGGCGCAGATTCCCAACAAACTAGAAATCCGGCTCCATCCCGACGGCACGATATCCGCCAACGGAATGGCCGAGCCCATCGATTTACATATGTTGCTAGAACTAGATTACGAAAGAAGGAGATAACTAAATGAGTCTTGAAATTGTACTGGTTCCGTTGGCGATTGCGGTTACAAAAGAGGTTGTCGAAGGAATCGCCAACCGTTCGCAAAGAAACAATCAGGACTATACCGTCCTTCCGACCAGAATGAAGGATGAGTCCCTTCTCCAGCAGGCGTTAGAGGAGTGGAGCTGCTCGTTCCGAAAAGCAGAGACACTCGATTCCCTGCAAACAAACAATGAAAACGAAGTGACGTTTATCGTCAACGAAGAGGGCTGCTACTCGCTTGTCCTCCCGAAAACGGCGGACATCAAGGCATTCGAGGAATGGATTGAAAAGGTAGAGGGTTCCTACACCCACTACCTGCAGCAGCGAGTCTATCAACATTTACTAGAAAAGGCAAAGGAACAGGGAATGATTTTAGAAAAAGAAGAACTGCTTGAGGATCATTCCATCCAGTTAACCTATCTGGTAAATCGTTAAACGAGGGGGAGCAGGAAATTGGCGAAAGTGTACACAGACAGAGGCAGGAAATGGGAGATGTTGAATAGCTGGTGGATCATCTTCACGTTTCTACCCATCGGCATGACTAGTTATATTGCATTTTTCTATGCAGGCACCAAAGCTAAAAATGCGCGCTGGCGGATTTATGGACTTATTTATTTGGGGGTCTTCCTGCTGGCGTTCATTCCGACTTACACGGAATTTGAAGCGATGATTTTTCTGGCATTGTGGATTGTTCCGATTATCCATGCCTTTAAAATCCGCCCGGCTTATCTGGTTCAATTGGATGTGTTAAAGGCCAATGAAAAAACGTTCCTCAATCAAGAGGTGATGAAGCTTAGGCAGGAGGCGGAAGCGAAATTTGGCAGGAAGATGCAAAAGCCACCGCAGCAAAAAAGTGAAGCTGGTGTGAAACCGCATGAGGCAACAGCTGATCCGTTAACCCCGCCGATCCAGCCGCTTTTTTCAAAAAATCATCAAATCGAGAAAATTAATATTAATCTAGCATCGGAAAAGGAAATCGCGGCCATACCTGAGATTGGGATTATTCTAGCAAAAAAGGCCGTCGTCAAACGCGAGGAACTGGGCGGTTTCGAATCCTTTGAACAGTTCGCGCAAATCATGGGATTGAAGGAGCACACGCTGGAAAAAATGAAGCAGCGTCTGATTTTTTTCCAAAATGACCATACTGATACACATATCCATTCTGGAAGAGTCATTGATTATTAAACAACTAGGGGAAGCCGGGGAGAGTTCCGGCTTTCTGTTTATACATAAGTAAAAGAAGGAGGAGAAACATGGCTATCGTCAAGCAAAAAGGAACGAGAATACTGCTGGCCAACCTACTGAAGGCTAGATTTCCTTATTTATATATCCAAACCTGGGAGGAGGACAGGGTCCTCTCGCTGATCCGCTCGGTAGCCCAGGACACAGAACTGATTAAAACGCCGCGCGAAGTGTTTACCTGGAGCATCACAAAGGGAATTCAGGACCATAACCGGCAGTCGGTTGGCATCGGCGACAACAAACAGCCGATGAAGGCGCTTGAGTTTATTGAAAAACATGACAAGCCGAGCATCATCGTGCTGCAGGATTTTCATATCTATTTTGGCGGACAGGGGCGGCATGCCGACTTCCAGGTGATCCGGAAGCTAAGGGATATTTTATTAAAAATAAAGCAAAGCCCGAGCCCGATTAATGTCATCTTTACGTCCCCGTTTTTGATGATTCCGGACGATTTGCAAAAGGATATCACGATTGTCGATTTCGACCTGCCGAACTTTAATGAAATTGAAGCAGTGCTCGATGAGATGATTCGCGTCAATCAGCAGACGGGCCGAATCCTAATATCCTTAACCACCGAAGAAAAAGAAAGGCTTGCAAAAGCAGCGCTCGGGCTGACCCTGTCAGAGGCAGAAAACGCTTTTGCCCGCGCGATGGTTGAGGACGGCCGACTCGATATCAACGATGTTAAGGTTATTTTACAAGAGAAGGAACAAATCATTAAGAAGACGGGAATTCTCGAGTTTATTACCAGCGATTTAAAAATCGAGGACGTCGGCGGACTGGAAAACCTCAAGCGCTGGCTGGCGAAACGAAACAAGTCGTGGCTCGATTCAGCCCGTAAATATGGCCTGCCTGCGCCAAAAGGGGTGCTTATTACAGGCGTTCCCGGCTGTGGAAAAAGCTTAATCAGTAAAGCGATTAGCTCAATGTGGCAGCTTCCGCTTTTAAGGCTCGATATGGGGAAAATCTTCAGCGGGCTCGTTGGGAGCAGTGAAGAGAATATGAGAAAGGCGATTAAGACCGCCGAAGCAATTTCCCCGTCCATCCTCTGGATTGACGAAATCGAAAAGGGGTTCAGCGGCATTACAAGTGGCGGAGACAGTGGGACCTCATCACGGATTTTCGGACAGTTTTTAACATGGATGCAGGAAAAAACAAACCCTGTATTTGTCATCGCCACAGCTAACAACATTTCCGGCCTGCCGCCCGAATTGATGCGGAAAGGACGCTTTGATGAAATCTTTTTCGTCGACCTGCCGACGCTCAGGGAGAGAAAGGAAATTCTTAAGGTGCACATCCAGAAGCGCATCAAGGATGAGGAAGTAAAGGGCGATTTCCAGTTAACGGATAACGTGCTTGATACGCTGGCAAGAAACTGCGACGGCTTTGTCGGCGCCGAGATTGAGCATCTTGTCATCGATGCCTTGTTTGAGGCTTATTCCAATGACCGGCCGATTCGTCTGGAGGATTTCGAACGGGCGATTGCCAATACGGTGCCATTGTCAGTGACCCAGGCTGAGCAAATCCGCGGAATCCGCGAGTGGGCCAACGTCCGTGCCGTTGCAGCCACACCGCAGGAGGATCTCAAGGAATATGGAAAAGACCCTGTGCTGGTACCAGGCGGCGGATTGGAAAAGGCAGACAGCCAGGGTTATGCAGATGATGTCCGCTTTAACCGCGGCGGCAGGACAATCGATTTCTAAAAAGGGAGTGATGAGGGCAGGATGGAGGAAAAACTTCAAATCCGCATTTTTCCCGATGGCCGGATTGAGGCGGAAACATTGGGTATTAAAGGGGAGAAATGTACAGACTATATTTTGATTTTAGAAAACATACTAAACGCCCAGGCCGTCCAGGCGGAATATACGAAGGAATTCTATGAAACCGAACAGGTCACCCTGGAGCAAACGCAGCAGAATACTCTAAAATGAACCTTATATATATAAAGTCGAGGCAATATCGTAAAGAGTTTCGTTTTAAGGGGCTTTTCTAAACTTCTGAAATTTCCGATTACGTAACATTACTGATTTAAAAAAAATGAAACTCGCCATAGTATTGGCGAGTTTTCTTTATACCTAGATTCAGGGTGCTTCCAAAAACTTATGTAAATTCAAAAGTTATTCCTTGCATGATGTTCCAGCCATAGCAAGTGCAATAAGTTCCATATGAATTTCCTACGCGTTTTTTGATATAAATCTATTTATGTATTTGGCATATTAAAACTAATTCTTTTGTAATAGGACGTATGCTATAATATCCAAGTATTTGAATTTTTCCTAATTCTCTTAAGAGGTTGCGTGATACCGATGACATTAAAGAAACTTGGTTCACTGCTGTTAGTCCTTACACTTGCCACCGCCGGTATGAGCGGTTGTTTTGGTTTGATTCAAACCGATAAGGGTTCAAATAATAATGCAGCGAAAGAAGTAAAGGCGCAAGAAATTAATATAGAAAAAGAATTGCAAAGAAAGAAAAAAGTTGAGCAAACCAAACTTGAAATGAACAAACAAAAGGTAGATGCATTAAAACAAAAAATACATAACTATATAACTGCTAATAACATAAGCGGAACTGTTACTGTTTCTCAAAACAACCAGTTTATTTTTAATGAGGGAAATGGCTATGCAAATGTGGAAAAAAAGCTGCCAAATGATCCATCAACCACGTATCCGATTGGTTCGATTACAAAAATTTTCGTATCAACAAGTATTATGATGCTTCAGGAACAGCATAAGCTTAGTATTCAAGATCCGATTTCAAAGTATATTCCAAACTTTCCTGAAGGAAATCAGCTATTACTATATCATTTCTTAACCCATACATCCGGAATTCAAAAGCTTCATTGGAATAGAGGTCTTAACACTCCACAGAAATTAGTTCAGGAAATTGAAAAGGCACCGTTAAAATTTGCACCTGGGACGAAATGGGATTATCTAGATGCTAATTATATGGTGCTTGGTTATGTAATTGAGCAAGTTTCAGGCATGCCACTACAGGATTTTATACAAAAAAATATAATTAGTAAGGTGCCAATGAAGGATACTGGTTTTATCACAACAAAGCAACCGCTTCCCTATAATTCAGTCAGCTATCTTACAAAGGATGATAACAAAGTCGATATAACCCAATGGTTAAGTGCGACTTCCTTATTTGCATGTGGTGACATTTATTCAACAGCCTATGATTTGTCCCAATTTGATTACGCCTTAATGGGTGGAAGACTAGTTTCCCAGGATAGTCTTAAGCAAGTGCTCACACCTTCGCCACATTCAAAATATGGTTTAGGACTGTATTATGATGGGGATTCGGCATACAGTATTGGCGTATTGGGCGGCTGGTACGTGATGCATACTTATTATAATGATAAGACCTCCATTGTCGTCTGTTTAAATGCTCGAAACAATTCTACCGATCTGGCAAATATAACAAATGATATTTATAATATCTTAAAATCCTCAGTTGATGATGGGGAAATGCCTGACCCAAGCATTAGATAAAAACACTCGTCATATGGACGGGTGTTTTTCTTGTGCCAAAAGCAACAAACTATACGAAAACAGCATTTTTATTGGTGGCTGCCCACTTGCTTAAGGACATTTCCTCTTTATTTTCCACCGGAATTTTCCGCAGAATCCCATCCTCCGGACATTTTCAGCTCCATTTCCACCAGTTTTGTCCATAGAAACAATTAAACTATCGAAAAAGCGGCGATCCAGCATATCGAGCAGTACCTCTTCAGAGAGCGGAGAAATCAACTACCTAGTTAACCGCATATCTGTTTTCCGTTTTTCACTATTAGTAATTCGGACCTCCATAAAATGGTAATTTAGTCTCTTTTTGTAGGACATTAGTTATGTGAGAATAAGATTATGGATAATTATGGCGAATCCCAAGCTGGCTTTGCAGCGTTAGAGATATGATGCAAGGAGAAGAATGATGAATGTTACGTTAATTAATAAGGAGAGGATTCACTCGATATCCTTGCCGGAAAAGGTGCGGGGACAGTATTGGATCTACGATTCCAATAGCAAATTCTCCAGAAAACTGATCGGCATTGAAGGGATCAATGGAGAGTGGATTTTAAAGTCGAATAAGGATGTAAAGGTTCTCGACAATGCCGGGAAGCCGATCCGAAATACGGTCTTGCAGCCGTTAAGCATATATAACTTAGGACTTTCTACCCAGGACCAAAAAACGATCATTTTCACAGAGCCAAGTACGGACGACCGACAAATTTTTACAAAATACTTGGTTGACCGAGATATCGAGATTACCATCGGCCGGACCGAGCAGAACGACATTGTGCTGGCCAATCGTTTTGTCTCGGCATCACATGCAAAGCTGTCCTTTCATAGCGGCCAGTGGCGCATCGAGGATCAAAACAGTTCAAACGGAACCTTCGTCGACGGCGAAAGAGTGAAAAGCAAAGCCTTAAAGATTGGCGACACTATATACATAATGGGTTATAAAATGATCATCGGCAGCTATTTTGTTGCTTTTAACAATCCGGATGGAACGCTAACCATCAAGACCCGTGCGTTAAAGCCATTCATACCGCAAACGGTTGAAACCCCGGATGAAGAGGAAGAGTACGAGGTGCCGGAAACCGACTACTTTTACCGTTCGCCCCGGTTTAAGCGCGATGTCGAAAAAGCCGTCATCAAAATCGATTCTCCGCCTCCGAATGCCATTGGCGAAGAGATGCCAATGATGCTGGTGATTGGCCCATCGATGACGATGGGGATGGCCTCAATGGCAACCGGGCTTTTTGCAGTCAATCACGCGATGTCGACCGGCGATATCTCTAAGGCGATTCCGTCCATCGTGATGTCATGCAGCATGCTGCTGGGAACCGTCCTTTGGCCAATCCTAACCAAAAAGTTCGATATGCGGCGCAGACGGAAAAAAGAGAAAATCCGCCAGGAAAAATACAAGGATTATCTCGACCGAATCGCTGTCGTCTTTAATGAAGAAGCGGAAAAGCAGGAGGAAATTCTTCGGGAAAATCATGTTCCCATCAGCGATTGCATCAACCGGATTGAAAATGTCCAGCGCAATCTGTGGGAGCGCGGCCCCGGCCAAAACGACTTTCTGAAATTGCGGGTCGGCACAGGCAGCGGCCTGCTTGCAGCAGACCTTACCTATTCGGAGAAAAAATTCTCGATTGACGATGACAACCTGCAGGGAGAATTGTACACCTTGGTGGAATCGCCAAAGGTTTTGAAAAATATTCCGATTACCCTATCATTATATGAAAATCATATTTCCGGTGTCATCGGCACCCGCAAGCAGACAATCGAGTTTGCCAAAGGATTGATTTTTCAATTGTCCGCCCTGTACAGCTACGACGAAGTAAAAATGATTTTCATCTATGATCAGGATGAGGAAGCACAATTCGGCTTTGCCAAATGGCTGCCGCACGTTTGGAGCAATGATAATAAGTTCCGTTTTGTTGCCACCAATAACAATGAAGTGAAGGAAGTTTCCGCCTACATCGAAAAGGAAATTGAGATCCGTGCGAACACGAATGAGAGCGAGATGGAGGATGTCAAGCCGTACTACATCGTATTTGCCCTGAGCAAAGAGCTCGCCTTTAAAGCCGAGATGCTGAAGCAGGTGTATGCCAAGAAAGAAAACCTGCATATCAGTATCGTCACTTTTTATGATGAACTGAAAAACCTGCCGAAAGAGTGCTCGATGGTTGTGGAGCTTGAAGAAAACAGCGGAAAGCTGTTCGACAAAAACGATATTACCGGGAAAACGACCTCGTTCACACCGGACATCTACCTGAACGGCGCTGACCCATACCAGTTAAGCGTCAAGCTTGCCAATGTGCCGCTTGATACGCTGGCGAATTCCTTTAACCTCCCGCAAATGGTCACGTTCCTGGAATTATATGGGGTTGGCAAGGTGGAGCACTTGAACGCTTTGACCCGCTGGAAAGACAACGATCCAACGAAGTCTCTGGAAGCTCCGGTTGGAGTGGACACCCTCGGAGAATTGTTCAAGCTCGACCTTCATGAAAAATTCCACGGGCCGCATGGCTTAGTGGCCGGGATGACGGGTTCGGGTAAAAGTGAATTTATCATTTCCTATATCTTGTCGCTGGCGGTAAACTACCATCCACATGAGGTGGCGTTTATTCTAATTGATTATAAAGGCGGCGGGATGGCAAAGTCATTTGAAAAATTGCCGCATACAGCCGGCATCATCACGAACCTTGACGGCGCTGCCATCAAGCGCTCGCTCGTGTCGATTGAAAGTGAATTGAAGCGCCGCCAGGCCATTTTTGCTGACGCCAGCAAATTGGTGGGCGAGAGCAATATCGATATCTATAAATATCAAAAACTATATCGCGAAGGAGTCGTCCGCGAACCGCTCCAGCATTTGTTCATCATCTCCGATGAGTTCGCCGAGCTGAAAACACAGCAGCCTGAGTTCATGACTCAGCTTGTCAGCGCGGCGCGGATTGGCCGAAGCCTTGGCGTCCACTTGATTTTGGCAACCCAGAAGCCGAGTGGTGTCGTCGATGACCAGATTTGGAGTAACAGTAAATTCCGGGTCAGCTTAAAGGTGCAGGAACGGGCAGACAGTATGGATATGTTGAAGCGTCCGGATGCTGCCGAACTGACGGATACAGGCCGATTTTACCTGCAGGTCGGCTATAACGAATTGTTCGAAATGGGGCAGTCGGCCTGGGCTGGAGCTCCTTATTATCCATCTGACAAGGTGGTTGTTGAAAAAGATACCAGCGTTGTTGTTATCGACCGGAACGGCCGTCCGATTAAACAGGCGAAGATCGATAAAAAGAAGGGCCTTTTCACAAATCCGAAAAAGCAGCTTGATGTGATTACTGATTATTTAAGTAATATTGCGGCTGAGGAGAATATTAAGATACGTCCGCTCTGGCTTGAGCCGATTCCAGCCCTTATTCTTCTGGCCGATATTCGAAAAAAATACAATGCAGATCGTGGTACTTGGCTATCTTCAGAAAATAGGCCAGATGTTTTTCAGGAGGCTGTCAGCGAAATTGCAGCGGCAGCGGAAACCGTGCAAGAAGACGTTCGGAAATCGTTTACGACCGCAAGCCGGAGGGCTTCCTTAAAACTTAACCCGGTCATCGGCGAATACGACGATCCGGTCCACCAGCAGCAGTGTCTGCTTCGCCTGCCGCTGACTGACGAAGGCAACACGATTATTTACGGGGCGGCCGGTACCGGCAAGACGACCTTCTTAAATACAATGGTTTACTCGCTCATCCATGAGCATACCCCGGAGGAAGTCAATCTCTACCTATTAGACTTCGCTTCGGAAACATTGAGGGCTTTTTCAAAAGCACCGCATGTTGGCGATGTCATCCTTTCATATGAAAGCGAAAAGGTCAGCAACCTGTTTAAAATGCTGCAGGGTGAAGTGGAAAAACGGAAGAAGCTGTTTGCTGATTACGGAGGCGACCACCGGTCCTATGTCGAGGCAACGGGCCAGAAGGTTCCGGCGATTGTCGTTGCCATCCATAACTTCTCGGCATTTACCGAGATTTATGACGAAAAGGAAGAGGCGGTTTCTTACCTGTCGCGTGAAGGTACCAAGTACGGAATCTACTTTGTCCTCACTGCGCTGGGAACGGGCGCAGTCCGCTTCCGCCTGCTGCAGAACTTTAAGCAGCTCATTACCCTGCAATTAAATGATGAGGCCGATTATGCAACGATTGTCGGCAAGACGGATGGGCTGTTCCCATCGAAATTCAAAGGCCGCGGCCTCATCAAGCGGGATGCTATTTATGAATTCCAGGTCGCGCAAATTACCGCCGAACCTGTGCCATATCCATCTATTCATGCTGAATGCCAGAAGCTGCAGGAAGCTTGGAAAGGAACTGCCGCGAAGCGGGTTCCGATTTTGCCGGAACAAGTGGACCACGAATTCCTGGCCGAATATGCCGGGCCAAAAGGCAGCCTCACCATTCCGATTGGGGTGGAAAAGAACTCGCTCAACGTTCACTATTATCCGTTCGGCAAATCCTATCTCAATATGATTCTGTCGGCTGGAACCGAGCACCAGAGCTTTGTCCATGACCTATCCGAGTTCATGGCGCAACAAGCGGGCTTGGATGTAACCTTGATTGATGCCGAGCAAAGTCTTATCCAGAAAAACAATGCCGGTTTCCAATATTATTCGACCGTCAAAGAATTTGAGGAAGTGACGGGCGACCTGTTTGATTTAGTCGTGTACCGGAACAACTCCTTCAAAGAGGCGCTTGAAGAGGGCCGCGAAGTGGAGCATTTCGAGCAAAAGGTGGTTATCATCAACTCCGTTGTGGCTTTAAAAAATGCGCTCTCGCAGCTAGGCTCCGAAAAGCTTGGACTGGTCTTGGAGAAAGGGGATGCAAAGTATAACGTAACGATTATCTTTGCCGAACAGTCCAAGAATGTCTCGAGCGTGACCTTTGATAAATGGTTCAAACAACATATTCACAGTGGAAATGGTATCTGGGTTGGCAGCGGCATAACCGAGCAATTCCAGTTAAAGCCGGCCAAGACCACATCCGAAATGCGTGAGGAGATGCCGTCGGATTTTGCCTACTCCCTCCAAAATGGGAAGGCCGTCAAGATCAAGCTATTAAACTCGCAAAAGGAGAATGATGACGACGATGAATAAAGTACTCGTGGAAATTTTCCTTCCTGCTGCAGACCAAAGCTACGATGTGTACATTCCGTTGGAAAGTCAAATGAGCGAGGTCCTCACCCTGGTGTCGACGCTAGTGACCGACCTCTCCGATGGCAACTTCAAAGCGGTGGGCAGCGAGGTTTTATGCGATGCTGAAACAGGAATTATTTTCAATATTAACATGCCGGTTGCCGAGCTGGGCATCAAGAACGGTTCGAAACTCATGTTGATATAAATTTTTAAAATTGAGAAAGGAGAATGACAAATGGGGAAACGAATTAGAGTTACACCTCAAGAGCTTGAAACGGCTTCAAAAAAATTAGCCGAACTATCCGAAACCTACACCGGAATTTATACGCAGTTAATGCAAGCAGCAAACACTATGGGTGAAGCCTGGGAGGGCGAGGATAACCTGGCTTTCGTTGATCAAATTAACGGTTTCAATCAAGATTTAAAACAAATGGCCGATAAGCTTGCAACCGCAAGCCGCGCTCTTGATACACAGCGTGCTAATTATGCCGCTACACAAGATAATAATATGGTTCAAGTCAGGAAATTAACAAACTAGGAAGGAGTGACTTATACATGGCAGGTTCGATTAAAGTAAGTACGGCCCAGGTGGCTGATATAGCGAATACGATTGAAAGACTAAACCAACAGCTGTTGGAAGAATTGAAGAATAGCCAGAGCACCATCAAAAATCTTACCAATACATGGGAAGGGGAAGCAGCACAAGCAACTGTTTCCGCCTATGATGAGTTTTCTGCGAAGTACTTCCAAACCTATTACGAGATTCTTGATAACTATGTAAAGTTTTTACGTGTAAATGTTGACCAAGGCTATTTTGAAACAGAAACAGCCAACGTTAACTTAGCTGATGCTTTTAAATAAGAAAGTTTTTGAAAAAGTGACCACGCTGAAGGTGATGGCTTCCCCATCGCCTTTAGCCTTAATTTTGAAAATAAGTCCATGTGGATATTAATAAATACAAAAACATTAGATAAAGTTTGGAGAAGTGACCATGAGAAGGATCCTTTACAGCTTTCTTTTAATCATTTTAGCAGTGGGAGTGAGCGGGTGTATGAAGCAGGAGTCAACTGATAAAGAAGCCAAAACCAGTGAACAGGCAATGCTTAAGTATTTAAAGGATACGTATGGACAGGGATTTACGAAGATCGAGTATATTCCGGCGAAACGCGGCTTTAATGACAGTCTCAATAAGAATATTCTGATTGCCAAATCGGAGGATGGCGTTTTGGTCAATGTTCAGGAAACATTGTCGAGCAAGGGAGAGTTTTATGATAATTATCCCAATGCTTATGCTGGTAAACTGTTTGATGCAAAAATCGATTACACTTCTATCAAAAACCTACGGGCAGCCAAAACCTATGCCAATCTGAATAACGAAGACCTCACAATCGAAGATATGCAACAGAAAGAATTTACGTTTGCCAAGGGTGATGTTTACAGCTTGGACAGCATCATTTCCATTTCAGGTGAAGCGGACGATGAAGTGTTAAAGGAATTGTATCAAGTCTACCAAACTTTGCAGACATTTGATTCGGAAAATATTAGTTTCATAGTCGCTTTTTCCGGGGACGGAGACAAAGCAAAAAAATATGTGGAAAATTTCTATCTCTACGGAGTCCAGGATTGGGAGGAATTTGACAAATCTGTAAAAGAGACGCTGACGGTTTTAGATAAAGGATTATCGTTTGAAGAGTTCAAGAGTCAGCTAAAGACAGGGGGGGGTTGAAAGCATGGCTGAACAAGTCTCTTTAGATCAGTTAAAAGATCGGCAAATCGCTGTGCTAAATAAGATTGCTTATACAGATATGCCAACAAAAAACTGGCATGCGGGAGATTCTCTATATAAGAGGGTTCAGGCGGCCGACCCAAAGCTGGCAAAAGAGCTTAAAGCCGCGGGGCTGGATCATTTGGTGATCAAGGACTATACGAACCGAAATGATAAATCTGGCTTTTGTGCGATTGCCTATGTAGACCCGAAAACCGGTGCAACCGGCATGTCCTTCAGGGGAACGGAAGGGATGGACGATTTGCTCCACAACCCGAAAGATATGGCAGACAACACGATGACAGCCTCTATCGGTGTGTCCCCACAGTCGCTCGAGGCCATTGCTTTTTTTGAAAAAAATGAGGATAAGAGCGGGAACAATTATTTGTTCGGCCATTCCAAGGGCGGTGAACTGGCTGCCGAAGTATATGTGACCAACTATAACAATGTCAAAGAGGTCCATACCATCAACCCGCAGCCAATCAATCCTTACAAATTAAGTCCGGATCAGCTGGCGGCACTGCAGCGGGATAAGTTTGACGCAATTGTGGTCAATGGGGACATTGTCGCCTGGCTCGGGACCACCTTGTATCCAGTAAGGTATGTGAAAAACAATGGGACACAGGACGGGTTTTTCGGTCCGCATGCCGTTGATGCCATGCTGATTGACAAAGACGGCAATGCTGTTATTGAGAGAAATCCTTTTTCAGGCTATTTTGGCCAGGGCATTGCCGCATTGCTTGCGACAAAAATATTGGGCAGCGTCCAGCGCCATCTGATGCTGTACTCCTTTACCATCAACGTGATGGTGAGGATTGGGAACTTTCTTGTGAATGACCTGCCAGATTTGGTCCATAAGTTTGTCGATCATCTGAAGAAGGCGATTGACCGGTTTGTGGAATTTACCCATGAAGTTAAGAATGCCCTGAAGGAATTTGTGGGCGAAGTGGTCAATAGTGTTTCTTCTTGGTTTAAAAAGCATTTCAACTCCGGCTACAAATATGCGACGGCGCACCCATTTATTCAGGTGGATACGTATAAGCTGCGCAGCTATGCCCAGCGTTTGGAAAGCATCAATAGAAGATTAGGCCAGATTGACCGGAGGATGGACTCCCTCTATACCAAGGTCGGGTTTTTGGATTTATGGAATCTGATTCAGGCCGATTTGTTCACGGGAGAAAGCTATAAATTGAGAAAATGCGCCGCCTACTTGGAGGAAACGGCCGACGACTTTGAAACGGTAGAGCGGAAAATAATGGGCAGCCTGTGAACTGGCTAAAAAGGGTTGGATTTAGGAACATAAATGCTTGTAATGGGGGAAATGGTGATGGATGTACATGCACAGCAGGAGCTTTATTTGATTAAAAGAGAACTTCAGCAGATCATAAACGAATTAGAAAGTATCGCTTCTGGAATCGGCGGAGGCTTTGAAGGAATCGGTCAAGAAAAATGTGCCTCGAGAATCTATCAAGTTGCCGACCACTATCGATACGTTTCCGGGAAGCTGAACAATATTGATACCTCGAAGGTAACCGAGTCGTTTGCCAAAGCCCACGGCGGGGCGAGTTAATTTTTAGAAGGAAGGGGTTTTAATAATGGCTGATTTTATTAAAGTCGATACGGCCCGGGTGTCTTCGGCTGCCAAATATATTGCCAACTATAATAATAGAATCAGAGATGATTTCTCGTCAGTGGAATCTGCGATGAGGGTATTAAACAATGCATGGGACGGAGCTGCAGCATCCAGAGCAATGAGCGCTTTCCATGAAATCAGAAACGCCTTTCATGAACCGCGTTATGAAGTGTTGCAAAACTATGTGGCCTTTTTGCAGCAAACTGTCGACTCTGGCTACACTCAAACGGAAAAAACAAATACGTCACTTTCCAAACTGTTTTTATAAGGAGGAAAATCGAGTGAGCTACCATATAAAAGTGAACCACAGTCAGTTTGAAGCGGCCGCCGATGCCATTGATACCTACGTTTCCAGGCACAATAAAAACATGTCCTCAGCCGGGAGAGAGGTCACTCTGCTTGCTTCGTCCTGGCAGGGCAAGGACGCGACGAAATTTCAGCAGCAGTGGAACCGGGTGGATGACCATGATTCCACCTCGAAGAATATGACCAAGGCGCTCGAACAGTACGCCGATTTTTTGCGTTTTGCCGCAAAAGAGTATAAGGATGCGCAGGCGAAGGCCGTCAATAAAGCGAACCGGCTGTGAGTCTTTTATAAGTTTAGTATTTTGAAACAGGAGATAGTTATGGGAAAAACAACCGTTGAACAGCAGGCAAATAAATATTTGGTCGTAAATAAGCTGATCGACCCGGAGGCTATTAATGAACGGGAACTGAAGGGCGTTGCAGCGGGACTTTTCGGCAGTCTTCTGCCGGTGGCGGCCGAGAAGACGAAAAAGGGGCTCGTTCTAAGGTGTCATGTCGAGGGGATGATGACGCTGCAATCCTATTTCAGCGGGATTGTCAGCAAGAAAATGTTCTTGGGGACGATGGCCAGAATTGTGGCGGTTGCCAAGGAATGTGAGAAGAACCTGCTGAACGTCAGCAACCTGATGCTAAATTGGGAGACGATTTTTCTCGACCCGCGGACCAAAGAGGTCAAATGCATTTACTGGCCGATTGTCAATAACCAAAACGCGAGTGTAGTGCCTGACTTTTTTAACGATATTACCTTTCGGGCTGTGTTTAATAAACATGAAGACAATGGCTATGTGACCTCCTATTTGCAATATTTCCGCAGCCATAGCCCATTTTCAATTAATGGTTTTGAAAAATTATTGTTTGAATTGCTGGGGAAGACAGTCGACAACAAGGGGTATCTGCCGTCCGGTTCGACGGGCAGTGTTGGCGATGGCCCGCGGGAATCCGGGAGGATCGGGTATGGGGCCGGAGCCGGGAAGACCGGGAACGCGGCCAGCGAAAAAGGTCGCCCCTCAAGCATTGCCTATAATCCATTCGGCAATCAATATGATTTTTCAAAAAAATTAAAGGCATGTCCGAGCTGTGGGGCCGGTAGTATGGAAGATGCCAAATTTTGCTCGGCGTGCGGGACTGCCTTGGAGGGGCAGGCAGGCAGGCTAGAGGCTGCGGCGGAAACGAAAGAGCCTTTTGCGGCGGGGCCGTCTGAAACGGAACATTTCAGTGGAACGACGGTTTTGGGTGTTGAGGATGTTGGCGGGACAACTGTACTTGAGGCTGATGTGTATGAAGAACCCCGCTTCCCTTACTTGGTCAGGGAGAAGACGCAGGAGGAAATCAGCGTAGACAAACCCGCATTTAGGATTGGCAAGGAGCGGAGCTATTGCGATTATTTCGTTTCCAACAATAACGCCATCAGCCGCAGCCATGCCGATATTATCACCAGGGGCGGCCGCTACTATATCATCGACAACAACTCGACCAACAAAACGTACGTAGACGGCCGGGTGATTCCGGTTATGAAGGATATTGAAATCTTTTCGGGTACCAAGCTCCGCCTGGCAAATGAGGACTTTATGTTTTATATATAGGCTGTTTCTTCTCTACGGACAAAACTGGTGTAAAAAGCAGGGGAAATGTCCGCAGGAATGGCACCGATTATTTAGGCAAGGAGTTTAGACAATGGAAGTGTTATGCACGGCAGTTACAGATACGGGGATTAAGAAACCGACGAATCAGGACAGCCTGCTTATAAAGGTTGCCGAAACTTCGATTGGCAAGGTCGTTTTAGCTGTCATATGCGATGGGATGGGCGGGCTTTCCAAGGGGGAAGTGGCCAGCGCCAGTGTGGTTCGTGCTTTTTCAGAGTGGTTCGAGACTGACCTTCCTGCCCAGCTTGCCCGAAAGGATTGGGATGAGATCCAGTACCGCTGGGATCGGATCATTAAAGAGCAAAACCAACGGATTGCCGAATACGGGCGAAGTGTGAGAATACAGCTTGGCACGACGATTACCGCGCTGCTTCTCATCGATACCACGTTCATGCTGATTGGCCATGTCGGCGACTCACGCGTCTATCGAATTAGGGAGAGGCAGCTTGAAATCCTGACAGAGGACCAGACGGTGGTCGCCAGAGACCTCAAGCGGGGCACGATCACACCAGAGCAGGCGAAAACCGACCCGCGACGGAATGTCCTCCTGCAATGTATTGGGGCATCAAGGCTGGTTGAGCCGGAATTTATCCATGGCCGCGCAACTCCCGGCGAAGTCTATATGCTTTGTTCCGACGGGTTTCGCCACATGCTCAGCGACCAGGAGATTTTTGAAGCATTTGCCCCACAGGTATTGGTGGATGAAGCGACTATGAAACAAAACGCAATCCACTTAGTGGAACTTAATAAGCAAAGACAGGAAACAGACAATATCACTGTGCTGCTTGTAAAAATTCAGTAGGGATGGGGATTACACGTGGCAGCAATTGGCTCCGTTATCGACGGAAAATATGAAATACTGAAGTTGATTGGCCAAGGCGGGATGTCCAAGGTCTACCTGGCGATGGACAAACGCCTGAACAAGCAGTGGGCCGTCAAAGAGATTGAAAAAAGAGGAAGAGACAAGAACAACGAGGTCATCATCCAGAGTGCCATCGCCGAAGCGAACATGATCAAGCGGCTTGACCACCCGGCCCTGCCGCGGATTGTTGATATCATCGACAATGGAAAAGTTATTTTTGTCATCATGGACTACATCGAAGGCGAACCGCTCAGCAAGATTCTGGAAGAATACGGTGCCCAGCCGCAGGACCTTGTGATTGAATGGGCGAAACAGCTTTGTGAGGTGCTTGATTACTTACATACCTGCAGTCCGCCGATTATTTATCGGGATATGAAGCCAGCGAACGTGATGCTAAAGCCGGACGGCAATCTGAAGCTGATTGACTTTGGGATTGCCCGCGAATATAAAGAGCAGAATCTTGCCGATACCGTTAGCCTGGGAACGAAGGGCTACGCCGCCCCGGAACAGTTCGGCGGGAAGGGCCAGACCGACCCAAGGACCGATGTTTACTGTCTGGGCGTGACACTCTATCATCTCGTGACCGGGCACAATCCGACTGAGCCCCCTTATGAGCTCTATCCAATCCGGCAGTGGAACCCTTCGTTGTCGGGCGGTTTGGAACGGATTATTGAAAAATGCACCCAGTTGAATCCGGATGACCGCTATCAATCTTGTGCCGAGCTGATGTATGCGCTGAACCATTATGAAGAGGCCGACGACCTTTATCGTGCCAAGCAAAAAAAGAAGCTGCGCGGCTTTTATGCGGTGGCGGGGGCTGCTGTGTTGAGTCTAGGCATTGGCGTTCTTGGCCAGGTGATGAACATCCAAACAAATAATGCCGATTACAACAAAACGCTTCAGATGGCGGAAAAAGCCTCGACCGATCAGGCGAAGATTGATTATTTTTTAAAAGCAATCGATATTAAGCCGGTTGAAACAAAGGCCTACCTTGGGTTGTTGAATGCCTTCAAAGGGGATGCCGCCTTTACGGTCCCGGAGGAAGAGCAGTTTAAGAAAAAAATCAACGCCCACCTCATCGAATTTCGCGACAATCCGGACTATCCGGACCTCGCTTTTGAAGTCGGGAAAATGTATTGGTATTACTACGATTATGGAAAAAGTGAAAATAGTGATAACCAGATTACGAGAATGAAAAGCTCCATCCAGTGGTTCGAGGATGCTGTCCAGTACGGCTCGGAAAAAAGCGATTATTACGAGATGGCGGTCATTTACCGGGATATCGGCCGGTTTAATCAGAATATCACCCTCCACATCGAGGAGGCATCCGACAAAGGTAAATACAAGCCCTATTGGGAAAACATCAAGGGGCTGATTAAAATGGTCGATAAAAGCCCTGAAGAGAGTGAAATTGTTAAACTAGAACTCTATAAATTGACGATGTATTCGATTGAAACCTATGCCCGGAAGTTTAAATTGGATGGCGTAAAGGAAAGCGACCTTCGTGCGGTTACTGATGCTGTCAAGCGGAGTACGGAGGATGTCGAGGTTACAGCCGAAAAGACGGAAACGATTAAAAAGGATGTTATCGGGCGTTTTGCCCTAACTGAAAAAGCCGTTGATAACGCCTTTCGGAAGGAATAGGGGGTGACGAGCATGGGAGCAGCAGCATGGCAGATCATTTCCATCGCCGGATATTCCCTGGCCGCTGTATTGTTAATAGTGGCTGTGTTTTTATTTTTCAAAATGAACATTCTGGCCATCATCGGCGATTTGTCGGGAAGGACAGCCGCCCGCCAGATTGAGGAAATTCGCGAACGAAACAAGATGACGGGCAGCAAGCGCCACCAGCCGGATGCCTTTAACCTTGATCGCGGGTCGTTGACGGAGCCGGTCGGGGTTCGAAGGCTGTGGACGGGGCGGACTGGGAATACCGGGAAACCTGGAAGCACTGGTAGGACTGGGAATACAGCTGGAGGTACGGCAAGGCCGGGGGATACTGTTGGAAGAACAGGGAATATGGGGAATGCGGCATATTCTGTTGTGAACACAGGGAACGTGGTTGACACTATTAGCCCTGGATTTACAAGTAGTACTGGGAACGATAGAGGGAATACGGTAAGCACTGGGGATGAGTTTAATACTATAAACACAGGTTTTACAGGAAAAGTAGACCGATATTTCGGGAATGGCCCCTCTGATGCAACAGAAGTGTTGGCAAATGATGCGACAGAGGTGCTTTTCCAGGCAGATGAACATCTATCTGAAGGGACAGCGGTCCTTTCAAATGAAACTGAGGTCCTTATAGACAGCAGTACGGAGGTGCTGTATGAAGGTGTGGAGACATTTGAGCCTGGCACTGAGGTGCTGGATCCAGGAACTGAGGTTTTGAATTTGGGGACCGAAGTCTTGGATGGCGGCACTGAGGTTTTAATAGAATCAAATGAAACAACCGTGCTAAATCCTGTTGTCGAATTGGATGATAAAGAAGATACCCCAATTTCAGAGATAGAATTTAAGATAATTAGAGATATCAAGATTACCCATACGGATGAAGTGATTTAGGGTAGGCGATTAGGGCGATTGGAGCCCGAACCTTCTAAAAAATGAACGAAATGGTAACCAATAAGGGCTATTGGAGCCCAAAACTTCCAAAAAATGAATGGAATGGTAACCAATAAGGGCGATTGGAGCCCGAAACTTCTAAAAAATGAACGGAATGGTAACCAATAAGGGCGATTGGAGCCCGAAACTTCTAAAAACTGAACGAAATGGTAACCAATAAGGGCCATTGGAGCCCGAAACTTCTAAAAACTGAACGGAATGGTAACCAATAAGGGCTATTGGAGCCCGAAATCGTCAAAAACTGAACGAAATGGTAATCAATAAGGGCTATTGGAGCCCGAAACCGTCAAAAACTGAACGGAATGGTAACCAATAAGGGCTATTGGAGCCCGAAACTTCTAAAAACTGAACGAAATGGTAACCAATAAGGGCTATTGGAGCCCGAAATCGTCAAAAACTGAAAGAAATGGTAACCAATAAGGGCCATTGGAGCCCGAACCCGTCAAAAAATGAACGATTTGGTAACCAATATGGGCTATTGGAGCCTGAATCAGGCCAAAACACATCGGAATGGTAACCAAAGGTATTTTAATAAAATTGTATTTTTTCAAGGGGAGGAGAAAAAGTGTTTACAAAGAGGAAATCAAGGGCGACCCGCATTCTGGCGGTTATCCTTGCCATTTTGCTGGTTGCCTATAACATACCAGCCAGCGCCATCATGCCGGTGTTTGCAGAAACAACAACAGACACCGCAGACACTGGAACTGATCAAACTGCAGCAACTGGCGGGGCAACAACGGAGTCTGGGGAGCAAACACAAACAACAAGCCAGGACCCGACCATACCTGTTGAATCAATTGAACAGGGAGGAACAACCGAGACTGGAACACCAACGGACCCTCCTGAAACAGCAACCTATCAAGTCTCAGTTAAGGCAACTGCCGGCGGCACGATAAAAATCAATGATGCAAATTACACAGACCCCGTTCAGGTGCAGACAGGGACAAATGTTGCCATTGAAATAACACCAGAGCCCAATTACGAAATTCAGTCCGTAAAAATTGCTGGGGTTCTGCAGAGTGTAACTGACAAGGGAAATTACACAAGCACTATTCCTTCGATTTCTGCCGACACAACGATTGAAGTCGTATTTGTTTTAAAAACATACACAATCGCTTTTAACTACAAATCAAATGAAGGTACTGTAAAAGACGAAAATAATCAAACTATTAACTCTCAAGGCGGAACGGTCAACATCCAGCACGGCAATGAATCCTTTTTCACGGTGACTCCGTTAACCGGTTTTCATGTCGAAAGCATCTACTTGGATGGCACCAATCTCGACCTGGCAACCGCTGTGACGCTAATAGAGCCAGATAGCTATAAGTATACTTTCACAAATGTAACAGCCAACCACAATGTACAAGTTCAGTTTGCCATCAATACCTACGCTGTAACGGCCAGTGTCAACGGAGGAAACGGTGATGTGAAGCTTGATATACCCACCGTCGGTTATAACGGGGAAGCGACTGCAACCATGACACCGAATGCGGACTACCGGGTGGCCTCGATCAACATAAACGGAACACCCGTGAATCTCGCGGCTGATGAGAATTTTAAAGAAAACGAGGACGGAACTTATTCTTACACTGTAAAAAATATTATCGAGCCAAAATTAATCGAAGTGACATACGAGAAAATCCCGACTCTAGACGGGACTTGGTCGCAGTACGTTTCGATTACACTAATTTCCGGCTCATTAATCGACTCATATAAAGAAGGCGGCAAAGAAATCCGCGTCTATTCAAAGGATGCTGTGGTGAAGGTTGCACCAATTGGAAGCTACAACCTTATCAATCTGCAAACCTCCGCGAGCTCCAGCAAAAAGTGGCAAACGGAGTACACCTTCAATAAATCCACTTCGATTAAAGACATGAAGGTGAAGATTGCAGGCACGAAAAAGAGCGAGCAAACGGTTAACTTGCCTGGCGATATATTGCTAGTATTTGACAAACAAGGTCCAGCCATAAAAGAGCCAGCTTTGGATGGAAAAAACAAAACTACCATTAATAGCGTGCAATGGTTCAGCGATACCGTGACCGTTTCCGGTGAAATTGAAAATGGAACTGAAAACTTCGACGGCGTCGCCTACTCTACTCCTATAAAAACAGTTTTATACAGCAAAGTGGGTGACCCAGTCGATGCAGCTGTTGAAGCAACATTCGATGCCAAAACCAACCGCTACTCTTTCGGTCCAGTCGAAAAAGGCCAATACAAGATTTGGGCAGTTGACCAGGCAGGTAATCAATCGGCTGAAAAATTAATCAACATTAACATCGACCAGACGAACCCGACACTCGCTGACGGTAAAGCTGTGAAAGTCAAACAAATCAACGACGACACATGGTCCCAGGTTTTAAACATCCTTACATTTGGAATGTTTTTTAACAAAGGAATTCAGGTGACCGTTGATGCCAAGGATGGGGAATCCGGGGTTAAGGCGATTACTTTGTATGCGAAATCAGTGAATTCAACTAATAAAAAGAAGGTTCCATTGGTTTCAGAAACCTTCAGTAAAGATACCCGGACAGCCGAGGCAGTGTTCCTCCTCGATGATGAAAGTTTCGAAGGGACGTTTTCCGTCGAGGTGACCGACAATGTCAACAACAAACAAAACTATGATGTCAACGATACGAATGTCGACCCGGAAGGCAACGGACACTTCATGATTGATAGGAATGCGCCGACCGCGGAATTAACGGTTGCTTCAGAAAAAAATCCGTATGTGGTTGATAATATTGAGTTTTACAGCGGTGATGCAAAATTAAACATCAAAGCCGAGGACCTGGAATCCGGCGTTAATACGGTGACTATTAATTTAAATGACAAGAAATATAAAGAATATGATTTCTCGCAAGAAAAGCAAGTTAGTCCGGCGATTGAAGCGATTGATACAAGTACGCTTAATCAAGAAAATCGCTTATACGATTTTTCCGTTACGGTAAAAGATAATGCCGGCAACAAAACTGATGCAGCGCCGAAGAAAATTTTTATTGATGAACACGCACCGGTGCTTGCTGACGGCGAGGCTGTCACTTTTGCTGTCATCAACGACAGCACGATTGCCAAGGTGTTAAACTACCTCAGCTTCGGAACATTTTTTAATAAAAAATTAGAAGTGACAGTAGAGGTCAAGGATGACGCTTCCGGAATCAAGGATCTGAAGTTGAAGGCTGTTCCAGAGAACGCGGGCGAAGAGGCTCCAACCTTAACCCGGGAAAGCTTTGAAAAACTAGGCCTAACCGCTGAAGCCAGCTACACTCTGGATGTGGACCGTTTCAAAGGAACGTTCCAAGTCGAAGTCACGGACAATGTGAATAACGAGAACCAGACGCCATATTTGATAAACTCAAGCAATTCGAACATTAAAGCCAAAGACAGCGGTGTTGTCATGATTGAAAAAACGGCCCCCGCTGCCGCTATCAACGTTACAGCCAAAGAAGGCGTTTCATCCTATGTGGCTGATGATACAAAAGAGTTTTACAACGGCGAAGTCACGTACGACGTCGATGTGCAGGATGCCGATTCCGGTGTCAATACGGTTAAGATCAACGTGAACGACCAGCCTATTGATGAGTATTTTTACTATGAAGAGCCGATGGTCCAGCACCGCCCGGATTTGGCGGCGACGGATACCGGTGATTCCCGGATTACCAGAAACGAAGACGGTTCCTACCATATTGCCGTTGAAACAGTTGATAACGCAGGAAATGCCGCTCAGGTTGAAAAAACGATTTTCATCGACGAAACAAGTCCGATGATTACCGATTTTCATTTTTCAACGGATGACCGTCAGGAGGATGCAACCGAAAGCCTGACGGATGCGGTCGAGCTTACGGAATATGGCTTCTTTTTCAAAAAGCCGATTCGGGTGACGGTGAAAGCGGAGGATCCAGTGATTGGCTTTGAAGCGACAAGCGAAGTCAAATCAATGGTACTTTATCTGCAAGATTACGAGAACGGCAAATTCTATGCGGTGCTTGCGGATGGTTCACTACAAGGAATCGCGCCAACCGAGGTCAACAGCATTGCGGCTGTTCCAACAACAGGCGAATTTAGTTTCAACGTTCCGGCAGCGTTTAAGGGACAGATTTTTGCTAAAGCGACGGACCACGTCAATAATACAAGTGCTTTTGCCACACCGGATGGCACGGTCATTGAGGATGAGGCACAGCACGCCAAAGAATCACATATTGCATTGGAAAAAGTCGATACGAGCTACCGCGACAATCAGGGTCTCGAGCTTTACCCGCATAACGTGAATGTCAAGCTGACAGTGACGGATACGTATTCAGGTTTGAGCCAGGTGGAATGGTCGGTTGTAGCGCCTTATGATACGGCGAACAGCCAAGGCGGACGCCTGCAACTTAATAATGACGGTTCGTTTGCAGATGGCAGCAATTCAGACGGCTGGCAGGTAGCGAAGACAGATAAAAACCTTGTTACCGAAATGACAAAAACAATAACGGTCAGCAACAATAGCAACGCCATTGTGGTCAAGGCCAAGGTGACGGACCGGGCTGGTAACACATCGGAAAAAGAGCTGACGTTCAGCATCGACAAGACGGCGCCGCAGATTAAAGTGACTTATGACAATAATTCGGCGGATCAGGATTACCCTGATTTTTACAAAGCAGACCGGACGGCAACCGTTGTGGTGACGGAGCGGAACTTCAATCCAAAAGATGTCGAACATTTGATTACCAATACAGATGGGGCTGTGCCTTCGTTGGTGGGCTGGAGTACTGCTGCCAATTCAGCGGACCCGGATAAGACAACACACACAGCAACCGTCAAGTTCAGCGCGGATGGCGATTATACCTTTGATATCAAGTATAAGGATAATGCCGGAAATGCTGCACCAGCCGTAGCGCAGCAAAAGTTTACGATTGATAAAACCATTCCTGTTGTGAAGGTTTCTTATAGTAACAATTCAGCGGCCAATGGCAACTATTATCGGGCCAGCCGGACGGCCACGATTTCGATTAATGAGCATAACTTTGATGCCGGCCGTGTTAAGGTAACAGGCACCGCTAGTGACAATAGTGCGGCAGCGGCCTTCCCGAAGGTAAGTGGCTGGAGCTCAAAAGGCGATATCCACACGGCAACCATCCAATATGCAGTGGATGGCAAGTACAGCTTTGATATTGATTTTACCGACAAGGCTGGGAATATTGCTGCCGATTATAGGGCAGAGGAGTTCATCGTTGACCAAACAGCGCCTGAACTGACAATTACCGGCGTTCAGGACCAGTCGGCCAATAACGGCGACGTAATTCCGGTGATCACTTATTCCGATACGAATTTTAATCAAAAGGCTGTAAGCATTAAGCTAACCGGAGCGAATCACGGCCCGGCGGCGCTCGATGGCAGCTATGCCGATGCACCGAACGGCCAAGTGTTTACGTTTAAAAATTTCGAGAAGAAAAAGGAAATCGATGACCTTTATACGTTAACGGCGACGCTTGTGGACTTTGCCGGAAATGAAACCTCTAAAACGATTCGTTTCTCTGTGAACCGCTTTGGTTCGGTTTATGTGTTCGATGATGCGTTGAAGGCGATTGAGGGAAAATATGTGCAGAAGGAAACGGACGTCATCGTGACCGAAACGAACGTCGACAGCCTGAAAGCTGATACGATTCAAGTCAAAATGACGAAGAACGGTACGCCTTCTGATTTGGCGGAGGGTAAGGATTATACCGTCACTGAAACCGGCGGCGCCGGGCAGTGGAGCCAGTACAAGTATGTGGTGAAAAAATCGCTATTTACCGGCGATGGCAAATATACCGTTGCGCTTTATTCCGAAGATGCAGCAGGTAACATCAATGAGAATATCGATGAGAAGAAGCAGGCTGAAATCTCCTTTGGTATCGACAAGACCGCTCCGGTGATTGTGCCGATCGACATTGAGAGTGGGGAGCAGTATCCTGTTGATGTTAAAAAGGTAACGGTTTCGGTGAAGGACAACCTTGTTCTCAAGGGTGCCGAGATCTATTTAAACGGTAAAAAAGTGGAGCATGAGGCGGAAGGTGAAAACTATACGTTTGACATCCAAAGCTTAAACTCCAAGCAAAATGTGAAGATTATTGCGGTGGATGCAGCCGGGAACGAGCTAAGTAAAAAGGTCAATGGCATTCTTGTTTCCACCAACCCGATTGTCCGCTGGTATAACAATAAGACCTTGTTTATGGGATCCATTGGCGGTGTCGGCAGCCTGGCAGCTGTAATTACGGCGCTAGTCCTTGTTCGGAAGAGGAAAACTTATGGAACCGAGACTATTGAAAAGTAATGAGAGGAGGAAGACGTAATCATGCTTAAAGATACATCACTTCTCGTTTTGATCATCGCGGCCGCCGGATTGGTTGTGAATATTATTACGTTGATAGTAGTCATTGGGGTTTTAAAGAGGTTTAAAAAGGAGGCGGCGAAGCTGGATGTGGGGCAAGCCGCCGCAGTAGAGGCCACGGTGCAAAAAGAGATGCCAGCTGGCGGGCAGTCAAAGCCTGCCGCTGCTGCCGGTGCAGGAGTCGTCTTTTGCCGAAACTGCGGGAGCCCATTCGACTCCAGCAACGCTGCCTGTCCACAGTGCAACACACCGCGTGGCTACAGAAAAGAAGAAGGGACCTGATTCTCTATTTGAGGTCATATGTTTAGAGGCTTGCCGTTTTGGCAAGTCTTATTTTTTGTTTCCTTTTGAAAAATCGCCCTTTATTTTGCCTGTGAGGTTCAAAACCTTAGGTGTTCGGTAAAAATAGGGGCCCTATTTTACCCATGTGGTTGTAAAAATGAGGGGACGGTAAAAATAGAAGCCTTATTTTACCCGTGGGGTTCCAAAATTAGAGGAGACGGTAAAAATAGAGGCCATATTTTACCCGTGAGGTCCTCGAAAATGAGAGGTCGGTAAAAATAGAAGCCTTATTTTACCCGTGAGGTTTCCGAAAATGAGAGAACGGTAAAAATAGACGTCCTATATTACCCGTGAGGCCACAAAAAATAAGAAAACGGTAAAAATAGAGCCCTAATTTTACTGGTGAAGTCCCCAAAGATGAGAAAACTGTAAAAATAGAGTTCATATTTTTAAATAAACCGCGTTTCTCCTATAATGGAAATAACAATATTTTTTTACGGGAGGCAGAAACCAATGCTAGCAGTCATAGAAAAATCAGAAAATGGCTACATCGCACGATTCGAGCGGCAATTTAATCACTCCGTTGAGGAGGTATGGTCCTGGTTAACGGACAACGAAAAATTAGCAAAGTGGTTTAACGAGCTTCGAGTTGGTGAGCTTCGTGAAGGCGGGTTTATGAAGTTCGATATGGGCGACGGAAACTTTGAGAAGATGGCCATCACGGACCTCAAAGATCAATCCGTATTGGAATTTACTTGGGGAAGCGACATGGCGGTGCGATTCGAACTTTCCACTGAAGCCCCCGGCTGCAAGCTGTTTTTAATAGAAAAGATTGAAAAAATCACGCCCCATACCCCGAAGGACCTTGCAGGCTGGCATGTATGCCTTGATGTGATTAAGGCCCTAATGGAAGGCGAAACGATCGAACGGATGGAAGAATGGAAAAAGTGGTATGAGAAATATAAACAAGCTGTTGAGAAAGTGTCTCCAAATGCATAAAAGGATCGGACTGGAAACAGACACATTTGGAAGGAGAACTATATGCGGTATTTACTGTTATTAATCATCGCCGTTCCGGCAGCGGAAATTGGCTTTTTGCTTCTTTCGGGAAAAACAATCGGGGTCTGGCCTACCATCCTGCTCATTATTTTGACCGGTGTGTTAGGCGCTTACTTGGCCAAAAGAGAGGGACTACAAACCATCAGGAAGGCACAGGAGCAGTTTCGAATGGGACAAATCCCGGGCGATGCGGTTTTGGACGGCATTTGTATCATAATCGGCGGAATCCTGCTGTTAACACCGGGGTTCTTGAGTGACATATTCGGCTTCCTGCTCCTATTCCCTCCAACTCGAAAGCCGGTTAAACTTCTTATGATTAACGCACTAAGAAAACGAATAGAAAAAGGCAATATACGAATCATAAAATAGGCAAGGGGCCCGAAACCCTGCTTCTGCAAAAGTTTAATGCGGCAAAGCAGTGGGGTGGGGCCCCTGTTTTATTCTATAAAGGTATTTTTAAAAAAATAAAAGGGGGTAAGCAGGATGAATTTAACAGGTAACACGATTTTAATAACCGGCGGTGCCTCTGGTATTGGCCTGGCATTTGCGGAGCGGTTTTTGGAAAGAGGGAACGAGGTCATCATAGTCGGCCGGCGCCAGGAAAAGCTTGAGGAAGCAAAGGCAAAGTATCCTAAACTACATATACATGCTTGTGTTGTATCTAAATTAGAGGACCGGGTCAAGCTTTCAGAATGGGTTTCCAAGGAATTCCCTTCATTAAATATCTTGGTGAACAATGCTGGCATTCAGCAACGAGTGAATCTCCTCAAACCGGATAAGAATTGGGACTATTACCAAAATGAAATCGCCATTAACATCGAAGGACCAATTCATCTTTCAATGCTTTTAATCCCGCAGTTAAAGAACCAGAAGGATGCGGCCATCATTAATGTTTCCTCTGGACTGGCGCTGATGCCTGGTGTGTGGGTGCCGATTTATAGTGCGACAAAAGCAGCTCTTCATTCCTTTACAGTTTCCTTAAGGCAGCAATTAGCGGAAACGAGCATAGAGGTGGTTGAAATTTTCCCACCAGCAGTGAATACAGATTTAGGCGGGGCGGGACTGCACACCTTCGGGGCACCTCTGGGCGATTTTGCTGACACCATTTTCCAAGGTTTCGAAAATAACCGGCAAGAAATAGGCTACGGCGAAACCGAGAACCGGCTTAAAGCCACAAGAGAAGAAAATTTAAAAGGAAGCCAAAAGGCATGGGAAGGATTTTTGAAAAATAACCTGGATTGGCGAGGCTGAAGGCCACAAAAAATGGCCACATTGGTCACAAGCTACTAAATACGAATATAGTCCTAAATTAAAATCCCCCTCTTCCATATTTTTAAATTGAAACAATGTTATCACCGTGATAATCTTGAGATTATGTAGAAAAAAAGAGGTGAGGGGATTTTGAATATAAAAGCTTTAACCATTGCGTTGTTTACCGTTATGATTTGGGGAGCATCTTTCCCTGCCATTCGTGTGATTTTACATGGAGGCTATTCACCAGGGCATCTTATCCTCACTCGATACCTTATCGCTTCGGCACTATTTGCGATTTACGCGCTATGGCCCGGTGTTAAATTCCGTCTGCCACAAAAAGGGGATATACTGAAAATTGCGATATTGGGGTTTGTAGGGATCAGTATTTATCATATCGGCGTTGCTTTCGGTGAGAAAACCGTAAATGCAGGAGTCGCGGCGATGCTGATTTCGTCAACGCCTATTTTTACTGCCCTAATTGCTCTATTCGTATTACGGGAACGGCTAGGGTTGTTTGGCTGGATTGGCTTAGGTTTGGGCTTTTTGGGAATCGGTATCATTGCACTTGAAACAGCAGGCTCGTCTTTCCATATCTCCAGTGGGGTGTTCCTTCTATTAATCGCTGCCCTGGGGACATCGGTGATGTTTGCCTTTCAAAAGCCTCTCTTGAGACGCTACTCATCGATAGAATTAACAGCCTACTTTACCTGGGTTGGAACGATTCCTTTTTTTATTTACTTTCCGGGATATTTTCAAGAACTGCAGCACGCATCCCTGGATGCCCATTTATCGGCTATTTATTTAGGGATTTTTCCAACTGCGATTGGCTATGTCACATGGACTATCGCCCTCTCCTTAGGAAAATCCGGGTCGGTTATGAGCATGATATATTTTGAACCGGTATTCGCCATCCTCATTGCCTGGATTTGGATCAATGAACAGCCAAGCTTCATTTCCATCATCGGAGGCGCAGTTGCCATTGCCGGTGTTATCGTCGTCAACACACTCGGATCCAAAAAAAACACACCAGCAATCGAACCAGTAGGCGTCCAGCCCCCACTGTGATGCATGGGGACGGTTCTCATGCATCACTATTTTGAGGCACAAGAACCGTCCCTATGTATCATTTTTTGTAAAACTTGATGGATTGATGGTACAATTGGTGGTATAATGACTCTGAACCTGTCATATCGTGAGGAAGGTAGATTACGATGAAACCATTGCAAAGTGATAGTGTGATACCACTTTATCATCAGCTAAAGGAAAGATTAAAACAGTCGATTGATAGTGGTGACTGGAAGCCTGGGGATCAAATTCCATCCGAGCATCAATTAATGAATGATTATAACGTTAGTAGAAATACCGCAAAAAAGGCCATTGAGGAACTCGTTCAGGACGGGCTGCTTTATCGAATTCAGGGAAAAGGCACGTTTGTGGCGAAGCCGAAGTTGATGCAACAGTCCTTAATGGGATTATATAGCTTCAGCAAGGGATTTAAGGAAAAAGGGATGGTTCCAAATGACGTCATCATTGACATACGAGAAGTCAAGCCGACCCCGGAGATTATGGAAGAACTGCAAGTAACCGGCGATGAACAGGTCATTGAAATGAAGCGCCTTCGCTGTGTCGATGATGACCCATATATTCTAGAATCCTCCTTTATTCCCAAAAGAGTTGTACCAAATATCGAGCCATTGAAAAGGGTGGGGGAGACCTCCCTGTATGATCTGCTTGAGGAAGAATTTAACGTCGTTGTCAGCAGGGCAAGAGAGGCGTTTGAACCTGTATTAATCCGTTCAGATGAAAGCCAATACCTAAAGACAGAAGCGGGAAAACCAGCTCTATTGTTAGAACGAACCGCTTTTGACACGAGCGGGAGGCCGGTGGAGTTTTGCCGTTCAATCGTTCGCGGAGATCGCTGCCGGTTTTATACAGAGCTTACGTAGGTTCATCTTATTCAAAAAAAGTCTCACTTCAAAAGGTGAGGCTTTTAAAAAAAATGTATGATTCGCATGAACTTATATGGCAGGATAATATTTACAAGAAAGATTTTAATATAATGGTTATTGACTTAAAATTATGAATGGTGCTATATTCGTATTAATTCAAAAAATTTAAGCAATTGCCGTTGTAAGCTTTGACCTCGAGGTGTTTTACTAGTGGTAAGATTAAAAGATATTGCGGAACATGTAGGCGTTTCCATCTCTACGGTTTCGCGGGTCATTCAAAACGACCAAACACGAAATGTGAATCAAGAAACGAAGAATAAGATTTGGCAGGCGGTTAAGGAGTTAGGTTATACACCGAACCAGCATGCCCGTAATCTTGTTCACAATAAACAACAAAAAAGCAATACACGAACGATGAAAATCGGCTGGGTAGCAAACCCAAAGCAAGCGGAAATTAACCCGTACTTTTCCGATATCTATACCGGGATTCGTGATACATTAACGAATCAAGATTACACCCTAATAAGTATTACCAAGGATGAGCTGGAAAATGAATCGCTGCTCCATAAGACAATCCATGACTTGGGGATTGAAGGGTTGCTGCTGATTGACAGGATTGATGACAGCCTGATTGACTACATACAAAAAACAATTCCTGTGGTAGGACTGGACTTTTTCTATACGAATAAGAATATCGCCATTGTCGATTATGACCGTAAGGAAGCCATTAAAACGGTCGTTAAGCATTTGATCAGCCAAGGACATCGAGAAATAGGGTTTATTGGCGGCGGGGCAAATGAAACCTATAAGGATTTGCATGATGAATCCCGGTTTAAAGGTTTTCAAGCTGCCATGGACGAAGCAGGACTTGCCATGAGGCAGGAATGGGTCCTCAACACGAAGTGGAAAATGGAAAACAGCTACGATGAAATGAATCAGCTGATTCAAAACAATGCCGGTCATTTACCGACAGCGATGGTATGCGCCAGTGACATGATGGCCATAGCTGCGATGAGAGCTGCAATTGAAAATGAGTTAAGAATTCCGGAAGACATCGCCTTCTTTGGTGTCGATAATATCGAAATGGGGAAATATTCTTCACCGCCGCTTTCAACTGTTGATATCCCTAAATATGAAATGGGAAAAATGGCAGCGAAGACGATCATGGAGATCGTAGAAGAAAAAGTAACGCTTCCCATTAAGCTGATTTTGCCATTTGAATTGGTCATTCGAGAGTCATCTGCTATAAAACGGACCTAACCGGTTCCTTTTTTTAAAAGCTCTTGGAAAACGTTTGGATAACTTGCGGAAAATTTTCCGCAGAAACCGAAATGAGAGGAGAAGGATTATGAAAACAATGACAGCACTCCTGATTGGAGCGGGTGACAGAGGGGCAAGGGCTTATGCGCCGTATGCTGCGGCTTATCCGAATGAATTGAAGATTGTCGGTGTCGCGGAGCCGTGGCCTGAAAGAAGAACAAAAGTACAAGAAGCCCATCAGATTCCGGCAGAAAATTGTTATGAATCGTGGGAAGAGGCGCTGCAGCAAGAGGAGCCGATTGCGGAAATTGCCATTATCTGTACACTCGACAGAGACCACTTCAAAGTGACAATGAAAGCGTTAGAGCTTGGATATCATGTTCTGTTGGAAAAACCAATGTCACCGGATCCATTGGAATGTATTTTGATGGAACAGCAGGCGAAAAAATATAACCGGCGGCTGACCATCTGCCACGTACTGAGATATACCGATTTTTGGTCCAAGATTAAAGAGGTGATCGCTAGAGGGGATATTGGTGAGGTGGTCTCTCTGCAGCTGAATGAAAATGTGGAAGTCATGCATATGTCCCACAGCTTTGTCAGAGGGAATTGGAACAATAAAGAAAAATCGAGTCCAATGATCCTTCAGAAATCCTGCCATGACATGGATATTATCTCGTTTGTGATGGGTAAAGAGTGTAAACGCGTGAGCTCCTATGGCTCGTTGTTGCATTTTAAAGAGGAAAATGCCCCTGCTGGTGCGCCGCTCCGATGTTTGGATGGCTGCCCTGCAGAGCTTGAGTGTCCATTCCATGCGGGTAGATATTATCTTGGGGAAGGGAAGGGCTGGGCCAAGAAATTCACCGAGGACCATACAAACGAAGGGATTATCAAAGCATTAAATGAAACCCCTTACGGAAAATGCGTGTACCGCTCCGACAATAATGTTGTTGACCATCAGGTAGTCAATATGGAATTTGCGGACGGTGCCACCGCCACCTTCAGCATGTGCGGCTTTACAAGAGAGCAGACGCGAATTGTCCAGATCATGGGTACCAAAGGAGAAATCCGCGGGAATATGGAGGAAAATAAGATTTCTATCTTTGACTTCTTGACCAAGCAAGAAACTCTCATTCATTTTGATCGGCCAATGGGCGGACATGGCGGAGGCGATCAAGGAATCATGAGAACATTCCTTCGGGAGATCCAGATTGGCAAAAACGAGGGCGGGGTTTCTTCTGCTTCTGCTTCCGTTAGAAGCCACCTGATGGCATTTGCCGCTGAAGAATCCCGCATGCATGAAGGCCAATCTATTAATATCGATGACTATTATCAAAGTTTACAAGAAACCATTAAAGCTTAAAGTTGAAAAAATGGGATTGTCACACCGCGTTTTTGTGGTGATGCAATAATAAATTAAGAGCAAGAAGAAGGAATGGAATAATTAACTCCATTAGGAAAACGTTTGGATACGGAGGTGGTAAGCGTTATCTGAATATGTTAAGAGAAACCTCAATGGATCAACATGAAGATTTTTTATCATCTAGAAAAACCCTTATGTGTAAAAACAGTAATGAATTGAAAAACTACTAAACTATTTCTGAAAGAAGGGCAAAAGGATGAGAAAATGGCTAATCATGCTTCTAACTGTGGTTCTAGGATTATTGGGGCTTGCAGGCTGCAGTGATAGTGACAAAGCTTCTAGTGATGCGAAAGATGGGAAAGTCGAAATAACCTATGGCATTTGGGATAAAAAACAACTTCCAGCCATCGAGGATATTATCAAATTATTTAATGAAAAACATCCAAACATCAAGGTGAAAACGGAGATTACTCCTTACGGACAGTACTTCCAAAAGCTTGAAACAGCAGCAACGGGCGGTGCATTGCCTGATGTTTTGTGGATGAATGGGGCTCACGTTACTCAATATGCAGAGGGAAAAGTAATCCTTCCATTAAGCGATATGGCAAAAAAAGATAACTATAGCTTGGATAATTATCCAAAATCATTAATCGACCTTTATACAGTTGACGGAAAAGTTTACGGAATTCCAAAAGACTACGATACAATCGGTTTTTGGTACAATAAAAAGATTTTTGACGATGCCGGTGTAGCGTATCCGGATGAAACCTGGGACTGGACTAAATTAAAGGAAACGGCAAAACAGCTGACAAACAAAGATAAAGGGGTTTGGGGCTTTGCTTCAACCATCGCTAACCAAGAAGGCTATTATAATTTCATTTGGCAAAATGGCGGCTATGTTATTTCTAAGGATGGCAAAAAAGCTGGATTTGATGATCCAAAAACAGTCGAAGCCCTTAAATTCTATACAAGTTTCATAAAAGAAGGTTTATCACCAACACAAGCACAAATGACAGAAACGGCAGCTTCTGAGCTTTTCTCTTCCGGAAAAGTAGCGATGATGCTTGATGGCCCTTGGATGGTACCGGAATATAAGAAGAACCCTGATTTAAATGTAACCGTTCTCCCAAAAGGCGAAACCCGCGCAACAGCGATTCATGGATTGTCCAATGTGATTGCGGCCAATACAAAGCATAAAGATGCGGCATGGAAGTTTGTCCAATTCCTGGGTTCTATGGAAGCTGCAGAGATCTATGCGAAAACAGGAACCGTCATTCCAGCGTTTAACGGCGCGCAGGATACTTGGGTGAAATCTGTTCCAAGCCTTAATCTGCAAGCCTTTATTGATGCCAGCGAATACTCTGTGCCGCTGCCAAATGCAAAAAGCACAGGGGAGATTTGGCAATACGAGGTCGATATCCTGAAAAAGGCATGGAGCCAAGAAGAAAGCATTGAAGATGCCGCAAAAGAGTTGACCAAGAAAGCGAACGAGGCGTTATCCAAGTAGTAAAAAAAGAAGAGGAGAATCTATTTCTTCTCTTCCATTTCCTTAAAGGGAGGGAATAGTGTGAAAGAAATTCCTCTTCAGACCGAAGTCAAACCAGCAAAAAGATTAAAGGCTGCGAGCCTTGCAAAGACTAGAAAGCGTTCCGATTATTTTTGGGCCTATCTGATGATTGCCCCAACGATGCTGGGGTTGGCTATTTTTTACCTGTGGCCGATCATCCAGAATTTTTATTTTAGTTTTACCGAATGGGGCTCTTTTGGCCAGTATGAGTGGACAGGGCTCGACAATTACAAGCGGATGCTTGAGGATGCCACGCTCTTGCAATCCTTTAAAAACACGGGCATTTATATAATCTTTACTGTACCGATTGGAATCTTCCTATCTATTATTATAGCCGTTCTGTTAAACCAAAATATTAAGGGGAAATCGGTTTATCGGACGTTGTATTTTTTACCTGTGATTACCATGCCGGCCGCCATCGCTATGGTTTGGAAATGGCTGTATAACGCGGATTACGGGCTGCTCAACTATCTGTTATCATTAATCGGAATCAAAGGGCCGCAATGGGTCACCGACCCGCATATTGCCTTATATTCGGTCATTGCCGTCGCGATTTGGAGCGGGATTGGTTATAACATGGTCATCTTCCTTTCCGGATTGCAGGGAATTCCGAAAATGTACTATGAAGCAGCCGAAATCGATGGTGCCGGCCCGGTCACGGTGTTCTTTAAAATTACACTGCCACTTCTCTCACCGGTTATTTTCTTTGTGACCATCATGTCTCTCATCGGGGCGTTCCAGGTGTTTGACTTGATTTTCATGATGATTGGAAAAGGCAGTACGGCATTAGAAAGTACGCAGTCGATTGTATATTTGTTCTACCAGCATGCCTTTGTATTAAATGATAAAGGGTATGCGGCCGCTATCGCTGTTCTATTATTGATTGTCATCCTAATTATTACCGCGATTCAAATGGTGTTACAGAAAAAGTGGGTTCATTATGATTAAAGGAAGTGGTACCATTGCAAAGAACAAAACAGCTTGTTACAAGTAAAACATTCCTAATCCATTTCATCCTGATTGTGGGAGCGGTGGCAATGGTATTGCCCTTCTTATGGATGATTCTCACCTCGCTAAAAACGTACCAAGAGTCCATTCATGTGCCTCCCGTTTTCATTCCTGAGGAGTTCCAATGGGGGAACTACAAAGAGGTGTTTGGGCTCCTGCCTTTTTTTAAATTTATGTATAATACGGTCATCATCACACTGCTTCGGACTGTCGGCCAGCTGTTTTTGTGTTCGCTTGCAGCCTATGCGTTTGCCCGGATTGAATTTCCCGGCAGAAATGTCCTGTTTTTGTTAGCGCTGACCGTGTTAATGGTACCTGGTCAAGTGTTTTTGCTGCCGCAATATATGATTATGGTAAAGTTGGGCTGGCTCAATACCCTGTCGGCTGTTGTTGTGCCGGGATTGTTTAGCGCTTTCGGAACCTTCCTATTGCGCCAATTCTTTATGGGGCTGCCAAAGGAATTGGAGGAGGCTGCAAGGCTTGATGGCTGCAACCATTTCCAAATCTATTGGAAAATCATGCTGCCACTCGCGAAACCGGGGTTAATTGCACTGGGGATTTTCACGACGCTTTGGAGCTGGAACGAATTGATGTGGCCAATGATTGTCAACAGCTCGCCGGAATCTATGACTCTATCAGTGGGCTTATCCTCCCTGCAAGGCCAATATTTGACCAATTACCCGATTCTCATGGCTGGCTCTTTCTTGGCGATTCTGCCAATGCTCATCCTATTTATCTTCCTGCAAAGGCAGTTCATTGAAGGAATTGCCGTTACCGGTGGAAAATAAGAATTTGTTCGTAGTTTTTTTGAAACTGTTGGGTTGACCCTACAAGCAAGCGTGTTATAATAAAATTATGAAAATAATGAACTCATAGCATTCTAGTCTATGAGTTTTTCTTTAAATAAACTTGTACCAACAACCCATCCATACATATATAAATATATTTTTACAGTCGAGGTGCTCATTATGAAAAAAGCCATTGGCCTTGATATCGGCGGGACCAAGATTGCCGCGGGAATCATCTCGGAAACGGGTAAATTGCTAAAACGAGCCGAAGTGAAAAGTGATCCTTCAGATAGAGAGCACATGTTTACTAGAGTCGTTGAAGTGGTAGAACAGGTTCTGAACGATTCTTCTTTTTCGATTACTGACATAGAAGGTATTGGTGTCGGCGTACCGGGCAAGGTAGACAGGGAAAACGGTATTGCTGTTTTTCAAAATAATCTGCCATGGGCCCAGTTTCCTGTCTCTGACCGCCTTAGGGACCAATTTGGACTCGAGCGAATTGAAATTGACAATGATGTCTATACGGCCGCCTTTGCCGAGTGGAAGGCTGCCGGCGGCAACAAAAATGAAACGTTTGTTTATGTAACGATTAGCACGGGCATCTCCTGTGCGATCCTTCATCAAGGTTCCTTTTTCCGGGGGGCGGGTTTTGCCGGAGAGTTTGGATTAATTCCGATTCTATCAAAGGCACGCGGTCCGAAATGGGGGCGATTGGAAAAAGCGGCTGCTGGGCCGGCAATTGCAAAACTAGCTGAAACAGTGCTGGAGGAGACCCTATCAACTAAAGATGTTTTTGAGCGCTATCAAGCTGGAGTGCCTGAGTATCAGCCAATCATCGATGAAGTAACGGATTATTGGGCCCAGGGTCTCTATTCGATTTCCTGTCTATTAGATCCGCATCAAATCGTGTTTGGCGGCAGCGTGATCGCCAATAATCCTTTTTTACTTGAAATCATAAAAGAAAAACTAAAATCCTATCAAATTTCTGAACAACAGCATGTGTTAAACCGGATGTCCGTCAGTACCATCAAGCAGGATAACGGCATCGTCGGTGCGGGCCTCAGGGTATTTGAAGAAAATTAGGGGAGTGTCGAGAATGTTTACGTTAAGTTTGGAAAAATTAAAGCCGTTAGGTGCGGAAATTACCACTGCGGAAATTAAACAGCAGCCTGAATTATGGGCAGAAACGTTTACACTTTATAATGAGAAAATTGAAAAAATCCAAACGTTTTTGCAGAACATAACAGAAAAGCATGCGCGTGTTCGGGTTATTTTTACAGGGGCTGGAACTTCCGCCTATGTTGGCGACACCGTTACTCCATATTTAAAAGGAAAAGTCGATGAAAAACAGTGGGATGTGCAGAGTGTTCCAACGACAGCGATTGTCTCCAACCCTTATCAATTTTTGAAAGCCGATATCCCGACTTTGCTGGTTTCTTTTGCTAGAAGCGGCAACAGTCCGGAAAGTGTGGCGACCGTTGAGCTTGCACAGCAAATCGTCACGAATCTCTATCAAATCACGATTACCTGCTCAAAGGATGGGCAACTGGCCCAGCGGGCAGCAGGGGATGACGAGAATCTTCTATTATTAATGCCGGAAAAATCCAATGACCAGGGCTTTGCGATGACGGGAAGCTACACCTGTATGGCCTTAACGGCTCTGCTAATTTTTGATTCCTTATCAGATGAAGAAAAAGGACAGATTGTCAAAACCATCCGCGTCATGGGTGAAAGTGTTATCTGCAGAGAAGCGGAAATTGAAAAAATGGTTGGAGTCGATTTTGAGCGGATTATTTATCTTGGATCAGGCGGCTTTGAAGGCTTGGCGAGGGAAGCACAGTTGAAAATTCTTGAACTGACTGCTGGAAAAATTGCTACCGCTTTTGATTCATCGCTTGGATTCCGTCACGGTCCGAAGTCATTTGTGAATGATCAAGCTGTCATATTCACGTTTGTGTCCAACCAGCCTTATACCCGCCGGTACGATTTGGATATGTTAAATGAATTGAAGCAGGACCAGGTTGCGAGCCTCATTTGTGCGATCAGCGTCGACGGGGACAGCAATTATTCGGGTGACAGCTTCTTATTTGACCGTGAAGCGGGCATTGTACCGGATGCTTACCTGTCACTGCCATTTGTGATGGTTGGGCAGACTATCGCTCTGCTATCTTCCATAAAAGTAGGGAATACACCGGATACGCCATCACCGAGCGGAACCGTTAATCGGGTGGTTAAGGGAGTAACTATTCACGAGTACAAAAATTAAGAAGGATGTCATCCGCATCCATTATTCATAGAGGTGCAGGTATGGAGCTATTTATTTATGCAGATCAGTTTTTTCTTGAGGATGGGGTGGCAGGCCCTGGTTATCTGGAAATCAAAGAGGGGAAATTCTTTTATTACCATCATGAACTGCCGAATCCATCTGCGACAGTCATCGATTATTCCGGCTATTGGATTGCTCCGGGTTTGGTTGATACGCATATTCATGGCTTCCAAAACCACGATGTCATGGACAAGGACCTAGAGGGGTTAAAGGCAATTTCCGAGGGGCTGCTCTCGTGCGGTGTGACCTCGTTTTTGCCAACCACACTGACCTCTTCCACGGAGGCATTGAACGATGTGGTCACGATGATTGGCGAACATTATTCAAGCGTTCAAGGAGCGAAAATCAGAGGAATCTTTTTAGAAGGTCCATTTTTTACAGAAAAACATAAAGGCGCTCAAAACACAAAATATTTCTGTGACCCTTCAGTTGAAAAGCTTGAAACCTGGCAAGCCAAATCGAATCGTTTCATCAAAAAAATTGCGCTTGCTCCTGAACGGAATGGGGCACTCCAATTCATCGAACATGCCGTGAAGGATCAGGTAACGGTGGCGTTAGCGCATAGTGATGCCACCTATGAAGAGGCAAAGCAGGCGGTTGAAAAGGGTGCATCGATCTTTGTTCATACCTTTAACGGCATGAGCGGCTTGCATCATCGTGAGCCGGGGATGGCAGGTGCGGCGATGGCTCTGCCGGATGTGTTTGCGGAAATTATTTGTGATGGTCACCATGTCCATCCTGCAGCCGCCAATATTTTAATGAATGCCCGGGGCAGGAAGGATACGGTTCTGGTTACTGATTGCATGATGGCAGGCGGGATGCCGGATGGCCGTTATCAGCTCGGTGAATTTCCAGTCATAGTGAAGGAAGGGGCCGCACGCCTAGAAAGTGGAAGTTTGGCTGGAAGTATTTTGCGATTAATTGATGCGGTCAAAAATGTTGTCGACTGGGGGATTGCAACCCCTGAGGAAGCTATCTATATGGCAAGTACCGCACCTGCGAAAAGCATTCAACTGGACGAGGAATGCGGCAAAATCGCAAGCGGTCTTGCAGCCGATTTTATTGTGCTGACGCCAGAAATGGAGCTTCTGGCTACGTACATTGACGGTGTTTGCCGGTACAAGGCCGAAAACTTTACGCAGGAAGAGGGAGTTCGATGATTTTAACGGTCACGATGAACCCATCTGTTGATATTTCTTATCCAATCCCACATTTCAAGCTCGATGATGTAAACCGGGTCGAAGCTGCCAGCAAAACTGCAGGCGGCAAGGGCTTAAATGTGACCCGCGTCATCAAGCAGCTGGGCGAGGGCGTGCTGGCGACCGGCGTGCTGGGCGGAATGATTGGCGAATACATCGTTCAGGAATTGACGAAAAACGAGATTGAAAACAATTTTTTAAAAATAAACCAAGAATCAAGAAACTGCATTGCGATTCTCCATGACGGCAAGCAGACGGAAATTTTGGAAGCAGGCCCCACCTTGACGAATGAAGATGGGTCTGCCTTTCTAGCAAAATACGAAACCCTGCTGTCTAGTGTTTCCTTAGTGACCATTTCGGGCAGTTTACCGAAAGGTCTGCCTTCTACCTTTTACCGGCAGATGGTAGAGATGGGCCGGGACAAGGGGATTCCAGTCATTGTGGATACATCAGGGGAGTCGCTGCGGCAAGTTCTATTACATAATGTAAAGCCATTTGCCATTAAGCCCAATATCACGGAGCTAACGCAGCTACTCGGCAGGGAAGTGGAACAAAGCATTAGCAGCCTGTCGCAGGCGTTAGAAGACGACATGTTTCAGGGGATCGAGTGGATTGTTGTATCTATGGGAGGGGCTGGGGCCTTTGTTAAGCACGGTTCAGATTTTTACCGGGTTACCATCCCTCCGATTGATGTGGTGAATCCAGTCGGTTCCGGTGATGCAACGGTAGCTGGGCTTGCTGTCGCTCTGAAACACAAGCAGCCCGCCCTGGTTGTGCTGAAAACGGCGATGACCACAGGAATGTTAAATACAATGGAAGCAGCCACAGGCCATATTAATACAGCTAATTTCAGCCAATTTTTCGAATTGGTTCAAGTGGAAAAAATAGATTACTAGAGGTGATTGACCATGTTTAAGCTAACAAAAAATAAACAAGATGCCCTTAAACGTTTGTCAGATGAAAATGGGATCATTGGTGCATTGGCAATTGACCAGCGCGGTTCCTTGAAGAAAATGATTGCCTCCGGCAGCAAAAGTCCAGTTGGCGATGAGGGTATTGTCCGCTTTAAACAATTAGTTTCTGAAGAACTGACACCCTATGCAACTTCGATTCTATTAGACCCGGAATATGGCCTCCCTGCCGCTAAAGTCCGTCATCCGGAAGCGGGCTTATTAGTGGCCTATGAAAAAACAGGCTACGATGCGACCGCTGTGGGCCGCTTGCCTGATTTATTGGCGGACTGGTCGGTACGGCGCCTGAAGGAAGCGGGCGCGGATGCAGTAAAATTCCTGCTGTATTATGATGTGGATGAAGATCCAAAAATTAATGAATACAAGCATGTTTATATGGAGCGTGTAGGCTCTGAGTGTGTCGCAGAGGATATTCCGTTCTTCCTTGAGATTGTTACCTACGATGCTAAAAACGATGATGTGAAAAGCTTGGAGTATGCGAAAGTGAAGCCGCATAAAGTCATTGAGGCGATGAGAGAATTCTCAAAGCCGCAGTACCAGGTGGACGTCTTAAAGGTAGAAGTGCCTGTTGATATGAACTTTGTGGAAGGGTATACGGACGAGGAAGTCGCTTATTCGAAGGAAGAGGCAGCCGGCTATTTCAAGGAGCAAAGCGAGGTAACCGACCTTCCGTTTATCTTCTTAAGCGCCGGTGTAAGTGCCCAATTGTTCCAGGAAACATTGAAATTTGCCAAGGCATCCGGCTCCACCTTTAACGGTGTCTTATGTGGCCGTGCCACCTGGAAGAACGGCGTTGCTCCATTTGCCGAACAAGGTGAAGAATCTGGCCGTGCCTGGCTTCAAGAATCAGGCCGAAAAAACATTCAAGAACTAAACGCTGTCTTGAAAGAAACAGCGAGACCATGGTTTGAGAAAATTTCATAATGACGGATTCAAAAGCGCATGGGGACGGTTCTTTTGCTTGAAGCAATAGAACCGTCCCCATGTTTCACTTTTTGCTTTTTGTTTTTTTTCCTTTGTTTTTCATTGCGTTTTTGGCATTACGGTATTGTGTGGGTGATTGGTTGGTTACCCGCTTAAAGGATTGGGCAAAGAAGGACTGGGATGAAAAGCCGGTAATTGTTGCAATATCGGAAATTGGGTAGTTGGTCGTTTCCAGCAAAATTTTACTTTCCCTGATGCGGGTTTGAATCAGATATTCAATGGGAGAAACTCCGACTGATTTCTTGAAGGAATGGGCAAGGTAGTATTTATTCATATGGCCGACTTCTGCCAGTGTATCGAGATTAATGTCCTCGCGAAAGTACAGTTTTATGTAGTTCTTAATGAACGCGACATCTTTACTGATTTTCTTCGAAGAAGTTTTCTCCAAGTGGAATACTTTTTTTCTCATCATTCGGAGCAATATCATTTCCACGATGTTCTGAATGATTAACTCATAATCTTCCTTCTGTTTTTCCACTTCCTCCATTAATTGCTGAAGGAAAAAAAGATAGATTTCCTGGTCCTGTTTGAAATTGAGAAAGGTCACCTGGGCCCCCGGGTCATCCGGTGAAGAGAAAGCGAGCCCTAAAATTCCAAATGCGATGTATTCAAGCGGCTGTTCAGGACAGGATTTTTCCGTGTGCTCGACATTAGGATTAATGACAATCACATCATGCTCTTTTACAGGAATCTCTTCTTTAGAGAAAACAAACGTCCCTTTCCCCTTAGTAATATACAAAAGCTCTGTAAAATGGTGAGTATGATTGGTGCTGTGCCAATCCTTGTCATATTTTGCTTTTGTTACATAGAGAAGTTTTACCGGGAGACGGCCGCGCATCGACTGAGGAATTTCATATACTTCATTGGACAAATTAATCTCTCCTTCTTGCTGGAGCCTATTACCTAATAGTATAAATTTTTTAGTGAATTATTACAATGAAAAGCAAGATATCTAAAAAAGAGAACAAGATGTTTATTGTGGAAGCGCTTTTTATTTTTATATACTTTTTCTATAAATAGTAAAAAAGGAGGATGAGCAAGATGAAAAAGAAAGTTCTGTTGGCTGGTATGTCAGCTTTGTTATCTTTTAGTTTAATAGCCTGCCAAAGTAATAGCGCTAGCAATACTGAGGGCGGTAAGGATTCAAAGAAACAAACACTTCATGTGGCTGCACTGGAGTCTGCTTATGGGAAAGACATGTGGACAAAGGTAATTGATGCTTACGAAGAAGCTAATCCTAATGTGAATGTCAAATTATCAGCAGATAAAAACCTCGAAGAAGTGATCAGTCCGAACATGAAAGCGGGAAACTATCCAGATGTAGTCCTGCTTGCAACTGGAAGAAAACTAGCACTAACTGAAACGTTGATCAAAGATAAGGCGTTAGAAGATATTACTGATGTTTTTAATAAGAACGTTTATGGCGAGGATGTCAAAGTAAAGGATAAGCTGGTGCCGGGCTTTACTGATACTCTTGCTACGAATCCTTATAATGACGGCAAAACCTATATGGCGCCAATGTTTTATAGCCCAACAGGATTGTTCTATAATGCCGCTTTATTGAAAGAAAAAGGCTGGGAAGTACCAAAGACCTGGGATGAAATGTGGGCGCTTGGAGATAAAGCGAAAGCGGAAGGAATCTCTTTGTTCACTTACCCTACTACAGGCTACTTTGATGCCTTCTTCTATTCTCTGCTATTAGAAGCAGGGGGATCAGATTTTTACAATAAAGCCATGACCTATAAAGACGGCATTTGGGAATCTAAAGAAGCAACGAAGGCATTTGACATAGTTGGTAAGCTGGCAAAATATACAGAGCCAACTACCGTTGCTAATGCTAATGACAAAGACTATAAGAAAAACCAACAATTAATACTTGATAACAAAGCCCTTTTCATGCCAAATGGTACATGGGTTGTCGGTGAAATGAAAGATGCACCGAGAGCGGATGGCTTCGAATGGGGAATGACGGCACTTCCGGCTATTGAAGACAGCGGCGACCGTTATGCTTTTACGTTCTTTGAACAAATGTGGATTCCTGCTCAAGCGAAGAATAAAGAAGCAGCAAAGGATTTCTTAACATTTGTGTATTCTGATAAAGCCGCTGCTATTTTTGCAGAAGCAGACGCGATTCAGCCAATTGAAGGAATTTCCAAGAATTTAAGCGGCGACAATCAACTTTTCTACAGCATTTATGATAATGGAGCAAAGGCTGGTATGGGCGGATTTGCGGCAACAGAATCGGTAGAGGGTGTCAGCATGGCAGATGTTCTATTCAGAACCATTGACAGTATTGTTTCCGGCGATAAGACGGTAAAAGAGTGGCAGGATGCCGTTGAAAAAGCAAGTGACAAATTGCGTGCTGCATTAAAGTAAACGAGTTTCATAGAGTTTCACTAAATAACGGTGAGCAGCCTTCCTCACCGTTATCTTTATTAATAGAGGTGATTGCCATGAGCAAGACATTGGAAAAAAGGATATTTATTTGTGTTTGTACCGTGCCGGCACTCATTTTGCTTGCTGTGTTTATGATTGTGCCTACGGTTGAGGTATTCAGGATGTCCTTATATAAGTGGGGCGGATTTTCCAACAATAAGGTATTTGTCGGCCTGGATAACTTCAAAATTCTCTGGGAAGATCTCAACTTCATTCGTTCTCTTCAAAATAGTATCGTCTTGATTGTTTTTGTCACACTTATCACGATGGTCCTAGCGATCTTGTTTGCAACGCTATTGACGAGAGAAAAGATAAAGGGCAACGGCTTCTTCCGAATTATTTTCTATATCCCTAACATTCTATCAATCGTGGTTATCGCGGGGATTTTCTCGGCTGTCTATGACCCCGCAACAGGCTTGCTAAATAATCTGTTTGCCTTGTTCAATCTCGATCATCTGCAAAAAATGTGGCTTGGCGACCAAAAGATTGCCATTTACAGCATCGGCGGGGCGCTTATTTGGCAGGCAATCGGTTATTACATGGTCATGTATATGGCCAGTATTGCGAATATCCCAGAGAGCTTTTATGAAGCGTCGGCATTAGAAGGGGCCGGACGAATCAGGCAATTCTTCAGCATTACCCTGCCGCTTATATGGAATAACATTCGAACTACCTTAACCTTCTTTATTATAAGTACGATTAATTTAAGCTTTCTTCTCGTTCAGGCGATGACCGGCGGAGGGCCTGATGGGGCGACGGAAGTATTTTTAAGCTATATGTATAAACAAGCTTATACCAACTCTTCCTATGGCTACGGTATGGCGATTGGTGTGGTCATCTTCTTATTCTCATTCGCACTATCGGCTATCATCAGCCGTATTACTAATCGGGACGTGCTTGAGTATTAGGGGGTCCATAAATCATGAAAAAACAAACAGGAATGAATGCTGAAAAAGTCTATCGCTTATTTATTTATGTAGCACTGATTACATTAGCAGTTTCTATTATTGTTCCGGTTGCCTGGGTGTTCCTAGCTTCGGTAAAACAAAACAAAGAATTTTACGGAAGCCCTTGGGCAGCGCCGGAAGGGTTTTATTTTCAAAATTTTATCGATGCTTTCCAAAAAGCGAACATGGGCACATATATGCTGAACTCCATGATGGTTACCGCCTTGGCACTGTTGATCTTGTTAGTAGTGGCCCTGCCGGCTGCGTATGTGCTGGCAAGATACACGTTTAGAGGCAGCAAGTTGATGAATTCTTTATTTAAAGCGGGCCTATTTATCAATGTGAACTATATTGTTGTTCCCATTTTCTTGATGCTGTTGGATGGAGATACCTTTTTGCGGGACCAGTTCGGCGGCGGCTTCCTGCTCGACAATCTTTTTGTTTTAGCCGTGGTCTATGCGGCTACTGCCTTGCCGTTTACCGTGTATCTATTATCCAGTTATTTTCAAACCTTGCCGTCTACATATGAGGAAGCGGCGCTGGTTGATGGTGCCGGTTATTTTAAAACGATGATTCGAATCATGATTCCAATGGCCCGGCCAAGTATTGTTGCAGTAATCTTATTTAATTTTCTGGCCTTTTGGAATGAATACATTATTGCCTTGACCTTGATTCCGGGTCCAAATAAGACACTGCCTGTCGGTCTGATGAACTTGATGGCCGCACAGAAATCGGCTGCAAATTATGGTCAAATGTATGCGGGAATGGTGCTCGTCATGCTGCCAACCTTAATTTTATATATCATTGTGCAAAAGAAATTAACACAAGGGATGACCCTTGGAGGATTAAAAGACTAGGGTGAGGAGGATTTACAATGAATAAGACTAGAGGGCGCGTTACCCTGCCAAGTGAGGAAAATTTTCTAAACGAAACAAAAGAATTGATGGAACGCTGGGGAGCGGATGCCATTCGCGATAGTGACGGAACGAAATTGGATGACGATATTAAGCAGTTAGATGCCAAAATTTATACGACTTATTTTGTGGCCCGGGGACATAATGACTTTGCCGAGAACCGCATAGAAGAATGCCAGCAGCTATATTTGATGAGCTTGTTTAACACTGCAGTATCAGAAACAGTGGAAATTGATTTTATGAAAGGCTATTTTACCGAGCAAGTACAGCCGGATTACATCCATGATCCAAAGAAATACTGGGAGGTCATCGATCGGACAACCGGAGAAATTGTGGAACCAGATAATTGGGAAGTAGATGAAGAAAACAATTGTGTCATGGTGAAGAAGGCGATTCCTTGGCATGAGTATACGGTATCCTTCTTAGTTTTCGCGATTTGGGATCCAACCCATATGTACAATCATATCACCAACAATTGGGGCGACAAGCCGCACGACATCCCGTTTGATGTCAGGGGGCCGCATTCCAATGAATATATGAGAAGCTTTTTAACACAATGGCTGAGGGATAATCCAGATACGGATGTCGTCCGATTCACCACGTTTTTCTATCATTTTACGCTTGTGTTCAATAATCTCGGCAAAGAGAAATTTGTGGATTGGTTTGGATATGGGGCGAGTGTGTCTGTCGCTGCATTGGATGCCTTTGAAAAAGAAAAAGGCTACCGGTTACGCCCGGAAGACATTGTGGACCAAGGGTACTACAATACCTCATTTCGCGTTCCTACTCCAGCCTTTTTGGATTATATGGATTTTATCCAAAAATTTGTCGCCGAGGAAGCGAAAAAACTGGTTGATCTTGTCCATGAGAGCGGAAAGGAAGCCATGATGTTCCTTGGCGACAACTGGATTGGCACTGAGCCGTATGGAAAATATTTTGAAAAGATTGGCTTAGATGCGGTTGTCGGGAGTGTGGGCGGCGGCGCGACGCTTCGGATGATAGCGGACATTCCGCATGTCCGCTATACCGAAGGACGCTTCCTGCCATATTTTTTCCCGGATACCTTTTATGATGGGAACAACCCGGTGCTTGAAGCCAATGAAAACTGGTTGACGGCACGTCGGGCGATTTTGCGAAATCCGGTGGACCGCATCGGCTATGGTGGTTACTTGAGTTTAGCTTATAAATTCCCTGAATTTGTGGCTTATATTGAAAAGGTAACCGATGAATTCCGGGAAATTTATGACACGATTAAGGGGGTGAAACCTTACAGTGGTTTGAAGGTTGCCATCCTGAATTCGTGGGGCAAACTGAGAACCTGGCAAGCCCATATGGTGGCGCATGCCTTATGGTATAAACAAATTTATTCGTATTTAGGTGTCCTCGAATCCTTAAGCGGAGCAGCTGTGGATGTATCGTTTATTAGCTTTGATGATGTGATTTCCGACGGGGTGCCTGAAGATGTCGATGTCATCATTAATGCTGGTGATGAAGGGACGGCTTTTTCCGGCGGGGAATACTGGAAAAATGAAAAGCTCGTTTCAGCCATTCGCTCCTGGATTTATAACGGCGGCGGTTTCATTGGGATTGGCGAACCAACTGCTTGTCAGCATGAAGGCCACTATTTCCAATTGGCAACGGCCTTAGGTGTAGACAAGGAACTGGGCTTCAGTTTATCAATGGACAAATATTTTGTACATCCAGTCAAGGAGCATTTTATTTCTGCTGACACCACCACTTTTGATTTTGGTGAAAGTATGAAAAATATTTATGCGTTGACCGAGCACACGGAAATAATTGAGTATTCCAATGGGGAAATCCATCTTTCAGCACATCCGTTTGGAGCAGGCCGAACCGTTTATATTGCGGGGCTTCCTTACAGTGAGGAGAATTCCCGATTATTAATGCGGGCATTATACTATGCGGCAAATAAAGAGGCGGATTTCAAAAAATGGCATGCAGACAACATCTATTGTGAAGTCCACGCCTACCCATCGATTCGAAAAATGGCCATTGTTAATAATTCGATGGAAGAGCAAACAACGGTTGTCTATGATGGCGAGGGAAAGTGCAAAACGGTGACATTAGTACCGAGTGAAATACGGTGGGAGGCTTTTCCGAATGAAGGATAAGGTGTTGGTGGTGGTTAAACTAGTTGTATTTTTCCTTTGCCTTGCGCTGATTATGATCGGCCAAAAGACACCTGGAAAATTCGAACTTGGCCTGATGTTAATTGGATTGGCCGGTCTCTTGGGGCTGCTATATGACTACAATCGGAGATATGTATGACCTAAAACAGGGACAACTTTATGATTGAGACTTGGTGGGGCGGTAAAACGCCCCAAATTTATTTGGAAAAAACGGCTTGTTAAGCTAAGAGGTGAACAAATTGATTCATCATTTAATTCAACAATTAATCTATCAATCAGCTGCAGTTCAATTACTGGATCCGCAGGATGAAATATATGCCCGCAATCAACTTTTGTCTCTTTTTCATCTCGATGAATTTCAAGAAGTAGATATAGTCGAGGAGAGGGATATTAACATTCCTTATTTACTTGAACACCTGATTGACTATGCGTGTTCACATAGAATCATAGACGATCTTTTTGATAAAAAAGAAATTTTTGCCGGCAAAATCATGAACTGTGTCATGGCCAGACCCTCCACAGTTAATCAGCTTTTTCATGATCACTATCTGAAAAGCCCGCAACTGGCAACTGATTATTTTTATGAGCTAAGCAAGAATAGTAACTATATCCAATTGGAGCGGATTTGCAAAAACATCGAATATAAGGTCAGTACAGATTATGGAGAGTTAGATATTACGATTAATGTATCGAAGCCCGAGAAAGACCCGAGAAATATTGAACTTGAACAGAAGGTTAAAAGCGGTGATTACCCTAAATGCCTGCTTTGCATTGAGAATGAAGGGTATGCTGGAAGGATCAGTCATCCCGCCCGTTCAAATCACCGGATGATTCGGGTGAACTTACTGGGGGAGAATTGGTATTTACAATTTTCGCCGTATGTTTACTATCAAGAGCATTGTATTTTGCTTTCTGAAAAGCATACGGATATGAAAATCAGCCCGGATACGTTTTTACGTTTATTAACGTTTGTGGAACAGTTTCCTCATTATTTTCTTGGCTCGAATGCGGATTTGCCGATAGTGGGCGGCTCGATCCTTTCCCATGAACATTATCAAGGCGGCCGGTACGAATTTGCGATGGCAAAGGCTGAAGCGGACTGGCACTTTGAAATGGCAGGATTTCCCGATGTTATTTGTTCTGTGGTTAAATGGCCGATGTCTGTGATTCGTTTGCGTTGTAAGCAAATTCATCCCCTCGTGGAAGCAGGGGCCAAGATTTTAAATGAATGGCAAAATTATTCCGATGAAACCCTCGGAATCATTTCAAGAACGGGTGAGACTTTGCATAATACCATTACCCCGATTGCGAGGAAGAAGGGGGAAGTGTTTGAACTAGATCTGGTTCTTCGGAACAATCGGACGAATGAGGAGCATCCGCTTGGAATCTTTCATCCCCATACTGATGTACACCATATCAAAAAAGAAAATATCGGTTTAATTGAAGTCATGGGTCTGGCCGTTTTACCGGCGCGTTTAAAACAGGAGCTCAATGAAGTGGAAAATTACCTTCTTGGGAAGTCAGAAGAAGTGGCTGACAATCATCTAGATTGGGCTAGGGAGTTAAAGGACCGATACAAGGTGACTGACAATGCAGTCAATGTTCACTCTTTCATCCGAGAAGAGGCAGGAAAGAAGTTTTTAAAATGTCTGGAAGATGCTGCTGTCTTTAAACGAAATGAGGATGGAAGAGAAGGCTTTCAGCGTTTTGTCAGGGCTTTCTCGCATATTGTAGAAGTATCATAGGGGACTTTTCGGTAAAAAGGAGGCATTGGCTAGTGATGTCCGCTTTTTTTCTGCATTTAACTAAAAAAGCAATATTTCTAAAAATATGGACAATATCTTTATTGTGAAAGCGGTTTAATAAAAGTAAGCTGATTACAGTAGTAGGCGGTATCTGTTGGCGTTTTTTGGCTAATAGGGATACCGCCTTCTATTAAAATCGTATTTTCAAAGGAGGAGAAACATTGGGCAGGAAGTTTTACAAAAGGGCAACCCATATCCTGATTGCGTTTTTGTTGTGTTTGCCAACCTTCTTGACGGGGTTTATCCCGCCATTAAAGGTGTCAGCAGAAATAACCAATCCATGGGTTACGGTCTCAAACGGAGGAAATGAGGTCAATGAGGTTGCCTTTCAGAATGGAAAGGCCTATGCAAGGCTGGGTTCAGGTTCGTGGAATGACAATGGAGCAAAGGCAGCTATTTTTCAAGAAAAAGATACTGCTGCACAAGAATCAGGAACGATGGAATATATCTTTATTCCAGAGACGAAAGGGGAAGATACGAGATTTGGTTTCTATCCTCACTATATTGATCAGAATAACTTTGTCTTTGTAGGCTATGACTCTTTGGGCTGGTTCTATGAATACAAATATCAGGGCAGCGGAACATGGCTGCAGACAAGACCAAGCGTTCCTCTTCCTGAACCAGGAACTGCGCATTCTATCAAAATTGATTATGCTGGAACACAATTCAATGTAACTTTGGATGGTAAAGATATATTTGGAACTGTCACTTTAGCTGACGCTGTCAAAAACCTGTATACAGGGAAGGAAGCAGTGAAGCTTGGCAGTTATGGCGGAAAAAACAGTATTGTGCTCATGGAACTGGGTGTTGCTCCTAATGATGGCGGCACAGTTCCAGGTGGTGGCGGTACAGACCTTGGTGATGGGGGGCAAGTCCCCGAAGACGGGAAGCTCGTTGATATTTCCGATAACCAGCTGCAAGAAGGGGACTTTAAGGTTATCTCAGGCGATGCAACCGTTACTTATAATGAAGATGGTTCTGCGACATTTAAGGTCACCTCTACGCAAAAGAATCGAATTGTCTACAATCCTATGCAGGGGATCAAGAATGGTGTTTTCGAAGCAGATATCACGCCGGGTACCAATGCGATGAATCGTTTCGGTCTCATCTATCGTGTTCAAAGCCCTTCTGCCTACACCTATGTAGGAACGGGAGACGCGAACAATTTGTATTTTCAAGAGATTTTTGGACCAGCGAACAATTGGACGGCAATGACCTCAGATACGCCGTTAGAAGCAGGTAAAACCTATCATCTGCGCCTTAAATTCATGGATGACCAAGCCACTCTCTACATTAACGATAAAAAGGTTAATACTTGGTCATTGACAGGCGGAGTCGACAAAGCAGGCTTACTAGGATTTGAAAAAAGCCGCGGGGCTGCCGACATCACGATTTCCAACATCAAAATTAAAGAATATGTTCCCCCTAAAGCACCAAATACTCCACCAATAGAAGATACATTACGTTCCAATTATATGGATGTTGTGATTGATGAAGTATTCCCGAGGGTCATTGAATACCGCGTGGGCGACAAGGTCATGAACGGTCAAACATCACCTGTTTACGGATTAAAAGTCAACGGCGTTTTATACTATCCTGAAGTTGCTTTTGAAAAGAAGAGCAAAAGCGAAGCCATGTACACGTTAAAGGTCGTTGATGAATATGAAAATCTTGACGCTGTTTTTAAAGTCTCTTTAAAGGTTCAAAAAAATAAAGTCATTTATACCTTTGAAGAAATCTCGAACACCAAAAGTGCAAAAATTGAATCTGTAGAGTTTGCTGATTTGAACTTTATTTCCGTTAATTCAGCGCAAACCAATTCAAAAGCGAAATTAACGAATCTTAGCAGTGACGTTACTAAACCTGGGGATATCGAAGTTACAGTCGATTCCACGATGGAAGGAGTCGGGACCTCTTCTGGATATTACGCAGCGTTCTTGTCAACTGATCAATTAAGTGCAGGTGTATGGTCCAGTTCAGAAGTAAATGGTTACCAGAACCTAAGGGCCAATCGTTATCAGAATGAAGATGGCACAAAAGCACTGGGCATTGGTTCAAGCATGCTTTACTATCAAAGACCATTTATGCCGGAGCCACAAGCTGGTAAACCAACGATTAAAATTGCTATTGCTGAAGATTTAAATAAGGATAAGGAAATTGACTGGCAGGACGGGGCAATTGCTTACCGTGACATTATGCAGAATATTCCTGGATCGGAGAATGTCAATAATCTTGTTGGTACCCGTATTGCGATGAATTTCGGTTCACAAGTACAACAGCCATTCTTAAAAACATTGGATAATATCAAGAAGGCAGCCTTGGCAACAGATGGATTGGGTCAAGCTGTGCTGTTAAAGGGATATGGAAATGAAGGGCATGACAGTGCACACCCGGATTACGGCGATGTTGGTGAACGGATGGGGGGAGCGGCTGACCTGCAAACTCTAGTCAGCGAAGGCCATAAGTATAATGCTGAACTAGGTGTCCATATTAATGCGCAAGAAACCTATCCAGAAGCTAAAGCATTTAGTGACGATTTTATTGACGGTCCTAATTCTAAAGGATGGGGTTGGTTGGATCAGTCTTACACGATTAATAAATTGAAGGATTTATACTCGGGTACACGGGCTACTAGGCTTGACGAATTAAAGGCCGCTGCCCCAGGACTGGACTTTATTTACTTAGACGTATGGTATCAAGATCAGTGGGAATCGAACCGGATTTCCGAGCAATTCCATAACCGTGGCTGGAGGCTCACAACGGAGTTTGGAACGTCCGTGGCTAATTATTCCACCTGGCAGCACTGGGCAACGGATAAGAACTATGGCGGTCCGGCCAGCAAGGGGATCAACTCAGAAGTTCTCCGCTTTATCAGCAATCACCAAAGGGATTCCTGGGTGCTGAATTGGCCGGAAGCAGGCGGTACAGCTGACCACCCACTGTTAGGCGGCTTTGAATTAGCTGGATTTGAGGGCTGGCAATCGGATAAAAACTTTGACCATTTTATCCGAATGACCTTTGATACCAATCTGCCAACAAAATTTTTACAAAAGTATTATGTGATGGATTGGACCACTGTGGAAGGCGACAGAAGCAAAACCAACTTGGAGAAGGAAATTAAATTACAGGACCCAAGCAACGGAGACGTGGTGGTTGTCACTAGAAAGGATAATTCACGAGAACGTGTGATTACGCTTAACGGAAATGTTATCCTTGATGAAAATAGCTATTTGCTTCCATGGGTTGAACAAGATTTCAAGAACCCAACTCCTAATTCTGAAAAACTATATCACTGGAATTTGAAGGGTGGTACCACTACTTGGACCCTTCCTGACGAGTATAAAGGGTCATCAAAAGTGTATGTCTATAAATTGACTGACCAAGGCCGCACGGATGTGGAAAAAGTCAAGGTTGTTAATAACCAGATTACATTAAAAGCAGAAGCCGCCACACCTTATTTGGTCGTACCTGATAAAAAGGAAAAGGGATTGCAGGTTGATGACTGGAGCAAGGGTGCACATATCTATGATTCAGGTTTTAATTCAGGAACCGTGAAGGATGAACACACAAAGATTGCCGGAGATAAAGAGGCGGTAAGCGTGATCCGTACGAGCAAAACCGGAGATGCCCGCAACCTCAGCAGCGGCGACTATTATTTAAATATCGATAGTCCTTCGAAGGTTACTACGGTGTCAAGAGTGCTCAATGACCTAGAACCGGGCAAGGAATATGTGGCAGAGGTTTATGTAGAGAACAACAGTGATGTGAAAGCCGGTATTGCTATAAATGGCGGAGTAAAGGATGTCAGCAATTATACGCTGCGCAGCCTGCAAAAGAATTATGTAAAGGCTGATTCCCATGCTACGAATGATGGCTACAACAGCAAAATGCAGAGAATGCAAGTAAGCTTTACCGCTACATCTAAAAAGGCAGAATTGATTCTCAGCCGAGAAGCAGGTGAAGGTGTAACTAAGTTTGATGATATCAGAATTGTTCAAAAAACCTTGAATAATGAAGTATCTCCAAATGTGTTTGAGCAGAATTTTGAATCCGTTGCCCAAGGAATTTACCCGTTTGTCATTGGCAATACGGAAGGTGTTGAGGACAATCGAATTCATTTAGCGGAATTGCACGCCCCGTATACTCAAAAAGGCTGGGCAGGCAAAAAATTAGTGGATGATGTTCTTTCCGGAAATTGGTCTGTGAAGGTCAATACAGGAAACAAAGGGTTATTGTATCGAACGATTCCACAGCACTTCCGTTTTGAGCCAGGAGTAACCTATACTGTTTCTTTTGACTACCAGACGACAGCCGGTGCCTATCGATTTATCTCCGGTGATCAAGAAGTCGATGTCCGTAATATTGGAGAGGCAAAGGGATTGTATGTAAATCAAGCCCTTTCAACGTCAACAGATACCAAAAGGGTTGAGTTTACTATCACAGGCTCTGAAAATGGGCAAACCTATATTGGGATTTTCAGTGACGGAGCAAGCCTTAACGGAGATACTGGAGCCGGAACATTCATGCTAGACAACCTTCGAATCGAACGTAACTAAAAAAGGCCAAACAGCCCAGCTTTAAACGTTAACAAGCTGAGCTGTTTGGCCTATTTCCGGTAATGCGGTGGAGTGGCAGGGGTAAAAAGTTTTAGACTATCGTTATCTCTCAGGATCTCCCTAGAATGGTAATTGTAAGCGTTTTAGTTTATAGAAGGGGAAGGAGATGGAAGTAGATGAGAGATTCAAAACACAAGCAGCAAGATTTTCAGCAAGGGAAACAGTATCCTAAAAAAGGGGACAAGCATTATAGGAAACGGTTTGCCGCATTAACATTAACAGCGGCTTTGACGGTGCCATTAACCATTGTACCAACTGATACAATCAGCCCGAAAACGGCATTGGCAGCCTCTAGTACGGCAACAGGCGAGGAGGACCTATCAACTCGTGCCACGCAGCTAGAAAGTGGTGCAAAAGCTCTTGGAATCCCGCTTTTCCTGTTTGAAAACGGTATCCCGAAGACGTTTATGACAGACAAGGGTGCGGCTCTCGAGCTGGATGGCCGCCACTCTAAGGACGGCAAAAATTCGCTGAAATGGAACTACACGAGCGGATCCAGGCTATTCGTCAATGAGAAAATTGGATTTACACCATTTGTCCCCAACAATCAAGACCAATCAATCAAGTCCTTTGTTGTCTGGGTCTATAATGAAAAGCCCGTAAACGACACTGCCACCTTTCAATTTGGCCGAGGCAATCACGTTGACAGCTGGTTTGACATGAACCTGAACTTTACTGGATGGCGGACCGTCTGGGTATCATTTGAACGTGATATGCAGGGAACACCGCACCCGCACATGAACCGCATGACAGTTGTTGCACCTAAATCTGAATCCGGGACATTGTATTTTGACTCCATGATGCTATCAACTCCAATTGACCCGCGGCACCATACCCCGGATGCTCAGGTTCCCTTTGTGAATCCGGACGTGATGGAAGCGGCAAACGCCCATTGGCTTGGTCTTTTGCAGTATTCCAAGCTTACACCTCCAGAACCTCAAACCGAAGTAACCGAAGAGAACTTGGCCGGTATCCGCCAAATCGAAACAAAATTCAAAGAGTTAGTTTTTAAAAAGCAAAAGGTAACAGAAACGCTGCTAGCTGACATTCGCAGCCGCAACAAGTCATTCGGAATATCCCGTGATGAATATGGAATACACGGTGCTTCCCTGTTTATGCCGCATTTTGATCAGGCACCAGCGGCCATAAAGCCTGCCTTTAAAGAGCTTAGCAATACAGCCGATCTTAGAGCTTTCACCGACTTTATGGATTTAGTCGCAAACACGTATCTGTCTGCTGAGGACGAGGCGACCAAAAACGAACTGAAACAGATGTATATCGACTTGGCCGATCATTTGGCGGACCAGGGCTGGGCAGACGGGAGCGGGCAAGGAACAATGCACCATCTAGGCTACAATATCCGCGGGTTTTATTCGTCTGCCTTCCTGATGCGGGATGTTTTAAAAGAAGCGGGCTTACTAGAGCGCACACAAAAAGCCCTGTTCTGGTTAAGCGGAGCGGGAAAGATCTATACGCCTAAAGAAGAGGTTGTCAGCAATATCGATATCTTAAACACCACCTTAAATGGAATGCTGGCCAGTATCCTAGTCCAGGAGGATTCGAAGGAAAAAATTAGAGATATGGAAAGCTTCACCTCTTGGCTGTCACAAGGACTTGTTCCGGCAAATGGATTAGACCCTGCCTTTAAGAAGGACGGCTCAGCCTATCACCATGACAATCATTACCCAGCCTATGCAAAGGATGCCTTCACCGGGGTTACACCGATTATGTATGTATTATCAGGAGGTTCTTTTAGAGTTACCGAGGATGCCCATGAAACATTGAAAAAGGCATTAATGTCGATGCGCCTGTATTCAAACAAAACCCAGTGGCTGATCAGTGTCGCCGGGCGACATCCGGATGGAAAGGGTGCGTTGACACTTCCTCCATTCCGGTATATGGCGTTGGCGGGATCTCCAGACGGAAAAGAGCCGATTGATCATGAAGTGGCGGCCGCTTATTTAAGGCTCATCGACAAGGATGATACATGGTCTAAGCAGTTTAAGCAGCAGGGTATTACGGCAGAGGCAGCCCCAACCGGATTTTGGTCGATGAATTACGCTAATCTTGGCATTCAAAGACGGGACAACTGGCTTGTCGGTGTGAAGGGCTATAGCCGCTATTTATGGGGGAATGAAACCTATCAGGATGCCAATTTATATGGCCGTTATATGTCCTACGGGCAAATGCAAATCATGGGTGCCTCAAATCATCAAGACAGCGGCTATGTGCAGGAAGGCTGGGATTGGAACAACTGGCCAGGGACCACGACGATTCAACTGCCATTTGAAAAATTGCGTTCGGATGTTCGGAACGTCGACCGTTTCAGCGGCTTTGAGGAAATGCTGATTTCTGATGAAACCTATTCCGGAAGCCTAAGCTTTCAAGGACAAAACGGCATGTTCGCGATGAAACTTCATGAGCATCCAAAATATGACGGCTCCCATCGGGCCCGGAAATCCTATTTCTTTTTCGACAATCGGATTGTCGCGCTTGGTTCCGATATTGAAAATAATAACAGCGAATATCCTACGGAAACGACACTGTTCCAAAACTATATGGAAACAGAGGCAGAGCCGGTGTGGATGTCCAGCACAGGTGCGATCTCAGCATTCCCTTATCAAAATCAACTCGCTCTAACCCAAGACGCTTGGCTGGTTGACAACAAGCATAATGGTTTTTATGTACCGTCTGGACAAACCATTTCCATTACGAGGTCACTGCAACAATCCAAGAACCAGAAGGACGGGTCAGACACGTCTGGTAATTTTTCTACCGCTTGGATTGATCATGGGAAAGCACCAAAGGATGGAAAGTACCAGTATGCGGTTTTGGTGAGTACGAATGAAAATCAAATGGCCGAGTTTGCTGCCTCCATGGAAGATCCTGAGAAGACCCCTTACACGGTCCTCCAGCAGAATCGGATGGCCCATATCGTCCAAGACCGTGCAACAGGCATTACAGGCTACGCATTATTTGAAGCAAACGACTCTATCAATCAAGGAATCTTGCGTGCTGCCGATACACCATCGATGGTGATGACGAAGATGGACGGAGAAAAGTTAGTCCTTAGCGCGGTTGACCCTGATTTACGCTTATACGAGGGTACCGAAGCGGATCAATATGATGAAAATGGCGTGCAAAAGGAAGTCAGCATCTATTCACGTACATGGCGCCATGCAGAGAGTATTATGCGCCCAATGAAGCTGACCATTGAAGGAGAATGGACACTTTCGACCACCGATTCCAGAATCAAGATTCTCTCATCAGAGAACGGCCGGACCGTAATAGAATTTGATTGCAAGGATGCAGAACCATTAGAGGTTGTCCTGCAGCCAAAATGAGACGAGGGGACGGTTCTTCTGCTTCAGAAGCAGAAGAACCGTCCCCATCCATCATGAGATATCCTTAATCAAATCAAACAGTCGCAGTTCGTTGACTTCGGTGATGACTTCTTTGGTGCTGTTTTTGTCGAATTTTTTCAACAGGCTGGTGATTTGCTTTTTAATGGTTTCTACTTCGACGGCGCGGATGTCAGCAATTTCCTTACGCTTTAAACCGCTGCAAAGCAGCTTTAATATCTCGAGTTCGGATTGAGTTAGGTTGGCAATGATTTTAAAAAAGTATGTTAATTGATCCTCCGATTTTTTGATGCGGGCAAACTCTGTTCTAATTTTTTCGGCAATAATCGGACGGATGGGCGATTGGTTATTATATGCCGAATAAATCGCTTCAATAATTTCTTCCTTTGGAGACGCTTTCATCAAATAATCGACGATGCCGGTTTGAAAGGCGGCAAAGACAATATTATTATCCTGGTGAACCGTCAGCATAATGATTTTTGTATCGGGTAAAATCTTATGAATCTCTGAAGCTGCCTTAACCCCCGCCATTTGACTCTCCATTTCAATGTCCATCAAGACAATATCCGGTTTCTTAATCGCCGCATAGGCCACAGCCTCATAGCCGCTTTTGGCAGAAGCTGCGATTGAAAGGTTGTCCACGCTGTTGATAATTCTTTCAAGCCTTCTGCGATGGGCCTCCATGTCGTCTGCTATTAAAATATGAATATTTTCCACGAAAATACCTCCCCCCAGATACGGGGTATATTTTATACCCTTTTTACCAGTGGCAATAGAATATCAAACTGTGTATATTTACCTACTTCACTTTTAACCTCAATTTTACCGCTGTGTGCTGTGATCACCTTGTGGCAGAATGATAGGCCGATTCCCCAATTGGTGATGCTTGGTTTTGTAGAGAAGAAAGGGGTGAAAATTTCTTCCACGTGTTCAGCTTCGATTCCCGGGCCGTTATCCCGAATCGAAATGGTGCCCCACTGATCCACATAGTTTACGCTGACCCAAATGGACCCGCCGGCATTAGACAGTGCTTCCACTGAATTTTTAAGGATATTATTGAGCACTTCATTGATGTAATCTTCATCCATGTAGACAAGGATGTTGGAATTTGTTTTTTCAAAATGGATTTCAACATTCGTCAAATTGGAACGAAATCGTTGAATGGCCCTTTCGATGGGGACATCGAGCGGAACGGCCTTAATGTTTAAAGTAATCTGCTTCAGCTTATCATTCGCCTGATTAATGCTTTGGAACGACTGCTCGCATGATTCGGTTATCAGTTTAAGGCTGTACAGCGCATCTTCATCATCTGCAAATTTTTCCTGTAAATATTCAGCCTCGGAGCGGATCGCCAGCAGATGATTTTTGATGGCATGGGTAAAGGCTCGAATTCCGAGTGAGGCAGTGTCAATTTTCTTCTTGGTAATGATATTGATGTTGGAATAGCGCGCTTCGTTCGCTTTGAATTTGTAAATATTATAGAGCATGATGCCGATTGCCCCAATTGCCAGCAGCGGGAAAAAGCGATATTCCATTAAAAACAAGTTAATCGAAGGCTGGACATAATTGATAAAACTTTTACTGAAGGTGATTCTGACAAAGTTGGCAGGTGCCCAGTAAAAAATAAACAGGTGTACAAAGGTTAATGGGAGCAAACTAATAGTGATATAGAATGTATGGTCCCGAATTGACCGTAATTGGTAATAACGGATGTAATGATACAAAAATAAGGCAAGGCTAAGAATCAGATAAGTATCATTTATCACTTGAAAGACAATATCGCCTGTACGGCTTAACTTCTCATACAGGTCCATCTTATCTGCCTCAAAGGCCAAATCCTGAAGCATCAGATTAAGACTAGGGTCGTAAAAAAGAAACTGAATGATCCCAACTATCCCGAGTCCTATGTAAACAAAACGCAATTTGGGATGACTCCTAAGACTGCTGACGAAGGAAATAGAAAAGCTTAGGAAGGAAAAATAAAACAAGATAATTCCCAGGTTTAACAGCCGAATTAATGTATGAGTATCAAAGTTACCAAGGACAAGGCGGTTCCAGGTTCCCGGACCAAAATCAATGAATTGATTGACGACATTATAGTAGTAATTAAATTTTGATAAATAAAGGGTGAATGAAATATAGGCCAAAATCCACCCAATTGTCAATGTACATAAAAAGAAAATGGATCTGCTGCTAAGGTATTTATAGATAAAAAAGATTAAAAAAACCATAAAAATCAAGCATAGAAAAATCACGATTGTCACTCCCGGCAAAAAAAGGGGAAGAAAATTTTCGACTTATTTCGAAAAGTGTAAACCCTTACACTGAGTATATAACAAACTATTAAAAATTTTAAGGGGGACAATGTATGAAAAAACGTTTTAGTTTAGTGGCATTATTGCTTTTATGTTTTAGTTTGATTGTTGGCTGTTCTAATGGGGAAACAGAAAAAAGCAGCGCAAAACCAAAAGAAGAGAAGAGTTCCAATGAAAAAGTAAGTTTAAAAATGGCCGTTTTCCCTGCAGATGAAGCTATTTTTAAACAAGGCTATGAAAATTTCAAAAAGGATCATCCAAATGTCGACATTACATTCGAAACCTTCCCGCAGCAGCAATATTATGAAAAAATCCGCATGCAGCTTTCTGGCGGAGAAGGCTATGACCTATTTACTGGTCAAATGGATAACATGGTAGACACAGGAATTCTGGCACCGCTAGATAAGTACATTAAAGACAGCGGCGTGGATGTTTCCGGATACGGGTCGATGTATGACACCTATAAATATGATGGAAAAGTACTCAGCCTTCCTTACCGTAAGTCCAATTGGATGCTCTACTATAACAAGACTTTATTCGATCAAAAAGGTGTTCCATATCCAAGCGATGATATGACATGGGATGAGTTCCGTGAATTAGCCAAGAAGATGACAAGCGGCAGCGGAGAAAACAAAGTATACGGCGCTTACCTGCAGCAATGGCCGCAAACTTGGTACATGGGCGCTGTTCAAACGGGAGCATCGATTATTGATAAAGACCTGAAACCATTTAAAGATGCTCTGCAAACAAGGGTTGACCTTGAAAAGGACGGTTCGATCATGAAATGGTCTGAACAGGTATCAACAGGAGCACATTATAATGCAGCCTTCCAAAAAGGGAATATTGCGATGAACATCATTGGCGATTGGCATGTTGCCCAGCTTCGTCAGGGGGAAAAAGAAGGAACCTTAAAGTTTGATTGGGATGTTGTGCCAATTCCGCATCCAGAAGGCGTTGCCAAGAATACTTCATTGGCATTGCCAGTTTCGATCATGATGAACAAAAATACGAAGCATCCGAAAGAAGCATTTGAATTCCTGAAGTACATGACAGGTAAAGAAGGGGCAGAGCTTCTTGCCGGAGCAGGCTATTTAACTGGATATATGGACAAGGATGTCGAAACAGCCTATCTTGGCGACGGTTCACAAAAGCCAAAGAACCTTCATTATTTCTTGGAAACAAAAGAATATCCAGAATACCCAATGTTACCAGGTGTGAAAAACGTTGTCGTTGAACAAATCTTCAAGCAAGAGGGAGAGCTTGCATTAATTGGCCAAAAATCAGTTGATGACACCATCAAAGACATCACGAAACGTGTAAAAGACGAATGGGCAAGTAAGTATGGAGAAAAGTAATTAGCATCGAACTTGGCACTGCTCTAAGGTCTTCATACAGCAGTGCCAATTTTTTTAAAAGAAAGGATGAAACAGTATGAAGCCTGGTAAAGCTGTAAAATCGAAAGCGATTAGGCGAAATCGAATCACCGCTTATACCTTTCTTCTGCCAAATATAATTGGCTTCCTTGTATTTATTTTCGTTCCCGTGATTGCCTCCTTCTTTATGAGCTTCACCTCTTGGAATGGCTTTGGGAATATCGAATTTATAGGGCTCGACAACTACAAACAATTGCTGAAGGATACTAATTTCAAAATTTCATTTATTAATAGCATCCTGTTCATGTTAATCTCTGTACCAATTACACTATTTATTTCGGTGTTGATCGCGATTGCCTTAAACCGGGGTATCCGCTTTGTCAAAGTGTTCCGGACGGCCGTTTTCCTGCCGTATGTAACAGCGACAATTGCAGTTGCAGCTGTCTGGCAGCTTATCTTTAATCCATCCATGGGTCCGATTAACGGAACATTAATGAAGCTGGGAATTGACTCACCTCCCGGATGGCTATCATCGCCATCCTGGGCATTAATCTCCGTATCGATCGTCTATATTTGGCATTCAGTTGGCTATTATATGATTCTATTTTTAGCGGGGCTGCAAAACATCCCGGATTATCTTTATGAAGCAGCCGAATTGGACGGCGCGGGACCGATTACGAAGTTTTTCCATATCACGCTGCCATCGTTATCTCCTGTATTGTTCTTTACCACGATCATTGGTGTGATTAACTCGTTTAAAGTATTTGATTTAATCTATGTGCTGACAGGGGGAGGACCGGGCCGGTCGACCCATGTGCTCGTCTATGACATTTACAATACAGCCTTTAAACAATTTGAGTACGGGTACGCCTCAGCGATGGCTTATGTATTGTTCTTGGTGATTCTAATCATCTCCATCATCCAATTTAGTGGGCAGAAAAAATGGGTGAACTATTAACCTATGACTAAACCGACAGAAAGGAGCGGAAGTATTGTATGAATATTGCTACTGAAGCTCAAGTCTATACACCAGAAGTAAAAAAGAAGAAAAAATTCGCGGTTGGCCAAGCCATCAAGTACATTGTGGTTATTTTAGTTTCCTTGACGATGGTCCTTCCGTTTGTTTGGATGCTGTCTGCTTCTTTGAAACTGGAAACGGAGATTTTCGGATTTCCTATCAAGTGGATCCCGGAAACCTTCCGCTGGGAAAATTACAAGGAAGTTTGGACGGCTGTTCCCTTCCATATTTATTACTTAAATACGTTGAAAATTGCCGTCATCACGACCATTTTGGTGATTATCAACAGTTCACTGGCCGGTTATGCGTTTGCGAAAATTAAATTCCCGGAAAGCAACCGGTTATTTTTTATCTATGTGGCCACGATGATGATTCCTTATCAGGTCATGATGATTCCGCAATTTATGCTGATGAAGCAGCTTGGACTTGTTAATTCTCACTGGGCACTTATTATTCTTGGCGCCTTTAATCCATTTGGCGTTTTCCTGTTCCGCCAGTTCTTCCTATCGATCCCGGATGAATTGCTGGAAGCAGCAAGAATCGACGGCTTGAGTGAGTTTGGCATCTACTGGCGGATTATCCTGCCATTGTCCAAACCGGCCATCGCCACACTCGTTATTTTTTCATTCATGCATTCCTGGAATGATTTCTTGGGACCGTTAATCTATCTGACATCGGATCATTTATACACATTGCAGCTGGGAATCCAGCATTTTATTACCGAATATAACACGGAATATTCCCTGCTAATGGCGGCAGCGGTATCTGCTGTTGTGCCAACCATCATTGTTTATTTCTTAGCACAGGATCATTTCATCAAGGGAGTTGCCAACACGGGAATCAAAGGATAAAGGAGCGAACTGATGAACAAAAAGCCTGCAAAAGGATTATCTGTTCTAATCATACTGTCTTTACTCATTACCATGTCCGTCAATGTACCATTGATTTTTGCTTATGATACCGCTAATCGTTTAGTAAACACAGGGTTTGAAGAAACCCAGAAAGCTACATCTGGCTGGGATCAATTAGGTGCAGCCAACTGGAGCGTATGGAAGCCTACAGGAAAACCAATTGTGTCTATTTCTGAAGATGCCGCCCACTCCGGAAAATACGGGTTGAAAATTACAGCCGCTGAAACCGCACGAGCATCTGTGAATCAGGATGTCCCTGTAAAAGGTGGAAAAACCTATTTATTAAGCACGTGGCTGAAGACGGATAATATCGTCAGCGGCCAGGGGGCAAGGATCAGAGTTACCACCTTTGAGAAAGGGCAGCAGCTTGACCTCCTTTACTCACCCCGGCTAACTGGGACTCATGATTGGTCACAAATCAAGATGGAGGTAAAGCCTCCAAAAAATTGTGATAGTATTCGGGTCCAGCTTTTCTTTGAAACAGGAACTGGGACTGTCATGTTTGATGACGTATCCCTAGAATTAATTGATCCGGCCACGTCGATTTCTATGGAAAACAAGGACGTGACCATTAAAGAGCAGGAGACAGCTGTTTTGAATGCCAAAATGGAACCCGCTGACGCCAGCTCGAAGATTTCTTGGTTTTCAAGCGACAATTCTGTTGCCATAGTGGATAACAACGGCACGGTAACAGGAGTAAAAGCCGGTGAAGCAGTGATTATGGCAGTAACGGATAATGGTCTGACTGCCACTAGTACGGTCAAGGTTTTAAGAAATGACGCCCTTGAACGGCCAGCAATTGAAAAATTGGATCTGTCTCCAAAAGAACTATCATTATCGGTTGGACAGCTCCGCCTGCTGCAAACGCAGGTTACTCCGGAAAATGCAGACACCGGGCAGCTTGTCTGGACGTCTTCCAATGAAGAGGTCGCTTCAGTAAAGAACGGTCTTGTCGAAGCAAAGTCTCCGGGAACAGCGGTCATTTCTGTTGCTACAGCAGATGGCAGGATTAAAAGTGAAAGTCAGGTCACTGTTACAGCCGCTGTCCAGGACGAGTACGATCAGCTTCGTCATAAGTGGGAAAACCAAATGACCAGTCTCGACTACTACGATGGTTCGAATGAACGAATGAAGCAAATGGTAGCCAGCCAAACGAAATCGGCGCAGTCCTTATGGAGGACAATGGTTAAGAACAAAGACCGTTCTTTCCTTTGGTATGAGTACAGAAGCAATGATAATTCCGCAGATATTCGTGACAGTTACCGGAATCTGACGACCATGGCCAAGGCATTTGCCAATGAAAATTCGGCCCTTTATCGCAACCCGCAATTGTTAAAGGATATTGAGGATGCCTTAGAGTGGCTTTATCAAAACCGCTATAACGAGAATATTCAGCAGTATAGCAACTGGTGGCACTGGGAAATCGGCGTGCCGAATGAATTAAACAGCATCATGGTACTTTTATATGATTATTTGGACCAGGAAACCATTCACCGCTATTTGAACGTGATTGATCATTTTCAGCCCGATCCGACTAAATCAGGAGCGACGACTCCTGGTAATTACCGCGAAGCAGTCGGCGCCAACCGTATAGATGTCAGTAAGGTAGTCGGTGTACGCGGTGTACTTGTGAAGGATGGTGCGAAAATCGCAGCAGCGCGGGACGCACTGAGCCAAACCTTTGAAAACGTGACGTCCGGCGATGGTTTTTATGAAGACGGCTCGTTTGTCCAGCATGAGGATGTCGCCTATACCGGTTCTTATGGAAATGTGTTAATCGAAGGGTTGACCGATCTGCTTGATTTATTAAGCGGTTCGACCTGGGCTGTAACGGACCCTAAAGTGTCTAATGTCTATGACTGGATTGAAAACGCTTTTGAACCATTCATGTATAAAGGCGCTTTGATGGATATGGTCAGAGGAAGAGCGATTTCCCGCAGTTTCCTTCAGGACCATCAGGCCGGGCAAACGATTACCAAAGTAGTGATCCGGATGGCGCAATTTGCACCGGAACCGTATGCAGCGAAATATAAGAGTATGGCCAAATCCTGGCTTCAGGAAGATACGTACCTAGATTATCTTTCAAGCTCCAGTAATTTCAAGGACATGGTCCTGGCCAAAGAACTGTTGGAAAATCAAGACATCAAGCCTAGGGGCGGGCTTGATTACCATAAGACCTTCGCGTCGATGGACCGTGTGGTGAACAGAAAACCTGGCTACGCTTTTGGCATCAGCATGTATTCAAATCGGATCCAAAACTATGAAGATATGAATGATGAAAACCGCAAAGGCTGGTACACAGGCGAAGGGATGACCTATTTGTACAATGCCGATCTTGCCCAGTACAGCGATGATTTCTGGCCTACCGTTGACCCGTACCGGATGCCTGGGACGACCGTTGATACGATGAAGCGGGCAGACGGCAGCGGGGAGCATAATTCACCTGAGTCTTGGGTTGGGGGATCCACGCTGGACCGATTTGGTACAGCAGGCATGTCTTACAAAGCTTGGAATAGTTCGTTAACAGCCAAAAAATCATGGTTTATGTTCGATAACGAAATTGTCGCGCTTGGTACAGGAATCACAAGCGGGGATAACAGAACGATTGAGACGATTGTTGAAAATCGAAAAATCCGTGACAACGGCTCAAACGAACTGATCATTAATGGGGAAAAACCAGACTTAAGCGATGGTCAAAACCATACTACTGAGGCCAAGTGGGCGTATCTAGAAGGAAATGTGCCGGGCTCTGATATTGGCTATTACTTCCCGGGTGGAAAAACTCTTACCTTGAAAAAAGAACAGCGGACAGGCGCATGGAAGGACATCAATTACGGCGAACCGGCGAAACCAATTACGCGTTCCTACGCCACGATGTGGTTTGATCATGGAGTGAATCCTGCAAATGACACGTATTCCTACGTGCTATTGCCGAGCTTAACACAGGAACAAACAAGCCAATATGCCGCCCAGCCGGAGATTTCAATTTTACGAAATGACACGGCCGTTCAAGCGGTGCAGGAGCTAAAGGAAAATATCATCGGGGCAAACTTCTGGCTGGATGAAAAACAAACTGTTGGGCCGTTAACTGTTTATCAAAAGGCGTCAATTATGATGCAGGAGAAGGATGGAGTGCTGACGCTGGCCGTTTCCGACCCAACGATGCAAAATACCTGCACGATTGACATTGATTTTGATGGCAAAGCCTTTGAGGTCCTCGAAGCCGATGAACAGGTTGAGGTTATCCAAACGAAGCCTTCAATTAAGTTGAAAGTTAATGTCAACCAGGCCCATGGCAAAACCTTCACTGTTAAATTAAAAATGATTCCAAGTGTAAAAGGAAACAGTCCACATTCAATTAGATAAACGTAAGAAAAAAAGGAGCGAGACAAATGGAGAGTCAACAAAGACCGAATCTCATCTATATTTTTGCCGATCAATGGCGCCGTCAGGCTGTCGGCTATGAAGAGGAGGATCAGGTGATTACGCCAAATATCGATGCTTTTGCACAGGAGGGGACGATTTTTTCCCATGCTGTCACCTGCTCTCCATTGTGCTCTCCTCATCGGGCCTCACTAATGACGGGCAGGTACCCAAACAGCACGGGGGTCTATACCAATTGTAAGGTCGGGGCGGATGTCATGTTGAATCCGGTTGAAACTTGTATCAGCGATGTGCTCTCGGAGAACGGCTACCAGACGGCCTATATTGGCAAGTGGCATCTTGATTTGCCGGAATTAAACGTCACTGACCAGCCGGAATCCGGGGCCTCCGGCTGGGATGCCTATACTCCGCCGGGACCGAAACGGCACGGCTTCCAATACTGGTATTCCTACGGGGCGTGGGATGAGCATCTTGCTCCGCATTACTGGCAGGACAGTCCGGAAAAAATAAAAGTCAGTCAATGGTCGGTTGAGCATGAAACGGACCAGACCCTTAAGTATCTTCAACACCGGGATAAAGAGCAGCCGTTTGCCTTATTCTTATCGTGGAATCCGCCGCACAGCCCGTTTGATCAGGTGCCAGAAAAATACCGGAAGCTGTACGACAGGGAGCAAATAACCTTAAGGGAAAACGTAAACCAGTCTACCTTCTTGGTGCATACCGGAGAACCAGTGGATGGCGGCATCGAGGAATTAAAGGATAAGCAATTAAACTATTTCGCTGCCATCTCAGGCATCGATGACCAGTTCGGAAGAATTTTGCAATTTTTAAAGGAAGAAAATTTGGAGGAAAACACGATTGTTGTGTTGACATCGGACCATGGTGAAATGATGGGGTCCCATGGCTTGATGGCGAAGCATGTGTGGTATGAGGAATCAATCGGCGTTCCTTTTTGCGTTCGCTGGCCAGGGGTGATTCCGCAAACAAGAACGGATCTCCTGCTGAACACCGTTGATATTATGCCGACCCTTTTGAGGCTGCTGGATTTAGAGATTCCTAGTTCGGTAGAGGGGGAAGATCTATCCGGGTATATCCTGAACCGCCAGAGCGGCGGACCGGAGGAAGCGTATATCAGCGCCTATCCGGGCCGGAAGGAAGCGATTGAAGCAATTCGTGAAGCGGGACTGGATAATCGGGAATTTGGCTGGAGAGCGATTCGCACACATGAGTTTACCTATGTGATTCACCATGGCTATGCCCCTGGTGATGAATTGGTCCGTTTGCTTTACGATTTGAAAAACGATCAATACCAGCTTCACCCTGAACAGATTGAAGACCCATCCGGCCATCCGGCCGCAGTGGAGCTTGAAGGAAAGTTGTGCCGCTGGTTGAAAGACTTAAATGATCCTTTTTACAACAAACTTAGAGGTGTTATGAAATGACCGTATATGCAGCCGAAGTACGCAAGGAAGACATTAAAAATATCGAACGTTTTACGAAAGCTCCGGCAGTCGACCGCGCTTTTGTGGAAAAAGCCATTCAGCATGTGTTGGCCAAAATTGACCAGAGCCTAGACTTGTTCATAGACAAGTTTCCCGATTCTAACAGTGAGAACCTTGTCTACAAACCGATTGATAACGTGGAATGGACAACGAGCTTTTGGACCGGGATGCTGTGGCTCGCTTATGAGTACACCGGGGAAGAAAAATACCGGAAAGTAGCAGAGAAGCAGATTCAGAGTTTTAAAGAACGGCTCGAAAAACGAATTGAAGTCGACCATCATGACCTGGGCTTCCTCTACACATTAAGCTGTGTCAGTGCCTATAAGCTGACTAGCAATGAAGAAGCAAAGGAAATTGCCTTAAAAGCGGCAGATTTGTTAATTACCCGCTATTACGATAAAGCCGGGATTATCCAGGCCTGGGGCGACCTTAACGATCCGAAGCAGCGCGGCCGGATGATCATTGACTGCAACCTGAACCTGCCGTTGCTTTATTGGGCTTCGGAGGTAACTGGAAAACCACATTATCGGGAAATGGCCCAGTCGCATGTCAAGCAGGCAGCCAAATATATTGTCCGTGAAGACGCATCCACTTTCCATACGTATTACATGGATCCGGAGACAGGCCACCCATTGTACGGCAATACTCACCAAGGCTTTGCAGATGACTCCTGCTGGGCGCGCGGGCAAGCCTGGGGTATCTATGGGTTTCCGCTCAGCTACCACTATACAAGTGATTGGAGTTTAGTTGAGTTAGCGAAGAAACTGACAAACTATTATTTAAACCGTTTGCCGGAAGATGAGATTTGCTACTGGGATTTAATTTTTACAGAGGGTGACCAGGAGCGGGACAGCTCAGCTGCAGCGATTACAATCTGCGGCCTGCTCGAGATGGCAAAGCACATGCCGTTAACCGACCCGGAAAAACAAATCTATGAAAATGCTGCCTTAAAAATGGTGCAGTCACTATATGAAAACTATCGGACCGAGATCGACAGTGAAGCAAATGGAATCCTCAAGCATGCGGTCTACTACAAAGCCGGCGGCAGCGGCGTAGATGAAAGCTGCATCTGGGGCGACTATTACTATTTTGAAGCGTTAATCAGACTTGTGAAGGATTGGAAGATGTACTGGTAAATCTCAATGATTTGAAAGGGGAAATGTTAGGATGGATGGCAAGCTTTATAAAACAATGGAGTTTATCATGAACGCTTTTTTGCTGAATGCGCTTTGGCTGGTGATGTGCCTTCCCATCCTAACGATTTTTCCCTCCACAACCGCCATGTTTGGGGTGGTCCGGGAATGGCAGAAGCATAAGGACATTCGCGTCATTTCCGCTTATTTCCGTCACTTTAAAGGAAACGTTAAACAAAGCTTCGTTCTTGGTATTTTGTGGCTCATTTTTACCTGTTTGCTAATCGGAGATTTTATCATCACCAATCAACTGAATTCGAACTTAAAATACGCACTATTTGCGTTTTTCTTCCTATTAACCATCGTATACCTGTTTGCATCGATTACGATTTTTCCCGTCATCGTTCATTACCGGGTATCTTGGAAAGACGCGATCAAGAATGCCATGCTGCTTTCGATTGGCAAGCTTCATTTCACACTTCTTTCCCTTGTGATCATCGCCGTGGCAGTAGGGATTGTTTCTTATTTTCCAGCAGCCTCAATGTTAGTCTTTAGCGTTGCTGCCTACCTGATTTATGCCCTGGTATCAAAGGGGTTTCATACGGAGAAAAAAGTTAAAACCAATGCTCAAACAGCTGCTGTTTAACATTTCGATTTCATCATGAAAGAAGGGGCAATCATGTATCAGATTTTAGTGACGGGACATGGCGGTTTCCCGTCTGGTGTCCAATCTGCCCTCCGCTATTTAATGGGGGACAATCCGAATCTATCTATCTTAGAGCTTTCTGAAGGGATGACTCACGAACAGTATGAAGCAGAGTTAACCGAGTTTTTGAAAAATCACCCCAAGGTGCTGGTCTTTGCAGATTTAACAGGTGGCGCCCCGCACCAGATTGCCGCAAGGGTCCTACTTGAAAATCATTTTTCACCCGAACAATTCCTTATTTCAGGCATGCCGTTAAGTGTGGTGACTGAGTTAACGATGAAGTTTCAATTTCAAGAAGTCTCAGAAGATGATGCTCCGGCTGTCATTCAACAGTCAATAGCTGAGTGCAAAGACATGATTCATTATCTCTCATTGGCGGGAGGCGTTTGAATTGGATCTTACTCGATTAAAAGCAAACCTTGCAAAATACTCATCCAAACAGCAAATGCCCTTTCTGAACGAGCGTGAACGAAAAGCTTCCTATTTAAATAGCAATCTTTTATGTTCCAACATTTTTGTATTTAAAAAGCCATTGGATATGGAGGCTTGCTATATTCCCTATTCCTCTCAAGAGATTGATTGGAACCGGGCGATGAATGCGGACGAGGAATGGATATTCATGTTAAATCGGCATGAATATCTGATTGACTTAGCAAAAGTTTACTCCGATTCAAAGGATGAGAAATACCTGGCATGCTGGAAGCGGCTCGTTTTTGACTGGATCGAGCGGAATCCATTTTCCGAAGAAAAGCTCCGGACCTCTTGGCGGACAATTGACACAGGTATTCGCTGCTCAAGCTGGGTGAAGGGCCTCCAACTCATTCACGAAGAATTACGGGATGATGAACTGCAAACCATTTTTGAATCCCTCAAGCAGCAAGTGCTGTTTTTGAAAAATCAATATCTTGACCGCTATACGTTGAGCAACTGGGGCACTCTGCAAATTGCCGGCATTTTGCAGGCGGTTATGCTTTGTGAAAACTTGGTCCCTGGGGAAATCGTGAAATGGGCATGGGAAGAGCTTGAGCGGCAATGCGACATCCAGTTTCATGGGGACAGTTTCCATTGGGAGCAGTCGCCTTTGTATCATTTTGAAGTTCTGTTTGCTTTAGTCGATATTTATAGGACTGCCCAAGCGTTAGATATCCCGATTTCCTTTGATTTAAAGGGTCTCATCGAGCAGGCCATTCATGCGGCCTATTACATGATTTATCCAAATGGCTATGTCGTTCCGCAGCATGACAGCGATTATGTATTTGTCCAGGATGTGTTTGATAGATTAAAAGAGTTTCAGCAGCCGAATTTACCTGAGCTATTTATTGGGGAGGATAGTGGCAATTTTGTCTACAAAACGGAAAAGGATTTTGTCAGTGTTTGGAATGGACGTCATGGCAGCGGGCACGCTCATGCGAGCTTAGGCCATCTGAATTTGTTCTTGAACGGGGAGAGAGTCCTGTGTGATTCGGGAAGATTCACTTATCAGGAAGGGCCGGTCCGAAACTTTTTAAAATCAGCCCAAAGCCACAGTACCGTCCTTGTTGACGATGTTCCCTTCATGTCGGTCAAAGACTCTTGGTCCTATCACTATGTCGGGAAAGCTCTGGGGAACCGTGTCAAAGAAACAGCTGATTTTATCGTGATGGAGAGTACCTTTTCCCATACAGCCTATTTGGTGCAACGGACGGTTGTTTTTATCAAAAAGGAAGGGATTGCGATTGTCATCGACCATGTTGACAGCGATGGCTTCCACACGATGAAACGATTCTTTCAAGTGAATCCGGAGATGAAGGCAAGTAAACAGGATGGCTATTGGGAATTAAGCGGTAAACGGAATAAAGCCTATACATATTTTTTGGAAAATGCCAATGCGTACGACCAGGCCAGCATTTTTTCGGACATTTATAACCGTCTTGGCAATCGAACGACATTAATGGAGGAAAAGGATTTTGAGCATCGCGGCATCAGCACAGCGATTTTTTCCGGAAAGCCGCTCGTGGTGACGAAGCATCGCATTGAGCAATGCGGGAGTGATGTGCCGCCGGCTGATGAACAGTTTCTAGGGTTCCGGCTTGAGTCAGATTCCGCAGCCTATGATGTTTATTTTGCAGCTAATGACACGGTAAAAGGGGAACGGGTTTATAAGTACAATGATGTGCACCTTTATCATAAACTGACGGTTTTGCATGACGGTAAGAAAGTTACGTTTTTTTAAGGAGGGACGGCCATGAAAAAGTATAAAGTTTTAAGCGGCGTGATGGAGTCTGGTGTCGTCGCTGTTATTAGAGCAGACAGCAAAGAAGAAGCGATTGCCATTTCTGTGGCCTGTGTGGCAGGCGGAATAAACGCTATTGAAATTACCTTTACCATCCAAGATGCCGAGGTAGTCATTAAGGAATTGGCTTCTTATTTTTCGGAGCGCCCGGAGGTGATCATCGGGGCAGGGACGGTATTGGATGATGTTACCGCGAGAATCGCGATTATGGCGGGCGCCCAATTTGTTGTCAGTCCCTGCTTTGATGAACGGACCGCTAAGCTTTGTCATTTATATCAAGTTCCTTATATGCCGGGCTGCATGACGATTACAGAAATAAAGAATGCGCTGGAACATGGCGTGGACCTGATTAAATTATTCCCGGGTGATACGCTGGGACCGGGCTTTGTGAAAGCTGTCAAAGCGCCGCTGCCACAGGTGAATATCATGCCGACCGGCGGAGTCAATCTCAATAATGTAGAACAATGGATTCAAAATGGCTGTGCCGCTGTTGGTGTAGGAGGGAATCTGATTACACCGGCAAAAACGGGAGATTATGAAAAAATTACGGAGATTGCCAGTCAATATGTAGAGAGAGTCCAGCGAGCACGCGGGGGATTAGGATGAAAAAGGTTGTCACACTGGGAGAAATCATGCTTCGTTTATCGACACGGGAGGGAGTTCTTTTAAAGCAGGCAGACCAACTAAACGTCCATTACGGTGGAGCAGAGGCAAATGTGGCTGTTTCCTTGGCCCATTTTGGGTATCACGCCTATTTTCTAAGCAAGATTCCTTCCAATCCGTTAGGCATGGCGGTCGAACGGCATCTGAAATCCCATGGAGTGCAAACCGATTACCTCATCAAAGGCGGAGAACGGCTGGGAACCTACTATATCGAAACCGGGGCAGGCGAGCGAAGTGCACAGGTGACCTATGACCGAAAGTACTCGAGTTTTTCGGGGCTTGAAGCCGAAGAGGTAGAGATTGAGTGGATTCTGGCTGGGGCCTCTTTACTCCATGTTACGGGAATTACCCTCGCCCTGTCTGCCTCTTTACGCCAGCTTGTCCTGAGTATTTTTCAAAAAGCAAAGGAAATGGGGATTAAAGTCAGTTTTGATTTTAACTACCGTTCTAAGCTATGGTCGCAGCGGGAGGCAGCTGAAGCATTTAAACAGCTGATGCCGTATATCGACATTTGTTTCTGTGGCGAATTGGACGCTGTGCATTTGCTGGGGCTTCCCCCGGTTGACCCTGAGCTGCCAGCAGGAGAAAGACTAAAAATATATTATCAGAGGATACACGAGCTTTATCCGAATCTAGAATATTTGTGTTCCACCTTCCGTACTGTGATTTCGGCATCGAGCAATCGACTGCAAGGAAACTTGTTTGTTAATGGGGAGTTGTTTCAATCGAAAGTGCATCGGATTGAGCAGATTATTGACCGTGTTGGAGGGGGTGATTCGTTTGCAGCAGGAATTTTGGCGGGCATTTTGGAAGGACTGCCTGCACAGCAGATCATTTCTTTCGGAACAGCTGCCTCTGCATTAAAGCACACTGTTGAGGGGGACTGTAGTCCGTTTTCTAGGGAAGAAGTGCTTCAGTTTGCCGCCGCGGAATCGGGAGCAATTAAACGGTAAGATTCTTTGGCTGGGAGGTTGTAATTTTACACCCTATCGGCGAATTGAAGTAACCATCTTAAAAAATCACAAAAAAAGGAGATAAGAATCATGGAAACACGTTATGCACACCATCCGGAGGATATGAAAAAATACACAACCGAGGAATTAAGAAGAGAATTCCTTGTCGAAACATTATTTGAACCAGGTCAGGTCCATTTAACCTATACCCATGTGGACCGGATGATTTTTGGCGGAGTTACTCCTGCTGATCAGGAATTAACAATTAAGCTGGACAAAGAATTGGGAGTCGAGTATTTCTTAGAGCGCCGTGAGCTTGGAATCATCAATATCGGCGGCGAAGGCTCCGTTGTCCTTGACGGCACAGAATACGAAATGGAGCAGCGTGACGGACTTTATGTCGGAAAAGGTACTAAGGAGGTGTTATTCCGCTCCAAGGATGCGGCCAATCCGGCGAAGTTTTATATAAACTCTGCACCGGCTCATCACACGTATCCGACTGTAAAAATTGATATCAACAAAATTGACCCGCTCCAAATGGGAGCTCCAGAAACGTTAAACGAGCGGAAAATCTATCAATATGTGCACCCTAACGTTTGTCAGAGCTGCCAGCTGCAAATGGGACTGACGATGCTTGCGCCGGGAAGCGTGTGGAATACAATGCCATGCCATACCCATGAACGCCGCATGGAAGTCTATTTATACTTTGATATGGAACCGGAAACCCGCGTTTTCCATTTCATGGGGAAACCGGATGAAACAAGACACATAGTCATGAAAAACGAACAGGCGACAATCTCGCCAAGCTGGTCCATCCATACAGGTACAGCAACAAGCAATTATACCTTTATTTGGGGCATGTGCGGCGAAAACATCACGTATAGCGACATGGACCATGTAAAAATGGAAGATTTGCGCTAATTAAAACACAGAAGATGCATCATGAGCCCCGACAAGCGCGCTAGCTTTGCGGGGCTTAGGCGTTACATTCTAGAAAAATATCATTTTGGAGGTAAGTAGAATGACTCTTACATCATTTTCACTGGATTACTTTAGTCTTGCTGGGAAAGTAGCAATTGTTACAGGGGCCAATAAAGGTTTGGGGCAGGCATATGCTGTTGCGCTTGCCAAGGCCGGTGCCGATCTTTTGGTTGTCGCAAGAAGCGGAGATTGTGAGGAAACTCGAGCCTTAATTGAAGAAACGGGCCGAAGAGCTGAATTTTTTCAAGCAGATTTAAGTGACCGGGCAGCGGTCAAGCAAGTTGTTCCCGAGTGTCTGAAGGCATATGGAAAAGTGGATATTTTGGTCAACAATGCCGGCACCATCCTTCGTTCACCGTTAGTCGAGTACAAGGAGGAAGATTGGGATACCGTCATGGAGGTCAATTTGAATTCGTTGTACTTGTTAAGCCAGGAGGCAGCCAAAGTGATGGTAGAGCAAAACAGCGGAAAAATCATCAATATCGCCTCGATGCTTTCGTTCCAGGGCGGCAAGTTTGTCCCTCCTTATACTGCCAGCAAACATGCAGTTGCGGGACTGACAAAGGCATTTGCCAATGAATTGGCCGAACATAATATTCAAATTAATGCAATTGCACCAGGCTATATTGCGACAGACAATACTGCCCCAATTCGTGCAGATGATAAGCGAAACGCTGAAATCCTGTCGCGTATTCCGGCAGCGCGATGGGCAGACCCGTCCGACCTGATGGGCACGGTTGTCTTTTTGGCCAGCAAGTCTTCTGAATATATGAATGGGCATGTTCTAGCGGTAGATGGCGGCTGGCTGGCGAGGTAAAACGCTATCTGTCCACTTGGGTTATAAAATCTGTGTCTCAAAAAAATTTCTTTTTAGGATGGTGTATTTATGGGAAAAAATCTAAAGAAAATTTTAGCGACATCCGTGACGTTAACGACCTTTTTAACAGTTCCGGCGATAGTTTCCAACAACTCCGTTCAGGCTTCTGAACCGTCGGCATCTGCTGTCACCGAGACAAACCCCGCAGAGACTGTAAACGACCTAAATCAATTAAAGGAAAACTTTAAAGAGTATCTGGTTGGCAATGAGAGTTTGAATACGAACCCATCGCTAGCCAGTAAAATCAATTCTGTCCACAATACGGCCAATTCTAGACTTGGGGACTTCCTTCCAATAGAGGCAAGGGCACAAGGTCTGTTCAAAGGCGTCATTCTTGGCGAAGATCCCAAGAATTTAAGCAACTCCTATTTATATTTATACCAAATGGCGCTGGCTGCCAAGACCTATAAAGACCCTAGCCAAGCCGGGAATAATTTTTACGAAAATAAGGAATTGATTAATAAGGTCATTGATGGGTTGGATTGGCTGTATGCCAATCACTTCGCCGACCAGGAAAAGGGTTACTACGGGAACTGGTATGAATGGGAAATAGGCGCCCCGATCAATGTTACGAAAATCCTGCTTTTGTTAGAGGATGAGATTAGAGCTTCTAAACCGGAATTAATCGATAACTATGTTAAGTCCATGGACCTTTATTTAAGAAATGGAAAGGACGGGGATATTGACTTAACCGCCCGTCAACACACAGGCGCCAACCTTGCCGATATCGCCACCAACCGAATCATCCAAGGGGCACTTACTGGAGATGGGCAGCGGGTTTCAAAGGCAGTAGCCAATATCCTGACTGTCTTTCAAACGATCGACCCTAATCATATTGTGAATGGAAATACGGATGGATTTTATGAGGACGGCTCATTTATCCAGCACCACCGAGTTGCTTATACCGGTTCTTATGGAAAAGTTCTCTTAAATCGGATTATGCAAACCATGAATATTTTAAACGGCAGTTCTTACAATCCGGAAGAAATATTGGTTCCAACCGTTCAGAATTGGTTATATCAAGGGTTTTCTCCCGTTATCTTTGAAGGGTATATGATGGAAATTGTCAAAGGTCGAGCAGTTTCAAGAACGGGGACAGGGTATCAGGATGTAACAAGCATCGTGGAGGCAATGCTAGATTTATCGAACAAATTAAATGAGGAAGACAGTAAGCGTTTAAAATCCTACATCAAATATATTGCGCAAACGTCCAAAGGAGGGATTAATCCAAACTCTTTCACCTCCTATAATGCCATTATTACCTTTAACAACATCATGGCTGATAGCCAAATTGAGGCTAAAAACGCGATTGCGGAAGAAAATCATTATGCGTTTAATTTAATGGATAAAACGGTCCATTTGCGGGATTCCTATGCGTTTGCTTTTTCAAGAAGCTCCGACCGAATCAGCAAGTATGAGTATATGAGCGGCGAAAATTTAATGCCATGGTTCCAAGGTGATGGCGCGTATTACTTATATTTATCAGGAAGGGATCAGACGAAGTCATTTGGGGCTGATTATTTGGCAGCCATTGATCCTTATAAGCTTCCAGGGACCACTGTGCCTGTAGAGGAGAGAAAAACCATTCCCGAGCTGTATGATGGAAAGCTTTTCTATGAAAATACGAATCATCCATTAAATTTCTATGCATCCTCTGTATCGCAAAATGATTATGTTTATTTTCCAGTAGGAACAAATCATTACTCTGGAGGAGTTAAGCTTGGGAAATATGGAGTATCCGGTATTCAGCTTGGTGATGAGATTGGCTATCGGGATAAACAAGCAGGGCTGCTTCCGGAAGATTTTGTCGTTTATAAAAATGCCAATGCCAATAAATCAGCCTTTATGTTTGATGATGAAATCGTCTTGTTAGGTTCTGGCATTCAGGATCAGCTGGGGAGAGAGGTTATTTCCACCATCGATAACCGGATGTTCGATAAAAACGAAACGAGTTCAGTAGCTGGGGGAACCTATGAAAATCAAAAATTAGAGAATCCAGCTAATGGTCAATATGATTTAAAATGGATTCATTTCAATACGAATGCTGAAGGAACAAAGGTAGGTTATTACTTCCCTGAGCTTTCCAATATCCAGGTTTCAACAAACACGGTAACGGAAAGCCTTAGAAAAATTCGTACCAGCAATCCGGATACTAAGATTACTAAGAACTTCTTTACATTAGGAATGGATCACGGAGAAAATCCGCAAAATGCTAAATACGCTTATGTGATTTTACCGAACTTTGATGAAAACGAAACAGAACAGTATGCGAGTAATCCAGGTGTGAAAATTTTAGCTAACACCGAGGATGTCCATGCTGTAGAACAAACGAAGCTTGGAATTAAAGGATTTAACTTTTTTGGTGATAAAAAGAGAACGGTTAGCAATGTAACCTCCTATAATCCAGCATCGATTCTTGTAAAGAAGGATGGCGATACGGTAACCGTTGCGGTCTCCGACCCTACGCTCAGCTTGGAAAAAATGAAGCTCGAAGTTGACCTATCGAGGCCGGTAGTTGTAGAGGCCAGCAAGGGTGTGAAAGCCTCTGTATCAAGTAAAAAAGCTTTGATTCATATTGACTCCAAGAATTCTAATGGGAAAAGCTTTGAAATTAAGTTCAAGATTAAAGAGTAATCTGGCTTTAAAGACAAAACACCATGAGAAGAAGTCAAAAATGTCTTTGATGAGGCCCTTTAAAGACAAAACGGCCTGAGAAAGAGCGGAAAATGTCTTTGATGAGACCTCTAAAGGACAAAACGGCATGAGAAAGAGCGGAAAGTGTCTTCGATGAAGCCTCTTAAAGACAAAACGACCTGAGAAAGAGCGGAAAATGTCTTTGATGAGGCTTCTAAAAGACAAAACCGCTTAAGGAAAGAGCCGAAAATGTCCTTAATCCACTTAAAAGCAAATTACGACGTGCAGGAACCTTGTTAATCTAAAGCAAGTTCCTAACCAACGGCTTTATATACCTTAGTAGAGTAGAAGTTTTTGAAAAAAATTTAGGAGCACACGTCATGAAAAAGCCAAACATTTTACTAATCACCAGCGACCAGCAGCACTACGATACCATCGGTGCCTTTAACCCGGAGATTTCAACCCCCAACCTCGACCGGCTGGCAAAGGAAGGGACAACGTTTCAACGAGCCTATTGTCCAAACCCTACCTGCACTCCAGCAAGGTCCTCGATTATTACCGGCACCTATCCAAGCCAGCACGGAGCCTGGACATTGGGGACGAAACTAAGCGAGGATCATCTAACAGTCGGCGATGTTTTTGTTGAAAATGGCTATCGGACCGCACTCGTTGGAAAAGCCCATTTTCAGCCGACACGCACAACGGATGAATACCCATCCTTGGAATCGCTGCCGCTCCTTCAGGACATTGAATTCTGGAAATCTTACAATCAGCCATTCTATGGTTTTGAAAAAATCGAGCTCCTTCGCAACCACACAAATGAATATTTGGTAGGCCAGCATTATGTAGCTTGGCTGGAGGAGAAGGGATATCAGGACTGGAAGCAGTATTATATGCCCCCAACCGGAACGATGGACCCGTCCATCACCTATCAGTGGGGGATTCCCGAAGAATATCACTATAATACATTCATTGCAGAGAAAACGAATGAGCTTCTGGAAACCTATCAGCAGCAGGACGAAAATTTCTTTCTTTGGGCGAGCTTTCCTGACCCGCATCCACCTTATTTAGTTCCTGAACCATGGGCTTCGATGTATGACTCTGATAAGCTGACGATTCCGGAACTATATCCGGGAGAACATGAGAAGAATCCGCCGCATTTTCAAAAGACGCAAGAGGAGAATCCTGACTTTTCATACCTTGCAGAAACAGGCTTTGGCATCCACGGGTATCACTCTCATTTACTGCCGGAAGACGACCGAAAAAAATTAGTGGCCAACTACTATGGTATGATTAGTTTCATGGATAAGTATATTGGTAAGATTCTAGATAAACTAGATGAATTAGGAATCGCCGACGAAACCATTGTTGTGTTTACAACCGACCACGGTCATTTCTTCGGACAGCATGGCTTGCAGTATAAAGGCGGCTTCCATTACGAGGATTTGATCCGGCTGCCATTTATTGTCCGCTATCCGGGGCAAGTGCCGGCACAAAAAGAATCTCATGACCTACAATCGCTGGTTGATCTCGCGCCGACCTTTTTATCGTTTGCAGGCATTCCTATGCCGCCAATCATGTCCGGCGAAAACCAAAAGGATGTTTGGCTTGGCGTTCAAGGAAACGCAAGGGATCACATCTTGTGTGAATTCCGCCACGAACCAACGACTATCCATCAAAAAACATACGTGGATGAACGATACAAAATAACGATCTACTATCGGCAAACCTATGGAGAAATGTTTGACCTGCAGGAGGACCCAAAGGAATTAAACAATTTATGGGACCATCCTGACTATCAAGATTTGAAAAAAGAGCTTCTATTAAAATATGCCTGGGCAGAACTGCATAAAGAGCAGATGCCGATGCCAAGAATTTCACATGCATAGGGACTAGACCATACATTCACACATGAAGGAGATTAATATAATGGTACAATCCTGTTTAACTTCCCAACAACATAGCAATATCGGTGTCATGTGGAAAACCGTTTCCGAGGCGTGCAATCTGGCTTGTGATTATTGCTATTATAGTGGCTGCGGCGGCCAGCCTGGGAAAATTGACAAGATCTATCCAGCCATCCTTGAAAAATTCATCAAGGAATATATGGCGCTAACCAACGGGGTCGCCTCCTTTGCCTGGCAGGGAGGGGAACCCCTGTTAGCCGGCTTGGATTTTTTTAAACAGGTTGTTTTTTTACAGGCAAAATACGCCCCAAAGAATACCATCATCAGCAACTCACTGCAAACAAATGCGACGCTGATTACCGAGGAATGGGCAAGATTTTTTAAACAATACAATTTCCTCATCGGTGTCAGTCTTGATGGCCCAAAAGAAATCAATGATGCGAGAAGGGTGACCGGTCATGGGAAGGGAAGCTTTGACCGGGTGATGCGAGGAATTGACCATTTACGGAAAAATCAGGTCGATTTTAATATCCTGACGGTCATTCATCAAGACAATGTGGGGCGGGCAAAAGAACTGATGGAGTTCTATCAGCAAGAGGGCTTTTCCCATGTGCAGTTTATCCCATGCATGGATTTTCGGGCCCAGGAGCCGAATAAGCCGGGGCAATATTTGATTACTCCAGAACAATATGGTCAGTTTTTATGTGAGGCATTCGACATCTGGTATAACGAAGGCAATCCGAACCGATCGGTTCGATTCTTTGATAACATCCTGAGTGTCTATTTGCATCAGGAAGCGGAATTATGCATCCATCGCCAGACATGCCCGAAAACGTTGATTTTAGAACAAAATGGCGATGCCTATCCGTGTGATTTTTATATTAATGATGAGTATAACCTTGGGAATGTTGGCCGGGATTCGCTGGTAGATATCCTCAATAGTCCAAAATATGATGATTTTCTTGGCTTGAAGCCTACTTTGCCGGAGAAGTGCAAAAGCTGTGAGTTCCTAAAGCTATGCCATGGCGGCTGTCCAAGAAATCGTGCCTGGAACCAAGCCGATGAGACGGTGAATCCAGATTATTTCTGTGAAAGCTATATGAAAGTCTATAAGCATGGGCATGAACGAATGGAAAGATTGGCTGAGAATATCAAATTACAGTGGCTTCGAAATCATCTTAAAGCCGGCCGTCCAAAGCCCGAGCGAAATGACTTCTGCCTGTGCGGCAGCGGGAAGAAATTCAAAAAATGCTGTGAAAAGTATGTTCAAATGGTGTAACTTTCCTAATTGGGGGAATGAAAATGGATCTAACAACTGGCTTCTTGCTTTTACTGATTGGGATCCTGGCTGGAGGTTATGGAACGATTGTCGGTGCCGGGGGCGGATTTATTTTCGTGCCGGCACTGTTGCTGTTATTTAAAATGGAACCTGCGATCGCTGCGGGTTCAGGACTTATAATCGTATTAATTAATTCTTTGTCTGGTGTGGTTGGTTACGCCAAGCAAGAGAAGATTCAATATCGAACGGGGCTTACGCTCGCTATTGGTGCCTTGCCTGGTTCCTTTCTTGGGGTCTGGCTGCTCCAACTTTATTCATCTAGTTATTTCTATGTGATATTTGCTACCTTGTTGGTTGGATTGGGTATCTTTTTATTTACCAAAAATCTTCCGGAAAAATTAAAAAGACATCAGCCTTCTGAAGGGGATGCATACATAGCGGCAGGTGATTCTAGCGGAAATGGGGATACCCTTCATACGGTAGATAAAGAAGATGGCCGTTCGTTCGAAAAATGGCTGATCTCGCTCGGGTTAGTCATCGGCATTTTATCCAGTTATCTCGGAATCGGCGGGGGCTGGCTTCTTGTTCCCATCTTAATCTATGTATTTAAAGTACCTGCACACAATGCCGCTGCGACATCCATTTTTTCACTCTGTCTATATTCAACGATTGGTGTGATTGCGCAGCTATTCTACGGTCATGTCGATTGGACGTCTGTAATCTTTGGTGGCATCGGTGTCATCGTGGGCTCACAAATCGGGGTGCTGCTTTCTCAAAAAATTCCAGGCAAGGTAATCATTCAAATGCTGTCTGTACTATTAATATTTATTGGCGTTCGGATGTATTTTTCTTGAAAAAAAGCATGGGGACGGTTCTGTTGCCTCACAATTGTGAGGCAACAAGAACCGTCCCCGTGCATTTCTGGCTTCTTAATTATAACGATTGTTTAGATAAACAGGTTTATTTCAAGTCGTTCAGAAGTGCTCACCGCTGTTGATTTCAAGTTCACTCCTTCAGCAGGATAATTTTTAAATATTTTTACTTTTAAGTTCAATGTTTTTAAAATATAACGTGTCTTTGACTAAATGGATAATCCTAAGCCGAATCCCAGTTTATTTTCAACTAGTTCTTTAGAATTATATGAATCTCAATAATTATATCGGTATTATTAATTGTTTTTTTGAATTTTCTTTCTCTTGATTACTGTGTTCACAGAGAAAAAGAACTATGTTACTATCAGTAAGGTTTTGGAAACAGCGTATAAGAAGGGATTAAAAAAGAGCAACGGGGTTAAACATCATACCTTCCAAGATCATTAAAAAATTTTTTTATAATGAGGTGTATGATGAAAGCAAACGAATCGGTTCATTTTGAAAATATGAAACTCTTAATAGAAATTAAACATCTTAGAACTAATATAAGAGAAATATATCACCAAAAGGGGCCTGCCAGTTCCGATTATATTTACAGTCAATAAAATTGGATTTCCTTGTCAAGAAATATCTTGATGAAAAAATCGACAATCTAATTCTGTAGGATGAAGTAAATAATTGTGCTTTAAAAAAACAGTAATAGCAAGAATATTGAACAAAAATGGATATAAGCAATAAAAAGGGACACTCTAAAAACTAGGTAACTGATTTTTAGAGGCCCCTACTTTATTGGAATATAAAGTATGTTCTTCTTAATTTTTTCTTCGAATTATTTCTTCGGGTGTAGCCCAAAAGCTTATTGCATCAAAATTTGCACCTTTTATAAATAATTTTGAAACTGTTAAATATATACATATTATTATGCCATTAGGCTTTCTACAAGATTTTAGGCGTAAAATTCTGGAAGTGATAACTGAACAGTGGGAATATCTTCTTGATATGACCTTAGCCAGAGGGGATATTATTAATAACGATGCTTGTGTTTATAAGATATATAGAATATGAGCTAAATTTTAAGCAATACTTTTTCGGCTTTTTAAACCTATTATTCGACATTTCACTACTCCAATATTGTTATACGTTTAAGCTTTTTATACAATGGTCCCAAATGTATGGCGGAGGATTAACACTTGAAAAATTTATCGATGAATATTAGAAAAATTCCATTACCTCTTATTTCATTATGTGTTTTTTTTACAATCATACCAAATTTTTTAGATGACCTAGATACTTTTTTTATAGATGAGATGGCTTGGTTCGCATTATTATTCCCATGTTTTATTTTTTCATATTATTTAGGGTTACATGGTGGGGTTTTTACTGGAATAATAGTAAATACCTATCATCTAAGCTGGTTCTTTTATGAGAAAAAATTTCACAGTGAAAATATGATGGACGAAAGTGCTGCGATGCATATCGGTATTTCTTTAATCACACTTTCGTGCTCGGTCGGAGTTGGGACATTAGCGGAGAAACTCCAAAACAAGCGGATGAAAATACAGGAGTTAAATGAACAACTAATCCGAATGGCGTTATATGATTCTTTAACAGGTCTTCCCAATAGACATTACTTTATAAGGGAATTAGAAAAGGCCATAAAGAGAAAGGACCAACTCTATCTAATGTTTATTGATTTGGACGGCTTTAAAAGGGTGAACGACCAGTATGGCCACGATACTGGGGATAAACTTTTAATAGAGGTTTCTCAAAAACTATTAGAAATTGAAGACAAGGATACTTTTGTGGGCCGTCTCGGAGGTGATGAGTTCACGGTATTGCTTAAGGGTGCTAACTTACATCAAGCAAAAGCCCAAGCAAATCGGATATTAAACCTCCTGCAGATAAGCATCTATGATTGTAAAATTTCCGCGAGCATCGGTGTTGCTATGTGCCATCCCGAAGAAACCCCCGCTTCAATTCTTAAAATAGCGGATTTAGCTATGTATAAAGCAAAACTAGCTGGAAAGAATACAGTTAATCTTGTCCCTGTAATGGAATAAATAATGGATATCTTGGCGAACACTTAAAACACTGTTCGCCTTTTAACGTTGTAAAAAAACAAACGAAAGATGCAACCTCCGTTTGTCCTTAATAAAACTGTTAATATGGAAAGTTCTATATTACTTTCCTTCCCAAAGAGTCTTTGTGATCAAAAACAACCACTTGGTTTCTGCCATGTTCCTTGGCACTATATAATGCCTTATCAGACTTTTCAATAAATCCTTCTACCTTCTCACCTTCGTACAAAGAAACTCCCAAGCTAATAGAAATATAAATATGTTCATTATGATAAATAAAGTTGGATTCTTCTACTGCTTTCCTGATCTGTTCTGCTAATATTTTCCCTTCATCTAAATGGGTATTAGGGAGAATAATGGCAAACTCTTCACCGCCAAAACGAACATATGCATCTGAACTTCTTACATTTCTTTTAATAATTTCTGAAATATGTTTAAGGGCTACATCTCCACATAAATGACCATAATTGTCATTAACCTTTTTAAAATGGTCTATGTCTACCATAATAAGAGTCAATGGGCTATTTGTTCTTTGACAAAACGGAATTGTTTTCTCCAAATATAAATCAAAATATCTTCGATTATATAATCCAGTCAACGAATCAACGATGATAAGTTTCTGCATATGCTTCAATAATTTTCTGTGTCTTAATGCAAAATAACTGACAGTAAAAAGGATGGCCCCATTAACAAACGACTCCAAAATAAGTGCTGCCGTTTCAATTTTACTAAAGGACTCTTCCTCGAAGAAAAAGGTAAAATATTTTAAAATGCTGTAAAAGAGAGCTGTTCCAATAATTACTTTCCACTTTGGGTATAAAATCATTATCAAGATATTTGGAATTAAATAAAGTGACCAAAAAAATGAAGAAAGTCGTTGCATTTCTTCCTTTAAATTAAGCACTATTATGATAGGTAAAATTGTAAACAAGATAATGATAAACCAAACAAATTTTTTTCGTCCCACTTCCTTATATAACCCCATTTCGCCTCAACACCCAAAAATTATGCTAGATTTCCTTCGGGATAGTGTTTATTTATTATTTCTCGCTTTTATAAGCCTTATAATTATTTCTTCCATCTTCCTTTGCTTGGTATAAGGCGGTATCTGCATGCTTCATTAATTCATGGAATGTTATCCCGTCTTTAGGATAAAAAGCAATTCCAATGCTGGATGTCGTTTGAAAAATATGTTCATCAATCTGCCACGATTCTTGTAAAGAACGAAGAATCCGTTCGGCTACTCTATAAGCATCTGTTTCTTCTTGTATTTCAGAAAGAAGGATGGTGAATTCATCTCCTCCTTGACGAGCTAATGTATCATTTCCTCGAAGCTGCCTTTTTACCTTGTTTGAAAATTTTTTGAGAAGTTCATCTCCAATCTCATGACCCAAAGTATCATTGATATGTTTAAATTTATCCATATCCATATACATAACAGCAAATTTCCGCTGATATCGCTTCGCTTCTTTTAATCTTTGTTCTACTTTTTCTTGAAACAGTCTTCGATTTGGAATTCCTGTAAGTGCATCATGAAAGCCCAAATATTCTAAGTGCTCTTCAAGTTTCTTGCGTTCAGTTATGTCACGGCCAACCATCATCATGTAATGAAAATCCCCTGCCTTATCAAACATGGGAGTAGCCTTTAATTCCACCCAGACCTCGTACCCTTCTTTATGTTTACGGACAATTTCACAAGTAAATGTTTTTTGGGTATAGTACATTTTTAGAAAGGAAGCTTTGAATCGTTCATCTCTCCCACCGTCAGGTTGATAAAATACCTTTTTCCCTACATATTCATCTGGATCATACCCAAGGACCGTATGATGAGAAGGAGATGCATATGTTACAATTCCGTCGAGATTCACCAGTTGAATTAAGTCAAGAGAGTTGTCTGCTAAAAGACGGTACCGTTCTTCACTTTCCTTCAAATCTCTTTCAATTTTCATTTTTTCAGTAACATCGCTAAAAAGTGTCAAAATGACTGGAATTCCATCATTTTCGATGGATACTCCCCCTATCTCTACACAAATAACTTTCCCATCCTTTTGCAACATCTTGATTTCAGTAAAAGGAAGTTCTGTTCCATTTCCTATTTTAGAAAGCCTATCTTTATATAATTCACGAAAGTCAGAATGTATATATGAAAAAATCGACTTATCAATTAAGTTTGGTTCTTTCAATATTTTAAGTGCCGAGGGATTCGCGTAATGAATTTTTCCATTTTCATGAATCACAACCCCTTTTGGAATATACTCTAAAAACTTGTGATACCGCTCTTCACTCTCTTTTAAAGATTCTTCCAATTGCTTTCGTTCTGTCACATCTCTGGCAATACCCGATAATGCACTGATGTTGTTTTGAGAGTCCCGTAAAATATCAATGGCATCAGCCGAGGAATTAAAAACAGCTTTAAACCTTGCCTCAAGCCGTTTTGTTTTTTGTAGTTCCGATAAATCTTTCACTACGCAAAAAATACCTACTAACCCACTTTGGGTAGTTAAAGGGATACTCTTCACCTGAATATGACAAATCTCCTTATTTTTGCGAAAGGCATCAAATTCACTTTCATAAGGAACTCCATTTAATACTTGGGATAAGTGGTAACGGTACTCTTCCTCCTGGTTCGGGATTATAAGGTCTTGGAAAAACATATCTTTCATTTCATTTTGAGAGTATCCAAACGTCGTTGTTCCCATTTGGTTTACTTTCGTTATTTTCCCTATATTTGATAAAATAAAAACGGCATCGGGATTATGCTCAATAATAGAATGGTAAAATTCATTAGAAGCTAGCATATCTAGTAATATTTCCTCCTACAAAAAACGGTTTGTCTAACCAAATCGGATACTCTCCCAATAATATTCATGCTGAACGTGAAGGTGTAATGTAGGAGATGATTATTTTGAAGTTTAATTTTTTGCAATAAAGGAATACTCAATAGGTAATATCACATCGACAGTAGTTCCTTTGTTTACTTCACTTTTAATTTCAATTGTCCCTCCATGCTCTTGGACAATTTTATGACTAATCATTAACCCTAAACCTGTACCCTTTTCTTTTGTACTGTAAAAAGGTTCTCCTATCTTATTTATTCTTTCCTTAGAAATCCCATTTCCCTTGTCCATAAAACTGATTTTAATAGAGTCAGAACCACATCTTAGTGCATGAACTTCGATGATTCCCCCATTTGGCATAGCTTCCACTGCGTTTTGTAATATATGAGTAAATACTTGTTTCATATGATTGGCGTCACAAAACACATTCGGCAAATCCGACTCAAATTTATGAATAATTTCAACTTTGTTCATTATCGTTTGTGAGCGGAGCAGTTTCAGTAATTTATGCAAAAGTAACGTAACATCCATTTTTTCAATCCGGGTAGTATGAGGTTTAGCAAACTCCAAAAATTCTCGTATGATTTCTTCTATGTTGTGGATTTCATTTAAAGTAGTATTAATATAGAGGGAATTGTTTACTTCTTTTTTTAGTAATTGCACAAACCCCTTTATAGAAGTTAATGGATTTCTAATTTCATGGGCAATACTAGAAGCCAGCTGCCCAATAATCGAAAGTTTCTCTGATTTTCTTATTAGTTCTTCTGTTCTTTTCCGCTCAGAAATATCCCGGCCAACTGCGATGAAATACTCTATTTCGTCATATTCATCATAGACTGGGGATATATTTGCCTCAATATCAACCCATCCTCCTTGGCTATGTTTATGTCTAAACTCAATTTGACACGATATTTTGAATTTAATCATATTAGTATATTCCTTTTGAATGGCAGGAATATCGTCGATATGTACTAACTCAAAATTAGATGTACCTTCGTAATCTTTAACTGATAGCCCTAATACTTTTTCATGAGAAGGGGATGCATAAAGAACCGTTCCGTTTTTATCTAACATGACAACTAAATCAAGCATATTATCAGAAATAAGTTGAAATTTTAAGTTTTTTAACCTTAAAGCATCTTCGATTCGCTTTTGTTCTGTGATATCAATACACGAACCAATAACTCCGACAATTTCTCCATCTTTTCGGATAGGAGATAACGAGGAAACATAATGAACGCCATTGAGTCTCCCAGTGTACGTTATGTCTTCTTCACCGTCCCAAGCTCTTCGGAAATATTCGGCTTTTTCCTCCGCAATATTAACAGGTAAAAAATCTTTTAACTCCTTCCCAATCACATGACCTGGAGTAAGGCCCATTCGATACATTAATTTACCATCACATAAAGTGTGTATATATCTGCCAGTTTCCTTTATCACCTTAAAAGTCATTCCTTGTTGTTGCCTCAGGACATCCCGTAATTCTTGACGGGTACTTTCCAATGCTTCTTCCAAGAGATTCTGATTATAGAGTTCTTGAGAGATTCCTTCTTGTGGGACTATTTGCTCTATCTGGTGAAAATATTGAGCTAATTCTTCTGGTGGTAATGGCTTACTAAACAAGTATCCCTGACCATGATCGCAAGAATGCTTCTGAAGAAAAATCAATACCTCTTTTGATTCAATACCTTCCGCCACGGCTTTTATTTTTAAGTGGTGAGCCATTGCGATAATCATTTTTACAATGGTTGCATTGTTTAAGTCCGATGTGCAATCTCGGATAAAAGATTGGTCAATTTTGATTTTGTCGATTTGGAATTAGTGCAAATAATGAAGGGAACTATACCCCGTTCCAAAATCACCTAAGCTAATTTGTACGCCTAATCGTTTTAATTTCTTAATGGCATTTAGTGCTCGGTCTTTATCCATCATCATGCTCTCTGTAATCTCAAGTTCGAGATATTCAGGAGGAAGTGCGGTGTCTATTAAAATTTGCCGAACAATATCGGCCAAATTTGGCTGATAGAGCTGACGTACTGAAAGGTTGACCGACATTACGATGGGTGATAAACCACTGTTCATCCATTTTCTATTTTGCAAACAAGCAGCTCGTAAAACCCATTCACCCATTGGTATAATAAGTCCTGTTTGTTCAGCAACAGGAATAAAATCAATTGGAGGGATTAATCCCTTTTCTTGGTGTTCCCATCGAATCAATGCCTCCATCCCTTCAATTTTCCCAGTTTCCAAATTGATTTTTGGTTGGTAATAAAGCCGAAACTCATTCCGATCAAGTGCTTTTATTAGTTCTTTTTCTACTCCTAATGATTGTTCCGTAAGTACCAAGCCTTTTCACCATCCTATATTTCATATCTGTCTTTTGTAATATATGAATATGTAAATATTTAATATTTTCGGGACTAATCTCCCAATTAATTTACCTTATTTGACAAAATTCTACAATACCTATATTGTAGATAATAGTTATCTTTTTTTGTTTTTTAGGAGGTTCATATGCAATATAGTATAGGGGTTGAATATGCTCTTCATTGTTTGCTTTACCTAATTAATCCCCCGAAAGAATCTAATATCGGAATTAAAGAACTTTCTAAATTTCAAGGTGTTTCCGAAACCTATTTGTCAAAAGTATTTACTAAATTAACAAAATCAGGAATTGTTAGCTCCATACCTGGTGCTAAAGGGGGCTATCAATTAACAAGAAGACCTGAAGATATTTCTTTTTGGGATGTAGTGGAGGCAATAGAGGGTTCGAAACCTATATTCCAATGCAAAAATATTCGTAAAAATTGTTTTCTATATCAGGAAACTGGATATCCACAATGCTTAGCAAAAATACCGTGCAAAGTAAATGTGATCATGCGTGAAGCAGAAGATCAGATGCGTACTTATCTTAAAGAAAAGAACCTGCTTTGGTTAATGCAAGACTTAGAAGGAATTGTTCCAAAGAAATTTTTTGTAGAAACTTCGAATTTTTTTGACAAGTCCTAATCGCTCCCAGCCATCTATAGATGGATATAAACTATAAAACAGAAATAAATGAAGTTAGAGAAAGAGCCTCCATTTAAATACCAAAGGACTAACAAAGGGGACTCCTTCGTGTTAGTCCTCTTTTTCTACAATACTAAACAATAAATTTAACAACGTATCTAATTCTTGAGAGCATTCAATGGGTATCTTGGATGCCTTTCCATACTTATCGGTTAATTCCTGTAATTCGCGCCTTTTATTTTCAATCATCAATATTAAATAAGTCATGGTATCTCCTTAATCATTCAACATGATAAAAATAATAGCATAAAATTTCCAAGATGGATTACCAAGTATTCGAAATGGGCAAAATCCTTTTAGATATGCGGTTTTACTTGATTAAAATGGGCAAAATCATATTAAGTAAATAAATAAATCATCATTTGTCTTTGGATTGGCCATTTTATATGATAAGGGCGCTATTTGTAAAGGTTGTGTAATTAAATGCAATATATTGGATCCTATAATTTTAAGCTAGTCCTTTTATCGATTATTGTTATAATCTTTGCTTCATTTGCCACATTTCTGATTATTTACCGGAAAGCTGCTTCAAAAGAGAAAGTAGGGATATTTGGATTTTTTGCAGGTGCCATAATGTTAGCTTTTGGAATCTGGACGATGCATTTTGTTGGCATGCTTGCTTACAATACGCACACACCTGTTGCATTTAATTTAGAGCTAACAGCTTTATCTTTTTTCCTGGCACTAATAGGCTCGTCTTCTGTCTTTTTTATCATTTGGCAATCAAAAGTTCGTTCCCTTTATCTTGTCTTGGGAACTTTTATATTGGGGCTTTGTATGTTGGCGATGCATGAAGTGGGGATGGAGTCGATGGAAATGGACGCTTTTGTCCATCATGATTTCTTTCTTTCGAGCCTTGCTATTATTCTTGCTTTTTTAGTTTCAGGAGGATTTATCCTTTTTTCCCTTAGTTTTAAAAGAGACAACAAAACAATAAAGAAGAAGATACTAGGGTCGGTCATCACAGGAATAGGAATATCCAGTGTCCACTATTTAGCTATGGATGCTGTTAGGTTAAATGGAATGCCGCAATCCCATGAGGTTGATGATATCACATATTTTAGTAATCATTCTTTGTATATTTCAACAGATTTATTGGCATTGGCGTTGGGGCTGTCGACGATTATTATCCTCTTAACCATCATTTCTCTTACATTTGTTGATAAAAATCGAGCGGAACGCTTGCATAAAATATCGGAAATTCATTATCAATCTCTGGTTGAATATAATCCCAATGTCGTGTTAACCGTGGATAGCGATGGAATGGTAATTAGTGTGAACCCAAAAGGAATCGAACTGCTAAAGTATAGTCGGGAGCAAATTCTTTCAAAATCATTGTTTGCATTCTTTAACGATGAGGACCGGCCAAAAGCTGAATACAAGTTTGTTCATTTATTGACTGAGGAGTACAAGCATTTCGATGCTCGAATTCAAGATGGCGATAGCAAATGGATACCGATGTTTATTACTTTAGTTCCAATCATTATTGATGACAAAATGACAGGGGCCTTTTTCGTCGCCAGAGACAATACTGAAATAGTTAAGTACAAGGAACAAATAAAAAAGACACAAGAGGATTTAATTAATACAATCCAAAGGCAGCAGGGAATGACATTTAAATATAGAAAGCTTGGCGACCAGTTCATTCATACATTGTGTGAAGGGGAGCTGCTGGATAAATTGGGGCTTTCTCCTGCCGTAGTGGTAGGGAAACCTTTGCATGCCTATCTTCCAAAAAAAACGGCGGATCGAAAACTTCAAGCTTATGTAAAAGCTTGGAACGGTGAGATTACCAATTATGAAGAGAATCTAAATGGAACGGACTATTATGTCACCTTAAGCCCGGTTTTTCATGAGGGAAAAGTCGTAGAGGTCATTGGTTCAGGGATTGATATTACCGAGCGAAAACGTGCAGAACAAATTCTTGAAAGCAGTAAGAAACGATATGAGAAAATCTTAAACGTCATGTCTGAAGGAATTTTTCTCTATGGGGCCGACCATCAGAAGGTGGCACTTAACGAAAATATCTATAAAATGTTTGGAGTAAATTGCAAGGAATTTGATGAAATCACGATTTATAACAACGATATTCCCTTTATCGATCAAGAGGGGAATCCTTTAGCACCCGAAGACTACCCACTTACGATGACATTAAAAACGGGGAGACCCTTCATTGGCCAAGTAGTCGGTATTAAGGGCAAGGAAAAGACAACCTGGTCAGCCATCAATACCACGCTGCTTGAACCGCTGGATTTAAGAGATGTCCCTCAAGTGCTTGTGACAATGTCGAATATTACCGAGCAAAAAGAAACAGAAATCAAATTAAGAGAATCTAACGCTTTGAAAAGAACGATTATTGATAGCATGCCAATGGGATTGATTGTGACTGATACGAATCGTAATATTGTCGCGCTAAATCTGCCGTGCTACGAATTATTTGATTTGGAAGAACCTATTAGGAACATAATCGGTCGGTCTGTTTTAGAATACTATTCTTACTTTTATCATAACGGTGAAGAGGAAAGAAAAAGAATTAACAAAATCTTAAAGGAAAATCAGCCTGTCGTCGATGAAATTAAATTGGCCAATAATAGATTGTATCAAAGAAGCTATTTTCCCTTTTACATGGATAGCGAACTGAAAGGGCACTTATGGACGTTTGAAGATATAACGGAAAGAAAAGTGATGGAAAGAAGGATTATTCAAGCAAAAGAAGATGCGGAGAAGGCAAATTTGGCAAAATCGGAATTCTTATCCAACATGAGCCATGAATTGAGGACCCCGCTCAACGCTATTCTTGGCTTTTCTCAGCTGCTTGAAATAAAGGAACCGCTTAGTGATCAACAAAGAATGTTCGTCCAGGAGATTTTAAAGGGTGGACAGCATTTGTTGAATCTTATTAATGAAATCTTAGATCTTTCAAGAATTGAAGCAGGAAGACTGAAAATATCTATTGATACGATAAAAATAGGATCTATTATTGAGGAATGTGTGAATTTAATGATACCTGCAGCTTCCGATATAGGAATACAGATAACAATAAAGCGGTCAGAATATGGGGACCTATATGTAAACGTCGACCCAACTAGGCTAAAGCAGATTATCTTGAACCTATTAGAGAATGCCATTAAGTATAACAAGGAAAATGGCAGTATTTCCATTTGGTTTGAAGACCGCAAAGAGTTTCTATACATTCATGTCTCGGATACTGGAATTGGAATCCCGCCAGAGGCCCAGAAAAAGGTCTTTGAACCTTTTTATAGACTGGAACATAAACATGTTGATGGAACGGGAATCGGGCTTCCTCTTGTTAAACGACTAATTCAGTTAATGGGCGGTGAAGCAGGCGTAAAGAGCCGGGTAGGAGAGGGAAGCGACTTCTGGATTAGCCTTCCTATGGTCCGCTTATATCATCCAAAACTTCAACCATCTATTGAGCAGCAAGTTGATTCGCTTCTTTCAAATAAAAGGATTACGATTTTATATGTTGAAGATCATTTATCAAATTTACAATTAGTATCTGAAATGATGAGAAGCCTACAGGGAGTGACCTTAATTTCAGCAAGGACGGGTGTTGAGGGTCTTCAAATGGCGAAAGAGCGAAAAGTTGATTTAATCCTATTGGACCTCCATTTGCCAGATATCCATGGATTTGAAGTGCTGGAAAGATTAAAATCGAACGATTCCACGAAAAATATCCCAGTCATTGCCATAAGTGCAAATGCGTTGAAGGATGATATTAACCGTGCTTTAGAGAATGGTTTTGACGAATATGTAACAAAGCCGATTGAAATGCCTTCATTTCTACAATTGATTTTAAAGTATGTAAAATAAAGGGAAGGGCTGCTTAAACACGAAGTAGCTTCTTTCTCCGTATAAAATAATAAAAACCTTATAGGGCTGAAAAAGGGAAAATAAGACTAGCATGGATAAACAATGAAGTGATTAAAATAAAGTTTATAAAAAAATCTATTGAGAATAAAAACTAAAATTTATTTTATTGACTTGAAAGTAATAAGGAGAAAGAATTTATATGGAAGAAATTAGAGTAATAATTGCAGATGATGATCAGGCTTCTAAGACCCTTCTTTGTTATTTTGTTGAACTATTATCGGAATATAAGGTAGTTGGGAATGTCACTAACGGGCCAGAACTCATTCAGTTGGTTAAAGAGGAAAATCCCCACATCATTTTGGTAGATATACATATGCCTGGAATTAATGGAGTGGAGGCCGCCAAGTTATGTAAAGAAATAAATCCCGCCCTTCAGGTTATTTTTACAACCGGTTCTGATGAATATGCAGTCGAGGCATTTAGTATTTCGGCTGCGGATTATATTGTAAAACCGATTGAAAAGGTTCGGCTGTTTGTCGCGTTGGAAAAAGCCAAACAATCGATCCAATTGTTAGAGAGTAAAGGAACAGTTTCCAAAAATAAGCTTGCAATCAAATCGAGTAATGCCTTCTTTTATATTTTAATAAAGGATATCCTCTATATTGAAAAAGTCGGAAGAAAGACTATCATCCATACTGAAAATATGCAATATGAAACATTAGAATCCCTTCAGGAAATTGAAGAAAGACTCCCAGGGCACTTCTTTAAAACCCATCGTTCTTATTTAGTGAACTTAAGGAAAATAGTGAAGATTGAATCCCTTGGAGAAACGTATGCAGCTTATTTTGAAAACTCTGATGAAAAAGCCTTTATTTCCAAATTAAAAATAAATGAAGTATATCGGTGTATGGAAATATAAAAAAGTTAAAGTTCCACAAGGATCTTTAACTTTTTTCCATCAAACGTTAATAATATGAATACTAATATATAATAGTAGAAACTTGGATAAAACCATTCAATGTCCTGGGAACGAGTAGTTTTTATTCACCAACGGCTCGATTAAGAGAAAAAACCTGCTGTTGTAAGATCTGTTTCTCTAATTCATCTTTCGGCAGAGGTTTGCTGAAATAAAAGCCCTGTACTAATCTGCAGCCTTTCACAAGAAGAAAGGAAAGTTGTTCTTCTGTTTCTACACCCTCACAAATAACCTCACCTTTTAATCTTTCGGTTAAATCAAGGACACTTTCGATAATCGCCTTCTCTTTTTCTTGATCAGGAATTCCTAGGATAAACGAACGGTCAATCTTCACTTTATCAATTGGCAAGTCCTTTAGATACTTTAAAGAAGAGTACCCTGCTCCAAAGTCATCTAGTGATATTTTTATTCCCATAAGATTTAGACTACTAAGGATGTTACCGACATATTCCATATTATGCATAAATGCATCTTCAGTTAATTCAAATTCAATCGCTGCCGGATTGGTTCCGAACTGATTCAAGTTATATTGAACAGTTTGGAGAAATGACGGGTTTTCCAGAGTCGTAGGAGAGATGTTAATAGAAATCGGTATTTCTCCAAAGCCGGCTGCTTTCCATTCTTTTTGCTGATGGAATGCTTTTTTCATTACCCATTCTGTCACATCATCGATGATACCAATTTTCTCACAGATGGGGATAAACTCTATAGGAGATACTGACCCAATCTTCGGGTGGGTGTACCGCAGCAACACTTCAAGCCCCGCTAACTGATTCTTTTGAATATCCATTTGAGGCTGATACACTAAGTGAAAGTGACCAAGGGAAATGGCTTGTTTTAAGCCGTCTTCCAACAAAATATTTCGGTCTATCTTTGTTGATATTTCCTTTGTATAAAGGTTATAGGTATCCCTCCCGCTTTCTTTTGACTCATATAATGCTTTGGCTGCATGGGCTAAAAGGCTGTCCATATCTGTTCCATCTTCAGGGAAAATGGCGATTCCAATAGATGCGGTAATCATCAGTTCAAGGTCGGCTATGTTCCATGGTTTTCTCATCATTTGGATAATTCGTTTAGCTAAACGGGCGACTTCCTCTATGGAGTTGAATCCATCTGCAATAATCGCAAATTCATCTCCGCCTAAACGGGCAAAAGTATCCGATTTACGAATACAGCCTGCCACTCTTTCCACAAATTCCTTTAACAAGAGGTCGCCTGCTTCGTGACCGTACTTATCATTTACCCACTTGAATCGGTCACAATCTAAATAAAATAAAGCGAGATTTGATTTATTATGCTCTGCTTTTTTTATCGCCAGCTGTAACCGGTCTTGGAATAACCGGCGATTGGCAATCCCCGTTAACGAATCATAAAATGCCAATTGCCTTATCTTTTCCTCATTCAATGCCAAGGCCTCTTCTTTTTCAACACGTTCCGAAATATCTGTTGAAGCCACCAAAATGCTCTTGATTTTTTGATTATGATCAAAAATCGGAGTAGCCTTAGATTCTAGGGCAATAAAATGTCCATTCTGATGTCGAAGCCGATAAATAGCCTGAATTGTTTCTTTTGTTTCGGAGACTTTTTTGAAATCGGCAAGAAGCTTTTCCCGATCATCCGGGTGTACTAGAGAAAAGGCCTGGCTTCCTGTAAGATCAGTTAATTTGTAACCCAATACATTTTCGTGGGAAGGGGAGGCAAACTGGATTTCACTTGAAGGCGTAATAATACTAACTAAATCCTTCATATTTTCGGTAATAATACGATACTTTTCATCTCGTTCCCGCAGCTGCGCTTCAATTGTTCTTTGTTCCGTTATATCCCTAATAATGACGTAAACACCATAGGCTTTCCCATCCATTTTATACGGAACATTCTTTACCCTTAATATGATTTCGCTTTTATCTTTACAAAAAATCCGAACATGAAATTGATGGGGAATTCCTGTTAAAGACTCCTTGAAATACGTCCTCGTTGCCAAAAGGTCGTCCGGATGAATGTAATCATCAATGCGTCTTTCGTTCAGTTCTTCCGATACATACCCAGTCTGTTGTTCTGCTGCATGATTAATCTCTAAAATCGACCCAAATTTATCTAGAATAAAGATTCCGTCCTGGTTTTTTTCGAATAGAGAACGATATTCTATATTCTTGCTATTAGCCTTCTGTTCTGCCTTCACACTTTTGACAAAAAATATGATACAAAAAGTGGAAATGAATATTGATAAAATAATTAATGCAGTTTGATAGGAATAAAACAGGAATTGCATATAACTAACTCCTTCTACTAATAACAAATAGTGAACTGTATTATATTTACATGATAATAAATAGTAATTATTCTAAAAATAGTAATTTTGTAACATGTCGAAAATCCTGTTTGATATGTCGAAAAAAGGCGATGAATAGGTATGGTAGTGGGATGGAATTCACTTTCCCCAGAACGGTAAAAAGATCTAAATGCTAATAAATATTAAGACGCTTTCCTTGTCCTCGCATTTTATGTTTTTAAAATAATATCAACCAACCTTATTTGTCTGCTTACCTTTTTCTTCTTCATGCATTAATAGGTTTAATAATGTATCTAACTTTTGGCTGCATTCAACGGCTTGTTCCGATGAGAAGCCATACCTATTTGCTAATTCCAACATTTTATGACGGTGAATTTCAATCAAAATGAGTAGATTGTTCATATTAACAGCTCCCAAATTTGATGTTTAGTGCTATTGTCATAGTTTTATTTTCATATTTTAGCAAAAGAATTACTAGTTTTGTTATAAATGGATTTAAATGGCGATAATGGAGTTCGAAATGCGGTTAAAAGGGTTTAACAAGTAGCCTTATTGTTCAAATTGACTGAAATTTGGCGAAATTTCCTTTAGAATAATTGAAAAAAATGTAAAAATAGTGGGAAATTTGTATTATTGCATCATTGACAGATAAGCAAGCCCATTGACATAAACTCCTTCTTAAAAGTTATTTCAAAGTATTTGTCTAAACAAAAGGCCTGATCTTTTCGATCAGGCCTTTATTGTGCAGCACGTAAAATGACAATATTGACTCTTCGGTTTGATTGACGGCTTTGGTCCGAATCATTTGGGAAAAGTGGCTTAAATTCCCCATAACCAGTAAACTGCATGCGGTCTTGCGAGATACCGTTGGTCGAAAAATAGTGAAGGACACTAACCGATCTTGCCGAGGAAAGCTCCCAATTGGACTTATATTCGGCATTGCTGATTGGAACATTGTCCGTATGCCCTTCAATGCTGATGGCATTTGGAACGGTTTTGATTAATCCTACCAACATATTCAATGTTTGGAAAGAGATCTCCTTAAGATTGGCTTTTCCCTGATCAAAGAGGATGACATCTTTTAAGGTGACTTCCACTCCGCGTTCCGTGTCACTTAGTGTTATGACATCTTGCAAATGATTATCTGCAATGTAGTTTTCTAATTGTTGCTTCAACTGGTCAAGCTGCTTGGCTTCCTCTTCCTTGCTGTTTCCTTCAGCGGCATGGGCAGCCTGATCAGATGGTTTATTCGGCTTTGTTGGCGAAGGACCGGCATCCTCCTTGATTGGTTTACCTGTCAACTCGACTTTGAAAGAATCCATAATCGCATTATACTTACTCTGATCGATAATCCCCGCAGCGTATAAAACAATAAACAACGCCAGTAATAGCGTTAGGATATCGGCATATGGAAGCAGCCAAGCCTCGGGAATTTCCTCTTCATGCTCCTCGTGGAATTTATTACGCAACTTTCTCATTTGCTCGCTCCTTGGACGTCATTTCATATTTCACACGTTCTTTTGGAGGTAAATAAACCATAAGCTTCGTTTCCAGCATTTTAGGGATGACCCCTTTGTAAACCGCAAGGAGTCCTTCGATGGTAAGCAGCTTTAATTCCTGTTCCCGCTTGGATAGGCGTTTTAATTTATTGGCAATCGGGTGCCATAGCACATATCCAGAGAAAATTCCAAGTAATGTTGCGATAAAGGCAGCAGAGATGGAATGGCCGATTTTTTCGATGTCATTTAAATTGACAAGAGCCGATACTAGTCCGATTACTGCCCCTAGTACTCCAAGGGTTGGGGCGTAGGTCCCAGCTTGAGTGAAGATGTGTGCCCCCACTTTATGGCGCTGACCCATGGCATCTACCTCATCCAATAACACTTCCTCGATGAACTCTCCATCATTTCCGTCAATAATCAATTCCAGCCCTTTTTTGAAAAATGGGTCCTTCGCTTCAAGCGCAATATCTTCTAGCGCCAGAAGTCCTTCTTTTTTTGCAATTTCTGCACATCTTACTAAAATAGCAATTTGCTCAACTTTAGTAGGAGCTTTTGTTTGTAAAAGGGCAATTTTTAGTAGTTTAGGAATCTTCTTGAATTCGCTAAATGGGAACGCGATCATGATGGTTGCTACCGTGCCTCCAAAAATAATTAAGAAAGCAGCGGCATTGTTTAATGCAGACAATGGGGTTCCTTTTAAGACCATTCCGACACCGATTACGACAACTGCAATCAGAATTCCAAATAAACTAGACATATTTTTCTCCTTTAAAAGTTGATAGAATGATTTTATAATACATTGTAGTAGATTCGTCCTAATTCGACAATCAGCATTTAATGATTTTTCAAAAATAGGAAATTTGGAAGGGAGAGTTCTCTGTGAAAATTCAGCAGAGTTTTGGGGTAAATCAGGACCGATTTTTACCTGTTAGAGAGAGAGGAACAGACTCTCCGTCCTTTCAACAGCTGCTACAAGAAAATCAACTGGGCTACTCGAAGGAACGTTTTCAAGGTCTCCTTAGAGAAATAGACCAGCAAGGGAACAGTTTGGGCCGTTCGCAATCCATCGAGGATTTGCTGGCGTTTAAACAAACGATCCGGAATTATTTGAAAGAGGTTGTGCAGCACGGCATCGGGTTAGAGGAGCACAAGGGGTTTCACCCAAACGGACGTGAAAAACGATTAATCATGATTAAACAAGTGGACCGACATCTCCTCGAATTGTCGGAGCAAGTATTGGAAAAACAAGCGACATCTGTAGAACTTTTGGAAAAAATTGGCGAGATTAAGGGATTATTAGTCAATATATATTTGTAATTAGGAGAGGAGCAATGTCTATGTTAAGAGGGATTGATACCGCTGCATCGGGAATGATTGCATTGCAGCGTAAACAGGATGCATTAACCAACAATCTGGCGAATGCCGAAACACCTGGATACAAACAGGATGCTAGTCCATTAAGGGCGTTTCCGGAGCTGCTGCTCGAGCGTATCCATGATAAGCAAGACAATCAATTTGGCCAGCGTCCTGTGATTGGATCGTTAACACTAGGGGTCTATAATCAAGAAACATTGCCTTTGTTCAACCAAGGAAGTCTTGTCAGCACGAACCAACCCTTTGATGTGGCGATAAATGACCAGCAGCTTGCACCTATCATGCAGGATAACAAACTGATTAAGCCTTCCGCTTTCTTCGCTGTTCAATCGGGCGATGGCGGATTCCATTTGACACGTAATGGCCAATTTTCGGTCAATGCTCTCGGGCAGCTGACGACTTCGAATGGAGAATTGGTTTTAGGGAGAAATGGTGCCCCAATTATGGATCCAGAGCTGACTTTGGGCGATGTTTTGATTCGGGAGAATGGAGAAATTATTGTTCATCCAGATGATGCGGGCCGGGCAAGAACAGTAGGCTCGCTAGGAATGGTCCTTGTTAACAATCCTAACCAGCTAGTGAAAGAAGGAAATGGCCTGTTTCAACTAGAAGGAGCGAACCTGGGGATGATTGCCCAAACGATTCCTCAGGGTGTAACCATGCATCACAAAATGCTGGAACAATCCAATGTCGACCTGCCGCAGACCATCTCCGAAATGATGATGAACATTCGGCAATACGAAGCCAATCAAAAGGTGCTGCAGGCCTATGACAAAACACTTGAGCAATTAAATTCGATAGGAAGGGTATAATTTTGATGAATACATCTTTTTCGATTGCATCAACAGGAATTCGAGCATACCAAGGCAAGCTCGATACGATTGCTAATAACATCGCCAATGTGGAGACGTCAGGCTATAAACGGAGAGAGGCAGCTTTCACCGATAATTTGGCTGTTTCCATCCAAAACCAGGCAGAGCAGCAAAAAGAAACGGGGCGGGTCTCACCTCCTGGTATCCGAACCACTTTCGGTTCGCGGATGGCTTCCACTTCCATGGATGTATCTCAGGGGGCTCCAAAGGAAACTGGTCAACCTTTCGACCTGATGCTAATTGGAGATGGGTACTTTCAGGTACGGAGAACGGTTGGAGATACAACAGAAATTATGTATACAAGAAGTGGAGCCTTCCAGCAGACACCTGTGGGGAATGGCCTGCTTCAATTGGTCAGCCCTCAAGGCGATATCCTGCTTGATCAAAATGGGAATCCGATTGAAGTGGGCAGCGGGGAGGAGTTCCGGGTGCTGGCCGATGGCACGATTGTAGGGAGCAAACAGAAAATTGCGGTTGTAACGGTCGATAACCCGCAGCTATTAAAGAATGAGGGGGGAGTCTTCCTGCTGAATAGGGCCAATGCTGCATTAACCAATACTTCGTTTGAAATAAAACAGGGATTCCTTGAATCTTCGAATGTCGACCTCAGTCAAGAAATGACCGATATGCTGAAGACGCAAAGGGGATATCAGGCCAATGCCAGGGCATTAAGCTATGCCGACCAAATGATGGGAATCGCAAACGGAATCATACGCTAATAAAAAAACGCTCGCAATTGAACTGCGAGCGTTTGGCTTATTATCTTATTGGGCTTCACGATTCTTTATAATTCGTAGTTTCATATGCAGGCGATTCTGCTCATATGTCGGAACATTGATAAATTTAATACCATATTGGTAACAGTTTTGGCCAATGTTCCGTTTCCACTTTACAATTCCTTCGAAAATAAATGTTTCATCCTGTAATTCGAAATATAACATCAGCAAAGATTTTTCGCATAAGTCGTCGGTTTTCGCTTCGATTCTGATTCCGTCGGAACTGATGTCTCTGATCGAGCCTATTTGTCTGGAATCGGACAGTAAAGGCTGGAAGTCGCAAAATGTGTTATTAAATTTTAAGCGAAAGGACTCGCGGCGATTGGGAGAAAGGACTGATTCATCTGGATGTCTTGCTTTTGTTCTCCTCAGAATGATGAAAAGCAAAAATAGAACTATAATAGCGATAAGGCCATAATAATACGTTGGCATCGTTTTCCCCCCCATGGGATCGTTTTGCCAAAAATCATAGCACTTTTTGCCTAGAAATAAAAGGGGGATTTTTTTACCCCTAAACAAATGAGTTGATACTGCCGATACATGGTAGTAGAAGCATGGTTAAAGGAGCGGACTAGTATGAAAATTAATCAAGTGAATCCCGTTAGTCGGATCGGTGCGGCTTATCAGGCCTATCAAAAAAATAATGAACAGCCAAAAAAAGCGGACGGCGAGAAGAAAGCTCAATCGGAGAAAGTAGAAATCTCGACTGAGGCCCAAAAGCAGCTGCAGCTGGAAAAGGACGCAAGAATTGAAAAATTAAAGAACCAAATTGCAAATGGAACATACCGGGTAGACGGTGAAAAGGTAGCTGAAAAATTATTGGCATACTGGAAGTCCGGAGCGAAAATCGATGAATAAGCTGACGGTTATTTTGCAAACCTTGGCAGACCTTCATGAATCACTGTTAGATACGGCAAAGAAAAAGCAGCGGATTCTTATTGATGGCGAAATCAACCCATTACTTGCGATTTTGTCTGAAGAAGCAAAGCTGGTTAAAAAAATCAAAGAGGCGGACCAAGTCAGGACCTCTTTACTGGGAGAGCAGTCCTCGCTATCAGAGTTAATTGCACAGCAGCCGGACGGGGCTAAGAAGGAAGAATGGATTTCACTCCATCAAAAATTAAAGCAACTGATTGTAGAACTTGGGCAAGTGAATGAAACCAATCAGCAATTAATTAAGCAATCTTTGGCTTTCACAAATTTTATGATTGAGCAGATGCTGCCAAAATCGGAAGATGCCGGTGTTTACAGTTCAAAGGCACAATCGAAGGAACCTAATGATTCGGTACGATTATTTGATGCAAAAGCATAGGGGAGAACAACGATGTATTCAACCTTTCATGGTTTAGAAATTGGAAAAAGATCAATCTTAGCCCAGCAGACGGCCCTCAGCACAACGGGACACAATATTGCCAATGCCAACACGGTAGGATATACAAGGCAGGATGCGGTATTGCAAGCTACCAATCCGTTAGCCTATCCAAGTAAAAATAACGGGACGGCTCCAATGACAATGGGGACCGGGGTGGAAGTAACGGAGCTTAAGAGGATTCGCGATGGATTTCTAGATCAGCAATATCGGAAGGAACAGCAGAAGGCCGGGTATTGGGAAGCGACGGCATCAGCCCTTTCGAACATTGAGTCTGTCTTTAATGAGCCATCGGATTTTGGCATGAACAGCACGCTCGATCGCTTTTGGCAAAGCTTCCAGGAGCTGGCGAAGAATCCGGACACCTTAGCAGTGAGAACGGTAGTTGTGGCAAATGGAAAAGCCGTGGCCGACAGCTTTCAATCGATTACAGCTGGGATTGAGCAAATTGAAAAAGATTTGCAGACCCAGCTTAACGGAAAAGTAAGCGACATTAATTCTTCAGCAAAAGAAATCGCGGACTTAAATAAGCAAATTGCCCTCATGACGGCGAACGGGTATCAACCAAATGATTTATTGGATAAGCGAGATCTTTTACTAGATAAGTTATCAAAAATGGTCAATATTCAAGTTGCGACTGATCAAACTGGAATGGTTTCCGTTAATGTAGACGGTGTTGCTCTTGTGAATGGCAAGGATTCATTTGAATTGTCGGTAGACACGCAAACAGGTGAAGCGGCTATTTCCGGAAATCAGGTTGATTTGGAAGGCGGAGAAATTAAGGGATTGGTAGATTCCCTCATCGGTGCCAGCCCAAATAGTATCTCTTCCCTTCGGAACAATCTCGATTCATTAGCGAAAACCATTGCGGAGCAAATGAATGCCATCCAGGCTGGTGACGATGCAAGAAATTTGGATGATATAAAAGCAGGGACACAGCTGGAAAAGGTTTTATTTTTTGTAGATAAAGATGATCCGACACAGCCTCCCAAGGATGCTGCTAGCATGATTGTTAATCCGAAATTGGTGGATTTCCCTGCGAAACTGGCTGCGGCAACATCCAATTCGATTGGTGATGGCTCGAATGCTGCGGCGATGGGGAATCTTCAATTTTTGAAGGTTGATATCGGTGGGAACAATACGACGATTGGTGATTTTTATCAAATGGTAATCGGCAATCTGGGAATTGGTGTGAATGAGGCGGAACGTTATCGCGACAATGCTAATATGGTTTCCCAACAGGTCGATAACCGCAGGCTATCGGTTTCAGGAGTATCAATTGATGAAGAAATGACGAACATGGTTCGGTTTCAACAAGCCTATAATGCAGCGGCCAAGTATGTGTCAGCTGTAAATGACATGTTAGATACATTGATCAACCGGATGTAATGACAGAAGAGTTTGGCAGGAAAGAGGGTTTAGTATGCGTGTAACGGCACAAATGGTGACGCGGCAATTTAACCAAAATATGAATAAAAACAACCAGGCGATCTATTCCCTGCAACAGCAAATCTCGTCTGGAAGGAAATACGAAAAAATATCCGATAATCCCTTGGAAGCAATGAAAGGATTGTCGCAGCGAACTTCATTGGCGCAGATTGAGCAGTATCAAAAGAATGTGCAGGATGGGATGGACCGTATGACGGCTGCGGATGATGCACTAGGGAATGTTACAAACGTCCTGCAACGGATTCGGGAATTAACTGTTCAAGCGAGCAATGAAACAAGTAGTGAGAGCGATAAGAAAGTGGTAGCCATCGAAATTCGTGCTCTCAAAGAACAATTAGGAACTATCGCGAATACAACTTTTAACGGAAACTACATATTCTCTGGCATGGATCAAAACACTGCGCCTGTGAAGGATGGGGTATTGCAAAATGTAGGACAGTCGGCAATGAATTGGGAGATTGGCAAAGGGGTTTCAGTAAATGTCAATGTTAGTGCCGGCTCGGTATTTGGATATCAAGTAGATGGAAACAACTTATTTGAAACAGTTGAGGCTCTGGCACAAACATTGGAAGGCGGGCAAAATCCCGGTGATTTATTAGCGTCGATTGATCAGCAAATGGATCATGTTTTAACGCAGCAATCGATTGTGGGTGCCAATACCAATTTACTTGAAATGGCAGCAAATAAGCTTGACCAATCCAACTTCCTTCACACAAAAATGCTATCCAAAACAGAAGATACGGATATTGCTAAGGCCTATATGGAACTGTCGACACAACAGACGACGTTACAAGCATCGCTTGCTTCAGGGGCGAGAATCATGCAGCAAACGCTGATCGACTTTTTAAAATAATAGATTAATGAACCGAAACTCGTCTTTGACGAGTTTTTTCTATTTACCTTAAAAAACTACAAAAAATATTTTTCTCATCCTCTCTACACAATAAAAAAGCTGTCGATACATAGGTGTAGAGAGGGAGAAATTCCTTAAAATTAAAGGAGGAACACCAAATGATTATCAATCACAATATTGGTGCACAAAACACCTACCGTCAATTATCTATTAACAATTCAAACCAAGCGAAAAATATGGAAAAGCTTTCCACGGGATTAAGAATCAATCGGGGTGCTGATGATGCAGCAGGGTTATCAATTTCCGAAAAAATGCGAGCACAAATTCGAGGATTAGATCAAGCTTCAAGAAATTCTCAAGATGCAGTTTCATTGATTCAAACTGCAGACGGAGCATTAAATGAATCGCATGCTATATTACAGCGAATGAGAGAACTAACTGTACAAGCCTCAAGTGATACTAATAGTGGTAATGAAAGAACAGCAATTTCCGGTGAACTTACACAGTTAGCAGCAACACTTACTGATATCTCTGGAACAACAAAGTTTAATGGGCAAAATTTATTAGATGCCTCTGCGGGAGCAGCTGGTGATGGAAAATTGACCATTCAAACAGGGGCTAATAATGGTGAAACATTTGATATTGATCTTTCAAATGTTGATTTGAAAACAATAGCCACTAATGTTTCGACCATTGACGTTTCAGATGCGACAGCAGCTGCAGCATATTTAACCACACTTGATACTGCAATTCAAGATGTATCCGATGGCCGTGCGTATTTAGGTGCTGCTCAGAACGCGCTAGAGTACACTGTTAATAATTTAAATTCAAGTTCTCAGAATATCCAATCTGCAGAATCTCGTATCCGTGACGTAGATTATGCTTTAGCTGCCTAAGTAGTGACAAGCACAGTCGTCCTAGCTGGTAACGGCTAGAGAGTATAATCGGGTGAATTGCTGGAAAACCCTAAGAGCTTTTCTTGCCACAACGTAGTTGGAAACGACAAGCGTGATGGTTTGAAAAAAGAAAAGATTGGGCAATCAGCAGCCAAGCTCCTGTCTCGAAAGAGTGGAGAAGGTTCAACGACTAGGATAGACCATCTAAAGCGAAAGTTATGATGATGAAATCCGTAGGTGAAGCAATGACCATCAGCGTTGCGAATCCGAAGTGCCCGACCCCTACTAGAATGCTAGAGGGTGAAGATGTAGTCTAGTCATTTGTGAAAGCAAATGTTCGCACGATGGCGAAAGAAGTGGTGGAACAAACTAAGAACTCAATTCTTGCTCAAGCTGCACAAGCTATGTTGGCTCAAGCAAACCAGGCTCCGCAGGGAGTACTTCAGTTATTACGTTAATATTTTTGGAAGGGACCCCAGGAAAGTTGGGGTCCCTTTTCATGTGTATGTTTTAAATTAAATCAAATTTAAAGCAAATTAATACAATTTGACTATAATTTAACCCAGTCTTTTGTTTGATATTGTCCAAGTAGTACCATTGTTTATTGTTAAACTTCACTTGATAGGTTTTTTTGGACTGTTGATTTCTTAAGAAGCGGATTTTCTTATTATAGAACTCTAAATATGATTCTCTATAGTCAATCATTTCATAAAGATAAGGAAGCTTATCAAGTTGCTGGTTAATCTCAGAGGTTGGCTTATTGATGAGTAGATTATCAGGAAGATGAACAGTGGTTATTCTTGGAAACTTTTTTGTAGCTCTTTCATTAAACTTTATTATTTTTCTATCCATTGAAGAGTGTAAATAGGGGCAAATTAATCTATTAAAATATATAATTTGAGGCTGATCATAAAGGATTAATCGATTCTGGCCGTCTATTGAAAAATGTAAGTGGAATTTCCCTCTTAAAATATTTATAAGCTGTAGGTTTTCATCAGGAGTAAAATTATCAGTCGATAAAATAATTTTTCTCGGAATTCCATTTTCCTCTTTTAAGTGGCCATCGTCCTGATACCACCATGCCAGAGTTTCTTCGTTTAAATAAGAATCTTTAAAGGGAAAAGGGATTTGTTTTACCCTTTCAGGATACCAAATCCTATCTAATTGAGTAATAATTTCATTTGTTCTAGATTGAACATAGTAACATTCAGTAAAGCCTCTTTTAATACGTGTATCATTTACTTGTTTATATTTAGGAGAATTAAGTGGAATAAAATCTTTTAATTCATTAAAACAATAGTTTGCCCATTCAAAATCTTCCGCTTTGTGTATAAATTGAAATCTTGGTTTCCTGCCCTTTTGACGAGTGAAGCATCCATCACCAAGTAATTTGCCACAAATTTTAGAATAAAAGCATTTATTTGCTTCAAGCATCTTTTTCGCCTCCAATAAATACGAACCTATGTTCCCAATATAGCAAAAACATGTAATTTTATCAAATAAGACAGAATTCAAAATTTAGTCAATTTTCATTTTTGCTCTCTATTTTACCAGGAACATGCCGATACAATATATATCTAGCTATATGTGAGGTGAAAATATATAGAAGTTGCTAATAGTTAGCTGGGGTTATTCCCCACTGTATAAAATCAAGTGAAAAGGGCAAACCACAGGAAACTGTGAGACGCAAAGCCAAGGGCCTGAAAAGCAAATTCTTTGATGCGAATGGCAGCCGGCTACCACAAGAAGACATAGTTCTTATATTCTATGAACCTTCTTCTGGGTTCTTTTTATTTGCCTTTTTTTACACGAAAGGTAGGTCTATTGTCATGTTTAAAAGAGTGTTTAACATTCCGACTTTTTTAGTAGTATTGATGCTTATGTATCAATTGGCTTTTCCAATTGGAAATACGATGGCATCTGCTAGCACCACCAGCTTGTTGCCGCCTAGTAATCTAGCTTATCAAACCATTACTCCTGATGACGGAAAGCTGACATGGAGTAGTGTGGTTGGGGCGACTGGATATAAGATTTATGAAATTAAGGATGGTCAGCTGGTTCTTTTAGGTAATACTGCCGCATCCAGTTACAACTTGAATAATCTTGCTGAAGGTTCTTATCGATATGTAGTCTCAACGATAAGTAGTGAAGAGGAATCTGGACCTTCCTCACCAGTTAGTGTAGATATTATTTATCCAGGCATGTTGGCACCATCCACGCTGACCTCAACGATTCGAAATGGAAATGATATTGTTCTTAGTTGGGGCGCATCCCAATATGCAGAAAAGTATAATGTATACCAAATTTCTAAAACAGGTGAAAAAACACTTGTAACAGCAACAACTGCTAGATCATATACGATTTTAAATGCACCGGAAGGATCGTATACTTACGCTGTCTCATCAGAAAATGATCTATATGGTGAGTCTCCAACTACTGACATAGTAAAGGTCGATTTAATTCATCCGGTCATGACTCAGCCGGCAAATCTATCATTTACGATTTCAAATGGAACCGATGTTACGCTTAAATGGCAGGCAGTTGATTATGCCAATAGTTATAAAATCTATGAAGTAATCGATGGGCGGCTAAACCTGAAAAGTACAGTTACAGGTACAAGTGTAAAATATAGTAATTTACCTGCAGGTGACTATACTTATAAGGTCTTTTCCTTTAGTGATCGGTTCGGAGAATCTAAAGAAGGTAGCCAGGTGGCATTAACTGTAAGTTCCATCGTAATAGCTCCTCCAAGCAATCTAAACTACAAGATTCAAAATATTAACGATGCAGTAATTAGCTGGGCAACTGTTCCATATGCAACTGGATATAAAGTATATCAAGTGGTAAATGGGGAGCGAATTCTAAAAAATACCGTGACTGGAACATCGGTAACCTATACGAACCTTTCAAGTGGGAGTTACGAGTATGAAGTATACTCCTATAGCGATCGCTACGGAGAGTCTGAAGTTGGAACGAAGGTTTCTTTTTACATTGATACTTACAAAATGGCCGCTCCAGCCAATCTTTCTTATAAAATTCAAAACGGAAATGATATTGTTCTAAACTGGAGTGCTGTGGAAAATGCTACAAGTTACAACATCTATAAAATTACCGATGGGCAAAAGGTTTTAGCAAAAAACGTAACAGGAACTTCTACCACTTTTACAAATCAAAGTGCTGGAGATTATGTATATGAGGTTCGCTCCAATAGCTCCCGTTTTGGAGAGTCCGAAGAGGGAACTCAAGTTTCTTTAAAACTTGAACCAGTTATTATAAATGCACCTGATAATGTTTCATATGAACTGCGTAATGGAAATGATATTTTCCTTTCATGGGGTACCGTAGACTATGCTACAGGCTATAATATTTATCAAATTATCAATGGCGAAAAAGTATTAAAAAGAACAGTAACGGGAACGACAACTACATTTGTGAGCATGCCGGAAGGAGATTATTCATACGAGGTTTATGCAACTAGTTCTCGTTTTGGAGAATCAAAAGTAGCGGTCAAAGTGTCACTTGCGATTGTTTTTCCAGTATTGAATCCTCCGGCAAACGTGATTCAAACGATTAAAGATCCAACATCATTTACTTTAAGCTGGGATGCTGCTGATTATGCAACAAGCTATAAGGTTTACCAGATTGTAGACGGACAAAAAGTATTGAAAAATACTGTAACAGGTACATCCGTTTCCTTCTCCAATATGTATCCTGGTCAATATGATTATGAAGTGTACACATATTCCAGCCGTTTTGGTGAATCGAAGGTAGGTAGTTCGATTACAGCTATATTAGATGGGCAGACATTACCGGATCCGACTAATTTAACCTATACCATAAATAATGGAAATGATATTTACCTAAAATGGAATGCAGTTCAATTAGCTACCAGTTATAAAATCTATCAAATAGTTGATGGGGAACTTAACTTAAAACGAACAGTAACAGGAACTGCCACTACTTTTACGAATGTTTCTGAAGGGAATTTTATCTTTGTAGTTAAAGCCTATTCGACTTTATTAGGAGAATCTTTAAACGGTGCAGAAGTAAATGGTTCCGTCGTTTTCCCTGTTATGGGCAAACCGGAAAATGAAACTGTTACTATTTCCAACGGGAATGACATGACCTTAAAGTGGAACCCTTCTACCTATGCTACAGCCTATAAAGTCTATCAAATTATTAATGGGGAAAAAGTTCTTCAAAAAACGGTCACGGGAACTTCTACAACCTTAACTAATTTGCCAGAGGGAGATTATACCTTTGAGATTTATTCCTACAGTGACCGCTTTGGAGAATCTCCAGAAGGCAGCAAAGTAAACGTAACAATTGTATATCCGGTCATGCAAGCGCCACAAAATCCAACCGTTACGATTGTGAATGGGAACGATATTTCATTACGTTGGAATGCATCGACCTATGCAACTGCCTATAAAGTCTATCAGATGATTAATGGTGAAAAGGTATTAGTAAGGACTGTAACGGGAACTGCGTTCACATTCACTAATATGCCGGAAGGGGATTACCACTATTTTGTACATTCGTACAGTGACCGTTTTGGGGAATCACCAGAAGGAAGCGAATGGGCGTTCAATTTAACTTGGCCAGTGGTCCAGGCTCCAGTTTTAACAGGAACGGTCTTTAATGCCAATAATATTACCCTTTCGTGGGCTGCGGTAACATGGGCAAATGAATATCGTGTCTATAAAATTTCTGGCGATAAAAAGGAATTGATTTATAAGGGCACTGCCCGCAACTATAATGTCAACAATCTGACGGAAGACACACATTCCTTTGAGGTAACTGCATTTAGCACCCGCTTCGGTGAGTCGGTACCTTCTAATCGGTTAGTGCAGAAAATTGTGTATCCGGAAATGGAAACTCCAAAAGCATCCTTGCAGCTATTAAGCCAAACCAGTGCCCGTATTTCTTGGGATTTTGTTACCTATGCCAATGGCTACAATATCTATGAAATCATTGACGGAAAACCAGTCCTTATTGCTGCAAAGGTCAATAATCTATCCTATACGATTCAAAACTTAACATATGCCAATCACTTATACTATGTTACGTCTTACAGCAACTCCTTCGGAGAATCAAAGCCGTCCGAAACTGTGCTGGCGAAATTAATTATTGACACGACTGCACCAGTAACGAAGGATAATGCCCCTACGCAATGGGTCAATCAAAATCAAACGGTATCGCTTGAAGCAACAGATGATGAAACAGGCGTAGCAAAAACCTTCTATTCCTTAAATGATGGAATCATTACTGAGGGAACTTCTATCTTAGTAGACAAAGAAGGCATCAATAAAATCTTGTATCATTCAGTTGATAAAGTCGGCAACGCGGAACAAGTAAAAACAGCTTTTGTCAAAATTGATAAAACAGCACCAGAAACCGACATTAATGAAATTCCGCCATATGCCCAATCCTTTGCCGTTGAATTGACTGCTAAGGACAATTTAAGTGGTGTGGCAAAAACCTATTATTCTATTAATGGGTCAGAATATTTCGAGGGTACTTCCTTCATAATGGACCAAGAAGGAATCAGCGAAATTTCCTATTATTCCGTCGATGCTGCCGGCAACAAAGAAGAAGTGGAGACTGCCAAGTTCAACATTGATAAAACGGCGCCAATTACTTCAGCAAAAGTACCAGAAACGTGGGTAAATCAAGATGTATCCGTTACGTTAACAGCAATAGATGAGAATAGCGGTGTGACGAAAACCTATTATTCTATAAATGGTTCGGAATATGTAGAAGGTACCAATGTGATAGTAGAAAGAGAAGGAATCAATCAAATCTCTTTTTACTCTGTTGATGCAGCTGGAAATAAAGAGAAAGCAAAAACAGCAGTCGTTCAAATTGACAAAACCAAGCCTGTCACTTCAACAGATGTGCCAAAAAACTGGGTTAAGGACAATGTACCGGTGACGTTAGACGCAACTGACGCGAACAGTGGCATAGCGAGAACCTATTACTCAATTAATGGTTCTGAATTTCAAGAAGGCACAACCTTTGTGGAAGAGAGTGAGGGAGTCAATGAAATTTCTTATTATTCTGTTGATACTGCTGGCAATAGAGAAGCAATCAACACGAAAAAAGTTAAAATAGACAAAACTGCTCCTGTTACAACGTATGCTGGACCATCAAACTGGGTGAAGGACGATACAGTTGTCACGTTAACTGCAGCCGATGAGCACAGTGGTGTGGAAAAAACTTATTATTCAATCAACGGCTCGGATTTTGTTGAAGGAACAACGGTAGTAGTAACACAAGAGGGAACCAGCCAAATCTCTTATTTCTCGATTGATGCTGCAGGTAACATGGAAGAAGTAAAATCGGTAGAAGTCAAAATAGACAAAACAGCACCGACTATTATCACGGGTTTAGAGGGTGAATATGAGTTTGGTTCCACTTTAACTTTGAATTACCTTGCAAAAGACAATCTATCAGGAATTACCAAAGAGGAAGTCACCCTTAATGGCAAATCCTATCAAAAAGGCGACAAAATCACCTTGGGCCAGCCAGGGGATTATAAACTCAAGATTAAAGTCACCGATGCTGCCGGATGGACAACCACCGTAGAAAAATCTTTTGCGGTATTCATCCCGGTAACACTTGAAGTATTGCCTAAAGTCATCAAAGGAAACAATGGAGTCTTTACTGTAAAAGCGACGTTGCCAGCGAAATATCAATCTTCCGCTTTTGATGTTTCAAGCGTCACATTAAACGGTGTTTCGGCTAAAGCAGACAACAACGGACTGCAAAAGCAAGCGGAAAAAGGTCAATTCAAATTCGAGCGTGAAGACTTTGATTGGAACAAGGGGACAGTTGAGCTTGAGTTAAGAAGTTATCTGAACAATAAGATTTTAGTTGTAGGAAAGGCTATTGTAGAAGTAAAGTAAGATCCAAGGACTTCTCGATTACTCGGGAGGTCCTTATTTTTAATAATAAAAATGATTGAAAGGAAACCCTATCCTCTAATTTATAAGCTGCCGATACAGATAAATATATATAGTATTTAATGAAATAATGGAAATGAAAGTAAATGAAAGGGAGATGAATATTATGCAGATTAATCCAGCTTTGTCCAATGCTCAGAGTAATATTTCCCAATCTGTTAAAAACAGAACTGTAAATGAAATAAATGATAACAGTTCCGAATTTAAAAAAGGAGCAGAGGAAGGCATACAGTATCACAAACGTGCCGAAGTAACCATAGAAGAAATTAATAAAGGTCTTGAAAAACTAAATATCATTTTTAAACCAACCCATCTTGAGTTTCAATTACATGAAACGTCCGGCAAGTATTTCGTTAATATTGTTGATGATCATTCCAAAGAAGTAATCAAGCAAATTCCATCTGAGGAATTTCTGGAAATGGTAGCGGCAGCGAAAGAACAGAATGGGTTATTAGTAGACGAGCGTATATAATTTTTTCATGAAGATGGCCTTAGGAATTCCTTCGGTCATCTTTGTATTTTAGAAATAGGAAATTCACACCTAAACTTTTATTCAAAACAGCCGATACTATAAATATATAATAATGAATATGCGAGGTGAGCACCTTTGTATACTTCCTCAGTCACAAGAATAACCGGAATGGCATCGGGATTAGACACAGAATCCATTGTAAAAAAACTAATGAATGCTGAGAGTGTTACACTTAACCGGCTTAAACAACAGCAGCAAAGGCAAATATGGATAAGTGATGCTTATCGTCAATGGAATAAGGATTTCTTTGCCTTCCAGCAAAACACGCTTTTTAATATGAAACTATCTAGTTCATACAATACTTTTGACGTATCCTCAAGCCAAGAGAATGCTGTCTCCGGAACAGGAACATCTAGCGCAATGGCAGGTACCTATAATATTAATAAAGTAGAATCCATTGCAAAACCGGCAACGTTTACTGGAAATGTTCAAGTTGACCGAAAAGATCCAATAGGCCCGGCCACGACTATTTCAATTACAGTTAATAATAATCCCTCTAACCCAGATGATTCTCTAACTGGTTCGATACAGGTCGAGGAGGGTGCTACGGTTGATAAAATCGTTACCGCATTTAATAATGCAAAGGATGCAACAGGAAAAAGTTTAGGATTACAAGCCTATTACGATCCTGCCTTAAATCAATTTATTTTAAAAACAAAAGCAACAGGTGATATTACAACGATTGATTTTAGTAAAAATACTTCTGCTGAAAGTAAGGAAGTTCTAAAAAATCTTGGTATGGATCTTACCTTCGGGGATGATCCTTCCACACCCGAACTAGAAGGTGCCATTTTTAAGGGACAAGATGCCAGGTTCCAGTTTGACGGGAAAACGGTGACTTCATCGACAAACAATGTAACCGTTATGGGCATTAGCCTTACGTTAAAAAGCACAACATCTTTACCGACTACTTTGACGGCATCGAGAAATTTAGATACGGAAATCAAAAATATCAAGGACTTTGTGGACAAATATAACGACTTGCTGGATAAGTTAAACAAAGTCTATGATGAACCAGTTTACCGCGATTATCAGCCGCTCCTCGATGATCAGCGGAGCGAAATGTCCGAAAAGCAAATTGAAATGTGGGAAGAAAAGGCGAAAAGCGGGCTTCTTCGCAGGGACAGCATTGTCGCTGATGTCATCAGTAAGATGCGGAGTGCTATGGGGGCTATTGTCAATAATGGGAGTAATATTAATTCGCTAACATCAATCGGAATTTCCTCGAAAAGCTGGCAGGATAAAGGGAAGCTCTATATCGATGAAACAAAACTTCGTAAAGCCCTTCAAGATGACCCGAATGCTGTTACTAGTCTTTTTTCGCAAATAGGTGATACTACACAGGGGACAAGCGGTCTTGTCCATCGCCTGTCTGACATTATGGCCGCTGGGATGAAAGAACTTTCAAAGAAAGCAGGCTCAAGTGGGAGTTCGTATTACGACCAGAGTGTGATTGGCAAGCTGTTAAATAATATTCAATCGAATATCACCCGGCAGACGAATATTCTTACAAACAAAGAAAACCAATACTACAAGCAGTTTTCCGCCATGGAATCTGCCATTGCCAAATTTAATTCCCAGAGCTCTTGGCTATATCAACAAATGGGCGGTTAAATGGAAAACGACCGATTTCTTATGCGAAGTCGGTCGTTTTTGTAAAGGTATTGAAATAGCGCTGCACACCGTTCACCCAGTGATTATTCAAGTTTGTCGGGTCATTTGCTGCACCAATTGGAGCGTATTTAGCGCCGATATCGGCAATGGTTGTCTTCCCTTTGTCTAAATAATTCTGGCGAAGATTTCGCGACATGTCGAAGATGCTGTCTTGAATGGAATCATAGGTTTTCAGGCCGTTTTTACTCATCATTCCTGCCACATTGTATTTATATTTTGCAGCGTTGGACGAACCGTTTCCACTCTCGTGGATGGCGATGGAGGCCAATAGTGCTGGGTTTATTTGATACTTTTTGCCAGCCTCAACAAAAAAATCGCCGGTGTTTTTAAGCACGCCTTTTAATTTAGAGTTAAGGTCGGCTGCAGAAATATTTGTGGATTCAAGCGAATTTCCGTGTACCGAGGGAGCTCCATTTTCAGTGGATGCTACGCCATCAAAAACAGTCGTTTTTAGACCAAGTGATGAGACATCACTTTCTAGTGAACTCACTATATTAGCAAGGCTATTCATTACATTTGTTGAGCTATTTTGAGGATTCAATGCCGCGGAAGAAAGACTTGCTTTAAGTAATGCTTCCGTTAGCAGAGATTCAAAAGAGCTGTTCGCAAAAATGGAAGTGGCTGGGTTACTGCTTTGCACATTAGGTGCTAGGACTCTATTTAGTAATAGGTTAATCGGGAGGGAACGAACATCCATCAGAATATTTCCTTCCATAAATATTTTTGTCATATTATAACGTTTTTTAGTGAAAAAGTAACTAGGAAAAAAGATGCAATGTCATATTTTGTTACTTTTTGTTGTTGAAATGAACAAATACCATTAAAATATTAGTAATATTGTTGTGTTTAAGTTATGAGAATAGTAGGTGGCCAGCATTGATTCAACTTAATGTGTTAAACCCTAAGGGTGTGAATAACGCAAGTAAACCGTCCGCGAAAGGAACGGAGGAATCCTCTGCATTTATCGATTTACTGAAGCAAATTAGTGGTGTTGAGGTAGAAAAGGAGAAAAAAGATGAACAGCTAAGTTCAGTATTCAATTTCATAACTTTGCCGCTAGAGCAGCCGCCATTAGAGACAGCGCCAATCGTTACTGAACTTCCTAATACTGATGAATCAGCAATTAAGCTTCAAAACAGATTGCAAGGCAATCCCGAGCTGTCAATTGCCACTGCGCCGGACTCTCAAAATACGGTATTAACCTTAAAGGATAACGAAAAAAGATTAGCTAATCACGTAGAGCCAATGGCAGGATCAGTCCCTGTTGAAATTGAGCATAGCATTACAGCCAAGGTAGTACCCATCGTTCAGGAGGGTGAAAAATTAACCCCAATAAAGGAAGAAACTTCGCTTGAACCTGATCTACAAGAAACTTCACAGGAACTGCCCGGGGAACTGGATCATTTTGGAAAATCGTTATTCAATATGTTGAATGAAAAAGAGCAGCCGCAAATGCCATCGTTTCAATCTGTGAATTCCGGGACTTCATTAAATCCTTCTCCTAATATGATGGGCCCAATTGGAAAAGGTACCTTTGAGATGCCTGTCAGGGCGTCACATTTAGCCAATGACGTCACAAAGGTTTTATCAGCAGCCATTGATGTACAGAAGGTGAATGATAATCTCGAAGCTGCGTTTTCACTGAAGCCCGAGCATTTAGGTAAAGTAGATGTAAAGGTGTCCATTCACGATGGAAATGTGACAGCCGAATTCTTTACGAGTACTACTTTAGGGAAAGACTTGTTGGAAACGCAGGTCCAGGTTTTACGCTCGGCATTGGAACAGCAAGGATTTCAAGTCAATAAAATCGACATTTCCCAACAAACCATGAATTTTGCCGGACCATTTTCGCAAAAAGGTGATTCGCATGCAAGGCATGGACAGCAGGAGTCCAAAAAACGAAATGGCGAGGCCGGCTATAATAAAGAAGAAGAGTATCGGGATTATGCTACTGAAAGCATCTCGGTCTCCCAAATCAATACAACAGCTTAAGTGAAAGGAGTGGAACCGGTTGACTGCAATCAATTCTATCAATTCCTATTCAGCCCAAACAACGGGTACTCAGCCGAAAAAGGAAATGGGAAAAGAACAGTTTCTTAAAATACTTGCTGTACAGCTTCAAAACCAGGACCCGACGAAACCGATGGAAGACAGGGACATGATTTCGCAAATGGCGCAGTTGAGTGTATTGGAGCAGTTGTCCAATTTGAACCAATCGCTATCTGCCTTTTTGTTTTCCAACCAGAAGAATGATTTAAGTCAATATTCGAATATGCTCGAAAAGAAAGTGACCTGGACAAATCCGAAAACAAACGAGCTTGAAACCGGGGTTGTTTCCGGGGTTAAATATAAAGATAATCTTGTTTATTTTCAAATTGGTGATCAAGAAATTGCGTCAAATGCTATCAAATCAGTTGAATTAAATAAATAATTGGGGGAACCGTCATGTTACGTTCATTAAATTCAGGAGTCTCCGGACTTCGCTCTTTTCAAACCAAGCTGGATGTCATTGGAAATAATATTGCAAATGTCAATACAACAGGGTTTAAAAAAGGAAGGGTTGTTTTTGAGGATTTGTTTAGTCAAACTTTAAGAGACGCTACACCCCCTACAGCAGGTTCAGGGGGGATTAATCCTTTACAGGTTGGATTAGGTACTAAAGTTGCAAGTGTACAAAACTTGTTTACACCTGGGAGTCCTACGGTAACGAATAATCCTACTGATATGTATATTGATGGAGACGGATTCTTTGTAGTCAAAAAGGGAACAGAGCAATTTTTAACAAGAGCTGGTAATTTTGCAATGGACAGTAGTAATCAACTAGTAAATCCTGACGGTATGATTTTAACCGATATTACTGGAGCTGCCATCCAGTTACCCGCTGGCAGTGTATCTTATACCATTGATGCGAACGGAGTTGTAACCGGACTCGATGGCAGTGGAAAATCTCTGGGCAGCCAGACAATTGCCCTTGCTACAGTTGCCAATCCAAGCGGCTTAAGCAAAGTGGGAGGATCTTTATATTCAGAATCAACAAATTCTGGCAAAATGGATATTTCAAATCTGAATGGTCCAGGAAATCAACAAATCATTACTGGTACACTAGAAATGTCGAACGTTGATTTAGCAGAGGAAATGACCGACATGATTATCGCTCAGCGGGGCTTCCAAGCCAATTCCAAAATCATTACAACTTCGGATACAATCCTGGATGAATTAATTAACCTAAAGCGGTAAGCCTAGATTAAGCAAGTAACTGTTTGTTTTTATGAAAAAGGAGATAGGGGGAAACAATTGATTCCTCCTTTTTCTATTCGATTTTTTCAGTATTATAAAGTGGAAAGGACTAAAAAGATGACTTATCGTCGTGGAACAGCTTTGCAAAATGATCAGACGGACTTAAACGGTACATCCAGCATCATGACCTATGACTTTAAAAAAGCGCTGCGTCTTTCGGTGGATCAGGTGCGGGCGCTGACGAAAATCCATGAAAATTTCGCATACCAGTTTTCTTCTAATATTTCCGTCCAGTTACGGACGATGTTTCAAGTAGAAGTCATTTCCGTTGAACAAATTTTATATCAGGAGTTTGTTAAGCTGCTCCCGAATAACACGATTATTAGTGTATTTGAAGCAGGCAAACAAGAAATTCGAATGGCTATGGATTTAAACCCACGGATGGCGTTTTCCATGATTGACCGGCTGTTAGGTGGAAAAGGTTCTACAGAGGTATCAGAACGATTCTCTATCACTCCTATCGAAAATAATGTGCTTAAGCGGTTTTTTGAGGGAGTAGCCCAATCCCTCCAAAAAGCATGGTCGGATATCGTAACACTCCGGTTAAAAGTTGTAGAACTTGAAACGAATCCGCAATATCTTCAGCTGTCCGTTCCGACAGAGACGGTCATTGTCATCGTCTTTAACGTGAAACTTGGAAATGATGTTGAACCAATGCATCTTTGCATCCCTTATACGCTATTGGAGCCGTTTATTCCAAAACTTACATCTCATAATTGGTTCGGCAAGAACAATGGTCAAATCGGGAAAAATAAAGAGGAAAATGGATTATTGCAGGAGCGTTTAGAACATTTAACTGTACCAGTCAGTGCGGAATTAGGCAGAGCGAAGATTACCATTGAAGAATTTCTTGGTTTAAGTGTGAATGATGTCCTGCAGCTAGATCAATTAGTAGAAGAACCGCTTCAAATAAAAATAAATGAGCAAACGAAATTTCTTGCGCATCCGGGAACGAAAAAATCCCGATTGGCCGTAAAAATTAAGCATGTGATAGAAGGAGAAGACCAACATGATGGATAAGGGGAATCTTACTCAGGAGGAAATCGAAACTCTTCTTGGCAAAAGTCAACCGCTTGAAGAAAAAGAACCATTCCAATTTACAGAGTTTTCTTCTGAGACCATAACAAAAGCTTCGGAAGACCAAATGAATATGCAGCTTCTGCTTGATATTCCGTTAGAAATCGTCGTCGAACTTGGCAGAACCAAAAAGAAAATCAGTGAAGTTCTCGAATTGTCCAGCGGCTCCCTCCTTGAACTGGACAAAATGGCCGGAGAACCGGTAGATGTCTATGTGAACAACAAGCTGGTTGCTAAAGGTGAAGTTGTCGTGATTGACGAACATTTTGGTGTGAGAATCACGGAAATTGCTCAATCCCCTTTCTAAAGGTGAAAACAATTTGATGGAGAATATTATGATTGAGGAAAAAGAGGCACTGCTTGAACAGTATTATCGGCTAACCAAGGCCATGTATGAAGCCTTGGTTCAGGGTAAGACAGAGGATTTTTTTACCTTATTAGAGAAACGGGAAGATTACATCAAGAGCTTCAACAAGCTGGATACCGCTGCCGGTACGCGCCTTAAAAATGAAAAAGTCGAAAACTTGTTTCAAGATTTGCTAAAGCTAGAACAAGCGATTCAAAAGGAACTGCAAAAAACATTAGGGAAGCTGTCCCAACAGGTCCGACTTGTGCAAAATGAAAAGTTTCTGACAAAGCAATATGAAGAAACCTTAGCAGTTTCAAAAGGCGTCTTTTATGATGAAAAGAAGTAATTAAAGGAGTAACATACATGTTAAATCCGAATGAGGTCTATCAAAGAAATCAAGTAACAACCGCAAGACCAGAAGAGCTGACGCTCATGCTTTATAATGGCGGTTTAAAATTCATTCAGCATGCCAAACGAGCAATCGATACAAAAGATTTTCCGAAGGCACATACCTTCATTATGAAAGCACAGGATATTATTACGGAACTGTTGGTTACCTTAAATATGGAGTACGAGATATCTCATTCACTCCAGAGCCTGTATGAATTTATGAAACGCAAATTGATTGAAGCCAACATGGCCAAAGATGCTGAGATTCTTGATGAAGTGCAAAATATGCTTGTAGAGCTCAAGAATACTTGGGCAGAAGCGATGAAAATAACGAAAAACTCCTAGTGCCTTTGCATTAGGAGTTTTTTTCATGGGAAAATTACGTGGCCCAGAAAATACCACTAGTGTTTAAGATTGGCTTTTAATCTGAATAGCCGTATCTTGGGACATTTCATTACAATAAAACGACAATTCGTGACAAATCTAAGATTAATTGGCGATTGATGTGGTATTTTTGTATAGGATTAAATTCTTATCTAAAAGAGAGACTATTGAGTTGTGAGAAATACAAAAATAGTCCATTAGAACTCTTTTTTGTTATAAATATTACCAATCAATATCACTTTTGTTACAATAGTATTATGTCGAAAGCTGTCGTGTAATAAAGAAGGAGAGCAGGTGAATTAGATGAATCAGATAATAGGAATAATGTCACGGGCTATGGATGCATCGTCACTTCGTCAAAAGGCCATTTCAAACAACATCGCCAATGTTGATACTCCTAATTATAAGCCAGTCGAGGTTTCTTTTGAGAAACTCTTGCAACAAGAAATTGATAGCAACTTTACCGGAAATCGCACAAATGGTAAGCACATTGCGATTGGAAAATCGGGTGAGGTTCCGTCACCAGAATCGGCAAAAGCTAATATCGTGATGAAAAATAGCGAAAACGGTGTGGATTTGGACAATGAAATGGCAGAAATGAGCAAAAACGCCCTTTGGTATCAATCCTTAACCTACGGAATCAATGAAGAATTTAATTTGCTAAAAATGTCAATTAGAGGAAGCAGGTAATTGGAATGTCCATTTTTCAAGCACTTTCAACAAGCGGTTCAGCACTGACTGCTCAGCGTCTTAAACTAGATGTTATTTCTTCAAATATTGCCAATGCCAATACGACAAGAGGAGAATTTGTAAACGGGGAATGGGTTCCATATCGGAGAAAAATGGTGGAACTTGAAACAAAGAAAGAGACATCCTTTGATCAATTGTTAAAGCAGGAGATTAACTTAAAGGGTGTCCGCGTCAGCAGGATTGTGGAAGATTCAACCCCATTCCGGGCAGTTTATGATCCTTCCAATCCGGATAGTAATGGAGAAGGCTATGTGATGATGCCCAATGTTGATATCACCAAGGAAATGGTTGATTTAATGTCATCATCAAGAGCATATGAAGCGAATGTAACGGCATTTAATGCAGGAAAGTCGATGATGGAAAAAGCTCTCACCATTGGAAAATAAGGAGGAAAATAAATGGTAAATATATCAGCTATTCAACCTAAAAATAATAGTTTACTATCATTAAGTAAACCTCAAAGCCCAGGACAAAATTCCTCATTTGAATCCATGTTGAACCAATATATCAAGCAAGCCGATAGCACGGTTAAGGACTTTGAAAGTAAGTCCCTTTCATTGGCAAAAGGTGAAGGTGTCAATATACATGATGTTACTATTGCTGCCCAAAAAGCAAGCATTGCCATTCAATTAACTACCCAAGTACGTGATAAAGCGGTTGAAGCATACCAAGAAATGATGAGAATGCAAGTCTAATAGAAAGTAAACAATAGAAATCGTGGAGCGATCATGAAACAACAAATACGGGATTTCAGAGAAAAAATAGGCGGAAATTGGAACTCTATAAGCAAAAAAAATAAGTTTTTATATAGCGGCCTCTTTGTTTTCGTTATTTTGGCCTTGTCGCTTACCATTTATTTTGTCTCTAAACCTGATTATGTTCCTCTTTTTAATAATCAATTGAGTCAGCAGGAAATTGGAGAAATAAAGGCTGAGCTGGATAGACAAGGCTTTGCAGATTATCGCCTGGAAAACAACGGAACTTCCATAACTGTTCCCGCAAAAGAGGCGCCTAATTTGTTGGTATCGTTGGCTGCCAAGGGACTGCCGAAAACAGGAACCATCAGCTTTTCGGAAATGACCAAGGATTTGAAATTTGGGGCGACCGACCGTCAGCTTGATGCCATGGAAAAAGAGGCCCTTCAAGGACAAGTGGCTGATCTGCTTACCCATGTAAGTGGAGTGAAAAGTGCACAGGTGGTCATTTCGACTCCTGAAGAAAGTTTGTTTGTTCGTCCAGAGGAGAAAGGGAAAGCTACGGCCTCGGTTGTGGTTGAACTTGAACCTGGTGTGGAACTTGAGCCCAAGCAAATTCAAACCATGTATCATTTAGTTTCCAAGAGTATTCCCAACCTGCCAAAAGAAAACATTATCATGACAGATCAAAGCGGGCAAGGATTGGATACATCGCAGGATACGCTCCTTACTGATAACTACAACAAGCAGCGGAAAATCCAAAATGATGTGGAAATGGATATTCAAAGGGATCTGCAGCAGATGCTGGGGACGATTATGGGCCATGATAAAGTGATGATTCAAGCTTTTGTTAGATTGAACTTCGACCAGGTGAAGACGGAAGAGAATCTTGTTGAGCCCGTCAATAAAGAAACAAATGAAGGTATTGTAATCAGTGCTGAGAAAATTTCCAAGACTTATAAGGGCCAGGATAATTCAACTGGCGTAACCGGCACAGGAGAAACGGATATACCTGGGTATACGGCGGAAGGAGCTGCACAGGGAACCACTTCAGAGGAACTTGAAAACCGTGTTAATTATGAAGTCAATCGGATTACGAAAAATATCGTCCAAAGCCCATATAAAATAGAAGATTTAACGATCAATGTCGGCGTGGAACCGCCTGATCCAAAGGATCCCAATTCATTAACCGATGCGACAAAAGCCAATATTGAGCAAATGTTATCCAATGTTGTTCGCACGGCCTTAAGTGACAATCCTAACTTGACGGATCAAAATATTGCTTCACGGATTACGGTATTTCCTCGTGAGTTTAGCGGTAAAGTGCAAACAGCAAAAGCAGAAGCGAAAACAGCGCAACTATCTAAATGGTGGATGTTTGCTCTCGCGGGAGCAGGTGCATTATTGCTGATAGCCTTGATTATTTTCCTTATTGCCCGCCGCCGCAGGAAGCTGGAAGAAGAGGTTGAAGAACAAGATCCATTCCCGCTCTTGCCTCCGCGTGAAGTAAGGGCGAAGGAAGAATTAGAAATTGAGGAAGAAAAGGCAGCAATTAAAAACGAAATTGAACAAATGGCTCAGCACCAGCCAGAAGTTTTTGTTGGATTGCTGAGAAATTGGCTTTCATAAGACCAGGGGAAAGAGAGTGATAGGATGGAAGAATATACAAATATACAGAAAGCAGCCATCTTAATGCTTTCATTGGGTCCGGAAGCTTCGGCTCAAGTGATGAAACATTTAAATGAAAAAGAAATTCAAAGCATAACGAAAGAAATTACCGAATTACGACGGGTTACTTCTGATGTGAAAGAGAAAATCGTGTTGGAATTTCATGATTTGGCTGTAGCCCACCACATTGTCTCGTACGGAGGCCTTGATGCGGCAAAGGAATTTTTAATGCGTTCTTTTGGTGAAGAACAGGCCACGAGTTTTCTCAATCGTTTAGGAAAAGAAGAAGACCGGCCAAATGAACAGCCGTTTGGATATGTACAGAAGGCTGAACCTCTGCAAATCCTTAACCTGCTTCAAAGTGAGAAAGCACAAACCATTGCTCTTGTTCTTTCCTATCTTGATCCAGAAAAAGCCGCAGTGATTCTTGCTTCTTTTTCTCCAGATAGGCAGATCGAAATTGCCAGAAGAATTGCGATGATGGATACGGCTTCCCCTGAATTTATTCAGCAAGTGGAGCAAGTTCTGAATGACAAACTGTTGATGACCAGCTCACATCAGCACGAAGTCCAAAACGGTGTTGATTCCATTGTCAGTATTCTTAATAATGCAGATCGAGGTACGGAGAGAAATATTCTCGAAAGAATGGAAGAAGCTGATCCAGAGCTTGCCAATGAGATCAAGCAGCGCTTATTTGTCTTTGATGATATCGCGAATTTGGATAACCGTTCCATCCAGCGGATTTTGATGGAGGTTTCCAACACAGATCTTCCGCTTGCGCTGCGGATGGCAAGCGAGACTGTGAAGGATGCTATCTTCCGCAATATTTCCAAACGCCGTTTAGAGGCGCTGGAGGAAGAGCTGACCTATGGTGAACCTGTCCAAGTAAAAGAAGTGGAAGAGGCTCAGAGCCGAGTTGTCGGTATTGTTCGAAAGCTGGAGCAGGAAGGTGTCATTATTATTTCGCGAAGTGGTGAAGTAGTTCGTGTCTAGGTTGGTAAAAGCATACAAGGTTGTATCGAAGAGCGAAACAAAAATTGTCAGCCTGCCAAACCCTATTGAATTGCCGGATGAAGAAGAAATCCCTTTTCATGAGGAGGAGCCATTAGAGTTTAACCAAATGAAAAAAGAATTAGAAGAAGAGCTCTCCAATCGAAGGGAACAGGCACTAAAAGAAATCGCAGACTGGCGGCGTAAGGAAGAAGAACAATTCCGCTTAGAATTAGAACAAGAAAAAAGACGTGGCTATCAGGAAGGCTATGAGATTGGGATAGAAGAAGGCAGAAACCATGGTCTTGGTCAATATACGCAGCTTGTCCAAAAAGCGAACGCAGTCTTAGAGCAGGCCTACCAGGAAAAAATTGCGATTATTCGGGAAGCCGAGCCTTTCGTTGTGAATCTAAGTATTGAAATTGCCAGCAAAATTTTGCAGCAGGAATTGAAAACAAATCAAGAAACCCTGCTTCCAATGATTAAAGAGTCCATTACCTCTGTCTATGAAACTTCTTCCTTAACCATCAACGTTTCGCCAGAGGACTACTCATTTGTCCAGAAGCAAAGGGAGCAATTATTTGCCGTTGTAAACGGAAAAGTGGAAGTGAAAATTTTGCCTGATTATTCCATCCAGCATGGAGGATGTATCATTCATACTTCATCCGGCAGTGTGGATGCAAGAATTGATACGCAATTAAGCGAAATCAAAAAGGCCCTTCTCGCTTATCAGCAGGAGGACCGCCATGAGTAAATGGAATCTTCAATCGTATCTAGATGTGCTTGAGTCGGTCAATCCCATCAAGATGAACGGAAAGGTAACGCAAGTGATTGGACTGACCATTGAGTCCCAAGGACCCGATGTGAAATTAGGGGATATTTGTCATATTTTTTCAACTGGCCAGCAAAAGCCAATTCAGGCAGAAGTGGTCGGTTTTCGAAACCATAAAGTGCTGCTCATGCCGCTTGGAGAGATTCACTCGATTGCACCGGGCTGTGATGTCATTTCAACAGGAAAACCGTTAACGGCAAAAGTGGGCATGGATCTGCTTGGTAAAGTGCTTGACGGCCTTGGCAATCCGATGGACGGCAGCAGCCTGCCAATGGGTCTTCTCGAAACAAAGGCTGATAATCTTCCGCCAAACCCGTTATCAAGACCAAGAATTACCGATCCTTTGAGTGTGGGTATTCGTTCAATTGACGGATTGTTAACCGTTGGCAAAGGACAAAGGGTCGGGGTGTTTGCTGGAAGCGGTGTTGGAAAAAGTACTCTCCTTGGCATGATTGCCCGGAACACGGAAGCAGATGTGAATGTCATCGGGCTGATTGGTGAGCGGGGAAGAGAAGTGCTGGACTTCATTGAACGCGATTTAGGTGAAGAGGGACTTGAAAAGTCAGTTGTCGTGGTGGCAACCTCCGACCAGCCGGCGCTAATCCGGATTAAAGGGGCGATGATAGCCACCGCTATCGCTGAGTTTTTTCGCGACCATGGCATGAATGTAAATCTCATGTTAGACTCTGTCACTCGTTTCGCGATGGCTCAGCGGGAAATCGGCCTTGCGATTGGCGAGCCGCCGGCAACAAAAGGATATACTCCATCCGTGTTTGCTATGCTCCCGCGTTTATTGGAAAGAGCCGGAACAAATGCAAACGGCAGTATCACTGCATTTTATACCGTCCTCGTCGATGGTGATGATATGAATGAACCGATTGCCGATACGGTAAGGGGGATATTGGATGGGCATATTGTTCTTGATCGGAACCTTGCCCGAAAAGGAGTTTATCCCGCCATTGATATATTGTCCAGCGTCAGCCGGGTGATGAAGGATATTGTCACGAGCGAGCACATATTGGCAGCCGAAAAATTAAAACAGCATATGAGTGTCTATCACAAAGCCGAGGATTTAATCCAAATTGGCGCTTATAAAAGAGGGACAGACCGGGAAATTGACCAGGCAATGGATGCAAAAGGCTGGATTGACCAGTTTGTCAAACAAAGTACGACGGAGTCGCCAACGCTTGAAGCGACTGTTGAACTGCTGATTAATCAATTTGGAGTGAAACAACTATGACCTTTCAATTTCCATATAACAACATTTTAACACTTAAGGAAAAAGAAAAAGACCAAGCCTATTCGGAATTTGGCATCATTATAAAGAAAAAAGCTGCTTTGCAAGAAGAACAAAATGCCTATATTCAAGAACGGGATGATCGAATTAGCCGTTGGGAACAGGAAAGTTTTACTTCTGTTATAGAAATTCGCCAGCGACATCATTTTTTAGAGGGTCTTAACGAAAAAATTTCTAAAATTAATAAAGATTTATTAAAGGTGGAAGAAGAATTTAAGACAAAACAAGCCATCTTTTTCGAAAAGAAAAAAGATGAGCGAATGTGGCAGCACTTACGTGACAAATCATATGATGCCTATATCCAAAAAGAGAAGAAAGAAGAACAGGATCTCATGGATGAAATGGCGGCAATACGCCACTACCACCAGCGTCTATCTATTTAGGCATTCTGAAGGAACATTATGAAATAAAGGGGCATTCAACGTGAAGGAACAAAAAAAGGGAATGTATGGGGCTGTCCAATCCGTACAGTTTTCGCCCATCATCGAACAGCCGGCCGCCGTTTCAGAGAAAAAGCAATTACAATTGTTAACAGATGTATCCCTTCAACTCTCCTTTGAACTTGGCAGAACCAAAAAGACAGTCCGGGAAATTCTGCAATTAAAGAAAGGGTCGGTCCTTAGCTTAAATAAGCTTGCAGGTGAAAGTATTGATGTATTGGTGAATAATATGACGATTGCTTCTGGGGAACTGGTTGTTTTAGATGAACAATTTTCGATTCGGATAACCGACATTCTTTCCAAACAAGAAAGAGAAAGAAAAATAAAGTGAGAGGGGAAAGCTACGTGACTTCAGCTAGAAAATGGATAGCCATTGTTTTCGTATGTCTGCTGGTGTCCATCCAGCCGCTATCTGCAGCACATGCCGCGGAGAACAGTGTTTACGAGAATTTCCAAAACAACTCTGATCATCAACAAAAAAGCGGCACCGCCTCTACACTTTCCAACCCTCCTAAAGCCTCAATGGGGCTTTATCTTTTGCAATTTTTTGGTTCATTTTTATTAATCATTGGTCTTCTTTACCTTGTATTGCGTTTTGTTTCGAAAAAATCCAAGCTGTTCCCTGGAGGCGGGGCCTTCCATGCGCTTGGCGGACATTCATTCGGGAATAACCGCTCTTTGCAGATGCTTATGATTGGCGATACTCTATACATTATTGGTGTAGGCGACAGTGTTAATTTAATTCGGACGATTCCGCCTGGGGAGGAACAAACAAAGCTATTGGAAACGGTAGCGGTTAAACCGGTTGATATCTCAGGAAAAGGAAAATGGAATTGGGGATTTTTTAAAGGAAAGACGCCTAAGGAAAAGTGGGATGATTTGTTTCTAGCTCAATTAAAGGAAATGAAATCGGGCCAATCTGACAACAAAGACTAACATGAAAGGGGGTGGCGGCCATGAAAAAAGTAATCCTACTTACGCCTGTATTCTTTTTTATCTATCAATTTTCGGCTTTTGCAGCGACACCGGGCGTCCAGATTAATTTTGGAGGCTCAGAGTCCTCGAATGGAACATCGACAACCGTTCAATTAATCCTTATGCTGACCGTCCTTTCTGTTGCCCCTAGTATTCTATTATTAATGACATCTTTTACGAGAATTGCGATTGTGCTTTCGTTTGTTCGCCATGCGCTTGGCACTCAAGCGATGCCGCCGAACCAGGTTATCATGGGTCTGAGTCTGCTGTTAACTTTTTTTATCATGGGACCCACCTTTCAGGAAGTGAATAAACAGGCACTCCAGCCTTTTTTGGATGGCAAGCTTGAGCAGCGGGAGGCATTTGATAAAGCAAGTGCTCCGATGAAGGAATTTATGGCCAAGCAAACGCGTGAAAGTGATTTAAAGCTGTTTCTCGACTACAGTCATGCCCAAGACATTAAGTCAATTCATGATATTCCGCTTACAGTGCTGGTGCCGGCTTTTGCCATCAGTGAGCTGAAAACAGCATTTCAAATGGGCTTTTTGATTTTTATCCCATTCGTTGTGATTGATATGATTGTCTCCAGTATCTTGATGGCGATGGGGATGATGATGGTTCCGCCTTCTCTCATTTCTTTGCCTTTCAAAATCCTGCTGTTTGTGTTAGTAGACGGCTGGCATTTGGTGGTTCAATCATTATTCGTAAGTTTTAAATGAGGATGTGTAAACAATGACACCAGAGAGTATGATGGGACTTGCGCAAAACTCCATTTACGTGACTTTGCTCGTTATTGCTCCCATATTGGGGATTGCTTTAGTGGTCGGGCTTGTTGTAAGTATTTTTCAGGCGGTTACTCAGATTCAAGAACAAACGTTATCATTCGCTCCAAAAATTATTGCTGTATTTGTCGGATTGCTCATTTTGGGGCCATGGATGCTGTCCCAACTATTAGACTTTACAAAAAATATTTTCGCCAATCTTACTAGTTTCATAGGATAAAGCGATGCTATTTTTCGATTATTTACCCCAGTTTTTGTTAGTTTTTGTCCGTTTAACCAGCTTTTTTGTGTCAGCGCCTTTATGGATGGACAGGCAAGTTCCTGGACCATATAAATGGGGATTTGCGTTTTTCACCTCCATTCTTGTAGTTGGGGTGATTGACCACCATCAAGTGTTGGAATTCGACGGGGAATTCATTTTGCTTGTCTTAAAAGAAACAATGGTGGGGCTTTGTTTAGGGTTTATTGCCGCCATTTTACTATATGCCGTACAAGTCGCGGGAAGTTTTATTGATTTACAGAGCGGTTTCGCAATGGCATCGATGTTTAATGCTCAGACAGGGGTGCAGGAGCCGATTACTGGCCGCCTTTTTTACATTATTACCATGGTCTTTTTTTTATCGGTAAACGGCCATCATATTCTTATTCAGGGTGTACTGGCCAGCTTTGATTGGCTTCCAGTAGATTCTTGGCTTCCAGTGTTGGTGTCCAAGAATCTTGCGGCCCTTTCGTTGGAAGTAATGAGGAATATGTTATGGCTTGCCTTTTTAATCGCAGCGCCCATCGCAGGTGCGTTGTTTTTAGTAGATGTCGCTTTAGGGATTTTATCGAAAACGGCTCCGCAAATGAATCTCTTTGTCGTGGGGATTCCAGTGAAAATGTTTGTCCACTATCTTGTTCTTTATGCGTTTTTGCCAGGCTTTTTCTTTGTTCTCGGGAAGCTGGTTCGTACGATGGTTCATTCGTTAGAACAATTATTGAAGATATTAGGCTCGTAAAGGATGTCTCCTTATGGAAAAAACTGAAAAAGCGACCCCCAGGAAAAAGCAGGAAGCACGAAAAAAGGGACAAGTCGCTAAAAGTGTTGATTTAACGAATTCCCTGGTCCTGATCGCCGCATTTTCCATATTGCTTTTCCTAGGTGGTCAGATTGCAAAACGGTTGCATGACTTGTTTCAATATGGCTTGTCAGATTTATTACTTTGGAATGTTACAGAGGAATCTATTCCACTGTTATTTATAAATTTACTCAAAGAGAGTGCTATGATTGCTTCGCCCATCGTTCTTGTATCCTGGCTTGCTGCGTTAGCTGCCAATTTGGCGCAAGTCGGCTTCCTGGTCTCGACGGAATCGATGAAGCTGGATTTAAAAAAGTTAGACCCGATTGCAGGGGCAAAACGGATTTTTTCTGTAAGGTCCTTTGTCGAACTAATTAAATCCATTCTTAAAGTAGTTGTCATCGGGGGCATAACAGCCCAGCTTTTGTGGCAGCAAAGGGGAGTATTTCTGCAGCTTCCGGAAATGGAACTTTTGAGCATTGTTTCATTTCTATCATCACTTATGTTGAAATTGGGGATTACGATTTCCGCCGTTTACCTTGTGATTGGTGCTGCCGATTTTTTCTATCAGCGCTTTGACCATGCAAAGAAATTAAGGATGTCTAAACAAGATATTAAAGATGAGTACAAGAAAACGGAAGGCGATCCGTTAATTAAGCACAAGATTAAGGAAAAGCAGCGGCAAGTGGCGAGATCACGGATGATGCAGGAAGTTCCGAATGCCCAAGTGCTGATCACCAATCCCACCCATTTTGCTGTGGCGATTGCCTATGAAGCAGGAAAAATGAATGTGCCTGTCGTGGTGGCAAAGGGTGCCGATTACTTGGCTTTAAAAATGAGAGAAATAGCCAAGGAACATCGTGTCGTCATTATGGAAAACAAGCCTTTAGCCAGAACATTATATGCAAATGTTGAGGTTGGACAAGAGATTCCAGAAGAACTGTTTAAAGCTGTTGCCGAGATTTTGGCTTATGTCTATCGGGTTAAAGGAACATTAAGCAAGTAGCGGGGGTAAAAGAATGAAACTGAAAAATCTGGTCGTATTAATGGCTGTTATTATGATTGTGGTCATGATGGTCATTCCATTACCGACCTTTATGCTTGATATTTTGCTGATTTTGAATCTTTCCGCTTCCGTATTGATTCTATTAATTGCCATGAATACGAAGGAATCGCTTGACTTCTCCATTTTCCCATCGCTCCTATTATTGACGACGCTTTTTCGATTATCTTTAAATGTGTCAAGTACGCGGTCGATATTATCCAAAGCAGAAGCAGGGAACGTGATCGAGGCATTTGGAAGTTTTGTAATCGGCGGAAATGCTGTTGTCGGATTTATCGTTTTCTTAATTTTGGTCATTATTCAATTCATTGTTATTACAAAGGGTTCGGAACGTGTGGCAGAGGTAGCAGCCCGCTTTACATTAGATGCGATGCCAGGTAAACAAATGAGTATCGATGCGGATTTAAATACAGGAATGATCAGTGAAAAAGAAGCCCGGCACCGCCGCCAGAAGGTGGAACAGGAAGCTGATTTCTATGGCTCCATGGATGGTGCGAGTAAATTCGTCAAAGGGGACGCGATTGCCGGGATTATCATCCTCATCATTAACGTCTTTGGCGGTTTCATCATCGGAATGACGATGCACGGGATGGATTTCAACGAATCTATCAACACGTTTACCCTATTATCTGTAGGGGATGGGCTTGTGAGTCAAATCCCTGCTCTGTTGATTTCAACGGCAACAGGAATTATGGTCACAAGAGCAGCTTCTGATGGGAATTTTGGAGATGATCTTAGCCAGCAAATGCTGCAATTTCCGACGTTATTGTACATTGTTGCAGGCTGTATTGCCCTTTTAGGGGTAGTGACACCGATTGGGATTTTCCTTACTTGGAGCATTGCCGGTTTGTTAGCACTTGGCGGTTATCAAATGCAGAAAAGCCAGACGAATAAGGAAGCAGCAGAAGAAAACCTTCAATCTGAGCAAGAATTGGAGGAAGTACGGAAACCTGAAAATGTCTTCAATTTGCTTCGCGAAGACCCGATTGAATTTGAATTTGGGATTGGCCTTATTAGTTTGGCAGATGTGAATCAAGGCGGTGATTTACTTGATCGGGTGGTCGCCATTCGCAGGCAGATTGCCTTGGATATGGGAATCGTCGTTCCGGTCATCCGCATTCGCGATAACATCCAGCTCCGGCCCAATCAATATAGTATCAAAATCAAGGGAAATGAAGTGGCAAACGGAGAAATTCTCTTAGATCATTTCCTTATGTTAAATCCCGGAAACGAGGAACATGGGATTGATGGGATTGAGACGACAGAACCGACCTTTGGACTGCCGGCCTTATGGATAAATGAAGAAATGAAGGAACAAGCAGAATTGTTTGGCTATACGGTTGTTGATCCATCTTCTGTCATTAGCACGCATCTTTCCGAAACGATTCGCAAATATGCCCATGAGATCTTAGGACGGGAGGAAACGAAACAATTAATTGATCATGTGAAGGAAAGCTATCCTTCCTTAGTCGAAGAACTCGTTCCTCAGGCATTGTCTGTCGGGGATATCCAAAAGGTATTGCAAAAGCTATTAAAAGAGAATGTATCTATCAGAAGTCTTTCGGCGATATTTGAAGCGCTGGCAGATTATGCGGTGTACACAAAAAATGCGGAAATCTTAACGGAATACGTAAGACAAGCCCTGGCACGGCAGCTTACTTCCCAGCATGCACAAAATGGAGTCATCCATGCTATTCTCGTTGGGGCAGGGATTGAAAAGAAACTCGCTGAGTCGATTCAGCGGACAGAACAGGGAGATATCCTTACTATTGATCCGGAATCCAGTCAGAAGATTATTCATTCCTTTACTGAAACCATTCAGCAAACAACTCAAATGGGACTCCGTCCGGTCATTCTATCATCTGCTGGGATTCGCATGTACGTCAGGCAGCTAACAGACCGTTCATTAGCTGATATACCGATCCTTTCTTACAATGAGTTAGAACCTAATGTAGATGTACAAAATATTGGAGTGGTGAATCTATGAAAATAAAAACTTACGTAGTGAACTCTTTGGTAGAAGCCTATCCATTGATTTTGCGCGATTTGGGAAAAGACGCGATGATTTTAAAACAGAAGGTCATTAAGGCCCCAGGTTTATTCGGGATGTTTCGAAAAAGAAAATTGGAGGTCGTCGCGGCTTCGGATCTGGCGGATGAACCAAGTAATTCGAGCAGGCAGGAATTAAAGGAGGAAATAAATAAAGAGTTAATTCCTTCCGAAGTCGTCAATGAATCAGCCATCGTCTCACAAGATGTATTATTGAAGGAATTATCAGAGGTAAAGGGGCTAATTCGCTCCATTACAAACACAGATAACCGTTCACAAAGTATTCCCGAACCATTAGCTAAATGGGTAGAGAGATTGCAAGATCAAGAAGTAGATGAAGAAGTCATCCAATATATCCTTAAGCGTGTAGAAATGAAGGAGGAAAGAATTGACGAGCTTCCAAGCGAGAGAATCGAAGAAATGCTTGTGTCTATTCTAGTACAGCTAATTGAAGAAGGTATTGCGAAAGATGCAGCAGATTCAACTCCTTATCTTATTACCTTAGTAGGACCGACTGGAGTAGGCAAAACTACGACACTAGCAAAGTTAGCGGCTGCCCGAGTACTGAATGGCCGCCTGCGGGTAGGGCTATTAACGGCAGATACGTATCGAATTGGTGCAGTTGAACAATTAAAAACCTATGCCAATATCTTAAACATTCCGATCGAGGTTGTCACAACCCCGGACGATTTGCAGCCTGCCATAAATGGTTTGAAGGGGTGTCAAATGATACTCATGGACAGTGCAGGGCGAAATTATTTGGAGGATCAGTACATTGATGAGATTAATCAATATTTAGGCTATGAAGCGCCGCAGGAGAATTATTTGGTATTGAGTATGACCACCCGTTGGCGGGATATGAAAAAGATTACCGAAAAGATGAAATCCGTACCAATTGACAAGCTTATTTTAACAAAATGGGATGAAACAACATGTTATGGAGCAGCTCTCAATATGCTGTACCACTTTCCTTACCCTTTAGCTTATCTATGTATTGGCCAAGGAGTTCCGCAAGATATTATGACAGCAAATCCCGAGTTTATGGCGAAAAAGATACTAGGAGTGGATGAACATGCAACAAGATCAAGCCTATCTTTTGAGACAGTTATCTAACTCCACACCCGGCCATAGTCGTAAATCTCGAGTCGTCACCATTGCGAGCGGTAAGGGCGGCGTTGGAAAATCTAACTTTGCCTTAAACTTTGCGCTAAGCTTGATTGCCGCAGGAAAGAAAGTCGTTTTGATTGATCTTGATATTGGAATGGCCAATTTGGATATCTTAATGGGGCTGAATCCAAAATATCATTTACTAGATATGATTAAACATAAAAAGAGTATTTGGGATGTGCTGGAGAAAGGTCCTAATCAATTAGAATATTTAGCGGGCGGTTCAGGGTTTAACCATCTTCATCAATTGGATGAGGATGAAAGGAGTTTTTTCTTTCATGAATTAGAGAAACTTCATGGATACGCAGATATCATTCTTATTGATACAGGTGCTGGTCTTACTCTAGAATCGCAGCAATGCCACCTATCCGCGGATGAGGTCATCCTGCTGACGACACCAGAGCCAACTTCCATTGCTGACGCCTATTCTGTTGTGAAAATGCTGCACAGCCAGCGGCCGTCGTTGTCCTTTCAACTTGTCATCAATCGCGTTTCTAATCCGAAACAAGGAATGGAAGTGGCCAGTAAATTTAAATCTGCTGTGCAATCATTTTTAAAAAAGGAAATTAAAATATTTGGAGCCATACCAGATGACCCTTATGTCATGCAGGCTGTTTTAAAACAAGTGCCTTTTACCCTTGCTTTTCCTCGTTCATCTGCCTCATCAACGATTAAGAGGCTGGCCGAACGGTTTGTATCAGGAACACCGGAACCTAAAGATAACGGGGGAATAAAAGGGTTTATTAGGAAACTTACAAGGATTCTAGATAAATAAAAATAGGTTTATTTTTTATATAGTGCATAAGTGTGGTGTTGGTGAGGAGGCTTATCAATTGAATTATTGTAGTGAAGAAATACTTGATCAATATATTCCGTTGGTTCATATGGTAGTTGGGCAAATGAAGAAAAAATTGTCCGACCAGGTAGATGAAAAAGACCTTTTCTCATCAGGACTGGTAGGATTATGGGATGCAAGCAGAAAATTTGACGCAAGCCATGGGGCCAAGTTTGAAACGTATGCTGTTCAAAGAATACGGGGTGCTATCCTTGATGGTTTAAGACAATCAGACCATGCTTCAAGGACCTTACGTAAAAAAGAAAAGATGTTTCGGGAAGCGTTGGAAACACTGGAACAATCCATTTTACGTAAGCCGACAAAGCAAGAAGTGAGTGAGTATATTGGGATGGAGGTAGAGGAATACGAGCAGGCACTAGTGCAGATTTCCTATATCCATCAAGATTCACTTGATAGGCCTGTACAAGAAATGGACCAAGAGAGTTCCATTTATCATCAGATTGAAGATCATTATTTTGGGAGGCAAGATGACCTGATTGAGGCAAAGGAAAGGAAAAAAATGCTAGCCTCCTTGATAGACCAATTACCAGAAAGAGAAAAACAAATTCTTGCTTTAATCTACTTTGAGAATCTAAGTTTCACCGATGTCAGCAGAATCTTTGATGTGCACAAATCACGGATCTCACAAATCCATGCACGTGCCATTAAGAAGCTGCGAATGGCAATGGATGAACAAGGTTTTTCAATTTAAGATTCGCATGGCTATCTCCCTCCAAAAATTCCATAAGTAGCTGGTTCCCTGTTTTGAATAATAAACAGGGGATTTTTGTTTGAATTAGTAATTGTGGTGGTTTCGATTAATGGTACATTTGTAATATTTTTATAGAAAAATATGCCATAAGGCTCAACTTTAGCAAAAAAGTGCCGTTAATAATATTAAACAATTACTTATAATACAATTTATTTCTATATGGTTTGGTCGGAAATAATACATATGGGGGATTCAAATGGCTTTAAAGTTGTATGAACATGCCGATTCTTTGCGAGTAAAAATTCAATACCCAGTAGAATCGGAGCTGACCTTGGTTAAAGTGGGAGAAGATCTGGAGAATATTGAGATAATCATTGAAAATGTTGGTCCAGGTGGGTTAAGATTTGTATCTAATTTACAATTAGAACTAGATCAAGAGATTATTTATTCGATAGAGTCAGAGTTCTTAGAGGATAAAATTAGCATTCCAGGAGTAGTAATCTGGAAAGAGGAAATATCTAAAGACCTGTTCCAGTATGGCGTCCACTTTGAAACTCCGGAACAAACAAGAGCATTTTTAAATCAACTTCTAGGATGAATGGGGACAGTTCTTGTGCATCACTATTGTGATGCACAAGAACTGTCCCCATGGCTCAAACAGCTGCTTTCTGCATTGGCGGGGCGGCTTTTTGTTTTTTGCTCATGAAGAAGAAGACGCCGAGCAGGACGAGGAGGCCCCCTGCGATTTGCCATCCTGATAATCGCTCTCCGAGTAAAATGACTGCCAAAATGGTACTGCCAACCGGTTCGCCGAGAATACTCATTGAAATGGTTGTGGCGTTCACATAGTTTAATAGCCAGTTATTAATCACATGGCTAAGGCTCGGAACTATGGCCAGCAACAGGAAAATCCCCCATTCCTTTGGCGGATAATCGAGAAACGGCACTCCTGCCCACAGATTATAAACAACAAGCACAATCCCCGCACAGAAAAACACGCAAAAGCTGTATATCCAGTGGGATATATTTTTCACGACGGTTTGCCCGATAAATAAATACCCGACCACTGCGATAACGCTGAAAAAGGAGAGAATATCGCCACGGATGGCATCAGCGCTTAAACCGAAGTCTCCCCAGCCAATCATCATCGCTCCAATAATTGCAATCCCCATTGTGGCCAGTGCGGAAGCGGTGGTTCTTTCTTTAAAAAGGAAAAACCCACCAACGAGTGAAATAATCGGCTGCAAGGCGAGAATGATGGTTGAACTTGCGACCGTGGTTAACTTTAACGAGCCGAACCAAAGGACAAAATGCAGGGCCAGAAAAACTCCGGAGAAAAAGAGCATGGCGCCATTCTTGGGACTTACTTTTTTAAACTCCTTGCGTTTGACCCAAACCATTGGGGCCAATAACAAACTAGCGAACAACATTCGATACATACTTAAAATTGAAGCCGGCGCATCGGACCATTTCACAAAGATAGCCGAAAACGATATGGCAATAATGGATATAGTGAGCGCCAGGCTGATGGATTTTGAACTTATAGATTGTTTCATTGCTGCTTCCTTCCTTGATGGTGTTTTGAATGAATTCTCACAAATCTATTACTATTATCGCAGATATTGTTCGAAATTCGTAGACCTTTATTTTCCATTGTAATACCCTTTCAGGAAAAACTCGTTTATTCCTAGGTTGAAGGCGGAGCTGAAGGCCCACGACTGCGAAGGGATTTCTAATTAGTTAGCAACTAGTAAGGATAAGGATAAAAATAAAGGGTAGGGTTCAGGATTCAATTTGTTCTATTAATTTATTTTGAAGTAGAATGGAGTAAATACGATTCTCTTGAAAGGTGGCGTGAAGGTTGAAGCAAACGGTTTATGTGACGAAGAAACTGCCGGAAGAACTCTATAGGAGGCTTTCAAGTCAGTTTGAGGTAAGAATGTGGGGAGAAGAAGAAACCCCTGTCCCAAGGGAGATCTTATTGAAGGAAGTAGCAGAAGTTGATGGCCTTTATTGTTTTATCACAGACACAATCGATAAAGAGGTTTTCGCGCAGGCTAAAAAGCTAAAGGTGGTCAGCACCTGCTCGGTTGGCTACAACCATATTGATGTCCAGGCTGCAGCTGAAAAGGGTGTCAAGGTGGGTTATACACCCGGTGTTTTGACAGAAACGACGGCCGATCTCACGTTTGCCTTATTAATGGCCACAGCACGGAGGGTGGTGGAGGCCTCGAACATATTACATAACGGAAAGTGGGGCTCATGGTCCCTCATGCAAATGACCGGCCAGGATATCTACGGAGCTACCCTCGGAATTATTGGTTTGGGGAGGATTGGCGAAGCCCTTGTGAAACGGGCGAAGGGCTTTGATATGAAGGTTCTTTACAATAGCCGAACACGCAAGCCGGAAAAAGAGGCAGAGCTCGGAATCGAGTACGTTGACCTCAAAGGCCTACTTCATCAGTCTGATTTTGTCTGCCTCATGCTTCCATACAGCGCCGAGGTGCATCATCTTATCGGCAGAGAAGAATTAGCTCTTATGAAAAAGAACGCAATTCTCATCAATACGGCCAGGGGCGGGATTGTTGATGAGGACGCTTTGTACGAAGCTTTAAATAACGGGATCATCTGGGGCGCTGGCCTTGATGTTTTTGAGCAGGAGCCGGTTTCGCTAAATAACCCTTTGTTAACCCTGCCAAACGTAGTAGCACTCCCGCACATTGGCAGTGCCAGCGTTCAAACACGCTTGGGAATGGCCCATATGGCCGCTGACAATTTAATTCATGTGTTAAATGGGAATGTAGGAAAAGCGAACGTTGTCCGAAATTAATTTTAAAAAAGGAGGACCTTACACGGATCCTCCTTTTTGCCTATTTTTAAAGCATATATCCCTTCGTTTTGCGTTTTATAGGCGAATTTATTTTTATACATCTCCCGATCGGCGAGTTCCTGGATGACATCATCCTACAAAACAAGAAAAATATTTTTATAAGCCTACTCAAGTGGGATTATTTGATACATTTCCACGGTCTCCACATCCTCAATATCTCCTTTATCGAAAAGTACCGCTTCGCAACTTTATTTCTCAGCATAACAGGGAACCCTTAAATACATTCCTCCAGTGCATGATACAAGTCTGAATCATTTAATCCCAAGAGTTTATTAAAGCTTATTAAATTTACTCTTCCAAGCTGGATTTTTCATAGTATAATTATACTATGAAAATAGTAATGAATTGATAAAGGCAAACTTATCGAAAGGTAAGGACGCAAAGCTACGAGTCTAAAGTCTGAAAAAGGGCCATGATCGTCGGGTTGCCAGAAAATACAATATATTTGTGTCTATTTGGCTATCCCTATTTTTTGGATAGCCTTTTTATTTTTTAGAAAAAGCAATTCAATAAAAAATACAAAAAAGAGAAGGGTTAGACAATGTTTAAAATTGAAACAGCTTTAAGGGACAATCATGATCGTAAAAATAATTTTACAACACCAAATAATGCGGTAATCGAAGAAGCAATGCGTACAATTCTATCTGAATTGGGTGAAGATGTCACCCGTGAAGGTTTACTTGATACACCAAAACGTGTAGCAAAAATGTATCGTGAGGTATTTCAAGGGATTGGGGTAGACCCGGAATCAGCATTAACAACTACATTTAAAGAAGACTATGACGGGATCGTAACGGTAAAAGATATTACCTACTATACATTCTGTGAACATCACATCATTCCTTTTTTCGGAAAAGTGCATGTTGGCTACATCCCAGATGGAAGGGTCGTTGGTTTATCAAAGTTTGCCAGACTGGTAGAGTTAGTTTCTCAGCGTCCGCAAGTACAAGAACGCATGACCAAGCAAATTGCTGATGCAATCATGAATGTTCTTAAACCAAAGGGCGTGATTGTAACGGTTGAAGGACAGCATTTATGTATGTGTGCAAGAGGAGTAAAGAAACCAGGCACTTCCACAGTAACAACCATTAAGAAAGGTGTTTTTGCTGAATCAATCGCACTTTGTGAAGAATTTGAACGTTCAATTGCAAGAAGTTAAGGGGGGAGTATCAGTGCTCTATTTATCAAGAAGGGTCGATTTTTCAGCGACTCATACGTACCATAATCAAGAGTGGAGTGAAGAGGAGAACTTAGCTACTTTTGGAAAATGCTACAATCCAAATGGTCATGGACATGATTATAAATTAGAGGTAATGGTTCGAGGGAACCTTGATCAAAAAAAAGGCATTGTGGTGAATACAGTAGATATCAAGAAAATCGTTAGCAGCTTTCTTCAAGAGTTAGACGGGGTATTTTTAGATAAAGAGCATCCTTATTTCAAAGAAAATATACCAACAACTGAGAATCTCGTAAATTATATATGGGATTCCATTAAAGATTCCTTCGAGGGGTGCGAATTGTATCGCCTAAGGCTCTTTGAAAATCACTATCTATCAGCTGAAAGGGTGTTATCTGGCATGACATATTTAACAAGAAAATATCATTTTTCTGCCGCACATAGATTACATAGTATTCATCTCTCAGACCAAGAGAATAAAGATTTATTCGGCAAATGCAATAACCCAAATGGCCATGGACATAATTACTATGTTGATGTACAAGTACAGGGCAATCCAAGCCCTCAAACTGGGATGATTATGAATTTAAAGGATTTGGACGAAATTGTAGAACGCGAGGTTTTGGATAAATTTGATCATAAGCACTTAAATCTGGATACAGAGGAGTTTAAAGAATTAAATCCAACATCAGAAGTATTGGCATTGGTAATATATAAGCTTTTAAAACCTTATATACCCGATCTGCATAAGGTTGGCGTATGGGAGACAGAGAAGAATTATTTCGAGTATTTTGGTGAGGGTGAGTATTGATGTTCAATGAACATACGCTTAGGGATAAAAATATTGCCATAACAGGAGCCACTAGAGGGATTGGCAGAGCATCAGCAGCTCTTCTTTCATGTCTTGGTGCCAATTTGTTGATTGGAGCAAGAAATACGGAAGAACTCAGGGAGTTTTCTGAGAGTATGTTACCAAACAAAGTCGTTGCACAGTATTTAGATGTAGAAGATGAAAACTCCATCAAAGATTTCCTGAATAGAGGGATATCAAGTTTTGGAAAAATAGATGCACTTATTAATTGTGCAGGATATGGGAATTTTAATTCGTTCTTAGACTTATCAACAGAAGACTTTGACCGTATGATTGCCATTAATTTAAGAGGTACTTTCCTAACTTCAAAACATTTTGCCAAACACATGGTTGAAAACAAAAGCGGGCAAATCATCAATATCAATTCCATTGCAGGGACAACCGCATTAGAAGGATGTTCTGGATATTCTGCATCAAAGTTTGGCTTGTTAGGGCTATCCAGGGTCATGCAGCAAGAATTGCGATCCAAAGGGGTCTATGTAACGAGTATTTTACCGGGTTCTGTTAAAACATCCTTTTGGGATCATATCCCACAGCATCCAGATTTTAATCAAATGATTCCACAAGAAACAATCGCAAGACACATCGTATCTATTCTTTGTCAGCCAGATGGAGCAGTAGTTGACGAAGTGACAATCATGCCACCTTTAGGGATTCTATAAGGCTGGAGGGAGAAAGGTTGAAACCGCTTCTAAACAGACTAATAGGTGGAAAAGGGACACAGCCAACACAAGAAGAACAGCCTATCCCGTTAACGATAGACTCCATAGCAGAACATCAAAGAGCATCAATAGTTGGATGGGTGGCTAATAAATTAGGCCAACAATTGAACCTAGAGCAGGCAAATAAAGGCGTATTTATCAACGAAGTGTTACATAAAAACATTGAAGTATTAGATTTAGATATGCAAGAAGACTTTATTTTCCATCTAGCTAATATAATGATTTCTTGGATTGAAAAGGACGAGGATGTTTATCTCAATTTAAAACAAATGAATTTAGGAAGGAATAACCATCAGGCATTACTGGAAGTCTATGAAATCATCAAGTCTAACCAAAACTTATACTTCAATCGAAAATCACCCGATGAGAAGGAAGCAACAGAAGAAGATAAAATATGGGAAGTTTACCGGGATGTACTCCATGCCGCAAGTCAGCAAAAATTTCTTTTAGCGCGGGAAGAGGAAATAAAGCCTTATACAGAAGGTACCATTATTTGTAATGAGCCTGTTGTGGAAAAGTCTGATATTCCTAGGGTAAGAAACAAAGCAAAAGAAGATTTGGAAAAATTAGGGATACCGAAATCTAAAATTCTAAGCTATGTCCTTTTAATCTCTGAAGCTGTCACTAATATAATAAAACACGCTAAGGATGGCAGACTTCTAATTACAAAGACTGACAATTCGCTCAGTATCGTGATTGAGGATACAGGTCCAGGTTTCCCACTAAAAATACTACCATATACAGTCTTAACTGCGGGTTATTCTACCAAGAAATCGCTAGGTCAGGGGTTTACATTAATGCTGAAATTAGCATCTCGCGTGCTGTTGGAGACCTCACCAAACGGTTCTACAATTGTTTTAATATTCAAGGAAAATGAGGGTGAAGAACGTGAACAAATCGCAAAAGCCACTTAAGAAAATGTCTACAGAGGTTATCATCGAAAAAACCATTTTTGCCAGTGTGATGAACAATGGCTTTTGGAATCGTTGGATTGCACATGGAATTGATGAAGATTTTATTAAAGAAAGTAAGCCTAAAATGATATCTTTAGACGGATGGACAGGGACATTAGCTAATAAAGCCCAAGAATATTCAAATCGAGCAAAAAGCTTGGTTGAATCAAATGATTTTCTTCAAGCAGAACAGAACTACCGTAAGGCTGGTCTTTATTACAATCTTGCCTCGTGGGTTTACCCAGAACCTAACGGTGCCAGAGCAAAATGGTATAAACAATGCCTAGAACAATTTGACCTTGCGGATCATGTGTCCGAGGACAAGATTACCCGTCACACCCTTACCTTTAATGATAAACAATACGGAGGTCGAGTACGCATCCCAAACGGCTCTATTGCAGGGGTCGTTATCCTTGTAATCCCGGGGGATTCTACGAAGGAGGAATTTTGCACCTATGAACAAGACTTTGCTAGAGAAGGCTTCATAGTCATTAATTTTGATGGAACAGGTCAAGGTGAAACTTTTCTCTTACATGGTCACAAGGCAGATTTTGAGTCTTGGGACCAATTTACAAAGGGATTGATCGAGTTTACAGCTACTAACTTCCCTAATTTGTCTATCAATCTTTTTGGTACAAGTTCAGGTGGTGCATGGGCAATGGAAGCAAGTAAACACCCACTTGTATCAAAAATAGTAACAGTAAGTCCACCTACTAAGTATGTATCAACTATTAAACTGCCAGATTATTTTAGAGTACGTATGGGAAATGTGTTGGTGGATAGTGACATTGGACATATGCCTTCTTTTGACAATGTATCAGAGATTGATAACATTCTCGTATTTCACGGAGGGAAGGATTTGTTAATTGACGGTGACGAGTTAATGGAGGTCTATAACCGTTTTGGACAAGAAAAACGTTTCATAACGTATGAAGATGAAGGTCACTGTTGCGATTTTAAATTAGGTGAGATTCGCAGCCGTTCTGCAGAATGGTTTAGAGGGGTAAATATCAATGAAATTTAATGATTTTTGTAAAACAATGTTCGACTTGCTTGAGCTAGAACAAGTCGAAGTTTTCAAAGAAACAAATCTGAAAGATGAGTTAAACGTGGATTCACTTCAAATGGTTAATTTAACCACGAGTTTGGCAGAACACTATCATATTCCATTTGGTTTCTTTATTAAAAATGCGGATAAGGTTGGGACTGTTGGTGGTTTATACACAATTGTTAAGGAGGGGGCCACGCAATGAGTTTTTACAGTAAGGTTCTAGAAGGTATAGACAATGATAATATATCTTTTTCCAATATAAATGGCAGTTACACTGCCGGAGAATTAAAAGGTAATGTTGCTAAGTATGAAGAAATGTTAGGTTTCAAAAACCTAGAGGGGTATAGAGTTGCGCTTTTAATCGATTCAATTGAGTGTTATTTACCTTTGTTTCTAGCAGTGAATAAACTAAAAGGTACCGTAGTACCTTTAAGTTTGCAGTTTAGACATGATGATTTGCATAGAGTATTAGATTCTCTTGACCCGCACATTATTTTTACGATTAATGAGAATTCAGGTTTTTCCTTTTCAACTACTATGAAGAATTGGGCAGAAGGTAGAGAAACAAAAACAACCATTTACACTTCAGAAGATTATGTTGAATGGGAAGAGCATACCTTTGGATCTTCTATCAAGGTAGTATCCAATCTCTCTGGGGGATTTATTTCATTCACATCAGGCAGCACAGGTCAACCTAAAGGTATCGTGTTCAGTGATAGTGCAGTTGACCATATCTTTAATTGCTATGCTGAAAGTTATGGATTAAAAGCAACGGACAGTGTATTTGTTTATTCAGCAACAAGCACCGTCTATGGGTTATTGGCTATGAACACCGTCCTAAGGGGTGGGGCGAAACTAGTAACTGCAGATGGATTTGACCTTATCAAAATCATAGACACGATGGAGAAAACGAAGTGCAATAAGATTACGACAACGCCATCTATCTTTAAGACAATCTATAATTTTGCTAGTAAATTAAAACCCGAAGTGTTAAAAGGGTTGGAGTTAGTTTGCGTTATCGGTGAGAAAGTGACACCAAGCTTTGTAGGTAACTTCCCTTTAATGGAAAATTGCCTATTTTTATCTTACTATGGCAGTTCAGAAGCAGGCCCTATTGCAGATGGGTTGATCAATGAGGATGCAGAAGAGATAGAACTTTCCCTAGTAAAAGGGGCGGAGCCTAAAATAATGGATGATGAATTATGGATAAAAACGGGAGGTATGTTCACTGAATACTATAATAGTCCGTCATTAACACAAGAAGCTTTTGAAGATGGTTGGTTTAAGACAGGCGATTTAGTAGAGTTCACTTCTGATCGGACATTCAAGATCATAGGGCGTAAGAAGGATGTAATCAAGAAGGGTGGAATGCAAGTCGTTTCCAGTGAGGTGGAAAACTTCTTATCATCTATAGATGGGGTGAAAAATGTCGCAGTAGCAGGAGCGCCCCATGAAATATACGGTGAACAAGTGGTGGCTTTCGTGGTAGCTGAAGGGGTAACGGCTAAAGATATTCGTTCCTATTGCACAGGTCGAATTTCGGCATATAAAATCCCGGATAAAGTGGTATTTGTAGATGAGCTCCCTTTAACTCATGGGAAGGTTGATAAAGTAAAATTAAAATCATTGGTCTAGCGTGGAGGAAGAATTTATGGCAGCAAAAAAAGCTAGCAGTACATTAAAAAGACAATTTACAACCCGAATGCTGATCGTTCTTATCATTATTCTAAGTTGTTCGAGTGTATTTCAATATGTATATTTGAGCAAGAAAATTGAGTCTGACGTAGCGTTAGAGGCTAACAAAGTAAGTGAAAGTATTGAACAAGGTATTAATGAAACAGATGTAGCATCTAAAGCTATTGAACTTCAGTTAGATTTAAAATTAAAGATAATTGCCCAGCGGATTAATGATAGATTAGGAGATAAACCTCTAGAGGAAGTTACGAATGAGGAATTACTGTCTTTAAGTAAGGAATTCGGTGTTGCAGGTATTACACTTTTACAAGACATGGACAAGGATCATGGTATCACAGGGGTAAAGTCAACACAACCTTCAGACATTGGCTTTAGCTTTAAACAGTTCTTAGGTGAGGATTCTTATGGTTATCAAACATTAAACAGTTTATACCATGGTAAGAAAATAGATGGCACATTTGAAACGTATATAGATAAAAATACATATATGTTACCTATTGCACCATCGGGTTCAAATAATAAAAAACCTACATTTTTCAAGTATGGTTATTATAAGCCAGACGATAAAGATTATATTATAAATCCTTTTTTGGAGGCAAATGAGGTTTACCATTTCACACAAGAAGTGGGGCCGAATAATTGGATTAAAAAGGTGTTAGACTCAAACAAAAATGTAAAAGAGATTGCCGTATTAACCCCTAAAGTATATGCTGACCCATCATTAGTAAAGGCAAAGACAGAAACTTGGAAAAAGGTTGATTACGGTAACTTTAAATTAGAAACCCAAAAAGATAGAGATACATTAGTAAAATTAGCGAAAGGCCCAAAACGTGTTGCCTACATTTCCAAGCAAGGGGGGAAAACATTTTACAAAGTATTTATCCCTGTTACAGATGGCAAAGTGATCTATGTTGGTTTAGATTATGACCTTTTGAGCAAACCGTTAAAGAGTATGTCTTTAATCTTACTTATATTTAGCTTACTTTCTTTATTAGCTTTATTTATTCTATCTACAAGTTTCTTTAGTAATATTTATAAAAACATTCAAGCAATTATCTCTCAAATAAATCTATTGGAAGCAGGGGATTTCACGGCCCGAAGTACTGTAATAGATAAAGGGGAGCTAAGGGATTTATCAGCAAGCATTAATCACATGGCGGAAACATTAAGTCATGTTTTAAAAGATACAACAAAACAAGCAGAAAAAGTGCAAAGTCTTGCCTTAACTTTAAAAGCAGAAACAGATGACTCAGTAGAGAAGGTATATGAACTATCCATTGATTTAACTTCCAATGCCCGTGAAGATAACTTTGATATAGCGGACTTCCTGGACTTGGTCGAAGAGAAATTAAACATGGTAGAACAGACAGAGGATATTAATAATCTCATCCAGAGAGTAAAACACATTAGAGATTTATCAGATAACCGTTCAGAATCTACGACTGATATTACGATCACCATGTCTGACTTAATCAAATCGCTGCAAGCACAATCTGTTGAGTTGTCAAAAATTTCAAGTACATTATTTAAGAATATGTACAAATTTAAGTTATAAGGTCAAGGGGTGTGAATCATGTATTTAACTATAAAACATTTTATTGAAGATACAACGCAGCATATAAAATTGAGGGGGTTACTCGACTTTTCCACAGTTGACGCCTTCAACTTTGTCGAAAAAATACCAGAACATATAGCAAGCATTGATGTAGACTTTTCTGAACTGGAATTTATTGATTCAACAGGAATCGGGGCTATTATTTCTATTTTGCATAAAGCAAATAGCTTAGGGGCAGAAGTCGACTTTATCGGGATGTCAGAAGAAACAAAAGAATTATTTGAAACAATAGGGGTGTTTGATATCAAGGAGTCATTATTAGGCGAGGGGCGATAGATTATGGATAACCAGGGGTTATCACAGAAAAATAGTGACATTATATCACACAACAAAACACTTGAACGGGAAATAAACTTGGCAAAAAAAATTCAAACAAAGCTGTTAAATGGTGAAAAGCCGAAATTGGGGAAAGATGACATCTCCGGTGTATCGATCCCTGCAAGATTAATTGGCGGAGATTACTTTGATTTTTATCCGCTTCCAAACGGCAAACTTCGTATCGTGATTGGGGATGTAATGGGGAAAGGAATTCCTGCTGCAATGTTAATGATTTTAACACGAGGTGCTTTCCGTACGGCAGCTGAATCTACTACTGGTCCTGGGGGGACTTTGACGGCTATGAATAATGCAACATATCAGGACCTAAGAAAATTGAACTCATTTGTAACCGTCTTTTGTGCCGATTGGGAGCCCGAAACAGGTATTCTTACATATGCAAATGCAGGCCATTCATTACCTGAAGTAATCAAGAAGAATGGTGAACGGACTGAACTTCCCAAAGTGAAGGGGGTCATGATTGGCGGACTGAGCAATCAAATTTACCATGAAGAAAAGATTACGCTATCCGAAGGGGACGTCGTCTGTTTATATACAGATGGCATTATTGAGGCTCTAAATAGGAAAGGTGAGTTATATAAAAAAGAACGCCTGGAAGAAGTGTTAAAACAGCATGTAGATAAAAGTGCCTCAGAAATTGAAGGAGAGGTAATCAATAGTGTCATGGAATTCACAGAGAAACTTCCGCAAAAAGATGATATTACAATGGTTGTGCTAAAAGTAGGGGAAGAAAGTACAGATATTTACGGGTCTAATTCCTTATCACTAAAACAATAAAGAATGAATTTTAAATGGGTTAAAGTTGGTTTTTACTTTCTACATCAAAACCTTAAGTGGGGGATTAACATGTTTAAATTTTCAGCCGATGAAATAAATGATAAATTGTTTATCAAGTTGGAGGGCGCACTGGATATCGAAGCAACTGAAATCATTGAAAATGAACTAGTAAATGAAATTTCCAGAACAGATAAAATGATAGAGTTTGATTTTCGAAAAATTGACTTTGTTGATTCATCGGGCATAGGATTGTTAATTACATTAATTGAACAATTAAAGGAATCCAGAAGAAATCCTAAAATTATAAATGTAAAGGAAGATGTTCAGCAAATATTTGAACTGATTCAGTTAGATCAGATTTTGGGACAAGGTGTTTTGGTATAACAGAGCCATTTAGATGGAAAGGTTGAAAAGCAGCACATTTAATTTAGCTCAAAGAAAGAGAAGCACTTACCAGTAAGCAGTGGAGAGCGCTTCTCTTTATAATATTATGGTTTCGTCATTGACCGATTTTGAAATAACTAATACCTTTTTTTAATTAAAAGTAAAACTGTTAAAGCTAAATAACATCATATATAAAATACACCAAAAGGGACATTGCTTTATTTTTATTGCCATAAAAGAATAAGAGAAAAGAACACTTTTTTCTCTGAAAAACAATTGGAATGATTTACTGGGGCCTATGGTCCGATTGATTAACATAAACATCTAAAAATTTTTGTCGATACTTTTTTATAGGTTTAGATAGGAAAAGTGTTCATTGTATAAATGTTAATAACATGATGATATAACGTAACGATTGTTACCATTGAAGAGTATAGGATGTGACACCATGACACCATTCAAACTTGTTCATGCAAATTCATTGCAAGAAGCAATCAAAATTGGTGCAGAAACTTTGGGAGTAGAAAAGAATCAAATATGGTATAGAGTTATAAATAGAAGGAAAAGCTTTTTTGGAAAAGAAACACTCACAGTCTTTGTCTCAGTAATGAAAGAACAAAAAGAGGACAAGAAACGAAGAAAAATAGTATTGAAGAATTTATCTTTTAAAAGAACCTCCAAAAAATTATACATACCCTCATCGTCAGACAGAAGTGGTATGGCTTGGATTCGTAATGGGCAAGTATATTGTCAAAATGGAAAAAGTCATTTTCCTGCATTGCACCCCTGTGAAGGAGTGGAAATTCTCCTAAACGGGGTAGTAGTCAAAAATGAAGTAACGATCATAACAGAGGATGATACCGTAGAGCTTAGGACCATCCAAGAAGAGGTTAAGGGTCGATTTAGTCTCGAACCATCTCCAGACAAAATGGAGGTTTATGTACAGGTGCAGCCAGGATACACAATAACCAAAAAGGTTTGTAACGCCCTTCCAAGCAGATTAGTAAAGATTGAGGTAAAAGAAGAAAAATTTTTTAAACCATTAGATGAAGATGAAATCTATCAAGAGCTAGCTGCCCAGTTTCATGCACAAGCTATACCTGAACAAATCCAACAAGCATGCGCCTCAACGGAGCCGAAAGCGTTTGTCATTGCCAGGGGGAAACCTGTGATACCTGGTAGAGATGGATACTTTGCCCCAGTTAGAGATTTCCAGTATGACACGGAAAAACAAAATGATGAAAAAGATTTTGTAAACCATCTAACTGTTCGTGAAGGGGATATTATTGGATATGTAAAACCACCTGTTCCCGGTCAGAACGGGTATGATGTCTTTGGGGATATCATTGAAACGAGTGAACCCAATCCATTACAAGTTTATACCAGAGATGGAGTCCTTTATCTTATAGAAAAGGGGATCGTTGTTGCCAAGCGTTCCGGCAGGGTTTTAATAAAATCCTATTCGCCTAATAATATGGTGTTTCAGGTTGTCCCAGTTTATTTATATGAAGGAAACGTAAATTCTAGCATGGGCTCCATTTTGTTTGATGGGGATGTTTCAATAAAAGGAAATGTAGAAGAAAACACTTTGATAAAAGCTAGCGGCTGTATTTATATTACCGGAAGTGTTACTAATTCCAAAATTCTGGCTGGTGAAGACATTATCATCAAGGGGGCAGCTCATTCCGCCTCTATTACTTCTGGATGGGTTCCGGAATGGTTGAATGAAAGCCTGCCCATCGGTAAAGAAACACATGAAATGATGGGTCATAAGATTTCAGCAATCAAACAGTTAACATCTAACCCAGCTTTTTTGAAAAGTGATCTTGCTAAAAAGGGTTTTCAACCTCTTTTGAAATTGCTTTTGGAAATGAAATTTAACGAATTCCCCTCACTAGTGCAAAAATTGAAACTAAAAATCACACCATTTGCGAATAAAGAGTGGAACAATATTATTACCATTTTGGATCAGACTTTCTTACAACAACATATGCTGTCGTCCATCGAACAGTTGCAAGAAATTGCCTACAAACTTAAAAACTGTTTAGATGAAATGGAGCAGGAATTATTTAAGTCAACCCTTATTTTTGTGGAAAGGACAGACCAATGTGAATTGGACAGTACTGGCCATATTGTAATTAAAGATAGAATCTTTCAATCTACGATTCGCTCTAAGATTAGTGTACAGGCAGGCATGATAGAAGCTAGTGATATTACAGCTGGGGAAAAAATCACAGCAGTTCAGGCTGGGTCTTCAACTGATACAAAAACCGTTTTGAACATTGAGAAAGGTGAAGGGGTTATTGTGGCCGAACACATATGGAAGAATACGACCATTAAGGTAGGAGGCAACGTGGAGAAGCTGCATCAATCAGTTAAACGGGCATTCGTGCATCGCGATGTGGAAAGCGAAAACATAACCATAGAAAGGAATAGAATGGGATGAATGCTCTAACAAAGGTTGGTGGCAGTTTTTCACAGTAATCCTCGAAGGTTGGTTAGATATGAATGGAGTAGTGGATTTTGAAAAGTGAAAGACTTTTTAACCGAAAATATTAAAGAGGTATGCTTTGACTTTGAGCGATTAGAGTTCATCGATTCTACTGGAATCTGTGTCCTTATTAGTTTCACCAAAATATACCCTCATATTTTATTTAAAGTTATCAACGTAAATGAGGATGTTAACGTTGTCAGGTATTAATTTTTTTAAAAAGGAGGATCTGTTTCAAGGTCCTCCTATCTTATGGCTTATGGCAGCGTCGGGCAATACATCACCAATTCCCGTTTTATTAGCAAATTTATTTTTATACATCTGCTGATCGGCAACCTCCAGGATTTCATCTGGAGTAATTGGCGTACCCGGCTTATAGTGGTAAAACCCATGGCTGGCGGAAATCTTGTACGGCTTTTGTCCGGTCTCATTCATGGTCTTGAACGCATTCTCAATATTTATCCATACCTGTTCGACGTTTGCCATTTCTTTTTCAAAAAATACAATGATGAATTCGTCCCCGCCGAGACGGAATAGGATATCGTCCCGCTGGATATAACGTTCAATCGTTATGCAGCATGTCCTAATCAGGTCGTCACCCATCGCATGACCCAAGTGGTCATTGACCTTTTTTAGTCTATTAATATCAATAAAGCAAATGGTAAACTCGCGGGAATTTGTCCCGTTACTTAACTCTTGGCGAAGCATCTCGATACCGGTGCGGCGGTTCCGCACCCCTGTAAGCACATCGATGGAGGCGTGATCGATAAGCTCCTGTTCCTTTTTCTTAATGTCTGTAATATCGGTAGTGTCAATGAGGACGCAGATTTCATCATGATAATCCACCAACTCAAAATGCAAAAGCGACCATTTTTTTTGACCGGGAGCAAGCTGCTGCTCGGTCACGTAGTTTTTGACACTATTCTCCTCATACAACTGTTTCATAATATCTTGTCTTTCAGCGGGATTGCCAAACAAGAAACCGGCATCGAGTGCGGCCAAATCTTTCCCCTCTAGCTGATAGTAGTTGATAGCCTGCCGATTGACCAGCTGAATTTCGTTGTCCAGATTGGTAAGTATCAACGGATTGGGATTCCGCTGGAACAAGCGGCGGAAGCTTTCCTCGTTTTTGGTTAACTTCTTCTTGTTAAAAAAATCATTTTTTCTAAATCTATAAAAGGTTAGAGCAATTGTAAACGCGATTACTGCGGCCCCGGTTGAATTGACAAGATTTAACACGAAAGAATAATTAATTTTTCCCCAAAAGGCTAGTCCTGCGATAGAAATGAGATGAGCGCTTAGCATCATCGTGAGCATGTGCTTTGGTCGGATTGGAAAAATAATCGCAGCCGCAAATAAAATAATCAGATAGGCGTAGATGTTTCCAGTGTACAGCTGGCTGTTAATTGATGATACGGCTCCTATCAGTAGATACAGCGAAATATAGGAATTTACAATGAAGCTTTTGGAAACCGTGTGGCGTCTACTGCGCCGGTATAGCATGATGAATACAAGGGAGATGAGCAGACCAAATAGATGCACCACTTTAAGGGTCCATTTAAAGGCAGGCTGATGGAGATTTTGTAAAAAGAAAAAGTCAACAATGAAAAAGCACGGATAGGTGAAGATGAGCATATAGGAAACGAGCTTTAATCTTTCAAAGAGGATATCGAAGTTTGATTGTTGAAACTCACGGTCAGGAAGGGAATTCTTTTGCATTTTTATAGTATTATTCTTCAAGTCTATCATCATTTTTCCGCCAAAATTCCTTTTTTTCATGTAGTGTAACATAGGCATTGAAGCCTGTCCACGCACCAATTAAATCAATTTTAAAAGTCATATTATTTAAAAAATGTTGTTTTCAGAGTATTATGGATTTAGTACATATTTTTCAAAATATTAATCGGAATGGAGTGAACGAAATGAAGGCAGTTGTGCATGCGGACAAGGCTGGTATTGAAGGGTTAGCCGTTCGGGAAATGGAAGAGTTGCAACCGGGCGATGGAGAGGTGCGGGTCAAGCTAAAAACAGCAGGCCTAAATCACCGGGATTTGTTCGTGCTTGTGCGTCATAAACCGACGGACCCGCCGCTTATCATCGGATCGGACGGCGCCGGCGTGGTTGATGGAGTCGGTGAGGGTGTTGTTGGCGTCAAGGTGGGCGATGAGGTGCTGATCAATCCAAGCCTTGGCTGGAAGGAAAAGAGCGATGCCCCGCCAGCAGGGTTTGAAATTCTTGGACTCCCGTTCCACGGAACCTTTGCTGAGCAGGTGGTCGTCCCGGCCGATAATGTTGCATTGAAACCTGGCTATTTAAGCTGGGAGGAAGCTGGTGTGCTATCATTGGCGGCGCTGACAGCCTACCGGGCTTTATTTACACAGGGTCAGGTGCGGGAAGGGATGAAGGTATTGATCCCTGGTATCGGCAGCGGTGTTGCGACTTTATTGTTGCAGTTTGCGAAAGCCGCTGGAGCGGTTGTGTATGTGACTTCCCGTTCTTCGGAAAAATGTGCGAAGGCCCTCGAACTTGGTGCGGATCAGGCGTTTGACAGCAACGAAGACTGGGAGCAGGCGCTTAATGGCGAAAAAATGGACCTTGTCATCGAGTGCGTTGGGGCGGCAACCTTTAATAAGTCATTAAAGCAGCTCCGCCCGGGCGGAACGATTGTGACTTTTGGTGCTTCGGCGGGTGATGTCGTTGAATTCAACCTGCGCGACTTTTTCTATGGCCAGTACAAATTGTTTGGCTCCACTTTGGGCAGCGGCGAGGAATACAAGGAAATGCTGGAATTCGTTACGAGGCATGAAATTAAACCGGTGGTTGACCGCATGTACTCATTAGAGGAATTCGGCGCGGCCTTCGAGCGGATGGAAAAAGCAGAACAGTTAGGGAAAATTGGCTTTTATATTGGATAATGTTTTGGGAAAGTGCCTGATACCAGCCTTCGAGGGCGGTGTCGGGCATTTTTTTTGAAAAAATAATACCTGTTGTGAACACTTCTAAAGGCGTTTGGCGAATAACTTTTAAAAATCGGCGAATATCCTGTCCAGTTTGGCGAATAAACTCCGAAAACCAGCGAATATCTGGTTAATTTCGGCAAATTAAAGTTCGACAACAACAAAAAAGGGCAGGTCCCATGAGAACCCGCCCGAACCTTTATAATTATTTCACGACAGCACCGACTCGGCGCTCCACAAACCGCTGCATCCGTTTCAAAGCTTCTTGCAGCTGTTCCATCGAGGTAGCGTATGAACAGCGGATATACCCTTCGCCGCTTTCCCCGAAGGCATTGCCAGGTACAACGGCCACTTTTTCCTCCATCAGCAGTTTCTCGGCAAACTGCTCGGAGCTCAGGCCGGTTGCCTTAATCGATGGAAATACATAAAAGGCTCCACCAGGAACATGGCAGTCCAGCCCGATATTGTTCAGGGTATCGACCACATAATTCCGGCGTCGGCGATAGCTATTACGCATAGATTCAACCTCATGGTAGCTGTTGCGGAGTGCTTCAATGGCTCCGTGCTGAAGCATATGCGGCGCGCACATGGTAGTGTATTGATGAATTTTTAGCATATGCCCGACAAATTCAGCAGGAGCAGCCAAGAATCCCAGCCTCCAGCCTGTCATCGCAAAGCCTTTGGAAAAACCGTTAATTAAAATCGTCCGCTCATACATGCCATCAATGGCGGCAAAGCTAGTAAACTCCTCATCATAGGTCAGTTCCGCATAAATTTCATCCATCACGACAATTAAATCATGCTTTTCAACTGTTCTAGCAATTTCCTCAAGTTCCTTACGAGTTAACGCAGTTCCCGTTGGATTGTTTGGCGAACAAATTAAAATGGCTTTTGTTTTTTCCGTAATGGCTGCTTCGATTTGTTCAGCCGTAATTTTAAAACCGTTAGCTGGTGAAGTGGATACAGGAATCGGTGTTCCGCCTGCCAACGCCACCAATGGAGCGTAAGAAACGAACGACGGTTCCACGATAAGGACTTCATCGCCAGGGTTTACAATCGCCCGAAAGGCAAGGTCGATTGCCTCGCTCGCCCCGACGGTGACGATGATTTGGTTAACGGGATTGTAGTCCACGTTAAAGCCTCTCTGTAGATAGGCTGAAATTTCCTCACGCAGCTCCAATAAGCCGGCGTTTGCCGTATAGGATGTGAAGCCTTGCTCGATGGAAAGAATCGTTGCTTCACGCACGTTCCAAGGAGTGATGAAGTCTGGTTCCCCAACACCTAGCGAAATGACGCCCTCCATGCTGGCTGCCAAATCGAAAAATTTTCGAATTGGTGACGGCTTAAGTTCTTTAGCTGTATATGAAAGATAGTTCGAAACGCCATTAGTCATGGTGTGACCACCATTCTGCGATCTTTTTCATCGCCGCTGTCAAAACGAACGCCATCATGCTTGTATTTTTTCAGCATGAAATGGGTGGTGGTGGAAACAACACTTTCGATTGGCGACAATTTTTCAGAAACAAAGGAAGCAACTTCGTGCATGGTTCTTCCTTCAACGGTAATCGATAAATCGTAGGCACCTGACATCAAATACAAGGAGGATACCTCCGGAAAGCGGGAGATTCTTTGAGCCACTTCGTCAAATCCTACCCCGCGCTTCGGTGTTACCTTTACCTCAATCATGGCAATAGTATGTTCCTGCCCCTCAACCTTGCTCCAGTTGATCAAAGTTGGGTAGCTCATGATGATTTTTTGTTGTTCCAGCTTCTTAATCGTTTCACGGACCTTTTCCTCGTTGCTCATGACCATGGACGCGATTGTCGCCGCTGAAATTTTGTGGTTCTCTTCAATGATTTTCAGAATTTCAATTTCTTCACTATTAAGTTTCATAACGGAGTACCTCCTAAACTAGCTAAACTAAAAAAAATCCTATCTATGATTTTAATCCTTCTCAGCATGAAAGTCACTCCCAAATACTGTTATACAACAAATATATTGTGCTAGCACAAAAAAACTGCGGAACAATAAAAAGTGTCCATGTGGGGCGGACAAATGTCCACGGCTGGTGTCAGGCACCAATTTAAGGCAATAATGGAAAGACACTAATGCAGGAGGCAACAATGGAGGCAGTATTGGTGATGGCAAACACCGATGAAAAAAACCCGCTCCAAAAGGCGGGCTGACTGTTCCTATTAAATTACTGGCTTATTCCACTGAAATGAACACATTCGGAAATCCGGCATTTTTAATGGTGTTCATCCGCTCTTCGGCATTTTCACGGATGGAGAAGGCCCCAGCCTGAGCTCGGTACCAGGTTGTTCCGCTGATGACAACGGTATCGACAAACGCTTCGAATCCTTTCGACTTCAGCAGGGCGCCCTGCTTGTCCGCATTTTCTTTGGACTGGAACGATCCGGCGATTACTTTGTAAAGCGTACCGGTGCTAGGCGGTGGGGAAGGGGCTGGTTTACGCTGCAAATTAAAAGCCTTGGCAAGCCCGTTTGCATGGCCTTGAGCGACATCCTGGCGCCACGCTGCCTGTTTCATTAGCCCAGCATCATGCGCATTCGTAATAAAGCCGTTTTCCGACAGCATTGCCGGCATGGTCGATTCGCGGAGCACATGGAAGTTGGCCTTTTTCATTCCGCGGTCGATCAGTTGGTTCATTTTTACGACTTCCCCATGGATTATTTCGCGGTACTTTGCCGTTTGCGAGGAATCTGACAGGCCGTTATATATATAATCCTCGAATCCTTGCGCAGCGCTTGAAGCGGCATTTATGTGAATCGACAAATAATAGTCGGCACCCCAAGCATTTGCCTCATTTGTCCGAGCGCTCAAGCTTTTCGAGATGTCGCTTTCCCTGCTCATCTTTACCTCAACATTTTCATATTGATTGATTAAAATGTTGCGCAGTCTAAGCGAGATATCGAGCGTCACATCCTTCTCATTCAAGCCATTGCCCTGGGCGCCCGGGTCGGTGCCGCCGTGGCCTGGGTCAAGATATATCTTCATTTCATCACCTCCATTCTTATTTCACCTATATCTTATGAAAAAAAGGTGGACAAGGTTCGGGCTGGTGTCAGCCAGCTTTTTACCCTTTCCACCTTTTATTTATGAAAAAAATCCCCCAAAGGACAGGCTGTGGAACAATTTATTCTGGAATCAGTTAAAAAAAGAAAAGCCCTTTTTAAAAAAAGGGCTAAAGCAAAATCTAATCAAACGTTTGAAGAGGAAATATGCTTTTTTTTGAAAAAATCAGTAAATCAATCAACTCTTATGGCTTCCAAATTAGATAATGCCAACTATGAAAATAGGGGAAACTACTGCTTGTTTTTCGCCAAACGTTTAATTAGTGGGAACTCTCCTTAATATTGTATCTCCTTTTGAATACTATCCAGATTTTGAATGGAGAAATTCACCATCCGTTTATAAAGGTTTAAAACAGATTGACCATAGGTGGTTCCCGGTACTGCCCACTTGCCATTTAAGGAGGTCCAAGTCGCGGCAGAACCCCTGTTGACAAGGTGGAATCGGGGGTCCACTAATGGGTATTGGTTTGGAAGTTGATTCGTGGTCGCATAGGCGAACAAGTGCTGCAAATGAGCGATTACCCCTTCTTCAGGTGTTTGGAAGCTGGCACCTGGATTGTTAGGCCCGGTTGCTCCAATGCCGGCGAAGTTGTCCTGCCCCGGCTTGACGACGCCAGTGAATCGGAAAAAGTTTGTCTCGTGAACGGCCTGTGCAAACGCGATATCCCCTCGAATTCCGTAATATTCGCCATATTTTAAATAAAGGCTTCCCAAATCAGGGGCGCTTGGATTGACTGTTTTTACAAATCGGTTCATATGCTCTGGCGATAAGAAGGTTGGTCCAAAAATTGAGTTAATAGATGAATCTTGAACAAGGGGACTCGGGGTTTCAATGACTGTGTCAGAGCCGCTGCTTGTTTCAGAATCGCTCCCTAAAGAAGTGCCGATATTCGGGTTAGTGGTGCCTAATGGGGCAGATTCACTCGCTTCATTTGTGACACTGCCGACATCTGGACTAGGAGCGTTACCCGCAGTATTGCTGTCAGTCGCCTCGGAATTATCCGTTGTGCTGCTTGTTCCTCCTGCCGGGCTTGCAGCAGTTCCTCCGCCACCTTCGATAATAATGAAGGAATCATTAAATCCTGCAATTTGCACGACTTTCAAGCGCTGTTCGGCATTTTCACGGTTTGCAAATGCTCCAACCTGAACGCGGTACCACGTCCCACTAGAAATTGTCGTAGTTACCACGAAGGCATCAAATCCCATCGACCGCAGTTTGGCCACGCGTTCATCCGCATTTTCTCGTGACTTGAACGAACCGGAATAGACTTTAAAAAGGGTTCCGGACCCGGGATTTGACAGCGCAGGCGCTGGAGCAGGCTGCGGTGCAGGAGCCGGTGTTGGAGCTGGAGAAGGCTGCGGTGCGGGAGCGGGATTGTTTTTTCGAACAAGATTAAAGGCTGCTGCAAGACCGTTCGCATGACCTTGAGCCACCTTCTGCCGCCACGCATCCTGCTTCATTAACGCAGAATCATGAGCATTAGAAATGAAGCCATTTTCCGTTAATACGGCTTCCATATTGGACTCACGCAGCACATGGTAATTGGCCTGCCTCGTGCCGCGGTCAATTAACTCGTTTACCTTCAACACTTCTGCATGAATAATACTTTGGATCCGGGCAGTTCTTGAGGATCTCGAAAGGCCGTTATAAATATAGTCCTCATAGCCTTGAGCGGAAGCGCCCGCTGAATTGATGTGGATGGACAGGTAAAAGTCAGCGCCCCAACTATTAGCCTCGCTTGTCCGGGAACCCAGACTTTTTGTAATGTCACTTTCACGGCTCATTTTTACTTGTACGTTTTCAAAATCATTGACTAAAATGGAGCGCAGCTTCAATGCAATGTCCAAGGTGACATCCTTCTCATTCAGGCCATTTCCTTGAGCACCGGGGTCATTTCCGCCATGACCCGGATCTAAATAAATCTTCATTTCATCTCCTCCATTTCATTTTTTAATCATATATATCCTATGGCAAGACGAGGAATTGGTTCGGGCCTAGTCCATTCTGCCTATGGCTCCGGCCTTCTGGACTAGAAATGCGTTTTATGAAGTTTTTGGAAAAAATACTAAGAAACCGAAATTGGGGCATCATTTTTCTAATAATGGTATAATACCTAGGTCACGTGAATCTTATATAAGGGGAAATGAATGATGATCCTTGTTGTAGGCGGCGCAGGTTATATTGGCAGCCATCTTGTGAAAGAATTAGTTGAAAAAGATGAAGTCGTCGTATTGGACAACCTGTCTACCGGCCATCGCGAAGCCGTTGACGACCAGGCGATTTTTGTCAAAGGCGACCTTGGCAATGAAGAAGATTTGGACATGATATTCCATAGTTATCCGATAAATGCCGTGATGCATTTCGCGGCAAACAGCCTTGTTGGCGAGTCCGTCGTGGACCCAATGAAATATTATCAAAATAACGTTGCTTCTACTTTAACTTTATTAAAGGTTATGATGAAACACAATGTTAAAAACTTTATTTTTTCATCCACAGCGGCTACATACGGGATACCGAATGTGGACATCATCGATGAAGCAACGCCAACGGCACCTATCAATCCGTATGGTCATTCAAAGTTGATGATAGAGCAGATTTTGGCTGATTTTTCAAAAGCCTATGATTTACATTATGTTGTACTGCGCTACTTTAATGCGGCGGGTGCACATGAATCGGCTGTGATTGGAGAAAGCCATGATCCGGAAACGCACTTGATTCCGATTATTCTTCAGCAACTGTTAGGCCAGCGCGAAAAGATTTCGGTGTTCGGTTCGGATTATGATACGGAAGACGGCACATGTATCCGCGATTACATTCATGTCACCGATTTGGCTTCGGCCCATATTCTTGCTCTAGAGGCGCTGTTATCTGAAAAGAAATCGGCCGAGATATACAATCTTGGAAACGGGCTTGGTTACTCTGTTAAAGAAGTAATAGAAACATGCGAACGCGTAACAGGTGTGAAGTCCAATGTCGAAATGGCTGACCGCCGTGCCGGCGACCCGGCAAGACTCGTCGCATCTTCAGATAAGATATACAACGAACTCGGCTGGAAAGCAGAACGCAACCTAGAACGGATCATCGCCGACGCCTGGAACTGGCACCAAGAGCAGCGGTACTAAGTGATGCATGGGGACGGTTCTTGTGCATCATTTCTAAGAGGACCCGTTTATAATGAGGAAATTTTACCCATAGTAAATTAAAAAAGTCCAATTCGCATTCGATTGCGGATTGGACTTTTTGCATATTGGTATAAGCGTTTTGTTAATGTTGTAAAAAGGCAAGCTGGATAAAGAACAGCACCGCAAAAACATAGACAAGCGGGTGTACGTCACGCCCTTTTCCTTTGACCAATTTTAACAGCGGATAGCTGATAAAACCAAGGGCGATACCAGTTGAAATGCTCGAAGTGAGCGGCATAGCCAAAATCGTCAAGAAAGCAGGGAACGATTCTTCAAGCTCGCTCCAGCGAATTTTTGCAATGTTGCCCATCATCAGACTGCCGACGATAATGAGCGCCGGTGAAGTGATGGCGGAAATGCCCGAAACGGCACCGACAACCGGTCCAAAGAAAGCGGATAGGATAAACAGAATGGCAACCGTAAGAGTGGTCAAGCCAGTCCGGCCGCCTGCAGCAACCCCAGATGTTGACTCAATATAGGCCGTGGTTGGGCTCGTCCCAAACATTGCGCCGATGGCGGTAGCCACGGAGTCCGATAGCAAAGCGTGACGTGCCCGCGGCAGCTTGTCATCCTTCATTAATCCCGCCTGGTTTGCAACCCCGACCATCGTTCCGGTTGTGTCAAATATCGTTACTAAAATGAAAGAAAAAACAACCGCGTAAAGGCTGTGATGAACGACATCGCCAAGCGCTGTGATCGGATTGGCGACCATCAGCCCTTCTGGAAGTGAAGGGAAGGATAGGAAGCCTTTATCAAAGGAAAGCTGTCCGGTGAAAAAGGCAACAATTCCAGTGATAATCATCCCGAAAAATAAAGCCCCGTTCACTCTTAAAACCATAAGGATAAGAGTAACGGCTAGTCCTAAAATTGTTAATAGAGCAGATGCTGAATGTAGATTGCCGAGACGGACTAGATTAACTGGGTCTGCAACGATAATTTTGGTCAATCGCAGGCCAATAAAAGCGACAAAAAGGCCAATCCCGGCGGTAATTCCATGCTTCAGATTCTCCGGAATGGCTTCAATTAATTTTTCCCTGAGGGGAGTTAATGACAAGATGACAAAAATAATCCCGGCCACAAAAACAGCAGCAAAGGCGGTAGTGTAGCTGATGTGCTGACCACCGACGACGGAATAGGCAAAATAGGCGTTCAGCCCCATTCCTGGCGCGATGGCGATTGGGTAGTTGGCGAACAGCGCCATCCATAGACAGCCCACAACTGTAGCTAAAATAGTGGCAGTGAAAACCTGATCAAACGGAACACCCGCATCGGCAAGAATAACAGGGTTTACCACGACGATATACACCATCGTAAAGAAAGTAGTTATCCCCGCAATCATTTCTGTTCTCCAGTTTGTACCATTTTCTGTAAGTCTAAACATCTTAGTTCCTCCAAAACACGAACGATAGAATAAATACTTTATAATATTATTCGCATTTAAATAAACTTGCAATAGGTAATTCTATATTTCCCATTCATTTTGATGATTATTATAGGGCTGTCAATAAGGGTGTCAGTAACCGGCCGTGGACAAATGTCCGCCCAGGGTGGAAACTTGTCCCGGCGGCGCCTGGTCTAAAGTGATACTATTTGGACGTGTTAAGACATATTCTTTGGTATATAGGCTTTTCCATCGTAAAGGAGTGCATCATGAGGAGAAGAAATGTACCGGTAAAAGGGCTGTTTATGGGGATTTTGTTGATAGCTGCGGTTTTGATGCTGGTGAGATGTGTTTTTGTTTCATCGGACCAACAGGCAGTGGCTGTGGTGAATGAGTTTTATCAATATGAGCAGCAGGGAGATTTCGCCAGTTCCTGGGCGCTGTTCCATTCCGAGATGAAGAAAAGATTTGGCAAAGGCGCCTATATTCAGGATCGCGCGCATGTATTCATGAATCATTTCGGGGTTGAAACATTTACCTATACACTTGATGGTGCTGAGAAACTGGATAAATGGGAAATGTCGAAAGAAGGGCCTGCTTTCAAAAATATCTACAAAATCCTGGTCACCCAAACCTATAAAGGAAAATACGGCAACTTCGAACTCAAACAAGAGGTCTTCGCCGTCAAAGAAAAAGAAAAATGGTGTATTCTTTGGGATTACAATGGTCAGTAATAGAGGGTGTCAGGCACTGCACGTGGACGGTGTCCGCCTCAGGCAGACAATTGTCCCGGCTGTGCCTGTATTGCTTTTTAGGTTTTCCTTTAGTATGGAGGAATGTAATAGATTTCCCGAATTAATAACAATAAATATAAACAATTAACTGGAGGTTTAAATGGGATACATAGAAGATTTACGGAAAATTGTTGGAACACGGCCGCTGATATTGGTCGGTGCCTGTGTGGGTGCACTCGATAATCAGGGAAGGCTTCTTCTCCAAAAAAGACCCAACGGAATGTGGGGGCTGCCTGGTGGTCTGCTGGAATTAGGTGAGTCAGCGGAAGAAGCGGCGAGACGCGAAGTATTCGAAGAAACCGGAGTTGAAATTGGCCAACTCGAGCTGGCCGGGGTCTTTTCAGGAAAACAGTATTTTGTCGAGCTACCAAATGGCGACCAATTCTATCCCATCACGATTGCATACAAATCAAAAGATATTAAAAACGCAAATATCAAAATTGATGGCCATGAAACATTAGACGCTGGATTTTTTGACATCGGAAATCTCCCAGAAAAGACAAGCCCGTTAGTAGCTAGCATTATTAACAAGTTTGGATGATGCATGGGGACGGTTCTTATGCATCATTTCCGCGGCGTAAGAGCCCCACTCATGCACCATATCTTTTGATGAACGAAGAGGTGAAGTTATGTTAGACAAAATTAAAGGTGCCCTTTTCGGTCTGGCCATTGGGGACGCAATGGGCGGCACGACAGAATTTTTAACAAGGGAAGAAATTCGCAGAAAATATGGGAAGGTGACCGGGATTATCGGCGGCGGGGTCTGGAACCTGGCAAAAGGGGAAACCACTGACGATACGGCGATGACCGTGGCTGTTGCAAAGGGGATCCTAAAGAACCCAGAAAGCCCGATCGAGTCGATTGGGGAAGAATTTTTAAAATGGTATGCGACGAACCCTAAAGATATTGGCAATATCATTCGTGCGGTTATAAGTACATACAGCGAGGGCAGTTGGGCAGTTGCTGCCGAAAAAGCCCATAACCACTATCTTAGTGGTAAATCTGCAGGCAATGGCACATTAATGCGCTGCCTTCCCGTTGCATTAGCCTACCGGGACCTCGAAAAAGTAGAAGAAATGACAAGGGAACAATCTAAAATGACACATTACGACTCCTTAGCCGATGAAGCTTGTGTCATCTATAACCGAGTCGCCTATCACGTCCTTCATGGCGCAGGGCTGAAGGAGGCCATCCAAGCCGAAATCAAGGGAACCATCTATGAACCTGCTCTAAATGGGCAAAGACCCACACCCCCGCCGGATGGTTTCGTTGTGAACACCATGCATTGGGTTTTACACTGGCTTCTCAACTGCGAATCCTTCTTGGACGTTGTGATAGGTGCTGCCAACGAAGGTTATGATACGGACACAGTCGCCGCCATCGCAGGCGGATTAGCGGGCTTAGCTTGTGGCTATAAGGAGCTGCCACGAGGGTACTGTGATGTATTGCTTGTAAAGTCAGATCTAGAAGAGTTAGGTTTAAAGCTCTATGAATTAGCCAAATAGAAATAGGCTGAGCCATTCTAAACAAGAATAAAAGAAGCTGGTCAAACCCTAGGGGGCGGCCAGCTTTTTTATTTAAAGTGAATATCTCTGTATTGCTGTCTAGGTATACAGCTTCTAACAAACAACGCGATAAAAACGCCGGCGGAATCAAACCCAATATCAAACAGTCTTCCATCGCGGGTAAAGTATAATTGTAGAATCTCGGTGAATACCCCGTAGGAAATGGCGAGAATCAGCGCTGCCCCTTTTGCTTGAAATCGTGATTGCAGCAATATTGTCAGGATGAAAAAAGCGCTGAAATGTCCCGCTTTTTGAAGCAGAAAGTCACCACTAAGGTGGGCTGGCAATGGCTCTAGGAACACAGATAGGTCTGGATGAAGGTCCCACTCAAACCGAATCTCCCCAATCCGTATTAATTGATCAAAGCTATATGTACACGTAGAAACAAAAATGGCTCCCGCACAAAGTAGAATTAGTAAAACTCTCATAAAAGTGCCTCCTCTAGCCACCATTTTGGTCTTCAGGAATTTATTTTAAACCCCGCTTAGACTTGTTGATGGCCCAGGTTTCCTTTAAATTTCTCCACTTTAATTCATATTCTAAAACATTCTACAAATACTATTTTTGTTTGTATGATTTTTTGACAGGTAAGGGGAGGATTTTTCTTTAATGAAGAGGATATCTTTTGTGGCTGTCTTGCTGCTTTTAATAGCCTGGCAGCTCACAGGTCATATTTTTCCGAAATTAGCCAACGCAGTAAGGGAGGATCCTACGGTTCAGTTACGCCTGCTTGAAACCACTGATTTGCATGTATTTTTAGCAAACTATGATTATTACCAGACAAAAGAAGATAACAAGGTAGGGCTAGTGAAGACGTCCTCTTTGATTAAACAAGCCCGGAACGAGGTTAAAAACTCATTGCTTTTTGACAATGGCGATAATATACAAGGGAATCCGCTGGGGGATTATGTCGCAAAGGTAAGAGGGCTAAAAGATGGTGATGTCCATCCAGTCACGAGGGCCTTTAATATGCTGGGATACGATGCGATTACTGTCGGCAACCATGAGTTTAATTATGGGTTGGACTTTCTAACCCGTGCCTTTGAAGGGGCGAAAATGCCGGTAGTGAACGCTAATGTTTATGATGCAACAACGGGTAAACATTATTTTGAGCCTTATGTTATTTTTAATATAAAAGTGATCGATGATGAGGGGCAAAATCACGTCATTAAAGTAGGGGTGATTGGCTTTGTGCCGCCCCAAATCATGGAATGGGATAAAGCTAATTTAGAGGGTAAGGTTACCACCAAGTCGATTGTAGAATCGGCGAAAAAACTTGTCCCGGAAATGAAAAAGAAGGGGGCTGACGTGATTGTGGCGCTTTCCCACACGGGAATCAGCGCTGAACCCTATTCACCTGACATGGAAAATGCAGCCTACTACTTAACACAAATCAGGGGCATCGACGCCGTATTTACCGGTCATTCGCATAACTTATTCCCGGGTCCGCTCTATGCGAATTTGCCAAATACAAATCTTGAAAAAGGAACTATCTACGGTAAACCAGTCGCGATGGCGGGTTCGTTTGGGAGCCATTTGGGTGTCATTGACCTTAAGTTGCAAAAAATCCGTGGAAAATGGGCGGTCGCTGGCGGCACGAGTACACTTAGGCCGATTGTCGATGAAAAAGGCAATTCGCTTGTGGAAACTGACGAAGCCTTAATGAATGAGATTTTGCCGGAGCATATAGGCACGATTGATTATGTCAACCAGCCGATTGGCGAGACTAGCGCACCGGTTTTCAGCTACTTCGCTCTTGTTCAGGACGACCCATCCGTGCAAATCGTCAATAATGCGCAAACGGAGTATTTGGTTGAAAAATTGAAGGATCCAACCTACAGCAAATTTGCAGGCATTCCGGTCCTTTCGGCGACAGCGCCATTTAAAGCCGGCGGACGCGGCGGGTCCAGCTATTACACGGATATCCCAGAAGGAACACTGGCTATCAAAAATGTCGCTGACTTGTATTTGTATCCGAATACTCTCCAGGCTGTACTGGTGAACGGAGCCCAGCTGAAGGAATGGCTCGAAATGAGTGCAGGGCAGTTCAATCAGTTAAATCCAGCAACGGGAGGCGAGGAGCAGCTAGTCAATCCAGATTTTCGGTCCTATAATTTTGATATCATTGACGGTGTTCAGTACCAGGTGGATGTGACCAAGCCTGCGAAATATGATTATAACGGGAAACTGATTAATCCGAACTCAAGCCGAATCGTGAACCTAACTTATCAGGGAAAACCGGTTACCGCGGATCAGAGGTTCATTGTCGCAACAAATAATTACCGTGCATCCAGCAAAACCTTTCCGGGGGTTAGCCAGGGTGAAGTCATTCTTCAGTCACCGGATGAAAATCGCCAAATCATCACGAACTATATTCGCGAAAACAAAACGATTAACCCGTCTGCGGATCAGAACTGGTCTATTGCGAGATTCCAAGGCACAGTCGTCCCTCTATTCGAATCCTCGCCAAGGGCGCAGGACTACACAAAGCTATTCAAAAATATTCAATATATCGGTCCATCGGGCGGCGGGTTTGCGAAGTATTCGATTGATTTAACAAATTAATTCATTTAATGTAGACAAAAAGGTTTTTATTGGATGATAATTCCAAAAAATGTCGTGAGGGCAAAGGATTTTGTAGTAAGAAATTAAAATTTTGTGGTGAGAAATCCATTTTATGTAGTAAACCCTCGCAATTACGTAGTGAGGCGTAAAAAAAGCAGTCTAACCCGAGGTCAGACTGCTTTGCTAAAAACAATTATTGTGTCACTTTTTGAATCCGTCCCTCAGCCTTATATTCAAATGGTTTCGGAAGGGATTTGACAAATTCAACGGTTGCCTCTAAATCCTCTGGACCTACCTCAAGGCCAGTTGATAGAGCACCAATTCCGTATTTCGCATTTCCATACATGTAATTGTTCACGACAACCGAATACTCCTTGTTAGGGTCAATCTTACTTCCATCAGGCAGGAAGAGGTCGACAACTTTTCCAGTTTTCGATACCGGGTCAAAAGTGTAGGTGTACTTGAAACCAGCAATATGGAAGTCGAGGCCGCGGTCGGTAATCTGATTGTTCAAAACTGTTTCCAAATCAGCACCGCTTAAGTAAACCTTATTTAGTACGTTCCCGAATGGCTGAATCGCGAATAAATCGCCGAACGTCACTTCTCCTGCGTCAAGATCGGCACGGACACCCCCGCCGTTCATCAGGGCGAAGTCTGAGTTCATCACTGCTTTCATGCCATCGGCAATCAGGTTGCCTAGCCCGTTGTCACCAATCACATCTGCAGCAGAAGGGTATCCCTTAACCAGGCTAGTCAACGAATTGCCTACCACCTCGGCCTTTAACGGTGCCACCAAATCCTCATACTTTTTCATGATAGATGACACAGCAGGGTCAGGAGTATAATCAGATTGGAAAACCGTTACGATTTCCGCTTCCTTCTTCAAGACATCGCCAGATACAGGATCTAGCTCAAGGTCAACATCGGAAAAAGCAGAACCGTAAGAGTAGGCTTGAACAATTAATTTGTTATCTACAATTCTATTGTTATAAACATGGTTATGTCCTGCGAAAATCACATCGACCTCATCATCAATAGTCTCTGCAATTTTTGAAGCATCGAACTTATCTGTATACCCAGTCTGTGCCGCTGGATTATGTGCGAGAACGACGATGGCCCGAATGCCTTGTTCTTTTAACACTGCCGTATATTTGTTAATGGCTTCTGCTTCATCGGTAATTTGTAGGTTTTCGTTGCCCTTTGTGACAATCATTTCCGGCGTTTCTTGGGTGATGACGCCGATAAAGCCAATTTTCACGCCGCCGACTTCTTTCACCGCATATGGTGCTGTGATTAACTCGCCAGTGGATTTGTCATAAGCATTGGCCGCAATAACCGGGAAATTCATCCCATCGTATCCAGCCGTTCCTTTTCCGTCAGGATGCTCCCCGCCATTAATCATCCGGCGAAGCTCATCGATTCCCTCGTCAAATTCGTGGTTGCCAAGGGTGCCGACATCAAAGCCCAATGACTCCATGACCTCGACGGTTGGTTCATCTTGAAAAAGAGCAGAGATAAGCGGGCTGCCGCCAATCATATCTCCTGCATGGACAAGCAGGGTGTTTGGGTTGGTTGCTTCACGCTCTCGAAGTGCCGCGGCTGTGTATTCCATGCTCCCCGCAAGTTTGCCGTTTACTGTTGTATCCGTATCCAATTGTCCGTGTAGGTCATTCATGCCAAGCAGCTGGACCTTGACAGGCTCCACACTTAAGTTCAATTTATAAATGCCGAAGCCATCCTTGTCGGTTTTTCCGGTATAGGAAATATTGCTGCCTTCCTTAAGGAATTTTGCTCCTTCAGGCGAAGATGTAAAGGTAACATTCACATTTCCGGCGATTGGGGCAATCGACCAGTTTCCATCAGCAGTAGGCGTAATTTCTTTCTTTTCCGTAATATAATCCATCAAAATCTGACGGTTTTCATCTGCTGAATCTACAACCAGTTCGCTTCCCTTTACGCCTGGGAAGTTACCGCCGCCGCCGGCACGATAGTTATTCGTAACCACGATAAAGTCTTGATTTGGATCGACAGGCTGACCGTTATAAGTCAGGTTGACAACACGGCTTGAATCCGGGTTAACTAGATTTCCATCCTTATCATATCTAGCTGGTTCAGTTACATTGATTTGATATTGAACACCGTCAATAACGTCAAAGTTATAAACCGGAAACCCTGAGTTTAATAGAGGTTGATCTCCTGCTTTCGATGGGTCAATCGTATTAAACTTCCCTGCTGACATTTCAATCCACTCTTTGACAACAGAGCCTTTGACCTTAATGGCCTTCAGCGTATTATCGTATAAATACAAGTCGCCGGCACTGCGAATGGTTAAATCGCCTTTTTGAATTTCTGTATACTCGGCCACTCCGTTGCGGCCAGCCTTAAATGGTGCACCAACTGAAAGGATTGGCAGGTCCTTATATTCCGGTTTGCTCCCTGCAATATATTTTTCCACATACCATTTTTGCGCATCGGTGACGACTTGGATGGAAGGGTCATCCTGTACTAGTGCAAAATAGCTGTAGATATCATCGGTTGTTTTTCCAATCGGAGTATTAACGTATTTAATTGTTGCTTCATGGTCCGCCTTCACCGCATCCACGATGGATTGAACCGGCTTTACCTGTGTTGGCGAATAAATCTCACGTGTGGCAGACAGAGAATTAGCCACTGACCATTTTCCTTTCACCTTCACAAGATCAAGGTCAATAATCCCCAACGATCCGCCGCCATAACCAGCTTGGACAGCTGGAACGCCGTTAATGGTTCCTTTTGCATTATCTACACCAGGTAGCGGTTGGCCGTCAGCTCCTTTGAACAATCCATCGAGAGAATTAACGTCCTTTGCCGGGAACAACTTATGCGTATGTGAGAACGTAATCGCATCGATGCCAGGCACTTCACTTAAGGCATAGATGACATCTTCCGTGTTGGCCTTGTTTCCGTTGAATCCGGAGTGTGTCATCGCAATGATGACATCCGCTCCTTTTTCACGCATTTGCGGAATAAACTTTTTAGCTGTGTCCACGATATTTTTTGTAATAACCTTGCCGTCCAGATTCGCCTTGTCCCACTCGTTGATTTGCGGCGGCACGAAGCCGATGAAGCCAACTTTGATCACATGGTTCTTGCCTTGCTCATCGACGACTTTTTTGTTGATGATTCTGTAAGGCGTAAATTTGTTTACGTCATTATCCGGATTATTGTCATGGTCATCAATGTATACGTTCGCATTGACAAATGGAAAATTCGCGTCATTGTATGCTTCTTCTAAAAAATCAAGGCCATAATTGAACTCATGATTTCCCAATGTGGCCATATCATAGCCCATTTGGTTCATCGCTTTGAAGACCGGGTGAACCTGGCCGCGTTTTAACGGTTCTACCTTTGCAAAGTAGGTACCGAGCGGCGTCCCTTGAATCAAGTCACCATTATCAACCAATAGACTGTTATCTACTTCTGCACGGGCATCCTTCACAAGCGCTGCGGTACTGGCCAGTCCAACCTTTAAGTATTCGGCATTCTTGTAATAGTCATAGTTTAGTAGATTGGTATGCAGATCCGTCGTTTCCATTAGACGGAGTTCTACCATTGGATTAGCATTGCTGTTTTTCGGGGCTGCATTAGCTTTCCCTGTTGGAAAAAATGGAACGGTTACAAGTGAAACGGCAAGTGCTGCGGATAAAAGTCTCTTTGCTTTAGTTATTTCTCTCTTTTTCAACCATGTCGCCTCCTAAAAATCTATCATTTTACTTCAGGAAAAATGGAATCCCCCCTAAAAAAAGTCTAAGTACCAATTTGTTCTTATTGAAGGACAAAATTAGCATCATTCAAAAAATACGTTTTAATTGAGGGTTTATGTCCTTTTTTAGGTAGTTTTTCCTTATTTTTCACCCAAGCTTTTTCATCATAAAAAACTTTTTCAAGTTTCGTAAGGGAAGAAAGTCGTAGGTCTAAATATACTTAAGTTCGAAATTTCGCCCCCTCCATAAACAATTTTGATATTATGTTGTATCCTTATAGATAGAACTTAAGAGAAGGACGGTATTTTCATGAAAAAAACGGCAAAGGACATCCTATATATTTTTCTTGGTGCCCTTATTTTTGCGATAGGGGTGAATTATTTTACCATCCCAAACCATCTCTCCGAAGGCGGCATTTTAGGGATCACCATTGTGGCTCACTATTTGTTTGGCTGGTCGCCAGGTGTTGTGAACTTCGTATTAAATGCCGTACTAATTTTAATAGGATATAAATTTTTTGATAAAAGAGCTTTTGTTTATACACTAGTTTCGCTTGCAGCCTGTTCAGGGTTTTTATTTTTAACAGAGGATATCGGAAGAAAGCTGACGGAGGATACCCTGCTTGCCTCGTTGTTTGCCGGATTGCTAGTGGGAGCAGGTTTAGGCTTTATTTTTCGCGCTGGCGGAACGTCTGGGGGCACGACCATTTTGGCAAGACTGGCGAATCAATTTTTTGGATGGAGCATGGGAAAAGCGATGCTCATCATTGACATTGTCGTGGTCGCAGGATCGATATTCATCATCGGCTTGGAAAAAGCGATGTTCACATTGTTGATTGTGTACGTCGGGGCGAAGGCGATTGATTTCATCGTGGAAGGGCTTGATGAACGGGTTGCCGTTTTAGTCATTTCCAACTCGCCTGAGGCAGTTTTGGCCGCTATTACCGAGAAAATGTCACGCGGCCTTACCGTCCTCGAAGGACACGGCGGCTATACCGGCCAGAAAAAAGAGGTCCTATACATTGTCATCAACAAACAAGAAATCGTTCAACTCAAAAACACCATTGCATGCATTGACCCAAACGCTTATGTCACCGTCCACAACGTCCACGAAATGATGGGGAAGGGGTACAAAGCAGGGTAGAGGTGTCAGGCGCCGCACGTGGACAAATTGGGTTTTGTCCACGTGGGGTGGACACTGACAGAATTTTGTATGATATGTGATAGTTCGACAGGTTTACTGTTTTTGGCATAGTAATCCAAAGTATATAGGAGTATAATTTTTTTAGAAAAGGGAGGTGATTGTGATGGATGGGAAACGATTTGACAGGCTAGAAGAAATGCTTTCTAATTTAATTGGAATGGTAGGCGGGATTAAAACGGAACTGTCGGAATTACGAGGGGAACAGCAAGGAATAAAAGCAGAACTGTCAAATTTACGAGGGGAACAGCAAGGAATAAAAGCAGAACTGTCAGAATTACGAAGTGAACAGCTAGGGATAAAAGCGGAACTTTCGGAAATGCGTGCCGAAAACCAAAAACAATTTGCGGAAATCCATGCAAAGCTAACCGACATGCAAGCAGACCAGGACCATATTTGGGAAAAGGCAGCTAGAAATGAACGGGAGTTGGCGAAACTTAAAATACATCTTCAGTTATAAGACCTTCAATAAAAAATCTGCATATACAATCCGTAAAATATTCATTTGAGAACCCCATGATTATCAAAAAATCAGCGTTTCAAAAAAAGGAAGAATCCTCATTCTTTAGAATTTGGAAAACTTCCTTTTATTATAATTTACAGAGAGTTGTAAGATGGGGCATTTATGGTGTCAGGCACCGTGCGTGGACATTTTGAGTGTTTTTACATCCCATTCAGTTTTTCGATTGCCACTCGGCCTGAGAAGAAGGTGGCGCCGTCGCCCATATCGGCAATTCGGTCAGGTGTGAGGGAGTTAACCAGGTACTTTGTTGATGTGTTTACGGTTGCGCCCGATTTCTTAGCTTCATCAGCCCATAAACCCTGTGTCACAACCACTCCCGGAAGAACGCTGTCCCCGACCGCGGCTTTCAGCTCTACCTCACCACGATGGTTCCAGACCCGGACATGTTCACCATCCTCAATCTCCAGTCGTGTCGCATCCTTGCAATTCATAAAGAGACGCGGCTCTTTTTCCAAGGAAACATGCTTATCGTTGTTAGAAAAAGTCGAGTTTAAGAAATTATGATTCGGTCCCGGGACAAATTGAAACGGGAACTCACCGTCATCTTCCACCAACGGCACGTAGGTTGGCAGCGGCGGGTACCCGTCCTCCTTCATCCGCTCCGAGTATAATTCGATTTTCCCGCTTGGCGTCGGCAGCCTGCCCGGGAACAGCGGCTTAACATCAGCCTTCACATAATGGCGCTCTGCCAGCACCTCGTAGTTCACATTTCCCATATAAGGATTTCGCGGGTTATCAAGCGCACACGTAATCATTTCCGCTTCCGTCTCCGTAAACGCCGTCTCCGTAAAGCCCATTCGCTCAGCGAGCAGTCGGAATACCTCGACATTCGACTTCGCCACGCCGAACGGTTCGATGACCGGCTGCTGCAGCTGCACAAAATGATGCCAGTACGAAGTATAGAAATCGGTATTTTCGACCGACGATGTCGCCGGAAGCACAATATCCGCGTACTTGGCCGTTTCTGTTAAAAATAAATCATGCACCACAATAAACAAGTCTTCACGTGCAAGTCCTTCACGCACCTTCCCGCTTGAAGGAGCCACAACTGCCGGATTAGAACCATATACATACATTGACTTCACAGGCGGATCAAGCGTTAACAAGGCATCGCCGAGCAAATTCATATTCACACTGCGTGTGTTTTTATTTTTCAAAAAATCAGGCCGCTGCAGCCTTGCTGCGTTATGGGCCAAGTATCCCGAATTGCCTTTGATGGCGCCGCCGCCCTTCACAAGCCACTGGCCAGTCAGCGCTGGCAGGCAGGAAACTGTCCGGACGAACATGCCGCCATTATCGTGGTGCTGCGGGCCATTTCCAATTCGAATAAAAGAAGGCGACGTAGACCCATACATTCGTGCCAAGCCATAGATATCGTCTGCTGGCACCCCGGTAATTTTAGAAACCGTAGCCGGGTCATATTGCTTCACATGCTCTCGCAGTTCCTCGTGCCCAACCGTATATTTTTTCAAAAAGTCTTCATCGACCATGTTTTCGTCAAACAAAATGTGCATGATGCCGAGGGCCAAGGCGCTGTCCGTGCCCGGCAAAATCGGAATAAACCAATCCGCCAATCTTCCAGTTTGGTTTTTATGGACATCGATGACGACAATCTTGGCTCCATTTTCGCGGCGGGCCTTTTGCGCCAAAGCCACTTGGTGCATGTTCGTGCTCACCGCATTGATGCCCCAGAAAATGAACAGCTTCGTGTGAATTGTCTCCTCAGGGTCAATGCCAAAGCTACCGCCCATTGTATACTTGTATCCGACTGCCCCGGCCGAGTTGCAGATGGTCCGGTCAAGCCGTGAGGCACCAAGCCTGTTCCAAAAGCGGCGGTCCATACCTTCGGCTGCTAGCCGCCCCATATTTCCGTAAAAGCTATAGGGAAGGATGCTCTCAGGGCCGTCTGTTTGAATTAGTTGCTTCCAGCGATCCGTGATGTTGCTCAGCGCTTCGTCCCAGCTAATCCGCAAAAACCGTCCCTCGCCTTTTGCCCCGATGCGCTTCAGCGGATATTGCAGGCGTTTTTCGTCATGAATCCGTTCCGCCATGTTCCGAACCTTATTGCAAATGTGCCCTTTTGTCACGGGGTGTTCCGGGTCGCCATCGACTTTGACAATCTTGCCGTCTTTTTTGTGTAACAGGAGGCCGCACTGATCCGGACAGTCAAGCGGGCAGACCGCATGAAAAATTCCATCTCGCGGGAGACTTTCGTAGGAAGGCATAAGCATTCTCCTTAAAGAGTTTGATAGATTTATACTATCGCAGAATGTGCTTGATTGTCACCAGTGGTTGGAGAGAAAAACTTAATTGAACAAAACATCTTTTTATTGTAAATCTAGGACATTTTGAAAGACATTTTACTATCACCCAATACGAAATCTGTTTTAGAACGCCAAATTCAAAATCCAGCCAACCTCGCCGCGACAAAATAAGTATGTGATTTAAATCAAGGATGGGCTGTTTTTTTTAAAACTAAAAAAGGCTTCAAAATTTGAAGTCCGTATGTTAATGATTCCAATAGGTCTTGTGCCCGTTATTTATTAAAATACTATTATTCGGAACTTGTTTGATTATCAGTAGGAGATTCAGCATATCTACAGATGAAGCCAATGAATTTACTATAATCAAAAACTTTAATGTCGAAGTTAATAGCCCGAAGAAACCTAATATAAATGGCAAAACAACGGAAATGATTAAGAATGGTGCTATTGTGATCAGGATAAATCTTGATTTTGACATCACTTCTTCAGTGGCTGCAAACCCGCCAAACCATGTTAGCCCAATAAATGTATTCTTTGATTTAATAAAATTGGGGATGAAAAGCAAATGAAGTAATTCGTGAAGAATGACAAGAAATATGATTAAGAAAATGACTCCAAAGTCGATGGTTAAAGATATAGAATCGGATAGCAGCCCAAATTCCCTCAATGAAATAGGAGAGAAAAGATTTATTAACCCACTAGAGATTAGTCCATTGATCATCATTAATGGAAGAGACAAAAAAATAGCACTTACCAAATGTTTAGGTTCTTTCAGCGGAACCCAATTGTTTTTAATAAGCTCAAGGTGTACATCTTCATTAAATTCTGGCAACTTGGTTTTTATTTTCACGAAATACCTCCATCATTAACAGTCCTAAAAATATATACGTCTCTTGATGTGAAAAGTTTCCGTTTGTTGGAAATATAGCCTTTCCAAAAAGAAAACAGTTGGTTTCTTTACTCTCAAATAACTGTCGGAGCCCCACCCATTACATCAAAAAGGCCCTTTTTAGAGTCGAATTTTGTAGTTTTCCCGGGAAATCTTGTTGAATTTGCTGTTTTGATGGGAACCTCAAAAATTTATTATCCTTTCACCAATCACCTTACCACCCATAGGATATTAAATAAGAATGGGTGGGAGGTTTTTCTATGTATCCTTATTCCAATTACCTTGACGCATTAAACCGGCAAGGCAATAAATTGATAGGTGAAGTGGAGAGGGCGATCAATGGGGAGTACAGTGCCATCGATTGTTATGCCAAGCTGGCCAATTTGGCTTCTAACAAGGGAGAACGAGATCAAATCCTGGAAATTCGCCAGGATGAAATCAAACATTATCAGCAGTTTGTGGAAATATACCGAAGACTAACGGGGCAGCATCCGCAGCCGAAAATTATTGAAGAATGTCCCGGAAATTACCTGAATGGGCTGGAGTTTGCCCTGGTGGATGAGCAAAAAACGGTCGATTTTTATCTAGAAATTTCCGATACCGCAAACGACCCGTTTATTAGGGAGGTCTTTCGCAGGGCCGCCGCGGATGAACAGAATCATGCGGTGTGGTTTTTGTACTTTTTTTCAAAAAGAAAATAAAAAATGATCCCGGTAAACAGTATCCTTACCGGGGTCATTTTGCTAGATGGTTCATGATTAGTCCCTGCCGCCACCTGAATCGCCTCCACTGTCGGAACTGCCATAATTATCGTTATCATTAGCGGTATCATGTAAATAGTCTCTATCATCATAATGATGGCCAGAGGATTTTTCTTTCTTAATGCTTGGGAAAATTAAGAAAGCCAAGATAATCAATATGGTCCCAAAGAACTCTTGCGTTCCGAAAATAAGGTATATACCCAAAATCAAGAGTACTGCACCAACCACCCTTTGAAGCAATCTTATTGCATTCAGAAACATCCCCCCTTATAAAATAATTATTTTCAAGTAGGACTTTTTATGTATTACGAACAGTTTACAGCCTTATGAAGCCCTCATGAAAACAAGCCCGCTGAAAGAGGGGCAGCAGCGGACCTTAAATGAGCTATTAAACAAAAAAAGGACTCAGTAACCGAGCACAAATCAAAATCATCCGCCACGCCCGCACCATCTCCGACCTCGAAGGAAGTCCACACATCACAGGTCAAAGCATCGCAGGGGCCATTCGCTTGAACGGAGGAGCATTAAAACGATAGTTCGCAAAGTTACTATTTTCTAAGCCGCTCCTTAATGTTTACTATATGGGCCAGGATTAGGAGCAATATTATGCCTGAGGCAATGGCAGGGATAACCCAATTATTCGTGTTGATTACCAAGAATAGAGGAATAAAAAGGAACGACCCCAAGCCTGCGAATGTGAAGCTTTTAAAAAAAGGATAGAGTACGAGAAATGCGAGAACAATTACGGATGCTAGCAGCGGCTCGAACGCAATGATTCCGCCGATAAAGGTCGAAATCCCCATGCCGCCTTTAAACCTAAGGACAATCGGTTTGAGATGACCAACAATGACAAACACCAGTCCTATCATTTGGACTATCTCTGAAAAATGCAGCAGATACCGCCCGGCGAGTACCACTGCTGCGCCTTTCAAAGCGTCTCCCAGAAAAGTTAGAACAAAGGCCTTTTTTCCATAAACACGCCCAGCATTCCTTGCTCCGACATTCCCGCTCCCGTGCTCGCGGATATCTTGCCCTTTCAACAACTTGGATACCAAGAAACCGAACATGATATTACCAACGATATAAGAAACAAGATAATACAACCAAACCATTGTCATCACTGCCTATCCATGTGCTTTTATAAAAACGCTGCTTTTAACTATTATAATATGCTTCTATTGTTTGGACGGAGATTTATTAAAGCGCAAATGTGATTAAAATATCAATAGGGTTCGGTCCCCAGGGAACCGAACCCTAAATATTTTATATAAACAACAGGAGGCTGATTGCCATTACAGCCATCCCGCCAATTAACCCATAGATGGACAGATGGGCTTCATCATATCGTTTGGCGGCTGGCAGCAGCTCATCAAGGGAAATGAATACCATAATCCCGGCTACGGCGGCAAATATAACCCCGAACATAATATCGTTAAGAAAAGGCATTAGGAAAAGGTAAGCAACTAACGCCCCGATTGGTTCCGAAAGTCCCGAAAGAAAGGATAGCTTAAACGCTCTTTTTTTATCGCCGGTGGCAAAATAAACCGGAACGGAAACCGCAATTCCTTCGGGGATGTTGTGGATGGCAATGGCCACAGCAATGGCGATTCCAAGCTTTGGGTCCTGGAGGGCAGAGGTAAAGGTAGCAATCCCTTCTGGAAAGTTATGAATGCCAATCGCAAGGGCCGTGAATGTCCCCATTTTTAGTAAGTCTTGTTTCTTTCCGGCTGCTGCAACTGCCCCTCCGGAATCGGACATATCTTCAACCGTACGAAGTTCATGCGGGTTGCTTTGCTTTGGAATAAATTTATCGATGCTGGCAATCAAAAGCATCCCTGCAAAGAAGCCGCCGACGGTCAGCCAGTTGCCTGGAACGGGCCCCATGGCGTCAACTAGTGCCGTTTTTGCCTTCACAAAAATCTCAACCATGGACACATAAATCATGACACCTGCGGAGAATCCAAGTGTGACTGAAAGAAACTTTGTATTTGTGTGCGAGGTGAAAAATGCAAGTACGCTGCCAATCCCAGTCGCAAGGCCGGCAAATAAAGTTAACCCAAAGGCCAATAGCAGATTTTGAGTCACCTTTTTCCCTCCCTTTATAAAAAAAAATTTATCTTTCTCAATGTTTCTCTTTCTTTTCAAAATAACTTAAAAACAGTTATATTTTTATATGCGCAAACCCAGAAATGTTTCCTTTTATGAGGCAGAAGAACCGTCCCTGTGCATCACAAAAAAACTGGCTAAATGGGGTAAGCTGCCCTTTTAGCCAGTCAGGTACTTCTCTTTTATTCTTTTATTGTAATTCCAATTGTTTCTTTAGTTCGGTTTGGATTCTTGTCTTTTCTTCTGGTGAGACCAGTCCATAGTAAATTTTATTGATCAACTTCCCCGTTTCTTTGATTTCCATTTGCTGAATCGATTTTCCGGCGTCTTTATAATTTTTTTGGATGTCTACCATTTGATCGAAGGTTAGGTTAGTTTTTATGTTTTTTCCAATCGCGTTAAAAATGGAGGAAAATTTGGTCAGGCTTGACAGGCTCATGCCTTCATCAATTACTCCTTCAATGATCTGTCGCTGTCTTAACTGCCGGCCAAAATCACCTCTGGGATCCTCATACCTCATTCTTGAAAAACTTAAAGCCTGCTCACCATTAAGGTTTATTTCTCCTATAGGAAAGTGGGAATCCCCTTCGGAAAAATCAAAATCATTATAGACCTTGACACCTCCAACCGCATCGACAATATCCTGAAAGCCTTCCATATTGATCTGCATATAGTAGTCAATTGGAATATCAAGAAATTCTTCGACGGTAGCCATTGACATGGGAATTCCGCCAAAAGCATAAGCATGATTAATTTTATCCTCTTTTCCTTTTCCGACAATCTCCGTTCGAGTGTCTCGCGGGATGCTGAGCATTTTAACCGAATTGGTATTTGGATTAACAGCCAAAACGATAATCGTGTCCGAACGGCCTTTGTCCCCTTTCCGTTCATCGACACCGAGCATTAACACAGAAAATGGCTCCTTTTTTTCCAAAGCAACTGGCTGTTCCCGTTTTTCCGGCACGGTTCGTTTAACCGGCTGGTGCATGGTGACTACGGCTTCTTTGAGCGAATGATAAACCATATACCCATAAACCCCCGCCGCAACAAAAACTAGTAAAATAATAATTCCTGTTACTTTTAGCCACTTTCTACCTTTTTTTGTTTGAATCTCCATAATAGTAGACCTCCAAAATATGTAGTTTAATAGTATAACAATATAGGTGTTAGTTTCTATGCTATGGGTGTCAGGAACCGCCCGTGGACAATTGTCCTTCTGGGGTGGACAATTGGTTATGTAGTCGGCGCTTTCAAGTAGCGGTGTTGTTTGTTGTGGTAGTTTGTGAAAGATTTAAATGTTAGAAAATACGTGTTGATGTAACCGTTGTGGATGCAAAAATGAATCTTTTGGTACAGTTAAATATATAGTAGTTAGGGATATATTATCACCATTTGGAAAAAAGTCCAATTCGAAAGTATGTTTTGATAGGGTTTAAAAGATTGTAGCCGCTGATTGGCATTTTCCCCACAATAGAAAAGGGGATCCAGTTTTATCGAACTGGATCCCCTTTTCTCATTTTTCCAATAGCACAAGTATTTTACTCGCTATTTCCATCTTTATTTTGTTTTTTCTGCTGTTCCTGCAGGGCAATCAGAAGGTCCTGGATATCCACCTTGCCGTCCTTGTTCAGGTCGTTTAAATTCATTTCTGGCGTTGGTGGTACAGTAGGCGTCGGGCCCTGCACACCCATATTCACACCCGGACCAGCAGCCGGAAGTACAGCTGCAGCCGCCTTATTTTTCGAACCACTAGCAAAGGTGAACACCAAAAGAATCAGAACTAGCAGACCGGCTACACCGTCACCAATATAGAAGAAGGTGGCATAATCGGACCAAAGCATCTTGCTTTTGCTCATTTTCTCCTCAGAATTGCTGATATACTCTTTTATTTCCGAGTGATTTGGATAAATCCGCTGGACTGCTTCGAATTTATCCAAGGCATGTTTATAGTATCCGCCCCAATACAATTCAAGGCCCTCTTTATAAAGCCGATTCGTTTCGCTCTTGGTGTTTCTGACACCGGCCTGGTTCACAAATTCCTTGACTGTATTGACTGGTACGGCAAAATTAAAGCCCTGCACCTCTTGACCGTTGACAGTATCGCCTCTAAAGGTCAGAAGCCCGATAATTTGCCCTTTTTCGTTAATGACAGGTCCGCCGCTATTTCCGTGAGTAGCCGCGGCGTTGATTTGAATTACCGGACTTCCTTGATCGGTCTTTTTGTCAGTCGCGGAAATTTGCCCGGCATTCATGGTGGAAACGAGAGATGAATTGGGTGATAAAAGGTCCGAATCGGCAGCGGCCGGATACCCGCTTACCCAAATATTATCCTGGTTTTGGACGTCACTGGAATCACCAAGAGGGATGGTTGGCAGGTTCTTTCCTTCAATTTTTACAACGGAAGCGTCCTTTCCCTGGTTAATCGGCGCACCGTAGCTCTTAATTTCCCCATCGAGAACATCTCCGCCGGGTAAAATAACCTTAGTGACACGCTTAATCTCGGTATACAGAGTATAGGCGACTAAATAATTATAAGCAGTATTGTAATCAACCTGGAAGTGGTCCGCCATGATGGTCACCAGCTGTTGGAATGCTGCATCGGCCACCTCTTGGTCAGCCATTTTTCCATATTCGACGACATGGGCATTAGTAACGATATAGCCGTCAGCGCTGATAATCGCGCCTGAACCCGACCCGCCGATAAGCGTCTGATATTTTAACTGTTCCAAAACAGCTTCGACTTCAGGGTTGTAGTCGTTAAACTGCCACCCGACCAATGCATAGTCAATAATCCGCACCACCGCAGGCTTTGTATATTCATTCAGCCTCTGGGCTTGCGATACATCTCCTTTGGAAGGCTTGATGTTAATGAGGATAAAGGAAGCGACAATCCCCGCAATCAGCAGTAAGCTGATCGGAATGCTAAATAGGGCCCTCTTCTTCAATGCATGATTCACCTCTATATTCGGAATTTTTAAAAAACCAACAATGGCAATATATTCGGTGGTTGGATAACGGGAATTTGTACCTGCAAAATTTTGCTGAGGAGGCGGCAGGGAAGGGCGCCATAGTTTCAAGGTGTCTTTTCTTATAATCGTTAGCATGGAACTGGCAGTAATTTTTCAAAAAAGTATTTGAAAGGTATAATGGTTTGTAGATTAACTAATGGAGGTCTTATTAGATATGCAATTAAAGGTTATGACGGTATTCGGTACGAGACCTGAAGCAATCAAAATGGCGCCGCTTGTAAAGGAGCTGGAAAAGCATCCGGAGCAAATCAAGTCAATTGTAACGGTGACGGCTCAGCATCGTGAAATGTTAGACCAGGTATTGAATATTTTTGAAATTACGCCTGATTATGATTTAAATATAATGAAAGAAAGACAATCGTTGGTCGGAGTGACCACCCGCGCGCTGGAGGGACTTGATCAGGTTTTGGCCGAGGTTAAACCAGATATCGTGCTGGTTCATGGCGATACATCCACAACGTTCGTGGCAAGTTTAGCAGCTTTTTATCATCAGATTCCGATTGGTCATGTGGAGGCGGGGCTTCGTACGCACAACAAATATTCACCTTACCCGGAAGAAATGAACCGCCAGCTGACAGGTGTTTTGGCTGATCTTCATTTTTCGCCAACGGTTCAGTCAAAGCAGAACCTATTAGTCGAAAATAAAAAGGAAGAATCTATTTTCATAACAGGAAATACCGCTATTGATGCGTTAAAGACCACCGTTAAAAGCCAATATTCGCATCCTGTATTAGATAGGCTTGGCGGAGATAGATTGGTGCTTATGACAGCCCACCGTCGTGAAAACACCGGGAAACCAATGGAGAACATGTTCAATGCCATCCGCCGTTTAGTTGAAAAGCACGATGATGTTCAGGTCGTTTACCCGGTACATATGAATCCGGTTGTTCGCGAGATTGCCGGTCGAATCTTGGGAGACAATGACCGAATTCATTTGATTGAACCGCTGGATGTTATTGATTTCCACAACTTTGCCTCACAGGCATATTTGATTCTTACTGATTCCGGAGGTGTTCAAGAGGAAGCACCATCGTTAGGTGTTCCGGTTCTTGTCCTAAGGGATACAACCGAGCGTCCAGAAGGGATTGCCGCCGGCACGCTAAAGCTCGCGGGCACCGATGAAGAAACCATCTTTGGAATGGCTGACGAACTGCTTACGGATTCGGCCGCACACGACCAAATGGCTAAAGCCTCAAACCCTTACGGCGACGGCATCGCCTCCGGGCGCATCGTCCAAGCCATCCTCTACCACTTTGGTAAAAGAGGGGATAGGCCAGAGGATTTTGGGGTTTAAAGTTAAAGGGTGTCATTAAAAGTATCAGGCACCGCTTGTGGACATTGGCCATGTAGGGTGGACGTTTTTTGAATTTAGGTTTAAACTGACTAAACCTTTGTAAGTATTGAGCTTTTCAGCCCTCTTGTCTCCTACAGGGAGGAAAGAGGGTTATTCCTATTTTTATGTAGAAAGTTGTGTTATTTATGAAATTAAAGAAAATCCATCATATTGCCATTATTTGTTCTGATTATGAGAAGTCAAAGGATTTTTATGTGCGAATTCTTGGCCTCACCCCAAAAAGCGAAACATATCGAAACGAGCGGGATTCCTATAAACTGGACTTAGAAGTGAATGGCCAATATCAGATTGAACTGTTTTCCTTCCCGAATCCACCCAAGCGACCAAGCTATCCGGAGGCAGCAGGCCTACGGCATATAGCCTTTGAAGTAGAGAACATCGAAGAAGCGGTTCACCATTTAACAGAGCAGCAAATAGAGGTGGAGCCCATCCGCATCGACACCCACACCAACAAGAAATTCACCTTCTTCTTAGACCCGGACGGCCTTCCCATTGAACTATACGAGGTATAGAAAAAACCACCACCCGCCTTCTCAAAAAATAGGTCTCAGGTCGTAGTTTGTTTGCGATTCGAGTCTATGGCGGGCAGGAGTTTTTTCATGTATTGTGGAATTAATAGATGGAAATAACTTTCATTTGTTGGCAATTCATTCGAAAATGAAACATTCGCTTCTTTCATACGTATGAATAGAAGTGATGAATAGTCAGGAGTCGATTAAAATGAATCCCATTCTTTCGTTAATTCTACGCTCGTTTGTGGCTGTACCGGTTACCATCATGGCGGGCTTTGTCAGCTTTTTCTTTATGAACATAAACTTTCTGCCGTCGATTGGTATCGCGATTGCCGCAGGAGTTCTAACCCATTTGATCCTAGGCCCAATCATGACTTCAACGTTTTTGAAAAAACACCAGCTGTCATGGAGGGAATACCGTTATATTCGAAAAAATTTAGCGGATGCCCAGAAAAAAATCCGCCGTTTGAATAAATCGCTTTTCAGTATTCGCGACCTGTCGTCAGTGAAGCAGCGAATTGATATTCTTCGCATCACCAAAAAAATTCAAAAAATGGCTCTCAAGGAGCCGAAGCGTTTTTATCAGGCCGAGCCGTTTTATTTTTCCCATCTCGATTCAGTTATCGAGCTGACGGAAAAATACAATTTTCTTTCAGCTCAGCCCAAAAAAAGCTTGGAAATTAATCAATCTCTGATTGAAACAAGACAGACATTGAATGAACTTACCAAGGTACTTGAGGAAGATTTATATCATGTGGTCTCAGATGACGTGGACCATTTAAATTTTGAAATTGATGTTGCCAAACATACGATTAAAAAACAAAAAGAAGCTAAATTCCCTGAAGAAAATAGGTGGTTAAAATGACCGAAAATAATCCATTGCAAAAAGGTGATTTTTTAAACGATATTCTTGCTGATCCGTTTGGCGATGGGCTTCAGCCCTCGAAAAGCCCAGTGGTTCAGCAGCCTGGGGACGCCCCAAGACCGACGAAACTTATCGATGTTATTCCGGAGGAGCACCGTGCCAAAGCTTATCAGCTAGCCGAACAAATTGACCCGACCAACCATCAGGCGATGATACAGTACGGGACACAGGCACAAGGAAAGCTGCTCTCCTTTTCTCACGCGATGCTTGAGCATGTTCAGCAAAAGGACGTTGGTGAAATTGGAGAAATCATCAGCGATTTAATGAAGCGCCTCAACGAAGTGAATCCGGACGAGCTAAAGGATAGCAAGCCGTCCTTTTTTGGACGGATGTTTGGAAAAATCTCCAGCTCGCTTCAGGAGGTTCTGTCCAAGTACCAGAAAACGGGGGCGCAAATTGACCGCATCAGTGTAAAGCTGGAGCGCAGTAAAAATGTGCTGTTGTCCGATATTAAGCTGCTCGAACAGCTTTATGAAACGAATAAAGAATATTTCCATGCCCTCAATGTCTATATTGCCGCTGGTGAAATTAAGCTTGAGGAAATGTACGAAAAGACAATCCCGCAGCTAAAAAGAGAAGCAGAAGCCACAAATGACCAGATGAAGTTTCAAGAGGTCAACGATATGATTCAATTTGCGGACCGGCTCGATAAACGTCTCCATGATTTGAAGCTAAGCCGGGAGATCACGATTCAAAGTGCACCGCAAATTCGCCTGATTCAAAACACAAACCAGGCATTAGTGGAAAAAATTCAGTCCTCCATTGTTACAGCCATTCCGTTATGGAAAAACCAAGTGGCGATTGCACTGACACTCATCCGCCAGCGGCATGCGGTGGAGGCACAGAAGCAGGTATCGAAAACAACGAACGAGCTGCTGCTAAAAAATGCCGAAATGCTGAAAACAAATACGATTGAAACAGCCAAAGAAAACGAGCGTGGCCTTGTCGATATCGAAACGCTTAAGAAAACACAGGAAAACCTGATCTCCACATTGGAGGAGACGCTGAGAATCCAAGAGGAAGGCCGCCACAAACGCCGGATTGCCGAACAAGAACTTGCCACGATGGAAAACGACTTAAAACTGAAACTCCTAGAAATCAAAGGAAAATAAGAAATGCCCCCGCAATGGACACGTTCAGGTTGCGGGGGCTATTTTTTTGTTAGACACAATCCGCCCTTATACCGTTCTGAGAAACGGAGCATTTTTTCAAACCAAAAAAGGCAGGGGGGCGTCCCCTGCCTTTACTCGTCATTTCTGTGGTTTTACTAGTCAACTTTATAGATTTACTCGCCAAGCCCTATTTAGAGAGGCCAAACCTATCAAATAAGGTACCTTTTCAATTACCCTTTTCGGTGTGATTTCCATTTATCTGGATATACTTTCCGATTAGGTGTGGTTACTTTCCAAATGGGGAGAAATACTTTCCACATTCATGATTTTACTTACACTTTTTGGTCGAATACTTACCAAAATACCTGGTTTACTTTCCAAACTTATTTTTTAGGGGGGATCACCAAAAAAAGCCAAGCGGCGAAACTTGCTCAGGTAATATATAAGATCTTAATAATACCTTTTAAAAATTACTCGCTGGATTTGGGATTTTACTCGTCAAAAGATAGGTTTTACTCGTCAACTTTTGAGTTTTACTTGCCTAATTTCATGATTTACTCGCCCATCCCTATATGGAGAGGCCAAATCTACCCAAAAAGGTACCTTTTCAATTACCCTTTTTGATGTTATTTCTATTTATTGGATACTCCTTCCGATTAGGTGTGGTTACTTTCCAAATGGGGAGAAATACTTTCCACATTCATGTTTTACTTACACTTTTTGGCCAATTACTTTCCAAAATAAATGATTTACTTTCTAAACTTATTTTTTAGGGGGGATCACCCAAAAAAGCCAGGCGGCGAGCCTGGCTTAGGTAACATATGAGATCTTAATAATACCTTTTTAAAAGTTACTCGCTCGATTTGGGTTTTACTCGTCAAAAGATAGGATTTACTCGCCCACCCCTGTTTTATGAGTCAACCCCCAACCTCAGAATCTGTTGTCCGCAGCCCTAGACCGTTGTCAATTATTCACCGGTACCGCATCATAGTATTCCTCTAGGGTAATCCCATGTTTGGTGATAGCCTTGGCGATGGCTTTACCAACATAACGAAGGTGCCATGGCTCATATTTGTAGCCGGTGATGGATTCTTTTCCTTTCGGGTAGCGGATAATGAAGCCATACTCATCTGCATGGTCCGCGAGCCACTTAGCTTCCACCGTTCCCGCAAAGCAATCCTCCGCAGGGCATTTTCCGTTCCCGCCCGTTACATCAATAGCAAGGCCCGTTTCATGTTCGCTTGTCCCAGGCACGGCACTGTAGGTTTTCGCTTTTTTAATACCATCCTGATTGACGTAATAATTGAACAACGCCTTTTGTGAGGTATACGATCGATAGGCAGAAACTCCGGCTAGACCGATGCCCTGTTCCTCGGCAGCGGCAAATAATTTTTCGATAGCCGCAGCCGCTTCCTTTCGCATTTTTTGTTTTTCCGCTTTTTTATTAGAAATATACGGGATGTTTGGATACACTAAATCTTCAGGTTGATAGTTTTCAGGTAAGATATTGTACTGATTTACAAGCACAGGAATACTTTCTGGGTTGAACACCTCTTGCACCTGCCCATCACGGTGTTCCGACTTTTTCTCAGAGGCAGCGGATGAAGAGCCGTCCTTAGCATCAGATTCGGTTCCTGTGACACCTTTATCGTCCTGGGAAAAGAAGCTTTTTCCCATGCAGCCGGTTAAAGGAAAGAGCAGGATTATCAAGCTAGTCATCACAGAAAATATTTTTAACATCGCAAACTTCCTTTTTTTAAAATGAATTTGATAACAGCATGGACACAATAAAGCCACTTTTAAACATGCTTATAAAAATAAAGCCCCACTAGCAAGGCGTGCCCTTTTTCCTATAAACAAAAGCATGATCCTATTGTCAGCAGGCAAACCTTATGTGAATTTTCAAAAAAATTAGTACCCAAGACTCTTTTCATTTTAAATTAGGTTATTTATGCTGTTTACAAACACATAAATCGTACGAAACGGCAAAACTATTGAAAAATGGTGACGCAAAGCTATAGGGGCTAATGTTTAACAACGATGCTAGCCAGCTACCGAACACGAATACTCCAGCGGTTTATGTAAAGACAAGTGAGGAGGCTTTCATGTGTTAAAATTATGGCAAAAGGGAAAATACTATTATCATGTCTATCTGTACAGACATAATGAGCTGCTGCAGAAAGATTGTTTATGCGAGAAGCTAAGGTGGAAGTTGAAGATTAAAGCCATTTATCACAATAGCAAAGCGATTGAACTTGGTTTTAAATTAAATCCTTTAACCTAAAAATTGGTTTCTTTTAAGATAGCAAATCCTTAAGGTGAAATAAGATGAAAAATGTCAGAGGGACAAGGAATCTTTCGACACTTTTCTCGCCAAGACAAAAAAGAAATCGGCTGTTCCCCAGCCGATTTCTTTTTACATCTATACATATTTTAGTGAGACATTACAGCGCTGCCATCGTCATGTCCGTCTTTGGTCACCTTCAGTACTGCTACAGCGCCCTTGGTGGCATGGTTGAATTGGTGTGTTACAATTGGATAGCTGCCTTCTTTTGTTACAGTGAACTCAACCACGGCACCGCCGCTTGCTGGCAGCAGCACGGTTTGTATGCCCTTCATGTGGTTGAATGGATTTCCGTCAATATACACATCATCAAAGACAGTTCCGACTGCATGGAAGCTAGAAACTTCATTAGGGCCCACGTTGTCCACGTAAAGTCTCACTCTGTCACCAACCTTGGCAAGGAGCGGTTTATCAACAAGGGAGCCAACGGCACCATTTGTGTTTGGGTCGCCGTTTTTAAGCGCTTTCGCGGAAAAGACTACATATTTTGGAACACCATTTGTAAAGTCCTCTAGGTTGTTGTATTTATACCACTCGTTTTGCACAAGCGCATATTCGCGAGTCACTTGAGAGTCTGTAGGGTAGCCATCCTTCGGTTTCACAATAATCATCCCGTGCATCCCGTTCGCAATATGAGCGAGAACTGGCTTCGTGCCACAGTGGTACATGAATACGCCAGGATTGTCAGCAGGATAGCTGAACGTGCCGGTGTGATCAGGCATTACATTTGCAAAATCCGTAGAAGGTGCTGCATGTACGGCGTGCATGTCCATGCTGTGCGGGATGGATGGATCCATATTTTTTAAGGTAAAATTGATTTTATCTCCTTGATTGACGACAACCACCGGACCAGGTGCTTCGCCGTTAAATGTCCAAGCCTTATACATTTCGCCTTTGTTGATTTCTATATCGGTAATTTGAGCAGTTATTTCAATATTCACTTCATGTTCGCTAATTCGGTCAATCTTAATTGGAGTTGGTTTTTGGTTTAGGCCTTTATGGGGTGCGAATACTTCGACTGCAGCTTCCTTATCACTTTGCGCCTCCACCTTTTTTTCCACTGAAAGATCAGCTTTACCACAAGCACCTAGAATTAATGCGGATGTGACAACCATTGCTGCAACCTTTGTAAACTTACCCATTTTTCTTCCCTCCATTTAGAACTCCTAATTTTTTTTGGCTAATAAGAATGTACAAACTTTCTGTCGAAAGCTTTATACTTTCTTAACGCATAAATTCAACTACGCCTCTGTCTTCGTCCTATTGGACTTGCCAATCGACGAGTTTTCATTTATTTGATTAATGATTACACTTTCATTTTACTTTTATTAGAAATGCTCCAAGTGATGCTGGTCACTCAAAAATGCGGTGTTCTTGAATAATTTGTGAATAACTGAGCAAAGTAATATTTATATGGTGTAAATACTAATTTCTCAGCTGATAGTGGTAATTCTATTAATAAAAGGAGGCGATTTTTTTGAAGAATAAAAACGATGGAACAAGCGATGGATTGAATCAAATTTTTGAAATTATTAATGCAAAAGGAGATGAAGGGGAACTTCGGGAAATTGTTGAAAATAATGAAAATCAATCTTCAGAAATACGGTCGCAGCAGTAATAAACCCATGGAACTAGAAACTAATACCTAGTTCCTATTTATTTGTGCATAATGTGTATAACTTGTGGATAAATCTTTACTGATTGTGGGTAACTAGTGTGCTTTTGTGGGTATTTGATTTTTTAAAAAAATATTTTTCTTGGTTAAATCGTGGATAACTTGTATAAATCTGTTGATAACCATGTGGATACTGTTAAAAACTTGTTTATAAACTATGGATAGGTAAAACAACCCTGTGGACAGTCTGATTTTTTCCCCTCTTAGAATATGACATTTGTCACCTCATTTTGATGACAATGCTTACTAAAAAGCAACGCCTCCTCAACGTACAATGAAATCAAGTAATCAGGAGGTGTTCAGTAATGAACGAAATTCTAACTGTAACAAACGTGACAAAGTCATTCCACCGTAAAAAGGCAGTAAACGATGTTTCTTTTTCCATCACAAAAGGTGAAGTTGTAGCAATCCTCGGACCGAACGGTGCCGGAAAAACAACGACGATATCGATGATCTTGGGACTGCTTAAGCACACGTCTGGCGAAATCCGGTTGTTTAATCTTCCTCCACAGGAAAAGCAAGTTCGAGAAAAAATCGGCACGATGCTCCAGGAGGTCAGTGTGATGCAGGGCCTTAGAGTTGGCGAGGTTCTCGAGCTAATCAGAAGCTATTATCCACAGATGCTAGCCATGGAGGAACTCATAGAGCTGACAGGTCTTACTGAACAGGATTTAAGAACACGGGCGGAAAAGTTATCGGGTGGACAAAAGCGGCGCCTTAGCTTTGCCCTAGCACTGGCAGGAAACCCGGAGCTGATTATTTTTGACGAACCGACTGTCGGCATGGATATACATGCGCGAAAACGCTTTTGGCAAACGGTACGAACACTAGCAGAGGAGGGCAAAACGATCATTTTTTCGACTCACTACTTACAGGAAGCGGATGACGCGGCCGACAGGATTTTATTGTTTAAAGACGGAGCGATTGCCGCCGATGGAACGCCTGCACAAATTAAAGCAAGCATATCCAAGCAGTCCGTTTCCTTTATCGTCGACCCGGAAATATCACTTGAAAAACTATATCTTAACATCGAAATCCATGATATTTTTCGAAAAAATAACCGGGTCTACATTCATACGGATAACACGGACCGAATTCTCGAGCTGCTTTTTCAAGAAAAAATTGGGGCACGTGACATCCAAATTGAACGAGGAAAGCTGGAGGAAGCATTTGAGCAGCTGACCAGCGAAACAAAGGAGGCCATCTAAATGAAAACATTTAAAATGCAATGTAAAACAGAAATCATCAGGGTGCTGAGGAATCGCTATTTTGTGTTTTGGTCTCTGCTGATGCCGATTATTTTTTATTATGTTTTCACTAATTTAGTGAATGCCGATGTTCCGAATAAAGCCGAGTGGCAGGCGCATTATTTAATGTCAATGACGGTGTTCAGCGTGATGGGTTCGTCAATGATGACCCTCGGGATCCGCATGGTGCAGGAGCGCTCTCAGGGCTGGTCAACGTTTATCCGTACGACACCGCTGTCTGACACGGTTTATTTTGCGGCGCAAATGGTCGGGCAGAGCGTGATTCATGCCATGTCTATCACGATTATTTTTATCGCAGGAGCGCTCATTAACGGGGTTTCGTTAACAGCATTCGAATGGATTATGAGTGGGTTGTGGATTCTGCTAGCCTCCCTGCCATTCCTAGCGATTGGCACATTGATTGGCTTGATGAAGAAAGTAGAGACCGCGGCTGGCATCAGCAATGTGCTGTACATGGTACTCGCGGTTTCCGGGGGCTTGTGGATGCCGCTTGATGTGATGCCAAAAATCATGCAGACTATTGGAAAATGGCTTCCGTCCTATAATTTCGGCAGCGGGGCCTGGGAGATTGTCCGAGGAGGGATGCCGGATTGGAAAAATATACTGATTCTTATCGCCTATTTGGTCCTGTTCATGCTACTATCGAAGTATATTAGAAGAAAACAAGAAGCGGTGTGATTTAATGAAACTATCATTCAGCATATTTCCAAGAAAATACGGCCTTTTTCCCTATATCTTTCTCGTTTATTTTGGGTTTCCTATCTATTATTTGACAAAGGAATCAGGAGTAAAGCAGCTGGCTGGCTATGGGATGGTGCTGTTGTTTTTGCTGACGTACCGTCAGCTTTATTTTTTGATGGAAAAAAAAGCATTCTCATACTGGCTGGCGGTCCAGCTTATCATTGTGTTTATCCTGAGTGTCTTTTATAGTCTTAATCACATTTTTTTGGGATTCTTTCCGGCGAATTTTATCGGCTGGTATCGTGATAAAAAGGTGTTTAAGCGCGGGCTGTTCAGTTTAGCTTTTGTTGAAATTGTCCCGTTTATTTACCATGTGGTTAGGACTGAACAGTTTTTCACACCAAAAGAGCTGTTATATTTCGTTCCTTTTCTCATTATCATGTTGATTTCACCGTTTGGCATCCGTTCGATGAACAGACGGATGGAGCTAGAGCAGGAACTTGAACGGGCAAATCAACGAATCGAGGAACTGGTGAAGCGGGAGGAGCGGGTCAGGATTGCTCGTGACCTGCACGACACTCTCGGGCATACATTGTCGCTTCTCACGCTTAAGAGCCAGCTTGTCCAGCGTTTGATTCCGGTTGATTCTGAGCGGGCACGTAGTGAAGCCAAAGAAATGGAGGTCACCTCACGGGCAGCGTTAAAGCAGGTGCGCGAGCTGGTGACGGATATGAGAGCCATTGCGATCACCGAGGAGCTGCTCGAGGTTCAGCAGATTTTACGGGCAGCAGACATTACCTATCAATACGATGGCGATATTGATTTTTCAAACATTCCTCCTTTTACGCAGAATATTATCAGTATGTGCCTAAAGGAGGCGGCAACAAACGTAGTAAAGCACAGCCGGGCAACACATTGCTCGATATCTATTAATCTATCTGCAGAAAAGCTGAAGGCTATGGTCCGCGACGACGGGATGGGGGTTCCGCTCCCCACGGTCGCCTTCGGAAATGGGCTGAAGGGAATGGAAGAAAGGCTTGCACTTATTGATGGTTCGGTGTTGTTGCGTAACCAAAACGGGGCAGTGTTGGAAATCAACGTACCGATTATAAAAAAGGAGGCAGCAGCAGTATGATTACATTATTTATAGCAGAGGACCAGCGGATGCTTTTAGGTGCACTCGGCTCTTTGTTAGATTTGGAGCAGGACATGAAGGTAATCGGCCAGGCAATGAACGGGGAGGAGGCGCTCGCTTCCATCTTGAAGCTTAAGCCGGATGTTTGTTTAATGGATATTGAAATGCCTGTACTGAATGGACTGGAGGTAGCGGAACAACTGGCAGGGCTCGAAGCACCGAGCAAGGTCATCATTCTGACCACCTTTGCCCGTCCTGGTTATTTCGAACGCGCGGTAAAAATCGGTGTTCATGGCTACTTGCTTAAGGATGGGGAAATTGACGACCTGGCAGGAGCAATTCGCAAGGTCATGGCAGGAAAGCGGGTTTTCAGCCCCGATTTGGCGGTCGATGTCATTCGCGAGGAAAACCCATTAACCCAGCGGGAACAAGAGATTCTAAGATTGGCAGCGTTAGGCAAAACAACGAAAGAAATAACATCCGCACTCTATCTTTCATCCGGCACCGTCCGCAACTACATCTCCGAAATCATCCACAAACTCGGCGCCAAAAACCGCACTGAAGCGGCGGCAATCGCCCAGCAAAAAGGGTGGATCTAATGGACTGGGGACGGTTTGAAACATGAGAACCGTCCGAGACCAACTGCCCATTTCCTCTTCTCTAGGCAGAACAACCTTCCTTAAAATCATTTTCTGAATAGATTAATACTATCTTAATTGAGGGGAGGACAAGGCTCTGCTGAAAGCCATAAATGGGAACATCTGAAGAATTCTCCTAGGGAGCCTTATTCAGTCCTTTCGAGAAAAGGAGGACTACATCTGTTTTGAAAATATTAATCGTCGGAACAGGCTATGTCGGGACGACGACCGGACTTATTTTTTGCAAAATTGGGCATCAAGTTACCGGCCTGGATCTCGATGAACGAAAAATAAACGCACTTCAAGCGGGTAAACTGTATTTCTACGAGCCTGGCCTTGAGGATTTATTGACCAAGCATGTCAGCGCTCAAAACATCCGCTTTACAACTGACACCGAGAAGGCCGTAAAAGAAAACGATGTCATCTTTATTTGCGTCGGCACACCCTTGGGACCACAGGGAAAAGCCGACCTCACTTTTGTAAAAAATGTTGCAGGCACAATCGGCCGCTATATGAACCATTACAAGGTGATTGTGACCAAAAGTACGGTACCTGTGGGCACAGCTGAAAAAGTCACCAATTGGATTAAGGAGAACCAGCCATCCCCCATCCCTTTTGACGTAGTATCCAATCCAGAATTCCTACGTGAGGGTTCCGCCCTTCACGATGCACTCAATCCCGACCGGATCGTCATAGGTGCTTCAAGTGACAGAGCCAGAGCAGTCATGCGGGAACTATACAAGGATTTTCAATGCCCAATCATTGAAACCAACCCGCAAGCCTCCGAAATGATCAAGTACGCCGCCAATTCCTTCCTCGCTATGAAAATTTCCTTTATTAATGAGTTAGCCCGGGTTTGTGATGCGCTAGGGATTAACGTCAATGATATTTCCACGGGGATTGGCCTCGACCACCGGATTGGCCCGCATTTCCTCCGTGCTGGAATGGGCTTCGGCGGCTCCTGCTTCCCCAAGGATGTCAATGCCTTAATCCAAACGTCCAAAGAAACGGGAAGACCGCTTTCGATATTGGAAAAGGTGGTTCAAGTAAACGACGAACAACAGCTTTATTTTATGAAAAAAATCAGGCAGGTGTTGGGCGGGAACTTGGAAAATAAAACAATTGCCGTGCTGGGATTAGCCTTTAAAGCCAATACGGACGACACACGGGAATCGCCAAGTTTGATTTTGATTGAAAAACTGCGCGGGGAACAGGCCGCGGTTCAAGTCCATGATCCCGTCGTAAAATCAGTGGGCTTCATGCAGTTTTCGACGGTGGAAGAAACAGTGAAAGGCGCTGATGCAGTCATTCTTTGCACCGACTGGGACGACTACAAAACCTTAGACTGGGCGGCCCTTAAGCAATTGATGAAACAACCTATCATCTTTGATGGTAGAAACATGCTCAATAAAACAAAAATCGAGGAACTTGGCTTTCGGTATCTGGGAGTCGCCAATCACTAAATCTTGATAAGATAAGGGGACAATTGTCCCCTTATTATTTTTGGCTCTGCAAAACCAGCTGCAATCCCAGGCCGATATAGATGGTCCCAACCACTTTGCCCTGCCAGCGGGCGAATCGGCTGTTCCGATTGGAAAAGAGCCGCTTCCCGATGGAGCTTGTCAAAAATGCCAAAAGCGTTGTATACAGGATGCTCATTAATACGAAGGTGAGTCCGAGAGTTAGCAATTGTAAAACAACCGGCGTTCCGTTGTGATGAACAAATTGCGGCAGAAAGGCCAAAAAGAACAGCGCTGTTTTCGGATTCAACAGTTCAATGAGCAGTGCCTGGCGAAAGGAGGTGACTGCTGAGCCAGGTTTCGCCGCCGCTGCAGCTTCGGTTTGACTTTTTGCTTTTTCTAAAAACGATTTAATTCCGATGAAAATCAAATAAGCAGCCCCTAAATATTTCACGATTTCAAAGGCAAGAGCGGAGGTCATCAAGATGGCTGAAAGTCCAAGCACCGCCGCAACCGTATGGATCAAGTCCCCGACGGCAATCCCAACACCTGTGATGATCCCTGATTTTCGCCCGCCATTGGCGGTCTGTGTGACCGTTAACAGGACGGCGGGGCCGGGAATAAGGAATAGGACAAGCACAACTAAGATAAACGATAGCAATTTTTATGCCCCCATGGAAAATATATGGTGATGCCATTTTATCATAATATTGAAAATATTATAATGCGTTAAAGTGAAAAAGCATTTGAACGTACCAATAAAAAAACTCCTGCCCGGAAATCGGAGGCAAGGAGTCTACTTATTTAACTCACATTCTCAATATAAATAGCCTTATGCAATTCAGGCAAATGAATACAAAGCTTGTCATTCCTTCTAAGCCGGTGGCCGGTTTCGGCATCAATCAACTCGCCGCCCATGTCAATCGTACAACTGGATTTGTTGAGGAGCAGCAAGGTATTGTCCGTTATCGGCACGAAGGTTATTTGGTCGGTTTCGGAAAATTCCTGATCGAGCAAGAACAGCTGGCGCAAGTGAAATTCTCCTTTAAACGCTTTTAATTTTTTTACCTTTGGCTCTGTGCTTACTCCTGTTTCTTCATCCATTATCTCGACCACAATTTGGCCGATAAAGCCACGGTTTTCCTTCTTCTTTTTAGAGGCATAAGAGAAGCTTGGTACCGCCAGAAGAAACACAACAGCTGCGGCAATCGCAATGTATAGCCATGGTATTGAATTTTTTGAAGGGGAAGGACTAACATCCCCAGCAACAGGCTCAATGTCTTTCCCGCCAGTCGTAGCAACTTCAATTGTTTGCGGCTTGGTCTCACGGAAAAAGCTGTTTCTTTCCGCCTTCACTGTTAATTCATAACTGGCAGAGTCCCCTGCTTTAAACTCGCCGAAAAACCCTTTGTCCCCAGCCTTTAGAGGGATTTCCTCTGTTTTCCCTGAAGCTGAATCCTTTACAAAAAGACTTGCCTTAAGCGTAGGGTAAAGATCCTTATTGACGATTTTCTCGCCGTTATCCTCAAAGAAAGCCTCAATCTTCACGGTATCGCCCGTTTTAATATTCTTTACCAACGGGGCAAGTTTCAGCTGTAGGTCATTATTGAAGACAAGCTTTACATCCACCTTGTCCTGCGGGAATCCTTTCACTTTTAGAGTCCAATTTCCTTGAACGGGATTAAGCAATTTCAACATCGAATAATTCTTTGACTTCGTTAACGAAATATTGTCGGAAGGGATAGCGACCTCTTTTCCTGACGGGTCAACCAGCTTCAGCTCAACAGGCTTACTGGAAATAAGCGAAATATTGGCCTCCAAGACATTTTCATTCGGAACGGTAAATGGAACATCCTGAAACTCCTCGGTTGCTGTCACATCTTTAACGGGGACCATTTTTAACTTCAAATGGTCAGCAAAGATTTCACTAAGAATTCCAGGCAGGTCAGCAGCATTATTTGTTTCGAAAAATTTCCCGTTCGTACCGGCGGCAATATTCTGCAACAGCTGTTTATTCAGCTTGCCATCGGCGTTCAAGCCAATGACATAAATCGGATAGCCCTTCGCTTTTGCATCCACCACCGATTGGGCCAGCTGCTCATCCGCCTGCTGATTGGTTTTCGGCTTGGTTTTGTCCAAATCATTGTTGCCGTCGGCGAGCACGACAATGAGCGGAATATAGCCTGATTCATGGCCAGTGTCCAAAAATTTGAGGGCCTCAGCAACTCCAACGGATATATCGGTGTTATTGTATTTTCCAAGCGAATCAATAAACCCCTTGATTGCCTGCTTATCCGCTTCCGTTTGGATTTTCGTGAGCTCCTTTTTGCTTTCAACATCATTACCGTAGGCAATCACGCCAATCTTGTCCCCCTTGATAGAGGACATATCCACAAACATCTTCATCGCCTCATTAGAAAGACCGTTCGGATCACTGGACAACATCGACTTGCTAACATCGACCACTAGCACCCCTTCAATCCTTGATGAAAGCTCCATCTGGGTGGCAGCTTCAGCACGGTAAGCGCCCGCCGAACTAAGGATGAAGACAAACACGGCAAAAAGGTAAACCCACTTTTTAATCATCTATGTAACCCCCTACTAGTAATCTATTATTAGAAAGTGTTCAATAAATAAAAACATAATGTTCTTTATATAATACTATTCTACCAACCCTACAGTATTTTACATAAAATATTTGTCTAAAAAAACAAAAGTATTATCGACAAATTTCGAGTGATGCATGGGGACGGTTCTCGTGCCTCAAAATGGGGGATTACAGAGGAGTGTGGACGGTTTACGGATAATGGTAAGAATATTTTGATGCTTATCACATAACAATATGTTAAATTATTTCTATTAAACTCAAATTCAAATAACCATTAAAAAGGGGAAATCGCATGACGAGAACATGGAAGTGGATTATTGCCAGTTTCGTATTCTTGCTTTTATTAAATGGCTTAGGGATCCTGGCAGTACATTTATTGAGTAAGTAAACTTGAAAATCCCCACAAAATTAACCTATAGGGAATGACGTTGATGACAACGAATTTAACTAAACCTATTTCAATCAAGCTGCTTGTTGGCATGCTGGTTGTGGTCTTTGGAGCCGAAATTCTGCTCTATCTCAACCGCTTTAGCTATCTCGCTGGAACCCTTTATGACGCGGTGATGGTCGCTTCGCTTTTTATCGGCATCAAGCTTCACCGAAGGCTCATTCCCCAGCAGGAGCATGGCCCTCGTAAAACGAAACGTCAGAAGATCCTTCAATTTACGGGTGCATTTTTGATTTTCTTTCTAGGCAGCACCGTTATTAACATCTATTCAAGTATGACTTTCGATGAATTTAACTCTGATTATGACCAATATGTGCAAACCTATACCGAAACGCAAACCTACCAAGAAGAAGAGAAGGGAACCGCCGCAACAGAAGAGTCAAAATTTTGGTCTTATATGGATAAAATCGATACAATTGGCGCTGATCTTTATACAGACGCCCTTGCCGGTTTGGAGGAGGTATGGCGGTTAGCCTATATAATCCTTATTCTTGCCGTCTCCAAAAAACTTTTTTCAAAACGGTGGGAGAGTGGGTCGAGAGATGTCTTCCTTATGGCTGCCCTGTTTTGGACCTCGATTTTTTTCGGCATCGACCACACACTCGATACCGAACAGGCATGGACAATAAAAATAGGGTCCATAGTTACCTTCGCTAACATGGGCTTTCTGTTTGGAATCATTCTTTTATGGACACGAAACCTATGGCTGACCGTGCTGGTTCATTCCCTCTACGACATCACTGCAACCCTGTCATGGTATTACATCGACTATGCTGTCGAACTTTTTGCAGGGGGATTGTTGGTGGTACACATGATTTTATTCCTAAAGGAAAAATCGGCGCAAAAACGCATTCACACACCGCTAGAACAGACTGAGGCGAGGCAAATAGCAGAATAATAGAAAAAAGGTCACAGAATCGCTCTGTGACCTTTTTTTGTCGACCGTTATAATCAGATGAAACTAGTCATTTTTCATAAAGATAAGATTTGCCACTTACCCAATATTCAATCGCCCCATTTTCCTGTACACGATATTTTATTTTTTGGCTGTCAAAGGCCTTCAGCAAACTATCCTTAGCCAATTCCTGTTTTACATCAAGCTCGATTAAATATTTGTGAAGCAGAAAAGGGTCAATCGTTTTCGTTTCAGCAAGGTACGTGATAATGAAAAGGCGCTGCTCAAAAACACTAAGCAATTCCTGGCTATATTCACGAAAGCCCGAAGGAACCGGCAAATTCTTTAGCATAGTGACCAGCTCGTTCTGCTTCACTTTAGCCCCTTGAAGATTGGGCGCTCTATTTTCTAGGCAATCCTCCAATAATGTTGAACTTTCCCTCTGGTATCTTTGCTCTTTTTTTAAATAGGTGACAACATTCTCATTTTTTGGGCCTGCCAGATTCATAGTTAACATAGAGGAAAACAATATTAGTAGAATAATTCCGATGGCTGCAAATATCCAGTTTTTATGTGAGTTTGTTTTGGCCGGAATGGGATTTTCACTCATCGGATGCTCCTTGTAAGAAGCATTTGCCTTTAGTTCCTCTAGCTCTTGTTTGACTTTTTGTTGGGCAGGAGTCAGCATGAACGCACCCCGATTAATAATAGATTACTATTATACTACTACAAAAGTAGTGGTTAAATCCATTTATTCCCTAAACCGTTTTAATAAAATAATTTAACGAATATAGATATGACACGAAAATCTTGATATTAACGAATTATTATGGAATTTTTTTCTAGTACTTTTGAATTATTATTATATTAACATTATTTACAATATTCTAACAGGGTGATAGAATTCAAATCAGACTCTTCTGAAAATATAAAAAAGGAGTCTATTATTAGGGGGGATACATAGTGAAGAAGAACTACGGTCTAAAGGTATTTTCCAGCATCGCGGCAACCACATTAGCCGCATCGGCATTATTTACAGTGCCGTTCGCTGGGACAAAAGCAGCACCATTTTCAGCAAAACCAGCGTATGCTGCTGAAGTTGAATCGGCTCCTGTTGATTTGAACATCATTGATCAGGACAGGCTGGCCAAAGCATTGCAGGAGCGGGGGCTGATTTCAAAGAACGCTTCTTCTCAGGAAGTAACGAAGGCTGTGAAAGCCTATATCATGCAAAAGCAGGGAGAAAAGCCTAGCAAGTCAGACAAAGCAGTTACAAAAGAACAGCAGGAAATGGACAAAAAAGCAAAAGACTTTTTAACCCAGCAAAAGGACAAGCTTTCTGCTCAGCTTAACAAAGGTCACGAAAACTTCAAAAAAGGTAAGCCGACTGGCGCAGTTAAAGTAGACTCTGCCAAGCAGGCAGCATATAACGGGGATGTTCGTGAAGATAAGGTTCTTGTGCTTTTAGTAGAGTATGCTGACCTAAAGCACAATAATGTAGAACAAGAAGACGGATATATGTACGCAGATGACTTCAACAAAGAACATTATGAAAAAATGTTGTTTGGCGATGAAGATTTCACTCTCTTCAACGGAGACAAGATTAAAACATTTAAACAATATTATGAAGAGCAATCAGGCGGTAGTTACACTGTCGACGGTACGGTGTCCGATTGGTTGACAGTACCAGGAAACGCTGCTGAGTATGGCGGTGACAGTCCAGCAGGCGGCCATGATAATAAACCTGGCACAAAAGGAGCACGCGGACTTATTAAGGATGCACTAAATGCAGCTGTGGCATCTGGAATTAATTTAGCAGATTATGATAAATTCGACCAATATGATCTAGATGGTGACGGCGATCGAAACGAGCCAGACGGTTTAGTAGACCACTTAATGGTTCTTCATGCAGGTGTCGGCCAGGAGGCTGGCGGCGGAGTAGTTGGAGATGATGCAATTTGGTCACACCGCTGGACATTAAATGGTGTTTATCCTGTCGCTAATACTACAGCTTCTGTAGATTACTGGGGCGGTAAAATGGCAGCTTATGACTACACTGTTGAGCCTGAAGACGGAGCAGTGGGCGTATTCGCACACGAATATGGCCATGACTTAGGGGCTCCAGATGAGTATGATACACAATATACCGGTAATGGCGATACAGTTGCACAATGGTCGATCATGAGCGGCGGCAGCTGGAGCGGCCATATTGCCGGAACACAGCCGCCAAGTTTCTCGCCGCAGGTGAAAGAATTCTATCAAAAAACAATCGGCGGAAACTGGGCGAATATTACAGAAGTAAACTATGAAGATATCGATCAAAATGGTCTGGCTGCAGTCATTGACCAGAGTGTAACGAAATCGAAGAATCCTGGAATCGTGAAGGTTAATCTTCCTGCTAAAAAGGTTCCTGGAATCCAGCCTGAATTTGGCGCAAAATACTATTACAGCACTAAAGGCGATGACCTTAATACGGTACTTGAAACTCCTGTATTTGATTTAACAACTGCGACAGCTGCAGATTTCTCTTACAAACAGTATTATAAAGTTGAAGCTGATTATGACTACCTATATGTTAACGCAGTAACAGAAGATGGCAAGAGCGTAAGACTTGATACAATTGGTGATCAAAACACTTCAGGTGGTTTTGAAACTTCTCAAGGCAAATGGGAAGATAAATCTCTAGATCTAAGCCAATTTGCTGGCAAAAAAGTAAAACTAGTATTTAATTATGTAACAGACGGCGGCCTTGCTCCAGACGGTTTTGCAATTGATAACCTTCAATTAACAGTTGATGGACAAGTGAAATTCTCCGACGATGCAGAGGGTACACCACAAGTAACATTAGACGGTTTCGAAGTATCGGACGGCTGGATTAAAAAGCCTCACTACTATTACCTAGAGTGGAGAAACTACGCCGGCTCTGATAAGGCACTGCAATACTCTCGTGACGCAAAATATAATACTGGTTTAGTAGTTTGGTATGGTGACGATACGTTTACTGATAACTGGGGCGGTGTCCACCCTGGTGAAGGCTTCCTAAGCGTAGTCGATTCTCATCCAGAAGCGCTTATCTTTAACTTGAAGGGTAAAGATTCCATCGCTCAAACTACTCGCTACCAAGTAGCGGATGCTGCGTTCTCATTAGATCAGGCACCTGCATGGTCTGTGAGCTCACCAACCCGCGGAATCTACGATTACAAAGGCCTTCCAGGTGTAACGGAATTCGATTCCACTAAGGCTTACATTAACAATGTAATCCCTGATGCTGGAGTTAAAGTTCCTGCTCAGTATCCTATTAAAGTTCAAGTCATCGGTGAAGCAAAAGACAACTCCGCTGGGGCTGTTTGGCTTCATAAATAATGGTTTTTAAGGGACATCGAGAAATGAACTGTCCCCTATCATTATAGACAGTGGAATTAAAAAAACGACACTAGGCGGCTTTAGCCCTGTATTCTAAGGGACTAAAGCCGTTTTAATCCTTTTTGTAATCTTTCATGATTATAAAACTTTATGTATTCCTCAATGTCTTTTTTCAATTCTTCAAAGGTACTGTATATATTTAGATAATACTTTTCACATTTTAAGGTTCCCCAAAACGCCTCCATTGGTCCGTTATCAATGCACCTTCCCACTCCCGACATACTTTGCACCATTTTTGCCTTTTCAATTGCTTTTTGGACCGGTTTCTCCTACTTGCTCATACTTTTTTACCCATTGATTACACCTGTTGATAAGAGACTTTGAAATGCTCTGATGCTTGGTGATAAGTTTCCTGTTCGGAAGACAACACATCACAATTTCCAAACGCTCTTCAAGCGTTGTGGACCTACCTTTGATAATAGGGATACTCATCCTTTGAGTATCTCAGATTGTAGACAAAAGGCATTCGAAATGAGCCCATTCGGATGCCTATTCATCTGTGTTTTTTAGTGGAATATCAAGGAACTTCTCGACGGTATTCATGGACATGGGAATCTCGCAGAATACATAGGTATGTTAGATGTGGATAAATATGGTAACATCGCATTATGGAAATTTACAATGTCATTTACTAAATTTTGGTGTAAACTTTATTCTGCACTCACATGTATATAATTGATAAACGATATCACTTTTTAAAAAAGGGGATGGAATTATGAAGGAATTGATTGTATTAATTGTTCAAACAGTCAATTTAATGCACGATTTACTAATAGAAATTTTTGATTCGCTAGGTTATTCATTAACGGACAAAGATTTGCATTTTTGGGTAATTGGTATTATAGGTATGATTCTTTTTGTTCCTACCCATATTATATTTAAGTTTCTTTCAAAATGGAGTATCACTGTGGTCTCATTCATTTATACAATTACCGTACTACTAGTGATTGTATTTGCAATTGAGATTGAACAAAAGATAACAGGAAAAGGGAATTTGGAATTTGCTGATGTTATGGCGGGGGTGTATGGATTTATTTTTTTATTCATAATTTATTTGGCTTTTAAAATTATTATTTCAAAATTGGTGGGTTTTGTAAACAAGGAAAGACCAAAAGATTGATGGTCTTAGAGATTACCTTTGTTTTGTGTATTTACAAAAAACGGAAACGGAAAATTATTTCCAATTTCAATATTAATCTACAAAAATTAAAAAAAGGGTGTAAAATAAGTGCAGGAATGGCAGAAAATTAGAGAATATGTCGAAATACCATATTTAAAATGATATAATAATTCTGTTTTATATTATTGGTTAAGTTTGCCTTTTATTTTTCTGTGAATTATATTCGAGTGTATCCTAATCGAGGAAGATTACCTTAACGTTCTCATTGGTAGTGCTCGGCCTTATTGTGGGTCTTAGGTAGTAGGGCCTTAGGCGATGTCGTCAAAATTTGATGTGAGGGCGGGGCAGATGCCTGAATTTATGGTAAAAAATAGATATCTAATGGAAGAGTAAGTATAAAAAACACTTGGTTTTCCATTAAATATTTATTTTTGTCATTATAAATTAGATTCACTCTAGATAAAAAAGGGGAGGAAGATAGGGGTGACATTTAAAACGAGGTTGGTAGTACTCGCAGTGCTGGATTCCGTTATTGTATTAACGGCAGTCTTCATTAGTTATTTTATCTTGAATCCAGAGATGCAAATTTTTAAAATAACTATGCCTTTGGCTACTTTGTTAACGCTATTAATCTGCCATCATTTATTTGCGTCTATTTATAAACTTTATCAAAAGGCATGGGAATATGCCAGTGTCGGAGAATTGATAACAATTGTCAAAGCAGTCACGTTGACGATAGCGGTAACAGCAATTGTGCAGGTCATTGTGTTTCACGATTTGTATGCCAGGGCGCTTCTAATTACATGGATGTTGTACGTATTGTTAATTGGAGGCTCGCGCATTTCGTGGAGGGTATTTCGTGATAACTTTATCAATATACAAACAAATACTAAACGGACACTGATTGTTGGGGCTGGTGCTGGGGGTACATTAGCAGCGAGGCAATTACTCCATAATCATGAGATTGAATTAAAGCCTGTTGCGTTTATTGATGATGATCCGCTTAAGCTTCGATTGGACATCCTTGGCATACCGGTTGTGGGAACCTCCAGTAAAATAGCTCAAATGGTAGAAAAATACGAAATTGAGAATATAGTAATTGCAATTCCTTCGTTAGGCCAACTGGAGTTAAGTAGGATTATTGACGAGTGTGCGAAAACAAAAGTGAAAACACAAATAATGCCAAAGATTGAAGATTTAATGACCGGTAAAATTTCTGTTAATCAATTCCGGGATGTTCAGGTCGAGGATTTATTAGGCCGGGAGCCTGTGGAGTTGGATATTAACGGCATTTCGGAGTATGTATCCGGAAAAACAGTTTTGGTTACTGGTGCTGGTGGTTCGATTGGTTCAGAAATCTGCCGGCAAATATGTAAGTTTAATCCGAGGAAACTCGTTCTCGTCGGTCATGGCGAGAACAGCATTTATCATATTGATATGGAGCTGCGGAAAATCTATCAAAATTTAATCGAGATTGTACCGGTAATTGGCGATATTCAAGATCGGCAACGAATCTTTGAAATCATGGAAGAACATCGTCCTTTTGTGGTGTATCATGCAGCGGCACATAAACATGTACCCTTAATGGAATACAATCCTAGAGAAGCAGTAAAGAATAATATCTTCGGGACTAAAAATGTCGCAGAGGCTGCGGACACTTTTGGGGTTCATACGTTTGTGTTGATTTCCTCGGATAAAGCAGTAAATCCACCGAATGTAATGGGGGCGACGAAACGGTTTGCAGAGATGATTATTCAAAGCTTGGCGCAGATTAGTAACACTAAATTTGTTGCTGTTCGGTTCGGTAACGTTCTTGGAAGCCGTGGCAGTGTAATTCCTTTGTTTAAGAAGCAGATTCAGGCGGGTGGACCTGTGACAGTTACACATCCTGAAATGACACGGTACTTTATGACGATACCTGAAGCGTCACGGCTTGTGATCCAAGCTGGTTCGTTGGCACGTGGCGGTGAGGTATTCGTTCTCGATATGGGTGAACCAGTTAAGATTGTTGATCTGGCGAAAAACCTGATAAAGTTATCTGGATTTAATTTAGAGGAAATTGGTATACGGTTTTCTGGCTTGCGGCCTGGGGAGAAGATGTTTGAAGAACTCTTGAATGAAAATGAAGTGCATCCGGTTCAGGTGTATCCTAAGATTCATATCGGGAAAGCTAGAGTTATCAATGCGGAAGATTTAAGTAAATTAATCAATCGCCTGTTAGATCTATCGGACACGGAGATTCATGATATATTAATTTCGGTGGCTAATAACAAGTTTGAGAGTTTATCTAAAATGTTTGTGGTGAACTAGTATTAATTAAATAAGATTATACTCTCACTACATAATATTGGGGGGAGGAAAGGTTAAATACTTATTTAACCTTTTCTGATTGAGGTGGATAAAAGAGTGATTTATAGAAAATATATAAAAAATATTCTAGATCTTGTTTTTGCCTTTATAGGCATGGTAATTCTTTCGCCTGTTTTTTTAATATTAATTATTTGTATTAAGCTTGATTCTAAGGGTCCGGTGTTTTTTATGCAGCGTAGGATTGGAAAAGATAAAACAGAGTTTAATATTTTGAAGTTTAGGACAATGAAAATTGATACTCCAAAAGATATGCCTACACATCTTTTGAAAAGTCCTGAAACATATATTACTAGAGTTGGGAAGTTTTTGAGGAAAACTAGCTTGGATGAACTTCCGCAAATTATTAATATTCTTAAGGGAGAAATGAGTATTATTGGTCCGAGGCCATGCCTTTGGAATCAATATGACCTAATCGCTGAAAGAGAAAAATATGGGGCAAACGATATATATCCGGGGTTAACTGGTTGGGCACAAATCAATGGAAGAGATGAGCTACCGATTGAAGTAAAGGCTAGACTTGATGGTGAATATGTTGAGAAAATGAATCTCTGGATGGATGTTAAGTGTTTCTTTGGGACCATCGTAAGTGTCGTGAAAAGTGATGGTGTGGTTGAAGGTGGTACAGGAACAATTGAAGAGAAGATACGAGAAAGTCATAAGGCCAAGTTTTAGTCATTAAGGCAATAGAGGTGGAAAAATGCTGTTAGTAACGGGAATAACGGGTCATAGCGGTAAACATTTTTTGCAAGAATTGATTGATCATAATTACCGGGGCCATATTCGTTATATTGTTAGGGAAAATTCTGATACATCATTACTAGATCATTCAGGTTTAAATATTGAAAAAGTAGTTGGGGATTTAGATGACCAAGAGTTCATGAATGAAGTTATGATCGGTGTTAATACAGTGGTTCATATAGCATCTATCTTTTATTCGGTTACATTAATGAAGGCGGCTGTTAAAAACGATGTTAAAAGAGCTATACTCGTTCATACGACCGGTATTTATTCAAAATATAAGAGTGCTTCAGAGGAATATAAAGACATTGAAAAAAGTATAGAAAAAGTTATTAAGGAAAGTAAATCAAGAATCGGTCTAATTTATTTAAGACCAACTATGATTTATGGATACTCAAATGATAGGAATATGATTGTTTTTATTAAAATGGTAGATAGATTAAGGTTATTTCCAATTATCGATCAAGGAAAAAATATGCTTCAACCTGTTAACGGGAGAGATTTAGGTAAAGCCTACTATCAAGTGTTAAAAAACACAAATATTATGAATGGCGATTACATTTTATCTGGGGAAAAACCTATTACTATGAAAAATTTATTTGAGTTGATCAGTAATCTTCTGGGGAAGAGGACTACGTTTATAAGTGTGCCTTTGGCGCTAGGAGAATTTCTGGCCAAATGCCTTAAAGTTTTTTCGCTAGGTAAAGTTGACTATATTGAAAAAGTTCAAAGAATGGGAGAAGATAGGAACTTCTCCTTTCAAAATGCCATGAAAGACTTTGGATACTCCCCCATGCCTTTATCCGAGGGGTTAAAAATAGAAATTGAAGAGTATTTGAAAAAGGTTAATTAAATTTGGGGGCTTTTGTTATATGAAGATACTGGTTGTCTGTCAATATTACTACCCAGAGCCTTTTCGTATATCAGACATATGTGAAACACTTGTAAATAAGGGACACGAGGTAACTGTATTAACGGGGCTCCCAAATTATCCAGAGGGACGAGTGCTCGATGATTATCGCCGCGGTAAGAAAAGGATTGAAGTCCTCAACGGTGTCAAAATTATACGGTGTTTTGAAATTGGCCGAGGTAATAATAAATTAAGTTTATTCCTAAATTATCTAAGTTATGCGATGTCAGCATCGTTAAAGACTTTATTTATGAAAGAAAAGTTTGATGTAGTACTGGTGAATCAACTTTCTCCTGTAATGATGGGAATTCCTGCAATTGTTTATAAGAAAAAGCATAAGAAGAAGATCTTGCTTTACTGTCTGGATTTATGGCCTGATAGTTTAGCAGCAGGCGGAATAAAAGAGAATTCATCTATTTATAAGTTTTTCTTAAGAGTATCTAGGTGGATTTATAATTCGGCAGATTCCATAGCAGTTACTTCCGGTATGTTTAAGGAATATTTTAAAAATACACTTGGTGTGAATGAGGAAGCTATACTTTATTTACCGCAGTATGCAGAAGACATATTTGCTAGCAGTGTTGAAATCACTAAAAATGATAAATATAACTTTGTTTTTGCAGGGAATATCGGTGATATGCAAAGTGTAGAAACGATTATAAAGGCAGCAAATGAGTTGCGTGACCGTGCGGATATACTTTTCCACATAGTTGGTGATGGTTCCAAACTAGATGAATGTAGGGCCATTAGCAGCAAATTTGGGCTTGGCAACGTTGTGTTTTACGGCAGAAAACCTATTAGTGAAATGCCGCAGATTTATGGATTAGCAGATGCGATGTTAATAACATTAAAAAATAATAAAACTTTATCACACACTTTGCCAGGCAAGGTCCAATCTTATATGGCTTCCGGCAAGCCAATAATTGGAGCGATCGATGGTGAAACAAATTGGGTAATAAAAGATGCTGATTGTGGGCTATGTTGTGAGGCTGAAAATCATAAAGGATTGGCCAATCTAATCTTACAGTTTTGTAATAGTGATAAGAAAGAAAACATGGCTAGGAACTCATATGATTACTATATCAGGAACTACAGTAAAGAAAGATATATTACGTTATTAGAAGATACTCTAATTAACCTGGGGTGAAAAAGATGTTTGATGGTAAAACTTTATTAATTACAGGTGGGACAGGCTCCTTTGGAAACGCAGTAATGGAAAGATTTCTTGGTACTAATATAAAAGAAATTCGAATTTTTTCTCGTGATGAGAAAAAGCAAGATGATATGAGAAAACTTTATAAAAATAATAAGCTAAAATTTTATCTTGGGGATGTTAGAGACCTTGCAAGCGTTAAAAACGCTATGCATGGAGTGGATTATATTTTCCATGCTGCCGCACTAAAACAAGTGCCATCATGTGAATTCTTCCCTTTAGAGGCAGTAAAGACCAACGTATTGGGCACTGATAATGTATTAACTGCTGCTATTGACTATGGTGTGAAAAAGGTAATCTGTCTTTCGACCGATAAAGCTGCCTATCCAATTAATGCAATGGGTATTTCAAAGGCGATGATGGAAAAGGTTTTTGTTGCAAAGTCAAAAACTGTTTCACCTGATAAAACACTGATTTGTGGAACTAGATATGGGAATGTAATGGCTTCACGTGGTTCGGTTATTCCGTTATTTATTGAACAGATAAAAAGTGGGCAGCCGTTAACGGTTACCGATCCTAGTATGACAAGATTTCTAATGAGCCTTGAAGAAGCAGTTGAATTGGTTGTATTTGCATTTCAGAATGCTGAGGCTGGAGATATTATGGTCCAAAAAGCACCTGCAAGTACTATTGGTGATCTTGCACAAGCAATTAAAGAACTATTTAATGCTGAAAATGAAATAAAAATCATCGGTACGCGTCATGGTGAAAAATTATATGAAACTCTTCTAACTAGAGAAGAATATGTCGTTTCAGAGGATATGGGCGGATTCTTTAGAGTTCCTGCGGACCAAAGGGATCTCAACTACGATAAATATTTTGTAGAGGGAGATCAAAAGCTCACAACTATAGAGGAGTATAACTCTCAAAATACAGAACTACTTAATGTAGAACAAATAAAGGAAAAACTTCTTACACTCGAATATGTACAAGGGGAACTTAAGAAGTGGAAAAAAACATTTTACGCGGTTAATTAAAGGGTGGAACAAACAAATGAAAATTTTAGTTACAGGTTCTAAAGGCTTTGTTGGTAAAAACCTAATTGCTGAACTGAAAAATAAGGGATATAACGATATAAATGAATTTAATAGAGAAAGTGATATTTCTTTGTTAGAAAAATACACACAAGATTGTGATTTTGTTTTCCACCTTGCGGGTGTCAATAGACCAAACGATGATGCAGAATTTATGAAGGGTAACTTTGGTCTAACATCTATTTTATTAGAATTGCTCAAGAAATCCGGCAAAAAAGCTCCGGTGCTAATTACTTCGTCTATTCAAGCAGAAAGTGATAATCCTTATGGTAGAAGTAAGAGGGCAGGAGAGGAATTGTTATTTGATTATAATAAGGAAACGGATGTAAAAGTATATATATATAGACTGCCAAACTTATTTGGAAAATGGAGCAGACCTAACTATAATACGGTTGTTGCTACTTACTGCCATAATGTAGCGAGAGATTTGGAGATTCAAATAAATAACCCTGATGCTGAATTAACTCTTAGCTATATTGATGATTTATTAGAAGAGTTTTTAAGAGCTCTGGAAGGATTTCCAACTAAACAAGGAGATTACTGTATTGTTCCTGTGACTCATAAAATTAAACTTGGTGAACTGGCAAATACCATAAAAAGCTTCAAACAAAGCAGGGAGGATTTATCTATTCCTAATATGGAAGATGCTCTAACCAAGAAGCTTTATAGCACTTATTTAAGCTTTTTACCAGAAAATAAGTTTTCGTATGATCTTAAAATGAATTGTGATCAAAGGGGTTCATTTACTGAATTTATCCGAACATCTGAAAGAGGCCAGGTTTCTATTAATGTTTCAAAACCCGGAATTACAAAAGGAAACCATTGGCACCATACAAAAAATGAGAAGTTTTTAGTTGTAAGCGGGGAAGGGATAATACGATTTAGAAAGATAGATTCTGATCAAGTTATTGAATATAGAGTTAGTGGAAAAAAGTTGCAAGTTGTGGATATTCCTACTGGATACACCCATTCAATTGTAAATGTCGGCGAGGGTGATTTAGTAACCGTTATGTGGGTCAACGAGTGCTTCGATCCAGACAAGCCAGACACCTATTTTGTGGAGGTTTAATTGATGAAGAAATTAAAGGTTATGACAGTCGTGGGTACACGACCAGAAATTATTAGACTGTCGGCCGTTATTAATAAATTAGAAGAGTCAGAGGCTATTGAACATATTCTAGTTCATACCGGACAAAACTATGATTATGAATTAAATGAAGTGTTTTTTAAGGATTTCAACCTGAAAAAACCTGATTATTTTCTTAATGCAGCTACTGGAACGGCAGTTGAAACAATAGGGAATATCCTAGTAAAGATTGATCCTATTATGGAAGAAGTAAATCCGGAAGCATTTTTAGTACTAGGTGATACGAATAGCTGTTTATGTGCAATTGCTGCAAAAAGAAGGAAAATCCCTATTTTCCATATGGAAGCAGGCAATAGATGCTTTGATCAAAGAGTTCCAGAAGAAACAAATAGAAAAATTGTTGATCATACATCGGATATTAATTTAACCTACAGTGATATTGCAAGAGAATATCTTCTTAGGGAAGGATTTCCGTCAGATAGAATTATTAAGACAGGCAGCCCAATGTTTGAGGTACTTAACTCAAGAAAGAATGACATTGAGAACTCGGTTGTACTAGAGAGTCTATCTCTTGAAGAAGCAAATTATTTTGTTGTGTCAGCACATAGGGAAGAAAATATTAACTCGGAAAGCAATTTCCTAGATTTAGTTGATAGCTTAAATGCAGTTGCAGAAAAGTATAAAATTCCTGTAATTGTAAGTACGCATCCTAGAACTAGAAAAATGATTGAGACTAAAGGAATAGAGTTTAATCCGTTAGTCAAAATAATGAAGCCATTAGGGTTCAATGATTATGTTAAGCTTCAGATTAAAGCTAAAGCCGTGTTGAGTGATAGTGGAACGATAAGTGAAGAATCCTCTATTCTTGGGTTTAGAGCACTAAATATTAGACAAGCTCATGAAAGACCGGAAGCGATGGAAGAAGCATCCGTCATGATGGTTGGTTTAAAGAAAGAGAGAATCTTACAAGGATTAGAAATTCTTGAAACACAACAACGAAATACATTAAGGCATGTTGGAGATTATAGTATGCCTAATGTCTCTGATAAAGTATTAAGAATAATATTATCTTATACAGACTATGTTAACAGAGTTGTTTGGAGCAAATAAGGGAGAGGTTTATATGCCACATAGAGAATATCAAGTTTGTACAAACTGTGCTATGGATACAACGGATAGTAAAATTGTTTTTGATGAAAATGGCGTCTGTGATTATTGTAATAGTTATTATAATGAAATCTTACCTAATTGGCAGCCTAATATAAATAACGAAGCTGAGTTAGAAAAGATTGCAGCGCAAATACGTGAGGCTGGAAAAGGGAAGAAATATGATTGTATTCTTGGACTAAGCGGCGGAACGGATAGTTCATATCTAGCTTATATTGCTAAAGAAAAGATGGGTTTAAGACCATTGATATATACAGTTGATACCGGCTGGAACTTGAATGTTGCTGTTGAAAATATTGAAAGACTGGTAAAAGCACTGGATTTGGATATGTATACTGAAGTAATAAACTGGAATGAAATGCGTGATCTACAACTTGCATTTTTTAAGTCACAAGTAGCATATCAGGATTTACCACAAGACCATGTTATTTTTGCAGGGTTGTATAATTACGCCGTAAAACATGGCATTAAATACGTATTAACTGGTTCAAATAATGCAACAGAATGTGTCCGACCTCCAATTGAGTGGGTTCACCTAAATGACCTGACATTAATAAAAGACATTCATAAAAGATTTGGAAAGGTTAAGCTTAAAACTCTTCCAATGTGTGGAATGTTTAAATATAGATTACATTACGCATATATTAAAGGAATGAAGCGTGTTGCCCCTCTAGATATTATTCACTATGACAAAGATGCAGCGGAAAAGGAATTAAAGGAAAAGTTCGGTTGGGAAAAATACGAAAATAAGCACTATGAAAATATCTTTACAAGGTTTTATGAAGGATATTATTTACCTAAAAAGTTTGGGTTTGACAAAAGAAAGTCTTATTTTTCTAACTTGATCTTAACAGGACAAATGACACGTGAAGAAGCTTTAAAAAAACTAGAAGAATCTCCTTATAATGAGGAAACGATGTTAGAAGACTTAGAATACATTGCAAAAAAACTTGGTATTACCAAAGCTGAATTTGAAGAAATCATTAATGGAGAAAACAAAACTTATAAAGATTATAAAAACTCATTAAGCTTAATTGAATTTTCGATAAAAATGGCTAAAAAACTAGGTGTTGAAAAACGTAATTTCCGATAATAAAAAAATTTATTAGGTGATGGAATTGATTGCAGTATTAGACTATGGAGTTGGAAATGTAAGTTCAATCATTAACATGTTTAAAAAAATAGGAGTACCTGCCATCCCAACGAATGATATAGCAGAAATTGAAAAGGCTGATAAATTAGTTCTACCAGGAGTTGGGTCATTTGATGCAGGGATGAATAAATTAAATAGTAGTGGAATGGTTGAGGCAATAAAAAACCATGCATTAAATGAACATAAGCCACTCCTAGGAATATGCCTTGGTATGCAAATGTTAGGAAGAAAAAGTGAGGAAGGTAACGAGAGCGGATTGGGATTAATTCCATTTGACAATAAGCGATTTGAAATAGATGGAATCCCTCAATTAAAAGTTCCACATATGGGTTGGGATATTACAATAAACAACATAAAAGATGACCCACTTGTTGAGTGCTTAACCCCTTTGCAAAGATATTATTTTGTTCATTCTTATCATGCTGTTTGTGATAGTGAAGAAAATGTATTAATGAGATGTGACTATGGGTATTCTTTTGCTGCGGCAGTAAAGAAGGGAAATATTTATGGTGTGCAATTTCACCCTGAAAAAAGTCATAAGTTTGGTATGGAATTACTAAGTAATTTTGCAAGGAGGGTATAAATTGTATAGTAGACCAAGATTAATACCCTGTCTATCAATTCAAGACCGTGGTTTAGTGAAGACAACTAAATTTACGAATCCTCGTTATCTAGGAGATCCAATTAACGCCGTTAAGATTTTTAACGGTAAGGGCGTAGATGAATTATGTATCTTAGACATTACTGCTACTTCCGAAAATAGAGGACCGGATTTTGAATATTTAAAAGACATAGCAAGTGAAGCTTTTATGCCGTTAAGCTATGGCGGAGGCATAACAACTCTATCAGAAATAGAAAAGTTATTTTACATTGGGTATGAAAAAGCTATCATTAATACCTCGTTTGTTACTAAGCCCGAATTAATTAAAGAAGCTGTAGAATTTGCTGGCAGCCAAAGCATTGTAGTGTCAATTGACGTTAAGAATGAACTGTTTGGTAAAAAGTCTTGTTATATAAATGATGGAAAGACTAAAGTGAAACATGATCCAGTTACTTTAGCAAAAAGAGCAGAAGAGTTGGGGGCAGGGGAGCTATTATTGAATTCCATTAGTTATGACGGTACTATGAAAGGTTATGATTTGGACCTTGTTAAAGATGTGTCTGAATCAGTCTCTATTCCCGTAATAGCTTGTGGTGGGGCTAAAGATATATATGATTTTAAAAGGGTATTAGAAGATGGGAAGGCTCATGCAGCAGCAGCTGGAAGTATGTATGTCTATTATGGGGCAAAAAAAGCTGTACTGATAACTGCACCTGAAGAACAAGAGCTAATTGATATAGGTATTTATAAACAGAATTAATTTATTAATTCTACAAAAGAGATCCTAACAAAATTTGAGATGAGTGAACGAGGCTATGAAAGTTTTAGTAACTGATAACGCACACTTATATAAAACTCCTGATGGTAAATATTACACACCATCAATATATAGTTATGAGTTTTTCAAAAGGTATTTGAATGTCTTTGATGAGGTTCGCTTTGTTTCAAAGACAAAGTATGTAGATACAATAGATACTTCAAATTTCCTCCTTGTTAGTGGTAAAGGATTAGAAATATATGAACTACCATGGTATCAGGGAATTAAAGGTATGCTAAAAAATATTTTCAAGTTGCTAGTTAGATATAGAAAAATATGTGATGGCTGCGATTGTTATATTTTTAGAGTATCTCAAATCGAGAGCTATCTGGCATATATTATTGGGAAAAGACGTGGAAAGTCCTTTGCTGTTGAGGTAGTTAATGATCCGTTCTCCTTTACTGATCTAAAGGGTATTTTTAAATGGATTAATATTAGGATGTTAAAACATATCGTTAAAAAGGCAAATGGTGCATCTTATGTAACAAAAAACTTCTTACAAGGACTCTATCCAAATAGAGCCATGCTAGAAGGTGAATGTGAAAGGTATTTTGAAAGTTATTATTCATCAATAGAACTTACGGAAAGTGATATTAGGAAACCCAAAACGTTTTCTGATACTAATTCTCCTTTTGAAATTATACACATATCAAATTCCATAAATAGTAACATTAAAGGTCATAAAACATTAATTGAGGCTTTAAAAATCGTCTGTAACCATGGTTATAATATAACAGCTTGTTGTATTGGTGATGGTAACTTAGTATCTGAGTTTAAAAGGTATGCAGAAGAATTGGATGTGGGCGATAAAGTACATTTTATCGGGAGACTCCATAGTAGACAGGAAGTATTGGACCGTCTTTCTAAAGGTAGCCTTTTTGTTTTTCCTACGTACACAGAGGGCTTACCAAGGGCAGTAATTGAGGCCCAGGCTGTTGGTCTTCCATGTATCTCAACTCCAGTTGCGGGAATCCCTGAATTATTAGATAAAAGGTATTTATTTGAACCTGAGGATAGTAAAAGCTTTGCTTATGAGATTATGCGTTTAATAAATAATACTGATGAACTAGAAGAAATGAGTTCTATAAATATAGAAGTGGCAAAAAGGTATACGAAGGAGAAACTGAATAAAAGAAGAACTGAATTTTATAGTAGGTTACGAAAGCTTGCTGAAAATGAAAATGATTAGAAAAAAATTAGCTTATAGTATGGTGGCATCATAATTCTGTTAATTTAAAAAGGCTTATTAGAAAAGGGGGGTTACTAATGGATGATTTGGTTTTGTTTTTAGATGGTAACTCTGAAAAAGAATTCTATAATAAAAAGAGAAATGAATATGAAAATGTAACTGCAACAAATATCTTTAAAAATAATAGTATTCTAAATAAGATTTTTCGGAAAATAATAATAAAAATGAAATTACCACTGTTACCTATGTTGTTTGGTGATTGGAAAAAGGAAATAAAAAAATATAGTACAGTAATTTTATCCACATCCATTTATAGTCTGCATATAGCTAATTATATACAGAAGAAAACTAATAGTCGAATTATACATTGGTACTGGAATCCTGTAATAAAATCAATAAATCCGAAAAAGATTATGGGCCAAAATACTGAGCTTTGGTCTTTTGATATTAATGATTGTAAGAATTATGGTATGAACTACATTTCAACTTATTATTTTTCTAATATTAAGCTAACGAAAACTAAAATTAAGAATGACATTTATTTTATGGGTGCTGATAAAGGAAGATTGGATAAACTTCTAAAATTAAAAGAAACATTCGAGAAATCCGACTTAAGAGTCAAAATGCATATTACCAAATCAGAGGAATCTAATCATAGAAGTTATTCTTTTATGCAAAGAATTCCATATCAAGAAGTTCTTGAAGGAATATCTGAAAGTATTGCTATACTTGATTTAGTTCAGGCTGGCCAAAGTGGAATGTCTCAAAGACCAATGGAAGCCCTCTTTTTAGAAAAAAAGTTAATTACTAATGATAAAAACATATCAAAATATGAGTTTTATAATAAAAATAATATATTTATTTTGGGTAAAGATGACATAAATAACATTGCAAGTTTTATTAATTCAGATTATGTACAAATTGATGAACAAATTATCAGAAAATATGATTTTGGGAATTGGTTAAATAGAATTTCAAATAGAAATTAGTTTAGAGGTGCAAAATGTGTTTTATGCAGCATCACTCTTGTTAATAATATTAGGTGTTTTGGTGAAAAATTCCAAAGTACTGTTATATGTTTCTTTTTTATTTTTATTATTATTATTTGGTGGGAATACTGATAATCCAGACAGGCTAGGATATTTAAATAATTACATTAGTTTATCAAAAGGAAAGCCTCTCTATGATTTTGAGTTTGGATTCCAACTACTTAATAAATTAGGTTTGAGTCTTGGATTATCGTATAATATCCTTCAATTTACTATTGCAACAATTGGACTATTACTAATAGTTAACACCATTAAATATTATAGGGCTAATATTTCTTTTGTATTTATTTTATACCTTATTTATCCATTTTTTATAGACGTTGTACAGATTCGAAATTTTTTAGCTATGTCTTTTATTATTTATGGAAGTAGATTTATTATCTCAACACAAAAAAACTATTTAAAATACACTATATTTGTTTTGCTGGCAAGTGCTTTTCATGTGACTTCTTTATTTTACCTGTTTGGATTGTTAACGGCATTAAAAGATAATAAAAAAACTATGTATACAATAATAATAGCATCTATACTAAGTGTTTTTTTTATCCCTATTATTTTACAAATTTTAAACGGATTTATACCCTCAGAAAAAATCACGGCATACTTCTTTACAGAAACAAGCTTATTTACAAAATGTATGGTTTTAGTATATTTCCTTACTTCAATCTTACTTGTATTAATATCTAGGAATATTATTTTGAATTCTAATAATGAAAATATCTGTGATCAGAACAATAAACTATCAAAGACTTTAATAAATGTTATTGATCCAAATGCTATTCTAAAACTTAATATTATATGTTTACTTACACTTTATTTTGTAATGAATAATCTAGATTTTATTAGGCTGTATAGAAATATTTTTGTTATAAATTATTTATTATTTGCTGTGGCTTTAAATAGTATTACAAAGAATTATAAGTACTATATTTTATTATTTAGTATTTTACTATTTGTTTCTGCTTCATTTATTCTTTTAGTGTTATATGTACCAACAATGAATATAGTTAAACAAGTTTTAGAAGATAATTTCTTCTTTTAAAAAATTAAAAAAGGGAAATGAGTGTTTACTGAATATATGATGAGGCTAAAAATAAATAATAAAGTAAATACTTTCATGAAGAATTTTTCATATTCACTGTCATCCAATTTAATTTCAATGGTCATTTCAACATTAGTTTTACTTATTGTTCCAAAATTGATAGGAGTAGAAGACTATGGATATTGGCAGTTATATCTATTTTACACCTCTTATGTGGGCTTTTTGCACTTTGGCTGGAATGATGGGATATATCTTAGATATGGCGGTAAAGAATATAATGAATTAAATAAAAAATTATTTTTTTCTCAGTTTTGGATGATGGGAATATTACAAATATTGATGGGTATTGTGATCATTGCTCTTTCTTATATATTTAGTTCAGACTCCAATAGATTATATGTTCTTATTATGACTTCTATTTATATGTTAATGGTAAATATTAGATATATGTTAGTCTACATTTTACTAGGAACAAATAGAATTAAAGAGTATGCTCAATTAACATTGATCGAGCGGATCCTTTTTTGTTGTTTAATTTTACTATTCTTATTCGGTGGAGTGAGGCAATACAAATTATTAATAGTTGCAGATCTAATAGGAAAATTAGTATCGTTAATGTACGCAATGTATTGTTGCAGGGATATCGTGTTTATGAAAATAACTAATTTTTATATTAGTTTAAGAGAAACTTATGAAAATGTTTGTGTTGGAATAAAGTTAATGTTTGCGAATACAGCCAACATGTTAATTATAGGGGTTTTTCAATTTGGAATAGAACGTACATGGAGTATATCAACTTTTGGTATCGTATCACTTACCTTAACTATTTCAAATCTTATAATGACATTTATTAATGCAGTTGGTATTATAATGTTTCCTGTTTTAAGAAGGACGAATAAGGAGAGGCTTCCTGGAATTTATACAACTATGAGAAACTTTTTAATGGTTCCCTTAACTGGTTTACTCATAGTTTTCTATCCTTTAAAATTTATTTTATCAGTATGGTTGCCAGAGTATAATGATAGTTTTATGTATATGTCAATTATTTTTCCTATGTTTATCTTTGAGGGGAAAATAGCTTTATTAATTAATACCTATTTAAAAACTTTACGGAAAGAGAAGTTGATGCTTGCTGTTAATTTAGGCTCAGTGATATTGAGCATAATATTAGCAATCATGTTCACAACATTATTAAAGAACTTAACCTTGATTACAGTATCAATTGTGTTGGCTTTGGCCTTTCGTTCTGTATTGGCAGAGGTATTCTTATCAAAAATACTAAATATTTCAGTGTATAAAGATATAATACTTGAATTGACTATGTCTCTGATATTCATACTAATTAGTTGGTTTGTAAATTCCTTGTTAGGTGTCATAGTTTATATTGTAGTATATGGATTATATTTATTAATCAAAAAGAGAGACATTAGAAATACATTTGATAATGTTAAACAGTTGGTGGTTGGGTAGAGGAGAAAATAGTACTTTCTCTATAAATGTAAAAAATTCCATTCTTTAAGATACTATAAAATAGATTAACTTTCTCTGCATGCGGAGTCTAGTATAAATGTCTACCAGTCTTTTCATGTGGCTTATCTTTTTACTGTGTTAAAAAATGTGATAGTCGGAAATTTCAGGAAATATATACCTTAATTTAATAAAATAATAGACTAAGTATACTAATACTGTATCAAAATTAATTCTCTTTCCTCTATAACAATGACTAAAAGATAGCGTACTAGGGTACTATTTAAGAATCAAGTACAAATAGGTCACCAAGTTAATAAATTATCAGTAAAGGAAGAAAAGTAGATGTATAAGATAGCAGTTGCAGGGACAGGTTATGTTGGTTTAGTGGCAGGTGTATGTTTTGCCGAAAAAGGCCATCAAGTAACTTGTGTTGATATTGATGAAAATAAAGTAAACTTAATGAAGTCTGGAGTCTCTCCAATCTATGAGGCGAATTTAGAAGAATTGATGAAGCGAAACTATTCAGCACGAAAAATTGATTATACAACTGATTACAAATCAGCTTATAAAAATGCAGATGCCATTTTCATTGGTGTAGGGACACCAGAACAGCCGGATGGTTCGGCTAATCTTTCCTATATTGCAACTGTTGCAAGACAAATTGCTGAATCTATTGAAAAAGATTGCCTTGTTGTTGTGAAGTCGACTGTGCCAGTTGGAACAAATGATAAAGTGGAACAATTCATCAATGATTTTTTAGTTCATGATGTAAGAGTTGAAGTAGCCTCAAATCCGGAATTTTTAGCACAAGGCTCTGCTGTATACGATACCTTACACGCTGAAAGAGTAATCATTGGAACAGAAAGCAAATGGGCAGAAGAGCTTTTGATGAAGATTTATGAACCATTCAATTTACCGATTGTTTCAGTAAATAGGAGATCAGCGGAAATGATTAAGTATGCTTCCAATGATTTTCTTGCACTTAAAATTTCCTATATGAATGATATTGCTAATTTATGCGAATTAGTCGGTGCGGATATTCAGGATGTAGCAAAAGGTATGAGTTTTGATGAACGGATCGGAAGTAAATTTTTAAATGCAGGAATAGGATATGGTGGGTCTTGTTTTCCTAAAGATACAAAGGCACTAGATTATATTTCTAGACAGAATGGATATGAGTTAAAAACTGTTAAGGCCGCAATTGATGTTAACAAGGAACAAAAAACTAGGTTATTCAAAAAAGCAAGTGAGAGATTAATTACATTTGATGGTTTAAAGGTAGCAGTATTAGGTCTAACATTTAAGCCTGGAACCGATGATCTACGTGAAGCTGCATCTCTTGAAAATGTTGCATTATTATTGGAAAAAGGCGCTAACATATATGCGTTTGATCCAGTTGGAACTGCAAATTTTGCTAAAATATATCCAGAAGGAAAATGTAGAAAAGGAAGTATCACATATGTTTCAAATATCCAGTATGCACTAGATGGGGCTAATGTTTGCTTTATTTTTACAGAATGGGGCGAAGTAAAAGCTATTGTACCTGAAACCTATAAGAAATTGATGAGAACTCCTTTGGTATATGACGGTCGTAATATATATCGTATAGAAGATATGCAAAAAGCTGGAGTTGAATATTATTCAATTGGAAGAAAGGCAGTTACTAGAGGCGTAATAAAGGAGTTGGAGAAACTTGCAAAACAAAAATCTATGTCCAGGTAAAACATATCTGATCACTGGAGCAGCAGGTTTTATAGGATACTATTTATCTAGAAGTTTATTACAAAAAGGCTGTAAGGTAATTGGTATTGATAACATTAATGACTATTATGATGTGAATTTAAAAAATACTCGATTAGAGCATTTAAAGCGTTATGATAATTTTACGTTTCTGAAATGTAATATATCAGATAAAGATTTGGTGATGGGAATTTTTGAAGAGTATCGGCCCAATGTAGTAATTAACTTAGCAGCTCAAGCGGGGGTAAGGTATTCAATTGATAACCCTGATGTCTATATACAAAGCAATATAATTGGATTCTTTAACATCCTTGAAGCTTGCAGATATTATCCCGTAGATCACCTTTTGTATGCATCTTCGAGTTCTGTATATGGAGCTAATAAAAAGGTACCATTTGAAGAAACGGATTTTGTTGACAACCCGGTATCACTTTATGCTTCTACAAAGAAATCAAATGAATTAATGGCTTATACATACAGCCATTTATATAAGATACCAGCAACAGGGTTAAGATTCTTTACAGTGTACGGACCAATGGGTCGACCAGATATGGCTTATTTTGGTTTTGCTAATAATTATTTTGCAGGAGAACCAATTCAAATCTTCAATGATGGTGATTTTGAAAATGACCTTTATCGAGATTTTACTTATATTGATGACATTGTTGAAGGAATCGAACGTCTTATTATTAATCCACCTGCAGGAGAAATTCAACATAAAGTATTTAATATTGGTAACAATAGACCCGAAAAGTTAATGGTATTCATTGAAACTTTAGAGAAAGCGTTAACCAATGCACTAGGAAGAGAAGTTTTATTTGAGAAAAAATTTGAACCTATAAAGCCTGGAGATGTACGATATACTTATGCATCGACAAATTTATTAATGAAAGCCATAGGATTTAAGCCAAAAACTTCACTAGATGAAGGTTTACAAAAGTTTGCGGATTGGTATGTGGATTATTATAAGGTAAAGTAATAAATTTAATACTTTCATAAAATGCTTTTCTTAGATTATAATATATTTTCTGATTTAGAAACAGGCATAGTAATTTTTAGATTAAAGCTATCGAAAGAGATAGCATTTTAAGTTGTTCTTATTAAAAAAGATAGTAATTTGCTTAATTTTTTTGAGCAAACCAATTAAGGATAGAGTCTAAACTTTGTATCCTGCTTTTGTTAATCTTGGAACCTGTAAATTTCTCAGTTTCCTGCTTATGTGAAAATGGTTGTAAAAGGATGTAAAGTTTTAGGAAGTGCAGGGGCATACTCTCATAAGGTGAAGAGATATGAAGTACAAATTGATGTAACACAGTTAGGAATCAAGTGTCACAACAAACTGAAGCTTCATATTTGGATACTAAAAATGATCGACTGTATTTATTAATGGGATAGGGGACAAAATATTTCTTGAACCCTATCCTCTAATCAAACTTATTAATTCTATATATAATAGTTTATTTGAATATAAGAAAGTTTTCCACTGTATCTAAGCCATTGAAGTGGTTTATCTTATCTTCCTACCTCTGCCTACTTTTTCAATGCATGTATCTTGGTAAATACTAATTTTTCCGCTGAATAATTGATTCGATTTATTGTTAATACAATGATTATTTGGACGTCCCTTTCCCTTTTGCTTATCTACCTAAGCAGATTACGGATAACAAATCATATCTTTGAGAATCCCGTTTTCTTCCCTTATTTCTGTTTGTTTCCGTAAGATGGATAACTGGATGGTTTCTTTTCTACAAATTCCCTCTTTTTTTAATTTATATGTTATTTTATATATAATTTATTTATCGAAAGGATATGACATTAATGAATACTATTGGTAGTCTGATGAAGGATCGGGATAATAACTACGATTTTATTAGATTATTAGCATCAATCACAGTTATATTTTCACATTCATTTCCCCTTTCTTTGGGAAAGTTTAATGGAAATGACCCTGATCCACTATATCAACTAACTGGAGATATTTCATTTGGACGGATCGCTGTAATTGTTTTTTTTATAATAAGCGGGTTCTTAATCACACAAAGCTATCTAAGGCATAATGACCCAAGCAACTATCTTAAAGCAAGGATACTAAGGATTTTTCCTGGATTAATTTTTATTGTTCTTTTCACCGTTTTTATTTTAGGACCAATAGTAACCACTCTGTCTCTTAATGAATATTTTAGCAATGGTGCAACATATGAGTATATCAAAGTTCTTTCATTAATTTTTATATCATATCCTTTGCCAGGAGTATTTGAAAATAATATATATCCTTCACTTGTAAATGGGTCGATATGGACATTATTTTTTGAATTTATATGTTATATAGGTATTATGATTTTAGGCTACTTGGGATTCCTAAGAAAAGGAATAATACTATTTATATACATTACTTCTTCCTTTCTAGCTGCAAAAAACTTTGGTGGAGATGGCTTTTATGGGAATGTTATAAATATACTTTCATTCTTTTCAGTTGGAATGTTATTTTATGCCTTTAAAGAAAAAATAAAACTTACTCCTAGAATATCATTCATAGCTTTTATTATTTTACTTGTTAGTTTAGTTTTTTACAAATTCTACTTTCTACCCATTATTACCACTTGTCTTGCATACATTATTATGTATTTAACTTATGCAACCAAACGAAAAATTAATGGCTCTAAATATGGTGATTTCTCATATGGAACGTATATTTTTGCTTTTCCAATTCAGCAATCGGTTACCTATTTTTTTGGTGGTACAATGTATTGGTGGGCTAATTTTCTAATTTCCTTTCCAATAATATTCCTAATGTCGATATGTTCTTGGCATTGGGTAGAAAAAAATGCACTTAAATTAAAAAAACAACCATTAGTTAAAAAAGAAGTTAATAAAATTGTGGCTTAAATTGCAAAGATGCTGTCTGTCTTGGTCTTTTTTTGACCAACGCAAAGAAGAGAAGCTATTTATCGCTTTTTCACATACTTAGTTAGATGGTTAGCCATTCAAAGAGGTTTGACAATTTTTAAAGCTAAAGATGGAATAATCTTATCTCCATCATCATTTTTGGAATTGATGGTTAAGGACACGGCTCGAAGGCAAAAGTCTTAACTGCGGTTAGCGCTCCAATAATCGAGTGTTCTTACATTTTATCTTTCCTAATAAAGGACGTTTCCACTAACTCGCGACTTGCGTTTATCTTAATAGAGATAGTACAGAGGAAGATCTTGGGTTTGAGGCTCTAACATTTATCCTTCACTAAAAAAGTAGCACAGACCATAGTCTGTGCTATTAATCTTGTATATTAATTAACTTTATTAAGTTTATTAATTTAATTCCAACTGCTCCATTAGTATCTGGTGAATTCTAGCTTTTTCCTGATCAGAAATTAATTGATAGGAAACGCCATTAATCATAGTTCCTTGAGCATTTACTTGCACTTGCTCGATTGAATTACTTGCAGACCTATATTTGCTTTGAATCGTCACCATCTCATTAAATGCAAGATTTGTTTTTACGTTGTTACCTAAGGCTGTAAAGATATCCCCATAATTCGTTAAGGAACTTAAACTTGCACCTTCATTTATAACCGCTTGTATGATTTGGCGTTGGCGCTGCTGTCTTCCAAAGTCGCCTCTTGGGTCCTCGTGCCGCATTCTCGCGTACGTTAAAGCTTTTTCCCCATTTAATTTTAATTGTCCCTTAGGGAAATGAAAACCCTCTTCTGTGAAATCTAAATCATTCTGAACGGTTACACCACCAACGGAATCTACAATATCTTTAAAGCCTTCCATATTGATTTGAATATAATAATCAATTGGAATATTTAAAAAATGTTCAATGGTTTTAAGTGACATATCAATGCCTCCAAAAGCATAGGCATGGTTAATTTTGTCTACTTTTCCTTTTCCAACAATTTCTGTTCGTGTATCACGAGGTATACTTAACATTTTAACAGAATTCGTATTTGGATTTACTGCCATGACAATAATGGAATCAGAGCGTCCGCGGTCATTCTCCCTTTGATCCACTCCTAATAAAACAACGGAAAATGGTTGTGCTTTATTTAATGACACTTGCTCTTCACGTTTATCGGATTTTTCTCTCTCAAGTGGGGTATGCATAGTTTCTACTGCACTTGTTAGTGAGTGATAAACAGAATATGCATATGCTCCTACTCCAATGAACAAAATGGCAAAAGTTATAAGTAAAACCTTTGGCCATCTGCGTTTTTTCTTTCTCTCTGTTCTAGACGGCATGTGAAATTCCCCCTACTAAAATAACTATATCGAAGTTGCACTATTTCTTATTGAAAGTTTTTGTTAGGAAAATCAGCCTATGCATTCGCCAATTTTCTACATAAATTAACTATATAATAATATCACAATTTTACTCATAAGATATCATGAAGTTTAAACATGTTTACAAAAATGTCTCCATTGTATCCTTAGCAGACTTTTGTTGACTCCTTTAAAAATTTATTAACCTGAGGCTGTACCTTGTAAATTTCTTTTTATTATGAAATAATTTTAGTGAAATCTGAACAATATGTTCTTTTGTAATAGTTAATAATTAAATGTATATTAAAATACATACTGATTAGCAAGGAAAGGATGTACTTATATGAAAAAGGTAAAAAAGGCGATTATCCCTGCCGCCGGCCTTGGAACCCGTTTTCTACCGGCAACAAAAGCCATGCCAAAAGAGATGCTTCCGATTGTAGATAAGCCAACAATTCAATATATAGTAGAAGAAGCAATTGAATCTGGTATTGAAGATATCATTATCGTTACAGGTAAAGGAAAAAGGGCAATTGAGGACCATTTTGATGTTGCCTTTGAACTAGAACAAACCCTCCTTAATAAAGAAAAGTTTGATTTATTAGAAAAAGTTCAAGAGCCATCAAGAATGGTCGACATCCACTATATTAGGCAAAAAGAACCTAAAGGGCTTGGTCATGCCGTTTGGTGTGCCCGAAATTTTATTGGAAATGAACCATTCGCAGTACTGCTTGGGGATGACATTGTCCAGGCAGAAACACCATGTTTGAAGCAATTAATAAATCAATTTGACAAAACCCATTCTTCGGTGATTGGAGTACAGAGGGTGCCTGAAGAGGAAACGAACCGTTATGGTATAATTGATCCAGTTGAACAGCATGGCCGATCTTTTCAAGTTCGTAACTTTGTGGAGAAGCCTCAAATAGGAACAGCACCATCTAATTTAGCCATTATAGGTAGATATATTTTTACGCCTGAAATCTTTATGTTTTTAGATAAGCAGGAAATCGGAGCAGGTGGGGAAATACAGTTAACGGACGCCATCCAAAATTTAAATCATATTCAGCGCGTATTTGCCTATGAATTTGAAGGCAGCAGATACGATGTTGGAGAAAAATTGGGCTTTATCGAGACAACGATTGAATTTGCCCTTCAGAAAGAGGAATTGAGAGAACCGTTATTAAGGTTTATGGCAAGTCAAATGGAAAAAAATCAATCTTAATTCCAATACATCAAAATAAAAAATTGCACTATGAGTTAAATAAATTACTCATAGTTTTTTTTTTTGTAAAATCAGTATAAAATTCGCAAATTTTCTACTAACTTTATGATAGAATAACAATATTGTTTGTAAAAATTTGTAGAATAGGAGTAGAAGAATGCATAGAAAGATTTTTTTGCTTTTTGTCGTACTATTAATCTTTATTAGTTTACTTCCAAATAGAAGTAATGCAAATGGATTAGATAGTATAAACTCAGGAACTTCCGATGAAGTATCGAGTTACTTTGTCATTCATTATAATGGTGAAAGCCAAGAAGCAGTGCTTAATGAGAATGTAACATTGACATTATCTGGTTGGACAGATGAAACGAAATCTTCTGTAAATGGTAAAATTAATATTCATACTGAGTCAATAAATCAAACAGAAGATATAACGATTGATGCTACCAATCATTTAAAGGAAATTACAGTGCCGGAGAAAGAAAGTATTTATTATAGATTAGAAGATTCTGATACATTTAAAGTTGAAGAAGTGACTAATGAACAAATGACTACTGGTGAACAAAATAACAGTGTAATTCCTACTTCAGAAGCTCCGACTGTAAGTCCTATTTCAGAAGCACCGGCTGTAATTAGTGAAGGAAATGCTGAGGAAGTAGTAAATATTTATAGTACACAGTCAGAGGTGGAAAACCCTTCCGTTCGATATGCTACCCATGTACAAGACATTGGTTGGCAAAACGCAGTTTCTAATGGAGAATTGTCGGGTACAGCAGGTCAAGCCAAACGGCTGGAAAGTATTAAAATTTCAATTGATAATGTACAAGATTTGGGTGTGAAATACTCCACTCATGTACAAGATCATGGTTGGTTAGCTTCTGTCACTGATGGTAAAGAAAGTGGTACTACAGGAGAAGCGAAACGGTTAGAAGCCATTAAAATCGAACTAACTGGTTCAAAAGCTCAAAATTATGATATTTATTATCGTGTTCATGCTCAAGATTTTGGTTGGTTAGGTTGGGCTAAGAATGGAGAATCGGCCGGTACAGAGGGATTTGCAAAAAGATTAGAAGCAATTGAAATTGTTTTAGTCCCAAAAGGTGGAGAAGCTCCTGGCTCAATAGAGCAAGCATTTGTAAAAAATATATCTGTTGTTTATTCAACTCATGTTGAAACCTACGGCTGGTTGAATAATGTAAAAAATGGAGCAATGAGTGGAACTCAAGGGCAAGGTAAACGTATGGAGGCCATTAAGATTACTCTACCTGATGCTCCTTATAGTGGAGAAATTATCTATTCAACGCATGTTCAAGATTATGGCTGGTTAAATAACGTATCAAATGGTGAAGTTTCCGGTACATCTGGACAAAGTAAACGATTAGAAGCAATTAAAATTGGTCTAACGGGCGAAATAGCAAATTATTATGATGTTTATTACAGGGTTCACGCACAAGATTACGGTTGGTTAGGCTGGGCAAAAAATGGGATGAAAGCCGGTACCGAAGGACGTTCAAAACGGTTAGAAGCTATCGAAATCAAATTAGTCCCTAAAGGTCAAGGTGAACCGGTCAGTGAAAAAGCCGCATTTAAGCAACAAGGATTTACCGTATTTTTAGATCCGGGACATGGTGGAACTGATCCTGGTGCAACTTCAGTCGGTTATCGCGAATCAGACTTGAATTTGGCAGTTGCAAAAAAAGTTCAATCATTATTATTAAATCGTGGATATACAGTTTATATGTCACGTAATGGTGATACATCTGTGGAGTTGCTAGATCGGTCTAAAATGGCCAATAATCTAAATACTGATATTTTTGTCAGTATTCACACTAACTCTTCAGGAACAACATCAACTTCTGTGAATGGTATTGAGTCTTACTTCTATGAAATTGATCCAACATATCCTTCAAAAATTAATGCTGGAATGGCTACTAATCCGGACAGAATTGCAAAGAGTATGCAACTAGCTAATTTAATTCAGGAAAAAATGATTGCTTATACAGGAGCCACAAACCGTGGAACTGATGGGGCAGATTTTTCAGTTGTACGTGAATCGGCTATGCCTGCCACTTTACTGGAGATTGGTTTTATTAACAATTCGAGCGAACGACAGAAATTATTTACAGATTCATATCAAGATATACTTGCAAAATCGATTGTTGATGGAATTGATCAATATTTTGATATGTACTAATGGAAATTTTATTATCTATAAAACAAACACCCTCAAATTATGAGGGTGTTTGTTGTTGTATTATTGGACTATCAGGAATTTTTATTTAATATTTAATTTGGCAACTGTAGCATCAGAAAGACCTAATTGAGCCCTAAGTTCATTGGAGGTTTCTTGTCGTGATTGATCGTTTACAAAGTAATACCAGCCATCTCCTGGCACCAGTTTTCCTTCACCTTTTATTTCAAGCCTTTCAATTGTTCCAGTAGCAGCTTTATAATCGGCTTGTATACCAATCATATCATTAAGGGATAAATTTGTTTTTATATTTCCCTGCAGAGCTTCTAAAATATCATTGTATTTAGTTAAAGAAGATAAGCTCGCACCTTTTTCGATAATCTGTGAAATTACTTCTTTTTGTCTTTCCTGTCGGCCGAAATCTCCGGCAGGATCTTGTTTTCTCATACGAACATATTTTAAAGTCTTTTCACCATTTAGATGCTGTGGCCCTTTGTTAAGTGAGACTCCTTCCAATTCAAATGCAATTTTGTTGTTAACATCAATCCCACCCAGGGCATCAACAATATCCCTAAAGCCTTCCATATTAACTTCGACATAATAATCAATAGGGATATTTAGAAAATTTTCTACAGTGTCAATAGTCATTTCAATCCCGCCATAAGCATAGGCAGCATTTATTTTGGTGACACTACTCTTACTAGGGTTATTGCTATTTATTAATTTTGTTTTTGTATCACGTGGAATACTTAGCAGTTTCGTAGTTTTTGTTTCAGGATTAATGGTGGCAATAATCATAGAATCAGTCCGCCCTTTATCTCCTTGTCTTTCATCAACCCCAACCAGAAGAATTGAAATTGGGTCCTTCTTTTTAACTTCAACTTTTTCTTCACGTTTCTGTGAGACTTCCCTTTTTATTGGCTTATGCATTTTATTTACAGCTTTTGCTACATCTGAATATACATTATAAGTGTAGATACCACCGCCAATGGCTAAAACCAAAAGTGTAAATAGAAAAAAACGCAGGAATCTATGCGATTTCTTTTTTTTATTATCTGTTCTTTGATATCTATTAATCACCTAACAGTCCCTTCTATATGAAGTTAATAAACTTTTATGTTAAAATTAATTGTATACACATTCAAAATTATAGTCTGCAAATAACATAATATCAACTAAAATTAGACATTTAGAAAATAAATTGTTACAAAAAATGACAATATATGCTATAGTTTTTGTAGTTGGAAATAAGTAATTGTAATAGACTAATGATTAAAACATCTTTAAAAGACTTGTCTTATTAACCGATAAAAAGGATGGAAATAATGAGTCGACAACTTTACAAAAAAAAGAAAAGGAAGATTCAATTAGGGAGAGTTTTTTCTGTTATTTTTGTTATGCTATTGAGTGTTTCAGGCTATATATACTATCAATATTCTCAAGGCTTAAAACAGGCTTCTGGAAAATCGATTGGTTCTAATGTAACTGCAAAGAAAGAGTTTAATGGTACGGAAAGGGAGGAAATGGAAAAGGTTAATATACTTTTACTTGGAGTTGACTCCAGAGGCGAGGAAAAGTCACGTACAGATACCATTATGATTGCCCAGTATGACCCCAAAAATCAATCAGCAAAAATTGTTTCTCTTATGCGAGACATTTATGTTAAGATTCCAGGTTACAGAAATTATAAATTAAATACGGCTTACTTTTTGGGCGGGACGGAACTGCTTAGACAAACGATAAAGCAAAATTTTGATATTGATATACACTACTATGCCGTAATTGATTTTAAAGGATTTGAATCAGTCGTAAACACACTGGCTCCAAATGGAATTGAAATAGATGTCGAAAAGAAAATGTCCGAAAAAATTGGTGTTGTTTTACAACCTGGATTGCAAAATTTAAACGGTAAACAGTTGCTCGGATACGCTCGTTTTAGAAGTGACACAAACGGTGATTTTGGAAGAGTAGAGCGTCAACAAAAAGTAATTAACGGTTTAAAGGATGAATTTGTAAGTATTAATGGTGTTACCAAATTGCCAAAGTTACTTGGGACGATTCAGCCTTATATTGATACCAACTTGGAAGGTATGGACCGATTGGCGTTATTAAAGGACTTTATGTTACATCCTCCAGATGAGATCGAAACCTTACGAATCCCTATCGATCATTCATTCAAGATGGGAAGCTATGAGCATGCTGGTTCTGTTCTAGAAATTGATTCTGAAGAAAATAAGGCAGCCATCAACCAATTTTTAAATGAAAATCAAATGGTTTCAGAAAATGATAGCCAAAGTACAGAAAAAGAATAAAGTAAAAAGACACTTACATTTTAATCTCAGTAAGTGTTTTTTGTCATTGAAACAAGCAAATTGTTCAATTATCTACTTTTATTCTATCGTCTTTAATAAAACAAAATAATAGAACTAAACCTAAGTGTATTTTTTTGTAAAAAAATAATAGATATATAGTCATGGGTTCATTTTTTATGTTAGACTAATAGAGTTAATGCATAAAAATTGTCGAATAAAGTTATAATTCGTTTTTTTATGTAGTATTAAATTTAATTATGGGGAGTATGAAAAATGCGAGGAAGGATAGTTCTAACAGGAATGCTATTAATGGGTTCTGCATTTCCTTCTGCAGGAAGTATTGCTTATGCAATAGAAAGTTCCGATACAGGAAATTTCCAAGAGGGATCTAGTTATTATTTCATCAATTATAATGGCGGAGAACAAGAAATAGTATTATCTGAAAATGTAAAGTTGATATTAACAGGATGGACGGATGAATCGAAATTATCTGTAAATGGTAGAATTGAAATTGAAAATGATTCATCAAGTCAAATACAAGATATTACATTAGCTGTTAATGATGAACTAAATGAAATAGCTGTATCGGAAAACGAAAGTATTCCTTACAGATTAGCTATGTCTGATTCATTTAAAGTTGATGAGGTAAAGCCATTAAATTTAAATGAGCACATTACAGTTGTGGCTGAAAACGAAAATGGAACTTCAATAGAAGAAGTGCAAGCAGTTGATGAATACGGTACCGTGATTCAAAATAAAGGCTTAACATACTATTCAATTGACGAGAATAACAAAAAAATAGAGATTACTGAAGAAGAATATAATTCTTTAAATTCTGATGTAGATCCATCTACAGAAGTTATCGCTACTAATGATAATCCAATAGTAAGTGAGAATAGTTTCAATTTAGTAAAAGAAGATTATTCTTTAAAGTCAGTACAAACTACAGCAACAAGTTCCCCCGTAGAAAACCCATCTGTAGTTTATTCAACCCATGTTCAAGATTATGGGTGGTTAGCGGGGGTATCTGATGGGCAAATGTCTGGAACAGAAGGACAAGCCAAACGATTGGAAGCCATAAAGATTTCATTGGATAAGGCTCCTTATTCTGGTGGTATTTCCTACACGACCCATGTTCAAGATTATGGTTGGTTAAATAATGTATCAGATGGTGCATTATCTGGAACATCTGGAGAAAGTAAACGTTTAGAAGCAATTCAAATTAACCTAACTGGTGAAATGGCGCAACATTACGATATTTATTACCGTGTTCACGCACAAGATTATGGTTGGCTGGATTGGGCTAAAAACGGGCAATCTGCTGGTACTCAGGGACTTTCGAGGCGCTTGGAAGCCATTGAGATTGTTTTGGTTGCTAAAGATGGAGCTGCACCAGGTTCTACAAATAAACCATTAATTATGGATCCATCTGTAGTTTATTCAACCCATGTTCAAGATTATGGTTGGTTAACGGGCGTATCTGATGGACAAATGTCAGGAACACAAGGACAAGCAAAACGATTGGAAGCCATAAAGATTTCATTGGATAAGGCTCCTTATTCTGGCGGTATTTCTTACAAAACTCACGTTCAAGGATATGGCTGGTTAAATAACGTATCAAATGGAGCATTATCTGGAACATCTGGAGAAAGTAAACGTTTAGAAGCGATTCAAATCAACCTAACAGGTGAAATGGCACAACACTTTGATATCTATTACCGTGTTCATGCACAAGATTATGGTTGGCTGGATTGGGCAAAAAACGGGGAATCTGCTGGTACACAAGGTCTTTCAAAACGTTTAGAAGCCATTCAGATTATTTTAGTTGAAAAAGGTGGGGCAGCACCAGGACCGACAACTAAACCGTTTATTGAGTCAAATATAACTAATTATTATAGTTTAACATTAAATGATGCATTAAATATGCAAATGAAAGTTTCTCCACAGACTGATAAATATAGAAATGATCCTGCATATGTTAGCAGTCAATACATGAATGTATTTAATGGTGGTTCGATTACTGGGAGCGGTGTGAATCTTAGAACTTCTCCAAATATTGCTGATAATGTCGCTGTTTACGTTGGAAAAGGTACATTGTTTAAAGTCTTGGATGCTAATGTTACAGGGGATATGGTTTCAGGTAGTACAAGATGGTATCAAATTGAATACAATGGAAATATCTTATACGTGCATAGTAGTCTTGCAAACGCTAATTTAAGAATCGGCCAAGCAACTACCGATTACCTTAATATTAGAGCAGAAAAGAATTCAGGGAGTCATATCTACGCTACAGTAATGAAGGATGCTCAATTAATTGTTTTAGAAGAAGACAATAGTGGTTGGTATAAAGTAAGCATTGGTAATTGGCGTAATGCAACATCCTCTGATGTCTTATATTATTTGGATCCAAATAACTTTATAAATGATGTGCAACAAAAATTCCAATTCATGGATTTAAAAAAACCTAGTGGAGTTTCAAAAGAGACTTTAAATCAATATCTAGCAGGAAAAGGAATTTTAGCGAATCAGGGTCAAGCTTTTATTGAGGCTGGATTTAAATACGGTATAAATGAAGTATATTTAATGGCTCATACTTTGTTAGAAACAGGTCAGGGTACTTCCACTCTTGCAAAAGGAGTAGAATATAATGGTCGAACGGTTTATAACATGTATGGTGTGGGAGCACTTGATAGTTGTCCGGTTGAATGTGGAGCTAAAACAGCTTATGAAAAAGGTTGGTTTACCCCTTACGATGCAATAGTGGGCGGCGCTGCCTTTATTGACAATGGTTACTTGGGTGGAAATAACAACTACAATGTAGTTCAAAACACATTATATGAAATGCGTTGGAACCCACAGGTAATGTCCACTTTTAATAGAGCTGGACATCAATATGCAACGGATATTGGCTGGGCATATAAACAAGTCCAAGTTATGTATGACGTATATAAAATTCAACCATATACAATTTATTTAGAATTTCCAGTATATAAATAATAAAATAAATTTATAAAAAGGGCTGCCCTTAAAAGTAATGGAAACAGGACTTTCAAGGGTAGCCTTCGTTCATTTGAAGAAGTACAAATAATATCATTTTTGTAACCGATTGAAAGGATTACTATTTCGTGATAGTCTATTGAAGTCTATACTTTAATTTGATTAATATTTTCCTTTTTTGTAAAAGCTATTACCTGAAAAAGGGACATAATCTGCTTAAAGAACAAATATATAGTATGAACTTAAATAAGGTGATTTCTAATACAAATCCACTTAATAGATCACATTAAATGCTTAGCAGCCATAGAAAGGAAATTGCAATATGTTAAAGATTGGTTATGTAGTTAATGCGGATGTTAATGATAAAACACAGTGGTCAGGAACAATATTTAACCTGTATAATATACTTTCGAAAAAGTATGAAGTAGACCCCATCGTGTTGGAAACGAAAGGCTTAGATAAATGGTTCTACATAAAACAACGATTGAAACAAATACTTACAAAAAAGTCATCCACTAATATGATGGTTCCCTATTCAAAGCTAAAATCAAAAAAGCTGACTAATTTATTACAACAATCTGGCAAGAAATATGATATTTTATTTTTCCCGGCTAATAGTGTAGCTGCTGCTTTTGTAAATACAAATATACCAATCATTTACCTATCTGATGCAACTTTTCACGTAATGATTAATTATTATCTTTTTAATTTGGATGAACGAAGTATCGAAAATGGAAATATGGTGGAAAAACAGGCGTTAGTGAATGCAAATCAAATCATTTATGCAAGTGATTGGGCCAAAAACGATGCAATCAATTATTACGGCATTAACGTTAATAAAATTAATGTGCTGCCTTTTGGAGCAAATTTAATTGATAAATTTATTAAAAAAAGCTTCGAAACAAATAAGCAAATCAATCTACTTTTCGTTGGTGTAGAATGGGAGAGAAAAGGTGCTGATATCGCTTTGGAATGCCTGGACTTTCTCAATCGAAATTCGGACTCAAAATATAAACTAACCATCATCGGCTTGGAAAATCCAGGTACGATCAAGAATGATCATGTGAACTTTGTTGGATTTCTTAATAAGAATAACCAGGGGGATTACGATAAGCTTATTAAATACTACCAAGACAGTGATATTTTTATCTTACCAACACGGGCAGAGTGTGCTGGAATTGTCTTCTCGGAGGCCAGCATGTATGGGCTTCCGATAGTCACATATGATACTGGAGGAATCCAAAGTTATGTGGAGGATGAAGTAAACGGATTTAGGCTGCCGCTCGAAAAAAAGGGAAAAGAGTTCGCAGAAAAAGTTGAGTTTATTTGCAATGACCCTAATACTTATATGACTTTTTCAAAAAATTCAAGAACAAAATATGAGAATAGTTTAAACTGGGATAAATGGTTAGAATCTTGTGACCGAGTTATAAAAAAATGTCTTGATGATTAAAGATAGTCAGCAATCTTTTTATGCTATTACTAATCCAAACCAAAGAGCTATAAAGCGATTGCTTTATAGCTCTATAATTTTTTGTCATACTTATTTTTTTCTGTTAAACCATGATAGAAATAGTTAATAAATTTCAATCCTTCTTTTTTTATTAACCCACGATAAATTGCATACAGCATTGAATAAGAATAAAATACAAGCCGTTGATTTAATTTAGCATTTCGTTTCATAAATATGACAACGTTCCGATACATAAAATACTCGGATAAACCGGAGATTTGATTAATCGATGCAGAACCTTTATGAACAACTTTTGCATCACAATAACAAATTACCCCAAAACCTTTTTTCTTTATTTCCAGACACCATTCTGTTTCCTCGTAAAATAAAAAGTAGTCCTCAGGAAAATATCCAACTTTTTCGAGAATATTGCTATTAAACAGCAAACATGCACCGCCAACGTAATCACAAGGTATTATTTCACCCTTCAATTGATCTTCATGTACGCCGTTATTTATGATATTGACTCGCCCAGTATGGAAATCGATCATAGCACCAGTTGACTGGACAATATGAGGTTCATCATACTCACATACTCTTGGGCCGACAACTCCTACCTTGGGATTTGCTTCTAAATAATCCAATAATTTTTGTAAAAAGTCAGGATTTGTAATGACATCATTATTTAGCACGCAAATATAGTCTGCCCCTTGGTCCTTTGCATACTTCATTCCAATATTATTTCCACCTGCATATCCTAAATTAGCGCCAGTTTGGAAAAATGTATGATGCGGGAATTTTTCCTTTAAAAGGGCTTCCGAATTGTCGGTAGATTTATTATCAACAATGACAATCTTAAAGTTTCCATAGCTAATTTTTTCGGCTTCTTCAACACAGGCAATCGTATCTTCAGGGTTATTGTAATTTAGAATGATAATATAGACTGATGGAACATGTAGACTTTGATTATCCAAATTCCCTTCGCTCCTTTAAAAAATGTAATGAAAAACATGCTGGTTTTCAATTGTCATAATCGTACAGTTAATCTGCAATAAGTTATCGTTTTAATACTTTGGTTTTAATCGGTTTTAATAGCATCATTAGGATTGAATCTTTTATTAGGACCAGCCCTAGAAGGTAGACACAAAGTCCTGCTAATAATTGAAGAAATGTTGTAAGCACAGGGTTAAAATTGATATATTTATCAACTGCATTTGCTGATAGGAAAACGAAAAAACTTAAAGCTAAGTACTTTAAAAACATTGCTGAGAAATTTTTAAAATCAAAATAATTTCTCGCAAAATACAATTGAATCAATGCACCTGCGGCCTCTGCAACTAATAAGGCCCAAGAAGTAGCAGCACTTGCGAACTGGGTTACAAGCAATATATTTGTAACCAGACTGAGTATTGCTCCAACCGTAATGCTTAATGCATATTTATTTTGTTGGTTTGTTGAAACCAAAATTTGAACACCAAATATATTAGCTAGACCAACAAAAAATATGATTGGGCTGATAATATTGATTAAACCAATAACCGGTTTAAAATCACTCCCTAAGAACCATGATACGAAATTTGATGCTATTCCCATTAGGCCCAATGTCATTGGCAGAGTAATCATCAATACAAATTGTAGTGCATATTTAATGTATTTTTTCATGGCATCTATATTCCCCAGGGAGAATTCTTTAGACATTCTGGGGAGTAACACAGTACCTAAGGATGTAATAAATCCCAAGGCTATCCGTACTACCTTATCTGCCTGGTTATAAAAGCCTACTTCAACTTCGCCGGAAATGCGGCCTAATACTATTTTGTTTACAAGAAGATAGACCTGGATCATAACTTGAGGTAAAAATAAACTAATGATTGGCCCTATATGTATTTTCATTTCACGTAAAGTAATACGCGTGAAGGAGATATCTTTTAATAAAGGTATCCACATAATTAATTGACCAGCAAAAAGTGTAAAAGCATTAATCATGATATATTTATCTAAATCATCTACCTCTTTTACAAAGGTAAATATCAATATTAAACTTACGACTCGCACTACTATATTCCTGGTTGTAATACTTTTCATTTGCTCTTTTCCAATAAAGTACCAAGATACATCAATGGTTGCGGCAATCAGGGTGAAAATGTGAATGAAAAACAACATTTTATAGTCATCAACAGTGAAAATATAGATGATATAAACCGCAATCGTGATCAGTGAACTAACAATCTGTGAAACATAGATGGACCAGAATTCTTTTGATCTTTCCTCCAAAGATTGTTTTGTAGCTATTTGTCTACTTCCGTACATAGGGAAACTCAAAGCAGCAAAAACTACAAACAGCTGTACGATGGATAATACATATGCATCAATACCAATTCCTTCGGGTTTTAGTACTCGAGAAACATATGGTGTGGTAATAAACGGCGTAATTAATATTAATAACTGATATATTACTGTATATAAGTAATTTGATATAAGTTTACCCATGTGATGCCTTCAAATCCTTTAAACAATTTATTGTAATCGAATGTTTTATTCCGCTTTACATCATTTAAGATTAGCATTAAACGTAATTATAAACAACGAAAAATATATGGTCATTAGGATAAGCTGACAAATCACCTAAAATATCCTCCATCATAATAAGTTACTTCTTTTTGAAAAACTAAATATGTTTTTCCTATATCATACGTGTTTATAAAAAAATGATTTGTTTCAAATTTGTTTTACTTATTTTGATTATTATGTAAAATTATAACCGTATGTATTTTAAAATGACTGGTATTTTGGTCCAAAAAACTTGAATATGTGAGTTGTTTTTTTTAAAAAGAGAGAAGATTCCATGTGATTTATTATAATGGAGGTACCAACATGAAAAAAAATATAATCGTAATACTAAGCATGCTGCTTATATTTAGCATGTTCCTTAGCATGGCCTATGTTGCTCTAATAGGTAAAGACAAAAATGCTGCCAAGAGTGAAGAGAGTCAAAAAAGAGAAAGTTTAAAACAAGATCTTCGAATAAATATAAGTAAAGAACCGTCAACATTGCATCCGGGATTAGCAGCAGATGTAACATCGGGAACCGTCGTTCTCCAAACATTTGAAGGTTTAACTCGGATTGACATGTGGGGCCAGACAGTAAATGCCGCAGCAAAGGTGGTAAAAATCTCGCAAGACCAAAAGACATATACCTTTACACTCCGTGATGCAAAGTGGTCAAATGGTGATCCTGTGGTGGCAAAGGATTTTGAATTTGCATGGAAATGGGCTTTAAATCCAGCTAACCATTCTGAATCTGCTGAGAAACTTTATTACATAGAAGGTGCTGAGGAATTCAATAAGGGTAAAGGCAGTGCGGATAAAGTAGGCATAAAGGCTTTAAATGATAAAACATTACAAGTTAAACTTGAAGAACCAACCCCAAATTTCTTACAATTAACCGCCTTGCCAACATACTTTCCTGTTAATAGTAAAGTTGCCGGGAAAATACCTGATTGGGCTAATGAATCGAAAGATTATATATCAAATGGTGCATTTAAATTAGTCGAATGGTCACATAATAATAATATTGTCCTAAAAAAGAATGAACATTATTGGGATTCAAACTCAGTGAAATTAAAAACCATTACTATGTTTATGGTTGATCCGCTCACGGAAATAACAATGTTTGATAAGAGTAAACTAGATTGGGCCGGCTCCCCAGCTGGTCATTTGCCAAAGGTGGGAACAGAGTTATTTGTAGATGCTAAAAAGATTATTTCCCAACCGATTACAGGTCACTATATTTATCAGTTTAATACGGGTGCTGTGCCATTCAATAATGAAAATATCAGAATGGCTTTTGCATTATCGATTAATCGCCAAAAATTAATTGGCATTGTGGGAGAGAGGGGGCTGTCCCCAGCGATGGGAATTGTACCACCAAACTTATTTCCTGACAAAAATAAAAAAGGGTATTTCAAAGATGATGATGTAGAAGACGCAAAAAAATATTTACAAAAAGGGTTAGAAGAACTTGGCTATCATAATGCTTCTGAATTGCCTCCAATTACCCTTTCTGTCCAAACCAGTGACGCATATCGAAATCTTGCTCAAGCAATCCAAAAGATGTGGAAGGAAAATTTAGGGGTAGGTGTCACAGTCGATCATTCAAATGTAGGGAAACAGAATGGACGGGCAAACATCTTTGATTATGAAGTCCCTTCAATGGAATGGATAGGCTACTATAATGACCCGTTTAACTTCCTTAACGTGTACCTAGATGTAAAACAGGATGATAACGGAACTGGATGGGAAAATAAGGAGTATAAATCATTATTAAAGAGAGCGCAAACAGAAGCTGATCAAGATAAGCGTTTAAAATTATTAAAACAGGCTGAAGGCGTCTTGATGGATGAGATGCCAGTCATCCCGATTTACAATTATGCAAATACCTGGGTTCAAAACAAAAATCTTCAAGGAGTGGCCTTATCCGGCCTTGGCCACCTTCAATTTAAATGGGCCTACTTTGAAGAGGACTGAGCACGTCTTTTGTTTATAGCCCTTATAAATATGGGATAAAATATTAAAGACTGATTAAGATTTTATGTTAAATCTTAATCAGTCTTTTCCCTTTTTTTACCTAAATAAATGTTGTTCATGTCCATGATAAACACTATTTTGTTATCAAAAAAATGATGGAGTATGTTACAATACAACCTGGACTGGCATTTTGTTATAACAAGTCTGAATATAGGAGGGGCTTAAGATTATTAATCGACATTCCTTGCAATCGATATTAAGTTCACTATCGATTTTATCATTCTTTTTATGTGTTTTAGCGATGACCCGGCAATTCCCATTTATCCAATTGTCGAAAATAATAAGTCTAAGTTTAATTTTTATTTTTGTTTTTTCAGTTCCTTTTCTTTTAAAAAATTTCTGGAAGTGCAGTAAACAAATAAAATTCTTATTTATTGTGAATGCTGTATGTTTAACTGTGCTGCTCATTTACTCTATCGTAATAGAAAAAAATAATCTTTCGTTAGCGGTCAGGTTTTTTACCATCCTTTTCTTGATGTTAATGGTATTTTTTTTACCAGGCAAAAAAAGTTATGTTAATATTTTTATTCTATTATCTTTGCTCCACAGTGTTGTCCTGATCATTTTTGAAATCTACATCCTCGTATTTGGAGGGCCTGATTTCGCGGAATATATTAGAACAAAAGTAATGACCCTTGGAATGGGAGATATTTATACATATAACCAGTATTTTTATCGAATTCAAATCAAGGGCAATCCAATACTGCCAATTGCCTTTATCGTTAGTTTATTTGCCATTCAATCGAAACGGATTAAGTTTGCCGCAGCATCCCTTTTATTTGTTGGAACGATTGTTGCGGGGAATTTAGCTTTTATACTTGCTATTGTTTTCTTTTTTGGCATGTATGGGGTAATTTTATTTTTCTTAAATGCCAGGGTAGTCGCTTTTTTGAAAACTCTTTTTGGAAACAAAAAAAGAGTTATTATGCTCACTTGCCTTCTCGTGGCCATACTAGCTGCGGCGGGGATTCTGATATATCCGTATATTAAGGAAGTTTTGGTAAGAAAAATGGAGTATTCGATCCCAACCCGCTTTGATCAAGTAAGCCATCTTTTAAATGATTTAGTGGAATCCCCGATTACGTTTTTGTTTGGTCAGGGCTTAGGCAATATAATTTATGTTATTTCAGACTACCGGGATTATCGGAATGCTTATTATTTTGAACTTCAAACCATCTACGTATTGAATCAAGTTGGCATTCTGTATTTCATCCTATTTTTGGTCACAAAAATCATTTTTATCATTAAATTCTGGAGAAATAAAATTACTTTTTTAATTTATTTATCTTATGTGTTATATGCTTTTACAAATCCTTATTTGTTCGATACAACTAATATTATCGTCCTAATTGTAGTTAGCTCATTAAATAAACTATATCTAAAAGAGGGTAAAAACATTGAATCAAAAATTTAAGGTTTGTGCTGTTATGGTTTGTTTCTACCCTGACATCAAGGAGTTAGCCTCCAATATTATGTCTATTGTGAAACAAGTCGATAAATTAATTATTGTGGATAATAGCGAAAAGCCTGTTAATTCTAATCTCTTACCTGGTACACAGGATGAAAACAAAATCCAATGGATTTTTTTAAAAGGAAATTTAGGAATCGGTGCAGCCCAGAATGTCGGAATCAAACTAGCGATAGAAGAAAATTATGATAGTATTTTACTTTTGGACCAGGATAGCAATCCACCTGCTGACCTTGTAAGTTCTCTTGTAGCTGGAGTTGAATTTCTATTAGATCAAGGGATAAAAATTGCTTGTTTAGGACCGGATATCTTTAATAAGAACACAAATGAAACCTACAAACCTCTTATCAATAAAGGAATTCAATTACATGAAGACTTTATTGAAAAGGATGTATTAATCGCTTCAGGTAAACTAATTTTGGCGAATGCAGTCAAAGATATTGGTATGATGGATGAAAGTTTGTTTATTGATTTAGTCGATTTTGAATGGTGCTGGAGAGCTAAAAAACACGGCTATCGGGTTTTTAGCAGTAAACGGGCAAGAATGGGGCATATGGTTGGACAGAAAAATGTCAAAGTTTTAAAATTGTATACTTTATTAATTCCTTCCCCTATCAGACACTATTATCAATTTAGAAATACACTTTTTCTTTTGAAAAGAAGTTACGTCCCAAATTACTGGAAAATTAAGTCGTTAGTTGAAAGAAGCATTGAGTTCTTTCTTTACCCACTATTTGTTTCACCTAGATTAAAAAGATTTCGTTTTATTGTAAGTGGGATCATTGATGGCTTATTCAATAAGAAAGGGAAATTTACAAATGGCTGAGAGCATTATCAACATTAATAACGTTTGCGCAATCGTTGTTACTTATAACCCTAAAATTGAAGAGCTCAAGGAAAACATGGAAACGGTTATCCATCAAGTAGGAGGCATTTGCATTGTTGATAATTCAACGGACGCTTCCTTTCAAGAAAGGGTATTGGCTTTCCAAGAGAATGAAACCATTCATGTTATATCAAATAAGGACAATTTTGGTATTGCATCTGCTCAAAATATAGGAATGAAATGGGCCCTTCAAAAGGGCTATGAGGCATTTCTTCAGTTAGATCAGGATAGCAAATTAAAGGAAGAAACTGTATCTAAATTGGTTAGAGAATATAATTATTTGTTAAGTCAAAATAAGAATATTGCTTGTATTGGTCCACTTGCATATGATCGTGATAAATCTGAAGAAGATGTATACCACAGTTATGGCTCAAGTGAGGAAACAATTATAGAGGTTCAACAAACCTTAAGTTCTGGATCATTAATTCCGAAAAATGCGTTTATTGAAATAGGCGGTATGGAAGAAGATTTATTCATTGACTTAGTTGATTATGAATGGTGCTGGAGAGCAGAAAAAATGGGCTATTCCACCTATATTACAAAGGACGTAAAGATGGCCCATCGATTAGGGGAGGACAGGTACCACTTTTTAGGTAAGAGCATTGGAGTACCTTCTCCGATCAGACATTATTTTCAATTCAGGAACACTATGATCATGTTTATGAGGTCCTATGTACCGTTAAATTTTAAATTAAAATATATGCTCATCTTACCTTTTAAGTTTTTCTTTTTCACTCTTTTTGTTAAACCTAGAACTGTCCGCTGCAGGATGATTACAAAAGGAGTTATAGATGCTATTAAGGGTATTAGGGGCAATATAAATGGAGAAAAGCCAAAAATGGTTTATGAATCGAAGTCATAGACAGTAAATTGGAGATGAAGTCATGAACTTTTCCGTTCTAATGTCCGTATATTTCAAGGAAAAACCGGAGTATTTAAAAGAATCAATTGAAAGTTTATTACGTCAAACCTTAAAACCAAACGAAATTGTGATTGTATTTGATGGAAAGCTAACTGATGAATTGTATGTTTTATTAAATGAATATAAAAAAGCTTTTCCGAATTTATTTAAATATGTTCAGCTGGAACAAAATATGGGGCTTGGAAAGGCCTTGGAAATAGGTATTACAAAATGTTCATATGATTTAATTGCAAGAATGGATAGTGATGATATTTGTCATCCTGAAAGATTCGAGAAACAAGTGAATTTTTTAATAAAAAACCCTGATATTCAGGTCCTCGGTTCTTGGATTGGGGAATTTGAAGAAGACTGTGAAAAAATAGAATCAGTTCGAAAAGTCCCCTCTGCTTATGAAGAGGTCAAAGAATATGCCAAAACACGTTGCCCATTAAATCATATGACAGTTGTTTATTGGAAGGATGCCGTTTTAAAAGCAGGCAGCTATCAGACCTTAATGTGGAACGAAGATTATTATTTATGGGGAAGAATGTTGAATAATAATATTAAAATTATGAATATCCCTGAAATATTGGTATATGCCCGTGCCGGGGCAGAAATGTTTAATAGACGCGGCGGGTTAAAGTACTTTAAAAAAGAAGTTGAACTGCAAAAAGAATTTTTGAAAATGGATTTCATTGATAATAAAACATTCATAAAGAATATCGTAACAAGGGGTGTAGTTAGAGTTCTTCCCAATTCCTTGAGAGGTTTTATTTATAAAAAACTTCTTCGAGTATAAAAAGAAATGCATGTCTTCAATCTCTTTAGCTTGAAGACATGCATTTTTTTAAAAGAATCCTCTTATGGATAGTATCGAAGTAATAAGAAATAGGATGCAAGTAGAAATGAAAAGATAACTACTAAAATATTAAACGTGTTCTTTGGCAGTTTTTTTATTCGGGGTAGGATGACATAAATTCCATAAGCAAATATTATAAATACTGGAATAAAGTATCTGCCCTGCACCCCAGCTACATATTTTAAACCTCTTTGCGGCCAGGCCAAAAATATCATGGTATCAATAACAACCACTTCTAATAGAAAAAATCCAAACAGCAGCAACCCCCGAATAAATGTTGAAAAGTTATTCTGATTTTCAAACGGTGATTCGGATGTAATAGCAATAGTAAAGAAAATAGTAAATAAAAAACTAATGACATAAGGGATGGGAGTGTCTAACCAGCCCAAATATCCCACGAATTCAATATAAAGATTGTCATAATAAATAAAAGTCCCGATAAATTTTTTAAAGTATGCAATAGGGTTCAGTAGAATCCATTTAACTTGTTCGATGGGATCCTGGGGTGTGGCTGCACCAGGACCAAAAGTCATCCAGCTAAACAAAGAAATTAATGTGACAAAAGAAATAGAAAAATTGTATAGCCAAAATAATTGTTTGCTTTTATATTTTTTTATCGGAATTAAAAATACTATTAAAAAAAATAAGAAATATGCAGGCTTTAACAAGGCAGTTGCAATGGACAAACAGCTTATTATAAAAAAGTCTTTTCTAGTGAAATGAACAATTTCATCAGAGAAAATCAATCTGAAAATATATGCAATCATAAAAAACGAAACGCCAAAGAGAAGAGCATCTCCGCTTGTGGAAGCAGCTTGTTGTAAAGTCATTGGCATCAATGCCAATAAGAACAAACAACTTTTTAACTTTGGGAGTATCTTGATAGCCCAGTATGTAAAAAGTATATAGGCAAACAAATTAAACAATCTTGCCGAAAGAATAATATTATAAACTGACAAATCGAATGCTCTTGCAAAAAATATTCCCAATGATTGAGGTATGTATGGGATAGGGCTATAAATTGCACTTGAAGGGAAAGAGAAAAAAATTCTTTCATCGGACAAGTGTATTTTTTTTGCTTCTTCCATCTGTGAATGCCCTAACTTTTTTTCATAGTTGAATGGAATATCGTAAGCTCCCATTGTGTCTTCAAATTCTTTTATTGCCTTAGGCAAGTAGTTTCCGGTATCTCCATTTACATTTTTAGAAACCAAATGACCTTCAGAAATTTCGTAGGCACGATAAAAATGTACAAATTCATCAGGAGCCTGAAAAGGGGGTATTATTTTAGTCCAATATATCCCCATCAGGATACTAATTAATATGAAGATATATTGAATTTTTACTTTGGTATTTATTATATTTTTTAAAGCTTTGTTCACAAATTTTCTCCCTTCTACTTTTTTAAAAACACATTAGAGATTATAGTACCATATTTGGGTAATTATTAACAAAGCAATAACATTTCCAACTTCCTTCAATTAAATCATTTGGCGAATTATCTTCGCTTATCCTTGATTTAGATTTATTACATCTTTTATTTTTTCTTTTTTTAATTATGTTATAATAGGTTGATTTGTTTAAAATATTTATTAGAAATTTGTCGATTTTTTTCTTTTGAGGTTAATAATATTCAGGAAAATTTATTGTTGTTGCCATTCAAATAGGAAGCAAAAAAGTATTTGGGGGGTCTTTTGTGAAGATTTTAGCAATTGTTCCAGCATATAACGAAGAACAGGGAATAAGACATGTTGTTGAACATTTTAAAAATATTGATTACGTTGACATTTTGGTCATAAATGATTGTTCAAAAGATAAGACATCTTTAGTTTGTAGGGAGTTAGGACTAAATGTAATTGATTTGCCGGCAAATCTAGGAATTGGTGGTGCAGTACAAACTGGGTATAAATATGCACTGAACAATGGGTATGATATTGCCATTCAAGTAGATGGAGATGGTCAACATAATCCTTCTTACATTAAACAATTAATTCAGCCGATTATGGATGGGGATGCTGATTTAGTAATCGGATCTAGATATTTAAACAAGGAAGGTTTTCAATCTACACGAGTAAGAAGAGTAGGAATTCAATATTTTACTTTTTTGATTAACCTTCTACACAAGAAAAAAATTACAGATCCAACGTCCGGATTTAGGGCAGCCAATAAAAAGGTAATCGAACTTTTTAGCCAACGTTATCCAATCGATTACCCTGAACCCGAATCGATTGTTTATCTTTTGAGAAATGAATATAACATTCAAGAAGTTCCAGTGATAATGAACGAAAGAATGGGTGGTGAATCAAGTATTAATGCTATTAAATCAGTATATTATATGATTAAAGTATCTTTAGCTATTATTATTGATAACCTAAGGAAAATAGGATTGACCTAAAAATACGAATTTATTTCTGTAATGGTTTATTAATAAATAGAGGGGAAATTCATGGTTACAGTTAAATTACAAGTCATTTTATTATTAGTATCAATTTTAACTTTATTTATCATCATTAATATGATTAGAAAGTATAACTTGGAATTAAGGTACTCATTGCTTTGGCTTTTTTTCTGTATAGTAAATATTTTGTTAGCCTCATTCTCCAAGATAGGGGTTTTTATAGCTAATATTCTTAGCATTAAGGAGCCTGTAAATGCTATATTTTTGCTGTCATTTATTTTCCAATTTTCATTAATTTTTTCTCTTACGCTTACAATTTCGAGAATTTCTAATAAGATAGGCCAAGTGGCTCAAGAAGTAGGCATACTAAAAAAAGAACTTGAAGAAATTAAAAGTTCAGAAACTGAAAGGAATCGTTTATGAAATATTTATTAATTATTATAAATATTATTTGTTTGGTTTCTGGACAAACAGTTTGGAAATTAGGCATGGAGAATATAGAATTGCACGGAAATATTATTCAAAAATTGTTCCAATTTGTATTTTCCCCATTAATATTTCTAGGATTTGTTTTGTACATTATTGCAACTGTCATTTGGATGTATTTATTATCAAAGTTTCCCTTAAGTTTTCTATATCCATTGCAAAGTCTTGCCTATGTGTTTTCTCTGTTTGTAGGTCTAATGATTTTTAAAGAATTTATTCCGTTGACTAGATGGGTTGGTACGGGTGTGATATTGTTTGGGGTTTACTTAATTGTAAAATAGACTATTTGATGATTTGCGCATAAGTTACCAAATTAAAAGAAACTTTTAATCTCCATCTTTAGGTGGAGATTATTTTACGGAAATTAATCAGGTCTTATTAAAATGGTAGACAAAAAGGCTCATTAATCATTATTCATTGATTCAATCAAGTCAATATAATATACTTGTTTTGTTTGTGATTAATAACGGTAAGGATTTATTTTTTCATTATTTTATTACACTATAGATAAGCAATTGGATAATCAACAAAGGAGTATATTATGAAAAAAAGGATGTTATATTTAATGCATGTGGATTGGGGCTGGATTAAGCAAAGACCCCATTTCTTAGCAGAAAAGCTCCATAAGGTATTTGATGTTTCCGTTTTTTATGCGTTATCAAGAAATAGAAAAGTGATGACAGCTAATCCAACGTCAATTAAGACCACACCGATAATAACGCTGCCATTTAAGAAATTTAGTATTATAAAAAATTTAAATTTATTTCTGCAGAAATTTATTTTTGGAATCATTTTAGAATTAATTAAACCGGAAATTATCTGGATTACACATCCGTCGTTGCATGACTACCTGCCAAGAAAAAAGCTATCTAAATATAAAGTCGTTTATGATTGCATGGATGATGTATTAGGTTTTTCCAACACTCTAAAGGCTAAGATGGCACTTGATCAATCGGAAAAGCGCTTATTTGAGGACTCCGATATTGTGTTTGTATCTAGTGCACATTTACAAAATCAAATAATAAACAGAGGCTGTGCGAGAGAAAAAACTTGTTTAGTTAGAAATGGGTACAACGGAGAAATTATTAAACCTATTATAGACAGGCCTGAGAATGAAAAAATATACAGACTTGCTTATGTAGGTACAATATCAAATTGGGTAAACTTTGATATTATTTTAAACAGCCTTAATGAGTTTGAGAACATTGAATACCATTTTTATGGCCCTATTGAATGTGAAATTCCTCAAAACAAAAGGATTATCTTCCATGGCCCATTAAAACATAGCGAAATTTATAATGCGATAAAAGACTATGATTGTTTAATCATGCCTTTTAAAATAAATGAACTTATTCTGTCTGTTGACCCAGTAAAACTTTATGAATACGTTAACTTTAATAAAAATATTATTACTGTAAATTATGAGGAAATAGAAAGATTCAGGGATTATGTTTTCTTCTACCGAAACTATTCCGAGTATATAGAGGTTCTAGGAAATTTAATTGACAATAATGCATTAAAGTATAATGAAGAGAGTAGACGTGAATTTTTAGTAAATAATACGTGGGATAAGAGAACAGAAGTAATTCTTGATATATTAAAATAGATTCTCATGGATTTATTAACCTATAACAAAACATTGCCTAGAATGATTTTTTGAAAAGGAGTTGTCTGAAAAATGAAAGGCATTATTTTAGCGGGTGGCAGTGGCACAAGGCTTTACCCGTTGACCAAAGTTGTTTCAAAACAATTGTTACCTGTATACGATAAACCAATGATTTATTACCCACTTTCAGTATTAATGTTAGCTGGAATAAAGGATATTTTAATCATTTCTACGCCAGAAGATACGGCAAGGTTTGAACAAATCTTAGGGGACGGTTCCGATCTAGGAATGAGTTTTTCATATAAAATTCAGCCTCATCCAGGCGGGCTGGCCCAAGCATTTTTAATCGGTGAGGAATTTATTGGTGACGATAATGTTGCTTTAGTACTTGGTGATAATATCTTCTACGGCCATGGCTTGACCCAATTATTAAGAAGAGCTGCTTCTAGGGAAACCGGAGCATCCGTATTTGGCTATTACGTCAATGACCCTGAGCGTTTCGGTGTTGTTGAATTTGATGAAGATGGGAAAGCTGTTTCAATCGAAGAAAAGCCTGCAGAACCGAAGTCGAACTATGCTGTAACCGGCCTTTATTTTTACGATAACCGGGTCGTAGAAATTGCTAAGAACATCAAGCCTTCAGCTCGTGGCGAGCTGGAAATTACAGATATTAACAAGGCTTACCTTGATATGGGAGAACTTAACGTTGAATTACTTGGCCGCGGCTACGCATGGCTAGATACCGGCACACATGCCTCATTATTAGAAGCATCTCAATTTATCGAAACGGTGGAAAAGCGTCAGTCATTAAAAATTGCTTGCTTAGAAGAAATTGCATATAGAATGGGTTATATTACAAAAGATAAGTTATTGGAGCTTGCCGAGCCATTAATGAAAAATCAATATGGCCAATATTTAGTAAAAGTTGCAAACCAAGGATTGAAATGAGGTATTAAGTATGAACGTAATTGAAACCAAGCTTTCCGGTGTGAAAGTTTTAGAACCAAAGGTATTTGGTGACCACCGAGGCTATTTTATGGAAAGCTATAATAAGACTATTTTTGAACAATTAGGCTTGAACTTTGATTTTATTCAAGACAATCAATCTCTATCCGCACCAGTTGGGACTTTACGAGGTTTGCATTTTCAATTAAATCCTAAAGCGCAGACAAAGGTTGTTCGTTGTGTCACAGGAGCCATTTATGATGTTGCGGTAGACATTCGAGAAGGCTCTCCTACATATGGCCAATGGGTTGGCGTCATTTTGAGTGAGCATAATAAACGCCAGCTTTTAGTTCCAAAAGGCTTCGCACATGGTTTCTGCACATTGGTGCCTGACACCACTGTAGCTTATAAAGTGGATGAATATTATTCACCGGAACATGACGGCGGCATTCTCTGGAATGACCCTGATCTAGGGATTGATTGGCCAACCACCAATCCCGTTCTTTCAGAAAAAGATAATAAGCACCCAAGATTAAAGGATGCAACCCACCTCAACTTTGTGTTTGAAAAATAGGAGGCAGAAAAATGAAGTTATTAGTAACTGGCGGAGCTGGCTTTATTGGCAGCAATTTTGTCCGCTATATGGTAAATAAATATCCTGAATACAATATTGTAAACTTGGATTTGTTAACCTATGCAGGGAATCTGGAAAATCTAAAGGACATCGAGAATAAACCAAATTACAAATTTGTTCGCGGTGATATAGCAGATCGCGATTTTATTCAAGGTCTTTTTCAGGAAGAGAAGTTCGATTATGTATTGAACTTTGCGGCTGAATCACACGTGGACCGGAGCATTACCGATCCTGGCATCTTTGTGCAAACAAATATCCAGGGAACATTAGCATTACTTGATGCTGCAAAGACATTTGGTGTAAAGAAATACCTGCAAGTTTCTACTGATGAGGTGTACGGTACTTTAGGCAAAACAGGGTATTTTACGGAGGAAACCCCGCTTGCTCCAAATAGTCCATATAGTTCAAGTAAGGCAGGTGCAGACCTGTTAGTTCGTGCCTATCATGAAACCTTCGGACTACCGGTGAATATTACACGCTGCTCAAATAACTATGGACCGTTTCATTTCCCGGAGAAGCTTATACCATTAATGATTATTAATGCATTAAATGATAAAGAGCTTCCGGTTTATGGAGATGGCTTGAATATTCGTGACTGGCTGCATGTTGAAGACCATTGCCAAGCAATCGATCTTGTCCTTCACTATGGAAGAATTGGCGAGGTGTACAATGTTGGCGGTAATAACGAACGTACAAACATTGATATTGTAAAGACAATCCTTAAGCATTTAGGAAAGCCTGAATCATTAATCAAATTTGTAAAAGACCGTCTAGGCCACGACCGCCGCTATGCGATTGACGCGACGAAACTGCGTACTGAACTTGGCTGGTCCCCTAATTACAATTTTGATACTGGCATTGAACAAACTATTAATTGGTATTTGAATAATAAGGAATGGTGGGGAAATATCATTTCCGGCGAATATCAGGAATATTTTAAATCCCAATATGGCGATAGACTGGGAGTAGAATAATGAAGGTTGTCGTAACTGGTGCTGCTGGTCAATTAGGGCAAGACGTTCTTTTGGAATTGGAAAGAAATAATCACCAAGCTATTGGAGCTGACCGCCAAACGTTAGATATAAGCGACGAAGCAGCTGTACAAGCATTCATTCAGGCAGTAAACCCTGATGTGATTCTCCATTGTGCTGCTTATACAAATGTGGATGCCGCAGAAGAGGATGAAGACACTGCATATAAGGTTAATGGCTTGGGAGCTAAATATCTAGCTCAGGCAGCTAAACAGGCCGGTGCGAAAATGATGTATATTAGTACGGATTATGTATTTGATGGAACAGCCTCGGAGCCATATGAGGTTTACCATCCTACAAAACCGTTAGGGACATATGGGCGTACAAAATTAGCTGGTGAAGTGTTTGTTCAAGAAATTCTAAAGGAATTCTTTATAGTTCGAACAGCATGGGTATTTGGTATTCATGGCAACAATTTCGTTAAAACGATGATTCGTTTAGGCAAAGAGCGTGATGAAGTAGGTGTGGTCCACGATCAAGTTGGTTCTCCTACCTATACCGTTGACCTTGCTAAGTTCATGGTGGAACTAATGGAAACGGAAAAGTACGGAATTTACCATGCAACTAACAATGGGGTTTGTTCTTGGTATGAATTTGCTGTTGAAATTTTTAAGCAAGCTGAAATGGTTGTATCTGTTCATCCATTAACAACTGAGCAATTTCCTCGGCCAGCAGCAAGGCCCAAGTATTCTGTATTAAGTAAGAAAAAAATTGAGGAGCAAGGTTTAACGCCTCTCCCAAACTGGCAGAATGCCTTATCAGCATACTTAAAGGAATTTAGAGGTTAAACTGATAACTTATTACAAGGGATACATTAAAAAGTCATACAGTTGACTTAATGTGTCTCTTTTTTTGTCATAAAAAATTTGTTATTATCTAAAATGAAATGTAACCTTCTTCACAATAATTTCGTCTGTAAATTATGGTATTAAATCAATACATAGATTTTCTTTTTTCTACTAAACTTTTCGACTTGGTAAAATTAGTAGTTTCATTGAATATAAGTATGTGCTATAATCCATTAGGAGTATTTTATCGAAATTTGGCTTTTTTATGCATTTTATTTCATATCAATTAACTACTTATTTTAAAACAGGTTATGAAAAAAGCTCGGAGGGTCTTTATGTTGTATGTAACTTTGTTTGTATGTTTTTGCGCTTCGATCTTCCTCACACCATTAGTAAAAAAATTAGCGTTTAATATTGGCGCAACAGATAAGCCTAATGCAAGAAAAGTTCATCAGAAAATTATGCCTCGTTTAGGCGGGTTGGCTATTTATATAAGTTTTATTTTGGGAATTTTAATGATTCACCCAATTGGAAACATTGATTTAAATCTCTTTATTCCTAATGGCAATGTTCACTTGGCACTTATACTCGGAAGTTTAATCATTATCCTTACGGGTGCAATTGATGACGTGAAAGAAATTTCACCAAAAGTAAAGCTGCTAGGGCAAATACTTGCTTCTTTAGTAATTATAATTTATGGTGACATAAAAGTTGAATTCATTAACATGCCATTCGGCGGCGGACAGTTGGACTTTGGAATCTTCAGTATTCCATTTACAATGGTTTGGATTATTGGTATTACTAATGCGATTAATTTAATCGATGGATTAGATGGCTTGGCAGGCGGGGTTTCCACAATAGCTTTATTCTCCATTGCGGGAATAGCTTATATCACAGGGAACCCATATGTAACAATTGTTGCCTTAATAGCTGCTGTTTCGACAATGGGTTTCCTTTTGTATAATTTCCATCCTGCCAAGATTTTTATGGGTGATACCGGTGCATTGTTTTTAGGATTCTTAATAAGCGTTCTTTCATTATTAGGTCTAAAAAGTGTTACGGTAATGTCCCTCGTTATTCCGGTTATTATATTAGGTGTTCCGGTTTCTGATACTTTCTTTGCTATTATCCGCAGACTGGTGAATAAACAGCCATTATCTGCACCGGATAAATCACATCTGCATCATTGTTTGTTAAGAGCAGGTTATTCACATCGGCAAACGGTTTTAATGATTTATGCAATGAGTGCTGTTTTTGGACTAGCGGGATTTATCTTTACACAAGCAACGATACGTGGATCAGTTATTATTCTTCTCACAATCTTGATTATCATCGAGTTATTTGTTGAGAAAATCGGTCTTGTACGAGAAGACTACAAGCCTTTGTTAAACCTAATTCGAGGGTTTAGACAAGTGAATATACGAAATAAATAATGATAAAGTGGGCATACACCTTAAGAGTTTGCCCACTTTTTTTATTCATAATTATAATTTTTGCTTTAAAAAAATGTTTTCGGATTTCCGTGTTTTACAATTTCTTTAGTGTTTTGATTCCTCTTTAATGGACAAACTTATTGTTAAGGAGGATTTTTACTATGTTTCTTTTCACCTTGATATTATGTTTTATCGTTTCAGTTATTATTACACCACTAGTAAAAAAATTCGCCTTTTTTATTGGAGCAACCGATAGGCCTAATCAGCGAAAGGTTCATCAATCGATTATGCCTAGGCTTGGAGGATTAGCGATTATTATCAGTTTTATGTTGGGCATTTTCCTCATGCGTCCAGAGAACCCATCTTTGTTACCAATATTAATCGGTTGTTTGATAATAACCGTTACAGGCTTTTTGGACGACATGTTAGAATTACCCGCAAAATATAAACTTATTGGTCAGCTTGCTGCGGCTTGTGTGGTTGTTTTTTGGGGGAACTTGCAGGTAGCCTTTATCAATTTGCCTTTTGGTGCACAGCTCCAATTTGGCCTATTAAGTATTCCTTTTACAATTATTTGGATTGTCGGTATAACAAATGCGATTAATTTAATCGATGGGTTGGACGGTCTTGCTGCTGGAGTATCGTCAATAGCATTAATTTCAATTTCAGGAATGGCAATCATCCAAGGATATTTTATCGTTGCTACAATCGGGTTAATTGTTCTCGCAAGTACCCTTGGGTTCTTGATTTATAACTTTCATCCCGCAAGTATTTTTATGGGTGATACGGGTGCACTTTTTTTAGGGTTTATGATCTCAGTTCTTTCTCTAATGGGCTTTAAAAATGTAACATTCATTTCATTTGTAATTCCAGTTATCATCCTTGCAGTACCAATTTCAGACACCTTTTTTGCCATCCTAAGAAGAATCATTCATAAAAAGCCATTGGGTGCACCAGACAAGCAGCACCTGCACCACTGCATGCTGCGCATTGGATTTTCCCACCGGCAGACGGTATTGCTTATATACGCTATGTCCGCTTTCTTTGGCTTGGTAGCAGTCATTTATTCCCAGGCCCGTATAGGAGGCGCTTTAGTCTTAATTGCATTAATCATCTTGTTTATTGAAATCATCGCCGAAAAAATCGGCTTGGTTGGCAGAGACTACCGTCCAATCCTAAACATCTTACAAACCTTAAAGACAAGCACAGCTAAAAAATAAATGGGGCCTCGAATTTCGAAGCCCTTTTTCAGATTTTCGCCACATTTTACTTAAAATAGTTCAAACTTAATATTTTTTCCCAATTGTCTCCCGTCTTATATCCTAATATAATTCAATTAAAGAATAATTCGAATTACCTAACAAAATCTTCTTCCAAATAAACCGTTTCACCCTTGCCCAGCGTACATTGTCCATTGGTCTGCTCGACCATCCAGTCCATAAAGATTTTACTCTTATCTTCCTCAACATAGACATCAATTTGGACGTTATCTAAATAGAGAATATCTTTAATTTTGTACTCGGAAGCACGCAGTTCCCTTTCAATTTTCCCAAGCCATGTGTAATTGATTTTCACTTGTATAATTTGAACAAGCCGTCTTTCGACAACGCCGATCGCATCAAGACCTTCAGAAGTAGCTTTTCCGTATGCACGGATTAGCCCGCCTGCACCGAGCTTGATCCCGCCAAAATAGCGGGTGACCACGACAACAGTGTCTTTTAACTGTCTTTTTTTCAAAACTTCAAGGATCGGGACGCCGGCTGTGCCGCTTGGCTCGCCGTCATCGTTTGCTTTTTGGATTTGGTCATGCTCGCCAATTAGGTAGGCTGAGCAGTTATGGGTGGCGTTCCAATGCTTTTTCTTAATAGCTTGAATGAACTCTTGGGCATCTTGTTCGGATTCCACTCTTTTCAGTTGGGCAATAAAACGGGATTTTTGGATATTTATTTCATGTTCTCCATACTCTTTTACAGTTAAGTAACGAGGCAGCATGTTAAACTCCTTTCTTTAGCAAAAATGTCACACTAATGTAATATAATATTTTTTAAAAAAATTAATGTAATATACCTATAATATGGGTGTAAAGTTCGAATGATATAATAAATACAGCTTTATAGTACCTTCTAATAGGCTAAAGGTAGTAGTCTGATATAGTAATTATACTACTTTTATACAAAAGTCACTTAAGCAATAATTATAGCTTAGCAAAGTATTTCAAAAAATGGTAAAGTATGTTAAAGGCCTAAGGGAAAAAAAGCCCCGGAGGAATCTGAAATGAATTTAAAGCAAATAGATTTGAAATCGATTGATGACATTCGTGAAGCGATGATTGAAACCGTCACCTGCAGCAAAAGTGACATCTTCCGCATTAGTGAGCAATGCCGTACAGACTATGACAGCATTACAAGTGAGCTGGACAATATTAAGGAAGTCATGGTTAAGCTGATCGATGAAGGAAATCAGCTGGAGGCGCAGGTTACTGCCGCGAGGCACAGACTTTCAGAAGTAAGCATGAATATGAAAACCTTCTCGGAGGAGGAGGTCCGTGACGCCTACGAAAAAGCGCATCAGCTGCAAATGGATCTCTCCATCAATTGGCAATACCGCAAGCAGCTTCTTGAAAAAAGGGAAGAACTCGAGCACAGGCTTGTTGGTATTAATGATACGATTGAACGTGCCGAGCAGCTGATTTCGCAAATCTGCGTGGTCATGAATTACCTGCAGAGCGACTTGAAACAGTTTGGTGAAGCGTTTGAAAATGCCAAGGCTAAGCAGGATTTGGGCTTGAAAATAATTGAAGCCCAAGAGGAAGAGCGGAAACGTCTCTCGAGAGAAATTCACGACGGGCCGGCGCAAATGCTGGCAAATGTCATCATGCGTTCTGATATTGTGGATCGTGTTTTTCGTGAGAAGGGTCCTGATGATGCATTCGCAGAGATTCAGAGCTTTAAGAAAATGGTCCGCTCAGCACTTTATGAGGTCCGCCGGATTATTTACGACCTGCGTCCAATGGCATTGGATGATTTGGGACTCGTACCGACCCTCAGAAAGTATTTACAGACCATTGAAGAATATCATAATCATTCAAAAATTGAATTTGTGAAAATAGGAAATGAGAAGAGACTTCCGACGAAATATGAGGTTGCCCTCTTCCGGCTTATACAGGAATCGGTGCAAAACGCGCTCAAGCATGCCAATGCCTGCTCCATAAAAGTTCAATTGGAAATGACGGACACCGATGTGAAAGTGTTAATCAAGGACAACGGCGTTGGTTTCGATACAAACCAAAAGAAGCCGGGTTCCTTCGGCATGATGGGCATGAGAGAGAGGGTCGACCTGCTTGAAGGCGATTTGACGGTTGATTCGAAAATCGGCAAAGGCACCGCTGTTTCCATCCAAGTGCCGTTAATGAATTGAGCTCAGATAATGAAGAAAGTAACATTCTCTGATGGGGAATTTGAAAAACTAGGAGGCGTTACAAATGACTACAAAAATTATTATTATTGACGATCACCAGCTTTTTAGAGAAGGTGTTAAGAGAATTCTAGAATTTGAGAAATCGTTCCAGGTCGTGGCAGAAGGCGATGACGGCAGCGAGGCATTAACGCTTGTTGAAGAACACCGTCCTGATGTTGTCATCATGGACATCAATATGCCACAAATGAATGGTGTAGAGGCAACTCGCGAGCTAGTCGCTAAATATCCGGATACTAAGATTATCATCCTTTCCATTCATGATGATGAGAATTATGTCACTCATGCACTGCAGACAGGAGCCTGCGGCTATCTGTTAAAAGAGATGGATGCCGATGCGTTGATTGAAGCGGTCCGTGTCGTGGCAGACGGAGGTTCCTACCTTCATCCAAAGGTGACTCATAATTTAGTCAACGAATATCGTAAACTAGCAGCAGGTGTGACGCGCGGAGGTTCTTACGTGCAGACTATTGAAATCCGCCGCCCGCTTCATTTATTGACACGCCGTGAGTGTGAGGTACTGCAAATGCTTGCTGATGGAAAAAGCAACCGCGGTATCGGCGAAGCGCTTTACATCAGTGAAAAGACCGTTAAGAACCATGTATCAAATATCTTGCAAAAAATGAATGTTAATGACCGTACTCAGGCTGTTGTTGTGGCGATTAAGAATGGCTGGGTGGAAGTAAGGTAGTTATTTTTCTGAAAAACTAATTATATGTTATGATTGGGGAGCACGCACAATGCGTGTTCTTTTTCTTTTTTGGAGAAAGCTTTTTTGATAAAATAATGAACAGTATTATTGTAAAAAAATAAGGATGGTAAATATACATATGAAAACGGCAATTGTCACAGACAGTACCGCATACATTCCCACGGAATTACTAGATAAATGGAATATACATATGATCCCGTTGAATGTCATTTTCGGCAATGAAGTCTACTGGGAAGAAGTCGACATTCACTGGCAACAGTTTTACGAGGAGGTAAAGATAAAGGACTTGCCAACTACATCTCAGCCGCCGATAGGCCAGTTTGTGGAGTTGTTCGAACGGTTGGCGGCGGAGGGTTGCGATGCGGTTATCAGTATCCATTTATCGAGCGGCATCAGCGGCACCTACCAAGGCTCGGTAACAGCTGGAACAATGGTCGAGGGCATCAAAGTGTACTCTTTCGACTCGGAAATTAGCTGCATGGTTCAAGGGTTTTATGCATTAGAGGCGGCGGAATGGGCGTCAAGGGGAATGGACCCCCAGCGGATTATAGCGCGCTTGGAAGAACTGAAGAGCACAGCTCACGCTTATTTCATGGTTGACGACCTGTCGCACCTTCAGCGTGGCGGACGGTTATCAGGAGCAGCCGCATTAATCGGCAGCCTATTGCAGGTTAAGCCTTTATTACATTTTGTGGACAAGGCAATCGTCCCTTTTGAAAAAATCCGCACCCGCAAAAAAGCGATGAAACGAATTGCAGATTTACTTGGAGAGGATGCAATGGGCGGCGGCCGCTACCAAGCAGTGGTGATCCATGCCAATCGCGAGGAGGAAGCACTAGAGTGGAAGAAGGAGCTTGAGGCTCTCTATCCAAACGTCAACTTTACCATCGGCTACTTCGGTGCCGTCATCGGAACCCATCTTGGAGAAGGTGCAATGGGCATGGGGTGGATGAAGAAATAGGTTTTTTAAGTTACTGACTGGCCATTCCGGGTTGCTGGAATGGTTTTTTTATTTGCTGGGGGTTACTTTGGTATGTAGTAAATAGGTTTGGCGAATAAGTTATAGTAATTGGCGAATAGTCACCTAATTTCAGCGAATAACTAACCTTATCGGCGAATAACCTTCTAAGTTTGGCGAATATTTGTTCAAAACGGGCGAATAACGTAATGGCCGGCCAAAAATAGCAAGCAAGCCGGAGGCTGGGCCAGCGTGTTGAGAAAAAAGGTAATCAAAGGGTTTGGCGAATAAGTCAACAGAACCAGTGAATAACTTAAAAGAATCGATTAAAACCAACATAGTTTGGCGAATATTGCCTAATACATGGCGAAAAGCTAACATAGTTTGGCGAATATTGCCTTATAAATAGCGAAAAACTAATCTATTTCGGCGAATACCCCAGCATAGGAGGACACACTTTATAAATCTATCAAACTGCCATTAGCTAAAATTCGACAACTTTAAACAATAGTTGTAAAATGTAGTTGTATTTTTTAATAAAGGAGCGATGATTCCATTGTTAATGAGAGACTTGCCCGTCCCCCTGAGACTGGTCTTAACCCAAGTCCTGGTTTACCGTATTTTAATCGGCCATCCTAAACAACCCGAAATCGAAAAAGACCTCGCGAAAAGAAAAGCTGGCTTTCGAGGCGAACTAGCCTTAAGAAATTTTGTAAAACAACTCCCCCAAGAAAAATATGTTATCTTCCACGACCTTCAACTCGAATACAACGGATTTCATTTCCAAATTGACACACTTCTCATCTCAAGAAACGGCATTCTCATTATTGAAGCGAAAAATATAGCTGGAACATTGATATTCGACAATCAATTTAACCAATTAATTCGGGTTAAACCGGATGGTACTGAAGAGATTTTTGAAGATCCTCGTGTTCAGGCTGAAAGGCTGCGTATATTATTAGGAAGATTGTTGGCGAAATACGGAATGAATTTTCTGCCTATCGACCAGCTTGTTTTTTTCAGCAGCACAAAGACCTTCTTAAAAAGCAACACCAATGATCCAAACGCATTTAAAAAGGTATGCAAATCAAGGGATATATTTAAAAAAATTGAAACCTTTGAAAATACATATAACCAGCCAAGAGTGGATGAAGAGACTATCTATAAAATTGCAAATTTCTTATTAAGTCATCACACTCCGCAAAAAATCAATATTTTAAAAGAATATGGTTTGACGAGAAATGACATCCGGTCAGGAGTCCGATGCCCCGATTGCCTTCATATCCCGATGGTGTACGACCGTAGAAGCTGGATTTGCCCAATCTGCCTTTACACCTCAAAAGATGCCTTTATTGATTCCATCAGAGACTACTTTCTTCTAATAAATTCATCAATTACCAATGCAGAGTGCCGCAGCTTTCTTCATCTGCCAACAGTCCATACAGCCCAAAAAAAGCTTCATCTTTTGAAATTACCCTATGAAGGAGAGAAGAGGGGTCGTCTTTATTTCCCACTTTTGGAATGGGAGCCTCAAAATATTATGGCTACTTTAGAAAACGAACAAAAATATGCGAATTTTTTGATAAAGGGTTAAAAGAAGGTGGCCTCCCATGCGTTTTCAAATAAAGGATGAAAAACTCATCCCACAAAGATTTTTCACAGAAGATTCCTATCGAATCACACAAATCCCGGAAATCCTGCAGCCGCCGTTAAACCCAGACTTTCCATATAGCCGCGAACTCCAGCAGATTCTCGCTGGCAAGCAGCTCCTCCTTGACGATATCCCGCACCCACTCGACGAAATTCAATCTCACTATGAGAATGGCTATATTACATATCGTAAAGGCATCGACTATATCGGGAAAAAGCCCATGTGTATGAGATGTGGAAACAAGGATCAACAGTTGTTCGCCATCTTCCATTGCTCTCGGTGCGGTGAAAACTGCTTTTATTGCCGCCGCTGTATCATGATGGGTAGAATCAGTGAATGCACCCCTTTAATCGGCTGGAATGGTCCGGCGCCGAACATCACCCTTCCGCAAAAAATTATGGCTTGGAATGGGAAACTTTCAGAAGGGCAGCAGGTGGCTTCTGACAAGGTAGTTGAGGCTATCTGGCAAAAAAAGGAGTGGCTAGTATGGGCCGTTTGCGGGGCCGGGAAAACCGAGGTGTTGTTTGCCGGAATTGAAACTGCGCTTGCCGCCTATAAAAGAATCTGCATCGCCACGCCGAGAACAGACGTAGTTCTTGAACTGACGCCGAGACTTAAGGAAGCTTTTCCTGAGATTAGGGTCGCTTCCCTATACGGCGGCAGCACGGACCGCCATCTCTACGCCCCTTTAACCATCGCCACAACCCACCAGCTGCTCCGCTTTTATCAAGCCTTTGATGCTGTTATTTTGGATGAAGTTGACGCGTTTCCTTACACTGTCGAGGAATCGCTCCAGCATGCGGCGATTCAGGCCCGGAAGCCGTCCTCCGCGATGATTTACCTGACAGCAACCCCTAATGAAAAATGGCAAAGGGAATGCCGTGCCGGCAAACGTTCATTTACTACCATTCCGGCCCGGTTTCATCGGCATCCGCTTCCCATTCCTGAATTTGCATGGTGCGGCAACTGGCAAAAACAGCTCCAAAAAGGCAGGCTTCCCGCCAATGTCCTTCGATGGATAAAAGACAGGCTCGAGAGCGGCAAACAGGCACTTGTTTTCTTTCCCCATATCCCTTTGATGGAAAAAGCCCTTCCATTACTTCGCAAGCTCGATTCTAGAATCGAAGCAGTTCACGCAGAAGACCCTGAACGGAAGGAAAAGGTGCAAAAGATGCGGGCAAAAGAAGTTCCACTACTGCTAACTACCACCATCCTTGAGCGGGGCGTTACTTTTCCCAATATTGATGTTGCCGTTGTGGGTGCCGAGGATTTGATTTTTACTGAAAGTGCCCTTGTGCAAATCGCTGGCAGAGCAGGACGAAACAAGGATTACCCGGATGGAGTGGTGACTTTTTTTCATTTTGGAAAAACAGACGAGATGCTGAAGGCCAGGAAGCAGATTGTCACGATGAACCGTGAGGGGGTGAAGCGGGGACTGATTGACATCTAAAGGGTGGTCTATCTTTCGAAGAAAGGGATAAAACAAATGAATTTTCTCAGTCAAAATCGATGTATTATCTGCCAGGAAATAATATATCCGGATATAGGATGGAGAGCTATTTTTTCAAAAGAAAAAGAGCACCATGTATGCGCGGATTGTGATGAGAAGTTTGAAAAAATAGAAGGAGATATCTGCCGGATGTGCAGCAGACCGTTCCGACTGTTGGACGAGCAATTTCGCGACGGGGAATTATGCCATGATTGTACGCGTTGGGAAGAGGATCCTGACTGGCAAGGATTCCTTCAAAAGAATACTTCAATTTTCCTTTATAATGATTTTTTGAAGGAGGTTATGGCCAAATATAAATTTCGCGGGGACTATGTGCTAGCCAAAGTGTTTGCGGATTACTTCAAGGAGGTTACGAAAGGTTGGGAAGCCGATTTATTTGTGCCGATCCCGTTAAGCGAAGAACGGCTTTACGAGCGGGGCTTCAATCAGGCAGAAGCAATTTTGACAGAAGCAGGAAAAATGCCAACTGATATACTTTCGCGGGTCCACACCGAAAAGCAGTCCAAAAAATCCAGGTTGGAGAGAATCCATCTCCCCCAAGTCTTTCAAATCGATTCTCAAACCAACCTGCATGGAAAAAAGGTCATCCTCATCGACGACATCTACACCACCGGCTCCACCCTAAGACACGCAGCAAAACTCCTCAAACAAGCGGGCGCTGACACAGTCTGGTCCATAACATTAGCTAGATAAGAGTAATGGTGTCAGGCACTGCACGTGGACACTGTCATCTCAGGCGAACAATTAGGGACAATCCTCTATCGTTTCAAATCAATTTCCTATATTCCCGAAGCTTATTAGTGGCAAATTGTCCCAATCAATACTAAAATAAAGATGTACAACCATTCATAATAGTAAACTTCTCCACACAAGTCAAAGGCTGTGCAAAACATTGTCACTATTTTCCCGGTGTTTTTGTCAATAAATCGACAAACAATTTATGTTGATTCAGCAGGATAATCATAGGGTAAAATAGAAATGTAATACATAGCCTTAAAATAAAGGAGGACTCCACACATGAACTATAACGTACGTGGTGAAAACATTGAGGTAACTCCAGCAATCAGAGAGTATGTAGAAAAGAAAATCTCAAAATTGGAGCGTTATTTTACAGAAGCACCTGATGCAAAAGTTAACGTGAATCTTAGATTCAATCCAGATAAAACTTCCAAAGTAGAGGTAACAATTCCACTGCCAAATTTAGTACTGCGTGCGGAAGAAACAAACCAAGATATGTATGCAGGGATTGACCTGATCACTGACAAGCTAGAACGTCAAATCAGAAAGCACAAAACAAAGGTGAACCGCAAGTTCCGTGAAAAAGGAAACGTTGATTTCCAATTCACAACTCTGAATGCTGCAGATGTCCATGATGATGAGGAGTTGGAATTAGTTCGTACGAAACGCTTCGACCTTAAGCCAATGGACAGCGAAGAAGCAATCCTGCAGATGAACCTGCTGGGGCATAGCTTCTACGTGTTCACAAATTCCGATACCAACCGTACAAACGTTGTTTACAAGCGTAAAGATGGCCGCTACGGTTTAATCGAAGCACATTAATAAACTATTAAAACGTTGCCAGGGCGCCTATCCCTTGGCAGCGTTTTTTTTGGTACTATGAAAATATTACGATACCCTAAATTCAGAATCTTCTTTATAATGGAAGTAATATACAAAAGAAAGAGGGGTTCACAAATGAATTTTGACTATCAATACAATCCGTATCCATCCCACCGAACGACCGTGTTTGCACGACGCGGCATGGTTGCCACTTCTCAGCCGCTTGCTGCTCAAGCAGGTCTTGATATCCTAAAAAGAGGGGGCAATGCCATCGATGCTGCGATTGCCACCGCAGCGGCATTAACGGTTCTTGAACCAACTTCCAACGGCATTGGTAGTGACGCATTTGCGCTCGTTTGGACGAAGGGCAAACTCCACGGTCTAAACGCAAGCGGCCCGTCCCCAAAATCGCTGACTATTGATGCAGTTAAGGGACGGGGCTATGAAAAAATGCCGGCTCATGGTCTTATCCCGGTAACAGTTCCAGGCGCACCTTCAGCATGGGCGGAACTTTCTAAAAAATTTGGCAGCCTCCCGCTAAAAGAGGTACTCCAGCCGGCCATTGACTATGCCGAAAACGGCTATCCATTAACACCTGTTCTTGCTAAAAACTGGGCGTATGCCTACAAACATTATAAACACTCACTCACCAGTGAGGAGTTCCAGCCTTGGTTTGACACATTTGCCCCAAATGGGAGCGCTCCAAAGGCAGGAGAAATCTGGCGTTCGCCGGACCATGCCGTGACTCTCCGCTCCATCGCCGATACAAATGCTGAAAGCTTTTATCGAGGCCAAATCGCCGACCAAATAGCCGCCTTCTCTGAGCGCCACAATGGGTTCATTTCCAAAAAAGACTTGGAAGCATACTGGGCTGAGTGGGTTGAGCCGATTAAGCTGAACTACCGTGGCTACGATGTTTGGGAGATTCCACCGAACGGACAGGGGCTAGTGGCGCTGCTTGCATTGAACATCGTCAAGGGCTTCGAGCTCACCGAAAAGGAAACCATCGATACATATCACAAGCAAATCGAGGCCATGAAGCTCGCCTATACCGACGGCAAGGCCTATATTACCGATCCTTCTTTTATGAAAATGAAGGTAGCCGACGTTCTATGCGACGAGTACGGCGAGAAAAGACGCAGTGAAATCAGTGGGGAAGCGCTCCAACCGTTGCCATACGAATTGCCACGCGGCGGAACGGTCTATTTAGCAACTGCAGATGGTGAAGGGAATATGGTGTCATACATTCAAAGCAACTATATGGGCTTCGGCTCCGGCATCGTGGTGCCAGGTACCGGAGTGTCCCTGCAGAACCGTGGTCACGATTTTTCATTGGACCCTTCGCATGCCAATGCACTAAGACCGGGCTCCAAAACGTACCACACGATCATCCCTGGTTTCTTGACAAAGGGAGATCAGCCAGTTGGGCCGTTCGGTGTCATGGGCGGTTACATGCAGCCACAAGGTCATATGCAGGTCATCATGAATACGATTGATTTTGGTTTAAATCCTCAGGCTGCCCTTGACGCTCCAAGGTGGCAGTGGATTGAGGGTAAGAGAATTCAAGTCGAGCCGCATTTCCCGAACCACATCGCTCAAGCTTTGGCTCGGAAAGGTCATCAGATTGAGGTTGCCCTTGACACAGGCTCGTTTGGTCGTGGACAGATCATCTGGCGTGACCCAGATACCGGCGTTTTGATGGGCGGTACTGAACCCCGGACAGACGGGGCCGTTGCGGCTTGGTGATTCAAGGGCTGCGGAAGCTCGGACATGGATCTAAAAAACTCCGTTCGGCGGATAAACCAAAAAATTCGGCGGATAACATTTCTAATATGGCATAAATTTCCGGGATTCAGCGGATAAAACAGCGTACTCGGCGGATATCCGCTCTATATCGGCAGATTACTTCAAAAGGAGAGGCAAATTAAATGACATTTTCAATCGTCGGTTATGACCCAGTGGAAAAAGAATGGGGAATTGCCGTTCAATCTAAATTTTTAGGCGTAGGAGCGGTAGTTCCGTGGGCCAAAGCGGGAGTCGGAGCGGTTGCAACCCAATCCTATGCCAATACGGCTTACGGCCCAAGGGCTCTTGAACTGATGGAGCAAGGAAAGTCAGCACAAGAAACACTTGAAGCCATCCTTGCCGATGACCCTGACAAAGAAATTCGGCAGGTTGGACTCATTGATGCAAATGGCGACGCTGCGACATTTACCGGAAGCGCCTGCTATAACTGGGCCGGTGGCGTCACAGGACCACACTTTTCTGCGCAGGGGAACATTTTAGTTGATGAAAAAACGGTCCAAGCGATGTCTGAAATATTTCAAAAAGCGGAGGGGACGCTGGCCGAAAGGCTTCTTGCAGCCTTAGATGCCGGGCAGGAAGCGGGCGGTGACAACCGCGGCAAACAGTCTGCCGCCCTTTACGTTGTGAAAGAAAAAGGAGGCTACGGCGGCTATAACGACCGGTACATCGACCTTCGCGTGGACGACCACCCTGATCCAATAAAGGAACTAATCAGAATTTATCAACTTCAACGGCTCTATTTTTCGACATCTAAGCCAGAAAAAATAGCATCAGTTGAAGGGAAAGTTAAAACAGAGGTAACGCAACATTTAAAACGGTTAGGGTACCTTCCGGGCGATGACACCAGTGATGATGAAATCTATCAGGCGCTAACCACTTTTATTCATACCGAAAACTTTGAAATGCGGGAACAAAAGAGGGGCTGGATTGACCTAGAAGTTCTCGAATTTATGAAGAATAACAAGAGATAAACATGGCCCTCCACTTACTGGAGGGTTCTTTTATTGGGTCTGTATTTCATCTGCCCAGATCATCTAGTTAATTTTCACTATCATCATAGTGTTTTTTTCTTAAAATCTATTTAAATTGGAAAAGAATGAAATATAGGTCTTTTAGAGGAATAAACAGGATGGGCAAAGCATTTTTAAAGGTTGCTCCTATTTATTTTTTCAAACATGTTGGAAGAAGTACAAATATACAATCTGGTAATAAATTTTCAGTTTAATAGGACTTTCTTAGACGGCTATCATTTATTTGATAGTCGTTTTTTCGTGATGACGTAGGTAAATGTAACCTTTTAACAATTTTTAAAAAAAACACCTACAAAAAAGAAAAAAGCCCGACGTAAAGTTTAGTAGAACTTCACAAGGAGGCAAAACAAGACATGATAAACAAGAAACTGACAAATCTGGTTACAAGCGGTGTATTGGCATCATCACTTATTTTTTCAGTAGGAGCAGGAGCGGCCTTTGCTACTGGTAATGACACAACGGAGGATTCTGCAGTTACAGGTACGACTACAGAGCAGGTTACAGATCAAACAGCAACAACTACTGAAAACGCAACTGATGAGACCACTACTGAACAAACAGATGCAGCGGAAACAACAACAACTTCCGAAGAAGCTGAAACTCCATCAGATGAAGCAACAGTAGAAGACACTGATATTGATGCTGACGAAACTGTGGCAGCCGATAACGAAGTAAAACAAGAGGACAAGGCCCAAACTGAAGTGAAAGAAAAAGCTGAAGCACCATCATTGGTTCCTGGAGATTTCTTTTATTTTGTAAAAACCATCACTGAAAAAATCCGCCTTGCCTTTACATTTGACGATTATAAACAAGCAAAGCTTTTGGCTGGATTTGCAGCTGAACGTATCGCTGAGGCAAACGCGTTAATTGCAGATGGTAAAACGGACGAAGCGGAGCAGGTGTTAAAGGATGCTGTCGCAACACAAGAGGAGGCAGCACAAAAGCTTACCGCCACTGATGAAGACACTGACACAGAAACTGCAGATGTGGAAAAAGAGGACCACACAAAAACCGCTGATGTAGAAAAAACTGATGATACTCAAGCTGCTGCTAAAGGTACAGTTGAAGGCAAACTGGCCAATAATATCGATGCACTATTAGCATCTCTTTCACATATAAAAAATCCAGTTGCACAGCAAGCACATATGAAAAACATTCAGAAGACTTTTGTAAAACTTGAGAAAAAGTTTGCGAAGCTTGAAGAAAAAGATGCAGATTTTGCTGAACAAGTGCAGCAAATCGAAGAAAAAGTTTCCGACGATCAAACAACAACCGTGAAAAAACATGGTAAAGCTCTAAAAAAGCAAAAGAAACAAGAGACAGAAACAGCAGTTGAAGTTGAAGCAACTACTCAAACTACAGAAGAAGCTACAGCTGTAACAGAAGAAAACAGCCAAGGCGAGGATACTTCAACAGCAGACCAGCAACAAACGGAATCTGCAAATAAAGGTGCAGACTACCAAGCTGCAGCTCAAGCAAAAGCTGCCGAAAAACAAGCTGAAGCTGTAAAAAGAGCTCAAGAAAAGCAAGCTGAAGCTGTAAAAAGAGCTCAAGAAAAGCAAGTTGAAGCTGTAAAAAGAGCTCAAGAAAAACAAGCTGAAGCTGTAAAAAGAGCTCAAGAAAAACAAGCTGCAGCCGTAAAAAGAGCTCAAGAAAAACAAGCCCAAGCTGCCCAAAAGCATGCTGGTGCAGGTAAAAAAGCTGAAGATTCACAGGGGAACGAAGATAATTAATCCTAATAAACTTTAAAATTTAGAATGGCCTCGGTTAAACCGGGGGCATAAACACTGAGTCAGAGCGGTCCGCTTTGGCTCTTTTTGTCATAAAATAATGTCGTGAGATCAGAAGATTTTTGAGAGAAGTGAGGAAAATGTAATTTACTCCAGATTACACTAATTAATGTCGTGTGAACACGTGTTTTTGTCGTGAATGACTAAAATGATATTGTGACCCTCCGAAACTTTGTCGTAAAAGCCCTAATTTATGTAGTGAGGACTAATTCGACTGCAACAAAACTAAAAAAAGAGCCGGCAACCTAATTGCCGACTCCATCTCAAATGCGAATATTATTTCCCTGCCCCATGGCAATTCTTATACTTCTTCCCGCTTCCGCAAGGGCATGGGTCATTCCGTCCAACATTCTCCTTATTTAGCTTCGGCTTCTTCTTAACAGCCTCGCCGTCTTCCTTCGGGTTTACGGCATGGCCCTGGGCAACCTCTTGGCGCTCAAGGTTATTACGAATTTCCGCCTTCAGGATGTACATGGCCGCTTCATCCTCAATGGATTCAACCATTGCCTCGAACATTGCAAGACCTTCATGCTGGTACTCACGTAAAGGATCCGTTTGTCCGTAAGCCCGTAGGTGAATCCCTTGGCGTAGCTGGTCCATCGCATCGATGTGGTCAATCCATTTTGAATCAACTGCTCGCAAGGTAACAACCTTTTCGAACTCACGCATTTGCTCAGGAGACAGAAGCTGTTCTTTTTCATCGTAGTGCTCCTTACACTTGGCAAAGATAAATTCAACAATCTCTTCCTGATCCTTGCCGCGCAAGTCCTCAACCGTCACGTCGCCTTCCCCAAGCAGGTTTGCATGGGCAAAGTCGATAATCCCTTTAAGATTCCATTCTTCTTCATCCATATGCCCAGGCGCATTGACCTCGACGTGGCGCTGAATGGACCGTAAAATCATATTTTGAACAATTTCACGTAAATTCTCAGATTCCAGCACTTCGTCACGCTGCGTATAAATAATTTCGCGCTGCTGGCGAAGTACATCATCATATTGCAATAGCTGCTTACGGGCGTCAAAGTTGTTGCCCTCCACGCGTTTCTGTGCACTTTCTACAGCACGGGATACCATTTTACTTTGAATTGGCTGGGTATCATCCATGCCAAGCTTTTGCATCATTGCTTTCATATTGTCAGAACCGAAGCGGCGCATCAATTCATCTTCCATGGACAAGTAGAACTGAGTAATACCAGGATCCCCTTGACGTCCGGAACGACCACGCAGCTGGTTATCAATACGGCGGCTCTCGTGACGCTCGGTACCAATTACTGCAAGTCCGCCCAGCTCTTTAACGCCTTCGCCGAGTTTAATATCGGTACCGCGTCCGGCCATGTTCGTCGCAATCGTAACCGCACCAGCATATCCTGCTTCAGCGATGATTTCTGCTTCACGTGCATGGTTTTTCGCGTTCAAGACATTGTGGCGTACACCCTTTTTCAAAAGCAGCCGGGAAATCAGTTCAGAAGTCTCAATTGCGACTGTACCTACAAGCACAGGCTGTCCCTTTTGATGGCGCTCGGCAATATCTTCAACAACGGCGCGGAACTTGCCTTCCATTGATGCGTAAATTAAATCTGCACGGTCATCACGAGCAATCGGGCGGTTTGTCGGAATGACGATAACGTTCATATTATAAATGTTGCGGAATTCTTCTTCTTCCGTTTTCGCCGTACCAGTCATACCGGATAATTTTTCATACATCCGGAAGTAGTTCTGGAACGTAATGGTCGCCATCGTCATACTTTCGTTTTGTATTTCGACGCCTTCCTTGGCTTCAATCGCCTGGTGCAAGCCCTCGCTGTAACGACGGCCCTTCATCAGACGGCCAGTAAATTGGTCAACGATGACAATTTCGCCATCCTGCACGACATAATCGACATCTAGGTGCATCGTCACAATCGCCTTTAGCGCTTGGTTAATATGATGGTTCAATGTTACATGAGAAATATCAAACAAGTTTTCAATGCCAAATGCTTTCTCTGATTTGCTGATACCCTCTTCGGTCAGCATAACAGCTTTTGTTTTTTCATCGTACGTATAATCAACGTCCTTCGCCAACGTCCGTACAAACGCATTCGCTTGCATATAAAGAACCGTCGACTTCTGGGCAGAGCCTGAGATAATCAGCGGTGTCCGCGCCTCGTCAATTAAGATCGAGTCGACCTCGTCAATGACGGCAAAATAAAGAGGGCGCTGAACCTTTTGCTCTTTGTATAGGACCATGTTATCACGCAGGTAATCGAAGCCGAACTCGTTGTTCGTACCATACGTAATATCGCAGGCATAAGCAGCTTGTTTTTCATCCTTATCCATGCTGTTTAAGTTCAATCCAACGGTCAGTCCTAAAAATTCATACAACTGGCCCATTTCGGTTGCGTCGCGGCTTGCCAGATATTCGTTGACCGTGATAACATGCACGCCTTTTCCGGACAAAGCATTTAAGTAAACCGGCATTGTCGCCGTTAATGTTTTACCTTCACCGGTCTTCATTTCGGAAATATTACCCTCATGGAGAGAAATACCCCCCATCAGCTGAACATGGTATGGATAAAGGCCAAGCACGCGGCGGGCACCCTCACGGACAACCGCAAACGCCTCAACCAATAGGTCATCAAGCGTTTCGCCCTTTTGGTAGCGGGCCTTGAACTCTTCCGTCTTTTCACGTAGCTGCTCGTCAGTTAAACGTTCTGTTTCCGAGGCAATCGCATCAATTTTTGCAGCCAGCTTGTCCAGCCGTTTCAGCTCACGTTTATTTAGGTCAAACACTTTATTTAAAATCCCCATATTTGATGAAACGCTCCTTTTATCTGAGACTCAAAAGCATTTTTTGAAAAAGTGAATCCAATAAAAATCTCTAATTTTCCTATTTAATCTTACCATTTTCACTATGCAGGTGACAACAATGGAAGAAACTCAGCGGAAATTCCCGGACATACGTCCTATTATCCGCTTCAATTATGACAAATCCATGAAAAATGCATAGAACTTTTGGTTTGCCTTTTAGAGTCTATGGCTATTTGTATATTTTAAAAATAATATGCATAAAAATTAGTTCTAATACATCTTATCACTCTGTGTATATTGTTAACTAAACCGCTAGATTACAACGTTTGTATGTTGTTTATCTAGTGAATTGTAGCAATTCTGTGAATGTAAAAATATTCACAAATTGTACATTGGATTCTTCTTTTTAATGTAAGATACTACCTTTAGAGAGGTAGCAAAGGAAAATAAATAGAGAACCAATTAAATATGGGAAGGGTGAGGAAAATGGCCTTTTGGGGGAAAAAGAAAAAAGAAACCAATCCCGATGCAAGAGAAGATAGAAAAGCTGGCCTTTTTCGCAAGCTTTGGCAAAAGCTTAGAAACATAGATTGGAAGGATCCGGTCACACGCTGGAAAGTCATGTTCATTTCACTAATTGGGTTGATTGTTGTCGGCGGGGGAAGTTATGGCGCTCTTACTTTAACCAACTCGCCGACTTTTTGTTCAAGCTGTCACGAAATGGCGCCGGAATATTCTACATTCACGGCAAGTGCCCACAATAATATCACTTGCGTCCAGTGCCATATCAAACCAGGGACAATCAATATGCTTACACACAAAGTGAAATCCCTGAAGGAAGTTTATTATCATGTCACAGGGGTGCCAAAACAAATTGTCCAAACTGAAGAAGAAGTCGTATCTAACGAAAACTGTATGCAATGCCACTCCAAGAACCGCCTTGTCACTGCATCCGGTGACCTAAAGGTTAACCACAAAGGGCATATTGATGAAGGCATTCCATGTATCTCTTGCCACGCCGGTGTGGTTCACGCCAAAATGGCAGCCCGCGGCATCAACACAGATGAGGTTCGCGGCGATTTCACGAAAGAAACAGCTGAAAAAATCATGGAAAAGAAATACTTGCGCCCGAACATGGGTACCTGTATCGATTGTCATGACAAAGTGAACAATGGCGAAAAGCCTTGGAAAGATGTTTCTTACCTTGTTCCGCCGAATCCGGAGGAAGTTGAGAAAAAGATTGATGAAACTAAAAAAGAATCAGTCAGTGAAACTGCGAAGGAAACAACAGCAAAACCTGCAGAAGGAACTCCCGGAAGCGGAACGGCTGAAGAATTAGCAAAGGCACATGAAGAAAAAACGCAGGAGCTAATTTTACAAGCAATCGGTAAGCAGCAAAAAGACGTTAAAATCTCAATGTCCTGTGAAACCTGTCATAAAAAATTAAACATTCCTAAAACGCATAAAGCAGTTGATTGGAATCAGAACCACGGTACGACAGCCATTCTAAAGCTGGATCAATGTATGAACTGCCACCAGGATTCCAAGTGGATAAGAGAAATTCCGAAGGAAGACATCATTTCCTTGCTCAAAATGGGCAATGAAAAAGTAATATACACGCCTAACGTTACTCTTGCAAAAGACCAGGCCCGTACCAATAAGTTTTGCGCTGCTTGCCACGCAGACCGGCCAGCAGGGCACGGTGAGAGCGATCAATGGCTGACTGCTCACGCCAGCCAAGCAAAAACAGCAGACCAAAAGGCAGAATGTTTTGTCTGTCACGATCGTGAAAAACCGGCTGCCGATTCAACTAGTGCCAAGGCACCTACAGATGTTTATTGTCAATACTGTCATAGAACTGGCTTTAAGTCGGATGTAAAAAACTAATAAATTGACAGGAGGGTCGCTATATGGATGAAGAGCAAAAGCAAGAACGATCGGCCCCTCCCCGTTTTCGTTACAAGGGATTTAAATTTTTGACGCTGACACTGTTTTTTCTAGCCCTGTTTTTCTTTCTTGGATTTTCAGGGCTAGAAGCAACATCTAGCTCGAAGTTTTGCTCATCATGTCATGAGATGAAACCTGAGTACTATACGTGGAAGGCCTCCACGCACAGCGAAGTGGAATGCGTTAACTGCCATATTGGGGAGGGAGTAGAGAATCTCACTAAGGCAAAAGCAAACGGATTAGCACAGCTTTATAAAAAAACTGCTGATGCCTATACTGCTCCAATTCAAATGCCAAAAAACATACCCAATTCTGCTTGTGAAAAGTGTCATAACATGGAAACGCGAGAAGTTACATCTTCTGGCGACCTGATTATTCCACATGATAAGCACTTGGCAAAAGATATTAAATGTACCCAGTGTCATAGCGGGGTTGCACACGGGAAAATTGCAGAACGAAATGTGACGTTTAAATCGGACTATGAAAAGTGGGATGACACACTTGGAAAGTCGATGATGAGCGATGTCAAATTTACAAGTCCCAAAATGGAAACCTGTATGGAGTGCCACGAGCTACGCAATGTCTCCAATAAATGTGAGACATGCCATAATGCAGGAATGGAGCCTAAATCGCACAAGAAGGCTGATTTCAAAACAAAAAATCATGGCACTTTAGCAAAAGAGGATATTAAAAGTTGCAATAAATGCCATGGACTTATGTCCGAAACAGAAGTAGAAGGCATAAAAGAGGTTCCGGCTTCACAGCAATTTTTAAGTAATGGAGCGAACAAATCAAAACAAATATCCGCTCAAGACTATGCAAAAGAAAATACTTTTTGCCAGAATTGTCACACGACAAAACCGGAAACCCACGTAAAAGGATTTGTCAATATACACGGTGCAATTGCAAAAAATAGCAAGGAAAAATGTCTTGCCTGCCACGATTACCAAAAAACAGGCTTTAATGATAGTAAGACCGTTGCATGCAGCAGCTGTCACCCGGCCATGCATGATGGCAAGAACTTTAAGGAACGTCACCCAATTAATATTAATGGGGTTACAGCGCCGACTGAACAGTGCTACACCTGTCACAACAGGCCAAAATGTGAATCGTGTCATAAAGAATAATGGTAATTAACCAGATTAGGAGGGCGAATATGGAAGCGCAAATACAGCCTAATGCCCAGGAACCTACGAGAAGCTCCCAAAAAGAAATTAAAGTAAAAAGTGACCGTTTTAAATGGTGGCAATCCCTTATCCTCCTTGTGGGAACCTTGGCAATATGTTTATCTGCAGGCTATTACATTAGTGAAAAATACTTGTGGAACCAGAAGGATGACGAAATTGCCAAACAATTGGCCTATAATAAAACACTTGTGGAGCAAAAACCAAATGATCCGAGCTTAAGGGTTCAGCTAGGATATACCTACTTCCTAAAAGGTGACAATAGTAACGCCATCAAGGAATATCAAACTGCAAAGAACTTGGATAAAAATTTTTATGCAGCCTATTTAAACTTGGCGATTGTATATGATCAAGAGAATAGAACGGACGATGCACTTCAAATGGCCACCAAGGCTGCAAAGCTGGCACCGCAGGACTATAAAAGTCTTCTACTAAAAGCTAGAAGCTATAGAAAGCTAAAAATGTATAAAGAAGCAACAGCGGCATTGGAACAAGCAAATCGTTTCAAACCGGGCAATACAGATGTTATTTATGAGACTGGCTTAGTGGCCGAAGACCAAGGAAAGCTAAAAGAGGCAGAGGATATCTACAAAGAATCACTTTCTTACGACCCTACCTTTAAACCAGCAATCAAAGCATTGGATCGAATAAAGTCTAAAAACAAATAGTGAAGGAGATGGAAATGCCATGAAAAAGAAGACCACCTATATATGGATGGGATCCATAGTGGCACTTAGCATCGTGCTGTTTGCAGTCATCTACTTTTTCCATCTTCAGGATGACGCAATAAAAGTAGCAGATAATTTGAAGACTGGCGGGCAACCAACATTGAGTTACTATATCCAAGGGGATTTGAATGATCCTCTTGAGAAACCGATGGATGTAACAAAAGTTGGAGAATTCGTTTATGTGACTGACACAAATCACAAACAGGTTCAGGTTTTTGATAGGTCTGGCACGCCAGTTTTTAAATTCGGCAAGGAAGGCACTGATAAAGGACAATTCGAATTTCCTTACGGCATTGCCGGGGATAAGGATGGAAACATCTATGTGGCGGACCTATACAATGCCAATATATCCATCTTTAATGAAAAGGGGAAATTCATCAAATACTTTGAAGTGGCCGATAAAGCAGATCAATTAAAAGGTCCAGGAGGTTTACGGATATATAACAATCAGCTTTATGTAACTGATATTCCAAATAATAGAGTTGTAGTTTTTGATTTAAAAGGCAAAAAAATGCTTGAGATCACTAGTGTAACGGGAAAAGAAGACCTTCTCAATGCGCCGAATGCAGTGACCATTGACGATGACAAAAATATTTATGTCTCCGATACAGGAAAGCAACGACTGGTTGTCTATGATAAAACTGGAAAATATAAGCGCACTATCAATGGCTCAGCAGACAATAAGGGCAGCTCCAAGTTTGTTAATCCACGAGGAATTGGGGTTGCTTCAAACGGTACGCTGTTAATGGTCGATAACATGACCCATTATGTTTATGGCTTTGACAAGGATGGAAAGCAAATTTTCCAATTTGGCGGTATTGGAAGCGATAAGAACCAGTTTTATCTTCCAAACGGATTATTTGTGGATGATAAAGGAGAAGTATTAATTACAGATACCGTAAACGCCAGGGTAGGTTTTTATTACTAAAACACTTATTGCATTTTAGGAGGTGATGCCTTAAATAGAGGAAAAGAGCAGGTTTTAAGATTAATAGAGAGAGAGAGAAAAAGAGAAAAGAGCGAGAAAACAGGGAGGTTTTCTGGAATGAGTAAGTTTAAATTCAGCTTCTCACTAGTCTTAACGATTATTCTAGTGGGAATACTCAGCACTTCTGTATTTGCTAGAGGCGCCTATTGGGGCAGCTTGACTGGCGACAACAGCGGCTGGTCATTTAAATTTATTAACACTAGCGATAAAGCTAAAGATTTCACTGTAAAAGTTTATTCAAATGAAGATGGTTATACTGATGCATTGTATTCATCTCCTGTTAAAACAGCGGTAGCTCCACATCCAGAACCAACTGGTGCTGCGGGTGAGTATGTAACAGTTACTGTTACACCGGATAATGTTAATTTCCAACTTGGTGTTATTTACAAATTTGTCCTGGTTGATGTTACAGATCCTGCCAAGGAAGTAGCTACTGAAACAAAATACGGTGTCACAACTGTAAATGATACTAATAAGAAATTGTATAACGTTTCTGATGATCCTGAAATGGTAGACGTTGACGGTTCAGGGCTTGTGAACGCCAACCATACCGGTTTACCTGGCGCTGCCAGCAAAGGCGGCAATAAGCACGGTTTCTACCAAAACAACACAAACTCTTGCGCGGCCTGTCACCAAACGCACACCGCTGCCCAAGGTGAAGCTTTATTGTTTAAAGATGGCGTATACAGCACATGTTCTGCTTGTCATGATGGTACAACTGGTGCATATAACGCATTTGCAACATCATCTGCAGAAACTACAAAAGAAATTGCTGGTACTTTTAACATTAGTACTGATTCCGCACACAACGGTTCACTTCACCAATCAGACGGCTCAATTACTGTAAGTGCTGCTCCTGGTGGAGGTAAATCACAAGCAGTATGGGGTGGAGAATTTAACTGTGCAAGCTGCCACGCACCGCACGGAGCAGGTTCTACAATGGAAAATAACTTAAACATGGACCCACTAGGCTGGGGCGGAGTTGAGTACAAAGCATTACCTACGGGTGTAACACTTGATGGTGCAACTGATGCTCAAAAAGATTCTTTAAACGGTAAATTATTCAAGGATCTTACAATCATCGATTTAGATGCCAATTCAGCTGCATTAGCATCATTCATTAAGCCATACGTTGTTGCTAAGAAAACTATAACAGCTGCTGACCTTTCTACAGATAAAACAAAAGAAGGTTACATGTATTCTCGTGCAAATGTTCAGGTAGGCCAAAAGGTTATCCAAACCTACAGATGGACTGGCAAAGCTTATGTTAGAGACTTCTCCCTATGGTTAAGAGGTTCCAGCCGTGAGGCAGCTAATACAGTCTTAACTGGTGCTCCTGCTACAGGTCTTACAATTGTTTGGAGAGATGGATTTGCATTTGGTGCTGCCACAGCTGTAGATGCTGTTTCTAAGGCACAAATCTCTTTAGGTATTGATGTTGAAACTACAACTAATATTAGATCACTATTTGATAGTGGTTACACAAATTATATTTATGACAGTGGTACAGAAATGAGCAAATACTGTGCATCTTGTCACACTGACTATTTGTCTACCGTACGTACTAACTTAACCGGTACTTATACTCAAGCACACCGCCATACAACTGGCAAGGATAACCTAACTTGCGTACGCTGCCACTACGGTCACGGTACTGATGCTACAATCATGAAAGATTCCAACGATGAATCTTACTTTGAAGGCGATCATGCAGGAAAGTTAGACTATTATGTAGATCCTAACCCATCTTCTGCATTAAAACGTTACACTGGTATGTCAGTATGTTATGCTTGTCACGGTTCTGGCGGTCAGTTCATCAACAACCCTGCCAATGAAGCAATTGATGGACCTACAAGCACAATTTATGGTTCTCATGCTGTTGTTAATGATGCCGGAGTTCAATATGACGACGGTGAAGCTCCATTAAAACCAGGTCAACCAGGTACTAGAGAATAAAAAAAGCCAACAAATAGCGCCACTACTTGTTAGCTTTTGAAATAGTATATTTTAATTCTCACAAAGAGCAGGGCAGCAATTTTTGTTGCCTTGCTTTAATTTTATTATCCTATATCTGACACAAAATTGTCAAACTTTTTGACAAAATATCGTCAATAAATTGCTTTATTTCTGCCTCAATTTCCGCCTATCTTCACTGCTATAATAGATGTGTAATCCCTATATATAACTCTACAACCTACATTAAATACATAAATCCATAATAAGCGAGATGATATCTGGTGAAAGTCTTCCCCTTGTATAATAAATCCTATATTTATATTTTCTTGATCGTTCTGCTTTTAGGAACTACGATTCTGTCGTTTCCGTCCATTGATGCATACTCTGCCAGTGATCCTGCCATAACAATTGAGTCCCCTGTCCCGAATGAGGAACTTTCTACTAAAAATGTTGTTATTTCAGGCTCATATACTTCTGAGTTTCCAAAGTCCGAATTGTCATTTACCGCTTCTGAGGATGGAGTCGAAATTGCAGATTCCAATTGGCAGATTGATGAAACAAGTCACAAATGGACTTTTTCTACATCCGCTTTATCAGAAGGAGATCATGCTATTACTATTAAGTTGGAAGAATTATCATCATCATCAACATCCAATCCTGCAACGGCATCTATCGCTTTTATAATAAAAATACCAACGGTAACTGTAAAACCTGCAATTTCCATAACGACACCATCACCATCTGAAGTTTTTGATTCAACAAATATTCTAATCTTAGGAACCTATACTGCTGATGTACCACAAACTAACTTGATGTTTACCCTATTAGAAAATGGCAAGAAGATTTCCGATTCGTCCGCCAATGCAGGCGATTGGAATTTTGATGAAACAAGCTCGCCAAAAAAGTGGTCTTTTTCAACAAAGACATTGCCGGAAGGTACCCACACAGTTTCAATGGAAATGACCGATAAGGTAACAGGTGAAATTGCTAGTGCAACAACGTCCTTTATCCTGGCTTTAACTAGACCATACATCGGCGATACAAAAATTATCTTCCCAGACAATTCGGAAAAAAAGTCCGAAGATTTAACCAGCGTTCCGCTTAATGCGAAAATCAAAATAACTGTTGTTGACGACCAAAGAATGGATCAGCTTAAAAGCAAAATTGACACTGGAAGCTATAACCCTATCAATGTAATATTGGGCACGGATACTATTAAAGGAACGACTCAAATCGGTGAGCCAGTTTTAAAAAATAATAAATATTATTACGATATCACCTTTACTCCTGCTGCTGGTGAATTAAAAATTAACAGGACCTATCTGGTGTACCTAGATCCCGAACTTGCTGATGATTTGGACAATCCGGTATTTACGAAGTTTTTCAAAATTACAACCAAAACAAATGCTGATTGGGATGATATTGACGAGCAAAAACACACATCGTCAAATCCTCATGAACATTACATGTTGAATACGAATATGTGTGCATCCTGTCACAGCACGCATACTGATTCACCGTTTGACAAACTGGATACAAAAAGTAAACTAACTTCAGGCCGGGAAGGCGGCTCCTATCTTATTGATTTTAATGAACAGTTAAATGGTAAAGATTCACAAAACTATTGTATGGCTTGCCACGACGGGACTACCAACGCACCACTGATTGATGGGATTACAAGCCAATACCATCATGATAATCCGGTTGAGTATTCATCAACTGGAAAGGACAATTTAAAGGATGCAACATCATGCACCAGCTGTCATAACCCTCATGCGGAATGGTCAGAGGAAAACCCGAATTTGTTGAAGGACCATTATGTCTATAAACATAATTCGGAAGATCAAGAGAAAATGGGAGCTACCCCATTAACGGTGGACAGTTTGGATACATCTTGTGAAACTTGTCATGATAATACTATCGAATTTGCAGCTATACCTGCAGATAAAGGAATGTACGAATTACTTAAATATAACAAGTCTTTCACTGCAGTAGGCAATGAAACTACAAAAATTAATAAATCAACAGACCTTGAAGTTCCAACCAAAACCATCGGAGATTATTCCTTATGCTTAAGGTGTCATAATCTTGAAAAGAAAAAACAAAATAAGGTTAGTTCAGATATCGAATCCTTTTATCTTGACGCCAATTCTGGCCATAATTTTAGCATTCCGATGAATGCAACCACTCAAAGAGATGGCAGCCAATTAAATGGCCCAATCCCATGTGCGGAATGCCATGAAACACATGGATCGAACAATCTGTATAATTTGCGGGAAGTATTGGGTAATAATCCAACGGTAACTGATAAATATAGAACTTCAGGGACGAAATGGAATGCGGTAAATGAACGGGAGTTCTGTACCAAATGCCATAATGGGTCAACTGAAATTTACGGTATAAAGGGCAATGCGATTTATGATGATGCAGGTCAGGCCATCAATTCAATTGTTGGCCATAATAAAAATGATATTGATCAGGCATGTTCCAAATGCCATAGCACCAATAACTCATTTATCGAGGCCGCCCATGCACCTAAGAAGTAGCCGTAAAAAACGAGAGGGAAATTTCCTCTCGTTTTTGTGCGTTTGGGAAAGAAAATAATATTAGCATCTTTTTTATGGGTATAAATACCCATAAAAATCTCCTCACATAAGCCAAAAGACTTAATGTGGATATTTTTGCAGGTTTATATTTAAATTGAGAACTCCTCATTACGGTATGTTTTTCTGTTATTAAATACATTGTATTATACAAAATTAGTGAATTAGATCTACTAATTGTAGATCTTTTTTAATCAATAAAAGAAAGGGGGGATAGGGTGGGAAATGTCATTTGGTTTAAAGAAGAGTAAATAGAGAAGAGAGACAAAACATGTCTCACAAAATGGGGGAGTTTTAAGATGAGTCGTAAATCGGTTGGTATCAGCGTGGTGTTTATTGCTGCTTTATTGATGCTAAGCACATTTTATGTTTCCGCTTTAAGTAACAACTTTTCGAATTACAAGCCTTCCAGTAATGGTACGACAACCGTTTCAAATCCGGATATATCTACCTATGTAAAAAGTGCAAATGATTTGGACGACCAAAGCTTGAGCATGAAAATAAACGGCACTCAGGTAAATGCGCAATTTTCCTATAAAGTCGAACGCAAGGATGGGACTATCTTCTATAAAGCATCCGATTTAAAGGATGGAACCAACACGGTAGAAGTCAGCATCAATGACAATGCTGGGAACACTCTTAATGATTCCTGGTCATTTATTGTAAAGGAAGCGCCAAAGTTCAGCAATCTTAGTCCTGCAGATAAAAGTGAGCAGGCCAACTTGGGTCAATTATCTGCAACGGTTAAGGATAACACAGCAGTGGACTGGAGTTCCGTAAAGCTCAAAATAAATAATAGTTATGTGAGTACTGCTTCATTAAATTTTAACTCCGAAACTGGTACTGTAACATATAACAGAAATTTTGCCAGTGGCAGTTACACTGCGGCTCTGGAAGTAAAAGATATGAATGGTAATTTAAGTACAAAAACCTGGAGTTTTGTTGTTGATAACACAGCGCCAGCCCTTGAATATTTTAGCGGCTTAAAAGACGGCGCTACGATTGACTACAGCAACTTGAATATTTCACAAAATTAAAAGATTTAACGGATATCAAAGATAACGGAAGTTTAACATTAGACGGAACACCCGTAGATTTTGATTTTAAATATGAAGGTTATTCCGATTATGATGATGATTATGTTGTTACATCCAGGAAAACTGCTTACATTACGTACACCGGTACGATTCGAAATGGTCAACACACCCTGTCCTTATATACAGAAGACAAATTAGGTAACAGCATCACCCGCAACTGGAAATTTACTGTCTCTGTCAAACCAGTGGTTTCGAATGCCATTCCTTTTAAATACGGTGTTAAGAATCTAAAACCAGCGATTTCTGCAACAATAACATCGCCAAACGGCACAATTAATGGCGATTCCATCATATTTAAATTGGATGGACACCCTGTTGGTTTCACCTATGATGCAGGTTCCGGTTTAGTAAGCTACACTCCTTCTGACGCCTTGGAAAATGAAGCTTACCATACTGTTTCCATCGCAGCGTCCGACCTGTCAGGTACATCTATTAATAAAGAGTGGAAATTCTATACCAATACCTACCCAGATATGAAGGATTCAAATATTTCCAACTGTACTTCCTGTCACCAGGCCAATCGCATTGAGGGAAGCAATGGGGATTTAGAAAGTGTTCATATCAAAAAGTTATACTTTAATGGAACACATTCAAACAATCGTTGTGATAACTGTCACAATTATATATCCGTCCCGTCTAACTGCAGTCAGTGCCATGAAGACCCTGATGGGACATTTGCTTACGCTCCACACGGATCAACACCATCGATCAAATATCAACCAACCAATGTTGATGCTACAATGCCATTAAGGGTAACGGAGAATCGTGAAATGAATGACTGTATCCTCTGCCACCAGCCAGGATCACAGGTCAAAGGCTATACAGGATATCAGTCTACACCAACCAGACTTTTGAACAATCACGATATTCCGGAACTTCATAAGGCAAATAATGAACCGGATTGTACAGGATGCCACGCAAAATCACTAACGCACGAACATGCCCGCGATGGCAGACAAGATGCAAATGGCAACCCGATCACTTGCAATACTTGTCACCAAAGTACGAATCCTGCAGTGGTGCAAGCGATAAAAGATAAAAATACATCTTGTACGTCCTGTCACTCCAGGGATACTGTCCATAAGGACATCCATTCGAAGTGTGCAACCTGTCACTCAAAGGGCAGTTACGAAGATTCACGTAGTGCAAATTAATTTACTAACGGAAAAATAGATAAAGGGGCTTTCCAAAAAATTTGGCTTTTTGGTAGCCCCTTTTTTAGCATTTAATATACAAGCTATTTGGTAAATGGAAAAAATATCGAACAGCCAAGTTTCCTTCAATCTTAGAATTTTTGCCATCCCTATAATTTAGACTTCTTATCTTAGCTTTAACAACCATTCCTTCAGCCCGTCAACCTTCCCCCACAAATGCAAATGCATCGACGCATACACAATAGCTTCGTTCTCATCCCCGAAACCGTAATATTCAGGCGCATCATTCGGCAGCTTCTTTTTGCCGGTTAGGTAATATAACACAAACCTATTACTGCTTTTTGCCTGTTTCACCAACGTTTTTGCCTTTACTGTGTTGCCGTTCGTGAGCAGCTCTAGCAAAAGCTTATTGTAGGTGGTTTCTGTTGTTTCCTCATTATATTTTTCTAACAGAGCTTCGGCCTTTTCATATTCTTCTTTTTCGATGTAAGCCACAAACAAGGAAGTCCGGACACCCTGATTATCCATTGTGTTCAATATGAGCAGTTCCTCATAATGCTCTATTGCCTCGTCAATATTCCCTAACAAAAAGATTGTCTCGGCATAATTGAACTTTGCCCGCATGTACGGTCTTGTTTCAATTAGCCCCCAGAAATCCCCTTCGTTTTCCAAGAAAAACTCCTTGCCGAGATGTTTTTCGCCGACCTGCAGGCCATGATAATACAATTCTGCCGCTTCTTCGGGGTTTTCGGCAAGGTCACCAAGTAAAACATAAGCATCGACACAATAGGGATTAATGTTTAGTGCTTCCTGGATCAGTTGAAGTTTTGTAACGACTTCAGAACGCAAGGCCTCAAAAACCAATTCCTGAGCACGGTGCTCATCTCGTCTTGAAACCTTCTTTGGCAATTTGTCAGGAATATTTATAGTAAAGGCGGAAGCCTTACTGGGGTTTCCTCTACGCCCCTTTTCATCTTTTCCTTTCGGAAACTCAATGACCTCCGCTTCTTCAAATTGTGGTTCCTCGTCAACCCCGTACACAATATTCATCATTTCGCTTATTTCTTGGTTCAGGACATTTTCCATCTCCGATGAGATTGTGGAAATGGACCTCGCGGACACGCTGTATATCTGCCCAAGCTCCTTTTGTGTAAATACTTTTTCCAGCATCGGCATCATTTTTTGCATTAAATAATGCAGCCCGGCGGCATATAGATTCGGGTTCTGAATCCGCTTTTTCCGCTTCTGGCAATAACTAAACCAAAGCACAATCCCAGCGTCCACAACTGGCGCAGGCGTGTCAAAAGCTTCTGCTTGTGCTTTGAAAAGGTCGGCAACCTCCTTGTAAATTGGGGCTGGCCATTCTATGTCATCCGTTTCGATTAGGCCGCCAACCATCGGCAGTTCGCTCAAAACTTCAATAAAAAAATCATCTAAATACTGTTGTGGGGACGGATAGTCTGCGGCGATGCTGCTATCTTCAATATAAGAAAAAGCAACTTCAGGTTTTAAATCCGGCAAATCAAATGGCGCCGGGAAAAATGCAAAGTTTTGGTCAAATGGTACCAACAAACCCAAAAGGAATGTGCCTTCCTCAAAATCAGCCGGCGTACCTGTAATAATTGTCTCATGCTGTTCCCCCGTAAAGCCATCCTCTACTGTCAGCTTGTTGTTTTCAACTTTTAAGACTTTCCCGGCAATTGTACGCCCCTTTGTCCAAGTTTGAAAAATTTTCTTCAGCTTGGGCCGCTTAATTTTTCCAGCCTCTGTAGCTATAAATTTCTCAATAACTTTTTTTCCGTCATCCAATTCTTCAAAAAGGGAAAACCAGATGGCATGAACCACTTCATAGAATTCCCGTTCTTCTTCATCCTCTAATTCGAGGCTGCTATACTCCATGAACATTTCAAAATCATCTTCGATTTCCGCGCCAAAATAATTGAACGCAAAATGAATCATTTGCTTCTGCAGCTCGTCTGCTTCACTTTCCAGTAAATGGGTGATGGACACAGCTTCACTTGCACCGCAGCACTTTTTATACTTTATTCCGCTCCCGCAAGGACATGGTTCATTCCGGCTTGGTTTCTCCATCTCGCTTTACACCTCTTTTTTCTCTATAAATTCTAACCATTCTTCCATTTCTTTTTTTGCATACCCATATTCAAAGGCATACCACTCATTTTCAAGCCCGGCTACAATCAGCCCATCTTTAAATTTACGAAAAGGCCGATGACTGCTACTTAACGCTCGAAACAGCGGCTCGCTTTTTTTGTCATCATTAACCTGTGCTGCAAATAGCTCCATTAGCCGAAATGCTTCAAAAGATTCGATGCTTGGAATCTCAATATAACGGTCTATATTTTTCTCATCATCCCAGTCTATTCCTTCTTCGTCGGTTATGAGTGGGTCTCCGTCATAGACAACTTGTTTCGTCTCCAAATCCAGGTAAGACTGTCCGATATTGTTCATTAAATATGTATCAATCAATTCATCCAATAAATTCATATGTTACCACCTGCTCTTATTCAATAGTACCATTTTCGACAGATTCATATAGGAAAATACAAAGGTTTTAGGGGAGAATTTCTAGATTAGTGCCAAAAATATCCAAAAGAAAAATTCAACGCCTTTTTTTGAATTTTTCCCACTTCTCAAGTTATAATTAACAAGGACTAACCAGCAACTTCAGAATAATCTATAATAAATGTTATAACTTTTTAGAGGTGACGAAAATGGAATTAGCGGAAATTCGCAATGAACTTGAAATTACGGCTAAGAAATTAGCCGACTTTAGGGGGTCTCTTTGACCTAGAAAACAAGGAAGCCAGAATTGCGGAGCTTGAGGATGAAATGCTCCACCCCGATTTTTGGAATGACCAAGAAATGGCCCAGAAAGTAATCAGCGAGGCCAATGGCTTGAAGGACCAGGTTCATGAATTTTATGAACTGAACGAATCATTTGAGAACCTGGAAGTGACCTATGAGTTGGTGAAAGAAGAAAGCGATGCCGAGCTTCAGGCTGAACTGGAAGAAGAGCTTCAGCAGCTGACAGACCGGTTAGGTCAATTTGAATTGCAGCTTCTTTTAAGTGAAGAGTATGATAAAAATAATGCAATCCTTGAGCTTCACCCGGGTGCCGGTGGAACAGAGTCGCAGGACTGGGGCTCAATGCTGCTAAGAATGTACACAAGATGGGCCGAGAAAAAGGGCTTTAAGGTAGAAACCCTTGATTATCTTCCGGGTGATGAAGCAGGCATCAAAAGCGTGACCCTCGCTATCAAAGGGCATAATGCCTATGGCTACCTGAAGGCAGAAAAGGGAGTTCACCGCTTGGTAAGGATTTCGCCGTTTGATTCTTCCGGCCGGCGACATACATCTTTTGCATCCTGTGAAGTGATGCCGGAACTAAACGATGATATCGAGGTTGAAATTCGGACAGAGGATTTACGGGTTGATACGTACCGTTCAAGTGGCGCGGGCGGACAGCACGTTAACAAAACAGAATCAGCCATCCGAATTACCCATCTCCCGACCGGCATTGTGGTAAGCTGCCAAACCGAGCGATCCCAGATTCAAAACCGCGAGCGGGCCATGAACATGTTAAGAGCCAAGCTTTACCAACGGGAAATTGAAGAGAAGGAAAAGGCGCTTTTGGAAATTCGCGGCGAACAAAAGGAAATCGGCTGGGGAAGTCAAATTCGCTCTTACGTCTTCCATCCGTATTCAATGGTAAAAGACCACCGTACTGGTGCCGAAACTGGTAATGTTCAGGCTGTTATGGACGGGGAATTGGATCAGTTTATTAATTCATATTTGCGTTCAAGGATTTCATAATCGATATCCCAAATAAAAGCCTTTGTCAACTTGGTTGGCAAAGGCTTTTATTTGGGATTGTTGCCAATCATGGTAGCTTTAATGAAGATTAACGGTTTCTTCTAGTGATTCGAGTATGCCCTCTAGCTTCCCTTATGAAATTTCTCCAAAGAACATATGCTAATAAAAATTTACCCCTTTATCGCGTTAGCCTAATGCCATTTACACCATATTTTTCCCGTGCTATACTCTCAATCGGAATTTAATAAGAGAGGTATCATTTCATGAATATATTGAGCAAATTAACAAACACTTATCCAGAATTGCCGCCGACTACCTTTTTGTTCTGGTCGGTGCAGCCATTATTGCGATTACGTTCAACGTTTTTCTCTTGCCAAACCAAATTGCCTCGGGTGGAGTCAGCGGCATCAGTACTATTTTAAAATCCGTGCTCGGCCTTGAGCCCGCATACGTCCAATGGGCATTCAATATTCCGCTGTTTATCGCTGGTGTAGTTCTGCTTGGAAAACAATTTGGCGTCAAAACACTAGCCGGCACTGTTTTTCTTCCGTTCGTGGTTTTCCTAACAAGAAATTGGGAGCCGTGGACACATGATGCACTACTCGGCGCTTTGTTCGGCGGGATTGGCGTTGGTCTTGGTCTTGGGATTGTCTTTAGAGGAAATGCATCGACTGGCGGAACCGACCTTGCCGCACAGATCATCAATAAATACACTGGTTTTACCCTAGGTAGATGTGTCGTTATGATTGACGGCCTCATCGTCCTCACTGCAGCTATCGTTTTTGATATTGAAAAAGGCTTATATGCATTAATCGGACTGTATGTAACCAGCAAAACCATTGATTTGGTTCAGGTCGGTTTTGGCCGGTCAAAGATGGCGATGATAATTACAAATAAACAAGAAGAAGTTCGTGCAGGGATTTTGCATAAAATAGACCGTGGTGTGACAAAACTATCAGCATACGGTGGTTTCACCGAGCATGAACGCCCAGTTTTGATGTGTGTGGTGGATCAAACGGAGTTCACAAAATTGAAACAATTGGTCAAAACCCTTGACCCGTCTGCTTTTGTCGTGGTAATGGATGCTGCAGAGGTGTTAGGGGAGGGTTTCAAACGCCCATAACATTGGTATAATTAATCAGTGATGGGATTATTTACATTAGGGGGAGTAACAATGAAGAAAAAGTTGCTAACATTGTTATTAGGAACATCATTAGTAATGGGACTTGCTGCTTGCGGGGGCGGCGGGAACAAGGACACTGGCGGCGGTGGTAAAGACACTGCAACCGGTGATGAAGCTGCTAAGATCTTTGATCAAAAATGCTCCAGCTGCCACGGCGGAGATCTTAAAGGTGGAGTAGGGCCTAACCTAACAAAGGTTGGTTCTAAGTATTCCAAGGATGAAATCCTAGATATCATTCATAATGGCCGCGGCGGAATGCCAGCAGGCGTCATTACTGGTGATGATGCTGACAAAGTGGCTGAATGGCTATCTGCGAAAAAGTAAAAACTACCCAAGAAACGCTCTGTTCATTAACAGGGCGTTTTAATTTTTTACCCCCGGAAAAAATCTTAATCCTAACTACTTTTTCCAGAATCTCCTTCCCCCTAATGTTTGGACATTCAAATTATGTATGTTATCCTAATATGGTCCGTGAAGAAAATTCGACAAAAGAACATGAATTTCCTAACAATATTGTTATATGTAAAAAAACATGTCTCTTTTTGTATTTTTGAAAAGAAACTGTAATATAAATACCACTTTTTTTGACAAATTATGATGTTATAATACTATTATGCAGAATTATGCATATAGTTGTAGCTATTTTGTCCGTATTGTCGAAATTTGTAAAACAAACTTAAAACAATAGGTGATCTTTATGATAGAAATGCAGGAAGTATATAAAAAATATCCGAATGGCGTTTCTGCTATCAATGGGATTGACGTCCGGATTAATCAGGGTGAATTTGTCTATGTCGTAGGGCCGAGCGGTGCCGGGAAATCGACATTTATTAAAATGATGTACCGCGAAGAAGTTCCAACCTCAGGAACAATCACGATCAACGGAGCGAATCTTGCAAAGTTAAAGATGAGCAAGGTTCCGTTATTCCGCCGTAACCTTGGCGTTGTCTTCCAAGACTTTAAACTGCTTCCAACACTAACAGTCTATGAAAATGTCGCATTCGCTTTAGAGGTTATTGAGGCGCAGCCGAAGGTAATCAAGAAACGTGTCATGGAAGTTATGGATCTTGTTGGCTTGAAGCATAAAATTAAAATGCTTCCTTCCGAGCTTTCCGGCGGTGAGCAGCAGCGTATTTCGATTGCCCGCTCCATTGTTAACTCACCAAGACTCGTTATTGCCGATGAGCCGACAGGGAACCTTGACCCTGATACATCATGGGAGATAATGAAAATTTTTGAAGAAATCAATAATCGCGGCACAACTGTCGTGATGGCAACCCACAACAAAGAGATAGTCAATACTTTAAAACATCGCGTCATCGCTATTGAAGGCGGAAGAATTGCGCGTGATGAACAAAGAGGTGAATACGGTTATGAAAATTAGAACAATTGGCCGTCACGCCCGGGAAAGCTTAAAAAGTATTAAAAGAAACGGCTGGATGACATTTGCGTCAGTGGGGGCCGTTACCGTTACCCTTATCTTAGTCGGTGTCTTTTTTGTGATTATGATGAATTTAAATAAAGTGGCCGATACGATTGAAGAGGACGTGCAAATCCGCGTTCATATCGATGTTGCTGCCAACAAACAGGATCAGGATGCCTTGATGGCACAGATTCAGGCCATTCCTGAGGTGAAAAGTGTCAAATTTTCTCCTAAGGAACAAGAATTGAAAGATTTAGTTCAGAGCATGGGTGAAGAAGGGAAAGCCTTTAAGCTTTTTGAACAGGATAACCCTTTAAATGACGTGTTTATTGTAAAAACAAAAAATCCAACCGACACGATGAAGGCCGCGAAAAAAGTGGAAAAGCTCCATTATGTCGCCAAGGTCAAATACGGTCAGGACAAGGTTGAAAAACTATTTAAGTTCATTAAAGCTAGCCGAAATGTCGGAGTTGTGTTAATCCTAGGCTTGTTCTTTACGGCGATCTTCCTTATTTCCAATACGATCAAAATTACGATTATTGCGAGAAGAAGAGAAATTAAGATTATGAGGCTGGTAGGAGCGACAAACTCCTTTATTCGCTGGCCGTTCTTCCTTGAAGGGTTATGGCTTGGAATTATCGGTTCAATCTTGCCGATCATCTTAATCGGCATCGCTTATTACCGAGCCTACGATTATATTAGCCCTAAGCTGGTTGGGACATTTATCAAAATCCTTCCGTTTGATCCATTCTTCTACCAAGTTGCCGGTATCCTCCTATTAATGGGTGCCTTTATCGGAGTTTGGGGCAGTGTCATGTCGGTAAGGAAATTTTTAAAAGTTTAATAAGATCAGGAGGGAACCGTATATTGTTCCTTCCTGATTTTGTGTGTTTTATAGAATCATTTGAAAAATAGGGACGATTAACCGATTAGAGAGAGAAACGAGGGAGAAATCGGAATGAAGAAGACGATAATTACGCTGACCGCTGCTGCCACCGTCGGACTTGGGACTGTCCTTGGAGGCTTGCCGCTGACAACAAAAGCAGCCTCTATTTCCAGTCTGAAGGGTGAGCAGAATAAAATCCACAGCCAGCGGTCCGAACTTAAGTCAGGAATTAACGATGCGAATGCAAAAATTAATGATCTGCAAAATCAAGAAAACAGTGTTCACAATGAAATCAGCCGTCTTGAAGCTGCCATGAACGACACAACGAGTAAAATCAATCAAAAAACGGCAAAGATTGACGAAACAAAGGTTGAAATCGCCAAGTTTCAAGAAGATATAAAGGCCTTGCAGGAACGGATTGAAAAACGAAATGTCCTTTTGAAGGACCGGGTCCGCAGTTATCAGGCGAATGGAACTGTAATAAATTACCTGGATGTTTTGCTGGGGTCGCAGAGCTTTAGTGACTTTATTGACCGGGCAAGCGCGGTAGCCACATTCATGCAGGCAGACCAGGATATTTTAAAGCAACACGAGGCTGACAAAGCTGAAGTGGAAGAAAAGCAGAAAAAAGTAGAATCGGATCTTGCTAGTTTAGAAACGATGGTCGCAGATTTGAAAAAAATGAACGAACAATTAAGCGCACAACGGGCTGAAAAAGATAATTTATTGGCTACGATAGCTGACCAAAAAGCAGAAGCCCAGGAATATGTAGTGGACATGCAGGAGCAGGAGCAGATTCTTGCTGCTCAGGAGGCTGCAATTCAAAGATCCATCAAAGCCCAGGAAGCGGCAGCAGCCGCAGCAGCCGCAGCCGCAGCAGCTGCAGCCGCTGCTAAGCCGTCCGGCAATGGCAGCAATACTGTAGCTGTAGCACCACCGGTTTCGGGAGGCAGCTTCACAAGACCGGCTGCAGGTATCATTACCTCAGGATACGGTGGGCGAGATGGCGGCTTCCACTATGGCGTCGACATTGCCAAGGCGGGCTCTGTGCCAATCGTTGCCGCAGCAGATGGAGAAGTGTATGTATCTCATTTCTCAAGCAGTTATGGAAACGTCGTTTACATTTTGCATAATATCAATGGTCAGTATTATACAACCGTTTATGCGCATATGAGCACGAGAATGGTGGGCGAAGGCACTACCGTGAAAAAAGGCCAGCAAATCGGACTTATGGGGAACACTGGCGACTCCCACGGCCAGCACTTGCACTTCGAGCTATACAGAGGCAAATGGGAATACCATGCGGCCATCAATCCGGTGGGAATTGTACCGTTGTAAACATAATAACTTAAACAGGCGGAGCAGAGGCTCCGCCTGTTTTTTTCCTAATTGCGTACAATGTCAACTTTGCATCATGAACCGTCCTATCGGACTTGCCAATCGGCGAGTTTTCATTTATCCTCTCAGACACTCATAACTCGTCCATTCCTTACATATATCTTAATAATCGGGCAGGAATTCGGAGCCTTTTTAGAAAATAGATTATTAGGCGTACTATATGAGGAGGACCTTTGAATGAATCGAAAATGGATAGCCTTGATGATGGCAGGGTCGCTGATAACAGGGGCAGGTGGCACCTATGCGAGTATGCAGTTTTTAGAGAAGAAGGATGCATCTTCCCAGCTAGAACAGGCGTTGATCCCGCAAAACAAGCCTAAAGCTGCCAATGTCCAGACGGCGGCGTCCGAAACAGAAGTTAAGGACTTGAAAAAGGTGGAGAAGGCCTATGAACTGATCCTGGATAACTATGTTGAAAAAGTAGCCCAAGATAAGCTGGTTGAGGGCGCCATCCAAGGGATGCTTTCGGTATTAAAGGATCCATATTCCGTTTATATGGATAAGGATACAGCCCAGCAATTTACACAAACGTTGGAATCCTCCTTCGAAGGAATTGGTGCCGAAGTGGGAATGGTCGACGGTAAAATTGTTATTGTCTCGCCTTTTAAAAATTCACCAGCTGAAAAAGCAGGAATCAAGCCAAATGATCAAATTTTAAAGGTGGATGGGGCCTCTGTTGAAGGACTCGACCTGAATAAAGCCACGCTCAAAATTCGCGGCAAAAAGGGGACAACCGTCACTTTAGAGATTGCCAGAAAAGGCCTTAAGGAGCCATTGACAGTAAAAGTAAAGCGCGATGAAATTCCGCTTGAGACTGTCCATTCCTCAGTCAAAAAGCAGGACGGCAAAAAAGTCGGCTACATCGAGATTACTTCTTTTTCTGATCAAACAGATGAAGATTTTAAAAAGAGCTTAAAAGAGTTAGAGGATGACAAAATTAAAGGACTCGTGCTTGATGTGCGCGGTAACCCGGGCGGACTCCTCGAGAGTGTTGACGAGATTTTAAAAGAGTTTATTCCAAACGACAAACCTTACGTTCAAATTCAGGAGAGAAATGGCGACAAGCGGCGCTTTTTTTCAACGATAACTGAGAAAAAACCGTATCCGGTAGTCGTTCTTACAAACAAAGGCAGTGCTTCAGCTTCGGAAATTTTAGCTGGAGCGTTAAAGGAAGCGGCCGGCTACCCGATTGTCGGAGAGAAAACATTCGGCAAGGGCACTGTTCAGCAGGCGATGCCGATGGAGGACGGCAGCAACATCAAGCTGACATTATATAAATGGCTGACTCCGGATGGAAATTGGATTCATAAGAAGGGCATCAAGCCAGATGTGGCCGTTAAGCAGCCGGTTATCTTCTCTACCCATCCGCTTCAGATTGAAAAGCCACTCGTTAAGGACATGAACAATGAACAGGTGAAGAATGCTCAGGAGATTCTAGACGGGTTGGGGCTTGCTCCTGGGCGGACGGATGGTTATTTCAGTGAGGAAACTGCGGCAGCCGTGAAAGGCTTCCAGCAAAATCACGACCTACCGGTTACTGGGAAAATTGACGCGAAAACGGCCTCCAAACTAGAGGAAGCCGCGATGAAAGAAATGAAAAAAGAGAAAAACGACCTGCAGCTGCAAGCGGCATTGAGACTGGCGGCGAAATAGGGTGCATTTTTGCAGCAGAGCAGCGGCCCTTGGATAGAGGGGTGCTGCTTTTTTGTGCTCTTGAATCCGATTTGGCGGATACCATTCGTATTTTGGCGGAAAGCTCTATCAGGTTGCGGATATTAGAAAAATCCGGTGGATAACTTCACAAATTTGGCGGATATCCAGTCAGATTCGGCGGATAACCGTAATCCCCCATAAAACCGGCCCGCTCCAAAATAACTAATTTAAAAGTTTCTATAATCTAGCAATATGTTTTATGGTTTTAATTTGGTAAAATAAAACTTAGAGACTTTTAAATTCCATTACTAGAAACTTTGATAGAGGCAGGTGACAGGATTTGGTACAAATATGGCTTGTGGAACTTCTCAAAGGGACAGGCAAGTTATTTCTTCATCCTGTTTTATACTATCTCGTTTTCCTTGCAGGAATCTTGGGTGTAATGAGGGTAAAACGTGAACGGAAAAATTTCCATGTGCGGGCCGAGGATGCCTATTTTGAATTGCGGCAGTTGTTTCCTCTCGGGCTTATTATCGGCGTAATTCTTTCGGCCATTGTAGTCGCCGTGGGAATCGCTGTGCCATTTGCGGCAATCCTGCTAGTCGTGGGGACGACCCTTTTGTGGTCACTGACCACAAATGTCCGCTGGATGTCTCCGGCTTACACGGTTGGGGCTGCTTTCTTTGCGGTCATCCTGTTTGCGCAAAACAATTGGTCAATTCCGTTTTTTTCAAAAGCCTTTAACCAGATTAGTGACAGGATTTATCCATCCATCGTGGTCATTTTGGGTTTCCTCATAATCGCTGAAGGGATCCTTATTTTCAAAAATGGTACCAAGGGGACTTCACCAAAGCTGGTTAAGAGCAAACGCGGCCAAAGCATTGGTGCCCATGAGGTGAAGCGCCTCTGGATGCTTCCCATGCTTATGCTGGTACCGGGAAATGCATTAATACTGCCATTCGATTGGTGGCCGGTATTCCATTTGGGTGTTACAGAATATTCTCTTATTCTAGTACCCTTCGCTATCAGCTTTCATCAGCAAATCAAAGGGATGCTTCCAAGTGAAGCCGTTAAAAAGCATGGCCGTCAAGTTATTACGCTTGGTGTATTGATTACCTTACTTTCAGTAGCAGGCTATTGGTATCCGCTAGCATCGATTGTGACAGTCGGACTTGCTGTCATCGGCCGGGAAGCTATATCATTATTCGCTTACTTAAAGGATGACAACAAACCAGTTTATTTTTCGAAAAAAAATAACGGCTTGATGATCATAGGCATCATTCCGCAATCGCCGGCAGATAAAATGGGCCTCAAGGTTGGGGAAACCATTGCGAAAGTGAACGGAATGCAAATTCGTGATGAATCGACCTTCTATGAGGCGCTGCAAAAGAACCGCGCCCACTGCAAGCTTGACGTTCTCGATACCAACAGCGAGATCCGCTTCGTCCAGCGTGCCCTTTTCGAAGGTGAACACCATGAACTTGGAATCCTTTTTGTACAGGAACAACGGAAATATGGGAAAAAGACAGGGTAATGTAGCTGGTATTAAAAAAATGGGGGTTTTTGCACCCATGAAACATTCATTCGTTAATTTTTCATCAGGACCTGTTGTTATCCAATGTAAATGATGCTATGATGATATATGTCTAATGTCTTGCAGTCATTAGATATATCATACTAACTAAAAGTATCTTTTTTGATAATCTATAAATCATTGTGATGGTAAATGGTAGAAACTATTATTATTAGTCGTCTTGACCGTGGCCTAACTTCCTTTTTGTGAAGTTAGGCCTTTTTATTTTTATAAGGGGGATTTGAATGGTTGCAACGCAAGAAGATCTGCTATCTGTAAGCAGTTCTTTCAGTAGAATTATCAAGCAGGGGGTTGGGAAGGGCCCTGAAACCTGTTATTCTGTGTTAAAAGAAAACCGATTATATATCTATATTCGTAACTTTAAGACACCTGCAGAAGAAGTCTTAACCGACAAAAAAGAGTATAACTTAGTAATGAGATATCGCTCCTCTGTAATATCTGCATTATCCAACGAGTTAATGCAAGAGGCATCGCAGCTTTTAAAGATTTCCTTCGATTCCTTTCATCAAGATTGGAACTTTCATACTAACTCCGGTATTTTGTTATTAGTGGATAATACTTTCAATCCGGATGTAAAGATAGATGAAGAGTTTGAAAGGAAGTTATATCAAACAGTACGAATGGTAGGTTCACAGCTGCATAAAATCCCGTACAATCTTAAGGTTGTCAAGTATACGCAGAATATTTGTGCGATTGAATCTCAAGAGAGCAAGCTTCCACTGGAATACTTGTTATTGGAACAAGGGCAAACAGACCTATTATTAACTCATACTATAGAAATAAAAAAGGGATACTTTAAGAATAGGGAATTATTTGAAAAAATATTTAATAGGTCAATCCAGGATATATTCTTGATGTGGGATTGTAAACATAATAAAAGCTATTTGATTTTTAGCTTCAACAAGGTTTATTACTAAATAGTAATCATACTGCCTGGACATGATAATGTTAAGCAGTCTTTTTTTGCCTTTGTCGAAAGAGAGGTCAAATCACTTATGTCATCAACACTGCAGCAAAAGTTAATGGATATAAGCAGCCTAACTAGCAAATTGTTAAGGAAAAATTTTGGTCGTGGCCCGGAATCCTGCATTGCTTATGCGAACGAGCGATTTCTGATTTTTTACATACGAGGGTTTTTGTCTCCTTTGGAATCCACTTTGCTTGAGAACGGCAATTCAGATAACGTCGAAATTTCCCGAAATATAATCATGAAAACGGTCCTGTACCAATTGAAGGCAATTATCGAATTAGAATTTGAACAAAATGTAGAATCGTTTTACCACGATTGGAATTATCCACAAAATACAGGCATGATAACTGTCCAATTTGAAGGTGAGATCGCTAAACAAAACCTTCAGAATATTGACCGCCCTATTGATTTAACGCTATTAACGGATGAAGTTGAAAGAATTAGTATTTTAGTTCAAAAAAGACCTGAAAGAACAGAGGCATTCTTTATCTCTCCAAAAATCTATCTGGTACAGCGGGATGGAATTTTAGTTCAAATTGAAAAGAAGTTAATTGAAAAGGGATATGAAGATACACTTATGGTCGCAAAGGATGAACTAGAAAAGTTGTATTTACATCATGATAACCGCTTTGAAGAAATTTTTAATAATCCTGTCGCTGATATCTTTGTGGATTGGGACTTTAGTGAAGATAGAAGTATTATGTGTTTTGTGCTCAAGTAGAGATGGAAGGGTTGATAAAGGATAACTTAGATAATATTCATACTTATGTAAATGAAGAAAGCCGAGGGAACCAACATCCCTCGGCTTTCCTTTTTCTACAATGTCCGGTACTTTTTCAACGCAAAGATATTCAGCACGATAAAGATGGCGGCAAAGATGACAAGTGCTGTGAGGTCTCCCGAAATATCCCCGAGTCCGGCTCCTTTATACATAACACTTTTCAAGGCATCGCCGGCATAATACATCGGTATGACTTTGGCGATAGCCTGCAGCCAATTGGCCATCCCTTCAAGCGGGAAAATCCCGGCAAAAAATACTTGAGGAACAACGGCAATCGGGATAAATTGCATCATCTGAAACTCGGAAGCGGCAAAGGATGATAACAATATCCCTAAAGAAAGGGCCACTAGTGCCAAAAGTAAATTAATCAGAATCACATGAAAAATCGATCCGACCAGAACGATATCTAGAACATTAATAGCGTAGAAAACAACAATAACCGTTTGAATGACAGCAAACATTCCGTAACCTACCAGATAGGCTGTAACGATTTCTCCCCGTCGAATAGGTGTTGACATGAGACGCTCCAGTGTACCTGTAGTCCGCTCACGCAAGAGCCCGATTCCAGAAATAAGAAATACGAAGAAAAAGACAAAGAAACCTACCAGAATCGGACTTAAGACATCAAAAAAGGCCGTGTCCTTATCTCCGTAAACATATTTGGTTTCCATCTTTTGCGCTACCATCCCTGCCAAGGCTTGGTTCTGTTGAATGAGTTTGGCTTGAGCAAGCGATGCTGCCGCTTGATTGACCTTCATTTGCAAAGCCTTCGCCTTGGAAGGGTCAGCGTTTAGCAGCGTTAATTTAAGTTTACCGTTTTCTTGAACGAGCAAGCCATCAAGGTTATGGTCTGTAACGGTATTCTTGCCAGCTTTATCATATTCCTTTACGGTGATGTCAGCTTTTTTGAGAACTTTTACAAGACTCTCATCGATGTTGACTACGCCTAATTTGGGGTCAACCGTGTTGCCGTTAAATAAAAAGTACATCAGGGTCAGGATTAATAACGGGGCAACAAACATTAACGCAAGTGTCCGTTTGTCACGGAAAAGCTGCTGGGCAATTCTTTTAATCAGCGCTGTAATCCTCATGACTACTTCACCCCCGCTTTTAAAAATACTTCATCAAACCGGTCTACTTGGTATTTCTCCTTTAATTCTGCTGGTGTGCCGCTTGTTAAAATTCGTCCATCGCGAACCATCGCAACATAATCACATCTTTCCGCTTCATCCATCACATGGGTCGTTACGATGATGGTTTTTCCCTCTTCATTTTTCAACCGCAGCAGCTCATTCCAGATTGATAGCTTTAACTCTGGGTCAATCCCAACAGTCGGTTCGTCGAGTATTAAAATTTTCGGATCCTGAATCAAGGCAATCGCGAGCGACAGGCGCCGCTTCATTCCTCCGGAATAGGCCGATACCCTTTTTTTTAGGTCGTCCGTCAAGTTGACCAACCCGGAAGCGTACGCAATCCGATTTTTCTGTTCTTCTTTATTCAATTTGTATAGCGAAGCGAAAAATTTTAAATTCTCTTCCCCGGTCAGCTCGGCATATAATGCATCCGATTGGGCCATGTAGCCAATTTCTTGGAGGATGGCGAGATTTGGCATTTTTGTGTTTAGCACCTGGATTTCACCGTTATCGGCCTTTTCCATCCCGACAATCATTTTGACGAGTGTGGTTTTCCCTGCCCCCGATGGCCCGATGAGTCCGTATAATTGTCCTTTTTCGATTGACAGGTCTACATTCTGGAGCACTGCTTTTTTGCTAAAGCTTTTGCTGACGTTTTCAACTTTTATGGCTGGATTCATCTTAATGATCCCCCCTTAATCAACACATTGTTGAGTTTCTATATATTCATATTAAAATGCCGCCGGGGCAATTACAATGAACAATATGAGGCAAAGTGTTGATTGTTATTTTTGGCTAATAGGAAAGTGTGAATTTTTACAAATTTATACTTTTCTAACGCATAAATTCAAACGCCTCTGTCTTCGTCCTAGCGGACTCGCCAATCGACGAGTTTTCATTTAATTCCGGCCACATGCCCAGGACCCAATAAAATCATTTTTGCAGCAATTAAGGCCATTTCCTTTGGGGGCTTTTTCATCCCCGTTTCCAGCCAGTGCTGAATCAGCCCTAGTTGGGCGGAACTGACAAAGGCGATGAAGTATTCCGCAGGAACAAGCATATCTTCCACATTAAGTTTTGAAGCGATATTTTGTAAAAATTGCTGTTTGATTAATTCCTTTAGTTTAACTTGAAAAGAGGCATCCCCTTTCGGACCCAAAACGACCCTCATAAATCGAGCATTCTCTTGAAAGTATTCAAATAACTTCAGAATGACAGGAAATGGCTCATCCTGACTCGTAGAGTGAAGTGCATCTTTCGGATTGATTCCTCTTGCTTTATCTTCTATTTCTTTCAGAATTTCTTCTTCACTTTGCTCCAGCAAGTCGTATTTATCCCGGTAATGCAGGTAAAATGTACCGCGATTAATTTGTGCTTTTTCCGTCAAATTCCTCACAGTCACGCCCTCAAACCCTTTTTCCTCCATTAACTCTGTCAGGGCATCACGAATTAGCATTTTCGTTCGGGCTGCTCGTTTATCATGTGTTTGGTTAGCCATTGTCGGTGCCTCCAAAAATATTTATTATCTAAATTAAATATAATAAATGGCTCAGTTATAAATCAACACAATGTTCATTAATTGAAAAGTGGTTAAAGGATTTTTGGGTTGAAAAGTAAAGTATCAAAATTGGAAAGTAATTTGTCAAAACAGGAAAGTAAACATGCAGTTTGGGAAAGTAAAACTTCTTTTTGGGAAAGTAAACGACAAAATGATGAAAGTATTACTAATAACAAGTAATAAAATTGAATTTCCGAATATTTAGGCGGGCTTCTGCTAACCATAAACGATGGATTTTCCAATTTAAAGAGGTGATTGCGATGCTGATTAGCTTGTTAAATGGTATCAATGCGCAAAATGTCCTTTTTGAAGAAGCTGCCTCCATCGTTTTTTATTTTACGATCTACTCCTTTTTCGGCTGGATGCTTGAAAACAGCTATAACTTCTTTACAAAAGGAACTTTTATTAAAGCCAATTTTTTGTACGGGCCATTTAAACCGATGTATGGCATTGCGCCTGTACTGCTAGTTTTGCTAACTAAACCGGATTCCCAATTGGCACTCGTGCTGCTGCTATGTTTCACGATTCCCACCGTGGTGGAATATATAAGCGGCGCCCTGCTGCAGAAATTTTTCAGACAGCAGTGGTGGGATTATTCCGGCACGCCCATGCAGCTGCACGGCCATATTTGTCTGCCATTTTCCCTTTGCTGGGGTGTGCTCTCGTTCCTATGTCTAAAATGGATTCATCCTGCTGTTATCAAAATGTATGAGGCTTCGGAAACGCTATGGAACTGGACATGGCCAGCCCTCATGTTATATTTCATAGCCGATTTAGCACTGACAGTACGGAAGTACATACGGGGGCCTGAAACTATTAGCAATCTTGACACTGTGGAATAGCAGGTACCGTTCCCTAACATCTTTAGAAGTATTGAATAACTCCAGTCGGTTGCATAACTTCATAAGTCACACTAGCGACGTGCATATGCTCCTTTTTTCGTAGGAAGAAGGAGTTTTTTTCATGAATGTGTAATTTTGTTTATATAGATTTTTATGATTGCTGGTGCATATGTTTATAGAATAGAAGCGGGAACGGGAATCCGAATCAGAGAGGGGGAAGGATTATGAGGATGGAAGGAACGGAGATTTATCTTCGCTTTTTGGAGGAGAAGGATGCGAAGGCGATGACGCAGCTTACGATCAAAAACCGCGAATTTTTCCAAGAAACTTCACCTAAGCGAAGTGAGCACTTTTACTCCTTTGAGCACCAATTGAGGTCGATACGGTTTGTCATTCAGTGCCGGGAACTAGAAACCCAGTATTCATTTGGGATCTTCTTAAAAGAAACGAACGAGTTAATTGGCGATATCGAATTATTCGACATAGTTAGAGATTCTTTTCAAAGCTGTTATGTCGGTTACAGTATTGACCGTCAATACAACGGAAAAGGGTATATGACGGAAGCGGTGAAGCTAGTAGTTAATTATGCTTTCAAGGAACTCGGACTCCACCGGATTGCCGCAGGTGTCATGCCTTCCAATATTGGCTCCATCCGTGTACTAGAAAAAGCAGGTTTTGAAAAAGAAGGCATTGCGCGGAAAAATATTAAGATTAATGGGAATTGGGAAGACCATCTTCAGATGTCGATTTTAAATGAAATAGAGTAGAAGAGAAGAATCAGACGCTTCTCTTTTAATATAAAAAACCATTTTGAAGTAAATTAACAATAATTATTGGACAATGGGAGAGTGATTCCTATTTATAAAAAACAAGAACGGATGCTAGTTTGGCTCACCTTTACGGTAGCAGCCATCATGGCATTATCCATCATCGGGCGGATTTTTTCAGGATAATGAAAACCGGATGAAATGGAGAACATAAGGACGCTGCGAAAAAATTCCATACCACCAAAGATGACATACATAACATTTTCTTAGAAAGGTGGTCTAGTGAGGAAAAATGGTTAACCAAGAAGCGGTTTTTTTCAGCCGGGTTTTAACCGAGCTGACTCTTTCCTTTCATATTATTTACGCAACGATCGGCGTCGGGGTACCGCTGATGATTATGATTGCACAATGGGTGGGAATCAAGAAACAGGATGAACACTACATTTTATTAGCAAGAAGGTGGACAAGGGGCTTTGTTATCACGGTGGCGGTGGGTGTTGTGACCGGAACGGCGATTGGTCTGCAGCTATCGCTCCTCTGGCCGAATTTCATGGAGTTGGCCGGAAATGTCATTGCCCTGCCGCTGTTCATGGAAACGTTTGCCTTTTTCTTTGAAGCCATTTTTCTGGGAATCTACATTTACACCTGGGACCGCTTCAAAAATCAGAAGAAGCACCTTCTTCTATTAATTCCTGTGGCATTGGGTGCTTCCTTTTCCGCCCTATTTATTACTATCGTCAATGCTTTTATGAACGCGCCGCAAGGCTTTGACATTGTAAAAGGTCAGTTGGTGAATGTTAGTCCACTGGTTGCGATGTTCAATCCGGCAATGCCGACAAAGGTCGCCCATGTCTTGTCCACGGCCTATATGACCTCTGCGTTTGTCCTGGCCTCCATCGGGGCTTACCGCCTTCTCATAAAGAGCACCAAGCATGTGTATCACAAAAAGGCACTTTTCTTAACGATGAAACTTGGCTTGATCTTTTCCGTAGCCACCGCAGTAATCGGCGATTTTTCCGGAAAATACCTTGCTGAATACCAGCCGGAAAAATTAGCGGCCGCAGAATGGCATTTTGAAACAGAGAAAGGCGCACCGCTTTATCTGTACGGAGTTCTTGATAATGGGGAAGTGAAATATGCTTTAAAAATTCCATTTGGTCTTAGTATTTTGGCACACAGCAATCCAAATGCAGAAGTAATCGGGCTCGACCGTTTCCCTGATAATGAAGAACCTCCTCTCTATATCCATTATTTATTCGACTTAATGGTCACCCTCGGGATGGGATTGACGTTCCTGGCATTCGTCTATGTGCTAGGTGTGCATCGGAAATGGAGAATTATTTTTAAAAAATGGTTTAGCTGGCTACTGGTGCTTAGCGGACCATTAGCGGTAATTGCTATTGAAGCAGGCTGGTGGATGGCCGAAGTAGGCCGGCAGCCATGGATTCTTCGCGGAATCATGCGGACAAGTGAGGCAGCCACGGGCAGCGGTCAGGTCGACATAATGTTAATGCTGTTTTCGCTGCTTTATCTGATCCTTGGGATTGGCAGCATACTAGTCTTGATTCGGATGTTCCGCAAAAATCCGGTGGAACAGGAACTGGCGGACCGCGACGCGGAAAGGGCAGGTGACCTAAAATGACGCTCGAAATACTTGGAATAACAGTTCTAGGCGTATTTTTGTTTGGCTATATCATCGTTGCCTCCATTGATTTTGGCGCCGGGTTCTTCAATGCTTTTAGTGTCGTCACGGGAAAAGAACACATTTTAACCAGAGTAATTCAGCGTTACCTTTCTCCTGTTTGGGAAGTGACAAATGTATTTTTAGTGTTTTTCTTTGTCGGGATGGTCGGCTTTTTTCCGAAAACAGCTTATTACTACGGTTTGACCCTGCTTGTTCCGGCTAGTATTGCGACGATACTCCTGGCGATACGCGGAGCCTATTATGCTTTTACAATCTATGGGGGCCTGAAGTACAGACGGTACACCATCCTTTACGGATTGACCGGATTATTTATTCCTGCTTCATTGTCCATCGTGCTGGTTATTTCAGAGGGCGGCTTTGTCACAATAAGAAACGGCGGACCAGAGCTCGACTACTGGGTGTTATTTACCAGCCCATTAGCATGGAGCATTGTTGTGTTAAGTTTGACGTCGGTTTTATATATATCTGCCGTCTTTTTGACCTGGTATGCTCAAAAGGCGAAGGATTATAATGCAGCAAATCTGCTTCGAAAATATGCCCTTGCCTGGGCGGGACCGGCGATTATCACCGCATCCGGTATCATTGTGGAGATGAGGACACATAATCCCGAACACTATGAGCGTCTCCTTGATTTATGGTGGATGTTCGGGCTATCAGTTTTGTTTTTTGCTGGGACGGTGTATTTGCTTTGGAGAAGGATTGCCTATGGGTTCGCCTTTGTGCTATTGGCTGGGCAGTTTACGGCCGCCTTCCTCGCATACGGAATATCGCACTATCCTTACCTTTTGTATCCGTACCTTACTATTTATGACGGCTTTACAAATAAAGCAATGGCCACCGCGCTGGTGACTGCCTTTATTGCTGGGCTCTGTTTGCTCATTCCATCTCTGTACCTGCTGCTCAAGCTGTTTTTGTTCAACAAGGATTATGTGCAGGGGAACCGCAATGATCATGTATAATGGGGGGGCTTCTTTTTGGAAAAATTCTTAATGTTTTACGCGCCGTTTATCGTAATATTTCTTTCTGTGGCTGCGGCGTTCTGGGCTGCCAGTAAAGATGACGCGGTTAAAAAATAAATATCATTGCCCATGAATTATGATAAAATGAACGAAAACATCCATTTACAGGGAATGAGATTTGATGAAAATAGATGAAGTGGATCGGAAAATTCTTGCCATCCTGGCTGAGAACGGCCGAGCGTCATATGCCGATATTGGCAAGGAACTGAATTTGTCGCGGGTGGCGGTCCGCGAGCGGGTTAACCGGATGGAAGAGTCAGGCATTATTGAAAAATTCAGCGTGGTTATTAATTCTGAAGCGGTCGGGAAAAAGGTATCTGCTTTTTTTGAAGTTGACTGCGAGCCGGCGTATCTCGTCTCGGTGGCGGAAAACCTTGCCAACAACCCGAATGTGGCAAGCTGCTATCAGATGACAGGTCCAAGTACGCTGCATATGCACGTTCTCGTTGAGGATTTTGCTTCGCTTGAAAAATTTATCAACCAGGAGCTTTACGCGGTGGAAGGCATCACCCGGGTCGAAAGCCAAATCATGCTGCGCCGCTTCAAAAGCCGTACCGGATTAAAACTATAATCCTTGGAGGTTATCCTTCATGGATTATTTTTTTTGGCCAATAAGAATGTATAAGTGCAACTACGCCTCTGTCTTCGCCACCCGGCGAGTTTTCTTTAAAAAAATAATAGACAGTCTTCTGGATGTGCGTTAAAATGATGAAAAATCTAAATTATTCCAATTGTTAATTATATTCATCTTTTTAGTTAACAAACGAAATGATATGGCATATATCTTTTAACAAGTAGTTTTGAGCGAAAAGGAATTGATAAAAATGAAACAACATCTTGCTTTGTTTGTGGCCTTTTTCAGGTCAGGAATGCTTGGGTTTGGCGGCGGCCCATCAGCTATACCGCTTGTCCACAAAGAGGTAGTCGGTATCTACAAATGGATGAATGATGAGGAGTTCGGCGACACCCTGGCCCTCGCCAACGCCCTACCCGGTCCGATCAACACGAAAATGGCGGGATACATTGGCTATCGTGTGGCAGGAATCCTTGGGCTTTTCACAGCGATCCTTGCGTCGATTCTTCCGACCATCGCCTTAATGATTGTCTTGCTGACGTCGTTGTCTTCTTTTAAAGATCAGCCATGGGTGCAGGGAATGACGAAAGCGGTCGTTCCGGTTGTGGGTGTTATGCTCGCTGTCCTGACCTGGCAATTTTTCCAAAACGGCCAGAAGGGGATGGGCTGGAAAGGGAATTTGGCCATGGTCGTGGTGAGTTTTGTTATTATGGAACTCCTCGGGATCCACCCAGGGGTCCTTATAGCCGGTCTGTTGGCTTGGGCGTTATTTGGCCGCGGGAAAAAGGCGGAAACGGAAGTCGTTGAAAAAGAGAGGAAAACAATATGATGCTTCAGTGGAAAATCTTTTTGGCGTTCTTTATCCCGGGCATTCTCGGTTATGGCGGAGGTCCATCATCTATTCCGCTGATTGAAAATGAAGTGGTGGACCATTATGGCTGGCTGACGGTGCAGGAATTCAGCGAAGTGCTGGCCCTCGGAAACTCGCTGCCCGGTCCGATTGCGACAAAGATGGCGGGGTATATCGGCTACCAGCAAGGGGGCATTCTTGGGGCGGCCGTTGCCGTGTTTGCCACAGTCGCACCGTCGTTGATCCTAATGATTTCGCTACTGGGACTGTTGTATAAATTTAAAGATTCCCCGAAAGTAAAGAAAATGACTTTGTACGTAAGGCCAGCCATCGCCGTTATGCTTGGTGTCATGGCTTATAACTTCTTTTCAGGCTCCTATATTAACATTGGCATCTGGCAAACCTTGTTTCTGGTCATTGCCAGCTATGTACTGATGGAAAAATTAAAAATCCACCCGGCATTCGTGATTATGGGGGCACTTGGTTATGGAGCAGTGTTTTTGAGTTGAATATACCAATTTAAAGGAGGGCCTTCGCGGTTCTTCTTTTTTGTTGCAGGGATTGATGTTGCGGTTATCCGCCAAACTTCGCGGGTTATTCGCCGAGTTCAGGATAGTATCCGCCAAATCCAGGTAAAAATCCGCCAAACTCTTGAAAGTATCCGCCGAAATCTGAAAGTAATCCGCCAAACAACTTTTAAGAGCAATAATTCCATTGTAATAGACCATTAATTTTAGACGAAGAATGCTAGAATAAAGGTATCTTAGACTGGCTTGCAGAAATTTAAGTTTAATAAAAAATAGGAGAAATAACGTGAAGACATTAATCGAAATTTTACTTGTTTCAACAAAGTTGGGATTAACTTCATTCGGTGGTCCTATCGCTCATTTGGGGTATTTTCATGAAGAATATGTCCGTCGCCGGAAATGGCTTGATGAAAAAAGCTATGCGGATTTGGTGGCATTGTGCCAATTTCTGCCCGGTCCCGCAAGCAGCCAGGTGGGGATTGGTGTTGGCGTCATGCGAGGCGGCGTAATAGGTGGAATCTTGGCATTTATCGGATTTACCGCTCCATCGGCTGTTGCTCTAATTCTTTTGGCTCTTTTTCTAAAAGGAATGGAAATAAATGATGCTGGCTGGATCCACGGCTTGAAAATTGTTGCTGTTGCAGTAGTCGCCCAAGCCATACTTGGGATGGCGCAAAAACTGACGCCGTATAAACCGACAAAGGCCATCGCACTTGCTGCAATTGTAACAGTATTACTGTGGCAAACCGCTTATTCGCAGATAGCTATTATATTGCTATCTGCCGTAGTTGGGCTGTTGATTTTTAAAAATCATGAAAATGATCTAGAAGCAGCGAATGCCCAGTTTCCTATTTCACGGAGTTTTGCGATGATCTGTCTTGCTATTTTTTTCGGCTTGTTGATTGTTCTTCCGCTGCTTAGGGGAGTAGTCTCTTCAAGTGGGCTTGCTTTGTTCGACAGCTTTTATCGTTCCGGGGCGCTTGTATTTGGCGGCGGTCATGTTGTTCTGCCATTGCTGGAACGCGAATTCGTTCCGACCGGCTGGCTGTCAAAAGAGGAATTCCTGGCAGGTTACGGTGCGGCACAAGCGGTACCGGGCCCACTGTTCACCTTTGCAGCTTATATTGGTGCGGTTATCAATGGATGGAAGGGCGGAGTCGTTGCAACAATAGCGATTTTCTTGCCAGCTTTTCTGCTCGTTTTCGGAACGCTGCCGTTTTGGAACAGCTTAAGGCGGAGCCCGCGTATCAAAGGAGCGTTAACTGGAGTAAATGCCGCAGTCGTCGGAATACTGATTGCCGCCTTTTATACTCCGATCTGGACAAGTTCGATTCATGCCCCTCAGGATTTTGCCTTTGATGCCGTGTTATTTTCGATGTTGGCTTATTGGAAACTACCGCCTTGGATTGTGGTGGTGGTGGGAATAGTAGTCGGTTCTATCATATAAGAAGTCGCTCTGCTTCGCAGAGCGGCTTCTTTACTATTTTATAAGGCAGTTTTCTATAAATTTGTTCCTCAGGAAAGAGCGAATGAGAAGCATCTCCATCTAGAATAGGAATCGCAAATAAAACAGGGGATTTCGCAAATAAAGGGGGCGGAATCGCAAATAAATTTATTAAAGCCGCAAATAAAAAATGGGGGTCGTCACTTCTTTTTTAGAATCGCAAATAAAACAGGGGATTTCGCAAATAAAGGGGGCGGAATCGCAAATAAATTTATTAAACCCGCAAATAAAAAATGGGGGTCGTCACTTCTTTTTTAGAATCGCAAATAAAACAGGGGATTTCGCAAATAAAGGGGGCGGAATCGCAAATAAATTTATTAAATCCGCAAATAAAAAATGGGGGTCAATCCATCTTATTTAGAATCCCAAATAAAACAGGGGATTTCGCAAATAAAGAGGGAGGGATCGCAAATAAATTTATTGAATCCGCAAATAAAAAATGGGGGTCAATCCATCTTATTTAGAATCGCAAATAAAGCAGGGGATTTCGCAAATAAAGAGGGAGGGATCGCAAATAAATTTATTGAATCCGCAAATAAAGGATGGGGATCAATCCATCTTATTTAGAATCGTAAATAAATCAGGGGATTTCGCAAATAAAGGGGGAGGGATCGTAAATAAATTTATTGAATTCCCAAATAAAAAATGGTGGTCTATTCATCTTTTTTAGAATCGCAAATAACGGGGGAGGGATCGCAAATAAATTTTTAAATCCGCAAATAAAAAATGGGGGTCGACCCATCTTTTTTAGAACTGCAAATAAAACAGGAAATTTCGCAAATAATGGGGTAGGGAACGCAAATAAATCATTTAAAGAATCTGAAAAAAGACGCGGAGATTCAACTCTATTTATTAAGAAACATAATGAAAAAGCTTCAAAAAGCAGAAATGAACATTCAAATCACCATTTGAATAAAAATGTTTGACACTCAAACCTGTATTTGAATATGATATATTCAAACGAATATTTGAATGAAGAAGGTGTCACCATGAAGGAACGAGATGTTTGTGAGATTAATTGTGTGGATAGTGAAAAAACGGCGCGAGTCCAGCAGCAGCTTGAGAACAGCTCGCATATCCTAGAAGTCACCAAGCTTTTTAAAGCATTATCTGATGAGACGCGAATGAAAATTGCCTATGCACTTACGCTCGAAGACGAGCTTTGTGTTTGTGATGTCGCCCATATTGTCGGGGCGACGACGGCAACGGCCTCGCATCACTTACGTCATTTAAAAAGCCTTGGACTCGCCAAATACCGCAAAGAAGGCAAGTTAGTTTATTATTCCCTTGATGATGACCATGTAAAACAATTAATTCATATTGCCTTTGAGCACCAGGTAGAGGTGATGGATCGTGGATAAAGCGCTTGAAAAACAAGTTTACCGCGTTCAGGGTTTTTCCTGAACGAGCTGTGCCGCCAAGTTCGAAAAGAACGTGAAACACCTGGAGGGTGTTGCTGATGCACAGGTTAATTTCGGAGCTTCGAAGCTCACTGTCTATGGAAATGCCAGTCTGGAAGAACTGCATGAAGCTGGCGCGTTTGAAAAATTAACGATCTACCCAGAAAAGGAAAAGCGGGCACCGGTAACAAAAGAACCGTTTTGGAAGCGGCATTCGCTGCTAGGCCTGTCCTTAGTGTTCATGATTGCCGGGTACCTTTTTACAAATAACCTTCTGTTTGCAGCCGCCATTTTACTGGGAGGATTTCCTCTTTTTAAAACGGGCTTGAAAAACTTAACCCGTCTTGAGTTTGATATGAAAACGCTGATGACGATAGCGATTATCGGGGCGGCTATCATCGGCGAATGGAGTGAAGGGGCTGTGGTCGTCATTCTGTTTGCCATCAGCGAGGTGCTCGAGGGCTATTCCATGGACAAAGCGCGGGCTTCGATTCGATCGCTGATGGAGGTCGCGCCTGCGGAAGCGCTAGTTCTCAGAAACGGCCGCGAAATGACCCTAAAAGCAGAGGACATTGAAATTGGCGATATCATGCATGTCAAGCCAGGGCAGAAAATAGCAATGGATGGCATGATTATCGAGGGGGCGTCCTCCGTTAATCAAGCTACGATTACAGGAGAGTCGGTCCCTGTTGAAAAGTCCGTCAATGACGAAGTGTTCGCAGGAACGCTCAATGAGGAAGGCTTTTTAAAAATAAAAGTCACCAAGTTGAGCGAGGACACGACTATAGCAAAAATTATTCATTTGGTGGAGGAAGCGCAGGCGGAAAAGGCACCGTCTCAAGCGTTTGTTGACCGGTTTGCAAAATACTACACGCCGGTCATTATGGCGGTTGCAGCACTGGTGGTGGTGGTGCCGCCGCTTATATTCGGAGCAAGTTGGCAGGAGTGTATTTACCAAGGGCTCGCCGTACTGGTAGTAGGCTGCCCGTGTGCGCTGGTGATTTCTACTCCAGTCGCAATCGTAACGGCCATCGGAAATGCAGCCCGAAATGGGGTCCTTATCAAAGGTGGCAGTTTTTTAGAAGAGACAGGTGCCTTAAGGGCAATTGCCTTTGATAAAACAGGTACATTGACAAGAGGGGTTCCGGTAGTAACCGATTTTATTAATTTTAGCGGGGACGATAACCTCCTTGAAAAAGTCGCCGTACTGGAGAGCAAGTCCCAGCACCCGCTTGCAGGGGCGATTATAAAAAAAGCTGCACACACCGAATACGTGGTTGAAAACTTTTCCACAATTACTGGAAAGGGTATTAAGGGGTTAGTGGACGGCACGGAATATCTGGTAGGAAACGCAAAGCTTTTTACGGAAATTCCCTCGGAGATTCAAAGTCAAATTACCTTTTTGCAAAACCAGGGGAAGACAGTGATCCTCGTCGGTACGGAAAAAGGTATTCTTGCTTTGATTGCCGTTGCTGACGAGGTCCGCGACAGCAGCCGCGGTGTCATTGAGCGTCTTCATCAGCTGGGAATTAATCAGACCGTTATGCTGACCGGCGATAACCGAGCGACGGCTGAATCGATTGGCCAGCATGCAGGGATTAGCAGTATTGAAGCTGAACTTTTACCAGAGGATAAATTAGCTTTTATAAAAAAAATGAAATCGCAATTTGGAAGAGTCGCAATGGTTGGTGATGGTGTTAATGACGCCCCAGCACTTGCTGCTGCGACCGTTGGAATCGCGATGGGCGGCGCCGGAACGGACACGGCGCTAGAAACAGCTGACATCGCTCTAATGAATGATGATTTGAACAAGCTGCCGTTTACGATAAAGCTAAGCCGGAAAACACTGCAGATTATTAAACAAAATATTACCCTGTCTATAGTGGTAAAGGTTTTGGCTCTGCTGCTTGTCGTACCCGGCTGGTTGACCCTCTGGATTGCCATCTTCGCCGACATGGGCATGACCTTGATTGTCACATTAAATGGATTGCGTCTCTTGCGGGTTAAAGATTAAACAAGAGGGGGCCTGTGGGATAGGCAGATATATTCTAGTATGTATCGAAAAATCAAGATTAGAAAAAACTAACCGTAATCGTAATATTTTCGTTTTAGACAAAGAGAAATCGCAGGCAGGTACAAATAGGCTAATGGGGGGATAAACATGGGTCACCATCATCACCATCATGGACACGGACATGGCCATTCACACGGTCATTCACATACAAGTAATAAAAAAGCGTTATTTAGTTCCTTTATTTTAATAGCGGCCTTCATGGTTGTGGAAGTCATCGGCGGGTTTTTAACCAACAGTCTGGCGCTGCTTTCTGACGCGGGGCATATGCTCAGCGATGCCGCTGCACTAGGGTTGAGCTTTTACGCAATTAAGCTTGGGGAAAAGGCAGTTTCTCAGGAAAAAACGTATGGTTATAAACGATTCGAAATTATTGCGGCTGCGTTAAACGGCTTAACATTGATTCTAATATCGATTTATATTATTTACGAAGCCGTCCATCGCTTTTTCAATCCTCCGGAGATTCAAAGCACAGGGATGCTGGTCATTTCCGTCACAGGTCTAATCGTGAACATTATTGCTGCCTGGATTTTAATGAAGGGTGATAAGGATGAAAACTTGAATGTACGCAGCGCATTCCTCCACGTTCTTGGCGATATGCTAGGATCTGTTGGGGCTATTATCGCGGCATTGCTTATCATGTTCCTCGGCTGGGGAATCGCCGATCCGATTGCCAGCGTTATTGTTGCTGTGCTGATTCTAATCAGCGGGTTTCGGGTCACGAAGGATTCTTTCCATATTTTAATGGAAGGGGCGCCGACACAAATTGATATAAATCAGGTCAAGGATGCACTTGGAAAAATCCCGTGTGTCAAAGAAGTACATGACCTCCATATTTGGACAATTACTTCCGGTTACCCGGTTTTGAGTTGCCATGTCACTATCTATGATGAAGGGGTTCATGATGAAATTCTCGCGCAATCACAGAAAGTTCTCCATGATGACTTTCATATCGAGCACAGCACAATCCAGGTCGAAAAAGAAGCAATCGGCTGTCCGAGTCCACATGGAACGTGTAATTAAAAAAGGAGCCACCACGGCTCCTTTTAAAGTTCTAACATTATTACTTCGCATTAAAGCTTACAGCGATCTTTGCCCCAACAACAGCATTGTTTTTAACTAAAGCTATATTGGCATCCAAGCTTTTTCCTTCTGTCAGTTCTTTCACTTTTCCGAGCATGAACGGTGTCACATCTTTACCGGTGATGTGGCGTTCCGCCGCCTCTTTCAATGCTGTTTCGATGACGCCATTAATAAATTCCTCATCCATCGCATATTCTTCAGGAATCGGGTTGGCAATTACTGCACCGCCTTTTAGATTTAAATCCCATTTCACTTTTAAGGTAGAAGCAATTTCATCGACATCATCGGCGCGCAGGTTTAATGGGAATTCGCTTTTGCGTGTATAGAAGGCAGGGAGTACATCGGTTTGGTAACCGATAACTGGTACGCCTTTTGTTTCTAAATATTCCATCGTTAATCCTAAATCCAAAATCGATTTCGCACCCGCACAAATGACGGCCACGTTTGTTTGTCCAAGCTCATCTAAGTCTGCTGAGATATCCATCGTGGTTTCGGCACCGCGGTGAACGCCGCCAATACCGCCGGTCACGAAGATATTGATTCCGGCCAATTCAGCGCAAATCATCGTTGCTGCTACTGTAGTTGCGCCAAGTTTTTTAGTCGCAAGCAAATAAGCAAGGTCGCGTCTGGATGCTTTTGCGACACCGGAGCTTTTCCCGAACATTTCTAACTCTTCATCGGATAAGCCGATTTTAATTTTTCCATCAATGATGGCTATTGTAGCCGGAACAGCCCCATTATCACGGACGATTTGCTCCACTTCACGGGCTGTTTGGACATTTTGCGGATAAGGCATGCCATGAGAGATAATCGTAGACTCTAGGGCAACGATTGGTTTTCCTTGTTCCTTAGCGGTACGTACTTCTTCTGATAATGTTATATATTCTTTCATGATAATTCCTCCAGATCTTTTTGTAATTGCTCCGCCGATAAATCCTGACGAACTGTATAAGGCGATTGCAATGTTTTGGATGCATTCATACTTCCTGCCTTGGCAATTTCCATTAAAGATTTGCCTTCTAGCCAAGAGTAAATAACTGCCGAGGAAAATGCGTCTCCCGCACCAGTTACATCAATGATTTCCTTCACTTCAATAGGAGGAACATGGAAAATTCCTTCTTCTTTATTCCCGATCATTGAGCCTTCTTTTCCATTAGTTATGACCACATTGGAGATTCCCAGAGACAGCCATTTTTCTAAGGCGTTTTTCCAATCCGAATCATTTTTGATTTCGTTTTGAAAATAGGTTTCTGATTCATCTCGATTCGTAATGAGCCATGTTACACCATCAAGTTCATCTGGTAAGCGTGACATCTTTGGTGATGAAACTGGTATTATAACAATCGGTAAGTTATGACTTTTAGCGAAATGACATAAGTATTGAACTGTTTCTTTCGGACTGTTTAAATCGACGATGATGCATTTTGATTGTTTTAAAAATCCCTCATGCTTCCGCAACAATTCAGGTGTGATGGTTTCATATACATCCATATCAGCAAGCGCAATCACTAATTCACCGTTGGCGTCCAGAACTGCTGTGTAGGAGCCTGTTGCTTTTTCGGGGGATTTGGATACAGTTTCTAAATTCATGTAAGGAGTGGATGAATCCTCAATGATGGTCCAGTCCTTATCAGCTCCGGCAGCAGATATAAGTGATACCTCTAACCCTAGGCGTCCGAGGTTTTCAGCGATATTCCGGGCAACTCCGCCGGCATTCTGGGTGGCATAGCTGGGATTGGAGGTTCCCAGCTGTGCCTGCCCTTTTATATGAAATTTACGGTCAATATTAGCTCCGCCAATGCAAATGACATGCTGTGATTCACTTAAAATATAGGCTCTGCCTAAAATATGGCCTTTTTTGATCAGCCCTGAAATCATGTTAGCAATCGAGGGCCGGGACAATTCTAAATTTTGCGCAAGCTCTTGCTGCGAAACATAGGGGTTGTTCCGGATTAAATCGAGAATCAATTGTTCTTTCTCAGTCAGTTTTTCAGGCACAAACTCACCCCATAAATTACACTAATCTTCCTAAGTGTTATTGTTTTGGATTAAATGTCTTTAATTCATCAAGTGTTTCAGGAACCTTTACAGCACCTGATTTGATTTTCTCAACCCAATCTTTAACTGTTGTTTCAATGTCTGCTTTGTTTGCTGCTTTCGAATTAATAGGGGCTAAGCCAACACCATCTTCTGCTAAACCATATAATGTTACTTTACCGCCAGGGAAATTGCCGTCTTTTGTTTTAGTGGCAAGGTCTTTAACTGCTACATCCACGCGTTTTAAGGCAGATGTAAGGACAACATCTTGACCCATGTCTGCTTGATCACGGTCAACGCCAATTGCCCAAAAGTCTTTATTAGGGTCTTTTGCCTTTCGGTCTTTGGCTTCTTTAAATAGTCCGACCCCTGTTGCACCTGCTGCGTGGAAGATGACGTCCGCTCCCGATGAATACATCTTTGAGGCGATAGCCTGTCCAACCTCGGCCCTATCGAAAGCCCCTGCAATTTGAACGTCAACTTTAATGTCTGGATTCACTGCTTTAACGCCTGCTAAGAAGCCAGTTTCAAAACGTTCAATAACGGGAACTTCCATACCGCCAATGAATCCAATGTGGTTAGATTTTGTAGTCTTGGCCGCTGCAATTCCCGCAAGAAAGCCTGCTTCCTGCTCTTTAAAAAGAATGCTTGCCACGTTTGGAAGGTCTACTTCAGCATCAACGATAGCAAATTTGGAATCCTTTTGTTGTTTCGCAATTTCTTCAACTGCTGACGGCATTAAGAAACCAATTGCGTACACTAGGTCAAACCCTTGACGTACCAGCGTATTTAAATTTGTTGTATAATCCGCATCCGATTTGGAAGCAAGATAATCATAGCCGCCTCTGCCCTTCTTCAAGCCATTTTCCTTACCAAATGCTTGCAGGCCTTCCCATGAAGATTGGTTAAAGGATTTATCATCGACACCACCGATGTCAGTCACCATACCAACAGAAAATGTGTCTTTTTTGTCGCCCCCAGTGTTCTCGTTATCGTTACTTTTTCCACATGCACCCAAGAGCGTGCCTGCTGCAAGAACAAGTGATAGTGCCATACCAATTTTACGCTTTTTCATTTTGTGTGCCTCCCTAAGTTGTAGTTGTTAGAAGATTTTATAAACATTTGTTTGCTTGTTAAACTTTCGTTTGTATTATAACGCCTATATATATTTTGGTCAACTGTTATGTCTGAAAAACATAACAAGTAAAAAAAAAGCCCCAATCTCTCAGTGTAAAAAATGGGAAATTGGGGCTTTTCATCATTAAGTTAACGATTGCCTTCCAAGTCTTTTTAATCTTTTCCGTTGGTACGTAGATAATACAACGCCGCCGACAATCAAGAGTGAGCCTGCTATTTCTGTACTCGTTATTGGTTTGTATAGCAAAACCACCCCCATGATCATTGCAACGAAAGGCTCTAAATTAGATAAAATAGAGGCCTTTGAAGCATCAACATGTCGAATGTTTTGATTCCATATTAGTGCGGCCATACCATGTACCACAACGGCAGTTCCAATTAGCAAAGCCCAGTCGGATACATTCGAACTTATTCGTAGGGGAGTATCTAAAGAAAAAGCGAAGGGAATCGATACAATCAAGCCGACGATATTGGAGTAAAGGGTAATCGTTAGAGGATTTATTCTGTGAGAAAGAAGCCGTGTCATGATAATCATAACGGCGAATGTGACCATGGTTAACACAATCCATAATAAACCATTATCAATTTGTATGGAAGACACATTTCCTTTTGCGACTACAAAGTAAATACCTATAATTGCCACTACAGAACCCATCAACATTTGAAGGGTCAACTTTTCCTTTAAAAAAATGGCAGCTAAAAAGCTAGTTAAAATCGGCGTAGTGGCTAAAATAAGAGCCGAAGTCGTCGGATCCGCTGTTTGTAAGCCTACAAAAAAAGACCATTGGTTAATAAATACCCCAATAATCCCCAGAAAAACAACCGAGAGTAAATCCTTGCTCTTTACCCGTTTAAATTGTTTTTTGTAAAAGGATAATCCGCTTAAAAACAGGACAATAAATAAGAGTCTCAACATGGTTAATAGGGTTGGAGAGAAATCTTGGACTAATATTTTCCCGAATACAAAATTACTTCCCCATACTACTACACAGATAGTCAGCAACGCATATGCCTTTAACACATTTACCACCCTTTCTATCATAGGATGCCAACTGTCCTATTCTAACATAATATTTTCGATAGACAACTTGGGCGGTGTTCACCAAGCTGAGGCAAACGTCCAGTGAATTTCTAAATAAATTTTAAAAAATATATTATTAAAAAATTGCCAGCCCTGTTTAAATGAAGTCCATATGGAAAGTCTATTGAAGGTGGTTAATTTTTACAAAAATGACAACTATTAAAGGAGGCTGGGCAGTGTTACTAGTACCGCGTGAGTTAGACAAGCTTATGATTGTGGTAGCCGCTGATCTTGCTAGACGAAGACAGGAAAGAGGATTGAAGTTAAATTATCCCGAAGCAGTAGCACTTATCACTTATGAAGTGCTAGAAGGGGCAAGAGATGGGAAAACGGTGGCGGAATTAATGAAATATGGGGCTACCATCTTAACGCGTGATGATGTCATGGAAGGCATTCCAGAAATGATTGACGACATTCAAGTAGAGGCAACTTTTCCCGACGGAACAAAACTTGTAACGGTTCATGATCCAATTCGATAAGAGGCAGCAGGAGGGATACATAAATGGAATGGGAACCAGGTCAGTTGTTTTTAAAAGAGGATCCGATTATTTGTAATGAAGGAAGAGAAATACACAGGGTAAAGGTGACGAATACCGGTGATCGGCCGGTCCAAATTGGTTCGCACTATCATTTTTATGAAGTAAATGATGCCCTAACTTTTAACAGGGATGACGCGTTTGGAAAACGGCTGAATATTCCTGCTGGAGCAGCGGTCCGATTCGAACCCGGCGATGAAAAAGAAGTGGAATTGGTTTGTTTTGCAGGGGAACAAAAGGTTTTCGGCTTTAATAATAAAGTCGATGGATCTGTGGAAAGTGGGTGTGGAAAATGAGTTTTGAAATGCCTCGTAAGCAATATGCCCAAATGTTCGGTCCAACTACCGGGGATTCCATTCGTCTGGCGGATACCAATTTAATCATTCAGATTGAAAAGGATTTTACCACCTATGGAGAAGAGGTCGTCTTTGGAGGCGGAAAGGTCATCCGCGATGGAATGGGACAGCATCCGCTTGTCACCCGCGGTGATGGGATACCAGATGTTGTAATTACCAATGTCGTTATTTTAGATTATACGGGAATTTATAAAGCGGATCTTGCCATTCGTGACGGGAAAATTTCTGGAATCGGAAAAGCTGGAAATCCGCTCGTGATGAATGGGGTAGATATCGTTATTGGGGCCTCTACAGAAATCATTGCCGGTGAAGGAATGATTGTCACGGCAGGCGGCATCGACACACACGTCCATTTTATTAATCCGGCCCAAGTCGATGTTGCTCTTTCAGCGGGACTGACAACTTTAATTGGTGGCGGTACAGGGCCATCTGCAGGCTCAAGGGCTACCACTGTCACCCCTGGAGAATGGAATATCCACCGTATGCTTGAAGCAGTAGAAGGCCTGCCAATAAATGTTGGTTTGACCGGTAAAGGCCAAGCTGCAACTGAAGAACCGCTGGCCGAGCAAGTACGGGCAGGTGTGATTGGGCTTAAGGTTCATGAAGACTGGGGAGCTACACCTTCAGCTCTTGACCATGCTTTGAAGGTGGCGGACCAATATGATGTGCAAGTGGCGCTTCACGCAGATACCTTAAATGAAGCCGGCTTTGTAGAAAATACGATGGCTGCCGTCAAAGACCGGGTTATTCACATGTATCATACGGAAGGTGCCGGGGGCGGGCATGCGCCGGATTTGATCAAATCTGCAAGCTTTATGAATGTCCTGCCTTCGTCCACGAATCCGACGCTTCCTTATACAGTTAATACGATTGATGAACATCTTGATATGCTAATGGTTTGCCACCATTTGAATCCTTCCGTCCCGGAAGATATCGCCTTTGCCGATTCCCGGATTAGAAAGGAAACAATTGCTGCTGAAGATATCCTTCAGGATATGGGGATTTTTAGTATGACCAGCTCCGATGCCCAGGCAATGGGGCGGGTAGGTGAGGTGGTCACGCGAACTTGGCAGGTAGCCGATAAGATGAAACTGCAAAGAGGCACTTTGCAGGGGGACAGTAAGCTTTCCGATAATAACCGGGCCAAGCGCTATATTGCAAAATATACGATTAACCCTGCAATTACCCACGGTATTGCTGACTATGTCGGTTCGATAGAAGTAGGAAAAATTGCTGACCTTGTCCTTTGGTCGCCTGCGTTCTTCGGAGTGAAACCGGAATTGGTAATAAAAAGCGGCTTCATTGTCTACGGAATGATGGGGGATGCCAATGCTTCTATTCCAACACCACAGCCAGTAGTTTGCCGGCCAATGTATGCGGCATATGGAAAAGCCTTGCACAAGAGCTCGATTACGTTTGTGTCGCAGGCGGCTTATGAAGGAAAAGTTCATGAAAAGCTTGGCTTAGAAAAAGTCATTCTTCCTGTCCAGGGAATCCGCAAGCTTACGAAAAAAGACATGAAGCTCAATTCGGAAACCCCTGAACTTTCCGTAGATCCACAAACATACGAGGTTAGAGTGAATGGGGAGCTTATCACATGTGAACCCGCTGAAAAATTACCAATGGCACAAAGATATTTCCTATTTTGAGGTGAAAAAGCATGTTAATTGAACGAATTGAAGCCAATATTGAAAATATGGAAAAGGAAGAAATCTTCAGACGCCATATTGAAAAAGTATACCTTGAAAGTGATCATCTCGTGAAACGTGTTCAGCGAGTTAAAACGGACCACGGCCGGGAAATAGGCATTCGCCTGAAGGATCCACGTGATCTTGTGGCCGGAGATGTGTTGTTTATGGATGAAAAAAATATGATTGTCGTTGACGTAATCGCAGATGATTTAATCGTCATTGGTCCCCGTAATTTGAAAGAAATGGGGACCATCGCGCATCAGTTGGGTAACAGGCACCTTCCAGCCCAATTTGATGGTGATGAGATGATGGTGCAATACGATTACCTTGTAGAAGACCTGCTAAAGGAGCTGGAGATTCCGTATAAACGGGAAAACCGAAAAGTGAAGCAGGCGTTTCGCCATATTGGTCATAGTCATGGAGAGTAAATTACTAGCACTGTTTCAGCTTTGTGATTCTAATTTTCCGACAGGAGCCTTTAGTCATTCCTTCGGTTTGGAAAGCTATATCCAAGAGAATACGGTTCATAATTCTGAAACCTTTTCACAATGGCTGCAGGTTTATATTGACGAGCAGCTCATCTATTCAGATGGGCTGGCCAGCCATCTTGTATATCAGGCATTGGAAGAGGATGATCTTGCTAGGGTCTGGAAGCTGGATCGATTATTGACTGTCCAAAATTTGCCGCGGGAAACGCGGGAGGGCAGCCAAAGAATGGGTGAGCGGATGTTAGAACTTGTCCTGTCTTTATATGATGCACCTGTTCTAGCGATTTACAGAAAAAGGATTAGGGCAAAGGAATCGTTTGGTCATCCTGCGATTGTCTTTACGATGGCAGCGCATGATCTTGGTGTACCAAAACCATCAACTGTTTTATTTTATCTCTATTCAGTTGTATCCAGTATTGTTCAAAATGCCGTACGAGGGATTCCATTAGGGCAGACGGCAGGTCAGAAAATCCTTCATGATATTCAGCCTGTTTTAATAGCAGCTGTTGAAAAAATAGGTCAGATTGATGAAGAGGACTTTGGCATTGTCTCACCTGGTATCGAGTTATCCCAAATGAGGCATGAACGTGTGAATATACGAATTTTTATGTCATAAATAAAAGAAAGGAAGTTTTATTATGGATCCAATTAAAATCGGTGTAGGCGGTCCTGTTGGGGCAGGAAAAACGATGTTAGTGGAAAAATTAACACGTAAATTGAATGATGAAATTAGCATGGCAGTTGTGACAAACGATATCTATACAAAGGAAGATGCTAAATTTTTAATGCAAAACGGCGTACTCCCTTCTGACCGCATTATTGGTGTGGAGACCGGCGGCTGCCCGCATACGGCCATTCGGGAAGATGCTTCAATGAATTTTGCGGCAATCAACGAACTAAAAGAAAAACACCCGGATGTCGAGCTGATTTTTGTGGAAAGCGGCGGGGATAACTTGGCAGCCACCTTCAGCCCAGAATTGGTTGATTTCTCAATCTATATCATTGATGTGGCCCAAGGAGAAAAAATTCCGCGCAAGGGAGGGCAAGGAATGATTAAATCGGATTTATTTATTATCAACAAAACCGATTTAGCCCCGCATGTCGGAGCAAGGCTTGACGTCATGGAGTCAGATACAAAAGTTTTCCGCGGTGACAAACCATTTGTCTTTACCAATCTAAAAGATGATTCAGGGCTGGATAATGTGATTGATTGGTTAAAGGAAAATGCATTATTAAAAGGATTGGCCTAACCATGAAGGACTGGACAGGTGTTCTTCATCTTGAAGCAGAGGAACGGAAAGGAAAGACTGTCGCGAAAAATGTGTATTTTCAGGGCGCATTTAAAGTAATGCGCCCTATTTACCATGATAATTCCGGTCAGGCCTGCTATTATTTATTAAATCCTGGCGGCGGCTATTTGGATGGTGACCGATATCAAATGAAAGTATCCCTCGGTGAGAATGCGAGGATGACGCTGACCACACAAGGAGCCACAAAGATTTACAAAACGCCGAAAATGCATGCCTACCAGGAATCAGAGATTACTCTTCAGGCAGGCAGCTACCTTGAGTTTATTCCTGATCCCTTAATTGCTTATCAGAATGCGAAATATAAACAAAAAAATGTAATTCGGATGGACAAAACTGCCACTTTTCTTTATTCGGACATCATTACCCCTGGCTGGTCACCGGAAGGAGACCATTTCAGCTATGAAACAATCCAATTGTTGAATGAGATCTACATTGATGATGAACTAGTGGTTTACGACCATATAAAATTAAAACCATCCCAGCAAAATTTACGAGGTCTCGGTTTTATAGAGGGGTATTCCCACTTGGGCTCGATGCTTGTGGTCGGGACGCAGTCGGGCAGTTCCTTGCTTGACCAGTTATATTTGGCAATTGAAATGAATACAAATGATTATAAAGTTGGACTGTCCTCATTGCCGGTGCCTGGATTTACGATTCGCGTGTTTGCGAATTCCACTCAGGTGATTGAAAAAATTTTTTCGGACATTCATCGGATGATTAGCGAGGAATGGTTTAGCAGGAAACCAAGCTTTCTCAGAAAATATTGATAGTCAACCCGGTAAACCAAAATGGCTGCCGGGTTTTTAATAGATAGATAAAAGTAGTTGGGGAGGAAAGAAAATGGATGTTACCTTTTTTTCGGTATTGGCGTTAGGGTTTATTTTGGGCATCAGGCATGCGATTGAGCCGGATCATGTAATTGCAGTTTCGACCATTGCAAGCCAGAGCAAAAAGCTTTGGCACGCCTCACTTGCCGGTGTTTTTTGGGGAATTGGACATACAGCCACACTATTTATTATTGGGATTTTTTTAATTTTAATGAAAAATGATATTCCGGAAAAATGGGCCCTGACGTTGGAATTTTTGGTCGGAATTATGCTGGTATACTTAGGTGTCGCAGCGATGTTATCGATTCGAAAAAACCGGACGCCTCACCGGGAACATGGCCACGTACATAATCCCCCTATAGGAAAGCGGGGTAGATATTACAAATCCTTATTTATCGGATTTGTTCACGGTCTTGCCGGCAGTGCGGCGATGGTGCTGCTGACGATGAGCACGGTTCATTCGGTGTGGCAGGGGGCATTATATATTATTGTGTTCGGCTTGGGAACGGTCCTTGGTATGTTAATTTTTACAACGATTATAGGAATCCCGTTTATTTTGAGTATGAAGCAAATGGTTACAAGTAGGGTCTTAATTTTAACTACAGGCGCCGTAAGTACTGTGTTTGGGTTTTATTATATGTATAATTTAGGCGTTAAAGATGGATTATTTAACCTTTGGATGTAACCGCCGCATACATGTTTAAGTTAATGGAAAAACTCTAATTGAAAAAAGGAGGTTAAGGGGCATGTTTGAAAATTTTGAAGTCAATCATTTATTTGAGGATTCGGTCCGGAAACATCCGCATTTCTCACTAAGTATTGATGGTCATGAGTATAAGGGTATGGTTAAAGATGATAAAATCCATTGGTACCAGCCCCACCCCAAACAAAGGCTTGAAGAAGAGCATGTAAGTGCTGTTGAATCTCAGGTCTATGATATGATGCAAGAGCATTTGGAGTAGCGAAAGGATGTCCGAAACGGGCATCCTTTTTTGTAGCAAATTTAAATTCTCAGCATTACTTTTCTGGCAGCCAAAAACAGCCATGTACATAACACGAAGGGCATGGTCAATGCCGGGAGGCCGTAAGGTAAGAGCCATGTTACGACGCTGCCGGTAATGGGAACGGTTAAACAGGCAGCGATAATACCTGTTAATAGTGGATAACGGGCATTTTCCTTAAAAACAATAGCTACAGCAATTATTGTTAAAATAGCATTATATCCATAAAGCCCCATAAAAATCAGATGATGCTCTCCCCCAAGGCCGTACGATGTTAATAATGCTGCTGCATTTCCAACTATAGCGTAAACTCCCAATCTCCATCCGGCCCAGAATACAGCGATAAAAAGTAATACTCCAGAAAAACTGTTATCAAGGAAAAAAATTTGTCCAATTCCATTCACTGCACCATCAAGCCAATCTGTCTCCCCTTTGATATTTAACGTCCAATTAGATAAAGATTGCGGGGTGAGATTTGGGCTTATCTTAAATGAAACCAGGCGATAAGTTGTCAGCAGCAAAAACCAGGTTAGGACGATAAACGGGAAGGTGAGAACAGGGATGCCCGTTTGCCGCATGAAATGGATCATCGCAGCTGTAAAAACGGATGCAACGGCAGCACCAACCAAAGCGATGAAAAAACGGTCATCACCGCTTAGAAATAAGGAAAGGGCCATTCCAGTAAGTACAGAGTTATATCCATATAAACCCTGATTGACGCTTTCTGCATCAGCCCCGCCAATTTTTCCGATTAAAGTTCCGATAACAGCTGACAAAAGTGTGACCACCCCTAGAGAAACGGAGGAGATGGTGATCGCAGCCAGAATAATAAACCCAGAGATGGCATTTTCAATTAAAATTACTTGAGAGATTCCTTTTAAGGTAGACACCAGCAGCCATTTCAATGAGTCCCTGTTCATACTATTACCTGTATTGGCATGATTGACAACCACTCCTTTCCAGAGAATGAAAGTAGCAACTTGATTTTATAAAGAAACCCTTAATAAATTTCCCCGGGGATGAAGAAAGTATGAGGATAAAGAAGGTAATCTTGTTAAATTAAACTTTAATTAGTCCAAATTAATCTTGAAAGGTCTTTTGCAAGGTTCAAATAAACCAAAATAGCCCAAGAGTCGATATATAAAGATATTTCAGTAAAATCGAAATAGATAAAATATTCTATTGAAATATTATCATCAATTAATTTATAATTTTTTTATCACCTTGTTATATAACATCTTTGGGGGAGAAAATTTGTAGTACATAACAAAGGGGGAAATTTATGTTTGAGAAACTGGTCACAAGCATTACAGGTTATTTATGGAGCCCGCCACTCATCGTCTTCATCGTTGCGGTAGGGCTGTACTTTAGTGTCCGCACCGGATTTTTGCAAATTCGTCATTTTAAAGAAATGATTCGTTTAATCTCTTCCGGTAAGAGTTCCAATGAGGGGGTATCTTCCTTTCAAGCATTGGCCATGTCATTATCAGGCCGTATAGGTGTCGGTAACATTGCTGGAACGGCAACGGGAATTGCATTCGGAGGACCAGGTTCTGTGTTTTGGATGTGGGTGATTACCTTTATTGGTGCAGCATCCGCTTTTGTGGAATCAACGCTTGCACAAATTTACAAGGAAAAGCAAGACGGAGAGTATCGAGGCGGTCCGGCCTTCTATATTGAAAAAGGGCTTGGTTGGAAATGGTTTGCGGTTATTTTTGCGATTGCCACTCTCCTTGCTATGGCGGTATTGATGCCGGGCATTCAGGCAAACTCCATTGCAGAGGGCGTCAGCAATGCATTTGGCATTGACAGGACGGTAACTGGTTTAGTAGTTGTGTTCCTAATGGGGCTTATTATTTTCGGAGGAGTTAAGCGGATTGCTAGAGTCGCAGAATTTGTCGTGCCGTTTATGGCCGGGGGATATTTATTAATTGCTCTTGCCATCATTGCGGTTAATTTTGATAGAATTCCTGAAGTATTTTCCCTTATTTTTAAGAGTGCTTTCGGAGCGGAAGAAATGTTTGGCGGAATTCTCGGTTCTACCATAATGTGGGGTGTAAAACGCGGTCTATACGCGAATGAAGCAGGACAAGGTACAGGTGCCCACCCTGCAGCTGCCGCAGAAGTATCACACCCGGCAAAACAAGGACTTGTACAAGCATTTTCGATTTATCTTGATGTATTCCTAGTCGTTACATCGACTGCATTTATGATTCTATTTACAAATTCGTATAATACTATTAATGAAAAAACGGGCAAAATCCTAGTTGAGCACCTCAAGGGAGTGGAGAGTGGTCCTGCTTACACGCAAGCAGCAGTTGATACCATCCTGCCTGGATTAGGTTCAGGATTCATTGCAATCGCTCTATTCTTCTTTGCTTTCACAACTATTTTTGCCTACTACTATATTGCGGAAACAAATCTTGCATATTTAGTAAAGGGTAAAAATAGGAAATTATCTATGACAGTTTTAAAGATTGTCCTCTTAGGTGCCACTTTCTATGGATCAGTAAAGACCGCGGAAACAGCGTGGGCCATGGGGGATATCGGACTTGGAATCATGGTATGGTTGAACTTGCTGGCAATTCTTTTATTATTCAAACCAGCACATATTGCTCTAAAGGATTATGAAGCACAGCTGAAGCAAGGGCTAGATCCGGAGTTCAATTCAACTAAATTGGGTATCAAGAATGCAGATTTCTGGGCTGATGGTTATAAAAAGTCAGAAAAAGATGGAAAGAAACGTGTAGCAAATTAAGCAGAAAAGTTTATAAAGCAGGAAAAGGCAACAGGGTGAGTAACAATTTCCTGTTGCCTTTGTTTATTTCCTTAATTTTATGATAAAGCAAGTGCCCTGCCCGAAGCCGACAGTTGTTCTCGACCGGGATTTATCCACTCTATATAAGCGGTCTAACAGAAAAATAAGTTCCCTGATTTTAAAAAAAGCAAATCTAAAGCACCGAATTTAAGAGGGCAAATCTCCTAAAGGTTTTAATTTCGTCATTTTTTCTCCATAAAACGTGAATGTTTGTATGTTAGACTAATTCTATAAAAATGGTATGTAAGGTGATATCATGTACAATTTATTTAGCAAAATCAGTGCAGTGTTAAGCCAACCGTTTTTTGAAATGGCGAATAGTTTAGAATCATGGCCGATTATTTTCGCGTTAATTCTTGGATTAGTAGGAGCGCTTGCGCCCTGCCAGCTGACCGGGAATATTAGTGCCATCACCCTTTATGGCAACCGTTCGATTCAACAGAAAATTGCCTGGAAGGATGTTTTCTTTTTTACTCTGGGAAAAATAATCGCTTTTTCTCTATTGGGTGTTTTGGTTTGGCTGCTTGGAAAAGAAATTGAACAAAACCTTACCTTTGTTTTTCCATGGCTTCGCAAGATAATGGGACCCTTATTAATTTTTGTGGGACTATTTATGGTAGGAATCATAAAATTTAGAGGGACATTCAATCTCTTTAAGGCAACGAAAGAGTACAAACATGAAAATCCTTTTGGATCCTTTATGCTTGGGTTTAGTTTCTCACTTGCCTTTTGTCCGACCATGTTTATTCTGTTTTTTGTTACCTTAATGCCAGTTGTGCTCTCTAGTCCGTATGGATTTATTCTTCCTCCAGTATTTGCCTTAGGGACGGCCATCCCATTATTAATTATCATGTTGATCATTTGGTACCTTGGCGGAAGCGGTATGATCATGAAAAAGGGTAGAAAGTTCGGGGCATTCATTCAAAGGTCAGCGGGAATTGTCATGCTGCTTTTGGGGATTTTTGATACATTAACTTATTGGTCCTTATAACAAAGGCAGTATGATTGGACATACTGCCTTTGTTAATTAAGAATATATTATAATTATTTCAAACTGCGATTCAAGAAAGCCTTCGTCCGTTCATGCTGCGGGTTTTCGAAAAGCTCAGCTGGATGGCCAGATTCTACAATCTCACCATTATCCATAAAAATAACACGATTGGCTACCTCTTTTGCAAAGCCCATTTCATGGGTCACCACAATCATTGTCATGTGTTCTTTGGCCAAATCTTTCATTACTTGTAGAACCTCACCTGTTAACTCTGGATCCAAGGCGGAAGTAGGTTCATCAAACAGCAAGATACCAGGATTCATCATCAGTGCTCGGGCGATGGCTACCCGCTGTTTTTGGCCCCCCGATAAGTTGGATGGGTAGGCATTGGCATGACTAGAGAGACCAATTTTTTCAAGAATATCTTTGCTTTGCTGTTGAATGGCTGATGGTGCTTGCTTTTTTACCAATTTAGGCGCTAGTTCCAGATTTTCCTTGACCGTTAAGTGTGGAAAAAGGTTAAAGTGTTGGAACACCATGCCCATCTTGGCGGTAATATTCTTGATGTCGGCTGGTTTAGAATAGACTCCATCCTTCACCAAATAATCTCCGGAAACACAGATGCTGCCGCCGTCTATTGTTTCTAACTGTACCAGGCTGCGAAGCATTGTACTTTTACCAGAACCGGAGGGGCCGATGACAGCGACCACATCATTTTTATTTACATCAAAGGTAATTTGTTTTAAAACATCTAAATGGCCGTACGATTTTTTTAGATTCTTTACTTCGATGATTGCCATATTCCACTGCTCCTTTCCTATGCAAAATTGAACCGTTTTTCAATCCATTTAAAGAACATGGTTAAGAATAACGTCATGATTAAATAAATAATACCGGCAACAAGAAAAGGCGCAATAGTAAAATCGCGGTTTACCGCTGTCTCGGCAAAGTGGAGCAATTCTGGTACAGCAACGGCATAAAGCAGGGCGGTATCTTTAACCAAAGTCACTGATTCATTCGCTACGGCCGGAAGAGCAATGCGGAACATTTGCGGTAAAATGACACGAGTCATTGTTTGAAACTTATTTAAGCCAAGAACCTGTGCAGCTTCATATTGTCCTTTATCAATAGCCAGAAGCCCTCCGCGAAAGATCTCGGCAAAATAGGCGGCATAGTTCAGGATAAACCCTAAACAAGCTGCAACGAAGCGGTCTAATACCAAATATTCGCCAATGACCGGAATCATCGGCAGACCGAAACAAATAAATAGTAGCTGCAACAAAAGCGGTGTGCCGCGCATCACATAAATATAGGTTTGGGCAAGCCTGGAAAGCGTCTTAAAGCGGCTTCTGACAGCCAGTGTCAATAAAAAGCCAAGCGGAATAGATACGGCAATGGCAATTAAAAACAACAGGATGGTCATCTGGGCCCCTTCGAGCATCGGACCAAGAATGGAGACGATATAATCAAAAGACATAGAAGGATTCCTCCAAAAACAAAACAGGGTTTCCTATGGAAATCCTGTTCCGTATAATCTTCGTTATTATTATTATTATTTTAAAACTTTATCTTCGCCAAACCACTTTTCTGAAATTTTAGCGGCAGTGCCGTCTTCGTTCATTTCATCCAGTGCTTTTTGCAGTTTATCTAGAAGCTTTTCATTTCCTTTTTTCACGCCAATTCCATACTCTTCAGGAGCAAGGGATTCATCAAGAATCTTAAAGGATTCTTTTTCTTTAGACATATAGTACTTTATTACAACCTCATCAATGACAACAGCATCTAATCTGCCGCTCTTTAGGTCGTTCAGTGCAAGAACATTATCTTTAAATTCTGTCACTGTTTTGATTTTGTCTTTAATTGGATTAGCATCTAAGGCATCAGATGCAGATGAAAGAGATTGTAAGCCAACCACTTTCCCTTCTAAATCAGCTAATTTTTTTATATTAGAATCAGAGCGGGTAACAACTACCTGCGCATTTTTTAAATAAGGCTTTGTAAAAAGAACTTTCTTTTTACGTTCATCTGTAATGGTGTAACCGTTCCAAATAAGGTCGATTCGGCCGGAGCTTAATTCGGATTCTTTTGTTTTCCAATCGATTGGCTGGAACTTAACCTTTTGGCCCATTTTCTCAGCCGCTGCTTTTGCGAAATCAATATCAAAACCAACGATTTCGTTCTTTTCATCACGGAATCCCATCGGAGCAAATTTATCATCAATACCGATTACTAACGTGTCATCAGCCTTAGCAGCCTTTTCAGCAGAATTAGAAGAGCATCCCGTTACGATGGCGAATACTGCAGCTATTGCTAGAATCATAGTTGCGATACGTTTCATTCTATAGAAACCACCTTTATATTTAATTTTAATTGCTTTAGTACTTTATCACACTACCATATTATAATACTAAAATATCATCTAATACAATATGAGAATAATAATAACAATATTACGAAAATTTAACCTCTTGATTTAAGCCGTTTTTTTAAAAGGAAAAAGCTCCGACCAGTTTTGTCGGAGCTTTTTACCAAAGTATTTACTCATATCTTAATGCATCAATTGGACTAAGCTTGGATGCTTTGTTAGCAGGGAGGATGCCGAAAATAATCCCGATAAAGGCAGAAAAACTGATTCCTATTAACACGATTAAAGGACTCATTGTGGCTGTGATAGGAGATAATTTAGACACAATAATCGTACCGATTGCGGCTAACCCCATGCCTATTAGGCCGCCTAAAGAGGTTAGAGTGATCGCTTCGATTAGAAATTGCAGGAGGATTTTTCTCCTTGTAGCACCGATTGCTTTTCGAAGGCCAATTTCTCTTGTTCGTTCCGTGACAGATACAAGCATGATGTTCATGACGCCAATCCCGCCAACTAAGAGAGAAATACCGGCGATACTTCCAATCAGCAGTGTCAGCAACGATATCATCTTATTTAATTCTTTTTCATAATCTTCGAAGCTATTGGTTGTATACTTGCCATCTTCCAGTCCTTTTTTTTCTGTCAAGGTTTCAGCGGCCAGCCTGCCAGTCTCTGAAACTTTCTCAGGATCGCTGGCAATCACAGATAATTGCTCAATTTCCCTATTGCCAAACATCATAGAAATGACGGCCCGAGGCATCATCATTTCACCGTTATCCTTGTTGCGGAATTGCTCAGGAATCGGTGATTCATAGACACCTACGATTTTATAAGGATTGCCGTTTAAATCAATTATTTCACCAATGGGATGTTCAGATTCCTTGAAGAATTTCTTCCGGGCGAAGGTATCGATCATGATAACGCGATTTAGACCGTCATTATCTGCCGCATAGAAGGAACGCCCTTCCAGTACCTTAATTTTTCTGGCAGAGAAGTATTCGGCACCGACACCGGTGATTTGCATGTCTCCCTGCACATCATTGCGTACCATCATTCCATAGCCTTGATTAGTCGCAATCACCGCTTTCACGCCGGGAACCTCAGCAAGTGTTTGGACATCATCGTTGGTCAGCTCAGGTTCCATCCAAAACGTCGGCTCTTCACCCTCGGGAGGCATGTATTCATAGAAAATATTAATTGCATTTTTATCGGTTCCGAAAAATTCATTCGTCATTTTGGTTCTAGTACCTTGGCCGATTGCCACTATAATGATAACAGCGGCAACCCCGATAATAATCCCAAGCATCGTCAAGATGGACCGTACCTTATGATTCCAAATGGAAGAAAGGGCGATTTTAAAGCTTTCCCATATATTCATGAGGCCACCACACTCCGGTCATCGGTAATCATGCCATCTTTTATTGTAATAATCCTCTTCGCGTAGGCTGCTATCTCTTCTTCGTGGGTAACGATAATCACCGTTTTTCCTTCCTCGTTCAACTGGGTAAATAGCTTCATGATTTGGGCGCTTGTTTTTGAATCAAGAGCCCCGGTTGGCTCATCTGCTAGAATAATTGTAGGATTGTTGACAAGAGCTCTTGCAATGGCGACCCGCTGTTTTTGACCTCCTGACAATTCGCTGGGGAGATGCTTCATGCGGTCTTCCAAGCCGACCTTGGTCAGCAGTTGCTTCGCCCTCTCGGTTCTTTCCCGTTTTGATATCCCTGCATATATGAGCGGGGAGGCAACATTTTTCAAAGCATTATCCCTGGGGAACATAAAAAACTGTTGAAAAACAAAGCCAATATGCTCATTTCTCAATTTTGCCAAGATGCTCTCTTTTGCGGAGCTGATAACTTCGCCATTCAATTCATAGGTTCCAGATGTCGGGTAATCCAAAAACCCAATGATATTCATTAAGGTGGACTTTCCAGACCCCGATGGCCCCATAATCGCAATAAACTCTCCATCTTCAATGGTTAAATCAATTCCATGCAGGACTGGAACCTCGAGTGACCCCTTTCCATAAACCTTTGTGATTTTATTTAACTTCATCAAAAGAGGTCACTTCCATTCCATCATGGATTTGTTCGTTTGGCGTAATCACGACAAGCTCACCCAGCTTTACTCCATCCTTAATTTCGATGAATTCATCATTCATTGCGCCTGTTTTCACTTCACGTCTTTCCAACTTTCTATCCACTAAAACATAGACAACTTTGGCGCCTCCTTCATCGACAAGCGCTGGGTGTGGAACCGCAAGTGGTTTTTCGGCGCCGCTCACTTTAATTTCTAATGAAACATGGAAGCCTTGCCGCAGCTCTGAAGTATCATCGGTAATCGCGACCTTAAACGGATACATCGTCACATTGCCTCCGCCTGGAGGTCCGCCGAATTCTCCGCCGCCTCCGCCGTCTTCCGTAGGGAATTGGGAAACAGATTCGATCGTACCCTTCCATTCCCGGTCTTTATAAACTTTTGGGCGAATAATGACTGGCTGCCCGTGCTGAATTTTGACAGCGTCAAATTCGCTCATAGTCCCAATCACTTTATATGGCTGACTTGAAATAATATGGATGACAGGTTCTGCTGAACCGGTTTCCGTTTTGGCGACGTTAGGGTCAACCTTCACGATTATGCCATCCATTTTGCTTACAACCGTCATGTCATTTTTCTGAGCAGTAAGCTCTTTAATCTGATCTTCGGTAGTGGCAATTTCGGATTTTGTGCTTTCATATTGCATTTCCAACTGGATTTTTTCATTCGAAAGCTGATTTACACTTTCTTGAGTTACAGGAGCCTCTTCCGTCCTTTCCGAATTGGAAGCCTGTGTCTGCAATTTCTTCTTCGCATCATTAAGGCGCTTCGTTAGGTCAGCAATTTGATTTTGCTCTGTTTTTGCCCTGCTAGTGAGCAAATCTTTGCTGCGGGCGGCTCTAGTAAGTTCGTTTTCTATTTTGGCGGAATCGTAAACTACCAGCGCATCACCGGCTTTGACTGCCTGGTTTTCATTTACCTTAATTTCTTTAATCGCCCCTTTTTGGGGATCGATAAAGACCTTTTGCTCACTTTCCGGCACAATTTTCCCGGTTACGAGAATAGATTGGGCAAGTTCTTTCTGACTCACTTTTTGAACGGTAATTCCCATTGTTGTTTTTGGTTCCGCTCCCGCCATTTGACTCTGTGGCTTAGTAATAAAATAAGCGGTCGTTCCCCCGATGATTAATACTGCAATAATCGATACAATCCAAATCCAAACCTTTTTTTTCACAATGAACCCCCGTCTAGTAATTTATTTTTCTCTCATATTAACTATAAATTATTTGGTAAATATTACAATAAAAATATAAATATGGGAGATTTAATAGATAATTGGAAAATTATCTATTATTATGACGAGATTTTAAACTGATTGGGTTCAATTTTTAGAAAAAATAGTCTGGAAAGGATGGTGTCATAAAGAAGTAAAAGACCCCTTTAGATTTTACTAAAAGAGCCTTTTTACGCTTTCAAATGTTTTAAAGCATAGGAAGCAAGCTGGACACGATTCTCCAGCCCTAGTTTTTCCAATAAGTTTTTGATATGATTTTTCACCGTGTTTTCCGCAATAAATAAATGCTCCGCAATTTGTTTATTGGTTATCCCTTCTGTAAGCAATAACAGAATCTCTTTTTCACGGGGAGTCAGCGATCTTGTGGAAGGGGAAACCTGAAGGTCCTTTTCTCTGAATTGATAAAGAAGTTTTCCTGCCATTCCCCGTGTGGCATCACTCGTTCCTTCTACGATTGAATGCAGATATTGGAGCCAATCATCAGGATCCATATTTTTTAGCAAATAGCCTTGGGCACCGTATTGTACGGCGGTAAACAAATCTGCAACATTGTCGGAAACACTCAGGATGATAACTTTAATATAGGGGAATTTTTCTTTGATCATTTTTGTGGCTTCTAAACCATTCATCACGGGCATTTCAATATCCATCAAGACAATGTCTGGGATATGTTTCTCGCAAAGTTCGATGGCTTCCATACCGTTCTTGGCACTCGCTACAATTTGAAAAGTAGAGTCATCCTCAAGCATGGTAACGATGGCTTCCCGTGCGTGGGGATGGTCATCAGCAATAATAATACGATATGGATGCACCATTATTTCATCCCTCTCACAATAATTTTTGTTCCCCGGCCTTCTTTAGAATCAATTTCACAAATAGCCCCGAGCCTTTCGGACCTCTCCTGTAACATCGAAACACCGTATTGCTTCAGTCCGATGTTAGATACTTTAAATCCAACTCCATTGTCTTCTATCTTCAGAGTCCATTCGTCCTCTTGCACATGAAAATGGAAAGTAACATTAGATGCTTCTGAATGTTTTCGGATGTTTGTAAAAGCCTCTTGGATAATGCCGAAAAGCTGTACCTCTTCGGCAGCTGTGAAATAAGCATCTATTAACTGCAGGCTTAAATCGACATCAATCCCCGAAACCACACTCCAGTCTTCCAGCCAATTTTCGATCCTTTTTGAAAAAGAAACATCCTTTGCTGGGCTCATTCGTAAGTTGAAAATTGCCTGCCGCAGTTGGGTGTCAATCGAGTTCACGAGAGCTCCGGACTCATCATGCTTGCCTTTTTTTAGATGAACTTTTAATAAAAACAGAGTTTGGGCAATACTGTCATGTAACTCCTTTGCCAACCTTTCTCTTTCTTCATAAATCACCCGCATTTCCCTTTCAACGGTGATTCGTTTATTCTGTTTTTTCATTAAATGGAAAACCCAAAGGGCGAAGGCATATGAAATAAGAAAAGTAAGGATAGTAATTAAATAATTTCCAATCTCCATCGAAATTTGATGGAGAAGTTCGCTATGGCGGAAAAATTCAAAACCGCCAATTAAAATAGTCGGGATTAAAGCGGTAAGAAACGGAAGGAAACGGTAGGACATCAAGGCTTCTCCTTTATAGATGGCATTTCTTTTGCTTTAACTAACGATACAATACTGTGACCGTTTTATGAACACATTCGGCTGTTTTTTTAAAAAATAGCCCCAAAGAGTCATATAAAAAAAGGGCTGAAAATCTTAATTTTATATTAGAAAACTTTTTTATAGTGGAAAAAGGGGGTGACGGTGACTTTGAAAAAATCCCTTTCTTATACCTTATTATTTTGGGTGCTGTTTTTACTAGCAACACCGAAGGCAGCATTCGCCCATGCTGTTTTGGAAAAGGCTGTACCGGCTCAAGATATCCACTTACAGTCTTCCCCAAAAGAAATAACACTAACGTTTAATGAAAGGCTGGAGAATGAATTTTTTACATTAAAGGTTTTCGATGAAAACGGGGAAGAAATCGGCAGAACAAAGGCCAAGCTTAGTGTTGATCAAAAGGAATTGGACTTGAAATTACCTAAATTAGCAGATGGAAATTATACAGTATCCTATCAGGTAGTTTCCGCGGATGGTCATCCTGTAAAGGGGTCTTACATATTTTCTGTTGGAGAAGGCTTTGCTGGTAAAAGTAAGACTGTCCCGATTCAACAAGGGGATGAACTTTCCCCATTAACTTCGGTTGGACGAATTTTCTACTATCTTGCGCTGCTTCTTGCTGCAGGATGGATTTGGTGGGGGGCAATGGCAAGAAAACAATTGGTGCTATTGCATGAATTAAAGCAAAGCCATGAAAGTATTGCCCGTCTTTTGTTAATGGTCTTTATCATTGCCAATTTCGAATTTGGCGCCATGTTGGCAGGAGGGTACCTGGACCAATGGAGTCTAAGTAACTTAATCGCCATGATAATTGATACAACAGCAGGTCTATCATGGATGATCACGACTATTTTATTGCTGCTTGGGTTTGTCATATTATTCCGCAATCCATGGGTAGATAGTGTCTGGGTAGTGCTGATTCTTGGAGCAAAGAGTGTCAACGGCCATGCGTTTGCCTTTGAACCGAGGCTCTTAACTGTTTCCTTGGACTTGCTTCATTTGCTGGCAGCAGCCATTTGGGCAGGCGGATTGCTTTATATTTTGCTCTATATTAAAAAGTTTCAAGAACACGTCCAAAAGTTTATTAAATTATTTTCTGCTGCGGCCCTTATCAGTATGGTGGTGTTGATTGGAACGGGATTGATTTCTACCTTTATTTATTTGCCAAAAATCCAGTACCTTTTGGAAACCCGATGGGGAACCCTGCTAATAGTTAAAACTAATCTCGTTTTAGTCGTAATAGCGGTTGCTGCGGCGTTACGTTTATATTTAAAAAAACAGGATGAAGGAAACATTCGAAGATTGGTAAAGCTGGATTTTATTCTCATGCTCAGCATTGTATGTATCGTGGGGGCTCTTACCTACCTTAGCCCGATTCCGGAAAATAAACCGTTACATTGGCATGAAAAAGTGGAAGGAATGGATTTTACAACAAGCATTTCACCTAAGGTGCCTGGTACCAACTCATTCATGGTGGAGGCGAATTCTCATGAGGAAGGGCTGGGGATTAAACGAATTGAGCTTTATTTAATCAATAAAGACAATTCCGATGTCGCACCGATTCATGTCCCGCTGGAGGTTTATGACCAAGGGAAGTATGCGCATTTTATGACCGATGGCAGCTACCTGCCGTTTGCAGGGAACTGGACAGCAGAGGTCCGGATTCTGGATTCGGAGGATAATGAAACCGTGTATCGGAAAGATTTTGTTGTTTATTAAAAAACGGATAGGAGATTTTTATTATGAAAAAACTTTTAACATATATGTTATCAATTATTGGGGCATTATCTCTATTTGCTGGCGTCGCCAGTGCCCATGTTACTGTTCAGCCGAGTGAGACATCACAGGGAAAATATGAAGTATTCACGGTTAAAGTACCTTCAGAAAATGAGCAGGCACCAACAACGAAAATTGAAGTAAAAATTCCTGATGATGTCGATGTTACTCGTTTTGAACCAAAACCGGGCTGGAAATATGACGTTCAAAAGGATGCGACAGGCAAAATCACAAGTGTTACCTGGACTACTGAAAGCGAAGGCTTATCACCGACAGAATTTGCGATGTTTAACATGTCCGGAAAAGTTGGCGACAAAGCTGAGAAAATTGTCTGGAAGGCCTACCAAACTTACCAGGATGGCAATGTCGTTGAATGGGTTGGAGCAGCGGATGCGGATAAGCCTGCTTCTGTAACAGTCGTACATCCAGCTACGGGTGATAGCGGACATGGTCATGGGGCTGTCCAAACAGATAAAACGGCGGATACTGCGGCTGATCACGCACAAAATACGGAGAATAAAGCATCATCCAATACGGCGCTTTACCTTTCTATCGCAGCACTCTTAGTAGGGTTAATTGCCTTAGGGTTCTCTTTGAAAAAGAAATAATAGGTTTGTTAACACAATAGGGGTGTTCCTTTTTAGGGACACCCCTATATATTTTTTAGTAGTAAAAATATAAAATAAATAATGATATAGAATATTCTTTTGCTTCGGAGGTTTAGATGGAGGCGCAAATTCTAGCATGGTTTGAAAACAGTGGTATCTATGCCGTTTTGCTGAGCATTGTTCTGAATATCATCATTAGTTTCTTGGGAATTGTTCCAAGCGTCTTTCTAACCGCCGCCAATATCAGCTTCTTTGGATTTGGACAAGGCCTGTTAATCTCGATTCTTGGTGAGGCTTTTGGAGCAATTTTCAGTTTTCATTTATATCGAAAAGGGATTAATAAGGTAAAAGATAGGATTACCATAAAAAATAAATATTTAAATAGACTGCAGAGTACCCAAGGCTTGGAGGCTTTTTTCCTGATTGTCGCACTTAGAATCTTTCCGTTCATCCCCTCAGGAGTGGTGACGCTCGTAAGCGCAAGCAGCAAGGTGGGAATCCTGAATTATTCAATTGCTAGCACGCTTGGAAAAATTCCTGCCCTATTAATAGAAGCTTACTCCGTTCAGCAGGTTCTTAACTGGAGTGTACAGGGAAAAATTATTTTGGTGTTATGTTCAATTTTTATGGTTGTTTTTTTAATAAAAAGGTTTCGAAAAAAAACAAGGGTCCTTCCAAGAAAGTGAAGGCGCCCTTGTTTTTTACTTATTTAAAGATTAATACCTTACCAACTGTGCCATCGGCGCTTTCGCCAACCACACGGAATTTCAATCCGTATTTTGGTACGTTACGGCCGGCATCCACGAGGCCTAGGTTGCTGTAGTCAGCCTTGTCATCAAAAAGCGGATTACGCTGAGTGAAGTTGTCGGTTAACGTAAATTGCCCTGGATAATTCAAGAACATTTTTTCTGTTTTGCTTAGACCAAATGCGGCGTCATGCAATTGGTAACGAGAGGAGCTGACAGTTTTATCGCTCCAGGATAGAGCATGCTGGTCTGAATCTACGACACCTAGGAAACCATCCCCAGGATGGATGCCTGTCCAGTTGTTATCATAGGATCCATCTACATACCAAACAACAAGGCCAGGGTCATAGCTCATTAGGGTTGCGCCGCGGCGGATGTGGGATAAACCTGCATCGACACCGTTATGGGAGCGCCATTCTAATAGATAATAATGGGTAGTAGTATATTTGCCATCATGCTTTTCAAAGCCGTTTAATGTAAATTGAGGGGTGTCTTCTGCGCCATCAAAGAATACCTGAGCGTCGTCGGCAGTCACTTTTACATTGTCAACGAAGAAGCCGTCTAAATTGGTAGCCCAGTCTGTCATTGAGCGGAATTGGATCTGGATCTTTTGACCTTTGTAGGCACTTAAATCGATTGTTTCATGGACCCATCCGTTACTTGAGCCGGTATAGCCTGGAAGGTTTTCTTTGATTGCCGGATAGCCGCCAGGGTCAAGGGTTGTGCTAGTACGTTCGGAAGAAAGGGATTTCCAAGCTTTTCCTCCGTCCGTTGAAACCTGCACCATCGCGTAATCCCAATCTTTTTCAATGTTGTACCAGGCATCGAAATCAAGAGTCGCTTTGCTTGCAGTTGTTAAATCCACTGATGCAGACATTTTATGGTCAGCTTCATCACCTTTGCCACCATAGTACTCAAATGTTCCATCCTTTGGCGTATTCAAGACATTTACTTTGTTAGGCAGGTCAATTCTTACCGCATCATTATTGGTACCTTTTGTGACCCCTTCATCGAGAAGAACAGTAGTACCTGTTTTTGTGATGTCATTCGCATGGAGAGTTGTTCCACTTAACCAGTTGCCGCCATGCAGGTCTTGCAGCATTTCTCTCGCAAATGGGCTAAATCCAGTCGGCTCAGTTCCCGGAATTTTTCCGGCCCAGCTGCCGGCTGACATAATAGACCAATATTCAATTGCTTCACCAGCACCCGTATATTGAGTATCATACTCATCAGGAAGGCCTAAGTCGTGACCGAATTCGTGAGAAAATACTCCGGCTGCTCCGTCTTCTGGTTCGATGGTGTAGTCGTATGCTCCTAAGAGGCCTCCAAAACGATCACTATTGGATATTCCGCCAGGAACTGCTCTTAGCGCACCAAGATTCCAGCGGTGGGACCAAATAGCATCTGGCCCTAATTTTCCACCGCCAGCTTCTTCTCCAACACCAGCATGAATGACCATTAAGTGATCAATAATGCCATCAGGCTCGTTATAGATACCATCACCATTATAATCATCACGGTCCCAAACATCATAATCTGCTAAATTAATATTAGGGTCCGCTGCGGCTTTTTTAAGAGCTTCATAGACAAGTTCTCTCGGACGAGCATCGCTTCCATCCGGTGTGGGATAGTTCCCGCCATAATACGCTGCAGGATGATCCGCAGTATACCAGCCGGCAACAGTTCCATCAACCGTATAGCTACCGCCTGATTGCTGCTCATAATACTGCTTCATGGAAACAAGCTTCTCGCCGTTAGGGCCATCGTAGCCATTTGCTCCGAAAATCATATCTTGGAAATGGTCGTGGGTGTAATCCTCATACCACATATCCGTTTCGTCTTTTGTGATTGAGCTTTTCTCGTAATCTGGGAAATCAATTGCCAAAACAAGAACCTTGTCGTGGCGGACATTACCGTCGTAACTCTCTTTTTGGACAGGGTCTACAGTATTTTTGTTGGCTTGTCCTAGTTTATTTCCCTTGCCACTTTGAAGCCCGTTTGAATTAGGCTTCACTCCTTCTTTAATAGTGCCAAGTCCGGCAGGCAGCTGGTCTTTTGTCTTGAAAGCTTTGCCTTTTGCTTTTAGATATTGTTGTAATGCCTTTTCCGCCTCCGCAGGGCTAGCATTTTTAGCAATTTTCCCTTGCCGCTTCAGCATTTCTATTAATCTCTCATCATTAGCAATTCCCAGGTCAATCGGTGCCCCTTGTGTTGATAGTTTTGCTGCCGGACCTGCGGCTTGTCCGGCAGGTACTGCCGCCATATTCAGCATTCCCAGCCCTAAAGATAGTGCTAGTGCTGTAGAAAATAGTTTTCTTCTTTTCATAAAGCCCCTCCTAGACAATGTTTGTAACCGCTTTCACGAAGTATTTCTATTAAAAAACTACGCTATGTACCATTCCCCCTTTAGGGTTACCATAAAAACTTAGTGTCCCTAAGAAAATATAATCTATTTTAATAATAAAATTGGTACAGAAAATTGTAAATATTTAAAATATTGAATGACAAAAATAGTTAAATTATCCTAAAAACCGGAAACATGCTTCATTGTCTGATAAGCATTCTTCAGCATAAAGTGAGAATTTTCACCTATTTTTTCAAGTGATTAGGTTTGGTAAAATATTCATTATTCGTTAAAATAGGAAATTAGAATTATGTTCAGTATCATAGGAAGGAATTTAATACTTTAACGCATTGCAGGCAATGCCGCTTGGCAATGAGTTAAAGTGATGAGGAGGGGTTTTGTGAAGGACAAGCGGTTTAAGATTGCCCACCGAGAAGCGTTAATCGGCGTGGTCCTGGTTGTAATCAATTTTGTATGGTGGTACGGGTTTGCTTACGGTTTGGGTTCTAAAAAGGTAGAAGATTACTCTTACATATTCGGCTTGCCGGCCTGGTTTTTTTATAGCTGCATCGCGGGATTTGTCGTAATGATCATTCTTGTCAGCATAACCGTTAAATTTGTATTTAAAGATGTACCCTTTGAAGAGAAAGAGAGGAATACTGAGTGAACTGGGCAGTCATTACGCCATTAATTATTTTTTTATTCATCATTTTTGCTGTCGGCTTCTGGTCGAATAAATTTGTCCTCAAATCCAACTCGTTTTTGGAGGAATACTTTTTAGGCGAACGTCAGATGGGTGGCTTCATTCTGGCCATGACGATGGTGGCCACTTATGGCAGTGCCTCAAGCTTTATCGGCGGGCCGGGTGTCGCTTACACACAGGGCCTGGGCTGGGTGCTGCTGGCGATGGCACAGCTGGCCACTGGTTATTTCACCTTAATGGTGCTGGGAAAGAAATTTGCGATTATTTCCCGCCAGTACAAGGCCATTACGCTGATTGACTTTTTGAAAAATCGTTATCATAGCAAGACGGTCGTTCTTTTATCAGCGGCCAGTATTATCATTTTTCTTTTTTCATCGATGACAGCCCAATGGATTGGCGGGGCCAGGCTGGTGGAATCGTTGACCGGACTGCCGTATACGGTGGCCTTATTGATTTTTGCTTTTTCCGTCCTTGTCTTTGTCATTGTTGGCGGCTTCCGGGCTGTTGCTTTAACGGATACGATTCAGGGCGTTGTGATGTTCATGGGAACCTTGATTCTTCTAATCGCTACCATTAAGGCCGGCGGGGGAATTCCAAGGATTATTGCCGATTTGGCGGCGGAAAACCCGAACTTAATCAGCCCATTTGGTGCCGAACGCACTTTAACTCCGGCGTACGTTTCTTCTTTTTGGATTTTAGTTGGGATAGGCGTCGTCGGCCTGCCGCAGATTGCCGTTCGGGCCATGTCCTATAAAAACTCAAAAGCAATGCACAATGCCATTATCATTGGAACAGTTGTGGTCGGCTTTATCATGCTTGGTATGCACCTCATCGGCGTTTTCGCAAGGCCTGTGCTTCCGGGTGTTAAAATTGGCGATACCGTTATGCCGCTGCTTTCCATGAAAGTGCTCCCGCCGTTTGTTGCGGGTATTGTCCTAGCGGCTCCGATGGCGGCCATCATGTCAACAGTTGATGCCCTGTTGATTTTGGTCAGCTCGGCATTGGTGAAGGATGTTTATTTAAATTATATTAAACCGACCGCCAGCGACCAGCAAATTAAAAAGGTAAGTTTCAGCGTAACTGCGATTATTGGTGTCCTGGTCATTTTGCTCGCGTTGAGTCCACCGGATTTAATCATTTGGCTCAATTTATTTTCATTTGGCGGCTTGGAGTCCGTGTTTATTTGGCCGGTTATTTTAGGCTTGTATTGGAGCAAGGGGAATAAATATGGGGCGATTACTTCGATGATTTTGGGGATGAGTTCCTACATTATCTTTGACCGATTTTATCCTAATCCCCTCGGCGTGCATACAGTGGTGCTGCCAATCCTGATTTCCCTGGCTGGATTTGTCGTGGCAAGTATGTTTACTGATTCTAAAGCCAGCAGTCTTGGACTGGAAAAATAGGCAGCTTTTCTGGATGCCCCCGCTTCAGAACTATTTTTGTTGCAATTTTCTTTATGAATTTTTAAAATGAATTAACAGAATGAAGAGGTGGGGGATCCCATTGGTAGAGGTTATTCGCCATTTATCGGCGCTTATCATGCCAGGTTTATTAGTGTTATTTTTTACAAGGGTCACATACAATCGAATTATCGGCCTTGTCCTGACAGTGGCACTTATCGCAGCTTCTGTATACAAGGGGTATACCAATACGTTTGTTCTGATTGTCATTGACGCCTTTTCGCTGACCGCCGGTTTCTGGCTTGCCGCGAAAATGAAGCCCAAAACCGTTAAAAAAATTGATGGATAATAGTCTGCCTTAATTGGCAGGCTTTTTTTGTTTAAAAGAGGTCCCTTTTTTGCCCTGGAAGGGTACAAGAGGGTGCAGTCGGTAAAAATAGACCTCTTATTTTTCTAGAAAATGTATTTTCAAAAGGAAAGAAGGAAATACATAAAAATCGAATATTAGTTCGCATATTATTGGTTTGATTTTGGGTAAATGTGTTAAAATGTTAATATGCAATTTAGGAGATACACTTTCTAGCCGCCTCAGGAAAGTGTGAACGGCAGTTTTTCGAAAAAGGGAGGGAAACCACGTGAAGGACCAATTTGAGTTAGTTTCAAAGTATTCCCCACAAGGCGACCAGCCGGGTGCCATTAAAGAACTTGTCGAAGGCATCCGAAACAATAAGAAGCACCAGACGCTTCTTGGTGCAACCGGTACGGGGAAGACTTTTACCATATCAAACGTTATAAAGGAAGTTAACAAGCCAACCCTTGTCATCGCTCACAATAAAACATTAGCCGGCCAGCTCTACAGCGAGTTCAAGGATTTTTTTCCGAATAACGCAGTGGAGTATTTCGTCAGCTATTACGATTACTATCAGCCGGAAGCGTACGTTCCGCAGACCGATACATTTATTGAAAAAGATGCCAGCATCAACGATGAGATTGATAAACTGCGGCACTCCGCTACTTCTTCTTTGTTCGAGCGCAAGGACGTCATCATCATCGCCAGCGTATCCTGCATTTACGGCCTCGGTTCGCCGGAAGAATACCGGGAGATGGTCGTTTCCCTCCGCACAGGCATGGAAATTGAGCGCAATCAGCTGCTTCATCGGCTGGTTGATATTCAATATGAACGGAACGATATCGATTTTAAGCGCGGGACGTTCCGGGTACGCGGCGATGTGGTCGAGATTTTCCCAGTTTCCCGCGATGAACACTGTGTGCGGGTTGAATTTTTTGGTGATGAAATTGACCGGATCCGCGAGGTTGACGCCCTAACAGGGGAAATTATTGGCGAACGCGACCATGTGGCGATTTTTCCGGCTTCTCACTTCGTTACCAGGGAAGAAAAGATGCGGATTGCCATCGAGAATATTGAAAAAGAGCTTGAAGAACGGCTTGCCATAATGCGTGAAAACAATAAGCTGCTAGAGGCACAGCGGCTGGAACAGCGCACCCGCTATGACCTTGAAATGATGCGTGAAATGGGCTTTTGCTCCGGCATCGAGAACTACTCGCGCCATCTGACCCTCAGACCGGCAGGCTCGACACCATATACGTTATTAGATTATTTTCCAGAAGACTTCCTTATAGTAATTGATGAGTCGCATGTAACTTTGCCGCAAATCAGGGGAATGTTCAATGGCGATAAGGCGCGGAAGGAAGTTCTCGTGGAACATGGTTTCCGCCTCCCATCTGCGTTGGATAACCGGCCGCTCACGTTTGACGAGTTTGAAAAGCATATCCACAACATCGTCTTCGTTTCGGCAACACCGGGACCTTATGAGCAAGAGCATACACCAGAAATGATAGAGCAAATCATTCGCCCAACTGGACTACTAGATCCAACCATCGATGTCCGTCCAATCCAAGGACAGATCGATGACCTGATTGGCGAAATTCAGGATCGCGTTAAACGAAATGAACGAGTCCTAGTTACGACATTAACGAAAAAAATGTCCGAAGACTTAACGGATTATCTGAAGGAAATTGGTATCAAGGTTCAGTATTTGCATTCTGAGATTAAAACGCTTGAGCGGATTGAAATTATCCGTGAGCTACGTCTCGGCAAATATGATGTGCTGGTCGGAATTAACTTGCTCCGGGAAGGTCTCGATATTCCGGAGGTTTCTTTGGTTACCATTCTTGATGCCGACAAGGAAGGCTTCCTCCGTTCGGAACGTTCCTTGATTCAGACGATCGGCCGGGCAGCCCGGAATGCAAACGGTCATGTCATCATGTATGCGGACCGAATGACCAATTCAATGGAACTGGCCATCAGCGAGACGAAGCGCCGCCGTGCTATACAAGAGGAGTACAATGAAAAGCATGGCATTACGCCTAAGACTATTCAGAAGGATATCCGTGATGTCATCCGCGCTACCCATGCAGCGGAAGAACAAGAAGATTACAAACCGACTGCAGCATTTGGCAAGATGACGAAGAAGGAACGAGACCAACTGATTGGCGATATGGAAAAAGAAATGAAGGCTGCCGCCAAAGCGCTTGATTTTGAGCGTGCCGCAGAGCTTCGTGATTTAATTTTGGAATTAAAGGCGGAAGGGTAACAAAACACCGCTTTTATAGACGGAAGGATGACGTAATGCATGGCAATGGAAAAATTAATTGTGAAAGGTGCCAGAACCCACAATTTAAAAAATGTCGATGTCACCATTCCGAGAGATAAGCTTGTTGTATTGACAGGACTTTCCGGGTCAGGAAAGTCCTCACTCGCGTTTGATACGATTTATGCAGAAGGTCAGCGCCGCTATGTGGAATCACTCTCGGCCTACGCAAGGCAGTTTCTCGGACAAATGGATAAGCCCGATGTGGATACCATTGAAGGCTTGTCACCAGCAATTTCAATCGACCAAAAAACAACTAGCCGGAATCCGCGCTCAACGGTCGGAACGGTGACCGAAATCTACGATTATTTAAGATTGTTATTTGCCAGAGTCGGACATCCAACCTGTCCGATTCACCATATTGAAATCTCCTCACAAACCATTGAGCAGATGGTCGACCGTGTTCTTGAATATCCGGAACGCACGAAAATGCAAATCCTCGCTCCAGTGATTTCAGGGCGTAAAGGACAGCATGTTAAGGTATTTGAAGACATTAAAAAGCAGGGCTTTGTCCGTGTCCGAGTTGACGGGGAAATGCTCGACCTGAGCGAAGATATTGAGCTTGATAAAAATAAAAAGCATTCGATTGAAGTGGTTGTCGACCGGATTGTCATTAAAGAAGGTATCGCCGCTCGTGTCGCCGACTCCCTTGAAACCGCCTTGGGTCTTGGTGAAGGAAAGGTAATCGTCGACGTGATTGGCGAGGAAGAGCTTCTGTTCAGTGAAAACCACTCATGCCCTCAATGCGGTTTTTCGATTGGGGAACTGGAGCCGCGGATGTTCTCATTTAACAGTCCTTTCGGAGCCTGCCCGCAATGTGATGGCTTGGGCTCAAAGCTTGAGGTTGATCTCGATTTGGTGATTCCAAATAAAGATTTGACATTGAAGCAGCATGCGATTGCTCCATGGGAGCCGACAAGCTCACAATATTACCCGCAGCTGCTGGAAGCAGTCTGCAATCATTATGGTATTGAAATGGATATTCCTGTAAAGGACCTTCCGGAACACCAGCTTGAAAAAATTCTCTATGGCTCCGGTTCGGAAAAAATTTACTTCCGCTACGAGAACGATTTCGGGCAGCTCCGCGAGGGCTATATCCAATTTGAAGGTGTCATCCGTAATGTCGAGCGCCGCTACAAGGAGACAAGCTCCGATTTCATCCGCGAGCAAATGGAAAAATACATGGGCCATCAGCCATGCCCAACCTGTAAAGGCTACCGTTTGAAGAAAGAAGCCCTAGCTGTTTTAATCAACGGCCATCATATCTCACAAATAACCGAACTTGCAATTGATGAAGCGAAAGCCTTTTTCTCGAGCCTTCAGCTTTCTGAAAAAGAAGAGCAGATTTCCAGATTGATTTTACGAGAAATAGACGAGCGCATAGGCTTTCTGATCAATGTTGGTCTCGATTATCTGAATTTAAGCCGGCAGGCAGGGACGCTTTCAGGGGGAGAGGCTCAGCGGATCCGATTGGCGACACAAATCGGTTCCAGGCTGACAGGCGTGCTCTATATCTTGGATGAACCGTCTATCGGGCTTCACCAGCGCGACAATGACCGGTTAATTGGGACGCTGCAAAATATGCGTGATATCGGCAACACGTTGATTGTCGTTGAGCATGATGAGGATACAATGATGGCGGCGGATTACTTGATTGATATTGGTCCGGGTGCGGGGGTGCACGGAGGTGAAGTCGTTTCCGCTGGAACGCCGGCAGAGGTGATGGCCGATCCGAACTCGCTAACAGGTCAGTATTTGTCAGGGAAAAAGTTTATTCCGCTGCCGCTTGAACGCCGTAAGCCGGATGGTCGTTATGTCGAAATCAAAGGCGCGGCCGAAAACAATCTAAAAAATGTCAACGTGAAAATTCCATTAGGCCAGTTTATCGCCGTAACGGGTGTTTCCGGGTCCGGAAAAAGTACGCTTGTGAATGAAATCCTTCATAAGGCGCTGGCTCAGAAGCTTAATCGCGCAAAAACGAAGCCAGGTCAGCATAAGAGTATTAAGGGTATAGAACATTTAGAAAAGGTCATTGATATCGATCAGTCACCAATCGGGCGGACGCCGCGCTCCAATCCGGCAACTTACACCGGCGTGTTTGATGATATTCGCGATGTGTATGCTGCCACAAACGAATCCAAAGTCCGTGGATACAAAAAGGGCCGCTTCAGCTTTAATGTAAAAGGCGGCCGCTGTGAAGCCTGCCGCGGTGACGGGATTATTAAAATCGAAATGCACTTTTTACCTGATGTTTATGTTCCTTGCGAGGTTTGTCACGGTAAACGCTACAACCGTGAAACGCTCGAGGTAAAATATAAAGGCAAAAATATTTCCGAAGTTCTCGATATGACTGTTGAGGACGCAGTAAAATTTTTCGAAAACATTCCAAAAATCAGCCGTAAGCTCCAGACGATTTATGACGTGGGACTAGGTTACATGACGCTTGGCCAGCCGGCAACGACGATGTCGGGAGGGGAAGCGCAGCGTGTCAAGCTTGCCTCCGAGCTGCACCGCCGCTCCAATGGCCGTTCGTTCTATATCTTGGATGAGCCGACAACCGGCCTCCATGTAGACGACATTTCACGTTTGCTTGTGGTGCTGCAGCGGCTAGTCGAGAATGGTGACACCGTATTGGTCATTGAGCATAACCTGGATGTTATCAAAACCGCCGATTACCTGATCGACCTCGGACCAGAAGGCGGCGACAAAGGCGGTACGATTGTCGCTACGGGAACCCCAGAAAAGGTTGCTGAAGTTCCGGAATCGTACACCGGAAAATACCTCAAGCCAATCCTTGAACGCGACCGATTAAGAATGAAACAGGAAATTGAAGATAAAAGTGCGATCAATGCATAGATAAGTTCTAGGAAGAGCCGGCTCCGCTTCTGAAGCGGGGCCGGCTCTTTATTCGTCTAAATATTTCAGTTTTATGAATTTATAAAAGCACCGACTTCAAAATTTCGAAACCTTTCCCGGCTCAATCCGTAAATAAAGGATAAGGGGTGGTAGAGAAAATGGAATCGAGAAAAGTCCTATCAAGTCTGTGTTATTTCAGCATTTTTTTCGCAGGATTTCTTTTCCCGTTAGTTGTTTATTTTGCTTCGGGTGATGAAGTAACCAAGGAGCATGCCAAAAAATCACTGCTGTCACATGTGCTGCCAATCGTTTTGACACCGTTGGCTATTGTTGCTTTTGCGATTGATTTTGCCAATTTCGACAATCAATTTCCGGTGTTGTTTATCGTTAGTTTAATTGTCCTTGCAATCATATGGGTCGTTGTAATCATTTGGAACGTGATAAAAGGCGTAAAGGTCTTAGTGGCTGAATAATATTTTATGAAGAAAAATATTAAACCTTAGAGGGTGGAAACCATGAAAGAGGAACGCATACGAATTTTAAAAATGGTCGAAGAGGGTAAGTTGTCAGTTGAGGAAGCCTTAACCTTGCTCGAAGAATTGGAGAAGGCTCAAGCTGCGATGGAGCAAAAGCAGGCGCAAATCCTAAATGAGCTATCAACGGCTGTTCACTTTGAGGAGGCGAAAAAGGAAGACCCTGTTTTTGCGAAGTACCAATCGACAAAGGAAAAGATTTTTGAATTTGTCGATACTGCCTTGAAAAAAATAAAAGAGATTGATTTGGACCTGAATTTTGGCCATTCCATTGAAATTTCGCATATTTTTCACCATGGCAATGTGGAACTTAAGGACATGGATATTGACCTTGCGAATGGCTCCGTGAAACTCGTTGCTTGGGATCAGCCCGATGTTCGGGTGGAGTGCCAGGCAAAGGTTTATCGCGTTGACAATCAGGATCAGGCCCGCCAAAACTTTTTACGGGATGTTACGTTTACAGTGGAGTCCGAAAAGCTGAGCTTTTTAACCCAGCAAAAATGGATGAAGGTTGAAGCCGTGATGTTCGTGCCCAAAACGCAGTATGATAAGGTACGGGTGCGGATCTTTAATGGCTCCATTTCCGGCGGTGATATTAATGTAAATGATCTACGTGTGAAAACCGCAAATGGGAAAATTCAGCTGGAACAGCTCTCAGGCACGAAAGCAGAGATAGAAACAGCGAACGGGAAAATCAAGGTCAAGAACAGCCGCTTTGATGAGCTCGAGGCCGAGACGATAAATGGTGCGATAAAGCTTGATGGTGATTTTAAAAAGGCGGAGGCCCAATCCTTTAATGGGAATGTCAGCGTGAACTTGAGTGGGGACCGATGCGAATGGATTCATGCCAAAACAACGTCAGGCCCAATTGATTTGTATGTTCCGGAGAGCCTGCCGGTAAATGGTGAGCTTAAGACCAATCTTGGCGGCTTTAACCTGAAGCTTGTCGGTGTACAAATTTTAGAGGAAAAGAGTGAAATGATTCAAAAATCGCTTCGCTTCCAATCCGTCAATCATCCTGATAAAATGTTAAAAATATACGCGGACTCCAAATCGGGTTCGATTTCATTGCAAAAATCGTTTGAATAATTGGGGACTTTGCAAATATATTTTAATGAACAAGCTTTATTAATTTTTTGTAATAGGAGTTTGGTTACATGAGATGGCTGATAGGATGTTTGATCAATGCAGTATTATTCATGGCGTTTGCCGGTTATTTTCACGATAGCTTATATCTGACAGGATTTTGGGCTGCACTGCAGGCCAGCATCCTTTTGTCCATCTTAAATATATTAGTACGTCCGCTGCTGATTCTGTTCACTCTTCCGGTGACGGTCCTGACAATGGGGTTGTTCCTGTTCGTGATTAATGCGATGACGCTTGAACTGACAGACTATTTGATGGGAGATTCATTCGAAATCTCCGGCTTTGGCATGGCCCTCTTTTTCTCCTTACTCATGTCGCTCATCAATATTATCCTTCAAAAAACGATTATGAACTCAGACAGATCTTCAAGGAAAAAATAAACGAAGTACCCGCCCCAAACTGAGGGCGGGTATTTTTATTGTCTAATAAGAAGTTATAAAATTTTCGCAAATTTTATAACTTCTTAACGCATAAATTCAACTACGCCTCATGAACCGTCCTAACAGACTCGCCAATCGGCGAGTTTTCATTTAGGAGGCACGTTACACATTTAAACAACTAAAGTATGGTTTCGATAAAAAAAATGTTAAAATAGGAGCAAATTGATTTTTTAATGTAGTTTGTTATGAAATGAGTGGAAATTTGAAGGAGGTAACTTCCTTGCCTAAGGTCCGTACAAAAGATGTGTTAGAAAAATTTCAGCTTGAATTGATTTGCGGAGAAGAGGGTATTAATCGCCCGATTACGATGAGTGATATTTCCCGGCCTGGAATTGAGATGGCCGGTTACTTTGAATATTACCCGGCAGAACGCATTCAGCTTTTAGGAATGACAGAATTATCTTTTTTCGAAGAGCTTCCTGAAAGAGATAAAGCTTCCAGAATGGAGCGACTATGCACCGATATCACACCGGCTATTATTGTGACGAGAGGCTTGGAGGTTCCTCCTGAGTTAATTGAAGCAGCGGAACGGGAATCAGTACCGGTTCTCAGAACCACTTTAAAGACGACCCGATTCTCAAGCCGTCTGACCAACTATTTGGAAAGTAAACTGGCGCCAACCACGGCTGTGCATGGGGTATTGGTAGACGTTTACGGAATAGGCGTATTAATAACCGGAAAAAGCGGCGTCGGTAAGAGTGAAACAGCGCTGGAGCTTGTAAAGCGCGGACACCGTCTCGTTGCCGATGACTGCGTGGAAATCCGTCAGGAGGACCAGGACACACTAGTGGGAACGTCGCCGGAATTAATTGAGCATTTATTGGAGATTCGCGGTCTTGGTATCATCAATGTGATGACGCTGTTCGGTGCTGGAGCAGTCCGCAGCAACAAACGGATTACACTTGTTATCAACCTGGAAATCTGGGATGCCAAGAAGCAATATGACCGCCTCGGCTTGGATGAAGAGAAAATGAAAATCATCGATACTGAGGTAACGAAGCTGACCGTACCGGTCCGTCCAGGACGGAACATTGCCGTCATCATTGAAGTGGCCGCGATGAACTACCGCCTCAAACGTATGGGTGTCAATGCCGCTCAGCAATTTACCGACCGCTTATCCGATGTCATTGAAGATACTGATCATTAAGAGATACATTTTTTCAGGGGCTCATCATTGGTATGCTGCCTGCGTTTAGAGGCGGAACCGGCTTGTAACTTTCTCATGCGAAACAGTTTTAATAGGAAGAGGAGAATTAGATGAACGAAAATATTCAGCCACTAAACCCCATCGCCTTTTCGTTTGGTCCCATACAGGTGCATTGGTATGGGATTATCATAGGCTCCGGCCTTGCTCTTGCGTTGTACCTGGCAATTCGTGAAGGAAATCGCCGCGGTCTGCCGAAGGATACGTTTGCCGATTTAATGCTTTGGGCGATTCCAATTGCCATCATTTCTGCCCGCATTTATTATGTTATTTTTGAATGGGGCTATTACAAAAACCACCTGGCGGACATTCCGCAAATTTGGAACGGTGGAATTGCTATTCACGGCGCCCTGATTGGCTCCGTCCTGACGGCTTACATTTTTTCAAAAAAACGGGGGATTTCATTTTGGAAAATTGCCGACATTGCTGCGCCGAGTATCATCCTCGGGCAGGCTATCGGGCGCTGGGGCAATTTCATGAACCAGGAAGCCCATGGCGGGGAGGTTACCCGCACATTCCTTGAAAACCTGCATTTGCCGGAATTTATTATTAACCAAATGTACATTAATGGGACGTATTACCACCCAACATTCTTGTACGAATCGCTCTGGGATTTCGCTGGATTTGTCCTATTGATGCTGTTGCGCCGCGTGAATTTCCGCCGTGGAGAGTTGTTCTTAACATATGTCATTTGGTACTCCATCGGCCGCTTCTTCGTCGAAGGTCTTCGTACAGATAGCCTGATGCTCGGCAGCCTGCGCATGGCACAAACCATTTCGATTGCGCTAATCGTTGGTGCGATTATCATCTTAATTTATCGACGGAAAAAACAGCTGTCGGAAACAAGGTATTTGGAGCAGACAAACTAGGATCTTAAAATTATTAGATAAAATGAAACAACATGTAAAACATAAAAGGGAGTTTTGGGGAAATGCTGTTCAACTCGATTAAAAACGGACTGCTGTCCGGCTTAAAGACAACTTGGACATTGGGGAAAATTATTTTTCCAGTTACGCTTATCGTCGCCGTGCTGCAGTATACACCAGTATTGCCTTGGGTTATCAAGCTGATTTCCCCGCTGATGAAGCTTTTGGGACTCTCTGGAGATGCCGCCATTCCGCTTGTTCTCGGCAATTTCCTGAACCTTTATGCGGCAATCGGAGCCATTTTAACACTCGATTTTTCCGTAAAAGAAGTGTTTATTTTAGCCATTATGCTATCCTTTTCACACAACTTATTTATCGAATCCGGTGTTGCGATGAAGGCTGGCGTCAAGCTTTGGGTCGTCCTGACAACAAGGCTGGGATTGGCGATTGTTTCTGCTGCAGTGATTAATCTTGTCTGGCATGGCGGCAGCGCCCCAGCCAAGTACGGCTTAATCGAAGCACAAACAGGGCATCCATCAAGCCTTGGCGGAATCTTTTTACAATCGATTGAAAAAGCGGGCCTCGGTATCCTGCAACTCGCAATGATTGTTATTCCGCTAATGGTGGTCATTCAGATTTTGAAGGATATCAACTGGTTGAAAAAGTTTTCGAAAACGATGTCTCCTGTTACCAAATCGCTTGGCATGCAGGAGAATACCTCCACGACCATGGCTGCAGGTCTCTTATTCGGGCTAGCGTATGGTGCAGGCGTCATGATTCAAGCCGTTAAAGAGGACGGAGTCAGCCATAAAGACGTGACCTTGGCATTTATTTTTCTCGTCGCCTGTCATGCAGTTGTCGAGGATACATTAATTTTTGTACCGCTAGGCATCCCAGTTTGGCCGTTGTTCTTAATCCGGCTGGGGGTAGCGATTATCTTAACCTTAATCGTCGGCACCATTTGGCGGCGGTCAGGTCTACTAAGAAAGGAAGCGGCATAGTGAAAATTACTACAATACTATTTGATTTAGATGGAACTTTGATTGATACAAATGAATTAATTATCGCATCGTATTTGCATACATTGGAAAAATTTTATCCCGGCAAGTATCAGCGCGAGCATGTTTTACCATTCATGGGTCCAACCCTTAGTGAGGCGTTTAGCACTGTAGACCCTGAGCAGGTAGACGATATGATTGCAGAGTACCGGGCTTTTAATGTTGCAAACCATGATGCCTTTGTGAAGGAATTCCCTGGTGTATTTGAAACAATTCAAGCTTTAAGGGAAAAGGGCTACAAACTTGCGATCGTTACAACTAAACGTCTTGATGTGGCGATGATGGGGCTGCGCTTGACGAAGATGGATTCGTTTTTTGATACGGTCATTGCTTTGGACCATGTTACCAAGGTCAAGCCGGATCCAGAACCAATTTTGAAAGCATTGGAACAGCTTGGCTCGTCTCCATCTGAAGCGATGATGGTCGGCGATAATCTCCACGATATTTTAGGCGGGAAAAATGCTGGGGTGTTGACGGCAGGTGTCGCCTGGTCAGCTAAAGGCCGCGATCACATTGCCGAGCAAAATCCAGATTACATCTTAGAGGAAATGCCGGATTTATTAACAATCCTTGGTTAATAAGAAAGTATAAACTTTCTGTTGAAAGCTTTATACTTTCTTAACGCATAAGTGCAACTACGCCTCTGTCTTCGCCCTAAGGGGCTCGCCAATCGGCGAGTTTTCTATAAAAAATAAACAATCCTCGGAGAGTGAGAAAAATGAGGAAAACGACCCGCTACCCTGTCGAGGGCGCGAACTCCCTTTGGCAGGTCTATAAAACGGTGTCTTTCTGGAAGGTTGCCAAAAGTTTTATTGTTATTCAGGTGGCGCGCTATACTCCTTTTATGAGTGTGAAAAACTGGCTGTATCGAACCTTTCTCGGCATGAAGGTAGGGGAAAAGACATCGTTCGCGCTGATGGTTATGCCGGATATCATGTTCCCGGAAAAAATCAGGGTCGGCCGCAACACGGTCATCGGTTTTAATACGACGATCCTCGCCCATGAGTATTTGATAAAGGAATACCGCTTGGGTGATGTTATCATCGGAGACGAAGTGATGATCGGCGCCAACTCGCTTATCATGCCCGGGGTGACGATTGGCGACGGGGCCATTGTCTCAGCGGGTACGATGGTACATAAGGATGTTCCTCCCGGCTATTTTGTCGGGGGCAACCCAATGCAGGTCATTTATACAAAAGAGCAGCAGGCCGATCGGTGGGCTGATGATCCAATTTATGCAAAAAAAGAATAAATGAAATGAAAGTCTGGTCTGGGGTGTTTGACCAGGCTTTTTTAATAGGTGGTTTTTTTAGTTTGGCGGATACCCCCAGTCTGGTCCTTGAAAGCAACCTTTTTCAAAAGGCATTTTTAAAAAAATAGCGTTGGCGAATAACAACTAATTTTTGACGAATAAGTTACCCGGTTTGGCGAATAGGTTACCCGATTTGGCGAATAAAATCAGGAATCCGGCGAATAATACATAAGATTTGGCGAATAAGTCAATACCCCAGCCAGAGATCCCTCAACAAGTCTTTATTTTCAGAGTATTTTCATTGACGAAAACCACGACAAGGTTTAAACTACATATAATTAACTTTACTTCTCTAATACATTAGCAGACTAAAGTGTTCGGAAAAGGATGGGAAAGATGAGCCGCTTGTTTATGTTTGAAAAGCCTTTAGGGATGCGGGATACGCTCCCAGAATTATATGAAAAAAAGCATCAAGTACGTTCCGCAATTGCGGAAACGATGAAGCTTTGGGGCTATCAATTTATTGAAACCCCGACTCTTGAATACTATGAAACCGTTGGCGCGGCATCGGCGATTCTTGATGCCCAGCTTTTTAAATTACTTGACAAAGAGGGGCATACCCTCGTTTTACGGCCGGAAATGACAACTCCGATTGCACGCGTGGTAGCTTCCAAGTTATTAAATGAGGACTTGCCCGTTAGATTGGCGTACTCGGCAAATGTATACCGGGCCCAGCAGCGCGAGGGCGGCAGGCCTGCTGAATTTGAGCAGATTGGTGTCGAATACTTGAATGACAATACCGTCTCCTGCGACGGTGAGACGATAGCTTTATTAATTTCTTCTTTAAAAAAAGCAGGCTTGTCGGAATTTCAAGTCTCAATCGGACATGTCGGATTTTCCCAGGAACTGTTCATGCAGATTCTTGGCACCAACGGCAGGGCGACAGCACTAAGGAAGTTTTTATATGAAAAAAATTATGTCGGCTATCGTGAAAGCGTCCAGTCCTTTAACCTCTCTTCGATTGATAAACAAAGGCTCTTGAAGCTGCTACAGCTAAGGGGTGGTGAAGAGGTAATCGAATACGCTTTGGACGTTATTGAAAATGACAAAGGCAAGCAGGCAATCACAGAATTACAAGAGCTGTGGGATGTCATTAAGGATTATGGTGTCGAAGAACATGTGAAGTTTGATTTTTCAATCGTCAGTCATATGAGCTACTATTCTGGCATTTTATTTGAGGTTTATGCCGGGAATGTCGGCTTTCCGATTGGCAACGGCGGCCGCTACAGCTTACTTGATAAGTTTGGAAAAAATGCAACCGCAACAGGGTTTGCGGTCCGGCTTGATATGCTGCTCGAGGCAATGGGAGGCGGCCAAACGGAAACTACCGGGCATTGCATTTTGTTTAGTCAGGAACACAGGAAGGAAGCGTTTGACCTCGCCCGCAAAATGCATGAGGAAGGAACGAGAACAGTGCTTCAGGATATTACCGGTGTAAAAGACCTTGATGCTTTCACAAAGAAATTTGCCGGGACTACCTTTTTAATTGGGGGTGGACAGCGATGAAAGATGTATTAACCATTGCCATGCCAAAGGGGCGAATTTTTGAAGAAGCAGCGGAATTGTTGCGTAAAGCAGGCTATAAGCTGCCGCCTGAATTTGATGATTCCCGCAAACTCATCATCGATGTTGCCGAGGAAAACCTGCGCTTCATTCTCGCAAAGCCAATGGATGTTGCCACTTATGTCGAGCACGGCGTTGCCGATGTAGGCATTGCCGGAAAAGACGTATTACTCGAAGAAGAACGCGATGTCTATGAGCTTCTTGATTTAAAAATCAGCTATTGTTATCTGGCAGTTGCCGGTCTTCCGGATACAAAAATGAACGAAGTGGCGCCAAGAGTGGCAACGAAATATCCGAATGTCGCTGAAGCTTATTTCCGTGAGCAGGGGGAGCAGGTGGAAATCATTAAATTAAATGGCTCCATTGAACTTGCCCCATTAATCGGATTATCGGACAGGATTGTTGATATTGTCTCAACTGGACGTACCCTTAAGGAAAACGGACTGGTTGAGTATGAAAGAATTGTCGATGTGACTTCACGGCTGGTTGTCAATCCGGTCAGCTACCGAATTAAGGATGCGCAGATTGACGATCTGGTTGCGCGTCTTCATGAAGTGGTGGGGGTTTAATAAATGAAAATTCAAAGAGTGCAGGATCTAGTTTCAATAAAAAGGTCGATAGAGGCCGGGACCTCCGAACAGCAGGCGGCTGTCAAAGGAATTATCGCAGATGTCCGCAGCCGCGGAGATGAGGCATTAAGAGAATACACAGAAAAATTCGACCGTGTAAAGTTGTCTTCTTTTTCCGTAACAGAAGAGGAAATTGAAGAAGCTTACGGGAAGGTTGATGACCAATTTATTTCCATCGTTCGGGAAGCAGCGGAAAATATCCGTACATACCACAAAAAACAGCTGCGTCCTTCCTGGATGACAACGGAGGAGAATGGCACTATTCTTGGGCAAAAAATTACCCCGCTTGATTCAGTAGGCGTGTATGTTCCTGGCGGAACGGCGGCTTATCCTTCATCAGTGCTGATGAACGTGGTTCCTGCAAAGGTTGCCGGCGTGAAGAGGATTGTCATGGTGTCTCCTCCGGGTGCCGATGGGAAACTGCCTTCAGCGGTACTTGTTGCCGCTAAAGAAGCAGGTGTAGTAGAAATCTACAAGGCTGGCGGAGCCCAGGCCGTAGCGGCGCTGGCTTACGGAACGGAGTCAATCCAGCCTGTTGATAAAATTACCGGACCTGGAAATATCTACGTAGCGCTTGCTAAACGCGAAGTATTCGGCGACGTCGACATCGATATGATTGCCGGCCCAAGTGAGATTGCTATTTTAGCAGACGAAACAGCCAGGGCAGACGAAGTGGCGGCTGACTTGTTATCCCAGGCCGAGCACGACCCACGGGCTTGCAGTGTGTTGGTGACACCGTCACAGGAGTTGGCCGAGGCGGTTGCTATCGAGGTTGAAAAACAGCTTGCCTTGCTGCCGCGCAAAGAAATTGCTGCCAGGTCAATTGCCGATTACGGTGCTATTTACGTGACGAACGATATCGATGAAGCGGTTGAAACGGTTAACCAGCTAGCACCAGAACACCTTGAAGTTATTACAGCAAACGCAATGGAGCTGTTAGGGAAAATTCGTCACGCTGGAGCTATTTTTATCGGACGGTATAGTTCTGAACCAGTTGGCGACTATTTTGCCGGACCGAATCATGTGCTGCCGACAAATGGAACGGCACGCTTTTCGAGCCCGCTCAACGTCGATGATTTTCAAAAGAAATCCAGTGTGATTATTTATAGTGAAAAAGCATTAAAGGCTAACGGCGCAAAAATTGCGGCATTTGCCAGAATGGAAGGGCTTGAGGCCCATGCCCGCGCTGTTGAGGCAAGACTAAAAAACGATAACTAGTGGGGTGAGCTCGTGGAACGAGTTGCAAGAGTGGATAGAAAAACAAATGAAACGAATATAAAGCTGACGTTTGATGTGGATGGCGAAGGAAGTTCCAACCTGGAAACAGGTGTACCATTCTTAAGCCACATGCTCGATTTGTTTACGAAACACGGACAATTTAATTTAACAGTGGATGCAAATGGTGACATTGAAGTCGATGACCATCACACAACGGAAGATATCGGCATTTGTCTGGGGCAGGCTCTTCGTGAAGCCCTTGGCGACAAACGTGGTATCAAACGTTATGGCAATGCTTTTGTTCCAATGGATGAAGCATTGGCGCAGGTAGTGGTCGATCTTAGCAATCGCCCACATCTGGAAATGCGTGCGGAGTTCCCTGGCCAGAAGGTAGGAACCTTCGATACCGAATTGGTTCATGAGTTTCTCTGGAAGCTTGCCCTGGAGGCACGGATGAATCTCCATGTAATCGTCCATTACGGAAAAAATACTCACCATATGATTGAGGCTGTCTTCAAAGCACTCGGCCGGGCACTCGATGAAGCTACAACCATCGATCCGCGCATCAAAGGTGTTCCATCTACAAAAGGAATGTTGTAGATTCTAGAAAATTCGGGGAGTAACAGGCACCGCGTGCCACTGTACCAGAAAGGATGTTTATATGATCGGTATTGTAGATTATGGCATGGGGAATTTATTTAGTGTCAGCAAGGCGCTGGAACGTCTGGGGGCAGATTATTTTATTTCAGCCAATCATAGTGAATTGCTTGAGGCTGATGCCTTGATTTTGCCTGGGGTTGGTGCCTTTCGTGATGCGATGGAGCGTCTGCCTGCAGATACAATAAAGGAATTTGCTGCCACCGGAAAACCGCTTCTTGGTATTTGCCTTGGCATGCAGCTTTTGTTTGAAAACAGTGAGGAAAATGGTTTTACAGAAGGTCTTGGTCTCTTGCCGGGCAGTGTCCGCCGTTTCCCTGGCCGCTCCGAGAACGGTGAACCATACAAGGTTCCCCACATGGGCTGGAACCGGCTTGAGTTCGTGAATGCCTCGCCGCTTACTAGCAAGTTGGAAGAGGATTATGTCTACTTCGTTCATTCTTATTTTGTTAATGCGGAGAACTCCGAGGTCCTCGTTGCTAAAGCGGATTACCATGAACAGGTATCCGCTGTTGTCGGCCGTGATAACATTTTCGGTATGCAATTCCATCCCGAAAAAAGCAGCCGGCTTGGAATGGCCCTACTTGATAATTTTTTAAAAATAGCAGTTGAAAGGAAGGCGGTACGATGACATTCACAATTTATCCCGCAATTGACATGCGGGGCGGGAAATGTGTCCGCCTTCTGCAAGGCGATTACGACAAAGAAACAGTTTACGGCGATTCTCCATTTGACATGGCCCGGTCCTTCGCGGCTGATGGCGCCGAGTGGATCCATATGGTGGACCTTGACGGGGCAAAGGATGGCAAGCGCGTGAATGACCGTTTTGTGATTGAGGCTGCTCAGAAGCTCGCTAATGTGAAAATCCAAATCGGCGGCGGCATTCGGTCGGAGGCTGATATTGCCCATTATTTGGAGAATAATGTGGACCGAGTTATTATAGGAAGCATTGCAGTTTCCAATCCGGAGTTCGCTATTGATATGATTAAAAGGTACGGTGGGCAGATTGCAGTAGGAATCGATGCGAAAAATGGTTATGTGGCTACACATGGCTGGCTCGACACTTCTGAAGTGAAGGCGGTTGAGCTTGGGAAACGCTTCGCGGATGCTGGGGCGGAGACCTTTATTTTTACCGATATTGCCACTGACGGAATGCTTTCTGGACCAAATATTGCTGCTGTCAGTGAACTAGCCGAAGTTACTGGCAAAAACGTCATTGCCTCAGGCGGAGTGAGCAGCCTAGCGGATTTACTGGCCCTATCCACGGCAAAAGGAATCGGCGGGGCAATCGTTGGAAAGGCCCTTTATGAAAAAAGATTTACCTTAAAGGAAGCTTTAAAAATTGGTCAGCTTTAAAACAGGGGCGGGGGAGAAATCATGACTTTAACTAAAAGAATTATACCCTGTTTGGACGTAAAGGACGGGCGGGTAGTAAAGGGAATTCAATTTGTCCAACTGCGCGACGCCGGCGATCCGGTAGAACTGGCGCGGATTTACGATGAGCAAGGGGCAGACGAGCTTGTGTTTCTTGATATCTCGGCTTCAGTTGAGGGACGGAAGACAATGGTTGAGGTTGTTAAGGCGGTTGCCTCCGAATTGGCCATTCCTTTTACGGTCGGCGGCGGCATCAATTCATTGGAAGATATGAAAAAAATTCTTCGTGCCGGGGCGGATAAAGTTTCCTTGAATACTGCGGCAGTACAGAATCCGGAACTCATTCGTGAAGGGGGCGACTTTTTCGGTTCCCAATGTATTGTTGTAGCAATCGATGCAAAATATGATTCCGAGATCGGGACTTGGAGGGTATACACACATGGCGGCCGAAAGCCAACTGAAAAGAAGGTAATCGATTGGGCGCGGGAGGCAATGGAGCTTGGCGCTGGGGAAATTTTATTGACCAGCATGGATAGCGATGGCGAGAAAAACGGCTTTGACCTTTCTCTTACGAAGGCGGTCAGTGAAGCCGTTACGATTCCGGTTATTGCCTCAGGCGGTGCCGGAAACGCGGAGCATTTTGCTGAAGCCTTTTTAGAAGGTAAAGCTGATGCTGCACTTGCCGCATCCATTTTTCATTACAAAGAAACTTCAGTACAGGAAGTTAAAAGCTGTTTGCGCGAAAAGGGACTGGCCGTCCGTTAACTAGGGCGCGATCTCAAGATTTTATCAAAAACTAAGTTCGATTCCAAAAAAGGAAGTGACGGTCCGATGAATCCGGACACTATCAAATTTGACGAAAAGGGATTAGTCCCTGCCATTATTCAAGATGCAGAAACATTAGAAGTTTTGACACTGGCTTATATGAATAAAGAGTCGCTTGCGAAAACATTGGAAACAGGTGAAACCTGGTTCTACAGCCGCTCCCGCCAGGAATTGTGGCATAAGGGTGCAACGAGCGGCAACACTCAGTCTGTCGTGAGCATCAAATACGATTGCGACCAGGATGCCATTCTTGTACAGGTGAATCCGAACGGACCTGCATGTCACACAGGAGCGGTCAGTTGTTTTTCTAGTGATGAGGTTGCGGACCGAAAATCCAGCCTAGGGGACTATCAAATTTTACATACCCTTGAAAAGGTAATCTTGGACCGAGAACGGGAGCGGCCGGAAGGTGCCTATACCACTTACCTATTTGAAAAAGGTGTAGACAAGATTTTGAAAAAAGTCGGTGAGGAAGCGGCTGAAGTCATCATCGCAGCTAAAAACCGCGACCATGGAGAACTGAAATGGGAAGCAGCCGACTTGCTCTATCACCTGCAGGTATTGCTGGTGGAACAAGGCCTTCCATTTAAGGAAGTTTTGCGGACACTGGAAGAAAGACACAAGGACCGGTCCTGATTTTGGACCGGTTTTTCTATGGGAAAATTACCTGTTTTGGGAATTACTCACCGATTTTTTCAATTTACTCGCCGAAATTCGGATTTACTCGTCGGAATCTAACATTTACTCGCACAATTTCAGAATTTACTCGCCAAAAACATCATTTTACTGGCTGCTCCCCCATTTTTTAGCTCCGGAAATTTTTCCATTCCGCCCAAAGCCCTAAATCCTTCTCGTACAAGTCAGAATTGTGTTATACTACATTAGTTATTAATGGATGATGGAGGACTGCATGAGTAAAGACGCAAAAGCAAGAATGCAAAAGGGGAAAATACTTTCATTTGTTCCTACGGGGGAATATTATTTCAAGAAAGGAATTAAGGCATACCATCGCCGTGATTTTTTCAAAGCGAAAAAATACCTAGGACGGGCGCTGCAGCTTGAGCCGGGCGAACCGATGATTGCGTGCCAGCTGGCCATTGTGTGGACTGAACTTGGCGAGTTTGAAGATTCCAACCGACTCCTGCATCTCATCCTTGAAGATCTTGATCACGAAATGGTGGAGTGCCACTACTTCTTAGCAAATAATTATGCCCATTTGGGATTTTTTAAAGACGCTTATCACCATGCCAACCTTTATATGGAATTGGATGCAGGTGGTGATTTTTCAGAGGATGCGGAGGAATTGCTTGAGCTTCTCGCATTGGAGTCGGATGATTTGGCTGATGAGTTCTTTCAGCAAGACGACCTAATCGTTAAACAGGAGCAAGCTCGCGAGCTTCTCGAATCAGGTTATTTCCCAAAAGCGATTGAACTATTAAAGGAAGTCATCAAGGACTATCCGGAATACTGGTCTGCCTACAACAACCTAGCGCTTGCTTATTTCTATTTAGGCAAAAGCGAGAAGGCGGACGCCATCTTAAATGATGTTTTGAAAAAGAACCCTGGGAATCTGCACGCACTATGCAATAAAATGATATTTGCCCATTATCAAGGGCGTACCAAATATGTCAATGAGCTGTTCGATAGCTTGAAAAAAGTTCAGCCGCTCTTAAGCGAACACCAATTTAAGCTTGGAACTTCTTTCGCACTTGTTGGCGAATATGAGCATGCTTATGTATGGCTGAAAAAATTATATAAAAACGGCTTTGATGGGGATGGCCCGTTTTATTATTGGCTCGCCTATTCTGCTTATTTCACTGGCAGGGAAATTTTCGCCCAAAACGTTTGGAAAAAGCTTCTGGAAATTAGCCCTGACAAAGAGGGCCAGGAACCGTGGAATACAAATGAGCAGGACCGTGCAAACGGGTTTGAGGACCATTCAGGATCGATTTTTCAAAAACTAGAAAGCGACTATGTCGAGGAACGGCTATTTGCTCTTTTCCTGACAACTGTTTCGGATAAAAAGGATGAAATCATCACTTCAAAGCGCCTTTTTCAAAACCAGAAATTTACGGCACTGGAGAAGGAATACATCTCGTTAATCCGGTCGGGAAGACCGTCACGGACGGCCGACGCGCAGGAAGTCGCCGAGCTGTTTTACGAAAACCACCAGCCGATTGGGACAATTGAGGCCGGTTTATATTTAATGTGGTTTTCCGTTTTTGTGGAAATGTTTAAAGCAAATATGCAATTGAAAAATAAAAGCGCCTGGGCAGGTGCAGTCGAGTACGTCTGGCACAGGCTGCGCAGTGAAAAAGTGTCCCAGCAGGAAATCGCACAGCGCTACGGAACCTCATCGGCAACAATCGGAAAATACGTAAAGCTAGTCAATGAGCTTTTAAATTAAAATCACCCCGAAATCCCCGGAAATGAGCAGATTTTTGGACTATAAATCAATTGTTTAATACGATTAAGTTGGGAAAGCTAAACTTAATCGTTTTTTTTATACAAGGAGTGAAAACGACCATGACTGAAGAAAAAATTTATGATGTCATCATTGCTGGGGCGGGTCCTGCCGGGATGACAGCTGCTGTATATACATCACGTGCAAATCTTTCGACCCTCATGATTGAACGGGGAATGCCGGGCGGCCAGATGGCCAATACCGAGGATGTTGAAAACTATCCGGGTTTTGAAAGCATTTTAGGTCCAGATTTATCAACGAAAATGTTTGAGCATGCGAAGAAGTTCGGTGCCGAATATGCTTACGGTGACATTAAAGAGGTTGTTGATCATGGCGATTATAAATTGGTCAAAGCCGGATCAAAGGAGTATAAAGCCTATTCTGTCATCATTACAACAGGTGCAGAGTATAAAAAAGTCGGAGTACCAGGCGAAAAAGAGCTAGGCGGCCGCGGAGTTTCCTATTGTGCGGTCTGTGACGGGGCATTCTTCAAAAATAGAGAGCTTTTTGTCATCGGCGGAGGGGACTCTGCAGTTGAAGAGGGTGTATACTTAACTCGATTCGCATCTAAGGTTACCATCGTACATCGACGTGACCAGCTTCGTGCACAGAAAATTCTTCAAGATCGCGCCTTTGCCAATGAAAAGGTCGATTTTATTTGGAATCATACCATTAAATCGATTAATGATAAGGACGGTAAGGTTGGCAGTGTAACATTGGTGTCAACAGTGGATGGTACAGAACAAACCCTGCCTGCAGACGGTGTGTTCATTTATATCGGAATGGTGCCGCTATCTAAACCATTCGAGAGCTTAGGCATAACAAACGAAAATGGCTACATTGAAACAAACGAAAAAATGGAAACAAAGGTGCCGGGCATTTTCGCAGCAGGAGATATCCGTGAAAAAACACTACGCCAGATTGTAACGGCGACTGGCGACGGTAGTATTGCTGCCCAAACAGCCCAGCACTATGTGGAAGAATTGAAAGAGGAAATGAAACTGAAAAAATAATTAAAAAGTTTCCCAACATTTTTTACAAAAAGTTAATCCTGTTTTAATTGAACTGTAACAGTAGTGAAATAAAAATATAGTATGATTATGGAAATTGACCCCCTTTAAAAATATATACCTTTTCTGCACAGGTCCAGCAGCCTGTGCTCTTTTTTTGTGTTTAGCAAGAAAGCTACATAACTAATAAGGGTCCCGCTAAAAGGAAACTAGCCCCAATTGTAATATTTGCAAGAGGGAATTTACAGAAATATCAATTTTCAATTGATTGTGAGCGGGTTATAAAAATAGTATAATGAGAAGAATATATGAGGTTGTTATCTTAAGATATTTTGCAATATGTGTTTATATAAAGAGGGTGAAATGTTGTGCAGCGGGTCACCAATTGTGTGTTAATTAGAGAAAATAAGGTATTGTTGCTGCAAAAACCGCGGCGCGGCTGGTGGGTGGCACCAGGCGGGAAAATGGAGCCGGGCGAGTCGGTCCGGGATTCCTGCATCCGGGAATACCGTGAAGAAACGGGCGTATATTTAAAGAATCCCCAGCTAAAAGGAATTTTTACGATGATTATGATGGAGGGAGACCAACTTCTGTCGGAGTGGATGATGTTTACCTTTGTGGCCCACGATTCCGACGGCTTAGACCTTGATGAGTCGGAAGAAGGCAAGCTTGAATGGCATCTTTTTGACCAAATAAAAGGCTTGCCGATGGCAGCCGGAGACTACCATATTATCGATTATATGATCCACGGCAAGGGAATGATTTACGGTACTTTTACTTATACAAAAGACTTTCAGCTGATTAGTTACCGATTAGATCCAGGTTAATTCGAAATAGGAGGAATCAAAATGAGTACCGGTTCGACAAGCGATATCCAAATGGTCATTATTACTGGCATGTCCGGCGCAGGGAAAACAGTCGCCATCCAAAGCTTTGAGGATTTAGGATTCTTCTGTGTCGATAATCTGCCTCCTACCTTACTGCCGAAATTCCTAGAACTTATGAAGGAATCAGGGAATAAAATGAATAAAGTTGCCCTTGTCATGGACCTGAGGGGACGTGAGTTTTTCGATCATCTTTTTAAAGCGTTGGATGATAATCTTGCAGAAACCTCCTGGGTTACACCGCAGATTTTATTCCTTGATGCGGATGATGCCACATTGGTCCGCCGCTATAAGGAAACAAGACGGTCCCATCCACTCGCGAAGTCAGGGTCGCCTCTTGAAGGAATTACCCTTGAACGGGAGCTTCTTGAGGAGTTAAAAGGCAGGGCGCAATTAATTTACAACACTTCCCAGATGAAACCGCGGGAATTACGTGAGAAGATATTAACGGAGTTTACGGCGAATAAACAATTAATTTTTACAGTTAACGTTATGTCGTTCGGTTTTAAACACGGCATTCCCATTGACGCCGACCTTGTTTTTGATGTGCGCTTTTTGCCCAATCCGCATTATATTGAACATATGCGCCCGAAAACAGGACTCGACGAGGATGTCTCTAGCTATGTCTTAAAATGGAATGAAACACAGAAATTTTTGGAAAAAGTAACCGACCTTCTGAGTTTCATGCTCCCTCATTACAAAAGGGAAGGCAAGGCCCAATTGGTGATTGCGATTGGCTGTACGGGAGGCCAGCATCGTTCTGTGGCGCTCGCCGAATACATTGGCCGACTTTTCCAAAAGGATTATAAGACGATTGTTTCTCACCGTGACATTGAGCGGAGAAAGGAAAAGACAACATGAAAGAATTTTGGCAGCCTAGAATTGTCGTCATCGGCGGCGGCACAGGGTTACCTGTTTTGCTTAGAGGTTTAAAGCAGTATCCTGTTGATATTACCGCTATTGTCACCGTCGCAGACGACGGCGGCAGTTCAGGGCGAATCCGTGAGGACCTGCATGTTCCTCCGCCAGGTGATGTCCGTAATGTTTTGGTGGCACTTTCCGATGTGGAGCCTCTTGTCGAGGAAATGTTCCAGCACCGGTTTAAGACGTCAAACGAACTATCCGGCCATTCGCTTGGCAACCTGATTATTGCCGCGATGACCTCAATTACCGGTAATTTTGTTCATGCGATTCAGGAAATGAGCAAGGTTCTGAATGTAAGGGGAAAAGTGCTGCCTGCTGCCAACCAAAGTGTTGTATTGCATGCGGAAATGGAGGATGGCACGATTGTATCAGGAGAATCGAAAATTCCCTACTCCGGTAAAAAAATTAACCGGGTATTTTTGACCCCAAAGCAAATCAGACCGCTTCCGGAAACGATTCAGGCCATCCGACAAGCCGACCTTATTATTCTTGGACCAGGCAGTTTATATACGAGTCTATTGCCTAATCTGCTTGTTCCACGGCTAGGCGATGAGGTGTGTCGTTCGCATGCCAAAAAGGTTTACATTTGCAATTTGATGACACAGGCCGGCGAAACGCATGGCTATACTGCTAGCGATCATGTGCGAGCTATTTATGATCATATGAGCAGAGCGTTTATCGATACGATACTCGTGAATAATGAAGAAATTCCGCAGGATGTTCAGCTTCGCTATAATGAGGAATTGGCCCATCCTGTCCTCTACGATGTGGACCGGTTAACCGAGCTTGGTCTTGAGACGGTTTATGCCGACATTGCCAATCTAGAAAACGGCGCGCTAAGGCATGACCCGAAGAAGGTCGCAAAAATTTTATATAATTTGTTAATAAATGAAACCAAAAGACGTTATGAAGCGTAAATAAGTTAATATTATTTAAAAAGCTTATTTGGCATGTTCTTTTTTGAGCTAATAAAAAAGTATAAGTGCAACTACGCCTCTGTCTTCGCCCTTAGGGGCTCGCCAATCGGCAAGTTTTCTTTAAAAAATTACTTTCAAAAAGGAATATTTATGTTAGTGTTGGTCATAAGGAGGTGAGGGAATGTCTTTCGCTTCGGAAACGAAAAAGGAATTAACGAACTTGGAAGTGAAATCCTGCTGCAGCCGCTCTGAGCTTTCAGCGCTGATCCGCATGAACGGTTCCCTTTCCTTTTCAAATCGAAAAATCATTGTCGATATTCAAACCGAAAATGCTGCGATTGCCAGAAGAATTTATACATTGATTAAAAAGAATTACCAGGTTCAGGTTGAGCTGCTTGTCCGCAAAAAAATGCGCTTGAAAAAGAACAATGTTTACATCGTGCGTTTGGCAGAGCAGGCCAGGGAAATTCTCGAGGATACGAAAATCCTTGGTGAGGGTTTTACCTTCATCCATGATATCTCCCCCGAACTGATAACAAAGAAGTGTTGTAAGCGTTCTTATCTGCGTGGTGCGTTTTTGGCCGGAGGTTCCGTGAATAACCCGGAAACATCCTCCTATCACTTGGAAATTGCTTCACTATATAAGGAGCATAATGATTCCTTATGTGAATTGATGAATACATTTGACTTGAATAGCAAAACGCTTGAGCGCAAAAAAGGCTATATTACGTACTTAAAAGAGGCTGAAAAGATAACCGAGTTTTTAAATATTATTGGCGCGCATAATGCCCTGCTCCGCTTTGAGGATGTCCGAATTGTCAGGGACATGCGTAATTCCGTTAACCGCCTGGTAAACTGTGAAACCGCCAATCTTAATAAAACAATCGGTGCCTCAATAAGGCAGGTAGAAAACATCCGGTTCATTGATCAAACGGTTGGCCTGCAGATTTTACCTGATAAATTGCGGGAAATAGCTGAACTTCGGTTGAATTATACAGACGTTACCTTAAAGGAACTGGGTGAAATGGTTTCCGGCGGGTCTATTAGCAAATCCGGCATCAATCATCGCCTGCGTAAAATTGATGAAATTGCCGAGAGGCTGAGGGCTGGAGAAATGCCATCTGTGAAGTAGATATAATTTTAGAATAGTTTGTTAAAGAATGAGCATTCATTTTATATTATAGTGGGATAATGAGGAGGAATTTGAAATGTTGGTTAAAGAAGTAGAAGTTAAATTAAGAACTGGTTTACAGGCGCGTCCTGCTGCCCTATTTGTACAGGAGGCGAACCGCTTTTCGGCAGATATTTTCCTAGAGAAAGACGGCAAGAAAGTAAATGCCAAAAGCATTATGGGCTTAATGAGCCTAGCTGTCGGTTCAGGCGTTGTCATCAATATTATTGCAGACGGCTCTGATGAAGAAACTGCCATTAAGGCATTATCAGAATTTATTCAGAAGGATCATTAAGAAAAAAAGCTGGCTCACATTCGAGACCAGCTTTTTTGTATTAAAAAAGCAATCGGCATGCCCGCCGATTGCCCGTTATAAGTATTATTTGTCTTTCTTATCAAGAATATTGCGTGTAATGATGTTGTCAATTAAGCCATATTCTTTTGCTCTTTCAGCAGTCATGAAGTTATCGCGGTCGGTATCTTGGCGAAGTACTTCAATTGGCTGGCCAGTGCGCTCGGCTAAAATGCCGTTTAATTTTTCGCGAAGGAATAGAATGCGCTTAGCGGCAATTTCAATTTCAGTTGCCTGGCCTTGAGCTCCTCCTAGCGGCTGGTGAATCATCACTTCAGCGTTTGGTAAAGCAAAGCGCTTGCCCTTTTCCCCAGCGGCAAGTAAGAATGCGCCCATTGATGCTGCCATACCGATACAAACAGTTGATACATTTGGTTTAATATACTGCATGGTATCATAAATGGCCATTCCAGCGGTGATGCTTCCGCCCGGGCTGTTGATATAAAGAGTAATGTCCTTTTCAGGATTTTCCGCTTCAAGGAACAACAATTGTGCTACAATGCTGTTAGCAACATTATCATCAATTCCGCTGCCAAGCATGATAATTCGGTCTTTTAATAATCGGGAATAGATATCGTATGCTCGTTCGCCGCGATTCGTTTGTTCAATGACTGTAGGAATCAAATTCATTTTTCTTCCTCCTTTGAATAAAAAATGTAAAAAGCTTATGTATAGTTATCATACACTGATGGTCAATAAAGGTCAAACAATTCATCTCGAAAAATGTTCGACAACTTTCCCTCATTCATGATAACCAATCTTCGGCATTTTTAAAACCGTATTGGACTCTTATAAATACTATAACTGTTAAACCACTTGCAAAAAAAGATAACTCGCTGTATAATATAAAAGTCGCTAATATTTTTGCCCTCGTGGTGCAACGGATAGCACGTAAGATTCCGGTTCTTAAAATGTGGGTTCGATTCCTGCCGAGGGCGTACTACAGACTTTGTTATTGTTGAGTTTTTCAGCAATGGCAAGGTCTTTTTTAATTTCCTTTTTCATTCGTGTATAACCTTTGATGGTAGAACTCATCAATGGCAAGTAAGAAAATCTCTCTTACTCAGATCGAAAATACTTGTGGTAGGATTAGGAACAGCAATAGTACATTTATTGATTCTTACCTATAAGTAGAAATAATTTCCTATGATATAGGATAACAACTATATCAAGCAAAATACAACAAAACCTTCCTTTGGTTTAAAAGAAGGTTATCTGGCATGCACCTTTTAAGTCTGTATTCTATAATTATTTGCTTTTCTTGCTCCGCCTTATTTTTTAGTTTGCCATTATTTTATATTTGACGGCGTTTTCCACAGCCGCAACCACCGTGTTTAATGATTTGAATCGATTTTTTTACGATTGGCTGGGAATTTGATGATTTTATAGTGTTTTGTTGGTTGGCTGTACTTTGCTCATTATTGCTTTGTTCATTCATTTTTTCCCCCCCCTTTTAGAAAATACAGCAAAAATGCTGTCTCTTCGTCCATTAAAAGCTACGGGCAAGTACTGCCAATAGTTATTGGTACTGGTACTGTGATTGTTACATTCAGTATATTACCTGTATCGCTTGGTACCCTTACAGTCACGGTATTAGTAATACGATTAATGGTAATAGTAAAACTAACACCAGTTACAAGTGGATTTCCATTAAAGGTTACATCTCCGGTACCCATAATGGTCACAGTTTCAGCTGTGCAAACAACACTTGAAATTGCACCAATAGTAAAACCTAAGGTTCCTAAACCACCCGACGCAATCAATGTTAATTCGAAAACAGAATCGCCTGCTACACAACTAGGACAAATGTTGATATTCAGTGTTGCTATAGCAGCCACGAAACCAGGTATAATAGGGATTGGAATAGGAGGATTAAGTGTGATTGAAGTTGCAGGTAGTAAAACACTACACCCACATGTACCTGGTGTTGGACCTCCGCCTCCAACAGCAGCGATCAAATCAAGAACATTTTCAAATTTGAACTCTAGTAACATTTCTTTCTTGATCACGTCACGAAGGGTTCTTTGAACACTAGCGTCGAGAGCAAGAAGATTGGTTAACGAAACTGTTGCAGGAGTGAATGCCCTTGCTGGGGTTAAGGTGCCAAGAACAAATTGAATTTTTTCCGCTTCTGTGTTTACAAGGTGAGCGAGAGCTAACTCCTCAAGGGCAATCGAAGCCAACAGTAATGGAACAGTTTGTGCAGTGCTAAGAGAAATGGTAGGTGTCATACTAGGGAAATTTGGTAAACTCATAAATTTTTCACCTCCTTGATAAGTAGTCCTAGAGTGGAACAAAAGCTGTTTTAACCTTCATTCCCTATTATTTATATTCAAGTAAAATTTAAGAGATTGTGTTTTTGTCTGTTTTTTCGTATAAACTAGCAAAAAAAAGGCTGCCGCCCATTCGTTTTAACAGTTTTTTGATATAACAAAATGAAGCTGGATTTTTGGAGAAAAATTCCCAAGCAGGGTCCTGCGCTTACTCAGGAAGAGGTGAACACTATGCATGACCTGAATATTTCCAATATTACACCTGTGATATATTATTTCAATATTACATTTTTGTACAGGCTTGACACGAGAACCTAGAAATATAAATGCCCATTTTATAGTTTATAGAATGAAATCGGCTGTTAACGGTCCGTCCCCAATTGGTAGAGGATAGCCTCCTGCAATTATAGACTCAGAAATTGGACATTCGCATTTCGTATTTCAGGGGTGTGCGAGCCGTATAACTTAATCGTTTTCCTTTTTCCGCTCAATAATGGTACGCCAAGAGATAGAATAACTAGCTGAAATAGCCAAGAAAAATGAACCGAATTGATAAGGATTTGCTCCGTCTCATTTTTGTCTCTGGATTATAACTGGCGGCGTTTTCCTCAGACGCAACCACCTTGTTTTATTAGCTCGTGGTTTCCTTGATCACTCATAGTGTTATTCCTCTCCTTTAACAAACGAAAACGAACAATTCCCATTCCAAATCGGAATGGGAATTGTTTGAACTCAATGTTTGACAAAATTAAGGGCAAGGAGTTTTGTTGATGGCTCCTGGTACAGTTAGGTATCATTTAATGTGAAGGGGTTCCCGAATTGATCATTTTAAACTAATGTGAACTGATCTTGAAGAGGGAAATCTTCCAATAGCAAACTGAAGTTACTAGAGAACGGTACACCACCTGCCACAAATCCTGTTCCAGTTCCCGTTACTTCCATTCTTCGGAAGTTACCTGATGTGCCTATACATGTGACCAAAGTGATTGTGTTAGATCTGAAAATTACGGTAGAAGGAAAATTTCCTGTCTCTATGCGTGTATGTGTGAATCCACTGCCTGTTGGGTCGCAGCTTGGGCAAATTGTGCCAGTTAGAATGTCAGTAAATGTATCGGTTCCGATAATTCTGGTATGAGTGAACAGGAAAATGAAGAGCCCATTTGGACAAAGAAATCCCGAGCAGGCAATGTTGCCTACTCGGGAGAGAGTTGAATAAGAAAAATTGTATCAGAAGATTTAATGATTTCAATGATTTCATTGCATTTAGCGTGTGTTGATACTGAAATCTGAAATTTAGATGTCCATTTTACCGTGCGAGACAGGTTGTGATGATAACGGTCTGCCCCAATTGGTAGATGATACCCTGCACCAATAATAGAATCGAAAAAAATGAAAAGACTAAAAAAGTCCCATAAAAATTAATATGAGAGAACAAAGGCTTGTAAGAATATTGAAAAAAGATGGGGTTGCCTCCGCAATCCCATCTTGAATTAAATTTTAATAAAGCTACTTAGAAAAGCAATTTACCTTAACAAAAAATAAAGAATGACTTCGAAAGTTTATGTTTCGGTAAATTAAAATAGCAAAGTAATAATCGGAATTGAAAGGCTTTTCATTCCCGGGATTCAATAAGACTATGGTTGAGGCTTCATGTCCATTAAATCAAGAACGTTTTCCAATTTAAATTGCAGCAGCATCTCCTTTTTGATCACATCCTGAAGGATTCTTTCAGCACTAGCATTGATGGCAAAAAGATTTGAAGCGGAAAGCTTTTTAGGAGAAAGTTTTGTTTTTGTAGGCTTTAATTTTCCGAGTGCAAATTGAAGTTTTTCAGCTTCAGCATTAATGACGTGGGCAAGGGCTAACTCCTCAAGGGCAATGGAAGCCAGCAGCAATGTAACGGTCTGATCAGTTTTAATTGATGTGACTGGACTAATATTCGGGATATTGGCTTGAGACATTGTTATCACCTCGTTTTTCTTTAGCGCTAATGTTAGTTTATTTTTACAGGCTAAAGTATGACACAACTATTTTTATGATATTTGCCATGCTGAGTTTATTCCATTAAAAATGCTCCCGATTGGATACAATTGTATGCCAATCGGGAGCAAAGTAAACAGGAATAAACCAGCTCAGTTTGAGCTTGTACTACCCCCAACCTCTTGATGATATTTCGATAAAGAGATGTTGGAAATTATACAAAAGGTCTTGGGGTAATAGCGATCAAATCGAGAATATTTTCGAACTTAAACTCAAGCAGCATCTCCTTCTTGATCACATCACGAAGTGTTCTTTGGACACTTGCGTCGATATCAAGCAGGTTAGTCAACGTAACAGTGTTAGGAGTGAATACACGGGTAGTTCCTGCTAATGTTCCGAGGACAAATTGTAGCTTCTCAGCTTCAGCATTAATGATGTGAGCCAGAGCCAATTCCTCAAGGGCAACAGAAGCCAAAAGCAATGGAATAGTCTGTGCAGTCGAAAGAGAAATTGTAGGAGTGATACTACTAATATTAGCTTGTGACATGAAATCACCTCCTTTCTTTTATATCTGATTACAGTGTATTTATTCCCCTCGATGAGCGTCACGGCAAATAATCTATTTTTTATTTGATTTTATTTTTTAGGAGAATTGAGATTGAGTGCCTTTGCGATTAGCGTTTCATCTTCGCAATCTTCCGTTAATGGACTAAATAGGTCTTGGTGCTTCGGCAACAGGCTACGAAGAGCTTCTACGGGAGAATGAAATGTTTTCGATTGGCTTGCCGCCATTGCATAACACCTTGCAGCCTCCTCAATCTGCCCCAGCTTTTCGAAGCAGCATCCTTTATAGTGTAATGCTTGAAAGGTACCCATCCCCTTTTGGGTAAGATACTCTATATTCGCTTCACCCATTTCAAGACATAGATCAAACGCCTCCAATGCTTCTTTGTGCATATCCTTCATATATAAGATTATGCCTTTATAAAAATGTAAATCTACATAATCCGGATAGAGTACGCACGCTTTTTCAATACTTGGCCATGCCCCGTCGATGCTTCCAGTACTAATCAATATGGAATACTTTAATCGATATAAAAGCGATGGGGGGGTTTGTAACCGCATTAGGAAATCTCTAATGGATTTATTGACATGATCAAATGCCTTACTATATTCCTCTTGCCCATAATACTCTGCGGCAATATGGTAATTAATCCAGGGGCTATGGTCTTCTTGTTTAAGTTCTTCCTCTAACATGGTAATATTACGTTCAAATTTCTTTTTATTTTTAGTTACCGAATCCAAATAACCATAATGGTGAATTTTTATGGGAACATGCTTGATGGTCATGCCATCCTCTGGTACCGTCAGAACCTCTTCTGCGTTTAGCATTTCATGGATTTTGCCTTGAAATTTAAATCCTTTATGATTCCGCAAAAGACGAGTATGGGCTATATCAAAGGTTTTTTCCGGTTCAGGGCGTTCGCCATAATAATTAATCAAATGAATCGATAAAATATCTTCATCGGAATAAAGAATATCACGCATTTTATAAACATCAGAAGCATCGACCTGTTCATCTGCATCCATCCATAAAATCCAATCCCCAGTTGCGCGTTCGAATCCGTAGTTGCGTGCGTCAGCAAAGCTATTGTTCCACGGGAATTCGTAAACCTCGGCTCCAAATGATTTACAGATTTCAACGGTTCGGTCTGAAGATCCGGTATCTACAATAATGATTTCGTCTACAACCCCCTTTGTGCTGTTAAGGCACTTTTCGATAAATGCCTCTTCATCTTTTACAATCATGCATAACGATAACCGCTTAAAGTCCATGTTTTTTCTTTCACTCCTTATAAAAACAGTAATCAAACACTTGATATATTATGATTTTAACTAGGTAAAAGTGCTTTTTTGGCAACAACCTCATCGTTATTCAATATAATGTGGAAGTGAAGAAAGAAACCCCCGTGATGAAACTTGAGGTGGATGCTGTTGAAGACTGGAAATCTAAAAATTTATTGAGTCGGTCCTCAATTTACCGGTCATAGTCTTGCAATCGAATCATTGGCTTAGGCTTAAATTCTGTTTCTTCACTGATTCTCGTCCCGTAACATCCAGGCAAAATTACAGCTTTCAAATTCTTATCCCTTAAGTGACAGCATCTTTTTTATGCTATGCAGCTACACAATCGCGGTTTACCATTTCCAAGCTTTGTTCAAGAACAGAAATAATAATTTGATTGGAACCTTTGCTTTCTTTAGCCAAATTGTTGTAATTTGAACGTAAAAAAGCCTTCCCATTGAGACCTAAAAAGGCAAACAGGAAGGCCGAGTGATTTCTGCGTGCTATTATTTTCGATTGTAATACTTTTATTGTGAAGATACCATTGAAATCTTGCTTTGATAGAAACAATGGGGCAACCCTAAAGTATCGGGCTGCCCCACCGTTTGTGTTATTAAAGAACTTCCAACATATCGTACATCTAGAGCCCACTAAAACTAATGATAACTACTCCATCTCCAGTTCCGCCGCCAGCTGTATTCACCTGGTTTGCACCTTTATTAAGCGAACCGCCGCCGCCACCGCCGCCGTTGGCCCCGCCACCGCCGCCGCCGTTGAAGCCGCCGCCGCCACCGCCGCCGCCGACATTTGCACCAGCGCTGGAACCGCCTCCAGCACCGCCTCCACTACCGCCACTACCTCCAAGTCTACCAGCGAGGGAACCGCCAGCCCCGCCAGCCCCGCCAGAAACAATAGACTTTCCTGCCTTGCCGCCAGCGTTCGGATTAGGACCTCCATCTGTGCCGTCTATCGTAAGACTGCCGCCTCCGCCTCCGCCTCCGCCAGTTGCTGTTCCGCCAGTAGCCGCGATGGCACCTGTAGGAGACAGACCGCCGAGACCAGCGCCTGCACCGGTGCCGTTAGCGCCGGTAAAATTAGTATTAGCGTCGCCTCCATTGGCACTATTGTCACCAGACCCGCCGCCGCCGCCGGCAGCGATCAGTAGGGAAGTAAAGCTAAGTGGTGTTCCGCTCCATACAAAGGAACCGCCACCACCGCCCTGTCCGGCATTTGGATTGTTTCCTACGCCGCCTTGTTGTCCCACTAGGATGGACAATGTTTGTCCAGGTGTGACCGGGAAGTCACCCTGCATAGAGGCGCCTCTGCCACCTGTTGCTGTAGTACCGCTGCCGCCTGCTGCTCCTATTGCTGTGATTCGAGCGGTTGTCGCGAATTCCGGAACAGTGATTGTAAAAATTCCTGGTGTGGTGAATGTGAAAGTCCCCAAGTTTGCCAAAAATCCAGCTAAATCTAATGTGTTTTCAAATTTGAATTCCAATAACATTTCCTTTTTGATCACGTCACGAAGAGTTCTTTGAACACTAGTATCAAGATCTAGAAGATTTGTAAGAGAAACGGTTGCGGGAGTAAAAGTAGTACGTGCAGGGGTTAATGTTCCGAGAACGAATTGAAGCTTCTCCGCTTCTGCATTCAGCAAATGAGCCAAAGCTAGTTCTTCGAGAGCGACTGAGCTAAGAAGCAATGGAACTGTTTGTCCCAAACTAAGCGAAATCGTGGGTGTGATATTAAAGATGTTTGGATTAGACATTTGATCACTCCATTTCATTTATTTTATATAAGTTCGATTTAGGACCTGCAGCTTAAACTAGTTTCTAGGACACTGAAATCAATCCTTACTGAATCAATGATGTTAAGAATCAATAAGGTTGCAAATTAAACTTATACACTTGCATAATACGAAAAAAATTCCTATTGGTACGGGCTTACTCACTTTATAAATTGATTCAGGTTGTCCATTTTTTAGGGGCTGGGAAAAAGACATAATAAAGCTATTAAGGATCAGGAACTCCAATCTAAGATTCTCTCTATAGATCCCTCTCCCCGAGCCGAAATTGATTCCATTTGTGATCAGGTTGTCAGAAAGTCACTTGAAGATGTTGATTTCTGGCGGTGGCAGCGGCGGCGGCTCAATTATCTCTGGCGGTACTGGTGGTGCTGGTGGTATCAGTTTTGGTAGTAACCTTTATTATTCTCGTATCATTCACTCATTTTCGGTTCCGGCCAAAGGTTGAGTTTCGTAACCTCTGATTTTGCCTATCAGATTGCATTTTTTAACAAAGAAATAACGAACGATTCTATCACCCCCAAATAGGGAATTTTAAAAATGAAAGGGATTTTACCTATGTATGGGGATATTGAGGAGGCTTATTACCCTACTTCACGTTTTGGCAGTGCAGGGGAAACTTATAATATGTGAACTGGTCAGGGTGTTAATATTCAAGATATATAGACATTTTATAAATTTTTCAAACAAAAAGATTGATTTACTAATTTACCCAAGGGAATAAAAGGGGCAGAATTCCCTTGATTAGCAGGAGAACCTGAAAAATTGTTTAAATTAACGGGATGCAAACCAAAACGGAAACTTGAGAATGCATTAAAGGAAATTTATGATTACTGGTTAGGTGTTTTGTGAAGGAAGAGCAGCCGGTAGTTTTCGATGTCTAGTAGCCATTGAAGCGTTACTATAAAGTCAAAAACCTAATCATTAAAAGCTCAGTCCATTTTGAACTGAGCTTTCTATATTTTATAACTTTATTCTCCTATTCAGTCTGGATTATTAGATTAAGGGACAAGCTGTAGAAAGCGTTAGAGACCATCCACCTTCGATACGTGAATGTGCTCCCCCAAATTCATCGAACGCATAAAGGCTCCATGTGCCATTCGGATCCAGACCGTTAAACGCGCTCAATGCTAATGCATATGGTGCAGGCGGTGCAGGGGCAGGAAAAGTATGATTATCAAACTGGTTGCTCGGCCTGAACGTACCGGAAGTCAAAGTTCCTCCCGCGGCTACTGGTAATGGGTTTGGAGAATCGTCGTCAAACGTCAAAGTTACCGGACCGACAGGACCATTATCTCCATTATGTGAAAATATAAGGACAGCTGTGCCGTCCGGAGCGACGACTAAGAACATATCATGTTGACGGTTTGCAACATTAGCAGGTGGTTGTGGGGCGCCGCCGTCGTCAACAAAGTTAGTAATTGTAACTGTTACTTTAGAAATGGTACCTTGTAAACCAGAGACCGTAATATTTGACGGATAAGGATTAGTTCCAGGTACCCCATCTATAGGGTTGATTGGCTGTGGGTTTGAGAAAGTAGCACCTGTTGTTGGAGTACATATTGTTGGTATAAGATCCAGTATGTTTTCAAATTTGAACTCTAGCAGCATTTCCTTTTTAATCATATCACGAATGGTTCTTTGAACACTTGTATCGAGATCAATAAGATTTGATAAAGAAACGACTGCAGGGGAAAATGTTGTTCTAGTAGGGGTTATTGTTCCGAGAACGAATTGAAGCTTCTCGGCTTCCGCATTCAGCAAATGAGCCAAAGCTAGTTCTTCGAGTGCGACTGAAGCAAGAAGCAATGGAACAGTTTGTCCCACACTAAGCGAAATTGTGGGTGTGATATTAAAGATGTTTGGATTCGACATTTACTCACTCCATTTCATTTATTTTATTAAGTTTGAAATAGAACCTGCACTTTCATTTTGGTATCCGGAAACAGATATGAATCCTTACAGAGTGGATGATACGAGAATAGTACAGGTTACTATTAAAACTTATACACTAGCAGGATACGAATAAAGTTCCGAATAGTACGGGCTTTTCAACAAAAAATTGTTTCTATTCGCCCATTTTTTTTAGGGGGTGAAAAAACCTTACTAAAATCCACTTGCTTACTTTTATTAAATACAGCTTATTTGTTAAACCTGAATTAATGGGATTTTATCTATTTCATAATGCTATATGCACTCATATGATGGTAATTCAAGCGAATGTAAAAATTGGATAATTATGATATAGATGTGCCTAAAATGAAACTTATATTGCTCTCAGGAGGTTCCGGGAAACGATTGTGGCCTCTTTCCAATGACTCCAGATCGTAGCAATTTTTAAAGGTGCTGTCACGATTTGATGATGAGCTTGAATCCATATTCTAAATATCTGGCGGCAATAAGATTTGAATCAATTAGTAAATCATGCTTATAGATTTACCTGTATTTGTATTAGGTGCTTCGAATCTTATGGTAGCAGCTAGTCCTTATGGTATTTTGGTTTCATAAAGATCCGCAAGCCATCAGGTCAAAGAAATTGTCAAAGATATCGAACAACGGCCTATGTTCGTGGAGCGCCGTTGGGGGCGGTATCCTGTCTTGGAATACAAGAAATCCACTGAGGGAATGGAAGTACCGACAAAGCGATTGTTCGTTTTTGCGGGGCATAACCTCAGCTATCAATATCATCATCACCGGAGTGAAGTATGAGTGGCTGTTGCAGGTGAGGGAAAATTCGTTCTGGAAGACAAATTGTCCATTGTAAAAAAGGGCGATGTGCTAACTATTCCATTAAGCGCAAAGTTGGAATCAAGGCAAGTGAGGATCTTGAAATCAGGAAGTTCAAATGGGGAGTAAACTGGATGAAGGAGATATTGTTCGGTTGTTTATGTCACGGGAAGAAATGAAAGAAATCTATTGGAAGTGAGTGAAAGTTCAGTTAAAACTTATGCATAAGGGCAATCCAGTTCTCAAGGATTGCCCTGAAAAATTTTTAAAGTAAGAAATCAATCGTATCTTCAAGCTCAAACAATAACAAAATTTCTTTCGCAATGATTGCGCGCAGCACTCGTTCGGCCTTCCTGTTTGCCTTTTTTAAATCTTTCCTTGATGCTTTTTTACATTTAACATCCTTCACTGTTTTTCGAAGTATTTTTACCTCTGTTTCTAATAAATTTGCCAGTGATTGTTCCATCAAGGCAATACCTGCCAGCTTCAATGTAACTACATCCCGCCTTTTGGGGATATGAAAATCTTTTGGAATTTCCGGTAAACCCATTTTGGACCTCCTCTTTTCGTTATGCTTTTTACTGACTAAACCTCCGCAAATTTCTGCACACTATACCCTATGTTTTCAATATCTTTTTGTGCAATAGAAAGAAAAAACAATTCGTTCTTTAGAAAATGAGCCCAAACTGGACCCATAAATAAAACAGACAGCATTTTTGCGGTCTGTTCATTTTACAATTAACATCTTTCTCTTTTCGTCCGCCAGTTTCTTAAATTCTAGAATAGAATCCCTTATAGCCTTTATATCTCTTAATACAATAAAAAAATCGTCCTTTTCCTCCGCCGCTTCTTCAAGCATACTGAGGGAATTTAAAAGGTGAGTGAAGGATGATTCAATATGGGAGAGAGATTCTTCAAACATTTGGCTAAACTTTTCACTAACATGCTCCTCCATGTATATTTCCCCCTTTCCCATGGAAGACAAGACAAAAGTGATTAATCTTTGGGGTCTTTATGATCTGTACATTTTCAATGCCTTTTTTTGCATTTATGACAAACAATTTTTTCCTTTTTGATGACCTCTAGTGTATTTTCCAATTTCTTTAGTAAAAGCCATTCCTTCATCACAATGGTTTCGAGCATTTGTCTTACCGAATGATTTATATCAAGGATGTCATCATTACATGGTTTAGTAGGAAAATTGCCCTTTTTGCCTACAAAGGCTTTGATTTTTTCGGCTTCAGCTTTAATAAGTTTGGCTAGAGCCTTTTCTTCCTTAGCAATGGATTCAATTAATTTAAACAGAACTTTATCTAATGATCGTTTTTTACGGCGTTTCTTCGAGGAGCGTTTTTTTCGATTTCTACTGCCACTACTGCCACAACTACCACTGCTACCACTGCTACCACAACTACCACTGCTACCACAACTACCACTGCTACCACAACTACCGCTGCTGCCGCTGCTGCCACTGCTGCCACTGCTGCCACGGCTGCCACTGCTGCCGCTGCTTCCGAAGCTGCCACTGCTTTCACTGCTTCCGAAGCTGCCGCTGCTTTCACTGCTTCCGAAGCTGTCGCTGCTTTCACTGCTTCCGAAGCTGTCGCTGCTTTCACTGCTTCCGAAGCTGTCGCTGCTTTCACTGCTTCCGAAGCTGTCGCTGCTTTCACTGCTTCCGAAGCTGCTGCTGCTCTCGCTGCTTCCGAAGCTGCTGCTGCTCTCGCTGCTTCCGAAGCTGCTGCTGCTCTCGCTGCTTCCGAAGCTGCTGCTGCTTTCGCTGCTTCCGAAGCTGTCGCTGCTTTCGCTGCTGTGGATACCTTTATGCGGATGTTTTTTACTGGTGCTACCTCTGCTGCTACCACTTCTGCCACTACTGCCGGGACCTTTATGCGGTCGCTTTGGGCCACCATCCTTGTCATGATGCTTCGGCATTGTTCCACACCTCTTTTTGATTTTTTTTCACACGGTATATATATGTGTTAATGCCCGGATTGGTGTTTAAAAACATAACGTGGCGAAAAAGAAATTCGAAAGATGCTAAAAGAAGAGCTATAGAAAACGAATTACAACCATTGGAGGGAATACCATATTGGTTAGAATTTACTCTTACTAAATTTGATGGGACCGAAATGGCAGTATAACAGGAACAGGTGTTTAAACTGACTAATTAAATCCAACCAACTAATTCCCATTCACGAATTCACCCCTTTCATGTAAAATAAAACAGAAGGGGGGAAACGTATGAATTTTAAGGCAGGTTTATGGCAGCAACAAACTCTGAAATTGACCATGACGCAGGAACTGTCCCAGGCGATTGCCTTATTGCAGTATTCAGCGCAAGAATTGACAGCATTTTTAGAAAATAAGGCACTTGAAAATCCCCTAGTACAAATTGAAAATGTCAATGAGCGACCGATGAATCCGCTGCTTGACCGGAACCGGCGCAAACATCAAAAGACGGAAAAAGACTGGATTGAGCAGATTGGCACAAAGCCATACTCGCTTGAGGAACAATTAATTTCACAGTTAAATATATCAAAGCTACCGGCGGGGGAGTTAAAGGCAATTCGCTATCTTATTCAGAATTTAGATGAAAACGGTTACTTTACCGGCGATTTACACGAGGTAGCTGCAACATTAAGAATACCGCTTGAACTGGCTGAAGACGGCCTGGCCGTTCTCCAGACGCTTGAACCGGCGGGAATTGGGGCGAGAAGCTTGCAGGAATGCCTGCATATCCAGGTAGATTATCTTTTGCCTGACAACGAGCTCGCCAAAAAAATTATTTCGGACTATTTTGTCCCGTTTGCCGAAAAGAAATGGAAGCAAATTGCGAAGGAGCTACAGGTCTCGTTAAAAGAGATCCAAGATGTTTTTGACGAGATCCAATTTTTGAACCCGAAACCGGGGGCGCTTCTAGGAAAAGAGGCAGCCTCTTACATCATTCCAGATGTGATTATCGAACAAACACAAGAAGGGCTAATCGTCCGAATGTTTGATGACCCCATACCGAAAATTAGTTTTAATAATAAATATTTTCATAAATTTAAGGACCAGGATCAGCAGGTCAGCAAATTTCTTCATGAGAAGGTACAGGATTATCAATGGATTTTAAAAAGCATTGAGCAGCGAAAGGAAACGCTGACAAGGGTAGTTACCAAGATTGTCGAAAAGCAGCCGGCTTTTTTCCAAAAGGGTCCGCAATATTTGGCGCCGATGACGATGAAGGAAATTGCCTCCGAGTTGGATGTTCATGAATCGACTGTCAGCCGGGCAGTTCGGGAAAAATATGTGCAAACTCCGATTGGGACGTTTCCGTTGAAATCGTTTTTCTCGAGTACTATCCAAACCGTATCTGAGGAAGAGTCCACCTCGTCGACACAGGTAAAGAATGCTATTAGCAAGCTGATTGAAAAAGAAAATAAAGAAAAGCCGCTTTCTGATCAGGATATCGCGGAGCAATTAAAGGTCTTGGAGGGCATCGTCGTCTCTAGAAGAACGATTGCCAAATACCGGGACCAACTTGGCATCCCGTCTTCTTCGAAGAGGAAGAGGTTTAACTAGCGGGGGCATTTGGGATAAGCTGCCCCCAGGATAAAAGGTAGAAAGGATACAAACAATGCCGCAAACAATCATTACCCTATATACAAGAAACGGCTGCCCTCTATGCGACAAAGCGAAAGCGGCCTTGCTCGAGCTGAAGGAGGAATATGATTTCTCCCTGGATGAAATCGATATTGAGCAGGATGATGAGCTTCATGAGCGCTATGGGCTGATGATCCCGGTTGTCCACATTGATGGGGAAGAAGCTGCTTACGGGTTCATTAACAAGTTTGAAATAAGTAATCGTTTGCAAGAAAAATCCTAAGTTTTATTGGTTGAATTAAATTTTCACTCCTGCTACAATAAAAAACGTAGTAAGGGTGATTTTTTTTTGGTGGTTGTGGGACATAATATGTCTATGGTGGACATTTTTTGACCAACTGCATATAATAAAGGAGTATGGAAAGCATGCAGTCATTCATCGATATGACAAAAAGATTATTGCCCGATTTCCTTCCAGTCCTGCAAAAACGTCATTCCATCCTAAGATACATAGGGATGATGCAGCCTGTAGGCAGGAGGAGTTTAGCCACAAGCCTTGGACTAACCGAAAGAATCCTTCGTAGTGAAGTAGAATTCCTCAAAGAGCAAAATCTTATTTATACAAACAATGTAGGAATGAGTTTAACTCTTGAAGGAAAAAATTTGCTTGAGGATTTAAACGGATTTATGCGTGAGTTGAAGGGTATCGACGTCATGGAGCTGGAACTAAAACATCAGCTTGGCATCAAGAAGGTCATCATTGTTCCAGGAGACAGCGACGAATCGCCCATGGTAAAAAGCGAGCTTGGCAAGGCGTCTGCAGCCTGCATGAAAAAGCTTTTTCAAGGGGAAAATATCATCGCTGTTACAGGCGGTTCAACGATGGCTGCCGTAGCGGAATGGCTGTCACCTGAAGCCTCAGGCAAGCAATTGCTGTTTGTACCGGCACGAGGCGGGGTTGGCGAGGATGTTCAAAATCAAGCCAACACGATTTGCTCCAATATGGCGCAAAACACCCATTCAAGACACCGCGTCTTTTATGTTCCCGATCAGGTCAGCACGGAAATTTATGACTCCTTGATTAAGGAACCCGGCATCCACGAAGTTTTGGAATTAATCCGCTCAGCCAACATGGTTCTCCATGGAATTGGGGATGCTATGACAATGGCCGAACGGCGCAAGACGAACCCTGATATATTGGAAAAGCTGGAAAATGGTAAAGCTGCCGGTGAGGCTTTCGGCTATTATTTTAGCGAAGCAGGCGAGATTGTCCACAAAGTGGTCACCATTGGGCTTCAGCTAGAGGATTTGGCAAAGATTCAAAACGTGATTGCAGTCGCTGGCGGAGCGTCAAAAGCGAAAGCAATCAGGGCTTATATGAAGCAGGCACCGCCATCCACGATATTAATTACGGATGAAGGGGCCGCAAACAATTTATTAAACCAGTAATAGTTAATGAAAAGGATTATTCCTTTTTAATAATAAAACCCTGCCCATTTAAAGGAGGAAATTAACATGACAGTAAAAGTTGGTATTAATGGTTTTGGACGTATCGGTCGTAACGTATTCCGTGCGGCATTAAACAATAGCGAAGTGGAAATCGTAGCAATCAATGACTTAACAGATGCAAATATGCTTGCTCACCTTTTAAAATATGACACTGTTCACGGAACACTTACAGAAGATGTAACTGTTGATGGTGAATACCTAGTAGTTGGCGGCCACAAAGTGAAGGTTCTTGCTGAGCGTGACCCTGCACAATTAGGCTGGGGCGACCTTGGTGTAGACGTAGTAGTAGAATCTACTGGTCGTTTCACAAAGCGCGAAGATGCAGCAAAACACCTTGAAGCAGGCGCTAAGAAAGTTATCATTTCTGCTCCAGCAACTAACGAAGATATCACAATTGTTATGGGTGTTAACGAAGACAAGTACGATGCAGCTAACCACCATGTACTTTCAAACGCATCTTGTACTACAAACTGCTTAGCTCCATTTGCTAAAGTATTAAATGATACTTTCGGAATCAAACGCGGTATGATGACAACTGTTCACTCATATACTAACGACCAACAAATCCTAGACTTACCACATAAGGACTACCGTCGTGCCCGTGCAGCAGCTGAAAACATGATCCCAACTTCAACTGGTGCTGCAAAAGCAGTTGCACTTGTTTTACCTGAACTTAAAGGTAAATTAAATGGTATGGCTATGCGCGTACCAACTCCTAACGTTTCTATCGTTGACTTAGTTGCTGAATTAGAAAAAGACGTAACTGTTGACGAAATTAACTCAGCTCTTAAAGAAGCTGCTGAAGGTCCATTAAAAGGTATTCTTGCATACAGCGATCTTCCATTAGTTTCTAGCGACTACAACGGTGCTACAGTTTCTTCTACTGTTGATGGTTTATCAACAATGGTTCTTGAAGGAAACATGGTAAAAGTATTATCTTGGTACGATAACGAAGTTGGTTACTCTAACCGCGTTGTTGACCTTGTTGATTACATCGCTAAAAAAGGACTTTAATTCTTTTTCAGAATCCCGTTGGATAGGAATGGAATTTTTACCGCAAACTATTTATAATGATTAATGGTATTCCAAGGGGAGTGGGTGATGGGAGCCCCTCTCCTTTTTTACTGTGTTTTACCAGGGATTTTTTCAATAGCCATACATAAGGAGGTCCTTTTTCGATGAACAAAAAGTCAGTAAAAGATGTTGATGTGAAGGGTAAACGCGTGTTTTGCCGGGTGGATTTCAACGTTCCAATGCAGGATGGAAAAATTACCGACGAAACGCGAATTCGTGCGGCACTGCCAACGATTCAATATTTAATGGAACAGGGTGCAAAAGTAATTCTGGCGAGCCATTTAGGCCGACCAAAGGGCAAAGTGGTTGAAGAAATGCGACTAACTCCAGTAGCGGTCCGCCTGTCTGAACTGCTTGGAAAAGAAGTGAAGAAAGCAGATGAAGGCTACGGCGATTCTGTTAAAGCATTAATCGACTCCATGACTGAAGGAGACGTTTTATTGCTTGAAAATGTTCGTTTCTACCCTGGTGAAGAAAAGAATGATGCAGAACTTGCGAAGTCATTAGCAGAGCTTGCTGATGTTTACGTAAATGATGCATTTGGTGCTGCGCACCGTGCCCATGCCTCCACAGAAGGAATCGCACACCATTTGCCAGCAGTATCAGGCTTCTTAATGCAAAAAGAGCTTGATGTTCTTGGCAAGGCATTGTCAAATCCGGAACGTCCATTCACAGCAATTATTGGCGGGGCAAAGGTAAAGGACAAAATTGGTGTTATTGAAAATTTATTAGAATTAGTCGATAACTTGATTATTGGCGGCGGCCTTGCTTATACGTTCGTTAAGGCACAGGGCCATGAAATCGGTAAATCGCTGCTTGAAGAAGACAAAATTGACTTAGCTAAATCCTTTATGGAAAAAGCAAAAGCGAAGGGCGTTAACTTCTATATGCCGGTTGATGCGATCGTTGCTGACGATTTTTCAGCCAATGCCAACACAAAAGTGGTTGCGATCGAAGAGATTCCTGCCGATTGGGAAGCATTAGATATCGGACCAAAAACAGCGGAAATTTACCGCGATGTCATTCAAAAATCCAAGCTTGTCATTTGGAACGGGCCAATGGGTGTGTTTGAAATCGATAAGTTCGCTGGCGGTACGAAGGCTGTTGCACAAGCTTTGGCAGATGCTGAAGGTGCGTATTCCGTTATTGGCGGCGGCGATTCTGCAGCGGCAGTTGAAAAATTCGGCCTTGCTGAAAAAATGAGCCACATCTCCACAGGCGGCGGCGCTTCACTGGAGTTTATGGAAGGAAAAGCACTTCCAGGTGTAGTGGCGTTGAACGATAAATAATTTTATCTGCAAATTTAAGAGGGATATCTACAAAGATTGAGCCGATATCTACAATTTTTAAAATATATCTACAAATTTTAGGCAGATATCTACAAATCTTGGACTGATATCTACATTTCAATTTTTTTACCAAAGAAAGGGATGTTCCAGCATGCGTAAACCAATTATTGCAGGTAACTGGAAGATGCACAAAACACTTTCCGAAGCGAAGAGCTTTGCTGAAGAAGTGAAAGGCCTAGTGCCTGCTGCTGATAAGATGGATTCTGTTATCTGTGCACCGGCGTTATTTTTACAAAGCCTTGTGGAAACGGTCAAAGGCAGCGAAGTGAAAATCGGTGCACAAAATATGCATTTCGAAGAAAAGGGTGCCTTTACAGGTGAAATCAGCCCTGTAGCACTTGCTGATTTAGGCGTTCAATACGTTATCATCGGCCATTCTGAGCGCCGTGAAATGTTCAATGAAACAGATGAATCAGTTAATAAAAAGGTTTTATCAGCATTTAAACACGGCCTAACACCGATTGTTTGCTGCGGTGAAACATTAGAGCAACGTGAAAATGGCGAGACTATGAACCTTGTTGGCTCTCAGATTGAAAAAGCTCTCACAGGCTTAACGGAGGATCAAGTAAAAGTAACGGTCATTGCTTACGAACCAATTTGGGCAATCGGAACAGGTAAATCTTCGACTGCTGCAGATGCAAACGAAGTGTGTGCACACATCCGCCAAGTTGTTGCTAAGCAATTTTCCGAAGATGTGGCAGCGGCTATCCGTATTCAGTACGGTGGCAGCGTGAAACCAGAAAACATTAAAGAATACATGGGACAGCCTGATATTGACGGTGCCCTTGTTGGCGGCGCAAGCCTTGAACCGCAATCATTTTTGCAATTACTAGAGGGTGGTAAATATGAGTAAAGCTCCTGTTGCCCTCATCATTCTTGACGGCTTCGGCTGCCGGGATGAGCATAAAGGTAATGCGGTCTACCATGCGAAAAAGCCAAATTTTGACCGCTATTGGGAAACATATCCGCATAACCATTTAACCGCGAGCGGTGAAGCAGTCGGCTTACCTGAGGGGCAGATGGGAAACTCAGAAGTTGGCCATTTAAATATCGGTGCTGGCCGGATTGTTTACCAAAGCTTAACTCGTGTGAACATTGCTATTCGTGAAGGGGAATTTGAAAAAAATGAAACCTTCCTTGGCGCAATGGAGCACGCGAAGAAAAATGGCACAGCTTTGCATCTGTTTGGCCTTCTGTCAGACGGCGGTGTGCACAGCCATATTAATCATATGTTTGCCCTTTTAAAATTGGCCAAGGAAGAAGGCGTGGAAAAAGTATATATTCACGCATTCCTTGACGGCCGCGACGTCGGTCCGCAAACAGCACCAACATATATTAAAGAGACTATGGAAAAAATGAAGGAGATTGGTATCGGTGAATTCGCCACCATTTCTGGACGCTATTATTCCATGGACCGTGACAAGCGTTGGGAGCGTGTTGAAAAATCATACCGGGCAATGGTGTATGGAGAAGGTCCTTCTTACAAGAGCCCACAAGAGGTTGTAGAGGACTCTTATTCTCACGGAATCTATGATGAATTCGTCCTGCCATCGGTCATCGTTAAGGAAGACGGTCAGCCTGTTGCAACTATCCAGGACAACGATGCCGTTATTTTCTATAACTTCCGTCCGGACCGGGCTATCCAGATTTCGAATACATTTACAAACGAAGACTTCCGTTCGTTTGACCGCGGACCGAAGCATCCGAAACATTTACACTTTGTTTGTTTAACGCATTTCAGCGAGTCGGTCGACGGCTACGTGGCCTTTAAGCCGACGAACTTGGACAACACGTTAGGTGAAGTACTGTCTCAAAATAATTTGAAACAGCTGCGCATTGCCGAAACAGAAAAATATCCGCATGTGACGTTCTTTATGAGCGGCGGACGCGAGGATAAGTTCCCTGGCGAGGAGCGGATTTTAATCAACTCACCAAAGGTACCGACTTATGATCTGCAGCCTGAAATGAGCGCCTACGAAGTGACCGATGCTTTGTTGAAGGAAATCGAAGCGGATAAGTTCGATGCGATTCTCTTAAACTTCGCCAACCCAGATATGGTTGGTCACTCCGGAAAGCTAGAGCCAACTGTTAAAGCGATCGAGGCAGTGGATGAGTGTTTAGGAAAAATTGTTGATGCAATTCTTGCAAAAGGCGGTACAGCGATTATTACTGCCGACCACGGAAATGCTGATGAAGTGGTGACCCTTGAGGGAAATCCAATGACAGCGCACACCACCAACCCAGTGCCGGTGATTGTCACAAAACAGGGTGTTGAGGTGCGTGACGGCGGTATCCTTGGAGACTTGGCGCCAACTATACTGGATCTTTTAAACGTGAAGCAGCCTACGGAAATGACTGGAAAGTCGTTGATTAAGTAGGAGTTCGCTTAAAAAATTTGATTCGCCTTTAGAACGTTGAAATTCGCCAATAGAATGCTGGCATTCGCCAATAGAACCGCGAAATTCGCCAATAGGACTTCCGAATTCGCCAATAAAACCTGAAAATACGCTAACAGGATGTAATTTTCATCTAAAATTAACAGAACTTAATTAATAAAATTAATTTTTCAAAGGAGAGAATTAAAAATGCCATATATTATTGATGTTTATGCTCGTGAAGTATTAGATTCCCGCGGTAATCCAACAGTAGAAGTTGAAGTTTTCACTGAATCAGGCGCATTCGGCCGTGCATTAGTACCAAGTGGTGCTTCAACTGGTGAATACGAAGCAGTTGAACTTCGTGACGGTGACAAAGGCCGCTACCTTGGCAAAGGTGTTCAAAAAGCAGTTGACAACGTGAACGACATTATCGCGCCAATGCTAGTAGAAGAAGGCTACAGCGTACTTGATCAGGTATCTGTTGATAAGGCTCTTATCGAGTTAGACGGAACTGAAAACAAAGGCAAATTAGGTGCAAACGCAATTCTTGGCGTATCTATGGCAGTGGCTCATGCTGCAGCAAACTACTTAGATGTTCCTTTATACCAATACCTTGGCGGATTCAACTCCAAGCAGCTTCCAGTTCCAATGATGAACATCGTAAACGGCGGCGAGCACGCTGATAACAACGTGGATATCCAAGAATTCATGATTATGCCTGTAGGTGCTCCAAACTTCAAAGAAGCACTTCGCATGGGCGCAGAAATCTTCCACACATTAAAATCAGTTCTTAAAGGTAAAGGCCTTAATACAGCTGTTGGTGACGAAGGCGGCTTTGCTCCAAATCTAGGATCAAACGAAGAAGCACTTCAAACCATTGTAGAAGCAATCGAAAAAGCTGGCTACAAGCCTGGAGAAGAAGTTATGCTTGCTATGGATGCTGCATCTTCTGAGTTCTACAACAAAGAAGACGGCAAATACCATTTATCTGGTGAAGGTGTTGTGAAAACATCTGCAGAAATGGTTGACTGGTATGAAGAGCTTGCTTCTAAGTACCCAATCATCTCCATCGAAGACGGTTTAGATGAAAACGACTGGGAAGGCCACAAGCTTTTAACTGAGCGTCTTGGCAAGAAAATTCAATTAGTGGGTGACGACCTATTCGTAACGAACACGAGGAAGCTTGCTGAAGGGATCGAAAAAGGAATCGGTAACTCTATCCTAATCAAAGTTAACCAAATTGGTACATTAACTGAAACTTTTGATGCTATCGAAATGGCTAAGCGCGCAGGCTACACTGCTGTTATCTCTCACCGTTCTGGTGAAACAGAAGATGCAACAATTGCGGACATCGCTGTTGCAACAAACGCTGGCCAAATCAAGACAGGTGCGCCATCCCGTACAGACCGTGTGGCGAAATACAACCAATTACTTCGTATAGAAGACCAATTAGGTGAAACTGCACAATATAACGGAATCAAGTCTTTCTACAACTTGAAGAAGTAATTATTAATAAAATTAGGACCTCCTGCTGTACTTGGCTGGAGGTCCTTTTATTATGTTTTCGGGGGTTACTGTTTGAACTATCGGATAAAACTTGTTTACTGTCGTAAGGAGTTTTTTCACTGTCGCAGCATCCATTTATGAAAAAATTGGAATAAAAAGCAGGGAATCAACTTGCCTTTGTATAATAATACTTAGATAACAACATTGTTTAAAACAGATAGACTGGGGAAGATGGGAATGAAAAAAATTCTGAAAAGGTTATCGAAGATACAGTGGGTGCTTATAATTGTTGCTGTTCTTGCTGCCGGATACTATCTTTTCAACGGAGCTTTGCCTTTTCAAAAAGTAGATGTCACCATGAAGGAGCAAAAAACAAAAAGTGGGGAAACCGTCATTCAAATTGAGGATGCTGACCTCAGCCAAATTGCAGTCGAGTTCCCAATGGATATGTCAGAAACCGCAATTCAGGATGCTATTCACAAAATGTCTCACCAAAAGGTGATCGCCAATAAAAAGTGGGGAGCAATCCCTTTAACAAAGGAACGGGTGGAAAGATTGCTGGAAATAGTCAATACCCACCCCGCCAAATATGAAAATGCTACCCTTTACATTGCCATATTAAATCGCTGGGATAAAGGGGAGTTTTCCCGGGTCGATAACGACCACAATGCTATTTGGAATCTTCAAGGAGGAACCATTGGGAAAGCGACTGGGGTATTATCATTAGATGAGGAAAAGGCGTATATTGAGAAAAACTTCCATATTAAGGTAAAGCAATAAACCTTTTCACACTGTCCTCCAATCCAAAACATGTCACATAAACGTGTATTGTTAAAAAGGCTTAATTATGGTAAATTTAATATACTGTGTATTGTACGTCTACAGGAGGTGGCCTTCATGCATGCATTATTAGTTACATTATTAGTGATCGTAAGTATCGCACTGATTGTTGTTGTCTTACTTCAGGCAGGTAAAAGCGCTGGTTTATCCGGTGCCATTTCCGGTGGTGCGGAACAGTTATTCGGTAAGCAAAAAGCACGTGGACTCGACTTGATCCTTCATCGAATCACAGTCGTCCTATCAGTCCTATTCTTCTTGCTCACCTTAGCCGTTACCTACTTCAAAATCTAATATAACTAAACAAAAACCCGGCCCCGCGCCGGGTTTTCTGCGTTTCTGCAGGAACGTGAGGGGGTGTGTCCATCTGGAGTGGACAATGTCCACGAGCGGTGCCTGACACCACTATTCAAGCATTTTGGTAGAATGTTCACTTCTTCTTTGATTAAACTAAGGAATAGCGATATTTTGTGTTAGTGAAGGAGTAGTAAGTATGAGAATTTCATTGCCTAAACCATTTACCTTTGAGGGAGGGAAGCGGGCGGTTTTGCTGCTGCACGGATTTACTGGGAATTCTTCGGACGTCCGGATGCTGGGCCGTTTTCTAGAAAAGAAGGGCTACACCTGCCATGCGCCGCATTATAAGGGCCACGGAGTCCCCCCGGAAGAACTGGTCCATACAGGTCCAGAGGATTGGTGGCAGGACGTATTGAATGGATACCAATATTTGAAAAATAAAGGCCACGAGGAAATTGCAGTAGCCGGTTTATCCCTTGGCGGCGTATTTTCCTTGAAATTGGGTTACACTGTACCTGTAAAGGGAATTGTCACCATGTGCGCCCCGATGCATATAAAAAGTGAACAGGTTATGTACGAAGGAGTTCTGGAATATGCTCGTGAATTTAAAAAGCGGGAAGGAAAAACAAACGAGCAAATCGAATTGGAAATGGATGAGTTTAAAAAGACACCGATGGGGACGTTAAAAGCTCTTCAGGCATTGATTGCCGATGTACGCGACAATGTCGATATCATTTATGCCCCAACATTTGTAGTTCAGGCCCGCCATGATAACATGATCAACACCGAGAGCGCCAATATTATTTTCGAAAATATTGAATCAGAAAAGAAGGATATCAAATGGTATGAAGAGTCCGGCCACGTCATTACGCTGGACAAAGAGAAGGAACAACTGCATGAAGATGTATACGCCTTTTTAGAAAAACTAGATTGGCTAGTATAACGATTATTTAAAAACCTTTTTAAAGGAGGGATTAACATGGAAGAGAATATTAAAAAGCATGTCGACAGGCTTTTGCAATATATGAAGGACGAGGCATACAAGCCATTAACGGTTCAGGAGCTGGAATCCGCGTTGGATATTTCGGATTCTGCTGATTTTAAGGAATTTGTCAAAGCACTTGTGCAAATGGAGGAAAAGGGTCTTGTTGTAAGAACCCGAGCGAACCGCTATGGTCTTCCGCAAAAAATGAATCTAATCCGTGGCAAGTTGACAGGGCATGCAAAGGGATTTGCGTTTGTAATTCCTGAAGAGTCAGGGATGGATGATATTTTTATCCCGCCAACAGAAACGAATAATGCCATGCATGGGGATACCGTGCTAGTTAGAATTTCCTCTGAAAGCTCTGGCCAGCGCCGCGAGGGAAGTATTATCCGGATCATCGAGCGGGGTACGCAGCAAATTGTCGGTACTTATGTTGAAAGCAAAAGCTTTGGTTTCGTCATACCAGATGACAAAAAATTTGCTAGTGATATTTTTATCCCAAAAGAGGCATCAAAGGGTGCGGTCGAAGGACATAAGGTAGTCGTAAAGCTTACCTCCTATCCTGAGGGGAGAAAAAGTGCTGAGGGTGAAGTTATCTCAGTCCTTGGCCATAAAAATGACCCAGGTGTGGATATTCTGTCTGTCATACATAAGCACGGGTTACCGATGGCGTTTCCGGAAGAAGTTCTGCAACAGGCAAATGAGACACCAGACACAATCGATGAAAGTGAGCTAGAAAACCGCCGTGACCTTCGTGGCGAAACGATTGTGACGATTGACGGCGCGGACGCAAAAGACTTGGATGACGCTGTTACCGTTACGCAACTCGAAAATGGTAACTACAAGCTCGGCGTCCATATTGCCGATGTCAGCTATTATGTAAAAGAAGGCACGCCGATTGATGTCGAAGCTGCGGACCGGGCTACAAGTGTTTATTTAGTAGACCGTGTAATTCCGATGATTCCGCATCGGTTGTCTAACGGAATCTGTTCCCTTAATCCGAAGGTAGATCGTCTTGTGCTATCGTGTGAAATGGAAATCAACGAGGAAGGCCAAGTCGTCTCTAATGAAATTTTTCAAAGCGTGATTAAAACGACTGAGCGGATGACGTATTACGATGTCAACCGGATACTTGTGGATAAGGACGAGGAAACCCGGGCGCGCTACGAGGCGTTGGTACCAATGTTCGAATTGATGGGTGAATTAGCTGCGATTCTCCGTGCTAAACGAATGAAGCGGGGCGCGATTGATTTTGACTTTAAAGAGTCGAAAGTATTGGTCGATGAAGAAGGAAAGCCATCCGATGTGGTCTTGCGCGAACGTTCAGTGGCGGAACGCCTGATTGAGGAATTCATGCTGGCGGCCAACGAAACAGTTGCCGAGCATTTCCACTGGATGGAGGTCCCGTTCATTTACCGTATTCACGAAGATCCGAAGGAAGATAAGCTGCGCAAGTTTTTCGAGTTTATCACTAACTTTGGTTATATCGTGAAGGGGACGGCAAACAACGTCCACCCGCGGGCGTTGCAGGAAATTATTGAAGAGGTCCAGGGAAAGCCCGAGGAAATGGTCGTTTCCACGGTAATGCTCCGCTCGATGCAGCAGGCAAAATATGATCCGGAAAATCTTGGCCACTTCGGGTTATCAGCCCAGTTTTACACCCATTTCACCTCGCCAATCCGCCGTTATCCGGATACGATTGTGCACCGGTTGATTCGGACTTATATCATTGAAGGAAAACTAGATGAGGCTACAAGGGCAAAATGGAATGCCGAACTTCCAGATATTGCAATGCATTCTTCAAAAATGGAGCGCCGTGCCGTTGATGCTGAGCGTGAAACCGATGAATTGAAAAAAGCGGAGTATATGGAAGACAAGATTGGCGAAGAGTACGATGGAATCATCAGCTCCGTCACGAATTTCGGATTGTTTGTCGAGCTGCCGAATACGATCGAAGGCCTTGTCCATGTCAGCTACATGACCGATGATTATTACCGTTTTGATGAGCGCCATTATGCGATGATTGGCGAGCGGACCGGGAATGTGTTCCGCATCGGTGATGAAATTACCGTTCGGGTAGTTAAGGTCAATAAAGAGGAGCGCTCAATTGATTTTGAAATTGTCGGTATGAAGGGCACGCCACGGCGTGAGCGTTCTACTGTGCCAAAGGTCTTTAAGACGGGCAGCAATGAGTCCAAGCCACGCCGGAATAAGCAGGGTGAGCGAGGGCAGCAAGGCGGCCGTGGAGGCAAACAAGGCGACCGCAAATCCGATGCCGGCGGCGGTGGCGGCCAGGGCGACGGAAAGTCGAAAAAGAAACGCAAATTTTTTGAGAACGTTCCGAAAAACAAAAGCACGAAGCGGAAGAAAAAGAAATATTAGGGGAGAGCCTGTTTTGGGCTCTCTTTATTAACTTTAATTGAGTATGAAGACCAAAACTCAGTTGTGCGAGCTGGAAAATGTCCTTCATGAGGCGGATGAAGGACAAAATGGAGTGGTGCTAATCGTAAAATGTCCTTCATAAGGCGGATGAAGGACAAAGTGCAAAGAAATGCAGAGGTGCAAGGCTAAAAAATGTCTTTCATCCACCACATCACCCTTTCACCCTCTTTTCTAATTGTATAGACTCACCCGTTCTGTTAAAATTAACACGTAAATGAGGTGAAAATTATGCCAAAAGGTGAAGGAAAAGTAGTCGCCCAGAATAAAAAGGCTTATCATGACTATTTTATCGAAGAAACATATGAGGCTGGAATTGTCCTGCAGGGAACGGAGATCAAGTCCATCCGTGCTGGAAAGGTGAACTTAAAAGACTCCTACGCACGGATTCAGAATGGAGAAATCACTCTTATCGGAGTGCATATCAGCCCATATGAGCAAGGAAACCGCTACAATCATGACCCGGAACGAGAACGAAAGCTGCTGCTTCATAAGCGCGAGATTTTAAAGCTTTTTGGAGATACTAGAGAAGCGGGCTATTCTTTAATACCATTAAAGCTTTATTTAAAAAATGGTTTTTGCAAAGTGCTGCTTGGGCTTGCAAAAGGTAAAAAGAACTACGATAAGCGTGAGTCCTTGAAGCAAAAAGAAGCAAAACGCGAAATCGAGCGCGCATTCCGCGATCGCCAGAAAATGTAGGACCATTAAACCTCACAAACAAAGTTGGTTTGCCTTACAAATAATTACAATTGAAAAACGCATTAAATGTGTTATAATAAATTTGTCGCTGAGATGAGCGGCAAACAACTTAGCTCAGGCAACTTGCCAGTTTCCTAACGTCTTGCTTCATAAAAGCAACTTTTTATATGGGGACGCTACGGATTCGACAGGGGTAGTTCGAGCTTGGGTTGCGAGTCGAGGGGATCGGCCTCGTTAAAACGTCAAAGCCTATAACTGGCAAAACTAACAACAACTTAGCTTTCGCAGCTTAATACTGCATAGCTGTTCGCCCCTCCATCGCCTATGTGGTAGGGTAGCGGACTCACTCTAAGTAGGCTACGCCGGAGCCCACCGTCTGAGGGCGAAGGAAGAGAACAACCAGACTAGCTTACCGGACGCCCGTCGATAGGCATATGGATCAGCGAAGCGCGAATATATCGACTACACTCGTAGAAGCTTAAGTGCCGATATCTTTGGACGCGGGTTCGATTAGTAATTAGTCGCCTTATGTGGTAACACATAAGTGAAAATCCGGCTTTATCGGTGAAACCTACGTCGCTTTAAAAAGCGATAAGGCAATGCCGAGCGGTATGTGGAGCAATCCAACAGCCGTGTATCGACTTATAGGCTGCCATTCGAAAATGGTAGTACTAAGATGCGAAATCCTGTCATAATGGACAAATATATGATTCGCATAAGACGCCGGAGGACCTGTAATAAATGCAGGTTCAAGATATAGTCAGTGCCATGTCGAAAGCATGGAAACGCACGTCCCGCCGTCTCCACCATACATAAGGTGGATACAAGGTCAGCAGAAATGCTGGTCTTTTTTTATGCTCTTTTTTCTCAGGCAGTACGCAGAGACACGGTGTTTAGAAAGTTTGGCGAACTAGAACCAAGCGATATTTTTATCCTTGAATTCCCTTATGGTACTTTTAAATACAAAATGGCTTCTTCGAAAATTGTCGATAAAAATGATCGGACCATCATTAGAAAGGCGGGCAAGGAGGAATTGGTCCTTTCCACCCGTTCCATTTTGTCGGCAAAGCGCCGGAACGATATATCATTTATGCCTATCCGGTTAAGTAAACCGGCTTTTTTTATACACAAAAAAAGGAAATTCTGAATTAGATGGAGAATATTTGATTACAAAAGGAATCATCTAGAAAATTTGATTCGAAATTTCATCAGCTTTTTTTAAAAATGGAGGGAGCCCCATTGGAAACGGAGAACTTCTTTAATTCTGAAGTCCTGAAAAAGAACGGAATGAACAAATCAGATATCGTCCATATTCTAATATCAAGTTTTCAAGGCAGCTATGATGGTGTATATGTTGCTGATAAAAATGGTGTCGGCGTCATGGTCAACCAGGCTTACTCCAAAATAACCGGTGTAAAAAACAATGAGCTGCTAGGAAAAAGCATGGAGACCGTGGTAAAAGAAGGGATTGTTTCCGAGTCTGTTACGTTAAAAGTGTTGGATGAAAAAAGACCGGTCACGATTATTCAAACCGTTAGGGGCAAGGAACTGCTTGTAACCGGGAGTCCGGTGTTCGACCCGGGCGGTGCCATATCGTTTGTCGTGACGAACGTAAGAGATATATCAGATTTAAACCAAATGAAAAACGCACTCTATCAATCTAGAAAATTAACGGAAAAATATTTAAGTGAAATTGAGGATTTAAAAAAACGGGAATTAATCCAGATGCATCTTGACGGGATTGTCGCGCAAAGCCAGGAAATTATAAAGGTTTACCATCTCGCAAGAAAAGTGGCCAAGGTTGATTCCGGTGTGCTGGTCTTGGGGGAGTCTGGAGTAGGGAAAGAGGTTATTGTCAATTATTTGCATAACGAAAGCGACCGGGCCGATAAGCCATTAATTAAAGTCAATTGCGGTGCCATTCCTAAACACCTACTTGAATCCGAACTATTTGGCTATGAAAAAGGGGCGTTTACCGGTGCGGACAGCCATGGAAAACCGGGGTTGTTTGAGCTGGCAAACGGGGGCACCATCTTTCTAGACGAGATTGGCGATATGCCGATCGATCTCCAGGTGAAATTATTAAGGGTACTGCAGGAGTTTGAAATCATGCGAGTCGGCGGCCGGAAAAGCATCAAAATTGATGTGCGGGTCATCTCGGCAACCCATATGAATCTAGAGGAAATGGTGGATAAAAATGATTTCCGAAGGGACCTTTATTACCGGCTAAACATCGTTCCTATCCGGATTCCGCCATTAAGGGAAAGGAAAGCCGACATTGTGCCGCTTGCGTTCTATTTTTTAAATAAAACGAATAAAAAAAGCAAGCTGAATAAACGATTTCATCCAGAAATTCTTCAGTTTTTTGAAAAATATCACTGGCCAGGAAATATCAGAGAATTGGAAAACTTGGTGGAAAGACTGGTTATTACCTCCGATCATGACGAAATCCATATTAAAGATCTGCCGCCAAATTTACTCAGAGGTTTGGAAAAAACAACAACAGAAAAGGGAAAGTTAAAGGAAATTTTGGCCAATGTGGAGCGGAAGATCATAAAAGAACAAATGGAGGAATCCAGGACGACCAGGCGTGCTGCGATGGAATTAGGAATTAGTCAGTCTGCGCTAGTAAAAAAGATGCAAAAGTTAGGTATATAAAATTTTTGATGAAAAAAGGAATCAAACCTCATCAACTATATTCAAGAGCCGACGTTCATTTGTCGGCTTTTTTCTGTTCATTTCAACATTGTTTGACAAGATCCTTCAGTGAGTTTTGTCGAATAATATCTAAATATTAAATATTTTCTATCTATTCAAAAATTGGCACGATAATTGCATTATAAAAGGATGGATTGTCATAAAAAAAATAAATTCGACGGAAGGTGATGAAAATTGATGAATTTCCCAACTTTTGAGCTGAATGGAAAAGTGGCCCTTGTAACTGGAGGAAGTAAAGGAATTGGCTTAGGTATGGCACAAGCTTTGGGTCGTTATGGGGCAACTGTTGTCATTACCAGCCGGGGGGCTGATGAAGGAGAAACGGCCGTCCAACAATTAAAGGAAGAGGGCATGAATGCGGCTTATATTCAAGCCGATGTGACAAAAAAGGAGCAGGTAGAAAGGCTTGTTAATGAAATCGTCGAGCGCTTTGGCTCGCTTGATATCTTGGTCAACAATGCCGGCATGAATATCCGCAAGCCATTGGTCGAAGTGGAAGAAAGCGATTGGGACCGAGTTTTGGGGGTCAATTTAAAAGGGATTTTTCTGGTCGGGCAGGCCTGTGCCAAGCAGATGATCAAACAAAACTACGGAAGAATCATAAACATCTCCTCCATTTTTGGAAGCGTGGGAATGTCGTTTCAAACTTCCTATGCTGCCAGTAAAGGCGGCATTAATCAATTAACAAAAATCTGGGCTGAGGAATTGGCACCAAATAATATTACTGTCAATGCGATTGGACCTGGCTATATTATGACGCCGATGACGCAGGATTGGCTTTCCGATCCTGAGCGGGTCGAAAAAATCGTCAACTCTACAATGATCAAAAGATTTGGGGAAATATCAGACCTCGTTGGTCCAGTCGTGTTCTTGGCATCTGATACATCAAAATATGTGACAGGCCAAGTGCTCCACGTCGACGGCGGTTGGACGGCACGTTAAAGGAGGTTTACTACATGAAGATCGTAAAAGAAACCCATTTTAACCGAGAACTAAAAGTATTTGAGAACCGGCCCCGGAATCTTTTTGCAATGTTGGAGGAAGCAGCCCGGAAGTACCCTGAACACGAAGCGCTGGTCATGAACGGAGTACGATTAACCTACAAAGAAACGCACGATAAAGTGCTAGAAATTGCCGGTAATTTACAAAGTTCCTTATGTGTAAAAAAAGGGGACAGAGTTGCCCTGTTACTGGGGAACAGCATCGAATTTAGTTTGCTGGTGTTTGCCTGTGCCAAATTGGGGGCCATTTTTGTACCGTTAAATACTCGTTTAAAGGAAAACGAGCTTTCTTATATGCTGCAGCAATCAGGCAGCAAGATTTTGTTTGTCGATGATGAATTTTTAGAAACAGTCGAAAGCATGAGAGACAGCAGTTCAATCGATTCAATCCAAAATTTCTTTTTAATCGGAAATAAAACGCCTAAACGGAAAGACTATTTACCTTTTGAAATTCTCGAGCAGCCTGCTTCGGTTACTGAGTTTCCTGTTTCAGAGGATGACCCACTATTTATTATGTATACATCTGGAACTACCGGATTGCCAAAGGGAGCGGTGGGCAGCCATATAGGGGCCATACACAGTTCCATCAATTATGAAACAGTATTTAAAACAACGCACAAGGCGAAGACGCTGATTGCGGTTCCGCTCTTTCATGTGACCGGATTGATTGGCCAGCTTTTTCATATGGTACGAGTGGGCGGCACATCCGTGATCATAAGGAGATTTAAGACGGAGGAATTCATCCGATTGACAGTCGAAGAGCGGGTAACATTTTTGTTCAATGTTCCAACCATCTATGTCATGATGATGGCCCATCAGGAATTCTCATTATACAGCTACACAAATGTTAACTGTATCGCGTACGGCGGCGCCCCGATGTCGACAGAAACCATTTATAAATTGAAAAAATATTTTCCAAACGCCTATTTACAAAATGCATATGGGGCTACGGAGACTTCATCACCCGCAACGCTTATGCCACGGTCATATAGCGATGCGAAATTTCAATCGGTCGGCATGCCCGTGCCGGTTGGCGAGTTAAAGGTCGTAAATGATAACGATGAGCTATGCCCGCCGGGAGAAGTCGGAGAACTATTAATTAAGGGGCCAATGGTAGTAGAGGGCTATTGGGATAATGAAGCAGCAAATCAAACCTCTTTTGTTGATGGATTTTGGCGTTCCGGCGACCTAGCCAAAATGGATGAGGACGGCTTTGTTTATATAGTTGACCGGAAAAAAGACCTGATTAACCGCGGTGGTGAAAAAATCTTTTCCATTGAGGTTGAGAATGTCCTTTATAATCACCCAAAGGTGCATGAAGCGGCCGTTTTAGGCGTTCCTGATGCTATTTTTGGGGAAGTTGTCAAAGCAGTGATTGTACCAAAAAATCAGGAAGTCATCGACCCGCAGGAAATCAAAGATTTTGTGGCGGAAAGATTAGCAAATTACAAGGTTCCGAAACTAATAGAATTTGTTTCCGAGCTGCCCCGCAACCCTGGGGGGAAAGTTTTAAAGAACGCATTGAAGAATCTGCAAAGCTAATTTTACATTCGAAAGGATTTGATTCCAATGTCCACTGTGGCAAAAAAAGCTTGGAAATATCGTTATGTCGTTCTTGTCATTCTTTGGTTAGTCTACATTATTAATTATTTTGACCGGATGGCCGTTCTTACCTTCCTTCCGTTTATCCAGAAGGATTTAAATCTGACGCCGGTTGAGGTTGGACAGCTTGCCTCCGTGTTTTTCTTTGCCTACGCAGCCGCGCAAATCAGCGCCGGATTTCTTGCCGATAAAATTGGCGCGAAAAAAGTTATGTATATTGCGATTACCGTATTCACCGCCGTTACAGCCGTAACCGGTATGGTGAAAAACTTCGCACAGTTTATAGCTCTCCGAATCGGTTTAGGTCTAGGAGAAGGCCATCATTTTGCACCGGCTATCCGTGCCATCAATAACTGGTTCCCATTCAAGGAAAGAGGACGGGCCGTTTCGTTTTTTGCCACCTCTTGGGCTGTTGCGCCGGCGATTGTTCCGGTCATCGTTACCAGCATTTCTGTTTACTTTTTTGCAGGTGCATGGCGCCCTGTATTCTACGTTCTTGCCATCCCGGGTGCACTTGGAATCTTTTTATTATGGCGTTTTGTAGCGGATTCTCCAAAAGAGTTGATCGCAAAGGGAAGACTGAGCAAGGACGAAGATATTGAAGATGGAGCGGTTTCTGCCACTCTTACAAAAGAAGAGAAAAGAAAGCAATACGGAGTTTTCTTAAAGGATAGCAATTTTTATGTGTATACTTTGTGCTTATTTTGCCAGCTGGCTGTCTATTGGGGTTCATCCACTTGGCTTACTTCTTTCTTAGTCACCCAACACGGATTAAATATTAAAGAAATGGGCTTTTTCGCATCTGCTCCTTACATCGTGGCATTCTTTGCGATGATGCTTGGCGGCTGGCTGATGGATAAGGTTCTTCATCGCATGAAACCTGTTGCCTTGATTGCCTATATCGGCTGTATACCTGTCCTATGGATGCTTGGTGCTGTTGAAAAAGGAAATACCGGCATGTTACTGACGCTCCTTTTACTTACTGGTTTCTTTGTTAACTTAAATTTCGGTTCCATCTATGCTTATCTGCCAAAGCGCTATCCAAAAGAAATTGTCGGAAGTGCAACCGGATTAGCAAATGGTATCGGCCAATTAGGTTCTTTTGTGTCGCCACTGGTTGCTGGCTATTTAGTAAAAGTGGGCGCGAATGGTTCTCAGGATTTTAGCGGCGTCTTCATCTTCTTCGCTCTTACTGCAGCGGTGGCCGCTGTGTGTGCAATTATTCTGAAAGAGAAGCAGATTCATCCGCTTGCAGTAGTAAAAAATGAGAAATCAGTAATTTAATCTTTAGAAAATAGGGACGAAGTCTTTCTAGGCATATTCGTTCCCGATATTTGATGCAAGGAGGACAAATCGTGCCAACAAATACAGCAAATAAAGAGGCATCTCTTCTTGAAAAAGAACAGAAGCGCTGGGAAAGATTTTTCAAAACCCTTAACAGTGGTGACTTTCAATTCGGTCATACGTCCAGACAATTAGTTTGGAAAAAGAATAAAGCCACCTTATGGCACTATCCGGCACAAACAAAAAAATACGATGTCCCGATTTTCATTGTGTATTCGCTGTTCAATCAGCCAACCATTCTTGATTTTGCCCCAGGCTCAAGTGTTCTCGAAGGACTGGTAAACAGGGGGTATGATGTCTATTTATTAGACTGGGGCGTCGCAGGTTACGAAGATAAAAATATTTCAATTGAAGATTATGTAGCCAGCTATATCAAAAAAGCGGTTCAGCGGGCCTTGAGGCACTCTAGTGGGGAGGAAATATCGGTGGTCGGTTATTGTCTGGGCGGTACGTTGGCAGCGATGTATGCTTCAATAGCAGAGGAGCCGATCAAAAATTTAGTGACTGCTGCCGTTCCGATTGATTTTAGTGTGACGGCCACCGTTCCGGAAAACTGGGCGGAAGCGATGCTTGAAGGAAACATGAATCTCGACCGTTTTATCGAAGTGTATGGATTAGTACCGCCTGTTTATGTTGAGGCCATGTTCAGGTCGATCACTTCACCGGTCTACAACACCCCTTACACGCTCCTTTTATCACGGGCGCATGATCAAAGGTTTACGGAAAAATGGCATCGGATGAACACATGGACAAAGGGGCACGTCCCGTTAACCGGCGGAGCGTTTAAGCAGTTAAATGAAGACTTGTTTAAAGGAAATAAGCTGGTTAAAGGTGAGTTTACCATTCACGGCAAAAAAGCAGATTTAAAAAATATTAAGGCGAATCTATTGGCCGTCAGCATGAAAAGTGACAACCTGATTCCAGAAGAGCAAAGCAAGCCAATCATGGATGCAGTCTCAAGTAAAGATAAAACGTTTCTACGCATAGAGGGCGGACATGTCAACCTGGCGATGTCCGGAAAATTTGCCGGAATACTAGATGACTGGCTAAGTGAACGTTCGACGAAATAATAAATAGCAAGGTGGGGAAACACATGCAAAAGCTGCATTCAATTTATGAGATGGTAGATGTAGAAGAATCAGTCCAATTTTTGCAATCTCTTATCCAGGTAAACAGTGTAAATCCTGACGGGAATGAAAAAAGGGTCGCTGAGGCTATTGAAATGTTTTTAGCTTCATCCAAGCTTCAAGTGGAACTGGATGACCTAGGCGATAACCGGGCCAACTTGTTTGTTACTTATCCGGACACAAAAACAGACGAGAAGTATTTAGTTTACAGCGGTCATTTTGACACTGTTCCTCTTGGTAAAGTAGAGTGGCAGCATGGTCCTTTTTCCGGGGAAATCGTCGGTAACAAAATGTATGGCCGCGGCACTACTGACATGAAAGCTGGAGTTGCCGCGATGATTCTGGCGATGGATTATTTATCCCGTGCCGGTGTGAAACTAAAGGGTAAGCTGCAGTTTGTTGGAACTGCTGGAGAAGAGGTGGACGGCTATGGTGCCAAGACGGTTGTCCAAAAGGGACAGATTGACAAGGCTACAGCCATGGTCATCTCGGAGCCAAGCGAAAACGAAATCTATACCGCTCATAAAGGGTGCTTGTGGCTGGAGATTACTACGAATGGAAAAACTGCCCACGGCTCCATGCCGGATCAAGGTGTTAACGCCATTTTGGCCATGAATGATTTCATCAATGCGCTTCTTAAGTATGAGTTTTTCTATACACCGCATCCAATCTTAGGGCATCCGACACTAAATATCGGCACCATTGAAGGCGGCGTCAAGACAAATGTTGTGCCTGACCAATGCAGTGTGACACTGGATATTCGAACAGTCCCAGGGCAGGATATTGACCGGATTTTAAAAGATATTGATGAGATGCTGAAGGGTATCGCTGAAAAAACAAAGGCATCGTACCAAGTCAAAATAATTAATCGAATGGAATCGGTTAATACTCCAGTGTCAGATGAGTTTGTCCAAATGGCGGTCCGAACCGGTAAAAAAGAGCTAAACCTTGACTTGCAGCCAGCAGGAGTCAACTATTATACAGATGCTTCTGTTTATCAACCGCATCTACAGATTCCGACATTCATCTTTGGCCCGGGGCACCCAAAACTTGCACATCAGCCGGATGAATATGTGGAAATTAACAAGTTCATCGAATCCATACGTTATTTTATGGCACTGGCCATTGAGTATTTAGGGGAGAAATAAAAGAGCTGTAGGCTGTCTTATTTGGGGTCTGACCCTTTAAGACAGCCTCCGGCTTTTATTTTTAATGCTTCAAATTCATGTTGTTATTCATGCCCATATTCATATTGGCGTTCATGTTCATGTTTTGCGTTTGTGGCAAAGCTTGTGCTGGTGCAAAGGAGTTAACAATTTGCGTCATATCCTGCTGGGCCAGCTGCGGTACCTGGTAATAATGGTTTTTATTCTGATAAATGGACAGCTCATAAGCCATTTCAATGCAGTTTGGCACAGAGTCTGCAAGCACGCGGCGGACAACCGGATTGGTCGTTTCACAGGCGGCCATTGTCTTATGTGTGGCACCGGACTTGCAAGCTGTTAGCATACAGCCTGAAATAAACTCATCGGAAATTTCCGTCATGTTCTGCATTGGTTTTTTCGGCTGAGTCGGAGTTAACCCATATACAAAGTCATTCCCCTGATTCATTTTATAGCTTTGCGTCGGCTTAGACGGATCCTGCCCGGATTGGAAGCACTCCCTTGTGATATTATATTCATCCTGAATGAATTGATATTGACGGTCTAAAATATCAAGAAGCTCCGGGTCCTTCACATGTGGACGCAGCATCAAATATTGATTTAAAGTCCCAATCGAGCCATTCAACACTTCATGGACATCAAACATTTCATGGCCGCCATGGTTAAGTTGCTGTGGTACAGCCCCTGTATGCATGTTTTGGTGCATTTGCCCCTGCTGATTCTGTATCATCAATCGAATCTCCTCCTCAAAAAAATTGGACACAGCCACTCATTATTTTGGATAAAGCGGGAATTGTTATTCGCTTTTGGGTTTTAAAAAAATCTTCCACGTTCATAATGACAGATAGGAAATCTATAGAGGGTAGACGATATTTTCCAATCACTTGTTTTATAAGGCAAAAAAGGTGTATTGGCCAATACGGGAAGAAATAATTTTGACTTGGCTGTCTCAGAGGATTTCAATACCGCTTATCTGGGGTCAGAAATTCCGATTATACGAGACGGCAGTGTTGCGGATAAAACGTCCTTCCGCGATCTGTAAGCTGGAAGCGATTGAGGATAACGGGTGAGAAGTCGTGTTTTTACGGTAGGCCATCGTGCAGCATGCCGTTGCTGTGGCAGTACCACCTGAAAAGCCTGTACCTGCTGTTTAAAAAATTATTGTGTTCCAAGAGACATGAAATTTACGATTTCTTCGGTAAAAGGGAAGTTTCTTGATGCGGCACTGCATCAAGGCCAGTCCATTAATTTTAATTGTCGGAAAGGAACATGCGGGCAATGTACAGTTAAAGTTGTAGACAGTAGCACGGGTCTTACAAAGAGCATGCAAAACTCCAAAAGGAAATCCAAAATGGCTATCGCTTGGCTTGGCAGGCAGAAATTCTTTAAATGAAAAAACGAGGCCCACTGAGCGGAACCTCGTTTTTTTATTTACGTATGCATGCGATTATTCATATGAACTAAATTATCTTCAACAGAGAACGGAAAGGTAATATCGTGTTTCTTAAGTTCTGTCACACTGATATCACTAACAAGCTTGAGAGATTCTTTTTAAAGGATTGAGTTACAAATCCATCATTCACTTCACCTAATTTTTGTAAATATTGTAAGGTATCATGAAGCATCATTTGCTTAAAATAAGTATTATTCACAGCAGGCAGATTAATTTTATGAAGCAAGGGTTGTATGACAGCAATTTAATTCACGTGGTTAATGATGTTCTAGCTATTTTGGTGAATAGTACATTTTTACTCAACTAATTTTGAAGAATCACCTTGCGGGAAAACGCCAGTAGATATATCGTAAACTTTCATAAATTTTAAAGTAACAATTTTCCCTTCAACTTCAATGATTTGACATTCTAAAAGAACAGTATCTTCAAGTGGAATTAGATCTCCTTCTTTTAATTCTTTAGGACCTTTTTTATTGTAATCTCCAGAATCAATTACTTCGTTAGATAAACTAAACAAGTAAACAGTCCTTCCCACTTTTAAAATATTATCCAATGCAGCATTTATACTGTTATCTTTACCTTTTTTAAACATAAGAGAACCATCGGCATACTTTACTTTGATACTAGTATTATCATCTGAAATCACCAAATCATTATTATGAATTCTTTCCTTATCACCAGGATCTACTTTATTCCAGCCTTCAAGTATTGTCCCTTCTGCTCCATATTTGTTATCCAGGTTTATAAAAGGTAGTGCTTCCCCGTCCCATTGGCTGTTTTGAGCTACAGCACGCGCTGATATATCTGTGTCAGTAAATCCCAAAACTCGGGCAAAATTAAATGAAACATTCCTTTTTAATTTAACTTCTATCTTTGTTGGGTCGCTTTGATAAGAAGGATTAATAGAAGTAATCTCTGACTTTTTGACTCCATTTGCATTTGCATAGTTTTCTGCTGTGTTTTTAGCAGTACTTGCATTCGGCAGATCCTGTGCTCCGGCTAAAGCAGCAGAATCAGCGGCTTTTTGTAGATTACTCTTTTGAAAATACATATATCCAACATCAGTAACTAAGGATGTAAAACCAAGTAACGCTACAAGTGATACGGCAATTAGAACAAGGGACTGACCAGATTCTTCTCTGATAATATTTTTTAATTTAGTAAACATCCTTTACCTCACTTTTTGTCGTTCTTTAAAACGAATTATTTAGTTAAAATTTTTTTTATAGTTTTAGGTTCATTAGAATTTAACAATACAACCTATCTCAATTCCTAACTTTTTAATCGATCCATCCGGAAGTTCTAATGTGGAGTAGGCAGTTTTTACTGGTTTCGTCATTTTCCAGGGCTTCAAACTATGATAAACTTTTACAACTTCATTTTGTTTGTTAATAAAAACGATATCAATGGGAAATCTCACAAAAAACATATGCACCGCATTACAAGGAATAATCCAAAGTCCCTCATTAACGATAGGTTTCTTTCGAAACATTAACCCAATGACTCGCTTAATAATTGAATCTGCTAAATGTATCACGTAGGGGATGTGAACAATATTCTTTTCCATAGACGTGCTCCTTTCATTTTATATATTTATTATAATGAACAAAACGTTTTATTTAAAGAACGAAATAGTGAGAAATACCTAGAATTATTAAGGGAATTGATGAAAAATACTTAATATTACGCTAAAACGAACAAAAATGATAGTTTTCAAAACCCTAGGTTCATTATATATTTAATTCAGGTTCTAAATATAGAACAAAAGAATTCTAAAAAGAATAATAGGAGGAGAACAGAATGAACATTATTACAAAGTTGTGGAAAGAAGAAGAAGGACAGACTTTGTCAGAGTATGGTTTGATTATTGGATTGGTGGCTGCTGTTGTTGTTGCAGCAGTGGCATTATTGAGCACTGGTATTTCTGATGTATTTACAAACATTAAAGATAAACTTGTTGGTGCAATTTAATAGCTAAAATAAGAACTGTTATCTCTAGCCCTGCTCATCTAAAAAGAGGCAGGGCTTTCTTATAGGGAGGAAGGTAAAAACATGCAAATAATAGTTTTGGGAATTGTTCTAATAATTTGTCTCATAACTGATTTAAAATCAAGGAAAATATTAAATATAGTTACTGTACCAACAATTATCTTTGGATTTGTATATTCCATAATTATATCTGGCTTTAATGGACTTTTATTTAGCGGCAAAGGATTCCTAGTAGGCTTAAGCTTACTATTAATCCCATTTATTTTAGGTGGAATGGGTGCAGGGGATGTAAAGTTAATGGCAGCAATTGGGGCCTTAATGGGCACCGAATTTGTATTTTATTCGTTTATTTATACTGCACTGATTGGTGGAGTAATTGGTCTTTTATTAATCATAAAAAATAAAGGCTTTATACCCCTGCTTAAGTCTACTCTTTTTAATTTAGTATTTTTAAGAAGTAATCTTGGGGAGATTATTATATCTCAAGATAAAAAGGGGAGAATTTCATTTCCTTATGGAGTTGCAATTGCCCTTGGTACACTTTGCACACTGGTTTGGGGTGGATTTTAATGAAGTCGGAAAAAGGCCAATCACTAGTTGAATTTGCCTTAGTCTTACCGGTATTACTGTTACTTTTATTTGGAATTGTTGACTTTGGACGGATCCTCCATGCCTATCTTACGATTGATCACGCTGGTAGAGAAGCAGCTCGTGCTGCAAGTATTGGCAGTGCAAATATCGAACAAGTTGCTGTTGAAAATGCTGTAGGAATTAGTTTAACTACAGGAAATGTGAAAGTAACTAAAGGATCACCAACTTCAAACGATGTAACTATTGCTATTACCTACCCAATTACATTTCTTACACCAATAATCAGTAGTGTAATTGGGGAAGTTGAACTTAAGGATAAAACGGTAATGAGAGTTGAGTAATCAAGTTAAAATTGAAAAAACCAGGCAGTGAGAGATTGCAATAGTCGGACTTTTGCGAATTTATTAATCTCCTTATAGCTTTAAAGATAGAAAAAGAGTGGGTAATTATTTTATTAAAGTTCAGGTCATAAGGGAAATAGGGAGGCTCACAATGAACACAAAAAAAATCTGGATCATATCATTAATCTTCGGAATAGCTGTCGCAGGTGTTGTTTATTTTACAGTATTCGCAAAAGGAAACGGCTCTACTCCAGCAAGTGCCACAGTCAGTGAGAAACTGAAGGATGGGACAGGAAAAAAGACAGATGCAGAGGTTGAAAAAGAGAAGCAAGCAGAAAAAGAAAAGGCGCTGGCGCGGGAGTCTGTTAACCCGATGGTTGATGTTAGTGAAGGGAAAAGGGCCATTTCAATAAGAGCTGAAAAGGAAGAAGGCGTTTCAGGTTATATTGCACCAAATTCGATGGTCGATGTGATTGCCTATGAATCTATGAAGGACGATGCTACGGGCAAAGAGTACAGATCAGCGGTGCTTGTCCTTGAAAATGTGAAAGTCCTTACGTCCGGTAAATCAGCGGATAACAAGGAAGCTGCCCTTAACTATGAAACGGTTACTTTGGAAGTGAAGCCGGAGGAAGGGGTCATGCTTAGTCTAGCATCGAAGGATAAGGATGGTTTCTATTTAATGCTTCGCAATACAAAAGATTCAGAAACAGGAAAAGCTGGCTTTAAGCAGACAAGGGAAGTCATTAAAGAGGGGGATTCTGGTAAGAAATGAACATAAATTGGGTTTATTTTTCAGACTCTTACACTTTTCCGGAAGGCGTCAGTACATTTTTAGAAAAACAGGAATACACTCTGATCTTCGTTAATCAGATTGAAAAATTACGACAAGCATTAGAAAGTCAAATAACGGTCTTATTTATTAATGTCCAATCACAATATGATGTCTATGAACTATCTCAAGAGATTTCGGTACTATACCCCCAGGTTTACATCATTCTTATGGTACCTGAGGAAATGGAAAACCTGAAAAAGGCGATGCAAGTGGGTGCTTCAGATACACTTCGAACAAACTACAGAATCGAGGACCTTGCTGAAACAGTTGCCCATGCCAAGAAATTTATGCAGCATCGGGCAAAAATGGAGCCTAGTGTTGCCAGTCTCAGAAAGGACATCGGGAGAGTCATTGCGGTTTCTGGTCCTAAGGGAGGCATTGGCAGAACGGTTCTAACCGTAAATCTGGCAGTTGCTTATGCCAGAATGGGAAAAAAGGTAGCTGTGATTGATGGCAACCTCCAATTTGGTGAAATCTCTATCTTCTATAATGTGAAGCCTAAGCGAACCATTTACGAATGGGTCAAGGAAGGGTATGGGCAAGACCATTATTCCTTACGTCAATACATGACCGTTGTGGATGGGGATATCTCTGTACTTGCCGCACCAACACGCCCTGAATTTTTTGAAGGGATTACAGAATTACATATGAAAGCGGCAATCGAGGAGGCACGAGAACTATTTGATATCATCCTAATTGATTTGCCTGCCCATTTATCTGATATTCATTTGCGAAGCCTTAATATGGCAGACGAAATTTTGCTGCTGACAGGAAACGATTTATCGGTTTTAAGGTTAACCAAGCTTTATCTGGAAACCTTGGATGCTATTCAGCTCAAGGAAAAAGTAAAGCTGGTCTTGAATCGTCATGTGAAGGGGCAGGGGCTTGATCTTAATCGGATCGAAGAAATTTTAGAAGCCAAGGTTTATCATACTCTTCCGGAGCAGGTCAATGTCGCTGTCTCCTCCATAAAGGCGGGGCAGCCATTCATGTTATCGAATTCTCGCAGTCATCTTGGTAAGGCAGTTTGGCAAATGGCTGAAAACTCTAATTTTCAAAAAACAGTGGAGGTTAGCGGGAAAAAGAAAGAGAAAAAATGGTATCAACTTGGAAAGTGAGGCGGTGAAGTAAATGTCATTATTTAAACGATATTTAGAAGAGGTCCAGGGGAGTGCCCTGAAAAAAGATGCTCCTGTTATATCTGAACAAAAAAAGTCTCAGGAATTTTGGGAGATTGAAAACAATCTTCACAATCATCTGCTGGAGGAATTGAAGAAATACCCAGGGCAAGATAAGGAAAAGGAAAAAAGTAAAATCGTGGAATTGGCAGATGCGTTCTTTGAACAGGAAGGAACCAGGCTTACCTTTGAAGAAAAACAGGAAATCATTGATTATGTCACAAATGAACTTCTTGCCTATGGTCCCATTACTTCACTTTTGCAAAATCCGTTAATTTCGGAGGTAATGGTTAATCATTTTGATGAGGTTTATTACGAGCAGGAAGGGAAAATTTCCAAGAGCCATATTCATTTTGTGGATAATCAGCATGTGATGCGGGTTATTGAAAGAATTGTCTCACCGATTGGACGCCGTATCGATGAAAGCTCCCCTATGGTAGATGCCCGCCTGCCCGATGGTTCTCGTGTTAATGCAATCATTCCTCCACTAGCATTAAAGGGCCCAAGTTTAACGATTCGTAAGTTCTCAGAAACTCCCTTTACGATAAAGGATTTGATAGGATTTGGAACTCTTGATCAAACGATGGCGGAGTTTCTTGAAATCTGCGTGAAATCAAGACTTAATGTCTTTATTAGCGGTGGTACTGGTTCAGGGAAAACCTCGACATTAAATGTGTTATCCTCCTTCATTCCGAATAAAGAGCGGATTGTCACCATCGAGGATGCGGCTGAACTGAAGCTTAATCAGGAGCATATTGTGGGATTGGAATCAAGGCCGCCGAATATCGAAGGAAAAGGTGAAATCACCATCAGGGATTTGGTAAGAAACGCCCTAAGGATGCGGCCAGATCGTATTGTCGTCGGTGAGGTTCGCGGTGCCGAAGCGCTGGATATGCTACAGGCGATGAACACAGGCCATGACGGAGGACTAAGTACAGGTCACGCCAACTCACCGCGCGATATCCTATCCCGGATTGAAACGATGGTGTTAATGGCAGGCTATGAACTGCCGGTAAAGGCTATCCGGGAACAAATTTCGAATGCGATTGATTTAATTGTTCATCAAGCCAGAATGAAGGATGGAACAAGAAAAATCACTCATATTACCGAAGTTTTAAACTTGGAAGGGGATACCATTGTTCTTCAGGATCTATTTGTTTTTAAGGAACAAGGCTATACCGAAGATGGCAAGATTATCGGCAATTTTGTCAGCACCGGCATCCGCCCGAGGTTTACCGAACAGCTTGAGATGAATGGCTATTCTTTACCAGCAACATGGTTTTATGGAGGTTGGTAGAAATGGATACAGCGCTCCAACTGATTCTAATCTGTATTGGCGTAACCATTGGATTTTATTTGTTTTTAAGAAGCTTTACTGCGAGAAAAAGGCTCGATAACCGCATGAAAACCTTTTTGCAATCATCACAGACAACTGAGGAAAGCGAAGAAGAGAAACAGCCTTCGATTATTAAGCGATTTTTTTCCAGGATTGCGGATATTTTCAAAAATATGGAGTTTAGTAGCAATACAATAAAATTATTGAATGAAGCTGGAAGCAGCTTTAAACCGGAAGAGTTTTTGGCGTTTAGGTTTATTACTGCAGCTGGACTCGTCCTCTTGACGCTTCTCCTAGGGCTTCCCTGGTACCTGTGGATAGCGGCTTTTGTTATTGGTTTTATCGTCCCTAAAACTTTCATGAAGCAAAAAAGAAAGAAACGGTTAGCACAAATTAATTATCAGTTAATTGAGGTATTAGGGATGATGGCAAACTCTATGAGGGCAGGCTTTAGCTTCATGCAGGCCATGCAGCTAGTCGGCAAGGAAGTCCCAGATCCGCTTGGTCCGGAATTTGACCGTGCATTCCGCCAGGCAGGCCTGGGCATGCCGATGGAGGATATTTTCGAAGAAATGGTGGAGCGTCTGCCGAATAATGAATTGGATGTTGTTGTTAGAGCAATTCTCGCACAAAGGAGAAGCGGAGGGAATTTGGCCGAACTTCTGGAAACCATGGAAGAAACGATTAGGGGCAGGGTCAGGATTTTAGAAGAGCTGCGGACTTTAACTGCACAGGGAAGAATGTCGACGTGGATTATTTCTCTTCTCCCAGTAGCACTTGCTGCCTATTTATCATTGGTAAACTGGGAATATTTTGCGCCGATGCTGCAGCACCCACTGGGCTGGATGATGATATTTGTTGGGGCAGCCGGAAATATCATTGGCTGGGTTTTTATCAGGAAAATCATCCAAATTGAGGTGTAATGAAGATGGGAGATTTGTTGTTAATTTTTTTGATAACCGGGTTTGTTTCGACTTTGTTTGCAACCATATTATTAACTATCTATAAAAGGAAAATTGCCTTCAATGAGCGTGTGAAAACGTACTTTGGCAGCGTGACAATAAAAAGTGATGAGCGAATCCCGGAAAAACAAGAGAAGGATGTTAAACATTTCTTTAGTCAATATTGGGAAAAAGGAACCGATGTTTTGAACAAAAAGGTTTCGAAAGAGGAAAGAAGAAAACTTGATTCTCTATTAAGAGATGCGGGCTATCCATTTAAGTCAGCTATAGATTTCAGGCTATTCCAGATTCTCCTTAGTGCTGTAATGGGGCTTGCTGCTTTCATGCTTTTTATGCCGATTGCTGAGAATAAAACTTTAGCTTGGGTGATGGTTGCTGTCGTGGCATTATTGGGGTTCCGACTGCCCATTTTTTATCTTGGAAAAAAGAAAACAGCAAGAATCAAGGCGATTAACAAAGCAATGCCGGATTTCTTTGATACTGTTAATCTGCTGCTTGAAGCAGGGATGGGGCTTGATTTGGCATTAAAAGAGGTTTCACTTAATATCAAAGGTCCATTAGCAGATGAATTCCTGCTTACGCTCGAGGATATGAAACTAGGCAAATCAAGAAGGGAATCATTTTATGAGCTTAGGAGGCGAGTTCCTTCACACTCCTTTCAAAGTTTGATTACTTCGCTTATTCAAGCCGATCAGCTTGGAATCGGGATGGCTAAGGTGTTAGGGAATTTAACAATAAGGGTTCGTGAGCAGCGGCGTGAGGCGGCTCGTGAGCAGGCGATGAAGGCTCCCGTAAAAATGCTGTTCCCAATGGTATTTTTCATTTTTCCTTCACTTTTTATAGTAATATTAGGTCCTTTAGTTATTACATTGATTACTAAGGGATTTGGAGGTTAAGAGTACGATAGATAGTATAGGATATTTTTGTATTGGAAGGTGTTAACAAAAGGGAGAGGTACGATGGATGGAAAAAAACTTCAGAGGCTCCGGAAAGAAAAAGGGTACTCAATCACAAAGCTTGGTCAACTAACAGGTATTTCGAAGTCCTATTTAAGCTTAATCGAACGTGATATTCAAACAAACCCTAGTTTAGAAATACTAGAAAAAATTTCAAAAGCTTTAGAGGTTGATGTTGAACACTTAGTGAAAAATAAAGAAGATAGTATCATATCGAATAATAGAAAAAAATCAGTTAAGAGTGTGTTAAAGGTCGAAATCGAATTGTCTGAGGACCAATTGAGTCCTCAGAAATTAAAACAAATCAAAGCATTGATTGCTGCCATAAATGCAGACGAGTAATTAAATGACCAATTGATGCAATAGAGAAAGAATAGAAAGAAACGCAAAACTGCTCAATATAGATATTACCCATTTTAGCGGTTTTACACGAAGCCGTGAGAATAGGAATGAGGAGCATAAGCTAAACCATATGACGATCATCAAAATGATGTAGCCATCAAGCAAATAATATGGAAGTCTTCCCCAATAGACCAAACTTCCAAGGCCAACACTTAGAAACAGGGGAATAAGTACATCCTTCCGTTGATTTATAATTGGCTGGCTGGATGGTTCAAGCGCTTTTGCCGAAAGTAACGGATAAAGAAAGTACGGAAGTACTAATCCAAAGCATATCCCGGTCACTAGCCTCCGTGCATTCGTACTTTCAAATAAGTGCGCATATGAGCCTACACCGTCAATTATTAAAGGAAGCATAAATAAAAGAAGAAAAAAGCTTACTTTTATTGACGAAATGGTGATGCTGGTTTTTCGTTTCACTAAATGTAAGTAGATAAGCGATGAAAAGATACCAATGTAAATCCCTGTGTCTCGGGCACAGACTGACAGGGCCTTCCCAGAGGCATGGAGTGAGCGTTCCTCTATTTGGTGGCAAATCGCCCCTCCGAGAAAATGCAGTATCTCATGCAGCATACACATCTCCTTCATCAAAAGAACCCAACCTTCTGGAGTTGGGTTCTTTATTTTAGAATCCATTCTATCCTAATACCCCGTCATAAACGCCGGAGACAGTGACAACGTCGACAACGCGAACCAGTAGATGCAGCTTAACACAATTGAGACGATGCCGATAATTAAACAAGTTTTCCCAATAGCCTTTTTCTCCATGTCCTGGTCATTCATCCAGATAATCCCTAATATAATTCCAATAATGGGTATGAAAAACGATAAAATGTAAAGCAGTGCTTTTAATCCACCCGACACGAGATCACCTCCAAATGACGAAAACTTGCGGATTTCCTCTTGGGACTGGAAAATCCTCACACTATGATATGTATGACATAGGGAAATGGAATTTGCCTGTACTTTTTGGAAATTCCTGAGTAATTTTCCACCCATTTGCAGTGTTTTTGGGTTAAAATGGGAAGTGGAGATTTTTGTTGGTACTTGTCTAAAAAACTATTAATCTGCCAGCCTTTTAAAAGAATTGTAATATTTTTAATAGATTTGTAACAATCGAGAGAAGAAATCGTCTATAATGGTGGATGAAAAATAAATACCTTCAAAGAGGGATGAACAATGGGGAAACTGAAGAGGAGAAGACAGGTGAGGGGGGCTGTATTCCTTCTTACTATGATTGGGTTACTGGCCATTGGAATGTTTGCCGTAAACTATTTTCAGGCAAACGCGGCAGGAGAATCTGCCAATCAGGAAAACAACGAGTCTATAAAAAAGGCAAATGCTGCGATGAAGGGAAAAGGGGCCCTTGATCACGAGCAGGAAAAAGAAATGATAAAAAAACGCACGGAACAAGCCATGGCGTCTAGAAATGAACAAGAGAAAAGGAAGGACCAGGAAAATCCACCATCTGATTCGTCTTCGGCCCAACCACCAGCTAATACACCTGCTCCTGAAACTACAAAAGAACCCAACACGAATCCGCAACAGCCGACAGCCGCCCAGCCGCCTGCTCAGCCATCTGGAAAAAGAACGATTTATTTAACATTTGACGATGGGCCGTCGGCCATATCGGGTGACATCATTGCACTCTTAGAACAGCACCACTACAAAGCAACCTTTTTTATGATTGATGGGAACATCCGCAAATATCAGGATGCTGCGAAATTAATGGTACAGACCGGGGAAGCGGTGGGACTGCATAGCGTCTCGCACCGGAAAGAAGTGTTCTACGCTTCCGCCAATTCTGTATTGGGCGAATTAACCCAGAATCGAAATACATTAAGGGAAATTACAGGAGTAGATTCTTTTCTGGCAAGAACACCATACGGGAGTTCTCCGTATATGACTCCTGAATATAAACAAGCGGTGAAGGATAACGGCTATTTCATGTGGGATTGGAATATTGACAGCAAGGATTGGTATTATAAAGATGCACGGTACGTCGACAACGTCATCACGCAAATTAAAGCCAAGGCCAGTTATAATGGTCCGCTTGTGATTCTGCTACATGAGAAAAAAGAAACGCTCGCCCATTTACCACGTCTGCTCGATTATTTAACCCAGCAGGGGTTTGAAAGTAAAGCGATTGACAGTTCGTTGATACCGGTTCAATTTTAAATAGCTGTACGGACGGTGTTCACATTTAATCCAACTTTATATTCGGAAAAATAGGAACAAATTTGATATAATAAATTTGTAAATTTCACAATAATTGTGAAGGTTATAGTAAACAAAATGGGGTTCGATAAATACTGATGATGAATAAACTTTACCAAAGCAGAGGCTTCAAAAGAATCTTAATTTTTATTGTGATTGCATTGGCTTTATATGCGATGAAGTCAATTATTAATTTAATATTGCTGACTTTCATTTTTGCGTTTTTAATGGATCGGCTCGTTCAATTCATTGAAGACAAAATACCGCTAAATAGAAAGCTGCTGGTGATTATTTCGTATGCTACCATTGTTGGTTTGCTTACCTATGGTTTGGTTATGTACCTGCCGATGATTGCGGGGGAAATCACTGCCCTAATCAGGCAGCTGACGGCCTTTTATACCTCCCAGCATGATAATGTGGTTCTGAATTATATCGTCAGCCAAATGAATGAAGTGAAAATTTCCAGCTATCTGGAACAGGGAGTTACGTACCTGTTCAAGTATTTTACAGACATCAGTAAAATAAGCCTGCAGGTTTTGCTTGCGCTTCTTTTAAGCTTATTTTTCCTATTAGAAAAACCAAGGCTGATTGAATTTACCGGGAAATTCAAAACAAGTAAGGTTGCCTCCATTTATGTCGAAATAGAATTTTTTGCCCAAAAGTTTGTCCGGACGTTTGGTAAAGTAATCGAAGCGCAATTAATTATTGCTGTTGTAAACTGTATTTTAACAACCATCTCTCTTTGGCTGCTGGACTTCCCGCAGCTAGGCGGCTTATCAATAATGATTTTCCTGCTCGGATTGATTCCGGTTGCAGGGGTAATTATTTCTTTGATTCCGTTAACCATCATCGCTTATAGTATCGGCGGCTTGATGAAGGTCCTTTATGTCGGGATTGCGATTGCCATCATCCATGGCATTGAGGCCTATATTTTGAACCCGAATTTAATGAGCTCGAAAACGAATTTGCCGGTTTTCTATACCTTCATTGTGTTGATTTTCTCTGAGCACTTCTTCGGAGTTTGGGGGTTAATTATCGGGATTCCGGTATTTGTCTTCCTTCTTGATGTTTTGGAAGTTACCGAAACCAAGAAACCTTAATTTGCGAAAAGCCCTTAACTCAGGGGCTTTTTTGTTTGGCCAGAAAAATGGTATTCTAATGTTAATTAGACATAGGAGGGAATCTTATGAGTGAATGCAAATTAGATCATTCGCACGATGATGTGAAAAAGAAATATGAATCGCAGTCGGCCTTTTTACCGGAGGAAATGAATCCATTGTTTGAGCAGTTTTTCGAAAAAGACCACACCCAGGACATTTTGAATGAAGTGTTTCATTTATTGAAAAAATTTGATTTGGCATCCGAGGAAGAAAAGAGTGAGCGGACAAACCGTTTGAATATGGTGTTGAGAAATTTATAAAATGAAGTAGCAGCCTCCCTTTTATTAAACTTGGGGGGCGTTTTCGTGGTTTAATGTTGGCGATTCTAGGGCATTTTAGAAACAATTGAACAGTATTATACGGAGGTTCATTAATGAAGTACTCCTTTATTCGTTTTTTAATTGTCGGAGTCATCAATACGATAGTAGGTTTAACCGCCATGTATGTACTGCTGAACGGGTTCCGTTTGTCCTACTGGTGGTCCACGTTGTTTGGCAATATCGTAGGGGCAGGGGTCAGTTTTATATTAAACAGAAATTTTACTTTTAAAAACGAGGCTGCGATTGGCGGTAGCCTTGTCCGGTTTGCTATTGTGATTGGTATTTGTTATTTTGTTTCTTACTCTTTAGGATTGAAATTGGCTAATTGGTTTTTAGAAAAATTGCCTTTGTTTCCGAAGGAGTTTGCAAAGGATTTAGCGGTTTTATTAGGGACTGGAATTTATACTATTATGAATTATTTAGGTCAGAAGCATTTTGTTTTTAAAGATGCAGAAAAACGAAGAATTATAAAAAACGGACCCCAATGTTGATACATAGGGGGTCCTTTCAAATTAACAAATGCACGTCTTCCTCTTTACGCCAATTCTATTGAGATTTTCAATTTTTTTAATGTAATCAGTTGCTAAGGGCACCTTACAAGCTGTCCTGCCGACATCAACGTGAACCTTACCAATTTTCTCTGCCACACTTTTGGCTTCTTCATTCAGTTCAGTCACATAGGCACCGACACTAATAACAAACCCATTCATCACATAGCGGACGCGGTTTTTCTCCTGATGGACTGTAGACTCAACCTGATGCAGCAGGCTCCGAATCTCCCCAAGATCCAGCAATTCGTCAGGAGTTATCGAGAGATAGTTCGAATATGTACTCCATCCAGCCACTGCAATCATTTCCTCATCCGATTTCATCCATTCTCGGGCCAGTTCAAGTGGAAACGGGCTTTCTGCAGCAACTCCGGCAACCGTGTATTCGGCAAGCATGTACCAATCAGCTTTCTGCACCCAAAGCTGGAGTGTTTCCTTCAACATTAATTTTGGTTTAACTGATAAACCGGCCAGGTACATCGCATCACTATTTCCGGTTTCATATAAAGCGAGCGCCAATTCCTGATCCTTTTTCACATGTTTAACGAGCTTTTTCAAATCGCCGACCTTTACTCCAAATAAAGGCCCGCGGGCCCCATGATTGATAAATGTCTTCTTCGTTTGTTCCGAACCAAGTTCCTCGAGAGTTTGCATTATCTCTTCTAATTTCATTTTCCGCCCTCCAACCCTTTTATCTTATATTACCATCATTATGGAAATTTTTCTGTTATCGCATTCATTAAACCTTTTTAGAAAATATTAAGATTAGCCAATCTTAAGAGAAAAGAGGATTCGGATGGGAGAACTATTTAAATTATTAAAGCGTGGAAATAAATCAGCGATGCTGGCGGCAATTGTGAATACGGTTATTGCTATTATCAAAGGTGTGGCTTATATGTTTACCGGCAATGTAGCGATGTTTGCGGAAACCATGCATAGTTTAGGGGACGCTGCAAACCAGTTTTTTGTGTTTATCGGTTCGGCTTTAAGTAAAAAAGCCCCGACTGAAAAATTTCCAAACGGATTTGGCCGGCTTGTTAATCTAGTTTTACTTGGCGCGGTGTTGATTGTCGGGATTATGGCGTTTGAAACCATTAAAGAAGGCTATCACCACATGGTTCATCCCACGGCATCCGGCGGTTTTATCATCAATATCATTGTTTTAGGGGTTGCCACTATCCTTGAGACATTTGTTCTTTTTAAAGCCATGAAAGAGGTCCTTCATGAAATCGGCATGGAAGCTAGCGGTCCAGGGGTATTTGCTAAAAGCTTTGCGAATCTGGGCAGGGCCAAGCCGGCGACGAAGCTGGTGTTTATGGAAGATCTTGTAGCAACCATGGGCGGTTTACTGGCCATTATCGCAGTAGTTATTGCCCATTTTTCCAACATCCATTGGCTCGAAGGATTGGCTTCCATTTTGATTGGAGCCATGATGTTTTTTGTGGTCGGCAGGGTCTTTTTGGACAATGCAGCAGGGGTAATTGGCCAAGCCGATGAAGAAATGGAGAACAAAATTGGTTCGCTTGTTATCGCAGACCCGGATGTAAAGGATATTCAAGGAATTACTGTTATTAAGGAAGGGGAAGACCTTCATGTTGAATTGGAAATCGAAGTCGACCCGCAGCTTACAGTTGCTGAGGCGGATGATATTAGAGACCGCTTAGCGGAAAAAATACTGGCTGAAAACGGCGTAGTCGATGTCAAGATTGAAATTGATGAAGAAGACGAAGTTATGCATTGGGAAAATAGACCACGGCCTACTGTATAGTAGGTCTCTTTTCCTCACGATTTGTTCTTTATAATGGTGTTTTTTAAAGGTGCATCATATTGAGTGATGCACAAACCGTCCCCATGCTTCACTTTGTATAAAATGGATGAATTACAGGGAATATATTCTTAGAGTACTTTTTAGGGAGGCTTACGTATGTCTGAGCGCAGCATTAGGTTGTCAAGTTCGGAAATTGCCGCATTATGGGCTACGTACATACAGGAAAACATGACGGTCTGTTTGCTCACCTATTTCCTGCATCACAATCAGGATGTGGAAATTAAGCCGATCCTTGAGAGGGCATTGCAGAATTCGGAAACACATCTTCAACAAATTACTGACATTTTTGTAAAAGAAGGCATTCCAATACCTGATGGTTTTTCAGAAAAAGATGTGAATTTGGCGGCCCCGCCTTTATTTTATGATATGTTCGGACTCAGCTTCGTTTATTCCTTATCCCGTCTACTTATGATTAATGGGAGTTTTTTGACGGCTAATGTTGCAAGGAAGGATGTTTTGGATTTTTTTATCACGATGAACTACGAATCAACCGAACTTTATAGGCAAGCAACTGAGTTAATGCTGTCAAAGGGGATTTACGACCGTCCGCCATACGTTCCTTATCCCGATAAGGTGGAATATGAAGACAAACTTTCCTATATTAGTGGTTTTGGAAAAAAGAGGCCATTGAATGTTGCTGAAATAATGGAAATTTTCTTTAATATCGAACGAAATTATTTTTCGTTATTGCTTTGTATGGGACTTCTTCAAGTGGTTAAGGATAAAGAAATTCATAGCTTTATTAAAGAAGGAAAAAAAATCTCTGAACAACAAATTAGAACGTTTAATGATATATTAATGAAAGAAGAGATGTATGGCATTATTACAACCAATGTTGAGGTGACGGATTCAACCGTCTCTCCATTTTCTGATCGGTTGGTTGTTACCCTATTTCATTCCTTAAACGGCATTGATATCGCTTTGCTCGGTCATGCGGTATCGTTATCGCTGAGATCTGATTTAGTGGCCTATTATCAAAAATATATCGCTGAAATTCTTATTTACTCTGCTAAGGGAGTCGACCTTTTAATGGACCGTGGCTGGTTCCAAAAGCCGCCTCATGCCCCTAGCAGAAGAGACCTTCAGAAAATAGACTAGGTTCGAGCAGTGTGCAGTGAACCTAGTCTATTTTTTTACCTATTAAAGACTCCAGGTTATTCCCACGGTTTTTGCGTTGTAAAGTATCCGGCCAGTTCTTTACTGTGTCTCCGATGTTCTTTCCGTTTTTCGGCCCTTTCTTTACCTGTATCGTATAACTTTTTTTCTTCCTCTGTCTCAGGGATGATACCAGGGACTCTAGTTGGCTTGCCATCGTCATCTAATGCCACAAATGTTAAAAAGGCAGTGGCGGCAATTTTTCGATCGCCGGAAATCAGGTTTTCGGCAATAATTTTCACGAAAACCTCCATTGAAGACGTACCAGTCCAAGTGACAAATGATTCGAAGCAGACCGAATCCAACGGTGTAATCGGATGAAGGAAGTCGACAGAATCGGTCGAAGCGGTCACACATTCGCTTCGTGAATGTCTTGTTGCCGAAATCGATGCGAGCATATCAGCATCGCTCATCAGCTTCCCGCCAAACAACGTATTATGGTTGTTGACATCGTTTGGGAACACCCGACTGGTCCTGACTACTCGAGACTCATTGCATGTTTTAGCTTCCATTTATAAAAACCTCCATTTGCTTAACTAATTCTATTTTGCCCTAATTCCGTTCAATTTTTAGTGAAAAATCAGCGATTGTGGTACATTACAATATAATAGCACTTTCCAGGAGGTTTCAAATAAATGAGCATGCAGGCACAAATTATGAAGGAGTTAAACGTCTCTCCCAACATACAGCCGAAGGAAGAAGTCCGGAAGAGAATCGATTTCTTAAAAATGTATTTAACAAAAACGAAGGCAAAAGGCTATGTGCTCGGAATCAGCGGTGGGCAGGATTCCACTCTGGCAGGACGCCTGACGCAGTTGGCGGTTGAAGAGCTGCGAAATGAAGGGACAGATGCCCTATTCATCGCTGTCCGCCTGCCATATGGAGTCCAGCAGGATGAGGAAGACGCGAAGATGGCGCTTGATTTTATCCGCGCTGACCGGGAAATGGTGTTTAATATTAAAGGAGCGGTCGATGAGGTCCAAAAGGAATATAACATAGCGTCACAAACACAGCCGCTAAGCGACTATCAAAAAGGAAATGTGAAAGCAAGAATAAGAATGATTGCCCAGTATGCCGTCGGCGGGATGGAAGGGCTGCTTGTAATTGGGACAGACCATGCAGCCGAGGCGGTCACTGGTTTTTACACAAAATACGGTGACGGCGGGGCTGATGTTCTGCCGCTGACCGGCTTATCCAAAAGGCAGGGCAAGGCACTTCTGAAAGAACTTGGTGCAGACGAACGCCTTTATTTAAAAATCCCCACTGCCGATCTGCTCGATCAAAAGCCTGGTCAGGCCGATGAAACGGAGTTAGGCATTACCTACGATGAACTCGACGATTACCTCGAAGGCAAGCAGGTTTCTGAGGAGGCTGCGGAAAAAATCGAACAGCGCTATATCTTGACCGAACATAAACGGAGGCTTCCCGCCAGTATGTTTGATGAATGGTGGAAGTAAGAACACCAAAATGAGACTGCCCGCTTAAATGGCAGTCTCATCTAAATCAACCCACTTTCTGCAGCCGCAGATGATCTGCAATCAGTGCAATAAATTCACTATTCGTCGGCTTTCCTTTTAAAGGGCTTACAGTGTTGCCGAAGACCAGATTTAAATGCTCGATACTGCCGCGGTTCCAGCCCACTTCAATCGAATGCCGGATGGCTCTTTCAACCCTGCTTGGGGTAGTATTGTGCAATTTGGCGATGGCTGGATAAATCAATTTTGTGATTCCACCTAATAATTCCACATTACGGAACACCATTTGGATGGCTTCCCGTAAGAAAATATACCCTTTAAGGTTTGCTGGAATTCCCATCGAGCGGAGCACGTCGGTGATTCTTACTTCTAAGCTCTCGCCGCTCTTATTCTCGTTTGACGGCTTAGTTTCTCTCGAGATTTTTATAGAATAACTTTCATTTGAACAAATCGTTCGAATTGTATCGGATAATTGCGACAGCTCAAATGGCTTCAACAGAAAATAGGACACCCCTAACTCATTTGCTTTCTTAATGATATCCTCTTTTCCAAAGGCCGTTAACATTAAGACTTTGGTCGAAATATGATCGGCATAAAGCTTTTCGAGTAAAGAAAATCCGTCGGTATGAGGCATGATTAAATCCAGAACGACCACATCCGGATGTTCTCGTTTGATCAACTCCAATCCCTCCATGCCATTATGGGCGATTCCGACCACCTTCATATCGACTAGCTTTGACAGGTATTCATTAAGTATTTCCGTTAATTGAAAATTATCATCTATAATTCCAATTTTTATCATGTTTAACCAATTCCTTCCTAAAAAAATCCCACTACTAAGTATTTTTCGATATATTTCGTTGGGAGACAAGTAATATTTTCCAACAAAAAACTTAGTATTTATATAAAACCCCTATGGTATTTGTTTGTTCCTGTCGAACTTTTAGCTTTATTGTAAAAATAAAAGGCTATTGAACTAGACTGTACTTTTCAATTTCGGTATTAATGTCTAATCCAAAGAGAGTATGAAAAGATAGTACTTATACTACAAATGGTCTATTTTGAAAATGATTACCAAATATTCATAAAAATTAAATAATTGTAAAGGCGGTAAGGGGTAGATACCGTTTTATCAAACGGAGGCGTAAAACCCTTTATCTTTAGATTTTGGAATATAAGTCTCATTTTTTTTGTGGAATTTTGCGAACGTTCGCTCTTTGTTCAACTATTGCCATTATTTTGCTGTTAGCTATTATAATAAAGACGTCACCCTTGGGACAATCATGTATATAACTGGACTATATCAGAAGCCTCTCTCCAAACTGAACGCCATTATATAAGAAATTTTAACCTATCAGAACCATTCTGATAGGTTTTTAATTTTTATAAAAGGGCAAAATAAACCCATCACTTTTATGGGATAAGAATAACTCAAACTTAGGAGGTAACCATCATGAAAAAACTATCCATTATTTTCGCCTTGCTGTTAGGTTTCATGCTTGTATTGGCAGCCTGCAATAAGGATGACAAGGCCGATAATAATAAAAAGAATGACAATAAAACGGCTGAGAAAACGGCCAATGACTTATTAGCCAAGGTTAAGGATGACGGGAAAATTTTAATCGGAACAGAAGGGACATACCCACCGTTCACCTTTCATGATACAAATGGGAAATTAACGGGATTTGATGTGGAACTCTCTGAAGAGGTTGCCAAACGGATTGGGGTAAAAGCAGAATTCAAGGAAACCCAGTGGGATGCCATGTTTGCTGGCCTTGACGCGAAGCGTTTTGACATGATTGCCAACGAGGTTGGAATCCGACCTGACCGTCAGGAAAAATACGATTTCTCAGATCCATACATTACTTCTGCTGCTGTTCTAGTTACCAACAAGAGCAATACAAAGGTTAAATCATTTGAAGATATCAAAGGATTAAACTCCGCGCAATCATTGACAAGCAACTATGGCGATATGGCGAAAAAGTACGGCGCAAATCTTGTGGGGGTGGATGGCTTCCAGCAGGCAGTAGAGCTGCTTGCACAAAATCGCGTCGATGTAACGATTAATGATAAAATCGCTTATTTGGATTATACAAAGCAGAAGCCGGATGCACCGATTAAAATTGTGGCTACAGGTGAAGATGCGTCATCAAGCGGTTTTATGTTCCGTAAGAAAAGCGATACGCTTGTTGATGCCGTGAACAAGGCCTTAAAAGACATGGTCGATGACGGCACCTACAAAAAAATTTCTGAGAAATGGTTTGGTGTAGATGTACTTAAATAGTATTTTCGCTGACCCGGAACGAACGGCCCGGTTAATGGATATCGCCAAAACCTCCCTCCAGCCGATGCTGGAGGGTGCAATTATGAACACCATTCCCTTAACCATTATTTCGTTTATTGTCGGGATCATTTTAGCTGTATTGACAGCCCTTGCCCGAATTTCACAGGGGAAAGTATTGCGGGGGATTGCCGGAGTTTATGTGTCCGCCATCCGCGGGACGCCGCTGTTAGTGCAATTATTTATCATCTTTTACGGGCTGCCGAACGTCGGGATTACGCTTGATCCATTTATATCTGCTGTCATCGGCTTTTCGTTGAGCGTTGGGGCATATGCATCGGAAATTATCCGCGCAGCGATTCTTTCGATCCCAAAAGGACAGTGGGAGGCAGGCTATTCTATTGGTATGACCTACGCGCAAGCTTTAAAAAGAATCATTTTGCCACAGGCAGCGAGGGTATCCGTACCGCCATTATCGAATTCATTTATTAGTCTTGTTAAGGATACTTCACTCGCATCACTTGTGCTTGTAACGGAAATGTTCCGCCGCGCCCAGGAAATCGCCTCCCGGAACTATGAGTTTCTGTTGGTCTATACCGAAGCAGCCCTCATTTATTGGGTTATTTGCTTTTTCTTGTCTGTGCTCCAGCAATATATGGAAAAGCGGCTGGATCGGTATGTGTGAAATATTGTTTTGCCAAAAGATGAAGGAATTTTCACAAAATCAATAACAAAAGGACTTAAATAGGTAAATTTTCATACTTAAAAAGGGTTTCGTTTACTGTTTTTAGCATTCGATAGGATCCTATCGGCGAATTTTACATGTCTATCGGCGAATTAGGCCGTTCTATCAGCGAATTTCACCGTTCTATCGGCGAATCGAGCCATTCTATCAGCGAATCGATTTTTAATGACCTTTTTTAGAAAAAACCCGAATGAAAAAGGGAGTATTCCAATGATTTCAATTAAAGGATTACACAAGCAATTCGATCAATTAGAGGTATTAAAGGGAATAGACCTTGAGGTGGGAAAAGGGAAGGTTGTGGTTGTGATCGGTCCGTCCGGATCGGGGAAAACGACGATGCTTCGCTGCCTGAACGTGCTTGAGATTCCCACAAAAGGTATCATTTCCATTGAAGGTCACAGTCTTGATTTTTCAAAAAACGTTCCGAAAAAAAGCATCGCCTTGTTTCGCCGCTTGACCGGAATGGTGTTTCAAAACTATAATCTCTTCCCGCATAAAACGGCTCTTGAAAATGTTATGGAGGGGCCGGTGGTGGTGAAGGGGATGGATAAATCAAAAGCGCGAGAGAAGGCGGCGGCCCTTCTTCAAAAAGTTGGCCTCGGTGATAAAATGGACTACTATCCTTCACAGCTATCGGGCGGTCAGCAGCAACGGGTCGGCATTGCCCGGGCATTGGCGATGGAGCCGGAGGTAATGCTGTTTGATGAGCCGACATCAGCGCTCGACCCTGAGCTAGTCGGCGAGGTGTTAAGGGTCATGAAGGACCTTGCGCAAGAGGGGATGACGATGATTGTCGTTACCCACGAAATGCGTTTTGCCCGTGAAGCGGCAGACGAAGTAATCTTCATGGACGGCGGCGTCGTTGTGGAGCGTAATAAGCCAGAAGAAATCTTTACCAACCCTAAAGAGGAACGAACCAGGAAGTTTTTGAATATGATTCAATAAGTGCTTCAGCCGTGGGCTGGGGCACTTTTTGTTGTGGGCGTATAAACATGTTTACTGTCGTATAACCTGGTTTAACTGTCGGATAATCTGGTCGTATTGTCGTATAAACTTGGTTAACTGTCGGATAACCCTGTTTTACTGTCGTTAGACCGACTTACTGTCGTATAGTCCGCTCGTACTGTCGCATAAACCATTTTAACTGTCTCTTAAAACTCCCGAAAGATTTTTGTGAAAAATTTCATAAATAATCCCCAAAAAGTGAAACTTTTCCCTTTTTCATCCGTATTATTGACTATACATAGACAATAGGGAAGGGACCGATGCCCCATGCTCAAGTGAAAACAAACTTTCCCCATTAATGAAGGAAAAGGATGATGCACATGGAACTTTTCGGCTTGCCATTAGTCACGATTTATTTGTACGGTCTCATCATTTCTGGAGTATTAACTATTTTATATGTGTTGTTTGCTGATGTGTTTCATTTTGACACTGGAGACGGCGGCTTGCACTTTCTCAACCCAGTCCTTGTCTTTGCCTTCATCACAGTTCTATCTGCAAGCGGCTACCTATTTGAAAGATTGACGGCCCTTCATTACCTACTGATTCTAGGAATATCAGCTGTTATCGCATTAATAGTCGTTACTTTATTAAATGTATTTGTTCTCGTCCCACTATCCTCCGCGGAGGAATCACTTGTCTATAAAGAATCTGATTTAAGAGGTCGGATTGGTACCGTCATCACGCCGATTCCTGCCGATGGCTTTGGCGAGGTCATTATTGAGAATGCCAGCGGCCGGATTGCCAAGCCTGCCACCAGCTTTGAAGGGGAATCCATACCAAACGGTGTGAAAGTGCTTATTGTTCAGGTGAAAAATGGGGTCCTTGAAGTAACCATACACCAGGAACTTGAAAGCTTTTTATAAAAGAGAGAGAAAGAGGAGGTACACAATATGGAATTTGGATTTATTTGGGTAATTATTGGGATTGTCGCACTTATCTTAATCGCATTAATCGGTGTATTTATTACCAAGTACCGGACGGCCGGGCCGGATGAGGCACTGATTGTAACCGGTAGTTTCCTAGGGAACAAAAATGTCCACCTCGACGAATCGGGTAACAAAATAAAGATCATTCGCGGTGGCGGTACGTTTATTTTACCAGTTTTTCAACAAGCAGAACCGTTAAGCTTGTTATCTAGCAAACTAGAAGTAACAACCCCGGAGGTTTACACTGAGCAGGGCGTGCCGGTCATGGCAGATGGGGTATCAATCATCAAGATCGGCGGCTCCATCACTGAGATTGCAACAGCTGCTGAACAGTTCCTTGGCAAGCCGAAGGAAGAAAGGGAAAATGAAGCAAAAGAGGTTCTAGAGGGTCATCTGCGTTCCATTCTTGGCTCGATGACAGTTGAAGAAATCTATAAAAACCGCGATAAATTCTCGCAGGAAGTACAGCGTGTCGCATCACAGGACCTTGCGAAAATGGGTCTGATCATTGTTTCCTTTACGATTAAAGACGTTCGTGACAAAAACGGCTACCTCGATGCCCTTGGTAAACCGCGGATTGCCCAAGTAAAACGCGACGCTGATATCGCCACTGCCGAAGCTGATAAAGAAACCCGCATTAAAAAGGCGGAGGCCGATAAGGAAGCGAAACGTTCAGAGCTGGAGCGGGCAACAGAAATCGCCGAGGCTGAAAAAGTCAATCAGTTGAAAACAGCGGAATTCCGCCGCGAGCAGGACATCGCCAAGGCCCGTGCCGACATGGCTTACGACCTTGAAAGTGCCAAGGCCAAGCAGGACGTAACCGAACAGGAAATGCAAGTTAAAATCATTGAAAGACAGAAGCAAATTGAACTCGAGGAAAAAGAAATCCTTCGTCGTGAACGTCAATATGATTCTGAAGTGAAAAAGAAAGCCGATGCCGACCGCTATTCGATTGAACAGTCTGCTGCCGCAGAAAAAGCCCGGCAAATTGCTGATGCAGAAGCGAATAAATACCGGATTGAAGCGATGGCGAAAGCGGAAGCTGAGCGCGTGCGTTTGGACGGTCTTGCTAAAGCGGAATCGCAAAGGGCACAGGGGCTTTCTGAAGCTGAAATCATCCGCATGAAAGGTCTTGCCGAAGCAGAAGCAAAGCAAAAGATTGCAGAAGCATTCGAACAATTCGGCCAGGCTGCGATTCTCGACATGATCATCAAAATGCTTCCGGAATACGCAAAGCAGGTGGCAAGCCCGCTGTCCAATATTGAAAAAATTACTGTCGTGGATACAGGCGGCGGTTCCGGCCCAAATGGCGGCGCCAATAAAATCACCGGCTATGCTACCAATCTGATGGCAAGCTTGCAGGAGTCATTAAAGGCATCAAGCGGCTTGGACCTTAAAGAGATGATTGAAAACTACTCCGGCAAATCCAATGTGAAAAGAAGCATTGAGGAATTAACGGACGAAATCAAAAAGAAAGATTAATAGAAAGGGGCTGACCTGTTTAACTGCGGTCGCCCCTTTTTCAATGCGCACAGCATGAGCGAAGTCCAGGAGTCGCAGTAGGATTCTTCCCAAACACCACGGCTAACTCAGAATTTACCTCCCCTGTTTTTCAATAAAATTGTACATCGCGCCAATCATTCCAGCATCATTTTGATACTTGCAGCGCTCAACCGGTATCTTAATCCGTTTCCACCAAGGGAGCTGGTCAAGTTTATGATTGATTTTACTAATCAATCCTTGTTGGGCGATGACCCCTCCGCCAATTAAGATCTTTTGCGGGTTTAAGGTTGCGGCTAGATTGAAAATTCCATAACTTATGTGTTGAACCCACTCATCAACTAGTTTTCGTACCGAACTATTTTTCCTGGATTCCAGAAAAACTGTTTCTCCTTCAATATGTTGGTGCTCACTAATACCCTTTAGCTTTTTATAAGCTTTTATTAAGGCATTAGTGGAAGCATTGGAATGCAATATGTCCATGTCATAATTTCCTGCCCTTGTAATCATAAAACCAATTTCGCCGCCCCTAAAGCTGTGTCCATGTAAAAGACTTCCGTTTACAAAGATACCGCCGCCAATACCGGTACCAATGGTCATACAAATAAAATCGGTACAATTCTTTGCGTTGCCACTCACTTTTTCAGCTAACGCGACACAGTTCCCATCATTCTCAACTTCAATTGGCAGAGAAGTTCTTTTTTCCAGTAGTTTTTTTAGATTCTGGTGATCCAGAGCTGTGACCGCGCCCCCGCTTTCTGAGTAACCTGTATGCGGATTGATAAAGCCCGGTAAGCTAATGGCAACACCGCTCACTTGATGATTTTGGGTATACATGTTAATTGTTTCTGTCATTTCTTTTAAAAATAGGTCCAGGTTAGTGCAATGGGTATCGTAACTGTCCTTTGAAAGAATGGTTCCATCTTCTAACAATAGCCCATGCTTTACTTTTGTCCCGCCAACATCAAAACTGATATATTTTTTAGCTTCCTTCCCGTCAATTTCGAAACTAGTATATTCTTTCACCTTTCATCCTCCTATTTGCGATTATCAAGCCCAGAAATTTGACTAATAGTCCCCTCATCCGAAGTCGGTTTCTGGAATTCGTTGTGTATTTGTTTTAAAACATCATCTGATAACCGCTTTAAAACTCTGTTTCGGTTTTTACAAGTTCTATAATCAGTATCTACATAGAAAATTTCCAAAGTCAGGCCATATTCTTTTGCCACTCGTCTCCATCTTTTTCGTCTGTCTCTTGTTCTGTTGGTGGTATCAACGAGCACATCATGTCCGCTTTTTAGCAATGTCCGGACCATGAGTTCAGCGTTTTCCCACACGAGAGGTTCTGCCTCTGCTTTATAAACTTGGCCATGTAAAGCAAGCCTAAGATCATCGAGAGATACACGTACCCAACCTTGCTTCTGAAGAGTTTTGCCGTATGTTGATTTTCCACTAAGCGGCATCCCGCACATTATTCCCAGTTTCACTGTTCATCTCCTCCCAAAAAAATTCCTGCCTGTAATCAAAATGACAGGAACAGACACATCATCACTTAATCAACAGGTTCTCTATTTTATTGAATGCGAATGAGCATACATTTGAAAGGTACAAAAAACTATGTTTAATTTACCGAAATATTCTCCTTGGGTATGGATACAAGCCGTTTCCATCCCATATCGATTCACATAAGTATAAAAGAAACTTCTAATGTCCTCTTAGGAGAAAAAAGTTCGTTTGTTTATTAACAATCCAGAAGAAGGTGAGAAAAAGTTATGGTCAGGAAAGCAATAATTCCTGCTGCGGGGTACGGAACGCGAAATCTACCTATCACAAAAGTAATACCAAAAGAGATGTTGCCTGTAGGTTTTAAACCGGCGATTCATTATATAGTCGAGGAAGCGGTTCAATCGGGGATTGAACAAGTACTAATCGTCACTTCAAATTCAAAAAACGCGATTATGGACTATTTTGATCATTCATTGGAGTTAGAGACCTTGTTAAGAAGCAAAAACAAAGAATATTTGCTTAAACATTTGAAACTGCCAAATGCAGAAATTTTTTATACAAGGCAGTCGTATGCCAGAGGACTTGGGGACGCTATTCGGCTTGGCAAAGAATTTATTGGAAACGAACCGTTTGGTGTACTGCTGCCGGATGATTTTGTCATATCAGACGAAACTCCTGCTCTCAAACAATTAATTGATGTCTATAAGGAGACAAATAGCAGTGTTATAGGATTAAAGCAAGTCCAACAAGAACATTTAAAAAATTATGGTGTCATCCAATGTTCTGATAAAACAAATCCAATCGAAATTGAGAATATTGTGGAGAAACCTAAAACAGACCCTCCTTCTGATATGGCTGTTATCGGAAGATATATTTTCACCCCAGAAATATTTAAATGTCTGGAGGATATTACGGAAGGGGTCGATGGGGAAATTCAACTGACGGATGCCATTAAAAACTTGCTTGGCACACAATCCATCTATGGAAAAATCATTTCCGGGGATCGCTACGATATTGGGATTTTAGAGGAATACGTCGAACTAATGAAAATCATGAGCAAAAGATAAAAAAGGGAGAAAAACGGGAGAAAAAAGGAGAGCGTTGTCGTTGTTAGAAAATGTATCTATCATTATACCATTCCAAACAGACAATGGGCCTAGGGCGAAGGCTTTTGAATGGATCAAAAAGTACTATGCCAGGGTCATGCCCGAAGCTGAATTATGTTTGGGAATCATCAGTGGAGACATTAATAAAGCGAAGGCCATAAACTTAGCAGCAAAAAAGGCAACGAAAGATATTTTTGTCATAGCAGATGCGGATGTCGTTTATGCCCCCTCACTTATTGAGGAAGCTATAAAAGTACTAAAAAAAGCAGCATGGGTTGTTCCTTTTACTGAGATATATAATGTTGAAAAGCAAGGCACTAAAAAATTGCTTCAAACGAAACCAAAATGGCCGATGGATGTAAACTCCGGAGATTGTTCAAAAGCAAATTGGCTTTATCAAGGATTTGCCGGTAAACTCTTTGTCATACCAAGGGCAAACTTCGAAGCAGTCGGTGGTTTTGATGAACGGTTTATTGGCTGGGGAGGGGAGGATGATGCCTTTTCACATTCTGTCCGTACCCTATGCGGGGACATTGTTAATGTTAAAGGAAGAATCTATCATTTATGGCACCCAAGTTCAAGCTATCAAACAAACCCAAACGGAAAAGCGAATGCCAATCTTCTCGGACGCTATGAACGTGCCAGTGGAAACATTAAGAAAATGGCCGAGATCATTAATGAACGTCTAGAAAAGGATAAAACTATTAAAATAGACAATGAAAATAGTGGTGAAAATGAATCAACAGCTTCATCCAACAGTAAAATTTGTTTTGCCATCCTTGTTCATGAAGACCGAGAGTTAGTCAAGCAGCTAATTGATAATGTTCGCTACTATTGCCCAAGCAGTACCATTGTCTTATACAACGGGGGGGAGGACCCGAAACTTTGTGAGGGGTTAGGTGTTCCTGTCTGCCCTTCCAGCCATAAATTAAAGCGGGGATGGACGACCATTTATTTTTTGGAAACAATGGAATGGCTGGAGAAACAGGGGATACAGTACGATTATTTTATTAATATTGATTCGGATGCATTATTTATCAGAAAGGGCTATGAGGAATTTGTTCAAAAAGAAATGAAAGATACTGATTATATGGCCGTTAAACTTAGAATTCCAAAAAGCGGCTGGTATATTGGAAAAGAATTAAAGAAAGATATCAATCGCTGGAAAAAATTATTTAATGTTAACCCTTTCTACGGCGTTTTTAATGTGGGTCAGGTAATTTCAAGGCCGCTCGTTCAAGCTTTACTGAAACAGGAAAGGCTGGAAAAGTTAAAAAATGCTTTAATCAAAACGATTTCCTTCGGCACAGATGAGGTTCTTTTTGTAAACATGGCTAAGGAGCTAGGCTTCAGATTAAAAAAATATCCCAATGAGACCGCGTCACAAATGATTCGTTATCGTCCATACTTTACACTGGACGAAATGATATCCTGCCTGAACAATAACGAAACGGGAGGGCTGTGCCACCCAGTGATAAGAGCTAATGATGATCCAGTCCGAAAACTAATCCTTCATATGAACAGTGATATTCATACAAAACGATTTAAAACCAATGATTATCCATGGCACGATAGTGATCCAAAGAATTATTCAATAACGATTCCAATCAAAAGTAAATTTGGAAATGACGAATTAATAGTACGGTCGGGTTCGTTCTTGACCCACTATTGGCAGGACCCGGATGGGAAGTGGAATAAAAGTGAGACGTTTGCTACTAACGTTGTCGGAACCCCGATATTTTTTCAAAATAATGCAGGTCAATTTGTGGTGGTCTGTAAATTAAAAACAGGCAATATTGGATTTTGGCTGAGAGACAACGAAGCGTCTGGATACCCATGGTACGGCCGGGCTGTTTCCCGGCAGGAGAATGTAGATGAGCTTATAATGGGAACCCAGCTTCAGGACAACGGCTGTGTCATTGTGTATAAATCCAACAATAAATTTTATTATTGGGAGTTTGATAAAAAAATATGGAAAGACATCTTTCCCAAATAAAAAATCGGTGCCCCGACGTCGGGACACCTTTGTATATTTTAAGAGAGGTGTTTTGGGATGAGTAAGAGGCCATAAAGACCAACTACCATTCCGAAGAGGGGATTGCTTCGATAACTTGGGGGTCCGTCGAGCATCCCTTCTTCTTAGATGTTCTTATTTTAGCGGGAAAGATTGAAGATGTTATGAAGAACTTATGATGATTTTGTGAAGTTACAAAAATCACAGACCCAAGATGATATATTAAGGATATGGGGAGTGATAATAATGAAAATATTATTAGTCGACGATGAACGTAGAATCATAGAAGTTCTCGAAGCTTACCTTGAAAGAGAAGGCTATGAAATTCATAGTGCAGATAATGGGATAGATGCTCTGAAAAAGGCCAAAACCCTTCAGCCTGATATAATAATATTAGACCTGATGCTTCCCGACATATCAGGTGAAGAGGTTTGCCGGCTTGTCCGCAAGGAATCCGATGTACCAATTCTGATGCTGACGGCCAAGTCAGCTGAAGACGACCGAATTAACGGCATCGTCATGGGCGCGGATGATTATTTAACGAAACCGTTCAGCCCGCGCGAAGTCGTTGTCCGTGTTCAGGCCATTTTACGGCGCGTCAAAAAGACCGAAAAGGTGGACCGCGTTGAATTTAACAGAAAGAAACTGGCGATAGATTTAGAGAAAAAGGAAGTAACCGTTAACGGACAATATATTACGCTTACCCCCATTGAATACAAGCTGTTAACCAATATGGCGGGCAATCCCGGCCGGGTATACAGCCGTATGGATTTGCTCGAAAAAATTCAGGATGAAGGCATGTATTATGAAGGATATGAGCGCAGTGTTGATACCCATATCAAAAACCTGCGCAAAAAAATCGAGACCGACTCACGGCAGCCGGAGTTCATCATGACTGTTTTTGGCATGGGCTACAAATTTGGAGGGGTTCCCGATGCTGCAAACGCTCCGGTCTAAAATTCTCTTTTACCTGCTTTTGATTTCGATGATCGGTATATTGATCGTCAGCTTTTTTATTCAGTACGGTTTTGAAGAGAGTTTTAATAGTTACTTGGATCGGAATCGCGAAAAAAAGATTGATAGGGTGATAAACGAAATTGAAAAGGATTTTCGGCAAAATGGCCATTTTACAAGGGACCCGGTGTTTGCGATGCTGCACGAATATGCGATGGGTGACCAGCTTTATTTTCAGCTGTATGACCGCTACGGACAAATCCAGATGGACTCCTCCAATATCCGCAGCATGCTAAACAGTCTCGGCCTGACCGAACCGGAGCCAAGCGGTGAGGAATGGCATTCGAAAAATTATACACTTAAGGTCGACAACACCATGATCGGAAAACTCGTCGCCATTTATCCGGAGGGCTTAATTGATGACGAGTATACATTTATCCAAACTATCCAGTTATACATATATGCCGCCGTATGCTTGACAGTCGTTTTAGCGATTGTCTTCAGCATGCTTTTTTCAAAAAAATTAACTTCTGGTTTGAAAAAGCTCTCGTTTGCGGCCAATGAGCTGCAGCAGCACAATCTCAATATCCGCATCCCGTTAAAAGGGCTGCCAACCGAGGTCAAGCAGCTGGCCATTTCCTTTAATAATCTGGCAGAATCGCTGGCAAAGGAGGAAATGCTGCGGAAACAGTTTACGGGGGACTTGGCCCACGAGCTCCGAACCCCTCTTGCCACGCTGCGAAGTCAAATCGAGGCTTTTCAAGATGGAGTTTGGGAGCCAACCCAGCAGCGCCTGCAGGCCAGTCACGAGGAGCTGATGCGTTTGGTTAGGCTTGTGAACGAGCTGGAAAAATTGCTCGCTGCAGAAAACCCGCAAATGAAGCTCGAAAAAATAGAGCTCGATGCCGGCAGTGTGCTGGCGGCCTTATGGGAAATGTTTATGCCGATTTTTAAGGAAAAAGGAGTTCAGCTACATATTGAAGAGCCTGAGCAGGAGGAGATTTTTGAAGCAGACAAGGATCGCCTGATGCAAATTCTCTCTAATGTTCTTAACAATGCTTTGAAGTACACGCCGGAAGGAAAAAATGTGACCATTTCGGTGTCAACGGACCGCGATGGCTACGTCGGCTTTAAGATACAGGATGAAGGCTCCGGCATGGCGGAGGAAGACATTCCGCACATTTTCGAACGTTTCTATCGCGGAGATAAGTCCCGGGACCGAAAAACAGGTGGAGCGGGTATTGGACTTTCCGTTGTGAAAGCCTTAATGGACACTCATAAAGGGATGATCAAGGTGAAAAGCAGGCTTGGAAAAGGAACAACTATGACGTTGTGGTTTCCGCGGGAAGATTAGTGTAAAGAAAGGGCCGCATGATGTCGCTGCGGCCCTTTCTTTATTTAAGTAAATCGTTAATATGGTAAACCTTCCCGCTTTCAACAGTTCCGCTTAAGACGAGGTCTACTAGTGCTCCAGCCACTACATCCGCTTTTAATAGGACATTTTTTTCCTTAAACTCGATGAATTTTTCGAGATCTTTAAAGGCATCTTGGGATGAAGAGCGGATCGTTTCTTGCATCTTTGTATCCATGACCCCGGGGCTAAATGCGAAAATTTTATGATTGGTTCCTAATTCCCTCTGCTCAAGAGCCGCTGTTTGCGTGAACATATTTAACCCGGCTTTTGAGCTGCAATACACACTCCAGCCCTCAATCGGGTGGACAGCAGCACCCGAAGTCACATTGATGACCTGAATGGTAGTGTTTGTATGCTGGGCTTTATTTAAAAATAGATTGGTAATCAAGATTGGCGCAATTAAATTCACCTTGATGTTCCGAATAGTCGGGGTTTGGTCCAGGCTGCCAACCGTATGTATCGGCTCAATCACACCTGCGTTGTTGAAAAGAAGAATCTCTTCAGGCTCTCCTTTAAAGATAACATGGGCAACTTCCATAAAGACTTCCTGGATTTCTTTATCCAAGGAAAGATTGCAGGAAAAGTGTCTATAATTTACGCCTTTTTCAGCAGCAAGCTTTTTTAGTTCCTCATTTTCAGTTCGGGACACCGATATCACGGCCATTTGTTCTTCGAAAAGGCGCTTTGTAATGGCTTCGCCCAATCCCTTCGAGGCACCGGTAATAATCGCATATTTCATGGAAAAATCCCCCTTATTTTTCATCCTTTCATTATTTTATGTTTGTAAAAGGTTTAATTCAAGGAAGAGGCTTGGGAAAAATAAGTTCTATCGGCGGATCTAAGGAGGCAATCGGCGAATTTATGGTTTCTATCGGCGAATTGAAGCAGTTTATCGGCGGATTATATCAATCTATCGGCGAATCTTACTTCTATTGGCGAATCTAAGCACTCTATTGGCGAATTTTAACGTTCTATTGGCGTTTTGAAGGGTTCTATTGGCGAATTACGTCTTCCTATTGGCGAATCATAATTTCCCACCCCCATCAGTTAAGCCCGACAAATAAAAAAAAGCAGCCTCCCATAAAGGAAAACTGCAAAAATACTAACGTGCAATCGGATAGAACTTCTTCCACTCGTTTAGGAAGGACTGGGTGGAAGAATTGGGATGTTCAAGGACCCGAGGGGTAGGTCCGGATTGCTTTACTTCGCCGCCAACGATAATTGCCAGCCGGTTTGTTAGATAATGAATTTCCATCAAATCGTGGCTCACAAACACAGCAGTTGTCCCGGTTGTGGAAATAATCTCCTTAAAATCTTCCATGAGTTTGATTTTCGTAGGAAAATCTAATGCTGAAAATGGCTCATCAAGAAACAGGATTTCCGGCTCGACAATCATCGCTCGCGCCAAATTGACTCGTTGTGCCTCGCCGCCAGATAAATAGAGGGCATTTTTTTTCGCCAAATGACTAATCCCAAACAATTCCAGCCAGCGAGTAACTTTTTCCTTAATTTCACTTTTAGGAACCTTTCTTAACGTTAAACCAATTGCAATATTATAAAAAACAGTACCATCTAATAGTAACGACTGCTGCAGGGCAATTGAAAATTTCCGCCGCAACTCAAGAGGAGCGTTGCCAGAGGGAATTGTCTCACCGCGGTAAAGAATTTCACCACCCGAAGGCTTCTCCAAAAAAGCAATCAGCTTTAGCAAAGTGCTTTTTCCCGCACCGTTCGGGCCCATAATCCCCAGAAATTCGCCGCTTTCAATCTGAAATTCCGGAATGTTTAGGATGCTGCGGTTGCCCGCACGATAAGTGATATTTTTCATTTCAATTAACGGTGTCATGAGAAACGCCTCCTTTGCTGTAAAAAGGTTAACGCCGCTGTAATCATCAGGGCAAGGGATAACAGGATAAACGACAAAGCCAATGCAATATCGAAGTTACCTTTTGAAACCTCCATCACGATGGTGGTCGTTAGGATGCGGGTATCTCCCTGGATATTCCCGCCGACCATCATCGCGGCCCCCACCTCGGCAATGACACGGCCAAATCCCGCCATAATTGCAGCCACAATCGCAATTTTCGACTGCTTGACGAGAATCATTAATGTTTGCAACCTAGTAGCGCCAAGGGCCTTAATCTGTAGTAACATTTTTTCGTTAATTTGCTGGAAGGCTGAACTTGTCAAGCTTGTCACGATCGGCAATGAGACTAGTACTTGGGCCATCACAATGGCAGTCGGCGAATATAGAAGTCTCCACTCACCAAGCGGACCGGAACGCCATAAAAACATCGTTATCCACAGACCCGCAACAACCGGGGGCAGGCCCATGCCCATATTGATGAATAATAATAAAAACCGGCGTCCGCGGAATCGCGACAACCCAAGCAGGATCCCAAGCGGCAAACCAATGAGGGTGCTAATCAGAATGGCAATGAGACAAACTTTTAGAGTCAGCCATGTAATCGCAAAAACCTCGGGATTACCGGTAAATATCATCTCTATCGCTTTCTTCAGTCCATCGATTAGCAGTTCCATAAGTACCTCCTGGTGCCGGGAAGGCCGTCCAATTAAAGGGCGGCCTTCAGCTAAGTAAAATTTTATTCTGTATAGCTAATAAATAATGATTGTCCGTATTCTTTCTTGCCAAAGTTTTCAATGACTTCTTGAGTCTTCTTATCTACCATAAATTTAACAAACTTTTCTGCGTCTTTGCTGTTGACCATATTATGTTTTTCAGGATTAACCTGCATGACATGGTAAATGTTCATTAAATCTTGTCCGCCTTCAACGACGATTTTAAGCGTGTTTAGATTTTTCTCCTGGGCAAGCCATGTTGCGCGGTCTGTTAATACATAGCCTTTTTTCTCAGCCGCAACCTGAAGGGTTTGTCCCATTCCTTGACCAGTGGACACGTACCATTCTCCTTCTGGCTTGATCGTATCTGCCTGCCAGATGCTTAGTTCTTTTTTGTGTGTACCAGAGTCGTCACCGCGTGAAATGAAAACACCTTTCGTATCAGCAATCTTTTTGAAGGCTGCTTTAATGTCCTGGCCGCTAACATCGGCTGGGTTTTCCTTCGGCCCTACTAAAACAAAATCATTGTACATAACGCGTTTGTAGTTGATGGCATCGCCAGCGTCGACTACCGCTTTTTCGGCTGCGGGAGCGTGAACTAACAGGGCATCTGCTTCACCTTTTGTTCCCATTTCAAGGGCTTGTCCTGTACCAACGGCAATTGTTTTCACTTTTACGTTATTTTCTTTTTCAAACATTGGAATGATAACATCCAGCAGGCCGCTGTCCTGTGTGCTGGTAGTGGTTGCTAGAATCATTTCCGTTGGAGCTGGTTTCTCTGCTGCCTTCTTTTCTTTAGGAGCAGCATTTGTTTTCGTATCGGAATTGCCGCACGCTGATAAAATTAAAAGCATAAAAGCAAATAGAGTAATCAATAAACGATTTTTTCTCATAAAATTAGTTCCTCCGATGTAGTTGTTTGATAGATGATTTTTCCTAAATCTGAAACATCATAACCTTCGAGATTGGTTAAGCTGTTTTTGAAACTGTCTGATTGCAGAAAGCGAATGAGTTCCGCCAAGCTTTGTTTGTTCTCTTTTGTGAAGCGAAAAACAAGGTCGAAATTTTCCTTTGCAACCGGTACAAAATCAAGCCCTAACTGAATGGCAGCGGACTGAATGCCAAAGGCGACATCGACAATTCCCCGGCTTATGTAGGAGGCGGCAGATAGGTGGTTCCATTCTTCGTTCCCATAGCCAAAAATTTTACTAGGATCGATTCCATAGCTTGATAGTTTAGAATCTAGTAAAAATCGTGTTCCTGCCCCTTTTTGCCTGTTAATAAAATGCACGTCTTTTCTGGTCAGGTCGTGGAAATCCTGTATCCCTTTTGGATTCCCTTTGGCAACAATAAATCCTTGTTCTCGTGCAGCCAATCTCATCACCAAAATCGACTCATAAATAAATAACTGATGGATAAATGGCAGATTATATTCTTGTGATGTCGGGTCTAATAGATGGATGGCGGCAATATCAGATTGTCCACGATACAAGAGCATCAACCCTTCCAAACTTCCGATATAGGAAGGCTGGATTTGTAGGCTTAGGGCCCCCGCCGCCTGTTTGGAAAAATGCTCGACCAAAAAGTCGTGGCTGCCGGACAAACGAATTGGTACTGTATGATGGTAAACGGGTGAAGCCTGTTCTGCAGCCGGTTTCTTTGTTGGAGCTTTCATGTTTTCTTTATATCTTTCCAGTTCGGCATGTTCAATTCTCATTTTATTTCCTATTTTGAAGGCCTGGAGCTCTCCGCGTTTGATAAGCTCATAAACGGTGTGCTTGGAAATTTGAAAAATCTGGGCGACCTCATCGGGAGTATAGGCCTTTTCCTCCATAACAATCCCTCCTTTTGCCATTATTTTAAAAAAATCATATCATACTGAATGTGACTTTTGTTAAGTTTTGTAAGGTTTTATTAAGTTTTGTTTAGAAATGTCATGAATCGTTCATGGTTTTAATCAGAATTCATAATACGTTCACAAACTTCACCTATTGTTCAATAGTGAGCATATAAAGTTTGTTGTACTATTAATAGAAGGAGATTAATTTTTGAAAAAGGGAAGGGATTTGAATGTCCAAGCTTTTATATATAACCGCCAATCCGAAAATAGATTCAAAGCTTTCAAAGGGGGCACAGATCGGGGAAGTGTTTCTTGAAGAATTCAAGAAAATACAGCCAGATGTTGAAATTGAGCATATGCACCTTTACAGCATGGATATCCCGGAAATAGACATGGATTTATTATATGGCCGGGCTAAGCTTTCTTTTATGGGGTATACGAAGGACCAGTTGTCTGAAGACGAGCGGACGAAGCTTGAAAAAATGCATGCGCTGGCCGAGCGATTTATTGCGGCCGATTACTATGTGTTCGTGACGCCAATTTGGAATCTCGGCGCACCGCCGATTTTAAAATCGTTTATGGATTGTATGTTTCTTCACGGAAAAACCTTTACGAACACGGAAGCAGGTCCGAAAGGATTGCTGACAGGAAGGAAGGCACTTCATATCCAAACCCGCGGCGGCATTTATTCAACCGGCCCAATGGTCGAATTTGAAATGGGTGACCGCTATTTAAGAAAGGCGCTTGAATTCCTTGGCTTTGAATTAATGGACACCGTCTACGCAGAAGGGCTAGACCATTACCCAAAACAAATCCCGGAAATCATGGCAGCGGCAAAGGAAAAAGCGGCAGATGCGGCCAGAGAAATGGCGAAAGCAACTGTTACCATCTAAAAAACACGGCTCGCACCGGAATGCGAGCCGTGTTTTTTAGAATTTCCCGGTAAACTGAAAGAACAGGACGATTAATCCCAGCGCCCAAACGTACACTGCAAATGGCTTCAAGGAATGCTTTTTCAAATAGCCGATCATCCATCGGACCGCAATATAGCCGAAGAAGGCAGAAGAGACAATTCCGACGAGTAAGGCAGACAGTGAAATTTCCTCAGCGCTGCCGCCAAACAAATCCTTTGTTTGCAGAACAATCGCCCCGGCAATCGCCGGTGTTGACAACAGGAAGGAAAAATAGGCTGCTGTTTCCCGGTCCAATTTACGCCAAAGCGCCGCCACAATTGTCATTCCCGAACGCGAAATGGCCGGCATAATCGCTATCGCCTGGAACGTGCCGATGATAAAAGCATCCTTATAGCTGATGTCGTCCATCCTCTTATGGCCGTTTTTCGCCGAATCGGCCAGCCACAGGAATAAACCTGTAATTAAAAACTCCCAGCCAATCGTTACGCCTGTTTTAGAAATTTCATCAATATAATCTTTAAAGGCCAGTCCGAAGATCACTGCCGGAATCGTTCCGACAATAAGCAAAAACGTTAATTTACTAAACGGTTTCTTGAGGATTTTAATAAATTCATCCTTATAAAAGACGAACACAGCCAGCAATGTTCCAACATGCAGCATTGTATCAAGCAAAAGGCCTGCTTCCTGCAGTCCAAACAAATTTCTACCTAAATAAAGATGGCCGGTACTTGAAATCGGCAGAAATTCCGTCAGCCCTTGAATAATTCCGAGGATAAGTGCTTCAAGTTTTGTTAACATACATTCCCTCTCAGTTCATTTTTTTTTGGCTAAGCCTGTACATTCCATTCATATGCGTATTTTTACTTATTCATGAAAATCATCTGTGTTTTTACAGTTATGAAAAACAAATTATCTCCTAAAAGACAAAATAGGTGCAAAGGTACTGCATTCTCCCATAATATAAAAGTATAGCTTTCCTGAGAGGAGAATCGGGTTGGAAAATAAACATCTTTATTTTAATACTTCCATAGGGGTCAAAAAGCCGGAAAATTATCGTAATAAAGAGCAGGCTTGTCCATTTTGCGCCAGAGAAGAGCTTACCGACCTGATTGAGGTCGATGGTCCGATTATTCTCTTGAAAAATAAATATCCCGTATTGGAAAATGCCTATCAAACCGTGTTAATTGAAACGGACGATTGTCATGCGGAACTATCCACCTATTCAAAAGAGCATTTACATAGATTGATTAGATTTGGATTGAAGCATTGGCTGGAAATGGAAGAAAGCGGAGGCTTTAAGTCGGTTATTTTTTTCAAAAATCATGGTCCGTTATCTGGAGGCACCCTGGCCCATCCGCATATGCAAATTATTGGACTGAATGATCTTGACTATAAAGAAAAAGTCGAGCCTGAAATGTTTGATGGCATTGTGATTGCTGAAGAAAATGGAGTCCGATTTACGCTTTCCACAAAGCCGCGTGTTGGTTTTTACGAGTTTAATATGGAAATGCCGGAGTTCGGCTATCAAGAGCGCTTTGCGGAATACATGCAAATGGCTGCCGATTATATTCTTCATCATTTTCCCTTTAAGGCGACGAGCTATAATATTTTCTTCCATCATCTTGATGGGAAAATTTACGCCAAGGTTGTACCTAGGTTTGTAACGACGCCGCTCTATATTGGCTACGGTCTTCCACAGGTGCCGAACAATCTGAATTGGATGGCGGACGAGCTGAAGCGAATTTATTTTTAGAATATGTAAATTCACCCAAACACGGTTTGAAAGTTGTGATTTGTGTTCATTAAAAATATAATGGAGGAATGTACAAGTCTTTTTTTAAGGTGGGACTTCTTCGTGACTTCAAAGAACACAACCTCCAAGATTGATTACAGTCTTGTTTTGATAGTATTATTGTTGTTTTTGGCTAGCTGTGTGTCGATATATAGTGCGCAGGCGAGCGGTCAATATAAGGAAAACTTTCTGCTGAAGCAAATTGTCTGGTATGCGGTTGGCGGCGGGATTGTCGCGGCGGTGATGACGCTGGATTCCGATCAGCTCCGCAAATTAACCTGGTACGCTTACGGCTTCGGGATCTTTTTGCTCGGCTTTTTAATTGTTGCTCCGACCAGCATTGCTCCTTTGATCAACGGGGCGAAAAGCTGGTATAAGGTTCCTGGCATGGGTTCTTTGCAGCCTTCTGAGTTTGTAAAGATTTTTATCATTTTGGCACTGGCGCGGGTGATTGATGACCATCACCATAAAAATCCTGTCAAAACATTGCAGACCGATTTCTGGCTGTTGGTGAAGCTTGGTCTTGTGACGATGGTGCCGCTGCTCTTAGTGATGCAGCAGCCAGACTTAGGAACCTCGCTCGTATTTCTGGCCATTTTATTAGGGATGATCTTTATCTCGGGCATTTCTTGGAAACTGCTTGTGCCCATTTTCTCAGCCGGAATCGTGCTTGCATCAACAATTCTCTATTTTGTTTTATGGAAGCCTGATTTGCTGGAAAAATATCTAGGTGTTAAACAGTATCAGTTCGGCCGGATTTATTCATGGCTTGACCCTTATAATTTCCAAAGCTCAGCCGGTTATCAGCTAACCAAATCGTTAATGGCGATTGGCTCTGGGCAAACTGGAGGGAAAGGCTATGGCCACCGGGAAGTATATTTGCCGGAAAGCCATACTGACTTTATTTTCAGTGTTGTCGGCGAAGAATTCGGCTTTATTGGCGCAAGTGTGCTGATTAGTTTATTCTTTTTGCTTATTTACCATATTACAAAGGTCGGAATGGAAACAAAGAATCATTTTTATACCTATATTTGTGTTGGTGTCATCAGCATGATTACCTTCCATGTCTTCCAAAACATCGGCATGACCATCGGCGTCCTGCCAATCACCGGTATTCCGCTCCCGTTCATCAGTTACGGGGGAAGCGCGTTGATGGGGAACATGCTGGGGCTGGGATTGATTTTTTCCATTAGGTATCATTATAAAAAGTATATGTTTTCGACAACGGCATAACTGGTTTGAAAAAGAGCGACATGGTTCCGCTCTTTTTTTTCTGTCAATATGGGGGTTGGCGGATTATATTTGAAAATCGGCGGATATCCCCCTGAACTTGGCGAATAACTCCTATATTTCGGCGGATACCTGCCCCAACTCGGCGGATACCCTCTAAATATGTCTCCAAAGGAGAAAGAGCAGGGCTATTGTCTTGCCCTGCTCTTTCAATGTGAATTGTATAAAGGAATTTAAAAAAAAACTATTTCTTAAGCATGATTTTTTCAAGATCATCGAGCATCAAGTTTGCCGCAATAACCCCTCCGGCAGTGTTCCAAACAGCATCGCTAACCTCATGGGCATTGCCGTTTTTAACAACATTTAAGTTTTTCCAAAGAGGGTCCGTTGTCCATTCCTTAGCAGTATTTAAAGCAGTCTGGTCGCCGTTAGGAGCGTAAGTGAAGTAGAAAAGAACGTCCGCGTCCATTTTCGGAATCACTTCCTTGCCAACTTCGACAGCCAGGTTGCCAAGTTTATTAGAAGGTGTAAATAGCTCTGCCTGCTGGGCAGCACGCTTAAATCCTAACTCGTTAAAAATCACCCCAGAGAAGGAATCTGTATAATAGATTCGGGATTTTCCAGCCATAAAGCGGACGACTGAAACCTCCTGATTTACTTTGTCACCGAGTTTTTCCTTTAATGATGCAACTTTATTATCGAAATCGCTTAACACCTTGTTGCCTTTTTCTTCTTGATTGACAGCTTTTGCATATAATTTAAAGTTTTCCTTCCAGTCTCCCCGTAATGTTTCTGAAAAAACCGTCGGAGCGATGGCGCTTAACTGGTTATAAACCGCTTCCTGACGCAGCTTGTTCCCGATAATTAAATCCGGCTTCAAAGCAGCGATTTTTTCAACATTAACTTCGCTTTCAGTTCCAACAACTTCTACGCCATTCATGTCTTTTTTAATATGATCATACCATGGGTCACCAAGCCAGGATTGAACCGCGCCGGCTGGTTTAATGCCTAAAGCTAATAATGCTTCAGTTCCTTCGTTTGTCAAAACCACCACGCGTTTAGGTGTCCCCTTAATTGTTGTAGAGCCCATCGCATGATCAACTGTATACGACTTTTCAGCAGTTTTTCCAGTTTCTTTTTTCTCTGTTGATTTTTCTGTATTTCCGCCGCAAGCTGCTAATAAGAAAACAGCCATGACGGAAAAGAGAGTTAAAAATGATTTTAAAGCTTTCATAAAGGTATGTATCCTCCTTATTCAAATGTGAATGATAATCATTTTCAATTACATCCTAATCATAAAGTGCCTGCCGTTCAGCTGTCAACAGTTTTATTGAAAATGATTTTCAAAATCAATGACAATTTCATGAAGGCAGGCAGCATCATAATTGAAAACTATTATCAATTTAATTGACAATCATTATCAATTAGAGATAGACTAAAGTAGCGAGAGGATTTAACTAAGGATAAAGAGAGAAAGGTTTTTCAACATGCTTTTAAAAAGTTCTTCCTTAAAATTGGCCGGCTTATTGGCGGCTATTATTCTAATGCTGTTACTTATGTGTGCCAGTGTCATCTTCGGATATACAGACACGAATTTGCAGATGGCAATTGACGCTTTTACAAACAATAATGGCTCAAATGAGCATATCATCATTCAAACGGTCCGGCTGCCGCGGGCACTGATTGCTTCCGTAGTCGGAGCAAGCCTCGCCATTGCCGGAGTGCTAATGCAAACCTTAACGAAAAATCCGTTGGCATCACCAGGGATTTTTGGGATTAATGCGGGGGCAGGGTTCGCTGTAGTCGTCGCGATTACCTTATTCTCTATTGATAGTACTCAGGGATTTAATGCCTTAGCCTTTCTTGGAGCTGCGGTCGCGGCTATCAGCGTATATGTCATTGGCTCCGTAGGACGCGGCGGCTTAACACCAATGAAACTCACATTAGCGGGTGCGGCAATGGCGGCTATGTTCTCGTCTTTTACGCAAGGCTTGCTTGTTTTGAACGAAGCCCTTTTGGACCAGGTGCTGTTTTGGCTCGCTGGTTCGGTCTCAGGCCGCAAGCTCGAAACGCTTGTTTCAGTCTTGCCATACATAGGAGTAGGCTGGCTTGGTTCCCTCATGATTTCTGGAAAAATGAATATCCTTGCTATGGGGGAAGATGTAGCGAAAGGACTGGGGTTGAATACAGGGTTCATTAAAATTGCCATCGGGGTGCTAGTCATTTTATTAGCAGGAGGATCGGTTACCGTGGCCGGACCGATCGGTTTTGTAGGGATTGTCGTTCCTCATATCACCAGGTCGATTGTAGGAATTGACCATCGCTGGGTCATTCCGATGGCCGGGGTTTTAGGTGCAATCCTATTATTGGCAGCCGATATTGCTGCTAGATATTTGTTAATGCCGTCAGAGGTTCCTGTCGGCGTGATGACTGCCATCATTGGAACTCCGTTCTTCATTTTCATTGCAAGAAAGGGGTTCAATGCACGATGAGCAAATATAAAAATTTCCGTCTGTTAAATGGCAGCTTTTCGGTTTTAATGGACCGAAAAGCTGGGATTATTTTTACCGTCCTGCTGATCATCACGTTTGCGGTTTTTGTCCTAAGTACGGGATCCGGGGAAATGAAAATTAATCCTCTGACAGTTTTAAAGGTTTTATTGGGCTCCGGGCCGGATATGGAGACGCTGGTGATCACCTCCTTCCGCCTGCCGCGCATTATTGTCGCCCTTATTGTCGGCATGTGTTTAGCGACTGCTGGCGGTATTTTGCAAGGGATGATCCGCAATCCGCTGGCCTCTCCTGATGTGCTGGGAATTACCGGCGGGGCGGCCGTTGCTGTTGTCGGCTTTTTAGCGATATTTAGCGACAAAAACCATTCGCTGACAGTAAGTATTGCCTGGTTACCGCTTGCCGCTTTTATTGGCGCTGGGGTTGTAGCATTTTTAGTTTATTTCCTTGCTTGGAAAAATGGAGTTTCATCGATTAGGCTTGTGTTAATAGGAATCGGAATTTCCACCCTTATGCAGGCATTAACAACCCTCTTGATGGTGATGGGTCCCATTTATCAGGCGAGTCAGGCAAATATTTGGATTACCGGAACCGTCTATGGCTCCAATTGGAAAAACGTCGCCATTCTTGCCCCGTGGGCTGTGATTTTTTTGATTCTTGCCTTTGTGGCAGCGCGGACGCTAAATATCCAAGAGCTTGGCGATGACATAGCGACTGGCTTGGGTGAAAAGGTTCAGAAACATCGCTTTCTATTATTAATGATAAGCACGGCACTAATCGGAGGTTCCGTGGCATTTGCCGGCGGCATTGGCTTTGTCGGATTAATGGCACCGCATATGGCTCGCAGACTTGTCGGGTCGTCCTTTGGTGCGTTGCTGCCGGTTTCGGCTTTGCTTGGCGGAATCCTTGTGATGCTTGCAGACCTTATTGGCCGGACGATGTTTTCACCGTTGGAGGTGCCGGCTGGAGTATTTACAGCAGGAATCGGTGCCCCTTACTTTATTTACTTACTTTTTAAAACTAGAAATATTTAAATCTTGCTGAAGGAGTTGGCTTTATATGACGATTTCGATTGAAACAAAGGAGTTGTCCATATCCTACGGGGAAACTCTCATCATAAAGGAATTAGATTTAAAAATTCCAAAGGGTGAAATTACTGTCTTTATAGGTGCAAATGGATGCGGAAAATCAACTCTGCTTCGTTCAATTGCCCGTCTTCTAAAGCCGAAAAGCGGCTCTGTTCTTCTTGATGGTAAAGCAATCTCCAAATTATCGACAAAGGAGATTGCAAAAAAAATGGCCATTTTGCCACAGTCACCGACTGCACCTGAAGGCTTAACTGTCCTGCAGCTTGTTAAACAGGGACGATATCCACACCAAACTTGGCTTCGGCAGTGGTCGAAAGAGGATGAGAAAAAGGTAAACGATGCTCTTAAAGCAACACGGCTAGAGGATTTAAAGGACAGACCTGTGGATTCCCTTTCCGGCGGCCAAAGACAGCGGGCTTGGATTGCCATGACTCTGGCTCAGGATACGGAAATTATTTTACTAGATGAGCCGACAACGTATTTGGATATGACCCACCAAATCGAGATTCTTGATTTGCTTTTTGAATTAAATGAACAGAAAAAACGGACGGTGGTCATGGTGCTACACGATCTAAATCTTGCCTGCCGTTATGCCCATAATATTGTCGCCATCAAGAATCAAAATGTCTGCGCCCAGGGAAAGCCGGAGCATGTGATCAACTGCAGCCTGGTGAAAAACGTATTTGATATGGACTGCGAAGTAACAATGGACCCGTTGTTCGGGACGCCGCTTTGCATTCCTTATGGCAAGGGAAGATGTATTCTAGATAAGGCGGCCGCTGTCAATGGATAAACTACTTACGGAGAAGGAAACCACTGAATTAAGTAAATACAGGTTCAACGCAGAGCTTGACAGATTTTTTGAGGCTTCTAATGTTTTGGATGAAGCCTTTTTGAAAAAATTTATGGCGAATTTATCGAGTAGAATCGGCGCCTCCTCGGAAAAAGTAGCGGCCTCCATTTTTATCAAACGGTATGCATTTCTGGCGGTTATTGCGCTTTATGCAATGACAGCGTGGAGTAAGAAAATCAATGTTTCTTTGGATGGTGTGACAATGGAATCCGCCTCCGGGGAGGGTAATTGGCTACCGTCTTTTTCTTTCAAGGATATAACAGTCCAAGAGTGGAATGGTGCCGTAGCGCGTTCCGAATGGCGCAAACGTGTAATTAGGGATCTTTTTGCGAAAAATATTTACCCGATTATAGCTTTCTTTGAAAAGACATTTGGTATTTCGCGATTCATTTTATGGGAAAATATCGCAGTGTATGTATTTTGGGTGTACGAATCCGAGTTAACAGAACATGAGAATGCTTTAGAAGATTTTACATTTCTAATCTTTGAAGCAAATGGTTCTTTGTTTGGACGCTATAAACAGAACCCTTTGCAAAAATATTACGCTGAAAAAAGTTATCTGGAAGAATGGTCAGAAGAGGTGCGGATCAGAAAAACGTGCTGCTTTACATATCAGCTGGAAGGGAGCAGCAAACGCTGCAAAACCTGTCCGTGCAATCTAAATGCCAAGAATGGGAGGTGTCAGGATGGAGAAGGATTTTGCTCAGCAATTCGAGGCCTTGCTTGAAAAATACAGTGAGCTGTTGGTTGGCCAAACAGATGAAGCAACAAAGGAAAAAGTAAAGGCATGGGCGTTGTACTCCCATATTGCCAAGTCAATGCCCGCACTAATTGGCCATTGGAGTGCGCTTTATCCGGAAGCGCGCGCGGAGATGAAGGAAATTATTAACGATATTAAAGTCTTAAATGAGCAGCATCGGAAATCGAATCAAAAGTAATTTTGCAATTCGCCAATAGAAGTCTGTGATTCGCCAATAGAACGCTTAAATTCGCCAATAGCACTCAAAAATTCGCCAATAGAAATTCCAAAAGAGCATTTTTAATGCGAATTTTATCAAAGAAGGTGCTCCAAGTTTAATTCAGGAGCACCTTCTTTTATAAATTATCGTTTAAATTGACTATTCTGGCTGTTTTGCTTGTCCACTCCGCTTGCTTCGCGGCCCGGTCCGGCATTTCCTTGCACACTCGCTGCGCTGACGCCTGCCTTAGACGGATTTTTTTTCATTTTCGCCATCGTTTATCACCTCAAAACATAGGTTGCCCAGCCCCCAAAATATATATCGTAGTGAGAAGAAGAATCATTATTCAAAAAAATTTCAATTTTCCACGTTTACCGATTGCACAATTTTTTGAAATATCTTATAGTAATTAGTAGTAAAACTCATTCAGGTGTTTGAAATTTTTTTTACCCAAAAAATGAATGAAGATTCATTCAAAGTTTGAAGGGGGAGACAATGTTGAACCAATTAATCAAAAAAGCAGCCGTTTTAGGATCCGGAGTGATGGGATCAGGTATTGCGGCACATCTAGCAAATATCGGCATTCCAACACTATTATTGGATATCGTGCCACGTGAATTGACAAAAGAAGAAACAGCCAAAGGACTTACATTAGAAGATAAACAGGTACGTAACCGCATCGCAGCCACAAACATTCAAAAATTACTTAAGCAAAAGCCAGCACCACTTTCAGCTAAAAAGAATATCGCGCTAATCGAAGCAGGTAACCTTGAGGATGACTTAGAGAAACTAAAAGATGTAGACTGGGTGATCGAAGTAGTCGTTGAAAACCTCAATGTTAAGAAGCAAGTTTTTGAAAAAGTTGACCAATATCGCAAACCAGGCAGCATCATTAGTTCTAATACTTCCGGTATTTCTGTTGAAGCGATGGTGGAAGGCCGTTCAGAGGATTTCCAAAAGCACTTCCTTGGAACACACTTTTTCAACCCACCGCGCTACCTGAAATTATTAGAGATTATCCCTACACAATATACTGATGCAGAAGTGCTTTTATTCATGAAAACATTTGGCGAGGATGTATTAGGTAAAGGTGTTGTAGTAGCGAAGGATACACCAAACTTTATCGCCAACCGCATCGGAACTTACGGCCTGCTCGTAACTGTCCGCGAAATGTTAAAGGGCGGGTACAGTGTCGGTGAAGTTGATTCCCTCACGGGTCCACTAATTGGTCGTGCAAAAAGTGCTACCTTCCGAACTCTTGATGTAGTTGGACTAGATACTTTCTATCACGTTGCTGGAAACGTGTACGAAAAAGTCGAAGGCCATGAGAAGGAAGTTTTTGAAGTACCTGCTTTCCTTAAGCAAATGATTGAAAACGGCTGGTTAGGAAGCAAGTCTGGGCAAGGTTTCTTCAAGAAACAGGGTAAAGAAATTCTTGAATTGGATCCACATACACTTGAATACGGACCGCGCAAAAAACTGTCCACTCCTTCCATGGAGTTGGCGAAACAGGAAAAAGGCACTGGCAACAAATTGAAAGCGCTTGTTTATGCAAATGACCGTGCAGGACAATTCTTGTGGAATACCAACTCTCAAAACTTAGTTTATTCGGCTAAGCTTTTAGGAGAAATTGCAGATGATATCGTGTCCATCGACCGGGCCATGAAATGGGGCTTTGGCTGGGAGCACGGACCGTTCGAAGCATGGGATGCAATCGGTGTTGAAAAATCAGTAGCGAAGATGAAGGAACAAGGCATGGAAATCCCTGCATGGGTAACCGAAATGCTTGAAAAAGGCTTCACCACCTTCTATAAAGAAGAAAACAACGAGCTTTACTACTACGATAAAGGTGAATACAAGCTTGTTGAGTTCAATCCAAAGGTGATTGACCTTAAGAAAATTAAGAAGCAAAAAGGCGTTATTAAGAAAAACAGCGGTGCAAGCTTAATCGATATCGGTGATGGTGTAGCACTCTTAGAGTTCCATTCACCAAACAATGCACTCGGTATGGACTCAATCCAAATGATCAACTTTGCTATTGATGAAGTGGAGAAAAACTACAAGGGCCTTGTCATCGGTAACCAAGGCAAGAACTTCTGTGTAGGTGCAAACCTGGCGATGATGCTGATGGAAGCCCAGGATGACAACTATTGGGAACTCGACATGGTAGTTCGTCAGCTTCACAAAGCATTATTAAAAGTAAAATACAGCGCCAAACCGGTTGTCGCAGCGCCATTTGGCATGACACTTGGCGGCGGTGCTGAGGTTTGCTTGCCATCTGCACATATTCAAGCTTCTGCTGAAACGTATATGGGTCTTGTTGAAGTCGGTGTCGGTCTACTGCCTGGCGGAGGCGGAAACAAAGAACTTTACATTAAGCACTTGGAAAACATTCCAAACGGCGTACAATTTGACCTGCAGCAGGTTGCCAATAAAGTTTTTGAAGCAATTGCCACTGCGAAGGTTTCCACTTCAGGTGAAGAAGCACGCGAAAATAACTTCTTAAGCAAAGCCGACGGCATCAGCGTCAACGGCGACCATCTCTTATACGATGCGAAGCAGGCTGTTCTTGCACTGCATGAGAAAGGCTACAAAGCACGCGTGAAGAAAAAGGTTCCAGTTGTTGGTGAAACTGGTTATGCCACGCTTTTACTTGGCGCAGAAGCGATGAAGCTATCTGGCTATATTTCCGAGCATGATCTAAAAATTGCGAAGAAAATAGCCTACGTTATTGCCGGCGGTAAAGTACCATATGGTACTGAGGTCGACGAGGAATATCTATTAGACCTTGAAAGAGAAGCTTTCTTAAGCTTAATCAAAGAACCGAAAACACAGCAGCGCATGCAGCACATGCTTGTGAAAGGGAAGCCGTTAAGAAACTAGAAAACGAGCTCTAAGCATTAAAAATTATGAGACAGCCAGGGGCCCTCGCCCTTGGCAGACATATAGATTCGTATATTCCAAGAATGGAAGAAAGAGAGGGAACTTGCATGAGAGAAGCGGTAATCGTTGCCGGCGCAAGAACACCGGTCGGCAAATCGAAAAAAGGAACGCTTGCCCAAGTTCGTCCTGATGATTTGGGGGCATTAGTCGTAAAAGAAACATTAAAGCGTGCCGGAAATTATGACGGTAATATCGATGATTTAGTGATTGGCTGCGCGACGCCTGAGGCAGAGCAGGGCATGAACGTGGCACGAAATATTGGGGCATTGGCAGGACTTCCGCACACGGTTCCAGCCATCACTGTCAATCGTTTCTGTTCATCCGGTTTGCAGGCCGTTGCGTATGCGGCACAATCCATTATGCTTGGGCACATCGACACAGCCATCGCTGGCGGAGTAGAGTCAATGAGCTTGCTGCCAATGGGCGGACACGTGATCCGGCCAAACGCAAAACTAGTCGAAAGCGCACCGGAATATTACATGGGAATGGGTCATACAGCTGAAGAGGTAGCGAAAAAATACGGCATTACCCGTGAAGAGCAGGACGCTTTTGCAGTAAGAAGCCATCAACGCGCTTTCAAAGCCATCCAGGAAGGCAAATTTGTTGATGAAATCGTTCCAGTTGATGTTACTTTCCGCTCTGTCGGCAAAGACAATAAACTGGTTGAAAAAACAATCAAGTTTTCTCAAGACGAAGGTGTTCGTCCGGAAACAAATCTTGAAACATTGGCAAAGCTTCGTCCTGCATTCTCGGTAACAGGTTCAGTAACTGCTGGTAACGCATCACAAACAAGTGATGGTGCGGCTGCAGTAATGATTATGGATCGTGAAAAAGCAGAAGCGCTTGGCCTTAAGCCATTGGCAAGATTCCGCTCCTTCGCTGTCGGCGGCGTTCCGCCGGAAATCATGGGTGTCGGTCCGGTTGTTGCCGTTCCAAAGGCTCTTAAGCTTGCTGGCCTTGAAGTCTCCGATATCAACCTGTTTGAATTAAACGAAGCATTTGCTTCCCAGTCCATTCAGGTTATCCGTGAGCTTGGCCTTGATGAAGAGAAAGTGAATGTAAACGGCGGTGCGATTGCATTAGGTCACCCGCTTGGCTGTACAGGTGCAAAATTAACCTTAACGCTAATCAATGAACTAAGACGCAGACAGGAACAATTCGGTGTCGTTACCATGTGTATCGGCGGCGGAATGGGTGCTGCAGGCGTATTTGAATTACTTTAAATTTTTTTGGCGGCCCTGCCCTCGAGCGAGTCGCCCCCACCCTACCAATTTAAATTAGGAGGAATTTTCGATGACTGAAACTAAAAAAATCGTTAAAGGCGGAGCCTTTTTAATTGAAGATCTTACTTATGATCAAATCTTTACCCCGGAAGATTTTACTGAAGAACATTTAATGATAGCCAAGACAGCTGAAGACTTTGTGGAAAAAGAAGTTCATCCTGTTCTTGAGCGTCTTGAAAACCATGAATTTGATATCACAGTCAAGCTTTTAAAGGAAGCCGGCGAACTGGGTCTTTTAGCTGCTGACGTACCTGAAGAGTACGAAGGTTTAGGCTTGGACAAAATCACTTCATCTCTAATTACTGAAAAAATGGCCGGCGGAGGCGGTTTCGCTCTTTCCCACGGTGCACACGTAGGTATCGGCTCACTGCCAATCGTTTTATTCGGTAACGAAGACCAAAAGAATCGCTATTTACCAGCCCTTGCATCTGGTGAAAAACTAGCTGCTTACGCATTAACTGAGCCAGGTTCAGGTTCAGACGCTCTAGGCGCAAGAACTACTGCCAAATTAAATGCAGAAGGCACTCACTATATTCTAAACGGCGAAAAGCAATGGATTACGAACGCCGGCTTCGCAGATGTATTTGTTGTATACGCTAAAATTGACGGTGAAAAGTTCTCAGCATTTATCGTAGACCGTAGCTTCCCTGGCGTTTCTACCGGCGCTGAAGAAAAGAAAATGGGTATCAAGAGCTCATCCACTCGGACCCTTATTTTAGAAGATGTCCCAGTTCCAGTTGAAAACCTATTAGGTGAAATCGGCAAAGGCCACGTTATCGCGTTCAACATCTTAAATATCGGTCGTTACAAGCTTGCAATCGGTGCTGTGGGCGGTTCCAAGAAAGCATTTGAAATGACTGTAAAATATGCAAACGGCCGTCAGCAATTCAAAACACCAATTTCTCAATTTAATTTAACAAAAGAAAAATTCGGAACATTGGCTTCTGAAATTTATGCGGCTGAAAGCTCCGTATGGCGCACAATCGGCCTATATGAAGAAAACCAAGGCAAGCTTTCCGATGAAGAAACTAAAGATATTAAGAAACTTGCGGATTCTATCGCTGAATATGCAATAGAGTGTTCATTAAACAAATTCTTCGGCAGTGAAGTACTTGCCCATGTGGTTGACGAAGGCGTTCAAATCCATGGCGGTTACGGCTTCATGCAGGAGTATCCAATTGAAAGAGCATACCGTGACGCCCGTATCCAGCGTATTTTCGAAGGAACAAACGAAATCAACCGTCTTCTTGTTCCAGGTACTCTTGTGAAAAAAGCGATTAAAGGCGAGCTTCCATTATTCCAAAAAGCAATGGCCCTTCAAGAAGAATTAATGATGTTAATGCCTGAAGAGCCAGGCGATGAGCCATTAGCACAGGAAAAATATCTAGTAAAGCAAGCTAAGAAACTTGCGCTAGTTGCCGCTGGTTTATCAGCTCAAAAATTTGGCAAGGCCCTTGAAAAAGAGCAGGAAATCCTTGCAAATATCGCTGATATCATTTCAGACGTATATTCAATGGAATCTGTTGTGTTGCGTACTGAAAAAGCAATTGCCAAAGACGGCGCAGAAAAGAACCAGCAGAAGCTTCTTTACACTCAAATCTTCTGCCAAGAAGCGTTCAACCGCATCGAAGCTGTTGCGAAAGAAACACTTGTGGCTGTTGAACAAGGCGACATGCTGCGCATGATGCTTTCCACACTAAGAAAGCTGACTCGCCACACTCCAATCAACGTAATTGCAAAAAAACGCGAAGCTGCTGATGTCATCGTCGAAGCTGAACGTTATCTAGTTTAATACCTTTTACAGGGCTCCCTTTGTTCATTCTTGTGGGGGCCTTTTATTTTTGAATATTTTCGAAACTTGGCAGGATTTTCACGAAATTAGTCGAATTTGTTGGATGGATATTTTTTCTTTTGAAAATAGTTATGGTAATATTCAATTATGACTGAATTTTAGTAAAAGGCGGTGAAAAGGATGTCTTTGACTTTTTACTGGTATCCGAAGTGCGGAACATGTCGAAACGCAAAAAAGTGGCTTGACCAACATGAAGTTAATTATGAGCCTGTACATATCGTGGAAAATCCTCCATCCCATGAGGAAATTCGAGATTTTTATCAAAAAAGCGGCTTGGAATTAAAGAAGTTTTTTAACACTAGCGGAATGAAATATCGTGAATTAGGCGTTAAAGACAAATTAAAGACCGCTTCCGAAGATGAACTGTTAGACTTGCTTGCGTCTGACGGCATGTTGCTGAAACGGCCGATTTTAACAGACGGTGAACATGTCACTGTCGGCTTTAAAGAAGATGAGTTTGAGAAAGTATGGACGAAATAGTCCGTCATTAAAAGGGCAATCGATATATTTCGATGATAGATATTTTTAGAAAAATTATGGAGGGATTTAGACAATGAGCACACCAAAAGAATTGCGTTATACTGAAGAGCATGAATGGGTAAAAACGGAAGGTAGCCGCGTGCGTGTAGGAATCACCGACTTTGCACAGCATGAATTAGGAGACATCGTTTTCGTTGAACTTCCTGAAGTCGGCGATGAGATCAATTCCGGCGAACCATTCGGCAGCGTCGAGTCTGTTAAGACGGTTTCCGAACTTTACTCCCCTATTAGCGGCAAGGTTGTCGAAATTAACGAAGATTTGAATGATAACCCTGAATATGTGAACGAATCTCCTTATGAAAAGGCATGGATGATTGTGGTTGAAGTCTCAAACAGCAGCGAGCTGGATGATCTGATGACTGCTGAGCAATACGAGGAAATGATTAAAGCAGATTAATTTTTTGAGCGAAAAAGCGCCTATTGCGGGTGCTTTTTCTTTTTATTACCACTTTTTCTTCTGCGTTAATGGGGAAACTATAAATAAAATTATATGGCAGGTGGAAAAAATGGCATTGAATCACCATAAGATAGACGTAACAGACAGGGTCGTGGGCAAGCTCAAAAATGGAGAATTAGAGCTATTTTTGGAAAATCAGTCAATCGGCATTTGTAAACTTCCAGATAATATTCAAATGAAGCTCGAACACCATTTTGAAGCCGAAGGCCAAAAGATATATCAGCATGTCTCCACAACAGAGGGCAGGGATGCTAAGTATACAGACTGTGATGATGGCGGATGGTGCTGAGAAATAAAAGAATTTCATCATCTTATAAGCAAATTCCTATTTTAAAAATAACAATGATGGTATAGTTGACATACAAAGATGTGTACACGTATTAGGAATTCCGGAATATGTTAACAGTAAACCACTTCATATCAGGTGATGGATGATGAATGATTCGTATGTTGACAAAGTTCTTATTGTGGAAGGAAAATCGGACAAAAACAAAGTCAAGAATATTTTAAAAGAGCCCGTCGAAATAATTTGTACAAACGGAACCATTAGTCACACAAAGTTGGATGAATGGATTGATATTCTTGAGGACAAAGATGTCTACATTCTTGTCGACGCCGATGCAGCAGGCGAAAAGCTGCGCAAGCTTTTTAAAAGAGAATTTCCAAATGCAGAGCATTTATATATAGACCGAATGTACCGCGAAGTGGCAACCGCCCCAGAGCACCACTTAGCAACGGTTTTGCTGGGGGCAAACATTGATGTGCATAAAGAGTTTTTAGAGATGGGCTGAAGTTACAGATGTTAGAATGGAATCGAAATGAATTTTCCGCGTTTTGGGAGAGCGGCGAGCGCGGTGTAGTTTACTTTTATACACCCATGTGCGGGACCTGCCAGGTGGCCGGAAAAATGCTTATGGTTGTGGAGGCTGCCCTAGGGGATTTTAGTGTTGGAAAAATGAACCTAAATTACTACCCTGATCTGGCTGAGTCTTTTGCGATTGAGAGTGTGCCGTGCCTGTTGTTTGTTGAAGGCGGGCGTATGGCAGAGACGCTTTACGCATTTCATTCGGTTCCGTACTTGTTAGAGAAGATAAAAGGGTATTTGAGAGGATGAGCAGACGCCGGGTGGGGCGTCTGTTTTTTTATGTGTGCCAGGCATGACAACTATCTAGGTGGTGAAAGTCCACTGTGGGGGTACACATCGACCAACCACTAAGGAAACGCAAGGCGCTTACCGTGAGGTAGGGGCTGGAGGAAGCGTGGAATAAAATCTTGGCTCGACGAACAGAAATCTGATACCAAGGCTTTATAAAAGGATAAGGCTCCATATCAAGTCAAAGTCCAAAAGATGTGCGTAACTTTATAGAGTAAATCAGGCGAGTAAAAGAGGAAAGATAGTTGTCTTACCCTGGGAGGTCTTGCGGATGTACAGAAATACAGTCGAAAAAGGTTAGCCGCAAGAAGTCAGCAGAAGCCATAGTAATGAATGAAAATTCATGAAGGGCTGAACAATTTATAGTGTTTCAACACCACGAATGCGTGAGTGACGTACTCCGAATGTGTTAATGGCGAAAGTATGAGCGTATCTCAAAGGATAACCAAAAGGGAGCTATCACTTACTACGTGAGAGGGAAGGAGAAACGAGTGTGGAACTTTTAGAACAGATTCTAAGTAATAAAAATATGAATGAAGCCTACTTACGTGTCTATAAAAATAAAGGTGCAAGTGGGGTCGATGGAGTAACGGTCGATGAATTAAAGCAATATCTGAAAGAGAATAAGGATGAGCTGCGTCAGCGTATCAGAACAAGAAAATACCAACCACAAGCTGCCTTAAGAGTGGAAATCCCAAAAGAAAATGGAAAGATGCGCAAATTGGGAATACCAACAGTAGTGGATAGAGTAGTTCAGCAAGCCATTCATCAAGTTCTCAGTCCGATATTTGAAGAGCAGTTCAGTGAATTCAGTTACGGCTTTAGACCAAAAAGAAGTTGTGAAATGGCGATTATAAAAAGCTTGGAAATTCTGAATGATGGACACGATTGGGTAGTAGACATTGACCTTGAAAGATTCTTCGATACAGTCCACCACGATAAACTTATGCGAATCATATCTAACACAATAAATGATAGAGACGTCATATCACTAATAAGAAAATACCTTGTCAGTGGGGTTATGGTGAATGGGAAATATGAAGAAACACCAATTGGGACTCCGCAAGGAGGCAACCTCAGTCCGCTCTTAAGTAATATTATGTTAAATGAATTCGATAAGGAATTAGAAAGTAGAGGACTACGATTCGTGAGATATGCGGATGATGCCCTCATCTTTATGAAGAGTGAAAAAGCAGCGAACAGAGTGATGAAATCAATCGTGAAATTTATAGAAGAAAAATTAGGGTTGATAGTCAATGTCGAAAAGAGTAAAATCTCTCGCCCAAAAGAATTGAAATTCTTAGGATTTGGGTATTACTACGATTTCACAAACAAGAGATACCAAGCGAAACCTCACCCAACTTCAGTACAGAAATTTCAAAGGAAGCTTCGACAACTGACAAAGCGAAACTGGAGTGTTCCGCTAGACTACCGAATATTGAAACTGAAACAAGTCATGTTCGGGTGGGTAAATTACTTTAGAATCGCAAATATGAAAAAATTAACAAGTCGAATTGATAAGAAACTACGCTCAAGAATAAGAGTAATCATCTGGAAACAATGGAAAGTATCGGCAAAACAAATCAAGTCGCTAATTCAACTAGGAATACCCGAAGAAGAAGCGAAAGGATTAACGTTCTGCCGGAAAGGATACCGGTATATCGGGTTATCAAAAGTTGTCCAAAGAGCAATCTCAAACAAAAGACTAAAGCAGAGGGGAGTACCCTCTGCTCTAGAACGTTACCTAAAAGTACACACTGTAATATAAATTGAAACGCCGTATACGCGAACCGTACGTACGGTGTTGTGAGAGGGGCGAAAATAGTCAACCTATTTTCCCTCTACTCGATTTGAGGAAAGAGATAAGCATTAAAGAGTCATAGAGCCCGGCCAGCTGAAAAACCGAGAGGAAAGGTAACCAATAAAGGGAATGGATGCCTGAACGGCCGGATAACCGGGATGAAGGGTAACCAATAAAGGGAATGGGTGCCCAAACCTCTGTAAATACAAGAGGAAGGGTAACCAATAAAAGGATATGGGTGCCCGGTCCGCTACAAAAACAAGAGGAACGGTAACCAATAAGGAATATGGGTGCCCAAACCACCGTAAAACCAAGAGGAAGGGTAACCAATAAGGGATATGGATGCCCAAACCGCTGTAAATACAAGAGGAAGGGTAACCAATAAGGGATATGGGTGCCCAAACCGCTGTAAAACCAAGAGGAAGGGTAACCAATAAAAGGAATGGGTGCCCGGTCCGCCTTAAAATCAAGAGAAAGGGTAACCTATAAGGGATATGGGTGCCCAAACCGCTATAAAACCAAGAGGAAGGGTAACCAATAATAGGAATGGGTGCCTTGTCCGCCACAAAACCAAGAGGAAGGGTAACCAATAGGGGATATGGGTGCCAAGCCGCTGTAAAACCAAGAGGAAGGGTAACCAATAGGGGATATGGGCGCCCGAACCGCTGTAAATCCAAGAGTAAAGGTAACCAATGAAAGGAATGGCTGCCCTGGCCGTAAATCTATTATCCCCCGATACTCAAAAAGGTAATTATTTACTCAAAAAACGACCATTGCCCATGTCCTACTAGTGTGTAGTTTGCCTTAAGAACCCTTCGAATCATTTTCTTAGAAAAAACACCCCCGCACCACTCAAACACCAAAGTAGTCGTAATCTTAAACTCCGGAAAAAGCAACACTAACTCCCCAACACTGCGCAGCACTACCGACTCCAGTCTTTCCTCGCACCCACACGTATTACAAACGATTTTTCTCTCTTCAACCGAAACCGAAAATGAGTTGCACTTCGAACAACAAGTACCTTTTCTTAGCTGCTCATAACAATAAGTCGGCTTTGGAGCATTAGGATAATCACCTTGATCCAAAGAAATTAATAGGTCTGCCAACCTCTCATGGCCACCATTCAGGTTTGATGGGATATTTTCTAGTTTTCTTATGAAGCGATTGATTTGTGTTGGGAGAATAACATGATTGTTTTGAGGAGCCTTGTATAAGGTGAACGTGGGGTTGATATGAACCACGTAGGATTCAACCAGCAAATTAAATCTGTACTCATCGAGAAGCTGCCGCAGTTTTGACTCGCTTCGAAACAATTGAAGGATAGGGTCGTCAATTTCGGTATCATTTTTACAAAAACGGTCGGGGTCAGACTTATAAATATAGTCTCCTTCAAAATTTTTTACATCAATCAGGTAAATCGTTTTTTGAAAAATAATAATAGTGTCGATTTGAAAGTGCTTTTCTTTCAATTTAAAAAGCAAGCCATTTAAAACGATGCAGTTATTCTTCAATCTTTCGGTTAAAGCATCAAACATCACTTCTCCTTGATAGCCTTTTTCAAGAGCATAATACTTTTTCCTGTCTGTATCAGTAAGTGCCATACGCGGGTTTAATGCCCGTAACATAAGCAACTCCTTTGTTACTCGGCGCGATTTTTTTGGTGTAGGCATAGTCCACATCCTCTCAAATAATTAAAATACCCATATCCAATTTTACTCCAACTTAAACGCAAATTAGAATGTATGAATATTTTGTTAACATTACCAGCATCCAGCATAGTCCGACATATTTCTCGGGAAATGTTAATATTTCCCCATCCGTCCGAAGATAAATGTCGAGCAAATCATAAAGGAATAAATAAATCACTGCTGAATAGTAATTGGTATAGACGAGGATTTCGGAGTGATTAAAATGATAGAAGAGGTTAATAGCTTTTTAAAAACATTTAATGACCAAGGACATATTCTTCCGCTAATACAGCACGCAGAACTTAGGATTAGCCTAAGTACCACCGAACAGCAATCGGTTCAACTGGTTATTAAAAACGGGGAAATATTCGCCCTCTATGACTCACAACAGGATCAGGCGAATTGCCAAATCCACGGCGGCCTACAAGAACTAAAGCAACTTCTTGAAGGGAAAGAAAGATTAAGGGTACTGCAACGGAATGGAGTCCTGAACGTAAAAGGCGCACTAAGGACCGTATTATTACTGGAATCACTATTTTATTTAACTAAAGCTCAGACAAATCTTGCCGAAATAATTTAATCAAAGGTATTGACTCGGAATTAAACTTCAGGTATTATTTTTTTAGAATATTCAAGCAACGATCAACGAACTAAATAAACATTCTTATCAAGAGCGGCGGAGGGACTGGCCCGTTGAAGCCCGGCAACCGGTAGACCACACGGTGCTAAATCCAGCAGAGCAAACAGGCTCTGAAAGATAAGAAGAGCGGAGAACCCCCATCTTCTTATAGGAAGCATGGGTTTTATTTTTATATTGGGAGGGAATAAGAACTATGTCAGAAAAACAAAAGAAGTTAAGGTTTGAAACATTAAGTGTTCACGGTGGCCTCACACCAGACCCTGTAACAGGAGCACGGGCGCTACCTATCTATCAAAATAACGCCTACCAATTCAAAAGCACAGAGCATGCCGCCAACCTTTTCGCCTTAGCAGAGCCTGGGTACATATATACGCGGATTCACAATCCCACCACAACTGTTTTTGAAGAAAGAGTATCGCTCCTAGAAGGCGGCGTTGGTGCACTGGCAGTGGCAAGCGGCATGGCAGCTATCACACTGGCCATCTTAAACATTGCCGAAGCAGGCGATGAAATTGTTGCTGCATCCAACCTATACGGCGGAACCTATAATCTATTTGCAGTGACCCTCCCAAAATACGGGATTAATGTAAAGTTTGTAGATCCAGAGAATCCGGAAAACTTCCGTGCGGCCATTTCGGAAAAAACAAAAGCCGTTTTTGCTGAAACAATCGGCAATCCGAGCTTAAGAATCCTTGATATTGAAAAGGTAGCCAATATTGCACACGAAGCAGGGGTTCCTCTTATCGTGGACAACACCTTTGCGACACCATACTTGTGCCGTCCAATTGAGCATGGCGCTGATATCGTCGTTCACTCCGCCACCAAGTGGCTGTTAGGAAATGGAACAACTACAGGGGGCATAATTGTCGACGGCGGCAAGTTTGATTGGAATTCGCCAAAATTCCCTGGTTTTACAACGCCAGATGCCAGTTACCATGACCTGGTCTATGCTGAGGCACTTGGACCGGTAGCTTATATTATTAAAGCACGCGTACAGCTTCTCCGCGACATGGGGCCGGCTTTAAGTCCGCAAAGCTCATTCCAGTTTGTTCTTGGTTTAGAAACGCTTCATGTACGGATGAAAGAGCATGTGGCCAACACCCAAAAGGTAGTGGAATACTTGCAAAATCATTCTGCGGTTGAATGGGTTTCTTATCCGGGGCATCCATCACATCCTGACTATGAATTGGCGCAAAAATATTTGCCTAAGGGTGCTGGTTCTATGGTGGTATTTGGCATTAAAGGCGGCAGGGAAGCCGGTGCGAAATTAATCGATGCGATCACCTTATGGGCACACGTGGCTAATGTCGGGGATGCCAAGAGCTTAATTATCCACCCAGCAAGCACCACACACCAGCAGCTGGATGCGGAAGGTTTAAAGGCGGCGGGCGTTTCCGAGGATTTAATCCGTCTTTCCATTGGAATTGAAAATGTTGAGGACTTAGTGGAAGATTTAGAGGACGCAATCGAAGCTGCAACTGGCCTAACATCTTTAAAAACAAATGCCTGAATTTTTCCAAAAAAGTTTTTTGAAAATGTAGAATTTCGTCGTTGACACTACTTTCTAACCGTGATACTATTACTTTCATAATAATAGTATTAATGAATGAATAATTAAATATAGGATAGCTTTTGCTCTTATCAAGAGAGGTGGAGGGATGTGCCCTATGAAGCCCGGCAACCGTCAATTTATTGAAATGGTGCCAATTCACACAAAGCTTACGGCTTTGAGAGATGGGAGAAAGGATTCATTTAATGATGATGCCTTTCTGCCTGCGCAGAGAGGCTATTTATTTTACTAAAATAGAATCCTTTCGTGAAAATTATCAAATCCTAAAATAAGGATAAGAAGTAGGTGATTCAATGATTTCAATTAAAAATGTACGAAAGATTTTTTCTACCAAGCAGGGGCAACTAAAAGCAGTTGATGAAGTTAACCTTGATATTAAAGAAGGAGAAATCTTTGGTGTGATTGGATATAGCGGGGCCGGAAAAAGTACCTTAATCCGCATGTTAAATGGTCTCGAGCTGCCTACGGATGGAACTGTAAACGTGGCTGGCAGGGAGATTTCAAAAATAAAGGGTGCAGAGCTCAGAAAAGCCCGTCAGGAAATCAGCATGATTTTCCAGCACTTTAATCTTCTTTGGTCAAGAACGGTCAGCGAAAATATCGCGTTTCCATTAGAAATTGCTGGTGTGAGCGCACAGCAAAGAAAAAAACGGGTTGAAGAGTTGATCAAGTTAGTCGGCCTTGAAGGCAGAGGAGACGCCTACCCTTCGCAGCTTAGCGGCGGTCAGAAGCAGCGGGTCGGGATTGCCCGGGCCCTTGCCAATAACCCGAAGGTGCTTTTATGTGACGAGGCGACATCAGCGCTCGATCCGCAAACCACTGACTCTATTCTCGACCTTTTAGTGGATATTAATAAACAACTTGGCTTAACGATTGTGTTGATTACTCACGAAATGCATGTCATCCGGAAAATCTGTCATCGGGTAGCGGTCATGGAAAGCGGGCGGATAGTCGAGCTTGGGCCAGTACTTGATGTATTTAAAAACCCGCAGCAACCCATCACGAAGCGTTTCGTGCAGCAGGTAACCGAACCGGAAAAAACAAAAGAGACAGCAGAGCATTTGCTTGAGCGCTATCCGCATGGAAAGGTCATTCAACTATCGTTTCTTGGGGAAGCAACAGAACAGCCTTTAATCACACGTGTTATTCGTGATTTTGATGTCGTAGTAAATATTCTGCAAGGGAATATTTCACATACGCAAAACGGGTCTTATGGAACATTATTTATTCATTTGGATGGCCAAGCAAATGAAATTCAGAAAGCCATCGAATATATTCACTCGCAGCAAGTGGGCGTGGAGGTGATCAGTAATGGCTGACTTTATGGAATTAGTTAAGTGGGATGGGCTGTTACTGGCAACACGTGAAACGATCTATATGACCGCTATCTCGGTCCTTGCCACATTTATTTTGGGCTTGTTACTAGGCCTGCTGCTATTTCTAACGAGTAAAGGAAACATATGGGAAAATCGCGGAGTAAACATTATTACTGCCGGCTTTGTAAATATTTTTAGATCCATTCCCTTTATTATCTTAATTGTTTTATTAATCCCTTTTACTAAAATTCTCGTTGGGACAATGCTCGGTGCCAATGCTGCACTGCCGGCACTGATTATTGGAGCAGCTCCGTTTTATGCGCGTATGGTGGAAATCGCCCTTAGGGAGATTGATAAAGGGGTAATTGAAGCATCACAATCAATGGGTGCCACACATGGACATATTATTTTTAAGGTATTAATACCTGAATCCTTGCCAGCATTAATTTCCGGGATTACCGTTACCACGATTTCACTTGTTGGCTTTACTGCAATGGCTGGGGTCATTGGAGCCGGTGGACTTGGCCATTTTGCCTATCTAGAAGGCTTTCAACGCAACAGGCCAATGGTTACGTTAGTGGCAACTATTGCTATTTTAATCTTAGTTTTTATTATCCAATTTATTGGAGATTATTTCACAAAGAAAACAGATAAACGATAACAGGAGGAGAAAAGAATGAAAAAAGTTCTGGGTTTGATTTTCATTGCGTTTACCGTATTTGCCTTAGCAGCCTGCGGCGGTGCAAAAAATGATTCAGCAGATAAAGATGGGAACAAAAAATTAGTGGTTGGTGCAACAGCTGTACCACACGCAGAAGTACTTGAAGCAGCAAAACCAATATTGAAGAAAAAAGGTATTGATTTGGAAATTCAAGTTTTCCAAGACTATATTCTGCCAAACGTAGCATTAAAGGATAAAGAAATAGATGCAAACTATTTCCAAACACCTGGGTATTTAGATCTGCAGATGAAAGAAAATAAAGATTTTGATTTTGTCAGTGTGGGTGGGGTTCATAAAGAACCAATCGGCATTTACTCAAAAAAGTATAAAAGTCTAAAAGATCTTCCAAATGGTGCAACCATTATTATGAGTGATTCTTTAAGTGACCACGGCCGTATCCTGCCTATTTTTGAAAAGGCTGGACTAATCAAGCTTAAAGAAGGCGTGGGTGCAAACGCAAGAATAGACGATATCGTTGAAAATCCAAAGAACCTGAAGTTCCCTAAATTAATTGAAGCAAAATTACTAGCATCTTCCTTCGAAAACGGTGAAGGTGATGCGGTTGCCATTAATACCAACTATGCATTAGAAGGCGGCATTGATATTGGAAAATATGGTATTGCCTTTGAAGGTAGTGACGTGGTTCCAGCAAACCTTGTAGTAGTTCGTTCGGAGGACAAAGACCGTAAGGAAATCAAAACACTTGTAGAGGTTCTTCAATCGAAAGAAATTCAAGATTTTATTAAGGATAAATACAAGGGTGCTGTTATCGCAGCAACTGAGTAATTATTAAATAAATATGAAATTGCAGAAAAGTCAGTGAGGATTCACTGGCTTTTCTGTATTCATTACATGAAAGCCCATTATTCAGTAAAAAATAGATGCCATAACCACCGATGGCATTTTAGCAAAAAATAAGGTATCATTTTATTCGGGCTTGTATTACATAAAAAGTCTTTATCTGAAATTACTTTAAAAACTTCCTGCTATTCTCATTTAGCATGTTCTGAGTGAAAATACATGCTAGTTATTACTATTAAAAAGTTGCTAACAAATTTCATTTGTTATAAGATTGTAATGAGAATAAAGTGAGAATGAATGCGGAAGATCTTAAAAATCTGTCTGCAAAGATACAATACATTTTCGGAGGTATGAATATGGCTGGATCAACTTTAACAATCAAAGATCTGCATGTAGCAATTGATGGGAAAGAAATTTTAAAGGGTGTCAACCTTGAAATAAAAGGCGGCGAAATTCACGCCATTATGGGTCCTAACGGAACTGGTAAATCTACATTATCTTCTGCTATCATGGGTCACCCTAAATATGAAGTAACAAGCGGCAGCATTACGCTTGATGGGCAAGATGTTTTAGAAATGGAAGTAGATGAACGCGCTCGTGCTGGACTATTTTTAGCGATGCAATACCCAAGCGAAATTAACGGTGTAACGAATGCTGACTTTTTGCGTTCAGCTATCAACAGCCGTCTGGGCGAAGGCAACGAAATTTCTTTAATGAAATTCATTCGTAAAATGGATAAGCAAATGGAATACCTTGAAATGGATCTAGATATGGCGCAGCGTTACCTTAATGAAGGCTTCTCCGGCGGTGAGAAAAAACGTAATGAAATCCTGCAATTAATGATGTTGGAACCGAAAATTGCGATTCTCGACGAAATCGACTCCGGTCTTGATATTGATGCCTTAAAGGTAGTATCGAAAGGTGTTAACGAAATGCGCGGTGAGGATTTCGGATGCTTAATTATTACTCACTATCAACGTCTGTTAAACTATATCACTCCTGACCATGTGCACGTAATGATGCAAGGCCGTGTGGTAAAATCCGGCGGGCCAGAGCTTGCACAGCGCTTAGAAGCAGAAGGATATGACTGGATCAAGCAAGAGCTTGGTATTGAAGATGAAACAGTTGAGCAAGAAGCTTAAAAGCTTTTGTTAGGAGGGTTAGCAATGACAACAGAAACAACATTACCGTTTGATAAGGGTTTTGTGAGCTCTTTTTCAAAAGAAAAGAGCGAGCCTGCTTGGTTTGAAGAGCTTCGTCTGAAGGCACTTGAGCATTTCCACGAACTGCCGATGCCTCGGCCAGATAAAACAAAAATAGATAAATGGAATTTTACGCAGTTTGAGCAGCATACAGTTAAAAGTGCTCCATATACATCTTTGGCAGAATTGCCAGAAGAGGTTAAAGCATTAGTTGATTTGGATGCGGCAAAACAAAATTTATATATTCAGCGCAATCAAACGCCAGCCTTTATTTCCTTATCTGAAGACCTAAAGGCAAAGGGTGTTGTGTTTACCGATATTTTCACTGCTGCTAGAGAGCACGGCGATTTACTGAAAAAATATTATATGACACAGGCGATCAATGCTGATGAGCACCGTTTGACTGCTCTTCATGCAGCATTTGTCAATGGCGGAGCCTTCCTGTATGTTCCGAAGAACATCGAAATTGTGGAACCTATTCAGGCGGTGTTCGTTCATGACAATGCGGAAGCAAACCTGTTTAACCATGTTCTTGTGGTCGCAGAAGATAATAGCTCTTTGACATACGTGGAAAACTATATTTCCACAGTGGAAGAGTCTAATACCTTGGCAAATATCCTGACAGAGGTAATTGCCAATACAAATGCAAAGGTGCAATACGGTGCTGTTGATACTTTGGCAAAAGGCATCACAACCTATGTGAACCGCCGTGGTGTCACCGGCCGCGATTCCCGAATCGAGTGGGCGCTTGGCATGATGAATGAAGGCAATACTATTTCTGAAAATACTACCAATCTCCTTGGTGACGGCTCTAATGGGGATACTAAAACTGTTGTGGTCGGACGTGGTGAGCAGACCCAGAACTTTACGACAAAGGTTGTTCACTTTGGCAGACATACAATAGGAAATATCTTAAATCATGGCGTTGTTAAGGATAACGCTACTTCTATCTTCAACGGAATTGGAAAAATTGAACATGGCGCCTCTAAATCTGACGCTGAGCAAACATCACGCGTGTTAATGCTTAGTGAAAAAGCTCGCGGCGATGCGAATCCAATTTTATTAATCGACGAAGATGATGTTATGGCTGGCCACGCTGCTTCTGTAGGACGCGTTGACCCAGTGCAATTATATTATTTGATGAGCCGCGGTATTCCGAAGAAGGAAGCGGAACGTTTAGTCATTCATGGCTTCCTTGCACCGGTGGTAAATCAGCTTCCAATTGAAAAAGTAAAACAGCAATTAGTGGAAGTTATTGAAAGGAAAGTAAGATAATGAATATCCAGGATATTCGCAAACTGTTTCCTATTTTAGACCAAGAAGTTAACGGTAAGCCATTAGTTTATCTGGATAGCTCTGCGACATCGCAGAAGCCCGTCCAAGTTATTGAAACACTTGACAGATACTACCGCGAGTACAATTCAAATGTTCATCGCGGTGTGCATACACTAGGAACAAGAGCAACTGATGCTTACGAAGGAGCACGGGAAAAGGTTCGTAAGTTTATCAATGCCAAGTCCATTCAGGAAGTTATTTTTACAAGAGGAACGACGACCTCCCTTAACACTGTGGCGGCAAGCTACGGCGCCGCCAACCTGAAGGAAGGCGACGAAATCGTCATTACCTATATGGAGCACCACAGCAATATCATCCCATGGCAGCAGATAGCTAAACGGACTGGTGCCCAGTTGAAATACATTCCGCTCCAAGAGGATGGAACAATTTCATTAGATGATGTTCGCGTGACCATCACACCAAACACAAAAATTGTGTCGGTGATGCAGGTATCCAACGTGCTTGGCGTCATCAATCCTGTTAAAGAAATCGCCAAGATTGCCCATGAAAATGGCGCCATCATGGTAGTTGACGGTGCACAAAGTGCTCCGCATATGAATATCGACGTTCAAGATTTAGATTGCGATTTCCTTGCTTTTTCCGGCCATAAGATGTGCGGACCAACCGGGATTGGTGTCCTTTACGGGAAAAAGCATCTGCTTGAAAAAATGGAGCCGGTTGAATTCGGCGGTGAAATGATTGATTTCGTGGAATTATATGAATCAACCTGGAAAGAGCTGCCGTGGAAGTTCGAGGGTGGAACGCCAATCATTGCTGGTGCCATCGGTTTAGGCGCGGCAATTGACTTTTTGAATGAAGTCGGTTTAGACAATATTGTCGAGCATGAACATAAGCTAGCTGCTTATGCGCTTGAAAAAATGTCAACTGTTGAAGGCATCACGATTTATGGACCGCATGATCCGACTAAACGCGCTGGTCTAGTGACTTTCAATTTAAGCGATGTTCACCCGCATGATGTAGCGACGGTTCTGGATGCGGAAGGAATCGCTGTCCGCGCCGGCCATCACTGCGCCCAGCCGCTGATGAGATGGCTTAAGGCATCGGCAACAGCTCGTGCCAGCTTTTACCTATACAACACAGAAGAAGATATTGATAAACTCGTAGAAGGGCTTGTCAAAACGAAGGAGTATTTCAGCGATGTCTTCTAACTTAGATGCACTTTACCGAAGAGTAATCATGGACCATTACAAAAATCCGCGCAACCGCGGGATTTTGGAGGATGGAAGCCATACGATCAATATGAATAACCCGACCTGCGGTGATCGTATTCAATTAACATTGAAGGTGGAGGACGGCATTGTCGTTGATGCCAAGCAGGAAGGGGAAGGCTGTTCGATTTCCATGTCATCTGCTTCGATGATGACACAGGCCATTAAAGGTAAGAAAATCGAAGACGCATTAAAGCTGTCAAAGATTTTTTCGGATATGATGCAAGGCAAAGAAGTGGATGATGATATCGATTTAGGCGATATCGAAGCGCTTCAAGGGGTTGCCAAGTTTCCAGCCAGAATTAAATGCGCTACATTGGCGTGGAAGGCTATGGAAAAAAGCTTAAAAGAAGAGAATCAAGATTAAAACGGTTCTGAAAGTATCCGGCCTCTTGCCTGGAGCTTTCACCTCTCGTAAAAAAAGGAGGAATACTTGCGATGGCGAAGAAAATGCCGGAGATTGGCGAGTACAAATATGGTTTTGCCGATAAAGACGTTTCCATATTCCGATCAAAACGTGGTTTAACACGTGAGATTGTTGAAGAGATTTCAAAAATGAAGGGTGAACCTCAGTGGATGCTTGACTTCCGCTTAAAATCACTTGAAATATTCTACAGTAAACCAATGCCGCAATGGGGCGGTGACTTAAACTCATTGAATTTCGATGAAATTACGTACTATGTAAAACCATCGGAGAAATCAGAAAAGTCATGGGATGAAGTACCGGAAGAAATTAAAGCGACCTTTGACAAACTTGGAATTCCAGAAGCCGAGCAAAAATATCTTGCTGGAGTTTCTGCGCAATATGAATCCGAGGTTGTTTACCATAACATGAAGGAAGACCTTGAGGCATTAGGAATCATCTTTAAAGATACCGATTCTGCGTTAAGGGAAAACGAAGATATTTTCCGCAAACACTGGGCAACAGTTATTCCGCCAACTGATAACAAGTTTTCTGCACTAAACTCAGCTGTTTGGTCCGGCGGCTCTTTCATTTATGTACCGCCTGGTATTAAGGTGGATACACCATTACAGGCCTATTTCCGGATTAACTCGGAAAACATGGGGCAGTTTGAAAGAACGCTAATCATTGTTGATGAAGGTGCCCATGTCCACTATGTTGAAGGCTGTACAGCACCTGTTTATACAACTAACTCCCTTCACAGTGCAGTTGTAGAAATCATCGTTAAAAAAGGCGGCTACTGCCGTTATACAACGATTCAAAACTGGGCAAATAACGTATATAACCTTGTAACAAAGCGGACTGTCTGCGAAGAAAATGCGACAATGGAATGGATTGACGGTAACATCGGTTCTAAATTAACGATGAAATATCCTGCTGTTATTTTAAAAGGCGAAGGCGCTCGCGGGATGACCTTATCCATTGCGATTGCTGGCAAAGGCCAAGTGCAGGATACAGGTTCTAAGATGATTCACTTAGCACCAAATACTTCTTCAACGATCGTATCAAAGTCGATTTCTAAGCATGGCGGAAGTGTAAACTATCGCGGCATGGTACATTTTGGCCGTAAAGCAGATGGCGCTCGCTCTAATATCGAATGCGATACGTTGATAATGGATAATCAATCTACTTCAGATACGATTCCATACAACGAAGTGTTAAATAACAACATCTCACTTGAGCACGAAGCAAAGGTTTCTAAGGTTTCTGAAGAGCAATTATTCTACTTGATGAGCCGTGGTATCTCCGAGCAGGAAGCTACTGAAATGATCGTCATGGGCTTCATCGAGCCTTTTACAAAGGAACTTCCAATGGAATATGCTGTTGAGATGAACCGCTTGATCAAGTTCGAGATGGAAGGCTCAATCGGTTAATATTTTTGAAAAATTAAACCCGCTTGCTGGGATAGGCAGGCGGGTTTTTGCATTGGGAATGAGGTTACGCTCGGATGGGGGCGGGATATTCTCGGATAAGGGTGAAATACTCTCGGATAGGGACGGAATACTCTCAGAAAGGATGCTTACTGTCGGATAGGTCCTTCCAACTGTCGGATAGGCCGGTCCAACTGTCATATAAATCGCGCCAACTGTCGGAATGGAGCCTAACTGTCGTATAAAGTGCGCCAACTGTCGTAAAAGCCCACCCCACTGTCGTATAAAGCCCGTCAAATGTCGTCCACCTATTCCGAACTAAAAAGGTTATGCTATTATAAAAAGCGGAGGTGAACTCATTGATATACATCGGTGTAACAGGCTGGGGCGATCATGACAGTTTGTATACAGGTCCAATCATGCCCAGAGACAAATTAAAGGAATACGCAGGCCATTTTCCAATCGTGGAAGTGGACACCGCCTTTTATGCGATACAGCCCCAAAGGAACGGCTTGAAATGGGTCAATGAAACGCCGCCTCAATTTCAATTTATCGTCAAAGCATATCAAGGCATGACAGGCCATCTCCGTGGTGAAATACCTTTTGAAAATAAACAAGCAATGTTTCATGCATTTATAGAATCATTAGACCCCTATATTGAGAAAAATAAACTTGCAATGGTCTTATTTCAATTTCCGCCATGGTTTGATTGCAAACGGGAAAATGTAGATTACTTAAGATGGTGCAAGCAGCAAATGGGGGATATTCCATGCGCACTTGAATTTAGACACCAATCCTGGTTTGCGCCGCAATACCGCAAACAAACACTGAAATTTATGAGAGAGGAAAACTGGATTCACAGCATATGTGACGAACCGCAATCCGGGGAGGGTTCCGTTCCGACGGTTCTTGTATCAACATACCAACATAAGGTTCTCGTCAGATTCCACGGCCGCAATGTCCATGGCTGGCAAAAGAAAAACGCCGAGAATTGGCGGGATGTCCGCTACCTTTACCGCTATAACGAGCAAGAACTCCTAGAATGGTCCGGACACATCCAAAAGCTTACCAAGGAATGCGACGACGTATACCTCCTTTTTAATAACAATTCCGGCGGAGATGCGGCTGATAATGCCAAGCAGATGATGGACATTTTAAATATTGAATATGAGGGATTAGCACCAAGACAGCTAGACTTATTTTAAATACAACCAGAGTATACATAGAAAGAAAGTGAAACCATGGAATGGATTATCCTTCTTATCATCGGTATATGCGCAAGTTCATTGGGATCGCTGATAGGCCTTGGCGGCGGAATCATCGTTGTGCCGGCCTTGCTCTATTTGGCGACTATAAACGGGTTTGCCCATATAACTCCGCAGGTTGCCGTAGGAACATCGCTTTTTACGATGATTTTTACGGGTCTTTCCTCAGTCTTAGCTTATACAAAACATAAAGTGGTCGATTATAAGAGCGGGCTCATTTTTCTCATCGGCAGCGGCCCGGGGAGTATTCTGGGGGCGTGGGTAACAGAAAGTATGAACCTTCATGCTTTTAATTTATATTTTGGACTATTTATTATTCTCGTCTCGATTATCCTGTTTGTAAAAGATAAATTAAAGCCAATACCATATCGGAAGGACAGAGGCATTACCCGTACCTTTACGGATAACAGGGGGAAAACCTTTGAATATGGCTACAGCCCCGTTGTTGCAGTCATTGTTTCGTTTGTTGTCGGGTTTTTATCAGGTATTTTTGGTGTTGGCGGCGGCTCACTGATGGTTCCAACGATGATTCTCATCTTTTTCTTCCCGCCGCATGTGGCTACAGCAACATCGATGTTTATGATTTTACCAACCTCAATTTTAAGCTCCATTACGCACATCTCATTAGGAAACGTCAACTGGCTTTATGCTTTGGCACTTGTGCCGGGGGCTTATATTGGGGCGAACATTGGCGTATTTTTAAATACAAGATTAAAGAGCAAAACGATTGTCTGGATATTAAGAACGGTTCTTGTCATCGTAGGGATTCGGTTAATCTATGAAGGAATAACAGGGTAGGTAGATACAAATGGAAAGAATACATATATACCATACGAACGACATCCACAGCCACTTGGAAAATTGGCCGCGCATCGAGCAATTTTTAAAGCAACAAAGGAAGCAGCACCAAGATCAGGATGAGGTTTTCCTATTTGATATTGGTGATTTCATTGACCGCTGGCATCCGTTGACAGAAGCGACCATGGGTAAAGCGAGTATTGAACTCTTAAACGAATGCCAATATACAGCGGTCACAATTGGCAATAACGAAGGAATCAACCTGCCGCATGACGGGTTGGAGCAGCTTTATGCCGCCTCAAAGTTTGATGTGCTAGCAGCGAATCTTTTTCAAAAAAATAACCAGCATCCAGACTGGGTGAAGCCCTATCAAATTTATCGAACCAAATCGGGTATCCGCCTTGGCGTTATCGGCTTAACGGCCAACTTCACGCATCTTTACGAATTATTGGGTTGGAATCTGACCGAGCCTTTAAACGAACTTAAAAAATGGATCACAGCCGTAAAGGAACAATCAGACATGGTTATTCTGCTTTCCCACCTAGGCCTTCGTGATGATGAACGGATTGCAGCAGAATTTCCTGAGATTGACGTGATTCTGGGTGCTCATACACATCATTTTTTGGAAAATGGAAAGCTTGTAGACAATACGCTTTTGGCGGCCGCCGGAAAATTTGGTTATTATGTAGGCCATGTTACGATTGTGTTGGACAGCAAAAATAGCATTCAAGACAAACAAGCCATTCTTTATGATACAAAGGAGCTTCCGGTGGCTCTAAATGAGGCTCAGATAGCAGAGGCCTTTCTAGATAAAGGGAAAAAGCTGCTTAATGGAAGAGTCACGACCCTAACGAAGCCATTCTTAAGCGATCCGTTTAAGGAAACAGAGTTTTCGCTTTTCCTATGCAAAGCTTTACGAGAATGGTGCCATACCGAATGCGCGATGCTCAATGCCGGCATCCTTCTTGGTCCGTTATCCGGCGATGTGACAGAATTTGATCTTCTAAACATCTGCCCACACCCGATTAATCCGTGTGTTGTCGAGGTTACGGGCCAAGAATTAACGGAAATATTACGGGAATCGATGGACGAGAGCCTCCATCAAAAACAAATAACAGGGCTTGGTTTTAGAGGCAATGAATTAGGAATATTTGTTTATGACGGAATAAGGTTTGACTCCGGTGAGATTTTTATTAATGGAGAAAAGCTGGAGCCGCAAAAAATCTACACACTGGCACTGCCGGATATGTTTACGTTCGGACATTTTTTCAAAGGAGTTCTGCCTCATAAGAATAAGAAATATTTCCTGCCGGAATTTTTGCGCGATATCCTAAAATGGAAACTAAAGACCCAGTCTTAATCCTGGGACACACGCTTTTTCCTTTTCCTACATAATGTGATAGTAGGGAAAGGAGTGTGGAATCCTGATGATTGATCTTTCACCAATTGAAATTGACGGCCATACGTTTCTTGCGGTCTCTGTATTACTTCCAAAAACGACCTTGCTTGCTGTGACAAGCGATAAAGGATATATAATGTGCGGTGCGTTGGATATCGGCTTATTAAATGATAAACTAAAGGACCGAAACATTATCGCTGGGAGAGCAGTCGGAGTAAGAACAATCGACCAGCTGTTGAACGCGCCGCTGGAATCCGTCACAATTGGAGCGGAGGAATTAGGAATCTCAAAAGGCATGATTGGCAAGGATGCCTTGCTGAAAATGATATAAAAGTCTGCTTTCGTAGCAGGCTTTTTCCCATTTATTTATTGGGCTAGTTCACCCCTTTTTCGCATACACATACGATGAAGGGGTGATTTTTGTTGGCAAAATTTCGCATGTACCGGCGGCGAAGAGGTCCGTTGCCTTTCCGATATGTCATGCTTTTAACTTTTGTCTTTTTCCTGTTGACATCAGCAATCAGTGTGTTGCTTGTGAACAAAGGGATTGAACCTACCTTAATGAGATATGCCGAATCCGAAACTCGAAATATCGCTTCCCTTGTGATAAATAGAGCTATTACCAAAAGGACCACTAATGTCGGAGAAAATAATCAAGTCGTGCAAATCATCCCAGGCAGCGATGGGGAGAAACAAAACTTTCAGTTAAATACGGATTTAATTAACAGGGTATTAGCTGAAACAACGGCACAAATTCAAAAGAATTTGAAGGCGGCAAAACAAGGTAATCTTGCCCAGCTGGAACAGATTACAGATGTGGAGATTGAGACAGAGAACACGAAGGATGAGAACTCGATCACCTGGTATGTTCCATTAGGGCAGGCAACCAATATAGCGTTGCTGGGGAACCTTGGTCCGAAAATCCCTGTCAAATTTCAAGCCATTGGGGAAGTGGAACCGGATGTGCATATCCAAACGAAAGAAATGGGGATCAATAATACATGGGTGGAAGTCTCTATTCAGATAGAGGTCTCCGTTCAAATTATTACTCCATTTGCTACGAAAATTACGAAACTGAAGCAAAGTATTCCAGTAGGAAGTGCTCTTGTTGAGGGAACGGTTCCGCAGTTCTATAACGGCGGAGGAGGTACGATTCCATCCATTCAGGTTCCCGAGAAAAAGCAGGATACAAAAAAATCAGGAAATTAACAAAAGGACTATCCATCATGGACAGTCCTTATTTTTTGCGAACATTCATCCGTTCAATCCGTTTCCACTTTGCTAAATACGGATAGGGGTCAAATGACCATTCGGTAATCCCATTATCTTTATACATGCCGTAATGGAGATGCGGCGGGAATTTTCCTGATGTGCCTGGAGGGCCGTAGCCTGAGCTTCCTACTCCGCCGATCACCATCCCGGGTTTAACAATTTGCCCGACCTGCAAGTCTTTGGCAAACCCGCTGAGATGGGCAAAGTAATGATATGTGTTATTTATATCCCGGATGCCTATTCTCCAACCGCCAAATTTGTTCCAGCCCTTCATTTCCACAATCCCGTAACCGGTAGCTCTTACCGGAACACCATAGCCGGCAAAAATGTCAGTGCCCTCATGAATTCTTCGGCCGCCCCAGCCCCGGGCATCCCCCCAGGTGCTGCGATAGCTATGATTGCTTCTTAACGGAACCGGGAAAACATTTGAATCCAAATTCAGCCGCCCAAAATGACGGTAAATTTTGGCATAGCTGACGATGCTTCCAACCGTTCGATCACGGTGGTAATAATCCCATAAACCGATTTTAATATTATCTTCATCTACTCCGTAAGAAAGCAGATAATGAGCAAAGGAATATAATACATCTTCATCATTTTTCAGGCTGGCATTTCCATCTCCATCCCCATCAACTCCGACTCCATTAAAAAACTGGATAATTGCAGGATTCTCTTCTGATGGATTAGGATTAGTCAGCCCGGCCCATTGTTCAGGGCGAAAATAAATGCCAATCAGGCTCTCTGGTTTTGGCAAATCGCGGCGTGACAAGCGGACATTTCGTTCATATTGGTCAACCGCAGCTAAATAATACCAAGGAATTTGGGTGATGGTTTCAACCTTCTTATAAAGCTTCATTCGTTCCTGGTATGGATCGGCTTCCGCAGCTTTTGCCCCTATACTTGAGGTAAATAACAAGAGGAAAGCAGCTATTATCAGCACAGCCCGCATAGGAATTCTCCCTTCCCATTTATTGTACAAGGTTAGTTTATGAATTCTAGAACATTTCATTATGGTCAATAATTGGAAATCGGGAAAATCTTTGCGGCAGATGCTGACTTCTTGTCGATGTCGACCCAGTATGTTAAAGTGACAACAGGAGTGTTTATACATAGTCGGGGGTGCATGATGAGCAAGAAAGAGGAAGTTCTGAGAAAACCTGATTGGTTAAAAATAAAGCTTAATACAAATGAATCATATACGGGATTAAAGAAATTGATGCGGGAAAAGAATCTTCACACCGTTTGTGAAGAGGCGCGCTGCCCGAATATCCATGAATGCTGGGCAGTACGGCGAACGGCTACTTTTATGATTCTCGGTGATACCTGTACCAGGGCCTGCCGCTTTTGTGCAGTAAAAACGGGTCTGCCAACAGAACTGGATTGGCAGGAACCGGAAAGAGTCGCCGATTCTGTTCAACTTATGAACCTGAAGCATGTCGTTGTAACCGCAGTTGCCAGAGATGATTTAAAGGATGGCGGTGCTGCTGTTTTTGCGGAAACCGTTCGGGCCATCCGCCGGAAAAACCCGTTTACAAGCATCGAGGTCTTGCCGTCTGATATGGGCGGAAAAGAAGAAAACCTGCGAACATTGATGGATGCGAAGCCAGATATTTTAAACCATAATATCGAAACGGTCAGACGCCTGACACCGAGAGTCAGAGCCCGTGCAAAATATGACCGGTCACTAGAGTTCCTGCGCCGGGCAAAGGAAATGAATCCGAGTATTCCGACGAAATCAAGCTTAATGATTGGCCTTGGTGAAACAAAGGAAGAAATTATTGAGGTTATGGATGATTTGCGGGCAAATCATGTTGATATCATGACGATTGGCCAGTATTTGCAGCCGACCAAAAGCCACCTAAAGGTTATTAAATACTATAGCCCTGATGAGTTTAATGAATTCCGCGAAATTGCCATAAGTAAGGGGTTCAGCCATTGCGAAGCGGGACCGCTTGTGCGTTCTTCTTATCACGCTGACGAACAAGTAAATGCTGCTGCAAAGCATAAGCAATTACTTGGCGAACAAAGTGCGCAGGAAGCTAAATAACTTGAATTTAAAAAGAGTTCAGCCCTTAAAGGTCTGAACTCTTTTTATTAGCGTTGGTGATTATAATTCATATCGTCCTTTGTCAGGCCGTTTTCATCTTCATGATCGTTCAGTCTTGTTCCTTGTGGAGATGTTTTCATTTGCTTGATTACATAATTTACCTGGTCACGTGATTTGCCGCTTAGGGAATCCAAATTCGCCAGGTTTTGGATATCTTGGATATGGACTTTATTATCACTGACGTATGCATGGTAGTACCTTGGGACAACGGATAATGCTGTTTTCTTCACTTGGTCAGCCGTTAAATTTCTGTCCTTCGAATCGGTCCGGTACGCCACTAAGACTTCTCTGTCCGTTACTAATGTAGCCACATCATGGACGTTTGGAATATTGGCGCTTAAGCGACTGATGACATGGGCTACTTGTTCACGGTCAAGGGCCGTGTAGCCATCATTCGTGTTATTATCGTTCATCAGTGGACTTTTCTGGTGACGTACAAAGCCATAGTCATTGTTGGCGTTACGGATATCCTTGCTGGCACCTTCACGGTAGAGCTCATGCCGTTTATTGTTCACATTAATGGTATTGCCGGATTCTTCATATACATCGTTTTTACCCATATCCTTAGAACAGCCTGTGACTGCAGTTAATGCACATAACCCAATGATTATGCCTAATTTTTTCAACATTAACACCTCCTTTTATTAGATTTTCCAAAGCACTTATTTTTTTTCTTAGTAATTGATGGTGAATCGGTTATAATGGGATAAAGAATAGCTGGCAAAATTTGAGGTGAAAACCATGATTCTTATTAATAACACTACTTACGAACTTGTACAGGAATTTCGGGATGGTTTTAATGAGGAAGCTCTAAAGGCTAGATATAGTGACATCTTATCCAGATATGATTATATTGTGGGGGATTGGGGCTATGGCCAGCTCCGATTAAAAGGCTTCTTTGAGGACCAAAATCAAAAAGCAACCTTTGATACAAAAATTAGCACATTAAGTGAGTATCTGTATGAATACTGCAATTTTGGCTGTGCTTATTTTGTATTGAAAAAGGTAAAAAAATAAACGAAGGGCGATTAATCCCCTTCGTTTTTAGCTAATAAGAAAGTATAAATTCAACTACGCCTCTGTCTTCGTCCTTCGGACCCGTCAATCGGCGAGTTTTCATTTAAGTTTACGGTTCGTTATTGTTATACGGGGCCAGTTCACCGGTTTCTTCATCATCATGCGGCGGATGTGCCCCCGGGTATTCTCTTGGCAAATCCTGATGCAGGGCCTTAAATTCATAGTTAAATGCACTGTGCCGGCGCTGCCCCTCTTCCCACGGGGTACTCTTTAGTTCGACAGGGTCTTCTTTTCGAATTGGAGAACCTAAAGGCCCCTCCGGAAATTCTTCCGCGGTAAGATAGTTCCGCTGTACTTCCACATTCGAGAAGTCCCCGTATTGATCGGAATCCTTTTTTGCCATGTTCCTCACTCCTTTTTCTTTTATTATTTCATTCCGAGTGAAAAACATGAATGAACCTTTAGATAATCTCCTGTAAGAAGGATTTTAGCTCTTCAGCTTCTGCTTCATTTATGTTAAAAGCATATTCTAAATATCCTTCTTCCTCGAGGTCATCATGCCCAATGATGGCAAATCGATTTCCTTGCATATTCATTACAAGGGATTTGCCGTAGTGCCGGTCCGTTTTTACGATTGCCAAATCATAACGTTGATTTTCCCCGACAAAGCTGACAAACCTTGTTTTGGTATTTTCGGTATCATCATATAAGAAAAAACGCTCGCTCATTTTATATCTCCTTTTAAAAAAATACTCTCACATTATCTATAGTAACAAATTCCTGCAGTGGATGGGAGAAGGATTAAATTTCCCAACCATTTGTTTAGGAATATTTTTTTTCGAAAAATACGGATAATGTAAAAATATGTTATAATATAACTAAATCTGTAAGCCAAAACTGGTTGTGAGGGATGAATGTATGGCTCGTCGCATCATGAATAAGCTAAAAGGGGCAATGGAATGGGGGAAGATTTTGCTTCCTGCTGCTTCCTTGCGCTTTTATCCGCCTCAATTTATATTGCGCAACCCTGTATTAGAGGGTGTAACAGCCGCCTTTCAATCAGGCTTGGAGGCAGCTGTTATTGTTTTTCATTTGCAGAATATGAATGAATTGTCGGTTTTACAAGGCAAATCACAGCAAGGTTATTTCATGAAGCAGTTAAAAAAGTATTTTCGCCATGCTGTCCAAGAGGAACTGAAAGAAGAGGAGATCATTTCGCTGCATGATTTTTATGGCGATATGGTGACCTTGATCATGAAGGTGGATGTTGATAAAAACACTTTGTCTGATATGGACCATGTCATAAACGGATTGCTTTATTATGTTGAGGGCAGTCTCCAAAAACATTATCCTTCACAGCAAATTCACTTTGAAACCGGATATATGTTTATTGACAAGAAACATTACTCCATTTCTGATTCCATCCAAAAAGCCCATCGACAGGCCATTGCGATGGCTGAAAAAAGACTTGCAGTAAAATATGATGATATAGATTATATGATCAATCAAATTATTGCTAATAAAAATATCCGTCTGCTGGCCCAGCCCATTATTGATGTGGCAACAAATGAAATCCGTGCATGGGAGCTCTTGACACGGGGGCCTAAAGGTACGGCAGTAGAAAATCCTTTGCCGTTATTCTCGGTTGCAAGGCAGACAGGGACATTATATGCACTCGAAATGCTGGTATTGGAAAAAGCGTTTGAACAAATTAAGAAAGCAAAATGCAGACAGGATATTTTTATCAATTGTACTCCGTTAACCCTTGGAAATATTCGTTTCACAAGGGATATAAAGAATTTATTGCAAAGATTCACTGGTATATCACCAAAACAAATAACAATTGAAATTACAGAAAACGATTCAATCGAAGGTTTAAAGAATTTCATTTATAATATAAAAATGTTACGATTAATGGGGTTTCGAATTGCCATTGATGATACAGGCGCGGGATACTCCAATTTAAGTACTATTAGTGAAATTATGCCAGATATTATAAAAATTGACCGATCTCTTATTCAAAATATCGATAAAAACTCGCTTAAGGAATCGATGTTAAAGGGGATTCTCCTAGTCGCGCGGGAGGCCGGTTCACTGGTTGTCGCGGAGGGAATCGAAAATGAGGATGAGGCATCTGTCCTCACAAGAAACAAGGTCGATTTGGCACAAGGATATTTCTACGCTCCGCCTACTGTACTAAACATGGAGATGGCAACTTAGAACAGAAAATAGAAGGAAGTGGAGTTCATGTACTTTGTTGACCGGGATAAAATTGAAACGACATTAATTTATTTGGAAACACAGATCACTCATTTCTCTACCCAGCAGGTATGGTCGACCCCCATTGAAAAGGCGGCATTAGAACGGCTTACGCAAATGATGCTCGAGTCGGTATTGGATGTCGGCAATGCCATGATTGATGGCTTTATCATGCGTGATCCAGGAAGCTATGAAGACATTATAGATATTTTAATGGATGAAAAGGTCGTTACTGAAGAAACAGGAAGCAGCCTGAAAGCTCTTATCAGTTTTCGGAAAAAACTTGTGCAGTATTATACGGAAATTGACCATAGTGAACTAACCCAGGAATTTTCAAAACATCTGCCTGCACTGACTATTTTTTCAGTGAATGTTCGGGACTATCTTACGAATGAATTGGGACCAGTTTCAGCATTTAAAAACTAAGACCGCCAATCGGTCTTTTTCTTTTTAATAAAGAGGAGGACAAGATCAATTAAGGAGTGGGATGATTGAAGAAATATAAAGGATATTTAATTGATTTAGATGGAACGATGTACAAAGGCACGGAGAGGATAGAAGCGGCTTCAGATTTTATTAAGAACCTTAAGAAAAAGGAAATACCCTATTTATTTGTGACAAATAATTCTACCCGGACCCCGGCACAGGTGGCAGAGAAATTAAACAGCTTTGATATTCCAACAACGGAAGATAGGGTTTTTACGACAAGTCAGGCAACCGCCAATTATATCGAAGAACTGAAAAAAGATGCCTCTGTCTATGTTATTGGTGAAGAAGGAATTCGCACAGTACTTGAGGAAAAGGGCTTTCGGTTTGCCGGGGAAGATGCCGATGTTGTCGTAGTGGGCCTTGACCGTTCGATTAATTATGAAAAGCTGACAATTGCCTGTCTGGCTGTCCGAAACGGAGCCACATTCATTTCGACAAATGGCGATATCGCCCTGCCAACTGAAAGAGGGCTAGTACCGGGCAATGGCTCGATAACATCGGTTATAGCAGTATCAACACAAACAAAGCCGATTTTTATCGGAAAGCCGGAAGCAATTATTATGGAGCAGGCGTTAAAGGTTTTAGGTGTGGTCAAAGAAGATACGCTGATGGTGGGCGATAATTATTATACCGATATTCTAGCGGGAATAAATGCAGGGATAGACACTTTGCTCGTTCATACGGGCGTCACCACGAAGGAACTATTAAAAGGATATACTATTCATCCTACATATACAATCGATACACTGGACCACTGGGAACCATAAAAGGATGGCTGAAATAGCCATCCTTTTACCAGCTAATAAGAAAGTATAAACTTTCTGTCGAAAGCTTTATACTTTCTTAACGCATAAGTGCAACTACGCCTCTGTCTTCGCCCTTAGGGACTCGCCAATCGGCGAGTTTTCTTTATTGTTGATTTTATTCACAATTGGCCGCAGCGTGTGCCAGTCTGCTTGAGGCGGCAGCGGCAATGGCGCCAACTATATCATCTAAAAAGGTATGGCATTGACCTGTTGATTTATCATTTAAATGAGCTAAAATGCCGGGCTTTTGTTTATCGATATAACCATAATTAGTAAAACCGATCGAACCGTATACATTCACGATGGAAAAAGCCAGAATCTCATCCACCCCGTAAAGACTTTCGTCTGTTGCGATAATCGATTGAAGCGGCTCCTCAAGCATACCTTTTTCAGCTAAAACATCAAGCTGGATTCCGGTAATAATGGCATTTTGGACTTCCCTTTTAGTAAGCACTTTTTCCACATTCGCAATACAGTCTTCCATTTGCAGGTTTTTATGATATTTTTCCTGAAGATAAAAAACCAAATTTGCAATATCTTGAATTTCTACCCCTCTTTCTTTCAATAACCTGCGAGCCGTTTCCTGAACAACATTGGGCTTTTTTTGTTCTGCCATCCCTTATATCACCTTTTCTGTGAATTTTTCTATAATTGCTCTATTAACTTATGATATGCAATTATCCTTTCAAGAATCAAATAAAATAACTTTACTGCTGGGTTTTAGCTAATAAGAAAATACAAAACTTTTTTCAAATTTTGTATTTTCTTAACGCATAAATTCAACTACGCCTCATAACCGTCCTAACGGACTGCCAATCGGCGAGTTTTCATTTACAAAAAGGAAGACAACAAGTTTTCCTGGCTTTACTCATATATATGACTTAGAGGTGAAAAGAAGAAGGGGTGGAGAGATGCTGCGAAAAATGCTGGAGGATCAATATGGAATCAAGGCTGATGAACAGGTTAAAATAGATGCTTTTGATGCGCTAAGAGGAAACGGCTGGCTATATTTGATTGTAAGTCCTGGGGGCAGAGAGGAGGAGGATATGCAGGAACTGGCAAGCCTGGCGGAGCATATGCGCCAGACAGGTGACAAAAATGTCCCTGCATTCATGCAGACTAAGGATGGCAGCTATATTACAAACTGGGAACAAAACAAATTTTGCGTATTAGTAAACCGGCAGATAGACCAGCAGCAACGAATATCGAGAATGGGGCGGAAACTGGCAAAATTTCATGAGAGGGGAAGAAGGGTGCCTTTTCAGATTCAGCGGTCAAGCAGAGTCGGACAATGGAAGGGGATTTGGGAAAAACGGCTGGAACAGATGGAAAAAGTGTGGAGTGGACTGCTTTTTCAAACACCCGAGGATGAATTTGAAAAATTGTTTATTGAGTCCTTTCCGTATTATATGGGATTAACAGAGAATGCTATCCAATATTTAGTGGATACGGAGATTGATGATTCCCCTTTAGAAACAGACAGCGGGACGGTTTGCCATGAACGTTTCACGAAAAAAACGTGGGGCGGCCAATATATGATCAGAAATCCATTTGAATGGGTGTTCGACCACCGGAGCCGTGACTTGGCTGAGTGGACAAGGGAACAATATTTTCATAATATCCAGACATATGATATGGAGTTAAAACAGTTTTACGATGAATATCAGAGGATATCCCCATTGTCCTCTTTTTCATGGCGGCTTTTATATGCCCGCTTAATTTTTCCGCTCCATTATTTTGAATGTGTAGAAAATTATTATATTACCCGCTCGGAACAGGAAAAAAAGCTGTCGGAGGATACTTTAGGAAAAATTTTGCGGCAGTCCTCCGAATATGAACGCTTTCTGGCAGGCTTTTTCCATATCTCAGGGGCGCCGGTGAAACACCTAAGCCTGCCGCAGCTGGATTGGTTATATTCTTAATGAACTTTAAACTGAATACAAAAAAGCGATTGCGTCTTTAGGCAATCGCTTTATTATTATTATTATTAATATTATTTTTTAAAACACTTGTTCAACTTCAACAATACCAGGTACTTCTTCTAGTAAAGCCCGTTCGATACCTGCTTTTAGTGTGATGGTAGAACTTGGGCAAGATCCGCAAGCGCCAAGTAAGCGAAGCTTAACAATGCCTTCCTCCACATCAACTAGTTCGCAGTCTCCGCCATCGCGAAGAAGAAATGGGCGTAATTTATCTAATACTTCTTGTACTTGTTCAAACATTTCCTGTTCTGACACTTTCATCGACTCCTTTCCTAATTATATTATACTGTCGCAGCGAGGAAAAATCCATTCTCAGAAACTGGCGAAATGTATAAAGAAAACTCGCCGATTGGCAAGCCCCTAAGGGCGAAGACAGAGACGTATTTGCACTTATGCGTTAATAAAGGATAAATTTTGGAAAAAATTTTATCCTTTACTATTAGCCAAAAGAAGTCATTTTCTTAGGTTTTGAAGGGGCCATATTGTAAAATAAAAGAAAAACGTAAGGAATGGTTTTATGGAATTTACGGAAGTGGAAATTGTCCTATATGGCGCGGCAGTACTCTGTCCAAGCTGTGTGAATCTTCCATCCTCGAAGGAAACCTTTGAATGGCTGGAAGCAGCGATTGCGAGAAAATTCCCGGAGCAGCCTGTTAAAATGACCTATGTAGATATTTTTCAGCCGCCTGAAGATAGCGATAAATTGCAATTTGCCCAGAGGGTAATTGAAGAGGATATGTTTTATCCGGTTGTGGTTATTAAGGATAAAGTGGTTGGCGAAGGAAATCCTCGTCTAAAAACGATTTTTTCCGAATTGGAAAAGTACGGGTACAAGGCGATATAAGAAGGAAAGAGGCTGTCTCGAAAGACAGCCTCTGATCTTTAAACAAAGTCTTAACACTCCTCAGGTGTTCCAGAGGCTGTTGCGGTACGGAATGATGAACCGCAGCCGCAAGATGCTATCGCGTTAGGGTTATCAATCGTAAACCCGCCGCCCATCATCGATTGCTTGTAATCGATTTTCGTTCCATTTAAGATTGGTGAACTCTCTTTATCGACAAGAACCTTTATGCCAAATTGTTCAAATTGATGGTCATCTTCCTTAACTTCGTGCTCGAAACCCATGCCGTAAGATAAGCCGCTGCAGCCGCCGCCTTTTACACTGACGCGCAAAAAGGCGCCTTCCTCTTCATTATGTTTCATCATATCTTTAATTTGCAGTGATGCTGCTTCTGTTAAAATAACAATATCTTTGCTCATAAAATGACCCCTCCTTAAATATTTGAGGCTTATAAAATTAGTATATACACTAGCTGAAAACTACTCAACTAATACGATTTCTAGTAACAGGATATGCTGTCAATATAAAAAAGGGAGCGGTAAGCCCCCTTTATATTTAGAACATAGGATTTTCTTCGAGATACTGATAAATATTATCCACCAAATCTTCAGGGGTTTTACCCGTAACAACTTCTCCATTCACAAGCGCATAGAGAGTGGATGCGCATTTACCACAATAGCCGAGGCATCCATATTCAATGATATCCAAATTTGGATCTTTTTCTAATATTTCAAGGGCTTTCTGAGCACCGCTTGCAAGATTGCTGACGCAAAACTCAATGATCGGCTTAATCATTACCTTCACCTCTCCACAACTACTTATCCTACCGCTTTTAGACTGCTTCGTCAATTATCATGTTCTTGGCAAGCCTGTCAAGATGTATCTTAAATGTGTTGTTATTTAGCCATATTTTCGATATACTCATATTTGTGTGTTAAATGGACGGAATATCTATTTCAATAAAATCCCACTCGTAATTTCAATTGAAATAATGTCTTTCTGAACAAAATAAAAAAATAGAAAATCTATAGTACAGTTATGACAAAGGGGAAATAAGCATGAAAAAATTAGTCATTCTTGGAGGCGGTTATGGGGGCATGAAGATTCTCTCCGAACTTCTTCCTAATAACCTGCCGGAGGACGTGACCATCACACTCGTGGATCGTGTTCCTTACCATTGTTTAAAAACAGAATACTATGCTTTAGCTGCTGGGACGATTTCAGATAAAGAAATACGCGTTTCCTTCCCGGAGCATGCTAGACTTGAGGTAGTTTTTGGGGAAGTCATCGGGATTGACAGAGAAGAAAAAAATGTCCTGTTAAAAGACGCTCAGCCAATAAGCTATGATGACCTCGTTATCGGCTTGGGCTGTGAGGATAAATACCACGGTGTGCCGGGTGCTGATCAATATACCTATAGCATTCAAAGTATCGGTAAATCACGGGAAACCTATTCTGTTCTGAATAATTTACCCCCTGGTTCAGTCGTTGGGATTGTCGGGGCAGGCCTATCCGGGGTGGAGCTTGCCAGCGAATTAAGCGAAAGCCGCGATGATTTGCAAATTAAATTATTTGACCGCGGGAAGCATATTCTCTCCGCCTTTCCTGACAGGTTGAGCAAATATGTAGAGAACTGGTTTGTAAAGCATAACGTTGAAATCATTAATAATTCCAATATCACCAAAGTAGAGGAAAATACCCTTTATAACCATGACAAGTCCATTACTTGTGATGTAATTGTATGGACAGCCGGGATCCAGGCGAATAAAGTGATCCGTGAAATGGAAGGGGAAAAGGATAGCTCAGGAAGAATGGTGTTAACCCCGCAGCACTTCTTACCTAATGATGAGCATGTTTTTGTTCTCGGTGATTGTGCAAGTCTGCCGCATGCTCCAAGTGCACAGCTAGCAGAAGGACAGGCCGAACAGATTGTCGAAGTTTTAAAAAAGCGCTGGAACGGCGAAGAACTGCCTGATTCGTTCCCGCCTATTAAATTAAAGGGAGTACTTGGTTCATTGGGGAAAAAGCACGGCTTTGCCATGCTCGCTGATCGCCCTCTAACCGGCCGCGTTGCCCGTCTGCTAAAATCAGGGGTACTGTGGATGTACAAATTTCATAATGGATAACATAAAAAAAGGCGTCCAAATCTGGACGCCTTTCGTATTAGTTAATAAATTATTTATCGAACATGGAAGAACTGTGGAGTGGTTGGATTTTCGCTTTAGGATCCATAAATGCCTTTGCATTATTAACAGCAGTAGGTGCTTCACCGAAGCCGCAGGCAATTAATTTTACTTTTCCATCATAGGTGCATATATCTCCAGCAGCGTAAATTCCAGGGATATTGGTTTCCATTTTAGAATTTACCTTAATGGAATTCTTTTCAATTTCAAGGCCCCACTCTTTAATAGGTCCGAGGGAGGAAACGAAGCCATAGTTGCAAATAACGGCGTCAACGTCAACAGTTTCTTTTGTCTCTCCGTTTACGGTTTCAAGAACGACCTGTTTAATCCCAGTTTCATCACCTATTAATTCTGCAGGGACGTATGGGGTTTTCACATCTACTTTGGAATTCATTAAGTTTTCTACGCTGTGTTCATGGGCGCGGAACTTGTCACGGCGATGAACAATTGTCACTTTTTCAGCAATTGGCTCGAGCATTAATGCCCAGTCAACCGCAGAATCGCCGCCGCCAAATACAACAACCTTTTGTCCGGCAAATTGATTCAAATCATCGATAAAGTAATATAGGTTTTTACTATCATACTGGGCAGCGCTTTCAAGCTCCAAACGACGAGGCTGGAATGCACCATTTCCTGCAGTGATAATTACGGTTTTAGAATAGTGGACATCTTTGTTTGTTGTTAATTTAAAGGTTCCATCATCCTGCTTTTCAAGCTTTTCAACAGATTGCTCCAGAGCAACAGTAGGCTCAAATTTGGCCATTTGCTTCTTTAAGTTATTTATTAATTCCTGTGCACGGACTTTTGGGAATCCGGCAACATCATAAATATATTTTTCCGGATAAAGCGCAGATAATTGACCGCCCAACTGAGGCAAGCTTTCAATAATTTTAACGGATGCTTGTCTCATTCCCCCATAAAAGGCAGTAAAAAGACCAACGGGGCCTCCTCCAATGATGGTGATATCATATACCTTTTGTTCTTGCACTCCGTATCCCCCCAACTAGTAGTTACGATTCCACTCCTTATCATAACATAAAATATGTAAATCCTCATATCTTTGTTGAGAAAATTATGACAATGAATAATAACTTGTGAAAATTTATACTATTTTTGCGATAAATATATTCGATAAATTGCTTGAATTTCGGATAGAAGTAGCATATGATGTATTGTGGATATATTGTTAAGATTTTGTGACAAAACTGGTACAATTTTTTATGAAATGTCTTGCTCTGTTTTTCACAAAATGGCATTTGTTTGGATTCCAAAACTTTATGTTTGCTAGGTTCTTTATTTTTATCCTCGTTCGTGAATTATATCACATACATTTTCCAGTAAACCAAAATAATAATCGACAAAGCTGTGGAAGATAAGAAAAAGAAGAGGATTTATTAAAATATTTTATAAGGGTGGAAGTGATTGCGTTGAGAAAGCCTAAAATTGTTATTCTCGGAGCGGGCTACGGCGGGCTGATGACGACTGTACGCTTGCAAAAGCACCTTGGTGTTAACGAAGCGGATATTGTCTTAGTGAACAAAAATGATTACCACTATGAAACCACTTGGCTGCATGAGGCTTCGGCCGGTACATTGCACCACGACAAGGTTCGTTATGATATTCGTGATGTCATTGATCGCAGCAAGGTTGACTTTATTCAAAGTACCGTTGTTGAGATTAAGAAGGATGAAAAGAGGGTTATTTTAGAGAGCGGCGAAGTTGAATATGATTATCTTGTGATTGCACTTGGTGGGGAGCCTGAAACCTTCGGCATCAAAGGCTTGAAGGAATATGCTTTCGGTATTACGAATGTAAATTCCTCCCGTTTGCTTCGTGAGCATATGGAATATCAATTTGCCACTTACAATATGGAAGAGGAAAAGGATGATACACGCTTGACAATTGTTGTCGGCGGCGCTGGTTTCACAGGAATCGAGTTTCTTGGAGAATTGACCAATCGTGTTCCGGAATTATGTCATGAATACGATGTGGATCAGCATAAAGTGAAAATTATCTGTGTGGAAGCTGCCCCAACTGTACTGCCTGGATTTGACCCTGAATTAGTCAAGTATGCAGTATCGCAATTAGAGCGTAAGGGTGTAGAATTCTTAATCGGAACGGCAATTAAGGAGTGCACGCCTGAAGGGATTTTTGTTGCAAAAGGTGAAGATGAGCCTCGTGAAATCAAAGCAGGTACTGTTGTTTGGGCGGCCGGTGTCCGTGGTAACTCCGTTATTGAAAAGTCCGGTTTTGAAGCAATGAGAGGGCGTGTCAAAGTTCAGCCTGATTTAAGAGTTCCTGGTTTCAATGATGTCTTCATTCTTGGCGACAGCTCGCTGGTTATTAATGAAGAAATCAACCGCCCGTACCCGCCGACTGCACAGATTGCGATGCAGCAGGGTGAAGTGTGTGCCCGTAATATTGCTGCACTTGTGCGTAATAAGCAGGATCTTGAAGAATTCAAGTTTGATAATAAAGGTACTGTCTGCTCTCTTGGTGAGGATGACGCAATTGGAGTTGTTTTTGGTAAGAAAATAACAGGGGCAAGTGCTTCTTTCATGAAGAAAGTAGTCGATAACCGTTCTCTTTACATGATTGGCGGGGCTGGCCTCGTATTGAAAAAAGGTAAATTTAATATCTTTTAATAAATATCCGTAACAAAAAAAGGACAGGGCACAGCCTGTTCTTTTTTTGGCTAATAAGAAAGTATAAACTTTCTGTCGAAAGCTTTATACTTTCTTAACGCATAAATTCAACTACGCCTCTGTCTTAGTCCTGTCGGACTAGCCAATCGGCGAGTTTCCATTTATTAGAATAGTTTTAAAAGCTAGATAGGGGGAAAATTATGAGTAGTCGGGAAAAACGCGGGAAGGTCTGGCTGGCTGTTTCCGGGTTGGTTCAATCTGATGCGGGTGAATGGCTGGTAGTTAAAAAGAGGTATGGCGGGTTAAAAGGAAAGTGGTCCCTCCCTGCAGGCTTTGTCGAAGAAGGTGAGACGGCAGATGAAGCCGTGCTTCGAGAGGTGAAGGAAGAAACGGGAATTGCTTGTACGGTTAAAGGACTGATTGGGCTGCGTACGGGTGTAATTAAAAGTGAAATTAGTGATAACATGCTGCTGTTTTTACTTGAACCAGCCGGGAAAATGGATATTACCCATCAGGAATATGAATTGTATGAAGCTAGATTTATGGCGCCGGAAGAACTGCTAAAGGAAAAGGAAGCATCGATTCTTTTAGGGTATCTGATTGGGCGAAAGGATTTGCTTGAGAAGCCTGTTATCGACGGCGTAAATCCTGGTGACCAGTTTGGCTATACCGCTTATAAATTATTTTTTTAATATTTAGAAAATTTACGTCACGCTTAGTAAATGAAAGAAAACGGTAGGTGTATCCGTTTTCTTCCGTCCAAATTGCCTGAATTTCGCTCTTTCTTTTTATTTAAATACTTGGTATATTATCAGAAAATTAAGTTAATAAGAAGAGGTGATTTTAATGACAGTTCAAAGTGTTGACACAAAAAACTGTGATTATTGTTCAGGAAACGGCTATTTTCAATTGGTTCTCGGCGGAACCGAAACCTGCGCAAGCTGCGGCGGCACTGGCAAGAAAGTTGAAAAATAACCGTTCCTAGGAAAAAAGGAAAACCCAGTTCTTCGAAGACTCGAAGGGCTATTTTTTTGCGTTAAAATGCTGTTAATATTGACTCCCACATGGACATTGAGTACACTATATGTTGATGCAAAGGGGGAGTTTCAATGCAGATGAGCATTGTTGTCTTGATTATTTCAATTGTACTGTTTTTTGTGTTGTTTTTTGGAATTGGCTTTATTCTGAATATGCTTTTAAGAATGTCATGGATTATGGCTGTCATTTATCCGTTTGTCGCCATTTTTATCATAGATAAAGTCTCGTTTATTGAATATTTTACGAATAGCAAAGCTGCCTTTTTAGACTTAGGGCACAGACTTGGCTCCTTAGCGACTGCGGATGTTCTTATTTTATCTAGTGGTCTGGCAGGAGCAATTGCCGCAGGTCTTACCATTAAATTCTTACGCAAAAATGGATACCAAATGTTTTAGACCTTCACTTTTATGAAGGTCTTTTTTAATATAAAACATTATTGGTAATTTTTTTCATTCCTTTTTTGAATAATTCATTCCTACTTGGGAATGAATATTTTGGGAGGAGTGAAAACAAGAATGAATAAAATGAAAAATTGGACGAAACGATTTGCTATGATTATTTTGTTCTTTTTGGCATTATTCGCGACGTTCCAATCTATTTCAGGTTTACCTGTGCAGACCATGTTTTTTCATTTAGTTAAAGCCATTTCAGTAAGTGAGGCAGTCACTGCGCCTACCCAAACACTGGAGAATTCCATTGATTGGTCCCAATACCCTAAACATACCGTTACAGCAACCGGCTATACGGCTGGGGCGGAATCCACCGGGAAAAATCAGGGCCACCCCGAATATGGAATCACCTATTCCGGTGTTAAAGTTAAGCGTGATTTGTTTTCAACCATTGCAGCAGACCTAACTGTTTTTCCAATTGGAACCGTCCTCTTTATTCCAGGGTATGGGTATGGAGTGGTCGCTGACAAAGGCGGTGCCATTAAGGGAAATCGTTTGGACCTTTATTATGAAACAGTTGAGGATGTTTACAGCCATTGGGGCAAGAAAACGGTCGATGTATATATCGTTCAAAAAGGAAATGGAAAACTGTCTGAGGAACAGTTGCAAGCATTAAATGAAGATAAATCCCTGCAGGTCTTCAGGCAGCAATATATAAGTTCAGAAAAAAAATAACAGGCCCTGTGCCTGTTTTTGTTTTTTAATGGAATTCTGAATGCCTATCTAATAAAATTGAATAAAAAGGCTTAATGGCAGGTGGTTTCATGGATTATCCAATCGAGTATTATGAGTTTTTTGTCAGCTTTAATGAAGGGGATTATTACACTTGCCATGACCTGCTCGAGGAAATGTGGCTGATTGATCGGGATAATCTTTTTTTAAAAGGATTATTGCAAATGAGTGTGGCCATATATCACTATGAGTACGGAAATGTGAAGGGAGCCAGGTCCATGATGGCGACAGCCCACCGCTACCTGCAGGCATACCGTCCCAAGTTTTGGGGGCTGGACTTAGAAAAGGTCTATCCATTTATTGAACAATGCTTAGCTCTATTTCCTCAAGACATAGACAGTGTCCCGTTTGAACAGGTGGGGGAATTGCCAAAGCTGCCACAGTTGTTTTTGTATTTGGAGGATGTTTAGATTATCGAAATAAATTGCCCAATTCGGTATAATGGATTCGAATCAAAAAGTGGAGGTCGATCAAAATGTTTGATGTAAAAAAAGAATTCGATTTATCAGCAAAGCATGAAAGCTTAGTTATTGGTCTGTTGGATAAACCGGAAAAGTTTTCCGGACTGCTGGCCAAATTGGATGAGGCTTTTGATGGGCAGTTGACAGAACTCGTCAAAGCAGGGGATATCTCGGCAAAGCTAAATAAAATTAACAAATTACATAGTTTTGGCAAAATCGGTTCTAAGCGGCTTTGGATTGTCGGACTGGGCAAAGAAAAGGAACTATCCTTTGATAAATTGAGGAAGGCTTTTGGACGGCTATTCAAAGAGTTAAAGGAAGGCAAGCAGACGGAAGCGTCCGTATATTTGGATTCTTTCATAAGCGAAAAGGTGGATGGGCAGGATGCTGCTCATGCGCTAAGTGAGGCATATACTCTAGCCACTTATCAGTTCGATGGCTATAAGCAAAAATCAAATGAACCTGAGAAGAAGCTTGACCATCTAACGATTTATTGTAATACCGCCGATGTGGAGGAAATCCACGCCTCGCTAACGGTAGGATATGCCTTTGGCAAGGGAACCAATTCAGCCCGTACGCTCGTTAACACTCCAGGTAATATGCTGACTGCTACTAATATGGCTGACTATGCGGCTGAACTCGCTAAAAAGTACGATTTTGAGGCAGAAATCCTCGATAAAGCTGAGATTGAAAAATTGGGTATGGGGGCTTTCCTCGCTGTCAATAAAGGGTCTGTAGAGCCACCGAAAATGATTGTTTTAAAATATCAAGGTAAAGAAGAATGGAAGGATGTCATCGGCCTTGTCGGAAAAGGGATCACCTTTGATACCGGAGGCTACTCCATTAAAACGAAAGCAGGTATCGTTGGAATGAAATCTGACATGGGCGGTGCTGCCGCTGTCCTCGGTGCCATGGAAATTATTGGCGGGCTTAGACCAGAGCAGAATGTAGTGGCTGTTATCCCATCAACGGACAATATGATTAGCGGAAATGCCTTTAAGCCGGACGATGTAATTACTTCTATGAGCGGGAAAACAATTGAGGTTTTAAATACAGATGCGGAAGGCAGGCTTGTCCTTGCTGACGCAGTAACCTATGCAAAGCATCATGGAGCCGAATACTTGGTCGATGTTGCTACCCTGACTGGAGGCGTTATTACTGCCCTTGGTTTAAACACCACAGGCGCTATGACAAATCACGAGACATTATATGAGCAGGTATTGGAAGCTGCCATGGAAGCAGGAGAGCAGATGTGGCAGCTGCCACTGTTTGAAAGTGAAAAGGAACGGGTCAGGAACAGTAAAGTGGCTGACCTTAACAACTCCCCAGGCAGCGAAGGTCATGCCGTTGTCGCCGGGGCATTTATCGGCGAATTTGCTGAAAATACACCCTGGGTTCATTTGGATATTGCCGGGACAGCGACAACATCAAAATCCCATGACCTTGGGCCTGCCGGGGCAACAGGCGTCATGACCAGAACGCTCGCCCTTTTTGTTGAACGCTTTGAGCCTATCGAAAAATAGGAAAGGGGCTCGCCTTAGGGTAAGCCCGCCCACTCCAATCAAGTTATGCTTGCATATGAAATAGTATAGGCAGGTATAAATGAAAAGGAGGTAATGCCTTCATGTACCCATATTATTATCGAAGTCCATACCCAATTCAAGATCAAAGATTTATTGGGGGATGGGGATTGGGCTTGCCGTTGGCTATTGGCGGGCTTAGCTTTTTAGGTGGATTAATTGGTGGCGGAATAGGCGGAGGAATTGGTGCTTCTTTAGCTCTTAGACCGCCGTTCTATGGCGGATTCGGATACCCAGGCTTTGGATACCCAGGCTTTGGATATCCAGGCATCGGATACCCTGGTTTTGGAGCACCTTATTATTAATATTTGAAAAAGCAGCTCAGCTCGGGCTGTTTTTTCTTTTTAAAAAATATAAAGGAAATTGTTCAAAAAACGAGAATAGATTAAAGAGGACCAATTACATATCGGAGGGAACATACATGATAGAAAATACATTGCTTCAAGCACTAGGAATTGAAGTCACCCACCTTGAAAAGGGAAAGGTAATTGCCACTATGCCGGTTGATGAACGCACTCGCCAGCCATTTGGAATTTTGCACGGCGGGGCATCGGTTGCCTTGGCGGAAACAGTGGCAAGTGTCGGTGCATATGAGTTAGTTGACCAGGAGACTGAGGTTGTCGCTGGTCTTGAAATTAATGCCAATCATGTACGTTCCAAACATGAGGGAGTGGTTACGGCTGTCGGAACTGTCCTTCACCAAGGGAGAACGACACAGGTTTGGGATATTAAACTAACTGATGAACAGGACCGCCTCATTTGCGTATCAAGATGCACGATGGCCGTCATTAAAAAGAAATAGTCATGAGTTGGGATGGGAGATATTTCCCGTCCTTTTTTACCATATTGTACAAAAATTTAAAAAATTTACTTCAAATTCATGCTATAATGTAAGAAATGAGCACAATTTTTTGTACAGGTATGATTATATAATGTAATAAGACGACTTAAATGGAAAGGCGGGTGAAAAGTGATGAAGGCAGCGCGGCAGCATTTGTTTATTGATTTTGAATTTACGATGCCTGAACGGAATGTTCGAGTGAGGGACTTTTTTGCGGAAATTATTGAGGTTGGAATTGTTGCGGTTGTGGATGATCATATTACCGAGCAGTTTTCCTCTTTTGTTACGCCGCTTAAATTTCCAAAATTAACTGAACGCTGCAAGTCCTTCTTACATATTACGCAGCAGCAAGTGGACACGGGGTTATCCTTTTTTGAGTTTATCCGAAAGCTCGAGGAATTTAATAAAAACAAATTGGATACCACCATTGTTACGTGGGGAAATATGGATATGAAGGTACTTCGCCAGAATTGTTTAGCGGCAGGAGTTGCGTTTCCATTCCATGCTGCAGAATTAGATTTATCGATGGAGTATAAACGATTCTTCGGTGACCAAAATCAAACCGGGCTTTGGAAAGCGGTCCAGGAATATGGGAAGGAAGGGACAGGCAGGCACCACCGGGCTCTAGATGATGCGTTGACTACCTATAATATATTCAAGTTGGTAGAAAAGGATAAACGTTATTTAGAGAAGCCACAACCAACGACCATTGGTGATCGTATTGATTTTTCAAAGTTCTTAAATGAATTCGCATAAAAGGCCAAATCACTTTAATGGATTTGGCCTTTACTATTACTTAAAATAATCCTTTTCAAGGGAATCCAACATGTTTAGGCTCATTTCGGCCCATTTGGTTTGCATCTCCTCCAGTTCGTGCCTCATTTTTCCACATGCTTCCTTCAGTGATGATAAATATTCAGGTACGTCTCCTTCGAATGGTTTGACCATTTTTTTCGGAATATTCGCCTGTTCCCGATGGGCCAGGGCCCGTCTTTCATGAAAAATCATAACATCAGCATCCTTAGGATTATGTAAATCCCCCTGCATCGGGTGTTTGGCAACCGCCAAAACCCTTACCAAATAGGCTTGGGGTCTTATATCCGTGATTTCCCCGATATATTTTCCAGTCTTATAAATCCCCGTTACAATCGTTCCTATTTCTAATTCTGACACAATAAAACACTCCTAACTCTAAAATTAATTCCTTTACTTCTTCCATTTTATTATGAAAAATAATAAATTAAAAACATGATGCAAAAAATTATAATCTCGTTTAAAGCGAGAGAATGGAGGGAAGCTAGTATGAGAAGGAATGTACATATCTTTATTTCTTTTTTAATCATGGTTGTTCTATTGGCAGCATGTGGGACAAGCAGTAAGACGGAAGAAAGTAAGTCGGACACTGCCGAGCCAAAAACTGTGCAGAAGAAAGGAGAGCAGCAAGTGGGAAATACAGTTTATCCACAGCTTACAACAGAGGTGGCTGAGAATGAACAGCTTGTGGAGATGGAAACTTCAATGGGGAATATCAAAATCAAATTATTTCCAGAGTACGCTCCAAAAGCAGTAGAAAATTTTGTGAAACATAGCGAGGATGGTTATTATGACGGCCTAATTTTTCACAGAGTCATTAAGGATTTCATGATCCAAGGCGGGGACCCGAACGGGAATGGTACAGGCGGCCAAAGTATTTGGGGCAAGCCGTTTGAAGATGAGTTCTCGAAAAACCTGTTTAATTTGCGCGGGGCGTTGTCAATGGCAAACGCAGGTGCCAATACGAACGGAAGTCAGTTCTTTATCGTTCAAAGCACCAAGCTTGACCCATCCATGAAGTCGCAATTGGAAAAGGCAGGATATCCAAAAGAAATTATCGAGGCATATGCTGAGAATGGCGGGACTCCATGGCTTGACTTCCGGCACACTGTTTTTGGCCAAGTAGTCGAGGGAATGGATATTGTTGACAAAATTACTGACATAAAGGTTGATGCAAAGGACAAGCCGGAAACAGATGTTGTGATTAAGCATATCAAGGTCCTAAAATAGGAGAATAAAAAATTGGTCTGAAACATCATTTATTGTATAATTAGGCTTTAGACACAGGTCTCTGTAGAAAGGGAGATTAATATGTTTCAGCCATTTATTCTATCCTTGTTTTTATACTTCCCGGAAGATAAATCAGAATATATCCCGGCTGTCATCAGCTTTGCGATTTTCTTTGTGGCAGCCATTCTTACGTTTCGCTTTATCATAAAAATTTCAAAGCGGGAAGCCCTGAAGGCAAAAGAATTAGAGAAACAGCTTGAACAAAATAATACTTCACAAAAGAACAGCTAAAAAGGGCTGTTCTTTTTCTTTTTGGCACAGCGGGAATAGGACAATATTCGATTGTTCATACTAATCGCAAATTGTCTATTGTGGGGGGATCTATAAATATGAAAAAACTTTGCCTGTTCATTCCGCTCCTGTTTCTGTCGGGATGTATGGAAAAGACGATTACAAAGGTGAATGTAGATATGCATAATGCTTCAGGAGATTCGCTGGGAACGCTTGAATTGGCTGAGCAGTCAAGCGGGGTGAAATTGACTGGAAGCCTAAAGGGCCTGACGCCGGGTGTACATGCCATTCATATCCATGAAAAAGGCACATGCAAAGCACCCGATTTTAAATCGGCAGGGAACCATTTTAATCCGGAAAGCAAAGAACATGGCCTCCTTCATCCAAAAGGTGCCCATGCCGGCGATTTGCCGAATTTAATTGTTGAGGATGACGGATCTGCGAAAGTCGACCTGATGGCCCCGAATGCAACGTTAAAGGATGGGAAGAAATCCTTGTTCACAAAGGAAGGTACTTCCATTGTTGTCACTGAGAAAAAAGATGATGGTATGACGCAGCCGGCAGGTAATTCAGGAAAAAGAGTGGCCTGCGGGGAGGTTTCCAATAATAAACAGAAACCGGGCCAAAAGAAAGCTCAGGATGAAAAACGATAACAATGGTTGTAATGTCCATTGCTCCTAAAACTAAAAGATGCAAATCGGGGCTGTCATCATCCAATGAAGGAAGCCCTTTTTTCAAAGAATAGGTATCTATCTACGCTTATCCCACTAGTTGTACATACACTACCATGAAATAGTTTAGGAGGGATAAAGGATGAGCAAAAGACAAATGGGCGGATTTCCAGGGCAGTTTGGACAAATGGGGTCCCCGCAAATGACAGGATTTCCACAAATGGGCGGTGTTCCACAGCAAGGATTCCCACAAATGGGCGGCTATCCACAAATGGGCGGTTTTCCACAGCAATACCCGCATATGATGGGCGGTTACCATGGCTATCCACAAATGGGCGGTTACCACGGCTATCCACAAATGGGCGGTTTTCCACAGCAAGGATTCCCGCAAATGGGCGGTTTTCCACAGATGACCACTCCTACTGGCCCAAGAACAGAAAAAAAATAATCCCTCAATGAAATTAATACGACTTTAATCAATTTTACCTGTTCCTTTCGCGGGAGCAGGTTTTTCTCTGGCTAATAGGAAAGTATAAATTCAACTACGCCTCATGAACCGTCCTATCGGACTCGCCAATCGGCGAGTTTTCATTTAACTTGATTAATTGATTATTTTTTTCCACAATGGGTATAGTGAAATACTTCGGAGGCGAGCATTTATGATGGAAAATAAATTGTACTATACTGACTCGTACATAAAATCCTTTACAGCGGAAGTTGTAAAGCAGGATCAGGATTCTTCAGGCAATTGGTTCGTGGTGTTATCGCAGACTTCCTTTTACCCGACCGGCGGCGGGCAGCCATTTGATACAGGCTTGATAGAAGGAGTCAAAGTGGTTAATGTGGAGGAAGTCGATGGTGAAATTCGCCATTACCTTGAGATCCCATTACCCTCGGAGAAAAAAGAGGTATGCGGGAAACTTGATTGGGAGCGGCGGTTTGACCATATGCAGCAGCATGCCGGCCAACATATATTGTCCGCGGCGTTTGAGCATTTATTTGAGTATAAAACTGTTGGTTTTCACCTAGGTAATGAAACCGTCACGATTGACTTGGATACTGAACAATTAACCGAAATAGAAGCAGAAAAAGCCGAGGAACTGGCCAATCAAATTATTTTAGAAAATAGACCGATTGAAACAAAATGGGTGACCGAGAAGGAATTATCTCAATATCCTTTACGAAAAGAGACTAAGGTTAAGGAAAATATCCGCCTCGTCATCATTCCGGATTTTGATTATAACGGCTGCGGCGGGACGCATCCGAAAGGAACAGGTGAGATAAGGGCAATTAGGATTTTAGATTGGGAAAGACAGAAGAAAAAGGTCCGCCTTCAATTTGTCTGTGGTGAACGTGTCCTGAATCAGTTTTCTCAGAAACAAAAGGTGCTGGTTGGCTTAACAAAACTTCTTAATACACCAGAACTAGAGATGGAACAAGCAGCCATTCGGCTTATCGAAGGTAGGAAGGTACTGGAGAAGGAACTGGAGCAGCAGCAAGAGCTCCTACTAAAATATGAAGTGAAAGAGCTTCTGGGCAAGTCCTCATCCGCTGGTGTTATTGGTAAAGTATTTCAAAACCGTTCGATTCAGGAACTGCAAAAGCTGGCAAGGCTTGTGACTGGCGAAAATGCTGCAACGGTGGTTGTGCTGGCAGCAGAAAATGAAGACCGGCTCCAGTTAGTATGTGCTAGGGGTGCGTCCCGAACCGAAAAGATGAATAAGTTGATTCAAAGCGGACTGGAACTCATTAACGGCAAAGGCGGGGGCAATGACTCCTTTGCCCAAGGCGGCGGTACCCCGCACGTTTCAAGCGAAGTGCTTTTGCAGCATATACTAGATTCACTAAAAGTGGCATCAACATAAACGTAAAAAAAATTGGATGAACATCCCTTCCCAGTGAATACTAAAATTGAATTTTCTAAATTAGTGTATTAGAGTTGTTCGAAATATTTTTTCGTTTATAATAAAAAATGGTGAAATATTTTTTAAACATCTTGAAGGGATGATTTAGATTGTCTAAACAACAAGTGGGTGTTGTAGGAGTCGGAGTGATGGGGAGAAGTTTGGCATTGAATTTTGAAAGCAAAGGTTTCTCCGTGTCCATCTACGACCTATCTGCCGAGAAAGTAAACGAAATATTAGAGCAGCATAAAGATAAAAACATTACCGGGACCACAAACATCGGGAAATTTATCCAATCGCTGGAAACACCCCGGAAGATTTTGTTGATGGTGAATGCCGGTGTGATTACGGATAAGGCAATTGAATCACTCGTTCCACATTTGGAGCAAGGAGATATCCTTATTGATGGTGGGAACAGCTACTATCAGGATACGATTCGCAGGAATGCGGCGCTTGCGGACAAAGGGATTCTTTTCATTGGTGCTGGAGTTTCAGGAGGAGAAGAAGGGGCATTAACGGGTCCTTCCATCATGCCGAGCGGCCAAAAAGAAGCATACGAGCACGTCGGTCCGCTGCTTACAGCAATTTCTGCACAGGTAGATGGTGAGCCATGCTGTACATACATAGGACCAGATGGAGCGGGACACTTTGTCAAAATGGTACACAATGGCATCGAGTATGGGGATATCCAGCTTATTTGTGAAACTTACCATCTTATGAAATCAATGCTGGGCTTATCCGCAAAAGAACTTCATGAAGTTTTTCACGAATGGAACCGAGGTGAGCTAGACAGCTACCTGATTGAAATTACTGCGGATATTTTTACAAAAATCGACACTGATACCGGCAAGCCTTTAGTTGACGTCATTCTTGATACGGCCGGACAAAAGGGAACGGGAAAATGGACCAGTCAAAGTGCGCTTGAATTAGGTGTGCCATTATCAACGATTACCGAATCTGTCTTTGCACGGTTTATCTCAGCTATGAAGGATGAACGTTTGAAAGCAAGCAAAATTTTGAGTGGGCCGCGCGACAATAAGTTTATTGGAAACAAGCAGGATTTTATTGAGCATATCAGAAAAACTTTATATTTTAGTAAAATCATTTCCTACGCACAAGGATTCAGTCAATATCAATCAGCCTCCAAGGAGTATAAATGGGACCTGAAGCCAGGTGAAATTGCAAAAATTTTCCGGGGAGGCTGCATTATTCGAGCGGCATTTCTGCAAAATATCATGGATGCTTATGACCGCGATCCGCATTTGGAAAATTTATTGTTGGATTCTTATTTTCAGTCGATTACCGCTGATTATCAAGAGTCTGCTAGGGAAGTGGTGGCAACTGCCGTAAAAATAGGAATTCCAGTTCCAGGCTTGTCAAGTGCCGTTGCCTACTATGATAGCTACCGTTCAGCAGTATTGCCTGCCAACCTGCTGCAGGCGCAAAGGGATTATTTTGGAGCCCACACCTATCAGCGAGTCGATAAGGAAGGGACCTTCCATACCGAATGGCTGGAAATCTAGAAAAACTCACAGTATCTCTGTGAGTTTTCTAGTATACTTAAATGAGAAAAGTTGGAAGAATGGAGGAGTATTGATGGGATTTTTGGATGGCTTAATGGGTAATGCTTCGGAAGTAAATGTTGCGGAAATTCAAAGGGAATTTGCAAAGGTGCTGGCGCCGAATGAACAAATTGAGAAGGCGTATAAGCTGATTCGCGATTTGTTCCTCTTTACAAACAAGCGCTTGATTTTAGTGGACAAGCAAGGTTTAACAGGAAAGAAAGTCGAGTATCATTCGATTCCTTATAAGAGTATTACTCATTTTAGCATTGAAACGGCCGGGAATTTCGATTTGGATGCAGAACTAAAAATTTGGGTTTCCGGCAGTGCCCTGCCACTGCAAAAACAATTTAACAAAAATTTAAATATCTATGAACTGCAAAGCGTACTGGCTGAATATGTATTAAAATAAAAAAATCCTGACCCCTGCTGATTTACGTGTGGGGTCAGGATTTCTTTTATTCAAATGCTTTTTTCAGCCGCTTCAATCCTTCGATTAAATCATCCATGGGGCAGGCGATGTTCATGCGGACGAAGCCTTCGCCGCCTGGCCCGTATTTTGGGCCGGGCTCGAGCGCCAGTTTTCCTTTTTGGAGGAGGCGCTGCCGAAGTTCCTTATCGCTAAGTCCAAGCTTTCGGCAATCCAGCCAAAGCAGATAGGTTCCTTCCGAGTCGATGCAAGTAATTTCAGGCAGATGCTCCTTAAGATAGGAAATTGCGAAATCTTTATTTTTCTGAAGATAATCAAGCAAATCCTCGAGCCAAGCCTCGCCCTCACGATAGGCAGCCTCCATCCCGGTGATGCCAAAAGTATTCAGTGAAAAGGACCCCTGTCGCCTCATCGTTTCCAGGAATTGAGTACGCAAGGTTTCATTTTTGATTACGACAGCGGAAGCGTGCAGACCAGCAAGATTGAAAGTTTTGCTGGGGGCAATAAAAGTAATCACCTTTTCAGCTATTTCCTCATTTAGTGACGCAATCGGAATATGCTTATGCTTTTTATAGACGAGATCGGAATGTATTTCATCAGAAAGAATCAGGCAGTTATACTTTAAACAGAGTTCAGCAATTTTCTCCAGCTCTTCCTTGATCCAAACTCTTCCTCCAGGGTTATGCGGACTGCACAGCAAAAAGAGCTTGCAGCCTTGCTTTAAAGCATTTTCAAAGGCGGTAAAGTCAATCCTGTACTTATCTTCGTCAAGAATAAGCGGAGCATTGATAATCTTTCGATTGTTTTTTTCTATCATATCGAAAAAAGGTGTATACACTGGTGATTGGAGCAGTACATGATCGCCCTCTTCGGTAAACGTTTGGATAGCCGTGCTGATTGCCTGTACCACGCCGCCGCAATACAGAAGCCAATTTGGCTCAATACTCCACTGATGTCTTTTCAAAAGCCATTCTGCTATCGCTTGAGATGTGGAGGGAGGTACAAATGTATAGCCGAAAATACCGTGCTCTACCCGCTCCTTTATTGCCGTGATGACAGCCTGTGGCGGCTTGAAATCCATATCTGCAACCCACATCGGCCACAGGTCCTCTTCTCCAAAAAGATGCTTTGTTGCCTCCCATTTAACTGAGGAGGTATTCCTCCGGTCAATTCTTTCATTAAATATTGACATCTTTGTCCCACCACCCGAAATATTTTTATAGTGCCTATCTCTTATGATAAAATATTTTAAGCAAAATGGAAAAATAATAGGAGATTTTTACGATGAGAAAAGAGATTCAAACAAATTTGAAAATCGTTGATTTATTGAATGAATGGAACCCATTTCAGTTGACAAACGCTAGTTATGAAACAGAGATCGCGGATGTGATTCAGGCTGTCCATGAATTAGATGATCCTGCCAAGCTGGCAAGGAGAATCCAAAGCATATATGAATTTTCTTTTGAGAGAATCATTCCGTTGGAGAACTGCTTGAAAATGGCGGAAGAACTTTTAACCATTAAATCCAATGATTCATGTTCGATCTAACAAAAAAAGCGGACCAACTGTTAGGCGGTCCGCTCAAAAAGGGGGGAATACTAGAAAGCTTATGTTATCATAATTTCCACATTTTCCCCAATATATACTTCAAAAAATAAAAAAAGCGGAAATTTCCGCTTTTTTTCGTCATTCATTAACAGATGGTTCTTTATGGTTTTTTAAAAGCTCTGCAGCCGGAATATCGAGAACAGTAGATAGTTTTAAAATCGTTTGAGAGCTTGGAATTTGTTCCCCTGACTCATAATTCTCAATCGTTTGAATCCCTACTCTAACCTTTTGTGCCAGTTCCTCCTGGGTCATGTGGCGTCTTTCACGGGCCTCTTTAATAATATGACCGATTGAATTCATACTGTTCACCCCTATTTTTGGATAGTTTGCTGTCTATTATTATATCATGGTAACTATTCTTTTTTTTAATCTCATTGCAAAATAATGTTACGATATTCTGACAATTTGAAAATATTGAAGAATTTGTTTATTTTTTGGAAATTAGTTTTTGATTATGACTAGCTGATGTGGTATAATTTTATAATGCGTATAAAAGGGATATATAATTTATTTACTTAGGAGTGTTTTCATGTCAGGAAAAATTGAAACCGGTAGTATTATAACAGGTAAAGTAACAGGTATTCAACCATATGGGGCATTTGTTGCTTTGGACGGAAATACACAGGGTCTTGTTCATATTTCTGAAATCACGCACGGATATGTGAAGGATATAAACGACCATTTAAAAGTAGGCGACGAAATAAAGGTTAAAGTTTTGTCGGTAGATGAAGGGGCTGGAAAAATTGGCCTTTCCATCAAAGCTACAGAAGAAGCACCTGTTCAACAAGCGGCACGCCCTAAAAAGCCGCGTAAGCGCCAGGCTGCTGCTGCCATTATCCAAGAAGGCGATGGACAGCAAGGATTCAACACATTAAAAGAAAAGCTCCAGGAATGGATTGACCAATCTCAACGAGAAGAAATTAAAAAATAGTATTTTTAAAGCCTAGACTCAGCATATAACGGGTCTAGGCTTTATTTTTTCTGTTAACCGTCGCTATTGATTCCGTTAAAGAAGATTATAAAAATTTTTGTGAACAAATTCATTCTTTTATTGTGCTGGGCTACAATAAAGATGTATGTAACTAAAATTGCCTGAAAACGGAGGATTAATAAATGCCTGCAAATATAAATTCGCAAGAAATTATTAAAAAAACCGAGAAGTATGGAGCACATAATTATCATCCCCTGCCAATCGTGATTCATAAGGCTGAAGGAGTTTGGGTGGAAGACCCGGAAGGCAATAAATTTATGGATATGCTTAGCGCTTATTCAGCGGTCAATCAAGGCCACCGCCACCCCAAAATTATTCAAGCGTTAAAGGAACAGGCGGATAGGGTAACGCTGACTTCCCGTGCTTTCCATAACGATCAGCTTGGACCTTGGTACGAAAAAATTTGTAAAATGACAAACAAAGAAATGGCTCTCCCAATGAATACTGGTGCTGAAGCAGTGGAAACCGCTGTAAAAGCAGCAAGGCGCTGGGGCTATGATGTCAAAAAGATTCCTGATACTCAAGCTGAAATCATCGGCTGCGTTGGAAACTTCCATGGCAGAACGATGCTGGCAGTTTCTTTGTCTTCTGACGACGAATACAAACGTGGTTTTGGCCCAATGCTTCCGGGGATTAAACTAGTTCCATACGGCGATATTGAGGCTTTAAAGTCGGCGATTACACCTAACACTGCTGCTTTCTTAATTGAACCAATCCAAGGTGAAGCGGGTATTATTATTCCTCCTGAAGGATATATCAAGGCAGCATATGACCTTTGCAAGGAAAATAATGTTCTGTTCATTGCCGACGAAATTCAAGCAGGTCTGGCACGGACAGGAAAAATGTTTGCCTGTGAATGGGAAGGCATTGAACCGGATATGTATATACTCGGAAAAGCACTTGGCGGAGGTGTATTCCCAATCTCCTGTGTTGTAGCCAATAACGAGATTTTAGGAGTCTTCAATCCGGGCTCACACGGATCGACTTTTGGCGGGAATCCGATGGCATGCGCAGTATCAATCGCAGCACTCGACGTTCTTCAAGAAGAGAAACTAGCGGAAAAGTCATTGGAGCTAGGAGAATATTTCGTTAAGAAACTAAGGGAAATCCAGAATCCAAAAATTAAGGAAATTCGCGGGCGCGGCCTGTTTATTGGTATGGAACTCTCTGAACCTGCTAGAAAATATTGTGAGCAATTAAAAGACGAGGGTCTATTGTGTAAAGAAACCCATGACAACGTCATTCGCTTTGCACCACCACTGGTCATTACAAAAGAAGAACTCGACTGGGCAATTGAACGAATTCAAAAAATATTAGGATAACGACATCATGCATGAAAGCAGTGGGGCTTTACCCCCCGCTGATCATATGGGGACTTTTTGATATAGTAGGGGTGCAGTTATGGGGAATACGGTTGGAGATGGAAAAGAAAAAGAAACATTAAGCCTGCTTACATCTACACAAATGGTCTTTCGAGAAGTATTAGATAAACTAGGGTTTAAATCGGAGATGTTTGATTTGCTGTCTGAGCCAATGAAGTCGCTCATTGTAAGAATTCCAGTGAGGATGGATGATGGATCGACAAAAATTTTCACAGGCTACCGAGCCCAGCATAATGATGCCCTTGGGCCAACAATTGGGGGAATTCGGTTTCATCCCCGCGTTTGTGAAGATGATATAAAGGCATTGGCAATTTGGATGAGTCTAAAATGCGGGATTGCAGGTCTCCCCTTCGGAGGAGGAAAAGGGGGAGTCCTTTGTAACCCAAGAACCATGTCAATGGGAGAACTTGAACGGTTAAGCCGTGGTTATGTGCGGGCAATCAGCCAAATTGTCGGGCCGACCAAAGATATTCCGGCCCCGGATATTTACACGAATGCCCAAATTATGGCATGGATGCTTGATGAATACAGCAAGCTTAAACAGTATGGTTCATCTGCATTCATTACTGGGAAGCCGCTCGTGCTCGGGGGTTCAGAAGGCCGTGATATAGCCGGAGCATTGGGGGCAGCGATCTGCATTGAAGAAGCAGCCGAAAAGCAGGGGATAAGACTTAAGGGAGCCCGGGTCATCATTCAAGGGTTCGACAATGCCGGCGGTTTTATTGCCAAGTTTCTGCATGAAGCAGGAGCAGATATAATCGGCATTTCGGATGTATATGGTGCCCTATATGAACCGGACGGCTTAAATATAGAGTACCTTCTTAAACGACGTGACAGCTTTGGCACGATATCAACTCTTTTTGACGGTGTCATCACAAATGAAGAACTACTAGAGCAGGACTGTGATATATTGATTCCTGCTGCTGTCTCCAATCAAATTACGGCCCAAAATGCACATGCCATAAAAGCAAGGATTGTGGCTGAAGTGGCAAACGGCCCAACGACCATTAAGGCAACCAGAATCCTTACTGAGCGCGGCATTTTTCTGGTGCCCGATGTTTTAACTGGGGCCGGGGGTGTAATTGTATCTTATTTTGAATGGGTTCAAAATAAACAAGGATACTATTGGGGCAGAGAAGAAATCTTAGATAAACTGCGAGAAAAGATTGTCCAATCGTTTAACACGGTCTATGACTTGTCGCAAAGCCGAAATATTAATATGCGTTTGGCTGCCTGTATGACGGGGATCCAAAAAATGGCCGAGGCATCTCTTTATAGAGGATGGGTTTAATGAAGAAAGGAATGCCCGCCTGCTGGCGGGTATTTCGTTTGTCTCCAGGGATATGCTGGGCGCCAATTTTGCAAAAAAACTTAATATCCATAATAATAAAAATGGAAGGGAGTGTTCAAAAAAATGGATAATTTTATTTTTCAAAATCCAACCAAATTAATTTTTGGGAAAGATCAGCTTCAACAGCTAAAAGTAGAAGTTCCGCGCTATGGGAAAAAGGTCCTGCTTGTTTATGGGGGCGGAAGCATCAAGCGTACTGGTCTATATGACAAGGTCGTGACAATTCTAAATGAGATTGGGGCAGAGGTATTTGAACTTCCTGGAGTAGAACCCAACCCACGTATAACAACGGCCCGAAAAGGGGTAGAAATCTGCAAAACAGAAGGAATAGACTTCATTTTGGCAGTAGGCGGCGGAAGTGTAATTGATTGCAGCAAATTAATTGCTGCCGGAGCGAAATATGACGGCGATGCCTGGGATATAGTCATTAAAAAAGCATTTGCTAAGGAAGCGCTTCCGTTCGGCACCGTGCTGACACTGGCTGCAACCGGTTCGGAAATGAATGCGGGTTCCGTCATTACAAATTGGGAAACAAATGAAAAATACGGCTGGGGAAGTGCGGTAACATTTCCGAAATTCTCTATTCTTGATCCAGTTCATACTTATTCCGTTCCAAAAAATCAAACCATTTACGGAATTGTTGACATGATGTCCCACGTTCTTGAACATTATTTCCATCTTACTGAGGAAACGGATTTTCAGGACCGCATGTGCGAATCTCTGTTGATTACAGTTATGGAAACAGCACCAAAATTGCTGGAAGACCTCGAGAATTATGATCACCGGGCAACCATTCTTTATTGCGGTACCATGGCCTTAAACGGTATTTTAAATATGGGCTACCGCGGCGATTGGGCAACCCATAATTTAGAGCACGCAGTGTCGGCAGTTTATGACATTCCGCATGGCGGCGGCCTTGCGATTCTTTTCCCGCATTGGATGGAGCACAATCTCAAAGTCAAGCCTGAGCGTTTCAAGCAGCTTGCCGAACGGGTTCTTGGCGTTAATTCTGAAGGGAAAAGCGCTGAGGAAGCAGGCCTTGAAGGTATTCGTAAGCTGCGGGAGTACTGGAATAGCATCGGTGCCCCTGCTCGTTTAGCTGATTATGACATCGATGAAAGCAAGCTTGACTTGATGGCAGACCGTGCCATGGCCAACGGGGAATTTGGCAACTTTACAAAATTGAATAGAGAAGATTGCTTGGCGATTTATCGTGCAGCATTATAAGAAGAGTGGCTCGGGCTTACTGCCCGGGCCTTTTTCTGCGGGCAAAACGCAAAAATAAAAGCAAAAGACGAAAAATGTCCAATTTTGTAAAAAAATCATCAAAATTGGGTACGCTTACAACAGGGGGCTTTCCTTGCTAATCCACCCCTTATTCGATAAAGTGATTTATGAAATATAAAATAATGGAGGATCATGCATGACACATGTTCGTTTTGATTACTCAAAAGCTCTCTCCTTCTTTGGAGAACATGAACTTACATACTTAAGGGATGCCGTTAAAGTGGCCCACCATTCCCTTCATGAAAAAACCGGAGCTGGCAGTGACTTTTTAGGGTGGATTGACCTACCAACTAACTATGACAAAGAGGAATTTGCCCGGATCCAAAAAGCAGCTGAAAAAATCAAGACAGATTCCGATGTTCTCCTTGTTATCGGGATTGGCGGCTCTTATTTAGGAGCAAGAGCTGCAGTTGAAATGCTTCAGCACAGCTTTTACAATGCCCTGCCAAAAGATAAGCGGAAGACCCCGCAAATTATTTTTACCGGCAATAATATCAGCTCTTCTTATATGCGGGATATTATGGACCTTCTTGAAAATAAGGATTTCTCGATTAACGTGATCTCCAAATCCGGAACAACCACAGAGCCAGCGATTGCTTTCCGTATTTTCCGTAAACTACTCGAAGAAAAATACGGTGTGGATGAAGCACGCAAACGAATTTATGCGACAACCGATAAAGCGAGAGGAGCTTTGAAAACACTTTCGAACGAAGAAGGCTATGAAACCTTTGTCATTCCTGATGATGTCGGTGGCCGCTATTCAGTGTTAACAGCTGTGGGCTTGCTGCCAATCGCTGCGAGCGGAGCGGATATTGTGAAAATGATGGATGGCGCTGCCAAAGCTGAGGAGGACTATAGCCATTCAGAGCTTGAGGACAACCAGGCTTATCAATATGCAGCCGTCAGAAACATTCTTTATAATAAAGGTAAGTCCATTGAAATGCTGATAAATTATGAGCCAGGGCTGCAATATTTCTCAGAATGGTGGAAGCAGTTGTTCGGAGAAAGTGAAGGAAAAGACCAAAAGGGCATCTATCCATCATCGGCTAATTTTTCAACGGATCTTCATTCCCTTGGTCAATATGTGCAGGAAGGGCGCCGTGACCTATTTGAAACCATCATCAAGGTAGAAAATCCTCGTCATGAGCTGACTATTGAGAAATTTGATAACGACCTTGATGGACTTAATTATTTAGCAGGTCAAACTGTTGATTTCGTTAATAACAAGGCATTTGAAGGAACCATGCTTGCCCATACCGATGGAGGCGTTCCAAATTTAATTGTGTCGATTCCGGCAATGGATGAGTATACATTTGGCTATCTTGTCTATTTCTTTGAAAAGGCATGCGCCATGAGCGGTTACCTGCTTGGCGTCAACCCATTTGATCAGCCTGGTGTGGAAGCCTATAAAGTGAATATGTTTGCTCTTTTAGGCAAGCCTGGATTTGAAGAGAAAAAGGCAGAGTTGGAAAAACGTTTAAAATAATAATTAAAGTATAGAGTGCTGATAAAATTCGGCACTCTTTTTTATGAATTTATTAGCAAAGGGAATACTAACCTTAATGTCTAAAAGGGGTGATATGTTTTGAAGGAATTGCCGTCTAAAGTTGAAGGAAAACAGTTTGATTTGTATAAGCTTGAACAAAAATTAAAACCTATCGGCTATTCTATTGGCGGGAATTGGGATTATGACCATGGTTCCTTTGATTACAAAATAGATGATCAAGATGGCTATCAATTTTTAAGGCTGCCATTTACAGCGGTTGATGGCAACCTCGATAGAAATGGCTGCACGGTTGAACTTGGCAGGCCGTTTCTGCTCTCCCACCAATATGAGGAAGGAATTGATGAACAAGGAACTTCCGGCACATTTTCCGGTTCCTTTAATCAGTTTCAAGAGCCGACCGATAAAGATGCCAGTCTTTCAGATCATGCCTTGAACGCTGGGGAATCACTTGTAGCGGAACTGGAATCATTATTGCTATCAGATTAGGTTGATTCGCTTAATGAGGAGAAGAGGAGCACAATTGCCTCTCTCCTTATTCATAAGAATTTACATTCACAAAATCTTCACAAAATAAACTATTTTCTTTGCATTAAGGTACTTGTATATATCTAGGAAAACTTGTAAATTATGTTTAATACTATTGTTATATTATGAAATTGAGGGTTGGAGCATGATGATGAGGGAGAATTCTTTGTTATCCATTATTGAAAAAACGAGACAGGAAATGATTGAATTAGCGCATCTTTATGGGTACTCCAATCCAAATGTAGTCCAATGCAGTCAGCAACTGGACCAACTTTTAAATACATATGACAGGAAAAGTGTAAAACATTAATACAAAAAAGCCTTCCATTTGCCGGAAGGTTTTTTTTATGGAATAATTTCCAGCCAAAATGCAAAGTTTAAAAAGGAAAATTGAACTAATTACAACCATGTTTTTGAGGTGCAAAAAGTGATGATGGAAACAAAAAAAGAGCAAAGATATATCATCTTTGCCTTGCTTGTTTTAGCAGTCTATCTTTCTCCGTTATTTATTCTGCAGGAAAATGCCCATATTCGGGTTCACGATAATTTGGACTCCAACATCGCCTGGTATAAGGTCTTGGCAAGGAGCGGCGAAATATTCGGCGGTGTTGAGGGGGCAGTTCCGCAAATTATTAATGGGCTCCTTTCGAGGAATGCCTTTGGAACGGAGTACAGTGTCATTGTTTGGCTACATTCATTGCTGCCAACGATGACGGCCTATGCATTAAGTCAGGCATTAACGAGAGTCACGGCATTTTTCGGGATGTATTTGCTGTTAAAAAATCATTTTCTTCCTGATGGACGCTGGCTTCTATTAAACATTTCCGCAGCCCTGGCCTTTGCGATGACGCCGTTCTGGCCATCTGGGATGTTAAGTACATTAGGCATGCCGCTGGCCTTGTGGGCGTTTTTAAATATCCGCAGCGGTGAAGGGTCTTTAAAGGATTATGCGGTGTTAACCTTCCTGCCTTTTTACGCCAGCATCGTATTGGGATTTTTCTTTTTTTTAAGTGCGATGGGGGTTTTTTGGCTAGTAGATTGTCTTCGTAAAAAGGGCTGGAACCTTCGCTTCTTGTTTGCGATTGTTTATATGACATTTGTTTTTGCAATTGTTGAGTATCGTTTAGTCTATTCTTTTTTATTTAAAGGAGAACCGAATAGCCGCGACGAATATTTCCATGCGCAACTGCCCTTTTGGCGTGCTGTCCGGCTCACCTTTAAAAATTATCTACTGGGACACACCCATGTAATGACGGTTCATACTTTAATCATCCTGCCAGCTACTTTTTTCGCCTTTTATTTTATTGTTTCAAAAAAGCTGTGGAGGCAGGAAAGAATCTTTGTTTTTTTATTTGCCCTAAATTTCTTCTTGTCGTTATGGTATGCGTTCTGGTTTTATGAGGGCTGGCTGCCTTTGACAAAAAAATTCCACTTTATGGATACCTTTAATTTCGCCCGTTATCATTTTTTACGGCCGATGGTGATCTATGCAAGCTTTGCGTTAGCCCTTAAAATCATCACCATGCAGGGAGTCAATTGGGCGAAAACAGCCCAGTGTTTAGCGATAATGCAGCTTCTGGTGCTGGGACTATTCAATGATGAAATCATTTACCGCGACAAACCGACAGTGAAGCAGTTTTATGCCGAGGATTTATTCGCGGAAATTAAAGATTATATTGCGCTGCCCCAGGAGGAGTATCGGGTCGCAAGTATTGGCATCCATCCGGCAATCGCCCAGTTTAATGGGTTTTACACACTTGATACCTATAATAATTTTTATCCATTAAGCTACAAACATCAATTTAGGAAAATAATTGAAAAGGAATTGGCTAAAAATAAAACCATTCAAAAGTATTTCGACCAATGGGGCGGGCGCTGCTATATTTATACGGCACAGCTTGGAAAGAGATATATGATAAAAAAAGATTCCAAGCGGCATCTAAAAAACTTGGAATTAAACACGGCTGTTTTTAAGGAAATGGGCGGGCGTTATATTTTTTCAGCTATCCCGATCGATAATGCTGCTAAAAATCAGCTGACACTTGAAAAGGTGTTTGTCACCAAAACGTCTGCCTGGAAAATTTACTTGTATAAGACATTTTAACATCGGGGGTATTAGCAGATGATGGAACCAATCCTTACTATTGTTGTACCGTGCTATAACGAGGAGGAAGTTTTGCCGGAAACAATGGTGAAGCTTCAGCAGCAACTTGAGGAGCTGATTGCCGATTCGCTTGTTTCAAAGCAAAGCAAGCTTTTGTTTGTAGATGACGGAAGTAAGGATCAAACATGGGAACTGATTTATAAAGAGGGGCTGCGAAATAAATATGTCCGCGGCTTAAAATTGGCCCGCAATGTCGGTCACCAAAACGCACTTGTTGCTGGGCTCCATGCGGCCAAAGATTTTTCTGATTGCGTCATTTCGATTGATGCGGACCTTCAAGATGACATTCGAGCCATCCGCGAATTTGTTATGAAATTTAATGAAGGCAGCGAGATCGTCTACGGTGTACGAAAAGGCCGAGAAACGGACACATTTTTTAAGCGAAGCACGGCCCAAGGCTTTTATAAAATGATGAGAAAATTAGGTGTTGACCTTGTTTATAACCATGCTGATTTCAGGCTGATGAGTAAACGGGCCCTACATGAATTGGAGCGTTTTAAAGAGGTGAATTTATTCCTGAGAGGAATCGTGCCGCTTCTCGGGTTTCACACGGATGTGGTGTATTATGACAGGCTCGAAAGGCAGGCAGGAGAGACTAAATATCCGTTAAAAAAAATGCTGGCATTTGCCTTTGATGGGATTACCTCCTTTTCTGTTTCGCCGATCCGCTTTGTGCTGGTAATTGGCTTTGTTTCTTTTCTGATGAGTATAATCTTTGGCGGCTATTTCTTGACTCTAAAATTTTTAGGCAATACCGAAACAGGCTGGACTTCGCTGATTACCTCCATCTGGTTAATTGGCGGGCTGCAGTTAATTGCGATTGGTCTAATCGGGGAATATATCGGAAAAATATATAAGGAAACGAAGCAGCGCCCTAAATACATTGTTGATATCGATACGTTAAATCTGCCGATTCCCCGGCGTCATTTACTGAACACCACCAATGATGAAGAACTATTTCCTGTAAACCTAAAATAAGAGGAGGGCCTACCCTCTTTTTTTTTGTCGTACAACCTCCCTCCCTTGAATACATATGTTATAGACAGGCTTTTTGGGGGGAGAAGATCAAATGAATGTATTTTTAAGTTATATTTTACTAGGGCTATCACTGGCTGCTCCCATTGGTCCGATTAATGCAGCGCAAATTGACAGGGGAATCCGGAGCGGTTTTATGCACTCATGGCTGATTGGAGTAGGTGCGGTAGTTGCCGATGGCGTATATATGCTGGTCGTTTACATAGGAGTAGTAAAGTTCCTCGATACCGAGTTTATGCAGACCTTTCTGTGGCTTTTTGGCTTTTTTGTGCTCATTTATACGGGGGTGGAAACGATCCTTAATGTTGGGAAAATCCATATGAATCATTATCGTGGAAAGGAGCCACTTTTAAAATCCTTTTTTACCGGTTTTTTTATGTCAATCTCCAATCCTTTAACGATTCTATTTTGGTTGGGAATTTACGGCTCTGTTCTTGCGAAAACGGCCGCTTCTTATGATGCGGGGAGGCTTGTATTGTACAGCAGCGCCATTTTTATTGGGCTGTTGATTTGGGACATTATGATGGCGAGTGTGGCCAGCAGCTTTCGAAATTTTTTAACATCAAGGCTTCTTGTGGTAATTTCGATACTTTCAGGTCTATCTTTAATAGCGTTCGGCATGTATTTTGGTTTTCAGGCGATAAGTATTTTATTTTAATCACTTTAGGGAAAAGGCGGCATTTTGCCGCCTTTTTGACGGATTAAGCTGTCGGCCATGGTTTAAGGATGGTTTTCTTTTTGTTCTTCTCACTTCTTTTCCATTTCACTCTCATGATTAAGGTAATTGCACCGATCACTCCAACAAAAGCAATGCTGATGAAGAAACCAGGTCTGCTTGAGGTATGGAATAAGGTGCCGCTTACCGCAATTAAAATCAACAGGATTCCAAGAAAATATTTTATTTTATCTTTAGCAGTTATTTTAAGAATTTTTCTTGGTGAAGCAAGAATAAACATCCAATTATAAAGCAGCATCAATCCGGCTGCAGTCGTTATATATTCATAGATTCGATTTGGCATCAGTAATGCTGACAAGACAGATGCAGTAATGCCGATCATTGTAAGAATTAGTGTAGGCAGCGGAATCTTTAGCTTTCCTTCCTTTGCAAAGCTTGCCGGAGCATCCCCTTCTTTTGCAAGGGTAACTAAAACACTGGTAACTCCATAAAGTGAAGCAGCCATGGTGGAAAAGCCGGCAATTATTAAAGCACCGTTAAAGATATGCGGCACAAACGAAAGGTTGTAAGCATCCAATGCAATAACAAACGGGCTTTCCTTGGCGTTGAATTGCTGCCAATTGACCATGGTGACGGCAATCCCTATCGATAGGGCATAGATGACCATTAGGGAAAAGAGCATAACCCTGCCGGCCTTTGGAGCTTCCTTAGGGTCTTTTAATTTAGTTGCCATTAAACCTAGAATTTCAATGCCACCAAAGGCATAATAGGCAAAAATAACAGCAGACCACAGTCCTTTCATTCCGCCCGGAAAGAAATCCTTTTTGCTGTTAGGATACTGAATCGGACGGTCACCATCAATCACGCCAAATATGGCCAACAGGGCAATAATGATAAACATTAAAATGGCTGCCACCTTTAAGACAGCAAGAACATTTTCCAGCTTATTTAAAATGCCCACACCAATAAGAATGACGGCCAATCCGAGGATGGCGTAAACGGCAGCAAATACCCAGAGGGGAATGTTTGGGAACCAGAATCGCGAAAAAATAGATAGAGCGGTCATTTGGCTCCCCATAATCAAAACTTCTGAACACCAATATACCCAGCCGCTGCTAAACCCAGCCCATCTGCCGTAAGCCTTTTTGGCATAAGACCGAAAGCCGCCCTCAAGCGGCTCTTTGGCGGTCATTTTTGATAGGGCATCAAATACTAAATAGGTGCCAAGCGCAGCGATTAAATAGGCAATTAAAATGGACGGTCCCGCCATCTTAATTGCCAAGCTCGAGCCCAGGAAAAAACCTGTCCCGATTGTACAGCCAATCCCAAACAAGGAAAGCTGCCACCAGCGCAAAGTAGTTTCCTTTGAGCCAGACGTTGACTTACCCATATAATATCTCCTTTTATACTGATTTGGCCCCGGCTATACGTTGCGCCCAGTGGCACCTGGTGATTTGTCAGTAATGCTTTGGTTATTATAGTCTTCATCATTCAGGCCAGGCATTTGTCTTCTATCCGACCCTAAATACTCTCCCTGGTGTTTTTCTTGCGCCTTTTTAAACTTATCAAAGTCTTCATTTACCAAATTAATCCCTCTTTTCTAATGCTCAAATATATTTCTTAAGATATACTCTTGCTTGTTTCTTATTCAATCTTCAAAGGATGTTCAGTTTGTTTTTTTATGGAATTAAATTTTTATTACATAAACCGCCGCGAAACAAATGAAACTAAAGAGGAACTAGACAAAACTGGACACATCAGGCATGATATAGATTTTTTATAACAAACGCTTTTCTAATGAAAGGGGTAGATTTGGATGTTATCGACAGAAAAGCTGGCTGGTTTGCGCTTGCAATTATTAGAGGAAAAGAGTGAGCTGGAGGCACATTTGGAGCAAAATGACCACTTAGGTTTAGAAAGAGGCCATGCTCATGAATCAACGGGCGAATTGTCCTCCTACGACAATCATCCGGCTGATGAAGCAACGGAGCTATATGAGCGGGAAAAAGATAATGCTTTACTGGAACATTATAAATTAGAGCTCTACAATGTTAACAAGGCTTTAGAGGCGATGGAAAATGGGACATACGGTAAATGTGAAGTATGCGATAAGGAGATTCCGCTTGAGCGTTTGGAAGCATTGCCGAACACTACGTACTGCATTGAGCATAGCCCGGATCAGGTGACCTCTCATAAACGTCCTGTCGAAGAAGGTGTCCTCATGCCTCCATTTGGTAAATTTGATATGGATGAAAAGGACGAGAGCGTTGCCTTTGATGCGGAGGATTCCTGGCAGACTGTTGCACAATGGGGAACGTCGGACACGCCATCCGACCTGGCCTTCCCGCAGGATAATTATCAGGACGTGTATGTTGAGGCAGATGAAAATATCGGCTATGTCGAGGATTATGAAAATTTTGTCGGCAATGATATGTATGGAAAAAATATCACCGTTTATCCGAATCCACAGCATGAAAAATATGAGGACTCACTTGATGAAGAAGGGATCATGACAAGTTTCGGGGATTTACCGGCTTACGAACATGACCCGTATGTGGATCGGGACGATAGATAGCAAAGGACCTGATTCTTAAAAAAAGAAAACAGCTTTCAAACGAGAGCTGTTTTCTCTGATATTTACTCTGATTTATTGTTATTATTCAGCGGAATGTCTGCACCGTCTTCATTTTCGACGACGGCACCGATTTCACCCTCAGCATAGACATCGCTAACCTGCTCATGTGTCGTGGCAAAACCGGAGGAAAGTGGATCGCTATTTTGATAATAACTGGCATGAAAGAAGCTGCCCGCCACTTCAGTTCCTTTTTTTGGGTCTTTTTTCACCATGTATCTCTCTCCTTTTTGTTATAATTGTCTAGCTGCAGCGCCTGATCAAGGCGCATTCGCTTTTCGTGTTACATCTGTATTGTTTCTTTTTATTTTAGTCTTACTCCTATAAAATAAATCCATGGAAGGGGCACTATATATGAAGAAGAGAACTGAATTTCCATCGCAGGAACAATTGGATCAGGCATTTCACTTTTTGCATGATGAAATTAACAGAATCGCGGTAATCGAAGAAATCGAAATGATTAAAAAAGAAAAAGACGTGCATGAAGAGTAGAGGGAGCAGCTTGGGATTGTTTTAGGGGGTTGTTATGGGATCAAGAGAAGCTTTGGCAAAAAAAATTGCCTGGATAAGTGTAATAAGTAATATTATCCTTACTTTAGGAAAAATGATAATAGGCTGGTATGGCCATAGTGATGCCGTATTTGCCGATGGAATCCATTCAGCTGCCGATGTTTTTGCATCCGTTATTGTTCTGCTGGTCATCAAAATTGCCAATAAACCTGCCGATGAGGAGCACCCATATGGACATGGGAAAGCAGAGGTCATTGTTTCAGGAATTGTGGGTATTTTATTGTTACTTGTGTCTATTTATCTTGTATACGAAGGGATTACAGGTTTCTTCAAGGAAGTCGAATCACCGAGCCTTTTGGCGATGTGGGTGGCGGTATTTTCTTACGTTGCAAAAGTGGTTTTATATAGAAGTTCCATGAACGTGGCCAAACAGAATAATTCAAAAGCGATTGAAGCAATTGCGTTTGATCACAAAGCCGATATTGTTGCTTCGCTTGCGGCTGCCATTGGTGTTCTGCTGTCCATCATCGGTGAACGCTTTTCGATTCATCTCCTGCAGTACGGTGATAAGGTAGCAAGTATTTTTGTCGCCTATCTCATTTTTAAAATTGCCAAAGAAATGTTAACTGAAGCATTCGATATTTTACTGGAGCGGAATATTAACAATGAAACCATTCAAGAATATATTGCTATTATCCATGAATTTTCCGATGTGAGGAGGATTGACCGAATTAGGGCTAGAGAACTCGGTCATTACATTTTGGTTGATTTACGGATTTCCATTGACCATTATAAAACCATTAAGGAAGGGCATGATCTTGCCAGATCCATCAAGGTAAAGCTGATGGATCAGCATGACAATATCGAAGAAGTGCTTATTCATTTAAACCCTTATTTTCCGGAATAAAAATAATTTACCAAAAAAAACTGATTTGTACTTTCGGAAATTTGGGTTTATGATAGGATTGGTATAGGGTGCTGCATCTTGCGGTACCCTTAAAAAATAAAGATAACTACAGAGAAGGAGTTGATATTTTTGAGTTATTCCATAGACCCGGACCCTGAAAGGAGCGGGGAAGTCAATGTGTTTTTTGAATTGATGAAATTGGCTGCTGCAAGAATATCAACTCTAAAAAAAGGCGGTTGGCTTCCTCAAAAATGAGAGTGAGGAGGTTTTGGCATGTTGGAAATTTTTAAAAGCACTGAAACAAGAATGTTAGAAAAGGTGGATGCCATTTCAAAGGGCTGCTGGGTAAATATGTACGCCCCGACAGCAGAAGAAATAGCCAAAGTTTCAAATGACGCACAGGTCGACATCGACATTATCAAAGACGCGCTGGACGATGAAGAGCGCCCAAGGATTGAGCGTGACGATGGCAGAATCTACATTATCGTCGACTTTCCTTATATCGTCCATGATGAATCAGGTCTTGCCGTTTACGAGACAATCCCAATCGGCATTATTCTGACCGATGATAATATTATTACCGTTTCTTTGAAGGATTCTCCAATTATTGATGAATTCCGGAAAAACAGGGTAAAGGAATTTTACACCTTCAAAAAAACACGTTTTGCCCTGCAGATATTATTTGTCATTTCATCTTATTATCTTCGATATTTAAAGCAAATCAATAAGAAAACCAATGAGATTGAGCGGGTTGTTCATCAATCCTTGAAAAATAAAGAACTTTACGCATTTCTTGCGTTGGAAAAAAGCTTGGTTTATTTCACTACTTCTCTAAAGTCAAACAAGGTCGTTATGGATAAAATTTTGCGCTTTAATTATTTGAAAATGTATGAGGAAGATAAGGATTTATTAGAAGACGTGATTATTGAAAAAACGCAGGCGATTGAGATGGCGGAAACCTATCATTCTATCTTATCGGGAATGATGAATGCATTTGCTTCAATTATTTCAAATAACCTGAACATCGTTATGAAGTTTTTAACATCCATCACTATTATTCTCGCACTGCCGACGATGGTGGCGAGTTTTTACGGGATGAACGTAGAGCTTCCATTCGAGAAAAACACCTATGCATTTGCAATTCCATTGATCCTCTCGGCATGTTTAGCCTGTTTAACGGCCTATATTTTTTGGAAAAAGAAATATTTTTAAAAGACAAAACCGCCCCTTGGAAGATGGGCGGTTTTATGTTGTAAGAGCTAACTGTTAATAAGACTGTAATTTTTTACTGTTAATTTTTTAAAAAATAAAAAATTTTCCCAACATGAGATGGCTTGACTACCTGTTATCGGTTGTGATTTCCCCGAATAGTTTTTTTGTATCAGCGCTAAACGCTGTACATACTTTTCGAGGGGAGTTTCTGGATGAAAAAAAGACGATTATTGGGGACTGTTCTACTCAGTGCAGTCATGGGAATTTCGACTTTTGCTTCAGGTGCCTTTGGACAGCAAACAAGCAGTCAGGAGTCTTATCGGGTATTCATTCAAGGCCCGGCAGCGGAAAAGGCACAAGCCAAAGCCAATTATGGTGCCCGCTGGGATTTTGGAGTGGAGGGCTTTACGACAACAGTTAATTCCCAGCAATACCAAGCGCTTTTAAAAAATAAAAACTTAACGATTGAAAATCTTCCAGAAATGCAGCTCGCAGATAAACCGGAGGCTAAGGCAAAACCGGGAGGAGGGATTGCCACGGGTCCAAGTGACAGGACGCCATGGGGAATAGAGGCAATTTATAATGATGCCACTATTGCTTCCACTTCTGGTGGGGGTGGAATTAAGGTTGCGGTGCTAGATACAGGTGTAATTAATCACAAGGATTTGGTTAGTAATATTGATCAATGTAAGGACTTTTCGCAAAACAAGTCCCCTCTAGTTGAGGGAAGCTGTAATGATGGCAACGGGCATGGAACCCATGTTGCCGGGACTATCCTCGCTAACGGGGGCAGTAATGGCACCGGAATCTATGGGGTTGCCCCAGATTCCAAGCTGTGGGCTTATAAGGTGTTAAGTGACCGCGGATCGGGGTATTCGGATGATATTGCCGGAGCCATTCGCAAGGCAGCCGATGAAGGTGTTCGTCTTGGATCAAAGGTCATTATTTCGATGTCGCTCGGCTCAAGTACAAAGAGTACCCTCATTGAGGATGCGGTTAATTATGCATATGGCAAAGGAGTGCTTGTTGTCGCCGCCGCCGGAAATGATGGACCTGGTTCAAACACCATCGGTTACCCAGGCGCTCTTGTAAATGCGGTGGCTGTTGCTGCCTTGGAAAATGTTCAGGAAAATGGCACCTATCGCGTCGCGGACTTCTCATCACGCGGAAATCCTGTAACAGCAGGTGATTATATCATTCAGGAACACGATGTCGAAGTTTCTGCGCCGGGAAGAGCGATTGAATCGACGTGGAAGGATGGCGGCTATAACACGATTAGCGGAACATCAATGGCAACTCCGCATGTTTCCGGGCTTGCAGCGAAGCTATGGGCGGCAAACCCATCCTGGTCCCATACCCAGCTTCGCGCTGAACTGCAAAACCGGGCAAAATTATATGATATTAAAGGCGGCTCTGGTGCCGCAACGGGCGACGATTATGCATCAGGCTTCGGATTCCCTAGAGTAAAATAATAATAGTGGCGGGGGCTCAGGTCTCCGCCGCTTTGATACTGTGAAGAACATGTTTTTGTTATTTTAATAATAGTCTGAAAAAATATATTTCAGAATGGAAATTATTGATGTAAAATAGTGTAAAAAAGAGAGGCAAGCTGGTGACATAATGGAATTTGGAGCACTGATCAAATACTATCGTACCCAGAGAGGAATCACCCAGGCAGAGCTTGCTAAAGGGATATGCTCGGTTCCCCATTTAAGTAAAATAGAGAACAACTCCAAAGAAGCAAACGAGGAGACCATCGCCCTTCTGCTTGAACGACTAAATATAAGCATGGAAGAGATGGAGGAAAATGAGGAAAAAATAAAAATCCTTATTCGGGAATTTAGTAACAGGATTAACTTTTATTTAAAAGAAGAAATAGAGGAAACTTATCAGAAACTAAAACAGATAGAACATTTAATTCCGTTTTCTAAGTATATCCACATTTGGGGTTTATATAAATATAGGTATCTATTATTTAAGGGAAAAATGGACGAAGCCGAACACCAAAAAGATTTATTGTATAAGCAAAAGAAAAATTTTTCCCAACATGAAGAGTATTTATTTCGTTATTATAATGCGGTATTTTTAATGTGGAAGGGTCAATATAAAAATGCTGATGACATATTTGATACCCTTCATACTGAAAATAACTATCAGGCATCGGATGGGGAATTCCTTTATCATCGGGCTCTGGTAAAGAGTTCTCTTGAGCAGTCGGGCCATGCCATTCATTTTGGTAAACTTGCGCTGCAAATGTTTATGAATCAACATAACTTTATCCGGATTCTTCATACCCTTATGCTGTTAGGGATCAATTATACTAACTCAAATATATATGAAGAAGCGGAAGAATGTTTCCAACATATTATCCGAAATGCCAAATTACTAAAAGAAGAACAGTTACTTCCGCAAATTTACCATAATATGGGGCATTTGCAATTTAAAATGAAGCATCTTAATGAGTCGCTGTTCTATTATGAAAAAAGTTTGGAACTGCAGCCGAATATTAATCAGCACTACCTCGTTACTTTATATTCCATTGGAGAAATTAATTACTTTTTAGGGGCAAAGGAAAAATCGATAGAATGCTTTCAAGAAGTAAATTCTCTTGCAAAGGATCTAGGGGTAAAGAAATTTAGACTTTTAAGCGAATATTATCTGCAACTTATGTCTTCTCCGATAAAGGGCTATAAATACTTGGAATCAAAAGTAATACCTTTTTTAGAAGAGGAAAATGATTCCCAAGAGGACCTTACCCATTATTATAAAATGCTTGCTGATTATTATTTTGAAAAGGATATGGCTTTGGAAGCTGTCAAGTATTTAAATAAAATTACATAGAAAAAGAGGAGGCAAATTTATGAAGAAGTTTATTATTGGATTTGTTCTATCCGTTTCGGTGTTAGGGCTCTTCACATTTTCTGACAATGGGAAAGTTCAAAAGACTAGCAATGATGTAGCAATTTCTACTTACATGTCTTCACCACCTCCAATCCAACCGCCAATCGGTTGATAGGAAAATCCCTGATTAATCAGGGGTTTTTTTTGTGCATAATAAGTAATAAATTTTTTGAAGAGGTGTTTCTTATGACCAATAGGAACAAAGAGCCGCAGTTTCAAAGCGGAAAGGCAGAAGACAAGTCTGTTAAAGGGCTTTACGGATTAGATCCGGAAATGAGCTTATTATCTGTGAATTTTGCCACGACAGAAAATCCCTTCCTGAATGAACACTATCAGGAAGACTCGAAAGAAAACCAATAAAAATGGTTATGCTATTCATATGTGTTTAAATTTTTGGTAGTGATTTAGGAGGTATTTTAATGAAATCTTTTGTGGTAAGTTTTCATCAAGAAGATAATGTTGATACGATGCAGGTTCAAAAATTAAATCAAGAGGAATTTGAAAAAGCGACAGAAGGCGGTACAAGACATCTATTTGAACTGGACACAAACATTGGCTTGTTCATTTTTTTCGATGGAGCAGACAAAGACGGGGACATCTCCTACATGGTGCTCCAGTATGAAGAAGACAACGAGGATCCAGTTGCCTGCTACTCCTTCCAGCTTAAGGATTTTTACGAATTTATGGCCCTCTACCTGAATGATTTTGAATTTAATGATGAACAAGATGAAGAGGACGAAGAAGCATACGGCCCGGTTCATCATTTAGCGCATTTACTATTTCATATTGCGGGTGAAGGCAGGGATTTGGAGGTTTAACATTAAAAGGACGCCGATTTTTGTGCGTCCTTTTGATGTTTTTGGTCTAAAACTTGTTTATTAGTCTTTGAAAAGGGTAATTTTTCTTTGAAAAATTATAAATTTTAGCACTTAAAAAAGGGAAATTTCCTTCTAAAAAAATTCTATTGGCGAATTTTTCGAGTCTATTGGCGAATTAAGGACTTCAATTGGCGAATTATAAGATCCTATTGGCGAATCCGACACTTCTATTGGCGAATTGAATTCTTACCATGGGAATGATTTAGGAAAATAAATTCTATACCTGTTTTCTCCAGTATGATTTAGTTTTTCAGAATGAAGAAGTCTTTTCGCGGTATGAATTAATTTTAAATGTGTAAACGCACGAAATTCTTTACTAGTAATTTTCATATCATAAAGCAAAAAATAGTCCATCAATGCATTCATATGGGCATCAGCTGAATATTTGTCGCAGCGAGGGCACCACCATTTTTGTTTTTTACGGATTAGTGGAAGATAGCCGCAATAAGGGCACTGAACCCCGGTTAGTAGATCTGACCTTTGAATTCCAAACTTTTTTAATAGGTACTTTGTTGGTGGTGTATTCAACTTTACCAGATATTTGCAAAGTTTTCGGAGTTCTTTCGAGGTGAGGATTGCATCGGGATACAATTTTTCGAAGAATTCAATTCTGTTGAGAAGAACATCAGCCTTACAGGTACGGGGCTTTACTTTGCGGGAATTGGGGCCAGATACGACATAAGTACAATATGAATTACTAAAGACAATTAAATATTCAACCGGTAATGGGGGATAACCATTATCGGTCAGCAACTTTTTAATATATTTTTGGTGCCTCTCTACTTGAGCAACCGGATAAGGATAACCCTTCTCTTTCTCATTAACGATTTGCGTAAACTGCTCATTTTCGGTATCAATTATTAATTTCCCGGCCATATGTTTAACTGAAATAACTAAGGCGTATGCAGGAGTAATCAGAAGGGTGTCAATTTGAAGGTTAAATTCATTATCAGGAAGATTTAAATCATGAAGTATCATGTATTTGTCTTTCGGGAGCATTCGAAAATAGAAATCGAGTGATTTTTCTCCCTGATATCCAGCTTCCCTCCTTCTAAGTTCATCCAAAATTTCTTGATACTTCATGTTACTTAGTGGCAGGCGCCGTAAAATAGCGGCCAAAATAAGAATTTTTATTGGAATTGTCCTGTCTTTTATAAGCAAGGTAACCTCTCCTTTCTTTTTGAAAAATAAATTCGAAAAAAAGAGGGTGAATCCTGCCGAATTTTATCGAAAATTATTAAAAAATTGTGTCCGGTATTAAAAATTGAAAACCTTTAAATTGTAAGTAAATTTCTATTGGCGAATTTTTATGCTCTATTGGCGAATTAATAAAGCACCAGACCTCAAACAGGATCCAGTGCTCTAAATTACCCCCGCGAACCTTCTTTATTTACCTCAACCCTAGCTTTCCCCATAAAGAATATCGTCACAGCCGCCAAAGCAATTGGAATCAACGTAAGCGTAAAGGTATAGGTAATTGATTCCGACAGCGCATGAATGATCTTATCTAAAATAACCCCAGGAATTTTCGCACGTTCGCTTGCTTCAAAGATTTCCCGTGGATCACCCATTTTAAACCCACCGCCGCCTTGCATTCCCTTAAATGCCTCTTTCAAACGATCTGTAAAGACATTATTTTGAATCGTACCGTAAATCGTTACCCCCAGCGTCATTCCAAACGAGCGCAAAAACGAGTTCGTGGAGTTCGCTGTGCCCCGATATTGCGGCTCCAGGTTATGAAGCGAGGCGGTCGGCAGAAGGGAGAAGGAGAAGCCGACGCCAAAGCCGACAAGAATCATGAAAATGGTCAGCATCAAGCGGGACGTATCCTCGGTCATGGTACCTAGGCAATACATGCCAACAGCATATGAGATTATCGAGATAATCATTAAATTCCGATAAGACGTTTTTGTTAAAAAAATACCTCCGATAGAACTCCCGGCAACAGATCCAAGCATCATCGGTGTTAAAATCAGCCCTGCATTTTTAGCCGTTCCGCCAAAAACCGCCTGCACAAAAATCGGAATAAACACTGTTAAAATAATAAACGTGCCGCCATATAAAAAGGCGAGAATCTGCGATGCAGCAAACAACCGTCTTTTAAAAAGCCATAACGGTAAAATCGGTTCTGCAGCCTTGAATTCTGCTATAAAAAATGCAACGAAAAAGACTACAAAACTTGCAAATAAGCTGATAATCGGAGCAGAATTCCATTCATATTCCTTTCCACCCAGTTCCAACGCGAACATCAGGCTGACAACCGAAATGACCAGGGTAACCGCCCCAAGCCAATCAATTTTTAGTTTTGAATGCTGTAAGGATTCATGATAATAGCGAACAATTAAAATAATCGAAACGAGTCCAAGTGGGATATTAACATAGAAAATCCAATGCCAACTGATATAATCCGTAATATAAGCACCCAAAAGCGGGCCAAGTACGCTTGACAGGCCGAAAACCGCGCCAAGCAGGCCGGTCATCCTTCCGCGTTTCTCCGGCGGAAAAATATCAAAGACAATCGTAAAAGCGATCGGCATCAATGCGCCACCGCCAATGCCCTGAATGGCTCGAAAAATACTTAATTGGACAATGGTTTGTGCGAATCCGCAGAGGGCCGAACCAATCAAAAACACCGTTAACCCAAACAGGAAAAAGCGTTTCCGCCCATACATATCGGAAAGTTTGCCGAATATCGGCATGCCCGCCATGACGGCTACCATGTAGGCAGAGGTGACCCAAACAAATTTATCGAGCCCGCCAAGGTCGGAAACAATCGTTCCCATCGCAGTGGCAACAATCGTGTTGTCCATCGCTGACATCAAAATGGCCAGAAGCAGACCGGCTGTCACAAGGTTAATATTGCTGTCATGTTTGATCATAAAAGTCTCCTTATTCAATTTTTAAACTCATAGGCCGATGGCCCAAAAAAACTCCTCCGAAATAGTTTAACTGACAGAAGATAGAAAATAAAATTAAATTTTTATAAAAAAAATCCCCTTCTGCAAGGGGATTAAACTTAGCTAATAAGAAAGTATGAACTTTCTGTCGAAAGCTTTATATTTCTTAACGCATAAATTCAACTACGCCTCTGTCTTCGTCCTAACGGACTCGCCAATCAGCGAGTTTTCATTTATCGTATTAGAATTACAATCAAAGGCAGCTTAAGCTTTCAATACATCATGGTCAACGTAGCGCTCACCATTGATTTCGCTGATCACATTAATGGCAACCTTTGCGCCGTCACCGGCAGTAATAATTGTATGTACGCTGACACCAGCAGCAGTACCGGCAGCCCAAATACCGTCAATGTTTGTTTTTCCTTCGGCATTTACATCAAAAACTGTTTTGATTCTTGGTTCTGTACCTGGCTTTGTATTTAAGCCAGCCTTTTCAGCAAGGTCAGTCAAAGCACCGGTCGCAATAATTATATGTTTTGCTTCAAACGTTTTTTGATCTGTCTCTACTGAAAATCCAGCATCAGTTTTAATAATGTTTGTAACGGTCGCTTGAACAATTTCCGCACCAAATTTACGAGCCTGTTCTTTTCCGGTTTCCACAAGTTCAGGGCCTGTAATTTCTTTTACACCATAATGGTTTTCAATCCACGCCCGTTTAGTCATGCTCTTATCATTATCAACAACCAATGTTTGTTTCCCGGCTTTTGCAGTAAATAAAGCAGCACTAGCGCCAGCAGCGCCTGCACCAACGATGACTACATCAAACATATCAAAACCTCCAATTATTTATTTTTTCAATAATAATGGTAGCCAATTACAAACTAAAAGTAAAATGAACTGCTTATTTCTAAATGTTTGGAGAACGAAATAATTTCTTTCTTGATGGGGGATGAACATCTGCGGAACTATCTGGTTGCTTGGGAAAAATAAAAAGAACCATCATTTCCGTCAGGGGTTTGATGGTTCCTGTGCTTAAATTGGTATAAATGGTCTTTTTTAGTCTTTGTTACCCGGTTTCTCATATCGGTAAAAACAAACGGGCTCCGCTTTGCTTCGGGATTCATTTTTCCTTCCCTGGAAAGCTTTTCGCGCAGCTTTTTTGCTTTTGATTTTGCCATAAAAAATCACTCCTTTAAAAATTGCTTGGATAACATTATATACTATTTGAAGGAGTGATGTAAGAGAAATTTATGATATTTCCTGAGCTCTAGATTGCGCCTTTGTAGTCGCCTTCCTTTTTGTATGAAGAACATAAAATAAACCAGCACCGATTAAAATATAAAATGCACAAATGAAATACATCGAGCTATATTCCATTTTGGCGGCAATTATGCCCACTAAAAATGACCCAAATGCGATACCTGTGTCGTAAATGGATAAAAATGTTGCTGTTGCTAAGCCTCTTTTTCGAGGTTCTGCATTTTGAATCGCAATCGTTTGGAAGGTTGGAAAAAGTGTTCCCCAGCCTAAACCGATTAGGCCTGCCGAAAGGAGGAACGTAAACGCCCCATTACTTTGGCTCAAGACGGCCATTCCAATTGCAAATAGAATGAGACATGGATAAGAAATCACGTTTGGACCATATAAATCCAGCCATTTTCCTGTAAAAGGTCTTGAAATTAGCAGGACCACCGCATAAATAACAAAGAACAGGCTCGAAACATGCTCTAAATGAATTTGGGCTGCATAGATAGATACAAAAGAAAGCAGTGCTGAATAAACAATTGCCAGGAAGCCGCCAACGATGGCAATCGGAACAGCGGAAAGCTCAAACAGATTTCGGACCGAGAAGGCTGCAGCCACCTTCTGTTCGTCTTGTTCCTGTTTTGGAAGCTTAACGCTTAGACCGGTAATCAAAGCGCCAATTGCCACTGCAATGCTTATGATAAACATGATTTTAGTGCCCCATTGCTGCATCGTCATCAACCCGACAAAAGGTCCTAATACCATGGCCATATTGGTTGATAAGACGAAATAACCCATTCCTTCACCTCTCCTGGAAAAAGGAATGATGTCAGCAACAATCGCCCCCGCTGCTGTTGTTGCCATACCAAAACCAATACCGTGCAGCAGGCGGATGACTAAAAATCCAGCTGTTGTTTTAGGGAATAGGTAAAAGGGAGCCGCTGCTGCAAAAAGAATCAGCGCGGTTAACAGCACCTTTTTGTTTCCAGCACGTTCAAGCCAGTTACCTGCAAGCGGCCGCGAAATAATAGCAGAAAGCAAAAAGACGGTTGTCATTAATCCTGCCTGTGAAGCGCTTGTGTGAAGCTCATTCAACGCATAACTTGGAAGTGTTACTAGCAATATATAAAAGGTCAAAAATAAGAAAAAGTTACTTGCAGAAATACCAATAAAATTTTTCGTCCATAATTTTGGTTTGTTAGACATTTAATGCACTCCTTTTAATAAAGCTGTTCAAGCCAGCTTTTTTGAAGTTGATATAGTTCCTCCTTATGTGATTTTGGGAGCAATGATTTATTCAATTCGATGACGATTTTTTCCCACTCCGGATATTTGGCATGCGCTTCATCCGTTAATTCAACACGTTTTTCACGTTTATCCTGACCGGGAATCTGTTTAACGTAGCCTTGTTTAACCATGCGCTGGATCGTTCGGGTCATGGGAGGTGCTTCAACAGCTAAATATTCACTGAGCTCTTTTTGAGTTAATGAGCCTTTGTTTTTTAAAACAAAAATAACGGCCCATTGCGAACCGTATAATCCCGTTGGTTTCAGTGCTTCATTGAGTTTATTCGTTAGACGTCGTGATAATTGATGAAGGGTATGGATTAATTCGTGATTGATCATAATTCGCTCCAAATCAATAATTAATTACCTAGGTAACTATAATGGATATATTAAAAAATGTCAAGAAATGTTCACAATATGTCGACCTTCCTAAAAAAAATTCCGCGGAACATTATTCCGCGGAATCTTTATAAGACTATCTTAACACATTAAAATACCTTGCCTCCGGATGGGCGAAAACAATGGCAGAAACAGATGCTTCAGGCTCCATCATACAGCCATCTGTTAACTGGATACCGATATCCTCCGGCTGGATTAGTTTAAAGAGCTTCTTCTGATCCTCTAGGTCAGGGCAGGCAGGGTAACCAAATGAGAAGCGCTGGCCTTGATAATGGGCCGCGAAACGGTCCTGCATTGTAAAGGTTAGAGGGTCCGGGAAGCCCCAGCGGTCACGCATCTGCCGGTGAATCAATTCAGCCAAGCCTTCGGCACTTTCAAGAGCGAGAGACTGCAAGGCGTGGCTTTCAAGGAAGCGGCCGGATGCTTTAAACTGATCAGCTTGCTCGCGAATGCCCCTTCCGGCAGTTACCGTAAAGAAACCGACATAATCCATGACGCCGCTATCGACTGGCTTTAGGAAATCTGCCAAACATAAATATGGTGCAGATTCCTGACGTGGAAAATCAAATGTTTCAATTATCTTCTCATGATTTTCCGGATCATAAATATGAACATTATTACCCTCAGATTGTGCCGGGAAAAATTGATACACGGCCGCAGGTGTAATCCAGCTATTTGCGCTGGCATCCGCGATCAGATTATCAACCATGTTTTTTACTTTCCAAGCCTTCTCATCATTCTCGGCCAGCAGTTTTGAAATTTTCCCTTTCACACCTAGATGGTGGCCCAACAGCATCTGCATATTGATATACGGTTCAATATGCGACAAGGAATAGGATTTTAGTACATGCCGTTTTGTATCTCTTGGAACAAAAACCGGAACCTCAGTAGAGACAGCAGCCCTCGGCTTAACAGCCGTAGTGAGAGGAGAGCGGACTGGCAGCTCTCGTGGTACATCTAAGGCGGCCAGCTTTTCCTGTTTTTCGGCGAATAATCTTTCAAGCTCCTCTGGGGATTGAAGTTGGTTGGCGAGTGCTAAGCCATTCATCGCATCTTTGGCGTAAAGAACAAGTCCTTCGTATTCCTTGGCAATTTTCGTATCCGTAAATTTGCGGGAAAGTGCCGCACCGCCTACCATGATAGGGAGGGAGATGCCTGCTTCCTTCATATCCTGTGCCGTTAACACCATTTGCTGGGCCGATTTCACCAAAAGACCGGATAGCCCAACCATGTCCGGTTGGTTTTCGCGAATAGCTTTAATTAGTTCGGCAGGTGCCACCTTAATCCCAAGATCAATGACTTCGTAACCATTATTACTGAGAATAATATCGACCAGGTTTTTCCCAATATCATGGACGTCTCCTTTAACAGTGGCCAAAATAACTTTTCCTTTTGAGGCAGACACATCGCCTTTTTCCATAAAAGGTTCCAAGTGGGAAACGGAGGCCTTCATGACTTCTGCACTCTGAAGAACTTCGGCGACGATTAACTGGTTATCATTAAACAGTCGTCCGACTTCCTTCATTCCGTCCATTAACGGACCATTTATAATATCAAGAGGGGCAGGATACTTGGCGAGTGCCTCTTCCAAATCAGGAATGAGTCCTTCCTTTGTCCCTTCGATAATATAATAGCCGAGCCGCTCTTCAAGACTCATATCGAGCGTAGTGCCTTTGGCTACCTTCTTCTTATCCCGATAAAAATCAGTGAAAACAGCCAATGTTTCATCGGTAGTATCGAATAAAAGGGCCTCGGCAAGTGCCACTTCCTCTTTGGAGATGGAAGCGAACCGTTCCAGCTTTTCTGTATTGACAATCGCATAATCAAGTCCCGCTTGGGTGCAGTGGTAGAGGAATACAGAATTCAATATTTCCCGTCCAACCGGTGGCAGCCCGAAGGATACGTTACTTATGCCGAGTATCGTTTGCACACCAGGAAGCTGTTCCTTGATTAAGCGGATGCCATCAACTGTGGCTTTAGCAGAACCAATATATTGCTCATCACCTGTACCTACAGGAAACACTAATGGGTCAAAAATTAAATCCTGAGGCTTCAATTTATATTTGTTGACTAAGATATCATGCGAACGGCGGGCAATTTCCAATTTGCGTTCTGCAGTAACCCCCATGCCTGTTTCGTCAATAGTACCGACAACAACGGCAGCCCCGTATCGGTGAATCAATGGCACTACCGCTTGGAAACGTTCTTCGCCGTCCTCAAGGTTGATGGAATTAATAATCGCTTTTCCCTGCGAGTACTTCAACGCCTTTTCAATAACCTTTTCATCTGTTGAGTCGATGACAAGCGGCACCTTTACCTTTTTGACGACTTCGGTGATGAAGTTTTCCATATCGACAAGCTCTTCACGGTCCGGGTCAGCAAGACAAATATCGATGACGTGCGCTCCGCCTTTTACCTGGGCACGGGCTATTTCTGCCGCCTCTTCAAATTTACCTTCAGCTATCAAACGTTTAAATTTGCGTGACCCAATAACATTGGTCCGTTCTCCGACCATGATTGGCCTTAAAGTAGGATCATCGTAAATGAACGGTTCAATTCCTGAAACCATATGATGGGAGGATGGCTGGAATTCCCTTGGCTTGTAATCTTTCATTGCATCCGCAATAGCACGAATGTGATCAGGGGTCGTACCGCAGCAGCCGCCGACAATATTGAGCCAGCCATGAGCGGCAAAATCAGCCAGCTTTTTCGCCAGTGTTTCCGGTGTCTCATGATAGTGGCCCTCCTCGTCAGGCAGGCCGGCATTCGGATAGCAGCTGACTGCGGTTCCGGACAGATTAGCGAGCGAGCGTACATGGTCCTGCATAAACTCTGGTCCTGTTGCGCAGTTCAATCCAACAGCCACTGGATTCATATGCTCGATGGAAATATAAAAAGAATCAATCGTTTGCCCCGCTAAAGTCGTTCCCATTGGCTCGATTGTTCCAGAAATAAACAGCGGCAATGTTTTGCCGGTTTTTTCAAACGCTTTTTGGATGCCGACATAGCCGGCCTTAACATTCAGCATATCTTGAGACGTCTCAAGAAGGAGCAGATCAACTCCACCGTCAATTAAGCCAATCGCTTGTTCCTCATAGGCGGCAGCTAAGGCATCAAAGGTCGTTCCGCCGGTAACGCTTAATGTCTTTGTTGTCGGTCCCATGGAACCGGCCACATAGCGAGGCCAATCTTCGGTGGAAGCTGCCTGAGCTTCCTTCACAGCAATCATTGCAGCAATTTTATTGATTTCATAGGCTTTATATCCAAGCTCATACTCATCTAAGACAATACTGGCGGCGCCGAATGTATTAGTCTCGATGATATCAGCTCCGGACTCTAAATATTCGCGGTGAATGCGCGCAATAACTGCTGGAGCGGTTAAATTGAGATTTTCATTACAGCCCTCGTATTGTTCGCCGCCAAAATCATCTGCAGAAAGACCTGCTTGCTGCAGCATCGTGCCCATTGCCCCGTCCATTACTAGGATGCGTTTTTTCAGCTGCTCATTAAATGGTCGTTTCGACATCGCTGTTCCCCCTCAGTTCACACGCACGCTGCCGGGCATAAAGGGCCAGTTCAGCAGTAAGCTCATAGCGCAAAAATGGTGTGATTAAATAAATTCCATTAAATAAATCTAATGCTGCATCGATTAGCCCCTTGGTAATTTTAACACCTTCTTTGGCCGCTTGGAGCGGGTTATCATGAAGCGCAGCCATCCGTTCACGAATGGAGTCGGAAATTTTAATTCCAGGCACCTCATTATGAAGGAACTCCGCGTTTTTACTGCTGGTAAGCGGCATTAAGCCGATGTAGATCGGCGCTTTTAAGTGTTTCGTATTTTCATAGACTTCAAGCAATTTTTCTTCAGAAAAAACAGGCTGGGAGATAAAATAGTCAGCCCCATGCGCAATTTTCTTCTCCAGTCGTTTGACTGCTTTTTCCACAGAGCGGACATTCGGGTTAAAGGCTCCGGCAATGCTGAACGCCGTTTTCTGGCCCAAGTCCTTTCCGGAAAAAGATAAGCCTTCATTTAATTGTTTAATCATTTGAATTAGTTCAAATGAAGAAACATCATAAACGGAAGAAGCCCCCGGAAAATCGCCGACCCGGGCAGGGTCACCGGTGATTGCCAGAACATCGTGCATTCCTAACGTGTGCAGACCCATTAAATGGGATTGCAGACCGATAATGTTGCGGTCACGGCAGGAAATATGGATTAGCGGACGCATTCCCAGTTCTTTTTTAACCATATAACCTAATGATTCATTGGATATCCTTACTTGGGCAAGAGAATTATCGGCCAGCGTAATCGCATCAATTCCTGCTTCCTTTAAAGCCTTTGCCCCATCAAAAAACTTCTTTGTATCAAGCTTTCTTGGTGGATCTAATTCAACGATAACAGATGGGCGTTCCTTCACAATATCTTGAAGAGGGGTGTAATCCCGCTTGGCAGGACGATCTTCAACTATGATTTTCTTTGGTTTTAATTCTACTACTTTTTCTGTTATCGGAGCGCTATTTTTTAATTCTGTGGCAAATGCCCTGATGTGTTCAGGTGTTGTTCCGCAGCATCCGCCTAAAAGCCTGACACCTTGTTTGCGGAATTCAGCCGCTGACCTGCGGAAGTAGTCAGCATCACCATCATAATGAAACTTTCCATCTGTATAAGCAGGGAGACTGGCGTTTGGATAGACTGAAAGAAAGGCACGCTTAGGCAGTTCGATTTGTTCGAGCGCTACCAGCATATGATGCGGGCCAAGCCGGCAGTTTAGACCGACAACGTTCGCGCCAAGCCCTTCAAGTCTCTGCAATGCCTCATTTACAGGAGTACGATCCTGCAGAATACCCGGTTCTGCAAGAGAAACTTGGGCAATAATTGGCAGTTTTGTTTCTTTTCTCGCAATGGTAAGAACGGTTTCGAGTTCTTCGAGGTCATAAAAGGTTTCGAGTAAAAGGCCGTCAACACCCTCTAATAAAAGGCAATACAGCTGCTCGCGAAAGCTTCGTTTAATTTCTTCCATTGAAATGGATTTGGGCTTGATGCCACGGTTGCCGCCCAAGGTCCCGAGCACGTAGGCACGGTTCCCGGCGGCTTTTTTGGCAATCTGTACAGCGGCGCTGTTGATATCCTTGACCGAATCCTCCAGCCCGTACCGTCCAAGCTTTAAATAGTTGGCTGCATAGGTGTTCGTTTGAATAATATCGGCACCGGCATCAATATAGGCTTTATGGATATTCAGAATTTGCTCAGAGCGGGAAAGATTTAATTCCTCAAAACAGGAATCTTTTCCATAGGAATAAAGCATTGTTCCCATGGCTCCGTCGGCAATCAAAATTTGATTTTGTAATTTTTCTAGAAAACTCATCGTTATTCTCCTTAAGAGAGCTTATTCACCTGCAGCTTTTCCAAGGCTTGCGAAAAATCCTTCATCAAGTCTTCAGGTTTTTCAAGTCCGACTGAAAGTCGCAACAGACTGTTTTTAATTCCTCGTTTTTCCCTTTCCGCTTGCGGCATGGCAGCATGGGACATTTTTGCCGGATACGACAAAATGGATTCTACAGCACCAAGGCTGACAGCGAAGACAGGAATTTTTACATTTGAAACAAAGGTCCTAAGGGCATCCTCGTCAGCCAGTTCAAATGAAAGAACTGCACCCGCGCCACTTGCCTGCTTCTCCTGCAATTCCTTCTCCGGATGATTTTCGAGCGCTGGGTAATACACTTTTTCGATTAGAGGGTGATTCTCTAGGAATCTGGCGATTTGCAAAGCGGCTTTCTGTGACTGCTCAAGACGGACGTGAAGAGTTTTCAAGCCTCTCATCACAAGCCAGGCGTCTTGTACGCCAAGTACTGCGCCAAACGAATTTTGTAAAAAATAAAGCCTTTTTGCCAGTGCTTCATCCTTAACTACCGCTAGACCCGCGACAACGTCACTATGGCCAGATAAGAATTTGGTGGCACTGTGAAGGACCACATCGGAGCCAAGCTCCAACGGCTTTTGCAGTGCAGGGGTAAGGAAGGTGTTATCAACAAAGGTCAGGGCGTTATGTGCCTTTGCCAGCTGGCTGATGGCCTGTACATCAGTCACCTTCAATAATGGGTTAGATGGTGTTTCTACATAAAATGCTTTTGTATTTGGCCTGATGGCTTGCTTAACCTGATCAAAATCAGTCATATCAACAAAGGTATGTTCAATCCCGAAACGTGTTAGGACCTCAGTGACCATCCTATAGGTTCCGCCGTATACATCCTCAGTAATAACAACGTGATCTCCGGAAGAAAGTAACAGGAAGGCGGTGGAAATGGCAGCCATTCCTGAAGAGAAGGCAAACCCACGGATTCCGCCTTCGAGCTCTGCAATAATATCTTCAAGAGCTTCCCGCGTTGGATTTAAGCTGCGGGCGTAATCGTATTTTCCAAAACTGTCAATTTCAAACTGATGAAAGGTAGATGCGTGCTGGATCGGGACACTGACGGCTCCTGTTTGTGCATCCATTTTATGACGATTATGAAGAAGCCTCGTTTCAAAACTAAATTCTTCGTGTTCCATCACACATTCACTCCTTCAACTAATTTTGCAAGAGCCTGCTCTAGGTCAAAAATGATATCCTCTGCATCTTCAATTCCTACGGAAAAACGCAACAAGCGGTTGCAGACGCCTTTTTCAATCCGAATTTCTTCGGGAATATCAGCGTGGGTTTGGGTCGCCGGATAGGTGATAAAGCTCTCGGTTCCGCCAAGGCTTTCAGCAAATGAAATCAAATTTATGTTTTGCAAAAACGGATTTACCCATGATTCATCTTTTAAACGGAACGAAACCATCCCGCCTCGTCCTGGGTAAAGAACATCTGTTACTGCATCACTATTAGATAGGAACTCGACAACCGCCTTAGCGTTTTTCTCATGTCTTTCCATGCGAAGTGATAATGTTTTCATACCGCGCATTAACAGCCAGGAATCGAATGGGCTTAAAACGGCGCCTGCACCATTATGATGGAAAGCTAATGCTTCACAAAGCTCCTTGCCTTTAGCAACAATGAGTCCGGCAAGAACATCGTTATGTCCTCCAAGGTATTTCGTCGCACTATGCATGACAATGTCTGCACCAAGTGCAATCGGCTGCTGTAGTAGCGGGGTGTAGAAGGTGTTGTCCACTATTAATAATATGCTATGTTCCTTTGCAATTTTTGCCACTGCTGCAATATCTGCCTCCTGCATTAGCGGATTGGTTGGAGTCTCCAAGAAGATAGCTTTCGTCTGTGGAGTTATGCTCTTTTCAACTTCTTCCGGAAAACAGGTATTGACATATTGGCTTTTCAAGCCCCACTTTTGAAATCCTTTTTCCAGCAAACGGTAGGTTCCGCCATATAAATCCTCGCTAACCAGCCATTCATCACCAGACTGAAATAAGGAAAGAATCGTTAAAATTGCCCCCATTCCTGAGCTGCAGGCAAAGCCTTGATCTCCGCCTTCTAAATCGGCGATGGTTTTCTCAAGCAACTGGCGTGTCGGATTTCCAGTTCGAATATAATCAAATCCTGTTGATTGTCCAATCCCCTCGTGGCGGAATGCAGTTGAAAAATATACTGGGGGATTAACGGTTCCTGTTGTAGTTTCACTGCGGTTCCCAATTTGCGCTAGTTTCGTATCGATTTTATACATTTTTGTCTACACTCCTTTTTGATATTAAAAAAAGGCCTTCTATAAGAAGAAGACCTTTGCATGTACAACACATCTGTCACTCTTCTTATCTCGCAAATTAGTAACAATTTGCAGGACTTAGCACCGTTTCAATGTTAAAGACATTGAAGGTTGCTGAGGTGTCACCGGGCCCTTCCCTCAACCTCTCTTGATAAGAACATATTAATATTTAGATTATTTATAAAATTTACTACACTAAATGAATGGTGTCAATGGATTTCTAAGGATTTTGAGTAAGTTTCACGATGTAAGCGCTTCATATCCTTTGCTGGTTCTCCATTAATCCTGGTGACTATTGTTTAAACATGGAGAAACTTCACACATACTGGTTGAGGCACTATTATATCCGACTGAATCAGTGTTAATCGACCAGATATTTCATCCCTCGCAAAAAGCACAAGATTCCCCGATTCCTGATTAGAAGCAACAATAAACTTCTCGGAAGGATCCAGTTCAAAATCCCTCGGCCAATCCCCTTCAGTAGACGTATGCTCAATAAACGTTAACTCACCTGTCTCTCCATTAACACTGAAAACAGCAATACTGTTATGCCCGCGGTTTCCTGCGTACACAAAGCGGCCATCGGAAGAGATATGGATCGCGCTTCCCTGGTTATTCTCTTTAAAGTCCTCTGGAAGAGTAGAAATATATTGCTTTTCAGTAAAATGGCCATTTTCCGGATGATAGGTGAGCACAATTACCTCAGAGCTGAACTCAGTCATTAAATAGGCAAGTTTCCCGTTTGGATGAAATGTCAAATGCCGAGGTCCGCTTCCTGCTTTTAATGGCAATAGTTTCACTTTTGTAAGGGTTCCGTCGTCGTCGACCTTATAGGTGATCAGCGCATCAGTTCCCAATTCGACAACCGCTAAGTATTTTTCATCAGGGGTAAGCCCGGCATAATGGGTATGGGCTTTTTCCTGCCTTGGGTCCGGCCCTCGGCCTTCATGTTTTATACTTGAAGCCGTAGGCTGAACAGATCCGTCTTCCCCGTTAACAAGGTGAGACTCGACAGTACCTTTATGATAATTGGTGGTAAAGACGTAATTCCGCTGGCTGTCCACACTAACGTGGCAAGGCGGTGAACCTGGCGTCATTTGCCGGTTTATAGCTGTCAGCTCCCCGTTATCATTAATTGAAAATGCCGCAATGCCGCCAACTTCCCCCTCTTTCCCCACAGAATAAAGAAAACGATTATCATTGCTAATCGTTAAGTATGTAGGGTTTTCTAGCTCCGCTGCCACTTTCACATTTTCAATCTTCCCTTCCCCAGTATTTAAGGTAAAGGAGTAGATTCCTTTGCTGTCTCCCTTTGTATAGGTACCGATATAACCCATATAGCTGTTGTTATTCGTCATATTCGTGCTCCTTTATATTCATAATCTAACTTATTTTATCAATTTTAGTTGAAAGTTATAAAAAATAACAACTTTAATAACTGTAAGTGTCAACAACACCTATAAAGTCGGAATCAATTATTTGATTTATTACAATAGATAAGTAATATTAAAACTATCTGGGAAAATAAATTTATCTCATAAATAATAGTTTTTTGAAGGAGTCTGATCATGGCAAATAATAAAAAAGCAAATACAAAGAATTCATCCTCAAAGTTTATTTTTTGGGTAGTCGGCTTAATTGCCGTTGGGGTTTTGGCACTTATTTTTTTAGGCAACCACTCCAAGGATAAAGAAGCAGTTAAATCAAATGAGATTGACTACAGCCATCAGCCATTTTTGGGTAAGGAATCCGCTCCAGTATCTATCATTGAATTTGGGGATTATAAATGTCCGTATTGTAAGGAGTTTTCTGCATCCGCTGTTCCGTTTATTGAAAAGGAACTGGTCGATACGGGAAAGGCTAAATTCTACTTCTTTAATGATTCCTTTATAAACGTCGATTCTGAGCGTTCGGCCAAATTTGCGGAATCTGTTTATGCTGAACTTGGAAACGATACATTCTGGAAATTCCATGATCTTCTTTATAAAAAGCAGCCTGAAGATCAAAAATATGAAAAAATCGATCTTTATACGGAAAAGTTCTTAACTGATACACTAAAGGAAGTGGCTGGTGACAAAGAAGTGGATAAGGTGGTTAAGCACTTCCAAGCCGACAAATCGAAGGATGCCTGGCAAAAGGATATGGATTATGTGAAAAAATTAAATGTTCAAGGAACTCCCGCATTATTTGTTAATGGCAAAAAGTTTGAAGGTCAATCCATCGACGACTTAAAAGAGATGGTCGAAAACGCCGCAAAGGGGAAGTGATATGAATAAATCCCTGCTTCTTTCCTGGATTGCCGCGCTTATCGCCACTTTAGGTAGCTTGTATTTTAGTGAGGTTATGCATTTCATTCCATGTACGCTGTGCTGGTATCAGAGGATATTCATGTACCCATTGGCCATTATGTTAGGAATTGCAGTTTACCGGAATGACAACGGCATATATAAATATGTCCTTCCATTATCTATAATCGGTATGCTGATTTCGGGTTATCATACTCTGCTTCAAAAGCTTCCATATTTACAAAGGTTTGAAATGTGTACAAGCGGGGTACCTTGCTCCAAGGATTATATTAACTGGCTGGGGTTTATTACGATCCCTATCTTAGCCTTCATTGCCTTTACAATCATAACAATCAGCATGGTAATCGTGGCACGCAGCCAAAAAGAAGAGACTATCCGCGGATAGTCTCTTCTTTATATCCTCTGTTGCTCCTGTTGTTTTACCTTTAATCGTTCTTCTAAAACATGCACGATTTGCAAGAAATGGTCTGCCTCTCTGACAACATGGTCGGCTAACAGCGGGTCGATGACATTTCTAATTTGGCAGGTCTTAATAAAATCGAGGCCGGCTTGCTTGAAAGCACGCAGTTCCTGAGTGGCACTTTCACTGTCCTTATTGAGTTTTCCAATAATAGGATACGTAGGGCTTTTTTTATACAACATTGATTCAACATCTCGAGCCTGATTTAGGAGGACCTCAAAATCATCCCCAAATTTTCTTGCAGCAATCACTAAATTCCGTTCAGATTGATCGAGAAGGGAGGCGATAAAGCGCGAATGCTCCATCATAATTTTTAGCCAAAAGACATTTTCTTTGATGATCGCATCCTGGATAGGGTCTAGTATTCCATCATTTAATTTTTTTAAAGTCCTCATAAAGTATTCAGCTTCACGGGCGATATGGTCCACAAGAAGCGGGAAGTTGAACCCCATGACTTTACAATTAATGATTAAGATGAGCAGATTCCGCTTAAAATTCCGTAAACCCAATACTAACTGAATGGTATCTTCATTTAATTTCCGTACTGCTGTTACATTATAAGGCGTTTGATGAGCCCTTTTTTCCTGCTCTGCAAAGTATTGATAGAATCGGTCCGTTTGCTGGATAAGCTGCTTGTCTTTTCGATTGAAGCCTTCCCCTAAAAAATAAGAATGCTCCTTCATAATCCGCAGCCAAAATTTATTCTCAGTTAAAGAACGTTCAATAAACATTTGCTCCGTAAGAGATTCAGGTGGTGATGCAAAGTTTTCCGGGGCAATTAACATTTTGTTAAATTCCTGTTCGCTCAGTCCTTGGTAGACCATAAGCCGCCCTCCTTAAAACACGCATAGTACATTATATTTAGGGTTTAAGTGTTTATGTTAGGCTGCTTGGTCAAGTTTAAGAATTCTTACGTTAATTCAAGAAGCTTGTTCAATTTCTTCTCCTGAAATCCCAATACCAGTTTTCCATCAATAAAGGTAGCGGGGGTAGCGAAAATTTTCTTTTCCTTTAATTGCTCCAAGTACTCCTTATTAATAGAAGCATTCCGCTCTTCGAATTCAATTCCCTTTTCTTTTAAAAATGTTTTTACCTGATCGCAGTAAGAGCAGCCATTGCTGCTGTATACAATTATTTCATGACGGGACACCTGAAAAACCTCCATATACAATCTTGTAATTAAAAATAATCAATCACTTACTATATTACAAGCGTGAAACATTATGTAAAAAAGGGACCGGAATCATCCATTTTCTCCAACCACTGGATAAACAAATAAGTTGGTGATTAATACCAAAGAGCATTAGAAGCCTATTATGCTAGTTACTGCACAAGTTTTCCATTTTTTAGGTAATGAATAAGTGTGTTACAACTGATAGCCTAGGTTGTAGAGAGAACGAGCTACTAATCTAGGAGGTTATCAAATGAAAAAACTTAAAAAACTAGTAATTGCAGCCGGATTAATGTTATCAATGTCAGCTTTTACATTAAATGGACAAACAGAAGCAGCAACAACCACTCACACAGTACAATCTGGTGAGACATACTGGAATATTGCAAAAGGATTCGGTGTTCCTGTCAATAGCTTAATGGCAGCGAATAATAGCAAACCGCTTATCACTGGTAAAAATATTACTCTGCCAAACTCTCCTGTTACTGCGGCAGACAAAGAGTTAATGGCACGTTTAGTTCGTGCTGAGGCTGTTGGCGAGCCATATGCAGGGAAGGTTGCAGTTGCTGTAGTCGTCTTGAACCGCGTAAAAAGTGACCAATTCCCGAATAGCGTAAGGGAAGTTATTTATCAAATTTCAAATGGACATTATGCGTTTACACCTGTAGAAAACGGTCAAATCAATCAGGCAGCTGATGCTGAATCAAAAAGAGCTGTCAACGAAGCAATAGCTTTAATGGGTAAAGGAAATGGTTCTCTATTCTTCTATAATCCTAATACCGCTCAAAGCTCTTGGATTAAGTCGCGTGCAGTGACTGTAAAAATCGGCAACCATGTATTTGCAAGATAATCTTAGTATTTCAAAAAAAATAATTTTTAACAAAAAAGCAGTTCAATTCCAGAAAGTGGAATATGAACTGCTTTTTTTATTACTATTACTTAGTTTCTGCCAGCTCTTCTTTTTTTATTTTTAAAGCTGCAAGTGAGGCAAAATCATGGATGATGGTTGCCGCAAGTAAAGAGGTAATTTGAGTTGGATCATATGGCGGAAGTACTTCAACCAAGTCATAGCCGATAAAATTAAAATCTGTCAGTGAGCGAATTATTTGCAGAGTTTCAAAGCTGTTAAGGCCGCCAACTTCGAGCGTGCCTGTTCCCGGGGCACAGGAAGGGTCAACAAAATCGATATCGAAGCTTAAGAAACAAGGTGTGTCGCCAATTTTCTGTTTCATTTCCGCTATGACGTTTTCATATCCTCGTTCCTTTAAACCTGGAGTAGTAATGACATGATAGCCTAATTCCGTACTGGCATCGATATCCCCAGGATGGTTCAGTGTTCCTCGAATCCCCACTTGAAAGACTTTATCCGGAATCAGCAGGTTTTCTTCATATGCACGAATGAATGGCGACCCATGCCAGTATTTCTCATCATAATACGTATCCCATGTATCGGTATGGGAATCAAAATGAATTAAAGCCACAGGACCATGCACTTTGGCGGCAGCTCGGAGGTTGGCTAATGTAACGGAATGGTCCCCACCAATGCCGATTGGGACAATTCCCTGTTCCATCAGCTCACGGACAGCTTTTTCAATGACCTCATAGCTGCGGTGGATATTATGCGGGATCACAGAAACGTCGCCGATATCGATGGCGTTGCAATCCTCAAACGGATAGACCTTATGGATTGGATGATAAGGGAATAGCGTCATTGAAGCCTGGCGGATCGCCTGTGGTGCAAAGCGGGCACCGACACGAAAGGAAGCGGCTGTGTCAAAAGGCATTCCGACAATGGCGAGCTTTGCATCCTCTCTGTTTGATGGAAGCCTCATAAATGTGCCTGTTGTGCAAAACTCTGGTTTTACATCTGGTGATAATGGATATTGCATGATGGGTTCCTCCATTTTTCATTATTTATACCATTTATAGATGCAATATTTGTGCCAAAAAAAATGTCCATAGAGCGCTAAAGCCGGCTAACTTTGATAATGACAAACGGTATGTATTATGGAATAATGTATGCACATTTGAATAATTCACAATATTCTTATTTATAACTCATTACCTTCCATAGGGCAATACATAAAGAATTTTCGATAGAAACTGGTTTGGCATAAAAATTGCAAGTTTATAATTTGAAATTTACGAAGAGGGGGAATAAAAAATTCAGACGAAACAAAGGGGCCGCCGAATGATGAAAACGCTTTAAATTCAAAACTGGGGGTATGATATGTGGAAAATGGCGTAAAGCTGAAAAGATCGTTAAAGCTTTGGCAGGTAGTCATTATGGGGTTGGCCTATATGACACCAATGGTTGTCTTTGATACGTTTGGGATTGTTTCGGGTGAGACAAAGGGGCATGTCCCAACAGCCTATATTATTGCCTTGCTTGGCATGCTTTTTACGGCGGCAAGTTATGGCAAGCTTGTCAAGGTGTTTCCTCAGGCAGGTTCTGCCTATACGTATACTCAAAAAGCAATCAATGGCCATTTAGGGTTTTTGGTCGGTTGGTCATCGCTGCTTGATTATTTATTTTTGCCAATGGTAAATGCATTGTTAACTAAAATATACCTAAATGCTTTGTTTCCTTCGGTGCCGGATTTCGTTTGGGTACTATTGTTTGTCGGTATCGTTACCTACCTTAATTTAAGAAGCGTCAATATACTAGCAAACTTTAATACATTATTTGTATTTATCCAAATTGCGATTATGGTTGTCTTCATTATTCTTGTCGTTAAGGGTCTTCAAGACGGTGAAGGAACCGGAACCTTATTCAGCCTGCAGCCATTTTTTAAAGAAGGAATGAACGTGCATCTTCTCATTACAGGGGCAACCATTCTTTGCTTTTCGTTCTTGGGATTTGACGCTGTTACGACGTTATCAGAAGAAACTCCTAATCCGGAAAAAACGATCCCTAAGGCGATTATGCTTACAGCTTTATGGGGAGGTATCATTTTTATCACAACATCGTTTTTCATTCAATTGTTTTTCCCAGATATATCACGGTTCAAAGAACCTGATGCCGCCCTTCCGGAAATTGCTCTTTATGTTGGCGGCAAGCTGTTTCAATCGATTTTCTTGTGTACAACCTTTGTCAATACGCTTGCATCTGGTTTGGCTTCACATGCAAGTGTTTCAAGGTTGTTGTATGTTATGGGGCGCGATAAGGTGTTTCCGGAAAAATGGTTTGCCTATATCCATCCAAAATGGAGGACACCTGCCATTAATGTCGTGATTGTCGGCGCTATTTCGTTATCGGCCTGGTTCTTTGATTTAGTTACGGCAACATCGTTAATTAATTTTGGTGCCTTAATGGCTTTTACATTTGTTAACCTATCCGTCATCAGTCATTTTGCAATACGAAATAAAATGTACAAGACTCCAAAAGGTTTCTTTGACTATGTAGTCATGCCATTGATTGGGGCGGCCACCGTTGGCATCTTATGGATCAATCTCGAATTAAGCTCCTTAATTATGGGGTTGATTTGGTTCTCTGCTGGATTTATTTATCTGCTCTATTTAACAAAAGCATTCCGTGCGGCTCCTCCGCAATTCAAAGCGGAGGAAGCTTAAACGATAAAACGCATTCTGCCTTGGCAGGATGCGTTTTTTTCTTTTTAAAAAAGTATGCAGAAATGCATAAAACACGCATTTTTTCATAATGTCCTGTTACTTTTACCGCTTAGAACCCTTAAAAACTGCTTTTTTTATTTTTGGCACGGAACTTGCTTAATGTATTTATAACAACAAAAAATGAGGTGTTATAATGGCAATCAATTCTCTTGAGGTTAAAAAGAGAGAGGTATTAAAGGATAATTCTCTAGTTGAATTTCAGGAAACGCTGAAAGAAGCCTGCGATATTCTGAACTATCCCCCTCAAGTATACGAATTTTTAAAGAAACCGATGCGGTTTCTGGAGGTAAGCATTCCTGTAAAGATGGACAATGGACAGGTGCAGATTTTCGAAGGGTACCGTGCCCAGCACAATGATGCATCTGGACCGACCAAAGGAGGAATCCGTTTCCATCCGGATGTAACGCCGGAAGAAGTGAAGGCGTTGGCGGGATGGATGAGTTTAAAATGCGGCATCACCGATCTTCCTTACGGCGGTGCTAAAGGCGGCATTATTTGCGACCCGCGGAAAATGAGCATGGATGAGTTGGAACGATTAAGCCGAGGCTACGTTCGGGCGGTCAGCCAGATTGTCGGCCCGACCAAGGACATTCCGGCCCCTGATATGTACACAAACTCTCAAATCATGGCGTGGATGCTTGATGAGTATGACCATATCCGTGAATTTGATTCCCCAGGCTTCATTACCGGGAAGCCGATTGCCCTTGGCGGTTCAAAGGGCAGGGAAACGGCCACATCCAAAGGCGTACTTTATACCCTGCAAATGGTCTGTGAATTAAGAAAGATGGAATTAAAGGATACAAGAGTTATCATACAAGGGTTTGGAAATGTCGGAAGCTACCTTGCGAAATATTTGTATGATCTGGGTGCGAAGGTAATTGGAATAGGAGATGTACTTGGCGGCATCTTTGATGAGAACGGCCTTGATATTCCATACCTGCTTGAAAATCGCGATTCCTTCGGGATTGTTTCGAACCGCTTCCAAAATTCAGTTCCAAACCAGGAACTTTTGGAAAAAGAATGTGATGTTCTAATACCGGCAGCGATTTCCGGTGTGATCCATAAACAGAATGCGAGCCGGATTAACTGTCAGATTGTGATTGAGGCGGCAAATGGGCCAACCACCAAAGATGCCTTAACAATCCTAAATGAGCGGGAAATTCTTGTGGTTCCCGATATTTTAGCCAACTCCGGCGGTGTAATCGTTTCCTATTTTGAGTGGTGTCAGAACAATCAAGGTTATTACTGGGGCGAAGAATTAGTCGATGAACGTCTGAAGGAAAAAATAACCGCCAGCTTTAAAAATGTTTACAATACGGCGAAAAAATATCAAGTAAATATGAAAATTGCGGCTTATATTGAAGGAATTCAAAAACTGGCTGAGGCCTCCAGGCTGCGAGGCTGGTTGAAATATTAAAAGGAGGGAAATGAATGAAATTGGATATTTTATCAGAACAAAAAGAGCAGCAACTGCTACATTATTTTTGCCTTATCTCCAGCAATCACCGTTATGATTTAGCGATTGGCTATTCCAGAAATTTTTTCGGAAAAGCCATGGTCACTTCCATTCAGACTGGAAAAATGGTTCTCCTTTGCCAGGAGGATACATATGAGGACCATCATTGGGCGGAAAAATTGGGGATTGAGAAAGAGGACATTCCGGAGTTTCAAGAATTCTTTAGCCTTGTTTTGCAGCAGCGGCCCTTTCAAGAACAATATTAAACGGAGAATGGAGTTGGGATGCATGTATTTTGGAGTGGTGCTCAGCCCGTGTTACGGGACAGTGGAGAAAATTTCTATTAAAGGGACAGAAAGAATTTATGAATGGGAAACGCTTTTTTCCATTAAAACAGAAGAAGGAAAGGTTGAATTAGTGCAAACAAGTGTAAGCGGAGAAATTGAATCATTGGAGGTTCAGCAAGGAGATTATGTAATCCCCGGCATGGTCCTTGCCTATATTAAGGAGGATTTATTTGTAACGGGAAGTGATTAAAAAAGATAAGGGGACCGATCTTTAGCTTTAATAAAAAGAAGATGAAAAGTGCTCATCTTCTTTTTGAATTTTATTTAAAAAATTCGAAATTAAATGATAGTATTAAGAGTAGTCAGGAATTAAAGGGGATGAAAAAATGTTTTCCGTCGCCAAGGAAAAGATTAAACCGATTATATCAGTCATAGTAGAGGAAGAAGTTTTAATCCCGGATTTAAATCATTTTAAAGAACCCTTTTTATTCTTAGAAAAACAGGACCAGTTATTTGCTTATGTAGCACTGAATAAACAGCTGGTTGAGAAATTGAATGGGTCTGATTTTTCTAAAACCGTATTGCTTGAGAATGCCAAATCCTTGGAGAGCATCTGTCAGTTGAGCGAGCAGATCTCCTTTCCGGCTCTGTTCCAGATTATCGGCGAACCGTTTTCCATTATTAAGGGAGATGACGGCAGGCCTATGGGTTACATCCGAAGAGAAGATGCCCTGGCGGAACTGTTTAAACAGGAAAATAAAAGCGGGGACCTTTTAAAGATTCTATTAACCTCGATTCCGATGGGGATTTTTGTATTGGATAAAGAAAAGCGGATCATTAATTGCAATGAAGCCGGTTTAACGATGATTAAATCCACTGCGGAAAAGGTGTTGAACTTTCCCGGGGAAAAAATTTTCAGCCGACAGCATATCAACAATGTATTTGCAACCGGAAAGACATTCTTGAATCATCTGGAAATTTCCGATGAAATGGGCGTTCTCGTCGACTACAGTCCTATTTTTGGCTACAACGACGAAGTGGAAGGTGCTGTCATTGTTGTTCAGGATTTGCCGATGGTTGAAGAAATGGCCATGGAAATTGAATATATTAAAGACTTAAATAAAGATTTAAATGCGATTCTATCTAGCATTTATGATGAAATTCTGGTCGTCAATGCGAAGGGCGAATTAATCCGCTATAGTGAAAATATTATTAAAGATTTTTGGCAGGTAGATTTGAAAGATTTAATTGGCAAAAACGTCCTCGAGCTTGAGGACCAGGGGCTGTTTACGCCATCTGTCACGAGGCTGGTGATGGAAAAAAAGCGTAAGGTTTCGGTTGTTCAGGAAACGAAAACAGGCCGGAAAATTCTTGCTGTCGGCAATCCGGTTTTTAATGAAAAAAATGAACTGGACCGGATTATCGTGGCCTCCAGGGATATTACCGAAACCACCCGTTTAAAAACAGAACTTCAGGAAATGCGTAAAATATCGGAACAGTATAAGAAGGAACTAGATGACTTCAAAAGCAAGGATCGCTTTTTGAAAAAGCTGATCTATTGCAGTCCAAAGATGGAAAAAATCATGAATCAGGTAAAGAAAATTGCTGAGTTCTCTTCTACAGTTCTGCTTAATGGGGAATCCGGTGTGGGAAAAGAAGTGATTGCCCAGGCGATTCATCAATTAGGTAAGCGTTGCCAAAAACCATTCCTCAAATTGAACTGTGGGGCGATTCCGGAAAACTTGCTGGAAAGTGAATTATTTGGCTATGCCAAGGGTGCTTTTACCGGTGCTGATAAAAACGGCAAAGAAGGCTACTTTAAGCAAGCCGATGGAGGTATTTTATTACTGGATGAAATCGGTGAAATGCCAATGCATCTGCAGGTAAAGCTATTACGGGTCCTGCAGGAGCAGGAGGTTATCCCAGTTGGAAGCACGACACCGATTAAGGTAAATGTGCAAATCATTGCGGCGACGAATAAAAAATTAGAAAAATTGGTTGAGGAAGGAGCGTTCCGGGAGGATTTATTCTATCGGTTAAATGTTATTCCGATTCATATACCGCCGCTTCGGGAGCGGACCGAGGACATTTCACTGCTGGCTTTTCACTTTTTGCAGCAATTGAACGAAAAGTATGATAGAAACTATCACTTAACCCCAGATGCCGTTAATGTAATGGAATTTTATCCATGGCCGGGCAACGTCAGGGAGTTGCAAAACATCATCGAAAGATTGGTAGTAACAGCCGATCATCCGGCAATTGATGCCGAATTCGTCAGCCAGTTTTTATCGTTGGGCTTTGAAAGTAAAAAAATGAAGCCTGTCATCACAAGGGTAATTCCCCTGCAGGAAGCGCTTGAGCATGTAGAGGAACAGCTGATTGTTCTTGCCATGAATCAGTATAAAACGACAACCAAGGCCGCCAAAGCCCTGGGCATTAGCCAATCCTCTGTCAGCAGGAAATATCAAAAAATCCTAACCGAGAAAAATATTAAACTAGAAAATATGCCATCCTTTTAACACGAAAGCTGTTTCAGATTGAGAATCTGAGGCAGCTTTTTATTTTTCCCACCATTATGCAATACAAAATAGAGTTATGCAAAAATGAATAAACTGATTTTTAACATTCCGGAAAAATTGCAATACAGTAGTCTTTTGATTTTGGCACACTTCTTGCATAAGTAGTAAGTGAGGGTATTAAAAGGAGGAATGGGAAATGGTCGAAGTGAAGAATCAAGTAATCAACCTGAAGATGTATATCGACGGCGAGTGGAAGGATGCAGAAAATCAAGAAACCCGCCCCGTTATAAATCCGGCGAATGGAGAAGTGATTGCATACGCACCTGAAGGAACAATTGAAGATGCACGGGCGGCAATCTTTGCAGCACGGACCGCTTTTGAAGATGGTGTTTGGTCTGGATTGTCCGCTCAAGAAAGAGCCTTCTATCTATTTAAAATTGCGGATAAAATCGATCAATATGCAGACGAGTTCACTCGGCTCGAAACAATGGATAACGGGAAACCATTAAGAGAAGCCGGTTTTGATGTAGCTGACGCAGCAGCTTGTTTCCGTTATTATGCAGGACTGATTACCAAGCCTGACGGATACACCTACCATGTCGCCGATCCGATCCAGGCGATGGTGGTCCGGGAGCCGGTTGGTGTGTGTGGACTCATTGTTCCATGGAACTATCCATTATTAATGAGTGTTTGGAAAATTGCTCCGGCCTTAGCAGCGGGAAATACGATTGTGTTTAAGCCATCTGAAGTGACGCCGGTTACACCAAAGAAGCTGTTTGAAATTTTTGAAGATGTGGGTCTGCCAAAAGGGGTAGCCAATATGGTGATGGGTGCCGGTCCGGTTGTCGGCAATGAAATTGCCTCCCACCCTGAGGTGGATATGGTTTCCTTCACTGGCGGAACGAAAACGGGTAAACATATTGCGAAAACGGCTGCTGATACGATGAAGAAGGTTTCTCTGGAATTAGGCGGCAAATCGCCAAATATCATTTTCGCTGACGCCGATTTTGAAACCGCAGTCGATTATGCATTGTTTGGGATCTATGCGGGTGCCGGCCAGGTCTGTTCAGCTGGCTCAAGAATTCTTGTTGAAGAAAGCATTTATGCTCGTTTTGTTGCCCGTTTTGCAGAGAGAGCGAAGCAAATCGTGGTGGGCTCAGGGGATGATCCTTCCACAGAAATGGGGCCTCTGGTAAGCCAGCAGCATTTGGAAAAAGTTCTCCACTATATTGAGCTAGGTAAACAGGAAGGTGCCACGGTTGCCTGCGGCGGAAACAGGATTGTCCACAGCGGTTTGGGGAAAGGATATTTTGTGGAGCCGACCGTGTTCGTTGATGTGAAGCAAGAGATGAGAATTGTCCAGGAGGAGATTTTCGGTCCTGTTGTTGTGATTCAGAAGTTTAAGGATGAAGAGGAAGCTGTCAAGCTTGCTAATGGTACAGTTTACGGCCTAGCCGGTGGTGTATTCACGAATGATGGAGCAAAGGGCTTGCGTGTAATCAAAAAGCTTCGCTCGGGAATCACATGGGTGAATTCCTATCATCCTACTTATAATGAAGCGCCATGGGGCGGCTACAAACAAAGTGGAATCGGCCGCAGCCTTGGAACCTTCGGTCTTGAGGAATTCCAAGAAATTAAACAGATTAATATCAATTTGCAGGTAGAGCCAATTGGCTGGTTTTCAAACTAAAACATTATGAGGAGAGATAATATGAGTATTGATTTATCACGAGAGACGAAAAGTGAACAGAAGCTGCAGGTAACGGATTATATTAATAAGGTTTTAAGTTTAATAGAAAAAGAGGAAATTAATGCTGAGGAAGCTGCCTGGATTACAAAGGAAACAGTTGACGGCTTCCGCGAGCATGTGAACCCGGGGTTCCTTGCTTATCGTAAAACTGTTACCAAGGACGGACAATTTGCTGCTGTTGAGTGGTCCGATAACGGTGCCTGCTTTAAGGATGTAAACGGAAAGGAATATATTGACTGTCTAGGCGGATTTGGCATTTATAACGTCGGCCACCGTCATCCAAAGGTTGTTAAAGCTGTAACAGATCAGCTAAAGCGTCAGGCCCTTCACAGCCAGGACCTGCTCGACCCGCTGCGCGCGATGCTGGCGAAAATTTTGGCAGATATCACACCTGGGGATTTAAAATATTCCTATTTTAGTAACAGTGGGACGGAAAGCGTGGAGGCAGCGTTAAAGCTTGCCAAAATGTATAGCGACCGTACAACGTTTATTTCCACAACCCGTGCTTTCCATGGAAAAAGCTTAGGGTCATTGTCAGGTACAGCCAAGGGAATGTTCCGGAAGCCATTCCTGCCATTAATTCCTGGATTCCGTCATGTGCCGTTTGGCGATATCGACATGATGAGAAAAACGTTTGAAACATGTTCAATGGTTGGCGAAGACGTGGCAGCAGTAATTTTGGAACCAATTCAAGGCGAAGGCGGAATCATTTTGCCGCCGGAAGGCTACTTAAAGCAGGTTCGCGAGCTTTGTGACCAATATGGTACGCTATTGATTTTTGACGAAGTGCAGACCGGCATGGGACGCACTGGCAAAATGTTTGCTGCTGAATTGTATGATGTGGTTCCCGACATTATCTGTCTTGCGAAAGCATTCGGCGGGGGTGTTATGCCAGCGGGGGCGATTGTGGCGCGCGAGGAAGTATTCAAGAGCTGGTTTCCTAACCCATTCATGCATACCACAACTTTTGGGGGCAACCCGCTGGCCTGTGCTGCTGCGATTGCGACGATTGGTATTTTAATAGAAGAAAATCTGCCTGAGCGTGCAGCGGTTGTCGGGGAATACTTCCTTGCTGAATTGAAGAAGGCAGCGGAAGGGCATGAGGATAAAGTGCAAGAAATCCGCGGCCAAGGCTTAATGATTGGGATTGAGTTTCATAAGGATGAAATCGGCTATGAAGTGTCAAAGGGTATGTTTGACCGAGGTGTCCTAGTGGCCGGTACATTAATTAACTCTAAAACTATTCGAATTGAACCGGCGCTAACAATTAGCTACGACGAAGTTGACAAAGTCGTCAATACCTTTAAAGAAGTATTAAAACAGGTAAAGGAATAGCTTTTTAAAAAGAAGCAATCGGTAAGCTGCCGGTTGCTTCCTATTAAACAGAGGTATGTATATTAAAGGGGGAGCAATAAAGTGGAGAAGAAATATGTGAAGCTCCAAACGGAAATTCCCGGGCCGAAATCGAAGGAAATATTGGAGCGGAGAAATCAATTTGTCCCAAAAGGGATCAGTAATAACTGTCATTCGTTTGTTAAAAAGGCACAGGGAGCGCTGGTTGAGGATGTTGATGGTAATATCTTTATTGATTTTGCTGGTGCTATTGGAACAATTAACGTAGGACATTCCCATCCAAGAGTCGTAAGGGCTCTTCAGGAACAGGCAAGCCAATTTATCCACACGGGCTTTAATGTGATGATGTATGAATCGTATATTAATCTTGCTGAGAGACTTGCCAATCTCGCGCCAGGAGACTTCGATAAAAAGGTTGCATTTTTTAACAGCGGTGCGGAGGCGGTTGAAAATGCAGTGAAAATAGCACGGAAGTATACAAAGCGACAAGGAATCATATCTTTTACAAGGGGCTTCCATGGCAGAACATTAATGACAATGACAATGACAAGCAAGGTCAAGCCTTACAAGTTCGGCTTTGGGCCATTTGCCCCAGAGGTGTACAAGGCACCGTATCCATATGTTTATCGCCGCCCGGAAGGTATGAGCGAACAGCAGTACAGCGACATGATTATCGAGCAATTCGAGCAATTTTTACTTGCTGAAGTAGCACCGGAAACGATTGCCGCTGTGGTAATGGAGCCTGTCCAAGGGGAGGGCGGTTTTGTTGTTCCTGATAATTATTTTGTAAAAAAAGTGAAGGAAATTTGTGTTCAATATGGAATTCTTTTTGTAGCCGATGAAATTCAAACCGGATTTGCCCGGACAGGAAAGTACTTTGCCATTGATCATTTTGGGGTGGTACCAGACTTAATAACGATTTCCAAATCAATGGGTGCAGGTGTCCCGATTAGCGGGGTGATTGGCCGAACTGATATAATGGAAGCAGCAGATGTTGGGGAAATCGGCGGTACCTATTCCGGAAGTCCGCTTGGCTGTCGGGCGGCATTGGCGGTTTTAGATATCATTGAAAGTGAAAATCTAAATGACCGGGCAGAAAAAATTGGTGCGAGGTCGATTGAAAAAATGAAGCAATTGGCTGAGCGCTTTGAGTGCATTGGCGATGTCCGCGGACTAGGTGCGATGTGCGCAATGGAAATCGTGAAGGATCAACTAACAAAGGCTCCTGATAAAGAGGGAGTGGGAAAAATTGTCAAATCAGCTGGTGAGCGGGGGCTTCTTTTATTAAGCGCCGGGCTTTATGGAAATGTCATTCGGCTTCTGATGCCGCTTATCATCTCAGATGAACAACTGGAGGAAGGATTACAAATTCTTGAGGAAGCCTTTGAAGCCGTATATCAGAAGGATTCGGCCGCACCAGCGAGGACGGGGAGGATGTAATGGACACTGTGAAACAAAAATATCAAATTTTTCCGATGTATCTTGATGGAAAATGGGTTGGTAATGATTATGAAGTATTTACCGAAGTCATCAATCCGGCAACTAAGGAAGTCTTAGGGGCAGTACCGACCGGCGGTGCCTTTGAAGCGGAGCAGGCAGTTGATGCGGCCCATAAGGCATTTAAAACCTGGTCGAAAAAAACAGCTGAAGAACGATATCAGCTTCTCATGAAATGGTACCAGTTGATTGATGAGAATAAACTTGAAATCGCTAAGATTATGACAATGGAGCAAGGAAAGCCGTTAAAAGAGGCCGTTGGTGAGGTTCAGTACGCCAATAGTTTTATCTCGTGGTTTGCCGAGGAAGGCAAGCGGGTTTATGGGGAAACGATACCAGCTTCCCATCCAAATAAGCGCATTCTCGTACGCAAAGAGCCTGTCGGTGTTATTGCGGCGATTACTCCTTGGAACTTCCCGGCTGCAATGATTACTAGAAAAGTGGGTCCTGCGCTTGCTGCCGGTTGTACGGCGGTAGTTAAACCGGCTAATCAGACGCCTTTAACCGCGTTAAAGATGGCTGAACTTGCCCATGAAGCGGGAATACCGGAAGGCGTATTAAATGTAATAACCGGAAGATCCTCAGAAATCGGGGATGTTTGGTTGAAAGACCCTCGTGTTACTAAAATTACTTTTACCGGTTCGACAGAGGTTGGTAAAACATTAATGAGGGGCGCTGCCGAAACTGTGAAAAAAGTATCACTTGAGCTTGGCGGAAATGCACCGTTTATCGTTATGGACGATGCCAATTTAGCAAAGGCAGCTGCAGGCCTTGTCCAATCGAAATTCCGAAATGCGGGACAAACCTGTATTTGTACGAACCGTGTCTATGTACAAGAAGGTGTCGCAGAGGAATTCACGAAGCTATTCCAAGCGGAATTAGAGAAGCTTAAGGTTGGAAATGGGCTTGAAGAAGGCGTCGATATCGGGCCGTTAATCGATCAAGCAGCCCGCAGCAAGGTGGAAGAACTTTTAAAAGATGCAGTCGAAAAGGGTGGAAAGGTCGTTTATACAGGACTAAAACCGGCAGAAGAGAATGGTTATTTCTATGCCCCAACAATTTTAACAGATGTGCAGGATGACATGGAATGCATGAAGGATGAAATCTTTGGCCCGATTGCACCGATTGCGACTTTTAAGACGGAAGAAGAAGTGATTGAACGTGCCAATAATTCTAACTATGGTTTAGCTGCTTATGTCTATACCGAGAATTTGAGCCGTTCGTTTAGAATCACGGAGCAGCTAGAATACGGTATTGTCGGTCTCAACGATGCGCTTCCTTCCGTTGCGCAAGCACCGTTTGGCGGATATAAAGAAAGCGGTATTGGCCGTGAAGGTGGTCATTTCGGAATTGAAGAGTTTTTAGAAGTGAAATATATTTCCATCGGTTTGGACTAAAGTATAAATAAGCCGTGCTCCGAAACAACGGGGCACGGCTTGTTTTTATTGTTGCTAAAACTGAATCTTCCCTCTTTTTACTTTTATTCAGTTCATTTACTGTGGTACGATAACGTATAAAAGCAGACAGGGAAATGGGGTTATAGGAAATTGATTAAAACGATTTTATTCGACGTTGACGGGGTTCTACTAAGCGAAGAACGTTACTTTGATGCATCGGCACTAACCGTCTGGGAGATGCTGATAAGCAGTAATTACTTGGCTTTATCACCTGAAAAATTCAAAACAGACTATAGCGATAAAGAAATAGAAGAAATTCGAAATCTGGTATTTGAAAATGATAAAATCTTGAAATTCCAAAAATCACGAGGCCTTAATGCCAACTGGGATATGATTTATTTAACATTTGCCCACCAGCTAATTCATCTACTTTCACAAATCAAAGAATACGAAATTGAAAACATTAGAAAATGGTGTCAAGCACCAATCCATCGTAAGACCTTACTTGAGATTGGTGGGGTGTTGAATAATTATTCGGTTGAACTGGATTTCGGTTTGTTTGTGAAGGAGTTTGAGAGGTCCGAGGCAACTAAGCAAGAACTGCTTGATTATTTAAATGTGCTGGCACTTGAGAAACTTGGGGTAGAAACCACTATTTTTCAAAAAGGGGAGCTTTGGTCAGTATGTGAGCATGTTTCTCAGGAATGGTACGTAGGGGATGCCAATATTATTGCTTCAACTGGCAAGCCTTCTGTTCAGAAAGGCAAGAAAGGCTTTCTAGTTAATGAAACAACATTGGCTCCTAAAGAAGAGATAGGAGAGCTATTTCAATTTTTAACAGCCTCGGGGATTGAGATTGGGATCGGAACAGGACGGCCTGAATTGGAAACGATTCAGCCTTTTCAGCACTTGGAATGGTTAAAGCATTTTGATGTGAGCCGGATTGTGACTGCGGATGATGTCGCCAAGGCTGAGCAGGAGCTTCCAGAAGGGAAATCTTTATCAAAGCCGCATCCGTATACCTACATATTGGGTCTGCATCGCAAAGATCTGTCCGTGCAGGAGTGTTTGAACACGCCGCTGCCAATTAAAGATGGCGATTCGGTCCTGATTGTCGGGGATTCATTGGCAGATCTTCTAGCTGCAAGGCAAATGGGTTGCCAGTTCGTCGCAGTATTAACCGGACTCTCAGGAAAAGACGCGCGGGGTGAATTTGAAAAGCATAAAGCAGACTATATTCTCGATTCTGTGCTTGATTTGAAGGGAATTCTATAAACGAATTTTTGAATTTTATTATTTTATGGCTTTATTAGTTATTTTTGATAGAATTTCTCAGATAAAGATATAATAAATAAATTCTATTGGCGGATTTTGTGCGTCTATTGGCGAATTTATGTATTCTATTGGCGAATTATCGATTTCTATTGGCGAATCTGAAGGTCCTATTGGCGGATCGAAAAATTTAGCACGGATCCGTCACCTAAACTTAAAAAAAGGCTGCCCCTTGCAAAAAGGGAGCAGCCCTTAATAAACAGCTAAAAATCACACACTCTCCACAGCCTGCTGCTCAATGCGGCCTGCATCAAACGTATCGACATTTGATAGCTCCAAAAATTGCGCTTCGTCTAAACCAGGAATTTGGACAAGTTCACGGCTGACTTCTGTACCGAGCGTCTTATCAAGCGTCAACACCATGATGGCCTCGCCGCCAACTTCTGTACGGCCCACTTGCATCGTACCGATATTGATTTGATAGTCTCCAAGTAAAGAACCTACCTTTCCAATCATACCCGGTACGTCCTGGTGTTTAATATATAATAGATATTTCTCAGGCTTCACGTCAATCCGGTATTGATTAATCTTTACAATCCGGGCACCGTAGCCGTTTAACACAGTGGCCCCAATCCGAGCAGTTTCATCGCCTTGCGAAACTGAAAGCTCCAAATAGTTGGCAAAGCCTTTATTCGTAGCATTTTTCTGTACATTATAGGAAACGCCCTGCTCCTTCAATAAATGAAGCACGTTGATGAGATTGACAGAATCGCTTAAATGATAGGATAAAACACCTCTAAGCATTGTCCGTGTCAATAATTCTGTATCCTCATCGATTAGATCACCATAATAATTGATTTCTATTTTTGTAGGTGCAGAGTTTTTCAATAATTGAATGACAAGCTCGCCCACTTGGTCGCCAAGTACTAAATAAGGCTGGAGCTTGGCTTGCGTTTCGCCTGACATTTGCGGCATATTTACCGCATTTTGGATCGATTGGTTTTCAAAAATCTCAACGATTTCCGCGCTGACTTCTTCTGCTACTTTCTCTTGTGCTTCAACGGTAGAAGCGCCAAGATGCGGAGTCACGATAATATTCGGATTCTGCAATAGCTCCGGGTCGGCAACCGGTTCTTTTTCAAATACGTCAAGGGCAGCACCGGCAACATGGCCAGACTGAATGGCCCGGACCAATGCTTTTTCGTCAATGATACCGCCGCGGGCACAGTTCACAAAGCGAACGCCTTTTTTCGTTTTGCTTAAAAATTCATCATTAATAATTCCGCGAGTATCATTAGTCAGCGGTGTATGGATGGTAATAAAATCGGCCTCTGCCGCAATTAAATCAAGGCTTGCTTTTGTAATGCCAAGCTTTTTCGCCCGGTCTTCCGTCAAATATGGGTCAAAGCCCAAAATATTCATGCCGAAGCCTTTTGCCCGTTTGGCCACTTCAGTACCGATCTTGCCCATACCGACAACACCAAGTGTCTTTTTGTACAGCTCCACTCCTTTAAAAGAGTTGCGGTCCCATTCACCGCAGGAGGTCTTTTGGTGGGCCTGCGGAATTTTTCTTGCCATCGCCAGCATCATCGCCAATGTGTGCTCAGTTGCAGCAATCGTGTTGGCACCAGGTGCGTTAATGACGATGATCCCTTTCTTGGTAGCAGCGTTGACATCAATGTTATCCACACCGACACCTGCTCTAGCAATGACACGCAGGCGGCCTGCTGCCTCAAGAAGCTCTCCTGTTACCTTTGTTTGGCTTCTCACAATAAGGGCGTCGTAATCACCGATAATCTTTTTTAATTCATCTGTAGGCAGTGTTGGCTGTCTTTCCACAATGAAATTGGCATGGTCGACTAAGCATTTTAAACCTGTCTGGCTGATTCCGTCAGTTACAAGCACTTTGTACATTTTTAAAACCTCCAGTTTGTTTTTTTATAAAAATTTTAATAGCTTACGTTATTTCATTGAAAAATAAAAAACGCCCCTCATAACAGACACAGTGGTCGTGTTATGAGGGACGTAAGTTAACGTGGTGCCACCCTCTTTTGCCGCAACACAGTGCGGCCTCAAAGCAAATAACGGGTAATACCCGGGCTAGCCTACTAACAATTTCAGCAGCCAGTTCAGAAGGGCTGGGCATTATAGAATTAGCACCGGTTCGCAGCGTCCACCGGCTCTCTGAAGCTATTTCCTATTGCCGTCTTCATCATCACTATTTCATTAATAGAATACACCCAATTGAGTGAAATTTCAAAATTTAACTGAATATAGGGATTATTCTACATCCCGCTTTCGGCCTTGTAAAGGGGGTAAAATCAAAAAAATTTGCCAGTCTTCTCTGAAAATTTTTACTCAAAATGAAGAACCTTGCTATGATAGGATAGTAAGCGATTACAGTGGGAAAAGTCAGAAATAAATCTATTGTAAAAAAACGAACAGACACTTATAATGTCTACAATAGAAATACAATTGTTCACACCAGAAGGACATAGGAACGGAGGGGAAATGGGTGAAAGCAATTTCGATTGGATTACTGGGGTTGGGTACCGTTGGCTCAGGTGTTGTCCAAATTATTAAAAATCATCAAGATAAATTAATGCACCAGGTGGGCTGTCCAGTAACGATTAAAAAAATTCTGGTTCAAAATTTAATTAAAACGAGACCTGTTGAAATAGAAGCAGGCTTATTAACGAATAATGCTGATGACATCTTATTGGATGAAGAAATTGATGTTGTCATCGAGGTTATGGGCGGCATTGACGCCACAAAAGACTATTTGATTACGGCCCTCCGTCAAGGCAAGCATGTTGTGACTGCCAATAAGGATTTAATGGCGCTTCATGGCTCCGAACTGTTAACGGTGGCATCGGAGTATGGCTGTGATTTGTTTTATGAGGCGAGCGTGGCTGGCGGTATCCCGATTCTTAGAAGTTTGGTGGATGGTCTTGCTTCTGATCGAGTTACGCAAATGATGGGGATTGTCAATGGAACGACAAACTATATTTTAACGAAAATGAGCAATGAAGGCCGCTCCTATGATGAGGTGCTGAAAGAGGCCCAGGCTCTCGGTTTTGCGGAAGCTGACCCGACATCTGACGTCGAAGGATTGGATGCAGCCCGTAAAATGACCATCCTTGCTACATTGGGCTTCTCCATGCATATTGATTTAGAGGATGTAAAGGTGAAGGGCATTTCGGGCGTAACGGAAGATGATATACGCTATGGGAAACAGCTTGGCTATACGATGAAGCTGATTGGTTATGCCCACCGCGAAGGAGAAAAGGTCGAGGTCAGTGTCGCACCTACCTTCTTGTCTGACAATCATCCGCTTGCCTCCGTTCAAAATGAATACAATGCTGTTTATGTTTATGGTGAAGCTGTGGGTGAAACGATGTTTTACGGGCCTGGAGCAGGCAGTTTGCCAACCGCAACCTCCATTGTTTCTGACCTTGTCGGTGTGGTGAAAAATTTGCGGCTTGGTGTGAACGGGAAAAGTGCCGTGACCCCGCAATATCCAAAGCAATTAAAGGATGATAACGAAAAATATTCGAAGTACTTTCTGCGTATCCACGTCCGGGATGAAGTTGGTGTTTTTGCCGATATAACGACGATTTTTGCCAAGTATGGGGTGAGCTTTGAAAAAATTCTTCAGCTGCCAATTAAGAAACATGAAACATCAGAAATAGTCCTAGTAACCCACAAAGCTTCTTTAACAAGCTACGATGGAATTCTACAGGAGTTAAATGACCTGCAAGCTGTAAAAGAAATAAAAAGTGCATATAGAGTGGTGAGGAAAACGATATGAGATGGCCAGGATTAATTGAAGCATATAAAGAATTTTTACCAGTAAATAATGAGACACCAAAGCTAACGCTAAATGAAGGAAATACCCCTCTAATTCACTTGCAGAATCTTTCCAAGGAATGGGGAGTAGAGCTTTATGTGAAAGTAGAAGGAGCCAATCCAACGGGTTCCTTTAAGGACAGAGGCATGGTCATGGCGGTTGCCAAAGCAGTTGAGGAAGGCAGCAAAACTGTCATCTGCGCCTCTACCGGAAACACTTCGGCTGCTGCTGCAGCCTATGCAGCCCGGGCGGGTATCAACTGTATCGTTGTGATTCCGGAAGGGAAAATTGCCATGGGCAAACTTGCTCAGGCGATGATGTATGGGGCCGAAATCATCTCCATTGAGGGAAATTTTGACCAAGCTCTTAAAATGGTGCGAGATATCAGCGAAGTAGAGCCAATCACATTGGTTAACTCAGTTAACCCATTCCGTCTGGAAGGGCAAAAAACAGCTGCCTTTGAGGTTTGTGACCAGCTTGGTTCAGCACCTGAAATTTTAGCGATCCCGGTTGGAAACGCCGGTAACATCAGCGCTTATTGGAAAGGTTTTAAAGAATATAACAGCAAAAAGGAAACTGGTCTGCCAAGAATGTTCGGTTATGAAGCTGAAGGGGCCGCCGCTCTTGTACATAACCGCGTGTTTGAAAATCCGGAAACAATCGCAACAGCGATTCGGATTGGCAACCCGGCTAGCTGGGATTTGGCGGTTAATGCAGTAAAAGAATCTAACGGTCAGTTTGATGAGGTTACCGATGATGAAATCGTCGCGGCTTATAAAAAATTAGCTTCCACTGAAGGTGTTTTTGCAGAGCCGGCATCCTGCGCTTCTATCGCTGGTGTTTATAAATCATTACAAAATGGGAAAATCGCCAAAGGTACCAAAATTGTTGCAGTTCTTACAGGAAATGGCTTGAAGGATCCGGACACAGCTATTCAGAGCAGCTTGGTGAAACCTGTTGTATTGCCAAACGATGAAAAGGCTGTGGCAGAGCATATTCGAGGGGTTGTCGGGCATGCCGCTGAATAATCAATGGATGATCAAGGTTCCGGCAAGCACTGCCAATCTTGGTCCGGGATTTGATTCCATGGGGCTGGCAGTAGATCTGTATTTGACTTTAGAGGTGGAGAAAAGTGACCATTGGGAATTCTTTTCTCCTAACCCTGAATTAAACCAGCTTCCAACTGATGAAACCCATTTTATCGCACAAATTGCCCTTGAGACAGCTAAGAAATATGGAAAAGAGCTAACTCCCTGCCGTGTAAAAATGGAAAGTGAGATTCCCTTGGCACGCGGACTCGGTTCAAGTGCTTCTGCTATCATTGCAGGGATTGAACTTGCTGATATCGTGGGTGGCTTAAACCTGACAAAGGAGGAAAAGCTTCTTTTGTCAACTGATATAGAGGGCCATCCGGACAATGTTGGGGCATCCCTTTATGGGGGCCTTGTCATCGGAAGTTATCGGCAAAACGAAGTGGAGATGCTGAGCTTTACCAATCTTTCCTTTGAAATGGCTGCGGTTATCCCGAAAGAAATCTTATTAACTAAGGATTCACGCGGGGTATTGCCAAACAGTTTTTCGATGAAAGAAGCGATCGAGGCTTCTTCGGCAGCAAACGTATTGGTGGCATCCATGTTAAGTGAAAATTGGGAAATGGCCGGAAAAATGATGGAACGAGATCGGTTTCATCAGCCTTATCGGAGACCGCTGATTCCTTTTTATCAAGACGTTGAACAATTCGCTAAAGAGAATGGGGCATTCGGAACAGCATTAAGCGGCGCAGGCCCAACTGTCCTTTGCTTTGTTGAAAAGGGCAATGGCAGGCAGCTGGTTGAAGATATTCAAAAGGCTTTCCCGGAAATGACCGTAAAGCTCTTGCAAATTGATTCCTCCGGCAGCAGAGTCTGTGAAACAGCGAAACGGAATTAATTTAAAACAAAAGCAAAAAGAGGCTGAATCATTCAGCCTCTTTTTGCTTTCTCAAATATTCCTCAAAATCGCTTTTATTTAAAGGTCTACTAAATAAATAGCCCTGCATCAAACAACAATCTCTAGAAAGTAAAAATTCCTTCTGATATTCCTTTTCGACTCCTTCTGCAATTACTTTAAGCTTCAGGCTTCGGCCTAGATTAATAATCGCTTCAGGAATTTCGGAGTTCTCATAATCTTCTTCGATATTTTGAATAAAGGATTTATCGATTTTTAAACAATCGATAGGTAAATCTTTTAGGTAGCTTAAAGACGAATAACCTGTCCCAAAATCATCAATAGAAATGGAGATTCCTAAACTTTTAAGTGTGCGAAGTGATTGAACAATTTCTCGTGAATTATTCAAAAGAATGCTTTCTGTAATCTCAATTTCAAAACAATCAGGACGCAATTCACTATTGGCAAGAATTCCCTCAATCATCGTAACCATCTTGCGCGGTTCCTGGAACTGCCGGGCAGAGAAATTTACACCTACTGATAACGGAATAGGCCGATTCCTGTTCCAGATGCTTACCTGACTGCAGGCTGTTTTCATCACAAATTCCCAGATTGGTTGAATTAATTCTGTTTCTTCGGCAATCGGGATAAAGATTTCCGGCGAAACAACACCCAATTCATCATCCGTCCATCTCAGCAATGCTTCAACACCAAAGATGGTACCTTCTTTTACATTCATTTTTGGCTGGTAATAGACTTCTAATAATTCATTTTCAATAGCTTTTCTTAAGCGTGCCTCAAGTTGCGGTCTTTTAATATTCGCCTTTCTTAACTGTTCTGAAAAAACAACAACTTTGTTTCCACCCATTTTCTTCGCCGTATACATGGCCGTGTCTGCATAGATGATGAGGCTTTCGATATTATCCGTGTGTTCAGGGTAGATGCTGACACCGCAGCTGGCCCCCATATAAATTTCTGTTTCATTGAGAAAATAAGGGGCTTTTAGGTTGGAAATAATGCTCTCTGCAGCACTCTTTGTATCTTGTAAATTATAATTGAACAATAAAATAATAAATTCATCGCCGCCCTGCCTGATGATGAAATGATTTTCATTATTGGCGAGGCTATCCTTTATTCGGCTGGCAGTCATTTTGAGGATTTCGTCCCCATTGGAATGCCCAAAGGAGTCATTAACTTCCTTAAAACGGTCCATATCCATGAAAATAACCGATAAGGTTTCTCCATTTTGATTCGCCCTATTTACAATCGAAGGGAGTTTTTCTTGAAAATATCTTCTGTTAAGCAGTCCTGTTAACGGGTCATGGTTCGCTTGGTATTCGATAAACTCTCTGCTCTGCTGGAGGTCCGTAACATAGTTGTGCAGGTCCATAGACAATGCATTGACGTTTTCCGCCAGCATGCCCAGCTCATCCTTGCGATTCAAATGAAGGTTTTTTCCAAAATTGCCTTTGGCGATTTCATTGACCCGATCGACAATATAACCAATCGGCCTAGTAATAGAGTTTGAAAAAATAAAGCTGATAATTAATACGATAATCATAATGATGATGGAAAGCAGAATATGAACTTTCAGTTCATGTGCCAGTTCATTTTCAATAAGGCCATAATCATAGACAAGGCCTATGACAAATGCTGTGCCATTGGCGGAAGCGGGGACAAAAGTTTTCATTACGCTTTTTCCGTTCAATTGGGCCTTGTAGGATTGTGTTTTCCCCGTTTTCATCGCATTTTGGATTAAAGGAGTATCCTTCTTATAGTTTACGTACTTTTTATAGTCACCGTACCACCATGGTCGGGCAGAAATGCGCATATAGCTGTTTCCATTTAAATGGACATATTCATCCTTTTTTCCGAAATTCTTCGGATTAAAAACCGTTATCTCCAAAACGCCTTTTTGCTTTGTATAATCTTTAATAAATTTTCTAGGACCAAAAAGGTCTTCGTATTCTATTGCTTCGCTGTCCCGGAAATAAGGGTTAATGATATAATTCGTTGTCCCATCAAAATAATAGCCCCATTTGTCAATGTGATCCGGATTGGAGGAGGCAACTTCGATTGGTCCCGACCAATAATTTGGCAGTGTTAACCCCTTTCCAACTGTAACAGGCTTTAACGCAAAAAGCTGCATATAGGCATCATACCAATAGCCCCATCCCTTGGTGGCCATGTTAATTTCTTGCGGGTCGGAAGATTTCACGCCAATAATGTCATCGTCTGTTTTTGCCAATAAAGTAATATGTGAGACACCGACATCCTTGGCTATTTGTTTGAGCTGCTCATTAGAGACATCTTCCCAGCGTGGCGGAAGCTGATCCTTGATGGCCAGGGAGGCGATTCGTAAATCCCTGCCAAGAATATCCTCAACATATAAGGAGCCCTTGGTTGTGTTTTTGACATGATAGGAAATTTCCTTTGTGATCATAGAAATCTCTCGGTTGTTATTGTTAATGAGCTGATTTTTTGACCGAAAATAATGAAAGGCATTATTCGTAACTAAAATGATAAATACAAGCAGACAAAATAAGAGCGGAAGTTTTTTCTTTATAGACAAGCTTTAACACTCCAATGAGCAGCATACACTTCCTTTTAATAAGGTGTGTATGCTGTTGTAGATTAGGGGACAGATTAACCCTTTATTCCATGGAGCCATTCTTCATAGCATTCATCACATAGCGTTTCATGCCTTTCTTGATTGGCTGAATCAAACGAAACTTGATGAAGATGTTTTTCCTCAAATTGGTTTGTGCAATAAAAGCATGTATCAGGCATTTTCTATCCTCCTTTATAAATATAGATAGTTTAGTTTCTTCCCGCAACCTAAGTTTTATAATAGAAAAAAATCTTTCAGCAACTCGTCCTACTATCTCCCAGTATGGTAAAATAGTGTAAAAATTGGGAAAATTTTTAGGGGGGAGGCCTTCAAGTATGAAGCTTCCAATTATTCAAACGAAGCTGCGGGTTCCTGCGGTGAAAGATGAGTTTCTAAGAAGAGCAAATCTTACGAGGAAGCTGAAAAAAATACCAGAACATCCCTTAACTATTATTCATTCCGGGGCTGGCTTTGGAAAAAGCACCGCACTTGCCTTGTTCATGAAGGACGAAAATATTAATGGCTGCTGGTATTCCATCTCTTCTATGGATGATGATATCCTTCCGTTTCTGTCTCATATTATCCATTCCATTCGAAAAGCTGCCCCCGAGTTTGGCAGAGAGTTGTTAACCTTTGTGGAAACCACAGATCGTTATACCCGCAATGAAGAAATAGGTTTCCTTTGTTCTTTGTTTATTAACGAAATCCTTGAAATCAGTTCCGAAATTATCTTGATTTTGGATGATTTTCACCAAATTGAACAGTCCTATACAATTAATAGTTTCATGGAAAATCTCCTCGAGCATATCCCCATCAATTTGCATATTGTGATCTCTAGCCGAAGCCGTCCGGTTTGGAAGCCTCTTACAAAAATGAAAGTGTGCGGACAATTGCTGGAAATTACCAAAGAGGACTTAATTCTGACCATCGAGGAAATGGAATTGCTCTTGTTGGACTTATATGGGCTGGAGGTGGAGCATCATCATTTACTAGCCATTTATCAAGTAACAGAAGGATGGATTATTGCCACATGTATGATTGCCCAGCAAATTCCCTTGAAACAGGACATTTCCGCTTTATTTGAGCAATCTTCCCTGTCCCTTCATGACTTTTTTCAGTATCTTGTTTTGGAAGTGTTTTCAAAGCAACCGCCCATCATTCAGCGATTTCTTGAACAAACATCTATTTTTGAGGAGATTGAAGAGGAATTATGTGACGAGGTCATCGGTATTCAAGCGGCTTCAAGTATGTTGGAACAGTTAAAAGACCGAAACCTGTTCATCCAAAAAGTTGACTCAAGGCATTATCGTTACCACGCATTATTTAAGGATTTCTTAGAAAATCATTTTGAAAAGAATCATCCGGAAAACTTTATCTTCCTGCATGAACGATGTGCCCGTTTTTATGAAAAAAGGGAGCTTTGGGAAAAGGCACTTTATCATTACAAAAAAATAAAACAGCTTAAAGCGATTGCTTCCATATTACAGGAAAATGGCTTTCACATGCTAGAAAGCGGTAAATTGGAAAGCTTAGCGGATTTATTAAGAAAAATTCCTGAGGATGAGTTCGATACCTACTATCTTCTTTGGCTATTAAAAGCGGAGGTATACCGATACCGTTCCCAATATCTCGACGCCGAAGAATGTTATCATGAGGCTTACGAAGGCGCCCGGAGGAGAAATGATTTCCTCGGAATGAGCAGAGCTTTAGAGGGAAAAGCAAAGATTTACTTGGACACGATTCAGCCTCAACGTGCAGAACAGCTTTTATATGAAGCGATTGCCCACCGCGAAAAAAGCAATAGCCCTGTGGAGGAGAGCGGCAGACTCTATGAATTATTATCCGAGAATTTGCTTAACTCCGGGAAAGCAAAAAAAGCGGAGGTTTGGCTAAAAAAAGCCAAGGAATCGACTATTTCCAAGCTTGACGGAAGCCTCGAGGCAAGATTGTATCTACGAACAGGACGGTTTGATGAAGCAAAGAAATTTCTATATATGAAAAAAGCTGAAGTGGAGAATGTTCAATTTTCTTCCCTGCCGCAGGCACACCGTGAAATTGACTTATTGCTTTCCATTATCGAGGCTTTTACAGGAGAAGGGAATATAGCAAAAGAGCTTGCCCAGGCAGGCATCCAGCAGGGAATCAGCTTGAAGGCTCCCTTTGTGGAGGCCTGCGGGTGGATTAGGATGGGGCACGCTGTTCAAATTTTGAATAAATATGATACTTCGTTAGCGGAGAACTGCTATCAGACAGCACTAGAATTGATGGATAAATTGCATGTTGACCGTGGTAAGGCAGAGCCATTAATGGGACTTTGCATTTTATATGGTGCCAGAGGGGAATTCGAACGGGCGATGACGGCCGGTAAACGTGCTTTGCAGGAGACGGAAAGAGTGAATGACCTTTGGCTTTCGGCCATGATTACACTTGGCATGGGGATCACTTGCATTCATAATGAACGATTCTCAAAGGCCCTGGATTACTTGGAACAAACGAATATCATGTTTGTACAATGTGAGGACTCTTATGGTCAAATGCTCAGCAAATTCTGGCTGGCCTATTGTTTTCACATCGAGAAAAATCGGGAACATTTCAGGACAGCGTTTGCTGAGTTCTTAAATGTTGTCCAAACACACGAATATGAATTTATTTTTCATAAGCGATCTGTCTTTGGTCCAAGAGATTTGCAGGTGTTCATTCCTATGTTAATAGATTGTTTAAAAGAAGACGGACAAACAGGATATGCAGCCAAAATTCTGCAGGATATGGGAATTGCTGCCTTGGAATCCCACCCCGGCTATTCCATCAGGGTCCAAACCCTTGGACAATTCAGGATTTGGCTGGCGGATAAAGAAGTCGGTGAAAAGGAATGGCAGAGAGAAAAGGCAAAGGAACTATTTCAATTATTGATGACCACCGGTGAATTAATTTCAAAAGAAGAGATTATTGCAATTCTTTGGCCAAATCAAGAGCGAAAAAGTGCAGACCGGGACTTCAAGGTGGCCTTAAACAGCCTGCAGAATGTCCTTGAACCCACACGGAAGGCAAGAGCTGCCCCTTTTTTTGTGATAAGGGAAGGAAGCTTCTATGGATTAAATCCACTGGCGGTAATCGAATTGGATACAGTCCTTTTTCAGGAGTTAATTCAAAAAGGGCTTCAGGAAGCAGAACCTGAGAAAGGGAAGCTTTTCTTGGAAAAGGGATTAAAGCTCTATCAGGGGGAGTATTTGCCTGACCGCCGCTACGATGATTGGTGTATCAGCAAAAGGGAGAGGATGCTCGTTTATTTCCTAAGAGGAGCGGAAAAAATGGCTCAAACTTATGTTCGTCAGGAAAATTATGATGGGGCCATTTTCTGGTGTGAAAAAATATTGGAACGGGACCGTACCTGGGAAGAAGCATACCGGCTGCTCATGTACTGCTACTATCGTAAAAATAACCGGCCGCAGGCCTTAAAATGGTATCAAAAATGCACAGAGGTCCTCGAAAAGGAACTTGGTGTTTCACCGCTTGAGCCAACAAGGCATATGCGTGACATGATTATGGAATCTGACAGCTATATCCAGCCAATCTAACAGCCTGATAAAAAGGCTGTTTTTTTTGTAACTTCTTTGTAACTCCTATTTCCTATGATGAAGTCAAAGCATTTCCATGATTGACCTGAAAAATTTTAAGGGGGAAGAAATGTGAAGAGAAGCAGAAAAAGATGGGCATTTTTAGGATTACTTATGTTTGTGATGCTGTTTGCCAGTGCGTGCAGCTCGGACAAATCATCATCAGAGCCGAAGGACAACGGTGGAAAGAAGGAAGAAAATAAAGCACCAATTAAAATCGGTGTGCTAGCATCAAAAACTGGTGCCTTGGAGTCCTACGGTAAACAAACATTAAGAGGCTTTGAGCTGGGACTTCAATATGCTACAGATGGAAAGATGGAAGTGGATGGCAGAAAAATTGAATTCTATGTGGAAGATACCGAAACGAAGCCGGAAGTAGCCGTACAAAAAGCAACGAAACTATTAGAAGAAGATAAAGTAGATTTCTTGGTTGGATCTTCCAGTTCGGCTGATACATTAGCAGTACTTCCGCTGGCTGAGGAATATAAAAGGATTATGGTGGTTGAACCAGCTGCCGCGGATACGATTACTGGGTCCGAGTTCAACCCTTATATTTTCCGAACAGCACGGAACTCTTCACAGGACGCAGTAGCTGGTGCAGCAGCCATCGCGAAAAAGGGTGTCAAAATTGCAACCCTAGCTCCTGATTATTCATTTGGACGTGACGGGGTAGCGGCATTTAAAGAAGCGGCTAAGAAATTAGGTGCTGATATTGTAAAGGAAGAATATGCGGATCCGGCAGCAACAGATTTTACCTCTAATATTCAAAAAATCATTGATGCTAAACCTGATTACCTATTCGTAGTCTGGGCGGGTGCTAACTCTCCATGGAAACAGATTGCCGATATGAAGGTTCAGGAAAAAGGCATCAAAATCTCCACCGGAGCGCCGGATATTGCGGCCTTAGCAACAATGGAACCGCTGGTTGGCATGGAAGGCTTTACTGTTTATTATCATGACCTCCCAAAAAATAAAATCAATGATTGGCTTGTCGCTGAACATAAAAAGAAATTTAACAATGAGGTTCCCGACCTATTTACACCAGGAGGTATGAGTGCGGCAATCTCCATCGTGGAAGCCGTCAAGAAAACAAAAGGCGATACTGACGCCGATAAATTGATTAAAGCGATGGAAGGAATGAGCTTTGAAACACCAAAAGGAAAAATGACCTTCCGACCTGAGGATCACCAGGCACTGCAGTCATTATATGCGATTAAGCTTGAGAAAAAGGATGGCGTGAATTATCCAGTTCCAGTATTAATGCGCGAGCTGACTCCTGAGGAAACCGCTCCGCCAATCCGTAATAAATAAACTTCACAGGTGAATGGGGGGATTATGGGTTGACAGGGTCCCCCTCTTCCTATTTGTAATCTAAGGTGGTGACATGTTTGGCAGCATTGATAGAAACAAATGATTTATCGATAACCTTTGGCGGCCATACCGCGGTTGATTCCGTTACATTAACAGTTCCTGAAAAACACTTTAAGTCAATTATCGGGCCGAATGGCGCCGGCAAAACGACCTTTTTTAATCTATTAAGCGGGCAGCTTACGCCGACAAAAGGGAAAATTTATTACCGAGGGAAAGACATCACTGCTTTTTCACCGACGAAACGAACCAGGGCAGGAATTGGCCGTTCCTTTCAAATTACAAATGTATTTCCGAATTTAACCGTTTTGGAAAATGTCCGGCTCGCTGTCCAATCACAGGCGGGAGTCCGCTATCAAATGCTCTTTCATTATAAAAAATATCGCCAATTTGAGAAGAAGGCGATGGAATGGCTGAGTCTTGTGCTTCTCGATGACAAACGAGACTCACTTGCCGCTAACCTTGCCCATGGTGAAAAGCGGAAGCTGGAAATTGCTATGCTGCTGGCATTGGAAACGGAGGTTTTATTGCTGGATGAACCGACGGCAGGAATGTCTTTGGAGGAGGTTCCGGTGATTTTGGAAGTCATCAAGCGGATTAAGATGCAAGGGGATCGTACCATCATTCTTATAGAACACAAAATGGATATGATTTTAGATTTGTCCGATTCGGTCATGGTTCTGTTTAATGGCAGGCTTCTTGCTGACGGGACGCCGGAGGAAATCATGAAAAATGAGACAGTTCAGTCGGCCTATTTAGGAGGGCTTTACGAATGAGCGAACTACTGCAGCTAAAGGACATAGAAACACATATTGGCCAATATCATATTCTTCAGGGTGTTTCGTTGGAAGTGAAAAGGGGAGAAGTGACCGTTCTGCTTGGCCGAAATGGAGCAGGTAAGACAACCACTTTACGGACCATCATGGGGTTTACGCCTGCTTCCAAAGGAAGTGTGATCTTTAAAGGGGAGTCCATTCATACTCTTGCCCCCTATACAATTGCCAATAAAGGGATTGGCTTCGTCCCAGAAGACCAAGGGATTTTTTCAGGCTTAACCGTTGAGGAAAATATGAAGGTGGCAATGCAAAAGGAAAATACAGAAACCTTGAAGAGAATGGATTGGATCCTGGAGCTGTTTCCCGACTTGAAAAAGTTTTGGAAAAAGCCGGGCGGGCTGTTAAGTGGCGGGCAGAAGCAAATGCTGGCCATTGCCAGAGCCTATATTAATGAGAATGAATTGCTATTAATTGATGAGCCGAGCAAGGGATTGGCTCCAATCGTTGTAGAAAAGGTGATGGAATCGATTACCCAAATGAAGGAGCAGAGAACCATTGTTTTGGTCGAGCAAAATTTCATGATGGCGAGTACAATCGGTGACCGTTATTACATTATCGATGACGGTCAGACAGTAAGCCATGGAACAATGCAGGAATTGAAAGAAAACGAGGAAAAGAAACGAAAATATTTAGGGATTGCCTAGGAAAGGGGAAGACCTTTGTGGATTTATTCTTCAATTTGGCTTTAAATGGGCTGGCGACTGGGATGCTCATTTTCCTGCTGGCAGCCGGGTTAACGCTAATATTTGGGTTAATGGATGTATTGAACTTTGCCCATGGCGGGTTATTTGCCTGGGGAGCTTACAGCGGTTTATGGATTTATGGAAAAACGGGGAGCTTTCTGATTGGGATTGCCGGTGCTATCCTGACCGGATTCCTTTTAGGCATCATCACGGAAAAATGGATTATCAAACCGGTTTACGGCAATCATGTCCAACAAATTTTAATTACACTTGGTCTCATGCTTGTGCTTTCGGAAATGCTGAAGGTGATTTGGGGACCAAATCAAATTACCGCCACGCCGCCGGATTATTTAAAGGGAAGCTGGGAACTGGGCGGCGTGATTATCATTAAATATCGGGTATTTATTATTTTGGCTGGGCTGCTTATTTATACGTGCGTGCAATTTTTGCTCAAAAAAACGAAAATCGGCCTTGTCGTCCGAGCTGGCGTAATGAATAAGGAAATGGTCCAGGCATTAGGTATCAATATTCAAAAGGTATTTATGTTTGTATTTATGATTGGTGCAGGGATGGCCGCTCTCGGCGGAGTTCTTTTGGGGCCGTATTCCGGAGTCATCCATGCCGGGATGGGAATGGAGTTTGCCATTTTAGCCTTTATCGTGGTAGTCATCGGGGGTATGGGCAATTTCAGTGGTTCCATTTTGGCGGCCATTCTGGTGGGGCTGTCCGGTTCGTTTATGGCGTACTATGTTCCGGATTTGTCACTTGCTGTTAATATGCTGTTGATGGCAGTTGTATTGATTATTCGGCCGCAAGGGCTATTTGGGGCAAACGGGTGAGAATATGAAGTGGTTACGTACCAATAAAGGGACAACATTATTTTGGATAGTTGCAGCATTTCTCTTCCTCTTACCATTTGTCTATGAATCCCGTAATCTGATGATTTTATTAACGCAAATATTTATTTTTTCGGTATTTGCAATGAGCTATGACCTGCTCCTCGGTTTTACCGGTATTGTTTCTTTTGGTCACGCGATGTTTTTTGGAATTGGTGCCTACTCGATCGGGATCTTTATGAAGCGATTTGAGCCGACGATGCTGAATTTCCTGCTAGCACTCTTGGCAACACTTGCTTTAACGGCGCTGGTCAGCTTTTTAGTCGGGCTTTTGACGCTCCGCTTAAAAAGCCACTTTTATGCGATGTTAACGTTGTCTTTATCGGGATTGTTTCTAGTAGCGGCAGAAAAATGGCGGAGCCTGACCCATGGGAATGATGGCTTCACATTTCGTGTTCCAGAGCAATTTATTGACCGGACCGATTACTATCTGATTTGTCTACTGATTATAGCGGCGGTTTTTATGATGTTAAAGCGGTTTACCAATTCACCATTGGGAAGGGTGCTTCAGGCGATCCGCGAGAATGAGCAGCGCACCGAGTCACTTGGCTTTCATGTCCTCCACTATAAAATTGCCGCAAGCATCGTTTCCGGGGTATTAGCCGGTATAGCGGGTATACTTTATGCGATGTCACTGCGGTTTGTCAATACAAGTGTTTTTTCGATGGACATCACATTGGATGCGTTGTTAATGACGATTATCGGCGGTGTCGGCACGCTATATGGTGCGATGATCGGTGCCGGATTAATTGAATTCGCCCATGACTGGCTGACAGGGCTGGCGAAGGAGCATTGGATTTTCGAACGCTGGATTATCTTTTTTGGCATTATTTATATTTTAGTGGTCATGTTTTTCCCAAAAGGAATTGTCGGTACGTTAAGGACCATAACCTGGAAGCGGAAAAAGCAGCAGGCAGTCAAGAAAAAAGAAAAGCTGGCGGGCTAGAAGGAGGCGGCAATGGATACGAATCAAGTTACCTCCTTTGTCGTCCGCTTTCAATTGGCTGCAGTCGAAAAGGAGACCGGGTCCCGGCACTGGAGGATTAAAGTGACCCATGTGCAGGAAGACCGGGAAACTTTATTTGAAACGATTGAAGAGGCGATGTCGTTTATGAAGGAAATTGCGGAAGATTCATAGAGTAGGTGATCGTTTTGCAAATAGGTATAGTCAGTACAGGGATATACTTGCCGGAAAAAACAATGACTGGTCGGGAAATCGCCGAAAAGGCAGGCATTCCGGTGACCGTTGTAGAAGAAAAAATGGGGATTAAGAAAAAGCATATTCCAGGTCCCGATGACCATACCTGTGAAATGGGCATCCTTGCTGCAAGAAAGGCGCTTGAGAAAGCCTCGTTTAATCCTTTGGATATTGACCTCGTCATTTATATCGGTGAGGAGCATAAGGAATATCCACTCTGGACGGCGGGAATCAAGCTGCAGGAAGCAATCGGCGCTTTTAATGCCTGGGCGTTTGATGCGGCTTTAAGGTGCGGCACAACCGTGATGGCGTTGAAGGTAGCGAAAAGCATGATGCTCTCTGACCCAGGTATACGCACGGTTCTTCTTGCCGGGGGTTACCGAAATGTTGATTTCATAGATTACGAGAACCCTAGAACAAGATTTATGTATAATCTTAGCGCTGGCGGCGGGGCCATTCTTCTTCAAAAGGATTATTCGGAAAATCTTTTGCTTGAGACGGAAATCCTTACGGATGGTTCTTTTTCCGAGGACGTCGTCGTCGTTGCCGGCGGCACTAAACATCCAATCTCGAGCGAGGCGATTGCCAAACGCTTGAACATGCTCGATGTACTTGACCCTGAGGGGATGAAACAGCGCCTTGAGGAAAAATCAATGAGCAATTTTTTAAAAGTCATTCTTGAATCGGTTCGGAAGAGTGGGTATACAGTGGATGATATTGCGTATTTAGCGATTCTTCACATGAAAAAATCCGCTCATGAATATGTTTTAAGAGAACTGGGCTTGTCCGACGAGCAGGCAATTTATTTGGAGGATTACGGTCATATTGGGCAGATAGATCAAATCTTATCGTTGGAGCTGGCTTTACGGGAAGAGAAAGTGAAGGACGGCGATCTTGTCGTTTTTGTCAGCGCCGGGATTGGCTATGCGTGGGGAGCGACAACCATTAAATGGGGAAAGGGATGATAGGAATGGTAAACGTATCAGTGAAGAGTGTCGAGCTTTCAAACGGAGAAACGCTTTTTTACCGGGAAAGGGAAGGCGGAGAAATTAAAGTATTATTAGTCCATGGTAATATGACATCATCCAAGCACTGGGATCTCGTTCTTGAAAACATGGATGAAAAATATAAATTGTATGCCGTTGATTTACGGGGATTCGGCCTGTCTACCTATAACAACCTAATTATATCAATTAAGGATTTTGCAGATGATGTCAAACTGTTTGTAGACGCGATTGGTTTGAACGACTTTGCTCTTGTCGGCTGGTCAACCGGAGGTGCAGTGGGGATGCAATTCGCCGCTGATTATCCTGGTTATTGCAATAAATTGATTTTATTAGCATCTGAATCTACTAGGGGTTATCCGTTTGACGGAAAATTGAATGATGCTGATGAGCCGCGCCGATTTACCTTACATGAAGAGATAAAGCGAGACCTAGTTCGCACCATTCCTGTGCAAGCCGCTTATGATACCAATGATGTCGCTTTACTGAAATTAATTTGGAACGCAGTCATTTACACTCACAACCAGCCGGCACCTGATCTTTATGATGAGTATGTTCAGGACATGCGGACGCAGCGCAATCTGGCTGAAGTCCATCACTGCAACAATACCTTTAATATCAGCCATTTTCATAATGGACTTGTCCCTGGAAATGGCAAGGTCGACGACATTCATGTTCCTGTTCTGGTCTTATATGGTGAAAGGGATATGGTCATTGCCAGAGAAATGACGAACGAGCTTTTAGCAGATTTGGGAGATAAGGCGACCTATGTTGAATTGAAAAACTGTGGACACTCCCCATTAGTTGATGATCTGCCGCAATTGTTGGAGGCAATGACGAAGTTTTTGGAGAGGGAAGTGCAGGTATAATAAGTTAGTGAAAACGGCCTTTGAGGGGGTCGTTTTTTTTTGACGCTTCGAATTATTGTCTACATTGTGAACTTTGTAGATATGTTCCTTAAATTTGTAGATAAATTTTTTAAAATTGTAGATATCCTAATTAATTTCGTAGATATCTTTAAAGAATTGTAGATAAAATCCGAAAAGTGTTGATAACCCTTTCCTATAATCTAGACTCCTCTTCTGTTGTAACTCCTCTGTAACCACTCCCAGCTAAAATAGCACCATCTAGTAGTGAAGGAGCGAGTTTTGGTGAGGTGGGAACTGGATTGGCTGGAAAATAGAGCGAGATTATCGCCAAATAAAGCTGCCATAATCGATGATAAGACAAAAGAGACTTGGACTTACGAAGAATTGAACGCACGGGCGAGCAATACTGCGGCAAACCTGCAAAACATGGGCGTAAAAAAAGGCGATCGGGTTGCTCTCTTGGCCCCAAACCATATATGCTATTTTGATTTATTATTTGCCTGCGGAAAAATTGGCGCCATTTTTGTACCGCTGAACTGGAGGCTTTCGGTTCATGAAATAAACGAAATATTGCAGGACTGCACACCGATTCTGATCGGGGTACATGAACAATTTATTCAAATATATGATCAGCTTCCTGAGGAAAAACCACACGCTTTTATGGTCGGAGGCTCTAATTATTCTGAAATTAATTTTCTCCAAAAAGTAGAGGGAATTTCTGAAACTGACCCATTAGCGATGATTTACACAGGCGGTACAACCGGGAAGCCGAAGGGTGTTGTGTTAAGTCATCGATCCATCCTCTGGAATGGGATAAATTCCATTTTAAGTTGGGGGCTGACGGATCAAGATGTCACAGTCAATTATATGCCCATGTTTCATACAGGCGGCCTGAATGCATTAAGCATTCCCATCCTTATGATGGGCGGGACCGTTGTCATTGGGGACCATTTTGATGCGGCGGAAGCAGTAGAATCCATCAATCGTTACCACTGCACAATCATTCTCCTAGTGCCAACGATGTATCATATGTTAATCCAATCGGAAGAATTTAAAAGCAGCCACTTTCCTTCTATGAAAATCTTCTTATCTGGGGCGGCGCCATGTCCTTTGCAAATTTATGAGGCGTTTCAAACAAAGGGCCTGGCCTTTAAAGAGGGGTATGGGTTGACAGAAGCAGGGCCGAATAATTTTTATATAAGTCCGCAGGAAGCGCAGATAAAGCGAGGCTCAGTCGGCAAACCCATGATGTTTAATTCAATCATCCTTGAAAAAACAGATGGCAGGGAAGCAGCAGCAAACGAAGTAGGCGAACTATTAATCAGGGGCAAGCATGCTTTTTCGTTCTATTGGAATAATGAACAAGCGACGGACGAAACAATGACGGAGGGCTGGATCCGAACCGGGGATTTAGCCAAAAGAGATGAACAGGGCTATTATTATATTGTCGGCCGGAAGAAGGATATGATCATCACTGGCGGCGAGAATATTTATCCATTGGAAATTGAGCATTGGCTTGCGGAACACCCAGCTATCGAAGAGGCTGCAGTAATCGGCCTGCCTGAAGAAAAATGGGGCGAAGTGGTAGCGGCTTTTATAGTTTTTAAGGAATGGAGCATAACTGATGACGAACTAAAAACATATTGTGAAGCCAAACTAGGCCGTTATAAAATTCCTAAAAAATTTATTCAAGTAAATGAACTGCCGAAAACCCATGTGGGAAAAATCGATAAAAAGAAATTAAAGGAAATGGCTATCAAAATATAAAGGAGAACTCCGTGCCAAGCACGGTTACGAAGTATTTGATACTAAAACCGAGGACTGCATCAAAGTAATCCTTAAACCTTAATTCACTAAAGAATCGGGATGGGGAACTGCCGGACGTTACACTTTACAGCAGCGGGGGCATGACCCCCGTCAAAGTTTTTTTAGAGCAATTCAGCGGCTTTTTCAATAAATAGTTTGGCTAGGATGGATTGGGTTTTATGGATGTTATAGGTGAGATAAAAGTATCTTTCCTCATCAAATCCAGGAATTTCATACATTTTAAGTCTGTTTTGAGAAGCATATTCTCGTGCGGCTATTTCGGAAATAATCGAGATGCCAATGTCTTGTATGACAAACTGTATTAAGCTTTGACTGGAATCTGTATAAGCGATAGTATTCAATTTATCCTTTGATATTTTATGTTTCTTTAGAACCCTTTCAAGAATGGCATTTGTGCCCGAATCAGTGTTCCTCATGATAAATGGAAACTTCAAAATCTCTTGAATTTTAACCGGTTCTGTTATATTTCGTTCATTCGCTGAAATCAGAACAAGCTTTTCCTTTAATAACGGAATATAGTGAAGTTTATCGCTTTCATACTTTTCTCCTAAGACCCCAACTTCGACGGATCCGTTTAGTACTTTTTCCACGACATTTTTTGAGGAGGACTGGCTAATATGAAACATGGCATTTTCGTAATCTTCTCTAAACCTCTTGACCATTTTCGGAAGAAGGAACTGCCCCGGCACCGAGCTTGCGGCAACCCGAATCATGCCTCGAAGTTCAGTCATTCCTTGTTTTAAATCCATTAAAGCCTGGTCTTTTAAGAGCAATAGTTTAAGCGCCCACTGATAAAGCCGCTCTCCATGGGGAGTTAGAATACTTTCACGGCCAACGCGATCAAACAGCTGCACATTCAATGTTTTTTCCAAAGCCTGAATATGGGAACTGACAGTAGATTGACTTAGAAAAATATCTTCAGCGGCCTTCGAAAAGCTTTTATGTTCAACCACCTTTGTAAACACATATAACTGGTGTAAATCCAACGAGAGTTCCTCCTATGTTTCATTCGTAAAAATCGATAATTGGTACCCGAATTAATAGATAGTTTAAATATATCATTGATATTTATGAATCCAATATTTCAAAAAGCTAATTTTTTATTAGATATTTGAAAGAGTTCTTAATATTGTCACTTTATCCTTATGATACGAATTAGTATCATGGAGATAAAGGTTTATTTAAAGGAGGACCCCCTTAATGGAAAAGGCGATTCAAGAGTATTCTTTAAAGGATTTAATGGCAAGAATTGAGGAAATCTTTAATGAAAATCCAGGTCCAATCCAAGGCTTTAACGCAGTTGTTCAATACGATGTGTATGACCAGATACCGTCAACCTATCAGCATTATTTTCAAGAGGGTACATTAACAATTAAAGAAGGAGTCCAAGTTACTCCTAACGTGACGATGTCTTTAAACTATGATACCTTCAAAAAATTTGTTTTGTGTAAAATGAGCGGTACGATGGCCCTGCTGACAGGAAAAGTGAAGGTAAAGGGTGACGTAAGCACTGGTTTGAAAATAGAAAGCATTCTCAAAAAATATAATCTTAAAGAACCTTTATAAGAAATACCAGGCTGCCTGAGATATCTCAGCAGCCTTTTGCTTTTGTCCTGGTAAATTCAATTTTTCGCAAATGAATAATTGAAATTATTGTGGAAAACAATCATTATTAGTGGAAGGTAATACAGAAAGTAGGCGATTTTTTGTCAGAATTTTTATCATTAGGGATTTCAACCACAGTAGTGGATAAATTACGCGGGTGTGGGATCGCAACCCCAACACCGATTCAATACCGGGCGATTCCGATTATTATGAAGGACAAGGATACTATTGCCCAAGCCCAAACAGGTACTGGCAAGACGCTTGCCTTCATCCTGCCCATCCTTGAAAAATTAAATCGAAATGACGGCCATATTCAAGCCCTTATTGTGACGCCAACGAGGGAATTGGCTTTGCAAATTACGGATGAAATTGAAAAATTGATTCATGATTTCGATGATATTAATGTTCTAGCTGTTTATGGCGGGCAAGATGTTGACAAACAATTAAAGAAATTGAAGAACCATCCACAGATTGTTGTAGGAACTCCGGGCAGACTTCTCGATCATATTCGAAGGGAAACAATCCAATTAGCGAATGTATCTTATCTTGTTCTGGATGAAGCAGATCAAATGCTTCATATTGGGTTTCTCAGCGAGGTTGAGGAGATCATTAAAGAAACGCCCGCAAGCAGGCAGACCATGCTTTTTTCAGCTACGATTCCTCCTGAGGTTAAAAAGCTTGCAAATAAATACATGCGGACCCCGGAATATATTCAAGTCGAAAAAGTTCAAGGCCCCGCTGACAATGTGAAACAGATTGCCATTCATACGATTGACCGTGCGAAGCAGGCAACTCTTATTCAATTAATTGAAACGCATCGGCCATTTTTAGCAGTGATTTTTTGCCGGACAAAACGCAGAGTTACCAAGCTTTATGAAATTCTAAAAAGCCATGGATTTCCCTGTGATGAGTTGCATGGTGATTTGTCACAAGCAAAACGAGAGCAGGTCATGAAACGGTTTCGGGATGCGGAAATACAATTGCTAATTGCCACCGATGTAGCAGCAAGAGGACTTGATGTAGAAGGTGTAACCCATGTGTTTAATTACGATATTCCTCAGGATCCCGAGAGTTATATTCATAGAATCGGCAGGACCGGAAGGGCAGGGACGAAAGGACTAGCTATCACCCTTTATTCTACTAAGGACCGACCGACTCTTGATTTAATTGAAAAAGAGCTAAATATTAGAATAAATAAACAAAACCTAGGGAATGCGAATAAGGAAAAAGAAACTCAGCTGGACACTTCTGCAAAAAAACGTCAAGCTGGACAGCAAATGAAAACTGTCCGTCAAAAGAAAAATGGTGAAAGAAAACATCAGAAGAAGAATTTCACAGGAAAAAAACCCCATTAATGAAGTGAACCCCTTAAGTGGACTTAACAATCCAGCTTAGGGGGTTTTTTTAACCTTTATATTTTATTTTCCTAAACCAATCCCTGTATTGGATTTAACGAGCACTTCTTCATATTTTTTAACATCAGCCTTTTGGCTAGAGAAGAAGGTTCCAAGGTAACCTGCTAAGAAACCAAGCGGAATCGAAACAATTCCTGGAGTAGTATATGGAAAAATAGGATTTCCTACAAAAATAGCTTTACCAACTTCCGGACTGAATACATTCGGACTGATCAGCACTAAGCCGATAGCAGAAATTAGACCGACTACCATCGCCCATACCGCACCGCTTGTATTAAAACGTTTCCAGTAGATGGTATAAATAATGACTGGTAAATTTGCGCTTGCAGCAACCGCAAATGCAAGTGAAACAAGGAAGGCAACGTTCAGCGTTTGTGCGCCTAATGCAAGAATAATAGATACGACAGAAACCCCAATGGCTGCATAACGGGCCATCAATACCTGCTGCTTTTCGGTTGCTTTTCCTTTTTTCAAAATCTCATTGTAGAAGTCATGGGCAAACGCAGAAGCGGCTGTCAGCACAAGGCCCGCCACAACAGCGAGAATGGTTGCAAACGCCACCGCAGAAATAAAGGCAAACAACATGTTACCGCCAATTGCTTGAGCTAATAAAGGCGCTGCCATATTTCCGGCGGGGTTGGCAGCAATAATTTTTTCATTGCCGACAAATGCTGCAGCACCGAAACCAAGGAAAATGGTCATAACGTAAAATAGTCCAATAACCCAAGTAGCATAAACAACAGACGAGCGTGCCGTCTTGGCATCCTTTACGGTAAAGAAGCGGACAAGAATGTGCGGAAGCCCTGCCGTCCCAAGAACAAGTCCCATATTTAGAGATAATGTATCCAAACCGTCTTTGTACTTTACACCTGGATTTAGGAAGGATTCCTTTAAAGGAGTTGCCGTTTTCATTTGAGCAAACATATCGGTAATACTAAAATTAAACTTGGCAAAAACAATCATAGAAATAATGAAGGTGCCCCCCATTAACAGGATCGCTTTAATGATTTGCACCCAGCTTGTTGCATGCATTCCCCCAAAAATAACGTATACCGTCATTAACACCCCGACGATTAAGACAGAGGTTGTATACTCCAATCCTAATAATAATTTAATAAGTGCACCAGCACCGACAAGCTGAGCAATCATATAAAAAATTGAGATCGTCATTGTATTCATGGCAGCGAATCCGCGGATTTTTTTGGCATCAAAACGAGCCGCTATCATATCGGCAAAAGTGTATTTGCCAAGGTTTCTCAACGGTTCCGCTACCAAATAGAGAACGACAAGGTAAGCCACTAGAAACCCAATGCTATAGAAAAATCCATCAAAGCCGGTCAGGGCTACAGCACCGGCAATCCCTAGGAAAGATGCTGCAGACATATAATCACCTGCGATGGCAAGTCCATTTTGCCAGCCGGTAAGACCACCGCCAGCCGTATAAAATTCACTGGCATTTTTGGTTTTCTTGGAAGCGAAATATGTGATGACTAGCGTTACGAGAACAATGGCAAGAAACATAAGGAATGCAGGGGTATTCATTAGCTATTCCCCCTTTCTTGAATGACCTGGGACGATAACTCATCAAACCTTGCCGCTTTCTTAGAATAAAGCATGCACAAACCCCATGTCATAATAAATTGCAGGAAAGCAAATACCCATGCCCAAGTAATATTTCCGATAAATTTTGTATTAAGTATCGTTGAATAAGAGGTTAAGATTGGCAAGGCAAAATAAAAACAGAAAAAGAAAATAGTAAATGGAATAATAAATTTTTTCTTTTCGGAGAGTAATGTCTGAAACGAAGAAGACTGGACGATAGAACTGTAATCGCTTTCAGTTTGAGTGTTTATTTTTTTAGCTTCCAAATAGAAGCTCCCCCTTTCGTATAAACCATTGGATTAGTGAATGTGGAATTTAGATAAAAAAATGATGACAGGTAATGATGCAGGGGCCAAAGGTGTTATAAAACTTCTGATTACAATCGGCTTGAGAATTCCCCCCCTTTCAATAACGGATATTTCTAAAATTTGAAAATATTTTACGGTTTTTATTATAATTTTAAGAGAATCATAGCTGCAAGGGAAAATTTTCTTATTTTGGAATTTTTTTATCAATTTTGGAAAAATAAAAAAACCTTTGCAGTTGCAAAGGTTTTTTTCAGAATAACGATGGAGACTATCGGGATCGAACCGACGACCTCTTGCATGCCATGCAAGCGCTCTCCCAGCTGAGCTAAGCCCCCGATGGATTAGTACAAGAAAAATTATATCTGCATTACGAGCGTATTGCAAGAGGAAATTTAGAGAATCACAAAAAATTATTTTTAACTAATGCTTTCAATTTCCACCTTTTTAACACCTTCTATATCAGAAACAGCCATATATACATCCGTTGTCTTTTCGCGGTAGTCAACAGCAACTAAAATTTGTACCAGATGATCACCGTTATCTAGATCCTTAATCCGTATTCTGCGCAAAATATATTTTTTCTCAAGTAAATAAGATATAGCTTTATCAATCTGATCCTGGTCTCGAATAAATAATTGAAGCATGATTTCTTTTTCCCGTAATTGCTTTGGTCCAAAAATTTTCATAACGGCAGGGATAAATTCTACACTAATTATAAGTAGGGCAACGCCGACGAATGCTTCTAAATAAAATCCTGCGCCTACGGCAATCCCGATACCGGCAGCCCCCCAAATCATGGCAGCTGTAGTTAGCCCGGAAATGCTGTCATTACCTCTTCTTAAAATGACTCCTGCTCCAAGGAAACCAATTCCCGAGACGATTTGTGCTGCCAAACGCAAAGGATCCATGGTAATTCTAACTTCCTTTGAATCGGGGAACATATAAGCCGATTCAATAGATACAATTGTCAGCAAACAACTGACAACTGAAATGACGAGACTTGTTTTTAATCCAACCGGCTTTCTTTTTAATTCCCGTTCAAGGCCAATAATTAGACCGAATACAGCTGAAATTCCTAATTTAATCAGTATATCTAAATCCAAGCTGCTCATAAATTCACGTCCATTTTATATATTCGTCTATTTTTTTTGAAAACTCATTTGTTATTTATACTTTGATTCTTGCATAAAGGACCGCAATATGGAAGAACAAATGCGTACGCTTCATTAATTACATATACAATTATTATTTGTTTTATGTATTTGCAGTTTAGAATCTGTAATATGCCTCTAACCTCCCTTAAGGATGAAATTACAAGGATAAAATTCGTTTTTTGAGGTCAATAATATTTTTTAATGGATATTTAGGTAGAAAAACTAAAATCATTTCAAAAAAAAATTATAAATTATATTGCAAACATTTATTTATCATGGTATATTAATTCTCGTCCTCTTCGAGAGTGGCAAACAACTGAAAAAGAAATTTAAAAAAGTTGTTGACATCGAGAAGTTGACTGTGATAAATTAAAGGAGTCGCTTTTGAGAGCGATGCTAGAAAATGTGAGTGGACAAACACTCAACCTTATGATAGTTCTTTGAAAACTAAACAAACAAAAACGTCAACAAACAATAATATTCGTTTCATTTGAAACGAAGCCAACGTAACATTTTTGAGCTAATCAACTCAACTTTATTGGAGAGTTTGATCCTGGCTCAGGACGAACGCTGGCGGCGTGCCTAATACATGCAAGTCGAGCGAATCAATAGGAGCTTGCTCCTATTGGTTAGCGGCGGACGGGTGAGTAACACGTGGGCAACCTGCCTGTAAGACTGGGATAACTTCGGGAAACCGGAGCTAATACCGGATAATTTCTTCCCTCACATGAGGGAAGGTTGAAAGTCGGTTTCGGCTGACACTTACAGATGGGCCCGCGGCGCATTAGCTAGTTGGTGAGGTAACGGCTCACCAAGGCGACGATGCGTAGCCGACCTGAGAGGGTGATCGGCCACACTGGGACTGAGACACGGCCCAGACTCCTACGGGAGGCAGCAGTAGGGAATCTTCCACAATGGACGAAAGTCTGATGGAGCAACGCCGCGTGAGCGATGAAGGCCTTCGGGTCGTAAAGCTCTGTTGTCAGGGAAGAACAAGTATCGGAGTAACTGCCGGTACCTTGACGGTACCTGACCAGAAAGCCACGGCTAACTACGTGCCAGCAGCCGCGGTAATACGTAGGTGGCAAGCGTTGTCCGGAATTATTGGGCGTAAAGCGCGCGCAGGCGGTCCTTTAAGTCTGATGTGAAAGCCCACGGCTCAACCGTGGAGGGTCATTGGAAACTGGGGGACTTGAGTGCAGAAGAGGAAAGCGGAATTCCACGTGTAGCGGTGAAATGCGTAGAGATGTGGAGGAACACCAGTGGCGAAGGCGGCTTTCTGGTCTGTAACTGACGCTGAGGCGCGAAAGCGTGGGGAGCAAACAGGATTAGATACCCTGGTAGTCCACGCCGTAAACGATGAGTGCTAAGTGTTAGAGGGTTTCCGCCCTTTAGTGCTGCAGCTAACGCATTAAGCACTCCGCCTGGGGAGTACGGCCGCAAGGCTGAAACTCAAAGGAATTGACGGGGGCCCGCACAAGCGGTGGAGCATGTGGTTTAATTCGAAGCAACGCGAAGAACCTTACCAGGTCTTGACATCCTCTGACACTCCTAGAGATAGGAATTTCCCCTTCGGGGGACAGAGTGACAGGTGGTGCATGGTTGTCGTCAGCTCGTGTCGTGAGATGTTGGGTTAAGTCCCGCAACGAGCGCAACCCTTGATCTTAGTTGCCAGCATTCAGTTGGGCACTCTAAGGTGACTGCCGGTGACAAACCGGAGGAAGGTGGGGATGACGTCAAATCATCATGCCCCTTATGACCTGGGCTACACACGTGCTACAATGGATGGTACAAAGGGCAGCGAAGCCGCGAGGTGGAGCCAATCCCATAAAACCATTCTCAGTTCGGATTGCAGGCTGCAACTCGCCTGCATGAAGCCGGAATCGCTAGTAATCGCGGATCAGCATGCCGCGGTGAATACGTTCCCGGGCCTTGTACACACCGCCCGTCACACCACGAGAGTTTGTAACACCCGAAGTCGGTGGGGTAACCGTAAGGAGCCAGCCGCCTAAGGTGGGACAGATGATTGGGGTGAAGTCGTAACAAGGTAGCCGTATCGGAAGGTGCGGCTGGATCACCTCCTTTCTAAGGATATAAGCTGGACATATGAGCCAGACAATACATGTTTGTTTGATTGTTTCTTGTTTGTTTAGTTTTGAGAGAACAATCTCTCAAAACTTTCGTTCTTTGAAAACTAGATAATCGTATAGAAGAAGTAACCAAGTAAGAACCGAGTAATCGCCATTTTAGTTTTTCTCTCTTATTTTTTAAGAGTAAGTAAAACCTTTTAGGTTAAGTTAGAAAGGGCGCACGGTGAATGCCTTGGCACTAGGAGCCGATGAAGGACGGGACTAACACCGATATGCTTCGGGGAGCTGTAAGTAAGCGCCGATCCGGAGATTTCCGAATGGGGAAACCCACTGTTCGTAATGGAGCAGTATCTTTACCTGAATACATAGGGTATTGAAGGCAGACCCGGGGAACTGAAACATCTAAGTACCCGGAGGAAGAGAAAGCAAACGCGATTCCCTGAGTAGCGGCGAGCGAAACGGGAACAGCCCAAACCGAAAGGCTTGCCTTTCGGGGTTGTAGGACACTCAACATGGAGTTACAAAGGAACGAGGTAGATGAAGCGGTCTGGAAAGGCCGGCCATAGAAGGTAAAAGCCCTGTAGTCGAAACTTCGTTCCCTCCTGAGTGGATCCTGAGTACGGCCGGACACGTGAAATCCGGTCGGAAGCAGGGAGGACCATCTCCCAAGGCTAAATACTCCCTAGTGACCGATAGTGAACCAGTACCGTGAGGGAAAGGTGAAAAGCACCCCGGAAGGGGAGTGAAATAGATCCTGAAACCGTGTGCCTACAAGTAGTCAGAGCCCGTTCATGGGTGATGGCGTGCCTTTTGTAGAATGAACCGGCGAGTTACGATTGCATGCGAGGTTAAGTTGAAGAGACGGAGCCGCAGCGAAAGCGAGTCTGAATAGGGCGAAATAGTATGTAGTCGTAGACCCGAAACCAGGTGATCTACCCATGTCCAGGGTGAAGTCCAGGTAACACTGGATGGAGGCCCGAACCCACGCACGTTGAAAAGTGCGGGGATGAGGTGTGGGTAGCGGAGAAATTCCAATCGAACTTGGAGATAGCTGGTTCTCTCCGAAATAGCTTTAGGGCTAGCCTCACGTAGTTAGAGTCTTGGAGGTAGAGCACTGTTTGGACTAGGGGCCCTCATCGGGTTACCGAATTCAGACAAACTCCGAATGCCAATGACTTATCCGTGGGAGTCAGACTGCGAGTGATAAGATCCGTAGTCAAAAGGGAAACAGCCCAGACCACCAGCTAAGGTCCCAAAGTATACGTTAAGTGGAAAAGGATGTGGAGTTGCTTAGACAACCAGGATGTTGGCTTAGAAGCAGCCACCATTTAAAGAGTGCGTAATAGCTCACTGGTCGAGTGACTCTGCGCCGAAAATGTACCGGGGCTAAACGTATCACCGAAGCTGTGGGTGGACACCTTATGGTGTCCGCGGTAGGAGAGCGTTCTAAGGGCGTTGAAGCTAGACCGTAAGGACTGGTGGAGCGCTTAGAAGTGAGAATGCCGGTATGAGTAGCGAAAGATGAGTGAGAATCTCATCCACCGTATGCCTAAGGTTTCCTGAGGAAGGCTCGTCCGCTCAGGGTTAGTCGGGACCTAAGCCGAGGCCGAAAGGCGTAGGCGATGGACAACAGGTTGATATTCCTGTACCACCTCTTTATCGTTTGAGTGATGGGGGGACGCAGGAGGATAGGGTAAGCGCACTGCTGGATATGTGCGTGTAAGCAGTTAGGCTGGTGAATAGGAAAATCCGTTCACCTTAAGGCTGAGCTGTGATGCCGAGGGAATTATAGTACCGAAGTTCCTGATTCCACACTGCCAAGAAAAGCCTCTAGCGAGATAAAAGGTGCCCGTACCGCAAACCGACACAGGTAGGCGAGGAGAGAATCCTAAGGTGAGCGAGAGAACTCTCGTTAAGGAACTCGGCAAAATGACCCCGTAACTTCGGGAGAAGGGGTGCTTTTTGGGGTGAATAGCCCCGAAGAGCCGCAGTGAATAGGCCCAGGCGACTGTTTAGCAAAAACACAGGTCTCTGCAAAGCCGCAAGGCGAAGTATAGGGGCTGACGCCTGCCCGGTGCTGGAAGGTTAAGAGGAGGGGTTAGCGCAAGCGAAGCTCTGAATCGAAGCCCCAGTAAACGGCGGCCGTAACTATAACGGTCCTAAGGTAGCGAAATTCCTTGTCGGGTAAGTTCCGACCCGCACGAAAGGCGTAACGATCTGGGCACTGTCTCAACGAGAGACTCGGTGAAATTATAGTACCTGTGAAGATGCAGGTTACCCGCGACAGGACGGAAAGACCCCATGGAGCTTTACTGTAGCCTGATATTGAATTTTGGTACAGCTTGTACAGGATAGGTAGGAGCCTGAGAAGCCGGAGCGCCAGCTTCGGTGGAGGCGTCGGTGGGATACTACCCTGGCTGTATTGAAATTCTAACCCGCACCCCTCATCGGGGTGGGAGACAGTGTCAGGTGGGCAGTTTGACTGGGGCGGTCGCCTCCTAAAATGTAACGGAGGCGCCCAAAGGTTCCCTCAGAATGGTTGGAAATCATTCGCAGAGTGTAAAGGCACAAGGGAGCTTGACTGCGAGACCTACAAGTCGAGCAGGGACGAAAGTCGGGCTTAGTGATCCGGTGGTTCCGCATGGAAGGGCCATCGCTCAACGGATAAAAGCTACCCTGGGGATAACAGGCTTATCTCCCCCAAGAGTCCACATCGACGGGGAGGTTTGGCACCTCGATGTCGGCTCATCGCATCCTGGGGCTGTAGTCGGTCCCAAGGGTTGGGCTGTTCGCCCATTAAAGCGGTACGCGAGCTGGGTTCAGAACGTCGTGAGACAGTTCGGTCCCTATCCGTCGTGGGCGCAGGAAATTTGAGAGGAGCTGTCCTTAGTACGAGAGGACCGGGATGGACGCACCGCTGGTGTACCAGTTGTCTTGCCAAAGGCATCGCTGGGTAGCTATGTGTGGACGGGATAAGTGCTGAAAGCATCTAAGCATGAAGCCCCCCTCGAGATGAGATTTCCCATAGCGTCAAGCTAGTAAGATCCCTGAAAGATGATCAGGTTGATAGGTCAGAGGTGGAAGCGCGGTGACGTGTGGAGCTGACTGATACTAATCGATCGAGGACTTAACCAAGTCATATTAAGTAAGGTGAACTCGTTTTTACTAAACTTCTTCTGCATTATCTAGTTTTGAGGGAATGAAAAAGTTTAAATTTCCTCTTGCAAAATATGAAATAGACATTATAATAAAATAGTGTCTGATAAATGGTCTGGTAGTAATGGCGAGAAGGTCACACCCGTTCCCATCCCGAACACGGAAGTTAAGCTTCTCAGCGCCGATGGTAGTTGGGGCGAAAGCCCCTGTGAGAGTAGGACGTTGCCAGGCTGTTAAATTGGAGGATTAGCTCAGCTGGGAGAGCATCTGCCTTACAAGCAGAGGGTCGGCGGTTCGATCCCGTCATCCTCCACCATATTAATATGCCGGCTTAGCTCAATTGGTAGAGCAACTGACTTGTAATCAGTAGGTTGAGGGTTCAAGTCCTTTAGCCGGCACCATGCTTCTTACTTCCTTGAGTTACATCAGCGGAAGCATGCGAGAAATCCCGAAGGGATTTTAAGCAGAAATAACTAAGTTGTCTTTGGATAGACTTTATTATTTCGAGCCATTAGCTCAGTCGGTAGAGCATCTGACTTTTAATCAGAGGGTCGAAGGTTCGAGTCCTTCATGGCTCACCATTATAATTATGCGGGTGTGGCGGAATTGGCAGACGCACCAGACTTAGGATCTGGCGCCGCAAGGCGTGGGGGTTCGACTCCCTTCACCCGCACCATTTAAATATTGCGGAAGTAGTTCAGTGGTAGAACACCACCTTGCCAAGGTGGGGGTCGCGGGTTCGAATCCCGTCTTCCGCTCCAAAATTGCCGGGGTGGCGGAACTGGCAGACGCACAGGACTTAAAATCCTGCGGTAGGTGACTACCGTACCGGTTCGATTCCGGTCCTCGGCACCATTTAAAATTAAGATGCGCCCGTAGCTCAATTGGATAGAGCGTCTGACTACGGATCAGAAGGTTATGGGTTCGACTCCTGTCGGGCGCGCCATTAAATTTAATAGTACGGGAAATAGCTCAGCTTGGTAGAGCACTTGGTTTGGGACCAAGGGGTCGCAGGTTCGAATCCTGTTTTCCCGACCATTCTCACTAAAATCATGGGGCCTTAGCTCAGCTGGGAGAGCGCCTGCTTTGCACGCAGGAGGTCAGCGGTTCGATCCCGCTAGGCTCCACCATTAGATTTAAATATGTAATTTGGCGGTGTAGCTCAGCTGGCTAGAGCGTACGGTTCATACCCGTAAGGTCGGGGGTTCGATCCCCTCCGCCGCTACCAAATTATCTTTTGAGAACCTTAACTTGGACCTTTAGCTCAGCTGGTTAGAGCAGACGGCTCATAACCGTCCGGTCGTAGGTTCGAGTCCTACAAGGTCCACCATTAGTTTCATATTTTATGGAGGAATACCCAAGTTTGGCTGAAGGGATCGGTCTTGAAAACCGACAGGCGGGTTAAACCGCGCGGGGGTTCGAATCCCTCTTCCTCCGCCATAAAGTTCAATTTTATATTTCTTATTATCGCGGGGTGGAGCAACGAGCGTTGCTTCGATGAATAATCTGCGAGTTGTATCAATCGAGCTGCTGTTTGAATAAGCTTTCTGAGATTGATACAGTCCTACGTTAGCTTTTAGCATGACGTAAATTTAATACTTCTTATTATCGCGGGGTGGAGCAGTCCGGTAGCTCGTCGGGCTCATAACCCGAAGGTCGCAGGTTCAAATCCTGCCCCCGCAATCCGGTCTGGTAGTTCAGTTGGTTAGAATGCCTGCCTGTCACGCAGGAGGTCGCGGGTTCGAGTCCCGTCCAGACCGCCATTTATCTTTGGCTCAATAGAAAAAATGATTTAATAATGGCTCAGTAGCTCAGTCGGTAGAGCAAAGGACTGAAAATCCTTGTGTCGGCGGTTCGATTCCGTCCTGAGCCACCTTTCATTTTAAAAAACATCACGGCGGTTGTGGCGAAGTGGTTAACGCATCGGATTGTGGTTCCGACATTCGTGGGTTCGATTCCCATCAGCCGCCCCATTATAATGCGGGTGTAGTTTAGTGGTAAAACCACAGCCTTCCAAGCTGTTGTTGTGGGTTCGATTCCCATCACCCGCTCCATTATGGGCCTATAGCTCAGCTGGTTAGAGCGCACGCCTGATAAGCGTGAGGTCGATGGTTCAAGTCCATTTAGGCCCACCATAGTATTATTCCGCAGTAGCTCAGTGGTAGAGCTATCGGCTGTTAACCGATCGGTCGTAGGTTCGAGTCCTACCTGCGGAGCCAAATAGAGAAGTACCCAAGTGGCTCAAGGGGCTCCCCTGCTAAGGGAGTAGGTCGCGTAAGCGGCGCGAGGGTTCGAATCCCTTCTTCTCTGCCATTTGGCCCCTTGGTCAAGCGGTTAAGACACCGCCCTTTCACGGCGGTAACACGGGTTCGAATCCCGTAGGGGTCATACAAAAAAGCTGATGACATATAGTCATCAGCTTTTTTGTTGTTTTTGAACATGCAAATCATTATATTAATATAACCTTTTTGCTATTCCTGCAATGCAATAAAGTGTTGAAATCGCTTGCAAATCTCCTATTCTCCGTAAATGTTGGTATCTAACATTTCAAAAATTGAATAACTTTTCAAACTATTTTCACAATAAAATTACAAAAAAACTTAATAGAATCATGTCGAAAATTGAATGATTTTTTGTCGTATTACGAAGATTTGTGTCAAAAAAACAGATTTTTTAGAATCATTCCCCGCTTGCTGTCAGAAAAGATAAAAAAGTTTTACAAGGATTATTTGTTATTTGCACTTATAATTGGTTTTTGAAATACATATTTTCAGGTGAGGATGAGGAGAGCCATGGCAGTGAATACATTTTTTCCGACTGATTACCAGCTTCACTTATTTCACGAGGGAAATCTTTTTCAAAGTCATCAGCTTTTTGGCGCTCATATCTTTAAGGATTCCGCAGAGACTTATACACGATTTTGCGTTTGGGCTCCGAATGCCCTCCAAGTAAGGCTAGTGGGGGATTTTAATCACTGGAATGGTGATGGATATGAATTACAAAAAGTAAATGGTGAGGGTGTATGGATTATTGTCATCAAGCAAAATTTAGATGGCTGCAATTATAAATATGAAATCACCACAAAATCAAAGAAACGACTGTTAAAAGCAGATCCTTATGCTTTTTACTCAGAATTAAGGCCAAATACAGCCTCTGTCGTTTATTCGCTGGGGGACTATAAATGGCGTGACACTCAATGGATGAGTCGCAAAGCACAATCGAACTTCCTGGCAGAACCAGCCGTCATTTATGAGGTTCATGCGGGCTCATGGAAGACCAAGGATAATGGTGATTTTTTAACCTATCGAGAACTGGCGGAAGAACTTGTCCCTTATGTATTGGAGCATGGCTTTACGCATATTGAACTGCTGCCGCTGGTTGAACACCCACTTGACGCTTCTTGGGGGTACCAAGGGACTGGTTATTTCTCCGTAACATCGCGGTACGGGACTCCGGATGATTTCCGCTATTTCGTCGAACAGTGCCATCAGCATGGCATAGGGGTCATCCTTGACTGGGTACCTGGGCATTTCTGCAAGGACGCTCATGGGTTATATAATTTTGACGGTACACATCTTTATTCCTATTCCCATCTAAATGATAGGGAAAACCACATCTGGGGCACAGCCAATTTTGACCTTGGAAAAGGAGAAGTGCAAAGTTTCCTCATTTCAAACGCCCTATTTTGGATGGAAAATTACCATATCGATGGCTTCAGAATGGATGCTGTTGCCAATATCATTTATTGGCCGAATGCCTCAAATAGAAAAAGTGAAAACCCCTTCGGCATTGCTTTCTTAAAAAAACTTAATCAAGCAATAAACGACTATAATCCATATTTTTTAATGATAGGGGAAGACTCTACCGATTTTTCGAAGGTAACGACCCCAGTCCGTTATGGCGGTCTTGGATTTGATTACAAATGGAATATGGGTTGGATGAATGACATGCTTGAATACATGGAAACGCCGCCGTTTGCAAGGTCACAGGCCCATTCAAAGGTCACTTTTTCACTTTTATATGCGTTCTCAGAAAACTTTATGCTCCCGTTTTCACACGATGAGGTTGTCCACGGGAAAAAATCATTATTGGATAAGATGCCCGGCGATTATTGGGAAAAATTTGCCCAGCTAAGGCTTTTACTGGGCTATATGTTTGCCCATCCCGGGAAGAAGCTGCTATTTATGGGATTTGAACTGGGACAGTTCGCGGAATGGAAAGATAAAGAACAGCTAGATTGGCATCTTTTGGACTACGAGCTGCACCGAAAACTGAATGCCTATGTGAAAGTCTTAACGAAAGTTTACAAACGCACGAAAGCCCTCTACGAACTCGATCATCTGTGGGATGGATTTGAGTGGATGGATGTTAATAACAACGAGCAGTCTATGTTTTCCTTTATTCGAAAAGGGAAGAAGGAAGAGGATGCGATAATCATCATTTGCAATTTTACGGGCATCAGCTATCAGGATTATCAGATAGGCGTGCCAAACCCTGGTGAATACCGGGAAATTCTTAATAATGACGACTTAGAATTTGGTGGTGCCGGCCACATTAATAAGCACACCATTCCGGCTTCAGATGAGCCCTTCCACGGAAGACCGTATTCTATTAAGCTCACAATTGCCCCGTATGGGTTTCAAATGATAAGACAAGTGAAAAAACGGAAGGAGAGAAAAGGCAATGGAAAAGAAAAGGTGCGTAGCCATGCTGCTGGCAGGAGGGAAAGGGAGCAGGCTTAATGCTCTTACAAAGGACCTCGCAAAACCGGCAGTGCCATTCGGAGGGAAGTATCGGATCATAGATTTTACCTTAAGCAATTGTGCAAATTCCGGAATTGATACTGTCGGCGTCTTAACGCAATATCAGCCGCTCTTGTTAAATTCATATATTGGAATAGGCAGTGCATGGGATCTTGACAGTAAAAATGGCGGGGTAACCGTTTTACCCCCTTACAGTGAATCCTCAGAAGTGAAGTGGTACACCGGTACGGCAAGCGCCATCTATCAAAACCTTAATTACTTAAAGCAGTACCAGCCGGATTACGTTTTAATCCTTTCTGGTGACCATATTTATAAAATGAATTACGAATCCATGCTTGAATACCATATTGAAAAACGAGCAGATGTAACAATCTCCCTGATCGAGGTACCTTGGGCGGAAGCCAGCCGGTTTGGGATTATGAATACAAACGATGAACTGAGAATTCTGGAATTTGAGGAAAAGCCAAGTGAGCCTAAAAATAATCTTGCATCGATGGGCATATATATTTTTAGTTGGAATATATTGAAAGAATATTTGGAAATGGATGCACGCAATCCGGACTCCAGTCACGATTTTGGGAAAGATGTCATTCCAAGGCTTCTTGAAGAAAATAAAAAATTATATGCCTATCCGTTCAAAGGCTATTGGAAAGACGTTGGCACTGTAAAGAGTCTTTGGGAGGCCAATATGGATTTATTGGAGGAAGATTGCGAATTAGATCTATTTGACCATGACTGGAGAATTTATTCTGTTAATCCTAATCGTCCTCCGCAATATATTTCCCCGGATGCCAGAGTAATGGAATCACTCATTAATGAAGGGTGTACGATTGAAGGGAAAATTGAGAAATCAGTTCTCTTCCATGGCGTAACGGTAGGAAAAGATTCCACTGTTAAGGAGTCTGTGATCATGCCGGATGCAACAATTGGCAGCAATTGTTTTATTGAAAAAGCGATTGTGCCGTGTGACGTGAAAATACCGGACGGAACGGTCATTCGTTCCTTCGATGATGAAATCATCCTAGTCACAGAGGAAATGTTAAAAGCATTGTACTCTGCCTATTAAAAATAGAATGAAAGCCCAGTCGGACTGGGTGCTACAAATATTAGGTGATAAGAGGAAACTGGAGGGGACTTTGGCGTGAAAAGAAAGCTTTTAGGTATTATTGATGCAACTACCTATCATGAGGATTTGGATGACCTATTAACACATCGTTCTTTGGCGGCGCTGCCTTACGCAGGCCGTTATCGTATTATTGACTTTGTCCTTTCAAATATGGTGAATTCCGGCATTCGCAGTGTCGCAATTTTTCCAAAAATGCAGTATCGTTCCTTGATGGACCACTTAGGGTCAGGGAAGAATTGGGATCTAAATCGGAAAAGGGATGGCCTTTTCTTTTTTCCTTCTCCAGTCGTAGGCAGCTATCCTAAAGGGGTAGGTTCCTTTGATCTTTTCGCGGCAAATATGGATTATTTTTATCGTAGCACTCAGGAATATGCGATTATCACAAATTGTTACACTATTTTAAATATGAATTTTAAACCCATGCTAGAATGGCATATGCACGCAAACTGCGATATTACCGAAATCCATCATCAGGATGGAAGATCATTAGAAATGTATTTAATCAAAACCTCTCTGTTGATGAAGCTGATTGAAACTAGATTTGAGACTGGGTACAGCTGTATGAAAGATGTCGTCAGCGATATTCATAATGATTACACCGTTTGCCAATATGATTATGATGGATATGCCGTCAAGATAGATTCAATTGAAAGTTATTACTCGACCAGCATGAATTTGCTAAAGCCTAACGTTTGGAAAAATCTTTTTAATAATGACCAGCCTATTTTAACAAAGGTTAAGGATGAGCCGCCTGCTAAGTATTTAAAAGGATCATCGGTAAAAAATTCAATGATTGCAAACGGCTGTTTAATTAGCGGCACTGTTGAGAACAGTATTGTCTCGCGTGGAGTAAAAATCGGAAAAGGGACAGTCATTAAGAACTGTGTCATCATGCAAAAATGCCAAATTGAGGACAATTGTTACTTGGATTCAGTTATTTTGGATAAAGATGTCCGGGTTGAATCAGGGACACATTTAACTGGTACAGCGGGGGCACCATTTGTAATCAGAAAAGGTACGAAGCAAGGAGCGTTGATGAATTCGTGAAAGTATTATTTGCTGTGTCAGAGTGTGGACCATTTGCAAAGTCGGGAGGCCTTGCTGATGTAGCCGGATCTCTGCCAAAAGAATTAAAAAGTCTGGGTACTGATGTGAGAGTCATTCTTCCCAAATATGGAACCATTTCGGACGAATATAAAAAAAGAATGAAGAAGATAAAGGAATTTTCCGTTTCTGTCGGCTGGAGAAAGCAGTATTGCGGGATTGAGGAACTAGTCCATCAAGGTGTAACGTTTTATTTTGTCGATAACGAATATTATTTTAAACGTGAAGGATTTTACGGTTTTTACGATGATGGAGAAAGATTTGCCTTTTTTAACCGTGCGGTGCTAGAGGTCATAGAAGGGTTGAACTTTTATCCCGACGTACTGCATTGCCATGATTGGCATACGGCCATGATTCCCTACCTGCTTCGAAAAGAATATTACAAGAAGACAGGATATGGTCAGATAAAAACTGTATTTACCATTCATAATCTGCAATTTCAAGGAATTTTTTCAAAAGAGGTCTTGAGAGACCTGTTCGATCTTGATGAACAATCCTTCCATTCTGGACATTTAGAGTTTTTCGGAAATGTCAATTTCATGAAGGGTGCGCTTGTTGCAGCAGACACCATCACAACCGTGAGTCCAACCTATCGAAATGAAATTCAAACAGCGAACTACGGGGAAAAGCTTGACGGCTTGTTGAAGACAAGAGATGAAGATCTTTTGGGAATTTTAAACGGAATTGATGATGACTTTTATAACCCTGAACATGACCACTTTCTTTTACAAACCTATTCAAGCCAAGACATTAAGAAGAAATCCGTTAATAAAAAGGAAATTCAAAAGCAATTTGGCCTAAAGCAAACCGCTGCTGTACCGTTAATGGTGATGATTTCGAGGCTGACTAGACAAAAGGGACTTGATCTCATCAAATGTGTCCTTCGGGAGATTTTACAGGAGGATATCCAAGTTATTATCCTTGGAACCGGGGATTATGAATATGAAGAATATTTACGGCAGGCAGCCCGGATTTATCCGGAAAAATTGAAGGTTCATACCGGCTTTGATGAGGGACTTGCGCATAGATTATACGCAGCGGCAGACCTATTCTTGATGCCATCCCTGTTTGAACCGTGCGGCCTTTCCCAGTTGATAGCGATGAAATACGGAGCCATCCCAATTGTTCGGGAAACGGGCGGTTTAAATGATACGGTGAAGGCATGGAATGAGTTCACAAAAGAGGGAAATGGGTTTTCCTTCCGTAACTTCAATGCTCACGATATGCTTTATACGATTCAGCGGGCAATTAACTTCTATCATGATAAAAAAACATGGGGATCAATTGTAAAACAGGCAATGGAAATGGATTATAGCTGGGCTCAATCAGCTTTCCGCTATAACCAGCTGTATGCTGAACTAACCACAAGGAGTGAAACCCATGTTTTCTAATAAAGAACGGTTTAAGGAAGACTTTTTAAAAAGGCTTGAGATGCTCTGCGGGAAAAGCTTTTCAGAAAGCACTCCAAGAGATCATTACCAAACCCTTGGCAACATGATCAGAGAATTTGTTAGTAATGATTGGATTGCCACCAATGAACGTTACATGGCAGTTAGAGAGAAACAGGTATATTATTTATCGATTGAATATTTGCTAGGCAAGCTCCTCCGGCAGAATCTGCTTAATCTGGGCGTGGAGGAAACCGTTGCGGAAGGCCTAAGTGACTTAGGAATTGAATTGGCAGACCTTGAAGAATTGGAACCGGATGCAGGTTTAGGAAACGGCGGCTTGGGCAGACTAGCCGCTTGTTTTTTGGACTCACTTGCCTCCACTGACCTGCCAGGACATGGCCATGGAATCCGCTATAAACATGGGTTATTTGAACAGAAGATAGTCGATGGCTATCAGGTCGAATTGCCGGAGCAATGGCTAAGAAGCGGAAATGTTTGGGAAATACGCAAGGCCGATTTGGCGGTCAGTATCCCGTTTTGGGGGAAAGTTGAAACCCGACAGGAAAATGGAAGGCTTGTTTTTCAACATATAAACACGGAAGTAGTTACTGCTGTTCCATATGATATGCCTGTTGTCGGCTTTCAGACAAAGACAGTTAATACCTTAAGGCTTTGGAGTTCAGAGCCCGCCCAGTTTCCAGTTCATAAAGATATTTTACAATATAAGCGGAGGACAGAAGCCATTTCCGAATTCCTTTATCCGGATGATACCCATGATGAAGGCAAGACGCTAAGGCTAAAGCAGCAATACTTTTTAGTGTCGGCAAGCCTCCAGTCAATTTTAAGGTCCTATAAAAAGCAGCATGGCAGCCTTGAAGAGCTGAATCATCATGTTTGTATTCATATTAATGATACCCATCCTGTTCTAGCCATTCCGGAACTGATGAGGATTCTGATGGATGAGGAAGGCTTTTCTTGGGAACAAGCATGGGAGATTACAACTAATACGATCTCTTATACCAATCATACCACCTTATCAGAAGCCTTGGAGAAATGGCCGATTCATATCTTCCAGCCGCTCCTGCCGAGAATTTACATGATTGTTGAGGAAATAAATGAAAGATTCTGCAAGGAACGTTGGAAAGAGACTCCAGGCGATTGGGAGCGAATTGCGGGACTAGCAATAATAGCAGATGGGTATGTCAAAATGGCCCATTTAGCGATTGTTGGCAGCTTTAGTGTAAATGGTGTGGCAAGATTACATACCGAAATCTTAAAGGAACGTGAGATGCGGCCTTTCTTTCAGCTATTCCCTGAGAAATTCAACAATAAGACGAACGGCATTGCCCACCGCCGCTGGCTGTTAAAGGCAAACCCCAAATTGTCCTCGCTCCTATGCGAAACAATAGGGGATGGGTGGACTCACTCCGCACATGAACTGATGCAGTTCCTTAAATATCAAGACGATCACTCGATTTTAGGGAAATTAGCAGCAATCAAGCAGGAGAATAAGCAAAATATGGCTGAAGTGATTTATAAGCACAACGGTATTTCCGTCAATCCTGATGCCATCTTTGATGTCCAGGTGAAGCGTCTGCACGCTTATAAAAGACAGCTTCTAAATGTTCTGCATATCATGCACCTATATAATCGAATTTTGGAAGATTCCAGTTTTTCCATGGTGCCGAGGGTATTTATTTTTGGAGCAAAAGCATCTCCTGGATATTATTACGCGAAGAAGATTATTAAATTAATCAATACAGTAGCTGAGAAAGTTAATCATGATCCAAAAGTCGGCGATAAGATGAAGGTTGTGTTTTTGGAAAATTACCGCGTTTCATTGGCGGAGAAAATATTTCCTGCTGCAGATATAAGCGAGCAGATTTCAACGGCCAGCAAGGAAGCATCAGGTACGGGGAATATGAAGTTTATGATTAATGGGGCATTGACGTTAGGGACTTTGGACGGGGCAAATGTAGAAATTCATGAAAGGGTAGGGGACGATAATATTTTTATCTTTGGTCTAACGGCCGAGGAGGTCCTCCATTATTATCGGCACGGCGGATATGAATCAGTTGAATATTATCATCATGATAACCGGATACAGCAGGCTGTCAATCAGCTGGTAAACGGATTTTTCCCGGGCGTCCATAACGAGTTTGAACCAATCTTTGACTCTCTGCTTGAAGAAAACGATCAATATTTTGTCTTAAAGGATTTCGCTTCCTATGTTGATACCCAGCGGAGGGTAGGAGAAGCCTATGCGGATTCACTAAAATGGCAGAAAATGTGCCTGACTAACATTGCCCATGCAGGCTACTTCTCGAGCGACCGAACGATAAAGGAATACGCCAAAGATATATGGGGAATTCACCCTGTAAAATAGAAAGAAGGGCCTGACTCCCGGCGATTTTAAAGCGCCGGGGGCAGGCCCCCTTTTTTCGCTAATAGGAAAGTATAAATTCAACTACGCCTCTGTCTTCGCCCTTAGGGGCTCGCAAATCGGCGAGTTTTCTTTATGAGAAAAAGTGACCGGCAAAGATGCCGATGGCTAATAAGAAGCCGAAGATGGTGTTCGTTTGGGCGGTAGCTTTCATCGCTGGTGCCATTTGAATTGGCACAGTACCCTTAATAAAGCCTTTAACTGATTTAATCGGTTTGGGTGTGCTTATTAAAACGAGTGCCGTCCAAATTGGGGCAATATCCGCAATTATCAGCCCCAAAATCCAGACATACGAAAAAGCAAACATCCCTGCCAATAGGTAGATGGCCTTTTCTTTGCCTAGGAGAATGGCCAATGTTTTCCGGCCGAATTCTTTGTCACCGTCAAGGTCGCGGATGTTATTGGACAAAAGAATTCCACCGACCAAAATAAAACTTGGCACTGATACAAGAATACTTGTGCTGTCCACTGTCCCTGTTTGGATAAAGAATGAGATTAAAATAATCATCATCCCCATAAAGAAACCGGCAAACAATTCTCCGAAAGGTGTGTAGGCGATTGGCAGCGGCCCGCCTGTATATAAATATCCAATCAACATACATACCAAGCCCACTAAAGCTAACCACCAACTGCTGTTTGCACATATATAAACTCCCAATAATAAAGCAATTCCATAGAGTCCTAATGCCAGCTGCATCACAGTCTTTGGCTTTATTCCGTCCCGGACAATACTTCCGCCAATCCCGACAGAGTCCTCTGTATCGAGTCCTCGTTTAAAATCATAATATTCATTAAACATATTTGTGGCGGCTTGGATTAACAGGCTTGCAATCAGCATGGCGAAGAAAAGACCGAAATGAATTTTCCCGTGCCAAAGTGCCAGTGCAGTGCCTAGCAATACAGGAACAAACGCTGCTGTTAAGGTATGGGGGCGGGTCATCTGCCACCAAACCTGGAAGCCGCGGTTTGAGTCAACAACAGGTTTAGAACCTTCCCGTAAATTTGGCTGCATATTTTTTTCTCCTCCCTTTTAAATGCATTATCTATCTGTACAAAACGAATTTATAGAGAATGGTTATTACCCAAACCTAAGTGTAGGAAATATCAAGTGGAGTGTCAATTAAATTTTACTTTCAAAACTAGAAGATAATCCCTTCTCGAGTAATATCCATATTTAGTGGGAAAATGAGTGTATCGAAGCCTTTTGCAACCGATTTTCGGAAATTTGACATATAATAAGGAAATGAAGCAGGAGAAGTAGTGACAACCATTATTGACTTCTTTACAATGGGAGTAGTATCTTTAAAAAGGCTTAAAATGAATGGAGACAGCCCTATTTGGCTGTTTTGGAGGGATTTGCTTGATTACCATTCAGGAAATCGAAACGAAGGAAAGAAGTCTTTTGGCGATGAAGCGCGCAAAAGAACTTGGCCGTCCCATTTTAATGAGTGAAGTTGAAAAAATGAATCATATCGACCCCCTTTTATTCTTTTCTAGTGGGAATGAACACTATTCGGGCGAACGGTTTTTTTGGAAGGATCCAAAGGACGAATTTATTTTCGCTGGACTCGGAATTTCTAAGCAATTTCAAATAGATCAGTCAGATAACCGTTTTGGCCTTATTGAAAGAGAATGGAAGGAATTTTTAAAGGACAGCCTTATTACTAATCCATTTTCCCAAATTGGAATAGGCCCGCTGATATTTGGAGGATTTTCTTTTGATCCATACAAAGAGAAGACAGTGCTTTGGTCTAAATTTGATGATTCTTTATTTTATCTGCCAAAATATCTTTTGAGTGTTATTAAGGGACAAGTCTTTTTTACAACTAATTTTATCTTTACACCGAACGATGATGAAATGTTATATAAACATATAATCGATGAACGGAATAAACTTTTTCAGTCTCTTCAGAAACACCACCACACCGCTCTGCCTGCCCTTCTGGAAACAAAGGAAATTTCACCTGAGAAGTGGAAAAATACAGTTGATGCAATGGTAAAGGAATTAAACATAGGCCCGCTTAAAAAAGTAGTTCTTGCCAGGGAACTTCGGTTAAATTTTAATGACATTGTTGCTTCAGAGGCAGTCCTGCAACATTTAAATGAACAACAGCATGAAAGCTTTATCTTTGCTCTTGAATCGAATGGCGATTGTTTTCTTGGAGCATCTCCAGAGAGACTGGTGAAAAAGAATGGCACCGAACTTTTCTCTACCTGCCTTGCTGGTTCCATCTCACGGGGACATACCCCGGAGGAGGATCGAATACTGGGAGAAAAATTGCTTTCTGACCAGAAAAACTTGCTTGAACATCAATATGTTGTGGAAATGATAAAGGAAGCACTAGAGGAATCATGTGAAGAAATCATCCTTCCTGATAAACCGCAGCTAATGAAAATCAGGGACATACAGCATTTGTATACACCGGTAATCGGAAAATGCAGTGGTGATAGTTCACTATTGCATTTGGTCGAAAGATTGCATCCAACCCCTGCTCTTGGCGGACTTCCGAAGAAAGAAGCGGTTGAAAAAATCCGTCAAGTTGAGGAGCTTGACCGCGGCTTTTATGCAGCCCCTGTAGGTTGGCTGGATTACGAAGGAAATGGGGAATTTGCAGTAGCCATTCGCTCGGGCCTCTTACAAGGCAAGGAAGCATCCTTATTTGCCGGATGCGGGGTTGTTGCTGATTCTGATTCCGAAAGTGAATATTTAGAGACAAGCTTGAAGTTTAGGCCAATGCTTCGGGCACTTGGGGGAAAATAGTATGAATCATCAAGAATCATTAACTGCTTATATCGCTGCATTTGTCGGGGAGCTGGTTCTTTCCGGGATTACCGATGTGGTGGTCAGTCCCGGGTCAAGATCCACCCCAATGGCATTGGTAATGGCAGAACATCCGGATTTAAACGTCCACATCCACGTGGATGAGCGCTCTGCCGCCTTTTTTGCATTGGGAATCGCCAAGGCGACAAATCGAACCGTTGCTATTCTTTGCACATCAGGTACAGCCGCTGCCAATTACTTTCCGGCTATTGTCGAAGCGCGTTATTCACGAGTCCCATTGCTGGTTTTGACAGCAGACCGGCCGCATGAGTTGCGCGAGGTAGGGGCACCGCAGGCGATTGACCAAATTCATTTGTACGGAAAACACGTCAAATGGTTTGCAGAAATGGCACTGCCTGAGAAAAATGATGAGATGATCCGCTACGTGCGGACAGTCTGCTCCCGTGCTGCCTCATATGCAGCCGGCGCTCCAGCTGGTCCGGTTCATTTGAACTTTCCTTTTAGAGAACCACTTATTCCTAAAATGGATGAGAAACTCTTTGCAGTGAGTGAGCGTCCGAAAGGATATGTGCAGGTACATAATGGTGAACTAAACATAAACGACATGGAGTATCAAGAAATCGCCGGGCGGTTGGCAGGCAAAGCGAAGGGGATCATTGTTTGCGGAAATATTGCCGATGAACGTTTCGCAATTGCTGTAGCGAAGCTCGCTAATCAATTAAAGTTTCCAATCTTAGCAGACCCGCTATCACAGCTTAGAAGTGGGCAGCATGCAAATGATCAAATTATTGATACTTACGACACATTTTTAAGAAATGAAGATGCGAAATCTTACCTTAAACCGGACGTGATTATCCGCATTGGTTCGATGCCGGTGTCTAAAGCGTTAACCAATTTTATCAAAGGAAATCCGAATGCAGATCAATTTGTGGTCGATGGAGGAGGAGGCTGGCGGGATCCTGCTATCTTGTCGACCAATATGATTTTTTGTAATGAAGCAATTTTTTGTGAAAAACTTTCAGCATATTCCAAACCTCGGGTGGAGACGGGATATTTAGACGCTTGGAAAAAAGTAAATGACCTTACAAAAGAAAATATGTCCTCAATCCGGGATATTACCGAATTAAGTGAAGGAAAGCTATTTTATCAGCTTGCTGAGATGCTGCCGGACGCTGCGCACCTTTTTGTTGGGAACAGTATGCCAATTCGTGATTTGGACAGCTTTTTTTTAACAAATGGCAAGTCAATTAAGATTATGGCTAACAGGGGTGCGAACGGTATCGACGGGACGGTATCCACAGCCTTGGGGGCGGCGATGTACTCAAAGCCTTTATATTTGGTCCTTGGAGACTTAACCCTTTTCCATGATTTAAATGGACTTTGGGCGGCTATGAAGCATCAAATTAATATAAACATTATCCTTATAAACAATAATGGCGGCGGGATTTTCTCCTTCCTTCCGCAATCGGAACATCCGAAGCATTTCGAGCTTCTTTTCGGTACACCATTAAACATTGAATTTGAACATGCCGTCAAAATGTTTAACGGACAATTTACGAAAATTAAGGATTGGGACCATTTCCAAATTGAAATGGAAAAATCAAGAGATGTGGCAGGCATAAATGTCTATGAAATTGTCACAAATAGAGACAAAAATCGAGACGAGCACCGCGAATTTTGGCGTGGGGTTTCCCAGGCAATATCAAATTTTGTCAAAGGTGAGCAAAAATGAGGATAGATACCGGCGGAATCCGTTATCATGTCGAGATATGCGGGAATGGATTCCCTCTCGTTATGCTTCATGGATTTACAGGAGATTCATCAACATGGACAACCTTTTGCGAACGACTGGGAAAACACTCGCGGTTGATTATTCCTGATATCATCGGGCATGGAAAAACAGAATCTCCTGAGGCAGCGGGCCGATACCGGATGGAGGAGGCAGCTCAAGATTTAATTTCCATCCTTGATGAACTTCAGATTGAGCAAATTGATTTATTAGGTTATTCAATGGGGGGCAGGCTTGCCCTTTCATTTGCATGTCTATATCCCGAAAGGGTTCGAAAATTGATTTTGGAAAGCGCTTCGCCTGGTCTTGAATCAGAGGACGAAAGAAAACAGCGCCGTATGAAAGATGCCGAATTAGCCCATTTTATTAAGGATAAAGAAATATCGGAGTTTGTTGAATACTGGGAGAATATCCCCTTATTTTCAACCATGAAGAGGCTGCCGGAGAAGGTACAAGGAAAAGTAAGGGAACAGCGTTTAAACAATTCTCCAATTGGTCTTGCCAATAGTTTGCTAGGTATGGGGACAGGTTCTCAGCCCTCTTGGTGGGGGCAGTTAGATAAGTTGGCCTGTGAAGTTTTACTGCTTACCGGTAAGGAAGATTTGAAGTTCTGCAGGATTGCTGAAAAAATGCACAAGGAGCTGAAAAATAGTTCTTTGGTAACGATCGCACAATGCGGTCATGTAATTCATGTGGAAGAACCCGAAAAGTTTGGTACAATAGTAAGTGACTTTTTGTCAAATACAAACAAAGGAGGAATTTATAGTGGCAGTTGAATGGATTCCAGGTCGTAAATACGATGAAATTATTTATGAAACGTATAACGGAATAGCCAAAATCACGATTAACCGTCCCCATGTACATAATGCTTTCACACCAAAAACAGTGATGGAATTAATCGATGCTTTTGCCTATGCCCGTGATGATTCCGAAGTCGGCGTCATTGTTTTAACAGGTGCAGGAGACAAGGCATTCTGTTCCGGCGGCGACCAAAGCGTTCGCGGACATGGCGGCTATGTTGGTGAGGACCAAATTCCGCGCCTAAACGTACTTGATCTTCAGCGTCTGATTCGTGTTATTCCAAAACCGGTTGTGGCAATGGTTAAAGGCTATGCAATCGGTGGAGGTCATGTTCTGCATGTAGTCTGTGATTTAACGATTGCAGCTGATAATGCTGTTTTTGGACAAACAGGTCCTAAGGTAGGCAGCTTTGATGCCGGCTACGGTTCAGGTTATCTTGCCCGTATTATCGGTCATAAAAAGGCACGTGAAATCTGGTATTTATGCCGCCAATACAATGCCCAAGAGGCGCTTGATATGGGCTTAGTCAATACCGTTGTTCCGCTTGAACAGGTAGAAGAAGAAACAATCAAATGGTGCGAGGAAATGCTTGAAAAGAGCCCAACCGCACTTCGTTTCATCAAAGCGGCCATGAATGCAGATACTGATGGATTGGCTGGACTTCAGCAATTTGCCGGTGACGCAACGCTTTTATACTATACAACCGACGAAGCGAAAGAAGGACGCGATGCCTTTAAAGAAAAGCGCAAGCCAGACTTCGGCCAATTCCCGCGTTTCCCTTGATGAAAAAACGTTACAACAGCTTGATGGTCTCCATCAGGCTGTTTTTTATAAAGGATGATAAATATGAATAACGAAACAATGCCAAATTTTTTGATAAAAAGGGCCTATCTAACACCCGATAGGATTGCAGTTTATTTTCAGGATAAAGCTTTAACATTTAAAGAGCTTTATGATTATTCACTCAATGTAGCAGGTCAGCTTCAAGGGCTTGGAGTTCGAAAGGATGATTTTGTAGGTGTTCTGTTGAAAAATCATCTAGATACTGTCATTATATTTTTTGCTCTTCAACTTTTGGGTGTCAAATCAGTCATTTTAAATAATCGCTTAACACCATCAGAGCTTATTTGGCAACTAGAGGACTCAACATCCTCTTTATTGATACTAGAGGATTCATTTACTGACATTAAAATGGTTATTAATCAACAACTTGCATCTCTTGCCACAATTACAAAGAGTGATTTGTTTGCAAAAGAAAATGATTCCGCTGATATTAAAGAAGAAATCAGCCTATCAGATATCTGCACGATCATGTATACCTCAGGAACTACCGGTCATCCCAAGGGTGTCTTGCAAACCTATGGCAACCACTGGTGGAGCGCAACTGGCTCGGCGTTAAATTTAGGCTTCGTAGAAAGTGACTGCTGGCTTTGTTCAGTGCCGCTGTTCCATATCAGCGGATTCTCTATTATAATGCGGAGCATCATTTATGGAATGCCGATTGTCCTTCATGAAAAATTTGATGTGCAGAAGACGATTGAAGATATTAGTGATAAAAAGGTTACGATTATGTCAGTTGTGGGAACGATGCTTACAAGTATTGTTGATGCTTTGACAGTTAGCGGACTTCCGGAACATTTTCGCTGTTTTCTGTTGGGCGGCGGCCCAGCCCCGCTGCCATTGCTAGAGGCGTGTGTTAAAAAAAATTTACCTGTGTTCCAAAGTTATGGAATGACGGAAACCTCATCGCAAATTGTTACCCTTTCTCCGGAATATAGCCTAAGCAAGCTTGGTTCGGCAGGAAAACCGTTATTTCCATCCCAGCTTAGAATTGAACTGGATGACCACACGGCGGCATCGCCCCAAGAGGCAGGGGAAATAGTCGTCAAGGGCCCGAATGTAACCGCTGGATATCTTAATAGATCTGATGCAACAAAAGAAAAAATCCGTGAAGGCTGGCTCCACACAGGTGATATTGGGTATATAGATGAAGAAGGCTTTTTATATGTATTGGACCGGCGCTCCGATTTAATAATTTCAGGCGGTGAGAATATCTATCCTGCAGAAATTGAATCTGTTTTGCTATCACACCCGGAGGTATCCGAAGCAGGGGTTACCGGTATAAATGATGCCAAATGGGGACAAGTGCCAATTGCCTTTATAGTGAAAAGGGAAGGCGCCGCATTGACGCTGGAGGAGATCCATCAATTTTGCCTAACACGGCTGGCAAAATACAAAGTCCCTAAACAATTCTATTTTGCAGAACAACTGCCAAGGAACGCTGCGAAGAAGCTTTTAAGAAGACACCTTCACGAACTTATAAACGAAAAATAAAGAACCAGCCATCGACTGGTTCTTTATTTTTTATAGATTGCTCGCTTCAAACGTTTGACAATCAGTTTCTTTGCTTGTATCAGCCTTTTTCCCAGTGTGGCTGACAACGTAAATTTGGTCTGCGCTGCACTTGTTTCCCTGTGCCCAAAATGTACAGTTATTGACCTCACATAAAACATCCTGTGCCATGTGTATCACTCCTTAACATATTTGGTAATACAGGTATAGCATTTGATGATTGTGTGATATGCATGTCAGTAAGTAATTGGGTGAAAACGTAAATCATTGGCCGGAAATCCAAATTGTTTCAATTAATTATTTAATGCTGTTTCCAATGTTTTTAAGTTTTTATTCATTAATGAAAAATAGGTTTCCTTATTTTTGATGTCGTCCTTTGTCAAAATCGCCAAGTTATGAATTGGCAGCGCACGTGCGCCAATTTCTTTTTGCACGACCTTGCCGAGCTTGGATTTGACATTTTGTTCAAACAGCATATAGTGAAGTCCTTCATGGTCAGCCATGGAAATGATTTTCTCTAATTCTTTTTGGCTTGGTTCGTTGGTTGTGGAAAGTCCAGAAATGCTGATCTGTTCTATTCCATAGCGGGTTTCCCAATAGCTGAAGGCCGCATGGGTGACAATGATTTTTTTATGCTTTGCCTGCGAAATCGTATTGGCAAAATTTGCGTCTAACTCGTCAAGCTCGTCAGCAAGCTTTTGGTAGTTTTCATCAAAGTAAGCCTTTCGATGTGGGAGTTTTTTAGCTAATTGGTCACGGATTACTGCTGCCATTTCCTTTGAATAAACAGGGTCAAGCCAAACATGAGGATTAACCCCAGCATGATCTTCATGATCCTCCTCTTCAGATGAATGGTGGTCTTTTGGCAGTTTCAGCCCTTCCGCAGCAGGTACTAAGGTAACATTTTCATCTTTTAAGGTACCTTTGGCTTTTTCTACAAATCCCTCAAGGCCAAGGCCAATATAGAAAAATAAGTCTGAATCAGCCAAATTCATCATATCCTTTTGAGAAGGCTCAAAGGTATGTTCATCTGCGCCTGGTGGGTAGATTGTAGCCACTTTTACATATTTACCGCCAATCCGTTCCGTAAAATATTGCAGTGGAAAAACGGTCGTATATATCGTCAATTGATTTTTCTTTTTTGTAGTTTTTTCGGTATTATTTCCACATGCTGATAAAACCAAGCTTAACGGCAGCAGAAAAGAAAGAAAAAGAATTAGTTTTTTCATAAAAGCTCCTTTTTAAATCGTATTTATTCCGATTTAACAACTAAAAAATTTTAAATATTATGAATCTAATACGTAACAATTCCGATTTACTTATGTATCTTACAAAAAATTTGCCGTTTCTGCAAGTGAAAAAATTGTATATTAGAATGAATTTTATGTATCCTTAAAAAAGAGATATATAAAGGAGAGTGAATAAATGGAAAATTCATCATTATTAAATGATATTCTTGACTTCAATAAAAAATTTGTGGAAGAACGCGAGTATGAAAAGTATGAGACAACTAAATATCCGAATAAAAAAGCAGTAATCCTGACTTGTATGGACACAAGGCTGCTAGAACTTTTGCCAAAGGCCTTGAATTTAGGGAATGGGGACGTAAAACTGATTAAAAATGCCGGGGCGATTGTGTCTCATCCGTTTGGAAGTATTATGCGGAGCATTTTAATTGCCCTTTATCAGCTTCAGGCAAAAGAGGTTTTTGTGATCGCACATCATGATTGCGGGATGAGTGGATTGAAAGCAGAACCAGTCGTGGCAGAGATGAAGGAACGGGGTGTCAGTCAGGAAACCCTTGATACACTAGCCTATTCCGGAGTTGATTTTAATCAATGGCTGCATGGCTTTGATAGTGTAACTGACAGTGTAAAGCATAGTGTCGAGATGATTAAAAAGCATCCGCTTATGCCGGGTGGTGTACCTGTTCACGGGCTCGTTATTGATCCAAGGACAGGTAAGCTCGACCTAGTGGTTGACGGTAATCAGGATTAATGTTTTTTGTGGTCCTGCCATTTTTCAGGAACAGGATCGACTCCTCCTGGATGAAAGGGATGGCATTTCAAAATCCTTTTAATAGCCAAATATCCGCCTTTAATAGCCCCGAAACGCTGAACAGCCTCAAGCCCATAATGAGAACAGGTTGGATAAAAGCGGCAGGAAGGAGGTTTTAAAGGCGAGATGGCTATTTGATAAAACCGAATAAGGGCGATGAATAATTTCTTTAACATATAAAGCTGCTCCTTTAATATAATTTCCTTCAAGATATCACAAATCCAATAAAACGTCTAAATTGGTAATTAATATGTTGCAGAAAAAACACGGAATTTATAGTATGATAGAGAATAGATTTATAGAGGAGATGATTAGGATGCCTTCAGTAGAGAGCTTTGATTTAGATCATAATGCCGTGAAAGCTCCTTATGTCAGACACTGTGGTGTGCATAAGGTAGGTTCTGACGGTGTTGTTAATAAATATGATATCCGCTTTTGCCAGCCAAATAAACAGGCGATGAAGCCGGATGCTATTCATAGTCTTGAGCACATGCTTGCCTACACTATCCGCAAGCATGCAGAGAAGTATGACCACTTTGATATAATTGATATTTCTCCAATGGGCTGCCAAACGGGTTTTTATCTAGTCGTCAGCGGAGAGCCGACAGTGGAGGAAGTCATTGACCTTCTTGAGGATACCATGAAGGATGCTTTGGAACTTACCGAGGTTCCTGCGGGAAATGAAAGGCAGTGCGGCCAGGCAAAGATGCATACTTTAGAAGGGGCAAAGCGCCTAATGCGCTATTGGCTTGAGCAGGACAAGGAAGAGCTAAAGCAGATATTTGCATAAAAAGAAAAAATTCCTATTCGGCAAGAATAGGAATTTTTTTATGCGTTCTTTGGCTCATCATCTTTTTCATTGGCTTCGTTTAAATGTTGATTGTTATCCAACGGGTCAACCGTATGTTTGTAAGTGTATGCTTTTGATGTTGTAATGACTGCTAAGAAAAGAACGACAAAAACAATAATGATTGATACGATCATCACAATAGACAAAGATTTCTCCTCCTTTTTCCCCTCTATTGTAACATGTTTTTAATTTTTCGGCTGTAAATAAAAAGGAAACTGATGAATTCAGCTTCCTTTTTGCCATTATGTAGAAAATCAATGAATATTTCGAGGATAGTAAGTATGAGTCCGCTGCCCACCGTATTGTTCCTGAGCAAACTTCCCCTTTAAGCTTTCAATGAGGTAAAGCCCCATCAAATCATATAGTTCCTGCTTATCCATGTCATGAATTAAAGCAATCAAGTCCTCGTGTGACATTTCTTCTAAAAAAGCAAAGGCAAGCATATCAATATCCTCTTCATCGCCGGTCAGTTTGTTCCGGTACATTTCATACAATTCATCGACAAGTTTCATTTCCAGCACCTCCTATGTGCATTCAAAAATTTTCTTCTTACTTAATCAATTCCCATTAAAAGCTAAAAAAATCCATATTTCCAATTGTTGAAATTAACAGAAAACTCTGTCATTTTTATTAGGATTATTATAACGTATTCATTTATAAAAAATAAATCGAATTTTGTAATCGAATAAATTTTTTATTTTTGTGGATTACTAAAGATTAAAAGGGGATGAAATCATGAGTGAACAGAAGAAAACCTATTATATAGATATTGGAACAGGCGAGATTTCACAAAGTGCCACTTCGTCAACTTGGAGCTATCAAATTCAAGCGAATGATGAAGAAATCACTCAGCTGCGTGAGTTATTCGATCAAAATTATTCGACAGAGTGGAAAAACTTTTTTCGAGCACATACACCATATGTTCAGTATCATTATGACCGTGAGAATGATGATTATGACAACACTATGCAGCAAATTTACGGAATGATTCATAAGCTTGGTGACGAGGAAGCAAAAAAGCATATTGAAAGCATGAATATCTTACCCAACTCTTAAACAATGAAAGGAAAATCCCTGCCTTTAGGATTTTCCTTTTTTCATTTATACTTAAATCAAAAAATAAAGCGGGGAAGAGGTATGATTCGTTTTTTGGATGATCACGGAAATACCGTGGAAATGGCCTTTAAGAAAGACGCCTTTTCAGATGAAGTAAAACATGTTCTTGTCATCAGTCAGTTCGGTGACGAGTGGATTTTAACGAACCATAAAAAAAGAGGACTCGAATTTCCAGGCGGCAAAAGGGAACCGGGCGAAACTTTGGAGGAAGCAGCTAAACGTGAAGCATATGAAGAAGCCGGAATATTTTTTTCGGATTTAATGTATCTGGCTGAGTATAAGGTGTATGAGGAAAATGGTTCATTTGTTAAAGCTGTGTTCTGGGGGAAAGTCAAAAGGATGGAGGAGACAGGCAGCTATCACGAGACAAACGGACCTGTCAGGATCAAAGGAGACCTCCTTAAGAAGCGGTATGGTGAGGAATACAGCTTTATCATGAAGGACCGAGTTGTAGAGGAATGCCTGAAATTCGTTAAGGTATTTAAGAACGAAAAAGAATAGAAGAATGCCTTGATGCAATCCCCTATTCTTTGATAAGTTTTTTTTCAAGAAAATCAACAAGCTGATACATAATCGTGGCGAACACGGCAATAACCAATAGCGATAAAAAGACAAGGGTAAAATTAAAGACCTGGAAACCGTAAATAATCATATAGCCAAGCCCTTTAGAGGAAACGAGGAATTCCCCTACTATGACGCCAACCCATGAAAGTCCGACATTGACCTTTAAGGTAGAAATGATAGTTGGGAAGCAGGCGGGAATAATGGCTTCCTTAAAACATTGAAATCTGGTCGCCCCAAAGGTTTGCAGCACCTTTAAATAATTGGGGTCTACCTCTTTAAAGGCTGTGTATACAACGATGGTTGTGATGATGACAGAAATAATTGCGCCCATCGCGATGATGGACGGGTACCCCGGGCTTAAAGCAACGATCAAAACGGGGCCAAGCGCCACTTTTGGCATCGCATTTAGGATAACTAGATAGGGGTCAAGGATTTTGGAAATCATCGGTGACCACCACAGGATTGCGGCGAGAAGCACACCTAGAAAGGTTCCCAAGATAAAACCAAATACCGTTTCAGTTAAGGTCACACCCAAATTCGTTAAAAGTGAACCATCCTGTAATTTATTAATAAACAGAATCCAAATTTTCGATGGAGAGCTGAAAATGAGCGGGTCAATCCACTGTTTTGTGCTAAAAAGCTCCCAGCTTGAGAAAAAGACCAGGAAAATGATGGTTTGGTAAAACCGTATCCACCTTTTTTCAACCTGTAATGAACGAATATAATTTTTATGGAGGAGTTCCACCTTATCCGTTTCCTTGTTCAAGAGACTCCAACTCCTTCCATATCGTTTGAAATAAACTTGGATATGCTTCATGGTTTCTGGAATTAAATGGGGATAATGTTTTCAGTTCCTCAGGCATTTCAAACGTTTTGTGAATTCTTCCAGGGCGAGATGACAGTAAGTAAACACGGTCACTCATGGCAATGGCTTCCCCGATATCATGTGTGACCAAAATAGCGGTCTTTCCAAACTCATCCAATGTTTGCGAAACAAGATCCTCAAGCTTAAGCTTCGTTTGATAATCGAGTGCGGAAAAAGGCTCATCAAGCATCAAAAGCTTTGGCTCAGTTGCCAGCGTCCTTACAAGAGCAACTCGCTGCCTCATGCCGCCGGACAGTTGTTTAGGCAGTTGTTTTTCAACATCGCTCAAGCCCATTTGCTGGAGCAGGCTTAAAGCAGCTGACTTGTTTTTTTCAGTCAGCTGTTTTGATAATTTAAGGCCTAAAAGGATATTTTCTTCGATTGTTTTCCAAGGAAACAGATAGTCCTGTTGAAGCATGTAGCCAATATCGTTATTTGCGGTCGATACAGGCTTATTTTCCAGCAAAACAGTCCCCTGAGTTGGTTTAATCAAGCTTGAAATAATGGATAGCAAAGTCGTCTTTCCACAGCCGCTAGGGCCGAGGATGGAGACAAATTCTCCCTCCTCAACCGTAAGCGAAATATCGGAGAGGGCCGTAGTTCTCGAGTCTTTGGTAAAATACGTGTGTTGTATATTCTGAACCTTTAAGAAGCTCATGTGCCGGCCTCCCTTTCGGAGTTATTTTTTCATGACTTTTTCGGCAATCTCTGTATTGACCAGCGTGTCATGTTTTACTTCTTTTGGAAGCTCCCCGGCTTCCTTCATGATGTTTTGCAGATTATTCCATTCTTCTTCATCAAGAATTGGATTTGTGGCAAAGGACCCCTGGCCCTTATAACGATCGACAACAGTTTTCATAATTTCAGGGTCTGTATCAGGGAAGAATGGTTCTACGGCTTTAGCAATTTCCTCAGCACTGTGGGACTGAACCCATTGCTGAGCTTTATAGACTGCTCTTGTGAATTTTTCGATAACGCCTTTGTTATCTTTTATATAGCTCTGTTTAGCCATGAAGGTTGTATACGGAACATGCCCAGATTCCTTTCCGAAGGAGGCAACAATATAACCTTTACCTTCTTTTTCAAAAATGCTGGCAGTTGGTTCAAATAATTGAACAAATTCTCCACTTCCTGAAGCAAAAGCATTGGCGATGTTTGCGAAGTCAATATTTTGGATTAGGTTTAAATCCTTATGCGGGTCAATTCCATGCTTCTTTAACACGAATTCGCCAACCATTTGCGGCATGCCGCCTTTACGCTGGCCAAGGAAGGTCGTACCTTTTAATTGATCCCATGAGAAATTGTCAATTTTTTCTCTTGAAACAAGGAAGGTGCCGTCAGTCTGGGTGAGCTGCGCAAAATTGATGACCGGATCGTTTGCCCCTTGAGCATATACGTAAATGGAAGTTTCCGAGCCGACCAGAGCCACATCTGCGCCGCCCGAGATGAGGGCAGTCATTGTCTTGTCACCGCCTGGTGTGGTCGTTAGTGTGACATCAAGACCTTCATCCTTGAAGAATCCCTTTGATAAAGCAACATATTGAGGGGCATAGAAGATTGACCTGGTAACTTCTGCAATACGGACCTTTTCCAGTTTCTTCGGTTCTTTCGCGGTATCTTTATTACAAGCAATTAGGGAAAACATAAGTATACTGATGAGGAGAAAGGAGAAACTGATTTTTGACCATTTTTTCATAAAATTAACCTCCTTATCTGGGCTGATTGCCTAGAATATCGTATGAAAAAGAAAAAAATGTGTGAATGCCCAGTTCGGGAATTTTTTTATAAAGGATTAGATACAAATGATTGAATTTAACGGTAAAATTATTGAGATGAAGCGGTTTCCATCCCCAAATCCAAACGTTGCTTTGAAGGAGATTACCTACCTTTCAAATGGATTAAGCGTGAAGGGGATGCTGGCAGAACCCATAAATGAACAGGTAAATGACGGATTTCTTTATTTGCGGGGAGGAATCAAAAGCGTCGGCAAAGTTCGGCCGGCACGGATTGCCCAGTTTGCTCAGGAAGGTTTTATCGTTTTCGCTCCTTACTATCGTGGAAACCAAGGTGGGGAGGGGAATGAAGATTTTGCAGGGGAGGACCGTGAAGATGCTTACTCCGCCTATCTATTGTTAAAATCATTGCCCCAAGTGAAACATATACATATTTTTGGTTTTTCACGAGGCGGGGTAATGGCGCTTTTGACGGGGATTGAATTCCCAGATGCATCATCCTTAGTCACCTGGGGCGGTGTTAGTGACATGAGCTTGACCTACTATGAGCGGAAGGATTTACGAAGGATGATGAAACGGGTCATCGGCGGGACACCGGAGAAATTCCCGGACCGATATCAAGAAAGAACGCCTTTATTCGAGCTTGAAAGGCTGGCTGCCCCGGTCCTGATTATTCATGGAGCAAACGACCAAAATGTATCTGTTGAACACGCCTATCGTCTTGAAAGAAGGCTGCGAAGTCTGGACAAGCCAGTCGAATGCTGGTATTTTGATCATTTCACACATTATTTTCCGCCTGCAATTAACCGAAAAGTAGTGGAAGATTTGACGAAGTGGATGAAAATGCAGAACAAATAATGGTAATATATAGATATAAATAGCAGAGGAGCGGATATGTTATGGGTATGCCTCTTGAATTAAATACATTAATCGTCACAAAAGGGAATGAAAAAAGGATTGGAGAAAATCTGTTTGTACTTGTGAAAGAAGGATACAGATTATACCCGATTGAAATCCCTGTGGATGTCAGAAAAACACTGGACACAATCTCAAATGGGACAGCTTTAATAAAAAAAGTCGAATGGGAAAACAGCCGCACAACGCTAACATATCAATTAATATCCTTAAACTCAACGAACTAGCAGGTGTTATCACCTGCTTTTTTTCTTTTGGAAAAGTGTAAGATTTGCCAAACAATAGCGTCTTATATATAGATTAACAAATAGAGAGGGGGGCTAAGGTTGGAAGGGATTCAGCAAATAGAGAAATGGTTTATTCATTATGAGAAGGACGTCACCAATTTTCTTGTTTACTATACCGGAACGACAGATGTTGAGGATTTGGTACAAGAAACTTTTCTACGTGCACTTCAAGCCTATTCCCGGTTTAAAAATGAAGCAAGTCCCAAAACATGGCTTATTTCCATTGCAAGAAATACAGCCATTGATTTATATCGAAAAAAATCTGTATGGCAAAAGCTGAAGGAACGATTAAATCGAGAATCACCTGATCAAAAAGAACATCAAACAGAAGAGAAAATCTTAAAAAAGCAGGAGTATGCCCGCTTATATGAAGCGATTAATGAACTAAAGCCAAATTATCGGGATGTAATTTTACTTAAGGGCATTGCCGAGCTTTCTTCACAGGAAACTGGCCACATTCTTGGCTGGTCAGAAAATAAAGTGAATGTTACCTTTTTTCGGGCTGTGAAAAAACTAAATGAGCAGTTAAAGGAGGGTGAATATTTTGAGCAATTTATCGGATAAAGAGCTACTGGAAATGATGGCGGATTTTCCGAAACATGAGCTTTCTACAAAACAGAGAACGGACATGTTAAAAAGGATTAGTGAAGCAGGCACAGTCAAGCCAAGAAAGCCGTTTAACATCCAAAGACTGGGGGCTGTGGCAGCATTGTTCATTCTTGCTCTTATTGCCCCGATTTTCTATTTTACGAATACAGCGGAGGAAAAGAATCTCGGCAGCAGCAGTTCCGTTATAACTAAAGCCCAAGAGGGTGATTATTTTGCATTAAAGAATGAAGAGGGGAAACCTATTTATGCAGATAGTAATTTTGGTATCCCAAACAAGGTGAGCCTGCTTGCACCTCGGGACTGGATTGCAAAAGATAAAGGCACCGTTGCTAAGATGATGATTTTTTTATGGGGAAAATATGATTATTCGAAATCTCTCAAGGTCGATGCGGTCCACGTTAAAACAGGAGTGAAAGAGCACCTTGCTGAAACTCCTTTATCTGGAGGAATCTACGGTACGGATGCCCACACTGTAACAAGCTTCGAGCCATTGCCTTTTTCAGGAGTTTGGAATCTTCAATTCACGGTTGGCGGCAAGCAAATCAGTGAATTTTCCATATATGTAAAGGAGCCATATATCTCAATTGGGAAATCGACACTAATGATTTCTGCGGAGGACCTTTATGCAGGCTTTTATGAACACGAGGTTATCGAAGTCGAAGGCAGCAATCTTCCTGACGAAATAGAATTGGAGATATTTCAATTAGAAACTGCTGAGGCAACGACATTTACTTTTAAGAAGGCTGCAGACTATACAACCACTGATGGAAAGCATATTACTGATTATGGCGGCGGGTTTACAATTAAAAAAAGCGGCAAATATCGCTTTACTGTCCTCCAGCAATCACAGGCTGTTGAAGTGAGGAAACCAACCGATGGAAAATAAAGAAAGAGGCTGACCGAATTACGGTACAGCCTCTTTTTCCTTAGGCATTTATGCAATTGGTCCGCCTTTTTCTTTAATCTCCAAAGCAACGTTAGCAAACTTTTTAAAGTTCTCACGGAATTGACCTGCTAATTCCTTTGCCTTCATTTCATAGGCCTTAGGATCTGCCCATGTTTTCATTGGCTGAAGCACTTCATCAGGGACCCCAGCAATATGGAGCGGGATATTTAGGCCAAAGAATGTATCCTTAACGGTTTCTACGTGATTTAGTTCTCCTTCAAGAGCTGCCTGCACCATTGCTCTAGTATATGAGAGTTTCATACGATTGCCGACGCCATATTCTCCGCCAGTCCAGCCTGTATTAACCAAGAACACATTAACGTTATGCTCAAGTATTTTTTCACCTAGCATTTCGGCATAGCGTGTAGCCGGCAGCGGCAGGAATGGTGCACCAAAACAGGTTGAGAAGGTTGCCTGCGGTGAAGTAATGCCGCGCTCTGTGCCAGCAAGCTTTGATGTAAATCCGCTTAAGAAATGGTACATTGCTTGTTCCCTTGTTAATTTAGCGATTGGCGGAAGAACCCCAAATGCATCTGCAGTTAAAAACACAATGGTATTCGGGTGGCCGGCAATGCTAGGCTGGACAATATTATCAATGGCCTCCATTGGATATGCGGCCCGAGTGTTTTCTGTTAATGTTCCATCATCGTAATCCGGAATTCTCGATTCCTGGTTGATCACAACATTTTCAAGAACGGTCCCGAAACGGATGGCATCAAAGATTTGCGGTTCTTTTTCACGGGATAGATTAATACATTTTGCATAGCAGCCGCCTTCAATATTAAAGACGCCATTTGATGACCAGCCGTGCTCATCATCACCGATTAGACGGCGATTAGGGTCTGCGGAAAGAGTTGTTTTTCCAGTTCCGGATAAACCGAAGAATAATGCTACATCCCCTTCAATGCCGACATTCGCTGAACAGTGCATAGAGAAAATATTGTTTTCAGGCAGTAAATAGTTCATGACAGAGAAAATCGATTTTTTCATTTCCCCCGCATATTCAGTTCCTCCAATTAGAACTACGCGGCGTTCAAATGATATAATAATGAAGGTTTCAGAATTCGTACCGTCGACTGCCGGGTCTGCTTTGAAATTAGGGGCAGAAATTACTGTAAATTCAGCTTCATGAGTCAGAAGTTCATCTTCCGAAGGCCGAATGAACAACTGGTGGGCAAAAAGATTATGCCAAGCAAATTCATTTATGACTTGAATCGGCAGTTGTGATTTCTTATCAGCACCAGCAAAGCCTTTAAATACATAAACTTCTTCTTGCTGTTTTAAGTATTCTAATACCTTATTATAAAGATGATCGAAAGTCTCTTGTGAGATTGGCTGATTTAAGGAGCCCCAGGCAATTTTATCTTTGGTTGACTCCTCCAAAACAGTGAATTTGTCTTCTGGAGACCGCCCAGTATATTTTCCTGTTGAAACACGAACCGCTCCGGTGGAAGTGAGTGTCCCTTCTTTTCTGCTGAGGATTTTTTCAACTAGCTGCGGCACAGATAATTGGACTTGGACATTACTTTCATTAAGTAATTCCTTTAATTCATTCGGGATATGAACAGAATTCATTTAATGAACCTTCCTTTTTATGGTTTTTTTAATTTGGTATATTAATATTGAATAGTATAACACAATTAAAATAATAGTCTATACTAATTGACGAAATTATGCTGTATTTTATACCTTATTCTAAAGGTGATTAAAAAGTCATGAAAAAAACAGTTTAAGCATATTTTGTATCATACTCCATTGTATATTTTGGTTAATGTTGCTAAAAAATACATTGACATACTTTAAGAATCTGAGGTATGATTTTAGCTTGAACGGATACTCTCTTATCCCGAGCTGGTGGAGGGACAGGCCCTATGAAACCCAGCAACCTGCAACTAGGAAAATGCCTATATTGGTCATTTTTCGGGCAAAGGTGCTCAACCTGATGCAAGGCTTGTCCTTGAACGATAAGAGTGAAAGGCACGCAAAATGTTTGCATTCAACCTTTCCTCATGGAAAGGTTTTTTGTATGTTTGGCGAACGCACGTGCCGTTTGAATCGCTTTACTAATCTTCTAAAGAATTTCGTTTGGGTATTTTTCGGTAGTATTTCATAAAAACCTGATGTTTATTTCATACTATTAGGGATGAGTTCCGTATCAAAATGGAGGTTTTTTGGAAAGGGTGTTAACCTTTGAAAAAAGCAGCCTCATTATTTCATTATTATAGGAGGAATTCAGATGTCAACAAAACGCCATTTGTTCACTTCCGAATCAGTAACTGAGGGTCATCCTGATAAGATTTGTGACCAGATTTCTGATTCTATTTTAGACGCCATTTTAGCAAAGGATGCAAATGCCCGTGTGGCTGCTGAAACATCAGTAACGACAGGCTTAGTCCTGGTTGCCGGCGAAATTACCACTTCTACATATGTAGATATTCCCAAAATTGTTCGTGAAACGATTAAAGAAATTGGCTACGTACGTGCGAAATATGGCTTTGATTTTGAAACCTGTGCAGTTTTAACCTCTATTGATGAACAGTCTCCTGATATTGCCATGGGTGTCAATCAAGCCCTTGAAGCGCGTGAAGGTCAAATGTCAGATAAAGAAATTGAAGCAATTGGTGCAGGTGACCAAGGCTTAATGTTCGGCTTCGCCTGTAACGAAACAAAAGAGCTGATGCCACTGCCCATTTCATTGGCCCATAAGCTTGCCCGCAGGTTGACAGAAGTTAGAAAAGACGATATCCTTCCATACCTTCGTCCGGACGGAAAAACACAAGTAACAGTGGAATATGATGAGAACAACAAACCGGTTCGGATTGATACAATTGTTATTTCCACCCAGCACCATCCGGAAATCGGACTTGAGCAAATTCAGCGTAATGTCAAGGAACATGTCATTAATCCGGTTGTTCCAAAAGAATTAATCGATGAAAATACAAAATATTTTATAAATCCAACCGGCCGCTTCGTAATCGGCGGACCGCAGGGAGATGCAGGGTTGACAGGCCGCAAAATTATCGTGGATACTTACGGAGGCTATGCCCGTCACGGCGGCGGCGCCTTCTCCGGTAAGGATCCGACAAAGGTTGACCGGTCTGCCGCTTATGCTGCACGTTATGTTGCAAAAAATATTGTCGCAGCAGGTTTAGCTGAAAAATGTGAAGTACAGCTTGCCTACGCGATTGGTGTAGCAAGACCGGTATCGATTTCCATCGATACTTTTGGCACAGGCACAGTCAGCGAAGAGGTATTGGTTGACTTAGTAAGTAAAAACTTCGACCTTCGCCCTGCTGGAATCATTAAAATGCTGGATTTACGCCGCCCAATCTATAAGCAAACAGCAGCTTACGGACATTTTGGACGTACGGATGTTGATCTTCCATGGGAACGCACTGATAAGGCAGATGCATTACGTGAGAAGGCAGCAGGAGAATAATAGGGAGTGGGAGTTGCATTAAGGTGTAACTCCCATTTTTCATTAATCGTCTAATTTCTTGTTCAGTGTTTTAAAAACTGGAATAAAATGTTTAAGTAGGACTATTGAAGTGAAAAATGATGATACATGATTTTCCTTTTGTTCACAGTGCCATTTTTGAAAAAAAAGTGGTAGTATTAAAGAGTATGTTTTTACAAAAGGATATTTTGAAATAGAGTAGGTGAGGTACATAATGTGCGGTTTTATCGGTTGTGTACATGACAAAACGCAAAATTATCGTGACGAAGAAAAGCAGCTTTTTAAAAATATGAACGATATTATAACCCATCGTGGACCAGATGATGATGGTTATTATTATGATGATCATATTCAATTTGGTTTCCGCCGGTTAAGTATCATTGATATTGAATCCGGGCACCAGCCGCTAACGTATGAAAACGAACGGTACTGGATTATTTTTAACGGTGAAATTTATAACTATGTCGAGCTACGTGAAGAGTTGCTAAAAGAAGGACTAACTTTTTCCACAAGCTCTGATACAGAGGTTATCATTGCCCTCTACAGCCATCTAAAGGAAAAAGCAGTTGAACGCTTGCGCGGCATGTTTGCTTTTGTTATCTGGGATAAGCAGGAACAAACACTTTATGGGGCACGAGATCCGTTTGGAATTAAACCATTCTTTTATATGGAGGATGGTGACAGAACCTTCTTTGCTTCTGAGAAAAAGAGCATTTTGCTGGCTCTTAAAAATGATGTGCTGGATTATGATTCCTTGCAGCATTATTTAACCTATCAGTTTGTTCCAGAACCTGATACCCTATCTGAAGGAATTAAAAAGCTTGAACCAGGCCATTATTTTACAAAAAAAATAGGCTCGAAGATGGAAATGAACCGCTACTGGAAGGCACATTTTCACCCGGTACTAAAATCGGAAGATGATTTCGTAAAGGAAATCCGTGATATTCTGTTTGATTCGGTTGAAAAGCATATGCGCAGTGATGTTCCGGTTGGATCCTTCTTATCAGGTGGGATTGACTCTTCCATCATTGCCTCGATTGCAAAGCAATTCCATCCGGCTATTAAAACGTTTTCCGTCGGATTTGAGCACAATGGCTTCAGTGAAATTGATGTCGCCAAGGAAACAGCTGAAAAGCTTGGCGTGGAAAACATCAGTTATATCATTACGCCTGAGGAATATATGAAAGAAGTTCCTAAAATTATTTGGCATATGGATGACCCACTTGCCGACCCAGCATGTGTTCCATTATATTTTGTCGCCCGTGAAGCGAGAAAGCATGTTACGGTTGTTCTTTCAGGCGAAGGCGCTGATGAATTGTTTGGCGGCTATAATATTTACCGCGAACCTGGCGATTTGGAGATTTTTAATAAAATTCCTAGAGTCGGAAAGGTCCTTCTAAAAGGAATTGCCGATATGCTTCCGGAAGGGATGAAAGGAAAGAGCTTTATTGAACGCGGGGTGACACCGATGGAGCAGCGCTACATTGGTAATGCCAAGATGTTCGACGAAGCGGAAAAACGTGAGCTATTGAGTGTCTATCGTGAAGGCTTGAACTATACCGATATCACCAAGCCTCTTTATGAGGAATCAAGAGGCTATGATCCGGTTGACCGGATGCAATATATCGATATCCATACTTGGATGCGCGGCGATATTTTGCTAAAGGCTGATAAAATGACGATGGCTCATTCATTGGAACTGCGCGTGCCGTTCTTAGATAAGGCAGTATTTGAAGTGGCCTCGAAAATCCCAACTAGCTTGAAAACAGCTAACGGCACTACTAAGTACGTTTTGCGGAAGGCCGCCGAAGGGGTCGTTCCTGATCATGTTCTAAACCGGAAGAAGCTTGGCTTCCCTGTTCCTATCCGCCACTGGCTAAAGGCTGAGATGAATGATTGGGCAAAAAATATCATTCGTGAAAGCCAGACAGACCATTTAATCAATAAGACGTACCTGTTAAAGCTTCTTGATGACCATTGTCAGGATAAAGCTGACAACAGCCGAAAGATTTGGACTGTTCTTATGTTTATGGTTTGGCATCAGGTGTATGTTGAAGGAGTGTACTACTTTCAAAGCGAGTATAAAAAAGATTCAGTATTAGCGAGTAGATAAATGGAAAAGAAAAGGCACCCATCGTTTAAGATTGGGTGCCTTTTTGTAGGGATTTATAAAATTGACCCTTTTCCGCATATTCTCTTGTTATTCTTTCCATTTCCTTAATGTCTTCAGGAGAGATTTCCCTAATAACTTTAGCTGGTCTTCCAAATGCTAATGTATTAGGAGGGATTTTTTTGCCTTGCGGAACAAGACTGCCAGCACCAATAAAGGCACCTTCGCCAATTTCCGCCTGATCCAAAATAATCGATCCCATTCCGATAAGTGCCCCTTTTCGGATGATGCAGCTATGTAATATGACCTGATGGCCAACTGTCACTTCATCCTCTAATATTAGAGGGTTATTTGGGCTTTGATGGAGTACTGAATTGTCCTGGATGTTTACTTTCATACCGATTCTAGTCGGTGCTACATCGCCTCTAATAACGGAATTAAACCAGACGCTGGATTCATCGCCGATTTCAACATCCCCTGTAATAGTTACAAAATCTGCAATATAGGCAGTGTCGGCAATGACAGGGTATTTATCTTTAAAAGGGTAAATCATCATACTCGCTCCTTTTTGAATGATAATTCTATTTTAACGAATCAATACAAGGAATTACAAAAAATATTGCAATTAAAAAATTCATTTAGATTCTTATTCGTCTTTCCTATATGGTAAAATACAAAAAATGATAACGTTTTAGGGGGATCAGTTATGTGGAAGTGGGAAGCAGAAGGGGAAGCGAAGGCTGTTATTGTCATGGTTCACGGCGCCATGGAGCACCATCGCCGCTACGGATGGCTGATTGAGATGTGGCGCACGTCCGGCTTTCATGTCATTATGGCCGACCTTCCCGGACAGGGAATGACAACACGATCGCGCCGAGGACATATCGATTCCTTTGATGAATACATATTTGAAGTAAAGGATTGGGTTCAAGCAGCCTATCGTTATGAATTGCCTGTTTTTCTACTGGGACATAGTATGGGCGGGTTAATTACTATTCGACTCCTTCAAGAAGAAAGAGTAAACATTGCTGGCGTGATATTGTCCTCTCCATGTTTAGGCTTGATTAAGCCGCCATCCAAATTGTTAAACTTTCTTTCATATGCCTTAAATGTGGTTTTTCCGTCCTTTAGAATGAATTCAGGGCTGACAGTACAAATGGCAACGAGGAATGAGGATGTCAGGGAAGCGGATTCGAATGATACTCTTTACGTGACAAAAGTTTCAGTAAGATGGTATCGTGAACTTGCGGATGGTATTAAACAAGCCTTCGAGAGCCTCGGAAAAACACGGGATGTCCCCATGCTGGTGATGCAGGGCGGGGATGACAAAATTGTTAATAAAGTCAGAGTGAAAGAATGGTTTAATCATGCGCCATTATCGGAAAAAAGATTTAAAGAATGGCCGAAATGTTACCATGAAATTTTTAATGAACCGGAACGGGAAGAAGTATTTGAATACGCTAAGGATTTTGTCCACAGCCAGCTAAAAGCTATTGGTTATATTGTTTAGAAAGGGGGACTTTTTCCATGAAGCCAATCACCCTTATGTCGAGGGTCTATCGCAAAATCATTCCGACTGTCCATCAAGAATTGGCGTATTGGAAAAATCGCGCCGAAAAAATTCCTAATCCGGAACTAAGGAAGCAGGCACTTGCTAGCATCGAGCACAAGACATTTCATTGTGAAGGCGGTGCCATAATGGCTTTGACCGCAAATGAGCACTATAAAAATGCGGTCAAGTTTATCGTCGCCTACCAAACGATTAGCGATTACTTGGACAATCTTTGTGACCGGAGCACATCACTTGATCCAAATGATTTTGCGGCTCTTCATGAATCGATGTCGGATGCCCTTATATTACATGCGGATCGGAAAAACTATTACCGCCTTCGCGAGGACCAGGATGACGGCGGTTATTTAAATGATTTATCAGAGACATGCCGCAGTGTTTTAAGGGAATTGAAGCATTATGAATTTATAAAGAAATATCTGCTTGAACTTTGCGAATACTATTGTGATTTGCAAATTCACAAGCATGTAAAAAAGGAAGAACGGGTGCCTAGGCTTGAAAATTGGTTTGAACGCCATCAAAGTCACTTGCCGAAAATGGAGTGGTACGAGTTCTCAGCCTGCTCGGGTTCAACATTAGGAATATTTTGCCTAGTGTCTTACGCGATGCGCGATGATTTTACAGCTAGCGATGCTGAAAATATCCGCAATGGCTATTTCCCTTATATACAAGGCCTGCATATTCTTTTGGATTATTTTATTGACCAAGAGGAGGATATGGCCGGAGGCGACCTAAATTTCTGCTTTTATTATGAAAACCAGGAAACCCTGTTTAATCGTTTAAAGCATTTTGTCGTGGAAGCGGACAGGCATACCGAGTTTCTTCCCCACAAAGGATTTCATCAGCTTATCAATCGCGGCTTGCTTGGCATCTATTTATCCGATTCCAAGGTCCGCAAGCAGAGGGATGTCAGGAAGCTTGCCAAAAAAGTCATCAAAGCAGGCGGCTGGATCAGCTATTTCTTTTATTTCAATGGACTAATGTACCGATCTTTGCAAAAAGCGATGCCATCATTTGTGACTCGGTTGCTTTTGAAAATGTAATAATAAAAAACCAGGCCTCCGCCTGGTTTTTCCTATTTTTTTTCAATCGCAACAATAAATGGCGGATTGTTTTTTTGATTGATGAATTGATATTGCAGGACATTGGCTATATTTTGGTCCAGGCTGCGGCAGTACTCCAAAAGGGCATCGCGCTCAATCGCGCCTCCTTCATGACCATGGTATATAACAAGAACGATAATTCCTTCAGGAGCCATCAGTTCAAGCAATTGTTCAATTGCGGTGAGGGTTGTTTCGGGCTGAGTGACAATCGTTTTGTCGCTGCCAGGCAAGTAGCCGAGGTTAAAAACAGCACCCGTAATCTTACTGTGATAAACCGCTGGTATTAGCTCGGCGGATTTTTCATGACCGGCGTGAAAAAGAGTGGCACTTTCTGACAGCCCTTGCTTTTTTAATCGTTCTTGAGCAGCCTGGACTGCCTGTTCCTGAACATCAAAACCGAAAACATGGCCACTTTCTCCAACCAGGTCAGCGAGAAATACAGTATCATGCCCATTCCCTAATGTCGCATCCACAACTATATCACCTTCGCTAACTGCTTTTTGAAGTAGTTTTCTGGCATAGGGAAGAATTCTTTCCATTTTCATCGGTCAACAAACTCCTGTTGAAAAAACTTTCCTTGCCAGCTGTCCCGTCTTTTTAATTCTGCATCAATACTGTTTAAGACTTCCCACTTATTAACGCTCCACATCGGTCCAACCATTAAATCAATTGGTCCATCACCGGTAATTCGGTGAACAATCATTTCCGGCGGTAAAATTTCCAATTGGTCACATACTAAGTTTACATAGTCTTCTTTTGATAAAAACTCGAGCATTCCTTTTTCATATTGCTTTACCATTGGTGTTCCTTTTAACAGATGCAGAAGGTGGATTTTAATGCCCTGCACATCCAACTTTGTGACCTCTCGCGTGGTTTCCATCATCATGTCATAGGTTTCAAGAGGGAGTCCGTTGATAATATGGGTGCAAATTCTAATACCATGCTTTCTTAATTTGGCCACACCATCAACATAACACTGAAAATCATGGGCACGATTGATGAGCCCGGCGGTTCGTTCGTGAACAGTTTGCAGCCCAAGCTCAACCCACAGATAAGTTCTTTCATTTAGTTCGGCCAAGTATTCCACAGCATCATCTGGAAGGCAGTCAGGCCGTGTAGCAATCGACAAACCTACCACTCCTTCCTGCTTAAGAACCGTTTCGTATTTTTCACGAAGAACCTCGACAGGAGCATGGGTGTTAGTGAATGCTTGGAAGTAGGCCATATATTTGCCGTCTTTCCATTTCGTGTGCATTTTTGTTTTTATATCGTTGAATTGTTTCTCCAAGCTTTCGATCCGGTTTCCTGCAAAATCGCCTGAACCTGCGGCGCTGCAAAACGTACAACCGCCGTGGGCAACAGTACCGTCACGATTCGGGCAGTCAAAGCCACCGTCTAAGGCTACTTTAAACACCTTGTGCCCAAATTGCTGGCGCAGGTGATAGTTCCATGTATGGTAACGCTTATCATCAGTTGCATATTGAAAAGGTTTTGTCTGAAGCATTCAGTAAAACTCCTTTATATTTTTTGCATAAAGTAAATTTTATCATGAAGATAATGCTTATCCAACTGTATTTATCACTGCCAGGATTTATCAATTCAATCGTGTAATAGGAAAAAGATTGAGGAACAAAATAAGAAATGAAGCAGTGCGCTTCAATTAGTGATTTTAGGTTGCGCCATATCAAGAAGGGGGTTCTTACATGGCTACTCGCGATTCAATGGAAAACCTAACACAGCAGGTGGAGGATTGTCTTCGCCACGCCGAGGAGCAGTATAAGCAAAGCAGTCTTCAGGAACATTACAATGATAATGATTATACGACGGCGCTGCAAAATCTTGAGCAGACGTATCAGGATATTTGTACAATGGCTCATAGCGCTAATGGGCAACAGCGGGAACAGCTGCACAGAATGAGACTGCAGGTTCAGCAGCTGCAAAATAGTTTGATTTTACAAGGGACCCGAGGAGGAGAACAGTTTTGAAAAAACGTTCAAAACAGCAAAACCCTGAACAAAAAACGCGGAACGGAATTAACAATCAGGATATTGAGTTTGGACAAGATGTAGACATCATTAAACAAGCTAAAAAGAAGTATGAACAAACTGGCGGCCAGCCTGTAAAATCGAAATTCCACCAGGAAAATAATCAATCTTCATAAATTTGCCAAAATCTCTCAACGTATTGTTGAGGGATTTTTTCCATTTACAAAAACCTCTACGAATCAATTTTTTCATAATCTCTTCCATGCGAAAAATGGTAATCAAAAATGATTGCGCTACAACTGAAAAAGGGCTAAAATTTACCAAGGATATCGAAATATTTTTAATCAAAGGAGCGTTTTTCATGCCACGTGCCTTATGGCTTTTAATCATTGGGATGGCAGTGAATGTAATAGGCTCTTCTTTTTTATGGCCTTTAAATACAATTTATATTCACGATTATTTAGGTAAGTCCCTTTCGGTTGCCGGAATTGTTCTGATGTTAAATGCAGGCGCCACTGTTATCGGAAATCTGTTTGGCGGAAATTTATATGATAAATTAGGCGGTTATAAATCGATTCTTTTAGGAATTGGAATTTCGCTTCTAGCCTTGGTGGGATTAACCATCTGGCATAGCTGGCCATCCTATGTTTTCTTTTTGACCATTGTTGGATTTGGGACCGGCATTATTTTTCCTTCGATGTATGCCATGGCAGGTTCGGTTTGGAGAGAAGGCGGCCGAAAATCCTTTAATGCCCTCTATGTTGCGCAAAACCTCGGGGTTGCTGTTGGTACTGCTTTAGGCGGCATTGTTGCCGATTATTCCTTCCAACTAATCTTCCTGGCCAATACCATCATGTATGTGATCTTTTTACTTATCGCGGTTTTTGGATATAAAGGAATTGTGGTTGAATCAGTTAAAAAAGAAGCTAACACTGAAACAGTTAAAACCATAAAAAGCAAAGCCAACCTGCAAGCTTTACTTATTATTAGTGCGGGATATTTATTATGCTGGGTTGCGTATGTCCAGTGGACTACAACAATTGCTTCCTATACGCAGGAAATCAATATCACCCTCACACAATATAGCTTGTTATGGACGATAAACGGGGCATTAATCGTATTGGGGCAGCCTGTTTTAAATAGTATTTTAAAACATCTTAGTGCTTCCCTTAAGGTGCAAATCCTGATCGGAATCGCCATCTTTATCATTTCATTTATAGTTGCTGGAAATGCGGGTGCTTTTACCGGCTTCCTAGCCGCGATGATTATTTTGACAATTGGGGAAATGTTCGTTTGGCCGGCGGTGCCGACCTTAGCCTTCGCCCTTGCTCCTAAGGGCCGGGAAGGATTTTATCAAGGCATTGTGAACAGCACCGCGACCGGCGGGAGAATGATTGGACCGCTCCTTGGTGGCATCATTGTTGATTTATACAGCATGTCTGCCCTATTCACAATCTTAATCGGATTATTTATCATCGGAATCGTTACCACGCTAATGTATGACCGTCATTTGAAAACGCAAGAGCAGGTAACGGCAAAAGCTTTATAAATACTTTCCGCAACCAAAACCACAGCAGATTGACTGTGGTTTTGATGTTTAAAATGTAGTTTCCCTGTCAACCATGAAAATGGGCTCAAGTTTACTTGCATACTGTTAGAAAATTTAATACAATTACGTTATATTTATATTTCAATAACAGTGAGTAGGAGTAGTAGTGATTTAAGTCCCGTATTTAGAGAGTTGACGGCTGGTGAAAGTCAACCGGGAGGGTCATGAACTCGCCTAGGAGTTGCAGGCATGAATGAAAAGTAATGTTTGCCGTTTTCCGCGTTAAGGATTAATGAAGCGAGTGCATTGCACTAATGTGGGTGGTACCGCGGGAAGATACATACAGTCCTCTCGTCCCTGTTGGGGATGAGAGGTTTTTTATTTTTTAAGGAGGATTACAGATATGAGTTTCGATCATCAACAAATCGAAAAGAAGTGGCAAAAAAAATGGGAAGAAGAAAAAACATTTAAAACAAGCGAAGATCCGGGAAAACGGAAATTCTACGCTTTAGATATGTTTCCATATCCGTCAGGGGCCGGACTGCATGTGGGGCACCCGGAAGGTTATACTGCAACGGATATTCTTTCACGGATGAAACGGATGCAGGGCTATAATGTCCTTCACCCAATGGGCTGGGATGCATTCGGGCTGCCTGCTGAGCAATACGCTCTAGATACAGGCAATGACCCGGCCGAATTTACTGCGAAAAACATTGACACATTTCGCAGACAAATTAAGTCTCTTGGTTTTTCTTATGACTGGGACCGCGAAGTCAATACTACAGACCCTGAGTACTATAAATGGACACAATGGATTTTCTTGAAGCTATGGGAAAAAGGTCTTGCCTATGTTGATGAAGTACCGGTCAACTGGTGTCCGGCACTTGGAACTGTTTTAGCCAACGAAGAAGTCATTGATGGAAAAAGTGAACGCGGCGGCCATCCGGTTGAGCGCCGTCCAATGAGACAGTGGATTTTAAAAATTACTGCTTATGCAGACCGTCTGCTTGAAGACCTTGAAGAACTTGACTGGCCAGAAAGCTTAAAAGAAATGCAACGCAACTGGATTGGCCGTTCCGAGGGTGCAGAGGTTACGTTCCAAATCGATGGACATAATGAAACTTTCACGGTATTTACTACCCGTCCTGATACACTATTTGGTGCAACTTATGCGGTGCTTGCACCTGAGCATGCTTTAGTTGATAAGATTACAACAGCTGAACAGCGGGCTGCTGTTGAAGCTTATTTAGATAAAGTAAAATCAAAGAGTGACCTTGAGCGTACCGACCTTGCGAAGGAAAAAACAGGGGTATTCACTGGAGCCTACGCAATCAATCCTACAAATGGTGAGAAAATGCCAATCTGGATTGCCGATTATGTATTAGTCAGCTACGGTACCGGTGCGATTATGGCTGTTCCTGCGCACGACGAACGAGACTATGAATTTGCGAAAAAATTCGACCTGCCAATTAAAGAAGTTGTTGCTGGCGGCGATGTTGAAAAAGAGGCTTATACAGGTGATGGAGATCACGTCAATTCCGACTTTTTAAATGGTTTGAACAAAGTAGATGCGATTAAAAAGATGATTTCCTGGCTTGAGGAAAAGGGAATCGGCACGAAAAAGGTAACCTTCCGTCTACGCGATTGGTTGTTTAGCCGCCAGCGTTATTGGGGTGAACCGATTCCAATTATTCAATGGGAAGACGGCACCATGACAGCCGTACCGGATGAAGAGCTTCCATTAATGCTGCCAAAAACAACCGAAATCAGACCGTCCGGAACAGGTGAATCGCCGCTTGCTAATATTGAGGATTGGGTAAATGTAGTTGACCCAGTCACAGGCAAAAAGGGCCGCCGTGAAACCAACACGATGCCGCAGTGGGCTGGCAGCTGCTGGTACTTCTTGCGCTATATTGATCCAGACAATAAGGAAGCTTTGGCTTCACCGGAAAAATTAAAGCAATGGCTTCCAGTTGATATTTACATCGGCGGTGCCGAGCATGCCGTACTTCACTTGCTGTACGCACGCTTCTGGCACAAGTTCTTGTATGATATCGGCGTAGTGTCAACCAAGGAACCGTTCCAAAAGCTGTTTAATCAAGGAATGATTCTTGGTGAAAATAATGAAAAAATGAGTAAATCCAAAGGGAACGTCGTCAATCCGGATGACATCGTCAATACCCACGGTGCAGATACGCTTCGCCTATACGAGATGTTTATGGGACCGCTTGATGCTTCAATCGCTTGGTCCACAAACGGTTTGGATGGATCCCGCCGCTTCCTTGATCGAATCTGGCGTTTGCTGGTGGAGGAAAACGGTGAGTTGAATCCGAAAATTCAGCCAAACGAAGAGGCATCCAGCCTTGAAAAAGTCTACCATCAAACAGTGAAGAAAGTGACCGAGGATTACGAAGGATTACGCTTTAACACCGCAATCTCTCAGATGATGGTATTCATTAACGAAGCGTATAAAGCAACTGTTCTGCCAAAGCATTTCATCGAAGGCCTCGTCAAGCTTCTTTCACCAGTGGCACCGCATATTGCTGAGGAACTTTGGGAAAAATTAGGTCATACTAATACAATTTCCTATGAAGCATGGCCTGCATATGATGAAGCGAAGTTAGTGGATAACGAAGTTGAAATCGTGATTCAGGTTAACGGTAAAGTAAAAGCAAAACTGTTAGTTCCAACTGATGCCAGCAAGGAAGCTCTTGAAGGTATCGCAATGGATGATGACCGCGTAAAGGAACAGATTGAAGGAAAAACCGTCCGCAAGGTTATCACGGTACCAGGAAAACTTGTGAACATTGTCGCTAACTAATATTATAGGAGGCTGTCCTTGGGGCAGCCTCTTTTGAAGGGGATGGATAAGATGGAAGAAATCAAAACGATCACTACTGAGGAATTGAAAAAGAAGCTTGAAGTAGGAGAAAAGCCTGAAATGGTGGATGTCAGGGAAGACCACGAGGTTGCTATGGGCATGATTCCAGGTGCCAAGCATATCAAAATGGGCGATATCCCGGCACATCTCGATTATTTTGATAAAGACAAAGAATATATATTTATCTGCCGTTCCAGCGGCCGAAGTGGAAATGTTTGCCATTACCTGCACGAGCAAGGATATAAGGTCCGCAACATGGTGGGCGGCATGCTTGAGTGGACGGGTGAAACAGAATAACCGATTCCTTTTTGGAATCGGTTTTTTTATGAATATGGAGCGTCAAGTTCCTTTTTATCTTTTAATAGCAAAATCCCAAACACCATAAATGGAAGAAGGTTTACAGCTTCTATAATAGTGATTTGAAAATCCGAACCCATCATAGTCCATCTGATTAGCGGAAAATTGATTGCCATTGTTTGAAAATCCCAGGTATATTACATCCTCCAAGCTACTAATGCTAAACTCCCAAAGCTAACTCCGCTCTCCCTTGTCTACCCAAAATTACCCAAATTTGAGTATTTTGATATAATCAGGGTTAGATCTTCACGATTTTATTTTGATTCATCTGTGAAGTGAGTTGTTGTTTTATCTTAGATTGTTGAAAACACCACGCCACAGTATACATCGGATCTTCCAATCCGATATAGCCCGAGCCAGGCAATGTTTTATTTCCTTTTTTGGCGATGTTTACCGAGCTATTTATATCTCGGTTAAACGTATTTCCACAATGGTCGCATGTAAAGATTCGGATATTGGGGGTTTTCTTCTCAAGATGTCCACAGTCAGAACATGCCTTTGTTGTATTGGATTCATCTACAATCTTATAATGTTTCCCAGACTTTTGCTGAACCCATTCCAACGTGTGCCTTAATTTTCCAACAGGTGTTTGGTTAAGCATGGCACGGTGCATCGTTTGATACTTTGCCACATTGAGAGTAGGGACGTAATCCCCGATGAGAACCTCATCGTATCGTTTGGCAGTCCAATGGACAATGGCATATAACGTTTGCTTCACCTGTTCTCGCCTAGTGTGATATGCCTTTTCTAATGCCTGGTTGAACCTTTCCCAACTGCGGCTTGGTTTCCAATAACCCGAATGTTCTGTTTTAATGTAGCGCGATTTCTTTTGACACTGATCCCGTTTGGATTTTAATTGATCAATCACTTGGTCCCAATACTTTAATTGCGGGAGATTCTTAAATTCAAATGTTTTTCCTTCGTGGTCAATGCCGATCATTAAATTTTTGTGGTTTGGGTCAAAGGCAATCCATGTCTTTTGTTCATTTAATGTGGGGCTTTGGCGTTCCACGGTAAAAATAGCATAATAACGTTGGTGATTTTTGGTAACGCGGAGGGTTTTTACTATTTCATTGTTAAGGTGAAGGGGTTCATGGAGCTGCACGACATGCATGATTTGCTTGTTCTCTTCATTTTTACCAAAAGATAACCTTAGTGTGGTCGGGTTCAACAATTTGAATCCCTTTTTCGGTTCATCATAATAAAGAGAAAACCATTTCTTCTTCCATGACCGGTGATTGGGAAATCCGCGTCCGTGTTGAAAAAATCCATCATAAGCATCCTTTAATCGTAAAGCGGTATTTTTGAGTGGAGATGAATGAACTGTTTTCAGAAATGGATAAGCCGCTTTATAAATCGGAACCTGATTGCGGAGGTTTCTTCCTTTCATCAACCTTTTTTCATTGCCAGCTTGATAGTCTTGTTGGCATAAGTCTAAAAGTTGATTGTAAAGTCAATTGCACTTTCTGCTTTGACCATCCAATGCCAGTTGTTGTTCCATTGTGAGCTGAAGAGCGATTTTATGATTGTAAATCATCCGTAATTTCACCTCCTTGTAAATATTATACCAAACGTACGTTTGTGATATCAACTATATTACACCAATCATTGGTAAATAAAATAATCTAACCAAAATGAGCTATTTTGAGTAGATTTGAGTAATTTTATTTTTACAATTATGTTCCCCAAGTTATCTTTTGTTTTTTATCCAAGTGAATCGCTCCTTTCTGAAGTAACCTACAAAAAGAAGTGTATAGGCTTAACCTTAACTTCATCTTAATTTTTGGTCGGGAGTTAATTTTTAAAATTTTGAAAAAATGGTCATAATGATAGAAAAAAAGAAAGGGAGAGTCCAATGATTCAGGTAAAGCTGTTTGACCGTGAACATGAGAAGGATTTGGAGAAGGAAATGAATCGCTTTTTAAGGGGATTGGATGAAAAAAGTCTCTTGGATATTAAATATAATGTCGCTGCTTTCCAGGAAGAAGAAGAAGAGGATCAAATTTATTGTTTTTCGGCGATGATTATTTATCGGGCCTGACATGAAGAATCAGGCCCATTTTTATTTGGCGCAAAGGGCTGCATTGGTCCCGGCCAGTCTTCCAGTAACAAGTGCAGAAGTAATATTGTATCCACCCGTATATCCGTGGATATCAAGGATTTCTCCGCAAAAATATAAACCATTCATAAGCTTGGAACCCATCGTTTTTGGGTCTATTTCTTTGACAGAGACACCGCCGCCTGTAACGAATGCCTTTTCGATTGAGAGCGTTCCATTCACTTTAAATTCGAACTGCTTGCAGCTCTTGGCGAAACTGCGAATTTTTTCGTGAGCAATCGTTCCGCCCTGCGCCGAAGTATCAATCTCGTTTTGTTCGAGCAGAAATAACAGGTACCGTTCGGGTAATAATCCTTTTAACGTATTTTTGATGCTTTTTTTCGGTTCGGCTTTTACAAGCTTCATAATCTCTTGAAAAATCTCTTCCTCGTTGCGGTCAGGGACAGCATCGAGACTCACTGTTACCTGGGTTAAATTCCACTTTTTCATCGCCTTGACAATAAACTGGCTGCAGCGAAGAACGGCCGGCCCACTGATGCCAAAATGGGTAAAAATCATGTCCATTCGGTGGGAAATTAAGGGTTTTCCTTTTGGGTTTAAAACACTTAATTCAATATCCCGCAATGACAAACCTTGGAGGGTTTTATTTTTAATAAAAGGCTCAGCAGAAGTTACTGGCACTTCGGTTGGGAATAAATCTGTAATGGTATGGCCGGCTTTCTCTGCCCAGGAATAGCCATCCCCGGTTGACCCTGTATGGGGAACCGATTTGCCTCCAACTGCAATTACAACCGATTTCGCGGTAATCGTTTGTCCGTCCCTTAACAAGACTCCTGCGGTTTGTCCGTTTTCATATAGGACCTCGGCGACAGCGCAGTTTTTAAATATTTTGACCTGTAATTTTTCTAATTGAGTTAACAGTGCATCGACGACTGACTGGGCTTTGTCTGTTACCGGGAACATCCGCCCATGGTCTTCTTCCTTTAAGACAATTCCCAATCCTTCGAAGAAGCGGATGATATCTTCATTATTAAAAATCGAAAAAGCACTATATAAAAACTTGCCGTTTCCTGGAATATGCTTAATGATTTCTTCAACGGGCAGGCGATTCGTGACATTGCAGCGCCCACCGCCGGAAATGGCAAGCTTTCGGCCAAGTTTGTCCCCTTTATCAATTAACAATACTTTTGCGCCTTTTTCACCTGCAGCGATGGCTGCCATGAGTCCTGATGGCCCGCCGCCTATGACTATACAATCAAATTCCATATATACACCAACTTAAAATATATTCACTTCATTATAAGCATATCATAAGGAAAATAAACGACTTTTCACAAATTTGCTTTGGTTGTGAGTAGCATCGAAGGAGAAGAAGTTGTAAACTATCAATAGTGTGCAAAAAACGTCGAATTTTTTTGCCTACATTTAAAAAATATGTGCTCGTATTTCTGCAAGCAGGAAGGGATTCTATGCAATCTAAGCTATTAAGAGGAACCTTTATATTAACGGTTGGAACAATTCTGTCAAAAATTCTCGGACTTATTTATGTTATTCCATTCTTTCAAATAGTTGGCCGGGAAGGGACAGTTCTTTACCAATTTTCGTATGTCCCATATACCATTTTTATTAGTATTGCAACGGCCGGAGTTCCGCTGGCTGTTTCTAAATTTATTTCCAAATATAATGCACTCGAAGAGTATGCGGTTGGCAGGAAGCTGTTTAAATCTGGATTGATTATAATGCTGACTACCGGTATTGTTGCTTTTTTAATCATGTATCTTGCCGCGCCAATGTTGGCAGAAATGAGTATTGGCGATGAAAAAGCGGATTTAGAAAATGTGACGACCGTCATGCGCGCCGTCAGCTTCGCTTTAATTGTCGTTCCGTTCATGAGTCTGATCAGAGGATACTTTCAGGGACATCAGTCAATGGGACCGTCGGCTCTTTCACAAGTTGTCGAGCAAATTGTCAGGATTACCTTTACGCTTTTGGGAGCCTATATCGTCCTTCAAGTTTTTCATGGAAAAATGGTTACCGCCGTCAGTGTTGCAACTTTTGCTGCCTTTACCGGGGCTATCGGCGGCTTACTTGTTTTATTCTGGTATTGGTATAAGAGAAAGCCCTACTTAGACGAGCTTCTTACCCATGATAAAGGAACAATGGACATCTCCATTAAGGAAATCTATAAGGAAATTTTTATTTCTGCCTTCCCGTTCGTTTTGGTGGGGATTGCCAATCCTTTATTCCAGGCGATCGATCAATTTACTTTTACCCAAGCCATGGAAGCGATTGGGAAAAAGAAAGTGGCAGAAGCATATTTTTCTATTTTGAATTTTGAATCGCATAAAATCGTCATTATCCCTGTTTCTTTGGCAACAGGCTTTTCCTTGGCGCTTGTCCCAAGCATCACAAAGGCATTTGTGGAGGGGAATGGAAAAAGTTTAAATCATCAGTTGAACCAAACCTTTCAAGTGCTTTTGTTTTTGACGTTGCCGGCAGCAATCGGGCTTTCCTTGCTGGCTGAGCCTGTCTATACGGCGTTTTATGAACATAATTTATTGGGCGCGGGAGTTTTAAGCACATATGCGCCCGTTGCGATATTGTTTTCGCTTTACTCTGTAACAGCCGCAATCCTGCAAGGAATCAATGAACAGCGTTTTACGATATTGAGTTTGCTTGTCGGCTTATTAATCAAATTAACCTTAAATATACCACTGATTGAGCTGATGGAAATAAAAGGGGCGGTGTTGGCAACAACACTTGGCTACTCAGCCTCCATAATCATTAATATCATTGTCATTAAGAAATTTGCCAAATATCCTTTCCGGCTGGTTTGGCGGAGAAGCTTATTGATTGCCATTTTTGCCGGACTGATGTGGGTTGGCACCGAGGTTGTTTATCGAGTTTTATTGTTATTTTTATCACCAGAATCAAAGGTTCAATCTGTGGCCATTATTTTAATAAGTGCAGCCGTTGGCGCTGGTATTTATTTTTACCTTGGATTAAAATCAGGTCTGGCCCGCCGCTTATTTGGAAATAGAGTAGACCGTCTACTATCCAAATTAAAATTATTTGGAAGGAGAAAAGCTGTTGAGAATTGATAAAATGCTCGCCAATCTTGGCTTTGGCAGCCGTAAGGAAGTCAAACAGCTTCTGAAAAATGGCGCAGTTAAAGTAGATGATGTTGTCATCAAGGATGCCAAGCAGCATGTGGATCCAAATACACAAACCGTGACATTAAACGGTGAAGTGATTGAATACAAAGAATTTATCTATTTAATGATGAACAAGCCTCCAGGAGTTATATCTGCAACTGAGGATAACGCTGATGAGACAGTGATTGACTTGTTGGAACTTGAGGATCAGGTGTATGAACCGTTTCCTGTCGGCCGCCTCGACAAGGACACGGAGGGCTTGCTGTTGATTACGAATGACGGTCAATTGGCACACCGGCTATTGTCTCCGAAAAAGCATGTTCCGAAAACTTATTTTGCGGTAATTGATCGTGAGGTAACAGAGGACGATGTGAAGGCCTTCGCAAAAGGTGTGGTCCTAGATGATGGATATTTGACCAAGCCAGGCGAACTGAAAATCATAAAATCCGGTATCCGCTCAGACATCGAGTTGACGATTACCGAAGGGAAGTTTCACCAAGTGAAAAGAATGTTCGAAGCTGTGGGCAAAAGAGTCGTTTATTTACAGCGCATTTCAATGGGACCCTTGCAACTTGATGAAACACTTGAACTCGGGGAATACCGGGAACTGAAGGATGAAGAAGTAGAATTATTAAAAAGTTATCAGGTGACATGAAGCAGCTCAATTTGGGCTGCTTTTATTTTTTGTTTGGAAATTAAAAAATTTTCCAAAACTGCAACCTTTTGCTATCGTTAAACGTGGTTATGGTGAAAGGGGGAACAAAGTTGGAGTTAGATCAAGTATACCGCGACAATGTAAATGATTTATACAGATATCTTTACTCCCTTTCAAAGGATCATTTTATCGCTGAGGATTTGGTTCAAGAATCCTTTTACCGAGCCTATTTACATCTAGAGGACTATGAAATCTCGAATATCCGCGCGTGGCTGTTTAAGGTCGCCTACCATGCCTTCATTGATTTGCTAAGGAAAAATAAACGGTTTGTCATTCAGGAACCGAAGGAGGAGCCGCATTCATCTAAAGAAACGCCGGAAAAAAGATTGCTGGAAAAAGAGAGTTTTCAATTATTGATTAATGATATTCACTCATTAAAGGAACAGGAAAAGCATGTTCTGCTGCTATGCGATTTACACCAGCTTTCTTACAGTGAGGCGGCAGAAATTTTGGAAATGAACTTAAATACACTGAAAAGCCATTTACATAGGGGACGGAAAAAAGTTATGGAAAAAGTGAAAGAAAGGAAGTAGTTAGATGAGCGAAGATAAGAATCAATTTGAAGATGATTATCAGAAACTTCTAAACGAAACACTGAATGAAGTAAGTGAAATACAATCTTATTCTAAAAAAAGTCAAACTGAAATTGTGACAATCGGAAAAAATATGGCACGAAGAACAAATATTATGATCAGCCTTGCCATTCTATTACTAATCGTTCCTATCATGACTTTAACAACCTATTTGTATTATGCAATCGGCGGCCGTGCGGATCACCTAATTGATGTGGTCACAAAAACGATATATGTTACTGAACCTAATATGGGTTTGGAGAAATTAAAGCTGGAAGACGAAGTTGGCTTTTTTTCAATGAATATCACTTTTGATGTTTTTAAACGAATCGGCAAAGAGGATTATCGGGCGGGAAACTATGAAATTGATTTTTTTCTAGACCATCCTAATTTTCCAAAGAAGAATATGCTTTTAGACCGTCCACTGCCTGAAATTCCTGACAAGGAAACCGAAGTGTTGTTTCACCCGAAGGCCTCCATTCCATTTAATCAAACAGATCAATGGGACATTTTAAATAAGCTGCCGGACGGAACAGTTGCTGAAGTCTATGTGTCATTAAACGAATTAATGAAGCCGGATGTGTTACAAAAGCATTTGCCAAAAAATATGGAGCTTCGTTGGCTGGCTGTTGATACGGGAATGGAAGCTGCCCAGGTAGATAAAGGAGGGGTGCCAATTACGCCGCTCGGCTACCCAGCACAGTATGATCCAACCATATGGTCTCCATTTAGATCCTATGACCAAACAAATGAAGAAGTGTTCTTGGACATTTTATCACTGCTCGAGAAAAATCAACCGGTTGCTGAAAAAGTGGCTCGTGCCAAATCATTAGCCCTTAAAAGTCGGCTGGCCTATATTAAAAAACAAGGTATAAATGTTTATGGAGCTGTTATCACTGGCCCAACAGAAGAATTAAGAAAACTGCAAAACATAAAGGAAATTCGCGCGTTGAAAGTGGGGGAAGTGAAACTATGGAACTGGGAGTAAAGAAAAAAAGGGGGGATAGACGACTCCCCACCATATCAGGATTTCTTTCTTTTTTGGTTGCACTTATATCATTAGCCGGTTTAAATGTGGCTCTGTTAATAAAAGAAAAAGTATTCCCTGGAGTCTTTATTATTCAGCTGCCGATTGTGGGATTTTTTCTTGGAGTCATTGGTCTATTTACATTAAAAAGATCGAGATTGTATGCCATCTGGGGACTTTCCCTTAACATCTTTCTGCTCATTTTTACATTATTGATGATTATTTCATCGCTGGGAATAAATTATAAACCTTGATAGAAAGAGGACAAAGCAATTATGCCTTGTCCTCTTTTTATTGATTATGCACCTAAATAGGCTTTTAACATCCAGTTATGTTTCTCAAGTTTACCTTTCAGACCTAGGAACATATCGCTGGTTACTTCGTCATTTTTTTGTTCAGCAGTTTCCATTCCATCTTGAAGTTCATCAATGATTTGTGTGAAGTCCTTTACAATTGATTGAACCATTTCTTCAGCATTTAAAGTTTCGGTTGTTTCCTTGATTGTTGCCAATTCCAAGTATTCTTTCAAAGTTGAAACGGGGCTGCCCCCGATGGCTAGTAATTGCTCGGCAAATTCATCAATGGTTGCTGATGCTTCTTCATATAATTCCTCAAATTTAGCATGCAATGTAAAGAAGTGATGCCCTTTTACATACCAGTGAAAACGATGAAGCTTTGTATATAATACATTCCAGTTTGCGATTTGTTGGTTAAGAACTTTCTCCAGTGTCATTTAGCATTCCTCCTGTTTTTCTATCTGTTTTAATTATAACATATTTAATATTATAATCAATACTAAATTATAATTATTATAAATAAGGTTTTCTATTCGAAAAAAGCATAGCCCCCGACGTTTTTAATCCATACCTTGGCGTTTTTGCCATCAGGGTCTGAAATCCATAAATCTCTTGTTGTCATGGCTATATCTTGATAACGCAGCCAAGTTAGTTTACCAGCTGTCGGAAGATATATTGGATCGTAATCTCCATAGTCCTTTGGCGGATAGGTAATTTGTTTCTGTGATGAATCACCGATTTTTATAATGAATAACGAGGGATCAGGCCGCTGTTTTGGGTTATTTGACCATTCGCTTTCTTTTACCCTTGATACATAAAGAGAATGGTCATCCTTCCAAGTGAAGCCTAATTCTGCAAAATGGGCTGGTGTCAGGCTGGTGGTTTGAAAGGCAGGCAGGTCTGTGACCTTCATATCTTTGTTCTTAAAGCCGGAGACAATTCTCCCGCCTCCCGCAATATATCCAATCCGATTTTGTAGAAACGCCCATTTTGGTGTCCCCACTTCCCAAATAATTTCGTCTAAAACTTCGACAGTTTGCCCATCGGACGAGATAACACAAACCAAATTGCTATCCATTGACCAAGAGGCAGTAGGGCTAACCACAAAGGAAATCCATTTTCCATCAGGAGAAAATTTGAAATCGGTCGCATCAATTGCTAACAAACTGACGTCCCCTTTTTTCAATTCACTGGGAATGGTGTAAAACTTGTTCACATTTTTAGTGAGGCTGGTGATTTTGTCTAAATTCCTTTCAAGCCCAATCTTATAGAGAACAGGGTTGGTCCATCCATCAGGCCTTAGGGAAGCCCCTGAGCTTGTGATGAAGGACCGTCCATCCGGAAACCAATTGTAGTCTCCCACACCTAGGGCAATATTATAAAAAGATTCAAGATTCGAGACATTTAAGACACCGCCGCTTTTAAAAGCAACAAGGTTTTCCACTGGGGACCATTTCGGATTAGTGCCATCTAGAGTTATTCTCTTATGTTTTTTCGTTTCTTGATTGTATACCCAAATCTCCGTCTGGAATTCTACATTAGGACTAAGTTTCTCTTTAGGTTCCACTTGATACACAATCCATTTGCCATCATGAGACCATTGGGGCGGATATGGATATTTTGCCGGCTCTTTTGTAATTTTCTCTTCCTTTCCATCTATCTTTGTCCAGAGAAAACCATCCCTTACAAATGCAACCTTCACCTTGTTGCTTATTGGTTCTGCTCTCGCAAGGTTCGGCATTAGTATTAGGAATATCAATACAATCAAAAACCTTTTTTTCATTTCTTCACCTCATTGTCAATCCTTCAATTATTTTCCTCCGAAATTTGAAAAAAATTAGGGTTTTCTTCAAAATAATAAAACAGTGGCAACACTTTGCACCTGTTTCTAATTGATAATTCCCATAAAAATGAGGATTAATGGGTAAATTAAAATTATTTATAAGCGAAAAAGGTCTTTAGGGGGAAGTGAAATGAAATTAACACATCAACAACGCATCGAATTACACGGCTTTAATAATTTGACGAAATCATTAAGTTTTAATATGTATGATATTTGTTATACGAGAACAAGAGAAGAGAGGGAAGCATATTTAAAATATATCGATGAGCAATACAGTGCCGAGCGGTTAACTGGGATATTAAAGGATGTAGCAGACATTATAGGAGCACATGTATTAAACATCGCGAGTCAGGATTTCGAGCCTGCGGGAGCAAGTGTCACGATCTTAGTATCGGAAGGCCCGGTTGAAAATGCGCCGTCTGAAATCTTTGAGGAATCACCTGGTCCGTTGATGGAATCTGTAGTCCTCCAATTAGATAAAAGTCATATTACGGTTCATACATACCCTGAATATCATCCTGACGAGGGAATCAGCACATTTCGAGCAGACATAGATGTTTCTACATGCGGAGAGATTTCGCCTCTTAAGGCGCTCCATTATTTAATCCGTTCCTTTGAAACGGACGTGATGACAATCGATTACCGTGTTCGAGGCTTTACGCGTGATAAGGATGGATATAAGCTGTTCATTGATCATGAAATTAGCTCCATCCAAAATTATATTCCTGAGGACGTCGGCGAAATGTTTGATATGATTGACGTGAATGTCTATCAAGAGAACATTTTTCACACCAAATGTAAGCTGAGGGAATTTGACCTTAATCATTATTTATTTGGCTATACAAAAGATAGATTGTCACCTGATGAGGTTATAGAAATTACGGAGCGAATTAAGTTTGAAATGGACGAGATTTTTTATGGGAAAAATATTATTTAAAACTGGAAAAAACAGTCACGTGGAAGATGTCTATGTGCCTAAAACGGCGGTTGAACTAGAAAAACGATCACGTAGAAGGGAGCTACGTGCCCGAAACGGCGGTTGAACTAGAAAAATGGTCACGTAGAAAGGAGCTACGTACCCGAAACGGCGGTTGAACTAGAAAAACGGTCACGTAGAAGGGAGCTACGTGCCCGAAACGGCGGTTGAACTAGAAAAACGGTCACGTAGAAGGGAGCTACGTGACCGAAACGGCGGTTGAACTAGAAAAATGGTCACGTAGAAAGGAGCTACGTGCCCGAAACGGCGGTTGAACTAGAAAAATGGTCACGTAGAAAGGAGCTACGTGCCCGAAACGGCGGTTGAACTAGAAAAACGGTCACGTAGAAGGGAGCTACGTGACCGAAACGGCGGTTGAACTAGAAAAACGGTCACGTAGAAGGGGGCTACGTGACCGAAATTGCGGTTGAACTAGAAAAACGGTCGCGTAGAAGGGAGCTACGTGCCCGAAACGGCGGTTGAACTAGAAAACAGTCACGTAGAAGGGAGCTACGTGCCCGAAACGGCGGTTGAACTGGAAAAACGGTCACGTAGAAAGCAGTCTACGTGACCGAAATGGTAGTGAATTAGAAAAACGGTCACATAGAAGAGGTACGAAACACGGTAAAAGCGAAAAATTTGAAATTTATTTATTCAATAAATGATGCAGCATCCTATTTTTATCCTCAAAAAACTGCTTCATAATCCGGTAATGGTTTGTGTTCTCAAGTCGGCTTTCTGTAATTCCTTCTTCAGTGAACTCGAAAATTTTAGCATCAGGGTATGCCATGATAATTGGTGAATGGGTCGCAATAATAAACTGGGAGTGTTCATTCACCAAATCATGAATCCTTGTCAGCATTGACATTTGCCTCAGGGGTGATAGAGCTGCCTCCGGCTCGTCCAAAATATAGATTCCATTGCCGCGAAAACGATGAAGGAACGTGGCAAAAAAAGCCTCACCATGAGACTGTTCATGCAGAGAAATACCCCCGAAAGAGTCAATCACCCGCCCACCAAGGATTTCACGGTCCATCTCTTCAATATTAGAAGCCACATTATAAAAGCTTTCCGCTCTTAGGAAAAAACCATCCCGCGGTTTTTCTGCGCCTTTAATAACTTTAAGATAATCCCCAAGTTCTGAATGGGAGTCATAGGTGGAAAAATTAAAATTGAAGGAACCGCCTTCCGGATTAAAGCCAAGTGCGACCGCAACGGCCTCTAATAATGTGGATTTACCCATGCCGTTTTCCCCGACAAGAAAAGTAACCTTTGGATGAAAAAATAGTTCATGCCAATTTTTTATGCACGACAGATTAAAAGGGTACCGATTGGATGAGGGTAATTCCTTTCTCATTAATCGAACGCTTCTGAGATATTGACTACCAATTAAACTCATATTTATAACCTCAAAATGACTTTTTCTCATTTTACCATTTTCGTACCAGGAATGTGCGAATAATTTAAAAGCCCATCCCATAGATTGTCAGGGGAGGGGATGTCAATGCAATTTTACTACGGGCAGCAAATGCCGTTAAGAATTTTAGACGAGGCGGAATTTTGGAAGCATCAGGAGGAAGAACATACCGTTGTTATCCGCGAGTTGGTGAAGGGGCTCGAGCCTGAGTTTGTTGATGCGTTGAAAAAATGGGAGGCAGCATTAGCTGAAACCCATCAGCAGGTTGTCCGCTACATTGAAACAGTCATTCGTTCAGGTGCCAATGTGACCAATGAATTGCACCAGCATGTCATCCAGCTGGTATCGTACTGCCTGCAGGAGAGCCTGTCCTTTATCAGGCTGTGTGAACAAATCAAAAACGAAAGTGCCGCCGTCAGCGGCAATCCTACCGCGAAGGTGGTCTTAGTCCATATTATCAGAGAATCGGAATACTTTACCGGGATTGCCCAGGCTTTACTTTATAATACTCAAAACGCAACTTAATCATATAAAGAAAAAGGCTGCCCCAATTGAGTCGTCATTCAACGACCTTTTGGGGCTGCCTTTTAAAATGTGCTAGATGGCTTTATGTTTAGATTAGTTCCTTTGTTTTGTGTAAAAAATGAAAGGATAACCAATACTCCAACAGTAATTACACAAACACTTGATCCAATTAAATTGTTAGGGTTAAGCAAAAATATAATAAAAATGGTACTTAGAGAAATAACAGCGAAAATGGTAGTGTATGGGAACCATTTTACTAGAAATCTCGGTTTTTCGTTATAATATGGACGGAGCTTTAGTTGCGCAAGGCAAATACTAATCCAAATTAACATGATTGTAAATCCGGGAATGGTCATTAGATAACTGATGACCTGGCTGGGTGTTAAATACGCAAGATAAACCCCCGCTGCAATAAAAGCACTTGTAATGGAGATCCCTGCAATAGGAATTCCGTTTGCGGATGTCCTGGCTAGTCCTTTCGGTGCTACACCACTTTGGGCCATTGAAAACAGTGTCCTTGAAGTTGCATAAATGCCAGAATTGGCAGCAGACAAAACGGCTGTTAACAAAACAAAATTCATGATATGGGCCGCACCCGGCAGTCCGGCGCTGCTGAATACTTGAACGAAGGGGCTGTCTTCCCCGGTAACACTATTCCAAGGCATAATCCCGCAAATAATAAGGATTGGAAAAATGTAAAAAATTATTACACGGAAAATGGCACCTTTAATAATTTGCGGCAGAACACGTTCGCTGTCCTTCGTTTCTGTAACGGCAACTCCAATTAGCTCTGCGCCTCCATATGAAAACATAACAACTAAAAAGGCGCTCATTATCCCGCCAATACCATTTGGAATAAATCCTCCGTTTGCTGTATAATTTGCTAACGGTTCATGTACCGTGCTTGGAATAAACCCAAAAATCAGCAACGCTCCTAATATAATAAATGCTACTAAGGCAAGGATTTTGATTCCGGCAAACCAAAATTCAAGTTCACCATAATATTTTACTTGAAAAAGATTGATCCCGACTATTACCGCTGCGCATATAAAACTTAGTAGCCATAGTGGGGCAGCCGGAAACCAAAATTGCAAGAAGCTTCCTGCTGCCAGCAATTCAACTATGGTCACAAGAATCCAGTTAATCCAATAAAGCCAGCCGACAATAAATGAAAAGCGGAATCCAAAGGCTTTATGGACAAGATGCTGGACATTGTGATTGGGATTTGCCAGCGCCATTTCCCCCAAAGCCGCCATAACGATAAATAATAGCAGACCGCCAATTAAATAGGTGATCACAACACTCGGCCCGGCAATATGCAACGTATCAGAGCTTCCTTTAAAAATACCCGTTCCAATCATTCCTGCTAATGCCATAAACTGTACATGCCTCGGCAGCAGCCCTTTTTTTAAATCCTGTTGACTTTTTTTCACAATAATCCGACCTACTTTTTCTTTTTTACTTAAACGCTTTTAAGTGTTAAAGTATTTTATACTAATATATCATTTTTTCTCATTTTGTCAAAAGAAAATTATTCTAGTAGAGTAATTTTAGTGCGAATTCTAGACCGAAAGTGATGAAAAAATAAAACAGCACAAGGGTATTTTTTCCCCTGTGCTGTTTTTATGATCATATAGAATTTTAGTTGATAATTTAAGATGACATCTTCACTTTCTTTTCTGTTGTTGTCCATTTTCCGCGGCTTGGGCTGATTACCAAGTCATTGTAGGCTAAGACATTTAAATCTCGTTGTATGGTGCGAGGAGTGATACCAAATTCCTCTACAAGTTCCTGCGTTGTGACAGTGCCGTTATTGCGGATAAACATGTAGATACATTTGATGCGGTTTAACATCCGGTTAGTTGAAGGTTTCAAAGAACCACTCCCTATCCTTTTTTCAAACCTATGGCTTAATCCCTCTACCGACAGCCTCTTTGAAGAAGATTCTTCAACATATGTAGTTTTCTTTTCCGCGCAGACATCTCCTTTTTTGGAATCATTGAAGTGGTACTTAGATGTCATACATCTAACCATATTGTACCCATAATTTCAGAAAATTTCTACCACAATAGTAAAGTTTACGTAAAAATGCATACAAGGTTTCAAATTTTTAAGATTTTCTGCCTCCTTTTTTATTTTCATACTATAAGTTATGGGTATACATGTTTAGATTATGATAATTTTTTGAATTTTTAGTAAAAACACCTCAAGAAAAAAGGTAAATAGGATGTCCGTGACTTCGTTTTTTACGAAAATATTGGTAAGATATTTTCAGGAAGAATAATTAGGAATGAAAACATTAGTAAAATAGTATAAAAAGGAGTATTGGATATGACTTATACAATTTTAAATGGTACGCTGATAGACCGGTCAGAAGCTAAGGTCGACATTGAAGACCGCGGCTATCAATTTGGCGATGGAGTATATGAGGTCATTCGCGTCTATAACGGAAAAATGTTTACCATTAAGGAGCACTTGGCACGCTTCGAAAAAAGTTCAGAAAGTATTGGCATAACGCTCCCATACTCTACAGAACAATTATCAGAATTGCTGGAGGAATTGGTTGGAAAGAATAGGCTGCATACCGGCATCGTTTATATGCAGGTTACTAGGGGTGTGGCACCTCGTAATCATTCTTTTCCGGCAAAAGAAGTGGTACCGGCCCTGACTGCATATACGAAGGAGCTTCCAAGGCCGGCTGAGAATTTGAAAAATGGTGTGAAAACGATACTTACAGAGGATATCCGCTGGCTTCGCTGTGACATAAAAAGCTTAAATTTACTTGGCAGTATCCTTGCCAAACAACAGGCCGCTGAGAAGGGCTGCTTTGAGGCAATCCTGCATCGTGGACAGGATGTGACTGAAGGAAGCTCTACTAATATTTTTATTGTGAAAAATGGCGTGATTATCACGCATCAATCGGATAATTTGATTTTAAAAGGGATTACCAAGGACGTTGTTTTACAGGTCTGTGCTGCCAACAATATCTCGGTTAAGGAACAGACATTTAGGCTGGATGAATTGGCTGCTGCTGATGAAGTGTTCTTATCAAGTACAACAGGTGAGGTTATGCCAATCATTGAAGTGGCGGGTAAAAAGGTTGGAAACGGGGTTCCCGGCCCGTTAACGAGCAGATTACAGGATTTATTTACTCAAGAAATTGAAAAACAATGCGGTGAGTTATAAGGGAAAGACGTGGAAATAGGGTCCACGTCTTTTTAAATTAGAGAAAAATCTGCTTTCGAGAATAAATTTGATTTATCCGAGAGTAAATCAGGCTTATGCGAGAGTAAACCCGTCTCATCCGAGAGTAAACCGGGTTGTCCAATCATGAGGCCGTAGGGATTAAAACTGAAACAAGTCACTCGATAAATACCGTTCTCCTGTATCACATGCGATGCAGATAACGATTTCATCAGGAGTTAAACGCTTGGCAACCTGTAGAGCGGCAAAGCAGGCTCCGCCTGATGACGGGCCGACGAGTATTCCTTCCTCCGTCGCTAATCTCCGCGCAATATCGTAGGCATCTTCATCGCTAATTTGATGAATTTCATCATAAACATCTTGATTCAGAATCTCCGGAATAAATCCTGGACTTGTTCCGACAAGCTTGTGTTTTCCTGGTTTGCCCCCTGATAAAACAGGCGAACCCTTTGGTTCGACGACGTGAACGGTTATATTAGCAAAATGCTCCTTTAACACTTCACCAGTCCCGGTAATCGTACCACCTGTTCCTGCTGTTGCAACAAACGCACCAAGCGGCTTGCCAATTTCTTTAACAGCATTGACAATCTCCAAAGCCGTGGAAGTCCGATGTGCATTGGGATTTGCTTCATTCTCAAACTGCATCGGAATAAAACTGTTTGGTATTTCAGCGGCAAGCTCTTGCGCCTTCCTGATGGCACCTTGCATTTTTTCATCTCCTGGGGTAAGCACAACCTCAGCCCCGTAAGCTTTTAAAATATTAATGCGTTCCTGGGTCATAGTATCAGGCATGATAATAATGGCTTTATATCCGCGTGCCGCTGCATTCATGGCCAGCCCAATTCCTGTGTTGCCGCTTGTCGGCTCAATGATTGTTGCACCCGGAGTTAACTTTCCTGCCTTCTCTGCTTCTGCAATCATATTGAAAGCAGCTCGGTCCTTTACACTTTTACTTGGATTAAAATACTCCAGCTTCAAATAAACTGAGGCCCCGTCTCTAGGAGCAATCCGATTGAGTTTGACTAATGGTGTTTCTCCAATTAAATCTGCAATATTATTGACAACTTTCACTATAGGGACCATCCTTTCCTTTACTTCTAATTTCTATAATAAATAAAAATAATTTCAATGTAAAAAATATCGGATAATCTTTGTTGCAAAATAGATATAATGAGAAGAAAAAATACTAAAATGGAAATAAAGGAATGAAAAAAGCCAGTGGAATATCAAACTCACTTTTTCTATGCTATAAGGATTCCTGAAGAAACGAAAGGAATTCTGAAAAATCACATAGAACAATTAAGGACAGCGCTTCCTTTCCAGCGTTGGGTGCACCATCTGGACATGCACATCACAATGGCGTTTCTTGGGGCTGCTCCAGCTGACAAGCTTGAAGCTTCCGTAAACAATGTAAAATCAGCCATAAAATCTGAACAAGCATTTACGCTTAAAATTAATGACCTGGGGATATTCGGTGCGAAAGATTCCCCGCGAGTGTTTTGGGCGGACACAGAAGAAAGCCCCGAGCTGCAAGCCCTTAGAAATAAAGTATTCCAAGCATGTGAGGAAGCTGGATTTGCGCTTGAAAAAAGGCCGTTTCGCCCACATATCACAATGGCAAGAAAATGGCGTGGAGACGTTCCCTTCCAAAAAGAGCAGCTCACAATTTGGAAAGAGCTTCAGCCCGAACCACTCCCTTTTCTAGCTGGAAAAGTGGTGTTATATCAAACCCATCTCAACCAAACACCGAAATATGAAGCCATTAAACTTTTTCCTTTACAAACATAAAAAAAGGTTGGTTATATATGAAAGAATTATACTTTGTGATAAATCCTAAAGCCGGCAATGGCCATTGTTATAAAATTTGGCGAAAAATTGAGCTGAAGTTGAAGTCAGAGGAAATTTCTTATTTGGCTTTTTTTACGGAGTATTCTGGACATGCTAGAAAACTGGCTGCGCAAATTGCGGCCAAGAATAACCATTCTAAAATCGTCGTTGCCGTCGGAGGTGACGGGACACTTCATGAAGTGTTGAATGGAATCATTAACCATCCAACTATTACGTTGGGATTTATACCCGGCGGATCGGGAAATGATTTTTCTAGAGGATTTCAAATTCCAAAGGACCCAGCTGCCGCCCTAAAAGTGATGCTCCGTCTGATGAAAAGCGATGCTCCATTGATGGATGCCGGGAAAATTACGATGCAGGACAAGTCCGAGCAATATTTTATTAATAATATGGGGGCTGGATTTGATGCATTAATTGCATATCAGGTCAATCATTCGCGGGTAAAAGCCCTGCTAAACAAATTTTCTTTGGGCCGTCTGGTTTATGTTTATTTTCTTCTGAAAGAACTATTTTGTTATAAAACTTCTACAATTGATTTATCAATTGACGGCAAAGAGCATAAATTTAAACAAACATGGTTTGTGACTGTCTCCAACCAGCCCTTCTATGGGGGCGGAATGAAAATTGCACCTGCAGCTGAACCACAGGATGGTTTACTTGATATTACAGTGGTTCATGAGTTATCAAGATTGAAGCTTTTAATTGTTTTTATCAGTGTTTTTTGGGGGAAGCATATTTATTTCAAAGAGGTAAAATCATTTCAAGGAAGAGCAATAACAATTCGTTCAGATGTGAAACTCTATGTTCATGGGGACGGGGAGCATGTTGGACATATTCCATTAAAGGCAGAGATTGTTCCGAAAGCGTTACAAGTGTTAACGCGAATGCGCTATAAGGACGAAGTTGATTTGAAAGAGAGGGACTCGAATGGAATCCATTAAAAGGATCTTTCAGGCCTACTTGGATGAAATGACCATTATTACGATACTTCTTCCCCTTTCCTACCGCAATGGCCAGTCATCTTCATTTTCTTTAATCTGCGGTGCGGAAAAGAGTCCTTTGAACATCATCGATAAAATCCCTATTGAAAATTATCTGAAATACACTTGCCGGTTAGCTAATGAGACTTGTTTTGGCAAAGAATATGTGATTGCTGATGACCATGGCGGCAGGACGGACCTTCAAATAGGGGCAGTTATTCGGACAGAAGCTTTTGATAATAAGTTTTATTATGAAGGAAATGATTTGGGGGTTACGTATCAACGTGATAGGTCCCAAATTAAATTATGGGCTCCGACTGCCACGCAAGTGAAATTAAAATTACGCCACCCCGCCACCCAGTATGCGGAAATTATAAAAATGAAGCTTGGGGACCGAGGCGTATGGTGTTTAGATATTAATCGCGACTTGGAATTGTATCAATATAGCTTCTTGGTACAGGTTAACAAAACATGGCGGGAAGCAGTGGATCCGTATGCCCAGGCGGTATCAGCCAATGGGGAGCATGGAGTTATTGTTAGTATAGAGAAAACAGGGCGGCCAAAGGTAGAGGTGCCGCCGATGACCAGTCCTGTTGAGACAATCATTTATGAAGCCCATATCCGTGACTTTACGATACACCCTCAAAGTGGTGCGAAAAATAAAGGACTATATCTTGGTGCTGGTGAACTAAATACCAAAGGGGTGGATGGAGAACCCACAGGACTATCCTATGTAAAGGAATTGGGCATTACCCATCTTGAACTCCTTCCTTTCCACGATTTCGCAGGAGTTGATGAATGGAATCCAGACAAAGAGTATAACTGGGGTTATAACCCGCTCCATTTTAATGCTCCGGAAGGCAGCTATTCCACCAATCCCTCTGACCCGTATTCTCGGATATCCGAATTAAAAGATTTAATTGACCAAATTCACCGAATTGGCCTCAGGGTCATTATGGATGTTGTTTATAATCATGTCTATATTCGTGAAGAATCCTCTTTTGAAAAAATTGTTCCCGGCTACTACTTCCGGCACAACGAAATCGGCCTTCCTGCCAATGGAACAGGTGTGGGAAATGACATTGCCTCAGAGAGGAAAATGGTGCGAAAATTTATTGTTGACTCCATCCGCTACTGGCTGAAGGAATATCATGTTGACGGTTTCCGCTTTGATTTAATGGGAATTTTGGACATTGAAACGATGAACGAGGTTAGGAAAGTATGTGACAGCTATGCAAATGGCATTATCATCCTCGGTGAGGGATGGAACTTAAATACCCCGCTTCCTTTTCAGAAAAAGGCAATTATCCCAAATCAGGCAAAGCTGCCCGAAATTGCGCAGTTCAATGACCAGTTTCGCGATACCATCAAGGGGAGTACCTTTAATATATTGGATAAAGGATATGCTTTAGGGAATAAACAATATCTTGAAGCGGCCTTTGAAATGATTACTGGAAGTATTGGATTTAGGGCCAAAGGGGCAGGAATCTTTAATGAACCAGTCCAATCTGTCAATTATGTGGAATGCCATGATAATCATACCCTATGGGATAAGCTACAATCTTGTCTGCCGGATGTCGATGATGCTGTAAGAATGAGGTATCATCGTCTTGCCACAGGGATCGTTCTTCTCGCGCAGGGAATTCCTTTCCTTCACAGCGGTCAGGAATTTTTTCGAACAAAACAAGGTGATGGTAACAGTTACCGATCTCCAGATACCATAAACCAACTGGATTGGAATCGCAAAAGTCAATTTAAAGAAAATGTAGATTATATAAAAGGGCTTATTCAAATCAGAAAAGAATACCCTTGTTTCCGGTTAAGAACAGCAGCAGAAATTCGCAATCAAGTAAGCAGGTTGCCACTTCCATCGCCGATTTTGGGATGCTCTTTTCAACAGGGAGATTCTGTTTTTATTGTAATCACAAATCCTTCATTATCTTCTCATAAGGTTAGTATTCTAAACGGGGAATGGAGCGTTTTAGCCGACAGAGATACTGCCGGTATTATAGCAAAAAAAGTTTTTCAAGGCGGAGAAATTCAGGTAGAACCTATATCGTTAAATGTTTTAGTAAAAAAATAGTTTTCCAGGATTACTTGACGAAAAATAGCAATAGGAGATAAAATTTATTAAGATGGCTATTGTATGCTATTAATCAATAGCTTTTTTTTATTAATAAAATAATTCGTAAAACCTTCGCACGTCTTGGTTTTACTTCTGATTTAGATGAGGGCCCCATCCTCAAAGAACGGCATAAGTTGAAGGTGAACAGTTTTGGAACATATATTAGGACAAGAGTGGGAAATTATTCCTGCCGGCGGGGCCACCGGAGAGGCCTTTTATGCGAGGCATGAGGACCAACGGCTTTTTTTGAAGCGAAATTCGTCTCCATTCCTTGCAGTACTTTCGGCAGAGGGAATTGTCCCAAAGCTTGTTTGGACAAAACGATTGGAAAATGGAGATGTCATTACAGCCCAGCAATGGCTTGAAGGCAGGGAACTGAAATCAACGGAAATGAATCAAGAGGTTGTTGCTAAGCTTCTTAAGAAAATTCATCGTTCTGAGCCCATGCTTGGAATGCTGAGCAGACTGGAAAAATCACCATTGCAGCCTGAAACGATCTTTCAATCGGTGGTCTCTGGACTGGATGAAAAACTATTAATCCTTCCGGAATTTCAAGAAACACTCAGCTTTTTAAAAAAAGAAGCGAAAAACGTTCATTGTGAGGAAAAGGTCGTTTGCCACGGTGACGTCAATCATAATAACTGGCTTTGGACAGATGACAATCAGTTGTACCTCATTGATTGGGATGGGGCGATGATTGCGGACCCTGCCATTGACTTAGGAATGCTCCTTTATTGGTACATTCCTGAAGAAAATTGGCAGGATTGGCTGAAAATGTACGGGGAAAACTTAACCGACGATTTGAAACTTAGAATGCAATGGTATGTGGCATTGCAGACCTTATCTTCTATCCAATTTTATAAAAATAAACATCGTATGGATGAGATGAATAAGTGGATTCAATTCTTAAGGAACATACTTTAAGAAAATTGCCCAATATCATCTACCCATTGTGACAGGTTTTCTTGATGGGCTGTAATATGCCCGTCTAAATCTGCGGTTTGCGCTCCTGTCTGGCTGTAATGGTAAACTTCCTGTAAGATAGATTTGACATTTTGATCAACCTGATTGTTTACCATTAAGGATTTGATTAATCGTTCCAATTGTTCACATTCGGCAACGGACCCGCAGCAATCTGTTTGATGATTGCTTAATATATCTTTGAGCAAGGTTACTTGGTCATGATGACTTAATGGCATAAAAAGCACACCCTTTCAAGTGGGAATGAAAAAAGAATTCACAGTTAGGTTGTGAATTCTTTTTTTATTTATTCACCAGCATCACGGTTTTACTTGCAAGACAAAAATGAGCATGCTATGTATTAAACGATAATATTTTTTAGGAGTGGCAAATAAATGAGACTCAGAAATAAACCTTGGGCAAAGGATAAAATAGATCAGTATCCGCAATATGCAGTCCCAAATCCGGAATTAAACAAAGGGAAATGGGATGAAGTGTTTGAAAATAACAACCCTCTTCATATAGAAGTTGGCACTGGCAAAGGGCGGTTCATAACTGAAATGGCCAAGGCCCATCCCGATATTAATTATATTGGAATTGAACTATATGATAGTGTGATTGTGGCGGCTTTGGATCGTTTGATTGAAGCGGAATTACCCAATGTAAAGCTTCTTAATATCAATGCTGCAGAATTGGATAAATATTTTGCCAAGAATGATGTGGACCGGGTTTATTTAAATTTTTCAGATCCGTGGCCCAAGACTCGTCATGAAAAAAGAAGATTAACCTACAAGGAATTTCTTAAATCTTATGAGAATATTCTCGTCGATGGCGGGGAAATTCATTTCAAAACGGACAATCAAGGTCTGTTTGAGTATTCCTTAATGAGTTTTTCTGAATATGGATTGTTATTAAAGTTCCTTAGCCTTGACCTTCACAAAAGTGATTTTGAAGGAAATATCATGACCGAGTATGAACAGAAATTTTCCGAAAAAGGCAATCGAATTTATCGCTGTGAAGTGAAATATCAGAATGATACTGAGGGGCAGTCTTAAAAAGACTGTCCTCTTTTAATTTTCATACAATTCCGGTAATGGTAAACTATAGAAAAGGGAAGGAGAGGAAACATGCAATCATTGAAAATTGGTAATGTTACTTTGACTTGGGTTTCAGGAGGGGTTACGAATTTGGATGGCGGGGCCATGTTTGGTGTGGTTCCAAAACCGTTGTGGTCAAGAAAATACCCTGCGAATGAGAATAACCAAATTGAATTGCCAACAGATCCAATCTTAATTCAATTTGATGGAAAAAATCTGCTGGTGGAATCTGGACTTGGCAGCGGAAAATTGACTGAAAAGCAATTGAGAAACTTTGGCGTTACGAAGGAATCCGAACTTGACGCCTCTTTAGAAAAAATAGGTCTAACCCCGAAAGACATCGATTATGTGTTAATGACCCATCTTCACTTTGATCATGCTGGCGGATTGACTAAGCTTGTCAACGGGGAGTACGTATCAACATTCCCAAATGCCCAGATTATAGCATCGAAGATAGAATGGGATGAAATGAGACAACCCAATATTCGTTCAAAAAATACATACTGGAAGGAAAATTGGGAGGCGGTACAAACGCAGGTTGTTACCTTTGAGGAGACGTGGAGCTTGGGGCCGATTCAAATGTTTCACACCGGAGGGCACAGCAATGGGCATTCGATCCTTATAATTGAGGATGGAGGCGAAACAGCCATTCACATGGCTGACTTAATGGCTACCCACGCACATCAAAATGCTCTATGGGTAATGGCCTATGATGATTATCCAATGGACTCCATCCGGGCGAAGGAAAAATGGCTTCCATATGCACTCGAGAAAAATGCCTGGTTTACCTTTTACCATGATGCCTTTTACCGGGCTGTTAAATGGGGACCGGATCATAAAATAGCGGAAAGCATTAAAAGGGAAGTTTAATGCTTAATGAAAAATAGCCGTATCATTAAGATGCGGCTATTTTTCATTAAGACACCAAGTTCTCAGATAGCTTGCGGATATCCAAAATCGTTCCGGTTAAGGCATCGGCAATAAATTCATATTGTTCGTTGTTTCCATCATTATTTTTTGAAATACCGCCCTTATAGACCTGATATTGCACCTGATGCTGTTCATAAGGCTCCACTTTCATATGTATCCACGACCCATTGATTGGTCCGTTTTGTTTAAATTGTTCCTTCACATGCTCTAACACCTTTTCAGGTGAGACCTTGGTTTTTTGAGAAATAATCTGTTTCGCCGCATATCCCCCAACTATACCAACCGATACTCCGATTAAAAAAGACTTCCAGTTCATCACAAAGCCCCCTTTTCTTCAAAAAAATGCCAGAAATATTTCTCCTTTCAGTATATCGTATTTTAAAATAAGAAGATAATAATACCAATAGAAAAATGAAATATTGGAAAGCTGTTTATAACTTCTGTAAAATAAAAATGATACATAGTATGAGATAAAAAGACTAAAGGAGTTTTCTACATATGAATGAACAAACCTTGAAGCTTTTTCAAACCTTAACCGAGCTGCCTGGGGCTCCCGGTAATGAACATTTAGTCCGCAAATTTATGAAAGAACAGCTTTCGCAATATGCCGATGAAATAGTTCAGGATAAGCTTGGCAGTGTTTTCGGCGTGAAAAGAGGGAATGAAGCCGGCCCGACAATCATGGTCGCAGGGCATATGGATGAAGTTGGTTTTATGGTTACGGCCATCACCGAAAATGGAATGATCCGTTTCCAGACGCTTGGCGGTTGGTGGAGCCAGGTACTTCTCGCCCAGCGCGTCCAAGTCATGACAAAAAACGGCCCGGTCATCGGTGTTGTAGGATCCATCCCGCCGCATCTGTTGGATGAATCAAAGAAAAACAAACCGATGGAAATTAAGAATATGCTGATTGATATTGGGGCGGATAACCGTGAAGACGCTGAAAGAATCGGCATTAAGCCTGGGCAGGCCATCCTGCCTATTTGCCCGTTCACTCCAATGGCAAATGAAAAGAAAATTTTAGCGAAGGCATGGGACAACCGCTATGGCTGCGGTTTGGCGATTGAACTGCTTCAGGAGCTAAAAGATGAAACATTGCCTAATATTCTTTATTCGGGGGCAACGGTTCAAGAGGAAGTAGGCCTGCGCGGTGCTCAGACTGCCTCTAACATGATTAAGCCGGATCTCTTCTTTGCGCTTGATGCCAGCCCGGCCAATGATATGACTGGCGATAAAAATGAATTTGGTCAATTGGGCAAGGGAACATTATTGCGTATCCTTGATAAGTCAATGGTAACTCACCGTGGGATGAGGGAATTTGTTCTCGATATGGCCGAGACGCATAAGATTCCGTATCAATACTTTGTTTCACAAGGTGGAACAGATGCCGGCCGTGTTCACCTGTCAAATGAAGGGGTACCAAGCGCTGTTATCGGAATTTGCTCCCGTTACATCCATACCCACGCTTCCATCGTCCATGTCGATGACTACGCAGCGGCTAAGGAATTATTGGTTAAGCTAGTAAAGGCATGTGACAAAACAACTGTGGAAACAATTAAATCAAACAGCTAATTTTGCGGGGGCGTGATGTCACATCATGCCTCCTTTGCTGTATTTCTAAAAAGGAGCAACGAGCATGAAAATTATTATTGGATCAAAAAATCCTACCAAAATTACGGCGGTCAAAAATAGTTTTCAACACATGGAGGCAGAATTTATATCTTTAGACGTACATTCAGGGGTTAGCGAGCAGCCCTTCTCTGACGAAGAAACAATAAAAGGGGCGATCAACAGGGCGAAAGGCGCGCTTGAACAAGGAAATGGCGATATCGGCATCGGACTTGAGGGAGGCGTCCATGAAACTAACCATGGGCTTTTGCTTTGCAATTGGGGAGCGCTTGCCACCCTCGATATGGAGCCGATTGTAGCTGGCGGCGCAAGGTTTTTATTGCCCGAGGAAGTGGCAGTAAGATTAAGGGCTGGTGAAGAGCTTGGCCCGGTTATGGAGGATTACGCGAAAAAGAAAAACGTCAGCAAGCAGGAAGGTGCTGTCGGGGTCTTTACGAATGGAATGGTCAATCGGGCCGAGATGTTTACGCATGTTATGAAACTTTTAGTAGGGCAATTTACCTATCAGCAAAAATTAAAAGCACATTGAACTTCGAAAACTATCTAGCTTCAGCGCCTAGGGGCTCGGGGTCATAAGCCAATCCGTCAAGGAGGTTAAAAAGCAACCTCCTCGCCGGCTCGTCTTATGCCTGTCGCCCCTGGTCAAGGCGCTTCCGCTTTTATAATTTTCGACACTATTTTTCGACAAAGTCTTGTCATTTGAATATTCTGGCAGTTATTATGGAGATAGTATACAGTTTCCTAAGGAGGAGTTTAACCTGAGACTCTTTAAAGCCATTACTATTTTCTTATTATCTCTTGGATTATTAACTGCATGTGGAAATGCGAATTATAAAGAAGAAAGTAAAGCCGCAATTAAAACCGTAAACACAACCTTTCATGAGAAAGCAAAGAAGCCGACGAAAAAAAGCGATAAAATTCATTTTTACCTTCCGTTCGGATATGAAATTGATGACACCACACCGAATAATATCATTTTAAAAAATGGCTCGAAAACTTATATTCTGTTTGTGAATCCACAGGAAAGCGCATCTAGTAATGTGGTGTATAAAACGACAGTTGAACAGTATAAAAAACTGGATACAAATGAGAAATTCATAGACGATAAAATGTTCGGTTATTTGACAGTTAAAAAGCTAAAAGATGATATGAATGAAATGACCGTTGGTGTAGGAGGCGCGAAAATAACCACTCAGGTGAAAACTTCAAGCCTTGAAGAAGAAGCGAAAGCAATGACGCAAATAGTTCATTCGGTTACATACAAATAATAAAACGGAGGTAATCCCTTCGTTTTTTGTTTGGCTAATAAGAAAGTATAAGTGCAACTACGCCTCATGAACCGCCCTTAAGGAGTTCGCCAATCGGCGAGTTTTCTTTACCCTGGTTGGTTAAGATAATAGGGGATGTCCGATTGCATATTATTGGACTGAAAACGGGATGGATTGTTATGATTGAAAAAACATTCTTTCAATACGGGGGTCGTTAAATTATGAAACATTTAGAGTCCATGGAGCAATTTGAGCAATTGCGTGACCAGGGAAAAACGATTTTTATGTTCTCAGCTAATTGGTGTGGGGACTGCCGGTTTATTGAACCAGTCTTGCCAGAGATTGAGTCCAAATTCACGGAATATACCTTTATCCATGTAGACCGTGATCAATATATTGATTTATGCCAGCAGCTCGATGTTTTCGGGATCCCAAGTTTTATTGCCTACGAAAACGGAAAAGAACTGGGCCGCTTTGTTAGTAAAGACCGTAAAACACAAGAGGAAATCGAAAAATTTATTACAGGTTTAAAATAAATCAGCACAAGGCTCCATCTCCTTTTGGAGAAGGAGCCTTTTTATCTAATAAAGAAAACTACTCCTTTTAATGCCGGAGGGATATAAATGAAAATGGACAGTAAAAAGATGAAGCGAGAACTCGAATCGCGTTTAGATAAAGAAGATAGAGTAGTAACCTATGATCGCGATAAGGATCAGCTGCGTATTGAAAGCAAACGAACTGGAAAAGGGATTACGGTTGCTCTAGCAGGGATTGTGGCAAAATGGCACGATGAGAAGGATAAAGCGATCGACGAAGTTGTTTATTATGTGGAAGAAGGGCTTCGGGCCATGGAGGAAACAATTCAATTAACTGACCATGAGAAAAAAATCTTCCCAGTAATCCGTTCATCCTCTTTTCCGAAGGAAGCCGAAGAAGGGGTTCCATTCCTAATCGACGAACATACGGCGGAGACGAAAATTTATTATGCGTATGATATGGGGAAAACCTACCGCTTAATTGATTCCAGCATTATGCAAAAAGAAGGCTGGGATCCATTGAGGATTAAGGAAATTGCCTTATTTAACGCAAGATCGCTGACTACAACAGTGAAGGAAGACCAAGTAGCCGGAAACATTTTCTATTTTCTTAATACCAATGATGGGTATGATGCAAGCCGGATTTTAAATAAGGGATTCTTGAATGATATGGAGAAGCGGATTACCGGGACAATGGTTGTGGCCGTTCCTCACCAGGATGTCTTGATTATCGCCGATATCCGCAATGACAGAGGCTATGATGTAATGGCACAAATGGCGATGAGCTTTTTTGCCAGCGGCCGCGTTCCAATCACCGCCCTGTCGTTTTTATACGAAAAAGGTGAATTAGAACCAATTTTTATTTTAGGAAAAAATAAATAAAGGTATGGGATCACTTGGTGAGAGTGATCCTTTTTTCTGTGTCTCAAGAACGAAATTTTATATATTTTAGCAGTTTCTATAGAATAATGTCGAAAAAATAAAAAATGCTGATAAAATAGAGTGACAAGTAAATGAAAACTCGATGATAGGACGAAGACAGAGACGTAGTTGAATTTACGCTATTAGCTAAAATAGAAAGAGTGATAGTTTTGAGCTGGATCCAAAACTTTTTTCAAAAATTAAAGAAAGACGAGGAAGGCAAATTTGACAAGCACCCCGTTCATAATAATAAACCGGAAGTTCCAACATTTTTATCTCAAAGTGAAAGCACAAAAGATTTGGATGCAAGAGTTTCTTATCAATATCCTAAAAATACATTAAAGACTTCTTTAGAATTAAAAAAGCCGGTTGAAGAAAAACGGCCGAAAAAAAGGAAGGAAAGGGAGGCAGCCAACAGACCAACACAAGTTCAGAGCCAGGTTGAACTGAGTCCAATAGCACCTTCAAAGATGAAAACGGAACCGCTAAAGATAAAAACGGAACCTACAAAAAGAGCGCGAGGGCCGTTTCACCCAACCGAAATTCCTTCCCCAGTATTTGGCTTCAATCGGCCAAGAAAAACAGGCGCAGTTGTTGAACATGAATTGAGTCATTTTTTCAAGGAAGAAAATACAAGCCAGTCTACTCCGCTGCCGACGGAAGAGAATCCTACAATACCAATTTCAAATTTTGTCCCCAAAATATTGGAGACAGAAGATGAACTTAAAGAGACTGTTACCCTTGAGGAAATCCCTCTAGTTGACAATACATACTCCGACGAGATGGATAACAGCCCTGTTCTGAATGAGGAGTTTCAAGCACAAGCAGGCGAGGATGGTGAACTGCCACTTCAGATTGAAGAGAACCAAATTGAGGAATCTGAACTACCGCCACTTCTTATCGAAGAAAACCTAATCGAGGAATCAGAACTAGCACCACTTCGTATCGAAGAAGATCAATTCGAGGAATCTGAACCTCCTAAGCCTAAGCGTTCTCATCTTCCTTTCAACGTCATGATGTTAAAGCAGGATCGGGAAAAATGGGAAGTAAAGAAAAGAAGACTCGACGAAGAACGGCAAAAGCAGGCTTTAATTGCCGCTTCTCAACTTGAGCAAGTCGTGGAAAACAACAGCCTGCTTAAAGTGAACGAGGAACCGCAACAGCAGGAATCAATTAATACACAGCAAAAAGAAATAATCGTTGAAACCAATAGCCGTCGTGAAGAGCATAATGACCACCATATCCAAGAGATTGCCGCAGCAGGCGAATATCAATTCCCAATGGCGGATTTGCTAAATCCCCCTGTTTCCGAAATCATCGATACAAAATGGATGCTTTATCAAGAGGAATTGCTAAACCAAACCTTGCAAAACTTTAATGTTGGCGCAAATGTGGTGAATGTAACGCAAGGTCCGTCTGTTACCCGTTTTGAAGTACAGCCTGAGCCTGGTGTCAAAGTGAACAAGATTACCAATCTAAGTGATGATATCAAATTAAGTCTTGCTGCCAGGGATATCCGGATCGAAGCACCAATTCCGGGGAAACACACGATTGGAATCGAAGTGCCGAACCAACAGTCAAGGCCGGTGAGAATCAGCGAAATTATCGGCAGTGGCGTTTTCAGTGATACAGCATCCCCGTTAACGGTGGTGCTTGGCCTCGATATTGCCGGCAAGCCGATTGTGACAGATTTAAAGAAAATGCCCCACGGTCTGATTGCCGGGGCAACAGGATCCGGAAAAAGTGTCTGCATTAATTCGATTTTAGTTAGCTTATTATATAAAGCCAGTCCTGAAGATGTTAAGCTCATGCTAATTGACCCGAAAATGGTGGAGCTTGCACCATATAATCGGATTCCTCACCTAGTCAGCCCGGTTATTACCGATGTAAAGGCAGCAACCGCTGCGTTAAAATGGGCAGTCGATGAAATGGAAAGACGCTATGAGCTATTTGCCCATACCGGTGTCCGCGATATCAGCCGCTTTAATGAACTGGCCATGGAGCATAAAAGATATTCCGACAAGCTCCCATATATCGTCATTATTATTGATGAGCTGGCTGATTTAATGATGATGTCACCGGCTGATGTAGAGGAAGCCATTTGCCGGATAGCCCAAAAGGCAAGAGCGTGCGGTATCCATTTAATTATCGCAACGCAACGGCCGTCTGTGGATGTCATCACTGGTTTAATAAAAGCAAACGTCCCGACAAGGATTGCCTTTTCGGTCTCATCCCAAGTCGATTCGCGTACAATCATTGATATCAGCGGTGCTGAAAAGCTGCTTGGCCGCGGCGATATGCTCTTTTTGGAAAATGGCTCATCAAAGCCGGTCCGCTTGCAGGGCACATTTGTAACCGATGAAGAAATTGATGTGGTTGTCGCTCATGTAAGAGAACAGCGCGAGCCGGAATACTTATTTGTCCAGGAAGAACTTTTAAAAAAGGCCCAAATAACGGAGGAGGAAGACGAGTTGTTTTATGATGCCTGTGAATTTATCATCGAACAAGGAGCAGCATCCACTTCCAGCTTGCAGCGCCGCTTTAAAATTGGCTATAACCGGGCTGCACGCTTAATGGATATGCTTGAACAGCAGGGATATATTTCAGGTGCAAACGGAAGCAAGCCGCGGGAAGTGTTAATTAACGAAGCAGATTTGGAATCCATCCAGGATGCAAGTCTAAATATGTAAATATAGACAAATAATAAATGAAAACTCAGCGATTGGCGAGTCCGATAGGACGAAGACAGAGGTGTAGTTGAATTTATGCGTTCAGAATTTACGATAGTAAATTCTGATTAGCGAAATGAAAACTCAGCGATTGGCGAGTCCGATAGGACGAAGACAGAGTTGTAGTTGAACATATGCGTTCAAATTTACAACAGTAAATTCTAATTAGCGAATAGTACCATTGGAGCAATTCGGGTTCGAAAATAGTTTTTACGGATAAACAGTGATATAATATTGAAATATGTTCAGGAAAAGCAGGTGCGCAATTCCCCTGCTTTTTCAGATTAGCAAATACAGACAGATGTCATATACTGTTTTACAGATAGACGTTGGTTGGAGGTTCTTCTATGACAATTTACCATTTTGTCGGTATAAAGGGGTCTGGTATGAGTGCACTTGCACAAGTGCTCCACGATATGAAATTTCAGGTCCAAGGCTCCGATGTCGAAAAGCGCTTTTTTACTCAACTGGCCCTTGAACAATCGGGGATTAAAATACTCCCGTTCCAAAAAGAAAATATCGAGCCAGGGATGACAATCATTGCCGGGAACGCATTTCCTGATACGCATGAGGAAATTCAAGAGGCCATGAAACTAGGGCTTCCTATTATACGTTACCATCGCTTTTTAGGCGATTTTATGCAAAATTTCACCAGTATAGCCATCACAGGTGCCCATGGCAAAACATCCACCACGGGTCTGCTTTCGCATGTAATCGCAGGCGCGAAGCCTACTTCCTTTTTAATCGGTGACGGTACCGGTAAAGGACAAGAAGGTGCGGAGTATTTTGTTTTCGAGGCATGTGAGTATAGACGGCATTTTCTTTCCTACTTCCCTGATTATGCCATAATGACCAATATTGACTTTGATCATCCTGATTATTTTGCCAATATCGATGATGTATTTTCGGCTTTTCAGGAGTTGGCCTTCCAAGTGAAAAAAGGGATATTTGCTTATGGTGATGATGAGCAGCTTCAAAAAATTCAGGCAAAGGTTCCTGTCTTGTTTTATGGATTTGCGGAGGAAAATGACTATCAGGCCGCAAATATTGTGAAAACGACAGAAGGAACAAGCTTTGATGTATTTATTCGCAATACGTATTATGACACCTTTTCTATTCCAACATTCGGTGACCATAGTGTTCTAAATGCTCTAGCTGTCATTGGCGTTTGCCATTATGAAGATATTAATGTTGAAGTAGTGAAAGATCTTTTAACGACCTTCCAGGGAGTTAAGCGAAGATTTACGGAAAAAAGGATGGGTAACCAAATTTTAATTGACGATTATGCCCACCATCCGACAGAAATCAAAGCAACCATTGATGCAGCCATGCAAAAATATCCTGATCGTGAAATTGTTGCCGTGTTCCAGCCGCATACCTTTACAAGGACGCAGGCATTTTTAGAAGATTTTGCTGAGAGCCTAAGGCTGGCGGATAAAACTTATTTGTGTGAAATTTTTGGGTCAGCTCGTGAAAAACAAGGAAAGCTTTCTATTCACGACCTTGAGGAAAAAATCCCTGGTGCTGAAATTCTCACTGAAGAGACCACATATTTATTAGGGAATCATGATAATAGTGTCATCCTCTTTATGGGGGCTGGAGACATTCAGAAATTCCAGGAATCTTATGAAAAACAAATTGCTAAATAAGAAAAGGATTCCGCCAAGTGCGGCATCCTTTTTTCATATCAATAATATAAGGAAAATTTTTTAACAAATTGCAGGAAAACAAGACAAATCACTGGAAGTAGTATAAGATATGAACGAGGTTTAAACCAGAGTTTGAACGGCAATACATAATTAATAGGATATATCGGAGGTTTTACTATGATTTTGATTTTATACATAAGCGTGGCCTTGATTTCAGTAGCTTTTTTAGTGCTGGTTTTCTATTTATCAGCGACACTTAAATCCCTGAAAATTACCCTTACGAGTGTTTCGGACACTTTAAAGGGACTGGAAAAACAGGTTAAAGGTGTAACAAGTGAAACAACCCAGCTCTTACAAAAAACAAATGCCCTTGCCGAAGATTTGAAAGATAAATCTGTGCGCTTAAATAGTGTCGTCGATTCTGTTAAAGAGGTTGGAACCTCAGTCAGGAAATTTAACGGAACATTAAAGAATATTACGAATACAATTGACGAGCAAGTAGAAGAGAGCAAAGAAAAAGTTTCGCAAATTATTCAGTGGAGTAATGTATTTTTTGAATTAAAAGACATGTGGCAGGCTCGTAAGGAAGCCAAAAATGAAGAAACCATTTATGAAAGGCAAAAGGAACGTTCACATTAAAAAGGAGGAGTGAAGGTATTATGACAAAAAGAGAGTATGAATCACGTGAAACCAATCAAGTTCGAAGCGACGAATCTGGCGGCAGCAGTTTTCTGCTGGGCGTTATCGTTGGCGGTCTGGCGGGTGCGGCAGCGGCGCTGCTCTTAGGTACAAAAAAGGGACAGGAATTTCGCCACACACTTTCTGACCAAACGGGATCTCTTCTTGATAAGTCTTCACCGCTAAGGGAAAATGTAAAGTCCAAAACCATCTCACTTACCCAGGGGCTTGCCCAGCAATCCTCTAATCTAGTGAATAAAGTGAAAGGGAAATCAGATAGCACATTTGAGCAGCATGAGGATTCCGAAACCACCTATATTTCGATTAAAGGTTCAAACGAAAAAACGGCATCAACAAAAGCTTCTGCAAATAGCGATGAAATTCGAAAAAAATTAGAGGAAGCTCAAAAAGCACTAGAGGAAGAAGAAAGCAGGGTTAGGATTTAAAGGGAATGTAAGTCATACTGTTTGTGAAACATTACGGTGAAGTGTTAAAATTACTTCACCGTTTATTACTTTCTGGAGGTAAAATTATGCTGAAAAAAATTGATTCAATTAAAGAGTTTACGGAATTACTAAATAAAGAAAATTCATTTTATCTATTAAAGCACAGCTTAACTTGCCCAATCAGCCAAGCAGCCTACAATGAATACGAGAAATTTTCGAATGAACATGAAAATATCCCAACTTACTATTTGGCAGTCCAAGATTCCCGCCCATTATCAAACGAAATCGCTGAACAATTTCAAATTAAGCACGAATCTCCACAAGCCATTCTTTTTGCTGATGGGAAACCATCGTGGAGTGCTTCACACTGGAAAATAACAAATCGTTCTTTGGCACAAGCTATTCCCGTGCAGGAATAAAAAATAGTTCCATGTTGCCACAAAACAGTCACCTTTTTCCAAAAAACACATATATTACTTTAATATATATCAAAAAATACTTTAATGCATAAAAGCTTAAAAGCGTTTAATCATTAAAGAAAAAAGTGATGACAAAGAAATTTATTTCGGCTATAATAAACCCTAATTATAAAAAAGTTTATAATTTTTAAAAATCTTTGATTGTGAGGCAGTAAACTTAATCCTATTTAAAAAAGATAACTTTACTTAGGAATAAATGCCGACAAAAGAAAGGACGGGGACGAAAAGATGGGCAATAATGAATTGGATCAGTTAAGAGACCGTGTAGACGAGTTAAACTTGGAATTGTTGAGGTTAATAAATGAAAGAGCTCGACTCGTCCAAGAGATCGGGCAGGTTAAAGGAAGTCAAGGCGTTTTCCGCTTCGATCCAGTCCGTGAAAGAATGATGCTCGATAAAATTAAAGATAATAATGATGGTCCATTTGAAAATTCAACAATTGATCACCTGTTTAAGGAAATTTTCAAAGCGGGGCTTGACCTCCAAAAGGACGACCATAAGAAAGCTTTGTTAGTTTCTAGAAAGAAACAGCCAGAAAATACAATTGTAGACTTAAAAGGCGAAAAAATTGGCGATGGCAAGCAGCATTTTGTCTTTGGTCCATGTGCGGTTGAATCCTATGAGCAGGTGGCGACTGTTGCAAAAGCTATGAAGGAAAAAGGCTTAAAGCTTTTGCGCGGTGGTGCTTACAAGCCAAGAACGTCACCATATGATTTCCAAGGATTAGGTGTAGAAGGACTGAAAATATTAAAACGTGTTGCAAATGAATTTGATATGGCTGTCATTAGTGAAATTGTCAGTCCTGCCGATATTGAAATGGCTATTGATTACATCGATGTCATCCAAATTGGTGCACGTAATATGCAAAACTTCGAATTATTAAAGGCTGCTGGTGCAGTGAATAAACCAGTTCTATTAAAGAGAGGGTTAGCTGCAACCATCGAGGAATTCATCAATGCTGCCGAATATATCATGGCGCAAGGAAATGGACAAATTATCCTTTGCGAGCGTGGAATTCGAACCTACGAAAAGGCAACTAGAAATACCTTAGACATTTCTGCTGTTCCTATCTTAAAGCAAGAAACACATTTACCAGTTATGGTGGATGTTACCCACTCAACTGGAAGAAGAGATTTACTGCTTCCATGCGCAAAGGCTGCAATTGCGATTGGGGCAGACGGCGTTATGGCTGAAGTACACCCAGACCCGGCTGTAGCACTTTCTGATGCGCAACAGCAAATGAACCTTGAGCAATTTGATCACTTCTACAATGAACTCCTTGCATCCAACTTTGTAAGAGTATAATGAACAAGAACCTTCTGCCATGATAGCAGGAGGTTTTTTCCTGCTTTTAAAAAAATATTGACAATATAATTGCGGCTTTTTTCTTCTTGTCGTATCATAAATACATACTTAAAGATTGTTTACTTTATCACATAAGCAATTATGACTAGATTTTAGCTAAATGCTATAAAATAAAGAAAACAATGTACGTTTTAGGAGAGTGTTACAAGTGAATAATATTACAATTTATGACGTAGCCCGTGAAGCGAATGTTTCCATGGCAACAGTATCCCGCGTTGTTAACGGGAATCCAAATGTTAAACCGGTTACCCGGAAAAAGGTCCAGGAAGTAATCGAGAGATTAGGGTACCGTCCAAATGCGGTTGCCAGGGGATTGGCAAGTAAAAAAACAACGACAGTCGGAGTGATCATTCCTGATATTTCCAACATCTTCTTTGCAGAGCTGGCTCGCGGGATTGAAGATATTGCCACCATGTATAAATACAACATTATTTTAAGTAATTCAGATCAAAACAAAGATAAGGAATTACATTTATTTAACACAATGTTAGGTAAACAGGTAGACGGGATTGTCTTTATGGGAGGACATATTACACCTGATCATGTAGATGAGTTTGAAAGGTCACCAGTTCCAGTCGTACTAGCGGGATCTATCGAAGAATCTGAAAAAATTCCATCTGTTAACATTGATTATGAACAGGCTGCCTACGATTGTGTGAAAGAGTTTATCGGCAGAGGGCATAAAGATATTGCTTTTGTAATTGGACCGCTATATGAACCGGATATCACCGTTAAAAAGCTGAATGGCTATAAGAGAGCCTTGGAAGATGCAAATATCCCATTTAATGAAGAGTTAATTATTGAAGGAGATTATACGTACGATTCTGGTATTGAAGCTTTTGAAAAAATGCTGGAACTATCTGAAAAACCAACGGCCATTTTGGTTGGTGCGGATGAAATGGCACTTGGCGTCGTCCATGGTGCTGAGGATAAGGGCTACAGTATTCCAGAGGATTTTGAGGTTATTACTTCTGACAATACGAGACTGTCGCTGATGGTCCGTCCGCAGCTTACGACAATTGTTCAACCTCTTTATGATATTGGGGCTGTTGCAATGCGCTTGTTAACCAAATTAATGAACAAAGAAAAAGTAAGTGAACAAAAAGTGGTTCTTCCACATCGTATTGAACATCGGCAATCTACAAGAGAATAGTAAAAAAGGCGGTTAAATATCCGCCTTTTTTATTTTGTCTAAACCCTGCTAACGGGCCTGTTAATTGCCGCTCCGGGCACTCGCTTTCCCGCGGAGAGGTCCTAGAGCCTCCTCGGCGCTGGAAGCGCCTGCGGGGTCTCCAGTGACCTCTCTATCCCGCAGGAGTCGAGTGTCCTCCGCTACAATCAACTGGGAGTCAAATATCCTAAAGTATTGCAACACACATTTTCTCCTCCTTGTAAGTGTGCTGCTTTATGAGGACATTCCATACAGGAAATGCCCTAACCTGCGCAGCCTTCGGACAAAATCGATTGGAAAAGAGGAGGAAGTGTCCGAACCTCGCGGAAATCGAAGCGCCTGGGGCGCAAATCAACAAACATGTTAAAAAGGCTTTGTATTAATATTTTTATAAATAAATCAACGTGGTAAATCGAGTAAAATAAAAGGCTATCGAAAGTTTTTCGATAGCCTGAGGCGGCTAAAGAGCCGCTACTTTCATTATCTAGATTCACTTTTTTGATGATTACGAATTGGATATAGTGCTTTTTCAAGTGTGATTAAGTTCTTTTCCGTTATTTCTGCTTTTCTTGGGATTGGAGGATAAATACCCTCAGAATCATCCCACTCCCTTGGCAGTGTCACCGGGGACTCCTTTTGCCACTGTTCAATCCAGTCTTCCGGCAAACTGCCAAAACAATTAGGATTTTCTGTCATCTCCATCCAAATAAATGCCCAAGCCCTTGGGACAACACGCCAAATATCATATCCGCCTCCGCCCACGGCAATCCATTTGCCGCCGCAATATTGATGCGCAATTTCATGGGCAAGCCTTGGGATTTCCCGATATATTTTCATCGTTGCCGACAAATGGGTTAATGGGTCATAATAATGCGAGTCTGCTCCGTTTTGCGTAAGGATGACATCAGGCTTAAAAAACTCGGCCACATCCCTGATTGCGTTTTTATAGGCATGCAGCCACGAATCATCTTCTGTAAAGGCATCAACAGGGATGTTGAATGAATAGCCGTATCCCGCTCCCTGTCCTCTTTCGTTAATATTGCCCGTACCCGGAAATAGATATCGGCCTGTCTCATGAATCGAAAGTGTACAGACATTTGGGTCATCGTAAAAGGACCATTGAACTCCGTCACCATGATGGGCGTCTGTATCTACGTATAAAACGCGGGCATTATATTTTTGCTGGATATATTTAATCGCAACAGAACTATCATTGTAAATACAAAATCCGGAGGCTTTCCCACGAAATCCGTGATGCAGACCGCCGCCAAGGTGCAGGGCATGAAGTGTTTTTCCGGTCATTACCTCATCGACAGCCGTTAAGGTACCCCCTACCATCAAAGAACTAGCCTCATGCATATTAGGGAAAATAGGGGTATCTTCAGTACCTAAACCATAGTTTTCAGCTATTTCTTTCGGAAGAAGCCCCTGGCCGGCCTTTTTTACTGCTTCTACGTAGCTTGGGTCATGGATTAAAGTTAATTCCTCTTCTGTCGCCATTCTTGGCTTAACAATCTGATTGGGGTCTAAGGCATTTATTCTATTTAATAAATCTACTGTGAGTTTAAGCCGGAATTGATTGAAAGGATGATGGCTGTTGAATCGATAATTCAGAAGGTCTTCTGAGTAAATAAAGGAACAGCGATCATTCATATAGACATCCCCGGCAAATTTGGCCATAACACCTGGTGGCCAGCTTCTTTAAGGTCTTGAATCAATCCGGTAGGGTTCATTAATTGAACTCTGATAACAAGTATTTTATATTGTTCATCCTGTTTATCTGGGTAAACGAGTACACTTAAGATGTTTGCCTTCCGTTTTCGGATAATTTCTGCGATTTCACTGAGAATTCCGGAGATATTCGGCACTTTTATTTCAATTTGCGAGCCAGGCTGGTGAACACCTGTTAACTCAATCATTGTTCTTAATAAATCCGTTTCTGTCACAATTCCCACTAATTTTCGATTATTGATGACCGGAAGGCAGCTTATTTTATGTTCATAGAAAAGAGCGGCGGTCTCTTCAACAAAATCCAGGGGATGGCTTGTGATGACGTTTTTTTCCATTATCGTATCTAGGGGTTTTTTCAAAATTTCCGGGTGTTCATTTGCATGGAAAATGGACGGTGTAGCCTCTCTTATTTTAGCAACGGTAACAAGACCAACCAGGTGCCCATCTTTATCAATAATTGGGATGTGGCGAATTTTCCTTAATTCCATTAATGCCATGGCGTCTGCAATGGTATCAGTGGGAGAGAGGGCAGCTACATCCGATTGCATAATTTCTTCCACGATCATAGGATTTCCCCCAATTCTCTAAAATTCTAGAATGTTTCCTCGTTAGTACATAAACCGATTCATAAAACGCAGCCGGTCAAATCGTTGGACGGATTCGTTATCGATTCGTTTGCCGATTTTGGCCATCAAACAGTTGGCTGGGTGGGAGCAGATCTCCGGGTCATCAGTCGCATACCATTCCAAACCGCCGGCATTCATCATTTTCTCCATGATCTTTCGATATTCCCAAACATTGAGTTTGGTTCCTTTTAAATCCCAATGCCAATAATACTCTGTTGTGATAATAATATAGTTTTCCATGGCATCATCCATCATCGAAACAATCAGGAGGTTTTTACCAACGGCACAGCCTCTAAATTGAGGGATCACCTCGATTGCACCCAATTCTATTAAATTATCCATCTTTCCTTCCGACCAGCGTTCGAGAGGGTCCGGGTATAAATAGGTAACATAACCGACGATTGTATTTTGATGCCGGGCAATAATAATTCTTCCTTCCGGTAAATCGGCGATCCCGATTAATGCCTCGTGCTGCTGGGCAGGGGGGCGAAACGCAACAAGGTCTTCGTGAAAATCACAGCCTGCTAATTTTTCTGCAGTGACAGGGCCTTCAATAATTAATTTTCCGTGAGGAGTTTTTAATTCCTTAGCATTATAGGTTTTTTTGTGCTCCATTTGGTCACCCCTGGAAAAAATCTAGGTATTTCAATTCTATTATACATGAAATTTTTATCTTTAAAGATTTTTCACTAAATTTTCGAAAAATTAAACACTAGGTTTATATTTTTTTAAAAAATGTTTTTTTAAAATTGTGAATAGTTATTATTTGTACTATAATTATCTCAAATACTTCAGAGGGGGAGATAGGAATGAAAGTGGAAGCGCTGCCAGTAGTCCAAGGGAATTTCAATTTGCGAAACTATGAAGAAACATATAAGAATTTTGACTGGAAAGATACAGAAAAGGAATTCTCTTGGAGTGAAACAGGCCTTGTTAATATGGCTTACGAGGCGATTGACCGCCACGCGGGTACCTTCAGAAAAAATAAGGTGGCATTATACTATCGTGATGCTTCGAGAAATGAAAAATATACCTTTAAGGAAATGAAGGAGCTTTCCAATAAGGCTGGGAATGTGCTGAAAAATTACGGCGATGTCGAAAAAGGCGACCGTGTCTTTATTTTCATGCCGCGTTCTCCAGAACTTTACTTTACTGTTTTAGGAGCAATTAAGCTTGGTGCTATTGTTGGTCCATTGTTTGAAGCTTTCATGGAAGGGGCTGTCAGGGACCGTCTGCAAGACAGTGAAGCAAAAGTATTGGTAACCACTCCAGAATTGTTAAGCCGTGTACCTGTTCAGGATTTACCAGCATTAAAGCATATTTTCCTCGTTGGAAAAAATGTGGAGGAACAAGGGAATTGCATTAACTTTTTAGAAAAATTTGAGACTGCCAGCAAAGATCTGAAGATTGAGTGGGTTGAGCGGACAGATGGATTAATCCTCCATTACACATCTGGATCCACTGGAAAGCCAAAGGGCGTACTGCATGTACATAATGCGATGATTCAGCATTATCAAACAGCTAAATGGGTTCTTGATTTAAAAGAGGATGATGTTTACTGGTGTACAGCAGACCCAGGCTGGGTGACAGGAACTTCCTACGGTATCTTTGGACCATGGCTGACTGGTACTTCGAATGTTATTGTCGGCGGACGTTTCAGCCCAGAATCCTGGTATCAAATGATTGAAGACTTTGGTGTTACGGTTTGGTACAGTGCACCAACAGCATTCCGGATGCTGATGGGAGCGGGGGACGAGCTGGTTAAGAAATTTAATTTAAGCAGCCTTCGTCATGTCTTGAGTGTAGGTGAGCCATTAAACCCAGAGGTGGTAAAATGGGGTGCCAAGGTATTCAATAAGAGAATCCATGATAACTGGTGGATGACTGAAACCGGTGCTCAGTTAATTAGTAACTATCCTTGCATGGAAATCAAGCCTGGTTCGATGGGTAAGCCAATCCCTGGCGTTGAGGCGGCGATTGTTGATAATCAAGGTAACGAGCTTCCTCCATACAGAATGGGGAACCTTGCAATTAAAAAAGGCTGGCCTTCGATGATGCATACGATCTGGAACAATCCTGAGAAATACGAGTCGTATTTCATGCCGGGTGACTGGTACGTCTCCGGAGACTCTGCGTACATGGATGAGGATGGCTACTTCTGGTTCCAAGGCCGCGTCGATGACGTCATAATGACATCTGGAGAGCGAGTTGGCCCGTTTGAAGTGGAAAGCAAGCTTGTTGAACACCCAGCTGTTGCTGAAGCAGGAGTTATCGGAAAACCGGATCCGGTGCGCGGGGAAATTATTAAAGCCTTCATCGCGTTAAGGGATGGTTATGTGGCAACTGAAGAGCTTAAAGAGGAAATCAGACAGTTCGTCAAAAAAGGTCTGGCAGCACACGCCGCACCTCGTGAAATTGATTTCCGCGACAAGCTGCCAAAAACACGAAGCGGTAAGATCATGAGACGTGTTCTGAAAGCATGGGAGTTAAACCTGCCGACAGGTGATTTATCGACAATGGAAGATTAACTTTTGAAAATACAAAAGAGGCCGACTCCAATAAATTTTGGGCGGCCTCTTTATATGCTATTTCCGTTTGCGCTCGGCCCAGCCAATTCCCTTTCGATAGCCAAATCCCAAGATTAGATAGATTACCAAAACAATTACTCCCGTAACCAATCTTTCCTGCATGCTTCCATCTGCCATAAGAACCGGTCCAAGGCCAAAAAACGTAACCAAGCCAATGAGAAGGATAAAAACAGCGTGTACTAAAACTCTCACTACTTTCACCTCCAAATTTCTTTTTATATATTTGACGTTTAAAAGAAAAAAGCTGTTACATATAGAAAGGACTTTGGGTTGCAGTCCCAAAGCCCCTTTAAAGCAATTAATACTTAATTAACGTATACTTCTTTTTTCCTCTTCGTACAATCGTAAACTGGCCTTCAATTTTGTCAGTTTCCAGCAAAGAGTAAGCTGTATCGGTTACCTTTTCCCCATTAATGGCAATGGCACCGTTTGTAATATCTTCACGAGCCTGACGCTTCGAAGGAGATATCTTGGCAGCTACTAAAAGTTCAACTAAGTTATTTTCCTCTTCATTTTGCAGCGCGTAAGACGGAACATCTTTAAAGCCCTGCTTGATTTCGGCAGCCGTTAAGCTACGAACGTCCCCGCTAAATAATGCTTCGGAAATCTTGATGGCCTGCATTAGTGCATCCTCTCCGTGAATCAGGCGTGTCATCTCTTCCGCCAGTGACTTTTGGGCTTTACGGAGATGTGGCTCTTCCTGAACACTGACTTCCAATTGTTCAATTTCCTCTCGAGAAAGGTAGGTAAACAGTTTCAAGTATTTCACCACATCAGCATCGGCTGTGTTAATCCAGAACTGGTAGAACTCGTAAGGAGTGGTTTTTTCCGGATCAAGCCAGACAGCGCCGCCTTCTGATTTTCCAAACTTGGTACCATCGGATTTGGTTACAAGCGGAATCGTCAACCCGAAGGCTTTCGTCTCTTCATCGTGCATTTTTCGAATTAGCTCAAGACCTGAGGTAATGTTCCCCCACTGGTCGCTGCCGCCAACCTGCAATTTGCAATTATAATGATCATATAAATGGTTGAAATCCATCGCCTGTAAAATCGTGTAGGTGAACTCAGTAAACGATATCCCTGTTTCAAGCCGGGAGGCAATCGTATCCTTTGCAAGCAGGTAGTTGACACCGATATGCTTACCGATATCACGCAGGAAGGCAATGACGCTCATGGGCTTTGTCCAGTCGTAGTTGTTGACCATAACCGCGCCATTTTCCCCTTCAAACTCAAAAATCGCCGCTAATTGCTTTTTAATACCCTCAACGTTTTTCTGAACCGCTTCGATTGTTTGTAGTTTTCGCTCTTCGCTTTTGCCGCTCGGGTCGCCAATTAAGCCAGTTGCGCCCCCGACCAATACTAGCGGCCGGTGTCCATGCTGCTGGAATCTTCTTAGTGTTAAAAATGGCACCAAGTGGCCGATATGCAGACTGTCAGCAGTTGGGTCCGTTCCGCAATATAGCGAAATTTTTTCGTTATCTAAAAGATTCTGCAACCCTTCTTCATCTGTTTGCTGATAAATAATGCCCCGCCATTTCAAATCCTCTAATAAGTTCATTACACAAAACCTCCAATAAAAAATAAAAACGCCCCTGCAATTATGCAGGGACGTAAAATATACGCGGTACCACCCAGCTTGAGGAAATTCCTCCAACTTGATAAAATAACGGTTTGAACCGTTCTCCGCTACTGTTTCTTCACAGAGAAAGCTCCAGGATGTAATTCACTCTTCTATATGTGGCAACTTTCACCGGCCGCTGCCTCTCTAATTACAGGGATAGAAGAACTACAGTTGATTCCCTTCAAAGCTTGTTATTATAAAAAAATGCTTAATGATTTTTTAACATATATTAAAGATAAAGTCAAACGGTAAAATGGAAATTTCAGAAAAATGTAGAAGCTTGTCAAATTTTATACCACCGATATGCTATAATGGATGTGATTTTATTAGAGGTGATGCTATGAAAGAAAAGTGGCAAATTTGGAAGGAAAAAGCTGATTCCCTCCTTAGTTATATTACTCATAAAAAAACCGTCAAAGGTGCCAGGATTACGTATCAGGTGTTCTGGAACCTGTTTCTGCTTTTATTAACGGTTGTGGTCCTTGGAGGGGCTTTTGCAACAGGTGTTGGCGCAGGTTATTTTGCCTCGCTCGTCAAGGATGAGCCCGTACGTTCATACGAAAGTATGAAAAAAGATATTTACAATTATACAGATACATCGGACTTATATTTTGCTGATAATGTTTATCTTGGAACACTGCGGTCGGACCTGGTCCGTGATGAGGTTAAATTGGAGCAGGTTTCCGATTACGTGATCAATGCTGTAATTGCTACGGAGGACGAATATTTTTACAAGCACAATGGGGTCGTCCCTAAGGCCGTTTTTCGTGCCCTTTTTCAGGAAGTAACCAATTCTCCTATCCAATCAGGTGGGAGCACGCTGACACAGCAATTAATTAAAAACCAAATTCTAACCAATGAGGTTTCCTTCCAAAGAAAAGCAAATGAAATTTTGCTGGCCCTTCGTTTGGAGAAATTTTTCAATAAAAAAGAAATTCTTGAAGCGTATTTAAATATGGCGACTCTTGGCAGAAATTCATCAGGGCAGAACATTGCCGGAGTACAGGCCGCTGCAAAAGGGATCTTTGGAAAAAATGCAAGCGAGCTTACACTGCCGGAGGCTGCCTTTATTGCCGGACTGCCGCAAAGTCCGTTTGGCTATACCCCATTCACACGGGAGGGCACAGTGAAGAATAATCTTGAGCCTGGCATAACAAGAATGAAAACAGTTTTAAAAAGAATGTACGATGGCGGATACATTAATGAAAAGCAATACGCAGAAGCATCTGCCTATGACATTACAAAGGATTTTACTCCACCAGTACCGAATCCTCTTGATAACTATCCTTGGCTGACATTCGAAATCGAGAAGCGGGCCATTGATGTTCTGACAACGGTATTGGCTAAGAAAGATGGCCATACCGAAAAAGATCTAAAACAAGATGAAAACCTTTATTACAAGTATAAGACGATGGCCAGCCATGACCTGCGGCAAGATGGCTATCAAATTCATACAACCATTAACAAAGATATCTATGATGCAATGCAGGTGGTAAAAGATAACTACAAATATTATGGACCAGATAAACCGGAGGAAAAAGAAGACCCGGAAACTGGTGAAAAGAAAACCGTAATGGAACCTGTTGAGGTCGGTGCAGAACTGATCGAAAATAGTACCGGCAAAATCATCAGCTTTGTTGGCGGCAGAGATTATCATAAACAGCAGCTCAATCACGCTACCAGTGCAGTCCGCCAGAACGGTTCGACGATGAAGCCGCTGCTCGTCTACGGGCCGGCTATTGAGATCGGAAAAGCGGCGCCCGGAACCCCGCTTCCGGATGTCGAACTGAGACTGGATAAAAGCAAAAGTACACCATGGCCTCATAACTACGACAAAAGATATAGCGGATTAGTATCAGCACGGTATGCTTTGGCCAAATCCTATAACGTGCCGGCTGTAAAGCTATACTCTGAAATCGTGGACCAGCGTCCAGCACAATATCTGGAAAAGATGGGCTTTACCTCGCTAACAAAAGGGGATTACACGAATCTGGCTACCTCAATAGGGTCCATGGATAACGGCGTGACTGTTGAAGAAAATACAAATGCCTTCAGTACCTTTGCCAATGGCGGGAAATTTATCGATGCTTATCTGATCGATAAAATTGTCGACAAGAACGGAAAGATTATTTATCAGCATGAAGTAAAGCCTGTTGATGTCTTTAAACCGCAGACTGCTTATCTGACCTTAGATATGATGCGGGATGTCATTAATAGTGGAACAGCAGCAGGTGTAAAAAGCAAACTGAATTTCAGCTCTGATTGGGCAGGCAAAACCGGTACTGGTAACAATTATTTTGATTCGTGGTTTGTTGCCTTCAACCCGAATGTAACACTTGGAATTTGGACTGGATATGATACGCAGAAATCGTTAAAAACTAGCGGAATGTCATACAGTCAGCGGACCAATAATCTTTGGGCTGAACTGATGAATGCGGCTTATAAAATTAAACCGGATTTAGTTGCTCCAAAAGAGAGTTTCCAAATGCCTGAAGGAATAGTTAAAAAGTCGTATTGTGCCGTTTCTGGCCTGCTTCCGTCAGCTGCTTGCTCAAAGGCAGGCTTAGTTGAAAGTGATTATTTCAATGCCAAAGATGCTCCTACGAAAGTCGATGATAGTTTAATCGAAGGAAATTATGTAACCATAGGGGATAAAAAATATCTGGCACTTGATTCCACACCAAAAGAGTTTACCCAGTATGGAACAATATTAAACCCAGACTTTATCACCAGAATGGTAGGCAATGACTTTAAAAATATCAGCCAGCTTATACCAAATAGGGGCAGATGGGACAATGTGCTTGTCTCAAGCGCTAAAATGGCCGATAACGGCAAGAAACCGGATAGTGTCAACTTGACCGCATCCGGCAATACCCTCACATGGAGCGCACCGGCAGACAATGATATCGTCGGCTACCGTGTCTATCAGGGTGGATTTTTTGGAGCGAAGATCGCCAGCATCAACAGCGGCTCCTCACTATCCTATAATGTTGGAAGTGGAAGCTTCTATGTAACGGCAGTTGATATTGCAGGAAATGAATCCGCACCTTCAAATGTAGTGGAAGTAGGAGTTTTAACTCAACAATAGTATTTAATGGGGGTCTCAAAATTAGATTTTGGGACTCCTATTTTTTATCTAATAGGAAAGCCTAAATTCAACTACGCCTCATGAACCGTCCTATCGGACTCGCCAATCGGCGAGTTTTTATTTATTTCCAGAAACACAAAAAAGCCCCAGAGTTGAAATTCTGGGGCTTTACGAATGCTAAATACAAATTAACGAGAATAGAACTCGACGATAAGAGTTTCGTTAATTTCAGCAGGTAATTCAGAACGCTCTGGCAAGCGAGTGAAAGTACCTTCTAATTTGTCAGCATCGAAAGTTAAATAATCAGGAACGAAGTTAGTTGCTTCGATTGCTTCTTTGATTACATCAAGGTTGCGAGATTTTTCACGAACGCTGATAGTTTGGCCAGCAGCAACGCGGTATGATGGAATATCAACGCGAGCGCCATCAACTAGGATGTGGCCATGGTTAACTAACTGACGAGCCGCACGGCGAGTGCGTGCAAGACCTAAACGATAAACTACGTTATCAAGACGAGATTCAAGAAGAACCATGAAGTTTTCGCCATGAACGCCGCCTAATTTGCCAGCTTTGTCGAATAGGTTGCGGAATTGACGCTCATTAACTCCGTACATATGACGAAGCTTTTGCTTCTCTTGTAACTGCAATCCATATTCAGAAAGCTTTTTGCGTTGGTTTGGACCATGTGGTCCAGGAGCGTAAGGACGCTTTTCTAATTCTTTACCTGTGCCGCTTAGAGAGATTCCAAGACGACGGGATAATTTCCAGCTTGGGCCGGTATATCGAGCCATGAATGACTCCTCCTTTAAGTTTTTATTTTGGTAAAATAAAAACCGTAACGAAACATCGATAACAGCCATTTTGTTTTCATGCACCATCGCCCTAGCAGCTAAGGGTTACGCGATGCACCTTCGCAAGAAGCTCTTGCGAGGAACAAAATGGAACAGCTAATGTCGTTTCATAGGCTGCAATATTTTACACAAAGAGTATTATATAATTTTTATTCGTGGTAAGTCAAGCTAATTTTTATTATACACTGGATTCGGCCAAATTAGGTGTTTAACAGACTTCTCTTAATAAACATATACTAAAGAAAATTGAAATCGGTTTCATTCAGGAGGGGACCTGTATTTTGGAAATGAAGAAAGCCCGTTTTGAAACGGATGTGATTCATGCCGGTTATTGACCAAATGTACAGCCATACAACCCTTTGGAACAAAGAATATGACCGCCCGACTTTGTAATTGGAATTAATTAAAATTGCGGTAAGTTTGGGAGACACGGAAACATTAATCCAACATCCGGCGACAATGACTCACGCGGTCGTACCGGAAGAAGAGCGGCTGAAAATGGGAATTGATAATACACTACTCCGCCTTTCTGTCGGCCTAGAAGCATGGGAGGATTTGAAAGAGGATTTAGAACAAGCGCTTGATAAAATATAAAACTCGCCGGCTGGCGAGTTTTCATTTATAAATGCTCGTTTAGGATAGCGACGAATTCCTCCAGCTTTTCTTGGTCCAATTCATCAAAACGGTTTTTTTCTGGTGAATCAATATCTAGGACACCTATAACCTGATCACCTTTTACAAGTGGAATGACAATCTCTGACTGGGAGGCAGCATCACAGGCGATATGGCCTGGGAATTGATGCACGTCTGCGACCCGAAGCGTTTCAGCTTTCCTGACTGCTGTCCCGCATACACCTTTTCCAACCGGAATACGGACACAGGCAGGCAGGCCTTGAAATGGTCCAAGCACTAATTCCCCGTCCTCCATCAAATAAAAGCCCACCCAGTTAATCCGGTCTAAAAATTGGTTTAACAAAGCGGAAGCATTGCTCAAATTGGCAATTTGATTTTTTTCATCGTGGATGAGGGCATGCAATTGCTTCTTTACTAATTCGTAATTTTCTTCACGGGTCCCTTTGTACATTTCGACGTTAAACATCCTTTTTCCCCCTATTTCTTAAAGTTTTATAGTCTATTTTAGCAGATTGAAAAGAAAAAAAGCAGACTTTGTCGATTTTTTCATAAAGGAATCCTTATCAAGGTAAAGAACAATTATAGTAGGGGATTTTGTGTTCGAAAAGGGGGAAAAGGGATGAAGAAAAGTTCAAAGGATTCGGTCGTCACAGCTGCTATTCTGTTGTTCAATTCCAAAGGCTACTCAGGTACGTCGATAAGGGATATCGCTGATGCCGCGAAAGTAAATACGGCCACCATTGCTTACTACTTTGGCAACAAAGAGGGGCTTTTGGAATATTGTTTTACCTATTTTTTTGAACAGTACATCAATAAAATGGAAGCTTCTTTTGCCACCATTGAAAAAGGGGCAGCAATTTGTCTGAAGCGTGTGGTAGCGGATTTGCTCCATTATCAATGGGAAAACATTCAGCTTGCCAGCTTTGTGTACAGGGAAATGTCAATTGATTCGCAAATGGTAAGAGAAATCATGGCCACCTATTCGTTGAAGGAAAAGTACTATCTTCAAAAGATATTTGAAAGAGGCTTTGAGTGGAATGAATTTCGGCCGCATTCGATTCCTTATTTAATTATCCAGCTAAAGGGTCTCTTAATGATGCCGTTTATGAATACTCATTACATGAGAGAAGTGCTGTATGTTTTCCCAAATGAAAAGTTTTTCGAGCAAAAATATTTAAAGGATCTTTATCAATGGATTGACAAAACTCTTTGTTCCGATATTCAAATAAAAAAAGAAGCGATTATAAAGTAGAGTCCAGGATTTGAATCAAAGCCCTTAGCTGAAAAGTTCCCTCGAAATTATCTAAAAAAAGCTAAAGCACTGGCTGTCTTGATGAATTTATGCAGCAGAGTGCTTTTTTTGTTTTTCTTTTACAAAAAAATTGAAATTACTAGTCAAAAATTGTCGTATACATGGTATCATTAAGGCATCGAATTTAATCATTAACGGATTTTTAAATAGATGAGAATGACAGCTGTTCGGAACAGGAGGCTTGCAAGTGAAATATATAATAGGGTTATTTATCCTTATCCTTGCGATATTTGTATTAGGATATCTAATAAAGAAAAAGCACTTTAAAGAAATGGACCATCTCGAGGCCTGGAAAATTGATTTGTTCAATAGACCAATTCCTGATGAAATGGCTAAAGTAAAACAGCTTAATATGACCGGACAAACAGAGGAGCTTTTTGAGCGCTGGCGGAATGAATGGGACGATATTGTGACTGTCAAACTGCCGGATTTGGAAGAAATGCTGTTTGATGCAGAAGAATACATAGACCGCTATAGATTCAAAAAAGCAAAAGAGGCTCAAAGCAAAATCACGGAAAAATTGCAAGAAACTGAAAATCAAGTAAACAAAATTATCGAAGAGCTTCATGAATTGGTCGGCAGTGAGGAAAAGAACCGTGTAGAAATTGAAGAATTGAAGGAGCTGTATCGAGAGACAAAGAAAACCTTGCTCGCGCATCGCCATAGCTTTGGCAATTCTGAGAAACATCTGGAAGCGGCGCTAACTGAGGTCATGGGGAAATTTCATGAATTCGATGAAAAGACAGAGCAAGGAAATTACTTGGAGGCACGTGAAGTCGTCCTATTCATTCACGATAAACTAACTGGTATAAAGAATAATATGGATTTAATTCCGCAACTTTTAATTGAATGTCAGTCGCTGATTCCAAACCAGTTGGCCGAGGTAAGGTCTGGTTTACGGGAAATGTTGGAACAAGGGTATTATTTAGAACATGTCCATGTGGAAACAGAAATAGAGCGTCTAGAGGAAAAAATCAGAGAAAATTTAGCTTTAGTTGAAAAAAGCGAAGTTGATCAGGCTCAGGACGGAAATAAAGAAATAAAACAGCGGGTCGATATTCTTTTGGACCTTTTAGAAAAAGAGGTACATGCGAAGCATTTTGTGAAGAAAAATGAACAGGCAGCCAGTAGTCTGCTTGCTGATGCGGAAGAAGTGAATAAATATCTCGCATCGGAAGTCCTTCATGTACAGGCTACCTACCAATTGGCTGATCAGGATTTGGAAACACTGAACAATTTGGAAAGAGAGCTTGCTGCTGTTTATAAACGCTATGAAATATTAACAGAGAAAATAAAGCAAAACCAAACAGCTCAGTCCATCATGGGTGACGAATTAAATGAAATAAAGGAACACTTAGACCTCATACGTGAGGAGCAGCAAACCTTTGTCTTTAAACTTCAAGCCCTTAGGAAGGACGAACTGGAAGCAAGAGACAAAGTCAAAGAATTGGCAAAAAAGGTTGGAGAAACCTTCCGCCTTGTTCAAAAACAAAATGTTCCAGGACTGCCTGAAGAATATCGGTATTTATTGGAGGATACGAACGAGAGCATCCAAAATGTCAGATACCAGCTCGAGGAAAAGCCTCTTAATATAGCGGCACTTAATCAGTATTTAGAGATTGCTGTTCTATCAGTTGATAAATTGGTAAATACTACTTTGGAATTGATAGAAAATGTTACGCTTGCTGAGAAGGCAATCCAATACGGGAATCGATACCGGAGTCAGTATCCTTCTGTTGCAAATGGATTAAGAAATGCAGAAGAGGCTTTTCGCCGTTATGATTATCAAGAGGCATTAGAGCAGGCTGCTGCTACGATCGAGGGGATTGACCCGGACGCATTGAAAAAAATAAAGACACCTGTAGCTATTGATTAGGAAAAACCGATTGTCATATCGGTTTTTTTCTTTGGCTAATAAGAAAGCATAAACTTTCTGTCGAAAGCTTTATACTATCTTTACGCATAAATTCAACTACGCCTCATGAACCGTCCTATCGGACTCGCCAATCGGCTAGTTTTCATTTGCTTTTTCAAAATAATAATTTATGGTAAGATTTATTTCGGCAAAGTGGTGTTAAAGGAAGGTTGTAAACCATGATTTATTTTGATAATAGTGCAACGACTAAACCATATAAGGAAGTATTAAACTCATTTCTAACTGTTTCAAGTGAATATTTTGGGAATCCCTCATCATTGCACAGTTTCGGGGGACAGGCAGAAAAGCTTCTTTCCCAGGCAAGAGAACAATCAGCCAAGCTTATTGGGGTTAAACCGAACGAATTATATTTTACCTCAGGTGGTACAGAAAGCAATAATCTTGCCATTAAAGGAGCAGCTTTAGGTAACCGAAACAGGGGGCGCCACCTGATTACATCAAGCGTGGAACATCCATCCGTTCTAACTGCAATGGAGCAGCTTGAGCAGGAAGGCTTTGAAATAACCCGCCTCCCTGTAGATAAGGCTGGGCGTGTATCTGTTGAGGATGTAAAAAGCTCGATTAGAAAAGATACCATTTTGGTTTCTATCATGCAGGTCAATAATGAGGTTGGCACGATTCAGCCCATTAAGGAAATAGGCCACATGTTAAAAAGCCACCCATCCGTTATATTCCACGTCGATGCGGTTCAGGGAATCGGCAAGGTTCCTGTAGACATATACGAAAGCAGGATAGATTTATTATCCATATCGGCTCATAAAATCCACGGATTGAAGGGGACTGGTGCCCTTTTTATTCGTGAAGGAGTCAGGATAGTACCGCTTTTTTCCGGAGGAAATCAGGAACGGAAGATCCGCAGTGGTACGGAAAATGTCGCCGGTGCGGTTGCCATGGCAAAAGCACTCAGGATGACACTGGATAAAAGTGCTGAAGCAATGAAGAACATGGTTGAGCTTAAAAACCTGTTAAGAAATAAGTTAAATGAAATTGAAAAGATTCAAATCAATACTCCGATAGAAAACTCAGCACCGCATATTTTAAATTTTTCTTTAAAAGGGATCAAATCAGAAGTGTTCATTCATGCTCTTGAGCAGAAAAACATTTTTGTATCAACCACGAGTGCATGCTCTTCAAAAAAGAAGGCACCTAGCAATACTTTGCTTCAAATGGGAGTGCCTGAAGAACTTGCTGAAAGTGCAATAAGAATCAGCCTTTCCTTTGACAATACAGAAGAAGAAGCAAGGAAGGCAATCTTAGAGATAGAAAAAACAGTAAAACATTTAGGAAGGGTAATGAATAAATGAATTATGACCGTATATTAATCCGCTACGGGGAGATATCTACTAAGGGACGAAATCGCAATAAGTTTGTTGATAAACTTAGAAAAAGTGTGAGAATTGCCCTGACCCCGTTTCCAAATATCAAAATTGAAGCTAGCCGCGACCGGATGTATGTCCTATTAAATGGAGAAAACGGGATCGAAATCATCAAAAAATTAAAGAATATATTTGGGATTCAGTCCTTCAGCCCGGCCATAAAGGTCGAGCGGGAAATGGAGTCCATTAAAGAAGCGTCTTTAACATTAGTAAAGTCTCTCTATTTAAAGGGGCAAACCTTTAAGGTAACAGCCAAAAGATCAGATAAAACCTTTGATCTGAATACAGATGAAATCAATAATGCCATAGGCGGCCATTTATTAACAAACATACCAGGGATTAAGGTGGATGTTCGAAATCCGGATATTAATTTACGGGTAGAGGTACGTAAAGAGGCCGTTTATTTGTCCTGCGAAACGATAAAGGGAGCGGGCGGACTTCCTTCAGAATCAAGCGGAAAAGCCATGTTGATGCTTTCCGGAGGAATTGATAGCCCGGTAGCGGGATATATGGCAATGAAGCGGGGCCTGGAAATTGAAGCAGTTCATTTTTTCAGTCCGCCGTTTACTAGTGAACGAGCAAAAGAAAAAGTTATTGACCTTTCAAAAAAACTGGCCGAGATGGCAGGCGGCTCAATAAAGCTTCATATTGTGCCATTTACTGATGTTCAGCAGGCCATCCGCGAACAGGTGCCTGAAAATTATACGATGACTTCGACAAGAAGAATGATGCTCCGCATTACGGATGAAATACGCAAAAAACAAGAGGGGTTGGCCATAATTACTGGCGAAAGCCTTGGCCAGGTTGCCAGCCAAACACTTGAGAGCATGTATGCGATTAATGAAGTGACAAATACACCGATTTTACGTCCCTTGATTTCGATGGACAAAACGGATATTATTAAAATCGCGAGTGAAATTGATACACTTGAAATTTCAAATCGGCCGTATGAAGATTGCTGCACTATTTTTGTGCCAGCTTCACCAAAAACAAAGCCAAAAAGAGAAAAAGTGAATCAATACGAAAGTTATTTCGATTTTGAACCATTAATCCAAGAGGCTGTACAGGAAGTTGAAACGCTTGTCATAAAACCTGACCGTGAACCTCACTCGGAATTCAGTGAATTATTTTAAACGTATTTAAGAATATTTTGTGAACATTTACCAATTCTAAATTTGCATGAAGCTTAGGGGTTCTACACATTCTATACTCACAAGGAGGTGAGTATAGATGGCTAACAATAACAGCTCTAACCAATTGCTAGTAAATGGAGCTCAACAGGCTCTAGACCAAATGAAGTATGAAATCGCTCAAGAATTTGGCGTAAACCTTGGTGCAGACACTACTTCACGCGCTAACGGATCTGTTGGTGGTGAAATCACTAAGCGTCTTGTATCAATGGCTGAATCACAATTAGGCGGCGGATTTGCTCGTTAATTAAAAAAGAATATAATGGCTACAGAGAGCGGGATTTTTTCTCGCTCTCTCTTTTTATTTTTCAGAAAAGGGCGTATAATTAGGACTAGGTAATAACATCAAATATAATACATTGTTACCAAGTGGAGGGGATATTAATGAAGCGTGAAGATTTAATTGCACCGGAGAAATACAATCTTGTAGCCGAGGTTGAGCGGTTTGCGAAGGACCCACACAAATTAGCTCTTAAATGGGAAAATGAATCAGGTGAAACCAAAGAGATTACATATGAAAATTTAATGAAGCAAGTAAATCAAGCCGGCAATGTCTTTGCCCAGAATGGATTACAAAAAGGTGATGTAGTTCTTGTCATAGTCCCGCGGCTGATTGAAGCATACGTTGTCTATCTGGCTGCATTAAAAGCAGGTATGGTTGTAATCCCAAGCTCGGAAATGCTAAGGGAAAAGGACCTTCAGTACCGTATTACCCATGGAGATGTAAAAGCAATCATTAGCTATTTTCCATATGTCGATCAATTTAAAGAAATTGCAGAAGTACAAAAACTAGTCAGGTTTACAATCGGGGCCGACGTGGATGGGTGGAAACGATTGGATGCTGAAATGAAAGAAGCATCAGATGAACTTCCACTTGCGGAAACCAACCGTGATGATATGGCTTTCTTATCCTATACCTCTGGTACAACAGGCAACCCTAAAGGGGTTGTTCACACGCATGGATGGGCTTTTGCACACTTACGGACAGCAGCAGCCAAATGGCTTTGCATAGAAGAAAGCGATACTGTTTGGGCGACTGCCGGCCCTGGGTGGCAAAAGTGGATTTGGAGTCCATTCCTGTCGGTATTAGGGTCAGGGGCAACAGGATTCGTTTACAACGGCAAATTTGAGCCGAAAAAATATTTAAGCCTTCTTCAGAGATATGACGTCAATGTACTATGCTGTACACCAACTGAATATCGTTTAATGGCGAAGGTTGATAATTTAGCAGACTATCAGCTGCCAAATCTTCATAGTGCTGTATCTGCTGGCGAACCACTAAATCGTGAGGTTATTGATACATTCCGTAAATATTTCCATTTGGATGTTCGAGATGGCTATGGTCAAACAGAAAATACATTGCTTGTTGGAGTTACAAAAGGTATGGAGTTGAAACCTGGTTCCATGGGCAAACCAACGCCTGGCAATCGCGTTGAAATCATTAATGAAGAAGGTCAAGTTTGCGGCGTCGGTGAAGTAGGCGATATTGCTGTACACGTCGAAACCCCTGCCCTGTTTAAAAACTACTATAAAGATCCAGAAAGAACAGCCATGCAGTTCCGCGGTGATTATTATGTCACCGGAGATAAAGCGAAAATGGATGAAGACGGCTATTTTTGGTTTGAAGGACGAGGCGATGATATCATTATCAGCTCCGGCTATACGATTGGACCATTCGAAGTGGAGGATGCCCTTGTTAAGCACCCGTTTGTTAAAGAATGTGCAGTTGTGGCAAGTCCAGATGAAGTCCGTGGAAATATCGTTAAAGCCTTTGTCGTTCTAACAGAGAATGTGAACCAAGCTGATCCTGAATTGACAAAAACCCTTCAGGAGCATGTCAAAACGCTGACAGCACCATATAAGTATCCAAGAAAAATAGAGTATATTCCAGAACTTCCAAAGACCACTTCTGGAAAAATTCGAAGAGTCGAGCTGCGTCAAAAAGAATTTGAAGCAGCCCAAAATTAATAAAATTTTATTACTTCCAGGCACACGGTTTGACCGTGTGCCTTTATAATGCATGAAAAATTTGTCAGGCATAAAAATCCCCAATCACTCCTAAATCAAGTTATAATAAAGAGTATTTCGAGAATAGAAGGAATTGGGGATGCGGAATTAATGAATAAGAATGAAACGCAGCAAGGGGTTATCTATGCCGCTGTTTCCTATTTGCTTTGGGGATTGCTGCCAATATATTGGAAACTTTTAGGGGACGTGCAAGCGGAAGAAATACTGGCCAGCCGTGTTGTTTGGTCGTTTGTTTTTATGCTTGTTATTCTTATTTTTACTAGGAAAATTGGGCTGTTTACTGAGACATTAAGGGGATTTGCAAAAAGGAAAAAGCAAATGTATGCTTTAATTGCAGCTTCCTTGTTAATAAGCGTAAACTGGTTTACTTACATTTGGGCGGTCAATAATGGCCATATGATTGAAACAAGCCTTGGATATTATATAAACCCACTAGTTAGTATTTTATTGGGAATGATTGTCCTGAAGGAAAAGCTATCATTTTATCAATATATATCATTTGGGCTGGCAGCCATTGGCGTATTAATCATCAGCATTTCCCATGGCACATTCCCGTGGGTTGCCATTGTTTTGGCGCTGACGTTTGGATTATACGGGCTTGTAAAAAAGCTTGTTAACGTTGAATCATCCGTTGGATTGACTTTAGAGACGCTGGTAGTAACTCCGCTTGCAGTTATTTATATAGGATATTTGTTTATCAACGGGTCCATGGCGTTTTTGCATAAAGGAATTGGCACGGATTTGCTCTTAATAGGGGCAGGTGTCGCAACAGCGGTTCCTCTTTTATATTTTGCAAAGGGAGCGCAAAAAATTCCATTATCATTACTTGGTTTTTTACAATATATCTCCCCGACTTTAACTTTACTATTAGGGATATTTGTATATCATGAACATTTTTCAAAAGTGCAATTGTTATCCTTCATCTTCATTTGGTCAGCATTAACCATCTACTCTCTATCCAAAACAAAGCTATTGCCCGGAAAACAGTTTAAATGGAGAAAAGAAAAAAGAGCAATATAATAGATGAGAGCGCCTGACTTTAGTCAGACGCTCAGCTTGTCGAGAAAGGGTATTTTTCTCGGCAATTTTTTTTGTCCAAACCTAAATTACCAACTTTTATTGTTTATCCCTGCTAACTGGGCCTGTTGATTTCCGCTCCGGGCACTCGCTTTCCGCGGGGAGCTCCTGGAGCCTCCTCGGCGCTTTGGCGCCTGCGGGGTCTCCAGTGACCTCTATTTCCCGCAGGAGTCGAGTACCCTCCGCTCCAATCAACAGGGAGGCAATTCAACCTAAGTATTGCAACACACATTTTCCATCCTTGATAAGTGAGTTGCAATCTTTTTCATATGCTGGCAGGCTTCAGTAAGAAGAGCCTGTTCTCTTAAATTATTTAATCCCCGAAATCGGCAATTGCGAAGCCTATGTTAATAAGGTGGTCATTTGAAACCAGAAACAAATTCATATTCACTTTGGATATACTCTTTTGGCTTAAATATAAATTCACCACTTATTTTATTGGAGTTGAAGGATTTAATTGAATACACCTGTTGATTAGCGCGGAAGGCACGAAGACTCCTGCGGGAGTACGGGGCAGGGGAGACCCCGCAGGAGCGAAGCGTCGAGGAGGCTCCCCGGCACGCCCGCGGAAAGCGAAGTGCCTGGAGCGCCAATCAACAGACTTGTTGAAAAGCCTTAAATTAATTAATTTATAACAAATTAACGGGGTAAATCGTTAAGGAAAATAAGTAAAATAAAAGGCTGTAGATAGTTACACGACAGCCTGAACGCCTGACTTAGTCAGCCGCTCTTTTTTATAAGAAGGTTCTCTTTACCTTTTCAAAGAAGGAGTTATCCTTTAATTTCAGCGTTTTTAATTTTTTATTACTTAACTGAATTTTGATTTTATCAACATGGCGAATGCTAAGTGCTTCATTATCCATCCCCATTGTCGGGTAATCATTTTCCTCTGAAACAACTTTAAGTGTAAGAGCCCTTTCTGCGCTCAAAATAAACGATGCGCCAAGTGTTCGGTAATTGTTGTTGTTAATTGAAGCAACCTCGCTTACCTGCATGCAGGAGAGAAGCGGATCAACGACCGCCCCCCGCACTGATTTATTGTAGGCAGTGCTTCCCGTTGGTGTCGCAACAATCAGCCCATCCCCACGGAAGGTTTCAAAATGCACATCATCCACAAAAACATCAATGACAAGAGTTTTAATAATTGACGAGCGGATGCTGAATTCGTTGAGACACGTAAAAGTTCCTTGCCCATCTACAGAAACGTCGATAAGCGGGTACCGGCGGACCTCCAACTGTTCTTTCAGCATGGCATTAATCATGTTAGAGGCTTCGCCAATACGAAAATCACAATACATATTTAAATTGTTTTTTGTGGATATCCCCATATATAGGCAATCTTCACGAAAGCCGGTTTTTCTGACGGCCTGAAGAAAAGCTCCGTCATCCCCGATACTGGCAATAATATTTGCTTTACGATAATCATTGACAATCGTAAATCCATAGCGCTCAGTGGCCTCAAAAAGAGGGGCGGCTTTAATGAGGGTATCGTTATCGTGTTTATAATCATAATAAATCATTTGCCTTTCTGGCATATATCGGTCCTCCTGGAAAAAATTAAAACATATTAGCCCTGTTAAAATCCAAATTTTGATAAAATAATAGTAATCTCAAATTAGTTTAGCATTTTTTTGAAACAATATGAGAACAGCTAGGGAAATTTAACAAAATCGTTAAAAAGGGGGATACATATGAGTGGTAAGCGCTGGGCCGCACTTGGAATTGCGGCGGCATTATTTATTTTTTCAATTCTAATTAACTTTTTGTCAGCATTTGCTTTTAAAGGTATCAAAACAGATTTTAGTGAATTGATGGCCGCAGGGGAAGAACCCTTTACGGAAGAAGTTGTGGATGCTGGAAGCGAATTAAAGAAAATAGTCATCCTCGATGTGGATGGGGTCATTCAGGATACAGGAGAAACGGGCTCGCTCTTGCAAAGCTCAGGCTATAATCATCAGGGCTTTATGAAAAAACTGAACCATATTAAAGAGGATGATTCCGTGAAGGGGGTCATTATCAGGGTCAACTCCCCAGGTGGCGGCGTCGTTGAAAGTGCGGAAATTCACGATAAGCTGAAGGAAATTCAGAAAGAAACGAAAAAGCCGGTTTATATTTCAATGGGGTCCATGGCCGCTTCGGGAGGCTATTATATTTCAACCGCTGCTAAGAAAATCTATGCCAGTCCCGAGACTTTGACAGGGAGCCTCGGGGTAATCATGGAAGGAATCAATTATAAGGGGTTAGCAGATAAATACGGAGTTGATTTTGTCACGATAAAGAGCGGTAAGTATAAGGATATTATGAGTCCGACAAGAGAAATGACCGAGGAAGAGCGGCAAATCCTACAAAAGATGATTGATAACTCTTATGACGGATTTGTTAAAGTCATTTCAGATGGCAGGGGGATGACTATCGACCAGGTTAAACAGATTGCTGATGGCCGTGTTTACGACGGACATCAGGCAAAGGAATTGAAACTGATTGATGGGTTTGGATACCTAGATGATGTTATTTCGGAAATGAAGAAAAATGAAAAGCTAAAAGGTGCAAAAGTAGTCCGTTATACGGATGACCTTGGCTTTGCCTCCATGTTTCAATTTCAAGCACAAAAATGGCTAGGCGACAGTGCGGAAATGGCCGGTTTGATGAAAATCCTTTCCAAACCAAATTCACCGCGTCTCATGTATCTGTATGCGGAATAGGGGGAAAGCAGATGGACACGAATGAAGTAAGGCCTGTTCGATACGCCGGTTTTTGGATGCGCTTTTGGGCATTTCTGCTCGACTTGATAGTTGTAGGCAGTATAGAACGAATATTAATTAATCCTCTTTTCCGCTTATTGGATATATCTTTATCTGAATTTAATATGTTTTCACCTGTTTCTATCTCATCAGCAGTGATCTTTTATTTATATTTTGTATTGATGACCAAGTTTTTTAACCAAACGCTCGGAAAAATGGTATTTGGACTGAAAGTCATAAACCTTGATCAGGAAAAGCTTACATGGGGGACGGTTTTGTTTAGGGAATGGATTGGCCGCTTTATTTCTGCTACGATCTTTATCGGCTATATAACCGTCGCCTTTTTACCTAAAAAACAAGGTTTGCACGACCTTTTTACTGATACGACCGTTATTCATACTGAATCATAATACAGCCTGCCGAATCAATTCGGCAGGTTTATTTTTTCTCCTATGGGAAATAATAGCAGGTTGAAAGGTTGTGAAAACGTTGATCTGGCTGTTGGCATCCCTGATAATTCTTTTTCTCTTATTTATTCTCATCCTTTTCACTAAACTGACGATTCTGCTGACTTATTTCCATCACAATGATAATGATGACTTAAAGGTAGAGTTTAGGATTTGGTTTGGGCTTATTAGGTATAAGAAAAGCATCCCATTAATCAAGGTAGATGAAGATTCCCCGAGCATTGTTGTTAAAAGCAGCACCGAAACAGGAAATGCCGAAAGTTCCAAACCGAAGGTGACCCAAATTACAAATAAAGACGTGAAGTCCTACTGGAAACGTACCCAGGATCTCTTAAAAAACGTAAAGGGACTTCAAATTATCATCAGGAAATTTTTACAAAAAATAAGTATTAAAGAATTTGAATGGCAGACTATGATTGGTATAGGTGATGCAGCACATACAGCCATTTTGACAGGAGCTCTTTGGACATTGAAAGGATCGGTTATCGGGGTTCTCAGTCAATATTTAAAACTCAAAACATCGCCAAAATTAAGCATAACTCCTCAATTTCAAGGAAGCGTAGTCCAAACTTATTTTCAATGTATTTTTCAGTTTCGAATCGGGTATGCTATTTTAGCAGGATTAAAACTGATTAAATTTTGGAAGGGGGGAAAACCGCCTTTCAAAAATAAATCTAATTTTTCAAATGATAGAACCAAATCAATTTGAAAGAGGAGGAGACAGCTATGTCTGATCATCCAATTCAAGGTTTAATGACGACAGCGATGGAAAGCTTAAAGGAAATGATTGATGTGAACACCATCATCGGAGATCCTGTGGAAACTCCGGATGGAAGTGTCATCCTGACTGTTTCCAGGGTAGGCTTTGGATTTGCAGCGGGAGGCAGCGAGTTCAAAATGGATACATCACAAGGCCAAGGACAAGGCGGTCAAGGGGGCCAAAGCCAGGGCGGGCTGAAGCTTCCATTTGGCGGTGGTAGTGGTGCCGGTGTATCGATTACCCCAATTGCCTTTTTAATTGTCAATTCACAAGGGGTTAAGATGCTTCATTTAGACGAAAGCACACACTTATATGAGAAAATCCTTGAGCTTGCGCCTCAGGCAGTTGACAAGATTCAGCAGATGTTCGCGAAAAAGGATGAGGCAAAACAGCAGAGCAGCCCGCAATATCAAAATAACCAGGCAAAGCATGATTTTGATATATAAGTTGAAAGGTTAATCTTCCAAACCACTTTAGGAAGGTTAACTTTTTTCATGATGGAGGCTCTACCAATGTGTTCTTTCTAAAAGTCTTAATAATTGCAAAAATAGTATTGAAAGGATATATTTACTCTGTACATATTCAAAGTGAGCAGGTTTTATTGCCTGATTTACTTGAACAGACAAAGGAGGATGTAAAGATGGCAAATGTTACATTTAAGGGAAATCCGGTTACTCTATTAGGCAATGAGGTAAAAGTAGGAGACAAAGCTCCTAATTTCACAGTACTTGCCAATGACTTATCAGAAGTTACTTTAGACAACACCAAGGGGCAGGTTCGTTTAATCACTTCCGTTCCATCATTGGATACTGGGGTTTGTGATGCAGAAACACGCCGCTTTAACGAAGAAGCAAACAGTTTAGGTAATGTTAAAATTTTAACTGTAAGCGTGGACCTTCCATTTGCTCAAAAACGCTGGTGTGCAGCAGCTGGCATCGAAAATGTCCAAACCTTATCTGACCACCGTGACCTTTCTTTTGGAGAAGCTTACGGAGTAGCAATTGAAGGCTTAAGATTATTAACTCGTGCTGTATTTGTAGTTGATTCAAGCGATACTGTAACATATGTTGAGTATGTAAGCGAAGCTACGAATCATCCAAATTACGAAGCGGCTCTTGAAGCAGCAAAAAGCGCTAAGTAATAAGAAAAGCGGAAGCGCCTTCGGAACAAGCACAGCTTGTTCCTGCGAGGATTATTCGAAGGAGCTTTCCTTAGTGTACAGGGGCGACAGGCATAAGACGAGCGGCGAGAAGGCTGTTTTTTAGCCTTCTTGACCGATTGGCTTATGACCCCGAGCACCTAGGCGCTGGAGCTGGACAGTAATTAAATGAAGGCCTCCGCCGCGGCGGGGCCTTTTTAGCTAATAGGAAAGTATAAATTCAACTACGCCTCTGTCTTCGTCCTATCGGACTCGCCAGTCGGCAAGTTTACATTTATAGTGAGGTGTAATATGAATATTTCTTCAACTGAAAAATTGTTTACAATGTTTAATGAAACAGCTTTAGTCTTACAGGAAGAATTAGATTGTTCTTTTTTGGAAGCTTTAGCGGAGACCGGCGAGAATCTTTTCCAAGCCTCTATCCTTCAGGAAGAACTAAGTGAATTAACGCTAAAAAGACTGAAAAAGCAATATGAAGAGATAGATTTGGAGAAATACTCAAATGAGGATATTCGTAAGGCATTTCAGCTGGTTATTCTGAAAGGCATGAAAGAAAATGTTCAGCCCAACCATCAAATGACTCCTGATTCCGTTGGGATGCTCATTGCGTATTTGGTTGAGCGTTTTATTAAGATACCATCCTTCCGTTTGCTTGACCCTGCAGTTGGTACCGGGAATTTATTAATGACGATACTAAACCATGTTCATAAAGAAATTGCGGCTGTTGGGGTAGAGATTGATGATCTTTTAATAAAGCTTGCTTATGTAAATGCAAATTTACAAGAACATCCGGTCCAGTTCTTTAATCAGGATAGCCTTGAACCATTATTTATTGAATCAGTTGATGCAGTAGTGGCGGATTTGCCGATTGGATTTTATCCAAATGATATTCGAGCAGCAGATTACCAGCTAAAAGCGAAAGAGGGTCATTCCTATTCGCATCATTTGTTTATTGAGCAAAGCGTCCGCCATACGAAACCGGGGGGCTATTTATTCTTCCTCATCCCTAATGGGCTTTTTGAGAGCCCCCAAGCTGGACAACTCCATGAGTTTTTAAAGGAAGAGGTAATCATTCAAGGGCTAATGCAGCTGCCAAACAGCATGTTCCGTGATAAAAATGACGCAAAAAGCATTTTGGTTGTGCAGAAAAAAGGTGAGGAGGTAAAGCCGCCAAAACAGGCGTTGCTTGTCAATCTTCCAAGTCTATCCAATCGTCAGGAAATGGATAAAATTTTAGTGAATATCGAAAAATGGTTCCAGGAAAACAAAGGGTGATGTTAAAAGTCACCTCAGATTGTCGAGAAAGGGTATTTTTCTCGGCATTTTTTTATTTTGTCTAAATCTAAATTACGGCTTTTTAAATTAATTGATTATTTCTGCATGGGGGCCTGTTGATTTCCGCTCCGGGCACTCGCTTTCCGCGGGGAGTTCCTGGAGCCTCCTCGGCGCAATAGCGCCTGTGGGGTCTCCAGTGACCTCTATATCCCGCAGGAGTCGAGTGCCCTCCGCTCCAATCAACAGGGAGGCAAACAACCTAATGTATTGCAACACACTTTTCTAAACCTGCTAGGTGTGTTGTGAAGGTGGACATCTGGAACTAATCTTCAATAGAAAAAATTAATTATTTACTCGGCTAGACTCTTTTGGCTTAAACATTTAATTCATCACTTATTTTTAATTAATTATTGTGGGTAATGGTCTTTATTGGAAACACCTGTTGATTGGCGCGGAAGGCACGAAGACTCCTGCGGGAGTACGGGGCAGGGGAGACCCCGCAGGAGTGAAGCGACGAGGAGGCTCCGCGGCACGCCCGCGGAAAGCGAAGTGCCTGGAGCGCTAAATCAACAGACTTGTTGAAAGCCTAAAACTAGTGAATAAAAGGCTATCAAAAGTTGTTCGACAGCCTGGGGTGATGTTAAAATAACCTTTTTTCTATTTTAAGAAAAATGGGAATTTAATTATTATTTGCCGAAAACGCTGCCACTTTAAATTGACCTTGAAATGTATGTTCTTCAGTGTTTAAATGTGAAGTTGAGGGAGATAAACAAGAACGGTTTGCACAAAATAAAAGTGGGTATATGTCTATAGTTCGGTTTAAAAAAGGAGCGTTTAGCAAATGGCAAAAATAATCGCAATTAATGCAGGTAGTTCCTCTTTAAAATTTCAATTATTTGAAATGCCGGAAGAGGAAGTCATTACAAAAGGGTTAATTGAAAGAATCGGATTGAATGATTCGATTTTCAATATCACTGCTAACGGTGAAAAAATTCAAGAAACACTTGATATCCCAAATCATGAAGTAGCAGTTAAAATGCTGCTAGATAAACTGACATCACTTGGTATTATCCAATCCTTAAACGAAATCGACGGAGTTGGCCACCGCGTCGTCCATGGAGGAGAAGAATTTAACGATTCTGTTATCATTACGGATGAGGTATTAAATAAAATAGAAGCATTATCGGAGCTAGCCCCATTACACAATCCGGCGAATGTTACCGGAATTAAGGCATTCAAACAGGCGCTTCCAAATGTTCCGGCAGTGGCGGTGTTTGATACCGCATTTCACCAAACTATGCCTGCGAGCTCTTACCTTTATAGTCTTCCATATGAATATTACAAAAAATATGGCATTCGTAAGTACGGATTCCATGGAACCAGCCATAAATATGTTTCACAGCGGGCTGCTGAATTATTAGGCCGTCCGATTGAACAGCTGCGGTTAATTTCCTGCCACTTGGGGAATGGGGCAAGTATTACGGCCATTCAAGGAGGTAAGTCGATTGATACCTCCATGGGCTTTACACCGCTTGCCGGTGTTACGATGGGGACCCGCTCAGGAAATATTGACCCTGCTCTTATTCCATATATCATGGAGAAAACAGGGAAAACGGCTGAAGAAGTATTGGATGTTTTAAATAAAAAGAGTGGGATGCTGGCCGTGTCCGGTTTTTCAAGTGACCTCCGCGATATAGAAATCGAGGCAAAGCAAGGAAATGAACGAGCGAAGCTTGCGTTGAACGTGTTTTCAAATCGAATTCATAAATACCTAGGCTCCTATGCGGCCCGTATGTACGGTGTAGATGCGATTATTTTTACAGCAGGTATCGGAGAAAATAGCGATGTGATTCGTGAAAATGTTTTAAAAGGTCTGGAGTTTATGGGAGTTTACTGGGACCCTGCTCTCAACAAGGTAAGAGGCAAAGAAGCGTTTATCAACTATCCGCATTCACCTGTTAAAGTATTGGTCATCCCAACTAACGAAGAAGTTATGATAGCTAGGGACGTGCAGCGCTTAGCGGCATCTCATTAATTAATAAAAAGGCAAAGGCTAAAATAATGCGGCTTTTGCCTTTTTATCATTAAATTTTAATATGATATACTGAATAAAAAGGTTTTCAAAGGGTGGGATGGAAGCATGCCATTAACAGACCAGGAAAGAAAAAAATTAGCCGAAATCCGGCATTGGGAAAGAAACTTATTAAGCTATGAAGCAAACGACTTTCAACTAACCTATGAAAAATATTTGGACCGGTCCTTCTCCATGTTGCCAGAGAATCTTCAAAGGCAGTTTTTTTCGGGTCTTGACAGCTGGCTGTTTCATTTGCACGGAATTATCCAAGGCTCCCAGCTTCAAATGGATGCAAAGGATAGAATCATCACCACCGCGAGGATTTTTAACAAGAATGCAGAAAAAATAGAAAACCTAAGGCAATTGGATTTCGATCAATTGCAATACATAGCTGAACAGCAAATTGCCAAGCATCGTCTATATTCGTTTATCCAGGGTGGTTTGGCAGGAACCGGCGGGAAACTTTTGCTTGGGACGGATATTCCGGCCATTGCAGTAATTAATTTAAGAGTCGTTCAATTAATTGCCATGTCCTATGGTTTTGAAGTAAACACTCCCTATGAATTGATGACTTCTTTAAAGGTATTTCATACAGCGACGCTGCCGCCAAGTATGAAAAAAGATGCCTGGGGCTCTTTAATGACCGAATTGGAGCAGAATGAAAATCCTTATTTTTATGAAGGAACAGAAGAGATAACAGATATCACCTGGCTTGAGCAGCCACTTCAGCAGCTGTTTAAAGCGGTGGTCATTACATTATTCAGAAAAAAACTTGTTCAAGGGGTTCCGCTTATCAGTATGGCAATTGGAGCAGGTGCCAATTATCAACTGACGAGAAAGGTGACGGAATTGGCTCAGAAATACTATCAGCTTCGTTATTTAAAAGAAAAAGAGGAGTTTGGCGAATGAGTATTCATGAACATAGAAAATCTGCCCAGGTTCAAGTGAATTGCAAAGTAATTACAGTTAGTGATACACGGGACAAAGAGACGGATAAAAGCGGCAGATTGATGAGGGATTTGCTAGAAGAAGCAGGGCACAAGGTTGTTGAATACTGTATTGTAAAGGACGAGGCTCTGCCCATTCAGGCGGAAATACTGAAAGGCTGTGAGCGTAGTGATATTGATGTGATCCTGACAAATGGCGGAACAGGTATTGCCAAACGAGATGTAACAATTGAAACGGTTCAAAGTCTGCTGGAAAAGGAAATGACCGGATTCGGTGAAATCTTTCGCATCCTGAGCTATCAAGAAGATATTGGTTCTGCGGCCATACTTTCAAGGGCAGTTGCAGGCGTTATTAAAAATAAAGCTGTTTTCTCAACACCAGGCTCCTCCGGCGCTGTAAAACTCGCTATGAACAAACTGATCTTGCCCGAAATCGGCCATGTCGTAAAAGAAATTAAAAAAGATTTATAGAAATGATAAGGGGCCATTACCCAGCCCTGCTTTAATACTACGTAGCAGTGAGGTTATGGCCCTTATCTTTTTAGTGATGAACTTTTCCAGAAACTCTTTGGTCTGCCCGGTACCAAAGCCATAAATCATTGATGATGGAAGCCAGTTCGGAAATCTCCGTGTTTAATTGACAAGAGCGGGGGAAGTCATTTTCATCTGCAAGCTGTGCTTGCTTATGATTGATTTCCTGTTCCAGGTCCGCGATTCGGTCGGGAATCGAACCTCGTACCCGTTCCCAATGATAGAGAATAGCTTCTTGATTTGCTTTGCTGTACTGATCCCAATCCGCTCGTAAATCAGGTATATAAATGCCAAGACGTGAGTCGAATGTAAAGTCCTCTTTCATAGAAGCCTCCAAAAATCAATTATAGGTTGATTTTATTTTACTATACATCTATGGTGCATTCACGCAAAAAAGTTCAAAATTAAGCACGAAGCCTATCTAGCTTCGTGCAGTATGTCTTTATTCTATATCTTTTGAGGTACGGACGATGAGAACATCACATGGCGCGTAACGGGTAATATGTTCAGAAACGCTGCCAATAAAGAATCTTTCCACCAAATTCATTCCAGTTGCACCGCAAATAATTAAATCTACATTATGCTTCATAGCCAAATCCCTAGGAATTCTTACTTTAGGAGAACCGAAATCAATTTCATACTGAACATTAGAGAGACCTGCATCCTCTGCCTGTTTTTGGTAGTTTTCGAGCATATCCTTGGCTAGTTTCTCTGCTCTTTCTCCAACAACCGTGTCATAGGCTTCAATTAAGGCAAATGATCTAGTATCAATGACATGAACTAATAGAAGGCTGGAATTGTTCCTTTTTGCGACTTCAATTCCCTTTTTAAAAGCCCAATCTGCTTCCTTCGACCCGTCTATCGCTACTAAAATATGTTGATATTTAAGTCCCATGATTATCATCTCCTCACCTTGATTATACAATATTTAACAACGAATAACTGTTGCAATTTTTCGAACAATAATGAAGTAACTAACATAAAAAGGGGTGGGGTAAATGACTAAATTTGATCCGAATAAGCAATTTTCATTTGAGTTTGATGAAAATGGGGCAATTGAGGTAAGTGAACAAATTATGAATTCTTATAACAGCGGTTTTATTGGCGAAGGAACGGCAATAGCAACAAATGGAGATTTTTCAGCAGTTGAGGAATAGTTAGTGGCTGCTTTTAAATTGATCACGCACTTTTTTGAACCTTGCTAAATGTGTAACCTTTATGAAGGACATTACCTTCATTGGTGCTTCGATTTTGTCCTTCATCGGTCTTATGAGGGACATTTCCTTCATGGGTTCCTTCGATTTTGTCCTTCATAGGCTTTATGAGGGACATTTCCTGCTTGAATACCTTCGATTTTGTCCTTCATCAGCCTTATGAGGGACATTTCATTCTTTGGTACATTCAATTTTGTCCTTCATAGGCTTTATGAGGTACATTTCCTGTTTGAATACCTTCGATTTTGTCCTTCATCAGCCTTATGAGGGACATTTCATTCTTTGGTACATTCAATTTTGTCCTTCATAGGCTTTATGAGGGACATTTCCTGTTTGAATACCTTCGATTTTGTCCTTCATCGGCCTTATGAGGGAGATTTCCTGCTTGGGTTCCTTCGATTTGTCCTTCATTGTTCTTCGGGCAAGAAAATAGCTGCTTAATCTTGTGAGTTGAAGTTTTTATTCAATACACCTGTTGATTGGAGCGGAAGGGGCGAGACTCCTGCGGGAGTACGGTGCAGGAGAGACCCCGCAGGCGCTTCAGCGCCGAGGAGGCTCCCCGCAACGCCCGCGGAAAGCGAGCCCCTGGAGCGCAAATCAACAGACCTGTCTATTAGCCTTTATATTAATAGTCATATAACAAATTAACACAGTGAATTGTTAAAGAAAATAACTAAAATAAAAGGCTAATGAAAGTTTTAGGCAGCCCTTATTAATGTACATTAGTCTATGAAATTCTTCCGGAAAGGGCATTTACCCAAGAATTTACCACCGCGTACGCATATTCTTTAGTGAATTATGAGAAAGAAATTTAAAAAATGGGGAGAGAAGCAGCGTATCACGTCATGAATATTATGCCCAATCATACCATAGTAGATATAAACCATCATATAACAGACCCAAGTGACCCGAGGATTCACCTTGGCTTTGAGCACGGAGGATTTCACCATGGTAGCTTTGGCCATATGGCGGTTTTGGAGTTGGACGCCCTTACGGTTTCGGCTTTGGTGCCCCGTTCTTGACGGGGGTGGCCCCAGGAGCCTTGTTATCACTGTATGGATACGGTTATGGATACCCATACTATGGATATCCATCTGGCTATTACTATTAAAATATGAATGCCTTGCCTAATATGGCAGGGCATCTTTAACAAATAGATTGGGAGGTATGGAAAATGCTAATTGGAGTACCTAAAGAAGTGAAAAACAATGAAAATCGTGTGGCCATGACTCCAGCAGGAGTAAGCAATTTGGTAAACTACGGCCATGAGGTTTACATTGAAAAAGGAGCCGGACTGGGGTCTGGATTCACCGATGATGATTATTTGGCGGCTGGGGCTAAATTAACTGAATCTGCAGACAAAGCTTGGTCAATGGATTTGGTTATGAAGGTGAAAGAACCGATTCCAAGTGAATATAAATATTTTCGGGAAGGTCTGATCCTGTTTACATATTTGCATCTAGCGCCTGAACCCGATTTAACAAAGGCTTTAATCGAAAACAAAGTGGTTGGTATCGCATATGAAACGGTCCAGCTGGCAAACGGAAGCCTTCCATTGTTAACACCAATGAGTGAGGTTGCAGGAAGAATGGCGGCCCAAGTTGGTGCGCAATTTTTAGAAAAGGTTTATGGCGGCAAGGGAATCCTTCTGTCGGGTGTACCTGGTGTCCAAAGAGGAACGGTGACAATTATTGGCGGTGGTGTTGCGGGGACAAATGCAGCCAAAATGGCGATTGGTTTGGGAGCAAAAGTGACAATCATTGATTTGAATCCAGACCGCCTTCGCCAATTAGATGATATTTTTGGCTCAGAAGTCACAACGTTAATGTCAAACCCTTATAATATTGCTGAAGCAGTAAAGGAATCAGATTTAGTAATTGGGGCGGTATTAATACCCGGTGCGAGAGCCCCGAGGCTAGTAACGGAAGAAATGATTAAGACAATGAAATCAGGGAGTGTCGTGGTGGACATCGCGATCGACCAAGGCGGAATTTTTGAAACAACCGACAAAATCACCACCCACGATAATCCGACTTATATTAAACATGGTGTTGTCCATTATGCTGTTGCCAACATGCCGGGAGCTGTTCCGAGAACTTCGACCATTGCTTTAACAAATGTAACCGTTCCTTATGCCGTTCAGATTGCCAATAAAGGCTACCGACAGGCCAGTTTAGAAAATGAAGCATTATTAAAAGGTATCAATACACTAGACGGATATGTAACCTATAAGGCGGTTGCCGAGGCTCAAGGGCTGGAATACAAAGAAGCAAAAGGCTTACTTGGCCAGTAAGGAACATGAAAAAAGGGAGGGCGCCAAAGCGCGTTCTCCCTTTTGTATTGAAAAGTAAAAACCAGCTTCATATGGAAGCTGGTGAGAAAGACCCAAATTAAAAAGCCGCATTTGCCGTACCTCATATAAGAAAGTTTTAAACCACCACTCCTCAAAGTGGGTGTTTTCAGAAGCTTTTCTGCGTGTCCTCCACGTCATATAGACAGAGGCTTGTCATTCCAGCTTCGATGTTTAAACTCCCTATAACAGCTTAAAGGTTAAAACTTTATTATTGTTACGTACAACGCAGCCTGTATTTGTATGTTACATCAAATCATTCTACAGTTCAATGTTAAAAAAATCCAAACTGGTTAATTTATTATTTGTAACTCTTTCGGAAATTTTGTTAATGCTCTCGCTCCATCGGCTGTAATATACACATCATCTTCAATGCGTACGCCCGCAATACCAGGAACGTAGATGCCCGGTTCAATAGTGTATACCATCCCTTCTTGAAGAACAAGCTTGTTTGTTTCCTTTATGGAAGGATATTCATGGATGCTAATTCCCAGTCCATGGCCAAGCCGATGTGGAAAATATTCTCCATAGCCTGCATCTGCGATGATTCTTCGGGCAGTCAAATCAACTTCCGCTGCTGTTACACCACGCCTGCTTGCCTCTAATGCGGCTAACTGCGCTTTTAATACCGTATCATAGATTTCCTTTTGCTTATCGTTAATATCCCCGTAAGCAACTGTTCTTGTAATATCAGAACAATAGCGGTCGACGACAACGCCCAAATCAAATAAGATGAAATCGCCTTTTTTAATTTTGGTCATGCCTGGATTGCCGTGTGGAGAGGCGGCGTTCGCACCAGTTAACACCATAGTTGAAAACGACATTTCTTTTACGCCTTTTTGCTTTAGTGCGTATTCAAGGGCGTTAAGAACATCAAGCTCGGTTTTCCCTTCTTTAATTTCACTGGCGCCAAACTGAACTGCGTAATCTGCAAGGGCGCACGCCTCTTCAATCGCTTTTAATTCTTTTGCATCCTTAATCATGCGGAGAAGTCTTAATTTTTCTTCGGCAGAAATGAACGCTGCATTTGGGAATAATTCCGAAAGCTGTTCATAGCGTTCCACATTCATGTGTTCTTTTTCGATTGCTGCCTTTCCAACAGCAATTCCGCGCTTCTTAATCGCATTTACAATCATATCCCATGGATTGACAATGTCGTTAAAGCCAATGATTTCATGCTGCCAGCCGGCATTTTTTGCATTGTAAATCTCCATTTCCGGACAAACCAAAAACGGCTCTTCTTCTTGAAAGACAGCAAGAGCAAGCAATCGTTCATGCGGGTCTGTATAGTAGCCGCTTAAGTAAAATACATTTTCCGATGAAGTAACAAAGCTTACTTGAATATCATTTTCCTTCATCCAGATTTGCAGCTTTTCAATTCGTTGATTCATTAATAGTGCCTCCCTTAAAAAATCATTTTCTATTTGAGAGTAACAATTGAAAAATTAATTGTAAACAATCTGAACTTATGATGTGCTAAATCAGAAAAGATATGGGTATATTGTGGAAGGATTTCCTAAACTTTTATGGAAGTAGTTAATATAATTTTGAAAGGGGTAATGGAAATGAAAATTTCTTATCACGGCCATTCTGTCGTCCAAATTAACACGAATGGAAAAACGATTTTAATTGATCCGTTTATTACAGGAAATAGCTTAACAGATTTAAAGGCCGAGGAAGTGCATGCAGATGTGATTATTTTAACGCATGGACATAATGACCATGTCGGTGATACTGTGGCTATCGCCAAAAGATGCGGGTCACTTGTTGTTGCTAATGCCGACCTGACTACATATCTTAGCTGGCAGGGCGTTGAAACACATGGAATGAATATCGGCGGTGCGTATCATTTTGATTTTGGAACAGTTAAACTGACCCAGGCCTTTCATGGTTCAGGCTACGCAACACACAACAATGAAATCATTTATTGCGGCATGCCGACAGGAGTTTTATTTAGCAGTGAAGGAAAAACCATTTACCATGCAGGCGATACCGGATTGTTTTCCGACATGAAGTTGATTGGCGAACGTCATCCGATTGATGTTGCCTTCCTGCCGATTGGCGATAATTTTACAATGGGACCCGAGGATGCTGCCTATGCGGCTAAGCTATTGCAGGCAAAAACAGTGGTGCCAATTCACTACAATACATTCCCGCCAATCAAGCAGGATCCTAATCGATTCATTGAATTACTTGAAGAGAAAAATGGAAAAGTGTTAAACCCGGGTGAAGCAATCGAAATTTAACTACTTTTTTTCCTCCTTATAGCATAAAAATGAAACAAGCAGTCTGTTAAGGAGGAAGGAAGATGAAAAAGAATAGATATTTACTATGTATTTTACTGGCAGCACTTATGCTGTATTTTGCGGTTCCTAGGCTTTCGGTAACTGCTGGGGGGACGCAAGGAATCTTTTCAATCGCTTGGCTGGGATTTGCTCTAATGGTCATTGCCGGAAATCTTACCGCACTTCTTTATACACCAAAAAGGCAAATCTTAAAGCAGCAATTGGGGCAATTAAAGAAGAAATCCCGCTCTTTTCATTAAGGAGCGGGATTTCTATTTAGAGAATCCGCATTGAATCAGGACTTTTTTAACTCTATAATGAAATTGGAGACATTTTCGGATACGGTTAGATTGGAATTTGATTATAAAGGGTGAAGGTCTTGGCGACAAAGCATGAACAAATTTTAGAATATATTGATGGACTGCCAATCGGGGAGAAAATCTCTGTCAGGCAAATTGCCAAAGCAATGAGTGTCAGCGAAGGAACTGCTTATCGTGCCATTAAAGAAGCCGAGAATAAAGGCTATGTCAGTACGATAGAACGGGTTGGCACGATTCGGATTGAACGGAAGAAAAAGGAAAATATTGAAAAACTCACCTTTGCGGAAGTGGTCAACATTGTCGACGGTCAAGTATTGGGCGGAAGAACGGGACTGCATAAAACGCTCAATAAATTTGTGATCGGTGCTATGAAATTGGAAGCGATGATGCGCTACACTGAGGCAGGAAATCTGTTAATCGTCGGAAATCGGACACAGGCCCATGAGCTTGCGTTGAAAGCTGGAGCAGCCGTACTCGTTACCGGAGGCTTTGACACGGAGGAGCAAGTTAAACGACTAGCAGACGAACTTGAGCTTCCGGTAATCTCTTCAAGCTACGACACTTTTACTGTCGCTACGATGATAAATCGGGCGATTTACGACCAATTAATTAAAAAAGAAATAATTTTAGTAGAAGATATCTTAACACCTTTATCGGAGACTTATTATTTAAAATCAACCGATAAGGTTTCAAGGTGGCATGAATTAAACCAGCAAACTACACATAGCCGCTACCCTGTTGTTGACCATAACATGAGAATTCAGGGGATGGTAACAAGCAAAGATGTTTTGGGTCAGGATATGGATATAACGATTGATAAAATAATGACAAGGCAGCCTATGACTGTAAACGGTAAAACAAGTATTGCTTCAACGGCGCATATGATGGTCTGGGAAGGGATAGAGGTACTTCCTGTAGCGGACGACTCCAATCACCTAGACGGTCTGATCAGCAGGCAGGATGTCCTGAAGGCACTGCAAATGAACCAGCGGCAGCCACAGGTGGGGGTAACTCTTGATGATATTGTCACCAATCAAATAGGAATTTTACAGGGGAAAGATAAAGGGGAAGATGCATTTACCTGTGAAGTGACCCCGCAAATGACAAATCACCTTGGAACCATTTCCTATGGTGTATTTACGACCATCGTCTCCGACGCCGCCAACCGAGTGCTGAGAAGCTATAAAAAAGGCGATCTTGTCGTCGAAAATATGACAATTTACTTTATTAAACCCGTTCAAATGGAAAGTACATTGGAAATCTATCCAAGAGTGCTGGAAGTAGGTCGAAAGTTTGGAAAGGTAGACGTGGAAGTATTTAATGAAGGCGTTCTTGTCGGAAAAGCAATGATGATGTGCCAATTGATTGACAGATAACATGACAAACAGCCGCTTCCTTCGTATTTAGGGAGCGGCTATAATTATATTATTTTTCTGCCTCAAGCATTTCAGCTTCTTCAATAGCAAACCGATGGTAATGCTTATACTTTTTGAATCCTACCCAACTAAATAAGACTCCATATATAATGAATATGGCTGCAACGATATAAGACGCAGTTGAGGTGGAAAGAAAGATGGTATTAATCCCAAACATAAGGACAAAAAGTCCGAGGGCAATATTGGACTTAGCGGAAAGCCATTTCTTTTCAACAGGACGGTTGCTCCGGATATATTTTGTTTTATAAAATAAATAAAAAGCAAATAAAATAACGATAAGAAAAACCAAACCTAGCATCTAATGTTCCTCCAATTTTAAAAATCACCTAATATTTTACCTGTATTTGAAGGGAAATGCTACAATGTTTATAAAAGGATGGTTGAAAAGGAGAATATATGAAAGAGAAAATACTGGAAACAATCAAACAATATGACACGATTATTATCCATCGCCACGTTCGTCCTGATCCTGATGCCTATGGTTCACAGGGCGGACTGGCAGCTATCTTAAAGGCGTCTTTTCCGGAGAAGAATATTTATGCGGTAGGGCAGGAGGAGCCGACTCTTCACTTTATGAGAAGGTTGGATGAAATCGCAGAAGAAGTTTATGAGGGCGCACTGGTGATCGTCTGCGATACAGCCAATCAAGAAAGGATTGACGATAAGCGCTATACTAAGGGGGATATGCTGATTAAAATCGATCATCACCCAAATGAAGATCCGTATGGCGATTTACTCTGGGTCGATACGGCTGCTAGTTCTTGCAGCGAAATGATTTATGAATTTTATTTAGATGGAAAAGAAAAAGGGCTAAAAATAAATGATGAAGCAGCAAGGCTGTTATTCGGCGGCATTGTCGGGGATACCGGAAGATTTCTGTTTCCGAGTACAACGGACAAGACATTTGCCTATGCGGGAGAGTTGATCCACTTTAATTTCTCGCGTACAGAGTTGTTTGACAGAATGTATGAACTAGAACCAAATATTATTAAGTTAAATGGGTACATATTGCAGAACTTTGAAATGCAAGAAAACGGAGTTGCAGCAGTGAGACTGACAAAGGAATTGCTTGAGGAATACCAGGCAAGACCTGCGGAAGCGTCATTATTAGTCAGTACCTTAGGCGATGTAAAAGGGATTAAAGCATGGGTTTTCTTCATTGAGGAAAGCGACCAAATAAGGGTGCGGCTGCGTTCAAAGGGACCGGTCATCAATGTGGTCGCTAGGAAGTTTAACGGAGGAGGCCATCCGTTAGCGGCAGGTGCCTCCATCTATTCTTGGGATGAAGTAGATAATGTGCTTAGAGAACTACATGCGGTTTGTAAATAATACACAAAGAAACGGCCTGGCAGCGGCCGTTTCTTTATTCGGTTAATAGGAAATAATAAATTTTCACAAATTTATTATTTCCTAACGCATGAATTCAACTACGTCCCTGTATTCGTCCTATCGGACTCGCCAATCGACGAGTTTTCATTCAGCAAATTCCATTTCCAATTGAATGGACAGTGTCGTATAGATAACCATTTCCTTTACCTTAAGCCGGTAGCGCTTTTCGTTTAATTCATATGGTTTGTTTTCGATGATTTTTTTCAGCATGTCTTTGCTCTTAGCGACTGTTTCCAAATCTTTGGCCAGCACTATTTTGATATCATCTCTGACTGCTTCCTCTGTTTGAAAAACACTGAATTGATCTAGTTTGTATTTCTCCCAGTTGGTTATTCGGATATTTATTTTTTCAATCGTGATTTTTCCTAAATTTTTATTATTCAATTCAGCGTAATCTTGCTGCCAAATTTTAACGTCGTCTTTTAACTCTGCTATATCCTTCTGCTGCTTTCTGATTAATTTTGCATTGTCCTCTTGAAAAACTCCATAAATATATAAAAATATGCACCAGCTGATGGCACCGCCAACGGCCATTCCGGAAATAAAACGCTGCCACGAAGGTCTGCGGTAATAAGGCGGAATTCTCATGACGAAATATGCTCCTGGGTCAGCCAGTTAATGATCAGTGCACCTGTCTGGGCACCGCCCAAGGCCGAAAGAATTAATAGAAATTGCTTAAATAGGTCTTTCGTATCGGCGTTTAAAAAACCGCGTTCAAATGTATAAACCGCATCAAAAGTTCCTCCTATCGCCGCTACAATCGCCCAAATTCTAAGGGCGGATGATAATCGGTAAACTGTTGTTAATGGAGGCTGTCCAGTTATAAAGGAGGCAATCCCCCCAATAAGCGAACCTCCCAGCACAACTCCCAAGGCAATAAAATAGCTTTCGATAAAAGCTGGAAAAAAACCAAGTTCTTTCATTCCTTCAACCGCCTTTGTCTAGCCAAATCATCTTTATACATTTATATGGACAAGTGCAATTTAATATGAGTTGGCAGTGAAAAATAGAACATATTTTCTTTTTTTCATATCAAGTTTTATAATGGAAGTAAGATAAAAGTAGAATGAGAGGTGTGACCGGATGTCTTTTATTCACCTTCATGTATATAGTGCGTATAGTTTATTGACCAGCACGGCGTCTGTATCCGATTTAGTGGAGAATGCCCGAAACAAAGGATTTCGAACGCTGGCATTAACCGACCGGAATGTTATGTACGGGACGATTGAATTTTATAAGCTTTGCAAAAAACAGCAAATAAAACCAATTATCGGACTGACGGTGGATATCGAAAGTGAACGGATGGAAGAAGAAACGTATCCACTTGTGTTGTTAGCGGAAAATGACGCAGGCTATAAGAATCTATTAAAAATATCCAGTGCCGTGCAAACAAAGGCTGAAAATGGAATTCCTCACAAATGGCTCAAGGCTTATTCTAAGGGGCTCATTGCCATTACACCGGGAATAGAAGGCGAGATTGAGCAGGCTTTATTAACAAACGAAGTGGCTTTGGCCAAAGATCTTGCTCTTGAACTTTCCGGTATTTTTGGCCGCGGCAATTTTTATCTTGCCCTTCAAGACCATCAGCTTGAACAGGAAAAAACACTTAGGGAACCGCTTCTCCGGCTTTCAAAAGAATGGAATATCCCGCTCGCAGCCACCAATCAAGTCTATTATTTGGAAAAAGAAGATATGTTTGCTCATGAATGTCTGTTAGCCATTAAGAATGGCGACAAATTGCAGGACGACCATCGGCAGCAGCTGGGCAGTGACCAATTCTATTTAAAAAGTTCCGCTGAAATGGCTGAGTGCTTTGCGGATGTCCCGGAGGCGCTGGAAAATACGCTTAGGATTGCTGAACGTTGTAATATAAACATAAATTTAGACAAAACATACCTGCCTTCCTTTCCAACGGAAAACGGCATGCCTGCCGAAGAGTATCTTGAAAAACTTTGTCAAAAAGGTTTAAAGGAAAGAATTTCGGAGGAACCATCAACGAAGTACTTGGACCGCCTGGCCTATGAATTGAATGTAATTAAGCGGATGCAGTTCAGCAATTATTTTTTAATTGTTTGGGATTTTATGAGATACGCACGGGAAAAGGGGATTTTAACCGGACCGGGCAGGGGATCTGCTGCTGGGTCCCTGGTCGCCTATGTGTTATACATAACCGATGTTGACCCGCTTGAGCATCATCTGTTATTTGAGAGATTTTTAAATCCTGAACGGATTTCCATGCCTGATATTGATATTGATTTTCCCGACCATCGCCGGGATGAGGTCATTGAATATGTGGCACAAAAATATGGAGAGCTGCATGTTGCACAAATTGCTACATTCGGTACACTTGCTGCGAAAGCGGCCTTAAGGGATGTCGGCAGGGTGTTCGGTCTAAATACGAAAGAGTTGGATTATATGTCAAGGCTTATTCCTTCTCGCCCGGGTCTAACCTTAAAGGATGCCTATAAGGAATCGGAAGGTTTACGGAAATTCATCCAGGAGACTCCTTTAAATAGCCGATTGTTTAATACAGCGCTGAAACTGGAAGGGCTGCCCCGTCACACCTCAACGCATGCTGCAGGTGTTGTCATCAGTGAGAAGCCGTTAATCGACTTAATTCCGATTCAGCAAGGATCAGGTGAGATTTTTTTAACCCAGTTTTCTATGGAATACTTAGAGGAACTGGGCCTGCTCAAAATGGACTTCTTGGGGCTTAGAAATTTATCGTTAATTGAAACGATCCTATCTTCCATCTATCGCCACACAGGAAGGAGATTGGATATTGGCTCTATTCCGCTTGATGATGCAAAAACCTTCAATCTATTAGCTCAAGGCGAAACAACAGGTATTTTTCAGCTTGAATCAGAGGGAATGAGGAAGGTGTTAACACGCCTGAAGCCGACTCGTTTTGAGGATATTGTCGCTGTCAATGCTTTGTACAGGCCGGGTCCGATGGATAATATCCCGCTTTTTATTGACAGGAAGCATGGCCTGCAGAAAATTGATTATCCGCATCCTGACCTTCAGGCAATCCTTGAGAATACGTACGGGGTCATTGTCTATCAAGAACAAATTATGCAGATTGCTTCCATCATGGCAGGATTTTCCCTTGGTGAAGCAGATCTGTTAAGAAGAGCGGTCGGGAAGAAACAAAAAGAAGTGTTGGATAAAGAGCGTCAGCATTTTGTCCAAGGCGCGCTGAAGAAGGGATACAGCGAAGCTTTGGCGAATGAAATATATGACTTGATTGTCCGATTCGCCAATTATGGGTTTAATCGCAGCCATGCGGTGGCTTATAGCTTAATTGCCTATCAGCTCGCCTTTTTAAAAGCCAATTATCAGGTTCACTTTATGGCTGGCCTGCTTACCTCCGCAATCGGAAACGAGGCGAAAATCGGCCAGTATATTTTAGAAGCAAAACAAAAGGAAATCGCTATTCTGTCTCCTTCCATTAATTTGAGTACTTATTTATTTCAAGTGGAGAAAGGGAAAATCCGCTATAGTCTGGGGGCCATCCGCGGGGTCGGGGCGGCTGCTTTGAAGGAAATTTTTCAAGCGAGAAAACGAAAGAAGTTTAGCGATTTATTTGATTTTTGTATCAGGGTATCGGGAAAGGCAATCAATCGCAAAACACTTGAATATCTGGTCCATTCCGGCAGTTTTGATGAATTTGGGGAGGACCGGGCCGTGCTCTTGGCCAGTCTGGATGTTGCGATCGAGCATGCGCAAATATTTAAAATGGATGACACAAATCAAATTGATATGTTCGAGGATGAAATGATTCCGAAACCGAAATATGTGCAGGTTGATGAAATGACCCAACAAATAAAGCTTTCCTATGAAAAAGAGGCGCTTGGTTTATATCTTTCTGATCACCCAATCTCTATTTATGAAAAAAAGCTTAGACGGGCAGGTGCTCAAGCCTTATTTCAATTAAATAGCCAGGGCAGGAAGGCGGCAGCAGGAGTCTACATTACATCCAAAAAATCAATCCGGACGAAAAAAGGGGAATCAATGGCCTTTTTAACTATAAGTGATCCAACCGGTGAAATGGAGGCGGTCGTTTTTCCTGATGCATACCGAAAATTTTCCCAATACCTAGGGGAAGGATGCTTTGCCCTGCTTGAAGGGAAAGTCGAAGAACGTGATGGAAAGCAGCAATTGATTATTCAACAAGTTACAGAAATCGAGAAATGGCTGGATGCGCATGCAGACAGACAGCCTGTGCTGTATTTAAAAATCACCCAAGACAAGGAAAATGAAAGGACTCTCCAAGAATTAAACAAGCTTCTAAGTAGAAATAAGGGTAATGCAACGGTAGTCCTGCATTATGAAACCACAAAGAAAACTGTAAGATTAGGCGCGGAAATAAATATTAACCCCCATCCGGAAATCATCCAATCCTTAAAGGATTTATTGGGTGGTCATAATGTAGTCCTGAAAGATTAAATCTTTACAACTTTCGAAGATATGTTATAGTGGTAAGGAGACATGTGTGGTCTGACCACCAATGTTAAAACGGGGAATTTATTTTATTTTTTTATTCATTTGCGGGGTGACAGTCTTGACTTTAAGAGAAGAAGCATTACATATGCATCGAATTAATAAAGGGAAATTAGAGTCGAAATCGAAGGTGCCAGTAAGAAATGCACAGGATTTAAGCTTAGCCTATTCTCCAGGTGTAGCGGAACCTTGTAAGGATATTTATGAAAAACCGGAAACTGTCTACGACTATACAATGAAAGGGAATATGGTTGCAGTTGTTTCTGACGGAACAGCCGTACTTGGACTTGGCAATATTGGCCCTGAAGCAGCGCTGCCGGTAATGGAGGGTAAAGCGGTCTTGTTTAAGAGCTTTGCTGGCGTTGATGCCTTTCCAATTTGTTTAAACACCACCGATGTAGACAAAATTGTTGAGACTGTTAAGCTTTTAGAACCTACCTTTGGTGGGGTAAATCTTGAAGATATTGCCGCCCCAAATTGCTTTGTCATTGAGGAAAGACTAAAGAAGGAAGCGAATATTCCAGTGTTCCATGATGACCAGCATGGGACAGCTATTGTAACCGTGGCAGGACTTGTCAATGCTTTAAAGCTGACAGGCAAGAAAATGACGGAGATTAAAGTCGTTGCTAATGGTGCAGGAGCTGCAGGGATTGCCATTATAAAATTGTTATTTAGCTATGGTGTAAGAGACATCATCATGTGTGACACTAAAGGTGCGATATACGAAGGCCGTCCTGAAGGCATGAACAATGTGAAGGCTGAAGTGGCGAAGTATACGAACCGCGACAGCTTGGCAGGAAGCCTGAAGGATGTAATTAAGGGTGCCGATGTATTCATCGGAGTTTCCGCTGCGGGTTCATTAACGAAAGAAATGGTTGCATCCATGAATACTGATCCGATTATTTTTGCGATGGCAAACCCGGTTCCGGAAATTATGCCTGATGAAGCGAAAGAAGCAGGGGCAAAAGTGGTGGGAACAGGACGTTCTGATTTTCCAAATCAGGTAAACAATGTTCTTGCATTCCCTGGGATTTTCCGCGGAGCACTTGATGTTCGGGCTACCCATATTAATGAAAAAATGAAAATTGCTGCTGTTGAAGCCATTGCTGGTTTGATTAAGGAAGAGGAAATCAATGCAGACTATGTCATTCCGGGGCCATTTGACCCGCGGGTTGCTCCTAATGTTGCCGCTGCAGTAGCAAAAGCTGCTATGGAAACAGGTGTAGCACGGATAAAAGTAGATCCTGAAGAAATAAAGGAAAAAACAAAAAGGCTCGCTCTAATTGGCAAAAGTGAGTGATTCTTTCGTGAGCAATTCTAAAGTGTACCTAGAGATTTTAAAACAGCTAAGAGAAATGATAACGGATGATGGACTAAAGCAGGGGGATAAAATTCCTTCGGAACGTGAACTGTCTGAGCGCCTGAATGTCGGGCGCTCTTCCGTTAGAGAAGCACTGAGAGCTTTGGAACTGTTAGGTTTAATTGAAACACGCCGGGGGGAGGGTACTTATCTTCGTGACTTCCGGGGTAATCAATTGGTCCAGCTTCTCAGCACGTTTATTTTGCAGGATGAAAAAGCAAAACTGGATGTCTTCGAAACAAAAAACTTTATTGAAATGGATGGTCTGCGCCTCGCACTGAAAAGAATGGACCGATTGAATATCGCTGCCGTGAAAGATTGGGTGACGGAGTCAGAAGGATTCCAGGATGATGAATTTTTTTATCAGATTTTTGAAGCCGCAGACAACCATCTTTTTTTTAAGATTTGGGAAATCTTAAAGGATTACTATCATTCGTTATCTTCTTCTCCTGTAGAGTACAAGCGTGAAGACTATCTATATTTATTGGATGCAATGGCTGATAAAGACGAAATGAAGGTCCTTTTGGCATACGGCCAACTACGAAAATTGTCATCTGTCTAACGACAGAAAGCAACAGATTTTGAACTTTTTTTATTTTATAGTAAATTATACAAGCCCCCTACATAGGGCATTTTTAAATCCTTCAGTGGTCTGGCCACCTATCGGTATATGTATGAGAAAGACAATTGTTAGAAAGACTGCTGATAGATTATCGTCATCAGCCAAAATTCCATACAAGGAGGTTTAATTTTTGGCGCTTAAAGATTTATTTTCCAAAAACCAGACAAAAAAGAAGAAATACGCAACTATTCCTACAGAAGCGGCGAAAAGCGACGTTCCTGAAGGAATAATGACAAAATGTCCTTCATGCAAAAAAATTATGTATACAAAAGAACTTTCAAAAAACTTAAAGGTTTGTCTTCATTGCGGACATCATTTTCCCATGAATTCAAAGGAGCGTATTGAAAGTTTTCTTGATGAAGGAAGCTTCGAGGAATTCAACGAAAATATGATTTCAAAGAATCCTTTGAATTTTCCCGACTATCTAGAAAAGGTTGAAAAGGACCGCAAAAAAACCAATATAAATGAAGCGGTTGTCACTGGGGTTGGTACAGTTAACGGCCATAAAATCGTTTTGTCCGTTATGGATTCAACCTTCCGAATGGGCAGTATGGGATCGGTTGTCGGCGAAAAAATTACCTTAGCGATTGAAAAAGCGGATGAATTGTCCGTTCCATTTGTTATTTTTACAGCATCGGGCGGAGCTAGAATGCAGGAAGGTGCACTAAGTTTGATGCAAATGGCGAAAACAAGTGTTGCTTTAAAGAAATTCAGTGACAATGGCGGTTTAATCATTTCAATTATGACCCATCCGACAACTGGCGGGGTGTCTGCAAGCTTTGCATCATTGGGTGATTATAACCTTGCCGAACCTGGAGCATTAATCGGTTTTGCAGGACGCAGGGTGATTGAGCAGTCAATCCGCGAAAAATTGCCGGAAGACTTTCAAACGGCAGAGTTTTTGTTAAAACATGGGCAGCTTGATGCCATCATTTCCCGACTAGAATTGGCAGAGAAAATTGCAACGATACTTGATATTCATCAGCCAGGGGGTGTGTTTGAATGGCAGGCGAATTAGAATTTGAACGCCCAATCAATGAACTGAGGAAAAAAATAGCTGAGCTTAAGGAATTTACAGATACTACTGATGTGGATTTGAGTTCGGAAATCAATAAATTAGAGGCCCGATTGGAGAAGCTGGAACGGGATATATATGAAAATATTAAACCGTGGGACCGGGTGCAAATAGCCCGCCATCCTAACAGGCCAACAACCTTGGATTACATTTCCTATCTCTTTGACGATTTCTTTGAATGCCATGGGGACAGGACTTTTGGCGATGATGAAGCGATTGTTGGCGGGATTGCCAAATTTAAAGGGTTGCCTGTAACAGTAATAGGCCATCAGCGGGGAAAGGATACGAAAGAAAATATCCGCAGAAACTTTGGAATGCCACATCCTGAGGGCTACAGAAAGGCTTTACGGCTTATGAATCAGGCAAATAAATTCAATCGTCCAATTATTTGTTTTATTGATACGAAAGGGGCATACCCTGGTAAAGCAGCAGAAGAGCGGGGACAGAGTGAAGCAATTGCCCGTAACCTTTTCGAAATGGCAGGATTGAAAGTACCAGTTATCTGTATTGTCATTGGTGAAGGCGGAAGCGGCGGCGCGCTTGGACTAGGTGTAGGCAACCGGATTTACATGCTTGAAAACTCCACCTACTCAGTCATTTCACCTGAGGGAGCGGCGGCAATTTTATGGAAGGACGCTGCCTACGCTAAAAATGCTGCAGAATCTATGAAAATCACGGCGCCTGACCTCAAGGAACTAGGAGTTATCGATGATATCGTTCCAGAAATTAAGGGCGGTGCCCACAAGAATGTGCAAGGACAAGCTGCGGAAATTGAACCTGTCCTAATCAAATCTTTGGAGGAGCTTTTGAAGCTTTCTGCTGACCAATTAATTGCTGATCGATACAAGCGTTTTAGAACAATTGGAGAGTTTGGATTGATAAATGAATACATTGGAGTAAATTAAGGAAAATGCGTGCTCATTTGGGCACGTTTTTTCGTTGGGCATTCACAAAAAGTTCATAAAAAAATGGCTGCAAAACCCATGACAACGTTCTCATTATGATATGAAACGCTTTCAGTTAACGAACTATTCCGTCTATTATAAAATAGCTAGTGACATAGTTGTTATGGCTATTTCTTCGTGATATTTTATTAATATTCAAGGGTTTTATGTTAATAATAGAAGAAGGAAAACAAATGTAATTATAAACCATTCTTCTTAATGAGGCTTACATAGTACCTTTATCCTATTAATGAGGTGATTACCATGAAAAAAATTGGGGTGCTGACAAGCGGCGGGGATTCACCGGGAATGAACCCAGCAATCCGCGCTGTTGTTCGAAAAGCCATTTATCACAATGTTGAAGTTTATGGCATCTACGGTGGTTACTCAGGGTTAATTTGCGGAAATATAAAAAAGCTTGAGCTCGGTTCAGTTGGAGATATCATTCATCGCGGAGGAACGATGCTTCAATCGGCCCGCTGCCCGGAATTTAAAACAACAGGGGGCCAGCAAAAAGGAATTGAACAGTTAAAGGCCCATGGTATTGAAGGACTTGTCGTCATTGGCGGTGACGGATCATATCGTGGTGCGAAGGCATTGACAGAGCTTGGCTATCCTTGTGTTGGTGTACCGGGTACGATCGATAATGACATTCCGGGAACTGATATGACAATCGGTTTTGACACGGCATTAAATACAGTCATTGATGCAATAGATAAAATTCGCGACACGGCTACCTCGCACGAAAGAACTTTTATTATTGAGGTAATGGGGCGAGATGCCGGTGATATTGCATTGTGGGCAGGGCTTGCCGGAGGAGCGGAAACGATTCTAATTCCAGAAGAGAATTACAACATGGACGAAATTGCTGATCGTTTAAGAAAAGGACAAGAGCGCGGGAAAAAGCATAGTATTATTGTGGTCGCAGAGGGTGTATGCAGCGGTGGTGAGTTTGCTAAGCAGCTAAAGGATGCCACCAACCTCGACACAAGAGTTTCAGTATTGGGACATATTCAACGGGGGGGGTCGCCATCTGCCGCAGATCGGGTGCTTGCCAGCAGATTGGGTGCGAGAGCAGTGGAACTGCTAATTGAGGGCAAAGGCGGCCGTGCTGTCGGCGTGGAGAATAACAAGCTTGTCGACTACGACATTATTGACGCTCTTGCCAAAAAACATACATTGGATCTTGAACTATTTAATCTTTCAAAAGAACTTTCGATTTAAAAAAGGGAGGGCAAGAAATGTTGCGCAAAACAAAAATTGTTTGTACGATTGGCCCTGCAAGTGAAAGTGTTGACAATTTAACACAATTAATGAATGCAGGAATGAATGTAGCACGATTAAATTTTTCTCATGGGAATTTTGAAGAACACGGCGGCAGAATCAAGAATATCCGTGAAGCAGCCGGTTTAACAGGAAAAACAGTTGCCATTTTGCTTGATACAAAGGGGCCTGAAATTCGTACCCACAATATGCAAAACGGAGCAATTGAACTGAAGTCCGGAGAAGAAATCATTGTATCCATGACCGAAGTGGAAGGAACCACAGAGAAGTTTTCCGTTACATACCAAGGTTTAATTGATGATGTACAAGCTGGCTCCAAAATTCTGTTGGATGACGGGCTAATTGGGCTGGAAGTTATCAACATTGATCATTCTAAGGGCGAAATTAAGACGAAAATTTTAAACAGTGGTACATTGAAAAATAAAAAAGGTGTTAATGTGCCGGGAGTTTCAGTTAACCTGCCTGGTATTACAGAGAAGGATAAACAGGATATTTTATTTGGAATTGAACAGGGCGTTGATTTTATCGCGGCCTCATTTGTTCGCCGTTCCAAGGATGTCTTGGAAATTCGCCAGCTATTAGAAGAAAACCAGGCAACACATATCCAAATTATCCCTAAAATTGAAAACCAAGAAGGCGTCGATAATATTGATGAAATTCTTGAGGTTTCAGACGGTCTGATGGTAGCACGTGGTGACCTTGGTGTAGAAATTCCTGCAGAAGAGGTTCCATTGGTGCAAAAATCGTTGATTAAGAAATGTAATGCCCTGGGTAAACCGGTCATTACTGCAACACAAATGCTTGATTCAATGCAAAGAAATCCAAGGCCAACTCGTGCGGAAGCAAGTGACGTGGCCAATGCCATTTTTGATGGAACAGACGCTATTATGCTTTCTGGAGAAACTGCTGCAGGGCTATATCCGGTTGAAGCAGTGCAAACGATGCATAATATTGCTTCACGGGCTGAGCAGGCTCTGAACCATAAAGAAATCCTTTCACATCGCAGCAAGAATACAGAACACAACCTAACTGATGCGATTGGTCAATCGGTTGCTCATACAGCATTAAATTTAGGGGTAAAGTCAATTATCACTCCAACTGAGAGTGGACATACCGCAAGGATGATTTCCAAATACCGTCCAAAGGCTGCTATAGTGGCAGTTACCGCAAATGAATCAGTCAGCCGCCGTTTATCACTTGTCTGGGGAGTGTACCCTCTGCTGGGCAGAATGTGTACTACTACTGATGAAATGCTTGAAGCAGCAGTTGAGGAAAGCTTAAACAGTGGAATGGTCAAACACGGTGAATTAGTGGTGATCACTGCCGGTGTTCCAGTAGGAGAAGCAGGCACAACAAACCTAATGAAAATCCATGTTGTCGGTGATGTTATTACGAAAGGTCAAGGAATTGGCCGAAGATCCGCATTTGGAAAAGTCGTCATTGCCCATGATGCAAATGAAGCTATAGAGAATGTAAAACAGGGTTCTATTCTTGTAACCATCGGCTCCGACCGGGAAATGGTTCCGGCCCTCGAGAAATGTGCCGCGCTTATTACAGAGGAAGGCGGCTTAACAAGCCATGCTGCTGTTGTTGGTTTAAACTTAGGTATTCCTGTTATTGTGGGAGTTGAAAATGCCCTCAAACTGTTTAAGGAAGGCCAAGAAATCACGGTTGACGCATCAAGAGGCATTATTTATAACGGACATGCTAGTGTACTATAATAAAAAAACTCGCCAACCGGCGAGTTTTTTTATGGTCTAGAAAAGTATACATTAAATCATTGTGGATAACTTGTTACCAGGATTGACACGTCCAGCTCCAGCGCCCTAGCGGCTAGTGTCCTTCGCTCTCAGCCCTACGATAAGTCAAGCACGAATGCGCTTGCGCTCTTCGTGTTTCCTTTATCTCAGTTGGAGAGCTCCAGGCCATACGCCGCTGACCAGGGCGCTTACGCTTTTGTTCCTTTAAGCTTCTTTTCCCACGATAAACTTCCATAAATCATGAAAAACATTGGCCCTGTACAGCGTGCTTATGATGACAAGAGTTACGGGACCGGCAATTAATCCAAGAAAGCCGATTAGTTTAAAACCTACGAAAAGTGCAATTAGTGTTGCCAAAGGGTCTAGTCCAATGTTTGAAGAAAGGATTTTTGGCTCCATGATCTGTCTTTGAACCAAAACGATTATGTAAAGGACACCAAGCCCAATGGCAAGCCCAACATCGCCGCTTATAACTTCATAGACAATCCAAGGGACGAATACCGCTCCTGTACCAAGGTAGGGAATAATGTCGACCAGACCAGTCAAGAGGGCAATGGTAATGGCATAGTCCACACGAAGAATAAGCAAACCAACTAGAATGATAACTGTTGTTATGGAAATCAGCGTCAACTGGGCTCTTATAAAGCCGAAAAGCGCCTTTTTCAAATCAACAAATACCGTTTTGCCACTTGTTCTGGCTTTTTGTGGTAATAGCCTAACGCCCATCGCCTTTAAACGGTACCAATCCTTGCTTATGAAAAAGGTTGCTAACAAGGAGAAAATCAATACAGTTGCAGCATTTGGGATCCATGAAATAACATTAGGAATGCTGCCAAAAAAGCCTTGAATAAAATTTCCGACAGTTGACCCTACCCTTTTACCGATATTTTGAATATTGGTAATGATCGTGTCTTTCTGCCCGGGATTCAACTTATTAAAGACGCTAGTTAATTGATTGTACAAATCTGTAAAATAGTCTTCTAGGAATTTAATTAAAGTGTTTAAATGCTCTGGAATAACATTAGCTAAGTAAGTGGCTCCGGTAACGATCTCGACTACTAGCAATGTAATCAAGCCGGCAAAGATGGCAAATATTATAATAAGAGCAACAAAAACAGCAAGTACTCTTGGCATTTTTGTTTTATTTTCAAAAAGATTGACAAGCGGGTTTATGGCTAGGGCTATAATAAGGCCAATTAAAAATGGATAGGTTATTTTTGATAAATAGTAAAAGGAAAGCAGCCCTAAAACAACAACGCCGATAACAATTAAAAACCTAATGCTCCGGTTTATGTATTTGGGATTCAAAGGTAATAGACCTCCATTTTTTTAAAATCGCTTACTCTATTTTACCATTTTATAAATTTTTCTGCATATTTTTCCATCGCTTAAAAATACCTCATAAATTTATACGTTTAGTTATTAAAATTAGTTTCAGAAGATTATTGAAAAATACTATTGGAGTTATCGTATTACACACCAGTGATAATGTTATGGTAAAATAATTTTGAACGAGTTTGGGTGAAAATATAAGCTGAAAACAAGTGAAATTGCTCGCGTTTTTAGCACCGTTTTTTTTGAAATAATATTTTTTTGCTATTTTCAATTCCTTTTCATTCACAAAAATCTGATTATTGTTTATAATAGGCTTGTAAGCATTATCTTTTTTTACATAAACCATATAGGAATACTGGAATACTTGAAAAATAATTTATTCCTGTGAATGAAAGGGCATACAGACTTTTTGGTTTTAATCCGAGCAATCGCTCAGTCACCTAGGGTAATGATCAGTTTATCGGCGATGATTTTGCAGTGGAAATCTTCAAATTACTTTATGCCGTTTCTTTTTATCCTAGACTGGGGATTTTCCGGTTTAAAAGAATTAATGAAGCAGTGGGTAATGGGGAATTTTACAATGTAAAGGAGAGATTTTTGATGACAGTAACACGTGGTCTCGAAGGGATTGTGGCAACTACTTCTTCCATTAGTTCAATTATTGATGATACGCTGACATATGTCGGCTTTAACATCGATGATTTGGCTGAAAATGCAAGCTTTGAAGAGGTTATTTATCTATTATGGCATCGCAAGCTGCCTAATTCAGAACAATTGGCTGAATTAAAGCAACAGCTTGCTGAAAGTGCTGAACTTCCACAGGAAGTAATTGAGCACTTTAAATTGTTCCCGGTTCAGACAGTACATCCAATGGCAGCACTTCGTTCAGCTGTTTCTTTATTAGGACTTTACGATACGGAAGCAGATGTAATGGAGAAGGAAGCTAATTATCGTAAAGCGATTCGTCTCCAAGCTAAAATGCCTTCTATCGTGGCAGCTTTTGCACGTATCAGAAAAGGACTTGACCCAGTTGCACCTAGACAGGATTTGAGCTTTGCAGCGAATTTCTTATATATGCTTTCCGGTAAAGAACCGGAAAAAATTGCAGTAGAGGCAATTGATAAAGCCTTGGTTCTACATGCCGACCACGAATTAAACGCTTCTACATTCACAGCCCGTGTCTGTGTTGCTACATTATCCGATGTTTATTCTGGTATCACAGCAGCAATCGGAGCGTTAAAAGGACCTCTTCACGGAGGAGCAAATGAAGCTGTTATGAAAATGCTTACCGATATTGGCACACTTGAAAACGTTGAGCCATATATCCGTGGCAAACTTGAGAATAAGGAAAAAATCATGGGCTTTGGCCATAGGGTATACCGCCAAGGAGATCCCCGTGCCAAGCATTTAAAAGCAATGTCCAAGAAATTAACAGAACTTACTGGCGAACCACAATGGTACGATATGTCAGTGCAAATTGAGAGCATCGTAACTGGTGAAAAGAACCTGCCGCCAAACGTTGATTTCTATTCTGCATCTGTATATCACAGCTTAGGTGTTGATCATGACCTAATGACACCAATTTTCGCTGTCAGCCGTGTATCCGGATGGCTTGCTCATATTTTAGAGCAATACGACAACAACCGTCTGATCCGCCCGCGTGCTGAATACACAGGTCCTGGAATGCAGAAATATATTCCAATCGAACAAAGAGGATAACATTTTACTTTTTTTCGAAAAATTGGTTAAATAAGATTTGGTAGAGGTTAGGGGTGGATACCTGCTAACCTTTACTTAAGTCTTTACCATATCATCAGGTTTTCACGTTTTTTACATACTAGGAGGGAGAACTACAATGCAAGGTGAAAAAATCACGGTAACAAATGGAGTCTTAAACGTACCAAACAATCCAATTATCCCATTCATTGAGGGAGACGGTATCGGTCCAGATATTTGGGCTGCATCTGAGAGAGTTTTAAATGCAGCTGTTGAAAAAGCCTATAAAGGCGAGCGTAAATTAGTTTGGAAGGAAGTTCTTGCTGGAGAAAAAGCATTCAATCAAACTGGCGAATGGCTTCCCAAAGAAACTTTAGATGTAATTAATGAGTACCTAATTGCCATCAAAGGTCCACTAACAACTCCTGTTGGCGGAGGAATTCGTTCGTTAAACGTAGCTTTACGTCAAGAGTTAGATTTGTTTGTGTGCTTACGCCCTGTAAGATGGTTTGAAGGTGTTCCTTCACCAGTTAAGCGTCCGCAAGATACAGATATGGTTATCTTCCGTGAAAACACTGAAGATATTTATGCTGGTATCGAGTATGAAAAAGGAACTGAAGCAGCTAAAAAGGTAATCGACTTCCTTCAAAACGAAATGGGCGTAAATAAAATCAGATTCCCTGAAACTTCTGGTATCGGTATTAAGCCTGTTTCTCAAGAAGGTACAACACGTCTTGTCCGTGCTGCGATTAACTATGCAATTAAAGAAGGTCGTAAATCCGTTACACTCGTGCACAAAGGCAATATCATGAAATTTACAGAAGGCGCGTTTAAAAACTGGGGTTATGAGCTTGCAGAAAAGGAATTTGGCGATAAAGTCTTTACCTGGGCTCAATATGATCGCATTAAAGCTGAGCAAGGTGCAGATGCTGCTAACAAGGCACAGGCTGATGCTGAAGCTACTGGCAAGATCATCGTGAAAGATGCGATTGCTGATATCTTCTTACAACAAATCCTAACTCGTCCACGTGAGTTCGATGTTGTGGCTACAATGAACTTAAACGGCGACTTCATTTCAGATGCACTTGCAGCACAAGTTGGCGGTATCGGGATTGCTCCAGGAGCTAACATCAACTATGAAACTGGACACGCAATCTTCGAAGCAACACACGGTACTGCACCGAAGTACGCTGGTCTTGATAAGGTAAATCCTTCATCTGTCATTTTATCAGGTGTACTACTGCTTGAGCACTTAGGCTGGACTGAAGCAGCTACAATGGTCATTAAATCAGTGGAAAAAACTATTGCTTCAAAAGTAGTTACTTATGACTTCGCTCGTTTAATGGAAGGCGCAACTGAAGTTAAAACTTCTGAATTTGGTGATGAACTAATTAAGAACATGGAATAAGAAAAGCTAATGTGATAACAACAAAGTGTATTTAGGGCTGTTTTTTAACAGCCCTTTATTTAAAAAGTTCATTCAAAAAGGGGAGAAAGAGTATGTCATTAAAACGTAAAAAGGTTTCTGTAATCGGTGGCGGTTTTACTGGAGCAACTACTGCATTTTTACTTGCCCAAAAAGAACTTGGTGATGTTGTGTTAGTTGATATTCCGCAAATGGAAAACCCCACTAAAGGGAAAGCCTTAGATATGCTTGAAGCAAGCCCTGTTCAAGGATTTGATGCCAATATTACTGGAACATCAAATTATGAAGATACGAAAGACTCAGACATCGTTGTTATCACTGCAGGTATCGCACGCAAACCGGGCATGAGCCGTGATGATTTAGTGCAAACAAACCAAAAAGTAATGAAAGCTGTTACCTCCGAAATCGCAAAATATTCTCCAAACTGTACCATCCTTGTATTAACGAACCCGGTTGATGCTATGACCTACACTGTATTTAAGGAATCTGGTTTCCCTAAAAACCGTGTAATCGGTCAATCTGGTGTACTTGACACAGCTCGTTTCCGCACATTTATTGCACAAGAATTAAATATTTCTGTAAAAGATATTACAGGCTTCGTACTAGGCGGCCATGGTGATGACATGGTTCCGCTTGTACGGTATTCTTATGCCGGCGGTATCCCATTAGAAACTCTAATTCCAAAAGATCGGTTAGAAGCAATTGTTGAACGCACAAGAAAAGGCGGCGGTGAAATCGTTAACCTTCTTGGTAACGGAAGTGCCTACTATGCCCCTGCAGCCTCATTGGTTGAAATGTGTGAAGCGATTTTAAAAGACCAACGCCGTGTATTACCTTCTATCGCTTACCTTGAAGGTGAATATGGTTATGAAGGCATTTATTTGGGTGTGCCGACTATCCTAGGTGCGAATGGTATTGAAAAAGTAATCGAGCTTGACTTGACTGCAGAAGAAAAAACGGCATTAGATAAATCAGTTGAATCTGTACGTAATGTCATGAATGTTTTAGTTTAATAATGATGCTTTATATTCGGGAAGGGCGAAAAACCCTTCCCGAATTTTTCCTGAGGTAATGAAATCGTTTTCAATCGGAGGTTCGTGATGCTTTTAGGAAAAAAACGTAAGCTAGGAAGAAGAATTGAGGAAATAACCGTTGGGGAAAAGCTTTCCTTCTCGGAGAAGGTGGAGGATAAAGATCTTCTCTTATATTTGGGAATAACCGACGATGCGAATCCGCTCTACATACAGCACGACTATGCTTCACAGACCCCTTTTGAAAAGCCGATTGTTCCGAGCGTTATGCTGACAGGTATGATGACTTCAGCCATCTCAAAATACCTCCCTGGCCCGGGAAGTCATATTGTAAGCCAAACGATCGAATTTACAAAGCCTGTTTACCATTACTCAACAGTTGAATTTCTATTTGAAGTAATCGAAGTAAATCGTGAGGGGCATTTTGTTGCTATTCGTGTTTCGGCATTCAATGAAAAAAATGAAACGGTTATCACAGGTGTGCTTAAAGTCTGTCCGCCATATCGCCTGGAAGAAATCCATGCTAGAGCATTAGATAATTTTTAATAGGAACAGCTTTATTTTTCCTAAATATAAATTGCTGGTTTTTATTAATAGATTGTCTCTGCTGACGGGCCTGTTGATTTCCGCTCCGGGCACTCGCTTTCCGCGGGGAGGTCCTGGAGCCTCCTCGGCGCGTTGGCGCCTGTGGGGTCTACAGTGACCTCTATATCCCGCAGGAATCGAGTGCCCTCCGCTCCAATCAACAGGGAGGCAAATCAACTAAAAGTATTGCAACAAACTTTTTCTAAGATTGCTAAGTGTGTTGCAATCTTTTTTTTATTTTGTCAAGCAGAGTATGGAGTGCAGGATTACTTGCATTCTTCAATCTCCCTTACCAGCATTAACAAATCCCATCCAGTCATATTGTCTACGAAGCCTCGGTCAAGATAACAGAATAACCTCTTTTTTTATTTTTTATTGTGAGTTTAAGGTCTTTATTAAATACACCTGTTGATTGGAGCGGAAAGCGAAGCGCCTGGAGCGCAAATCAACAGAACTGTTGAAAAGCCTTTAAACTAATAAAATCATAACAAATTAACGCGTTGAAATTGTTAAAGATTGAGGTGAAATAAAAGGCTATCGAAGGTTTTTCAACAGCTTGAGGAATCTGCAGATACACATTCCTTTTCGTATTTTCAGTGTGAGTTATCCGATAAAGGTTTTCTTTCCGGATTTATATTATAATAATGTTAAATGAAGTAAAGAGAGAAGCGGAATCGGAGGGCCTTACGATGAAAACAAAGGTATTGGTAGTTGATGACGAACACTCTATTGTGACACTTCTAAAATACAATTTGGAACAGGCGGGATATGAAGTAATTACCGCAATGGATGGGGAAGAAGGGCGGCAGCTAGCTGTACAGGAATCACCAGACATCATCCTGCTGGATTTAATGCTTCCAAAAATGGATGGTATGGAAGTGTGCAAGCAGCTTCGGCAAGAGCGTATAATGACACCTATATTGATGTTAACAGCAAAAGATGAAGAGCTTGATAAAATCTTGGGCTTGGAGCTTGGCGCGGATGACTATATGGTTAAGCCATTCAGTCCAAGGGAAGTGATTGCACGTGTTAAGGCAATTCTCAGAAGAACTTATTTACAGACGGATGCGGGAGACCAAAGCCCGAAAGAAGATTCATTGATTACAATCGGGAAAATAACCATTTTTCCGGGAAAATATGAAGCATTTATTGAAGGGAATTTGCTTGAACTAACTCTTAAAGAATTTGAATTGCTGCACTACCTTGCCCAAAACAAAGGAAATGTCTTAACCCGGGATCAATTATTAAGTGCTGTTTGGAATTATGACTTTGCTGGCGATACTAGAATAGTCGATGTACATATTTCTCATTTAAGAGAAAAAATTGAAAAAGATACCAGAAAACCGGCCTATATAAAAACTATTCGCGGACTTGGTTACAAATTGGAGGAGCCAAAAGAAGAATGACAAAGTTTCGAACTAAACTTTTGTTTTCTTTAATTATATTAATTTTTTCAGAGTTAATCGGATTGGGAATTCTGTTTGGCCAGTTGTTCCATAGCTATTTTGTACATTCATTTAATGAAAGGCAAATATGGTGGATCCTATCCGTCAGTCTTTTAATTGACCTTATCATCATTGTTTATCTCGGAATTCGAATTTCCGCCAGATATATAAAGCCGATAAAGGCTGTGACAAATGTAGCGGTTGAACTCTCAAAGGGAAATTACCGTGCCCGGACCACTGTTGACAGAAATGATGAAGCAGGGATGCTAGCTGTCACCATTAACCGGCTGGCAGAAAATCTTCAGGAACTCAAAAAAATGCAGGAAATGCAGCAGGACCGTTTGAAGGCATTGATTGAGAACATGGGAGCAGGTTTAATTCTTATTGACAGCCGAGGGTATATTAATTTAATTAATAAAGGCTATATCGAACTATTCCAAGTAGATCCATCTGATTATTTAAATAAGCTTTATTATGAAGTTCTTCAAGAAAAAGAACTATGCCAGATCATAGCAGAGGTTTTCCGGACAGAACAAAAAGCAAGAAAGCAGTTGCTTATCCCATTGCAAATTGAAAGAAGATATTTTGATGTTTACGGTGTTCCAATCATTGGGAAAAACAATGTCTGGAAAGGAATTTTACTCGTTTTTCATGACATTACGGAAATGAAAAAGCTCGAACAAATGCGAAAAGACTTTGTCGCCAACGTTTCGCACGAACTAAAAACACCAGTCACATCAATTAAAGGTTTTTCAGAAACTCTTCTTGATGGAGCAATGAATGACAAAGAGACAATGGAATCGTTTCTTTCTATTATTTTAAAAGAAAGTGATCGGCTTCAATCCCTAATCCATGACCTGCTAGAACTTTCAAAAATTGAGCAGCATAACTTCCTGTTAAACATTAATCAATTAGATTTATTTGAGCTGCTAGAGGACGTCATTACTCTATTATCCGGTAAAGCATATGCGAAAAACATTCAGTTTGAGCTTGTCAGCGAGCAAAAAAGTGTCAGCCTTAAAGGTGATATTGACCGATTAAAGCAAGTTTTTATTAATCTTATAGGGAACGCCATTACTTACACACCTTCAGAAGGAGTGGTAAAGGTAATACTCGTTGAAGAGGAAGAAGTTGTCCGTGTTCATGTTAAGGACTCCGGTGTGGGGATAAAGAAGGAAGAAATTCCTCGGATTTTTGAACGTTTTTACCGGGTCGACCGGGCCAGAGATCGAAATTCGGGCGGGACAGGCCTTGGTTTGGCCATCGTTAAACATTTGATTGAGGCACACCATGGAAATATAAGAGTAAAAAGTGATTTAGGAAGCGGCAGCGAGTTTATAATCGAACTGCCGAAGAACGTGAACTATTTTTTAGGAAGGTGATTGAATGGAAAACAAAAAGCTTGTGCTGATTGATGGCAATAGTATTGCATACCGGGCCTTTTTTGCATTGCCGCTTTTGAACAATGACAAAGGTATTCACACTAATGCTGTCTACGGCTTTACAATGATGCTGATGAAGATTTTGGAGGAAGAAAAGCCGACCCATATACTTGTGGCCTTTGATGCCGGCAAAACAACCTTCCGCCACAAAACCTTTGAAGAATACAAAGGCGGCAGACAGAAAACACCGCCGGAATTATCAGAGCAATTTCCTTTTATTAGGGAGCTATTAGATGCTTACGGAATCTCAAGATATGAATTGGAGAATTACGAAGCGGACGATATTATTGGGACGCTTTCGTCTACAGCTGAAAAAGACGGATTTGAAGTAAAGGTTATCTCCGGCGATAAGGATTTAACACAGCTTGCTTCACCGCATACTACCGTGGGGATTACCCGAAAAGGGATTACTGATATAGAGGTGTACACTCCGGAGCATGTCCAGGAAAAGTATGGTTTAATCCCTGACCAAATTATTGATATGAAAGGTCTGATGGGGGACGCATCCGATAATATCCCTGGCGTACCAGGTGTAGGCGAAAAAACTGCCATCAAGCTGCTGAAGGAATTTTCCACCCTTGAACAATTATTAGAATCAATTGACAAGGTTAGTGGAAACAAGCTGAAGGAAAAGCTTACAGAGTTTAAAGAGCAGGCGGTAATGAGTAAGCAGCTTGCAACGATTGAAAGACATGCGCCCGTAGAGGTAGCCTTAGAGGATATCTCATATGATGGGTTTACGAGAGAAAAATTAATAGGTTTGTTTAAGGAATTAGGATTTTCATCGTTATTGGATAAACTTGGTGAAGATTCGGCAGTAGATGTGATACAAGAGCTTGAAGAGGTTGAATACATAATTCCATCCGAAATTAGCAGCGATTTATTTGCAAATACCAATTATTTTTATGTGGAAATGCTAGAGGATAACTATCATCAAGCGGAAATCATTGGATTTTCAATCGTTAACGACAATGGACATTTCTTTCTTCCGACGGAACAAGCGCTAAATTCGGAATCGTTTAAGAGCTGGGCTGAGAATGAAGGGAAGAAGAAAACGGTATATGACGCAAAACGCACCGAAGTTTCCTTAAGAAGACAGGGAATTCATTTAAAAGGGGCGGATTTTGATATTTTAATGGCTTCTTATATTTTGAATCCATCAGAAACGGGTGAGGATTTAGCGGCAATTGCGGGTAAGTATGGCATTCGTAATATTCAATCTGATGAATCATTTTATGGAAAAGGGGCTAAACAAAGGATACCTGAAACAGACCGGCTTGCCGAGCACCTTGTCCGCAAGGGGATGGCTATGGCCGAATTAAAAGACAAATTAGAAGATGACCTAAAGAAAAATGAACAATACAGTTTATTTACGGAACTTGAAATGCCATTATCACTCATCTTAGCTGATATGGAATCATGCGGCATTAAGGTGGAGCGGCAGCGCCTTGAGTCAATGGGTCGTGAGCTAAACGAACGGCTAATTGAAATCGAGGAGAAAATCTGTGAATTAGCCGGTGAAAAATTTAATATTAATTCTCCGAAACAATTAGGCGTCATTCTATTTGAAAAATTGCAGCTCACTTCGTTTAAGAAAACGAAAACCGGGTATTCGACCTCTGCCGATGTTTTAGAAAAGCTGGCTGGTGAACATGAGATTATTGAACATATTCTTCTTTACCGCCAATTAGGCAAGCTGCAATCCACTTATATTGAAGGATTGCTAAAGGTAATCGAACCGAAGACCGATAAGGTTCATACAAGATTCCAGCAAACCTTAACGGCTACAGGGAGGTTAAGCTCCATAGATCCCAATCTGCAAAATATCCCAATCCGTCTCGAGGAAGGAAGAAGAATCAGACAGGCCTTCGTTCCGTCCGAAAAAGACTGGTTGATTTTTGCTGCGGACTATTCACAAATTGAGCTGCGGGTTCTTGCGCATATTTCCGGTGATGAAAAGCTAATCCAAGCTTTTAAAGAGGATATGGATATTCATACACGCACAGCCATGGAGGTATTCCATGTTGATTCAGACCAAGTTACCTCCAATATGAGACGGCAGGCAAAGGCTGTAAACTTCGGAATCGTATATGGAATCAGCGATTATGGACTCTCCCAGTCGCTCGGGATTACGAGGAAGGATGCAGGACAGTTCATCGAGCGTTATTTGAACAGTTATCCGCGTGTAAAGGAATATATGGAGACAATCGTCCATTCAGCAAAGCAGAAAGGATATGTCTCTACATTGCTTCATAGGAGAAGATACCTTCCGGAAATAACCGCCCGAAATTTTAACTTGAGAAGCTTTGCCGAAAGAACGGCAATGAATACGCCCATTCAGGGAAGTGCCGCAGATATCATAAAAAAAGCGATGATTGATATGGATGAGGCATTAAAAGATAAAGGGTTGAAATCGCGATTACTCTTGCAAGTACATGACGAATTGATTTTTGAAGCTCCGGAGGAGGAAGTGGAAATTCTTAAGCAATTAGTGCCGTTAGTAATGGAAAATGCGATTGAGCTATCCGTCCCGTTAAAAGTAGATTATGCTTACGGACCAACATGGTTTGATGCAAAGTAAATACACCAGCAAAGGGGGCTGCATTATATGCCAGAGCTTCCAGAAGTAGAAACAGTCAGGAGAACGCTGGAAAAGCTTGTTCTTCAAAAAACTATCGAAGATGTAACCGTATATTGGCCGAAAATCATTAAAAATCCTGCTGAAGCGGAACAATTCATCGATGCTTTAAAAGGTGAGACTTTTGCTGCGATCGGAAGAAGAGGGAAATTTCTAATTCTTTATACAGAGAATTTCGCATTAGTTTCCCATTTGCGTATGGAGGGCAGGTACGGATTATACCCGAAGGAAGAGCCTTTCGATAAGCACACCCATGTGATTTTTCATTTTACAGATGGGACTGAACTGCGCTACCGGGATGTCCGAAAATTTGGAACCATGCATCTATACAAAAAGGGTGAGGAATTTACTAAGCCTCCCCTTATCCAGCTTGGTCCTGAACCTTTTTCTGAAGAGTTTACCAAAGAGTACTTAGCGAAAATGCTTAAAAAAACGAATCGAAAAATTAAAACGGCTTTATTGGACCAAAACCTATTTGTTGGTCTGGGCAATATATATGTTGATGAAGCGTTATTTCGTTCAGGCATCCACCCCGAAAGGCAGGCGGCTTCACTGAAGAAAAAAGAAATTGAGTTGCTGCATAAGGAAATTGTTGAAACTTTAAGTGAAGCAGTCGAAAAAGGCGGCAGCACGATTCGCTCCTATGTGAATTCCCAAGGGGAAATAGGCATGTTTCAACTAGAGTTATATGCCTATGGCCGAAAAGGGGAACCTTGTAAGAACTGCGGAACGCCTCTTGAAAAAACGACCGTAGGGGGAAGGGGCACCCATTATTGCCCGAAATGCCAAAGGCTTAAAGTTAAAAGAGCAAAGAATGAATCTTTTTAAATTCCAGTTTTAACACTGGATAGGCTCCTGCCATATACTATCGTAGTATTTGCAGGAAGGAGTCCTAGACACATCATGGTTCAGTTGTTCTCACTTCTCGTACTCGCCCTCGCACTTAGTCTTGACAGCTTTAGCGTAGGGTTTACGTATGGATTAAGAAAAATGGTTATGCCGTTTAAGTCCATTCTCATCATTGCATGCTGCTCCGCCGTTTCATTGATGATTGCGGTATCAATTGGACATGGACTTGAAAAAGTATTATCGCCGAGTATTACAGCAAGACTTGGGGGATTTATTTTAATCGGGCTAGGAGCTTGGGTATTATACCAGTTTTTCCGCCCTGAGAAAGAAAAAGAACCGCTTGAACATGAAAAAACAATTGTAAACTTTGAAATTCGGTCATTGGGGCTGGCAATCAATATCTTAAGAAAACCGATGTCGGCCGATTTTGACAAATCTGGGACGATTACCGGGATAGAAGCATTAATGCTAGGCTTCGCGCTCTCACTAGATGCCTTTGGTGCAGGAATTGGAGCAGCGATGCTTGGATTCCCTCCCATTTATTTAGCCTTGACCGTTGCGGTTATGAGTTCATTATTTGTGTTATTGGGAATTAAATTTGGGTCCTTTTTTTACCGGTTTGACTGGGTTCAAAAGTTTACGTTTATTCCGGGAATCTTATTAATTATCATAGGAATATGGAAGATATAACAATAGGAAAGGGAAAGGGCAGGGGTATGTCACTTGTTATCGGTTTAACAGGCGGAATCGCCAGTGGAAAAAGCACAGTATCTAATATGTTAAAAGAAATGGATATAACAGTCGTTGATGCAGATGTCGAAGCGCGTCTCGCGGTAGACAAAGGAGAACCTGCCTACCTGAAAATCATTGCCGAATTTGGTCAAGAAATTTTATTAGAAAATGGGGACATAGACAGACAAAAACTCGGCGCGATTATTTTTTACCAAGAAGAAAAAAGGCAGCTGTTGAATCAAATTGTTCATCCCGAAGTTAGAAAAAGAATGATGGAGAAGATTCAAAAGGCTACAGAGAATCAAGAGGAATTAATTATTCTTGATATTCCTTTGTTATTTGAAAGCAAGCTGACCTTCATGGTCGAAAAAACTATTCTTGTTTATGTAGACAGAGAAACGCAGCTGAAACGGCTGATGCAGAGAAACCAGCTATCAGCAGCGGATGCACTGGCCAGGGTCAACTCACAAATGCCGCTTGCTGAAAAGGTTAAGCTGGCCGATGCGGTCATTGATAATAATGGATCAATCGAAGATGCAAAAAAGCAGCTCATTGAAATATTAGCAGGATGGGGAATTCAAAAAACATATCAATAACCTGTGGAAGGGGGGCATTCTCCCTTCTTTTTTTTTGCGCGGAGTTATCTGAATTATAAAACTTTTAAAAAATACGCTTTTTATTCATCACAAATAAAACTAAATGTGTTATACTAATACCATCAGATGGAGATAAAAGTATAACATTAATGCGGAAGGGGCCGTAAAATGAGAGCAAGAATTGCCATTAACGGGTTTGGAAGAATTGGAAGGATGGTTTTTAGGCAAGCAATCCTTGAGAAAAAGCTGGATGTTGTCGCAATCAACGCAAGCTATCCTGCTGAAACGTTAGCACATTTAATTAAATATGATACCAATCATGGTACATTTCAGGGAGAAGTAATCCCTTTAGATAATGAACTGCTTGTAAATGGAAAAAGAGTCAAGCTTTTAAGTAATCGTAATCCTGAAGAACTTCCATGGAGAGAATTGGGAATTGATATTGTCATTGAAGCAACTGGAAAGTTTAACTCTAGGGAAAAGGCTGCGCTGCATTTAGAAGCGGGAGCGAAGAAGGTAATCCTGACTGCTCCGGGTAAGAATGAAGACGTTACGATTGTTATGGGTGTAAATGAAGAAATGCTCGATATTGAACAACATGAAGTGATTTCCAATGCATCTTGTACAACAAACTGCCTTGCACCAGTTGCGAAGGTTTTAGATGATAAATTTGGAATTGAATGTGGATTAATGACCACCGTTCATGCTTACACAAATGATCAAAAAAATATCGATAATCCACACAAGGATTTACGACGAGCTCGTGCTTGCGGACAATCTATCATTCCGACTACCACAGGAGCAGCGAAAGCATTATCCCTTGTTCTGCCGCAATTGAAGGGTAAACTGCATGGTATGTCACTACGCGTTCCAACGCCAAATGTTTCCCTTGTTGATTTAGTTGTAGACCTTAAGCAAGATGTAACAGTGGATGATGTTAACAAAGCGTTTAGAGAAGCTGCCGGAGGTCCGTTAAAAGGAATTTTAGACTTTACGATGGAACCATTAGTTTCAGTCGATTTTAATACGAATGAACATTCCGCCATTATCGATGGACTTTCCACGATGGTAATGGGGACAAGAAAAGTAAAAGTATTGGCTTGGTATGATAATGAATGGGGCTATTCTTCACGTGTAGTCGACCTAAGTTTATTTGTCGCCGAAGAAATGGCGAAAATGTCGCAGGTAAAGGTTAGCTAAATAATATAAGATTAAAAAGAGGTTGCTTACAGGCACCTCTTTTTATATTTTCCGGATATTGATATACACTAGAAACAAAGGTTTACAAGGAGGAACGCAAATGGCGATTTTATTGGGGCTCTTTACCCGTTTTAAAAGACAAATTGAAACAACAGATAAACAAACTGATGATTCCTTAAAAACTCATTATTATAAAGGGACATTTAATCAGGTTTTCGATTCAGTTGAACAAATTTTTAAAGAAGATGCTGATTGCCACGTGACAACGGTTTCTAAGGAGCACGGCGAGATTGCTGTTGAAATCCAGAAGCCCTTTCCATGTTTTCTAATTGCCACAATTGTCTCTGTTAAACCTATCGAAACAGCTGTGGATTTCACTATTTCATCCGAAAAATTCGCAATGCTTGGGACCTACCCGGAATTAAAAAAACGTATTGTCGCCTACTATAAGCGAATTAGCCAAATACATACCAATATTGGAACAGGAAAAAACTATTAATACTTTTACTTGTGAAAAGGTGTTCTTTTTTATAAGATAATAGTAAGAATTGTTGCGGAAAATGTTCGGATTTACCTATTAGATTTGGAGTTGGTTTAGGAGATGAAATGCCCTTCATGTCAGAATTATGGCACACGCGTACTTGATTCCCGGCCCGTGGATGAGGGACGTGCAACACGAAGAAGACGAGAATGCGAAGAATGCGGGTACCGTTTTACTACATTTGAGAAAATCGAAGAGATTCCTTTAATTGTCGTCAAAAAGGAAGGAACGAGGGAAGAATTCAGCCGCGATAAAATCCTGCGCGGGCTTATTAAGGCATGTGAAAAGCGCCCTGTTGCTTTAAAGGAATTAGAGGACATTACACATGGTGTAGAGAAAGCTCTTCGGAGTCAGGGTGTTTCTGAAATTAAAAGCGATGAGATAGGCGAAATGGTAATGGATAGGCTGGCAAAAGTAGATGAGGTTGCATATGTCCGCTTTGCATCAGTTTACCGCCAATTTAAAGATATCAATGTTTTTATCGAAGAATTAAAAGAATTAATGAACAAAGAGAAATTATAAAGAGCTGTTTCGGCTCTTTTTTAGCTAATAGGAAAGGTTTGAATGAAAATGGCGCAGCATTGGCAGGAAATACTTCCAATCGATCGTTATATTGTTACCGCTGATGGACTGCTGCATGAGTATGACCGAAAAGTGCTGACATTTTTATACCAGCCTTTAATTGGGTCAACTTGCTTTAGCTTGTTTATGACACTCTGGGCCGAACTGGAAGAAAATCGATTATGGTCGGAATCATCCACACACCATTTATTAATGAATCTACTAGGTCGTAATCTAAATGAAATCTATGAAGCACGCCTAAAACTTGAAGGAATCGGCTTGGTGAAGACTTATGTTAAAACGGAGGATGAGGTGCGTTCCTTTATTTATGAACTCCACCCCCCTTTAAGTCCTGACCAGTTTTTTTTGGATGGTATGCTTAACATTTATCTTTATCGTAAAATTGGAAAAAATCATTTTTCCCGTTTAAAACGTTTTTTCTCGGAACAGCAAATCCCAAAAGGTGCAGGATATCAGGAAACCACTAAGGCGTTTCAGGAAGTGTTTATGTCAGCAACACCCGGTACTATCCAATATATGCAGGATATCTCTGAAGATCTTGCTGCCGATACAGACCAGCACTTTATAGGGCGCCACGATTCAAGTGGTGTGGAAATTGATATCGATACGTTTGATTTTGATCTGCTTATCGCCGGTTTAAATGAATCACTTGTGCCAAAAAAAGCTTTAAACCAAAAGGTAAAAGAGGTTATTAGTAAACTCGCATTTCTTTATAATATCGATGCTATTCAAATGAAAAACATTATTCTCAGTGCTGTTAATGAGGCAAATGAAATTGATTTGGAAGAGTTGAGAAAGGCTGCGCGTGATTGGTATCAATTTGTTAACTATGACCAGCTGCCGACACTTATCGAACGTACCCAGCCGGCTGCCCATCGGGTTCAAACGGAAGAGCCAAAAACAAAGGAAGAGAAGCTCATTCATTATTTGGAAACAACGTCCCCTTTGCAGTTTTTAAAAGACCTGTCAGGAGGGGCAGAACCATCAAAATCGGAAATTGAGCTGATTGAAGAGATCATGTTCAATCAAAAGCTTCTTCCAGGTGTTTTAAATGTGCTGATGCATTTTGTGATGCTAAAGACCGATATGAAACTGACAAAGGGGTACACCGGGACAATTGCCAGCAACTGGGCACGGCTGCAAATAAAGACGGTCAAAGAAGCGATGGAGCAAGCCAAGAAGGAATCACAAAACATGGTCAAAAGTAAGAAACAGACTGGAAAAACATCGAAGCAAAAGCCAATCCGGACGGAGTTTCTTCCAGAATGGTTTGACGAAGAACCATCCAAAAAGGTTGAGCCGCACAAGGAAACGACCAAAGATTTAGAAGCAAAAAAACGTGAAATAGAAGAAATGCTTAAGGCGTTTGATGACTAGATGCTGGAGGTGAATTATGGAAAAGATCAACCACACTCTAAAACGGTTAGCCTCACATGAGAATTTTCAAAAACGATTTGCGCAAATGCGTGAGGACACATTGGCCAATCCTGATGTCAGGGATTTTTTAAGGAAGCATCAGCAGGACATCACGGAGGAGATTATTGAGAAGAGCCTGATGAAGCTTTATGAATATACGCAGCAAAGCAGGTACTGTCACAAGTGTGAAAGTCTTGAGGCATGTACCAACATGATGAAGGGGTATCATCCTGAATTAATTTTAACGAGGAGTTCTATCGATTTGAGGTACGACCGCTGTCCGAGAAAAATTATGGAAGATGAGAAGCGGAAAAATGAGAAACTCATTAAAAGTTTACATGTGCCGAAGGATATCCTGAATGCCTCGTTCGAGGAACTTGAACATGATGAGGAACGGATCGATGCCGTTCAAAAAGCTGCCGCTTTTTTACTGAAATATGAGCAGGGCAAGCCGGTGAAGGGACTTTATTTCTACGGGAAGTTTGGCGTTGGAAAATCCTATTTATTAGGTGCCATTGCCAATAAACTCGCCAAAAAGCAGATTTCTTCAATGGTTGTCTATGTTCCGGAGTTGCTGCGGGAGATGAAAAGCTCCATCGCCGATTCGACTTTAAACGAAAAAATCGATGCGTTAAAAAAAGAGCCGATTTTAATGCTTGATGATATTGGGGCTGAGGCGATGTCCAGCTGGACCCGCGATGAAGTTCTTGGACCTATCCTGCAATTTCGCATGCTCGAGAGCCTGCCGACCTTCTTTACCTCAAATTTTGATTTTCAAGGGCTTGAGCACCATTTAACCTACAGCCAACGCGGCGAAGAGGAAAAAATGAAGGCCCGCCGCATAATGGAGAGAATTCGTTCTTTGAGCGAACCCGTAATGGTGGGCGGTTCCAACCGCAGAAATTAATGTTATAAGGGATTCCGGTATTTGCCGGAGTCCTTTTTTGCACTTGAAAACTTCTATTTTGGCCAAGTCCCCCATATATATTAAAACAGAGATTCGGTTTTTAGGGGGGATTTGGTTGGCAGAGATCATCTTCCAAAATAGGATGGATGCAATCCGTTTTTATAATCATTTGCAAAAAGTATTAAATAATCTTCCTGATTATGAAAATATTCTTCTTTTTGAAGATCGACATATAGTGAAAATAATTGATGGCTCTTGTTCTTCCCATTTATTTACCAAGGTTAAAGACGCTTTTTATGAGTTTATTACATGTATCAAACGCGATGACTGGTTTATGGATATTTTGGAGCAGCAATTTTTTTACGAAGACCTGGAGGAACGTCAGCAAATTTTGGAGATTCTTTATTCCATTTTAGAAGGACATCGCTTTGAACTGTCTTCTTTTTTACAGGAAAATAATGAGGAACCTAATATTAAGGAAGCCATTCATCATGTTTTTCAGGAAAATATTTCGTTCTCGTTTGATTCGTTTGCGAAATTTAGGTTGCGCTCGTATCTCCAGCTCCTTGAAAGCTATGTGGAGCTTTCAATTGATGAATATAAAATGGAGCAGGAATACCAAATGTTTGTGAATATGCTGAGAGAATTTTTGGCAAATAGGGAACCAAAAATTGAAGTGCTGCATCTATTATTTGATGATGAAATCACCTTTTACAATGACCATTTTGAAGAAATGAAACGAAGCGAATTGATTCGTCTGATTGACCGAAAACTGTTGGTGAATCATCCGGTTTACGTCGATTCGGCCTCGATTGCCCCGCTTTTGTCACTGGCGCCGACATCTATTTTTCTTTATACAAATGATCCGGAGGCACCGCTTGTCAGAACGATTAAGAATATTTTTGAGGAAAGAGTGACGATCAAACGATTCGAGGCGCTCCGGGAAGTAAAAAATTGGGTAGGAAAAGCAGCTTCCTCCGAAAACCATGGATAAAAGATACAAATTGTTGAAATAATTTGTTTTATGAAGTTGATTTTTTAAAACTAAATCATTATAATAACGTACATAGCTTATATCATAGTAAATGTAATGATAAGGACTACAGTATTTTTTTACGGTTTTTAGAGAGGGAGGACATGGCTGGAAGCCTCCTAACACGAAAGAAATACTTACCACCTTTAAACTTCACCAGTGAACACTTCATTTATCATGAAGCTAGTAATTGTTGACGGCAATCAGCCGTTACCCTGACCTAAAGTCATTTTCAGTATGCTTTGTTGGTGGATTCTGGAAATGGAAAATTGGGTGGAACCACGTGTTAATCAAAACTCGTCCCTATTCCTAGGGACGGGTTTTTTATTTTTTATTTTAAAAGGAGGAATTGATGATGTCAGATGTTGTAAAAATTGCATTTCCTGATGGGGCAGTAAAGGAGTTCCCAAAAGGAACGACAACAGAAGATATTGCGGCATCCATCAGCCCTGGTCTGAAGAAAAAGGCTATTGCCGGCAAACTAAACGGTCAAATGTATGATCTTCGCCGTCCAATTCAAGAAGACGGTTCAATAGAAATCGTGACACCAGAATCAGCTGATGCACTAGAGGTATTACGTCATAGTACGGCCCACTTAATGGCACAGGCTGTAAAACGTTTGTACCCGGGAGCGAAGCTTGGTGTCGGCCCTGTTATTGAAGGTGGATTTTATTACGATATGGATTTAGAGGAATCTTTAACACCTGAAGATCTTCCTAAAATCGAAAAGGAAATGGCTAAAATCGTTAGCGAGAACATTGAAGTTGTTCGCAAGGAAGTCAGCCGTTCCGAAGCGGTTCAGCTTTTTAAAGAAATCAACGATGAGTATAAGCTTGAGTTGATTGAAGCTATTCCCGATGAGGAACAAGTAACGATCTATGAGCAGGGTGATTTCTTTGACCTATGCCGCGGGATCCATGTTCCATCAACTGGAAAAATTAAAGAATTTAAGCTGTTAAGCATTGCGGGTGCCTACTGGCGCGGCGACAGCAACAATAAAATGCTGCAGCGCGTATACGGTACTGCCTTTTTCAAAAAGGAAGATTTAGCTGAGCATCTTCGTCTGCTTGAAGAAGCAAAAGAGCGTGACCACCGTAAGCTAGGTAAGGAGCTTAACTTATTTACTAATTCCCAAAAGGTAGGGCAAGGTTTGCCGCTTTGGCTGCCAAAGGGTGCAACAATCCGTCGTATCGTCGAGCGTTATATCGTGGATAAAGAGGTCAGCTTAGGCTATGACCACGTTTATACACCGATTATGGCAAACGTGGAGTTATATAAAACTTCCGGCCACTGGGATCATTACCATGAAGATATGTTCCCAGTAATGGAAATGGACAATGAGCAATTGGTGCTCCGTCCAATGAACTGCCCGCACCATATGATGGTGTACAAAAATGCGATGCACAGCTACCGTGAGCTTCCAATTCGGATTGCCGAGTTAGGAACAATGCACCGTTATGAAATGTCTGGTGCTTTATCCGGATTGCAGCGTGTCCGCGGGATGACTTTGAATGATGCGCATATCTTTGTTCGTCCGGATCAAATTAAGGAAGAATTCCAGCGAGTTGTTCGGCTGATTCTAGAGGTTTATAAAGATTTCGATATTAAGGAATATTCATTCCGATTATCGTATCGTGATCCTCAAGATAAGGAAAAGTACTTCGATGACGATGCGATGTGGGAAAAAGCACAAAGCATGTTAAAAGAAGCGATGGATGACCTTGGCCTTGATTATTTCGAAGCTGAAGGAGAAGCAGCATTCTACGGTCCTAAATTGGATGTTCAAGTCAGAACTGCTTTAGGTAAGGACGAAACTTTGTCGACTGTGCAATTAGATTTCTTGCTGCCTGAACGTTTTGATTTAACTTATGTTGGTGAAGATGGCAAGCAGCACCGTCCAGTTGTTATCCACCGTGGCGTAGTTTCCACAATGGAACGTTTTGTTGCTTACTTGATTGAAGAATACAAGGGTGCGTTTCCAACTTGGCTGGCGCCTGTACAGGTTCAAGTTATTCCTGTTTCGCCAGAAGCGCATTTTGATTATGCTCGAAAGGTACAGGAACAACTTAAAGCTGCAGGCTTCCGCGTTGAATTGGACGGCCGTGATGAAAAAATCGGCTATAAGATCCGCGAAGCGCAAATGCAGAAAATCCCTTATATGCTGGTTGTCGGTGATAAGGAAGTCGAGGAAAACGCTGTTAACGTACGTAAATATGGCGAGCAGAAGTCTGAGACTAAGGCGTTTGAAGAGTTTCTTGCTGGGTTGAAGGCGGAAGTGCAGAAATAATCAGCAATTTTAAAAAAAGGGAGAGAGATCTCCCTTTTTGGTTTTTACAAAATAAACTCGGTATATGAAAGATGCAAAAATATCCTTAATTTGGCTTATTAAAGACAAAATAGCCTGGAAAAGAGGCGAAAATGTCTTTGATTCAACTTATCAAAGACAAAACAGTCTAAGAAAGAGGCGAAAATGTCTTTGATTCAACTTATCAAAGACAAAACAGTCTAAGAAAGAGGCGAAAATGTCTTTGATTCAGCTTATTAAAGACAAAACAGCCTAAGAAAGAGGCGAAAATGTCTTTGATTCAGCTTATTAAAGACAAAACAGCCTAAGAAAGAGGCGAAAATGTCTTTGATTCAACTTATCAAAGACAAAACAGCCTAAGAAAGAGGCGAAATGTCCTTGATTCAGCTTATTAAAGACAAAACAGCCTAAGAAAGAGGCGAAAATGTCTTTGATTCAGCTTGTCAAAGACAAAACAGCTTAAGAAAGAGGCAATAATGTCTTTGATTCAACTTATCAAAGACAAAACACCCTAGGAAAGTGGTAAAAATGTCATTATTCATAATATGCCCATGGGCCAACTCCGATAATTTTATAGTTTTCATTTAAAATTCGGCTAATTCTCTTTTTAGATTCAATCACCCCGCACCATTCATAAACAATATTAGTTGTTATTTTCATTCCAGGAAAAAGCAGCTTAATTTCCCTCACACATCGCAAAACAGCGTCTGTCACCAATTCTTCATGTCCGCAATCCAAGCAAATACAATTTTTCCCTTCAACAGAAATCGAAAACGAGTTGCAGATTTTACAGGTATGTCCTTTTCTTAGTTGATCATACCGATAAGGAGGCAATTGTGTATAAGGTGATTTCTTAATATGGAGAGAAACAAGTTTATCTGCAAGCCTCTTGTGATAGTCATTTAGCTTTAATGGGGACTTGTCCAATTTTTCTAAATAACTGGATACCTGTGTTGGAAAAATAAAGGGCTTGGTGAGGGGAGCTTGGTATAGTGTGAACTTGGGATTGATGAAAATTACTTTGGCTTCAATCGGCAGATTTACGCCTAGGCTTTGGAGCAATTGGCGGAGCAAAGATTCACTCCGAATTAACTGGTAAAGTGGATTAGTATATTCAGTCTTGGGCAGCTTATATAATCTATCTGATTCTGGTTCGGATTCTGGCCCTAACTCGTAAAAATAATTACCTTCATTATTTTTTACTTCATACAAATAAATCTGTCCAGGCACAATAATCAATGAGTCAATTTGAAAAGTTTGATTGTTTACTGTAAACAACAAATCGTTTAAAATAATGCTTTCGCATCTGAGCTGTTCCGTCAGCTTATCGAACATTATCTCTCCTTCATATCCTTTTTTTAGCCGTAAATAACGATGTCTGTCACCATCTGATAAAGTCATCCGAGAATTTAACACTCCTAAAATGAGTAATTCTTCAGACTCGGTTCGCGGTTTATACGCCACAGGCCACATCCTTTCTCCAAATTTATTTTAATAAAAAATGATAACAACGTTTCCTCCTAGGAATGAATGTTTTGTTAACTTTTACCTGTAATAAAAAAATGTTGAATAATTTCCGCTTTCCTGCTAAAATAAATTTCGTTGTCACAAAAGGAGTTCATTTGACATCGCTCTTTGCTTGTGTTATAGTATCTAAGGTATGAATTGAATACTTGTTTTTAGGAAAAGAAGAAGCACCCGCTTCTCACCTGATTGACGCAGTTTGGCAGTTGGCAGGTTTTACGAGGACTTTTAGTTATTTTAACTTTGTTCGTAAAGTGTGGGTGTGTACATCCACACTTTTTTATTTGTACTTCTCATGGACTGCCAAACTATATAGAAATCTTGGTGGGAAGTATGTATTTTCCAAACGTTGTATTCTTGATTAAACCTTGGAGGTGGCTAACTATTAGCAAAGACATGTTAGTAAATGATGGGATTCGCGCTCGTGAAGTTCGCTTGATTGATCAAAATGGCGAGCAGTTAGGAATTAAATCCAAAATCGAAGCGCTGGAGATTGCCGGACGAGTGAATTTAGATTTAGTGCTTGTAGCACCAAACGCTAAGCCTCCGGTAGCCCGGATTATGGACTACGGCAAATTTAAATTCGAGAATCAAAAGAAAGAAAAAGAAGCTCGAAAGAACCAAAAGATTATCACGACAAAAGAAGTTCGTTTAAGTCCAACAATTGATGAGCACGACTTTAATACAAAGCTTCGCAATGCTATTAAGTTCTTGGAAAAAGGCGACAAGGTAAAAGCTTCTATCCGATTTAAGGGCCGGGCGATTACCCATAAAGAAATCGGTCAAAAAGTATTAGACCGTTTTGCAGCAGAGTGTAAGGAAGTAGCTACGATTGAGTCTCATCCAAAAATGGATGGTCGCAGCATGTTCCTGGTTTTAGCACCTAAAATCGAAAAGTAATAAGGAGGACATCCCAATGCCAAAAATGAAAACTCACAGAGGCGCGGCAAAGCGTTTTAAGAAAACTGGAAGTGGTCAATTAAAGCGTGACCACGCTTATACAAGCCACTTATTTGCAAACAAATCAACTAAAGCAAAGCGTAAGCTTCGCAAATCATCACTTGTTTCTAAAGGTGATTTCAAACGCATTCGTCAACTATTAACTAACGTAAAGTAATCGATATAAGCATTGATTTAATCTAGGAGGGAAATTACATGCCACGTGTAAAAGGCGGTACAGTTACTCGCAAACGTCGTAAAAAAGTTCTTAAATTAGCTAAAGGTTATTTTGGTTCAAAACATACATTATATAAAGTTGCTAACCAACAGGTTATGAAATCATTAATGTATGCATTCCGCGACCGTCGCCAAAAGAAGCGCGACTTCCGCAAACTTTGGATTACTCGTATCAACGCAGCAGCTCGCATCAACGGTCTTTCTTACAGCCGTTTAATGCATGGCTTAAAGCTTGCTGGTATCGAAGTAAACCGCAAAATGCTTGCTGAATTAGCAATCAGCGATGCAAACGCATTTGCTGAATTAGCAAACGCTGCTAAAGCTCAATTAAATAAATAATTAAACATATGGCCATTCTCTATGATGAGGATGGCCTTTTCTGTAGAGGAGATTGTTTATGGTAGGATTATGGGCAGCTATTATGGCTATAAACATAGTATCATTCAGCTTAATGGGTGTTGATAAAAGCAGAGCGAAAAAACATCAATACCGGATTCGGGAAAGAACGTTGTGGCTTGCAGCGTTATTTGGCGGTGCTGTTGGCGCTACAGTTGGTATGTACTTCTTCCGGCATAAAACAAAGCATCTCCAGTTCAAGATTGGCTTTCCTATTCTGGCAATCATCGATGTGATACTTTATATAAAGGGAGTGTTTTAATAATGAACCTTGTGAAGTTGTTTCAAATGCAAAAGGCATTAGATTCGCATATTGAGAAAAAGCATCAGCTTCAGAACGAGGATTTATTCAGCCGAAAAATTCTCGCCTTATTAGTTGAGCTGGGCGAGCTCGCTAACGAAACTCGCTGCTTTAAATTTTGGAGCGTTAAGCCTTCGTCACCAAAAGATGTGATTCTTGAGGAGTTCGTTGATGGAGTGCATTTTATTTTATCGCTCGGGATTGAGTGCGGATTTGATCAAAAGGGAATGGGAATAAAGGCTGCACAGCCTGAGTGTAGCGAGACAGAACAGTTCTTAAGTGTTTATGAAGGGGTCACCATTTTTCAAAAAACAAAAAGCTTTGAGGATTACCTGCGATTATTCGAAGCCTATTTGCAGCTGGCAGTCCTGCTTGGGATATCTTATGAAGATATGGAACAGGCATATTTTTCAAAAAACGAAGTAAATTATCTAAGACAGCAAAACAACTATTAATTTGTTAATTGTCAGATACTTTCGTTATAATGAAAATGAACGTACATATAAAAGGGGGCTAAATAATGGCAAAAATGGATGAAACATTAACCATGCTGAAGGATCTAACCGATGCCAATGGGATTCCCGGCAATGAGCGTGAAGTGCGCGAAGTCATGAAAAAATACATAGCACCATACGCAGACGAAATCACGACAGATGGATTAGGCAGTTTAATTGCAAAGAAAGTCGGCAAGGAGGGTGGCCCTAAAATCATGGTAGCCGGTCACTTGGACGAAGTTGGCTTTATGGTGACGGCGATTGATGACAAAGGCTTCCTGCGCTTTCAAACAGTCGGTGGCTGGTGGGGCCAGGTGATGCTTGCTCAGCGTGTGACCCTTGTAACAAGGAAGGGCAATGTAACAGGAATTATCGGCTCTAAGCCGCCGCATGTTTTATCCGCGGAAGCCCGCAAGAAGCCAATTGAAATCAAAGACATGTTCATTGATATCGGTGCATCAAGCCGTGAGGAAGCATCTGAGTGGGGCGTCCGACCTGGAGACATGGTCGTGCCATATTTTGAATTCACCGTAATGAACAATGAAAAGATGCTTCTTGCGAAAGCTTGGGATAACCGCATCGGCTGTGCGATTGCGATTGATGTTTTAAAGCAATTGCAAGGTGTTGATCATCCGAATGTTGTTTACGGCGTCGGAAATGTTCAAGAAGAGGTTGGCTTGCGCGGTGCCAAGACAGCTACTTATAAAATCCAGCCTGATATCGGCTTTGCTGTTGATGTAGGTATTGCCGGCGATACACCTGGAATTAGCGAAAAAGAAGCGATGAGCAAAATGGGCAAAGGGCCGCAAGTGGTTGTCTATGATGCTTCAATGGTAGCGCACAAGGGACTGCGTGATTTTGTAACGGATACTGCGGATGAACTCAACATCCCTTACCAATTTGAATCCATCCCAGGCGGTGGAACAGATGCGGGCTCCATCCATTTAACGCATAATGGGGTACCAGCGCTGGCGATTACGATTGCAACTCGTTATATTCATTCACATGCTGCAATGCTTCATCGTGATGACTATGAAAATGCAGTTAAGCTGATTGTAGAGGTCATTAAGCGTTTGGATCGCGAGGCTGTTGATAAGATTACGTTTGAATAAGAATATTGGGGTCCTCGGCTGCTGTGTTTGCGGCCGGGGACTTTTATGTTTTGGCAATTCGCCAATAGGATGGGGAAATTCGCCAATAAAATGCGAAGATTCGCCAATAGAACGTGACAATTCGCCAATAGAAGCCTGAAATTCGCCAATAGCGATTAAAAAACAGCCGCCAACCAATCGGCCGGCGGCTAAAAATCCCATTTTTAATGCTTTAACCCGCTTTCAAGCGTGCCAAGCATCTCTTTTTTCTCTTGTTCAGATGAATTTTGCCAAATAACTTCAAATAATACGCCCAATCCCGGCAGCATTTTCTCTTCCCCGCTTTGAATCGCATCGACAATGGTATCCTCTAATTGGTCTTGCGTATTATTGGAAACATTGTGAATAACAGCATTCCGCAAATTGAAATTCATAATGGGCCACTCCTTCTTTAACCTTAAATTCTTTAGCTAATAGGGAATAATAAATTTCCCCAAATTTATTATTCCCTAACGCATAAATTCAACTACGCTTCTGTCTTCGTCCTAACGGACTCGCAATCAGTGAGTTTTCATTTATTATCATTTCTAATTTTTGTTTTAATATGTATTTTAATTGGGCTATAATGTAAAAATCAGAGTAATTTTTAAAGGGGAAACAAAATTGAAATATATCCAATCGCAGCAAAATCCGCAGGTCAAGCAATGGAAAAAGCTTTTAACGAAAAAAGAGCGGGACCGCTCAGATACATTTTTAGTGGAAGGCTTTCATTTAGTGGAAGAAGCACTCAAACAGGATGAACAAGTTTTAGAAATCATTATTTCTGAAAAAATAGGTGTGCCGCCGCGCCTCGATGCAGGGCAGACACCTATTTACATGGTGACGGAGGAAATCGCCGATTCCTTATCGGAAACGGAGACGCCCCAGGGGATTTATGCTGTCTGCCGGCAAACCGATCAAAAAACAGACTTAAAAAATGCAAAAACGTACCTCCTAATCGATGCTGTTCAAGATCCGGGAAATCTCGGCACGATGATTCGGACAGCAGATGCGGCGGGAATTGATGCGGTAATTGTAGGCAAAGGCAGCGTCGATGTTTTTAACGGAAAGGTTCTTCGTTCCGCTCAAGGAAGTCACTTTCACCTTCCAATTATAAGAGGCGACCTTCAAGAATGGACGACAAAACTGAAAGAAAAAAATATACCTGTTTATGGAACAGCACTCGAAGGAGCATCTGCATATACTGATATTTCAACCGGTGAAGCTTTTGCTCTGATTGTCGGTAACGAAGGGAGCGGCATGAATAAAGAACTTCTTTCCCAAACAACTGCCAACCTTTATATTCCGATTTACGGCAAAAGCGAATCGCTGAATGTCGCGGTTGCAGCAGGAATTCTTTTATATTATTTGAAAAAATAAAATTGAAACACTCAAAAAATTAGTATATAATAATGAACAATGTTGATATTTAAAAGACAATGACGGAGAAGAGTATCTTGTCAAATGGCCATTTTTAGGGAGAAAGTGCCGCGACTGAAAGCACTTTTATGGACAGGGCAGGAGAAGTTCACCTCCTGAGTCGGCATCGGGACCATTTCCATTGGAGATGTAAAGATGCGCCCGGCTACAGCCGTTATCTGAATGAAGCGAACACAATATGTGTATACATACGTGTTTACAAGGGTGGTACCGCGATCTAATACCTCGTCCCTTTTTTGGGGGCGGGGTTTTTTTATTTTTTACATAAAAAATAAAGGAGGAAACAAAATGCAAGAGCGTTTAAAAGAATTGCAGGAAGAAGCGATTCAGAAAGTGGAACAGTCTTCAAGCTTAAAAGAATTGAATGACATCCGTGTTGCTTATTTAGGAAAAAAGGGCCCGATTACCGAGGTACTGCGTGGTATGGGCAAATTATCGGCGGAAGAGCGTCCGGTGATTGGGGCTCTAGCTAATGAAGTACGTGAAGCCATCGCTGCTAAAATCGAAGCCAAGCAAAATCAGCTTGAAGAAGCAGCTGTTTTAGAAAAAATGGCTTCTGAAAGCATTGACGTTACCCTTCCAGGGCGTCCTGTTAACGTTGGGAGCCATCATCCATTAACAAAAATCATCGAGGAAATCGAAGACTTGTTTATAGGGATGGGCTATGAAATAGCAGAAGGACCTGAGGTAGAGCAGGATTATTATAACTTCGAAGCGTTGAACCTGCCGAAAGGCCACCCTGCCCGCGACATGCAGGATTCCTTCTACATTACGGAAGAACTCTTGCTTCGCACCCATACATCACCGGTTCAGGCCCGGACGATGGAAAAACACAACGGCAAAGGTCCGATTAAAATCATCTGCCCTGGTAAAGTATACCGCCGCGATAATGATGATGCGACGCACTCACATCAGTTCATGCAAATAGAGGGCTTAGTGGTAGGCGAAAACATCCGTATGAGTGATCTTAAGGGAACATTGGATGTATTTGCGAAAAAAATGTTCGGCCAAGATCGTGAAATCCGTCTTCGCCCAAGCTTTTTCCCATTCACAGAACCTTCCGTGGAGATGGATATTTCCTGTAAAGTATGCGGAGGCCACGGCTGTAATGTTTGTAAGCAGACAGGCTGGATTGAAATCCTTGGCGCCGGAATGGTTCATCCAAACGTACTTGAGATGGCTGGCTATGATTCAAAGAAATACACTGGATTTGCTTTTGGAATGGGACCGGAGCGGATTGCGATGCTGAAATACGGTGTTGATGATATCCGTCATTTCTATACAAATGATGTTCGTTTCTTAAAGCAATTTTCGGTAGAAGAATAGGAGGTTGACGATATGTTCGTTTCGTATAAATGGCTCCAGGATTACGTAGACTTAACTGGAGTTTCGGCAAATGAATTAGCTGAAAAAATTACTAAAAGCGGGATTGAAGTAGAAGGCGTTGAAATCCTAAATGAAGGCATTAAAGGTGTTGTGGTTGGTCATGTAGTAGAACGTGTACAGCATCCAAATGCCGATAAATTAAGCAAGTGTCAGGTTGATATAGGCGAGGGTGAGCCGGTTCAGATTATCTGCGGTGCGCCGAATGTCGCCCAGGGTCAAAAGGTAGCTGTTGCAAAAGTTGGTGCCATCCTTCCAGGCAATTTTAAAATTAAAAAAGCAAAGCTTCGCGGCGAAGAATCAAACGGTATGATTTGTTCTCTACAAGAGCTTGGCATGGAAGGAAAAATTGTTCCTAAAGAATACTCAGAAGGAATCTTTGTTTTTCCAGCAGATGCAGAGGTCGGGGCAGATGCACTTGCCTTGTTGAATCGCGACGACGAAGTTCTTGAACTTGGTTTAACGCCAAACCGTGCTGATTGCTTAAGCATGTTAGGAGTAGCTTATGAAGTGGCAGCGATTCTTGGCAGAGAGGTTAAGCTTCCAGAAACAAGCCTAGAGTCGCTTAGTGAAAAGGCAACGGATTATGTAAAGGTTGTTGTCGAGGCGACTGAGGATAATCCGCTATACGTTGCGAAAATGATTAAAAATGTGAAAATCGGGCCGTCACCACTGTGGATGCAAACCCGCTTAATGTCTGCGGGAATCCGTCCGCACAATAACGTGGTTGATATCACGAACTACATTCTTCTCGAATATGGCCAGCCGCTTCATGCGTTTGACTACGACCGTTTAGGTTCAAAAGAAATCCTTGTACGCCGTGCGAACGATGGCGAGAAATTTGTGACGCTTGATGATGTAGAGCGCACATTAACAGCTGACCATTTAGTGATCACGAACGGAACAGAACCTGTTGCGCTTGCTGGTGTAATGGGCGGTGCCAATTCTGAGGTAACTTCTGATACGACTACTGTGTTATTGGAAGCAGCTTATTTTAACGGAGCAACAGTAAGAAAAGCGTCTAAAGATCACGGCCTGCGCAGTGAAGCCAGTGCCCGCTTTGAAAAAGGGGTAGACCCGAACCGTGTACGTGTTGCTGGTGAACGTGCAGCCTACTTAATGGCTAAGTACGCTGGCGGTGAAGTTTTAGAAGGAGCAGCAGAGGTTGATACATTAACTGTTGAGCCGGCAGTGGTTTCAGTTACTCTTGAAAAAATCAACCGAGTACTGGGAACCGGCCTTGAAATGAAGGATGTGGAAGCCATCTTCGACCGCCTTCAATTTGGGGTTTCTGTTGAAGGGGATACGGTTACTGTTACGGCACCAACACGCCGCGGCGATATCAAAATCGAAGAGGATTTACTCGAAGAGGTTGCCCGCCTATTTGGCTATGACAACATCCCGAAAACCTTGCCGATCGGTTCCACAACACCAGGAAAGCTATCTGAATACCAAAAGAAACGCCGTGTCGTCCGTGCCTATTTAGAAGGAGCAGGCTTGTACCAGGCCGTAACTTATTCTTTAACAAGTGAAGAGAAAGCTTCGCAATTTGCTATGGAAAAACGCGACTTCATTCGCCTGGCGATGCCGATGAGCGAAGACCGCAGTATCCTTCGCCTAAGCATCCTGCCGCAGCTGCTAGAAGTATTGAAATACAACAGCGCTCGTCAAAATGACAGCCTAGCAGTATACGAAACCGGAAATGTCTTTTTATCCAACGGTGTGGATGTTCTTCCTGAAGAAAAAGAGCATTTGGCCGGAGCTATTACCGGTCTTTGGAACAATCATTCTTGGCAGGGCGAAAAGAAACCTGTTGATTTCTTCGTTTTAAAAGGTATTTTGGAAGGACTATTCGCAAAGCTTGGGCTGACAGAACGTGTCGCATATGTTCAAGAGCAGGTAGAAGGCATGCACCCTGGGCGGACAGCGGAAATCCGGTTAGATGGCTCGAAAATTGGTTTTGCCGGCCAGCTGCATCCAAGCGTCCAAAAAGACCTAGATTTAAAAGATACCTATGTATTTGAATTATCATTAAAAGCAGTTCTTGGTGTAGAAACGGAAGCACTGCAATATCAGTCTATTCCGCGCTACCCATCCATCACAAGAGACATTGCCCTTGTGGTAAACAGAGAAACGGTGTCAGGCACGTTGAAGGATATTATCGTTAAAGCTGGTTCACCTCTTTTGAAAGAGGCTTATGTCTTTGACTTATATGAAGGCGATAAGATGGAAGAAGGCAAGAAGTCGATTGCGTTCTCATTGAAATATGTGGATCCAGAACGTACTCTTACAGATGAAGAGGTAACAAAGGTTCACGATCGCGTGCTTGAGGCATTGAAAGAGCAAGCAGGTGCGGTTTTAAGGGGATAAGTATTAAAAAAGAGTATCCATTGGCGTGGATACTCTTTTTGCATTTATTTGTATTTTTCGTAGAGGGTGTCATATTGTTTTGCAAGGGAAATATCAAGGTCGGTTAAACCTCCAGCATGCCAGGAGGTTATTTTTAAAGTTACCATTTTATAGTCAATCGATATGAATGGATGGTGATTTTTTTCTTCGGATAACTGTGCGATGTCATTAACGAATGCAATCCCTTTTAAAAATTCCTGAAAGCGGTACTTTTTAACAATAAACTTGCCTTCCAATTTCCAGCCGGTTAGACTATTAAGCACTAAAGTAATTTCTTCTTCACCTAATCTCTTCAAGTTAATCCCTCCCTTAATTTTCACTTTCTCTTCTTATTAACTAATGCCACTGCTTTTTCAGTATTCGCAAAATGCATCTTCACAAACGATGGCAGCACAGCTTGCCCTTTTTTCAAAATTAGCTTGGCAGCGGCCTCATCAACCTGGGCCCCGGCCCCCTTTGGAACTCGAAAACCGGCCGCCTCGCTCAGTTTATCAATATATTGAATAAACGCATACCGGGCCAGAATACTGGCGGCGGCAACCGCCAAATGAATCCCCTCCGCCTTCGTGCTAAAATAAACATTTTCCCTCGCGATAGCTTTTTGTCCTTTTAAATGCTGATAATAGGTGCCAGCTTGCACAAATTGGTCAATCAAAATAGCGTCAGGCTTTTCCGGACTAATCTTCTCTAATACTTTTAATATCGCCTGATTATGAAGCAAAGCCTTCATTTTCCCTTGAGTCATTCCCGCCGCCTGAACTTGATTATACTTTTCATTTTTTAATGTCATCAGGCTGAAGGGGACAACATCCTTAATCACCTTAGCAATTTCAATTATTTTTTCATCATTTAAATCCTTCGAATCCCGTACTCCCAATTCTTTTAATAAAGGAATATCCTTTTTCCGTACATATGCAGCGACAACCGTAATCGGGCCGAAAAAGTCTCCGGTCCCAACTTCATCCGAGCCAATAACAGACCATTCTCTAAATCCGGCCGGAAGCCCAGCCCCTGCCTTAGCAGAGGTTGCTGTCGATTTTCCATTGCCGTCTGCCTTTTTGGCTGGTCCGGATTCTGAAGCGGCCCCGCCCCATCTCCCCGCTTCCTTCTCACAATCATTCCCCTGAAACAACACCTTCGCCGATTTATAAGCGGTAATGGCACAACCGGGAGTTTTCGCCGCAAACACGCTTCCGGGAGGAACCTTATCCGTTAAATACTTGCTGTAATAGTCTTTCATCTTTAAAATTGTATTCATATTACATACCAAAACAACATTTGCCACTAAAAGCACCACATTTCTATTAAATATATTCATTATTACAACTTTTCGACTTTAATCTTTTCATGTTATGATATAGTGTAGGATTCCTGAAAGGGGCATTAACATTGTCGAATACTCAGAAAAATAGAATTACCGTAGATATTTACGGACAACAATACGTGATTTTAGGCACGGAAAGCCCGAGTCATATTCGCTATGTAGCATCGTTGGTCAATGCTAAAATGCGCGAAATCAGTTCTAAGAATCCAGGACTCGAGGTAAATAAACTTGCAGTTTTAACAGCAGTTAACGCAGTCAATGATTATATCAAAATAAAAGAAGAGTTGGAACGACTGACGATAGAACTTCAAAAAGAAAAGGAATAAAAACATGTTAGATTTAGTCATTATTTTATTTTTAATTATTGGTTTTTTTGTCGGCCTAAAAAGAGGCTTTATCCTGCAGCTGGTTCATTTAACCGGTTTTATCATTGCCTATATTGCCGCCTACATTTACTATGATAATCTTGCTCCAAAACTGACCCTTTGGATTCCTTATCCAAACCTTGGCGAGGATACGGCATTAAAAATTATCACCGATGCGGCTAACATGGAGACAGCCTTTTATCGGGCAATTGCATTTGTCATCATCTTCTTTGCCGTAAAAGTGCTCATGCAGATTATCGGATCGATGTTTGACTTTATTGCTCATTTGCCAGTATTAAGACTGTTGAACGTATGGGCTGGAGGAATTTTAGGATTTTTGGAAGTCTATTTAATTATCTTTATTGTATTATATATCGGCGCCTTATTACCAATCGAACTTTTCCAAAATATGCTGGATGGCTCCTTCATGGCAAAGGCGATTGTGAATTACACCCCTGTTCTTTCTCAGCAGATTAAGGACTGGTGGTTAAAACAGTTATAAAAAAATATAAAAAAGCGCCATAAAACGTACAAAATAACGTAATAGATAAAATTCTGAAAAGTAGTAAAATAGACATAGAGGTGATTCTTTATGTCTTTTTTTTTATCGCAGAAACTGGGACGTGAATTCTTAAATATTACTCGGACCACAATCCTACGTTGGGAAGAACAAGGCAAAATTAAATCTCGATTATGACCTCATTTTCGGCCAGATTATATGGAAAAAGAGGCGCTAAGAAATGAATAAGACACTTTCCGAACTGGAAAGGGGGGAGCAAGATGTCCAAGAAAAAGACTGAACAGGCGATTACATTTACAGGTGTGGTTATGAGTCCTTCTATCATATACGAGTCAATTATACTGGACGAGCTTATGCGGAAATTTCAGTCAGCTAAACGTTTTCTGCGTGAGCGCATCTTTGAAGGTTTAGACCGTAAAACTGCCGTGGCAAAAGCGAAACCACTTTTTCTGAATAACTCCCGCTATATGAGAGATGCCTTTCTTGAAGCGGAAGCCTCCATATCTTCGCAAAAAGAATTGTTGCCTTTGTATGTTGAGCAATTTAAAACATCAATGCAAAAAATAGAGAAGCAAATAGAAAAAATCCAACAATCCCGGAAGTCCGATAAGGAAGACCTAATCAAGAACAAGCAGTTTCGAATCAAAAAATTAAACAAGAAAATGACCTATTACCAATACCATATTGAAAACGACAGTGTTCCAAAAGTTGTAGATGGTACAAGGAAAAAGTTAATTCTTTTAAACAAACATAAAATTACCAAACAAGAGTGGGTTGATTCACGTACCAACTCCCTTTATTCACGAGGCGAAGCCTCAAAGGGAGGAAATGAGAATATCAAATTGCGTTACCTGCAAGACCGTTCTTTTGAAATGAACGTGTTAAACCCTTTATCCTCCAAAAGAAATGACCGGCTGCGTTTTGAAGTTCACTTCTCCGAAAAACACATCTCGACGATTCTTGCCCATCTATCAACCGGAAATGCCTATAGTATTCGGATTTTGCGTGAAGACGAAAAATACTATGTCCATTTAACCTTTGACCAAAAACTACAATCTTCCTATGATTTCTCAAAGGGATGCGCTGGCATCGATATCAATCCAGATAATTTGTCTGTCACCATCGTCCATCCAAACGGAAATTTTCGAATGAGTAAAGTATTTTGGATGAATGATGTCAATAACGTACGCTCCGACAAACGGAATTGGATCATTGGAAATACCATTGCATCTGTAATGGAGTGGGTTAAATCCAATGGAATTGAAGTGATAGCCATTGAAGATTTATATTTCAAAAATGATTTAAGCAAAAATACCAAATTCAATCGCATGAGCAGTAACTTTGTATACAGGAAGATTTTGACCACTTTGATTTCAAAATGCATAAAAGAAGGAATATCGCTTGCCCAAGTTCCGGCTTACTATTCTTCTTTGATCGGACGGGTAAAATATCAAAAACCATACGGGCTTTCCGTTCATCAAAGCGCAGCGCTGGTTTTAGCCCGCCGTGCCATGGGATATGATGAAAAAATCCCAAAACAGATGATGTTAGTCCTTTTTGCCAAGGAAGCAAAAAAGGGACATCAGGTAAGTGATTTATTTAAATATTGGAAGAAAGTGCAGGCCTGGATTACAGCCCTCAAGGAAAAGGCTTATCAAAATCGTGAACCATACAAGCATTGGTATATGGACGACTTTATTGAATATGCAGCATCTTAAAAAAACTGTCTTTTGAAGCCTTTGTTTTAGTACGGACATTCATTTGAATGTGAAAATTCCAGTGGAAGGATTGCCGTAAGAGGATAAAGGCAGCCTAGGTAACTCCTGCCCTATGGTGCGCTCTGTTAAAGAGACCGAAAGACATAGGTGTTCGTATGAAGGTTAAACCCTAAACCAGCGAAGGGTTGGACGAATGTCTTTACTTGAGAATCTAAGGCAAATGTTAAGATTTGTTATGATTTGATAGAGCTGGATTGAATATAATGCCTGAGTGAACTTCTCTGATGCAGAGAAGTTTTTCTATTATGGGAAAAAAGGTTACAATGATAATGTGTAATTTTAAGGCAGGTGGAGTTAATGGAAATGAATAAAAAAGAAGTGATTCGCCTATTAGAGACAATAGCAATTTATATGGAATTAAAGGGTGAAAATCCTTTTAAAATTTCAGCTTTTCGGAAGGCGGCCACAGCCCTTGAGACCGATGACCGAAGTTTAACAGAAATAGACGACTTTACAGCACTATCCGGTATTGGCAAAGGGACTGCTGCTGTTATCGAAGAATACATAAAGGAAGGCTCATCCACTGTATTAAAGGAACTTAAGGAACAGGTTCCGCCAGGTTTGATTCCCCTTCTCCAAATACCAGGTCTTGGAGGCAAAAAAATCTCCAAGCTTTATAAGGAATTGGGGATCACCGATGTAACAAGCTTAAAAGAAGCGTGTGAAGCCGGGAAGGTTCAGGGGCTAGCGGGTTTTGGAAAGAAAACGGAGGAAAAAATCTTAAGTGCTATCTCTAACGTAGGGACAAGACCTGAGCGGCTGCCCCTCGCTTACATGATACCAATCGCGGAATGGATTGAAACAAGCCTTGAAAAATTTACTGAAATTGAGCGTTTTTCACGGGCCGGAAGCTTGCGGAGGATGCGGGAAACAATTAAGGACCTTGATTTTATCATCGCAACTAATCAGCCGCAAACCGTCCGCGAACAGCTATTGAAATTACCGAATATTAAAGAGGTGATCGGCGCGGGGGATACAAAGGTATCGGTTACCCTGAAATTTGATTATGATATATCCGTCGATTTCCGCCTGGTGAAGCCTGAGGAATTTGTTACAACACTGCACCATTTTACCGGTTCAAAGGACCATAATGTGCGGATGAGGCAATTGGCTAAGGAGCGCGGTGAAAAAATAAGCGAATACGGCGTTGAAAACGTAGAAACAGGAGAAATCCTCACCTTTTCTTCTGAGGAAGAATTTTTCAAGCATTTCGACCTTCCATTTATCCCTCCTGAAGTGAGAGAGGATGGCAGGGAAGTAGATACATTCAAAGCCGATGAGGAATTAATCGACATTGAAGACATCAAAGGTGACCTGCACATGCATTCGACCTGGAGTGATGGGGCCCATACCATCGGCCAAATGGCGGAAGCCTGCCGAGCCAGGGGTTATCAATATATGGCTATTACCGACCATTCCCAGTATTTAAAGGTGGCAAATGGATTAACTCGGGAAAGACTGCTGCAGCAAAAAGAAGAAATTAAGAAGCTAAATGAAAAATATGATGACTTTTTGATTTTATCAGGTGTGGAAATGGACATTTTACCGGACGGCAGTCTGGATTACGAGGATGACCTGCTAGCGGAAATGGATTTTGTGATCGCCTCCATCCATTCAGCTTTTTCCCAACCAAAGGAAAAAATCATGGAGCGCCTAAAGAACGCGCTGCAAAATGCCCATGTCGATTTAATCGCCCATCCGACCGGCCGGAAAATCGGCCGCCGCGAGGGCTATGAAGTGGATATGGACTTACTGATCCAATTGGCGAAAGAAACAAATACAGCATTAGAGTTGAACGCGAATCCAAACCGGCTTGACCTTGCCGCAGAGCATTTACGGAAAGCCCAGGAGGCTGGCGTCAAAATATTAATCAACACTGATGCCCATCAATTGGATACATTAAAGCATATGGAAATCGGGGTATCCGCGGCTAAAAAAGGCTGGATTAAAAAATCAACTGTAATTAATGCATTGGATAAAAAGGACTTGCTTAATTTTCTGCATAATAGATAAAAAAGGAGGCTCGCCCTCATGAAAGATAGAGTTTTAAAAGTTTTAGAGTTCACAAAGGTCAGGGAGCAGCTATTAGAGCACGCTTCCTCCTCGCTTGGAAGAGACAAAATAAAAAATTTGGTGCCGTCGTCAGACTATGATGAGGTTGTTAAGCTGCAGGCAGAAACAGATGAAGCGGCTACCGTCTTTCGTATTAAAGGCAATGTGCCGCTGTCAGGCATTCATGATATCGGGCCGCATATAAAACGCTCTGTGATTGGTGGTGTATTGAGTCCACATGAGTTGGTGCAGATTTCCAGTACGATTCATACAAGCCGCCAAATGAAGCGTTTTTTGGAGGAAATTGCTGAGGAACGGACAGAAATTCCGATTTTATTAGAACAAGTGTATCAAATCATCCCATTGACAAACCTCGAGCAGGCCATCAAAATGGCCATCGACGAAAGCGGCGAAGTCCTTGATGGCGCGAGCGAGCTGCTTCGTTCATTAAGACATCAGCTTCGTACCAGTGAAGCTCGGGTCCGTGAGAAATTGGAAAGCATGATACGCTCATCCAGTGCCCAAAAAATGCTGTCGGACGCGATTGTTACCATCCGCAATGACCGCTTTGTCATTCCTGTAAAGCAGGAATATCGCGGGCATTATGGCGGGATTATTCATGATCAAAGTTCATCGGGGCAGACGCTATTTATCGAACCCCAAGTGATTGTGCAGCTGAACAACCAGCTCCAGGATATCCGAGTGAAAGAGCAGCTGGAGATTGAGCGGATTTTAATAGAGCTTTCCGCAAAGGCAGCAGAATACGAAAGTGAACTTCAGGTCATTGTAAAGATTTTGGCCAATTTGGACTTTGTTTTTGCAAAGGTTCGCTATGGGCGAAAGATAAAAGCGTCAATGCCGGCGATGAACAATGAGGGCAGAATCTCCTTATATAAGGCAAGACACCCCTTAATTCCTATCGATGAAGTGGTCGCAAACGATATTATGCTTGGCAAAGACTATTCGACCATTGTCATTACCGGTCCAAATACCGGGGGAAAAACGGTTACCTTAAAAACACTCGGCCTATGCACCTTGATGGCACAGGCGGGCCTGCAGGTACCAGCCCTGGATGGTTCTGAGCTGGCTGTGTTCGGGGCTGTCTACGCCGATATTGGTGATGAGCAATCGATTGAACAGAGCTTGAGTACATTTTCCTCTCATATGGTGAACATTGTTGACATTTTAGATAGGGTTGATTTCAACAGTCTTGTCCTGTTTGATGAACTGGGGGCTGGTACGGACCCGCAGGAAGGGGCTGCATTGGCCATTTCCATTCTAGACGAAGTTCATAATAGAGGAGCGAGGGTAGTAGCCACAACCCACTACCCGGAATTAAAAGCATACGGCTATAACCGTGAAGGTGTGTTAAATGCAAGTGTGGAGTTTGATGTAGAAACATTAAGCCCAACCTATAAGCTGCTCTTGGGCGTCCCTGGCCGGAGCAATGCTTTTGAAATCTCGAAACGACTCGGCCTGAATGAGCGGGTCATTGGGGCCGCACGATCACATGTAAGCGAGGATACAAATCAAATTGATAAGATGATTGCCTCTCTTGAAGAAAGCAGACGTCAGGCTGAAAACGACCGTGATGAGGCTCTTGATTATTTAAAGCAGGCTGAAAAGCTGCACAAAGACTTGCAACAGCAAATGATAGAGTTTTATGAGAAGAAGGACTCGATGCTTGAGAAAGCCGCGGAAAAGGCGGAGGAAATCGTCGTAGAGGCGAAAAGAGAAGCGGAGCAAGTAATTCGTGAACTACGCAAGATGCGGACCGAACAGCATGCTGATATCAAAGAACACGAATTAATTGAAGCAAAAAGGCGCCTAGAAGGCGCGGCACCGGAAATCAAGAAATCGGATAAGCTCATTAATAAGAAAACGAAAAAGTATACATTCACACCAGGGGATGAGGTAAAGGTGCTTATGTTTAACCAAAACGGAATTCTGGTGGATAAAGTCTCGGGTGACGAATGGCAGGTTCAGATAGGCATCTTAAAAATGAAGGTAAGAGAAAAGGATTTAGAATATATCGGTGCCTCTCAAACAAAACAAACGGAAATGAAGCCGCTGGCGATTGTAAGAGGGCGAGATTCCAATGTGAAGCTTGAACTGGACCTAAGGGGAGAACGGTATGAGGATGCTCTCTTAAAAGTGGAAAAATATATTGATGATGCCCTGCTGGCAAATTATCCGCGTGTTTCCATAATCCATGGAAAAGGAACAGGTGCATTAAGACAAGGAGTTCAGGAGTATTTGCGGAACCATCGCTCCGTCAAGAAAATCCGCTTTGGAGAAGCCGGTGAAGGCGGTTCAGGTGTCACCGTCGTTGAATTTAAATAAAACTCGCCGATTGACAAGTCCGTTAGGATGAAGGCAGAGGAGTAGTTGAATTTATGCGTTCGGAATTTGAACAAATTCCGATTAGCAAAATAGATTCAGGGGAGAGTAGGCAATGGACCAGTTCTGGGAAAACGAATATATTCAAATAGCGGCCTATTACAGTGTTGTCATTTTATGTATGATTGTATTTTTAGCTGTTTTCGAAATGGTTACGAAATACAAAAATTGGGAGGAAATAAAGAAGGGAAATTTGGCTGTGGCAATGGCAACCGGCGGTAAAATTTTTGGCGTTGCCAATATTTTTAGGCATACCATTGAAGACCACAGTTCATTGCTTTCCATGATTGGCTGGGGCATATACGGCTTTGTACTACTACTGGCCGGTTACTTTATCTTTGAATTTTTAACTCCAAAGTTTAAAATTGATGAAGAAATTCAAAATGATAATCGGGCTGTAGGCTTGATTTCGATGATTATTTCCATTGGGCTATCCTATGTCATCGGGGCAGGAATATCATAAGGGGAGAGAGTTTGTGGAAACATTAGCAAAAGTACTAATAGGATTATGCGGACTATTCGTGGTGCTGGGCGTTATCTATCTCTTATTTTAAATTATGGAAAATCACCGTGTGAAATTATTGCACGGTGATTTTTTTATTTTATAAACATAATGATTACGAAAAAAATCATGAATTTGAAACGTGAATAGACTAGATAAACTATTGCTTATTTAGTTGATAGACAAAAGGTTGTAATTATTTCAAGATATGGAAATGGAAATTGTTTATTGTGAAAATTTGTTCTATAATAGGTTTAGATGTTGGAATTTTCATAATTTAATAAACATAAGGGGGCTTATTATGTCGGAGTTAAAACCGTGGTTGAAAAATTATCCTAAAGAAGTACCTGCCACACTGGAATACTCCACAGAACCAGTACACAAATACTTGGAAGTAACAGCCAAGAAGTTTCCGGATAAAGTGGCACTCCACTTTATGGGGAAGGAGCTTACCTTTAAACAGCTCTATGAAGATGCCCAAAGCTTTGCCGGCTATCTGCAGGCGAATCTTGGAGTTCAAAAGGGTGACCGCGTTGCAATTATGCTTCCGAATAGCCCGCAAAATGTTATCTGCTTCTTCGGAATTCTGATCGCCGGCGGGGTAGTCGTGGAAACAAATCCATTATACACAGAACGAGAGCTTGAACACCAAATGAATGATTCTGGCGCAAAGGTCATTGTCACAATGGATATCCTTTACCCGCGCGTCGCAAAAGTAATGCCACGCACTGATTTAAAACACATCATTGTTACCGCTATCAAAGACTTCCTCCCATTTCCTAAAAACTTAGTTTACCCTTACATCCAGAAAAAACAATACGGAATTGTTGTAAATGTAAAACATGAGGGCAGCACCCATTTGCTGACAGAGGTTTTAAAACAAAAGAAGAAAAAATTAATGGAATATGACATCAATATTGATGAAGATATTGCCTTGCTTCAATATACCGGTGGAACGACCGGTGTGGCGAAAGGTGTCATGCTAACCCATAAAAATGTGAATGCCAATACCACGATGAACCAGGCCTGGGTCTTTAAAGCCCAGCCAGCAAAAGAAGTCATCTTGGGAATATTGCCGTTCTTCCATGTCTTTGGCTTAACCACGGTTATGATTTTGTCCGTAAAGATGGCCGCTAAATTGATTTTAATGCCTAAATTTGATGCGCTTGAGACGTTGAAAGCGATACAAAAACACCGAGTAACGCTTTTTCCGGGAGCACCAACTATTTTTATCGGCCTGTTAAAACATCCAGATTTGAAAAAATATGATTTATCATCAATTGAGGCATGTATCAGCGGCTCGGCTCCGCTTCCGCATGAAGTTCAGGAAAAATTCGAGGCAATTACAGGCGGGAAGCTTGTCGAGGGCTATGGTCTTTCAGAAGCATCACCAGTTACTCACTCCAACTTCTTATGGGGGGCAGTAAGAGTTAAGGGCAGCATCGGCGTACCGTATCCTGATACGGATTCCAAAATTGTATCTTCTGAAACGGAAGAAGAGATGCCTGCTGGAGAAATTGGCGAACTCATCATTAAAGGCCCGCAGGTAATGAAGGGCTACTGGAACCGGCCTGAGGAGACAGCGCAAACAATAAAAGACGGCTGGCTGCATACAGGTGATCTGGGATACATGGATGAAAACGGTTATTTTTATGTGGTTGACCGGAAGAAAGACTTGATTATCGCAGGCGGATTTAATATTTATCCGCGTGAAATAGAAGAAGTTTTATATCAACATCCCGATGTGGTCGAAGCTGTCGTCGCGGGTGTGCCTGACCCTTATCGGGGTGAAACGGTTAAGGCGTACATTGTTTTAAAAGAGGGCGTAACGGTTACTGCAGAGGAAATGAACAAGTATGTCAGAAAATTCCTTACTGCTTATAAAGTGCCAAGACTTTACGAATTCAGAAGTGAACTTCCGAAAACCGCTGTAGGGAAAATTTTAAGAAGAATGCTTGTAGACGAAGAAATTAAAAAATTAGAAGAAGAGGCTAAAAAGCACGCGTAACTTGTCAAATATTAATTTTTAAAATATTATGAAGAAAATAGCTTGTCTTTCTTGACAGAAAGATATATAAAAACTATTATAAAAATATGAATGATGATTCATTCATATTTTTTCCTTTTAATTTTGATTGGTTTGTAAATTTTTCTTCAAAGGGGGGAATGTATGTGAAAAAAATGAAGCCAAAATATATGCAAATTATCGATGCTGCGGTAGTTGTGATCGCTGAAAACGGTTATCACCAAGCTCAGGTTTCCAAGATTGCTAAACAGGCTGGAGTGGCTGACGGCACGATTTATTTGTATTTTAAAAACAAAGAAGACATCCTTATCTCACTCTTTGAAGAAAAAATGGGAAGCTTCATAGAAAAAATAGATGAAGAAATTGCAGGAAAAGAGACGGCGGCAGAGAAGTTATTAGTGTTGGTTGAAACTCATTTTCAGCTTCTTTCAGAAGACTATCGATATGCAGTCGTCACACAGTTGGAATTGCGCCAATCCAACAAGGAGCTGCGCATGAGAATAAATAATGTTCTAAAAGGCTATCTGCAGGTGATTGATAAGATTATAATGGAAGGTAAAGAAACTGGTGAGTTTTCTGACGACCTCGATGTTCGGCTTGCCCGTCAAATGGTCTTTGGTACCATTGATGAGATTGTCACATCCTGGGTTTTAAAAGAGGAAAAATTTAACTTGGCAGCGCTCGCACCTAAAGTCCATCGTCTATTAATCAACGGGTTTGCAGGCTGCTAGATCACAAATAAGGGGAGGGATACTATGGAATATTTAAAATGTTCAGTGGAGGACTCCATCGCAACCATTACGTTGCAGCGTCCTCCAGCGAATGCGCTTTCATCAGGCCTTTTACGGGAATTATCCGCAGTGTTAGATGAAATTGAACCAAGCCGCGAGATTAGAGTAGTAGTTATCCATGGTGAAGGCCGCTTTTTCTCGGCAGGTGCCGATATTAAAGAATTTACGACAGTAAGTTCTTCAGAAGGTTTTTCAAACCTTGGCAAATTTGGCCAAGATTTGTTTGACCGGATGGAGAAATTTCCAAAACCTATTATTGCCGCTATTCACGGTGCAGCACTAGGTGGCGGGCTGGAACTGGCAATGGCATGCCATATCCGTCTTGTCAGCGAAACTGCGAAACTAGGGCTTCCTGAACTGCAGCTTGGTATCATTCCAGGCTTTGCTGGTACCCAGCGTCTGCCAAAATATGTTGGAACCGCTAGAGCGGCGGAGATGATGTTAACATCCGAGCCAATCACTGGATTGGAAGCGGTTCAATATGGACTGGCTAACCATGCTTATCCGGAAAATGAAGTCTTGGAACAAGCTTATAAACTGGCTGGAAAAATTGCCAAGAAGAGCCCTGGCTCTGTCAAAGCCGCTATTGAACTGTTAAACTATTCAAAAACGAAAGAATTTTATGAAGGTGTAAAGCGGGAATCAGAACTATTTGGTGAAGTATTTGTTTCTAAAGATGCCAAAGAAGGCATTCAAGCCTTTATTGAAAAAAGAGAACCTCATTTTAAAGGTGAATAAACTTTCCTAGTCCTCCGAGCGAGTGCTCGCTAGGAAGCTTATTATATTTTTTTATAAAAAATTTTCTCAATCTTTCAAACTAAACAAATGTTTGAATATTTAGGAGGGTAACCATGAACATTTTTGTGTTAATGAAAAGAACCTTTGATACAGAGGAAAAGATTGCGATTTCCGGCGGCAAAATCAATGAAGATGGTGCTGAATTCATCATTAACCCTTATGATGAATACGCCATCGAAGAAGCGATTCAGGTCCGTGATGCAAACGGCGGCGAAGTAACCGTTATTTCTGTCGGCAACGAAGAAGCTGAAAAGCAATTGCGTACTGCGCTTGCCATGGGTGCAGATAAGGCTGTTCTCATCAATACTGAAGATGACGTTGAAAATGGCGACCAATTTACAACTGCCAAAATTCTTGCTGAATACTTAAAAGATAAAAATGCTGACTTAATCCTTGGCGGAAACGTAGCGATTGATGGCGGTTCAGGCCAGGTTGGACCACGTGTTGCTGAACTTCTAAACATTCCTTATGTTACCACGATTACAAAGCTTGAAATCGATGGAACTAAGGCAACTGTTACTCGTGACGTTGAAGGGGATTCTGAAGTAATCGAAACAAGCCTTCCACTTTTAGTAACTGCTCAGCAAGGCTTGAACGAGCCGCGCTATCCATCATTGCCAGGGATCATGAAGGCAAAGAAAAAGCCTCTTGATGAGCTGGAATTAGATGATCTCGATCTAGAAGAAGAAGATGTTGAAGCAAAAACAAAAACAATTGAAGTTTACCTGCCGCCAAAGAAAGAAGCAGGCAAGGTTTTATCTGGCGATTTAGCCGACCAAGTAAAAGAACTTGTTCAACTGCTCCACACTGAAGCAAAAGTAGTCTAATCGGTTTATCATAAAAATTGATTTGCAGGAGGTAAACACTAATGTCTAAAAAAGTATTAGTTTTAGGAGAAGTTCGCGACGGATCCTTACGTAATGTATCTTTTGAAGCAGTTGCTGCAGCTAAAACTGTTGCTGAAGGCGGAGAAGTAGTAGGAGTATTGCTTGGAGAAGCAGTACAAAGCCTTGGTGCAGAATTAATTCAATCCGGTGCAGACCGCGTCGTTGTTGTTGAAAATGAAAAATTAAAGCAGTATACATCAGATGGCTATTCTCAAGCACTATTAGCTGTCATTGACCAAGAAAAGCCTGAAGGTCTTGTTTTCGGTCATACAGCACTTGGAAAAGACCTTTCTCCAAGAATTGCTGCTAAGCTGTCATCCGGTCTAATTTCTGATGCTACAGCTGTTGAAGTGGCAGGCGGAAACGTTGTCTTTACAAGACCAATCTATTCCGGTAAAGCTTTCGAAAAGAAAATTGTGACTGACGGTTTAATCTTTGCTACTGTTCGTCCAAATAACATTGCTCCACTAGAAAAAGATGAGTCAAGAAGCGGTGAAGTTTCTTCCCTTTCTGTAGAAATCAAAGACCTTCGTGCCATCGTTAAAGAGGTAGTCAGAAAAGCTAGTGAAGGTGTAGACCTAAGCGAAGCAAAAGTCGTTATTTCCGGCGGACGCGGCGTGAAGAGCGCAGAAGGCTTCGCACCTCTAAAAGAATTGGCTGCTGTCTTAGGCGGAGCAATAGGAGCTTCCCGCGGGGCATGTGACGCTGAATACTGCGATTACTCCCTGCAAATTGGCCAAACTGGTAAGGTTGTAACTCCAGACCTATACATTGCCTGCGGTATTTCCGGAGCTATCCAGCATCTTGCAGGTATGTCCAACTCTAAAGTTATTGTGGCCATTAACAAAGATCCTGAAGCAAACATCTTCAAAGTGGCAGACTACGGTATCGTTGGTGACTTGTTCGAAGTTGTTCCACTTTTAACTGAAGAGTTTAAAAAGCTTAAAGTTCATTCATAATAAGAAGAGCGGAAGCGCCTTGACCAGGGGCGACAGGCATAAGACGAGCCGGCGAGAAGGCTGCTTTTTAGCCTTCTTGACGGATTGGCTGTAGACCTGCGAGCCCCTAGGCGCTGGAGCTGGCCAAAAATTATGAGGGCGAGCGGGATGTTCCGCTCGCCTTTATCATGAGTTTGCATAGAATACTTATTAGGCAAAAAGGGTAAATTACCTGCGAAACAGATTATTAGCGTGATTTTCCATTCGATGTTATACTTTCGTTAGATTTAAGTATTAATTAGGGAGGCAATGAAAAATGGCTATTGCACACGTAACAGATCAAAACTTTGCGACTGAAACAGGTTCAGGTCTTGTTCTTGTAGATTTCTGGGCACCATGGTGCGGACCTTGCAAAATGATTGCGCCAGTTTTAGAAGAGCTTGATGCTGAAATGGGAGATAAAGTAAAAATCACGAAACTTGACGTGGATGAAAATCCGCAAACGGCTTCTAATTTTGGAGTAATGAGCATTCCAACTTTACTAGTGTTGAAAAACGGTGAAGTTGTTGATAAAACTGTCGGCTTCCAACCAAAAGAAGCTTTAGCTGGCTTACTTCAAAAGCATCTATAAGCCCTCAATTAAAATAACCTTAACCGGTACTTCGGTTAAGGTTTTCTTTTTTCTAAAGACTCCCTCTTTAATTTGCGGGCAGATTGATTTAAAATTTGAAGAGAAACTCTGAGTGGGAGGAGCGGCCGGAATGAATGAAACCATTAAACAAAAGTTAACGCTGCTGCCGGACCAGCCCGGCTGCTACTTGATGAAGGATCGTCAAGGATCGATTATCTACGTTGGTAAGGCGAAAGTATTAAAGAACCGTGTTCGGTCTTATTTTACCGGTTCGCATGATGGGAAAACCCTTCGCTTGGTAAACGAGATTGAAGACTTTGAGTATATCGTGACCTCATCCAATATTGAAGCACTTCTGCTTGAATTAAATTTAATAAAAAAATATGATCCGAAATATAATGTCATGCTTAGGGATGATAAGACTTATCCATTTATTAAGCTGACTGCGGAAAGACACCCAAAGCTAATTATTACAAGAAAAGTAAAAAAGGATAAAGGTAAGTATTTTGGTCCATATCCCAACGTAGGGGCTGCCAACGAAACAAAGAAACTGCTTGACCGGATTTATCCGCTCCGCAAATGTTCTACGCTTCCTGACCGAGTCTGCCTCTATTATCACTTGGGGCAGTGCCTGGCGCCTTGTGTAAATGAGGTTTCAGAAGAACAGTATAAACAAATGACCGATGAAATTACCCGCTTTTTAAATGGCGGTTATAAGGAAATAAAAAAGGATCTGACAGAAAAAATGCAGGCTGCCGCGGAAGAGCTTGATTTTGAAAGAGCAAAGGAATTCCGTGACAAAATCATTCATATTGAAACAATCATGGAAAAACAAAAGATCACGATGACGGATTTTACTGACCGTGACGTATTCGGCTATGCCGTTGACAAAGGCTGGATGTGTGTTCAAGTATTTTTTGTGCGTCAGGGGAAGCTGATTGAACGAGACGTTTCGATGTTCCCTATTTATAATGAGCCGGAAGAAGAAATCCTCACATTCCTCGGCCAATTTTATCAGAAGACGAACCATTTTAAACCGAAGGAAATTCTCATCCAGGACGATGTGGATTTGCAGATGGCTGAGCAGTTATTGGAAGTAAAAGTCATTAAGCCGCAGCGGGGCCAGAAGAAGGACCTTGTCAAAATGGCAATTAAAAATGCGAAAATCGCCTTGAATGAAAAATTCTCTCTTATTGAAAAAGATGAGGAAAGAACGATCAAAGCCGTTGAAAACCTCGGAGAAATGCTTGGCATTTATACGCCCCACCGGATCGAAGCCTTTGATAACTCTAACATTCAAGGAACAGACCCAGTTTCAGCGATGATTGTTTTTACAGACGGCAAAGCAAACAAGCGGGAATATCGGAAATATAAAATTAAGTCTGTTGAAGGCCCGGATGATTATGAATCAATGAGAGAGGTAACGAGACGAAGATACTCGAGGGCTCTAAAGGAAGAGCTTCCGCTGCCTGACTTGATCATCATTGACGGTGGAAAGGGACATGTGGAAGCTGTCCGCGATGTGCTAGAAAATGAATTGGGGCTGGACATACCTCTCGCTGGACTAGTGAAGGATGAGAAGCACCGCACATCACAGCTTATGTATGGGAATCCATTAGAAATTGTAGCGCTCGCCCGGAATAGCCAGGAATTTTATTTACTCCAGCGAATCCAGGATGAAGTTCACCGCTTTGCGATTACCTTCCACCGGCAGACACGCGGTAAAACCGCATTCCAATCCCTACTTGACGATATTCCTGGGATTGGCGAAAAACGCAAGAAGCAGCTATTAAAGGAATTTGGCTCTGTTAAGAAAATGAAAGAGGCAACCCTTGAGGAATTTAGAGGGATTGGAATCCCCCAAAATGTGGCAGAAGAATTAATAAAAAAACTTCAGTCACAATAATTGTCACTCTAATATTACTATGCTATAATGAATAAAAATTTAATAGACTATCACTTTTATAAGTTAAGTGAAGGTAGAGGTGCGAGCTTCAAGAGTAAAGGCCCGGAGAAGGATGAGCTTCAACGATGGGCTTTGAAAGGGAATGTTCGCCGAAGTAGGGAAACACTCATTATTTTCCTTGCTGGTTCGTCATTGAAAAAATGCCGGATTGTCAAGACCGTTGTCTTGGAGCGCTATCTTTCATTGTCTACTAACGCGAAAATTTTAATTTTGTGTTTTCAAAGCAATGGGATATGCTCCCATTGCTTTTTATTTTTTTACAAGAATGACTGAGAGAAGGGGAAGACATGGGTTTAATAGTACAGAAATTTGGCGGGACCTCCGTTGGCAGCATTGAAAAAATTCTAAATGTCGCAGAATGTGTGCGGGGGGAAAAGGAACGTGGAAACCAAGTAGTGGTCGTTGTTTCGGCAATGGGAAAATCGACGGACCAGCTTGTTAATATGGCAAAGGAAATATCCGAGCAGCCGAATAAGCGGGAAATGGATATGCTTCTCTCAACAGGTGAGCAGGTGACGATCGCATTGCTTTCGATGGCCTTAAACCAAAAAGGGCTGGAGGCCGTTTCCTTTACAGGCTGGCAGGCTGGAATCATGACAGAGCCTGTTCACGGCAATGCAAGGATTTCGAAAATAAACACTGATGCTGTTCAAAAACAGCTTCATGCGGGAAAAGTCGTCATCGTGGCTGGATTCCAAGGGGTTACCGAAGACGGGGAAATCACTACGCTCGGACGTGGGGGCTCTGATACAACTGCAGTTGCGTTGGCTGCTGCTCTAAATGCGGATAAATGTGATATTTATACCGATGTAACCGGGGTATTTACAACGGATCCCCGTTATGTCAAGAACGCTCGGAAATTATTATCGGTATCGTATGACGAAATGCTTGAACTGGCCAATTTGGGTGCGGGAGTTCTACATCCAAGAGCGGTCGAGTTTGCAAAAAATTATAATGTAAGGCTTGAGGTCCGCTCTAGCATGGAGAAGGTTGAAGGAACTGTAATTGAGGGGGAAGCAACGATGGAACAAAATTTAGTCGTACGCGGAGTCGCGTTTGAAGATGGAATCACACGTGTTACTGTTTTAGGGCTTAGAAATTCATTAACAAGCTTATCAACTATTTTTACGACATTGGCCAAAAATCAAATTAATGTGGATATTATTATTCAAAGCACAACAGAAGAGGGAGCTGCCAATCTCTCCTTTTCCATCCATACCGATGATTGGATCCCAACCTTAAATGTGCTTGAAAACAATAAAGAAACACTTGCCTATGACCAGCTTGATGCTGAGAATAAACTGGCAAAGGTATCAATTGTTGGTTCCGGAATGATTTCTAATCCTGGTGTGGCTGCGAAAATGTTTGAGGTTCTTGCGAACAGCAATATTCCTGTAAAGATGGTCAGCACCTCAGAAATCAAAGTATCAGCTGTAGTAGAAGAAAAAAATATGCTCAAAGCAGTAGAAGCCTTGCACGAGGCATTTGAACTTGGGAAAATTAAATGAAAACTCGCCGATTGGCGAGTCCGGCAGGACGGTTCATGAGGCGTAGCTGAATTTATGCCTTAAGAAAGGGGGCCTGTGGCCCCCTTTTCTTTTAGTCTAGTTTATCCCATTTGACGGTGAAGCAAACTTTGTTCGATTTTTTGACCGGGTGTTCGAAGGTTTCCGCAATAGCCCCTTTTTGGACTTCGATTTGCTGAGCAAGGAAGCCGGCTTCAAGTTGAAAGAAGTTTTCCGCTTTTGATTTAACACGCGATACAATCATTGGACTTGCCAACTCGAATTCCAGCTCATTTTTTGCTTCCTTCTTAATTTCTAACTCACCCCAAGAAGCTTTTGCAAAAAAATCTATCAGGCTTTCGTAGCTTTCCAAAGGAAATTTTCGGGCGAGACGTTTCCCTGCCCAGTAAAGAATTTCAGGAGTGTCCTTGCCGAAAATTTCAGGAAGAAGAACTTCTCTAATTAATTCATAGCCAAATATAGAGATTGTCCTTGGTTCCGGCGTTTGTAGATCTTGGTCCATTACTGCACTATCTTTCATTTACTTCCCCTCTTTCTATCATTCTATTATATACAAATCGAGTTCTGTTTCAGTACAGTTTTCTAATAATGTAAAGAAGTCGCAAAGAAATTTATTATTTTACAATATTTGTTCTTGTTTCTTATCATAATTATCGTTTCCGATATAGGAAAAAAATTCTCCCGTAAGATGTTGGTAATTACAAGCAAAAATAAAGCGCTTACAAAATGATAACATGTCGAAATTCATATCTATCATAATATCAATATATTTTAAAAATTTTATTTTTCATCGCTTTTTTATGTATCCGTTTCCTTGACGCTCTATGATGTTGGGAGTAAAATGGACATGTCACATAATTGTCACAGTGATGCTAGGTTATATTAATGAAGGAAGTAAAAACTTAACATCATTTTTTAAAATTTAAAAGGGGGTAAATCAATGGCGGGGAATCGCGAATTTTTCAATCGGAGACTGCACTCGTTGCTTGGGGTTATCCCAATCGGGGTATTCATTGTACAGCACCTGATTGTCAACCACTTTGCAACAGAAGGAGTGGAATCCTTCAACAAAGCAGCAAATTTCATGGGGACTCTTCCGTTCCGTATTGTCCTTGAAACAGTAGTAATTTATTTACCTTTGCTGTTCCATGCAATCTATGGATTGTACATTGCATTTACAGCAAAAAACAATGTTTCAAGATTTGGTTTCTTTAGAAACTGGATGTTCATGCTTCAGCGTGTATCAGGGGTAATCACTCTTATTTTTATCGCATGGCATGTTTGGGAAACACGTATTGCCGCTGCATTCGGTGCTGAGGTTAACTTCCAAATGATGCATGATATTCTTTCTTCACCAATCATGTTTGCATTTTATGTAATTGGTATTATTTCAGCTATTTTCCACTTTGCGAACGGATTATGGTCATTCATGGTAAGCTGGGGTATTACGCAATCCCCAAGGTCACAAACTATTGCTACATATTTTACGATGGTAGTTTTCGTACTTCTATCTATCGTAGCCGTTCAAACTCTATTAGCTTTTGTTTGATAAATTAATGATTTCTTGATTGGAAAAATATTGGATTTGGATTAAGGGAGTGAGTCACGATGAGTAAAGGTAAGGTGATCATTGTCGGTGGCGGATTGGCCGGCTTGATGGCGACTATTAAAGTTGCAGAACACGGAACTCCTGTAGAATTATTTTCTCTTGTTCCTGTTAAACGCTCTCACTCTGTTTGTGCCCAAGGCGGTATTAATGGAGCAGTAAATACTAAAGGTGAAGGGGATTCCCCATGGATTCACTTTGATGATACGGTTTACGGCGGAGATTTCTTGGCTAACCAGCCTCCGGTTAAGGCAATGTGTGATGCTGCGCCTGGTATTATCAATTTATTTGACCGGATGGGTGTTATGTTTAACCGTACTCCGGAAGGTCTATTAGACTTCCGCCGTTTCGGGGGAACTCAACACCACAGAACTGCATTTGCTGGTGCTACAACTGGTCAGCAGCTTTTATATGCATTAGATGAGCAGGTTCGCCGCCACGAGGTAGCAGGGCTTGTTACTAAATATGAAGGCTGGGAGTTTTTGGGTGCAGTCGTTGACGAGGAAGGCGTTTGCCGTGGAATCGTTGCCCAAGACTTAAAAACAATGGAAATCAAATCATTCGTTGCGGATGCTGTTATTATGGCAACTGGCGGACCTGGTATTATCTTTGGTAAATCTACAAACTCAGTAATTAACACTGGTTCTGCAGCATCGATTGTTTATCAGCAGGGTGCATATTATGCGAACGGTGAAATGATTCAGATTCACCCAACTGCCATCCCTGGTGACGATAAACTTCGCTTAATGAGTGAATCTGCACGTGGTGAAGGCGGCCGTGTTTGGACATACAAAGACGGAAAGCCTTGGTACTTCCTAGAGGAAAAATATCCTGCATACGGAAACCTGGTACCACGTGATATCGCAACACGTGAAATTTTTGATGTCTGCGTTAATCAAAAATTGGGTGTTAACGGTGAAAACATGGTATTCCTTGACCTATCTCATAAGGATCCTCATGAATTGGATGTTAAACTTGGCGGTATCATTGAAATTTATGAAAAATTCGTTGGTGATGACCCGCGTAAAGTTCCAATGAAAATTTTCCCTGCCGTTCACTATTCAATGGGCGGACTTTGGGTTAATTATGACCAAATGACTAGCATTCCAGGCCTATTTGCTGCTGGAGAATGTGATTATTCTCAGCATGGTGCGAACCGTCTTGGCGCAAACTCACTGCTTTCTGCCGTTTTTGGCGGTATGGTTGCAGGACCAAATGCGGTTAGCTATATTGAAGGACTTGAGAAAAGCTCGGATGCTGTTTCTTCTACTGTCTTTGACCGTCATGTTAAAGAGCAGGAAGAAAAGTGGAACAATATTATGTCATTGGATGGCAATGAAAATGCCTACATTCTTCATAAAGAGCTTGGCGAGTGGATGACTGATAATGTAACAGTTGTTCGTTACAATGACAAACTGTTGAAAACAGACGAAAAGATCCAAGAACTGTTAGAGCGTTACCAAAAAATCAATATTAATGATACATCTAAATGGAGCAACCAAGGAGCAGCCTTTACAAGACAACTTCAAAACATGCTGCAATTGGCTCGCGTTATTACGCTTGGTGCGTACAACCGTAATGAAAGCCGCGGCGCCCATTATAAGCCTGAATTCCCTGAACGGAATGATGAGGAATTCATGAAGACAACAATGGCTAAATTTACAGATGCGAAAACTGCCCCAGCTTTCCATTATGAAGATATTGATGTGTCTTTAATTCAACCACGGAAGCGCGACTATACAACAAAACACTAATAGGAAAGGGGAGAAGATAAAATGGCTGAAACTAAGACTGTAAAATTTATTATTCAACGTCAGGATAATGAAAATTCTGCCCCTTATGAGGAAGAATTTGAAGTTCCATACCGCCCGGGGATGAACGTTATCTCGGCGTTAATGGAAGTTCGGAGAAACCCTGTTAATGCAAAAGGACAAGCTACAAGCCCAATCACATGGGATATGAACTGTCTTGAAGAGGTATGTGGTGCCTGTTCGATGATTATCAACGGAAAGCCGCGCCAATCCTGTTCGGCGTTAGTCGATCAGTTGGAGCAGCCGATCCGCTTAGCTCCTATGCGGACATTCCCTGTAGTGCGCGACCTTCAGGTTGACCGCAGCAGAATGTTTGATGCGTTAAAGAGAGTTAAAGCATGGATTCCAATTGATGGAACCTATGATCTAGGACCAGGACCTCGTATGCCTGAGAACAAACGTCAATGGGCATATGAGCTGTCTAAGTGTATGACATGCGGTGTCTGCCTTGAGGCATGTCCGAATGTTAACAGTAAGTCAAGCTTTATCGGACCGCAGCCATTATCACAGGTTCGTCTTTTCAATGCTCATCCAACAGGTGAGATGAATAAGGCGGAGCGTCTTGAAACCATCATGGGTGAGGGCGGTCTTACGAACTGCGGTAACTCACAAAACTGTGTTCAATCCTGTCCAAAAGGTATTCCATTGACTACCTCCATTGCAGCATTGAATCGTGAAACAACATTCCAAGCATTTAGAAACTTCTTCGGAAGCGACAGAAGCTAACTACAAAAGTAGAAGCGGCTAGATACGAAAAAACCTTCTTTTCATAGTGAAAAGAAGGTTTTTTTATTGGCATAAGAGCATTTTACCAGTCTTAAAGTCCTAATAATAGGAAAATTCAGAATAGGTAAAAAGTATGATGACGAATAAATAAAAAAAATTCATAATAAAAATATAATTAGTTTGTTTAGTATCCTTATTAATAGACTTTCGTGAATAGTTTTTGGCGGGATTTTATGAAACCGCATTCTGAAAGCGTATTCCAATCCAAGTAAATCCAATTTAATAGTCAAGCATTCGATTATGAATTGGCAGGATTGCTTGAATATACAAGATTATGGGAGGTGATGGAAGGCACTCTAAAAATTATGTTTTTGGTAGTGTCCGGGATTTAAGGAAATTCTGTAAGTTTTTTTGTTTGCATCAGTTATTGAAAGGGAAGCTGCGCAACAATCTTAATTTTGACAGGGGTGGAAGGAAAATGGCATCAGTATCTAAACAAATTAGAAAATCGTCAAAACTAAAAAGAAAACTTTTAGGAAGTATATTCGCACTTTCGCTTGCAGTTCCAACAATCGGCTTTGCAGCAGATGATGTAGGGTACACAGGAGATGAAGTAGAAGCTACCCCATATACTGGCAGAGGTGCAATACCAACCTATAAAATTACAAAAGCCGATGGTCAACCAGAAATTGAAGTAGCAAATCAAAATAGAATTCTTCAAGTTGACGGCAAGTTCTTTAGAGATGCCAATGGCAATAATAGCTTAGATGGTTACGAAGACTGGAGAAAACCAATTCCTGAGCGTGTAGCAGATTTGGTTGGTAAAATGTCTCTTGAGCAAAAAGCTGGGATGATGTATATCAATACTCACACTCCAGAACAGGATCCAGCGGATGGGAAATTTGTAACCCCTGAAAACAGCAAAATCGTTACTGAAAAGGGACTGCGCTATGTTATTTACCGTCTTTCTCAAAACTTAGGGGATATCGCTAACTACAATAACCAAATGCAGCAATTAGCAGAAGGTCTACCGTTAGGCATTCCAGTTGTTATTACTTCAAATCCAAGAAACTCCCAATCTACGGATTATACAAATATCACGAATGTTACGGATCAACATACTTTCTGGCCAGGAACTCTAGGTTTAGCGGCAGCACGTGATGTTGCAGCTGTAGGAGAATTTGCAAATATTGCTCGCGAGGAATGGAGAGCTGCTGGTATTCGCAAGGTTTACGGTTATATGGCTGACGTCGCAACAGATCCACTTTGGGCAAGAATTGAGGAGACATTCGGTGAAGATCCAAAAGTTGTTGGTGACATGAATTATCAAATAATTAAAGGATTCCAAACCGATAAACTTGGCCCAGACAGTGTATCTATCACAGTTAAGCACTTCCCTGGCGGTGGTGCACGTATGGATGGCAAGGATCCACACTTTGCGGATGGCAGTTTTAATATTTATCCTACAGAAGGAAGCTTGTTAAAATATCACATTCCTCCTTTCCAAAAAGCAATCAGTGCTGGAGTTACATCCGTCATGCCTTACTACGCATATCCAGAGAATGATAGTGCTGAACAAGGGCTGAAACATTACAGTGATACTGAGCAGTTTGAAGAAGTTGCAATGGGCTTAAATGCAGGGATCTTAAATTTCTTACGTTCTCCTAAGAATGAGGGCGGACTTGGTTTTACAGGATATGTGAACTCTGACTCAGGTGCAATTAGTAGTCGTGCATTTGGTTACTTAGATAAAACAGAACCGGAAAAAGTTGCAAAAGCAATCAAGGCTGGAACCAATATCATTTCAGGTGGTTCAACACCAGAGTACGTAATTGAGGCAGTTAACAGCGGTTTATTAGATGAATCAAAAGTTAACGAATCCATTACTTATACGCTTTCTGAAATGATGACCTTAGGCTTGTTTGAGGATCCATATGTAGATCCTGCGGAAGCCATTGCTGTAGCGAACAATGCTGAACATAGAGCCAAAGCTTATAAAGCCCATCAAAAATCAGTTGTTCTTATGCGTAATGATAAAATCAAAGGTGAAAAACTATTACCGTTAAAAGAAAATAAGTTAAAAGACGTTAAACTGTATGTTGAAGGTTTTGTCGGAGTTGCAGCGCCAAACGGGAATAAAGATCCTAATTATGTTAAAGACAATTCAGCTAAGCAATCTGTTGCATTTACTGCGGACTTAAAGAACACACTTAAAGAAAAATTCCCTAACATCACTTTAGTTGATAATATTGATGAAGCAACACTAGCTTATGTATATGTTAAACCAACTCAATCCAACTGGGATAATAATCCACGAATCGGAATTGATGAAACAACTGGTATAACTGAAGTAGATCGAATCGTTGAAATTCAAAAAACTGTTCCAACAATCACTGCGATAAACTTTACTAACCAATGGCTTATTAACAAAATTGAACCTAATGCTGCTGCCGTAATCGGTACTTTTGGAACGCAACAAGAAGCAGTATTTGATGTCATCACTGGAAAGTTTAATCCTGTTGGTAAACTTCCATTCGCAATCGTAGCAAGTGAGGATGCTTTGAGCAGAGAAGTTGGGGATGTTCCAAGCTTTGCGCCTGAAGAAATTCCAGATTTCGCCTATGTTAATAAATCAGGTAACAAATACGAATACGGTTTTGGTCTTTCTTACAATCAAGGAAAAGCTGTCGGAAAACCCGACCATGCAGGTGAAACAGGAAAGCCCGGCCATGCAGATGAAACAGGGACACCTGATCATGCTAACAAAAATAAATAATGAATAATTAAAATAGAGCCGGCCCATTAAGTTTTTGGGCGGCTCTTTTTATTGTAAATAATTTTAAAAATTCTTATCTCTATTTATTGTGAAAATATAGTTGATTCCTGACTTTTTTGTTATACTTGGAATTAAAATGAGGAGCTTTTTCAAAAGGCGGTATTGATGTTGAAATCAAAGATTCCACTTCTAATAATTGTTGCAGGGTTAATAGTGTTGGGTGTCGGGGTATGGCAGATTGCTGATACAAAAATGCAAACAAAAGCCTCACTTCAAGAAGCAAAAAAATTGATTCGGGAACGACCCGAAAAGGCTTCAGCAAATCAAACAGCCACGCGTGATGATTCAGTTCCGCTTCCGGATATGGGAGATACAGTCGGCATTCTTGCTATTCCAAAAATTAATGCAGAACTCGCCATTGTGGAAGGCACCAATCCGGATGATTTAGAAAGAGGAGTAGGCCATTATAAAGGATCTTATTTTCCCGGCGACAAGGGGCAAATTGTTTTATCGGGACATCGCGATACCGTTTTTCGCCACTTAGGTGAACTGAAAGTCGGCGACTCGTTAAATATGCAAGTGCCCTATGGTAACTTCAATTATGAAATAACCCATACGAAAATCGTAAAGTCAGACGATACCAGTATCATCACCTTGCAAAACAAGGAAGAAGAATTAATTCTAACAACATGCTACCCCTTCCGTTACGTCGGAAACGCCCCAAAACGATATATTATATATGCAAAGCTAAAGAGCTCATAAAAGAAGGGCTCTTGTCTTTTTTTTTTAGAAAGTTCTTTGGGAAATTTTTTCATAAAATTCATATCTAACGAGTAAATATAGTCACTCCCCCTGACCAGTTCACATAAGATATGGTGACTAAATATATACCCACCCCCGGTGCATAACTGGCGAAGGCAAGGAGGGTTACAATACTTGAAGGAGAATGAATATACTCACAAGCCATTACTCACCAAACGAGAAAGAGAAGTATTCGAACTGTTAGTACAGGACAAAACAACAAAAGAAATCGCTAGTGAATTATTTATCAGCGAAAAAACAGTTCGGAATCATATTTCGAATGCCATGCAAAAGCTTGGTGTGAAAGGGCGATCACAGGCAGTTGTAGAACTCCTTCGTATGGGAGAGCTAGAACTTTAAACATGACCGGCATCCTTATGGGACGCCGGTTCATACATTTATATGGACAATTTTTTTGTAATGTCATAACAATACTTTCCTTCTTTATCATCTTCAAAGCAGGAGATACTTTAGTGTAAAGCTAAAGGAGGTAAGAAATACATTATGTCTATTACGAATATTAAAGAAAAAAGGTCTTGGCAAGAGGTCGTAAAGACAGTCAAAACTCTTAATCCGCAAAAGCTTGAAATCATAAAAGCCACACTTCCGATTGTGAAGGATCATGGTGAACAAATAACTAAGCATTTTTATAAGCGTATGTTTAAGCAGCATCCGGAGCTTCTTAATATTTTTAATCAAACGCATCAAATAACAGGCCACCAGCCTAAAGCGCTGGCAGAGGCTGTTTACGGGGCAGCGGCAAATATTGAAGATTTCAGCCAAATTATGCCCGTTCTCGAGCGAATTGGTGAAAAACATCGAAGCCTGCAAATTAAGCCGGAGCACTATCCGATAGTTGGTGAAAATTTGTTGGGAGCCATCAAAGAAGTATTAGGCGATGCGGCAACACCTGAAATTATAGATGCATGGGCGGACGCATATGGGGTCATTGCAGATGTGTTTATTAGAATGGAAAATAACATGTATAAAACGGCGGAGACTATGCCGGGCGGCTGGGCAGGCTACCGGAATTTTGTTGTGGAAAAAAAGGTGAAAGAAAGCGATGTCATCACGTCGTTTTACTTAAAGCCGCAAGACGGTAAGGAGATTGCAAGCTACATTCCCGGGCAATACATTACTGTAAAACTGGAGATTCCCTGTGAACAATACACCCATTTACGCCAATATAGTTTATCAGATCGTCCCGGTCAAAATTATTACCGAATCAGCGTAAAACGGGAAGACCCAAAAGGGGATAACATTCCTGCTGGGATTGTTTCCACCTTTTTGCATGCCCATGTAAAAGAGGGAGATACGATTCCGATTACTGCACCTGCCGGTGATTTTTATTTAGATTTGGAAACGAGTCTTCCATTAGTATTAATTAGCGGCGGGGTTGGTCTTACTCCGATGATGGCCATGTTAAACACAACCGTAAACGAAAGCCCGAATCGGGAAATTTATTATATCCATGCAGCCATAAACAGCCAACTGCATGCCTTCAGAGCCCATGTAAATGACCTGGCAGAGGGACATAAAAATGTCCACTCCTTCGTTATTTATGAAAAACCATCCGAAGATGATAAAGAAATGAAAAATTATGATAAAGAAGGATTTTTTAGCTTGGATTGGCTGCAGCAAAGTTTACCCACCAAGGATGCCGATTTTTATTTCTGCGGACCGGAGCCTTTCATGAAAGTGGTTAATAAAGCATTAAAACAATGGGGAGTACCAGAAGAACGGATCCATTACGAATTTTTTGGCTCCTTTGGAAAGCTGGAAGAGATCGAATAATCCAACTGGCAGGATGAATCACAGTTCATCTTGCCAGTTTTTTTGAGAAGCTGACAAAACAGTTCCGGCTTGAAATTTTCCTGAAAAAAGTAGACAATAAGTACAAGCTGCAAAGTATTATTTATTTGGTCATGTCATGAGGAGAAGCCTATTTTAGGAGTGTAGAACAAATGAAACTCGAAAATTCCCAAAAAATGACTGGGGACGTTGTCGCAAATATCGAAAAAGAACTACGGTATATATCAGGCATAATTAAGCAAAAGGGAAGAGAGATGTTAAGTAATTATAAAATTACTCCTCCCCAATTCGTTGCCCTGCAATGGCTCTTTGAAGACGGTGATATGACAATTGGCGAGCTCTCTACTAAAATGTATTTAGCCTGCAGTACTACCACTGATCTGGTCGACCGTATGGAGAGAAATCTTTTGGTAGAGCGGGTGAAAGATACAAACGATCGCCGTGTTGTGAGAATCCATCTTCTCGAAGAAGGAAAGAGAATCATTGATGAAGTGATTAAAAAGAGGCAAGTCTATCTTGAAGAAGTCTTAAAAAACTTCAATAAGGAAGAAATTCAACTCTTGCAAAACAACTTAATAAAACTTCATCAGGAAATGAAGTAAGTCCAGTAGACGGATTGGCGAGCCAGTGGTTCGTTTATGAACTCAGTTGATATCCATACGTTCAATATATTAAGAAGTTGCTAATAGCAAAATGAGGCGAAAAGTTTGAAGCAAGCAATCGGTGTTATAGATTCTGGTGTCGGCGGCCTGACCGTTGCTAAGGAGGTCATGAGGCAGCTGCCAAACGAGAAAATCATCTATCTGGGTGATACCGCGCGCTGTCCCTACGGCCCAAGAACGACGAAAGAAGTAAAAAGATTTACATGGGAATTGACCCATTTTTTATTAGAAAAAAATATAAAAATGCTGGTAATTGCCTGCAATACGGCGACAGCAGCTGCGCTCGATGACATCCGCAGGGAATTATCGATTCCCGTTCTAGGGGTCATCAACCCGGGAGCAAGAGCGGCGATAAAACGGACAAAAAACTATCGTGTCGGAATTATTGGGACAGATGGAACTGTTAAAAGCGGTGCCTACGAAAAGGCATTAAAATCGCTTAACAGTCGTCTTTTTGTCAAAAGTCAATCCTGCCCCAAGTTTGTGCCGCTAGTGGAAAGCGGTGAATACGATGGGACGATTGCTGCGAAAATTGTGGATGAAGCGCTGCAGCCTTTATTGAATCAAAACTTGGATACGCTTATTTTGGGGTGCACCCACTATCCACTGCTCGAACCGTTGATCAAAAAATTCATGGGTGAAAAGGTTAGTGTCATCAGTTCAGGTGATGAAACGGCCAGGGAGATTAGCGCCATTCTCCAATATAAAGGACTCCTTGAATCAGGCGAGCAGGAACCAGAGCATGAATTCTATACGACTGGCTCCACTTGGATTTTTTCAAAAATAGCATCGCAATGGCTCGGCATCCCTTTTGAAACCGTGAAAAAAATAAAATTGTAAAATAGAGTCTCTAGTGGGCTCTATTTTTTTTTTTTTTTTTTTTGAAAAAAATTTAATAAATTTGTCCTATTTTTCTTTTCGAGGCGGTCTAATTTTTTCATAGGCTCGTATACATGATAGTACAAACAGTCTTAGGGGGGAAAAATATGTTCAAAAATAAAGCAAAAATTCTTGGCCTGGCTGTGCTCACTTTCACAGTTGTGCTATCCGGTTGCGGCCTATTTGGCAGTGAAACACAAAAGAAAATTGATCCGCCAAAAACGGTGACGACAACGAGTGAGAAGAACACCAATAAGGAAACAGCGGCCGTAAAGAAGGAAAAAGCAGAGAATGCCATGAAAACGGAGCTATATCTCATTGACAAGAATGGTTATGTTGTCCCGCAAACATTAAATCTTCCAAAAACAAAATCAGTCGCTAAACAGGCGCTGGATTACTTAGTGGTGAACGGACCTGTAACGGACATGCTGCCGAATGATTTTAGAGCCGTTCTGCCTGAGGATACAAAACCATCTGTTAATATTAAAGATGGGGTTGCAGTCGTTGATTTTTCAAAGGAATTCAAAAACTATCAGCCTGAGGATGAATTGAAAATTCTTCAGTCAGTCACCTGGACCCTGACGCAGTTTGCTGGTGTCAATTCTGTTAAGCTGAAAATGAACGGCCATGAATTAACGGAAATGCCTGTGAAAGGAACGCCAATCAGCGAAAAGCTTTCCAGGGCAACAGGCATCAACTTAGATACAAAGGATGTAGTGGATATCACGAATACGAAACCAATTACCGTATACTTTATTGGCGGTGAAGAAGGCTCCTACTATTATGTGCCAGTTACCCGAAGGGTGAAAGCAAGTGAGAAGGATCCAATCACAGCGGCAGTCAATGAATTAATCAAGGGTCCAAGTGAAAAATCGAACCTTGTATCCCAATTTATGTCTGACGTTAAACTAAATGAAGCACCGAAATATCAGGACGGAACTGTAACCTTAAACTTTAACAAAAATATTTACGGCAGCTTTGAAGAGAAAGTGATTTCGCAGAACCTTTTGGATACTCTTGTGCTATCCTTGACTGAACAGAAGGGCGTGGAAAAGGTAGCTGTTTTAGTTGACGGTAAAGCGGAATTGAAGAATGACAAGGGTAAGAAGCTTTCTGCACCGGTTACCCGCCCAGAAAAAGTCAATACAGGTAGTTTTTAAAAAATAATATTTGTTATACTATATAATGACAATCAAAGAGGTTGGCTGACTGCCGCCTCTTTCTATTTTGTATTTAGCGTTTTGTAAGGGGGAGAGCCCCTTACGACAACCATGGAGGAGGAGTTTGGGATATGGCGCGTGCAGACGGAAGAGAGCCATTGCAATTAAGGCCCGTACATATTGAAACAAATTATTTAATGCATCCGGAAGGCTCGGTCCTTATTTCAGTAGGAAATACAAAGGTGATTTGTACCGCTAGCATTGAGGATAAGGTCCCACCGTTTATGAGAGGGCAAGGCAAGGGCTGGATTACCGCGGAATATGCGATGCTTCCCCGGGCAACGGAAACAAGGAATATCCGGGAGTCCTCGAAAGGCAAGGTTACCGGCCGGACGATGGAAATCCAGCGTTTAATCGGCCGTGCTTTGAGAGCGGTAGTTGATCTTGAAGCGCTGGGCGAGCGAACTGTTTGGATTGACTGTGATGTCATTCAGGCTGACGGCGGAACAAGAACTGCTTCGATAACGGGGGCTTTTGTGGCTATGTCTCTCGCCTTACAATCGCTTTCCGGGAAAAAATCATTATCGAAGTTTCCGATTACTGATTATTTAGCAGCAACGAGTGTCGGAATTTTAGAGGGCGGTCAAGTAGTGTTAGATTTGAATTACATAGAGGATTCCAAGGCACAGGTCGATATGAATGTTGTCATGACAGGCAGCGGCGAATTTGTTGAGCTGCAGGGAACGGGTGAGGAAGCAACGTTTTCCTACAATGATCTCCAAGGGTTGCTTGGTGCTGCTCAAGAGGGGCTCATGGAGCTGTTTGAACAGCAAAAGGCGGCCCTTGGCGAGGAAGTCATGCAAAAAATTGAAAATCGCAGAAAGAAATAGAGGAGATTCACATGAATGAAGTTATCATTGCCACGAAAAATCCTGGAAAAGCCAGGGAGTTTGAGCATATCTTTGCAAGCAGAGGAATTACAGTGCGGACGTTGCTGGACTTTCCGGAACTTCCGGAGGTAGAAGAAACCGGTACAACCTTTGAGGAAAATGCCACATTAAAGGCGGAAACCATTTCGAAGGCACTTGGGAAAATGGTAATTGGCGATGATTCCGGACTAATCGTTGACGCGCTTGAAGGCCGTCCGGGCATCTATTCCGCCCGCTATGCTGGGGAACCGAAAAATGACTTGAATAACACGAATAAGGTACTGAGAGAGCTAGAGGGTGTTCCTGAGGAGCAGAGAACAGCACGCTTCTATTGTGCTTTAGCAGTTGCCATCCCTGGTCAGGAGACGTTTACAGTGTCAGGTACCTGTGAAGGCCGGATATTGGAAGATCCAAGAGGTACCAACGGTTTCGGCTATGACCCGGTCTTTTTTGTACCGGAAAAGGGAGTGGCTATGGCAGAGCTATCTGCTGATGAAAAAAATAAAATCAGCCATCGGGCGAATGCGTTAAGAAAACTGGATTCGGTGCTAGATTCGAAGCTGGAAAGCGCTGAAGGCAAATGAGCAAGGTATTGGTCGTCAGCGACAGCCACGGTATGACGAAAGAGCTTGAGGTAATTAGGGAAAGGCACTTGGACGATGTCGATTTAATGATCCATTGTGGTGATTCCCAGTTAGACCCGGATCACAAGTCCTTAACGGGGTATTTTACGGTTGGCGGAAATTGTGATTTTGGCGGATTCCCGCTGGAGCTGGTAACGGATGTCTCTGGAAAAAAGATTTTCATTACCCATGGCCATCGATATTCGGTCAAAACTTCGTTGATGAAATTAACATACAAAGCTCAAGAATCTGGAGCTGATATTGTCTGTTTTGGGCATTCGCATATCTTGGGGGCAGAGGTGATCGACGGTACCTTGTACCTGAACCCAGGCAGTATCCGCCTCCCGCGCCAGCGTGTTGAAAAAACATACGTGATCCTTGACTTGCAAGAGAAAGTCGTTAGGATGACTGTGTATGAACTAAACGGCAAAGAAATATCTGGATTGGCTCGCGAATTCAAGTTTAATTAATATTGGGGGGGATCCCCCAATATTTCTTAGAAAAAAATTTATAATCTATTGACAATAAAATAATACGGTAATATAATAAAACTTGTCTTTGATAAATGACTATGTCCCAGTAGCTCAGCTGGATAGAGCACACGCCTTCTAAGCGTGCGGTCGGGAGTTCGAATCTCTCCTGGGACGCCACTACTACATACCAAAATATATACTCACCTCATAAGGTGAGTTTTTTTTGTGCTTTAATTATGTTACACTATTTTCCATTGATAACCTACAAGGATGGATTCTTATGAAAAAGCGGGAAAAAGTGAGAAAAATAGATAACGTGATTTTTTTTCCCGGAATGGAAAAAAGATTAACGGACAAAGGCTTAGAAAGCCTGCACAATAAAAAATATGCTGAAGCCATCGAGCTTCTCGAAGAAGCGAAAGAACTGGATCAGGATAACGATGATGTTTTAATCGGCCTGGTCCTTGCCTATTTTGAGGCTGGGAATTTTCAAAAGGCAAAAGTCCTTGCAAAGGAAATGCTCCATAAAGGAATTGGCGACTATTTTCAATTGGTGGATTTATTCGTAACAGTGCTTATTCAACTTCATGAATATCAGGAAATTGTCTCAACTATTGAGGCGCTCTTGGAGGAAAAAGAGATTCCGCCGGAAAGACTGGAACATTTCTTAACACTTCTCCAATTCAGCCGGAAAATGGCAGAGAACAAAAGCCTTGATCTGAGGAGTGAAGAGCCTGAGGAGGATATCGATCCGGCTTCATTAAATCTATTATCCTTAACCAGCCTGAACGAGCAAATGCTGTCCATCTCAAGTCTTTCAGATAAAAACATCAGGCCTTATGTCCCCGAAATAGAAGAATACTTAAAAGCGGAAATAGGCCATCCCTTTTTAAAAACAATCCTATTAACTCTTTTAAAAGAGCAGGAAGTCGACAAAGACATAAAAATGGTTAAATTTTCGGAAGAAATAACCATAAATCCGACAGGAATACCAGATGTAAGACATCAGCCGAAAATGACCTCTATTAAAGAACTGCTTGAGAATCGGCTTGAAAGCAGCAATCCCGTTCTCTTTGCCAGCATCAGTGAAATGGTAGAGCGCATTTTCTTTATCAGCTACCCATTCGAATTGGAGCCAGAGAACCCGGCTGCCTGGGCTGCTGGCTTTCAATATTTGGCGCAGGAATATATGGGGATAAACTCAGAAATAAATGAATTATCTAAAGACTATGACGTATCGCCGGTTGAAATCACCCTTGCTATACAGGAAATAGAAGAAATTGAGAAAATTTCTTATCCTAATCTATAGCCTTCGCTGTTGAAAGAAACAAATCCTGTGTTATAATGTAAGGGTTGCATTGTGTAAAAAACTATTTTACAGCAAAAAAAGTGGAAAATGGCTTCGTGGACAAGACATATTCCGAATTTAAATTCGTTACGAATGAAATGAGTAATAGATGTTGGAGGGAAAAGAATGACTGCAAAATGGGAAAAGTTAGAAGGAAACCGCGGTGTCCTTACAATTGAAGTAAGTGCAGATAAAGTAAACGAAGGTTTAGACGCGGCTTTCAAAAAAGTAGTAAAACAAATTAATGTTCCAGGCTTCCGTAAAGGTAAAATGCCTCGTGGAATGTTTGAAAAGCGCTTTGGTGTAGAAGCTCTATACCAAGATGCATTAGATTTTATTTTTCCAGATGCATACATGACTGCAATCGATGAAACTGGAATCGAGCCAATTGCTCAGCCTGAAAATGTTGATTTTGATCTTGAGGAAATGGGCAAAGACAAAGACTTTACTTTCAAGGCAACTGTTCAAGTAAAACCTGAAGTAACTTTAGGCGAATACAAAGGCCTAGAAATTGAAGAACTTGACACAACTGTAACTGACGAAGATGTTCAAAAAGAACTAGAAGCTCTTCAAAACCGTCATGCTGAGCTTGTTGTGAAAGAAGAAGGAACTGCTGTACTTGGCGACACAGTTGTGATCGACTTTGAAGGCTTTGTTGATGGCGAAGCATTCGAAGGCGGCAAAGGTGAAAACTACTCTCTTGATCTAGGTTCAGGTTCTTTCATTCCTGGCTTTGAAGAACAACTTGTTGGCGTTGCTGCCGGCGAATCTAAAGAAGTAGAAGTAACTTTCCCAGAAGAATACCATGCAGCAGAGCTTGCAGGTAAACCAGCTGTGTTCAAAACAACTGTTCACGAAATCAAAGGTAAAGAACTTCCTGCTTTAGATGACGAGTTTGCTAAAGACGTAGATGATGAAGTTGAAACTTTAGATGCATTAAAAGAAAAAATCAAAACTCGTTTAGAAGATAGCAAAAAGCATGAAGCAGAACACCACCTACAAGATACTGTAGTGGAAAAAGCTGCTGAAAATACTCAAGTTGAACTTCCTGAAGTGATGATTGACAACGAAGTAAATCGTCTTCTTCAAGATTTTGAACAACGTCTGCAAATGCAAGGCATGAACCTTCAGCTTTACTATCAATTCTCTGGCCAAGACGAAGAAGCTCTTCGCGAACAAATGAAGGCTGATGCTGAGAAAAATGTTCGTGTAAGATTAACTTTAGAAGCTATTGCTAAGGCTGAAAACCTAGAAGTGTCTGAGGAAGATGTAACTGCTGAGCTTGAAAAAATGGCAGGAATGTACAACATGTCTGTTGACAACATCAAAAAAGCTCTTGGTGGAACAGAAGGCATTAAAGATGAACTTAAATACAAAAAAGCAATCGACTTTCTTGTTGAAAACAAGAAGTAATACGTAAATAGTTCCAAGGCACGATTTTTATCGTGCCTTGTTTTATACATTTTTTCAATTACATATTATAATAAGGACAGGGTAACCTTTTTTATAAACGGGTGGCAGGAATAAAATTTTTGCCGGCGAATTAATTAAATCCAAGATTGATTTTTGAAAATTATGGTTAAGCTGTTTGAGGTACATATTTCATTTTTTAAGCGAAGTCCAGACAAATAAAAAACATATTTTGAGAAAAGCTTTTTAGTTCCAGTCCGCCCGCTAAATGTGTTACAATGCAAAATACATACCTAATGAATTGTAGAAAAACTCGGATTTGTTTGGAATTTTCGCGAGCTTTAAATAAAGAAATAAGTCGTCTTAAGGGGTGAAAGGGTTGTTTAAATTTAATGATGAAAAAGGACAACTGAAGTGTTCATTCTGTGGAAAAACACAGGATCAAGTCCGCAAGCTTGTTGCTGGACCTGGAGTCTATATATGTGACGAATGTATTGAACTCTGCACAGAGATTGTGGAGGAAGAGCTAGGAACAGAGGAAGAAGTTGAATTTAAAGATGTTCCGAAGCCAAAGGAAATTTGTGAAATCCTTGATGAATATGTGATCGGTCAGGATAAAGCAAAGAAATCATTATCGGTTGCTGTTTACAACCATTACAAGCGTATCAATTCAAACAGCAAAATCGATGACGTCGAGCTTTCAAAAAGTAACATTTGTATGATTGGACCGACTGGTAGCGGAAAAACATTACTGGCGCAGACATTGGCACGGATTTTGAATGTGCCGTTTGCGATTGCAGATGCCACATCGCTGACAGAAGCCGGCTACGTTGGCGAAGATGTTGAAAACATCTTATTAAAATTAATCCAAGCTGCTGATTACGATGTGGAGAAGGCAGAAAAAGGGATTATTTATATTGATGAAATTGATAAAATTGCCCGCAAATCCGAGAATCCTTCGATTACACGTGATGTTTCCGGTGAAGGCGTTCAACAGGCATTATTAAAAATTCTTGAAGGCACAGTTGCCAGCGTTCCTCCTCAAGGTGGAAGAAAGCATCCGCATCAGGAATTTATCCAAATTGATACAACAAACATTTTATTTATCTGCGGCGGAGCCTTTGACGGCATCGAGCCAATCATCAAGCGCCGGTTAGGACAAAAGGTTATCGGCTTTGGGGCTGATCCGAAACAACAGCAGGAAATCAGTTCAAAAGAATTGCTTTCCAAGGTCCTTCCTGAAGACCTTTTACGCTTCGGCCTGATTCCTGAATTCATCGGCCGTCTGCCAGTTATTGCAAGCCTTGAGCAGCTTGACGAAGCAGCGTTAATTGAAATTTTAACGAAGCCAAAGAATGCACTTGTAAAGCAATATCAAAAAATGCTTGAAATCGATGCTGTCGAGCTTGAGTTTGAAGAAGGCGCGCTGGAAGAAATCGCGAAAAAGGCGATTGAGCGTAAAACAGGTGCCCGCGGCTTACGTTCCATCATTGAAGGCATCATGCTTGATGTCATGTTCGACCTTCCATCCCGTGATGATATTACGAAATGTATCATCACAAAGGATACAGTCGTGGACAACAGCGTTCCAAAGCTAATCCTTGAAGATGGTACGGTTGTTAAAGAAGAGAAATCTGCATAATAGGTGTGAACCCGGACTAATTTGTTCGGGTTCTTTTTATTGGGGGCGTTGTTCGGTTTACTCTCGGATAAGAGCCGAATACTCTCGGATAACGAGGAAATACTCTCGGATAAGCGCATATTACTCTCGAATCATGGATTTACTCTCGGACACGGTCAAAATACTCTCGGATAAGAACTGAATACTCTTGCATACCCCCGATTTACTCTCGCGTAACTGAATTTTACTCACAACTTCATTTTGCCCACCCCCCCCTTCAGTTTTTTCAATTCATGGTTTATTCCGCCAGTCAGCAGGAAATACTTATTAATATCTACAGAAGTTAATTAGATACTGGAGGGAAACGAAATGAGTTGGACGGGGATCGCCTTATTTATACAATTGTTTTTTGGAATAATCATTGGTCTTTATTTTTGGAATTTGCTCAAGAATCAGCGCACGCAAAAGGTGTCAATTGACCGGGAATCCCGGAAGGAAATGGAACAGCTTCGCAAAATGAGATCCATTTCATTAACCGAACCGCTTTCTGAAAAAGTACGTCCGACAAGCTTTCAGGATATTGTCGGCCAGGAGGATGGCATTAAATCTTTAAAAGCGGCCCTTTGTGGTCCGAATCCGCAGCATGTGATCATCTACGGACCGCCCGGTGTCGGTAAAACGGCGGCAGCAAGGCTCGTTCTCGAAGAAGCCAAAAAGAATGCAAAGTCACCATTTAAAAAAGATTCAGTTTTTATAGAATTAGATGCCACAACAGCCCGCTTTGATGAAAGAGGAATTGCTGACCCGCTAATTGGATCGGTTCATGACCCAATTTATCAGGGAGCTGGAGCAATGGGTCAAGCTGGGATTCCGCAGCCAAAACAAGGGGCAGTTACAAATGCTCATGGCGGTGTCCTATTTATTGATGAAATTGGCGAACTGCACCCGATTCAGATGAATAAGCTGCTCAAGGTACTGGAGGATCGCAAGGTATATTTGGAAAGCGCCTATTATCACGAGGAAAATACACAAATACCTACCCATATTCATGATATTTTTAAAAATGGACTTCCCGCCGATTTCCGCTTAATCGGGGCGACAACGCGGACACCAAGCGAAATTCCGCCTGCCATCCGGTCGCGCTGCATGGAAGTGTTCTTTCGCGATTTAAACCAAGAGGAAATTGTGAAAGTAGCACGAAAGGCTGCGGAAAAAGTCAATATGGAAATTAATGATACCGGAGTCCATACTCTTTCTACATACGCAAGAAATGGCCGGGAAACCGTTAACATGATTCAGATTGCGGCGGGGCTGGCCATAACTGAAGATCGGCAATATATTAAGGACGAAGATATTGAATGGGTGATTCATTCCAGTCAAATGACACCGCGAATGGAACGGATGATTAATGATGCTGCGCAGGTCGGGCTTGTTAATGGCTTGGCTGTTTATGGACCGAATTCCGGCGCTCTTCTCGAAATTGAAGTGACTGTTATTCCTGCAAAGGAGAAAGGTTCCATCAACATTACCGGAATTGTCGAGGAAGAAAGTATCGGTGGACAAGGGAAATCGATTCGCCGCAAAAGCATGGCGCGCGGCTCGATTGAAAATGTGATCACTGTTCTCCGGTCCATGGGTGTTCCGGCGAATGATTATGATATTCATGTTAATTTCCCTGGGGGTGTGCCGATTGATGGACCGTCCGCAGGTATCGCAATGGCGACTGGGATTTACTCCGCTATTTATAATATTCCAATTGACAACACGGTTGCGATGACAGGTGAAATCAGCATCCATGGAAACGTTAAGCCAATTGGCGGGGTCTATCCAAAGATAAAAGCAGCCAAAAAAGCAGGAGCGAAAACAGTCATTATTCCACAGGAAAATACCCAGACGATTTTAAATGAAATCGGCGGAATCCGAATTGTGCCAGTTACCCATCTTCATGAAGTATTTGAGATTGCGTTTGTGAACGAATTTAAGAAAAATCAAGTCGTTCCGGCTTCCATTGAATTAACGAAAAAAGAATCTATCTAGATTTCCCACTTCGGTTTGTCCTTAAAAGCAAACCGAAGTTTTTATTTGCGAATTCTACAAATTACTTTTTCATAACTAATATTGAAGTAATTTTTTTAGTTAGGGAGAAACTAACGTATATTGAAAAAAGCGCTGTCTATAAAAATAGACACGTTAATTCAAATAAGATAGAATTGTACAAAGACTTATTCTGCATAAGCAGTATAAATTCATGTTTTTTGCATGTGGAGGTGCTGTATTTTGGCGAAAAAGAAAGAATTGATCGTCCCCCTCCTGCCGCTTCGGGGATTGCTCGTATATCCAACCATGGTTCTTCATTTAGATGTAGGCCGTGAAAAATCGGTTGAGGCACTCGAAAAAGCGATGGTTGATGACCATATCATTTTTTTAACCACCCAAAAGGATGTTTCCATTGATGAGCCTGCCGAGGAGGATCTTTACCGTTTTGGAACGTTAACAAAAGTGAAGCAAATGTTGAAGCTTCCAAATGGTACGATTCGCGTTTTGGTGGAAGGGTTAAGCAGGGCAGAAATCGTAACATTTCACGATGAGGACGATTATTATGCTGTCAGCGTTGTCACCTATGAAGACTCTGACGCTAAAGATGTAGAAGACCAGGCTCTAATGAGGACCATGCTGGAATATTTTGAACAATACATAAAATTATCCAAAAAAATCTCGGCGGAGACATTTGCTTCCGTTGCCGATATTGAAGAACCCGGAAGAATGGCGGACATTATCGCCTCCCATTTGCCGATCAAGCTGAAGGAGAAACAAGAAATCCTTGAGACAATCGAGATAAAGCTAAGAATGAACCGGGTGATTGACCGAATTTTTAACGAAAAAGAAGTCCTTAATCTTGAAAAGAAAATCGGCCAGCGGGTTAAGCGCTCGATGGAAAGAACGCAAAAGGAATACTATTTGCGTGAACAGATGAAGGCGATCCAGAAAGAATTAGGGGATAAGGAAGGCAAGACTGGCGAAATCGCCGACCTCACCAAAAAAATCGAAGAAGCGGGAATGCCGGAGCACGTTTATAATGCGGCCATGAAGGAACTTGACCGTTATGAAAAAGTGCCAACAAGCTCCGCGGAAAGTGCGGTCATTCGCAATTATATTGAGTGGCTGATTTCCCTGCCTTGGTCAAAAAAGACGGAAGACGATATTGACATCCATCGGGCAGAAAAAATTCTCAACCAGGATCATTACGGTCTCGAAAAGGTTAAGGAGCGTGTCCTTGAATATTTAGCTGTCCAAAAGCTGACGAATTCCTTAAAAGGGCCGATTCTCTGCCTTGCCGGACCTCCGGGGGTGGGAAAAACAAGCCTTGCCCGTTCGATAGCGACCTCGCTTAACCGGAATTTTGTCCGTGTCTCGCTTGGAGGCGTCCGTGATGAATCCGAGATTCGCGGCCATCGCAGAACGTACGTCGGCGCGATGCCAGGACGAATTATTCAAGGCATGAAAAAAGCGGGAACAATTAACCCTGTCTTTTTGCTTGATGAAATCGATAAAATGTCTAGTGATTTCCGCGGCGATCCATCTGCCGCACTTCTAGAGGTGTTGGATCCGGAGCAAAACCATAATTTTAGCGATCACTATATAGAAGAAACCTACGATTTATCGAAGGTCATGTTTATAGCCACTGCCAATAACCTTAGCACCATCCCAGGACCGCTGTTAGACCGGATGGAGATCATTACAATTGCGGGCTATACGGAATTGGAAAAGGTTCATATTACAAGGGACCATTTGCTTCCTAAGCAGATTAAGGAAAATGGACTTTCCAAGAGTACCCTGCAGGTTCGTGACGATGCGATTTTAAAGGTCGTTCGTTACTACACTCGTGAAGCTGGGGTTAGAAGCATGGAACGCCAGATGGCCACTATCTGCCGGAAAACAGCGAAAATTATTGTTTCAGGAGAAAAGAAACGGGTTGTCATTACGGATAAAAATGTTGAAGAATTTTTAGGAAAACCAAGGTTCCGTTATGGCCAGGCTGAAGCAGAGGACCAGGTAGGAGTAGCGACCGGACTCGCTTACACAACTGTTGGCGGGGACACCTTGCAAATAGAAGTTTCGCTTGCACCGGGTAAAGGCAAGCTTGTTCTGACTGGTAAACTTGGAGATGTCATGAAGGAATCAGCACAGGCTGCATTCAGTTATGTACGATCTAAAGCAAAGGAACTTGGCATTGAAGAAGACTTTCACGAGAAACACGATATTCATATTCACGTACCGGAAGGAGCCGTTCCAAAAGACGGACCATCTGCGGGAATTACCATCGCTACGGCTTTGGTATCGGCGCTGACCGGCAGACCAATCCGACGAGAAGTGGGGATGACAGGTGAAATCACCCTCCGCGGCAGAGTCCTCCCGATTGGCGGACTTAAAGAGAAAACGTTAAGTGCTCACCGCGCTGGTCTGACAAAAGTTATTTTACCGAAGGATAATGAGAAGGATATTGATGATATTCCGGAAAGCGTCCGCGGCGAATTGGAATTTGTCCCGGTTTCCCATGTCGATGAAGTATTGAAGCATGCCCTTCTTGAAGGTGGAGCACGATGAAGGTAACAAGTTCAGATATCGTCATTAGTGCGGTAAAGCCTGAGCAGTACCCGGACACGGATTTGCCCGAGTTTGCTCTGGCCGGCCGCTCGAATGTTGGAAAGTCTTCTTTTATTAATAAAATGCTAAATCGTAAAGGGCTGGCAAGAATCTCTTCCAAGCCCGGAAAAACACAGACACTTAACTTTTTTCTAATAAACGAAATCCTCCATTTTGTGGATGTTCCTGGCTACGGCTATGCAAAGGTTTCAAAAACGGAACGGGCCGCATGGGGGAAAATGATTGAAACCTATTTTACAATGCGAGAGCAATTAAGGGCCGTTGTCCTGATTGTCGACCTAAGACATCCGCCGACCGAAGATGATGTGATGATGTATGATTTTTTAAAGCATTATGAAATCCCGTGCATTGTCATTGCCACAAAAGCGGATAAAATTCCGAAAGGAAAATGGCAGAAGCATGCCAAGGTTACCCGCGAAACATTAGATCTTGACGAAAACGACCAAATTGTCATTTTCTCTTCTGAAACAGGTGAGGGGAAAGATAAAGCTTGGTCCATACTTGAGAGTTATATGTAGAAAAATAAAACGCCCTGCGGTTCATATCACCGCAGGGCGTTATTTTTTCTTTTTGAAGTATATACCAATGAGAATTAGAAGGACAGGCCAAAATTTCCAAACTAGACTCATCCCGTTCTGCAATAATCCGAAATACCCGGCAATCTTATCATAAAAAAGCAGCAATACAGCAACAATAAGAAAAAGGAAGGCTTGAAATAACCCTGATCCTGTTTTTTGAAAACGCAAGAAGAAGCCAATTGAAATGATCAGGATTAACATACCAATCGTGTTTTGCGGCCAAAAGGAAACGTGACCGACGAGATGAAAATGAAAGCCGAACCCAGTCATAATGACTCCCGGAAGAACCGCTTCGGAATCATTGCCGGAATAGCTTTGGCCTAAAAAGGCAATCCCGACAATGATCATTAGCGTAGGCCAGGTAAAAAATGCAGGAAACAAAGTCATTCCTATTTGCTGTAATAAAAAGTAAGCACCAAAACCGATTAATATGATTCCAGGAAAAATTCTTTGACTTCTCATTGAAAAACACCACTTCCAGTAAGGTTCACTTGAAACTAGTCTGTTTTTTTGATACTGTACATAAGGAAGTATTCCTATTTAACCAACTTATTTATTTTTCTATATTAACATATAGTGTCGTTTTATGTTCACATTTTTCGTGTTCTGACGGAAAATGTTCATGATATAATCAGTCTAGTTATTACTGTAAACATATTGGGGGTGTCCAAAACAAATGCATATTCTAGCGATCGGTCTAAATTATAAAACTGCCCCTGTTGAAATCCGCGAGCGGTTAACTTTTAATGAAACTGATGTTATGGATGCCGTCAAAAAATTAAGCACAAAGAAAAGCATCCTGGAAAATGTTATTTTATCAACATGCAATCGGACAGAAATCTACGCGGTCGTTGATCAATTGCATACAGGCCGTTACTATATTAAAGAGTTTCTTGCTGAATGGTTCGGAATGGAACAGGCGGAGTTCTCTCCGTTTCTTTTCGTTTATGAAGAGGATGGTGCGGTCGAGCATTTATTTAATGTAACCTGTGGATTGAATTCCATGGTTTTAGGGGAAACACAAATCCTTGGACAGGTTCGCACAAGCTTTATGAGTGCCCAAGAGCATGGGGCAACAGGTTCGGTCTTTAACCATTTGTTTAAGCAGGCCATTACCTTGGCAAAGCGTGCGCATTCTGAGACAGAAATCGGTGCTAACGCTGTATCTGTCAGCTATGCGGCGGTTGAACTGGCCAAGAAAATTTTTGGCTCTCTAGCCAATAAGCATGTGTTGATTTTTGGTGCCGGAAAAATGGGCGAATTGGCTGTTCAAAACCTGCACGGCAATGGTGTAAGAAAGGTTACGGTTATTAACCGGACCTATGAAAAAGCGAAGGATCTTGCCGGACGTTTCGACGGTGAAGCAAGAACCATCGATGAATTGCAGAAATTGCTTGTCGAGGCCGACATCCTAATCAGCTCAACAGGTGCGAAGGATTTTGTCATTACAAAAGAGATGATGGCAGCGGTTGAGAAAAAGCGGAAAGGCAAGCCACTGTTTATGGTCGATATTGCCGTGCCGCGCGACTTGGATCCGCAAATCGCAGAACTTGAAAACGTCTTTTTATATGATATTGACGATCTAGAGGGAATTGTTGAGGCCAATCTTCAAGAGCGGAAGAAAGCAGCTGAAAAAATCATGTTGATGATTGAAAAGGAAGCGGTCGATTTCAAACAATGGCTTGGCATGCTTGGTGTCATTCCGGTTATTTCAGCACTTCGGGAAAAAGCACTCGCCATTCAAGCGGAAACAATGGAAAGTATTGAACGAAAGCTTCCAAATTTAACAGACCGCGATAAAAAGGTCTTAAATAAACATACAAAGAGCATCATTAACCAGCTTTTAAAAGATCCAATTTTACAGGCGAAGGAATTGGCGGCAAGACCGGATGCCGAACAGGTAATGGACTTATTCATGAAAATCTTTAATATCGAAGAGCTGGCAAAGGAACACCATTCAAATACAGCCGAAACGAATAAATTAACGGTTGCAGAAGCACGGGCTTTTTAAATGGGGGCCTCGGCTATGTATGATGTCTTGATGACGAGGCTGCACGAATTTACGGTTGTTCTTTATGCCTTCAGTGTTCTTTTATATTTTTTCGACTTTATTCATCATAACCGGAAGGCAAATCGGATTGCCTTCTGGTTACTTGCATTTGTATGGGTTTCGCAAACTGTATTTCTTTTTTTCTATATGATGAAAACAGGAAGGTTCCCTGTCTTAACCATCTTTGAGGGACTCTATTTTTATGCCTGGGTATTAATAACATTGTCAATTGTTATAAATCATTTATTACGAGTTGACTTTATTGTGTTTTTCACTAATATCCTTGGTTTTACGATCATGACGATTCATACGTTTGCACCTATGCAATATCATTCCCATGTCATGGCTAAACAGCTGATATCCGAGCTGCTATTAATTCATATCACAATGGCAATACTGTCCTATGGTGCCTTTTCATTATCATTTGTTTTTTCGTTGTTGTATCTTCTTCAATATGATTTATTAAAAAGGAAGAAATGGGGTACGAGACTTATCCGTCTTGCCGATTTAGACAAACTTGAAAAATCATCTTACATATTAGCGATTATCGGCGTTCCAATGCTTCTGTTAAGTTTAATTTTGGGCTTGCAATGGGCGTTTCTGAAACTTCCGGGAATGCCTTGGTATGACATCAAAATTGTCGGTTCCTTTATTTTACTCACAGCATATAGCATTTATTTATATTTGCGGACAGTGAAAAATCTCTCAGGAAAGAAATTGGCGATTTGGAATGCCCTTTCTTTTCTAATTGTATTAATTAACTTTTTCTTATTTGGGCAACTATCATCATTCCATCTATGGTACTCGTAAATTAGGAGGCAGTCATGAGAAAAATTATCGTAGGATCCAGACGCAGCAAATTAGCTTTAACGCAAACTAATTGGGTGATTGACCAGCTAAAAAAAATTGACCCCCGCTATGAATTCGAGGTCAAGGAAATCGTCACCAAGGGTGATAAAATTCTAGACGTTACCCTTTCCAAGGTCGGCGGTAAAGGTCTTTTTGTAAAAGAAATCGAACAGGCGATGCTGAATAAAGAGATTGATATGGCTGTTCACAGTATGAAGGATATGCCGGCTGTATTGCCTGAAGGACTAACTATCGGCTGTATTCCGTTCCGTGAAGACCATCGCGACGCGCTGATTTCCAGGGACCATGTGAAATTAGATGATTTAAAACCAGGTGCGATTATCGGAACAAGCAGTCTTCGCCGCAGTTCCCAGCTTTTGGCGAAACGCCCTGATTTAGAGATTAAATGGATCCGCGGCAATGTCGATACTAGATTGGCAAAATTAAAAGAAGAAGAGTACGACGCCATCATTTTGGCGGCAGCAGGCCTATCCCGCCTCGGCTGGGCATCTGATGTTGTAACAGAATTTTTGGATGAGGATGTCTGCATTCCTGCGGTTGGTCAAGGTGCTCTATCTATCGAGTGCCGTGAAGATGACCGTGAACTTCATGATCTGTTTGAAAAATTCACTTGTAAGAAAACTGAAAGAGCGGTCCGGGCAGAGCGTGCCTTCCTGCAAAAAATGGAAGGTGGCTGTCAGGTGCCGATTGCCGGCTTTGCGCGTGTCGAGGATAACGATGAAATTGTCTTAAATGTGCTTGTAGGCACTCCAGAAGGCCAGGAAATTTTTAAAGAAAAGGTACGCGGGCAAAATCCAGAAGAACTGGGGATTAAGGCGGCAGACCTTTTGATTGAAAAAGGAGCGAAGGACCTGATTGACAGGATAAAACGGGAGCTGGAGGGTCAATGAGCCCCTCCCTTCCTTTATTAAATAAAAAGGTACTTGTTCCTAGGGGGGAAGGTCAAGCGAAGTCTTTTTCTGAGCTTGTTGAGAAGTATGGCGGGATTCCCATTGAAATTCCACTGATTGCCTTCCGCCCGATTGAAAAAAACCAGCGCCTTCAGGAAAGCCTAATGGTGCTGGATACATTTGACTGGATTATATTTACGAGCAGTGTCACGGTGGAGACGTTTTTTTCGTTTGTTGATCGTGTTGGGGCGGGGTTCCCAAGGGTTGCGGTTATCGGCAAAAAGACTGAAAAGGTACTGAGGGATAGAGGCATACGGGTAGACTTTGTTCCCTCTGTCTACGTGGCTGAAGAGTTTGTTGCAGAATTTTTGCCTCATGTTAAGCCGGGCATCAGGGTTTTGGTGCCAAAGGGAAACCTTGCCCGTGAATACATCGCAACTGGTTTGCGAAAGGCCGGGGCCGTGGTGGACGAGCTGATTATTTACGAAAACTACATGCCTGAGGAAATCCGAGAGAAACTTGCAAAGATGCTGTCAGAGCGGGAACTGGACATCTTAACCTTTACGAGCCCATCGACGGTGGACCACCTGATGGACGTGGTTGGGGAGTATGGGCTGGCCGACCATCTGAATGAGTGTATCATCGCCTGCATCGGACCAGTTACCGAGAAGAGGCTACTCGAATACGGGATGCCGATTCATGCCTCTCCTGAGGAGTATACCGTTGATGAGATGGTTAAGAGCGTTATTGATTTTTTGGAAAAGATTAATGGCTGATTAGCAAGTTGAGGCTGGTTATCCGCAAGTTGGGGAGGGTTATCCGCAAGTTGAGGCCGGTTATCCGCAAGTTGAGGCTGGTTATCCGCAAGTTACATATTAAAATAGTTAAATTTAATGGAGGTATACACAATGGAACTTCAATTTTCACGTCATCGTCGTTTACGTTCAAGCGCCAGCATGCGTGCGCTTGTTAGGGAAAATCATTTAAAGGCGGACGATTTCATCTATCCGCTGTTTATTTATGAAGGCGAAAACATCCGCAACGAGGTATCTTCCATGCCTGGAGTATACCAAGTATCGATGGACCACCTCCATGCAGAAATGGAAGACATCGTCAAACACGGCATCAAGGCTGTATTATTATTCGGCATCCCAGAGACAAAGGATGAGTGCGGCGGCGGTGCATACCATGACCACGGTATTGTTCAAGTGGCTACTCGCTATATTAAAGAACACTTCCCTGAAGTGTTAGTTGTTGCAGATACCTGCTTATGTGAATACACAAGCCACGGTCACTGCGGCGTTGTTGAAGGCGAAAAAATCCTTAATGACCAATCGTTAGACCTTCTTGTAAAAACAGCCATCGCTCAGGCTAAAGCAGGCGCAGATATCATTGCACCATCCAACATGATGGATGGTTTCGTGGCTGCGATTCGTGCAGGTTTAGATGAGGCTGGTTATACAGAAATTCCAATCATGTCATACGCTGTAAAATATGCATCTGCTTTCTACGGACCGTTCCGTGAAGCGGCTGAAGGTGCACCGCAATTCGGTGACCGCAAGACCTATCAAATGGACCCTGCCAACCGTATGGAGGCATTCAGAGAGGCCGAATCAGATGTAGCGGAAGGGGCAGACTTTTTAATAGTGAAGCCGGGAATGCCATATCTTGACATTGTCCGCGATATTAAAAATAACTTCAATTTACCGGTTGTTGTTTATAACGTCAGTGGTGAATATGCGATGATTAAAGCAGCTGCGCAAAATGGCTGGGTAGACGAGAAAAATACAGTTCTAGAAATGTTAATGGGCATGAAGCGCGCCGGTGCTGATTTAATCATTACTTACCATGCAAAAGATGCGATTCGTTGGTTGAAGGAAGAGCAATAAAATTTTTCGAAATGAGGGAAAAGGATGCGTTCGTATACAAAATCGATTGAAGCATTTAAAGAAGCCCAGAAACTTATGCCTGGTGGTGTAAACAGCCCGGTCCGCGCCTTTAAATCCGTAAATATGGACCCGATTTTCATGGAACGAGGCAAGGGTTCGAAAATCTATGATATCGATGGCAATGAATATATTGATTACGTTCTTTCATGGGGACCGCTTATCCTCGGTCATTCCAATGACCAAGTAGTCGAAGCGTTGAAAAGAACTGCCGAGTCAGGAACAAGCTTCGGAGCGCCGACGCTATTGGAAAACAAACTGGCCAAGCTTGTGCAAGATCGTGTGCCATCAATTGAAATTATCAGAATGGTCAACTCGGGTACGGAAGCTACGATGAGTGCCTTAAGGGTAGCACGAGGATTTACAGGCCGAAATAAGATTTTAAAATTCGAGGGCTGCTACCACGGCCATGGTGATTCATTATTAATTAAAGCAGGATCCGGAGTTGCTACACTTGGTTTGCCTGATAGCCCAGGTGTACCTGAAGGTGTGGCTTCAAATACAATCACAGTACAATACAATGACCTTGAAGGGGTAAAATACGCTTTTGAACAATTTGGCGAAGATATTGCTTGTATCATTGTTGAACCAGTTGCGGGCAACATGGGGCTTGTTCCACCTCTGCCAAGGTTCCTGCAAGGACTACGGGATATTACCACTCAATACGGAGCTCTTCTGATTTTTGATGAAGTCATGACTGGTTTCCGTGTCGGTTACAATTGTGCTCAAGGTTACTTCGGTATCACTCCGGACTTGACCTGTTTAGGAAAAGTAATCGGCGGCGGTCTTCCTGTCGGCGCTTATGGCGGCCGTGCGGATATTATGGAGCGCATCGCACCAAGCGGCCCGATTTACCAGGCGGGTACGTTATCTGGAAATCCGCTTGCGATGACGGCGGGCTATGAAACCTTAAGCCAGTTGACACCAGAGCACTACAATGAGTTTATTCGCAAGGGAGATATCCTTGAAAAAGGTATTAAAGCTGCGGGTGAGAAGTACGGGGTTCCAGTTACCTTTAACCGCGCTGGATCCATGATTGGTTTCTTCTTCACGAATGAAGATGTCATCAATTATGAAACAGCCAAAACATCAAATTTGGAATTCTTTGCAGAGTACTATCGCCAAATGGCCGACCAAGGCGTATTCCTGCCGCCGTCCCAGTTTGAAGGATTATTCCTATCAACCGAGCATTCGGATGAGGATATTGAAAAGACGGTTAAGGCTGTTGAGGTTGCTTTTTCGAAGCTTAAATAAAATTTTTATCTATAGAAGGCAGTGGATTTAAAATTAGTCCACTGCCTTTTTTATGGTAAAATATGTAACAATAAATCGTTTTTTGGTAAAGTATAGTAATCACAAGACAATATAGCTGTGGGACAAGAGGTTTAATAGTAATTTAAAAGTTTCATAAGACCAAATCGAATCGAGAGCAAATGGTTAAGTAGTCGTAAAAAAGGTTCATAAAACCAAATTGTCGTAGAAAAAGTCGAGGGAGAAGCAGGTGCACTAAAAATGATAGAATACTATATTGACGGATCCACCAAGGACCACACAATTGGTGTTGGCATCGTAAGGATAAACGAATACGGCTTCATAGATAAACACCATTTTAAAACTGAGCATATCAATCCTACCTCAAATATCGCAGAAGGCTACGCATTAGAAAAAACATTTGAATTAATAAAAGAAAACGACATACATAAACATGAAATCATAAATATTTACACCGACAGTTTAAAAATTCATCAAACACTCATGTACAACGAAAATACCGAGTTTAATAGAGGTAATTTTTTCGTTAAACAAGAGTCTAATAGCTACCTCCAACATTTAAGAAGCCTGTACATAGCATTGGTATCGAGAAACGCCCAGTATCCTTTATATTACTGCGACAAAACAAAAGCGCCCCGGCCACTTATTAAAATATTTTTTAAAGACCAAGCAGAAGATAAAAAATATTTACAGGAGGCCCACTCATTAAGCCGGACTTATATTAAGGAAAAACCCGTCCCAATTAAGGTAGAATATAAAGCGGTTAAAGAGAGTAACAAGTGGGTCATAGTAAAGAACAATAAAGATGTTGTAGCGGAAAATAAACGGCCAATAATTGCCCTTTCAGATGCTTTGAAAAAAATCGATGCACACACAATACAAATCAAATTGTGTCCTCAATTAGAAACTATTTTAAAAAATACAATTAAAAACAGGTTATCCAATGAATCAATGAAATCAGCCATCAAAACAATTGAAGATTATAAATCATTGATAAACCTTTAGAACAATCCTGCTCCCCAATTTAGGGGAGTTTATTTTTTTGCCTCTTTTCCGCACAATCCCGCTTTTTTATTCATAAATAAAAATTTTCCCTCATAAAGTGTAAGTGACATAGTGATTTTGCATTAGGAAACGAAAGGAGGAGTCGCTTTGTCCCAGGAGAATCAATCGTACCTTAGATTTTCTGTGGAGGAGTCCCTGTGGTTTAGAAAAGGACAGGAAGTCGAGGAGCTTATTTCCATTTCCTTAGACCCGGATATTACCATCCAGGAAAACGATCAGTACGTCACCATACGCGGTTCGCTGGAGCTTTCCGGCGAATATAAATGCTACAAGGACCAAGAGGAAGGAAATGAAGAGAGTGTTGTCTCACAGAAGTTTGTGGAACGGGTGGCCGAGCGTGAAGAGGGAGTAGCTGAATTTTCACATCGATTCCCGGTTGATATCACGATTCCTAACAATCGAATTCAAAGTGTGTATGATATCGATGTCCTTGTGGAAACGTTTGATTATTCCATGCCCGAGCGCAGCTGTTTAAAGCTGTCAGCAGAGCTGACCATCAGTGGCCTCTATGGAAACGAGCAGCAACAACAGCAGGAGGAAGAACCTGAAATTGAACTCCTGCACCGCGCTGGATCGGAGGAAGAGGAGGAAGAATTCGAATTCCCTCAACCAACAGAACAAAGCCCTTATCAAAATAATTATCTATTCCAGACGGAAGCACGTAAACCGCAGGAAGAAGAACAGAGCGCAGAGGCATTTCCAAAGTTCCCAAACTTTAATTATCAACCGCAGGAACAAACTCAAGAGCAGCAGGAATATCGGCCGCCTTGGCAGTACCAGGAGTATAATGCCGAAGCAAATGAACCTGCATGGCGTTATCAGGAGAGAAAGGAAGAAAAACAGCCTCTAGAGGTTCAAGTTGAGTTTGAGGAAGAAATCATTGTGGAGGAATCCCCAGCAGTAGTCGTGGAATATGAAGAGGAAAGCTCTTCATCTTCATCTGAAGAGGAACCAAAGCATAAGAAGAAGCTGTTTGGAGCTAAAAAGAAATCGATGACCCTGACAGAATTCTTTGCTCGAAAGGACGAAGGTTCTTCGCAAACAAGGGTAAAGGTTTGTATTGTTCAAAGAGGGGATACAGTAGAAAGTTTGTCTAAACGTTATGATGTTTCTGTTCAGAATCTCCTTCGTGTTAACAATCTGGAACTGAATCAGGATGTTTATGAAGGTCAAGTATTGTATGTTCCGGCAGCCTTTGCAAAAAAATAACCAGACCTAAGAAGGTGAGCGGGTTCGTACGGGGCCTGCTCTGCTTTCTTTTTATGCCCTTTTGCTTTTCTAAATGAAAGAGAGTGAATTCTCATGAATGACTCGAATAGGCTGGAGACCCTTACGCCGATTTTGGAGAACTACCAGGTAGAGCCGTATTTTGTAGAGGATTTTGGGGGCATTCAAAAAATTTATTCTAACAAAGGTACCTTTGCCCTGAAAAAAATTCCCCCAGCCTTAGGGACAGATTTCATTCGGCATGTCCATTATCTCTATCAAAGAGGCTTTAACAGGATTGTTCCAATATATCCTACCATGGATGGCAGATATGCGGTATTGCATGATAATAATCTTTACTATCTCATGCCTTGGATGGCAAACGACCAAAGAGAAGACCACCAGTACAAAAGCCAGCAGCTTTTTCGCGAATTGGCCCGGCTTCATACGGTTTCCTCAAAGGAAATCGAAGTAAACAAGGAGGAGCGGGCCGAGCATTACGAAAAAACCTTGCAGCTGCTTGATAAAAACCAGGAATTTCTTGATGGCTACATTGATAATTGTGAGAAGAAGACCTATATGTCACCATTCGAACTGTTGTTTTGCCTATATTACAATGAAATCAGCCAGGCGCTCCGATTTTCAAAAGCAAAATTTGAAGAATGGTATGAGAGCACAAAGGAAAATGAGAAAGCCCGAATGGTGGTTGTCCACGGGAAGCTTTCATCCGATCATTTTCTTTATGATGAACGGGGATACGGCTATTTTATTAATTTTGAAAATGCCCGTTACGGCTCGCCAATCCATGACCTGCTCCCGTATGTGTCAAGGACTTTAAACACAAGTCCGAAGCGAAATGATGATGCGATCAGTTTGGTGTATCATTATTTTAAATACTTTCCATTTAAGCAGGAGGAAAAATTATTATTCAACAGCTACTTGGCCTACCCAATACCCATCATCCAAATGGCAGAAAAGTATTATCGGAAGCCACGTCCGAAAAATGAGTTAAAATATGTCCGCCAGCTGCAGAATCGCTATTGGCATTTAAAAAATACCGAATATATTGTCATGCGAATGACGGAAATCGAGAACCAGCAAAAAGCAGCCCAAGAGGCAGCCCAGCAGGCAAAAGAAGGAGCCCAATAGCAGGATTTATCTGCAAATAGGGCTCCTTAAATAATTTCGAAATAAATGGAAATGGCAATGACGATAAAAAGGGATAATAACAAGACATCAAAAATGGTTGGCAGAAAAATAGTTCGTATAAACTGAAAGATAATAAATGGGACGACCAGCTGTCCGGACAATCTCCGAAACGTTCTAAACCAGGGACGGTGTTTATATTTGTGGAAATTCTTCACCCCTAACCCCCCCTTTCCCAATTTACCCTTATCATATGTATATTCGAGAATTTGTGTGTATGCCCCAAAATTCATCTAAAACTTACCGCTTTAAATTCAGATTGAATAAATTGAAAAGAAATGGAATAATTAGAAGTAATTGAAATACTAGGTGTTTTTACACAGGACTTGTGACATAAGGGGTAATTTGAATGTTTTGGTTTCTTTTGTCGTTTCCTTTGATGATTTATCCTTGGGGCTATGATCCGAGTTATACCATGCCAAAGGTTGCTTATTTAAATATTTTTGTTTTGGGTAGTTGGCTGTTTATCATATTAAGGAAAAAATATTGGACAATGAATCTTAAAAAGCCATATCAATCAGTGGAATTAATCGTTGTCATTTTTCTTTGTTTAGCAATTATTTCAACTATTTTTTCAGTTAACTTAAAAACCTCGTTGTATGGGACTAAATATCGGTATGAAGGAATCTTAACTTATTTTTCATATTTAAGTATATTTCTATTTTCATATAAGTTATTAGATGTAAACAAAATACAGAAGATTTTCATAGGTATGGCAATCGTATCTATCCCGGCTTCCATTTATGGAGTTTTGCAGCATTATTTTTTAGATTTTTTCCCAAGGAACAGCTCGAAACTTTTAGACCCGAGAAGTTATTCGTTTTTTGATAACGCTAATTTTTTTGGATCCTATCTTGTATTAATTATTTTGGGTACGATATCACTATATTTAACTGCCAAAAATAGAAAGCAATCAACGTATTTCTTATTTATTATAGGACTAGCTTTTATAGCATTGCTTTTCACTCAGACAAGAAGCGGTTATGTTGGAGTCTTTTGTGGACTTACTCTAATATCGTTCTTGGTTGTCTTTAAGAGAAGACAGCTATGGGAAAATTGGACTAAATTAATTATTACACTTATGGTAATATTCATTGCTATTAATGTTTTGGAGCAAGGGAACTATATTAACCGTTTAGTTTCTGTTGTGTCCGATTCTAAAAAGCTAGTTGAAAAAGATAATACAGATCAAGTTGGGTCCTTTCGGTTTTTTATTTGGAGAAAATCCCTGCCATTAATCCATGACTATTTTTGGACTGGTTCCGGACCGGACACATTGGAATATGTCTTTCCAAATGATAAGGAAAAAAAGAAAATATTCGGAGACATGGTAGTGGATAAGGCCCATAACGAATATTTGCATATGGCGATAACTTTAGGGGTACCAGCCTTATTAGTCTATCTTCTGTTACTTTCTATCATTTTATGGAGGACCCTTCAAGCTGCAAAAGCGGCTAAGGGAAATGATAAAATAATCTTATTATGTTTGTTTTCAGCAATCACTGGTTACTTAATTCAGGCGTTTTTTAATATTAGTGTTGTCCCGGTAGCACCGTTATTTTGGGCAACCATCGGCATGACGCTTGCAAAAGCAGAAGCCTGCCTTAATAAGAAAAGAAGTAATCATTCGCTTAGAAGTTCAGAGGAAAAATATCAAACAGCTTAATAAGTGCAGTCAGACGGTATCCTGTTTGCATATAGTATAATTTATAAAAAATAAGGTTAACCTGATTGACGTGAACCCCGTTTTTTGGGTAGTATAACTATATAATTAAAAATCAAAGCTTTGACAGGGAAGAGTACGGTGAAAGCCAGCTTTTAGAGAGGGGAATCAGCAGCTGAAAGATTTCCTAAGCGGAACATCGGAAGGTCGCCCAAGAGCTTCTTCTGTGAACAGGCCAAAGGCCCCAGTAGTAGAAGACGGATGAAATCCGTTATCCGATGAAGTGCCAATCATAAATATGATTGGAAAAAAGGTGGTACCGCGAAGCAACTCCATTCGTCCTTTTATGACGAATGGGGTTTTTTGTTGTTTCTAAAAGATAAAAAGGAGGCAATTCAGTTGGAAACAAAAGAAATTACGATGCCAACCAAATACGACCCGCAAACAATTGAAAAAGGTCGTTATGAATGGTGGCTGCAAGGGAAATTTTTCGAAGCAAAAGATGATGAGGGAAAACAGCCATATACAATCGTGATCCCGCCGCCTAACGTTACAGGAAAACTCCATTTAGGGCATGCATGGGATACGACTCTCCAAGATATCATGACACGCATGAAGCGGATGCAGGGCTATGATGTTCTTTGGCTTCCTGGCATGGACCATGCTGGAATCGCGACCCAGGCAAAGGTTGAACAAAAGCTTAAAAGCGAAGGCAAAAGCCGTTATGACCTCGGCAGGGAAAAGTTTGTTGAGGAAACATGGAAGTGGAAGGAAGAATATGCTTCCCATATCCGCCAGCAGTGGGCAAAGTTAGGTTTAGGACTTGACTACACCCGGGAGCGTTTCACTCTTGATGAGGGACTTTCAAAGGCGGTTCGCGAAGTATTCGTTACCCTTTACAACAAAGGCTTAATCTATCGCGGCGAATATATTATCAACTGGGATCCATCCACAAAAACAGCCTTATCTGATATTGAGGTTATTTATAAGGATGTTCAAGGTGCCTTTTATCATATGAAGTATCCGTTAGCCGACGGTTCCGGCTATATTGAAGTGGCAACAACTCGTCCGGAGACGATGTTAGGCGATACTGCGGTTGCGGTTCATCCTGAAGATGACCGTTATAAGCACCTAATCGGTAAAACAGTTATCCTGCCAATTGTTGGCCGGGAAATCCCGATCGTTGGCGATGATTATGTCGATATGGAATTTGGTTCAGGTGCGGTTAAAATTACTCCTGCCCATGACCCGAACGACTTTGAACTCGGAAATCGCCATAATCTTGAGCGTATTCTTGTTATGAATGAAGATGGAAGCATGAACGAAAAGGCCGGTAAATACCAAGGGCTTGACCGCTTCGAATGCCGTAAGCAAATTGTTAAAGACCTTCAAGAACAAGGCGTTCTGTTTAAAATTGAAGATCACCTGCATTCCGTTGGCCACTCTGAGCGCAGCGGAGCTGTAGTAGAGCCTTATCTATCAACACAATGGTTTGTTAAAATGCAGCCATTGGCTGATCAAGCAATTGCGCTTCAAAGCAAGGAAGAAAAAGTTCACTTTGTTCCAGACCGCTTTGAAAAAACGTATCTGCACTGGATGGAAAATATCCGCGACTGGTGTATTTCCCGTCAGTTATGGTGGGGACACCGCATCCCGGCTTGGTATCATAAAGAGACTGGTGAAGTATATGTTGGCCACGAGGCACCTGCAGACATTGAAAACTGGGAACAGGACAAAGATGTATTAGATACATGGTTCAGTTCAGCATTATGGCCGTTCTCTACTATGGGCTGGCCTGACACAGAATCAGCCGATTTCAAACGTTACTTCTCAACGGATGTTCTGGTAACAGGCTACGACATTATCTTCTTCTGGGTTTCAAGGATGATTTTCCAAAGCCTTGAATTTACCGGCAAGCGTCCATTTAAAGATGTTCTGATTCACGGGCTTGTTCGTGATGAGCAGGGCCGGAAAATGAGTAAGTCACTTGGAAACGGCGTTGACCCAATGGAGGTAATCGACAAGTACGGTGCGGATGCACTTCGCTACTTCCTATCAACAGGATCTTCACCAGGTCAAGATTTGCGTTACAGTACAGAAAAGGTTGAAGCAACCTGGAACTTTGCCAATAAAATTTGGAATGCTTCCCGTTTTGCCTTAATGAATATGAATGGTCTTACCTATGAAGAGATTGATTTCAGCGGAGAAAAGTCAGTTGCTGATAAATGGATTCTAACACGCTTAAATGAAACAATTGAACATGTGACAAAGCTGTCAGAGCGCTACGAATTCGGTGAAGTTGGCCGTGCCTTATATAACTTTATCTGGGATGACTTCTGCGACTGGTATATCGAAATGGCGAAGCTTCCTTTATACAGTGAAGATGAAGCGGCTAAGAAAACAACCCGTTCAATCTTAGCTTACGTATTAGATCAAACAATGAGACTTTTACACCCGTTCATGCCATTTATCACCGAGGAAATTTGGCAGAACCTGCCTCATTCCGGTGAATCGATTACGGAAGCAAAATGGCCGGAGGTAAAACCTGAGTATACAGATGAAGAAGCGGCGCAGGAAATGAAGCTTCTGATGGAAATGATCCGCTCTGTACGAAACATTCGTGCTGAAGTTAACACACCAATGAGCAAGAAAATCAAAATGTTGGTGAAAGCTAAGGATGAAAAAATCTTAACAGCTTTAGAGAATAACCGGAGCTATATTGAAAAGTTCTGTAACCCGGAAGAACTGCAAATGGGACTGAACATCGAAACCCCTGAAAAAGCAATGACTGCAGTTATTACGGGTGTCGAGATTATCCTTCCACTTCAAGGCCTGATCAATATTGATGAAGAAATTGCCCGCCTTGAGAAGGAATTGGATAAATTAAATAAAGAGGTAGAGCGTGTTCAAAAGAAATTAAGCAATGAAGGCTTTATGAAAAAAGCACCTGAAAGTGTTGTAGCCGAAGAACGTGCCAAAGAACAAGACTATCTGGAAAAACGAAACATTGTAGAAGCTCGTATTAAAGAGTTAAGAGGTTAATGAAGCTGAAGGCGAATCCATTTTGGATTCGTCTTGGCTTATTTTTTTAACAAAAGGGGTGTCAGACATGTTTACTACTTATAAAGAAGCCCTTGATTGGATTCATGCAAGGCTCAGGCTCGGCATTAAACCAGGGTTAAAACGGATGGAATGGATGATGGACAGGCTCGGCCACCCGGAAACAAAAATCAAAACTGTGCATATAGGCGGGACAAATGGAAAAGGCTCAACCGTTACTTATTTGCGTTCCATTCTGCAGGAAGCAGGGTATACAGTCGGTACGTTTACATCTCCCTATATTGAACAATTCAACGAGCGAATTAGTGTTAACGGCAAGCCTATCACAGATCAAGAAATACTGGAATTAACAAATGTCATTCTTCCTTTAGCAAATGAATTAGAGGAAACAGACCTTGGCGGACCGACAGAATTTGAAGTTATCACGGCCATGTCGTTCTATTATTTTGCCAATTACCCTGAAATCGATATCGTCCTTTACGAGGTTGGGCTTGGCGGACGATTTGATTCCACGAATATAGTGCAGCCATTGGCTTCGATAATCACAAATATTGGTCTCGATCACACCAACATCCTCGGTAACACCCATGAAGATATTGCATTTGAGAAGGCGGGAATCATCAAGGAAAGGACGCCGATTTTTACAGCGGTCAAACACCCTAGAGCACTTAAGGTAATCGAGGAACAGGCTGAGAAAAAAGAGGCATCAATTTATCGATTAGATCAGGAGTTTTCGATCGGTGCTCATGAATCCATCCAGAAGGGTGAAATATTTACTTTACAAACAACGGGGGATACCTTAGAAAAACTTGAAATCAGCATGATTGGCCAGCACCAAACCGAAAATGCCGCACTTGCCGTCAGTGCAGTTCTATATTTAAACCAACATGCTTTCATTTCAGTTCCTGAACAGGCCATCAGGAATGGATTAAAAAAGGCCTATTGGCCGGGCCGCTTTGAGGTTTTATCTGAAAACCCTCTGGTCATCATCGATGGTGCACATAATGATGAGGGAATTACGGCATTGGTTCATGAATTGTCGACCCGTTACGCCAATCGCAATATCCAGATAATATTTGCCGCGTTAAAAGATAAGAAGCTAGACAAAATGATAGCCAAGCTTGACGGAATTGCTGCTCAGATTTCTTTTGTCAGCTTTGATTTCCCAAGGGCGGCTAATGCTGAAGACTTGCTGAAAATCAGTCAATCTGCAAATAAATTCGCAGTCGAAGATTGGCAGCCTTATATAAAAGAAGAAATTTCTCACCTGCCTCCCAATGACATGCTTATCATCACGGGCTCTCTATATTTTATCTCAGAAGCAAAGCCAATTATTTGTCAATATTTGAAAAATATGACGATTTCTCTGTGACAGATTGGCTATTTTTTGGTAAAATAAAATTATCTTGAATTAATAATAATTAGGTGAGGAGGGGAAGGAAGATGGGTGTTAAACCGCATGTCCAAACAGCAATTTATCTGATCTGGATTATGTTAGTACCAGCTGGAATGTGGTTTACCTATCAAACTTTTCCCCCGCACCTGACAGGAAATTGGCATGAACTTATTGCCTATTTAGCGCTTATGGCCATTGTGGCAGGAATGCCAATTATAATTAATAACGTGCCCATTTTTCTCATTCAATGGGTGTCTTTTACCGTTTTTTTAATTTTCGGATTGTTTGTGGAAATGGTATTTGCTCAGATTGCAGTACTTGTTTTACTACTAAAACTAAGAGTTCCAAAAAAGCAACTATTCCGCTTGCCACTTAACATGATCATGTTCTTTATTGTTTCGTTCTTGAGCGGTACTGTATATTATCTGCTCGGTGGCCAAACGTCTCCGCACTTAACTGAAGATAGTGAAGCTTTTTTGCTGGCTATTTTGTATGCGGTGTTAAATTATTCTATTAATCAGGTCATTGTTTCTTTTAATCTATTTTTTGTCTATAAGCGTAAGAACGCTTACTTTGGAAAAGATTTTTTGGTAGAGACTTTAACAACAATTATTACGATTCCAGTCGGTGTTGTGTTATACATACTATATAATCAATTAGGTTTATTGTCTCTTCTTTTTGTAGGGGTTCCGTTCGTCAGCCTTTCGGTTATTTTTAATTTATATTACTCTAGTGAAAAAATTAATCTGTATCTGCAAAAAGCGGCAGAAATCGGCCATCAGATGGCAGAACGGCTTCAAGTCGATGATGTTGTAAACTTGTTTATTCAAAAACTTGGAGGAATGCTGCCGGTTGATTATGCTTATATTTTTGAGGTTTCTGGGGATGAACTGAAATTGACCCGCTATGTTGAAGATGGGCGGGTGGATCCATATAATAGGCCGCCTTTGAAAAAAAATGAAGGAATTTCCGGGATGGTTTGGGACAAGCAAAAGGCTTGTTTTTATTCACGGAAAAAGGAATGGCTGCATCTCACAAACGGAGGATATCTTCCACTGGATGCTAAAAGTATTTTAAGCGTTCCGATTATGCGTAATAAAATGGTTATTGGCGTGCTGCTGCTTGCTTCAAAGCAGGAACGAGCCTACGAAAAATATCAGTTGACCATTGTCGATATTCTCTGCTCGTATTTTGCTGTTGCTATGGAAAATGCCAAGCATTATGAACGTACAAAAATGCAGAGCGAACGATGTTCACTCACCAAATTATATAATTACCGCTACTTTGAAAATGCATTAATGAAGGAGTTTGAGCAGCTTAAGCGGTTTGAGCAAAACGTGATTTCGTTAATCATTCTTGACATCGATCATTTTAAAAACATTAATGATACATACGGCCATCAAAGCGGAAATGAAATTCTGATTGATATTTCTGGAAGAATCAGTAAATTGGTAGGGAGCCGGGGCACTGTTGCCCGCTATGGTGGTGAGGAATTTGTTGTTCTCTTGCCTGATGTTTCGAAAGAGGAAGCTTATCAAACAGCTGAATTAATCAGGGAGTCCATCGCCAATTGGCCATTTACCCTCTTTGAAACAATTGATCAGGATCAAAAGAAACTGCAGGTGAAAATAACTGCCTCGATTGGAGTGGCAACTGCACCAGAAGATGCTGAGGATGCTCTTGCCTTGATTCGACATGCGGACCGGGCGCTGTACGTGGGAGCAAAAAGAGCTGGAAGGAATCGGGTGGCGGAGTATTCGTCGTGTTAAAAATCTATTGGTTTTTATCTATATTTATTGAATCTTAAAAATAACCTTAAAAAAGCCGATTTAACTGAATCGGCTTTTTTCTTCATTAATAGGTGACTGTAACTCCACTTTCGGGATTGACTGTCCAACTGGAATTGGAATTACTGCAGGTGTTATTGAAGTAATTGGAAAAATCGGTATAATCATATAGTTTATTATTCTTAACTGTATATATGTTTCCGTAAATGCATATATTAGCTTTCCCGGCAAGTTTATCAATTCGTGGGGTTTCAGTAAGAAATATAGCATCTCCATAAATAATCAGATTTGTATTTCCATTTACCGAAGTAATTTTATTAATAATAGCCGTCTCCTGGACAATGACCTGTGCCCCACCGTTTATCTCCATTGATGAAAAGTAAGCACTTTTTAAAACTGTCAAGATATTTCCCCCTACGATAGTGAGACCAGAATTAAAAGCTACTCCATTAGGGTACGTGGTTGAGGGGAACTCAATAGAATAATTAACTTGTTTAGTAATGCCTGAATCTTTAAAAAGTGAATAGTCAGGGAGATCCTTTCCGACCTTTACTTGGGAAATAGCAATAGTCCCTTGTAACTGTCTCACTTCTCCGGATTTAGTTGTTCCAGTACTAGTAAAAGTAAATTTAAACTGACCGACATTAGAACAACTAATAGGTGCAGTTTTATCTATTTTATATTTATTTCCATCAGTATCAACATATTTAGGACTGTAAATGTTTGTATTGTTACGTTCTTCCAACGTAAATTCAGTACAAAAATCGTTTTTACTAACTTTTATTGTTTCTTGTGTATTAATGATAAGATTATTTATTGCTGCCTGATAATAGGTAATTCCCATTTCGGCGAGATCTGTAGCTATATTAATGTTTTCGGTTTTATTGAACTGTTTTCTTGCACTTATAACTGAACTGCTTAAAGTGGCTGCAAGAATCATTGTTACGGAAACAATAATCATAACAAGAATTAAGGTATAACCCTTTTCACTCTTTATGGTGCCCGCCCCCTTAATATTGTTTAATAATCGTATTGATTTCATAAGAAATTCCAGTATTATCTATCAGTTTAAAATTTACATAAAGGGGTTTATAAGGATCAATTGTTTGTTCATTGGGTATTTCCTGATAGTTAGGTTGACCCACCTTCAGCTCGATTTTTTGCCCACTATCCGCCAATGGAATATTTGCCGAAGATTGACCGATATAAGCGGTTTGAGAGCTTGGATCATATTTAATTTTATACGTTTCTTTATTAGTGGCGGGGTCAACATAATGCAGCGTCTTTTTCTGATGGTAGTTCGTTAAAGTAGCTAAAATCCTATTTGCATCCTGTCTTAACGAATTTCTTTCGGAAATTTGTCTGTAGTTTTTGTTTACATCTACTAAAGCACCATAAAGTAGTGAGGAAATAATAACAAGAATTGAAAGCGCAACTAACAATTCTATTAGCGTAATGCCCTTTTCATCTTTCATCGTTTTAGCTCACTTCCGAATATATGTGTAAGTAATGGACTTATTATTTGAATCTTTAGGGTCTTCGACAATGATTGTAAACTGAATAAGGTTTTCAGTATTTGGTTTAATAGCTATTTTTGCACTTATATTATAGTTGCTTTTAGCTAAAGGCGGGTCAAACAAATTTCTGATTTGATCTTCAGTTAATGAAACCTCAGTTGATAGATTAAATGATAAGAATTTTTCTTTAGGTAAATCTTCAACTAAATTAATATATTTCTGTGCTGTTGCCATTGTCCCTAATTTTTGTTCGTTTTTATTTGAAAATAATGCTGACTGGGTAAAAAATCCTAACAAAGCAGTTGAAATGATAGCGAGCAAAACAATTGATACTAGAATTTCAACTAAGGTTAGGCCTTTTTGCTCTTGGAAATTTTCCCACATAAAAAATTCTCCGCCTTCTTTTAAAATACTTAAGAGTATTATACAATATTTAGTAGGCGAAATTTGTCTGATTTTTAATCAAATAAACAAAAAATAATGGAATATGTTAAAATTTGTAGATTAATAGATAGAAAAGGACTATTTAATAGGGGGAGTGAATAAATGCAATCACTAATATGGGCTGGATTGGCTATACCTGTATTAATTTTGATAGTATCTTTTATTCCACTCGGATTTACTTTAAGGGGTAAGTTTATCATTATTTTAGCTAGTTTTGTATTCGCACTTGCAGGAATTGCAGCAGTTTCTATAACTCCTTTATGGCAGACTGGATTAATAATTTTAGTTCTCGTCTTTTTTGCCGCTTATTTATTTGATCAGCGAATGGGGAAAGTAATGTATCAAGAAACTGCCATGCTTGATGAAAGAATGCTTAAAGAAGAACCTGAAAAAAAAATTAGCAATGGGCTTAATCGAGCTTTGAAGGAAGACTCGGTTTTAGATGAAGTTTCTCTGAAATATCGAGACGGAGATATTGAAAATAAAATTAACTTAAAGAAAATAAATCATAAGTCCGAGGAATTGGATGAAGAAATTTCCTTTTTACTACAACGAGATATTGGAGAGTTTAGTGGACAAACTGGAGAAATAAATGAGACTCTGAACCATTTATCTGCTATTAAAAGTCAGGTAGAAATAGATTCTAAGAACGAATTACAACGCGAAACGAATGAGCAAAGCCCGGACATCAGTTATTTATCTGAAATTGAAAGTTTACTTGAAATGGAATCAGAGGAACAGCTGAAAGAACCAGCTGAACTACAAGAAATTCATACTCTTGCACCAATCGGTTTTGAAGAAGAAGTTGTAAATTTAAACAATGAACTGCCTCTTCATGATCTTCTTCAATCTGAAAAGGAAGCTGCATCAACTTCTGATGATATGCTTGAAGAAATTGTATTGGAAAAAAACATGGTGCTGAAGAAATAGAAATACGTTGGTTTCTAGCTTTTTTGAAGGGTTTGAGAAGGAGGCGTTTGCTTGGGTAAAAATCAACAAATGATAAAATTATTTGTTGTACTATTCTTTAGTACGGCTTTTATTTTTAGCTTTTCTCATTTTGGAGCTAGAGCATTTGAGAGATTATCAAATGCGGATGGGAAATTTTCCGGAGGGACAACCATTTGTGCCTTAGATGTTTCGGATAAAACACCCGACGAAGCTATTGCTCTTTTGGAAGAAAAGTATGTTAACTGGATTAAAGATGCTTCGATGGAATTAAAATATGGGGAAAAAACTGCCCCATTTGACCTAAACCTATTTGAGTTGGATACTAAAACGACTGTGGCGTCTATAAAGGAGGGCCAAAACAACCCGGTTTATATGACCGTTACAAAATCTCAAGTTGAGGAACAGCTGCAAATCCTGTTTCCGCAAATAAAAATGAAGGAAATCGATTTTGATAAGCTGACATATAGCTTGAATGAAACAGCTTTATTATTTGAACCAGGTTCTCATACTTTTAATATTTATGACGATTATCTGTTAGCTGACAAAATTGATAAGGATACTGTTATTGCTACTTCGGTAGTTCGTCTTAATGAGATGCCTGGCGAATTAGTGCGAACCATTATGACACATTCAAAAATAGAAATCCTAGCTGAAAAGCAATTTTCATTGTTAGCTTTTGCGAAGGAACAGAAAATTACTGATAACAAAGTCCTGAATATCTTGGCCACTGGCATCTATCAAGCAATTTTACCTTCGAATTTTACAGTCATTGAACGAAATATTGGAAACACTCTCCCTGATTATGCGAATTTAGGATATGAAGCGAAGGTGAATCAAGCTGAACAAGCTGATCTATTAATTTTCAATCCTAATAAATTACCATATTTTTTGGAATTCACAAATGAAAATAACAGTCTTAAAGTTACTTTGAAGGGCCAAAAGTTCTTGTATGATTATAAAATCATTGCAAAAGATGAGCAGAAGCTGGAGCCAAAGACCATCATCCAATATTCTCCGCAAATCAGCCCTGGAAAAACAAAGGTGCAAAACAATGGGACTGAAGGGAAACTTGTTAAGATTTATAGAGAGGTCTATCAAGGAGGGCAACTAGTAAAGAGTGAATTCCTTTCGGAGGATTATTATCCGCCAGTTTATAAAGTGGTGATTCAAGGATTAACGTCTGCAAGTCCGTCGAGTGCAACAACTCAAACGGGCTTGGGGGATACTTCGTCTGGAACAACCGACAGCAATCAAACGACTGATTCTTCTTATCCAATGCCAACTACATCTGATTCAGGCCAGCAAGAGAGCGACATTTGGGGAAAGCCAAATGAACAACCAAAATAAAAGCAGGTGGAATGATGAGGCAAACACGAAAACGGCTGGGTGATTTGTTAATTGAAGAAGGCTTGATTACAGCTGAGCAACTTCAAAGTGTATTAAATGAGAAGGATTCAAATCAAAAACTTGGGGAAGCTCTTTTACAAAGAGGGTTCATAACTGAGCAGCAATTAATTGAAGTATTAGAGTTCCAGCTAGGAGTTCCACATATTACTTTGTTCCAATATCCTTTTGATACGAGTCTTTTTTCTTTAATTTCAAAAGAAACAGCCACACGAAACTTAATTATTCCCTTAAAGAGAGAAGGAAACAAGCTTTGGGTCGCAATGGCAAATCCGATGGATTTTATTGTCATCGACGATTTACGTTTATCAACAGGATTTCAAATTGAACCAACTATTGCAACCAAAGATGATATTCTCCGTACGATTAATAAATATTATGAGTTTGACGATGGACTGGACGAACTCTTAGATCAACTTCCGCAAAATGAACGAAGTAAAACAGATAGTATTACTGATGTAGATTCACCGATTGTTCGCCTTGTTAATCAAATTTTAACAAATGCTGTAATTCAAAAAGCAAGTGATATTCATATCGACCCGCAGGAAACAAAGGTTATTGTTCGCTATCGGATTGACGGGGTATTAAAGGTCGAAAGGGTCCTTCCTAAAAACATGCAAAATGTTTTAACCGCAAGAATCAAAATAATGTCTAGTCTTGATATCACAGAGCACAGGGTCCCTCAAGACGGGCGGATTAAACTAAATCTTGATTTTCATCCGGTTGATCTTCGTGTATCTTCATTGCCGACTGTGTTTGGTGAAAAAATTGTTATGCGTCTTTTAGACATGGGGTCTACTTTAAATGACCTAAATAAACTTGGATTTAATTCCCTGAACCTTAAGCGGTTTAACGAAATGATTGAAAAACCGACGGGGATCGTTTTAATAACAGGCCCCACTGGGTCAGGTAAATCCTCGACACTATACGCGGCTCTTAATAAATTGAATAGTGATGGGGTAAACATTATAACAATCGAAGATCCAGTAGAATATCAGCTTGAAGGCATCAACCAGGTTCAGGTGAATCAACATGTTGGGATGACCTTTGCTGCAGGCTTAAGGTCGATTCTCCGCCAAGACCCTAACATCATCATGGTCGGAGAGATTCGCGACACGGAAACGGCAGAGGTTGCCATCCGAGCATCTTTAACTGGTCATTTAGTTCTAAGTACGTTACACACCAATGACTCTATTGGAACAGTTACCAGACTGCTAGATATGGGTGTGGAACCATTTTTACTCGCTGCGTCCTTAAGTGGAGTTGTTGCACAGCGGCTGGTCCGCAAAGTCTGTCGTGATTGTGCAGAAGTACAAGAACCTTCTAGACGGGAAGTGGAAATTTTTGCGAAGCGCGGGTTGAAAATTGATAAAGTTACCCGGGGAAAAGGCTGTGCTTCATGTAATATGACCGGCTATAAAGGCCGGATAGCCATACATGAGGTACTGGTTATTAATGATGAAATACGCAGAATCATGATGAACGGTGAAACTTTTCAAAAGCTGAAGGACACTGCTATTAAAAACAAAACCATTTTCTTAATTGACGATGGACTCTTAAAAGTAAAACATGGTTTAACAACAACAGAAGAAGTTTTACGTGTAGCAATTCCAGAGTAGGAGAACGTGACGATGAAAGAAAAGATTGAGGCAATACTGCGTGCAGCGATTGAATATAAAGCTTCAGACATTCACTTAACTGTAGGTGTTCCCCCTGTATTCAGAATTAATGGCGAAATTAAAAGGTACGGAACGGAAAAGTTAATGCCCGTTGATACCGAGGCAATGGCGAAAGCGATTATTCCCGAGGATAAATGGGATACATTCAAGGAAAAGGGGGAGCTTGACTTTTCCTATGGTGCTCCTGGGATCTCACGCTTCCGTGTCAATTCATATCATCAACGTAAAAGTGTGTCTTTAGCCCTTAGGGCAGTCGCTTCCAAAACACCTACAATAGAGGAATTGGATTTACCCGGCATCATTACTAAGTTAGTCCAAAAACCTCAAGGCCTTATTTTAGTAACAGGTCCGACAGGAAGCGGAAAATCTACCACGCTTGCTTCCATGATTGATTATATGAATAGAACGATGCGTAAACATATCATTACGCTTGAAGACCCGATTGAATATCTTCATCGGCATGGAAATTCCATTATCGATCAGCGTGAAGTTGGGTATGATACGATGAACTATGCCAGCGGGTTAAAAGCAGCCCTTCGACAGGACCCTGATGTTATTTTGGTAGGGGAGATGCGCGACTTAGAAACCATTGGTATTGCCATTACTGCGGCAGAAACGGGGCACTTGGTCTTTGGGACACTTCATACCTCAAGTGCACCAACAACGATTAACCGGATTATTGACGTATTTCCACCAGCCCAGCAGCCGCAAATTAGAGTTCAGTTGGCTTCTGTTCTCGTGGGAATCATATCACAGCGTTTGTTTCCAACCGCGGATAAGAAAGGACGTAGGGCTGCCACTGAAATCTTGGTAAACAATCCGGCTATTGCGAATTTAATTCGGAGTGAGAAAATCCATCAAATTCAAAGCACAATGCAAACGTCCCGTGCCCAGGGAATGCACACCCTTGAAATGAGTATCCGTGACTTGATTGGCCGTGGAGTCATACAGCAAGAGGCAGCAGCACAATACTTGCAGGAAAAGATGATGCAAAATGGCTAAATTTAAATACGCAGGACGCGATCGAAGGGGGAAACGGGAGGGCGCCGTTTATGCCTCTTCCAGACGGGAAGCGATGGAAAAGCTTAAGGAACAAAGAATTCGCGTCATAGAAATAAAAGAAGTTCCTGAAACCATTTTTACCAAAGATATTTCACTGGGGAACCCAGTAAAATTGGAACACTTTGTTATTTATTTACGGCAATTTTCTACGTTAATTAAAGCTGGAGTAACGGTTGTTGAGGCAACATCCATACTTGCTCATCAAACAGAAAGTAAAGGGTTAAAGAAGGCATTATTTGCTGTGGAACAGGAACTGAGAGAAGGAAATCCCCTTTCAAATGCGGTAGCAAAGCATAAGAAGATTTTTTCTTCCATGTTCATTAATATGGTTAAAGCCGGAGAAGTCAGCGGTAACTTAGATGAAACGCTGGACCGTTTAGGAGACCATTTTGAAAAACAGCATTATACAAGGCAAAAAATAAAATCTGCCTTATCATATCCCATTGTTGTTGGGATTATCGCGATTGCTGTAACCATTTTTTTGCTCTTGGCGATTGTCCCAACCTTTGTTTCAATGTTTGACCAAATGGGGGGAGAGCTTCCGGCAATCACAAAAATTGTTTTAGCCGCAAGTGCTTTTATGCAATCCTTTTGGTGGTTGATTACGCTAGTCATTATTCTTATAGTGCTTACTATTACTTATTTAAACAAAAATAAAAAAACAAAATATTATCTGGACTATTTTTTATTGAAGATGCCAGTATTCGGCAACCTTCTCCAAAAAGCATCACTAGCTAGGATGATGCGAACACTCAGTTCTTTGTTTTCTAGTTCAGTCCCGATTCTCCAAGCGATGGTCATTGTTGAGAAAGTTGTCGAGAATGAAGTCCTTTCGAAGGTTATTCGTGAATCTCGGTATTCTTTAGAAAAAGGCAGTTCGATGGCCGAACCCATGCAAGCTCATTGGGCCTTTCCACCACTTGTTACGCAAATGATTGTAATAGGGGAAGAAACGGGTGCCTTGGATGCCATGCTGTCAAAAATCGCCGATTTTTATGAAAAAGAGGTAGAAACAGGCACAGACCAATTAAAATCTTTAATCGAGCCGTTGATGATTGTGGCTTTATCTGGATTAGTTGGGACTATCGTAACATCTATTATGGTTCCAATGTTTAGCATGTTTGACCAATTTCAACAAATGAATCAATAAAATGACAAATTTACAACAAAGATGACGAATAACTACAAAAACCAATAAATATTATTTTATTCACTTTAACAATTACTGTATAATACAAGAGAAAATATTACTAGGTTTATAGAACTATTTAGGAGAGTGGGATAATGATTCAAAAATTAAAGAAAAGACTTAAGGACCAAAAAGGTATGACACTAATTGAATTGCTTGCAGTTATTGTTATCTTAGGTATTATCGCAGCAATTGCAATACCATCAATTCTAGGATTAATCGATAATTCTAAAAAGGATGCTCACGTAGCCAATGCTCAACAAATGGTTTCTGCTTCTAGAAATGCCGTTGCTTCAAATGATTCAGTACTAACATGGGCTCCGAATACTCCAAGTACTGGAAAAGAGCAAGCGGTAGTAAAATTAGAGGATTTAATAACAAAAGGATATGTTGAACGATTTGATGATCCTACTGATAAGGCAGGTTATGATACAGATGCCAGTACTGTAACCATAGTTAGAACAGGAAAAGATGCTACTTATACTGTTAAACTTGTTGGTAAAACAGGTAGTAAGGTTCATATAAATGCCGATTCTAAAAGTTTAGGTAGAGATGTTGTTACTCCATAAGAATATGATAGGTTTTAGTTTATTATTATTATATGGTTTAATTTTTGGTTCATTCTTTAATGTAGTCGGATTAAGGGTTCCTTTAAAAAAATCAATCATCGCCCCACGCTCTGCTTGTCCAACCTGCGGGCACCAATTAAATGCATACGAACTAATACCAGTAATATCTTATTTAATCCAAAAGGGGAAATGCCGTGGCTGTCAGTCGCGGATTTCTCCTATATACCCGACAATGGAATTGTTAAACGGGATATTGTTTGCAACAGCACCATATATAGTAGGATGGTCAGGAGAGTTAGTAGTTGCGTTAACACTCATTTCAATGTTTATGATTATCATAGTTTCAGATATTCATTATATGATCATCCCTGATAAAATTTTAATTTGGTTTGCAGGGATTTTTTTATTGGAACGAATTATTTGGCCGCTGAACCCTTGGTGGGACAGCCTTTTAGGGGCGATTTCAGGATTCACTCTTCTATTAATTGTAGCCCTTGTCAGCAAAGGCGGAATGGGCTTCGGCGATGTTAAACTATATGCCGTAATTGGATTTGTTTTAGGCATTAAACTAGTCCTTTTATCATTTTTTCTATCTACCTTATACGGTGCTGTTCTCGGGGGATTGGCGATGATTTTTAGAATCGTCAAAAGACGGCAGCCCATTCCATTTGGACCATTTATCGCAGCAGGTACATTGTCTGCGTACTATTGGGGAACTGACATCATTCAATTTTATATAAATTTCTTAAATCACGGATTCTAACTAAGGGGTTATTTACATGGTTTTTTCCCTGTTTTCATCCAAAAACCGAATAATAAATCTTGTATTAAACGATCATTCCATCCGTTATGTGGAATTAAAGCAATCGAACCCGCCTGCTGCCCAAAAATGGGGAGAGCGTTTTTTGACACCCGGAATCATTGAAGACGGGAAAATTGTTGACATCGATTCTTTAACGAATATTTTAGAAGAGTGTGTTGATGATTGGAAGATTCACAGGCGTTCGATTCGTTTTATTGTCCCTGACCAACTCGTTATTATTAGGAAAGTCAATGTTCCGGCTGAAATACAAGACGATGAATTAATGGGGTATTTATATTTAGAACTTGGCTCCACCATCCATTTGCCTTTTGAAGAGCCTGTTTTTGATTTTTATCCGCTAGGAGACAACGGAAAGACAAAGGAATTGCTTTTGTTTGCGGCACCTGAGCAGAATGTAATGGAATACTCTCATTTATTCTCAAGTGTTAAGTTAAAACCTGTTGCAGCCGATATATCCCCTTTATCGTTGTATCGGCTTTACCATAAGCTCGAATTAGCAGAAGAAAATGAAACGTTATTCACCATCCAATTTGCTTTAACTTCTGTTAATTTAAGTATTTTCGAAGGAGCAGTTCCTGTTGTGATGCGGCCGTTTGCTCTACCTTTTAATATAGAAAAGTGGGATATTAAAAGGGACCATTTCGGGCTTGCAAAATGTAAATATACTGGGGATACGAATGAGCTTGCTGGACAGTTTGGGGATATTTTTAGAGAAATTAGTAAGCTAATCGATTATTATCGATATACCTTAAATCATGAAAATCATGATATTACGAAATTTCTTCTTACAGGCGATCATCCAATGCTTCAGGCTATAGAGGATGATTTGAAAGAAAGATTCGGTCTCCCTGTCGGCCGCATTACACTGGCAATGAATTCTACGGAAAAAATGGAAAATATCCCGGATCAATTATTGCTTCCTTTAGGGCTTGCGTTAAAAGAGGTGAAATAATGTTAGTTGAAATCAACCTGCTCCCGCAGAAGGAACGGAAAAAATTTACTTTTTATATGGTGTTAGCTGGTTTCCTTGCATTATTTCTTTTGACTGGCGTTTATTATTTTTTTCAGATAAATTCTATGAAAAAAAATATTGAGAGTGTTGACAGAGAAATCGCAATGACCCAAAAAATAAGCGAAAAGGAAGAAGCAAAAATTCAGAATGTCGAATCTTCCAGTTCGGTAACCCAGCTTAAGAATGCAATTGACTGGGCTAATACCTATTCAATCCAAACGATACCGGTTATGCGTCATCTTACCTCAATTTTGCCTGAACGCGGTTTTATTCAGTCATTTAGCTATACAGAAGCAGGGACAATCAATTTAACCGTACAATTCGACAGCCCGAGGGAAGCTGCTTATTTCCTAAATAATCTTAATGAATCCAAATGGATCTCTGATGCAAAGCTTAGCTCGTTAAACCCAGCGGCACAGGCTGAAACCACTACAACGGTGACAACCGTTGACGAAGCAGCTACAAACACCGGAATTCAACCAAATACAGCTAACACTGCAAGTGGAGCCGCTGCTCAAGACGGCACTGATTCTCCAACAGATGTTGTCAATGCTGGAACAAATAACAATGCAGCAGTATCACAAACAAGTAACACTGCAAATACCTTAACTAGTCCTTACCTGCCAAGATATACGGGGCAATTTGAAATTACTTTTAATAAGGACGAAATTAAACAAGATATTAATGTACGCAAGACAGGCGAGAAAGGAGTGAGCGGATCGTGAAGCTTCAATTCTCAAAGCTGGATAATTATATAATCGCCATTGTAACCCTATTATTGGTGCTTCTCATTGTCTATGCTCAGCTTTTTAAACTTGCGCCATTAAAAACAGATTTAAAAACTAAACAACAAACCCTAAAAGCAGAACAGAAGTTATTGGATACTGTTGTTAAGCAAAATGACGATAGCAAAAATAAGGTAGCAGAAAATACTAGAGAACTGCAGAAAAAAGTTCCGGTTAAACCGTTGCAGGAGCAATTGATTTTAGACTTTGAAAGAGCTGAAACAGTTTCGGGTAACCAAATCAAGTCCATGGGATTCTCAATGGATGGAGCGGTATCTGTCCAGCCTCAGCAGCCTTCTGCTCAAGCCGGTTCGGGAGGTCAGAACACTACTGCCCAGACGCACTCGATTCAGGGAGCTGCAAATAAAGGGACTGACAGCCAAGCATCAACAAATCAAGCAGATACCGGCCAAGCTGACGCTCAGTCGGTATCTGCTGTGCCAGGTTTAAAGAAGCTGACAGTTCAATTATCCGTAGACTCCCCAAACTATGAACAGTTTGAAAAATTTGTAGAAACGTTGGAATCTTTAAAACGGATTGTAGTAGTGGAGGCTATAAATTATTCTGGCGGTCATGAAGTAACAAGTGTTCAGCAGGAGGAGCAGAAATTATCGTTTTTACTGACTGTTTCAGCTTTTTATATGCCTGATTTAGCTGACTTACAGGCGGATGTTCCAAAAATAGATGCTGAAGCACCTGCTGAAAAAACCAACCCTTTAAGCCAGTTTCCCACAACGGTCCAGACGCAGCCATAACGCAAATCAGCGAATAATTTGACGAAACTCTAAGATAACAAGACGACAAAAGTCTTGTTATTTTTTTTTCCCGGTATGTTAGGATGGAACATATTACTGTCGAACAGAAAGGAGAAGGTAAAGTGGACAAGCCTAAAAAGGGCCATACCATCACGATAAAATTAAATGGAGAACCCAAATCCTTTCGTGAAGAACCTCGAAAAAATATGCCGGAACCTACACTAGAACCTATTCCAAACGAAATAAAAATAGATTCGGAATTACAAGAATCAGAAGGAATCATTGAGGCAGCGGCCGCTCAGGAATCTATTGAAGAAAGCTTTGATTGGGTTATTCCGGAATCCTCTGAAAATGATATCGAGGAATTTACAATAGCCAGTTCCCAAAACTCCAACAAGGGCAAACAAAAAAAATCTTCGATTTCATTTGCCAGTTTTTCCAACAAAAACAATCGTCGGCCGATAGGATCTATTGTCATTACCGCCGTTTTTGCGATTCTCATTGGATTAACGATTGGTTTTTTTATGCTGAAGCTAGTCATAACGGAATCGGGTGAAAAAGCTGTCACCGAACCAAATGTGGTTGGAGAAACAGGAAATGGAAAAGAACAACCGGAAACAACGGATAAAGCAGTATCAGCTGCTATCGAACAGTTGAACACCTATGTAGTCCAAGGCGGTGTTTTTACCTCGAAAGCAGGTGCAGAGGATACTGCTAAACAATTAAAGTCTAAAGGTATTCCTTCTGAACAGGTAGAAATCGGCGGCAAGTTTTATTTATTTTTAAGCGTGGCGGATTCGCTTGAAACGGCCAAATCAATAAGTACCAAATACAAAGATAAGGGTGCCGAGGGGGCCTTCGCGAAACAATTGATGCTAGATGAAAAGAAGCTTTCAAACCTTACAGATAATGAAAAGAGTTTTATCGAATCACTTCCTAGTATTTATCAATCTCTTTCAACCCAGGTTTCTGGAGCGCTTGTTTCGAGCAGCGTTTCTGCAGATGCTGGTAAAAGTGAAAAACTCAAAATAAACAATATTAAAAATGAAAATATCAATAAAATGAAATTAGAGTTAGTGGGTGCTGACGAAAAGGTAAAAGCTTTTCAAAAGTCCAAGGATACAAAAAGCCTGCTTGAAGCTGAGCAGCATTTGTTGAACTTCCTGTCCATTTATAATTCGTTGTAGCATCTTTTGACAAACTAAACCACCGCTCGATATTTTCCGGGAAATTATTGCAAAATAAAGCCTGCCGAATAGACGGCGGGCTTTTTATAGCACGCTATCCGGCAAATATTGATAAAAGTTGTATAATCTGACAAATTTCTTCAAAATTTAATAATATAAAAATTGTTTGCACCGCTCTTTTTTGATACGATTAACTTGTATCTCCCTAAAGCGTTGCAAAAAAAGGTAAGGTGATGAAATGCAGAACCTCATTTTAGCCTCTTCTTCTCCACGGCGAAAAGAACTTCTAGAAAATCTCCATTTAACATTCGCAATTTCAAGCAGTGATGTGGATGAAAGCTTTGACCCCAAGCTTTCTCCGGAAGAAGTCGTAATGGAATTGGCGGAACGCAAGGCCCAGGCTGTTTTTAAAGAAAACAGGGATGCCTTTGTGATTGGTTCCGACACGATTGTGGTTGCAAATAATCAAATCTTGGGAAAGCCAGCTGATGAGGCGGAAGCTGTACAGATGTTAAAAACCCTTTCAGGCAGTCAGCATGAAGTATTTACAGGTGTTTCAATTCTATCTCCAACTAGCGCTACAAAGTTTTATGAAAAAACAGAAGTTTGGTTTTGGGAGTTAACGGATGATGAAATACGGTCATATGTGAAAAGCGGTGAACCGCTTGATAAAGCAGGGGCATATGGCATTCAGCAGCTTGGAAGCATGCTTGTCAAAAAAATCCATGGGGACTATTTTGCGGTTGTCGGCCTGCCGGTTGCAAGAACAATTAGGGAATTGAAACGGTTAGGCTATCATTTGCCGTATTAATTTTTTTCTAACATTAACTCCCGACATTAAGGGAGGGAAAAGTAATGTCAAGCGACACATTAATGATTCGTGATTTCCCGCAAGATGAACGGCCAAGAGAACGGTTTATCCAGCATGGCCCGCAAAGTTTATCCAATCACGAGTTAATTGCAATATTGCTTCGTACCGGAACGAAGGATGAATCAGTGTTGCAATTATCGAATCGCCTCTTAACTCATTTTGAGGGTTTAAGGCTTTTAAAAGCGGCCACTTTAGAGGAAATTACCGAAATAAAAGGGATTGGCTCGGCGAAAGCGATTCAGCTTCTGGCGGCTGTTGAAATTGGCAGGAGAATTGCCAATTTGGAATATAATGACCGCTATGTGATCCGCTCGCCGGAAGACGGGGCCAAGTATGTCATGAACGATATGCGTTTTCTGTCGCAGGAGCATTTTGTCTGCTTGTATTTAAATACCAAGAATCAGGTCATGCATAAGCAAACGGTATTTATTGGTAGCTTAAACGCTTCCATCGTTCACCCGCGTGAGGTATATCGGGAGGCATTAAAGCGGTCTGCTGCATCCATTATTGCTCTTCACAATCACCCATCCGGTGACCCCGCGCCTAGCCGGGAGGACATTGAAGTGACAAAGCGGCTGGTAGAATGCGGCAAGATCATTGGTATCGATCTCCTTGATCACATCATCATCGGGGAAAATAAGTTTGTCAGCTTGAAGGAAAAAGGATATTTGTAATGCTATGATTTTATTTGACGTTAGGCTATAATATTGTTTATGATTTTTTAGGACTGCCTATTTATGTACGTTACAATTTTTTGAAATTTTTACGATAAACACCTGCCTTAGGACAGTGCATTTAGTATCAGAAAGGGAGATACAACGTTATGTTTGGAATTGGAACAAAGGATCTTGGGATAGATTTAGGAACTGCCAACACCCTTGTCTATGTAAAGGGGAAAGGGATTGTCACAAGGGAGCCATCTGTGGTGGCCATGCAAACAGATACAAAACACATAGTTGCGGTTGGAAATGACGCAAAAAACATGATAGGCCGGACTCCGGGAAATGTGGTGGCCGTTCGCCCAATGAAGGATGGCGTCATCGCTGATTTTGAAATAACAGCTATTATGATGAAGCATTTATTCCGCGAAGCCCAAAAGAATAAAGGCTTTTTCGCCGGTAAGCCGTATGTGATGGTCTGTGTACCATCAGGGATTACCGCAGTTGAAGAGAGAGCGGTTATCGATGCAACAAGACAAGCGGGAGCAAAGGATGCTTACACAATTGAAGAGCCGTTTGCTGCCGCTATTGGTGCCAACCTTCCAGTCTGGGAACCGACGGGAAGCATGGTTGTAGACATCGGCGGAGGTACAACGGAAGTAGCGATTATTTCTTTAGGGGGAATTGTTACTTGCCAGTCAATCCGTGTTGCCGGTGATGAGATGGATGAGGCGATTATTTCCTATATTAGAAAAACATATAATTTGATGATCGGTGACCGAACTGCGGAAACAATCAAAATGGAAATCGGTTCTGCAGGCACGCCTGAAGGTATCGATAACATGGAGATTCGCGGCCGTGACCTTCTGACTGGTTTGCCAAAAACAATTGAAATTTCCGCTAAGGAAATTGCCTCCGCTTTAAGTGATACTGTTTATGCCATTGTTGAAGCAGTGAAGAATACGCTTGAAAAAACACCACCGGAATTGGCTGCCGATATTATGGACCGCGGCATCGTCCTCACGGGCGGCGGGGCGCTGCTGCGCAATATTGATCGTGTTATTAGCGAGGAAACAAAAATGCCTGTCCTGATTGCAGAAAACCCGCTCGATTGCGTGGCAATCGGCACAGGAAAAGCTTTAGATCATATCCATTTATTTAAAAATAAAGCTAAAGATTCTAGATAAAGAGAAAAGCTCCAGCGCCTAGGCGCTGGACAATGAAAAAAATAGAGGTGTAATATCATGCCACAGTTCTTTTTGAATAAGCGTTTGATCATTTTGCTCGTCAGCATCATTGTTCTCGTGGCATTGATTGGGTTTTCTTTAAGGGAGAGAAGTAAACTTACCTGGCCGGAACAGTTCGTCAAAGACACCACCGGTTGGGTTCAATCCCTGGTTTCAAGGCCTGCCCAGTATGTTGCGGGCTTTTTTGAAAATCTTCAGGATTTGCAAAATACATATGATGAGAATAAGGAATTAAAATCACGCGTTGAGAAAATTGCCAGCCTTGAAGCAGAAGTTCAAGAACTGAAAAAAGACAACAAAGAATTACGTGACGTTCTCGATGAAAAAAAGACCCTGAGAGATTTGGAACCAATGCCGGCAACAGTTATTGGCAGAAATCCTGATCGTTGGCATGAAATGATTATTATCAATAAAGGCAAGTTAGATGGAATTAAAAAAAATATGGCTGTTGTAACAGCAACAGGATTGATTGGAAAGGTGAAAAACGTCACCCAATTTAGCTCAACAGTGCAGCTATTGAGTGCGATGGACCCGAAAAACAGGATTTCCGCTGTGATTCAGGGGGAAACCGAGGTTTACGGATTCGTTCAGGGCTTTGATGATAAACAAAAAATGCTTCTCGTTAAAGCAATTCCATCAGGAGCAAAGGTGGAAAAAGGGCAGACGGTCATCACCTCAGGAATGGGCGGTGTTTTTCCTAAGGGGTTGATGATTGGAAAGGTAGAAGAGGTGAAACCAGACCAATATGGCTTAAATCAAACCGCACTAGTGAAGCCGGGAGCGGACTTTTACGATATTGAAAATGTCATGGTCATTAAAAGGTTAATGACGAGCCCCGAGGAAAGTGTGATGAAATCTGGGAAGGAGGAAGACTTGTGAGGAAATTCTTTCTCCCTCTTTTGTTTTTGCTCCTTTTTATTTTTGAAAGTCTGTTTGTTCAATTTTTGCCCGCTGATTCCTTTGGAAACCGTATACTAGTTCCGCGGTTCCTGTTTGCCACTCTGCTTTTTTTGACGATATATGTTGGGAAAAATCAGGGGATTATTTATGCGGCCATCTTTGGACTTCTATTTGATATCGTATATGTCGAAATTATCGGCATTTATTTTTTCTTGTTTCCATTTATCTGCTACCTAGCAGCAAAGGTTATGCAGGTGATTCAGTCCAATATCGTTGTCGCTTTCTTCGTTTCCCTTTTGGGAGTTGCGCTGTTAGAAGCGGGCGTGTATGAAATTAATTATTTAATTCATGTGACAAATCTTGATTTTATGAGCTTTGTCAATTTGCGTTTCTATCCCACTCTTATATTAAATGGAACTTTTCTCCTGATAGCAGCCTATCCTTTAAAACGCGGCTTTGAAAAACATGCCGAGGCACTGCGGGAGGATTTATGAATCGGGGAATGGGGTAGGTATGGCCGCTTCCTCATTCACAGTTTTATCCTGAATAACAAAGTTTGGGGAATGTTTTTTTAAAAAAGGAGAATGGACAGTTCGTGTCGAATTCTTTAAAGATGGATGTTTATAATTTGGATTTGGAAAATAATGGCTTAAATCCGAAATTGTTTTTGTATTTTGAGGTGAAAATTCTCCATGAAAAATCGGCAAAATGTTACAATAAAAGGAACAAAGGACGGACTTGTCCTTCATCTGGATGATACCTGTTCCTATGAGGAATTAAAGCAAGAACTGGACCAAAAGCTCTCCGCCAACTCCAGAACGGAGGAGGAACGCCACTTAATTTCTGTGAAAGTGGATATTGGCAATCGCTATTTAACGGACGGACAAAAGGAAGAACTAAAAGAGTTAATCCGCCAAAAGAAAAACTTAATGGTGGATGATATTGAATCAAATGTGATTACGAAGGAAGAAGCCAATCGTCTAAAGGAAGAAAACGAGGTCGTAACGGTTTCAAGAATCGTCCGTTCCGGGCAGGTATTAAGAGTACCAGGGGATTTACTGTTAATTGGAGATGTGAATCCAGGTGGAACCGTGATTGCAGGCGGGAATATTTTTATAATGGGTGTCCTCAAAGGAGTTGCTCATGCAGGGTGTTTTGGCAATGAACAGGCAGTCATTGCCGCTTCGAGCATGAAGCCATCGCAGCTAAGAATCGGCGAATATATAAATAGATCCCCAGATTCGAATCCTGCTAATGAGCACAGAGAAATGGAATGTGCTTACATAAATGAGAACCATTATATTATTATCGATAGATTACAAGCTTTAAATCATTTAAGGCCTAATTTAACGAGATTAGAAGGGGGACATTAAAGTGGGAGAAGCAATCGTAATTACATCTGGTAAGGGCGGTGTCGGCAAAACAACAACCTCTGCTAATATCGGCACTTCGCTGGCTCTTCAGGGAAAGAAAGTATGCTTAATAGATACGGACATCGGCCTTCGAAACTTAGATGTCGTAATGGGGTTAGAAAATAGAATTATTTATGATTTAGTCGATGTGGTTGAAAAAAGATGCAAAACCCATCAGGCACTCGTTAAGGATAAGCGATTTGACGGCCTTTTGTATTTGCTTCCGGCAGCGCAGACTGTCGATAAGTCAGCTGTTACACCCGAGCAGATGCAAGAGTTAATTACTGAGTTAAAGCAGGACTATGACTACATAATCATCGATTGCCCGGCCGGAATCGAGCAGGGCTATAAGAATGCCGTGGCCGGTGCGGATAAAGCCATTGTGGTTACTACGCCGGAGGTTTCTGCTGTCCGCGATGCCGACAGGATCATCGGACTTTTAGAAAAAGAAAAAGATATGGAGCCGCCAAGGTTAATCGTCAACCGAATTCGCAATCATATGATGAAGACCGGTGATATGCTTGATATCGATGAAATTACCCAACATTTATCAATCGAACTGATTGGCATTGTCGCTGACGATGAAGAGGTCATCAAAGCCTCCAATCATGGTGAGCCGATTGCGCTAAACCCAAACAGCAAGGCATCGATCGCCTACCGAAACATCGCAAGAAGAATTCTCGGAGAGTCCATCCCGCTTCAATCACTCGAAGATCAAAATAAAGGTGTATTTTCAAAACTGAAGAAATTCTTTGGAGTTCGATAAAATCAAAGCCTGTTCACAAGATCTGTGGACTGGCTTTTTTATATGCTTGTCATACTCTATTAAAACTCTACATAAACTTGTACAAACTGTGTGAAAAGGGTTGATGAGTATGGCGCGGTCTACTCCGGATGAAATACGGCGGCGAATCGCAAAGAGAAAAAAAGAGATGGGCAGCAGCAAGGCAAGTGCGCCAGAACGGAATTTGTTATGGCCAGGTGATGAAGAAAAATACGAATATAATTATATTCCCCCGTCCACAGGTGGCGATGATGATGATGGACACCCTTTATTTAAAAAGGAAGTCTTCTTTTTCAAAATTTTAGCATCCATTCTCTTGTTTCTAGTGGTGGCAATTATGTTCCGCAATCAATCGGCCACATTTCAGCCGGCGAGGGACGTCGTCCTAAAAACGATGGATCAAGATTTCAAGTTTGCTGTTGTTTCTAAGTGGTATGAAGATAAGTTCGGCAAGCCGCTTGCTTTGTTGCCTTTTTCTGAAAAAGACAAATCGGATGCGAAAGAGCAGGTCCAAAAAGGGGCTGTACCTGTAACAGGGAAAATTCTTGAGAACTTTGAAAAGAACGGCCAGGGAATTATGATTGAGACTGGCAAAGGAGCGGCGGTCCAAGCGATCAGTGACGGGTTTGTCATGGATGCTGGAGAAAAAGAAGGCATCGGGAAAACCGTCGTGATCCAGCATTCCGATGGAACAGAAACATGGTATGGGAATTTAAAAGATATCAAGGTCAAACTCTATGAATATATCGATAAAAGAGCAGTGGTGGGGACAGTTTCTGATTCAGGGGAAGAGAACAAAACAAAAGGCCAGTATTATTTTGCTGTTAAAAAGGGCGATGAGTTCATCGACCCGATTCAGGTGATTCGTCTTGAATAAAGCGATCGAGTTACTCCGGCATGTTCACATCCACCCGCTGTTATGGTTAGTCATTGCACTCTCAATCGCCACGGCCCATTTTATGGAAGTCAGTTTACTCCTGGGTATCATTTTCGTACATGAAATGGGGCATGCGGCGGCGGCTTCTTTTTATTCCTGGAGAATCAAAAGAATCACCCTCCTGCCATTTGGCGGGGTCGCGGAGATGGATGAGCACGGGAATCGTCCATTAAAGGAAGAGGCGATTGTCGTCTTGGCAGGTCCGCTCCAGCATGTCTGGATGGTGGCAGCGGCATTTGCCCTCCTTCATTTTAACCTGTTTCCCGAGGATTTATTTCCATTATTTATCGAATATAATCTGATGATTTTAATTTTTAACCTTTTTCCAGTTTGGCCGCTCGATGGTGGGAAACTGGTATTTTTACTGCTATCATTGAAAAATTCTTTTGCAAGTGCCCATCGCACCACGCTGATGATTTCCTTCGTCAGTTTATGCATGTTTTCATTTGTAATATTAGCCACAGCACCAGCCCACATCAATGTTTGGGTAGTAATCGGCTTCTTATTCTTCTCGCTTTATTACGAATGGAAGCAGCGGCGCTTTATTTTCATGCGCTTTTTACTTGAACGTTATTACGGGAAAAAATCATCAAGTCCAGACTCCTTGAAACCCATCCAGGCAGACGAGCAGGATCTTTTGATTAACGTTTTGGAAAAATTCCAGCGCGGTTGCAAGCACCCTATAATTGTCGAGGTCGACGGCAGGGAAAAAGGCACTCTCGATGAAAATGAACTGCTGCATGCCTATTTCACAGAAAAACGTTTAAACGACAAAATTAGTGACCTTCTCTTTTTGTATTAGTAATGTATAATAGATAGAAAGCAGGGAGCGCTCGTGTGGGTACGAGCGCTTTTTCCTGTAACTTTGGGTAAAATAATGGTTAACCCAATAAGCTATTTTTAAAAAGGTGAGGAAACAAGGTTTGGAAACATTAATTATAAATTACATAGGGCGGGAAAAGCGCTTCGCTTATCTCTGTGGAAATCGTATTGAAAAGATTATTTTTGACCGGCCAGAACATCGATCGCTGGTTGGTAATATCTATTATGGGACCGTGACAAAGGTTCTGCCCGGGATGAATGCTGTTTTTATCGATATCGGGGAAGAGAAGAATGCTTATTTACATCGTGATCAGCTTCCCACATATTTGTTAGCATCAGAAAAACAAGGAAATGTATCGTCCTATGTTCATCAAGGGGAAAAGCTGCTTGTTCAGGTTGACAAGGATGCGACAGGCAATAAGGGTCCAAAAGTAACAGGCATTATTGAAATACAAGGCACAGGCCTGATTTACATGCCAAAAGGGCGCTATGTAGCGGTATCGAAAAAAATTGCCGATGAAAAGCAAAAAGCAAAGCTCCGCCGGACTGGCAACCATATGAAAACCGAAGAAGAAGGCCTGATTTTTCGGACATCAAGCATTACCGCAACCGAAGATGAGCTCCGCGAAGAATTAAGCAGCCTGCGTATACAATATCAAGAATTTACCAAAAAAGTTGCGATCTTAAAAAAGCCGGGACTAATTTTTCAAAAAGATACCTTTCTCGAAATGATTCAAAATCAAGCCGAAAAAATGTCGGCGGGTGAAATCATCGTAGATGATCTGGAACTCAAAAAACTACTCGAAGAAAAGTATCCCTGCACCTATTATAATGGAAAAGAAAATATCTTTTCCGCTCACCAAATTGAGCATGAAATCGATAAAGCTCTAAAGCGGGTTGTCTGGCTTGACCATGGTGCCTATCTCATCTTTGATGAAACAGAGGCCCTCACCATTATTGATGTAAATACCGGGAAATTTTCCGGAAAAGCGGACTATCAGGATACCGTGCTTAAAACCAATCAGCTGGCAGCGAAAGAAATCGTCAGACAACTGCGCCTTCGTGATATTGGCGGTATTGTGCTTATTGATTTTATTGACATGAATCGTGATTCGGACAAGCAATCGATTCTAAATCTTTTTGAAAAAGAGCTGTCAAAGGATGAAAAAAGAACGAAAGTGATTGGCTTTACGCCGCTAGGGATTCTGCAGCTGACTAGAAAAAAAACGAAGGTTACCTTGTCGGAAGCGTTGCAGGATAAGTGTCCGGTATGTGAGGGGACAGGAAAAATCTTAAGTGCAGAGACGATAGCGTTCCGACTAGAAAGGGAGCTATTGGAGCATCGCTATTCTGAATTTGAAGCAGTCCTGGTAGAAACGACAAAAGAAGTTAAAGAGCATCTCCTTCCCCATTTAGAAATCCTGGAAGAAATGCTTCATTTTAAGGTGTTTTTTACAACCACCACAGTCCCAGCACATCATTATTTATTGAAGCAATTCGGACCAGTGGATGAGTTATCCCAAAAAGCTGTTGACACTTTCGTCTAAATTATGTATGATTTTAATGTTATGTTTGTAGCGCACCCGTGCTACAACCGCACATGACAGGTAGTAAGTCTTACGCCTTAGCATAAGCGCCTGTTTTTGGCGAGTCTGAGTTTATAAGGAGGTGCAGTTCATGTACGCAATTATCGAAACTGGCGGAAAGCAAGTGAAAGTTGAAGAAGGTCAAGCTATCTACATTGAAAAACTAAATGCAGAAGCTGGCGAAACAGTTACTTTTGACAAGGTTCTTTTCGTTGGCGGTGAAAATGTAAAAGTAGGAAGCCCTGTTGTTGCAGGCGCTACTGTTACAGCTAAAGTTGAAAAACAAGGCCGTCAAAAGAAAATCATTGTTTTCAAGTACAAGGCGAAGAAAAACAACCGTAAGAAGCAAGGTCATCGTCAACCTTATACTAAAGTAGTCATCGAAAAAATCAACGCATAAGGTGTTGAGCAATAGATGATTCGCATTACGATTAATCGTACTGAATCCGGACTCGTTCACTCCTTTACGATGAGCGGACATGCTGACTTTGCAAAACATGGCCAAGATATTGTTTGTGCTGGTGCATCGGCTGTTTCATTTGGAACAGTTAATGCCATCGAGGCTCTTACGGGAGTCAAAGCACAGGTTAAACAAGGGAATGGCGGCTTTCTCCAATGTACGTTTCCAGAGAATATTTCAAACGAAACACAAGAGAAAGTACAGTTATTGCTTGAGGCGATGATTGTCTCACTCCAAGGGATTGAACAGGAGTACGGAAAGCACATAAAATTAACCTTCAAACAGTAGGAGGTGGAACAAATGTTAAGATTAGATCTTCAGTTTTTCGCTTCTAAAAAGGGAGTAGGTTCTACAAAGAACGGACGTGACTCAATCGCAAAGCGCCTTGGTGCTAAGCGTGCGGACGGTCAATTCGTAACTGGTGGTTCTATCCTATACCGTCAACGCGGTACTAAGATTTACCCAGGTGAAAACGTTGGCCGCGGCGGAGACGACACTCTATTTGCGAAAATCGACGGCGTTGTAAAATTTGAGCGCTTAGGTCGTGACCGCAAAAAAGTGAGCGTATATCCAGTAGCTCAAGAAGCTTAAAGTTACTAGAAAACTCTAACCATAACGGTTAGAGTTTTCTTTTTACCTTAACACCTCACCTGTTTATTCATCATCATTGCACTTTTGCCTCTCCAAATCGTATCATTCAACATAAAAATTGCTTACTCATGGTTGTTTTTTTGATATACTAACAGAAAATAGTTTCCGATAAAGGATTGGGAGAGTACGCATGGAGAAAGAATGGGATATTATCGAAGTGCTGCGGCATTCACGACATGATTGGTTAAATAAGCTGCAGCTCATCAAAGGTAACCTCGACTTAAATCGAATTGACCGGGTTAAAGAGGTCATAACGGAAATTGTAGTGGAGGCACAGCATGAGACAAAGCTGTCTAATCTGGGACTTCCGCAATTTGCCTCATTATTATTTACAGCTAATTGGGAAAGTCATTCCTTTCAGCTAGAATATGAGGTTTTTGAGGATTCTGAGTACATAAAGATTAATGACTTCAAATTGACTGAATGGACAAAATCCCTTTTTACCGGTTTAAATCAGGCGATTGAAGCATTTCAAGAAAACCATTTATCCATAACAATTGAACCGCAGTCGGATGGAATTCGTTTCTTTTTTGATTTTCGCGGGATAATAAATAATAAGGAACTGATTGAAAAATTCCTGTCCGGATCACAAGAGGTGACCGTAAAGGAATTTACCGAAAGCGAATTCGCGTTAGAGGTGTTTATGCCTGCTGTTAAATAGAGGTAAGCACTTGCGATCTCGTCGCATTCATCAGTTATTTCAAAGTACGACGGGAGGATCAACATGTTTGTCGATCAAGTAAAAATTTATGTAAAAGGCGGCGATGGCGGTAACGGAATGGTTGCGTTTCGCCGTGAGAAATATGTACCTAATGGCGGTCCCGCTGGAGGCGACGGCGGTAAAGGTGCTAATGTAGTTTTTGAAGTAGAAGAAGGCTTGCGTACGCTGATGGATTTCCGCTATCAGCGCCATTTTAAGGCACCTCGGGGCGAGCATGGCATGTCCAAGGGGCAGCACGGAAGAGGCGCCAAGGATATGATTGTTAAAGTGCCGCCTGGAACGGTTGTCATGGATGCGGCTACAAATGAGGTCATTGCCGATTTAGTTGAGCATGGTCAGCGTGCAGTTATCGCCAAAGGCGGACGCGGCGGACGCGGTAATACAAGATTCGCGACTCCAGCAAACCCTGCACCTGAGATAGCCGAAAATGGTGAACCGGGCCAGGAGCGCGATGTGATCTTGGAATTAAAGCTCCTTGCTGATGTTGGTCTTGTTGGATTCCCAAGTGTTGGAAAGTCGACATTGTTGTCAGTTGTATCTTCAGCCAAGCCAAAAATTGCGGAATATCATTTTACGACCATCGTTCCTAATCTCGGAATGGTTGAAACCGAAGATGGACGCAGCTTTGTCATGGCCGACCTGCCTGGCCTTATTGAAGGGGCACATGCGGGTGTTGGGTTAGGGCACCAATTCTTACGTCATATTGAACGGACAAGAGTCATCGTCCATGTCATTGACATGGCGGCAACTGAAGGCAGGGACCCGTATGAGGACTATCTAACGATTAACCGGGAACTGCAAGAATACAATCTCCGTTTAACTGAGCGTCCGCAGATTATCGTCGCGAACAAAATGGATATGCCTGATGCAGAAGAGAACTTGCAAAAATTTAAAGAGAAGCTGCAGGAGGATTACCCGATTTTTCCGATTTCTGCACTATCGCGGAAAGGCCTCCGCGAGCTGTTGTTTGCCGTTGCTGATAAGATTGAGGAAACACCGGAATTCCCGCTTCAGCATGAAGAAGAAGAGGAAACAGGTGTTCACCGCGTAGTATATAAACACGAAGCCGATGCTGATGCGTTTAACATTACAAGAGACCCGGATGGAGCATTTGTCCTTTCAGGTGAGAAAATTGAAAGGCTGTTTAAGATGACTGATTTTTCAAGGGATGAATCTGTGCGACGTTTTTCACGCCAGCTCCGCGGCTTTGGGGTTGACGATGCCTTAAGAAAAAGAGGGGCAAAAGATGGGGATATCGTGAGGCTGCTGGAATTTGAATTTGAGTTTTTAGAATAAGTTGAGGTCCCTAAGAGGGAGAGATGAGCATGGCTAACTTTGATAAAAAATTTTATTTGGTCCGTGAGGATGTTCTGTCGGATGCGATGAAGAAAACCATCGAAGCGAAGGACATGCTGGAAAGAGGGAAGGCTGAATCCATTGGGGATGCAGTTCAAAAGGTGGATTTAAGTAGAAGTGCTTTTTATAAATATAGAGACACTGTCTTTCCTTTTTCTTCGGTTTCAAAGGACCGGATTATGTCGCTATTTTTCCATTTGGAGGACCGTTCCGGAACCCTGTCAAAACTGTTAAGTGTTGTTGCGGGTTCAGGCTGCAATGTTCTAACGATTCACCAAACGATTCCGCTTATGGGGCGAGCTAATGTTACACTTTCATTAAACACTGCAGGTATGGTCCATGATATAGATTCTTTGCTGGCCGAACTGAGAAAGCTAGAATTTGTAGAAAAAGTTGAAGTGCTGGGAACAGGTGCATAGTGAACAAAAGTTCACTGGCCCGGCTCTCAGCTTTCTTTTTAGAAAGGGAGTAGAGAAAAGTGAAGGTAGGATACTTAGGACCAAAGGCGACATTCACAGAGATAGCCGTAAGAAGAGTTTTTTCGGGATTTGAACATATACCGTTCCAGACGATTCCGGGATGCATGGATGCTGTTGTTGAACAGGAAGTGGATTTCGCTGTTGTTCCGCTTGAGAATGCGCTCGAAGGGTCCGTCAATATTACCCTTGATTATTTAACCCAGGAAGTCGATCTTCCGATTATTGGCGAAATTACGCTTCCCATTAAGCAGCATTTAATGGTTCATCCTTCAAATGCCTCGGACTGGCACCAGGTTTCAAAAGTCTATAGCCATTCGCATGCGATTGCCCAGTGCCATAAATTTTTACATACTCAATTAAAAGGTGTTCCGTTTGAAAGTGTGTCATCCACCGCGGCGGCTGCTAAAATGGTGATGGAAACACCAGAGGCTAATATTGCCGCTATTGCCAATGAGCTTGCTGCTGAGGAATACGGTCTTTCTATTGTCCGGAGAAATATCCATGATTTTGATTATAACCATACTCGATTTGTTGTTTTAGCAAAGGAACAAACTGAATTGAAGGGCTTGAGTGGCTCAGCTCACCATAAAACGACCTTAATGATTACTCTTCCATCAGACCAGGCAGGTGCGCTGCATCAGGTTCTGTCTGCATTTGCGTGGAGACGGATTAACCTCTCGAAAATAGAGTCTAGACCAATGAAAACCGGTATCGGTAATTACTTTTTCATTATTGATTTAGAAATGAATCTTGATGAAGTGTTAATTCCAGGGGCCATGGCTGAGTTGGAAGCATTGGGCTGCGGCGTGAAGCTGTTGGGGAGTTATCCTTCGGTGATGGTTGAGATGAGCTAGTACAATAAAGAAAAATCGGGACCCGTCAACCGACGAGTCCTTTTAAAATTCCATCAAAAATCCGGCTTCCTTCATGGCCGCCTCCGTACGCGTTATTGCTTCCTCACTAGAAGCAGAAATTGTATGCAGATGGATGCCATCTGTCAGTTCCGATAAAAAAGCTGCCTTATTGCTGCGAATTCTTTCGATAAACTGCTTCACTTCCTGCCGGTTCGAAACCATAATCGAAGCTGTTAAGTCCCCGTAAACAGCATGCTCAATTCTAACATCCTTTACGGTCACGCCATTGTCAACAAAAATATACAGCTCTTTTTCCGTATCCTCTGGGTTATGGCGGCAGGCAATTGTTTTTTCGAAAACATGGGCGCCGGGAGCTTGGCTAAAATACATGTACCCTTGACTTGTCGCAATTATCGGTTCATTTTTCGCTTTAAGGAGAGTGATATCGCCTACGATGACCTGCCTGCTTACATTAGTTCTAGCAGCAAGGTCGCTTCCAGTTAGAGGCGAAGCACTTTCCTTTAGCAGTTTTAATATCAGAGTCCTCCTTTCCTCTCCTAAGATTTTCTTTTGCTCCGTCATAAAAACCCTCCCGTTTGATATCTGTGAACCTATTCTAACATAATTTCGCCTAATTAAATAACAGATGAGACCGCAAATTCATTGGCAATTTTCAATATCCCTGCGCCCAAAGCTTCGATTTCATTCATCGTTGTGGGATGGCCGAATGAGATACGGATAAATTCCTTCGATTCATCAATTGTCAGCCCCAATGCCTGGGTGACCTTTGCAGGCGTCTGCATGCCAATCTGACAGGCACTTCCGGTTGATATTGCAAAACCCAACCGGTTGCATTCAAGCATCATCCATTGGCCCTCGATGCCGGAAATCCGCATGCCGATGATATTCGGCAACTGTGAATCGCCTTCAGCCTGATAGACGTGGACTCGTTCACTGATAGGTTGAAGGGCGTTAAGAATAGCGTGCCGGAGTTCAACAAATCTTCGCGCATTCTCTTGAATTCTGCCCGTAATTTTCTGGGCTGCGGTGGTCATCGCGGCAATAGCAGGCACATTAACAGTGCCGGGTCTAAATCCTTTTTCATGAGAAGTCCCCGGAAAAAACGGATTCCATCCAATTTTTGGATTAACATACGCCCCTCCAATTCCTTTTGGACCGTAAATTTTATGTCCGGAAAAAGAAAAGCTGCCTACCAAAGGAGTAATGTTTCGTACATCAATTTTTCCAAAGGACTGGACCATATCGGTATGAAAATGGATATCGTGCTCAGTGCAGATTTTTGCAAGCTGCTCGATGGGCTGGATGGTGCCTATTTCAGAATTAACATGCTGAATGGCAGCAAGAATGGTATCCGGTTTGATGGCATTTAATAGATTTTCAGGATCAATCACCCCGGATGAATTGAACGGTAAATAGGTAATAGAATAACCATCTTTTTCAAGCCGTTTCAAGATTCCATGGACGGACGAGTGCTCCGCCATTCCAGCAATGATATGTTTGCCTTGTTTTTTTGGAGCAGATAATAATGCCTCAATAGCTAAGAAATTTCCTTCAGAACCCCCGCTTGTAAAAAACAAACCCTGTTTATCCACGCCCAAAAGCTGGGCCATTTCTTCCCGGCAATGCTCAAGCAATGCGGCAGATTGTCCCCCGATATCATGGAGGCTGCTGGAATTACCAAAGAACTCGGTCGAAGCCTTTACAAAAATCTCTGCTGCTTCTGGATCCAACGGGGTTGTGGCAGCATAATCAAAATATTTCATTTTTGCACTCCCTTAGTTTAGTAGAAAAATATGTTTACTACATGCCCGACTTCGTGGAAAAACCGGAGCCCCGGTCAAGTAGAGTAGTTCTACATGCCCGACCTCGTGGAAAAACCGGAGCCCTGGTCACGTAGAGTGGTTCTACGTGACCGACTTTGTGAAAAAACCGGAGCCCTGGTCACGTAGAGCCGTTCTACGTGCCCGACTTTGTGAAAAAGCCGGAGCCCCGGTCACATAGAGTAGTTCTACATGCCCGACCTCGTGAAAAAACCGGAGCCCTGGTCACGTAGAGTGGTTCTACGTGCCCGACCTCGTGGAAAAACCGCAGCCCTGGTCACGTAGAGTGGTTCTACGTGCCCGACTTTGTGAAAAAACCGGAGCACCTGTCACATAGAGTGGTTCTACGTGCCCGACTTCGTGAAAAAACCGGCAATAGATCACCTAGACCAAATCTACCTGCCCGGTTCCAGAAAAAATATCTTGTATTTAGTGTAATTCTGTGTAAATATATATGTCAAGACACCTGTTAATCCAGGAGGGTCAAACAATGACAAAATCAGATGTTGTAATTATTGGAAGCGGGATAGCAGCTCTACAGCTGGCTGTCCACTTAAGTGAAAATAATAATGTGAGAGTTCTCACAAAGTCGAAATTACGAACAGCAAATTCTTACCTTGCCCAAGGCGGAATAGCAGCAGCTATCGGACCAGCAGACCATCCGGAAAAACATGTAGAGGACACCTTAGAGGCGGGGGCGTTTCATAATGACCCGGAAGCTGTTCGAGAAATCATTTATGAAGCACCTAACCTAATACAAGAAATATCCAAGGTATTTGACCGTGATTCGGATGGGAAATTGCAGCTTGGAATGGAGGGTGCCCACAGTGAACACCGAATTGTCCATGCCGGCGGTGATGCGACGGGTAAGAACGTCGTGGAGTACCTTATTAGCAAACTTAAAGCACATATCACGGTTGAAGAGGACACCTTTGCATATGAATTAGTCATTAATCCTGTAAACAACCACTGTATCGGGGTAAAAGTTAAAGACTCAAAAGGTAACCTTAAAGTGCATTTTGCCAGCCACATCATTCTAGCAACTGGCGGCTGCGGGCAATTGTATCGCTATACCTCCAATGCCCAAACAGTCAATGGTGATGGGATAGCCCTGGCTTACCGGGCGGGTGCTGACATTATCGATATGGAATTTATTCAGTTTCATCCGACGCTTTTATATGTCAATGGTGAAACTAAAGGCCTTATTTCTGAGGCGGTGAGAGGAGAAGGCGCAAATCTTATATCAGTGGAAGGCACTCCGATTATGGAAGGAGTTCATCCTTTAGGAGACCTTGCCCCAAGACATATTGTTTCGCAAACGATCTATGACTATTTGAAAAATGGCCATAAAGTATTCTTAGATATAACGAATGTAAGAGATTTTGAGGTAAGATTCCCTACCATCACCGAGCTTTGTGAAAACAATGGAATTCACTTAACTGAAGGGAAAATTCCGGTTGTGCCCGGTAGCCATTTCTTAATGGGGGGAATAAAAACGGACCTTATCGGCCGCACATCAATCCAAGGATTGTATGCCATTGGGGAATCGGCTTGTACAGGCCTGCACGGAGCCAACCGGCTGGCCAGCAATTCCTTGCTGGAAGGACTGTATCATGGAAAAAAACTGGCGGACTGGATTAATAAAGCGCCAACAGAGATCATTCCAGCAATCTCAGTTACAACCAAAAGCAGGCACACTCATAAAAAACTAAAGCTGCCTTCCATCCAGCAAATAAAGAATTCTATGATGGACCAAGTAGGAATCGTCCGCAATGAGCTTGCCTTAACAAATCAAAAAAAGTGGCTTGAGCAATTTAAAATCGATGAATTGCAAACGATTGATTCTTTTTCAAAACAAGAATTAACAAAAATCTTTATGCTAATTACAGCAAAATTGATAACAGAATCAGCCCTAAAAAGGACAGAAAGCCGCGGCGGTCACTTCCGAAGTGATTACCCGATTGAGGACAATCAAAATTGGCTTCAGAAATCCATCATTCATACAAAAAAAGAAGTGGAGAGGAATCATGAACAAATTAAAACTGCGCTCACTACTTGAAAGTTTTTTTATTGAAGATATCGGCGAACAGGATATCACAACAGATTTAATTTTTTCGGATGATACGAAAGGCGAGATCGTTTTTCTTGCCAAGGATGACGGGATATTTTGCGGGGAAGAAATTATCAAAACGGGATTCGAATTATTAAATCAGGATCTTTTAACCCGGGTTCTTGTAAAGGATGGGGAACAGTTCGAAAAGGGACAGCAGCTGGCAACCGTCACCGGAAAAATTTCCGACTTGTTAAAAGGAGAACGGGTTGTGTTGAACCTGGTGCAGCGGATGAGCGGGATTGCAACGCTTACTAACAAAGCCGTAACAACTCTTAATAGCGATTTTACAAGGATTTGCGACACAAGGAAAACGACGCCGGGGCTTCGCATGCTTGAAAAATATGCAGTCCGCTCCGGAGGCGGCTATAATCACCGCTTTGGGTTGTATGATGCCGTGATGATTAAAGATAACCATATTTCCTTTGCGGGATCCATCAGTAGGGCAGTGGAGGCAGTAAGAAAACAAGCCGGTCATATGGTGAAGGTGGAAGTAGAGGTTGAAACGGAGGAGCAGGTAAGAGAGGCAGTCCAAGCCGGTGCGGATGTCATCATGTTTGACAACCGGACACCTGATGAAATAAAAGAGCTGATTAAATTGGTGCCGCAGGGAATTATCACCGAAGCTTCAGGCGGGATTCAATTGAGCAATCTTGCTTCCTATGTAGACACAGGCGTTCATTACATTTCCTTGGGATTTTTGACTCATTCCTATAAAGCGTTAGATATTAGTGTAAAAGTGCTATGGAGCAAAGGAGAGGAATAAGATGAGCATTTTGGCAGCCTTCCAGGCAAATAAAATGATACCTGAAAAATACAAGCAAATGTCCCGCGAGGATCTTGAGGTCCGCGTGAAGGAAGTAAAAGAAAAATACGGCTCCCGTCTGTTTATACCGGGACACCATTATCAAAAGGATGAAGTCATTCAATTTGCCGATGCAACTGGGGATTCCTTGAAATTAGCGCAGTTATCAGCGGAAAATACAGAAGCCGAATTCATTATTTTCTGCGGAGTCCATTTTATGGCGGAAACAGCAGATATTTTAACCAGCAAAAGTCAAAAGGTATTTTTGCCTGACATGAGGGCTGGCTGCTCAATGGCCGACATGGCCGACCTAAACCAAACTGAAAGAGCGTGGGATAAACTCCAAAGTTTATTTGGAGACACCATTCTACCATTAACCTATGTCAATTCCACTGCAGCTATTAAAGCCTTTGTCGGTGCGAACGGAGGTGCAACCGTTACTTCTTCCAATGCTGAGACAATGGTCAAATGGGCATTTGAACAAAAGGAGCGAATTCTCTTCCTGCCGGATCAGCATCTTGGGCGGAACACAGCCGTCGAGCTAGGGGTTGGATTGGATGAAATGGCGATTTGGAATCCTATCAGTGACAGCCTCGAATACGAGGGTGATTTTTCAAAAATTAAAGTCATCCTATGGAAGGGGCATTGCTCCGTCCATGAAAACTTTACGGTGCAAAATGTGATTGACACACGAGAACAATATCCTGACATGAAAATCATCGTCCATCCGGAATGCCGTCGCGAGGTTGTAGAAATTTCTGATACGGCCGGTTCAACAAGTTTTATCATTAATACGATTGAAAAGGCGGAACCAGGCTCTTCATGGGCTATTGGTACAGAAATGAATCTTGTTAACCGCTTAATCCAGAATCATCCGGATAAGCACATTATTTCTCTAAACCCTCATATGTGCCCATGCCTGACGATGAACCGGATTGACCTTCCACATCTTGTGTGGAGCCTCGATACCATTGAGGACCAAAATAACAATAATATCATTAAAGTGAGCTCAGAGATTGCGAAAAACGCAAAATTAGCTTTAAAGAGAATGCTAAGCCACTCATGAAATAGATGCAGGGATTGCATCTATTTTTTTTGCCCTGCTATGGTCCTATTCATAATTCTTGATAAAATAGCATAAGTTTTTGTGAAGAATATTAGCATTTTGCCTATTTCCACATACACTATATGGACTTATGCCATAGGAGGGAAATCAGAGTGAAGATCCATATCGTACAGAAAGGGGATACTCTTTGGAAGATCGCCAAGAAGTACGGCGTGAATTTTGAAGAGCTGAAGAAGTTGAATTCGCAGCTCAGCAACCCTGATATGATTATGCCCGGTATGAAAATAAAGGTTCCGACAGCTGGCGGATCCATAAAAAAAGAAGGCGCAATCAATTTAGGAGCGAAAAAAGAGGTTCCGCTGAAAGAACACCCATTTGCCAAGGAGAAACCTGTACCAATTAAAGAAATGCCAATCAAAGAGATGCCGGTCAAGGAAATCCCGATTAAAGAGATGCCAATCAAAGAAGTACCAAAAGTACCATATACTCCAAAAATGCCTCTACAAGTCGTCCCTGAAATTGACATCAATAAACACTACCAAGTGAGTATGCAAAAAATGGCGGTTAAAGAACAACCGAATCTCCCGCCAAAACCAGTAAATATTCTTCCAGAAGTTAAAGAAGTTCCAAAGAAAGAAATTCCTTTTCCAGCACCTGTTGCTCCTGTACAAGAAATGCCGCAGGATTATTGTGTACCGATGACTCCAGTCATGCCTGGACCGGGATTCTGTCCGCCATACGGTGGTTTCCCTGCAGGGCCGTATATGCCGTACGCAGGTGGTCCTGGAATGCCAATGGCCCCGGGTATGGTAGGCGGTCCTGGAATGCCAATGGATCCGGGGATGGCAGGTTACGCTGGAATGCCAATGGCCCCAGGCATGGCAGGTTTTCCAGGAATGGCCGGCGTACCGGGTGCGGTGGGCCCAGCCGGATACCCAGCAGCTGCAGGCCCGGGCTATATGCCATATCATTATGATGATGAATCGTCAGCTTTCATGCCGCATATGCCGGCTGTAAATCCGGGTTATAACCCAGGTGCTGTTATGGGCGCTCAAAACCCAGGATTCAATCCGGCTATGCAAACAACTTACATGGACCCTTCAGCCTTTGGACAGATGCCTACGGGATACAGCCAAATGCCGGCAGGATACAGCCATGCCCCGGTTGGATACGGTCAAGTCCCGGCTGGATACGGTCAGGCGCCAGGTGGTTATGGCCAAATGCCAATGGATTATAGCCAAATGCCTGGAGGGTATGGTCAAATGCCAATGGAATACGGCCAAATGCCTGCAGGATATGGGCAGAGGCCAGGTGGATATGGCCCTGCTCCAGCGGGAGTTCCTCAACAAGGAGGTTATCCTGCAGGAATGGAATTTGGCCCATCCATGCCAGCTGCCCCTGAAACAACATTGGGCGGTCAGGCCCCGAGCGTTCCTTACGGAGCGGGAGCACCTTATGGTCAATTGCCCTACGGTTATCCGCAAATGTCTGGGCCGGCCCCTCAGGTAATGGGGGCAATGGATTTCCCGTCTTCAGCCGATATGGTGCAAGGAGCAACAGCTCCATTCCTGCAAAATCCTGCACAGGGCTTGCCGGTTGGAACCGGAGCGTTGGATGACTGCGGCTGCGGAGCGCCGGCTGAAGAACCAGCACCACAAGCTTTTGTTCCACCGACCCCGCTAATTTACAGTGCACCCTATACAGCACCATTAAATGTTGCCCAGCCGCCATTTATGAACCCATATGGAATGGGGCCGGCAGGCTATGGCATGACGGGTTTTCCTGATGAGAGCAGTTAATATAAGAAGTGGAAACGGAGACGATGCATATTTTGATCGTCTCTTCTCTTATTTTCAGTCACAGTTTCAGGAAGAAATAAGCAAATTTGTTCCAATTCGTGGGAATGTTTTTTTAATCAAGACGAAAAAACAAAGCTATATCCTTAAGGGGTATTCGAACCATCGAAAGCTAAAATTGCAGGAGGCTTTTACTGCAACGCTGAGAAAAGAGGGATTCAAGAAAACCTATCGTTTTTTAGAACCTCCCTCAAATGAACAGCTATATTTTGAAGGAACCCATTATGGCTGTCTCGAATATCTTTCCGCAAATAAATCTTCCTTTTCTTTCCATACCTACAGTAACCGTCAAGAAGGTTTGGACCTAATCGCACAATTCCACGATACAACTAAGTCTTTTGAAAAAAGGTATCGCACATTGCTGCCGAATGGAGATATTCTGGCAAAATGGACGGAAAGGTATCATTTATTTTTAAATAATCTTCCCTTCCTTCGCTATTTTATAAAGGAGCCTTTTGTCTCGGAAATGGTGTCATGGGCGTATTGGTCCCTAACTGGAATGGAACAGCAACAATCTTTTTTTCATAACGAAGCCGATGTGATATTGCATGGTGATGTTGCACATCATAATTTTTTACGGGACAAAACAGGTAAACTGCATTTAATTGATTTTGATTTGATTAATATTGGACCGCCGATATTTGATTATTTACAATATGCAAATCGCATTCTTCCTTTTATCGATTGGTCCTACGACAATTTGCTAACCTATACTCAAATGAAGAAATACAAAAGAGAACCGGCTTTTTTATATGCTTTAGCGTATCCTGCCGATATTTTTCGGGAATGGAATCGGATTATCAGGGAAAAATCTTATTCTGATGAGACGAAATTAAAGCAGGTTATTGATTTGTCCATCGGCCAGTTTTCCGACAGAAAAAACTTTGTGGAGCAATTAAAGGACCTTTTGGAATAATCATGTAGCTGTTCTACGAGAATGAAACTCCCTTAAAATTAACACCCTAATAAAGAGCATTCTTTATATGCTCAGGATGTTTAGAAGGGGGTTTTTCGCTTGAACAAGAAACAGTGGATGATTCCTTTTTCTGCCCTTATGCTAATGGGTGCAGCTGGCTGTGCAAACGACAACAAAAGCTCCGGGCAAAATAATAATCTGATGCGACCAGTTGGTTATTATTCCAATGAAAACCATTCCGATAATAATTATGGGTACTTAAGGGATAATGACGGCGCCTTGCCGGAAGCATTGGATCACACAATTGGCGACGAGGACAACGTGATCAATGAAAACAGAAGACAGGCGCTGCAAACAAAGGATGAAAATGGGAATCCGAAAAATCCTACCACACCTTTAGCCAAAACCGACCGGAATTTTTTCCAGCGGGATAACCGTTTCAGTACTGCGGATATGAATTACCACGGCCACTTGAATAAACCTATAGGGTCAGGAACAGTAACTGATCCAAGGTTTCAAGAGCAAGTGACAGATCAAATTAGAGACAGGGTGGCCGATATCGATAATGTTCGCAGCATAAGGTCGGTGGCTTTCGGTGATCAGGTGATTATCTCAGTAAAACTAAACAACCAAGACCGTGCTGCTGAAACAAAGCGGGCAATCAAGAATGCGGTCAAGAAATATGCTGCCGGAAGAAGCATAAATGTTATTACGGATGACGGTGCCCTTGGACGGGACCGCAATCATAACAACGAACTTCCGCAGCCAGAACCTGATGGCCGATAGAACTGAGGGGCAAAGCGAAAATGTGCTTTGCCCTTTTGTATTGTTTGTGTTCGGATAAAAAAGGAAAAAAAGGCTAAACTAGAATTGTAAACATGTTCAATTCTTAACAATAAAGAGGTGATTAGCATGAGGTTCAAACAAAAAATGATATGGTGGTCATGGTTAGCTATTCTCTTAATAGGTGGAGAAGTCTTTGGAGGAATAAGCACTGTCACAGCAACCCAGCTCAATGACCAAAGAAATACCGAACCTCTGCAAATGACAGTGACTTTAGAAAGAGTTTACCTTGATGGTGAAATCAGTCAAGAAACATTCCAGGAAACAGTCTGGTCCATGGAGAACTTTTGGGCAAAGTATGACCAATGGCAGGTTTTGAGTATTGATGAATCAACTGTAGTGTTTAAACAGCAGGTCGATGATATTTCCCCGTTATTAAAGGGAAACGGCTATTTTGGAATTACTGATGACGGCGTCTTAACTATTTTTAATGGAAGACCTGATCGCTCGCGGATTATTCAATCGTTTTTTCAAATAGACATCAAAAAGCTCGAAAGTAAGGCGCAAAAAGAACTGCTTCAAGGAATTCCTATTAAAAACAAAGATCGATATGTCGAGGTTTTGGAGACATTTAAGCCTTATTCAATAAAAAAAGAATAAAGAGGAATTAAATCAGTCTGAAATTTAGTTATCAGCCTGATTTTTTTTTGTTAATTTTGAAATATTTACCTGTTTATTGAAATAAAAACCTTCTATTGGCGAATTTTAAGGTTCTATCAGCGAATTAAAGCATTCTATTGGCGATTTTTAGCATTCTATTGGCGAATTTCACGATTCTATTGGCGAATCAAATAAACGCAGCGATTTTCTTCAACTCACCCAAAATTGTATGATAGAATGGAATACAGTGTGTAAGCACAGCAGGAAACTAGGGGAGAGAATCAGATTGTTTGAATTTATAAAAGGTACCGTTGAGTTTGTCGGTCCAGAATATATCGTTATCGATAACAATGACATCGGCTACCAGATTGCCACGCCAAATCCGTTCGTTTATTCGCGAAAAATGGAAACCAAAGTGACTGTCTATACGTATCACTATGTACGGGAAGATGTCATGGCGTTGTACGGTTTTGAATCTCGTGAGGAAAAAAGGCTTTTTACAAAGCTGTTAAATGTATCAGGCATCGGGCCGAAAGGGGCTCTGGCCATCCTGGCATCAGGCGAGGTCCAACAGGTTGTCAACGCGATTGAAAATGAGGACGAAGGCTTTTTAATTAAATTCCCGGGGGTTGGCAAAAAAACTGCTCGGCAAATGATCCTTGATTTAAAAGGGAAATTACAGGATATCGTTCCGGATTATTTTCCGAATCTTTTCAATGCGGATACACTTCCAATACATACACAGGACGGCGGCGAGGCATTTGAGGAAGCAGTCCTTGCTTTAAAAGCTTTGGGCTACTCCGATAAAGAAATTAAAAAGATTTCCCCTGAATTAAGAAAGGAACAGCTGACAACAGACCAATATATCAAAAAGGCCCTTCAACGGCTTTTGAAATAGGTGATGGTTTATGGAAGAACGGATTATTTCCGGTGAAGTAAACGAGCAGGAGATAAGTTTGGAACAAAGTCTTAGGCCGCAGACATTAAAGCAATACATCGGGCAGAATCAGGTGAAAGGGAATCTGGAAGTTTTTATAAAGGCTGCAAAGCTCCGGAGAGAAACCTTGGATCACGTCCTTCTTTACGGACCGCCCGGACTCGGAAAGACGACGCTTGCTGTCATCATCGCAAATGAAATGGGCGTTAATATCAGGACCACGTCAGGGCCAGCAATTGAACGTCCGGGTGATCTGGCTGCGATATTGACTGCTCTTGAACCGGGAGATGTATTGTTTATTGATGAAATTCATCGGCTGCCAAGGTCCATTGAAGAAGTGTTATATCCAGCGATGGAGGATTTTTGCCTGGACATCGTCATCGGGAAGGGGCCGACCGCCCGCTCGGTGCGCCTCGATCTTCCGCCGTTTACGCTCGTCGGTGCCACTACTAGGGCTGGCGCGCTTTCAGCACCGCTCCGGGATCGATTTGGAGTTTTGGGCAGGCTCGAGTATTATAATGAGGATGAGTTGAAAAATATTGTCAAACGGACGGCTGAATTATTTGATACGGAAATTGATGATCAATCGGCCGGAGAAATCGCCAGACGTGCTCGTGGGACCCCGAGGATAGCCAACCGCCTTCTAAGAAGGGTTCGGGATTTTGCCCAGGTAAAAGGGGACGGTTCCATCAACCTTAACCTGGCCAAGGAAGCGTTGGAACTTTTGCAGGTCGACCGGCTTGGCCTTGACCATATTGACCATAAACTCTTAAAGGGGATTATTGAAAAATTCCGCGGCGGTCCTGTCGGCTTGGACACAATTGCTGCTTCTATCGGAGAAGAGGCAGAAACCATCGAGGATGTATATGAACCATATTTGCTGCAAATTGGTTTTCTTCAAAGAACCCCAAGGGGAAGGTTGGTCACCCCTAAAGTTTATCATCATTTTGGCATGGAGGTGCCAACAAAGTGACAGGCCTTTCCAAAACGCTTATGATCATAGGCGGAATCGTATTTCTAATCGGTTTTTTAATGCAGTTTTTGCATCTCGGAAAGCTTCCAGGGGATATTGTTTTTAAAAAGGGGAATACTACCTTTTATTTCCCTGTGGTTACCTCCATTTTGCTTAGTATTGTGTTATCCCTGATTTTTTACATCATGGGAAGATTTCGTTAAGAGTAGGGATGTTTAATTATGAAAGTAGATATCTTTGATTTCCATTTGCCAGAGGAACTAATCGCGCAGGTACCGCTGAAAAATCGGACGGATAGCCGATTAATGGTCGTAAATAAAGAAACTGGCGACATAAAGCACGAAGTGTTTAAAAATATTAGTGAATACTTGCGTGAGGGAGATTGCCTTGTCCTTAATGATACCAAGGTTCTTCCTGCACGCCTTTTTGGTGTAAAAAATGACACTGGCGCCAAAATTGAAGTGCTGCTCCTAAAGCAGACTGAAGGCGACCGTTGGGAGACCTTGGTAAAGCCTGCAAAACGTGTGAAGGAAGGGACCGAAATTGAATTCGGCGATGGCCTTCTAAAAGCTGTTTGCACGGGGACGTCCGAGCATGGTGGTCGTGTGTTGGAATTCACCTACGAAGGAATTTTTTACGAAGTGCTCGACCAGCTTGGCGAAATGCCGCTTCCTCCATACATTAAAGAACAGCTTGAAGACCGTGATCGCTATCAGACAGTGTATGCCCGCGAACCAGGATCAGCTGCAGCGCCGACGGCCGGCCTGCATTTTACGGAAGAGCTGTTGGAAGAGATTAAAGCAAAAGGGGTCCATGTTACCTTTATCACCCTGCATGTTGGTCTAGGTACCTTTAGGCCGGTAAGTGTGGATAATGTAGAAGGACATGACATGCATTCTGAATTTTACATAATGACCGAGGGAACAGCGGAGCTTCTAAATGAGGTGAGAAGGAACGGCGGCAGGATCATTACAGTCGGAACCACTTCAACCCGGACGTTGGAAACAATTGCTTCCGCAAACGATGGGAAGTTCAAAGCCGGGAGCGGTTGGACCAGTATCTTCATTTATCCAGGATACGAATTTAAAGGCATCGATGGCATGATTACTAATTTTCATTTGCCAAAATCGACACTAATCATGCTGGTCAGTGCCTTGGCTGGCCGGGAAAATATATTGCGAGCTTATCAAACTGCCGTTGAGGAACGGTATCGCTTCTTCAGCTTTGGCGATGCGATGTTTATCATTTAGTGGAAAAGGGGCGGAGCGCTCGCAAAAGTGAATCACTTTAGCAAAGCTTGCTATAAATAATACATTATTGACTTAAATAAGTTTTTGCTAAGCTCAGCTCACACAGCCTTTTGGAAGGAGAAAAGAATTTGACTGCAATTCGCTATGAATTAATCAAAACATGTAAGCAAACGGGTGCCCGCCTCGGCCGGGTCCACACCCCGCACGGTTCCTTCGACACCCCAGCCTTTATGCCGGTGGGGACGCTGGCAACCGTTAAAACAATGTCACCGGAAGACCTTAAAGAAATGGGTGCCGGCATTATTTTAAGCAATACCTATCATCTTTGGCTACGTCCCGGCCATGAAATCATTAAAGAGGCTGGCGGGCTGCATAAATTTATGAACTGGGACCGGGCGATTTTAACCGATTCCGGCGGCTTCCAGGTGTTCAGTTTAAGTGAATTCCGAAAAATTGAAGAAGAAGGAGTTCATTTCCGCAACCATCTCAGCGGTGAGAAATTATTTTTGTCGCCGGAAAAAGCAATGGAAATCCAAAATGCCCTTGGTTCTGATATCATGATGGCTTTTGACGAATGCCCGCCCTTCCCGGCTACCTTTGAATATATGAAAAAATCCGTTGAGCGGACTTCAAGATGGGCCGAACGCTGCTTAAATGCCCACCAGCGCCCTGAAGACCAAGGATTGTTTGGAATTGTTCAAGGCGGGGAATATGAGGAGTTGCGCAAGCAGAGTGCCCAGGATCTCGTGTCACTGGATTTCCCGGGTTATGCCGTTGGCGGCCTGTCCGTTGGCGAGCCAAAGGACGTAATGAATCGTGTGCTTGAATTTACGACTCCGCTGCTGCCAGCCAATAAGCCGCGCTATTTAATGGGGGTTGGTTCACCAGATTCACTTATTGACGGGGCTATTCGCGGGATTGACATGTTTGACTGCGTCCTGCCGACTAGAATTGCTCGGAACGGGACTTTGATGACAAGCTCTGGCCGGCTTGTCGTGAAAAATGCCAAATATGCAAAAGATTTTGGTCCGCTTGATCCTGAGTGTGACTGCTATACGTGCCGAAATTACAGCAGGGCATATATCCGCCACTTAATTCGTTGTAATGAAACGTTCGGAATTCGTCTAACGTCTTACCATAATCTTTATTTTCTGTTAAGATTAATGGAGAAGGTCAGACAAGCCATCATGGAAGACCGGCTTGGTGATTTCCGCGAAGAATTTTTTGAGCGTTATGGGTTTAATCAGCCAAACGCGAAGAATTTCTGATAGATATTTTTTGAAAGGAGGGAAACAGTATGGGAAATCTGGGATCCATTATTCCATTAATTTTAATGTTTGTCTTGTTTTATTTCCTGTTAATTCGCCCGCAGCAGAAGCGCCAAAAGGCGGTTCAGAACATGCAAAGTGAATTGAAAAAGGGTGACAAGATTGTCACGATTGGCGGCTTGCATGGTTTTGTCGATTCAATCGATGAAAATAAGGTTGTCATCAAATGTGGCGATGGAAGCCGTCTTACATATGACCGCTCTGCCATTCGTGAAGTGACTGAGTCCGGTAAGGAAGCACAAGTATAAGACAGGAAAGGAAGCTGTTTCGATAACAGCTTCCTTTTTTTGCTCTTTTACGCAGTTCTTGAATTATTGGTGGCAATATTAACTCCTAAAATCCCGCCCATCATTGAAATTAATGTATAGCAGGTATGATAGATTACTTGTTCAGCAGAAAACAGCCGGTCATAGCCGAGGTATTGAAATAAAAAGACGATTAGTGAGTAAATTAGGCCGGTAACGCCGCCAATCAGCCAGCCCTTTTCTTTCCGCTTGCCGCCGGAAAGGAAACCGCCCCCAAACAAGCCAATAAATGATAGGGCCGTTACCACATATTGAAGCGTTGACTCCTGGGCGGACGTGAATTTTAACACAAAGGAAAAAATAAGGCTGGCAATGCTCGCAAAAGCGAAAATAAAAATTAATCCGTACAGTATGGCTGTACCAAAGCTCTTTGATTCGATGGCTCTCTCCCCCTTTTGTTCCTGCCGGGCTAAATTTAATCTATTTTGGATATTTTATTCGCGAAGGCCCGGAATACAGTTTTCTTCCTAGTACAAGCGTATTCGGTAGGGCGGTAAAGTAGAATTAAATTTTCGTTTATTCCTAAAAATTGCATTTGGAATATTATTCCTTTCATGATTTTTTCCTTAGGGGCAAACAATATAATGGAATGCAATTAAAGGGGCGACAATAGGGTGGAAGATTTTCTAACGATACTTTTTAGGACGCTTTTTTTATATGCTGTTATTCTTGTCATTTTTCGCTCTATGGGAAAACGGGAAATTGGAGAACTTAGTATTCTTGATCTTGTCGTCTTTATCATGATTGGTGAATTGGCCGTTGTCGCAATCGAAAGACCAAATGTTAAATTATTTCATGCTGTTTTGCCGATGTTCTTGCTCATGATTATCCAAATTGTAATGGCGCTTCTTTCCTTAAAAAGTAAAAAGTTCCGCGATATGGTCGATGGAAAGCCGACTGTTATCATTAACAGGGGGAAGGTAGACGAGGATGCAATGCGGAAACAGCGCTATAATTTTGATGATTTATTGACCCAGTTAAGAGAGAAGGACATTCGCAGCATTGCAGATGTTGAGTTTGCTATTCTAGAGTCCTCAGGAAGCCTGTCCGTAATTGAAAGACAGAAGGGAAGTCAGAACGAGCCGAAAAATGGCGATATCACCATTCCATTAATCATGGACGGAACGATTGATGAAGAAAACCTAAAAAAAATAAACAAAACAAACCTCTGGCTTCGTCAGGAATTAAAGAAAAAGGGGTACCGTGACATTAAAAAAATTTCCTTCTGCAGTTATGAAAACGGAAAATTTTTTATCGATTTATTAGATGAAGAATAAAAGACACGCCAAGCAAAGTGCGTGTCTTCTTAGCTAATAAGAAAGGATAAATTTTTCCGAATTTATCCTATCTTAACGAATAAATTCAACTACGCCTCATGAACCATCCTATCGGACTCGCCAATCGGCGAGTTTTCATTTATTTTGCTATAAAAAATTTTTTAATCCATGGGATTCTTTGCAATTCATCTTTTTTAATTAGACCTAATAATAAAAGCATCAAACAATATGATATACTCATCGCGAATAAAGCGGCCAGAACTCTCACAGCTAAAGGTTCTGATAAAAGCATGTTGTCAAATAGCCAGAATCCCAGCCAGCCTGATGCCCCCATTACCAAAAATCCTTTTAAGTAGTCGCGGATATAAAAAGGAAAGGAAATCCTTTTTAAGACCGTCGCAAAGTGAAGGAGGGTAACAGCGACAAAGCCTACGATAATCCCTAGTGCAGCACCGGTAATTCCGAAGGCAGGCTGGGCAGCGAGTATAAAGATGACGGCCGTTTTCACAATCGCCCCGATTAAACTATTAATCATTGCCGCTCTCGCTAAGTTCAATGCTTGAAGGACGGCTTGAAGCGGACCTTGATAATAATAAAACAAAAAGAATGGGGCCATCAACCGGATAAAATAAGCCCCCTTTGTGGAACCATACATCAATTGCATCAGAGGATCAGCTAACACATATAGCACGATGACGGCAAGTCCGCCTGTCAAAAAGGTCAATCTTAATGCCTGCTGGAGCCTGTACTCTATTAATTTATAGTTTTTCCGCGAATTTGCTTCGCTGATGGCTGGCACAAGGGAGGTGGCCAACGAGAATGTCACAAAAGAAGGAAGCATCAACAGCGGCATTGCATAACCTGTCAGGGCGCCGTATTGTTTTGTCGCATCAACCGCCATCACTCCCGCAATTGCCAAGCTGTGAACCACCACAATTGGCTCAAAAAACCACGAAACCGACCCAATCATTCGGCTTCCCATTGTCGGAATCGCGATCTCCATCAAATCTTTAAAGGTTTGTTTCCCCTTATGGACAAACTGGAAAAAATTCTTGCGCAGCCTGAAGCGTTTTTTAAATTTAAAGGTTGTCATTAAGTAAATAAGAGAAACTACCTCACCTAAAACGGAAGCCGCCATCGCAGCAGCCGCCGCATATTCGACTCCGTAAGGGAGAAAGGCTTTGGTCATAACGGCAATTAAGGTAATCCGCACAAGCTGTTCCAAAATTTGCGATACAGCTGATGGCCGCATGTTCTGTCTTCCTTGGAAGTATCCTCTTAACACTGAGGAAATAGCGATAATGGGAACCGCTGGTGCAATTGCCATCAAAGGATAATAGGTTCTTGGGTCGGTAAAAAGTGTTGTTGACAAAACAGGTGCCAGCAATAATAATGCAGGTGTTATAATGATAGATAAGGAAATCGTTGTGGCAAGGGAGACGACAAGAATTTTTTTAATCCCGGCATGATCACCTTTTGCCTCCGCCTCAGCAATATTTTTCGAAATCGCCACCGGCAGCCCAAGCTGTACAATCGTCACCACAAGGATAAATGTAGGATATGCCATCATATATAAGCCGACGCCTTCTTCACCAATGCTGCGCGCCAGGACAATCCGATAAATGAAACCAAGGACTCTTGTTATTAATCCGGCAACTAACAGGATAAAAGTCCCTTTTAAAAACTTTGACATACTACTTCCCACCTTCTCAAAATAGGCGATATCATATACAATTATCTATATGCGATATGGTGGACAAAGCATGACAAGCATTTATTCGGCAGTTTAATTTAAGGATACTTCTTTCGGGGGGCAATGAAGATGGATTATGGACAATTTCGTACTCAAGTAAAACCCGCTATGGTGAGCAAGCTGGAAGAATTTCGTTTGCTGGGTTATGATTCAATCAGCGAAACAGAGCTCTGGGGATACCTGACCAAGAAAAAATGGAGAAAGGTCACGGACGAAAAGAAGCTTTATGAAATCATCCAGGATATTCTCTCCATTAAGGTAAGTGATTACATCAGCTTTGCAACGATTGAAACCTATAAAACTGCCGAACTTTCTCTTGAAGATGAAGAGGAATGGAAAGAGCTTTTAAAATAGTCTTAACTATCTTTTTCTAAATTGACAGTTGCTGTTGACATATTCCATAATGAAGGAAGTGATTTTGGATAGTATTGGGCTAAGGAATAGCAAACTGTGCTTTTGGTTTATTTTAAGGAGGAACAATACATAATGGTGAAACGCAGTCGAATTTTGGCCTTCCTTCTAATAGTTGTGTTATTAGGAAGTACGATGGGAGTTACAACAAAGGGAATTTTGAACAACATTAAGCTTGGCTTGGACCTGCAAGGTGGTTTTGAGGTTTTATATGAGGTGCAGCCGGCGAAAAAAGGTCAGAAAATTGACAAAGATGTCTTGGCCAGTACGGCTGAAGCACTCGATAAGCGGATTAACGTTCTCGGTGTAAGTGAGCCAAACATTCAAATCGAGGGAACGAACCGAATCCGTGTTCAGCTTGCCGGAGTCGAAGACCAAAATCAAGCGCGCGAAATTTTGTCTACCCAAGCAAATCTGACCTTCCGGGATGCCAATGATCAACTGAAGATGGACGGTACTGATTTAAAAGAAGGCGGAGCGAAGCAAACCTTTGACGAAAACGGAAAACCCAGCGTTTCTTTAACGTTAAAAAGCGCTGACAAGTTCAAAAAGGTAACCCAGGAAATAATTAATACGTCACCGAATGTTCTTGTCATTTGGATGGATTTTGAAGAAGGAAAAGATTCTTTTAAAAATGAAGTAACGAAGAAAGACCCTAAATATATTTCTGCTCCTACTGTAAGTCAGGTCTTTAACCAAAATACGGTTTCAATTGTCGGTAATTTTACTTCCCAGGAAGCCCAAACATTGGCCTCCCTTTTAAACGCAGGTGCTCTTCCTGTTAAACTGAAGGAAGTTTATTCTACATCTGTCGGAGCTAGTTTCGGCGAGCAGGCATTAAATGAAACCATTCTGGCCGGTATAATCGGTATCGCCATTATTTTTCTGTTCATGCTTGTTTATTATCGCTTCCCTGGATTCATCGCAATCGTAACATTATCGATTTATATTTATCTCGTTTTACTCATTTTTGACTGGATGAACGGAGTATTGACACTGCCGGGAATTGCCGCCTTGATCCTCGGGGTGGGGATGGCTGTTGACGCCAACATCATCACCTATGAGAGGATACGGGAAGAAATTAAGGTTGGTAAATCCATTAAATCCGCGTTCCAAGCAGGAAGCAAGAACTCTTTTTCATCGATTTTAGATGCCAACCTGACAACGATTCTGGCTGCCGGGGTGTTGTTCTTTTATGGGACTAGCTCGGTAAAAGGGTTTGCCACGATGTTATTGGTAAGTATCCTGTTAAGCTTTGTGACAGCTGTTTTTGCATCCCGTCTATTTTTGGCGTTATGGGTTAACAGCGGCTTTTTAAATAAAAAGCCGGGCTGGTTTGCTGTTAAGAAGTCTGCGATTAAGGATATTGCCGAAAACTTTGATACATTAGATTTGCCTACCCGTTTTGATAAGCTTGATTTTGTTAAAGGCAGAAGGGTGTTCTTCATCATTTCGGGCGCGCTGTTAGCTATCGGTGTTGTCCTGCTGCTTGTGTTCCGCTTGAATCTGTCCATTGATTTTTCAAAGGGAACCAGGATTGAAGTATTATCTGATAAACCTTTAACAACCCAAACAGTTGAAACGGCATTAACCAAGCATCATATTACACCAGATGATGTTGTCATTTCCGGTGATAAAAATGAAAGAGCCTCCGCCCGTACGAAGGATGTTTTATCGAAGGATGAAATTGCTAAGTTAAAATCAGATTTCAAGAAGGAATACGGGTCAGAGCCAAACGTCAGCACCGTCTCGCCTACTGTCGGTAAAGAATTGGCGAAAAATGCGTTTATTTCCTTGATTATCGCATCAATTGGGATTATTCTTTACGTTACGATTCGCTTTGAATGGGCGATGGCCGTTTCCGCCGTTGTTTCCTTATTGCATGATGCCTTCTTCATGGTTGCCTTCTTCAGTATCACAAGGCTGGAGGTTGACTTAACGTTCATCGCTGCGGTGTTAACGATTGTCGGTTATTCGATTAACGATACTATCGTTACGTTCGACCGGATGCGTGAAAACATGCAGAAGAAGAAGCGTCTTAAAACGAATGAAGATATTGCTGAAGTATTGAATGTAAGTATCAGACAGACATTGACGCGCTCTGTTAATACAGTCTTTACCGTATTGGTAACGGTTGTTGCGATGATTATCTTTGGCAGTCCGTCCATCCAGAACTTCTCGATCGCCTTGTTTGTCGGGTTAATCACTGGTGTATATTCATCCATTTGTATCGCCGGTCCATTATGGTACGTCTTTAAGACACGTGAGCTTAAAAAGAAAGGTGTAATTAAAACCGTTAAAGAAAAAAGAAAGTACTCCGATCAGCCGCAAGTTTAATACAAATAAAAAACCGCAGCCCAGTCTGCGGTTTTGTTTTGCCCATAAATATCCTCATTGAAAGGGACCTCCTGCTCCTGTATAATAAGAAGGTCTAAAGGGGTGAACTTCTACATGTTAAAGTCTAAAACAAGATGGATTGTTCGTGAATCAGATCCGACCCTAGTGAAAAAACTGGAAAACGAGTTGAAAATTACACCTCTAGTGGCTTCGCTGCTTGTCAACCGTGGATTAGATACCGTTGATTCTGCACGGTATTTTTTATTTGGAAAAGCTGACTTCCACGACCCCTATTTGTTAAAAGGGATGGATATTGCCGTTAAAAGAATTCGTGATGCAATCGAACGGAAGGAACCGATTCTTATATTTGGCGATTATGATGCGGATGGCGTCAGTAGTACATCCGTGTTAATGATTACACTCAGAGATTTAGGGGCAGATGTCCAATTCTATATTCCAAACCGTTTTACAGAGGGCTATGGCCCTAATGAGCCTGCATTTCGCCATGCGGCGGAAGCAGGAATAAAATTGATTATTACCGTAGATACCGGAATTGCCGCTATTCATGAAGCGGCGGTGGCAAAGGAATTGGGTGTGGATTTAATCATTACGGACCACCATGAACCAGGGCCTGTTTTGCCGGAAGCTTTGGCGATTATTCATCCAAAGCTGCCTGACAGCATTTACCCGTTTCGCGAACTTGCTGGTGTGGGGGTTGCCTTTAAATTAGCCCATGCTTTATATGGAAAAGTGCCTGAGCATTTGTTTGAAATTGCGGTGATTGGTACAATTGCCGATTTAGTCTCTTTAAAAGACGAAAACCGGCTGATTGCTAAAAAGGGCCTAGAAAAATTGAAGGTCACTGAGAACATTGGTTTAAAGGCCATATTTAAAATCGCTGGTGTTGATTTGCAATCAATAAATGAAGAAACCATTGGTTTTACACTTGCACCTCGTATCAATGCCGTAGGTAGGCTAGAGGAAGCCGATTTGGCAGTCCGTCTCCTTCTTACCGATGACTCTATGGAGGCTGAAGAATTAGCCGCTGAGATGGATGCCCTCAATAAAACAAGGCAAACCATCGTAAACACAATAACCGAAGAGGCAATTGAGGAAGTTGAAAAGAATTTCCCGATTGAGGCGGGTAAGGTTCTGGTGATTGGGAAGGAAGGCTGGAATGCCGGTGTCATTGGTATCGTCGCCTCGAGACTGGTTGAAAAATATTACCGCCCAACGATCGTGCTAAGTTTTGACCATGAAAAAGGGCTGGCAAAGGGCTCGGCACGAAGTATTCCCGGTTTTGATCTTTTTCATAATTTATCAACTTGCAGGGAAATCCTGCCGCATTTTGGCGGACATCCAATGGCTGCCGGAATGACACTGAAAATTGATGACGTACCAATCCTAAGGGCGCGCTTAAATAAGTTAGCCGATGACCTCCTAACGGATGAGGATTTTATTCCGGTAACCTTTCTTGATGAAGAGGTTCATCTAGAGGATATTCATTTAACCTCCCTGGAAGAAATGAACCTGTTGTCACCATTCGGAATGGATAACTCCAAACCAAAGGTGTTAATCAATCAGGTGGATGTTGCTAGTATCAGAAAAATTGGCAGCGAGCAAAATCATATGAAACTATCGCTTACTGAAAATGACGCCAATCTTGATGGGGTAGGCTTCGGTTTGGGTTCCATTGTTGATGAGATTTCTCCATTGGCTAAAATTTCGTTAATTGGTGAATTATCGATTAATGAATGGAACAATATACGTAAACCGCAAATCATGGTACAGGACATTGCTGTAGAGTCTTGGCAGCTGTTTGATTTTCGCGGCCAAAAGCGGCTGAATAACATTGGTGTTACAGTGCCTGCAGAAAATAGGAAGATTATCTTTTTTAATCAATCCCATCTTGAAAAACTTGCTCCAAACCTTCATCAGGAAAGTATTATTATCCGGGACACAATTGAAGCGAGTGCATTTAATGACTATGAGGGTAACATTATACTAGCAGATTTTCCATCTTCAAAAGAGCTTTTAACGGAATTGTTAAAGGGGAATAAGCCGGGAAGAATTTACGCTTATTTTTATAAAGAATCGAGCGATTTTTTCAGCACCTTACCGACAAGAGAACATTTTAAATGGTATTATGCTTTTCTTTTGAAAAATGGACCTATTGATCTGAAAAGGTATGGCGACGATATAGCTAAGCACCGCGGCTGGTCAAAGGAAACGATTAATTTTATGTCAAAGGTGTTTTATGAATTGGATTTTGTTACAATAAATAATGGTTTTATAACTTTAAATCGGTCAGCGCAAAAGCGCGATTTAACTTATTCGCCAACCTATCAATTGAAAAAGAACCAATATGATCTTGAAAGGGAATTATTGTTTTCATCCTATCAAGAATTAAAAGGCTGGTTTGATGGGATTATTGGTGAGTCAGTTGTAATTGAGGAGGCAGTAAAGGAATGGATTTAACAAAGTTTGTGGCTATTGTACCGGATTACCCAAAACAAGGTATTGTCTTTAAAGATATTACTCCCTTAATGGGGGATGGTGAAGCTTATAAATATGCGACAGACCAAATCGTCGCCTATGCCAAGGATAAGGACATCGATATTATAGTTGGACCTGAAGCGCGCGGCTTCATCATTGGCTGCCCGGTTGCGTATTCTCTTGGAGTGGGCTTTGCTCCAGTTCGTAAAGAAGGAAAGCTTCCTCGCGAAACAGTTAAAGTCAGTTATGGATTGGAATATGGGACAGATGTCTTAACCATTCATAAGGATGCGATTAAACCTGGTCAGCGTGTCTTGATTACGGACGATTTGCTGGCAACCGGCGGAACGATTGATGCAACGATTAAGCTGGTTGAGCAGCTGGGCGGTGTAGTGGCTGGTATCGCCTTTATCATCGAATTGACCTACCTAAACGGCAGAAGCAAGCTTGATGATTATGATATACTAACATTAATGCAGTATTAACGTTTCATGAGGGCACTCTAAAGCATGAGTGCTCTCTTTATATAATGAAAAAAGATTAAACTCTTTACATCTTGGTTATTTTTTTCGATAATAGTAACAATCATTCTAATTTAGGAACAATTTTTCCTAGATTGAATTTATATAAAAATACAAATTCCGTTTTTTGACATATAGAGAAACAACAAGCTCGTCAGATTCTAGAAAAAGAATGCTGATTAGCCCATAAAACGAGATGGAAAATAAAAAAGGTGATTTCATGGCGAATGATCAAGTGTTAACATCCGACCAAGTCATCGACAAGACCAGAAAGTATTTAAACGAAGAGCATGTGGAATTAGTAAAGAAGGCATATGATTTTGCTAAGCATGCTCATCGTGATCAATATCGTAAATCAGGTGAGCCATATATTATCCATCCAATCCAGGTCGCCGGCATTTTGGCCGATTTGGAAATGGATCCATCAACGGTGGCCGCAGGTTTTCTTCACGACGTCGTTGAGGATACGAATGTTTCCTTGAAGGATATTGAACATACTTTTAATGCCGAAGTGGCTATGCTTGTCGATGGGGTTACGAAACTGGGGAAAATTAAATATAAATCTCATGAGGAACAGCAGGCGGAGAACCATCGGAAAATGTTCGTGGCCATGGCACAGGACATCAGGGTTATCCTTATTAAGCTTGCCGACCGTTTGCATAATATGCGGACGTTAAAGCATCTTCCGTTGGAAAAGCAGCGTCGGATTGCCAATGAGACACTTGAAATATTTGCCCCTTTAGCCCATCGTCTTGGTATTTCAACAATTAAGTGGGAGCTTGAGGATACTGCATTACGATATTTAAATCCGCAGCAATATTACCGGATCGTTAACTTAATGAAGAAGAAGCGGGCGGAGCGGGAGCAATATCTTGACGATGTTATTGACGAAGTGAAGGAGCGCCTTTCTGATGTCTCCATTAAAGCAGATCTTTCTGGACGTCCCAAGCATATTTACAGCATTTATCGAAAAATGGCCTTGCAGAACAAGCAATTCAGTGAAATTTATGACTTGCTCGCCGTTCGGATTGTCGTAAATAGCATAAAGGATTGCTACGCCGTTTTAGGAATTATCCATACGTGCTGGAAGCCAATGCCGGGACGTTTCAAGGATTATATTGCGATGCCGAAGCCGAATATGTATCAGTCCCTTCATACAACAGTTATCGGTCCAAAGGGCGATCCGCTTGAGGTGCAGATTCGTACGTCTGATATGCACCGCATTGCCGAGTTTGGGGTTGCCGCCCATTGGGCCTATAAAGAGGGGAAATCTCTCAGCGAAAGTTCTTCTTTTGAACAAAAGCTGACTTGGTTTAGAGAAATTCTAGAGTTTCAGAACGATACAGCCAATGCCGAAGAGTTTATGGAATCATTAAAAATTGACCTATTCTCGGATATGGTGTTTATCTTTACACCAAAGGGTGATGTAATTGAATTGCCGTCCGGTTCCGTTCCGATTGACTTTGCTTACCGGATACACTCCGAAATCGGGAATAAGACAATCGGGGCCAAAGTAAACGGCAAAATGGTTACGCTTGATTATCGGCTTAAAACAGGCGATATTATAGAAATATTAACCTCCAAGCATTCTTATGGACCAAGTCAGGACTGGTTGAAGCTGGCGCAAACATCGCAGGCGAAAAATAAGATTCGCGCTTTCTTTAAGAAGCAGCGCCGCGATGAAAATGTCGTCAAGGGCAGAGAGCTGGTTGAAAAAGAAATCCGGAATTTGGAGTTTGATATTAAAGAAATTTTAACGCCAGACAATCTTAAAAAAGTAGCCGAAAAATTTAATTTTACCAATGAAGAGGATATGTATGCAGCTGTTGGCTATAATGGGGTAACTGCCCTTCAGGTGGCCAATCGCTTAACGGAAAAATGGCGCAAAAAACGAGATCAGGAGCAGTCAGCAAGTCTTGCCAATGCGATTACTGATTTAAAGGCGTTCCCGCAGTCTAAAAAGCGGGAATCCGGAGTCCGTGTCCAAGGTATTGATAATCTGCTAATCCGCCTGTCCAGGTGCTGTAATCCTGTTCCAGGGGACGAAATTGTCGGCTATATTACGAAAGGGCGCGGCGTTTCCGTTCACCGTTCGGATTGTACGAATATTGACACCGGTGATGCCCAGTCGAGACTTATTCAGGTAGAATGGGAATCTGCCTTAAATGACCGGAAAGAATACAATGTTGATATTGAAATCAGCGGCTATGACCGGAGAGGGCTGTTAAATGAGGTTCTGCAGGCTGTGAACGAGACGAAAACAAATATCTCTGCCGTATCCGGCAAAACGGACCGCAATAAGATGGCGATGATTAACATGTCCATTGCGATTCATAATGTCGCTCATTTACAAAAGGTCGTTGACCGAATTAAACAGATTTCCGATATTTACTCGGTTCGCCGGATGATGAATTAAGGAGTTTTTGTGATGCGAGTAGTAGTTCAACGAAGCAAAGCAGCCAAAGTGACAGTGGGCGGCGAGGTGACGGGGCAGATTACCAAGGGACTCGTCCTGCTTGTCGGTGTCACACATGACGATACGGAAGAAGATGCTGCCTATCTTGCCGACAAAATTGTCAATTTGCGGATTTTTGAGGATGCAAATGAGAAGATGAACCTGTCTTTGCTTGATGCAGGCGGGGAAATTTTATCCGTGTCCCAATTTACCCTATATGGTGATTGCCGAAATGGCAGAAGGCCAAGTTTTATTGGAGCAGCCAGACCCGAGTATGCTATCCAAATCTACGAAGCCTTTAACCGCTTAATGCGTGAAAAAGGCGTTCATGTCGAAACCGGCGTATTCGGCGCAATGATGGATGTGCAGTTAACTAACGACGGCCCGGTAACGTTAATTGTCGAAAGTAAATAACTGCTTTAAAGAATTAAAGAGAGACTGACCTGGTCAGTCTCTTTTAGCTAATAGGAAAGTATAAATTCAACTACGCCTCATGAACCGTCCTATCGGACTCGCCAATCGGTGAGTTTTCATTTAATTTGCCTTGAAATATCTTGCAAGTCCCTCGTATAACCCTGATGCTGCATTTTCTTGGTAAGTGCTTGAGTTCAAAGTCATTTCTTCTTCCGGGTTGCTTAAATAACCTAACTCCATAAGCACAGCTTTTTGATTATTTTCCCGAATGACATGATAATCGCCAATGCGAACTCCGCGATTTTTCAGTTTAGCTTGTCCTACCGCAGCGTTGTATAAGGTGTCAGCCAGATTTCTTTGATAGACATGATAATAATAGCCTGTCATTCCGCGCACGCTTCGATCTAAGTCACTGTCATAATGGAGACTGACGAACGCATCGGCATTATATGAATGGGCCATTCCAACCCGTGACTGCAGGGAGATAAAGGAATCGTTGTTTCTTGTAAGATAAACATTTGCTCCGGCTGCCTTCAATTTATCATATAAAAGACGTGCAGTCCGAAGTGTCAAATCCTTTTCTAATGTCCCGCCCGCTCCCGTTGTTCCGTTGTCTCCGCCGCCGTGGCCAGGGTCAAGGACAATCGTTTTATTTTTCAAATACCCTTCTGCTCCCGCTTTCTCAATCTGCGGTGCAGAGCCGTTAGCCGAGACGACCCAGCCGGCTATATAAGCAGTACTTCCATCTTTAAGTTTAATTTCATACCAATCATTCTGCACGCTGCTGACAGAATAAGTTTCTCCTTCATTTGCACGCACCACTACATCTGATTGTACGCTAGGCGATTTACGGATGTTAGTTCCATTTTGCAGAATGCTGATGGCATTTTCCTTTACAGTTTGGCCAGCATCCGCAGAGGTTTTTGTTCCTGTCTTATCCAGATAAAAACCGGATATCCAGCCGAAGCTGCCGGATTTCAACTCTATTTTTGCCCAGTTATTGTTCTCTTCAACGATAGTAAAGCGCTGTCCTCTTGTAACTGTTCCAATGACTGAGGAATTTAAAGTGGCCTCGGAGCGAACTCTTAAACTATCTGCCGTAACCAAACCGGATATACCGGTTGTTTGCTTACTTTTAGCTGTATTTTTTGAGGCCTCTGAATCAAGGTTAATAAATTCAGCGCTGACCCAGCCCTTCACATTTAAATAGCTAACCTGTACCCATTTATTTTGCTGGGATAAAATCGCCACACTTGTCCCTTTTGTCAGTTTCCCGATAACCGGACTTGCTGCATCTGGTGACTGCCTTACATTTAACGTGTCGCCAATTACACTGCCCGTATCGGTACCGGCACGAGTACTTGTTTTACTGCCAGCATTAGTAGTTGAACTATTTTCCTGCTGACCCGCTGCTTTTAAATCAATAAATTCCTTCGCAACCCAGCCCTCTCCGAACATTGAGGAGATTTTGTACCAATTTTCATTTTGGTCAATTACCTTAACCTCTTGCCCTTTTGTTAAAGAACCGATAACGCGGAAGCTTGTCCCTGGGCCGGTTCGGATTCTTAGTTGATTGGAATTGGCAGTTGCAGCAGATTGACTGGAAGAGGGGACGGCCTTGGCTGTTTGTTCATTATCCTTTGTTACGAGCCAATTGACTACCCAGCCAGTTTTGGCAAAGGAAACTTGAATTTGTATCCATTCGCCTTGTTCTTTTACGATTGGAAATGTTTCGCCGCGGTTCACTTGCTTCAATAATGGATAGCTTAAACCGGGTCCGGTGCGGACATTAAGCGAATCCACAGCAATCGATACGCTGCCGCTTGCAGCGCTGCTTTTTCCTTCAGGCAGGAAGGCCCCCAAAAAAAGAATGATAGATAATAATAGCAGACTTAACCTTCTGTGCATATCTTCCTCCTTTACCATTTTATTTTAACGTAAAATGTACTGAAAATCATTCCTTAAATGGTCATTTTTGGGTAACCTTTTTCGAAAAAACGAAATAGCATGAAATTTTTTCTCCACTGATGGAAATAATAAACACAAAAGGAAGTTTAACAGGGGGGATTTGCGATGCGGTCAAGTGACAAGGGAATGAACATCCAATCGATGAATGGCCGGCTGTTCGGAATGGATTTCCATGATTTTATTGAAAAAGAACAGCATTCTGGTTCCTATGAGCTTGCATCTGAATTTGGATTAACGATGAGGGATGTTAGAAAGCTAAAAAAACGTTTGGAGCGATCTTAAAACTTGCTTGACAAAAGTTGCTGTTGCTCCGTATTATTATTAAATAATCAAAATATTATTTGCATAAAACCAATGATGGAGCATAGTAGTTAAGTCAATCCATGAAAAGAGAGAAAATGCCCTGGGCTGAAAGCATTTTTGCATGAATCTTAATGAATGAACACTCCGTAGGTTTCTCTCTGAAAAAGGTTTTCCCTCTATTAGGAGAAGAACGTGACAGGCGTTAACTGTTTGAGAGGAAGCCGCTGAACTTCAGCGCGCTTCAACTAGGGTGGCACCGCGGAATAAACTTCCGTCCCTTGTTTTTATACAAGGGATGGGAGTTTTTTATTTTGCCTAAAAACATCCATACATAAAAAATCATTACAAAGGAGGTCTTCGACTATGTCGATTAACATACCAAGAGGAACGCAAGATATATTGCCTGGCGAAGTGGAGCTGTGGCGAAGGATTGAGAAAAAGGCAAGAGAACTTTGTGAAAAGTATCAATACCAGGAAATCCGAACCCCTATTTTTGAACATACGGACCTTTTTTCCAGAGGTGTCGGTGACACGACCGATATCGTTCAAAAGGAGATGTATACTTTTGAAGATCGTGGCGGCCGCAGCATTACCCTAAGACCTGAAGGAACGGCATCTACGGTACGGGCATTTGTGGAGAAAAAGATGTTTGGGCTTCCCGGCCAGCCGGTCAAGCTTTATTATATGGGGCCAATGTTCCGCTATGAACGTCCCCAATCTGGCCGTTTCCGCCAATTTGTCCAATTTGGGGTTGAAGCATTAGGCAGCAACGACCCGGCGATTGATGCAGAAGTCATTTCGCTTGCGATGAATCTATATAAAGAAATGGGCTTATCAAAGCTGAAGCTGATTATTAACAGCCTTGGTGACAAGGAGAGCCGAAATACGCACCGTGAGGCGTTAATCAATCATTTCAAACCAAGAATCGGTGAGTTTTGTTCGGACTGTCAAAACCGTTTGGAAAAAAATCCGCTTCGAATTTTGGATTGCAAGCAGGACCGCGACCATGAGCTAATGAAGACGGCTCCGTCCATCATTGATTATCTCAATGAAGAATCCAGAGCTTATTTTGGAAAAGTACAGCAGTATTTAACCCATCTTAATATTGAATTTGAGGTTGACCCAAACCTTGTCCGTGGTCTGGATTATTACAACCACACTGCCTTTGAAATTATGAGTAATGCCGAGGGCTTTGGTGCCATTACGACACTCTGCGGGGGCGGCCGCTATAACGGGTTGGTGGAGGAAATCGGCGGTCCGGAAACGCCGGGCATCGGTTTTGCTTTGAGTATTGAGCGTTTCATTGCCGCTCTTAAAGCAGAAGGCATTGAAATGGAAATCAATCAAGGGATTGACTGCTACCTTGCCGCACTTGGAGAGGAAGCAAAGGATTATACAGTCGGCCTTCTGCAGCAGCTTCGTTTGGCTGGTTTTTCCGCAGAGCGGGATTATTTAAATCGAAAAATTAAAGCGCAATTCAAGGCTGCTGACCGATTACAAGCTCGTTATGTAGCAGTACTTGGCGATGATGAATTAAAAAACAATAAAATTAATGTAAAAAATATGGAGACAGGTGAACAGGTAGAGGTTGAACTGGATTCCCTCGTCAACTATTTTCAAAGTTTAAAAGCATAAAGGAGGATTTTTAGCATGTTTGGGAGATCGTATTTTTGCGGTGAAGTTCCAGAGACCGCAGTTGGGGAAAAAGTAACATTAAAGGGCTGGGTTCAAAGAAGACGCGACCTTGGCGGATTAATTTTTATCGATTTGCGCGACAGATCCGGCATTGTTCAGATTGTTTTCAATCCGGATGTTTCAAAAGAAGCTTTAGAAACTGCGGAAAAAATCCGTAATGAATATGTTCTTGATGTAGTCGGCACAGTCATTGCCCGCGAACCTGGAACAATTAATGAAAATCTTAAAACGGGAAAAATTGAAGTTCAAGCAGAAAAGGTAACGATCATTAACGAGGCAAAAACACCTCCATTTACCATTTCTGACAGGACTGACGCTTCTGAGGATGTCCGCCTGAAATACCGTTATTTAGACTTCCGCCGTCCGGTCATTTTTGAAACATTAAAGATGCGTCACCAAGTGACAAAAGAAATCAGGAACTTCCTTGATGCGGAAGGTTTTTTGGATATTGAAACACCGATTTTGACCAAAAGTACACCAGAAGGAGCCCGTGATTATTTAGTTCCAAGCCGCGTGCATCCTGGTGAATTCTACGCACTGCCGCAATCACCGCAGCTGTTTAAGCAATTATTGATGGTCGGCGGCGTAGAACGCTACTATCAAATTGCCCGCTGCTTCCGCGACGAAGACTTGCGTGCAGACCGCCAGCCGGAATTCACACAAATCGATATTGAAACAAGCTTTTTAAGTCAAGAGGACATTATGGCCTTGATGGAAAAAATGATGTCCAAACTGATGAAGGAAGTAAAAGGTGTAGAGGTGGCAGTGCCATTCCCGCGCATGGGCTATGACGAGGCGATGAGCCGCTTCGGTTCAGATAAGCCGGATACCCGCTTTGGTTTGGAGTTAGTGGATGTATCTGAAATCGTGAAAGAGTCTGGATTTAAAGTGTTTGCTTCGGCAGTTTCAAGCGGCGGCCAAGTGAAGGCAATCAATGTAAAAGGCGCGGCAGATAAATACTCCCGTAAAGATATCGATGCACTTACTGAATTTGTGGCTGTTTACGGAGCGAAAGGTCTTGCTTGGCTTAAAGCAGAAGCTGATGGTCTAAAAGGGCCGATTGCAAAGTTCTTCTCTGAAGGAGATGCAGCAGCCCTGAAAGCTACACTGGAGGCTTCCGAAGGAGACCTACTCTTGTTTGTAGCGGATAAAAAGAGTGTAGTAGCTGACTCGCTAGGAGCTTTACGGTTAAAGCTTGGCAAGGAATTAGAGCTAATCGACCAAAGCCGTTTCAATTTCTTATGGGTGACAGACTGGCCGCTGCTTGAATTCTCAGAAGAAGATGGCCGCTATTATGCTGCCCATCATCCGTTCACGATGCCTTTTAGAGAAGACCTGGAGTACTTAGATACTGAACCTTCCAAAGTCCGCGCTCAAGCCTATGACCTTGTATTAAACGGCTATGAGCTAGGCGGCGGGTCGTTAAGAATTTTTGAACGGGATATTCAGGAGAAAATGTTCAGTGTTCTTGGTTTCACACCTGAACAGGCCAAAGAACAATTTGGCTTCCTGCTGAATGCCTTTGAATACGGTACACCACCGCATGGCGGAATCGCCCTTGGACTCGACAGATTGGTGATGCTGTTAGCTGGCAGCACCAACCTTCGCGATACGATTGCCTTCCCTAAGACAGCGAGCGCAAGCGACCTGCTAATGGCAGCACCAAGCGAGGTTTCCGAGGCCCAATTACAGGAACTCAATTTGTCACTAAAAATTAATAAATAGCAGGCATTAGCTTACATGGTCACCTTGAAGGTGCTTTGAAAATATGCTATGATTAAGTCAATCAAGAAGAGTCCTGAAATGTACGTTGTGTTACCTGAAGTTTTGACCGAACATTGTTTATTTGGGAGTCCGGAGTTTTCTGAATGCGTAAATGCCCCACTCCATTGCGAGTAAGGGGACTTACAATAACAGGAATAGGACACCCCCCTGCTGAGTGCGGGATCAAAACGAAGGATCAAAAAGCGACGGCACCATTGGGACTCTTCGTTTTTTTACAAACAAACCTTCTGCCATTGGATGGCAGAAGGTTTTTATTTTAAAAAATGGCATAAGGCTATATGTAATGGACCACGACGATGGGGATTTCGACTCCTCGGTAGTATAGAGGGTCTATATGAGCCCGAACATATGGAAAATGCGCAAGTTTGGTAGTATAGAGGTTCTATATGAGCCCAAACATAAGGAAAACGCGCAAGTTTGGTAGCATAGAGGGGCTATATGAGCCTGAACATATGGAAAATGCGCAAGTTTGGTAGCATAGAGGGGGTATATGAGCCCGAACACATGGGGAAATGCGCCAGCTGGTAGCATAGAGGAGTTTATATGAGCCCAAACACATGGAAATTGCATCAGCTGGGTAGCTTAGAGGGGTTATATTAGCCCAAACACATGGAAAATACGCCAACTCGGTAGCATAGAGGGGGTATATGAGCCTGAACATATGGAAAATGCGCCAACTGGGTAGCATAAAGGGTTTATATGAGCCCCATCACATGGAATATGCATCAGCTCGGTAGCGTAGAAAGGTTATATGAGCCCAAAAGCTTGGAAAAATAGGATAGGAGGGATCAACCATGAAGACGCTCTATATTGATTGCACATTTGGCATTGCCGGGGACATGGCTTTGGCTGCTCTTATTGATTTGGGAGCAGACATTTCTTACATAATTGACCATTTAAGAAAATTACCAATAGAGTCTTTCGGGATTGAAGTACATAATGTTATGAAACAAGGTATTGCTGCAAAAAAACTAGAAATCTTATCCACAACAGCAGACTGTAATACACTTAGTGGAAACAAGATTTTACGGATGATGGAAGAAAGTGACCTACCCGATAAAGTTAAAAAGCACAGTATGGCAATTTTTCATGAAATCGCTACTGCTAAAGGGAAAATACAAGGAATTGACCCCAATGAATTTCATTTTGAGCGTTCTTCAATTATCGAAATCATTGGCGTTTGCCTGGCGCTTGAAAGCCTCAAGATCGAAGAAATATATGCATCACCCGTTCCAGCAGGTTTTGGCCACAAGATGACGGCGCAAGGATTTTACCCGATACCGGCTCCAACCACGCTTGAGCTGTTAAAAGGGATTCCGCTTGCAGCCCTAAACGTCCAAGGAGAATTGACCACACCAACAGGGGCAGCGATCTTACGGGCGCTTGTAAAGAAATTTATGCCTATTGGCGGTCTTATTGTTGACAAGGTGGGGTATGGAGCCAGCGAAAAAGACCATCCAAATGTCCTTCGAGCATTGCTCACTTCGCCGTCGGCCATTCAGACACCTCCTGAGTCTGAAACAAATCAGGATAGGGAATCTATTTTTATACTTGAAGCCCAGCTTGATGATATGACTGGAGAAGCTCTCGGATTTGCTATGGAATGTCTGCTGGCTGCAGGAGCTCTTGATGTTTTTTATACCCCTGTTTACATGAAGAAAAATCGGCCAGGCACCCTTGTAACCGTTTTGGTTTCCTTAAACCAGGCAGACCGCTGTGAACAAATTTTATTGGAAGAGACTACTACCTTAGGGGTCCGAAGAAGCATGTGGAGCCGCAATATTCTTGACAGAAAATTTATTGAGGTTGAAACTCCCTATGGGCAAATTAAGGTGAAGCAGGCCTGCAAAGGGAATAAAATCCTCCACCAAGCTCCGGAATATGAGGATGTTGCAAGAGCAGCAAGGGAGCACAAGGTACCGTTTCAAACGGTTTACCAATATGCCATGAAATTAGCAATGAATGAGCAGATGGGGGATTAAATATGGTCCATTTGATTCCCATTACAGCTGTTGTGTTAGCGGCAGGCAACTCCTCAAGGATGGAGGATTTTAAACCTTTGCTGCCTATCCAAGGGATTCCCATGCTTGAACTGGTGCTAAGGAATGTTTTATCGTTCCCTTTTGAAAATGTGATGGCAATAATCGGACACAATGAAAATAAAATTAAAGATGCCATACATATTCCTGATCAGCGTTTTGAATGGGTTAGCAATATTAATTTTCATGAAGGTTTAAGCAGTTCAATAAAAACAGCTGTTCAGCAATGCAATGATGAAACATGCGGTCTAATGGTCTTTCTGGGCGATCAGCCTTTACTTAAGAAGTCAACCATACAACAAATGATCCAGACAATCTTGGAAACGAACGCAATTCAATCAAAGTACATTATTCAGCCAATCTACAACAGTATTCCAGGACATCCAGTTTTTATATCTTCACAGCTGTTTTCATATGTTGGTGAAATAACTGGAGATCAAGGGGCAAAGGCTATATTTAAGTTTGCCGATAAACATTTCCAAATTCCCATAGACGATGAAGGGACCATTTTAGATGCAGACACCTATGAGGATTATCAAGATATTATCCAAAAGATAAAAAAATCATTCTAGGTGCTTCTGTTTTCAGGAAAGTATGATATATTTTTTAAGGTGAAAAAATAATAAAATAAATCGAATTCAATTTTTGGAGTGAACACTATGCTGCATCAATTTTCTCGTAATGAGCTTGCAATTGGTAAAGAAGGCCTTGATATAATGAAAAACAGCACGGTTGCCGTATTAGGGATTGGCGGCGTCGGTTCTTTTGCCGCGGAGGCGCTTGCCCGTTCTGGAGTCGGCCGTCTAGTGTTGATAGATAAAGACGATGTTGACATTACTAATGTTAACCGCCAATTAATTGCCTTGCTGTCCACTGTAGGCAGACCTAAGGTTGAAATTATGGAGGAGCGGATTAAGGATATTAATCCCGATTGTGAAGTTATTTCCCTAAAGATGTTTTATACAGAGGAAACATATGAAGAAATTTTCGGCCACAAGTTAGATTTTGTTGTTGATGCTTCAGATACAATCATGTATAAAATCCATTTGATGAAAGAATGTTTAAAGCGAAATATCCCTATTATATCGAGTATGGGTGCAGCCAATAAAATGGATCCCACCCGCTTCAAAATTGCGGATATTTCAAAGACGCATACAGACCCGATTGCTAAGGTAATTAGAACAAAATTGCGTAAAGAACGAATTCACAAAGGCATTCCGGTTGTCTTCTCAGATGAAAGCCCGATTGTTATTCGTGAGGATGTTAGAAAAGTTGTTGGAAACGAAAAAGCCGAGATTCGGAAGGCGAAAATGCCGCCATCTTCTAATGCATTCGTGCCATCTGCATGCGGGTTAATAATGGCAAGCTATGTGGTCAGCCAATTACTAAAAGATATCAAAATTATGCGAGTAGCAGATGAGAAATAGTTTACCAGGCTCTAAGCAATAAATGCTTAGGGCTTTTTTTTGCTGAAAAATCATAAATACCCCTAAAATTGGAAAGCTATAAAAAATTGGGTGGGGTGGTTTATGATGAAAAAAAGCTTTTTAAAGCCGCTTCGCAATTTGTTTAAAACGGAATCTCAATTTTACGAACAATCAAACCAACAAAGAATTCATTTAAAAGAACAGGATATAAGCAGTCATTATGAACAAAATTTAGAAACTTTTAAGTCCATTTTTTCCATACCTAAAAACTTTGATGTCAAGATTCATGAGTTCACTATCCGTGCTCTTAATCGCCGAGCATTTGTACTGTACATCTGTACCATGGTGGACAATGAACAAATATGGAAAAATATTTTCAGGCCTCTTTTTGAAAACGAGGAGCCAATAAGCGACATTCAAGATATTGTTACCTTCCCAATTGAGAGAATAAGCACTCAAATAGGAGATATTACGGAAACCGTCACCTGCGGTATTACCGCGCTATTTATAGATGGTGATGCTCAATGCTATTTATTTGAAACAACGGAAGTCCAGGGACGCAGCATTGAAAAATCGGATAACGAAGTGATTGTCAGAGGGGCGAAGGAAGCCTTTAACGAAAAGCTGGTTGATAATATTTCGTTAATCCGGAAAAAGATTAAAAATGAAAACTTGATTATTGAGGCTCACGTTGTTTCTAAACGTTCCAGGAATGATGTTCTGATCGTTTATGAACAAGACCTAGTGAATGATGAATTGCTGAAGACGATAAAGGATAAGCTTGAATCTTTGAATACTGACAGTATTATCGATTTAAGCGTATTGGAGCAGTACCTTGAGGAACGGCCAAGATCGTTGTTTCCGACCATTTTAAACACGGAACGCCCAGACCGGGCAGTATCTTTTATAGAAGAAGGACACATTGTTTTGTTAATGTCCAACTCGCCTAACTGCCTTGTTCTCCCGGCAACTTTTTGGGCCCTGTTCCATTCACCGGAAGACCATTACCTGCGGACACCGTATGGTAATTTCATTCGGCTTTTGCGATTTATGGCATTATTTATCTCAATTTTTTCCTCGTCCTTTTATATAGCGATAACAAACTATCATGTCGGGATGATTCCGCCCGATTTGTTGATGGCTATGGCGGGTACAAGAGAACGAGTCCCTTTCCCTTCCATCATTGAAATTCTTATGATGGAACTGGCCTTTGAACTGATTCGGGAAGCGGGGCTACGGGTGCCCTCTCCGATTGGGCCAACGATTGGGATTGTCGGTGCTTTGATTTTGGGCCAGGCAGCCGTTCAAGCCAACATCATCAGTCCAATTGTCATCATCGTCATCGCCTTGAGCGGGTTAAGTTCCTTTATTATCAGCGATACCAGTATGAATTTTGCGATTCGTTTAAGCCGCTTTTTGTTTATTTTTGCCGCAGGCTTTATGGGGATTTATGGTATGGGGGCATTAATAGTTTTGGGTCTCTTTTATTTAGTTTCAATAAAGTCATTCGGTGTCCCTTACTTTGCACCGATGACCCCGCATTTCTCTTCGGGAAGGGACTTAATCATCCGTCCAGTACCTATGAAGCAAAGGTTACGCCCGGGTTATCTAAAGCCGAAAGATATGGTTAAACAAAGAAGGGATTAAGATTAGCATGAAACAGCAGCCGGGAAAACTTGGTATTCGAGAGTATGTATCAATCGCGATTTTGATGGTCGGTTTAAAAGCGACTGAAGAAACACCAGCCGGTTTATATAATATGGTCCAAAATGCAGCTTGGATGATTCCACTTTTATCGGCTGTATTCTTCTTCATCCCGCTCTTTTTGTTGATTAAAACAATGTCTTTATTTCAGGGGGAAAACTTGTTTTATGTGATTCAAAAATTACTTGGCCGCTATTTAGGATTTTTTGTTTGCCTTGTTGTTTTTGTCCTCAGCTCATTTGCCATTTCGTTTGATTCTCGAGATTATACCAATATCATACGGGCATTTTATTTTAATACGACACCCTTGTTGGTCCTTTATGCCATTTTAATATCAATTTGTGCTTACGGAGCGAAGAAAGGAATTCAGCATATCGGTTCGGTTTCTTATTTGATTATTTTTTATGTCATTCTCACTTTCATTGTTGCGTTATTATTAAGTACTCAAGATAGTAATATTCAGGCCATGCTGCCAATTTGGGGGGCGGGAAAACTTGCTATTTTAGAGCATAGCTCGCAAAGAATTTCGATGTTTGCTGAATTTTTTATGCTTACCATGCTCGTTCCTTACTTAAAGACAAATAATGAATTTCGAAAAGGCACTTGGATTGCTTATTTTTGTGTCAGCATTCAAACAAGTGTTGCAACGCTATTTTTCATTTGTTTAATGGATCAATCTTTAGGAGGAATGGGTTATCCATTTCATACGACAATTCGCTATATTTCACTGGGAGGTTATATTCCTAATATCGAAATATTCTTTTTTGTTATCTGGGTTATGGGAGTCTTTATCCGCTTCGCCGCTTTTTTGTATATAATTGCCCTGATGTTCGGCCATATTTTCAAAATCAAGGACTTTGAATACTTGATTCCACTGCTTGCAACCCTTTATTTATTGATTGGTAATATTCCAAACAATCCAATTGAGGTGGCGCTGGAACTAAAACCGTTGATTGGGACGATATCCGGTCCCGTGTTTTCTGCCATTGCCCTGCTATTATGGCTGTCTGCCTTGTTAAAAGGAGAATTTAAACATGCAAAAAACAAAAACAGTATGTAAATTTTTGTTGATAGTCGTGATTGTTTTTTCCTTAACAGGCTGCTGGGATCGTGAGGAAATGGAGGATAGATCCTATGTGATTGGACTTGGCCTTGACCGTTCTCACCATAAAGGGAAAATCAAAGTGACAATGCTGCTTGCTAACCCGGAAGTAGGGAGTCAGCAAGGAGGCGGCGGTTCAACGGAAAAGCCCAGAGAGATTGTTTCCTTTGATGCCAATGATATCATTGCCGCAAAAGTGACGGCAAATTCGGTTGTCTCGCGAATTATTAGTTATGATTTATTAAAGATTATCGTGGTTTCCGAGGAATTTGCGAAAGATCCAAAATTTTATAATATCATTAATGACGTGGTCTTTGATAAAGAAATTCGCATGAACGCCTATTTGGCAGTTTCAAAAGAAAAAGCCGCTGAGTATTTTTTGAAAAATAAACCAAAAATGGAGACCAGGCCGCATAAGTACTTTCAATACATGATTGACCATGGTATAGAAAATGGTCTGATCCCCGATTCGACTCTTTTCCGCTTTTTTAAGACAACAGATCGAGGAGCCGACCTTTTTTTAGCGATGAACACATCAGCTGTTAGGGAAAAGCATCCTAAATTTAAAGGGGAAGATGAATATTTTGCCGGGCAGCTGAATGCATCCGGGGAGTTCGATGATACTCAATTTATCGGTTCGGCAGTGTTTAGAAACGGAGTAATGATTGGAAAGTTAACCGGTCAGGAAACAAGTATGGTCAATATTCTTGATGATACAACAAACATGAGTGATTTTTTTCTTGATATACCTAATCCCTTTCCAGGCAAACGAAAATCATTTGCCGTTAGAGTGATAAAAAAAGAAAACAATCAAGTCAAAATGGACCTAAAGGGGTCTCGTCCAAAGATTTTTATCAGCATACCCTTAAAATTTGAAATTATGTCAAATCCCTCGAGGATTGACTTTGCTAAAAGGAAAAATCAAGAAGTCTTAAAAAAGCAAATCGCCAGCCATTTTAAAACGGAACTTGAGAAGTTTTTGAAAAAAACACAAAAAGAATTAAAAGGTGCCCCATATCCGTTGTCTTTTTACGCTCGGAAATATTTTGGAACCAATCAGGAATTTGAAAAATTCAATTGGACGAAATCGTATTTAAAAGCAGAAATATCCGTATACCCCGAAGTTGAAATAATAGATTTCGGTAAAAGTCCAAAGAAAAACTTAAAGGTGGAGAAATAACGTGAGAATCCTATCAATCGTTGTGTTGTTTGTTATTATCTTTTATTCCCTTGGTTTTGGCATCACCTTGTGGAAGGATAAACAAAGATTGGGGGCGATAGCCGTTTTTTTCCTTTGCCTGGCTATTGTTGTCCTTCCGTTTTTTTCGATCTTTTAATCATTCTCAGTCTCCAGCCCTAGTTTCTTTCCACCTTCAGCCGCTTAATTCCCTCCTAAAATTAAGTTAAGATCATTAGTGAATTAGTAGGAAAATTTTAACTGATGGGTTAAAATGTAGGGGCACTCGAAGAGAGGGGAGAAAATTTTTGGAATCAATCGTAGAATTAAAAAATGTAACGAAAGTGATTAAAGGCAGAACGATTATTGACGATATCAGCTTTCAGGTATATAAAGGCGAGGTTTTTGGTTTTTTGGGTCCGAATGGTGCCGGGAAAACGACGACTATTAGGATGATTGTCGGCTTAATGGGAATTACTTCCGGGGACATCATTATTGGCGGTTCCAGCATTAAAACACAATTTGAAGACGCCGTCCGCCATGTTGGGGCCATCGTCGAAAATCCAGAAATGTACAAGTTTTTGTCTGGCTATCAAAATCTGATTCATTATGCAAGAATGTCAAAGGGAATTACGAAAGAGAAAATTGCTGAAGTAGTGGAATTGGTCGGGCTGTCGGACCGAATCCATGACAAGGTGAAAACCTATTCTCTTGGGATGCGCCAAAGATTGGGCCTTGCACAATGTCTATTACATGACCCAGATGTATTGATTCTTGATGAACCGACAAATGGCCTTGATCCGGCAGGAATAAGAGAAATTCGTGATTATGTCCGGCTGTTGGCCCGTGAGAAAAACATGGCGGTCATCGTTTCCAGCCACCTCTTGTCCGAAATGGAAATGATGTGTGACCGAATCGGCATTATTCAAAATGGGCAATTGATAGATGTTCAGCAGGTGAAGGAATTCATTCAAGGCAATGAAACGGTCCATGAATTGGAAGTAATTCCGAGCGAAACGGCTCTATCAATCGTACACGCTAACTTCCCAGATGCAGAGGCAAATCTGTCACGAAACGGAATATCTGTCAGTCTTTCAAAAGAAGATGTCCCCAATCTGGTTAAAATCCTCGTCCAAGAAGAAATCAAAATTTTTGGCATAAAGGAAACAGCGAAAACTTTAGAGGACCGCTTCCTTGAGGTAACGAAAGAAAAGGAGGCGGAAGCCCATGTTTAACTTAATAAAAAATGAATGGATGAAAATTTTTCGGCGTCCCGGCACCTATGTCATGATTGCGCTGTTGATTGTCATAACCTGCATCGTCGGCGCCTTTTTTAAATACCAAGAAAATGGCTCTAATGCTGGTCCGGATAAGAATTGGCAGCAAACGTTGCAGGAAGAAAACGATGCCTTAAAGAAGCAGATGGAACAGAGCAGGACGAAAATAGAAAAGGATTTTTTCAAAGAGGAAATCGCCATCAATGACTATCGAATTAAATATAATCTTCCGGCAAAGGAAAAATTTAATGTTTGGTCATTTGTCAAACAAGCATCTGAACTCATCACGCTGGCTGGATTGTTTACGATTATTATTTCCGCCGGAATTGTAGCGAGTGAGTTTAATTGGGGTACCATTAAACTGCTGTTGATTCGGCCAATCAATCGAAGCAAAATATTAATATCAAAATATCTGACTGTTCTATTGTTTGCGCTGACCATGCTGGCAATTTTATTTGTGTTTTCGACGGCGCTTGGCGCACTGTTATTCGGAATGCCCGAGCATGCCGCTCCATATTTAAACTACCATAACGGTACGGTTACCGAGCAAAATATCGTGGTCCATTTATTAATCTATTATGGTTTAAGCTCCATTGATATGATTATGCTTGCGACGATGGCGTTCATGATTTCTTCTGTTTTCCGAAACAGTTCACTTGCCATCGGTTTATCTATTTTCTTATTATTTACTGGAGCACAATTTACCGCGCTGCTGTCGCTTAAGTTTTCCTGGGCGAAATATATTCTATTTGCTAATACGAATTTAATGCAGTACTTTGAAGGAACCCCGATGGTCGAGGGGATGACGATGAATTTTTCAATCTTTATTCTGGTTATTTACTTTGTTATTTTTCAATTCTTGGCATTCTTTGTGTTCAAAAAACGGGATGTTGCTGCATAATCAGATGAAAAAGGGCTGTCTCATCCTAGCTGTTGAGACAGCTTCTTTTTTCCAATTATAGTGAAATGATCTGGGCAAACTATTTAGTAAAAAATTATCTGGAGGACTTATTTATGGAAATTAAAATCAGCAATCAGGCATTAAAATGGTTCAAAGAAGATATTGGCCTTAAGAAGGGAGATAAACTGCGATTTTATACGCAAGTTTATGGAAATAGTCCTATTCAAAAGGGGTATTCTTTGGCGTTTACTCAAGAGGAGCCTTTAAAAATAGCAGCCAGTACTGATCTGGATGGGATCCTTTTCTTTGTCGAAGACGGAGATGTCTGGTATTTCGATGGGCATGATTTACATGTTGATTATAATGCAAAAGAAGATGAATTGAAATATGAGTATGTTAAACCCTGACTCACTCCATGTGGCAAGCCCGCTTGGTTTTACGGGCTATTTCTCTAACCTAATAGGATAATGCAAACGGGGACAAGGATATCCATCGCTGGTAATTTTCTTGTTGTTAAGAGATAATTGTTTGGTATTCGTTCTAAAAGGAGAAATATAGAGTGGAAAAAATCAAGCATATCTCCAGCGAATTTAAAGATTGGATCATACAGACATTAAATAGTGGTGCAAGCCCGGAGAAAATCGTCGATGCGATGATTAAAAAGGGATTCGATGAAACATTTGCCTTAAGGACTTTATTGCGTATTAGTGGAAACCAATCGATTGTAACAGCTGATAAGCAAAGCCCTTATTATTATGAAATTCCTGAAATCGGCCAAAAGGGCAATAAACCATATGCAGGGGACCGGGAAATTAAGGTGCTTTCTAGAGTCGAGCATCCATTTATTCTGCATTTAGATAATGTGTTAAGCGACGAAGAATGTGACAAACTGATCAGCCTTTCAAGAGACAGATTACAGCCTTCTCATGTTATTGATAAAAACACTGGGGAGAACCGTGCAGCTTCTGGCAGAACGAGCAAAGGAATGTATTTTACAATCAATGAAAATGGACACGTCTCCACAATTGAGAAAAGAATTGCAGAATTAACCGGCTATCCGATTGAAAATGGTGAAGGGCTGCAGGTTTTGAACTATAAAATAGGCGAGGAATATAAACCCCACTTCGATTATTTCCCGGCAAACCAGGTTATAGAAGATAAAGGGGGACAGCGGATCGGCACCTTTTTAATCTATTTAAATGATGTCGCTTCAGGAGGAGAAACCGTATTCTCAAAGCTAGGGGTATCGATTGTTCCGAAGAAAGGAACAGCTGTTTACTTTCATTATGGGAATAGTAAGGGACAAGTAGATCGACTATCCTTACACACCAGTGTGCCGGTATCCGAAGGTGAAAAATGGGTTGCCACCAAGTGGATCAGGCAAGGGAGAATTTACTAACATAGATAGGGGCAGTAACAAATGACAGAAAATAAACCATATAGAGTATTACTATATTATATGTATGTACCAATTGAGAATCCGGAGGAATTTGCCGCTCTGCATTTGCAGTTCTGTAAGGAACTAGGACTTAAAGGACGAATTTTAGTGGCTGCCGAAGGGATTAATGGTACGGTATCGGGAACGGTCGAGCAGACTGAAAAGTATATGGAAATCATGCATCAAGACGAACGTTTCGCTGATATGGTTTTTAAAATTGATGAAGAGGATGAACATGCCTTCAAAAAGATGCATGTCCGCCATCGGCCGGAGCTTGTCACCCTTCGCTTAGAAGACGATATCAATCCTAATGAAACGACCGGTAAACATTTGAGTCCGAAAGAATTCTATGAGGCAATGCAGGATCCGGAGACAGTTGTCATTGATGCCAGAAATGACTATGAATTTGAATTAGGTCATTTTAGAGGAGCAGTTCGACCCGACATAACAGCCTTTCGCGAGCTTCCGGACTGGATTCGGGAAAATAAACAGCAGTTTGAAGGGAAAAAAATCTTGACCTATTGTACAGGCGGAATTCGCTGCGAGAAGTTTTCAGGCTGGCTTGTAAAAGAAGGCTTTCAAGATGTTGGGCAACTACATGGCGGTATCGTGACCTACGGGAAGGACCCTGAAGTGCAAGGACAGCTGTGGGACGGACAATGCTATGTATTTGACGGAAGGATCAGTGTACCAGTTAACCGTGTTGAACATGTTATCGTCGGAAAAGATTATTTCACGGGTGAACCTTGTGAACGATATGTAAATTGTGCAAACCCGGAATGCAATAAACAAATTATTTGCTCAGAGGAAAGTGAGTACAAATACCTAAGGGGCTGCACACATGAATGCCGAGTGCACCCAAGGAACTTGTATGTGAAGGAACATGAGTTAACGGAAGAAGACGTTGAATTGAGATTAAAGCAGATTGGCGAAGAATTTTCGGTTAAAAACAGCTGATTATAATTTTATAAAAAAATGACGTGTGAATGGGTACACGTCATTTTTTTATACATATTTAACTTTTTCGTGTAAGCTTTTCATAGACAGATGCAAGTGCCTGTTCGAATTTTCCTGTCTTTTTCGGCTGATAGTATTGTTTGTTCTTGATCCGGTCCGGCAGATATTGCTGCGGTACCCACCCGTTCTCATAGTCATGCGGATACTTGTAGCCAATGCCTCTGCCAAGCTCTTTTGCTCCTCTGTAATGGGCGTCCTTTAAATGGTCCGGGACATCGCCGGATATTCCTTTTTGTATATCGGAAAGGGCCGCATCAATCGCCAGAATAGCAGAATTGGATTTGGGCGACAGGCATAATTCAATCACCGCATTAGCAAGTGGAATTCTGGCTTCAGGAAAGCCGAGTCTTTCGGCCGTTTCAATAGCCGCCAATGTCCGTGCTCCCGCCTGCGGGTTGGCGAGTCCAATATCCTCATACGCAATCACAATTAATCGGCGGCTGATGCTTACTAAGTCCCCGGCTTCAATTAATCGGCCAAGATAATGCAGGGCGGCGTTTACGTCACTGCCGCGGATTGATTTTTGGAAGCCTGACAATACATCGTAATGGGCGTCCCCGTCTTTATCCGCGGCAATGCTTTTCTTCTGCAGGCATTCTTCAGCTGTTTGCACATCGATATGGATAATGTCATTTTCATCTGGATCTGACGAAAGTATGGCTAATTCCAAGGCGTTTAAAGAGCTCCGGACATCTCCTCCTGAGCCTTGGGCAAAATGCTGAAGTGCCTCCTCGGTTATATCAACTTTTAATCTGCCGTAACCTCGTTCCTCATCCTCTAATGCCCGAACTAAGGTTTGCGTAACTTCATCGGGTGTTAATGGCTTTAGTTCAAAAATTTGACAGCGGCTGCGGATGGCCGGGTTAATGGCATGATAAGGGTTGCTGGTTGTTGCTCCAATCAATACAATCATTCCGTTTTCCAAATAGGGCAATAGGAAATCCTGCTTGGCCTTATCTAACCGGTGGACCTCGTCCAGCAGCAGGATTACTTTTCCGGACATTTTCGCCTCGGCAGCGACAATTTCCATATCTTTTTTATTATTTGTAACGGCGTTTAACGTTCGAAAGGCATATTTGGTACTGCCGGCAATGGCGCTTGCGATCGAGGTTTTGCCTATCCCCGGAGGACCATACAGAATCATTGAGGTCAGCTGCTTGGCTTTTACCATTCTAGCAATGATCTTGCCCTCACCGACAAGATGCTGCTGGCCGGCAACTTCTTCAATTGTTCGCGGCCGCATTCGAAATGCCAACGGTTTTTGCTGCATAGTAATCTCTCCAATAAATATTTTGCTATATCTTAACAATACCATTTCCTCGTGGAAAAGCATATTAAAGAAGAATATGTTATAATTCTAATGCCTACCAAAATACTACGGATTTTTTTGAATATAGATTCTAAAAAAAATAGAGGTGTTATTTTATGAAAATATCTACAAAGGGCCGCTACGGCCTTACAATTATGATTGAATTAGCAAAAAATTATGGAGAAGGGCCAACTTCTTTAAAAACAATAGCCCAAGCGAATGACCTATCTGAGCATTATTTGGAGCAATTGATTGCACCGTTACGTAATGCCGGGCTGGTGAAAAGTATCAGAGGTGCCTACGGCGGTTACATTTTAACAGATGTGCCTTCCAAAATTACTGCCGGGGATGTGATTCGTGTGCTTGAGGGCCCGATTACACCGGTTGAAGGAATAGAAGACGAAGAACCGGCCAAACGAGAGTTGTGGATTCGGATCCGCGACGCGATTAAGGGTGTATTGGACAACACGACCCTTGAAGACCTAGCAAGCCACAGTGAAGATGGCGAAATGGAAGGTTATATGTTTTATATTTAATGACGAAGCTAATAATAGAGAAATATGTTGATTTGAGGTGTCAGAATGGAACGAATTTATCTCGACCATGCCGCGACCTCTCCTATGCATCCAAAAGTGATTGAAAAAATGCATGAGACGATGAAATCTGTTTTTGGAAATCCATCTAGCATCCATGCTTTTGGCAGGGAAGCGCGACACTATATTGATGTGGCGCGGGCAGCACTCGCGGGGAGCATTGGGGCAAAGGAAAACGAGATTATTTTTACTAGCGGCGGTACTGAAGCGGACAATATGGCATTATTTGGCGTTGCGGAAAGCTATCAGCATCTAGGAAAGCATATTATCACTACCCAGGTAGAACATCATGCGGTGCTTCATGCCTGTCAGAAGCTTGAAAAAATGGGCTTTGTGGTCACCTATTTGCCAGTTGATGAAACAGGCAGGATTTCCATTTCCGATCTTCAGGAGGCCTTAAGGGACGATACCATATTAGTTTCCGTCATGTATGGAAACAACGAGGTTGGCACAATCCAGCCGATTGCGGAAATTGGCCGGCTTTTGAAGGATCATCAGGCAAAATTTCATACAGATGCTGTCCAGGCCTATGGGATGGAAAAAATAAATGTCGACGAAAGCTATATTGATTTGCTATCGGTTTCTGCTCATAAAATAAATGGACCAAAAGGGATTGGTTTTCTTTATGTAAGGTCAAATGTGAAAATTTCACCACGTTTATTTGGCGGCGAGCAGGAGAGAAAACGGCGCGCTGGAACAGAAAATGTCGCATCAATTGCCGGGTTCCATGAAGCGGTTCTGATTGCAATGGAGGAACGGTCTGCGAAAAGAGAACAGTTTACAAAGTATAAGCAGCTTTTACTGAACAAGCTTCAAGAATCAGGGATTGAGTTCACTGTAAACGGATTGCTTGAAAATTCCTTGCCGCATGTATTAAACTTAAGCTTTCCGGGAACTAACGTGGAAGCCATGCTAGTCAATTTAGACTTGGCGGGAATTGCTGTTTCAAGTGGTTCTGCCTGCACGGCCGGATCAATTGAACCATCGCATGTCCTTGTGGCGATGTTCGGCAAAGGCTCAGAGCGGTTAACGAATGCAATCCGTTTTAGTTTTGGCTTTACCACGACGACCGAAGAAATCCTAAAAGCGGCGGAAGAAACAGCGAAGGTTGTATCGCGGCTTAGAAAATAAATGCAAGATTATTTTGTGTGTAAAGAGAGGTGAATTTTTAGATGGAAAGAAAAGACCCAAAAGATACCCGAGTTGTTGTCGGTATGTCCGGAGGTGTTGATTCGTCTGTTGCGGCACTGTTGTTAAAGCAGCAGGGCTATGATGTGATTGGCATTTTTATGAAAAACTGGGATGACACCGACGAAAACGGTGTTTGTACGGCAACGGAGGATTATAACGATGTGATTCGTGTCTGCAACCAAATCGGCATCCCGTATTATGCGGTTAATTTTGAAAAGCAGTATTGGGACAAGGTATTCACCTATTTCCTTGCTGAGTATCGAGCGGGCCGCACACCAAACCCCGATGTCATGTGCAATAAGGAAATTAAGTTTAAAGCCTTTTTAGAGCATGCGATGAATTTAGGTGCAGACTATCTCGCGACTGGTCACTATGCCCGCGTTGAATATCGCGACGGTGAATATAAAATGCTGCGAGGCCTTGATGAAAATAAGGATCAAACCTATTTCCTAAATCAATTGTCGCAAGAGCAAATCAGCAAAGTCATGTTCCCAATCGGCAATCTTGAAAAAGCGAAGGTGCGGGAAATTGCGATGGAAGCCGGTCTTGCTACGGCGGCGAAAAAGGACTCGACTGGTATATGCTTTATCGGAGAAAGGAATTTTAAGGAATTTTTAGGTCAATACCTGCCTGCTCAGCCCGGCAACATGGAAACGTTCGACGGCGAAGTCAAAGGCAAACACGAAGGCCTGATGTATCATACCATTGGTCAGCGTCATGGGCTCGGCATTGGTGGATCGGGTGAGCCTTGGTTTGCCATTGGCAAGGACTTAAAACGGAATGTTTTATATGTCGGGCAAGGTTTCCATAATGAAAAGCTCTATTCCGATTCGATTATTGCGACGGATGTTAGCTGGGTTTCTGACCGGGAAAAACCTGTGGAATTTGATTGTACTGCCAAATTCCGTTACCGCCAGGAAGATCACAAGGTTAAAGTTAGTCTATTAGATGGTGGTAAGGTTGAAGTTATTTTTACAGAACCGATTCGTGCTGTCACACCTGGTCAAGCCGCCGTTTTTTATGACGGTGACGAGTGTCTTGGCGGTGGAACGATAGATGAAGTTTATAAAAATGGTGAACGTTTGACATATGTTGGCTAAGTTTAAGGACCCTGATTCCAGTTTTGGAGTCGGGGTTTTTTGTGATGAAATTTGGTTTGGCGAATAACATTGTGAATTCGGCGAATAACAGCCCCGTTTCGGCGAATAACTCAAAGATTTCAGCGAATAATTGGAACAAACCGGCGAATATCTACCAACATTCGGCGAATAACCCTAAACCACGCAGCAGCACCCTATTCCACTCTCAACATTCAATCGAAATATGGTATACTTCCATGTAGAACGGAGTTGAAAAACATGGACAAAAACCAAATAGGTGTTCAATATATGCAGGAAGGCAACTGGGAAATGGCTGTGAAGGTTTTCAATGAGGCTATACAGGAAAATCCGTCTGACCCAGTTGGCTATATTAATTTTGGCAACGTCCTCAGCGTTGTAGGTGAAGCCGAAAAAGCGCTAAAATTTTTCCAAAAGGCAATTGAACTTGACGAAAATGCAGGTGCAGCCTATTACAGCGCAGGCAATCTATATTTCAGCAATGACCGTTTCCAAGAGGCCAAAAACATGTTTGAAATGGCGATGAGAAAAGGACTGGAAACAAGCGACAACTATTTTATGCTGGGGCTTTCATTAGTCAATCTTGACCAGAGCAAATTTGCATTGCCCTACTTCCAAAGAAGTGTCGAAATAAATGAAAATGATGCAGAGGCCCGTTTTCAATACGGGTTAGCTTTGGCGAACCTAGAACTGATTAACGAAGCCATCAGCCAATTTAAAAAATGCGTTGAACTCGATCCAAACCATTCGGATGCCTATTATAACCTGGGCGTTTCTTATGCATTCCAAGAGCAAGGCCAGCAAGCGCTGGAGATGTTCGAAAAAGCCTTAGAAATCCAGCCGGACCATTTATTGTCCGGAAATGCCAAAAAGATATTAGAAATGAACCAGTAATCCATTAATTTTCACGAGGAAGGAGGGAGCAGCTATGGTGGAAAAGCAGGAATCGCTTGATTTGTTCAGCGGGCAGGGGAAGTTTATTAAAGGCCGGCCAATTGTGACGATTTTTCACAATGAACAAAACCTCTATACTGTAATTCGAATCCGGGTAGATGAGACCAATCAACAGTATGAAGACAAAGAAGCTGTCATTACTGGCTATTTTCCCAAAGTGCACGAACAGGAAACGTATATTTTTTACGGAGAATTTAAGGACCATCCCCGCTTTGGCACTCAATTTCATGCGAACCATTTTCGTAAGGAAATGCCTCAATCCAAGCAGGGTGTCATAGCTTATTTATCCGGCGAAATGTTCAAAGGAATCGGCAAGAAAACGGCGGAAAATATTGTGGAAACCTTGGGTGAGGATGCGATTTCGAAAATTCTCAATCAGCCCTCCCTCCTTGATACCATACCGAAACTCCCTCCTGATAAAGCAAAGCAGCTTTATGACACGTTAATGGAACATCAAGGTCTCGAACAGGTGATGGTCGCGTTAAACCAGTATGGTTTCGGCCCCCAGCTGTCGATGCGGATTTACCAAACTTATAAAGAAAAGACACTTGAGATTATCCAAGAGAACCCTTACCAACTGGTTGAGGATGTCGAGGGAATTGGTTTTGGCCGGGCTGATGAGCTGGGTTACCAGCTTGGCATATCAGGCAGCCATCCTGACCGAATTAAGGCAGGATGTCTCTATACATTGGAAAACGAATGCATGCAGACAGGGCATGTCTATATGCAAGCTCAAGCACTACTTGAACAGGTAAAAGCCCTTCTAGAAGAGAACCAACGCGACGTAATTGATTTTCTGGCTATCTCAAACGAAATTATCGGGCTTGAAAAGGAAGGTAAAATTATTGGCGAAGAGAAACGAGTTTACCTGCCTTCCTTATACTTTGCGGAAAAAGGACTTGTCACCAGTATTAAACGAATCCTGCAGCAAACAGAATATCAGGACCAATTCCCGGAATCGGAATTTTTGCTGGCATTAGGAGATTTGGAGGAACGGCTTGGGGTCCAGTATGCCCCAACGCAAAGGGAAGCCATCCAAACAGCGTTAATGTCACCGATGCTAATCTTAACAGGCGGGCCCGGAACAGGGAAAACGACCGTTATCAAGGGGATTGTCGAGCTTTACGGAGAACTCCATGGCTGCTCCTTGGATATAAAGGATTATCAAAAAAAGGACGAACCATTTCCGTTTCTGCTCGCGGCGCCTACCGGAAGGGCAGCGAAACGGATGAGTGAATCGACTGGACTGCCCGCGGTCACGATTCACCGTCTGCTTGGCTTCAACGGAACGGAAGGCTTTGACCGTGATGAGGGGAGCCCGCTAGAAGGAAAAATTCTCATTGTCGATGAAACTTCAATGCTCGATATTTGGCTCGCGAATCAGCTCTTCAAAGCGTTGCCGGAAAACATTCAAGTTATCATGGTAGGTGACGAAGACCAGTTGCCTTCTGTCGGCCCAGGCCAGGTTTTAAAGGATTTACTAAGATCGGAGCGAATCCCGACAGTCCGGTTAACGGATATCTACCGCCAGGCGGAGGGCTCCTCTATTATTGAACTGGCGCATGAAATCAAAAAGGGACATTTGCCGGCTGACATAACCCAAAAACAGGCCGACCGTTCCTTTATCAGATGTACTGCCGCACAAATCTCAGAAGTAGTCGAAAAGGTCGCATTAAATGCGAAAAATAAGGGTTATACGGCAAAGGATATTCAGGTATTAGCCCCAATGTACCGGGGGCCAGCCGGCATTGACCGATTAAATTTGCTCCTGCAGGAAATCTTTAACCCAAACCCGGATGGCAAAAGAAAAGAAATCCAATTTGGGGATGTTAAGTACCGGATTGGCGACAAAGTTCTTCAGCTAGTCAACCAGCCTGAGAATAATGTGTTTAATGGAGATATCGGGGAAATCATCTCCATCATCTATGCAAAGGAAAATACCGAAAAGCAGGATATGATTTATATTTCCTTTGAAGGCAATGAAGTGGAGTATACAAAGCAGGATTTAACGCAAATCACCCATGCTTATTGCTGTTCGGTCCATAAATCGCAGGGAAGTGAATTTCCGATAGTCATTCTTCCTGTAACTAGAAGTTATTACAGAATGCTGCAAAGGAATTTAATTTATACGGCGATAACAAGAAGCAAACAATCCTTGATATTATGCGGAGAGGTCGATGCACTGCAAATGGGGGTTGCGCGGGCGGATGAAATGTCAAGATTGACCACACTTTGTGAAAAACTTCAGGAAAACATTGCGGGGAAAACAGCCGAGATCCAAAAGGACAAAGAACAGAGCAAATTGTCTCTTGAGGAAGAATTAATGACCGTCAATCCGATGATTGGGATGGAAAATATTTCGCCGTATGACTTTATGGAGAAAACTGGCAGCTAAATGAAAAAGGACCCCTGATGGGGCTTTTTTCCATTCATTTACTTGATAGTTCCTGCATTTTCCGAGACACAAGCGGGTAAAAATTATTGACGGCGTCGGTAGTCGAATTACCCCCGAAAAAACCTGTTCCCGGGCAGGTTTTTACATTGTAATCCGGACCTCTGTCTAGCACTCGTTCACCCGTTTTTACATTCCACCAATGATGATAGGTAATACTGTCAATAGAGGGAGTCAGTCCGAATCTTAAGGAAAGTGCAGCCGTGATATAAACAATCGTTTCTTTTTGCTCCGCTGTCATCACATCATGGCCGATATCGAAATTTCCGACATTTTCAATCATGATTCCGGATGTGTTAGCGATAGGGCCAATCGAGCCTTCCGGGGCAATGTCAAACGGCCTGGACACTGCAACCTTTCCATCGGGAAACGTTGTTAAGTTTTGCGCAATATTCTTCCAGCCTCTTTGCTTGACATGGAAATTTTCCATGCTCTCGAGCATTTTAAAATGATTATTCCCATAAAACTGCTTGTAGGACGGAAGCCATGTATGATGCTGCTGGATGATGTTTATATTTCTGGTAAATTTATTTTGAAATAACCAATCCTTAAATTCCTCTCTAGTCATCAAAAGATATTGTCCATGTGTTGCCGCCCCAAGTGCACGGGAAGGGAAAATATTAATAACCATAATAAAAATGAAACTGAAAAAGATTAGATTTTTTCTCATTTCTTCGACCTCTTCCTAACCTCTTTTCTACATTGTTTGTTAAACAACATTTCTTATTCCAAACAGCTCACATTGGAAAACGTTTCACCTTATGATTTGACGAAAATAACGGAAACTAAGAATGTTCGAAGGAGGTGGGATACTCTTTGCGAACATTTTCCTTATTGAAGGGGCAGCCGGTTTTTGAAACGAAAAGAGGAACGAAAATCGGCGAGGTTTGTGATCTTTGCATTTCAAAAAACGGAACCGTCAATGGCCTATTGATTAAAAAAGGCGTTTTCTTCAAACAATCCTGTTTTTTGGACATTCAGAAGGTTTCTTCCTTTGGCTGGGATGGGGTCATGATCGAAGATGCTACTAGCTTGGAAAAGCTGAAAGAAACTCCTGAGTTTACATTGAACCATCAGCATTCACTTGAAGGGATGATGATGCTTTCCAATAGCGGACAATCGCTCGGAATGTTAAAAGATGTATACTTTCAGGAAGAAGTGGGAACAATCGTAGGGTACGAAATCACGGATGGCTTCTTTTCAGATATCACTGATGGGAAACAGGTAATCCAGTCCGAGAAACCCTTAACGGTTGGAAAAGATGCCATTATCGTTGACGTTAATCAAACGTGAGGTGTCTTTTCATGCTTAAATGTCCCAATTGTGCGAGCAAGGATATCGGAAAAATCGGTATCAATCAATACTATTGCTGGAACTGTTTTATTGAATTGTCTGTTGGCAAAGGAATTATCAATACCCATCAAGTCGAGGAAGACGGAACCTTGAGTTCATTAGACGATTTGTTTGAAGAAGAATTGCGTCGTTACACACTCTAAATCCAAATAAGAGGTGAAACGTATGAACAAATTGATGACGACAATGGTTGCTTTTGGTGCCGGGATGGCTGCTTATAATTTGGCGCAAAGAAATAATTTGATGTCAGGCCGGCAAATGAAAAGAATGCAGAGAAAAGTGAAACGAGCGATATTTTAAATGGTTAGATCCCCCTCACATAGAGGGGGATTTTTAATGAATATTTATTTACCGAGTCTCCAAAAATAACCACTAAAGGAGGGCGCGGGCGTTGGATATTCGTATGAAATGGTATTACCGAATCGGTTTTTCTCTCCTTTTATTAATTGTCATTTACGTATTTTTAAAAATACGTTTTGTCTGGTTGCCGGTTGTAAAAGTGGCCATCATTATTGCACTTCCGTTTGTCATTTCAGGATTTATCACCTATTTGCTGCATCCGATAGTTGAAAAACTGTATGAAAAGGGACTTCATCGTGGCATTGCTATCCTGCTCATTTATGTCATATTTTTTGGTGGACTTGGGTTTACCCTTTATAAGGGGATTCCTGCAGTCATAGATCAAATAAAAGACCTTTCGGAAAGTGCACCTGTTTTCGCTGAACAGTATCGAGATTGGATTCGTACTCTCCAAGCCCATACAAGAGAATGGCCTGACGGACTGCAAACGAGAATTAATCACGGCATTGATGCCTTTGAGAAAAGACTTGATTCTCTTTTATCAATTATTGTTGGATATTTAGGTCAATTGTTAAATTCAGCAGCACTTTTGCTGATTATCCCTTTTATCACCTTCTATATGCTGAAGGATTTTGCCCTAATTAAACGAAGTGTTTGGTATATGACGCCGAAAAAATGGCGGAAAAGAGGAACCCTTTTTCTAAAGGATGTCGACGATTCACTTGGCAGATACATTAGGGGCCAGCTGCTTGTTTGTGTCATTATCGGAACAGTCTCTTCTCTTCTTTTCTGGGTGTTTGATTTAAAGTATCCCTTATTGTTAGGAATGATTGTAGGAGCGACAAATGTCATCCCCTATTTTGGCCCCATCATCGGTGCTGTTCCAGCGGTAATTGTGGCAGCAACGATTTCGGTGAAATTGGTCATTATCACGCTGATTATTGTATTTGGATTGCAGTTTCTCGAAGGTAATATCCTGTCGCCCTATATTGTGGGTAAAAGCCTTCATATGCATCCCTTAGTCATCATGGCAGCACTGACAGCAGGGGGTGAGATCGGCGGGATCTTAGGGTTGATTTTAGCGGTTCCGGTGGTAGCGATTCTGAAGGTTGGCATCATTCATGCAAAAAATCACTTTATCGCTGCCCGAAGTAATGAAACATCTCCATAGGTATTTGACAAACTAAGTCAGTACTAGCTATAATTCGTCATAGATAATATTGGTTAAAATGAAGAAGGAACAAGTATGTTATAGACCATCTGTAACGCATCATGCGCACAAGAGAGGGGCCCCCTTGGCTGAAAGGGGTTCTGGATGAAGGATAACAGAACGCTAATCCGGAGTGCAGCTAACCACTGCCGTAAGACCTGCGTTAAAGGCTTTTGAGAGATGGATGAAGTTTTTGTATCCATAATCAGGGTGGTACCGCGAGATATGCTCTCGTCCCTGTTTTGGGATGAGGGCTTTTTTGTGTGCTTTTTTTAAATAAAGGAGGTATAAAATATGAAAAATTTAACTGGCTCGCAAATTCGCTCGATGTTTTTACAATTTTTTAATGAGGAAAAAGGTCACCATGTTGAGCCAAGCGCATCGCTAGTTCCCCATGATGACCCGTCATTGTTGTGGATTAACAGCGGTGTCGCAACTTTAAAAAAATATTTTGATGGCCGTGTCGTGCCTGAAAATCCAAGAATCACAAATGCTCAAAAATCGATTCGGACTAATGATATTGAAAATGTCGGCAAAACCGCCCGCCACCATACTTTCTTTGAAATGCTTGGGAACTTCTCTATCGGTGAGTATTTCAAGAAAGAAGCCATTGAGTGGGCTTGGGAGTTTTTAACGGACGAAAAATGGATCGGTTTTGAAAAAGAACTTCTTTCTGTGACGATTCATCCTGAAGATCATGAAGCCTATGAAATTTGGCATAACACGATCGGCATTCCGGAGGAGCGGATTATCCGTCTTGAAGGGAACTTCTGGGATATCGGCGAAGGCCCAAGTGGTCCAAATACGGAAATCTTCTATGACCGCGGACCTGAGTATGGCAATGATATTAACGATCCAGAATTGTATCCTGGCGGGGAAAACGAACGCTACTTAGAGGTTTGGAACCTTGTGTTCTCTCAATTTAACCATAATCCTGACGGTACATATACGCCGCTGCCAAAGAAAAACATTGATACCGGTATGGGCCTTGAGCGGATGGCTTCTGTCGTGCAAAATGTACCGACCAACTTTGACACAGACTTGTTTATGCCGATTATTCGGGCGACAGAAGAAATCTCCGGCGTAAAATACGGGGTCGAGAAGGGGCAAGATGAAGCTTTCAAAGTGATTGCTGACCATATCCGAACCGTAGCCTTTGCAATTGGTGACGGAGCGCTGCCATCAAATGAAGGCCGCGGCTATGTCCTAAGACGCTTGCTCCGCCGTGCTGTCCGGTACGCTAAGCAAATCAACATCAATCGCCCATTTATGTATGAGCTTGTTTCGGTTGTAGGCGAAATCATGCATGATTTCTATCCGGAAGTAAAGGATAAGGCTGAATTCATTCAGAAAGTCATCAAAACGGAAGAAGAACGTTTCCATGAAACCCTTCATGAAGGCTTAGCGATTTTAGCAAGCGTTATTAAGAAGGAAAAGGAAAAAGGCAGCGACATCATCTCTGGTGAAGATGTTTTCCGTCTCTATGATACGTATGGTTTCCCGGTTGAATTGACTGAAGAATATGCCGAAGAAGAAGGCATGAAGGTTGACCACGATGGCTTTGAGGCAGAAATGGAAGTCCAGCGGGAACGTGCCCGTGCGGCCCGTCACGATGAAAATTCGATGCAGGTTCAAGGTGGCGTATTAAGGGATATTACTTTAGAAAGTAAGTTTGTTGGGTATAATGAACTGACCACGAACTCTACAATTTTAGCGATTATTAAAAATGGCGAACTGATGGATGAGGCTTCAAGCGGTGAAGAAGTTCAGCTTATTCTTGATATTACTCCGTTTTATGCGGAAAGCGGCGGACAAATTGCCGACCGCGGTGTAATTCAAGGCGATGGGACAAGCGTTTCAGTTAAAGATGTCCAAAAAGCGCCAAACGGCCAGAACCTTCATAAAGTAGCAGTGCAAAGAGGAACATTAAAGACAAACCAGCAGGTAACTGCCCAGGTGGATCCGGAAAACCGTGTGAAAATCATTAAGAATCATACAGCTACCCACCTATTGCATCGTGCGTTAAAGGATGTATTAGGGGAGCATGTCAATCAGGCAGGGTCGCTTGTTGAACCGGACCGTCTTCGCTTTGACTTCTCGCATTTTGGTCAAATTAAACCAGAAGAACTGGAGCAAATCGAAAAGATTGTCAACGAAAAAATCTGGAGCAGCATCGAAGTGGATATCAGCCAGAAGCCAATTGCTGAAGCAAAAGCAATGGGAGCAATGGCCCTGTTCGGTGAAAAATACGGCGACATCGTTCGCGTCGTTAAGGTTGGCGACTACAGTCTGGAGCTGTGCGGTGGCTGCCACGTTCCAAACACCTCTGTTATCGGCGTGTTTAAAATCATCTCTGAGGGTGGAATTGGTGCCGGCACAAGGCGCATTGAGGCTGTTACCGGCGAATCAGCATACAAAGCTTTAAATGAGCAGGTTGGCATGTTAAAGGATGCTGCGGAGAAATTGAAGGTTAATCCAAAAGAAGTGGGACATCGAATTGATGGTTTACTGGCTGAAATCAAACACCTTCAAAGAGAAAATGAATCGCTCTCTGCCAAACTTGGCAATATTGAGGCAGGAAACCTGGTCAACAAAGCAAAAGAAATCAATGGAGTTACTGTCTTAGCCGCAAAAGTTCAGGCTCAGGATATGAACAACTTGCGAAACATGGCTGACGATCTGAAACAAAAGCTCGGTTCTGCAGTGATTGTATTGGGAAGTGCTCAAGATGGCAAGGTGAATTTAATTGCAGCCGTTACAAAGGATTTAATTGAACAAGGTTACCATGCCGGCAAGTTAATTAAAGAAGTGTCTGCCAAGTGCGGCGGCGGCGGCGGCGGCCGTCCGGATATGGCTCAGGCAGGCGGCAAGGACCCAGAAAAACTGGATTCAGCGCTTTCCTTTGTCGAAGAATGGGTAAAATCTGTTTTGTAATAAGGACAAAGTAGTGTAAAATGTAGGTAACAATTCCAATTCGAGGTGCACGTTCATGAGCTCATTTGATAAAACAATGAGATTTAATTTTCCTGAAGAGCCTTTTGAACATGATGTCAATGATGTTCTTTTTCAAGTGTATGAGGCATTAAAGGAAAAAGGGTATAACCCTATTAATCAAATTGTCGGTTACCTATTATCTGGAGACCCAGCCTACATTCCGCGTCATCGCGATGCCCGCAATATCATCCGCAAGCTGGAACGGGATGAAATCATTGAAGAACTGGTAAAATCGTATTTAAAACAGCAGCGAGAGGGTTAATCAATGCGTTTAATGGGTTTAGATGTAGGTTCAAAGACTGTTGGAATCGCCCTGAGTGATGAACTTGGGTGGACAGCGCAAGGCCTGAAAACACTCAAAATTGATGAAGAAAAAAAGCAGTTCGGTTTTGAGGAAATAGGCCAATTAATCAACGAAAATCAAATTAATACTGTAGTAGTAGGCTTTCCAAAGAATATGAACGGTACAATCGGACCGCGCGGGGAGGCAAGTCAGTATTATGCGGAAGAACTGGAACGCCGGTTTGCCGTTCAAACCGTTTTATGGGACGAGCGGCTGACCACTATGGCAGCAGAACGCATCCTGCTTGAAGCAGATGTCAGCAGGAAAAAGCGGAAGAAAGTCATAGATAAAATGGCGGCCGCCTTGATTCTTCAAGGCTATTTGGATAGTAAAAAATAATGAGGTGAAAAAATGGCGCACGAACACCATTATGATGATGAACAATATATTACCCTGATCAATGAAAACGGTGACGAGGAGTTATTTGAAATTCTGTTTACCTTTGAATCTGATGAATTCGAAAAGTCATACGTTTTATGCTACCCGGTTGGAGAGGCAGAGGATGATGAGGAGGTCGTTGTCCACGCCTATTCCTACATCCCTACTGAAGAAGGTGAAATTGGAGAATTATCACCTGTCACAACCGATGAAGAATGGGACATCATCGAAGAAGTATACAATACCTTCATCCAAGATGAAGAAGAAGAAGAATAACACTCAGGAGGAATCAGCTGACAAAGCTGGTTCCTTTTATTTTTTTATCGTCAAATTTCCGTCGACAAATTAAATGTAAAATTGACATTTTTCCTACCTTATGCTGAAATTATTACGACATGGTTCAAGTTTATAAAAGAATAAATAAAGCACCCGAGCTTACAGGGAGGGGGAAATTAGATGACAGAAGACAAGAAACATGTAATTCGGCAAAAAATGCTCGAACATCAAAGTGAAGCGCGAATCGTCAGAAGAATTGTTTTAATTATTACGATTATATTGGCGGTCACCATCGTCCTCATTGGCGGCGGGGGATACCTCTATATACAATCAGCACTAAAACCTGTAGATTCTAATAGCAAGGTGCAGAAAAATGTGGAAATTCCGATTGGCTCCTCAGTAACTGGGATAGGTGAAAGGCTTGAGCAAAACGGGATCATTAAGGATGCCAAGGTGTTCAAATATTATGTAAAGCTCAAAAATGAAGGCGGCTTTATGGCGGGGGACTATCAATTAAGTCCTTCCATGGATGTTCCTGAAATTGTCAGCCGCTTGAAAACAGGCAAGGTCCTTGCCAAGGCATCGTTTAAAATTGCGATACCGGAAGGAAAGCAGCTGAAGGAAATTGCCGCCATTATGGCGAAGGCAACAAATCAGGATGAAGCACAGGTACTTGCCAAATTGAATGATAAAGAATTTATAAAAACATTAATGGCAAAATACCCGGATATTTTAACGAATGAAATCTTGAACCCTTCAATCATGTACCCGCTAGAGGGGTATTTATATCCAGCCACCTATCCATTCTTTAAACCGAATCCATCTGTTGAGGAAATGGTTACAGCCATGCTTGATAAAACGAGAGAAGTTCTAGCTGATTACACAGATGAGGCGAAAGATAAAAAGCTGTCCGTTCATCAGCTCCTTACAATGGCATCCTTGGTCGAGGAAGAGGCGACGGAGAAAGCTGACCGAAAAAAGATTTCCAGCGTCTTTTATAATCGGATGGAAAAGGGGATGCCGCTGCAGACGGATCCAACCGTTCTATATGCCCAAGGCAAACATAAAGACAGAGTAGTCTATAAGGATTTGGAAGTAAATTCTCCTTACAATACGTATAAAAATCCCGGACTTCCACCAGGCCCGATTGCTAATGCTGGAAAATCTTCCATCGAAGCTTCGTTAGAACCGGAACAAACGGATTATTATTATTTCCTGGCAACAGCGGACGGCACGATTATTTTCACCAAAACGCTAGAAGAACATAATAAGGAAAAAGCCAAGCATATTTCCAGTAAAAAATAGTACGTCACCTGAGGGAATTGTTCGCATTCCCTCTTTTTTTATGGTAGAATACTAAAGTGTTTCATAAGGTATCTATAGCGTCACTCACAGGTTATTTTTGGCGGTTAACTGCCAGTGTCAATGAGCCGAATGAATATCGCGCGGTTCGTTGTTTTTCTGTGAACGCTATTTTTTATGTCTAAAGAGCCATATTTTGGCAACAATGCAGTTAAAGAAAACTCGCCGATTGGTGAGCCCTAAGGCGGTTCATGAGGCGTAGTTCACCCAAAAGCACAGCTTTTGGGCTGCGATGCGAATGCTCACGAAGCACTCCTTAGTGCACTTATACATTCTTATTAGCGAAAAAGGATTGAGGTGAAGCAGCTTGTTAAATGAAAAGCTGCATTCTTATATAGAAGGTCTAATTCCGGAGCGTCATTCTTTGTTAATGGAAATGGAGAGTTATGCTAACGAGCATCATGTTCCAATTATGGAGCTGGCCGGAATCGAAACGATGCTTCAGATACTAAGAATCCGTGGTGCCAAAAATATTCTTGAAGTTGGCACCGCCATTGGGTACTCTGCATTGAGAATAGCTTTTGCATTACCAGATTCGAATATTATCACGATTGAGCGGGATGAAGAGCGCATTCAATTGGCAAAAGAATTTATTGCTAGGTCCGATTACCATGAAAATATTTTTCTCATCGAAGGGGATGCACTTGATGTTGAAGAGCGTGTTAGTGGCCATGCTCCTTACGATGTTATTTTTATTGATGCCGCTAAGGGGCAATATCAAAAATTTTTTGAAATTTATTCTAAATATTTAAAAGCTGACGGCTTGATTATTACAGACAATGTCCTGTTTAAAGGACTTGTTGCAGAATCGGAAATAGATTCTAAAAGAACGCGGAACCTCGTTAAAAAAATTGACCAATTTAACCGCTGGCTAATGAATCATAAGGATTTTGATACGGTTATTCTCCCAGTCGGTGATGGGGTCGCGATCAGTAAACGAAGAGGTGAATGAAAATGAAAAAGACAGAACTATTGGTAACTCCCATTTCTGTTGATGACATATTGCCATTGGCAGAGGCAGGGGCTGATGCCTTTGTTGTTGGGGAGCAGCGCTACGGCTTGAGACTTGCAGGGGAATTTACTCGAAGTGACGTGCAAAAGGCTATTGAACTGGCTCACTCAAAAGGAAAAAAAGTATATGTGGCTATGAATGCCATTTTTCATAATGATAAACTTCCTGAGCTGAACGATTATATTCGCTTTGTATCTGATGCAAAGGCTGATGCTATTATATTTGGCGATCCGGCTGTATTAATGGCTGCAAAAGAAACAGCTCCGGAAATGAAGCTGCATTGGAGCACCGAGACAACTGGTACCAACTGGTATACTTGTAACTATTGGGGCAGAAAAGGAGCGAAAAGAGCTGTCCTTGCCCGAGAAATTAACATGGATTCAATCGTGGAAATAAAGGAACAAGCAGAGGTTGAAATTGAAGTTCTCGTTCATGGAATGAGCTGCATGTTTCAATCGAAGCGTTCGCTTTTAGGCAACTATTTTGAGTACCAAGGCAAAGTCATGGAAATCGAAAACCGCAAACAGCAAAAGAATATGTTCCTCCATGACAAGGAGCGCGAGAACAAATACCCGATTTTTGAAGATGAAAATGGAACTCATATTATGAGTCCGAACGATATCTGCATTATCGATGAGCTGCAGGATATGCTTGAGGCCGGAGTGGATTCGTTTAAAATTGATGGAATCCTAAAGAGCCCGGAATATATTCTAGCTGTTACAAAATTATACCGCGAAGCGATTGACCTATATTTTGAAGACCCGGACAATTATGAGGACAAAAAGGACGAGCTATTAGAAGCGGTAGAGGAAATTCAGCCGGCCAATCGTCCGTTAGATACAGGATTCTATTTCAAAGAAACAGTTTATTAAACGAAATGCGGAAGCGCCTTGATCTGGGGCGACAGGCATAAGACGAGCCTTCTTGACGGATTGGCTGTAGACCTTCGAGCCCCTAGGCGCTGCAGCTGGACACTGTTCAAAGTAAATAGCTTAATAATTATAGAAAGGGAGGAGTTCGAATCATGAGTATTGTGAAAGATAAGATTTCAGAGATTATTGATGGGAAACGCGTCATTGTCAAAAAGCCGGAACTCCTAGCTCCTGCAGGCAATCTCGAAAAGTTAAAAATTGCTGTCCAGTACGGTGCTGATGCCGTGTTTATCGGAGGCCAGGAATATGGACTGCGCTCCAATGCCGATAATTTCTCGATGGAAGAAATCAAAGAAGGCGTAGAGTTTGCAAAAAAGTACGGGGCTAAAATTTATGTAACCACTAATATTTATGCCCATAATGAAAATATTCCCGGACTGGAAGAATATATACTTGGACTAAAAGAGGCGGGAATTGCCGGAATCATCGTGGCAGACCCGCTGATTATTGAAACCTGCCGCAGGCTGGCACCGGAAATTGAAGTACATTTAAGCACACAGCAATCTCTTTCAAACTGGAAGGCCATTCAATTTTGGAAGGAAGAGGGACTTGAGCGTGTCGTATTGGCGCGGGAAACAAGTGCGGAAGAAATCCGTGAAATGAAAGAGAAGGTGGATATTGAAATTGAAACCTTCATTCATGGAGCGATGTGTATCGCTTATTCCGGCCGATGTACGCTCTCCAATCACATGACAGCCCGCGATTCCAACCGCGGCGGCTGCTGCCAATCATGCCGCTGGGATTATGACCTGTATCAGTTAGAGGGCGTGGATGAAAATGCGCTTTTTGCCGAGGGGGATTCTCCGTTTGCAATGAGCCCAAAGGATTTAAACCTAATTCAGTCCATTCCGAAAATGATTGAGATTGGCATCGACAGCTTGAAAATTGAAGGACGGATGAAGTCCATTCACTACATTGCAACAGTGGTAAGTGTTTATCGTAAAGTAATTGATGCTTATTGTGCAGACCCTGATCATTTTGTAATTAAAAAGGAATGGCTTGACGAGCTGGATAAATGTGCCAACCGCGAAACAGCTACGGCCTTTTTCGAGGGTGTTCCTGGGTATAAAGAGCAAATGTTTGGTAATCATAGCAAAAAGACTAGTTTTGAATTTGTCGGTCTTGTCTTGGATTATGACAATGAAACGCAAATGGTTACCCTGCAGCAGCGTAATCACTTCAAACCTGGTGATGAAGTTGAATTCTTCGGACCGGAAATTGAGAACTTTACCCATGTAATCGATAAGATTTGGGATGAAAAAGGAAATGAACTGGATGCGGCAAGACATCCGCTTCAAATTGTACGATTTAAAATGGACAAACCGGTTTATCCTAACAACATGATGCGAAAGGAGAACTAGCATGATGCATAGGCCGGTTGTGATCGGTGTTGCCGGAGGGTCAGGCTCCGGTAAAACGAGTGTGTCAAAAGCGATATATGAAAGCTTTAAGGGTCACTCGATTTTAATGCTTGAACAGGATTATTATTATAAAGACCAAAGCCATCTGCCGTTTGAGGAGCGGTTAAAAACGAATTATGATCATCCACTTGCCTTCGATACGGATTTACTTATCGAGCATATCGAACAGCTCTTGAGGTATGAGCCGATTGAAAAGCCGGTATATGATTATTCCATTCATACACGCTCTGACCAGGTGATTGATGTAGCGCCGAAGGATGTTATCATTTTAGAGGGAATTTTGGTTCTTGAGGACGAGCGTCTCCGCGATTTAATGGATATTAAATTATTCGTCGATACCGATGCGGATCTTCGCATTATCCGCCGCCTCCAGCGCGATATTCAAGAACGCGGGCGTACACTTGATTCGGTTATAGACCAATATGTCAATGTTGTCCGCCCGATGCATAACCAATTTATTGAGCCGACCAAGCGCTATGCAGATATCATTATTCCTGAAGGCGGGCATAATCATGTGGCGATTGATTTAATGGTCACAAAAATTCAAACAATTCTTGAACAAAAGTCATTTTTATGAAACAATAGCAAGTGATAATCCTAAAAATGTCCACAAAATGGATGAATAATTGCTGCGCGCCCTGTAATAGGACGCGCTGCTATCAATTTTTTGCCAATCGGCATAATGTTTACATACCATACATACACAATCTATGGGGGTTGTGAGACTAGAAGGAGTGAGGGTTTTGGCTGCAGAAAAAGTTTTTCCAATGACACAGGCAGGAAAAGAAAAATTAGAACAGGAACTTGAATATTTAAAAACGGTTAAGCGTAAAGAGGTAGTAGAAAGAATTAAAATCGCCAGAAGTTTTGGTGATTTATCTGAAAACTCCGAGTACGATTCTGCCAAGGAAGAACAAGCATTCGTTGAAGGCAGAATCACTACATTAGAAAATATGGTCCGTAATGCTAAAATTATTAGCGAAGGCGAATTAGCTGGCGATACTGTGTCACTTGGCAGCTCAGTAACATTTGTCGAGCTTCCGGATGGAGAGGAAGAAACCTATACCATCGTCGGTAGTGCAGAGGCAGATCCGTTTGAAGGGAAAATTTCTAACGATTCTCCAATTGCCAAAAGCTTAATGGGCAAAAAGGTAGGGGACCAAGTATCTGTCCAAACCCCTGGCGGCGAGATGAGTGTCCGCATTGTTAGTATAAAATAAGGAAAAATCAGCCTGAATAGTTTGAAAACGCTAAACCTCGTCAAAACTTTTGACGAGGTGTTTTTTATGTGGAGAAGAAGAGCAAAAGGCTGGCTTATAATTTGTATCGTTTGCTTTATGCTTTTAATGGGGCGACTTATGCAGATTCAATTGTTTGAGACGGAAACCTTTTCCAAGCATAATGTGAATTTGCTTGAAGACAGCGTCCAGCAGAGGACGCAGGAACTGGTGATTGATAATGGCAGGGGGAACTTTCTGGACCGAAACGGCACCATGCTGACACATAAAAAAGTCAGTGTACTTGTGTTATTTCCATTCTTAAAAAAGCTAGACTGGGATATCAAAAAGGTGTCCGACATCTCAGGCATATCGGAAATTGCTCTGAAAAATGCGGTGGACTCAGCGAAAAAACCATTTGCCTATGGTGACCCGGCCCCAATAGAATTGACACCTTCACAGATGGAAAGAATCAACGCGTTAAACATACCCGGTGTATTTGCGATAGAGAAGAAATTTGAACGGGCCAATGTACCGGCAGAACAATTGCTTGGACTGACAGGAGAAAATGCAGCCGAATTGAAAAAGCGCTATCCTAATAAAGAGCTGTCCGAGAAAACCTTAATAGGTGTTTCGGGGCTTGAGGAAAGCTTTGATGAATTCCTACTTCCTGAAGGGAAATCGAAACTTGTCTACCACGTAGACGGGGGCGGGGCGCCTTTATTTGGCATAAACGTTAAGTATGTTGACCCGGCTAATCCTTTTTACCCTGTCAATGTTCGGACAACGATTGATAAAACAATGCAGCAAAAAGCCGAGGATTTGGTTGATAAGTATCAAATCAAAAAAGGTGGACTGGTCCTCCTGAATATCGAGGATAACAGTGTGCTCGCCATGGTTTCAAGGCCGGAAGTCAATAAGAAGGATCCTTACAATGGGACCGGCATTGCTAACAGGATGCTGAAGCAGCAAATCATGGGTTCTGTTTTTAAAACAGTTGTTGCAGCGGCCGCAATCGACCATAATCTTGATGATCCAAACAGACTGTTTGACTGCAGTAAAAAAATCAATGGCAAGCCAGAATTAAAATACGATTATGGCATGTTAAATTTTACGGACAGTTTTGCCAGAAGTTGTAATCGCACCTTTGGTGAACTGGCGAAGGAGCTGCAAAAGATCGACCCGAATCTTTTGGAACAATACGCAGAGAAATTGTCTTTAACGGGTTCTGTCGGCTGGCAGGGAGACGTTTATCATACAAGTGATTTCAAACAGTTTGATAATGAAGACAAGGGCAGGGTCTTTTTGTCCGATGAGGCAAGAAAGGATCCGAACTTTGCAGCGATGTCTGGAATTGGCCAGAATGAGGTCAGGGCAACTCCGCTGGCTGTTGCCAATATGATGGCGAGCATCGCCAGGGGCGGCAAAAAAGAATCAGTCCGCACCGTTTCAAAAATAGAGTACAAGAACGGAACTACGATGGTGAATTTTCCAGAACAGCCGCTTAAAGGGGATTCCATTTCCCCATATACGGCGATGAAACTACAAAAATTGCTGAGAGAGGTCGTATTGAACCCGAATGGGACAGGCCGCTGGTTTAAGGAACTTCCATATGAGGTGGCCGGAAAATCTGGTACAGCTGAAACGGGTAAATATGAGGATGGCAAGCAGCTTCATAATAAGTGGTTTGCAGGCTATTTTCCCTATCAGAATCCAAAATATGCACTAGTAACGGTTAATTTGGATGTGACAGAAAATGAAGGCGGGGTTAATTTATTATTTGCCGACATGGTGAAAATGCTATCCGAGCAGGATTAATGGCTTAATTCACTGCTAAATTGAGGAAATTCCTTCAAGTTCTTTTGAAATCATGTTAAAATATTCAGAGCCTAATTTTTTTAGGAGGGATTATTTTTGAATAGTGATTTCAAGCAAAATTCACGTTCTACTTACCGTGCCAAAAGAAAAAAAACGAATATTGTCTTAAATAGTTTAATTATCATTGTCCTGGCCTTAATTATTTTGGTAGCTTATAATATATTTGCTTCCGGAAGCGATGAGAATGCTGTGACTAAACAGGAAACGCCGAAACAAGAACAAAAACAGGCTGCACCTAAAGAAAAAAAAGCTGAAGAGACCAAGAAAAAGGAAAAGTTTTCAGAAGATAAAGCAGCAAAAGAGGAAGATGAAAAACAAAGCGAGGAAGCCACAGCATCAGAAAAAGCTGATGATTCACAGGCGGTTGTTTCTGATGGAGGGACTTCTCCTAATGTGGTAAAAACTATTGAAAATCCAACATGGAAGCCAGTAGGAACAACACAGACAGGGGAACATACAGCTGTCTACGATCAATCTTCAGTTGATTGGCAAGAAATGTTGAAAGCCGTCTCCTATGCAACTGGGCTGGATTCTGGCAATATGACGGTTTACTGGCTCGGCCGGGATAAAACCACTACTAATGCATCCATTGCTACAGTTGCATCCAAGGATAAACAGCTGAAATACAATGTATATATCAAGTGGGTTGATGGCGAAGGCTGGATGCCGACAAGGGTTGAAGAATTAGCTGAGATCCAGCAATAGTGAGTAGGATGGGCCTAACCGGTTCCATCCTATTTCTTTTTAAAATGGACCACTGCCGAAAAGTAAGTTTGTCCTTTTTCATTCACATGTACTTGATGGGAAACGGAGTGGACCCCCAGCAGGATTCCTTTGTTGACCTCGATTTGGTTCGCGATTTTCTTTTCCAGCGTTTTTAAATCTCCGGCTTCAAAAAACTCCACTTTATCTTCAATAAAATCAAGTTGAAAATTCATCTATACAACCTCCTTCCATGCATAATTCTAATGAAATATTTATTCTAAATCAATAATATGATAGCAAGCTGTCAGCAAAAAAGGTACAATGATGTTTGATACGATGTACCAATTTGAAGAAAAATAATAAAACAATCGTTTAAGCGAAAAATAAAGCAAAAGCTTTTAGGAGAGAGGTTTGTACATATGAAGATTGCTATCATTGGTGCAATGGAAGAGGAAGTAACCTTACTAAGAGACCATATTGAAGGACAAACAACAGAAGAAGTAGCTGGCTGTGAATTTACCTTTGGGAAAATGCACGGCAAGGATGTCATCCTGTTACGTTCAGGAATTGGTAAGGTAAATGCCGCCATGTCTACAACCATTCTATTGGATAAATATAAGCCAGATTGCATCATCAACACTGGTTCTGCCGGCGGTTTAAATCCAGACCTGAATGTGGGAGATGCAGTCATTTCAACAGAGGTGCGCCACCACGACGTTGATGTAACGGCTTTTGATTATGAATATGGCCAGGTACCCCAGCTGCCGGCAGCTTTCTTGGCAGATGAAAAGTTAATGTCGATTGCCGAAGCAGCAGCAGAGGAGTTGGAAAATTTTCAGATTGTTAGAGGCTTAATTGCAACAGGTGATTCCTTTATGGAGGACCCTAAAAAAGTGGAATTTATCCGCGGGAAATTTAAAAATCTACAGGCAGTGGAAATGGAAGCAGCGGCGATCGCACAGGTGGCCTTTCGGTTTGGTGTTCCATTTGTGATTATTCGTTCCCTTTCGGATATTGCCGGGAAAGAGTCAGAAATTTCCTTTGATCAGTTTATTGATAAAGCAGCCACGAATTCGGCAACCTTAGTTATGAAAATGGTAAAGGCTTTATAAGTACAGTCCTTGATTAACAAAAAAGCGCCTCATTCACAGCAGAGGCGCTTATTTCTTCGAGTAATAATCCTGTCCTTCCTCTATCTCTTGCAATTTCATTTCGCATTGTTTGGAAAAAGTAAAGAAAAGTACCGATCCAGCTAGGAAGGACATAGAGGAAAGAATGAATATATTTAGGTCCATATCCGATTTTGTATCGGACGGAATAATGACACCAATAAAGAAAAAGATTCCCACAGCCAATAAAACAGTTCCGAACCGCTTAAAATCAACCATCTTCTCATAAAGACTCCGCGTTTTCTGTTTCACAGCTGATTCACCCCTTCTTTAATAAATCTACTAAACCACTTTACCATACAAATTTCCGATAAACAGTAAGTAAATTCTTGAAAAGATGCCTAACACTTAATATCTTGGGGCATTTGACTATTTTTGAAATAAATTTCTAAAAAGTGGTTTACAAAAAACCTGTAAGTGGATATAATTACCGTAGCAAGTAAAAAATTCCAAAAAGGAGGTCGAAGGTAATGTTATTAACGATTAATGTAACGAGTTGTGTCCTGAAAGCAATGGCTAAAACTGAATATTTGAATATCATGCATTCGACCAGATTGGAATGGATTGCTTAGTGTGTTAATTTGCATCTACATATCCATGCCGCAGGGAGAATGACGCCTTGCGGTATTTTTGTGCCCTTTTTTTCAGGAATGGCCGCAAGGAACTATCTTCTTGCGGCCTTTTTGTGCCCTTTTTACGAGCCGATTGGAAATGTATTGCATAAATTAAAAATGTTGTTGGACTAACAGAAATAACTTTATAAGGAGGTGATCATGTATGACACTGAATATTTTATTCTTCACCATCACTATTCGAAAAAGAAAAGTAACATTGCAGGAAGCCGCTCAGCAGGAAATGGTTGAAAAACTATATGAGCAAAACAGAGACCGCCAAATTTCCATGCATCATTTCATGTAATGAAGAATTTAGGCTGCAGAAAGGAAGGTGAATGAAAATGACTTTAAATCTATTTTTTGTAACTGTTACATTCAAAAAAAGAGAATTTAGTCTAGAAGAGGCTGTCCAGCAGGAGATGGTTGAACGGTTATATGAGCAGAATAAGGACCGTCAGGTTTCAATGCACATGTTAAGGTAAAGGAAATTTAAAGGGTTTTTACTAAAGGAAGTGATAAATCATGACCCTGAATATATTGTTTTTAACGATTACGATTTCAAAAAGAAAAGAAAGCTTTGATGAAGCTCTTAACCAAGAAAGGATTAACAAGCTTTACGAAGAAAACAAAGACCGGCAAATATCTATGTACCGTATGTAAGTGGGAACAAAATTAAAATAATGAAAGGTGGTTTTTATAATGATTTATTTAATGCAAGGAAGAGGAGCTTATTTCTGGGATTTGAAAGATACCACTTAGCCAAGGAAATTCGGATAGGGAGGTAGTCGGTATGCCGCTGCATATTTTGCTTTTGTCGCTTATTTTTAAGTCTAATAAAAAGGAATCATAATTTCAGTTTAGGATTGACGTTTTTAACATAATGTTCACATTTCCCGAAGTTAGATACTGTGAAAATATGATAAATTGAAGGTAAGAAAGCAGTATCCATTAAGGGGTGGGGAAGATGTTCATGGTGGCAATAGCCTTCGTTATTACGGGCGCAATTGGCTGTGTAATCTCTGCTGAGATCAGTGTTGTTGAATAACAAAGAAGCATCGGCCAATTGGCCGATGCTTTTATAATGCTAATTATTTTCCTTCAGTCAGCTCTAAGAATTCATCGATGTCTTCCAAACAAATACCTACAGCTTTTTCCCAGAAATCCTTTTCTGTCAGGTTTACCTGAAGATGTTTCGCTGCAAGGTCTTCCACTGTCATGGATGCAGTATCACGCAGCAAGGCAATGTATTTTTCTTCGTAGCCTTTCCCTTCTGCAAGTGCCTGTGCATAGATCCCCAATGAGAAAAGATACCCAAATGTATAAGGGAAGTTATAGAACGGAACACCTGTAATAAAAAAGTGCAGTTTGGAAGCCCAGAATAACGGATGATACTCCTCAAGGGCATCACAGTACGCTTCCCTTTGTGCCTCTAACATTACCTCATTTAACCGTTCAACAGAAATAGGTCCCTGCTTTCTTTCTTCGTAAAAACGGGTTTCAAACAGGAAGCGGGCATGGATGTTCATCAACAGGGCAACGGTTCTTTGAATCTTATCATCAAGGAGAACCAGCTTTTCTTCCTCATTTTTCGCGCTCTTAACAGAAGCGTCGGCCACAATCATCTCAGCAAACGTGGAGGCAGTTTCCGCCACGTTCATCGCATATAAGCGGTTGATGTGCGGGACGCCTCTCATTGCGTACGTATGGAAGCCGTGTCCAAGCTCATGGGCTAATGTGGAGACATTTGACGGCGTGCCTGAGTACGTCATGAAAATGCGGGACTGTTCGCTCTCTGGCAGATAGGTACAGAATCCGCCCGGTGCTTTGCCAGGCCGGTCTGCTGCTTCAATCCACTGCTCCTCAAATGCCATTTTGGCAAATGCTGAAAGCTTTTCGCCGAACTTTGCAAAGTTTTCTTCAATAAATTGGGCGCCTTCCTGATAAGATAGTTTGGATTCTGTTGTGCCATATGGGGCATCAAGGTCAAACCAACTTAATTTTTCCAAGCCGAGAAGCTGTGCCTTCCTCTCTAAATATTTCACTAGTTTTTCTTTGTTTTCTGTGATGACCGCCCACATGGTATCAAGCGTCTCTTTTTTCATCCGGTTGATGCTGAGAGGTTCCTTTAACACCTCATCCCAGCCCCGTTTTTTGTATACATTTAATCGGAATCCGGAGAGATGATTTAAGGTTTTTGCCAATAAGTCTGCCTGATCGCCCCATGCCTTCTCCCAGTTTTCAAAAACCGCTTGTCGGATTTCTCTATCAGGGTTGGAGAATTTATTGAAAGCCTGGCCGACAGACAGCTGTTTTTCCTCACCATTTTCGGTAAATGGAACTTTGATTTTGCTAACAATTAAGTCATATAATTGCCCCCAGCTGTGATAGCCGTCGACACCAAGGGCGTTAATGAGTGCTTCCTCTTCTTTTGAAAGCTTCTCTTTAGCCCGTTCACGCCATTCCGATAAAATAAAGCCAAGCTCCTTTAAAGAAGCTAGCGATATAATGTTATCCCATACTTTATCGTCTATTGATGTCAGCAGGTTGTGAAAAGCTCCAAGCACTGTTTGGAAGGCTGCACTTAATCCGGTAACTTGTGAATCAAGTGCGTAGGCCTTTTTATCCTCAGTATTTTGTGCCAGCAGGCATCCGATAAATGCACCTGCCTGACGAAGTTTTTTTCCAGTTTTCTCAAAATCACGAAGCACCTCTTGCAAGAATTCACTGTCCTGGGCAGAGTTGCTTGGTGTCCAGTTATTTATTTTTGTTTGGAAAAGGTTAATCAATTCTTCCGTTTCCTTCAGGTGATTCTGCAATTCCGGGGAATCGCTTCCTCCTTTAAAAAACACATCAAGATTCCAAACATCTGAATATGTAACCGCCGCCATAATTGGACCTCCTTTTTTATATGTACGTTCTTAATTATATTGTTATTTTTCGAAAAATTCCATCAAAATGGCAAGACAATAATAGAAAAAGCTTATGCCCAAAAAAGCATAAGCTACAAAAAGTTTAATAATAAAAACAGCTAAACCACCACCAGGCGAAGAAGATTAACAGCAATATAAAGAGGACAATCACAACTGCAAACCAAATCCAGCTGCCCCGTGCGCAAGGGGCTGAATATGCAGCATAGGGAGCACCAAAGCCGGCGGGGGCGTATGGGAAACCAAAAGCCATCTAACATCCCCCCTTTTCCTGTTTTTTATAGTCTATGTGGTTGTATGCCTTCATGAATAGGCACCTGCTGATAGAATGTCTATAAACTGATTATTTGACAATGATACTAAGGCTGAGTTATAAGTGATAAGAATTAATATTCTCGCTTGGAGGAATAGAAGTGAAGGGTCATAAGTTAATTTACTTTACGATTTTAATCGTGTTTATTTTGGCTGCTGCTGGCTGCACAAATAATACGAAGGAATCTAAAAAGACTGAACAGGATCAAAAAACCGCACTACCGAAGTTTGATGTTACAGCAGCAAAATCGATAAAGGTTAACCGGATCTATGGGATTGGTTATCCTGGTAATGACAACGCTCTCTACGTAGCAGCGGGTAATGGTCTAAAAATATATAAGGAAGCAAATTGGTTCGAAACGACAACGAACCGTCATCAATATATGGGGTTTCAGGCCGTGGAAGATGGCTTTATCTCAAGCGGACATCCGCAAAAAGGGACAGGTTTAAAAAATCCGCTTGGGCTTGTTAAAAGCGATAATAAAGGGGAGACCTTAAAAAAGCTGGCCTTTTATGGAAAAGGTAACTATGTTTTCATGGCCTCAAGTTTTTCGGGTAAAGGTCTTTATCTGATCAGTGATCAAGAGACGGACCAATTAAATACTGGTGTGAATTATTCTAAAGATAACGGGCAAACCTGGCAGCCTAGTAAATTCAAAGATTTTCAAGCAGATTCGCTTGGAATGATGGCTGTCCACCCGGTCAATGGCGACATTATGGCCATGTCTACTCGGTCAGGCATTTATTATTCCACCGATAATGGAAACACGATGAAGCTTGTGACAGAGCCATTTATGGCTACTGCTCTTACTTTTGCCGGAGATTCTCTTTTATTCTCGAGTGTTGAAAACGACAAAATACTTTTAAAAACTTTAAATCCTGCAACGGCCGAGCAAACGAATGTTGCCATTCCATTCTTGGACTACGATAATCCGATAACATATTTAGCAGTAAATCCAAAGAATCTAAATCAAATGGCCTTCACTACTTATAAAAATGACCTTTATGAAAGCCCAGATGGGGGAAAAACGTGGAATAATTTATTTTTAAAAGGGGAAAAAGAGCAGGAGTAGCTGCTCTTTTTGCTATTAGTTTTTTTTCTTTTTTTCCTTCTCGGCTCGGTAAAATTCATGGAACATTTTCATCAGGGCCCGCTTTTCAATCCTAGATACATAGCTTCTTGAGATGCCAAGCTCTTTGGCAATTTCACGCTGGGTTTTTTCTTTTTGCAAATCAAGGCCAAAGCGGCCGATAATCACTTCTTTTTCCCGGCTGTCTAAAACCTCGATATATTTCTTGATTTTTTCAAGTTCCATATTAAGCTGAATTGTATCAATAACATCTTCCGATTCTGATTTTAAGACATCGATTAAGGAAATTTCATTCCCTTCTTTGTCCTGGCCAATCGGGTCGTGCAGGGAAACATCCTTTTTTGTCTTCTTTAAAGCGCGAAGGTGCATTAAAATTTCATTTTCTATACAACGTGCAGCATACGTGGCCAGCTTTGTTCCTTTACCCTCTGAATAACTCTCGATGGCTTTGATTAACCCAATTGTTCCAATCGAGATTAAATCCTCAGAATCCTCACCGGTATTTTCAAATTTTTTTACGATATGGGCAACCAGCCGCAAATTGTGTTCAATCAACATATTTCGCGCATGGGAATCCCCTTCTGCCATCAAGCGCAGGTACTTTCTTTCATCTGCAGCGGATAGGGGTTGAGGAAAGGCATTGTTCTTTACGTAAGATACAAGAAATAAAAATTCCTTAACCAAATAGCCAAGAGCCGTTAAGATTCCAGACATTCACTTCCACCCCGTATCTTTATTGGACTTTAGCCTATTATTAATTCCTATGAAGAAAACGGGAAATTGTGTCTGTCCAGTTAATTTTATTTGATGGACTGTTTAAAATATAAAAAAAAAACCTACCCGGCACGTAAACCAAGTAAGTCATATTTATCAAAATTTTTAAACTTTTCTAAGCTTAAAAGTGCTAACCATAAGGAATGAAAGAATGATAATAATAAATAAGAACGTTTGTGACGGCAAGTATGGTATCGCCAAAAAGCTTAAGGTTGCCAAACAGCCAGCAGCAGTAATCGGCAGACCAGTAAAGTAGCCGTTGCTTTCTGTAATATTAAACCTAGCTAAACGAAAGGCACCGCAGCCAATATAAAATACAGTGAAAAATGAACCGGGGCCGCCGAATTCATTTAAAATTCCTTGGTATAGTAATAGTGCAGGGGCAACTCCAAATGATATAATATCACTCATGGAATCTAATTGTTTACCTAATTCTGACTCAATATTAAATTTTCGGGCAATCATTCCATCAAATCGATCTGCCAGCGCCGCAATAAAAATGAGTAGTAAGCTTAATCGCAAATTCCCGTGTAGACCAAACACGATGGCAAATCCACCTAATGATAAATTGGCTAAAGTGATGACATTTGCAGTTTGCGATTTTAATTTCTTGATGGTTTGATCTATAACATCCAATAAAAACATTTTTTACCTACCACTCCTTTCTTCAAGCCGAAGGAATTTATTATTTCCGCAGTTTACTTTATAATATTTAATTTTAAGGGTTTTATGTCTATTCGTAAAGAGTATTTTTACACTATTTGGGGGTAATACAAGTGATACAGTCCTTTTACCGATTATTTATTGAATTAACGAATGGAAGGTGGACATCACACTTTTTAAAAAGATTTGCCAGGTCCCGTGCCAGTCGCGTCATTGTCCCTTCCTTTGCAAGAGTTTATCATCTCAATATAGGAGAGATGGAGAAAGAACTGCACGAGTTCCCTACCCTGCATGATCTATTTGTCAGGAGGCTGAAAAAGGATGCCCGGAAAATAGATGAAGCAACCGATTCAGTGGTGAGTCCAGTTGATGCAGTCATTGAAGATGTTGGGAAAATCAATCAGAATAGTGAGATTCTCGTAAAAGGAAAAACCTACTCCATACAAGAAATGCTGGGGGACGCAGGAGCTTTGCCAAAATATTTAAATGGTACATATATGATTCTATACTTAAGCCCAAGTCACTACCACCGGATTCACAGCCCAGTAAGCGGTACGGTTACAAAACAATGGAAGCTTGGTTCAAAATCCTATCCTGTTAATAAGCTCGGGCTAAAATACGGAGTTCGTACACTAGCCAAAAACTACCGTGTCATTACAGAAGTTCAAACAGAGTTTGGGCATGTGGCGATCGTGAAGGTTGGGGCTATGTTTGTCAATTCTATTGAAACCATTCATGAGGGTTCAGAGTTAACTAAAGGCGGTGAAATGGCTTATTTTTCCTTTGGTTCAACAGTGGTTTTGCTGTTTGAACATAACATCTTCGAGCCTGCTGCTGATCTAGAAACTCCTAAAGATATTAAAGTCGGCGAAAAAATTGGTACCTTATTAAAATAAAATGAGGAGCCAAAAATAGCGCCCGTTTTTGGGCAAAAAGAAAAGCCCAGTTGGGCAGTTAATTATGATGATTTTTTTATTTTAAAAGAAAGGGACCGACGGCGAATTTCGGACTCAATAAGGTTAATAAATTCGCTGCTTAGGTTTAATTCTCTTGCTTTAAAGTAAGATTCAATCAGTAATTCATCGGAAAGTTTACGCATGTCTGATTCCACCTCCGGTTTATAAATTGATGGTTCTATTTTTGTAAAAGGGAACATAATATAGTAAGTTCAGATGGTGTACCCTAAATCTACCAAATTTATTCCTGTAGAACAATCGTTCTAATTATCCACAGGATAAGGTGGATAACTTGTGATTAGCTTGTTTATAAAGCAATGAAAAGTGTTTGATTCAATGGGTATAATGTTAATAACGTTATCCACAGATGTTGGGAAAGTAGATGTTTGTCGAAAAATATTTTTATTTTTTTATGAAACAGCCTTTTTCTTAATAAATATGATATGATTCTGCCTATTTTGCATACGTACATATCATGTATTGTCGGGATTTGAAGAACAATAAGATTAAGGATAAAATGGTTTTGCTTTTTCTTTTGAAACCAAAGTTAAAATTAGTTATGATGGTACAAGAATAGGGAAATCCTTGGCTTCATCACCAAAGATTAGTAATTTAATGAGGTGTACGCTTAGTGCTAAAACAATTTTTACCTGATGAACACGTGAAGAGCATTCTTGAGATATCTCCGGAACAATTAAAATCCAGAGGCATAAAGGGAATTATTACTGATTTGGATAACACATTGGTGGAATGGGACCGTCCAAACGCAACTCCCGCATTAATTAAATGGTTTGAGGAATTAAAAAAACAAAATATTCTAGTTACAATTGTTTCAAACAATAACAAAGAACGGGTAGGAGCCTTTGCAGATCCTCTCGATATTCCGTTTATTTTTCAAGCCCGAAAGCCGCTTGCAAAGGCTTTTAAAAAAGCAATTTCACAAATGGGCATTAAAAAAGAAGAGGCTGTCGTGATTGGCGATCAGCTGTTAACCGATGTGCTCGGCGGAAATCGCAGCGGCTTTCATACCATTTTGGTGGTACCTGTTGCACAGACAGACGGCTTTTTCACAAAATTTAACCGTTTTGCAGAACGGCGGATTTTAAATTGGTTTCGAAAAAAAGGAATGGTTTCATGGGAGGATTAATTAGTGAGTGACCTACAACATATATGTATAGGCTGCGGAGTAAAGGTTCAGACAGAAGACCCTGAGAAAATAGGTTATGCTCCCGCTTCCGCATTGGAAAAAGAAACAATTATTTGTCAAAGATGCTTTCGTCTAAAGCATTATAATGAAGTGCAGGATGTCAGTTTAACAGATGATGACTTTCTAAAAATATTAAATGGGATCGGTAAAACCGATGCGTTGGTTGTCATGATAGTCGATATTTTCGACTTTAACGGCAGTTGGCTTCCTGGGCTGCACCGATTTGTCGGCGGTAATAAAGTGCTCCTCGTTGGCAACAAGGTCGATTTGCTGCCGAAATCAGTTAAACATAATAAATTGATTCACTGGATGAAGCAGGAAGCACGAGAGCTAGGTTTGCGTCCGGAGGAGGTATTTTTGGTCAGTGCGGCAAAGGGCTGGACAATGAAAGAAACAGCCGCTGCCATAGATGAATACCGCAATGGAAAGGACGTCTATGTAGTCGGCTGTACGAATGTTGGCAAATCTACCTTTATCAATCGGATTATAAAAGAGGTGACCGGCGAAGGGGATATCATTACGACCTCTCACTTTCCTGGCACCACGTTAGATATTATCCAAATCCCGCTTGATGACGGAAAATCATTAGTGGATACTCCAGGAATTATCAATCACCATCAAATGGCGCATTTTGTTGATAAAAGGGATTTAAAAGTGATTACGCCTAAAAAAGAAATCAAGCCGATGGTTTTTCAATTGAATGAGGGGCAGACATTATTTTTTGGCGGGCTGGCCCGGTTCGATTACGTAAGCGGAGGCAGAAGATCATTTGTTTGCTATCTTTCCAACGATTTAAACATCCATCGGACAAAAACCGAAAATGCCGTTGAACTTTATGAAAACCATGTAGGGGAAATGCTGACTCCTCCTCGGCAAGAGCAATTGGAAACATTTCCAGAGCTTGTCAAACAAGAGTTTTTCATTAAAGAAGCCAAGACAGATATTGTTTTTTCCGGTCTTGGCTGGGTGACTGTCAATGAACCAGGAGCAAAGGTAATCGCCTATGTTCCAAAAGGTGTCCAAGCATTATTACGAAAATCATTAATATAAAAAGTGATACTGGGTGGGGAGAAATACGTGAAAAAGCTATATGCGGTAATTGGATATCCAATCGGGCACTCCATGTCCCCGGTGATGCATAATGATTTATTTTCTTTTTATCAAATCGATGGCCATTATCTCCCTTTTCAAGTGGCACCGGAGAACCTCAAGGATGCTGTGAAAGGCTTAAAAGCAATTGGGGCTGGTGGGTTTAATGTAACTGTTCCTCATAAAAGCAGGATCATCCCTTATCTTGATGGGGTAGACGAACTGGCGAATGCAATTGGTGCGGTAAATACCGTCGTTAATGAAGACGGCCGTTTGATCGGTTATAATACGGACGGACCTGGATTTTTAACGGGATTGAAAAAACAATTTGCCTCTATTGAGGGAAAAAAGATACTTGTGATTGGAGCGGGCGGTGCGGCAAGAGGTATTTATTTTACTTTGGCAAAGGAAAAATCCGCTAAGATTGACATTGCCAACCGGACCGTGGAGAAAGCCTGGAGTCTCATTAAAGATTGTCCCTATACCAATTCAGCCAATGCATTTACATTGGAGGAAGTGGAACAGGTACTGGAAGATTACGACTTAATTATCCAGACAACCATGATTGGGATGGCGCCGAAAATTTCTGAACAGCCGCTTAAACTCCACAACTTAAAGAAACAGGCGATTGTTTGTGATATTATTTACAATCCGCTGAAAACAAAATTTTTACAAGATGCGGAACAAAAAGGTGCACAAATTCAAAATGGGATTGATATGTTTGTTTTTCAAGGGGCCCTTGCTTTTGAAAAATGGACAGGGACTTTCCCGGATGTAGAACGAATGAGAGCAATTGTGCTCAAACAACTCGGAGGTTAATTCATGTTAACAGGAAAACAGAAAAGATTATTACGTTCAAAAGCCCATCATTTAGATCCGATTTTTCAGGTTGGAAAGGGTGGCGTAAATGAGAATATGGTAAAGCAAATTGCCGATGCTCTTGAGGCAAGGGAACTCTTAAAAGTAAGTGTCCTACAAAACTGCGACGAAGATAAAAATGTGGTTGCCCAGCAGCTTGCTGATGGAGCAGGGGCAGAATTAGTACAGATTATCGGAAATACAATCGTCCTTTATAAGGAATCGGTTGAAAATAAACAAATTACTCTTCCCTAAAGTAAAGGTGGGGTTGTACTGTGAAGGTTGGAATTTTGGGCGGAACGTTTGATCCACCACATTTCGGACATCTATTGATTGCTAATGAGGTTTTAGCCGCTCTTTCGCTTGATGAAATTTGGCTCATGCCGAATCGAGAGCCTCCGCATAAGAAAAAATCAGAATCGATATCGAACAATGAAAGGCTTCAGATGTTGGATTTGGCCATTGAAGGAAATCAAGCATTCAAAATTCAGCCAATCGAACTTTACAGGGAGGGGCCATCCTTTACCGTTGATACGATGAAGGTCCTTAATGAAACCTATCCTGGGCATCAATTTCATTTCATAATTGGTGCGGACATGATTGAATATCTGCCTAAATGGCATAAAATTGATGAACTGGTTAAACTTGTCCAATTTGTCGGCGTGCAAAGACCTTCCTACAGCCATCTTACAGAGTATCCTATTCTTTATGTTGATGTACCTGCGATAGAGGTATCTTCAAGTATGATTAGAGAAAGATTTAAAAACGGAAAAACTGCGCGTTATTTATTGCCTGATTCCATCATTCAATATATCGAGGAGAACCATTTATATGGAACGTGATGTAGCATTAAAGCTTGTAGAGGAACAATTAACGGAGCATCGCTACCAGCATACCTTAGGCGTAATGGAGACAGCCATTTCCTTGGCCAGAAGGTATGGGGCAGATGAAAAAAAAGCTGAAACTGCCGCTATTTTTCATGATTATGCCAAATTCCGCCCTAAAGAGGAAATGAAGGAAATTATTATGACCCAGGGCTTTCCTCAGGATCTGCTCAGCTTTAACGCTGAACTTTGGCATGCTCCTGCCGGCACCTATCTTGTTGAGAAGGAAGCAGGGATTAAAGACAGAGAAATTCTCGATGCCATCCGTTATCATACATCAGGAAGGCCGGGGATGGGCCTGCTTGAAAAAATTATTTATTTAGCCGATTATATTGAACCAGGCAGACACTTTCCGGGTGTTGAGGAAGTACGGGGAATGGCAAAAGAGAATTTAGATAAAGCATTGATCCAATCAGTCAAAAATACGATCTTATTTTTAATGAAAAAAAATCAGACCGTCTATCCAGAGACGTTTCATACGTATAATGATTTAATCCAAAATGGAAGGGTTGAGTAAATGGATAATCAAGAACTACTTCAATTGACAGTTAAAGCAGCGGATGATAAAAGGGCTGAAAACATTCTTGCACTAAACATGAAGGGAATTTCGCTAATTGCCGATTACTTTATGATTTGTCATGGGAATTCCGATAAGCAGGTTCAGGCAATCGCAAGAGAAATTAGGGAAAAAGCCAATGAAAAAGGCTGTGATGTGAAGAGGATGGAAGGGTTTGATGAAGCACGCTGGGTGTTAATCGATTTGGGGGACGTTGTTGCCCATGTCTTCCATCGTGACGAAAGAAGCTATTATAATTTGGAGCGCTTATGGGGAGATGCCCCGCGGGTTGACGTCTTGAGTGAATTAAATTCATGACAAGCTACCAGCATTTCGCCTATCTTTATGACGAACTCATGAAGGACGCACCATATGATGAATGGATTCGATTTGTGGAAGAGAAACTTGCCAAATACGATATAAAAGGCAGCAAGCTGCTTGACTTAGCCTGTGGAACAGGGCAGCTTTCTGTTCGTTTTGCCAAGCGGGGCTTCCAAGTGACTGGATCTGATTTATCGGCTGACATGCTGGCTGTTGCCCAAGCTAAAGCAGAAGCTGAGGGGCTTGTGATTCCATTCTTTGAACAGAATATGGCTGAATTCGAAAACTTGGAACAGTTTGATGTCATCGGCATCTTTTGTGACTCCTTGAATTATTTGGAAACGGAACAAGAGGTCAAAGAAACCTTTTTGCATGTTTTTCAACATTTACAGCAGGGCGGACTTTTTATTTTTGATGTTCATTCCATCTATAAAATTACCCAAGTTTTTATGAACCAAACCTTTGCTTTAAATGAGGATCATATCGCTTATATTTGGAATAGCTTCCCTGGGGAAGAGTCAAATAGCGTGGAGCATGAGCTTAGCTTTTTTGCCTTGGATGAAAAGTCGGGAAAATATGATCGTTATGATGAGCTTCACTATCAGAGAACCTTTAGTGTTCAGCAATATTCCGATTGGCTGGCTGAGGCAGGCTTTCAATTATTAGAGATAAATGCTGATTTTGAACACGCTAAACCACAAACCCATTCCGAACGAATTTTTTTTATTGCACACAAAAAATAAAGCCATCTTTCTTAAAAAAGATGGCTTTTTTTTATTTATACTTGCAGGAATTTGCGGGAATTTGGCGAATTAATGTTTTGAGATATGCAATTCTACTTTATCAAGATCTTCCTTGAATTTTGCGTGGGTGGCTTGAAATACATGTTCAAACATTTCCCCAAGCTCATTGTCGAGCACCTTAATTCCTTCTCCGGTAATTCCGCCTTTCACACAAACTTTTTCCTGGAGCGATGGTAAGGTATAATGGCCTTGCTTAAGCAATTCGCCAAGACCTACAATCATCTCACTGGCCAAAACTGTGGCTACTTTTTCATCGATTTCCGTTTCCTTTACGGCAGCATTAATAAATGCCTGCAGCAAATAACTGAAAAATGCAGGTCCGCAGCTGACAATATCCGATGCTACTCTTGTTACCTTTTCATCAATATCGACTGGGACTGAAATCTTCGTCATTAAATTGTCCATTTCCAATCTCCAATTATCCCGACAGCTTTCCCCATAGGTCATTAAGGAAACTCCCGAAAGAGCCCGATTCGTGATGCTTGGGATGACTCTTACCACAGAACAAGAAACCTTACTCTCAATTTGTGCTGTACTGATAGGGCTTGTTATCGAAACAAGACATTTATTTTCCGTTAAATGGGGATTGATCTTATCTATCACCTTAAAAACATCTAATGGCTTTACACAAACAAATATTAAATCGGATTGAGCCGCAACTTCTACTTCATTTGCCCCAACCCTAATTCCCTTGTATTTATCTTTAAGCAGCATGGCTTTAGCGATCGTTCTGTTCGTAATCAGCATCGAAGAAGGAGATACGGCTTCTCCGTCAATTAACGCTTCCACCAAAATCCTCCCCATATTACCGGTGCCGATAATGCCAATATTCATTGTTTCGACCCTCCTTCACCTCAGAGTTTCTTTTATAACCTTATGAGGAATGTTTGTAAAATATACCTTTAGAAAGGATGGAGCCAAGTGAAAGACTGGTTGATGGAACATAAGAGTTATGCTGTTGCTGTTGCATTGCTTGTCGTGGTCTTGATTTTTTATTTTTACCAAAACGGTGCTAGTGAGGCTATCCAGCCGCAGCCCTTAGCGACTGATAAAGTATCAGAGGCTGGCAGGGTTCAAGAAAAATCCGAGGAAAATATGGGGAAGACACAGAGTCAAACAGCTGCAGTAATCATGGTAGATGTAAAGGGACAGGTGAAACAGCCGGGTGTTTATAAAGCCTCAGAGGGTGAGCGGGTTATTGATGTGGTTAGCCGTGCGGGAGGTGTAACCGAACAGGCCGAGCAAGGCCAAGTGAATTTTGCTGAACGGGTAAAGGATGAAATGGTCATTTATATTCCGGCAAAGGGTGAAGGGGCGGTGGTTCTCCCGGAGGCATCGGGAAATGGAGTAATGGTCTCAGGGGGGACAGGTCAGAATGAAGGGAAAATTAATCTCAATAAAGCGGACGTCAATGAACTGCAAAACCTGCCTGGTATCGGGCCGGCAAAGGCAGCGGCGATCATCGATTACCGGGAAACAAGCGGACCCTTTAAACAAGCAGAAGATTTAAAGAATGTCAGCGGAATCGGTGAAAAAACGTATGAAAAAATAAAGGATTTGGTTACGGCGCCATAATTCTATCATTGACGTTCATGGACAAGCACTATTAAACTTAAACAAAGAAAACATCATCAAGGGAGTGGCTAAGGTGAATCGTATTTCATGGGATCAATATTTTATGGCGCAAAGTCATTTGCTTGCACTGAGGAGCACTTGCACCCGGCTCACAGTTGGGGCGACCATTGTCAGGGATAAGCGGATTATCGCCGGAGGCTATAACGGTTCCATTGCCGGCGGGGACCATTGTATCGATAAAGGTTGTTATGTCGTCGATAATCATTGTATTCGTACTATTCATGCTGAAATGAATGCCCTTTTGCAATGTGCAAAATTTGGCGTTCCGACAGCAGAAGCGGAAATTTATGTGACTCATTTTCCTTGTTTGCAATGCTGTAAAGCGATTATCCAGGCTGGCATTAAAACTGTTTATTATGCTGAAGATTATAAGAATCATTCTTATGCAATTGAACTGTTTAAACAAGCGAATGTAAAAGTGGAAAAGGTAGAATTAACTGAACCGGTGATAGATTTTCGAAAGGTTAATTCATAACCTTTGTTTGGCGCCGGACTTGAACCGGCGTCAATATCATTCAAAGACTGGAGAAGGCACGATGACCGGAAAATATATATATTTTGCAGTTGCAGCTCTTTTAGGAGTATTGGCAGCACTGATCCATTTTCTGCCCTATTTTATGTTGTCCATCCTTTATCTGTTTGTTTTGCACCATTATAAGAAGTTTCAACCATACCTATTATCTATAATAACCGCAGTATGGCTTGTATTTTTCCTCTTTGGCTTTCAGGTAGCCAACCACAATCATACGAAAATTCCAGAGACTGTCGTTTCATTTTCCCTTGAATATATGCAAGACCCCAAAATAGACGGTGATTTATTACAAATCCAGGCAAAAGAGCGTGTTTATAAAGAAAAACTCCTTATCCGCTACAAAATGAATTCACAACAAGAAAAAGAAGACCTTAAAGATAAGTCTTTTTATGGTTATGTATGCGAGCTATCTGGTGATTTGAAGAAACCAAAGATAGCTAAAAATCCGAATGGCTTTGACTATCGTAAGTACCTTAAAACAAAAGAAATTTACTGGATTGTTGAAAGTAAGGAAAATCCTCTGAATAACTGTACTCCTGTTAAGAGAAATTCCCCGTTCACTCTCATTCAAGATCTCCGCTTTAAGGGAATTCATTACCTCGAAAAACAGTTTCCAACTGAAATTGCATCATTATCTTCCGCTTTAATTTTTGGCGAGAGGGGAATGCTTAGCCCGGATTTACAGGAGGACTACCAAAAGACAGGACTTGTTCATTTATTGGCGATTTCAGGACTCCACGTTTCCCTTCTAATCGGGATGGTTTTTTATATGGGGATAAGATTGGGTTTGACTAGACAGACGATGACGAATTTTCTTTTGATGGTATTGCCTGTGTATGTCATCTTAACCGGCGCGTCCTCGTCAGTGGTTCGTGCAGGGCTTATGATTTTTCTTGTTCTGGCAATAGTAAAGTGGAAGAACCAGCTTAAATTGCTGCCCCTAGATGCCATAAGCCTTGCCTGTATCATTTATCTGGCCTTTAATCCATTGGTACTGTTTGATGTCGGCTTTCAATTATCGTTCACGGTAAGTGCTGCCATCATTTTATCTGCAAAACATATAATGGGGAAATATTCCATTAATTTTATCCAAATGATTGTCATTTCCGTGGCCTCTCAATTAACCGCACTCCCTTTTCTGCTGTATCACTTTTTTGGATTGTCTTTCATAGGGATAGTAGCTAACTTAATCTATATCCCGTTATTTTCATATGTTTATCTTCCCGGATTGTATGGTTTATTTTTTATTCAACTTGTATTAGGGTGGACTCCGGGAATCCTCATAAAATTCTTCTTGGCTATAATTACCCTTTTCAACAATTTAATTGCTTCACTTGCTGATTTAAACTTTACTGCATTAGTGCCTGGAAGACCAAATCTTTTCTTTTTACTATTTGATATTGTGGTGATTATTTGTATTTTTTACATTTGGGAAAAGAGGGGTTATTCAAATAGAAAATGGCATCTTGTCGGTTTATCTGCCGCTCTTTTGACATTTCAATCAGGCTGGAACTGGGCCGACCCCTTTGGGGAGGTGACGATGATCGATGTGGGTCAAGGAGATAGTATCTTCATCCATTTTCCCCGAGGTGGCGGGAATTATCTGATTGACACGGGTGGAACGATGAATTTTGTGGGTGAAAATTGGCGGCAGCGGGCGAAACCATATGAGGTGGGAAGAGATGTTGTTGTTCCATTTTTAAAGGGAAAAGGGATCACAAAAATTGATAAATTAATCTTAACACACGGGGATATGGATCATATTGGGGGTGCCAATTCTATAATAAAAGAACTTAAGGTGGAAGAAATTCTTCTGCCCTCAGTCGCCGAACCATCTGCCATGGAGGAAGAAATCAAGGCGGAGGCTGAAAAAAAGGGAATAAATATCGTTCACGTTTCTTCTGGATATCGATGGGGAAACGCGGATCATCAATTTTATATACTTAGTCCGGATAAGAACTTTAAAGGAGAACGAAACAGCGGGTCGCTAGCCATTTTTGCCCGTTTCGGAGGGTTGGCTTGGTTTTTTGGCGGAGATTTGGATAAGCTGGGTGAGGAAAGAATTATCCAAAGATATCCGGAATTAACGGTGGATGTCCTTAAAGCGGGACATCATGGGAGTAAAACATCAAGTTCTGAAGCCTTTCTTCGGCAGATTAAGCCTAAAGCGGCCTTTATTTCTGTCGGGGAAGAAAATCGATTTGGACACCCCCATCAGGAGGTGATTAAGCTTTTGAATGAAGTAAATGCAGTTATTTATCGGACTGACCTGCAGGGAGCAATTACTTACAGTTTTTATCGAAATAGAGGAACCTTTTCAACGTTTTTGCCATAAGATACATCACTTAATGAAAAAGAGGCTGCGGGTAATACAGCCTCTTCGAAACTCTTATGTAGCATTAATTTAAGAACCGATCAGCTTAATGACTGTAGCAATGATAAACATTACAGCAAAAAAGCCAAAAGACACACCAAATCCAACCCCTGAATCAATTGCATCGTTACGCTTGCTTTGCGGATTTTTTTCAAATTGGTTCACAGTCTACCCCTCCTATTTCACATTATAGTATAAGCGATTTCCTTAAAAAAATCCAGCCTCCCCTAAATGCTTTTCCTGTACTGACAAGTGTTGTCAAAATAGTTTGACTAACAAAGGGCTACAATAAGCTTACCAAAGGAACTCCGCCTGACATATCGGTACCTAGGGCTGATAAAAGCAGGCGTTCATTATAGATCGGGAATTGGCACTATGGCGAATGCTGTCAATTCCCTTTTAATTATTCGGAAATAACTTCTTCATACCTGGCGTTTTGTACTTGTCAAATTGTCCAAGCTTCATTACGATAATAAAGAGTGAAATAAAGAGGAGCGCTGGGCAAAATGGTAACAGATGTATGGCGGAAAATTAAACAAAATCATATTGCTCCTATTTATTTATTATATGGAACAGAAAGCTTTTTAATCAATGAGACCAAGCAATTGCTGCTAAACCATATATTAAATGAAGAGGAAAAGGACTTTAATTTTGCAGCCTATGATTTGGAGGAGACTCCGCTTGAAATTGCAGTAGAGGATGCGGAAACCTTTCCGTTTTTAGGGGAAAGAAAGGTTATTTTTTTACATAATCCGATTTTTTTAACAGCTGAAAAGTCGAAAGAAAAAGTCGTGCATAATATAGCAAAGCTTGAAGCCTATATACAGGAGCCTGCACCGTATACTGTCTTGGTCATTTCGGCACCTTATGAGAAATTAGATGAACGAAAGAAAATTACAAAAGAACTTAAACGAACTGCAGAGGTTGTCGAGGCCAAAAAGTTAAATGAACATGAACTAAAAAATTGGGTGAGGGACCGGGCGAAGACAGCAGGAATCGAAATCGAGACTGATGCTGTAGAGCAGCTCCTCGCGCTTTCGGGCACCAACTTGTTCATGCTTTCGAGCGAACTAGAAAAGCTTGCTTTATATGCTGCAAATGAGAAAAGAATTGATGCGGCGCTTGTGGAAAAATTGGTAGCCCGTTCATTGGAGCAAAATATTTTCACGCTAATCGAAAAAGTAGTGCAACGGAAATTGGAGGAAGCGTTAAGGATTTATTTTGATTTGTTAAAGCAAAATGAGGAACCGATCAAAATATTGGCGCTGCTTTCCAATCAATTTCGCTTGATTTATCAAGTGAAGGAGCTGTCACGACGCGGGTATGGCCAGCAGCAGATTGCCGGTTTCTTGAAAACCCATCCATTTCGAGTAAAGCTTGCCCTCGGACAGGCAGCTCAATTTACGGACGAGGAGCTAGCAAATCTCATGTGCCTCCTTGCCGAATCCGACTATCAAATGAAAACCGGCGGGATGAATAAGTCATTATTGATAGAGATGCTGCTTTTTAAATTAAAGAAATAACTATGTAACAGTTTCAGGCTACCGAAATACCTTCGATAGCCTTTTTTCTTTAACGACTCACCCCGTTAATTTCTTTTACTTAAAAAGAAGCATTCAAGAGGCCTGTTGATTTGCGCTCCAGGCGCTTCGCTTTCCGCGGGCGTGCCGGGGAGCCTCCTCGTCGCTACGCTCCTGCGGGGTCTCCCCTGCCCCGTACTCCCGCAGGAGTCTTCGCGCCTTCCGCTCCAATCAACAGGTGTAATCCATAAATACTTCAACCCACAAGATGAAGCAACTACTTGCCAGGAAACCAGTCGATGATGAGGGACAAAATCGATGGAATCTGAGAAGGAAATGTCCCTCATCAAGCCGATGAGGGACAAAATCGATGGAATCTGAGAAGGAAATGTCCCTCATCAAGCCGATGAAGGACAAAATCGATGGAATCTGAGAAGGAAATGTCCCTCATCAAGCCGATGAAGGACAAAATCGATGGAATACGAGAGCGAAATGTCCCTCATCAAGCCGATGAAGGACAAAATCGATGGAATTTGAGAGTGAAATGTCCATCATCAAATCGATGAAGGACAAAATCAATGGAATCTGAGAGGACAATGTCCCTCACAAAGCCGATAATGGATAAAATCTATTGACACACTTAGCAAGGTTCGAAAAAGTGTGTTGCAATACTCTAGGTTGTTTGCCCCCCCCTGTTGATTGGAGCGGAGGGCACCGACTCCTGCGGGATATAGAAGTCGCTGAGACCCCGCAGGTGCTTTTAGCGCCGAGGAGGCTCCAGGACCTCCCCGCGGAAAGCGAGTGCCCGGAGCGGAAATCAACAGGCCCATTAGCAAGAAATAGAAATATTTCAAATTAACAAATCCAAGAAAAAAAAACGATTCCTGAAAAAAGGAATCGTTTTTTTAATGTCTAGCTTCAGCGCCTAGGGGCTCGGGGTCATAAGTCAATCCGTCAAGAAGGCTAAAAAGCAGCCTTCTCGCCGGCTCGTCTTATGCCTGTCGCCCCTGGTCAAGGCGCTTCCGCTTTTCTTATTATAGTGCGTTGATTTTCTTCATTAGGCGAGCTTTTTTACGAGCTGCAGCGTTTTTGTGGATAAGACCTTTTGCAGCTGCTTTATCTAATTGGCTAGCAGCATTTACTAAAGCTTCCTTCGCAGTAGCAGCGTCGTTAAGAGTAACAGCAGCTTCTACTTTCTTTACTGAAGTACGCATTGCAGATTTCGCCATTGTATTTTGAGCATTACGAGATTCGCTAGTTTTTACACGCTTAATAGCAGATTTAATGTTAGGCATCAATTTCACCTCCTGTAAAGAATCGAGACTATATGAACTCGACTAAACATTCATAAACAATTATTCGCAACAAGAGATATTTTATCAAATGGTCAACTAGATTGCAATATAGAATTCATTAGCTCGGCTAGAATAAATTGCATGTTTTCTTTGAAAAGGGGCAAAAATAGGAAATAGTTTCTATTTGCAGGAAATCTTTTTTTCTAATGGAGGATTGAACATGAAGGAATCTATCGACTTAAGTCAATATTCGGTCCGCACTGATTTAGCGATTGAAGCCAGGGAAATGGTACTGGCTCAATCTGTTGACCAAGAGGAAAACTTGTCTCAAATTGAAGGGGTCATTATTAAAGAAAAAGATGTTGACGATATAAAAATCTCCTTAGTAGAAGTGACGAAACAAGGAGAAGCGCAGCTTGGAAAAAAAGCCGGACGATATTTAACCTTGGAGGTTCAGGGAATCCGTCAGCAAAATACGGAAATGCAGCAAAAAGTGCAGGAAATCTTTGCTAGCGAGTTTGCCCATTTTCTAGAGGGGTCAGGGGTTAAGAAAACCGATTCCTGTCTTGTGGTTGGATTGGGGAACTGGAATGTAACGCCGGATGCGGTTGGTCCAATGGTTTGTGAAAACCTGCTTGTGACACGCCATCTTTTCCAGTTACAGCCGGAAAATGTGGAGGAAGGCTACCGATCTGTCAGTGCATTGTCACCTGGAGTAATGGGGCTAACGGGCATTGAGACCAGCGACATTATTTTCGGAGTTGTAGAAAAGACCAAGCCGGATTTTGTGATCGCAATTGATGCCTTGGCATCACGGTCTATTGAAAGGGTAAATTCTACCATCCAAATCTCTGATACTGGCATCCATCCTGGTTCTGGGGTGGGGAACAAACGAAAGGAATTAAGTAAAGAAACTTTGGGTGTTCCTGTTATTGCTGTAGGAGTTCCCACAGTGGTTGATGCCGTTTCGATTACAAGTGATACGATTGATTTCATTTTAAAGCATTTTGGCAAAGAAATGAAAGAAGGGAACAGACCTTCGAGAGCACTTGCTCCGGCCGGGATGACTTTTGGAGAACGACGTAAACTGACCGAAGAAGATTTGCCGGAAGAAAAGCATCGTAAAACCTTCCTTGGCATTGTCGGGACACTTCCGGATGATGAGAAACGCAAACTGATTCAAGAAGTCCTTTCACCGCTTGGCCATAATTTAATGGTTACGCCAAAAGAGGTAGATGTGTTTATTGAAGATATGGCAAACCTCCTCGCCAATGGACTAAACGCCGCCCTTCATAGCACCGTTGACCAAGGTAACGCAGGGTTCTATACACGGTAGTAATGTTAGAGGCAGTCTGATTTGGACGTGCCTCTAAAAAATGGTTCTACCAACTCTATTAATGTCATAGGATTTACTAGAATCCTTTTTGTGAGAGGTGGAACCATGAAAACCAAAGCTTCTGGAACCTTTATAATGGTACAAGGGACAAGTGTCCTTAAGTTTATGGCAGCACTGTTTATATTTTTATTGTTTATTTTTTCTATCAGCGGGCTCTTAACATCCTTAAAGCCCCAATATAGACTATCTTCCTCCTCCGTCAACCAGGCGGCAACGAAAGTGAACGGTGAACTTCTTTTTCAACTAATGGGCTGGGAAAACCACCACTTCTTAAAAGTGAAGCCTGACTTTACGATGCCAACATTTACGAATTTGGTTTTTAAACTGTCAAGTAACATTAATTTGAATGACCCAAGAAGTATGCTTGGCCGAGAACTGCCAGGATTTTATCAGTTTGATGGGCAGATACTGGTTGCAGGGGAAGGGACAAATTATACAAATATGCCATTGGAATCCTCCCCGCCGATTGAAATTATGAAAGCGGAACAAGAGGCATCCCTGCAGAATATCGAAGGCTTGGACAAACCTTCGGATGATAATCCGTCACCTGCACCGGGACAAACGACTGGAGATCGGAAGGTTGTTTACGTTTACTTTACTCATAATCGGGAATCCTATTTACCGTATCTAAAAGGTGTTACCAACCCTAATCTAGCCTTCCATTCGCAAATTAATGTCACAAAAATCGGCGACCAATTAAAAGCGAGTCTAGAAGAACGAGGCATCGGAACGTTTATTGATAAAACGGATGTTCAAGCGAATTTGAATAAAAAGGGATTGAAATATTGGAATTCTTATACGGAATCTCGTTCTCTGGTGCAAGAGGCCATGGCCTCTAACCGGGATTTGCGATATTTTATTGATGTTCATCGTGATTCCAAGCGCAAGCAGGATACGACGGTTACCATTAACGGGAAATCTTATGCAAAAATTGCGTTTATCATCGGCGGTAAAAATCCGAATTATGAAAAAAATGCAAAACTTGCTAACGAACTACATCAACTTCTAGAAAAAAAATATAAAGGTTTAAGCAGGGGAGCGTTTGTTAAAAATGAAGCTGGAAGCAATAATATTTACAATCAAAACCTTTCCGATAATGCAATGTTAATTGAATTTGGCGGTGTCGATAATACCTTTGATGAGCTAAATCGTTCAGCAGATGCTATCGCAGATGTGTTCAGCGAATATTTCTGGCAGGCAGAAAAGGTGAACAAGGATACTGAGCAATCTACCAATAAACAATAGATGATAGGAGCATTTCATATGAAAATGTTCATGGTAAAAAGTTTCATTATTGCAGCGCTAATGTTTATTTCAGTTTTAACGGGAATGGAACTGGCGAATAATGGAATCCAAAAAATGAAAGGTTATCAGGATCCCAATTTTCAAAACGCGATCTCTATAAATGAAACAGGGACTGATCTAAGGGCGACATTTCTTGGCAAAAATATTTCCAATCATGATATTGAAGCAAAAAAGAAAAAACTCGAGGAGATCAATGCCTATAATTTTTTCTCCTCAATGGGTAGAAAAATGTCAGATGGCTTAACAAAAGCTTCTGAGAGTCTGATTGATTTGATAGCGAAATAAACGGCGGCACCAGTGAGGGTGCTGCTGTTTTAGTTTTCGTTGAATCTTGATAATCCTCTTGTTATAATGAAAAATAGTGTATCTGCGCCAATTTAGTAGGAGTGAACCACATGAATAGAGATGAACGACTGAAACGACAAGAAAAAATCAGAAACTTTTCAATTATTGCCCATATCGATCATGGTAAATCGACATTGGCCGATCGAATTTTAGAAAAAACCAATGCCCTCTCCTCCCGAGAAATGAAAGCCCAGCTTTTGGACTCGATGGATTTGGAGAGAGAGCGCGGGATAACGATAAAATTAAACGCGGTCCAGTTACAATACAAAGCCAAAGATGGCGAAGAATATATTTTTCATTTAATTGACACCCCGGGACATGTCGATTTCACCTATGAGGTGTCGCGCAGCCTGGCTGCTTGTGAGGGGGCTATTCTAGTTGTCGACGCAGCGCAGGGAATTGAAGCGCAAACATTGGCAAACGTTTATCTAGCATTGGATAACAATCTTGAAATCTTACCTGTAATTAATAAAATCGACCTCCCGAGTGCAGACCCAGAAAGGGTGCGCAATGAAATTGAAGACGTCATAGGGCTTGATGCTTCCGAGGCAGTTTTAGCCTCGGCAAAAGCAGGAATCGGAATTGAAGATATCCTTGAGCAGATTGTAGAGAAGGTCCCTGCCCCTGTGGGAGATCCTGGGGCACCATTAAAAGCACTGATTTTCGATTCGCTATATGATGCCTATCGCGGTGTAATCGCCTATATTCGTATCGTCGATGGGACTGTAAAGGTCGGCGATAAAATTAAAATGATGGCCACCGGTGCGGAATTTGAAGTGACTGAAGTCGGCGTTCATAATCCAAGAGAAGTGCAGCGTAATGAATTAACTGTCGGTGATGTGGGCTATCTGGCGGCATCTATTAAAAATGTCGGTGATACCCGTGTCGGGGATACGATTACCAATGCCAAAAACGGAGCTAAAGAACCGCTGCCTGGCTATCGTAAATTAAACCCAATGGTTTATTGCGGAATGTACCCAATTGATACGGCTAAATTTAATGATCTCCGCGAAGCGTTGGAAAAGCTGCAGCTGAATGATTCCGCCCTGCAATTTGAACCGGAAACCTCACAGGCGCTGGGTTTTGGCTTCCGTTGCGGATTCCTGGGACTGCTTCATATGGAAATCATCCAAGAGCGGATTGAGCGGGAATTTAAAATCGATTTAATTGCGACTGCTCCAAGTGTTATCTATCATGTCCATATGACAGACGGAGAACAGATCAACGTGGACAACCCATCTAACATGCCTGACCCGCAAAAAATCGACCGGGTAGAGGAGCCATATGTGAAAGCAACCATGATGTCGCCAAACGATTATGTTGGCGCAATTATGGAGCTTTGCCAGCAAAAACGCGGCAATTTTATCGATATGCAATACTTGGATGAAAACCGGGTCAGCATAATTTACGAAATTCCGCTTGCAGAGATTGTTTATGATTTCTTTGATCAATTGAAGTCAAATACGAGAGGCTATGCTTCATTTGATTATGAACTAATCGGTTATAAACCGTCCAAGCTGGTTAAAATGGATATCATGTTAAACGCCGAAAAAGTTGACGCTCTTAGCTTTATTGTCCATAAAGATTTCGCATATGAACGGGGAAAAGTAATTGTCGAAAAGCTCAAGGAATTAATTCCAAGGCAGCAATTCGAAGTTCCTATTCAGGCTGCCGTCGGGCAAAAAATTGTGGCCCGTTCCACCATCAAGGCGATGCGGAAAAACGTTTTAGCCAAATGTTACGGCGGTGACATTTCCCGTAAACGTAAATTGCTCGAGAAGCAAAAAGAAGGTAAGAAGCGGATGAAGCAAGTTGGTTCCGTTGAAGTGCCACAGGAAGCGTTCATGGCCGTGCTAAAGATGGATGACAATAATACAAAAAAATAACTTCAACACGAGGTCAGGACAAGCCTATAAAGGTGAAGCCTGCCTCTTTTTGTTATTAATAAGGAGTTGAAACGTAAATGATTAAAGCTGCCTATCTGCACATTCCTTTTTGTGAACATATTTGTCATTATTGCGATTTTAACAAAGTGTTTCTTAAGGGGCAGCCTGTTGATGAATACTTACAAGCTTTGGATCGGGAAATGCAAATGACTCTGGCTCAGTATCCAGTGAAAGAACTTGATACTATTTTTATTGGGGGAGGAACTCCCACCTCTTTAAATGAAAAGCAGCTTGAACGATTCTGTGAAAGCATAAACCGACATTTATTGAAAAGTTCAGATGTAGAATTTACTTTCGAGGCAAATCCCGGTGATTTATCGAAGGAAAAATTACAAATATTAAAGGATGCAGGTGTCAACCGGATTAGTCTTGGCGTTCAGACCTTTAATGATGAATTGTTGAAAAAAATCGGCCGTGTTCATCGGGCCGAAGATGTCTATCGAACCATTGACAATGTGAAGAAGACAGGATTTCAAAATATTAGTATCGACCTGATTTACAGTTTGCCCGAGCAAACGCTTGAAGACTTTCACGCTTCTCTTCTTACAGCGTTTTCTTTGGACATTCCGCATTACTCAGCCTACTCGTTAATTATCGAGCCTAAGACCGTTTTTTATAATTTAATGAAAAAAGGCCGCCTTCCAGTCCCAGGTGAGGAAATAGAGGCACAAATGTACGAAATGGTAATGGAGGCAATGGAAAAACACGGATTCAAACAGTATGAAATCAGCAACTTTGCCAAGCCCGGCTATGAAAGCAGGCATAATTTAACCTATTGGGACAACGAAAACTACTTTGGTTTTGGGGCTGGAGCGCATAGTTATGTAGACGGCTATCGCCGTTCTAATTATGGGCCTTTGAAAAAATATATGGACCAGATTAACAGCGGAAAACTTCCCTTCATTGAAGAACATCAAGTAACATTAGGGGAACAAATGGAGGAAGAAATGTTTTTAGGCCTGCGAAAAACGGAAGGTGTTTCAATCTTACGGTTTAAAATGAAATTTGACCGTGATCCCGAGCAATTATTTAAGCAGGAATTAGCTGATTTAATATCAAGACAATTGTTAAATGTACAGGATGGCAGAATATATTTAACTAAAAAGGGCCGCCTGTTAGGAAATGAAGTTTTTCAGTCGTTTTTAGGAGTATGTAATTGACACCATAATTCCTTTTTGATAATTTATTAGTATAATTAGCACTCGTTAATGTGGAGTGCTAACAGAGGTGATGAATGTTGTTAACAGATCGTCAATTGTTGATTCTTCAGGTTATTGTTGATGACTTTATTCGATCTGCACAACCAGTCGGCTCTAGAAGTTTGTCGAAAAAAGAGGAAATTTCCTTTAGTTCGGCAACGATTCGAAATGAAATGGCCGATCTTGAGGAAATGGGGTTTATCGAAAAAACACATACCTCATCGGGGCGTGTCCCTTCGGAAAAAGGTTATCGTTACTACGTTGACCATTTGCTTTCACCGCAGACTTTGAATCCTCAGGATATTTCAATCATCCAATCCATCTTTGCAGAGAGGATTTTTGAATTTGAGAAAATTATCCAAAGGTCTGCGAGAATTTTGTCAGAAATGACGAATTATACTTCGATTGTTCTAGGGCAGGATGTCGGCATCAATAAGCTGAAAAGAATCCAAATCATCCCCTTAAACAAAGAAACAGCTGTTGCGATCTTAGTGACAGATACTGGCCATGTGGAAAATAGGACCTTTTCTTTGCCGGCTGCACTTGATATGAGCGAATTGGAGAAAATCGTCAACATCCTAAACGAAAAATTATCCGGTGTTCCGCTTGAAGATTTACATGATAAGATTTTTAAAGAAGTGGCGATGCTTTTAAAACAGCATATTAGTCGTTACGACCTTTTTCTTCATACCATTGCGGAAACCTTTAAAATGCCAGCAACTGAAAAGTTATTTTTTGCAGGGAAAACGAACATGTTAAGTCAGCCAGAATTTCATGATATTGCCAAAATACGTAACCTATTAACCATGATAGATCGAGAAGATTGGATTACGAATTTAATCAGAAGCAATCAAAAGGGTATTAGCGTGAAGATTGGCAGTGAGAATCAAAATAGTATCATGGAAGATTGCAGTCTGATCACGGCTACTTATTCTGCCGGCACAGAAAAATTGGGGACGATTGCGATTCTTGGCCCGACAAGGATGGAATATTCACGTGTTATCAGCTTATTGCAGTTATTAAGCCATGATTTATCGGCAGTATTAACAAAGCTGTATCAATACAAATAACACTGGTAATATTGAGTAAGGGTGAAATCAACCATTTCACCCTCTTACCATGGTTATCAGCCATAAATAAATGTGATTTGATCCTTTAAGGGAGGTGAGTATGTTGTCAAACGAAAAAAATAATACCTTGAATGAAGAAATGGAAGATTTAAGAGGCAGCGAAAGCGTTGAATTTACTGATAATGAAGCCGTTCGTGCAGGACAATCAATTGAACAAACAATTGAAATGGAGGCAGAAACTGCTGAACAGCCTGTTCATGCTGAAGCTGAAGCGCAATTACAGGAAATGCAAATATTAAAGGATAAACTGGAGGCGGCAGAGAACCGCTACCTTCGCCTGCAAGCAGACTTTGATAATTTCAAACGCCGTACCCGCTTGGATCAAGAGGCGGGAGAAAAATATAGAGCGCAAAAACTAGTTACAGATTTACTTCCGGTCCTTGATAACTTTGGAAGAGCGTTGCAGATTGAGGCAGACAACGAACAAACAAAGTCAGTGCTGCAGGGAATGGATATGGTATACCGCAGCTTAATCGATGCTTTGAAAAAAGAAGGTGTCGAGCCAATTGAAGCAGTGGGGAAGGAATTTGACCCTCATCAGCACCATGCTGTAATGCAAGGAGACGATGCTAACTATGGCTCAAACGTAGTGATTGAGGAATTCCAGAAGGGCTATTTACTAAAAGACCGGGTGATTCGGCCATCAATGGTAAAAGTGAATCAATAAGCCTACATATAATTATAAAGGAGGATAAAGGCAATGAGCAAAATTATCGGTATTGACCTTGGTACAACCAACTCCTGTGTTGCTGTACTTGAAGGCGGGGAACCAAAGGTAATTCCCAATCCAGAAGGCAACCGTACAACTCCATCTGTTGTAGCCTTCAAAAATGGGGAACGTCAAGTAGGGGAAGTGGCAAAGCGCCAGGCTATCACAAACCCAAATACGATTATTTCCATTAAGCGCCATATGGGTACTGCCCATAAGGAAGAAATTGAAGGAAAGCAATATACACCACAGGAACTTTCGGCTATTATTCTTCAGTATTTAAAATCCTATGCAGAGGATTATCTTGGTGAGCCTGTAACAAAGGCAGTCATTACAGTGCCGGCATACTTTAACGATGCTGAGCGCCAAGCGACGAAGGATGCGGGTAAAATTGCCGGTCTTGAAGTAGAACGGATTATCAATGAACCGACTGCTGCTGCTCTAGCATACGGTTTGGATAAAACAGACCAAGATCAAACGATTCTTGTTTATGACCTTGGCGGCGGTACATTTGACGTTTCCATACTCGAACTTGGAGACGGTGTTTTTGAGGTAAAATCAACTGCTGGTGACAACCGTCTTGGTGGTGATGACTTTGACCAAGTGATTATTGATTATTTAGTTGATCAATTCAAAAAAGAAAATGGCATTGACCTTTCTCAAGATAAAATGGCCTTGCAACGTTTGAAGGATGCGGCTGAAAAAGCGAAAAAGGATCTTTCCGGTGTGACTTCCACACAGGTATCCCTGCCATTTATTACTGCAGGCCCTGCTGGTCCACTTCATTTGGAAGTAACTTTATCAAGAGCTAAATTTGATGAATTAACAGCACATCTTGTTGAACGTACGATGGGACCTGTCCGCCAGGCGTTGAGCGATGCTAGCATGTCTCCTTCTGAACTTGACAAAGTTATTCTTGTTGGTGGTTCTACTCGTATTCCCGCTGTTCAAGAAGCCATTAAAAAGGCAACTGGCAAGGAGCCGCATCGCGGAGTAAACCCTGATGAAGTAGTAGCGATGGGTGCAGCAATTCAGGGCGGCGTTATCACTGGTGACGTTAAAGACGTTGTACTGCTAGATGTAACGCCTTTATCCCTTGGTATTGAAACTATGGGCAGTGTATTTACAAAATTAATCGATCGTAATACAACCATCCCAACTTCCAAGTCACAGGTGTTCTCAACTGCTGCTGACAACCAAACAGCCGTGGATATCCATGTTCTTCAAGGTGAGCGACCAATGGCAGCGGACAATAAAACATTAGGCCGCTTCCAATTATCTGACATTCCGCCGGCACCTCGTGGAATTCCGCAAATCGAAGTAACTTTTGATATCGATAAAAACGGTATCGTCAATGTTCGTGCCAAGGATCTTGGTACAAATAAAGAGCAGCAAATTACTATTAAATCATCGACAGGACTTTCTGATGATGAAATTCAAAAAATGGTCCGTGAAGCAGAAGAAAACGCGGATGCGGATAAACAGCGTAAAGAAGAAGCAGAACTTCGCAATGAGGCAGATCAGCTAGTCTTTACAACAGAAAAAACCTTAAAAGACCTTGAAGGTAAGGTAGACGCTGATGAAGTAGCGAAAGCAAATGAAGCGAAGGATGCGCTTAAGCAGGCTATCGAGAAAAACGACTTAGCTGAAATGCGTGCGAAAAAAGATGCTCTTCAAGAAATCGTTCAAGCTTTAACTGTCAAGCTGTATGAGCAGGCTGCCGCTGCACAGCAAGCGCAGGCAGGAGGCGCGGATGCTGGTGCCTCTGGCAAAAAAGACGACAATGTAGTTGACGCAGAGTTTGAAGAAGTAAAAGATGACAAATAATTGATTAAAAATAAAAAAGTCAAAGTCAGGCTAATGGCTTTGGCTTTTTTAGCTAATCAGAATTTATTCCATAAATTCTGAACGCATAAATACAACTACGCTTCATGAGCAGTCTTAAGGGACTCGCCAGTCGGCGAGTTTTTATTTATTGCTATACCTTTCCTAGGGTGTTAGAATAATCTTTATGTGAAAAGATTCGGGAGTGATGGTAATCAATGAGTAAACGGGATTACTATGAGGTGCTTGGTTTAAGCAAAGGTGCCTCTAAGGATGAAATAAAAAAGGCTTATCGCAAACTGTCTAAACAATATCACCCGGATATCAATAAAGAACCGGATGCAGCGGATAAATTTAAGGAACTTGCAGAAGCCTATGAAGTGTTGAGTGATGATCAAAAACGGGCACACTATGACCAATTCGGACATACAGACCCGAATCAAGGCTTCGGAGGATTTGGCGGCGGTTCTGATTTCGGCGGCGGTTTTGGCGGCTTTGAAGATATCTTTAATACCTTTTTTGGCGGAGGCGGTTCTCGTCGGAGAGACCCGAATGCGCCAAGACAGGGTGCAGACCTGCAATATACAATGACCATTTCTTTTGAGGAAGCGGCATTCGGTAAAGAAACGGATATTGAAATTCCTCGTGAAGAAACATGCGAAACATGTAGTGGTTCAGGAGCAAAGCCTGGAACGAAGCCAGAGACCTGTAAACATTGTCAGGGTTCAGGACAAGTAAGTGTGGAGCAGAATACTCCATTCGGCAGAATTGTGAACAGACGTACCTGCCATTACTGTAATGGAACCGGTAAAGAAATTAAAAATAAATGTGCTACTTGCGGCGGCGCTGGTAAAGTGAAGAAGCGGAAGAAGATCCATGTGAAAATTCCTGCGGGAATCGACGATGGCCAGCAGATGCGTCTCTCTGGACAAGGCGAAGGTGGTATTAACGGCGGTCCGGCAGGAGATCTTTATGTTGTTTTCCACGTTCGTGACCATGAATTTTTTGAGCGTGATGGCGATGACATTTATTGTGAAATGCCAATCACGTTTGTTCAGGCGACACTCGGAGCCGAGATTGAAGTGCCAACCTTGCATGGGAAAGTGAAATTGAAGGTACCTTCTGGTACACAAACCGGAACAAAATTCCGATTAAGAGGAAAAGGCGTTCCTAATGTCCGTGGTTATGGTACGGGAGATCAACATATTCTTGTTCGGGTTATCACCCCAACAAAATTAAGTGATAAACAAAAACAATTGCTGCGCGAATTCGATGAGGCAAGCGGCAATGCCCCCCTTGGGGAACATGAAGAAAGCTTTTTTTCAAAAGTAAAACGTGCCTTTAAAGGCGAGTAAGGATTGGAGCTGGTAGAATGAAGTGGTCTGAAATTAGTATCCACACAACAAATGAAGCGATTGAGCCAATTTCTCATATTTTACACGAAGCTGGGGCGAGCGGTGTTGTAATTGAGGATCCATTTGAATTGACAAAGGAAAGGGAAGATCAATTCGGTGAAATCTACCAGCTTAATCCAGATGATTACCCTGAGGAAGGTGTCATTGTAAAGGCCTATATGCCGGTCAATAGCTTCTTGGGCGAAACAGTCGAAGCGATTAAAGATTCTATTAATAATCTTATCCTATTCAATATTGATATAGGCATAAACAAGGTTACAATCAGTGAAGTAAACGAGGAAGAATGGGCGACTGCTTGGAAGAAGTATTATAACCCTGTTAAGATCTCTGAAAAGTTCACGATTGTTCCTACTTGGGAGATATATAACCCTGTCAGCAGCGATGAATTAATCATTGAATTGGATCCAGGCATGGCGTTTGGTACGGGGACACATCCGACGACGGTGATGTGTATTCAAGCCCTTGAAAGAACGGTCCGCCCGGGTGATCGGGTCATTGATGTTGGAACAGGTTCGGGTGTTCTAAGTATTGCTGCTGCCATGCTGAGAGCCGAGGATGTCAGGGCTTATGACCTTGATGAAGTAGCGGTTACACAGGCAAAATTAAATATTAAGTTAAATAAAGTTCACAATATGGTTAATGTTTCACAGAATAACCTGCTTGATGGCGTTGAAGAAGGATCAGCTGATGTCATTGTAGCCAATATTTTAGCGGAAGTCATTTTGCGATTTACCGATGATGCGGCTCGGATTGTTAAGCCGGGAGGTTATTTCATTACTTCAGGCATTATTCAACAGAAAAAAGATCAAGTAAAAGAGGCACTTGTATCATCCGGTTTTGAAATTACAGAAACCATTTTAATGGAGGATTGGGTTGCCATTATTTCTAAAAGGGTATAATGAAGAAGCTGAGGGGGATATTCAAGTCCCCTTTTTGTATTTCATTCTTTATTATTGCTTTAAATTTTAGTAAAATAAGACGTATTCTGTTTAGAGAGGGTGCAAGGTTGTGCAGCGCTACTTTGTTAAAAATCGAGCAAGTGAAGATCGTTTTTTCATAGACGAAGAAGATCGTCACCATATAGTCAAGGTGATGCGCATGGAACTTGGCGATCAAATCATCTGTGTCGATCCTGATGGAAAGCAGGCCATCTGCCGGCTTGCAGAAATTACCGATGAAAGAGTTGCTGCAGACGTTGTACAATGGAAAGAAGAGGTTTCAGAGCTGCCGATTTCAGTTACCATTGCAAGCGGGCTGCCTAAAGGGGACAAGCTTGAGTGGATTATCCAAAAAGGAACGGAATTAGGAGCTCACCAATTTATCCCATTCACGGCCGTACGCTCAGTTGTTAAGTGGGATGAGAAAAAGGCTGCGAAAAAAATAGATAGATGGCAAAAAATTGCCAAAGAGGCGGCCGAGCAATCACATCGTGCGATGCTGCCAGAAGTGGAAAGAGCGATGAGTTTTAAAGAATTGCTTGCTAAAAGTAATGAATTTGATTATAAATTAGCTGCGTATGAGGAGGAAAGTAGAAACGGAGAAACATCCGTTTTTTCTGCTGTCCTGAAACAATTGAAACCTGGTGAATCTCTTCTTCTTGTCTTTGGACCCGAAGGGGGTCTTTCAGATGAAGAGGTACAGCAGTTAAAGCTTAATGGTTTTGATCTTTGCGGACTTGGTCCGCGCATATTAAGGACGGAAACGGCCCCATTGTATTCACTTGCGGCCATTTCCTATCATTTTGAATTACTGAGGTGAACATATAATGGCAACAGTTGCTTTTCATACATTGGGTTGTAAAGTCAACCACTATGAAACAGAAGCCATTTGGCAATTATTTAAGCAAGAAGGCTATGAGCGCGTGGATTTTGAATCCATGTCAGATGTTTATGTGATAAATACCTGTACGGTTACGAATACAGGAGATAAAAAAAGCCGCCAGGTTATCCGTCGTGCGGTTAGAAAAAATCCTGATGCGGTGATCTGTGTTACAGGCTGCTATGCGCAAACATCACCGGCAGAAATCATGGCTATTCCTGGCGTAGATGTTGTTGTAGGCACACAGGATCGTGTTAAAATGCTGGATTATATCGAGCAGTATAAAACAGAACGGCAGCCAATTAACGGTGTCGGCAATATCATGAAGAATCGTGTTTATGAAGAATTGGATGTACCATCCTTTACAGACAGAACGCGTGCCTCTTTGAAAATTCAAGAAGGCTGTAATAATTTTTGTACGTTCTGTATTATTCCATGGGCACGCGGCCTGATGAGATCGCGTGATCCGCAGGAAGTTATTCGTCAGGCCCAGCAATTAGTGGATGCGGGATATAAGGAGATTGTCCTTACAGGTATTCACACAGGCGGTTATGGCGAGGACATGAAGGATTATAATCTTGCGATGCTGCTTCGTGACTTAGAGGCACAGGTTAAAGGAATAGAACGACTGAGAATTTCTTCGATAGAGGCCAGCCAAATTACCGATGAAGTAATTGAAGTCATCAAGCATTCGAATATTGTGGTCCGCCATTTGCATATTCCGATTCAATCTGGTTCAAATACTGTTTTGAAAAGAATGCGTCGTAAATATACGATGGAATTTTTCGCAGAGAGATTGGAACGTTTGAAGGAAATCCTGCCAGGTCTAGCTGTAACCTCTGACGTTATTGTAGGTTTCCCTGGTGAAACGGAAGAGGAATTTATGGAGACTTATAATTTTATAAAAGAACATAAATTCTCTGAGCTTCATGTTTTCCCTTACTCCAAGCGTACAGGAACACCCGCTGCCAGAATGGAAGATCAAGTTGATGAAGAGGTCAAAAATGACCGCGTACACCGCTTAATCACTCTCTCTGATCAACTAGCAAAAGATTATGCTTCAGAATTTGAAGGTGAGGTTCTGGAGGTTATTCCTGAAGAGGAGTTTAAAGAAGAGGCTGAATCAGGCCTTTACGTGGGCTACACTGATAACTACTTAAAGGTTGTTTTTCCAGCAACTGAAGATATGGTCGGCAAAATTGTAAAAGTAAAGATTACAAAAGCCGGGTACCCTTACAACGAGGGACAATTTGTCCGTGTTATTGAAGATAAAGTATCAGTGAAGGAAGAAGTTTTTACAACTGAAGAAGCGGCCATTTAATAATAAAGGGTGCCCACGGGGACACCCTTTATTTAATTGTTCAGCAAATAAGTTTGGAACAAAAGCGAATTGGTGCCCCAATTGGTCAATGATTCAGGCTTTTGGTAACCAATGGCCTGTATTGGTGCCCCAATTGGTCAATGATTCAGGCTTTCGGTAACCAATGGCCTGTATTGGTGCCCCAATTGGTAAATGATTCAGGCTTTCGGTAACCAATGGCCTGTATTGGTGCCCCAATTGGTAAATGATTCAGGCCTTAGGTAGCCAATGGCCTGTATTGGTGCCCAAACTGTTGAATAATCCTGCTCCTCGGTAACCAATGGGCCGTATTGGCACCCCAATAGGTGAATGATTCAGGTTTTGGGTAACCAATGACTCGTATTGGTGCCCCAATTGGTAAATAATTCAGGCTTTCGGTAACCAATGACTCGTATTGGTGCCCGAACTGTTGAATAATCCTGCTCCTCGGTAACCAATGGGCCGTATTGGCACCCCAATAGGTGAATAATTCAGGTTTTGGGTAACCAATGACTCGTATTGGTGCCCCAATGGGTGAATAGTTCAGCCTTTCGGTAGCCAATCTCCTTCTGATTAGAATATTAGGTTAAAGTCCAGTCGATTATTTCACAATGGGCTTCTTTGGTTTCCGATCGTGTAAGAATAAAATCATCTCGCCAAACTTTGTTGCAAACGGCAGCACCAACAGAGAGGACACGACATTAAAAATAACGCTAATATGAGCCAATTGAACATCCTTCCTGGCTGCGAGCAGCGGGGCATTTTCAGTCAGCAGAGAGATGAGCGGGATAAATAATAATACGCCAAAAACATTCAGCCACACATGCGCATAGGCCGCCAATTTCGACTCCTTCCCGCCGCCAATGGATGCAATAATGGCGGTGATACAGGTTCCAATATTAGCCCCTAGAACAATGGCAATTCCCGCATCAAGCTGCAGGAGACCTGCTGTTAGAAATCCCATTGTAATCCCAGTCATTGCCGTACTTGATTGAATAATGGCAGTAATGATCGTTCCCGTTAATAAACTCATCAGAATATTATCATTTATGGAAAGAATGAATTGATGGATCACATTCATCGATGTTAATGGCTCTGCTAACCTTTCAAATCCCTTCATCGCCGTAAAAACAGAAGCGATGCCAAACAGAAGCATTCCGATACTTCTTGCTTTTTTATTGGGAAATAAAATTAGAATTGCCCCAATTATCGCAAATGGGACAAGAACAGCATCTATGTCAAACGTAATTAATTCTGTCTTAAAGGTAGTACCAATATTGGTACCAAGAATAATCCCAATCGATTGAGGAAAAGTCATGATTCTTGCGGATATTAAGCCGATTGTAATAACCATTACCGCAGAACTGCTTTGCAGGAGTGCGGTTATAAATGTCCCGGTCAGCATTCCTTTTAAGGGTGTACTGGTTAGTTTAATCAGCCATGACTTAAGTTTGTTGGCGGATAAATTAAATAGTCCAAATCTGATAATTGTCATGCCAAAAATAAATATTAAAATGCAAAGTACAAATAATAATATGTAAAGCATGGTCTATCCTCCCCTCCCTTCATTGTATGGTCCGATAGGGGGGGACATGCCATCTTTAAAAGGAAAATTAAGACATGCTAAAAAATTTTCTGCATAAAATGTACATTCCTTGTCACTTCACTATGAAATACAGTTGACCTTGCACCTAGGTTATATTATAATTGCAAGGTACATGGATTGAATGTAAGTGTGTTGTGTTTCGGAGGGAGGGAAAGAGAATGTCTAAAACCGTTGTTCGTAAAAACGAATCGCTTGAAGATGCTCTTCGTCGCTTCAAACGTACAGTATCAAAAACTGGTACTTTGCAAGAGGCAAGAAAGCGCGAATTCTACGAAAAGCCAAGTGTAAAACGTAAGAAAAAGTCTGAAGCAGCAAGAAAACGTAAGTTTTAAGAGGGTGTAATAAATGAGTCTTCTCGAGCGTTTAAATAATGACATGAAACAAGCGATGAAAAACAAGGAAAAAGACAAACTTTCTGTTATTCGGATGATTAAAGCTTCGATTCAAAACGAGGCGATTAAGCTTGGTGTAAGTGAGCTGTCCGATGCAGATGAGTTAACGGTCCTTTCTCGCGAATTAAAACAACGCAAAGACTCCCTCCATGAGTTTGATAAGGCCGGTCGTGAAGACTTGGTTGAAAAATTGCGTACAGAGATCGCTATTGTCGAACTGTATATGCCGAAACAGCTTTCCGAAGAGGAACTTTCAGAAATAGTAAAAGAAACTATTGCTGAAGTCGGTGCAAAATCAAAAACGGAAATGGGAAAAGTGATGGCTGCTATAATGCCTAAAGTAAAGGGCAAAGCAGACGGGTCACTTGTTAATAAATTTGTACAACAACACCTTTCATAGTATTCTGACACTAAGACCATAGGTAAATGCCTGTGGTTTTTTATTTTTTAAATGAAACTTTCAGGCCAATAATCCGTATGTATTATTATAGGATGTAAAGGAAGGAGGGCTCGGATGGTTGAGTTTCTTATGAACCCTGTTGTTGTAACCGTTCTCCTGACGATTGGCGGAGTTGGACTGGTATTGGAGCTTTTTTCGCCAAGGTTTGGACTGTCCGGCTTAATTGGACTTTTGGCGCTTGTTTTATTTTTTTATGGGCATTTCATGGCAGGCTATGCCGGTGTGGGCACTCTGGTGTTATTTGCTGGGGGAATCCTGCTGCTTTTTTTTGAATTGTTTCTTCCGGGTGCAGTTGCGGGAACTTTGGGCCTGGCAGCTTTGATTTTAAGCTTCTTTCTTGCCGGGGAGGATGCTTTACAAATGGGTGTTTCAATTTTAATTTCAATTTTCTTATCAACCCTCGTGTTCTTTTTAATGATAAAGGTGTTGGGAAAAAAGCTTGTTTTATTCAATAAAATGGTTTTGTTTGATGCCGCCAAAAAAGAAGATGGTTATGTTTCCAATATTAATCGTACCGATTTATTGGGGAAAGAAGGAGTCGCATTAACTATCTTAAGGCCTGCTGGTACAGCAATTTTTAATAATGAAAGAGTTGATGTGGTAAGTGAGGGCGGGTTTATTGCCCAAAATGCAAAAATTAAGGTCATCAAGGTAGAAGGTGCTCGAATTGTTGTCAGAGAGGTAATTTAATAACAGAAGGGAGTAATGGACTGTGGACGGATCTATTTTTATTATTGGTTTTGTGGTTATTGCCTTAATTTTATTTGGCATCCTGTTATCGTTTGTACCGGTCATGCTTTGGGTTTCTGCACTTGCTGCGGGTGTTAGAATCAGTATTTTTACCTTAATAGGAATGAGGTTGAGAAGGGTAACACCAAGCAAGGTGGTTAATCCCCTAATTAAAGCCCATAAGGCTGGTTTAAATGTTACCACAAACCAGCTCGAAAGCCATTATTTGGCGGGCGGAAATGTTGACCGTGTGGTAAATGCACTTATTGCAGCACATCGGGCAAATATTGAGTTATCATTTGAGCGTTGTGCTGCAATTGACCTAGCGGGACGTGATGTACTGGAAGCCGTTCAAATGAGTGTAAATCCGAAGGTTATTGAAACACCGTTTATTGCAGGTGTTGCCATGAACGGAATTGAAGTAAAAGCAAAGGCAAGAATTACTGTTCGTGCCAATATTGATCGGCTTGTTGGGGGCGCCGGCGAGGAAACGGTCGTTGCTCGTGTTGGCGAAGGCGTTGTCTCAACCATCGGTTCATCAGATAGCCACAGCAAAGTCCTAGAAAATCCTGATTTGATTTCGCAAACGGTACTGGCCAAAGGGCTTGATGCAGGCACCGCATTTGAAATTCTCTCGATTGATATTGCTGATGTTGATATCGGCAAGAACATTGGCGCTGAATTGCAGACGGAACAAGCGGAGGCTGACAAAAAGATTGCCCAGGCGAAAGCGGAGGAACGGAGGGCTATGGCTGTCGCCCTAGAGCAAGAAATGAAGGCCAAGGTGCAGGAAATGAAGGCCAAGGTGGTAGAGGCCGATGCAAAAGTGCCGCTTGCGATGGCTGAGGCATTGAAATCGGGCAATATCGGCGTCATGGATTATCTTAACTTTAAAAACATCTCCGCCGATACTGAAATGAGAGGGTCAATCGGGAAAATAACAGGAGAAAACAAAGATGGTCAGTAAAATTCATCTTCGGAGGCGGTTGTAATGGAAACGCTGCTTTTCCTAATCATTATTGGAATCATCTCCACAATTTTTCGCAAAGGGAAAAAACCAACGACAAAATATAAACCATTTTCTATGAATACCTTTGAAGATTTAAGGGCTTATTTTCAAAATGAGCCGGTTAAAACGAAATTTAAACAATCTAAAGAAAACAACGAAAAGGATATAGAAAAAGCGTATCAAAAGGTAAAACAGAAGATGGCCGGTTCAACTGTCAATCATAACCAGGAAAAGCCTGCCGAAATCAGCCAGAAAGCAAAGGTAGATCATAATGTAGTCGAGGAGGAAACTGCCATTTCTGTGGAACCAACTCCGCAAAAAATAATCAACGGTATCATTTGGGCCGAAATTCTTGGTGAGCCACGATCTAAAAAAACGTATTACGTAAAAAAGGGTAGAGGGTAATGCCTTAAGAACGCAGACCCCAATACGAAAAAGATGTGCTAGAACCCCTATTCATTTCATAAACATGAGATGAAAGGGGGTTCTTTTTTTATGGCAAAAAAATGGGGCCAACGGATTCGCAACTGGATGGCTAATAAAATGGATCTTCCTCAAGACGTTCTGATGGATTTGCCCCGAATTACGATGATTGGACAAATCCATATTTATATAGAAAATCACCGAGGCTTGCTCGCCTTTACCGATAAAGAACTCCGTCTGCTATTAAAACAGGGGCAGTTGCAGATAAAAGGAAAATCTTTCGTCATTAAAACCATCTTACCTGAAGAGATATTACTCGAAGGAAAAATAGATCAGGTTATGTTTATTAATGATTAATCTGGGAGGAACATAATGAAGAATTTGTGGATGGAATATTTATTTGGAATTGTCACAGTAAAAGTATCAGGTAAAGGGATGGAGCGCTTTATTAATGTCCTGATTAGGAATGGCTTTTACATCTGGAAGGTAAAGCGGCATGGAACGGAAACCATTACGTTTAAAATGAGGCTTGAGGATGCCAAGAAAATCAGGTATTTTGTTCGTAACAGCGGGTGTAGGGTTTCATTTTTACGAAGAACAGGTATGCCCTTTTTATTTAAAAGAATGTTGAAAAATAGCGGCTTCTTGATAGGTGCGGGAGCCTTCCTAATCATAATTTTTGTTTTATCAAATGTCATTTGGGGTATCGAGATTAAAGGGGCTAAGCCCGCAACTGAGTATCAAATTCGTAAAGAATTGGACAAGATGGGCGTTAAGATTGGCAAGCTGCAATTTTCGGTAAAAAATGTTGAGGGAATTCAAAGACAGTTAACCAATAACATTGGTGATCTTACATGGGTTGGTGTGGAATTAAAAGGGACAACCTATTATCTCCAGGTGGTCGAAAAAAACGAACCGAAGAAGCCTGAGCAACTATCTCCGCAAAATCTCGTCGCCAAAAAGAAGGCGATTATAGTTAAAAGATATATTGAAGAAGGACAACCAATGGTGGATAAGAATGATCATGTGGAGGAGGGGCAATTACTCGTTTCCGGTGTAATCGGGGAAGGTGAAAATTCCAAAATGATTGCAGCAAAGGGAGAGGTCTGGGGCGAAACTTGGTATATGAGCCATGTTGAGCTGCCGTTTGAAACCAGCTTTAAAGTCTATAACGGAAACGAGGAACAAAAGCATTCATTATTATTTGGAAAATATGAGCTGCCAATCTGGGGCTTTGGTAAACCGGATTTCAAGGAATCTGAAACCGAAACGGTTGAACATAAAATTCATTTCTTAAAATGGGAGCTGCCCATCTCCTATGTTCATAAAACCATTCGGGAAAGAGAGGAATATACGAGAAATTACACAGAAAAAGAAGCGGAAGAAAACGCACTCGAATTAGCCAGAAAACAAATAAAAAGTCTTTTAGATGAGGATGCTATCATTAAAGATGAAAAAATTTTACACAAAGACAATAAAAATGGTAAAGTTATACTGGACGTTCATTTTAAAATAATTGAAAACATTGCAGTCGGACAACCGATTTCCAAGGAGACTCATGAATGACAGAAAAGTTAACAACCATTAAGGTACAGCTTGAAAATCCTGCAGAAGCAATGGCGCTGCTCGGAACTTCAGACCAACATTTAAAAATTATTGAGCAGGAACTTAATGTTTCGATTATTACAAGAGGTGAGTCGCTCAACCTCTCAGGAGATGAGGTGCAGGTTTCTCTTGCTGGGCAAATACTCGACCGTTTAATGTTTGTCATCCGAAAGGGAATTGCCATTAGCGGGCGAGATGTCTTATATGCCGTGCAAATGGCTCAAAAGGGAACCCTTGATTACTTTGTAAATCTATACGAGGAAGAAATCGGCAAAAACGTTAAAGGAAAGTCCATCCGTGTTAAAACGCTTGGCCAAAGGCAATATATCAACTCCATTAAGAAAAATGATTTAGTATTTGGAATTGGCCCTGCTGGTACAGGAAAAACGTATTTAGCCGTTGTTATGGCCGTTAACGCCCTGAAAAATGGACAGGTTAATAAAATCATTTTAACTCGCCCTGCTGTTGAAGCAGGAGAAAGTCTTGGATTTCTTCCCGGCGATTTAAAAGAAAAGGTCGACCCATATTTACGGCCATTGTATGACGCGCTCCATGATATATTGGGGGCAGAACATACAGGAAGGCTTATCGAACGGGGGACAATCGAAATTGCTCCGCTTGCGTATATGAGGGGACGAACGCTTGATGATGCTTTCGTTATCCTGGATGAAGCGCAAAATACCACTCATGCGCAAATGAAAATGTTCTTGACCAGGCTTGGATTCGGCTCAAAAATGGTCATTACAGGCGACCGAACCCAGATAGACTTGCCAAAAGGCGCTAAATCAGGCCTAGTTGAGGCTGAAGAAATTCTACAAAATATAAAAGGCATTTCCTTCGTCTATTTTGAAGCGGTCGACGTCGTTCGCCACCCGCTTGTCGGAAGAATCATACAGGCATACGAAAAAAAGGAAAAATAAGATGGATTTGAAAGGGACTCACTGCATATAAAAGTGAGTCCTTTTTTGCTAATAGGAAAGTATAAATTCAACTACGCCTCTGTCTTCGCCCTAAGGGGCTCGAATCGGCGAGTTTTCTTTATTTGAGGATGAAACTTGACGGAAAAACTGTTATCATTTTACATAAAGCAAGCTTTCATCTAAAATCAATAAATAACATAAGTGTAAAGACTTGATAATTCAGGGAAACGTGGTTGGAGGGATATAGTTGGAAAAACTGCAGGAGCATTTCATTCGAATTCGCAAACTGCTGGATAATACATTCTTTCGTATTCTTTTTTTCCTGGTATTAGGAATTGTTCTTTTCACAGCTATGTTTAACAACGTAAAGCCGGAAAAGCTGGATATTGAATTGTTTTCAGTTGCAGGAAAAACGATACGGTCTCCAGGGACAGTCGAGGATAAGAAAAGCACGGAGAAGAAAAGAAAAGAGGCGCGCGATCAAGTTCAGGCTGTCTATACATTAAAAAATGAATATACACAAAACCGAGTTGACCTAATTACCTCCATTTTCAGCGCTGCGGCTGAAGTAAATGATGAAGTAAAGGATAATAAAAAAAAGCAGGCTGCAGAGGCTTCTGAGGAGCCGCCACAAATTATAGAGCCTAGTGTTTCAGAAAAAGTTACGATGCTTAAGTCGAAATTAACGCCGACGGTATCGAAGGATTTATCAGATCAGGTTTTTTCCGCATTAGTTCAGGCGAATAATGAAGAATTGTCCATTGCAAAAGATTTAACGGTTACCGCCATTAACAATGTAATGACGAAAAGAATATCTGCGGATGAAGTCGAAAATGCTAAAAAAAGGGTTGAAGAAGAGGTAAAATATTCAGCATTGAGTGAGAATATGAGAATTGCGGCAATTGATCTTGGCAGGTATGCTGTGATCCAAAATGAATTTTATGACCCTTCGGCAACCGAAGAGCTTAGGAGGCAGGCGGCTGAAAGTGTTGAACCCGTTAAGATTCTACAAGGGCAAATTATTGTAGAAGAAGGGAAACTCATAAATCAGGATATTTACCGTCAATTGAAGCTTGTTGGACTGCTACATAACGAAAAATCCTTTAAGCCGTTCATTGGATTAGTTGTTTTAATAAGCATTATACTTACTTCGCTTTATTGTTACTTTTACCAAATGAAATCGCACCCCGAAAAGAGACAAAGCTTTTTGTTATTGTTCGGGATGATTTTCATTCTATCAATTTTTTTATTGAAAATACTCAGCATGCTGCAAGTATTTAATTATTCTGCGATTGGCTATCTATTTCCTGCAGCCTTGGCGGGGATGATGATAAAAATTTTAATTGATGAAAAGCTGGCTATTATGACCTCTATCATCCTTGCAGTTTGCGGCAGTGTATTATTTAATGAAGGGGTATCGGGTACATTAAACTTTTCAGAAGGTATCTATATTTTATTTAGCGCTTTGGGAGGCATATTATTTTTAAGTAATCAAAACCAGCGCTCAAAAATTCTGCAGGCTGGGATATTTTCAGCAGTAGTGAATCTGTTGACCATTTTGGCTTTAATGTATTTGCCAAACGGGCAGTATTCCGGTTTGGAATATGGGTATTATTTTATTACAGCCCTTGTATCAGGTATTGCTTCTGCGGTGTTGACTATTGGCTTACTGCCTTTTTTTGAGGCAAGTTTCGGCATACTATCAACCATGAGGATGATCGAATTATCGAATCCAAACCATCCGCTTTTAAGGAAAATCTTAATGGAGGCGCCTGGGACATATCATCATAGCGTGATGGTGGCAAATTTAGCGGAATCTGCCTGCGAAGCTATTGGTGCAAATGGTTTGCTCGCAAGGGTAGGAAGCTATTATCATGATATAGGCAAAACGCGGCGACCAAACTTTTTTATCGAAAATCAAATCCACCATGATAATCCGCATGACCGTCTGCCGCCGGACAAAAGCGCGAGCATCATCATTGCCCATGTAACGGATGGTTCGAATATGCTAAAGAAGTGCCATATGCCAAAGGAAATAATTGAAATCGCGGAACAGCATCATGGGACCACTTTACTTAAGTTTTTCTATCATAAAGCGCTTCAGGCCAACCCTGATGTAAGGGAAGATGATTTCCGTTATCCCGGTCCGAAAGCACAGTCAAAGGAATCGGCCGTGGTGGGAATTGCAGATAGTGTTGAGGCTGCGGTACGGTCCTTATCACAGCCTACGCCAGAGTTGATTGAGTCTCTTGTGAAAAAAATTGTGGCTGACCGTCTTCAAGATGGGCAATTAAATGAATGTGATCTGACCATGAAGGAAATTGAAACTGTCACTTTCACATTGTGTGAAACATTAAAGGGGATCTTTCATTCTAGAATTGAATATCCTGAGCTAACAAAGAAGGTGAAACAAGCATGACATTACTTATTGATTCATTAGATGAAACAGAGCAGCTATCTGACCAACAGATGCTTGATGTTGAAAGGTTACTAAATTTTGCAGCAAATAAGCTAGGCATTGAAGAACATAGTGAAGTTTCGGTTACCTTTGTGACAAATCAAAGAATCCAAGAAATTAATCTTGAATACCGCGATAAGGACGCACCAACTGATGTGATTTCTTTTGCCATGGAAGAGTTAGGTGAGGGAGAAATAGAAATCGAGGGCGCTGAGATGCCAAGAGTATTGGGGGATATTATCATTTCAGTTCCTAAGGCAATGGAGCAGGCAGAAGAATATGGCCATCCTTTTGTAAGGGAACTTGGCTTTTTAGCTGTGCATGGATTTCTTCATTTGTTAGGGTATGACCACATGACAGAAGAAGAGGAAAAAGAAATGTTCTCTCTGCAGAAGGAAATTTTAAATGAATATGGACTCACTAGATAAGCCTAAACGCAGAAAATTTTGGGATACCTTTGCCTATGCCACAGAAGGAATTGTGACGGCCTTAAAGCAGGAAAGAAATATGCGGTTTCATGCAATAAGCGCAGTTATTGTGATTGCCTTTGGCTTGTTCTTCGCTATTACTAAAATAGAATGGCTGTTTATTCTCGTTTCGATCGGCGGCATGTTTTCGTTGGAATTACTGAATACGGCCATTGAACGCGTAGTAGACCTGGCAACAAATGAGTATAAACCTCTTGCCAAACAGGCTAAGGATATTGCTGCCGGAGCAGTGTTCATTTTTGCCATAATTGCACTTGTAATGGGAATCGTCATATTTTTACCCTATGTCTTGAAATTGTTTTTGTAAGCTTTTGACTACAGGATTTGAAATGGCCGCTTGATTTAGGTAAAATGACTAAACAGCTTCTTCTAAGAGAAAATGATTTTTAGGAATATTTCAACTATTTTAAATCTTTTATTTTTTTAATTACAAATAATGTTTTTTTGGAAAATTTGAGGTAAAATAAAGAAACAGCAGGACTCCTGCTGGAAAGGAAAGAAGACTAGTGAACATCGAACAACTAATCGAAGAAGCTAAAAAAGCAAGAGAAAAAGCTTATATTCCTTATTCTAAGTTTGGCGTGGGAGCAGCGCTTTTAACAACAGATGGTAAAGTATATCATGGCTGTAATATTGAGAATGCCGCCTACAGTATGTGTAACTGCGCAGAGAGGACTGCTGTTTTTAAAGCGTTTTCAGAAGGCGACCGGCAATATCAAATGATGGCCGTTGTTGCTGACACTGATCGGCCATGCTCGCCATGCGGGGCCTGCAGGCAGGTCATTGCAGAATTATGCCCGAGGGAAATGAAGGTGGTTTTAACCAACCTTAAAGGGGATGTTCTAGAGACCACAGTAGAACAGTTATTGCCGGGTGCTTTTTCGCCGGAGGATTTAAATGGTGAATAATACGAGTTCAGGAACAGATTATAAATCAGGGTTTATATCCATTATTGGCCGCCCAAACGTTGGGAAATCAACTTTTCTGAATCGGGTAATCGGCCAAAAAATCGCCATCATGAGCGACAAGCCGCAAACGACGCGCAATAAAATTCAAGGAGTTTTGACCCTTTCAGACGCCCAAATGGTGTTTATCGATACCCCTGGTATCCATAAACCAAAACATAAATTAGGTGACTTCATGATGAAGGTTGCCCAAAATACTCTTAAAGAAGTAGACTTAGTTTTATTTATGGTCAATGCCGAAGAAGGTTTTGGGCGTGGTGAAGAATTTATTCTTGAAAAATTTCAAACCATTAATACACCAGTCTTTCTAGTCATTAATAAAATTGATCAAGTTCACCCTGATGAGCTGTTGCAGATTATTGAATTGTATAAAGAAAAGTATGCTTTTCAAGAAATTGTGCCAATTTCTGCACTGGAAGGAAATAATGTCGAAAGACTGCTTGAGCAAATTAAAGCGATTCTTCCTGAAGGGCCGCAATACTATCCTGCTGATCAGGTAACCGATCATCCGGAACGCTTTATCATTACAGAGTTAATCAGGGAAAAAGCCCTTCATTTAACAAGGGAGGAAATCCCTCATTCCTTGGCCGTTGTCCTTGATAAAATGGAACGGCAGGGGAATAAAGACATTATTCATGTCATGGCAACCATTATTGTCGAACGCGATTCACAAAAAGGGATTATCATTGGCAAGCAGGGAAGCATGCTGAAGGAAATAGGCAAGCGTGCTCGTGTTGATATCGAAAACCTTCTAGGTTCCAAAGTCTTTTTGGAACTGTGGGTAAAAGTTCAAAAGGATTGGCGCAATAGAATGTCCCAGCTTCGTGAATATGGCTTTAATGAAAACGAATATTAGTGAATCACTTTAACTAAAGTATTAACACTCGTTCAAGAATATGCATAATCAGTTTTAACAAAATTTACGTCTTATGATTAATGCGTAGGCAGGCTATGATAATTGTAAGGTTTGAACTGTAACGCTAGTCTAAATATCGAAAGGTGGGGTTTTCATGTTGGATTTTACGTGGAAAATATTTAGCCAAACAGGTAATATTGACACATATCTTCTCTTTAAAGAGCTTGAGAAGGAAAACCAAGAAATACCCGGTAATCTGAATGAAGAGCTAGCACAAATCGATTTTCCAGTTTCATAAGCAAGTCACGCGCCTCGAGAAGGTGACAATCATGCTTCAGAAATGTGAAGGCATCGTCATTAGAACAACAGATTATGGTGAAACGAACAAAATTATTACACTATATACAAGGGAATGGGGAAAGGTCGGCTTTATGGCCCGTGGAGCTAAAAAGCCTAACAGCCGTCTTTCTGCTATTTCCCAGTTATTCACTCACGGTTACTTCCTCGTTCAAAAAGGAACAGGCCTAGGAGGCCTTCAGCAGGGTGAAGTCATTTCCTCGATGCGATCGATTGGGGAAAATATTTTTCTAACCGCATATGCAAGTTATATTGCCGAATTAACGGATAAATGTACTGAGGAGAAAAAGCCTAATCCTTTTCATTTTGAATTGCTTTATCAGACCCTTCACTATATGAATGAAGGCTATGATGCCGATATTCTTGTGAATATCTATGAGATGAAAATGTTGAATGTTTTAGGATTATATCCTATCTTGAATCAATGTTCCGTTTGTGGAAGCACAGACGGGCATTTTTCTTTTTCCATCCGGGAAGGCGGATTTATCTGTCACCGGTGTGTAGACAAGGATCGCTATCATATAAAACTATCACAAGCAGCAGTAAAATTATTAAGGTTGTTTTATTATTTCGATTTGTCTAGATTAGGGAATATCTCTGTTAAAGATGAAACAAAGGCAGAACTGAAGAAAGTTATTTCGGTTTATTATGATGAATATTCTGGGCTTCATTTGAAGACAAAAAAATTCCTCGACTCGATGGGGCAATTTCGTAATCTTTTATAAATGCGATGTTGACAATGTTAAAAGTTTTGGTTAATATTAGCTTTAAAATTAATATTTGCGTTGACAGAAAGTAGTACTTAGTTCCCTCTATAAAAGCGAACCTAGGACAGTGTAAGCTAGGGTATAGAGCATTAAGGAAGGCGTTCTTGAGCAAAGTTGTATTAAGGTGGCTGCTTTTAGGCAGCAAATAGGGTGGAACCGCGGGTAACTCTCGTCCCTATGCTTATTATAGGCATAGGGACGGGAGTTTTTTATTTATTAAGAATATGAAAAAGGAGTTATTACGATGAGTGTAACAATGGAACAGATTGTCTCACACGCTAAGCACAGAGGTTTTATTTTTCCGGGGTCTGAAATTTACGGAGGACTTGCAAACACTTGGGATTACGGTCCTTTAGGTGTCGAATTTAAAAATAATATAAAAGCTGCCTGGTGGAAGAAGTTTGTTCAGGAGTCACCATATAATGTTGGCTTAGATGCGGCAATCCTCATGAACCCAAGGACATGGGAAGCTTCAGGGCATATCGGCAACTTTAACGATCCAATGATTGACTGCAAAAACTGTAAAGCCCGTCACCGTGCTGATAAATTGATTGAAAATGCGCTTGAAGAAAAAGACATTGAGATGGTGGTAGATGGCCTTCCGTTTGAAAAAATGGAAGAGCTGATTAAAGAGCATAATATTGCCTGCCCAGAATGTGGCAGCCACGATTTTACCGGCATCCGCCAATTTAATCTTATGTTTAAAACATTCCAGGGTGTTACGGAAACAAGTGCAAATGAAATTTTTCTTCGTCCGGAAACAGCTCAAGGTATTTTCGTAAACTTTAAAAATGTACAGCGGACAATGCGTAAGAAACTGCCATTTGGTATTGCCCAAATCGGTAAAAGCTTCCGTAATGAAATTACACCGGGTAACTTTACCTTCCGCACGAGAGAATTTGAGCAAATGGAGCTCGAATTCTTCTGCAAACCAGGAGAGGAACTAAATTGGTTTGATTATTGGAAGCAATTTGCGGAAAAATGGCTCTTGTCATTAGGTCTTAACCAAGAAAACTTAAGGCTTCGCGACCATTCCGAAGACGAACTGTCCCATTACAGCAATGCTACAACTGATTTTGAATATAAATTCCCGTTTGGCTGGGGTGAGCTTTGGGGTGTTGCCTCTAGAACAGATTATGATTTGAAGCAGCATATGCAATATTCCGGTGAGGATTTCAATTATATTGATCCGGAAACAAATGAGCGTTATATTCCATACTGCATTGAGCCTTCCCTTGGTGCAGACCGGGTAACGTTGGCTTTCTTAATCGATGCTTATGATGAAGAGCAGTTAGAAGATGGAACATCCAGAACAGTTATGCGTTTCCATCCTGCCCTCGCACCGTTTAAGGCAGCAATTCTTCCGCTTTCGAAGAAGCTTTCCGACGGAGCACGAGAAGTATTTGAACAATTAGCAAAACACTTTAACGTAGATTATGATGAAGCAGGCTCTATCGGTAAACGATACCGCCGCCATGATGAAATTGGTACTCCATTCTGTATCACATATGACTTTGATTCCCAGGAAGATCAAATGGTTACCGTCAGAGACCGCGACACAATGGAACAAACAAGGGTTCCAATCGCGGAGCTTGCTGCATTCTTACAGGAAAAGGTATTATTCTAAGAAAAAGGTGCGGAAACCCGCGTCTCAGATTGTCATGAAAAGTTATTTTTAATTCGGCAAATTTTTATTAATAGATTGTCCCTGCTAACTGGCCTGTTGATTTCCGCTCCGGGCACTCGCTTTCCGCGGGGAGGTTCCTGGAGCCTCCTCGGCGCTGAAGGCGCCTCCGGGGTCTCCAGTGACCTCTATATCCCGCAGGAGTCGGTGCCCTCCGCTCCAATCAACAGGGAGGTAAATCAAATAAAGTATTGCAACACACTTTTTCCAATCTTGCTTAGTGTGTTGCAATCTTTTTTTATTTTGGCATGCTGTAGCTTGGAGGGCTCGTTCACTGGAATTTTCAATTCGCTGATTTTGTTCTTCTACGTATTTGAGGGACATTTCCTTATCGGGTTCCTGCTTTTTTATCCTTCGATTGATGAAAGGCATTTGTAAAGGGGAGACCATGGTAATATTAGAATCAGCTTCTTTACCATTTGTTTCATCACACCCCTTTTATTATTTTGTGAGTTGAAGGCATTATTGAGCACACCTGTTGATTGGAGCGGAAGGCGCGAAGACTCCTGCGGGAGTACGGGGCAGGGGAGACCCCGCAGGAGCGATAGCTCCGAGGAGGCTTCACGGCACGCCCGCGGAAAGCGAAGCGCCTGGAGCGCAAATCAACAGCCCTTTTGAAAAGTCTTTAAATTAATAAGGATATAACAAATTAAAGAGGAGTATTGTTAATGAATGAAATATAAGGCTATCGAAAGTTTTTCGACAGCCTGAGGTGCGGAAACCCGCACCTTTTCCTATTTGGCTAATAGGAAATTATAAATTTTCACAAATTTATAATTTCCTAACGCATAAATTCAACTACGCCTCATGAACCGTCCTATCGGACTCGCCAATCGGCGAGTTTGCATTTATAGTTCATAGCCTATTCATTTCAATTAGATAGCATTTAGTATATAATATTGCTAAATAAAAGGCTTCTGGATACTTTCAGGAATTTTAAGGGTGGTGAGGACAATCGAACTGACAAAACGCCAAGAGCTGATATTAGATATAGTAAAGGAAAATGGGCCGATCACAGGGGAGCATATTGCTGACCAATTGAACTTAACCAGAGCTACCTTAAGACCGGATCTTGCCATTTTGACAATGGCCGGTTTTTTAGATGCCAGGCCCCGGGTCGGATATTTTTATACAGGAAAATCAGGAGCGCAATTATTAACGGAAAATCTCCAACGAGTATATGTGAGGGACTACCAATCCATCCCGGTTGTCGTAAATGAAAACGTCTCGGTTTATGATGCTATTTGCACCATGTTCCTTGAGGACGTAGGGACATTATTTGTGGTCGACCAAAATACTGTTTTAGTTGGAGTTCTATCCAGAAAAGATTTGCTTCGGGCAAGTATTGGGAAACAAGAGTTAACGACCATTCCTGTCAATATCATCATGACAAGAATGCCCAATATAACCATGTGCGAACGGGATGACCTGCTGATTGAGGTAGCAAAAAAGTTGATTGAAAAACAAATTGATGCACTTCCGGTAGTGAGAAAAACGGAAAAAGGCTATGAAGTTATCGGCAGAGTAACGAAAACGAACATTACCAAAGCCTTTGTTTCATTAGGCGATGATGAATAAAAGTTTGTTAATAAGAAGGAGTTGATTTGGGAGAATGGTCTCGCCAGTGATTTATGTGGTATCAGATTCAGTAGGTGAAACGGCCGAATTAGTAACAAAAGCGGCTATCAGTCAGTTTAACGGATCCGGGATGACATTAAAGAGATTCCCTTATGTAGAAGATAAGGAACATATAGATGAAGTCTTGTCACTAGTTTCTATGGACCATGCAATGGTGGCTTATACACTTGTCAAACCGGAAATGCGTACATATATGAAAGAAAGAACAGATATAGAAGGAATATCAGCTGTGGATTTAATTGGTCCGATTATCGATCAAATTCAAAGCTTCAGCGGCAAAGAACCATTGTGTGAACCAGGGCTTGTCCGTAAATTGGATGAGGATTATTTTAAAAAGGTTGAGGCAATTGAATTTGCTGTAAAGTATGATGACGGCCGTGATCCCCGAGGGATTTTAAAGGCAGATATTGTGCTAATAGGTGTATCTCGAACCTCGAAAACTCCTTTATCCCAGTATTTGGCCCACAAACGTCTAAAAGTGGCCAATGTCCCGCTTGTTCCAGAGGTTGATCCGCCGGAAGAACTTTATAAAGTCCCGAAAGAGAAATGCTTTGGCTTAAAAATCAGTCCAGAAAAGTTAAATAACATAAGAAGAGAAAGACTGCTTTCTTTAGGATTAAATGATCAGGCTAGCTATGCAAACATTGACAGGATAAAAGAAGAGCTGAATTTTTTTGAAAAGGTTGTACAGAAAATTAATTGTCCTGTTGTTGATGTAACCAATAAAGCAGTTGAAGAAACGGCCAATGTTATTTTAAACTATATTCAAAAAGGCAGGCCATAGCACATAATCTTATGATTATGTGCTTTTTGCTTATTGGGTGAAAAAAATAATAAAAAAAATAATAAAAAAAAGTTATGGCAAAATGATAACGAATATACTATAATAAAAAATTGTGATAAAAATATATGTTTTTAGGTTTAGACTTGCATTTGAACGAATAAACTATTTACTGTGAGATGTCAAGGGGACCTACAAAAAAAAATTCGACATAAATCCTTTTTTTCACTCTAAGGAATTTTTTTTTGAAATTCTTATTTTATCGGGAAAATTACTCCATAACCCGTTTGCCTGCTCGTAAATCGGCGAGTTTTCCCAATAAAATTAATCTGGAAAGAAGGAATATTCGGAGTGATGTAGAATTAATAAAATGGTGAGAGACCACCCGACAATTTATGTCGATGCTGATTCCTGCCCGGTCAAGGCGGAGATTGTCGAAATTGCAAAGAAATTCGCCATTGACATATTTTTTATCGCCTCCTATGACCACTACAGCAAGGAACAGATTCCCCAACGCGAAGGCTTTGAGGAAGGGAGTTAAGGTAAAGATCCAACCTTTTCGTTTAGCGGATCGGCAAAAATTTACGGCAGAATTAACAAAAATTTTGTCGAAATTTGCAGGAATTTAAAATGAAGGTGTTGAATACCTGTATATCAATGGAGTTGTTTTCATGGCAGACCGTATTGCCGAAGAAAAAATAGATCAAATTCGTCAGGCTGTTGATATTGTCGAGGTAATCAGCGATTATGTCGGGTTGAAAAAACAGGGGCGAAATTACTTCGGATTATGTCCTTTCCATGGAGAGAGCACCCCGTCATTTTCAGTATCGCCTGACAAACAAATCTTCCATTGCTTTGGCTGTGGTGCAGGCGGAAATGTTTTTTCTTTTTTAATGGAACTAGAGGGAATTTCATTTCAGGAAGCGGCTATGAAACTGGCTGCAAGAGGAAATATTAATCTTGAAATAAATTTATCCTCCGCTCACTCCGAGAAAAAAATTTCTGATGAACTTCAGGCCATGCTTGATGCTCACGAGCTGTTACGTAAATTTTATCATCACTTGCTGGTAAATACAAAAGAAGGACAGCATGCATTGGAGTATCTGCTTGGAAGAGGATTTACACATGAGTCGATTGAAAAATTTCAAATTGGTTATTCCTTGAATTCGTGGGATTTTGTTTATAAGTTCCTAACGAAACGGGATTTTTCTCCCGAATGGATGGAAAAAGCCGGACTCATCATTAAACGTGAAAAAGATGGAACATACTTTGATCGATTTAGGGATCGAATTATGTTTCCGATATTCAACAGAAATGGAAATACGATTGCTTTTTCAGGGAGAACACTAGGGGCCGATGAGCCCAAATATTTAAATAGTCCCGAAACAGCAATCTTTAATAAAAGCAAAATTTTATACAATTACAACTTGGCTAAGCCCAGCATAAAAAAATCCCAGCAGGCAGTTTTATTTGAAGGATTTGCAGATGTGATTGCCGCTGACCGCGCTGGAATCGAAAATGGCATTGCGACAATGGGGACATCGTTGACTGATGATCATATCGCACTTTTGCGTACTAGCGCGCAAACCATCACCATTTGCTATGATTCAGATAAAGCAGGAATTGAAGCAGCGTTTCGAGCTGGCAACCATTTGAACGATGCAGGCTTTCAAATAAAAGTAGCTTTAATGCCTGATGGTATGGACCCGGATGAATATATTAAGAAGAACAGTCCGGAGAAATTTCGCGGCGAGGTAATTGGCGCAAGTTTAACTTGGATGGCTTTTAAAATTCTTTATTTTCGAAGAGGAAAAAATCTTCAGAATGAAGGAGATAGGCTTGCTTATATCGAACAAATAGTAAAAGAAATCAGCAAATTAACAAAAGCCGTTGAAAAGGATCATTATTTGAGGCAAATTGCGGCAGAGTTTTCCCTATCATTAGATTCCTTAAAACAGCAGGAACAGCAGATTTATTTTGCGGAGAAGAAAAAGGAAATTGGTAAGAACGAACCAAAATCTAAACCGATTCTTGTACAAAAAAAAGTAAATGAATTAAAACCTGCGTATTATAGGGCTGAAAGATGTCTCATTGCTCATATGCTAAAAAGCAGGGATAACACCTATAAGGTGCAGGAGTTACTACAGGGAGATACGTTTAACGAAGATGAACATCAGGCAATCATAACCTATCTTTTGGCATTTTACGAAGAACATATTAACCCTGATTCAAGCGCATTATTATCCTATATTCATGATGAAAATCTAAGAAGAATAGTCGCCAACATCGAAATGATGTCAATTAATGATGAATTAAGTCATCAGGAATTAACTGATTATATCAAACAGGTGTTGAAACATAAAAAATTGTTAAAAATAAAGGAAAAAGAAGCTGAGTTAAAAGAAGCGGAGCGACACAGTGATTTTAGGCTGGCTGCTGCGATTGGAAATGAAATCAATCAATTGCGTAAATCACTATAGAGTAATTTAGTGTGTTTGATTATTTGAAGGAGGGGACCCCCGTATGGCTGCTGAAAAATCAGCACGTGCAAGCGAGGTCGAGAATGAATTGACCCTTGAGCAAGTGAAAGACCAGTTAACCGCATTGGGTAAAAAAGTTGGTGTCCTTGCCTATGATGATATTGCTGAGAAAATGGCAAATTTCGACGTGGAATCCGATCAGATGGATGAGTTTTATGAATTCCTTGGCGACCAGGGAATTGAATTAGTTGGTGATAGTGATGAAGAGGACGATGATGACCCAAGCATCAAGGCGCTATCAAAAGATGATGATGGCGATGAATTTGATTTAAATGATCTAAGCGTACCTCCAGGTGTAAAAATCAACGACCCTGTTCGTATGTACTTAAAGGAAATTGGCCGGGTTGATTTGCTTTCTGCTGAAGAGGAAATTAACTTAGCCCACCGCATTGAACAAGGTGATGAAGAAGCAAAGCGGCGCCTTGCTGAAGCAAACCTCCGTCTTGTTGTTAGTATTGCAAAACGCTACGTTGGCCGTGGCATGTTGTTCCTTGACCTTATCCAGGAAGGAAATATGGGTCTCATCAAAGCGGTTGAAAAATTTGATTATCGTAAAGGCTTTAAATTTAGTACATATGCCACATGGTGGATTCGCCAAGCCATAACCCGCGCCATTGCCGATCAGGCGAGAACAATCCGGATACCAGTGCATATGGTAGAGACAATTAACAAGCTTATTCGTGTTCAGCGTCAGTTGCTGCAGGATTTAGGCCGGGAACCAACTCCGGAAGAAATTGCCGAAGATATGGACCTGACACCTGATAAGGTAAGGGAAATTTTAAAAATTGCCCAGGAACCTGTCTCACTTGAAACACCAATTGGTGAAGAAGATGACTCGCACCTTGGAGATTTCATCGAGGATCAGGATGCTACATCCCCTTCAGAACATGCTGCTTATGAGTTGTTAAAGGAGCAGCTTGAAGATGTTCTCGATACCCTGACGGACCGGGAAGAAAATGTTCTTCGCCTTCGTTTTGGGCTGGATGACGGCCGTACCCGTACCCTCGAAGAGGTCGGCAAGGTTTTTGGTGTCACCCGCGAGCGAATCCGGCAGATTGAAGCAAAAGCCTTGCGGAAACTGCGTCACCCAAGCCGCAGCAAACGCCTTAAAGATTTCTTGGAATAAGGCTCAAAAGATAGTTTACTTCTTTTATGAAGTAAACTATTTTTTTACTTTTTTTGAAAGCACTTTCTCTTTTTTCTCTATTTTACTGAATTGTCTCTCATTTTGCAAATATGCCAATTGGTGTTTTCTCCCAAATAGCAACTTAATTATTATTGTAAAAAAGGTGATCTAAAGTCAATTTTGCCTATTCAGATAAGGTTTATAGTGCTAAATGCCATACCTGATGAGGTTTTTCGCCCCATATTCAGATAATATTATATTTTCTAAAATTTATTAAAGTTGAGAATTGTTAGGTGAAAAGAATATAATATATTTGTAAGCGTATACATAGATGATTAGGGGGAGATGGACTTGAACTTTGACTTAACATCTGAACAACAAATGATTAAAAAGACAATTCACCAGTTTGCAGAAGAAGAGGTTGCGCCAGATGCAATAGAACGTGACAGAACAAAACAGTTTCCGACAGATGTGTTTAAAAAAATGGCAGAAATGGGAATGATGGGACTTCCCTTTCCGGAGGAATACGGCGGGGGAGGGGCAGACACAGTTAGTTTTGCGATTGTGGTGGAAGAGTTAAGCAGAGTTTGCGGTTCAACAGGTATCACTTATTCAGCGCATATTTCCTTAGGGGGCGCTCCTTTAAACTTATTTGGTACAGAAGAGCAAAAGGAAACCTATTTAAGACCCATTTGCACAGGCGAATCGTTAGGTGCCTTTGGATTGACAGAGCCAAATGCCGGATCCGATGCCGGGGGAACTAAAACAACCGCAAAGGAAACGGAAGGCCAGTTTGTCATCAACGGGAATAAATGTTTCATCACGAATGCCAGTTATGCCAAGCATTTGGCACTGACCGCCGTAACGAATGAAACAAGCGGTAATAAAGAAATCAGTGCCATCATTGTTCCAACGAATACAGCTGGATTTACAGTTATTGATAATTACGAAAAAATGGGCTTAAATTCCTCCAATACAACTGAGCTTGTTTTAGAGGATGTCAAAGTACCTGTGGAAAACCTGCTGGGAAGACGCGGCGAGGGTTTTAAGCAATTTTTAATTACCCTTGATGGAGGCAGAATTGGAATCGGCGCCATGGCTGTCGGGATTGCTCAGGGTGCTTACGAGAAAGCGCTAGCCTATGCTAAGGAAAGAAAACAGTTTGGCAAATCAATTTCATCCTTCCAAGCTATTCAATTTAAGCTGGCTGACATGGCGATGAAAATTGAGCTGGCCCGCAATATGGTCTATAAGGCGGCTTGGTTAAAGGATCAAGGAAGAACATTTTCAAAGGAAGCAGCTATGTGTAAATTATATGCATCCGAAATATGTATGGAAGTTACGAGCCAAGCAGTCCAAATTCACGGCGGATACGGCTATATGAAGGAATACCAAGTAGAAAGAATGATGCGTGACGCCAAGCTCTTGGAAATTGGCGAAGGAACATCCGAAGTCCAACGAATGGTTATTTCAAGGTTAATTGGTTGTTAAAAAATAAATTGGGAACTATAACAAAGAGGCTGAAATAAATAATTATTTTAGCCTCTTTGCTCTTTTTTTAAAAGATTATAGTGATAAAATAACTTTAGGGCTTTTCCTTCTGTTCATTTTCAAGTAAAATAGTAGTTGTTTGCAGGCGGTTTTATTTATTTACAGATGTTTATACATAGGGAGGTAAAATTATGAAAAAGAATCCGGTAATTCCTTACATTCTCATCATGGTTTTTGGGATTGTCCTTATGTTCACTTTGTCTTTTAAAGGACTAGGGGATAGTAAGGAGCTTGCTGCTGAGAAAGGTGAAGGCAAAGGCAGTGAGAAAACAGAAGTGGCTGCATCCAAGCCAGAAGACATTTATAAAACAACTTGTATTGGCTGTCACGGCGATCAATACCAAGGGGTTGTAGGTCCTCCGTTAAAAGGTGTTGGCGACAAGCTTTCTAAAGAAGAACTTAAAAACATCGTGACTCACGGCAAAGGCTCCATGCCTGCCGGTCTTGTTCCCGAAGATAAAGCAGCTGCAATGGCAGATTGGTTATCGAAACTTAAATAATTTGACAAAAGGTCCTTTGCATCTGTAAAGGACCTTTTATATTATTAAGGCATACATATTGAAAAGCAGGTGTGTTAATTTGAATGCAGAAAAATTATCAATGCGTTTAACGGCTGTTGCGAAATACGTTCCAAAGGAGGCAAGATTAGCAGATATTGGTTCTGATCATGCCTATCTGCCTAGTTACTTGGTTAAGAACGCTGGCATTCCGTTTGCCGTTGCCGGTGAAGTAGTGAGAGGTCCATACCAATCTGCCAAAAGCAACGTAATGGCAGAAGGACTGTCAGATAGAATTTCAGTCAGGATGGGAGACGGCCTCGAGGTTATTGAATCTGGTGAGATAGACTGCATTACGATTGCCGGCATGGGTGGCGCTTTGATTGCCAGTATTTTAGAAAATGGAAAAGAAAAGCTGGAAACCGTCAAGAGGCTTGTGTTACAGCCAAACATTAGCGCCATTTCCATCCGTTTATGGTTTTTGGAAAATGAATGGGAGTTGATTACCGAAGAAATTCTTGAGGAGGACGGCAAAACCTATGAGATTTTAGTTGCTGAAAAAGGTGATGCAAAACGCCCTTATCAAAAGAATAAAATGGAGATGGAGCTGTTAATGGGACCATTTCTCATTCGGCACCAAAATGAGATTTTTAAGAAAAAATGGCTGTCTGAAAGCAGCAATTGGAAAAGAGTTAAAAAACAGTTAGAAAACGCTGCTGCGACCCCTGAAACAGTGGAGAAAAGAAAGGAAATAGAAGATAAGCTAAAACTTGTGGAGGAGGCATTGAAAATTGAAAAAAGCTAATGGTCATGAAATTATTCAGCTGTTTGAAAAATTTGCGCCAAAGAGTCTGGCAATGGAAGGCGATAAAATCGGCCTGCAAATTGGACGCCTTAATCAAAAGGTAGAACGGGTAATGATTGCCTTGGACATTCTTGATTCCGTCATTGATGAGGCCATTGAAAAAAAGGTTCAGCTTATTATTGCTCATCATCCGCCGATTTTCCGACCATTAAAAAATATTATTACTGATACTGTTCAAGGGCAGATAATTGAGAAATTACTCAAACATGATATTGCAGTATACGCTGCCCATACCAACCTAGATGTGGCCAAGGGCGGGGTAAATGATTGGCTGGCTGAAGCTTTAGGGTTGGAGGATGCAGAGGTTTTAGTTCCTACTTTTGATACAAAATTAAAGAAATTAGTGGTGTTTGTGCCTGTCAGTCATGCTGATGAACTAAGACAGGCGCTTGGGAACGCCGGTGCAGGTTTTATTGGCAGCTATAGCCATTGCTCATTTACGGCAAACGGTACTGGACGATTTTTGCCTGGGGAAGATACGAATCCTTTTATCGGTAAGCCTGGGGAGCTAGAAACGGTCGAAGAGGTTCGGATTGAAACGATTGTACCTGAGCCTATCTTAAAAAAGGTAATTACCGCTATGATTAAAGCTCATCCATATGAGGAAGTGGCTTATGATGTTTATCCGCTTGAAAATAAAGGAGAGGTACTTGGGCTAGGCAGAATAGGAAAGATCCCGGATATGACGTTAGGGGAGTTTGCCGAAAAGGTAAAAGTGGCTCTTGAGGTGGACAGGGTTCGCGTTATAGGAGATTTGCAGGCCAAAGTGAAAAAGGCTGCCGTCTTAGGGGGCGATGGCAACAAATATTATTCCCATGCCAAATTCAAAGGGGCGGACGTGTACGTGACAGGAGATATTTATTATCACACCGCACATGATGCGATGATGGATGGCTTGAATATGATTGACCCAGGACATAATGTTGAAAAGGTCATGAAAAAAGGCCTGGCCGAAACGTTGCAGACATTATGCCAGGAAGCAGGATATGAAGTGGAGATTTTTCCTTCACAAATTCATACCGATCCTTTTCAATTCATATAAGAAGAGGCTGACCTTTGTCAGCCTCTTTCGCTTAGCTTTCTCTTTTTACTTTCGGCAAGATTTTTGCCAATGGAACGTTTTTCTTGCGTTCCCATGTAGCTTCATTAATTGGATCGAATTGTTCAAGGAACGCGATGACTTCCTTCGTAATTGGTGTCGGAGTTGATGCACCCGCAGTAACAGCTACTGTTTTGGCGTCCTTAATCCAATCAATGTCAAGTTCTGTTATATCAGCAATCCTATATGCTGTTGTACCAGCAATTTCCTGAGAAACCTGAGCAAGGCGATTAGAATTATTGCTTTTTGGATCACCGACGACAATGGTGACATCCGCTTGTTTAGCCTGCTCGGCAACAGCTTCCTGCCGGATTTGGGTGGCATGGCATATCTCATTAAATACCTCGACATGGGGATATTTTTCTTTTACCTTTTCCATCGTATCGAAAACGTCCCATTGGCTCATGGTTGTTTGGTTAGTGACAATGAGTTTATCATAATCGAGATTCAATGCTTCGACATCAGCAGGTGTTTCCACAAGGTGGACCATGCTAGGTGCCACTCCAAGTGCCCCTTCAGGCTCTGGATGCCCTTTTTTGCCGATGTAAATCGTTTGGTATCCTTCCCTGGCCTTTTCTTCAATAAGGTCATGCGTCCTGGTTACATCCGGGCAGGTTGCGTCAATGGCGACTAGCCCTTTCTTTTTCGCAAGTTCCCTTACCTCTGGCGAGATGCCGTGGGCTGTAAAAATAACGGTCCCTTTGTCAACTTTCTCTAAGATATCAAGACGATTCTTTCCGTCAAGGGTGATGATTCCTTCTTCTTCAAAGGCATCTGTAACATGTTTATTGTGAACAATCATCCCCAAAATGTAGATGGGACGAGGCAGCGTTTTATCTAATGCCGCATTTCTTGCAATGACCATGGCATCAACAACACCATAACAATAACCACGCGGCGAAATTTTAACGATTTGCATATATGAAGTCCTCCAAAAGGATTTTAGTAGATTATATGTCCATTATATAAAACTAATAGATATATTACAAAGAGACATTTTTCCTGCCCAAAATAGTAAAGAATGCCGGAGGCCGGCATTCTTACGTTAAATATATAATTTTGGTATCGAGGTTCCTTTTGGGTGCTGTCTTTTTTCCTGCGCACTTGTCTTGTGTGTGCTTTTTCTACTGCTTTTCCTGTCGGAACTGGTTTGCTGAGTTCCTTTTCGACTCGTTTTTTTAGATGAAGTTTTGGTTGTTGGATTTGTTGATGTTAAGCGGCTGCTAGAGGATTCTTCCCCTGAATGATTTTTCTTTTCATTCGATTCTTCCTTATCTGAATCAGAGCTTTTTAAACCGCGATATAACTTCCATAAGGCTGGCAGATTTCTCACTAATGGACCATACTGCTGGATCATCGGGCCGATTGTCTGGGCAGTCTTTATAACTTGTTGTGTATTGTTAAGAATACTTGATAGTCCACCCGGGTTAGACAAGGATTGGAGCAATCCGCCTCCTCCTGCGGCTCTGCCGGCACCCTGCATCCCCATCAGGCCGCCAGGTCCACCGCCGCCCATCATTCCGCCTGGACCGCCCATGCGGTTTCCTCCGCCCAAAAGCCTAGAGAGTAATCCGCCACCCCTGCCCATTTGTTGTCCGCCCATTCCGCCAAAGGGATTTCCTTGCGGGCCCATCATTGGATTTCTTCCACCGCCAAACAGTCCTCCACCGGGTCTCATCATTTGATTTCCCCCGCCTAATAAACCGCCTGGTCTGCCCATCATTGATCCACCGCCGCCAAACTGTCCCATTCCCCCTGGCATTGGGAATCTAGGTCCTGGTTGCATACCATAAAACCTCCTCTCGTTTTTCAGCACATGAAGACACTGTTTTCCCATAAAAAAGAAATTATAAAAGGAAAAAGTGCAGATGGGGAAAACTTCTTGAACATGTGCGGAATTTCCACTTTTACCCTCTTGAATTACAATATGCATACACCTTGTTTTTGTTTAGGTATTATACTCAGAATCAAATGAAATTTATGGTTTTAAAAGCTGTAGGAAAGTAAAAGATGATAATAGCTGGAGATTTCCCTTGAACTCTACTATAATTACTTGATGGACGCGAAATTCGCAGGTCTCCCAATCATTTGACTTAAAAATAAGATATTTTTATATAAGGAGTACGTAAATGAAAGAAACTAAATTTGAACGTTTTGATTTTCAAGGCTTTATTATTGAGGCGCTGAACAAGCTGGGCTTCACTCAACCGACGGAAATTCAGGAACGAATGATTCCGTTGGTATTAAAAGGGGAAAGTGCGATTGGCCAATCACAAACCGGTACGGGAAAAACATTTGCCTATGTGCTGCCAATCCTAGATAAGGTGGATGCATCGAGACAAGAGGTTCAAGCAGTCATCACGGCACCTACCAGAGAGCTTGCCAGCCAGATTTATCAACAAATTTTAAAAATTACTGAGCATTGTCCACCTGAGAAAACAATTACCGCTAAATTATTTACAGGCGGAACAGACAAGCAGCGGACTATCGAGAAGTTAAAAATACAGCCTCATATTGTCGTCGGAACGCCTAGCAGAATTAACGACCTTGTAAAAGAACAGGCGCTATTAGTACATACAGCCCGGATTCTTGTCGTCGATGAAGCAGATATGATGCTTGACATGGGCTTTATAGAGGATGTTGACCGTGTTGCGTCAAGGCTGCCGGAAGATCTGCAAATGTATGTTTTTTCCGCCACCATTCCGGAAAAGTTAAAGCCTTTTCTGAAAAAATACATGGAGAATCCAAAAAACATTCAGATTGAACCGACAAGGAAGGCTGCTGAAAACCTCGAGCATTATTTGCTTCCATCAAGACACCGCGATAAAAAGGGGCTTGTTCATGATGCTCTTATCGCCTGTAATCCCTATTTAGCCATTGTATTTACAAATACGAAAAAAATGGCCGATGAAGTGGCGGATTATTTATATCAAAAAGGGTTGAAGGTTGGACGAGTTCACGGGGATTTAACACCAAGAGAACGAAAAAAAATGATGAAGCAAATTCAAGATTTGGAATTTCAATATATTGTTGCGACAGATTTGGCTTCACGGGGAATTGATATTGAAGGGGTAAGCCATGTCATAAACTATGAAATTCCTTCTGACTTGGATTTTTATATTCACAGGGTTGGCAGAACCGCTAGAGCAGGAAATGCCGGGATTGCCTTAACGATTTATGATTTATCAGATGAAGATGCTTTAATTCGTCTTGAAAAGATGGGCATTCAATTTAAGAATGTTGACTTGAAAAATAACGAATTTGTTGAACTGGAAGGTCGAAACCGCCGGAAAACACGAGTAAAGCCAGAGGATGAGATGGACCATCGTGTTAAGGCTGTCATTAAAAAGCCGAAAAAGGTAAAACCAGGGTATAAAAAGAAAATGCAAACAGAAATAGAGAATATCAAGAAGCGGCAGCGCAGATTGAATAAGAAGAAATAAGAGAGGGAGAGGAAATGATGTTAAAATTAGGGTCGCACGTTTCGATGAGCGGCAAAGAAATGCTTCTTGCTGCAAGTAAGGAGGCCGTTTCTTACGGTGCCAATACCTTTATGATTTACACGGGAGCCCCGCAAAACACTAGAAGGAAAAAAATCGAGGATTTAAATATTGAGGCGGGCAGAAGACATATGGAGGAGAATGGAATTTCCGAAATAGTTGTCCACGCTCCCTATATTATCAATATTGGAAATACCTCCAATCCGGATACATTTGAATTAGGCGTCCGGTTCTTACGGTCGGAAATCGAACGGACAGAAGCTATTGGCGCCAAGCAAATAGTCCTTCACCCAGGTGCTCACGTCGGTGCCGGTGAGGAGGCTGGGATTAAAAGGATTATCGAGGGTCTTAATGAAGTGCTAACCGGAAAAGAACAGGTTCAAATCGCTTTAGAAACAATGGCTGGAAAAGGTTCGGAGTGCGGGAAATCATTCGAGGAACTTGCGACGATAATCAATGGTGTCAACTATAATGAAAAACTGTCAGTATGCTTGGACACCTGCCATACCCACGATGCCGGCTATAATATCATCGAAGATTTTGATGGTGTTTTAAATGAGTTTGATAAAATTATTGGGATAGATAAATTAAAGGTGCTTCATATCAATGACAGCAAAAATGCATCAGGAACAAGAAAAGACCGTCATGAAAACATCGGGTTTGGCCATATTGGATTTAAGGCGCTGAACTATATTGTCCATCATCCACAATTAATGGATGTACCGAAAATTCTCGAAACTCCGTTTGTCGGTGAAGACAAAAACAATAAAAAGGCGCCATATCGCCACGAAATCGCCATGCTTCGCGAGCAGAAGTTTGAAGAGGATTTACTGAATAAAATAATGCAGTCTTAAATTCCAAACAAAAAAGCTGTGCAATGCGTACAGCTTTTTTATTTAAATCTATTGATTGACTCTGCAACTAGGCCTGTTGATTGCAGCGAAGTGGCCTCGCTTTCCGCGGGGAGGTCCTGGAGCCTCCTCGGCGCTATAGCGCCTGTGGGGTCTCCATATAACCGGCAGGAGTCGAGTGCCCTCCGCTCCAATCATCAGACTTGTTAAAAAGCCTATATATTTACATTATTATAACAAACTATAGCGGTGGATTATTAAAGAAAAATAACAAAATAAAAGGCTATCGAAAGTTCTTCGACAGCCTGCACTGTGCAGATTCTCAATGCTTTTCATTTTTTTACTAATTCTGCAAAAAGTTTATTGACCTCTCGGGCAGTTTGCGGGCCGGCGGCTTTGGCAATTTCCCTTACCAAATGGGCACGCTGCAGGTCATCAAAAATATTGATGTTTTTTCCTCTTAAGTATTCGGCTATTTTTTTTGCCTGACTGCGGGTTATGGCTATATTAAATTGGTTTGCATATTTTAGCAGTTCATCGGCAGTGATGGTATTTATTTTATGATTGATAATACTTTCAAAAATCTTCACCTTAATCACTCCTCCATGCTAATTTATGAAAAAGCGGCTGGAGTGTGACAGTGACTTATAAAGGCGGTAAAATAAGCGCATTCGCGAATTGCTCCGCTTTACAAACACAAAATAACTATTGTATACTACATAAAGTTAAATCGGAATGATTCTTAAAATTAAAGTGAGAGTGCGAAATCTATGCAATCAATTATTGATATTAAACAGCTGTCCTATCGATATGAAAAGGACGTCGTTCTTGAAAACATCAATTTATCCGTGGAAAAGGGTGCGTTTCTCGCCATTGTCGGCCCCAATGGTTCTGGAAAATCAACACTATTAAAGTTAGTTTTGGGATTGTTAAAGCTGCAAAAGGGAGAAATTTACCTATTTGGCCAAGAAATCAATAAATTTAAAAATTGGGACAAAATCGGCTACGTTTCCCAAAAGGCCAACTCCTTTAACACAGGTTTCCCGGCTACCGTATATGAGGTAGTGGCAAGCGGTTTAACAAAAAAGCTAGGCCTGTTGTCTTTTTTCAAAAAGGAGCACTCGGAAAAAGTATTAGCCTCATTGGATGCAGTAGGGATGAAAAAATTTAAAGACCGGAATATTGGCGAGCTTTCAGGCGGCCAACAGCAGCGGGTATTTATAGCTAGAGCCTTGGTGAGTGAGCCAGAGCTGTTGATTCTTGACGAACCAACCGTTGGGGTTGATGCAGAGAACATAAAGGCTTTTTATGAAATGCTTGATGTGTTAAATAAAAATAAGGCGATTACATTGGTGATGGTCACACATGACATCGGGACCGTTTCCGATAAGGTATCCCATGTAGCCTGTTTAAATAAGCATTTGCATTTTCACGGACTGACAAATGAATTTGAACAGATGAGAATGGAAGACCTTTCATCATTCTATGGACATGATGTGCAAATGCTGACTCATCATCATGAACACGGAGGCATGTAGTATGATTCAAGGGATTTTACATTATGAATTTTTACAAAACGCCTTCTTAACTGGAATGTTAATTGGCATTCTAGCTCCATTATTGGGAGTATTTATCGTGGTAAGAAGATTGTCTTTGATTGCCGATGCGCTTAGCCATGTAACTTTGGCAGGGATTGCGGCAAGTCTGTTGCTTGAGCGCTATGTTGCTGCACTTACGGGACTGAATCCATTGTATATGGGCATGGTTTTTTCGGTTGGCGGAGCTTTATTTATTGAAAAGCTAAGAGGAGTCTACAAGCACTATCAAGAGCTGGCGATTCCGATCATTCTTTCCGGAGGAATCGGGCTGGGGGTTATATTTATATCTCTTGCCAAAGGCTTTAATACAGATTTGTTCAGTTATCTATTTGGTAGTGTATCAGCCGTCAGCCGTACCGACCTTTGGGTGATCCTGGTAATCAGTATTGCAGTGGTGCTGGCTGTGGTTCTCTTGTATAAAGAGCTGTTTTTATTGTCTTTTGATGAGGAATACGCCAAGGCATCCGGTATTGCAGCAAAAAGTATCCATTTCATTTTCATTATTTTAGTGGCGCTGGTCATAGCAGCTTCTATGAGAATTGTCGGAATCCTGTTGGTTTCTTCGTTAATGACACTTCCTGTTGCAGCAAGTATCCGAATTGCCAAAGGGTTTAGGCAGGCCATTGTTTTATCGGTTATCTTCGGTGAAGCATCGGTGCTTGGCGGGCTGAGCCTTGCTTATTATGTGGACTTGGCTCCAGGTGGAACAATTGTCATGCTCTCTGTATTGATATTAATATTGGCGATATTTTATAAAAAAATCTTGGTGAATAAAGCATAAGCGAGGTGTGTAAATGATGAATGTACAAGAAGCACTTCAATATTTAAAGGAAAATGGATTTAAGCAGACCGGAAAAAGGGAAGATATGCTTCAATTGTTTGCTGAAAGCGATAAATATTTAACAGCAAAAGATGTTTTAGATCTATTGAAGGATGATTATCCGGGCTTAAGTTTTGATACTATTTACCGTAACCTTTCCCTTTTTGTTAACATGGGAATACTAGAGATGACGGAGTTGTCAGGTGAAAAACATTTTCGTTTTTCCTGCTCGCAAACCCATCATCACCATCATTTTATTTGCTTAAGCTGCGGCAAGTCGAAAGAAATTGAGACATGTCCGATGGAGGACCTCAGTGCAAATTTAAAAGGCTATGACATCTCCGGGCATAAATTCGAAATATATGGCCGCTGTCCGGATTGTGTACAATAAAAAGGCTGCCCATGAGCGGAATGACCGCTATTTAGGGCAGCTTTTTTATTTTTATTTCATTGAGCCAGCCATTTCCCGTATATTATCCTGTTTCTTGAGCCATTTCTCCACCCAAATGGCTGCTTCTGCCCAGTTATTGACACGGATGACACCTTGTGGAATGGGCTCTTGATTATAGGGAGTATCAAATAAAATGACCGGAATTCCGCATTCTTCATGAAGAGCAACGGCGTTGTCGTGTTTATCCTCAAAAAAGAGATCCACTTTCAGATTTTTAGCCGTTTCTACCTTGTCATGAGAGCCAATCAGTTCGATGTGATGGAAAGTTAATCCATGCGCTGAAAACCAATTTTCGGTCACCTCAAGCAAGTGCGGTCCTCTGGCACTGATAAAAAACAATTCATGTTCATTTTTCCATTTATTTAATACCGGCTTTACGCCTTTAGCAAGTGGAGATTCTTTATATATAATCGGCTCGTTTTCTGAAAACCAATGGGCAAATACTTTTTCATCCACATTCACAAAAGGAGTTAAATCGTATTGAGTGATGTCCTCATAGGCAATGTTCATCCCAAATGCCTTGTTTATAAAAGGCAATAACGATGTAGGGCAGGTAACTGTTCCATCAATATCAATTCCAAATCTTTTTTTCATTTTTAAATTCACCTTCAGTTGTTTCCTCTGTTCTATTTTTATTTTACCAAAGACCGTGAACTGTTTGGCATGAAATTTTTTGCGGAATATGAAATAACTAACTAGTTAAGACAAACATTGTCATAGTAAAAAGGCTTTAATGACTAACAATAATAAATGCTCCTACATTGAAAGTGAGGGATTAAAGAATGGCAGATGAACGCGACACGAAGGTGCAAGAAGCTCTTCGTGGCCCAATTATCGGTGAAGATATACCAAATTCTCCATCGGATTATCGTGAGGCCACAACTTCCGAAATCGCAACACCTGTAACAACCCAAGCTTCCAAATATGATGAAGAAACGGCAGAGGAATTTGGAGCGTCTGTCCCAATGAGGGTATCTTTAAAGAAAGATGATCTGCCAATTGGGGCATCCGTGCCAATCCGTTCTTCCTATAATGAAGAAACTGCTGCCGAAATCGCGGCCCCCGTACCTATTATAAGAGGCAGGGAAAAAGACAATATTGATGATAATGGTCGTGGACGTGCTGTTGGCGGTGCCGGACTAGGAACTGTCGCTTTGGTCCTTTCCATTTTATCCTTGTTCGTAATGCCAATCCTCTTTGGTGCAGCGGGGATTATTCTGGGATTTGTTGCTAGACGCCGCGGCTCCGAAGGGCTTGGAGCGTGGGCTATTGGGATTGGAGCGGTATCGATTATCATCGGAATCTTTATTCTTCCGTTCTTTTAACATAGGAGCAAAGAAAAGAGGCTGTCTTTCGGGACAGCCTCTTGTTACGTTTACCTATTTGTTTACCTTTTCTTCTGCTTCCTTCTTGCGGAAATATTCTTCGGCAAGCTGGTCAATTTCCTTTTTGAGTTCTTCGACCATTTGTGATTCTGGCACCTTCCGGACAATTTCGCCTTTCCTAAACAATAGTCCTTCACCACGGGCACCGGCAATTCCGATGTCTGCTTCACGAGCCTCACCAGGTCCATTTACCGCGCAGCCTAGAACTGAAACCTTGATAGGTGCTTTAATATGGGAGATATATTCCTCTACCTCATTGGCGATGCTGATCAGGTCTATTTCAATCCGTCCGCAGGTAGGGCAGGAAATTAAGGTAGCAGCGTTGGAGGAAAGATGGAATACCTTCAAAAGCTCACGTGCTACTTTAACCTCTTCAACTGGGTCTGCACTTAATGAAACTCTTACCGTATTACCAATACCTTTGCTGATGATTGCACCTAATCCGGCTGCGCTTTTAATTGTTCCGGAGAAAAGTGTTCCAGATTCGGTTATCCCAAGATGCAATGGATAATCGAAGGTGCGGGCCGCTTTTTCATATGCTTCAATAGCAAGGTTGACATCAGAAGCCTTCATTGAAACGATAATATCGTGGAAGTCTAAGTCCTCTAGAATTTTGATATGATGGAGGGCGCTTTCGACCATGCCATCAGCGGTTGGGTAGCCGTATTTATCAAGAATTCGTTTTTCCAATGACCCCGCATTTACACCAATCCGGATTGGGATTCCTTTTTCTTTAGCGGCTTTTACGACGGCTTCAACCTTTTCTTTTCTGCCGATGTTTCCAGGATTGATCCTGATTTTATCAGCGCCGCCTTCAATCGCCTTAAGTGCCAATTTATAATCGAAGTGGATATCAACAACAAGTGGAATGTTGATTCTTTTTTTGATCTCAGGAATGGCATTTGCAGCCCTTTCATCTGGGCATGCGACCCGGACAATTTGGCAACCTGCTTCCTCAAGACGTTTGATTTCGGCAACGGTAGCCTCTACATCATGGGTTTTAGTGGTTGTCATACTTTGAATGATGATTTCATCATTGCCGCCGATGGTTAAATTGCCAACCTTAATCGGCCGTGTTTTCGTACGATGTATAATTTCACTCACGTGGAATTCGCTCCTTTAGCTGGATTCGAATATAGGATTAAAAACAATTCACCTTTTATTGTATCAGCCTGCATCTAATTTTGACAAGAATAAGGATTATCTTCATTAGTTTGAGTAATCAGGAAAATGATATGTAGAACCGATTTGGATTTTTTCTGGTGACTTCCCTGGATTTAATGCCTGAAAATCTTCGATTAAGTCAGAAATAGATACAGGAAGAGATTTTCCTAATTGGTGTTCGACAATGGAAATAACAGTTTCACCTGGTTTTACCTTTTCTGTAAAAGAAGGGATGCTGGTACTAGGTTTAGCGGTTTGATTAACATTTGCCTCTACCTGAATGTTTGCTGTAGAAGGCAAAGTTCCGACAGTTAAGTCGAAGTAAATAACATATATGACTAAAATGGCAATTAAAATACCAAACAATTTCTTCATTGGACAAGCCTCCAAACAAAAGTTTCTACAAACCTATGCTTGTCCACCTTTAAATAGAACTTATAAATGAAAAAAGCATCCGTTGAATGGATGCTTTAGCTACTTTTTTTCGGTTTTGGGATTTCATTTATCGCCAAATATAAAACAATGATAACGACAAACCAATTGATCCAAAAGCTGTTTGGTACGGCTGTTTTCAGTGCGGCCATTATCGTAAAAAATAATGTCGGCAATGTTTCACTGTATGCGGCCATTCTCCATAAATGCCGATAAGTAAGCTTTCTTCCGGCGAGATTTTTTAACACAAGTCCGATTAAAGCAAGAACAGAAACTTCAATGAAACTAGCGGCACTTGAAAACAAATAGATGAATAAGGAGACAATCGGGATAATAATGCCCTTTAGTCCACTAATAGAGTTAACAAAATCAACGAGATCTTTCTTTGAAAGTTTCAGACCTTCCATCATGGAATAGGGGTATGTATCGCTTTGACCACCGGCTGTAATAACAAACTCGTCTTTTAACAGGGCGAATGAATTTCCTTGATCGGCTGCATCTTGGCTAGAAACGGCACCGGTAGGGTCCAAGATAATCGTAAAATCATCCTTTTTAATCGTTACAGGAACCTTAGTATCTGCCTCTAATTGTCCATTCTTTATCGTAAAATCAGGAGCCTCCTCTTCCAGAAAGGTTTTGGCAGAATCCAATCCGGTTGTTAAGGCTGTACTGAAATAAACAATCGACGGAAGGACCGAAATAAATGTCAATAAGAAAACAAAAAGAATTGTTTTTCCGATACCTTGGAAACGAAATAAGGCTATATCCTTCGGCGAGTAGATACTTTTAAATAATTGCTTGAAAATATTCATATTAACCACCTCATATAGATTCACCATTCTATTGTAGCTTTTGAAGCTATGATAGACAAGAACAAGGTAGTTAACACTTTAAATAGGGCCGCCATAGAGGCAGGTTAAATCAGTTTAAGCCGCAAATTTCCGCGGAACAGTTTTGGCAATCTACGGTTTGCTTGAGGTAGTTGAGATTTCTTATCGTAAATTTTTGATTGTCATAGGAGATAATGTTTTGCTCTCGTAATTCCTTGAGGGCACGCTGAATCACTTCCCTAGTGCCAAAAGTTAAATTGGCCAATTCTTGGTGAGTCAAGGGCAAATCAATCAGGATCCCATCGGGTGTCATGACTCCATACGAATTGCATAAACGGATAAGGATTGAGTAGAGTCCGCCTTTTTTACCGTTCATGATTAAATCCTGGCATTTCATCTGCACCTTCAAATAGCTTGTTGATAGCCATGTGGCAAGTGCTTGCATTGCTTCGGGGTCCGTTAACACAAAATTTTCAAAGTCCTCCCGTTTGATTGCAATCAGCTCACAATCCGTCAAAGTTTTGGCATAGAACTGATAGCGGGGATTTGCTTTAAAAAGCTGGTATTCAATTATTAATTCTTGGTCATTCACGATTTTTAAAATAAAATCCTTTCCTCTAACATGCATTCGCCCTAAGGCAATACCGCCATTTAGGAGCAGGTATATAAATTCGGCCGGATCTTTCTCATGGAAAAGCACACTACCTACTGTTATCTTTTGTACCGGCGCAGTCTTTTTGAAAAAATAATGTAATATTTCATAAATAGAAAGGCTGTTTTTCTGCATGTCCTGCCACTCCTTAAAACCATGTATATGATGATTAAAAGGAATAAAATATAACTAGTCAATAGTGCGTTTAACAAAATATGTAAATAAAAACAGTTACTATGACATAAATCGTTGACAGCATGCCGATTGCATGATTCATGACAATTTTTCGAAAAGTGGATAGTTGTGAAACGTTAATGTAAAAAAGCTGCATAAAATGCTGAAAAATGGATATTTTATATATGGTGGTTTAAGCAAATTATTTGATACTTACCACTCAACTTTGGTAATCTTAAGTCACAAAGCTTTGGAAATATTTTAAAATTCTTTTCGCTGAATTTTAGTGTGCCAAGGCCTTTAAAAAAATAGTACATAGGGAGGAATTTTTCATGGCATTTGAATTACCAAAATTACCTTACGCGGAAGATGCACTTGAGCCACATTTCGATAAGGAAACTATGAACATTCACCACACAAGACATCACAACACTTATGTGACTAACTTAAACAACGCTTTAGCAGGCAACGAAGAATTGCTTTCTAAGTCTGTTGAAGAAGTTATCTCAAACTTGGATGCTGTTCCTGAAGCAGCACGCACTGCTGTTCGTAACAACGGTGGCGGTCATGCGAATCACTCTTTATTCTGGCAAATTCTTTCTCCAAATGGCGGCGGTGCTCCAAGCGGAGAATTAGCTGATGCGATCAACAGCAAATTTGGCAGCCTCGAAGCTTTCAAAGAAGAATTTGCAAAAGCAGCAACTACTCGCTTTGGCTCTGGCTGGGCATGGCTATCCGTTAATAACGGCGAATTAGAAGTATCCAGCACACCAAACCAAGACTCTCCATTAATGGAAGGCAAAACTCCGATCCTTGGCCTTGATGTTTGGGAGCATGCTTACTATTTAAAATACCAAAACAAGCGTCCAGACTACATCGCTTCTTTCTGGAACGTAGTAAACTGGGACGAAGTTTCCAAGCGTTACAGCGCAGCAAAATAATTAATATCTGTAAAAAAAGGCAGCTCATTGCAGCTGTCTTTTTTTCATTCTCAAATTTGAATAAGAACCTGCCGCTTGTTAAAGACTACCTCTTAAGACAAAGGGGAGTTTTTTTTATGGCAAAAAAATTTAAGTTTTTAGGGGATGTTGAATTAACAAAGGATTTAACCCTTTTACTGATTATTGGCGGCTTATATTCTTTAAGCGTTGCCTTATCCAACACATTTGTGAACATATATTTATGGAAGCAAACTGGCCAATACTCCGATCTCGCCTTGTATAACCTTTCCATCGTCGTTTTACAGCCGCTCACATTTATTTTGGCAGGCCGATGGGCAAAGAAAATTGACCGCGTGATTGTTCTCCGTATAGGAGTTACTTTTTTAGCGTTCTTCTATTTGGCCGTCTTACTAACCGGGACTAAGGCTGCCACTTATTTGCTGCTCTTAGGGGGACTGTTGGGAGTAGGGTACGGTTTTTATTGGCTAGCCTACAATGTGCTGACTTTTGAAATCACCGAACCGGAAACAAGAGATTTTTTCAATGGCTTTTTGGGAATATTATCTTCCTTAGGCGGGATGATTGGTCCTATCGCAGCAGGGGTGATTATTACTCGATTCGAAAAGTTTACCGGCTATACGATTGTTTTCGGCTTGTCATTAGGATTATTTGCCCTTGCGGTGTTGTTAAGCTTTTCTTTGAAACCAAGACCAGCGAAGGGGAGATATTGCTTCAAACGAATATTTGAAGAAAGAAAACAAAATGAAAATTGGCGTCTTGTCACGAACGCCCATTTTTTTCAGGGCCTCCGAGAAGGGACGTTTTTATTTGTCATTTCAGTCTTTGTGTATATTTCGACTGGCAGCGAAATGGCTTTGGGGACCTTTGGGCTGCTAAATTCGGGAATCTCGTTTGTTGCCTATTTTCTTGCTTCCAGGCTGATTAAAAAAAATTATCGAAAAAAGGCCATACTCATTGGCGGACTTATACTATATGCCGCAGTCATTCTGATAGCCTGGGAAGTAAACTACGCAAAGCTGTTAATTTATGCTGCTATGATTGCGATTGCGTATCCGCTTTTGCTCGTTCCGTATATGTCAACAACGTATGATGTGATTGGAACAGGCTGGAAGGCAGCGGAAATGCGAATTGAATATATTGTAGTGAGGGAAATTTTCTTAAATATTGGCCGTATTGTTTCCGTCCTTGCTTTCCTTGCAGCAGTCACTCTATTTAATGAAGAAAAAAGCATCCCATACTTATTATTGATTTTAGGAGCAGGGCATACATTGATTTATCTCTTTATTAAAAGGGTACGATTGCCCGCAGTGTAGTGCGATGAGTGAAGATTTGCTCATCGCTTTTTTATTTTGAAAAAATGGTAAGTCTTCTCCATAGAAAAAAACTACACTTTCTTATACAATTAATTAGGTTATGACTTAGGGAGGTGCGTTTTGACCTTGAAGAAGAAAAAGAAGAAGCCGGCGGTTCCTTTTCGCTTAAACATGCTTTTCTTTGTCGTCTTTTTGCTTTTTTCCATTCTTGTATTACGGCTTGGAGAATTACAAATTGTATTCGGAGACGATTTTAAAAGGGAAATTGAACGGACGGACAATATTACGGTCTCGAATCCCGTGCCAAGAGGGAGAATGATAGATCGAAACGGTAACGTTATTGTTGATAATTCACCGCTAAATGCGATTACGTATACTAAATATCAAAATACAACACCGCAGGAAATGCTCGAAACAGCTAAAAAATTGGCAAAATTAATTACTATGGACACCTCAAAGGTCCGCGAACGTGATAAAAAGGATTTTTGGATGTTAATCCATCCGAATAAAGCAAAAGAGAAAATTACCGCTAAAGAGTGGACCGAATTAGAAAACAAAAAGCTGGATGATAAAGACATTTATAAACTACAGCTTAAGAGAATTACTGACGAAGATTTGAACAGTCTGACCCCGGATGAGGTAAAAACGCTAGCTATTTATCGGGAATTCAACAGCGGTTACGCTTTAACACCGCAAATCGTCAAAAATAAAGATGTAACTCCTGAGGAATTTGCCGCTGTCAGTGAAAACCTGGAAAATCTCCCGGGGATTGATACCACCACAGATTGGGCTAGAAATTATGTTTTTGGAGATACCCTAAAATCTATTTTAGGGGATGTATCATCTTCTGATTCGGGGCTGCCAAAGGAACAATTGGACAAGTATCTTGCCAAAGATTACAGCCGAAATGAACGGGTTGGAAAGAGCTATCTGGAATTAAAATACGAAGATGTCCTCCGTGGGGAGAAGGCTAAAGTAAAAAATACAACCGATAAGTCGGGAAAAATTTTATCTTCTGAGGTCATATCGGAAGGCAATCGTGGAAAAGATCTTGTCTTAACCATTGATATGGACCTTCAGGCACAAGTAGATAAAATTATTGAAGAAGAGATTTGGAACGCAAAAAAGAGCCCGAATACTGGACTTATGGATAGGGCCTTTGCCGTTATGATGAACCCAAAAACGGGTGAAATCCTGGCATTGTCAGGTAAACAGCTTGTAAAGAATAAGGAAACAGGCAAACTGGAAATGCGGGATTATGCCCAAGGGACGTTTACAAGCTCATACAACATGGGGTCAGCTGTTAAAGGTGCGACTATTTTAACAGGCTATCAAACTGGTGCCATAAGACCGGGATCTGTCCTTCGGGATGAACCTCTAGTCATTAAAGGAACACCTGTTAAAAAATCTTGGAAAACTTTCGGCGACATTAACGATTTACGGGCGCTGCAGGTCTCCTCGAACGTGTACATGTGGAAAACGGTGATTGCTATGGCTGGCGGCCGTTATATTCCGAATGGACCGCTTGTATTGGATACGGACAAAGGTTTTAGTACAATGCGGAAATCCTTTAATCAATTTGGCCTTGGAATTCGTACAGGTATTGACCTTCCCAATGAAATGAGCGGTTTTCCAGGCTCTGACAAACGGTCAGGTTTGCTTCTTGACTTTGCCATCGGCCAGTACGATACGTATACACCTATTCAACTTGCGCAATACATTTCGACCATCGCAAACGGGGGCTACCGGATTCAGCCGCATGTTGTGAAGGAAATTCGTGAACCAGAATTGGATAACAATGAATTGGGTCCGATTGTGGCGGAAATTCAGCCGAAGGTATTAAATCGTGTTGAAATGAAGGATGAATGGATTAAACGCGTCCAAGAGGGATTTCGAATGGTTATGCAGGTTGGCGACGGTACCGGTACCGGCTTCTGGAGAAGTAAGCCATATAATCCGGCAGGCAAAACCGGTACAGCGGAAGCTTTTTATGATGGCTCTGATAAATCGAAACGTGGAACCGAAGTTTGGAATTTAAGTCTTGTCAGCTTTGCGCCGTACGATAATCCTGAAGTGGCCATTGCCGTAGTGGTGCCATGGGCTTATGAAGGAAACAGCGGCCCAAGTATTAACCACCTAATTGGCACAAGGGCAATGGATGCCTATTTTAACTTAAAAAATGCCCGCCAAAGCGGAACAGCAGCTGCCGGGGAGGATAACACAGCGGCAAACAACCCACCCGCTGAACAACCACAACATTAATAAAAGTGACACCTGTCTCCAGGATGAGGCAGGTGTTTTTTTTTACCAGATTGCTAGATTTTAATTTACAAAAACTAAACATTCATTTACATAACCTTTACAAAACATTAAAACTCTATTTACAGTCATCCTTTATTCTTATGTTTGTAAGGCAGAACAAACAGCCAAACTCTTAGGGGGAATTAGTAAATGAAAAGTTTTAAAAAAATTAGCCTAATGATGTTAATTGCGGCTTTCATGATTATAGCAGCAGCATGTGGAAGTGATTCTTCTTCAGATAAAGATAGTGGTGGAGGGAAAGACTCTAGAGAACTATCAGGCTCAATTTCTGTTTCAGGATCATCAGCTATGCAACCGTTAATTGCTGCAGCTGCTGAAGAATTTATGGCTGAAAATCCAAAAGTTGATATACAAGTAAATGCCGGCGGCTCTGGGACAGGCTTATCACAGGTTGCTGAAGGATCAGTTCAAATCGGTAACTCAGACGTTTTCGCTGAAGAAAAAGAAGGAATTCCTGCTGACAAACTTGTTGACCACAAAGTGGCAGTGGTGGGGATGACAGCTGCTGTTAACCCAAAAGTAGGAATTGATGATATTAAAAAAGAAGATCTAATCAAAGTATTTACTGGAAAAATTACAAACTGGAAAGAGCTTGGCGGTAAAGATCAAAAGATTGTTCTTGTAAACCGTCCTGATTCATCCGGAACTCGTGCGGTTTTCAATCACTTTGCTCTTGATGGTGCGACACCTGCTGAAGGAATTACTGAGGATTCTTCTAACACGGTTAAAAAGATTATTAACGAAACTGAAGGTGCAATTGGATACCTTGCATTCTCTTACTTCACTGATGATTCTGTAACTCCGCTTTCGATTGATGGTGTGAAACCGACTGCAGAAAATGTACAATCCGGAAAATTCCCGGTCTGGGCATACCAGCACTCTTATACTAAAGGTGAAGCAGAAGGTTTAACAAAAGCGTTCTTAGATTATTTAATGTCAGATGATATCCAAAACACTCTTTTAAAGGAACAAGGATATCTACCTGTTACAAAAATGAAAGTAGAACGTGATGCTGAGGGAAATCAAAAAAATATCTAATAGAAACATTTAGAATGAACTGTTGAACAATAAAAGAGGGTAAATGCAGAGCGTTTACCCTATTATCACGTATTCAAGAGGAGTTTGGTTTACTATGGAAAAACTTCTTCCCGCAAAAGATAGATTGCTAAAATCAAAGAGAAGCAGGCTCGATGGGGAATTTAGAGGGAAATTAATTGTCATTTTGTGTGCCGTTATCATGATATCGGCTACGATTGCGATTACGATCTTCCTTGGAACAAAAGGAATGCAATCATTTACGAAGAACGGGATTAGCATCATCGAGTTTTTAACAAGCACTAATTGGAATCCTACAGATAAAGCGAGCCCGATGTATGGAGTTCTTCCGTTTATTTTCGGATCCTTTGCTGTTACCTTTCTCGCCGCACTTATTGCCGCACCATTAGGAATTGGCGGAGCGATTTTTATGACAGAAATTGCTCCTTCATGGGGAAGAAAAATTCTTCAGCCAATCGTGGAATTATTAGTAGGTATTCCATCAGTTGTGTATGGATTTATTGGTTTAACTGTATTAGTTCCGTTTATCAGAGAAAATGTCGGCGGGCTTGGATTTAGTTTACTATCCGGGATGATTGTCCTTGCCGTCATGATCTTACCGACGATTACAACGATTGCAACGGATGCAATGAGTTCACTTCCGAACCATCTCCGGGAAGGATCTTATGCCTTAGGTGCAACAAGATGGCAGACGATTCGAAAAGTGTTGGTGCCGGCTGCAATGCCTTCTTTGCTTACAGCCATCATTCTTGGTATGGCGAGAGCATTTGGTGAAGCATTGGCAGTTCAGATGGTCATCGGAAACGTGAGAAATTTGCCATCAAGTATTTTGGATGCATCAGCAACATTAACGACCATTATTACATTAAATATGGGGCATACCACTTATGGCAGCGTGGAGAATAACACTCTTTGGTCAATGGGTCTTATTTTATTGATTATGTCGTTTGCCTTCATTCTCCTCATTCGTTATCTGTCATCAAGGAGGAAGTTACGATGAATAGTAAAGCAGCCGATCGAATTGCAACAGGGGTCTTCGTAGCCATTGCCATCACGATTGTAACGATTCTCGCAGGATTGTTTTTCTATATTTTCGTCAATGGATTTAAACATATTTCGCTTGAATTTTTAACATCTCCTTCAAGTAATGTCCGGGCTGGCGGAGGGATTCGCGACCAATTATTTAATTCATTTTATATTTTGTTTATCACGATGCTGATTACCGTTCCGATTGGAATTGGCGGCGGCGTCTATATGGCTGAGTATGCGAAACCGGGTAAAGTAACCGACTTAATCCGGACCTGTATTGAAGTGTTATCGTCATTGCCTTCCATTGTTATTGGTATGTTTGGATTATTGATTTTTGTCAACACAACCGGCTGGGGTTACACCATTTTAGGCGGTGCATTGGCATTGACAATCTTTAACCTTCCGACAATGGTACGTACGACCGAGGATGCCATCCGGGCAGTACCTCGTGATTTAAAAGAAGCCAGCCTCGCCTTGGGAGTTACCCATTGGCATACGATTAAAACGATTATTTTGCCAGCAGCATTCCCGTCCGTCTTAACTGGAGCCATTCTGGCTGCAGGAAGGGTTTTTGGTGAAGCTGCAGCATTATTATTTACAGCCGGTCTGTCAACGCCAAGACTGGATTATACAAACTGGAATCCTTTTTCAGAACAATCACCGTTGAATATTTTCCGCCCTGCTGAGACATTGGCGGTTCATATATGGTCTGTAAATACACAAGGATTAATTCCTGATGTCAATGAAGTTGCCAGCGGTTCTTCTGCGGTCCTCGTTCTTTCAGTCTTGATCTTTAATCTATTGGCGCGCTGGATTGGAAGTTTGATTCACAAACGGGCAACAGCAACTAAATAAAGAGGTGGAGTCGAATGTTGACAGCGATAAAGGAGAGAACGAATGTGGAATTACCTTTTCAAACAACAAGTGTATTCCAGCCTGAAACTATTTTAGCTGTGAAGAATTTAGAAATTTTTTATGGAGAAAAACGAGCGGTTAATGGGATTTCTTTGGATATTGAGAAGAATTCTGTGACTGCCCTAATCGGTCCGTCAGGCTGCGGGAAATCAACGTTTCTAAGGAGTATCAACCGGATGAATGACTTGATCCCCGGGGCAAAAGCAATCGGAGAGATTATCTATGAAGATCTCAATATTTTATCTGAAGATATCAATGTAGTTGCCTTAAGAAAGGAAATTGGCATGGTGTTTCAAAAGCCTAACCCCTTTCCAAAATCCATTTATGAAAATATTACCCATGGCTTGAAATTTGCTGGGATTAAGAAAAAAAGCAAACTTGATGAAATTGTCGAAGAGAGTTTACGAAAAGCGGCTCTATGGGATGAGGTGAAGGATAGACTTCATAAATCAGCCCTCTCGCTTTCTGGCGGGCAGCAGCAGCGCCTTTGCATTGCCAGAACGATTGCTATGAAACCGACCGTCATCCTGCTTGATGAGCCATCTTCAGCACTTGACCCAATCTCGAATGCCAAGGTTGAAGACCTAATTGTTGATTTAAAGAAGGAATACTCAATTATTATTGTTACTCATAATATGCAACAGGCTTCCCGGATTTCGGATAAAACGGCTTTCTTCTTAAGTGGTGATTTAATTGAATACGATAGCACGGAAACAATCTTTACCAATCCATCAGTTAAAAAGACAGAAGAATACATTTCCGGCCGATTCGGATAAGGGGGAAAACTCATGTCCACACAGACATTAACAAGAGATATTTTCGATGTAAAAGATCTTAATTTATGGTACGGTGAGCACCATGCCTTAAAAGGCATCAACTTTCCTATCCAGAAAAAAGAAGTCACAGCCATGATTGGTCCTTCGGGCTGCGGAAAATCAACTTTTCTAAAGACGCTTAACTTGATGAATAAAATGATACCGAATGTAAAAATAACCGGAGAAGTGAACTTTGACGGTGAAAATATTTTAAATCCTAAAACGGACTTAGTAGAATTGCGTAAACATGTTGGCATGGTCTTTCAAAAGGGAAATCCGTTTCCACAGTCCATTTATGATAATGTAGCATATGGGCCGAGAATTCATGGAATTAAGAAAAGAACACATCTTGATGAAATTGTTACGAAGGCATTAATAGATGTGGCTTTATGGGACGAAGTTAAAGATCGTTTGCATGCCCCTGCACTTGGACTGTCAGGCGGACAGCAGCAGCGCCTGTGTATCGCCAGGGCTCTTGCAACTAAGCCTGATGTTTTACTAATGGACGAACCAACCTCGGCGCTAGACCCGATTTCAACCCTGAAAATCGAGGAGTTAATCCTTGAGTTAAAAGAAAAGTATACCATTGTCATCGTCACTCACAATATGCAGCAGGCTGCTCGTGTTTCAGACAAAACGGCCTTCTTTCTTATGGGGGAATTAATCGAGGTAGATTTGACACCAAACATTTTTTCAATGCCAAAAGATTCAAGAACGGAAGACTATATCACTGGACGATTTGGATAGTGGGGTGAAAAGGATGAATACAAGGTCTAATTTTGATAACAATTTAAAACATTTAAAAGAAATGCTGCTTAAAATGGCCGGGATATCGGAACAGGCAATTAAAGACGCCATGCTTGCTTTGCTAAATCAAGATCTTGAATTAGCAAACCGTGTCATTAACGGTGATAATGCCATTGATGACTTGGAACAGGAAATACATGAAAAAGCACTAATGTTGATTGCTACAGAATCACCGGTAGCCAGGGACTTAAGAAGAATTAATGTCGCATTGAAGGTCTCATCCGAGGTTGAGCGAATGGGGGATATGGCTGTCAATATTGCTAAGTCAGTCGTCCATATTGGTGAGGAAAAATATATTAAAGAAATTGTTGATATCCCGCAGATGATGGAAGCTGCCTTGGAGATGGTGACTGATTCCATAACCGCATTTTATACCGAGGATATCACGATTGCTCAAAAATGTGCAGAAAAGGACGATGCAGTCGACAATATGTTTGGGAACCTAGTTCATGAGCTGATGACATATATCCCGCAAAATCCAAACTCTATGAACCAAATTATCCAATTGTCCTTTATTTGCCGGTTCATTGAAAGAATTGCCGACCACTCAACGAATATTGCTGAAAATGTAATTTACCAAGAAACTGGAAAACGACTGAATTTAAATAAATAATATGATGAAGGATGGGGCTTTAGGCCTCATCCTATTTTTTTGCTAATAAGAAAGTATAAAATTTTCCCGAATTTTATACTTTCTTAACGCATAAATTCAACTACGCCTCTGTCTTCGTCCTAACGGACTCGCCAATCGGCGAGTTTTCATTTATGTTGTCGATTTTTAATTGAAATTCGCATAATTTATAAGTTAATAAAAATTTCCCTGTGGCAAACACGCTTTGCATATGGCTTAGGCAAAATACGACAAATTGCGTTCATTGTCTGACTCTCATTCTGGTGTTACGATTAAATAAACGACTGATAGGAATAAATTGTTATTTTAATGCATATATTGTTTGTTTGCAGAATGGAGGAAACCATGATTAATGAAATTATCGAATTAAGAAGGAAGGGACTTTCCTTTCGTAAGATTGCCGTAGAACTTAACACTACCGTTGGGAAAGTCCAATACAGCTGGAATAAATGGATGGAAAGCGAGAACCAAGATAATAGTGAAAGTCTCCATGTTCAAAATAACCTGAACCAGGAAAAATCTTCGGTTACATCTACTCCACAAACCTTTGTTCCTCTAAAGGGTGAACTTACAGCCAAGCTTGTTACACCCCAAAAAATGTTTCTCTATTGGGATTTTTCAGAAACACCCAAAAAAATCGTTCGTTTATATTTCAATCAACCTTTTGAGGAGTTAGTTACTGTATTAAGGGTTTACGATGTGAAAGATATCATTTTTAATGGAAAAAATGCTCACCATTATTATGAAATCAATGTTCCTTATCAGAACGGGTATTGGTTTGTTAAAGGATTAACAGGAAATAGAAGCTTTATAGCGGAGCTAGGTGTGCTGTTGCCGGGAACAGGATTTTTCCCTCTATACAGGTCCAATTGTATTCAAACACCAGCGGCTGAGATACCAAGCGGGAATGAATTTTATCAAGATTTACTGCAATTTAAACGGTATGAGGATAGCCCTCCGAAGTGGCGAAACCATGTCAGTACGTATAGTTATTATGAAGAATCAACCAATTTGGAGAATAAAAATGCCTAACATGCTTGTCCCTGAGGCTGATTTGAAGCAAAGTCGATTATCCGGAAGAAATATAAAATTACTGATGCTTTGCTGGGAGTACCCGCCGAATGTAGTTGGGGGCTTGGCGAGACATGTATACGGATTATCAGTTCATTTGGCGAAAATGGGATACGAGGTTCATGTCATCACTGCCGGAGACAGTAAGCTTCCTGACCATGAAATCGTGAACCAAGTAAACATACACCGTGTTTTCCCAATCAATGAACTGGACGAAAACTTTCTGTCATGGATTGGCGGACTTAATTTAGCGATGGCTTTTCGGGCGGAAAAATTGGCAGAAGAAATCTCTTTTGACTTGATACATGCCCATGATTGGCTTGTAGGTGCCGCCGCCATTACTTTGAAGGAGTTACTGGACATTCCGCTTTTAACGACCATTCATGCAACGGAGCATGGCCGGAATAATGGGATTTTTACTGAAACCCAAAGATTTATCCATGAAAAAGAAGAGCAATTAATGAGCGAATCAAATCAGCTAATTGTTTGCAGCAGCTACATGAAGGAGCATCTTGCTGGCGTATTTCAGGCTGATGATAAAAAAGTAATCATCATACCAAACGGGGTTGAAGAGCCGAGTTCAAATATGGGTGCCGGAGAGGTAAATTCTTGCCTGCAAGAAAAAAAATATATTTTTTCAATTGGCAGAATCGTAAAGGAAAAAGGATTTGAAACGATTATTGAAGCAGGGGCAATTGCCAAGGAAAAGGGTTTGGATTACTTTTTTGTTGTTGCCGGAAAGGGGCCAATGCTCGAAACTTACCGCCTGCAAGTTCAGGAAAGGCAATTGGCCGGCCAGATTGCATTTGTCGGCTATATTACAGATGAACAGAGAAATACGTTAATTGACAAGTGTTCAATGGCTGTTATTCCTAGTTTGTACGAGCCCTTTGGAATTGTTGCCTTGGAAACAATGGTGTTTGGAAAACCAACTATTCTTTCCAATACGGGTGGCATGAAAGGAATTATCAAGCATTTGCAAACGGGCCTGTTGATGAATCCGGGGGATGCTGAAAGCATGCTTGAACAGATCGGCTATCTTACGGAAAATCCAGCCATTGCCGAGGAAATCGGCTCTAATGGCAAAGAAATTGTAAAAAGCTTATTTGGCTGGAGCCGAATTGCTTCGGAGACTGGCAAAGTGATGGGAGATATGGCTCTACAGAAAAAAGTAAATGAAACTATGAAAAAATAATTAGGTGAAAGGTGCAGTGATGAAGGAATTAATCGAGTCCCAAAAAAGTAAACAAAACACGAACCGCCATGGTTTAATGGAGCAGCTGCAAATAGTTCTCGGCATCTGGGTAAATGGAAAATGCTACTTTCTGCATAATAGTGCCGAAAAAGTCATCTATGAAGAAGGCTTAATTCTAAGGATTAAACCGGAGCCAATCCATTCTAAAATTCGCTTCTTCAGCGTTTATATTAGTAATCATAGCAATATCAAGAAGGACATTAAAGTCATTGTCATGCATCATTTTTCTAATGTCAACACAGACAGCCTCACGTTTATTTCACCAGCAGAAGGCAAAATTTTTCACGTCCATGACCATAAGGTATTTCTCGTCAATGGGAATTTTAATGGAGCGGGATTAAGTGAGTATACAACCATTCCGCTTTGGAGTGCGTATACCGACCAAATTTGGAGTTCATTGGAGAATGGAGCCTTAAGATACCAGCCAATGGCAAAAGGGCCTGCAGCAAGCATTTATACCGTTAAAATGTCCCTTGGTTCTCGGGAAACCCAGAAAATGAATGCCTGGACGATTTCCGGCTCGAGTAAAAAGGAATTAATATTAATAGAGCAAGCACTTTTAAAAAACCCACTAGCATTTCCAAACGAAAAATGATATTATAGAAAAGTCGTATGAACGAACAGCTTAATCGTTTGGAGGGAAATAGACATGCGTGTAAATATTACGTTAGCTTGCACTGAGTGTGGAGACCGTAACTATATTTCAAACAAAAATAAACGCAACAACCCAGATCGTCTTGAGCTTAAGAAATATTGCCCAAGAGAAAAGCGTACAACTGTACACCGCGAAACAAAATAAGCAGCAGGGCTTCCTGTTGCTTTTTTTGTTGTCTAAAAACAAAGGGGCGCTCTAAAAATGCACGATAAAAATTCCATTCGTCAACAGATGAAAGAATCGCTGTCAAAGCTCACAAAACCTATTTATGAGGATTACTCTTATAAAATTGCTTGCAGGCTTTTTGAATTGGAAGATTGGGAGCAAGCGCAAGTGATTGGCATTACCATCTCCAGGACACCAGAAGTCGATACATATCAAATTATTAGAAAAGCATGGGAATCAGGCAAGCAAGTTGTTGTTCCAAAATGTTATCCGAAGGAAAAAAGGTTATCTTTCCGAAGCTTAACTGAGTTTTCTCAGTTAGAATCCGTTTTCTATGGATTGCTTGAGCCAAATGTAGAACAAACTACTGAAGTCAGTCCAGATAAAATTGACCTTCTCATCGTACCCGGGCTTGCCTACACTCGTTCGGGATTCCGCTTAGGCTTTGGCGGCGGATACTACGACCGATTTTTAACAGGGTACTCCGGGAACACCTTATCCCTTGCCTTCGAAGAGCAATTGATTCCAGAATTTCCTGTTGAACAATATGATATCCCAGTAGCAAAAATTGTTACAACAAATGAGGTTATCAAAACTGTATGATTGTTCCAATCCTTATCATTGTTGTCCTCCTTGCAGGAGGCTTAGCTGGTTACCGGGAGAAATCGCTGACAGCCTCAGGCGCTATTGCAGCCATTTTCGTCGGTCTTGCCATTTATGCTGGATTCGGGATCAAGGGGCTTATTATTTTAGGGGTGTTTTTTGTTTCCTCAAGTTTCTGGTCAAAATATAAAAGTTTTGCCAAAAGGGAATTGGAAGAGAAATTAGCAAAAGGCTCTACAAGGGATTGGCGCCAGGTAATCGCCAATGGCGGCATGGCTGCATTATTTAGTATCTGCCATTATTTTTATCCAGGAGAAGGCTGGGTAATTGGCTTTATTGTTTCATTGGCTAGTTCCAATTCTGATACCTGGGCTTCGGAGATTGGCAGTTTAAGCAGGAAAGAGCCGATTTTTATTCGGACATTTAAGCGAGTAGAAAAGGGCACTTCTGGGGCAGTCAGTTTGCTTGGCAGTACGGCAGCACTACTGGGGTCACTTATTATTGCATTGGTTAGTTTTTGGTTATTTCAGTTAAGTCTCCTTAATGTAATGTTGGTATTTTTATTTGGCTATATTGGGAATGTCATTGATACATTATTTGGGGCATTTTATCAACAGGCTTATGTCTGCAAGCAATGCGGAATAGAAACAGAAAAAAGAAACCATTGCGGTCTGTCGACTTCCCGCATTAAGGGCATTTCTTTGGTGGATAATGATATGGTTAATTTTCTATCCGGTTTGATGGCAGCGGCCATAGCAATATTTGTCGCTCAAATGCTTTAAAAATATTTATTAATGGGGGATTTAGTTTGTTGAATCGTGTGAACAGGGTAGTCGTAATCGGAGCAGGATTTGTGGGTTCAAGCTACGCCTTTGCCCTCTTAAATCAAGGTATTACTGAAGAACTCGTTTTAATTGATTTAAATAAAGAAAAAGCCCAAGGAGATGCGATGGATTTAAATCACGGTCTCCCCTTTGCGCCGTCACATACAAAAATCTGGTACGGGGACTATTCCGAATGTGGTGAAGCGGACATCGTAGTTATTACAGCCGGTGCTAACCAAAAGCCAGGTGAAACCCGCCTTGATCTGGTTGAAAAAAACACGAAAATTTTTAAGGGAATTGTTGAAGAAATAATGGCCAGCGGATTTAATGGGATTTTCCTCGTTGCTACTAATCCGGTAGACATCCTTACTTATGCAGTTTGGAAATTTTCCGGATTTCCAAAAGAACGTGTAATTGGTTCAGGGACTATTCTAGATACGGCCCGGTTCCGTTTCTTACTTGGTGATTATTTCAATATTGATACACGTAATGTTCATGCTTATATTATCGGTGAACACGGGGATACTGAACTTCCCGTATGGAGTAATGCTGATATTGCCGGTACAGCTATCTCTAAATGGGCAGAAAGCAAGGACGGGTTCCGACAGGAAGAACTTGATCAGATTTTTTTGAATGTACGTGATGCCGCCTATCATATCATTGAGAAAAAAGGTGCCACTTATTACGGAATTGCTATGGGACTTGTGAGATTAACAAAGGCAATCTTACAGAATGAAAATTCTGTTCTGACGGTTTCTGCTTATCTCGATGGAGAGTATGGACAAAAGGATCTGTATATTGGCGTTCCCGCCGTCGTGAACAGGGATGGTGTAAGAGATATTGTAGAGCTTGAATTAAGTGAAGAGGAACAACAGAAATTTATTCATTCTGTCGATGTTTTAAAGAAGACAATGAATTCCGCATTTCCTGCCGGTAAATAAATTTTCTTATTCCGAGTAAATTTCTATTTTTTTCTGGAACGTTTGGATAATCTTTCAGTCGGAATCACAAAATAATGGCAGGAGGGATAAAAATGTCTCGAATGCTGACTTCTATTTTAATGATTGGTTCGCTTGGTTATTTTGCTTATAGGTTTAGATACCGTATTATCAACACACTCCTTTCTTCCGGTTGGTTGAGGAGAATTGCGGTTAGCTCAATGATGAGTCTGCCTGGAATAAAACGAAGAATGATGCAATCAGTATTTGGAGGACCATCTGAATGGTGAAAACCGCAGATGGTTTTTTATTTTTGACAGAAAATCAACATCTCAGGTTTTAGAGCCTATTCAAACGGTAAAGCCATTAGTTTCGGTTATAATGAAAGAAACAAGGCAAAAATGAATACAGATATTTATAAAATAATTGATATGAAAGAAAGCAGGGGAGAGCCATTAATCGAGAGGAATATATTTTTTGGAGGCTTGTCTTTTCTTTTATTTCTGAACAAGACTATCGGATTATTCAATTATTTGAGAACCAAAAGGAAATATGGCTGGAAAAATTGGAAAACAAAAAAGCCCCAATCATTAGAGTCCATCTTGAAAATCTTGATTGGAGCAATGTTATGCAAAGAGATATCGAGTTTGCAGCAGCTAATGGAGAAAGAATCCGCCAGCAGTTAGGGCGCCCTCAACTGGATATCGTTAATATTTATATCAGTGAATTTCCACCTGTCGATGAGTATGAATTTCGGCTGAGGCATCCCTACCTTTTTGCTGAAGGAAGTAAAACATCAGTCAGTTCTTTCCTATTAACGAAGGGAGAATGGGAAACAGGCTTGAAGGTTCTTGCAGATCGGCTGCAAAAAGACATCCATTTTGATATCCAAAACGATTATTCGGAAAATGAAGTAGAAGAGCTTAAAAGATTAACTTTGGGGGCGGCTGTAAATAAAGTAAAAAGGGAAAAGGCAGTCCTTACTTATAGCAAGCCTTTCTTTACTTATGTGTTTATCGTGATTCAGCTGGCCGTTTTTGTATGGCTGGAATTAAATGGGGGAAGTACAAATACTTCTACCTTAATCAAATATGGGGCCAAAGTTAATCAGCTAATTTATGAAGGAGAATACTGGAGGTTCATAACACCAGTTTTTCTTCATATCGGTTTTTTGCATTTGGCGATGAATACCTTGGCATTGTATTTTTTGGGCACGGCTGTCGAACAAATCTTCGGCAGAATCCGTTTTTTCCTTATTTATTTATTTGCTGGTGTAGCTGGCGTCATCGCGAGTCTTTTGTTTAGTACGCATTTATCTGCTGGAGCAAGCGGAGCCATCTTTGGGTGTTTTGGAGCTTTGCTTTATTTTGGCGTGATGAACCCCAAATTATTTTTTCGAACGATGGGGCTAAATGTAATTGTCGTTCTCGCTATTAATCTTGTATTTGGATTTTCAGCATCTGGCATCGATAATGCTGGCCATTTAGGCGGTTTGGCCGGAGGATTTCTGGCTGCCGGTGTAGTCAATCTCCCAAAAAAATCAAAGCTTCTGCTTCAGCTTATCTTTTTAATCATGAGTGCAGGTATTGTTTGGGGCTCCTTAAACTATGGATTTAGTGCTTCAGGGCAAAAACAGGATGAAGATTCGCAAATCCTGCTGGCTCAGGAGTATATCAAACAAAACAATTACGATAAGGCATACAGTGTTTTAAAAAATTTTGAGGATCGTTCAAAGTCCGAAACAGAGAAAACCTACTTTCTTTTATCCTACGTTGAAATAAAAAAGCAAATGCTTACGGACGCCAAAATCCATTTGCAGAAAGCTATTCGGCTTGATCCTAAATTTCATCAAGCTTACTTTAATTTGGCGTTAATAAATCTCGAGGAAAATGATCTAAATGACGCAAAAATCAATGCCGAAAAAGCAGTCAAGTTAAACCCGAACCAAAAAGAATATACAAATTTAGTTGATGAAATTAATCAACAGATAAAAACATCGGGCAGTGAATAGATTTGCCTTGAGGTCAATTTTGGCATAGGTTATACTTTTTGTTGACTAGGAATGAAGGAGACCCACAATGAAAACGGTTTATGAAATTCAACAATTTCTAAAAAGGTTTGGAACCATCATTTATATTGGCGATAGGGTTGCAGACCTTGAGCTGATGGAGGCTGAACTGAAAGAACTGTATCAGTCACAGCTTATGGAGCCGAAAGAATATCAAACGGCCCTGTTAATCTTAAGACATGAAATCCAATTTTTAAAAGAACAAGGACAAAAGAAATAGGTGAGAATATTGTCAAAAAAATGGATAGTGGGAGTTGACCTAGGGGGGACAACAACGAAAATAGCTTTTATCACGATGGATGGGGACATTATTCACAAATGGGAAATTCCAACCGATAATTCGGATGAGGGCCAGTATATTACGAGTAATATTGCCAAATCGATAGAAGAAAAATTGCTTGGGCTAAATCATCCGAAAGATATGCTGGCAGGGGTTGGAATGGGCGCTCCTGGCCCTGTCGACTATGATACAGGTGTGATCTTAAATACAGTTAACCTGGGCTGGAAGGATAATTTTCCGCTAAAGGATAGTCTGGAGAAAGCAACATCACTTCCTGCTGCTGTTGAAAATGACGCAAACTGCGCTGCCTTGGGAGAAATGTGGAAGGGTGCCGGCAGCGGTGCGAAGAATCTGGTTTGTGTCACACTGGGGACTGGAGTAGGCGGCGGTGTGATTTCAAACGGAAACATTGTTCAGGGAGTAAACGGGGCCGCCGGGGAAATTGGCCATATCACTGCCATTCCATTCGGAGGAGCACCTTGTAATTGCGGAAAAACGGGCTGCCTTGAGACTGTTGCTTCAGCAACGGGAATTGTGCGGCTAGCGCTTGAAGAAATTCAGAAGGATGGAGCTAAGGGCCCTTTAGCGGATGTTTATATGAAAAATGGGAAGATAACAGCAAAGGATGTTTTTGATACAGCAAGAACGGATGATAAACTGGCGCTTTCTATCCTTCAGGAGGTTTGTATCCATTTAGGGCTTGCTTTAGCCAATATTGCTAATCTGCTTAATCCGGAGAAAATAGTTTTGGGCGGTGGAGTATCCAAAGCAGGAGAGATTCTGTTAGAGCTTGTAATGGAGAATTTTAGGCGGTTTGCTTTTACACCTGTGAGAAACTCCACCAAACTGGCAATCGCGAATTTAGGAAATGACGCTGGAGTGCTTGGAGCAGCCTGGCTAATTAGAAATAAATTAGAAAATGAGAAGGATACTTTGAATATTTAAAAAAGCCGAATTTTCTGCGGCTTTTTTCCTATTTTTGTAATGAAATTAATATAATTGAAACAAAATAGGCTGCTTTTTCGTACTAAGTATAGAGAGGAAATTGGCGGGGAGGGAAAAAATGATTCAAATAAAGGAAAGCGCTCCAAGAGGTATAGCAATAACTGTGTTTTTAATCGTTTTAACCCTCCTGCTCGGTGCGTGTGCTGACCATAAGCAGATAAAGTCTAAAGGCTCTGCCGGCACAGAAAAGCCGAAGGCGCCGAATACAGAGAAAAGTGATGAGCAGGTAATCCCCATTTCCATTCCGGATGGTGAATTTTATAAAAGTTTTGGCTGGCTGACAGAGGAGGAAATAGTTTATATCACCAATGTCGGACAATCTTCTAATGTATATCGTTATCATCTCTTGACGGGGAAAAGCGAGTTAATCTACAAAAGTGAATTTCCGATTGTCACCGTCCAAATTAGTCCTTCCAAAAGCTTTATTTTAATTCATTCTTCGCCATCTTCCTACGAGGGTTTAGTAACAATAATCGATACGAAGGGAAATGAAAAACTTAAGCAGTCGTTTCCATCCTACGAGTTATCCTTTGAATGGAATCCATATGATGACTCAAAAGTGCTTGTATCAGCTTTCAGTGAAGATTGGGATTTTAACGTTTTCCTATTGGATTTCAAATTTGGTGAGAAAAAGGAATTGTCACTCCCACAACCATTTAATAAATGGATGAGCGCAAATGAACTTGCTTTTATAAATTGGGATCAAGAACATCCTTCTTTATTTGCCCCGCTGATTAAGAAGGGGTTAAATAATGGGGTGGAAAAAACGTTATTTCCGACTGTTTTACAATTTTCAACATTTAAAGATCTTCTACTCAAAATTGAGATAAATGACCACAGCCAATTAGCGCGTTATTCTTTCTTGGATAAAGATTTGCAGGAAATCTATTCTTTTTCAAACCCACTGCTGACGAAATATTCTGATTGGCTCGTCCCTTATTTTGATTATAACGAGAAGGAGAAGGAATTTATTACTTTAAACGCAGTAAAAGATGGAGAAGCTGATGTGTACACGGAAGGTTTTAATCTTGTTGCTTATGATTTGAAGAAAGACAGCAGCCAAATAATTTTAACCGGCCTTAAAAATGCTCCAATAATGATTTCGCCATCAGGAAAAACGATTTTATATGGAGAGCGGTTTGATAAAATCATTGATTTGGATACCAAGAAAATTTTCGACTTGGTCAAGGAATAATCATAAAAAAAGACTGCCAAGGGCAGTCTTTTTTAGTGGGTACCAGTTGGGTACCCTGAGTTGATAAGAGTCATAACGGTAAACCATCCAAATACTACGAAGGAAGCGATCCCCCAGAATGCACCCAATAGATTTTTTCTTTTAAGTGCACGAAACCCTCCAATTGCTGCCAGAATGGTTACTAACGCGAAAATGATGACCAATCCCATGAATAATCCCCCTTTTCAAAAAATAAGGTCGTTACAGCTGCATGATTAGAAAATTATGTAACAATATTATATACATTCGCCTCTTATTTTATATTTTTTTCTTTCATTTGTCGATAGTAAATGAAAGAACAGTTTTATATGCCTTAGCAATATTCTGAATCAGTTCTTTATTATGTGTCTCTAAAAAAAATAAAGCTGTCTCATTATGGATGGTTTCAAACACCAAATGCTCTTCTACCTGATATTTGGCCATCTGAATATCATTTGGGTTTCCTGCGGTAAATGAGAAATAAAGCAAATCTGCTTTAAACAAACAATAGCAATCGTCTAATAACTGAATGCCAAAATCCTCGAAATACGGTCCTAATATTCCGTTATTAGTGAGAATGACTTGATGCAGTTCCTCAAACAATTCTGCAGCCGTTAAAATTTCTTTTGCATAGTCCGCATCATCGGCATTGAGATAAATAAACATGTTATCTTTTTGGAAGGTTATGTTTGTCTCATTTAATAATAACTCTTTAATCTCAGGTAGAAATTCTATTTCTCCCTTAGCTTCAACCGCAATGGCCGGTTTCATTCTCATTCCCCCTTGTATTTCATTCATTTCTTTCTCCAAGACATGAATATAGTGTAAAATAATTCTAGTGCAAATCCAAATTGGAGGTAAAGTAATGAAGTGGCAGCAAATTCCCTTAGGGAGCATTCAAACAAATTGTTACATTGTTGAAAACAAAGATAAAACATGCTTAATTGTCGACCCTGGCGGTGATGGAAAAAAGCTGTTGAATCTTTTAAACACCAGAGGATTAAAACCACTGGCCGTGCTATTGACACATGCGCATTTTGACCATATTGGGGCAGTTGAGGACGTCCGAAACACTTATCAAATTCCGGTTTATATACATAAACAAGAAGAAAAGTGGTTAGGGGATCCAGCTCTAAATGGATCACAGTTTTTCCCGTTAATTGAACCTATTAAAGCCAATGCAGCTGATCATCTAATCAAGGATGAAGGGGAAATGAACATCGGTGAATTTACATTCAACGTTTATCATACTCCTGGGCACTCACCAGGAAGTGTGTCTTATTATTTTGCAAAGGAAGGGTTTGTGATTTCTGGTGATGCCTTATTTCAAGGCAGTATAGGACGTACGGACCTTCAAGGGGGTAATCATGCCCAGCTTTTAAAAAGTATCCATGATAAGTTGTTAACATTACCAGAAGAAACATATGTATTGTCAGGTCACGGACCAGTTACCACCATCGCAGACGAAATGGACAGCAACCCTTTTTTAAATGGATTTTAATAAGAAAACAGAGCGAGTCTGGAGCAAGACCTCGGGAATAAATAGAAAGACCCTATTCCATTTAGGAAAGGGTCTTTCGGGGGATGTTTCTATTCATATAATGGGAGGGGATATTGTTAAGCTACTAACTTTACAATATACCAAAGTTAGCACTGTGTCAATAGTGTTAACTTAAAAGGAGAAAAATATGATTTCGTACATAAAGAGCGTTATTCAACACTCACCCAACCAATTGATTACCTATGCAGATTATATAAGTGCTGCTCTTTACCATCCGGAATATGGATACTACATGCGAGATCAGAAGAAAATCGGACGGCAGGGTGATTTTATTACAACCAGCAATATTTCAGATATATATGGCAGGTTGGCGGCAAAATGGTTTTCTTATATTTGCGAAAAAACGGGACTTCCTAATGCCTTTTGCGAAATTGGCGCAGGAAACGGACGCTTTGCCCATGCATTTTTGCAGGAGTGGCAGGAATCCATAAAAAGACCTTTACACTATGTCATTGTCGAAACAAGCCCCTACCATCGGAGACTGCAACAAAATTTATTAAATCAATATCCTTCAGTTATTCAAGTAGAGGATATAACGGCTATAAAGGACTTCGAAGGAATGATTTTTTCAAATGAGCTATTCGATGCCCTCCCGGTTCATGTCATTGAAAAAATAAATGGTGAATTGCTTGAGGTTATGGTAGGCATTCAAAACGAAGGATTTGTTGAACAAAGGGTTCCATTGACCAATCCAGCTATTTTGCAGTTTTTGCAGGAAAGCGGGCTGGAATTAAAAGAGAGGCAACGGATTGAAGTGCCTTTAGCGATGAAGGTGATGTTAGGTTCCATTGCGACTGCCATCAAAAAAGGACTGATTGTAACGGCTGATTATGGTTATACCAATGAGGAATGGATGCATCCAGCAAGGTCGACCGGAAGCCTAAGAGGATTTTTTCAGCATCAAATGTATGATAATATCTTAGCAAATCCTGGAGCGATGGATATCACCACGCATATCCATTTCGACTACCTGATTGAAAAAGGGAGACAGTTAGCGTTAGAATTTGTCACCATGCTGCGTCAGGATGAGTTTCTGTTGAAGGCAGGAATCCTTCAGGAGCTTGAGAACCATTATGACCCTAATCCATTTTCTGAGGTCAGCAAAAGAAATCGGGCGATTCGCAGTTTAATTATGCCGGGCGGGATGAGTTCTTATTTTCATATTGTTATTCAGGAAAAAGGAATGGAAACGCAGGATATAAATTTATTTAAAAATCAAAAATAAAAACGCCGTAAACGGCGTTTTTATTTTTCTTAGTGTCCCCCACCAAGCGGCATCATGAACGTAGTCCAATATGTAAAGCCAGCAAAGAAAATAGTTAGATATGCTCCGAACACATACATATACATACGTTCAGACAATTTAAGATAACTAAGTAGAACGAAGAATCCTGTTTGGGCTAGGAAAAGCAATGCTGTTTTGTTTAAATCGCCAAGATATAACATCACAGTAAAAATGCCCGTCCAGAAACCACATACTCTGAACATGCGGTCCATATGTATCCCCTCCTTTTACCCTTTCGATACCATCATTACAATATTATAAGTAAAAGAAGGAATAATGTAAATAATGGTTTCAGAATTAGTTTGTTACAAATGCTTGATAAGAGCAAGTTTCACAGCCAGCAATCATATTTTCCTTTTCAATCAGGTCGACGGAATCAAACAGCGCTTCAAACATTCCCTTTAAAAATTCATGATGCATATTGCAGACAGTTTCGGTATGTTCTTCCGCTATTTCTTTGAATGGGCAATTGAAAATCGAGAAATAAATTTTCGTTTCATCCCCATTTGCTTCAAATTCCGGATAGAAGCCTGCTAGCGTGGCTGCATTTTTTAATATGCTTAGCTTTTCATCAAAATTTAATTCATCGCCAAGAGCTTTTTTTGCTTTTTCCTGCTCAATCACTTCAACCCCAAAACGCTTCCCTGTTAAATAAAGTGCATCCCTTCCAGTATCGCCAAGGGAAATCATCGTTTGAATGGCCACTTTTGATAAAAGCATATAATCTCGGAATGGGAAGTGGAGCTGGATCACATCATCTGACAAACGATATAATCTGCTTGGCCGTCCGCCTTTACCTGTTTTCTTTGTTTCCGAAACCAGCATGTTAACGTCTTCGAGCTTAGAAAGATGCAATCTTGCTACATTCGGGTGGATGTTGAAATTATCCGCGATCTCCTGAACGGTTACTTCCTTGTGGCGTTTCGTAATGTATTGATAAATGTAGTATCTAGTTGGATCTGACAACACGTTAGTAATTTTTAACGTTTGTTCCATCTCGTTTCACCTCGGACCCCCATGATTTATTCCATTATAATACAGCGATTATAAAGTGGGAATGAGGTTAACAAGGTAAACACTATATGTTTAGAAAATGTTCACAATTATTGACGATAAATTGTAACAAAATTAGAAATATACTCCTTTTCTTTACAAAAAAACTTTTTTAAAATAAAGAAGGAAGGGTAAAAAGATTGTCGAAATATCAGAAAAGAAATTTAAAGGCGGTGATTCCCATTGTTAGTTCAATTGAAATGTTAGCTGATAGAATTATTCGTGACGCTGCAAGAAACCAGGCAACTGACATTCACATAATTCCCAGGCAAAATGACACACTCGTTCAAATCCGGTTAACCAACAAACTCATTCCTCGATTATCCCTTCCAAAAGATGAATGCGACAAATTGATCTCCCATTTTAAATTTAAAGCAAATATGGATATCGGCGAAAGAAGACGTCCGCAAAGCGGTGCAATTTTTTGTGAGGTTAACGGACAATTAATGGGGCTGAGGCTATCTACCCTACCATCGAATACACGCGAAAGCCTTGTCATCAGGCTATTACCCCAGCAGGAGCAAATCCCTTTTCATCAACTTTCCTTATTCCCGGCAATGACCAGAAAACTTCTAGCTTTATTAAAACATGCACACGGTTTAATAATTTTTACTGGGCCGACTGGCTCAGGGAAAACGACTACATTATATTCTCTTTTAAATGAAACCGCCCACCTATTCCATCGCAATGTTATTACACTTGAAGACCCGATTGAAAAAAATTACGATTCCGTTCTGCAGGTACAAGTGAATGAAAAAGCTGGTGTCACTTATGCGGCCGGCCTCAAAGCAATCTTAAGGCACGACCCGGACATCATAATGGTCGGGGAAATAAGGGACGCAGAAACAGCTAGGATTGCTGTACGCGCAGCTTTAACAGGGCATTTAGTGCTTTCAACGATGCACACTAGAGATGCGAAGGGAGCGGTGTTCCGCCTGCACGAATTTGGGGTGAATTGGCTGGAGGTTGAACAGACCTTAATTGCGGTGACTGCCCAAAGACTTGTTGAATTAACCTGTCCATTTTGCGAGGGTGAATGCACTCCATTTTGTTATTCGTATGGAAGGTGGAAGAGGGCGAGTGTGTTTGAGCTTTTGGCCGGGAAAAATTTGAATAACGCCATGAAAGCTGCAAAGGGAGAGAAGGTTGAAACCCATTATCGGGCAATCCGGGATGTCATTAAAAAAGGGATTGCCTTAGGATTTATTCAGGAATCTGAATACGACAGGCTGGTTTATGATGAAGAATCATAAATGGTCTGTAACTGAGCAAGCCAACTTCTTAAAACAAATTGGCGAGCTGTTGGCACGGGGATATCCAATTGCCGAAGCAATTGATTCCATAGCATTGTACTTGCCTCAGAAAAGAAAGGAGGAGTTATATCAATCATTAACAGTTTTAAAAAACGGGCTGCCGTTTCATGAGGTCCTTGAAAGGCTTGGCTTTCACAAGGATTTAACCGGTTTTGTTTACTTTGCTGAGCAACACGGGAGTTTTGCAGAAGCGCTGCTTGAGGGCAGCCGTCTCGCATTGTTAAAGGAGAAGGATCTGCATAAGCTTTTAAAATTGCTTCAATATCCTGTACTGCTGCTTTTTATTACCGGGATTCTCTTCGTTTTCCTAGAGAATACATTGCTGCCAAGGTTTACAGAACTTTTCTCATCTCTTGGTTTGGAGGAAAATTTTTTTACTAAGGTCATCTATGCTTTTGATAAAATTTTCCCCATGGTCATTGGTGCTTTGCTTACATTCTTATTGGCAACAGCAATTTATTATTATTTTATCTTCCGAAACTATCCCATTTTAAAGCAGCGAATGATGCTCGTGCGTCTGCCCTTTATCGGCAGAATCCTCAAATTGCTGTTTACTCATTATTTCTCCATTCAATTAAGCTTCCTTTTATCTGGCGGAATTTCAGTTTCAGAGAGCTTGGGTCTCTTTGAGGAAAATAAAAGACAGCCTTTTTACAGTGAACTTGGTAAAGAAATTAAGGCCAAGCTTGTAACGGGCGAAAAATTGGAAACCATATTGGCTTCGATGACTTTTTTTGACAAGGGTTTTCCGATGATTATTAAACACGGCCAGGAAAATGGCAAATTGGAACAGGAATTGCTCTTTTTTAGCAAGCATTGTGTGATGAACCTGGAAGTACTAATTGAAAAAAGCCTAAGGACGATTCAGCCCATTCTTTATCTGTTTATCGGTTTATTAGTTGTTTCCATGTATTTAGCGATCCTTTTACCCATGTTTCATATGCTTGATGGAATTTAATTTTAAAAATGGAGGTTTAGGAAAATGAAAAATATTAAAAGAAATAAACAGGCTGGTTTTACACTGATAGAAATGATGATTGTTATGCTCGTGATTTCTGTAATTTTAATTATTACAATTCCAAACGTCGCTAGACATAACGCAAATATAAAGACTAAGGGCTGTGAAGGCTTTCAGAAAATGGTCGAGGCTCAGGTACAGGCCTATGAAATGGAAAAAAATGAACCAGCGACAATTGAAAAACTAAAAAGTGCGGGATATTTAAAAGATGCCAAAGGATGCCCGGGGAAAGAAGTTGTGATTGAGGCTGATGGCACTGTTACATTGAAAGAAACCGAAACAAAAACGGCCGCAGACACCTCTACAAATTAATGAAATACAATCAACAGGGATTCACCTTAGCCGAGTCTCTAGTGGTCCTGTCCATCTTCATGATTTTGTCCTCGGTAACCGTTTTTTCGGTAAAGCCACAGCATACGCTGGTCGAGGATGAAGCCTTATTAACCCAATTAAAAGCGGATTTATTTTATGCCCAGTCCTATGCGATGTCCCATCAGCAGGAAGTGTCGGTCGTCATTTTACCTAACGAATCAAAATACTCGCTTGTTTTGCGCTCTGACCAGCCGCATCTGCTCGACAGAAGCTACTCCTCAAGTTTTCATATCATCGAAGGTTCGATGCCCTTATATTTCAAATTTCAGCCTGATGGAAATGTAAATAAATTTGGTTCTTTCTTCATAGAAACTGAGAAGAAGACTTATCGAATGACCATTTTAATTGGAAAAGGCCGGTTTTATGTTACAGAGCAATAAAGGGTTCTTTTTATTAGAATTGCTGCTGTCCTTATCAGCAATGTTTTTGATTTGTTTGGTTTTCATTCCGTTGGTCACGGATTTAAGAAAGCAATCCGTAAATTTGGAGATTGAGAAAAAGATGAGGCAGATCATGTATGAGGAACTGGAGGCAAAATTAATAGATAATCGGACATTTGCCAATTATACATTGGTACAAAATGAGATTGGTTATCAAATTATTTGGAAGGACTCCTTCGGGCAAAAGGAGGTTTGCGTTAAAGTTGAAAAAACGTCCTTACATTTGGAAAATGAAATCTGTGGCAGTCTCGAATGAAAAAGGTTTTACGCTCATTGAGGTAATGTTTTCGTTGGTGATTCTTTCAATTATTGTTTTTTATATGACACCTCTCTTTCAACTTATTCTTGACAATAAGGAGAATCAATCCATCCTTCAGGCAATGGAATGGGAGGTTTTCTGCAGCCAAATAAAAAAAGAAATCCGCTGGTCGACCAAGGCTGAGGTAGTTTCCAATCGGCTGATCTTAACAAAAGACGGAGAAACCATTTATTATGAAATTTACGGCAACAATTTAAGAAGACGGGTTAACTCGACGGGGCATGAAATCATCCTGCAGAATGTTTCTTGGCATTCGTTTGCTTTGGTGAATAATGCGGTAAAGGTAACGGTAAAGGATTTGAAAGGAATAGAGTATTCTGTTACCGCCTATTCTTTAATTGATTGGAATAAGAGCACATGAAAAATAGCCAAAAAGGCTTCACTTATCCCCTTACATTATGTTTGTTGATCATTTTTCTGCTGTTTTTTTCAATCGAGGTGGAGAAGCTCCTGTCGGAGAGAAAGCTAGCGCACGAATCAGCCGTTATTTTGCAGGAAGAGTATTATTTCTTGTCATCCGTAAAGAAATTCGAAAATCAGGCCCAGGTGTCAGGAACAATCCCATCTAAAGGAAAGTTTGGATTTCAGAAGGGGAATATGGATTTTCTCGCCGATCCCCCGTCAGGATATGTCCAAAGAGTTTCCTTTACACTCCGGCTTCATTCAGGTGAATTGGTAAACGGGAAAGGATATTTTGACACGAGGTCAAAAAAGCTAATTAAATGGATTACTTATTGATTCGAAAGGATAAACCTTGGACATACTTGTAATGTAAGTTAAAGGCAGGTGTGTACATGAAAACGAATGATTATGTAAAATATATGACGCAAACAATTGTCAAATATGCGGACCAGCCAAAGGACGAACGAAAACGTCAGCGCCTCGAGCGAAAACAGACCAAAGCATCCTTCTGGTATCGCTGGTTTGGCATACTTCCCTATATTGTGTATTCAGAGGTTAAGAGACGGAAAATGAAAGACAGTGGACTTTAAAAAGAAAACCCCCAAGTATAATTTCACGACTTGGGGTTTTCTTTTTAAATTGCTTTTTCTGTTAAGTAAAACAGCCCGCCATTGATAAAGGAAATATGAATTCGCGGCTCATATTGATCCTTGAGTGCCTGTTTTTCTGTCTCATAGCTTTCGTTTTCATCTTCGATGTCCTCATAAAAATGATTCAGCAGTTCTAAATCCTTCTCCCAGCGTATCTTTGCTTCATCGGCCCAGGTATGGTCATCATTTTCAATGACTGATTTTAAATAATTTTCAATTCGAATCATTCCGCTTTTTGGTTTAACCAGTGGTGATAATGTAAACGAGTAATCAGGGATTTTCGGCGTTAACGAAATTTTAAGCAGGTAATTATGAAAATCCTCCACCATTTTCCCGTTAATAAGCTGAAGGCCGATTGACTTAAAAATATCGCGTTTACGGTCACATTGATAGGAGATTTTAACATTCATGCATAGCCATGGCAGCAAGGGAGTCTGGACGGCGGAGTTGCCGTGATTTTCATAAAGCCTTATATATCTGGCTAAATTTTTTGTAGACTCAAAAACTTGATGCAGGCGGGGCGAACCAAAATGGATGGTTTCCCCTCTGAGATTTTCAGGTGCTGCTTTTTGGTTGGTGATGAGGGTCAATCTCATTGGATTCGGTATTCCGCCAGTTTTCTCTAAATAATGCCAGTAAAAGGGCCGATTCATTAGTTCCTTATCCATTTCAATTGTTAGTTGGACATCTAAGTATCCAGGGTGATTGGTGACAATGGGACATTCATTTGCCATAAAATAATTTAAAAGAAACTTATGAATTTCCTGCTGCTGCATGTGATTCTCCTTTTTTCATATTTTGTGCAAATTCAATCATTGATGATAAATTCTCCATTTTAATCCGCATTTCCCCTTCAGAGCAGGAGTCGCCAAAGATATCCATTATATGATCTTCAATATTTCCGAATTCTAGTTTTGTTAGAATATCATCAAGTTCTCCGATGACTTTTTCAAATAAATCAATCTTTTCGTATAAAAGTTTTAAAATATGCTCTTCCACCGTATTTTTGATGGCAAAATTATAAATCATGACATCCTTTTCCTGACCGAGGCGGTGAATCCTTCCGATGCGTTGCTCCAGTCTCATCGGGTTCCACGGCAGATCAAAATTGATAATGTGGTTGCAAAATTGCAGGTTAATCCCTTCCCCGCCCGCTTCAGTAGCAATCAACACCTGGGCATGCTTTTGGAACAACTCGCGCATCCAGTCCTTTTTCCCGCGTTTAAAACCGCCTCGGAAAGGAACGGAGGAAATTCCGTGCTGCTTTAAGTACCACTGTAAATATAATTGGGTAGCCCGGTATTCCGTGAAAATAATCACTTTATCATTTATTTTCTGAATTAATTCAAGGGCTTTTACTGCCTTGGAATTTTGCTCGACAGTCTCCACTTTTTTAATTAAAAAGTTGATTTGTTCTTGATAGGCCTGCGTGGGGTTTTCCTTTTTAAGAAGCATGTTTTTTAAGGTATAGAAAACGGCCTCTCGGCTTGAGCATGCTTCACGCTGCAAAGTCATCACAGAAAAACTGCTCGTTTGAACCCAGTCTCCCTCATTTTTAAGCTCTAAGATGGAGTCATACAGGTCGCGTTCCGATTTTGTAAATTCAATCGGTATCGTCTCCACATGCCGTTTCGTCCATTCGATTCCTGTATCGGCACGACGGTTGCGGATCATGACTTTATTGACTAGCTCTTTTAGATGCTGGTCATCATTTAAGGAACGGGAATCTCGTTTATATTTTTCGTAAAAGACAGTTTCATTCCCTAAGTGACCAGGCTTTAATAGGGATACGAGGTTAAAAATCTCCTCAATCCTATTTTGAATAGGTGTTGCCGTCAGCAATAAACAAAACTTCTTTTTTAAGTTTTGAACAAATTCGTAGTTTTTTGTTTTATTATTTTTTAATTTATGGGCTTCATCGATAATGATGAGGTCATAGTCTTGCTTGTAAATAATCTCCCGATGCGGATTTCGTTTCGCCGTATCGATGGAGGAAACAACGACATCACATTGTTCCCAAACATAGCTTTTTCTTTGAGTGACAGCCGGTATATAAAATTTGCTATTTAATTCCTGTGCCCACTGGGTGACTAAGGAGGCGGGAACAAGAATTAACACTTTTTTCACTAATCCGCGAATCATGTATTCTTTTAAAATTAACCCAGCTTCGATAGTCTTTCCGAGACCCACTTCATCCGCAAGGATGGCCTTTCCGTTCATGTTTTCAACCACCTGCTTGGCCGTTTCAAGCTGATGGGGGAGAGGCGTCAAATTTGGCAGATGCTTTGGAGCCTGCAGACCTTCGAATTCCGGGACCACCAAATGATTTTCAATATCGATGGCCAATTTAAAAAGCTCCCAATTTCCCCAGGGTCCATCATGATCAATTTTATGTAAAAAATCATCCTGCCAGGAGGAATCAAATTCAATTTCGACATTCATCCTTTTCAGCTCCTTTTTAAGATAAATTATTATTGCCCGATATGTTGTTTTAATGGTAGGATGATAATAGCTTTGAAAGTTTTAAATATTTAAATAAGGTAATCTATTTTTTAAGTATAATTAGTATGACCAAATTGGAAAATAATATTATAAGTGCGAATGAAAACAAGGGGAGAGACTACTTTTTGTAGCGCCGAAGGAGCAAGCAGCTTATGTGAATCTCTCAGGCAAAAGAACTCTTGTTGGACGCAGCTCTGGAGAGTGCTGGATGATACCAGCCACCAAAGGGGACAGCCGATTTAGGTAAACTTTCAGGTGCAAGGACAGAGACCTTCTTTACTGTTAAAGGGAGGTTTCTGTCCTTTTTTGCACCTTTTTGTTGTATTTAGGAAAACGACAAGGAGTTTTCCTATTTTTGTTAATTGGCAATAATTCATTTTTACAAATAATGAACATGTAGTAAATGAAGGGGGATTTATGATGACGGAATTAAAACGCACTCCGCTGTTTGAAGTTTACAAGGAATACGGGGGAAAAACCATCGATTTTGGCGGCTGGGAGTTGCCTGTCCAGTTTTCAAGCATCAAGGATGAGCATGAAGCTGTCCGCACGAAAGCCGGTTTATTCGATGTGTCCCATATGGGCGAAGTTGAGGTAAAGGGCCCAGACAGCCTCAATTATTTACAAAAATTGATGACAAATGACATTTCAAAAGTGAAAGACGGCGGGGCGCAATATACCGCGATGTGCTATGAAAACGGCGGAACTATTGACGACCTGCTTGTTTACAAGGTTGAAGACAATCATTATTTGCTAGTTGTCAACGCATCGAATATTGAAAAGGACTACAACTGGCTGGAGAAGCACCTTGAAGGAAATGTAACAATCGAAAACCTGTCTGAAACAATGGCACAGCTTGCGCTTCAAGGCCCTCTTGCAGAAAAGGTATTACAGAAGCTAGCTCCACAGACGGATTTAAGCCAAATCGGCTTTTTTAAATTCCAGCAGGAAGTTGTTTTAAATGGGAAAAAAGCACTTGTATCTAGAACTGGTTATACAGGGGAAGACGGCTTTGAAGTATATTGTGATGCTGGTGATGTCGTCGAAATCTGGACAGCCATTCTGGAAGCCGGAAAAGACGAGGGAGTTATTCCTTGCGGCCTAGGTGCGCGCGACACACTTCGTTTTGAAGCAAACTTAGCGCTTTACGGCCAGGAATTATCACCGGAAATTTCCCCGCTTGAGGCAGGAATTGGCTTTGCGGTGAAATTGAATAAAGAGGCTGATTTTATTGGAAAAGAAGCTCTATTGAAACAAAAGGAAGCGGGTTTGTCCCGGAAGCTTGTTGGGATCGAGATGGTTGACCGGGGAATTCCGCGCCACGGCTATCCAGTTTACAAAGGGGAAGCGCTAATTGGTGAAGTTACCACCGGTACACAGTCCCCAACCTTAAAGAAAAACATCGGTCTTGCCCTCATTTCTTCCGAACATGCAGGACTTGATACCGAAGTGGAAGTTGAAATTCGCGGCAAACGTTTAAAAGCGAAAGTGGTTCCTACACCTTTTTATAAAAGAGAAAAGAAATAGCAGAAGGGAGCAAGGTTTATGAAACATCGCTATTTACCCATGACTGAACAAGATAAGCAGGCAATGCTGGAGACAATTGGAGTTTCCACTGTCGATGAACTATTCAGTGATATTCCTGAAAAGGTCCGATTTAAAGGTGAATACAATATTAAACCGGCAAAATCTGAAACAGCTTTGATGAAGGAACTTTTTCAGTTAGCAAGCCGGAATGCTGATTTAAAATCGAATGTGTCTTTCTTAGGTGCCGGAGTTTATGACCACTATATGCCGGTTATCGTTGACCATGTCATCTCAAGATCGGAGTTCTACACAGCCTATACACCTTACCAACCGGAGATCTCCCAAGGGGAACTGCAGGCGATTTTTGAATTCCAAACAATGATTTGTGAATTAACAGGAATGGATGTGGCCAACTCCTCGATGTATGACGGTGGTACTGCACTTGCTGAAGCAGCAATGCTAAGTGCTGGTCACACTAAACGGAAAACCATCCTGGTTTCCAGTGCTGTTCACCCTGAATCCCGTGAGGTTCTGGAAACTTACGCAAAGGGTCAATACCTTGATGTGATTGAGGTTCCTGTGAAGGATGGAATTACTGATATTGAAGCCCTAAAAGGATTGGTAAATGCTGACGTAGCCGCAGTTGTCGTTCAATATCCAAACTTTTTAGGCCGAATTGAACCTTTAAAAGAGCTTGAAGAGATTATTCACGAAAATAAAGCAATGTTTGTTGTTTCAAGCAATCCATTATCACTTGGAATTTTGACACCTCCAGGAAAATTTGGTGCAGATATTGTTGTCGGCGATGCCCAGCCGTTTGGAATCCCGACTGCCTTTGGAGGTCCGCACTGTGGCTATTTTGCGGTTACGACCAAGCTAATGCGTAAAGTTCCCGGACGTCTTGTCGGCCAGACAACAGATGACCAAGGCCGCCGCGGTTTTGTTTTAACACTGCAGGCACGTGAGCAGCATATCCGCCGTGATAAGGCGACTTCTAATATTTGCTCAAACCAAGCATTGAATGCCCTTGCTGCATCTGTTGCGATGACTGCCCTTGGAAAAAAAGGTGTCCGCGAAATAGCAGCAGCCAATTTACAAAAGGCTAATTATGCAAAAATTGCCTTTAAAGTAGCAGGGTTTGAAGTGGTTAATGATGGTCACTCCTTTAACGAGTTTGTTGTCAATTTAAATAAACCGGTAAAAGAGGTTAATCAGCAGCTGCTCCAAAAAGGAATCATAGGCGGTTATGATTTGGGCCGTGACTATCCTGTGCTTGCGGGCCATATGCTCATTTGCGTGACAGAGCAAAGAACGAAGGAAGAGATCGATACATTAGTGAAAGAATTGGGGGATTTGCATGCATAATCAAGACCAGAAGCTGATTTTTGAAGTTAGTACACCAGGCCGGGTCGGATACAGCCTTCCGGAAATGGATGTTCCTGAAGCAGATGTTGCTGCGCTCCTTCCAGAAGGATATTTAAGGGAAGAGGAGCCGCTGCTCCCTGAGGTTTCTGAACTGGATATCATGCGCCATTATACGTCCCTCTCCAGACGGAATCACGGTGTAGACTCCGGTTTTTATCCATTAGGTTCTTGTACGATGAAATACAATCCTAAGATTAATGAGAATGTAGCCCGCTACAACGGGTTTGCGCATATTCACCCGCTCCAGGATGAAAGTTCCGTTCAAGGTGCGCTTGAGCTTTTATATGACCTTCAGCAGCATTTAAAAGAAATTACCGGAATGGATGAAGTGACCTTACAGCCGGCAGCAGGTGCCCACGGAGAATGGACCGGATTGATGATGATTCGCGCATACCATGAAGCAAATGGCGACCTAAAACGGACTAAGGTTATCGTACCTGATTCCGCTCATGGTACAAACCCAGCTTCTGCTACAGTAGCAGGTCTTGAGACGGTTACAGTAAAGTCGAATGAAGATGGTCTTGTAGACTTAGAAGACTTAAGAAGAGTGGTGGGGGAGGATACAGCAGCATTAATGCTGACTAACCCAAATACGCTTGGCCTTTTTGAAGAAAACATTGTCGAAATTGCTGAAATCGTCCATGAAGCTGGCGGTAAGGTTTATTACGACGGGGCAAACCTAAACGCAGTTCTATCAAAAGCCCGCCCGGGTGATATGGGCTTTGACGTAGTCCACTTGAATCTTCATAAAACGTTTACTGGCCCGCACGGAGGCGGCGGTCCAGGTTCCGGTCCTGTCGGTGTGAAGGCAGATTTAATTCCGTTCCTGCCAAGACCGGTTATTGCCAAACGAGGCGACGAGTATGTCCTGGATTATGATCGTCCGCAATCAATTGGCCGCGTTAAGCCATACTACGGAAACTTTGGCATTAACGTCCGCGCATATACCTATATTCGGTCTATGGGACCAGACGGCTTAAAAGCAGTGACTGAATATGCTGTTTTAAATGCTAACTATATGATGAGAAGATTGGCGGAGTATTATGATCTGCCGTTTGACAGACATTGTAAGCATGAGTTTGTATTAAGCGGAAGGCGCCAGAAGAAATTGGGCGTCCGTACATTGGATATTGCGAAGCGACTGCTTGATTTCGGCTTCCATCCGCCAACCATTTACTTCCCATTAAATGTGGAAGAATGTATCATGATTGAGCCGACAGAAACAGAATCTAAGGAAACGTTAGATTCCTTTATCGACATCATGATCCAAATCGCCAAGGAAGCGGAGGAAAATCCGGAAATAGTCCAGGAGGCTCCGCACACAACCGTGGTAGGCCGCTTAGATGAAACTACAGCTGCGCGTAAGCCAGTTTTACGATATCAGAATGCATAAAAAGATAAACAGGCTCTGGATTGCTCCAGAGCTTGTTTTTGTTAGGGCTTTTTATTAAAGTTGCCAATAGATTGGGGAGATTCGCCAATAGACGTGGAGAATTCGCCAATAGACTTGTCAAATACGCCAATAGAACGTATTGGTGGCCCATTTTTTAATAAAAATCAATATAAAAGGCCCCAGAAAAGTTCTGGAGCCCATTAATTACGATTATTTTTTGGCTTTCACTTTACCAGACCACTTTTTGAACCCGCCTTGAAGTTGGGTTAGATCCTTGTAGCCTTTTTTGTGTAAAAATTGAGCTGCACGAGCACTGCGCATGCCACTTTGGCAATATAAATAAACAGGCATGTCCGGTCTAATTTCTTTCATGCGCATTCTAATTTGTGACATTGGAATATTTCGTGCTCCTAAAATATGTCCGCCTTCAAATTCATTTGGTTCACGAACATCAATCAGCTGTGCCTTTCTGTATCCTGTACGGAATTCCTCTTCTGTTACTGTTTTTACAATCCTTTTTTGATAAAAAAAAGTAAAAACAGAGTAGATGATAACCGCTACGACAATGATTAATAAAACATAAAGTGAATTCAACTTCTATTTGCCCCCTTCAAGCTTGTTGCACTAGTATTTATTATATAAGTCATTTTCTTAAAGATAAAGAAGAATGGACAAAAATCTTCTTAAAAAATTATACCAAAAACATCTCATTTTGAAATTCCCCCTCATTTTGATAGACTAAGAAAGGAAATTATAAATAAACGAGGTTTTTCTATGGAAAAAGAAATATGGTGGTTTATCGATTCTGGCAATAGTTCTCCTGCTTTTAATATGGCATTGGATGAAGCTTTGTTAGATTGGCACAGCGAGGGGAAGATTCCACCGGTGATCCGATTTTACGGCTGGAACCCGCCGACGCTGTCCGTTGGGTACTTTCAAAAGGTTGAAAAAGAAATTGATATGGAAGCAGTAAAAACACACGGGCTTGGATTTGTAAGAAGACCAACTGGAGGCAGAGGGGTTCTCCATGAGCATGAACTGACATACAGCGTCATTGTTTCAGAGGAGCACCCAGCAATGCCAAAAACAGTTACTGAGGCTTATCGTGTTATTTCTGAAGGGATTTTAAAAGGATTTCATCAACTGGGACTAGAAGCATATTTTGCTGTTCCGAAAACAGTTGAGGAACGGGATGCCTTAAAAAATCCTAGGTCCGCGGTTTGCTTTGATGCCCCCAGCTGGTATGAGTTGGTGGTGGAAGGGCGCAAGGTCGCAGGAAGTGCGCAAACACGGCAGAAGGGTGTCATTCTCCAGCATGGATCGATCCTTTTGGACCTGGATGAAGACAAGCTTTTTAGCTTATTCAAATACCCGAATGACCGGGTGAAGGAGCGGATGAAAAAAGCTTTCAAGGATAAGGCTGTTGCCATTAATGCGATCAGTCCGCGAAGGATTGCTCTCGATGAGGCTAAGGAAGCTTTTTATAAAGGATTTGCAGAAGGTTTAAATATTGAGCTTGAATCCTATCAGTTGACAGATGAAGAGCTTGCCTATGTTAATAAGCTCGCCAAAGAACGGTATGAAAATGATGAGTGGAATTTTAAGAGATGACTTGCTAAAGCGGCTTTGCCGCTTTTTTCCTATTTCATTGGAGGCAACCGGCGAAAATTGTTAAAATTTCTCGTTTTATAGCGAAAATTGCACTATATCTTTTATTTTCTCGAGAATCTATTTATTTTAAAGTTTGACAAAATAATTGTTTTTTGCATGACATACAATATATAGGGGTGTCGAAAATATTTTCGGTACTATATATTGATTTTTCCTGTTTTAATATGGTAACTTAAATTTATTAAAACAACTAGATAAGCAAAAGCTTACTAGATTCCTACACAAGATAGAGAATATATAGATAAAGGAGTTGTATTCATGTCTGTAGTTTTTAGACAAGAATTGAATATTGATTTTGGGAGGTTGAATGAGGATATCCGCCTTTTTCCACAGGTGCACCCGGTCACCCCAGATATGAAAATAACTCACAAGGGTGTTTCGCGTTTGGTCATGCTCGACCGCTACACCTTCAAAGACACTGAAAAAATTACCCTCACAAATGGCGACTTTGTTGTTCTTACGATTAAAGAAGATCCAAAATTCCCGGCACGCGGCTTAGGATACATTCAGGAAATCGATTGGGAGAAGAAGAAAGCTAAGGTTTTGGTTGAAGAGGAATTTAGAGGCGTCCTCGATGGTGAAGCAACAGAAACTGGAGTTATTTATAGTTCGCTGGATGTCATTGAGAAGCCGTTAGAGCTTTTCTATGAGCAGATTGCTAAACGTGTTGCGACTGGTATTGCTGCTGTAGAAGAGACGGAAGAGAAGCGCATCGAATGGACAGAAAAGTTTTATCAAGAGCTAGTGAACTTGAACTTCATTCCGGCCGGCCGTGTTCTTTATGGTGCAGGCTCTGGTACTGAGGTAACTTATTTCAACTGCTATGTAATGCCGTTCGTAGCGGATTCTCGTGAAGGAATCTCTGACCACCGCAAGCAGGTAATGGAAATCATGAGCCGCGGCGGCGGTGTTGGAACTAATGGTTCGACATTACGGCCAAGAAACACCTTGGCAAGAGGTGTAAATGGCAAATCGTCTGGTTCGGTTTCTTGGTTGGATGATATTGCGAAGTTGACTCACCTTGTTGAGCAGGGTGGATCAAGACGTGGTAAATCAGCATAAGTGCCTCGTCTATAAATAAACCTCGTGAATTGCTGGGAACTCTTTAATAACCTGTTGGCTACAACGTGACCGGAAACGGTGAACGTGAATGCTTGAAAACAACGGTGGATAAAGACAATCAGCAGCCGAGCTCCTACGTTCTTGAATAGAATATGGAGAAGGTTCAACGACCATCGAAAGCACACTAATAAGTGGAAGTGAGTAGAGTAGGGATCAAGTGATTCCGAAGCGCGAGGGCATTCTGAGAATGCAAGAGATGGTCTGAACTCTGGGGTGACCTAGAGAGTTGATGTAACGAATCAACGCAACATAATGGCGCAGATGATTATGCTGGCGGACTGGCATCCAGACATCATTGAATTCATTATTTCTAAAATGCAAAATCCGAGAATTCTAAGATTTTTAATTGAAAATACATCTGATGAAACAATCAAAAAACTTGCTAAAGAAAAACTGAAGTTTAAACCATTCACCCTTCAAGAAGAAGCGATGTACCAAGGAATTGTAAATTATAAGAACATTCCTGGTTATGGTGGCTTCAGTGAATCAATTATTGCAGATGCTGAGGAAAAACTAGCAACTGGCGGTACTTATTCAGTTCATAATCCAGAGTTCCTCACTGGAGCAAACATCTCTGTTTGCTTAACGAAAGAATTTATGGAAGCTGTTGAAAATGATGGTGAATATGAACTTCGTTTCCCTTACGTAGAAAACTACGACCAAGAGGAAATGAAAATCTATAATGAAAAATGGCATGAAGTTGGAGACGTTCGTGAGTGGGAAAGACTTGGTCACAAAGTTCGAGTCTACAAAAAAATTAAGGCAAAAGAACTTTGGAACTTAGTTAACATTTGCGCAACGTACTCTGCTGAACCGGGAATATTCTTCATCGATAATGCCAATGACATGACGAATGCTAAAGCATATGGTCAGCAGGTAGTAGCAACGAATCCGTGTGGTAAAGTAGCTTAGTTTGCCTCACGTTAAAAATTGCGGAATAAAGCGGGAAGGCTGAGATGCTAATCCGAACCGAAGGCTAGATGTAAAAATCTAGTCAGGGGCAACGCATAGATGGTGAACCTGCACTTGCAGAATATAATCCATCCACGAGGCCGCAACATTACACACAAATCCTAGTCAGTACATTTTGAATGGATGAATTTAGGTGATTAAGGTGAATAGAGGGTATGCGGGCTTTTACAAAGGATATTATTTAAGAAGTTCGTATGAATACGCGTTTGCAAAATACCTTGATTTTTATTCGATTCAATGGAGCTATGAGGATCAAGTATTTGATCTGGGTTATAAGTTGTATAAGCCCGACTTTTTCTTTTACGATAAAGATAATAGGCTTGTAAAAATAGTGGAAATTAAGGCAAGAAATACAGAAGTAAAAAAGAATGCAAGAAGAGACCTAAAAACCATTGAAGAAAAATACCACATAAAATGTGAACTTGTTTCTTATGAGGAATTGCTTAAGATTTATAAAGGGTTGCCATTTTCTTTAACATCAACCATTAGCGAATGGATAAATTCGAGTGAAACTACTATAAATAAGGCTGCTTTTGGTGAACTTAACGGGCATTATAATCTTAAGCACAATAAAAATTCCAAAAAGAGGATCGGTGAACACACTAAAAAGTTATGGGCTACTGAGGGTACTACAAAGCAAAGAATGATTGAGGGATTAAGAAAATCTGGTTTGGCACAAAAAGGTAAATTAAAGAAGGAAAGACAAACTAGATTTTGTGAGGTATGTGGGCAAAAATTTATTGTAATAGTAACTTCCCCTCAAAAATTTTGTAGTCAATCATGTGCTGGTAAAGTTGCAATAAAAAAAGCAACAGATATTTATGTGGGCAATAGATTAAAGATTCATGAAGCTATTAAAGATTATATTATTCAATGGTCAAAGGAAAACAGAGAAATTGTACTTGAAACTCCATTAAATAAAATAAAAACCACTATTAAGCCATTACTAGATGACATCCAAAAACATTTCGGGGTGAAAGATTTCAGAGTCATTTCAAAAGCAGTTTTTGGAGAAGATCGTGGAAGAAAAGAATTGATTAAATACATGAAACAAGTGTGTAATGAAAAGGTATGCTGAACTTACAGGAATAAAACTGTAAGAACTATTGGATAAAAAGCCAATGGGATAACAAATTGGAACAACCACTCGCACCATTTTCCGTCTGTAACCTTGCTGCAGTAAACCTTGCAGAAATGGCAGATAAGGAAACTAAAACAGTTGACTTTGAAAAGTTAAAAAATACAGTAGCAGTCGGCGTCCGCATGCAGGACAACGTCATCAATGCTACTCCATACTTCTTGGAAGAAAACAAAAAGCAAGCACTCGGTGAACGCCGCGTCGGTCTTGGGGTAATGGGTCTGCACGACCTGCTTATCTACTGCGAGACTGAGTACGGTTCACCTGAAGGAAATAAGCTGGTCGATCAAGTTTTCGAAACAATTGCAACTACAGCCTACAAAGAATCCGTTGAATTGGCGAAAGAAAAGGGAAGCTTCCCATTCTTAACTGGTGAAACACTTGAGGAAACAAACCGCTTACGCCAAGCATTCATCAATACCGGATTTATGAAGAAAATGCCTGAAGAAATCCGTGAATCTATTGTGGAAAACGGAATAAGGAATTCTCATTTGCTAACTGTTGCTCCAACGGGTTCCACTGGTACCATGGTTGGCGTTTCAACGGGATTAGAACCTTATTTCTCATTCTCATATTTCCGCAGCGGACGCCTTGGTAAATTTATCGAAGTAAAAGCAGACATCGTTCAAGAGTATTTAGACCGTAACCCAGAAGCAGATTCAAGTAACCTGCCAAACTGGTTTGTCACTGCGATGAATCTTGCTCCTGAAGCACACGCAGATGTCCAATGTGTCATCCAGCGCTGGATTGACAGTTCCATCAGTAAAACAGTTAATGCACCAAAAGGATACAGCGTTGAGCAGGTTGAAAAGGTATACGAGCGTTTATACCGCGGCGGTGCAAAAGGCGGTACTGTCTATGTAGACGGTTCACGCGATTCTCAGGTTTTAACATTGAAAGCTGAAGAAAACACAAATGAACAATTATCTATCTTTGAAAAAGAAGATAAGCAGCATGTAGTCTTAGTCGAAACCATCACTGACCTTCGTTCAACGGATGTAACGATTGGTTCTGAAGTCGGCAACACATGCCCAGTATGCCGCAAAGGAAAAGTTAAAGAAATCGGCGGCTGTAATACATGTACTAACTGTGGCGCACAATTAAAGTGTGGACTATAAAATGATTTTGAGAGAGGATGGAGATATACTCCATTCTCTTATTTTTTATATTCATTCATAAAAATTATGTCAATATAATTTTGTGGTTGGATTGTAATTTCCTTGTGACCCATCTGTTATGCATCCCTTGTATAGTGTAGATATCAAATCACTCAAGGGGGAATAACAAAATGTTAAAGAAAATCATCCCAGCACTTGCTATGACAGCAGCCTTAACAACGTCTTTGTTAGCCACCCTGGGTGATAAAGCAGAAGCAGCATATTATCATACAAAAGCAATTTCCGTAGCAAAGGCAAATCTTGGTGTTCCATATAGATGGGGAGGCATATCCCCAAGTGGTTTTGACTGCTCTGGTCTTGTAAAATACTCTTACAGTAAAGCTGGAATCTGGCTGCCACGAACAGCCGCTGATATGTTCAATAATCGAGGGTATCGTGTCGGCAGTCTTCAGCCCGGCGATTTAATGTTCTTCGCCCCAACAAAAGCAAGCAGACCAACCCACGTGGCTATGTATATTGGAGCAGGCAAAATGATTATGGCATCATCTTCTAAAGGGGTTATGATCACTTACACAAGCAATACCTATTGGAAGCCAAAATACATTGGCGCTAAGCGTATATAAAATGATTCAGAACATCTCGGCTAAGCGTCGGTGTTCTTTTTTATTATATTTAATAATACTTGCACGAAATAACGTTAAGACAAAATGCTCAACGGTAAAAATAGAACAGTTATTTTGCCCGAGGAACCGTTTCAAGAAGCCCAACGGTAAAAATAGAACAGTTATATTACCCGAGGAACCGTTTCAAGAAGCCCAACGGTAAAAATAGAGCAGTTATATTACCCGAGGAACCGTTTCAAGAAGCCCAACGGTAAAAATAGAGCAGTTATATTGCCCGAGGAACCGTTTCAAGAAGCCCAACGGTAAAAATAGAACAGTTATTTTGCCCGAGGAACCGTTTCAAGAAGCCCAACGGTAAAAATAGAACAGTTATATTACCCGAGGAACCGTTTCAAGATGCCCAATGGTAAAAATAGAACAGTTATATTGCCCGAGGAGCCGTTTCAAGAAGCCCAACGGTAAAAATAGAGCAGTTATATTGCCGGAGGAACCGTTTCAAGAAGCCCAACGGTAAAAATAGAGCGGTTATTTTGCCCGAGGAACCGCATCAAGAGGAGCAACGGTAAAAAATAGAGCAGTTATTTTGCTCAAAGGTATCACTTCAAAAGACCCCATCAGTAAAAATATCCCCAGTTTTTTGCCCGAACCGGTGCCCCTTCAAAACAATAGGGGGCATATTAAATTTGACCGTTTCATGACACATAAAAAACTACATACGGTCTTTATATTGTTTTGCTAGATTAAAAACATAAACAAAACTACATCAGCATTTGTGGACATTTTGTGAAACCCAGGCAAAACACTTTACATAGGGTAGGGGGGTATAGTAACATAAAATTAGAAATCAAAAATAACAAATACATTTTTGAAAGGATGATTAGCATGGAAAAAGTAACATTAAACGTAAAAGGAATGTCTTGCGGACATTGTGTAAAGGCGGTTGAAGGAAGCGTTGGGACCCTGGATGGAGTCACTGCCGTTAAGGTGAATCTAGACGCAGCAACGGTTGATGTCGAGTTCAACCCGCAAACCGTCAGCCTTGATCAAATCAAAGAAACAATTGATGATCAAGGATATGATATAGTTTAAATTTCAACTCACTATATGAGGAGTTGACTTACTATGAGTCAAACTATCAAAGAAACAAGCCTGCAAATTTCCGGTATGACCTGTGCAGCCTGTGCGGCCAGAATTGAAAAGGGTCTGAAAAAACTAACCGGAGTTGAAACAGCAACTGTCAATCTTGCATTAGAAAAATCGGCAATTAAGTACGATCCTTCCCAGATAAAACTGGAAGAAATCGAACAGAAGATTAAGGATTTAGGTTATGAAGTCGTAACCGAAAAAGTGGAATTTGATATCACAGGGATGACTTGTGCAGCCTGCTCGGCCCGGATTGAAAAAGGCTTAAATAAGCTAGATGGCATCATAAAGGCAAACGTTAACCTGGCACTTGAAAAAGCAACGGTAGAATACAACGGTTCCGCCCTGACAACTGCAGACATCATAAAAAAAGTTGGAACTCTTGGCTACGGGGCAAGACTCAAACAAGAAACAAAAGATCAAGTGGACCATCGCCAAAAGGAAATCGAAAAGCAATCGAAAAAATTTATCTTTTCGGCAATTTTGTCTTTTCCGCTTTTATGGGCAATGGCAGGGCATTTTTCGTTTACATCTTTTATTTGGGTACCGGATATGTTCATGAATCCATGGTTTCAACTGCTTCTCGCCACACCGGTTCAGTTCCTAATCGGCGGACAGTTTTACATCGGTGCCTATAAAGCCTTAAAAAATAAAAGTGCCAATATGGATGTACTTGTTGCATTGGGAACATCGGCAGCTTATTTTTACAGTTTATATTTATCTATATTGTCGCTTACCAAAGGTTCACATATGGTAGAACTTTACTATGAAACCAGTGCTGTTCTAATCACATTAATCATATTAGGAAAGCTTTTTGAAGCAAGGGCAAAGGGACGATCCTCAGAGGCAATCAAAAAATTGATGGGGCTCCAAGCCAAAACGGCTACTGTAAACCGCGATGGCCGCGAAATGGAAATCCCGATAGAAGAAGTTATTCTAGGGGATATTCTTTACATTAAGCCGGGTGAAAAAATTCCTGTTGACGGTAAAGTCATAGAAGGGCAATCCGCAATCGATGAGTCAATGCTGACCGGTGAAAGTGTTCCGGTTGATAAAAAAATTGGCGATGAAGTCATAGGGGCTACGCTGAACAAAAACGGCTTCCTAAAAGTTGAAGCAATAAAGGTTGGCCGTGATACCGCTTTAGCACAAATTATTAAAGTGGTTGAAGAGGCCCAGGGCTCCAAAGCCCCGATTCAAAGGCTTGCCGACAAAATATCTGGAGTATTTGTTCCAGTTGTCGTGACCATTGCTGTGATAACCTTTATTATCTGGTATTTGTGGGTAGAACCCGGTAATTTCGCTGAAAGCTTAGAAAAAATGATTGCCGTTTTAGTTATCGCCTGTCCGTGTGCTTTAGGCTTGGCGACACCTACTTCTATCATGGCTGGTTCAGGCCGTTCGGCTGAATATGGAATCCTCTTTAAAGGCGGCGAACACCTGGAAATAACTCACCGTATCACAACAGTAGTTTTGGATAAAACAGGCACAGTCACAAATGGGACACCAGTGTTAACAGATTTCTCCCATACCAATTCCATCACTGAGGAAGAATTTTTAACCTTGGTTGGTTCTGCTGAAAAGCAATCAGAACATCCGCTTGCACAAGCTATCGTGCAAGGTATTAGGGAAAAGGGGCTTCAACTAAAAGAGCCAGCCGAATTCGAAGCCATCCCGGGCTTCGGAATAAAGGCCGCAGTGGATGGAAAGCAATTATTAATTGGTACTAGAAAGTTAATGACGAACTTTAATGTGGAAATAGATTCAGCACTTTTACAAATGGAGGAGCTGGAAAGAGCCGGGAAAACAGCGATGATAACGGCTATCGACGGACAGTATGCTGGAGTTGTAGCGGTTGCGGATACGATTAAAGGAACCTCCAAAACGGCCGTCAGCCGCCTCAAAAAGATGGGTCTTGAGGTTATCATGATTACTGGTGATAATCAGCAGACAGCAAAGGCCATAGCTGGCCAAGCAGGAATTGAAACCATCATCGCAGAGGTTTTGCCTGAAGGAAAAGCAGCAGAAATTAAAAAGCTACAAGCGGAAGGCAAGAAAGTGGCAATGGTCGGGGACGGCATTAATGATGCACCTGCTCTCGCCGTGGCAGATATAGGAATGGCCATCGGGACAGGCACCGATGTCGCCATGGAAGCGGCTGATATCACGCTCATTCGCGGCGACTTAAACAGCATTGCAGATGCAATTTTCATGAGCAAAAAAACAATCACAAATATAAAGCAGAACTTATTCTGGGCGATGGCCTACAATTCCTTGGGCATTCCGATTGCAGCCCTTGGGTTCCTAGCTCCTTGGCTAGCTGGGGCAGCAATGGCATTCAGTTCGGTGTCTGTGGTCTTTAACGCACTTAGATTACAAAAAGTTAAACTATAATTTTTAAAAGGCTGACACAGAATTGTCAGCCTTTTCCTGCGTTTTCACCATTGTCAGCAAGTATACTTTACTTATCAAAAAAGCAATCAGGTGATTCCAAATGAACCAAATCTTATTGATTGAGGATGAACGAAGCGTATCAGATGTAATCAAAGCCTATTTAGAGAAGAACGGCTACAAAGTCTACTGGGCTGGCAATGGCTCAAAAGGATTGGAAATCTTTAAATCAGCGAATATAAACCTTGTTATTCTCGATCTGATGCTCCCCGATATGGCCGGCGAGGACGTTTGCAAAAGGATGAGGGAAACATCAAATGTCCATATTTTTATGCTGACAGCAAAAGGCTCTTTAAATGACCGTGTCGAAGGTTTAAATATGGGTGCCGATGAATATCTAGTTAAACCCTTCAGTCCACGGGAATTGACAGCAAGAGTCAATGCCCTTTTCCGCAGATTAAACGGCACAAACTCATCAGTCTGTATGATTTTTGATGATGGGAACTTATCCATTCATTTTGAAAAAAGGCTGGTTACCGTGAGGGGAGAAGAAATCCCGTTCACACCGATTGAATTTGATATCCTCTGGGCATTAGCGGCTAGTAAAGGCAAGGTGTTATCAAGAGAGCAGCTAATTCGGAAGGTATATGGTGAAAATTTTGATGGCTTTGATCGGACTATTGATGTCCATATCAAAAATATCCGCAAGAAAATTGAAATGGATACGAGAAACCCAAAATATATTATCACAGTCCTGAAAGCAGGCTATAAATTTGGCGGTGAGCAAAAATGCATTCCATTAGCCGCAGATTAAGTTTATTTTTTACTGCTTGCACCATTGCCTCTATCCTGCTTGTGACATTGACTGTAAATCTTACTGTTACCAATAAATTTAATCAATACATGATGGACATTCAAAACAAAAGGTACGAAAGAATTATAGCCTACTTTGAAGATGCCTATAAAAAAGATGGCAGATTAACAGAAAACACCGGAATTGAACTCATGCATGAGGCCTATATGGGCAATTATTGCATTACGTTAAGGGACCAGCATGAGCAAACGATTTGGGGAATGGACCCGAAGGAAATCAAAAAACAGTTAAACATGGGGACAATGCCAGTCCAGCAAAAAGGAGTTTATACGACAAAGACATTTAAGCTTAAAGAGGGAGATAAAGTAGTAGGCTATGTGGATATCGGTCAGTATTCTTCTGTTCTCTTAACGGAGGAAGATCAAAACTTTAAATCGTCCATTAATAAAAGCATAATTGCCAGCGGACTGTTGACCCTCATTATCATTACTGGTTTAAGCCTCTATTTTTCGAAGCAATTTTCGAGTCCTATTAAGGAAGTGGCCAAGCTTTCTGTTGACTTGTCCAAGGGGAATTTTAACAGTAAATCCGTTGTGAAAAGCAACATTCATGAGCTAGAGGACTTGCGAAAAAGTGTAAACATATTGGCTGGTAAATTACAGTTTCAGGATATGCTCAGACAGAGATTAATCTCCGATATTTCACATGAAATAAGGACACCGTTAAATGTCCTGCAAAACAATCTAGAGGCCATGATTGACGGGGTATATCCAGTTACGCAAGAAAAGCTTCATTATCTAAATGAGGAGGTAATCAGGTTTGGCAGGCTGATTAACAACTTAAATGTCTTAAAGGAATTTGAGTCTGAAAGCACCAAGCTGAGTTATGAAATCATCGAACTTGATCAATTGCTTCTGGAGCTTTGTCATGATTTTCATGCACCTTCTGAAAAGAAAAAACTTAAAATCGATTTCGTCATTCAACCGGATAAAAAGTTTTCAATTACTGGAGACAAAGATAAAATCAAGCAGGTATTTGTTAACCTGCTGGCAAATGCTATTAAATTCACAACTGCAGGCGGCAGGATTCTTGTCCAATTATATGAAAAGAATGATGATATTATTGTGGAAGTAGTTGATACCGGCATTGGTATTAACAAAGAGGATCTCCCTTTTATTTTCGAAAGATTGTACAGGGGAGATAAAAGCAGGCAGGAAATTGAGGGAAATGGAATTGGCCTGACCATTGTTAAAAACATCTTACAACTGCACGATGCCTCCATCGAAGCAGAGAGTGAAGAAGGAATAGGTAGTAAATTTACCATCTGTTTTCCGAAAATAAAAAAGCCTTAAGCGCCCAAATAGGGTCTTAAGGCTCTTTTTAGCTAATAAGAAAGTATAAATTCAACTACGCGTCTGTCATCGTCCTAACGGACTCGCCAATCGGCCAGTTTTAATTTACAATTAAGCTCTTGATACGTAAGTACCTTCAGCTGTGTTGATGATCAAGCGATCACCTTGGTTAATGAAGAAAGGAACCTGAACGACAAGGCCGGTTTCCATCGTTGCCGGCTTGGAGCCGCCTGAAGCAGTGTCACCTTTAATGCCAGGCTCAGTTTCAGTTACTTCAAGTTCAACCGTATTTGGCAGCTCAACTCCAAGTGTTTCGCTTTGGAACATCATGATATGAACTTCCATGTTTTCCTTTAAAAACTTTAATTCATATTCAATGCTTGTTCCAGGCAGTTCAACCTGCTCGTAGGACTCCATGTCCATAAACACGTGTTGGTCGCCGCTTGCATACAGATACTGCATTTTACGGTTATCAATTTGTGCTTTTTCTACTTTTTCACCGGCACGGAATGTTTTTTCCTGCATGGCTCCGGTACGCAGGTTACGCAATTTGGAGCGGACAAACGCTGCTCCTTTACCAGGCTTTACGTGCTGGAAGTCCATGACGCGCCAAAGGCCGCCATCCACTTCAATGGTTAATCCAGTACGGAAATCGTTAACAGAAATCATTGGCAAATCCTCCTAAAATAGTTACAAAATAATTAAGTCTTTTGTAGAATGTGTGAGCCTTTCGTTATGATCCTTCGTAATAAGCGTATCGTCTTCAATTCTAACGCCGCCAAGTCCAGGAATATAAATGCCTGGTTCACAAGTTACAACCATACCTGGTTCTAAGATAATGTCAGATTTTAATGAAAGAGCCGGTCCCTCGTGAACCTCAAGCCCGATCCCATGTCCGGTTGAATGTCCAAAGTACTCTCCGTACCCTTTCTCTGTTATGTAGTCCCGAGTTAAAGCATCCGCTTCTTTTCCTGTCATTCCAGGTCTGAAACCATCGATGCCGCGTAATTGAGCTTCGAGGACAATCTGATAAATTTCTTTCAGCTTGGCGTCAGGCTCGCCGACAGCAACAGTCCTTGTAATATCGGAAACATACCCTTTATAATAGGCACCAAAATCAAGGGTGACCATATCCCCTTTTTCAATGACCTTGTCAGAGGCAACACCATGTGGAAGAGCCGAGCGATACCCTGAAGCGACGATGGTATCAAAGGAAGAAGATACTGCTCCGGCTTTTCTCATAAAGAATTCCAGCTCATTCGATACTTCCAGCTCCGTTTTTCCCGGGCGAAGGAAGTCTAAAATATGTTTAAATGCGGCATCAGCAATATCCGCTGCTTCCTTTAATATCTTAATCTCTGAATCGGTCTTTATCAAGCGTAACTTTTCGATTAATCCCGAAACAGGGACAAGTTCAGCTTCGACCTCTTTTTCATATACTTTAAAGGAGGAGTATGTTAAATAGTCCTCTTCAAAACCTAATTTTTGAATCCCTAATTTTTTCGCCTGTTCAGCGACTTCTTTAGGAAGCGTATCTGAAAATTTAATGATTTCAAATCCTTCACATTGCTTTTGGGCTTGTTCAACATAACGAAAATCTGTAATAAATAGAGCTTTATCAGCACTGATTAAAACAATACCTGCTGTACCTGTGAAATTTGATATGTAACGGCGGTTATAGGGGCTTGTAATAAGTATGCCATCGATTCCCTCTACTGAAAAACTTGACCTTAATTTTTCTAATTTCTCCATCGTGTCCACTCTCCTTTTCCAATCCGTTAACGGACACAATCATTTTATCATAATCAAACTAATACGACTAATAACAGTTTAAGTGGCTGGTTCGTTTTTTTGTACTTCTTGATTTTGATATTCATAGCTGATCGAGTAACCAACGAAAATTCCATACAGAATATAGAGACAAAGGGAAGACAGGATGGTATCTCTGCTTAAATCGAAAAATGGTTTCATCCCAGGAAAAAGGGGATTCAGAACAACAAAAACAATTAAAAATAATATGATTCCATACCCTAAGCCAATCCACATACCTTTCAGCTTTTTTAATAACGCATAATATAGGTAGGCTGCACCAACTGATAGCACGCCCATGATGAGAATGGACAAAATCGTTCCTTTCCAGCCATATTTCCAGTTCCCCAGCATCCATGGTTCAAGGATTATATTTGGACGGATTTCTGTTAAACTAAAGTAGCATGCAAAAAAACCGACCGTTCCCCAAAAAACCCCTCCAAATAAACCAGTCCAAAAGACCATCACCGGTAGGGACATTGGCTTAGGGTATGTTCCCGTTTTTTTATCAGCAGCCATTAAAACAACCTCCATTACTTTTTGATACCAATTATTTTCTGTCCAAAATAAATACCAATTTTATTATGCCCCTGTAACGACAATCCTTGCATAAAAAAATAATTTTCTAATTTAAATGGAAAACTTATGTCATATCCTAGAGGTTTTTTCGGTTTTCTAGTAGAATACATTTAAGTACATACAGATTTATCATTTCTGCTATCGTGCTACTTTTGCATAGGTTGGTGTTCTAGCTAATGTCTAATACACAAAAGAATGTTTATGGCGGTCAAGCCGTGGTTGAAGGAGTTATGTTCGGAGGTAAACATCATTATGTTACTGCAATAAGGAGGAAGGACCATTCAGTCGAATACTTCCACCTGCCGCGTAAAACAAATCCTTATTTAACGAAAATTAAAAAAATTCCGTTTATTCGTGGAATCGTTGCTATAATAGAAGCAAGTGCCAATGGTTCTAAACATTTAAATTTTTCAACTGAAAGATTTGATTTAGACCCAAAGGAGGATGACACCTTAAAGGAAAAAGAAGTTTCAAAATTGACGATGTACTTGGGTGTGGCAGTGATCGGGGTTATCTCATTTTTATTTGGCAAATTTGCCTTCACACTAATTCCTGTTTTCTTAGCGGAATTGACAAGACCCATTTTTTCATCGGATTTTTCCCAGGTTCTGATCGAAGGACTCTTCAAGCTTATCCTTCTTCTTTCCTATATTTATTTTGTTTCCTTAACACCCTTGATTAAAAGAGTGTTTCAATATCATGGTGCTGAGCATAAAGTAATAAATACCTACGAGTCCGGAGTGGAACTAACTGTAGCTAATGTTCAGGCCCACTCAAGGCTTCATTATCGCTGCGGAAGCAGTTTTATCTTATTTACTGTTTTTGTTGGTATCTTTGTTTATATGCTGGTGCCAACTTCGCCGCTGTGGTTGAGAATTGTTGACCGCCTTTTATTAATACCGGTTGTGTTGGGGATTTCCTTTGAAATCCTCCAATTTACAAATAAATTAAGAGACGTTCCTGTCTTAAAATATTTAGGCCTGCCAGGTCTTTGGCTTCAGCTTTTTACAACGAAAGAGCCAAACGATGAACAGGTGGAAGTAGCCATTCTCTCCTTTAAAGAATTGTTAAGAAGAGAAGAGGAAACAGACAGATTCGTCAAACAAGAAGAAATTGTCTAAATCGTTGTTAGGAAGTGTTTAAAAGAATAAAAAAATGCTTATGATGCTCTTAGGGAGGTGGCTTTCTTGAAAAATCGGACATCCGCATATATTGTGGGGGTACTTATTATCCTTGCTTTACTTGGGCTTTATGGTTCTTTTACGGCTGACCCGGCTGCATTTTTGCAAAAAATAGCTGTCTTCGTTTTAATTGGTTTGGTCATATATTTTGTTGTTCGCAAGTTTTCAAATTCGAGCCCTCAGAAAAAAGAGCAGCGGGCATTTCTTAAAGCAGCAAGAAGGTCTAAAAAACGCTTGCAGCATCGAAGTGGAGAGCCAAATGCAAAAGGTTCCACTTTAGGTACATTGACGACATTAAAGAAAGGCAAGGCCAAAAAGAAACCTCCTGCCCATCTTACCGTCATTGATGGAAAAAAAGGAAAAAAGAAAAATCGGGCGTCTTTTTAAACGCTCGATTTTTCTTTTTTCTAACTGCTTTATTAATAACTCCATTTATTCAAGAATCTCTTCGCCCGTTCCCTGCCTAAGTTTACAAGCTCCTGTTTCTTTTCCTCGGTTAAATGAAATTCAATGGTCATTACCCCTTCTGTCGGGATAAATATAATATTTTCGGCATGTTTTTTGGAAATATATCTGGAATCGTGGGCATCCTTCATGGTTTCAAACAACGCCCCGAAAAGCTCAATCGCGTTGTTTATTTTATGCTTTTCATGTTCGTATTCACTTGGACTTAATTTGATGCCTAGGACAGGTCTTGTTTTTTTAATATTCTCCTGGTCAAAAAGCCACATTGGAAAATTACTTAATACCCCTCCGTCCACTAAAACATTAGTCCCTTCCTTTGCCCGTAATCTTACAGGTTCAAAGAAATATGGGATGCTGCAGCTCATGCGGATGGCCTTGGCAATTGGAAAAGAGCCCGGTGAAATCCCGTATTTCGGTAAATCATCAGGTATAACAACCATTTGTCCGTTAGAAAGGTCTGAAGCGATAAACCTTAACGTATGAGGCGGTAAATCAGAAAATGTTCTTAATCCTTTGGCCTCTAATTTTATCCTAAGCCACTTTTCCAATTCGTTCCCTTTGTAAAGACCTAATCTCCAATAAAGTAACAGCCATTTGGCGAGTTTAAAAGGTATGATGGTTTTGCGGGTATCGAGCAGATTAGTTAGATCCACTTCGTCAATGAGCTGATAGATTTCTTTGCTTGTATAACCTGCGGCAATTAAAGCGGCTATTATGGAGCCAGCACTAGTTCCAGCGACCCTGACAAATTTAAAACCGCGTTCTTCAATTTCTTCACACGCCCCGATAAGCGCAAATCCCTTTATTCCTCCTCCGGAAAAAACTCCATCAATATTCATGGCAGCCACTCCCAATGATGTACTCATTGTTACATCTTTAAGCGGCTGTTTTACAAAATAGTACGGGAGACAAGATAAATATTTTAGTGGATAATCTCGTTTGGGCAGCTTGATGGTTGTTCAAGAATTAGAAAAATTATGTCCACAAATTGGTCACCAGGCTCTCATTTTTCTTCATACCACCAACATATCGGTTTTTTATACTTTAGCTATCAAGATGGTAAAGGGAATTCGTTTAAAGGCTGGTGGCCGCTATGAGTGTCAAACGGATCAGATTAAAGGTTTACGATATGACTTGTTCGTCCTGCGAAAAACGGGTAGAAAGAACCGTGAAAAAGCTTGAGGGGGTAAAAAATGTTCAAGCAAGTTTCAGTGGTCAATTTGCTGATATTGAATTTGACGAAGACCAATGTACTTTAGGCCTGCTGAAAGGCGCAATCCGACAGGCCGGATACAGTACGGAGGGTTCAAAGGGCTATAAGTTTATCGGCATTTTTATCATTGTTGCTGCTATTGTCCTCCTTGGCATCAATACCGGCAGCTTTAATATGGAGGAAAAACTTAACTCCGCCTCGTATGCCGTTTTGTTTGTCGTTGGGTTAATCACCTCGCTCCACTGTGTAGGAATGTGTGGTGGCATTATGCTGTCCCAGACGATTGGTAAAGAAAAAAATAATAGATGGGATGCCGTAAAGCCATCGCTTCTTTATAACCTAGGGAGAGTGACTGCTTACACCATCATTGGCGGAGTTATTGGAGCAATCGGGTCAGTGTTTGCCCTTTCGTTGGCAGCCAAAGCCGGACTTCAGATATTTGCAGGGGTATTTATGATGATTATGGGATTTAATATGGCTGGATTCCGCCTCTTTAGAAAGCTGCATTTCAAATTGCCTGCTATCACTTGTAAGCCGGTGAAAATGCCAAGAACGCCCTTTCTGGTTGGGTTTCTTAATGGCTTAATGCCCTGCGGACCATTGCAGACGATGCAAATCTATGCGCTTGGTACGGGTAGTGCCTTAACCGGGGCATTGTCAATGTTTATGTTTTCCATTGGTACGGTCCCGCTGATGCTGAGTTTTGGAGCTCTCTCGGGTCTGTTAAGCAACGGGTATACAAAGAAAATCCTTAAATTCAGTGGAATTCTAATTATTGTGCTCGGGCTGATTATGAGCAGGAGGGGGCTGGCACTTGCCGGTGTGCAAACTGGTCCGCTGGACATCATGGCAAGCGTTGGCGGAACCAACTCAAATACGTCGGCGAATTCAACTGATGCGATTAAAGCAACCATCAAAGATGGCGTGCAGGTTCTAAATATGACGGCGGACGTATACGGTTACACCCCAAGAGTTTTATATGTAAAAAAAGGGATGCCTGTCAAGTGGGTGGTTGATGTCAAGCAGCTTACCGGATGCAATAATACGATCGTGGTTCCTGATATGAATGTACAGCAAAAGCTGCAAAACGGTAAAAACGTTATTGAATTTACACCGGGAATTGAAGATATCCCATTTAGCTGCTGGATGGGAATGAAGCGGGGCATGATTAAGGTGGTCGATGATCTTGGGGAAATTTCTGCTTCGAGCAGCAATGCGGACGGAATCGATGCCTCGACTAAGTCAACAGCTGAAAGCTCTTCGCAGACAAAAGCAAGCATATATGGAAATGATATTAGCAAGGTTCCAACTGAGCGTCTGGTAAGAAAGGCTGAGGTTTATAATAATCAACAATCCTTAGCTGTCAAAGGAATTGGCTACGAGTTTGAACCTTTAGTTATGGTGGTTAATAGAGGAATTAAGACGAAGCTGACTATCGATTTATCACAATTAGATCAAGCTGCCGGGAGCTTTTTAATCCTGAATACAAAAACAAAGCAAATTGCGGCTGAATTTACCGGTAAGGAGGCGATTGCCGAAGTTGATTTCACACTGGACCGCACTGGAACTTATGGAATTTATCTTAATGAGGAGGAATTACTAGGGATTATTGAAGCTGTTGATGATGTAACGGCTGTTGACTTAGAGGTAGTGAGAAAACAGTTTCTTAAATAATATAGAGTATTTGATAGGAGAGAGAAATTATGAACATGACACATTATATGGGATTGCTTGCTGATAATCAGCCCTGGAATTTAATTATCTTTATGGCCATTCCAGTCATATGTGCGGAAACAATCGCTGTTACTGAACTGGGTATCTTATTTACCCGTAAGCTCGATGGTTCCTTAAAGAGAGTAAATAAGGCAGTCAGCATTTTTGCCGGGATTTATTTCACTGGAATATTTTTATATCTCCTAATGAATGCGTATATCCCGCTGACGGCTAACGGCGAATGGAAAGGATGGATTGACGTAACCGCCGTTACCTTCTACCTTCTGGGGGTTGTGCCGTTATTAGGCATGGCGCTTCTTGACCTGGGGATTTTCTTTAAAAATAAAACTGCTGTTGAAAAACTAAAAACACATGCCTTTTTTGTAGGGATGTTCTTAGTAGTTGCGCATGTGGCAATGATTTTTGGAATGGTTGACCCATCCATTGGTACAAGCACAGGCGGCCACATGATGAACATGTAGATACCCATCGTCGGACATTCCTTACGGAGACTCCGGCGATTTATATTTTTTCTTTGAATCTATTATTTATACTTTATCAAGCTTAAAAACTTCACCAAATAGTAAGAATTAGCGCCTGATGGCTGTCTTTCTATTTGTTAAAATAAATTTGTGATATCAAGCTGGAAGGGGTGACAACTTTTGAAAAGAATACCTTCACTTTTTGTTCTTTGTTTTGCTATTGTCCTTATAGCAGCTGGGTGCGGATCCAATGTCAGTGATAAAAAATGGGCCCTTGATAAAAAGCACGAACCGTTGCCTGATTATGTGTTAAATTCATCTGATCAAATTAAAGAAACCTATATTATGGCAGCTACATACCCGAAGGTACTGGCGCAGGTCCCATGCTATTGCGGCTGTTTTGCGCAGGATGGCCATGAGAGTAACCTCGATTGCTTCGTTGACCAATTTGGGTCGGGTAATGCAGTAAAAGAATGGGATTCGATGGGAATATCGTGAGACGTCTGTATAGATATCGCCCGGGAGGCGGTAGAGATGCATCTTGACGGTAAAAGCCCTAAGAAGATTTATGACCTAATTACTACGAAGTATGAAGATTTTGGGGAACCGACTCCTACACCTGAACCAAAATAAGGAGCAGCCCATGAAGAAAATTTTAATCGGAACCTATATTTTAATTACAATTGGCATTGTCTTTTGCATTGCCAATAGCGGCATTTTCAGCAGTGAAAATTCCAAGGCCATTGCGGCAGGTGAAAAAGTGTATGCAAAAAACTGTCTTGCCTGTCATGGCGAAACAGGAAAAGGTGAAGGAGCAAAGGACGGGACAGCGATCAATAATCAACATTTTTTAAGTTCCGTTTCTGATCAAGACCTTTACAATTATGTGAAATATGGGCGGGAAGGGACAAGCATGCCTTCCTATGAAACTCGTTTGTCCGACAAGGATTTGAAGAATCTAGTAACGTTTATGAGAGAATGGCAGACTGAGGAACTGGACTTAAAAGCATCGGCATCTATATTAGGAGACCCTGAACGAGGCAAGGAACAATATAAGCTTTATTGTCTCTCCTGTCACGGGGAAAATGGAGCAGGAAAAATCAAAATGGGAACAGTCCTTTCCAGTCCCCAATACTTGAAATATACAAATGACAAACAAATTTGGATTGGGACAGCTTATGGGCGTGAAGAAACCCGGATGGGACCATCATTGAAAGGCCAAGAAGGCGCCCGACAACTCACCGAACAGGATATTTCTGACATAACCGCCTATATCCGTTCGCTAGAAAAGAAATGACGTAAAAACAGCTTTGAATCTTTTAAAGGATTTAGGGCTGTTTTTTTTTTTATGTAAAAAATATCCCATTTTTACAAATGTGAACAATTTATGGTTATTTTTTGACGAAAAGGTAACGATTGTTGCTGGTTAACAAAATGTTCAATAGTCCATCAACAACAGGCAACCGAGAAAGATTATATTTATTTCAAAGAGGACTATAGTGAAAAAGTCACGGTTTTAACCAGCTTTTGATTCAAGGAGGATGACTATGCGAAAAAAGAAATGGATGGCATTATTCGTTATTTTAGCATTTATGACAAGCCTGATCGTACCAAAGGCAAGCGCAGAGACAGTTTTTCAGCCGGAAAAGTTTCCATATAAGAGTATGCAGATTCAAGTCATGCCAGAGTTTGACTATCCGGAGGATTGGCCGTCGAGGGATATTCCTTCCTTGCTGGTAGGTATGTACGGAACGATTACCAATAAAAGCGGGCAAGATTATGATGGGAAAATAGAAATTCCTGTTCCTGCAAAGGATAAAGGGTTTGAGGCCTTCCTGGTAGCCGAATTTCCAGAAAAAGATAAGCCTGAGGTTCAGCGGCCGTATGATGTTGACAAAGACAAGGGAGTGGTTGTCTGGAAACCGGGAAAAACCATTAAAAATAACGAAACCTATCAATTCGTAATTGAATACTATACGCAGTCTATTGATGTGAAGGACCAAAAAAGTTTTACATACGAATTTACAAACAGAGCTGAAACAGAACAGCTTGGTGTTGTGTTTTACGCGCCGATGAATGCCAAGGATATTCAAGCTGAGCCAAAGGCGCAGGAGAATTCAAAAAACGAATATGGAGAAGAACTTTATTTCTATCAATATAAAAATGTAAAATCCGGTGAAAATTTAAAATATTCCTTTGCTTACAAGAAAACGGGAACAGAATCAACGATGGAAGCGATGAGCAAGGTTAAACCACCAAATGATGAAAACCATTCTGGCGTGAACGGCAGCGCGACTGATCAAGTTTTAGATGGCAATGGCACTGGCACTAAGGACACTGCAAAACGTCCTATTATTGGCATCGGTGGAGCGTCCATTATCGGAATTGCACTGATTATTGCCGGTGCATTCGTCTACCTAGGAATGAAGGCAAATGCGGCAAGTACGGCCAAAAGACAGAAACAAACAAAACCTCAAGTTATGAAACAGTCTTCGAGCAAAAAAGAAATTAAGACGATGAATGTTGAAGCCAAAAAGGAACTTAGGAAAAAGCTGTTAACAGGCAAGATTGACCAAGAAACGTACGATGAAGAAATGAAAAAATTAATTTAATGAGGTGAAAAGAATGAAGAAAAATACGTTAGTTCTCCTCGGTGGTTTTATCATTGCTGGTGCAATTGTTTTTCTCTTAATGGCTGCCACTCCAGGTTCGAGCGGAATTGAATTAACCTTAAAAGACCTCTTGGCCACCCAAGATGAGCATAAAGATGATTTTGTGACCGTTGAAGGACTATTAATCGAAGACTCTATTAAATGGAATCCTGACAAAATAGAGTTGAAATTTGATGTGAAAGACAACGAAGGACATATCATGCATGTCATCCATAATGGGCCAAAGCCTGATAATTTCTCTGAAGGGGTAATCACCATTCTTCAAGGCTCGCCGACCAAAAAAGATACTTTCGCTGCTGAAACAGTGAAAACAAGATGCCCTTCCAAATATGAAGGAAAAGACATGAAGAACTACGATCCGGAAACCCATAAGGACAAGTTGAATCAGCCACCGAAAGAAAAATAACAGGTAAACATAAGAAGGTGACGAAATGTATCTATTTGCTAATGCAGCCATTTATATTGGATTTGCGGTTGCAATCTATTCACTCTTGGTTATAACACTTGGAATCAGTACGAAAAATCAAAAGCTCATAAATAGTGGAAAAGGCGGAACTATTGCATTGCTGGTTTGTACGTCACTGGCCATGCTGTCGATGTTCTATCTATTAGCTACTTCCCAATTCCAATTTGAATACGTAAAAGACTATACAAGCAGCGAACTGCCGATTATTTATAAACTGACTGCCCTTTGGGCAGGTAATGCCGGCTCCTTGTTACTTTGGACATTCTTCTTAACTTTATATACCGTCATGATTGTGTTTTCAAGGAAGTTGAAAGGGAACCCAATGGTTCCATACATTTCAGCCATCCTAATGGCCAATGCGGTTTTCTTCTTCTTTATCTTGGGATTTGTCGCAAAGCCATTTGTATTGCTTGATAAGGTTCCGCTTGAAGGAAAAGGATTAAACCCAATGCTGCAAAATCCAGGGATGATTATCCACCCCGTTACACTTTACCTTGGTTATGTAGGTCTTGCCATCCCGTTTGCTTTTGCAATGGCGGCCTTGATCATGAAAAACGTTGATGATTTCTGGATTAAAATGACTAGACGCTGGACCATTATCGCGTGGTTATTCTTGAGTCTCGGAAATATTTTTGGAGGCCAATGGGCATATGTAGAATTAGGCTGGGGCGGCTACTGGGCCTGGGACCCGGTTGAGAATGCTTCGTTTATGCCTTGGTTGACAGCCACTGCCTTTCTGCATTCAGTGATGATTCAAGAGCGGAAGAACATGCTTAAGATCTGGAATATCTGCTTAATTATCGTTTCCTATGCCCTGACACTATTCGGCACTTTCCTGGTTCGAAGCGGAGTATTGACATCAGTGCATGCCTTTGCGAATTCCAATTTGGGATTATATTTCTTAATCTTTATGGCTATTGCTGTCATTGGCGCATTGTATGTGCTAATGAGCCGCTATAATCTGCTAAAACGCAGTGCAGGAGAGTTTCAATCCTTTGTCTCAAAGGAAAGCAGCTTTTTAGTTAATAACTTACTTCTTGTTGGTGCAGCCTTTGCTGTTTTCTGGGGAACAATTTTCCCGCTCGTTTCAGAAGCAGTCCGCGGCACAAAGGTAACGGTCGGCTTGCCATTCTTCAATAAAGTAGAAGCGCCGATTCTATTGTCCATGATGTTTGTGATGGCAGTTTGTCCGCTCTTGGCTTGGCAGCGTTCAAGCGTGAAAAATCTTCGAAAGAACTTTTTGATTCCCGCCATCCTTGCTGTTATCGCTATGGTTTTAATGGTGGTGCTGGGTATTCAGAAAGCGTGGGCCGTCATTGGCTACGGAGTTATTACTCTATTATTTATCACTCACTTTTTAGAGTTTTATAGAGGGGTGATGGCGAGAAGAAAGATGACGAAGGAAAAACCGTTAACCGCCCTTTACCGCCTGATGATTCGAAATCGTCGCCGTTACGGGGGATATATTGTCCACCTTGGAATTGCCTTCATAACCATGGGGATTATTGGTTCACAAAACTATGATGTTGAAACAATGAAAACTGTACCATTAGGCGGTTCGCTTGAGATTAATAATTACCGGCTAAATTACGAGCGGCTTGATCAGAAACGAGAAGGTATAAACGATATTGTTTACGCTGATGTAACGGTATTTAAAAATGGAAAAAGATTAGGTACTTTCCAGCCCGAAAAGGTTTTCTATGGAAACTGGGAGCAGCCTTCTTCTGAAGTGGCGATTATCTCCTCAATGAAGGAAGACTTATATATTGTTTTAAGTGCCTGGGAGGATGATGGGAAGGCCACATTTGTGGTAAAGGTTAATCCGATGATGAACTGGTTATGGATGGGCTCATTTATGATTGTCATAGGTGCACTTTTCGCCGTTTGGAACGGAAAATATGGAAATGTTACTCCGAGATACACCGGGGTACGCAAAGAGGTGGCATAGCGTGAGAAATAAAATTTATCTGGGGCTCCTTCTTATTGCGTTTATCTTCCAAGGTTCAATCCTTCATGCAGAAGCAAAAGAAGAATTTGACTATAAATCACCAGAATTTAAAGTCGTTGCACAGCAGTTTGCCTGTACATGCGGATGCGGGCAGGACCATTATGAATGTGATCCCAATACATGCCAGCTGACAAAGGATTTTAAAGCTGACCTTGTCGGTATGATGAATAAAGGCTGGGATAAGGACAAGATTCGGCAATATTACGTGAATATTTACGGCGAAGAAATTTTAACCGCACCTGAGAAAAACGGATTTAGCTTAACTGCTTGGGTATTGCCATTTGTGGCATTAGGTACCGCTGGTGGTGGATTGTTCTTTGTTATTCGTAAATGGGTCAAACGAAAAGGAACGGAAGAACCAGTGATGGAAAATCAGACGACTGAGGAAGAAGTGGAAGGCGAAATACTCTCTTCCATAATAGATGAAGAACGCAAAAAGTATCTATAGGATGTGAACAAAATGCACGATATCTCCATCATTTCGATGATTTTTTCCGCTGCCTTGGCGTTGACCTGCTTGTTTCTAATATTGTCACCGTTATTTAAGTGGGATACGTACTTACATCTCGATTCAAAAAATCAAGACTTGGCTACAACAAAGGAAGCCTTATTGACAACGTTAAACGAAATAGAGTTTGAGTACAAGATGGATAAGATTTCTCCCGCCGATTATAAACATTTAAAAAAACAATATGAAACAGAAATAGCAACCATCATGAAGGAAGAAGAAATGATCAGCGGCACAACAGATAAAGATTTAATGGCTGAAGTGGAAAAAGAAATTGAAGAACAAATGAAAAGCTACAAAAACAAAAGGAGGGATGAAAAGTGATTCGAAAAATCACCATTCTCCTCCTGGGTCTGATGCTGTTTATTCCTGTTAAGGGGTTGGCAGCATCCGCCCCCAATATATTGATTGATATGCATTACCTGGTTGTCAGTCCGGCCGAAGACGGTTCAACAAATCTGATGAATATGGTCGATTACACAAATAAATCGGCAGAAGAGTATAAAGGCGATGGCCAGAATGAAGCGGTATTAACCGTAACGCTGCCGGAAGGGGCCAAGGATTTAAATTTTCTTGATAACAAAATTGCTTTTAAACAGGTGGATAAAGGATTTATTACAACTACATCGATTCCAGGCAATCAAACCATGGTACTGCCCTATAGCTTTCGGATGCCAAAGGGAAAAGAAATTAATCTAATCTCTGATTACCCGGTTCAGATGCTGCAAATTCTCGTACCAGAGGGCAGAGGAAGCATCGAGATAACAGGGGCACAATCAACCAATCAGGGTCTATTTAAATTTGATGATCAAAATTATTGGGGATACAGTATTGAAAATTTAAAAGCGGGTCAGTCCTTTAAGCTGGGTTATAACAAGGATGTCCAGCCTAAAGCTGATAGCGCCACGCAAACACAGGCAGCGGGGGGAACTGCTAAAAATACATCTGTTACTCACACGGCACCGGCTTTCCATAATCCTGGCCACCTCAGGATGTGGGCGCAATCACCATTGCACCGTTTTAATCCGCATATTTTTCTGATTATTTTAGGGGCAATCGTTATTGCAGGAATATCCTATTATGCCTACTTTAGAAGAAAAGCGAGATTTGAAAGTGAGCGACTTGGTGCTGATAAGGAGGAAAAGGCTTTTAAGCTGTTAATGTCAAAGCAGAAAGCGATCCTGGATAAGATTATTGAATTGGAAGAAACCTTCGGTGATGGAAAGCTGACTGAAGAGGAATATCACGCTAAGCTAGATGCTTACAAACAGCATTTGGTTCAGGTGAAATTAAATTTACGCAATTTTGTAGAATAGCAGCTGGAGTGGGAGGGATGCGCAAATGATAGAAATTAAAAAACTGACGAAGCAGGCTGACAACAAGCTGATTTTACGTGGTGTTGACCTCTCTATCCATAAAGGGGAAACTGTCGGGATTCTTGGTCCAAACGGGGCAGGAAAAAGCACGCTTCTAAAGGTGCTGGCCTCATTGATTAAACCGACATCAGGAATGATCAAGATCAATGGTTTGGACTTGAAGAAAGATTCGCTTGAAATAAAAAAAATATTAGGCTATCTGCCTCATTCCAGCTTGCTTTACGACCATTACTCCCCATTAGAAAACCTCGTCTTCTTCGGGAATATATATGGGGTTAAAAATGTAGAACAAAAAGCGGCCGAGCTTGTTAAAGAAGTGGGCTTATCCTTCTTTTTAAATGAACCGGTCAAAAACTTTTCACGCGGCATGATCCAACGAATTGCAATTGCCAGAGCGATTATTCATGAACCTGAAGTATTGCTCCTGGATGAGCCGCATACCGGGCTGGACCAAGGTGCTATTGCCATTTTGAACAACGTGATTCTCTCTATGAAAGAGAAAGGAACGACAACCTTGATGGTCACTCATGATTTCAAGCAGGCAGCCGAAATCTGCGACCGCATTGTTATTGTCAAAAACGGCAAAATTGTCGATGACTTCAGAATTGAAAATTCAAGCTTGGGATATGTTTCACAAAAATATGAGCTGCAGGTGGAGGGTGTATCATGAATCTATTTCGCACAGCCTTCTTGCTTGCCCAAAAAGATTTATATTCAGAGTTAAAAACAAAACAAATTTTGGTCACGCAAATTATCTTTGCTGGACTCGTCATCGTTGTGTTCAGTTTTGCCTTTGATCCGGCCAATAACACGACAAAGGCTGTAATCCCCGGGATTATTTGGGTCATTATTGTGTTTTCAGGTATTTTAGGCCTTAACCGGTCGTTCATTTCGGAGCAGCGAAATGATACCATGCAGGGGCTGCTTGTTGCACCGATGGAGGCCGCCAGTATTTACTTAGGCAAGTTCTTGGCAAACTTTGCAATGATATTAGTTGTTGAAATTGTTTCTGTTCCGTTTTTATTCTTATTATTTGATTTTAAATTTCTTGGCAGTTTTCCGTATTTTCTATTGGTGATTTTTTTAGGAAGCTTTGGCTTTATTGCCATTGGGACTTTTTTGGCAGCTCTTGCGGCGAATTCCAAAAGCAGTGAAATGCTGCTGCCGCTGTTGCTATTTCCAATTACCACCCCTATTTTAATCGGTGTGGTTCAGGCAACTAAAATTATTTTAACGAACATGGATCAGTTTTCGAGCGCTTTGGCGTGGATTCAGCTGGTTACAGCGTATGATGTGATTTTCTTTGTAGTTTGTTTCTTATTAATTGATTATGTGCTGGAGGTTTAAGTGATGAGTATGAATCTCGAACGGGAAAAAGCGGTCCTGCCCCCTTCGCAAATGACAGACACGAAACGTGTTAGCATAGGAAAAGTATTGTTTGGCGCAACCATCATATCGATGCTTACGGCACTATATTTTATCTTTATTTTTGCAAATGAAGAAAAAACAATGAGGGCTGCGCAAAAAATTTTCTATTACCATGTAAGCTCAGCGTGGCTTGCCTTCTTGGCGTTTTTTGTAACATTCTTTTTCAGCATTTTATTTTTAATAAAGCGGAAAAGGATTTATGACACGTACGCCTATGTTTCCGCAGAAATTGGTGTCGTTTTTACGATTATCGTTCTGACAACAGGTCCAATCTGGGCAAGATCGGCTTGGAATACCTGGTGGGTGTGGGAACCGCGCCTTATTACAACGCTCATTCTATTCTTTATTTACATTGCCTATATCATGATTCGGCAAATGGATGGGGTTTGGGATAAGAAAGCAAGACTCGCCGCAGTCTTCGGAATTATTGGCTTTGCCGACGTACCGATTGTCTTCTTTGCAATCCGCTGGTGGCAGACAAAGTTCCACCCAATTGTTTTTGGTGATGGCCCTTCCCAAAAAGGCGGCGGAATTGAGGATACAATGCTTGTCGCCTTGTTGGTCACGATTACAGCTTTTACTATTCTTTATTCCTATCTACTTCATAAGGGTGTTTCTTTTGAAAAAATGAAAATAACAGTGGAACAATATAAGGAAAGATTAAGAGAATCATTAGATAAATAGGAGGAACCGACCATGAATTATGAATATATGTTAGGTGCTTATTCTGTTGCTTGGGTTGTGATTTTTGCGTATATGTTTATTATAGGAAAACGGCATGACAAGTTGAAAAAAGAAATTGAGTTCTTAAAACAGCTAGATAAATAAATGGAACCGCGCCGATTGGCGAGTCCGATAGGACGGTTCATGAGGCTTAGTTGAATTTATGCGTTAGGAAGGTATAAATTTGTGAATATTTATACTTTCCTATTAGCTAAGGAAGGAATAAGGCTGGGAGACAGCCCGTCAGGAGGAAGTGCGAATGAACCAGCGGGTTATTAAACCACTTGTGTTGATTCTTATTATCGCGATGTTCGGATTTTTTGGTTATAGCCTTGTCACAAAAGGCAAACATACCGATGTTGGCGATAAAGCCTTTAATTTTGAACTGCCTAATTATGATGGCGGAACGACAAAGCTTACAGATTATAAGGGTAAAGTCGTGATTCTAAACTACTTTGCAAGCTGGTGCAAGCCTTGTAAGGATGAGTTCCCAGAATTAGCAGCCTATCAAAAGGATTATGGCGGCAAATATCCATTGCTTATGATAAACCGTGGCGAAACCATTGACCGAATTAAAAAGGTAACAAATGACAATAAAGAAGGAATGGTTTATTTATTCGACTATAATGCCAAGGTTTCCAAGCAATATAACGTAACAGGCCAGCCTGAGACTTTTGTCATTGATAAGCAAGGAATTATAAGAGAACACTACAATGGTCCGGTTACCGAAATGCAAATATATAACTGGATCAAGAAATACGATAAATGATGCACGGGGACGGTTCTTCTGCTTATGAGCAGAAGAACCGTCCCCGTTTTTCGTCTCTATTAAATAGATGTAAAAAAATAGAGTGAAAGCAATTTTTAGAAGATTTGTCAGTCATAATGTGTCCAAGCAGGCATACATTTTAATTAATGAGAAGGGTAAATCAAGGAGGAAGCTTTCGTGGAAACCTTACTTAATTTTTTACCAAGAAAAATCGCCGACCTGATCAATCAAATCCCTCCTGTGCAAAAAAAAGAAATCGAAGAAATTCGGATTCGTATTAATCGGCCCATCGAATTAACGATGAGGGGAGCGCCAACCTTTCTATCGTATATTATTCAGCCTGAAGATGCCGTTCAGTTAATGAATAAAATTAGCCATTTTTCCATTTATACCTTGGAAGAGGAGCTTAAGCGCGGATATATCACTGTTTCAGGCGGCCATCGAATTGGTCTTGCTGGAAAAGTCATTCTGGAGAATGAAAGAGTAAAGGCGATAAGGGATATATCTTCGTTTAACATTCGAATTGCGAAAGAAAAGCTCGGCAGTGCCGAACCTATTATTCCCTACATCTGCAATGGAAACTGGATGAACACGATGATTATCGGGCCGCCGCAAACAGGAAAAACAACACTGCTGCGGGATGTTGCGAGGATTATCTCAACAGGTTACCGGAACATTCCTGCCTCCAAAGTAGGTATTGTCGATGAGCGGAGTGAAATAGCGGGATGTGTAAATGGAATCCCGCAATTAACCTTCGGGTATCGTGTGGATGTTCTCGATGCATGCCCTAAAGCGGAAGGAATGATGATGATGATCCGCTCGATGAGTCCGGAAGTTCTGGTCGTAGATGAAATTGGCCGTAAAGAAGATGCTGAAGCGATCCAAGAAGCCGTCCATGCCGGCATCAAGCTGTTCATGACGACTCATGGGACGAGCCTGGAAGAAATCAGCAAAAGGCCTTCGTTAAAGGAAATACTCAGCCAAGGAATCTTTGATCGATTGATAATCCTTAGCCGTAAGGCTGGTCCGGGGACGATAACGGAAATTTTGGATGGAAGCGGACAAAAATTGAACCAAAAAGCGAGCGTGACATAGATGGTTAAGCTGATTGGTGCCATTTTTATCGTTGTTGCCACTACCTTCACAGGCTTTGAGGCCGCAAGAAACCTAAGTGAGCGGCCGAAGCAGCTGAGAGCCTTGAAATTTGCCCTGCAATCCCTTGAGGCTGAAATCATGTATGGGCATACGCCTCTTCATGAAGCCGCAAGACGGCTGGCAGCCCAGATGGCTAAGCCTCTGTCCACTTTTTTTGAAAGCTTTGCAGGGAAGCTGACCAATTCGGAGACAACTGTAAAAGAGGCTTGGGAATCGAGCCTAAAGGAAATATGGAAATCGACTGCTTTAAAACAGGGCGAATATGAAATTATGAGGCAATTTGGCGAAACCCTTGGCCGACATGACCGCTTTTCCCAGCAGAAACACATCATGCTGACCCTAACACATCTCGAAAGAGAAGAAGCAGAGGCTGTCCAAGCACAAGCGAAGTACGAAAAAATGGTCAAGAGTCTTGGATTCTTATCAGGATTATTGTTGATAATTTTATTATTTTAGGGGGAAAAGTAATGGGTTTAGAAGTGGATATTATTTTCAAAATAGCAGGTGTCGGCATTGTGGTCGCCTTTTTGCATACAGTTCTTGATCAAGTTGGGAAAAAGGAATATGCGCAATGGGTAACCTTGTTTGGCTTTATTTATATTTTATTTCAAGTGGCATCCATTGTAGATGATCTGTTCCAAAAAATAAAATCGGTCTTTTTGTTCCAATAGAAAGGGGGGCTTTGCCATTGAAATTATTAAAATAGTTGGAATTGCCCTCGTCGCTACCTTCCTTGCCTTAATTATTAAAGAACAAAAACCGAACATCGCCTTCCTATTAATTGTCTTTGTCGGATGCTCGATTTTTCTTTTTCTGGTGGACAAGATCTATGAAATTATTCATATGCTTGAAAGACTGGCCGTAAATGCAAAGGTGAATCTCGTCTATGTAGAGACAATTCTTAAAATCATCGGGATTGCCTATATCGCCGAATTTGCGGTTCAGATAACGAAAGATGCAGGCCAGGGGGCGGTCGCCTCGAAAATCGAATTAGCCGGAAAAGTGATTATTCTCGCCATGGCCATACCAATACTTACAGTTTTAATCGAAACCATTATCAAACTAATTCCGAATTAATCGTTTTCGGGAAGAGGTGTTAGTAAAAGATGAAGCAGTGGCTGCAGATTATTCCAATTATCATTCTATTAGTCTTTTTTTGCTATAGTCCAAGTGTCCAAGCCGCACAGGGGTCAGAGCCCACTCAAGCCAATACCAACCCTCTTTCGCCGCAGGAGCTGGTCGATTCACAGCTAGAAAGCCTGGATTTAACGGAGCTTAAACAATTTTGGGAGGATATTAGCAATAAATACGGCGGTTTTCTTCCGGAGAGCCAAAAGGGAAGCCTGTATGACTTTATCAAAGGCGAGAAAGAGTTTTCGCTCAAGCAGTGGGGGCTTGGATTTTTAAAATTCCTTTTCCATGAGTTCCTGGCCAACGGCAAATTGCTCGGCTCATTAATTATGCTTTCGATATTCAGCATGTTTCTGCAATCGATGCAAAACGCCTTTGAAAAAAGCAATATTAGTAAAGTTGCCTATTCGATTGTATATATGGTGCTTGTAATTATCGCATTAAATAGCTTTCATATCGCCATTTCCTATACGAACGAAGCGATTGGAACAATGATATCCTTTGTGCTCGCCTTGATTCCATTGCTGCTTGCTTTGATGGCTGCATCCGGCGGACTGGTGTCGGCAGCGTTTTTTCACCCCGTTATCTTGTTTTTGATGAATATGAGTGGATTATTAATGCAATACGTAATCCTGCCGCTTTTGTTCCTGGCAGCTTTACTAAGCATTGTCAGCACGATGTCTGATCAATATAAGGTCACTCAATTGGCCGCGCTGTTAAGAAACTGGAGCATCGGTTTAATGGGGCTGTTTTTCACCGTATTTCTAGGGGTAATTTCCGTCCAGGGAGCATCTACAGCGGTAACAGATGGAATTACGATACGGACTGCTAAATTTATTACCGGAAATTTCATCCCGGTTATTGGCAGGATGTTTACCGATGCGACTGATACGGTTGTCAGTGCCTCAGTACTTTTAAAAAATTCAGTCGGGATTGCCGGAGTGGCCATTTTGCTGATTATAGTTGCCTTCCCGGCATTTAAAATTTTGATGATTTCATTTATTTATAAATTTGCTGCAGCCATCCTTCAGCCGTTAGGTGGAGGGCCCATTATCACTTGCCTTGATATTATCAGCAAAAGTGTCATCTATGTTTTCGCCGCACTAGGGATTGTCTCATTGATGTTTTTTCTAAGTATTACAGTCATAATCGCAGCCGGAAACTTGACGATGATGATGCGATAGGGGGTGGGGGAGCAAAATGGAATTTTTAAAAGAGTGGGTTACAAATATCATTCTATTTATCCTGCTGGCCACGGTGATTGATATGCTGCTGCCAAATTCAAGCATGCAGAAATATACGAAGATGGTGACGGGCCTTTTGTTAATTGCCATTATTCTAACTCCTCTCTTCAAGATTATTTCAAAGGATTTTGAGGGAGCTATTGCAGCTATTCCTTCTTATCAGGCTCCTGGAGAAAAAAATATGAAAAATTTAATAGATTCGAAGAAAAAAGAAATACAAGCCTCTCAGCATGCATATATTTTAAAAGAAATGGCTGTCCAGCTAAAAAAGGGTGTAGAGGGGGAGTTAATGGAGCAGTATGGATTGGAAATCGCACAAATTGATGTAGAAACAAATGCAGAAAGTGACCGAGCATTCCCTGAAAACCTCCAAAAGGTAATGGTTCTTCTGAAACAGCCAGAAACAGGCGGAAAGACAGTCGAAGCAGTTAAACCAGTAGTAATCAACACAGAAGCACCTCTTCCATCTAAAAAACGGGCAGAAGAAACAGAAAAAATTGCCGCATTTCTCTCTAAAAAATGGAACGTAACAGAAGAAACAGTTGATGTTTCGATTGAAGGGGGGATCCAGAAGAAGAATGGGTAATAATCAAGGGCCAATTTCATGGCTGAAAAAACTGCTTAGAATAGATGAGCAGGATGAAAAATCGGGTAAAAAGCCGGGGAAATTCCAGTATATGCTTCTTGTTCTATGTATTGGAGCAAGCCTAATGCTTGTTGGAAATATCGTGTTAAAAAATGAAACTGGCTCCAAGGCCATACCGGCAGCCACAACCGGAAAGACGGGTGGTGGTGAGGATGTCGCCGCTTTTGGATTGAATAAAAGCTCTGGCAATAAAACCATTGCTGAATATGAAGAAAAATACGAGGACCAATTAAAGAAAGCACTCCAGGAAATGCTGGGTGTCGATGATGTTACCGTGGTTGTTAATATTGATTCCTCAGACAAGAAGATATTCGAAAAGAATAGGTCAAATAAATCGCAAACAACCGAGGAATCCGACCAGCAGGGCGGCCAGCGAAAGGTTCAAGATAATACCGTTGATGAACAGCTGGTGATTATCCGCAATGGCGAAAAAGAAGTGCCGGTTGTCGTGGAAACCAAGAAGCCGGAAATACGCGGCGTCTTAGTAGTAGCGAAAGGTGCTGATAATATTCAAGTGAAAAAATGGATTGTTGAATCTGTTACGCGGGTTTTAGGAGTTTCGAGCCATCGTGTAGCGGTTATGCCTAAAAAATAAAAGGGGGATTTTAAGAATGTTATTGAAAAAGCAAACAGTTTGGTTGTTAACAATGTTGAGTCTAGTCGTGGTATTGTCGGTTTATTACATCACATCTCCAGAGCAAAAGAGCACAGACCTTGCCTCTGTGGAGAAAAATGTAAAGAACCAAGTGGCAAATAAAGATACTAAAACGAAAACCGAAGCAAAGGATGGAAAAACAGTCGTTTCTACAGTTGCTGGTGATGCGGAATTTGAAGAGCTTCGCTTAAAGCTTGATGAACTGCGTGGCGAACAGAAGGAAGAATTAACAGCTACTATGGCTTCGACTGATCTTCCTGCAGAAGAGCGGATGAAAGCAAAGGATCAAATGCAACAGCTGAATGACATTGCCCAAAAGGAAGAACTTTTAGAAACAATGATTAAAACAATGGGCTATGAGGATGCATTGGTAAGAGCCGATGGTGAAAAGGTAAGAGTAACAGTTAAATCCAAGAAAAAGCCAACTGCTTCTGCTGCAAATAAAATAATATTAGAAGTGAAAAAGGAGATCGGTGAAAGCAATTTTGTAGCCGTTACTTTCCAGCCATCTAAATAAAAAGGGAGTTTAGGAAAGCGCTTTTGCGCTTTCCTGTTTTTGTGTTTTATAATTAAGATGATTGAACTCACATTAAGTATTAAGGTATAGTATTAGTAGCAAGTAATAATTTTAATTTGAACAAGAGGGTGTTATTCAATGTTAAAGGTTCAAGAAATTCGCGAATTGATTAAACTTGTTGACCAATCCAGTATTGAAGAATTTGTATATGAAAACGAAGGCTCTAAAATTCAAATGAAAAAGAATAATGGTGTAACTGTTGTTCAGCCTGCTGCACAACCGGCAGCTGTTGCAGCTCCTGTGGCCGTTCAAGCAGCCCCAGTGCCGGCCCCGGCCCCGCAGGCACCTGTTCAAGCAGTTAAACAGGAAGCACCAAAGGCTGCATCTGTTGAAACAGAGGATACGAATTTACATAAAATTACTTCACCAATGGTAGGAACATTCTATGCTTCCCCAAGTCCAGATGCGGAGGCTTATGTAAAAGCGGGTTCAAAAATAACGAAGGATTCCATCGTTTGTATTGTGGAAGCAATGAAGCTATTTAATGAAATTGAGGCAGAAGTAACCGGAGAAATTGTCGAAGTGCTAGTTAAAGATGGCCAATTAGTCGAGTACGGACAGCCGTTATTTTTAGTAAAGCCAGAATAAGGAGCGTAACGGAATGATAAAAAAACTGTTAATTGCAAACAGAGGAGAAATTGCAGTTCGGATAATCCGCGCCTGCCGCGAAATGGGGATTGAATCGGTTGCGGTATTTTCTGAAGCGGACCGTGAAGCATTGCATGTCCAGCTGGCTGATGAAGCTTACTGTATTGGACCAACGTCATCAAAAGACAGTTACTTAAATGTTACCAATATTATAAGTGTCGCAAAATTAACAGGCTGTGATGCGATTCATCCTGGTTATGGATTTTTGGCAGAAAATGCCGACTTTGCCGAGCTTTGTCGTGAATGTAATATTACCTTTGTAGGCCCAAGTCCTGAAGCGATTACAAAAATGGGAACCAAGGACATCGCAAGGGAAACCATGCGGGAAGCAGGGGTTCCAATTGTTCCTGGATCGAAGGGGATTATTAATGATATTGACGAAGCACTTGAGCTTGTCAAAAAAATCGAGTATCCGGTGATTATTAAAGCAACTGCCGGCGGTGGCGGTAAAGGAATCCGCGTAGCCAGAAACGAGCAGGAATTAATCAAAGGCATCAATATCACACAGCAGGAAGCGGCGACAGCCTTCGGAAATCCAGGCGTTTATATCGAAAAGTTCATTGAAGATTTCCGCCATGTCGAAATTCAGGTCCTTGGTGATAATTATGGGAATACCATTCATTTAGGTGAAAGGGATTGCTCGATTCAGCGCAGACTTCAAAAGCTTCTTGAGGAGACTCCTTCTCCTGCTCTTGATGGAGAGATTCGTGCAGAAATGGGAGATGCTGCTGTAAAAGCTGCAAAAGCGGTTGATTATTCAGGTGCTGGAACGGTAGAATTTATATATGACTACCGCAATCGGAAGTTTTATTTCATGGAGATGAACACAAGGATTCAGGTAGAGCATCCTGTAACTGAAATGGTCACTGGAATTGACCTTATTAAAGAAATGATTCACGTGGCAAATGGTGAAAAACTATCGTTAACCCAAGCGGATGTGACCTTCAATGGCTGGGCGATTGAGTGCCGTATCAATGCCGAAAATCCGGAGAAGAATTTTCTTCCTTCAGCTGGAAAAATTAATATGTACTTACCGCCTGGCGGGTTGGGAGTTCGGATTGATTCAGCTGCCTATCCGGGATACACCATTCCACCTTACTACGATTCCATGATTGCAAAGGTAATTGCATACGGCAGCACTAGGGAGGAAGCAATCGCAAGAATGAAACGTGCCTTAAGCGAATTTGTTGTGGAAGGAATTCACACAACCATTCCATTTCATTTAAAGCTTCTTGAGCACGAGAAATTCGTCGAAGGCCAGTTTAATACGAAATTCCTGGAGCTGTATGATGTGATGAAGTCAGTATAAATCTGGAGGGATCGCACGATGAGCGAATTTAGCATTTTGGAAATGGAACATGAGAACAATGGCCTGGGGAAAATTGAAATTGCTCCTGAAGTGATTGAAGTGATTGCTGGTATTGCCGCTTCTGAGGTTGAAGGTGTAGCCGGAATGCGCGGAAACTTTGCAACAGGTGTGGTGGAGCGTCTAGGCAAGAAAAATCACGGAAAAGGCGTAAAGGTAGAACTGACAGAGACAGGAATCAAAATTGATGTATACTGTTTAATGAAATTTGGAATTTCCATTCCTTCAGTGGCAGGGAAAATTCAAGAAAATATCCGCCAAGCACTACTTAACATGACCGCACTCGAAGCGGAAGAGGTAAACATCCACGTAGTCGGTGTCCAATTCGAAACCCAGAAAGTAGAACCAATTGTGGATGAAGAAGTATAAAAAGCAAAAACCAAAGGATTCGCTCCTTTGGTTTTTTGTTTTCTGGGCTAATAAGAAAGAATAAAATTTTCCCAAATTTTATTCTTTCTTAACGCATAAGTGCAACTACGCCTCTGTCTTCGCCCTTACAGGCTCGCCAATCAGCGAGTTTTCTTTATGAAATCAATTTCAAAGTGCGAATCAATTTTAATTATGCTATTATCAATTTATGTCTAAGGTTTCGACATTATTTTAATACTATAATATGGATGAAAAATAGTCATAAATTACTTAAAATCCCTAAAGGAGTTAACGGTATAATGAAAAGAAGAACTGCAAGAGAAAAGGCTTTACAAGCACTCTTTCAAATTGATGTCTCACAGAGCGAGCCATCCACTGCAATTGAACACGTATTAGAGGGGGAGGCAGGCGACGATTATCTATCCAGGCTTGTTTTCGGAGTAGTCGAGCATAAAGAAGAAATTGACAAGCTAATCATCGAAAACTTAGAAAAATGGTCCATTGATCGTTTGGCAGCAGTTGACAGAAATATTTTAAGAGTAGCTACCTATGAATTGAAATTTATGCAGCCGGATGTCCCTAAAAATGTAATTTTAGATGAAGCAATTGAGATTGCCAAAATATTTGGAGATGACCAATCAAGCAAGTTTATTAATGCTATTCTTTCAAAAGTAAAACAAAAGCTTGTAATGGAATAACCACTGGATAAAGGGAAGGGAGAAAAGGGAAATGACAGCTGTTATTATCAATGGAAGAGATGTCGCAGACAAAAAAAAGCATGAAATTGCCCAAGAGGTTTCTAGTCTGAAAGGTCAGGGGGTAACCCCGGGCTTAGTGGTTATCCTTGTCGGCAATAATCATGCATCCCGTACCTACGTTACCAATAAAGAGAAAACGTGTAAAGAACTTGGCATGAATTCATTACTAATTGAAATGCCAGAAGAAACATCAGAGGCGGAACTTCTTGCAAAGATTGAAGAGCTGAATAATGATGCTGCGATCCATGGCATTTTAGTCCAGCTTCCACTGCCAAAGCATATTGATGAGACAAAGGTCATCGAAACGATTTCTCCTTTAAAAGATGTTGACGGCTTTCATCCCATTAACATAGGCCGAATGATGACTGGACAAAACACGTTTTTGCCATGTACACCATTTGGAATTATGGTATTGCTCGAAGAATATGGAATTTCTGTTGCCGGTAAACATGCAGTTGTCGTCGGCAGAAGCAACATAGTCGGGAAGCCGGTTGGCCAATTACTGCTTAATCAGCATGCTACTGTCACCTATTGCCATTCAAGAACGAAGGATTTAGCCGAGCAAACAAGACAGGCAGATATTCTGGTTGCAGCCGTTGGAATTCCAAACTTTATTACTGCTGAACATGTTAAAGAGGGGGCAGTGGTTATTGATGTTGGAATTAACCGAAATGAGGCAGGAAAGCTTTGCGGCGATGTGGCATTTGCTGAAGTTAGCGAAAAAGCTGGATACATAACTCCTGTTCCAAAGGGTGTGGGTCCGATGACAATTACAATGCTTATGTATAATACCTTACAGTCTGCGAAGGAAAGTATAAACCGCAAATAAGTCTAAGAAATTGTCCTTATCTATGATGATTAGCCCTTGTGTTCTTTTTGCGGACAAACTGGGGGCTTATTATATAATGGATAAGGACAGTTTTTATCTTGTGGACTTAAAAAGGAGAACTTATGCAGGAACAAAGATATTTATCTGTGAATGCTTTAACCAAATACATAAAAAGAAAATTTGATGCCGACCCGCATTTAAGGGATCTTCATGTGCGCGGGGAAATTTCGAATTTTAAGCAGCATTCAAGCGGACATATGTACTTTACGCTAAAGGACGAAAAGGCGCGAATTCTAGCTGTTATGTTCTCAAGCCACTCCAGGGCAATGAGATTTCAGCCGGAAAATGGGATGAAAGTCATTGTCAAAGGCGACATCACCGTTTATGAACCGAGTGGACAGTATCAAATTTATATTAAAGACATGCAGCCTGATGGAATTGGCGAATTATTTCTCGCTTATGAACAATTAAAACAAAGGCTTGAAGCAGAAGGCTTGTTTGCACCGGAGAGAAAAAAGCCACTGCCTCTGTTTCCGAAAACAGTGGGCGTCATAACCTCACCAACTGGTGCTGCGATCCGTGATATTATCACAACGATTAAAAGGCGATTTCCGATCGTCAATATTCTGGTGTTTCCTGCCCTTGTGCAGGGGGATAACGCAGCTCCTTCTATTGCAAAGGCCATTGAAAAAGCCAATAATAAAGACATTGATGTATTAATAGTCGGCCGCGGCGGCGGTTCGATTGAGGAGCTTTGGGCATTTAACGAGGAACTTGTGGCTAGGGCCATCTACCAATCAGCCATTCCGATAATCTCTGCTGTTGGACATGAAACGGATTTTACCATTGCCGATTTCGTTGCTGATTTAAGGGCACCTACTCCGACCGGTGCCGCAGAACTTGCTGTTCCTCATATAGAGGAATTGCTGGATCGAACCCTGCAGCGGCAAACACGACTTATTCGCGCTATGCAGGAAAAATTCCGCTATGAGAAAGAACGATTAAATCGCGTACAAAAATCTTATGCTTTTCGTTATCCGCAGCGCCTTTATGAACAAAAGCTTGAACAGGTTGATAAGGAGACAGAAAGACTTGTGCGCGGCATATCGCGATTATTTTCATTAAAAAATGAGCAGTTAACGAATTTGGATAAATCACTCGAGCGAAATCACCCAAGTGAGGCATTGCAGGAAGCAGGAAAACATTTCGAACGTACCCATAAAGAATTGAACCGGGCATTAAAGCAAATCCTGACAAAAAAACAAACTGATTTTGACCATATGCTTTCGACTTTGCAGGCGCTTAGCCCTCTGAAAATCATGGAGCGGGGCTACAGCTTGTCTTATACAGAGGATAACCGGCTTGTTAAAAGCGTCAATCAAGTGAGTGTGTCTGATCAGGTCCAAATTCAGCTGACTGATGGCAGTCTATTCTGTAAAGTGGAAGGGATAAAGGAGAGGGATAAAAGTGACAAATGAACAAAAGTTAACCTTTGAAGAGGCAATGAACAAGCTCGAACAGATTGTCGGGAAGCTTGAAGAAGGAGATGTCCCTTTAGAGGAAGCGATTATTTATTATAAAGAGGGCATGGAGTTATCTAAGCTTTGCCATGATAAATTGAAAAGTGTTGAGGAACAATTAACGCAAATTATTACGGAGGATGGACGTACGGAGAATTTCTCCGTAGTTGAGGAGGAATAGATTTGGAAACCGGACAGTTAGAGGCATTTGCAAAACAATATAAGCAGCTGCTTGAAAGCAATCTGCGTTCTCTGGTTGGAAAGCTGGATGCGCCGGCTATAATAAAAGAATCTATGATCTATTCCCTTGAAGCAGGCGGTAAGAGGATTCGACCTCTCTTAGTTTTTGCTACAATAGATGCATTTGGAATGGATCCGAAAAAGGGGCTTTCTGCAGCAGCAGCGATTGAAATGATCCACACTTATTCTTTAATTCATGATGATTTGCCAAGCATGGATAATGATGATCTTAGACGAGGAAAGCCGACAAACCATAAAGTTTTCGGTGATGCTGTTGCAACTCTGGCCGGGGATGCTCTGTTAACCTACAGCTTTGAGGTGCTTGGAAATATTCCAAATGACTCTATTACTGCTGAAACAAGACTAAAACTAATCGTAGAAATGGCTAAGGCAGCCGGCACGGAAGGAATGGTTGGCGGCCAGGTGGCGGATATGGAGGGAGAAGGAAAATCCCTTACCCTTCAGGAACTTGAATATATTCACATCCATAAAACTGGGAAGCTGTTAGGATTTAGTGTTTTAGCTGGTGCATTGATTGCCGGAGCGAATCAAAGTCAAATAGAGAGTCTGTCTGCATTTGCCCATCACTTGGGACTTGCCTTTCAAATTCAGGATGATATTTTGGATGTAGTTGGAAATGAGCAGGAAATCGGAAAACGGGTAGGAAGTGACACAACCAATTCAAAAAGCACCTATCCAAAATTGCTATCACTTGATGGCGCGAAGGCGGCCCTCCGTGAGCAGACTCATCGAGCCAAAGAAAATCTGGCGAAAACCGGTTTAAATACGACATTATTAATGGAAATTACCGATATGGTCGCTTCCCGAAACCATTGAAAAACAGTGATTTGAGGCAATAGATTAAGTATGTTATAATTGTTTCCATGTGGAAAACGTTGTCATTCTGCCGTTATCACTATTGTGTTAGCGGCTATTTTATCATTATCTGTAAAGACACCTTAGAACGAAAAAGTATGAAAGTGAGTGGTCCATAAATGGATCTATTAACAATAAAAGACCCATCCTTTTTGAAAGGGATGTCCAATAAAGAACTGGAGGCTTTAAGTCAAGAAATTCGCCAATTCTTGATTGAGAAGCTGTCTGCCACTGGTGGGCATATCGGACCAAATCTTGGGGTTGTTGAATTAACCATTGCTTTACATAAATGCTTTGACAGCCCAAAGGACAAAATTCTTTGGGATGTCGGTCACCAATCCTATGTCCACAAAATTCTAACTGGAAGAGCCTGTGAATTTGATACGTTAAGACAATTTAAGGGCTTATGCGGCTTTCCGAAACGGATTGAAAGCGAGCATGACGTGTGGGAGACGGGACATAGCTCTACATCTCTTTCGGCGGCTATGGGAATGGCAATTGCAAGGGACTTAAAAAAGGAAAAGAACTTTGTCTTACCGGTGATTGGCGATGGAGCCTTAACAGGAGGAATGGCGCTCGAGGCATTGAATCATATCGGCCATGAAAAAAAGGATATGATCGTTATTTTAAATGATAATGAGATGTCCATCGCCCCAAATGTCGGCGCGCTTCATAACATCCTTAGTCAATTGCGGACAGCAGGCAAATATCAATGGGTCAAGGATGAGCTTGAAGTCCTTTTGAAGAAGGTGCCTGCAGTCGGCGGAGTATTGGCTGCTACTGCGGAACGCATTAAGGACAGCCTAAAATATTTACTGGTTTCCGGTATGTTTTTTGAAGAGCTGGGCTTTACGTATCTTGGTCCGATTGATGGCCATAATTTCGAAGATTTATTTGAAAACTTCAGCTACGCCAAAAAGACCGAAGGACCTGTACTTCTTCACGTAATCACAAAGAAGGGGAAAGGCTTTAAACCGGCAGAGACCGATAAAACTGGGACATGGCATGGGACCGGCCCATATAAAATGGATACCGGCGATTTTGTTAAACCGAATAAAAAACAACCACCAGCCTGGAGCAGTCTCGTCAGTGAAACTGTGCGCAGGATGGCACGAAGCGATGAAAGGATTGTCGCGATTACTCCGGCCATGCCTGTTGGCTCAAAGCTTGAAGGTTTTGCAAAGGAATTTCCAGATCGAATGTATGATGTCGGAATTGCCGAACAGCATGCGGCAACTGTCGCTGCAGGCTTGGCAACCCAGAATATGAAGCCGTTCTTGGCGATTTACTCGACCTTCCTGCAGCGGGCTTATGACCAGGTGGTCCATGATATTGCACGGCAGAATTTAAATGTTTTTATCGGTATTGACCGGGCGGGACTAGTCGGTGCAGATGGCGAAACCCATCAAGGTGTGTTTGATATTGCCTTCCTAAGACATGTTCCAAACATAGTGTTAATGATGCCAAAGGACGAAAATGAAGGCCAGCACATGGTTTATACGGCATTGACCTATGATGACGGTCCGATTGCCATGAGGTTCCCACGCGGCAATGGTTTAGGGGTTCCGATGGACGAGGAATTGCGGAGCCTTCCGATCGGGTCCTGGGAGGTTTTAAAAGAGGGCGATGATGCTGCTATTTTGACTTTTGGCACGACTGTTCCAATGGCCATGGAAGCGGCTGAAATTCTTGGAAAGCAAGGAATTTCAGTTAAAGTAGTTAATGCTCGTTTCATTAAACCAATGGATGAAAAAATGCTAAGCGGCATCTTGCACGAAAATATCCCTATTCTCACCATTGAAGAGGCGATTTTACAGGGCGGGTTTGGCAGCGCTGTTCTTGAATATGCACACGATAAGGGATTTTATTATTCGCAAATTGACAGAATGGGCATCCCTGACCAATTTATTGAACATGGGGATGTCGGCTCCCTTCTTGAAGAAATTGGGTTAACAACTGAAGAAGCTGTGAAACGGGTTTCCATTTTGGCCAGGAAAAAACAACAAAGGGCATAAACAATGAAAAATAAAGAGCGTTTAGATGTATTATTGGTGGAAAAAGGTTTATTTGAAACCCGTGAAAAAGCCAAACGGGCCATTATGGCAGGGCTCGTTTATGGAAATGAAGAGAGGCTTGATAAGCCGGGTGAAAAAGTAAAAATTGATATTTCACTAAGCGTAAAGGGAAATGTGCTCCCATATGTTAGCCGAGGCGGGCTGAAGCTTGAAAAAGCCCTCAAGGTTTTTGATGTAAGTGTCACGGATAAGGTTCTGATCGATATCGGTGCATCAACTGGGGGATTTACTGATTGTGCACTGCAAAATGGCGCCAAGAAGTCATATGCCTTGGATGTCGGTTATAATCAGTTGGCGTGGAAGCTGCGTCAAGATGAGCGGGTGGTAGTGATGGAAAGAACGAATTTCCGCTATGTCACACCTGCTGATTTAAGCGGGGAAATGCCCAATTTTGCCGTAATCGACGTATCTTTTATATCTCTAACCTTAATTTTGCCTGTATTGAAAACACTTTTAGTTCCGGACAGCGACATTATTGCGTTAATTAAACCTCAGTTTGAGGCGGGCCGTGAACAGGTAGGCAAAAAAGGAATCGTACGTGATGAAAAAGTCCATTTGCAAGTTATTGACAAAATTATTAATTTTTCGATAACTCAAGGCTATACGGCAGCCAATCTATCCTTCTCTCCGATTACTGGCGGGGATGGAAACATTGAATTTCTTCTTCACCTTAAATGGGAAGGTGAACGGGGTGCAGGCATTAACTCCCTGCCTGCAGAACCTGAGACAATAGTCAAAGAAGCACATAAAGAATTTCATACAAAACAACAATAAAAGGATGGGCGAATGCCTATCCTTTTTCGTTTGATTTTTGCATATTAGTGTATTTTTATTAAGAAAAAATGTACAAGTTTTCAAAAATGGGCTAACATATGAGTAGAAGTGCTCATTTTGTATTTAAACAGGAGTGGAAGAATGAATAAAGGCCAACGTCACATTAAAATAAGAGAAATTATTGCGGGAAATGATATTGAAACTCAGGATGAGTTAGTCGAGGAACTAAGAAGTGCCGGTTATAACGTAACTCAGGCGACAGTATCTCGTGACATAAAAGAATTGCATTTGGTTAAAGTTCCGTTAAGTGACGGACGTTATAAATACAGCCTGCCTGCAGACCAAAGGTTTAATCCGCAGCAAAAATTGAAACGTGCTTTAATGGATGCCTTTGTCCGTATTGATTCGGCAGGCCATATGCTCGTGATGAAGTGTCTTCCCGGCAACGCAATGGCAATTGGCGCGCTGATTGATCACCTTGATTGGGATGAAATTCTTGGAACCATCTGCGGTGACGATACGATGCTGATTATTTGCCGGACACCGGAGGATACAGAAGTTATTACAAAGCGGTTCTTAGATATGCTTTAATTTGGGGGAGAGTCTCTTGTTGTCAGAACTATCGATAAAAAATTTCGCGATTATCGAAGCCTTAACGATTTCTTTTGAAAAAGGTTTAACTGTTTTAACGGGGGAAACGGGCGCGGGAAAATCGATTATTATTGATGCCATTCATTTGCTAGCTGGAGGTAGAGGGTCGGCTGAATTTGTCAGACATGGCGAAGATAAGGCAGAAATTGAAGGTTTGTTTCAAATTGACGAACCTCAGCACCCGGTCTACTTAAAGGCTCTTGAATTTGGCATTGATATAGAGGAAGGTATGGTCATATTGCGGCGGGATATTTCCCGCTCCGGCAAAAGCGTCTGCCGTGTAAACGGGAAGCTCGTAACCATTTCAACACTAAGGGAAATCGGTTCCGCTCTTGTTGATATCCATGGCCAGCATGAACATCAGGAACTGATGGATGAAACAAGGCATCTTCCGCTTCTCGACCAATTTGGCGCCGAAGAAATCGCAGCTTCTTTAGAAGAGTATCAGGAGGTTTTTGCACGCTTTGAGAAGTCGCGCCAGAAACTTAAAGCGTTAAGTGAAAACGACCAGCAGATGGCCCATCGTCTAGATTTGATTCTTTTTCAGTTAAACGAAATTCAAAAAGCCGATTTAAAGCTCCATGAAGATGAAGAATTAGCTGAGGAAAAAAGGAAATTGGCGAATTTTGAGAAGGTCTATGAGGCTTTTCAATTAAGTTATTCCGCATTAAATGGCGAGCAAAAAGGACTGGACTGGATTGGCATGGCCATGGGCCATCTCGAGGATGCCGGTTCCCTTGATAGCAGCTATAAAGAATTATATGAACTAGTGTCCAATTGCTATTATCAGCTGGAAGATGCGGCCCGTTCCTTAAGAAATGAAATGGATGACATGGAATTTGATCCGCAAAGATTACATGAAATCGAAGACCGCCTGAATGAAATCAACCAATTAAAACGAAAATACGGCAGAAGCATTAAGGAAATATTAGAATATGCGGCAAAAATAGAAGAAGAAATTGAAACACTGCAAAATAAAGAAACGCATATCAGTGAATTGGAAAAAGAATTGGCCTCCATCAATAAGGATTTAATTCTTGAGGCAAGGGAATTATCTGCCCTTAGGCAAAAGTGGGCTAAGAACCTCACCGGTCTTATACATACAGAGCTAAAGGAATTGTATATGGAAAAAACTGTTTTTGAAATACGAATCGAAACAGAGTCCCAGCATTTTTCAAAAACAGGAATAGACCATGTTCAGTTTTATATTTCCACCAACCCTGGCGAACCGCTAAAGCCATTGTCAAAAGTGGCATCCGGCGGGGAACTATCACGTATCATGCTGGCGTTAAAAAGTATTTTTTCCAAACATCAGGGAGTTACTTCGATTATCTTTGATGAAGTTGATACGGGTGTAAGCGGAAGGGTTGCCCAAGCGATTGCTGAAAAGATTTATAAAGTATCAGTAAATTCACAGGTTTTATGTATTTCTCACCTGCCGCAGGTTGCAGCGATGGCGGATACTCACCTATATATATCGAAACTGATAAAAGGTGGAAGAACGACGACCTCGGTTAAGCCACTAAATGAACAAGAAAAAATAAAAGAGGTTGGCCGCATGATTTCGGGGACCGAAATTACGGAGTTAACGAAGCAACATGCGAAAGAATTATTGCAAATGGCAGAAGAAAATAAAAAAATTTGAAATGCTATCCAACTTGGGTAGCTTTTTTATATAGAACAAAGTTATAAATGATTGTCAAGGAGGCAAAATTAAAGATGTAGCCATTTCAACAGCAGAAAAAGAAGCGAGGAGAGTGAAAAGATTTGAAATTAGAAATCGTTAGAAAAATAATTGGTGGAATTCTCCTTGTTTCATTATTCAGCCTTATTTTTTTTCAGCCTATGCGTGAGTATTTAAGTGTTCCGAAGGATATTACCCTTTTTGAGGGGCAGGATTTTAGCTTTAAAAAGGCTGCATTTGTTTCAGCTTCGGTCCAAACACCCAATTCTAATATCACACTTGATCAGGAAAGCCATTCAGTCGCTGTAAAAGCATCGGAAAACGGTAAGAACGAAATGTTATTAGAGTTTGCAGGTATCCCCATTAAAAAGGTCGATGTAAATGTCTTAAAGGATTTTCGAGTGATTCCTGGCGGACAGTCGATTGGTGTAAAATTAAATACAGTTGGCGTATTAGTGGTTGGTCACCACCAAGTCAATACTGAAAACGGAAAGAAATCTCCAGGCGAAATTGCAGGAATAAAAGTTGGCGATATCATTACAGAAATTAATGGAAATAAGATTGAAAAAATGGCTGATGTCGCGCCATTCGTTCAAAGTGCTGGGCAGGATGGAAAACCGCTTGAAATGGCAATCAGCCGTGAAAGCGGTAAATTTACAACAAAATTGACTCCTTTGAAGGATAAAGGAGAAAACAGCTATAAACTTGGTTTGTATATTAGGGATTCGGCAGCGGGCATCGGAACGATGACATTTATTCACCCGCAATCAAAGAAATATGGTGCGCTTGGTCATGTTATCTCGGATATGGATACAAAGCAGCCAATTGTCGTAGAAGATGGACAAATTGTCCGCTCTACGGTGACTTCCATTGAAAAGGGAAGCAACGGTGACCCCGGTGAAAAACTGGCCCGTTTCTCATCAGATCGTGAAATTGTAGGAAATATTAAAAAGAATAGTCCTTTTGGAATTTTTGGTGAATTGAACAAAGAATTAAAAAACGGAGTATTAGATAAACCACTGCCAATTGCCTTATCCCACCAAGTAAAAGAAGGCCCAGCTAAGATTTTGACAGTGGTCAATGATGATAAAGTAGAAGAATTTAACGTAGAAATTGTTAGTACAATTCCGCAAAAGTTTCCGGCGACAAAAGGCATGGTCATCAAAGTGACCGACCCGAAACTGCTTGAAAAAACAGGTGGAATCGTCCAAGGGATGAGCGGCAGCCCAATAATTCAAGATGGAAAATTAATCGGCGCTGTCACCCATGTGTTTGTGAATGATCCGACCTCCGGTTACGGGGTACACATTGAATGGATGTTAAATGAAGCCGGAATTAACATATACGAAATGCCGAAAAATAAAGCAAGTTAAATGATAAGCAAAATAGGATAATTTACCTATTTTGCTTTTTCTTTGGTATAGATTTTTCGACAAAATTTAGTTATAATTTGGAAAAATAGCGTTTTTCGTCGAATTAACGAGAAAAATTAAGAAAAGCTAAGATTTTATCACTATTTTAAGAAATATTAAAAAAATGAGAGGATTTTTTGTTGCATTGTCGAATTTCTAATTTAGAATAGAATTAGAGGATTTTTGACATTTACAAAATAGAGAATTGTGATTAGTTGAGGAGGAACCGGAGTTGAAGAAGATAAAAGTATGTGTCGTTGATGACAATAGAGAACTTGTAGGGTTATTGGAGGATTACATTTCTTCTCAAGATGACATGGAAGTGGCAGGGGTTGCCCATAATGGCCAGGAATGCCTGGATATGTTAAACACGATTGACCCAGATGTACTTGTTCTTGATATTATCATGCCTCATCTTGACGGGTTGGCAGTACTGGAGCGCCTTCGCGAGTTGAAAAAGGGAGTATTGCCAAATGTCATTATGTTAACAGCTTTTGGCCAGGAAGATGTTACGAAAAAAGCCGTGGAGCTTGGTGCCTCCTATTTTATCCTAAAGCCTTTTGATATGGAGAATTTAGGCAGCCACATTCGTCAGGTCAGCGGCAGCAGAAGCTCATTCTCCGCACGGAAGGTTTCCGCCTCCACCTATCGAACACAGTCAGATGCAAAACCCAAGAATCTCGATGCCAGCATTACAAGCATTATCCATGAAATTGGTGTACCTGCTCACATTAAAGGGTACTTATATTTGCGCGAAGCCATTGCGATGGTATTTAATGATATTGAACTGCTCGGCTCGATTACAAAAGTGTTATATCCTGATATTGCCAAAAAATATAATACAACCGCTAGCCGCGTGGAACGGGCCATCCGCCATGCCATTGAAGTAGCGTGGAGCCGCGGAAATATCGATTCCATTTCATCCCTATTTGGCTATACCGTCAGCATGTCTAAAGCAAAGCCGACCAATTCGGAATTCATCGCGATGGTGGCTGACAAGCTTCGTTTGGAGCATAAGGCCTCTTGAAAGGAATAATAATAAAAAAGCCTCATAGGTTTGAGGCTTTTTATTGTGCAATTTTTTAGCTAATAGGAAAGCATAAATTCAACTACGCCTCTTTCTTCGTCCTATCGGACTTGCCAATCGGCGAGTTTTCGTTTACTTTGTATTTTCTTTTTCCAATTCCATTAATTTTTGAATGAGAATATGCTGTGGCATATGCATAATCTGTTCTAGTGGAACTTTTAGTTTTTCGGCCAGTTTGACTGCAGTTTCAGGTGTTATTTGTAAAGGTTTCATACAAGACCCTCCAATCTAGTTTAAGGAAGTGAAAAAATGACACAAATATTTGCTCACCGCGGTTTTTCCTCATCTTATGCTGAAAATACGATGAGTTCTTTTATAGCAGCAGAAAAAGCGGGTGCCGACGGGTTAGAGCTTGATGTCCAATTAACAAATGATGGCGAAATCGTTGTCATTCATGATGAAAAAATTGATCGGACTACAAACGGGAATGGCTTTGTGAAAGACTTTTCATACAGAGAAATCAGGAAATTTAACGCCAATAACAAGGGGTTTAAAAAAGAACCAATTCCAGCTCTGGAAGAAGTTCTGGAATGGATGAAAACAAACAAGCTCTTATGCAATATTGAGTTTAAAAATGGTCTCATTCCATATGAAGGAATGGAACAAAAGGTGATAGAAATGGTAAGTAAATATAATCTGTCGGATCGGATTATCATTTCTTCTTTCAATCATTATAGCATTGTTAACAGTTATCGTTTAGCGCCGGAAATTGAAACAGCACCGCTTTTTATCGAAAGCATATACATGCCGTGGGTTTATTCGCAATCAATAAAGGCAAGTGGGATTCATCCAAAGCATTCCACGATACCAGACCAAATTGTCAAAACGACAATGGAAAATGGTATCGCTGTACGGCCGTATACGGTTAATCGCGAAGCGGATATGCATCGCCTGTTTAATGTGAATTGTACCGCAATTATCACAGATAACCCGGTTAAGGCCAGAAAGGTTCGAAAACAATATGAAAAGAGACCGTGACCACGGCCTCTTTTATTTTTTGGTCCTCGTTTCCTTAAATCGAGCCTGTACCTTATTTCTTTTACGGTCGCGATAAAGGATAAATCCGGCTACAAATCCTAAACCGCCTAAAAGTAAGAGTAATCCGACGATAAATTGAAGCCATAATTTCGGAAATGGTGCTTGCAGAACCCCAAAGGTCATATCACGCATTAATTTAATTCCAACCGCTGCCAAAAATCCAGGGATGACTAAAATGATGAGGGCAATAATCCGCTTCATAAAAATATCCTTCCGCTTTTTATTTAAGCATATCACATAAAAATAATAGTACATGGTTTTAATTTGTCAAGATGCGGGTTACGGTTTACAATTAATCTGAAAAAAATTGCATAATAAACAATCTAGAATAGAAAAATTTTGCGTACTTTTATACATAGGGGCGGATTTTATGCAAAATATCATGATAGTCGGGGCCGGAAAAGGCGGAAGTGCCATTTTAAAAATTTTAAAAGAATCGGAAGTGCTTAACGTCTCTGTCGTAATTGACCGGAACTTAGATGCCCCCGGTATCCTTTTAGCCCAAAAGGAAGGAATTAAAACCGGAACGGATTGGCAACCCTTTTTAACCGAAAACCTTGACATCATCATTGAAGTAACAGGCGATGAACATGTTTTTCAAAAATTACGAAACGAAAAAAATCAAAAAACGATTTTAATCCTAGGTAGTGTCGCCTTTCTTGTCTCTAAATTAATGGAAGAAAAAGAAGAGTTAATTGAAAAGCATCAATATGAATCCTATCTTCAGGAGCTTATTTTTAATTCGACCAATGATGGAATGGTGGTTATTGACCATCAAGGATATATCTTTCTTTTTAATCGAAGAGCCGAAGAAATGATGGGGGTAGACAAAGAGGAGACAATCGGTCAATATGTCACAGAGATCATTCCTCATAGCCGGCTGCCGATTATTTTGCAAACTAGAAGAATCGAAACAAATCAGGAAATGGTCTTGGGGAATGGCCGCAAGATTATCACAACTAGGATTCCTATTGTTGAGGAGAATGGAACTTTAATCGGTGCTCTTGCCGTTTTTAAGGATATAACCGAAGTGGTAAAGCTTGCTGAGGAAATCACCGATTTAAAAGAGATTCAGACAATGCTCCAAGCGATTATTCATTCTAGTGACGATGCCATTTCAGTCGTGGATGAAGAGGGCCGGGGAATCCTTATTAATCCCGCCTATACAAGATTAACAGGGCTCACGAAGGAGGAAGTAATCGGAAAACCTGCAACAGCTGATATTTCCGAAGGTGAAAGTATGCACATGAAGGTGCTGCAAACTAGAAGGGCTGTGAGAGGTGTACCAATGCGGGTAGGACCGCACAAACGGGAAGTCATCGTTAATGTGGCGCCAATCATCGTAACCGGGAAATTGAAAGGCAGCGTTGGGGTCATTCATGATATGTCAGAAATGAAATCGCTAAGCAGGGAATTAAACAGGGCCAGACAGTTAATTCGTAAGCTTGAAGCAAAATATACATTTGAGGATATTATCGGAAAATCGGATGAAATGATGCTTGCCATTGAGCAGGCCAAATTGGGAGCAAAAACCCCGGCGACAGTTCTTCTGCGCGGTGAATCAGGTACAGGTAAAGAATTGTTTGCCCATGCGATCCATAATGCGAGCGACCGAAAATATAACAAGTTTATCCGAGTGAATTGTGCAGCTATATCCGAATCGCTGCTTGAAAGTGAACTGTTTGGCTATGAAGAGGGGGCGTTTTCAGGAGCGATAAGGGGAGGAAAGCGAGGGCTGTTTGAGGAAGCTAATAACGGAAGTATTTTTCTTGATGAAATAGGCGAGCTGTCCGCAAATACCCAGGCGAAGCTCCTTCGAGTTCTGCAGGAAAATGAAATTATCCGTGTAGGTGGAACTAAACCAATGACTATCAATGTACGAATCATTGCAGCTACTAATGTCAATTTAGAAAAGGGTATTGCGAAGGGAAGCTTTAGGGAAGACTTATACTATCGTTTGAATCGTATGCCTATCCACATTCCCCCATTGAGAAAACGGAAAGAGGAGATCCCCTCGTTATCAGAACGGCTGATTCAAAAAATTAACCGTGACTACGGCCGGAACGTAGAAGGGATTACGCAGGCTGCTTTACATTTTTTGATGGAATATGACTGGCCAGGGAATGTCAGAGAACTGGAGAATATACTTGGCAGAGCGATTATTTTTATGAACTATTCCGAAACGCTCATTGATGTCCCTCATTTGCCGCAACTAACAAGTAATAAGCTACATAATGATCATTCCGATGATCAGATACAGGATTCAATCTCTTTAGAGGGCACATTATCAGAAATGATAGAAAAGCATGAGGCAAAGATTATCCAGCAAACATTGGCCCGCCTCAACGGAAATAAAACACAAACCGCCAAAGCCCTTGGACTTTCGGTGAGAAACTTATATTATAAGCTGGAAAAATACAATCTTGAAAATAATAGCATGCAATAAACTTCAAGGTGTGAAATTTATTGCATGTTTGCAATCTGTAAAATAAAGCGTTTTCATAAAAGGAACTTTGGCATGATTATTGCAAGTTAAATATATGGAGTTGCAGGAAAGGTGAAAGGGTTGATGATAGCTTGCTGCTTGAAACATTGATTGACAAAGCAACCCAAAATGATGCTAAAACAGTTGCAGTCGCGGCTGCAGAAGACGAGGAAGTGATTGAAGCAGTCCTTGATGCGCTAAATCGTAACCTGGCTCATTTTTTACTATTTGGTGATCAAGAAAAAATCAAACCCATCCTTCAATTGAAAGGGATAGATGCAAATAGCGAGAATCGTCTTACGATTATCCATACTGCCTCATTAGCCGAAGCGGCAGATTTCGCTGTTAAAGCTGTCTCAAGCAAAGAGGCTCATGTGTTAATGAAGGGGAATCTTCCTACTAATATTATTTTAAAATCTGTTTTAAATAAGGAATTTGGCTTACGGACAGGGAATGTACTATCCCACACGGCAGTATTCGAAGTACCAGGATTTGAACGCTTTATTATCGTAACGGACGCAGCTATGAATATTGCTCCGGATTTACAGCAAAAGGTTCAAATCACCAACAATGCCGTCTCTTTGGCAAAGGCTATTGGGATTGAAACCCCAAAGATCGCGCCGATTGCGGCTGTCGAAGAAGTAAACCCTGCCATGCAGGCAACCCTGGATGCTGCTGCGTTAACCATGATGAACAGAAGGGGACAAATAAAAGGCTGCCTTATTGATGGCCCGCTTGCATTGGATAACGCCATCTCGGCGCTTGCTGCCGAGCACAAAGGGATTCAGAGCGAGGTTGCAGGGGAAGCTGACATTCTATTAGTACCTGCGATTGAAGTTGGAAATGCCTTATATAAATCATTAATTTATTTTGCAAATGCCAAAGTGGGTGCCGTCATCTCAGGAGCAAAAGCACCGATCGTCTTGACTTCAAGAGCCGATTCGGCTGAGAGCAAGCTATATTCGCTGGCATTGGCATTGTGTTCTGTATAGTACTAGTACGCTTATTTTTCAGAGGAGGAATTAACATGGAAATTTTTAAGTACCTAGAGCAATATGATTATGAGCAGGTAGTGTTCTGCCAAGATAAACAATCCGGATTAAAAGCGATTATCGCCATTCATGATACAACCTTGGGACCGGCACTTGGCGGTACACGGATGTGGACATATGAATCAGAAGAAGCGGCAATCGAAGATGCGTTAAGACTGGCTAAAGGGATGACATACAAAAATGCGGCAGCAGGATTAAATCTTGGCGGCGGTAAAACGGTTATCATCGGCGATCCGCGCAAGGATAAAAACGAAGAAATGTTCCGTGCTTTCGGTCGATATGTTCAAGGCTTAAATGGACGCTATATTACAGCGGAAGACGTTGGAACAACTGTTGCGGACATGGACTTGATTCATGAAGAAACTGACTATGTTACTGGTATTTCTCCCGCATTCGGTTCATCAGGAAATCCTTCTCCGGTAACGGCATACGGTGTATACCGTGGAATGAAAGCCGCAGCGAAGGCGGCATTTGGTTCTGATTCCCTTGAAGGAAAGGTAGTCGCAATCCAAGGGGTTGGAAATGTAGCTTATAGTCTTTGCCGTCATTTACATGAAGAAGGTGCCCAGTTAATCGTTACAGATATAAATAGGGAAGCCGTTAACCGTGCAGTAGAAGAATTTGGCGCCCGTGCAGTGGACCCAAATGAAATCTATAGAGTAGAGTGTGATATTTATGCTCCATGTGCTCTAGGTGCAACGGTTAATGACGATACGATCCCACAATTGAAAGCAAAAGTAATTGCTGGTTCTGCTAATAACCAATTAAAAGAAACCCGTCATGGTGACCTCATTCATGAAATGGGAATCGTATATGCACCTGATTACGTCATAAATGCGGGCGGAGTCATCAATGTTGCGGATGAATTATATGGCTATAACTATGAGCGCGCTATGAAAAAAGTAGAAACCATCTACAACAGCATTGAAAAAGTGATTGAAATTTCTAAGCGGGATGGCATTCCAACCTACGTGGCGGCAGACCGCATGGCAGAGGAACGGATTGAGAGAATGCGCAATTCCAGAAGCCAATTCCTGCAAAATGGCCACAATATTTTAAGCAGAAGAAGAACTAGATAGAAACAACTGAAATACTTTGGAAAAGCGCTGAATGGGAAAATTCAGCGTCTTTGCCTTTAATATTCGAAAGCCAAGTGTTTCAGAAGTAAATTGGAGGTTTATCCGTTGCCAAATAAAGAATATCGAATTCTCGTCATAAACCCCGGTTCCACCTCCACAAAAATTGGAATATTCGATAATGAAATTTCCATTTTTGAAAAAAACCTTCGACATGACATAGAGATTCTTAATACTTTTGCTAATATTATTGACCAGTATGAATTCAGAAAGAATATGATTTTGGAGACACTGGATCATGCAGGAATCAATCTTTCGAAATTAAACGCTGTCTGTGGGCGTGGCGGCTTGCTGCGTCCAATCGAGGGCGGAACATATGCAGTTAACAGCCAAATGCTAGAAGACCTTAAGAAAGGTTATTCAGGTCAGCATGCATCTAATCTCGGCGGTATCATTGCCTTTGAAATCGGTTTGGGACTTAATATTCCTTCATATATTGTAGACCCGGTTGTTGTCGATGAGCTTGACCCCATCGCCAGAATCTCAGGCTTTTCATTAATCGAAAGAAAAAGCATTTTTCATGCGTTAAATCAAAAAGCTGTCGCCAGACGGGCTGCCAAAGAGCTTGGAAAAAAATACAGCGAATTAAATTTGATTGTTACCCATATGGGGGGCGGAATTACCATCGGAGTACATAAACAGGGCAGGGTCGTCGATGTCAATAATGGCCTCAATGGCGATGGTCCCTTCAGTCCGGAGCGTGCCGGAACGGTTCCGGCTGGTGATTTAGTAGCTTTATGCTATTCAGGTGAATATTTCAGGGAAGAAATTATGAAAAAGCTGGTCGGCCAAGGCGGGCTTGTCGGGTACCTTGGTACAAATGATGCACTGCAGGTTGAGCAACGAATCGCGGTTGGAGATCAGGAGGCAAAGCTAATCTATGAGGCAATGGCGTACCAGGTGGCAAAAGAAATTGGCTCTGCCAGCGCTGTTCTGTCCGGAAAAGTAGATGCTATTTGTTTAACAGGCGGCTTGGCATATGGTAAAGAATTTGTTAAATCAATTATTGATCGGATAAACTGGATTGCAGACGTAATTGTCCACCCGGGTGAAAATGAGCTGCAGGCGTTAGCAGAAGGGGCACTTCGTGTCTTACTCGGAGAAGAAGAGGTTAAGGATTACCCAGGGAAATTTAAAACAGTGAAAATTTAGGGGAATTTGGGAGGGAACCAAATGGCACAAGAATATGATTTGGTCATACTTGGCGGAGGGACCGGCGGCTATGTAGCGGCGATCCGCGCCTCACAGCTTGGTTTGAAAACAGCAATTGTTGAAAAAGGCAAACTTGGAGGTACCTGTCTTCATAAAGGCTGTATTCCAAGTAAGGCACTGCTCAGAAGTGCGGAAGTGTTTGCAACGGCAAAGCGTAGCGATGAATTCGGTGTGATCACTGGAGATGTTTCGGTTAATTTTGGCAAGGTTCAAGAACGAAAAAACAAAATTATTGACCAGTTGCATAAAGGTGTCCAGCATCTAATGAAGCAGGGGAAAATCGATGTTTTTGAAGGAATTGGCCGGATATTGGGACCTTCGATTTTTTCGCCGATGCCAGGGACCATTTCCGTTGAAATGAACAATGGTTCTGAAAATGAAATGCTCATACCGAAGAATGTCATTATCGCGACCGGGTCAAGACCCCGGACATTGCCAGGTCTTGACATTGACGGCGAATACGTCATGTCCTCTGATGAAGCCCTTCAGCTTGAAGCCCTTCCCAGCTCGATCATTATTGTAGGCGGTGGAGTAATTGGAATTGAGTGGGCCTCGATGCTTTCCGATTTTGGTGTAGAGGTGACGGTTCTTGAGTACGCGGACCGAATCATACCGACGGAGGATCACGAGATTTCGAAAGAAATGCAGCGTTTGATGAAGAAGCGGAAGATTAATATTATTACAAGCGCAAAAGTTCTTCCTGAAACATTGGTGAAAGATAATGGAGTGGCCATCTCGGCAGAAGTAAAGGGTTCAGTGAAAGAGTTCAAAGCGGAAAAGCTGCTTGTTTCGGTAGGGCGGCAGTCCAATACAGAGGGCATTGGACTTGATAATACAGAGATTCAAATTGAAAAAGGTTTTATTGTAACGAATGAGGTTTTCCAAACAAAAGAATCCCATATATATGCCATTGGTGATGTGATAGGCGGGCTGCAGCTTGCCCATGTTGCCTCGCATGAAGGGATTATTGCTGTCGAGCATATTGCTGCTGAAAAAACGTCACCGCTTAATTATGACCTAGTTTCCAGATGCATTTACAGCAGTCCGGAGGTTTCCAGTGTCGGCATTACCGAGAATCAAGCAAAGGAAAATGGGCATAAAGTAAAGGTGGGGAAATTTTCTTTCCGAGCAATTGGGAAAGCCCTTGTATTCGGTGAAGCAGATGGATTTGTTAAAATTATTGCCGATGAGGAGACCGATGATATTTTAGGGGTGCATATGATTGGTCCTCATGTTACTGATATGATTTCGGAAGCCGGCCTTGCGATGGTGCTAGATGCTGTACCATGGGAAATTGCCCACACCATCCATCCTCATCCAACCCTTTCGGAAGCAATTGGCGAGGCGGCATTGGCTGTTGATGGGAAGGCCATACATGGATAGGTTTTTGGAAGAGAAATGATTTAAAGCGAACAAACGGGAGGAATGAAGTTAATGGTGGAAAAGCGTCATGAAGCTTTAGGCTTAAGCGATGAAAAAGTGCTGGAAATGTTTGAAACGATGCTTTTGGCCCGCCGTATCGATGAGCGGATGTGGCTGTTGAACCGTGCAGGTAAAATACCATTTGTAATATCCTGCCAAGGGCAGGAGGCTGCACAGGTAGGTGCTGCCTTTGCCCTAGACCGGGAAAAAGACTATGTATTGCCCTATTACCGTGATATGGGTGTTGTATTAACGTTTGGGATGACGCCAAAAGAGTTGATGCTGTCAGGTTTCGCCAAAGCAGAGGACCCTAACTCCGGAGGACGGCAGATGCCGGGACATTTTGGGCAAAAGAAGAATCGGATCGTCACCGGTTCATCGCCGGTAACTACGCAAGTTCCTCATGCGGTGGGGATTTCTCTTGCTGGTAAAATGGAGAAGAAGGACTTTGTTTCCTTTGTTACGTTCGGGGAAGGATCCTCGAATCAGGGGGATTTCCATGAGGGTGCCAACTTTGCTGGTGTTCATAAACTCCCGGTTATTTTAATGTGTGAAAATAATAAATATGCGATATCTGTGCCAATTGAAAAACAATTGGGGTGTGAGAAGGTTTCTGACCGTGCCATCGGTTATGGCATGCCCGGCTATACAGTAGACGGCAATGACCCGTTAGAGGTTTATAAAGTTGTTAAGGAAGCGGCCGAGCGCGGGCGCCGCGGCGAGGGCCCGACTTTAGTTGAAACTGTTTCTTATCGTTTAACTCCGCATTCTTCTGACGATGATGACCGCTCATACCGGGCGCCTGATGAGGTAGCAAAGGCAAAATCGCAGGATCCAATCATCACCTTTGGTGCATATCTGAAGGAAACCGGCGTGTTGAATGATGTATTGGAGCAGGAAATCAATGACCGCGTCATGCAAATCGTCAATGAAGCCACTGACTATGCAGAAAATGCGCCTTATGCAGCGCCAGAGGATGCATTGAAATATGTATACGGGGATCGTTAGGGGGAGGAAATATGGCAGTTATTTCATATATTGATGCAGTTACTATGGCTATTCGCGAGGAAATGGAGAGAGACTCACGAGTTTTTGTTCTTGGTGAAGATGTGGGGCGAAAAGGCGGCGTTTTTAAGGCTACACAAGGACTGTATGAACAATTTGGTGAAGAGCGCGTAATTGATACGCCGCTGGCGGAATCAGCGATAGCTGGTGTCGGAATCGGGGCCGCCATGTACGGAATGCGGCCAATTGCGGAAATGCAGTTCGCTGATTTTATTATGCCCGCAGTAAACCAAATTATTTCCGAGGCGGCAAAGATCCGCTATCGTTCTAATAACGATTGGAGCTGTCCGATTGTGATCCGCGCCCCATATGGCGGCGGCGTTCATGGAGCTTTGTATCATTCACAATCAGTTGAGGCCGTATTTGCAAATCAGCCAGGCTTAAAAATTGTGATGCCATCCACCCCATATGATGTAAAGGGACTTTTAAAAGCTGCCATTCGCGATAATGACCCGGTGTTATTTTTCGAGCATAAACGGGCCTACCGCTTAATTAAAGGTGAAGTGCCTACCGAAGATTATACCCTGCCAATTGGTAAAGCAGATGTAAAGCGTGAAGGAGAGGACATCACCGTTATCACTTACGGGCTTTGCGTGCATTTTGCCCTGCAAGCGGCAGAGAAATTAGCCAAAGATGGCATATCTGCGCATATTTTGGATTTGCGTACTGTTTATCCGCTAGATAAAGAAGCGATTATCGAAGCAGCATCGAAAACAGGCAAGGTACTGCTTGTCACAGAGGACAATAAAGAAGGCAGCATTATGAGTGAGGTTGCCGCCATTATTGCCGAGCATTGCCTGTTTGAACTGGACGCTCCGATAAAAAGGTTAGCTGGTCCGGATGTTCCAGCAATGCCATATGCGCCAACAATGGAAAAATTCTTTATGGTGAATCCTGATAAGGTCGAAAAAGCAATGCGCGAGCTTGCGGAGTTTTAGTTTTAGGAGGATGAAATAGTGGCAACTGAACAAATTAAAATGCCGCAGTTAGGCGAAAGTGTAACGGAAGGTACGATCAGCAAATGGTTAGTCTCTGTTGGAGATAAGGTAAATAAATACGACCCTCTGGCAGAGGTGATGACAGATAAGGTTAACGCGGAAGTTCCTTCTTCTTTTTCAGGTGTGATTAAGGAACTCATTGCTGCAGAAGGCGATACAATGGCTGTTGGGGAGATTATCTGTACGATCGAAACGGAAGGCGGCGCTCCTGCTCCGGAGGCAGCTGTTTCCGCACCTGAACAAAAACCGGTTGGAGGGAACGGAATTGCCACTCCTGTGGATCAGGGGAATCGGGCCAGGTATTCGCCTGCTGTTCTTAAGTTGTCTCAGGAGCATGGCATTGATTTAACGCAGGTTTTAGGTACCGGTGCTGGGGGCAGGATAACTCGTAAGGATTTATTGCAAATCATTGAGTCTGGTAATATTCCAGCAGCAGGACAAAAAGCGGAGGCACCAGTGCAAGCAGCTAGTAAACTGCCTGTTCAGGAGGCAGCGGCTCCAAGTCAGCCTGCTCCAGCAGCTATTGCGCCGGCACCTGCCGTATCGGTTCCGGTGTTAGCGGGAGATATCGAAATTCCAGTTACTGGCGTTCGCAAAGCGATTGCCACGAACATGCTGCGCAGCAAGCATGAAATACCGCATGCCTGGACAATGGTGGAAGTCGATGCCACCAACCTTGTTGACTACCGCAATTCCATAAAAGATGAATTCAAGAAAAAAGAAGGCTTCAATCTAACGTTCTTTGCTTTCTTTGTTAAAGCCGTTTCTCAAGCTCTAAAAGAATTCCCGCAGATTAATTCGATGTGGGCCGGCGACAAGATTATTCAAAAGAAGGATATCAATATTTCGATTGCAGTCGCCACAGATGACGCGTTATTCGTGCCTGTCATCAAAAATGCCGATGAGAAAACAATTAAAGGTATTGCCCGTGAAATCTCTGATCTTGCCTTGAAGGTGCGGTCCGGAAAGCTTCGTTCGGAGGATATGCAAGGTGGAACGATTACCGTCAACAATACGGGCTCATTCGGTTCTGTTCAATCTATGGGCATCATCAACTATCCGCAGGCCGCAATCCTACAGGTCGAATCGATTGTGAAACGCCCTGTTGTCATGAATAACGGGATGATTGCTGTTCGTGATATGGTTAATCTTTGTATGTCTTTAGATCACCGTGTTCTTGACGGGCTTGTTTGCGGCCGGTTCCTGGCTAGGGTGAAAGGGATTATTGAAAATATGTCTAAAGATAATACAACTATTTATTAATAATCATACTGATAATGCCGCCGATTTTTTAATTGGCGGCTTGATTAGTTCTTAAAGACAAAATTGTTCTTAAGAAGGGGAAAGTCCTTCATAAGGTGAATGAAGGACAAAATCCACTGAGGAAAGCATGAAAATGTCCTTCATAAGGCGGATGAAGGACAAAATCCACTGAGGAAAGCATGAAAATGTCCTTCATAAGGCGGATGAAGGACAAAATCCACTGAGGAAAGCATGAAAATGTCCTTCATAAGGCGGATGAAGGACAAAATCCACTGAGGAAAGCATGAAAATGTCCTTCATAAGGTGAATGAAGGACAAAATCCACTGAGGAAACCATGAAAATGTCCTTCATAACCAAATCAAGTACAAAACCCCTTAATATGCCAGGAAAATTCCCAATAAAAACGGAAACACCAAAATCCCCTCAATTATAACGGTTGCCTGAATCGAGGTTGTACCCTAAAATAGAATTAATTGAATATTAGTTCAATAAAATGCAGAAGGGGGATGAGGAGTTTGGAAAATATACGTAACCAGTCTTTCCCTGTAAAAACAATAGATGATTGGAAGGAACAGGCCGAGAAATCATTAAAAGGGAAAAAGGCTGAATTATTACAAAGTACCACCTATGAGGACATTGTTTTGAAACCGCTTTATACCGAGCAGGACGAACAACAGGTACCTGACTATCCTGGAGGATCTGATTTTAGAAGGGGAATTGCCCCATTAGGATATGTAACAGACGAATGGAAAGTTGCCCAGAAAATATCTTATCAAACACCCGAGGAACTTAAACAAAAGCTTCAAGTGGCCATTGAAAAGGGACAAACTGCGCTTTCCTTTGAAGTTTCGAAAAACAATAGTTTTCCAGATTTATTGGCGGGTTTAGAGAAAAAATACCCATTTGCTATCAACGCCAGATGGGAACAGAATGACATTTTAAAAAATCTTGCCGGCCAGTATAGTGATGGAACAAACCTTACAGGCTACATAGGCAATGACCCTGTTTCCCTATTTGCAGAAGTTGGATCAATCCAAGAGGAATTACTTAAAGAACGGACAAGTCAAATCCTGCAAGCAGATGGAAAGTTTCCTGATTTACGTACTGTTCTTGTTGACACCACTCCGTACCATAATGGCGGAGCTAACGCTGTTCAAGAGCTCGGGATCGCTGCAGCCACAGGAGTCTATTACTTACAGGAGCTTCTTGATAATGGCATGAACATTGAAAAAGCTCTATCAAAAATGATTTTCCAATTTTCCATCGGCAGCAACTTTTTTATGGAACTCTCCAAGCTTAGAGCAGCCCGCGTACTCTGGATGCGGATTGCGGAACTTTACGGTGCCGAAGCGGAAGCAAGGGGTATGCAGATTGCTGCCACAACCTCATCTTTTACAAAAACTGTTTTTGACCATCATGTCAATATCCTTCGGTCCGCCAACGAGGCATTTGCCGCCGTTTTAGGGGGCGCCCAATATTTGCATGTGGATCCGTTTAATGAATTGACCGGGCCTACTTCTTTCTCTGAGAGGATTGCCCGCAATATCCAGCTAATTTTAAAAGAAGAAGCACACTTGCAGAAGGTGGTTGACCCCGCAGGCGGCTCTTGGTATGTGGAGACGCTGACCAATCAGTTAGCGGAAAGTGCATGGGAATTTTTCAAGGAAATTGAGGCTGCGGGAGGCATTTTGGAGACATTAAAGTCAAACTGGCTTCAACAGCAAATCGCTACTGTTTATGAAAAAAAGAACCTCGATATTCAAACAAGAAAGCAAAGTATCGTCGGGACTAATGTTTATGCAAAATTGGATGAAGCGGTACCTAGCCAAAAGCAACCAATAAAAATTGCCGCAGCCACCAAAGACTTTGAGGCCATCCCTCAGCACAGATTAGCAGGACCATATGAGGAGCTTCGCTTCAAGGCAAACCTATTACAGGAAAAAACAGGTGCTGCACCTTCAGTCGGCATGCTATGTCTTGGCGAACTAAAGCAGTATAAACCAAGACTTGATTTCATGAAGGGCTTCCTTGCAGCTGGAGGAATCCATCCTGCTGAAAGCAAGCTGGTCCACACGATAGAGGATGCCAGACAATTTATCGTAGACTTAAAAACTAACTTTGTCTGCATTTGCGGAACAAATGAACAGTACGAACAAACCGGACATGAAATGCTGACAGCGTTAAAATCTGAGTTTCCAAACCTAATCTTCCTTCTAGCTGGGCTTCCTGAAAAAGAACTGCAGGCCCAGTGGTACGAAGAGGGAGTAAAGCAGTTTATTCATGTAAAAAGCAATTGCTGTGAAACCATCGATGAAATCCTATCTGACATGGAGGTGAACTCTCTTGAACAAACAAAAGCCTGATTTTCAAAACGCAAAACTGTTTGAGAACCAGAATTTTATCACGGAAGAAGCATGGCGGGAAAAAGTCGATAGAGAGATTGCATCCTCTCTTGATGATTTACTGTTCGAAACCAATGAGCAAATAAAGCTAAAACCGATTTATACAAAAGAAGACCGAGAAGGGACAGAACAGCTCGGCAGCCTGCCGGGGCTTCCTCCATATACAAGGGGACCATATCCGACCATGTATGTGAACCGTCCTTGGACAGTCAGGCAGTATGCCGGCTTCTCCACTGCCGAAGAGAGTAACGCCTTTTACCGCCGCAATCTGGCGATGGGGCAAAAAGGCTTATCGGTGGCATTTGACCTGGCCACTCACCGCGGCTATGACTCTGACCATCCAAGGGTAGTTGGTGACGTTGGCAAAGCTGGAGTGGCAATTGATTCAGTGCTCGATATGAAAACCCTCTTTGAAGGGATTCCGCTCGATCAAATGTCCGTTTCCATGACGATGAATGGCGCCGTTCTTCCGGTACTGGCTTTTTACATCGTAACGGCCGAAGAACAGGGAGTCAGCCAGGAAAAACTGTCCGGAACGATTCAAAATGATATTCTAAAAGAGTACATGGTCAGGAATACGTATATTTATCCGCCAGAAATGTCGATGAAGATGATTGCCGATATCTTCGAATATACGTCCAAATACATGCCTAAGTTTAATAGCATTAGTATTTCTGGCTATCATATGCAGGAGGCCGGAGCACCTGCCGATATCGAACTCGCTTATACGTTAGCGGACGGCTTGGAGTATGTAAGAACCGGACTTAAAGCCGGAATCGACATTGATTCATTTGCCCCAAGACTGTCCTTTTTCTGGGCCATCGGTATGAACTACTTCATGGAAGTGGCCAAAATGCGGGCTGCAAGATATATCTGGGCAAAAATGATGAAATCCTTCCATCCGAAAAACGAAAAATCAATGGCACTCCGTACCCATTCGCAAACATCAGGATGGAGTTTGACCGAGCAGGATCCGTTTAATAATGTAACCCGGACGCTGATTGAAGCGCATGCGGCGGCAATGGGCCACACACAATCTCTTCACACAAATGCGTTGGATGAAGCGATTGCCCTGCCGACAGACTTTTCAGCAAGGATTGCTCGTAATACGCAGTTATTTTTACAAGAAGAAACGGGCATAACCAAGGTTATCGACCCGTGGGCAGGCTCCTACTATGTGGAAAAACTGACCGATGAATTAATCAAGCGGGCTTGGACACATATCGAGGAGATTGAAAATCTCGGCGGAATGGCGAAGGCTATTGAAACCGGGCTGCCAAAGATGAAAATTGAAGAGGCGGCCGCAAGGAGACAGGCACAAATCGACTCTGCGAAAGAAACGATTATTGGGGTCAATCGCTACCGGCTTGAAAAAGAAGAGCCAATTGATATTTTGGACATTGACAATACAGCTGTCCGTTTAAAACAAATCGAAAAACTAAATTCCTTAAAAGCAAATCGGGATGCACAGAAAGTGCAAGAGGCTTTAATAACTTTAGCCAATGCGGCTGCTTCTGGCGAAGGAAATCTATTAGAACTTGCTGTCAAGGCGGCACGCGAAAGAGCGACGCTAGGCGAAATTTCCGATGCGATAGAAAAAGCGGCGGGGCGTCATAAAGCTATCATCCGTTCCATCAGCGGCGTCTACAGCACTTCTTTTACAAACGAGGAAGAAATTGCCGAAGTCCAAAGAATGACAGAGGAATTCCTAGAAAATGAAGGCAGACGTCCGCGGATTCTGATTGCGAAAATGGGGCAGGACGGCCATGATCGCGGGGCGAAGGTCATTTCCACGGCATTTGCCGATCTTGGATTTGATGTCGATATCGGCCCGCTCTTCCAAACACCGGAGGAAACAGCCCTGCAAGCTGTGGAAAATGACGTTCACGTGATCGGAATGAGTTCACTGGCTGCTGGTCATAAGACGCTCCTTCCACAGCTTATTGCTGAATTGAAAAAAATCGGCCGTGAGGATATTTTGGTTGTTGTCGGCGGCGTTATCCCCGCTCAGGATTATCAATTCTTATATGACAATGGTGCGGCTGCCATCTTTGGTCCTGGTACAATTATTCCAGTAGCTGCACAAAAGGTAATCAAGGAGATATATAGACAGCTTGGTTACGAGGAAGTGGCAAATTAGATGACGGGTGAACAAAGACCGGAATGGGCAAACCCGGATGAGCCGGATAAATTTTCTACTGTCATTAGGAAAGGGCAGGAGCAGATTACAGGTGAAGTCACTTTTCAAAAAAATGTCCGTTTTCAGAAACGCGGGTCGACTGAGCCCTCGCTAGACGAATTGTATGAAGGAGTCTTAAAAGGTGATCGAAGCCTGCTAGCCCGGGCGATTACCCTTGTGGAAAGCAATGCCGAACAGCATTTTCAAAAAGCGCAAGCGCTCCTGCAAAAACTGCTTGGGCACTCCGGAAAGTCGATTCGCATCGGCATTACCGGGGTGCCGGGGGCCGGAAAAAGCACATTTATAGAGGCGTTTGGAACCTATCTATGTGAACTCGGCTTAAAAGTTGCTGTGTTGGCAATTGACCCTAGCTCAAAGATTAGCGGTGGCAGTATCCTGGGTGATAAAACACGAATGGAAAAATTAGCCCGGAATCCAAAAGCATTTATTCGTCCATCGCCAACGGCGGGGAAGCTTGGCGGGGTTCACCGGAAAACAAGGGAAGCAATGCTGATTTGTGAAGCGGCTGGCTTTGATGTCATATTAATAGAAACGGTCGGTGTAGGCCAAAGTGAAGTTATCATTCGTGATATGGTCGACTTTTTCATGCTTCTTGTCCTGACCGGTGCTGGTGACGAATTGCAGGGAATGAAAAAAGGCATTATGGAACTGGCCGATTGCCTCATCGTCCACAAGGCGGACGGGGCAAATAAGCAAAATGCCGAGAAAACGAGAAAAGAATATAACCGTATCCTGCATTTTCTCCAGCCGGCCACAAAGGGATGGGGAACAAAAGCCTATACCTGTTCGTCTTTAACCGACGAGGGAATCGCAGATATCTGGAAGGTCATCCAAACCTTCGAAACCACTGTGAAAGCCTCAGGCGTTTTCGACGAAAGAAGAAAATTTCAATCCAGAGAATGGCTGTATTCGATGATCACTGATCAGCTTCACTATCATTTCTTTCATCACCCTGGTGTGAAGAATTTGCTTCCCAAGTATGAAAACGAAGTCATCACAGGGGACGTAACTGTGGCCACAGCCGTGGAAAAGCTTTATGAGACATTTATAAACTCTAATCAATAGCTGCCGATTCATCGGCAGCTTTTCTTTTTCAGATCAGGAATAATCATTTGAAAAAAACATATTTTAACTGTTATGATGTAGGTATGTAAGACATAAGGAGTGAATTCAATGAGCATGGATTTTAATATTTTTATGAATGATGTTGTCCGCCAGGCGCGTCAGGAAATCTCCACTGCCGGATACCAAGAGCTTAAGACAGCCGATGAGGTTGAAGAGGCTTTAAACCAAAAGGGTACAACTCTAGTCATGATTAATTCTGTTTGCGGCTGCGCCGGCGGTATTGCCCGTCCAGCGGCAGCTTACTCCGTTCATTATGATAAGCGCCCAGATCATCTAGTAACGGTTTTTGCCGGTCAGGATAAAGAAGCGACAGAAAAGGCAAGAAGCTATTTCACAGGCTATCCGCCATCCTCTCCTTCCTTCGCCTTATTAAAGGACGGAAAGATTTGTTCCATGATTGAAAGACATCAGATTGAAGGCTTTGACCCAGCAACAGTGGTTGCCAAGCTTCAGCAGGAATTCGATAAATATTGCGAAGAAATTTAATTCAGGTAAGCCAATCTCTATAAATGAGGTTGGCTTTTTCTATGGAAAAAATTACTTTAGGAAAATATTTATTTATTTTTAAAAATATATTTGCATAATTATTTATATGTGTTAAAATTCATTACGTTGAATAATTATTAATTACACAAACTACTATTTTAATAAAATACTTCAGGGGGAGAGCAAACATGAAAAAAGCAATCATCTTAGCTTTATCATTGATGCTGACAGTTGGAATGCTGGCAGCATGCGGTACAGAGGAAAAGGCAAGCAAAGCGAGCGAAGGTAAAAAAGTTCTGGTAATGGGAACTTCTGCTGACTATGCTCCATTTGAATATGTTGATTCAAAGAAAAGCGATGACATTATCGGGTTTGATGTAGATTTAGCAAAAGCGATCACTAGCAAGCTTGGTTATAAATTGGAAGTTAAGGATATGGACTTCAACGGTTTAATCCAGGCTCTTAAATCAGGTCAAGCAGACTTTGTTTTAGCAGGCATGACACCAACTGAAAAAAGAAAGAAAAACGTAGATTTCAGTGATATTTATTATACTGCCGGTTTCATGATTGTTTCAAATAAAGACAGCGGGATTACTAAACTTGAGGATTTAAAAGGAAAAACAGTTGGGGTCCAATTGGGTTCCATTCAAGAAGGACAAGCTAAAGAGATTGCGAAGACAGTAGATATTAAAATTGAAAATCGCAATCGTGTTCCTGACTTAATTCAAGAAATTAAAGCAGGCCGATTTGATACAGCGATTATCGAAGATACAGTAGCAAAAGGGTATTTTGCAAAGGAAAAGGATCTTCAAGGCTTTATTTACAATAATGATGAATCAGAAGACACAGGTTCTGCCATTGCATTTCCAAAGAATAGCGACTTAACAGAAAAGTTTAATAAAGAGTTAAAGAAAATGAAGGAAAGCGGCGAACTGGATAAACTTATTGTGAAATGGTTCGGCGGCGAGGAATAATTCCTCAAATTTAGGAGACGCTTTTGAAGAAGTATTTTCTTCTAAGCGTCTCTACTATTTTTACTAGGAAAGGAAAGTCACAGAATGAACTTAGATTTTACTCAATTCATTCCTTCCATGCCCTATATTTTAAAAGGAATAATTGTTACGTTAAAAATTGTTATTCTAGCAGGGATATTAGGGTTTATCTTCGGAATTATTCTCTCATTATTTAAAATCAGCAAATTTAAAGTACTCGGCTGGATTGCCGATGTTTATACATCCATCTTTCGCGGGACCCCGCTTGTTTTACAGTTAATGTTAATTTATTTTGGTTCGCCGCAGATATTTGGCTTTCAGATAGAGGCGTACACAGCGGCCGTGTTATCCTTTGCCCTAAATTCAGGAGCTTATATTTCCGAAATTATCCGTGCCGGCATTCTCGCAGTTGATAAGGGCCAGCAGGAAGCTGCAATGGCGTTAGGTGTACCTTACCGAAAAATGATGTGGGATATTATCTTGCCGCAGGCCCTTAAGAACATTCTGCCTGCATTAATGAACGAATTTATCACTCTGACGAAGGAGTCTGCGATTGTGACCACCATTGGGGTTCTGGACATTATGCGCCGTTCCTATCAAGTGGGTGCAGAATACTACTCATATTTTGAACCATTGTTAATCGCCGGCTTAATCTATTACTTAATGGTTATCACCTTGACCTTCCTAGGAAAAGCGGTTGAAAGGAGAATGAGACGCAGTGATTAAGGTAGAAGATTTGCATAAGAGCTATGGGAAATTAGAAGTGTTAAAGGGCATTACGACGACTATTCATTCCGGTGAAGTCGTGGCCATCATTGGCCCGTCAGGATCGGGAAAATCTACCTTTTTACGCTGCATGAACCTGCTCGAAGAACCGACTGGCGGCAGGGTCTGGGTAGGGGACCAAGATGTTACTGATAAAAAAAACAATATCATGAAGATTCGCCAAAATGTCGGAATGGTGTTTCAGCATTTTCACCTATTCCCACACAAAACGGTTTTACAAAATCTCACCTATGCCCCGATTAAAGTAAAAGGATTAGCAAAAGCGGAGGCGGAAAAAATCGCTTTTGAATTACTTGAAAAAGTAGGCTTATCGGAAAAAGCGAATGAATATCCAACCAGATTATCCGGCGGTCAAAAGCAGCGTGTGGCCATCGCAAGAGCGTTAGCGATGCAGCCTGAGGTAATGCTGTTTGATGAGCCAACCTCAGCACTTGATCCGGAAATGGTCAAGGAAGTGCTCGAGGTAATGAAATACCTAGCCCACACAGGAATGACAATGGCAATTGTTACCCATGAAATGGGCTTTGCCAGAGAAGTCGCGGACCGTGTTCTGTTTCTTGACGGCGGAGTACTTGTCGAGGATACCGCCCCAGACGAATTTTTCACGAATCCTAAGAGCAAAAGGGCACAGGAATTCTTAGAAAAAATGTTATAACGACGTGCATGAACGACAGAAAAATGTACAAACTAGGGGGAAAACGGCAGGAGGATGATTATGATCAAAATCTTTTCGTCAATCCTGATGGCACTTTCCCTATCCCCAATTTGGCCATTGGGGTCGAACCCATTGCCAGGTGACCCATTTGTAATTGTTAACAAGAGTAATAATGAACTTGCCTTTATTAGTGAGAATAGAGTCCAAACCGTGGTCAGTGTCGGCACGGGAAAGACAGAGGATTTAACACCGGAGGGCCTGTTTACGATTACGGTAAAAGCAGAGAATCCATACTATCGCCGCAGCGACATTCCAGGGGGTGACCCGAAGAATCCGCTGGGTTCTAGGTGGATTGGTTTTGACGCAAGGGAAACGGATGGCAGGATCTACGGCATTCATGGCACCAATCAGCCGGCATCTGTTGGAAAATATGTATCTCAAGGATGCATCCGGGCGCAAAATGAGGTGATAACTTCATTATTTCCTTTGATTCCGCTTGGGACAAAAATTTTAGTAACATCATCCAAAAAATCATTTGAAGCACTGGCGGAGGAAGCTGGTGCCATTAAATAAGTAAAAGGGACTGTTCGTCATTCGAACAGTCCCTTAATTGTTTAGCTAATAGAAAATTATAAATTTCTTCCAAAATTTATAATTTTCTAACGCATAAGTGCAACTACGCCTCATGAACCGCCCTTAGGGGCTGGCCAATCGGCGAGTTTTCTTTATGATAAGAACTGGGCAATTCCAATTAGAAGAGTGGAAGCCAGCATAGCAAAGAGCATTAAATAAACAATAATTTTTCTGGATTTTTTGTTTTTCAAAGAAATGCCTCCCTTTATTTAAAGGTTTTATCTATATTGTACTTGGAAAAGCCCAAATGGACAACGGAACAACTCAGCAATTTAGGAAGGATTTATGAACTTTTTCACGAATAATGTTATTGTCGAATTTATGTTAAAATTGAAAAAAGGGGATTTAAAAATGATTAAAAAAATCGATCATATTGGAATTGCTGTAAAGTCTCTTGAGGCGACCCTTCCTTTTTATACGGAAGTGTTAAAGCTCCCGCTTTTAAAAATTGAAGAAGTGGCCAGTCAAAAGGTAAAGGTGGCATTTTTGCAGGCCGGCGAGACTAAGCTTGAGCTTCTCGAACCTACTTCAGAGGAGAGCACGATTGCCAACTTTATTGAAAGACGCGGCGAGGGCATACACCATGTAGCTCTTGGGGTGGAATCAATTGAAGCAAGAATTGCCGAAATGAAGGAGCATGGTATCAGGATGATCGATGAGGTGCCAAGGCCAGGGGCTGGCGGGGCAGATATTGCCTTCATGCATCCAAAATCGGCATCGGGCGTTTTATTTGAGCTTTGCGAAAAGAAACAGACAAAGGGGTAACAAAATGGATATCTATGAAGTGTTAAACGAGCTGTATGACAAGCGCCGGGAGGTAGAACTCGGCGGCGGTGATGAACGGATTGAAAAGCAGCACGAAAAAGGGAAGCTGACAGCCCGCGAGCGGATTGACCTGTTAGTCGATAAGGGGACGTTTGTGGAACTAAATCCATTTATTGAGCACCGCACAAACGATTTTGGGATGGAAGACCAAAAGGGGCCAGGCGATGGCGTTGTAACTGGATATGGAAAAGTGAATGGCCGTCCAATTTATTTGTTTTCACAGGATTTTACCGTTTTTGGCGGCGCTTTGGGGGAAATGCATGCCAAAAAGATTGCTAATGTAATGGATTTGGCTGCCAAAAATGGCACACCGTTTGTCGGTCTGAATGATTCCGGCGGTGCCCGCATTCAAGAAGGGGTTGTATCCTTAGACGGCTACGGACAAATCTTTTACCGCAATTCCATTTATTCCGGAGTCATTCCGCAGATTTCTGTCATCATGGGCCCATGTGCCGGCGGTGCGGTTTATTCACCCGCAATTACCGATTTTGTGTTCATGGTGGAAAAAACAAGCCAAATGTTCATTACCGGGCCAAAGGTTATTGAAACCGTTACCGGGGAGAAAATTTCGGCAGAAGACTTGGGCGGTGCCGGTGTACATAATACCATCAGCGGGAATGCTCATTTCCGCGGTGCAACCGAGGAAGAAGTTTTGGCAAATGTACGAAAGCTACTGAGCTACTTGCCGCAGAATAATGAAGAAAAACCGCCAAGAGTGGAAGTGGCAGAAGAGGAAGATTACCGTCCTGATTTGACGGATGTGATTCCCTTTGATGCTGTCCGTCCATACGACGTACGAAATGTTATTGAACAGGTTGTTGACGCGGATTCCTTCATGGAAATTCATAAGGACTTTGCCAAAAATATTGTTGTTGGGTTTGCAAGAATTAAAGGGGAAACAGTCGGACTTGTTTGTAACCAGCCAAAAGTAATGGCCGGCGGTCTTGACATCGATTCTTCCGACAAAGCTGCCCGATTCATCCGCACCTGCGATTCTTTTAATATCCCGATTATCACCTTTGAAGATGTAACTGGTTTCTTCCCGGGCGTTAAGCAGGAGCATGGCGGCATCATCCGCCATGGGGCAAAAATTTTATTTGCTTATTCGGAAGCGACTGTTCCGAAGTTGACGGTTATTCTGCGCAAAGCCTACGGCGGCGCGTATGTGGCGCTTAACAGTAAGTCGATTGGGGCGGATCTTGTGTTTGCCTGGCCGAATGCGGAGATTGCAGTCATGGGTCCGCAGGGAGCAGCTAATATTATTTTCGCAAAGGAAATCCAAAACAGTGATAACCCCGAACAGACTAGGCAGCAAAAAATAGAGGAATACCGTGAGAAATTTGCGAACCCTTATGTAGCGGCATCCAGGGGAATGGTAGATGACGTCATTGACCCGCGCGAAACTAGAATCAAATTAATCCAAGCTTTAGAAATGCTAAGATCGAAGAAAGAATCGAGACCATATAAAAAGCACGGAAATATTCCGCTGTAGATTTTTTCAGGACCATTTTTAATGGTCCTTTCATTTGTAGACTCGTTTGAAAAAAAGGTATACTGAAAAAGTAAAGTACATATATTGGAGGCTTCGGCAAATGATTAACCAAGAACGTCTTTTAAATGAATTTTTAGAACTGGTTCAAATTGATTCGGAAACTAAACATGAGGCCGAAATTGCTAAAGTGTTAAAGAAAAAGTTCAGCGACCTGGGACTAGACGTATATGAGGATGATACAACAGGCGTTACCGGACATGGCGCCGGCAACTTAGTCTGCACCCTTGCGGCAACGAAAGAAGGAGTAGACCCAATTTATTTTACTTCTCATATGGATACAGTTGTGCCTGCTAAGGGGGTTAAGCCTTCGATTAAAGACGGTTATATTGTGACCGATGGAACGACTATTCTTGGAGCAGATGACAAAACAGGTTTGTCTGTTATGTTAGAAGTGATTCGAGTCTTGAAGGAACAAAACATTGAACATGGACAAATTCAATTCGTGATTACCGCTGGGGAAGAATCCGGCCTTGTCGGGGCAAAAGCTTTGGATCCGTCATTGGTTAAGGCCAAATATGGCTACGCGCTTGACAGCGATGGGTTAGTCGGAAACGTGGTTGTGGCCGCACCGACCCAGGCGAAGATTAAAACGGTTATCTATGGAAAAACAGCCCATGCGGGGGTTGCACCGGAAAAAGGTGTTTCTGCCATTACAATTGCGGCAAAGTCTATCGCGAGAATGCCATTAGGGCGAATTGACCACGAGACAACTGCTAATATTGGACGCTTTGAAGGCGGCCAAGCGACAAACATTGTCTGCGACCGGGTAGACATTTTGGCTGAAGCCCGTTCATTGATTCCCGAAAAAATGGAAGCGCAGGCTGCGAAAATGAAGGAAGCCTTTGAAACGGTTGCTTCAGAAATGGGCGGCCGCGCTGAGGTGAATGTAGAAGTGATGTATCCGGGCTTTAAATTTGGCGAAGGTGACCAGGTAGTGGAAATCGCCCGTAAAGCAGCTGCTAAAATTGGCCGCAGCTGCGAGTTGCAGCACAGCGGCGGCGGCAGCGACGCCAACGTCATCGCAGGCTTCGGCATTCCAACAGTGAACCTCGCTGTCGGTTACGAAGAAATCCACACTACCAATGAGCGCATGCCGATTGAAGAGCTTTACAAGCTTGGGGAAATGGTCCTGGCGATCATTGATGAAGTGACAAATCAATAAGTTAATTTGAGGGGAGAGCCTTGTTTTTTAGGGTTCTCCTTTTCTTTAAAAGGTTATACTGTCAAAATTGGTTCAAATTTATCCGAAGGGTGTTACAAGCGTAGCAGGTGGTAAAAATAGCGGCCCTATTTTGCCCGAAGAGGAGTTGCAAAAGGGCCGGCGGTAAAAATAGCGGCCCTATTTTGCCCGAAGAGGAGTTGCAAAAGGGCGGTGGTAAAAATAGCAGCCTTATTTTGCCCGAAGAGGAGTTGCAAGAGGGCCGGCGGTAAAAATAGCGGCCTTATTTTGCCCGAAGAGGAGTTGCAAGAGGGCTGGTGGTAAAAATAGCGGCCTTATTTTGTCCGAAGAGGAGTTGCAAGAGGGCTGGTGGTAAAAATAGCGGCCTTATTTTGTCCGAAGAGGAGTTGCAAGAGGGCTGGCGGTAAAAATAGCGGCCTTATTTTGTCCGAAGAGGAGTTGCAAGAGGGCTGGCGGTAAAAATAGCGGCCCTATTTTGCCCGAAGAGGAGTTGCAAGAGGGCCGGCGGTAAAAATAGCAGCCTTATTTTGCCCGAAGAGGAGTTACAAGAGGGCCGGCGGTAAAAATAGCGGCCTTATTTTGCCCGAAGAGGAGTTGCAAGCGAGCTAGCGGTAAAAATAGTGCCCCTTTTTGCCCAAAAAGGCCAGCCAGAAAAGCCTCCGGTAAAATTTGAAAAGAATCCATCCATTCCCAAGCACCCAGCGCAGTGGTGTATAATAAAGGGAAACGAGAATCCAAAACTCATAAGGGATGTGCCTTTCATGAAGGAAATGTACCCAAAAAATGGGCGGGTCATTTTACATGTGGATATGAATAGCTTTTATGCCTCCGTGGAGATGGCGTACGATCCTTCGCTAAAAGGAAAGCCGCTTGCCATCGCCGGAAACGTTGAGGAGCGCAGAGGAATTATCGTCACTTGCAGCTATGAAGCGCGAAAATTTGGCGTGAAAACAACGATGCCCCTTTGGGAAGCGAAAAAGCTTTGCCCGCAGCTAATTGTCAAATCACCTAATTTTGACCGCTACCGGGCGGCCTCGATGGGCATGTTTGCTATCCTCAGACAGTACACAGACCTAGTTGAGCCAGTATCCATTGACGAGGGCTATATGGATATTACCGAAAGCTTTGAGTTCGGCAGTCCTATCGAAATCGCCCAAACCATTCAAAAAAGAATCCTTGAGCAGCTAGATTTACCCTGCAGCATCGGGATTGCCCCTAATAAATTTCTGGCTAAGACGGCTTCTGATATGAAAAAACCGATGGGAATCACGATTCTTCGCAAGCGTGATATTCCCTCCAAACTCTGGCCTTTAAATACAAACGAAATGCACGGTGTGGGTAAAAAGACAGCCGAAAAACTAAAAACCATCGGCATTGAAACCATTGGTGAACTGGCAAAAGCCAATGATATTCAGCTAAAAACACTGCTTGGCATCAATGGTATTCGTTTAAAAGAGCGGGCAAATGGAAATGACCACCGGCCTGTCGACCCGGAGTCGATTGATGAATTTAAAAGCATCGGCAATTCCACCACCCTGCCACGAGACGTCAGTAACCAGCAGGAGCTATATCATGTCTTGGAATCGCTCGCGGAAACTGTTTCAGTTAGGCTGAAACGAAAAAATGTACTGGCAACTACCATCGGTATAACCATTCGTTACAAAGATCGAAAGACCATCACCCGAAGTAAGAAACTAGCTAATCCAATCGCCCAAAAAGAGGAACTTGCTTCATTAGCCAAACAGCTTCTTTTAAAACATTGGAGCGGAGACCCGGTTAGATTGTTAGGAATCACCGGAACTGACTTAGTGGAACATGACAACGCTTATAAACAGCTGGATTTGTTTTCCTATGAAAAGGACGCCAAAAAAGAACCGCTGCTTAAAACCCTTTCCAGCCTTCGCGACAAATATGGAAAAAATATTATCGAAACGGCAGGCACTCACCATTCCGATTCTGACGAAAACCGAGGTACTGCGACTAGCTTTAATAAAGATTTTTTACAAAAAAACAAAGAAAGCTCCCCTTAGCCTAATAATAAGCCAAGCGGAGCTTTTGTTTTTATTTACAAATATCAACATACATATCGGACACTGGCCACCAGAAAAATCCATCCTTTTCCAACAGCTCGTCTGCCGCTTTAGGTCCCATTGATCCAGATTCATAATTTGGATATTCTGCTTTTTCATTTTCCCAAACTTGAGAGATTTTATCGACAAACGCCCAAGAGTAGGCCACTTCATCCCAATGAGTGAAGTTTGTGGCATCACCGCGCATGCAATCGTAGAGAAGCTTCTCGTAGCCCTCCGGCGTGTTCATGGCATGGATACCGGTATTGGCGAAGCTCAGTTTCACTTCCTGAGCTTCCAAGTGGCCGCCCGCTTTTTTGGCATTGAGATGCAGGGTAATTCCTTCTTCCGGCTGAACGTGAATGACCAATAGGTTTGGATTCAGCATTTTTTCCGTCTGATAATACAAATTCATCGGGATGTCTTTAAATTGGACAACAATTTTAGTTGTTTTGGAAGTCATTCTTTTTCCTGTTCGAATGTAAAAAGGAACACCGGCCCAGCGGAAATTGTCAATCATGATTTTCCCGGCTACGAAAGTTTCGGTATTGGATTCCTGATCCACATTCGGTTCATCACGGTACCTTGGAACCGACTTTTCGGAAATTGTTCCCTCACCATACTGCCCGCGGACAAAATATTCTTTTACCTGCTCACCTTCTACAGAACGTAATGCCCGGAAAACACGAACTTTTTCAGACCGAATCTCATCCGTTGTCAGTTTGATTGGCGGCTCCATCGCCAGCAAGGCGACCATTTGCATCATATGGTTTTGCACCATATCCCTTAGTGCGCCGCTTGATTCATAATAGCGGCCCCGTTCTTCAACACCCAGCGTTTCGCTGGAGGTCACTTGAATATTGGATATATAGCGGTTATTCCAAAGCGGTTCAAAGATAGCATTAGCAAAACGAATTACCTCAATATTGCGGACCATTTCTTTGCCTAAATAGTGGTCAATCCGGTAAATTTCATTTTCAGAGAAAGCAGTCCTGATTTGCTTGTTTAATTCCATTGCCGATTCGAGGTCATGTCCAAACGGTTTTTCAATGACAAGCCGCTTGTAGCCTTTTACATCGGTAAGGCCGTCTGATTTTAAATGAAGGGCAATCGGTCCGAAGAACTCAGGAGCCATAGCCAGATAGAAAATGCGGTTGCCTTCAAGGCCGTAGTGACCGTCTATTTCATCCGCCAGTTTTTTTAAAGCGGCATAGGAATTGGAATCCGCCACATCGTGACTTTGATAGTAGAAGTGGGACACAAACTCATCAAGGTTTGGCTTTTCTCCTAATGCAGCAGTGACAGAATCCTTAACGGACTGCTTGAATTTTTCATGGGATTGCTGGGTTCTGGCAATCCCAATCACGGCAAATTTGTCTAAACGGCCGCGTTCATATAATCGATAAAGGGATGGAAACAGCTTTCGTTTGGATAAATCCCCGGTTGCTCCAAAAATCATGATTAATGATGACAGATTTTGATCCATTATGTATAAACCTCTTTCCTAGCGATAATAGCTTTTATATATCTTAGATTTCGCTAATATCTAAAATAGCATGTATCATTTTTGGAGGAAACAAATAAGCATTGGTTTATACTTTATGATATAGTAACGATAATGAAAAGTGGTACGGAGAAGAGAGGAGTTTTTATTGTGGATGTCTTTTTCTTAGGAACAGGGGCAGGTATGCCGGCCAAGCTTCGCAATGTGACATCAATTGCCCTCAAGCTCTTGGAGGAGCGCGGTTCTGTCTGGTTGTTCGATGCCGGCGAAGCAACCCAGCACCAAATCTTACATACATCCATCAAACCGCGGCGAATTGAAAAGATATTCGTTACCCATTTGCACGGTGATCATATTTACGGATTGCCTGGACTGTTATCGAGCCGGTCTTTTCAGGGTGGAGAAACGGAGGTTACAGTCTACGGACCGAAAGGGATTCGAGATTTCCTTCAAATAAGTCTTTCTATCAGCCAAACCTATTTAAAGTACCCGTTGAAAGTGGTCGATATTGAAGAAGGAATTGTTTTTGAAGATGAGCAATTTTCCGTGGAAGCCCGCCTGCTCGACCATGGAATTATGTCTTACGGATATCGGGTGGCTGAAAAGGACAGACCGGGAACCTTGCTGGCAGATAAACTGAAGGAAGCAGGCGTACAGCCAGGACCAATTTTTAAAAAAATTAAAGATGGGGAAACCGTTACGCTTGAAGATGGGCGGGTGATTGAACCTAACGAGTTTCTCGGACCTGCTCAGAAGGGCCGGGTTGTGACAATCCTTGGTGACACAAGATTCTGCGAAAATGCGATTTTCTTGGCTAAAGGGGCAGATCTGCTGGTTCATGAAGCAACATTTGCAAAGGGGGAAGACCAACTGGCATTTGACTACTTCCATTCCACAACCCATCAGGCTGCCGAAGTGGCGAAACGGGCAGAAGTAAAGCAGCTTTGCCTGACCCATATCAGTTCCCGTTATGACAAGCATGCCTGGCGGGAATTAGTCAAAGAGGCAGCTGAAATCTTTTCAAATACCGATATTGCCGAGGATTTTAAGGAGATTAACATTCCATTAAAAGGAGAAAAGCACTTACCATAATCGGTAAGTGCTTTTCTAGTGGTGGTCTAGGAAATTTTAGATTAAGTCATTGTAGGTAACTTGTTACCAGGATAGACACGTCCAGCTCCAGCGCCCTAACGGCTAGTGTCCTTCGCTCTCCGCCCTATGATAAGTCAACATCGAATCGCTTGCGCTCTTCGTGTTTCCTTTATCTCAGTTGGAGAGCTCCAGGCCATACGCCGCTGACCAGGGCGCTTGCGCTTTTGTTACTTAAATCCAGCCACGCTCATATTGTTTTGGACCCTCGATGGAAACGCCGAGCTCCTTCGCTGCTTTGCGCGGCCAGTAGGGATCACGAAGCAATTCGCGTGCTAAAAAGATCAGGTCAGCCCGTTCGTTTTGCAAAATTTCCTCGGCATGGAGCGGAGAAGTGATTAGTCCGACCGCGCCTGTTTGGATGTCGGCACCATTTTTGATAGTTTCCGAATATTTAACTTGATAGCCCGGGTAAACATTAATCCGCGCCGGAACAATCGCACCGGAGCTGACGTCGATTAAATCAACATCCTGCTCCTTCATCCACTGGGCAAATGTAATGTAATCTTCCGGTGTTAATCCGTCTTCATGATAATCATTGGCAGAAACGCGGACAAACAGCGGGCCGTCCCAAACGGATTTAACAGCATCAATAACCTCGCGCAAGAAACGGTAGCGGTTTTCGGCGGATCCGCCGTATTCATCCGTTCGATTATTGGAAAGCGGGGATAAGAATTCATTAATCAAATACCCATGGGCCCCGTGAATTTCAATCACATCAAAGCCCGCTTTTTTAATCCGTTCGGCCCCTTTTTTAAAAGCTTCGACGGTTGCTGTGATATCGTCCTTTGTCATTTCCTTCGGCGTTTTTGATTTTTCATTAAAAGCGATAGCAGAAGGAGCTAATATTTCGCCTTCTAAAACAGCTTTTCTGCCGGCATGGGCAAGCTGGATGCCAATTTTGGCGCCATGTTCTTTAACAAGTCCGGCAAGCTCCTGGAAGCCTGCGATATGCTCATCGCTCCAGATTCCTAAATCCTGCGGTGAAATCCGTCCCTCCGGACTGACTGCCGTTGCCTCGACAATGATGAGGCCGACCTGCCCGACGGCTCTTGATGTATAGTGGGTGCGATGCCAGTTTTGCAGATGACCATCTTCATTATGGCTGGAGTACATACACATCGGCGCCATGACTATCCGATTTTTAAAGGTAATCCCCTTAACGGTGTAAGGAGAAAATAATTTTGCTGCCATTTGCGAACCTCCTAATTTTCAAAAATAAGCCACTAATAGTATAGCAAATGCTGTTATTTCATGAAAAAATCCTGCTTACTCATGGTCTCTCAGCTTGCTTAACGGATAAGTCGTTCCCCTCCATACAATCCCGCCCCGTTTAAAGGTCAGCCAGCTTGCCCTGATGATGGAATAAATAAACAATAAGGCGGTAAGTGGCAAAACGAAAAACAGGGCAGGAGAGAATACCGTCATTCTTCTGATAATCATGAAGTAATGAATGCCGCTTAGGAGGATATTTCCTAAACTAAGCAGGGCAATGGTTTTATTTCCGGAAAAAATCGTAATAAAAGGGAGAACATTAGTGGTGAATACTCCGAAAATAGCGAAAAACACCATGCTGATTCGATAGTTTAATCCGGCGAAGGTGTTTTTTTCGAGACCAACGAAAGCCTCGTGAAGGCTGCCGTACCACTCCACTTCAATTAGTTGGAGTGCTGTAACAATTCTTTGCCGAAAACCCTCTTTTTTTAAAAGCATTCCCAGCTGCAGGTCATCGTCGGGCCGCATCTTGATCCGTTCATGCGTGCCGAATGTTTCGTAAGCTTCTTTGCAAATTAGGTTAAAGGCGCCAATGCCTGTTCCGGTTTTCGATTTTGGATTATTCGCGAGCCACGGGCGTTTAAAATAGGAAAACCCAAACAGGAAAAAGGCGACGAAGGTTTTCAGCCAGAAGCTTTTTGCGGATAAATTCGGCGCGGCGGTTAAATGGTCAAGCTGGTGCTTTTCTGCATAATGGAGTGCCTTCGCGAATGCTTCTTTTTCGTATTTGATATCAGCATCGGTGAACAACAGCCATTTACCCTGTGCATTTTGTGCACCAGCGAATAAGGCGTGATTTTTGCCAAGCCAGCCATCGGGAAGGTCGTGAACATGGATGACTTTAACCCTTGAATCCTGGTGTGCCAATTGCTCCATTGATTTTCCGGTTTCATCAGTGGAGCGATCATTCACCAGGATCCACTCGACATTTTTATAGGTCTGATCAAGCTGGCTTAAAATACTTGCTTTAATATGTTTCTCTTCATTCCGAGCCGCAACAACGACCGATAATAATGGCCCGCAATCAAGAGGCTCCTCCCGCTCTAACAAATCTAATTTTCTTAAGCCGATCATTGCATCTAAGAGAAATACAAGCCAAACGAAGAGGCCTAATGAAAACAATAGAATAAGTATGTTTTCCATTTCCACAATCCTTTGTTTTGCGTCTTACTCTTAGTTTACCAAAATTTTAAAAAAGTCTCTTCCTAACGTTTCCCAACTTGCAGCTGGCTGCATAAGGCATCTCCCATTCTTTTAGATTGGGCTGCCGCAGCTTTAATACAGGAAATGAACGCTTTCTGCACGCCGTTTTCCTCAAGGACGCGAATACCCGCCTCAGTGGTTCCGCCCGGGCTTGTCACTTCCCGGCGTAATTGCTCCGGTGATTTGGAAGAGTTCTTGACCATTTCAGCGGCGCCGATTAACGTCTGCACAATCAGCTGTTTCGCCATTTCCTTTTCCAAGCCAATCTCGACCGCGCTTTTTTCCATTGTTTCAATCAAGTAATAAATATAGGCTGGGCCACTCCCGGATAGACCTGTTACCGCATCAAGCTGGACTTCCTCTACAAACTCCGCCAATCCGACTGTCCCGAAAAGCTGTCGAGCTGTTTCAAGCTGTTCTTCTGAAACACGACCATTCACGGCAATCGCCGTTGCGGATTTTCCGACTGCTGCCGATGTATTTGGCATTGCCCTTGCAATGGATAGTGGCTTTCCGGCGAGAGCTTCAATTGATTCCGTCGAAACACCTGCAAGAACGGATACAATCAGCATATCACCACGCAGATGGTCGCAAATATAATCGATCGCACTCGCTGCATCCTTCGGTTTCATCGCCAGCATGACAATGTCCGCCCCTGAAAAAAGAGCATTTAAATCGTACGTTCCAACAACACCATACCGATTCTCCAAGTCATTTAATCTTTCTTGGTTAGAGTTGTTGGTCACCCATACATTTTTCCGGTCTATTAAACCATTTTCAAGAATTCCTGAAATAAGGGCTTCCGCCATCGAACCCGCACCGATAATCGCCATCTTTTTCATGAAAAAATTCCCCCTTTTCACCGTGAATAAAATAAAAAAGACCCCTCATCCGTAAAGGACGAAAGGTCTTAGCTTCCGTGGTACCACCTTCATTTGCCCGGCTGCTATTTTCGCAGTTGGGCTTACTCAACACCGTTAACGCCGGGATACGTTAGGTTTGCCTAAATGCTCATAAGGTAGGTTCGATGTTCAAGAGGGCGGTGAAGTCTTTCAGCCTCCGGACTTCACTCTCTTTCGCCTTTTTCCATCTACTGGCCTTACTCATTGCATGTGAACGAATCAAATTTTAATAGTGATTATGCAGGAAAAATGGCTTGTCTGTCAAGAGATAAATTTGCCAATTTTTTGTTTTTTCGAAAAAGTTATGTAAAAATAATGACAATGGTGAATAAAATATGTACACTTTATTTTATTATTGGACGATACATAACTATCATGCTCTATGCATAATTATTCTTTATTCAAAAATAACGTTAGGAGTTTTTTAGATGACAGAATGGAACGACGGCGTTGCCAAAATTACACTGCCGACCCCATTTCCAGTCGGGGATGTCAATGTATATTTAATAAGAGGGGAACGGCTGACCTTAGTAGATGTAGGGCCGAAAACCGAAAAAGCGTGGAACTCCCTTACCCAGCAGCTGGCTGATTTAGATTTGCAGCCGCAAGATATTGAACAGGTAATCCTTACCCATCACCATCCGGACCATTGCGGTCTGCTTGATTTTTTTCCAGACGAACTTGATGTGTACGGCCATCCGTTGAATGAGCGCTGGATTCAGCCAACGGAAACATTTTTACAGGAACAAGAGGCTTTTTTCAAAGAACTGTTTGAAGAGTTTGGGCTGCCAAATGAGTATTTTCCGTTGACATCTTTTTTCAGGGAAGGCCATAGATACATATGCAATCGTCCGTTAACTGGCCAGCTTGTAGAAGGGATGAGACCGCTGGGCCTGTCGGAATGGCAGGTCATTGAAACACCAGGGCACGCCCAGAGCCAGATTGCCCTTTATCGGGAAAAGGATGGCGTTCTGATTGGCGGCGATTTGATCATCGCTCATATATCCCCAAATCCATTGCTCGAACCGCCGGCACCAGGGGAAATGGAGCGGCCAAAGCCGCAGCTGCAGCATAATCATTCGATGCAAAAATTACTGTCGTATCCGATTCAGGTGGTAAAATCCGGGCATGGCGAAGATGTCTACGAATTAGCAGAGCTTGTTGAGAAACGGCTTATCCGCCAGCACGAACGGGCGATGACAGTTAACAGCTGGCTGAAGGAAGAACAGCTGACTGTTTTTGACATCTGCAAACGGCTATTCCCGAGTGTTTATAAACGCGAATTGATGCTGACGATATCGGAAACCGTCGCCCAGCTTGACTATTTGGCATCCATCGGAGAAATTAGTAGTAAAGATACTCATCCCGTTCTTTATTACGCCAAGCTTTAAGGCGGGTGGGATGACCCTGATGAGGTGTTTTATTGATGAACGGACGATTGAAGGATAAAAATATTGTCATAACTGGGGCTTCCGGTGGAATCGGAGCAGAAATTGCCCGGCTTTGTGCCGCAAGCGGCGCCAATCTCGTATTGCTGGCCCGGAGCATCGATAAGCTTAAGCAGCTTGAAGTGGAGCTTGAAAAAAGGTATTCCGTTAAGGTCGAAGTGTTTCAGCTGGATGTAGCGGATACCGACCAAGTCGAGAAGGTCTTTGGGGATATTTTTGCGGTTATCAGCCATGTTGACATTATTGTCAATAACGCCGGCTTTGGGATTTTCCGCGAAGCCCATGAGGCATCGATTGATGAAGTTAAGGGCATGTTTGAGGTGAATGTTGTCGGGCTGATGGCGTGCACGAGCATGGTCTTGCCTAGGATGCGCGAGAGACGCTTTGGTCATATTATCAACATTGCCTCCCAGGCCGGAAAAATTGCCACTCCGAAATCGAGTGTCTATTCAGCGACCAAGCATGCGGTACTTGGCTACACGAACGCATTAAGGATGGAGCTTGATGACTACAACATTCAGGTAACCTCGGTGAATCCGGGCCCGATTGCCACGAACTTTTTTAACATCGCCGATGAACAGGGCACTTATGTAAAAAACGTCCAAAAATTCATGCTCCAGCCTGAATACGTTGCTCAGAAAGTTGTCGGCAGTATGCTGTCGAAAACGCGGGAAATCAACCTGCCGCGCTGGATGAATATGGGAAGTGTTGTTTATGTTCTGTTTCCAAGACTGTTTGAGCGGATTGGGAAGAGGATGTTAAATAAAAAGTAGATTTGTTTGGCCTCTATTGAATCAGAGGCTTTTTTTTATTTTAGCCTGTTAAAAACTCATACACCATATCATTCACAACCTCATATAAATCCGCATCCGGATCTTCGTCCTTCGTTTGCAGAATCCGAGTAACCAGCTCCTCCAACTCTCTATCGCCAATCGGTGTAGAATCTGCCTCATAATACTGTTTAAAACAATTCTTAATCATTTTTACAATCAGCTTTTTATCCATTCACATGCACCTCACCTTCATTATATCGCTTTTTTGTACCTTAGCCAGATTTGGTAAGCCTTAAAAAATTTCCATTGAATACGAACGCATATTCGCTTAAGATAATAGATATAATACCAAGGAACAAACGTTCGAATTTTGAAACTGTGAGGGATAATCATGGTTGATTACAACACGCTACCACACAATAAAATTTTATGTGTCGACATGAAGAGCTTTTATGCCAGTTGCTCTGCCGTGATGCTGGGGCTTGATCCGCTCGACTGCTATATCGCGATTGTCGGCGACAGAGAACGGCAGGGGAGCGTTGTGCTTGCCGCTTCCCCAAGATTGAAAAAAGAATTTGGCATCAAGACGGGCTCACGGCTGTTTGAAATTCCAAACGATCCGCGGATTCGGCTGGTCGAACCAAAAATGGCCACCTATTTACGTATTTCAACAGAAATCTCCCGTGTGTTTAACCGCTATGTTCCAAAGGAAGCCATCCACACCTACAGCGTCGATGAAAGCTTTATTAAAGTGGACGGCGCTCTGCATTTGTGGGGCGATGCCCAGACGATTGCGAAAAAAATAAAGGACGATATTGAGCGGGAATTCCAGCTTCCATGCGCGGTCGGGATTGGGCCCAATATGTTGCTGGCAAAGCTCTGCCTTGATTTAGAGGCTAAGAAACACGGGGTTGCCGAGTGGACCTATGATGATGTGCAGACAAAACTTTGGAAGGTGTCGCCGCTTCGGGAAATGTGGGGAATCGGCAGGCGGGTTGAAAAAACGCTCAACGGCATGGGCATTTTTACGGTTGGCCAGCTCGCGCGCTATGACTTAGAACAACTGGAGAAGAAATTCGGTATCATGGGCAACCAGCTATATCATCATGCCTGGGGAGTCGACCTTTCCGATTTGGGTGCGCCGATTATCGAAGGGCAAATTAGCTTTGGAAAAAGCCAAATCCTGCTGCGGGATTATAAAGACGAAGAGGAAATTAAGCATGTCATTTTGGAGATGTGCGAGGAGGTTGCCAAGCGAGCGAGAACACGGCGGAAGGCGGGGCGGACGGTCAGCCTTGGCGTCAGCTACAGCCAGGATGAATTCGGCGGCGGCTTTAACCGCTCGAGAACCGTCCAGCAGCCGACCAATGTCACGATGGACCTTTACCGTGTCTGCCTGGAGCTATTTCACGAGCACTATAACGGCAAAACCGTCCGGCAGATTTCCATTGCGCTTAGCAATATTGAGGACGACTGCGAGCTTCAGATTGATCTGTTTGACATGCGGGCTTACAAAAGGCGAGAGCTTGGCTATGTAGTAGATGCGGTCCGCAGACGCTTTGGTCCGGGTTCGCTGCTGCGCGCTGTTTCCTATACCGCCGGTGGAACCGCCAAGCATCGGGCCACGCTTGTGGGCGGGCATAAGATGTAAAATAACTGGTTTGCGCAAGTAAAAGCGGATTATCCGCGAGTAAAGTCAGGCTATCCGCAAATAAGAGCAGGCTATCCGCAAGTAAAGCTAGACTATCCGCGAGTAAAGTTCACTGAACAGTAATAAGAGAAAGAAGGCGAGGCAAATGATTCGCGACCGTGGCAGAATTAAATGGACGTCGATGATGCTGCCTGAGCATGTAAAAATGCTCAGGGATTGGGTGAAGGAAGATCAGTATGAACAGCAGAAAGAAATGGATGAGCAGCAGCTTGAGCTCATGAACGAAATCTTGGCAGAGGCCATCGAATTTGACCAGTACGTGACAATTACCCATTATCGGAACCGAAATTATGAAATCGTCATTGGTAAAATCCATTATTGGGACGAAATCGTGCACAGGCTGCATGTGATTGATCGATTTCAAGAAGTGCACCGCATTCCCATCGATACTATTGCTGACGTTCGAATGACGAACATATAAAAGAGCGACTCCAACTAGAAAGCCGCTCTTTCTTCACCTTATTTATTCTTCCTTAGGCACCCGAACTTGAGACTCAAAATTCCCTTTATGCGAACCATCGCAGAAAGGTTTGTTTTTACTCATTCCGCAACGGCAAAGAGAAAAGGATGGTTTCGTCGTATACACATTCCCTTCTCCATCCAACAATTCCACATCGCCTGTAATTCTAAGTGACCCATTATCGTTAACTTTAATAGTAACCTTTGACATCCGAAGCACTCCTTTAAAAATATTCTTATTATCCATGAGAATAACTGGTTTAATAGGGAAATGCAACCAAATGGCACCGAGCAAAATAAAAACAGCCCGAACCAACATATGCTACAATCATCATATGCCTAAATGAGGGGAGTGTGTTAGCATGGAAATCATCATAACCGAAGAGGCTGCCAAAAAAATAAATGAGCGGGTAGCGGGACGTGAAGGCTATTTACAGCTTAAATACGATACGGATGGCTGCGGCTGAGCAGTCAGTGGTGTTGCCGCTCTGTGGTTCACAGGCGAATTAGACGATACTGAAGTTGAAATTGAAACGAATGACAGGCCAGTGTATATCGAAAAACACAAAATGGTGTTCTTCGACGAGCAAATGAAAATTGATTTCTCGACAACCAGTAATTGCTTTCAGTTAAAAAGTCCGCAGCAAATCCTGAACGGACGAATGAGCCTCGTCCTAAAAGAAACAGACTGATCCATTATGGACAGTCTGTTTTTAGCTTGGGTAAGCGTAGTGGACATATTTTTCCAAAAATTCATCCACGACCCGCTTATAGTCATCCGGGTTTTCGTTAAAGGATTGGGCGTGAACGCCTTCCTCTGCAATATAGAGCATTTTCGGGCCTTGTTTGTGTTCGAATAAATCATGGGTCATCGATGGCAGAATATAATCATCCTTCTGGCTATGGATAAATAAAACCGGATGCTTGATGTTTTCGATAGCCGAAATCGGCGAAACATGGCGGATGGAATACTTATCGCGCAGGCGAAGGAAAGCATCCCCAATCGGAAGCAGCAGCCCTGGAAAAATTTTAAAATCCCTTTTAATGAGATGGGCAACCTGCTCTTTAAAGTCAGAAAATGGACAATCAGCGATGTAAAAATTGGCCCCGTCTTCAAGAAGTCCAGCATATAGCAGCATCGTTGCTGCCCCCATCGATTCCCCGTGAATCCCAAGGAGCAAGTCTGGTCCCTTTTCTTGTTTAAGCCAGTCGACCACTGCTTTTAAATCAAATTTCTCGTAATGGCCATAGCTGGTGGTTTTGCCGCCGGATTCCCCGTGGCGGCGATGGTCGTAAATCAAGGTATTAAAACCGCGCTCGAGGAACAGGTTCATGTATTTCACAGAATTCATTTTGTTTTCCGTTACGCCGTGCGAAATAATCACATAGCGGTTGGTCTGATGCGGTTCCACAAGCAAGGCTTTGATTGTATAGCCGAACGGAGAAGGGATATCCACATCCCGTTTAGGCAGGGACTCAAATTCATCGGGATTGAACCTGCCCGCCTCCTTTTCCCGCTTTAAAATGAAATCCTCATCTTTCTTCTTCATATACATGATTCGGTTGGTAAAAAACAAACCGATAGCGAGCCAAAAAAATAACAAAATAAACAGGGTTCGAAAGGCCTTCTTCAAACTTGGCACCTCCAGAAGGTTGGTAATCCATATTTTAACATAAGAAAAGCCGCGGCATCTAATGGGCGGCTTTGAATGAAAGGCATGATTATGATTCTGCGTTTTGGCGCTTCGTCGGATGAAGGGCTTTTTCCATTTCTTCTGCAGCAATCATCCGTTTGCCGCCCCCGCTTGAGTCCGCGTAGTTTTTTCCTTGCATGCTGTTCCCTTTATCGCGCTTTTGGCTCATGAATAAATCTCCCTTCGATGGTCTTATCATCTATAAGATGCTTAAACACAGGGGCATTTATTCACGAGACGGTTTGGCTATGAAGACTGAAATAGCCGCTTGTGATTTCCCTGGAGATATGGGGACGGACGATTTCAATGGCATCGACAAGCTTTTGGAGATCAATTCCTGTATCTATTCCCATCCGCTCGAGCATGTAAACGACATCTTCTGTTGCAGTATTTCCGCTCGCGCCCGGGGCAAATGGGCATCCGCCTAGCCCGCCGGCAGATGTATCAAAGCGGTTTACGCCTGCTTGGAGGGAAGCAAGGATGTTAGCCAGCCCAAGTTTTCTGGTGTCATGGAAGTGGGCAGTAATAAGGGTTTCTTTAAACTCCTCTTTAATTTTTGAAAATAACGAGTAGGCTTCGTGTGGCGCAGCCATTCCAATCGTATCGGCAACGCTTAGTTCATCGGCTCCGGCCTCGACAAATTCCCGGCATAGCTTCAATGCTTCTTCCTCTTCGATTTTACCCTCATATGGGCAATAAAAAGCGGTCGAAATGCAGGCACGGACAAAATAATTTTTTTCCTTAAGCTCTTTAATAATCGGTTTTAATTCAGTCATGCTGTCAACAGTTGATTTGTTGATATTTTTTTGATTAAACGTATTGCTAACGCCGACAAACACAGCGACGGCTTGACAATTGGTGGAGTATACCCGGTCAATTCCTTTGCGGTTTGGAGCTAGGACAATGTTTCTTGTTTCCTCATCAAGGCTGTCGGCCACAATTTCCGCTGCATCGCCCATTTGCGGCACCCACTTCGGCGATACAAAGGAGGTCAGTTCCATTTCTTTAAGTCCCGCGTTTCTCAAAGCAGAAATAAATTGTTTCTTAATTTCTGTCGGCACAAACAATTTTTCATTTTGCAGGCCGTCGCGCGGCCCAACCTCAATTATGGTTACTTTTTTCGGTAAAGTCAGCATTTCGTTCCCCCTCGTCCTGTCATAATTTCATTGTAACGGGGTCGATTTTTTAAAAGCAAGAATTTTAACAAAAATGGTAATTTTCTGTGTTAAAATAAGATGAGTAATTTGATTAGGGGGAGAGTTAATGACTGAAGTTGTAATTGTTAGCGCTGTCAGAACCGCGCTTGGCAGTTTTAATGGTGGATTAAAAAGTGTAAGTGCAGCTGAGTTAGGAGGAGTTGTCATCAAGGAGGCACTTCAGAAGGCAGGCGTGAAACCGGAGCAGGTCGATGAAGTGATTATGGGTAATGTCCTTCAGGCTGGCCTTGGGCAAAATCCTGCTAGGCAGGCGGCATTTAAAGCAGGAATCCCAGAAACTGTTTCCTCGATGACTATAAACAAAGTGTGCGGATCAGGTTTAAAAGCTGTGCACTTAGCGGCACAGGCTATTTTGGCAGGAGATGCGGAAATTGTGGTCGCCGGCGGAATGGAGAATATGAGTCAGGCACCATACATATTAAAAAATGCCCGCGAAGGCTTTAAAATGGGTGACCAAAAGCTGATTGACACCATGACATCAGACGGACTTACTTGTGTATTCAATGACTATCATATGGGGCTCACAGCGGAAAACCTAGCGGAAAAATATTCGATTACAAGAGAAGAGCAGGATGAATTTTCCGCATGGAGTCAGGAAAAGGCAGTGAAGGCGATAGAAGAAGGACGGTTTAAAGAGGAAATCGTTCCGGTTGTGATTCCGCAACGAAAAGGCGAGCCGGTTATATTTGCCGTGGATGAATATCCGAAAAAGGGTACCACTGTGGAAAAATTGGCTGGGCTGCGTCCTGCTTTTAAAAAGGACGGTACGGTAACAGCGGGAAATGCATCTGGCATTAATGATGGTGCTGCAGCCTTAGTGGTGATGAGCAGGCAAAAGGCGGATGAACTTGGGTTAAAGCCGCTAGTAACTATTAAGGCAAATGCCAGCGCTGGGGTGGATCCAAGCATCATGGGCATTGGCCCGGTTCCGGCTGTGAAAAAAGCATTAGAGAAGGCTGCTGTTTCCTTGGAAGAGCTTGAGTTAATCGAAGCAAACGAAGCTTTTGCGGCGCAATCGCTGGCTGTAGACCGTGAACTTCAGTTTAACAAGGAAATCTTGAATGTAAACGGTGGTGCGATCGCGCTTGGACATCCAATCGGTGCCAGCGGGGCGCGGATCCTAGTTACCCTGATTCACGAGATGAAGAGGAGAAATGCCCAGTTGGGTCTAGCAACATTGTGTATTGGCGGCGGCCAGGGGGTCGCGACGGTTGTGGAATTGACATAATATAATTAAGCTGGCTGACCTTAGAGGGAGCCTGCTTTTTGCATGATTTAAGTGATTGCAGGTTGTATAATAAAGAAAAAGCAGTTTTTGAAGGAGCATCAAACCTATGAAGAAAAAACAACAACAACCTAAACGTCAGCCGAAAAAAGACGATGCTGCAGTAACGCTTAAAGACATGATGAATCCCGATTTAATAAAAAAGTTAAAAGAACAGCAGGAGCAGCTAAAAGCGGAAGAAGATAGAAAACGCGAGGAAGAAGAGCAGAGAAAACGGGAAGAAAGAAGATTAAAAGAAAAGAACAAATCCTTTGAAGAGCTGTTAAATGAGAGCGGCATGAATTGGAAGGAATTTAAATAAAAGGAGAGCAGTGCTCTCCTTATTTATTACCGATGCTCCAAATAAACACTACCCTTAGTCAGTTCTTTAATTACCGAAACCTCCTCATCGGTCAGCGGCTGACTTCTAACCACAGCAGCATTGCTTCGAATCTGTTCCACGCTGCTCGCACCCGCCACAACAGAGGCAACCGCAGGATTAGCAAGATTATATTGTAACGCTACCTCTGTAAATGAACGGCCTATGCCCACTTTTTCCTTCAATCGAGGCAAAACCTCACTCAATTCATCTAAACTATAATCGAGATACCCTTTCCCAGAAGCTTTGTCCAAAAGTTTATCACTTAACAGCCCTTTGGCCAGCGGTCCGCGTGTGACAACGCCCACGCTATGTTCAGCCAATAGCGGCAATGCCTCTTCCTCCGGACGGCGGTCAAGGATACTGTACTGCATCATCACCGAAACAATATGTGATTTCTCTACATATTCACGGATGACATTCGGACGGATTGAGGAAATTCCGTAATAGCGGATCACTCCTTCAGAAACTAGTTCCTCAAACGCTTCTATTGTTTCATCGATTGGGTCATCAATCGTGCCACCATGTAATTGATAGAGATCAATATAATCTGTTCCGAGCCGTTTCAGACTGTTTTTTACCGCTTCTTTGATATAGACCTTTGAAGGATCCCACGTCCAGCTAGAATGATCCGGCTTCCAGCGGTTCCCGACCTTCGTAGCGATAATCACCTTTTCGCGGACACTTTTTAACGTTTTCCCGACAATTTCTTCGTTAACCCCAAAATCATATAAGTCCGCGGTATCGAAATAATTGATCCCTTCCTCAAGAGCGGCTTCAATAATTTCGTGGGCCGCTTTTTCATCAGTTCCAATTGACATACAGCCAAGTCCAAGTTCCGTCACATACAAGTCAGATCTACCCAACCTTCGCTTCTTCAAATAAATCCCCCCGTTCTTTTTCTATAATTTTAATCAAGAACGGGGGAGACTACAAACAACAGGATTCATTTTTGCTTGACGTTTTGCACCCAGTCGGAAACATTCTCAAACTCTTTCCGATATTCCTTTAGCTTTTGCAGTACTTCCCAGCCTTTGCCGACAAGGATAATCCCCTTTTCATGCACATACACCTTCATCCCATACGCCTCCCAATCAAGTATGGTAAAATGTATGACGTGAATGAACCGGACTAGAACAGGAGTTGACGATAATGAGCAAGCTTGAGGAAAAAACACTTAAAAGCGAAGAAATTTTTTCAGGGAAAATCATCAGCCTTCACTTACAGGAAGTGGAACTGCCAAATGGAAAAACATCGAAGAGGGAAATTATCAAGCATCCAGGGGCGGTAGCTATTTTAGCCGTCACCCCTGAAAATAAAATCATCATGGTCGAGCAATATCGTAAAGCACTAGAACGAACGATCGTGGAAATTCCTGCTGGCAAGCTTGAAAAAGGCGAAGAACCGGATGCTTGCGCCCGCCGGGAATTGGAGGAAGAGACCGGCTACGTGTGCGAAAGCCTTGAGTTGCTTACATCTTTTTTTACCTCGCCGGGCTTTGCCGATGAAATTGTCCATGTTTACCTCGCAAAAGGCTTAACGAAAAAAGAAGATTCCGCAGCCCTTGATGAGGATGAGTTTGTCAATTTGGAAGAATTGACGCTGGAAGAAGCCCTTCAATATGTGAAAGAACAAAAGATTTATGACGCAAAAACGATTTACGCAGTCCAATACTTACAACTACAAGAGGCGTTGAAGAAATAATGAACCGCTATTATGTGGATTTACATATTCATATTGGCCGGACCTGGACGGGCAAGCCTGTTAAAATAACCGGCGCCAAATCTCTTACATTTACAAATATTATTGAACATGCACGCCATGTAAAAGGGCTAAACATGGTTGGAATCATTGACAGCCATTCTCCGGAAGTCATTTTGGAAATGGAGAGCTTAATTCAAAGTGGAGAGGTTTACGAGCATAAGGATGGGGGCTTGATATTTGGCGATTTGACCGTCATTCCGGGCTCGGAATTGGAAATTTATGATGAAAACTGTCACGGCCCGATTCATCTTCTTTGCTACTTCCCAACACTCGCTGTCATGCGGGACTTTTCTAATTGGCTGTCGGGCCATTTGAAAAATATTCAGCTCAGCTCGCAAAGGATTTATATCACCGGTATGGAGCTGCAGAAAAAGGTCAAAGAAATGGGCGGTATATTTATTCCGGCGCATGTGTTTACACCATTTAAAAGCCTTTACGGTAAAGGGGTTAAAAAGTCTCTCTCAGAGGTCCTTGACCCGAACTTGATAGACGGAGTTGAGCTTGGTTTAAGCTCTGACACACAAATGGCTGACCAGTTAGGCGAACTGCACAATTATACGTTTGTGACTAACTCGGATGCCCATTCCTTGGCAAAAATTGCCCGTGAGTATCAGGTGGTGGAAATGGAGGAGCCAACCTTTAAGGAACTATTTAAGGCCTTAAAGGGTGAGGATGGGCGCAAAATAATTGCTAACTTCGGATTGGATCCACTGCTCGGCAAATACCATAAAACCGTTTGCGCCGAGTGTTTGAATCCGCTTCAGGAAGATGACCAAATTTGTGATTTGTGTGGTCATAGCAAAATCATTAAAGGAGTGGCCGACCGAATCCTTGAATTAAAAACTGCTGAAACAAGCCCGCCCGGACGTCCGCCTTATGTTCATCAGGTGCCGCTCGAATTTATCCCCGGACTGGGCCCGCGCATGCTGGAAAAACTCGTCAACCACTTCGGCAGCGAAATGGCAATTTTACATGAGGTTCCTTTTGAAGCATTAAAAGAGGTCGTTCCTGAGAAAATTGCGGACCTCATCATGAAAGCGAGAGAAGGAAAAGTAAATCTCGCTGCTGGGGGCGGCGGGAAATACGGAAAAATTGCGGATCAATAACTGCAACATTGCATATGAACAATCTATTAAGCTCGCCAATAGGCGAGCTCCCTTTTTTGAAGGATTCATAACGCTCGAACGATTGAAAAAATGAAGTACCCGGTCGTTATGAAGGTCCCATAACGCCCGAACGACTATAAAAACCCAGCTCTCGGTCGTTATGAAGGCCTCATAACACCCGAACGTCTATAAAAACCCAGCGCCCGGTCGTTATGAAGGTCCCATAACGCCCGAATGACTATAAAAACCCAGCTCTCGGTCGTTATGAAGGCCTCATAACACCCGAACGACTATAAAAACCCAGCGCTCGGTCGTTATGAAGGTCCCATAACGCCCGAACGACTATAAAAACCCAGCTCTCGGTCGTTATGAAGGCCTCATAACACCCGAACGTCTATAAAAACCCAGCGCCCGGTCGTTATGAAGGTCCCATAACGCCCGAACGACTATAAAAACCCAGCTCTCGGTCGTTATGAAGGCCTCATAACACCCGAACGTCTATAAAAACCCAGCGCCCGGTCGTTATGAAGGTCCCATAACGCCCGAACGACTATAAAAACCCAGCTCTCGGTCGTTATGAAGGCCTCATAACACCCGAACGTCTATAAAAACCCAGTGCCCGGTCGTTATGAAGGTCCCATAACGCCCGAACGATTGAAAAAACCCAGCGCCCGGTCGTTATGAAAGGTCTTATAACGACCGAACGGCTGAAAAGACAAAGGTACCCGTCATTATGAAAGGTCTTATAACACCCGACCAATTGAAAAAATGAAGCGCTAGGTCGTTATGAAAGGCTCTAAATGCCCGAATGTCTAAAAATACATATTCCCGGTTGTTATAAAAAGTTCTACCCTCAAAAAAAGCTCCTGTTAAAGTTATAAAATAGTTTTTCCAATTATTTTATGGAATCTATCAATTTTAATCATAGAAAAACTAGACTGGCATAGAATGTATTAATCATTAGCAAATGCCAGGAGGAACCGCAAATGAAAAAACGTTTGTACCCATCCAATGTAGTAAGTTTCCGTGAGCATTCCTCAATTTTCTTATTTATTGTTGTGTTGTTTTTTATGGGTGTTATTTTTGGCGCAATTGTCGTCAATAGTATGAGCTTTACACAAAAGGAAGACTTATTCTATTATTTATCGCAGTTCTTTGGACAAGTCTCCACAGAAAACGCAGGCGAGAACAGCGATTTGTTCTTGCAAAGCTTCCTTCATAATAGTAAATTCATAGGATTAATTTGGATTTTGGGAATTTCCATTATCGGGCTTCCTGTTATTCTCATTCTTCTGTTTGTCAAAGGAATGGTGGTAGGCTTTACAGTTGGGTTCCTGGTCAGCCAAATGGGCTGGAAAGGGTTTCTGCTGGCGGTCTCCTCGATTCTGCCGCAAAACCTGATTATCATCCCAGTCTTTATTATCATGGCGGCCTTGTCAGTTATTTTTTCATTGAGAATGATTAAGAAACAATTTATGAAGCAGTATGCAAAGCCTTTAGCACCTTTACTGAAGGGATATATTTTCGCCCTCATCGCGGCGGTCGTGTTTATTTCAGCAGCGTCAGTCGTTGAAGCGTATTTATCACCATGGCTGATGAAAACCATGATTACATCAATCAGTATATAATAATTATTAAATAATAATATATATAAACTCCACTTTATAATAATTTTATTTTGAATCTCCTTTCTCATCTGTTATAATGTGAAATAACAGTGGCGTGGGAGGGGCTTCAGGATGGAAACTAGAATTGAGAGAATAAAGAAGCAGTTGCATTCAGCAAGTTATAAGCTAACACCTCAGCGTGAAGCAACCGTCAGAGTTTTATTGGAAAATGAAGAGGATCATTTAAGCGCGGAAGATGTGTACCTCCTCGTTAAAGAAAAATCGCCTGAAATAGGCTTGGCAACTGTTTACCGGACTTTAGAATTATTAACGGAGTTAAAAATTGTCGATAAAATAAATTTTGGTGACGGAGTCTCCCGTTACGACCTCCGCCAGGAAGGTGCAGCCCATTTTCACCACCACCTTGTTTGTATCGAATGTGGTGCTGTTAGTGAAATTCAGGAGGACTTACTGGAAGATGTCGAAGCAGTGGTAGAAAAGAGATGGAATTTTAAAATAAAAGACCATCGACTTACCTTTCATGGTATCTGCCATCGCTGCCAGGATAAAGACAAAGACGAAGAACCAACCAAACAGAATAAGATCAAACAGTCCTTTGAATGAAAAGGGCTTTTTCTTTTTTAGCTAATAAGAAAGTGTAAAATATTTCAAATTTTACACTTTCTTAACGCATAAATTCAACTACGCCTCATGAACCGTCCTAACGGACTCGCCAATAGACGAACTTTCATTTAAATGAGCATGCGAAAACCCGATGCAGCAAGGTATAAAACCTGTCCAATTTGGCATACCTTGTAATAGAAAACTATTTTTGGGGGAACGTAAAATGCTCTCTTTTATGAAAATCATTCTGCAAACCGTAAAGGTATTTATCATATTCACAGGGTGCACGATTCTTTTTTATTATGGTATCATGTGGGTATCTGAAGAATATCAAAATTATCACCGCTACGACGAACCGGAAGGAACGGCGCTTAAGGTCTCAAATACAATGAGCGAAAGCGATTCTTCTCTAGTAGACCGGCTGATCTTTTTTTATTTAAATGGGGAGTAAGGCAATGGAACAGCATTTACAGGAATTCAAGCAATATATGGGTGTTGAAAAAAGACTTGCCCAAAATACATTGCTGTCATACGAGCGCGATTTAAAAAGCTACTTGGACTATTTACACAAGGTAGAACTGATTCCTTCATTAAATGATGTCCAGCGGGTACATATCATTCATTTTTTGGAATATTTAAAGGAGCAGGGGAAGTCTGCTAAGACATTGGCAAGACATATTGCTTCCATTCGCGCATTTCATCAGTTTTTATTAAGAAGTAAAGTGGTTGAGGATGACCCTACCGTGCAGATTGAAACACCGCGGATGGAACGGTCGCTTCCGAAGGTGTTAACCCTTAAGGAAGTGGAACAGCTGTTAGATACTCCTAAAACCAATGACCATTATGGTTTAAGAGACAAGGCTATGCTTGAGCTTCTTTATGCGACAGGAATTCGCGTCAGCGAGCTGATTGACTTGGATATCGAGCATGTCCAATTGACGATGGGGTTTATCCGCTGCAGGGGCAAAGCGGATAAAGAGAGGATCATCCCCATTGGCAAAACGGCTGCCGACGCCATCAAACACTATCTTGAACAGGGTAGACCCCATTTTGTCTCCCTAAAACATGCTGATAATGCCCTATTTTTAAATCATCAAGGAAAGCGCCTCTCTCGTCAGGGCTTTTGGAAAATTTTAAAGAAATTGGCGCTTGAAGCAGGTATTGATAAAGAGCTAACACCGCACACATTGCGTCATTCCTTTGCAGCACACTTGGTTGAAAATGGGGCTGATTTGCGTGCCGTCCAGGAAATGCTCGGCCATGCAGATATCTCGACAACACAAATTTATACTCAGGTTACGAAGCCTCGTTTGACTGATGTTTATCGGAAATTTCATCCGAGAGCTTAATAGATTGATAGATTCATAAAAATGTCATAAGCTGCCGAAAAAATGGGCAGCTTTTTCCTTGTAATTTTCCCTGCATTTAGTAAAATAAAAGAGGTCAGACTTCTGACGAATGCTCGGCTGCTTTTTTAGAGTAATAGAGCCTAAATAGGACAACATATAGTTGTGAATTGCTTCTTTTTTAGAAGGTGTGAAAACGTTATCAATGCTGTGTGGCCAGTTAACAGGTGGCCATAGCCGGTGAACATTAAGGAGGAAAAGAGTAAAATGGCGGCTAATACATATAAACGTATTTTTATTGTCGTGATGGACTCCGTAGGTATTGGTGAAGCCCCTGATGCCGAAAAATTCGGCGACAAGGGTGCCGATACGCTTGGACATATCGCGGAAAAAATGAACGGGCTCGACATGCCCAACATGGGGAAGCTAGGTCTGAGTAATATTCGTGAGCTAAAAGGAATTCAAAAGGCGGGAAAACCTCTTGCCTTTTATACGAAAATGAAGGAAGCTTCCAACGGGAAAGATACCATGACGGGACATTGGGAAATCATGGGTTTAAATATCAAGACACCATTCCGCGTCTTCCCAGATGGATTTCCAGAGGAGCTTGTTTCAGAACTCGAACAGCGGACAGGAAGAAAAGTAATCGGCAATAAACCGGCAAGCGGAACGGCAATCATCGATGAACTCGGCGAAGAGCATATGAAAACAGGCTCATTAATCGTCTATACGTCGGCCGATTCCGTCCTGCAAATTGCGGCCCATGAAGAAATTATTCCGATTGAAGAGCAATATCGTATTTGTAAAATAGCCCGCGAATTAACCCTGGATGAAAAATATATGGTTGGAAGAGTCATTGCCAGGCCGTTTGTAGGAGAACCGGGCAGTTTTAAACGGACGCCGAACCGCCATGACTATGCCTTAAAGCCTTTTGACAGAACTGTCATGAGTGAATTAAAGGATGCGGGCTTTGATGTGATAGCAATTGGAAAAATATCCGACATTTTTGATGGTGAAGGTGTAACCAAATCATTAAGAACGGTTTCGAATATGGATGGGATGGATAAGTTGGTTGAAACCTTTGATATGGACTTCACTGGCATCAGCTTTTTAAATCTTGTTGACTTTGATGCCCTGTATGGCCACCGCCGCGATCCGGAGGGGTATGGCCGTGCCCTGGAGGAATATGATGCCCGTCTTCCTGAGGTATTTGCCAAAATGAAGGAAGATGACCTGTTAATAATTACGGCGGACCATGGAAATGATCCTGTCGCCCCCGGAACAGACCATACCCGTGAATATGTGCCACTCCTTGTCTACTCGACAGGTAAACAAGCGGGCCGTGAGCTTCCTTTACGGGAAACCTTTGCCGATATAGGTGCAACCGTTGCTGAGAACTTTAACGTGAAAATGCCGAACTATGGGAAAAGCTTCTTAAACGAATTGAAATAATGAAATGAATGTTTCTAAAAAGGGTGAATGAGGATGAATTACGAAAATATTCAAAAGGCAGTCAGCTTTTTAAGAGAAAAATATGTGAGTGCCCCGAAAATAGGTCTTATTCTAGGATCAGGTCTCGGCGTACTGGCTGAGGAAATCGAGCAGCCGGTCAAAATACCATATCGTGAAATTCCTGACTTTCCAGTTTCAACTGTCGAAGGCCATGCCGGCCAGCTTGTGTTTGGCCTGCTTAATGGTGTTGAGGCTGTCGCGATGCAGGGCCGGTTTCACTTCTACGAAGGTTATAGCATGGATAAAGTAACCTTTCCAGTAAGAGTGATGAAGGAACTGGGGGTCGAGATTTTAATTGTCACGAATGCCGCCGGTGGGGTAAATGAAAGCTTTACGCCGGGCGACTTAATGATTATTACCGACCATATTAATAATATGGGCACAAACCCGCTGATTGGCCCAAATGACAGTCATTTCGGTGTCCGCTTCCCGGATATGTCGGAAGCCTATACAAAGGAATTGAGGACAATGGCTAAGGAGATTGCTTCAAGGTTAAACATTGATGTGAGGGAAGGTGTTTATTTCGGAAATCCCGGACCTGTTTATGAAACACCTGCTGAAATCCGAATGGTTCGCACTCTTGGCGGGGATGCGGTTGGAATGTCAACTGTGCCGGAGGTCATCGTTGCTCGTCACAGCGGCATGAAGGTGCTTGGCATTTCCTGCATTTCCAATATGGCAGCGGGGATTCTTGACCAGCCTTTGACCCATGACGAGGTTATCGAAACAACGGAAAAAGTAAAAGCAAATTTCCTTCTGTATATTAAAGAAATTGTAAAGAGTCTAGCATAATTTTGATGGTAAAGTGGTGAATAAAAATGAGAATGGTTGATTTGATTGAGAAGAAACGTGACGGACATGAACTGTCTACTGAAGAGATTAATTTTATCATTCAAGGCTATACCGAGGGATCCATCCCTGATTATCAAGTAAGTGCTTTTACTATGGCGGTTGTTTTTCAAGGTATGACGGAAAAGGAACGGGCTGATTTAACGATGGCGATGGTGAAATCAGGTGATCAGATTGACTTATCGCAAATCGAGGGAATCAAAGTCGATAAGCATTCAACTGGAGGAGTGGGCGATACAACGACACTAGTTCTCGGCCCACTTGTGGCATCAGTCGGTGTTCCGGTTGCGAAAATGTCCGGACGCGGGTTGGGGCATACTGGGGGAACCATTGATAAACTAGAATCAGTGGCAGGCTTCCATGTGGAAATTGACAGTTCAGAATTTACCGAGCTGGTGAATAAAAATAAAATTGCTGTCATTGGTCAAAGCGGGAATTTGACGCCTGCGGATAAGAAACTGTATGCGCTGAGAGATGTAACGGGAACTGTTGAAAGCATTCCGCTGATTGCTAGCTCGATTATGAGCAAAAAAATTGCCGCTGGTGCGGACGCGATTGTTCTTGATGTGAAAACAGGAGCAGGCGCATTTATGAAGACCCTTGAGGATTCAAGGGAATTAGCTCGTGCGATGGTCGGAATCGGCAACAAGGTTGGCCGGCGAACCATGGCGGTGATTTCCGATATGAGCCAGCCGCTCGGATTTGCCATCGGGAATGCTTTGGAAGTGAAGGAAGCGATTGACACCTTAAGGGGCGAAGGTCCTGAGGATTTAACCGAGCTGTGCCTAACCTTAGGAAGCCATATGGTGTACTTAGGAGGAAAGGCACATTCACTAAAAGAAGCGCGCTCCTTATTGGAGGAGGCAATCCAAAACGGGTCGGCTCTTGAAAAATTAAAGATATTCTTAAGCTCCCAAGGCGGAGATGCAACTGTAGTCGATAATCCGGAAAAGCTGCCACAGGCAAAATATACGTTTGAACTGGAAGCCAAAGAGGACGGCTATGTTTCCGAAATTATTGCTGATGAAGTAGGTACGGCAGCCATGCTTCTCGGGGCAGGCCGGGCAACAAAGGAATCTGTGATTGACCTCGCAGTTGGCCTCGTCCTCAGAAAGAAAATCGGCGACCAGGTAAACAAAGGTGAATCCCTAGTCACCATTTACAGCAACTTCGAAGACATCAAAGAAGTATCAGAAAAGCTTTATGAAAATATTAAAATCGCTTCGTCCAAAGTAGAAGCACCGACCCTCATATACGAAGAAATAACGGAATAAATAAAGCCTTAGGCGGGTGTCAGGCACCATGTGAAATTTTCACGTGGTGCCTGACACCTTTTTATGTATAAAGTTGGTAATTTTGGAAAAAATGTTGGCTATAAAGATTGGAGGGTTTTGCGATGAAGCGTCGTTTAGTCTATTTAATAGTTATGCTATTTATGTTTACAAGTTTAGGGGGGCCTCATGCCTTTGCGGCGGAGGAGAAAAAAGCGGAGGAAAAGCAAGGGACTGAGATTGTCACTGGTGTCCGTTCTGCTATTTTAATGGAAAGAGATACCGGAGAGATTCTTTATGATCAAAATGGCAACGAGAAGTTACCTCCTGCTAGCATGACAAAAATCATGACCATGTTATTAATCATGGATGAGATTGACAAAGGAAAACTGAAGTGGGATGAGAAAATCCGCACAAGTGAGTATGCCGCTTCAATGGGAGGCTCGCAAATTTTTCTTGAACCGGGCGAAGAAATGACCACCAAGCAAATGCTGCTAGGGATTGCCATCGGTTCAGGCAACGATGCTTCTGTTGCGATGGCCGAAAGAATTGGCGGTTCCGAAGAAGCATTTGTTGACATGATGAATGCAAAGGCGAAGGAACTGGGCTTAAAGCAAACTTTCTTTAAAAATACGACTGGCCTGCCAGAAAGCGGTCATTACAGCTCCGCACATGACATGGCCGTAATGGCAAAAGAATTATTGAAATATGAAGACATTACGAAATTCACGGGAATGTATGAAGCTTATCTCCGTGAAAATACGGATAAAAAATTCTGGCTGGTTAATACAAATAAATTAGTTCGTTTCTATCCAGGAGTGGATGGTTTAAAAACTGGATTTACGGCTGAAGCAAAATACTGCTTAACAGCAACTGCACAAAAGGATGGAATGCGAGTCATTGCTGTAGTATTTGGGGCTCCGACATCCAAGGACCGCAATGCCCAAGTCACAAAAATGCTTGACTATGCGTTCAGCCAATATCAAACACATCCAGTCTACAAACGGAATCAAACCATTGGTGAAGCAAAAGTAAGTAAAGGCCAGGACAAAACAGTCAAGGCTGTAACAAGCGAACCGCTTTCTCTTCTAACGAAAAAGGGAGAAAAGACCAAGGACGTGAAGCAAAAGATAACTCTTGAAAAGAAAATAAAGGCTCCCGTTCAAAAAGGTGATCGAGTAGGAACCATTAAGCTAATTAAAGATGGCAAGGTGGTTTTGGAAAGCCCTCTGGTCGCCAAAAGCACTGTCCAAGAAGCAGGTTGGTGGACCCTTTATAAACGTTCCTTCGGCATGTTTACAAAGGCTGGAAAATAAGGGGAATGTCGAATCCCAAAACGAAATCACTACTTTTAGCGAAAATCGACTAGTTTTGTATGTTGAGAAGGAAATGAATGGACAAAAGGCGAATTGACTCACTATACCTGAATAAGGAGGACGAAGGATAGTGAGTCTTAACATTGATCTTGAAACAAAACACGATGTTTTACTGATTCGTTTAAGCGGAGAATTGGACCACCATACAGCTGATGAGCTTCGCGAAAAAGCCTCAAGCGAAATTGAAAACAATGGAATCCGCCACATTGTCTTGAATCTGGCACAACTAACCTTTATGGATAGCTCTGGGCTTGGTGTTATATTAGGCAGATATAAGCAAATTAAACAGGTGCACGGTGAAATGGTCGTTTGCGCAATTTCCCCTGCAATCCAAAGATTATTCGATATGTCGGGAATGTTTAAGATTATCAAAATGGAACCGACTGAAGAATTTGCATTGCAGAGATTGGGGGTGGCCTAACGTGAAGAACGAAATGACTCTTCAGTTTAGCGCTTTAAGCCAGAATGAATCCTTTGCCCGTGTAACGGTTGCTGCTTTTATTGCCCAGCTTGACCCGACTATGGATGAGCTGACTGAGCTAAAAACGGTTGTTTCAGAGGCAGTTACAAATGCAATTATTCATGGGTATGAAAATGACCCGAATGGAATTGTCTATATTTATGTTTCAATAGAGGATAGTTTCATTGAATTGTCCATTAAAGATAATGGATTAGGTATAGCAGATGTGGAAGAAGCTCGTCAGCCATTATTTACAACGAAGCCGGAACTTGAAAGATCCGGCATGGGCTTTACCATCATGGAAAATTTTATGGATGAGGTAGAGGTCTTCACACAGCCTGGCAGCGGGACCGAGGTTAGACTACGAAAGCATTTAAAATCCAGCAAAATGCTTTGCAATTAAGGAGACTTGCCGATGGATGTGGAGGTCAAAAACGACAAAAATCAAACGTATTTAAAGGATCATGAAGTCAAGGAGCTCATTCAAAGAAGCCAGGACGGGGATCAGGAAGCGCGCGATTTAATCGTTGAAAAAAATATGCGGCTTGTTTGGTCTGTTGTCCAAAGGTTCCTGAATAGAGGCTATGACCCGGATGACCTATTTCAAATCGGCTGTATCGGTCTATTAAAATCAGTTGATAAGTTTGACCTATCATATGATGTCAAGTTTTCTACGTATGCTGTCCCGATGATCATTGGAGAAATCCAGCGGTTTATCCGCGATGATGGGACTGTTAAGGTCAGCCGATCGCTGAAGGAGATGGGGAACAAAATCCGCAAGGCCAAGGATGAGCTGTCGAAAACACTTGGTAGAATTCCAACCGTTAATGAAATATCAGAATACCTTGAGATATCACCTGAGGACGTCATACTTGCCCAGGAAGCAGGCAGGACACCTTCATCTATTCATGAAACAGTCTATGAAAATGACGGGGATCCGATTACCCTGCTTGATCAAATTGATGATGGGAACGACGGCAAATGGTTTGATAAAATCGCTTTAAAAGAAGCCATCCGCGAGCTTGATGAGAGGGAGCGGCTAATTGTCTATTTGCGCTATTATAAGGACCAAACCCAATCAGAAGTGGCAGTAAGACTGGGAATTTCTCAGGTTCAAGTTTCAAGACTAGAAAAAAAGATACTTCTGCAAATGAAGGACCGAATGGATCTCTAATCCATTTGGTTTTTTTATTTGGCTAATAGGAAAGTATAAATTCAACTACGCCTCTGTCTTCGTCCTATCGGACTCGCCAATCGGCGAGTTTTCATTTAAAAAAAGCAATTCCATTTTTTGTTTTCATAAAAAGGCAGTTTTTACCCATACTACATATACGAGAAATCTTTGTGTGGGAAGTGATGTTTTGGAAAAAACAATCTACATTCGCATGCGGAATCGTGTTCAAGTCCCTCCGGAGGGAAAGGTTTTATTAAAAGATGCTGCTCAGATGATTGCCACTGAAGAGGTCCTTCGTGATTTACAATCGATGGAGATTTACCAATTAAAAAAAGAGGACGGAAATATTGTTGTGATCGATATCATGAAAGTCATTCGGTTAATAACGGCCAGGTTTGAGGATGTTGAGGTCCAAACAATCGGACCGGCGCAGACAATTATTGAAGTAGTAGCCATGAAAAAAGGAGTTTCGATTCCTTTTTTTCTTTTAATATGGTTTCTTTTATTTTTCGGTTCGGCCATGACACTGATGAATTTTCATGATGATGTCAGTATGAAAAGTGTGCAGGAGAAAATCTACACAATCATTACAGGTAAGAAGGAAGCAAAACCGCTGCTTTTTCAAATTCCCTATTCAATTGGCTTAGGACTTGGCATGATTCTCTTTTTCAATCATGTCTTTAAGAAGAGAATTAATGATGAACCAAGTCCGCTCGAGGTTGAGATGTTTAATTATCAGATGGATTTAGATAATTATGTGATTCTCCATGAAAATAAAGAAAGTATGAAACGGGTTCATGACGATTAAAATTATTGCTGTTATGTTTCTGGGAATTGCTAGTGGGTTGGCCGTTGGCTCGGGATTTGTTGCATTTCTTACCGTTCTGGGGGTTATCCCCAGATTAACGCAGCTTACCAAAACGATGAAAATGATTTATCAGTATGAATGGGGAGTCGTTATCGGGGCCTTAACGGGAGTTTTTGCCAGCTTAAGGGACCCCGTATTGGATATATCCGCTTATTTCTTAATCCCCTTGGGGCTTTTTGGCGGTGTCTTTGTTGGGATGCTGGCTGCAGGTCTTACAGAGGCTTTAAACGTTTTCCCAATCCTTGCTAAGCGAATTCATTTAGATGGTAAGATTGTCATTTTAATAATGGCAATTGTTTTGGGGAAAATATTTGGTTCCATCTTTCAATGGCTTTACTTTGTCCATCATTAAAATCTTTAAAAGGAAGGACATCAAAGTATGAGCACCAAAAGGAATGTTATTTTAGTAACAGATGGCGATGAACACACCAGGAGGTCTTTAGAGCAGGTTGCCAAGACGGTCGGCGGACGCTGTATTACACAGTCCAAGGGAAATCCATCCAAATTATCGGGGCCGGAGATTGTCAAACTTATTAAGAAGGCACCCCACGACCCGGTTCTTGTTATGTTTGATGACAGCGGCATTGTTGGAGAAGGCGCCGGGGAGAAGGCCTTGAAATATGTGGCGGAACACGAGGACATCAATGTTCTCGGCGTCGTTGCTGTTGCAGCCAAATCTAGGCACGAAGAATGGACAAGGGTAGATGTAAGTATTGATCGGGACGGGGAATTAACACCATATGGAGTAGATAAATATGGTATACCTGAACTGGAAATAGGGAGACTAAATGGAGATACCGTTTATTGCCTGGATCAATTAAATGTACCGCTTATTGTAGGAATAGGGGATATCGGCAAAATGGCGAGACACGATTCCTACAAGCTTGGTGCGCCGATAACAGAAAAAGCTGTTGAACTTATCCTTGAAAGGAGTGGATTTTATGACGACGACACAATCCAAAGTGGAACATTGGCCGATTCCTGAATCAGTGAATGAAGTGGAAAACTACATGAAGCATAGTGTCGGCTTAGGGATAAGCTTTGATTTGGGCGTCAGGAAATTAACAATCTTAAAGAAAGAAATCCAAATCTACTATGTAAATGGTTTATGCGATACGATGTACATTATTCAATTGATCAAAGAGCTGGTCGGCATCAATAATCGTGAAAAGCTTTCTACTGACCTTTTTAAGCTAATTGAAAATAGATTAGTAAACCAATCGGTAGAGCAAATTACCCAGCTTGATCAATTAGTGGATAAGGTTTTATCCGGTTTAATTGCGGTTGTCATTGACGGTGAAAGCACAGGGTTTGCGATTGATGTCAGGAGCTATCCTGGACGGTCGCCTCAGGAGCCCGATACGGAAAAGGTAGTGAGAGGCGCCCGTGATGGATTTGTTGAAAATATTATTTTAAATACAGCATTAACAAGACGGAGGATTCGTGACGAACGGCTCCGCTTTGAAATGATTAAGGTAGGCAGGCGCTCAAAAGCAGACATTGCTTTAGGCTATCTGGAGGATGTGGCCGACCCTGATTTACTAAATATTCTAAGACAAGAATTAAATGCGATTGATATTGACGGAATTCCTATGGCGGATAAAACTTTAGAGGAATTTATCGTAAAACAAGGATTTAATCCATTTCCAATTGTCAGATATACGGAGCGGGCAGATGTTGCTGCTGCACATATATTAGAGGGACATGTAATTATTTATTGTGACACTTCACCAAGTGTTATTATTACACCTACTACATATTTTCATCATGTCCAGCATGCCGAAGAATTTCGTGAATCACCTGCAATGGGAACCTTCGTCCGTTGGATGCGGTTTTTAGGAGTTTCATCATCCATTTTTTTACTGCCGTTTTGGCTATTAGTGGTCCTAGAACCATCCTTGTTGCCGGAAAAAATCGCCTTTATTGGCCCAAATGAGCAGACTAATATTCCGTTAATTGTTCAGCTGTTCTTGGCGGATTTTGGGTTAGAATTTTTGAAGCTTGCTGCCATTCATACACCAACACCGCTGTCAACAGCAATGGGCTTAATTGCAGCAGTATTAATCGGACAAATTGCCATTGATGTCGGCCTTTTTGTACCTGAAGTCATTCTTTATGTTGCGGTGGCAGGTATCGGGACCTTCACGACCCCAAGCTATGAATTAAGTGTTGCCAATAAAATCGCCAGAATGCTCTTGATGTTAGCGGTAGCATTTTTCCATGCACCAGGTTTCATTATAGGCTCAACCATCTTTATTATCTTTCTAATTCATATGCGGGCGCTCAACACCCCTTATTTATGGCCGTTTCTTCCTTTCGAACCCAAGGGATTCTTACAGATTGTTTTCCGTCGTGCGATCCCGGGTGCTGCGCTTAGACCAAGTATTGTCCATCCGAGAAACCGTTACCGTCAGCCTCCAAATGGGTAAGTTTTTTCAAAACAAATTGCAGAATGTGCATAATTATGCTAAAGTGTTTAATTAAATAAAGGATTAAAGAAATAAAAATAGGCAGTTTCTAATGCGGATTCTGTCTATTTGTTTATTATTTTTACACGTTGTCTACATAGACTGTAGTGAGTCGTTACGGAGAGAGGGAAGGGAATGTATTTTTACGGTACAACAGGTGTAAATAAGGATGGGCATCTGGAAATTGGCGGCGTCGACGCTGTCGAGCTCGCGAAAAACTTTGGAACCCCCTTGTATGTTTATGATGTTGCTTTAATCAGGGAACGAGCAAGGGGATTTAAACAAACCTTTGAACAACAAAATGTAAGGGCTCAGGTTGCATATGCCAGCAAGGCATTTTCGACTGTGGCAATGGTGCAGCTCGCGGAGGAAGAAGGTCTATCATTGGACGTTGTTTCCGGCGGTGAATTATATACAGCAATAACAGCTGGTTTCCCTCCAGAGAAGATTCACTTTCATGGAAATAATAAGAGCAGGGAAGAATTAGAAATGGCAGTGGACCAAAAAATCGGCTGCATTGTCGTTGATAATTTTTATGAAATGGAACTGTTAAAAGCAATCTGTTTGGAGAAACAGGTGAAGACAAATATTTTGCTGAGGGTCACTCCTGGCATCGAGGCTCATACCCACGATTATATTTTGACAGGTCAGGAAGATTCAAAATTTGGGTTTGACTTGCAGAACGGCCAAGCGGAAAATGCATTAACCGCCGCTCTTCCGTTTGAACATTTTAATGTGCTTGGGATCCATTGTCATATTGGTTCGCAAATCTTTGAAACAACCGGATTCATATTAGCAGCACAAAAAATAGTTGAAAAGCTGGCAGAATGGAAGGAACGTATTGGCTTTGAGTCTGAAGTTTTAAATCTTGGCGGAGGTTTTGGAATCCGCTATACAAAAGAGGACGAGCCGATTCCACCATCGCAATATGTCAGTGAAATCATTAAAGAGGTTAAAAAGTTGGCTGGCGAATATTCACTTAAAATGCCAGAAATTTGGATTGAACCAGGCCGCTCTCTTGTAGGAGATGCCGGGATTACTCTTTATCAGGTCGGAGCTTCCAAAGATGTTCCGGGTGTCCGGAAATATTTGGCGGTTGATGGCGGGATGAGCGATAATATCCGTCCGGCACTCTACCAGGCAAAATACGAGGCGGTCTTTGCCAACAGACCGTTGGCACAAGCATCAGAAACTGTTTCGATTGCCGGCAAATGCTGTGAATCAGGAGATATGCTGATTTGGGATTTGCCATTGCCGGAGCAAGAGGATGAGGATATTTTAGCCGTATTCTGTACTGGCGCTTACGGCTATTCCATGGCTAACAACTATAACCGAATTCCACGTCCGGCAGTAGTTTTTGTCGAAAATGGAAAAGCCACGCTCGTCGTGAAAAGAGAAACATATGAAGATCTTGTAAGATATGATTTACCATTAAAATAATAAAACTGCCGCTCACGAGCGGCAGTTTTTGTTATAGAGTAAACTATGAGAATAGGGCCTTAATGGTGTCAATAAGCCAAATGAAGAATTGTTTGACCTTCTCCAGGAATCCCTGCCCTTCTTCGGATTGCAGGAATTTGGAAATACGGTCTTTTGCTTTGTTGAGTTGGTCACTAACCTGATTCCAGTCAATGTTCAAGCTTTTCAATTTATTAAATAAGTCAATCAGCCTTTGAATCTGGTCCTCGGTAAGAGTTACATTCAGTTCTTTCGCCGCTTGCTCGATTATGGCCCGCAATTCCTGATCGTTTTTCGGCTGGTTCTTGGCAACTTCCTCTTTTATTTTTGCGATTAAGGCGGCAGCATTTTCTGCACCGATGGCATCACCAAGCTTTGCTGTTTCTACCATTTCCTGATTGGCCGCCTGCTTTACTTCCTCAGGGATAGTTTTATCGGCGGAAATCTCATACGCCTTAATAATCCCTGTCAGCGCTGCGGTACCCGAAACAGAGATGGGAGCAGTTATATAGATGTCAGCATCCTTCACGCCAGCCGTAATCAGAGCATTGACATACATTTCATCTGTAACCCAGTTAATGTTTTTAGTTTTAACTTTTATACCAGAACCGCTTGGCGCAATTGTAATCGCCGATGAAGAGATTGCCTTCGTTCCAATCAATGATTTTGAGACATATTTCCCTAAATATTGATGCTCTTCTTGATTGGATACGGTCACAATTTGAACATCCTTCGGCGCGCCCATTTCCTCCAACAATTGGTTTTTTTGCGTTTCTGTTAAATTCTCACCTAATGTTACAATCATATCTCCTTCAGCCATGTCTGCAAAACTGCGGACAGGAATGAGAAATAAGCAGACTGCCGTGAGGAGTAACAATAATTTTTTCATAATAGCCTCCTTGATTTTTAAAGCGCTTTTGACAATAATGAAGATGCTTCTTTAATAATATAACCGATTCCATTATTATATAACGATAAAAACAAATTAGAAGTTTCATAGGTTCAAATTATTCACGAAAATTTGACTGATTTAGGAGAAATGGATTATTTTTGTATTTTGGTGTAGAATGTAGGACAGGTAAGTAAGTTAATGGGGGATTTGTATGAATAGAAACAACTGGGCCTTATTTGGCATTCTTATTGCGATATCAATTATTTGGGGAATTATCTATTGGATGTTCATTGCGCCGGGCAAGTAGAGATTTTCCATTGAAGAATGATGACGAATTCGGTATGATTGTGGTTAGTGAACATAAGGATTTTCAAATACATATACTGCATATAGAAAATCATTAAACCAGTTTGAAAAATACACTATTGTTAAACCAAACCATTGGTTTATTGAAAATAATGAGGGATACGTATGTTAATTCGCTATAAGAAAACATTCGAAAAAATTGCGATGGGGTTAATGTCTTTTATGCCAACTGAAAAAGATCTCAAGAAACTCCAGCAAACCATGAAGGAATACGAAACAGAAGAGAATCACAAGCTGTTCCTTTGGAAGGAAGAAGATATTATTGGACTGATTGGGGCGATTTATCATCAGGATACCAATACTTTAGAAATTCAACATGTTTCTGTTAATCCCTCACACCGCTTCCAAGGAGTAGGCAAAAGAATGGTTAAAGCTTTAAAGGAAATGTATCCGGATAAAAATATTACTTCGAATGCGAACACAGCTTCTTTTATTGAGAAATGTGATGTTTGCTAAATATAGGAAAAGGCAGCGGCCTCATGCCCCGCTGCCTTTTTTTAATATCGCGTTGTTTCTTTCTGCAATGACACTTGACCGGTCCCGCAATTTGTGGCGATGGACGAGCTCTAGATCCGACAAATCACTTTCCCTTTGCCAGTCAAAACCTTTTTCATCACACAATTTCATACACGCTTGAAGCAATTCAGGATCGCTTATGGGCAGATTCATACTTTTATATTCTTCGCGATTTTGCAAACGTATTAACTGTTCTTTTATGGTCTGAAGGAAAAGTCGGTCATCTAAACCCAGATCCGGTAGTAAGGAAGATTGGTCAGAAATGATTGTAATCGCCTTTTCCAATGTTCTCTGTGCACCGTTAAAATTCTTGCGGCGATGGTGGTAAGCCGATACCGCCAATAATATAAACCCTACCCAAATAGACTCTTTGTTGCCGGGGTCAGACCCTTTCCAAAAGTCTTCGAGGATTTCATGGCACTCAAAATAATCCCTGTCGCCATGAAAATGACTTAAAAATTCGATATATTCTTTTGGGTACAAGCATTTCCCCTCCAGTTTCTTTATATATGTACAGTTTAACATATTCGGCAATTGAAGGTCATGACCTGGCTGCAAAACAATAGACCCGTTAAAAACGGGTCCTTTAGTTAGTAAAATCATTTTATTACCAAACCCAGGAAGCACCGATGATAATTAATAAAATGAACAGTACGACGATTAACGCAAAGCCGCCGCCGAATCCGAAGCCTGCTGCTCCATCAGCCATAATTATTACCTCCCGTCAATTTTTCTCTTTCCATGTCATCATATGTGAGGAATTTGTCCATTGTTATGGGCGGGTTACCAGTATTTACGGAAGGGCAGAGGATTCGGTTGATTTTTCTATTGGATAACCATCCTGAATCCTCTATACTATTAATAGTCGTTTGTATAATATGATTTTAGAATTTTGGTGAGATGAATGCCTTATCAGGTGAAAATTGATGCATTTGAAGGGCCGCTTGATTTGCTGCTCCATTTAATAAACAGGCTTGAAATTGATATTTATGATATTCCCGTGGCACAGATAACGGAACAATATCTAATCTATATTCATACCATGAAGGAATTAAAATTGGATGTTGCCAGTGAATATTTGGTAATGGCGGCAACACTGCTGGCGATTAAAAGCAAAATGCTTCTTCCTAAGCATGAGGAAGAGTTTGAAGATGTTGATCCCCTCGAGACAGCCTACGAGGAAGACCCGAGGGACGAACTGGTTGAGCGATTGATAGAATACCGAAAGTACAAGGAAGCTGCTCACGATTTAAAAACGATGGAAGAAGAGCGAGCCCTTATGTACACCAAACCGCCAAGTGATTTATCCGACTTTACGAAGGAAGTACAGCCTGGGAAAAAAGATATGAATGTTTCCCTTTACGATATGCTAGCTGCGTTCCAAAAACTAATGAGAAGAAAGAAACTGCAGCGGCCAATGGCGACGAAAATTACCCGGCAGGAAATTTCTATTGAGACAAGAATGACACAGATCATGGAAGAATTAAAGCATCTTAAGGGCAGGAGAAATTTTACTGAATTATTTCCTTTTCCTGCAAAGGACCATATCGTTGTTACTTTTCTAGCTATTTTAGAACTGATGAAAAGAAAGGAAGTTAACGTCCATCAACAAGAAAACTTTGGGGACATTTTAATTGAAGCAGTAATAGAAGGAGCAGATGTTGGTGGATATCATTAATTGGACAAGTATATTGGAAAGCCTGTTGTTCGCCGCAGGAGACGAAGGGCTTTCCCTTAAACAAATCGCCGAGGTCCTAGAAGTGGATGTACTTCTTGCAAATGAGATAATTGAGAATTTAAAACAAGAGTATGAATCTAATGAAAATCGCGGAATTATGATGGTTCAACTGGCCGGGACGTTTCAGCTTGCCACAAAGAAAGACAACGCCGACTACTTAAAAAAGCTTGTTGATTCTCCACATACCTCGACATTGTCACAGGCTGCTTTGGAGACTTTGGCAATTATTGCGTATAAACAGCCAATCACCCGGGCTGAAATTGAGGAAATCCGTGGTGTCAAAACGGAACGGCCGTTAAACACGCTTATGGCAAAGGCCTTGATCAAAGAAGTCGGTCGTGCCGAGGGGACAGGACGCGCTATTTTGTATGGTACTACCAAAGAGTTTCTTGATTATTTTGGCTTGAAGAACTTGAATGAACTACCGCCTCTTCCTGAAAAAGTGGAGGATGAATTTGTTCAGGAGGAAGCCGATTTATTTTTTGAAAAATTTCAAGAAACATTGAACTCTTAATATCCGCGCAGAGAATATGTGATAAAATAAAAATATCCATATTTTTTTTACGCAACAATGGTTTAAGCATATTTACAAGGAGCGGGATTTAAGTTGCTGATTAAAGAATGTAAAGGGTATGAATTAGAAAAAGAAAAATCCAATACTTCAGAGGATTTCTTTAACAGAAGTGAGATAACATTTATGGAAGATGGGACTGAAAAAACATTGCATGTTTTGTATGTCCGTTATTTTGATACTACTTTTCAAGAATTTACTCCATTTAAGCAAGATCCCATTTTTGCCCAAGATGGACTTGAGGTGAGCTTGAAAGATATTGTTGCCCTTGTTTGTTTGTTGAAAAATCCAGGCTTACGCGGTCGCAAACGGCTTTATATTAATTCCAAGCAAGAATTTGCTTCTTATTTTCAAGGTATCAATTTTGAAAAATTGCCGGAAATCTTTTCAAGCCTAAAGCAACAAAACGGCTATCAGTTGCGTTCACCGCTAGAGTTTATCTTGCAACCTAATTAAACACAGGAGGGGTTAAGATGGGGAATTCCTTAGTTCATTCACAATTATACGATGTCAAAAATTTCCTTGCAAAGACCATTACAGCGATTGGGGATTTTTTAAATGAAACAACAATTTCACAATTGCAATTAGAAAATGATGAAGACGTTAACTATCATAAATTAATCTTTTCAACGTTAAGAAAGCTTGCTGTGTACAGCGAGGAGGGTTTCGAAGCATGTACGGTTATTTTGCAGGGAGATCCGTTTCAAAAAGCTGCAGCCGAGAAAACCTTGTATAAGATTTATCATCAATGCATCGAGGAATTCTTCTCACCAAAAAATGATGCCTGGTTTGAAAACAGCCGTTCTGCTTATACCGGGAAAAATTCCATCAAATTTTACCGGACTACAGCTGAGCAAATCCAGCAATTGATTAAAAGCTTGGAAGGTGAGTTTCAGCGCATAAGAGAAGAACTGGAATATTATGAAACAGATTATCGCACGAAGATGATTCAATCCAAATAATTATTATTTTAAGGCTGTCCTTGCAAAGGTCAGCCTTTTCTCTTGTTCTTACCAACCTTTTTTCCTCATACCTTTTAGGGAGACTCGTGCAGCGGAAAGGAAGGCGAGAAAATGAGCCGGTTTAGCGGTTATGTAAATGAATTATTTAAATGGAATGAGCAGATGCGGCAGTTCCTGCAGTCTGAACGGGTCAGCCAAAACTCTGAATTATGGGATGAACTTGATGAATTTACGGATATGATTGAAGGTTCAAGGAAAGAGCTTTCCAATGAAGAACTGATCGGTCTTCAGGCAAGAGCTGAACAAATCCATGGTAAATTGGAAAATTATTTTAGCCAAAAACGTGACCAGGAGATAGGGACCATTTGGGCAATTGAAAAACAAATCCCGCCGGGTGGCCATAAACTACCCGAGCTGCCCTATCCTTATAACGCGTTAGAGCCATATATCTCTGAGGAAATCTTGCGGCTTCACCATGATAAGCACCACCGTGCATATGTTGAGGGCTTAAACAAGGCAGAGTTAAACCTAAAATCAGCAAGAGAAAGAAACGATTTTTCCCTCGTCAAGCATTGGTCAAGGGAGCTGGCATTCCACGGGTCCGGTCATTATCTTCATTCGATATTTTGGAAAAACATGAGTCCAAATGGCGGAGGAAACCCGTACGGATTAGTGCAAAAGGAAATCACCAATTATTTCGGAACCATCACGGCCTTTAAGAATCATTTCACCGAGGCCGCCAAACAGGTCGAAGGGTCAGGCTGGGCGTTATTGGTTTGGTCGCCAAGAGCACACCATTTGGAAATTTTACAAACGGAACGGCACATGCTGCTGACACAGTGGGATACCATCCCACTGCTCGTCCTCGACGTATGGGAGCATGCCTATTATCTTCAATATCAAAACAACCGGACTGAGTACATTAGTAACTGGTGGAATGTCGTAAACTGGCACGATGTAGAAATGAGATTTGAAAAAACAGTGGACACGAAATGGTCTCCCCTATGACAAGGAAGCGGCGCGCCGCTTTCTTTTTTGTCTAGCTCCAGCGCCTAGGGGCTCGCAGGTCTACAGCCAATCCGTCAAGAAGGCCAAAAAGCAGCCTTCTCGCCGGCTTGTCTTATGCCTGTCGCCCCTGTTCAAGGCGCTTCCGCTTTTCTTTTTGTCATATCACACTTTGTCCTGCATAAAATTTACTAAATAACGAGGAGGACGAGGTATATCTAATGAGAATTATTTTAAAAATAGCCTGTTTTTGCCTCATAGTCTCACTATTTGCCGCTAATCATCCTCAGAGAGCCGAGGCTTCCTTTGATGTTAGTGCTGCTAGTGCAGTTCTAATTGAGCAAAATTCCGGCCGCATTCTTTATGAAAAGGATGCTTTTACGAAAAGACGAATCGCCAGCATTACGAAAATTATGACGGCGATTCTAGCAATCGAATCTGGAAAACTAGATCAATATGTAAAGGTAAGTGAACAAGCAGTCCGTGCAGAGGGCTCATCTGTATACTTAAAGCCGGGTGAAAAAATAAAACTTGAGGATTTAGTCTATGGATTAATGCTGCGGTCCGGAAATGATACAGCTGTTGCAATCGCCGAATATGTCGGTGGAAGTGTCGATGGCTTTGCTTTTTTAATGAACCAAAAGGCAAAGGAAATCGGCATGTTAAACACACATTTTGCAAATCCGCATGGCTTGGATGACCATGAAAACCATTATTCAACCGCCTATGATATGGCCATTTTGACACGTTACGCGATGCATAACAAAATCTATCAAAAAATTTCCGGTACAAAGGTGCATCGCGCTCCTAATCCAACCGAAAGCTGGGACAGGGTATGGAAGAACAAAAATCGGTTATTAACAAAATATAAATATACAACCGGAGGTAAGACAGGCTATACAAAACGGGCCAAGCGGACGCTGGTAACGACAGCGGCAAAAGGTGATATGAGTTTAATCGCGGTCACCTTGAACGACCCAAATGATTGGGATGATCATATTTCCATGTATGAATACGGATTTAAAGATTACGATATGGCAGAAGTTTTAACAAAAGGAAAAATTGATATCAAAAGTCCGAAATATTTTCAAAACCATTTGTTCTTAAAGAAATCAATTGTTTACCCGGCAACCAGCCAAGAGATGGACTTATTCAGCATTAAGTATAAGTTAAACAAGCCTGATAAAAAATGGGATGATGAAAATAAACAAGAGAGAGTAGTCGGAAAAGCTATTGTTTATTTGGATGGAAGGGCCGTAAAGGAATCACCTATTTACTATCAAAGCTTGCCGAAAAAAGAGAAGGGTCTGTTTGAAAGTGTTAAAAAAATATTTTTTTCACTAATAGGTGTGAACGCGCATGGTTAATTATATCTGGGTTGGAATGACTGTCATTGGGATTGTGTTTGCTCTGTTTAATGGGACCATTGAGGATGTAAACAGGGCGGTATTTGATGGGGCGAAAGAAGCGGTCACGTTATGTATCGGCCTGATCAGCGTGCTTGTCTTTTGGCTTGGAATGATGCGGATTGCGGAGGAATCAGGACTTCTTGAAAAACTGGCTAAATTATTTCGCCCGCTTGTAAAGATATTGTTTCCAGAAGTACCCGTCCAACATCCAGCGATGGGATATATGCTGTCGAATATGATTTCCAACATGTTTGGCCTTGGGAATGCCGCGACTCCGCTTGGCATCAAAGCAATGGAGGAGCTAAAAAAGTTAAACGGCGGAAAAAACTCGGCTTCAAGGTCCATGGTCACATTTTTGGCGATTAATACGGCTAGCATTACCATTATCCCGACAACCGTCATAGCTATCAGAATGACATATCATTCAACATCCCCTACCGAAATTGTTGTTCCAACCATTATTGCCACCATCCTTTCGGCGATAGGGGCCGTTCTCATCGACCGTTACTTCTATTATCGCAGAAGCCGAAAAGGATGATCATTTATGGAATTTATTTCATTAATATCTTTGACATTTATACCGTTATTAATAGGCTTTATCCTGATTTATGGCACCATTAAACAGGTGCCGACTTACGAAAGCTTTGTCGAGGGCGGTAAGGAAGGGATAAAAATCGCTGTTTCGATTATCCCGTTTTTAGTCGGAATGCTGGTGGCTATCTCCATTTTTCGGGCATCAGGTGCACTAGATGCCATCATGGATTGGTTTCGTCCATTTATGAAGATGATTGGAGTTCCAGCAGAAATCGTTCCGTTATTATTGATTCGTCCCATTTCCGGTACAGCAGCCTTGGGTATGACCAGTGACTTAATCGCTGTGTACGGACCAGATTCCTTCATTGGCAGACTAGCGTCCGTATTGCAGGGGAGCACCGACACGACCTTCTATGTTTTAACTGTTTATTTCGGTGCAGTCGGCATCAAAAAAATGGGCGATGCCTTAAAAGTAGGGCTCTTGGCAGACGTAGTCGGTATCATCGTATCCATCATCGTCGTCGCCTTCATTTTCGGAACAAAATAACAAAAAGCAGGTCTTGTATAACGTTTCTTAGGCTGTTGAAAAACTTTCGATAGCCTTTTTATTTTTTTTCATTAATCAACGCTTTATAAATATAAAGGCAAAACAATAGGTCTGTTGATTGGCGCTCCAGGCGCTTCGCTTTCCGCGGGCGTGCCGGGGAGCCTCCTCGGCGCTGAAGCGCCTGCGGGGTCTCCCCAGCCCCGTACTCCCGCAGGAGTCTTCGCGCCTTCCACGCCAATCAACAGGTGTATTCAATATAGAACTTACACTCACAATAAATAATAAAAATAAGTTGTAATTTCAATGTTTAAGCCAAAAGAGTTTAGCCAAAGAAATATGAATTTATTATAGACAACCACTTTTCTCAACTTGATTAATATATACACGTGCTTTTCTTACTGCAGTCTGTCAAAATATGAAAAAGATTGCTTCACACTTTTCAAGGATGGAAAATGTGTGTTGCAATACTTAGATTGATTTGCCACCCTGTTGATTGGAGCGGAGGGCACTCGACTCCTGCGGGATATAGAGGTCACTGGAGACCCCGCAGGCGCCCTAGCGCCGAGGAGGCTCCAGGACCTCCCCGCGGAAAGCGAGTGCCCGGAGCGGAAATCAACAGGCCCAATAGCATGGACAATCAAAAAAATAACCCAGAAAAAACAAAAAGCAGGTTCTTTACAGAGCCTGTTTTTTTGTATTTAATGAGCACTGCCGCTTAGACTTTGAAAAGTGGAGAATTTGTGTCATAATTCAGTAGGATAGAACAAATGCATTTTTAAAATAAGAATTATTACTATAGCAAAATTATATTTGTTCCCTATACTATGGATTGATTTTTTGAGGTGAAAGAATGGAAAGATTGCAGAAAGTAATTGCCCGCGCCGGAATTGCATCTAGAAGGAAAGCGGAAGATTTGATCAAAGAGGGCAGGGTAAAAGTAAACGGAAAAGTCGTCACCGAGCTTGGTGTAAAGGTTTCCCCCTCCGATAAAGTAGAGGTAAATGAAATACCGCTTGAGAAAGAGGTGCCTGTTTACTTCCTATTATATAAACCAAGAGGGGTTATTTCGAGTGTCAGCGATGAAAAAGGCCGAAAGGTAGTAACGGATTTCTTTCCGGCTATAAAAGAAAGAATCTTCCCTGTGGGGCGCCTGGATTACGATACTTCTGGGTTATTGCTGCTTACTAACGATGGCGAATTTGCCAATTTACTAATGCATCCAAAGAACGAAATCGAAAAGGTTTATGTCGCTAAAGTAAAAGGCATTCCTTTAAGGGAAAATCTTAAAAAGCTTGAAAAGGGAATCCGTTTAGAGGATGGAAAAACAGCGCCGGCGAAAGTGAAGCTGCTGTCAACTGATAAGAAAAAACAAACCTCTATCGTTGAGATTATTATTCACGAAGGCAAAAACCGTCAGGTAAGGAGAATGTTCGAAGCAATTGGCCATGAAGTTTTGAAGTTAAAGAGGGAACGTTATGGATTTTTAACCTTAACAGGGTTAAAGGCTGGAGAAGCTAGGGAACTAACTACCCATGAGATGAAGCAGATAAGGGCACTTGCTTTGGATGTATCGAAGCGGCGAAAAAATTCATAGAATCGTCACAATTAGATTCTGTGGTAAACACTGTGGGGACATTGATAAATGATATAATTTAGACTAACTGTGCTCTGTAGCAAATGGAGGAGATTCAAATGAAAAAACGGCGATTGGTGATGAGAACGATTATTCTGCTGATTCTCGGTGCTGCCGTTGCTTATAGCCTATATGCCAATTTGACAAAGGACACGAAACAAAAGGTAGCCGTAGGGGAAAAAGCTCCTGATTTTGTGTTAACGGATATGGACGGGAATAAACATCGTTTGTCCGATTACCGCGGTCAGGGAGTTTTCTTAAACTTTTGGGGAACATGGTGTCCTCCTTGCAAGAAAGAGATGCCTTATATCAATAACCAATACCAACAATATAAAGACAAAGGGGTTCAGGTTTTATCAGTTGATATCCAGGAATCTGAGTTGCAAGTAAGGCAATTTGCTGAGCATTATAAGCTGGATTTTCCGATTATGATCGATACCGATAAAGAAGTCATGACGGCCTATGGTATTAACCCGCTGCCAGCAACATTTTTAATCGATAAAAACGGGGAAGTTGTGAAATATCATACCGGCGAAATGACGGAAAAAATGGTAAGGGAGTTTATGGAGAAAATTAAACCTTAAGGGTTGTTGGGAGTTTTTTTTAATGAACGATGTAAAATGTGAATGCGGGCATGTGAATCCGCACGGCACGGTGTTATGTGAGGCCTGCGGAAAGGTGCTGGATGAAACAGACAACAGGAAAGAACTTCTTGATATGCGCTATGAAGGCAGTGCTCGCCGCTCGCAAACCTATAACAAAACTATCATTGATAAAATATGGAACTTCTTTTCCTCTGTAAAGGTCGGCGTCTGGCTGATTATTATCACGCTGATAGCTTCTATTCTGGGCACGATTTTGCCACAGGAAATGTACATTAATCTGCCGCCGGATGTGTATTACGAGCAGGAATACGGCTGGTTTGGAAAGTTGTACTACCAGCTGGGCTTCCATGATTTGTATGGGTCATGGTGGTATTTATTATTAATCGCCATGATTGGCATTTCCCTTGTTATTTGCAGCCTTGACAGGGTAGTTCCTTTGTATAAGGCATTAAAAGCACAAAGGGTCACAAGACATGAGGGATTTCTCAAGCGCCAGCGGGTGTTTGGTGCCAACTCCGAGGCTGAGCAAACCGACCTTGAAACGGTGAAAAAACATTTACAGGCAAAACGCTACCATGTCCGTGAAGAAAATGGTGATATTCTTGCAGAGAAAAATCGTTTTTCCCGTTGGGGTCCATATGTAAACCATATCGGTCTAATAATTTTCTTATTTGGCGGAATGCTGCGCTTTATCCCTGGTTTTTATGTAAATGAGGACCTTTGGGTACGTGAAGGGGAAACAGCATTAGTTCCGGAAACGAATGAACAATATTATATTAAAAATAATCAATTTATATTAGAACATTACGATAAAAACAATAAGACTTTCGAAAAGGCACTTAACCGGGCAGGCGAGGTTGTGAAGAACTATCAATCAAACGTCGTTCTGTATCAGCGGGAGGGAGAGAAAATCCCAGGGGAAAAGCCAAAGTTAAAGAAGTTAGAGGAATATAAGATTAGAGTAAATCAGCCACTATCCTTCAATGGTTACTCTGTCTTTCAATCTTCCTTTAAAACTGAGTTTAAAGCGATGACATTTGCTCTCACTAATAAGAGCACAAATCAAGCCTTTGGCGAGGTGAAGGTTGACTTAACTAACCCGCAGGAGAAGTACGATTTAGGTAATGGGTATTCAGTGGAACTTCTAAACTATTTCCCAGATTTCGAATTTGACGATAACGGGGAACCATCAACAAAATCTCGGGTACCAAATAACCCGGCCTTCATTTTCCGGATGAATACACCGGACAAGCCAAAAGGGGAAACAAGCTTTGTAGCCATCAGACAGACTATTGAACCGTTTGGTAATAATACCTATAAACTGGCCTTCAAGGGAATTGAAACAAAAAATGTTTCCGGATTTATTGTTAGAAAGGATTCCTCTTTATGGGTGTTCATTATTGGTGGAATCATTTTCATGATTGGGGTTATTCAAGGTGCCTACTGGAACCACCGTCGTATTTGGGTACAGCGCAAAAACGGTCAGGTCTGGATTGCCGCCCATACAAACAAGAATTGGTACGGCTTGAAACGGGAGCTTGAAGCTATTTTAGCAGGCACCAAATTGACGATGCCGGATGATCAGCTTCAAAGGGACAAAGAGGTTAAGGAGGTAGTATAGTTGGCAGCATTAAGCAGTAATCTATTGTTTGTCGCTTTTATCCTATATTTAATAGCGACGCTGTTTTTCGGCGGTTCGATTAAAGAGAAAAAAGGTTTGTCTGAAAAGAAAGAAACGAATAAGTGGGGGAAAATTGCTGTATTTCTAACCATCGTGGGCTTCGTCTCCCAGCTTGGCTATTTTATTACCAGATGGATTGCGGCCGGACATGCACCGGTCAGTAATATGTTTGAGTTTACGACATTCTTTGGAATGGCCCTTGTCGGCGCGTTTATCGTGATTTATTTTATATACCGCACGACGCTGCTTGGTCTGTTTACAATGCCTGTAGCCATCCTGGTCATCGCGTATGCTAGTATGTTCCCAAGGGATATTACTCCATTAATACCGGCCCTGCAAAGCTATTGGCTGCATATTCACGTTACCACTGCTGCAATCGGGGAAGCCATTTTGGCAATAAGCTTTGCGGCAGGTCTTATCTATTTAGTAAAAGCCATTGATCAAACCAAATCCAGTAAACGAACCTTTTGGCTCGAAGCGGTTATGTTTTCTTTAGTTACAGTTTTGGGCTTTGTGGCCGTTTCTTCAATCTTCTCCGGTATGGGGTACCACGAGAAATTTAATTGGGTTGATAAGCATGATAACGAGGCAGTTGTCGAATATACGATGCCTGCCATTGCAGGACCTCACGAAGGGGAACTGTTGACAAAGGATGGCTTTAAACCATTCGTTGAGATGCCAGCTATTGTTAATGCCAAAAAACTAAATACGGTCATTTGGTCATTGATCGGTGGAATTATCCTTTATGGACTTATTAGGCTGATTATTAGAAAGCGAATTTCTGCCGCTCTTAAACCGCTGGTTAAAAATATAAATCTTGATTTTGTTGATGAGATTAGCTATCGTTCCGTATTAATTGGATTCCCTGTTTTTACACTGGGAGCACTGATCTTTGCGATGATTTGGGCACAAATGGCTTGGTCCCGTTTCTGGGGTTGGGACCCTAAGGAAGTATGGGCATTAATAACCTGGTTATTTTATGCCGCCTTCATGCATCTTCGTCTGTCAAAGGGCTGGCATGGAGAGAAGTCCGCTTGGCTTGCCGTAATCGGCTTTGTTATCATCATGTTTAACCTTGTCGCCGTCAACCTCATCATAGCTGGACTCCATTCTTACGCAGGATCTTAACGGCCAAAATTTAGCCTTCACTTCATTAAGTGAGGGCCTTTTTCAAATAATAGTAATAGAATTCATTGTCCTTTATTTACATTGTCAAATTATTGACACTTTTTATCGGATTTATTAGCTTTCAACATATAGCAAAAATGGAGACCATTTTGTAAAATAAACAACATGGGGGGATTAATAATGGATCAGGACGTTAAAATCTTAGTTGTAGATGATGAAGAAAGAATTCGCAGATTATTAAAAATGTATTTAGAGCGCGAAGATTTTATAATTGATGAAGCAGAGGATGGTAATCAAGCATTAGCGAAAGCATTGGCTAACGATTATGATGTCATTCTTTTGGATTTAATGATGCCTGGCAAGGATGGCATTGAGGTTTGCCGCGAATTAAGGGAGAAAAAGGCGACTCCTGTTATCATGTTAACGGCAAAGGGTGAAGAGGTGAACCGGGTTCAGGGCTTTGAAGTCGGTACGGATGACTATATCGTTAAACCATTCAGCCCGCGTGAGGTTGTACTAAGGGTAAAAGCACTGTTAAGACGATCATCACAAACTACCTTCCTGCAAACGGAGACAACAACCAAGGATGTCATTGTATTTCCTCATTTAACAATAGATAATGATGCCCACCGGGTATCTGCTGATGGTAAAGAGGTTAGCTTAACGCCTAAAGAATATGAGCTGTTATATTTTCTTGCCAAAGCACCGGACAAAGTATTTGACCGTGAGCAGCTGTTAAAGGAAGTATGGCATTATGAGTTTTTCGGAGACCTAAGGACAGTTGATACGCATGTAAAACGTCTTCGCGAAAAACTAAATAAAGTTTCGGAACAAGCTGCTAGAATGATTGTTACCGTTTGGGGAGTAGGTTACAAATTTGAGGTAGTAAATGAATGACCTTCTTAAGAAGTGTAGTCGGTAAGCTTTGGTTTACCATCATTTTATTAGTTTCATTTGTCCTATTTATTTTAACAGTGATGCTTCTTGAGTTTTTTCAAAACTATAATATTAATGAAACAAAGAATGATTTAACCCATACAGCCGAAAAAATTGCCACTGTGTTGGAGGAGCATCCAGCAGATAAATGGCCGCTCGGTTTGGAAATCTCGTGGGAAATCATTGATGATGTCACCAAAGTAGTCATTATAAAAGGGGATGAAGTTTATTATTCTCCAAACACAAAGGGAGGAAATAAATTAACGATTGATGATATTCGGAACGATCCCGAGTTATCAAATGTTTTACACAAAAATAAACGGGTCGAGAAAATCTCCGATCTTTCATCCGAAAAAAATAGAGCTGGCACTGCCGCCAATTATTCAATCATCGGAGTGCCGCTTAAACTCTCTGGAAATCAAAATGGGGCAGTGTTCATTTACCAATCTTTAAGGGTCATGCAGGAAACATCCCGGTCAGCAACCAAATTTATTTTGCTTGTGGCTGGTGTTGCCATTATTCTTACAACCATTTTCGCATTCTTTTTGTCCACAAGAATAACCGCCCCGTTAAGGAAAATGCGGGAAGCTGCATTTGAGGTGGCAAGAGGGAAATTTGACACAAAGGTCCCTATTTTGACCCATGATGAAATAGGTGAACTGGCTACTGCTTTTAATCAAATGGGCCGGCAATTAAAGTTTAACATGAACGCGCTCAATCAGGAAAAAGAGCAGTTGGCAAGCATTCTCAGCAGTATGGCTGATGGGGTTATTACCTTCAACCGGGATGGAACGATTTTAATTACGAATCCACCGGCAGACCGCTTTCTTCAATATTGGTATTATGAAAAAGGGTTTATTTCCGGATTGGAGGCCATTCCCTCCCAAGTCATGAATCTTTTTCAAAAAGCAGTTGATACAGAAAAAGAGCAGATTGGGGAAATCTCCCTGCAAGGCCGCCATTGGGTCATATTGGTCAGTCCGCTTTACAGTAATCGCTTTATTCGCGGGGCAGTTGCGGTCTTAAGGGATATGACTGAGGAACGGCAATTGGAGAAAATGAGAAGAGACTTCATTGCCAATGTTTCACATGAACTAAGGACGCCAATTTCTATGCTTCAGGGCTACAGCGAAGCGATTGTTGACGATATTGCCGAAACCCAGGAAGAGAAAAAAGAAATGGCAAAGGTCATTTATGATGAATCGCTAAGAATGGGCCGTCTTGTCAATGAATTGCTGGATTTGGCAAGAATGGAAGCAGGTCATATTCAATTAACAATGGAAGAGGTCAATCTCTCTGCCTTTATCAAACGGATTATTCATAAATTCCAAGGGTTAGCCAAAGATAATGGAATTCAATTGCTGGTTGAAATCGACAACGACATACCAACCTTTACAATGGACCCTGATCGAATTGAACAGGTTCTAACGAATTTGATTGATAATGCGATCAGACATACGCCGAAAGATGGTTCTGTGACCTTAAAAGTTACTTCCGAGGACAAAGGAATCAGAATGGATGTTGTGGACTTAGGAACAGGGATTCCTGAGGAAGATTTACCGTTTGTTTTTGAACGGTTTTATAAAGCTGATAAGGCACGAACCCGCGGCAGGTCAGGAACAGGTCTTGGACTGGCTATTGCCAAAAATATCATTGATGCCCATCGTGGACATATTTCCGTTCAAAGTAAAGTTGGGCAGGGAACGACATTTTCCTTCATACTCCCACGAAAATCGTAAAATGACCATGGATTTTGCCGATTTCTATTGATTCACAAGGAACAATTTCGGAGGCTGTCAATTTGCGGCAGCCTCTTTTATTATGTGTGCCAGGCATGACAACTATCTAGGTGGTGAAAGTCCACTGTGGGGGTACACATCGACCAACCACTAAGGAAACGCAAGGCGCTTACCGTGAGGTAGGGGCTGGAGGAAGCGTGGAATAAAATCTTGGCTCGACGAACAGAAATCTGATACCAAGGCTTTATAAAAGGATAAGGCTCCATATCAAGTCAAAGTCCAAAAGATGTGCGTAACTTTATAGAGTAAATCAGGCGAGTAAAAGAGGAAAGATAGTTGTCTTACCCTGGGAGGTCTTGCGGATGTACAGAAATACAGTCGAAAAAGGTTAGCCGCAAGAAGTCAGCAGAAGCCATAGTAATGAATGAAAATTCATGAAGGGCTGAACAATTTATAGTGTTTCAACACCACGAATGCGTGAGTGACGTACTCCGAATGTGTTAATGGCGAAAGTATGAGCGTATCTCAAAGGATAACCAAAAGGGAGCTATCACTTACTACGTGAGAGGGAAGGAGAAACGAGTGTGGAACTTTTAGAACAGATTCTAAGTAATAAAAATATGAATGAAGCCTACTTACGTGTCTATAAAAATAAAGGTGCAAGTGGGGTCGATGGAGTAACGGTCGATGAATTAAAGCAATATCTGAAAGAGAATAAGGATGAGCTGCGTCAGCGTATCAGAACAAGAAAATACCAACCACAAGCTGCCTTAAGAGTGGAAATCCCAAAAGAAAATGGAAAGATGCGCAAATTGGGAATACCAACAGTAGTGGATAGAGTAGTTCAGCAAGCCATTCATCAAGTTCTCAGTCCGATATTTGAAGAGCAGTTCAGTGAATTCAGTTACGGCTTTAGACCAAAAAGAAGTTGTGAAATGGCGATTATAAAAAGCTTGGAAATTCTGAATGATGGACACGATTGGGTAGTAGACATTGACCTTGAAAGATTCTTCGATACAGTCCACCACGATAAACTTATGCGAATCATATCTAACACAATAAATGATAGAGACGTCATATCACTAATAAGAAAATACCTTGTCAGTGGGGTTATGGTGAATGGGAAATATGAAGAAACACCAATTGGGACTCCGCAAGGAGGCAACCTCAGTCCGCTCTTAAGTAATATTATGTTAAATGAATTCGATAAGGAATTAGAAAGTAGAGGACTACGATTCGTGAGATATGCGGATGATGCCCTCATCTTTATGAAGAGTGAAAAAGCAGCGAACAGAGTGATGAAATCAATCGTGAAATTTATAGAAGAAAAATTAGGGTTGATAGTCAATGTCGAAAAGAGTAAAATCTCTCGCCCAAAAGAATTGAAATTCTTAGGATTTGGGTATTACTACGATTTCACAAACAAGAGATACCAAGCGAAACCTCACCCAACTTCAGTACAGAAATTTCAAAGGAAGCTTCGACAACTGACAAAGCGAAACTGGAGTGTTCCGCTAGACTACCGAATATTGAAACTGAAACAAGTCATGTTCGGGTGGGTAAATTACTTTAGAATCGCAAATATGAAAAAATTAACAAGTCGAATTGATAAGAAACTACGCTCAAGAATAAGAGTAATCATCTGGAAACAATGGAAAGTATCGGCAAAACAAATCAAGTCGCTAATTCAACTAGGAATACCCGAAGAAGAAGCGAAAGGATTAACGTTCTGCCGGAAAGGATACCGGTATATCGGGTTATCAAAAGTTGTCCAAAGAGCAATCTCAAACAAAAGACTAAAGCAGAGGGGAGTACCCTCTGCTCTAGAACGTTACCTAAAAGTACACACTGTAATATAAATTGAAACGCCGTATACGCGAACCGTACGTACGGTGTTGTGAGAGGGGCGAAAATAGTCAACCTATTTTCCCTCTACTCGATTTCCACTAAATACCTTCCTTTTCATCCCAAAAAAGTCTATATTTAAGAAAGTGTAACCTTTTATACATAAACATCGACTAATATTTTGAACGGGGAGGGGAAAAAAGTTGGACTCCGTTTTCGATGAACTTTATCAAAAATATCACCATGATGTATTTCAATTTCTTTTTTATATGGTTAGAAACAGAGAGCAGGCGGAGGATCTTGTTCAAGAGGTTTATATTAGAGTGTTTAAGTCTTATAATCGCTTTGAGGGAAAAAGCAGCGAAAAAACCTGGCTTTTTTCGATTGCGAGAAATGTTGCGATTGATTATTTCCGAAAGCAAAAGGGCTGGAAGGAAAGAATCCTTGAGAAATTTGATTGGTCCTCAAATCAGGTAAAGGACGACCATCCTATCCCTGAGGAAATGGCTGTTCAAAGAGAAGAAATTAAATGGGTATATAAATGCTTGGAATATTGTACCGTGGACCAAAAGGCCGTCGTTATATTACGATTTATTCACGATTTGTCAATAGTGGAGACAGCAGAGGCTCTAGGGTGGACAGAAAGTAAAGTCAAAACGACCCAGCATCGCTCGTTGAAAGTTTTGAAGAAGCACATGGAAACATTTTACCGAAGGGAGGAGGGAAATATTGAGAAAGTCAGAGTGGAGCGATGAAGAGCTCGTAGAATTGTTAAAACAAATGCCTAAAATAAAAGACTATCGCCATCCTCGTGACATTTACCAAAACCTTTCACGTAAAAAACGGAAAACTGTTTCCTGGATCCTGCCGGGTATTGCCGCTGCAGCGGCACTATTTTTATTTTTTATTTTGGCTCCTAAGTTTATGGATACGAATCACTATTCAATCAACAATGCCAAACAAGAGTCAACAAAAGAAGCGAAAATTGCCAAAGATAATAGCGATGCGAGCGGTATGGCCAATCAGGAATCACAGGCGGATAAATACTCAACATTAAAGAAAGCCGAAGGGCAAAACGATTATGCTGGGAAAACAGCTGTTTATGATGATGAAATAAAAGGCGGCGTCGTGTTGACCTATTGGGTGCCCGATAATCAAGCTCAAAATCTGGTACCAGTATCAACTATAGTCAAAAATACCGAAGGAAAAGACTGGCTTACCTTATATAATGAACATATGGCAAACCTAAACGAATCGGAATGGGGCCTAAGTGAATTTTATCCGCTCCAGGCAACATTGCATTATGATAATGCTAATGAAACTGTTATTGTCGATGTACCTTCAGACCATCCATACCGCCAAGGGACTGCAACGGAACAAATTTTTCTCGGTGCATTAAAAAATGATATTTCTTCCAATAGCAGCGTCAAAACGATTAAGTTCACCACAAATGGCGAACCTGGAATCGAACTAAGCAATGACTTTTATGAAAAATTGACCATCACTGATGTGAAAAAACATGCTTACCTCTTTTACTATTCTAATGGCAGTGATGTTCCGTTCTTGGTGCCAACACTCGAATCATATAAGGATATTAAGGCTGCAATCGATGCGATGAAGTCAGGGATAGAGGAATATCAATTACAAAGATCTTTGTTGCCGAATTTGGCAATTCAGGATGTATCAGCAAATGATAACACGTTAACTATCACTTTTGCGAAAGATGCCAGTTTAGAAGATGAACGGTTGGCCGTCTGGTCGATGGAGGCCATCCTTTTAACAGCAAAAGAATTCGGATTTGAAAAAGTGGTTGTGAGCAATCCTCCAGCAGCAAATATTGGCCCGTTTGATTTAACAAAAGAAATCAAGGTGCCAGCTGCCCCAAATCTTCGGACAATCGAGAAATGATAAAAAAATCAACCAAAAAACGGTTGATTTTTTTATGCATAAAATAGCAATAGACTCCAAATTATAACAAATATGGTCAGGCCGTCCGATGCCACACCATATGTTCTAAACGCGAGTATAAGAACATATGGTGTGGTATGGACAAGATGTAAGGAGGATTAATAGTGAAATGCGTGACTATATAAAGAGGTTTTTTATTGCCATTATAATGGCGATTTGTGTAGGTTTGTTGTTTCTTGGAGGGAGACACTCGGAAGCTGCCGGATTGCCAGAGGCAAAAACGGAGAAGGAGAGATGGATTTGGCCGGCAGATGGCGTTATTTCTGATACATATGGGACAAGACAGGGCAAGCATAAAGGAATCGATATCGCCGGAACATATGGCACCCCGGTCTTGGCAGTTGAAGATGGGGCTGTGATTAAGTCTTATTATTCCAATACATATGGTCAGGTTGTATTTATCAAGCACCCAAGCAATTTCGTTACGGTTTATGCCCACTTAAGCAAACGGGCCGTTGTGCCTGGTCAAATGGTTAAGCGGGGGGAGACCATCGGAACAATGGGAAGGACCGGTCAGGCTACCGGCACCCATCTTCATTTTGAATCACACCAATTAGAATGGAGATATGACAAAAAATTTGCCATTAATCCGGAACTGCTATTAGGAGATGCTGATGTTGGCGAAGCGGTTCAGGGCGGAATTGCAGCCAGTGGCAAGGATGTTTTGGAGGTAAGTAGCCGTCCGCAAAATATTCCTGAACCCAGTGGGCCGCCGCTTGTAAACCAATATATTGTAATAAATGGTGACAACTTGTCCTCCATTGCCCAAAAGTTTAATTTGACAGTGGCCAGATTAAAAGAAATCAACAACCTTAACACAGATGTAATTAAGCCTAAGCAAATCTTGATTGTCCAGTAAATAAAAACTTTTTACCCCGCAGCCTATTGCTGCGGGTATTTTTATAAATATTTAAAGACCGGAAAAAATCTTTAACTTAACAAAGTGACTGATTTTCAGTATAATAAACTTATAATTTTATAACGATCTATCTTCGGGGCAGGGTGAAATTCCCGATCGGCGGTATTAGAGTATAACTCTTCAGCCCGCGAGCCTTATTAGGCAGGATTTGGTGTGATTCCAAAGCCGACAGTATAGTCTGGATGGGAGAAGATGGAGGTTCTGCAGGCATTCGAAAAATTTCCACGGATCGAATGTTTATTAAGCATACCTAAATTTACTCCCTCAAGCTTCAATCTTGAGGGAGTTTTATTTTGAGTGCCTATAAAAGCTGAATCTCTCTTCCTAACGTGATGGATCAAAAAGGAGAGAGGAAGATGAAGAAAATGAAGAACACAAAGGTAAGAGCAATGGTTTCAATCGGGATGCTGAGCAGCATCGCATATTTATTAATGTTTTTAAACTTTCCGCTGCCGATGTTCCCTAATTTTTTGTTTGTGGACTTTAGTGATATTCCTGCTTTGATTGCTGCGCTGATTTTCGGACCAGTGGCAGGAATTTTAGTAGAATTGTTTAAGAATATGCTAAATTATTTTGCAACAGGGAGCCCGACAGGCATTCCTGTTGGCCACCTTGCCAATTTCGCAGCTGGGATTGTGTTTATTCTGCCGACTTACTATGTGTATAATAAATTGAAATCAAAAAAGGGAATGACACTTGCCCTAGTAGCTGGAACTATTATCATGGCTGTTGTGATGAGCATCGCCAACTACTTTATCATTTTACCTGCCTATACGGCCTTAATGGGTTTCCCGGATATGCGGAACCTCGTCGTACCTGCGATTTTGCCTTTTAATATCTTAAAGGGCGTAATGATGTCGATCATTTTCATGCTTCTATTTATTCGGATGCAAGCATGGCTAAATAAATTTTCAGTAAAAAATGCTTAAAACGAACAGAGGCCGCAAAACCAGGGCCTCTGTTTTTTATCGAAAAAAATAACCCCCCGGCTTATAGTAGGCGGGGGGTAGCAGCTTAAGAATATCTTCAGTCAAAGATTATTCAAATTTAGTTGGGTTACCGTCGAATGGCTCATCAGCAACTTTAATAGAATCAGTTGGGCAGCCTTCGAAAGCGTCCATCATGTCATCGATTAAAACATCTGGAATTTCAACGATACCTTCGTTATCGTCAAGTGTTACGAATGCGATACCTTCATCATCGTAATCATAGATATCTGGTGCAGCAGCGCCGCATGCGCCACACGCGATGCAAGTTTCCTTGTCAACAATTGTGTACTTTGCCATGAAAAAAACCTCCCAGTAAAATAACAAGTAATATTCTTACTTATTTTCCGTTTGTGATGGAAAATACAATTCACATATCTATTGTAAAGCTGTATGAATAACTTTTCAATAGAAATTTGATTTTGGTACCTTTAGTCCCATTATTTCTTAAACTTCCACATTTTTGGACAACACAATACCTGTTTCATGTTAAAATATAATAAAATTTAACTGTTTTTGTCGAATTAGGATAAGTGGTGAGTCTAAAATGGAATGGGTAGAATCAGTTATTCTTTATTGTTTGAAAAAAATTAATAACGAAAGAACTATTTATTCTGTTTACCACATTTTAAAAGGAAAGAAATCGTCGCAAACCATTCAGGATATTCATTTATATTCGTTAAAAAGATTATTTGGAGTACTTGAACCGCTGGCAAGAGACTCCTTTGAAGAGATCATTCATTGTATGAGGGATAACGGGTGGATCATTGAGCAAGGTGAGCAAAAATACCTGCTCAGTTCTTCAGGTGAGCAGCGCTTGAAAAATATCGGTATTCCAATCTTTCTCAATGGCTGGCGTTATCACCATGTGACCACCATATTTTGGGAACGGCTCTCTTTATTAGTGCAGGTAGTATCTAACCTCATTAATCAGGAATCAAGCTATATACCGATTCAAAAAAATAAGAAGGTTCTGTTCTGGGTTAAAGCTGTTCTAAAAGAAAGCCATCTCTTAAGAAACGAAATTGGCGAAAAATTATATGAAGAATTGAATGAATGCTTCGAAGATGGGAAGGGAATTGATCCGTCTATGATTGTCTTCCGTTTAACTGGATTCCGGCAAATAGGATTAACCGCTCAGCAAGCATCCAAAAAAATGAATGTTAATGTTTACGAATATCATCTTACATTTACTAATACCCTACATTATTTGATTGAAAAAATAGAAACAAGGGGAGCTAATTTTCCGATATTAACCCATCTACTAAAGGGCTTGGAGCATGGGGATGAATTAACCATTACGGCGAGAAAAACATGGAAATTGCTATCGCAGGGGTATTCGATAGAGATGATAGCCAAAAACAGAAATTTAAAAACAAGCACAATAGAAGATCATTTAGTGGAATTTGCGTTGCAAATAGACCGGTTTTCAATTGATGCTTTTGTTGATAAAGAATTACAGCTGGAAATTTTGCAAATTGCCAATCAAGCCGCCACAAAGCAATTAAAATTAATAAAGGAAAAAGTCAGCCGTGCCAGTTATTTTCAAATTAGGTTAGTGCTGGCGAAGTATGGTGACCGGCAATGGAATTAGAAAATCTTTTAAAAAAACATTTTGGCTATTTATCGTTTAAAACAGGGCAAAAGGAAGCTATTTCGGCTATTTTAAATGGACAACATACCCTGGCCATGCTCCCGACTGGAACGGGCAAATCCCTATGCTACCAGCTTCCTGGTTATGTTTTTGATGGATCGATATTAATCGTTTCCCCGCTTCTATCCCTTATGCAAGATCAAGTGGAACAATTAGGCCGTTTGGGTGAGAAAAGGGTTGTTGCTTTAAACTCCTTTCTTTCCTTGGAGGAAAAAAATTATGTTCTAGACCGGCTGCAGGACTATAAGTTTATCTTTATATCACCGGAGATGCTTCAGTCCTCTTTCATCCTACAAAAGCTTCGGAACCTTGCCATCTCCTTATTTGTAGTGGATGAAGCGCATTGCATTTCTCAATGGGGGTATGATTTTCGGCCGGATTACTCCAAATTGGGTGAAATAAGGAAAAGCTTAGGGTGCCCCCTTACACTAGCTCTTACCGCAACAGCTACAAGAAAGGTCCGGAAGGATATTATCCAATCATTAGGCATAGAGGATGCTGTAAAAGTGGAATCGACAATTGACAGGCCTAATATAGCCATATGGATAGAGGAAATAGAAGGTTATCAGAAAAAGACAGACCGGGTTTTGGAACTTGCTGCAAAGCTTGAAAAACCTGGTATCATTTACTTTTCAAGCAAAAAAATGGCCGAACAAATGGCTTTATTGCTAGAGGAAAAGAATAATTGCAACGCAAGTGCTTACCACGGGGGATTGGATCAGGATACAAGAATATTAATCCAGCAACAATTTATTCATAACCAGCTAGATGTTATATGTGCCACAAGTGCATTCGGGATGGGAGTGAATAAGGAAAATATCAGATTTATTATTCATTTTCATATGCCGATGCAAATCGAGTCCTATCTTCAGGAGATTGGCCGGGCAGGACGTGATGGTCTGGCGAGTATCGCCTATCTTTTATATTCACCTGGAGATGAACAGCTGCCTTTTCAGCTTGCCGAAAGCGAACTCCCGTCGGAACAGCAAATTGACTGGCTGTTTCATGAATTGGAAATTGGACACGGAATAAAAGGCGATGCACTTCAATTCAATCAGGGCACCCAGGAAAGAGGAGGTTTTTCTGAGGTTCAGTGGAGATTAGTGGAGAATCTTCTTCGGAAAGAAGCCAAAGAAAAAAGTTCTCTTCTTGACTGCAAAGAAAGCATTAAAGAATTTGTTAATGAACGCATAACAATGAAGAAAAAAAATATTTACCAAATGTTACAATGGATTCTGTCAAATCGATGCCGTCGCGAATTCCTTTTGAATTATTTTGAGGAACAGGTGACAAGCAGAATTGAGCAATGCTGTGATATTTGCGGAATTGACGAAAAAAACTATTCAGCCTCCCATAAATTGAGGAAGAATCATTTAGGGAAAATTGAATGGAAAGAATACCTGGCCGGATTATTACTTAATAGCGAGTTGAGGGAATGAAAAAGAAATATAATGAACTAATTAGCAGCTTAACTGATAAAGATTTACTTTTTCACTTATATATGACACAGGTCATATTGCTTGTGATCTCACTCATTTTAGGATTGCTCCTATTTGACCATTTCTCTTTTTTGAAAACAATCGATGCAAGAGATGTTAAGATTATTTCCATAGGCGTGCCATTGGGGATAGCTGTTGTCATCATTGACTTAATTCTAATGAAGTGGCTGCCTGCATCTTTTTATGATGATGGCGGCTTAAATGAACGGATCTTCCGGAAAAGAAATATATTCCATATTTTTATTATTGCCGCGTTTGTTTCCTTTAGCGAGGAATTATTATTTAGAGGGATCATCCAAACGAAGGTCGGGCTTATTCTGGCTAGCCTTATCTTTGCGGTAATCCATTACCGCTACCTGTTTAATGTGTTTTTATTTATCAACATTATCACGCTTAGTTTTGTTATTGGGGCAGTCTATGAATCGACAAATAATCTGGCTGTCACCATTATGATGCACTTTATTATCGATTTCTTATTAGGTATTTTTATAAAGTATAAACATTCTTCGGCAGATGATCAGCAAGGAGGGGGAGGGCTTCATGAATAGAGAAGAGCCTTATAGAGAGCAAGCCGAAAGATTAAAACAACGAATACAAAAGGTGAATGAAAATATTGACGTGAAGGATGAATTGCCGCCAAGGGAACTGGTCCATCGGGAAAAAAAGAAAAAGGTAAAATGGAAAATAAAATATCCGGTTATTCGGATCCTGGTATTATTCTTTATTCTTCTTCCTGTGATTATTTTCAGTGTTATTTCTTATCTTGATGGAAAACAAATAAATGGCTCTAAAAAAGCCTCAACCGATCCTGTTGGCTATGAAACTATTAATCTAAAAAAATCAACTTCAGAAGAGGCTGATAAAGTGGAGGAGGAACAATCCGTAAATGCCGATGGAGTTGAGGCGACGAATAATCCGGAAAGTGTAGAAGCGGGCACCTCTATAACTCCACCTGCCGAAGAACAGCCGACTGCCAATACGGAAAAAAATGTGTCCACGGAAAGTCCTGTTTCACCTCAAGGGGCTGCCAGCAATAATGCACCAGTGCAGACTCAGAATCAACCATCACAAACGGATACAAGTAAAAGCGAACCAGTACAACAGAAGATCATTCGTCATAAGGTTCAGCAGAAAGAAACATTATTTAGTATTTCGATGAAGTATTATAAATCGCAAAAAGGGATGGATATCATAAAAAAAGCAAACAACATGTCCAACGACGAAATCTATGTTGGTCAGGTATTAAAAATCCCGATTAGCAACTAACCGATCGTTTTTAGGTCGGTTTTTTGTTTTTTTAAATCATAAGTTTGCGGACAAGTTCATATTTATTAATGGAGAAATGGAGGGATGGATATGGATTCTCCAATAAGGGAGCTTGAGCATACGGATGAAGCGACCAAGCAGGTTCTAGAAAATGTCCGGAAAAAGAAGGGAAAATTTGATAAAGCAGAAAAGTTACATTATCTTTCTATCTATTCGACTCTTTTAATGGCTGCCGTCTTTTTTTGTTATTTTTATTTTGCCATTGCGAAATATTATTCTTATTCCTTTTTTGCCATGTTTTCTGCTTCGTTAAATGATTCGGTTATCATATTTTTAATGGCGATTACGATCATTGGGTACGGTTCAATGAATATTTTGAAGCAGCAAAAGGATAAGAAGGAGAAGGAATACCAGGAATTGAGGGCTGAGATTGCTGACCGTAGTAAAGATTTTTGGAAGAAGGAAGAAGAGTGGAAAAACCGCCATATCGTTTTTGCAATGATGAAAAAAAATTACGATATCAATCTATATCATGAAAAAAAATAAAGAAGCAGAATCTCTGCCTCTTCCTTATTAAAAAATCTTCTTCTTTCCTTTTTCTTCTTTTAAAATTTCGACCGCTTCGCGGAAGCGTTGGGAGTGGATGATTTCTCTTTCCCGTAGGAAACGAAGACCGTCATTTATGTCGGGGTCATCGCTCATATTGATAATCCATTGGTAAGTTGCCCGTGCTTTCTCTTCTGCAGCAATGTCTTCATAAAGGTCGGCGATTGGGTCACCTTTAGCTTGGATATACTGAGTGGTAAAAGGAATTCCTGCGGCATTATGGTAAAATAGGGCTTTATCATGATCGGCATAGTGCCCGTCAAGCCCTGCTGCCTTCATTTGTTCAACAGTAGCGTCTTTTGTAAGCTTGTAGACCATAGTGGCAATCATTTCCAAGTGAGCAAACTCTTCTGTTCCGATATCTGTCAAAAGTCCGATGACTTTGTCTGGAATCGTATATCGTTGGTTCAAATATCGGAGCGCTGCAGCAAGCTCTCCATCTGCACCGCCATATTGTTCTATCAAAAATTTGGCTAACATCGGGTTGCAGGTGCTGACACGGACAGGATATTGCAGTTTCTTTTCATATATCCACATTTTCCTTTATCCCTCCCTTTGAACATCTAACACTATCCAGCTCCAGCGCCCAACGGCTAGTGTCCTTCGCTCTTCTCCCTACGATAAGTCAAGCACGAATGCGCTATCGCTCTTCGTGTTTCCTTTATCTCAGTCGAAGCGCTCCAGGCCATACGCCGCTAAACGGGCGCTTCCGCTTTTAAATCTGCCAAGGCCAAGGTGAATCGTCCCAATTCCAAGGATGGCCCGAGTAGCTGTTGCCAAACTGCTGAAGGGGACCAAATTGGCTTTCAAAGGCTTTTTTTATTCTCTTTCTTTCCTTTACATAATGGTTAAATTGGTTTATCGCTTCAAGATCATCATTGTGGGTATCTAAATACAAAGTGAGCTCGACTAGGACAAAGTCGACGGCTTGGAGCTGTTCCATCAATTGATAATACTCGGCAGGAACTTGCTTCATGAAGGGATACCCCCTTCTGCTATTTCATTGGGGCCGTACCAGGGATCATAGAAATCTTTCCAAAGCGTACCTGCTTTAAGAGCCTCAAATGGAGAAAATTGTGGGAGATTTGGCGGTTGAAAACCCATATATAAATGAGGCGGTGTGGAATATTTTTTTTCAAGCATCGGCTTACAGGGGTCGAAAGGACTTACATACGGATGATAGGTCTTGAGATGAGTGTTCATGGAAACCCTCCCTTTATTTCAGCATCAGTTAATCATATGATAATATTCTTATGACATGACATAAAAGTTTAATAAATGAAAGGTTTTTGAACGCTGACATAGAATTATAATGTAGTTGAAGTATTAACCTTAGAGGTGATAGGAAAATGTTCGTAAAAAATATGATGATTCCAAAGCATGACTGTATTACAGCACAGGAAAACGAAACACTTAAAGCAGCCTTGGATCGATTAGAAGCTCAGCAAATTGATGGCCTTCCTGTTTTGCAAGGTAATAAATATGTCGGTGTAGTGACCAGATATGGGATTTATGAAAATTATTTTCTTTCCAATAAAACAAAGGAAGAATATTTAACAACGACGAGTGTGAAAGACATTGCTACCCACCAAGAAATGTTTTTAGAAGGTGCGGAACTATTCGAAAGGACGATGCTTGATTTAAAAGATTTTCCTCTGCTTGCAGTAGTAGATGAGAATCGTAATTTTCTAGGGGTGATAACTCGCTCAGATGTTCTGAGCTTCTTTGAGAGTGCTTTTGGAGTCAATCGCCCCGGGGTGAGGATTGCGTTTACATCAGTTGAGACTGAAGGACGGATCGCCCGCTTATCGGAAATCGCCCATCATTTTCACGAGCATATCATTTCGCTGGTCACCTTTGACGAAACAGATAAGCTGGTCCGAAGAATTGTCATGAAAATTGAAAAGAAAGATAACATTGATAAATTTACGAGAAAGCTTGAAGAACATGGCTTCCGTATTTTAAGCATTGAAGAAGTGTAAAAATATTGAACCGTGGAAATAATACCAATCCCTCTCATACATTGTTATGGGGGGGATTTTTTGAATGATTGAAGTAGGGAGGATTCTGTTTATATTTTTGTTCGGCTATTTATTCAGTAATTGGATTTGGATACCGCAACCATTTGTATTGGCTGATTTTTTTATCGGTCTGATTACACATCCTTTTGAGTTTTTGGCTGCCTCCTTAGCCCTGTTTTTTGGTGTGCTTCTTTCGGGTGGTCTAATAAAGGAATTCATACATATGTTAAGAGATGCACGAAAGAAACATCTTCTCCTCTTGAAGATGTTTGAATTGGTGATTCTAGTAATGGTATTTTTGATTCTTTTTCAATTTGGCTGGGAGCAGGCACTTGTCTTTTTTTGTTTAAGTATCGTTTATGGTACCATTTCATTAGAATCTTAAAGTTTTAAAGGGGTATGTCAAATGGGTATCATCCCTATTATCTTGCTTATTATTCTCATCATTGGATTATGTCTCCTTTTATATATGTTGCGAGAGGCCTTTTTAAATGATGTGGTCCGTCATGAATTGCTTTTTCCGGATTTTCCTGATTCCTTTGGAAGGATCTCCATCTTTTTTATCTCCGATATTCATAAACGGACAATTTCTGAAAAAGTCATTCAAATAGCTATTGGAAATGCTGATTTTGTTGTGGTAGGAGGAGATTTAACAGAAAGAAATGTGCCTTTACAAAAAGTTAGGAGCAATTTAATGAAGTTAAGACAAATCGGTCCCGTTTATTTTGTATGGGGAAATAACGATTATGAGGCCAATTTGCATCAGTTACATAAGGTGTTTCAGGAAACTGACATAAATGTCTTGGATAACTCAGCCGTCAGCCTGCATTCAAACCAAGGCGAAAAGATTTTTTTACTTGGAGTTGACGATGTCACTTTAGGAAGGGACCGGCTTGAGTTGGCCTTAGACAGAACAGAGGCCAATCACTTTAAAATCTTGGTCAGCCATTCCCCGGATATTATCAAGAAAGTTGGGCCAAAGCAGAATATCCGGCTGATTTTAAGTGGGCATACACACGGTGGTCAAATCCGTCTTTTTGGATTCAGTCCCGAGGAAAAAGGGGGAATAAAAAGGGTTCAGAAAACACTGCTTTTCATTAGCAACGGTTATGGAACAACTGCCATCCCCCTTAGATTGGGAGCCCCGGCACAGTGCCATTTGATTACTGTCAGAAAAGGAACCGATACCCCTTAGTTAGCTAATATGAAAGGATAAATTCTACTACGCCTCATGAACCGTCCTATCGAACTCGCCAATCGGCGAGTTTTCATTTAAGGGAGACAATTCACAACCGCCTCTCTGCTTTCATAATCTAACATAAGAGATGTCTAGCAGGGGGCAAAAACATGCGCTTAGAACGCTTAGCAGTAAACAAAATAAAAATTATTTTAACGTCCGATGATTTGTTTGAAAGAGGGCTTTCCAAGGAGGATATTTGGAAAGAATCCGGCAAATGGAATCAGCTCTTTCACGATATGCTTGAAGAGGCAAGTGAAGAATTCGATGTTGATATAAGGGGTTCGGTAGCGGTTGAAATTTTCTCCCTTCATGCTCAAGGAATTATCATGATTATTACCGTCGACCATACCCGGGAAGATGAGGAAGCATTGGATGAGGGTTTAATTGAAATGCAGGTAAGAGTAGGGGGCTGTGAGGACTTTTTATATGAATTTGAAGAATTTGAAGATATAATCGGTCTTGCGAAACGGCTTTCCTTATTAGGTATTTATGGTGGGAGTCTATATGTATATCGCAGCCGCTACTTTCTATTGCTGACAAAAATAGAAACCGAACAAAGCTCTATTACCGCCTCATTGATGTCGGAGTTTGGCAATGCATCCATATTAAGTCCGTATGTCTTAAAGGAATACGGAAAACTCATCGTCGGTCACGCAGCGATCGAAACCCTTCTCCACTATTTCAAATGAATAATACACATATCTAATAAGGAGGGGGTTAAACCGCTCCTTAAGTTTTTTTACAATGCTATTTGTTATTTTAAAATAGCAAATAAATGCGAATGACCGCCTTTGCATAATCACATTATATAAAAGGAAAGGTGGATTTTTGTTCTTGCATTAATTGCCTAAAGGTGTATACTTGTGACTGATAGCGGACATTAATCGTTTTAGTATTTTCTTAGGAGGTTTATAAATGTCTACCGAAAAAGGTAATGAAAAGACTAATCATGAGGGTAAGCACGATGTGTTAAAATCAACACAGACCGTTATACATAAAGCCCTTGAAAAATTAGGTTACCCTGAAGAGGTATACGAGCTCTTAAAAGAGCCGCTAAGAATGATGACAGTCAAGATTCCAGTTAGAATGGATGATGGATCTGTAAAAATATTTACTGGATACCGTGCCCAGCATAATGATGCAGTAGGCCCGACAAAGGGAGGAATTCGCTTCCATCCGGGTGTAACAGAGACAGAAGTGAAAGCCCTTTCAATTTGGATGAGCTTAAAATGCGGAATCGTTGATCTTCCATATGGCGGCGGTAAAGGCGGGATTATCTGTGACCCGCGCGATATGTCATTCCGTGAGCTTGAAAGATTAAGCCGCGGATATGTAAGGGCAATCAGCCAAATTGTCGGCCCAACAAAAGATATTCCTGCTCCTGACGTATTTACAAACTCGCAAATAATGGCCTGGATGATGGACGAGTACAGCCGGATTGATGAATTTAACAATCCTGGTTTTATCACTGGCAAACCGCTTGTACTTGGCGGTTCCCATGGTCGTGAGTCGGCAACAGCAAAAGGGGTCACTATTTGTATCCGCGAGGCAGCGAAAAAGAGAGGCATCAATATTGAGGGAGCTAGAGTCGTTGTCCAAGGTTTCGGCAACGCTGGCAGCTACTTGTCAAAATTCATGCATGATGCAGGTGCCAAAGTAGTAGGGATTTCAGATGCCTACGGTGCACTTTATGATCCGAATGGACTAGATATCGATTACCTGCTCGACCGAAGGGACAGTTTTGGAACAGTAACAAAGCTTTTCAATAACACTATTACCAATAAGGAACTGCTTGAATTGGAATGTGACATTCTCGTTCCGGCAGCAATTGAGAACCAAATTACCGAAGAGAATGCCCACAATATTCGTGCCGGCATCGTAGTTGAGGCCGCAAACGGACCTACTACATTAGAAGCTACGGAAATTCTAACCGAGCGCGGAATTCTTCTTGTACCTGACGTATTAGCCTCTGCAGGTGGAGTAACTGTTTCGTATTTTGAATGGGTGCAAAATAACCAAGGTTACTATTGGTCTGAGGAAGAAGTAGAAGAAAAGCTTGAAAAAGTGATGGTCAAATCCTTTAACAATATATATGATACAGCCCAAACTCGTCGTGTCGATATGCGTCTTGCTGCTTACATGGTTGGTGTAAGAAAAATGGCTGAAGCAAGCCGCTTCAGGGGTTGGATTTAAGTTGTTACCATTGAAATATATAGAAAAAACTCCTATCATTAACAGGTAGGAGTTTTTTCTATATATTAAAACAGATGCATGAATGTTTTAAGGAGTGTTCCATTGTGCAAATAGAAGACGTAATTATTATTGGCGGGGGACCGTGCGGAATGGCGGCTGGGATCGCCTTACAGGAAATAGGGAAAAGCCCGCTTATCATCGAAAAGGGCAACATTGTAAACTCTTTATATAACTATCCAACACATCAAACCTTTTTTAGTACCAGTGAAAAATTGGAAATTGGTGATGTCGCTTTTCTAACCGAAAATTATAAACCAAAAAGAAATCAAGCTCTAGTCTATTATAGAGAGGTTGCAAAAAGAAAAAAGCTTCGTATTAATCCCTTTGAAAAAGTGACGCAAGTGACAAAAGACAATCAATTGTTTACAGTTGTAACAGAAAAGAATACTTATCGTGCCAAATATGTTGTCATAGCCACCGGCTACTATGATAACCCCAATTTTATGAAGGTACATGGTGAGGATCTGCCTAAAGTGTTTCATTATTTTAAAGAAGCGCATCCCTATTTTGACCAGGATGTCTGTGTTATAGGCGGAAAAAATTCCAGTGTAGATGCGTCCATAGAGCTTGTAAAGGCGGGTGCGAGAGTAACTGTTTTATATCGTGGAAATGAATATTCTCCAAGTATCAAGCCGTGGATTCTTCCGGAATTTGAATCCTTGGTCCGGAATGGAGTCATCCACATGGAGTTTAATGCAAATGTCAAAGAAATAACTGAAAATGAGGTCATCTATGTAAAAGAAGGCCAAGAAAAGACCATAAAAAATGACTTTGTGTTTGCTATGACTGGCTACCACCCAGACCATCAATTCATAAAAAATATGGGAGTGATAATCGACCAAGAATCAGGAAGGCCGATTTTTAACCCTGAAACGATGGAAACAAACGTAGAGGGGATTTATATCGCAGGGGTATTAGCGGCCGGCAACAATGCAAATGAAATCTTTATCGAAAATGGAAGATTTCATGGCGGACAAATTGCGAGTTCCATCTTAGAGAAAGAATCAAAAGGGTGATATTACTATGAAAAAGGTTGTTTTGTTAACTACAGGCGGTACAATTGCAAGCAAGCCAAATAAAGATTCTGGAAAACTTGCATCTGGTGCTTTAACGGGTGAAGAACTGGCCGCTATGTGCCAATTGCCGAATGATATTGAAGTCATTGTTGAATCTGTCTTTCAAAAAGCTAGTATTCATATCACTTTTGACGATTTACTTTTATTAAAATCAAAAATTGAGGGCTATTTTAAAGATGATACTGTTTGTGGAGTGGTCGTCACACACGGGACAGATACAATGGAAGAAACAGCCTACTTCCTTGATTTGACAATTGCTGATTCCCGTCCAGTTGTAGTAACCGGATCACAGCGTTCCCCAGAAGATTTGGGGAGTGATGTCTACATTAACCTTAGGCATGCCATCTATTCAGCTTGTTCTAAAGATTTGCATGATGCCGGGGCAGTTGTCGTTTTTAATGAGCGGATTTTTGCAGCAAGATACGTCAAGAAGGAACACGCATCCAATATTCAGGGGTTTAACTCCTTTGGATTTGGCTATCTAGGAATCATTGATAACGACCAGGTTCATATTTATCAAAAGCCTATAAAACGGGAATTTTATAAGGTTCTTACAGCTATCCCCCAGGTTGAGATCATTAAATGCTATATTGGTGCCGATGGAAAATTTATTAAGGCTGCAAGAGAAGCGGGAGTAAAAGGAATCATCCTCGAGGGGGTGGGGCGAGGCCAGGTTGCCCCTAAAATGATGGAAGAAATAGAACTGTCAATAAAAGCTGGAATTAAGATGGTCGTTACCACCAGTGCTGAAGAGGGTTCAGTTTACACAACCTATGATTACGAGGGCAGTGCCTATGATCTTTATAAAAAGGGAGTCATCCTTGGCAGCGATAATGACTCCAAAAAGGCAAGAATTAAACTTGCTGTTTCGCTAGCAAGCGGCCTAGAAAATATTCAATATTAATGGAAGCTGGAATAAATCTTTCATTTTCCTTACGTCATTTCCATGTTAGACTTAAGAAAATGGAGTTGAAAAGAGGTTCATCATGCTGGGAATCTTATCTGCCGGGATCGCTCCCGGCTTGGCCTTGCTAAGTTATTTTTATTTAAAAGATGAATATGAATCTGAGCCTATTCCCCTTGTTCTTAGAACATTTTTGTATGGTGCGCTGTTGGTATTTCCGATTATGTTTATCCAGCATGTCCTAAAGACAGAGCAATTACTTGATTCAAGCATGATTAACGCATTTATCAGTACCGGTTTTCTTGAGGAATTTTTTAAATGGTTTATTGTTTTTTATGCCATTTATCAACATGTTGAATTTGATGAACCATTTGATGGAATTGTCTATGGTGCGGCAGTTTCCCTTGGTTTTGCTACCGTTGAGAATATTTTTTACCTGATTGCTAACGGCATTGAACATGCCGTAACCCGGGCGCTGCTTCCGGTCTCCAGTCATGCACTTTTTGGGGTTATAATGGGATTTTATTTTGGCAAGGCAAAGTTTACCGAAGGCAATAAAGCGAAATGGCTTGCTTTGTCGTTGTTACTCCCATTTGTTCTGCACGGCTTCTACGATTTAATCCTGCTATCTTTAGAAAATTGGCTGCTTATCATTTTTCCTTTCATGATCTTTCTATGGTGGTTTGGACTTAGAAAAGTGAAAAAAGCGAAATTGTTAAGTGCTAACCATTTTAAAAAACAATATTCACTTAAAAAGACCCTTCATCATTGATGTTGGGTTTTTTCAGCTAATAAGAAAGTATAAAATTTTTCCAAATTTTATACTTTCTTAACGCATAAGTGCAACTACGCCTCTGTCTTCGCCCTTACAGGCTCGCCAATCGACGAGTTTTCTTTATTTAATTGGAATAAAAACACCATTTAAACAAAAAATAGGATTAATGCAAAAAGATTTACAAATGGGGGTTAATGTTCCATGTTGAAGAAACCGATTTTAATAAATCTGCTAATCTTATCCCTTTTAATAACGCCGATACCATTCGTGAAAACCAATCAGGTTCAAGCTTTTTCGGGACAGGTAATCCAGCATGGTGCGGTTGGCACCGATGTCATTGAATTACAAGAAAGGCTCAAACATTTAGGGTTTTTTACAGGGACGGTGGATGGCGTTTTCGGCTGGAGGACCTATTGGGCATTACGGAATTTCCAGTATGAATTTGGGCTGCCGATTGATGGGATGGCAGGACCAAATACAAAAGCGAAACTCGTGAAGGCGAGCAAAAACTATAAGGCGGGCAATAATTCTGCGGCAAAACCAAATGCAAAACCGCAAGCACCTGCCAAAAAGCCCACCGCTGCGAACACTCCGGCCGGTTTTTCACAAAATGATATCCGCTTGATGGCCAATGCCGTTCATGGGGAGTCGAGAGGTGAACCATATATCGGCCAGGTAGCAGTTGCTGCAGTTATTCTAAACAGGGTACAAAGTGCTTCATTTCCAAATACGGTTTCAGGAGTTATCTTTGAACCGGGAGCATTTACGGCAGTTGCTGATGGACAGATTTGGCTGACCCCGAATGAAACTTCCAAGAAAGCAGTGATCGATGCGATAAATGGCTGGGACCCTACCGGCGAAGCCTTGTATTATTTTAATCCGGCAACGGCAACGAGCGGATGGATCTGGGGAAGACCGCAAATTAAAAAAATTGGCCAACATATTTTTTGCAAGTAGAGGTGAAGACAGTTGATTAGAGGAATATTGATTGGCGTTCTCGCGATAGCTATTGCGGGTACTGCCTACTGGGGTTACCAGGAACATCAAGAGAAAAACGCGGTGCTTTTAAATGCAGAAAACAATTATCAACGGGCGTTCCATAATCTTACTTATCGAATGGACCTTTTAAATGACAAAATTGGCACAACACTTGCTATGAACTCAAGAAGTTCGTTATCGCCGTCGCTAATTGAAGTTTGGAGACTCACGTCACAGGCGCACAGCGATGTTGGGCAGCTTCCATTGACGCTGCTGCCATTTAATAAAACAGAGGAATTTCTTGCGAATATCGGAAACTTCAGCTATCGGACTGCCGCCAGGGATTTGGATAAGGAGCCCCTTTCTGAGCAGGAGTACGTAACGTTGAAGTCCCTTTATAAGCAATCCGGTCAAATCCAGTCCGAGCTTAGAAAAGTCCAGCATATGGTACTAAAGAATAATTTGCGCTGGATGGATGTTGAGCTTGCCCTGGCCTCAGGTAAGGAAAATACAGATAACACGATTATTGACGGTTTCAAAACGGTTGAGAAAACCGTCAGCGGCTATGAAGAAACTGCCCAGGGGCTTACGTTAACAAATTTGCAAAAAAAGGATGAAAACTATAAAAAAATTAAAGGGAAATCCATTACAAAGCAAGAGGCAGCTGACATTGCGAAAAAATATATGAAAATTGACGACAATGCCGATGTGAAGGTCACCAAAAATGGCAAAGGGTCTGACTATGGCTTTTACAGTGTTTCCGTAAGGAATAACCAAACTGGTCAGGAAGCTAGTATGGACATTACCAAAAAGGCCGGCCATCCCATTTGGTTTATGAACAACCGCCCGATCGATAAGCAGGCCATCAGTTTGAATGATGCCAATAATAAAGCACTTGCTTTTTTAAAAGAAACCGGCTTTAAAGACTTAGAGACTTTTGAAAGTTTTCAATATGATAATGTTGGTGTCTTTAATTTTGTCACCACAACTAATGGGGTCAGAATCTATCCGGAATCGGTAAAGGTTAAGGTTGCACTAGATAATGGCGATATTGTCGGGGTTTCTGCGGAGGATTACTTAAAGTCCTTTCAAACAAGAAATTTAGATAAACCAACCATTACACTTGAAGATGCTAGAAAGAAAGTGAACCCAAATTTAAAGGTGATGGAGGACCGTCTTGCTGTTGTCATCAATGATTTAAATGAGGAAGTATTATGTTACGAATTTCTTGGGACAATGGGAGAAGATACTTACCGCATTTTTATTAATGCAAAAACAGGTATGGAAGAAAAAGTGGATAAACTCAAAAATGCGGAAAATATGTATGAAGGTGTTTTATAAGGAAAAGCGCTTGCTTTTCCTTTCTATATTTGGTGCGCTATTGAGAATAAAATATCGAATCAGCCCCCATAATAGGAATAACTTGGTTTTGGGGTGAATGGATTTGGAGAAAATCGAAAAAATTTTAATGAAGATAATCATCATACAATTTCTGTTTTTACTTCTAACGCAATTTTTTTTGCATCAACTTGATACGCTGCCGGAATTGCAGCAGCTAACCAAATACGAAGGCGTCAACGAAAATTCCATCACCGAAATACTCCAGACCTTTCAAGGAAACTAAAGATTTATTAATTGATTGTCTCTGCTAAAGGGCCTGTTGATTTCCGCTCCAGGCACTCGCTTTCCGCGGGGAGGTCCTGGAGCCTCCTCGGCGCTATGCGCCAGTGGGGTCTCCAGTGACCTCTCGATACCGCAAGAGTCGAGTGCCCTCTGCTCCAATCAACAGGGATGCAAACCAACCTTAGGATTGCAACACAATTTTTCCAAAATTGCTGTGTGTTGCAATTCTTTTTTTTAGCAGGCAGTTAGAAATGCCTGCTATTGGACATTTTAACACCTAACACGATCCGTTTTGTCTATTAGAAGCGTTCTGTTAGACATTTTTACATTAATAACCACCCGTTTTGTCCAATAGAAGTGTTCTATTGGACATTTTAACACCTAACACGATCTGTTTTGTCCATTAGATGCCTCCTATTGGACATTTTCACTCAAAGCCGCGACTGTTTTGTCTTTAAGAAACCTTCTATTGGACATTTTCCATTCGGCTTCCTTCCCATTTGTCCTGAAAAGCTTATATATTAATAAATATATAAACAAAAATTAATGCCATGAATTTTTAAATAAAGTAAAAAATTAGAAGCTATCGTTAGTTTCTCTACAATCTGAGCAGGCTTGCCTGCTTTTTTTGATTTAATGGATTAAATTAAGGAAGGATTCCATTCTCTTATGGTAAAATAGAAATAGACAACTTTAGATATTCATTAGGAGGACTTATGAATAGAAAAATATCCATCGCAATTGACGGGCCAGCTGCTGCCGGTAAAAGCACTGTAGCAAAAATTGTCGCAGAAAACTTATCGTATATTTACATTGATACAGGTGCCATGTATCGGGCGTTGACATATAAAGCAATTGCGAACAATCTTGATCTTGAAGATGAAGACTCCCTAGTGGAAATGCTGCTCAAAACAGAAATAGGACTCCTGCCTTCTGATAACGGGCAAATCGTTTTACTTGATAATCTGGATGTTACTAACGAAATCCGCACATCTGAAGTAACCAATTTGGTATCCATTCCTTCCAAACATCTGCGGGTAAGGGAAGAAATGGTGAGAAGACAGCAATCGTTTGCGAAAAGCGGCGGTGTTGTCATGGATGGGCGTGACATTGGGACCCATGTTTTACCGAATGCAGAGGTAAAAGTCTTTTTACTCGCCAGTGTGGACGAAAGAGCTGAGCGGCGCCATAATGAAAATCTTCAAAAGGGTTTCCCATCAGACTTGGAAAAACTAAAAGAAGAAATTGCGCGTAGAGATAAAATCGACTCTGAAAGAGAAGTAGCTCCTTTGAAAAAGGCTGAAGATGCCACCGAAATTGATACCACCTCTTTGACTATTCTGGAAGTAGTCGATAAAATTATGGCTCTTGTGCACGAAAGGATTGGATGAGTTGACGTTTTATACCTTTGCCAGATCAGTAGTAAACGCAATCTTTAAACCGTGGTATCGAGTTGAAACGATTGGAGCGGAGAATATTCCAAAAGAAGGCGGCGTGCTCCTTTGTTCCAATCATATTCATAATTTTGACCCTATTATTGTCGGGATTACCGGGAAAAGACCTGTCTATTTTATGGCCAAAGAGGAAATCTTCCAAGTCCCTGTCTTAGGGAACATCGTGCGGAAATGTAACGCTTTTCCTGTAAAAAGAGGAATGAGTGATCGCGAAGCACTAAGAAAAGGAATCAACATCTTAAAGGATGGGCATGTGCTTGGACTTTTTCCAGAAGGAACGAGAAGTAAAACTGGGGAATTAGGGAAAGGTCTTGCCGGTGCTGGGTTCTTTGCCTTGAAAACGAATTGTGCTGTTGTTCCGTGTGCGATTCTTGGCCCTTACAAAAACCTGCAAAAGTTAAAGGTAGTTTATGGGAAACCTATTCAAATGGACGAACTTAGAACTTCGAAGGCATCTGCGGAAGTAGCCACTGAATTAATTATGGCTGAAATTCATAAACTTATTAAAGAGGATCGATAGGTTTCCGCTTGACAAAATACATGATTTATAAGAAGTTAAATAATGAGATTCAATTTTGGGCAAATCAGAATTTATAGATAATTATAGATTTTGCTAGTCAATGGATTAAGGAGGATTACATATGTCTGAAGAATTAAATCAGGTAGAAGTGAAAAGCTTTGAAGTTGGCGACAAGGTAACCGGACAAGTTACTAAAGTAGAAGAAAAGCAGGTGCTTGTAGATATCCAAGGCAGCAAACTTGATGGGATTATTCCAATCAGCGAATTATCAAGCCTGCATATTGAAAAAGCCTCTGATGCCGTTAAAGAAGGCGATGAACTAGAGCTTGAAGTAATGAAGGTTGAAGAAGAAGCATTAATTCTTTCAAAAAGAAAAGTGGATGCCGGCAAAGCTTGGGAAAGCCTTGAGCAGAAATTCCAAAGCGGCGAGGTTATTGAAACTGAAGTAAAAGATGTAGTGAAAGGCGGCCTAGTTGTCGACCTTGGAGTTCGCGGCTTTGTCCCTGCTTCCCTTGTTGAGACATATTTTGTCGAGGATTTTAGCGACTACAAGGGCAGAACGATTACTTTTAAAATTGTCGAGCTTGATAAAGAAAAAAATCGCTTAATCCTTTCCCACCGTGCTGTTGTTGAACAGGAAAAGGCGAAGCAAAAACTATCCCGTCTTGATGCAATTCAGCCGGGTGATATCATTGAAGGTACAGTTCAAAGATTAACTGATTTTGGTGCTTTTGTTGATATTGGCGGAATTGACGGACTTGTCCATATTTCCCAATTATCACACGAACATGTCAATAAACCAACAGATGTTGTACATGAAGGCCAAAACGTTAATGTAAAAGTCTTAAGCGTGGATCGTGACAGCGAAAGAATCTCATTATCCATTAAAGAGACACTTCCTGGACCTTGGTCAAACATCTCAGAAAAGGCTCCAAAGGGCAGTGTGTTAACCGGAACCGTTAAACGATTGGTTTCTTATGGCGCTTTCGTTGAGGTATTCCCAGGTGTTGAAGGGCTTGTTCATATCTCCCAGATTGCCCATAAACACATTGGTACCCCTCATGAGGTGTTAAAGGAAGGACAAGAGGTATCCGTTAAAGTTTTAGATGCAAATGAAGCAGAGCAGCGCTTATCTTTGAGCATCAAGGAGCTTCTTGAAAAAGAGGTTGAGGAAACCTACGATTATGAACTTCCGGAAGAATCAAAAGGATTCCAGCTTGGTGAAATGATTGGAGATAAGTTAAAGAATCTGAGAAAATAATGGTGATAAAACGTGTCTAGATTGGAACGTAAATGGGATCACATCCGCCTAGCTATTGAAAATGGGCAAACGCGTTCTTCAGCATTTGATGATATCAAATTTATTCACCAAAGCTTACCGAATATTGGTATTAGTGATGTTCGATTAAATCAAACAATAGGCGAACTTTATTTAAGTTCGCCTATTTTTATCAATGCGATGACGGGCGGCGGCGGTGAAAAAACCTATTCGATTAATAAGGAACTGGCCATTGCTGCAAGTGAGCTTGGATTGGCGATGGCTGTCGGTTCACAAATGTCGGCTGTTAAGGACCGTACTCAAAGCTATACCTATGAAGTGGCCCGTAAAGAGAATCCGAATGGAGTTTTGATTGCCAATCTTGGCAGTGAAGCAAAGTTGGACGATGCAAAATATGCAATTGAAATGATTGAAGCAAATGCGCTGCAAATTCATTTAAATGTGATCCAAGAGCTGACCATGCCGGAGGGGGATCGTGACTTTTCAGGAGCCTTAAAAAGAATTGAATCCATCGTAAACGGTGTAGAAGTCCCGGTGATCGTAAAAGAGGTGGGCTTTGGGATGTCCCGTGAAACGGTTCAAATGCTTTTCTCGATAGGGGTGCAAATTGCCGATTGTGGGGGAGCCGGAGGAACCAACTTTGCGGAGATCGAAAATAAACGCAGAGAGAAATCCCTCCCTTTTTTCACTGATTGGGGCATACCTACTCCTGTTTCTATTGCTGAAGCTTCATCCATTTCCAACATTTCCATCTTTGGCTCTGGCGGTTTTATGAACGGTTTGGATATCGTCAAAGGAATAGCCTTGGGAGCGGATGCGATCGGGATTGCCGGCCATTTCCTGAGGATTCTTGTAGAAAAAGGGACAGAAGCATTAGTAGATGAAATGCAGGAACTGCTTATGGAGATTACTCTTATTATGACAGCCTTAGGGGCAAAATCCATTTCGGAATTAAAACATGTTCCCTTGATTATTTCTGGGGAGACTTATCACTGGTTAACCCAAAGAGGAATTGATACTAAACAATACAGCCAGCGACAATTTTAAAGCTCCTGCAAAAAGCAGGAGCTTTTCTTCATTGGCTGGCTGCAGCCCTAGGGCTCGGGGCCAGAAGCCCCTGGTCAAGGCGCTTCCGCTTTTCTATTAGTAGTCGTCCTTCCCATCATTTAAACCTCTTGCCTCATCAGGACCTGACAGTTTCGTGGCCCCCTTATAGTGCAAGGCATGATCACGGTCTGACTCCACTCTTCTGCTTGCTTTCAGCTTTTTCTCTTGGCGGTCTTTTCCCATTTTTTCTACACCTCCTCTTTATAAGATGAATCACACAGGAAATATTATTCAGTGAGTATAAAAGTTCATCAAGAATATCAATAATGATAATAATAGGAGGTGTATGTATGGAAGGTGCGGCATTTTATTTGATTTTTTGGATGTTTTGGGTTTACCTTACGTTTATTTTACCTAAGGATAACCCGTATCGGCTAAGGCTTGCGGCTGCGGTATTAATCTTGATTATTTTTTCAAACCATCATTTTAGTTTCGGCATGGTTGACGTTTATGCAAACGCGGTTGTCATCTTAAGTTATTCATATTTATTTATAAGCAAAGAAAAGCAGCGGGTAATCATATACCTTCTCATTTGTTCTTTAATAATCACAATCGCATACGTAACCTTCCATTTGTTCGAAATATTTGACCCGGTTTGGTTAATATTTAAGAAGGAATGGATGATGGGAATCGGTATCGGCTATTTGGCCATAATCCTGCTAAACACGTTAAAGGGGAGACTGCTGATTATATTTAGTGGAACCATGCAGGGAGAGATATTGTATACGTATATTTTAAATAAATTTCAATTTCCGCATTCGATCGGAGATTTTGCGTATTTAGATGTATGTGCGTTGATTTCCGCAGTAACGGTTGGCTGGAGCCTTTTGGAAAATGCAGGAGCAGTACTGCAAAATCATTTTCATTTTTTGGAAAAAGCAAAACAAAAATCTTCATAACAAGATTTATTCCCCCTATCCATTGCAGGAGGAGATTAACATTTGCTAAGATAGGATAGTTAGACCCTTCTGGGGGTACCCCGAAGGGTTCTTTCATCATTTTTAGTAACTTTACATACTAAAAAAGTTTGATTAACGGATAAGAAAGGATGGCGATTAGAATGGTTAAACCTGTTATTGCCATTGTGGGAAGACCGAATGTCGGAAAATCCACTATTTTTAATAGAATTGTTGGTGAACGAATTTCCATTGTTGAAGATATCCCAGGTGTGACGAGAGACCGAATTTATAGCTCAGGCGAATGGCTGAACCATGATTTTAATATCATCGATACAGGCGGGATTGATATTGGTGATGAGCCGTTTCTGGAGCAAATCCGGCAGCAGGCGGAAGTGGCGATTGATGAAGCTGACGTCATTATCTTTTTAACGAATGGAAGAGAAGGGGTTACGGCTGCCGATGAAGAAGTGGCGAAAATTCTTTATAAAACAAAAAAACCAATTATCCTAGGGGTTAATAAGATCGATAATCCTGAAATGCGGGATATGATTTATGATTTTTACGCACTTGGGTTTGGTGAGCCGATTCCGATTTCGGGGTCTCATGGACTTGGCCTGGGGGATTTATTGGACGCGGCGGCAAACCATTTTCCAAAAGGCGGAGAAGAAGAGTATGGTGAAGATGTTATTAAGTTTTCTTTAATTGGCCGTCCGAATGTCGGAAAATCTTCTATGGTTAATGCCATTTTAGGAGAAGACCGAGTGATTGTCAGTAATATCGCCGGGACAACCCGTGATGCCATCGACTCTCCTTATACGTACGAAGGACAAGAATATGTTATCATCGATACAGCAGGAATTAGAAAAAAAGGAAAAGTATACGAAAGCACCGAAAAATATAGTGTTCTGCGTGCGCTTAGGGCCATTGAACGGTCAGACGTGGTTTTGGTGGTCATTAATGCGGAAGAAGGAATCATTGAACAGGATAAGAAAATCGCCGGCTATGCCCATGAAGCCGGAAGAGCGGTCGTCATTGTCGTTAATAAGTGGGATGCTATTGAAAAAGATGAAAAAACGATGAAAGAGTTTGAGCAGAAGATCAGAGATCATTTTCTGTTTCTTAATTACGCCCCGATCGTTTTCTTATCTGCAAAAACGAAAAAAAGAATCCATACCTTGCTGCCAATGATTAATTTGGCTAGTGAGAACCATGCTATGCGTGTCGAAACAAGCGTCTTAAACGATATTATCATGGATGCGGTTGCCATGAACCCGACGCCAACGGATAAAGGCAGACGATTAAAAATTTATTATGCAACACAGGTTGCCGTGAAGCCACCAACCTTTGTCATTTTTGTCAACGAACCAGAATTACTGCATTTCTCTTATGAACGTTTTCTTGAAAACAGGATAAGGGATGCATTTGGCTTTGAAGGCACCCCTATTAAAATCTTTGCAAGAGAAAGAAAATAGCCTTGAGGCGGTGATCTTAATGGAAGAGAAACAAAAGGCTTCTGCCGTCGTCGGTGCTGGGTCCTGGGGGACAGCCCTGGCGATGGTGCTGGCGGATAATGGACTCGAGGTCCGGTTGTGGAGCCATAATGAGGAACAAGTTAAAGAAATTAATCAGTTTCACACAAACAAAAAATATTTGCCTGGAATAGAACTTCCTGAATTAATCGTTGGCTATGCTTCCTTAAGCGATGCCTTGGCAAATATTAAGCATGTTATTTTAGCGGTTCCCACAAAGGCCATTCGCGAGGTCATTCGGAAAATTCAGGCTGTCGTAACTTCTCCGATTACGATAACGCATGTAAGTAAGGGGATTGAGCCCGATACTTTGATGAGAATTTCGGAAATCATTAAGGAAGAAATGCCTAAAGAGCTGTTAGATGCTGTCGTTGTTCTTTCTGGTCCAAGCCATGCCGAGGAAGTTAGTCTCAGACACCCGACAACGGTTGCGGTTACTTCGGAAAATATGGAGGCAGCTGAAGAAATTCAGGATTTATTTATCAACCACAATTTCCGTGTCTATACGAATTCCGATGTAATTGGGGTTGAGATTGGCGGTGCCTTGAAAAATATTATTGCTTTGGCTGTAGGAATTACCGATGGTTTGGGCTATGGTGATAATGCCAAAGCTGCCCTTATGACAAGAGGATTGGCAGAAATCGCGCGGCTTGGCACAAAAATGGGAGCTAACCCGTTAACTTTCTCCGGCTTGGCTGGAATAGGTGATTTAATTGTCACATGCACCAGTGTTCACTCAAGAAACTGGAGAGCAGGAAATTTATTAGGGAAAGGAAAAACCCTAGAGGAAGTACTTGATAGCATGGGCATGGTCGTGGAAGGTGTCAGAACCACGAAAGCTGCTTACCAGTTGGCCGAAAAATATGAAGTGAAAATGCCTATTACCCGTGTGCTTTATGATGTTTTGTTTAATGGCAAAAATGCAAAAGACGGGGTAGAGGTATTAATGGGCCGCAGCAAAACGCATGAGATGGAAGATTTGGTTAATATTTTAGATGAAAGACATATATAACGAAAAAATGTGTCTTTTCCCTCAAAAAATAGGCATTCTTCTGATACGCTTTAACATGAAAATGCATACAATGCATCGAAGCAACTTGGTAGTATGACGCTGGAGTATGGGTTATTTAGTCTTTGACCTGGCTGAAGTAAAGAACTCGCCCCTCTTTACTTCAGTTTTTTATTTTTATGTTATAATAACATTCGGACAAGGGGGGATTACGTTGTCACCAGGTATGTTAAAAATGTGGATATCCGTTGGCGGAATGGCTTTAATGTTTCTCGCCATTATAACCATTTATTTGAGCAGGTATAAATTAACAGGAGTACTCCGTTTTGTTACAGCTATTTTTGCCTATCTATTTATGATTGCAGCAGGGCTGACACTGCTTATCGTTTTCCTGACATGATGAAAAATATACATATAAAGGTGATTATATGAAGTGGAAGATGCTGGGCTTGTGTGCAGCTTTGGCTTTCCTGTTAACGGGATGTATGTATCCAAAGGAGGAATTGGCAAAGAATCAGATTCCCTACAAGGATCAAATACAAGCAGTTCAAACGGCTGTGGACGATTTTAGAAATGATAATGGTGGCATACTGCCAATCAAAACGAAAGAGGCGGGTACCCCCATTTATCAAAAGTATCCAATTGATTTTAAAAAGATTGCCCCAAAATATATAGCTGAACCACCCGGTAATGCATTTGAAAACGGGGGGATATTCCAATACGTTTTGGTTGATGTGGAAACCAGTCCAACTGTGAAACTTATTGACTTAAGAATGGCTGAAACGATCCGGGATATGAAATTAAGATTAAAGGCAATGGGGTATCCGCCCTATAAAAAACAAATTGCCAAAAATGTGTTTACTTTAGACTATAAAAAATTGGGATATAAGGAGTCTCCGTATGCTGTCAGCCCGTATTCCAATCAAAATTTATCCTTTGTCATCACTGGGAATGCCGAAGTATATATAGATTACAGCCCTGACCTCTATCAGGCAATAAAGAAATCAGAACAGAAGTTGAATCCCGGCGAGGATATCCGGTCTATTCTAGTCAATAACTCTATGTTCGTTCCGGCTTTTTCCCTTCCCTACACCGTAGACTCAAAAACAAATGAACCGGTATTTCTAGAAGAATAAGATTTAAAAGTCATAACCCTTTTCCTGCGAAATATATTGTAGGAGAAGGGTTTTTTTTCAATAAATAAACGCGGTACGGCGAATTCCTAATTCCATCGTATCGATGAACATAAATAGAAACCCTCCATCCATTTTGACCTTACAGGTACTGTAAATACCAGCATTACATGAAATTTTTTTTGAAGGAGGTAGAAAATTTTAGAAAAGTGTCATAACTGGGTAGGACAACATCATAAACATATACTGTCCAAAAATACCTATATGGATGGAACTATCCCACTTTACTCTATGATCAGGAGGGGATCACTTGGAAAAGGTAGATATTTTTAAAGATATTGCCGAAAGAACGGGCGGCGATATTTATTTAGGAGTAGTCGGAGCAGTACGAACAGGAAAATCAACATTCATTAAAAAATTTATGGAGCTTGTTGTCTTACCGAATATAAACAGCGAAGCAGATAGATCGCGAGCACAGGATGAGCTTCCGCAAAGTGCAGCAGGAAAAACAATCATGACAACTGAGCCTAAATTTGTTCCAAATCAGGCCGCAACTGTTCATGTTGATGAAGGCTTGGATGTCAACATAAGACTTGTGGATTGTGTTGGCTATACAGTACCTGGAGCTAAAGGATATGAAGATGAAAATGGCCCTAGAATGATTAATACGCCATGGTATGAAGAGCCTATTCCATTCCATGAGGCCGCTGAAATTGGCACTAGAAAGGTCATTCAGGAGCATTCCACAATAGGTGTGTTAGTTACAACAGATGGAACCATTGGAGAGATTCCAAGAAGTAATTATATCGAGGCTGAGGAAAGGGTTATTGAAGAGCTCAAAGAAGTCGGCAAACCGTTTATTATGGTAGTGAACAGTGCCCAACCATACCATCCAAGTACAGAGACTCTAAGGTCCAACCTGGCTGAAAAATATGACATTCCTGTCATTGCCATGAGTGTTGAGAGCATGCGGGAAAATGACTGCCTAAATGTACTCCGCGAAGCACTTTATGAATTCCCTGTTCTTGAAGTCAATGTCAATCTACCAAGCTGGGTAATGGTTCTAAAGGAAAACCATTGGCTGAGAGAAAGCTATCAGGATGCTGTTAAGGAAACGGTAAAAGATATCAAGAGATTGAGAGATGTCGACCGGGTTGTACAGCATTTCAGTGAGTTTGAGTTTATTGACAAGGCGGGACTCGCTGGAGTAGAAATGGGTTCAGGTGTGGCTGAAATCGATTTATTTGCTCCGGATGAATTATATGATGATATTTTAAAAGAAATAGTCGGGGTAGAAATCAGAGGAAAAGACCATTTGCTGGAGCTTATGCAGGATTTTGCCCATGCAAAAGCGGAATATGATCATATTTCAGACGCCCTCAAAATGGTGAAACAGACGGGATATGGAATTGCTAGTCCAACACTTTCAGATATGAGCCTCGAAGAGCCGGAAATAATCCGTCAGGGTTCCCGTTTCGGTGTTAGATTAAAAGCAGTTGCACCATCCATTCACATGATTAAAGTAGATGTCGAATCAGAATTTGCGCCGATTATTGGAACAGAAAAACAAAGTGAAGAGCTAGTCCGTTACCTAATGCAGGATTTTGAAGATGACCCGCTGTCTATTTGGAATTCTGATATATTTGGCCGCAGTTTGAGTTCCATCGTCCGTGAAGGCATTCAGGCTAAGATTTCATTAATGCCGGAAAATGCTAGATACAAATTAAAAGAAACACTTGAAAGAATTATTAACGAAGGCTCGGGTGGCTTGATTGCCATTATTTTATAAAATTGGACTCCTCTGGAGTCTTTTTTTATGCGTTTCTACCCAATTATGACCAATAAAGTAGAATTTTGTAGAAGAAAAGAAAAGATTCCCATAATTTCTTGAAATCTTCTTGATATGCTGAATTGATTATGATAATCTTTTAACAGAATTACGTTAGTAGTGCATCAGTCCTTTATTTTAAAAGGTTTTTTCAAAGATTTAGAAATTGCTGCAAAAGCGGTAATTTTTATAACTTTTACAATAAAACTGCGCTGTTGAACGTATAGAAATCAGAAAAAGTGTTTAGAAATGTAGATAAGTAATCTTATTTATCTCGATAAACCTTTGGGAGGAGGTGAAAGGCATGAACAAGACAGAACTTATTAATGCAGTAGCAGAAGCTAGCGAACTTTCTAAAAAGGACGCAACTAAGGCGGTTGATGCTGTTTTTGATTCGATTTTAGATGCTTTAAAGAATGGTGATAAGGTTCAACTTATCGGTTTTGGTAACTTTGAGGTACGCGAGCGTGCAGCACGTAAGGGGCGTAACCCTCAAACTGGTGATGAAATCGAAATCGCGGCAAGCAAGGTTCCTGCTTTCAAACCAGGTAAAGCGCTTAAAGACGCAGTAAAATAATTACATAAATTATTGCTTTAAGCGAATGCTTAAGAGCAAAGGCCATGGCAAACACCATGGCCTTTTTCTTTGTGCGCTGTTAAATTGCCTGCTTAGAAAACAATATGCTAATATGTATTTGTCATCTATTAGAGGCAAATAGGAGGAGTTAACATGTCAGAGGTAAATCGTGCCCAAATTGAAGAGGCGGTACGTTTAATATTAGAAGCAGTCGGGGAAGATCCAAATCGGGAAGGACTTCTTGACACCCCTAAGCGTGTGGCAAAAATGTATGAGGAAGTTTTTAGCGGGTTAAAGGAAGATCCTAAAAAGCATTTTGAAACGATATTCAGTGAAGACCATGAAGAACTGGTATTGGTGAAGGATATTCCGTTTTATTCGATGTGTGAGCACCATCTTGTCCCATTTTTCGGGCATGCGCATGTGGCCTATATCCCGCGAAATGGTCGTGTAACGGGCTTAAGCAAGCTGGCAAGGGCCGTCGAAGCTGTTGCCAAAAGACCGCAGCTGCAGGAAAGAATCACTTCCACCATTGCTGATAGCATTATGGAAAAATTAGAGCCGCATGGTGTAATGATTGTGGTAGAAGCAGAACATATGTGTATGACGATGCGTGGAGTGAAAAAACCGGGAGCAAAAACCGTAACAACTGCTGTTCGTGGAACACTTGCCGAGGATGTCAACGCCCGCTCCGAAGTGCTATCCTTAATAAAAAATTAACTTTTTCTAAAACTTTAGAGGTGATGAGATGGAAAACCGGCAGCCACAAAGTAGTGATTATATTGTCATTAAAGCAAATGATGATGGAGTTAGTGTCATTGGTCTGACAAGAGGTACTGATACAAGATTCCACCATTCTGAAAAGCTTGATAAAGGTGAGGTATTAATTGCTCAATTTACAGAGCATACTTCTGCTATTAAAATTAGAGGGAATGCCAAAATTCTTACTCAATACGGGGAAATTGAAAGTGAAATAAAAAAATAGAGGACTTCTTGGTCCTTCTGTTTTTTATAAGAGTATTCTTAGTTGATGAGAAATATAATTATTTTGTGAATTCCTGCTCATGGATGTTTATATGTGTTATAATGGTGACTGCCTTGTTTATTGGCAGAGTTTTTCTTACTTAATTATTTAACATGCATTTTCCTTTTGGATTAGGAAATAAGAATACATAATGATACTACTTCGGGGAACAAGGGTGATTAAAAATGCAGGATATTCGACAAAAGTTAATAAGCATTAAGGAAAAAGTCGAAAACCGTGTTTTTGATCCTTACTTGCTAGAATTTATTGAGAGCCCAATAGTTGACGAGGATAAACTCCTAATTTTAGTTTCCATTATGGACCAGATGGGTTTGTCTTATCACGAAATGGAAAACTATGCACTCTCGACTATGCTGGTGCAAATCGCCCTCGATACCCATGAACATATTACATCAACAAATGAGGAAAAAAACCGGCAGCTAACTGTGTTGGCCGGGGATTATTTTAGCGGATTGTATTATAAGCTCCTGGCCGATTCAGATGACATTTTCATGATAAAAGCACTGTCAGAAGGAATTAAGCAAGTAAATGAACATAAGATTTCAGTATATTTTCCTGAGTCAGAGGATATCGAACAGCTGATGAAAAGCATAATGGTCATTGAAAGCTCGCTGCTTTCGAAGCTTGCCGAATATTTTAATATCGACCTTTGGAATGATGTTCTAGCCAATTACTTGCTATTCAAACGGTTATTAAACGAAAAGGCTTTATTCCTTCAAACAGGCAGCTCCATTTTATTTGCTGCATTGAAAAAAATAATGGTACCACTCCACGACCATAACAAAGACTTGCCGGATATTCAGAACGATCAGCTTTTAAAGGTATGTGACCGGTATCTTGAACTTTCAAAGCAAATAATTAAAAAAGGGATTCCAAAGCTTCCATATCTAAATCATTTGCTTGAAGGCAGGATTTCCAATTTATTAAATCAATATCAGCCATATGCCAAAACATTTGTGGAAGAAGGGTGAAACATGCAGCAATCGAAAGAACAACGTGTTCATCAAGTGTTCGAAAAAATTTCTGATAGCTACGACAAAATGAACTCTGTTATCAGCTTTCAGCAGCATATTAGATGGCGTAAGGACACGATGAAAAGAATGAATGTACAGCCTGGCTCCAAAGCCCTGGATGTCTGCTGCGGGACAGCTGATTGGACAATTGCTTTGGCAGAGGCTGTCGGTCCATCCGGAAAAGTGATTGGCTTAGATTTTAGTCAAAATATGCTGAAGGTGGGAAAGGAAAAAGTTCGCGAGCTTGGGTTGAATCAAGTTGAACTCATCCATGGCAATGCAATGGAACTGCCTTTTCCTGATAATAGCTTTGATTACGTCACCATTGGCTTTGGTTTAAGGAATGTGCCGGATTACCTGCAGGTACTAAAAGAAATGCAACGGGTTGTAAAACCGGGCGGAATCGGGGTTTGCCTTGAAACATCCCAGCCAACCCTTATTGGTTACAGACAGCTGTTTTTCTTTTACTTCCGCTTTATAATGCCTTTATTCGGAAAGATGTTTGCGAAAAGCTACCAGGAATACTCTTGGCTTCAAGAGTCTGCACGCGATTTTCCAGGGATGAGAGAGCTGGCTAGAATGTTTGAGCAGGCTGGCTTTCGAAATGTAAAATATAAGCCATACAGCGGCGGTGCGGCTGCTGTTCATATCGGACATAAGAAATAACATGAAACAAAGACAGGATGAAAAGCCAGGTGGATACAAATGAAATTAAAAATGATGTATTCATTTTTGAATTCGGATATTAGTTTAATCGAGAAAAAACTGGAGGAGACGATCAAATCAGAGTCTATCCTCCTGCAGCAGGCTTCATTGCATACATTACAAGCCGGAGGAAAAAGAATTCGTCCTGTTTTTGTTTTGCTTGCAGGAAAATTCGGCAGCTATGATATAAACGTCATGAAGAATGTTGCGGTCGCATTGGAACTAATTCATATGGCCTCGCTTGTTCATGACGACGTCATCGATGATGCTGACTTAAGAAGGGGACAGCCTACTGTCAAAGCAAAATGGGATAACAAGACAGCGATGTATACGGGTGACTTCGTGTTTGCCCTTGCGCTCGAATTGATGACTAATATCAAGCATCCGTTAGCCCATAAAATTTTGGCCAATGCCATAGTCGAAGTAAGCGTAGGGGAAATCCAGCAAATTAAGGATAAATATCGGTTTAATCAGAACCTTCGAGACTATCTGCGCAGAATTAAAAGAAAAACAGCTTTGTTAATTGCTGTCAGCTGCCAACTTGGGGCGGTTGCGGCAGATGTTGAAGAAGCCATTCATAAAAAGCTTTATCGGTTTGGGTATTATGTAGGAATGTCCTATCAGATAATTGACGATATTTTGGACTTTACGGGAACGGAAAAAGAATTAGGCAAGCCTGCTGGCGGCGACCTTCTGCAAGGAAATATTACGGCTCCTGCCCTGTTTGCAATGGAAAATGAGGCAGCCCGAAAAGAAATAGAAAAAGTCCATGCAAAAAGCTCAAAAGCCGACATAGAAAGAATTATTTCCTTGGTCAAGCAAACCGGTGCAATTGACAAATCGCTTGCTTTAAGTGACCTTTATTTAGAAAAGGCCCTGTCGATTCTAGAAGAACTGCCTGCCAACAAAGCAGGTAAAGCGCTTCGGGATATTGCCAAGAACATTGGCAGAAGAAAATTCTAGTTTGATTACAGTCTTGCCATTTATACCAAACAATGTTAATATTTTCGTGGATTGTTTTCGTTAGCAATCATATACATAATTATTTAGGAGTGGAATAGATGGAAAGAACTTTTTTAATGGTTAAACCAGATGGTGTACAACGCAATTTAATTGGTGAAATTGTTGCCCGTTTTGAGAAAAAGGGCTTCCAATTAGTTGGAGCAAAATTAATGAACATCTCTACAGAACTTGCATCTGAGCATTATGGCGAGCATAAAGAGCGCCCATTCTTCGGGGAATTAGTTGATTTCATTACCTCCGGACCAGTATTTGCAATGGTATGGCAAGGTGAAAACGTGATTGCGACTGCCCGCCAAATGATGGGTTCTACCAATCCAAAGGATGCTGCACCTGGAACAATCCGCGGTGACTTTGGCTTAACGGTTGGCAAAAATGTTATTCACGGCTCTGATTCACCTGCAAGTGCACAACGTGAAATCGGCATTTTCTTTAATGAGGCTGAATTAGCAGAATACACAAAAATAGTAAACGAATGGATCTATTAATCCAAATAATGAAAGCACTTGTATGACAAATACAAGTGCTTTTTTGTATACGCATTCATAAAGAAAATTTCTTTTTTCTGAATTGTCCTACTATGTTTATTCGGCTGTATATGTTATATTGATACATAATTCTTTAATGAGTTGAAGGGGGAAAGAATATGGGAATGAGGTACTTAACTGCGGGAGAATCCCATGGTCCGCAGTTAACGACAATATTAGAAGGTTTTCCAGCAGGTATGCCTTTAGAGGCAGATGATATAAATAATGATCTTTCAAGAAGGCAAAAGGGCTACGGCCGCGGCAGAAGAATGCAAATTGAAAAGGATACGGCAGAAATTATGTCAGGTGTCCGCCATGGATTGACACTCGGCTCACCGATTGCTTTAGTCGTTAAAAATAACGATTGGAAGCATTGGACAAAAATCATGGGGGCTGAACCACTTGAAGAAGGCCAGGAGGACGAAGTAAAAAGAAAAGTTAGCCGGCCAAGGCCAGGCCATGCCGACTTAAATGGTGCGATAAAATATGGACATCGTGACATGAGAAATGTCCTTGAACGTTCGTCCGCACGTGAAACAACGGTTCGGGTAGCAGCGGGGGCAGCTGCCAAAAAGCTGTTGTCGTTAGTTGGTGTGGACCTTGTATCACATGTTGTTGAAATTGCTGGGATTAAGGCGAATGTTGACAGTTCAATTACACTGAAGGAATTAAAAGAGCGGACAGAAAATTCACCAGTGCGGACCGGAGACCCAAATGTGGAGCAGGAAATGATGAATGCTATTGATGAGGCCAAGAAAAATGGTGATTCCATTGGTGGCGTAGTGGAGGTCATTGCGACCGGGATGCCAGCTGGCGTGGGCAGCTATGTTCATTATGATCGTAAATTAGATGCAAAATTGGCGGCGGCGATTGTCAGCATTAACGCATTCAAAGGTGTGGAAATCGGCATTGGTTTTGAAGCAGCCTCTAAACCAGGCAGTCAAGTCCATGATGAAATAGCTTGGAATAAAAAGCAAGGATACCACCGTTTAACAAACCGGCTAGGCGGTTTTGAAGGCGGAATGACAACAGGTATGCCAATTGTTGTCCGCGGTGTAATGAAGCCGATTCCGACCCTTTATAAACCATTAATGAGCGTTGATATTGAAACAAAAGAACCGTTTTCAGCCAGCGTTGAACGTTCCGACAGCTGTGCCGTTCCAGCGGCTGCTGTAGTGGCGGAAAGTGTCGTAGCTTGGGAGCTTGCAAATGCGTTAGTGGAGCAATTTTACAGCGACCGTTTCGACACCTTTGCTGCAGAAATCGATAAGCAGCGTGACTATGCGAGGGAATTTTAATGGACACAATTCAAATCCATACAAAGTCAAAAAACTATCCTGTCTTTGTTGGAGAAGGTACCCTTCAAGACATAGGCCCGTTTTTAACGCATCACTTTCCTAAATTGACGAAACTATTCATTATCACGGATGAAACAGTTGCCGGGCTTCATCTAGAGAAGCTTCTGGCCGTCTTAGAACCATTCAAAACGACTGTTTTTACTGCTCCGAAGGGTGAGAAGGCTAAAACCTTTGAGGTCTATTATAATGCCTTATCAACCGCACTTGAGTACCGTCTCGACCGGAAATCCATTGTATTAGCCTTGGGCGGGGGGGCTGTTGGTGACCTGTCTGGATTTGTTGCGGCTTCTTTTATGAGAGGAATTCCATTTATTCAGATACCAACCACAATCCTGGCACACGACAGTGCCGTAGGCGGTAAGGTAGCCATTAATCACCCGCTTGGCAAAAATATGATCGGCGCTTTTTATCAGCCAGAGGCTGTTTTTTATGACTTGGAATTGCTTAAGACTCTCCCAATCCAGGAGATTCGCTCGGGATTCGCGGAAGTGATTAAGCATGCCCTTATCAATGATGATTATTTTTATCAATGGCTTTCCTCCAATATAGATGACTTAAATTCCCTAACATTGGAGGAATTATCGAAGTCATTAACAAAAGGGATTCGGATTAAAAATGAATATGTCAGTCTGGATGAAAGGGAAACAGGCGTCCGAGCCTTTTTGAATTTTGGGCACACATTGGGCCATGCCATTGAAGCGGAAATGGGCTATGGGAATTTCACTCACGGTGAATCGGTCATGATTGGGATGGTGTTTGCCTTAAAGCTCAGTATCGAGTATAGAGGGCTCTCTTTTCCATTGCAGGAATTCATCCAATGGGTTGAAAGGCTGGGTTATCAAACCAAGATACCTGATCATTTATCTCTTGAGAAATTAGTAACCAAAATGAAACAGGACAAAAAGTCCGTTGGGGAAACGATTCATTTTGTATTCCTCGAAGAAATAGGGAAACCGGTACTTCAAGAAGTAAATGATGCTGATATTCTTGAAAGACTCAGGAAGTTTTTAAAGTGAAGGGGGAGTTTAGCCATGATTAGAGGGGTGAGAGGAGCGACAACGGTTGACGCTAACACGGAAGAAGCGATTGTATCTGCAACCGAGGAGCTTTTGGCAAAATTGATTGAGGTCAATCATATCGAGCCGGACTCCGTCGCATCCGTTTTTATTTCTACAACTGAGGATGTCAATGCCGTTTTTCCTGCAAAGGCATTGCGTAATTTCGCTGGCTGGACATATGTTCCGGTCGTATGCATGAGAGAGATTCCTGTTCCAGGTTCTTTAAAAATGTGCGTAAGAATCATGATGCACGTCAACACCTCTATATCCCAAGAAGACATCATTCATGTCTATTTAAAGGATGCAGTGGCACTTAGACCAGACTTAGGCAGCAGCTTGTCATTATAGGGCTCTGTCCATTTTAGAAAAATATAGAAAGGATGTATATGATCATGAGATGGAAAGAACAATTATTAACTCTTACACCATATCAACCAGGGAAATCCATTGAATCAGTAAAAAGACAATATAATTTAGAGCAAATTATTAAGCTGGCTTCGAATGAAAATCCGTTTGGATGTTCACAAGCGGCTCTTTCTGCACTAAAAGAAAATTCGACAAGCCTTGCTATTTATCCTGATGGGTATGCCACAATTTTAAGAGAAAAGCTTGCTTCCTTCCTACAAGTGGGCGAGGATGAAATCATCCTTGGAAACGGTTCAGATAACCTTATCCAGATGATTTCAAGGGCGCTCCTGCATCCAGGTGCCAGCACGATCATGTCGACCCATACATTTTCCCAATATAAGCACAATGCTGTAATTGAAGGGGCTATCATTAAAGAGGTGCCAGACATTGATGGGGAGCATGATTTAGAGGGATTTTTGACGGCCATTGATGATCAAACCAATGTTATTTGGGTGTGCAGTCCGAACAATCCAACTGGTACATATATACCGGAAAGTAAACTGATTCCATTCCTAGATCAAGTTCCCGAACATATTCTTGTAGTACTTGATGAAGCCTACTATGAATATGTGGTGGCGGAAGATTACTATGATTCCATCAGTCTCGCGCGGAAGTATCCGAACTTGATTGTACTCAGGACATTTTCAAAAGTTTATGGCTTAGCGGCGGTCCGTGTCGGTTATGGTATTGCCAATAGCAGCATTATCAAAGCACTTGAGCCAGCCAGAGAACCATTTAACGTAAACTCATTAGGGCAGCTTGCCGCAGCTGAAGCTCTTTCCGACCAAGAGTTTGTCGAACAATGCAAACAGAAAAATAGACAGGGTCTTGCTCAATATTACGAATTTTGCGAGAACAACAGCCTGAAATTTTATCCGTCCCAAACGAATTTCGTTTTAATCGATTTTCAAGTAGAGGCGAATGAGGTATTTCAGTATTTGTTAGAACGAGGCTATATTGTCCGCTCCGGTAAAGCACTTGGTTTTCCAACAGCGGTAAGAATTACAGTAGGATCTCCTGAACAAAATGAAGGATTAATTAAGGTTCTAGAGCAATTCCTTTCAGAAAAATAAACAGCAGTGCCTAAGAAAATTGTCCAGCATATGGCGCCGATAGATAGGCGCCTTACGCTTTTTGTTTTAGGGGGAGTGATCCATTGAAAGGCCGGGTTTTTGTTATTGGATTAGGGTTAATCGGGGGCTCGCTGGCGCTTTGTATAAAAAAAGAGCATCCGGAATCGACCATTATAGGATTTGATATTAATAGAGAACAGGTCAGACTTGCCAAAATGCTGGGTGTCATTGATGAAACAGCGGAGAATATTCCCGATGGCTCACAGTATGCTGATTTAATCATCGTTTCCGCACCTGTAAATGATTCGAAAACGATACTTAAGGCTCTCTCCACATTACCATTAAAACCGGATGTCATTATTACTGATACGGGCAGCACAAAAAAGATAATCGTCGAAAATGCTGCTGATTTAAGGGACAAGGGAATCACCTTCATTGGTGGTCATCCGATGGCGGGGTCGCATAAAAGTGGTGTTTCAGCTGCGAAGGATATCTTGTTTGAAAATGCTTTTTATCTTTTAACCCCTGAAGAAGTGGCCGACACAGGTAAGGTAGATGAGCTTAAGGACTGGTTAAAAGGAACAAAAGCGAAGTTTTTGACGATAACACCTGATAACCATGATTATCTGACAGGCATTGTCAGTCACTTTCCGCATATCATTGCCGCATCCATTGTCCGCCAGACAGAGAAATTGTCTGAATCGGAATCCTTAATCCCCCGTCTTGCGGCAGGAGGTTTTAGAGACATTACCAGGATTGCCTCCAGCAGTCCAAATATGTGGAAGGATATTTTGCTTCACAATCGGGAAAATTTAATTGCTCTATTAAATCAGTGGCAGGAAGAAATGGAAGGGGTAAAGGAATTACTCCAAACAGGTAACGAAAAGGATATCTATCAATATTTCTATCAGGCTAAACAATATCGGGACAGCCTTCCGGCCAAAGAAAAGGGTGCAATCCCAGCCTTTTATGATTTATATGTTGATATTCCGGACGTTCCCGGGATTGTTTCTGAAGTGACCGGTTATTTGGCGAAGGAAAATATCAGTATCACAAATATTCGCATTCTCGAAACACGTGAGGATATTATCGGTGTCCTTGTCATTAGTTTTCAAACAGAAGGAGACAGGCAAAGAGCCGAGAAGTGCATTCTTACTTATACAAACTACTCCACCTCGAATGGGAGTTAAAAAGATTTAAATTAAAAGGTGATGACATGACTTCATTAAAGCTAGCAACAAATAATAAAAGTTTAACTGGAGAAATAACGATTCCAGGGGATAAATCAATCTCCCATCGTTCTGTCATGTTTGGTTCGATTGCCCACGGAGAAACGCGGGTCACGAATTTCTTACCAGGTGATGATTGCCTAAGCACCATTTCCTGTTTTCGTAATCTCGGGGTAACCATTGAAGAAAATGGCGGAGAACTCCGCATTTTAGGCAAGGGTTTCGAAGGCTTAACCGAACCTGACGAAGTTTTAGATGTCGGCAATTCCGGCACAACCATACGATTACTAATGGGAATATTAGCGGGCAGACCATTTTTCTCTACACTTGTGGGTGATGAGTCAATAGCGAAAAGACCTATGACCAGAGTAACAGGTCCATTATCGAAAATGGGTACGGCCATCGACGGTCGGAAAAATGGGGCATTTACTCCCATCTCCATAAGAGGTGGCAAATTAAATGCTATTCATTACGAACTTCCAGTAGCAAGTGCGCAGGTAAAATCAGCACTGATTCTCGCCGGTCTTCAGGCCGAAGGCGAAACGACGATTTTAGAACCGGCCAATACTCGTGATCATACCGAGAGAATGATTCGTAAGTTTGGCGGTAAGATTTCTAAAGAAGGTCTAACCATTAGGGTAGAAGGGGGACAAAGGCTGTCTGCAGCAAGTGTAAATGTGCCGGGAGATATATCTTCCGCTGCTTTTTTCCTAGTTGCCGGCGCTGTTGTGCCAAATAGTGAAATCGTTCTGAAAAACGTAGGTTTAAATCCGACCCGGACAGGGATCATTGAGGTTCTGAAAAACATGGGCGCTGAACTAGAGATTTTCCAGACGGAGGATGATTCTTTCGAGCCAGCGGGAGATCTTGTAATCAGAACATCAAGCTTGAACGGTACGGTAATCGAAGGCGAGTTAATTCCTAAATTAATCGACGAAATTCCCGTCATTGCTCTTCTTGCCACGCAGGCCGAAGGTAAAACAGTCATAAAGGATGCAGAGGAGTTAAAGGTAAAGGAAACGAACAGGATTGATACAGTTGTTCAGGAGCTTAAGAAACTTGGTGCTGACATCGAAGCTACAGAGGATGGGATGATTATTCACGGCAGAACCAAACTACATGGCGGAGTGGTGTCCAGTCATGGGGACCATCGAATCGGCATGATGCTTGCCATCGCTTCTCTCCTTTGTGAAGGTGAGGTCACCTTGGAAAACCCAGAAGCAATAGCCGTTTCCTACCCTAATTTCTTTACACATTTAGAAAGTCTAATTCACTAAAAAGCTGCCTTCCGGGGCAGTTTTTCCTTTTTAAGCCTCATGCCCTATCATACTTTTTCAAAAATCCGCATAGCTTGTCTTAAACAGATGAAAAGGGTGAGAGGATGGCGTATATCATTGAAAATGCCAATATCCTAAAAAGGAAAGAGCTGAAAACTTGCTCGTTATTCATACAAGACAACCGGATTGCTTCCATCCAATCAAATTTTAAGTACTACCGTCATATTAAAATGGACCTAGAGCCATATATCATGACCCCTTCATTTGTCCTGTTGAATTCAAACATTCCACTGAAAAACTCGTTTCAAGACATGAAAAAATGGATGATTGATTACTTTCTTACGAAGGGCTCCACTACCTTATTCACTTATGTACAGGCTTCCTTTGCAGAGGAAATACCCGATAAAATCAATGAACTGAAAGTTGCCCTTAGCAGCAGCCCAATTGATTATCTAATCGGGGTAAAAATACCAATGCGACTGATTACCCCCTCAATGATCCGCAAATGTAAAAAAGAAAAAGTGCCTGCTATTTTTGTTGATTTGGATAACCCTGATGAATTAGCGTCCGTACCATGGGGATGGATTAGAGAAGCGTTATTTCCCTACAATTGCCCGTTAATTCCAATTATTTCTTCAACAGAAAAGAAGGAAGCAAAGGCCGTTCTGTCGAAATGGTTAACTATAATGGAAAAGGAAAAAATACCGGCCCTATTAGAGGAATTAGAAGAAAACATACCGCTCTCAGCAACTGTTTTAAATAAGATTGGTTTATTTCCGCATAAAGGCAGCCTGATGAACGGGACAGAACTAAGCTATAATCTATATGAAAAGTCCAGGGAAATCATCAATGTTGATGAAGCTGCTTTATTTCATTATTATGGTGATAGACTAGCAATCACAGTACACAAGGGAAAAATCGTCCGTTCCGGGAAAGAGGTATTATTTAAACCAGGATATGGAGAATATGTAAACGTGCGAACACCATCGTTTTTTTCCTTGTAAGTAAACGGGAGAGGTATATGTCAATGGAGCGAATCAAAAAAATTATTACGATGTTAGAAAACGGCCAACATAAAGAGGCCTTAAATGAATATAATGTTGTACTACAAAGCGGCATGCCAGAAGAGAAATTTCTTCTTGGTGAAGAGTTATTCCAATATGGTTTTCTCGACGAAGCAAGGGCCTTGGTAGAGAATTTGTTAAACAGCTATCCTGAAGAAGGAGAACTGCTGATTCTTCTTGGTGAAATTCTGATTGAAGCAGGTGAAGAGGAAGAAGCCATTCTTGTTTTGGAAAGAGTTTCCGAACTTGATGTTCATTATGCGCAAAGCTTGCTGCTCATGGCTGACCTTTATCAGCTGCAAGGATTATATGAAGTTTGTGAAAACAAACTCTTAAAAGCAAAGGAAATCTTACCAAATGAAATCATCATTGATTTTGCACTAGGCGAGCTTTACAGTGAACAAGGGGAAGTAACAGCAGCATTAAATGCCTATGAAAAGGTTCTTAAGGAGACAACTGAAGTTGCCAGTGTTAACATTCATGCCCGAATGGCAGACCTGTTAAGTGCATCCGGCGTTTTTGAAGAAGCATTAGTTTATTACGACAAAGCGCTTGAAGAGAAATTAGAAATAAACACACTTTTTGGTTACGCTTTCACAGCCCTACAGGCAGGCTACAACCGGACAGCTATCGAAAAGTTTACAGAATTAAAAGAACTAGATCCGGAATATCATTCGCTTTACTTACTTCTTGGAAAGGCTTATGAGCGGGAGGAAGAGCTTGAAAATAGCTTCCGGATTGTTCAAGAGGGCATTAAACTTGACGAGTTTAATAAAGATTTATTTTTCTATGGTGGTCAAATTGCCGCCAAGCTAGGGAAACTTCCCGAGGCTGAACAATATTTGCGGGAAGCACTTGTTTTGGACCCCGGATTCACTCAGGCTGTAGTGGTGCTGAATAAGCTATTTTTACAGGAAGAGCGCTATGAGGATGTTTTACTTCTTCTGTCAGATCTTGGATTGACCGATGACGAAGAGCCTCAGCTTCTATGGGACTCAGCCCTTGCTTATCAAAAGTTGGAGTCATATTCAAAAGCATTAGACAAATATGAAAGTGCATATACTTTTTTTAAGAATAACGAAACTTTTTTACAGGATTATGGATATTTTCTAATGGAAGAAGGAAAAACCACCCCTGCCGCCGAAATTTTTAAACAACTGCTCGCATTTGATCCAACCAACAGCGAGTATCTGGATGTGCTTGAACGTCTTGACGAATTTGAAGAATAAATAAAACAAAAAAGATGAATATGCAGAGGAGGGAATACGACTATGGCAACCCCTGTTTCTGTCAACGAGAAGAAGGATTTTATACGCTGGTTTTTAAATCATTATCAATTAAAAAGAAGAGAATGTGTATGGATTCTAAATTATTTAATGAGTCACGATCAGCTTATGGAAAAAGTTCATTTTGTGGAGCAGGCCCAATATTGTCCGCGCGGCCTGATCATGTCGACTCATTGTGTGGATAAAGTGCCATTCCGCTTTTATAAAGAAAATGTGATGACCACAGATGCCGAAAAGTCCTTCCATGATATTCGCTTGAATCGCGATGAGGACATTTATATTCAATTAAATTTTCATGCTTCTAATCAAGCACACCAGTATGCAGCTGTTTTGGAGGAGAATCCATACGTTCCGAAACACCTCCAGGTAAATGAGAAGGATGGAATCGTAGCAGAGCAATTTTTGCAAAACAGTATCGAACGCTTTCAGCGGGAAAAACTCCTCCAATTAATAGATGAGGCCTTAGATAAACAAGACCGCCCCGCTTTTGAACGATTAACCAAACAACTAAATAAATTAAAATCATCCGAACCAAAAGGAAGCCTGCGCTAAGCAGACGTCAGAGGCTGTCGAGTTATTCTCGATAGCCATTTTATTTATCTAAATTACTATACTTAGATTGATTGACTCTCTGTTGATTGGAGCGGAGGGCATTGGGACTCCAGCGGGATATAGAGGTCACTGGAGACCCCGCAGGCGCTTTCAGCGCCGAGGAGGCTTCAGGACCTCCGCGGAAAGAGAGTGCCCGGAGCGGAAATCGACAGGCCCCTTTGCAGAAGTTTGCTATAAGCAGACTTTTTTTTTATCTAGCTGCAGGCCCTGGTCAAGGCGCTTCCGCTTTTTTTGTTATTTTAAACAAATTTTTTTATAAGTTTTATTTTCTTTTAAAGTTTTAGGAGATAATGATAATATAGGGGTAGCGATGAATAAAGGTTGGTGTAACATAGATGAAATGGATATCCCAAGAGGTTGAGACCTACTTAAATGCGAAGGAGTACGTCGATACCGCTGTTGTACCGTTATATTCGGTAGCCATTGGCGGGGAGATGAAAGAATCAGCAGAAGCAGCCGAATTTATTGGCCTGTTGACCACTCATCTTGAAAGACAATTTACAGGAAGAATTTTGTTGTTCCCGCCATTTACATATTTAAAAAATGATTCAGGCGAAAAAGTTTTAGGCGAATTAAAGAATTGGGAGGTGAACATACTAGAGGCTGAATTTAAACATGTATTTTATATTACCTCGGATATCGAATGGAGATCACGTGAAAACGAACTTGATGGTGCTGTTATCTGGGTTCCCTCGATACCTCTCGAACAGATGAATGATACGCAGAAATTAAAAATGATGGACAGCCAAGTAAAGCAGCTTTTAGCACTATTCACACAAAAGTGGCATCAAAAAGCGTAAAAACTATTCATAATCCTTATTTTAAAACAGTATTGATATTGACCTTACTCAGAAGTTGATATATCATTGTTATGTCCTAGTTTTATATGTGTTTAATTAAATGTCCGCTGGACTTACTTCGTGAATAGAGGGGGGATAATCATGAGTAAAGAGCGCGTTTCTAGACGTCAATTCTTAAGCTACACATTAACAGGTGTAGGCGGTTTCATGGCTGCCGGCATGTTAATGCCAATGGTAAGATTTGCAGTTGACCCAGTGTTAAAGGCCGAAGCTGGCGGTGATTTCATCGCAACTCCGAAAAAAGTGTCAGAACTTACTGACGAACCGGTTCGTGTAGACTTCACGTTCAAGCAGAAGGATGCCTGGTATGAGTCAGATGTAACCGAATCTGCGTGGGTTTACAAAGACGGAGATAAGATTATTGCACTGTCGCCAGTATGTAAACATTTGGGCTGTACCGTTAACTGGAATTCTGACAAGGAACATCCGGAACAATTCTTCTGTCCGTGCCATTACGGCCGTTATACGAAGGATGGTACCAACATTCCTGGTACACCACCACTTCACCCGCTAGATGTATATCCATACAAGGAAAAAGACGGTTTCCTATACTTAGGAAAAGCAAAACCACGGAAGGAGGCGTAATCATTGTTAAACAAAATTTACGATTGGGTAGATGAACGTTTAGATATTACGCCTATGTGGCGCGATATCGCAGACCATGAAGTGCCTGAGCATGTTAACCCTGCCCATCATTTTTCTGCGTTTGTCTATTGCTTTGGCGGTCTGACATTTTTCGTTACTGTAATTCAAATTCTTTCCGGTATGTTTTTAACCATGTATTATGTGCCGGACATCAAAAACGCATGGGAATCTGTTTTTTATCTGCAAAACCAAGTTGCATTCGGACAAATTGTCCGTGGAATGCACCACTGGGGAGCAAGCTTAGTATTAGTTATGATGTTTTTACATACGCTTCGAGTCTTTTTCCAAGGAGCCTATAAAAAACCTCGTGAATTAAACTGGATTGTCGGAGTACTGATTTTCTTTGTCATGCTTGGCTTAGGTTTTACAGGCTACCTTTTACCTTGGGATATGAAAGCACTGTTTGCAACGAAGGTAGGTTTGCAAATTGCTGAAGCGACGCCGTTTATCGGTTCCTATGTTAAAATTCTGTTATCCGGACATGAAACTATTGTCGGTGCGCAGACATTAACCCGTTTCTTTGCTATTCATGTATTCTTCCTGCCAGGAGTATTATTTGGGTTAATGGCAGCACACTTTGTCATGATTCGCAGACAAGGTATTTCTGGACCGCTATGATTCAAATTTTAATCTAAACTAGAAAGTTTTCATATTACGATGAAAAAGGAGGGGATTGCTCAATGCATCGCGGTAAAGGTATGAAGTTTGTCGGTGATTCACGCGTAGTTGCACCTGAATCAAGAAAACCGAAACTTCCTAAAGATTATTCAGAATACCCTGGCAAAACAGAAGCCTTCTGGCCTAACTTCCTTTTGAAAGAATGGATGATAGGTGCAGTTTTCCTTGTTGGCTTTTTATGTTTAACCGTTGCTCATCCGGCTCCACTTGAAAGGATTGCGGACCCGACGGATACAGGTTATATTCCATTACCAGACTGGTATTTCTTATTCTTGTACCAATTGTTAAAGTATACTTACGCATCCGGGCCATATACGGTTATTGGTGCAATGATTATCCCAGGACTTGCTTTTGGAGGATTATTATTGGCTCCATTCCTTGATAATGGACCTGAACGCCGTGCGAGTAAGCGTCCAATTGCAACAGGAGCTATGTTATTGGCATTGGCTGCGACTGTATTTTTAACTTGGCAATCTGTAGCTACACATGACTGGGCAGCTGCTGAGCGTCAAGGGAAAATCGTTGAAAAAGTCGATATTGATAAGACTGCAGAAGGATATCAAATCGCTAAAGATAACACATGTTTAACATGTCATGGTGAAAATCTTCAAGGCGGTGCCGGTGCACCAACCTTGATCGGTACAGGTTTAAAACCTGAAGAAATCGCCAAGATTGCAAAAGAGGGTAAAGGCGGCAAAATGCCTCCAGGTATCTTTAAAGGTGATGACGAACAGCTGAAAAAGCTATCTGAATTTATCTCTGGACTTGGCGCAAAATAATGCTGCACTATAAAAGCTGACGGGATTACGTCAGCTTTTTTGTATATTCTGCAACAAACTAAAAACGAATAATGGAAGGGGAGTCATTGTGCGCTGGATTTACCCTCTTATGGCCAATCGGTCGATTCTTAAATTGCTATTAATTGTTAATATAGCTGGGACAATCTATGGGTATTATTGGTATGGATGGCAGTTGGAGAATACCCCGGCTATATTTTTAATTTTTGTACCGGACAGTCCCACTGCAAGCCTCTTTTTTGTTTTTGTCCTTATTGCCTTTTTATTAAGAAAAAATTGGCCGCTGATGGAAGCACTGGCCATTGTCACACTTTTTAAATATGGAATTTGGGCTGTCGTGATGAATATCCTTGTTTTTGTTGTTCAAGGGGAATTGGATCCAGTCGGTTATATGTTGATTTTCTCTCATTTTGCCATGGCAGTCCAAGGGCTCTTATTCGCACCGTTTTATCGTCTCAAACTATGGCATTTAGTAGTGACTGCAATTTGGACACTGCATAATGATATCATCGATTATGTTTTCTTTATGCTGCCAAGCTATCAAATGCTTGACCGTTATATCCCGCAAATCGGCTACTTTACGTTTTGGCTGTCTATTCTTTCCATTGGAATTGCCTATTATCTTTGTATACGCCAAAAAAGTTTTAAACTTGAAATTAAATAATTCTCAGCTATAAATTATGGTCTAACCTTGTCCACCCTTTCATACATTTTATTAGTAACGAAAAGGGGGACAAGGTTAGTGAATATAAAGAAGTTCCTGTTATTAGCAATTATATGTTTACTAATGCCGATATCAGTATATGCGGAAGGACAATCCCCAATGGAGCGGCTTGATGACATTTCCGATGAAGCTCTTCAAATGGTCAAGTTTCATAGATATGATGACGCCAGGAAGTTGCTTGATTATTTTTCTGATCAGTTTAAAGGTGTTACAGTCACCGGACAGCCATTAACAATGGATGAGGTTCGAATCATTAACACTTCACATGACGAAGCAATGGAAGCAGCAGTAAGTCCAGATATGAAACATGAGGAGCGTATTAATAAGTTGACGAAATTCAGGCTGGTTATGGATGCGATTGCCACAAGTCATCAGCCCTTATGGACGGAGATGGAAGGTCCAATCATGACAGCGTTCCACCAAGCCAAGGAAGCAGCTGTGACCGGTAATTCTGCGAATTTCCATGCGAGTTTTAATACGTTTTTATCTCTCTATAACGTCATTTATCCAAGTATGAAAATTGATGTTCCTGTGGAAAATATACAAAGATTAGATGCACGTATCAAATTTATTGATGAATATCGCTCTCAAGTTTTAACTGATTCACAAGGCCGGGTAGAGCTAGATAAACTTGACACAGATCTGCAGAATTTATTTGCCAATATCGAGGATGATGAGGCCGATCCTTCCCTTTGGTGGGTGATCATTTCAACAGGGAGTATTATCATTGCGACATTATCTTATGTCGGCTGGAGGAAGTACCAAGGGGAAAAGGATGTTAGAAAAGACCGGTCCAGAGAGCATAAAGATTGACGCCTCTAATCCCTTTTACTAAAATGTAAATCATCAAAGAGCTCTCTTAGGAGGTTTCATCATGTATTTGCTATATTTTGCTTTCATCATTCTGATTCCTTTGTGGGCACAGTGGAAAGTAAAAAGTACATTTACAAAATATTCTAGAATTTCTGCCGCAACATATCGTAGAGGTGCAGAAGTGGCCCGAGAAATATTGAATGCCAACGGTTTGTATAATGTTGCCGTAGAAGAAGGCCGGGGATTTTTAAGCGATCATTATGACCCAAGCAGCAAAACTGTTCGTTTGTCACCAGAAAATTACCACGGACATTCCATTGCAGCGGCAGCAGTTGCGGCTCACGAATGCGGACATGCCATCCAAGATGCTCAAGGATATGCATTTTTGCGGTTTCGCCATGCCTTAGTTCCAGTTGCAAACCTTGGTTCAAATGCCTCGTGGATTCTTATCATGATCGGCATATTTGCCCATCTGTCAGGAATGCTGCTGTTAGGAATTATTTGTATGGCAGCGGCTGTACTTTTTCAAATTGTAACTCTTCCTGTTGAATTTAACGCCTCAAGCCGGGCCATGGACCAAATTGCCTCACTTAGATTGGTCGGCAGCGGAGAGGAAAGGGAGGCCCGCAAGGTTTTAAACGCGGCAGCCCTTACTTATGTAGCAGCGGCAGCAGTAGCCGTTCTGGAATTACTTAGATTAGTATTAATTTTTACTGGGATGAATCGAAGTGAAGATTAACCAGAAAAGACTGACTCGTTCCCGAGTCAGTCTTTTAGTCTGTTATCGGCATTTTATTCTCATCCAGCGTAAAGCCTTCCCCGTGGACATCATGGACGATAGAAATGGAGATAAATGCATACGGGTCGACTGAAGTAATCAGATTTTTTAAACGCATAATTTCATTCTTAGCGACCACACAATATAGGACGTCCCGTTCGTTTTTTGTATAGGAACCGAAACCTTTCAGAGCTGTAACACCGCGTTCCATCTCCTCCATAATTTTAGCGGAGATTTCTTCGTTTTTCTCGGAAATAATCATCGCGCCTCTTGCTGAGTAGGCACCTTCTTGAATAAAGTCTATTACCCTGGCCCCAACAAAAACGGCAACCAAGGTATACATCGCCTGTTTGTAATTCAAATAGGTGATTAAGGAGAGAGTGATGACACAGGCATCAAACAGAAACATCGTTTTGCCCATATTCCAGCCAAAGTATTTTTGGACGAGCCGGGCAATAATATCAACGCCACCAGTTGTGCCGCCATACCTGAAGATGATCCCTAATCCGATACCGGCAAAAACTCCAGCAAACAGGGCAGCAAGCGTTAAATCATGATTTAATGGCATGTTAATCGCGTTGCGCTGAATAATCCATAAAAAGACGGACACACTGACTGTTCCAATTAGGGTGTAAAAAAAGGCATTACGACCAAGCATCTTCCATCCTATAAAAAATAGCGGGATATTTAAAATCAAGTTGGTATACGACGGATCCCATTTCCAAAGGAAAAATAACAAAAGAGTGATCCCCGTAAACCCGCCTTCCGCCAGTTTGTTCTGCATATTAAAATGGACCAGTCCAAATGAAAATATCGCTGCGCCAAGCAGGATAAATAGTATATTTTTTATTTTAAGGCTAAATATCATATCCTTCCTCCTCATCCATATTTTTCTTCCATATGGCGGATTTAATTATATCGAATAATTTATTGTTGGGCAATCTGGCCAGCGAATTCCAATCATTCCGGTGAAAACATTTGTAAATCAGCCATAATTTAGCTAACATAAAATAGTGAGCAGGAGCATGCCTGCCTGACAAATAACAGCATCGTTTGGAGTGATAAGGTTTGGCTGATGGTAAGACAATGAAAGAACTTCAAGAAGAAGTTGATACATATATAAGTCAATTTAAAGAAGGATATTTTAGTCCTTTGGCAATGCTCGCAAGACTGACAGAGGAGCTAGGTGAACTGGCACGGGAAATCAACCATTATTACGGCGAGAAACCGAAGAAATCAACAGAAAGCGAGAAAGCTGTTGATGAGGAGCTTGGCGACCTTTTGTTTGTGTTAATTTGTCTTGCCAATTCCTTAAACATTGATTTGGAAAAAGCGCATGATTATGTGATGAACAAGTTTAATACACGGGATAAGGATCGTTGGACGAGAAAAAATCAGGAAAATATGGAGTGAGAAAAATGGAGCAGATTAATATAATGATTGCAGGTCCTAGAGGCCGAATGGGCAGTGAAGCAGTAAAGCTAGCGGCAGGAACCGAACACTTTAACCTAGTGGCTGTCCTTGACCATAAACATGACGGAATGATGCTTAGCGACATTGAAGGCTTTCAATCGATACATAATGTTCCCATTTATACCGATATTGAAAAGTGTCTACAAAATGTTCAGGCAGATGTACTAATTGACTTAACAACGCCAGAGTTTGGCATGTTGCACGCCAAAACGGCACTTAGCTATAATGTACGGCCTGTGGTAGGTACAACTGGTTTTTCAAAAGAAAATCTGGAAGAATTAGAGCGCCTTTGCAAGGAAAAGGAGCTAGGCTGTATTATCGCTCCAAATTTTGCAATAGGAGCAGTGTTAATGATGAAATTTTCGCAGCTTGCTGCAAAATATTTTCGTGATGTTGAAATTATTGAATTGCATCATGATAAAAAGCTAGATGCCCCGTCCGGTACAGCAGTTAAAACGGCTGAAATGATTTCGGCTGTCAGGGAAGCGAAAAAACAAGGTCATGCAAATGAAAAAGAAACTATAACAGGAGCACGCGGTGCTGAATTTGACGGGATGCATATCCATTCTGTCCGCTTGCCTGGGCTGATTGCCCATCAGCAGGTATTATTCGGTTCAGATGGACAAACCTTAACCATCCGCCATGATTCCTATAACCGTGAATCATTTATGTCCGGTGTAAAGGTCGCTGTTGAAACAGTTATGAAACATAACAGCTTTGTGTACGGGCTGGAAAATATTTTGGACTAAAAATAATCAAAGTTGGTGAAGGACATGCAAGGTAAATCACTGGATATTCTTGCATTTGGGGCCCATGCCGATGACGTCGAAATCGGCATGGCAGGTACAATTGCAAAATTAACAGCAGAAGGGTATCAGATCGGAATATGTGATTTAACGGATGCGAATCTTTCCTCTAACGGAAATGTGACACTAAGGAAAGCGGAAGCGGCTAAGGCTGCAGAGGTTTTAGGGGTTTCATACCGGATATCACTCGGGTTTCCTGATAGAGGGTTATATTTAAAGGATGAATACATAGGAAAGATAGCGGATATCATTCGTCAACATAAGCCGAAACTCGTGTTTGCTCCTTTTTTGGAAGATCGTCATCCGGATCATGGGAATTGTGCCCGTCTCGTTGAAGAGGCGGTTTTTTCGGCGGGAATAAAAAAATTTGAAACAGAATCTAGCGAGCCCCATCGGGTAAATAGATTGTATTTTTATATGATAAATGGCTTTCACAAGCCGGACTTTACTGTCGACATTTCCATGTCTATGGACAAAAAAATAGCGGCATTACAATCCTATAAAAGCCAGTTTGACCGGACAGATACAAGCTACGACACACCTCTTGTCAATGGTTATATTGAAACCGTTGAGGCAAGAGAAAGAATGTTTGGGAAACTGGTCAATGTTACATATGCGGAAGGCTTTAAAACAAAGGTTCCTATTCTATTGAACCGTGATTTGCTGGGAGATTAACGTATGAAAAAATTAAAAATTGGCATTACCTGTTATCCGACTGTCGGAGGTTCCGGGGTTGTCGCGACAGAATTGGGAAAACTCCTGGCGGAGAAGGGGCATGAGATTCATTTCATAACATCAAGCATCCCATTTCGGCTGAACAAAATCTATCACAACATCTATTATCATCAGGTAGAAGTAAATCAATATTCGGTTTTTCAATTTCCACCCTATGATATCGCTCTCGCCAGTAAGATGGCTGAAGTGGCCAATCGAGAGAAACTCGACCTGCTTCATGTCCATTATGCTATTCCGCATGCGGTTTGCGCTATTTTGGCAAAGCAAATGGCAGGAAGGGATATAAAAATAGTCACCACCCTGCACGGTACTGACATCACCGTGCTTGGGTATGATCCGTCCCTCACAGATGCAATAAAATTTGGCATTGAAAAGTCGGATGCGGTGACGGCTGTTTCAAGTGCATTGGTCCAGCAGACATATGAGGTCATCAATCCTGACAAGCAAATTGAAACAGTATATAACTTTATTGATGACCGAGTTTATCAAAAAACAGATTCCAATCATTTAAGAGCTGAATTTGGGATAAGGGAAGATGAAAAGGTCATTATCCATGTATCCAATTTTCGCGGCGTCAAACGCGTCCAGGATGTGGTTAAAACATTTGCCAATATCTCCGCTGTGATGCCGGCGAAATTGTTGCTAGTCGGGGATGGACCCGAAATGACCATCGTTTGTAAACTGGTCAGACAGCTTGGGTTAGAGGATCAAGTCATTTTCCTAGGAAAACAAGAAAACCTAGAAGAGTTATATTCCATCAGCGATTTGATGCTCCTATTGTCGGAAAAGGAAAGCTTCGGTCTTGTTGCCCTAGAGGCAATGGCCTGCGGAGTACCGGTGATTGGAACCAATGTAGGAGGCATCCCTGAGGTTATTGAGAACGGCAAAACGGGCTATACTTGTAACGTCGGTGATATTGGGGATATTTCTGATAAAGCAATTCGTCTATTGAATGATGGAGCTCTTCATCAGCAATTTTCACAGCAGTCAGAAGTAACAGTTAAAACGAAATTTAAAGCAGAGCAAATTGTCGAGCAATACGAAATGCTTTATTTTAAGCTGCTGAAATAAGGTGAGAAAAATATGAAAGAACCCTTTTTATCGGCTGTTCCAGTCATCAAAAGGCTTGAGTCCGCTGGATATGAAGCCTACTTTGTGGGCGGATCGGTTAGGGATTATTTACTTGGAAATAAAATTAGCGATGTCGACATTGCGACGTCAGCCACACCTGAAGAAGTGAAAGCGATTTTTCCTAAAACTGTTGATATCGGTATTCAACATGGAACGGTTCTTGTCCTGTTTAAAAACAATTCTTATGAAATTACCACCTTTCGGACCGAAGGAGAGTATCAGGATTTTCGGAGGCCTAAGGAGGTATCATTTATTCGCAATCTTAACGAAGATCTGATGCGAAGGGATTTTACCATGAATGCCATCGCTATGGATGCAAATGGCAGCATTATTGACCCTTTTGACGGCCAAACAGCCATTAAGGAAAGGGTTATTCGAACGGTGGGAAGCCCGGAGGAACGGTTTCGCGAAGACGCCCTAAGAATGATGAGAGCGGTACGCTTTGTCAGCCAGCTCTCTTTTCATATTGCAGGTGAAACATTACTAGCTTTAAAATTGGATGCGCACCTGCTCGATAAAATTGCTGTCGAGAGGAAGAGATCCGAGTTTGAAAAGCTGCTCTCTGGCGACAATCGAAAAAATGCTTTCAGGATTTTGCTTGAAACGCAGGTTTTTGAATATTTACCTGGGCTCAAGAAACGGGAATTGAAAATTGAAAAATTACTTTCTTATCCATTTGATTTCTTAAATAAGAAAGAAATGTGGGCATTGCTCCTTTATTGTTTAGAACTTGATCAACAAAATAGCGACGCTTTTCTTCGGAATTGGCGACTTCCTGTAAAGGAAATGAAAGAAATTCAGGACATCTTGCTATATGCCAAACAAAGACTCATAAAAGATTGGTCCCGTTACGATTTATATACGGCTGGCAGCGAGACAATTCAATCCGCAGAAAAGCTTTATCTTGTTTTAAAAGGCATAAATGATTATGACTCTGTAAAGTATTGGTTAAACACTTACGACAATCTGCCAATCAAGCAGCGATCTGAACTGGCTGTGACCGGAAGCGACATAATGGCTTGGTGGAAACAGGCAGGTGGCCCATGGCTGAAAGAGCTGCTTACTAGAATAGAACATGCAGTTTTGCAAAATGAAGTTGTAAACGAAAAAGAAAAGATAAAGGAGTGGCTGAAAGCGTGCAGTCAGAAACAAGAAAAAAACTGCTAGATTCCTTTACCAGCGCTGGTGAATCCTATTTATCAGGTCAATTCCTTGCTGAATTAATTGGCTGCTCGCGAACGGCAGTCTGGAAGCATATTGAGGAATTAAGAAAAGAAGGCTTTGAACTTGAGGCGGTTAGAAAAAAAGGCTATCGAATTATCAAAACACCCGAAAAAATTACTGCCGATGAAATTAGACTTGGCTTAACTACGGAGTTTATCGGAAAAAACATCCATTACGAAGAAACCGTGGAATCGACCCAAAAGATTGCCCACAGATTAGCTTCTGAAAATGTGCCTGAGGGAACAGTTGTAATAGCGGAGGAACAAATTTCCGGCAGGGGAAGAATGAATCGCCCGTGGCATTCACCAAAATATACAGGGATTTGGATGAGCCTCATCCTCCGTCCCAATATTCCATTGACAAAGGCGCCGCAGTTAACGCTTTTAACAGCCGTTGCTATTGTTCAGGCAATCGAAGAAGTGACTGGCCTTAATCCGGAAATAAAATGGCCAAATGATATTTTACTGAATGGGAAAAAAATAACCGGCATTCTGACTGAAATGCAGGCGGAGGCTGATCAGATTCATTCGATCATCATTGGGATGGGCTTGAACGTCAATCAGACGAAGGATGACTTTCCACCTGAATTGCAAAATATTGCAAGCTCCTTGTTGATTGAAAAAGGAGATGCGCTTTCACGGGCCAGCATCATAAGAAGTATTTTTACCCATTTTGAAAAATTATATTTGCTCTTCCTCGAAAAAGGTTTTTACCCAATTAAATTGCTATGGGAAGGCTATGCCATAAGTATTGGGAAAATGCTCAAAGCTAGAACTTTGACCGGTGTCATTGAAGGAAAAGCCCTCGGGATAACCGATGAAGGCGTTTTAAAGATTGAAGATGCATCCGGTGTGATTCACCATGTTTATTCCGCTGATATAGAACTATAGTCCTGTCATTTCATTCTGTACGGAATGGATGATATTTGCTATAATTTTTTTATGGGCAGTATCCTGAAGGAACTGCACCTTGGAAGTCTATAAAACTAAAAGGTATCTGCCTAGATCCGTCAAACGGACCGGGACAGAGGGATGGAACAAGAAGTAAGTAACCAAAATCCTTCTGCCTTCAGAAGGATTTTTTTTATTTAGCTTCTCATTTGTTTTATCACCTCTCCCCTAATTTAAGGAGGGAATAAGGATGAAGCAAACGACAGATTTTCTGAAGATGAAAGAAAAGAACGAAAAAATTGTGATGTTAACGGCTTATGATTATCCTTCAGCAAAGCAGGCGGAACAGGGCGGCGTAGATATGATTCTCGTCGGTGATTCTCTCGGAATGGTGGTTCTTGGTTATGATTCTACTATTCCTGTCACATTGAATGACATGATCCATCATGCAAAGGCTGTCAAGCGCGGGGCTAAAGAAACATTCATAGTTGTGGACATGCCATTTTTAACCTACCATTTATCGGTCAGGGATACATTAGTTAACGCAGGCAGATTGATTCAGGAAACCGGAGCACATGCTGTTAAGCTTGAAGGGGCAGATGAAGTCACCGAACATATTGCTGCCCTGACGCGAGCGGGAATTCCAGTGTGTGCCCATCTTGGCTTAACACCGCAGTCAGTCGGTGTATTAGGCGGCTACAAGGTTCAAGGCAAAGATGCAGATGCAGCAAAACAGTTAATCGAAGACGCTAAAAAATGCGAAGAAGCAGGAGCATTCGCGCTTGTCTTGGAATGTGTTCCTAAGCAGTTGGCGGAGCAAGTAACAAAATCCTTGTCTATTCCGGTAATTGGCATCGGTGCAGGAATTGATGTCGATGGCCAGGTGCTTGTCTATCATGATATTCTTGGCTACGGTGTTGAACGGGTTCCTAAATTCGTCAAACAGTACCATTCTGTAAGTCCATTTATGATTGAATCAATCCAAGCGTATGCCCAGGATGTGAAAAACAAACAGTTCCCTGAAGATAAGCACAGCTACACCATGAAGGAAGAGCAACTGCTCGTTTTATACGGAGGTAAAGAATGAAGGTTATTACAACCATAAAAGAGATGCAGACTGAAATTAAACAACAAAAAAGTGAGGGTAAATCGATCGGCTTTGTCCCAACGATGGGATATCTTCACGAAGGGCATCTCACTCTTATAAAGCAGGCTCGACAGGAAAATGATATTGTGGTCTTAAGTATCTTTGTCAATCCATTGCAATTTGGACCAACAGAGGACTTTTCAACATATCCTCGCGATTTTGAGCGAGACCGGGCGCTGGCAGAATGTGAACATGTCGACTACATTTTCTACCCAACAGTCAACGAAATGTATCCAACTGAACCTTCGGTGAAAGTCATTGTCCAGGCTCGGACCGATGTGTTATGCGGGAAATCGCGCCCTGGTCATTTTGATGGCGTTGCTACAGTTGTGTCTAAGCTTTTCCATATTGTCATGCCGACAAGGGCTTATTTTGGCAAAAAAGACGCGCAACAGGTGGCGGTCATTGAAGGATTGGTTTCTGACCTCAATTTTCCACTAGACGTGGTGGCGGTGGAAATTGTCCGCGAAGAAGACGGGTTGGCCAAAAGCTCTCGCAATGTCAATTTGCTGCCCGAAGAAAGAGAGCAGGCAGTTGTTTTGTATAAAAGCCTGCAGGAAGCAAAAAAAGCAATTGATCAAGGCGAACAGAACCCTCACAGTTTAATCATTTTAATGAAAGAAATGATTACGAGCAATTCGTCTGGGGTAGTCGACTATGCGGAGATTTATTCCTATCCACAGTTAAAACCACTGGAAAAATTAGAGGGTAGGATAATCATTGCGCTTGCTGTAAAATTTACAAAGGTTCGTTTAATTGATAATCTCATTCTGGATATAGAGTAGACACTTGAATAGAGGAGGAACCACATTTTATGTTTCGCCACATGATGAACGGAAAAATACATCGTGCAACAGTCACAGAAGCGAATTTAAACTATGTTGGCAGTATTACAATAGATGAAGATTTATTAGATGCAGTTGGCATGGTGCCGAACGAAAAGGTGCAAATTGTCAATAACAATAACGGAGCTCGTCTTGAAACCTATATCATTCCTGGTGAAAGAGGGTCTGGTGTGGTCTGCTTAAATGGGGCAGCTGCCCGTCTTGTACAGCCTGGAGATATTGTGATCATCATCTCCTATGCTCTTGTACCAGAAGAAAAAGTCCCTTACCATAAACCAAAAGTAGCGATTATGGACGAATTTAACCAAATAAAAGAACTTATTCATGCCGAACCAGCCCATACAATTATGTAAAAAACGTCCCCCTTTATTTGGGGGATCAGATTGTCGAGAAAGAGTACCTTTCTCGGCTATTTTTTTATCATTCTAATTACATCTTTTTTTGAGTTGACTCTGCTAAAGGGCCTGTTGATTTCCGCTCCGGGCACTCGCTTTCCGCGGGGAGGTCCTGGAGCCTCCTCGGCGCTTTAGCGCCTGCGGGGTCTCCAGTGACCTCTATATCCCGCAGGAGTCGAGTGCCCTCCGCTCCAATCAACAGGGAGGCAAAAAAATCTAAAGTATTGTAACACACATTATCGAACCTAGATAAGTGTGTTACAATTTTTTTGATATTTTGGGAGGTTGTAGTAAGGAGAGAAGCTGCACTCTTACATTATTCAATCCCCGTAACCGGTACTTATTTTTATTTGAGATGAAGGTCTTTATTGATTACACCTGTTGATTGGCGCGGAAGGCGCGGAGACTCCTGCGGGAGTACGGGGCAGGGGAGACCCCGCAGGAGCGATAGCTCAGAGGAGGCTCCCCGGCACGCCCGCGGAAAGCGAAGCGCCTGGAGCGCCAATCAACAGACTTGTTGAAAAGCCTATATATTAATTATTAAATAAAAGAGCAAAATAAATGGCTATCGAAAGTTTTTCGACAGCCTGGTCCCCCTTTCAATGGGGGATTTTTCTTTTGACGGGGACTTTATTATAATGAGTGGCGAATATATTAATTGTTTTCATTTTTTATTTTTTTATGTTACCGTTTAAGGAATGAAGCTTTGGGGTGTTATGTAAATGTCTAATAAATTTGTTGTAATCGATTTAGAAACTACCGGAAATCTTCCGAAGAAGGGCGACAAAATTATTCAATTTGCCGCTGTTGTAATTGAAGATGGACAAATAACGGAGAAATTTTCGTCACTGATTAATCCCCAAAAATCCATTCCGATATTTATAGAAGAGTTAACTGGAATCAATGATGAAATGGTGAAGAATGCCCCTGTTTTTTCAGAGATTGCTGCGAAGGTTTTTTCCTTACTGGACGGGGCTTATTTTGTAGCCCATAATGTTTTATTTGATTTATCCTTTCTTCAAGAGGAATTAATCCATGCCGGATTTGAAGGATTTTACGGATCTGTCTTGGATACCGTGGAAATGTCGCGGATTCTATATCCGACAGCGGACGGATATAAACTTACCGATTTGGCTGAAATGCTAAACCTCAAGCACGATCGGCCTCACCAAGCCGACAGTGATGCGGAGGTGACCGCGGAAATTTTTCTGCTGTTGGTCCAGCGTTTACAGCAGCTGCCCTTTATTACGCTTAAGCGGCTTCTTCCGTTATCCGGCGGATTAAAAAGCGACCTTGAGCAGCTACTTGAAGAAATGATTGACAGCATGGCTGAAAAGTCTGCACATAATGAGGATTTTGAGGTGTTTAGGGACCTCGCCATAAAAAAAGTGCTGCCTCAGCCGGGAACATCGTTAGAATTCCAGGCATACCACTATCCTCAAGCTGAAGAGGAGAAATTAAGGCTGATGAAAAGCGGCCTTAAATCTTTTGAGAACCGGACAGGGCAATTTAAGATGATGGATGTGGTCTACAAAGCCTTTGTATCCGAGCGTCATACGTTAATTGAAGCAGGAACGGGGGTAGGAAAATCGTTAGGGTATCTGCTGCCAGCAGTCTTCTTCGCTAAACAGCGGAACCGGCCGATTATCGTCAGTACACATACTACTCAGCTGCAGGAGCAAATATTAAGAAAAGAAATGCCACTTCTGGAAAAAATGATTCCTTTTCCGGTAAAGGCTGTACTCTTAAAAGGCAGGAGCCATTATATCTGTTTGGAAAAATTCCATCAGTCGCTGCTTGATGAAAACGATAACTATGATACCACCTTAACAAAGATGCAGATTCTTGTTTGGTTAACCGAGACAGAAACCGGTGATAAGGATGAACTGAATCTTTCGAGCGGCGGATTCCTTTTTTGGAATAAAATTAAAAATGAGCAAACCGCTTTTTCAAAACATCCTGATTGGCAAGAACGGGATTTTTATTTGCGAGCAAAAAAAGAGGCTAAAGTCTCGGATATTGTTATTACCAATCATTCTTTATTATTAAGTGATATTAAAGGGAACGGCGCTGTTTTGCCGGAATATGATTTTGCCGTTATTGACGAAGGGCATCATTTGGAAAAAGCGGCAGTTCAATTCTTTGGTACCTCCTTGGATTACCTATCTGCAAGAATGCTGGCTGGCCAATTTGGTTTATACGAACAAGAACAGCTTTTTTATGAATTAGAAAAGATTCTTGCTATTTATCCTTTCACGAAGGAACCGCTTATCCATACATTTGAGCTTAATCAAATGATGATTGACTTTTCGTACGAAATGGATGAATTTTTTAAATTAATTGCTCTATTTGCCAAAAAGAGGATTAATAACAAAAATGGATATTACCGCACAAAAATCCATTTTAGTAAAGCTGATAGTTCTAAAGAAAGAATGGCTTTAGTGCATAGTGCGGAAAGGCTGTCATTTTTAATAAAGGATTTGCATACCGCAATTAGTAAAAGGGTGGAATGGATTATTGCCCAAAAGGATGGGTTAACCAGAAAGCAGGAGGGGAAGATCGAGGAAGTCCATGTGTTTCTTATGGAATTAGAGGAATTAAGGGGCAGGGTAATAAACAGCTTTTTAAGAGACACCAATGATGTTAAATGGATTGAAATCGATGTACGTGCACCGCAGAATATAACAACCTTTATCGCACAGCCGGCCAGTGTAGCGGCAGCTTTAGAAAAATATTTTTTCGCAAAGAAAAAGGCAGCAGTCATCACTTCTGCAACGTTAACCGTTAATAATACCTTTGACTATTATCTCAAGGAAATCGGCCTTGATTCCAGTAATCCGGAAAAGGTAATCATCCCCTCTCCTTTTAATTACAAGGAACAAGTACAGCTGATTATTCCTGATGATTTGCCCGAAATCAATTCGGTTTCCTTAGATGAATTTGTGATTGCCATAACCGAGCACATCATTACGATTGCTGAGGCGACGAAAGGAAGGATGCTGCTTCTTTTTACTGCTTACGACATGCTAAAGAAAACGTACGAATTGATAAAAGAAAGCGGCTTTCTCGATGACTATGTTTTAATTGCCCAAGGGATTACAAGCGGGAGTAGAACAAGGTTGACGAGAAATTTCCAGCGCTATGAAAAGGCCATTCTGTTAGGAACGAGCAGTTTTTGGGAGGGTGTGGATATTCCAGGGGAGGATTTATCATGCCTGTGTTTAGTACGGCTTCCCTTCAACTCACCGGATGAGCCGTTAACAATGGCGAAATGCCAAATAATTGAGGAAAGTGGCGGCAATGCCTTTTTTGAATATTCTCTGCCTGAAGCAGTCCTACGGTTTAAACAAGGCTTTGGCCGGTTGATACGAACTGAAACAGATAGGGGGATTGTGATTGTTTTTGACAAGCGGATTATCACAACGAAATATGGAAAGGCCTTCTTAAATTCCATCCCGCCAGTCACCATAAAAAAAGAATCGGCCAAAGAAATAGTCAAAATAATTCAATCCTGGTTATGATAAAATTTGGAAAAAATACACATCCTAGAGATGACAGGAGGAATGTGTATGCGAATTTTATTCATTCTATTGGCCTTATTTTTTCCGGCTGTTTCAGCAGTTCATGCGGAAACGGCTATTTCAGGTAAGGTTGAAAATATAGATTTAAATATAAAGGAACACGAAATGGCCATTACTTTTATTGGTCTTTCCACTGGGGAAGCTACTTTAATCCAAGGGCCGAACAACGAGAATATTTTGGTCAATGTCGGGGGGCAAGACACTGAAGCGGAATTGGAAAAGTGGCTCAAACTTTATGATGTAAAAAGCATTCAAACCTTAATCATTACTACGGATGAAAATAGCCTGTCGTTTAAAAAAGTAAATAAGCTAATTGACAAATATAACATTGAAAAACTGATTACCACTTCAAAAATCTCAGCCCAGGCAGCCTTTGGGCTTGATGATCAAAAGCGGGCCGCGGTATCAACATGGAAAGAAGGGACAACAGAATCACTTTTTCCTGACCTGACGGCCGAAGTCCAATTTGTCGGAAATGAAAAAAACGAAGGGATGGATTTTATCCTTAAGTTTTTCAATCACCGTCTCTTTTTAATGTCGTCCTGCAGCGAAAGGGCGGAGCAGGCATTACTGACAAAAAATCTTGAAGATGTCCATGTTTTAAAAATTCCGGATTACGCTAAGGCTTCTTTTTTCTCAAATAATTTTATCCACTATTTAAATCCGGAGATTTCTGTATTGTTTACACCGGAGGAATATCATCCGGATCGTGATATTCTTCAAGGCCTGCACGAAACTTGGTCTGAAGTTTATTTTACAAAAAAACATGGATCGGTGACGCTTAAGTTCACGGATTCAAAATATGAGGTTTTTACCATCCCAACAGAAGAAGAATAAAAACTTAAAGAAAAATTACGATTCCTTGGTTTCAGGATAGGGCATTTTTCCTTTTACCTGTTATAATGATATTTGGTAGGAAACAAGTAACAAGAATTAATTGGAGGAAAAATATCGTACATAAAAGAGTGATTTGAAATTGAAAAAGTGGATTATAATTGGAGCATGTTTATTACTTGCTGTGGTGATCGGGGTTTCGATAAAAGTATATCATAGTGCAATGGAACCATTAATTACCGCTGAAGAACGTGCTCTTCAGGATGCTAAAAAAAAGGTTCCATTAAAAAGCGTTGAAGATTTTCATGTTTATAATGGTCAAGAAACCGTTAATGTCATTGAAGGGAAAAATAACAAGGGCGAAAAGATTATTGTCTGGGTTCCCGAAAAGAGTAAAAAGGTTATTGTCCGAAAGGCCAAGAGCGGCCTTACAAAAGAGGAAGCAATTCAAACATTGAATAAAGAAAAAAATCCCAAAAAAATCATTTCAGTCCGGCTCGGAATGGAACAGAACATCCCTTTATGGGAAATTTATTATCGTTCTGAAAATAATTTAATAAATTATTATTATCTCCATTTCGAAACTGGCGAGTGGCTGAAGGAAATTGAAAATCTTTAGGGTAGAGACAGGAGGAAAACATAATGAAAGTGGAATTGGCAAACCGGGTGTTGTCCTTAACACCTTCAACAACATTGGCCATTACTGCGAAAGCAAAAGAATTGAAGGAACAAGGTGAAGACGTAATTGGACTCGGTGCAGGTGAACCCGATTTTAATACCCCTCAGCACATTATGGATGCTGCGGTAAAATCTATGAATGAGGGACAAACCAAGTACACACCTTCGGCCGGTCTTCCTGCCTTAAAAAAGGCGATTATTAAAAAATTCGAAACAGATCAAGGTTTAACCTATAAGCCAAATGAAGTTATTGTCGGGAATGGTGCAAAACATGTCCTCTATACGCTGTTTCAGGTTCTTTTAAATGAGGGGGATGAGGTTATTATTCCTACTCCTTATTGGGTAAGCTATCCGGAGCAGGTTAAGTTAGCGGGCGGAGTTCCTGTTTATATCGATGGATTGGAAGAAAACCATTTTAAAATAACACCGGAACAATTGAAAAAGGCGATTACCAATAGAACAAAAGCTGTCATCATTAACTCTCCGAGCAATCCAACAGGGGTCTTATATACAGAAGAGGAGCTTTTGGAAATTGGTAAGGTATGCTTGGCAGAAAACATCTTGATTGTTTCTGATGAGATTTATGAAAAGCTCGTTTACGGCGGTGTAAAGCATGTTTCGATTGCGGAAATTTCGCCGGAGCTTAAAGAACAAACAATTATTATTAATGGTGTTTCCAAGTCCCATTCGATGACAGGGTGGAGGATTGGCTATGCTGCTGGTAATGCTGAACTTATTAAAGCAATGACTAATCTCGCTAGCCATAGCACATCTAACCCGACCACTACCGCTCAATATGCGGCCATCGCGGCTTACAACGGGCCGCAGGAGCCTGTTGAAGAAATGCGGAAGGCATTCGAAGAAAGATTGGAAATTATCTATGATCAGCTGGTTGCCATTCCAGGGTTCACTTGTGTCAAGCCGCAGGGTGCTTTCTATCTGTACCCAAATGTGAAAAAGGCTGCTGAAATGGCTGGCTACAGCAATGTCGACGACTTTGCATCTGCCCTTTTGGTGGAAGCAAAAGTAGCTGTAATTCCCGGTTCAGGATTCGGAACACCTGATAACATCCGTTTATCCTATGCAACATCACTAGACTTATTAGAAAAAGCCGTATCCCGCATGCAGCAATTCGTAGAATCAAAAGTTAGGGTATAACCTTTAGTAAAATCAAAAAGTCTGCGACCTGCAGGCTTTTTGATTTCTTTACCAAAACAGGATGCCTAATTCTCTTACTCGAAATCACCTGTTCGTGATATACTTTTTAGGAGGTGTCCTAACATGAAAGATAATATAGTAGCTTGGCTAGAAGAAGGTACCATTACCGTACCCTCTTTACTATTTTCCGAATATCGCAATTTGCATTTAAACGAAGCAGAATTAGTTCTGTTACTAAATATCATGACGTTTGTAGAGAAAGGGAATGATTTTCCAACCCCCGAAGAGCTTTCCTCAAGAATGACCATTTCGATATCAGAATGCAGTGACATGCTTAGAAAGCTGATTCAAAGAGGCTTACTTGCCATCATTGATGAATATTCGCAAGACGGCATTCGTTTCGAGAAGTACACAATTAAACCGTTATGGGAAAGACTCGTGTCACAATTTTTAACAAGCACGCAGAATGTACAAGAGAATCAAAAGAAAACGGAGGAAACCGATTTATATACGTGTTTTGAAAATGAATTTGGCCGTCCTTTGTCTCCTTTTGAATGTGAGTCTCTAGCGATGTGGATGGATGATGACCATCATGATCCTGTCATTATCAAAGCCGCACTTCGTGAAGCAGTCATGTCAGGTAAATTAAATTTTCGCTATATTGATAGAATTCTTTTTGAGTGGAAGAAGAACGGCATTAAGACACTTGAGCAGGCCAAAAATCAGGGCCGCAAATTCCGGCAGAAACAAGTTCAAAAAGGCAATCCAAGAGAGGATGCCCCGCCATCATCCATTCCATTCTATAACTGGTTAGAGCAATAATTTTAAAGCGACGAGTGACAATTCACTCGTTTATTTTCTGTAATAAACATTTAGAGGGGTGAAGACCTTGCTTAATAATACACAAATTCGGCATTGTTTAGATACAATGGGTGAAATGTTTCCAGATGCCCATTGCGAATTAAATCATTCAAATCCTTTTGAACTCGTTATCGCTGTCGCTTTATCTGCCCAATGCACCGATGCCCTCGTTAATAAGGTAACTGTTGGTCTATTTAAAAAATACAAGACCCCTGATGACTACTTAAAAGTCCCTTTGGAGGAATTGCAAAATGATATCCGCTCGATCGGTCTTTATCGGAACAAAGGGAAAAACATTCAAAGCCTTTGCCGAATTTTATTAGAGGAATATAATGGCGAAGTGCCAATGGATAGGGATGAATTAACAAAGCTGCCGGGAGTGGGCCGGAAAACAGCCAATGTTGTTGTTTCGGTTGCTTATGGCATTCCCGCCATCGCTGTTGATACCCATGTTGAACGTGTCAGTAAGAGGCTCGGCATTTGCCGTTGGAAGGACTCTGTATTGGAAGTTGAAAAGACGCTGATGAAGAAGGTACCGAAAGAGGAGTGGTCAGCCACACATCACCGCTTAATCTTTTTTGGCAGGTATCATTGCAAGGCGCAAAACCCGCAGTGTCCAAGCTGCCCGCTTTTGGACGTATGCAGGGAAGGGAAGAAACGAATGAAAGGAAAGGCTGCTGTAAATGAGTAAGCCTTCAGAGTCTGTAACCGATATTCTTAAAGAATGGGCCAGTATACAGGAGCAACTTGAGAAAGTATTTCGAAACAGGGACCAAATAGGGGCTAAAGAATGGATGAATAAAGGAATTCAATTATACCTTCGGTTTTTGTTTCTGACGAATGGATTGCCACTTAGCTACAATGATGCTATTCCATTTGAAAGTATCGAATACATGCCTGTCAATCTTGAGGAGCGATTTGCTTTTATTAAGTACCGACCATCACTCTACCATTCTTATCGACAGTTATCAGAACTCATGGTAGAACAAGAAAAACAATATGCGCGGAAAACTATCCAAAAAAACAAGAGGCCGACCTAAGTCAGCCTCTTGTTTTTTAGCTAATAGGAAAGTATAAATTTTCGCAAATTTATACTTTCCTAACGCATAAATTCAACTACCCCTCTGTCTTCGTCCTATCGGACTCGCCAATCGGCGAGTTTTCATTTAATGTCCGGTGGAAGGAGTTCCAGGGGGTATGACAGGCGGGATCACGACTCCGCCGGTATTATTGCCGGTGCCATTGCCATTGCCACTGCTAGTACCTGTTCCGGTGCCATTTCCGTTCCCATTGTTAGCGCCGTTTCCATTTCCATTTCCGTCCCCAGTGCCATTATTTCCATTTCCTTGTTCAGTATCGTTTTCTGCCTGTGGAACCTCAATGGTGGTTGTTGCAGGATCGCTCTTCCGATCTCCGATAATAGCCAGAACGGTAATAGTGTATTTTTCACCCGGCTTAACTGGAAATAGGAATCCTTTTTCTGCCTGCACCACATGATTTGGAGTAGTGCCGTTATCAACGGTAATATCAAACTGAACATTTTGTTGTGCTGTATTTGGATAATCCCAAGTTACAGCGATTTTTTGTGTATCTTGATCATATTTTGCCGCCAAGCCGCTAGGTGCATCAAGCTTGTTATATTTCTCGGATACTGTTTTCGGGGCATGGCCCTTTACAGCATATTCCGTGAGTACTTCGCTGTCAGGAGTGAATTCACTCGCAAGCACAGCCGGCATGGAGCCTTTTTCGATTCTGACCTTCTCCACACTATTTGGCATAGTAAAGTCAGCTGTTTGGGTGCCTTTTGAGACATGGGCCAGTAAATTTTTAAAGATTAATTGGGCAATTCTTTGGTTATTTCCCTTTGCCTCAACCGGCGTTTTATAGTCACCGTAACCAGTCCAAATGGATGCAGTATAATTGGTCGTATACCCTGTAAACCAAGAATCTGGTACCGCACTTTTACTAATATTCCATGCATTTCTTTGTTCTTCCGAATAGTTTGTAGTCCCTGTCTTACCTGCCATTGGAAGGCCTGGGACTTTTGCGTTTGTCCCCGTACCCGGAGAAACTAGAACACTTTTTAACATGTCGGTAACCATAAATGCTGTGGAATCCTTCATGACCACCTTAGGTTCCGGTGCGGTGTCAATAATGGTACCATCGCGCAGCTTAATTTTCGTGACAGCATGCGGCTTATTGTAAATGCCTTTGTTGCCAAATGCAGCATAGGCTCCGGCCATTTCTAGCGGTGATACTCCGACGGTTTTTCCTCCAAATCCGCCAATCGCATAGGACTCAGATATTTCTTTTAATGGAATGCCAAGATTTAGAGCGAACTTCATCGCATTATCCAGACCTACCTGTTGAATGGCCTGAACCGCCGGAGTGTTCCGTGATAACTGAAGGGCTGTCCTCATCGTCATCGGACCCTTATATTGACCGTCCCAGTTTCCGAATTTCTTACCAGACGAATACGTAATTGGCTTATCCTCAATCATTTGGTAGGTGCCCCAATTCAGGTATTCGATGGCAGGGCCGTAATCCAACACAGGTTTAATGGTAGATCCGGGCTGGCGCTGTATATCAATGGCATAGTTGTAGCCGCGCTGCACCTGTTGGTTTCTGCCGCCGCCAATTGCCCTGATTTCTCCAGTCTTTGTGTCGAGAAGTGCGACGCCTGCCTGGAATTGATCATCAGGATATGGAATAACGTCTTTTGAGTTTAAAAGCTCGTTAACATAGTCCTGCGCGTTTTTGTCCAGTGTTGTATAAATCGTCAAACCGTCTGAAAAAATATCAAAATCGGTCTTCTCTTTTACTTCATCGATTACTGCATCAACGAAGGCATCATATGGCTTGTCATTTATTTTCCGCTGTTCCTCTTTAAGGACCGTATCTTTTACGGCAACCTTTTTAGCTTCCTCCATTTGTGCCTTTGAAATAAAACCATGCTGATACATTAAACTTAATACGATATTTCTTCTTTTTTCGGCTAAATCCGGATGGTTAAAAGGATTGTAATTGTTCGGGCTTTGCGGCATCCCTGCCAATTGGGCTGCTTCCGCAAGTGTCAACTGATCAAGTGTTTTCCCGTAATATATTTTTGCAGCAGTGGCAATACCCCAGCTATTTTCCGAGATATAGACCTTATTGACATACATTTCAAAAATTTGATGTTTTGTATATTTTTGTTCCAACTGATAGGAAAGCCATGCTTCCTGAACTTTTCGTTTCAAGGTTTTATCACGTGATAAAAAGGCGTTTTTGACAACCTGCTGGGTAATAGTGCTGCCGCCTTCCGAACCAAAGCCATCACGGAAATTCGCGAGTACCGCACCGCCAAGGCGAATCGGGTCGATGCCATGATGTTTATAAAAACGATAATCCTCCGTTGCCAAAATGGCATTTTCAACCTGCTTCGGTATATCTTTATAAGTAACATATTCCCGGTTCACTGAACCGGCTTCGGAAATAAGCTCTCCATCTTTATCTAGAATCTTTGAAGGGATAGGATCTTTTAATAATTTTGGATCAAGCTTGGGAGTGTCCTTTACTAAATAGGCGAAAGTGCCGACACCAGCCAATAAGCCGACAAAACAAAGCACGATTAGGGAAAGGAAAATTTTCTTTGCCATTCCGCCTTTCTTAGCCTTTGCTTTAGGTCTGGCCTTATCGTTTGACTGCTGTTTCTTTCGGCGCTCCTCTCTTGATTGGTATTGCTCAGCCATTTTGAAATTCCTTCCTTTCTGCTCTTTATTTGTTTTTTAATAAAGAGGTAAAAGATTATCTAATATTTTAATATAATCAATTCTTGGATGAAATCCAAGCGGTATGAGATAACCGTTCTGTTTAATTTCTTCCTTTGTAATCGATTTTCTTCCTCCACTCATCATTCTGTCCCAAAAACCCAACATATGCTTTGCCTCTAGCAAATATACCTCATCAAATCGCGAAAAACGGATGATAACAAAGCAAATCCCACCCTGATTCATCACTTCTTCCATATGAGTAATTTGGTGTGGATGGAAATTTTTTAACGGAAATGAAGTAGGATTTTCTGTTTCCTTTGCTTCAAAATCGATATATTTTCCTTTATAAACGCCATTATAGTCAGTGGTGGAGGCAAGTTTAAAATAGGCTTCTTTAATAACTGCCGCACTTCGCTTTGGGTAATCCACTTGGACGATTTGGATTGGTGTCGGTTTCTTATGGATAACGGCCATCTTCCTGGAGCGGTAATATTCATTACTCTCGTTTAAGTCTTCTTCAAGTGTCATTCCGCGATTGCCATATGCATCATTTTTCTTGATTTTTACAGGTGCTTTTTTCTCTTGATCCAAGCGAACATACTTTTTTCCATTTGGATAATTAAAGCTCATTTCCTTCACCTCTTAAGACACTCACTATCATATCAAATCTCAGAAAAAAGTGGGTGAATAAAATAGCCCTTCAGGTAAACGCTAATATTAATTGTACCGTTTTTGTTATAAAAATAAATGATTCATTCTTATTAAGGGATTAGCCTGCGGCTAATAATCTATTAAAACTGAAGGAAAGATGCACAAAATATGAGTCTCCTTACAATACACGAACAAAATATCATTCGTCAAATTGAAACCGAAACAAGCAAAAAAAATATCGATAATATTTCAAGGACTAATGCATATTTTTCCTACTTTAAAGAAAATCCGGATATTCAATGGTCCTTTCTGGCAAGCATGGTATCCCGAAATGGCGGCTGGAATATGTGCGATCTTGAAGGATCTATGTTTCGGCAGCTGCTTGCCCCCCAGGTCAGAAAACAGCTTTTTTTTACATATGAAAGGGCAAATTGGCTAATATTTCATGATGTTTTCCCTCAATTATTGGTCTATCAATATTCGACGAAATTAGGCCGGCCTCTGTTTCATTTACTTCCCTATTTTCATGTTTCATCCTTTATTCAAAATGAGTGGCACCGCTTTTGGCGTGATGAAGATAGTAAAAGGCTCATGACCGCCCTAATCATTAATGAACAAAATGTGATTCAAAATCCGGTCATTGAACACCCTGTTTACAAGAAAAAGGTATTTCAATCACTTATATTCAATTTTCAAGATTGGCTGCATTTTAGCTGCGTGTTGTTCCCAACCTGCGGCGGGGAGGTATATGGAGCAAGCGTGAATGGCTTTAGGTCTCTATCCAAAAGGATTAATCTTGGAAAAAGGCTGGCGAGCATTCTTTTTCAGCCAAGGTTATTTCCCCATTTTTTTGAGTTTGCTGAAAAAACAACACATACAGGCTCAAGAAATGATTATGAACAGTTTTTCAAAATAAAAACGGAAGGAACTACTCCTATCTTAAGAATGACCTACCCGGTAATCAAGCACCATCAGCAGGATTATCAGGATTGGAGTAAAGTTCGAAAAGTTTCTTCCGCGTGGCTGCATTTTCCAGTCCATCATCGCCACCCGATTCACCTAACCGATTGGTACGTGGCTAAATCCCACCAGCTGCAGCTGCTTGTTTCCTTGAAAAAGGCACTGGATTTAAAGAAATGGAAATAAGAAAAAAGCAAGGAGGGTGTTCTCCTTGCTTTTCTCTTACTCAGCCGGTCGGTTTGGTCCTTCTAACTTTTTATCGCCGTAACCTGTTCTTTTTTCTGTATCAGATTGCCGCGGTTGGCTTTTGTTTTGTTTATTGTTGTTAGACAAAATAAACACCTCCACTAATATCATGTGCTGAATTTTGGTTTTCATACGATTCTAGATTCTGTCGAACGAAAAATAGAGAATATGCCAGAATGGCACTTTCTTTGCCGAAATGCTTCTAGTTTTGTCAAGGGGGAAGGAACCATAGATTGGAAAGCGAATATTATCTTTAGGAAAAACGTGGGGGAGGTTTTAGAAAATGAATAGTTCATTTAGTGATAAGGATAGGCTCCTGTCTAAGCTGGCGGGGATATATGATCAATTGGAAGAATTAGACGAGGCACTAAAAGCATCCTTTTCTGAACTTCGCATCGAGCTTGATCAAAGGGAACAAGAAAAACTGCTTGATTCGGCTGAAAAAATTACAAAATTGGAAAGAATTTCAGACCAAATGCTTTTGAATGGAGAGATGGTCCAAAATCCGCTTTCCCACCATTCCGCAAAATCATTAAAGCTTGAAATGGGTTTTTAATATTCGGTATCATAGTCTTAAATTTGAAAGTGGCATTTAATAGTGCTGCTTTTTTTGCTAATAAGAAATTATAAATTTTTACAAATTTATAATTTCCTAACGCATAAATTCAACTACGCCTCTGTCTTCGCCCTAACGGACTCGCCAGTCGGCGAGTTTTCATTTATTTTGACGGGAAGGGAGTGTGCATTCTTGGACAGGGAAATAGAGCATTTAACTAGGGAATTATTATCATTCAATCAAGAATTTTTGAGGCATTTTCAGGAAGCAAGAGAAACGGGGAGTGAACAAAATTTTGATGAGGTGATAAAGCCATTTGCCAATAAGGTTAACTCAATAAACGGAGAGTGGAAAGAGGAGATGAAAAAATGGCTTATAAACTTTCCATTAAAACATATCCGCATTCAGCAAGTCGAATCCGTTTCAGAACATATCGAACAGCTCTCCATCCAGGCTTTCTTTCCGAAAACAAGCAAATCAAGATTTCTAAATGCCCAGCGGACAGTCGAATTTTTTCTGACGGAAGTTTTAAAAGAAGTGAATAAAGAAAAAAGAGATGCAACGTAAGCATCTTCAGATTGTCGAGAAAGCGGATTTTTCTTAGTAATTTTTCATTTAGTCCCAACCTAAATTACCAACCTTTAATGTTTATCCCTGCTAACTGGCCTGTTGATTGCAGCGAAGTGGCCTCGCTTTCCGCGGGGAGGTCCTGGAGCCTCCTCGGCGCTGAAAGCGCCTGCGGGGTCTCCAGTGACCTCTATATCCCGCAGGAGTCGAGTGCCCTCCGCTCCAATCAACAGGGAGGCAAATCAACCTTAGTATTGCAGCACACATTTTTCCAACCTTGATAAGTGAGTTGCAATCTTTTTTTCATATTTTGGCAGGCTGCAGTTAAAAGGGCCTGTTCTCTTTAAAAAAGAACGAACTTTTTAAAGAAGAAACGAGAAATCAATATATTTGTGAATCAAGCGAAGAAGGTAGTCATCTGGAACCAATTCTTCAATAGAAACAAATTCATATTCACTTTGGCTATACCCTTTTGGCTTAAACATTAAATTCACCACTTATTTTATTGGAGTTGAATGACTTAATAGAATACACCTGTTGATTGGCGCGGAAGGCACGAAGACTCCTGCGGGAGTACGGGGCAGGGGAGACCCCGCAGGAGCGAAGCGATGAGGAGGCTCCCCGGCACGCCCTAAGGTGCGCGAAGTGCCTGGAGCGCCAATCAACAGACTTGTTGAAAAGCCTATAATAATATTATAACGAATTAACGCGGTTAATCATTAAATAATATGAGTAAAATAAAAGGCTGCCGATAGTTTCTCGACAGCCTGGAGATGCGACGTAAGCATCTCTTTTTTAGTCTATCCATTATGTTCGATGAGGGAGTTTTCCTGCGCTGCCTCTGGGGGCACCGCACCTTGATTTTCAAGTTCACGGACAAGATTGCGATATTCTTTAATGCTAATTTCATTGAAGATATAGGCCTTTTTAACAAAATCCATTAGTGCATTAACATCATCAGTGGTGTAATCACGGCTTTGACTAAATCTCACTTTTATTTCGCGTATGTCCATTTCTACTCCTCCTTCATCATTTTTACTATCGTAACATGAAATTAAGAGATTATTATTTTTTCAAAAATTTAAACTTTAGACAAAATCTTTGAAATTTTGACATTTCCTTGAATCACCAATTAGGCTTTTTTTTCATAATGTGAAGCAGAGATAAATACGGAGGAGATGTTTGCCCGTGTTTGGAAAAATGAGACCAAATACCATCTTTCATAATGGATATTCGGGACAAATGATGCAATATGGTCCAGTTGGCCAACAATGGAACCGGCATTTAGTAATGCGAAATCAAGCTTTTCCATATCAGCCTCCTGTCCAGAATCAGACCTGGAACACTTTCCAGTCGCAAGGAGGCTATCATCCAAGCATGTTCCAGCCAATGGGGCCGGCCTATCAGCAAGGTTATAATGCACAGAATATGAACCATCAAAACTCCCAGTATCCGCAAAAAGATTCGCAATTCCTATTTCAGAATCCCCTGCAGCCAAAGGAGGATATGTATCCCGCTCCATATGTGCCAATGAATGGATATCCGGTTATGAATCCTTATCCTAAACAAAGCTTTATACCAAAACAGCCAAGCGGTATGCAGTCCTTAATGAATTCCTTTAAATCACAGGATGGCTCAGTTGATTTTAATAAAATGATGAATACAGCGGGCCAGATGGTGAATGCGGTAACGCAGGTTTCTTCCTTAGTAAAAAACTTTAGCGGTATTTTTAAAGCGTAATAAAAAAGACGGCAAGCCTTGCCGTCTTTTTTATATAATATGGAAAATTATTATTCTTGCTCGTCAATTTCAATAATTTTTCCTTTTTCGCGTGGAATGCGGATTTGTAGTAATCCGTCCCGGTAGGAGGCTTTAATTTTTCTGTCATTAATCATATGAGGCAGGGAGATGGTTCTTGCGGTTTGCTGTCTGACAAAACGGCGCTGATAAATTTGATTTCGCTCATCCTCTGAGGTTTCTAATTCCTTATTCTCAACAGATATGGTTAAGTAGTTTCCGGTGATATTAAGATGGATTTGGTCTCTTTTGACACCGGGGAGTTCGGCAGACACTATATATTCATTTTCTCTTTCAACAGTTTCTACATGGAAGCCTCCGCCGCCATCAAACGGAAAAGGTGTTTTGAAAAAATCATCGACGGACTGCAAGAATCCTCTAATAGGTTTCTCCATGAAAAAATCATTCATGGATTTCATTAAATGACTGAACGGTTCGGAAACAGGCTTTTTCTCATGATTCTTATCACTCGGAAGATTAGAAGACATCCTAAAACCCTCACTTTCCAATTTTTCACACGATATCATATGCGTTTAGTCCCGACCTGGTGCCCATTTTCCGCAAAAAAATCACCGCAGATAATCTGCGGTGGTGGTTAGTCTTAGCTAATAGGAAAGTATGAATTTTTCCAAATTTACACTTTCCTAACGCATAAATTCAACTACGCCTCATGAACCGTCCTAACGGACTCGCCAATCAGCGAGTTTTCATTTAAATTAAATGAATTTCTTCCATAAGGATTTCGATATCGAGGATCAAGTCGCCCTCTTCATCGACTTCGATTAATTCGTCTTTTTTCATTTTTGTCAACGTTCTGCTGATGGTTTCGCGCGTTGTTCCAATCATGTTGGCTAGGTCTTTATTGGTAAATTCCGATTTTAACAATATAGTACCATCCTCTTGTTCTTTACCGTGCTTTTGGGCGAGGCGGATTAACAGCTTGACAATCTGTTCATAGGTATTATTGAGAATTTGCTCTTCCAGCCGGTTTTGCAGGTCGACGATCTTTTCACCAAGTACTTTAAATACCTTAATGCATAGCTCCGGATTTTCAATCAGAACATTTTCAAACTTGGAAATCGGCACGGCAATCAGGGTTGAAGACTCTAGAACCTCAGCGTAGGCCGGATAGTCTCCTTTTCGGAAAAAGCCCACATGGGGAAACATTTCCCCTTTTTTCATAATGGCCACGATTTGTTCTTTCCCGTTTACATCGCTTTTATAAATTTTAAGCTTTCCATCATAAATGAAATAAACATTTTCAAGCGGATCACCTTGATGAAAAACATGGCTATTTTTCTTCCATTCTCTTGCAATCGCAATGTCGGTAACTTTGGATAATTCCGTGTCGTTTAAAGAGCGAAAGAGAGTAAATTCGGAAAGCACCCTTTTAATTTCATCGATCTTCATTACATCACCTTCAGTTTCGTTCGATATATCTCTATTGTAACAAAATGTTGCCGAATAAAAATAAGGTAATTGTAAAATATTAATTTCCTCTTTTTCTCCGAACGTTTATTCGGTAAAATAGAAATAATGAGGTGAGCTAGATGAAGTTGAAAAAAGATTTGCAGGCCATCCTTTCAGATATTAAAGTAAATGAGGATTTTAAAGATAATATCGCTGCGTGGCATACACTCCCCAAGAAAGAAGCCCAAACGGTAACATGTCCTAGGGATTTACATCCGCTATTGCATGAAGCACTTAATCAAAAAGGGATAGACGAGCTCTATACCCATCAGAGATCAGCATACGAAGCGACGATGGCAGGAAGAAGTATTGTGGCAGTTACACCCACGGCATCAGGAAAAACGCTTTGCTACAATCTGCCAGTTCTTCAATCTATATTAAATGACCCGAGCACACGAGCGCTGTATATGTTTCCGACCAAGGCACTCGCCCAGGATCAAAAAAGTGAAATAAACGAAATTATCCAAGCGGCCGGCATGGATATTAACAGCTATACGTATGATGGAGATACGCCGGCAAATATCCGCCAGCGGGTCAGAAAAGCAGGCCATGTTGTCATCACAAATCCTGATATGCTGCATTCGGGCATCCTTCCCCACCATACAAAATGGGTGTCTTTGTTCGAAAATCTCAAATTTGTCGTGATTGATGAGCTTCATACGTACCGTGGCGTTTTTGGCAGTCATGTGGCAAATGTGATTAGGAGGCTAAAACGGATTTGCCATTACTATGGAAGCAATCCTGTATTTATTTGTACATCTGCGACGATCGCTAATCCTCTCGAACTGGCGGAAAACCTTACCGAGGAAAACATGGTGCTGATTGACAACAACGGGGCACCAAGCGGAACAAAGCATTTTGTTTTTTATAATCCGCCAATTGTCAACAAACCATTAAACATTAGAAGAAGTGCCACTCTTGAGGTTCGGAAAATTGCTGGGGAACTGTTAAAAAACAAAATTCAAACGATTGTTTTCGCCAGAAGCAGGGTACGAGTTGAAATTATCTTAACGTATCTCCAGGAACTGGTGAAACACGAATTGGGCAGCAAATCAATTATGGGGTATCGCGGCGGTTATCTCCCCACAGAACGGCGGAAAATTGAAAGAGGCTTGCGTTCCGGGGAAATTTACGGTGTTGTCAGTACGAATGCACTTGAACTTGGTGTTGATATTGGACAACTTCAGGTTTGTATTATGACAGGTTATCCCGGAACCATCTCTAGTGCCTGGCAGCAGGCCGGACGAGCAGGGAGACGGCATGGAGAGGCTCTTGTCATCATGGTGGCAAGCTCGAGTCCGTTGGATCAATATATCATTCAAAATCCTGATTATTTCTTCAATAAAAGCCCGGAAACAGCACGGATTAATCCGGACAACTTGATCATTTTGATTGACCATATGAAATGTGCCGCCTACGAGCTACCATTTAAGGCTGACGAAAAGTTCAGTAATGTGGGAACTGAGGAGCTTTTGGAATACTTAACTGAAGAGCGGGTTCTATATCGGAACGGCGAAAAATGGTACTGGATGAACGACTCTTTTCCGGCCCACAATATCAGCCTGAGGTCCGCTTCACAAGAAAATGTCATCATTGTCGACCAAACCGATATTGCTAGTGTAAAGGTCATCGGGGAAATGGACCGTTTTTCGGCAATGACTCTGCTTCACGATGAGGCCATTTATTTGCACCAAGGCACTCAATTTCAAGTGGAAAAACTGGATTGGGACGAAAAAAAGGCATTTGTCCGTGAGGTGGATGTTGATTATTTTACAGATGCCAATTTAGCGGTTCAATTAAAGGTACTTGAGGTTGATAAACTGCAGCCGGTCAATGAAGCGGAAATTGGTTATGGAGATGTCAGCGTCAGGGCTATGGCGACCATTTTTAAAAAAATTAAATTCGAAACTCATGAGAATATCGGTTCCGGTCCGATTCACCTACCGGAAGAGGAACTTCATACGAATGCCGCGTGGATTTCGCTTAATAGGGCGCTTTCAGAATTGGGGGCTGTCCGGCTCGAGCAAGGACTTGTTGGGGCGGCCCATGCACTTAGGTCGATAGCGCCTTTGTTTGTCATGGCCGATCCGCAGGATATTCATGTCATTCCGCAGGTTAAGGCCGACCATAATGAAAAGCCAACCATCTTTTTTTATGACCGCTATCCTGGCGGAATTGGCTTAAGTGAAAAAATATATTCAGGGATGGCAGAGGTTTTGCTGGAAAGTAAAAAAATGATTGATCGCTGTCAATGTGAATCAGGGTGTCCATCATGCATTGGCACGGATGCAGTTGGCGATGAAGCGAAACATGATTCATTAATGATTCTTGATGCCTTCTTAGAAGCATCATCACGGTAAGGGGGAGTGCGAGGATGTCTTTAAAAAATAAATTGAATCGCTTAAAGCCCCACTTGTCGACGGGGAATTCTTCAGAAAAAAGGGCTGTTCCCTCTTCAGTAGAAATGTCCGTTGAGATACCTTACAAAGAGCAATGGGAGCTAGAACATGTTTCTCCTTATTATTTAGACGAAAACTTCTGTTTAATAAGAGAGGTAAAATATCCGCTTGATCAAAGGCACGGCCATTATCGGTTTCGTGATTTTCTGACGGCAATGGAAACCTGGAACCAGCAATCAGCCGCTCATCCATTATCTGCTAAAGGATTTCAGGCGGAAGAATTATTCTTTTTCGATACAGAAACGACGGGGCTCGGCGGCGGGACGGGCAATACCATTTTCTTATTGGGGTATGCCAGCATTGAGGGAGAAGAGTTGATTTTAAGACAGCATATCCTCCCAAATCCCGGGGCCGAGGTCCCGCTATACCAAAGCTTTCTGGAAAAGATTAATTATCGGACACTTGTCACATATAATGGGAAAGCCTTTGACTGGCCGCAGGTCAAAACGAGACATACGCTTGTAAGAGAGCATGTTCCAAGGCTTCCGTCTTTTGGTCATTTCGACTTGTTTCACGCTGCCAAAAGACTCTGGAAGCACAAATTAGAACGGTTGAAATTAGCAGTAGTGGAAAAAGAGGTTCTCGGGGTAGAAAGGGTTGACGATATTCCGGGATTTTTAGCTCCGATGATTTATTTTGACTTCGTTGAAAACAAAAAGCCCGATGGCATGATTGGCATACTCAAGCATAATGAAATTGATATATTGTCGCTTGTCACTCTGTATACACATCTGACCTTTCAATTATGCGGATTAGACCACGACTCCACCAGAATGGAAACCTTTGAAGTAGGCCGCTGGTTTGCGGCTATCGGTGAAAAAGATGAAGCAGAGAAAGTGCTCGGCAAACTTACAGACGGGCAGGATGTTACAGCTTGCCAAGCAAAGCTTACTCTTGCGTTTCAGCATAAAAAAGACCGGGAATGGGACAAAGCAAGAAATTTGTTTGTTGAGGTTGTCCAATTTGGAGAGGGGCGTCTTGCTCTTGATGCATGTATTGAATTGGCTAAAATCTATGAGCATAGATTAAAAGATTTAGAATCAGCTCTTCAATACTGTAGCCAAGCTATCATTATAAGTGAGCGAACCCCTAGTTTCCATAATCTTTCAAGGGATGCTTCAATGGAACAGCTACAAGCACGAAAAGAGCGTTTGAATCGAAAAATAGCTAAAAGCCCACGTTAAATTTCTTTATTTAAGGGTTATTAAAAATATGTAACAAAAAGTTCACAATTTGATTAAAAAATTTGAAATTCCATATTGTTTACTGTCGTCTTAATAGGTAAAATTATAAATTGTGTGCTGTGTAAAAAAAGCGCAAAAACTTTATGGAGTGGGTAGGATGTATAAAGCAATTTTATTTTTATTTTTCGTTGTTGTTTGTTTAACTGCTGTTGTTTTTACAAGCTTGAAAGATAGCTTTTATACTATGTTATAAGGATATAAACCCAAGGAAGCCGGTATTATTATAAAAAATAGGTGTTTTCCTTAGTACAAGAGTAACCCTTTTTTCATAGGCTGTTAATGTAAACAGAATAAAGAAAAGAAGGGAGAGCTTAATATGTTTCTTGGAACTAATTTTGCCCCGCCGGTGGTTCATCCGACGACGAACATTGTGAACCATACTTTTTCTGCAACGGTGGTGCCCCATATTCATCCGGTTCACACAACTACTGTGAATCACCATATGTTTGAGCATAAACATTATTGCCCGCAATCATCTTCATGCTGTGAGGATGTATGTCACCAGCACATCAACTGCTGCAACCCTTGTGCACCGCAAGCAGTAATGCCTGTTTCAAACGTATTGCCAAATGCGATGCCAAATGTAATGCCGAATATGCCGGGTTATGGTATGGCAGGCCCTGGCTTTGGCGCACCTGGACCTGGTTTTGGACCTGGACCTTATATGGGACCTAGACCTTAAAAGTTTGACTAATCTTACAAGGGCTTTTAGCCCTTGTTTTTTATTTTGTTACTTTATAATATGCTAATGGTAATAAAATGTTTGTCCCTTTTTAAAAATTTTTTCATTGAGGAGAATGTTTTTGCTTAAGGTATTAGCCATTTCTGGATATAAACCATTTGAATTAGGGATTTTTAAAAAAGATCATCCATCGGCAAATTTTATTAAAGCGGCTATCAAAAAATCGCTGTTGCCTATGCTTGAAGATGGACTGGAATGGGTACTGATCAGCGGACAGTTAGGAGTGGAGCTTTGGGCAGCTGAAACTGTTTTTAACCTGCAGGAGGAATTTCCGGATTTGAAGTTAGCCGTTATCACTCCTTTTTTTAATCAAGAAGCATCTTGGAATGAAAACAATAAGGAATGGTACGAATCTGTTCTCATGCAAGCGGATTTTATTGATTCAGTTACGAAAAAAGGCTATGAAAAACCGTGGCAATTCCGATTGAAAAATCAATTTTTTATTGAAAAGAGTGATGGCCTTCTACTCTTGTATGACCAGGAAAAGGAAGGAAGTCCAAAATATTTATACGAACTAGCTGTCGTTTATCAAAAAAATCATCCCTATTCGATTGAGCTGATTACCTTTTATGATTTGCAGGTGATTGTCGAAGAAGAACAGCTTAAACAGTCTGATTTTTAATCCTGCTCGAATATTTTAGAATATACTAAATAGAATATAATGTCTGCTGAATTACTTTACTGTAAATGAAAATTGACAAAACCGCTTATATTTGAAAAAATAATAGGTAATGATTGGCTAAACTTGAGGTGATTGGAATGCTGTCAGATAAAGTGAAACTAACTGCAAAGGATATTTTGGAAAAAGAGTTCAAAACTGGCGTACGTGGTTATAGACAAGAAGATGTTGATAAGTTTTTAGATTTGATTATTAAAGATTATGGTACTTTCCATCAGGAAATAGAAGATCTTCAGCAAGAAAATCTAAGGCTTCGCAAACAGCTGGAAGATACAGCAAAAAGGCAACCTGCAGCACAGCCTGCTGGGACAACCAATTTTGATATTTTAAAGCGCCTGTCTAATCTTGAAAAGCATGTATTCGGCAGCAAGCTTTACGAATAACAAATAATACCCTCATTTCCTTTGAATAACCATTGATAATGCTGAACGATATACATATAATAGACAATGTAACGTTAATGACGTTCGGGTAATCGCTGCAAGTCTTCTTGCAGAGGAAAGTCCATGCTCGCACGAGCTGAGATGCTCGTAGTGTTCGTGCCTAGCGAATTCATAAGCTAGGGCAGCCGGGTAGCTCATTCGGTTGACGGCTGGGAAAATACCTAAGTCCTTAGGATATGGTAGGAGTACCTTTAAAAGTGCCACAGTGACGATTACCTCCTTAGAAATGAGGAGGGTGGAACGGGTAAACCCCACGAGCGAGAAACCCAAATTATGGTAGGGGCACTTTCTCTATCGGAAATCAACGAGGAGAAGGACAGGTTCCACGTGAATCTGTAGATAGATGATTACCGCCTCAGTACGAGACTTGTAAGTCGTTTGCAGTACGGAGGTACAGAACATGGCTTATAGAACGTTATTAATGGATAGTTTTGATGGAAATGAACAGCTCTCCTTAAACGGGAGGGCTTTTTATTTGTTAACTGAATCCGGAGGTTGTTTTTAGTCCATAATGATATTGGGAAATCAAACTTTACAATTATTGATACATAAACGATTAAGGGTGAAAGAATGGGAAAATATCAAATTATAGCAACCGCAGCCATGGGGTTGGAGGCGCTTGTCGCTCAGGAGGTCAGGGCGCTTGGCTACGACTGTCAGGTGGATAATGGAAAGGTAATCTTCAGCGGGGATGAATATGCCATCGCCAGGAGTAATTTATGGCTCCGCACAGCAGACAGGATTAAGATTATAGTCGGCGAATTCAAGGCGTATACTTTCGATGAATTATTTGAAAAAACAAAGGCGCTTCCATGGGAGCAGTTTTTACCAGAGGATGCTGAATTTCCGGTGCTTGGAAAATCTGTGAAATCGAAGCTATTTAGTATATCTGATTGTCAGGCCATCGTTAAAAAAGCCATTGTGGAACGTTTGAAACAGAAGTATAAAAAAACCTGGTTTGACGAGAATGGGGCTTTATACCGGATCGAAGTCGCATTGTTAAAAGATACCGCCACTATTACGATTGATGCGAGCGGCACCGGCCTTCATAAACGGGGCTATCGTGCTGACCAAGGGGCTGCCCCGTTAAAGGAAACAATGGCGGCGGCGCTTATTTTGCTGACCAATTGGCGGTCAGACCGTCCCTTTATCGATCCTTTTTGCGGGTCGGGAACGATTCCAATCGAAGCTGCCCTGATTGGCCAAAATATCGCACCTGGTTTTAATCGGGATTTTGTTTCCGAGAGCTGGAACTGGATGCCTTCAAGGGTTTGGGATGAAGTTAGGACAGAGGCAGAGGACCTGGCAAAATACGATACACCGCTTGATATAAGCGGCTCGGATATTGATCATCGGATGGTCAAAATGGCACAGGAAAACGCCTTCGAAGCAGGTTTTGGCGACCTGATTCAGTTTAAACAAATGCAGGTAAAAGATATTTCAACGAAAAAGGAATACGGTGTGATTATCGGCAATCCGCCATATGGAGAAAGATTGGGAGAAAAGGCCGAAGTGGAGCAAATGTATCGGGAAATGGGCAAAGCCTTTAGCCCGCTTGATACCTGGTCGATTTACATCTTGACCTCAAACGAGGATTTCGAACAACTATATGGCAAGCCGGCCACAAAGAAACGAAAGCTGTTCAACGGATTTATCAAAACAGATTATTACCAATACTGGGGAAAAAGGCAGCCAAGGCAAAATAACAATAATTGAGAAATAATTTAGCGTCTTTTGACGCTTTTCTTTTTGGAGGGATAGGATGCAAAGCCGCATGCCATTTACAGTTTCGAAAACAGAAACATTTTATGATAAGTTAGGCGAATGGATTGGTGACGTCTTCTATGACATTTTGCCGGAATCCGGGTTTGAAATCCGCGATGAACAAATCTACATGGCCTTTCAGCTTGAAAAAGCATTTAAAGAGAAAAAGGTCATGTTTGCTGAAGCCGGAGTAGGGACAGGCAAAACAATCGTTTATTTGCTCTATGCCATTATGTATGCCCGTTATACAAACCGGCCGGCTGTGATTGCCTGTGCTGATGAGACATTAATTGAGCAGCTGGTAAAGAAGGAAGGAGATATCGCCAAGCTTGAGCAAGCTCTTAATTTGCAAATCGATGTCCGTCTGGCCAAATCGCAGGATCAATACTTATGCTTAAAAAAGCTCGAGAATGGCAGGAATAGTCATTTTTCGGATGACGTTCTTGATATTTATGAGAATCTTCCTGATTTTGTCCATATGGAAGGTTCCATGCTGCAATTTGAAAAGTACGGCGACAGAAGAGACTATCCGGCTCTTTCCGATGAAGTATGGCAAACTGTCAGCTGGGATAAGCTCCAGGACTGTTTCTCATGTGAAAAGCGCCATCGTTGTGGTCTCACCTTACACCGTGAATTCTATCGGCACGCAAAGGATATAATTATTTGTTCCCATGATTTTTATATGGAGCATGTTTGGACAAAAGAGGCCCGAAAACGGGAGGGCCAGCTGCCGCTATTGCCGGAACATTCATCAGTGGTATTTGATGAAGGGCATTTGCTTGAATATGCGGCACAAAAGGCGCTAAGCTACCGGTTTACAGATTACACACTTGATACACTCTTAACCAGACTGATGGAAAATGAAGTCCGCGAAAAAACACTTTATACGATAGAACAAGCGCTTGTGGATAATGATGAATTCTTCGATTGCCTTGCACAGTTTTCACAACCCGCAATGGGATCTGATAAAGAGATCATTCATAGGCACCCTTTGGTTATGAAAAATTGCCGCAAACTTCTTTCGACATTGCAGTCATTGGAAGAGGAACTTGTCTTTGAAAGTGAAATGTTTGTTATCAACGAATATGATTTAAAAATTGTTGAGGAATACTTGGAGCAAATCACGTATTCCTTATCACTCTTCCTTCAAGAGATAAATGGAATTACTTGGCTGGAAGAAAGCAGTGGTGAGCGTACCCTTGTCATCATGCCGAAAATGGTGGAGGAGGTTTTGCGGGAAGAGGTATTTTCACAGAAAAAGCCTTATATCTTCTCATCCGCCACCATGTCCAATCAGAAATCTTTTGATTATATCGCGTCCAGTTTAGGGATTGATGATTACCTTTCCTGTTCGGTTGCTTCCCCATTTGATTATGACGAGAAAATGAAGGTATTCCTGCCATCTTTTAAACAAGATGCCATCAATAAAAAAATCGATTATGTGATCGAGAAAGTCAGATTGACAGAAGGGCGGGCTCTTATTCTTTTAAATAATCGTGATGAAATGAGGAATTTAAAGGAACAGCTTAAAGATGAGCAGCAGTTTCCAATCTACTTTGAAGGTGATAAGGAGATTAGCACACTAGTCTCCAAGTTTCAAAATGAGGAAAATTCGGTGCTTTGCTCCATCCATCTATGGGAGGGTCTTGACATCCCCGGCCGCTCACTGGAAAATGTCCTGATTTTTTCACTGCCCTTCCCGCCGAATGACCCCGTTTTTTCGGCCAAAAAGGAAGGAATGGCTGACCCATTTAATGAGGTGGACCTTCCTTACATGTTGCTTAGATTACGGCAAGGAGTGGGCCGGCTGATAAGAAGTGAACAGGATCAAGGCACTGTCCATATCCTGTTGGAAGAACCTCTAGAACCAGATGTACTGCAAAAGATAAAAGAAGTATTGCCGACTAAAGCAATTGAAGGGTAAGGAAGGAAAAAAGAGGCTGACAATGAATTGCCAGCCTCTTTTTGCTATCTGCCAAGGGCGCGGCGGCCGTCTTCGGTCATTTTATCCGGTGACCAGGCCGGCTGCCAAACAAGGTTAACGTCAACCTTGTTTACTTCCTCGATTCCTTCGACACAATAACGGACTCCGCTTGTGATACTATTGTGAAGCGGACAGCCAGGAGTGGTCAGTGTCATCGTAATCGAAACATCATTTTCTTCTGTAATCCCCACACTATAAATTAACCCTAAATCTACAACATTGATGCCTAACTCCGGGTCATATACACTTTTTAATTCTTCAAAAATTTTCTCCTCTAGATTCATCGTAACTCACCTCATTATTTTTTTAGAACACTGAATATACTGCTTGCAATAATAAGCATCGCTACAGACAGGACAAATTGGCCCAAATTAAAGAGAATCGTTGTTTTTAATACAAGTGCCAAAAAGACAACTAGTACTGAGCCAATGAATACCGATAAGACTGGCACAATCAATTTTTCATTCATCATTTCCTTCAACGAAGGAACTTTAGCCTTTCCGATTTCCTTGCTGTATTTATAGGTCCACCACAGGAATGGAACGATTTTATATAAATATCCGACAATACTTAGGACAATCCACAACAGTATATAGCAATATAGTAGCGGCCCGATAAGACTGGCAAACTTGCTGCTGAGCAAGACCATAAAGGCCGCTGCATGAATCACATTCCCAAGGCCAATCGCCGAAAGGGCGAAGGAAAATGGTTTATCGAGCTTTTTCTTTAACCTCTTTTTAACGATAATCCTGATATGCCAACTGAAAATGGAAAAGCCGGCAAATAGCAGGAAGAATCCAATTTTTAATAAAATACTGCTATCGCTATAGAAAGAAATGATTGTCAAGACAAGCCCGGATACATAAATTCCATATACATATCTTGATTGCACCATTGGAAAACCATGGGCCAAAGAAAACATCGGCACCATTTTATAAGAAAAGCCAAAGATTAATAGAGTAAACCAGCCGGTTAACCCCAATAAAAGATGGCTTTTAAAAATGGCTTGGTAATGTTCGCCGAGAAAGCCTGTTTTCATACTGTAAATCATTGTAATTCCCAAGAAGATGGTCAAAAACAAGCAAACTAAAGCCGTACCCACAAAAGCAGTGAGAATGTTAGGGTTTGCTTGTGTTCTTAGCGTCATTAGCATCTGGAATAAGAACATGAAGATTCCGATAAGCGTAATGACACCAGGAATGACGGCATTTTGCGGCGCGAAGTAGAGCATCGCCGAAAAAGAGGTAATCCCTGCCGCGGTGATGAAAAATTGGACAAATCCAAATTTCTCATTCCAAATTTTCGTCAAAAACGCAACCGGAACAAGCTGGTACATTGCACCCATCGCCACCATTAAGGCCCAGCCTAGGATTAGAAGATGGGCTGCCGACCAAATGGCAGGTATGCGAAAAGTTCCATCCGTCATCATATGCCCATTTGCTAACAGCAGAATCTGTGAGGCAACAAGGGCAATTAAACTAAAAAGAATAAATGAAAAAGGGAGCTTAATATTTGTTTCAGTTCCTAAATTCTGAGGAAGCATTCGACTCACCTTCCTAGCGGAAGATTTCTATTTTAAAACTTCCGTCTGGTTGTTGTTCTGTTCTTTGTTGATATCCTAATTCTTCAAGCTGTTCATATAGAAACATCGGTCTTCTATCATTAATTATCGTTAAAACTTCCCCTTCGCCTAAACCTTCTAAAGCGGCTAAGGTTCGCATCATCGGCTGCGGTGGTTCGAGGCAGCGATTATCTAAGATCATTGCAGATCACACTCCAAATCACTTTTAGCTTTTCTTTGTAAAAACTACTTTCCAATGCTTTTTCTCTAATTCTTCTTCTTCATGGGTAAAGCCCTTTGCTTTTAAGACAGTAAATAGTGGCATCGGCTTAAACGGTGCATGAAGAATGAACACATCTCCATCATTATTTAATTCCTTTACTGCCTCCATAATCTTTTGAAATGGTTCGAGTTTATTCTTTATATCCTCACGGACATCTAGTTCAATTATTCTTTGTTCCATACAATCAACACCTCTTTTATCGTTTGTTTAATAACATTGTAGCAGTGTAATCCCATAAGATATGTGATGAGCGTCATAGCTCGTTGGATTTTAATGAAAATAATTCTCAATGTGACAAATTTGTGAAAAAGTATACAAAAAGTGATATGAGTGATAAAAGTCACTATTGTGCCATTTTTTTTAGGACTTAATACAACTCGGCTTGAAAAACGGAAAGGAATCGATGAAGATTAATAGAAAAAATCCGCAAGGCTTTAGCTTTGCGGATTTTTCTCTTCTTTCACTTCTTCGTAGCAGTCGAAGCAATATGACTGTTTATCCTCGGTAATCACTCCATTAAAGAATCCATCCAAACAATAAATCTCTTTCCCACAGCATTTACATAAACCAACTAATTCTTTCATTTAGACTTGCCTCCCTTATGAACAAAATCATATTTCGGCTGTGATGGTACTCACTAAGTCCTAACCTAAGTTTTTCTATAATAAAAGAGAAGTTAACCCAATTAAAGGAGTGATAATGATGCAAACCTACGCAAAAGTTATCAATGTACCAGATTATCCACCAAGAGAAAAGCATCCAACCATCTTTAGGGCATTTGATGAATTGGCATCAGGTGAAACCATGCAGATTGTCAACGACCATGATCCAAGACCGCTGCTTTACCAATTTATGATGGAAAGACCAGAGCAATTTTCTTGGGAATACCTTGAAGAAAGCCCTGAAGTTTGGAAGGTCGCCGTTAACAAGAGGTAATTTTTTGAGGCTCCGTTCTTACTTGACTTTGTGTCTTCGCCCAATCTAAAATTTGTTTCTATTTATTTTTTCAGTTAAAACCTCTTTTTTCCTATAAACCTATTTTACAACAGAAATTCGTTTCTGTTGTTTTTTTTATCCGCATGATTTGTCAGAAATATGTTAAAATTTATAGCGAGAAAGGGGGAAAGACAATGAATACAGTGCAATTTGAAAAGGAATTCTTAGAGTATGTCAAGAAAATGACCGCATATCACGAAGCCCTTGGTTTAATTTACTGGGACTTACGGACAGGCGCTCCTAAACAGGGAGTGGGGCAGAGGTCAGAAGTGATCGGCGTGCTGTCCTCCGAGGTATTTAAAATGTCGACATCAGAGGAAATGGCAGCCTACATAGCAGGACTTTCAAAAGCTGAATTGTCCGATAGAACAAAAAAAATTCTTGAAGAATGCAAAAAGAACTATGAGTTAAACAAAAAAATTCCTGCAGAGGAATACAGAGAATTTGTCATTCTCCAATCAAATGCCGAGAGTGTTTGGGAAGAGGCTAAAGAAAAAGCTGACTTTAATATGTTCAAGCCATACTTAGAGAAGCTGGTCGCAATGACAAAGCGATTTATCGGCTACTGGGGTTATGAAGGGAATAAATATAACGTTTTATTAGATATGTACGAACCGGGCTTGACCGTTGAGGTTTTAGATCAAGTTTTTGGAGAACTGAAGGACAAAATTGTTCCGTTAGTAAAACAGATTTCGGAATCCAGCCACAAACCTAAAACTGATTTTTTGTTCCATCGATTCCCTAAGGAAAAGCAGCGGGAATTCAGCTTGGAAATCTTAGCGCAAATGGGATACGACTTTAATGCTGGCAGGCTTGATGAAACCGTCCACCCTTTTGCGACTGGTTTAAATCCTGGCGATGTCCGCGTTACTACAAAGTATGATGAACAGGATTTTCGGACCGCTGTTTTTGGCACCATCCATGAAGGCGGGCATGCCTTATACGAACAGAATATTTCCAAAGAGTTAATTGGTACACCATTATGCACAGGAACCTCTATGGGGATTCATGAATCGCAATCGCTTTTCTATGAAAATATTCTTGGCCGGAGCCTGCCTTTTTGGAAAAAGAATTTTGATCTGCTGAAAAAATACGCAAATGGTCAATTCGATCAAGTGAATATTAAGGGTTTTTATCGGGCCATCAATGAGTCAAAGCCTTCTTTTATAAGGATTGAAGCAGACGAACTTACCTATCCGCTTCATATAATTATCCGTTACGAAATTGAAAAGGGATTGTTTAATGATGAAATAGAGGTTTCAGACCTTCCGAAAGTTTGGAATGACATGTATCTGAAGTACCTAGGAATCCGCCCTGGACACGATGGCGAGGGTGTTCTTCAGGACGTTCATTGGGCAGGTGGAAGCTTTGGCTACTTTCCTTCGTATGCTTTAGGCTATATGTATGCAGCCCAATTTAAGCATAAAATGCTTGAGGACCTTCCGAATTACGACCAGCTTCTTGAAGAAGGGAATCTGCTTCCGATCAAAGAATGGCTAACGAATCACATCCATCAGCACGGCAAACTAAAAAAACCGCTTGAAATCCTGCAGGAGGTAACAGGTGAAGGTTTAGATGCCAAGTATTTGATTGATTATCTCTATGAGAAATATGGAAAGGTTTATCAGTTAAATTGAGCAGACTATCGTCGATATTCTTCATTGCAATCAGTGCCTCTTTATGGGGAATCATCGCCATCTTTGTACGGAAGCTCGCCAGCCTAGGGTTTACTTCGATGGAAATCGTCACCATCAGGGTCGTCACGGCTGCCATTTTGCTTGGAGTAATAGGAATTTGTAAATACAGGCCCAACCTTAGGGTTAACCTTAGTGATATTAAGCTATTTACTGGGACGGGAATCTTTAGTATTGTGCTATTTAATTGGTGCTATTTCACTTCTGTCAATGAAATGAATCTTTCGATTGCGGTAATTCTTTTATATACTGCACCTGCATTTGTCACAGTATTATCGTTTACGTTTTTAAAAGAGAAATTAACTGGGCTGAAGATCATGTCAGTGGTGGGTACTCTTGTTGGGTGTATCTTTATAGCCGGTATGAATTCGGGTGCGGCATCATCCATCACTTTAATTGGTATTGTAACTGGCCTCGGCGCCGGCTTTGGTTATGCTTTATACAGCATTTTCGGGAAATTTGCGTTAGAAAAATATTCTTCATTTACGGTTACCTTTTATACTTTTTTAGTGGCGTCTATGGGCTTAATTCCATTTACGGCGCTATGGAAAAAGGGGAGCCTGTTGCTTAGCAATGAGGTCCTGTTTTATGGAATTGGCTTAGGCCTGTTTCCAACTGTCATTGCCTATTTGTTATATACAAAGGGGCTAGAGAAAACAGACGCGAGTATTGCGGCAATTATCGCAACAGTTGAACCGATGGTCGCCACCATATTGAGCGTTTTTCTTTATAAGGAAAGCTTTGGTATGTTCCAAGCAATTGGTGTGATTATTATTTTGTTATCAGTAACCATCATCAATATACCCGCAAGAAAACAAAGGGCTTCAATCGTTTAGATTGAAAGCCTCAGATTGTCGAGAAAGGGTCTTTTTCTCGACAATTTTTTATTTTGTCCAAACCTAAATTACCAAACTTTTATTGTTTATCCCTGCAAACTGGCCTGTTGATTTCCGCTCCGGGCACTCGCTTTCCGCGGGGAGCTCCTGGAGCCTCCTCGGCGCTGAAAGCGCCTGCGGGGTCTCCAGTGACCTCTCTATCCCGCAGGAGTCGAGTGCCCTCCGCTCCAATCAACAGGGAGGCAAATCAACCTAAGTATTGAAACACACATTTTCCATTCTTGATAAGTGTGTTTCAATCTTTTCATATTTTGGCAGTCTGGAGTAAGAAGAGCCTGTTCTCTTACATTAATCAATCCCCGCAACTGGCAATAGCGAAGCCCATGATCATCTGGAACCAATTTTTTAATAGAAACAAATTCATATTCACTTTGGCTATACTCTTTTGGCTTAAACATTAAATTCAACACTTATATTATTGGAGTTGAAGGACTAAATTGAATACACCTGTTGATTGGCGCGGAAGGCACGAAGACTCCTGCGGGAGTACGGGGCAGGGGAGACCCCGCAGGAGCGAAGCGATGAGGAGGCTCCCCGGCACGCCCGCGGAAAGCGAAGTGCCTGGAGCGGCAATCAACAGACTTGTTGAGAATCATTTATATTAGTAATATTATAAAAAAATTAACGTGGTGAATTATAAAAGAAAATAAGCAAAAATAAAAGGCTGTCGATAGTTTCTCGACAGCCTGAGGGCTTCAATCGTTTGGATTGAAGCCTTTTGTCATTACCACGTCTTAAATCCTTTGGATCCAGGTGGTGCATTTTGAATGATATCAATGAATGGTATTGTGTAAGCGAACAGGATTAAGGCAGCAGTTATGCCAAGCCATAATTTCCAGTTTTCAAATACCATTGGTGCTTTTTCCTGCAGATTTTCTGCTTCGCCGACAGGGAATTCTTCTTCACCTTTTGGTGCAAAGAAGGCAAGATTAATGAAAATAACTAATACTAATATTATGCCAAGGAATAAAATCGTTCCGCCAACTGCCTGGGCAATTTGGTAAGGAATCCACTCAAGCGCCTGCTTGGAGTCACCATACGTGGAGAATGCAGAACGTCTTGGTCCGCCAAGCAGTCCTTGGAAGTGCATTGCACCGGACATGAATGCCATCCCGATAAACCATACCCATGCTTGGATAATACCTAATTTGTTCATCGCTTTAGTCAGCTTGCGGCCTGTTAAGTGCGGCACGAGCCAATATGAAATTCCGAAGAATGTCAGTACGACGGAAGTTGCTGCTGTCAAATGGAAGTGTCCTGTTACCCAGATGGTATTATGGACAACCTGGTCCATTTGGTTGGAAGCATTGATGATACCTCCGGCACCGGCAGGAATAAATGAAGCCATACCGATGAATGGAACTGTGAAACGGGCATCATTCCAAGGAAGCACTTTAAACCAGCCAAATAAACCAGTAGCTCCTTTAGAACGGCCATATCTCTCAAACGTTGCGAACAGAGAGAAGGCTGTCATTAAGGACGGGATAATAACCATGAATGTTAAGATAACCTGAATAAATTTCCAAGCCGGATCAATACCCGGTTCTGTCAACTGGTGGTGGAAACCAACCGGAATTGAGAAAAGCAAGAATAAGATAAAAGATAAACGAGCCAAAGAATCTGAGAAAATTTTTCCGCCGATAATTTTTGGGATAATTGCATACCAGCACATATATGCAGGCAATAGCCAGAAATACACTAGCGGGTGACCGAAATACCAGAATAACGTACGGCTGATTAGAACATCAACAGTATCTACTAAACCTAAAGACCAAGGTAGCAATTGGAATAGAACAGTTGCAGCAACCCCTAATGTAGCCACAATCCACATCACCGTATTGATAACAGCCATAAAGCTTAACAACGGGCTTGGCTTGCCAGGGTTATTTTTCCGCCATTTTGCATAGGTCATAATTTGTGCGGCGCCATCAACCCAGCTGCCGACAACCACAAAGGTTAATCCTAAATAAAAGATCCAGTGTGCTTTAAGTGGTGCATAGAATGTATAAAGTACAGATGCTTCATTTAATAGAATCATCGTTCCGGACATAAGGGTACCGGCAGTCATTAACCAGAAACCAATCCAGCCGGTGCGTCGGGCTGCCGGAGAATGTGTTCCCGCAGTTCTGGATACAGCCGCATATTGAAATCCCATGATAAAGAATGTTGTTAAAACTAGCCCCATTAAAACACCATGCGCTGTTAAAATTTGATAGTAGCCAATTCCCCAAGGCAGTTCAAATTTTCCGGAACGGACAAGGGTTTGTAGTAATCCCATCAGACCACCGAGAGCGAGTGCTCCGAAAGCCACAAAGAAATGCGCCATGGATAGCTTCGCGTCACGTGGGTCAACCTTTACTTTAGCTGCTGTGTTAACCATTATTTAACCACCTCAATCTTCGAGAACATTAAATGGTGCCCTGTACCACAATATTCGTTACAAACAACTAGAAATTCGCCGGCCTTGTCAAAGGTTGTTGTATACTCGCTGACATAGCCCGGTTCAAGCATCATATTGATATTGGTACCGGCCATTTCAAAACCATGGACAACGTCCTTGGTGGTAGCGATTACTTTCACCTTTGCTCCAAGCGGAACCTCAACCTTTGCTGGGTTATAAGAGAAAGCAGATGCGACAAATACGAGTTCATAATCCCACTCTTTGCCTTCAACCTTATGAAGTCCCGGCTTATCGAAAGGTTTTGTGGTATCAACTTTTTCCGGATTTATTGTAGTTAAACAGCTTGCTGGTTTGTTGCCAAGGTAAAAGGCACTGACACCGACTACTGTTAAAAAGACAACGAGACAGCCAATTCCAAACGTCAGCCAGATTTTTTCAAATTTATGCATATGCATATGTAATTCCCCCCTTTATTTCCTAAAAACGGTCTACGAACAGATAGTAAACTGAAACCCATGAAACAATGATAAATAGCCCCAGAATGAATACAGACGCCAGTGTCCCCTTTAAAGAAGAACTGTCTTCAATCTCTGTTTGGTGCTTTGTCTTTAGTTCCGCCTTTGCCATCCCCCTACACTCCCTTCAGAAAATGAAAAGTAAATAAATGATTTCTCTTTCATAATACAAAACAATTGTGAAAGGAAAATATCAAATTCAAGAATTCACAAATTGTTCATTCCTTAGTTATCTACTATGGTAATGTTAATAAGTTGGTATAACAGTGATTAAAGTCACAATTACCCACCTGTAATTGTGACTAAAGTGTGAAACATCACACCAAGCATGTGATTTAGATAATTGATAATTTGATTACGGAATGATAATCGGCAGTTCATTTTTTGTCACAATTCTCTGTAGGAAAAATATGATAATAATAAAAATCTTTTTCTTTGGAAGTGGTTGGTTTGGAGAAATATTATTGTGACCATTGCTGTCTTTTGTATAATAAGATTGAAAAATGTAAGGTTTGCGGGACGTTGGCGGGAAATAAAATAAAAATTGAGGTTCAAAAGCAACCGGAAAAATAAGAGTCAGGTTAAGTTAGAGAATTGGAAAAGTTTATATAATGAAGGAATAACTATTACAAGATATAATAAACATGCACAACAACAACAACCTTCAAAACGTTTACTTCTCCGAATGGGGAAGTTTTTTTTGTGTCTGGAATAATTTTCTCCAATTTGGCAAAAAATACCCTTACCTTTGGATAAGGAGAATGATGTATGCCTACAATTCTTTCCGTTGCAGAAGTTATTCCTCCATATGAAATTAAACAGACTCAGGCGACAGAGTTCGCCAGGGAATTGTTTTCTGGTTCATTTAAAGAAATTGGGCGGTTATTAAAGGCTTTTGAAAATGGACTTATTGAGAAAAGACATTTTGTAAATCCCGTAGGCTGGTTTCAGGAGAATCATTCCTTTGAGGAAAAGAACAATGTCTACATCGAATCGGCCGTTACCCTCGGGAGGGAGGCAGTTGTAAAATGTCTAGACAACAATCAATTTCTTAAGAAAAAAATTCCTTACGAAGACATTGATGCCATTTTTTATATTTCCACCACAGGGATTGCAACTCCAAGTATTGAAGCACGAATAATGAACCTGTTGCCTTTTCATCTCCACACGAAACGAATCCCAATCTGGGGATTGGGCTGTGCAGGCGGTGCTGCAGGTCTTGCCCGTGCCTTTGAATATTGCATGGCCTTTCCAAAAGCTAAAGTCCTTGTTCTTTCTGTTGAACTTTGCAGTATAACCTTTCAGCAAAATGACCTATCGAAGAGCAATTTAATCGGGACATCTCTTTTTGCAGACGGGGTTGCCTGTGCGTTAATATGCGGTGATTCCTGCGATATCGGGGATTTTCGTTTGAAAAACACATACCCGTCCATTTTAGCGGTTCAATCCGCATTGCTCCCCGATTCTTTGGATGTGATGGGCTGGGATATAAAAAATGAAGGATTGTTTGTCCGGTTTTCTCGTGATATACCAACAATCGTACATAATTGGCTAAAGCCAGTGGCAGAAGAATTTTTACATGTGCATCGGCTTCAAATAGATAAAATAGACTATTTCATTGCCCATCCAGGCGGTAAAAAGGTGTTGGATGCCTATGTTGAATCGCTTGGCATACCTGCGTCGATGACAGACGTTTCGCTCGAAGTGTTAAAAAACTTTGGAAATATGTCTTCTGCTACTATTCTTTATGTGTTGAAACAATATATGGAAATGGATATTCCACGTGGATCAAATGGGCTTTGTGCCGCTCTTGGACCGGGTTTCAGTTCGGAAATGCTTCTATTGAGGTGGTTTGAATGAAGGACTTGCTGCCATTTATTAGCTTTATGGGTTTCATCATTTTTCAGCGTGCAACAGAGGTTTTCTTCGCAAAAAGAAATGAAAAATGGATGAAGAGTAAGGGAGCACTTGAATTTGGCATTGTCCACTACCGCTGGATTGTCCTTATGCATGTATTATTTTTGCTTAGCTTTAGTATGGAAAAGTTCATTTTTAATCACGGGTTATCATCTCAATGGCTGATTATTTTTATTGCTTTTATCTTCTCCCAGGCCTTGAGGATATGGGCACTTGCCTCACTGGGCAGGTATTGGAACACGAAAATACTCGTGCTTCCAAATGCAGACGTTATACGTAAAGGTCCGTACCGTTTTATGAAGCACCCGAATTATTTCGTTGTTTGTGTTGAAATCCTTGTCATTCCTTTGCTGTTTCAGGCGTATTATACTGCCTGTTTGTTTACAGTACTGAATATCATGGTGCTTGCCGTCCGGATTCCCGAGGAAGAAAGGGCGCTTGGATGCTACAGCGAATATGACGGAGTTTTTCATGACTGCCGCCGTTTCTTGCCAAAGTTTGTTAAATAACTGTGACAATAATCTGCAAAGTATTGAAAATGATTATCACCTGTGCTAGAATTTGATTAACAATGAAAGTCATTCTCAACTAAGAGTCTGATTAAGGGAAGGTGTTACATATGACCTATGCTTTCGTCGGCGGAACCATTATAATCTACGCATTTGTCATGAAGCACGTCTTAAAAAATGTCACCCAATAAATATATTTAGCATTAAATGAAGCCAGGGAATATTCCTTGGCTTTTTTACTTTTTAAGTATGTCAAGATAGGAAAAGTTCGAATTATCGTATAAAATAAACATATTATCATGTTGTTTAAGGGGAATTAGTTTAAATGGTCAAAATAGCCGATCAAAATGAAACGATACAAACATTAAAACAAAAAATAATCGCCATATATGAATATTTAATGGAGCAAAACGATGTTCAAAATGCGCAAAAAATTAAGCAGCTTGCTCGAAAATTAGAAAACCGCGAATTCGCGATAGCGTTTTGCGGCCATTTTTCCGCAGGCAAATCAACCATGATCAACCGGGTCGTAGGGGAAAAACTGCTTCCCTCAAGCCCAATTCCGACAAGCGCAAACCTTGTAAAGGTAAAGTCCGGAGAGGATTATGCCAAGGTCTTTTTTAAAAACGAGAAACCAAGGCTTTATTTAGCCCCATATGATTATGAAATGGTCAAAAGGTATGCTAAGGATGGCGATAAAATCGAGGAGATCGAGATCAGCCATAGCGACTCAAACCTGCCTGCCAATACCGTAATAATGGACACACCAGGAATTGATTCAGCAGATGATGCCCACCGCATTGCCACTGAGTCTGCCATCCATCTAGCTGATTTGATCTTTTATGTGATGGACTATAACCATGTCCAGGCAGAGTTGAATTTCCTCTTCACAAAGGAATTGGCGGAAGCAGGTAAAGAGGTTTATTTAGTTATTAACCAAATTGATAAGCACAAGGATGAAGAGTTAAGTTTTGCCGATTTTCAAAAAAGTGTTGTTGATGCCTTCGCCTCATGGGGAGTTAGACCAGCACGGATTTTTTATACTTCACTAAAGGATGAAAAGAACCCTCGCAATGAATTTCAGGCATTACAGAAATTTATTGCGGATAAATTGGCAGCAAAGGATCAATTGCTTGTACCGTCCGTTTTTCATTCGTTGAAAAAAATAACCCAGGACCATATCAGCCAGGCTGCAAAGCAGGAGGAAGAAAAGCTTCTTCCATACCATGAGCTATTAAATGAATTAACGGAGGAGGAAAAAGAGGGTCTGTTGAATTCCTTCCACCAGATTAAAGACAGCTTGAATAGGCTTGCCGGAGGGACGGATGTTAAGGAAAAGTCATTTGATGAAGAAATAGCGCAAATATTAAAGAATGCTTATCTAATGCCTTTCCAGACAAGGGAAATGGCAGAGAAGTATTTAGAAGCATGCCAACCGGATTTTAAAGTAGGCTTTCTTTTTTCAAAGCAAAAAACGCAAGATGAAAAAAATGCGCGACTGGAGAGTTTTTATCAGGATATTCTTGAAAAAACAAAATCCCAGCTTGAATGGCATTTACGTGAATTCCTGCTTCGTACATTAAAGGAAACAGAACTGGACCAGGGCGACCTGCTGGGTATTGCTCAGGGCTATGCCCTTACCGTTCCTAAAGATGTCCTGATCAACACGATAAAGCCTGGTGCCCGCCTATCCGGCGAATACCTGCTTCACTACACAGAAGATGTGGCGAATGAAATAAAACGGATTGCCCGAAACCGACTTGCCGAGTTCAAAGAAAAATATCTAAATGCACTAAAAGATCAGGAGTCAAAATTAAACGAACAATTTGCCAAGGAATTCAGTAAACAGGAACGCTATGTAAATGCCTTAACAGAGCTTGATAAATACGAAGAGGCTATTGTTGCAAAAGAAAACAACCTTATGAACCTATTGAACAATCCGCAAGGACTTGAAGATGGCCATTACCAATTTTTCGACCTGCAGGAAGAGGAATTTGAACTAATTAAATCTGAAGTAGAACCGGATTCCCATAAGCCTGGCACGAAGAAGGAAAGCAAGCAAGTACCTGTACAGATCAGTCTTGCAGAAACAACAAATAAAGGCTCTAAGGGTGAAGGAAACTACGAGGCGGAGGACCGTCTGCAACGCACGATTGACAAGCTTCTCAACGCTTCCAAGCTAATTAACGGTCTGCCGGGCTTTCAAAAGCTGGCAGGTGAATTGGCGGAAAAAGCTGGCCGGCTTGAAACACAAGGCTTTACCGTAGCCTTATTCGGTGCGTTTAGTGCAGGGAAATCGTCCTTTGCCAACGCGCTGATGGGGGAAAAAGTTTTGCCGGTTTCACCAAACCCCACTACAGCAGCAATTAATAAAATAAAACCAGTCACGGCTGAATATACGCATGGGACTGTCCTTGTAAAGTTTAAAGAACGAGACGTAATGCTAGATGACGTCAACCGCTCGCTTAAGGTCTTTGAATTACATGCGGCCGATTTCAAGGATGCCGCTAAAATCATTGAAGGAATCATCTACGAGCAAAGTCAGGAAGGGATCGTTGAGAAGACTCATTATGCCTTCTTACAGGCGTTCCTTAAAGGTTATGCCTCTTTTGTTGAACTGCTCGGAACGGTTAAGGTTACAAGTTTAGACGAATTTCACGATTTTGTCGCCATAGAAGAAAAATCCTGTTACGTTGAATGGATCGAACTCTATTATGACTGCGAACTGACGCGAAAAGGGATTACGCTCGTTGATACGCCGGGGGCGGACTCCATCAATGCCCGCCATACAGGAGTAGCCTTTGACTATATCAAAAATTCAGATGCCATTTTATTTGTCACTTATTATAACCATGCTTTTTCAAAAGCTGACCGGGAATTTTTAATCCAATTGGGACGGGTAAAGGAATCGTTCCAAATGGACAAAATGTTCTTTATTATAAATGCGATTGACCTCGCCGAAGATGAAGAGGAAAAGGAAGCAGTTGTTGACTATGTTTCAGAGCAGCTGGTGAAGTATGGAATCCGGAATCCGCATCTATATCCTTTATCAAGCCTTGAAGCCTTAAAGGAAAAAATAGACTCAGTAGCGGTTTCCAGGTCAGGGATGAGCCAGTTTGAAAATAGTTTTTATCACTTTATTTCAAATGATTTAACGGAAATGGCGATTTCAGCGGCACAGAATGAATTGAACCGTGTCCATGAATTAGTAGAGCGGCTTATCAAGAGCTCGCTGGAGGACAAGACCGTTAAAGAACAAAAACGCCGTGATATTGAAGGACAGAAGAATATGATTCAAGAGCTGTTTGCAAAACAAACGGTCGAATCAATGGAAAACCGCCTGTTCCAAGAGGCTGAGGAATTAATTTATTATATTAAGCAACGGGTTTTCTTACGGTTTAGCGATTTCTTTAAAGAGGCCTTCAATCCTTCAACCTTAAGGGACGATGGCCGCAACTTAAAGAAGGCGCTGCAAATGGCACTTGATGAATTTTTGGAAAGCTTAGGTTTTGATTTTGCTCAGGAAATGAGAGCTACAACGGTTCGAATCGAGCGGTTTATGGAAAAACTGCTTCGGGATTATCAGGCGGCACAAATTCGGATACTTCTTGACGTCAATCAAGACCTGTCCTTTTCACCATATGAAAAAGGAACAGCAGAAGAAATAGACTTTCCAATAGCGTTTGAAACCATGGAACAGCAAGCTTTTGCAAAAGCAAAATCTTATTTTAAAAATCCAAGGTCCTTCTTTGAGAAAAATGAAAAGAAATGGATGAGCGATGAACTTAATCAGGTATTAAGTGGGCCAGCGGATGACTATTTGCAAATTCAAGGCAGTCGCTTAAAAGACCATTATGCAAGGAATCTAAACAATGAATTCAAGCTTCTTTTAGCGCAAATGAAGGATCAGACCGATGATTTTTATTTAAGTTTATTGGCAGCATTAGAAGGCGGAGTTTCAACCGAAATTTTAACAGATATACTAAAGCGGCTTGAAAATTAGGAGAAGCGGGGGAGAATCCCAATGAAAAATATTGTTGCGAAGGAATGGTTGGAACAAAATTTAGACATCGACACAGTCAGAATTGTGGATTGCCGATTTTCCTTGGCTGACCCACAGAAGGGAAAACAGGAATATTTAGAAGGACATTTGCCGGGTGCTGTTTTTTTCGATCTGGAAAAGGATTTATCAAGCCCTGTTCAAATTCATGGCGGACGCCACCCATTGCCTGACTTGCAGGAATTAGTAAGCAAGCTTGAGGAGGCAGGGATTGATGAGACGACAACAGTCGTGGCCTATGATCAGGGAGAAGGCGCATTCGCCGGACGTTTTTGGTGGCTCTTGAAGTACCTTGGACACGAAAAAGCATATGTTCTAAATGGCGGATTTAGGCAGTGGGCAGAGGCTGGACTGCCAATCTCAGCAAGTATTCCAACATTCACTAAAGCTCAATTTCAGCACCAATTAAAACCAGAATTATTGGCATCCGTCGACGAAGTGAAAGAGGCTGCAGCAGGAAAAAAGGAAAACATAGTTCTGATTGATTCCCGTGAAGAAAAACGCTATTTAGGTATTGTCGAGCCGATTGATAAGAAGGCAGGGCATATTCCGGGGGCCATCAATAAGCCATATACGGAAGGATTTGCAGGAGGCGAATACAAATCCGTCGAGGAACAGAAGCAGCGGTTTTCTGACGTGAATCCTGAACAGGAAATTATTGTTTATTGCGGTTCCGGAATAACAGCAACCCCCAACTTCCTGGCCTTAAAGGAAGCAGGATTTCATAAGGTCAAGCTCTATGCCGGCAGTTTCAGCGACTGGATTTCCTATCAGGAAAATAAAGTCGATTAAAATTTGAACCATACCTATGTTATAATGGAAAACGTGTTGTAAAAAAACATCCATAGGAGGTTCAATTTTATGACGAATCAAAAGCCTTCGCTTATGCTTGTCGATGGAATGGCCCTGTTGTTCCGCGCTTTTTACGCAACGGCCGTATCAGGGCAATTTATGATAAATTCAAAAGGGATCCCGACAAATGGGATTCATGGTTTTGTGAAGCATATGTTCACAGCCGTTTCGGCCTTTAAGCCAACCCATCTTGCCGTGTGCTGGGATATGGGCAGCAAAACCTTCCGAACAGAACTTTTTCCTGACTATAAAGGAAATCGCGGCGAAGCACCGGTTGAATTAATTCCGCAGTTTGACCTTGTTAAAGAAGTGGTCGAGTCATTCGATATCCCCAATATTGGTTTGGCAGGGTTTGAGGCGGATGATTGTATCGGTACTATTGCTAATCATGCGAAGGAAGAAGCCCATGTATCCATCTTGACCGGCGATCAGGACATTCTTCAGTTGCTTGATGACAGAATTTCGGTCATTTTAATGAAAAAAGGTTATGGAAATTACTTGGTCCATACACCCCAGACCTTTAAGGAAGAGAAAGGTATTACACCTAGACAAATGATCGACCTAAAGGCATTAATGGGTGATACTAGCGACAATTACCCTGGTGTCAAAGGAATCGGTGAAAAAACAGCTCTGAAACTATTACAAGAGTTTGAACATGTTGAAGGAATTATCTCCAATTTGGACAAACTGTCAAAATCGCAAAAAATAAAAATTGAGCAGGATTTGGACATGCTTCACCTGTCCAGAAAACTGGCGGAAATCAAATGTGATGTTCCGGTAAATTGCAGTCTGGAAAGTGCCAGCCTTAAAATCGAGAAAGAAAAGGCGGAAAATAAATTAATGGAATTGGAGCTTCGCGGCCTTGGCAGGCTTTTCCCTCAGGAGGAAGCGCATATTTCCTAATGATTCTGGTTGTCTCATGTTGAGACAACCTTTTTTTCTTTACCAATTATGATGGAAAAAGGCTGCCGATGGACAGTCTTTTTCCACTTTTTGCCATTTTATATTTTTGTATTTGATTTCTTTGCTCTATTTTCCAGTTTGCTTTTTGGCTCTTCAGCAAACTCGGCATCCTGGCCATATCCTTGTGGATTTACCCCAGGTGCTTTAGCGCCGCGGTTATTGCTTACCTTTTTGGTCATACAAGTCACCTCCACTTTTTTAGTATCTCCATCCGGAATAATTAAACTCATCTTTCTTCACAATAAAGGTAGAGGTGATCAAATGAACAAGGCTGTTTATTTAGCACTTTTAAGCATTGGACTCGCCCAGGGGATGAAAATTCCGATTCATTATTTCAAAAAGAAGGAATGGCGGCCGGATGTCTTTTTTGGAACAGGTGGAATGCCAAGCTCCCATTCTGCAGGAGTCGCTACTTTAACCACCTATATCGGATTAAAAAGGGGATTGCCGACTATTGATTTTGCTTTGTCCCTTATCTACGGCTTAATCGTTATGTATGATGCCCAAGGAGTCCGAAGGCAAACGGGTGAACTGACGTTAAGAGTAAATTCCATGAATGAATTAATTGACAAAATCAATGAAAAAGAAAGTGTAGAGTTTAAAGAAAAGCCGCCAACAAAGCTGAAGGAAGTCCTGGGCCATCAGCCCGAGGAAGTGCTGGGCGGCGCGCTTTTAGGAGTATTGGTCGGGATAATTGGTCATAAATACACAGAAAAAGATAGAAAAATGTCGAAATTTAAGCTAAGATTTTAAAGGGGATATTTCTAGATTTATGGGAGAGGGTTGGATCATCAGTGCGGACGGTTGAGGAATATTTGCATTACTTGAAGGGAAAAGGCTTCCAATTTCAAGAGGATGCAGTCGGCTTTATTTACTTCGGGAAACACTATACAAATGCTTCCGATGAGATAATTAATACAGCAATTGAACTGACCTTAAAAGCACAGAAAAGCTTTGATGGCAGCTTTTATGTTTCCTTACTGGAAACCTTTATCCAAAATCAAATAAACAACAGAAAAGACGCCATCAGTTTTGTGAAAAATCACGAATTGTTGGCAATCTAAAAAAGGAGGCTGACCATTAAAGTCAGCCCCTTTTTTCGCTAATAGGAAAGTATAAATTCAACTACGCCTCATGAACCGTCCTATCGGACTCGCCAATCGGCGAGTTTTCATTTAGCTTCCGATACTCTTGTTTTTTCTCAATATGAAGATTTTCTTGGCCGGCAGTTCAGCGAAAATCATTCCCATAAAAATAAGGATGCAACCAATAAAAGCGCTGGAGGATAAACGTTCCTGAGCCCAAAAATAGCCCGTTATGGCTGCAAAAACCGGCTCCAAGGCAAATATAAGGGCAACCCTTGTTGCAGACGTATACTTTTGAAAGTTTGTTTGAATAAAGAAAGCAATTGCTGTTGCAAAAATACTGGTAATTACTAAAGCGATTAAAACATCTTGTGATAATAAAATGTCAGCCCGAAATGACTTCCGCCAATCTTCAAAAATGAAAGAAGAAATAGTGGAAAGAATAGCAACAGTTGAGATTTGGATAACGGTCAAAAGTAAAGTCGGATATCTGCTTGAGAATTTTCCTGTTAAAATAATATGCATCGCAAAGCTGATGGCACAAACAAAAACAAATCCATCCCCAATATTTAATGCCGATATATCCGTCATGGTCAGCAGAAACAAACCAACAGTCGCTGTAAGAACACCAAAAATCGCGTTTTTACCTGGAATTTGTTTCATTAAAAACATCGAAAATAAAGGGACCAGAACAACACTAAGTCCTGTGATAAAACCGGCTTTCGAAGATGTTGTATACAAAAGGCCGATTGTTTGCGTAACATAACCCAAATAGAGCCAAAATCCAATAAAAACTCCGGAAATAATTAATTTTATATTTATTTGTTTAAGCTGCTTTCTTTCAAATAGGATTAAAGCGAAAATGAGCAAAACTGCGGCAATAAAGAAGCGTATTCCATTAAACGCAAATGGTTCCAAAAAATCTATCGCATTTTGCACTAAAACAAATGTCATTCCCCAAATCATTGTCACTAAAATTAGGCTTAAATCTGCGAACAGTGGTTTTTTCATGGTGCTAGTGCCTCCGTTTTCAAAATTCCCCCATCATAACCTAACTGAAAGTTTATCATATATTACCTATACGTTGCAGGAAAATATTTTCTATGACGCTTCTGGGTATGATATAAATGAATTTATATAGATGGATACATTATTCACCATAATAATCAATTAGAAAGGTTGAATATCAGTGAAATATAAGCTTGAATGGGTGCATAAATTAAAAAGTAATGAAAAAGTGAAATGTAATTCCGAATGGGCTTCCGCTGAAACAGCTGTCCAGCTTGGGGAAGAGCTCGAGCGATCGGGGAAAGCGATCGACCTGTATTTTTATGATGAAAAAGGGACATCTTGGATTCTAAAGGAAATGAAAAAGCTGTTGACAGAAATAGAAGAGGAACCTCAAGAAATAACCGTTTATTTTGATGGCGGATTTCACAAGGAAACCAATCAGGCTGGTCTTGGCGCAGTTATCTTTTTTCAGCAGGGAAAAAAGAAATACCGTATTCGCGCCAATGAACTTTTTGATGAAATGGATACAAACAACGAGGCAGAATATGCCGCTTTTTATTTTGCCCTCAATATTTTGGAAGATCTCGGTGTGCAGCATCAATCATGCGAATTTAAAGGTGACTCCCAGGTCGTTTTAAAACAGCTGGAGGGTGAATGGCCTTGTTATGAAGAAAACTTGAACCGTTGGCTGGACCGGATTGAGGAAAAAATTAAACAACTTGGCATTTATCCAAAATACACAGCTATCCCACGAAATGACAATAAAGAAGCTGATAAGCTTGCAACCCAGGCGTTGGAAGGGAAAAATATCTTTGCGAAAACGATTATTCTTTAATGGAGCGGGGTGTCTTATCTTTGTGAAAGAATCAGCCAGAAAAGCGCTTTTTACTCAAGTGGAACATTTGCTGAATGAATACTGTGAAGGTTGTTTTGTACATCGGCAATTAAAAAGGGAAGGGGGCCGGAGAACTGCCCACCGGTTTTGTATTTCACAATGTACCGTCGGGCAAAAAATTCAGGAATATGGAAAAAAGCTGACGTAAAAAAGGCTGACAATACTGTCAGCCTTTCAACATTTATGATTGATTATAATTTAACAACGTTAGCAGCTTGAGGTCCGCGGTTTCCTTCAACGATTTCGAAAGAAACTTCTTGGCCTTCTTCTAAAGATTTATAGCCGTCGCCTTGGATAGCGCTGAAGTGTACGAATACATCGTCGCCGCCTTCAACTTCGATAAATCCGAAGCCCTTTTCGTTGTTGAACCATTTTACTTTACCATTTTGCATGTACTTCTTCCTCCTAAGCCTTTCAGGACACCCTCATACATGGTGCCAAAGAATAAATATTATCATGGAACAAAAACATGCCATAAGCAAATGTATTCGATTTCATGATGCTTTAAATATACAATAACAAATATGGACAGTCAAGAAAGGGCGGAAGGTTTTTCCTCAAAAATCTAAACGTTTTTTAACGAAAGAAAACCTGCCAAATTTTTTGGCTAATGGACATAAAAACATCCTTTCCTCAATATGTTAAACTAATAACTTTTCCATGCTGGGGTGGGGATGTGAGTGTTTCGATTTTCAATTGAGGGCGAGGAATGGATATTACGGTTCTCTCCGACGGTTGCGATAGAAGACGCTGAAAAACAGGTGATCATGATGTCTCTCCTGCATATTGGGGAAGAGTTGGGCAAATTTTCACATGGCACTGCCTTTATTATGTTTACGAAGATAATAGGCGCCATTGTTTTTGACGTTGAACGAATTCCTTCACTTATTTTAACTGTATCGAATATTATTCCTGAAGAGAATTGGTACACCGAGGAATCTTCAATAAAACCATTTAAGAAAATATAGCCAGGGGCTTTAGACAGCCCCCTTTTATAATGATGAGACGAAGAATACTGGTAATCAGGCTTTTCCTTTCATTCTGTCATTCTTATATTCAACTTTTTTCTAAGTTCCGATTCCAACTTGATATAATGCTCCAGCCTTTTTTCAGTCGCCTCTAAAATGCCTTCTAAAATTTTTATTCTTAACTGTTCCTCTGACATTGCCTTTACTTTTATGATTTCTTTTGAACTTTTTAGTGTTTTTTCAAATGATTGGTCCTTTATCATTTTCCTTTGATCCTTCCTTTTTGTACAAACAAAAATTGTTTTTGCCTCGAGGTCAGTTTCATCAACAGTGCTGAATCGCAGTATTTCAACCGGGATTAAATACTCTAAAATTTCTTTGTCAGGGTAATCATAGAACAGATATTCCTTATTCGAATTTAGAAAAATTATGATAGATTCCTTATCTGTTGATTTAAAAAAATTTACGATTTCTTTAGCATTGGGCAATATTTCATTATTAAAATCATCAATTAGAACAACACTTTTAGCAGGAATTTGACTTAAATTCTTGCAGCTCTTAACGATGCTGCCTAATTGATTTCCGGAAATGTTTAATAAATTTTCCAGCAGCAGTTTATCTGTATTCATTTCAAAAAGTTCATAATTTTTGAACAATTCGTTAATTATTTTTAGTGCACAGTAATATTGATGTGTAATCGTAAAATTATTAACATAATCGGTGGAAAACAGTAAGCAATTTTCAAAAAATCCAGTTAAGTTCCAGATTTTAGTGGGTGTTAAAGTTATTATTGTTTTTGGTTTTCTGCTAAAAACAAAGGGGAGTAACTCGGATGGAATTTTCTTTTTTATAACAGTTGCTTGAGGAAATAGATAATCATAGTACATAAGATCATCGGGATGCGGTGTTATTACCAGACTTGATTCCGGTACGAAATAATCAACAACTAGTTGCAATATTTTTTTGTGTTCTTCAAAAGCCATAATCTTTAAATTTGAAAAATCTGATGTTAAAAGGAGTGTGGAATTTTCGTTGATTTGAATCTTTTGATCAGCGCCAAAAAATCCAAGCCGATTTTCATCGCAACTACTATCCAGTTCTGAACTTGATATAATCATGCACCTACCTCTATAAACTCCTATATTTGTCTTCTATTGTCCTGCCTGATCCATTAGCTCAGTTAGTGTTTCAAAGGTTTGATTTTCAGTATCTGCAATCACACCTCTAGAAAAACTCAATTCACCAAAGTATTTCCTTATAAAACGAAGATCTTTTATTATCATTCTAAATGGCATATACGCATCGTAACCAGAAATATTAAATAGATACTCATAATTTGCGAATGTTTTTATATACAATTTAACAAAATCAAATATCCCATTATGAATTTGCTTTATAATTTTATAGTTTTCTACTTCCGGTACGTCAAATGTTAATTTATACCCATCTTCGGTTTTCTTAAAGCCCGAAAATGAAGGATAGCAAGCCTGAGTAAATAACTCAAAATAGATGTTAAGATGTTTAGTGCTTGAGTGGATATCGTATAAATTTCTGTTATACATTCTAGAAAAAATGTAAACTTCTATTTCTTTTTTCATTATTTGACTTAGATTACCCGTGTAGTTAGAGTGTCGACAACCTGCTACTAAGCTGTGGACTTCACAATTCAATTTCCATTTATCTTCAATTAAATATTTTATTCCTGCACCACCGGACCCAATCCAGCCAACATCCACTACTGCAACCTTTTTACATCCCTGAATGAGGTTTTGAAAATACTCTTTCACTATTTCATCGTCTTCAGATAATTTTTTCACAACAAACTGCCAATTTTCCACAAAAAATGATTGAATGATTTTAACATTGTCTTTATGAATCAGGTCATCTTCTTTTAGTTGATAATAAGATAACAAACCTGCCATTTCCCCTAAATCCAAAGATTCTAATAGGCATTTTATTGTAATTTTTAAAATACCACTTGCCTTATGTTTTACCATTCGATTCAAAAAGTCATAGCGATTTTTTTCAATCGTATATTTCATATTGGCAATTCGAGACCAGTAAACATATTCATTATCTATATTTGAATTTAGAAAATTAAATACTTTATGATAAATATCCCCATCTCTTGAAAGGAACAAAATTTTATCAATATTATTCTGTTTTGCATAATCACGAATCCATTTACAGTAGCCCAATATATACAAACCACCGTAAATAAAACCATATTCATAATATGGTGTGTACTGCTTACTTCCATTATGCAAATGCATATTCACAATCCCGCCGTAGGTGGAACCAATCAACTCAGACATACCGTCTGCACGATATTGATTTCCTGTTTCATGAACATTATGGTAATATCTTGCTGCTAATCCTAGTTCCTGAGCACTTTTTATATCTGACTCGATATTTTCCCCGACATGTACCATCCGGATATCCTTGCCTAATTTTTGCAGTGCTATATTGAATAATTGATGATCTTGTTTACTGCCATTGTTTTCACAGGAAACAAAAACATCAAAAAATCCGCTAAATCCCGCCTTTTCCAATATCTGTACAATCATCGCCTTTGTTAAATAGCTATCTGAAATTGCAATTATTTTCTTGTTTTGTGATTTAAGTATTTCATAAACATCTTTCATATAGGGATTGGCGATACAAAACTCTAATTCTGTTTGCCATTCTGCCTGAACTCCATACTGTCGCTCTATACCTGTTTTTTGCTCAATAAATTCATATATATCGTATATTGATACTTCCCTGTTTCCCTTCTTAACCTCCGCACGATCACGCGCTTCCTTTTCCGCTTTCATCCGTATAGACATAAAATTCACACTGTTAAGCTTGTCTCCCACTACCATAAATAAATAATGAGGCTCTGCAAACGGTCTCAATAACAAAGTGTCAAAAACATCAAATGAAATGACATCGTAATCTAATAAATCTCTCGCAAAATCAAGTGCTGAAGGTCGGTTTAATATCGTCGACTCCGATCCATCCAAATATGGGAGCTTAACCGACCCTGTTGAATTCAAAGAGTCAACCATGTAATAGATATTCCTCCTTTTTTATAAAAATTTACAATTTCCGGTAATTTACATTTATAATATTCACTTGTCCAATTGAGGTGAGGGCAGGAGAATACTGGAGACATTAAATTTTAGCCTTTTAATATCTAATTTTGTAATGAGCAGAAACCGCGAGGAAACGAGCTCCCGGGACCATAAAAGCATTCCGCAATAGTTCCTAAGGTTTTTGTAGTGGGAGCGAAATATATTGTAAATTAATCCAAAATTCCGCCTCCTTTATGCTTCAGAAAAATTGAAATTGCGTTTTATAAGGGAATTATTTGATTGCTTCCATAGCCGCTATACGAAAATAATTTTAAAAGGTAAAATGAGAGAGGAGATGTTATTAAAAAGGGAGTAATTATGATGAAACTAATCATTGCCGAAAAACCTGATCAAGGCTCTACCCTGGCATCCATCTTTAAACATAAAAGACAAAATGGTTTTATTGAAATTTTTCCAAACGAGCTTTTTCCTGATGGAGGCTATGTTACATGGGCCATTGGGCATATTTGTCAACTGGTTCAGCCGGAGAAATATCAACCGGAATGGAAGAAGTGGTCCTTAACGAATCTGCCGATTATGCCAGAGCAATTTAATTATGAAGTAACGAAGGATAAAGCGAAGCAATTTGCTGTGATAAAAAAATTAGTATCCGACCCGCAAGTGACCGAAATTATCCATGCCGGTGACGCAGGAAGGGAAGGGGAACTAATTATCCGCAATATTTTAAGACTGACAAATTGTCGTAAGCCAATGAAAAGGCTGTGGATTTCTTCGCTAACCCCTAATTCTATTCGGGAAGGCTTTAAAAAGCTGCTGGAAGAAACAGACACCCGAAATCTTTATTTTGAAGCCTATACCCGGGCCTGTGCAGACTGGGTAGTGGGAATGAATGCTTCAAGGCTGTACAGCCTCCTCCTTCAGAAACAGGGCTTTTCAGATGTTTTTTCAGTCGGCAGAGTACAAACTCCTACGCTAGCATTGATTGTAAAGCGGGAGTTAGAGATTGAAAATTTTAAATCTGAACCGTTTTGGGAAGTCATGGCACAATTTTTAATTAATGATAAAAAGTACATGGGCAAATGGCAAAACGATGGTGAAACTCGTGTTAACACCAAGGAGATGGCAGAAAAGGTAGCAGCATTTTGCCGTGGGAAGAACGCGGAAGTCGACGATGTTCAATGTGAGCGGAAAGAATTTTTACCGCCGCTTCTCTATAACTTATCCGCATTGCAAGCTGATGCCAATAAACGTTATAAATTTTCACCGAAAAAGACTTTGGATGTTCTGCAGCAGCTTTACCAAAAAGGATACGTATCTTACCCTCGTTCTGATTCTCGTTATGTGACGAAAGAGGAAGCAGCCAATTTCCCCGATATTCTAAATAAAATAAGCCATCTAAAAGACTATCAAGGTTTTTTCCCATTGCCTGTTGATTCAATAGCGGAGAATAAAAGATATGTAAACGAGAAAAAAGTGACCGACCACTATGCAATCATCCCGACAGAACAAATACCGAATATTGAAAAGCTTAGCGCCGATGAACAAAAACTATATGATTTGGTGGTTAGGAGTTTAATTGCCGCCCATTATCACAAGGCCGTTTTTGAATATACGACCGTGATTACTATGGTAGATGGACGGGCAAAGTTTGTCTCGAAGGGAAAAGTGCAAATTGAAGAGGGCTTTAGGAAGGTCATCAATCATAAGGATCAGGATGACGAGCCGTCACTGCCGCTTCTGGCAAAAGGAGAGCAGGGCAAAACAGTCAAGGTGGACGTGAAAGAAAGCCAGACACAGCCTCCAAAGCGATATACCGAAGGTCAGCTAATAACGCTAATGAAGTCAGCCGGAAAGCATATTGAAGATAAAGAACTGGAGAAAATCCTGACCAAGACGGAAGGGCTTGGAACAGAAGCAACGAGAGCAGGCATTATCACCATGCTAAAAGATCGGGCTTATATCGAAGTTAGAAAAAATATGGTTTATGCAACTGCCAAGGCTAAAATCCTTATTGAGGCGATTGGCAAGGAAATTCTTGCTTCGCCGGAAATGACAGCAAAATGGGAGCAAAAGCTAAAGGAAATTTCTGAGGGAGCAGCCTCCCCAAAACAATTTATGGAGCACACAAAAAAGATGGTTCACCATTTAATTACAACTGGAGTCGGTCAAGCGGCCAATTGGACGTTTTCTGAGGAACTAACCGAAAATTTCACTCCAGGTAAGCGAGCGTCCAAAAAAGCCCCTACAAAGCTTGGAACCTGTAAGAAATGTGATGGTTCGATTGTCGACAAGGGAAGTTTTTATGGCTGTTCAAACTATCAAAAAAATAAATGTAACTTTACGATTTCAAAAAAAATTCTAGGGAAAAATATAACGCAGAAAAATATTAAGCTGCTTTTGACAGAAGGAAAAACCGAGGTCATTGAAGGCTTTAGCAGTAACGAGAAAACCTTTAATGCCAGGCTGTATTTAGATGAGCAGGAAAATAGGGTGAAGTTTTTATTTGAAACGCAACCATCTAAAGTTCGCTGAACGTTAATGTGATAATCAACCTTGTCACCCTTATTTTTCTATAGTAAACTTTAAGTTGATTCTGTTTAATGGAGGGTATCGGATGCCAACACCCAGTATGGAAGATTATATTGAACAAATTTATAATTTGATAGAAGAAAAAGGATATGCCAGGGTATCCGATATTGCCGAAGCATTGTCCGTCCATCCCTCCTCAGTTACAAAGATGGTTCAAAAACTCGATAAAGATGACTATTTGGTATATGAAAAATATAGAGGCTTCAGCTTAACAGTAAAAGGGAATAAAATAGGCAAGCGGCTTGTTTTCCGACATGATTTGCTAGAGCAGTTCCTTAAAATCATAGGCGTAAAAGAAGAGAACATCTACAAGGATGTAGAGGGAATTGAGCATCATTTGAGCTGGGATTCCATTGACCGGATCGGTGATTTGGTCCAGTTTTTTGAAGAAGACGAAAAACGGATAGACGCCTTAAGAGAAATTCAGAAAATAAATGAGAATGAATAATGAAAGAAGAGGCGGTCAACTGACTGCCTCTTTTAGCTAATAGGAAATATAAATTCAACTACGTCTCATGAACCGTCCTATCGGACTCGCCAATCGACGAGTTTTCATTTAAAATAGGTTCGGATAATGGTCAAAGCTTTCTTCCTCAGCAGGGCTTAAATAGGCATTTCCGTTTCCATCCTCCTGCATTTGTATGCCTGCTAGTAATCCGCTCTCTGCTTCGAGTAATGCTTTCCGATATGATATTACACGCCCCTCAGAGGTAATAAAACTAATAATTTCCCCAAAATGATTGCGGTGAAGTCCGACAATGGATTCTATTCTATATCCCTCCTTTTCCACCTCTATTTTGGTCATAACAATCAAAAAAAAAACATCGGGAAATCCCGATGCTTTATCCCCAAAAATATGGGGTTTCCTGATACACATAATAATTGAGCCAGTTGGAAAAGAACAAATGGCCATGAGAGCGCCAGCGATTGATTGGCGGCTGGGTCGGGTCGTTATTTGGAAAATAGTTTTCCGGCATGTGAATTTCGAGGCCCCTAGATAAGTCTCTGTCATATTCCTGTGCTAATGTATCAGATTCATATTCTAAATGACCAGTTATCATGACATGCTTTCGGTCTGTTGAGGCGATTAGTAATGCGCCGGCATCCTCGGAAGCAGCTAATAATTTTAACTGAGGGTTGCTTTTGATGGCTTCAATTGAAACATCCGTATAGCGTGAGTGCGGCGCATAGAATTGATCATCAAAGCCCCGTAATAAAATATCATTTTGTTCAAAAATTCGATGGGAATAAATGCCGGAGCATTTCCGTGTAAGCTCGAATTTTCCAATTCCATAATGATGGAAAAGTGCGGCTTGTGCTCCCCAGCAAATATGTAGTGTCGAGGTAATATTAGTTTTGGTCCAATCCATGATTTCGGTTAATTCCGACCAATATTTAACCTGTTCGAATTCTAATAACTCGACAGGCGCACCGGTAATAATCATCCCATCAAACTTTTGATTCTTGACTTCAGAGAAGGTTGTGTAAAACATCTCTAAATGCTGCTTGCTCGTATGGGTGGATTCATACGAGGATGTTTTTAAAAATTTCACATTAACCTGCAGCGGAGAGTTTCCCAATAGCCTTAACAGCTGCGTTTCCGCTTTTTCTTTTTCTGGCATTAAATTTAAGATTAAAATTTTTAATGGCCGGATATCTTGGCTCGTCGCCCGCTCATCGTCCATGATAAAAATGTTTTCCTGGTCTAAAACTTCCCGGGCTGGAAGAAGTTTCGGAATGTTAATAGGCAAGTGACCATCCCCTTTATAATTAAAAAAGTTATATTCATTAATACAATGGTTAGTAAAAGAAATCAATGAATATTTTTAAAATTTGATAATTCTATTATAAACATTATTCTAAATTCAGAAAAGATAATAATTTGTTCATAATTATCTGTCGGAATGAAAACTTCTTTTTGATACAATTTAAAGGTAGTTACTCATTAAATATAAAGAATGCGGGGGATTGAATTGGCAATGGAGATTCGTGTAAAATCGGACATTGAAATTGCTCAAGGCTCAAAAATGCTGCCGATTGTAGATGTTGCAAATAGGCTTGGGCTTGAAGAAGATGATCTTGAACTGTTTGGCAAATATAAAGCAAAGCTTTCCACCGATGCACTGGCCAAATTAAAAACAAAAGAAAGCGGGAAAATTATTCTCGTAACTGCGATTAGTCCAACCCCTGCCGGAGAAGGGAAATCGACGGTCACTGTTGGATTGGGAGATGCTTTTAACCGCATTGGCAAAAAAGCAATGATTGCGATACGGGAACCGTCCTTGGGTCCGACGATGGGCATAAAGGGAGGGGCTGCCGGAGGAGGCTATGCACAAGTTCTCCCAATGGAGGATATAAACTTGCATTTTACCGGCGACCTTCATGCAATAACGACGGCAAACAACGCCCTTGCTGCGTTTATTGATAACCACCTTCAGCAAGGGAATGAGCTCAATATCGATCCGCGCAGAATTGTTTGGAAACGGGCGGTAGATTTAAATGACCGTGCCCTCCGGAAGGTTGTTGTAGGACTTGGCGGACCGCTTCAGGGGATGCCAAGGGAGGATGGCTTTGACATCACTGTTGCGTCTGAAATCATGGCAGTATTATGTTTAGCAACAGATATAAAAGACTTGAAATCACGGTTAGCGAGAATTGTAGTCGCCTACAATTACAATAAGGAACCGGTAACGGTGGGTGATTTAGGGGTTTCAGGGGCATTGACTTTATTATTAAAAGATGCGGTAAAACCAAACCTTGTCCAAACGATTGAACATACGCCGGCCCTGGTCCATGGCGGTCCTTTTGCGAATATCGCACATGGCTGTAACAGTGTGATTGCGACACTGACTGCATCAAAATTAGCAGATTACGTGGTCACGGAAGCGGGTTTTGGGGCCGATTTGGGAGCGGAAAAGTTTTTACATATCAAATCGAGAATAGCCGGGATTAAACCTGAGGCTGTTGTCATTGTCGCTACCATTCGGGCTTTAAAAATGCATGGCGGTGTGGCGAAGCAGGATTTAGCAGAGGAAAATATCCCGGCGCTAACACTTGGCTTTGCCAATTTGCAAAAACATATAGAAACGATTAAAGGCTTTGGGCTGCCAGTTGTTGTCGCCGTAAATAAATTTATCACAGATACTGACCTTGAAATTCAGACACTATTGGAATGGTGCAAACGGGAAAACGTCTCCGCCGCTTTGACAGAGGTTTGGGAAAAGGGAGGCGAAGGCGGAATCGAACTGGCTGAGACCCTTTTATCTGTTATCAGTAAGGAAAAGAACAATTTCCACCCTTTATATGACATGGCAGACCCGATTGATACGAAGATAAGAACCATTGTCCAAAAGGTTTACGGCGGCAAAGATGTCGAGTTTTCGCCAAAAGCAAAAAAACAAATGCAGGATTTTGAAAAAAATGGCTGGTCCTACTTAGCTGTTTGTATGGCGAAAACGCAGTATTCCCTATCGGACGATCCGTCAAAGCTTGGTAGACCATCAGATTTTACCGTTACGGTAAGGGAATTCAAACCATCAATAGGTGCAGGATTTATCGTTGCTTTAACAGGTGAGGTTATGACGATGCCAGGCCTGCCGAAAAAACCGTCGGCCTTGAATATGGATGTAGATGAAAATGGGAATGCGGTAGGCCTATTCTAAAGGAGTCGAAGCGTAGTATGTTTGATCCAACAGCCTTTGATAACATGAAGGTCGTTATCGAAGGCGCCCTTTATGATTTGGATATGAGCGGGGAAATCCTTGTAACCGATCGCAATGATTGGCTTAATCTGGCGAAAATGTCCCGATTGTTTACGATCAGCTTTGTTTTAAGGGAAAGCAGGCTTCCGATTCATGCGAAAATGGAATTAGAAGCAAAGCTAAACAACTTAGCAGCGGAACTCCTCCAAGAGTCACTTTCAGAGCAGAATGCCGGGTGCTATGTGAAGCTGCAATTTTCACTTGAACTCCCTGAAAACCAAAGGGATTTTTATGGATTATATAAAATTTTCCAAAATATTTGGGGGGAAACAAGGAAAATCTCCCAGTCTGTTGAATATAACCCTTTAGAAAAGTCAAAAAATATCAGCCTTATCATTTCCATTGACTTTGAGAGAATTGTCAAAGAGGAGCAAATGGAGGACTTTGCTGAGATGATGGAATTTATGATTGCTACATTGCAACAACTTGAGGAATACGGAAGTGGCAGCTAAAGGGGGAGACTTGGATGTCGATTTATCAGTTTAAGGCAAAAGCCATAGATGGAGAGGAAATATCACTGAAGCAATTTGATGGGAAGGTTCTGCTCATTGTCAACACTGCCAGCAACTGCGGTTTTACACCTCAGTATCGGGAGCTTCAAGGACTTTATGAAGCGTATAAAGAAAAAGGTTTTTCGGTTCTGGGTTTTCCTTGCAATCAGTTTATGAGTCAGGAGCCTGGGACGGAAGCGGATATTAAATCCTTTTGCGAATTAAATTACGGCGTCACCTTTCCGATGTTTGCAAAGGTCGATGTAAATGGCGTATACGCTAACCCGCTGTTCGTCTATATTAGAAAGCAGACACCGGGAATCTTGGGATTTAATACAGTCAAGTGGAACTTCACGAAATTTCTTGTTGACCAAAAGGGAAACGTTGTAAAACGGTTTGCACCGACTGTAAAGCCAAGTGAAATTGCCAAAGATATCGAAGCACTACTTAGCTAATGACAAGCCGGCATTTTGCCGGTTTGTTTGTTTTAGGCGTTATAAATATTTACAATATTCGGAATTACAGTTACTATTAGTAGTAGGTACTAAAATTCCAGCAAGGGGAGATGACCGTGGTTAAAACGGCATGGGTGACTGATAGCACTGCTTATTTAGATGAAGAATTAAAAAAACATCCTGATATATATAGTGTTCCATTGTCCGTTATTCTTGACGGAGAGGTATTTGCAGATGGGATTGACTTGACTTCACATGAATTGTTTGAGAGGTTAAAGCACCTTAAAAGCCCTCCAAAGACATCCCAGCCTTCAGTGGGGGCTTTTCAGGAAGTGTTCGAAAGGCTTTCTAAAGATTATGATCAAATTGTCGCTGTCCATCTTTCCGGGAAGCTGAGCGGTACAGTTTCTTCCAGTGAGCAGGCCGCAAAGCTGGTGGATATCTCAGTAACAATTTTTGATTCAAACATTCTTACTCTGCCAATGTCGGCATTGATGAAAAAAGGAATGGAATTATTGGCGGAAGGTCATAATCTGGAACACGTCATCAAACAAATGGAAGAGATTAGAGATACAAACGAGACATACGTATTGGTTGGAAGTCTCGAGCAGCTTCATCGCGGCGGCAGAATGTCGGGCGTGCAATTCTTTTTAGGGAGCATGTTAAATGTAAAGCCTGTGATTTCATTCGATAACGGAGCTTTATATGTGAAGGAAAAAGTCCGCAGCGAAAAAAAGGCCAAGGATAAAATTCTCGAATATTTTAAACAGGCTTATGAAAAGCATCGCTTTAAAGAAGTGTATTTATTGTATGGTCTGCATAAAGACCATACAATTGATTGGCGGCAGGAAATTCAAACACGGTATCCGGAACTGAATGTGCTTGATGCACCATTAGGGGCCGTCATCGGTGTCCATGCAGGGGAAAATACACTCGGCATCAGCTGGTTTAATGGATTAAAATAAAAAAGATAACCTCGCTTTTTCGGGGTTATTTTTTCTTGTTTGGCTGATATTCGTGTTAAAATAGCAAGGATAAAGGCAGGTGCTAAATTTGATAGACAAAATTATAGAGCAGACGGAAGAATTTGTCCGCAATCAATTAGGTGAGGATTCAACCGGTCATGACTGGTTCCATGTGGACCGTGTCAGACGGAATGCCATACATATTAGCAAAGCAGAACAGCAGGGCGACCCATTTATCATAGAAATGGCTGCCCTGCTTCATGATATTCCTGATGAAAAGCTGAATTACAGCGCAGAAGCAGGGAGACAGAAACTTGAGAGCTTTATGGAGACGATCCCCTTAAAAGAAGCTGAAAAAAATCACATTAGGGAGATTATTTTTTCTATTTCTTATAAAGGCGGTCATGGCAGCAAGCTTTCATCGGTGGAAGCAGAAATTGTTCAGGATGCAGATCGGCTGGATGCCATCGGCGCGATAGGCATTGCAAGAGCATTTGCTTACGGCGGCAAAAAAGGGCAGTCCATCTATGACCCCACTATCATGGTGAGGGAAACAATGAGCCAGGAAGAATATCGAAAAGGAAAATCAACGAGCATCCATCATTTCTATGAAAAATTATTAAAATTAAAAGATTTATTGAATACCGCGACGGCAATACAAATGGCGGAGCCAAGGCAGCTAATGATGCAATCGTTTTTAGAACAATTTTACCGTGAATGGAATGGTCAACAATCATGAAAATGCTGACAGTCGAAAATGTTTCAAAAACATACGGAGAAAAGCAATTATTTTCTAATATTTCGTTTACCATCGGCGAAAAAGAACGTGTCGGGCTGATTGGGGTAAATGGAACCGGAAAATCTTCATTGTTAAAAATCGTGGCAGGTTTGGATGTGCCTGATGAAGGAAAAATCATTTCCGGTAAAGATTATTCCATTGCTTACCTATCGCAGCAGCCTGATTTTGAGATGGACCGGACAATACTAGAACAAGTTTTTCACGGGGATGCGCCAATCCTTAAGCTGATGCGGGAATATGAAAATATACTTATGGAGCTAAATGCTGCACCAGATGATGTGAAACTTCAGGATGAACTTTTCCGTCTGCAGAAGCAGATGGATGCTTTGGACGCCTGGGATGCAAGCACAAATGCCAAGTCGGTCTTAACAAAATTGGGCATTGAAGATTTTACCCAAAGAGTTGGCAGTTTGTCCGGGGGCCAGAAGAAACGGGTTGCGTTAGCACAGGTATTAATCGCTGAACCCGATTTGCTTATTTTGGATGAACCGACAAACCACCTTGATTTTGATAGCGTTAAGTGGCTTGAGGATTACTTGAGCCGATATAGGGGCTCCATCCTCCTCGTCACCCATGACCGCTACTTTTTGGATCGGGTTACCAATAGGATGTTTGAGCTTGATGGCGGCAATTTATACAGCTATAAAGGCAATTATGCCGCTTTTCTGGAGGCAAAAGCGATCCGCGAGGAAAATGAGGCGGCCACATTTGAAAAAAGAAAGAACCTGTTCAGAAGAGAACTGGAATGGATCCGGCGCGGGGCAAAAGCGAGGACGACGAAACAAAAGGCGCGGATTCAGCGTTTTGAAGAGCTTGACGAAAAGCTCTCAAGCGGAAAGTCGTCAGGTGAAAAGCTTGATATTTCTTTGAATGGCAGCCGCTTAGGTAAGCAGGTATTTGAACTAAAAGATGCATCCAAGCGGTATGGTGCAAAGGCAATCCTTAACCACTTTGATTTGCTTGTCAAACCGGGGGATAGAATTGGCATAATCGGTAGGAACGGAACTGGTAAATCGACATTATTAAATATCCTTGCTAAGCGCATCCCTCTTGATGAGGGAGAGTTCAATATGGGTGCTACTGTGAAAATCGCCTACTATACCCAGGAAAGCGAGGATATGGACGAAAATAAGCGGATGATTGAATATATCAAGGAAACAGCGCAAATCGTTGAGACATCAGACGGGAAGACGATTTCTGCGGCACAAATGCTCGAGCGCTTTTTATTTCCTCCATATACGCATGGGACGCCAATTCGCAAGCTATCGGGCGGTGAGAAACGCCGTTTGTATTTATTGAAAATCCTGATGACAGCACCGAATGTTTTGCTGCTTGATGAGCCGACCAACGATCTTGATACTCAGACATTGACGGTTTTGGAAGACTACCTTGAGGAGTTTCCAGGTGTGGTGATTACTGTTTCCCACGACCGTTATTTTCTTGATAAAGTTTCCGAACAGCTTTTAGTTTTACAAGGCGAAGGGCAGATTGATTTCTTTTTCGGGAATTATACGGAGTATTTGGAAAAGGAAACGGTTGCTAAGGAAGTTATGAAACCGGCATCCACTTCCACTCCAGCTTCAAAAGCCCCTGAAAAGGAAAAAAAGAAGAGAATGACCTTTAAAGAGAAAAAAGAGTGGGAAGAAATTGATGAAATTATTTCCAAAACTGAAGCGAGGCTTGAAGAAGTTGCGACCGAAATGGCGGGAGCGGGCAGCGATTTTTCAAAATTGCAGGATTTAATGAAAAAGGAAACTGAGCTAAACGAAAAATTGGAGTATTTAATCGAAAGATGGTCATATTTGGCCGAGTTAGCTGAAAATGAGTGAGGGTGCGCCGCGGGGCGTGCTCTTTTTTTGCTGCTCGGAAATATATCTACAAAAATTAATTGGATATCTACAATTTTTTGAGGGATATCTACAATTTTAAAAATATATCTACAAAAATTAAGAAGGAATATACAAATTTTTAATGAATATCTACAATTACCTTGAAAATGGAAAATTAGAACCAACCATTTATTAGGCATCTTACATGAATATACTCCTTCCATTATGTTAAACTTGTTAAAGAAAACATATGAATAAGGTGAGTATGTTGAAAATTAAGTCAATTGAACCGACGCCAAGTCCAAATACGATGAAAATCCTTCTTGACCATGAGCTTCCAATGGGCAAGAGCCATAATTATAAAAAGGAAACAGCGCTGGATGCACCACCTGTTATTCAAGCCGTCCTGCAAATAGAGGGCATTAAGGGCGTATATCATGTGGCCGATTTCCTTGCTGTTGAACGCAACGCTAAATATGACTGGAAGGAACTTCTACCAAAGGTCCGCCAGGCATTCGGTGAAGATACTGACCAAATCGCAAACACTGCAAAAGCAATTAACGACCATTTTGGTGAAATCAAAGTGGAAGTGCAAATGTTCAAAGGGATTCCGCTTCAGGTTAAGCTGACAGATGGCATTTCTGAAAAAAGGTTCGGAATGCCGGACTACTTTTTAAAAGCGCGGGAAAATGCCCAGCTTCCGGAGGATAATTATATATTGCTGAGGAAATGGGATAATCAAGGAGTTAGGTATGGTGAAATGGACCAGGTTGGGCCCGAGGTTGTCGACGAACTAATAGCGGCTTATCCCGTGCTGCGCCTTGAAGAACTCGTCCAAAAAGCGCAAGCTGCAGAAACTCAATCGGAGCAAAAAACAAAGCCGAAGCGCAGTAAAGTGACTGCTGACGACATGAGTAACCCTGATTGGCAGGTCCGCTACCAGCTGCTTGAGCAAATGGATGATCCGGATTTAGAGGATTTGCCAATGCTTGAAAAGGCACTCTCTGATGAAAAGCCGTCCATCCGCAGACTTGCCACTGTTTATCTTGGAATGATTAAGGACCAAGCGGTATTGCCGCTGTTATACCGCGCTTTAAAGGATAAAACCGTAACCGTCCGAAGAACAGCAGGCGATTGCTTATCGGACCTCGGCTTCCCCAAAGCGCAGGACGAAATGCTTGAAGCCTTGAAAGACCCGAGCAAATTGATCCGCTGGCGTGCAGCGATGTTCCTTTACGAGGTTGGGGATGAAAAGGCGCTTTCAGCTCTAAAGGCTGCTGAGAATGACCCTGAATTCGAGGTAAGCATGCAAATCAAGATGGCAATTGAGCGAATCGAGGGTGGGGTAGAAGCAAAAGGCTCCGTTTGGAAGCAAATGACGGAAGCAAGGAAAACAGAAGAGTAAATGGGTTCATACTAAAATTTATGGAGGTTGTAAACTATGTCAAATGCTTATGAAGAATATATGAGACAAATGGTCATGCCAATGCGTCAGGAGTTAACAAACGCTGGTTTTGCGGAACTGACAACGGCAGAGGACGTTGAAAAATTTATGGAAAACCTATCAGGCACGAAACTTGTTGTTGTGAACTCCGTTTGCGGATGCGCAGCCGGTTTAGCCCGCCCGGCGGTTACCCAGGCGGTTTTAAACAGCGAGAAAAAACCGGATCATCTCGTCACCGTTTTTGCTGGCCAAGATAAAGAAGCAACAGCGAAAATGCGCGAGTATTTCGAAGGGATTGAACCGTCATCACCATCAATGGCGTTATTAAAGGATAATAAAGTAGTCCATTTTATCCCGCGCCATGATATCGAAGGAATGCCGATGGAAACTGTAATGCAAAATATATTAGAAGCATTAGAAGCTCATTGCTAAAAAAACTTTAAGAGGACGTGCGAAAGCCGTCCTCTTTTACTACTAAATACACAATAGGATGGAATACCATGTTTATTACCACTTCAGGCAGAGCGAATCAGCAAAAGAAAGAAGAAGCCATCCAGATTTCAAAGCTCTTGGATGCACGCTATATCCCCCGCAGGAAAAAATCCATTAGCCAATTACAAAAGGAAGCAAACAGCGATTGTCTCGTAGTAGGCAAAGACCGTCTGGAATTACATAAGGCAGAATTTGCTGAGCCTTTTTTCTTTCACCCAAACTCAGCGATGTTCCGAATCAAACGTCTCCTAAGAGGAGAGCATGACCCTTTTGCCGATGCTGCCAAACTGGAAAAAGGGATGAACGTTTTAGATTGCACTCTTGGACTGGCCGGAGATGCAATAGTCGCAAGCCTTCTCGTCGGAAGTGAGGGAAAAGTCACAGGACTAGAAGGGCAGAAATTTTTGGCCTACGTTGTGAAGGCGGGTCTCCAATCGTGGGATTCCGGCATCCTTGAAATGAACCAAGCAATGAAAAGAATAACAGTCATCAATTCCATTGCCTATGACTATTTAAAGCTGCAGGCAGAAGCCTCCGTCGATTGTGTCTATTTTGACCCAATGTTTGAAGAAAGCATTAAAGAGTCTGAGGGAATTAAGGCTTTAGGGCAATTTGCCATTTATGAAGAGCTGGGAATGGAAACAATTAATGAGGCGGTACGAGTGGCAAAACATCGCGTTGTCTTAAAGGACCATTACAAAAGCTCGAGATTTGAAAAATACGGATTTCAGGTAATTAAAAGACAAACCGCAAAATTTCATTATGGTTTTATTGAAAAATAATTCTGCTTTTCTATTTCTGGAAAAAAGCAGTATACTTATTTATAGAGATTACATATTTTTTACAGGATAAAGGTGAACCGAGGATGAATAAATGGATTCGTAAATCACTTTTTGTTTTCATATCGATTTTAACTTTCGGGCTCGTCACACCTGCGCAGTTAATGAACGCTGTCAATGCCGAGTCGCCAAAAGATCAGGATGTTTTCGAAATACCAGCGGGAGAGGATGGGTATTCTCAAGGATATTTCGAAGAAACAAAGTTTAATAGAGAGCGCTTTATACGAGAAATGATACTGCAGGCAGAAACCCAATCCTATCAAAAATTCGGGCAAAAAATTAAGCCGGTCATCGAAAATGAATTCCGCGACCTAATTTTGCCGAACATGGAAGCGGCGATTGAACAAACAGCTCTGCAATTTCCAGAGGAAGACCTAAAGAATCTTGTAATAACTGAGGAACCTGGTGCAGGATACTCCGAAAAGATTTTTCATATAAAAAACAGCCAAACAGGGAAAGATATTTTACGATTCCATGTAAGAAGGGATTTGCCGCCGCAGTCCGGGTACTGGTTCAATTTTCACTATCATACTTTCAAGGATAATTTCCAAACCCATCATAACCTTGGAGCTATCTATTGGGCTAAAAACACACCCCCAAAATGGATGAATTAATATGTGAAAAATTTTTATTGTAAAATTGAAACCTTTTTAAAGGAACACTCGTAAATAAACTATCACCCAATTAGGAGGAAAGAAAAATGGCAATCAGTTTATCAAAAGGTCAAAAAGTTGATTTAACAAAAACAAATCCCGGTTTATCAAAAGTTGTTGTTGGACTTGGATGGGACACCAATAAATATGATGGCGGTAATGACTTTGATTTGGATTCTTCTGTGTTTCTATTAGGCGAAAACGGAAAAGTCACAACCGAATCAGATTTTGTTTTTTACAATAATCCGCAAGGTGCGGGTGGTGCAGTCGTACATACTGGGGATAACCGGACCGGTGCAGGTGATGGCGATGATGAACAAGTAAACATTAATTTATCGGCTATTCCAGCCAACATCCAACGGATTGCCTTTACGATTACAATCCATGATGCAGGAAGCCGTAACCAGAACTTTGGACAGGTTTCAAATTCATATGCACGGATTTTCAACGAAGAAAACGGCCAAGAATTAATCCGCTATGATTTGGGCGAAGATTTCTCTATCGAAACAGCGATTGTTGTTGGAGAATTGTATCGTCATAACGGCGAGTGGAAATTCAGTGCTATCGGCAGCGGCTACCAAGGCGGGTTAGCAGCACTGGCAACTGATTTTGGCCTGCAGGTTGGTTAATTCATTAGAGAAAACAGAGACCCGGCGCTCGCTGGGTCTTTTTAACAAAAAATAGCGAACATCCAGGGGGAATTTTTTTAATGGCAGTATTGCAAGGAATTATAGACACGTATGCCCAATTCTTTAATTGGGAAATGTGGGGAGAAGTTTTAACAGACCCGGTAGCATGGGGACTTATTGGTACATTAGTGATTCTTGAAGGTCTGCTTTCAGCAGATAATGCCCTCGTTTTAGCTGTAATGGTAAAGCATCTTCCGCCTGAAAAGCGCAAAAAGGCCCTTTTCTATGGATTGCTGGGTGCTTATGCGTTCCGCTTTATTGCGATTGGAATTGGCGTGTACTTAATCAAATTCTGGTGGGTAAAAGTGTTAGGTGCAGGGTATCTTGCCTGGCTGTCGATAAAATACTTCATGGATAAGAGAAGAGCTGCTGAAGCAGAGGATGAAGAGGCACATGGCATGAACCAAAGCGGCCTGCTCATTCGTCTTTTCGGAACCTTCTGGGGAACCGTTGTTGCAGTTGAGTTAATGGACATTGCCTTCTCTGTTGACAGTGTTCTTGCCGCTTTTGGTGTCAGCGGTGAAGTATGGGTTCTTTTATTGGGCGGAATACTAGGGGTGTTAATGATGCGAGGCGTTGCCGGAGTATTCTTATCATTAATTGACCGGATTCCTGAGCTTGAAACTACCGCTTATATTCTAATCCTTCTAATATCTATAAAAATGCTTCTATCAGTCTTCCATATTGATGTAGGGCATGTCACCTTCTTTATCATCTTGCTAATAACGTTTGCCGCTACATTTGTGGTTCATTTTATGAACAAAAAGAAGGAAAATAGCACAGAAAATCATTAATAATAAATTTCGCATGAAAGAAAGGGAGCTGACGTGAGTTGTCTCCCTTATTTTTTACGATAAAGAGGAGTAAAAAAATGCGTTTTTTTACATATTTTTACGAAGATGAATTGATGCGGTATTTCTACAAAAGGCCTGAGGAATTTAATAAATATTCGGGTCGTGAGCTATTGTCCTATGGTCTGGGAGCAACCTTATACATGCCGGCGGACCGTACGAATTTTCATCAGGAAATCCTGTCAAAAAAGCTTTCCGGTTTAACATCTGTGGTTATTGATCTCGAAGATGCTGTCGGTGATAGCAGGGTTTTTGGGGCAGAGAGTCTGCTGGTTGATGAACTGCAAAAATTATTCCGGGCACTGAAGGAAGGGTTTATAAGCATCGAGGAGCTGCCATTGATGTTTGTGCGAGTTCGAAATCTAAAACAGCTGCAAACGGTTAAAGAGCGGCTGGAAGATGCTGTACATCTATTAACTGGTGTTGTTCTTCCGAAATTTTCTTCGGAAAATGGGGCAGAGCTGTTACATGCTGTCTTGAAAATCCATACCAATGAACATCCTTTTTATGCGATGCCGATTCTCGAAACGGGCAGGGTTATACATAAGGAAACAAGAATAGAAGAGTTGGTAAGAATTAAACGAATAGTTGATCGATACAAGGAAATAGTTTTAAATATCCGTATCGGTGCAACTGACTTCTGCGGGCTGTACGGGATTCGCCGCAGTCCGGATACAACGGTTTACGATATTGCGATTTTAAGAGATTGCATATCAGATATCATTAATATTTTCGGGCGCATTGACGGTTCATATGTTGTTTCCGGTCCAGTTTGGGAGTATTTTTCTGCTAAAAACAGAATGCTAAAACCGCAGCTAAGGCAAACTCCATTCCGTGAGCGTTATGGTGATGAGGGGCTTCATTGGCGAAGGCGGTTAATCGAAGAAAATCTCGATGGACTGATGAGAGAAACCCTAATGGACATTGCCAACGGAATATCCGGAAAAACGGTGATTCATCCGTCACACATAAAAATTGTCCAATCCCTAAATGTTGTCCCATATGAGGAATATGTTGATGCATCAAATATAATCAAAGCGGCTACAGGGGAAATAGGTGTCATGAAAAGCGATTTTGCCAATAAAATGAATGAAATAAAGCCCCATCACTACTGGGCAGAAAAAATAATGTTAAAATCACGGCTTTACGGGGTGTTACATGAAGAATTCACAAACATTGACCTTATCAAAAAAGAGGTATACATTTCCCATTCTTAATGCGATTGAGGTTACTATTAACATTACGGAAAATCCCTATGAGCTGCCGCCCGAAGAGCTCTTTACAATGGCAGCACGAATAAATAAGAAGCGGTCGTTTTTGTTTGTCAGTAAGGTGCTTGGCAAGCATATTCCTGTTAAACCAAAAAGAAGTCTATTAACAGCAGCCTTGTTAGGCACCCGGTTCATGGAGGTCGTGAAAGGATTAGACTGTGTGGAAAAGGATCAAATGCTAAGAGCTTTTCTTCAGAATGAGGATTATATTCCCGCTCCATTTATCTCTGAAGCTATCAATCCTGTAATAATTGGTTTTGCCGAAACAGCGACCGCCCTTGGGCACGCTTTCTTTGATTGCTTTAAGGAAGCGGATTTCTTTCATACCACCAGGGAGGAAATCGATGGTCTGAATCCGGACATTACTTTTGAAGAAGAGCATTCCCATGCCACCTCGCATCGATGCTATGTTCCTCTTGATATGATGGAAAATGATCGGGAAATTATCTTGGTCGATGATGAAATAACAACAGGGAAAACGGCACTTAATATTATTCGCTCCATACATGCCCGCTTTCCAAGGAAACAGTATACCGTGGTATCCATCCTGGATTGGCGCTCATCCGAAAACAGCCGGGATTTTGCCCGCCTAGAAAAGGAACTTGGTATTATCATTCAGGTGATAAGTCTGTTAACTGGAGAGGTGTCGGTAACGCAATTCAAGGAGATTACACAAGGGACCGATGATGGGATGGATTCAAAGTATGAAGAGATGTCTGTTGAAAAAATAACACTATCTTCTCATTTTTGCAAAACTCCTTATCTTACAAGTAATGCCCTCTATTTGAAGGAAACAGGCCGTTTTGGCTTAGTGGCGGTAGAAAATCGCTTGCTCCAACAAAAAGCAGAAGAAGCAGCGGAAATTTTAAAGGAATTCAGAACCGGAGAGAAAACACTTTGCCTTGGAACAGGGGAATTCATGTATGTGCCGATGCGAATTTCCGCTTTCATGGGGAGCGGTATTTCCTATCAGTCAACAACTAGAAGCCCCGTACATATTGAAAATCAGGATGGTTACGGAGCCACATTCGGATTGACTTTTCCTAACCCGGAGGATCATGATATTCCTCATTTTGTCTATAATATCCCCCCTGGCTATTACGATGAAGTATTTGTTTTTTTTGAAAGAGAAATAGACTCTGAGAGTCTTCTTCCATTTCTAAAGGAATTGCAAAAGACGCAAATTCCATCGGTAAAGCTAGTTTTTTTCTCTGAGGCTGGAGGTGATGGTCATGTTTCAAGCAAAAAATAAACCTGCCGAGATGGGCACTTACAGTCCGGAAGATTGTTTATTTCTGTTAAAGGATTTAAGTGAAATTAAGCTTGAGGACTCAACAGAAAACAGGGAGTTGAAGATTCAAACAGGGGGCCATTACAGTGAATCTCTGCCGATTGAGTACCAGCCGAACATAGACTATGTAGAGCTGTTTTGGCATACGTTACACGAATATAAACAAAAGGTTGCCTTATGCATTGGTGTTGCCGCTGAGCAAATTTTTTCATTAAAAGGAAAAAATACAGTGCTGGTTTCTTTGGCCAGGGCGGGAACGCCTGTCGGCATATTAATAAAAAGATATATCCAAAAACGCTATAATGTGTCACTGCCACATTACAGTATTTCTATCATTCGCGACCGGGGCATTGATGAAAATGCAATTGCCTATATTTTGGGTGAACATCCCGAAGGAAGGATTCAATTTGTCGACGGCTGGACAGGAAAGGGAGCTATTTCGTTGGAGTTGACAAAGGCATGCCGTCAATATGAAGAAAAATATGGAATCCAGCTTGATGATACGCTTGCGGTCCTTGCTGATCCCGGCCATTGCACGAGCGTTTTTGGGACGAGAGAAGATTTTCTTATTCCCAGTGCTTGTTTAAATTCAACCGTATCGGGGCTGGTAAGTCGGACGGTGTTAAATAATACCTATATCGGAAAAAATGATTTTCATGGTGCCAAATTTTACAAAGAGTTGATGGATGCTGACGTGTCCAACACCTTTATTGACATTATTGCCGGTGAGTTTGCCGGAATTTTGGAGCAAGCAAGCGGTATTGCAGTACAACGGTTAAATGAGAATATTACGGCTGAATTTCTCGGGATGCAGGCTGTCCAAAAAATTCAAGCTGAATTTGGGATTGAAAATACCCATCATATTAAACCCGGCGTAGGAGAGACCACCAGGGTGCTGTTAAGAAGAGTTCCTTGGAGAATAATAATGCGCGACAAAACAAGTCCATTTGTTAAGCATATCCTGATGCTCGCTAAAGAAAAGGGAGTCGAGGTTATCGAGTATCCGGATATTCATTATCTTTGCTGCGGCATTATAAAATCTGTTAAGGGGAACAAGCCATGATATTTGCATCTGACCTAGACCGGACGATTATCTACTCCACAAGGGCGGTTGAAGAACTAGGCGGTCCAAACATAACAGACTTAATGCCGGTTGAACGAAGGGACGGGATGTGGATGGCCTACATGACGGAACCTTCGTATCAGGCACTTACTGAACTTTCGCGTTCAAGCCTTTTTGTACCCGTGACAACTAGGACAACAGAACAATTTAAGCGTTTTATTATCTTTGATGAAAACATTCACCTTCCTTATGTAATTACGACAAATGGTGCTGTTATCATGTATAAGGGTAAGCCACTTCCAGAATGGTCCGACCATATTTCTAAGGCGGTAGATGAAGAGTCTACCGCGCCAGAGGAATTACGTTCTATTATAAGAAGAGAAGGGATTGAGCTAAACGGGCGGTTAAAGCAGGTGGGAAACCTATTTTTCTACTATATTCTAGATTGTTTCCCAACCATCGATGAAATAGCAAAGTTAAGGGCATTGGCCGCCCAGCTTGGATGGAGAATTTCCCTGCAGGGGAGAAAGCTTTATTGTTTACCAAGTGCGATTAGAAAAGGTGCGGCCCTGGAATTTATTTGCCACCGAGAACAGAAGAAAGCGATTGCAGGAGCAGGCGACTCCATCCTTGATTTGGATTTCCTTGATATCTGCCAGCACCGCCTTGTTCCAGGGCATGGTGAACTGGGGAAAATGTCCGATACCAAGGGTCTTACCTTTACAAATCAAACAGGGGTTCAAGCCGGTGAGGAAATTTTGCAGATATTTTTAAAACTACTTAAAGGTTAGTTCTTATCCCCATCCGAAAGCCTGCTGATTATGAAATAAACACTGGAAAATAATCCGTAGGATCCAGCCAAGAACAAAATGGAGATGACAAGGGATTGGAACACTGGTCCTAGGAGGAGCGTAAAAATTAAACTGAATACAAATAAATCAAGATATATAAAAAGGTCTGAGGCCATGACCTCCATTACAGTTTCCAGTTCCTCCTGCAGCATGTTTATATGCGGCCGTTTAAATAAAGATCTCATGAAGTCACCTACTTTAGTGTGAGTATTCAAATATATGTAGGGACAAGGATAAAGGTGAAAACGCAAGATTTGTTCCAATTACGAAACATTTATTGACTTCATTCGTATAAACAAATGAACCATTTTGCTAACTGTGTTATGATGATAATGATGAGGGAATCTTACATAATTTGCTAACGAAGAATAAAAGCTTTTGCTTCAAAGGAAGGGACTACGATGCATCCACCTTTAAATCATTTAAATCCCCGGCCTTTAGCCCTTTCATATGAAAATTGGTTCGGCATGCTCCAAAAGATTCTGCCCGAGCGGCCCAATTTTTCAATCGGGAATGGGACCATTCAAATCGGCCAAGTTGTCGGGATTTTCCTTGGAATACCATTTGACACAGATGAATATTATAATCAGCTTTTCGAATACGTCCATACGCCAGATTTAAATCTACACTTATTAAGTGACGATTCTCTCGATAAATCCATTAACAATGCCCACTTCCAATCCATCCAAAAGGTGATTAACATTAATCAGGAACAAAAGCTGTCGATTAACCGTTTCACCGCTTTTTTGGAGGGGGAACAGCTGTTATTAAAATCAAAAGACCCGGTCATTCATCGGAAATTGCGGGAAGCAATGATTTCCACCCTTGAATTATTTGACTCCATTGAAAGGGAAGGAATCAAAAATCCGGACCTGAGGCGTGTTCTCGTTGATATCGTAAAATGGACCATCAATCATCTTCAGCCGGCACTCAAAGCAGCAGACCCCCAAAGGGAAATGCCGAGGTTTTTATGGTATGGCGATTACAAAAAGAGTCATCAGTATTTTCTATTTTATTTAATCCAGCTTGGCTGTGACATTATCTTTTTCCATCCGGAAGGCAAGAATGCTTTAGAAGGGCTGCTTAAGGAGTCCGTTTTTACTCATCAATTTGAGCAAAACCTTCCGGCCGAGCCCTTTCCTACTGAAAAGCGGACCCGTAAAGCAACCGTTGCTTACCGGGCCTCCAAAGAAATTGAAAACATTCTTAATCAGGAAGGGTCAGGTCTTTACAAGCCTTGGCAGCTAAGGGACTATACTCCTTCTTCAATCACGCTTCGAACTACTTATGATGAGCTATTTATTCTCAGTAAAGAAGCGGCGATGATTCGCCCTGATTTTGAAGTAAGGGATGGAAAAGTTCAGATTCCGTCACTCTTTGCCAAAATACAAGGTGTCAGCAAAAACAGAAAAGAATATTGGGACCGCCTTCATTCGTTAAGTCAATTGGAAAATACGCTGCTTATCCGCAGGCTCCCAATGACCATCCCTAGCTCCAGTGATTTTCGGTTCCATTATCGAAACGCGCTCGGCAATGATGGTCTGGTCGTTCCGGAAAAGATGATGCAGGCTCACTACTGGCCTTATTCCTTTTTGCCGGCAGGGCTGCAAAAAGGAATTGCGGCAGCGGTTAGAAAATTGTGCGAAAAGCCCGATCTAAAGCCTTTGGCAATGGAAGGCATAGAGGAAGTGAAAGTATTTCTCTTCACCCAGGCGATGTTTATGCCCAAGAACATTATTCAGTTAATCGAGAAATTTGATTACTCGCAGGAGGTCCCAAAATTAATCATTTTTAATAATGAAACAACAGGGATGCTGTCGCGGTCCGATGCGGTTTTGCTGCTGCTCTTGAATCAATTTGGAATTGATATCATCCTTTACAATCCAACTGGACATAATGACATTGAAAATTACCTTGATTCAATTAATTTCGATATCCACTGGCTTGATGATATGGAATTTGACTTGGAATATAAAGAACCGTCTTTATTTAAAAAAGGCCTTTTTCATGGTATTTTAAAAAATTTAAGGGGAGATTAAAGCATGAATTTAACACCAAATCCATCCAGTGATGTAACCCCTCAGCCTGCTGAGGAAATGCTGACGGAAAAAAAGGTCTCAGACATTAAGCTTGCCCTCCGCAAGGAACCGGAAATCCAAAACCTTGCCCGTTCGATTGATGAGCGTGACCAAATTCAGGTACTTGAATTTGGAAAAGAACCCGCCGTGCAAATTTCCAGGTTTTCTGACCAAATCTTAAGCAACATGCGGACAACTAAAGTTGAGGATTCCGGCGAACTGTTAAAGCAGCTTGGACGCATTATGGATAAATTCGATCCGAAGGATTTTCAAAAGTCCTCCGGCGGCTTATTCTCTAAGCTTTTTAAAAAGGGCGAAAAAATGGTCGAAAAGCTGTTTGGCAAATATCAGACGATGGGCTCGGAAATTGACAAGGTGTATGTGGAAATATCCAAGTACCGTTCGGAAATGGTCGATTCCACCAACATGCTTGAATCCATGTACGAGCAAAACTACCAATATTATTTGACGCTTGAGAAATATGTGGTTGCCGGTGAATTAAAGGTTGAGGATTTGAAAAATAATCAGCTGCCACAGCTCGAGGCCCGTGCTGCTTCCGGTGATCAGCTCGCTTCCATGCAGCTGGATTCAATGAGAAATGCCATCGAATTATTGGAGCAGCGGATTTACGATTTGGAAATGGCGAAAATGGTTGCCCTGCAAACGGCGCCGCAAATCCGTATGTTGCAGCGCGGGAATACGAAATTAATTGGAAAAATCAATTCTGCTTTTGTAACCACCATTCCGATTTTTAAAAATGGCTTAATTCAGGCTGTTGCCGCGAAACGCCAAAAACTTGTGGCTGATTCGATGAGCGAGCTTGACAGGCGCACCAATGAGATGCTGCTTAGAAACGCCCAGAATATTTCCCAGCAAAGTGCCGATATTGCAAGACTTGCAGGCGGGCCAAGCATTAAAATCGAAACGATTGAAGAATCTTGGAATATCATTCTCAAAGGCCTGCAGGAAACAAAGGCTATTGAAGAGGAAAATAAACGCCTGCGCCAGGAAGGCACAAGACGATTGGAGCAGCTGCAGGATAATTTTAAGAAAATAAAACAGCAATACTAAAATTTTGATGAGGTGATAGACATGGCAATTAATTTACAAAAAGGACAAAGAGTTGACTTAACAAAAGGCAACCCAGGTTTGACTAGAATTTTGGTAGGCTTGGGCTGGGATCCAGTTCAAAGCAGCGGCGGAGGAGGCGGCTTCTTCGGTTCTTTGTTTGGGGGCGGGGGTGCACCGAATGTTGATTGTGACGCTTCCGTTATCATGCTAGGTGCAAATGATCGCCTGCAAAATAACAAAGATGTTATTTATTTTGGAAATTTAAAGAGTGCAGACGGGTCCGTCCAACACTCCGGCGACAATTTGACCGGCGATGGGGACGGCGATGACGAGCAAATCATGATTGATTTAAGCAGAGTGCCGTCCAATATCGAGAAGCTTGTTTTCGTAGTAAATATTTATGATTGTGTGAAGCGGAAGCAGCACTTTGGGATGATTCGCAATGCCTTTATTAGAGTGGTGAACCCTGGCAATCATCAAGAATTAATTCATTATAATTTGACTGATGACTACAGCGGCAGAACTTGCCTCGTAACAGGTGAAATCTACCGTCATGGCAACGAATGGAAATTTGCCGCCATCGGCAACGCCACCAACGCTGCTTCTTTAAGTGAAGTTGTTCGTTCCTATAGCTAATTTATTTTTATTTGGTTGATGAGGTGATAATATGGGAATTAATTTGGCAAAAGGTCAAAGAATCGATTTAACGAAAACGAATCCTGGTTTAACGAAGGCTATTATCGGCCTCGGCTGGGACACGAACCGCTACTCTGGCGGCCACGATTTTGACTTGGATGCATCGGCATTCTTAACGGATGCAAATAGCCGGGTCACAAATGATATGGATTTTGTCTTTTATAATAATTTAACCGATCCGTCTGGGGCGGTTGAGCACACAGGCGACAACCGAACCGGTGAAGGCGATGGCGATGATGAGCAAATTAAGATTGATTTCAGCAAGGTACCTGCCCACGTCCATCGCATTGCGATTACTGTAACGATTCATGATGCTGAAGTGCGAAATCAAAATTTTGGTCAAGTAACCAACGCCTTTGCCCGTGTTGTCGATGAAGATACAGGCCGTGAAATCCTAAGATTCGATCTTGGTGAAGACTTTTCCGTTGAAACCGCAGTCGTCATCTGCGAGCTGTATCGCCATAATGGCGATTGGAAATTCAATGCCGTAGGCAGCGGCTTTGCAGGCGGACTCGCTTCACTTTGCCGTAATTTCGGGCTGCAGGTATAGTATGAAAGGAAGCCGCCAGGGAATGTCCTGGCGGCTATTTTTTTCCTTCTTGAAATGTACAAATTTTTAAACCTATTTCCATGCTATAATCTTATTAAAATACTTGCTAGATGAGGGATGAACATGCGTAAATGGGTTATGTTTATTTTGATTGTCACCTTGTCCCTAGTTTCTGTAACGACATCAAAAGCATCGATTAATGGCATGCGGATCAGTGATTTCCCAAAAAACTCTCAGCTCTATGAATCTATTAAAATATCTCCTAATAATGTTAACCAAATTATTATTTTACCGCCGCAGCCTTTTGACGAAAAAGAGGCTGCTAAAATAATAAACCGGGTGAGCTTATTACCTAAACCCTTATTAAATAAAATATATCAAAATGATATTACCTTAAAACTTTTTACCGGAAAGCTTACCGATAATCCAACTGCAAGACAGTTGAAAGGGAAAATCCCACGGGGCTATCCGGCGAATACCACTTGGGATGATGTACCTGGCAGCGGCGGCGGGAAGGTCGTTTTAGTCAAAATAGGTGCCAGCGATAAAGGCATAGGACATGGCTCCATCAACCTGGAATTACACGAAATGGCACACTCCATTGACCATATCGTTCTAAATAATGTAAGCCAAACAAAGGAATTTAAAACACTAATGGAAAACGAGCACGAGAAATTGTTCCCGGGCAAAAGCTACTTTGAATACCCTGAGGAATATTTTGCTGAAGCATTTTCAATGTATTTTTTAAATTCTGAATCTAAAGAAAAGTTAAAATTAAAAGCTCCGGAAACATACTATTTCTTCAAAAACCTTTTTTAACCGCCTGCTCATTTTATGGTAAAATGAAAAAATATGAACAGCGATTAGGGGAGTGTCCAATTTGAAACAATATCTAGAACTATGCAAGCATGTGCTTGAGCATGGAACAGTTAAAGGCGACCGCACAGGCACCGGAACCATCAGCACATTCGGATATCAAATGAGATTTAATTTAGAGGAAGGCTTTCCTCTTATGACAACCAAAAAGCTTCATCTAAAATCGATTATTTATGAGCTTTTATGGTTTTTAAACGGTGATACAAATGTTAAATACCTTCAGGATAACGGAGTGAGAATCTGGAATGAATGGGCCGATGAGGACGGCGAGCTTGGTCCAGTTTACGGGCATCAGTGGCGTTCCTGGACAGGTGCTGACGGCCAAACGGTTGACCAAATTAGCGAGTTAATCGAGCAAATCAAAACAAATCCTAATTCCCGAAGATTGCTTGTCAATGCCTGGAACGTGGCAGAAATTAACAAAATGGCTTTGCCGCCGTGCCATTGCATGTTTCAATTTTATGTGGCCGATGGAAAATTGTCCTGCCAGCTTTACCAGCGCTCAGCAGACGTGTTCCTAGGAGTGCCATTTAATATTGCTTCCTATGCCATGCTGACACTGATGATTGCCCAGGTTTGCGGCTTAAAGCCAGGTGAGTTTGTCCATACCTTTGGGGATGTTCATATCTACCAAAACCATCTGGAGCAAGTAAAACTGCAGTTGGAAAGAGACCCGAGACCATTGCCGCAATTAATAATCAATCCTGAGGTTAAGGATATTTTTTCCTTTCAATATGAGGACTTTACGTTAGAGAACTATGACCCGCATCCGCATATCAAAGGAGTTGTCAGCGTATGATTTCCTTTATCGTCGCAATGGACAAAAACCGGGTCATCGGCAAAAATAATCAGCTGCCCTGGCACCTGCCGGAGGATTTAAAATTCTTCAAACGGGTAACTATGGGGCATCCGATTGCAATGGGGCGTAAGACACATGAATCAATCGGCCGCGTCCTTCCAGGAAGGGAGAACATCATTATAACCAGGCAAAAGGAATATCGATCTGAGGAATGTACCGTCTTTACCTCCGTTGATGAATTCGTAGGCTACAGCAGGGAGCAAAACGACGAAATTTTTGTCATCGGCGGGGCAGAAATTTTTAAAGAGACGTTTCCTTTTGCCAATCGTCTCTACATTACCTTTATTAACGAAGAATTTGCCGGGGACACGTTTTTTCCGGAATTTAACCACAATGACTGGGTACTTGTTTCCTCCGAAAAAGGTATAAAGGACGAAAAAAATCCCTACGATTATGAATTTAGAATTTATGACCGAAGAGTGGTTTAAAAAACAAAAAAGCATCAGCTGCGGCTGATGCTTTTAATATCCGTTTAATTCATACTCTGAAAGTTTTGCTAACATTCCCCGGAATTCGTGTGGATGGCAGAATTCTTCCTCATGGAAATGTGCCTTAATCCAAGCAATTAATTCTTTTGGACTGTTAAAATATTCACCGCTCCGATCACTTTTCCGAATGGTATACCTTCCATTGTCATCGTCAATAGTTACCTCGACAGGAAGGGCTCCGTCAAAACTGAAAAGAGAAAATTCCATCCCACTCACATCCTTTTTGAGAAGATAAATTTTCTAAAATATTTATTCTAATGTTCCAATTATATGCAAAAAACAATAAATTGTCAAAATATTTTAAAAATTAAATCTAAAAAAAGAACATTGACTTCAACTGTGGTTATTGTTAAATTTTTTATAGAGTTGATATGCCTAGAAAATATAATGCTAAGAATCACAGAAATGTAATTTTTATTGGATATTGTGAATTTACTATGAATTATTGTAAATAATTATCTCAAAATGATTAAACAATACTATAATCATCTTAAGAAGTTACTTTAAATCAAAGGGGCTGTTAAATATGTTTTCAAATATTGGAGTACCTGGCTTAATTCTAATTTTAGTTCTTGCACTCATTATTTTTGGACCGAAAAAGCTACCTGAAATTGGTCGTGCATTTGGGCAAACATTAAAAGAATTTAAGAAATCCACACGAGAGCTTACTGAAGATGTAATGGAAGACATTAAGGAAGAAAAGGAAAAATTGAGCAAATAAGGTGTAAGATTTTGTGTCTTGCACCTTTTTCTTCTCAGTTTTAAAACTATTTTAACGAGAGAAAACTGGTTAATTAAGAACTACCATTGAAAATTGGCAGGGGAAACACATGGAAGATAAAGAACTACAGTTAGTCGATCATTTAGAAGAATTACGAAAACGGATTATCATTTCAGCACTAGCTTTTGTGGTCTTTTTTATTATCGGCTTTATTTACGTGGAAGATATTTATAAATGGTTTGTTGGCAGCACAAAGCTCCTGGTACTCGGACCAAGTGATATTATGTGGATTTATTTTATGCTCGCCGGAGTAGTAGCGATTGCAGGGACCATTCCGGTTTTGGCGCTGCAAATATGGCTGTTTGTCAAGCCTGCGTTGAAACCGATTGAAAGAAAAATTACGTTGTCATATGTTCCGGCTTTGTTTATTTTATTTGTTGCCGGTCTTGCTTTTGGATACTTTGCTATCTTTCCTATGGTTCTTCAGTTTTTAGTCAATATCGGTCAGGAAATGTTTGTTACCAATTTTACTGCTGATCGTTATTTCAGCTTTATTTTGAATATGACTTTGCCGTTCGGAGTGCTTTTTGAACTGCCGGTCGTGGTCATGTTTTTAACCTCGCTTGGTATTATTAATCCTTTTGTGCTGGCAAAGGTCCGCAAATATGCTTATTTTGTATTAATCATTATTGCGGTTGTCATCACACCACCGGATTTTATGTCTGATTTCGTCGTGACATTGCCGCTGTTACTTCTGTATGAAGTCAGCATTAATTTATCAAAATTTGTATATCGCAAAAAGCTAAAGAAAGAACAGCAAGAAGAATTGGTGGAAGTGAATTAATCAAGAAAAAATGCCTGTACTCCTGAGATAAGGAGTACAGGCATTTTTTTACTTATTTTGTTCTCTCATCCATTCTTGAAACTTCAAGAAATTTAAATACTCCTTGAAATCCTGCTTTTCAAGGCCATTCTCAATTGCTTGCTGAATCAATGATTTCCATTCTTTATCTAATTTAAATTCTATGTATTCTAACTCATGTTGATAACCTAATAAATATTCTATGCTTGTTTCTAGTGGAAGCGCTATCTTTTGTATTAACTGGAGAGAGGGATTAGTTTGCATACCGCGTTCCAACAAGCTTAAATATGATTTTGATACATCAGCAAGTCTAGCCAGCTCAGTTAGCGAATACCCTTTCTCCTCCCGTAACTGTTTAATTTTTTCCCCAATCATCATCCTCAACTCCTAATTAATTGCGTAAACAATTCCTGATATATTCATTATAAAGAACATAATGTTTTTTAGAAAATAGTAAAAAAGTACGAAAACGGGAGAAAGCGCGAGAAAATTAGCTGAAAGTGTTCGTTATTAAGAAAAAACAGCTTTTTTTAGCAATTTTCACGTTCGTTATTTTGGGGTATACTAAATTTAGAAATTCGTTAATGAGAACAAATTAAAAAGGGAAGTTGATGAAAATGAGAAATAAAGTCACCAACTTCGTTCTGAAAATACTACAAAAGAAGCAAAATTCATTATATAGAACGAACGAGGGAGGGAGAATTATTCGATCTTTAAGAATTAGGAAATTTAAAAAGAGGGGCAAAGGACTACTAACCGCAACTAAGATTGTAGCTATCTGGTACATCTTGATTTTAACCGGTTCGTATATGACAAATGATACTGGAGCTTACTTTAATGATGTGAAAGTAATAAATAATTCTTTCCAGGCTGGAAAATGGGATGATACAGTTCCACCTGATAACGATGAATGGGATAAAAGTTCATTAAGTTTCGATGGGACCAAGGCTTGGGCAGGGGAATGTAATGTTTTTACTACTATTAAAAACACAGGGAATAGCGCGAATACGATATCCACATGGAGATTTTATTTATATAAGGTAACGGGTGGTGAAAAGCCAACAAGCGGTCATGTTGCCACTGGGGTAGTCCCTAAACTAAAGAGTGGAGAAGTAGGACAAATTTCAGCAACTGTAAAAGAAAACGGAATATATCGATTTGCGGTAAGAAGACCTCTTGGTCATCCTGGGAAAAATAGCCCTGATGAAAATGGCTATTCCTATATTTGGAGTGAAAATTTAATTAATGTCGTAAGCTGTACCAAAACCGAGCCAAATGTTAGCGAGGAAAAGTCTGTGCATCATCCAGAAAGCACAACCCCTACGGGAAATGAGGGGCAATCAGAGAATTCAGAGGAATCGACCCCTACACAGAAAGAAGATAGTCCAACATTAAATGAAGTTACTAAGGATTGAATTAGAAAATATAACAACTGAGCCTAATTCATTTAAAATCGTTACAGTAGATAAGAATGGTCATGGATCAATGGGGATTACGATAACGGTATCACTAGATAAGGTTGTAATCAATTAAAAAAGCAAATGGGGTGATCAAAGTGGCAAGCAAGATTTGGAAGATTACTAGTAATTTGATAACAGGAATTTTATTCCTTCTATTTATCTTCATGATTTTTGTAGTAGTTTCATCAAAAGCCTCAGGCGGGGAACCTAATTTCTTAGGTTACCAACTGAAAACAGTCCTTTCTGGTTCCATGGAGCCAACTTTTAAAACGGGGTCTATAATCGCCGTAAAGCCAGTTGAAAATGCTACAAATTTGAAAAAAGGTGACATCATTACCTTCAAAGAATCAGAAGGAATGTTAATCACACATAGAATTGTCGACGTTATCAAAAAGGAAAATCAAGTTATGTATGTAACAAAAGGTGATAACAACGAGGATAAAGACGCCAATGCAGTCGTATCCCAAAATGTTGTTGCAAAATATACCGGATTCACAATTCCATATGCTGGATACTTAATAGATTTTGCTAAATCAAAAAATGGAACTGCGCTGCTATTAATCTTACCTGGATTACTATTACTTGCATATTCTGGAATCACTATTTTTAGAGCTTTAAAAGAACTTGATAAAGGAAAAGACGTTGAAAAACCTGCTTAATGGTTGCACTCCTTATTAAAAATAAGGGTCCAATAAATCAATTTTACATACCCCATACAGAGGGTGGAAAAAGAGGAGGAAGAAAGATGAGTTTGAAAAAGAAGTTAGGGTTGGGAGCAGCAACAGCAGCACTAGGTTTATCACTAATTGGTGGAGGAACATTTGCTTACTTTAATGACACATCAACAATTCACAATGGTTTTCAATCAGGTACATTAGTATTAAATGTAACGAAGGCATGGAATTTCCCTCTTAATTTTGATTTGAAAGATGTTAAACCAGGTCAAAGTTGGGAAAGACAGTTTGTTTTAAAGAATGATGGTAGCTTGGATATTGGAAATACTTTCATGACTGTTACTAATGCAGGACCTGATAGTGCATTATTAGACACATTAAAAGTAAATTATTTTGTAGATGCGACACCACCAGTTGTTGATCCAGGTGCACCTGATGCTGGATATCTACTAATTAACTCTCAAGACGTTACATTAAGAGAAGCTTTGAATGGTGATTGGGCAGGGAAAATTAAACCACAATATATTACACCAGATGGAAAGCTAAATTTAACTCCACTTGGTTTAGCTCCAACAGCTGATAATAGATTCCGTATTCAAATTGTGTTCCCTGAAACAGGTGCCCCACAAAATGCATTACAAGGCTTGACAGCAAAAGTTGACTTCCACTTCGATGCTAGACAAACAAATGGTCAACACCAAGATCAGAATGGACCAAATAATGGTAATCTTGTAAATCCTGATGTTGAAAACCATTAAGGTTGAAATACTATATACAATGTAACAAGAAGGTGGGTTTATGCCCACCTTTTTGTTAAAAAACTAATAGTGAATCGAGGATCAACTATACTAATGAAAAGGTTATACTGGCAGTTTGTAATTTTGTTTGTATTAATTATTTCATTTCCCATCAACAATGTGTTTGCTGAAGAAAATATAAAGGAAATTGATATATCTACCAGCCCGCATAAAGTCTTTTTTGATATAAGTAATAGTAAACCTGGAGATACATTTACAAAAGTGTTAACAATCCGAAATGATGGGACAAAAGATTTTAGTTATCTTTTTACTAATCATTTTATAACAGGATCAGAAAAAATATATAATCAATTAATTCTAACAATTTCTGATAGTTCAGGTAAACTATACAGTGGTAAATTAAAAGACTATGAAAAACTAGGATCTAGAAATTTAAAAAGTAATTCTGAAGAAGCACTCACAATAAGTATTTACTTTCCATACGAACTTGGAAATGATTACCAAAAATTAAGCTGTGAATTTGAGTTTAAGTTTTATGTTGAAGGTACCTTAGGTGGTGTTTTACCCGTAAATGGCCCGAAGCTTCCTGAAACAAGTACAAATATGTTTAATTTTTTAGTTGCTGGAATATTACTAGTCTTAACTGGAGGAACTCTTCAATTTATTAAGCACCGCCGAAAGCAGGAAAAAACAATCTAAAAGACCTTGATTTTGGGAATATAGAATCAGGGTCTTTTGTTTTTTAACCTTCATTATAACTTTAGTAAATTTACAACCCAAAACAATTAAACCTGAAGATATAGTATTCTACATATATCTAATAAAAAATAGAAAAAAGAATGGCCGCCATGACCATCCTATTTCACTTTTACTATTTCCGCTGCAGTTTCCGCAACAGTATACCCCAACCTCCGTAGATGCTTCCGGATCCCACTTCGTTCCCATGTCTTGAAAATAGGAGTTGTAAGTGTGGTTTTTGGATAAAATATCCCGATTTCCGTCAATTCTTCAAAGCTTAATCCTTGCTTGACATATCCTTCAATGGTTTCATCCCGCCGATAGATAATGTCGAGAAATTTATCCATAGCTTCTGTAAATTCCGCTTTCGTAAAAGTCCCTTTTTGATGGCCTGTAATGTAAGTATCGGCATCGAGAGACAGAAGCCGTTTGCCTGAATGGATGAAATCTTCGATATTACCATCAGTCCCGTTATACCATGGACCAAAGGTAGTCATATCATAATCGCCAGCAAACACGACCCCGAGCTCCGGAAAGTATGGGCAGGCAAGGCCGCTTGTATGTCCAGGAGTATGCAAAAACACTACTTTTACATCATCAAATACATATTCTGACTCGTATTCATATGTTCCTGAAATTCCTCCAAGATTTTGAACCCATTCCTTTGGAAGAGTTTTTTTCCATGCTTCCACACCTTTATAACCCCACTCTTGATAGACTCCATTGGCATGGGCAATTCCTTCCACTGACCTAGATGTTTCAAATTCTATCTTATTGATAAGTTTGGTCGCATCTCGGAACAGGTGATTATGTAGGGTATGGTCAGGATGGTAATGGGTATTAATGATGAGATCAATTCCCTTTTCGTGGTCCAGTTCAAGAAGGGCTTTTGCCTCTGCTCCACTGTCAATTAGCACCTTTTCCTCGCAGTCGATATACAAGCTCCGAGAGAAAGGGACTTTGCTGCTATTTGGACCTTCCATGATGATAATAGGGCCAATTCGATTCAATGAGTTCACTCTCCTTTTCTCTCTATTTGAAAATTCATAATTTTCATCGATGAATGAACACTCATTCATAATACCACATTATTTTGTTCTTCTCAAAAAATTTTTTATCATTCAGACTGCTTTAGAATTTGGGTAAAAAATAATTATTTGGAAAAAATAAGCTAAACTGACAACAATAGGTGCTGAAATATGTTCAAATGGAAAAAAGAGAGTAAGTCACAGGAAGTATTTAAAGCCCATAGCTTATATATCGATGAATTGAAAGAGCAATTAAAAAACGAACTGCTTTATTCAGATATTACCTTTCGTCATCTCAAGAAAAACGGGAATAGAATCGTCTTTTGTTTTTTAGAAAGCTTGATTGACAAGAGTAGCTTGGATGAATTTATTCTGGCTCCGATTCAAAATAATGAGAAGATTGAATGGTCCGTCCAAGGATTCACGCAGGTTCTGCCATTATCGGTCTTAACAGTAACCAATCAACTGAGTGAAATTATCAGCGGGCTGATTGAAGGTAATGTCTATATATATGTGGAAGGGGACCCGTATGGTCTATTAACGAATCTCAGCAAGACGGTTGAACGTGGAGTGGAGAAGCCAGAAACGGAATCAAACGTTTATGGCCCGAAGATTTCGTTTACGGAATCCCTCGTCAGCAATATGAATATCTTAAGAAACAATTTAAAGGACCCAAACCTTTGTATGCAGGACCTTGTAGTGGGGAAAAGGGTGAAAACAAAAGCGAAACTCGTCTACATACAGGGAATTGCCGATGAGGAACTTGTCACCACCTTTAAACAAAGGATAAGTGAGCTTGAAATAGATTATGTCCCCGGGAACACCGTTCTTGGACATTTGATTGAAAACAACAGCTGGAGCGTGTTTCCCCAGTTGATGACGACCGAGCTCCCGGACCGGATATCCATTGCACTATACAGGGGCAAAGTGGCTGTTCTAATGGACCGGAGTCCAGATTGCCTTTATGGTCCCACAACCTTTTTCTCCTATTTTGAGTCTACCGAAGATGTTTATATGCGGTGGAATATGGGGCTGTTCTTACGGGTCCTGCGATTGACGGCGCTTTTTTTATCCGTCCTATTGACGCCCGCCTATGTTGCGGTTCTGACCTATCATTATGAAGTTATACCGTCGCCCATGCTGGTTACCTTGGGTGAGTCAAGGTCAAAGGTACCCTTTCCACCGGTCTTTGAAACATTGCTGCTAGAGTTTGTCATAGAGCTGCTTCGCGAGGCCGGTGCCAGGCTGCCAACAAAAGTAGGCCAGACCATCGGTATCGTAGGTGGTATTGTCATCGGACAGGCAGCCGTTCAGGCCGGTTTTACCAGTAACATCTTAATTATTATGATTGCATTAAGTGCGCTCGGGTCCTTTACAACCCCAAGTTATTTAATGGGTACGGCAATCAGAATGATTCGTTTTCCAATTATCATTATTGCTGGTATTTGGGGCGGAATTGGGATTATGGTTGCATTTTGTTTTTTTATCATTCATCTGCTAAGACTGGAAACACTGGGTAAACCATATCTTTCGCCGGTTTATCCTTTACAATGGCGAGATCTGGGTTATAGTTTTTTCCTTGTGCCTTATCAATATCTTGCCAAACGTCCTCAGACCAATAAACCAGTAGACAAAGAGCGTTTTTCAGAAAAAAAAGCTAAGCTAAAAAAAGATATAGATGAATAGAGGGCGATGTAAATGGAGGTGAATGTTAAACCCAGAGATGGATTGCAGCTTCATGCATTTCTGCTCATATTTATTGTTCACTCCACCCAAATTGGTGTAGGACTTGTAGGCTTGCCAAGAATTGTATATTTAGATGCTGGCCATGACGGCTGGATTTCTGTTTTTTTAGCAGGGGTGCTGGGAGGCGTGTCCTTGTGGTTCATGGTAAAAATGCTTGGTCAATATGACAGCGCAGATTTATATGGCATACATGCCGATGTATTTGGAAAATGGATAGGAAATTTTCTCAGTCTGATGTATATGGGTTATTTAGCTGCCGCCTTTTTTGTAATCTATATTAATTACATAGAAATCGTGCAGGTGTGGATCTTTCCAAACCTTCCAACCTGGCAGCTTGGGTTAGTGTTGATTCTGCTTTCTGCCTACGCTGTTTATGGAGGAATAAGGGTTGTTGTAGGAACCGCCTTCTTGTCAGTGATGGGGACGCTTTGGATGGTTTTCGTCCTATTTGTTCCTTTAAAACATTCGGAAATTAATCATATATTTCCGATATTAGATGCCGATATTGAACAAATTCTTAAAGGAGCTCACAATTCCTCCTTATCAATGATGGGGATGGAATTAGTCCTATTTGTTTACCCATATATAAAAGAAAAACAAAAAACTCAAATTTTCTCCCAAATAGGCAATGCATATACAGCCTTTATTTTTACACTTGTTACGTTTGTCTCGATAATTTATTATGCTGGTGGAAGTTTGGAACAAACCATTTGGCCTGTTATATCGTTGTTCAAAATAGTCCGCCTTCCCAATTTGGAAAGGTTCGAAATTATCGCTGTTTCTTTTTGGATGCTTATTATCGTGCCTAATTTGTGTATTTATTTGTGGGCAGCCTCGAAAGGTTTCTCACGTATATTTGCTGGAAAGCAAAAATGGGGGCTTTGGATTCTTGTCAGCTTAATCTTTGTATCTTCATTTTTTGTCAAAGCAAGATATCAAATGAATCTGATTTCAGATATAATCGGAAAGTTCGGTTTTTATGCTGCGGTTTGTTACCCGATTCTTTTATATTTCATTGTTTCTGCCAAAAACAAGTATTTTAGGGGGAAGAACAATCATGCCAAAGGGTCCTAAATGGAAAACCGCTATATTGATGATTGCTAGCACGCTTTGTTTATCTGGATGCGTGGAGGCGAGGCAATTAGAGAAATTAGGACTGATTACGGCTGTTGGCTATGATTTGGATGGGAAGAATACGATTAAGGGGACAGTGGTTGTTCATAAATTTGATGCACTGGCGAAGAATGTGACTAAAGTTATTTCAGTAGAAGCCCATACGAGTAAATCTTTACGACAGAAACAAAATCTTCGTTCCGACCAAAGGCTTGTTTCAGGGCAGCTGCGATGTGTCGTCTACAGCAAGGCCCTTGCAAAGAAAGGGATTATTCAGCTTGTTGATACGCTTAATCGTGACCCTAATATCGGCAATATGGTATATTTGATGATTTCGGAGCATGATGCTTCGTCAATCATCAATGTGGGCAAGAAGAATGTGAAACTGAATCTTGGAACTTATTTATATAATCTAATTAGGCAAAATGTAGAAAGTGAGCAGATGCTCTCACCTACACTGCAGGATTTTAATCATAGTTACCATGATAATGGAAAAGATCCGGTATTACCACTTCTTAAATTAGAGAATGGCGATGTTTCGGTTGCAGGCACAGCCCTGTTTAAGGATGACAGGCTTGTAGGAATATTGCCTACAAATAAGCTGTTTTTCTTAAAAATTTTGGCAGAAAAATATAAATCTGGTACTGAAGAATTTGGATTTAATCGAGAAGACTTCAAGAGCATCTTAAAGGGAAATGAGGGACGGAGTTTTCGAACTGTTTATAATAAATTATTTCTGGAAATCGACAATATCCGCAGCCATACCAAAATAAAATTAGTGGATAAGAAAAACGTTCGATTTAGGGTCGAAATTAAATTTGCATCAAGGCTTTTGGAAACAACAGAGCCTCTTGAATTGGGCAGTGCCAAAAATGTTAAATTCATTGAGAGGCAGATCGAAAAGAAAATGGAAAAGGAAATACATGATTTGCTCATTTTTTTTCAAAAGAAGGGGGTGGACCCGGTCGGGATTGGCAATGAATATATCGCTCATATTCGCGGGAAAAAAATTACCCCAAAGGAATGGAGAAGTATTTATAAAAATGCCAAATTTGAAGTTCGTGTGAAAAATACTATTGTAAAAACGGGAGTAATAGATTAAACTACGCTTTTCCTTTCCTCTTTTTTAAAACTTTGTTAAACTATTCACGGATGGAATAGAGGAAGGTAGTGTGTTTAAATGAAATTTCGACTGGTCATGATATTATTAGTCATTTCTAGTATGCTGCTTGCAGCTTGCGGACAAAAGGAAATTAAGGATGCGCTAAACTGGGAGGTAGCCGACTTTTCTGCGGTGAACCAGGATAATAAAGCAGTTGGACTAAAGGATTTAAAGGGAAAGATTTGGATTGCTGATTTTATTTTTACAAGCTGTGCAGATGTTTGCCCACCGATGACTGCGAATATGACAAAACTTCAAAAAATGGTTAAGGATGAAGGGTTGAAGAATGTTGAATTTGTCTCTTTCAGTGTTGATCCCACTGTGGACACTCCTGAAGTACTGACTCGATATGCGAACCAATTTGGGGCAGATTTTTCAAATTGGACCTTTTTAACCGGATACTCTCAGCAGTTTATTGAAGGTTATGCAATGAAAACATTCAAGACGCTTGTGAAAAAACCTCAGAATGAAAATCAGGTCATCCATCAAACCTATGTCTATTTGGTAGGTCCAGATGGAAAAATAAAAAAATCATATAATTTATATAAAGATGTTCCGTTTGATGAAATGATTCAGGATATAAAAATTCTGCAATAGACCGTTATACAGGTCTATTTTTTTCTGGGAATAGGATGGTATTATAGATTTGTTTTGAATGAGTTTGGTCATGTTATAATAAAATTAGTTTAGAAGGCAGGTGAATAGGTATGTATAAATTTTTCCCCCTTCTAATTCTCTCGGTATTGTTCCTGGGCTCTTGCAGCGGAACTGGGGAATGGGAATTACATCATGCAAAGCAAACGGCTGTACTGGTCTATGAGCCTGTACCTGCTGATTTTATTCCGCGCACCTTAACAGTTCTCTCCGCAGGCGATTCCTTAACACAAGGTGTTGGCGACAGTACAGGTAAGGGCGGCTATTTGCCTTATTTAGAAACATTGCTGGAAAATGAAAAAGGCATTAAGGATGTAGATTTCTATAACTTCGGGGTGAAGGGAAATCGGACCACTCAATTGCTGAAAAGGCTGAAGGCACCTGAAATCAAGCCTGTCTTAAAGAAGGCCGATTTGGTTATTCTGACTATTGGCGGCAACGATATCATGAAGGTGGTCAGGGACAATCTCTCAAATCTTGAATATTCCATTTTTATGGATGAAAAGGAGAACTATCGTAAACATTTGATTCAGATAATAGAAACAATAGTCAAGGAAAATCCAAATGCATCTATTGTGTTGGTGGGTCTTTATAATCCTTTTTCTAAGTGGTTTTCAGATATTGAGGAATTTGATCAGATTGTTTCCGAGTGGAACCAAGCAGGTCAAACGGTTATATCACAATATCCCAATGCTTACTTCGTTTCGATTGAAGATATATTTTTAAACAGCAGTGAAAACCTCCTATTCACTGATAATTTTCATCCAAATGATAAGGGCTATGAATTGATTGCCCAGCGGCTCAATGAAACAATGGAAGAACGGGTCTTGCCGGATTTGGACAGGAAGCCGTATATGGTTAGTACAGAGGAGAATTAGATTATATGAAAAACAAATGGAAAGTTGGATTCCTAGTCTTGGCGGGAATCAACCTTTTATTCGCGATTGTCCTGCTATCGCTTGTGCTGGGTACGGGCTCGGATGCGGATCAAAAAAGCACTCAAATGAAGGAAATAAAAGGTGACCACGTTTCCTTTCATGTGAACTCCAACAAATACGATTTGAATAAGCTAATTAATCATTATTTAAATGAGGAGTCTTCCGAATCCCCAATTGCTTATCGTGTTTTATTGGGAGACGAGGTGGAGTTGTATGGAAGTATTCCGGTTTTTAGTGAACAGGTTAAAATGAAATTGACATTTGAACCTGAAGCGCAAAAGAACGGGGATTTAGTTCTAAAGCAGAAATCCATGTCTGTTGGGAGTCTTCCTCTGCCCATTTCCTATGTTCTAAAGTTTATTGGAGATAATTATAAGCTTCCAGAAGGTGTCGAAATCAGACCGAATGACAAATTGATTAATGTCCATATGCAGCAATTAAGGCTGAAAAGTGATTTGAAAATTAAAGTGGACCAATTTGATTTAAAAAAGGACAAAATTGCCTTTACGATCTTAGTGCCAGTTGATTAGACTTGTACGTGAGCAAAAGAGAATAGTGTGTTATTTTGCCGGGCCAGTTGAACTGGCCCGTTTTTTTTAATCAGCAAATTTCCTTTTTGAAGCAACATTTTGTATACTCATAACTAGCAAAGAATCTAAGAAGAACGGGGTTGAGAGCATGGACAGTAAAGAACAATTGGCGACATTTGCCGGTGGTTGTTTTTGGTGTATGGTGAAACCGTTTGATGAGCTTCCTGGCATTAAGAGTGTCATTTCGGGTTATACTGGCGGTACGGTAGAAAATCCAACCTATCAGCAGGTTTGCTCTGATACAACTGGACATTATGAAGCGGTACAAATTACCTTTGACCCGGAAACTTTTCCATATGAAAAATTGCTTGAATTATTTTGGCAGCAAATAGACCCAACGGACACCGGAGGCCAGTTTTATGACCGCGGTCAATCCTATCAAACCGCTATTTTTTACCATGATGAAGTACAAAAAAGACTTGCTGAGGAGTCAAAGCATGCCTTGGAAAAAAGCGGCCAGTTCAATAAACCGATTGTCACACCAATATTGCCGGCAAAGGCTTTCTATCGTGCCGAAGAATATCATCAGCATTACTACAAGAAAAATCCTGCACATTATGAACGGTATCATATCGGATCAGGCCGGGCCGGATTTATTCAACAGCACTGGGGAGATAAAAAATGACAAATCAAAACAAGGAAGAATTAAAGAAGAAACTGACGCCGATGCAATTTGAAGTCACACAAAATAACGGCACTGAACCGCCGTTCAGAAATGAATACTGGAATGAAACGAGTGAAGGAATTTATGTCGATATTGTCTCCGGAAAGCCGTTGTTTAGTTCGCGTGATAAATTCGATGCAGGCTGCGGCTGGCCGAGCTTCACGAAGCCGATTGAAGAAGAGGAAATCGTTGAAAAGGAAGATTTCAGTCACTTTATGATTCGCACAGAGGTACGGAGTAAATCAGCAGATTCACACCTCGGCCATGTCTTTCCCGACGGCCCGGAACCAACCGGACTAAGATACTGCATCAACTCCGCCTCATTAAGGTTTGTTCCAAAGGAGAAGCTGGAAGAAGAGGGGTATGGAAAGTTTAAAAAGCTTTTCGATTAAAAAAAGCCGCGAATTTTGATAACAGGTTCCGTTACCTATCGCAAACATTAAAAATGTAAGCCAAAATGAGTGCCAATTTGCATTGAAATTGACACTCATTTTTTATTGGTATAAAGCCATTTGGGTGGAAATCACATAAAAATTTGTATAGGGAAATGCACCCTAATTTGTCGGAGTACAATGGCTGTTGTACCCCGACAATTTTGCCCTCAATTTGATATACATTTTATCTTACAAAAAGCGCTTAGAAACATAAGAAATCCTATCCTTAATTGAATAACCAGTGATATTTAAAATAAGCGGAGATTTTCCCGTTATATGCAGAATGGAGCTCGTTTAGGGGGAAATAAGGGGAGGTTTTCCGCTTAAGCACAGAAAAATCCCCAATTTTTATGTTACTTGAGTCAATAGGGGGAATTTTTCCTCTTATTTAGGCTATTTTTAAGCTTATTTACAAATTAAGAGGAATTTCTCCCTCTATTTTTCAAATTGGGGCTTAACCCTCCCCCTAACTGAGAAGAGCGGACCCTTACTAACCCAGATAAGGGAATCAGCATCTTTTACAACCAAAAAGGCTCAGTGAACAGAGCCTTTTTATTTTTAATTGCAAAAACAGATACAAGAAGCAGTACAAATTGGGTTACATTTTCAATTGCAATTTCGAGTTTTGTGATAGGAAACGGAACCCCTTAGAATTTTGAGCGGCTTTTTAAATTGAGCTTTTTTCCTTATGCTTTGAACTAGACGTCATCCCACCTGACAGGATAAATTTCATGGCATCCTCCGGTTTCACATCAATAATTTCAATCTGCTCCTTCGGAATGAGAAAGGTAAAGCCCGCCACCTGAAAGGTCTGTGGAATATATACAGCCACATGGCCCTTTAATGGACTATAAAAATCCTCTAACTGCTCGGATGTAATGAACCCCATGCTTTTCATCCCGGTTCCAGGAATGACAACCAAAGCCACCTTGGAAAAAGATTTCTTATCCCCCAAAAAGGATTGTATAGTGTCCTTTATGACTGAATAAATCGTTTTTACTACAGGGATTTTTTCCAGCAGCCGATCAATTAGCCGGATGATTTTTCCTGAAATGTACTTTGTCGATAGCCAGCCCAACAGGGTAATCAGGATAATGGTCGACAGCAAGCCGATGCCTGGTATATAATCTTCCTTTAAGTACGGTCGTAACCGGTCACCAAGCAGCCCATCCAAAAATAAGAACGTTTTGTATATTACATAAATTACCAAAATAATCGGAACAATCGTCAAAATCCCGTTAATAAAACTCTTTAAAATTGCTTTCATTTCATTTCACCTGCCAAACTAATATCGTCTTTCATAATATAGGCGAATGCACATACAGGTCAAGCACCTATTACATAAAGTAATCTTGAAAAGATACAATTTTAGAGGAGTGAATGCGAATGTATGGCGGATATGGTGGTTTTGACGGCTGCTGCGGCGGCTATGGCGGAGGATTCGGCTATGGTGGCTATGGCGGAGGATTCGGATTTGGATATGGCGGCTTTGCGCTAATTGTCGTGTTGTTTATTCTCTTGATTATTATTGGTGCAAGCTGGGCCTACTAAAAAAGTGCGGCTGACCCCTGAATTGGTGTCAGCCGCTTTCTTTCTAAATGGGAAAGTATAAATTCAACTACGCCTCATGAACCGTCCTATTAGACTCGCCAATAGGCGAGTTTTCATTTACCCGATGATAACCTTTTCCTTCGGATAATGGAACGTTTCTTTCCTTCCCTTGCCTCTTAACATCAACAAGCAGGTAACAATTCCAATCCTTCCGATAAACATTAATATCATGATCAGTATTTTACCGAAGGTTGTCAAATTTGAAGTTAATCCCAGCGATAAACCGTTTGTCCCGAAGGCAGAAGTGACCTCAACAATAATCGGTATCAAGGTGCTTTTCTCAGTAATGGATAGGAGGATAATCGAAAGTAAACACAAGCAAGCTGCTGTTGTCATCACAATAAACGATTTAATGACATCGTCGTGATTTAATTCCCTTTTAAATATTTTTACAGACCCTTTTCCTTGAGCATAAAAGATAATCGTTAAAACAACAATGGCAAAGGTAGTTGTCCTGACTCCTCCACTGGCACTGCTCGGCGAACCGCCGATAAACATTAACAGGGACATAAATAGCTGATTACTCTGAGTTAATTCACTGAAATCTAAGGTTGCAAGCCCTGCACTTTTGGTAGTAACGGAGTGGAAAAAGGAATAAAAAAGGATTTGGTGCCAATTTTTATCAGCAAAAAAATGATGAATGTCCAAAAGAAAAATAAAGATTCCTCCGAGCAAAGTAAGGATGATAAAGGTTACAGTTGTCAATTTCGTAAATAGGGTAAAGTGGAATCTTTTTTTACTCTTTAAGGATAAAAAGAAATCAAGCATCTCTACTATTACAGGAAATCCAATTGCTCCAAGTACAATTAAAAGCGCGACCATGAATTGGACAAAATAGTCTTGATAATAAGGAATAAGAGAAGCTCCCGTAATATCAAAGCCAGCATTGGTCGTTGCGCTGATTGAGATAAAAAATCCATGTTTAAAAGCAGATAATACCTCATCATAGTATTTGAGTAAATGAATTCCCAAAACAATTCCGCCGATAAATTCGATGGAAATGATAAAGATAAAAATCCGCTTTGCCAGATGGACCAAGCCAGAAAGGTTTGATTGATTGTTGTCAATCATAATCAATTGCCTTTCCTTTAACCCCACTTTTTTTCCCAGCATCACCCAAAGAAATGTACTTAGAGACATGATTCCGAGCCCTCCTAGTTGGAGAATGATGCAAAGGAGAACAATCCCGAAATTATTGAACGTATCCTTTAAGGAAATAACGCTTAACCCGGTTACGCTGACGGCGCTAACGGCCGTAAACATGGCATCGATAAAGCTAATTTTTACATTTGGAAGGTGCGCGAAAGGTAATTTTAATAAAAGCGTCGAAATAATTAGTGCAGATAAATAAAAGATAAAAATTAATTGAAATGTCGAAAGTTCCCTCGTCTTCGACTGTAGCTTCTTTATAGAGTCCATTTAAATTCATTCCTTATATAATCTCCCTGTTATTCTATAATAAGCTTTGCAAATTGTAAAAGGCCGGAAAGAAACAAAATGGTGAATCATACAATTTCAATAAGGAAATGAATCTATTAGCTTCTTAATTTTGCATTATGCAGAGGGAAGTGGTTTATAGGGTGGAACAGTCGTATTTAATTAAGCCCATGCTTGATGGGTCATACCCCGTCATCGATTATGGAAAAGGCGTCTATTTATATGACAAGAACGGAAAGAAGTACTTAGATGCCGCTTCTGGGGCTGTCACAGCCAATATCGGTCATGGAGAAAAAGAGATTATTAAGGCGATGGAAGAGCAGGCCCAAAAGGTCTCGTTCGTGTACCGCTCGCAGTTTACCAGTGAAGCAGCTGAAAAACTGGCTGAAAAGATCGCTAAGCTGCTGCCGGGAGATTTAAATTGGAGCTTTTTCGTTAACAGCGGTTCCGAAGCCACAGAAACTGCCATGAAAATGGCAATTCAATATTGGCAGGAAAAAGGAATAACCACGAAACACAAGATTTTATCCAGATGGGTCAGTTACCATGGGATTACTTTGGGAGCGCTTTCGATGTCAGGTCATCCAGGAAGAAGGGCAAGATTTGTTCCACTTTTAGAGGAGTTTCCAGTCATCCATCCCCCTTATTGTTACCGCTGTCCATACCATCTTGAAGCACCTGCCTGCCAATATCTTTGCGCCCGTGAGCTAGAAACTGCTATCAACAGAATCGGGGCAGATAATGTTGCCGCCTTTATCGTAGAGCCAGTCATTGGTGCTGCAGGCGGAGCCATTTCCCCGCCAAAGGATTATTTAAAAACGATAAAGAAAATTTGTGATGACCATGACATTCTGTTAATTGCAGACGAAGTAATGACAGGAGCTGGCCGGACTGGAGCGATGCTCGCATCTGAGCTATGGGGTGTCATTCCAGATATTGTCGCCTTAGGAAAGGGACTTGGAGCGGGATATGCACCGATTGCCGCTGCTATTGCCACCGATAAAGTCATCGAGCCAATTCTGGCCGGCTCCAAAGTGGTCATGAGTGGTCATACATTAAGTGCCAATCCACAAAGCTGTGCTGCCGCTTTAGCAGTCCTTGAATATTTGGAAAAAAATCAGATTATGAAAACAGTTGAAGGTAAGGGTGAGTTTTTACGAAAGGAACTTGAAAAACTAAAGAGCCAATTTTGGTTTATAGGGGATGTCAGAGGGATAGGCCTTCTACTCGGAATTGAATTTGTCAAGGACCAAACATCAAGAAGACCGTTTCCTAGAAATGCGCAAGTTACGCAAAGAATGGTGGAGCTTGCCAAGGAAAAAGGGCTTATCGTATATCCAGCAGGTGCGGGAATAGATGGGGTAAATGGTGACTCGATTATAATCTCACCTCCATTAACTATTACCGAAGTAGAAATGAATGAATTAATTTACTTATTAAAGGAAGCATTTTCAGTCTTTTCAAAGGAAATCAATTTATCGGAATGACTGGGTGGTGTAAAAGGATGGAAAACCCATTTGGGAAAATCGCAACCTTGGAGAAGGCCATGGAGTTTTTTCATGACGGAATGACGTTAATGTTTGGCGGCTTTGGCGGTGTAGGGACTCCGCCGGGTTTAATCGATGGGATTCTCGAAAAAGGAATTCGCAATTTGACACTAATCGGAAATGACACTGGTTTTCCCCATATTGGAATCGGAAAATTGGTCAGCCAGGAAAGGGCGAAAAAAGTGATTGCCTCTCATATAGGGTCAAATCCATTTGCCGGTCAGTTCATGCATGAGGGAAAGCTCGAGGTGGAGTTTTCCCCACAAGGCATTCTAGCTGAGAGAATTCGTGCGGGTGGTGTGGGACTCCCTGGAATTTTATCCGATATCGGCAAGGACATTGAGCTGGTAGCGGGAGATAAACAGAGGGTCGTGCTGAACGGTAAAGAATATTTAGTTGAGGAAGCATTAACAGCGGAGGTTTCCATCGTATTTGCGAAAAAGGCTGATGAATATGGAAATTTAATTTATGACAAGAGTGCCCGCAATACCAATCCGCTTGTGGCCATGGCAGGTACAATCACGATTGCCGAAGTAGAAGAAATTGTTCCCCTCGGCACTCTTGATGCGGAAGAAATTATTACACCCGGAGTATTCGTGGATTACATCATTCCAACTAAAGGGGTGAACTGGAAATGGGCATGGGAGTAGATATACGTAATAAACTAGCGAAACGTGCCGCCGAAGAAATTCAAAATGGGATGGTAGTGAATCTTGGTATCGGCATCCCTTCCCTCGTTCCTAATCACCTCAAGAAAGGGGTAAACGTTATTTTTCATGCGGAAAATGGCATTACTGGAATGGGTCAAAGTCCGATAAAAGGTGAGGAGGACAAAAACCTTTGCAATGCAGGGGGATTTCCTGTCACGTTAAACATCGGCGGTTCCTATTGTGATAGTGCGGTTTCGTTTGGCATGATCCGCAGCGGCAAAATAGATATCACGATTTTAGGCTCCCTTCAGGTAAGCCAGAAGGGAGATTTAGCGAACTGGATTGTACCTGGAAAGAAGGTCCCGGGGATGGGCGGGGCAATGGAGCTTGCCCAAAAGGCAAAGAAAGTTATTGTCCTGATGAACCACTGTGATAAACATGGCCGCTCAAAAATCGTCAAGGAGTGTACGATGCCCCTTACTTCCAGGGAATGTGTGGATTTGATTATTACGGAATTAGCAGTTTTTCAAGTGACAGAAGAAGGACTGCTATTAACAGAAATATTTGCCCAAGGTAATCTTGAAGATGTAGTCAATAAAACCCAATGTGAATTTGCTATTAGTGAAAATTTGAAAGAAATCCCCTATTAAATGCAGCATAGTTAATAAAGGGAGTGGTGCAGATGCAAAATCATGAAGCTCAAATCAACACTTGGTTGAAGGAGAACCGTGCAAGAGGGGCAAGGCTCCTGCAAATCCTTGTCAGGGAAAACTCCACAAGAGGCAACGAAAGCAGTGCTCAGGCGATTCTCATTGAAAAATGCCGCCAGCTTGGATTAACACTTGATATTTGGGAAATTGGCAGTGAGGAATTAAAAAATCATCCAGCCTACTGCTGTGATCGACAAAACTTTGAGGGAAACCCCAACCTAGTTGCTGTGTTAAAGGGCACTGGCGGAGGAAAATCTCTCATCCTCAATGGTCATATTGATGTGGTTCCGGTTGGCAATGAGTCAAGCTGGGAACGGGATCCCTTTAGCGGGCATATCGAATGCGGAAAACTGTACGGCAGGGGGGCCACCGATATGAAAGGGGGAACCGCCGCCCTTTTAATGGCGCTTGAGTCCATTATTGCCTCTGAAATAAAGCTTAAAGGGGACGTCATTTTTCAGAGTGTTATAGAAGAGGAAAGCGGCGGCGCGGGAACGCTTGCAGCTGTACTAAGAGGATACTGTGCCGACGGAGCGATAATTCCAGAACCGACGAATATGAAAATTTTCCCGAAGCAGCAGGGCTCTATGTGGTTTAGAATTACCGTAAAAGGCAAGGCAGCACACGGAGGAACTCGCTACGAAGGCGTTAGTGCAATCGAGAAATCGGTAATAGCCATTCAAAGATTGCAGCAATTAGAAAAAGACCGGAATGCTAAAATTTCAGACCCGCTTTATCAAAAAATACCAATCCCAATTCCTATTAATATTGGAAAAATCACTAGCGGCGAATGGCCATCATCGGTGCCTGACACTGCTGTGATTGAAGGCAGGATGGGGGTTGCCCCGAATGAAACAATGCAATCTGCTCAGTCTGAAATGGAAGCTTGTCTTAACGAGCTTAATGAGCAGGATTCTTGGTTTAAGAATCATCCTTTAACCATCGAATGGTTTGGCGGCAGATGGCTGCCCGGTAATATGGAAAGCAGCCATCCATTAATGAAGGAGCTTTCTGCGAGTTTCAGAGAGGTCAATGGGGAGGAACCAGTGGTGGAAGCAAGCCCATGGGGAACCGATGGAGGAATTCTTTCAGCCGTGGGGAATACACCAGTTGTTGTGTTCGGCCCGGGGACTACGGAAATTGCCCATGATGCCAATGAATATATCATTCTCGATGAAATGTTTGCCGCAAGCGAGATTATTGCTCTAACAATCTTGAAATGGTGCGGAGTACAGGAATAGTGTTGTATTCTAAAATCAAAATACTGCAGGCGAAATGTCTGGCTTGGAAAAGCCAGACATTTTTCTGAAAAACATAGAAATTTTTAAAAAAAGGGGTGATGATGATGAATCATTTACTAACGACAATTTTTGAAAATCATTCCACCTTCTATATGGAAGTCTGTATTGACCCATTTAATAAACGAATCCGAGTCGACGACTATCGCGGGAATATAAAGCAAATTCTGGTAAGAGCAGAGGAACTCGTCAAACAGCATCAAGTGGAAAAGTTAATCATCAAAGCGCGAATGGAAGATACGATTTCCCTTTTTGAATTTGGTCTTCAGCCTGAAGCGATCGTAGACCATTATTTCCGGGGTTCGGATGCATATTTTTATACAAAATATTATATTTCTGATCGGAAGAAAAACGACCATTGGATGACCGAAGACGCAATCATTCACAGTATTTATCAATTGGATCATGTCCAGCAAAATTTAACCCCGCCAAAAGATTACGAGATTAAAAAAGCTGATGAAAGCCAGGCAACCAAGCTATCTGCTCTTTACAGGCAGGTGTTTCAAATTTATCCAACTCCATTAAATGACCCGGAATATATAAAAAAGACAATGCAGAGTGGGACAATCTATTATGTCTTTTTACATCAGGGGGACATCGTCAGTGCAGCTTCTGCGGAAATAAACGATTTTTATAAAAATGCGGAATTAACAGATTGTGCGACGCTTCCGGAGCACCGGAAATATGGACTGATGAAGCTTCTCCTGAATGAGCTTGAGGGAGAATTAATTAAAAAAGGGATTTTTTGCAGCTATTCAATCGCCAGGTCATTGTCATTTGGGATGAATGCAGCCCTATATCAGCTCGGCTATTCTTACCGCGGAAGGCTCATGAATAATGTCTATATTTATGACAAGCTGGAGGATATGAATATGTGGGTAAAGAATTTGGCAGGCTGCTAGCTTTTTGGCAGATGGTGCCCGTTTTTCGGCACCAGGTATACTGGCGGAGGGGCAGGTGAAATAATGGGCCAATTAACTGCTTTAACACAGGAAGTCCTAAGTGCCATTTTAAAAAGCATTGATGAAGGAATCCATGTGGTTAATATCGAAGGGAAAACCATTTTTTATAATGAAGTAGCGGCAAGGCATGATGGAATGGAGGTGACAGAGGTTCTGGGGAAGCACCTGCTAGAGGCTTTCCCTTCCCTAACAGTAGATTCAAGCACCTTGTTAAAGGTCATCAAGACAACTAAGCCAATCTATAACCAGACCCAAGAATACGTTAATCTACATGGCGCCAGAATTGACACCATGAATACTACCTTGCCAATTCTGCTGAATGATGAAATTATCGGTGCAGTTGAAATTGCAAAAGATTATTCGCGGATGAAACTGCTTGCAGAAAGGCTGCTAGACTTGCAAAAAGGACTGAACAAAAGCAAAGGAAAAAAGATCCCTCCACAGGTCCGCTATACATTAAATGATTTAAAAACGGTAAACCCAAGCTTTAATAGAATGAAGGAGGAAGCCAGGAAACTGGCAAAATCGGATTCTCCTATCCTTGTATACGGCGAATCTGGTACCGGTAAAGAATTATTTATACAAGGAATTCATCATGAATCAAGACGGTCAAACGGACCCTTTATTGCCCAAAATTGCGCTGCCATCCCGGAAACTCTGCTTGAAAGCATGCTGTTTGGAACGGCCAAAGGAAGCTACACGGGAGCCGTTGACAGAAAAGGGTTATTTGAGCTTGCTGATGGGGGCACCCTGTTTCTTGATGAACTTCACGCTATGCCAATTGAATTGCAGGCGAAGCTTCTTAGAGTTTTGGAGGAGGGGATGGTCAGAAGGGTGGGCAGTTCTGAAACTAGTACCGTGGATGTCCGTGTCATCGCTGCGGTAAACGTTCATCCAAATAAAGCTCTTCAAGAAGAAAAACTGCGCTCTGACCTTTATTTTCGCTTAAATGTATTTACCTTTTCTTTGTTGCCGCTTCGGGAAAGAAAGGAAGATATCGTCTATTTATGCAAATTCTTTATACAAGAATTTAATAATAAACTCAAAAAAAATATCCAAGGAATGGAAGAAAAACTGGAATTCTTCTTCATGGATTATCAATGGCCTGGTAATGTCCGTGAATTAAAACATACATTGGAATATATGATGAATGTCTGTAATGGCAGTTTATTAACCACTGAAGATCTGCCAATCATGTTAAAGCAGTATTCATCCCATATAAGAAGGACTGTCAGGGAATGTGTAAATATGTCACTGCGTCAACATATTGATGACCTTGAAAGAAAACTGATCATCGAAGCGATGGAGCAATCCGGCGGCAATGTAAAACAGGCTGCAGAGCTTTTGGAAATCCCAAGACAGACTTTACAATATAAATTAAAAAAATTGAGGTAAGGTTAATTGGTGCCGATTTTTCGGCACCTTTTCATTTTCTAAAAATGAAATAAGTATTCAATTCTTCCTTCCGACCGGCAGAACACAAACGGGCACCTTAGTTTTTCGCTTTGGCACGATACTTGCATAATATTAAAGTAAGCAAGGAGTAGGAGGAATAATGAATGAAACAATTTTTATATAAGCCTGACCGGCATTGGAAAGACATAGAGCTTTGGAAAGATGTAACGGAAGAACAGTGGAACGATTGGCTCTGGCAGTTAACCAATACAATTCGTACCCTTGACGATTTAAAAAAGGTAATTAACCTTACCCCCGATGAAGAAGAGGGTGTAAGAATCTCAACTAAAACCATCCCCTTAAACATTACACCTTATTACGCATCCCTGATGAATCCTGATGATCCGCGCTGTCCAATCAGAATGCAATCTGTCCCAGTCGGAAAGGAAATTTATAAGACAAAATACGATCTAGAAGATCCCTTATATGAAGACGAGGATTCACCGGTTTCCGGATTAACACATCGTTATCCCGATAGGGTTTTATTTCTTGTCACGAATCAGTGCTCGATGTATTGCCGCTATTGTACAAGACGGCGGTTCTCCGGGCAGATTGGCATGGGTGTCCCGAAAAAGCAGCTTGATGCGGCCATTTCCTATATACGGCAGACCCCGCAGGTAAGGGATGTTCTCATTTCCGGCGGAGACGGGCTGTTGATTAATGATAATATTTTGGAATATATTTTGAAGAATTTGCGCGAAATCGACCATGTCGAAATTATTCGCATCGGGACAAGAGCACCTGTTGTTTTTCCACAAAGAATTACAGAAAACCTTTGCAACATTTTAAAAAAATACCACCCTGTTTGGCTAAATACACATTTCAATACTTCAATTGAAATAACGGAAGATTCGAAACATGCTTGTGAAATGCTAGCAAATGCCGGTGTTCCTGTTGGCAATCAGTCCGTTATCCTTTCCGGAATCAACGACAGTGTTCCGATTATGAAAAAATTAATGCATGACCTTGTGAAAATTCGGGTACGGCCATATTATATTTACCAATGTGATTTGTCAGAAGGTATTGGCCATTTCCGTGCCCCAATTTCCAAGGGGCTTGAAATCATTGAGGGACTTCGCGGCCATACTTCTGGGTATGCCGTACCTACCTTTGTGGTAGATGCTCCCGGCGGCGGCGGAAAAATTGCTCTGCAGCCAAATTATCTAATTTCCCAAAGCCCGGAGAAAGTTGTCCTCCGCAATTTTGAAGGAGTGATTACCTCTTATCCGGAGCCGGAAAATTATCTGCCTGGCAGAGCAGATGCCTATTTTAAAGAGGTTTATCCAGATATAGATGAGAAAAAATCGCTCAATGGCATCGCTGGAATTATGAATGACCAGCATTTTAATCTTGTTCCGGAAGGTTTGTCGAGATTAAATCGCCGTAAGGGATACACCGAAGATCCTGCCCACTCCACACTAAAGGATAAGCGTAGCAAGCGGGATGAATTAAAGGAGAAAAAGTATCAAGCGTTAATCCAAAAGGAAAATGAAACGGAGCAAAATACCGAAGTAAATACAGACTCGCCAACAGAGTAGGGAAAGGAGTTGATGGTCTTGGTTTGTGAGTGGTGCAGCAGTGAAAACGTAAAAAGTGTTTCCGGTACAGTTTATTGGGAATTGCCTGATGGCTCGAGGGCAATCGAAATCACGGAGACACCTGCTTTCGACTGTCCTGATTGTTCCATGGTATATCAAAGCGAGGCGACCATTAAAGAAATAGAAGATCAATTATTTTTAATTGACAGCAAGAAGGTTGGGAAGATCATTACTTTTAAGGAGCTTATGAGCATCCCACGCTTATTAAAAAGAAACTATTTTGATTTTTCATAAGTACTGGACACATGGGAGTGGTTGGATTATTATTTATTGATAAAAAGAAGTCTTTTTAGAAAGGCGTTTTATCAATGAATAAATCATTTTACCACTTTTTAATGAAATACCGGCATCCGGCCCCAAAAGACGTAGTCAGCCGGTTTGCCAATCACGCCTATTTGGACCATGACTTTCCTAAATATTCACTGGATTATTATGAACTAACGGCCTATCTTGAACTTAACGGCCATTATTTGGATTCTATGTCAACCTTTGATGAGGCCTGGCAGCTATATACTTTGTCAGAGCATAAAGACTGATAAATCGCCTTCATGATGAGGCGATTTTTTCATTTTAAAAATGTCTAGCGCTTTTAAAAAGATGTTCGCATATACTATTGTAATCAAAATTCACGGCTATTTTTTAAAGGGGAGGAGAGGAAATGACAAAAAGGAAAAAACCAAAGTATAAAATAGGTGATACGGTTGTGATTACAATTTACGGGACTGTAGGCAGAGTGACGGATGTGAAATGGCTGGACGGAGCTTATGTGTATGAAGTCAATAAAAGCCACGGTTTATTTAATGAATCAGCATTGGAATTGCTCTCGGAATATGATGGCAAGGTCTTAGAACAGGAACAAATTGATATAGAATACAAGTTTTTTATCGGCGATTTGGTTCAAGTTAGCGGCTATGGTGCCGATCTTTTTAAAGTGATTGGCTTTCGGACAGAAATTTGGCGCTATAAAGAAGACGCCTGGGAAGATGTCATTTACGAATTGTCAAGGGTAAGTGACGGGGAATGGCTGGAAGTCGGGGAAGAAGAACTGACACTTGTCGCTGATGCTGAAAGTGCAGATACATTTATTCAAAAGCTTGGTCTTTTATACTTAGTGAACAAACAAGATAAAACAACAAAAAGTCCAAATATACAGAACATGGTTAGAAAAGCAGAATTTGAAGAAATTTCTCGCAAAAAGGAGAAAAAAGAATTAATTGATAATCTGTTAGACATATTTAATGACTACCGAATTCTTTATGAATTATTTCAAGATCAAGAATATTATCAAGTTATGCGGGTTATCCTGAAGAAGTTGGAAAGTCTTGTTAATAACGATGGCAAAAGCCATGTCTAGCTGTCAGGTGAATATTTCAAACAATAGATAAAGAATAAATGGAATACCAGCCCATTTAATAAGAGAAAACAAGTAATCTAAGATTTTTTCGAAATATTGGAGGGTGATGCCATCCTCACGATTTACATCTTCTATCCATGCCTCAAACTTCCAAAGTAAATTCGTCATACAATCACCTCGTGGTTATCTTGTTATACATCCTATGCTTGTCCAGCAATTTCAGAACTGAAAAATTTTAATCTTCAATAAAATTCCACCTCGAACCAATTAGACATCCCAAAGTAACTAGCATGAAAAAGCTTTAACGGTCATACATTCTGTAAAAAGGGGGCGATGACTTGAGAGAAATTGAAGTATTTATTGATACAGAAGAAATTGCTGAATTTTTCTTTCACGAACTTGTCAAAAGAGGATACGTTCCTAGCGAAGAGGAATTAGAGGAAATCGCAGATATTACGTTTGAATATCTAATTGAAAAAAGCATTATTGATGAAGAAGTACAGGATGATTAAGTTATAACCGCTTTCCTAAAAAAATGACTATTATATAGATGAAAACGAAAGACGAGCAGTCCCTGCTCGCTTTTTGTTTTATAAGGGTAAAACGTCCTATTAATTTAAAAAATCGCGAAACCTTTTTTTGTCCCTCTCGTATATATGAATACGAAAGAATGGGGGGATATGGATGTTCAAAAAAATCCTTAAATCAATTTTTAAAAACCAGCTGCATCATCAAAAGTATGGGTCTTCAAGTGATTATTGGAAAAAAAAGAACCATTATAAGCACAGCCAGATGGGGCATTATCATTATAAAAAGAAACATAAAAGCGGCAGCTTCCTCTCTAGTTTCTTTAGCAGTTAACTGTGAAAAAAATGGCCGAAATGTATAAAAGGTTAATTTTAGGTTTATCAAGTTTTATTGAAAAGCCGTTTTCCAGTGAAGAAATAATTTCTGGCCGCTATAAGGTGATGGAGCATCTTGGGATGGGAAGTTACGGCCATAGCTATTTAGTACTTGATCTTTCCTCCCAAGATTATAAAGTTTTAAAAGCATTAAGGCTTCATAAAAGAATCACCAAAATTGGCCTGAGAGGGTTTGAATTTGAAAAGGAATTGCTGAACTCCATTCACCATCCGGGTTTCCCACATTACTTTGAGGGGGGTACATATAAACATATACCGTATTTTACAATGGAATATCTCAAGGGTAAGAATTACGAGCAGCTTATTTTCTCTGAGGGATGGAAGTTATCTGAAAGAGAAGCTTTTTCCATTGCCTATGAGCTGCTTGAGATGATCGGCTATCTTCATGAGCGGAATATTGTTCATAGGGATATCCGGATTCCAAATGTAATTTTTGACGGGGCAGCGATTAAGTTAATTGATCTGGGTTTGGCCAGATCTTTGGATGAAGTCGGAGGTAAAAAATCCAAGGAATCGAACCCCCGGAAAGAGCTGAATTTCCAGGCTGATTTTTATGGTCTGGGTCACTTTCTGCTGTTTTTGATATATTCAAACTTCTCATTTCCCGAAAATGGGAAGGAAAAGAGCTGGGAAGAGGAGTTAGACATAACAGATAATGCTAAACACATTTTACGAAAATTGCTCATGCTTGAGACACCTTATGACAATTGCGTACAAGTAAAAAAAGATATACAAAATCTTATGACTGATTTAGGAGGAATGAACAATGTCATTCTTTAACAAAATGTTTGTCAGTGTTGGAATTGGCGCGGCGACAGTGGACACGAAGCTTGAAAAGGACACTTACATGCCGGGAGAAACAGTGAAAGGTGTTGTAGAAATAAAAGGGGGTAAAGCGGATCAACAGATTGATGAAATTTACCTTGCTTTAAATACTACCTACTTAAAAGAGTCTGATGACCGTAAGTATACGGTTACTGCCACCATCGACCGTTTCCGGATCACCACACCGTTTACAATTATTGTGAATGAGAAAAAGGAAATCCCGTTTACGTTTCAGTTGCCATTTGATACTCCGCTATCTATTGGAAGGTCTAAAGTATGGGTTTCCACTGGATTAGATATTAAAGGGGCTGTGGATCCGGGGGACAAAGACTATCTCAAGGTTGTCCCCAACCCGTTAATGTCTGCGGTCTTTGATGCTGTCGACAGTCTTGGATTTAGAATTCGTGAGGCCGATTGCGAGGAAGCGCCGAGAAGATTGCGCGGGCGCCTGCCTTTTGTTCAAGAATTTGAGTTTGTTCCGGTATCCGGACCATTCCGTGGACGCTTAGATGAGCTTGAAGTTGTGTTCTTCCCTGCGGGAAATGGCGGACTTGACCTAATGTTCCAGGTCGACCGCAAGGCAAGAGGACTTTCCGGATTATTCTCAGAAGCACTCGGAACGGATGAAACAAACGTAAGAATGACCGTTACCAATTCTGATCTCCCATCTCTAAGTCAGCAAATCCAAAATGTGATTGGCAGATATTCTTAATAATTAATAAGTGTTAAACAATGGTACCATTGTCAGGCTGTCGTGAAACATCGATAGCCTTTTATTTTATCCGCCTTTTATAATGATTCACCGCGTAAATAAAAGGCCTTTCAACAAGACTGTTGATTGGCGCTCCAGGCACTACGCTTTCCGCGGGCGAGACGGGGAGCCTCCTTGTCGCTTCGCTCCTGCGGGGTCTCCCCTGCCCCGTACTCCCGCAGGAGTCTTCGTGCCTTCCGCGCCAAACAACAGGTGTATTTAATTAAAACTTCAACATTACAAGATGAAACAAGTATCTTCTAATCAGAGTTGATGAAGGACAAAATTAAAGGAATATTCGAGAGAAATGTCCCTCATGAGGCCGATGAAGGACAAATTCAAAGGAATCGAATAGAAAATGTCTCGCATAAAAGCTACACACTTGCCAGGTTCGAAAAAGCGTGTGGCTAAAACGCAGGTTGATTTGCCTCCCTGTTGATTGGAGCGGAGGGCACTCGACTCCTGCGGGATATAGAGGTCACTGGAGACCCCGCAGGCGCCTAAGCGCCGAGGAGGCTCCAGGACCTCCCCGCGGAAAGCGAGTGCCCGGAGCGGAAATCAACAGGCCCGTTGGCAGGGATAATCTATAAAAATTTGGTAATTTAGGTTTGGACAAAATTCAAAAATTGCCGAAAAAAATTCTAGAAAATCCGACTATAGTACAAGGTACCATTGTTTTTTTATAAAAAACTTCTTTCGACAAAATTAGTGTTGTTTCTTTGAAGGAATCGACAATACCCGTCTTTAATTATTAAAATAGACAAATTATTCAAATAATTGGAGGGGTATTATGATCAAAATGCTGACAAGAAGGACCTGTATTCAATATGATGTGACGCTCTTTCAAACTCCAAAACATCGCGAAAGGAAAGGGCATAAACAGGTTTACCGGACAACCATTCAAGCGGGCAGCAGAGAACAGTGTCTTCAGGAAACCTTTAGCCAATTTAATGTTACAGATCGAATCCCTCCCAAGTATAAAGGAAGATTTCTATCCACATGGGATATTGTTTTAATTGATGAGGGACGCGGCGGTCAATATTACTTTCAACTTCAGCCTGGCGGCTGGTACCCGATAAATAGAATTGTTCTTTTAACAGATAAGGAAGGCTGACCCGTTTTGTCAGCCTCTTTTAATGCATTAGTGCTTTCTGCCTCCAGTAGCACTATCCTCTTTTGCATGTGCCTCATGTTCAGCAATGATGGCTTCCGGCGGCACGTGATTATTTTTTTTCTGCCCGCGAATTCGGTTTCGATGTTTTTTTCCCATTTTCAAACCTCCAATAGATAATTTTCAAAATATAATTTTGGACCTACAAATATAATTCCCCACAAAAAATAAAAAATCATGTTTTTTCTCATTTTGGTTTTTATTAAAAAAAGCTGTATGTTATAGTGACTATGGTGCAACATGTTATTGCACATACATAATAAGGAGGGTTCCATTGATGAGTGTACATATCGGCGCAAAAGAGCATGAAATTGCTGAAACAGTACTTCTTCCGGGAGATCCGCTTCGTGCCAAATACATTGCTGAGACGTTTTTAGAGGAAGCAGTGTGTTATAACGAAGTTCGGAATATGTTCGGATTTACTGGTACATATAAAGGGAAAAAAATATCTGTTCAAGGAACAGGAATGGGAGTTCCGTCCATTTCTATATATGTGAATGAATTAATCCAAAGTTATAATGTGAAAAACTTAATTCGGGTCGGTACATGCGGTGCCATCCAAAAGGATGTAAAGGTTCGTGATGTCATCTTGGCCATGACCAGCTCAACTGATTCTAACATCAATCGGTTGACTTTTGGGCATGTTGACTATGCGCCTGCGGCAAATTTTGATTTATTGAAAAATGCCTATGATGCAGGGGTGCAGAAGGGGCTTAACTTAAAAGTTGGCAATGTTTTTACTGCGGATTCCTTTTATAACGATAATGCCGAGCTTGAAAAGTGGGCGAAATATCAAATTCTTGCTATTGAAATGGAAACAACAGCCCTTTATACTCTTGCAGCTAAGTTTGGCCGGCGAGCACTGTCTATTTTAACTGTCAGTGACCATATTTTAACCGGTGAAGAGACAACGGCCGAAGAAAGACAATTGACCTTTAATGATATGATTGAAGTCGCATTGGAAGCATCTATTAAGGAATAATCGACATAACCCCCTTCCCGACGTGAAGGGGGTTACTATTTTTAATTAATATTTAATAATTTTTTCATTAACTTTTCTTTGTTAAATTTATTAAAAAGATGTTATTCTAAACACTAAGGGTAAATTTTTTAGATTTTATAAAGTGCTTTAAAATAATAGCGAGTCTTGACTTTGCTAGTTAAGAAAGCAAGTCCGCTTCTTATTTTGATGGTTAATGAAAGTGGTGAAGGCTTTGGAAGAAGAGAAAATGGATCAGGAAAAAGTTGAGCAGGAGCAAATGACGGATAACAATAAGCCGGGATATATTCGTTTAAAAAGATTTCACTTTATTATGCTGCTTTTTTTGATTGTTTTTTTATCAGCAGGAATCACTACAGTTGCCCTTTCATTTGGTGATGAAAAAGTAGTGACAGTTAACAACGACCGAAAAGAATTTGCAAAACTGTATGAAGCATTTGACACCTTGAATAAGGATTATTACAAAAAAGTAAATGATCAAAAGTTGATTAATGGAGCCATTAACGGAATGGTGGAATCCTTGGACGACCCTTATTCTGATTATATGAGCAAAGATGAGGCCAAGAATTTTAATAACAGCATTTCTTCATCATTTGAAGGTATTGGCGCCGAGATTCAAGAAAAAGACGGTCATATTATGATTGTCTCGCCGATTAAAGGGTCCCCAGCGGAAAAAGCCGGTTTACAGCCGAATGACATTATTCTATCTGTTGATGGAAAAACCATTCAGGGCATGACATCTACTCAGGCTGTAACCATTATTAGGGGGAAGAAGGGATCGAAGGTCGAATTGTCCATTAAGAGAGCAGGACAAGATACCCCGATTTCTGTACCGATTATTCGCGATCAAATCCCGATTGAAACTGTCTATGGGGAAATGGTTGATGACAAAATCGCGAAAGTGCAAATTACAAGCTTTTCAACTAATACCGCAAAAGAATTGACAAGTACTTTAAATGATTTGCAAAAGAAAGGGATGAAAGGTCTTGTATTAGACCTTAGACAGAACCCAGGCGGTCTTTTGGACCAAGCTGTAAGTATATCGAGTATGTTTGTCCCGAAAGGAAAAGTGATTGTAAAGGAAGAAGATCGCAATGGGAAAATTAAAGAAATTGCCTCGCAAAATGCGGGCAATCCAAATCTTCCTTTAGTTGTCCTGATTGACAAAGGCAGCGCCAGTGCATCTGAAATCCTTGCTGCAGCCGTTAAAGAATCGGCTGGTGTTACTTTGGTTGGCGAAAAATCGTTTGGGAAAGGAACTGTGCAGACTGCTTCCAATTTCACAGACGGGTCCAACCTGAAATTTACGATTGCCAAGTGGCTGACACCTAACGGAAATTGGATTCATAAAAAAGGGATTAAGCCTGATGTGGAAGTGGCATTACCGGATTATGCATCCTTGTCAATCATTAATCCTGACAAAGAGCTGTCATTATCTACATCTTCAGCTGAAGTGCAAACCGCTCAAAAAATGTTAAAAGCCATTGGTTTTGACCCAGGCCGTGAAGACGGATTCTTTGATGAGAAGACAAAAGAGGCCGTTACCGCATTCCAAACCGCCAATAACCTGCCGGCTGATGGAATCTTAAAAGGCGACTCTACCATGAAGCTGATGGAACTATTAAGGGAAAAAATCAAATCTGACGATACCCAGGTTCAGAAAGCAGTCGAAGTCCTAAAAGAAAAAATGCAATAAATAATGGCCTGCCACCACTCTGCTTAAGTTAAGCAGCGGGGGCAGGCCTATTAAATTTAATGAATGAATATGACTTCTTCAGGTAACTCTTTAAATAGTATATTTTTTGTATTAAGGAGGATTTAATGAAGAAGATATCCATCATTTGGCTATTGATCGGCATCCTCCTCGTTGGGCAAAGGGTTCAGGCCGATAGTGATATCAGTTATAAAATCGAAATGCTTGATTGGAAACAGGTCGATGAAATATTGCCGAGGTATTCTAAATTTACCGTCATCGATCTGGAAACGGGGAAACGGTTTAAGGTGCAGCGGCGTGCTGGCAGTAATCATGCTGATGTCCAGCCATTAACAGTAAAAGATACGAAAATCATGAAAAAAATTTATGGCGGAAAATGGAGTTGGAAACGCAGGGCGATAATCGTCATGGATCAAAAAGACAATTGGATTGCAGCTTCCATGCATGGGATGCCCCATGGAGCCGGTGCTTTAAAAAATAATTTTCCGGGTCATTTTTGCATTCATTTTTATGGGAGCACAACGCATCGGACAAATTCCATGGATTTATCCCATAAGCTGATGATTCTCAAATCAGCCGGAAAATTGGACGATTATCTAGGAGAAGCCAATCCTTACGAGGTAATCAATGCTTACATAACCGGCTTTAAACAACAGGATGCAAGCATTATTTCAGAGGCTTCGGTGCAAAATATCCGTTTGAAGCCAATTCTAAAGAATATTGAAAATGTTAGAATTTCACGCATGGAATTATTGCCGCCAGAGGATTTATCAGAAGAGATTAGCTTGGAAGTTCCCGTTGAAATTGATTGGGTGATAAAAAATCGCGGCCGACAAATCTATAAAGGAGCTATCCATTTGGTGCGATTTTCTCCTGCAGATGCTTGGAAGGTTGATTCAAAGCAATTTATTAAAGAAAATAACTTATAAACAAAAAACACCTTAATGAGAGGAGATTCCTCCATAAGGTGTTTTTTAGTGAAATACTAGATTGGCTGTTCGCCATGTTTGATAAATGTTCGTTCATCTTCAATTAATCCGCAGGCTCCGCATTGAACTCGATAATCAGGTCCGTTGTATGGAAGATGAAACGGTTCTAACTCATTACTGGCGTATTCTCGAACGACGGAGCCCGACTGAGGATCCATTTTTACGGAATGAGATACTTGTTGAATAATATTAAAACGGCTTCGATTGGTTTTACAATTTGGACATCTGTATGGTGTTGTCATAGGTTTCTCCTTTCATTGACTTGTTAAAATCTATTTTTTGCAATAATATTGGTAAGTATGTACAATTCAAGTGAAGAGACTGGAGGGATATAATTGAAAAAATATCTTTGGTGTGTGCTGTCTATTCTTTTTTTAATTTTGGCAGCCTCTTGCGGTAAACAGGAAAATCATAACGCAGCCAATAAGCCTCCGCAAATAATAGAGGTAGCCCTCACTATTAAACCGGAAAAAGCAGAACCAAATAAGCCGGTTATATTTGAGGCAAAGGTAACTCAAGGAAAAGAAGCAGTTGAGGACGCAGATGAAGTGACGTTTGAGATTTGGCGGTCAAAAGACGAAAAACATGAAAAAATCAATGTTAAACATGCGGAAAATGGAATTTACCGATTAGAAAAATCCTTTCCAACAGAAGGTACCTACTATGTAATTTCCCATGTGACTGCAAGAGACATGCACAGCATGCCCAAAAAGGATTTCGTTGTCGGAACACCAAGTGAACCAGAAGACCCAAATGCCAGCCACTCAAATATGGATATGAAAGGTCACGACAATTCTACTAATGGACATTAAAAAAGACAGCCCTTGGCTGTCTTTTTTAAACCTCAGCATCTTTTATGCCTTTCTTTTCAAGCTTTTCTTTTATCTTAGCCTTTATTTCTTCGGAAAAATCTCCTTCATACGATGTTCCAACTGTTAAATGTCCTGAGAGTTCATTAATATCTAACTGACCAAAATTAATGATGCTATCCTGCTTCCCCACTGTCAATTTTTCAATCAAAGGTTTATTTAGATTATGCCAATTTAAATTATCGTTTTTTACATTCTGTTTCTTTGACTCTGTTTCTTGTTTAAATTCCTGTATGGCTGCCTTAAGAGCAGCAATTCTTTTCTCTAACTCGGAAATTTTTTTATGCCCTTGCATCTTGGTGAATTTTCCAGGGAAAATTTGCATCATTGTACTTTATTCAGGATCGGTAGAATTAAAGGTAATAGGAATGTCTTCAACTTCTTCTAGATTAATGGGCATAAAAATCATTAAAATCCCGTTTTTAATATCTGTCTTTATTTGTTGGCAGACCGTTGGATACGGAAGTATTAATTCCTTCTTAAATTTCCGATTAGCCCGTTCTTTAATATGATACTTGCGATTAGTCTGCAGTGATTTAAATTCCCCTTTGATGGTAAGCACCTGCTGCTGGATGGATATATTGAGATGATCCCGTTCCAATCCGGGGACCTCGGCCTCAAGGATCAGCATATTATCCTCCTCAAATAAATCACATTTTGGAAAAAAATCGCTGATGGTTTGTGGATTGAAAGGGGCTGCAGAAGTTTGCTTGGAATCGAAAATATTGTTCCAAAAATCCTCAGATTGGAAGCTATGCGCTGCATCCATCCATTTTTTTAATTTATCAATCTCCATCATATCACCCCTTGAAAATGGCCAGTTATTTCATCTTATTAATTTGATAAAAAAAACATGCAAGAAATTAGTATTACAAAATTTCCGTTACATCAATCTGTGAAAACTGCATATCAATATTTTTCGGGATTTTTACTTCAAGGGTGCCATCTTTATAGTTTGCTGCTGCACCTTTCTTTTTGACAATGGCTGGGAGGGTGATGGTGTGTTTATCTCCGGGCTCGGGGATGTGTTCGAGAATAAGCTGATTTGACGTATGATACAGGCGAAGTTTTTTGATCCATTCTTCATCTTTAATGGGGATCCTTACAAATACGTAATCGTGTGTCTCAAAGGCTGAGGAGTTTAATGCCCCGGTTCCAGGCTGAGAAGTGGAGGATTGCGGCCCAAAGCCACTGAACATTTCCTGCGGGTTCATCATTCCTTTCATATTTCCGGGTAAAACCTTGCCAATGATATCCTGAACGTATTTGTCAATCTCATCTGGTTTCATTTTTTGAAGAGATTCCCTCACGTCTTTGTTAAAAGGGAACATATTCCATGGGAACATAACATTACATCCTTTCGATTGCTAAAATTTATATTTGATTCAAAATCGGGGCTGAAGGGTTTGCAATTTGGTCCTGATCGGTAATATCAATATCGGTATAAACATTGACATGACCGGAGGATGAAGGGGATAAATCACCAAAAGCCATATTCGTACCGATTAATTTTTGGTTGGAGGTATGGCTGTTTTGGACAATCGGGCCAAAATCAATGTTGGCATTATTATTCATGGCATTTGTTTTAATGTTAAATATATTAATTTGAAAAGGCATGATAATTTTTCAGTCCTTTATATGGGATTTGAAAAGACGTTAGATGGATTCGCGATATCTCCCATATCATTGATGTCCGGATCAATAAAGACATTCTCCATAGCAGCAGTCGGCGGTGCGAAATCTCCATAGGAAGCATTTTGTCCCTGGGATTTAGTATTGGCCGTATGAGCATTATGAAGTGCGTCACCGATGTTGACAGACCCATTGTTTGAAACACTGTTGATTTTAAAGCTGAAAATGTTGATAACAGTCTGCATGCTGTCACATCCTTTACACATTGTTACGGTATAGTATGCAGATGAATGCCCATAGGTTATTAAATCTTGGGATTACCATCCAAGGATTTTGTCCAGTCCAAAGTAAATATTTGCATAAATAGAGGATTCTTTTTAACATATAGTATAGGGTGAAAATATATTTAGAGAGGTAATTGTTTGTGGAAAAACGAACAGCTTTGATTACAGGAGGGGTATCTGGAATAGGAAAGGCAACAGCCTTCCACCTTGCAGAAAAAGGGTATCAGCTTGTAATCAACTATCGTAATAGTGATGCAGAAGCAAATTCTTTAGCAAAGCAATTAGACAGTCAATTCGGAACAAAAAGCCTTGCCGTTCAAGGTGATGTCGCCAATGAAGGGGATTGTCACCGCATTGTAAAGGAAGCCGTATCAGCATTTGGGTCCATCGACGTGTTTATACATAATGCAGGTCCATATGTACATGAGAGAAAAAGACTTGCGGAATATACCTTTGACGAATGGAATTATATCCTTCACGGAAATTTAAGTTCTTTTTTTTATTTATCTAAAGAGATTATCCCTTTAATGCGAAAACAAAAATGGGGAAGAATTATTACATTGGGCTTTGACAGGGCAGAAACTGCTCCTGGCTGGATTTACCGGTCAGCCTTTGCATCTGCAAAAACTGGCCTAGCCTCCTTAACCCGGACCATTGCGTTAGAGGAAAGAGAATACGGCATTACAGCAAATATGGTCTGTCCAGGGGATATCACAAATAAATGGAAAGAAAAGAATATTATGGAAGCCACAGAAGCGAAAATCAGTGCAGCAGCATTCGAAAGACAGGGAACTGGCGAAGATATTGCTCGTGTGATCGGTTTTATCGTAGAGGAAAAGTCTGATTTTATTACGGGTAGCATTATTCCCGTTACCGGGGGTAGTGATGTTTTAGGAAAAGTTTTTAAAAGTTGATTTAGACACTGGAAAATGATTTATAATTTTTTGAACTATTTGATAGTCAAGTATGATAGCAGCTCCTTTTGTTAATAATAGTAAGTAATCATCGATGAAAGGAGCAAAGAGTATGAGTTTTAACCTCAATCGAATTAATCCTAATCAAACCCAAGTGTTTTTTCATGATGGCCGCTTTGAAACGCTGACAAACGAGGAACTAGAAGAATTTTTGCTCCATATGGGTCTTAGTGATATAAATGAATCAATGGAACAAAACGTAACGGAATAATTTGTCATATTACTAAAAAAAGGCAATCGGGGTTTTAATAACCACGACTGCCTTTTCTTGCACAATCAGCTTTATGCTTCCAGACGCTGAGATTCTCCTAAATTTGAGCCGTTTCGCAGTAAATTTAAGGTATAAAGATCTTTAGGAATTTCATATAGATCAAAAATGTCACCATTTGCATTTAATTGTTCATACAACGATTTTCTAGCTTCATTTGCTTTCATAACATAGGGGAGTTTTTCCGCAGCTTTTATGGAGCGAATATTAACTTTACGGATTCTCATAAAAACTGTTTCGATGCCTAATTCATAAAATAACTCTTGAAAAAATGCGTCTTTAGCTAAACTATTGTAGCCTTTACCATGATATGGTTTTCCGAGCCATGTTCCCAGAAATCCGGCGTTGCCCTCAACATCAAATAAGCTGATGGTCCCAATTGGTGTTCCCCATTCATCAAGGATCGTCCGGGATATGATCTCCCCGCGCTCTTCGGCTTCAATGGTTTGTTTTGTCATAAATAAAAATTCCTCATAGGAAGCGGCTTTTTGGCGCACAAAAGGGAAGACATCTGGATGCGTAATTAGATCGTATAATTCGTGGCTGTCATGTACATCGCGTTTTTTTAACATGATTATCCCTCCATTTAGGGCATTCCGATCCCATGTCAAAAGAAGCGGTCCACCCTCGAAATTTTTTTAAGTTTAAAAAAAATTTCGGGGTGGGAATCGAACCCACTAGAACCAGTCATAACTGGTGGCGCACCATTTGCCTTCCCAATTTTCAATTGTTTGTGTAAAGCAGATTTTGATTGTAAACCCCCAATGGAATTACGCTAATGAAATCAGTTTCACCTAGAAAATCATACAAGAAAAATTTCAAAAAATAAATAGTTATTTGTAGGATTTTTGGTGAAATTTTTTACCATTTTTCAACAAATTTCTACGAATCCTGATAGATGAATTCACCGCCAATCATTGTCCATAATGGTTTCGCCAAATAATGAAAAGGGTGTTGGCTCCATAGGACCACATCCGCCTCTTTTCCTGCTTCAATACTTCCTACTCTGTGATCGATTTTCAGATTTTTGGCCGGCAGGATTGTGATACCTTCAAGCGCCTTCTGTTCCGGTAAGCCTTCCCTGATGGCAAGACTTGCGCAAATATTTAAATATTGAATGGGTACATATGGATGGTCAGTTGTAATCGATACATCAATACCATGCTTGGTAAGCTCCTGATAAGTTTTCCATGTTTTGTTTTTTAGTTCGATTTTCGATCTCCGCGTTAAAGTCGGGCCAACCGATACCTGTAAGCCAAGACCGGAAAGCTCATTCGCTATTAGATGCCCTTCCGTACAGTGTTCAATTCGCAAATCAAGATTAAACTCTTCAGCGAGCCGTAATGCAGTAATTATATCATCTGCACGATGTGCATGGATTCTCACAGGTATTTCTCTTTTCAGTGCCATAACGAGGGGGTTAATCCGAAAATCATCAGGATTATCCGTGTTAATGGCTTGATAGAAAGCTTCTCTAAGCATCCCCATGATTCCCATTCTTGTTATGGAATTACTGTTTCCATGACTGTGAATTCGCTTCGGGTTTTCCCCTAGGGCAATCTTTAGCCCTGCCGTCTCTTCGACAATCATTTTTTTGATATTCTTTCCGGTAGTTTTGATGATGGCGGTGGTTCCGCCAATCACATTGGCACTTCCCGGCATAATATGGACTGTGGTGATGCCACTTTTTACCGCATCTGTAAAAGCAGGATCTAGTGGATGAACCCCATCAATGGCCCTAATGTGCGGCGTCATTGGCTCATGTGTTTCGTTGGCATCGTTGCCGGCCCAGCCTGTACCTTCGTCATACAAACCCAAATGGGTGTGAACGTCAATAAATCCAGGAAAGAGGCAGTGCCCTTCGCAATCAATTATTTGGATGTCTTCGTCATAGGTGATGTTTTCGTCTACTTTTATTATTTTTCCATTTTCAATTAATACATCACCGCAGCGGATCGGTGCAGATGTAACCGGGTAAATGGCCGCGTTTTTTAAAAGTAATTTTTTCATAAATAAAACCTTTCTGAATGTGTTTATAGTATTTTATCCATTTTAACAAGGGAGAAGTGGTTATTAAAGGCTTTTTCATTATTTTTCCGGTGTTTTTTGGTACTAATGACACATTTAAATATGCTTTGCGTAATAGTATATAGGAGTATTTATTAGGGGGGAGCGCGTTTGGTTAGTAATGAGGAAAGAACAATGGCTGCTGTCATGTATGTGTTGAATTTCTTTGTGCCTGTAATTGGACCGCTGATTATTTGGCTGTTAAAGAAGGAAGAATCAGCATTTATTGATTATCATGGGAAGGAATATTTTAATTTCACAATTTCTTATATTGTTTACTTTGTCATTAGTAGTATCCTAATTGTTCTGCTCGTCGGGCTGTTCCTAATTTGGGTGGTCGGTATCGCGGCCGCAGTATTTAATATTATTGCCGCGGTGAAAGCGTACGAAGGAAAGGAATACCGTTTCCCATGGATTTTCAGGTTAATAAAATAAGTGAGGGATGATAGACTGTCTTTGACAGTCTTTTTTTATGAGCTAAAAAAGGTCTTTTCATTTTGCAAATGGGCAGAGATAATCTATAATTTCTATTGTTTAATTGGCAAAGAAGGGACGGATCTGCATGAATCATCGAGTCGGTTTGGTTTTGGAAGGCGGAGGGATGCGCGGTGTTTATACTGCGGGTGTCCTCGAATACTTTTTAGAGCAGGAAATGTTCTTCCCCTATGTTATTGGCGTATCTGCTGGGGCATGCAATGCAGCCTCCTATTTATCGAAACAAAGAGGCAGAAATAAAACCGTCACGATTGAATATGCTTCTGACCCGCGATATATTTCGTGGAAAAACTATTTTAAGAATCGGCAAATTTTTGGAATGGATTTTATTTTTGATGAACTTCCCAACAAACATATTCCTTACGACTTTGACAGGTTTTATCAAAATCCTTCAGAATTTGTCATCGGGACGACTGATTGCATGACTGGTGAACCCGTCTATTATAGTAAAAAGGATTATGGGAAAGATCTTCTGACTGTATTAAGGGCCTCCAGTTCATTGCCGTTTATTGCACCTGAAATCCGTTTTAAGGAAAAAATTCTGCTCGATGGCGGAATCAGCGACCCCATTCCGATCAAAAAGGCAAAACAGGATGGCTATGAAAAAAATATTGTCATCTTAACCCGTAATGCCGGGTATCAAAAAAAGCCATCTAAATTTCATTTTCTGGCTGGCAGAAGGTACCCTGAATATAGTGGTTTGTTAACAGCACTTCGGAATCGCTATCAACTATATAATGATACGCTCAATTACTTGGATGAAGAAGAGAAAAATGGGAGCCTCTTTGTCATCCGCCCTACAGTTCCGCTTCAAGTAGGAAGAATTGAACGTAATCCGCGTAAACTAGAGGTACTTTATAATCAAGGATATGAGGATGCAAAAGCATTAAAAGATTCCATCACTAAATATATAAACGAGTAAAAGGAGAGTTCAATTTTGACTCTTCGCAGATTGTCGAGAAAGGTTACTTTTCTCGACAATTTTTTTATTAAATGATTGTCTCTGCTAACGGGCCTGTTGATTTCCGCTCCGGGCACTCGCTTTCCGCGGGGAGGTCCTGAAGCCTCCTCGGCGCTATGGCACCTGCGGGGTCTCCAGTGACCTCTATATCCCGCAGGAGTCGAGTGCCCTCCGCTCCAATCAACAGGGAGGCAAATCAACTTAATGAATTGCAATACAATCATTCGATCGCTATGGAGATTATGTCCTCCCAAACTGGCATCCCTTTAAGCGTTCGGTCGTTTAGAGAGGCTATATCCTCCCGAACTAGCAGCCTCTTGAAGCGTTCGGTCGCATATAGAGGTTATATCCTCCCGAGCCAGCAAACTCATGAAGCATTCGGTCGCATATAGAGGCTATATCCTCCCAAACCAGCAAACTCATGAAGCATTCGGTCGCATATAGAGGCTATATCCTCCCAAACCAGCAAACCCTTGAAGCGTACAGTCGCATATAGAGGCTATATCCTCACGAACCAGCAAACTCATGAAGCATTCGGTCGCATATAAAGGCTATATCCATCCAAACTAGCAATTCCTTGAAGGGTTCAATCGCATATAGAAGTTATAACCTCCGTGGCCGGTAAATTCTTCAAGCATAACCGGCTATTGGAGGGAAAATTCAATTCTTTTTGGCATAACTATTAAATTTCCCACTTATTTTTATTATTTGCTCTGTTAAAACTGAATGTTGATTTCACTGTGTTTGAAAATAAACGGAAAAATTCCGTTTAAATTGGGAAATACCCCTATTTCCTTGAAAATAAAGGAAGATTTTCCGTTTATATTATCCAAATCTATAAATTTTGTCTTATTTAGAGCAGTTAATCGGAATTTATCCGCTTATATCTGCTTCATATGCTTTCACTATATATAATAGCCGGAATTTCTCCGCCTATGAATTATCATACCTACACGAAAATCAACAATGAATAATAACAGAGCTTATTATTTATTGTGAGTTTAAGTTCTTTATTGAATACACCTGTAGCGCAAATCAACAGACCTGTTGCAAAGCCTTTTTGTTAATAGTTTCAAACAACTTAACACTGTGAATAATAAAGTGGATTGAAGTGAAATAAAAGAGACTATTTAAAGTTCCTCGACAGCCTGAGAAGAGGTCACAATTGACTCTTCTTTTTCTATTTTTTGATTGATAGAAAAACTTCTATCATTTTTTAGCGGAAGCGAAAATAAATTAATATAGAGAGGAAATGATAAGGAGTTTTCTTAATGAGAATAGACCAACATTACCGGGCATCCGCCAATCTTAGTTTAAACGGCAGCATTGCTGCCATATTGCCGGCCACGCTGATTATTACAGGGAATTTTTCCTTTTCTAAAACAAATGAAATAATGCTTTTATCCATTCCGTTTATTCTCTATAGTTTTTTTGCGTTTCAACTCTATCTTTTTAGAATGAAGCAATCACAGTCGATTCACCGGAATTTGCTCTTGGTTAAAAAAGAAAATCCTGCCCACTCTTTGTTTGAGGCCCGTCATCTGTTACTACTGCATGTCCAAACCTTTTCCCCAAGATTGCAGCTTTTTCTTCCAAACGGAAATTTAGCGGCCTCCATCGAGAAAAAGTCTGGGGGAGGTTTATCCTTTTTTAACCGCATCAAAACCTTTACTCTCTACAACTCACATGAAGAGGCAGTTGGTTTTTTTAAGGTTAAAGACAGCAAATTTCTTAAAATCGAAGTGTTTGATAGGAACTGGAATTACTTGGGGTGTATGGAGAAAAGGAAGATTTCCTGGAACAATTCTAAAAAGGAATTGCTGGATGTTGATGGTAAATATATTGGGGCTGTTGAGGGCTCCGCTTTGTATATGGATGAGTTGGTCCTAAACAAAGGGGACAGATTGGAGGTGAGGCTTAGAAAGGGCTGGATGCCCTTGGAATGGAGCAGGCTGTTTCCCAATCCCAATACCCCGGTTCTCACGTTCGCTGAAAGCTTAACTAAGGAGGACAAGCTGTTAAGAATGTCATTTTTAATAAATGAATACTTTATTGAAAGATAAAAATCAACTTGGTTCCCCTCCTTCTTATTGTTTGGTATGATATATAATAAATTTACCAAACAGCAAGACGGGGGGTTTTTTGTGAATATAATATTAACTAAAGGACATGGTTCCGGTAATGATTTTCTAATCATTGATGAAATAACAAACGGCTATTCTTTTTCAGAAAATGACAGGTCGGCACTTGCCAAGCTGTTGTGCTATCGGCAAGGCGAACTTGGAGCAGATGGAATCCTATATGTGATGAATAGTGACCATGCCGATGGCAGAATGCGGGTGTTTAATGCGGACGGCTCCGAGGCTTCGATGTGCGGAAACGGGCTTCGCTTGGTTGCCCGCTATGTCTGCGAGCTAAAAGGGCTGGATGAGGCCGTAATCGAAACCATGAAGGCGAATCTCAAAGTAAGCCGGAAACCGGAAATTTATGACGGTGTCCCCACCTATCAGGTAGAAATTTCACCTGTATTATTTGAATTAAGTGCTTTGCCGCTCAATTTAGATCAGCCAACACTTTTGAATGAAAAAATTGAGGAGCTTTCAGATGATTTAAGGTTTACTGCCCTTGCTGTACCTAATCCTCATTTAGTGGCTATTGTTACAGGTGGACAGCTTGAAGGGAACCTTCAAAAAGAATTAAGTGAAAAAGTCAACGGACCAAATGTATTATTCCCTGACGGAGTGAATGTGAGTTTTGTAAAGCAGCTTGGATCAGGCAACATTTATGTTCGGACATTTGAGCGTGGGGTTGGCTTTACGAATGCTTGCGGAACTGCGATGTCCGCTTCTTCCTTAGTTACCTGCCTGCAGGGTTTAAATGAATTTGAAACAAGTATTCAAGTTTATAACAATGGTGGAAAAGTTCAGTGCATTGTCCATCGGCAGGAAGACAAGTACCAGATTGACCTAATCGGCAATGCCACATATCTTTATAATGCAGCAGTAAATGTTGATCTAAGCGGTGGAACCTTCACGGTTTCGCACCAAGAGGAACTAACAGAGCAGCACACATACGAAAAGCTGCAAGCAGAGGTGCAGGGGTTTTTAAATACAGCGATTAAAGGATAAGGATTACACCTTATCCTTTTTTTTGTGAATTTTGTTTTAACACTTCCAGTACAGGTGCGTAGGGCTGAATGGATTTTGTTTGGAAATAACTTTTAAAGGGGTCTCCAAACTGCCTAATCCTTTCTAAAGCATAGTCCAATGTAAACATCCTAGGGTCAAGCTTTTCGTCTACTTCCTCCCAAAAAAGCGGTGTAGCAACCCCGCCATGCTCGTTCCCACGCATCGAATACGGAGCAACTATCGTTTTCCCTTCCCCATGCTGGACATAATCCACATATAACCTGTTTCCTCGTTTCTTTTTCATTCTTTCGATCGTAAAGGAATCGGGGTCTTTTGAAATCAAATAATCGGCGATAAAGCTCGTAAACAATCTTGTGTCATCATAGCTGAATTCATCTTCGGGCAATGGAAGATAAATTTGCAGCCCCTTATTACCAGAGGTTTTGATAAACCCGATCAAGTTTAACTGATCAAGAACCTCTTTTATTAATAAAGCGGCCTTTATTGCCAAATGAAATTCATCCTGTGATGGAGGATCTAAGTCAAACACAATTTCACTTGGCCCCTTGCTGACGGTAGTTTGAAATGGCACATGAAACTCAATGGCAAGCTGGTTTCCAAGCCATATCAAGGTTTTTAAGTTATTGCAGAGAATATAATCAATGTCATCAGCTGTATGGGTATGGACAAAATCCGGAGCATAATCCGGACAATTCTTTTGATAAAATGCTTCCCCAAACATCCCGTGCGGAAAGCGAATGACGGTAAGTAAGCGATTTTTTAAAAATGGCAGCATATACGGGGAAATTTCCCTTAAATACAAAATATAATCAGCTTTCCTGATATTGAACTTGTCCCACAGCGGCTTATCAGGATGAGTGATTTCAAGGTCTTCAGGCAGATTTTTTTGCTGAAAAATAAATTTGTCATAGGTGCAGTCCTCAGGTGCCAAATCAAATCTGAAATGGTCAAAATGGGGCTCGCGAAGCTGGTTTTCATAAAGCTCCAAATATTTCACTTCCAGGCAGATGGCAGGCTCTACATAAATAAATTGGGTATCCTCTTTGACCATATTTTGTTTTAGGATTTGCCCAAGGGCCTGTTTTTCATCCGGTTTAAAGCCAAACAAAACTTGTCCTACCCCGTAAATGGAGTCATCCTTATAGACCCCCAAATAAAAATAGCCATTTGTTTTATCATAGGAGGTGACAAAGCAGCTGACATATTTCCAATTTTTATACTTTAGCCATTGTAAAGACCGCTTTCCTTCCTCCCAAATACTTGAGGCCTGTTTAGCTACGATCCCTTCACCGTCGTATAGTACCACTTTTTCCCATATCTCATTAAAATCCTCATAGGCCATAACAGGCTGCAGCAGCTGCTTATTATATGGGTCAGCATTCAATTCCAGCCCTGTTTTTTTAAATAATTTGCTCAGTTCTTCTTTTCTTTTTAAAAATTCAAGGCTATACATCGGCTTCCCATTTTGGACTAATAAATCGAAAATCATCAAGCGGCAGGGGGAATTTTTTGCTTGCTCTTCTATTTTTTTCGCTGCCTTTAAACGGCCGCGAATTTGAATAGCTGAAAAATTGGCTTTATAGGGATTTTCAAGGGAAACAAGTTCACCATCGAGTCGTAGCGGCAGAAATGGTTTAAATTCATTTTCATGCTGTAATAAAAAATCCTCTATTTCCGGAAATTGTGGTAATAAGGATTTCCCATTGCGGCTTGTCAATTCGATCCCGTTTGAATCCCAATCAAGAATGGCTCGAAATCCATCATATTTTACTTCGAAGAGCCAGTCTTTCTGAACAGGCTGAGCAAAAGTCAGCGTGGGGAGCATTGGTTTCATGGAAAATGCCCTTTCTTTTTTCAGCTAATTAGAAAGTATAAACTTTTTATCGAAAGCTTTATACTTTCTTAACGCATCAATTCAACTACGCCTCTGTCTTCGTCCTGGCGGACTCGCCAATCGGCGAGTTTTCATTATTATATTGGCTGAAAAATAAACCTTTCATCCATTTCCATTTGTTTTTAGGAATGTTAGCTCAGAGAAATCAAAAAATAATAACAAAAAGATTGGAGACACGTTATGCATACAATGTGGAAAGGCAGTATCAGCTTCGGGCTTGTTAACATTCCTATCAAGCTTCATACGGCAACTGAAGATAAGGATATCAAGCTGCGTACACTGCATAAGAAATGTCACGCCCCGATTAAATATGAAAAAGTATGTACTGTTTGTGAAGAAGAGGTTAAACCAGAAGAGATTGTAAGGGCGTATGAATATACGAAAGGAAAATTTGTTGTTCTTGATGAGGAAGATCTAGAAAAACTGCGGAAAGAAAATGAAGAAAAGGCTGTTGAAATTATTGACTTTGTCAAAATTGAAGAAATTGACCCAATTTACTTTGAGAGAAGTTATTATATGTCTCCAAATGAGGGAGGAGGTAAGGCCTATTCTCTTTTGCGAAAGGCATTAGAGGAATCCCAGAAGGTAGGGATAGCTAAAATTGTGATAAGATCGAAGGAACAGCTTGCGGTTATTCGCGTCTACGAGAACACATTAGTCATGGAAACCATTCATTTTCCCGATGAAGTTCGTAAGGCTGCGGATGTTCCGAATGTGCCTTCAGAAGATAAGGTAACGAAAAAGGAATTGGATACAGCTATTTTGCTAATTGACCAATTAACATCCGAATTTGAGCCGGAAAAATACACGGATGAATATCGAACTGCCTTGCTGGAATTAATCGAATCAAAACGCCAAGGAAAAGACACAGTAACCGCCGCAACGAAGGAAGTTGCGACGAATGTGACCGATTTAATGGCGGCCCTTCAGGCCTCAATTGATCGTACCAAGCCGAATAAGGCTGCTGCAGCTCCTCCAAGAAAGAAGGCAGCGACAAAAGTCAAAAAAGAAGCATAACAACAAGGAAAAGCAGGGGAGTCCCCTGCTTTATTCTTCTCTAATTATACTCTGGCAGTAGTCAAAAACTAATTGCTCTTCATCCTCTTCAAGAGCAAAATCAAATACTTTCTCGCTCCCTTTTTCAAAAAAATGATAATTGGAGATTTTTGTTCCGCTCTCGTCCACTACAAAAAGGACCCGGAGTCCAACCCCTTTATCAGAAAAGAGTTCATCCTCTTCATCTATATCAAGGTCAAGAAAAATTTCGTAACGGTCCCCCGATAATAAACCAAATGGATCTTCCAATTTTTCTACTGTATGATCCGTAATATTCAACTATATCATCCTTTGCATAAATTATTGACTTTATTATTATGACATATTTTGAATCAATAAGAAAACGCCAGAAACCTCTGGCGTTTTTTAAGTCCTATGTATGGCGGAGAAGGTGAGATTCGAACTCACGCAACGGTTGCCCGTCCTAACGCATTTCGAGTGCGCCCCCTTATAACCACTTGGGTACTCCTCCAAATCATTTGGAGCGGGTGAGGGGAATCGAACCCCCGCCGTCAGCTTGGGAAGCTGAAATTCTACCATTAAACCACACCCGCATAATTAAAGACAAAATAATTATAGCATAATACTAATAAAAGTGGTAGAAAAAAATTTAATGAAATCTAAAATATGAATGATTTTGGAAGAGTTTTTTATTCTCCTACTAACAATCAGTCAAAACATGAATGTTTTTGATAGAAAATGATTGATTTTTGCAATCGGTTTCAGTATTATTAAACATAACAATAAAAAATAGGTGGTGATGACTTGTTAACTCCTGAACGTCATCGGCTTATTCTACAATTATTAAAGGAAAAGGGTATTGTTAAAATCCAGGAAATCATGGAGCTGACGTGTTCCTCCGAATCAACGATCCGTAGGGATTTATCCCAGCTTGAGGAGCAAAAGTTTTTAAAAAGAATCCATGGTGGTGCATCAAGGCTGCAGGGTAAACTCCAGGAGCCGAGCATGATAGAGAAATCCTTCAAAAACCTTCATGAAAAACAGCTGATTGCAAAATATGCGGCTGGTTTAGTGGAAGAAGGGGATTGTATTTATTTAGATGCAGGGTCAACCATTTTTGAAATGATTGATAGCCTGCCAAACGATATTGTCGTGGTAACTAATGGTTTTATGCATTTGCCGGGCTTATTAAATAAAGGTATTTCTACTTTCTTAATTGGCGGGTTGGCAAAACAAAAAACAAATGCCTTAATTGGCCGGGGGGCCTTAGAAAGCCTTGAATTTTACCGTTTTGACAAATGCTTTATGGGTGTAAATGGCATTCATCCACAATTCGGTTTTACTACCCCAGACCAAGAAGAAGCAATGGTAAAGCAAAAAGCGCTTTTCTTATCAAGGGAGGCTTTTGTACTGGCAGACAGTACTAAGTTTTCGGAAATATCATTTGCCAAAATTGCCGATATTCATGAAGCCTCGATTATTACAAATGATTTAGAAGATGAAATTGGACATCAATATTTAAATAGAACCACAATAAAGGTCGTGACAGCATGATTTACACATTAACGTTAAACCCTTCGGTTGACTATATTGTGAAACTTGACAGCTTTCAGTTGGGAGCATTACATCGGACTGAGAATGAAGCAAAATTTCCCGGAGGAAAGGGAATTAATGTTTCAAGAGTTTTAAAGCAAATGGAAACGAACAGTAAGGCGCTCGGGTTTATCGGCGGCTTTACCGGAGCATATATTGAGCAATTTCTTGAAACAGAAAATATAGAAACAGATTTTGTGAAGGTCGTAGAGGACTCTAGAATCAATATTAAGCTTAAAACAGGCCAGGAATCAGAAATTAATGCAAAAGGACCGGATATATCAGAGGCTGCTTTCAGCTTGCTGAAGGATAAAATTCGCCAATTAAACGCTGACGATTTATTGGTTTTGGCAGGAAGCATACCAGGCTCACTTCCAAAAACAACATATGAAGAGCTGGTTAAAATCTGTAAAGAAACCGGAGCACAATTTGTTGTTGATGCGGAAGGGGACTTATTGAAAAAAGTCCTAAAATATAAGCCGTTTTTAATTAAACCAAACCATCACGAGCTAGGAGAACTGTTTGATACTTTAATATCAAGCCCTGAGGAAGTCATCCAGTTTGGGAAAAAGCTTGTCTCGATGGGAGCTGAAAATGTCATTGTTTCATTGGCCGACCAAGGAGCAGTTTTTATTAATAAGGATAGTACGCTGCTCGCCAATGTTCCAAAAGGTAAGGTTAAAAACTCGGTCGGGGCCGGGGATTCCATGGTGGCAGGGTTTTTGGCTGCTTACGAAAGAACAGGAGATTTAATTGAAGCATTCCGATATAGCGTTGCCTCAGGAAGCGCCACCGCTTTCTCGTTAGGACTTTGTACTAAGGATCAAGTAGCTGAGCTTCTTCCACAAGTTCAGATAAAGGAAATCAGGTAGAGGAGACAACCAAAATGAAAATTACTGAATTGCTTACAAAAGATACGATCCTCTTAAATATTGACGGTAAACAGAAAGATGAAGCGATTGATCAGCTTGTCGATGTATTGCTGAAGGCGGGAAAAATAACAAACCACAATGATTTCAAATCCGCCATTTTAAAAAGAGAAGGCCAAAGTACAACAGGAATCGGCGACGGAATTGCGATTCCACACGCAAAAACGGCGGCAGTTAAAGAAGCAGCTATTGCCTTTGGTAAATCCGTTGCCGGTGTTGACTATGAATCGTTGGACGGAAAGCCTGCCCATTTATTCTTCATGATTGCTGCACCAGAAGGGGCTAATAACACTCATCTGGAAGCCCTGGCACGTCTGTCCGGATTGTTAATGAAAGCTGAAGTCCGATATGAGTTATTAAAGGCCGCATCTGCGGATGAAATAATAGATATCATCAACCGTTTTGATAAAGAGGAGAAAGCGGAGGCAACAGTACCTGAAACGAAAAAGAATTCAATTGTAGCAGTGACTGGATGCCCAACCGGTATCGCCCATACTTATATGGCGGCAGATTCCTTAAAGGCCAAAGCTGCTGAATTGGGTGTCAATATCAAGGTTGAAACCAACGGTTCTGGCGGCGCCAAAAATGTGTTGACCAAAGAGGAAATTGAAAATGCAACAGCAATTATTATAGCTGCCGATATCAATGTCGAAATGGAACGGTTTAAAGGAAAACATGTCATACAGACGGCGGTTGCTGATGGCATCCGGCGTCCGGAGCAATTAATCGAACGAGCTTTAAAAAAGGACGCTCCAGTCTACAATGGCAGCGGCACTGAAGGTACTCAAAAATCAGCGCAAAAAGATTCAAAAATGGACTTTTACAAGCACTTAATGAACGGTGTGTCAAACATGCTTCCATTTGTTGTTGGGGGTGGAATCCTAATTGCAATCTGCTTTATGTTTGGCTATAACTCCTTTAAGCCGGACGATCCATCCTATAATCCGATTGCTGCTGCATTAATGACCATTGGCGGCGACAACGCATTTAAACTGATTGTACCTGTTCTAGCTGGATTTATTGCCCTCAGCATTGCAGACCGCCCTGGTTTTGCAGCCGGTATGGTTGGCGGTATGATGGCGGCAAACGGCGGCGCGGGCTTCCTAGGCGGGTTAATTGCCGGATTCTTGGCTGGTTATATTGTTCTACTTCTAAAGAAAGTGTTTGCCGGACTTCCAAAGTCGCTGGAAGGAATCAAAGCAATCTTAATTTATCCACTTTTAGGGATCGCCATTACTGGATTTATTATGCATTATGTTGTTAACAAACCGGTAGCGTGGTTAAATACAGAGATTACGCATTGGCTGACAGGTCTTGGGACTGGAAACGCTGTTCTTTTAGGGATTGTATTAGGTTTAATGATGTCGTTTGATATGGGCGGCCCTATTAATAAAGCGGCCTATGTATTCGGTACAGGCTTGCTGGCGAGTGGCGTTTACGAACCAATGGCTGCGGTAATGGCGGCAGGCATGGTGCCGCCATTAGGAATTGCGATTGCCACTACACTATTTAAGAATAAGTTTACGACTGAGGAACGAGATGCGGGTAAGGCTTGCTATGTAATGGGATTATCATTTATTACAGAAGGTGCGATTCCATTTGCGGCAGCAGACCCATTCCGGGTGATCCCATCCGTTATGGCCGGTTCTGCTGTTGCTGGAGCCCTTTCGATGGCTTTTCATATCGGTTTAAGAGCACCACACGGCGGAATCTTCGTAGTGCCGCTAGTTGAAAACAGTGCCCTTATGTATGCTTTGGCCATTCTTATCGGAGCTGTGGTCTCAGCATTATTGATTGGATTCTTGAAAAAACCTGTTAAATAAGGAAAAGCCGGCATCTTGCCGGCTTTTAATTTGCTAATAGGTAAGCATAAATTCAACTACGCCTCATGAACTGTCCTATCGGACTCGCCAATCGGCGAGTTTTCATTTTTTTTCAGGAGGTGGCTTAATTGCGAAAAGAGCCACAATTGCTGCCAAGATGCTTAAACTGCTCATTAAAATAAAAATCCAGTGGTTCGGAAACTTCATCAATAAAGCGATAATCGGAGGTCCGGCTGCAACGCCAATAAACCTCATGGAACTGTAAAGAGAGGTAATGGTACCCCGCTCTTTCTTTTCGACCCCCTCGGTAATAAGCGCATCAAGAGAGGGGAGGCCTAGACCAATGCCAATCCCCGCAATCAGAAACATGCAAATCATAAACCAAAGCTTAATGGAAATCCATAAGGCTGCAATAGAAAGCCCTGCAGCAAGAATTCCGCCAAATGTTAACCACTTCATTAACACTTTATTTTTTTTAATCACCTTTCCGCCGATAAAGGAGGATAAGCAAAGTGCTCCAAGAGGTAATGCCAAAAAGAACCCTTTCTTAAGATCTTTAATGCCATATTCTTTTTCAAACACTTCTGATAGGTAAAATAAGATGCCAAACAGAACAAGCATAAGAATGCCGCCAATAAAAAAGATGGCATATAGCCAACGACCGCTTTCAGCAAAAGTATTTTTAACATTCATAAAGAAATCCCTAAATGGGATTGTTTTTTGCTTTTTTTGCGGTGATTTAACAAGAAATACCATCATAAGTACTGAAATAAGACAGAACACAGGGATCGAGAAAAACGGCAAAAACCAGATAAACCCAGCTAAAATTGCTCCGAAAATGGGACTTAGAACCTTGCCAAACGTATTGGAGGTTTCGATGATTCCTAAGCAGGTGCTCACATCATCCTCATTTTTAAACATATCACCGACTAGCGGCAGGACAATCGGAAATGCCCCAGCTGCACCAACCCCTTGAAGTGCACGGCCGACTAAAACCAGCCAGTAAGCGTCCAATTTCCAGGAAGCCCATCCCGAAAGCAACCCCCCGAGCGCGGCGATAATTAAACTCGGGATAATTACTTTTTTCCTGCCGATATGATCAGATAAATAGCCGGCAACTGGTATTAAGATAATGGCAACGATCGAATAAACAGTTATAATTAAACTCGACTGAAAGGAAGAAATGGATAATTCTTTCTCCAATGCCGGTAATACCGGAATTAACATGGAATTTCCTAAAGTCATGACTAATGGAATGGAAGATATAGATAGAATTGCCCACTTCTTGCTAGATATCTCACTTGAGCGATTTTGGCCAGCCTTTGATTGCTTCTTTTTAGCGGTCCGTGGATTATTCCACAATTGTTCAATGTGTTCCATTTATCCTCTATCCCGCCTTTTTTCTTTGTACTGTTAATATTCACTATTTTGATTTAAAAAAACTTAAGGAAGTAATCCTTTTAATGGTAAGGGAAATTAAAAGTTTTTATGAAAAATTCGATAATTCTAAAATTAATCCCTTGACAATATACTGGTTATTGTAATAACATAAAAAACAACAAAATGAACTTGCGGCAGTGATGAAGAGTAGTAGCTTTTACGGATTCAAAAGAGAGCTGATGGTTGGTGAAAATCAGTGATGACGTTTAAGTGAATGGACTTCTGAGCCTCCAAACCGAACCTTCCATAAGGGGACCAGTAGGCTTTGGCGAAATCTCATCGTTACATGAGACAGATATTAAAGTATTTATCTTTGATATCGGTAAAGTGAGCTAATTAGTTAGCTAATGAAGGTGGCACCACGGGTCTCCCGTCCTTTTTATGGACGAGAGGCCCTTTTTTATTGTCAAAAAAATAATGAAATCGATGAGCAAGAGGAGTACGCATATTTATTTCTTTCCAGAGAGTCGGGGAATGGTGTGAGCCCGATAAGAAAGGATTTGCCGAATGGACTTGCGAGAGACATCTTGAACTAGAGTAGGGATGTACGGAGTTCCACCGTTAAAAGGATAGGATATCGAGTTATTCGCTCTGTATCTGAAACGAGGAAGCAAACTAATTGCTTCAAAATGAGGTGGCACCACGATCCGAGAGATTCGTCCTCTATATTCATAACCATGTTATGGATATAGGGGACTTTTTTATTTTCTGAAGGGAGTCAAAACGATGAACATTAAAATGGCTATTTTTATGAAAGAAATAAGCGGTGATACTCTAACACCCATTTCCATTTTGCAAAAAATCAGCGGAAAGAAGAAATTCTTACTGGAAAGTTCCCATAAATACAATGATTCCGGCCGCTATTCCTTTATTGGCGCAGACCCAGCCATTGAGCTTGTTTCCATAGGAAAGGAAAACCGCGTGATTAAAAGAAATGGGCAAACGCAGCAAATAAGCGGAAATCCATTAGACGTTATAGATAATCTTCTGCCTGCGGTAAAACTTGATGAGCTGCCATTTCCGTTTATCGGCGGGGCAATTGGCTATGTCGGCTACGATATTATCCGACAGTATGAAGTGATTGGTAAGGAATACCCGAACAGTTTGAATATGCCGGATGTCCACCTAATGGTGTATGAGGAAGTGATCGTCTTTGATCATCTTGAGGAGAGGGTTTTTATCGTCGGTATTCCTCTTCAGGATGATTCAGACAGTGCAAGTATTGAAATGAGAATCGACAAAAGGCTTCAGGAATTAAAAACACCAAATGTTTATGATGAAGAGAATAGTTTTAGCTTGTCAGGATTTGAATCGGAAATTTCTAAGGAAGCCTTTATCAAGAATGTTGAAATTGCTAAAGAGCATATTTTAGAAGGAGATATTTTCCAGGTTGTCCTATCGAGAAGGATGAAAGCAGTCTTTGAAGGCTCTCCATTATCGCTTTATCGTAAACACAGGGCTAATAACCCGACGCCATATATGTTCTATATCGACTTTGAAGACTATACCGTGATTGGTTCATCGCCTGAGAGCTTAATTAAGACGAGAGGTAAATCAGTCATAGCCAATCCGATAGCCGGAACAAAAAGACGAGGACAAACTACTGTTGAAGATGAAGCCATACAAAAGGAATTATTGACTGATGAAAAAGAATTGGCTGAACATAAGATGCTCGTCGATCTTGGCAGAAATGATTTGGGAAAGGTTTGCGAATTTGGTTCCGTTCAGGTTGACCGGTACATGGCCATTGAAAAGTTCCGCCATGTTATGCACATCGTTTCAGAAATCAGCGGAACCCTCCTGTCAGATAAAAACGCGCTTGACGCACTTGCTGCCTGCCTCCCGGCCGGAACAGTATCAGGAGCACCAAAGGTTAGGGCGATGGAAATCATTAACACACTTGAAAAATCAAAACGAGGTCTCTATTCGGGAGCGATTGGTTACTTTTCAGTGAATGGAAACATGGACTTTGCCCTTGCGATTCGGACGATGATATTAAAAGACGGAAAGGCATTTATTCAAGCTGGTGCCGGCATTGTCCATGATTCCGATCCTGAATCGGAATATGAGGAAACCTTAAATAAATTAAAAGCATTTTTGGAGGGAACCCTGGGATGATATTACTCATTGATAACTTTGACTCATTTACCTTCAACCTTTATCAGTATTTGGGAGAATTAGGGGAAGAAGCTGCAGTTTATCGAAATAACCAGATTAGTCTAGAGGAAATCAAGGCTTTGAATCCAAAAGCAATAATCCTCTCACCAGGTCCTGGTAAACCGGAGGATGCAGGTGTTTGTATCGAAATAATTAACAACTTCTATAATAAAATTCCTATTTTAGGAATTTGTCTTGGGCATCAGGCAATTGGAGCAGCCTTCGGAAGTGAAATTAACAGAGCAAAACAAATTAAACATGGCAAAACTTCGTTCATCAATCATAATGGCAGCGGCATTTTCAATTATTTATCCTCACCATTGGAAGTGATGCGTTACCATTCATTAAAAATTGAAAAAGTTACGATGCCGCCAGAACTTGAGTGTATTGCTCATTCCATGGATGATAACGAGGTTATGGCTATTAAACACCAGGATTACCCGGTTTACGGGCTCCAGTTTCATCCAGAATCTATTGGGACTCCATTAGGAAAACAAATGCTTAAAAATTTCTTACTTGAAATAGGAAGGATGGATACAAATGAAGGAATATTTACTACAGTTAGCTGAAAAACGGTCATTCTCTGAAAACGAGATGAAGGAAGCAGTTGATTTTATATTAGGTGAAGAGGTATCGGAATCAGAAATTGCCGCTTTTTTAATGGGACTTAAATCCAAAGGTGAAACAGTTGATGAAATTGTTGGCATTGTAAAAGCGTTAAAAGGAAAGACATTGTCATTTAGAAAGAAGTTTCCGAATGCTTTGGATAATTGCGGAACTGGCGGTGACGGTTCTTCAAGCTTTAATGTAAGTACTACTTCTGCTTTTGTCCTCGCTGCGGCTGGAATACCAGTTGCTAAACATGGAAATCGAAGTGTTTCCAGTAAGACAGGAAGTGCTGACGTTCTGGAATACTTAGGCGTTAATCTTAATTTACCAGCCGAAAGTACGGAAGAGATCCTAAGCGAAATCGGGATTGCCTTTTTATTTGCACCACATGTGCATCCAAAGTTGAAAAAAGTGACGACCGTTAGGAGACAGTTGAAAATCCCGACTATTTTTAACTTTATCGGGCCTTTGACAAATCCGATCGAATTGGACTATCAACTTCTAGGCGTGTATCGCCGTGATCTTTTGCCAGTTTTTGCGGAGGTGTTAAATCTGCTTGGACGCAAGCGGGCGATTGTCCTAAATGGAGCCGGCTTTATGGATGAGGCATCCCTGCAGGGAGAAAACCATTTAACTATTTTAGAAGATGGGGTCATCACAAGCCAATCCTTTTATCCTGAAGATGTTGGTCTGCCAACCTATGATAATAGCTTCATTAAAGGCGGCGATTCGACGGAAAACGGAGAAATCTTACGGAATGTGCTAAGAGGTACAAAGGGGCCTTATCGAGATACCGTACTCCTAAATGCTGGCCTTGGTATTTTAACAGCCGGAAAGGCAGACACCATTAAAGAGGGTATAAAACTAGCCGCAGAAGTCATTGATTCCGGAGCAGCCTATCACAAATTAGAAGTATTAATTGAAAAATCACGAGCAATGCAAAGAGAGGCGATATAAGTGACAACGATATTAGACCGAATTATTGAACAAAAGAAACAGGAACTGGCTCTCTTGCAGAATCAGAGTGTTTTTTATCCGGCAATAGATCGTGAAAAAAGATCGTTGCTTGATAAGCTTCAAAAGTCACAGCAAATATCTATTATTGCGGAATTCAAGCGGGCTTCACCTTCGAAAGGAATGATTAATAATGGTGTGGAACCGGCTGTACAGGCTTCCATTTACGAACAATCCGGTGCCAGCGCCATCTCCGTTTTAACTGACCAAACTTTCTTTAAAGGGTCTTTTGAAGATTTAATAGCGGTAAGGGAAACAGTGCAGCTGCCGATCCTTTGCAAAGACTTTATTATCGATCCGCTGCAAATCAATAACGCCTGCGCACATGGGGCTGACATCATCCTATTGATTGTCGCTGCGCTTGAAGAAAAAAAATTAACCGAATTATATCAATATGCCACAAACTTAGGTCTAGAGGTTTTGGTGGAGGTTCACAATCAGGCGGAATTGGAAACGGCCCTAAAGACCGGGGCAAAGCTGATTGGCGTGAATAACCGTGACTTAAAAACCTTTCAAGTTTCACTTGAAGTTACTGAAAAATTAGCAGCGGCGGTGAAACAATCAGGTGCTTTCTTAATAAGTGAAAGTGGGCTTCATAGCCAGGAAGATGTTAACCGGGTTAGAAATGCTGGAGCAAATGGCATCCTTGTCGGGGAAGCCTTTATGAAAAGTGCAAACCTAAAGAAAACCTTTTCGGATTTCCAATTGCCGCTAATAGAAGGTGCACGGCCATGAAAGTAAAAATCTGCGGGATTATGGATGTGAACACTGGACTTGCGGCAGTGGAGTATGGTGCTGATGCACTTGGTTTCGTGTTTGCAAAAAGCAAGCGGAGAATAACCGCTGAGAAGGCACAAGAAATCATTTCCGTTTTACCTAAGGAAGTATTTAAGGTAGGTGTTTTTGTCAATGAATCACAAGCTGAAATTGAACGGATTGCAGCAATTGCGGGCCTGACTCATATTCAACTGCACGGAGAGGAATCGGAAAACTTTAGTGAGTCCCTTTCGCTCCCGGTGATCAAGGCTGCCAGTTTTGAAGGAAATGAGAAATTAGCGGAACTTAGGGATTTTCCTGCGGAGTATATTCTTCTTGATGGCCCCAAAGGGAAATACCACGGGGGAAACGGGACAGCATTCACATGGAGTGAGGTGAATGCCGGACTCCTTGAGGGGAAAAAGGTCATCCTGGCCGGAGGGCTGCACCAAGAAAATGTAGAAGCAGCCATAAACACCATTCAACCATATATGGTCGATGTGAGTTCCGGGGTAGAAACCGATGGGGTAAAAGATCTGACGAAAATAAAAGCATTTTTAGAAAAAGCAAAAAGCGAACGCTAGGAGGATATTAGATGAGTACTTATACATTACCGAATGAAAAAGGACATTTTGGCATATATGGCGGGAAATTTGTTCCTGAAACACTAATGAAGGCTGTAACAGAACTGAATGAAGCCTACAACGAGGCAAAAAATGACCCGGAATTTCAAGCTGAGATTGATAGATTACTAAAGGAATATGTTGGCAGGGAAACCCCGCTTTATTTTGCGGAAAACCTGACAAAGCATGCCGGGGGGGCCAATATTTATTTAAAAAGAGAAGATTTAAACCATACTGGTGCCCATAAAATCAATAACGCGATCGGTCAGGCGCTGCTAGCTGTCCGTATGGGAAAAAGAAAAATTGTAGCGGAAACTGGCGCCGGCCAGCATGGAGTTGCCACAGCTACCGTTTGTGCACTGTTAAACCTTGATTGCATCATTTTTATGGGGGAGGAAGACATCAGGCGGCAGGCCTTGAACGTGTATCGGATGGAGCTTTTAGGGGCGAAGGTTGTCAGTGTAACATCAGGCAGCGCGACCTTAAAGGATGCCGTAAATGAGGCCCTCAGGTATTGGGTCGCCAATGTCGATGATACCCACTATTTATTGGGGTCCGTGTCCGGTCCACACCCATTTCCGGTCATTGTCAGGGATTTTCAAAGTGTCATCGGCATGGAAACAAAACAACAATTCTTAGCTAGGAACGGGAGCCTTCCTCATGCGGTCGTAGCCTGTATTGGGGGCGGAAGTAATGCGATGGGAATGTTCTATCCTTTTATCGATGATGAAGAGGTAAAACTCTTTGGTGTGGAAGCCGCCGGTCATGGCGTTGATACACCATTTCATGCTGCGTCGCTGACAAAAGGGAGACCGGGAGTCTTGCATGGAGCCTTAATGTACGTTTTGCAAAACGAAGATGGCCAAATTCAAGAAGCACATTCCATTTCTGCCGGGCTCGATTATCCGGGCGTGGGGCCGGAGCACAGCTATCTAAAGGACAGCGGGCGGGCTAGCTATCACTCGATAACTGATAAAGAAGCCCTTGATGCCTTTCAGCTATTATCGAAGCTTGAAGGAATTATACCGGCACTTGAAAGCTCCCATGCGGTTGCGTTCGCTGTAAAATTGGCTGGTCAGCTTGGAGCCGGCCAAAATATTGTAGTCTGCTTATCAGGGCGTGGAGATAAAGATGTGGATGCAGTCAAATCAAGACTTAAAGGGGGCAGCGGAAAATGAATCGAATTGAACAAGCTTTTCAACAATTGAATAAGGAAAACAAAAAAGCTTTTGTGCCTTATATAATGGCCGGAGATGGCGGCTTGGAGAACCTGCCTGAAAGGCTGGCACTGTTAGAAAAATTCGGGGCAACGGCGATTGAAGTGGGTGTTCCTTTCTCTGACCCGGTTGCTGATGGTCCTACTATTCAGCGCGCTGGTATAAGAGCATTACAAAATGGAACATCATTAAAAGGGATAATCAAGGAAATCACAAAAGCACGTGAATCGGTCACTATTCCTATTATTCTCATGACCTATTTAAATCCTGTTTATTCATACGGAATTGAGACATTTGTCCGTGATGTTCAAACGGCAGGTGTCGCAGGCTGCATTATTCCGGACCTGCCTGTGGATGAAGAGGCAATCATTGCCCCGCTGCTAGAACAAGCGGAAGTGGAATTGATTCGACTCGTAACACTGACTACACCAATCGAACGAATCAGAGAGATTTCTAATAAAGGTAAGGGATTCTTATATACCGTTACTGTCAAAGGGATTACAGGAACAAGAAACGAATTTGGTAATGAACTGCATTCATTTTTACAAGCTGTTAAGGAAGTTAGTCCAATTCCTGTATTAGCGGGCTTTGGCATCTCAAGTCAAGAGCAGATAAAGGAAATAACGAAGTATTGCGATGGAGTAGTAGTTGGCAGTAAAATTGTCGAGTACTTTGCCAATAACCAGCTAGAAGAAATGGAAGAATTCATGACAATTTATAAACAAACATTCGCATAAATTGAAGGAGGCGTCTAGTGATGATGCCTCCTTTTTTTTCGCTAATAGGAAAGGCATAATTTCAACTACGCCTCTGTCTTCGTCCTACCGGACTCGCCAATCGGCGAGTTTTCATTTAAGTAAAAATGTGTCAATTGTTACATCCGTTTTTTTTTATATTGATTATAATTTGCTCAAATGGGTATAAGAAATTAATATTCTTGAGGATGAGAAAAGTATGAGAGTGTCTGAAACAACCAAACAATTATATTCTTTAAGCGTTTCTTTGGAATGTTTTGAAGGGATTTCTCATCATGTCAGCATAAACTTTCTTAAAGAAAGGTTTGTTTATACCGAATGGAGAAATCAACCAGAGCAGCATCCGTTTTCACCCCTTCCCGTGTTTAAGCCAGGGAGCCTAGAGCAATTTAAAAGAAAAATTTACTCAATGAGAATTTGGGAATGGGAACCAACCTATCTAAAGGAAAATGGAATTGTACTTGACGGTAACTTTTGGACAGTAACCCTGAAAACACAGGAAAAAACCTACGAATTTGGCGGAATGGAGAGCTTCCCGGCTAATTGGGGAAGGTTTCTAAAGGCATTGGAGATGTTGGTTGGAGTACCGTTTGGTAAATTAGTATAATGTAAAATGTTGGATGGAAATCTTAATTTCTTGATAGGCTTGCTTAACTCCTATATAATTTGTATATAATTACTTTAATGAACTTGACTTCAAAAAACTTCCCGGATTGAGGAAGTTTTGTTTGTTTTTCATCAAAATATAGCAAAACAGTAGCTAGGAGTTTAATGTAAACATGAAGGAAATTACAGTAGAAGATTTATTGAATTTATCTAATCCAATCATTATTGACGTACGTTCACCAATTGAATTTAACGATGGCGCTATTGCAGGAGCCATTAATGTGCCTTTGTTTTCGAATGAGGAGCGGCAGGAAATAGGAACGATCTATAAGCACGAGGGCCAGGCAGCCGCAAAATGGCGAGCAATGGAATTGGTTTCGCCAAAGCTCCCCAGGATGTTGAGTGAAATTAAATCCTATTCCGAAAAAGGAGAACTTGTTGTTTACTGTTGGCGCGGCGGTATGCGCAGTAAAGCCGTCGCAACCTTTTTGGAATTTGCCGGAATATATGCATGGAGATTAATTGGCGGTTATAAAGCCCATCGTCATTATATCCTTGAGAAAATTCCAGCAATGGTTCCGAATCAGGCTGTTGTCATTCACGGAATGACCGGGGTTGGTAAAACAGAGGTTTTAAAGCAATTGAAAAAACAAGGTTATCCTATTTTGGATTTGGAAGAAATGGCTGCCCATCGGGGTTCTATATTTGGAACAATTGGTCTTGGAGAAGGCAATAATCAAAAAACATTCGATTCCCTATTATTTGCTGGGCTTCGGGAAATTCAGGGCGCGGATTATTTCCTGGTTGAAGCCGAAAGTAAGCGAATTGGTAAGGCCGTACAGCCTGAAGAATTGATGGATATTAAATTTAAAGGACTAAACATTTATATCCATTCCCCTCTTGAGCAGCGGGTAAAGCACTTGGTATCTGAATATGTTTTACCATACAAGCAAGAGTCCTGGTTTCATGAAAAAATCTCTTTAGGAATTGAAAAAGTCATCAGGCGTGTTAAAGATCAGGAAATTAAAAACATGCTTTGCAAATTCTTAAAAGACCGGAATTATCACGATATGATTACCATTTTGCTCGAGCATTATTATGATCCCCGCTACACTCATGCCAGACAGGACTATATAGGGGATTTTTATGATATTTTTGCAGAAGATCCTTCGGATGCTGCTGAAAAAATTGCCATAAAGCTGGAAGAGCTTTCTTTTTTTCCTGTTATTTCAGTTAATTCATAAGTATTTTGCCTTAACTTAGCACACGTTTTCGAACGTGTGCTTTTTTCTTTAATTACGAAATTTTTTGTTCGTGAATGACACACACTAAAATGTAAACATTACATAAAGATATAGTGATTTTGGTTCATGCTGTATATTGTGAAAGTGAAATTTACATATGTTTTAAGGGGGATTGATGGATGAAGGGGCCAAATGAAAATAGAAAGGCTATTTTGGATGAATTCCTTGGTCCAAATTTAGGTTATGTCATTGACCAATTTGAAAGGTATAAAGAGGACCCAACTGCAATTGAACCGGAAATGAGAATGTTTTTTGAAGAAATGAATGATGAGGAATTTTCCTCCTTCGTATCTATTAAGCCTAATATTCAAGAGGGTGAACCGTTACAAACCGAAAAAATATTTGCTTCCATAAAACTTGCTGAAAATATTCGAACATTTGGCCATTTAGCTGCCAATATTTATCCATTGGGAAATTATACACCTGATATTTCTCATCTCGACCTCAATAGCTATGGCCTGACAGAAGATGATTTAAGGAGTCTTCCCGGGCAGATTATTTCTGAAAATGGACCGGTATCGGGCCAAACTGCATTTCATGCATATATGAAACTAAAAGAAGTGTATACAAAATCGATTGCATATGAATTTGATCATGTCCATGATGTCGCGGAAAGAAACTGGCTAATTGAAAGGATTGAAAATGGAAGGCTCCAGTCCCCGCTTCCAAAAGAGAAACGAATAGAAATATTAAAAAGGCTTACAGAAGTAGAAGAATTTGAAAAATTCCTTCATAAAACATTTGTAGGGCAGAAGCGATTTTCCATTGAAGGGCTGGACGTTATGGTTCCCATAATTGATGAAATAATTGCCGAGACCGTTCGGGATGGAGCGGAATTTATCAATATTGGAATGGCTCACCGCGGCAGATTAAATGTACTTGCCCATGTTCTAGGCAAACCATATGAGATGATTTTCGCCGAATTTCAGCATGCGCCAAATAAGGAGCTTGTTCCTTCTGAAGGGTCCGTTGGGATTAACTTCGGCTGGACCGGTGACGTTAAATACCACCTCGGGTTAAATCGGCAGCTTGCAGGTGAAAATGCAGTAAGGGCAAAAATTACATTGGCTAATAATCCTAGTCACTTGGAATATGTTGGTGCAGTGGTAGAAGGGTTCACGAGAGCAGCACAGGATGATAGAAGCGCATCGGGATATCCAACTGAAGATTATAAGACTGCCTTGGCCATTCTTATTCATGGCGATGCTGCTTTTCCTGGTGAAGGGATTGTGGCTGAAACCTTAAACTTAAGCAGTTTAAGAGGTTATCGTACCGGCGGAACGATTCATATTATCTCCAACAATATGATTGGATTCACAACTGAATCCCATGATTCACGTTCAACTAGGTATGCAAGTGATTTGGCAAAGGGATTTGAAATTCCAATCATCCATGTTAACGCCGATGACCCGGATGCCTGCATCGCCGCCGCTGTTTTAGCTGCCGAATACAGATCGGTGTTTAAAAAGGATTTCTTGATTGATTTAATTGGTTATCGTCGTTTTGGTCATAACGAGATGGATGAGCCGATGACAACCAGCCCGCAAATGTATACCATTGTTCAAAAGCATCCTACTGTGAAGGAACTTTACGGGAAGAAACTTGGCAATGAAGGGCTTGTAACGGATGAGGTTATCGCAAAAATTCAAAAGGATGTTCAAGAACGGCTTGTTAAAGCAAATGATAAGGTGTCTAGAATTAAGCATGATGAAGAAATAACGATACCGGAACCGCCATTATTCAATATACAGAGAGCAACATATGAAACAAAAGTGCCGCTTGAAACTTTGAAAAAAATGAACGAAGAGCTGCTGCAGTGGCCGCAGGAATTTAAAGTGTTTAATAAACTTGAAAAGATATTAAAAAGAAGAATAGAAGCATTTGATGAAACAGGGAAAGTCGATTGGGCTTTAGCAGAGTCACTTGCTTTTGCCTCTATTTTGGCAGATGGGGTCCCTATCCGCATATCAGGACAAGACACTGAACGCGGAACTTTTGCTCAAAGAAATCTAGTCCTGCACGATTATCAATCAGGTAAGATGTTTCTTCCTCTTCATCAATTATCAATGGCAAAAGCTTCCTTCGCCGTATATAACAGTCCCTTAACTGAAGCAGCGGTGGTTGGCTTTGAGTACGGCTATAACGTCTTTTCACCGGAGACTTTAGTGATCTGGGAGGCCCAATATGGGGATTTTGCAAATGCGGCCCAGGTTATGTTTGATCAGTTTATCGCGGCAGGGAGGGCAAAATGGGGACAGAAATCTGGATTGGTTCTCCTTCTTCCACATGGATATGAAGGACAAGGACCGGAGCATTCTAGTGCGAGGCTGGAGCGATATTTACAGTCTGCTTCCGAAAAAAACTGGGCAGTTGTCAATCTTACCACAGCAGCACAGTATTTCCATCTTTTACGCCGTCAGGCTGCTATGCTCGGTAAGGAGGAAGTAAGGCCCCTTGTGGTCATGTCTCCAAAAAGCTTATTAAGGAATCCGGTTGTATCGTCGTCCGGCTATGAATTAAGTGAAGGGGAATTTAGACCGGTCATCGAGCACTTTACACACTCCAGAGATCATCAAAAGGTCGAGCGGATTGTTATGTGTTCGGGAAAAATAGCCATTGACATCGCCGAGCAAACCAAGGATCCAAGCGGATTTGACTGGCTTCAGGTGATTAGGCTGGAGGAAATCTATCCGTTTCCGACAAAAGACTTGAAAAATATTTTTGCAAAATATCCGAATATAAATGAAGTGCTTTGGGTTCAGGAAGAGCCTAAAAATATGGGTGCCTGGACGTTCGTAGAACCACGGATTAATGAACTAATACCTGCTGGAATCAGGGTTGAATTTATTGGCCGCAGGCGCCGGTCAAGCCCTGCTGAAGGCGAACCAAACGTTCATAAATTAATCCAATCGAAAATTCTTACTGCTGCACTTTCAAGGGCTGAAGAAGGAGGATCTAGCCATGGCTGAAATTAAAGTCCCAGAGTTAGCCGAATCAATCACAGAAGGAACAATTGCTAAGTGGCTAAAAAACACAGGGGAACATGTTGAGAAGGGTGAATATTTAGTTGAATTGGAAACGGATAAGGTCAATATCGAAATCATATCCGATTTTTCCGGTACCCTGACAGATCAGAAATTTTCTGAAGGAGACACCGTACGTGTCGGAGAAACAATCGCTGTGGTTGAGGAGGGCGTGGGGCAAGCCGCTCCTGCTGCTGTCTCAGAACCGGCTCCACAGCTTCAAACTGTAGTCCCAACAGAGGTTCCACCTGCACCGCCGAATAATACAGGTCCGGTTGAGAGGTCTGGTATACAGCAGGATAGAAAAGAGGAATCAGGAAAGCGCCCAATCGCTTCGCCTGCTGCCCGCAAACTAGCTAGGGAGAAAGGTATCAATTTACAAGAAATCCCGTCATCTGACCCATTAGGAAGATTAAGAAAACAAGATGTCTCATTATTTCAGTCTGGGATGAACCCTGCTGGACCGTCAGCTCCTAAAAGGGAAACATCAGTGGAACCAATGAAAGTTGAAAATCCGGCAAAACCAGTTATCAATGAGAGAATGTCCAGACGTCGCCAGACCATTGCTAAGCGGTTGCTCGAGGTAAAGCAGTCAACCGCCATGTTAACAACTTTTAATGAAATTGACATGACAGCGGTAATGGACCTGCGAAAACGCCGAAAGGATAAATTTTTCGAAGAGCATGATGTTCGGCTGGGCTTTATGTCCTTCTTCACAAAAGCTGTAGTTGCTGCATTGAAAAAATACCCTTATTTAAATGCAGAAATTCAAGGCGATCAAATTTTAGTTAAAAAGTTTTATGATATTGGCATTGCTGTAGCTGCAGAAGAAGGTCTAGTAGTACCGGTTGTTAGAGATGCCGACCGAAAATCATTCGCTGAAATTGAAAGTGATATTATGCAGCTTGCTGAAAAAGCAAGAGCAAATAAATTATCATTAAAGGATTTACAAGGAGGCACCTTTACGATCACGAACGGTGGGGTTTTCGGGTCATTACTTTCAACGCCAATTTTAAACGGGCCGCAGGTAGGGATTCTTGGCATGCACACAATCCAGCTTCGCCCTGTGGCGGTTGACAAGGACAAAATGGAGAATCGCCCGATGATGTATGTTGCCCTTTCTTATGATCACCGAATTGTCGATGGCAAAGAGGCTGTAAGCTTTTTAAGTACAATTAAGAAACTCCTTGAGGACCCGGAAACGTTACTGCTTGAAGGGTAATATGTAAAATTAATTAGAAAAACCGCTGATAATCGGATCAGCGGTTTTTAATGTCTAGCGATTTTTAAATGGTCTTAATCCACGTCGTTCAATTTCATCTTTAAGAATTTTTATCCATTCCTTTTCCTTACCAGACTTCAATGCATCCCGATACGAAAGAATTAGCTGTTCATTACTCATAATCTTCAATTAAGAATGCCCTCCTTGGAAAATGGATTGAATATTCAGTTTTTACTATTGTAATGGTTTACAATTGATTTGAGAACCCTAACTGATAAAAATTTCACAAATTTGTCATTCTTAATTACGGGCTATGTTTACTATAATTGGAAATACTATATTTGAAAAATATTGAATATTCACAAAAATATGTTAACATACATTTTGTAAGCGTTTTATTTTATTGAATAGTTAAGTGTTTTTAGGGGGTTGTAAGGATGTCGGAATTATTAACTGTAACAGTTGGAGAACTGTTAGAAGAAAAAGCAAAATTACACCCAGAGCATGAAGCAGTCGTGTATTCAGACCGGAATCTGAGATGGACCTACAGCAGGTTCAACCAAGTTTGCCGGACCGCTGCAAAAGGCTTAATGAAGCTTGGAATCGAAAAGGGAGAGCATCTTGCAGCATGGTCGACAAACACTCCTGAGTGGCTGATTACCCAATTTGCTACCGGAAAGATGGGGGCAGTACTGGTTACGGTAAACACAAACTATCGAACAGCAGAATTGGAATATCTTTTAAAACAATCAGACTCTACTACGATTATTTTAATGGATAAAATGAAGGATTCTTCTTATGTCGATATGCTTTACGAAATTGCACCTGAATTAAAAACTTCAGAACCGGGCAGGTTGAAAAGCAGCAAGCTGCCATTTCTTAAGAATGTCATCATATTGGGGGAGAAGAGATACCCGGGTACCTTTTCATGGGAAGATATTATTCGCTTAGGTGAATTGGTTTCAGATCAAGAACTGGATGACAGGATGAACTCACTTGAACCGGATGATGTGATTAACATGCAATATACTTCAGGAACCACAGGTTTCCCCAAGGGGGTTATGCTGACCCATAATAATATTGTTAATAACGCCTTAAATATTGCAAATTGCATGAAGCTGACCGTTCAAGACCGCCTTTGTATACCAGTTCCATTTTTTCACTGCTTCGGATGTGTTCTTGGCACGATGGCTTGCATGACTGTAGGAGCTACCATGGTTCCGGTACAGGAATTCAGCCCGAAAAAGGTACTTCAGACGGTTCAAGATGAAAAATGCACGGGTCTTCACGGTGTTCCGACCATGTTTATCGCGGAACTGAATGATCCTGAGTTTGAAAAGTATAACCTGTCGTCCTTAAGAACCGGGATCATGGCTGGATCGAATTGTCCGATTGAAGTCATGAAAGCCGTTATCGAAAGGATGGGGGCCACGGAAATTACGATTGCCTATGGACAAACAGAGTCCTCACCGGTGATTACCCAGACGCGGACAGATGACCCCATTGAATTACGGGTAGAAACAGTCGGAAAAGCTCTGCCAAATGTTGAGGTGAAAATCGTTGAACCGGGAACGAGTAGGGAAGTGCCGCGTGGAGTTCAGGGTGAGCTTTGCACCAGAGGCTACCATGTCATGAAAGGCTACTACAAAAATATCGAGGCAACGACACAAGCGATTGATCAAGAGGGCTGGCTGCATACAGGAGACTTGGCGGTCATGGATGAAAACGGCTACTGCAAAATCACTGGACGTTTGAAGGATATGATTATAAGAGGCGGAGAAAATATTTATCCGCGTGAAATTGAAGAATTTTTATATACAAATCCCAAAATTTTAGATGTCCAGGTGGTAGGAATCCCTGATGAAGTGTATGGGGAAGAGGTAATGGCCTGGATCATTTTAAAAGAAGGGGAAGCGGCAAATGCTGAGGAGGTCAGGGAATTCTGCAAAGGGAAAATCTCGAAACATAAAATCCCGCGGTATATAGAATTTACTGACTCCTATCCAATGACAGCGTCGGGGAAAATACAAAAATACCGGTTAAGGGAGAAGGCCAAAGAAGTAGTGAAAAGATAATATTTTCAATGTTGTTGCACGATACCGGCCCTTTTGATTATACTTAAACTTGGACAATCGAGAAAAAAGGACGGTGAAAGCATGATTCATCTGAAATGGCGTGAACGCGAAACGATTAAAAAAGTTAAATGTGTGCATACAAACGCTGAAAAATATATGGTAAAAAACATGTTGACTGTTGGAAAAGTGTACGATGTAAAAAATGAAACGGAAGAATTCTATTACATTATTGACAACTCCGGCAAAATTGGCGGATTTTATAAGGATTATTTTCAAGATGCATAGAAAATGCCTGGCACTTTAAGCCAGGCATTTTTCTATTTTGCATCCGGGAATACTCGTCGGATGGTATCTGTAAATTCGTCAAAAAAACCGGAAACTGGCCGGCCTTTCCGGACGTCTCTTTCAAAACGATTCATTCGTTCATAAAAATCTGGATTAACGGAAACATAGACGTTATCAATATCTGGATCCACTAATTTAACTGTTCTAGAAATCGTATCTTTGATATTGGCTGTAAGTCCATTTCGTGCCGTACGTTTCAGTTTTGCGGCAACATAGGCATTATGATTCGCGACGATAATATTGGCGTGATTTACCTCAGGCAGGTCCGATACCTTGCGGGCTGCTTCCTCGGCAACACGCATCTTGGAACCCGTAGTACTTCGCACATTTGTCCCACGGATATCTTGTTTGTTTATATTTCTATCCAATTCTTGATTGCTGACATCAACACCTGAAATGGCCGGCCCGCCGTGATTTGGAATATTATATTTTTCATTACCAGGGTTTACCTCATTACGAACAGCCGTATCGTCATTCACATCATTTCGCGCACAGCCAATTAAGCACAGAGTAAACATGATGGAAGCAGTAAAGAAAAGTCTTAATTTCATTTTTTGCACTCCTTTATTTAAGGTTACAGAATTAGGTTTCCAAACATAAAAATAAACTATCCAGTGAAAAAGAAAAGAAGCATCACTGACGATGCTTCTCTTGCTGTCGAAAAACTATCGATAGCCTTTTATTTTATTCGCCTTCATTAATGATTTATCGAGTTAATTTATTTTAATGTAATTAATAAAAAGGCTTTTCAACAAGTCTGTTGATTGGCGCTCCAGGCACTTCGCTTTCCGCGGGCGTGACGGGGAGCCTCCTCGTCGCTTCGCTCCTGCGGGGTCTCCTGCCCCGTACTCCCGCAGGAGTCTTCGTGCCTTCCGCGCCAAACAACAGGTGTATTCAATAAAGTCCTTCAACTCCAATAAAATAAGTGGTCAATTTAATGTTTAAGTCAAAAGAGTATAGCTAAAGTGAATATGAATTTGTTTCTATTGATGAATTGGTTCCAGATGACCACCTTCTTCGCGTATTAACAAATACTGTGATTTATCGTTTCTTCCTGAAAAAGTTCGTCCATTTTATAGTCAGAAAAAATGCTTTATTAATTTAGAAAGGAAAAAATTGACGAAGCTTAGCAGACTCAAAAGAGCTACATGGGATTTGTAACTGTCGGTTACGGGGATTGAATAATGGAAGAGAACAGGCTCTCCTTACTAAAGTCTGTCAAAATATAGAAAGTACTGCAACTCACTTATCAAGGCTGGAAAATGTGTGTTGCAATACTTTCTGTTGATTTGCCTCCCTGTTGATTGGAGCGGAGGGCATTCGACTCCTGCGGGATATTGAGGACACTGGAGACCCCGCAGGCGCCCTAAGCGCCGAGGAGGCTCCAGGTCCTCCCCGCGGAAAGCGAATGCCTGGAGCGGAAATCAACAGGCCCAATAGCATGGACAATCAATAAAAAAAACGGTAATTTAGGTTTAGACAAAATAAAAAATTGCCGAGAAAAATACCATTTCTCGACAATCTGAGAAGCATCGGTGACGATGCTTCTTTTAATGACTAGGTTATTTTGCCTGTGCTTCTGCAGGTTTTTTTGCATACAGCTTTTGACTAATTAAAGTTTGAACAGTCAGGAACGTTCCCCCCACAACCCAGTAAAGCGGCAGAGCGGCCGGTGCACTGAAAGAAAACATGACGATCATAAGTGGGGACATTAACCCCATAAATTTCATTTGTTGACGCTGCTGTTCTGGCATGGTTGACTGAGAAACTCTAAATTGGAAATAATAAATAATCCCTGCAATGATAGTGATTACGATATCAGGATGCCCCAAACTAAACCATAAAAATTTATGGGAAGCAATTTCTTGGGAGCCGCGAATTGCATAGTAAAAGCCTGTTAAAATCGGCATCTGAATAAGAATTGGAAGGCAGCCCATATTTAATGGGTTAACACCATGCTTTTGATATAGTCCCATCATTTCAGCTTGCAGTTCTTGTTTTTTCTTTGGGTCCTTTTCGGCCTTCATCTTCTTTTGAATTGCATCCATCTCAGGCTTTAAGGCATCCATTTTTTCTTTCATATGCATTTGATTTTTATATTGTCTAAGCATTAACGGCATTAACACAAGCCTGATGATTAAAGTTACGAAAATAATCGCCAGTCCATAGTTTCCGCTAAAAACTTCTGCGAAGAAGTGAATAATTTTTGCAAATGGTTCAACAAAGTAGGTATGGAAGAAACCATCATTTTTCCCGCTTGGCTGGGAAGAGCATGCAGATAATAGTAATACAGAAAAAGATAGAATAATTAATAGTAACGATGATTTAAGTTTTTTCATATTTCCTCCTAAAGGTATGATTTAGTAAAGATTAGCGAATAAGAAGGAAATTGGCTTTTCAGAATCATCGTCCCGGAAACACGCTTTTCTTCGCATAAATTTAACGATTCTTATTAAAATAAAACTAATCGTTAAACTACTTTTTTTCTTATAAAAAAACAGCGGGTGAATAATTTTGGAGCCGTATGGGTTCGAAAGCGAACCAACTGATGAGGATTCTACACCCCAAGCCCACAAATTTTTAAAAACCAGTCCTAGATAAATACTCATATAAAGGGCTGTTAAAGTATTAATATCCGAATGATCGATTAATAATTGAAACAAACATTTCACCTCGCATCAGGTAACCAATGATATGAGTATATAAGAGAATAGCCAAATAATCAATTATTGTTGTGATGTTAATGTTTGGGTCTAAATGTTCATGAAAAGTAAAGAACACTTACTCCCGGAAGGAATTAGTGTTCTTTAGGTTTTTGCCAATGTGCAGTTAACATTGAATGGGCAAAATTAACTTTCTCTTCGCTTGGCGGTTCCACATCCTTTAAAGGGTATTCATGGCCAAGTGCTTCCCATTTATAAACGCCCAGTTTATGGTAAGGGAGAATTTCAATTTTTCGAACGTTTTCAAGTGTACCAATGAATTCACCAAGATTCTTCAAGTCTTCCTGTGCATCAGTTACAGATGGAACTAAAACGTGACGAACCCAAATCGGGACATTTCGGTCTGATAAAAACTTGGCAAACTCGAGAATATGGTCATTTGCCATACCGGTCAACTGGATATGCTTTTTCCTGTTTATATGTTTCAAATCAAGCAATATTAAATCGGTGTAAAGTAACAGTTCTTCAAGCTGTTCGATGAACAGCTTGGAATGGGAAAAGCAGCCCCCGGAGGAATCGATGGTTGTATGGATTCCTTTCTTTTTACACTCCTTAAATAATTCAATGAGAAAGGGAACCTGCAGGAGGGGTTCACCGCCGCTAACGGTAATGCCGCCTCCTGAGGCTTGGATAAATGGTAGATACGATTCCAAGTCATCCATGATTTCGGAAACTGTCATATCCTTTCCAGTGCCGATTTCCCAAGTATCGGCATTATGACAAAATTGGCAGCGCAGCAGACAGCCTTGTGTAAAAATTACATAGCGGATTCCTGGCCCATCTACGGTTCCTAATGTTTCAATAGAATGAATGTTTCCGTTCATGGTGATTCTCCTCTCATTAAAAGCGCAACTAAGCCTCATGAACCGCCCTTAGGGGCTCCCCAATCGGCTAGTTTTCTTTATTTCTTACAACGATTCATGGAAGGTGCGATTGATTACATCAAGCTGCTGTTCTTTTGTTAGCTTAATAAAGTTAACAGCATATCCGGATACGCGGATTGTTAATTGCGGATAAAGCTCCGGATGTTCCATGGCATCTAAAAGTGTTTCCCTGTTAAAAACGTTTATATTTAAATGATGTCCTGCTTTAATGGCATAACCATCTAAAATGGACACTAGGTTGCAAATTTGACTTTTTTCCTCCTTACCTAATGCTTTTGGAACGATAGAGAAAGTATTGGAAATACCATCCATTGCATAGCTGTATGGAAGCTTGGCAACAGAGGAAAGTGATGCTAATGTCCCTTTTGTATCCCGTCCGTGCATTGGGTTTGCTCCTGGTGCAAACGGTTCGCCAGCACGGCGGCCATCTGGTGTATTCCCTGTTTTCTTACCGTAAACCACGTTAGAAGTGATGGTTAATATTGATAAAGTATGAACAGAGTTGCGATAGGTTTGATGCTTACGCAGCTTTTTCATAAAGCTTTCTACAATTCCAACGGCAATGCTATCTACACGGTCATCATTGTTTCCGTATTTAGGGAAATCGCCGCTTATTTCAAAATCAACAGCAAGGCCGTTTTCATCGCGAATCACTTTCACCTGGCCGTATTTTATCGCGCTGAGCGAGTCGGTAACTACACTTAAACCAGCTATACCAGTTGCCATCGTCCGAATAATCTGCGTATCATGCAAAGCCATCTCAATTCTCTCATAGCTATATTTGTCATGCATGTAGTGAATGACATTCAAAGTATTAATGTATAGGCCGGCGAGCCATTCCATCATTTGATCGAACTTTTGCATGACCTCATCGAAATCCAAAATATCTGAAGAGATTGGCCGATACACTGGTCCTACCTGTTTTTTTAATTTTTCATCGACGCCGCCGTTGATCGCATATAGCAGTGCTTTTGCCAAGTTGGCACGGGCACCGAAGAACTGCATTTGCTTGCCGATTTCCATGGCGGATACACAGCAGGCAATCCCGTAATCATCACCATATTCAAGGCGCATGATATCATCATTTTCATATTGAATAGAGCTAGTTTTTATGGACATTTTTGCACAATACTTCTTGAAATTTTCAGGAAGCAGTACGGACCATAGTACAGTTAAGTTTGGCTCTGGAGCAGGACCAAGATTATCAAGGGTGTGCAGGAACCGGAAAGAGTTTTTTGTAACAAGCGGGCGGCCGTCGATAGCCATACCGCCAATAGACTCTGTTACCCAGGTAGGGTCACCGCTGAATAATTCATTGTAATCCGGTGTACGCGCAAATTTGACGAGACGGAGCTTCATCACGAAATGGTCAACTAGTTCTTGAGCTTCTTCCTCTGATAAGGTACCGTTTTGTAAGTCTCTTTCGATATAAATATCAAGGAAGGTGGAGACGCGGCCAAGGCTCATCGCTGCGCCGTTTTGTTCTTTAATGGCTGCTAAATAGGCAAAGTATAACCATTGGAAGGCCTCGGCGGCATTTTTTGCTGGTCCGGAAATATCGAACCCATAGCTTGCTGCCAGTTCTTTAAGTTCCTTCAAGGCCCGGTATTGCTCAGAAAGCTCTTCGCGCAGCCGGATATTATCTTCAGTCATTACTTTGCTAGTGTTATTGAAATCTTTTTGTTTTTCTTTCATTAACAAATCGACACCATATAAAGCAACACGGCGGTAATCCCCGATAATTCGGCCTCGCCCGTACGCATCTGGCAGACCGGTAATAATCCCTGCTTTTCTGGCTAAAATCATTTCACTCGTATAAGCATCGAAAACACCTTGGTTATGTGTCTTTCGGAATTCGGTAAATATTCTTTCAATCTCTGGATTTAATTTGTAGCCATATGCTTCACAAGCCTGTTTAGCCATACGAATTCCGCCGAAAGGCTGAAGAGAACGGTTAAATGGCTTATCTGTCTGCACGCCGACTACTTTTTCAAGATCTTCATCCAAGTAGCCTGGGCCATGGGAAGTGATGGTTGATACGGTTTCGGTATCCATTTCTAGGACTCCGCCATTTTCTCTTTCCTGTTTCGTCAATTCCATTACTTGCTGCCATAAGATATTTGTCGAATCTGTAGCACTGGCTAAAAAGCGGTCATCACCTTCATATGGAGTGTAGTTCTTTAGTATAAAGTCACGTACGTTAACTTCTTTTGTCCAAGTCCCTTTTGTAAAAGCCTTCCATGTTTCCATGTTTTTTCACCTCTAAATGAAATAAAAGTTTATATAACAGATTGGTTGTGATTTCTACACTTAAAGTATAACAGGTTAACAATCTGTAATAAGGGATAATTGTTAAGATATTGTGAAATGAAGAATTTGGTGGAGTTTTTCAAGTGGAATTTGAACGAATTATGAACAAGTTAACAAACTGTTTCATTTTTTTATATAACAAACAACGTCTGTTATATAAGAAGGGATCAACAATAACAGCATCTATATAGTGATTACTAGTGAAACAGCATAAAAAAACAGGAGAAAAACGCTCCTGTTTTAATCGACGACAATATCAGCAATCATCGGACCATTATGGGCACGATTGGAATGAACTTCACAGATTAATCGGTATGTGCCTTCTTTCTTGAATTGCAGCGGCACGACAGTTTCTTCACCTTTCTTTACCGTACCCTTGATATCTGTTCCTTCGATATAGAATGGATGCTCTTCCCCGTTAATGCCGGTAATAAATAATTTCACCTTTTCGTCTTTTTCTATAATGATTTGACTAGGATCCCAACGATAGGCCTCAATATCTTTCCCGTTTTTCATTTTGGATTTGTATTCAACAGTGACCATATGGATTTCTCGTATTTTTCCATCTGTTTGCTGGTTAAAGACCGCGGCATCACCAGCTTTTAATAGAAACCAGGATGATATTGCAGCAAGCATAATACCTATAGCTAAAACGAAAAGCAGTGTTTCCTTTTTCAATACTAAAAATTTCACAAGCATAACCCCCTCTAATATTTGCCCTAGTCTATTCATATGCCGGATAGGTAGGAAAACTTGTCTACTTTTTTTCCTGGATTTTCGAATTGCCTCCGGCCGATGGTTGAACGTTCGATAAAATGTCTACACTTGTAATAAGTCACCTCAAGAAAGTAAGAAATTGCTTTGTATTTCTTTCATAAACGTTTATAGTAAAGTCAGGGATGATACGAATACTAGGTGATTATTTTGAAGGGTTATCAGAAGGATAAAATTTTTAAGATTGTAAAATTTTTATTCCCATTGCTTTTATTAATTTTTGCGATTTTTGAAATAAAAAAGTTTGTGGGAAATTTAGATGTTCATATGCTAGAAAACGAATTAAATCAACTCAATTTTTTGACGCTGCTCCTTATCATTGGCGTTACCTTTTCGGCTGTTTTACCGATGCTTTTGTATGATGTGATTTTAGTTCGGATTTTAGGGGCAAAGGTCCCTAAAAAAGAATTGTTAGAGCAATCGTTTATTGCCAATTCCTTTTCTAATTTAATCGGATTCGGCGGGTTAATCGGGGCAGCGTTAAGAACGTACTTTTTTCACAAACTTGAACAGGATAAGCGGCGATTACTCAGTGTTATTGCAACGGTTTCCCTATTTTATTTGGCAGGCATCTCATTGTTATCGTGGGCTGCGGCACTATGGTTCCGGAAGTTCCCTTTATTTGTCGATACCAAATGGCTTTATTTTGCAGTTTTGGGTGTCGCCCTTTATCTTCCAGTCTTTTTAATCATACATAGAATGAATGCTAAAAAAGGCAAGCAATCTTTGATTAAGGTAAAAGAGGGAACCAAGCTCATTGGGGTTTCCTTTGTTGAATGGATAGCTGTCTTTTTTGCTATTTATCTATTGACCAGAATTCTGGGTATCCCAATCCGAATCGAAGATCTCTTTCCTGTCTATATTGCTGCTGTTTGCGCCGGAATCATCAGTATGATACCGGGCGGTCTTGGCTCATTCGATTTAGTTTTTATTTGGGGGATGCAGGAATTTCATATGGCCGAGGAAAAAGTCCTCGTTCTGCTTCTGTTGTATCGGGTAGGCTATTACTTGCTGCCGTTTATCGTAAGTCTCATTTTTTTTGTGAAGCTTTATTGGGAAAGATGGAACCAGTCATGGAATAATTTGCCTAACGCGATATTAGAGGTATTTAGCCACGTCATTTTGACTATGCTAGTGTTTTTATCAGGGCTTATCCTGCTTTTATCTGCAAGTGTGCCGGGGATTATGTCGAGGCTTAAAATTGCCCAGGAACTGTTATCGTTTCCGATTATTAACGTTTCCCATCAACTCTCTGTTGCTGCCGGATTTTTGCTGTTAGGATTATCGAGAGGCATTGAATATAGAGTGAAACGGACATATGAATTAACGATGGCAGCCTTAATTCTTGCAGCACTGTTTTCCATTTTTAAAGGGATTGATTATGAAGAAGCCATCTTCTTAATTATTGTCGCCATCCTACTTAGAGTTTCTAAAGGGCAGTTCTATCGGGAAAGCTATGTATTAACCTGGGGAAGAACAATCTTTGATATTGCTTTAATTGTAATAATTACATCGATGTATATCATCATTGGCTATTTAAATTTACCGGATGCCAAATTGGCGCTGCCTGCAAAATTATTGCCATATGTGATTATCGATTATCACGATTTATTTATGAGTGCGGGAATTGGTTTGTTTATTGCTGTTTCAATCCTTGCCATTGGCTATCTGAACAGCTTATCGAAAAAATGGAAATTTGAATCATCGTTGACACAGGAACAGGAAATCCTTCAGCATTTACATAAATATCAGGGGAAAGTCTTGTCCCATCTCATTTTCTTGCACGATAAGTATATTTTCTGGAACAAAAAAAGAAATGTTATGATTTCATTTCAAAAATATGCGGATAAACTGGTGATCCTCGGTGATCCAATTGGTGAACTAAATGATCTATCCTCCGCCATTGAAGAATTTCAGGAAATTGCCGACCTGCATGGATTTTCGCTTGTATTCTATCAGGTTAGTGAAGAAATGCTTCCATACCTTTATAATCATGGATTTGCCTTTTTTAAATTAGGGGAAGAGGCCTTTGTGAAATTGCGGGAATTTTCATTAGCTGGAAGTAAAATGAAAGGATTACGGGCCATTAAAAACAAATTTACCAGTGAAAATTTTCGTTATGAATTGGTAAATCCGCCTCATTCTAGTGAGCTTTTAAAGGAATTGCGGGAAGTTTCAAATGATTGGCTCCAGGGAAGCAAGGAAAAGGGATATTCGCTGGGATTCTTTGATGAAGCTTACCTTAATAAGGCCCCTATTGCACTTGTAAAGGATAGTAATAGTAGAATTATTGGCTTCATGAGCATGATGTATGTTTATGATGATAACCAGACTATTTCGGTGGATTTAATGAGATTCCGTCCGGATGTAGAATCAGGTAGCGTGGATTTTCTGTTTCTCTCCTTAATGGATTGGGCGAAGGAACAGGGGTACCGGCGTTTTAATATGGGTATGGCCCCATTGGCAAATGTTGGTCTTTCCAAGTTTTCTTTTTTAAGTGAGAAAATTGCGGCGCAAATTTTCCTGCACGGTCATTTTTTCTATCATTTTCAAGGCTTAAGAAAATTCAAAGAAAAATATACAAATATTTGGGAACCAAAATATTTAGCCTATCGGAAAAAATCTTCTCTACCGTTTATTATGGCACAAATTACCCTGTTGATTTCGAAAAGAAGGGCATAGATAATGAAAGGTGGCTGGCACATATGTGTCAGCCGCTTTTTTTTATATAAATTTCCAAAAAGGACTCTTCATATCTATAAATATTTGGTAAAATCAATTAGGTAATTAGTCATGGATAGGGTGTTGTCATTGAGTAAATGGATTTTAATTTTCATAACAGTCTTGTTCTTATTTTCAAACCAAATTCCCGCCTTTGCGGAAGGGACTGGGGACCTGCCATTAAAAAGTGAATCAGCGGTGCTTTTGGATACTGAAACGAATGCGGTTCTCTACGGGAAAAATGCGGACGAAAAAATGTATCCTGCCAGCGTTACGAAAATCGCTACAGCAATTTATGCCATTGAAAAAGGGAATTTAGATAGTATTGCGACAGTCAGTGCCAATGCTGTTAGACAAGATGGTACAAGGGTCTATTTAGTGGAAGGTGAACAAGTGCCGCTAAAAAAACTAATCCAAGGGATGCTGATCAATTCTGGGAATGACGCCGCAGTGGCGACTGCGGAACATATTGACGGCAGTGTTGACCTTTTTGCGGAACATATAAATGAATATTTAAAAACAGTTATTGGGGTTAAAAATACTCACTTTACAAACCCAAGCGGCCTTCACGATGACAATCATTATACAACCGCAATGGATTTGGCATTGATTACGAACTATGCCATGAAGAATCCCCAATTTGCCGAGATTTTTGGAACAAAAAGATTACATTGGGAGGGCCAGTCCTGGAATACTGACCTTATCACTCATCATCTTATGTTAAAAGGCGAACTGCCATACGCGGGAATAACCGGGGGGAAAACAGGATATACCACGGTATCGAAACAAACTTTGGCCACCACTGCCGATAATGGGAATTTAAAATTAACGGCGATTGTCCTAAAATCAGACCAAAAAAGAGACAAATATGATGATACAGCCATACTGTTTGATTATGGATTTAATGAATATGTTCATTCTACCTTAAAACATGGGGAAGTTTATAAGAGCGGCGAAAAGGAATTTCTTTTGGATAGTGATCTCCTTGTAACGGAGGATAAAAATGGAATTGTAAAAAAGGTCAACAGTACCGGCCAGTTATCTATTGAAAATCCAAATGGGCAGGTTCTTCAGGTGGCTCAGTTAAAACAAAAGGAAGAACCAAAACCTGTGGAAACTTCTTTAAAATCAAGTAAATCCACTAATAAGCAGGAATATGCAGCACCATACTTTTGGATTATCATAGCTGCGGCTGCTGCAGTTTTGATAGGTGCAGGGAAAAAAATAACAGGTAAAATGTAGACGAATATAGAAAGCCATGAAATGCTAAAGTTTCATGGCTTTCTTTGTGTTAAATTGGTTGTCAATAGCATTAAAAAGGAGATGAAGATCATTGAAATGACTAACAGCCAAGCTAATTTCATATTGCCTGTTTCCATTGCAACATATACAGCAGTGGGTGCCGTCTGGGTTTTCCCGGGGATATTGCCGGCAAACATGAGCGTGGCACCAAATTCGCCTAATGCTCTAGCAAAGCTAAGTATGAATCCGGAAACAATCGATCTTACTGATAGTGGAAGAGTTACTTGTAAAAAAACATTAAAATCACTTGCCCCGTCCATTTTCGCAGCCTCTTCGATATCCTTGTCCACGGCTTGAAATCCAGTTTTTACAGATTGGTACATTAACGGAAATGCAACAATAGTGGAGGCAATAATTGCTGCAAGCGGTGTAAAGATGATCGAGCGGTCGAAAAGGGTTTCGATAAAAGCCCCTGCCGGACTATTTTTTCCGAAAAAGAAAATTAATAAAAAACCAATAACGGTGGGTGGCAAAACAATAGGCAACAGCATCAGGGTCTCTACGATCATTTTTCCTTTAAACTGTTTATCAGCAAATAACCTGCCAAATAAAATACCAAAGATTAGTGCCAATAGTGCAGAAATTATGGCCACTTTCAGTGACAATAAAATTGGGGGCCAAAATTCATTAAGCATAGTAGATAAAATACTTCCTCTCGAACGGCTGATTATTCCCTCATTATAGCGAAAGCTACCAAGTCATAAAAGATATAAAACAAAAAAACTGCCAAATTGCAGTTTTTATAGATCATCTTTGTCTTTGGCCAATAGCTGCTGGGCGCCTGAATCAAAGGAGCTCGGAGAATCAATTTGGTCTCGGTCATCGACAAAGCTCCTATTTCCAAAGAAATCACTCTTATCACCAAAATTTTGGCCGTAGCCTTGATTTTTTTTGTCGGAATTATGCCACTCAGCCAGCAGGTTTTGGCCAATATTTACGGGGAAGCATTTTCAAAGGAATTAATTTTAATCATAAATATATTTATATTAATATATGAAACGGGAGTGGGCATGTCATCTCCTCCTTATAATTGCTTTTAAATATATGCAATACCTTAATGGTTATGAGGAAATTAAGGATTAAAATAACTTTCAGTTAAGTATGATGAAGTAAGGCTTTGTTTTTTGCTTCCCTAATCAGGGGAGAGGGGGTGCGGATTGATGGATATGGAAAAATTGAAACAATGGCTGGAGATGGCAAAAAATATGCAGGGCGGGGATTTCTGGAACAATATCTTTGACCAAGAGTTTGCCCAACAATTTATGAATGATGCGCCTTTTAAGACACCACCTTATGCCCATTCAAACCGGCAGCAGCCCGGCACCGATATGAAAAGCGAGAGAACGTTCCCTGCAATAGATTTAATGGAAGGGGAAGAGGAGGTAATGGTAGTGATTGAGCTCCCCGGTGTTTTAAAAGAAAACATAGAATTAGGTCTTAATGGCAATATACTCACCGTCAAAGGAAGAGCGCTGCCCATTCATCCACATTTGAAATATACTTATTCGGAAAGGTTTTACGGTGAATTCAATCGGCAGATTACCTTACCTGATACCGTAAATCCGCAGGATATCAGTGCTAAATTCTGGAATGGCTTATTAATAGTCAGTTATCAACGATTCGTACAAAAGGGCGAAATTATCCCAATTGAATAACAGGTTTTTATGAAAATAGGACTTGATAAGAAGTGTTTTCCATATAAATGAAGTAAGGTTAAAAATAAGGGAGCGTTTTAGGCCAATGTCAATAAAAAATTTATTCCTTATTTTCCGCAAAAATGATTATGATAAAGAACTCCGAAAAAAAATAACTTCCTTAGAAAGAAATATAGAAGAATTGGAACAAACGCTGCGGGATTTAAAGGCACAAAACAAGCCTGATGAAACCGTGAAAACAAAGGATCCCCCTATAATAATTGAAAAAATAAATATTGAAAAAATTATTTTGGATAAATATGAATTGAATAATAACTTTGGACAGCTAGGCATTAAAGAATTGAAAGGAAAATTAAATATAGGTGCCACATACGGCAGTGAATTTACACCAAATCTCAACGAAGGTGAAGACGAAAAAGGAACCGAAGCTAAAGAGGAAAGAATCAAGAAGCAAGAAAAACCGAATGGGCCTAAGGTAAATATTAAACCAAAAGATCACTAAAAAAAGACTAAAGAGGAGTCCTTTAGTCTTTGTGTTAACATTATTGAAGTCTGCTTTCAACCGCTTGGCATACTTCATCAGCAGACATACCGTTTGCATCAATAACCGGTGCTTTCGTAACGGTATCAGCCATTCCCATAACGTTCGAATCAAGGCCGGTAACGACACAGCAATCACAATTTTGGGCGTCAGACTCCTGTTTGAGTTCGACAACATCATATCCTTTTGCACGTAGAGCATCTTGAACATTTGTAAGAGATTGTTCTACTCCAACCCTTGCCATACAAACACCTCCTCCTGTCATTTATGTTGCCTAAGTTTGACAGAAATATTCCGAATAGCAGGGGATAAACTTTCAAAAGCTAAAATGGGAGGTGTACTATGGGCAAACGCAGTAAAAAGAAAGCCGACCCTTCAACCATAGGGTTGGCTTCACCAGAAGTAGAAGGACAGGGAACGACCACAACAGAAACTGGCTCCAGAATGCAGCCATCTTCAAGGAAAAAGCAGAAGCAAATGTAATAATGAAAATAAGAGGCTGCCATTTGGCAGCCTCTTATTTGTCCTTTTCCAATTATTTATACATCTCTGCTACTTGTTTTTGTATATCAGTATTCTCTAGGTATTCATCATAAGTCATTTGCTTATCGACCATCCCAGCAGGTGTTAGTTCAAGAATGCGGTTGGCAATCGTTTGGATAAACTGATGGTCATGGGAAGCAAACAGCATAGATCCCTTAAAATTAATTAATCCATTGTTTAGAGCGGTAATGGACTCCAAATCCAAGTGGTTGGTTGGCTCATCCAAGAGCAGGACATTTGCGCCGCTAAGCATCATTTTGGACAGCATACAGCGGACTTTTTCTCCTCCTGAAAGGACGCTTGATTTCTTTAAAACTTCTTCGCCGGAAAACAGCATTCTTCCTAAAAATCCACGTAGGAAGCTTTCGCTGTCGTCTTTTGGTGAAAACTGACGGAGCCAATCAACAAGATTTAAGTCGCTATTCTCAAAGTATTCCGAGTTATCCTTCGGGAAGTAAGCTTGAGATGTGGTGATTCCCCATTTAAAGGTACCGCTGTCAGCTTCCATTTCACCCATTAATATTTTAAAAAGTGTTGTTTTGGCTGTTTCATTTGTCCCGACGAGGGCAATTTTGTCTCCCTTGTTCATGATAAAGCTAATGTTATCAAGTACCTTCACGCCATCGATTGTTTTCGTCAGCCCTTCTACTCTTAACAAATCATTACCAATCTCCCTGTCTGGGGTAAAGCCGACATATGGGTATCGTCTTGAAGATGGTCTAATATCATCAAGGGTAATTTTGTCCAATAGCTTTTTCCGTGATGTTGCCTGCTTGGATTTTGAAGCATTCGCACTAAAACGGGCAATAAAGCTTTGTAACTCTTTAATTTTTTCCTCTTTCTTTTTATTGGCGTCCTGCGCCATTTTTGAAGCTAATTGACTGGATTCATACCAAAAGTCGTAGTTGCCGACATAGATTTGGATTTTGCCAAAGTCTAAATCCGCAATATGGGTACAAACCTTATTTAAGAAGTGACGGTCATGGGATACAACAATCACTGTATTTTCAAAATTGATCAGGAATTCTTCAAGCCATTGGATGGCCTTAATATCCAGATGGTTGGTTGGTTCGTCTAAAAGTAATACATCAGGCTGGCCGAATAGAGCTTGTGCTAGAAGGACTTTTACCTTTTCAGCACCTGTTAATTCTGCCATCTTTTTATAATGAAGCTCTTCGCCAATTCCCAGACCTTTTAACAGGATGGCCGCTTCGGATTCCGCTTCCCAGCCGTTTAATTCGGCAAATTCACCCTCGAGTTCAGCAGCTTTCATGCCGTCCTCATCAGTGAAGTTTTCCTTCATATAAATGGCGTCTTTTTCCTGCATTACCTGATAAAGTCTGGTGTGACCCATGATAACCGTTTTTAAAACTTCATGTTCCTCATATTCAAAGTGGTTCTGCTTTAAAACAGCCATCCGCTCGTTCGGTCCTAGTTGGACTGTACCCGTCTGCGCTTCAATTTCTCCTGCGAGTATTTTTATAAAGGTAGATTTTCCGGCACCGTTCGCTCCGATGAGACCGTAGCAATTGCCGGGAGTAAACTTAATATTCACATCTTCAAAAAGCTTTCGATCTCCGTATCTTAAACTTACATTACTTACAGTAATCATTCTTGCATCCTCCAAAAAAACATATTGCTTTGTATTATACCATTAATAAGGGAAAAGGGCGAATTTTACACAAATATTTGGCGGGAAATGCGTCATTTTTTGGAGTATTGCGGGGCAGTAAAGTGATAAAAAGAAAAATTTTCTAAAAAACTTTTTTTGTTTTCACACTTTATTCATATTTTTGTTGTAAAATTAATGTAAGAAGTAGTTAAAAGAAGGTGAATTGTGTGGCCAAAAAACAACTCGCAGAACTCGTAAACAAGCTTAAAAAAGCTGGTATCAAAGTGAGTTTAACAAAACCAAAGTCCAATTATCATTTATCTTTGCAGCAATTAAAAAAATATCCTTCATCTGTTGTTAAATAATATAATGTAGTGAAAAGCGATTAATCCTAGGGACTAACCGCTTTTTTTATACTAATTAATTTTGTCCATTATTTTATTTTTAACTTCTTCGCGATTAAACCCATCACCCATCGGAAATTTGGCAACAAATTTATTGTTTTCGTCAATTAAGTAAGTGAATGTGGTGTGAACAAATTGTCCGTTTCCAGGGTCTTTATATTGGAATTGCAAGGCTTCACCAATCTCCCTAATCTTTTTCTGCTCAATTTTAATATTTTGTTTATCTCCTGTTAGGAATACCCAGTCTTTGCTATTTTCAATTCCAAACCCCTTCATATAATTGGACAATACTTCTGGAGTATCACGATAGGGGTCAATCGTAATCGTAATGAATTCGATATCCTCGCCGAATACCCCGCTTTTTTCTAAATCCTTTTTCAAAGCGGCCATCTTTTGTGTCGTGGTCGGGCAGACGTCAGGACAGTGTGTGTAAATGAATTCAATGAGCTTTAATTTTGTTGGATCCTTGCCAAATGTATATTGATCACCATTTTGATTGATTAATGTAACATTGCCTGGAATTTTAGTGTTTGCATCCCGAATAAGAAAATATGAAATGCCGGCAGCAATACCGATAAATATGGCTAAACTGCAAATAAGGTAGATTTTTTTCATTACGATTCCCTCCTAACAATAAGATAAAGAAGTTTCAACAAAAATGATATGGATATTTTGTGAACAAAAAATGGGCAGTGATAATATTGACAATTCATGCCAAATGTAATAATCTGAAGATAAATTTAAGTTTTCTTATTAAAAGGAGTATGTTTTATGTTAGGTGTCGTTCTTAACTAATCCAACTAATTGGATATTTTCATTCCGGCCGCCTTTTTGTTTTTTTGATAACAAAAAAGGTTTATTTGAGTATGGGCAAGGAATGAGGTTAAGAACAATGGGCAGTCATAAGCATACATTTTATAACCAATGTAGCTGTGTACACTCGTGTAGACAGTTTTTATTTTGGTTTATTTTGTTGTATTTTTCATTTGCCGCAATGACATTGTTCATTGCGGCTATTTTTATTTTGGGAGGAATCTAAGTTGAATCAGCATACCTTTAATGTATTGGAATTTAAACAAATAAAAGAAACTATTGCAGGCTTTGCCATGACAAAGGAAGGAAAAGCAAAAATTGAGGGCCTGACACCATCTTCTAATAAAAAGCAAATTGAGGCTTGGCTTGATGAGGTTACGGAAGCCGTCGAGATTTTGAAAAAAAGTGCCAGTGTTCCTGTCCATGGACTTGATGGGATGGAACAGATGCTTTCCAACTTAAATAAAGGAGTGGTCTTCCGTCCGGATCAGTTAATGAAGCTGTACGATTTCTTGGATAGCTGCGGGAAGATGAGAAGATATATGAAGGATAAGGAATATTTTGCGCCAAGAGTTGCGTCCTATGTCGATGTAATTGAAGAACTGCCGGAGCTTGCCAATGAAATTAATCGTTGTATCCGTAATAGCAGAGTGGACGATTATGGCAGCAAGGAGTTATTAAAAATTAGGAAGCAAATGGCCATTCAGGAGGAGCGCCTGAAGGAAAAAACCATGCAGCTGGTAAGGTCAAATAAATATAAGCTATATTTACAAGAACAGGTTGTCAGTCAGCGAAATGGAAGATTTGTAATACCGATAAAAAAGGAGTATCGGACCAAAATTAAAGGGACAGTCTTGGATACATCGGCATCAGGAGCAACATTGTTTATTGAACCTGAGGATATCGCTATATTTCAAGATCAACTTACCTGGCTTATGGCCGATGAAGAGACCGAGGTACAAAAAGTTCTCAGCTGTCTAACTGGAATGGTGGAGCTATATGAAACGCAAATTCGTCTGGCAGTAGAAACAATGGTTCACTATGATTTTTTGTTTGCAAAAGCAAAGTATTCCCGTTCCATCAATGGCTCCAAGGTGAGAATGAATGACACTGGTAATATTGAACTAATTAAGGCAAAGCATCCGTTGTTAGGTGAAAAAGCTGTACCATTGACTTTTAGTATGGGTGATAATAAACGAGCCTTAATTATTACTGGGCCGAATACGGGCGGGAAAACGGTTACCATCAAAACGGTTGGGCTGCTCACACTAATGGCTCAATGCGGACTTCATATACCTGCAGATGAAAAGAGTCATATTAGTATTTTTCAAGCTATTTTAGTTGATATTGGGGACGGTCAGAGTATTGCCGAAAATTTAAGTACGTTCAGTTCCAGAATCGTTAATATCATTGCAATTTTAAAGAATGCAAACAATCGCACATTAACTTTAATAGATGAACTTGGTTCCGGCACTGATCCGGGTGAGGGAATGGGTCTGGCAACAGCCATTCTTGAAACTCTTTACGAAAAGGGGGCCGTGATTTTGGCCACAACCCATTATAGTGAAATAAAAGATCTTGCCGAACAGCATCCGGGATTTATGAATGGGTCAATGGAGTTTGATCTTAAGAGCTTAAGTCCAACCTATCGTTTAATGATAGGGAAAGGGGGCGAAAGCCAGGCCTTTGAGATTGCTTTGCAGTTGGGAATCCACCCGAAAATTATTGAAAAAGCGCATAGCGTAACGTATAAAGAAGAAAAAAACTATGTTTCTCCTGTTTCGGACTATTGGAAACTTAAGGATATGGAAAAGCAGGTTATCATCAACAAATACCAAGAAAAAAAGCCGGCTGTAAAACCTGTCCAACAAGTGCCTTTATATCAGCAGGGGGACAATGTAAAAATCACACCGGGAAATGAATTTGGGATTGTTTATAAAGGACCAGATCAGCAAGGAAATTATATTGTCCAGATAAAAGGTGAAAAAGTATCGGTTAACCATAAGAGGATGAAGCTATATATTGCCGCAAATGAATTGTATCCTGATGATTATGATTTCGATATTATCTTTCAGACGAAAGAAAATCGCAAAAAAAGCAAGATTTTATCAAAAAGACATGATGACCAGATTACAATTGACCATGTAGAATAAACGTTTATTTTTTCAGAATTACCGTATCTCAATTTAATATCTATGCTAAGGGGCCTGTTGATTTCCGCTCCGGGCACTCGCTTTCCGCGGGGAGGTCCTGAAGCCTCCTCGGCGCTTTAGCGCCTGTGGGGTCTCCAGTGACCTCTATATCCCGCAGGAGTCGAGTGCCCTCCGCTCCAATCAACAGTCCTGTTTAATTGCCTTTACCAATCACACTTTTTAATAATCCAATACAAAGAATCGTTAATAAAATAATTATAAAAGGCTATCGAAATTGGATAGCCTTTTATAATTATTTTTTATTCTGTAAATATTGTTTAGCCAGTAGCTGCTTTACTTCGTTATAGCTTAGACCTGACTGCTTGTTTAGACGTTTTACTTCTTCAATATCTGTTCCAACAATAGAATAACGCTTCTGATTTGAGTTCATCTTAATTCCTCCAATTGAAAAAGAAAAATGAAGAAATGAAAAGGCTAATTTTGGACATACTAAAGGAAAAGGAGGCGGTTCCGATTTTTTTTGGTAAACGTGCAAAAGAAGAAGAAATGGAAACAATTCTTATTGATACTGAAATTTATTCATGCATGGATAATTCATGTATAGGCTGGATGAGAAAGGATTTTGTATCTGACGATTTACTGTGCCCAATGTGTGGTAATGAAATGATACAGGAAATTCGTGAGCTTCCGAAAATATAATAAGTTTCGTGACAAAGACTGTCTTGCTGATGACAGTCTTTATCTATACTCAAATCTTCTACAAATTTTCGTTTTGCTGGCCGATTTCACCGGCGGCAATAATTGAATTGGCTTCTTTAAGAAATTCATGCTCATCGACCGAATCACCGGGAACATTTTTTAAATTTGGATAGATGGCCCCATTATTAATGGTAATGGATTTTTCTTTTGGAGCGGTTGTCAAATAATCTTCCTTCTTTGCCATTTCATCATCTCCTTACGTACAGGTTTTGCATTCCAATGGGCTTCTATGCTTCCCTATTTTTGACCAAAACGGAAAAAACTCTCCGGTCCGTCCGGAGAGTTTTTGTTATTCTGCTTTCTTTGATAGGCAGCGGTCACATTCCATTAGGTAAGATTCAGCTTGCTCTTCCATATGCTGACCGCATTCAGGACATTCTTTTTTTGGAAGGTTACGGAAAAATTCAACTGGGCTCATTAACATTATTAAACATCTCCTTTATAGTACAGTTGTTTATTATTGTGTTTGTTGTAGTACAGGGCAGTCAAAAATAAAAGCTTACCCTCTTTTTATTCTGCTTTTTTAGATAAACAGCGATCACATTCCATTAGGTAAGATTCAGCTTGCTCCTCCATATGCTGACCACACTCAGGGCATTTCTTTTTAGGCAGATTACGAAAAAATTCAACCGGACTCATTAACATTTAAAACTCCCCCCTTTATTAATACAGTTTATTTTAATACCTCTTGTTATAGTACAGTATAAACAAAAAATTTAAAAATGTGTAGCCTTTTTTCTAAAAAAGTTAAATTTTTTTAAAAATAAGTCTTTTATCCCGGACAAGTAGGTTTATTAATGTTTATTTATGAAGGATTTAATTTGGGGAAAATTAAACAAAAATTTATCTTTCCTAACATTTTGCTTTCCATTACAATCATAGTAGAAATAGGTTAAATGGGGGAATGCACGTTAATGAATGCATTTTTAGGAGATTTTCATCCTTATCTTTTTATAATTGCTGTTGGACTAACCTTTATGGCTTCTTATACGGCCTTAGACATGTTTTCCTTAATTAGGACCTCAGATCAAAATAAAAGGCTGCTTTTTATAGGCGGCACACTTTCAATGGGAATTGGCGTATGGGTAACTAATTTTATTGGATTATTAACGACAAATAGTACCCTGTTTGCAAATTACCATATCCCATTAACGATTCTTTCCATATTTATAGGAGTAGCATTCACTGGAATGGCGTTTTTTCCGCTGTTTGGAAAAGAAATTAAGATGTCACATCTGTTTGCTGGTAGTTCATTACTAACAATAGCCGTTTTTTCCATCCATATTATAGGCATTTATTCTATGAGTGTGACAATTAAATACCATTTCCTTTTATTTGTTTTTTCTGGACTGTTAATGTTCGCAGCATTCTTCTTTTCTTTTTGGATTTTGTTTTCTGTAAGGAATTTTCCGACTGAAAATCAAGTATGGCTGAAGCCAGTAAGTTCGATTATCTTAACTGCAGCGATAGCTGAGGGACATATTTTATTAAAGAAATCGACATTATTAATCACAGATAACAATACGGTTAATAGTTCTGCTCCAGATAGTCTGTTTTTTACTTATTTGGTGCTGTTTGTTTCTGTCCTTATAATGGCGGGACTGATTGTTTCAAGTACCTTAATTAGCAAACAGCTAGCCGCATCCGATTACAACTTAAAGGAATCAATTAAAGAAGTAAAAGATATTACCTTTGCTTTAGATCAATCATCCATTGTAGCGATAACCAATTCAAAAGGTATTATTACATTTGTTAATGATAAATTCAGTGAAATATCGAAATACTGCCGGGATGAATTAATTGGACAGGATCACCGCATTTTAAATTCCGGATACCATTCAAAAGACTTTTTTAAAGATTTATGGAAAACAATTGGCCAAGGTAATGTTTGGCACGGAGAGATTTGCAACCGTGCCAAGGATGGAGGCCTATATTGGGTGGATACAACAATTGTTCCCTTTTTAAATAGTAAAGGGAAGCCGTATCAATATGTGGCGATTCGGACGGATATTTCAGACCGAAAACGTGCTGTTGAACATTTAAAAGAAACGATGAAGGAAAATACTGATATTAAATTTGCTTTGGACCAGTCTTCGATTGTTGCCTTTACGGATTCAAGGGGGAAAATTACCAGCGTAAACGACAAGTTTTGTGAGATATCCAAATATAGCCGGGAAGAGATCATTGGAAAGGACCATAATATATTGAATTCCGGTTACCATTCCAGGGACTTTTTCAAAAACCTATGGAAAACGATTGGGGAAGGAAAGGTTTGGAAAGGGGAAATCCGTAATAAAGCGAAGGATGGAACTTTTTATTGGGTCGATACCACGATCGTTCCATTTCTCAATGAACATAGAAAGCCATATCAGTATTTGGCGATCCGCAATGATATAACAGAACGGAAGAAGACAGAAGAAGTTCTCCACCGGCAAGATAAGCTTGCCGCGGTTGGGCAATTAGCTGCCGGCGTTGCCCATGAAATCCGCAACCCGCTGACATCTATGAAGGGTTACACGGAATTTTTGCAGTTAGATGAGCAAGATCCTGAACGCCTTGAATTTTTAAATATTATTTTAGATGAAATTGAGCGCGTCAATACCATTGTCGAGGACTTCATGGTCTTGGCTAAACCAAAGGCAGTGGAATTAGAAGAAAAGAATGTTGTACCTGTTATCCAGAATGTGGTTTCACTGCTTGAGTTTGAGGCACGTAAGAAAAACGTCCGTCTGATGTTTAACTGCAATCAGGAAATAATCCAGATAGAATGTGATGAAAACCGTTTGAAGCAGGTCTTTTTAAACTTTATAAAAAACGGTATAGAGGCCATGCCGAATGGTGGGGATCTGCATGTTAACACGATGATTCATGAGAATAATGTGCAAATATCCATTCAAGATACCGGTGTTGGCATACCAAAAGAAAAGCTGAAAAAGCTCGGAGAACCTTTTTTCACTACCAAGAAAAATGGTAATGGACTAGGGTTAATGGTCAGCTTTAAAATTATCGAAAGCCATAACGGGAAAGTATTTGTAGAAAGTGAACCAAACAAGGGAACAACCTTCAATATTCTATTGCCGGCAAAAACAGCCTAAATCGGAAGAGCCAATCTTCCGTTTTTCTTTTTTGAAAAATAGACAAAATTTTTCGCGAAAAAGGAAACCATAAATGTAATAAATAGATTAATATGATTATATAGATAGTTTAGTTATCACAGGGAGGGAGCATTTTGGGTGAAGCAAATTTAGTGAAGACAATTTGCGGCTATTGCGGTACAGGCTGCGGATTAGTCCTAGAGGTTCAGGATAATAAAATCGTCAAAATCCGCGGTGACAAGGAAGCACCTGTAAACAAAGGACAAACCTGTGTCAAAGGTGCATTTGCCTATGAGTATGTTCATGCCAAAAAACGGCTGACAGCACCTTTAATAAGAAGGGCCGGGGAACTGGTGGAAACCACTTGGGAAGAAGCTTATCAATTTATTGCAAGCAAACTTTTTGACGTAAAAAGCAAGTGGGGGTCAAATGCAATCAGCATGTTCGCTTGTGCGAGAAGCACAAACGAATCAAATTATATAACGCAAAAATTTATGAGGACGGTCATCGGCAGTAACAATATTGACGGCTGCAACCGAACGTGACATGCCCCAAGCGTTGCCGGTCTGGCAACTATTTTTGGAAGCGGTTTCCCAACGAATACTTTGGAGGATTTTGACAAAGCGGAAGTATTACTGCTAATGGGCTCTAACACGACAGAGGCACACCCAATTATCGCTAATCGCATGAAAAAAGCAGCAAAAGCCGGCCTCAAAATCATTGTTGTCGACCCAAGAAAAATAGAAATGACAAAAGTGGCCCACCGCCACCTGCAAATCAATGTAGGCACTGATATTGCCCTAATAAATGCCTTAATTCGGGTAATTCTAAAGGAAGGTCTTTATAATCAAAAATTTATTGAGCAATTTACAATAGATTTTGATAAGTTGACAAATCAGGTTGAGCTATATACACCGGAATATGCGGCCAAGATCACAGGTCTTGCCCCGGAAGAGATCGTGGCCACTGCAAGGGAGTATGCAAATGCGAGCGCTTCGATGATTGCTTATACATTGGGAATTACCGAACATCACTGTGGTGTGAACAATGTTTTCGACATTGCTAATCTTGCCCTTTTAACAGGAAACATTGGAAAGCCGGGCTCCGGAATTATGCCGCTAAGGGGACAAAATAATGTTCAAGGTGCCGGTGATATGGGCTGTCTTCCAAATCAATTGGCAGGAGCAATGAGCTTAACTAATGATGAATACAGAGCACGTTATGAAAAGGAATGGAATATTACCCTAAATCCCCAGGCGGGCGATACCCAAACCAGGACCTTTGATCGGCTTGAGATGGGAGAGCTAAAAGGACTTTATGTAATTGGGGAAAATCCACTTCTCGCCGATGTTGATATGAACCATACAAAAACATTGTTCAAAAAGCTGGATTTATTAATCGTTCAGGACATTTTTCTGACTGAAACCGCGAAAATGGCTGATGTTGTGCTTCCTGCCCGTTCCTGGGGTGAAGTAGAAGGGACTTACACAAACACGGACCGGCGGATCCAACGAGTACGTAAGGCTGTCGAGCCAGGTCCGAATACAAAGGAAGATTGGGTCATTCTTTGCGAGCTGGCTACATTGATGGGTTATCCAATGCATTATAACAACAGCGAAGAAATTTGGGATGAAGTTAGAAAAATCGCATGGGAAATGTACGGGGGCATTTCGTATGAGCGGCTGGAGAAGGAATACAGCATTCATTACCCTTGTCCAGATGAAAACCACCCAGGCACATTTATTATGCATGAAAGGTTCCATCAAAACGAAGCGGCTTCTAAAAAAGCTCCTTTTGTGCCTGTTGATTATACACCGCCTATGGAGCCACCGGATGAAGAGTATCCTTTTACGTTGACCACAGGCAGACGTTATGAGTCGTACAACACGCATACACAGACTCGGCATTATGCTGCGGGTGTGAAGATTAGACAAACAGAGGAGACTGTTGACATCCATCCCGAAGATGCCAAAGCACTTGGAATAGTGGATGGGGAAATAGTCCAAGTCCGCTCTCGTAGAGGAGAGCTGCAGGTAAAAGTAAAAATCACGGAACAGGTTGTTCCTGGTCTTGTCTTTATGAGCTTTCACTGGAGCGAAACACCGACCAATGTATTGACTTTAAATGAATATGACCCAATTTCAGGGACGGCTGAATATAAAGCATGTGCAGTAGCAATTGAACGAATAAACTAATATACAATAAGGAATAGTGGAAATGGGCAATCCACTATTCTTTTTAATTCCTGTTTCTCCAAATCGTGGACGGGTTGGAATTTTTTAATGTATCAGAAATGCTATTGTAATATAATTGCCATTCTTGTCAATGAATTAACATCTCCCTGTTCTTTTTCTGTTGAAAAACCATGTTAAGATTACCTTAGACATGCTTCGATGGGAACATAGGAGGTAGTTAAATGATTTTTAAAATAAAAACATTCATTGCAGCTATTGGATTATCAGCGGGTTTTGGGGTGCACGCACATGCTGCAGCGCTAGCAGTGCCTCAAGTGGACTCTTTAAATGAACAGCCGGTAATGAATATTACAAATGTGCAAACTTTTGATGATTGGATGAAAATATCAACTCTAAATGATATTCCAATGTTACAAAGTGAAAAACAGCTGATTATTAACAAAAAAGATACTTTCTGGGACAGTGCTAATCACATTCAGGAATCAGTCGTTAAAGCAAATGAAACCATCATTAGTCCGGAAACACAGATTGTTGCTCCTAAAGTTGTGGAGAAAAATGAGCAGAAACCAGAAACTGCTGCACCAATTCAAGACAAGACAGAAATAGCCGTTAGCGAGCAGGATAACAGCAAACCACAGGAACAGCCTGTTGCCCTAAATAAGCCGTCTGCTGAAACTCCTGACAATAACAATCAAAATAATAATACTATCGAAGCTACTACAAATGATAATAATAACAACAATACCATCGATGCAAAGCCGGTTGAAAATCAAAATCAACTAAAGGAGATCACTGTAGATGCTACTGCTTATACAGCTTCATGTGAAGGCTGCTCCGGCATTACCAAAACGGGTATAGATATAAAGGCTAACCCAAATGCAAAAGTGATCGCAGTAGATCCAGCAGTCATACCACTTGGAAGCAAGGTATATGTTGAGGGATACGGTGAAGCAATTGCAGGTGATATTGGCGGGGGAATTAATGGACATGAAATTGATGTGTTTATCCCTTCAGAACAAGATGCACTTAAATGGGGACGTAAAACAATTACAGTCAAAATATTAAACTAAAACAAGCCGGATTATTATCCGGCCTTCAAATTGCCGAGAAAGGGTATTCTTCTCGGCAATTTTTTTTTAGTAAATTTATTGTCTCTGCTAATGGGCCTGTTGATTTCCGCTCCGGGCACTCGCTTTCCTCGGGGAGGTCCAGGAGCGCCAATCAACAGACTTGTTAAAAAGCCTTATATTAATAATATTACAACAAATAATGCAGTGAATCGTTAAATAAAATGAGTAAAATAAAAGGCAGTCGAAAGTTTCTCGACAGCCTGAGAAGCCGGATGATTATCCGGCTTGTTTTGCTAGTTCTTGGGTTTTTGCAACAGTAGCTTTTCTTTGATAGAAGTACCAGTTTAAAACGAATGAAATAGCATAAAATCCAATAAAGAAATAAAACGCTGTTACTGGTGTTCCAGTGGCTTTAACAGACCAGCCGAACAGTTTTGGAATTAAGAATGATCCGTAAGCGGCAAATGCTGCTGAAAAGCCTATAACTGGTGCAGCTTCCTTTGGTATGAAAATATTTGGAATCATTTGGAAGGTAGAGCCAGAACCAATCCCTGATGCAAGGAACAAAATTAAGAAAGAAATTAAAAATCCTGCAAATTGTTTAGCATTAAGGAAATAGATTACTCCAATGGCACCAATTGTCATAACAACAAATACATAGGCTGTAACCATTGCTCCACCCAGCTTATCTGCAATCCAACCGCCTACAGGTCTAGCCGCAGCTGCCACTAGCGCGCCAAGGAAGGCAAGTGAAATGTATTCTGGGAACTGAGACTTTAATAAAAGCGGGAATGCTGCTGAATACCCAATAAAAGAGCCAAATGTACCGATGTAAAGAATGGTCATAATCCAGGTATGTTTACGTTTTACAATAACAAATTGGTCTGCAACTGATTGCTTTGCACCTGGTACGTTATCCATTTTAAATGCTGCAAGTAATGTAACGAGCACAATTGGAATGACCCATATAAAAGCTGCATTTTGTAACCAAACTTCTTGACCGTTAGATAAAACTTGTTTATCACCAATTAAGGCAAATGTTCCAGAAGTAATGACTAATGGTGTGATAAATTGAACAACTGAAACTCCCATGTTTCCTAAACCACCGTTAATTCCCAGGGCAGTTCCTTTTTCACTCTTTGGAAAGAAAAAGCTGATATTCGCACTTGAAGATGAGAAGTTACCGCCGCCTAATCCGCACAGTGCAGCAAGAATCAGCATGATAGAGTATGGTGTATCCGGGTTTTGTACTGCAAAGCCGATTCCAATAGCTGGTATCGCTAATATCGCAGTTGAAATGACGGTCCAGTTTTTGCCCCCTATCGTTCCGACTGCAAATGTATAAACAAAGCGAAGTGTTGCTCCGACAAGACCCGGGATGGCGGCTAAAGTAAAGAGCTGTTCCTCCGTAAAGTTAAATCCAATATCATTTAAGCGAATGGCAACCACTGACCAGATTTGCCAAACGATGAAGGCAAGCATTAATGATGGGACGGAGATCCATAGATTTCTTTTTGCGTGTTTTTTCCCTTCCGCTTTCCAGAACTTTTCGTCTTCAGGGTTCCAATACGTTATTTGAGCCATTTTGATTTCCTCCAATTTGGATTTCTATTTTTAGTTTGTTAGTTTTGTTGTTTACGTTGTTAATATAAACCATAGGATAGCATGAATTTTGTGACGAACGTCACAAAAGTAGTGAAGGAACTGTGAACACACATTAGTTGACAAAAAGTTGTAATAAATTGATCCTGTTAGCAAAAAAAAGAGACCTTCTTAACGAAGATCCCTGTAGCTTTTTAACTTTACGCACTTTCCTCTTTAAACATCCCTAGGTAATTTTTGGTTTCACCTAAATCATCTTTAATCGCTGTTATAGTCAGCCATTCCTTATAAATCTCATTATTTTTACGCTTATTCCAAACGTACCCTTCCCAGTATCCTGTCGATGAAAGGCTCGCCCACATTAGTTTATAAAATTCGTTGTTATGCTCCCCGGATTGCAAGACGCTTGGGGTCTTTCCAACTACTTCCTCCTGTTTGAAGCCGGTAATTTTCGTGAAAGCCGGATTCACTCTTTGAATGATTCCATTTGGATCAGTGACACAAATTCCATCGACGGCATGGTTCACAATTTGTGCGGAAATCTCAAGTTTTTCATGGTAGTAAAGCCATACGACGATGACCAAACTGGCCAATGAAAATTCAGAAAGGGCCATGAATCCAATGGCATAATGACCTGTAAGATTAAAGAGAATGGTTAGAATAATTGGAGGGAAAAAGCCTCCAAGTCCTCCCATCGCTGAAACAATGCCATTAACGATTCCTGCCTGCTTTGAAAAATAGAGAGGAACCAGTTTGAAAATAGCCCCATTTCCGATTCCAGCAAAGAAAGCAACCAATAAACAGCCAAAAGAATAAATGGGCAGGGAGGGTGTAAAAGACAGTAAAAAGCCGGCAAATGTAAGGCTGAAGAAAACTGTTGCGAGAATCATAAAAGGATTTACTTTATCCCCTAACCATCCGCCGACCGGACGGAATAGAGTAGCCAAAGCAATAAATCCTGCAGTACGCAGACCTGCGTCCACCTTCGATAGCTCAAAGTGATTCACTAAAAAGGACGGCAGATAAATCGTAAAGGCTACAAAAGCCCCAAAGGTTATAAAATAAAACAAGCTTAAAAACCAAAGCTTCGGATTTCGATAAACTTTATTAATTTGTTCAGATAATGGAAGGTTAACCTTTTGTTCCTCACGGTCACCAAAAAGAAAATTTAATAAGGCAAAAATGATCACAATGATCAGATATATTTGTATCGTTGTTCTCCAGCCAAACTCAGTGGCCAGTGCTGGTGCGAGGAAGGATGTAACAGCTGTGCCGATATTACCTGCACCGTATATACCATTAATAAAACCATGCTTTGTTTTGGCATAATATTTTGGGAGAGAAGTTACCCCTACGGAAAATATCGCCCCGCCAATCCCAAGCAAAAATCCGCCTGCAATTAACATAAACATTGAGTTGGCATAACTGATGATGGCAATCGGTACCATGAGAAGTACAAAACTGATTGAAAATAATTTTCTTGCTCCAAAGCGATTAGTCCAATAGCCGATTGGAACTCTAAGGAGTGACCCAAGTATAACAGGAACCGCTGTGGCCCAGGCAATTTGCGTTGAAGAAAGTGTAATATCTACCTTAATAAAAGGCATTAATGAAGAAATGAGCACCCATACCATAAACCCGACGATTAGGCTTCCTGTTTGCAAAAATAGCTGCTTTGTTCCTTGATTCATTCATATTCCTCCTCTGCCTTACAATAAATTAAAAATAAATCTTCCTAATTTATTTCATGCACCACCAACGAATTATTTCCTCCGAAGCATTATAATACATAAAACTGTCACATTCTGTGAGGAATGACACATAAAAGTAGGAAAATTGTTTAATAAAGTTCAAAATTCAGCAGTAACAGCCAATGTTATAGGGTGAGAGGAAGGATAGGATGTCAATAGAATTCATATTTCATGGACGGAATGGAAAATATATGACAAGAGTTTCGACTTTTTAGGCATTTTAAAGTTAAAAGGTGAGGAAGGAATGTATGAAGCGAAAAAAAAGATTTTATCTTGACCCGCCACAAATACTTGTGCTTGGATTTGCTCTCATTATTTTAATTGGCGCAATCCTGTTGACCCTCCCGGTTTCTACAGTGGACGGAAAAGGTCTGCATTTTTTAAATGCCTTGTTTACGGCAACTTCAGCCACATGCGTGACAGGCCTGGTGGTGGTAGATACGGGAACCACGTTTACTTTGTTCGGCCAATTGGTTATTTTATCTTTAATTCAAGTAGGCGGCCTTGGCTTTATGACATTCGCAACCCTGTTTGCCCTCCTCCTCGGTAAAAGAATATCATTAAAAGAGCGAATCCTCCTTCAGGAATCCTTAAATAATATTTCCATGGAGGGGATTGTCCGCCTCGCAAAACGGATTTTAATTTTTACATTCGTCATTGAATTAACAGGTGCGGTACTATTAACCATTCGTTTTTCATTTGATTTTCCCATTGGAAAAGCCATTTACTATGGAGTATTTCATTCTATTTCAAATTTTAATAATGCCGGTTTTGATTTGATGGGTGAATTTCATAGCTTAACAAGTTATGTAGACGACCCAATTGTCACATTAACAGTTTGTGCATTAATAGTATTAGGCGGAATTGGCTTCATCGTTATGAATGAGCTTTACGAATATCGATTCTCTAAGAAGTTGTCCCTGCATACAAAAATTGTTCTTGTTACCACGATTTTTTTTGTCGCACTTGGAACAGTCGGAATTTTCTTCCTTGAACTTACAAATGATAAAACGATTAAGCCATTGACACTGTCTGGAAAAATCCTTGGTTCCCTGTTTCAATCCGTAACAGCAAGAACGGCCGGGGCCAATACCTTAAGCATCGGCGACCTAAGACATGCATCGTTATTTTTGATAATTGTGCTTATGTTTATTGGTGCATCCCCAGGTTCTACTGGTGGTGGGATTAAAACAACCACTTTTACCACTTTGATGGGAGCGGTTTGGTCACAAATCCGCGGGAAAGAGGATGTGATTTTCTACCGGCAGCGGATTGGTTATGAAACGATTTATAAGGCCCTTACGGTAACACTTAGTGGACTGTTTCTCGTCATGGTGGTTACACTTGTCCTCACTATAACCGAAACTGGGAAGGACTTTTTAATGATAATGTTTGAAGCGACTTCCGCTTTTGCAACAGTCGGCCTCTCAATGGGACTGACACCGGAACTATCTTCTATTGGCAAAGGAATCATTATATTTACGATGTTTGCTGGCCGGGTTGGGCCGTTAACAATCGCTTATGCAGTCACTATACGCAGAAACCCGGATGCTTTCCGATATCCTAAAGGCAAAATCATGATTGGCTAAACTGACAGCGAGGAGGATACTTCGAAAAATGGCAGATCAATTTGCAGTTATTGGATTAGGCAGATTTGGACTAAGCATCGCCAAAAAGTTATATGAATCTGGAAGGGATGTGCTCGGTGTTGATGTAAACGAGGAAAGGGCAGATGAGGCACAGAACTATGTAACCCATTCCGTTATCGCTGATTCGACCGATCCGGAGGCGTTAAAATCAATTGGAATTCGCAATTTTGATACCGTTATAGTCGCAATCGGCAATGATATTCAGGCCAGCATCTTAAGTGTCTTGCTTTTAAAGGAATTAGGAGTAAATAAAGTCATTGCCAAAGCCTTAAATAAACTCCATGGGGAAGTTTTAAAAAAGGTAGGGGCCGATTGGGTTGTCTTTCCGGAGCGGGATATGGGAATAAGAGTGGCCCATCAACTGATATCCCCAAAGGTGCTGAACTTTATTGAATTGTCCAAGGATTATAGTGTTGAAGAAGTAAAAATACCTGAAAAAATGACGGATAAAACCTTAAGAGAACTCGATTTGCGCGCCAAGTACAATCTTAGTGTCATCGCAATTCGCCACCATGACGATATTTTTATTTCCCCTTCACCTGATAAAATCATCGACCATGGTGATGTTCTAGTCGTCATCGGAGAAAACCGAGACCTTGAGCGATTTGCAAATCTCGAATAACCTAAGTCCCTCCATTTGAATGGGGGGATTTTATTTGCGAAAATATAATTATGTTGAGAGGAGAGGTCGAGATGAAATTTACTGAATTAGAAACCACCAAAGAACGGCTGGAATTAATGAAAACATTAGCAAATCGTTTCCAATCGAGAGCCCATAAGGTAGATGTGGAGGGTGGGTTTCCGTTTGATAATATTCAGGACCTGAAAGACACGGGCTATACCACATTAACAGTACCTAAAAAGTACGGCGGCAAGGGAATCTCTCTTTCCGAAATGATTAAACTTCAAGAACTGATTGCTGAAGGGGATGGTTCAACTGCCCTAGCGATTGGCTGGCATATGGGCATTATTTATAATTTGAGCGAAAAAAATTCATGGAAAGAACCTATTTTCAAATTTTTATGTGAACAGGTAATGGCAGGATCGTTAATTAACAGTGCAGCCACTGAACCAAAAACAGGCAGCCCGACGCGCGGCGGCAGGCCGGAAACAACGGCTGAACAAAAGAGCGGCAGGTGGCTTCTCAATGGCAGGAAAACCTTTACTACCATGTCTCCGGTTCTTGATTATTTTATCGTCAGTGCAAGTCTAAAGGGTACTGAGGAAATTGCAAATTTTCTTATTCCTCGATCTGCTGAAGGACTAAAAATCGAAGAAACGTGGGACGTAATAGCCATGAGGGGTACGGGAAGCCATGATTTGGTATTGGAGGATGTCATTATACCTGGCGAGTATATAGTCGAGCCAATTAAACCGGGTAAAAAGAGGGCGATGGGTTGGCTGCTTCATATTCCTGCCTGCTATTTAGGAATTGCAAAAGCGGCAAAAAGATATGCCATAAATTTTGCCGAGGAATATTCGCCAAATAGCATCCAAGGTACAATCATTGATTTGCCAAATGTTCAGCAAAAAATTGGGGAAATAGAATTGAAAATCATGCAGGCCGAATTTTTCTTGTATGGTGCCGCCAAACAATGGGATGAATCAACTGAGGAAGAAAGAGAAAAGCTCGCTCCTGTATTGGGGGCCGCCAAATTAACGGTGACAAATTCCGCTATTTCCATCGTGGACCTTGCAATGAGAATAGTAGGGGCAAAAAGTCTTTCATCCCAAAACCCCCTGCAGCGTTATTACCGTGACGTGAGGGCAGGGCTCCATAATCCGCCAATGGATGACATGACTATCCAGCTGCTGGCAAAGCATAGTATTACCAATAACTAACCTGCAGTAACCAACCGACCAATTAAAGTACAATCAAAAAAAGTGTAAGGCAGGAACTAGGGTTCCTGCCTCACACCATGTCCTCATTTTCCTTTTCGAGATCAGCCGGCTGCGGCTGTGCTTGTTGAGTAATTGTTCCTAGCACTTCCCTATCATATTTACCTAAGTCTTTTCCCGCACCCGGCGCAATATTAGACATAGGCAGCTGTTCCAATTCTTTCCCTCGAGGCATTTATATTCATTCCTTTATTTATAAAGTAAGAAAATTTTACTCTTCGATAAGCTCGCTGATTTCCACCGTCGATCTTTCTTCAAGCGGCCCGCGCAAATGGACAGTCGCGGTTTCCCCATCCTCATTTAACTGGTCAATCCATACAGATGCACCATTGTATTTAACCACAATATCAGCTGATGAAGATAGGATTTGTTTTACCCTATTGACATTCATTACGTTCACTCCTCTATTAATAATCATTTTAGTCTGTGATGAAAGAAGTGAATTTATGCAATGATGTAAATGTAACCGCTTTCTTCTATTATATATAGAAAAAACTCCTATAAAAGATAAGACTAATATCCGATTGCACATGAAGAACCGAATGTATATGCTAGTTAGAAACACAAATCTACAGGAAAACCGGAAAAAAAATAAGGCAGTCACAAAAAATAAATTAATAAGAAAATGCTGAAACTAAATTTAATTTCATTCGTCTTATATTATTGAGTTTGAAAATAGTCATGTCCAACTCTCTAATGGCATAAGAATAAAGGGACATTCAGCATCCCGTTAATGTTTTTCTTTTTATAGAAAATATGATATAGTAATTGAGGTTCGTTTACCGAAGTTAAATTTGGTAAGTGAGAGGAGAAGTTTTAAAAATGATTAAGGAAAGACTTTTAAAAAAAGTAAACAAAAGTCATATTACATTTTACGTCATTGCCGTTGTTTTATTTTGGCTAAAAACCTATGCGGCATATCAAATTGAATTTAATTTAGGAATTGATAACAGCCTACAAGAATTTTTATTATTTATCAATCCATTGAGTTCGGCATTATTCTTTTTTGGTATTGCCTTGCTCTTTAAAAAGCGTACTAAGCTTGTTATGATTATCACAAATTTTATATTGTCCTTTTTACTTTATGCAAACATTGCTTATTATCGCTTTTTTAATGATTTTATAACCGTACCTGTTTTAATGCAGACAAAGACAAATGCCGGACAATTGGGCGACAGCGCTCTATCACTCATGTCCCCGCTTGATGTTTTTTATTTTACAGACTTCTTTATTTTAATTGCCCTTGCTTTAACCGTGTTCAAACAAGTGACGGTTACAAACAGGAAGTCATTTAAAATCGTTCTTTTGTTTTCGATTACGACATTTTTGTTTAACTTGGGACTTGCGGAAAAGGATCGTCCACAGCTATTGACCCGATCTTTTGACCGAAATTATTTAGTGAAATATCTTGGTGCATATAACTTCACGATTTATGATGTCATTCAAAATATTAAATCATCGAGCCAAAGAGCACTGGCAAATTCAACTGATGTTACTGCGGTAGAAAACTATGTTAAAGCGAATCATGCAGCACCTAATCCTGATTTCTTTGGCAAGGCCAAAGGAATGAATGTGATTACTATTTCAATGGAATCATTTCAAACCTTTATGATTGATTACAAGATGCCGGATGGCCAGGAAGTCACACCGTTTCTAAATTCATTGACACATGATCAGAATACATTTTATTTTGAAAACTTTTTCCATCAAACTGGGCAGGGAAAAACCTCGGATGCCGAGTTTTTAATGGAAAACTCATTATACCCGATGGCTCAAGGTGCTGTGTTTGTCAACAAAGCCCAAAACACTTATCAGGCTATGCCAGCCATTTTAAAAGGGAACGGCTATAATTCCGCCGTCTTCCATGGCAACTATAAAACATTCTGGAATCGGAATGTGATGTATAAGGCCTTAGGGTATGATCAGTTTTTTGATGCGGAATATTACAACATGACTGATGAAAACACGAAGAACTATGGCTTAAAGGATAAACCGTTCTTTGCTGAGTCCATGCCAATGCTCAAGAGCTTAAAGCAGCCATTCTATACAAAATTTATTACCTTATCTAATCACTTTCCTTTTGAAATGGATCCAGAGGACACAGATTTCCCTGCTGGAAATACCGAGGATACAGTGGTTAATCAATATTTCCAATCCGCACATTATATGGACCAGGCATTGGAACAGTTCTTTAATGATTTAAAGGCTTCAGGTTTATATGATAATACAATGGTTGTTATGTACGGTGACCATTATGGCATTTCCGAAAACCACAACGATGCCATGGCACAAGTGCTAGGAGTGGATGAAATTACTCCTGCTATTAATGCTAAATTACAGCGGGTACCTTTATTTATTCATGTACCAGGAGTACAAGGCGGGATTCAAAAGCAATTTGGCGGCGAAGTAGATGTTCGTCCGACCGTTCTTCACTTACTTGGTATTGATACGAAGGACTACCTGGAGTTTGGCTCAGATTTACTGTCGCCAAATCATCGTAATTGGGCTTTATTCAGGAATGGGGATTTTGTATCCTCAGATGTTATTCAAGTAAAAGACAAATGCTATTCAACTGAAACAGGTGAGCTTTTAGAGAATTCAGAGGCCTGCAAGGATATTGCAGACAAGGTAAGCTCAGAACTGCAAATGTCTGATGAGGTTGTCTACAAAGACCTGCTTCGTTTTTATCAGCCGGAAGGATATACGTCAATCAATCCTAACGACTATGAATACTTGGGACCTAAGACAGGCAAGACGTCCAAAACAACTGAAAGCAACTAACAAAGAGGGAAGATGAAAATCTTCCCTCTTTTAGATTGTCGTGTTTCTCGACAATTTTTTGTTTTACCTAATATATATAATTTTTATTGATTGTTTCCCTCTACCAGGCCTGTTGATTTCCGCTCCGGGCACTCGCTTTCCGCGGGGAGGTCCTGAAGCCTCCTCGGCGCCAAGGCGCCTGTGGGGTCTCCAGTGACCTCTATATCCCGCAGGAGTCGAGTGCCCTCCGCTCCAATCAACAGGGAGGCAATTCAAACTAAAGTATTGCAACACACATTTTCCAACCTAGATAAGTGTATTGCAATCTTTTTTTCGTATTTTGAAAATCTGCAATATGGAGAGCATGCGCTCTTACATTAATTCATATTCACCTTGGTTTTACTCTTTAGCTTAAAAATTGATTTCATCACTTTTTTTATTATTTATTGTAATATTTAGATTTCTTTGAATACACCTGTTGATTGGCGCGGAAGGCACGAAGACTCCTGCGGGAGTACGGGGCAGGGGAGACCCCGCAGGAGCGATAGCTCCGAGGAGACTCCCCTGCACGCCCGCGGAAAGCGAAGTGCCGGGAGTGCCAATCAACAGACCTGTTGAAGTTTTCGACAGCCTGACAGAGGGAAGATGCCGGATCTTCCCTCTTTTTTTTATTTGAAATAAAAATGTTGAAAAATCCTAATAATAGTGTAAAATTTCACTAAAGGGATATAATTGTATTTAATGGGAAAATGTTCATTGTGGAGAAGGTGATGAAATGGAACCTAGCAAAAGAGAAGAGAGGCGAAAAATTTTTCGCCAGGAGCTTTTCACCCTTAAAGAAGAAGGATACCTTTCTGAGGCAATCGTCGAAACGGTTGCAAAAGCACACCATCAATACCATTTGGATTTATTAAAACATGAGAGAATACCTATTCAAACGAAAAACACGGAGCCTGTCAAAAAAATTGCACCAAAACCCCAAAAGACTAAAAAGGTACTAACAGCGGAAGAGATTCGTGAAAGGAATATCACTTGGTCATTAAACATTGGAGTTATCTTTTTGTTGATTGGCGGATTATTCGTGGCCACAAGCAATTGGGAATCCATGACAAGTGTGATGAAAAGCGGTTCCATTGCAGTGGTTGCATTAATGTTTTTTGGAATCGCCATGCTTGCGAAGAAAGTACTGAAAATTGAAAAAACAGCGTTTGCCTTTATTGTTCTTGGGAGTTTATTTCTGCCTATTTTTATCTTATCGTTAGGCTGGTTTGGACTATTAGGCGGGTATTTATCCATCAATGGGGAAGGCAGATATTTGCTTGGTATGCTGGGGAATATTGTTCCGGTCATTGTTTATCTCCATTTTGCCAAAAACTTGGAATCTAGGCTGTTCGTCTGGTTTTCCTATGTATCGGTTTCTGCGGGTGCTGCTTTTTTGCTGGCTGGCCTAAAACTAAATGTCGACTTCTTTTATTTTGGGATGATGCTGTTTAATGTGGTTCTTATTTTTATTTATCACCAGCTTAAGGGCAAAGAAACTTATAAATTGTTTACCATAGAATTTGTGCCCTATATACAGGTCAATCTCGTCCTTTGCACCTTATTCATGCTGTTTTTATATGACAATGAAGTTCTTTATAGTTTTAACCTTCTTTTGACCGCTGTGGTTTATTTATCGATGATGTATGTAAGTGGAAGAAAGGAATATCACTTCATATTTAGTGTGATGATTGTTTATGGAGCTTATCAGTTGATTGAAAACAGCTTCCTGGATTACTTTGGAGAGATTGTCTATGCCTTAATCGGTTTTGCCTTTGTGTTTATTCCGAAAGCGCTAGATAATAAGTTTTCACTTGATCGGGTATTTCAATATACAAGTGCCATTATCTCTGGTTTAGCTTTTATTTATATTAGCTTGGAGGGCATTTTACTCCGCTCCGGAAGCCCCTCCCTAGTACTCATGCTTGCCTATTTTATCATAGCAGCAAACTTTATCTATTTAGCTTATAGCAGTGGAAAAAAACTGTTTCCATATTTAAGTTCTGCTTTCATGGCATCAGGACTTTATGAGGCAATCCCTTTAGTCTTATGGAAAATAGAAGGTATTGATATTTCACTCTCGATATTTTGCAGTGGATTCCTCTTGTTCACTTTAATAGGAGTAGTAAGAGTTAAATGGCTATCTATTATTCATACAAGTTCCAAGGATGTTGGCTTAGCAGTAATGGCAGCAGCTATTATGAGTGCTATCCTGTTTAACCAATGGTGGGAGCTTGGAGTTATGCTGCTTCTAACGGTTATGGTCACTTATTTGATTTTGAAGAAGGAAGCAGGCGTTATTTTTAAGGAAATGGCTCATTGGACTCTGCCAGTTTCACTTGGTTTTTCAGTGGTTAGCTTTGGACAGGAATTAAATATACGAAATGAATACTATTCCGTTGAGTTTGGAAATGCAGTCAATTTTGCGGCAGGGGCCATTCTGGTGGTACTATCAGCAGTACTTTGGAAAAAGTGGAGTGAGAAAAAGTTAAGCAAAACTTCCCTTTATTCATCGGCCAGCCTTTATGCGATTGCCATTGCCCATGCTTTATTTGGGCCAGTTAACCAGTTATGGGTACAGCCAATAATTATTGCAATAGGCGTTGCGCTTTACTTTTACCTATATAAAAAGATTGGAACGGAGTGGGCACCGTTTCTTGTAAGCATCAACACAATGCTAGTTTATTTTTCGGTCATTCATTCCGTTTCTCTGAAGGTTGAATTTGGCCAACTCACGAGTTCCTTAATGGCTACAACAAGTGCAGTTTTCTTGCTGGGGATCGCTTACTTAACCAGAAAAATAGATTCCGTCTTGTCAGCTGCCTTTGTTTGGACGGGGCATATCTTGTATCCAATTGCGCTGGCGGCTACGTTGGTTCTTTATCACACGGAGGCGCTTTATAGCTTTGCCATATCATTGATTGTATACGGTCTGAGTGCAAATTTGGCCAAAATAGAATGGAATATCAAAATATTCCTTTACGGTGCTTTTACTTCGTTATTTTTACTAATTTCAACTGGTATGGATAAATGGCTGGATTCTGTTGTGGGATTGTATGAATTCCCAATTACAGCGGCTTTCATTCTATTATTCTCCATGCTGGTGAAGGATGAATATAAAAAGAGAACGGCCTACTACTTGATTCCATTCGCTTTTTTCGGAATTGGCTGTCTCCTTTGGACGTATCCGTTTAACTGGCAGCCTTATATCGTGATAGTTGCTTACACTTTGGTCACATTACTTTATTTGCATAAAACAAAATGGGATGTACTTGGTATCATTCCGTTGTTTTTCTTGTTTGCGGCAACGGCACAATTTTCTTATTTAGGTGACCTAACCCCTGTACAAAATTTGCTCCTATCAGGCGGGTTGGGGATCTTGATGTCGGCAATCGGCCATAAGGTATACGAACAGCTGATCATCAAGGGAACAAATCTTATTACTATCAGAATAGACGGGTATACCATTATTTCCTTTTTGTATTTTTGGCTGATGTACTTCTTTATGGATGAATCACTATGGAGTCACGCTCTCCCAGGCATATTGATTGCCGGTAACTTTTTCTTGCAAAGAAAAAGAGTACCAGCAAATTTCTCAGTTTTAATCGGGATAATCGGCCTCGCTTATTTATTGCAGCCATACTATGCCATTATTGGGCTCCTCGATATTCCTCTTTTATGGGAGAGGGAAGTCCAGGTGCTGCCTATCATTGTCTTGGTGATATTCATTCGCCGTCTATTAAAAGGAAGGTACTCACAAATAACTAAATCGATTGAATGGGCCGTCCTTATCATTGTTTCACTATTATTAATACAGGATGGGCTGGCAAGCAATACTATTTATGATGCTATCATTCTTGGTTCACTTTCCTTACTGTCCATGCTTGCGGGAATGTATTTGCAAATAAAAGCGTACTTTTTTACAGGTGCAGGTGTTTTACTTCTGAATGTATTTTTGCAGACAAGACCTTATTGGGGGAATATGCCATGGTGGGCTTATTTGTTAATCGCTGGACTTATTCTGATTATGGTAGCCAGCTTTAACGAATGGCATAAACAAAAACTCCTGAAAGGGGAAACGACCTTTATTACTGTTATAAAGGAAAAGACAATTGATCGAATTAAGAGATGGGATTAACCATCTGAAATTTTGTCTATTTTACTTGAAAAATACCATAAATTCTGTTACTATAGTGTTAACTTAATATTTGTCAATTAGGAGGAGTCTGTCACTTAGGGATGCGTATGCCCTTTGTTGACAGGCTTTTTTTGTCTCCATTTGTAAAGAGTCTGTTTGTAAAATTCAGACTCTTTTTTTATTTTTTAGAAGGAAAGGTGATTTTGATGGAGTTATTATTTCAATTGGCGGTTATTTTAATTGCCTCCAAAATAGCGGGGGATATCAGTGCCAGACTGGGACAGCCTTCTGTGTTGGGAAAACTGGTTATCGGTATTATTCTAGGGCCGGCTGTTTTGGGACTAGTCGAAGAAACAACGACATTGGAACAGCTCAGCCAAATAGGAGTCATTTTGTTAATGTTCATTGCCGGCATGGAAACTGATTTGGATGAATTTAAGCGTTCAGGAAAAGCTGCCACATTTGTGGGGTTAAGCGGAATAATTGTTCCTTTGGCGGTCGGTTTTTTGGCCGGAATTCTCATGAATATGACCACGATTGAAGCCTTATTTTTAGGGCTGCTTCTTTCCGCTACAAGTGTCAGTATTTCTGTACAAGCGCTTAAAGAGTTAAATAAAATGCAGTCAAAAGAGGGAGCAGCAATTCTTGGGGCAGCCGTCATCGATGATGTCGTGGTTATTATTGCCCTGGCGTTTTTAATGAGCATGGCTGGCGGCGATGTGAATTTAAGCATGGTCATTATTAAAAAGGTGCTCTTTTTCGGTGGCGCCATTTTAGCGGCTTGGAAGCTTGTTCCGTGGATTTTAAAAAAGTTTGCCCCATTAAAGGTTACCGAGTCAGTCATTTCAGCGGCATTAATCATTTGTTTTCTTTATGCCTATTTAGCTGAGGTAACTGGTGTGGCCGCCATTATTGGAGCGTATATTGCGGGTGTGGCGATCAGTTTAACAGACTTCAAAAAGGAAGTCTTTGAGAAAGTGGAAACGATCGGCTATTCTTTTTTTGTTCCAGTGTTCTTTACATCGATAGGTGTAAAGGCTAGCTTCGAAGGCCTTGCGCAAAATATTGGGCTAATTATTGTCCTTAGCATAATTGCCATTTTAACAAAACTTATTGGTGCAGCCGCGGGTGCTAAAATGGCCCGTTTCTCATGGAACAGTTCACTTGGAATTGGTGCAGCCATGGTTTCTCGTGGTGAAGTTGCTTTGATTCTTGCCACAATCGGTATTGAGGCTAAATTAATCAACCAACAGCTGTTTTCCATCCTAGTTATCGTTGTTCTTGTGACTACAATTGTAACCCCTCCAATGATGAAGTTTTTCTTTCAGCGGGGCGTCAAGCAAAATGCAATGAAGAGTACGGCATAAAGTAAGAGGCTGCCCTCCTGGGGCAGCCTCTTACCGTATCAGCTGACAGATTTTAATGGACTTGACAGTGTATTGTCAGGTGTCTTTTTGCCAACATTCCGCAATCCCATTATAAATCTTGTTGTAAATATTAAGGCTGCACCAATTATGAAAACACCACATAATGCCCCAACCCGGTCGGAACCGGTCCATTCTGGTAAATGTTCGGCCCATCTTCTTGGCGCGCTGATTTTTCCGGCATAAAGGAATGAACCAACCAATCCGGTAAAGAAAATAAAATAAGTGGAAATAGCTAATTTATCAAAACCTGTTTGTTTCTGAGTACCTTCTGATTTATTGAAGTAATGCATGAAACCGAAAATCATCGCGATTACGCCCATTCCCATATAGGTATGGAAATGGCCGGGAACGCATTTCGTATTGTGCATGACATGGTTAACGACAATGGTCGCATCAATAATAGCCGGTACAGCGCCTGCCACCCAGCCGAACATCGCTAGGAACATCATGCTTGAGGCAAAATCCCATTTCACGCTAGAGCGGAAAATAATCATTAAGGCGCCATAGGCTGTTACAACCATGACAGGAAGGCCGTTTGCATAGGAAAATACTTGTCCGATAATCAGCATCCATCGAGGTACGGCAAAGTCCATTAACAGATGGTGAGTATAAATCATAAGTGTGAATAAGGTAGAGAAGTTCCAAGCAATCAAAAAGGCTTTATTTGATTTCCATGGACGTCCTGTATATTCCTGCAGGATTTCATAAACCGCAATAACAGTCATATAAATTGTACAGTTGGCGAAAATATGCCCAAACGCATAGGTCAAATGCTTCGCAAGCATAGGATCAAAGGTGAAATCTGGATTGATAATGTTTATGATTGATTCCATTAGTGCAGTAGCACCAGCAAGAATTCCAACAGAATTAGCGATAATTACCATTGTCGTTGCCACAACTGCCGCAGGCGGTCCATATCCCTGTTTCCCTCTAAAAATATAATCCCAGCCCAGCGATTTTCCTAAGCCGCCGTATTCCTTGATAAGTCTTGCTGCCAAATAGAAATACATAACAAGGTAGCCGACACCAAGGATTAAAAGACCGAATAAGAATAGTAACGCTCCTGTCATCCCTTTAAATTTGGCTGAGAAGGAAGGAAGCGGATACAGGAATGTCCAGCCATCTGAAAAATTGAAGCCAAATATGGCTGTAAGGATTAAGACTACGTTGTTTCCTCGACTCCCCATAAACGAAAGAAAAAGCAAGTGCAATGAGGAAAACAAAGAACAGTGTAGCGTACCATGCAATAGATTGGTACATGAAATCCCCTCCCAATATTGTTTCAAAAAACAAGTCGTCCCCCAACAACTTGTTATTCCTTTTACATTTTAATGTCCTTCTTGTGACAAAAAAGTGAAAAAAATCATACATTCCAGTAAAACTGAAAATTTTCCTATTTAAATAACTTTTTAAAAAAAATAGGAAAGTACCCCCAACATTTACATAATGTCTTCGAATATTTTAGTAAGTTACTATACTCGGGAGGTTAGATGATGGGAACCTTATTGATTGACATTGACAAATTACTAGAAGCTACTTCAGATCTAACATCTGAGAAAAATATTGGAAAACTGAAACCGGTAGAAATTGACAAGCTGCTTGACCGTACAAAAGATTGGTAAAAAATAGACCCTAGTTCCTCCGAATACTTTTTATAGATATTGCCTTCCATTATTGGAAGGCTTTTTTTTATTTGAAAAATGTAATAAAAACAGTGGAACTCTTTTGATTTGCCGCTTTAAAGCAAAAAATAAATTTTGAATTTTCTATTGCTTTTGTACTAAAAAAATACTAGAATAATTTTTAATATAATTAATTTTTAGAAAAATAAATTAGGGGGATTACTCAATGAAGAAAAAAGTAAAAGGCCTTTCCATTGCCCTGGCCGGAATGCTGCTTCTTGCCGGCTGTGGAAGCAAGGAAACTTCCAGTGGCTCAGAAAAAGGCGGGGCGGATAAAGAATTTAAAGTTGGAATCAGCCAGTTTGCACCGCACCCTTCATTGGATGCAGCAACTGAAGGCTTTAAGAAGGCATTAGCTGACAAAGGTATCAAAGTGAAGTTTGACGAACAAAATGCTCAAGCAGATATGAATAATACCCAAACAATTGCTAAGAATTTTGTAGGTGACAAGGTTGATTTAATCTTTGCAAATGCTACTCCAAGTGCTACAGCAGCCTTGAATGCAACAAAAGATATTCCAATTATTTTTACATCTGTAACTGATCCAGTTGGCGCAGGTCTAGTAAAGGCTTTTGACCAGCCTGGAAAAAATATTACAGGAACAACTGATAATCATCCAGAAGCAACCAAGAAAACAATAAATTTCATTACGGATGAAGTGAAAGCCAAAAATGTTGGCGTCATTTATAACTCCGGTGAGCAAAATTCCGAAGTCCAAGTGAAAGAGGTTAAGAAATTAGTAGAAGAGAAGGGTGCTAAGCTTGTAGAGGTTTCTGTTGCTAATACTTCAGAGGTTAAGCAGGCTGCTGAATCCTTGGTAGGCCGAGTGGATGCCATTTACGTACCGACCGACAATACGGTTGTTACGGCTCTTGATTCAGTTATCAGCGTAGCTAACAGCAAAAAGATTCCTCTGTTTGTCGGTGAACTTGATTCTATGAAAAAAGGTGCCGTTGCAGCAACCGGCTTCAATTATTATGACATTGGCTATCAATCTGGTGTAATGGCTGCTGACATTTTATCCGGAAAGAAAAAAACTTCCGAAATTCCCGTTGAGTTGCCGAAGACCTTAAAATTGGTCATTAATAAAAAAGCTGCCGAAGCTCAAGGACTCGATGTGAAAGAAGAATGGAGCAAGCTTGGCGAGTTTTATGACGGGAAATAAGAGCGACGAATAGTTATCAGGAGTCAATCTTTCTTTAGGATTGACTCCTTATGTGCTTGACACAAATTAATGTAGGCCAAATTGTTTTTGGCTAGATGTCAAAAAAGGAAAGGATGAACACAATGTTTACAGCCATATTTGGATCATTCGAGGCAGGTATCATCTATGCGATTATGGCGCTGGGCGTCTATCTATCCTTTCGTATTCTAGATTTCCCAGATTTAACGGTAGATGGAAGTTTTGTTACAGGAGGCGCTATTGCTGCGGTCATGATTGCAGGGGGAGCAAATCCCTTTTTAGCAACAATAATGGCTTTATTTGCCGGTTTTCTTGCTGGATGTATGACCGGGATCCTGCATACTTTTGGAAAAATTAACAATCTGCTTGCCGGTATTTTAATGATGATTGCCCTCTACTCCATTAACTTAAGAATCATGGGGCGTTCCAACATTCCATTATTAAATACGGATACAGCCTTCACGAAAATTGGCGATATTTTCGAAAAATCAGGAATTGATTCTTTCCTTAACGGACTGCTAACTGCGGCAGGCTTAGGTGACAGTCTTCCTGAAACATGGGGCATTCTTATTTTCATGCTTGTCGTTACCTTTATGATTAAATTCCTGACTGATTGGTTTTTACAAACGGAACTTGGGCTTGCTGTCAGAGCGACCGGAAATAATCAGCGCATGATCCGCAGTTTTTCAGCCAATACAAATCTTTTGACTGTTCTTGGTTTGGGACTCTCCAATGCTTTAGTAGCTTTTTCCGGAGCACTGATTGCCCAGCAAGGCGGTTTTGCAGATGTCGGAATGGGTATCGGGATGATTATTATCGGGCTTGCATCTGTTATTATTGGTGAAGCATTGTTCGGTACTAAAACAATTGCCAGAACCACTCTTGCTGTTATTGGAGGCTCCATTATCTACCGGATTGTAGTTTCAATGGCACTAAGAATTGAATTTCTCGATCCAGGAGATATGAAGCTGATAACCGCCATAATTGTCATTCTTGCTTTGACAACACCTAAGATTATTGAGCGTTCAAAAGAGAAAAAGCGGAAAGCTCGCAGAAAAGCAGAAAAACTGGGCGTAATGCAAGCATCTGTAGAGCGGAAGGGTGAAAATCATGCTGCAGTTAAATCAGATTCATAAAATTTTCAACGAAGGTTCGCCAGATGAAAAGATTGCCATTGATCATATTAATTTAACGATGAAAAAGGGAGATTTCGTAACAGTAATCGGAAGTAACGGAGCGGGTAAGTCAACGCTAATGAATATCATTTCCGGCGGTATACTGCCGGATATTGGGGAAGTTTTTATCGATGATAAAAATGTGACCACAATGTCCGAGTATAAACGAGCCAAAATGATTGGCCGAGTCTTCCAGGATCCGATGGCCGGTACCGCACCGAGCATGACAATTGAAGAGAATCTGGCAATGGCATATTCCCGGAATAAAACAAGAACCCTTAGGAGGGGTGTTACAAAAAAACGCCGCGATTATTTCAGGGAGGTTTTAGAGTCGCTTCATCTTGGACTGGAAAATCGTCTCAGTGCAAAGGTCGGGCTCCTGTCAGGTGGAGAACGTCAAGCCTTATCATTATTAATGGCAACGTTCACGGAGCCATCCATTCTCCTTTTGGATGAACATACCGCTGCTCTTGATCCATCTCGTGCAGAGTTAATTACGAATTTGACAAAGGAAATCGTCGATAAGTATAAGCTTACTACCTTAATGGTTACCCATAATATGCAGCAGGCTATTGACCTTGGGAACCGCTTGATTATGATGGATAAAGGTCAAATAATTTTAGAAGTAAACGAGGAACAGAAGAAAGGTCTAACTATCGAAGGATTACTCGAGGAATTCAAACGAATCCGCGGCGTCCAAATGGCCAGCGACCGGGCCGTCCTCTCGTAAAAAAATTTTTGGCTGGAAAGACGGACAATATTTTATTGAAATACATTTCCAACACTTTAATAATCGAAACATACCGCTGTCTGGTATGTTTCTTTTTTATTTTAAAAAAATTAGTGTTTAATGCCTCAAAGCGTTATTGCTTTGCACTCTATTCTTGAGGGAATAGGCTGCCTCTTTTTACAATGTATTTATATTATAAATAAAGATAAGGGGGGTAAAACATGAAAGAAAGGATATCGAGAGCAGAGCAGTTGGTCGAGGATTTTTTCCCCGTAAGGGACGTGGATTATATAGAAATTTATACCGGGAATGCCAAGCAGGCATGCCATTATTTTTGTACTGCCTTTGGGTTTAGGCCAATTGCCTATTCGGGGCTTGAAACCGGGAAACGTGAAAACGTTTCCTATGTATTGAAACAGGGGAATATCCGCCTTGTTCTTACCGGATCCTACACAGAAAATACGCGGACAGCCCAATTTGTTAAAAAACATGGTGACGGCGTAAAGGATGTGGCCCTGCTGGTTGACGATGTTACAAAGGCCTTTGAGGAGGCAGTAAACAGAGGAGCTATTGCAATTGCAGCTCCATTTGAAATGAAAGATGAAAATGGTGTCGTGAAAAAAGCCGTTCTCGGTACTTACGGCGATACCATTCATACGCTTATAGAACGGAAAAATTATCAAGGTGCCTTTTTGCCGGGGTATAAGCCTTATTCTATCAATCAGTCGGTAGAGGAAACAGGCTTAATTGGGTTTGACCATGTTGTTGGCAATGTTGAAAGTATGGAGGAATGGGTAGAGTACTATTCCAAGGTGATGGGCTTTAAGGAAATGAAGCATTTTAGTGATAAGGATATCACAACCGAATATTCGGCACTCATGTCAAAGGTGATGCATAACGGCGGCAGAATCAAATTCCCGATTAATGAACCTGCAGAGGGTAAGCGCAAGTCGCAAATTCAGGAATACCTAGAATTCTATAATGGCCCGGGGGTTCAGCATCTGGCCATTTTAACTGAGGATATCGTTTCAACGGTAACTGCGTTAAGGAAAAATGGTGTTGAATTCCTATCTACACCAGGAGCCTATTATGATTCATTAGCAGAGCGGATTGGAAAGATTGATGAAGAGATTGGAAAACTGCGTGAATTGAATATTTTAGTAGACCGTGATGATGAGGGATATTTGCTGCAAATCTTCACAAAGCCGATTGTCGACCGACCGACCCTGTTTATTGAAATCATCCAGCGAAAAGGGGCAAGGGGCTTTGGTGAAGGAAACTTTAAGGCCCTATTTGAGTCCATTGAACGTGAGCAGGAGAAAAGAGGAAATCTATAAAAATAGAAAATTAGCTGTTTTTAAAGGGCGTGATGAACGGATGTACTACCGTCAAATGGGAAAGCTGCCCCGCAAGCGGCATACAATGTTTAAAAAAGAGGATGGGAGCCTTTATAGAGAGCAAGTTATGGGTACCAGGGGGTTTTCCGGCACACAATCAATTCTTTACCATCATTACATGCCGACAGAAGTTGTAAAAGCGGAATTAAAGGGTTGTTATCTGCCTGAATATGAAGAACAGCAAATGCTTAAACATCGGCATTTTTTTACAAATAAAATTAACAAGCGTGGGGATTTCTTAAAGGCAAGAGAGTACCTTTTGGGAAATCAAGATCTGTTAATCGGGACGGCGACTGTCACAGAAGGGATAAACAGCTTTTATCGAAATAGTGACGGAGATGAGATGCTGTTTATTCATACCGGCACAGGAAAGCTTGAGACGATGTTTGGGACGCTATCGTACGGACCAGGTGATTACCTACTCATTCCGATTGGAACAATACACAGATTAATTCCTAAAGGTGCTGAACCGACAAAGATGCTGTTTGTTGAGGCATTCAGTCAAATCACGACACCTCGGCGTTATCGGAACGAATACGGGCAGCTGCTGGAGCATAGTCCGTTTTGCGAACGGGACATTCGCGGGCCGGAAAGGTTAGAAACCTATAATCAATCTGGGGAATTCGAGGTGTTAACGAAGTCACGCGGGGCTATCCATTCGCACATTATTGGCCATCATCCGCTTGATGTGGCGGGCTGGGACGGTTATTTGTACCCGTGGGCCTTTAATATAGGAAACTTTGAACCAATTACAGGAAGGATTCATCAGCCGCCGCCGGTTCATCAAACATTTGAAGGAAACAATTTTGTTGTTTGTTCATTTGTTCCACGTCTTTACGATTATCATCCTGAGGCCATCCCGGCACCATATTACCATAGCAATGTAAACAGTGACGAGCTTCTCTATTATGTAAAGGGCAATTTTATGAGCCGTAAGGGTATCCAGGAAGGATCTATTACCCTGCACCCGAGCGGAATTCCGCATGGACCTCACCCGGGGAAAACGGAGGCGAGCATTGGGAAGAAAGAGACACTTGAATTGGCTGTTATGATTGATACCTTTCACCCATTGAAGGCTGTAAAAAATGCTCATGAATATGAGGACCCTGCCTATATGTATTCTTGGTACGAAAGGAAAGAATAGAATGGCTGAAGCAATCCAACATTAAGGTTGGGTTGTTTTTTCTTTTAAGGAGGATTATTTTAATAAAAATGGTATGCTTTAGATAGAGGTTTTTGTGAGAGGTGAAATGAATGAAATTGGAAGCTATATTAGCAAAATTAAAGGAGCATACTCCAGAAATACTAGGGAGCAAGAAATTTTCAAAATATGCGGTTATGGTGCCGCTTGTATTAAAAGGTGATGAAGTTCATGTCTTATTTGAGGTTCGGTCTCTTCAGTTAAAAAGACAGCCGGGTGAAATCTGTTTTCCTGGCGGCAAGATTGATTCCCATGACGAGGACGCTGAAGCTGCTGCTATCCGTGAAACAAATGAGGAACTCCGGATTGACAGAGAAGAGATATCAAAAGTCTATCCGCTTGATTACATGGTTTCGCCCTTTGGCATGATTATATATCCTTATGCAGGATTTATAAAGAATTTGGAAAAGGTAAACCCAAATCCATCTGAAGTTGGAGAAGTTTTTACCGTGCCATTGTCATTCTTTTTCGAAAAAGAGCCGGAAATTTATCATATTGAATTTAAAATGGAGCCGGAGAAGAATTTTCCGTTTGATTTGATTGTGGGCGGTGAGAATTATAATTGGCGGGCACGAGGGATGGAAGAATATTTCTATCTTTATGAAGATAAAGTCATTTGGGGATTAACAGCCAGAATTCTTGCCCATTTTATTGAGCTAATCCGCGGAGAATAAGCTTTCGTTCAGGCAGTGTGTTTATCTTAAAATACACTGTTTTTTTCCGTTTTCTCTAAATGTCCACCTGGAATGAACATTTGTACACGTATAACGGAAAAAACACTTGAATAATTTCAAAATTGTACTAAAATTAAGTTTATATTTTTAAAAATTAGGAGATGTCAGAATGAAGGTCGTTAAGTTTGGGGGCTCCTCTTTAGCTTCAGGAAAACAACTTGAAAAGGTATTCCAAATTGTCATGTCAGATCCTGAACGCAAAGTGGTTGTTGTATCAGCACCGGGTAAGCGGAACCCGGAAGATATAAAAGTAACTGATTTATTAATAACATGTGCCGAAAAATCGCTGGCAAACAGTAATCCTGTAGAAGAAATTAACACCGTTCTAGCAAGATATCGGGATATTGCAGAGGAGCTTTCGCTTCCGGGAGAAATCATTGCAGATATCGAGGATGATTTATTTGCAAGATTGAACGGTGACAAGGATAAGCCTGATCGTTACATAGACCGGTTAAAAGCCGCTGGTGAAGATAATAATGCCAAATTGGTGGCAGCATTTTTCCGCAAGCGGGAAGTGGAAGCCTATTATGTCGATCCGAAAGAGGCTGGGCTGGTTGTAAGCCCAGAACCGGGAAATGCACAGGCACTGCCTGAAGCATATAAACGCTTATTTGCACTCCGTAATCAGCCAGGCATTTTAATTTTTCCAGGATTCTTTGGCTACAGCGAAGAAGGTGAAGTCTTTACGTTTTCACGAAGCGGCTCCGATATTACTGGCTCCATTCTCGCAAATGCTTTAAAGGCTGATTTGTATGAGAACTTTACGGATGTGGATGCCGTTTATTCCGTTAATCCTTATATTGTTGAAAAACCAAAGGAAATAAAGGAATTAACGTACCGAGAAATGCGGGAGCTTTCCTATGCAGGTTTTAGTGTATTACATGATGAGGCGCTTGTACCGGCCTTCCGTGCGGGAATTCCAGTTCATGTCAAGAACACTAATAATCCAAGTGCCCCGGGTACGAGGATTGTGTCTGAGCGGGAAAACACCAACGGGCCTGCCATCGGGATTGCCAGTGATAAAGGCTTTTGCAGCATTTATGTGAGCAAATACTTAATGAACCGTGAAGTGGGCTTCGGACGTAAACTTCTCGGGATTTTAGAAGACTTCGGATTATCATATGAGCATACCCCGTCGGGAATTGATGATATTTCCGTGATTTTACGAGAAAATCAGTTTGACGGGGAAATGGAAAAGGAAATTCTGAAGCGTATTAAAACAGAACTACACGCTGATGAAGTAAAGCTTGTCCATGGACTTTCTCTGATCATGGTAGTTGGAGAGGGAATGCGCCGAAATGTAGGCACTATGGCCAGAGCCTCGAAGGCCTTGGCCGAAGCGAAGGTTAATATCGAAATGATTAACCAGGGTTCCTCCGAGGTTAGCATGATGTTTGGTGTGAAATCAGTTGACGAAAAAAGAGCGGTAAAGGCGATTTATGAGGAGTTTTTTACAGCGGTGACTGTTTAAGATAAAAGCAGCCTTAGTGATTAGGGCTGCTTTTATCTTCTCTTGTTCAGTTTTATTTTTGTCCTTATCCCGGACCATATCGCAATCACTAAACCGCCAAGGGTGTCAGCAATCAGGTCGGTCATCGTATCTTTATTCCCGCCGCCTTGTAAAGTCATCCCAAAAAACTGGTCACAGCTAAATTCATAAACCTCCCATAGCACACCGCCGAGAACGGCAAATGATAACGTAAATAAAAACACAAACCAGGGAGATATGTCTCCTCCGGCAGACCGGTGAATTAGCCGTTCATACAAGGCGATGGCGGCAAAAGCTAAAATTGCCCCGCTGACGACATGCATAAAGGTGTCCCACCACCCGAGCCCATACCAGCCGCGGATAGAACCCAAATATTGTGAGCCCACTAAAAAAATTAAATAGGAAATGACGATGGGCAGATTAAATTGGAGTTTTGTAAATAACGCCAAGAGAAGCGGGATTGCACCGCAGACGATGCCGCCTATGGCTACGGTTGATTTAAAGGATTGCCCCTGATTATGATAATAGACAGCTAAAATTGCCATGAAAATTACGTATAACCCGCTTAATAAAAGGACAAGTTTTCGATTCATATATGCCACCCTAACCTACACAGTCTGTTTTCTAATTTTTGCATAAACAGCCACGAGAATACCCCCTGCAAGACCGAATAGCAAATCAAGCATCGTATCTTTATTCCCGCCTCTTTGCATGGTGTGCGTAAAGGTGATATCCCCTAAAAACTCGTAAATCTCCCATAGTACACTGGCCAAAACGGATAATGAGAGGACGAAAAGGAAAAGAATCCAAGAGGAGACTTCATTTCGTGCCTTCGTTGTAATCATATTCTTAAATAAGGCAATTCCCACAATCCCTACGTACACCCCTTTATAAAAATGAAGAGTGGAATCCCACCATTTGTAATGTAAATAAAAACTGGAGATTGACCCTAAAAATAACGTGCAAAATAAAAAGAAATAATACCCTATGATAATGGGAAGGTTGAAGGGATTCTTTTTAAAACGCAATAAAAAAAGTGGAAGGGCGCTGACTAATATTCCACCGAGAGCTACCTGCCATCTGGTTGAGTCCCCCTTCATGATGTATATAATAAATAGGATAGTCATAAATAAAATAAAAATCACACTTAAAACAACAAGAACCTTTCGCCACATAATTGCACCTCATTACAAGAGTCCTGCCTGATATTATGCCCATTATGTTCCGATTTTACCCGAGTATGTATCCGGCACTCGCCAACTGCTAATTAAAAATGTATAGTAATACTGGAATAGATATTGAATAACTTTGTGGAGGCTTCTTATGCAAAGGGCACAAATACCGACATATGAACGAATCGCCATCGATTTGGCCAATCGAATTTACGATGGGGAATTTAAAGTTGGGGATAAGATTCATGGAAGATCGACATTGGCTAGTGATTACAAGGTATCTCCGGAAACAGTCAGGAGGGCCATCAAGATTTTGGAGGATGTGGAAATTGTCCAGTCCACAAAGGGAAGCGGCATTGTCATCTCATCCCGTGAAAATGCTTTTAAATATATTTCACGTTTTTCTAATCTGGCTAGCATTAAGGAATTAGAAAAACAAATGAATACACTTATGTTGGAACGAAATAAGCTGGATGACCAGTTGTTTGATACGCTCCGAAAAATATTGGATTATTCAGGGAAGCTTCGTCACACGAATCCGCTTGCCCCGATTGAAGTCGAAATTCTTCCAAACTGCAGCCATATTGGCAAGACTATTTCGGATTTGAAATTTTGGCAAAACACGGGCGGCACGGTAATTGGGATTAAAAGACAGGGAGGCCTCGTGATCTCTCCAGGACCGTACGCGCTCATTCTAGAAGGGGATGTATTGCTCGTGATTGGCAGCGAGGAAACCTATGACAGGGTGGTTCATTTTATACAGGAATAAGAACAGGAGGCGACGTGTTGTCAGCCTCCTGTTGTTTTATTTATCTAATAAACCCTCTTTTTCCAAAAATTCCTTTGCTACTTTTGCTGGGGATTGTTTCAAACTATCTACCTTATAGTTTAGTTCCCTCATTTTCTCCTCAGTCAGCTTTCCGGCTAAGCTGTTAAGGACATTTTTCAATTCCGGGTGTTCTTTTAATGTTTCCTCCTTAATGATTGGAACAGCATAATAAGGAGGGAAAAAGTTCTTATCATCCTTTAACACTTTTAGCTTGAATGCTTCAATTAAGCCATCGGTTGAAAAAGCGTCAATGACGTCGCTCTTATGATTATCAAGCGCTGTATAACGCAAGCCCCCGTCAACGGCTTTAACGTCCTTAAATTGCATATTATACGTTTTGGAGAGACCGATTAATCCGTCTTCACGATTAGGGAATTCAATGGTCGGACCCATGATTAACTCGTTGCTGACCTTGGCCAAATCAGATATGGTTTTTAGTCCGTATTGATTAGCGGTATCCTGTCGGATGGCCAATGCATAGGTGTTATTAAAACCAAGCGGCTTTAACAATCTAATTCCATACTTTTTGTTAAATTCTGTTTGAACATAATCATAAACCTGCTCAGGATTATTCTGTGGCGGCTGTTTTAAAATATTGACAAGTCCTGTTCCGGTGTATTCTACATAAACATCAATATCACCGCTATTAAGGGCGCTGAAGGTAACCTGAGAACCGCCAAGATTTAGCTTTCTTTCAACTTCTAAATCGGTTTTATTTTCGATTAAATCTGCAAGCATATTACCAAGAATTAGCTGTTCACTGAAATTCTTTGAACCAATGACAATTTTATCGCCAGCCTGGGCCTTTGAATAAACTGTAAAAACACCAGCAATAACCAAAAGCAAACTCGCAAAGGCAAGAATAATTTTTTTTGTTGTTTTTCCTGTTTTTGATGCAGAAGATTGTTTTGTCTTATAAGAAAGAGATGTCTCTAATTTACCGACAATAAAATCGATCAATAGTGCCAGAATACAGGCCGGAATCGCACCTGTCAAAATCATGGCATTGTCGACAGTTTGCACACCAGAGAAGACAAGATAACCAAGTCCGCCGGCTCCGACGAATGCGGCAATCGTCATTAACCCAACAGCCGTAACGGCTGAAATTCTGATACCCGCCATAATCATCGGGAAGGCGAGCGGCAGCTGCACTTTTCTCATTGTTTGACCCTTGGTCAGACCGATGCCTTTGGCGGCTTCCAGAATGTCTCGATCAATATTGGTTAATCCCGTATAGGTGTTTTTGACAATTGGCAGCAACGAGTAAAGTACCACCATTACTATGGCAGGAGTACTGCCGATGCCAATGAACGGGATTAGAAATCCTAGCAAGGCCAGACTCGGCACGGCTTGAATGACGTTTGTTGTGCCAATGACCGATTTTGATAGCTTAGGCTCTCGTGAAATCAATATTCCGAGCGGAATTCCAATTAAGGTTGCAATCAAAACAGAAATGATACTTAGATATATATGCTGTCCTAATAGTTCAAGGATTTGGTTATAGTTGTTACTTGCATAGTTCCATAATTCACTCATTAAAAGGCCACCTCCATATCGATTAATTGGCTGCTTAGTGCAGATAAAATACTGCTTCTCGTAATAAGACCTGTTAACTGTCCAGTACTGTTAATAACAGGAACGTAACCAATCTTATGTTCATTCATGGTTGCGAGAACGGAAATCAAATTGGCATCCTGTGATACTGACAGGACATTCTTCTCCATTACCCATTCAATTTCGGAGTTGCGGTTTAGCAATTGAATTCCTTTCAAGGTCACCAATCCGATAAGACGATTATTCTTTTCAGTAACCAATAAACTGTCTACTTTGTTTTCCTTCATGATTTCAATTGCCTGCAGGACGTTCCGTTTGGCGGTAATTTTAACCGGATTTGGAATCATGATATCCTCGGCCATTAACAATTCAGGATTATTCCATACCCTGCGCTTGCCGATAAAATCGGAAACAAAATCATTAGCAGGATTTTTTAAGATGTTTTCTGGCGTGTCATACTGAAGAATATCGCCATCTTTTAAAATACAAATCTTGTCAGCTATTTTAATAGCCTCATCCATATCATGAGTGACAAAGATGATTGTTTTGTTTAATTCCTTTTGCATTTGGAACAGTTCATCCTGAAGCGATGATCGTGTGACGGGGTCGAGTGCACTGAATGGTTCATCCATTAAGATAATGTCGGAGTTTGTGGAGAAGGCTCTTGCTACGCCAATTCGCTGCTGCTGGCCGCCACTTAATTCCTTTGGATAACGGTGCAGATATTCTTTGGGATTTAACCCTACTATGTCAAGTAACTCGTTCGTTTTCTTCTCAATAGCTGCAGGATCTTCGCCCTTAAGTTTAGGAATCAACTCCAAGTTTTCCTTAATCGTCATATGTGGGAACAAACCTGTGTTTTGAATGACATAGCCAATATTTCGGCGAAGCTCAATCGGATTCACGGTAGAAATATCAGATCCATTTACCAAAATCTTCCCTGAGGTTGGCTGTATCAGCTTATTAATCATTTTTAGCAAGGTTGTCTTCCCGCAGCCACTTGGACCGATAAAAACAACAAGCTGTCCCGCCTCAACTTTTAATGAAAAAGAATTTATAACTGTTTTGGATCGATATTTTTTAATAATATTCTTAAACTCTATCAATCTCATTCCCTCCTTTTTGGGATGTAACAACTTAATGGTAACACATAAGTTGTTGGTTGTCGAATCCTTTCGAAAATTGCTCAAAAAATATGCAACTTCAAAATGGCGTGGTTATTGTTATTCTTTTTTAACTAATAGTGATAAAATAAAGAAAATAATGAAAATTTCTAAAACAGAGGAGAATGTCAATTGAGCTTTGTTCGTGAAAAATTCAGTGCGAAGTTTTTTCTTTTCCTCGTGATTAGCGTTCTGTTAATTCATATTCCGTTTATGGGGAATTATTTTCGGGTGATAAATACATTAATTCATGAGTCCGGACATGCATTCGTGGCTTTACTTGGCGGTAATGTGGAAAGAATTTCGTTATTTATGAATTCTGAAGGTGCCACGTATAGTAACCAGTCAACTTGGATTGGCAGTTTTTTTACCGGTTTGGCGGGTTATACATTTGCATCATTTTCAGCCTTCCTTTTCTTTTTATTACTTGGAAGGAAAAAGCAGATACTATTGATCGATATCATATTGGGGTTCATTTTTATTAATCTCTTTTTCTGGGTACGTAACCCATATGGAATCTTTTGGCTCAGTTCATTTGCAGCGGGGTTCCTGTTCCTGCTCATTAAAGGGAGCCAAGGATTTAGAGATCATTTATTGATGCTAATCGCCTCCATTTTACTGGTGGATTCGGTTCAAAGTGCATATGAAATATTTTATATAAGTTTACAAAGCCCGCAATCTGCGGGAGATGCGGCGAATTTGGCGAATTTGACCATTATTTTTCCCGCCCCATTTTGGGGAGCACTCTTTTTCTTTCAGGCACTCTGGTTTTGTTATTACGGCTTAAAAAGAGGATATTACAAAACTTAAGCTTATACTGGGGAATGGAGCTGGCTCTAATCGGGTCAGCTTTTCTAATGAATAAGAAGATAAAATCAAAACCAAAATATACGTTATGGAAAAAATATGGGATGGTGTATGGAATGGTCAAACTTTTTACTGATGTTGATTTAGATGGCCTTGGCAGCGGGGTGTTGGCAAAGCTCGCTTTTGGAGAACAGGCGAAAGTATCTTATTGCTCTTATCGTAATTTAAATCAGCGGGTCGAAGCTTTTATAACTAACCAAGAAAATAATAATGAAGAAACGTTCATTACCGATTTAGCTGTAAATGAAGAAACTGAGAAAAAATTAGCCGAAAGATTTCAGGCTGGAAAACATATTCAGGTGATTGATCATCATGTGACGGCGTTGCATTTTAATAACTATAAATGGGGGAGTGTCAAAACAGAATATGAATCCGGAAAAAAAACCTGTGCCACATCGCTGTTTTACGACTTTCTAATTGAGAAGGGAAAACTGGATAAAAGCAAAGCGCTCAATGAATTTGTAGACTTGATCAGGCAGTACGATACATGGGAATGGGATGAAAATAATAATATCAAGGCGAAACGCTTAAATGATTTGTTCCATATTATGAACCGGGAACAGTTTGAAGAGGAAATGATAAAAAGGTTAACGGAGAACAGGGAAGCATTTGATTTTACCGAAACAGAAAACATAATTTTGGATATCGAGGAACAAAAAATTAACCGATATATCCATTCCAAAAGCAGGCAAATGGTCCAAACCTTTGTGGAAGATTATTGTGTAGGTATTGTCCCTGCGGAACAAAACATGTCAGAGCTAGGGAATGCATTAAATACGCAAAATCCTCATTTGGATATGATCGTCCTTCTTAATTTGGGTGGAAAAAAGATGGGCTTTAGGACCATTCATGATGAAGTGAATGTCGCAGAGTTTGCAAAAAGGTATGGGGGAGGGGGACATCCAAAAGCTTCAGGGGCAGATTTGACCAGAGAGGCCTTTGAAACATTTGTTATAAATGTATTTGATAACTTACCGCTTAAACCCGATGCTGACCGCAATGAATTTAATCTGAAGGAGTCGGAAACAGGAAGCAGCTACCAGAATCATAAAGGGGAGATTTCTTATATATTCCCTTCTGGAGACGGGGAGTTTTATATCTTTCATAACGGTGAAAAGGTCCCGCCGATGTTCTCGACCTTTATGGAAGCTGAGCGGTTTGTTAAAAGAAGCTATTCCTCATGGCTGCGGTATGACCGGGAGTACCTTGTAGAACTTTCCGAATATTTACAGATATCAGAGAATGAATTAAAGGAAAACTATGCAGAAATTATCAGTAATCGATTGGTGGATATAGTTGGAGGAAAATGAGAGCTGGATGTCCAGCTCTTTTTTTGCGAGGAGTAAATTATAGGAAAATCTGCGCAGGAATATTTTATCATTATTTTGAAATTGTAATTTTGCTGAAAATGAAAAGTAAATTTATAAACATGTTCCTGTAATAAAAAAATGGTAAAGTTTATAAAAGGTATTTTTTAATACACCAAATGGATATTTTATTTTTTAAGCAAAAGTTAATTTTACAATATTAATATACCTTTTGATTGAATCCATATGATGAGGTGATATTATGGCTAAATCAAAAAGGAGTAAATATTTTGATAATGCAAAGTTTATCTTAATGTTCTTGGTCGTTTTTGGGCATTTAATCAGCCCGTTAAAGGATCAAGATGGGTTTCTCTTCACGTTGTATACAGTTATTTACTTATTTCATATGCCAGCGTTCATTTTAATCTCAGGTTATTTTTCTAAGGGATTCCAAAAGCCAGGCTACTTTAAAAAACTGGCCATAAAGCTATTAATCCCATATCTCCTTTTTCAGACCATCTATTCTGTGTACTATTATATGAATGGCAAAGAAACTGCATTTCATGTTGATTTTTTCCACCCTCACTGGTCGCTTTGGTTTTTATTAAGTTTATTATTTTGGAACATTTTGCTGATTCCTTTTTCAAGAATGAAATGGCTGGGGTTGGCCCTTGCTATTGTTCTCGGAGTGGCCATTGGCTATTTTAATGAAGCAGGCAGCTATTTGAGCTTGTCGAGAACATTTGTCTTTTTTCCATATTTCTTGCTCGGCTTTCTGTTAAACGAGGGGCATTTGAAAAGGATTCTGAGAGGGAAGTATTCACTGCCGACGGCAATGGTCGTCCTGCTGGCTGCTGTCATTTCCTTTGGCCATTCCTTTCCTCAAGATGCAGTTTCTTGGCTTTTGGGTGACAGTTCCTATGCAGCAATGGGGATAGAACACATTTCAGCCGGAGTATATCGGTCTTTGCAATATCTCTTAACACTTCTAATGGTGTTTAGCTTTTTAACATTTATTCCATCGGCACAGTTCAAATTTACCGAAATTGGAGAAAGAACGCTTTATATTTATTTGTTCCACGGTTTTCTCATTAAACCGGTACAATCCGTTTTTCCGGACCAAGGGTTTAGTTCCATCTCGGGAGTCTATTTATTTCTCATTGGTTTTTCATTTATTGTCTGCTTGCTATTGGGAAGCTTTTTGGTTAAAAAATATACAAAACCGCTTGTTGAACCTAAGCTGCCGCTTACAAATGCTGGCGGCAAATAGGCGTAAAAGCTAAAAAGGCTATTCTTTATGAATGGCCTTTTTGTATTGCGACTTTCAAGTTGAAATATGGTAATATAGTGCTAAGATCTTCCAAAAATATTTTGGAGGGTTCATTTTTTATGTGGGAGGAATATAACATGAAAAACGCAACAAAATTTTGCAGGAAGTTTAATCCGAGCATGGGGGCTATCTACTATGAACCATAGTGGTCAGGCCAACAAACAGTACTTCCTAAGTCAGTTAGTGTATATTGAGGAAAATATCAAGGATTTAACTAATCTTTACATTTCCTCGACGCCTATTCAGGAAAGACTGAAACATTTTTTCAGCCTTTATGTTTTGGAGTTGGAGGAGTTATTAAAACAAAACCAAAAAAATAGCTTTATAGCATCAATTCCAAAGGTTTATATTGGGACAAAGGTTACCGTTATGTATCTCGATGATCAGGAAACAGAGGATTATGTCATTTGCTTTCCAGAGGAGTCTGACCCAGATAAAGGCTTTATATCCTTTTTATCCCCAGTCGGCAGACAGCTTCTTTTAAAAAATATCGGGGAAGAATTATCCTTGAAAATTCCGACAGGAGAACTTGGTGTCAGCATTAAGGAAATCTCGTACTTTGGGGGTCTGCTGGAATTCGATACACAGCAAACAAAAGAGGCTTAAACATGCATGCTTTTGAAAACGTTTTATAAGAGAACGACCGAACGTGTGAGGACCGCGTTCGGTCAGTTTAATTGATAATCAAAAGCCAAATAGAGAACTAACAAAATTCTTCTTTTTTCTTTTTACCTTACTGTTTTCTAAAACTAACGGTTTTTCGGAAGGTGCAGGTCCTTTTAATTTGGTTATCTCGGTTTGAAGCTGTGCAACCTGTTGCCCCAAGCTACTCACAAGATTTTGCAGTTCTTCAATCTCCCTGCGATGCTGGAGGAGTTGATAGGAGGCAACAGCATCCGCCTTCGAATGTAAGCCAAGCTCTAAATCCTTTACCTTGGCATAAAGCTTAACCAATGCATCACCGTTTTCGACCGCCTTCACTGTCCCTTTGCGTGGGCTTTTCTTTTCCTTTTCTTGGCTGATATCTTGCAATAAGGTTCCGTTCTGGAGCTGTTCGTGGATATTTTTAAACAGTTCAATATCCTCATCTTTAAAATGATAGTGGCCACGCTCATTTCGTTCCATAGGCAGTTCAAGCTGCTTTACCCAGCGCTGAATCGTGCTAATTGAAACACCCAATAATTTTGCAGCCTCTGCTGTATTCATGACAATCCCTCCATTTTTAAAAATGACCGAAAACCTTGATATCCAACGAAAAGAATCAGCGTAAATGAAGATTCCCGCACCTTAAATTTAACTCCAAAATTTCCACCACTTTTTTTCCTTTGCCGCGGCAACCTCTCGATAGTTTGCCAGCATTTGTTGAAACGCGGCTTCCCTTTGCCGGATATCATGACGGTATTGCTCACGGTCATCCATCAGGAATTCACGTTCCTTTGCGATTTCATCAGCCAAATTGGAAATTTCGTTATTAGTTTGGTCGATATAATTTGAAAGCTTATCTGAGGTTTCGACAACCTGTTTTGTGAGGGAATAAACTTCATCAGCAGTTTCGATGGTGACATTCTTGATGTTGGAAGATAAATATCTTAACTTATCTGCGGTTTCCTCCGAAGCTTTCGAAATGGTCTCCGACAGTTCCCGAATATGCTCTTTTGTGTTTTCTGAAGATTTATAAATGGAATCCTGCACGGATTTAACGGTTCTAAGCGTTCCGTTTGAAATCTCCTTTTTTACCTCAGTTAATACTTCTTTTCGTACAACACTTCTAATTTCCTCTTTAACCTCATTTAAGAAGTTTTTCTTATAGGCATCCATCACCTCAAAAAATAAATCAGCATTCGATAAGCTGTTTTCGTTATCAGGGATAGAAGGCTGTTTGGTTATATGGGTAATCATTTCGAATGTGACTGGTTCCGGGGGAGAAATAAACTCAATATCAGCGTCAGCGGCTGTTTCTTCGAGCTCTGTATCATGATTGGCGATGGATTGTTTTAACAGAGCATCCCGAACTGCTTCTTTACCCATCTTTTTAGCAAATAGTTCCTTTACTTCGGTTAATTGGTTAATCTCAACATCTGTATAAATTCTTGCCCCTTGTTTTGATCTGGAAATATGGAGTATTCCTGTTAATTCCTTCTCCCATTGCCGGATGATGCCAGGTGCAGTATTTATTTTTTTGGAAACTTCTTTAAGTGTATAAGACTTCATGAGAATCATTCCTTTCTATTTATCTCGGAAAGAATTTTATGAGTTCGATACTAAGATATTCACCATCCGATATGGTTTTTTCCTGCCGCTTGACAAAAGCTATCAAAACAAGACGAAAATCTTGAAATAGTAACATTTTATTGCAAATTGAGCGAAGTGACTATAGCTGTATAAAGCTTAATTGAAGGCAAATAATAGAAGAGATGCATATAATACTAAAAAGTCTGAAATGAGATGAATTATTTGAATAAAATTTTAATAATAGTTTTCATTCTTTTGATGGCTGCATTTCCTGAACAGACACACGCCGTTAAAAAAGTACCAATCTTAATTTATCACTCTATCGAGGAATATAGTGGTTATGGGCAAAAGGAGCTATATGTCAGACCGGAAAATTTTGAAAAACAAATGACGTATTTAAGAGACCATGGTTTTACATTGTTAACTTTTGAAAGATGGGCTGATAAGGATAAAGTCAACAAGCCAATCTTTCTTACCTTTGATGATGGCTATAAAAATAATCTTAATGTTTTTTACATCTTTCAAAGGCTGAAATCAGAAAATTTTAATCCAACAGGAACATTCTTTATTATTGCTGATTTTATTGAGCGGCCCAATCGATTATCCCCATCGGATTTAAAGATGCTAGCCAATTCAGGGCTCATTTCTATTCAATCACATACAGCAACACATCCTGAATTAACAAAAATCACTCATGATGAGTATGAATTAAATCACTCTAAGAAAAAAATTGAACAAATTACAGGTAAACCGGTTATTGCACTAGCCTACCCCTATGGAGACTATGATGAAAAAGTAGTGGCTGAAACAAAGAAGTATTATACTTACGGGCTAACCACTACACCTGGGCCTTATATAAAAACTGGCATAGACAATGAACTTTATCTTTTACCGCGAACGTATATTAAATATTCTACGACGCTCGATGAGTTTGCAGAAATTGTGGAAACTAAGTAAACGATTACTTGATTAGTAATCGTTTTTTATGCTTGAAAAGGGTTTGTAATTTTTCCGAAACTTCCATGTAAACTAACATCGCTATAATAAGTTAAATAAGGGAATAGAGAAGGTGTGTTTATGGAAGAGACAATGGTCAAGTCCTATCTGCAGAAATCATTGGAAGAGTGGAAGCAAGATATTTTAGTTGTGCTAGAAGAAATTGAAAAGGAATACGAGGAAGTATCTCAAGAATTAAAAGTATATACCTATAAATACGGGATTACTAAACAAGTGATTCAATCCACAGTCAATGAGGAGTTAATTGATAAAATCCGTGAAATGTATCATAAGCCGTTTGAAGAAAGCTATAATCAACTAAAAGAATACATACGTGACCTTGAGGAGAAAAAACGGGTCTTTCAAATGTTTACTCAAAAAATAGATGAGGTCAATCGAAAGGAATCCACAAAGGTTACCACTTTTTAATGAAACACAAAAGCAGCCAAAATAGGCTGCTTTTATTTATATAGAACGAAACCGAGACCCATGAAAAAACTTCTCGCATATACTGGTTATCAAGACTTTGTGTTGAGGTGGAATTGACATGATTACCGGCAAAATTGGCAGCAAAACCTTTCGCATTCCTGATAACCTCGAAACCTATTTTCAAAGCTTCCGTGACCACGTTATTGGAATTAATCATGAATTTGACTCTCCCTATGGTAAAAAGAAGATTATTTATGGTGACTGGACAGCAAGCGGACGTCTTTACCGGAAAATTGAGGAGAAAATTACAGAAGTTTTTGGTCCTTTTATGGCGAATACCCATACAGAATCAAACATAACTAGTTTAATGATGACGGGAATGTATAAACAAGCAAAAAAAATCATCAAGGAGCATGTCCGTGCTGATAAATATGATGTGGTTCTCTTAGACGGTTTTGGGATGACCTCTGTGATCAATAAATTTCAAAGAATGCTGGGGCTGCGAATACATGAGCGGTGGAAAAAACGGCTAAACTTGCCTGAAAATGAGAGGCCGATTATTTTTCTAACCCATATAGAGCATCATTCGAATCAAACATCCTGGCTTGAAACGGCGGCGGATGTTGTCATGATACAGCCTGACAGAAATGGAAATGTTGATATTTCCCATTTAGAACAGCTTCTAAAGAGATATGAAGACCGTCCATTAAAAATTGGTTCGTTTTCAGCCTGTTCCAATGTAACGGGGATTCAAACGCCGTTTCATCAATTAGCCAAAATCATGCACGAACATGGCGGACTATGTTTTGTTGACTTTGCGGCATCTGCCCCTTATGTCTCTATTAACATGCATCCAACTGATCCAATGGAAAAATTAGATGCTGTTTTTTTCTCGCCACATAAGTTTTTAGGAGGGCCGGGAACAAGCGGTGTGATAATATTTGATTCCAGGTTATATAAGAACAAGATTCCCGACCATCCAGGTGGAGGGACAGTTACTTGGACTAACCCATGGGCAGGACATCACTATTATGATGACATTGAAATCAAGGAGGATGGAGGTACGCCCGGAATTCTTCAGGGTATTCGAACGGCTTTATGCATAAATCTAAAAGAACAGATGGGGATTGAAAATATTTTAAAGAGAGAGAAAGAAATGCTGCAGCTGCTGCTGCCACGGTTAGAGGAAATCCCTGGGCTCCATATTTTAGAAGGTCATGTGAAAGACCGGTTAGGAATCGTTTCCTTTTACGTCGAAAAAGTTCATTATAATTTAATTGTCCGCCTTCTAAATGACCGTTTTGGGGTTCAGGTTCGCGGCGGCTGTTCATGTGCAGGAACATATGGGCATTACTTGTTTAATATTGACAAAAATTCCTCGCAGCAAATAACCGACAAAATAGACCAAGGGGATTTATCAACAAAGCCTGGCTGGGTTCGGTTTTCATTGCATCCGATTATGTCTAATGAAGAAATCCTAACGTTTGTTGCGGCAATGCAGGAGATTGTTGCCAATATAGAAAGGTGGAAACAAGATTATTTATATGATGCTGCTAGTAATGATTATTTTTATATAGATTTCATTCGCGAAGATTTGTCGCCGCTTTTTGATATGGAATGATAATTAACAGGTAAAAAAGCTCTCCAAATACCAGGAGAGCTTTTTTGTTGTGGCTAAATTATTCAGCTTTTGCTGCTTGAATTTGCAGATTGATCTTTACTTTATCGCCAACAAGCACCCCGCCAGTTTCAAGTGCCGCATTCCAAACCAAACCATAATCAGAGCGGTTTAGAGTGCCTGCAGCACTGAAACCAACTTTTTCATTTCCCCAAGGATCTTTGCCTTGACCTTCAAAGGAAACAGCGAAAGTTTCTTGTTTTGTCACTCCACGTAGCGTTAAATCGCCGGTTACATTGTACTCGCCATCATCAGTCTTTTCAATATTTGTTGCTTTGAAATTCATAGCAGGAAAATTGGCAGCATCAAAGAAATCCGCAGACACTAAGTGGCCATCACGATCTTGGTTGCGCGTATCCACACTTGAAGTTTCAACCGAGAACTCGATGTTTGCGGTTGTTAAATCTGCAGGATCTGCTTCAATATTGGCGCTGAAGCTGTTGAATGTTCCTTTTACGTTTGCAATCATCATGTGACGAACAGAAAAGTCTACACTGCTGTGTGCAGGGTCTAATGCCCATTTTGTTTTAGTCATGTTAAAATCTCTCCCTTTTTAGTTTGAAATAATTTATCTTGATTTTGAAATAACTTAATTCAAGATAAATTATATGATTAGGTCATGCTGATTGTCAATTGTTTTTTTATAAATTATTTATTGGATTTTTCAAATACTACAAAGGGATTTAAATGGAGATTGATATTGAGGAAAAGAGCGTCATAAAATGAAAAAAACGCCAAAGCGGCGTTTTTACTTTTAAAAAAATACACTTGAAAATAGACAAAAAAACATGTTAAAATGAACTTTGGCAAGAAAACCAAATTATGATTAGGATTATAAATACCCTATAATAACATTACCACATTCGTTCGCTGTTGTCAACTAATGCAGCCAAAATTTATTTGGGGAGTGGTTGTTGAATGAAGGATTTACAAGATAATGACTGGGAATTGGAGCAGGAAAGAGTTAATTCGGTAGTGCATGAAGTGGATAAAAAGATAGCCAAATTACAAAAAAATACCGGCAGAGTTAGCTCTGATGTTCTGGAAATCCGCAAGACTTTTTGGGAGGATGTTACAGTCAATCTGGATGAACCGGATGACGTCATTGAAACAGCGGCTAGTATTAAACAGCAGGCAGAACTTCTCTCAGAGCGGGAACGGACACACAGTCAGCTAGACAGAACCCTCAAAACCTTGGATAAATTAAAATTTTCTCCTTACTTTGGTCGTATTGATTTTTGGGAGGCTGGTGAAAAGTCGACCGATCAAGTATATCTGGGGATTGCTTCATTAATGGATGAACAGGATGAAAACTTCTTAATTTATGACTGGCGTGCGCCGATTTCCAGTCTTTATTATGATTATTCACCCGGGCCGGCACATTATCAAACCCCGGAAGGGACCATCCACGGTGAAATGGAGTTGAAAAGGCAATTTATCATCCGGTTTTCGGAAATTAAAGGAATGTTCGATACCGGTGTCACCATCGGTGATGAAATGCTGCGGGAGGTTCTGGGGAACAATGCCAGTACCCAAATGAAAAGCATTGTCGCAACGATTCAGCGCGAGCAAAATGCGATTATCCGTAATGAACGAAGTAAATTGCTGATTGTCCAAGGTGTGGCCGGGAGCGGCAAGACCTCAGCGGCGATGCAGCGGGTGGCTTATCTTTTGTATCGATATCGAGGTACATTGAAATCGGAAAATATTTTGTTGTTTTCTCCAAATCCTTTATTCAACAGCTATGTCGCAACAGTATTGCCTGAGCTGGGAGAAGAGAACATGCAGCAATCGACCTTCCAGGAATACTTAAATCAGAGATTGGGCCGGGAATTTGACGTTGAGGATCCTTTTACCCAGATTGAATACCTGCTAAGTTTAGTGGACAATGACCATTGTCAATCAAGGTTGAATGGTATTCGCTTCAAGGCTAGTTTGGAGTTTAAGCGATTAATAGAAGAATATGCAGCGAGGTTATCAAATCAAGGTTTAATCTTTAAGGATATAAGCTTTAGAGGAAATGTTTTAATCTCGAAAAAAGAAATTCACGATTATTTTTATACTTTAAATACCAATTTTTCAATTCCAAACAGGATGCAGCTTCTCAAGGAGTGGCTTAAGAAAGAATTAAAGAAATGGGTCAAACGGGAACAGTCCCGAAGCTGGGTTGAGGAAGAGATTCAATATTTGGAGAAAGAGGATTATTTAGAGGTTTATAAAAAACTCCAGGAAAAGAAACGGTTTACGGAGCATTCATTTGATGATTTCGACCAGGAACAAAAGTTGTTGGCAGAAATGGTTGTGAAAGAAAAATTTAAGCCAATATTTGCGGCAGTTAAAAACCTAAAATTTATCAATCTGCCGTTAATTTATCTTGGGTTATTTAACAAGGAAAATAATCCTTCCGAACTGCCGCTAATGTGGGATACCATATGCTCTCAAACAAAGGCACAAATAAGCAGTATGGTGATTCCTTACGAAGATGCCACGCCATATGTGTACTTGCAGGATTTAATTGAGGGGAGAAAGTCAAATTCCTCCATTCGTCATATATTTATTGACGAGGCCCAGGATTACACTCCTTTTCAGTTCGCCTTTATAAAAATGTTGTTTCCTTACAGTAAGGTGACCTTACTCGGAGACTTTAACCAAGCTATTTTCTCAGGGGCGACGGGAATGCAATCAGTTTTCACTGATTTTCAGGCAGAAGAGGGAGAGGTTGAAAAATTTGTTTTAACGAAAACATATCGTTCGACTAAGGAGATTGTTGAATTCACAAGGGAGTTTATTGAGAATGGCGACAAAATTGAGCCTTTTAACCGGAGCGGTATCAAGCCTTCGCTGAATGTAGTTGAAAGTAATTTGCTTAATAAACAGGTTTTGGAGAAAATTAAAGAACTTCAAACAAGCCATCGAACGATTGCGGTTATTTGCAGAACTGGCGAGGAAAGCAAACGGGTATATGAAGCTTTAAAAGAAGATGTTCCTCTTCATTTTATTGAAAAAGGAACAACTTCCTATGAAAGCGGGGTGTCGGTGATTCCCTCATATCTTTCAAAAGGAATTGAATTTGATGCAGTCATCCTTTATGATAGTTCCCAATATCAAAAAGAAAGCGACCGAAAGTTATTTTATACAGTCTGTACCCGAGTGATGCACGAATTGCATTTATTTGCAACAGATGGAATAAGTCCCCTTATGGTTGATGTGCCAAAAAACACATATGAAATAATCGGCTAGAAAATAAAAAGGCAGCAAATTTGCTGCCTTTTCAAACTTTATTTCTTCCATTGCTTTTGAACCTGTTCAAAAGCAAGGCGGAGTATTTCTTCATCAGATGTATTTTGGTCGGCAATGACATTTGTCCAATAGTTTCTTCCTTCGAAAGTAATATTTACCTCAATTTGTACCATATAAAATCACCTTTCTTTACAAAATTAATAGAGTAGAAAATCCTATTTTTCACAACGGTTTAAGCTTATTCGGAGAACTGATTTTTATGACATAATTTTAAAGTGTGAATAACTGATTTTTTGATAAAATATCCTAAGTATCAATAAAAAAGGAGAAAAACGATGTCGATACATTTTGAAGAGATTAGGGAAAGAAACACTCTATATTGCGCTTGAGATTGTTAATTCGAATCCCGAATACAATGTTTTGGAAAATGATTTGGCGGCAAGGGAGCTTGCCGATTTGGAAAAGGAATTTTTAAACCCTAAAACGATCAGTGCTTTTATCAAACTTGATGATACTTATATTGGTGTTATGGATTACGTGCTGGAAAATCCCAACGATCATTTTCCTTGGCTTGGACTGCTGATGATTCATGCTGATTATCAAGGATATGGTTTTGGTGCACAAGCTTATGCACATTTTGAAAATGAGATGGACAAGCGGGGTTTGGACAGAGTCCGAATTGGTCTTATAAAAGAAAATACTAAAGCAAGACATTTTTGGGAATTATTAGGGTTTAGATATTATAACACAGCTGACTGGGAAAAAGGAAGAGTTATTTTTTGTTATGAAAAATTTATCGGATAAAAAAGCCTCCGGTTTGGAAGCTTTTTAAACTTCAACGCTCAGGAACTCCTCGGCGAACTGCTGGACAAGATTTTTGTCTAGATTATTTTTCTTTAATGTGGATTCTGCTAGAACTAAATGGGCTTGTATGGAAACATTTCTTTTTAAATCTCGGATTGATACATCCCCATTTAATAATTGAATAGCTTTCTCACGGATGTCTTGATTCTTCGATGAATTGTAAAGAAGATAGGCAATACAAGTGATTTTGTCCATAACCAACACTCCTAACCAATCAAGAATCGAACATTTGTTTACTAATTCGACTTCGATTTTTATTTTCCTGCTATTTTTTCAGAAAATTATTAAAAATTACGTCATGGATTAGACTAACCTAACAAAAACGAAGGCTAAATTATCGATTTTGTTGAATATTGCTTATTTGTGAGGATTTTAATATAATATGGAAGGGATAAACACTAACGGTAACAACAGGGGAAATTACCTTTCGTCCCAACTTGGGATGGGAGGTTTTTTATTTAAATGGTCACTCCTGCCTCTGGTTGTTCAATAACTTATACATATAAATTAGGAGGAAATTCAAGTGAAACAGGTCTTAATTAAAGATTTGTACAGAAATACTGAAAGCTTCATTGACAAAAAAGTTGAATTATCCGGCTGGATCCGGACAATTCGTGATTCAAAAACGTTTGGATTTATTGAATTAAATGATGGGAGCTTTTTTAAGAGTGTTCAGATTGTTTTCGATGACAAGCTAGAGAACTATAAAGATATTGCCAAGCTGCCAATTAGCTCATCAATTAAAATAGAGGGAGAATTTATCCATACCCCTCAGGCGAAGCAGCCGTTTGAAATCAAAGCAACAACTATTGTGATTGAAGGGACTTCAAACGTAGATTATCCGCTGCAGAAGAAAAGACACACATTTGAATATTTAAGAACGATTGCTCATTTAAGACCGAGAACCAACACTTTCTCTGCTGTTTTTCGTGTGAGATCAATTGCAGCGTATGCCATGCATAAATTTTTTAACGAAAAAGGCTTTGTTTATGTTCACTCGCCGATTATAACAGGGAGTGACACAGAAGGTGCAGGTGAAATGTTTAGAGTAACCTCGCTGGATTTAAATAACCTGCCGAAAAATGAAGAGGGCAAAACAGACGATACCAAGGATTTCTTTGGAAAAGAAACGAATTTAACCGTAAGCGGCCAGCTTTCTGCCGAATCCTTTGCCCTTGCATTCCGTAATGTCTATACGTTTGGTCCAACATTTAGAGCTGAAAACTCTAACACGGCAAGACATGCTGCGGAATTCTGGATGATTGAACCGGAAGTGGCGTTTGCAGAGCTTCCTGATATTATGGACCTAGCTGAAGAAATGGTGAAATATGTAATCGGATATGTGTTAGAACATGCTCCGGAGGAAATGGCCTTCTTTAACAGCTTTGTGGAGAAGGGATTATTGGATCGCTTAAACAATGCATATACAGCTGACTTTGGCCGAGTCACTTACACAGAGGCTATTGAACTTTTGAAAAAATCAGGTGAGAATTTTGCTTATCCAGTTGAATGGGGCCTTGACCTGCAAACGGAGCATGAGCGCTTTTTATGCGAAAAGGTATACCAAAAGCCGGTGTTTGTCACAGACTATCCAAAAGAAATCAAAGCCTTCTATATGCGCTTAAATGAAGACGACAAAACGGTGGCAGCGACCGACCTTCTTGTACCGGGAATCGGGGAATTGATTGGCGGCAGCCAGCGTGAAGAACGTGAAGAGGTTCTTGCTGCAAAAATCAAAAAACTTGGCATGAACGAAGAAGACTATTGGTGGTACATGGAATTAAGAAAATACGGCGCCACCAAGCATTCTGGCTATGGCCTTGGCTTCGAACGCCTGATCATGTACCTAACCGGAATGACCAATATCAGAGACGTGATTCCATTCCCAAGAACACCAGGAAATGCAGATTTTTAAACTAATTGACAAATAAGAAGACCAACCGAGTGGTTGGTCTTCTTATTTTGTCTGTTTCTAAAGTTCTTCTAATTCTTCCTCAAAATAAAATAAACTCGGCTGTTCTTTGACGATATAGGAATATCGCTTCATATTTTTTATATATTGCCACTTTAAAATCGTAACTGTCTCTCCGGTTGTTTTAATGCTCACCATTTGTCCATTTTGGTATCGATTATTGGTGCTTTTCAAATTAAACACTCCTTCTGTTATCTAATTGAGTATACCACATATTTACAAAACTGTTTGGTTGTTCAGGGGCATTTTTTTGTTTTTTTTGTTGCTTTAATTTAACGTTTTTAATATTGATTTTAACTAATTTAATTTTTTAAATAAATTAAATTAAAAATATTAATTTATCCTTTAAATTATTATGAAAGTGATGTATGATATGGTTAATAAAGGAAGGGAGAATAAAATGGCTTACCCGTTAATTACTAATTGCCCCGTTTGCAGCAAACAATTAAACATTACTAAACTGCAGTGTAAACATTGCCACACGACGGTGGAAAATGAATTCGAATTATCAAAGCTTGCCTCACTTGGACAGGAACAGCTTCATTTTATTGAAATTTTCCTGAAGTGCCGCGGAAGTATTAAAGAAGTCGAAAAAGAACTTGGGATTTCTTATCCGACCGTTAGAGGGAAATTAGACGACATCATTTCGGCCTTGGGCTACTCAGCAAACCGGAAGCCGGAGGTTGATAAGAAGAAGGTTGTATCCATGCTGGAAAAAGGGGAAATCACTGCCGAAGAGGCTATTGCCTTATTAAAAGAGGGGGATATGTAAATGAAAGATGAAATCTCTAGAGTGTTAACGTTGGTCGAGGAAGGTAAGCTTGATAAAGAAAAAGCGACTGAACTGATTAACATCCTTCAAGGGAAGGAACTAACTGTTGAATTAAAGAAAGAAACCTCATCATATGGCAGCAAAATGCTAAAAATCCGAGTTAATTCCCATGAAGGTGACAATGTTAATGTCAATCTTCCCATTAATCTTGTGAAAGCAGTGTTGAAGGTGGGCACCAGCATTGCCGAAAGAATTCCGCAAGCGGAAAAGTATGTGAAAGATATCAATGTAGATTTGTTGATAGAAGCGATTGAAAACGAACTAGACGGCCAAATTGTTGATGTTACTTCCGCAAATGGCGATAAAGTATTTGTGGTGATTGAATAAGCATGTTAAAGGTGGGTTTAAAAGTAAAAGGAAAAAGCTTTATGGTACCTGTTCCTTATGTTGTATTAAAACTATTTAGTTCGGTTATCACATCTAGAAGATTTATTGATTTTATAAACAAATCGATTAAAAAAGGCGGGGAAAAATTCGTCTTTCCAAAGATAGAAAAAAGGGACTTGAAGCCTTTATTGGATGGTCTGACCAAGTATAAAGGCCTGTTGTTAGTGGATACGAAATTAAAAGATGGGACAGAGGTTACTATTAGATTATAAAAAAATGGCTCCTTGGGAGCCATTTTTAATTTTAATTGTTTAAATCACACTTCTCCAAAGGAATAACCTTTGTTTTCTTTGTGAATTTATAGCCTAACCAAAGGATAAGGAATAATGGCAGACCGATATAGGATACTAAAACACCGTTCCAATCAATATGATCGCCCATAAATGCTGAATAGTTTTGCCCAATTACGACAATGGCGCAAACAATAAATGCAAAGATTGGGCCAAATGGGAACAGCTTTGATTTATATGGCAATAAATTTAGATCTTTGCCTTGAGCTACATAAGCTCTGCGGAAACGGTAATGACAAATCGCAATTCCTAGCCATGCGATAAAGCCGGACATACCGGAAGCATTTAAAAGCCATACATAAACTGTACCATCGCCAAAGAGGGATGCCAGAAAAGCAAGTGTTCCGACTAATGCTGTTACAATTAAAGCATTAACTGGCACACCATTTTTGTTCAATTTACCAAGAAATTTTGGTGCTTTTCCTTCACGTGCCAAATCCCAAAGCATCCGAGTCGATGCATACATTCCTGAATTACCTGCTGATAAAACAGCTGTTAAAATGACTGCGTTCATGACAGAAGCAGCAAATGCGATTCCTGCTTTTTGGAAAACAAGCGTAAATGGACTTACGGCAACATCTCCATTAGCAAGGTTTTCATTTGTGTAAGGAATAATAAGACCAATAACAAGAATAGCTAACACATAGAATAAAAGAATTCGCCAAAAAACTTGCTTTACTGCACGCGGAATTGATTTTTCTGGGTTATCTGTTTCACCCGCTGCAACACCTAAAAGTTCAGTTCCTTGGAAGGAAAATCCAGCTGCCATAAAGATTCCAAGCATAGCCATGAATCCGCCATGGAATGGTGCATCTCCAACTGTAAAGTTTTTAAAGCCAATTGCTTCATTTCCCATAATTCCAAAAATCATTAACGTACCAGCAATGATAAAGATCACAACAGTTACAACTTTAATTAATGAGAACCAATATTCCGCCTCGCCAAATCCCTTAACGGAAAGATAATTTAACAAGAACATGATAACTAAAAAGATGCTGCTCCATAATAGTGAAGGAGAATCTGGGAACCAGAATTTCATAATCATTGTTACTGCAGAAAGTTCTGCTGCAATCGTAATAGCCCAGTTGTACCAATAGTTCCAGCCTAGGGCAAAGCCAAGGGATGGATCCACGAATTTCGTAGCATAGGTACTAAAGCTTCCTGCTACCGGCATGTAGGCACCCATTTCAGCTAAGCTTTGCATTAAGAAATAAACCATAATGCCAATAACAAGATATGAAAGAATCGCTCCGCCAGGTCCCGCACTATGGATCGCTCCGCCGCTGGCAAGAAATAATCCGGTCCCGATGGTTCCACCAAGAGAAATCATCGTAAGATGGCGGGACTTTAAGCTCCGTCTTAATTCATTTTTATCATTTTTCGGACCCGTGGGCCTAGTGTATATTTCGTCTTTACTTACCTGCGATGTTTGCATGCTTATGACTCCTTTTAAATTTTTTTATAGGAAGGAGTTTGGAATAAAAAATGCCCTCGAAGCAGATTCGACGGCATTTGTATATACCCCGCATCATACCTTCCGAAAGATAGCTCAACACGTAAAGCTGGTAAGGCTAAACGTGACAGTTCTGTTCCTGTTCGGAGACAGCCCCAGCATGTTTCTCCAGAGAGAAAAACACACTTCGGCAGCTTTTCCTTTCAAACGGAGTCAAAAACATCTCTGCGTCTCGTCCATTTTACTGATAAAAACCGCGACCTCTACCTCATCGGTTTTGATGAGGATTTAATATTAAAAATGATATATTACTAGAGTATATACGTTTTAATAAATTTGTCAATATTATATTTTGGAAACGAGGGTTTAAGGGGTTTTTGTAAGGTGAATATTAATGTAATATGCCTTTATAATTATTCAACTTAATCTTTGGGCTCTATTTCCAGATAATTAATTGTTTTTTAAATATATTAATTAGTTTACATCCTAGCTATGAATCGTTATCATTTTTTTAAATAAATAGTGGAAAGACAGGAGAAATATTCATGCAGATGGTTGGAATTATTATCGGTTCTTTTATAATTGTAACTGCATTCAATCTTTTCCTTATCCCTCACGAGGTTTTAAGTAGCGGGATGAGCGGAATTTCGATGATAGTAGGAATGATTACCCCCATAAACACAGGAGTGGCTAATCTTTTGTTGAACCTTCCCCTTTTAATCATTGGCTATAAAATGCTAGGAAAAAGATTTATCTTTAATTCAATCTTTTCAGTGTTCGTTATTTCTTTAGGACTTTATTTAGTACCAGTGTTTCCAGTTGCGAAAGATACCATCCTTTCATCAATATTTGGCGGAGCTTTGACCGGTCTGGGGGTTGGAATCGTATTTCGAAGCTCAGGTTCAACGGGCGGATTTGATATCATCGGAATGATTGTTTCCCGGAAGAAAGACTTTCCAATCGGGGTGCTCCTCTCCGGAATGAACGCGGTTGTTATTGTAATTAGCGGATTTTTATTCAATTGGGATTCGGCCCTCAATACGTTGGTTTCGATTTTTGTTACAGGAAAAGTGGTTGACGCTATTTACACGGACCATGTCAAATTAACTTTAATGATAATAACAGAAAAGGGCGAAGAAATGAGAAATCATTTGGTGGCCAACTTATACCGTGGACTCACCATTATGGATGGGGTTGGAGGATATACAAATGGCAGCAGAAAGATTTTAATCTCGGTCATTTCAAGATATGAGTTAAACGAGGTTAAATCTCTTATTTCTGAAGTCGATCCGACAGCTTTTGTGAATATTACAGAAACGATAGAAGTAATGGGGTTGTTTCATCGGCCTAGCCCGTAATAATGTTTTTAAAAATAGAGGCCGTCTCAGTACCATGGGAGTTTAGTTCCGTTTATGAGACGGCCTCTATTTTGTATTTTTAATTGTTTATATATTTTTCAAAAACAAAGCCAAAATCTTTGACACAATATTGTTTTTTACTTTCCTCGAGCCACTGGAATGCTGCCTGATTCAACATTTTAAATTGAACAACCAAATTGTTGTCAGGAGTGGAGACGCGACCTAATGTTGTGGAAGCGACATCGAGACTTTGCTTGGCAAACTGAAGTGAAATTTCATTTTCATGGGTAATCTCGGAAATTTTTATAAGTGCCTTGTATAAATCTTTGACTTCCTCGATATGCTTTTTATGAATGTCAATGGAGAAAGGCTGAGAGCCGATTTTGAATTTGATTTCTACGTCTAGGTCGACTGTACCGGCCGTTTCCAACATAACATCTGATATTTTTTTTGTGGCATAGCTGTACCGATAAAGCATCCGCTTTTTGCTTGTAGCACTAGTACCATCAAGATGGATGAGAGCATTGTTTGTAAAGCAATACTCATCAGATTTTGATTTAATTAAGAAATAAATCTTCTCATTATCCTCATGCATTACGTAATCATCGGCATCCACCTTATCATAATCGGAAGGCTTAATCACCGACCCTACATCACTTAATCCCAACAAATCTGAAGCCACTTTTCCAAACGTTGTGTCAACCTCTCTCTACTTATAATATTTGCCATTCTTATGTACGAATAGGAGGTGCAGAGGTTTCGTTATTTGAATGACAATTTAAAATTTATTTCCAACATTTTTAGAGTATGTATTTTATTTTAAGGGAAAATCAGTATTAACAAACTATTCAGAAATCTGTTATACTTTAGAGTATTGAAATATTCAAAGCTGACAAGAGTTAAAGGGGAAAACAATGCGTCCTATCATTTTAGGCATCTTTGCCGCTTTCTTTTTTGCATTTACATTTATTTTAAACAGGGCAATGGACCTTGCTGGCGGCAGCTGGGTTTGGAGTGCATCACTAAGATATTTCTTTATGATTCCATTTTTATTGCTTATTGTAATGGGGAGGAAAAATCTTAAGCCACTCTTGAAAGAGCTGAAAACGGCACCAGGAAAATGGACTTTATGGAGTTGTATTGGCTTCGGTTTGTTTTATGCGCCGCTTTGTTTTTCTGCTTCCTATGCCCCCGGTTGGCTAATTGCTGCAACCTGGCAAATAACCATTATTTCAGGTTCCCTTTTAGCTCCCCTCTTTTATGAAAAGGTCATGACCATTAACGGCCCAATTATAGTGAGAGGGAAAATTCCCTTTAAAGGGCTGGCAATGTCATTAATCATTCTGATGGGAATCGTTTTAATGCAGCTTGAGCAGGCGGGTACCCTTTCGGTTACGGCAATCGTATTAGGAGTAATGCCTGTTATAATTGCTTCTTTTGCTTACCCGCTTGGAAATCGTAAAATGATGGATATTTGCGGTGGAAGACTTGATGTTTTTCAGCGTGTTCTCGGAATGACTCTGGCAAGCATGCCCTTTTGGCTGATTTTGTCCATATATGGCCTAGTTACAGAGGGACCTCCAAGTATAGGGCAAACATTTCAATCCGGGTTAGTGGCTATTTCCTCCGGGGTAATAGCTACCATCCTGTTTTTTCAGGCGACTGATTTGGTAAGAGGAAATATGCAAAAGCTAGCCGCTGTAGAAGCAACACAGGCGATGGAGGTTTTATTCGCTTTAATTGGGGAAGTATGGCTCCTAAATACTTCTTTGCCAAATGCCGTTTCTTGGCTGGGAATGCTGCTTGTAATGGGTGGTATGGTTCTTCATAGCTATATAACTCATAAAAAGGCACCGCTCAGTGCCAGCAAGGAAAGTGCTTAATATTTAAAAAGAGGCTTTAGAGACAGCCTCTTTTTTGTTATCCATTTAAATATGGCTCGAGTTTGTCTATTAATCCTTGCATTATAGCTGCATTTTCCTTATACATTTCTTTAGACTTTTCGCAATCAGTTGATAGTGAAAAAATTTCCAAATCCGCCTGGGCCTTTTTTAGACTGGCCATTAATAGAGGACGCTGAGTTGGGGCGGGTACTTGAATTTTATCGTCATAAATATCAACCGTTATCTCACCAAAAGAATCCACTTGACCAAAAAAAACATTGTCAAGAGTAACACTAAGTTTTTCCAATTCTGTGTACAACCAGGCTCTGTTTTTACCGGATGCACGGAGACCCTCTTCAATAATATTGCCATCCATAATAACTGTATTTGGCTCCTTTTCATTTGCCATTTTCATTTGCAAATCTTTAGGAGTTATTGGCCGGTTCTCTTTTTTTAATAAGGCGGTTACTTTTCCACGCGGTTCTAATATGGCGAATTCCACATCGGCCACTTTAAATATATTTTTTTCTCGCAGCAGGGTAGACAATTCGTCGATTGTAAATCGTTCCTTTTTTAAATTTTCCTCTAAAATTTTTCCGTCTTTAATAAGAACAGTCCCTTTTCCTTCGACTACATCACGGAAGTACTTGCTCTTTAAGGATAGATAGTCAACTAAAATCGTGACAATACCGAATAAAACAACGGCCGCAGCCCCGTGCAGGTAGTTTTTTTCTAATCCTGTGATTGCTTCACCTGCGATACTTCCGATGGTAATTCCGGAAACATATTCAAAAAAGGTGAGCTGTGAAATTTGTTTCTTTCCCACCAATTTTGTGGTTAGGAATAAGAGACCAATAAAAAGAAAAGAGCGGAGGATAATTTCTACAAATCCGTTCACTTCAGTTCACCCCAAATCATTAGCCCCTATATTGCGGTTCTAGTCTTTCGAGCTCTAAAACACGATATTGAAGATCTTTTTTTATTTTTCCAATCGTTAGCATTGAGTCATGAAATGCTTCTTTCGCGCTTTGATCCAAAGAATTTAACGCCAATGATGATAGCTGCGATTCAATCCCTTTTAGGGAGGCAAGACATTGTTTAACATTTGATGCAACTGTCATATTTTGCTCCTCCTTATTAAAACAGAAAATGGGTTGGCGAAATCGCCAACCTATCTTTTACTGATTGTATTGCGGTTCTTCGTTTATAATTTCCTGGATGCGCGGTTCAACACTGTCAATGATCGTCTGCGTTTGCTGGGCCGCCTGCTGATAAATTTGCTTGGCGCTTTGGTTTTCAGTCTGCAAAGCAAACGATTCAAAACTAGCCTGAGCCGATTTTAAACCTGCCAAAGTCTGTTTAACTTGTGTACCTACAGTCATTCCATTTCCCTTCCTTCTTTAAAAAATATTCCTTACTTTGATAGTGTGCGTACGATAATTTGACTTATGTATTACCATTTTAGTGAAAATTTTGGAAGTGTAATTTATAAATTCCCATTTTCGAGCATATAGATGGAATGAAAAAAGGACTATTTTGGGGGTGGAGGGATTGTCGAAAATAGGGAAGGATGATTTTACGGCAGGGTTTGTCCCGCATCATAACCACGGTTCGGTTGATTATACTGGAATGAGTGCCGGGCATGTACACCAGTGCCTAGATGTAACCTCGCCGCCGATTCCTACTCAGGATGGAGGGCATGTTCATTATACGGAGGGATATGTTTTATTTGAAGATGGGCATACCCATCATTACCGTGCCTATTCAGGTCCAGCGATACCGGTTGGAAACGGAATGCATGTTCATTATTACGATTTCCATACGAGTGAAGATGTTGGCCATAGCCATCATGTCAAAGGTGTCGACCACCCAGCACCGGGAACAAAATAAATCTAAAAGAGGCTGTCCTTCACAAAAAGGGCCGCTCTTTTTTTGGTTTTTCTTATTCAAAGGTTGTGAATTTTTGTAAAATTAAGGTAAAATTGGTTAGAGGGGGGGTTAAATGTGTTATTGAAAAGAAATAGTTCAACAGATGAAAACTCAGTTAAATTAGCAGCTTATACAATTATTTTGTACATAAGCAGTTTGTTTGTACCATTTGTTGTTGTGGCGTCCTATCAGAGCCTTGTATATTATTCCCGTTCGCAATGGCTTTTTGCAACACCTTTTTCGGCTTATATCACCTTTATGGCTGGAATGCTTTATGGAGCATTGGTATTAACCGTTTACCTCATTTTTAGACAACGGTGGGAAGGGCCGAAATTTAAATGGACGACAGTATTACTTCTTATAATTTCGATTCCTGCATTTATCTTAAGTTTAACTGCGTATTACTACATAGATGAAAAAGGAATCCACAATAATTCTTTAACGACTTTAACGGAAAAAGAGTATAGGTGGGAGGATATTGCAAAAGTAAAGATTGTCTATAGAAACCACCAAGGGACGACTCAATATTACCAATATCAATTCGAAAAAAAAGATGGCAGCGTGATTACAATTCCTTATGATGTTAAATTTAGGGAAAACATAAGAAGAATAGAAGAAAAAATTAATAAATACAACATCATTGTTACGGATAATTTTAAGAATCCGATTGTCGATTAGAAAAATTAAAGGTCTGGCTCACTTTCGTAGGGGCAGACCTTTTTTGATAATTTTTTCCAAATGTTCACAGAACTGCCACAAGTAGTGCGTTTATGGTTATTTTTTGGTGCTATAATAAAAGTGTAAAGGAAATACACAAACCTAACAACTTAGGAGGCTCAACCATACGTGTTCGTTCCGTTTGTGAACGAAGTAGTAAGGTAAAACTATTCCAGCAAAAACGGAATAAAGAGTCATCGGTCCGATACCGAAAATGATGTTTGTTTTAAAAGGAATTTGAATTCCATCTAACATGTGAATTAATTCCTTCAACGGAACAAACACAAAATCGGCTGATTTTTCATAGTTTCCAATTAGATATAAAAAAGCTAATTAGAAATGAAAATTGAAAAAGTAATTGGCTGATTTCATGGTTGGGTCTCCTAAGTTGTTAATAAAAAAGGAGCTGCTTTAAAAAATAAAGCAGCTCCTTTTTTTATTTGTGAATAAAGATGCAAAGTATTATACATAGGCGCAATTATTCGGTATTCTATTTATAGGAATTAAAATGAAAGGGGCAGGATAATGACAGGAATTCAAGATCTTAATTTAAAGGAGCAGCAGGAAACACTTGCAGCAGAACTAGAAAAAATCCACCACCGAAAATTGACAAAAAAGAAAATTCTCCAACGCATTTTATTAATCACCCTAGGTGCCACCTTAATGGGGGTCGGACTAGAAATCTTTCTCGTTCCAAATAATGTTATTGATGGCGGAATTACCGGAATTTCCATTATGCTATCCTATCTAACAGGATGGAATTTAGGAATATTCCTTTTTATTCTAAATATCCCTTTTTTCTTTATCGGCTACAAACAAATCGGAAAAACATTTGCTCTCTCTACACTATATGGTATTATCATTCTTTCCATCGCTACTACATTATTCCACCCAGTTCCAGCCTTTACACAAGATATCCTCCTTGCGACTATATTTGGGGGAGTTGTCCTCGGAATAGGGGTCGGTATAGTTATTCGTTATGGAGGATCTTTAGATGGTACAGAAATATTAGCCATTCTTTTTAATAATAAACTCCCGTTTTCGGTCGGTGAGATTATTATGTTCTTTAACCTCTTTATTCTAGGAAGTGCAGGCTTTGTTTTTACATGGGATCGCGCTATGTATTCTTTAATAGCCTATTTTGTTGCCTACAAAACGATTGATATTACGATTACCGGCCTTGATGAATCGAAATCAGTTTGGATTATCAGTGACAATGCCAGACAAATAGGCGATGCCATTCTGCATCGACTTGGACGTGGTGTCACATATCTAAATGGAGAAGGGGCTTTTTCCGGAGATGACAAAAAAGTGATTTTTTGCGTCATCAATCGTCTTGAGGAAGCGAAATTGAAAGAAATTGTCACCGATTACGATGATCATGCCTTTTTAGCTGTCGCAGATATTGCTGAAGTAAGGGGCGGAAGATTCAAAAAAAGAGATATCCATTAATAAGAAAAATGATGGAAATTCTAATTTATTGCCGAAAGGGTAATTTGTTGTTTCTGGTCTAAATATCAAGAAGGTGACGCAAGTAACTTGCGAATTCTGAAAATTAATTGTCGATTTATGATGAAAATGAATCTAAAGTAACTGCATGTTTTGTCGCACCATGCGCTTGCCTAGGAAATAAAGAGTGCAAAAAAAGCAGTATTTCCAAAAAAGATGGCAGAGTACTCTGCCATCTAGATTGTCGAGAAGGGGTAAAATTCTCGGCGATTTTTAATTTTATCCAACCTAAATTACAAATTTTTATTGATAATCCCTGCTAAAGGGCCTGTTGATTTCCGCTCCGGGCACTCGCTTTCCGCGGGGAGGTCCTGGAGCCTCCTCGGCGCTAAAAGCGCCTGCGGGGTCTCCAGTGACCTCTATATCCCGCAGGAGTCGAGTGCCCTCCGCTCCAATCAACAGGGAGGCAAATCAATCAAAGTATTGCAACACACATTTTCTATCCTTGATAAGAGTGTTGCAATCTTTTTCACATTTTGGTAGGCTGCAGTAAGAAGAGCCTGGCCTTTTACATTATTCAATAAAACCCCTGTAACTGCATGTAAGTAGTCCTAAGGTCAAGATACAGAACATTTCCTGCTTATTTTCACGAGACATAAATCCATATTCAGGGTCTGTTGTATTTACCCGAATTTCTTTTGTTTCTTTCTCTTCCACTTTTTCCTTTACCGGCTTTTTCCAGACTTTATTCTATCCTCTTTTATAGCTTTAGTTATTTCCTCAAAATATTAGCGAGTCCCTACTTCCACATTGTAAACTTATGTATATTGGCGTTTGCCTTTAAATGAGTTGAATCTGTAAATAAAACACGTCCCCCAACCATTTGGTGATTCATTGCTAAGAGAACAATTTCATCAAAAACACCCTGAAAAATATTAGTACCTTTAAAGCAGTGTTGACGATTCCGACTAATCGTAGCATGATGTGGATTTGTCAATCAAGCGAAGAAGGTGGTCATCTTGAACCAATTCATCAATAGAAACAAATTCATATTCACTTTGGCTATACTCTTTTGGCTTAAATATTAGTCTCACCACTTATTTTGTTGAAGTTGAAGGACTTACTTTATTGAATACACCTGTTGATTGGCGCGGAAGGCACAAAGACTCCTGCGGGAGTACGGGGCAGGGGAGGGGAGACCCCACAGGCGCTTAAGCGCCGAGGAGGCTCCCCGTACCGCCCGCGGAAAGCGAAGTGCCTGGAGCGCCAATCAACAGACTTGTTGAAAAGCCTTTATTATTATTATAAAAAATTAACACTCTGAATCATCAGAGAAAGTGAATAAAATAAAAGGCTATCGATAGTTTCTCGACAGCCTGGATGGCAGAATACTTGCTTATAGCAATAGTTCATAAACTTCATTCAGTTGGTAAGCTCTCTTCTCGTCTTGTTCCTCACGGGCATATTTAATTTCATCAGGCAGGATTTTATTTAAAAAGTCCATTTCTTTACTGCTCAAATCCCGGACAAAATCCCCTTCAGAATGATAATGCCCTTTTACGAGTTTTTGATATACTTGTTTGCCATCTGTATGGTTATCAGTATAATTAGATAAAATTTCGCGAAGATATCCCAAGGTTTTATCCATGATTTCACCCATCCTTTCACGCCCTTATTTTTCATCGAAAGGCTAAAAATATTCACTGTAACGGGGTCTGGATATTATTTTTGGTGAAATCAAGAAAAAAAAGCAAGTACATGTCGTACTTGCATTAAAAGAATAATGGAAAACCAAAGCCGAACCCAACAAATGGGAAGAAGATAGGCGGTCTAAAAAACGGACCTCCAAAGAAAGGGAAGCCATAGCCGTCACCTGAGCCTGAAGAGTTAGATAATTCCTCAATCTCAAGGCCGTCTTTTCTCACCTTTTTCACTTTCCCAATTGACCATTCGCCCTCTTTATTTTTAAAGCGAATCATTTGACCCTCCAACCGACGCGCTTGTTCATAATTCAATTCCACTCTATAGTTCCTCCAATCAACTGTACTTGCTATAAAGTATGAGGGTAGTCCTATTTCTGTAAGGGCAGACATCCAAACCTCGTCCCATTTTTTAATAAAAAGAAAACAACCCTTCATTCAATTTTGAATTTTAGGGTTATTTTCTTTTTTACTTCGTACAAGTAATAATTCGGTGGCTCAAGATATCATGGTACTTAACAAGAATGTTTCCATGCTGATTTAGAATACCAAAAAGCTCGGGCTCGAAATTTGCAGAGAAATTAAATTCCTGTCCTGTATTTCCATTAACGAAATCAAGGGGATGCATACTTAGCTTAGTGCCGTGAAAGCCGGTTTCTTTTAAAATTTTTCTCCAATCCTCCTCTAAAAGCAAGGAATCGACTGCGTAAAACTCTTTAATTTCCGTTTCTTCCTGGGAAGTAAGCTTTTTATTTATGGTCATCTCATTAGCTAGAAAACGACCGCCTTTTTTTAATACCCTAAAGAGTTCCTTTAAGGCTTTTGGTTTATTAACAAAGGCTAAAACAGACTCCGAAAGGACAAAATCAAAGGTTTCGTCTTTAAATGGAATTTGTTCTATAGAACCTTGAACTAATTGAATGGGTAGCTGTCTGTTTTGGAAACGGTTCTGAGCTTTTTCAATCATAATAGGGTTAAGTTCCAATCCAAACACGTTTGCCTTGTATTGCTCATACAAATAGGCAGATGTCTGTCCAGTTCCGCAGCCTGCATCTAAAATATAAGAATTCTGTGTAATTTTTTCTTGCAAAAGCATATTTTTTGTTAAGCTAAATCCTCCGGGATGGGCACCACCAATGCCAAACTTGGCAAGGAAATCAATGTACGTTAGGCCTCCCATAGACACACCACCCTATTTCTTTTTTGCATCTTATGAAAAAGGGCTATAATAGGTTCTCTTTTCACGGGATATTTATAAAATATAAACATGGGCCAGGGTAAGAATGGAGTGGAGGATATGGGGATACGCAGCACATTATTGTGGGTTTGGAAATTATTTGATCCGCTATTTTATCTTTTCTCCCGATTACATTATATAGGGGATGTGAATAATAAACCTTCTGTATTCAGGGTTAGGTTAACTAAATATAAGGGGAAAAAATATATTCTCTCTGACGGGACAAAAATTGATAAAAATGATCTGCTGTTAAAAATTCATTTACATAATGTCCGTATAATGGCGGAGATAGGCAAGATTAATAACGATTTAAGAAGAGCTAAGCTTACGTATAGGCTCGTGTTACATTCCATGCCAGCACTAGCAAGTTATCTCAAGGAACATCCCGATGAGAAAAAAATAAAAGGAATAATTGGCATTACATCTCTTAATCGCGGTGTTAAAGCTCTAGGATTTGAATGTTTTAAACCGAAAAGCCGCATTTACCGTTTTTTTAAAAAGCTTGGACAGCTGCCCATTTTTTTTCTCTCCAATTCCTCTTTAAGAAATTTTCAAAAGTATCATCTAACGTATTTATTTTTGTCCAAGGAAACGCTTTATTCGAGATATGGGCAGGGTTCTTCCGAGAAATAACAAATTATCTATGGATTCCTTCTCATACTCCTATAAAAACTGCACAAATTAAGCAAATGGAAGGGTGCAAGACATTCTTCACATTTAGTGTTAAGGGGTGCAAAGCATGAAAAATCTAAGCAGAATGCCGTTTTTAAAAAAGTTCAGGCCCAAAAGAAGGAATAATGGAGCCATGTGGGCATCTCTTATAGGAATCGGTGCAGTCGTTTATGGGATAACGAGAGGAAAACGAAACGATTTCGGCCTTCCTATTAAAGATGCTGTTAAAAGCATGGCACCAAATATGAATTTCGCAGGGATGAATAATGCAGTAAAAAATATGGCACCGAACATTAACCTCGAAGGTATGAATAATGCAGTAAAAAATTTGGTGCCAAATATGAACCTCGATAGGATGGATAATGCAGCTTTAACTGAGTTCTCTGAAGAGTTATTAAAGAGTGCCTTAAATAATGAACGGCACTAATATGCAAACGAAGAGGCTGTCTTAAAATGTCAGCCTCTTTTTAATAGCGGGGATTTGGAATTTTTCTTGGTATGTAATTACTTGTTTCGGAAGTGAAAACCTTTATAATCAGCAAACCGCCGAGTGTTCTTGCTCGGATTAAAACTGGCTGGCTGTATTTATTTTTAAAAACAAAATCAGGTCCATACCAACTGACCGTAGCATCTCTGCCGGGTGGAATATATGGAACAGTACGGCTGTGGGAAAATCGCTCAACAATCTCAAGTCCAGCGTTATCGACGGCATTAAAAAGGGTCGAGGATACTTGGCAAATTCCGCCTCCTATATCTTCTGAATATTCGCCTCTTACAATTACCTTTGCTGTTAAGTAGCCCTTGGCTTTTGTCCGTTTTCCGACCACCTTGTTAAACGAAAACGTCTCACCTGGAAAGACAACATAATTATTAATAGCTTGGGCAGCTAATTTAATATTTGTGGATCGGTTTTTATTAGACGAATTAAATGAAGTCACATAACGGCCAATTCTTACTGTACTGATCTCATTTAGAAGTTCACTGTCTACCTTTGGATATACGGTGAACATCGGAATTTCTATGCTGTTCGGGTTATTGTTATAAAAATAAGAATAAAACCGCTCCGTAAAGGCTTGGCGATGGATTTGAAAGCCTACCTTTTCTGGTATGATATTTCCATTATGGTCAAAGCTTGCATTTTCAGGCTGGTCGGAAACTTTTTTATCCAGTTGGTCTAAAAATTGGTCATATTTTTTAGTATTAATGATTGGTAAATCTGTATAGGGTGAGAAAAAGTCCACTCGGCTAATCTTTGTTATGGAGCTGCCGTCCTTTGTAATTGTCAAATAATCAGGCTGAGAGACCGGTTGAACAGCCAGCCAAAAGCCGAGAACCCACGATAATCCCATATTACAAAACCTCCTCATTATAATATGGGTTGAAATTTTATCTTTCATGTAGCTAAAAAAGAATTCTTTAAAGGCATTTAATAAAAATGAGGAATAAGGGTTTACAAAATTAATAAAATATAATATATTATCATTATTGATAATGATAATAAAATTTAGGAGTAATTATTTATGAAGGATTCCAAAGTTGATGTTATATTACACCCGGTCAGAATGAGAATCATTCAACAATTAATTAACCAAGAACTGACGGCGCAGCAATTAAAAGAATTGCTACCAGACATTCCGCAAGCATCTCTTTATCGAAATATCAAAAAATTGGCGGATGCCGAAGTGATTCAAGTTGTTGCAGAAGTGCCGATCCGCGGGACGGTTGAGAAGGTTTATTCCATTCATCAAACAGGAATGGCAGTTAGTCCAGAAGAAATGAATAACATGTCTAAAGACGAACATATGGGCTTCTTTATCAAATTTTTGGCCAATTTGATGGGGGAATTTGAGCGCTATTTAAACCAGGAAAACATTGATTTAATTGCTGATGGAGTAAGCTTTCGGCAGGGGACTTTTTATTTAAATGACGAAGAATTCAGGGAATTTATCAAGCAACTTACAGTTGTATACGCGAACATATCCCAAAATAAGCCTGAGAAAGGAAGAAGAAGTAGGAATATAGCGAATATTTTCATACCTGGGGAGAAAATGGAGTAATGGGGACTAGGTCACTAGTCTCTTTTTTTTAGAAAAAATGAAAAAATTGTAGAAATATGCTATATTAGCATTAGATAACAAAAGAATAGGAGAATGCTAGCAAACTGCTAACATCAGAAACGGGAGTGTCTGTTTTGGAGCAAAATGACAGAATTCAATTGAATGTAAGAATTTCGAAGGACACCGCGGCGAAACTTGATGAGATTGTCGAGTATTACCAGCAAGGATTAAAGCTTGGTAGAATCTATAAGGGTGATGTTCTGACAGATATTATTGAAAAATCGTATGAAGTGATGAACAAACAGAAAAAAATGCAAAAAAGATTTTAATAAGGAGGGGCTGTCAAATGGGACAGCCTCTTTCCAGCTAATAAGAAAGTATAAACTTTCTGTCGAAAGCTTTATACTTTCTTAACGCATAAGTGCAACTACGCCTCTGTCTTCGCCCTTAGGGGCTCGCCAATCGGCGAGTTTTCTTTATTTTCAGTGCGAAAATTGTAAAAATTTATTAGAATATTTAGAAAAGAATTTGAATTATTACTTCACCAATAGTATAATTATAGTTATTACATACCAACCGGTTAGTATAAGAATCGCAAACAATTTTTATGCGGGCATCTAAGATGATAATGTAAGCGTGTTCAAACTAACTATATCTAAATTTGTGAAAAGTGAGGTTTGATAGTTTATGAGATTTTCAGGTAAAACAGCCATTGTAACCGGCGGAGGAAGCGGGATTGGGCGCGCAGCGGCCATCCGATTTGCACAGGAAGGGGCAGCGGTAGCAGTAGCGGACGTTGATTCCCTTGGTGGTGAGGAAACGGTCAGTATTTTAGAAAACGCAGGAGGAAAAGCGATCTTTGTAAAAACAGACGTTGCAGACTCCAACCAAATAAAAGAATTGATCAGTACAACAACGAACACCTTCGGCTCTTTAAATATCATGTTCAACAACGCTGGAATTGGCAATTCCGAGGTGAGAAGCACGGATTTATCAGAAGATGAATGGGACAAAGTCGTTGATATTAATTTAAAAGGGGTTTTCCTTGGCATTAAGTACGCGGTTCCTGAGCTAATAAAAGCAGGCGGAGGGGCAATTGTTAACACGGCAAGCCTATTGGGATTAAAAGGGCAAAAGTACATGTCGGCCTATAATGCATCTAAAGGCGGAGTGGTGATTTTGACGAAAAACGCCGCACTTGAATATGGAAAAAAGAATATCCGTGTAAATGCGATTGCACCTGGTGTCATTGATACGAAAATCATTGAAAACTGGAGACAAAGCGAGTGGAAATGGCCGATCATCTCAAAGGCAAATGCCCTTGGCCGGATTGGCAGTCCTGAAGAGGTAGCAAATGCCGTTTTATTTTTGGCATCAGATGAAGCCTCTTTTATAACAGGTGCAACACTTTCAGTTGATGGCGGGGGTCTGACGTTCTAATTGGAAACGAGGAATTTCTGCAGCTAGACAAGAACGAAAAAGAACTGTGATCTATAAATATCATTCGGAGGTATATCGATGAGTTATCAGAAAGCATGGCTAGCAAATTATCCTGAATCTATTGCAAAGACGATTGAAATTCCTAATAAACCGTTAGGTCAGATTTTAAAAGAAACTACGGAAAAGTTTCCGGAAAATAATGCTTTATCATTCTATGGAAGAAAAATAAGCTATAAAGAGCTATCATCCCTTGCGTTTGCGTTTACTTCGGCCATCCAGCAAAACCAAGTCCAAAAAGGCGATCGGGTTGCCATCATGCTGCCAAACTGTCCGCAATATGTGATTGCCTATTATGGAATCCTAAACGCCGGCGGCATTGTCACACAAGTCAACCCGATGTCTGTTGAAAGAGAACTCATTCATATATTAAACGATTCCGGTGCGGAAACGATGGTCGTTCTTGACTCCCTCTACCCACGGGTGAAAAGTGTGCAGGCACAAACTCCATTGAAAAATATTATTGTTATCAGCCTGCAGCCTGCAGGACAGGATTTTGCTCCGGACCGCAGCTTTGAAAGCTTCCTAAAGGAGGGCAATGGAAATGTGGTTCCGGTGGAATTTGAACCTGAACACGATGTTGCTGTTCTTCAGTATACTGGCGGAACAACAGGCCGTTCCAAAGGTGCAATGCTAACACACCGCAATATTTTGGCTAACGTCATTCAATGTCAGGAATTTTTCAAACATGAAATGGAATTTGGCAAAGAGAAGTGCTTAACGGTAATCCCTCTTTTTCATGTGTTTGGGATGACTTCATGTATGAATCTTTCTATCTATACAGGCGCTGAGTCCATTATGCTTCCGCGTTTTGACCTTGAAGAGGTGTTGAATACAATCAAAACAGAACAACCAACGACCTTCCCTGGAGTTCCAACCATGTACGTTGCTCTAACTAACCATCCGAAGGCAGAAGAGTACGGCTTAAATTGTATTCGGACATGTAATAGCGGAAGCGCGCCAATGCCTGTTGAATTGCTTCGTGAGTTTGAAGGTAAAACAGGAGCGCAAATTTTGGAAGGCTACGGATTATCGGAAGCATCACCGACAACACACTGCAACCCGCCATTTGCTGCGAGAAAAACGGGCAGCGTTGGTATTGGAGTACCTTCAACAGAATATAAAATTGTCGACCTATCAACAGGAACGGAAGAAGTTCCGACTGGCGAACTAGGAGAAGTGATTATTAAAGGGCCACAGGTTATGAAAGGGTACTGGAACATGCCGGAGGAAACGGCAAATACCTTAAAGGATGGATGGCTGTATACAGGCGATATTGCCAAAGTGGACGAAGATGGCTATTTATATATTGTCGATCGAAAAAAAGACATGATCATCGCAGGAGGATTCAATATTTATCCTCGTGATATTGAAGAGGTTCTGTATGAGCATCCTTCTGTCCAAGAGGCTGTTGTCATCGGGGTGCCAGACCCTTACAGAGGAGAAACAGTAAAGGCGTATGTCGTCTTAAAAGCTGGAAAAACGGCAACAGAGGATGAGATTATTCAATATTGCAGAGAAAATCTTGCAGCCTATAAGGCGCCGCGCAATGTGGAATTCCGTGAACAGCTGCCCAAAACTGGAGTCGGGAAAATCCTCCGCCGCAGATTGAGAGAAGAAGCTTTAAAACAGTAGGTCACACTTATGAAAATTTTTAAAAAGTTCACGCAATCAATATTATAGAAGAGATAAAGTTTATGGTATAATCTCGAATAGATATTTACATGATTGTGAGGATATTAAGGTGAAGGAAAAAATAACGGAAAAAAGCATCCGCTTATTTGAAGAAAAAGGATTTAGTGAAACGTCCATTCAAGACATCGTCGATACACTTGGGGTGACAAAAGGGACCTTTTACTATTATTTTTCTAGTAAAGAAGAACTACTTATGGATATCCATCTTGGATATATTAGCGAAATATTAAGCCGTCAAGAGCAAATCTTAGGGGATGAGTCAAAAAGCTTTAAGCAAAAATTATTTGACATTATCTTAATGTTAATTTCCGATATTAAGATTCGCGGCCGTGCAGCAAAAATCTTTTTTAGAGAAATGAAAAATTTAAGTCCGGAACATGCTGCATTAATTGTGCCGAAGCGGGATCAATTCCGTTTAAATACCGAAGAGCTGATTCAAGCCGGAATGAAAAATGGCGAATTTCGGCCTGATTTAAATGCATCCATTGTTTCTTTTGCGATTCTTGGGATCGTCAACTGGAGTTATCAATGGTTTAACCCAAAGGGAGCTTATACGGACCAAGAGGTAAGCGAGATATTTGTCGATATGATTTTAAAGGGAATTCAATTACGCGGATAGAAATAAAAAGAGGGATATTAATGCCGATTATATTCCTCTTTTTAAGGCAAGAACATACCAACCGGTTAGTATTGGTGGAAAACTCCAAAATTAATAGGTATAAATCAAAAGAATGGTGCATTTCATTTATTTGGAAAGCTTGTTTTTCAAAACGAATGTGGAGATGGAGGTATAAAAGAAGAATATGCACGAAATACAGATAACTGTTCGTTTCGGCGAAACAGATGCATTAGGCCATATCAATAATACAAGTTATTTCATTTACCTTGAAGAAGCAAGGATTCGCTTTTTTGAAGCAATTGGGTACCAAGTTGATGCACGGGATTGGAATTTTATCCTTGCTTCTACGAAATGTGATTTTATAAGCCAAGGGTATTTCAATCAACAATTAATAATTAAAACGAGCGTCTCCAAAATTGGTTCAAAAAGCTTTCACCTGGACCATGAAATCATTTGTTCGCAAACAAAGAAACTGATTGCCCAAGGGAATGCGGTGATGGTCTGCTTTGATTTTGAAAAACAACAAAGTGAGCCACTGCCGGAAGTTTTATTAGATAAACTGAAAAGTCATCTGGTGTATTCATAGGGTTAAACGCAATAATAAAAGTCTGAATTTTTTGAATTGAAAGGAGGATGAAAACATGCCTTATCAAATGAATAAGGATACGATTCCTGTTCGTATAGGAGAGGAGTTAAATCTAGCTATTTTAGAATCGTTTTTGCGTGAGAATATTAAGTCGTTGCCGAGTGCCCCGCTAGAAATTTTACAGTTTTCTGCAGGTGCCTCGAATTTAACCTATCAAATAAGGATGGGAGATTGGGAGGCAGTGTTAAGACGTCCTCCTCTTGGTCAGGTGGCACCAAAAGCACATGATATGGAACGGGAATTTAAGATTCTGACAGAATTAAATCCCATCTTCCCAGCCGCACCTAAGCCATTTCTGTTCTCCGATAATCATGAGATTGTCGGCAGCTCATTTTTTATCATGGAGCGAAAGCATGGTTATGTCTTGGACACTTCATTTCCTGCTGGAGTAAATGTAACACCTGAGCTTTGTCAACAGATTTCTGAACTAATGGTTGAAAACCTGGCGAAACTGCATGCTCTTCCTTACAAGGAAACAGGACTTATGCAAATAAGCAAGCCTGAGGGCTTTATGGAGCGGCAGGTTCACGGCTGGATTGGCCGTTATGAACGGGCCAAAACGGATGAAGTTGCCGAGGTGGAATCCCTTAAGAAGTGGCTTGTGAGCAATATTCCTAAACATTCAGAGGCTGCCGTGATTCATTATGATTACAAGCTGAATAATGCGATGTTAAATGATGATTTTACCGAGATGGTCGGTTTGTTTGATTGGGAAATGACTACCGTAGGTGACCCCCTTGCTGATTTGGGGGCTGCGATGAGTTACTGGAGTCTCCCTGAGGACACGCAAAACATGAAAAAAGGGATGGGCAGAGATCCGGTTACCGCTGTCCACGAAGGTTTTTTCACAAGGAAGGAATTTATTGAGTGTTATGCCAGAAAAAGCGGCAGGGATGTCTCTAACTTGCATTTCTATTTGACGTTTGCTTATTTCAAACTCGCTGTCATCTGCCAGCAAATCTATTATCGTTATAAGAAAGGTCAAACGAGCGATACAAGATTTGCAACCCTAAACAATTATGTTAAGGGATTAATCCAGCATGCGACATTTACAGCCAATGAAAAGCTTTAGCAGGGGGATGGAATGAAATGGCCAAAATTCACCTTCTTGTGAAGAAGGAAGATGTTAGTGAGGAGAAAATTTTAGAAGGAAATAAAGTGGCAGTTGTTTTAGACATTCTTTTAGCCACGACAACCATTGTATCAGCTTTAAAGGATGGAGCAAAGGAAGTTATACCGGTTCTAAACAGCTCAGAAGCTAGTGATTTAGCTGAAAATTTCATGCCCGGTACCTGTCTTCTTGCTGGTGAACTGGACGCGAAACCAATTGAAGGCTTTTTATATCCTAGTCCAACCTTAATCAGGGAGAATGTCAGAGGCAAGACGCTCATTTTATCTACCACAAATGGTACAGTTGCTTTAAGAAAGGCTGCTTCCGCCAAGATGGTTTATGTAGCATCGATTTTAAATAATCCTGCGGTTGCCGAATCGTTGGCGAATGTTGGGGAAGAGCAGACCATTCTTATCATATGTTCCGGAAATTCCGGAGAGCTCAGCTTAGAAGACTTTTATGGTTCAGGGCATCTAATTGATTGTTTGGCAAGAGCAGGCCAACATGAGCTAACTGATGCAGCAAAGGCTGCCATGTATTTTTACCGCGGCCAGGAACATGCTGGATATGAAATATTCGTAAACTCCTATGTTGGCAAACTACTAGAAAAATATGATCAACATCCAGATTTGAAACTCGCGGTTTCTAAAGGGATTACATCGATAGTACCAATTTTGAAAAATGGAAAAGTAATAATCGAGACAGCTTGCACTGTCTAAAACTTAAGGAGATCAGGGGGGATAATGGATGAGGTTTTTAGATACCGTTGCGTTAGTGACCGGGGCCGGTAGCGGAATAGGAAAAGCCGCTGCCATTAAGCTTGCAAGTGAAGGGGCAAAGGTCATTTTGGTGGGCAGGACAAAAAGAAAATTGGAAGAAACGGCTGAAGAAATAAATCGCCAAAGTAAAATTCCAAGGGCTGAAATTTTTCCGGCAGATTGTACGGATGCCGAAGATGTCGAGGAGCTGGCAGAATATGTCCAGCAGCATTATGGTGATCTCCACATTCTTGTTAATAATGCAGGAGGGTCACGACACAACAGAATATTAGACATGTCAGAAGCAGATTGGGACTATGTTCAAAATGTGAATTTAAAGAGCGTATTCCTTGTCTCTAAAGCTATGGGGAAAATCATGATTGAGGGCGCACAGCGTTCCGAGCACAATCGTGCGATTGTCAATATTGCCTCTTTATCGGGACACCAGGCTGGGGCGGAAATTCCTCACTATAGTGCAGCTAAAGCGGCAGTGATTAATTTTACAAGATCATTGGCGTTGGATTTTTCTAAATACGGAATCCGCGTGAACTCCGTTTCGCCAGGGTTTGTCGAGACCCCGTTGACCGAACGTGGCTTGCAAAACGAACGTTTTGTCCGTGCCATTGAAAAAAATACGGCAATGGCGAGAGTGGGAACTCCTGAGGAAATTGCAAGTGTCATAACGTTTGCAGCATCCAGCGATGCCTCCTATATGACCGGTTCTGATTTACTAGTGGATGGCGGCTGGCTGATTAAATAATTTTATAAACCTTAAAATTTTTAAATGGAAAGGGAGATTATAATGGCGCAAGAACATTTATTAGTAGAAAAATTAGGACCTGTTTTATCACTGACCTTGAACCGCCCGGAAAGCCTCAATGCCTTTAGCCCGGAAATGATTTTAGGATTGAAGGAAGCTCTCAGAAACGCGCAAAATGATGACGATATCCAAGCAATTGTCCTATCTGGATCCGGCCGTTCCTTCTGTGCCGGCGGTGACGTGAAAGGGATGGGACAGGGAAGGTCAGGCGTTCAAGTTTATGAACATATTGGCAAACTGAATGAACTTATTTTATTAATGAAGGATGTTGAAAAGCCGATAATTGCCGCGGTTCACGGCTTTGCAGCGGGTGCAGGCTTTAATTTGGCTCTAGCCTGTGATCTAATAGTCGCAGCCGAGGACAGTAAATATGCCCTCAGCTTTTCCCAGGTCGGGCTGATTTCTGATGGAGGCGGTTCTTATTTCCTTCCTAGATTGGTTGGTCCGCATTTAGCAAAGCAATTCTTCTTTACAGCAGAGCCAATTCCGGCCGAACGGCTTTATCAATTAGGCGTCATCAATTATCTTGTTCCTGCTGAGAAGCTTCAAGAAGAAACAACTAAATTAGCTTTAAAATTAGCGAATGGTCCAGGATTGTCATATGGAAAACAGAAGAAACTGGTTGATAAAGCGTTTAATTCATCGCTGGAAGAGATTCTTGAGCTAGAGCGTTTAACCCAAATGATTATGGTTGAATCAGAGGACCATAAAGAAGGAACTACAGCATTTAAAGAAAAGAGAAAACCGGTATTTAAAGGGAAATAAGAGTTTATTAAGGAGGCCCTCTGAGTCACTCAAGGCCTCTTTTTCTATGAAAATATTAACAGAATATGAACAATGTATTAATTAAAAGGGAAGAATAACACTGAAGGTTTGCTATGTTTGCAAATTTGTTTACACTAATAGTATCAAGTTTCTAACTCTGGGAGTTGAGCATTAGTGAAAATATTAGTGATCGAGGATAATAAAAGTGTTTGTTCAATGATTGAAATGTTTTTTGCAAAAGAGGGAATTGAAGGAGTATTTGTCAATGATGGATTAGAGGGATACAACCAATTCAAGAATGGCACATGGGATGCTTTGATTGTTGATTGGATGCTGCCCGGCATGGATGGGGTCACCATATGCCGAAAGATCAGAGAAGAAAAAAATACTGTCCCCATCATTATGCTAACAGCAAAGGACAGCGAGTCAGACCAGGTTCTTGGCCTTGAAATGGGAGCGGATGACTATGTAACTAAGCCGTTCAGCCCGCTGACCCTGATGGCCCGGATTAAGGCAGTAACCCGGCGTGTTCAGGTTCAGGCACCAAAAGATAACGAAGGGGTATTGGAAACAGACCATTTTAAAATCAACAAAACAACTAGAGAAGTAATGGTTGACGGGACTCCGATAACCAATTTGACCCCCAAGGAGTTTGATTTGCTTTTCTATATGGCGGAGCATCCTCGCCAGGTTTTTTCACGGGAGCAGCTGCTTGAAAGGGTCTGGGGGTATCAGTTTTATGGAGATGAACGAACCGTTGATGTGCATATCAAAAGGTTGCGGAAAAAGGTGGAAACTTCGGAGCAGCCATTCTTCCATACTGTTTGGGGAGTAGGGTATAAGTTCGATGACGCGCTTAAAACAGACTAAGTTCCGTTACTTTTATCAACAGTTTAGCAGCCATATCAGCATTATTATTGTAGCGTTTTTACTATTAAGTTTATTATTTGCCCATTATCTTGAAAACCTTGTTTATAGGAACAAGGCGGATGAACTAATTTCCTATGGCAAAGCTATTTTGTCGGATATTAAAGAAAATCCGTATGCAACCGAAATTGTGCTTAATAAATATAGTTCTGTTTTACCCGCCCGGAAAATAAGTTTTAGTTTATTTGATCGGGATGGCAAATTGTATTTAGTTTCTAATCGAGGGCCAGAAATTAAATACCTGCCCCGGGAGGATTGGGAAAGCCTAAAAAAGGGTAAGACGATTATTGTTCAAAGCGATTATAAAAGATTTGACCAGGATGGCGTAACATTTGTCGTTTTACCCTATTTGGAAAACGGGAAATTCTACGGGGGAATCCTGCTCACTTCACCAATTAGCGGTTCCCTCGAAATGATTCAGGAAATTAATAAAATTTTATTGTATACTATTTTGATTGCCTTTGGCGTATCCTTTCTTCAAAGCTGGTACTTATCAAGAATTCATGTAAAAAGGATTCGAAGGCTCCGGGAGGCAACTTCCCAAGTGTCTAAAGGTGACTACAATGTCCATGTTCAATCCTCGAATTATGATGAAATCGGGGAATTAGCAAATGATTTTAATCACATGGTTGATAAAATCAATACCTCTATGGCCGAGATTGAAAGCTTGGAAAACCGCCGGCGTCAATTTATGGCGGATGTTTCTCATGAGATGAGGACACCGCTGACGACCATCAGCGGTGTGATTGAAGGGCTAAAAAACAATATGATTTCTGAAGAGGATAAAGAGAGAGGCATAAACCTAGTCAGTCAAGAGGCAAAAAGGCTGATCCGTCTCGTCAATGAAAATCTCGATTTTGAAAAAATCCGTTCCAACCAGATACAGTTAATGAAGGAAGAAATTGAGCTTTTGGAAGTTCTTGAGATAATACAGGAGCAATTAAGTCTTCAGGCGGAAGAAAAAAACAATCAAATCATTGTCGAGTCGGCACCGGAAGTTTACGTAAAAGCCGATTACGACCGGCTTATTCAAATCTTAATTAATATAACAAAAAATAGTATTCAATTTACAAGAGAGGGAACCATCTGGCTTCGCGGAAGGGAAGAGCCTGACAGCGTTGTTATAGAGGTGGAGGATACCGGAATTGGGATTGATCCTGCTGAAGTGGAAAAAATCTGGCGCCGCTTCTACAAAGCTGATATTTCCAGAACCAGCAACCCTTATGGGGAATTTGGGCTTGGCCTTTCCATTGTAAAACAGTTGGTCCTTCTCCATAATGGTGAAATAAACGTTGCAAGTGAAAAAGGGAAAGGGACAAAATTTATTATTCGTTTTCCAAAATAAACGTCGCGGGAAAATTGCTCCCGCGGCTTTTTTCATAATAATTTCTAAAAGCCGTTAAAGTTTGTTAATAATTTCTTAAAATTTGTCAGGTATAGTAAAGACAAGATAAGAAGTTAACATACTTAAAGGAGAAGATTAAGATGGAATTCAGAGATCCGAATGAAATCAATCAAACTCAAAACGATTCGAATGAAGTGACAAGAATCCAGCCTGAAACGGAGCAAATGAGGACCGCTCCTCCTGTTAAAAGTAAACCAAAAAAAGGTTTTGTAAAAGGATTTGTTTCGACAGTAGCGGCAGGAGTGGTCGGATCTGCATTGACATTAGCAGTCCTGCCGCATACTGATTACTTCCAGAACTATTATCCTGCAGCGGCAAATCAGGACACCAGCAGTTCACAGGCAGCCAAAAGTACGACTTCAACGGTTAGACCGGTGTCAACAAAGTCCACTTCAGATTCTGCTTCTATTGCTGATACAGTGGAGCAGGTCTCAAAGGCGATTGTCGGAATTGTCAATTACCAGCAGCAAAATGATCCGTTTTTCCGTAGTTCAAATTCATCCCAAAGTGTAGAATCTGGATCGGGCTCAGGGGTTCTTTTTCAAAAAAAAGGTGATTTTGCCTACATTGTTACCAATAACCATGTAGTAGAGGGTGCTTCGAAGCTGGAGGTTTCTTTATACAATGGTGAAAAAACGACAGCAGAGGTTGTCGGCACAGATGCCTTGACTGACCTTGCAGTTTTAAAAATAGACGCTAAAAATGTTACGACTACAGTTCAATTTGGCGACTCATCAACCCTCCGTCCCGGCGACCAGGTTTATGCAATCGGAAATCCATTGGGGCTAGAGCTTTCCAGGACTGTAACCCAGGGAATTGTCAGTGCCACGAATAGAAGTATTCCAGTTTCGACATCAGCGGGTGACTGGGAAACCAATGTCATCCAGACAGATGCAGCGATTAATCCTGGGAACAGCGGAGGTGCGCTAATCAATTCTCAGGGGTTGGTCGTTGGCATTAATAGCATGAAAATTTCCGAAAATGGTGTGGAAGGTCTGGGATTTGCCATCCCAAGCAATGATGTTATTCCAATCGTTAATCAACTTATTCAAAATGGAAAAATCGTACGTCCCTATTTAGGGGTTGGACTGGCAGACTTAGATCAAGTTTCGCAAATGTATTGGCAAAGTCTTCCTGAGAATATCACCAAAGGGGTTTTGGTCATGAATATTGATCCAAATTCAGCCGCAGGCAAGGCAGGTTTCCAGCCAAAGGATGTGATTGTTTCCATGAACGGTACAGCAATTGCTAATTCATCTGATTTAAGAAAATATCTTTACTCTAAGGTTAAAGTTGGCGATGAGATTAAATTTGAAATATATCGTGATGGAAAACAGAAAACGTTAACTGCCAAGTTGACGAATAATAATAGCGAATAGATTTAGAAAAAATAAAACCAATAACTTCAAATATGAGGTGATATGGTGAACCGAATTGGAAAATATGCAACAGGCGATTTTGTGGATGATATTGAGCTGCTGAATTTGGTTTTTGAACTCCCTGAGAAGGATAAAATGCTGATGTGGTCTGAAGGCTATATTGACCTTGTGATTGAAAAATTACCTGTATATGCCCGCGACATTTTGGAGAAAAGGATTGAAAAGTGGGAGGATACAAAAGCTTATTTTGAAATTCAGCTTAATGAAATTAAACAAGACCAAGAGTTTTTAGCAAAATTAAAGGGCGAACGGAAGGAGTTCGCTCTTTTTGTCATGAAACGGTATCCAGAGTTTCAATCACTGCTGTTTTTGATATATGATGGAAACCTTAAAGAAAGGGATTTAAGGAAGTTTGTTTATCGGCGAAGATTTAATTCTGGTAAAAAGTATCTCCATTAAAAAGCTTTCTATTGTTGCAGCTGTCAACATAACATGTATGATCAGCCGTTTGTTTAAAGATATAAGGCAGGCCCATTGTTTTTATCAGCCATCCGCGGAAGAATGTGAAAGTGTATATTCAACGTTTTAAATGTAAGAGCCATTATGAACGTCGGCTCTTGTTTTTTTACATACGGAATCCCTATGAATGAAGTCCGTTTTTATAACATATAAGTGGTAATAAAGAACTTGGACAAGGGATGACGAGATGCTGAAAAAATGGGCCATAATTGGCTTTGGAACGTCGATGATTGGAATTGGCATTAACGGGTTTATCCTCCCCTTTCATTTAATCAATGGCGGATTTTTTGGAGTTAGTCTGTTGGCCAATTATCTTTGGGACCTAAACCCGGGAATCATATTTATTCTTTTGAATATCCCGGTTTACTTGTTTGCGATTAAGTATGAACCAAACTTTTTTATTGATGGATTAATTGGTGCTATTGTTTCAGGGGTAATGATTCAATTTTGGCTGCCGCTCGGCGGCGTATTTCATATGCCTATCTTAAGCAGTATCATTCTTGGGGCCATTATAATCGGGATCGGTGTAGGCGTAATGCTAAGAAATCATATAAGTCCCGGCGGAATCGACCTGCTTGCTCTGATTATTTCCAAATGGTCAAAGGTGAATGTGGGGTTGATTGCCTTAACCATCGATGGAATGATTATTATTTCAGGCCTGCTGTTATTAAAGGATCCAAAATTCTTGTATTCTTTGGTCATAGTCACGATTATCGGGTTGTTGATTAGCATCATTACCTCGATTCGCAAGATTGATATATCCAAAATTAAATAATTTGTATAAGATGAAGTTTGTCTGAAAGGAAACTGAAAAGGCTATGATAAAATAATAATTTGGTTTTTAAGAAAGGGCTATGATTATGAAACCAGTCAAAGATCGAATAAAGGAAAATTTAGCTGTTTTATTCGTCGGTTTTAATCCCGGGGTCCGCTCAAGTGAAACGGGCCATCATTTTGCAGGGCCCAGCAACCGTTTTTGGAAAATCCTTCATGAAGCAGGCTTGACACAAAGAAAATTGGACCCATCGGAAGGTGATTTATTGCTTGAATTAGGAATGGGTATTACAAATATAGTGGCAAGGCCGACAAAAGCTGCCGCTGAAATTACGAAGGAAGAATTCAAAGAAGGCAGGGAAATTTTAAAACAAAAGATTGAAAGACTGAAGCCTCAAATTGTTTGTTATGTTGGAAAAGGCGTATATCTGGAATACAGCGGCCTGAAAACAGCACCATGGGGGATACAGGAGGAGGCCATTGTGCCGGGGACGGTAGACTTTGTTGCCCCGAACACAAGCGGATTGGTCAGAATGAAGCTCGATGAGATGGTGGAGATTTATCGGGAGCTTGTCAGGCTAGTCGTAAAATAAAACGACGGCTCTATGAGTCCGTCGAATCTAATCATTGGTATTTTTTTTGATAGTGCCTTAGGGCGATAAGCGGAAAGATGTACCGGTAGCTGTGGTAATGGATATAGAAGGCTCCGCCCATTCCCTGTCCTTTTGGATATTCTGTTGTCCAGTCGTCTTTATCTAACGATTCTAATAGATAAGCCATCCCTTTTTGGATGACGGCAGTTGGTTTAGGGGCAAGCGTAATTAAGGCATCAAGTGCCCATGCGGTATGTGTAAGGGTACTGGATTTGAGTGGAATGTAAGTCTTTTGGTAATCGCTGTGACAGGACTCTCCCCACCCGCCATCCGGATTCTGAATGGTTTTTAACCAGTCTGCTGCTTTTTGAATACGTTGGTCCCTTTCTGGTACGTCAACTGCCAGTAATCCGGTGATAGCTGCCCAGGTTCCGTACGTATAGCAAATTCCCCAGCGGCCATACCAGGAGCCGTCTCGCCTTTGGTCTTTCCAAAGCCAGTTGATGCCTTTTTTTATGACAGTGTGATTTTTAGGCAGATTTGTATAATTACCAAAGAACTCTAATGTTCTTCCAGTTAGATCGGCACATGTCGGGTCCTTTAACAAAAACTCGCCTTTTTCTAACGGCAATAATTTTAACAAATTTGAATCGGTTTTTCTCTCAAAGGCTGGCCAGCCGCCGTCGTCATTTTGCATCGACAAGGTCCAGCTGATTCCCCTCTCCCAAGTTGCTTTTTCAGAGGAGGCAATTCTTGAAAGTGATCTAAGGGAGGCAGTAGTGTCATCCACATCCGGCAGGATTGTATTTATATTTGAAAAGCCCCATCCTCCAGGCAAGCTGTTGGGATTATGAATCACCCAATCGCCAAATTTATGCTGCTGCCTGCTTAACAGGTAACGGTTTGCTTCTGCAACCATGGAGTCTTCCGATGATATTCCTGCAGACTGCAAGGCAAAGCCGATTAAGGATGTATTCCAAACAGTGGCGGTGGTATATTGCATATGTGGGAACCCGTTTATTTCACATTTCATGGACTTTAGTCCCTCGATTGCTTTTGTAATAATTGGGTCCGTTTTTTTGTAGCCCAGCGAGAGAAGGGCGAAAATCATTAAAAATGTACTGCTGTAGTAACTTAAAAATGTTCCGTCCGGTTCAATCCTGTCCAGCATGTATTTTTTTGCTCGTTCAAGTGCTAATTTTTTGAGCTCTTCGGGGATACCAATTAAATTCTCCACTCCCTCTTCGATCAAGGATAACAACGAGCGCCATTCATCCGAGCGAATCCATTGTTCGTCTCCCTCCCGGTGGATGTGCAGGTCGGATAAGTCGGGGGCATTTTTAGCTTTTATCGATAACTTCTTGGAGGCAAGAATCATTATCGGTGTCAAATTAGCACGCCCAAACACAGAAAAGGAATAGAAATTTATCGGGAAGTTAGTCGGCAAAAGAATAACTTCAATCGGCAGTGGTGAAAACGAAGGCCACCTGTATTGGCCAGTTAGAGCTAGCATAATTTTGGTATAAGTACTAACTTCTTTTAGACCGCCATGTGCCAAAATGAATTTTTTAGCTTCCCGCAAATTCTTGTCTTCTTTTGAATAATAACCGGAAAATAGGAGGGCGTAGTACGCATCTAGCGTAGCCGAAACATTTCCTTCTCCTTCATCATAAAAAAGCTTCCAAGCCCCGTTTTTTTCCTGCTTGCTTAAAATTCGTCTGCAAAGACCTTGGATTAATTCTTCATCATGTATCTCCAATGTGCGTAATAAAATGATGGTATAAGCATCCGTTGAAATTCCTGTATCAAAAGGATAATCCCAGGAGCCATCAGGAGATTGGTCTTTTCTAAGCCTGTCAATAATCCAATCGATACCCATTTGTATATCCACCAGCATGGTCACCCCTTTCTCAAGTAAAACTCCTTAGGCTATACATATTCCTATTGTGCAAGGACCATTCACATTGGGGGGATTTGCCATGTTCTTTTGGAGAAATCGTGACAAACCACCGCTTGAAAGCATCCGGGACGAATTAAAGAAAAAAAGCAAAGGGGCTCCAGCGGTCAAGCTTCCATTAACAGGGAGAGAACGAAATCTTTTAGAAAATATAAAGAACGAAACAGCGAAACATAACCTTAATAATGTGACAAGGACAAAAGCATATCTTGATTTCTATATCCGGTACCCGGATATACAATGGGCGTTTTTGGGTCATACTGTATCGCGGAACGGCGGGTACAACATGACCGACTTAAAAGGGGAATTTTTAACAAGGCTGCTTTCTAAAAAGGAAAGAAAATCATTTTTTTCTTTTTTAGAGAGGGGTAATTGGCTGATTTTTCAGGATGTTTATCCCCAATTTCTGCTTTATGAGGAAAGCCTAAGGCGCGGCAAACCATTGTTTTATATGCTCTCTTATTTAAAAGTTTCAACCTTCATGGAAACGATTTGGAATCATTTCTGGAAAAATCATGACCGCTATATTCATTGTATTGCGATGGTTATTAACGAACAAAGCTATTTGGAAAAAAGGGTGGTCCAAAATCCGGTTTATCAGAAGGAGGTGTTAAATAAGTTTGAATTTATCCTTCAGGACGTACTTTCCTTCAACCATATACTTTTTCCATATGGGGATGGGGGACTGAAGGGCCAGACGCTTCATCAATTTGAATCCCTGCATGAACGGATTTTACTTGGGAAAAAGTTATATTCCGTTCTTTTTAAAAATAAAGATTTTCATAAACAAGCTTTGGAATGGGCAAAATTGCATCCGCATACTGGCTCGCGAAAGGATTATTGGCCGCATCTTTTTAATAATGTGAATGAGGGGACACCCGGCATAGCTTATCCGCTTCGCCTGAAATCTTGCAGGCTTAGGAAGGGAGCGAGAAGATTTTACAGCCCGAATCTTGAAAATGCTTGGAAAAATGTTAGCCAGCCGGAAGCGGAGCTTGGGGATTGGTTTGATGACTGGCGTGTAGCGGATTATTTAGTGGACGATATGGAAATGATGGACGGGGAGATAAGGGATGAATACTGTAAAACACTTGAACGGCTCGAAATCGCTGCTCTTGCCAAAAAGACGATTAACTTTTAAGCATGTGTTGGCTGGCGGTGTGCTCGGCTCATTAATAGGGACTTATTTGGATCTTTATTTTGTAGGGAAGGGAATGTATGAGTTTACGTTTCGCCCGCTAGCGGCCGTTTTTTCCATAAATATCGGGTTTACGCTGGTGGTGCTTCCGATATTGATGGCCGTTTTTTTATATGTGATTGCTGGGTTGAATAAATGGGGTAGGATGGGTGTAATTCTGTTTGTCAGCTTATTGATGCCTATTCTAGAAAAATTAGCTGAGGTTCTTGGCTTGTTTAAGCATACGGTGGAGTGGAAGCATATTTACACTTTTTTTTGGTATCTGTTATTTTTATCAGTGGTAACGGCATTTTTTCAATGGCTGGAAAAAGAAGAAAAATAAAAAAGCCGAGACAAAGTCTCGGCTGCCCCTTCCGTCCGTACAGTGGTTAAGTGTCCCGCAACAAGCGAAATGATCGGAAGGGGTGAGATTATTTTAACACACTCCTGTAAGAAATATAAATGGGCAAATGTGCCAATACTTTCTTTTCTTTGATGAAAAGTGTATGATTAAGATGATTTTTTACATAAGGAGTGTTATATATGGCTAAAAAAGGATACATATTGATGGAAAATGGCGCGAAAATCGAGTTTGATTTATTTCAAAACGAAGCGCCGGGGACAGTTGAAAACTTTGAGAAACTTGCGAACTCAGGTTTTTACAATGGGGTTATTTTTCACCGAGTAATTCCGGGCTTCGTATCTCAAGGGGGGGACCCTACAGGAACAGGAATGGGTGGTCCCGGCTACACTATAAAGTGTGAAACAGAAGGTAATCCACATAAGCATGTACCAGGTTCACTTTCCATGGCTCATGCGGGAAGAGACACTGGCGGCAGCCAATTCTTTATTGTTCATGAATCACAGCCGCACTTAAATGGCGTCCATACTGTTTTTGGGCAAGTAACTTCTGATCTTGAGGCTGTAAGATCAATGAGAAACGGTGACACCATGAAAGAAGTACGCGTTTTTGATGAAGAATAATTTTAACGGGAGAGCTGAATTTTCAGCTCTCTTTTTCATTAGGACTAATAACGTGTAACAAGGGGAAAATATCTTCAATAACTCACATACGGGGGTCTTTATATTGAAGAAATTCGTGATTTTCCTCCTTTTACTATTGGTTCTGCCTATTAATACAAAAGTGATCGCAAAGGAATCAGAGGCAAAACAGCTTAAAGCGGCCATTATTATTGATGACTTTGGGGGCTGCATCAAAGGGGCGAGTGACTTTTTGGAAGGAGATGTACCTATTACAGCTGCAGTCATGCCTTTTACAGATAACTCAAAAAAACACGCAGAATTAGCTCATAAAAATGGCTTTGAAGTCATGATTCATTTGCCGATGGAGCCGAAAAGAGGGAAACGATCGTGGCTTGGACCTAAACCCATTACCGCTGACCTATCCCCAAAGCAAGTAAGAGAACGTGTGTTAGAGGCTGTTAAGAGTGTTCCGTATGCTGTTGGGCTAAATAATCACATGGGTTCGTTGGCTGTGGAAAATGAAAAAATTGTCCGCGCGATTGTAGAGGTAGCCAAAGAAAAAAATCTATATATCGTTGACAGTGGCACTAGCAGCAAATCGAAATTTCCTGAGATTGCAGCCGAAATGGGTGTTCCTCTATTAAAAAATGATGTCTTTCTGGATGATATTACATCCTCCGCGCATGTCCGAAAACAGATGAACCTGCTGGTAAAAAAGACAGAGTTGAAAAGAAAGGCTATTGCGATCGGCCATGTTGGAGTGACTGGGAAAGTCTGCTCGAACGGAATTTTGCAGTCGATGGATGAGTTTAAAAAGAAGAATATCAAAATTGTTCCTGTATCACAGCTTTTTGACTATCAATTAATTGAAAAGAAATTTATCCCCTAAAAAAGGCAGCGATTCGTTGCCTTTTTCCATTTATTTTCTGAACAAAATTCTTTCCGTGTGTCTCCTAAAGCTGATACAATGACCTTTATTAAAAAGAATAAAAGTCATAAGGGAGTAGGATCAATAAATGAAACTAGTTTCTTGGAATGTGAACGGTCTTAGAGCTTGTGTGAAGAAAGGCTTTTTGGAATATTTTCAAGAAGTGGATGCGGATATTTTTTGTATTCAGGAAACGAAATTGCAAGAAGGGCAAATTAGTCTGGAGTTAGAAGGCTATCATCAATACTGGAACTATGCCGTTAAGAAAGGTTATTCAGGTACGGCTGTTTTTACAAAAGCTGAACCGTTATCAGTTAAATATGGAGTAGGACAGGAAGATGATGAAAATGAAGGCCGAATTCTTACAATAGAATTCCCTGATTTTTTCTTGGTCAATGTATATACACCAAATTCCCAGAGAGACTTAGCAAGGTTAGGGTACCGTTTGGATTGGGAGGAGCGGATTCTTCAGCATCTGCAAGAGCTGGATAAGATAAAACCAGTTATCTTTTGCGGCGATTTAAATGTTGCCCACATGGCAATTGATTTAAGGAATCCGAAATCAAATGTAGGAAATTCGGGATTTACAGACGAAGAACGCGCTAAAATGTCAACACTTCTGGAGGCGGGATTTGTCGACAGTTTCCGCCATTTCTATCCGGATAAAGAGGGAGCTTATACGTGGTGGTCATACATGAATAAAGTTAGGGAAAGAAATATCGGATGGCGGATCGACTACTTCATCGTCTCGCAAACTTTATGTGAGCGTATAAAAAATGCCGATATTCACGCCCATGTTATGGGAAGTGATCATTGCCCTGTGTTGCTGGAAATACAACAAGGTTAAGGACCCTAAAAAACACCCTTTGCCAGGAAGAGCTACTTCACTAGCAAAGGGTTTTGAATTTCAAATTTCATTAAGTGGTGTTCCGAGTTCGTCAAATTCTGGTGTCTTATCTGAATCGGTTGAATTGATTAATTGATCTTGAACGCTAGAATCGACGAATTCTTTATCATTTTCTTTTTTCAGTGGATTGGAATTCAAGTTAACAGCCCCTTCCTTGAGAAAAATTACTTAAGTATTTTTTCCTAAGCTGAAGAAAACTAAACGTTTTTAAAAATACTATTTGAAATGAACTTTTATCATAGTTAAAAATAACAGTTGACGAACATTAATTTGAGTAGTAATATAATCATTGTCGCTGATGCGAGATAGTTGGAAGAAAAGTTCTGTTTCATAAATTATCTTGATGTAGGTTGATAAATAGAAGACATTATGTTAATATAAAAAATGCCGCTAATCGATAGATTAGTAGATAGTTCTTTGAAAACTAAACAAACAAAAACGTCAACAAACAATAATATTCGTTTCATTTGAAACGAAGCCAACGTAACATTTTTGAGCTAATCGACTCAACTTTATTGGAGAGTTTGATCCTGGCTCAGGACGAACGCTGGCGGCGTGCCTAATACATGCAAGTCGAGCGAATCACAGGGAGCTTGCTCCCGGTGGTTAGCGGCGGACGGGTGAGTAACACGTGGGCAACCTGCCTGTAAGACTGGGATAACTTCGGGAAACCGGAGCTAATACCGGATAATTTCTTCCCTCGCATGAGGGAAGGTTGAAAGTCGGTTTCGGCTGACACTTACAGATGGGCCCGCGGCGCATTAGCTAGTTGGTGAGGTAACGGCTCACCAAGGCAACGATGCGTAGCCGACCTGAGAGGGTGATCGGCCACACTGGGACTGAGACACGGCCCAGACTCCTACGGGAGGCAGCAGTAGGGAATCTTCCACAATGGACGAAAGTCTGATGGAGCAACGCCGCGTGAGCGATGAAGGCCTTCGGGTCGTAAAGCTCTGTTGTCAGGGAAGAACAAGTATCGGAGTAACTGCCGGTACCTTGACGGTACCTGACCAGAAAGCCACGGCTAACTACGTGCCAGCAGCCGCGGTAATACGTAGGTGGCAAGCGTTGTCCGGAATTATTGGGCGTAAAGCGCGCGCAGGCGGTCCTTTAAGTCTGATGTGAAAGCCCACGGCTCAACCGTGGAGGGTCATTGGAAACTGGGGGACTTGAGTGCAGAAGAGGAAAGCGGAATTCCACGTGTAGCGGTGAAATGCGTAGAGATGTGGAGGAACACCAGTGGCGAAGGCGGCTTTCTGGTCTGTAACTGACGCTGAGGCGCGAAAGCGTGGGGAGCAAACAGGATTAGATACCCTGGTAGTCCACGCCGTAAACGATGAGTGCTAAGTGTTAGAGGGTTTCCGCCCTTTAGTGCTGCAGCTAACGCATTAAGCACTCCGCCTGGGGAGTACGGCCGCAAGGCTGAAACTCAAAGGAATTGACGGGGGCCCGCACAAGCGGTGGAGCATGTGGTTTAATTCGAAGCAACGCGAAGAACCTTACCAGGTCTTGACATCCTCTGACACTCCTAGAGATAGGAATTTCCCCTTCGGGGGACAGAGTGACAGGTGGTGCATGGTTGTCGTCAGCTCGTGTCGTGAGATGTTGGGTTAAGTCCCGCAACGAGCGCAACCCTTGATCTTAGTTGCCAGCATTCAGTTGGGCACTCTAAGGTGACTGCCGGTGACAAACCGGAGGAAGGTGGGGATGACGTCAAATCATCATGCCCCTTATGACCTGGGCTACACACGTGCTACAATGGATGGTACAAAGGGCAGCGAAGCCGCGAGGTGGAGCCAATCCCATAAAACCATTCTCAGTTCGGATTGCAGGCTGCAACTCGCCTGCATGAAGCCGGAATCGCTAGTAATCGCGGATCAGCATGCCGCGGTGAATACGTTCCCGGGCCTTGTACACACCGCCCGTCACACCACGAGAGTTTGTAACACCCGAAGTCGGTGGGGTAACCGTAAGGAGCCAGCCGCCTAAGGTGGGACAGATGATTGGGGTGAAGTCGTAACAAGGTAGCCGTATCGGAAGGTGCGGCTGGATCACCTCCTTTCTAAGGATAATGCAGTCCTTATGGACTGATAAGAAGTTGACTGTTTCTTGTTTGTTTAGTTTTGAGGGAATTATCCTTCAGAACTTTTTTTGTTCCTTGAAAACTAGATAATTGTATCGAAGAAGTAACCAAGTAAGAACCGAGTAATCGCCATTTTAGTTTTTCTCTCTTATTTTTAAGAGTAAAAACCTTTTAGGTTAAGTTAGAAAGGGCGCACGGTGAATGCCTTGGCACTAGGAGCCGATGAAGGACGGGACTAACACCGATATGCTTCGGGGAGCTGTAAGTAAGCGCCGATCCGGAGATTTCCGAATGGGGAAACCCACTGTTCGTAATGGAACAGTATCTTTACCTGAATACATAGGGTATTGAAGGCAGACCCGGGGAACTGAAACATCTAAGTACCCGGAGGAAGAGAAAGCAAACGCGATTCCCTGAGTAGCGGCGAGCGAAACGGGAACAGCCCAAACCGAAAGGCTTGCCTTTCGGGGTTGTAGGACACTCAACATGGAGTTACAAAGGAACGGGGTAGATGAAGCGGTCTGGAAAGGCCGGCCATAGAAGGTAAAAGCCCTGTAGTTGAAACTTCGTTCCCTCCCGAGTGGATCCTGAGTACGGCCGGACACGTGAAATCCGGTCGGAAGCAGGGAGGACCATCTCCCAAGGCTAAATACTCCCTAGTGACCGATAGTGAACCAGTACCGTGAGGGAAAGGTGAAAAGCACCCCGGAAGGGGAGTGAAAGAGATCCTGAAACCGTGTGCCTACAAGTAGTCAGAGCCCGTTCATGGGTGATGGCGTGCCTTTTGTAGAATGAACCGGCGAGTTACGATTGCATGCGAGGTTAAGTTGAAGAGACGGAGCCGCAGCGAAAGCGAGTCTGAATAGGGCGAAATAGTATGTAGTCGTAGACCCGAAACCAGGTGATCTACCCATGTCCAGGGTGAAGTCCAGGTAACACTGGATGGAGGCCCGAACCCACGCACGTTGAAAAGTGCGGGGATGAGGTGTGGGTAGCGGAGAAATTCCAATCGAACTTGGAGATAGCTGGTTCTCTCCGAAATAGCTTTAGGGCTAGCCTCACGTAGTTAGAGTCTTGGAGGTAGAGCACTGTTTGGACTAGGGGCCCTCATCGGGTTACCGAATTCAGACAAACTCCGAATGCCAATGACTTATCCGTGGGAGTCAGACTGCGAGTGATAAGATCCGTAGTCAAAAGGGAAACAGCCCAGACCACCAGCTAAGGTCCCAAAGTATACGTTAAGTGGAAAAGGATGTGGAGTTGCTTAGACAACCAGGATGTTGGCTTAGAAGCAGCCACCATTTAAAGAGTGCGTAATAGCTCACTGGTCGAGTGACTCTGCGCCGAAAATGTACCGGGGCTAAACGTATCACCGAAGCTGTGGGTGGACACCTTATGGTGTCCGCGGTAGGAGAGCGTTCTAAGGGCGTTGAAGCTAGACCGTAAGGACTGGTGGAGCGCTTAGAAGTGAGAATGCCGGTATGAGTAGCGAAAGATGAGTGAGAATCTCATCCACCGTATGCCTAAGGTTTCCTGAGGAAGGCTCGTCCGCTCAGGGTTAGTCGGGACCTAAGCCGAGGCCGAAAGGCGTAGGCGATGGACAACAGGTTGATATTCCTGTACCACCTCTTTATCGTTTGAGTGATGGGGGACGCAGGAGGATAGGGTAAGCGCACTGCTGGATATGTGCGTGTAAGCAGTTAGGCTGGTGAATAGGAAAATCCGTTCACCTTAAGGCTGAGCTGTGATGCCGAGGGAATTATAGTACCGAAGTTCCTGATTCCACACTGCCAAGAAAAGCCTCTAGCGAGATAAAAGGTGCCCGTACCGCAAACCGACACAGGTAGGCGAGGAGAGAATCCTAAGGTGAGCGAGAGAACTCTCGTTAAGGAACTCGGCAAAATGACCCCGTAACTTCGGGAGAAGGGGTGCTTTTTGGGGTGAATAGCCCCGAAGAGCCGCAGTGAATAGGCCCAGGCGACTGTTTAGCAAAAACACAGGTCTCTGCAAAGCCGCAAGGCGAAGTATAGGGGCTGACGCCTGCCCGGTGCTGGAAGGTTAAGAGGAGGGGTTAGCTGCTAAGCGAAGCTCTGAATCGAAGCCCCAGTAAACGGCGGCCGTAACTATAACGGTCCTAAGGTAGCGAAATTCCTTGTCGGGTAAGTTCCGACCCGCACGAAAGGCGTAACGATCTGGGCACTGTCTCAACGAGAGACTCGGTGAAATTATAGTACCTGTGAAGATGCAGGTTACCCGCGACAGGACGGAAAGACCCCATGGAGCTTTACTGTAGCCTGATATTGAATTTTGGTACAGCTTGTACAGGATAGGTAGGAGCCTGAGAGACATGAGCGCCAGCTTGTGTGGAGGCGTCGGTGGGATACTACCCTGGCTGTATTGAAATTCTAACCTGCACCCCTCATCGGGGTGGGAGACAGTGTCAGGTGGGCAGTTTGACTGGGGCGGTCGCCTCCTAAAATGTAACGGAGGCGCCCAAAGGTTCCCTCAGAATGGTTGGAAATCATTCGCAGAGTGTAAAGGCACAAGGGAGCTTGACTGCGAGACTTACAAGTCGAGCAGGGACGAAAGTCGGGCTTAGTGATCCGGTGGTTCCGCATGGAAGGGCCATCGCTCAACGGATAAAAGCTACCCTGGGGATAACAGGCTTATCTCCCCCAAGAGTCCACATCGACGGGGAGGTTTGGCACCTCGATGTCGGCTCATCGCATCCTGGGGCTGTAGTCGGTCCCAAGGGTTGGGCTGTTCGCCCATTAAAGCGGTACGCGAGCTGGGTTCAGAACGTCGTGAGACAGTTCGGTCCCTATCCGTCGTGGGCGCAGGAAATTTGAGAGGAGCTGTCCTTAGTACGAGAGGACCGGGATGGACGCACCGCTGGTGTACCAGTTGTCTTGCCAAAGGCATCGCTGGGTAGCTATGTGCGGACGGGATAAGTGCTGAAAGCATCTAAGCATGAAGCCCCCCTCGAGATGAGATTTCCCATAGCGTCAAGCTAGTAAGATCCCTGAAAGATGATCAGGTTGATAGGTCAGAGGTGGAAGCGCGGTGACGTGTGGAGCTGACTGATACTAATCGATCGAGGACTTAACCAAACAGAAAAGCGGAAGCGGCCGGTTAGCAACGTATGGCCTGGAGGGCTTTGACTGAGATAAGTGTAAACTCGCCGATTGGCAAGCCGTTAGGCGCAGACAGAGGTGTAGTTGAACTTATGCGTTCAGAATTTAGTAATAAATTCTGATTAGCTAAAGGAAACACGATGAGCTTTAGCGAATCGATGTTGACTTATCGTAGGGAAAAGACCGAAGGACACTAGTTGCTGGACGCTGGAGCTAGACAATCATCAATGTAAAATGGCAACTCGTTTTTACTAAACTTCTTCTGTATTATCTAGTTTTGAGGGAATGAAATCCCAATATGCAATATTATATATTGCGGGTGTGGCGGAATCGGCAGACGCGCTAGATTCAGGTTCTAGTGGTAGTAATACCGTATGGGTTCAAGTCCCTTCACCCGCATCAAAGAGATTAAAATGCGGAAGTAGTTCAGTGGTAGAACACCACCTTGCCAAGGTGGGGGTCGCGGGTTCGAATCCCGTCTTCCGCTCCAAACATGCCGGGGTGGCGGAACTGGCAGACGCACAGGACTTAAAATCCTGCGGTAGGTGACTACCGTACCGGTTCGATTCCGGTCCTCGGCACCATTATTTCTCTAACGGGAACTAGCTTTAGCTTGATTGAGTACTACGTTCGGGACGAAGGATCGCTTACTTCAGATTCTGTTTTCCTGATTATAATATGTATGGGGCCTTAGCTCAGCTGGGAGAGCGCCTGCTTTGCACGCAGGAGGTCAGCGGTTCGATCCCGCTAGGCTCCACCATTTTCATATTTGCTTTTGGCGGTGTAGCTCAGCTGGCTAGAGCGTACGGTTCATACCCGTAAGGTCGGGGGTTCGATCCCCTCCGCCGCTATTACTTTTTTTAAAATTATATAATGGAGGGGTAGCGAAGTGGCTAAACGCGGCGGACTGTAAATCCGCTCCCTCAGGGTTCGGCGGTTCGAATCCGTCCCCCTCCACCATTTATAGGGGCATAGTTTAAAGGTAGAACTAAGGTCTCCAAAACCTTCAGTGTGGGTTCGATTCCTACTGCCCCTGTCTATAAATCTTAGAATGAACACCTTCCTATAATTTTCAGGGAGGTGTTTTTTGTGCTAATTCAAACGTATTGAACTAACAAATGGAACCTATTTCATTAAGACGCGTAAACTGGTGTAATTTAATTTGTACACTGAATGAAATGGGGAAAAAAATGTTTTATATAAGAGAAGTTTTTCTGCTTGTTCCTGATAAGGTAAGCGAATTCAATGAAATTTTTGAAGAACTTATTTTTCCAATGAAAATAAAAAGTGGAGCAAAAATTATCGGCCGCTGGATGACAAAAGGGAAAGCTGAGGTAACGATTATTTGGGAGTATCCAAATCATGAAGAATATTTAAAAATTGAAGAGCGTGTTATTAAAGATGAGATGTATAAACAATTACAAAACCGCATTTCGAATGTAGACGAATTTTTTATCGATACTCGAAAAGATTATTTATCTTCATTTGGAGAATATACAAAAACAAAACCGACTATAACGGTTAGTGGGTATATTACAAACGAGAACCAAGAAACTTTATTAGTAAAAACTTATTGGAGAGCAGATACGTGGGAACTTCCTGGCGGGGGCGTTGATGAAGGAGAAACTTTAGACACGGCACTTGTTCGGGAGATTTTAGAGGAAACAGGCATTCAAGTTGAGTTGCATGGAGTATCGGGTGTGTATTCAAATGGAAATACTGTTTCAATTGTTTTTCGTGGGAAGTATGCAGGCGGTGAGCCTAAAACATCCAAGGAAACCAAGGAAGTTCGCTTCGTCAAACTCGATTCTTCCAATGTTTCTCACTATATTAAAAGAGGCAAATTTATTCCCAGGGTGATTGATGCAATGACGGGAAATAGGGCTCCCTACGAAGCTTTCAAGGTCCGTCCATATGAATTATTAAAAAGAATGGAAGGTAATCTTGAAAGGGATTAAGTAATGTGCTGCCCGATTGGCGCAGTGAATCTCTCTTAAATTGCCATTCAGTGCGCCAATCAGCTAAATAATAAAAAAGATTGTGATATTTATCGACAGGTAAAAGAATTCTTGTTATAATGTAATTCGTCTTTGATAATTACTTTTTATTATGGGCCTATAGCTCAGCTGGTTAGAGCGCACGCCTGATAAGCGTGAGGTCGATGGTTCAAGTCCATTTAGGCCCATTACAATAAATAGCAGTCAAAAACCGAGTTCAAAATGACTCGGTTTTTTATTTGAGTTTAGACGTTTTGGAAAGCATTAAGGAAAAGAGGTTTTAGAGGAAATAAATATGCCTGAACTTGAAGGACAGAAGTGTAAGAGATGCAGGGTTACGATTGTTATGGAAACAATCTCGTCGAGAAAAACCCTTTATTGCCCTAATTGTCAAAAGTGATTCTGAATCCCGCCGATTGCCGGTGGGGTTTTTTATTAAAAAGTTAATCAATTTGCAAAATTATTGTTTCCGAATTTGTTTAAATGTACTATACTATATACAAATAAGTATAGCACATTTAAATATATATAACATATTTATTGTGAATAAGGTGGTGCTAATGATTAAACTCACCAAGCGTCAGGATGAAATTCTGCAGATTGTAAAGGAAAATGGCCCGATAACCGGTAAAGAAATTGCAGAGAAACTCTCTGTTACTAGAGCGGCATTAAGACCGGACCTTGCAATCTTGACCATGTCCGGCAGTCTGGATGCCAGACCGCGTGTAGGGTATTTTTTTAATGACAAATTAGAGGTAAAACGTCAGGCGAAGAAGTTTATTCAGCAAAAGGTATCCGATTTTAAGGCTCATCCAATCGTGGTTGAAAAATCAACTTCTGTTTATAATGCGATTGTTCAGTTGTTCCTCGAGGATGTTGGAACACTTTATGCGGTGGATACAGAAGGAAACTTAGCAGGAGTGATTTCCCGAAAGGATTTGCTCAGGGCTGCACTTGGGAACAAAAATCTGCAAGAATTGCCCGTAAGTGTCATTATGACAAGAATGCCTAATATTATCACGATTAATTCAGAGGAAACCTTGCTCGAAGCGGCCAAAAAAATGATTAATTTTCATATTGACTCCTTACCGGTAGTAAAGGAAGTCGATCATAAAAATAATACATATTTGTTGTTAGGGAGAATTACCAAGACGACAATAACAAGGGCCTATTTAGAATTTATGGAAGAAAAATAGATTAAGGGGAGTTGCTGCGATTTTGGTACAAAAGGAAGTTGTCTACGTAGTATCTGACTCGGTTGGTGAAACAGCTGAGCTCGTTGTAAAAGCGGTGGCAACACAGTTTAATGGTGGACAGGTAGAAATTCGCCGAAACTCATATGTAGAGGACATTGAAGACATTGAAGATGTGATTATTTTGGCAAGAAAGGACCATTCCATCATTGCCTATACCATCGTCATTCCGGAATTAAAAGATTATTTAGATAAGCGTGCCATGGAAGAGGGGATAATGGCAGTGGACCTCCTCAACCCATTAATGAATGCATTTGCAACAAGGTTTAATAAACAGCCCCACCGCCAGCCTGGCCTAATGAGAAAATTAGACGAAGAATATTTCCGCAAAATCGAGGCGATTGAATTTGCCGTGAAATATGATGATGGACGGGACCCAAGAGGAATTATGAAGGCCGATATTGTTTTAATCGGTGTGTCCCGGACTTCAAAAACGCCGCTGTCCATGTACCTTGCCCATAAGCGTTTTAAAGTGGCCAATGTCCCGTTGGTTCCAGAAGTGCCTCCGCCAGATGAACTTTTTAAAATACCGAGAAAAAATTGTATTGGTTTAATTATTTCACCAGATAAATTAAACGAAATTCGGACTGAGCGCCTAAAAGCACTTGGGCTGGGCTCAAAGGCGAATTATGCCAGCTTCCAGAGAATTCTTGACGAACTAGATTATGCCGAAAAAATCATGAAACGCGTAGGCTGTCCTATTATAAATGTTTCGAATAAAGCGATTGAAGAAACTGCAGGTTTAATTTTAGACGTGTTGAAAAAAGAGAGGAGCTTATAAAATTATGGGGAAATTCGTTTATTTATTTCATGAAGGCCATGGCAATATGCGGGATTTACTTGGGGGAAAGGGAGCGAATCTAGCAGAAATGACAAGAATCGGCCTGCCGGTTCCTTATGGTTTTACCCTTACAACAAAAGCTTGCAATGCTTACTATGAATCTAATAAAACCATTCCAGCTTTAGTAGAATCACAGACATTAGAGGCGTTAAGACTTTTGGAAGAAAAAATGGACAAAAAACTCGGTGACCCGCAGAATCCTTTACTTGTTTCTGTTCGATCCGGTTCAGTTTTTTCTATGCCTGGGATGATGGATACCATTTTAAATCTGGGGATGAATGACGAAACTGTTGTGGGTTTGGCTGCATTAACGAATAATCCACGATTTGCTTACGACTCTTATCGCCGTTTCATTCAAATGTTCAGCAACGTGGTTCTTGAAATTGATACTTATTATTTTGAACAATATTTAGAAGAGACACGCGAACATAAGGGGTATTCCTCTGACCCTGAAATGACTGCTGAAGACTGGAAGGAAGTCATTGTTGGTTATAAGGAAATTGTCAAAAAGCATACGCGTAAGGACTTCCCGCAAAATCCGAAAGAGCAGCTTTTCCTTGCCATCAATGCTGTATTCAATTCTTGGAATAATCAACGGGCGATTGTTTACCGCCGCTTAAATAAAATTCCTGATCATCTGGGTACAGCTGTAAATATTCAAAGTATGGTGTTCGGGAACATGGGTAATGATTCCGGAACAGGTGTAGCTTTTACAAGAAATCCATCTACTGGGGAGCCAGTTCTATACGGAGAATACCTAATTAACGCCCAAGGGGAAGACGTTGTTGCCGGTATCCGCACACCGCAGCCAATTGCCACCCTTAAGGACGAAATGCCAGACGTTTACCAGCAGTTTTCGGATACATGCCATCGCCTTGAGCAGCATTACAAGGAAATGCAGGACATTGAATTCACAGTGGAACGCGGGAAGCTGTTCATCCTTCAAACACGGAACGGAAAACGTACCGCCCAAGCAGCTATCCGCATAGCAGTTGAGATGGTGGAGGAAGAAATTATCGATAAAAAGACAGCGCTGCTTCGTGTTGATCCTGACCAATTAAACCAACTGCTGCACCGCCGAATCGATGACAAAGCTGAAAGAAGAATATTAGCTAAAGGCTTGCCGGCATCACCAGGCGCTGCAACCGGCCGGGTTGTTTTTGATGCCGATGAAGCGGAGCAATTAGGAAATGAAGGTAAAAAAGTTATCCTTGTTTCTCCTGAAACCACTCCAGATGACATCCACGGTATGGTTGCAGCACAAGCTATTTTAACTAGCCGCGGTGGAATGACAAGCCACGCTGCCGTGGTTGCTCGTGGTATGGGGAAAGCTTGTATTTGCGGATGTGAAGCCTTAAAGATTGACATGAAAGCAAAACAATTCATGGTGGGTGCCACGGTTGTTAAACATGGCGATATTATCACGGTTGATGGTTCAACAGGTGAAATTATGCTTGGTGAAATCCCAATGATCGACCCTGAATTATCTGAAGAGTTCCAGCAGCTTCTTGCTTGGGCAGACCAAGAACGCAAAATAGGTGTCCGTGCCAATGCCGATAATCCCGAGGATGCCAAGAAATCATTTGAATTCGGTGCCGGTGGTATTGGATTGTGCCGGACAGAGCATATGTTTATGGATTTAAAGAGGATTCCAATCGTTCAAAAAATGATTTTAGCAGAAACCTATAGCGAGAGAATGGAAGCACTTGAAGAACTTTTGCCGATGCAGCAAGGTGACTTTGAAGGGATTTTCGAAGCAATGCAAGGTTTACCAGTAACGATTCGTTTGTTAGATCCGCCGCTTCATGAATTCTTACCGAATAAAGAAGAACTTTTAGTAGAAGTAACAAAGTTACAAATTCTCAATCCGGATTCTGAAGAGTTAAAGCAAAAAGAACTGCTTCTGAAAAAGGTTCGCCAGTTGGATGAGTTCAATCCAATGTTGGGCCACCGCGGCTGCCGTCTTGGGATGATACATCCGGAAATTTATGATATGCAGGCAAAGGCGATTTTCTACGCTGCTGCTAGAGTAGCGGAAAAGGGCTTGGTAGTCCAGCCTGAAATCATGATTCCACTTGTTGGTCACGTCAATGAATTGAAGCAAATGCGTCAGTTGGTTGTCGATGCTGCTGTACGTGTTCAGGAAGAAACGGGTAAGGCCTTTAACTACACAATCGGCACAATGATTGAGATTCCACGTGCTGCGCTTACTGCAGACCAAATCGCCGAGGAGGCTGATTTCTTCTCCTTCGGAACCAATGATTTAACGCAAACAACGTTCGGCTACAGCCGTGATGATGCAGAAGGGAAATTCCTGCAGGCATACATTGAAAACAAGGTACTGCCAGAGAATCCATTTGCTGTTCTTGACCAGGATGGTGTTGGCAAGCTTGTGGAAACTGGCGTTAAGCTTGGCCGTGCAACAAAACCTTCCTTAAAAACAGGCATTTGTGGGGAACATGGCGGAGAGAAAAGCTCAATTGATTTCTGTTACCGGACTGGTTTGGATTATGTCAGCTGCTCGCCATACCGGGTGCCTTTAGCACGTTTGGCTGCTGCCCAGGCCACCATTCGCCATGAAGCAAATCGGGAGGAAGTTTATACAACTGCATAAGTTGATTGAGAGCGCGGCACTTTTTATGGTGCCGTTCTTTTTTTGTCATCTGCCGTTATGAAATACAATCCTTTAAAAGGAAACTTGCTTTTTTAAAAGGGTTTAGAGATATAGTTTTTGCAAATACTATGAAAAAACTTTAAAGGGGCTATAAAAATGGGGGCAATTGAACGAAGCGGCTTTAGGTTTGTACCAGAATATAGTGTAATCCAGCAAAATGGGGCGATTCACGTCTACAATAGGGATGAGTTTATTGAAGAAATCCAATTTCAGTTTGCCGGGAATTTTCCGGAATTGGACCAAATTGAAGAATTAGTGGATAAGTATTGCGAGTTACATAATATTTAGGGAACGCTTGTTCGTTTTGGTTTTTAATGGTATAATCTAAATTGCAATAGAATAGGACTTCTCAAGGGTGGACGGCACATCTCCGAATGAAAGGGGGTGATGCTGTTTGACAGTATTTCAGGCCTTGATGTTAGCTGTCTCGTTTGCCAGCCTGATTATCACAATTCTGTCTTTTCACCAAAAAAAATAATCCACCCTTGAGCCGGCAAGCATAAGCGGTGGATTTTTGCCCTTCTTTTGCCGAATCCCCTTGATGGGAACCAGCTATTGCATGGCCGAGCGAGTACCTGTCGTCATGCTCGGTCTTTTTTACTATATGCACTTCTTACTGAACATTATACATAACATTTTTGCAAAAAGAAAGAAAATATCTATATTAAAGAAGGGATTTATATGAGCAAGCTCGAAGCTATTTACCCTCAAGCAATTGAACATACGAAACAAAAAGTATTGCAGGATATGGAACGTTATTTTGAATACAGTGAAACCCTGCCTTCTTTTGAGCAATACTTGGCAGACAGAGGCCAGTACATTGGACAAATTTGGATCAATGTGTGGCTAAACAAAGTAACGAACGATGTCTCGAAAAATGAAAAGAAGCAATTTTTGAGTGAAAGAGATTATGAGGTGCAGGGTGTTGACCGGAAGCTGATTAATAAGCTGTTCCGTGATGAAATGAGGACGTATCAACCTTTCGATACGCTTACTTGGGTTATAGAAAACTTTAAAGAACATGATGAGGATTGGCAAACCCGCTTTGAGCAGGCAAAAGAAAACTTCTTTATTAGGGAGCAAGAAAGGCTGCTTGAAGAAGAAAAAGCAGAATTTCGTGAAGAAATAGAAGACGAAGCAGCTGCCATCATCGAAGAACAATACACACGTGTCTACTTATATATACGTCAATTCACAGCGAAACAATTAGCAGCTGATTTTGAATCGAGTACAAAATTTCAGTCTATAGATCCTGTGGCTCTGGAGGAGAAGTTAGTCTCAGAAGGTTCGTTTGATTCGTTTTCATATCAAACAGTTGCTGATTTTTTCGAAGAATTGACCGGTGATATCCATAAACCTCCTCACGAGTGGGGGCGAAGCTATTTTGAATACGAGACATACTACTATGTATATGAAAGCTTGATTTCGGATTATCTTTCAGAATTACTGCCTAATAAAGTATTACAGGAATTGCCTAAGGATTTGAAAGATAGGTTTAATGAGACTTTTACTAAGCCGCTCACAGCAGCATTCGTTAAAGAATGTATGATTAATGTGATTTATGATGTAATTGGTTATTATTTAGAGGACATCCAAGAAGAATACGTTGCCGACTTATTGAAGCTTGTTGATATCCCATTTGATGAAGAAGTTCACCGGAAGCTGCTTGATCAAGATTTAGAGGAAAGAGAACGAAAACGGGCAGAAGAATTGGCAGAGCTGGAGCGGAAAAGGTCCGAGGAAGAACGGATTATGAGGGATATTTTCGGTACGGAATATGACCCTTCCCTTAACTTACGTCACATCCGCTATGTCCTGCATATTGGCGATACTAACACAGGCAAAACACATCATGCCTTAGAGAGGATAAAGCATGCTGAGAGCGGCTTGTATTTAGCACCATTAAGACTTTTGGCACTTGAGGTATTTGATAAATTAAATGCTGAAGGCACACCGTGTAATCTGAAAACAGGAGAAGAAGAGAAGGTTGTCCTTGGAGCTGGCCATATTTCCTGTACGGTTGAAATGTTTCATGAAAAGGAATATTACGAAGTCGTCGTGATTGATGAAGCTCAGATGATAACCGATAAGGACCGAGGCTTTTCTTGGTATAAGGCCATCACCAAAGCAAATGCGGAGGAAGTCCATATTATTGGCAGCCGCAATTCGAAGGAAATGCTGCTTGAGCTTTTAGGTGATTCCGATATCACGATTAATGAATATAGCCGCGATACCCCTCTTGAGGTGGAATCGAAGGAATTCCATATTAAACATATTAAAAAAGGGGATGCCCTTATTTGTTTTTCAAGAAGACGGGTATTGGAAATGGCATCTCGGCTGCAAAATGACGGCCATTCAGTCAGCATGATATATGGCAGCATGCCACCGGAAACACGCAAGAAGCAAATTCACCTTTTTAATGAAGGAAAAACAAAGGTGATTGTCGCGACGGATGCCATCGGGATGGGCTTGAACCTGCCGATTCGACGGATTGTTTTTCTCGAAAATGAAAAATTTGATGGAACGAGAAGAAGGCTTTTAAATTCTCAGGAAGTGAAGCAAATAGCGGGCCGTGCCGGACGAAAGGGGATTTATGATGTCGGTAAGGTGGCCTTTACTAATGATATTAAAAAAATGAAGAATTTACTCTTGCAGGAGGATCGGCCGGTCCAGACGTTTGCTATCGCTCCCACGTCGTCAGTATTTGAACGTTTCCAACGCTATTATCATGATTTGGATACATTCTTTGCACTGTGGGAAAAATTTGAAAGCCCAAAAGGGACAAAGAAGGCTTCCTTGTCAGAGGAGCGGTCACTATACAGAAAAATTGCCGGGAGTGAAATCGAAGCGCGATTGACACTGACAGACTTGTACAGCTTTTTGCATCTGCCCTTTTCCAAAAATGAACAAGCGCTTGTGAAGCAGTGGGAAGATACAATGTATGCAATTGTTCAGGGAAGGGAGCTTCCGGAACCAATTGTAAAGGAAGGCAGTCTGGAGGAACTGGAATTAAGCTATAAGGCAATCGGTCTGCATTTGTTATTTTTATACCGGTTGGGTGAGCGGACCGAAGCTAGCTATTGGGAACGTCTGCGTGAAGAAATCAGTGACAAGGTCCAGGAAAGGTTGAAAACTGACATCAAGAAATTTGTGAAAAAGTGCAAGAATTGCGGCAAAAGACTTGCCTGGGACCATCCATTTCCAACCTGTGATGCCTGTTACCGTGCGCGGTTTAAAAAATATTGGCATGATGAGGATGAGTTTTAATTTTAAAGGCCTGGTTTGGGGCCTTTTTTATTTGCCCTAGGAGGAAGAGGCAAGAAAGGATGTTAGCATTAAAAATAGGGCGTTTATTTTGCCGATATTAGTATTTTAAGCTAAATTGCCCATATGATGTTAGAAAGGAGGGGGATTTATGACTGTTCATGTGGTTCAAACCGGGGAAGATTTATGGGCAATTTCAAACAAGTATAATGTTCCAATTGAATCCATTCTCAATCTTAATGGGCTGGTATCCGCATCCGTCGTTGTTCCAGGCCTAGCCCTCTACCTGCCAGATAACCTTCCTCATATTAGATTCTATCGAATTAAAGCGGGTGACCAAATTGGGAATTTGGCTTTTCAATTTCATACGGACCCTGCCTCTATTTTAGCTGCAAACCCAGGCATCCACCCCAACCAACTTCGTATCGGTCAAATTATTCACATTCCTTCTCCGCTTAAATTACAAATGGCTGCGCTCGGATTTATAGTTCCTTCTTCTGAAAGTGCTAATTTAACTGCCTTAAACTCGGTTGCCGGTCAGCTTAGTTACCTTGCTATTGTTGCTTATTCCTTTACTGACGAAGGATTTGCATATAGGGAATTAGAGGATGCAGCACTAGTAGCCAGAAGTAAACAATTAAACATAAAACCGTTATTAATGATCCGAAATTTTACAAGTGCCGGCTTTAGTCCCGATCTTGCGGGAAGGATCCTCGAAAACCAACAATTTCGGAGAAATTTGGTAGCCAGCATTCTCAACCTTGCGAGGCAGCGGGGATATGGAGGAGTGAGCATTGATTTTGAATTTATTCCTCCGGAAAGAAGGAGAGATTTTATTTCATTTTTAACCGAATTAAAAAGGGGATTAGGGGACCTTGTTTTACACGTGAATGTTCATGCAAAAACAGAGGATATCCCTACCAATAGGATTATTGGTGCTTATGACTATGCGGCAATCGGACGGGTGGCCGATATGGTAGCAGTCATGACAATTGATTACGGATATCCCGGCGGACCGCCGGATCCTATTGCCCCTATAACATGGTTGGAGCAGGTCATTCAGTATTCCATCACCCAAATACCCCCACGAAAATTGCAAATGGCTATTGCATTGTATGGATATGATAAAGCAGTAAGGACGAATGCCACAAAAGCTATGTCAGTTCTTGCGGCCCAAAATCGGGCAATTTCAACTGGTTCCCCCATTCAAATTGACCTTTTTGCGAAATCGCCCTGGTACCGCTATTGGCGTGGTGTGGAAGAACGTATTGTCTGGTTTGAAGATATCAGGAGCTTGATTGAAAAGTATCGATTGCTTGATATTTATCAATTAGCTGGAACGACATTTTGGCAAATCACCCTCCCATTTCCACAAAATTGGGCTTATATAAGGGATCATATAGCTATTATAAAAACTTAATAGTTTTGTCCAGTTTGCCTGTACATCTATTTTTTGGAGGTTTTGGACAAACTCTAAGGAAAAAAGAAAGGATGGAAATTTATTGTTCGAAAGAATTCTTTTTTCCTTCATAATTTTATTTTCCACTATTAATTACATAGCGCAAGATAGGGTTATTGCGGAAAGGAGGTCTGTAGTAATAGAAAGTCAGATTAATGAGCTATTGAGCAGTTCCCTTACGATGCAAGGGGCAATTGCCGGAATTAGTATCCGGTCAGCAGAAGATGGGAAGATGATTTATGAATATAATGGAGATGTGCGGCTCCGACCTGCCTCCAATATGAAGCTACTTACAGCAGCAGCAGCTCTGAAAGTTTTAGGAGAAGACTATACCTTCCCAACCGAAATACATATTGATGGTTCCGTAAAAAAGAAAACACTTGCTGGGAACCTTTATATAAAGGGAAAAGGTGACCCTACCTTGATGAAAGAGAATTTTGACAACCTGGCTAAAGAAATACGAAAGAATGGTATCACAAAGATAAAAGGAAACCTAATAGGTGATGATTCCCACTTCGATGATGTCCGATACCCCCTTGACCTGCCATGGAGTGATGAAACGACTTATTACGGTGCACAGATTTCAGCACTGACAGCATCACCAACTACAGACTACGATTCAGGTTCAGTAGAAGTTATCGTGACACCAAGCTCCAAAGCAGGAGAAAAGCCGAAGGTAAAAATTACTCCGGAAACCAGCTATGTAAAAATAGTCAATCATGCTGTAACGGTTGGAGAAAATGATAAAAAAGACATTACCATCAAACGGAAACATGCAAAAAATACGATAACCATTGAAGGCACTGTCCCAATAAAAACAAAAGCAGTCAAAGAGTGGGTGGGCGTTTGGGAACCGACGCGGTATGCATTGGCGCTTTTTAAACAATCATTAGAAGAACAAGGTATTAAAGTTTCCGGGAAAATCAAGACAGGTAAAGTACCTGACAATGCTATACTAATTATTACCCACAAATCAATGCCATTGTCAGAACTACTTGTTCCCTTTATGAAGCTCAGCAACAATGTTCATGCTGAGATGTTGGTAAAGGAAATGGGAAAGGTTGTTCTCGGTGAAGGCTCTTGGGAAAAGGGGCTTGAGGTTTTGAATTTGGAAATGGTGAAGTTTGGGTTAAATTCGAAAACGATGGTCATCCGTGACGGATCAGGCGTCTCCCATGTTGATTTAATTCCAGCAAACGAAATTTCCAAACTGCTTTTCGTCGTACAAAAGGAAACGTGGTTCTCTTCATATCAAAATTCATTACCGGTAAGTGGTGTTCCTGAAAAAATGGCTGGCGGGTCGCTTCGCTATCGGATGAAAACCGCAGATGTTCAAGGAAGGGTAAAAGCAAAGACTGGGACTCTTTCCACTGTTAGTTCTTTATCCGGCTATGTAACAACAAAAAACGGTCAAACATTAATTTTTTCAATCATTTTAAACAATCTGCTGGATGAAGAAAAAGGAAAGAAACTGGAAGATGAGTTTGTGAAAATATTGGCTAACCAATAAAATAAATGGGCAGTGACTGTAATGATTCACTGCCCTTTAATATCACTTCTTAATCGTATTTCTGCTTAATTGCTCTTTCCGAAATTTATCTAAACATTTTTTGCAAATGCAATCTCTTCTTATGCTTTCGGAAGGAACTAATTCTAAGATTTCGTTTGGAAATTTCTCGGCATCACACCAGCAATTTCCATGTTCTCCTGCACCTGACATACATCCGTTAGCTTCCCCGCAAATTGGGCAATATTTATTAGCCAATTAAACTCCCACCTATTATAAGTCTTTTATTTCATTTTAAATCATTTTGCTTCATGAAAATATTAATTTAATTCATTTTTTAATGCTTTAATCGCTGCAAATACCTTTCGTCTATTCTCTTCGTCAATCATATTGTTCCGGGCATGAAGCAGCACCGGTCTCACGGACTCTATCGAACGGCCAAAATCATACATCCATTCATAGCGGGGGACAAGCCAGGTGTGAAAATGGTGGCTAGTGTCCTCGTTGTAAAAGTAATAAACATACTCAATACCAAGCGTTTCTCTTTGGGCTTTTCTGATTTTTGTTAGTAGATTAATATAATCGTGTTTTTCTGTATCTGTCAGTTCATCAAAGCATTTAATATGTCGCTTCGAAGCCAAGATAACCAAGCCTTCAATGGGATAGGCGACATCCTGATGGGCATGAAAATGGTCTGTTTCGATTATGACCCCGCCATCCGGATGGATTAGTCCGCTAGTTAAGGCACAGCTTAAACATTCTACTTCTACTGTTTGACCATTTGATAGAGTAATTGTTCGCATATCGGCTCCTTAGAATATGTAGTATCCAAACAATATTACACTAAACATGGAAAAGGGAATAGATTTTTCCAACTGTGTTAAATCTAACATAAAGCTTGGTGGAGTTATTAACAAGTATTTTCAATTGATTTCCCACCCATGAAAAAATGTATAATAGAGAAAAAGCATTCACATGGGAGAGAACAATGAAACCGGCAAATAAACAGGATCAGCTTCTGTCCGAGCGCTTCGAGGTCGCCTTTAATCAGGTCCATGATGCACTTCGGGATATTGTCCAGATCAATGATGAAAGATTTGTTGTATTAGTGAAGGTAGGAGCAAAAAAGTATCAAGTCATAGAAACCTTTAAAAAGGATTTGGAGCAATATGCCAGACTTCGGAATGCTATTGTACACGAAAAGATGGCAGTGGGCTTCTATATTGCAGAACCCAATGCTAAAGTGGTCCATCATATCGAAAAAATCGCCAATATCTTAAGCAGGCCGAATTACGCCCCTACGATTGCAACCAAGAACGTTGTTTTCTTTGATGAAAACGATAGTATTTTAAAGGTAACTGCTGCCATTAAACAGCATGGATATTCGAAGTTTCCGATTTATAAAAATCAAAAGTGCATCGGCCTTTTGACCGCTGGCTCTATCATGAAATGGATGGCGGAGCATATGGAAAGCGGCATCGTCAATCTGGCGGATGTTCGGATTGCAGATATTATGAAGGTTGAAAAGAAACAGTCAATAGAGTTCATTTCAAAAGAGATTAATATATTCGAGGTGGAAAACATTTTTGAAAAGGCTCATAAAAAGAAGAATAAATTAGAAGCAGTCGTGATCACGGAAAATGGAAATGCAGGTGAAAAGCCGCTTGGCATTATTACTCCATGGGATTTAATTCAGATTGATTATACAGTTGAATGAAAAAGGGGTGCTCGTTAAAAAAGCACCCTTTTCCTTATTTAAAAATCAAATTCGCTTAACTGATCCATATGGCTCGCAATCATCGCGATAATCGTGCTCGCCTCTTCTTTACTGAAAATAAAATGCGATTCATCCTTGATTAACTCGTCCTCGGTCGTCCAAATTCGGTTGACCCTCTTCAGTACACCGTCACCGGTTTCCTGAACAACGCCAAACTGATAAGTTACTTCCACTTCATCCTCATGCTTGAAGGCCGTTACCTCTGGGGTGGACCATTCAACGTCAATTTCTTCAAAAATTTCATCGCGGTTTATTTGTGCGCCTTCAAAATACTCCTCGTCATCATCCGCCATTTCAATTTCATCGTCTTCACAATATTCATCATCAGATTGAAGATAAACCCCATCATCGGTATAATGGTCCTCGCCGTTTATGTAATCATGGAGACTTTCATGTACCTCATCGACAATCTCCTCAATGTCTGAAAGAATGATTTTTGCAGTATGACCACTGTCAACATCGTAACTGTCAATATAAAATTCTTCGTTTTGCGGGTCAAAAAACAGCGTACAAAAGTAATCTCGGTCTAGTTCCTCAGTATCAACATCTGCGGTCTCCACAAAAAACTCAACCCTAGGATGCTTGGCAGCTCTCTCAATCTTCATGTGGCCAGCTTGATCGTATTCTTCACAAATCGATTCAAGATGATCCTGTAATTCACTGCAAACTCGGTCAAACCATTCTAACGACATCAAACATCCCATCCTTTCAAGTTTAATCGAGGTTATTATGTCCGAGTTTCCAAAATATATTTCATGAAGGTAAAATGAGTACTAACGTAGAATTCTGGTAGAAGGAATTTTTTTAAGAAAGGTGATTTTAGATGACTAAGCCTCCAAGCGGAGAGCGTCTGCTTAAGTTGCGGGAAATTTTATTTAATGAAACAGATGAAACGAATGAGCTTTCAATGGGAGAAATAATTGAAAGACTTCGTCAGGAGTTTGGACCGGGTTTTGAATTTGAACAGCGTGCCATTCTTCGTGACATCGAGGATTTAACTAACCAGCGTTTCGAAATTTTTGTTACCAGGGGAGCAGCTGGGAAGAAATATTACAGTCATAAAAATAAGCGGTTCGAGCAGTACGAATTGAGACTTTTAATAAACGCTATCCTTTCAGCACGTTTTATTACAAAAAAAGAGGCAGAACAGTTGATAGAAAAGGTGAAGGGTCTGACCAGCAAGCATCTTGCAGCCAAGCTTCCGAATCCGACACATTATGAAAGTTCGATTCGCAGTACCTACCAGCAGCTGCGGTATGAAATTGACCAAATTCAAATCGCAATTAATGAAAGTTTAAAAATTAAGTTTCAATATGGTAAATTCGATATTGATAAAAATTTTGTCCTCCAGCGCAATGGTGAATTTTATGAGGTCAGCCCGCACGCACTCATTTGGAAAAATGATTATTACTATTTGATAGGGATCTTAAACGGTGAGGAGAAGTTCCGCCATTTCAGGGTAGACCGGATGCGGAACGTCCAATGCACGGAGGATTTTTTCCTTAAGGCTGATATCAATATCTCTGATTACATTAACAAATCCTTTAATATGTACGCTGGCAAAGAACAGTGGATTACACTGAAGTTTAAACAGTCCTTGGTGAATGTCATGATCGATTACTTTGGGCTTGGTGCCGATATGAAAAAAATTGATGAAGCTTTTGGCTGGCTTAGGGTAAAAGCAAACAGAAGCGAAGGTCTTGTCCGCTGGCTGCTTAACTGGGGAAGTGATGTAAAGGTGCTTGAGCCTCGGGATTTAGTGGAAGAAATAAAAGCGGAAATTCAAAAAATGAATCAAACCTATGAATAGAGGAAGGTCTTAAAGCCCGCCTCTTTTTAGTTTTACCAAAAATGGTAAACCATTTGGAAGGAAATGTGAGATAATAAAAATGTAACTAATTGTAAATTGATACAAGGAGATTTTTTTATGGAATCTTTAGTAAATGAACTTAATGAAATTTGTATGAGAGATCCCTTTCGCGAGAAAATTGTCATTGTCGATTCTCATACAATTGGCGAACAAATAAACGAAGCCTTCATAAAAAAAGACTTTCAGGCGGTTAATCTTAAATATCGAACTGTTTTGGATCTGGCCAAGAGCATTGTTGAATTGAATGCAGGCCAGCCTACGGAATTGCTCGACCAGACGGTTGGGGTTCATATTACGTATACACTGCTTAAAAGATTAAAGGAACAGGGGGCTCTCCATTATTTTTCAGGAATGGAGATTACCCCGTCCTTCAGCCATGCCATTTACTCGGCCATTCAAACATTGCGGCTTACCGGTTATACCAAAGAGAATTTGAACGCGAATGCCTTTGTGGCACCGGACAAAGCCGCGGACATGGCTGAAATACTTGCAGGGTATGAAGAGCTTTTGCAAGCGAATACACTCATCGACAGAGCTGACCTGTTAACTCAAGCAATGGAATATGCCCTAATTGATGAAAAGAAATTGTTTATTCTGCAGTCTAATTTACAACTTTCACAACTCGAAGAACAACTTCTTGAAAAAATTCTGCCTGAAAACACTGCTAAACTTCCACTGGCACTCGTTTTTGGCATCGATTTACCTGAGCGGACTAGCTTGAGTTCTGTTCGCTGGGGTGAGCCCGCACCACTCAGCTATCTTTATCAACAGGATCAGGTAGGCGGTAAGCCTGATTTGCATATTTTCACCGCCAAAACTGAAGAACTGGAAGTGAAACAAATTCTGGAGCAGATAAAAAAGTCCAAATCATCGCTTGATGAAAATGTCATCTACTATACTAGCGCTGATTCCTATGTTACCCTTTTTTATCATTTGTCCCAGCGAATAGACATTCCGGTTACTTACGGGGAAGGGCTGCCGATTTCCTTCAGCCGTCCCGGCCGTCTAGTTTCAGGTCTGCTGGAATGGATTCAGTCGAATTATAGTGTGCAAGCATTTCTTGATTTGTTAAATGAAGGGCTCCTCGAATTGGATGATGAGGCCCCGTCAAAAACAAGAATGGCCAGGATTTTAAGGGATTTACAGATTGGTTGGTCAGAGGAGAGGTATGGGGCGTGTCTAGTGGCGGAAATTGAAAATTTAAACTCTGAAGACCCATACTATGAAACTCGATTAAAGGAATTTTCATGGTTAAAGCAGTGGTTCTCTTCCATTTTCAAAAAGCTGCCGGCCTTTGATTTAACAATTAACTATAAAAAATGCTTAACAGGTATTGCTTATATTTTAAAAAATTTCAGCAAAACCAGCTCAGGCTTGGATGAGATTAGCAAAACTGCATTGCTTGAGGGGATTGAAAAAATTATTCCATTCGCAGAAGAAGCCTTGCCTAAATATGACGTAATTGAAAAGGTGAAGGACTTGCTGCTGTCGCTTCGGGTTCAGCAATCACGATCGAAACCGGGGCATCTTCATGTAACCTCCTATAAAAAAGGAATTTATAATAATCGCAAAAACGTGTTTTTTGTCGGTCTCGATAATAAAAAGTTTCCAGGTAATGCCGGTGAGGACCCGCTGCTCTTAGATTTGGAACGGAGAAAACTAAGCAGCAGCCTGCCGCTGCGGAGCGAAAAGGGCCAGATCAATTTATATACATTATTGCAGGTAATGGCACAATCTGCCGGAACCGTAACAGTCAGCTATTGTCATTTTGATATCAATGATAACCGTGTCATGAATCCAGCATTTGTGGTCCTGCAATGTTATCGCCTTATGACCGGAGATCAAACTGCAGACTTTAAAGCATTGAAATTACTTCCAACCTCCATCATTGCAGGCGATATTTTGGATGATAAAGATTACTGGAATGAAAAATTAGCCGATAATCAGCCTGCCAAATTGACTAAGGGAATTCTTGGTCATTTTGCGAATTTAGAGCACGGGGTGGAGGCGGAAATCAGGCGGAATTCAAGTGGTTTTTCTGAATTTGACGGTCTTGTTCAGATTGACACGAACGAAGATGACCCACTCCTTAATCAGAAGAAAAAGATGAGCGCCGGAAAACTTGAAACGCTTGCCAAGTGTCCATATTCTTATTTCTTAAAAGAAGTGCTGCGCGTCAAGCCAATTGAGGAAATTTCGTTTAATGCCAACAAATGGCTCGATCCTGCCTTGAGGGGAAGTCTTCTGCACAGCATTTTTGAAAATTTTTATAAGCAGTTAAAAAAGGAAAATGCTAAGCCTTCATATGCGCTTCATTTAGACAAGCTCATTGCTTTAGCAACTAGTTTAGTCGAGCAGCAAAAGGAAGTGTTGCCGCCGCCAAATGAACGCATTTTTTTAAGGGAAATGAATGATATTCTGGAGTGCTGCAAAATTTTTCTTAAGGAAGAGGAGCGCCATAGCGAAGAGTATGAGGCGATTGACTTTGAATATTCCTTTGGAATAGGCGGGAAAGAACCTGCAGTCATCAAGCTTCCTTCAGGAGAATTAAGGATTTCTGGTATCATTGACCGTGTGGATAGGTCAAGTGACGGAACCTACCACATCATTGACTACAAAACAGGAAGCACCTACGGATATAAGAAAAATGGCGCCTTTAAAGGCGGCCGTCAGCTTCAGCATATGATTTATGCCTTGGCGATTGAGCAGCATCTTCAGCTTGGTGAGGGGGCCGTGGAAGAAAGCTCATATTATTTTCCAACCGTAAAGGGGATGGCCGAGCGATTCACCAGGAAACAGGATGCCACCCTCAGAACCAATGGGTTAGATATTTTGGAAAAATTAATTGATGTAATTAAACATGGACATTTTGAAATGACGGATGACATAGAGGATTGCAAGTACTGTGAATTTAAGCTTGTCTGCCGCCGCCATTTTTACAATCAAGATACCCTTGAAATGAAACAATCTAACCAGAAGTTAAAGGGGGTGCGGGCCTATGACTAAGGTGATATTTGACCAAGCTGCCCGCGAAAAAATAAAGCATGAACTTGGAACGAATTTCTTGGTGGAAGCAGGCGCCGGTTCAGGGAAAACGACGAGCCTTGTGGACCGGATGGTCAACCTTATATATACCGGAAGTGCTGAGATTCACCAGATTGTCGCCATTACCTTTACTAGGAAAGCTGCAGATGAGCTGAAGGTCCGCTTTCAAGCTAAATTAGAAGAGGCTTGGAATAAGGAATCGGACCTTGATGCGGAATTCCGTTTCGGAGAGGCCGTGAAAAATATAGAACGCTGCTTTCTTGGCACGGTTCATTCCTTTTGCGCCAAGCTGCTAAGGGAGCGGCCTATTGAGGCAAAATTGGACTTAACCTTTAAGGAACTTGAGGAGTCGGATGATGCCGATGTTTTGGAGGAAGCTTGGCAAAAACATCTCCAAGACTTGATGGATTACGCCCCCGGTCAGCTTGAAGAAATGGAACGATTAGGTATCTCAACGGATAACCTGTTTCCATGGCTAAAGGATGTTAAGGAATATTCTGATGTAGAGTGGGTCGCAGAATCTGTACCAAAACCAGAGATGTTTGCGGACTACCAAACATTTATGAATATCATAAGGGAAGCACGGAAAAGCGTGCCGGAACAGGAGCCAGAAAGGGGCTATGACACCCTGCAAAAGGCAATTTTGATGGCCGTGCAACGGGAAAGGTTTTTAGATTCTCCGAAGGAAACGGATATCATTGGTATTTTTACTTTGTTCGATAAGAATTTAAAGCCAACCTATAACCGCTGGCCGTCCAAGGAAGATGCCAAATTTTATGAAGAGAAAATCTCATCAGAATTTGCGGTGAAAATCAAGCCTCTGATTCAAGCCTGGAAGGAATATTGCCATCCTAAGATTATTGCCTTTCTAAAGGGTGCGGTTCAGACATACGAACAGCTAAAAAAAGAACGGTCCTTGCTGAATTTTCAGGATCTAATGATGCATACATCCAGGCTGCTGAAGGAAAACGCTGAGGTCCGCAGTTATTTTCAAGGAAAGTACCGTTACCTGCTCGTCGATGAATTTCAGGATACCGATCCCCTGCAAGCAGAGATTATGTTCTATTTAACCAGTGAGGACCCGAATGAGAAAAACTGGACAAGCTGCAAGCCAAAACCGGGCTCACTCTTTGTCGTCGGGGACCCAAAGCAGGCCATCTATCGTTTCCGCCGGGCCGATATTGACACCTATAACCGTGTCAAACAATTAATTGAGGAGCATGGCGGGGAAGTGCTGCAGCTGACGACGAACTTCCGTACCTTAGATTCGGTCACAACCGAATTAAATACGGTTTTTGAACATCATCTGCCAGAAGTAGAGACCGATTACCAAGCGGCATACCGTCCATTGATCTCTTATCACGTAGATTCGGGAAACGAATTTTCCGGCGTAAAGCGGTTGACGGTCCCGGCAGATTTTTCTAAGAAAGAGGAAGTTATCCATAAGGATGCAGAAAATATTGCGCTTTCGATTCGGAATCTTATCGGGCAAGGACATCGGGCACGGGATTTTATGGTGCTGACCAGATATAATGACGGGGTTGCTGTTTATGCGAAAGTTTTGGAGGATGCCGGCATTCCGGTCAGCATCAGCGGCGAGGTCATCCTTGGTGAAACGAGAGAGTTTCAGGATCTATGGATTCTCTTAAAATCCTTCCTTGATCCGACAGATGAGGTAAGCTTTGTTGCCGTCCTCCGCGGGATTTTCTTTGGAATCAGTGATGATGAATTGTATCAATGGAAGCGGGCCAAGGGGCGCTTTTCGCTGTACACCGATATTCCGGCAGATTTGGCACCAACCGTTAAGGATAAATTTAAAACAACCATTTCGAAACTAAATTATTATCAACGAATGATTCGCAACCTGCCGCCGACAGCTGCAATTGAAAAAATGATCGAGGATGTTGGTTTCTACCCCTTGCTATTAATGCATGAACATGGCAAACGAACCTATAAAAGCCTGCTGCAAATGCTTGAGGCCTTGAGAAAACAGGAGGCGGGAGGAAAGACAACCTATAAGCAGGTGATAGAAACCCTTACCGAAATGATTTTTGAAAAATCGGTTGTCGCCAATTTGGAAGAAGAAGCAGATGCCGTGCGCCTCATGAATGTCCATAAGGCAAAGGGACTTGAGGCACCGATTGTCTTTTTAGCCCATCCGGCCAAGTCGGTTAGCCCAGAATCGTTTTTATCAAAGCACATTAAACGCGAGGACCTGACTTCAAAAGGGTACTTCATGTTTAGGGTGGATAACGGCTACCAGTCCTGGGAGACGGCGATTCCCAAGGAGTGGGAGATTCATAAAGCGGAGGAGCTAAAGTATCTTACGGAGGAAGAACTTCGGATAATTTATGTGGCCGCCACCCGTGCGGAGAAAGCTTTGATAATCAGTGCCAACGGGAATAACAAGAAAAACCCATGGAATATTCTGTTTGCGATGGAAGCGATCGAGGAGCTTGAGGTTCCTGAAATAGATGTCTGGGATAATAAATCTGTACCAAAGGAAATCACCCTCAGTGAATTCCAAGCAAAAACCTCAAATAAGCTTGCTTGGCTTGAACCAAGCAAAATGAAGACCTACGATCATTGGACGCCAACAAAGGACAAGGATTATTCAGAACTGACGATTGAGCGAGAATCTGGAGGCGGCAAGGAATGGGGCACGGTTGTTCATGATGTTTTTGAAAAAGCGGTCCAGGGTTATGATGTTGCGGATTATATAAAAATTGCGTTAAGCAAACATGGATTGGATGAAGAAAAAGAGACGGAAGTCACGGCCTATTTAGACCAATTTAAAAATTCTTCCCTTTGGGACGAGCTGCGGACGGCAGATGAGGTTCTTACGGAAGTGCCATTTACCTTTAAAGTGGTTAAAGGTCACCCGCTTTATTCACAGATTACCGCGGGTCCAAAGGACAAGCATCCTTTCTATGTAAAAGGGGTCATTGACCTTATTTATAAAAGGAATAACAAATGGACCATTGTCGATTATAAGACAGACCGGGCTGTCCACGAGGAGGATTATGAAAAACTTCGTGACTTTTATAGCAGCCAGCTGGCCTTTTATAAGGGAGCATGGGAGGAACTGACTAGAGAAGCGGTTGGCCAGCAATGTCTTTATTTCCTTGCACCGAATCGGATTTTTTTAAAAAAATAGTATTATTACGAAGTAAAAGGCGGCCCCTTAAAAAGACGGCCGCCTTTATTTGTGCATACTAGTTATTTATCTCAATAATTACGGGGTCAATAAGCCGTTCTCAAATTCTTCAATTCGACTGCGAACTAGAGCTGGCACTGGCCGGGTTGTTTTTGTTTTAGCATCATAGCTGACGTAAATAATTTCGGCTAAAAGAATTGGGTCTGTTTCACCATCTCTAGTAATCATGCAATTCAGGGTCATACTCGTGTTACCTATCTTGGACATTTTACACCAAATGTTCAGCCAGTCATTCAATTCTGCCGACTTTTTAAACTCCAAAGTAGATTTTGCCAGAACAAAATCAAAATCGGCCTCTTCAAAGTCTAACTTCAATCCCTCATGGAAATATTCAGTAACAGCAACATCTATATAAGTCATATAGTGAGCGTTAAAAACAATCTTCTGACCGTCAATTTCAGAATAGCGGACCTTCAGGCGATGTGAAAAACGAAAATCATTAACCATTGTAAACCACCTTTTTTAAATTTTGATAAGGATGATTCCCTCTAATCTATTTATTCTGTTAATTCCTTTCATTTCCTTTTTTTGAAGGTCTTTTTATATATCAAATGATCAAGGAAATTCTAAATTAGGAATTTTTGCATAAATTGAATTAAGAATAATAGGATGTAGTAACCTAGCAAATTGAATAGAGATTGACATCGGTGCCTTAGATGAAGTGTCATACTGCCATCAGGGCACCCTTTTTGCTAATAGGGAGTGGAACTCATGAGGCTACAAAGATTACCTGCCCAAGCCTTGGCAAGTCAGCTGATACCAAATGTTGATGAGGGATTAAGAGAGGCATTGAAGGTTCCGGACCACGTCAAAAGTTTGGGGCTGGTTACCAGCACGAGTGATGATGTCGGCTATACTGCGATTGATGAGGCCACGAAAATGGCCGCAGTGGAAGTCGTATATGCAAAGTCTTTTTATGCCGGGGCCGCACATGCTTCAGGTCCATTATCGGGAGAGTTTATTGGAATTTTAGGAGGGGCTACACCATCTGAAGTGAAGAGCGGCTTGGAGGTAGCTGTAAGGATGATCAATGAGGGTCCGGCTTTTTATGCGGTGGACGAGGCTGGGAATCATGCCTACTTTGCCCATACCATTTCTCGAACGGGTTCGTTTTTATCGAGTTTAGCCGGGATTGAAACGGGGGAATCACTAGCGTATTTAATTGCTCCTCCGCTTGAGGCGATGGTGGGGCTGGATGCAGCGTTGAAGGCTGCAGACGTAAGGATTTGCGTTTTTTATGGCCCGCCGACAGAAACCAACTTTGGCGGGGGGCTTCTGACGGGAAGCCAATCCTCCTGTAAAGCAGCAGCGGAAGTCTTTGCGGACACAATTCAAAAAATAGCTCAGTATCCACATAAGATGTTTTAGGAGAGATGGTTAAAAAAATGAAGGAGGTTCCAAAAATGGGACGAGAAACGTCGGCATTAGGAATGATTGAAACAAAGGGATTGGTGGGAGCGGTTGAGGCTGCGGATGCGATGGTGAAAGCCGCGGATGTTAGTTTGGTAGGGAAGGTTCAGGTCGGGGGCGGGCTTGTAACGGTATTGGTCCGCGGTGATGTTGGTGCTGTCAAGGCTGCTACAGAAGCCGGGGCAGCCGCAGCGTCCAAGGTGGGAGAACTTATTTCCGTCCATGTGATACCAAGGCCACACTCCGATATTGAACTGATTCTCCCGAAACTGGAAGGGCAAAGCATAACGTAAATGGCGGTTGGGAGTGTTAAAAATGGATAAAGGACAGCTGCAGAAATTGGTAGAACGGATTACTCGTGAACTTATCGAACAAGAGACTCCTAGAATAAAAGTCCTGTTTGTATTTTGTGACAGTTCAGCGCACGAGCCCTTTGTTGACCAATTGATGGTCCTAAAAAAACATCCGATAGATTATGATTTTCTGTTACTTGACGGTGAGACATCAGGATGGCTTGGGGGCAGCTATATCCAAGCCACCGGAGCAGGGCAGGTAGTAGCAGCGGACGAGTATGCCAAAGCACCGATTGAGCTGCCAAAGGATTATGATGCCATTGTCATCCCGGAAATCGACTTGGATAACGCCGCCCGTGTCTGTCATGGATTAAAGGGTTCTGTGAAATCGGAAATTATCTTTGCGGCCCTCGTTCTCCAGAAACCGGTCATCGTTGGCGGTGATTCTCCCGGTATCAAACGGGCCGACCGCTGTACCCTAAAAACGCTAGATTTACCGCTCCCACTAAAGAAACGATTTGAGTCCTATAAGCAGGAACTCACCAACCTTGGTATTCGTTTTTTCAAGCAATCCTATATGCATAAAGAAATTATTAGTTTGTTTTTCCAAGAAAAAAAGGACCAACAATCCGGGGGGACCTTTATAGGAAAGGTGTTAACAGTGGAATGGCTTGCTGGGAATCTGGGAATCTCGAAGACATTGAATATTAGGAAAGGGACGATCCTGACACCGTTGGCAAAGGATTTTCTGAAGGAAAAAGGGGTAAAAGTCATTGAAGAGGGGGCGGATGGATGATTCTTGGGAAGGTCATGGGCAGCATTTGGGCTACTCAAAAGGAGGATGGCATGAGCCAACTGAAGCTGCTGATCATTGAGCCTATCAACTGGAAAGGGGAGCCGGCAGGGGCTCCGATTATTGCTGCTGATCGAATTGGAGCCGGCCGCGGTGAACGTGTAATTGTTTCACGGGGCAGTCCGGCAAGGGCTATTTTTTCAAAAAATGCCCCGATCGATGCAGTGGTGGTTGGAATTGTCGATTCCCTTGAGGTAGGAGAAGGGGAAGAATAGCGTTTAAAGGTGTGAAGATGGATGGAGAAAAAGCAGCGCGTCATTCAGGAATATGTACCGGGGAAGCAGCTGACATTGGCACACATTATAGCCAATCCTGATGAAGCTTTATATACAAAGCTTGGAATTGGTCAAGCGGGGGCGATTGGAATTTTGACATTGACTCCAACGGAGACCGCCATCATTGCGGCTGATATTGCTACCAAAGCAGCAGATGTCGAGATTGGGTATTTGGACCGCTTTACCGGGTCGCTTGTCATCTGCGGAACGGTCTCTAATGTAGAAATGGCCATCCAAGCTATCAATCAATTCCTGAGCAGGCATTTGAAATTTGAGCCTGCGGAGATCACTAGGTCATGAAAAAAGGGAAAGTGATGTTAATTGGTCCTATTGGGTCAGGAAAATCTACGTTAACCAAACGACTGCTTGAGGACCCGACACCCGCTGTCAAAACACAGGCACTAAACTATATGGATTGGATCATTGACACACCTGGGGAGTATAGTGAAAATCCTTTGTTTTACCGTTCTTTAATCGCGACAGCATTGGAAGCGCGGATTCTCCTAATCATTCAAGACGCAACTCGCCATGAGCAGTTCCTGCCGCCGAATTTTGCGCAGGGATTTCCGTTGATTCCTATTGGTGTCATCACCAAAATAGACCATCCAAATGCGGATTTGGAAAAGGCTGAAAAACTGCTGAGGCAAGTTTTGTCAAATCATTCAATATATAAAATTTCGTCCATCACTCTTTTAGGAATACCGGATTTGAAGGCGGCCCTATTGAATCTTATTTGAATTTTTAGGAGCGGTACAGATAGCGGTCTGGAGGGGTTTTAGATTGGGCATGGAAGCAATAAAAAGTGTCGGCATTGATATTGGCACAAGTACAACGAAATTGATTTTAAGCGAACTGAGGTTAGGGAGGGTGTCGAGCCATTTTGCCCTGCCTCACTTTGATATTATTGATCGAAAGGTCACCTATGAGAGTGACATAATTTCCACTCCTATGAAAAATGGAGATGAAATTGACCTTATGGCATTGGCGGGCTGGCTTGAACAGGAATATCGACGGATTGGATTGTCACTATCGGATATCAAGTCAGGTGCGGTAATCATTACGGGGGAAACGGCGATTAAGAAAAATGCCGATGCGCTGCTGCATTATTTGGCGGAACGGTCCGGGGACTTCGTTGTAGCCATTGCCGGAGCTAGCTTGGAAGGCGTATTGGCTGGACGGGGCTCGGGTTCCTCTGAGTACTCAAAAAAGGTGAAGGGTATTGTCGCCAATATCGATATTGGCGGCGGTACTGCTAACGTTGCCTTTTTTCAGCAAGGTAAAGTGTTGGATACTATAACCTTTCATGTCGGCGGCCGACTGATCGAAATCGATTCTGCCGGTGAAGTCTCGGCGGTATCCCCATCTTTACAGCTTTGGCTTTTTTCTAAAAACTTCTTGGTGGAAAAGGGGATGCGGCTGACATTAAAGCAGCTTTCTGAACTTTCTTCTGTTTTGTGCAAAGACATGCTGGACTGTTTAGTGGGGAAGATGCCCATTGCTGCTGTTAAGTCGTTGGTTCACAGTGCTTCGTCCGAAACACTACCCATGATTGATGAGGTCATGATTTCAGGGGGTGTGGGGAGGCTGGCATTGGAAGTGCCGCCTTCGACATTGGATGATGCGGCGAAATATAACGACATCGGTCCTATTTTGGCTGGAGAACTGATTAAAGCTTTAAAAAACTATCCTCTTTCCGTGGTGGAGGCGGCGCAAACCTCGAAGGCTACGGTCATCGGGGCAGGCATGCAGACAACGAAAATAAGCGGTGCAACGATATCAATTGCTCCTGAGCATCTGCCGCTAAGAAACATCCCAGTTGTTAAAATGAGCTATTCAGATACAGCTTTGGAGCAGTATATTGAACGGTTTTTTTTACAGGGGAAGGAATTATTCCATGGAAATTTTGAAGTGCCGTTTGCGATTAGTTTAGCGGAAATGCCCTATTTGCCTTATTTAAAGCTAAAGGAACTGGCGGAAGTACTTGGGAAGGTCTATACACGGCTTTTTCCTAAGGCAGCAGTCCTTGTCGTAGTCTGCGAAAATGACATGGCTAAAGCCCTGGGGCAGGCGCTGCGACTGCAGTTAGCGGCTGATATGGACGTGATTTGTATTGACCAGGTGGTGGTTGAGCACGGCGACTATATTGATATCGGAGAGCCGTTGAATGATACAATGGTGCCCGTTGTCGTGAAGACGCTGGCGTTTTCCTAACCGGGAATAGCTGGTTGGCGAGTAATACCGGGAAATTGGCGAGTAAAATGGAAAAGCAACGAGTAAATTGGCCGAACTGACAAGTAAAATCGGAAAAACAGGCGAGTAACTCCTCGTTAACCCCTAAAATATGAAAAAGGAACTGGGAGGTGAATTGGAATTTGAAAACCAAAATTACCTTACTTAATAAAACATATGAATTTAATAGCTTAAAAGAGATTCTGGCGAAGGCGAATGAAGAAAAGTCGGGGGACCAACTGGCGGGTATCGCCGCCAATGACGCTCAGGAGCGGCTTGCAGCACGTCACCTCCTGGCTGATTTGACTCTGAGTGATATACGCAATAACCCCGTGCTGCCTCCTGAGGAGGACGAGGTTTCCCGTGTCATCGAAGAATCTATTAATGAAAAAATCTACCAATCTATCGCCAATTGGACTGTCAGCGACCTGCGTGAGAACCTGCTGGCTGAATCTACGGCAAACCAGGAAATTAGCCGGATCCGCCGGGGACTAACGAGTGAAATGGTCGCTGCAGCAGCTAAAATTATGTCCAACTTGGACTTAATTCAAGCAGCATCCAAAATCGAGGTCGTGACACAGTGTAATTATCCGGTTGGCCATAAAGGCACGCTTGCCGGCAGGGCCCAGCCCAATCACCCCACTGATAGTATTCAAGGAATCAGAGCCTCTCTGTATGAAGCGCTCAGTTATGGAATCGGTGATGCAGTTATCGGAATCAACCCAGTTATTGATTCAGCCGAAAGTGTCAAACAAATTTTACAAATGACAAAAGAGGAAATCGATCGCTTTCAAATCCCTACGCAAAACTGTGTGCTTGCGCATGTCACGACCCAGATGCGGGCCATCAAAAATGGTGCGCCGTCCGATCTGCTATTTCAAAGCCTGGCGGGGACGGAGGCCGGTAATACAGCGTTTGGCATCAGCGTTGGACTGCTGGATGAAGCGAATGATTTGATTCAAAAAGAGGGAACGGCAACAGGGCCAAATTTGTGGTATTTCGAGACGGGACAGGGGTCGGAGCTTTCATCAGATGCGCATCATGGGATTGACCAAGTAACGCTCGAAGCCCGCTGTTACGGACTTGCGAAAAAATATAAGCCGTTTATCGTCAACACCGTTGTCGGTTTTATTGGGCCGGAGTATCTTTACAACAGCAAACAGGTCATCAGGGCCGGGCTTGAGGATCATTTTATGGGGAAGCTGCAAGGCATTCCTATGGGAGTCGATGTTTGTTATACAAACCATATGAAAGCTGATCAGAATGATATGGAAAATCTCGCCGTGCTCCTGGGCTCGGCAGGGGTCAATTTTCTTATCGGCGTTCCAATGGCGGATGACTGCATGCTGAATTACCAATCGACCAGCTTTCATGACATTGCATCTGTCAGAAGGGTTCTGGGGTTAAGACCTGCGCCTTTTTTTGAAAAATGGCTTGAGAAGATGGGGATTATGGAGAACGGAATATTAACCAAGCGGGCCGGTGATCCGACACTGTTTATTTAAGGAAAGGAGGGGGAGAGAGTGCAGGAGAATGAGATTGAATTTATTGTTCAAAAAGTAATGGAGGAACTTCAAAGGAAATTCCCCGCTGAAACTAAAACAGAACAAATTGCGAAAACCAATGAAGATGGACTGATATTTACTGAGAATGACTGGAAGACCTCTATTCCGGCAGCTGTATATCAGGAGGGGGTATCTGATTTAATCGCCTCTACGCCGGCCAGGATTGGCGTTTGGCGGACCGGTACAAGGCCGCTAACGAAAACGATGTTAAAGTTGCAGTTCGACCATGCGGCGGCGATTGACGCGGTTGGCGGCGAGGTCCTCGAAAAAACTTTGGCGGAATTTGATTTATTTACCGTTGAAACGTGCTATGAAAACAAGGAAACGTATCTAAAAAGGCCTGATAAAGGGCGCATGTTAACCGATAATGCTGTAAGGACCATTAAGGATAAATGCACCCATCACCCGCAGGTGCAAATTGTCGTCTCTGACGGACTAAGTGCTAGTGCTGTGGAAACCAATTTAAAGGATGTTTATCCGGCCTTACTGGATTCTTTGAAAATCAATAACCTTTCCGCTGGAACCCCGTTTTTTGTCAAAGGAGGCAGGGTAGCTTGCATGGATCATATTGGCGAGATTCTTGAGCCGCAGGTGTTGGTCCTGTTAATCGGCGAACGGCCTGGGCTGGTCTCGGCTAGTTCAATGAGCGCCTATATGTGCTACCGGCCGCGAAAAGGAGTGGTTGAATCCGACCGCAATGTCATTTCGAATATCCACCCGCTTGGTACTCCGCCTGTCGAGGCTGGTGCCCATATCGGTACCGTCCTTAAGAAGATGCTTGAGCAAAAGGTAAGCGGAGTAAAGCTGGAATTATAGTGATCTTTCATCATTCTATTGGGATTTTTTTAGAAAGGAGGTTGGGTGATGGAGGTTGTAATCGGCTTTGCATTAGTAGTCATCACATTAGTGGTCGGTACGGCCATTGGCATGCATGCGAATAAAAATGTAAGGGCCTTTAAAGAAGAAGAACATGAAATTTTTGTTGGAAAGGATGACTTATAATCAGTCAGAAAGGGTGGAACAAATGAAAAACAAAGACCAACAATTGTTGGAGGATAGGAAGCAGCTGAACCGCTATGGCTATGCCCAGGAATTACTGCGGGATATGGGCGGATTTTCCAACTTTGCGATTTCCTTTTCGATTATTTCCATCTTAACAGGGGCTGTTTCTCTCTATGGACATGGATTAACGTACGGCGGTCCAGGTATGATGGGGTTTGGCTGGACGATTGTGGCCTTTTTCGTGATGCTGGTGGCCGCATCACTTGCCGAACTGGCTTCCGCTATTCCAACCGCAGGTGCCCTGTATCACTGGGCCGCAGCTTTAAAGGGCATTCGGATTGGCTGGTACACAGCATGGATTAATTTAATCGGCCAAATTGGAATTGTGGCCGGAATCGACTACTCTTGCGCCTTATTCGCAGACCCGCTCCTAGCAACCGTTTTTGGTTATACCTCTACCGATACCACCACTTTAATTGTCTTTGGCGTTATTCTCCTATTACATGGAATCCTCAATCACGTTGGGATTAAAATCGTCGCAAAATTGAACGACTTTTCAGCCTGGTACCATATGGTCGTTGTCGCCATCCTTGTTGTGAGCTTGGCTTTTTTTACAAAAAATGGCCTCCAGCCAGTCGATTACTTATTCCAGGTAGGGCAAACCTTCTCGGATAAGCCTTATGTTCTGGCCTTTTTAATCGGGTTGTTACAGGCACAATGGACCTTTACTGGTTATGATGCATCTGCCCATACGATTGAAGAAACAGTACACCCGCGCGTCCGCGCTCCATGGGGAATTTACAACTCTGTTGCGTTTTCATTTGTGTTTGGTTTTATCATGCTGGCATTTGTCACGCTTTCCATTCATGATGCTGCCGGTGCGGTGAAATCTGATAATGCTTTTATCTTTGTTATTAGCGAAGCTCTAGGTGGCACCTTTGGAGCAGTCGTGTTATGGCTGGTGACATTTGCGATGTTCTTCTGCGGTCTTTCGTCGATTACTTCCTTTTCGAGGATGATGTATGCTTTCTCAAGGGACAAAGGAATGCCGTTCAGCCGCCATTGGGCGGAAATCAGCCGGAAGTTCCGGACACCGGCAAAGGCGATTTGGCTGTCTGTGATTCTTTCGTTTGTGCTGGCGTTGATTGATTACATTACGAAGCTGGTGAATCCGGATGCAGGTTACTCCACCATCGCTTTCCTGACGGCAGTAAGTGTGGTTGGTTTGTATGTTGCATATGGGATTCCCATCTATCTCAAGCTGCAGGCAGAGGCTAAGGGGATCTTTCAGCCAAAGCATTACGGCCCTTGGAGTCTTGGAAAGTGGAGCAAGCCGATCAATATTCTCAGCATCCTTTGGATTATCTTCATTTCTATCATGATGATCATTCCGCCGAACCAAATGGCTGCCTATGCCTTGGCTGGAATGTTTATCCTGTTAATTATCATGGATTTGACCTATTATAAAAAACACTTCAAAGGCCCACAGGCAGCACTCGAAAAATCAATTGATGAAATTAGAAGATTGGAAGGCGAATTTGAAGATGGGAAACATTAATTAAATAGAGGTCAGGACCTCGTTGCCGTTGTGCCAGGGTCCTGACCTTCAAAGTGTCCTGAATAGAATAAAAAGAAAAGGCGGACCTGCCGCCTTTTGATTCTTTAACCTCTTCTCCGTGATTTAAACACCCACATGTTGCCGTCTTTCCAGCAGCTCTTCGTTTGATGTCTGCCTTGGCCCGTATTTCTCCAGTTTGTGCATTCCAGATTATGCGTTAAGCGTCTTGAAGTTCTTTTTCTGGATGTGCGGCGTCGAGTCGTATTTCTACTGGATGTCATCTTTCGACGACTAGAGGTTCGTCTAGAAGTCCGACTAGAAGTTCTTCTACGGCTAGATGTCCCGCGATGACGGCCTGGATCCATAAACATGAAATCCCCGAACCCGCCGCGTCCTACATCTTCAGCAGCTCTTTGAATATCCTCCGGAGAAAATTCTCTTTCTTCCATTTGAAGCACCTCCTTTTTTTACAGAAAAGGGAGTACGAAATGAATTGTGCATTTTCTTAACACCCACTCCTCTTTTAACAATTTACGAATGGATGCTTGTCTTGGTCTCGGACAATAGCCTATTAAAGGAAAAAATCAATTAACCGTGACATCCCTTTTACTCCATCATAGGTATAGAAGGAGGGGGGATAGGGAATGGACGAAGCCGCAAAACTGCCAAACTATAAACTTTTTATAAAACCGAGCGACTTAAAGGAGCTTAGAAGGGATATATGGGTGGATATGCCAATCCCCGCACAGCTAAATATTGATGGAAAAAGATTAGAGGTAGATGTCAGTTACCGGGGTTCCCATATACGTGATTTTTCTAAAAAATCGTATTATGTTTCTTTTTATAAACCTAAAAAATTCAAAGGCTCCAGTGAAATTCATATAAATGCAGAGTATAAGGACCCATCACTTATCCGCAATAAATTATCCTTCGATTTCTTTTCTCAGATTGGTGTCCTAGCACCATATTCCCAGCATGTCTTTTTGACCCTTAACGGCAAACCGGAAGGAATATATTTGGAAATCGAATCGGTGGATGAAAATTTTTTAAGAAGAAGAAACCTTCCCGCTGGTAGCATTTATTACGCCATTGATGGCGATGCGAATTTTTCATTGATGAGTGATTTGGATAAAGCCGTGAAAAAATCATTGAAATCAGGCTATGAAAAGAAGTTTGGGAAGGCGTCCGAGGATAAGTTTTTAGAAAGGTTTATTTATAACATTAATACGATTCCTAGAAGTGAATTTGAAAGGGGAATTATTAAATATATTGATGTTGAAAAATACTTGCGGTGGATTGCGGGCATCATCTTTACGTCCAACTATGATGGTTTTGTCCATAATTATTCGCTTTACCGAAACGGTGAAACAGGGCTATTCGAGGTGATGCCATGGGATTACGATGCCACCTGGGGAAGAGATGTTAACGGGAAGATGATGGAGGCGGATTATGTTCCGCTTCAGGGCTATAATACGTTAACGGCAAGAATTTTGGATGTGGATTCGTTCCGAAAGCAGTATCAAAAGCTGCTTGTCGAAATTATGAATCAGCAGTTTACATTGGAATTTATGGTGCCTAGAGTTGAAAAGTTGCTTGGAATAATACGGCCCTATGTCCTCCAGGACCCCTACAAAAAGGACTCGATCACACAATTTGACCAGGAACTTCGGGTAATCACTGAATACATCCTTGAACGAAGAAAATATATCCAAAGCGAAATAGTAAAGCTTAACTAAATTAGGCAGCAGCCTTTATGATGCGGTGTTTTTAAAAGAACCATCCTATATAGGATGGTTCTTTTATGAATTTAAAGGTAAACTTTCCGTCCTTCCCTCCTTCCTTAAAGAATTTATACCTATTAGCGGAACCTTTTAGGATAAAAAACGTAATACATGTGGAAATGAAAAAATGGAGGATTATAATGGAAGTTTGGATAAAAGATTTTATTGAAAGCTATGGTTACATAGGGGTATTTTTGCTGATAGCTCTTGAAAATATTTTCCCGCCCATTCCTTCAGAGGTCATCCTGACCTTTGGCGGTTATATGACCTTGGATACCAGTTTGAACGTTACGGGGGTCATTATTGCCTCAACCTTGGGTTCTGTTCTTGGAGCGGTAATTTTATATCGGCTCGGAAATTTTTTGGATGTGGAACGGTTTGACAGAATCATTAACCGGTACGGAAAATTGTTACGACTAAAAAAGGAAGATTTATACCGCGCCAATGCCTGGTTTAATAAATATGGTATTTGGACGGTTTTCCTGTGTAGGTTTATTCCACTAATTCGCAGTTTGATTTCAATCCCCGCTGGAATGGCCAACATGAATTTCTCCCTTTTCCTTATTTTCACAACCATTGGTACACTGATTTGGAATACTATCCTGATTCATCTAGGTGCAAGCTTGGGCGAGAATTGGGAACTTATTACGGAAAAAATGGACAATTTCTCTAACGTAATTTACGGGATTCTTTTCGGCCTATTAATGGTGGGAGTCATCACGCTAATAAGGAAAAGTTTAAAGTCAAAAAAAATATAATGGTAGTTTCCGTGAAAAATATAAAAATGACGTCGATGCCTTAACCGTTCTAGGAGAATTTAAACAGAAATTGATTTATATCGAAATTACTCTGAATATTATGGTTATGTATTCTATATATTGCAAAAAAAGTAAGGAGGCCGATAAATTAGCCTCCTTATTTTACTGTGAAAAGAAGAAAGGAACAATTTCTTAGACTGCCTCGCCTGCTGGTGATAATTATTTATATTCATGGAGGAAAAAATTAACTTTTCTCGAACAATATTATCGTATTAAACTATGATTTTGAAGGTGGGCGAAAAAATGACTCTTGAACCGCAAACAAAGTTTTTATTAGACCAGTTAAAAGCTCTAGGCGCACCGCCGCTCGAAACTTTAACCCCGCAAAAGGCAAGAATGGGTTCCAAGTTTCCTCAAGGGGAAGTTGAGGAAGTAGGCAAGGTGGAAAACCGGACCATTCCTGGCCCTTCGGCAGATATTCCTGTAAGGGTTTACTATCCGAAGGAAGAACAGTCAAGCTATCCTGCGTTGGTTTTTTATCATGGCGGAGGCTGGGTAATCTGCGATCTTGATACCCATGATAATATTTGCCGGGCCCTCACCAATAGCGCTGGCTGCGTTACGATTTCCGTTGATTATCGCCTAGCGCCTGAACATAAGTTCCCGGCTGCAGTGGAAGACTCCTACACAGCAGTACAATATGTTTACGACCATGCCGAAGACTTTATGGTGGATCGCACGCGGATGGCTGTTGGCGGTGACAGTGCTGGTGGAAACCTCGCTGCTGTTATTAGTCATCTTGCAAAAGAGAAAAACACCCCGCCTATTTGTTTCCAGCTTTTGATGTATCCTAGTACCAACACTGGCGGAGAGCCGACAGGTTCCATGGTGGAAAATGCTTACGGCTATTTTCTAGAAAAGGGAACTATGGAATGGTTCCGCGATTGTTATTTTAACAGTGAAGAAGACAAGAAAAACCCGTTAGTTTCGCCTGCTCTTAACGAGGATTTCAAAGGGCTGCCGCCAGCACTTGTGATTACAGCTGAATATGACCCGTTACGTGACGAAGGGGAAGAGTATGGTAAAAAATTAGCTGATTCTGGTGTGGAAGTAGAAACAATCCGTTACGACGGCACCATCCACGGCTTTATCAGCATGGCAGCAGTACTAAACGTAGGAAAAGCGGCCTTGGAAAAATCCGGGGAAGCCTTAAAAATAGCATTCAGTAAATAAAATACCTAAAAGTGTCTGGGCCTTTACAACCCAGGCAAGTAAACGCTACATTTATTTTAAACACATCGTTCCCCATGTTTACGTAAAATGGATTTTATTATTCGGCCAGCAATTTACCCAGGTCCTGCAGCTCCTTGCGCACCTTGGGTTTATGAAGCTATTCTTTGGCGGTACCTTCGTTTCTTACGGGATGATTGTTGACGATCCGCACTCTTTTTCTTATGAGTGGTCCGGCGTTATCGGCGGAAGTCTTCCATACCTTTATTCCAGCCAATGGATTATCGTTGTGCCAGTTCTCTTCTTTATATTTACAGTAATCAGCATCGCCTTCATTAATGATTCAATAAAATCGTATTTTCAAAGAAAAGATCATACATTTAAAAGCAGAGGATAATCATTCGATTATCCCCTTTTTTGCACGTTAGGGAAAAAGTCTAAATATATTTTATATCCATATAAAAGAGGCAATCCGGTTAAAAAGGATGCCTCTTTTTAGTACTGCGTATCTTTTAATCTGCCAAAAAAAATGATGGGAATAACAAGTTAATGAATAGGGAATTCAATTTGTTCAGTCAGTTCAGAAAAGTCAATGAATGGGTTCCGATTTCCTTGGATATGGTAAATGGTTTGATTGCGATGCATTTCATAAAGTCCTACTGGAAAAGTCTTGTGCCACTTGATTAAAGTGGAGAGGTCTATCTCAATTCGAAAAGCTTTTTTGATTGCCTTCGGATAGCGGAGCAAGAAATACAGCATTGCCCTTGCTGCTGTCCCTTTGCCATGCTCAGGCTCAAATCTTCCCCCGACTGCGAGTCCGCAATTATTTTGAACCAGTTCTTCCGGTGATTCGGGATGGAAATTGGGTAAATCTGAGTAAGGGAAATTGGAGCGGGTAATATTACATTCCGGGTCGCAAACAAACAAATGATGCAAATCGCCCTTCATCGGTTCGAGGGCCCCGAACCATGATTGGGGGACAATATGTTCCGTGTTAACTTTTAATTTTCGTTCATAGGCTTTCAATTGGTGAAGCGTTTCGAATTCCTTTTGCTTAATTTTTCGAAGAAATTCCTGAAATTCTTCATATTTTTCTGTGATGATTTGATAATCCTGAATAATGATGGTTTCAGGATTCTTTTTTTCACTGGAGTAAATACTTTTTACGCTGCCGTCTGGGTGCAGGTCTACCCAGGTATATAGATATAAATCTTTACTGATAAAATAGGGGATTCGATTTTTATGGGTTTTTGTTAGTAATTCATTGTATTTATAAAATAATGTGGTGCCATTAAGGTCATGTTGCGCGATTGTTTGATAGTATTTTTCAATATCAAGCAGATCTTGTGTTTCATCGTAATAAAGGTCTTTGTCTTCCCGTATTTTTCGCTTGTTATCTCGCAAAAAAGCCAATTGTTTATGCAAATCAAAAAAATTCGAAGTGCTATCCTTAATGACTTTTTTCTTTTTTGACATCTAAATCTCACTCCAGAGAAAAGAATTTATCTTTCAAATTCATTATATAATGATATCTCCGGCAAAACGGGTATAATTTGAAATTTTGTGTTAACAGGGATAGGTTATGGTTCGGGTGGCTGAATTTTTTTAAAGTGAATTATTATTTTAGAAAAATATTTTTGTTTTGTAAATTGAGTGTTATAAAAGTGGCTCTCAAAAGAAATTACTGTAAATAATGATTAATTCTGTATTTCCAGTATTTAAATGTATTTTAAAATTATCAAAATAATCACAGAAATGGATTGCATTTTAATTTTGAGAATAGTAAAATTAGTATCCGTGAATAAGAAATGAAGGGGTTTAACCTTAATGGAAAATAGATTGCCATTTTCGAAGTATTTTGTAATAGGGGTCATGTTATTTGCCTTGTTTTTTGGAGCGGGAAATCTAATATTTCCGGCATCACTCGGGCAAAACGCCGGGACAAACGTTTGGGAGGCGGCAGCTGGGTTTCTAATAACGGGAATTGGATTGCCGTTTCTTGGAATATTAGCGATGGGCGTTTCTGGAAGTAGAAACCTACAGGAACTGTCAAGCAGGGTTCATCCGCTCTATGGAATCATTTTTACCTCGCTGCTTTATTTAACAATTGGACCGCTGTTTGCAGCACCAAGAACAGGTGCTGTAGCTTATGATATTGGGATTGCACCGTTTGTCGGCGGGGGTTCAGATCGCATTGGATTGTTCATATTTTCACTAATATTTTTTGGAGTAACCTTGTGGTTTTCATTAAATCCGGCCAAGCTGGTTGACCGGATCGGGAAAATTCTTTCACCTGCCATCATTATTCTTATTTTTGTGTTATTGGTAATGGTGATTGTTAAACCTATGGGGTCGATTGGAGTACCACAAGAAGCCTATGCCAACGGCGCATTTGTAAAGGGCTTTATGGAAGGATACAACACGATGGATGCACTGGCATCGCTTGTGTTTGGCATCATTGTTATCAATACTGTTCGTGCCATGGGAGTTAAATCAACAAGCGGCATTCTGACGGCTTCGGCTAAATCTGGATTGGTTGCGGTTGTTTTCCTAGGAATCATTTATGTTGGTGTTGCTTACTTAGGTGCGACTAGCACAGGGCGATTCGGACTTCTAGAAACAGGAGGTCCTGTTCTCGGAAAAACAGCAACTTATTATTTTGGGATTGTCGGAACAGTTATGCTTTCGATTATTATCATTCTCGCTTGCTTGACTACCAGTATCGGATTGGTTACAGCCTGTGGTGAGTATTTTCATGCCCAAATGCCGAAAATCAGCTATAAAATTTGGGTTGTTTTCTTTTCGTTAGTATCTCTTATCATTGGTAATTTCGGATTAGCTAACATCATCAACTTTTCAATTCCAGTGTTAATGTTTCTTTATCCGCTGGCTGTAGTCTTAATGATGCTGACATTTTTATCAAAGTTTTTTAGACATTCGCAGATTGTCTATGTTTCTGCAACTGTGGTAACCTTTATGGTCAGCATTATCGATGGAATCAAAACTTTCTGTCAGCTTGTAGGAATCGAAAATTTCAGGTGGATGGATCCGATCGTATCCTTTTATGAACAAGTACTGCCGTTGTATAATGAAGGACTGGGCTGGCTGTTGCCAGCAATCATTGCCATTGTGATCAGCACAGGAATCGTGAAACTGCAAAAATATGTTGAAACTTCTTTTAGGGAAAAGAACGCTTAAATCATAAACATATACCCTCGTTAAAATGCACTGCAAATTGGCAGTGCGTTTTTTGTTATAAAAAAACATTTTGGTGAAGGGATGTATTTTTCCGGATAGGCGGAATTTCCGGATTATCGGAAAAACAACTTCCGTATAATTGGAAATGGATTCAGAATTATCTATATTTCCTAAGTGAATATGTTGATTACGCCTTTAAATTAAGCGTTTTTAATTTTCAGAATAGTTGGCATGAAACTTGCAAATAAATGTTAAATGTAACGGCCTTTTTTTGAACGTAGATGAAAGCGTTTTCTGTAAAGGTCCTTTACGAATTTTACGCAAGGGGGATTTATATGGATTTATTGGTAATTTTATTGGCACTTGGATTATTGATGTTTGTGGCATACCGAGGTTACTCTGTTATCCTGTTTGCTCCAATCTGTGCCCTCCTGGCTGTGGTATTAATTGCACCAAGCCATGTATTGCCATTCTTTTCAGGCGTATTTATGGAAAAAATGGTCGGATTTATTAAATCTTATTTCGCGGTTTTCTTATTGGGAGCTATTTTTGGTAAGGTTGTTGAAATGTCCGGGATTGCTGAATCGATTGCCAAGACAATTGTCGGCTGGCTTGGGGCGAAACGGGCGATGCTGTCGATTGTGCTGCTTGGGGCAATATTAACCTACAGCGGGGTTAGTTTATTTGTAGCCGTGTTTGCGATTTACCCGTTTGCTGCACAAATGTTCAAGCAGGCAGATATTCCGAAAAGGCTTATTCCAGGTACGATTGCACTAGGTGCGTTTACATTTACAATGGATGCGCTGCCTGGAACACCGCAAATTCAAAACGTTATTCCCATTGCTTTCTTTAAAACCGACATCTATGCCGCACCTATCCTTGGAATCATTGGTGCCATCATCGTTTTGGCAGCCGGCTTATTCTATCTGGAATCCAGACGGAAAAAAGCTGAAAAAGCAGGTGAAGGTTATTATGGGTTAGGAGCGGAAATGGCAGCTGCTATTGAAAAGGAAAAGCTTGGTGCTAATGAGCCTGCTCTACCTGATTTAACAACCGAACTGTCATTATCAAGAAAAATTCTTGCCTTTGTTCCGCTCATTTTGGTCGGAGTAACGAATAAACTTTTTGTAACGAATATTCCAAAGTGGTATCCGAATGGCTTTGATTTTGCAGCACTTGGCTTAGATGCCTATAAGGTGGATGTGGCAGTATCTGCTCCAATTTGGGCGATAATTATGGCACTCCTTGTAGGGATTATTACATCTATTGCCTATGATTGGAAACGGGTTACGAAGGGCTTTAAGGATGGCGTAAACACTGCGATTGGCGGGTCACTTATGGCAACCATGAATACAGGGGCTGAATACGGATTTGGCGGAGTGATTGCCGCACTTCCGGGATTTGCAAAAATAAGTGATGGCATATCGACTACTTTTACTAATCCGCTTGTGAACGGTGCTGTTACGACAACTACGCTTGCAGGGATGACCGGATCAGCATCCGGCGGTATGGGGATTGCATTAGGGGCGATGGCTGAAAAGTATAATCAAGCGATTGCTGCAGCGAATATTCCTCCTGAAGTTATGCACCGAGTTGTAGCGATGGCATCAGGAGGAATGGACACGCTGCCGCATAACGGTGCAGTCATCACCTTGCTGGCAGTAACAGGTTTAACCCATAAGCAATCTTATCGTGATATTTTTGCCATCACGGTCATTAAGACATTGGCGGTATTTGCGGTTATTGCTATTTATTCACTCTTTGGAATCGCTTAACAGTTTAGGGGGTCTTGAAATATGAGTAAAGCATTAGCTGGAAAAACAGCATTTGTAACCGGGTCGGCAAGCGGAATCGGCGTAGAAATTGCTAGGACTTTTGCTGAAGAAGGGGCAAATATTGTTATTTCCGATTTAAATGAAGAAAAAAGTGAACAAGTGGCGCTGGAGTTAAAGGAACAAGGTTTTGAAGCATTTGCCGCTCCCTGTGATGTCACCGATGAGGAGGCATATAGCAATAGTCTGGAATTGGCAAGAAGTACTTTTGGAAAAATTGATATTCTCGTAAATAATGCTGGGCTGCAATATGTTTCCCCAATAGAGGATTTTCCGACAGAAAAATTTGAACTGATGATTAAAGTTATGTTAACGGCACCGTTTATTGGCATTAAAAATGTATTGCCGTATATGAAAGAGCAGGGCTTCGGCCGAATTATCAATATGGCTTCCATTAATGGCTTGGTTGGCTTTGCCGGGAAAGCGGCCTACAATAGCGCGAAACATGGGGTGATTGGCTTAACGAAAGTAGCCGCATTAGAAGGGGCACAATACGGAATTACGGTCAATGCCTTATGTCCGGGCTATGTTGATACACCGCTTGTAAGGGGGCAGTTGGCTGATTTGGCCAAGACAAGAAATGTCGGATTGGAACGTGTCCTCGAGGAAGTCATTTATCCGCTTGTCCCCCAAAAAAGGCTCTTATCCGTATCTGAGATTGCAGATTATGCAGTATTTCTAGCAAGCGACAAAGGTCGGGGGATTACAGGGCAGGCGGTTGTGCTCGATGGAGGGTACACGGCACAGTAGCTTTGCAGTTTGATTTTTATAGTTCAAGAGAATCCATGCAAGCAGGATTCTCTTTTTTTTGCAAAACTTCCAATTATATCAAAAAATTAAGTGGTTTTTGCTATAATTATTTTACTTAGTATTAATGGGGAGGCATTCAATGACGCGAGCATTTGACAAAGTACCAAACAGTTGGCATGAGCAAATTATCAATCTATTAGCAGAACGTGTGGTTATTGTCGATGAGAACGGGATTATTTTATATATTAACGAGGGATATTGCGAGTTTATCGGCACCACGATGGAAGAGGCGCTTGGCCGGCATGTACAGGATGTGATTGAAAACTCGCGGATGCATATTGTTGCCCAAACAGGTCTGAAGGAACTGGCCTCAGTCCAACAAATAAATGGCAGTGAAATGATTGCTAATCGATTCCCCATTGTTGAAGCGGAACAGATTGTTGGTGCTGTAGGAAATGTTATGTTCCGTAATCCTGAAGAATGGCGGATGTATAAAAGTAAGATCCAAAGCCTTGTTGATGAATTAAACTATTATCAAGCAAAAGTTCAAAGGGATTTGCAAAGTAAATATAGTTTTCAGGACTTAATAGGGGATAGTCCTAATTTTCTTGCAGCAAAAACTTTGGCGCAAAGAGTTTCCAGGAGTGATTCGTCGGTGTTATTGATCGGTGAATCAGGCACTGGAAAGGAATTATTTGCACATGCGATTCATCATGACAGCAACCGGACTGCCGCTTCCTTTGTGGCCATTAATTGTTCCTCTATCCCAGAGCACCTGCTTGAATCGGAATTGTTTGGCTATGAGGATGGTGCGTTTACCGGCGCGAAAAAAGGCGGCAAGAAAGGACAGTTTGAATTAGCAAGCGGCGGGACGTTGTTTTTGGATGAAATTGGGGACATGCCGCTCACGATGCAAAGTAAACTATTAAGAGTGCTGCAGGAAAAAGAAGTGGTCCGAGTCGGAGGTCATAAATCTATCCCTGTGGATGTGCGGATTATTGCTGCCACCCATCGAAATTTAGAGAGAATGGTTGAAAAAGGGGATTTCCGACAAGATTTATATTATCGATTAAATGTCATTAAAATTGATATTCCTTCGCTTAGGACAAGAAAAAAGGATATCCCTGCGATTGCAAAGCAGTTATTGAAGAAATTAGAGTCAAGATTTTTCCGAAATGGTATTGAGCTGTCTAGTGAGGTAACGGAAAGGTTGATGCAGCACTCTTGGCCAGGGAACATTCGTGAATTGGAGAATGTATTAGAACGTTCGATTAATGTTCTCGATGGAAAATACATTCTATTAATGCACCTGCCCCTATATTTGCGCGACAGAGAGACTGAGGGAAGAAACGCAGGAATCTTACATAATGAACAAAACGTTTCATTAAGCAGTATCTCGTCAGCTGAACCGATAAAAATTCTGCCATTGAAGGAGACGCTCGTTCAAGCTGAAAAACAAGCAATTGAACGAGCTTTAGTGGTAACGAAGGGTAATAAACTAGAAGCGGCTAAACTGCTGGAAATCGGTAAAACCAGTTTTTATGATAAATGTAAGTTATATGATATAAATTAAAAAGATATAACCAATACAGGAGCTAAAAAAATCCATCATATTATCAAGGACTTCACTCGAAATTTTTATGAGTAAGTCCTTTTTTGTTTTTATGTGAATTTTATCTTAATAGAAAGAACAAAATTTATTTGTTGACAAAAAAACATAATGTAACTATTATGATTACAGGTAATCGAATTTGTTACAAATGAAAAACATTAACAAAAACATTGGAGGAATAGAAAATGAAAATGTTAGTAACTGGAGCAACGGGTAAGATGGGAACAAAAATCGTAGAGACCTTATTAAAAACTGTACCGGCAAGCCAATTGGCTGTCAGCGTTCGGAATCCGGAGAAAGCAGAAGGGCTTCGTTCTCGTGGAGTGGAAGTACGCCAAGGAGATTTTGATCTTCCGGAAACATTGGATACTGCCTTTGCAGGAATCGATCGTTTATTAATCATCTCTGCGGATGGAGACAATGAAACAAGAATTCGCCAGCATGCAAATGCAGTAGCTGCGGCAGAACGGGCTGGAGTTAAATTCATTGCCTATACTAGTTTAGCGAATGCAATGGAAAGTAATAACCTATTTGCGCCAACACATCAGGCAACAGAAAAGGCAATCGTGAAAACAGGCATTCCTTACTCCTTCTTACGCAACAACTGGTACTTGGAAAACGAAATCCCAAGTATTCAAGGTGTCATCGCTGGCGCTCCATGGGTAACATCTGCTGAATCAGGTAAAGTCGGCTGGGCGTTGCAGCAGGATTATGCAGAGGCTGCAGCTGCGGTACTGACTGGTGAAGGACACGATAACACAATTTACGAGCTTTCCGGCAAGCTATTAACACAGGAAGAATTAACAACTACCCTTGGCAACGTGTTGGGTAAAGAGGTAATTTTACAAAAGGTTGATGATGCTGCATATGCCGATATTATGAAAGGTGCTGGACTGCCTGATTTTCTTATTCCTTTACTTGTTGACATCCAAAGAAGCATTCGTGAAGATACACTGGCAGTTGAAAGCGACGACTTTGAAAAGCTTATCGGCAGACCAGCTACACCGATAAATGAAGCTTTGACACAAATCGTTAATGGTATCAACTTAACAAAATAATAAAACTCAAATCTCAATGATTTGTGGGTATAAAAGTTGCGTTTCTGTTTAAAGCAGGAACGCTTTTTTATGTTATCAAGAAGGAAATAAAGTGGGCAGGAGAGTATTATAGTAAGGGCAACTTAGCTAAAAATGGGGGACAGTTTTTAATGAGAGTGAATCCAAAGAAATTTGAAATAAATAATTTAATTTATATTATTAGGTCTGCAAAGGAAGAGGATGCCCAAAACTTATCTGAAGTTAGAGTGCAGATTGATGGTGAAACAGAAAATATGGATAGAGAAAAAGGAGAAGCATACATAGATGAATCTGGCTTCAAACAGATTATTAGATCGGATACCGAACGGAAAAATAATCTTTTTTTAGTGGCAGAAGCAAATGATAGAATTGTAGGTTTCTCTAGATGTGAAGGGACTCAACTGAAAAGAATGTCCCATAAAGTGGAATTTGGAGTCTGTGTCTTAAAAGAATTTTGGGGACATAGCATTGGGAAAAAACTATTGGAAGAATCCATTCATTGGGCAGATTCAAACGGTATTAAGAAAATATCATTGAGTGTTCTTGAAACGAATAGTAAGGCTGTTAAGCTTTATCAAAGATATGGGTTTGAAGTGGAAGGCATTTTAAAAAAGGACAAAATTCTTTCCGATGGGAATTACTATAATACTTTTTTGATGGGAAGGTTTAATGTGTAATTAAAAGTTAATTGGTACATTTCCTTTTTAAGGGAAAGTACCTTTTTTATTTGTTTAAAGGAGAAAAGTGGTATCATAGTACAGTGAATACTGTTAATATTGTGAAATTTTTGATTTGGCGGAAATCGGGGGCAAAACTAAATTACTTTATAAATGAGGTGAATTCTATGAAAGCAAAATTCCATTATGCTTGGATAATCATTTTTATTACATTTTTAGCTTTATTGGCTGTTCAAGGAGTTCGCCTTGCGTTTGGAGCATTTGTGCAGCCTTGGGAAAAAGATTTTTCCATGGATAGGGGGACTATTTCTCTTATATCTACATTAAGCTTTGTTGTTTATGGTCTTTCGCAGCCAGTGATTGGGAGACTTGTAGATAAGCTGGGTCCACGGTTGATTTTATCGGTGAGTACCTTATTGGTTGGAGTGAGTATCTTTTTAACCTCCTTTATCAATAAGCCATGGCAGTTGTTTGTTCTTTACGGCATCTTCGTTTCCATCGGAGTGGGGGGAGCATCCAATGTTGCGGCAACCGTCCTTGTAACGAAGTGGTTCAATGAAAAACGCGGCCTTGCCTTAGGAATTATCGAAGCAGGATTTGGAGCAGGACAAATGCTGCTTGTACCAGGGTCTTTACTGTTAATAAACTGGTTGAATTGGAAAGTAACAGTTGTTATTTTAGGTATTTTTCTGGCAGTTATTGTTTTTCCTTTTGTCCTTTTATTTTTACGCAATGACCCTAAAGAGAAAGGTTTACTGCCAATTGGCGGAAAAGGGAAAGAAGAAAAACAGACAATTGGTGATGCGGATCAAAATAGTAATTTTTCTATTTGGGAAGCTTTCCGCCAAAGACAGTTTTGGTTTTTAGTTTTACCGTTTGGAGTTTGTGGATTTACCACGACAGGATTAATGGATACACATTTAATTCCTATTTCTAATTTATGTGGGTTTTCACCAGGTGTAACAAGTGCTGCAGTGAGCATTCTAGCTGCTTTCAACATTATTGGCATTTTACTTTCAGGTATCGTTGCCGATCGATGGAGCTGCAAAAAAATACTGTTCGGGTTGTATGCGGTAAGAGCTTTATCCATTGTTATTCTATTAAATACTTATAACCCGGCAATGCTGCTGGCTTTTGCCGTTGTGTTCGGATTGGTCGACTTTGCAACGGTAGCGCCAACTCAATTACTGGCAACTCAATTTTTTAAAAATCATTCTGTAGGGTTTATCCTGGGCATGTTGTCACTAAGCCATCAAATAGGCTCGGCATTAGGTTCGTACTTACCAGGTTTATGGTATAGCCTCTCAGGAAATTATAATCTTTCTTTCTACTTTTCGATTATTATTCTTGCACTGGCTGCCGTTTTTAGCGGGTTGCTTCCGAAGCAAATCGTTAGTAAGGAAGAGAAAGAATTAAAAACATTGCATGCTTAAATATTGAAAAAACCTAGCATTTCATGATAAAGCTAGGTTTTTTCATTAGAAGAGGGTAGAAGTCAAATACTTGACTCATCTCGGCCCTCCTTTTTAAAACTTTGAGTAAACGAGTCATCAGGGCATTGACCTGGAATTGGAATGCGTGGGTCAAATTCGGGATTTTGGAGTACTTCATACGGCCGCATCATTTCATGGTCCTCATGTTCAAGGTTATGGCAATGCCAAGGGTAGATTCCCGTAAAAGGTCCGAAGCGGGCAATAATGCGAGTGACTTCTTTGGGATTCACTCCAACGGTATCCTTCCAGCCTTTTTCGTTCGCGGGTGGTTCCCGCGGTGGACCGACGTGTGTGATATTTTTATTTTTATCAATTGTAATGGGAGCATGATTGAGAACCTGAAAATGCACAAGATGTAAGTGCATTGGATGATTGTCTCCTGTCAAATTGTAAAGCTCCCATATTTCCACAGTGCCATTATACGGAGTTTCTGTAATGGGTAATTCACTCCACATCATGTCATTGAGCAATGGTTTCAAACGACCTGGAAATTCCGGGTCATCTATTTCAGTCAAAATGTTCTGCCGTACAGGTACACCTTTTGGATTAAGTCTCTCCAAACAAGATAATGTTGCTGGAATTACACTTTTGTCAGGTTCAGTAAGGTTTTTACTAACACGGAACTCCATAATTTGCGGAAGGGCTGGATTGCGTGGGTCGCCGCTTGGGAATGGTGATGGCGCATCATTTGTTAGGATGATTTTCTGACCTGCATGTTTTGAAAAGTCGACAATCACATCTGCACGTTCCGCTGGGCCGAGCAGCAGCCCTTCCCTATGTGGTACAAAAACTGGTTTCACAAGAAATCCGCCATCTGTCCCTATTTGGATAAACTCTTGGCCAGAACTTAATCGTAGTCGATAAAACCGGGAATTGGAGCCATTAAGGATACGGAATCGGTATTTGCGCGGCTCAACCTCGAGAAAGGGCCAGACTTTTCCATTCACAAGAGCGGTATTCCCGAAAAATTCCGGGACGACAGATGGTCTGGGCAGGCTTGAATCAATTGGCGGTGAAGGATCCGGCGGCGCTGCCTGGTTTGGCTGGGAAGGATAGAATAATTCACCAAACTGCTCACCGCTAAGATAGAACGATCGATCTTGAATCAATAACGGGATTTCATAGTTTCCTCGTGGAAGATTTAGCATTTCCTCCTCGTCATCTCTAATAAGGTAAAACCCGGCTAGCCCTGCATAAACATTTAGACGGGTGATTCCAATGGCATGATCATGATACCAGAGTGTAGCAGGACGTTGGCCATTTGGGTAATAATAAACTTCATGCAAGAATTTAGGTCCAACATTTTTGAAGTTTCGGGTAAACCAGGCTTCCGGATATCCGTCATTTTCCGGCCGGTTACGCCCGCCATGTAAATGCACGACTGTCCGAACAGATGGCCGGTCGAGTTCTGCGCCATGAATGGTTCTATCTACCGGAAGCAGGTGTTCAAAGGGCAGTTGGTTTTCCCACTTAACATAAATAGGTTGGTTCCTGCGAACTTCAAATGTAGGTCCTGGATATATGCCGTTATAACCCCAAACAGTCGTCGGTTTTAGGTCACGGTGTAATTTTTGCTGAACCTGCTTCATTTCTACCTCGTAGTATGGTTTTCCATTTATGTTCCCGACGGGGGTAATGCCTGAAGGTATTGGCAATGCATCTACAAACTTATCTAAAGGCAAATATAATTCCTCCTCATTTTAAAACCTCTTTATTAGGTTATGAAGATAGGAAGTTTTCAGTTTTCTTTTTTTTTAAAAATGGTAAACTAGTTAAAAAAACAAAAAGTGAGGCGCCAGCATGATTAAAGCAGTTTTTTTTGATTTGGATGATACGTTGCTGTGGGATCAGAAGAGTGTAAAGGAAGCCTTTGTGGCTACATGTAAGGTTGCAGAGGAACGATATGGACTAGTAGATTCGGACCAGTTGGAGGAGGCTGTCAGAGAGGCTGCTAGAAACCTCTACTCTTCCTATGAATTTTATCCTTTTACACAAATGATAGGAATCAATCCATTTGAAGGCCTATGGGGCAATTTCCTTGATGATCAAGATGATTTTAGAAAAATGAAGGACACGGTTCCTGGTTACCGGAAAGACGCTTGGACGGCAGGTCTTAAGGCTTTGGGAGTTGACGACCCAGAATTTGGCCAAGAATTGGCGGAGCGTTTCCCAGCCGAGCGTCGAAAGCTGCCATTTTTATATGAGGAAACGTTTAAAACACTAGATACGTTAAAAGGGAAATACAAGCTTTTACTATTAACGAATGGATCACCAGACTTACAAAATACGAAACTAACAATTACTCCAGAATTGGTTCCATACTTTGACCAAATCGTCATCTCAGGTGATTTTGGTAGAGGAAAACCAGATCCAACGATTTTTGAACATGCCTTGTCACGCCTCTCCTTGCAAAAGGATGAAGTCATCATGGTGGGGGATAACTTAATGACCGATATTCTTGGGGCAAACCGTGCCGGGATCAAATCCGTTTGGATCAACCGCCACAATAAAGAGCGGAATGAAGTCATTCCTACCTTCGAGATTCACCAATTAGAAGAACTTTTTACCATATTGGAGAAGTTATAAAAAAGATCAGCTGCCTCTGGCGGCTTTCTTTATGTCAAAAGACCAATTTTTTTAATACGGTGTAACCTCACCCCTTTATTGAGCGACTATTATGCTGAAAACCAAATAATTACAAAAAGGGGATCGTGAAAATGAGAAATAAAAGTGTGATTTTCATATTAACCACTGCCTTAGCTATTGGGCTTTTAGCCGGCTGCGGTTCAGGGGTGGTGGATAAGACGAATGGCAGTTCAGGAACTCCAAAAGCGACAGCGCCTAAACAAAATGATATAGCTGCAAGTTTCCTTCCAAGGATTGAAATTATTGAGCAAGGGACGGGAATTAACGTGAATTACCGAGTAAAGAATATTTCCGGTAAAGCTCAGAAATTAACGTTTTCAAATGGTTTACAAGTGGATTATATTGTTTATGATGAGTCTGGAAAAAAGCTAAAACAATATTCAGAAGAGGTTATGTCTACTCAAGCCATGGAGGAAGTAAATCTTGAGAACAATGAAGAAATCTCCAAGGAATTTACCATCACCGACCTGAAAAATGGCAAGTATAAGCTGGAGGTTTTCTTAACAGCAAAAGAGGAGCAGGCGAGTGTTGTTAAGGATTTACTTGTGGAAAAAGCCGCTTTCAACGGTTCTGGCAAATACGTTGGACAAATCGACCCACATACCATTGAAATTGATATGAATGGCACGAATACCGCGTTCCAATTATCTGATGAAGCCCAAAGACAATTATTGGCCCTTAAAGAGGGTAGTAACGTAACATTTCTATATAAAGAAAATGAAAATGGACAAAAGGTAATTGAAAAATTTTTATAAAAAATACATTCATAAAAGGGACAGTGATTTTAGATATTACTGCCCCTTAGTTTTTAATTAATCAGCTTTTCAACTTTTTAAGTACCCGTTCTTCGAAATCTGCCCGGTCAATATCTAAATCATGTGTTTCATTGCGAAATGACTTGAACCTTCCGCCCTTGACTTCGAGGGTAAAATAGCCTCTTTCACTTGCAATATTTATATCGCCTATAATATTTTTCCTTCGGATTGGATCGAACAAATTTACCATATTTGGATTGTTGGGGTGCGGTCTGAACTGGCAGCCGTGCTCCACGCATATTTTAACAATGTTACGTACCTTCGGGTGGGCGATACTTTCAATTTTCTTGGTTGTTTCTTTACTTATGGTCATTCTTTAGTCTCCTTTCCGTCTTAACAACGATATGCCATGGCGGCGTTGAATATTCAATAAATATAAAACCTAACACAGCTGTTAAGGGGGATTGAGTATTGCACGGTTGGATGAGTATCTGTTACCCTTTAATTATAAATAAAATATTCATAATATTTCTTCAATGGGAGATGGAACAGATGAGTATAGCGATTGATGAGTTATTTATCGGACAAATCGCTCGCTTAAAACGAGTATTTACAGATGAGGATGTCAAATTATGCAATGAGTTGACACGGGATTTTAGCCCAGTTTATCAAGTAAATGAGAATGTCTGGAAAAATTTTTACGATCAACCAATTGTTCCAGGGTTATTGACCGAAGGTTTAATCACCCAGGTTATCAGCCAAAAGCTGCCGGGTGACGCCTGCATTTTGCTGCAAAAGGAATTGGTTTTTTATTACCCTGTCCATGTTGGAGATGAGATTACTGCGGAGCTCGAAATTATTGATATCAACGAAACAAGGAATTGGGTAACGCAAAGGGTCAGCTGTTACAACCAGCAGGGAAACGAAGTGGTAAAAGGACAGGTGGTCATACTTATTCTGCCTAAACAAAGTTCATAGGTGATGTGAATGGAACTAACCCAAAAAGTTGATAACCGCACAGGGTATTGGGGATCAATGGAAGTGAATGAAAAGGGGATTCTTGTAGATGTCAGCCCTGAATTTTGCAGCTGTTTTGCTTTTGAAAAGCCTGAACTAATAGGGCTTTCGATTGCGCATATCGTTGAAGGAGCCACAAAAAGTCGGCCAACCTCTGCTGTTGGAAAACCAGTTATTCCTGGTGTGATTAAAGGCCATTCCTGTTTAATTCGAATCGAAAAAAAGGACAAACATCTCATTTATTCGGTCATTTTAAGAAAAGAAGAAATCGATCATGCTGAATTTTATTCCTTTCTGCAGATGGTGGATAAGCCAAAAATAAGATCAAAGACAGCCAACGGGAATCGATATAGTTTTGAGGAGATTATTGGCGACAGCCCATTGATGGCGCAAATTAAGGAATTGGCTGCCAGGATTGCAGCCAGTAGTTCAACTGTGCTGCTTACTGGCGAAAGCGGTACAGGGAAGGAATTGTTTGCCCAGGCCATTCATGGACTTAGCTCGAGAAAAAACCATCCGTTTGTAGCGGTTAACTGTGCAGCGATTCCTGATGAATTATTTGAATCGGAAGTATTTGGCTATGAAGGAGGGGCATTTAGCGGGGCGAAGAAAGAAGGAAAGCCTGGAAAAATTGAATTGGCGCAGAACGGGACACTATTTTTAGATGAAATATCTGAGTTGCCTTATCAAGCACAGGGGAAATTGCTCCGAGTGCTGCAAGAGCGAGAGGTGGAGCGGCTTGGGGGAACTGGGAGCAAGAATGTCGATATCCGGATTGTTGCGGCAACGAACAGAGACCTAAAAACTTTGGTTCAGGAAGGCAAATTCCGGCAGGATTTGTTTTATCGTTTGTATGTGTTTGAATTAAAAATACCGTCATTAAGGCAGAGAAAAGAGGACATTTTACCGTTAGCCTATTATTTCATCGAATATTTCAATGAAAAATTAGTCCAAGAGGTAAAATACTTAGCACCCAATCTCCAGGAATGGCTTTTGAATTACGAGTGGCCTGGGAATGTCCGCGAACTAAAAGCGGTTATTGAACGGGGGATGAACATTGTTCAGGGGGAAACACTGACAATGGAAAGCTTGTTTATTTCCCCATCTCTTGAAAGTTCAGTTGAAAAAACGGAGACGGAAGAAACACCTAAACTCTTAAGTTTAGAGGAAGCTGTCTCAAATGCAGAAGTTTCCGCAATCCAGCGTGCACTTAAGGAAGCAGACGGCGACCGGACAAAAGCAGCCCAATTGCTTAATATTCATCTAGCCAGCCTATATAGAAAAATAGCGAAATATAAACTAAATAAATGATAATTTTATCTATTCACACACACTTTTTCTAGTGTGTGTGTTTTTTTTCGCAAATCGGATTCGCAAATATGCGAAAAATAGTGAATTTGCAAAAATGCAAAACTCGGAAACCGGTAAAATAGTGAATTCTATGTTGGCACGGAATTTGCAATATAGAAAGGTAAAGGAGGGAATCATCTTGTTGAATTTTACCTTTACAGATGAACAAGAATATTTTCGTGAAATGCTAAGAGAATTTTCCTTAAATGAATTACTTCCCCAATATACAAAATGGGACCGGGAGAAGACACATCCCCGCCATTTGTGGAAAAAACTCGGGGAACTTGGAGTGAATGGACTAAGAATTCCCGAAGAGTATGGCGGCAGCGGGGCGGATTGTGTAACAACCGGTATTGCGGCAGAGGAAGTCGGAAGAGGAGATTTTAACCTGACCTATGCTGTCATGCTAAATGCCTTAGCCTCAGAAATTATTACCAATCATGCGACAGACCAATTGAAAAAAACCTGGCTTCCGCAAATTGCTAGCGGTGACAAAATTGTTGGAGTAGCAATTACCGAGCCAGCGGCCGGGACCGATGCTGCAGGAATCCGCTCGACAGCAGTACATAAAGGGGACCGCTACATTTTAAATGGAGAAAAATCAGGTATCAGTGCGGCAACGATTGGCGATGCCTTTATTGTTTTTGCGAAAACAGACCCCAACTCCGGCAGTAAAGGTATCAGTGCCCTCGTCGTGCCTGCCGATGCTCCTGGCGTGGAATGTAAAGGTTATGACGACATGGGTAATGTACCGATTGGAAGAGGGTCGATTTATTTAACGGATGTCGAGGTTCCGGAAGAAAATTTAATCGGACTTGAAAACAATGGCTTTTTCCAAGTTATGAATGGGTTTGACCTTAGCCGCTTGTTAATTGGACTCCAGTGTGCAGGGGCAGCCTTCCAAAGTATCGATGAGACCATTGAACACGTAAAAACGAGACAGGCTTTTGGCAGACCACTTGCAAAATTTCAGGGAGTTTCTTTTCCAATCGTCATCCACTATACGCAGTTGGAGTTAATTAAGTGGCAGGCATATCGAGGCCTATGGCTTCGTGACAATGGGAAAAAACATACAAAAGAGGCATCCTCGGTAAAATGGCTAGGACCAAAATATGCACAGGAGGCAATCCATGAATGTATGCTTCTTAATGGCCACTACGCCTATACGAAGGAAATGCCGCTTGAACAAAGGCTTCGGGATGTAATTGGGTTGGAAATTGGGGATGGCACAGCACAGGCTAACCAAATGGTCATTGCTCGAGAATTGATTGGGAAAGAATTTCGTCCCTATTAAAATAGGAGACTACTTCCCGAATGGATGATGCTGAAACATTTTTTATCGGACAAATAGCGAGAATCCAAAGGACCATTATTAGTGAAGATGTTGAAAAGTGGAAATTTTTAACCTGGGATTTTAATGTGGTGTATCAAAGTGAGACATGGTTTGAACTGCCTCATGTTCCGGGAATTGTTTGTGAGGGATTGATTGCGGAGGCGATGGGCAAAGAATTGACCTGTCACCCTGCTGTGATATTGAAGAAAGAACTCGTCTTTTTAAATCCAGTCCATATCGGCGATATGTTGACAGTTGAGATAGAAACCATAGATGTTAATCAAGAAATGGATTGGGTTACCGAAAAGGTAACATGCATCAATCAATCTGGTTTTGAAGTGGTCAGAGGGCAAGTTGTTTTGAAAATTTTAGCAAAGAAAATGGAGGAATGAAAAATGGAAATGACAGATGTACTTTATGAGAAAAAGGATGGAATTGCCAAGATAACAATTAACCGCCCGGAGGTTTATAACGCCTTTCGTGCTCAAACTGTCCAAGAATTAATTTGGGCGTTTCGGGATGCCTGGGATGATAACAGAATTGGCGCGGTTATTTTAACAGGAGCAGGAGAAAAAGCCTTTTGTACTGGCGGTGACCAAAAGAATAAAGGTGACAGTGGCTATGATAGCTCAGGTGGACTTGGCGGCGGCATCGGATTGGAAATTGAAGCTTTGCACCGGACAATTCGCGCGATTCCAAAGCCGGTTATTGCAGCCGTAAACGGTTATGCTATTGGCGGCGGCCACGTTCTTCATGTGGTTTGCGATTTAACCATCGCCGCTGAAAATGCCATTTTTGGCCAAAGCGGTCCGAAAGTGGGCAGCTATGATGCAGGGTTAGGATCTGCCTATCTTGCGAGGATTGTCGGTGAGAAAAAGGCAAGGGAAATTTGGTACTTGTGCGAAAAGTATTCGGCGCAGGAGGCAAAGGAAATGGGCCTTGTCAATAAAATCGTCCCACAAGGCGAATTGATGGCGGCTGCAGAGGAATGGGCGGGGAAAATTTTAGAAAAGAGCCCGACGGCAATTAAAATGCTGAAATATTCCTTTAATGCAGATTCTGCCAATATTGAAGGGATTTCGCAAATTTCAATGGCAAGCCTAGCGATGTTCTACAAAACGGATGAGTCGGCAGAAGGAAGAAATGCGTTTGTCGAGAAACGTCCGGTTGATTTTAAGAAATTCAGGCAGTAAACCAATATTACCTTTAGTAGGGGGAGAACAAGCTGATGGGTTTCGAAACGATTTTAACGGATGAGGATATCAAAAAATATGAATCGAATTGGTCAAATAAGACGATTCTTGATTATTTAAAGGAAGCAATTGAAAAGTATCCTGAAAAAGCAGCCATTATTGACAAGAAAAGCAGATACACCTACAAAGAGCTTGGGAGACTGGTAGACCGTGTGGCTCTTGGTTTGCTTGAATTAGGATTGAAAAAGGGAGATGTCATCTCCATCCAGCTGCCTAACTGGAATGAGTTTGTGATTTTGCATTTTGCAGCAACAAGAATCGGCGCCATCAGCAATCCATTAATCCCGATTTATCGTGATCGGGAAATTGGCTTTATGGTCAAACTCGCTGAATCCAAGATGATTGTCGTACCCGACGAGTTCCGCGGTTTCAATTATCCGGAAATGATTGAGAGACTTAAGCCGCAATGGCCCTCACTGGAACATATTTTTGTCGTTGGTGAAAAAGTGCCGGAGGGAATGAAATCTTTCTCCTATTTAATGGATGCTCCTTGGGAAGAGCAAAGGGAGCCCTCTGCTTTGGATCAGATTGCCCTTAATCCTAATGAAGTAACAGAAATCATTTTTACGTCAGGAACCACGGGTGAACCAAAAGGTGTCATGCACACCCACAATACTGTGACGTTCGCATCAGAGCTTTGGATTGACCATTTTCAATTAACTTCTAATGACGTAATTTTCATGGCTTCCACCTTTGCCCATCAAACCGGTTTCCTATATGGCGTCCGCCTACCGGCCATTTATGGGGGAAGTGCTGTTTATCAGGATATTTGGAACCCTGAAGAATTCATTCAATTAATAGAAAAAGAGAAAATTACCTTTACCACGGCGGCAACACCATTCTTACAGGATACCATCAATTTCAACGGAATCGAAAAATACGATTTGAGCTCACTCCGGTACTTTGCAGCAATTGGAGCACCAATTCCAAGAACACTTGTGAAACAGGCCCGTCAGAAGCTGCCAGCGCAAATTCTCTCGGGCTGGGGGCAAACCGAAAATGGCTTGGTTACCCTGACTCTTGCAAACGATACTGAGGAAAAGCTCACCTCTACTGATGGAAAAGCATTCCCGGGGCTTGAGGTTAAGGTTGTGGATGCAGTAGGTAATCAACTGCCTCCTAACGTCGAAGGGAGTTTACTGGTAAGAGGGCCTTCATTGTTTGTTGGTTATTTAAAACGAATAGAGTTGACAAGGTCTGAGTTTGACGGGGAATGGTTCATCACAGGTGACCGGGCGATGATAGATGAGGACGGCTATATCCGCATTACCGGCCGTAACAAGGACATTATTATTCGCGGCGGCGAGAACATCCCGGTTGCGTATGTGGAAAATGTTTTATACGAGCACCTGGATGTGTCAGTCGTTCAAATTGTTGCCATGCCAGATGCACGTCTGCAGGAAAAAGCCTGTGCATTTATAAGCATGAAACAGGGTGCAGCACCGCTAACTTTTGATGCGATGAAGGCCTTTTTAGCAGAAAGAGGTGTCGCCAAGCAATATTGGCCTGAGCACCTCGAAGTGATTGACGATTTCCCGCGAACACCAAGCGGGAAAATCCAGAAGTTCCGCTTACGGGATATGATAAATGAAAAATTTGCTGATAAGGTTTAAAAATTGGAGGGATAAACAATGGTAAAACGTATTGCATTTGTTACCGGTGCCGGCAGCGGCATTGGCAGAGAGATTGCTAAATTACTAGCATCACGAGGAATGGACTTAATTGTTGCTGATATTAATAAGGAGGGCGCTGCGGAAACTGTTGCGCAAATTAAAGAAAATGACGGTGAAGCAGTTGCGGTTCATTGTGATGTTACTAGTTTGGAAAGTGTGAAAAACGCGGTTCAGGAATCAGTTGAAGCGTATGGGAAAATTGACGTGTTAGTGAATAACGCCGGCTGGGATAAAGTTGAGCCATTTTTAAAGAGTGAGCCAGACACATGGAAGAAAATCATTGATATTAATTTAATGGGGCATATCCATACGTGCAAGGAGATTTTGCCGCTTATGATTGAAAACGGTTTCGGGAAGGTTGTCAATATTGCATCTGATGCAGCTAGGGTTGGTTCGAGCGGTGAAGCTGTTTATTCCGCTGCAAAAGGCGGCGTAGTAGCGCTGACAAAAACACTGGCCCGCGAAATGGCCCGTCATAAGATCAACATAAATTGTGTGGCGCCAGGTCCGAGTGACACCCCATTATTCCAGGAAATCGGCTCATATAATGAAGGAATTGCCAGTGCTCTAGAAAAAGCTATTCCGTTCCGAAGATTGGCACAGCCACAGGATATTGCTGGCGCGGTGGCTTACTTTGTTTCAGATGATGCGGGATATGTGACTGGACAAACGTTGTCGGTCAGCGGCGGATTGACGATGCTCTAAAAATAGAATCTTTAAGGAGAATAGTAGAATGTCTTTTGATAATATTTTGGTGGAAAAGCGAGGGTCTATCGGGGTTATCAAAATCAATCGGCCTAGCGTTCGGAATGCCTTGGATCAGGATACCATTACTGAGATGGAAGAGGGGTTTGAAGCACTTGAACGGGATGATAGTATTGGGGTAATTGTTTTTACCGGAACAGGGGATAAAGCCTTTGCGGCTGGGGCAGATATTAATCAGGTCCATGGCTATCAACCTATGGATGCTATAGGATTCGGTATGTCCCGTTTTTATCAAAAAGTGGAAAGCTGCTCCAAGGTGACCATTGCCGCTGTAAACGGCTATGCTTTAGGAGGGGGCAGTGAGTTGGCGATGTCCTGTGATATACGGATTGCCAGTGAGAACGCTAAATTTGGACTGCCTGAACTTAACTTGGCGGTCATTCCAGCAGCAGGCGGGACCCAAAGGCTGACAAGATTGATTGGCGAAAGCAGAGCCTTGGATTTGATTTTAACAGGTGACATGATCACTGCCCAGGAAGCAAAGGAAATCGGCTTAGTATCATTAGTAGTTTCACAAGAAGAGTTGTGGGAAGCAGTTGTGAAAAAGGTAGGAAAAATTTTATCCAAAGGTCCGTTAGCAGTAAGGCTTGCCAAGCTGGCGGTTCACAGCGGAGCGGAAACAGATATTCAAACAGGTATATTGATTGAGCAACTGGCTCAGGCCGTACTGTACAGCTCCCTTGACAAAGAGGAAGGAACCGCGGCATTCCTTGAAAAACGTAAAGCTTCATTTATCGGTAAATAGGCGGTTCAGCTTCAGTTTTCATTTTTAGAAACTGAAGCTTTTTTATGGGGGTTTTCATTGTTCACAAGTTGTTAATATTTCTTTAGTAATGAATGATTTTAATCACAAACTCGAACCAGGATTAGTGATATTTTTTAAAAAAGCAACTTGTGAAGGAGAATCCTGGATATGAGTGAATTCATAAATAACCGTGAACAACAAACATATAAGAATACAGAGCGCCTCGAAATTTTAAAAGAAATTTTCAGAGACCTTCATAGTGGAAGAAATATAAATGAAGTGACGGCTCATTTCGATGCTTTTATTGGTAAAGTGACCATAGAGGAAATTGCGCAGCTGCAACTGGAGTTTGACAACGAGGGAATTATGCCGGCAGAAGAACTTCAGCGACTGTACACTCAGCACACTGATATTTTTAAAGGCAGAATTGAGGAAGATAACTGCGAAAAACGTTCTGAGGAGCAGCCGGGACACCCAATTCACACCTTTAAGCTGGAAAATAGAGAGCTTGATAAATTGGTGAAAACGCAGCTCCAAGTGCATTTATGGCAATTTGAAAAAGAGGATCATGCGGAAAATGTATTTAAGCTCTTAGAGGATATCAATTTACTGCTTGATATTGATAAACATTTCAATCGTAAAGAGCATTTGATTTTTCCGTACTTAGAAAACTACGGCATTTACGGTCCAACAAATAATATGTGGAGAATCGATGACTTCATCCGCGATGCTATCAAAGAAGTGAGACAAACACTGCTTCATTATAATGGTGAAAAGCAGGTTGTAATTGAAAAACTAAACTGGGTAATCGAAGAGGTAACAGCAATGATTTATCGGGAGGAGAACATTCTGTTCCCGATGGCGCTGGCCAATTTCACAGAAGATGAATGGGTGAAGATTGCCCATGAGAGTGATGAAATCGGTTTTTGCCTAACCGAACCGGAGGAAGTTTGGAAACCAGAACGGAAGGCACTAGATGAAAATGCCATTTCCGAAGGCTATATTAAAATGGAAACCGGGATCCTTTCGTTAAAACAGCTTGAACTGTTATTAAACCATTTGCCGGTTGATATAACCTTTATTGATCATCAGGATGTGGTCCGTTATTTCTCACATGGCAAGGATCGAATCTTTGCCCGAACCAAAGCCATCATCGGCCGGACTGTACAAAACTGCCACCCGCCAAGAAGCGTACATGTCGTGGAGGAATTATTAGCAGATTTTAAATCAGGAAAGAAAGACAGTGAGGACTTCTGGATTAAGTTCCGTGATAAATATGTTTACATTCGCTATTTTGCGGTTCGTGATGAAGTGGGCAATTACGTCGGCGCACTGGAATTTACACAAAACATCGATCCGATTCATGCTATTGAAGGTGAAAAACGAATTTTATCATAATATTATAGAAGAAATTGGGATTGGCCCCCTCGGTGGATGAGGGGGTTTTTTTGTGTAAATGGAAAAATGTACACTGTTAAGAATGTCGCAAGAATAATAGATAAAAAAGACATACTCATTCAAGATAAATAGTTAGCACAAAGTGGCAAAATCATGTAATCTAAAAAGTACGTTTTTGAAAATAAAGGAGGATGAGAAATGGATAGATCCACTAATAAACGAGGCCCAATCGTGGCGCTTCTTTTAGCGGGAACTTTTATCGCAATCTTAAATCAAACCTTGATGATTACAGCAATACCTCCAATAATGAAGGAAATGAACATTACTGCCAACAGTGCGCAATGGCTGACGACCATTTTTATGCTTGTCAACGGTATTATGGTACCGGTAAGTGCATTCCTGTTAGAACGGTTTACCACCCGCCAGTTATTCTTGACTGCAATGAGCATTTTTGCAGCCGGTACAATAGTTGGGGGAATAGCCCCAAATTTCGAATTTCTTTTATTAGGAAGAATTATTCAATCATGCGGAGCTGGAGTGATGCTGCCGTTGATGCAAACGGTATTTTTGCTGATTTTTCCAGTTAATCGACGCGGCGCTGCTATGGGACTGGTTGGACTTGTTATATCCTTTGCTCCGGCGATTGGGCCCGCCTTATCGGGATGGATTACGTCCCATTATTCATGGCGCCTCTTGTTTTTTATCATCCTGCCAATAGCTTTAATAGACATTGTTGTCGCATACTTCACCTTGAGAAATGTTACCGAATTATCGAAACCCAAAGTCGATTGTCTTTCCATTATTTTATCCTCTATTGGATTCGGCAGTCTTCTATATGGATTCACTTGTGCAGGAAATTTTGGCTGGGGAAGCGGCATCACTCTTTTTGCATTAGGAATCGGAGGTCTTTCCTTGGTATGGTTTATTACAAGACAGTTACGTCTCGAACATGCCATGCTGGAATTTAGAGTATTTAAAATTTCAATTTTCCCACATGCCATCATTATCGGTATGGTTGGGTTTATGGGGTTAATTGGTGCTGAAACTATCATTCCTTTATATATGCAGAATATGAGAGATTTCTCAGCATTTGAGGCAGGCCTTGCTCTGTTACCGGGCGCGCTAATAAGCGGAATTTTGGCACCGATTATCGGTAGGATTTTTGATAAAATCGGTGCTAGATGGCTGGTAATCACGGGTTTAATCATAATAACAGCTTCCTCATTTGCGTTTACTAAATTGGGGCCAGACACGACTATTACCTTTATTACAGTTTTATATAGCATTAGGATGTTCGGCCTCTCCATGGTTATGATGCCGGCTGCCACTGCAGCCCTAAACCAGCTTCCGAAACGGCTCATTCCCCATGGGGCAGCAATGGATAATACGATGAAAATGATTGCCGCATCAGTTGGGACCGCTATTCTTGTCACAGTGATGACGACAACTGCTGCATCGGCGAAGGATGAGCCGGGAATCCTATATCCGGATATCCATGGTGCCAACATGGCATTTATGGTGATTGCTGTACTATCGCTTTTGACGCTGGTTCTTTCGTTTTTTATAAAAAATGACACCTTGCCTGAAGAAGGTAATGAAGATGAGGGGCGCCGAAACATTCGAGTGAAATTCCAAGAATAGGGTGCCCAATTTAAGAGGAGGCGTGTGTCTCCTCTTTATTTTGTGTGAAGTCATGTGCGACTACCTGGTGAAGGTACTGGACCATGAAGCCGTAGGAGTAGTTAGCCTAACGCAATCGTGTCCGTGATTTAAGTTTTAGTAAATATTAGTAGCAAAGACCTATTCTTTTCGAGATATTGATGATGAGATAATAGGTGCAAGTAAGCGTTTTCTATTTAAAATTGTGCAAACGTTTGCGCAAAAAAAAGGGGGAGGAAAATGAATGAAAGGAAAATCACGTAAGTGGATGAATTACCTTGCACTTTTAGCATTAGTAGTGCAAACGATTGCAGGAACAGCTTTTTTTCATCCGGCACAAACAAATGCAGAAGGACGGATCGTGACTCTAGTTGGTAACCTGCAAGATGAGCTGGGAGGCTCCGGTGAGTGGAATCCTGCAGATCCAGCTACACAAATGACGCTGCAGGAAACGGGAAAATACATTCTAACCGGCAAACTGCCTGCAGGAAATTATGAATATAAAATTGCCATAAATGGCACCTGGGATGAGAATTACGGGGCAGACGGGGCACGGAACGGTGATAATTATAAATTATCACTTGATAAAGAAACAGAGGTTAGGTTTATTTATGATGATACCACTCATAGAGTAACAGTACCGATTGAGATGCCGGATAATCAAAAGCCAAGAATTGTTGGTGATATTCAGCCAGAGCTTAATGCCGGGGGCGAGTGGTCACCTGGTGAATCAACGGCGATTTTGCATGATGAAGACCATGACAACGTGTACACATATACGGCTCAAGTTCCAAAAGGGAAACATGAATTTAAAATTGTTCTCGGGGATAACTGGAGTGCACCTGCTTATCCAGCTAATAACTTTGTGTTAAATGTCCTAAAGGACGCAGCAGTCACATTCTTTTATAACCATGATACAAAAGAAGTATTTACCGATTATGATCCGGGACTGCCTGATGGCATTGTTCAGGGGGACAAGCTATACCATAATACATGGGATATGGCTTACCGTTCACCATTTGGAGCGGTAAAAGCAGGGGATGTTGTAAAGCTTCGTCTTCAAGCGAAGAAAGGGGACCTAACTGGAGCGAAGGTTCAGCTAAAAAACTATAATTCCGGTAACACTGTTACTGTGGATATGGAATATGCCGGCTGGCTTGAGCAAAAGGGCGGGCAAGTGGAGTTTTGGGAAGCGGACGTTACGCCTAAAGAAGAGGGGGTATACGGGTATAAATTTATTGCTCAAGATGGCCCAGGACAGAAGGAATATGGGGAAGATGTCCAAGAAGGCGGAATAGGTACGGCATCTGACTCCAACGCATCATTATTCCAGCTTACGGTATATGACCCGTCATATAAAACTCCTGATTGGATGAAGGAAGCGGTCGTTTATCAGATTTTCCCTGACCGTTTTTACAATGGAAATAAGAAAAATGATAATGCCAAAAGCAATGCGCGCGGGGGAGAGCCAATTGAACATAAGGAGTGGAATGATCTGCCTGATAATCCTCGTTTGAAAGGGACCGAAGGATATCAAGACGATGCCATCTTTTCTAATGATTTCTTTGGCGGCGACATTGCAGGTATTCAACAGAAATTGGACTATATCCAATCATTGGGGGTAAACACACTTTATTTAAATCCAATTGCAGAAGCAGCATCGAACCACAAATATGATGCTGCAGATTATAAAAATGTCGACCCGATGTTTGGCTCCCCAAAAGAGTTCGAGGCATTTACAAAGGAGTTAAAGAAACGAAAGATGCATTTGATTTTAGATGGTGTATTTAACCATGTTGGTGATGATTCCATCTACTTTGACCGTTACAGTAAATATCCAACAGTAGGTGCTTATGAGTATTGGTCTTCTATTTACAACCTTGTGAATCAGGGAGTGTCAGAAGATGAGGCTAAAAAACAAGTAAAAGAAAAGTTTATATCTGAGGGCCAAACATTTAGCCCTTACGGTTTTGAAAACTGGTTTAACATTCAAAATGAAAAAGTTGACGGTGTTTATAAGTACCAGTGTTGGTGGGGGTACGATTCACTTCCAGAAATCAAATCCATTCCTGGTGAAGCAGTTGATTATCCATCTGAGCTAAATAATAACTCGTTCGCCAATTACATTATGTATGATAAAGATTCGGTAGCCAAGTCGTGGATTAACAAGGGATCTTCTGGTTGGCGTTTAGATGTGGCGAACGAAGTGGATCCTCAGTTTTGGAGGGAGTTTCGAAAAGAACTTAAGACTGGAAAGAAAGACGAACCATTAATATTGGGAGAAATCTGGGACGATGCCTCCAAATATTTCTTGGGTGACTTATATGATTCCGTAATGAATTATCGCTTCCGCGGTGCTATGATCGATTACCTAAAATCTGGAAACGCTGAAGGTGCACAAAATCAGCTCAATGCTGTTTACGAGGACTATCCAAAAGAAGCATTTTATTCCCTTATGAATCTGATGGGTTCACATGATACTGCCCGTGCAGCGTTTGTTCTCGGGAATGGAACAGACTCTTTTGAGAGAGCGGAATTCGATAAGAATTATAACCCGAAGCTCGGAATTCAACGTTTAAAGCTGGCTGCCATTTTGCAGATGGGTTATGCAGGTGCACCGACTATTTATTATGGGGATGAAGCAGGTGTGACCGGTTCCAAGGATCCTGATGACCGCCGGACATATCCATGGGGCAGCGAAGATAAGGAGTTAATCAAACATTATCAAGCCATCGGAAATGTAAGATCGAATTTTCATGATTTGTTTAGCTATGGTGATTTGCACCATTTATATGCGATAGGTGATGTGCTAGCCTTTTCACGCTCAGATAAAAAGAATGTTGGGATCGTCCTTACAAACCGCGGCAACGATCCAAAAACAGTCGTACTAAATATGGAAGATATAATGATAAACGGGATTAAGTTAACCGACCAGCTTGATAAAAAATACACAGTAGAATCAAAGGATGGAAAACTGACTGTAACTGTTCCGGCCATGAGCGGGCGTATGCTTGTTTCGGAAAAAGGTCAAAACCTAAAACGTCCTGCTGCTGTTACGGATTTAACAGTGGAAGAAGGCAGTCACTCAGCTGTAATTAAATGGGAAGGAGATGCGCAAAGATATGCTGTTTATCAAACAACGATTTCTGGTGCTTTTTATGAAAAAGTAAAAGAGTCTTCTTCTAATAGTGTAACAATTGATGGGCTAGATAATGGCCGAAAATATTACTTTGCAGTGGCAGCGCTTGATAAAAATGGCAATAGCTCTGAGAAGGTGGAATTCCAAACTGCCGTTATTCCGAATGTGAAATTAACGGAAGATAACTACAAAATTGAAAACGTCACATCACTTGAACAAGCAAGTATTGATCTTTCAAAACCTGAAACAGTCACAGCAAATTTCTTTGTAAAAGGTGAAACAGAAACGGGAGAAATGGAAGGCTTGCAGGCTAAACTTGAAGTAAAACAACCTGGAAACGAAAATTGGATTTCCTACAATGCTACTTACGTAAATCAACAGGATGTGTCGAATGTCTTTAGTTCTAATTTCCTGGCGTTTGATGAAGGCAGCTATGAGTATCGATTTGCCTTTTCAAATGACTTAGGCCGCACCTGGGTTACAAGTGAAATAAAGACTGTAACCTTTACCAAAGGGGTTGATACGACATCCCCCGTAGAAAAAATAACCCTGGCTAAGCCGCAGCAGGAATCAGGGCAAGTGAACCTTTCTTGGAAACTGGAAGGAAATGAAGATCCATATATGATTGTTATTGTCCGAGACGGGATAAAAATTTATCAGCTGCTGGATGTGACAAAAGAATCGTATCGAGATATTAATGTAACAAACGGAAAAACGTATACGTACGAGGTACAAGTTTATGACCGGGCCGGAAATATGGTGAAATCCAATCCTGTAACTGTTACACCTGAATTAGTAACCGTAAAGGTAACATTTAAGGTGAACGCACCAGCCTATACTCCACAAGGAATTTATATTACGATGCCTGGTAATCAAAACGGCTGGAACACCGGTGCATGGCAAATGACGCGTGCAGGGGCAGTCACCAATGATTATGAATATACTGTCGAAGCACAGGAAGGTGAAGTATTAACGTATAAATACGTAAAAAATGGCACATGGGATCAAGAAGGGTTGCCTGACCATATGGCAGCGAATCCAAATGATGATGATGTCAGCTTTTACGGATACGGAGCACAAGGTACAGATCTTTCTATCGTCGTTTCAAACCAGGGTGGAAACCAAATGGTCGTTCAGGATAAGATTGTCCGTTGGATTGATCAGCCAGTTGTTATAACTTCCCATACTGATGGGCAAACGGTATCATCTGACACGGTAACGCTGCAAGGTAACGCCATTAAAGATGGGGTTCTTACTATAAATGGTGAGCCTGTAACAATTAATAGTGATATGACTTTCTCGCATACTATTAAATTAAATGCAGGAGAAAACAAACTCAGCATTCATATCGAACCATCAGAGTCTAGTAAAACCACTAATTTTAAAAATGATGGCGGTGCAATTGCTAAAGCAACAAAGACATTTGATTTCGTGATTAATAAACAATAATATTGCTGTTGCCTCTTTCCTAATTAAATGGAGAGAGGTATTTTATTTTTTGGTTTTTATCTTTTTTTATATTTACGTCTAATTGGAAAAAATTATATATTGAACACGGGTGATTCAGGTGATAAGATATAAAAGTTCCTTCACGAGAGGTCAAACTTAATGAATGAAAATTATGTATTGACACTTATGAAGTGAATGTGATATATTTGTTTTTGTCGCTGTAATAAGAGGCAAGATAGTTCTTTGAAAACTAAACAAACAAAAACGTCAACAAACAGTAATATTCGTTTCGTTTGAAACGAAGCCAACGTAACATTTTTGAGCTAATCAACTCAACTTTTCCACGTATTAACATGCAGTAAATCCTGTCGGATAAACTGCCTGTAAATACCTGATTGATTCGACTAACCATTGCAGGAAAACCATCTGCAATGGAAGTCTCATCTTATTGGAGAGTTTGATCCTGGCTCAGGACGAACGCTGGCGGCGTGCCTAATACATGCAAGTCGAGCGAATCACTGGGAGCTTGCTCCCGGTGGTTAGCGGCGGACGGGTGAGTAACACGTGGGCAACCTGCCTGTAAGACTGGGATAACTTCGGGAAACCGGAGCTAATACCGGATAATTTCTTCCCTCGCATGAGGGAAGGTTGAAAGTCGGTTTCGGCTGACACTTACAGATGGGCCCGCGGCGCATTAGCTAGTTGGTGAGGTAACGGCTCACCAAGGCGACGATGCGTAGCCGACCTGAGAGGGTGATCGGCCACACTGGGACTGAGACACGGCCCAGACTCCTACGGGAGGCAGCAGTAGGGAATCTTCCACAATGGACGAAAGTCTGATGGAGCAACGCCGCGTGAGCGATGAAGGCCTTCGGGTCGTAAAGCTCTGTTGTCAGGGAAGAACAAGTATCGGAGTAACTGCCGGTACCTTGACGGTACCTGACCAGAAAGCCACGGCTAACTACGTGCCAGCAGCCGCGGTAATACGTAGGTGGCAAGCGTTGTCCGGAATTATTGGGCGTAAAGCGCGCGCAGGCGGTCCTTTAAGTCTGATGTGAAAGCCCACGGCTCAACCGTGGAGGGTCATTGGAAACTGGGGGACTTGAGTGCAGAAGAGGAAAGCGGAATTCCACGTGTAGCGGTGAAATGCGTAGAGATGTGGAGGAACACCAGTGGCGAAGGCGGCTTTCTGGTCTGTAACTGACGCTGAGGCGCGAAAGCGTGGGGAGCAAACAGGATTAGATACCCTGGTAGTCCACGCCGTAAACGATGAGTGCTAAGTGTTAGAGGGTTTCCGCCCTTTAGTGCTGCAGCTAACGCATTAAGCACTCCGCCTGGGGAGTACGGCCGCAAGGCTGAAACTCAAAGGAATTGACGGGGGCCCGCACAAGCGGTGGAGCATGTGGTTTAATTCGAAGCAACGCGAAGAACCTTACCAGGTCTTGACATCCTCTGACACTCCTAGAGATAGGAATTTCCCCTTCGGGGGACAGAGTGACAGGTGGTGCATGGTTGTCGTCAGCTCGTGTCGTGAGATGTTGGGTTAAGTCCCGCAACGAGCGCAACCCTTGATCTTAGTTGCCAGCATTCAGTTGGGCACTCTAAGGTGACTGCCGGTGACAAACCGGAGGAAGGTGGGGATGACGTCAAATCATCATGCCCCTTATGACCTGGGCTACACACGTGCTACAATGGATGGTACAAAGGGCAGCGAAGCCGCGAGGTGGAGCCAATCCCATAAAACCATTCTCAGTTCGGATTGCAGGCTGCAACTCGCCTGCATGAAGCCGGAATCGCTAGTAATCGCGGATCAGCATGCCGCGGTGAATACGTTCCCGGGCCTTGTACACACCGCCCGTCACACCACGAGAGTTTGTAACACCCGAAGTCGGTGGGGTAACCGTAAGGAGCCAGCCGCCTAAGGTGGGACAGATGATTGGGGTGAAGTCGTAACAAGGTAGCCGTATCGGAAGGTGCGGCTGGATCACCTCCTTTCTAAGGATAATGCAGTCCTTATGGACTGATAAGAAGTTGACTGTTTCTTGTTTGTTTAGTTTTGAGGGAATTATCTCTCAAAACTTTTTGTTCCTTGAAAACTAGATAATCGTATAGAAGAAGTAACCAAGTAAGAACCGAGTAATCGCCATTTTAGTTTTTCTCTCTTATTTTTAAGAGTAAAAACCTTTTAGGTTAAGTTAGAAAGGGCGCACGGTGAATGCCTTGGCACTAGGAGCCGATGAAGGACGGGACTAACACCGATATGCTTCGGGGAGCTGTAAGTAAGCGCCGATCCGGAGATTTCCGAATGGGGGAACCCACTGTTCGTAATGGAACAGTATCTTTACCTGAATACATAGGGTATTGAAGGCAGACCCGGGGAACTGAAACATCTAAGTACCCGGAGGAAGAGAAAGCAAACGCGATTCCCTGAGTAGCGGCGAGCGAAACGGGAACAGCCCAAACCGAAAGGCTTGCCTTTCGGGGTTGTAGGACACTCAACATGGAGTTACAAAGGAACGGGGTAGATGAAGCGGTCTGGAAAGGCCGGCCATAGAAGGTAAAAGCCCTGTAGTCGAAACTTCGTTCCCTCCTGAGTGGATCCTGAGTACGGCCGGACACGTGAAATCCGGTCGGAAGCAGGGAGGACCATCTCCCAAGGCTAAATACTCCCTAGTGACCGATAGTGAACCAGTACCGTGAGGGAAAGGTGAAAAGCACCCCGGAAGGGGAGTGAAAGAGATCCTGAAACCGTGTGCCTACAAGTAGTCAGAGCCCGTTCATGGGTGATGGCGTGCCTTTTGTAGAATGAACCGGCGAGTTACGATTGCATGCGAGGTTAAGTTGAAGAGACGGAGCCGCAGCGAAAGCGAGTCTGAATAGGGCGAAATAGTATGTAGTCGTAGACCCGAAACCAGGTGATCTACCCATGTCCAGGGTGAAGTCCAGGTAACACTGGATGGAGGCCCGAACCCACGCACGTTGAAAAGTGCGGGGATGAGGTGTGGGTAGCGGAGAAATTCCAATCGAACTTGGAGATAGCTGGTTCTCTCCGAAATAGCTTTAGGGCTAGCCTCACGTAGTTAGAGTCTTGGAGGTAGAGCACTGTTTGGACTAGGGGCCCTCATCGGGTTACCGAATTCAGACAAACTCCGAATGCCAATGACTTATCCGTGGGAGTCAGACTGCGAGTGATAAGATCCGTAGTCAAAAGGGAAACAGCCCAGACCACCAGCTAAGGTCCCAAAGTATACGTTAAGTGGAAAAGGATGTGGAGTTGCTTAGACAACCAGGATGTTGGCTTAGAAGCAGCCACCATTTAAAGAGTGCGTAATAGCTCACTGGTCGAGTGACTCTGCGCCGAAAATGTACCGGGGCTAAACGTATCACCGAAGCTGTGGGTGGACACCATTAGGTGTCCGCGGTAGGAGAGCGTTCTAAGGGCGTTGAAGCTAGACCGTAAGGACTGGTGGAGCGCTTAGAAGTGAGAATGCCGGTATGAGTAGCGAAAGATGAGTGAGAATCTCATCCACCGTATGCCTAAGGTTTCCTGAGGAAGGCTCGTCCGCTCAGGGTTAGTCGGGACCTAAGCCGAGGCCGAAAGGCGTAGGCGATGGACAACAGGTTGATATTCCTGTACCACCTCTTTATCGTTTGAGTGATGGGGGGACGCAGGAGGATAGGGTAAGCGCACTGCTGGATATGTGCGTGTAAGCAGTTAGGCTGGCAAGTAGGAAAATCCGCTTGCCATAAGGCTGAGCTGTGATGCCGAGGGAATTATAGTACCGAAGTTCCTGATTCCACACTGCCAAGAAAAGCCTCTAGCGAGATAAAAGGTGCCCGTACCGCAAACCGACACAGGTAGGCGAGGAGAGAATCCTAAGGTGAGCGAGAGAACTCTCGTTAAGGAACTCGGCAAAATGACCCCGTAACTTCGGGAGAAGGGGTGCTTTTTGGGGTGAATAGCCCCGAAGAGCCGCAGTGAATAGGCCCAGGCGACTGTTTAGCAAAAACACAGGTCTCTGCAAAGCCGCAAGGCGAAGTATAGGGGCTGACGCCTGCCCGGTGCTGGAAGGTTAAGAGGAGGGGTTAGCGCAAGCGAAGCTCTGAATCGAAGCCCCAGTAAACGGCGGCCGTAACTATAACGGTCCTAAGGTAGCGAAATTCCTTGTCGGGTAAGTTCCGACCCGCACGAAAGGCGTAACGATCTGGGCACTGTCTCAACGAGAGACTCGGTGAAATTATAGTACCTGTGAAGATGCAGGTTACCCGCGACAGGACGGAAAGACCCCATGGAGCTTTACTGTAGCCTGATATTGAATTTTGGTACAGCTTGTACAGGATAGGTAGGAGCCTGAGAAGCCGGAGCGCCAGCTTCGGTGGAGGCGTCGGTGGGATACTACCCTGGCTGTATTGAAATTCTAACCCGCACCCCTCATCGGGGTGGGAGACAGTGTCAGGTGGGCAGTTTGACTGGGGCGGTCGCCTCCTAAAATGTAACGGAGGCGCCCAAAGGTTCCCTCAGAATGGTTGGAAATCATTCGCAGAGTGTAAAGGCACAAGGGAGCTTGACTGCGAGACCTACAAGTCGAGCAGGGACGAAAGTCGGGCTTAGTGATCCGGTGGTTCCGCATGGAAGGGCCATCGCTCAACGGATAAAAGCTACCCTGGGGATAACAGGCTTATCTCCCCCAAGAGTCCACATCGACGGGGAGGTTTGGCACCTCGATGTCGGCTCATCGCATCCTGGGGCTGTAGTCGGTCCCAAGGGTTGGGCTGTTCGCCCATTAAAGCGGTACGCGAGCTGGGTTCAGAACGTCGTGAGACAGTTCGGTCCCTATCCGTCGTGGGCGCAGGAAATTTGAGAGGAGCTGTCCTTAGTACGAGAGGACCGGGATGGACGCACCGCTGGTGTACCAGTTGTCTTGCCAAAGGCATCGCTGGGTAGCTATGTGCGGACGGGATAAGTGCTGAAAGCATCTAAGCATGAAGCCCCCCTCGAGATGAGATTTCCCATAGCGTCAAGCTAGTAAGATCCCTGAAAGATGATCAGGTTGATAGGTCAGAGGTGGAAGCGCGGTAACGTGTGGAGCTGACTGATACTAATCGATCGAGGACTTAACCAAGTCATATTAAGCAAGGTGAACTCGTTCTTAAATACTTCTTCTGCATTATCTAGTTTTGAGGGAATGAAACCTCTAATTCAATAGGTCCGGTAGCAATGGCGAGAAGGTCACACCCGTTCCCATCCCGAACACGGAAGTTAAGCTTCTCAGCGCCGATGGTAGTTGGGGCGAAAGCCCCTGTGAGAGTAGGACGCTGCCGGGCAAACAAAAAGACAACCTGAAATATGGTTGTCTTTTTTTGTTGGTTCTTCAAACTTAAATGATGCATGAGAACCGTCCCCATGCATCAAAACAAATTGTTTTACTAGTCAGAAAATATGGAATATAATAAGTATAACGTGTTTGTTTTAAATACTAACCGGTCAGTATTAAGTGAAAGAATAATTAAAGGAGGAGTTTTAAGTTGAGAAGTTGGATTGTTAATGAATTAGGGGATCCGAAAGATGTGTTAAACCTGGAGGAAAAATCTGTACCTGCCCTTGAAGAGGGAAAAGTGTTAATTCAAGTGGAGGCATCCTCTCTTAACTTTTTCGATATATTGCTTTGCCAAGGGAAGTATCAGGAAAAGCCGCCGACGCCGTTCACGCCCGGTGCTGAGGTATCAGGGATTATCCGGGAAGTGGGGGAAGGAAGCCGGTTTCAGGTAGGTCAGCGAGTTATAGCTACACCTCCTCTGCCAAACGGGGGATTATCTGAATGGGTCAGTGTTCCTGAGAATTCTGTTTATGTCATTTCTGAGAAGATGTCTCCTAGCGAGGCTGCATCTATGTTTATTACATACCAAACTTCTTATTATGCATTATATCACCGTGCTAATCTTCAAAAAGGGGAAGTTCTTTTAGTACATGCCGGTGCAGGCGGTGTTGGATCGGCTGCCATCCAGCTCGGTAAGGCAAGAGGGGCGAAAATCATCGCTACTGCTGGTGGACCGGAAAAGGTTCAATTATGTAAAGACCTTGGCGCAGATATTGCCATCGATTATTTGACCGAAGATTTTGTTGATGTCGTGAAAAAAGAAACTGGCGGACGCGGAGCAGATGTCATCTATGATCCAGTTGGCGGTGATGTTTTTGACCGTTCCAGAAAATGTATTGCTTTTGATGGGCGTCTCTTGGTCATTGGATTTGCTGGCGGACGCATTCCGGAAGCCCCTGCAAATCATGCCTTAATTAAAAATTATTCAATCGTCGGAGTGCATTGGGGCTTGTTCCGCCGATTGTATCCGGAGAAGGCGGTCGAAATTCATGAGGATTTAATGAAACTCTATGACCAAGGCTTAATCAAGCCTCTCATTTACCGTGAATTTGATTTTACGGATGTTCCTTCCGCCTTGGAAGTTCTCGGTGATCGTCAAACTTATGGGAAATTGGTTGCCCTGCCATAATGAAATAGTTTAGACAAGACGCTTTAGTTAAATTTTACCCGATGATAATAGCAGGAAGTGTGCCTAAATAAAATGGAAAAAGGGTGAAAAATATGCGTTTAAAAGATAAAGTAGCTATTATAACAGGAGGCGGCGGAGGGATTGGCAGAGCAACAGCAATTCGCTTTGCACAAGAAGGAGCCCGGTTGGTCATTGCCGATTATAGTGAGAAAGCGGGAGCAGAAACCGTTCAGCTGGTCAATGAAATTGGCGGAGAAGCTAAGTTTATTCAAACTGATATGTCCAAACCCGAAGATGTACAGATTATGGTTCAAGAAACCATAGATACTTATGGCAAATTAGACATTTTATTTAATAATGCTGGTGTAAAAAGTGGCGAGAAAAAGATTCCAGATGTTTCGTTTGAAGAATGGCAGCAGGTGTTTGATGTAAATACAAATGGAGTTTTCTTAGGCTTAAAATATGCCATTCCCCAGATGTCTTCAGGCGGTTCCATCATTAATACAGCAAGTATTGCCGGCATCAAAGGCCAAAAGCTGGTCGCAGCTTATTCTGCATCAAAAAGCAGTGTAATGGCTCTTACGAAAACAGCGGCAACTGAGTTTGGGAAAAAGAATATTCGTGTGAATGCGATCGCTCCAGGAATCATTGATACAAATATGGTTGAGGATTGGAAGAAAACAAAAAAATGGCCCGTGTTATCTACAGCAAATGCACTTAACCGAATTGGTTATCCTGAGGAGATTGCTAACTTAGTTTTATTCCTTGCTTCAGATGAAGCATCCTTCATTACCGGCGAAACGATCGTAATTGATGGGGGTACTTTGAACTTGTAATTTGTGTGTTGAACTTAGATTGATATTCGATAAAATATCTTACGCTAGTAAACTTCCATTTTGGAATTTTACTAGCGTTTTTTTAAACACTTTTTTCAAAAAATCACCTTTATAAAGTACAAAATGGAGACTATAAATATTATCAGTATAATAAAAATGGAAAATATATCAAGAAAATTTAATGTGTGAATAATTATCAATTAAATGTTATAAAAATAAGTTTTAGAAAATTTATATAATTATATTGACATAAAATGGACAAACATTTATATTAGTAGAATATTATTCATACGCAGGAACTAAAAGGGGAAATTGTAAATGAAAGTAGTCGTCGGTCCGGGACAATATGTCAGAAACCCTGGGATTCTAGCAGATGCAGGATTATACATAAGAAACTTTGGAACAACCGCTATTCTGATTGGCGGGAATACCAGTCGTCAAGTAATTGAGGAACCATTACGGCGAAGTCTAGAAGAGCAAGAGATCATCTTGAAACAGTCTCTTTGGTATGGCGGTGAATCCTCCCAATCGAATATTGATAGGTTGATAGATCAATTAAAATCTGAAACCTTTGATGTTCTGATTGCTGCAGGTGGGGGTAAAGCATTGGATACTGTAAAAGCGGTGGCGTATCAATTGGAGAAACCGCTTGTGGCTATTCCAACGATTGCAGCCACTTGTGCGGCGGCAACACCCATCAGCATCATTTACAGTGATGAAGGGGAATTCCTTGAAATCAGCCGAAATGCTAAAGCACCTGAAATGGTGCTGGTGGACTCGAACATTATTCTTGAAGCACCTGTCCGCTATTTAGTGGCTGGAATCGGCGATACATTGGCCAAATGGTTTGAAACGAAGTGTTCGATAAAGAAAGCTGTGCCAAACGCCATCAACCAAACAGCCATCGCGATTGCTGGGCAGCTTTATCAAACCTTGCTGAAATCGGGAAAAGCAGCTGTTCAATCGATTCAGGAGCAAACCTTAACCAATGAGTTAGAGGACATTATTGATGCCGTCATTTTAGTCAGCGGCAGTGTCAGCGGGTATGGCGGTGATGATTGCCGGACTGCAGCAGCCCATGCGATTTACTCAGGGTTGACCATCTTCCCGGAAATACATGATACCTATCACGGCGAAATTGTCGCTTTTGGTATTTTAGCGCAGCTTTGTATGGAAGGATTAGAAGCGGGAGAGGTAAGGTCGTTAATCGAATATTACCAAGAGGTTGATCTGCCTTATACATTACAGCAAATGGGAATAAAGGAATTAACCTCAGAACAATGGAAACAGCTAGGTGAAATAACTGTGACCATTGAAGATATGGAGAATATGCCATTCGCAGTTACACCGGAAATGGTCGTGACATCTGTTCAAAAAGCAGATGAAATTGGAACAACAATCTTAGCTGCTACAAATCAAAGATAAAGACAATCTTAGGGGGAAATTAGAAATGAAAAAATGGCTAGTTATGCTTTGTTCAATTATGTTAGTACTAGCATTAGCGGCTTGTGGAAAAGATGAAGCTGCAAGCGGTGGCGCTAAGGAAAAGAAATCATCAGAACCGTTAAAGGTAACATTGCCTACTTGGACAGGTTATGGTCCATTATTTTTGGCAAAAGAAAAAGGCTTCTTTAAGAAAAATGGCGTCGATGTGGAGCTTTCCATCGTTGAAGGTTTGGGAGAGCGTAAGCAGGCATTAGCCAGCGGCAAAATCGACGGCATGGCAACAGCATTGGATGTTCAAGTAACACTTGCTGCAGCTGATATTCCGGTGCAGGTTGTTTGGTTACTGGATGATTCTTACGGCGGCGACGGAATTCTTGTTAAAAACGACATCAAAGATGTAAAAGATTTAAAAGGGAAAAAGGTTGCGTTTGAAGTGGGCTCTACCAGCCATATGCTTGCTTTAACCGCATTGAAGCAAGGCGGCTTAACGGAAAAAGACGTAGAAGTAGTTCAAATGTCTGCAGGTGATGCTGGTGCCGCTTTTGCAGCAGGCAAAGTGGATGCAGCTGTAACTTGGGAGCCATGGTTATCAAAAGGATCTGAAGCAAACGGCAAAGTTTTATTATCAACAAAGGATCTTCCAGGCATTATTGTAGATACCATCAGCTTTAAAGAAGACGTCATTAAAAACCGTCCGGACGATGTAAAAGCATTTGTTAAGGCGATGGGTGAAGCAATGGCTTACTGGAAAGAGCATAAAGATGAAGCAGACGAAATCATGGCAAAAGGATTAAAGATTGATACAAAAGAATTTGTTGCCACCGAATCAGGCTTGAAGTTTTTCACAAAAGAGGATAACACCAAATTATTTGGTTCAGAAAGCAGCAAAGGCTCCATCTATCAATCAACTGAAAATGCCATTAAGTTTTACAAAGAGCAAAACATTATCAAAAAAGAGCCAAAAGCAGAAGATGTGCTTAATCCAAGCTTCCAATAAAGTGAAACTTCCATAAGTGGGGGAATCTTCACCTCCCCACTGATGGTTAGTTGAACCAATCGGACCTTTACGGGCAGTTGATTCCCCACCTATCGTCAATTTAATCTCTGAATCTTGAGGTGGGGGATCTTACTGCCCGTTAAGGCGGGATAAAGGATAGAGTAGAAAGCCTAATATATGAGGCGGGTTCGGTCCTCATATATTAGGCCTTTTTAAGAGATTAAGAGAATTGGGTGAGAAAAATGATTGCAAAATTATTAACGCCGAATAAGGACATACCAAAAAAGCTATATAGTACGGCAGGACTTGTAACATTTCTTTTATTTTTGTTAGTTTGGTCAGTACTGACCTATGGCGGTATTGTGAACCCGCTGTTTTTGCCGACACCTACTGCTGTGTTGACTACGGGTGTTGATTTATTTGTCAATGGAGACCTGCTATCTGATATTGGCATCAGTTTTACAAGGGTATTGGTTGGATTTTTGGTTGCCGCTCTAATTGGTATTCCTCTCGGGATTTTAATGGGTTCATTAAAAATTATGGAGGGAGCTTTTGAACCAATCATCGGATTCATTCGTTATATGCCGGCATCCGCTTTTATTCCTTTATTGATTTTATGGATTGGTCTTGGTGAACCGGAGAAAATGAGCGTTATTTTCTTAGGAACCTTTTTCCAGCTTACGCTCATGATTATGGACGTTACTAAAAACGTTCAAAATGACTTAATTGAAGTTTCCTATACATTAGGAGCAAAAAGAGGGCAGTTGTTCACAAAAGTGATTCTGCCAGCAGCGTTGCCGGGGATTGTTGATACACTCCGCATTACATTCGGCTGGGCGTGGACTTATTTAGTTGTAGCCGAAATTGTCGGAGCATCAAGCGGTTTAGGCTACATGATTATGCAGGCATCGCGTTTCCTGCAGCCTGATAAAATTATCGTTGGAATCTTAATCATCGGAATTCTCGGCTTGTTAACCGATATGATTTTTAAAGCCGTTTATCGGGCTTCGTTTTCATGGATGAGAAAGGATGGATTGTAACATGGTCATTCAAGCGGCGAAAAACATAATCGAAAACAATGTCCCTCAGGTAAAAACACCAAAGCTTGAAATTAAAGAAGTCGGTAAAGTTTTTAAAACAAAGAGCGGTGAAACGACAGCATTGGAGAAGACTTCTTTTTCCGTTAGCGATGGGGAGTTTGTCACCATTTTGGGTCCTTCCGGATGCGGTAAATCAACAGTTTTGAGGATTGTTGCGGGGTTGGAGGAAGCGACCTCTGGACAGGTTCTCATCGATGGACAGGAAGTAAACGGTCCGGGACCAGACCGGGGGATGGTGTTTCAGTCATACACCTTGTACCCTTGGTTGACGGTAAAGGATAATATTTCCTTTGGATTAAAATTAAAAGGGGTTTCTCAAAAGGAACGGGACGATGTAGCACGGCATTATCTGCAATTGATTGGCTTGGAAGGGTTTGAAAAACATTATCCAATCCAATTATCCGGGGGGATGAAGCAGCGCGTTGCCATCGCTCGTGCACTTGCCAATGACCCTAAGATTCTTCTAATGGACGAACCGTTTGGTGCTTTAGATGCCCAGACAAGAAATATTATGCAGGAAGTGCTATTAAAAGCGTGGGAGGATTCTAAGAAGACGATTTTGTTCATTACCCACGATGTCGAGGAATCGATCTTCTTGGCCGATTCTGTTTACGTTATGACGGCAAGACCAGGCCGCCTAAAGAAAAAGGTGCCGATTGCTTTGGAGAGACCGAGAGAGTTCAGTGTAAAAGGGTCGGTTGAATTTGCCCAATATAAAGAGGAATTACTGTCACTCATCAGGGAAGAGAGTTTAAAAGCAATTAACTAACAGATTGAGTTCGTAGTGAAAGGTGTTTGGTTAACGTGAAAATTGATTCTTTTTTTCCTGACAATGTGAAAGCGGCGTTAAAGAACGACCCGCCTGGGGAATGGATGCCTGCATTGCCTAAGGAGTGCATCCGTTTAAGTTCGGGGTATCCTGCGCCTAAACTTGTTCCTTCAGGTGAAATAAAGGCGGCAGCAGCCCGCTTGCTGGATGAGGAACATGATTTGCCGCTTCATTATTTGGGCACCCCACGGATGGAGAAATTAAAACACCAAATCCAGAACCGCTTGGCTGAGCGTGACATAAAGGTCCAAGGGGATGAACTGTTAATTACAGCAGGGGCATGTCAGGCAATTGATTTAATTGCACGTGTGCTGCTTGACGAAAATGTGGCTGTTGCCGTTGAAGCGCCAACTTATATGGAGGCTTTGGAGATTTTTCGCAACTACACGAATCAAATTATCAGTATCCCGATTGATGACCAGGGACTTCGGACGGATGAACTCGCAAAGGTTCTTGCTGGAAGAAAAAGTGCAGGGCTGACTTTGCCGCGCCTCCTATACACGATTCCAACCTTTCAAAACCCGACTGGGACGACTTTGAGTGGAGAGCGTAGGAGACATTTATTGGAGCTCGCTGCTGTATACGACTTCCTTATTTTAGAAGACGATGCTTATGGTGAACTTTCTTTCGGAGAAAGCCCATTAACATTAAAAGCACTGGATACAGAAGGCCGCGTTTTGCATGTCGGTTCTTTATCCAAAGTCGTTGCTCCAGGTATGCGGGTTGGCTGGATAGTGGGGGAGCGTGAATTTATTACTGCTTTTTCATGGTTTAAAAAGGATTTGGACCACCCATTTTCTCAAGCGACAATGGCAGCCTATTTAGAAAAAATTAATCTTGATGAAAGGCTTGCGGAGTTAAAAACCGTATACCGGAGCAAAAGTGAAAGACTGGCTCAGTATATTGAGAAGTATTTTCCTGAATCGGTTTCTTGGTATGTTCCCCAGGGCGGTTACTTTGTCTGGGTAAAGGTTCCGGGTGTCGATACAGCTGAAATGTTAGAGAAGGCTTTAGCTGCAGGTGTTTCGTATGTGCCTGGAAAGTTCTTTTTTGCAAACCAACAGGAGGGCATCGAGTATCTGCGTTTATCGTTCAGCTACGAGTCTGAAGAGCGAATGGAAGCGGGCGTTCAGATACTTGGAGAGCTAATTGCTTCTTACTTAAAGAAAACAACCTAAAAATTGTAGGTTGTTTTTTTATATCCAAAATGCGCATTGTTTTTGTTTTCGTCTTTGTCTTCTTAAGCAAACCTGTGATTCTAATTGTTGGAATGGGCAGTTGACGAGTAAACGTTAAGAATAGGCGAGTAAATTCTAAATTTCGGCGAGTAAATCAAAAAATAGACAAGTAACCCCGGTATCAGGCTAGTAAAAATCAAAAATAGACGAGTAAATCCTGAAATACCCAAAATTATCCAGATGGGGCGGTTCACTTTATTTTAAAAACAGCTTTATTATGGTAAATTGGGATAGAAAAATTACATAAAAGAGGTGTCACGATGCCAATACAATCAGAATGGAGAACATTTACAGGGGCAAATGGAGATATTCGTGCTTATGTTGCTGCAATTGAACCTGTTACCGAACCAAGGCCGACGGTTATTGTCATTCAGGAAATTTGGGGTGTTGATGCTCATATCCAGGATGTTGCTCAGCGTTTCGCGGCTGCCGGTTACGTAGCCATTGCGCCAGATCTCTTTGCAGAAAATGGTGTCCGTCCAAATGAGTTGAATGAGGAGATGTTGAAAGAGGTGAAAAGCTTTCTCCATTCTATTCCACATCCAGCGTGGTTCAACCCGGATGCGCGGGAAGCGGAGATTTCAAAACTTCCAAACGAACGCCAAGAAACAATGCGTGCAGCATTAAACACGCTTTTTGGATTTTTAGATCCAAGTAAATCCGAAATGTTTGTCAATATTTTAAAGGCTGCCGCCGATTATGCACGAAATACTTACGAAAAAACGAAAAATATGACTGTCACATCTGTTGGATTCTGTTTAGGCGGCGCTTTATCAGCGGCACTTGCTGTGAATGACCAAAACCATACCGGGGCTGTTGTATTCTACGGCCGCCCGCCAAAAGAACGTATAGATGAAATTCAATGCCCAATTCTCGGCTTTTATGGCGGAAATGATCCGAATATCACGAACTTGATTCCAGCGTTCGAGGAGGAAATGAAGAAGTTGGACAAATCCTTTGAAGCGATTGTCTACCCTGATGCGCAGCATGCGTTCTTTAATGACACGAACCCAACCTATAATGCTCGCTATGCACGTGATTCCTTTGCTAAAGCACTTACGTTTTTGAACCAAGTTACGGCCGAATAATTTCAAGGAAACAGGTACTAGTGAAATCATAATACCTGTTTTTCACTTGTTTTTTTCGAAAAAGAAAGGCTACAATAGAACCTATAAGTCATTTAGACAAACAAAACTAACATAAGTAGGGGAATGGCATGATTGTTAAAACAGAAGAAGATATCAATGGAATAAAGGAAATTGGCAGGATTGTTGGGGCCATTCGTGATGAATTGGTTGAACGGACAAAGCCTGGTATTACCACGAAAGAGTTAGATGATATCGCTGGTGAACTTTTTGCAAAGGAAGGAGCCATTTCCGCTCCAAAAGGGGAATACGATTTTCCTGGTTATACCTGCATCAGTGTTAATGAGGAAGTAGCCCATGGGATTCCGGGCAATCGGGTTATTAAGGAAGGAGACCTCGTTAACATTGATGTGTCGGCCTCAAAGAATGGTTATTTTGCGGACACTGGCATTTCCTTTGTTGTTGGCCAAGGAGACGAAGTGCTGACAAAACTCTGCGAAACGGCACAGGCAGCCTTTGATGCCGGTCTGAAAAAAGCGAAGCCAGGTTCAAAAAAGAGCGGAATTGGTAAAGCAGTCCACCAAACCGCGAAGCAGCATGGCTTCACCGTTATTAAAAATCTGACCGGTCATGGAATTGGACGGAGAATTCACGAACGTCCAGACCATATCTATAATTACCATGAGCCATGGGATGATGAGCTGTTGAAAGAAGGGATGGTCATTGCCTTTGAACCGTTTATTTCTACTCATGAGGAAGAAGTTTATGAAAAAGGCGACGGCTGGACCTACATTACGGAAAAAAGCTTTGTTGCTCAAATCGAGCATACGTTGATTCTGACGAAAAATGGGCCGATCATTGTAACTAAATAGTATTGAACGTAAAAAGGATAACTCTTGGAGAAGAGTTATCCTTTTTCTTATTGATTTTTCTTGTTTTGCCTTGCTGCATTCTTACGCTCTTTTTTACTTAAAGTTGATTCGGCGCCAAATTCAGCATCATTACTGCCTGTATGCGGCTGGTTACGATTGTTATTACGATTTGTCATGGGTTCTCCTTTCATATGTACCTTCGTTAATAGGGCAAATGAGCCATTCATATAATACAATTATTTTTGAAAAAATATTCATTCAATTTTATTGATATACGACTCAGGGGAAATTTTCCTTTAATTACTAGTATGATAAATGCTATAATAAATAAGCTGTGTTTCTTCTATTTTTAACTTGGAAATGCACATAACTTAAAGGGGCTGCCTGTAATGGATTTTGTTTATATTAATCACAATGTTTTAGATAATGTGTTTTATATAATTGTCAGTCTGTTGATGTTTTTTGTGTTAGTTGATAACGTCAAAAAATTTAAACAGTATCGAAAAGCCCTTCTGACAGCCTGCATAAGTTTACCGATCATATTTTGTATGAAATTCCCGATTTACATTGACGAGTATTGTGTACATGATTTAAGGCAAATTCCCGTATTTATTGGAACACTTTATGGCGGATGGCCAGTCGGGGCTGTTCTATTGGTGATTATGTTAACATCTCGCTTTGCCATTTACGGAATGAATGGTATTACATTAGTTGTATATATTGTGATATTTGTGGCTACAGCCCTATTTTCAGGAAGATTTAATAGGTTTAATCGAAAAAATAAATTGATCAGTTCCGTATTGCTGACCATTGTCCTTGAGATTTTTACGACTTATGTCGCCTTATGGATGTCTGATATTTTCGTTGTGACAGAAGCATACATTTTTTATTTTATTATTCTGCCTCCTATTCTTATGTTTTTTATGGTATATATCATTGAATTATTGTCAGATGCTATGTATATCCGATCAAAAATAGTTAAGTTTGAAAAAATGGAGGTTGTCAGCCAACTGGCGGCAAGTATTTCACACGAAGTTCGAAATCCTTTAACCGTTGTAAAAGGATTTATGGAATTGCTTAAATCTCCTAATCTATCTCTAGACGAGAAGAAACGCTATATTGAACATATAGAAAGAGAACTTCATAATGCCGAATCGATTATTAGTGATTACCTGGCTTTTGCAAAACCAGCAATCGAAAAAGTAGAACCACTTCTAATCGAACAAGAAATCCGCAATGTCATTGATATCATGAAGCCTTTAGCAAAAATGAGTTCCGTGACTATTACAGATAACCTTGGTCAAGGAACGGTTCAAGGAAACAAGAACTATTTCCGCCAATGCTTTTTAAATTTAATAAAAAATGCGATCGAAGCAATGCCAAATGGCGGGGAGCTTCAAATAGTTTCAGCTCTTGAAAAAAATAAGGTCACAGTTAAAATAGTTGATACCGGTGTCGGCATGAGTAAAGAGCAAATAAACCGCTTCGGTGAGCCATACTACACCAGTAAAACAAAGGGCACAGGATTAGGTTCCATGGTCGCGGTGAAAACCATTCAGACGATGAATGGGAAGCTTGATATTGACAGTATCTTAAATGTCGGAACGACCATAACCATCACATTACCCGCCTTTATTACAGAATATAAAATGGTTCAGAAGGATAGCCAATTAAAGTTAGAAACCGAATTTTAGCAAAAAAAGAGCTTTAAGCTCTTTTTTATTATAATCCTATAAGTTTTAGCGCGCTAACAATGATGACCGCTGAGATGACCGTACGAAGGGGCTTTGTCGGTACTTTTGAAGATAAGGTACTCCCTATTAAAACGCCAGGGATCGACCCGATTAACAGGTTCCCTACAAGCATATAATTGACACTTCCAGCATTCGCGTGGAGGAGTCCGGCAACAGTCACTAATAAAAAGGCATGGGCAATATCGGTGCCAACCAGCTCAGATCCTTTCAAGCGGTAGAGATATAGCATGGCAAGGGCAAATAATGATCCTGATCCTATTGAAGTCAGGCCGACGATAAAGCCGAAACCGGCACCGATTAAAATTGTTAATGTTCGTTTTTCCTCAATCGGCCTTAATTGCCAGCGGTTCGGCCTGATTTTATTATCAAAAAATGTCTTAATTAAAATGGCTGTGGCCACTAGAATTAGAACATAGCCAAGTCCATGTTTGATAATTTGTTCTTGATTGTGGAAATATTTTTCAAAAACCTGAAGGATGAGAATGGCTCCTGCTGCACTTGGGACACTACCGATAGCAAGATACTTCATGAGTTTAAAGTTAATTGTTTTCTGTCTCCAATGCTGAATGACTCCAAACAGTTTTGTAATGGAGTTGTAAACAAGGTCCGTTCCCACCGCAATGGAAGGCTGAATTCCGACCATGATGAGCACTGGGGTTAACAATGCTGCCCCTCCAACCCCTGTTAATCCTACCAATAACCCAACTAATAATCCCATTAATGCAATTCCTATGCTCATGTTGGGGGCCTCCTTCTTTCATGATGAATTCCGAGTAAATATATGTGAATTATAGAGTTTGAAGGAGATTTTGTAAACACTTTTCTGAATTTATTAAAGAAATATTTTTGCAGTGAGGATAGAGGGAAAAAAGATTAGCGGATACATTGAGGCCATGAAGGACATAATGGACAAGGGAACAACTAAAAATGTCCTTCATCAAGGTTATGAAGGACATTTTGAAACAGGTAACGGAAGGTTTTGGTCTTCAACGGGGTTATGAAGGACATTATGAATTGGTGACAACATGAATTTGTCCTTCATCAAAAAAATGAAGGACAAATCCAACCAGAATCCGGTTATTTTTGTCCTTCTTAAACCGATATCAAATTATATCATTCTACAAAACTTCCACTGCACTGTTCTGCAACAGCACATTTCGAAGCGTTTTAGTCTCCTCATCGTTTAATGGAATCAGCGGCAAGCGCAGACCGCCAGCATTGATCCCTTTCATATTTAAAGCTGCTTTTACAGGTGCTGGGCTAGGCGCTGCAAATAAAGCCTTCATAATGGGCAGTAATTCACGGTGTGCTGCAGCAGCGCCCGCCAAATCCCCATTTTTAAAGCGTGTAACCATATCCTGCATTTCATTCCCGATAATATGAGATGCAACGGAAATCACACCAACGCCGCCAATCGAAAGCACCGGCAAGGTCATTCCATCATCACCACTGTATAAAGAAAAGTCATCAGCAGTTTGTTTAACAATTTCGGCCATGTCATCCAAGTGGCCGCTAGCTTCCTTAACCGCTACGATATTAGGAATCTGAGAAAGGCGGATGACCGTTTCAGCAGATATATTGACGACACTGCGGCCCGGAATATTATAAAGCATAACCGGAAGAGAAGTAGATTCAGCAATCGCTTTAAAATGCTGATACATGCCCTCCTGGGATGGTTTATTATAGTATGGTGCAACGAGCATGATGCCGTCTACGCCGACTTCCTCTGCTAGCTTTGTTAGACTGATTGAGGATCTTGTGTTGTTGGAGCCAGTGCCTGCAATAACGGGAACTCTCCCGTCCACAACTTCAACCACAAATTTAAATAATGCCACTTTTTCCTCAGTTGATAAGGTAGGGGACTCACCAGTTGTTCCACAAACCACCAACCCGTCAGTACCATTCGCTAATAAATAATTTACTAAATCACTCGTCGCATTAAAATCAATTTCGCCATGCTGATCAAACGGAGTCACCATTGCTGTTAAAACTTGGCCAAAGTACATAAATTTCACCCTTTTAAAATTATTTTTAAAAAGAGGTAAGGCCAAACGCAAAAAGCAGCTGAGGGAAGGGCCCAACAGCTGCATCAGAAACGTTAATTTTACAAGTTCCCCTGCGTGAGATAGCCCTCCATATAGTTTCCTATATGACAATTCTGTATTTATTCAATAACAGAACCAGCTTCCGGAACAATGAGATCCTCAGAAGCTTCGGCAAATTCCCCTTTCTGCCACCGTCAACGGGTCCCATTACCCTTGGATGGTTTACTGATGGTCTTTGCGCCTCTATCCTCACTTCATAAGGTATGAAGTAAGAAGTATGTAATTAAAATTAATATAACAGAATATTCCTATTTGTTCAAGGGGTTTTTATAAAAAACACTAAAATCGTATATTTATTGATAGTTATATAGCATTGGGAGGAGAGCAGGGATTAACAGACTACGCTTCTTTTTTGAGTTTTTTCCCAATTATCCTTAAAATGGAGGTAATGTTGAAGAGGTGAATTATTGTGAAAATCGAAAATATTTTAATTGTCAGTCCCATGTATCAGGAGCTTCGGGCATACATCCAAAATGCGGGCGTCCAAAAGAATTTCCGTTATATCCCGGAGGATGAAGTTATTCAGGATAATTTGAAATGGGCGGATGCACTTGTATCTTTTAATCTCAAATCCGATTACGATTACAGTCATTTAAAATGGGTGCACTCGCTCGGTGCGGGAGTTGACCGTTTTTTATTTAAAAATGCCTGGGACGATAGTGTACTTTTGACAAGGACCATTTGTTCGTTTGGTCAAAGAATCGGAGAGTATTGTTTAAGCTACATATTAAGAGATTTACAATTTCACGAGGAGTTCCGGGAATTACAGTTGCAGAAAAAATGGCAGCAAAGGACTCCGAAGTTATTAAACGAACTCAAAGTGATGGTTTATGGAACCGGTGAAATTGGACAGGCTGCCGCGAAGCTTTTGTCTGGTTTCGGAGTGGAAGTTTACGGCGTCTCCCAAAGTGGAAAAGAAAAAGAGTATTTTAATGATGTAATGACTGTTGAATCTCATTTTACCCTACTAGGGGAAATGGATGTGATCATCAACACGATGCCGCTAACGGAACAAACGGCTGGATTTTTTAATAGTCAAGTTTTTCAAAAAGTAACAAATTCCGGTTTTATTAATGTTGGGCGAGGGGCATCGGTGGATGAAGAAGCATTGCTGCAAGCTTTGGAAGACGGGCAGGTCCGTTATGCTGTCTTGGATGTGTTTGCACAGGAGCCGCTGCCGGAAAATCATCCATTATGGAAACATCCTGGCGTACTGATTACCCCTCATATTTCAGCGGTAACGTCACCAGAAGAAGGTGCAGCGTGTTTTTTGGATACACTTAAAAACTTGGAAGAAAACAAACCTCTTAACAATAGAGTAGATACCAAGAAGGGATATTAGAATAGCAGGAGGATGAACGAAAATGACAGGAGTAATTGGCTTTATTGGCCTTGGAAATATGGGAGAGCCTATGGTCATGAATTTATTGAAGGCTGGTTTTCAGGTGAAGGTTTACAATCGAACTCCCGAGAAAACAAAGGCAGTTGTTGAAGCTGGCGCCGAGCAAGTGAACAGGCCTGCAGACGCCGCAGCACCTGGCGGAATCGTGATTACTATGGTGGCAAACGATCAGGCAGTAGAAGAGCTCGTTATGGGACCAAATGGGTTTGGGGAAGTGCTGGGGCAGGGCGGTATCCATTTATCAATGAGTACAATAGCTCCAGCAACATCACGAAAATTAGCAACTTATCATCAGGAGCATGGCAGCCAATATGTGGCCTCCCCAGTTTTTGGTCGTCCGGAAGCAGCGGCAGCTCAAAAATTGAATATTCTTAGCTCAGGGTCCAGTGTAGCGAAAGAGCGGGTAAAACACATCCAGGATGCTCTTGGCCAGCGTGTTTTTGATGTAGGGGAGGAGCCTGAAAGTGCCAATGTCATCAAGTTAGGCGGAAATTTTATGATTATGGCAGCAATGGAAGCAATGGCCGAAGCCTTTAATCTAGCTGAGAAAAATGGTATAGACCGGCAGCTGGCTGCTGAAATTTATGCATCAACCTTATTTAATTGTACAGTGTATCAAGGTTATGGCCAGATGATTGCCAAAAAGCAGTTTGAACCGGCGGGTTTTCAGCTGGCGCTCGGTCTTAAGGATTGCAACCTAGTTTTGGAGGAGGCAAACTCGACCCAGACACCGATGCCGTTAGCGGGTCTATTGCATAACCGCCTGCTAGCCTCAGTGGCCAAAAATCGCGGAAATCAGGATTGGGCAGCACTTACTAGAATTGCTCTTGAAGAAGCGGGATTGGAATAACAGGGTGCAGTGATGAATGTTGCTGAAAAAGTAAGAAAAATAAGAAAAATTGAAGGTATACGCTCATTAATTTCGTGTTCTGGCAGGAGATTAGCCGTAAAAGTAGAACATTATAATCAAACACCTAGAATTGCTTCTTGGAGTAGATAAAACAGGGAGTGGTTAGATGTCAAACCTTTTGAACAGAAAAATTTTATTGGCAAGCAGGCCAGTAGGAATGCCAGATGAAAGTAATTTTGAATTTATTGAGGAGAATGTTCCAGAACTTCAGGATGGTGAAGTATTGATTCGTTCTCTGTATTTGTCTGTAGACCCTTATATGAGGGGCCGGATGTCGGCTGCCAAATCTTATGCCAAGCCATATGAAGTCGGTCAGCCATTTAAAGGTGGGGTAGTTGGAAAAGTAGTCGAATCGAAAAATTCTCGGTTTGAAGCGGGCCAGTATGTAGACGGACTACTTGAATGGGCTGAATATAACGTTTCTGATGGAAGCGGCCTTCGCAGACTTAATCCAGAAATGGCACCTGTGACCACGGCACTTCATGTGCTCGGAATGCCTGGCTTGACCGCATATTTTGGATTGCTATACATAGGGGAGCCGAAGGAAGGGGAAACGGTTGTCGTTTCAGGTGCATCTGGAGCGGTCGGCACTGTTGTTGGTCAAATCGCTAAACTGAAAGGCTGCCGGGTTGTCGGGATTGCCGGCGGCGATGATAAATGCGCTTATTTGACTGAGGAACTAGGTTTTGATGCGGCAATTAACTACAAAGCAGAGGAGAACCTGCGTAAAGCATTGAAAGAAGCCTGTCCTAACGGTGTTGATGTTTATTTCGACAATGTTGGCGGTCATGTAAGCGATGCGGTGATGTCCTTAATTAATTTCCAGTCCAGGACTGCTATTTGCGGACAAATCTCCCAGTATAATGCGGATAAACCGCCTGTCGGTCCAAGGGTTGCCGGTCAGCTGTTGACAACCAGTTCCTTGATGAAAGGCTTTATTGTTTCTGACTATGCACAGCACAACAAGGAATGCTTAGCACAGCTAGCCCAGTGGGTAAGGGAAGGAAAAATCAAATACCGCGAAACCATCGTTGAAGGCTTTGACAACACCATCGATGCCTTCCTAGGACTTTTCCGCGGTGACAACATTGGTAAACAGCTGGTGAAAGTAGCGGAGGAATAATGAAGAAAAGAAGTGTCCCTTTGGGGCACTTTTTGTATTTTGCCCTGAGCGAGAGTGTATTAGAGGTAAAAAACAAGTTGCCTATTTTTCCGAAACTTTATGATATAAACAGAAATAGGGTAAAATAAAGGAAATTTTATCTGTGAGGTTACCAGTAATGAACTTGAAGTTTCAGCTAACACGTGCATTCATCCTAAGCGTCATCTCCCTTGCGGCCTTTGCTTTGATGGCTACGCTTATCGAGGCTCATAAGATTGTCCAATTTGATAGCACCATAATAAGTTCAGTACAAGGTCTTGAGTCACCTGCGTTAACAGCCATCATGAAATTTTTCACCTTCATCGGGTCGACAAAAATAGTGGTGATTCTCAGCCTCCTTATTATCTTCTTTCTCTATAAGGTGCTGCACCATCGGCTAGAACTGATATTATTCATTGCTGTGATAGCGGGAACCCCGATTATCAATTCAATATTAAAATCAATCTTTCACCGAGCACGGCCCGAATTCCATCGCTTGATAGAAATCGGCGGCTATAGTTTTCCGAGCGGACATGCGATGAATGCATTTTCTGTATATGGAATACTTGCCTTCCTGCTTTGGAGACATATTGCTACCCGAACAGGCCGCATACTGTTAATTATTTTTAGTACCATCATGATTTTGATGATTGGGATCAGTCGTATTTATTTGGGTGTTCATTACCCAAGTGATATTATTGGCGGGTATTTTGCAAGTGGATTTTGGATGGCTACAGCCATTTGGTTTTTCCAATGGTATGTAGAAAGGCGGCCACAATTAAAAGGCAGACAGTTGAAAAGGACGTAAAAAAACGGGTGGCGCTCCACCCGTTTTTTTTATGCAACAACCTCAGTCGTTTTGCTCTTTTCCGTCTTTTCCTCAGGAATCAAAAGGTTCAAAAGAAGTGTCGCCAACGCCCCAACTGTCATGCTAGAAGAAAGGATATAGTTGACCCAGTCAGGTGCGCCCGCTAATGCCTCTTTAGGCAAGATTGTTACTGCAATGGTTAAAAGGATAGGGATACCGATAATCATCATATTTCGATCGTTGATGATAATTGGCTGAATCACCTTCATGCCATTGGTCACAATTGCCACGCAGACAATTCCGAAAATTCCATTGATTACTGCTTCAGGGATACAAGTAATTACTGTTGAAAGCTTTGGAACTAGACCAAGGCAGATTAGGATTCCGCCGCCCGTCATGATCGCCATTCTGCTTGCTACACCAGTAATTGCCAATAATCCTGCATTAGAAGAATAACCTGTCATCGGTGTGCTGCCAAACAAGGATCCGATAAAGCAGCCAAGGCCTTCACCAAAGGAAGCACGGTTAAGGCGTTTTTCATCCAATTCCTGTCCAGTAACAGTGGATACTACAAACCAAGTTCCAGTTGTTTCAATTAGAATAATGAAATAAACAAAAGCAACAGTAATAATAGCGCTAAGATCAAAGACTGGCTTTCCAAACGGGAAAAAGGAAGGGAGTGAGAACCATGCTGCTTCCTTCACCGGTGAAAAATCTACCTGCCCAAAAATGGCGGCAGCAATCGTACCAATAGCGATTGCTAGTAAAACGGAAACGAGACGGAAAAAGGTTCCAATTCCGTGCATTTTACGACCCAATAGCATGCAAATGACAAGTACCCCTGCTGAAATCGCTGCAATTAGAATGTTCGTGCCAATTTTTCCTTCGGCATGATAGATGCTGTTCATTCCCACTGGCATTAACGAAATCCCAACAATGATGATTACCGTTCCCCCTACAAGCGGCGGAATAAATTTTTTCACGGCTTTCGCAAACCATTTTAGTGGATAACCGAGAAGGGAAATAAGGATGGCACCGGGAATCAAACTTCCGGCAATGGCCCCTAATCCAAGCTTTCCGCCAATCGCAGCGATGGCGCCGATCGGAACATAAGAAGGTCCTTGGACGACAGGAAGCTTAATCCCGAAGCCTGTTTGGACGATGGTCGCTAATCCTGTTGCCAGGAAACACATTTGGATAAAGAAGGATGTGTTTTCCGTACTTAGTGAAAGTAATCCTGCGATAATGATTGGCGCAATATATAAATCCATCGCCAATACGTGCTGCATCCCTAAAATAAGGGCTTTGCCAAAACTTATTTTCTCATCTACACCCACAATAATATTATTCTGTTTTTCCAAGGATAAATCCCCCTCGTTCGTATTCAAAGGTATTTTCAAGTTGATTATAATGGATAATTCACAAATTGTACACAATAAATACGAACATTTTTTAAAGTAATGAAATTTTTATTCGTGTTTTGGTTGACCTTTTTGTTTGGAGTTTATAGAATTAAGGTAAGTTGAAAGACAGGAGGAATATAATTTTGGTAACTGATAAGGTATTGCAGGAAGATTGGCTGGTCGCTTGCCGTTCAAGTGATGTAGGGGAGAAGCCGATTCAAATTATGTTAATGGGCGAACGAATTGCCGTATTTCGGACAAGTGAAGGCGTTCATGCATTTAAAGACCTTTGCATCCACAGGGGTGCAGCTCTTTCACTTGGCGAAGTGAAAAATGACTGTCTGGTGTGTCCTTACCATGCATGGGAATATAATACGGGTGGAGAATGTGTTTCCATTCCACAATTGCCGGAAGGTCGTGCTATTCCGAAGAAAGCCAAGGCTATTAAATATGCTTGTATCGAGAAGTATGGATTCATTTGGATCAATCTTGCCGATAACACTCCGGAGCTTTTTTCCTACCCGCAAGCGGAGGCAGCAGAATACCGCAATGTTATCTGGGGACCTCAGGAGGTAGAAGCAAAGCCGCCGCGGATTATTGAAAACTTTTTAGATGTTGGCCATTTGGCAATTGTCCACGAAGGATACTTAGGAGATAACAGCCACCGGGAAATCGGTGATTACCAGGTGCATTGGGAAGAAAACCGCATCTATTCTGATGAGATTGCTATTTTTCAGCCAGACCCAGATGGTTCAGGTATCCCTAAATATGTATATTACACGTATGAGATTCTCCGACCATTCACAGTACTGTTTACGAAAAAGGATCGAGAAACAAATCAAGAAATGACGATTCTCTTAACCATTCGGCCAGTGGATGAAAATAAATCTATTGCCTATGGAATTCTTTCTTTTAACTATGACCCAGGTTTATCTGATGAAGAAATCGTCCAGTTCCAAAATTTGATCTTTGCACAGGATAAGCCAATTGTTGAAAATCAAAAGCCAGAGGAGCTGCCGCTTGATTTGCAAGTGGAGTTGTCACTTGTGTGTGACCGTATGAGCATTGCCTATCGGCAATATCTAAAGAACCTTGGCGTAGTGCTGGGGACTGCTTAAGAATAGAAAAGGGCTGCCGAACCTTAAGTCATGGTTCGGCAGCCTTTTTCTATTTGGATGGTGACAAGACCCTGCTTTGAATTGTATAATAATTCACAATAATTAAAATGAGGGTAGAGGTAGCTATCATGAATTCGTTTTTTAAAAATCAGCTAGAACAATTTCAAGAGAAAAATCAAAATCGTGGCAGACTATTAGTCAGTTGTCCGGATCAACCGGGTATTGTGGCCGCGATTTCGCAATTTTTATATTCACACAATGCCAATATTATTGAGTCCAATCAGTATTCTACTAATCCGGAGGGCGGGCGTTTTTTCATCAGAATTGAATTTGAATGCCCCACTTTAAAAGATAAAGCTCAGGAAATGAAACAGCAATTTGCAGAGATTGCTTCGAAGTTTTCAATGGAATGGAGCTTTAGACCGGTTTTTGAAGTGAAAAGAACGGCGATTTTTGTGTCAAAGGAATTGCACTGTTTGCTTGAACTCTTATGGGAATGGCAAAGCGGTGATTTGTTGACGGACATCGCTCTTGTCATCAGTAATCATGAAGAGGCTAGGGATGTGGTCGAAGGACTGAATATTCCGTTTTACTATATTCCTGCCAATAAAGACATTCGTGCGGAGGTTGAGGCCAAGCAACTGCAGCTCCTCAAAGAACATGACATTGATGTCATCGTGCTGGCCCGCTATATGCAAATTTTGACGCCAAACTTTGTGGCCGCGAATCCGAATAAAATTATCAACATCCACCATTCGTTCCTGCCAGCCTTTATTGGGGCTCGGCCATATGAACGGGCATATGGCCGCGGTGTAAAATTAATCGGGGCCACCTCCCATTATGTGACCAATGATTTGGACGAGGGGCCAATTATCGAGCAGGATATTGCCCGGGTTGACCACCGTTCGAATGTTGAGGCCCTAAAGAAAATCGGTCGTTCGATCGAGCGGAGTGTTTTAGCGCGTGCGGTCAAATGGCATTTAGATGACCGGGTTATTGTCCATGAGAATAAGACGATTGTCTTTTAATGCGAAGTTATAATTTTAAGCCATCCTGATTAGGTGGCTTTTTTGCGTTAGTCTGGAAGAATGAAGCTTTCAATTCAGTTCATAATAAGAACGTAAAGGAGTGATTTTCATGGATGAAAAATATAACACAAACAATGATGCAACGGTGGAATTAAAGAAGGCACTCAATAAAACCAAACCGCCGCAAAACCGGATGAGCGAAGCGGAGAGAAGAATGAAATATGGCGAAAAGGGAAATGAAGTTTAAACTTTCCTGAATCCTATAAAAAATAGAGGTGAAAAATGATGTCAGATAAGAATCCAATTGTGTATTCAGGAAAGGTTTTGGATCAAAGAAATACCTTGACTGGTCCAGACGATTCAGGAAAAACAGGTTATCCGAAACCTCCAAAGCATGTATCAATACAGCAGACGAATAATAACGATTAGTTTGAAGGTAAAGGGTGTCGGGATGGTTCGGCACCTTTTTCTTTTTGTATAAGCATTTAATTTTTGTTCCTAAACTGTCATTGTTACTATAGTAGTGTATCTGTTTAAAGAAAGGACTTATAAATAATGACAAATATTCATATACCAGTTTCCGTATTAAACCTTGCCCCAATTCGGGAAGGACAGGATTCGAAACAAGCGATTGATGAAATGATAGATTTAGCACAGTCAGTTGAAAAAATGGGATATAAACGCTATTGGATTGCCGAACATCACAATACCCCGACGCTGGTTAGTTCTGCAACAGCCATTTTAATAAAACATACGTTAGAACATACAAATGAAATTAGCGTGGGCTCAGGCGGGATTATGCTCCCGAATCACTCCCCTTTGGTAGTTGCTGAACAATTTGGAACAATGGCAACCATTTATCCGGGGCGGGTTGAACTTGGTCTCGGCCGCGCGCCTGGAACAGACATGATGACAGCAAATGCACTAAGACGTTCGAAAAATGATTCTGTCTTTACGTTTCCTGAAGATGTTAAAGCGTTGCAAACGTATTTTGGACCAGAAGACCAGCAAGGTTATGTGCGGGCATATCCTGGAGCAGGAACGAATATCCCTATTTATATTCTTGGTTCCTCGACGGATTCTGCTTATCTTGCTGCAAGTCTGGGTCTGCCTTATGTTTTTGCCTCCCACTTTGCGCCAAGATTTATGGAGGAGGCGATTTCGATATATCGCAGCCGATTCCAGCCGTCAGAGTATTTGGATAAACCATACATGATGGTTTGTTTAAACGTAGTTGCTGCGGAAACGGACGAAGAAGCAAGTTTCTTATCAACTACGATGCGACAATTTTCCCTAAACGTTGTTCGCGGTTCCCGCATGCCATTGCAGCCACCTGTTGAAAATATGGATCAAATTTGGACTCCAATGGAGAAGGAAATGGTGATGTCCATGTCGAGAATGACGATGTTGGGAAGTAAAGAGGCCGTCCGGGAGCAATTATCAGCATTCCAGGAAAAATATAATGTGGATGAACTTATGGCAGTGTCTTATATATATGATGTGGAAAAACAAAAACGATCGTATGAGATATTGAAGGAAATTGTGGACGGGAAATAGGTAAATGGAGGGAAGTGTCTTCTTAGAGGGTTCATGAGGACAGAACCAGTCAATAAATTTAGTAACTTGTCGTCAAAAGCCATTCAGGGAGCCACCTCAAAAAAACCGCAAATCTCTTTTGAGATATTTGCGGTTTTTTTATTATCAAATTTGTGTGAAAATTAAGGTAAATGATGTAAATGTAGTAATCGGTTGGATGTAAAAAAGACAAAAGAATTGCGAAAGGGGAATGAATTCTTATGGGAGCAGGAAAGTCAGCTTTATTGGTTATCGATGTGCAGTTAGGTCCAATTTGGGGGACCTATAAAAAGGATGAAACGGTTTCCGTGATACAAAAGATGATTGCTAAAGCAGAAAGTGAAAATGTCCCGATCGTTTATATTCAGTTTGAAGGTCCGGAGGGAGATTTGTTGGAAAGGGGGACTCAATTTTGGCAGTTTGCTTCCGGTATCACTCCGCGCGAACAGGATATCGTAATCCACAAACGGGCGGCGGATTCTTTTTATCAAACGGAATTACAAGAAGAGTTGCAAAATCGAGGTGTGACCAACCTAGTTGTGGTCGGAGTGAGAACGGAATTCTGCATTGATACGACTTGCCGTGCGGCCATATCACAAGGTTTTGATGTTACATTAGTTGAGGACGGTCATACCACTGTTGACGGATTTTATCCTGCCGAGCAAATAATAAATCACCATAATAGTACCCTAAGAGGGGTGAAAACTCCTGAATATCAGATTGCCGTTGTAAAGGCGGATGAGGTTAACTTTTAAATTAATAACTTTTTACGACGAATGTCTCGCTAAACATTACCGATTTTTCTGATTGTAGGGATTGTGGAGATGGGCTTAGGTATTTTGATCATGGCAGAGGATTCAAATCAATTGTTCCGCCGCCATCATAATCACCATACACATTGAGTGAAGAATGGAGGAGTTTTACATTAAAAAATGTAAGATTCCTTTTTGTCATTTTTTGCAGGGGTTTCGAAAATTTTGTTGAAAGGTTAATAAGGATGGTTCATAAAAAATGATAAAGGGGTATTTGCAAAATGGAAAGTTTTTACTTTAAAGTAAATGGCAGCTGGCATGGAGATCGGAATGGGAAGGGGCATATTCAGACAAACGGTGGTCTGGATATCGCTGTTTCGGCACCGGCGGATATGGAGGGTCCAGGAATCGGGTCAAATCCAGAGGAGCTGCTTATTTCTTCTTCCAATAATTGTTATATGATTACACTAGGGGCGATGCTGGGGAATCGAAAAATTGAGGTAGAAAAACTCGAGGTTGTTTCTGAGGGTGTAGTTGACAGGGAGGATGGCAAATTGAAGTTTAAACAAATTATCCATCGCCCAGTTTTTTATATTAATAGTGCCTCGGGGATCTCCCCAGAAAAATTGCTAGAGATTGCAGTCCGGGCCGAGAAAGCTTGCTTTATTTCGCAGACATTACGGCCAAGTATCGATATTTCAGTAGAGCCAAATGTTGTTGTTGATGGAAAATAATACTTGACCAAAAAATGAGCTTGTACTAATATTGATATTAGTTTTTCTATATATTGTTTTATTTGCAAAACTAAAAACTATATATTGTGTTAGCCTTAAAGGAAGACGCCGAACACGGCTTAATAGGGAATCCGGTGTGATGCCGGAACTGCCCCCGCAACTGTAAATGCTGACGAAATGAGCAAACCACTGTATAAGAAGGCTTATGAAAATAGGTGCTTATACGGGAAGGGCTCAGAGTAGAGTGATGCATAAGTCAGGAGACCTGTCTTTCTTAAGATGTTTCAACTTCTTCGGGGATTGAGAAGAGGAAACGACGGCGACAGAAAAAGAAGGCATGGTTTCGTTTTCTATTTTGTTGTTTGCTCGTTTCATCCGCTCGGATCCCCCCGAAGCGGATTTTTTATTTTTAGGGGGAAAACCATGACCACACAGGAAAAATCAGATTTACATGAAGTTTTAGAAACAATTAGGCAGGTCTCGGAGAAATATAATCTCGATACAACAGAGCTGCAAAAACAAATTAGGGAACTTGATATTTCCAAAAAAGAGGCAAATCAGCAGGCGTTATTATATGCAGTAAACCAAATTGCTATGGACCAGCCAGATTGGACTTTTATCGCTGCCCGGTTATATCTGTATGAACTCTATATAAATGCATCGGAAAACAGAGGGTATGATTCTTCATTAAAATACGGAGATTTTTACGGCTTAATTCAACATTTAACGAGAATAGGGATTTATTCTAGTGACCTATTAAATGTATATACCAAAGAGGAAATGGATGAATTAGCAGCAGATATAAACCCAGAGCGGGATGAGTTATTTAATTACATAGGGTTATTCTTATTGGCAGACCGTTACCTTGCCCGAGACCATAATCGAACCATTTTCGAACTACCGCAGGAACGTTTCATGATCATTGCCATGACAATCATGAAAAATGAGGACAAGGACCATCGATTAAAGCTTGTAAAGGAAGCCTACTGGGCACTGAGCAATTTATACATGACCGTTGCCACTCCTACCTTGGCGAATGCCGGAAAAAGCTTTGGCCAGCTTTCATCCTGCTTCATTGATACGGTGGACGATTCCCTTGATGGCATCTATTTAAACAATTGGGATATTGCCAGGTTAAGCAAAGATGGCGGTGGGATTGGGATTTACTTTGGAAAAGTCCGGGCACTGGGTTCTGATATTAAGAAATTCAAGGGAAATTCCTCTGGTGTTGTACCATGGATCAAACTAGTTAATGACACCGCAGTAAGTGTTGATCAATTAGGGCAGCGTCAGGGGGCGATTTCCGTTTATTTGGATTTATTCCATAAGGACTTGATGAACGGATTCCTGGATTTGAAAACGAACAACGGGGACGAACGCCGGAAAGCACATGATATTTTTACAGGTGTCTGCGTGCCCGATCTTTTTATGGAAAAACTGCAAGAGACCGATGGGACTGGCAGAAGCAGCGGCGAGTGGCATACCTTTTGTCCCCATCAAGTGAAGCAGGTGATGGGCTGGAAGGATGCCGATGGAAATCCACTTGGACTAGAGGATTTTTACGATGAAATTGACCGGAGATACTTTACGGAGAAATATAAAGAGGCTGTTAACCATCCTTTATTGCCGCGAAAAACGTATAGGGCTATGGATATTATGGCGCGAATCATGATGGTGCAATTGGAAACGGGCACGCCATATATGTTTTATCGGGATGAAGTCAACCGGCAAAATCCTAATAAACATCTATTAGGAAAGGGCCGCACCTCGATATTCTGCAGCAACCTTTGTACGGAAATCACGCAAAATATGTCGGCGACGAAAATTGTTAACGAATACCAGGATCAGGATGGAAATGCAGTTATTGTTCGTAAACCTGGAGATTTCGTGGTGTGTAATCTATCATCTATCAATCTAGCAAAAGCGGTGCCGGCTAAGGTAATGGAGCGTTTGGTCCGTATCCAGGTCAGAATGCTGGATAATGTCATTGATTTAAATACCATTTCGGTAGGACAGGCGCAGATGACGAATCAAAAATTCCGGGCTATCGGTCTCGGTACGTTTGGTTGGCATCATCTTTTAGCGCTGAAGGGGATCCACTGGGAATCTGATTCGGCCGTTGAATTTGCGGATGAGCTTTATGAGGAGATAGCCTATTATACCATCCGTTCCTCAATGGAATTGGCCCGAGAGAAGGGAGCCTACAGCAAGTTCCTTGGTTCGGAGTGGCAGACAGGCGAGTATTTTGTCCGGAAAAAGTATCGGTCTGATAGGTGGCTGGAGTTAAAAAGGGAGGTCGCACAATACGGTCTCCGGAATGGCTGGCTAATGGCTATCGCACCAAATTCATCAACGGCCAAGATTGGTGGTTCAACCGATGGAATTGACCCAATTTACTCTGTCGAATACGCGGAGGAAAAGAAAAACTTTAAATTTAAAGTAACAGCACCAGATTTGAACCATCGAACGTATATCTATTACCGCCGGGCAAGGCACGAGCTCGATCAGCAGTGGAGCATTCAACAAAATGCTGCCCGCGCTCGCCATATTGACCAGGCGATTAGCTTTAATCTTTATGTCCGGCATGATATCAAGGCGAAAGAACTGTTGAACCTGCATCTAGAAGCGTGGCGGCAGGGTTTAAAGACGACGTACTATGTTAGAAGCACATCGCAAACGGAAATCGAGGAATGCGAAGCTTGCCATAGCTGATAGGAGGAACCATGAACCTTTTGAAAAAAATAAAACTGCTGAACCCGGAGTTTCCAAATAAATCAACAGGTATTATCAACGGGCAGTCATCGGGGCTGCTCAATTGGAACGATATTGCCTATCCGCAGATGTACGATTTGTATCAAACGTTATTGTCAAATTTTTGGAAGGCGCAAGAGATTAATATGCAGGATGACATAAAACAGTGGGACCTGCTTAGTGACATTGAAAAAGATGTATTTTTGCGAATCAATACCCAGCTTGCATCGCTGGACAGCCTGCAAACACCGACGATGACACAAGTAATGGATTATGTGACCGATTCCAGCTTTAAAGCGATTTTTGCAGTGATTGCCCAACAGGAGGCGGTCCATAATGAATCCTACTCATATATACTGAGCTCCCTTGTGCCGTTAAGTGAACAAAATGAGCGGTTTAATCAAGCGAAAAGTGACCAGATTGTACAAAAACGGAACCAACTGATTTTAGATGCATATGAACGATTTCGCGAAAAGCCCACAGCGCAACATTTATTTGAATTAGGTGTAAACTCAATTAACCTCGAGGGGATCTATTTTTATGCGGGCTTTGCCTTTTTCTATCATCTTGCTCGGGAGCAGAAAATGCTGAAAACCAGTACGATGATCAGCTATATCCAGCGGGATGAAATGCAGCATGCGTACTTCATGGCCCAATTTATACGGATTTTGTTAACAGAGAATCCAGAGCTGTACACTCAGGAGAATCTGGATTATGTATATCAGACCATTGGACAAGCCGTTGAACTGGAAAAGGAATGGGCGTCCTTTATCTTAAAGGAAATTGACGGTATCGATTTAAGAGAGTATGAGGAATATACAGAATATCTTGCCAATAAGCGCCTTCGACAGCTTGGATTGCAGAATTTATATAAGGAAAGGAACAATCCGATGCCTTGGATTCATGTGTTTAGTGATGAAATGCTGAACGGAACAAAATCCGATTTCTTCGAGCAGAAGCCGCGGACCTATTCTAAGGTCACCCAATCAAATGGGTTCGATGAGTTATGAAAATAGCCATCGTCTATGCATCAAAAACAGGGAATACGGAGGAGTTAGCCTATTTGCTGTGGAGTTTATTTTTACAGAAAAATAGAGATACAGCCCTGTTTCGTGTCGACCAATTTCCAGTTTGGGAATTAGCGGGGTTTGATGCAGTCGTGGTTGGAACCTATACGTGGGGAAATGGGGAAATCCCATACGAAATGATGGAACTGTACCGCGCTTTTGAAACTTTGGAGGTCAGCAGCATGATTACGGGGGCGGCAGGAACTGGCGACAGCGGGTACCCAAGATATTGCGGGGCAGTTGATGAATTTAGGGATATGCTTTATGTTCAGACTAACTTGGCGGCCACTCTTAAAATTGAAGTGATTCCGCAGGCAAAGGACTTAGAGCGATGCAAGAAGTTTGTGGATGCCATTGTGCAACGAATCAACCAAAGAATTGCTTTGGGTTCGTAACTAAAGAAATGCGAGAATTTAAAAATAGTTCTCGCATTTTTGGATTTAATTTCAGTCATATCCGCAAAAGGAGGGAAATCCCTAGAAAAATTTGCTAAAATAGAAATGACGTATGTATTCATACACCAGGTGAAAATTTAAATGTAAAGAGGGGATTGGATGAAAGTTCAAAAAACGCTTTACCGCAAGTTTTTCTCGGTATTAACTGCCGCCGCCATGATGACAACCGCCACTGCTGCTCTTGCAGCCCCTAAAGAACTTCCCGTACCGCCGGCAAAAGCACAAGCTAATGCCTCCTATGAATCTGCTCTACATAATAAAGACAAAAGCAGCTATACGTTGACTATCATGCACACCAATGATACCCATGCACATTTAGACAATATTGCAAGAAGGATAACCGCTATTAAACAAGTGCGCGAAGCACATCCAAGTTCACTTTTATTGGATGCAGGGGATGTTTTTAGCGGGACACTTTATTTTAACAAGTATGAGGGTCTGGCGGATCTAGAGTTTATGAATCTTGCGGGCTATGACGCGATGACATTTGGCAACCATGAATTTGACAAAGGGACAGCCACCTTGGCGAATTTTGTGAAAGGGGCGGGATTTCCATTTGTCAGCGCCAATGTCGACTTCAAGAAAGATGGAAATATCAACCGGTATTTTAATGATGAAATAAAAAACAATCCCAAGCACAATGGGGAAATTTACAATGGCATAATTAAAAAGGTAAACGGCGAGAGAATTGGGATTTTTGGATTGACGACTGCCGAAACCGTGGACATCTCCAGCCCAGGCCCTGATGTGGTTTTTCAAAATTATCTAGAAGAAGCAAAACAAGCAGTCAAATCGTTCAAAGAAAAAGGCGTCAACAAAATTATAGCGCTGACTCATATCGGATACGATGATGGCGGCGGGGATAACGACCTCACTTTAGCAAAGGAAGTTGACGGGATTGACATCATCGTCGGCGGCCATACCCATACTAAACTGGACCAACCGGTAATGGTAGAAGCCGGCAAGGAACCGACGGTCATTGTCCAGGCCAATGAATACAGCAAATTTTTGGGTACATTGGATGTTCAATTTGATAAAAATGGAAAAGTTGTTAGCTTTGGGGGCAAGCTAATTGACCTTGATCAACAAGTGAACAACGCTTATGTCATCCCTAATGATCCGGTGGCCGCACAAATACTCGAAACGAAATACAAACCAGCTGTAGTAGAAATGCAAAATACCGTGATTGGAAAAACAACCGTTGACTTAATCGGCGGCAATCCGCCTGCACGAACTGGTGAAACCAATCTAGGTAACCTGATTACCGATGGTATGCTGGCAAAAGCAAAAACAATCAATCCGGATACCGTTATTGCTTTCCAAAATGGCGGCGGAATCCGGACCTCAGTGCTGGCAGGGGTATTACCTTAGCAAAGGTTCTCGAAATCATGCCGTTTGGAAATTCGCTGGGCATCATGAAATTAACGGGTGCAGAAATTAAAGAGGCTCTGGAAATAAGCGTAAAGGACGCACCGAAAGCATTTGGCGGGTTCCTGCAAGTATCCGGTATAAAATTTACCTATAACAGCAATCAAGTAGTCGGGCAAAGGGTGAAATCAGTAGAGGTAAAAGAAGATGGTGTTAATTATGTACCTCTTGTTGATAGTAAAACATACGTAGTTGCAACGAACACCTTCACTGCAAAAGGCGGAGACGGTTTTACCGTATTCGCGAAAGCGTACAGTGAAGGCCGTGTTAGCGAGCCGGGATATGTAGACTGGGAAACCTTTACTGAATATGTTACCGCCCAAGAAGGAAAAACAGTGAGTCCAAGTTTGGAAGGACGCATCGTAAATCTGGCAAATTAATCGCCGGAGAATATGAAGGCTATACAGAAAACCGAACAATTAAGGTATAAAGTTGGGAATTTTACTTATGGTAAGATTCCCTTTTTTAATGTAAAAATATAGAATTCTAGCAATAAAAATACGTTTCGTGTTACGAAACACCATGCTATAATGGATAACATGATTATAGTAAATTGGAAAGGTTCGTGTACACCCTTATGAATGTCGGCCAAAATAAAGCTTTTATCAGCTTGTTTTTAGTCTCTGTCTTTTGGGGCTGTAATTATCCCATTAGCGCTTATTTACTTCAAGGGTTTTCCCCAGTATTCTTATCAACGGTCCGGATTTGCATTACATCCCTTTTTCTCATCATTGTCGCGCTCTTTTATAAGGGTATAAAGCGCCCAACAAGCTCGGAATGGAGATATCTTGTTGGTGTTGGAATTTTTGGTACGCTTTTAAACCAGACGTTTTATTTTACCGGTCTGAAACATACCACACCGGCCAATGCGTCATTAATCATTTCGCTGGCACCAATTGCGACAATTATCCTCGAACGGTTTATTTTTAAGGTGAAATTAACAGCTAAAAAATCTTTAGGGGCTATGATCAGTTTGATTGGTGTTTTTTCAATTATTGGGGTTGCCGGAGGTACACTCGGAATCTCTTGGGGAGATTTTAATATTTTTATAGCAATGCTTTGTTTGTCGATCAGTATTTTATTTATCCGTGGTTTATCCCAAACTATGCCATCTTTTGTGGTTACAGTTTACGCAACTGTTTTAGGGAGTGTCCTGATGATTCCTGCAGCCGGGGTGGAAGGATTGGTGAGCGGGACTGCCATCAGTCATTCTGTCTTCATGTGGTTGTTGCTAATTTTTGCTGCGATTTTTGCACAAGGAATGGCCGGTTTTTGGTGGAATAGCGGGGTGGCCAAGGTGGGGGCAGGAACGGCATCCATGTTCATGAATGTTCAACCGTTTGTCGCCATTCTTGCTTCGCATTTTATATTGGGGAATCGGATTATGCTGTCGCAAATTTTAGGGGGCATATTAGTACTGATGGGGGTTTATATCGCCAACATGCCTAGTGTCAAACCAATCATGGCGGTTGATTCGAAGAAAGGCATTTAAATATAGTGTAATTTTAATATGGTAGTAAACAATAGAGAATGATCTTTTTTTGGGATTAATTTTAAAAGGAAAAACCGCAGATTCACAGTGAACTGATCTGCGGTTTTTTCTCATTTTTCCAGAGATTAATAGAAATGATTAGAACGCCATATCATTATCCCTGGTTGTTGGGTCACTAATTCTGTTCGAGGATTCCGGAACATCGTCATAAATTTTAGTGTCAACATTGTTTATAGAACCGTCTGCTAGCCCTTTAAAGACCTCATATAATGGCGCTTTTACGGTTTCCTTCAACATCCCGGACTGCTTTTGTCCAAGAGTTTGGCTCTGGCCTTTAAGTTCAATCAACATAATCGCAGTGTCATTTAAAGCGAATGCCCCTAGAGCCGTTCCAGGCAAGTTTACATCCGGATATTTTTGAATGGCTCCAAAATGGGAAAAGCCACGTTGCAATGCCAGATAAGAAAGGGCATTTACCTGCTTGCCCAGCTTCAGGACATCTTCGTCCACTTCATAGTGTTTCCCTGAGAAAGGATCTGTATATGGATCAGCTACCACTGCCGCAATTTGCACCGGAACGGAACGCTTATCTTCATCGGAAACAGTATTGAAACCGCGGTGATGAACATCAACGTATACATCTGGTTTAAACTCTTTAAAGACGGAGGAAACAGTTCGGGCCTCAGCGGTGACAAAAAATCCTCCATTGTTGCTGTTATTTGTTGCCTTGCTGTTTAAAAACTTGGTGAACTCGGCCGGGTCTTGATTTTCAACTCTAAAATCTAAATTTGGATTGTAGTCACGGTTTTGATCATAACCTGGAATACCGTATACTACTGTACCATTATTATTCTGGGCCCGTTCACTGCCTAGAGCATTGTAGTACCAAGGTGCTTTTGTATCGGATGGCAGGCCTGTTTTTTCTGGGAGCCACGTTTGATGGGTGTAGCGGGTCGGATACCATTTTCCTTCAAATTGGTTATCGGCACCTTCCGGGTTGATCCGTGGCATAATCCAAATGGAGACCTTATCTAGTATTTCATTTACTTCCTTGGCGTTGCTTGATAGTCTTTGGATAATATCAATCGCTGCTTCGGTTCCGATTTGTTCGTTGCCGTGAATTTGCGTGGTGATAAGAATTCGTTTCTTACTTGGGTCTGAGTCCCCAAATTTCACCACATACAATGGATAGCCTTTTTCAGTCTCTGTTTGGTAGCCATCTGGTGCCAAATTGGAGTATCCGGCAATTTCTAGCTTCATTTTTCCTTTCGAGGATGCTTCCAATTTTTGAAGAGTTTTTGCCAGTTCTTCATTGGACATGTAACTTGAGAGTGAGATGTTTTGCTCATTTTCAACATATGGTCCGTTTGGATTGGATTGCGGCTCTGCAAGGGCGGTAGAAGACACCGCCATGGTAAGAGCCATTGCAGTCGGAACGACCAACTTTGTAAATTTTCTCATTCAACACTTCCCCCTAATAATTATGTAATCCCGGATTTTTCATTTATATTTAACAAATCTTTCGGGACTCTAATAAGATAATAATAGAAAATGAACTGGAAGTTTAGGGAAAAGTTAGTAAATTTGGAAAATTGAATCTTTTGTTCTAAATAAAATAATAGAGGGATTCTATCGAACTATGTTTTGTTAGGTGAAGGATAGGAGTTTTGCTTTATTTTAAAAAATGCATATTTTAGGGTGTTACTGATTCGATCAGGCAAGACTCAAAATGAGCCATTATGAGGAGTTTGTCCTTCCCATCGACCGTTTAGGTCTTTTTTTATGTTTATCATATCCACAAAAATTTTGGTAAAATTTAAGAGAGTTATACATAAAGTGGATATTGTGATTGGGATATTTGGAAGTCCCTCCGGAGGATTAGCTGTTTTCAAAAAGGGTGCTATGGCACCTCTTCCAACGCTTAACGATGTAAAGGAAACCCTAGGAAGATAGTGGGGACCAATAAGAAATATGTATAGGAGGGTTTGTATGTCAAAAGAAAACCTTATATCAAAACTTTTAAAAGACTATGATTCCGCGCTTAATCACTCGGGTGTAAATGGGGAACGATTAGGGCATAGATTGGCCATGCTTTCGGAAATTGGTGCTACTGCTGACGGTGGCGTCAATCGCCCTGGTTTTTCGGCAGAGGAAAAGCTAGCAAAAGAACAAGTGAAAGTATGGATGAAAGACGCCGGTTTAAAGGTTTGGGAGGACGGGGCAGGCAATGTATTCGGAAGGTTATCGGGATTAGCCGATTCTATACCAGCAGTTGCTTCAGGTTCCCATGTTGATAGTGTACCTAATGGCGGGAATTTTGACGGCCCACTGGGCGTATTAGCTGCTCTTGAGGTGGTTGAGGCGTGGAAGTACACGGGATATCGTCCGCAGCGTCCATTTGAAGTTGTCATTTTTTCAGATGAAGAGGGAGCTCGGTTTAATGGCAGTTTAACAGGAAGTATGAGCTTGATGGGAACGATTGATCTCGAAAAACAGCTTCAATTGACTGATTTTAATGGGGATTCATTTGAAGAGGTACTTGAAAAATACGGGACAAGTCTCGACGACTTGAAAAAGGCTTCAAGCCACAAGAAGGACATTGGATTATTTGTTGAGGTACATATTGAACAAGGAAAGCGACTTGAAAAGGCGGGGCTCCCTGTTGGCATTGTTAGCGGAATAGCCGGGCCGTGCTGGCTAGAAATTATTTTTTCAGGTAAAGCGGGCCACGCCGGAAATACACCGATGAATGACCGGAAGGACGCGCTAGTTGCTGCAGGTGAATTTGTGGTTGCGGTGGAGACATTACCCGAAAAAGTAAGCTCTACTGCTGTTGCAACGGTTGGTAAGCTTTCTGTTCATCCAAATGGGGTAAACGTCATCCCAGGAGAGGTCTCCTTGTTTGCTGATATCCGGGATATTTATGAGAATACCCGTGATGAACTCGTCTCGCTTGTTACGGAAAAAGCAAATTCCATTGCTCAAACACGAGGGATGGAGGTATCGATTAAGGTAAACACTTCTGTCAAGCCTGTACCGATTGATGAAAGTATTCAAAAGAAGCTGGAAAAAGCATTTCTAGAAAATCAAATTGAGCCAATGAGATTACCAAGCGGTGCCGGACATGATTCGATGGTTTTAGGAGAGGAGATCCCAGTCGGCATGATTTTTGTAAGAAGCAAGGACGGAATCAGCCACAATCCAAAAGAATGGTCCTCCCTAAACGATTGCGTAATATCAGTACATGTACTAAAAAGCTTTATTGAAAGCTTGTGAAACGCTGGGACGGTTCTTTTGTTTCTGAAGCAGAAGAACCGTCCCTATGAAGCATTATTCTATCTTTATTTTTATCTGTGACACCGCATTGTACCCATATCCCTTCCAGTTCCAGAAAGCTATCTCAGGTTGGAAATGGCCGTTTGAATCATAGGCTCGGACCTTGATGGAGTATTCTCGATTTTTTTCAAATAAAAAAGAATATGACCACATAATCCATTGATATTGAAGGGGCTGGCCATGGAGAGTGGCCGGCTTCCATGTTTCACTATCATCCAAACTGACTTCAACGAATGTAACCACACCTTCGCCAGTCCAAGCTAGACCCTTTATTTCATGCTGGCCAGACTGCAAGATTTGCCGGTCACGCGGCTGCTGAATAATCGAATTGACATGGCTCACTGTCACAGGGACGGCCTCTTCATTATTGTTTTTGTGGGGATAATAAACATAATCATCAGTCTGGAATGGCCCGGTAAATGGATGGTCCACCACACGAATGGTCTTTAACCACTTGACTGACGCCATTCCGTACCAGCCAGGAACGATTAAACGAAAAGGAAAACCATGTTTTGAGCTGATCGGTTTATGGTTATGTTCCCAGGCGACTATACAATCATGTTCCATTGCTTTTTTGAGCGGAAGGCTTCTTGCGAAATGAACGTGCTGACCTTTCTTGACTCCAGAATCATTACCCTCAAAGACCACTTCACGGGCACTATCTTGTATCCCGGCAATCTGCAGCAGATAGAAAAGGGGCACCCCTTTCCATGTTCCTTGACTAATAGCCCCATCATTCCATTGCTCCCCAAACACTTTTGGTTCGAAGTGGGCTCGTTTGTTTCCTGAACACTCCAGGACAGAAGTTACTGTCCGAGATGGCATTGTAATGATTTGATTGTATGGGATGGAAATGGGATTTTTCACTGAGCCTGTGATGGTTAGATAGTACGATTTGGTGGAAAGGGCAGGAAATGGAAAGTGATTTCTTCGATAGGTTAATCCGGTTGGGGTTTCACTGTTTTCAAGAAAATGGATCGGTGCCTCCTGATTTTCGGGAAATAAACTATGTGTTGTTAGGTATGGTTTTATTTTTATAAAAGGATCATTGGGATTCAAAAAATCACTCCTTTCTCATTTATTTATATTAGAAATTAAGTCTTTTAAATCACTAAACGGTCAAAACTTAGAATGAGGAGATTTTTTAGGAAGGGGTGAACGTTTATGAATGAACCATGTGAATACCCATACATACTGTACAACGAAGTCATTATGTACCTTGAAACAAAATGGTGCCGGTCCCTGGATGCCCATGAAAAACATCTTTTGATCGAAGGCTACAAATACGGAAGAATGGTCGAAGCGGAAAACGAAATCAAAATATTATTTGCAGAATAAAGCGGGTATTCCTGCTTTATTTTTTTGCTAAGGAAAAAGATAACTTTTTAAAGGGTTTCCAAACGTTTTGTTGAAATAATTAGGTAAATTCCTTTATATGGTGAGGTGGGAAAGTTGAACGAGTTACAATTTGCGTTTCTTGATGAATTTGGAAATTATGGATTTAATTTTGACAACCACGACCATTCGACCCACTTTATCATCGTATCCATACTTGTTAAAGAATCTGAAAAAGAAAACTTAGAACGACAGCTTCAGAACTATTTTCCGTCAGAAGCAGCGCCTATGGATGATGCCCAAAGATCTAAGCTTTTGCAGGATATTAAGGATTTGCCTTTTAGCATATATGCGTACGTCATTGATAAGCGGAAGGTAAGAGAAGACAGCGGCATTATGCATCAAACACCTTTTATTAAATATGTAAATCGGATGGTTTATGAGGACTTAAATAGAACCTTTGATCAGCTTGATCTTGTGACGGATGAAGCTGAGGGGAAGAAATTTTTGCAGGAATTTAAAAAGTACATCATGACAAGGAGTATTCCAGATTTATTCAATTATTCTTCATTTGGGTTCAATAACAGCCAGTCTGATATCCTGCTTCAATTGGCCGGCTTAATGGCGGAGACTTTGGGCACAAGCTACGACCGTAGTTCCTATTCCGTCTATTCCCATTCATTGTTAAAAATGATTAAACATAAAATTGCCGCTATTAATCTACTGCCTTTGGATTACCGACATTTTCTTTATGATTACAAAACAGACCCCGCCGACTCCCGATACAACGAAGTAATCATCAAACAAGCCGTCAATTCCTCCTATCAATATATCGGAAATCATCGCAAAAGTGAGGAAGAGGACGAAAGGCTCCGAATCGATTTTTTAAAGTTCCTTTTATTCAATTTGAAGGAAAATCCCGATGAATACGTCTATACTCAAGAAATTCTCGATAATTTGAATGCCATTCGAGATGTGAAAATGAATCAGCATTATTTCCGTTCCAACATTGTTTCGAAACTGCGCGATAGCGGGTTGTTAATCTCCAGCAGCAATAAAGGCTATAAATTACCCGTTTGCTTAAACGACTTATATGATTTTGTAAATCTATCAAGTTTGACTATATACCCAATGCTTCAACGAATTTCAAAGTGCCGAGACCAGATTCTCCTCGCGACAAATCAGGAGATTGACATTCTCGACCCAAAGGAATATGGATACCTGAAAAAAATAATTGAAATGGAAAAATTAAAGGCTCAATAAAAAACCTTTTTAATGGACGGTTACCGTCACCTATCGCAAACTAAATATGTAACGAAAAATGACTATCATTGATATTTTGATAGTCATTTTTTATTGGTAAAGCCATTTCTTATATTCAATCTAACTTTCCTTTGCTAATTCAGATGATGCGGTTTCTATTTTTACAGCACTTTTCCTCACATTTGAAGGCAATCTGTTGAAGAAAGCATTTATAATCGATAAAGGAGTTTAAAATGTCTAGTCCAAAAAAAGAAGATCCGCGTGCCATTCGCTCGATTTTTTGACTACATCCATGAAAATCGGAAATTTTTTGCCATTTTATTTGAAAATAAAAGTATTGAAACCAATTTATATAACCTTATAAAAAATCTAATAGAAACTAGAAGAAACAACAAACAAAAGGAGTTACCCAAAAATTATGTATACATTGAAATCCTGACAGCTTCATTAATGGGGATTATTATCTGGTGGATCAAGGATGGCATTCATTATAGCTCTGAATATATAGCAAACCAAATTTCTCTAATGTACAAGCGATGAACAACTTTTGCTCCGGTTTTTTGTGTCAATAAAGTAATCAGATGTCACTGTAAGAAAATAAATCCCGTATACATGTATTGCAGGGACAATTTGGTGGGAAAAGATTCGACCATCAAAGCCAAAAAATCGGAGTGAACTATATGAACAAGCATCATGAATTTCTCGAGAATGAAGGGACTTCATTTCCGGGTAAAACCTACATTGAAGGGCTGTTAAAGCCAATATTTTATGACCAAAGAGATTTTTTGTTTGAGGCAATGTTTGATATTCATCGTGCACATGTGATTATGCTTTCGGAACAGCAAATTATCAAAAGGGACGAAGCCAAAATCATGCTGGGAGGAATTGAAAAAGTTGCAAAAACGGATATTACGGAAATTCCATATGACCCTCAATATGAAGATTTATTTTTCATGATGGAGGCAAAAATTGCAGAGGAGATCGGGAATGATCTGGCAGGGAAAATCCATATCGGCCGAAGCAGAAATGACATGGGGGTAGCCATGTACCGTTTGGTGCTGAGGAAGCATCTTTTACAGCTGATAGGGAATGGGTATCGATTGAGTGAAGCAATATTGGAGCAATCGGAGCGTCATGCGGAAACCTATATGACGGCCTATACGCATACACAGCCAGCACAGCCAACGACGTTAGGGAATTATTTTTTGGCAATATATGATGTCTTACAGCGGGATTTAAAGAGATTATGGTCTGCCTTTGAAACAGTAAACCAATCACCGCTTGGAGCGGCGGCATTAGCCACGACGGGCTTTCCCATCAGCCGGACGCGGACGGCAGAGCTGTTGGGGTTTGATAGAGTTATTGAGAATTCTTATGATTCCATCGCCGGAGCGGATTATTTATTGGAAACAGCAACCGCCATCATGACTTGTATGGTGAATACCGGTAGATGGATTCAGGATTTCTTATTATATGTAACGAGGGAATTTGGCGCGTTTAGGGTAGCAGACCCGTATGTTCAAGTCAGCAGCATTATGCCTCAGAAGCGGAATCCGGTATCAGTTGAACATTCACGGTCGCTTGCTAGCAGCTCTGTTGGTGAGGCGTTGGCCGCCATCCAAATGATTCACAATACGCCATTTGGGGATATCGTTGATACAGAGGATGATCTGCAGCCGCATTTATACAAGGCCTTTTCGAAAGCTAACCGCGTGATGAAGCTGATGTATGCTGTGATATTGACACTTCAAGTTAATAAGAGTCATTTAAAGGAAATGTCCGAAAAATCCTGCATCACGATTACGGAGCTGGCCGATACATTAACGAGGAAATATAATATCTCCTTCAGGAAGGCGCATTCGGTTGCAAGCGCAATTGCCAATAAAACATGTAAGGGACAAAAAGAATTAAATGATTGGAAGATTGATGAGATTAACTCGATGCTGCAAGAATTCGTCGATGTATCCCTTACTGAGGATGAATGGAAAAACATTATTTCTCCAGAGTATTTTGTTAGGATAAGAAGCATTCATGGGGGACCGAATCCAGATGAGGTGAGGAGAATGATTGTCGAGAGAAAGCAAAGTCTAGGAACGAGGTTACATGAGTACGAACAAATCGTTGACGAATTGTCCAGAAAACAGAAACAGTTAAGGGGATTTTTAGTATAAATATCAAGAGAGCAGGCCCCCAATGATTAATTAGGGGGCTGCAATTCGCCCTATTAATAATTTTCCGAAGTAATAAATCTCTTTTTTGATGATTAAGTATTTTCACCCATAATGCCCATTAGTTCTTTTTCCAAATCAGCCGGTTCGTTTGCATAGTTGTAGATTCCTAGAAATTTCTCAACAGCTTTAGGGTGAGCGCTAATCAGCTTATTGATAGCGTCTTGCTGCTCAGAAATCCGTTCATTTTTGGATATTTCGCAGCCCATATAAAAACGGACCATAAACTCATCTTCCAGTGACTTTTGATACTCCTCAGATATTATTGGCCATTGTTGATATTTATTTTTATATTTTACTAGAATTCCAGAAAGTATTTTTGCGCCATATACCGCATCATGGATCCCTTGTGCCATGCTTGGGTCTTTAAAACAAACCGCATCCCCAACCAGCGCCCAGCCATTTCCCATCCCGGTATACCAGAAGTTTTCATAGCCTAGAATCCCTTTAATCGGTTCAACAAGGGTGGCCTGCTTCAGCCGGGAACCGATAGTGGTGTTTGGAAAACCTTCCGTTAATAGGCTGCGAAGACTTTCTTCCGGTTTATTCTTCAAGTTCTGAATGAAAGCTTTGTTGTCTAATGGGAATATTCCAACAACGGTACATAGGTCATCATTTGTAGGAAAGAGAATCGCCGTGTTGTCTTTTACCCTGTGGACTTCAAATTTCGGTACAAGATCGTTGTTAAAGTTTCTGAAATACCCATAATAAATGCCTACTTTTGCGGGCACACGCAATTTCTGCTTGCTGTCAGTAAGCCTGCGGATGGTTGAGTTTCTTCCATCGGCACCAACAATGATATCGGCAATAAATTCTTGATCAAGGCCATTAGAATCAGTCCCTTTGATACCAACTATTGCTCCATTTTGGCGGATGATGTCCGTTACCCGAAATCCTTCTAAAACAGTCACGCCCTTTAGAGATTTAGCGTGTTCAAAGAGAGTATGATCCAGAAATGTTCTCCTTATACAATAACAATTTTCCTCTCCAAGAACTTCAGGTATTTTCCCTTCAATCGTGGTATCCTCGAACTGAAACTTTATATCTTTAACCGGAGGCGCATTGGTTTCCAATAACTTTTCAAGCACACCCATTTCGCGGAAAAGCGCGGTGGTATTATTGAAAAAGGTATGAGTGGATAGAGTATCACTAGGGAAAGAAGACCGATCAATTAACAATACTTGAAAACCTTCCTTTGCTAGATAAATAGCTAAAGAGGAGCCTGCACATCTTGCTCCAGTAATAATTACGTCAAACTTTTTATCCATTCTATCACCCCGAATTGAATTTTTAGTCTGAAAATCAACCAATGGTAACTAAACTAAGATTATGGAACTATTATTTAAAAAATTACGTTTATTTTCATTAGGACATTAATTTTTATTTAAAAAGGTATTTTTAGGGAAATGGCCGAAATATATTGAAATTGACGTGATAAAAGGGGGGGATTTTATGGCCAAAATGATAATTATGTATGAACAACCGCTTGATAAGGAAGCATTTGATCAACATTATTTTAATGTCCATGTTCCACTAGGTAAGAAGATTCCTAACATTATGAGGGAATCGGTTCGCCGCGTCCTTCAGACCCAAAATTCTGATTTGAATTTGTATTTAATTACCGAGCTTGAGTTTGAGAGTGTGGACACATTGACACAGGCATTGGCCAGTCCGGAGGCAAAAGCAGCTGAGGAGGATGGTCCTAATTTAATGAGATTCTTACAGAACCCACCAATTATTACGATTGTGGAATAGCTTCATTGGAAAATCAGTTACATTTTGCGGATAGCAATAAAAGTCTATTAATAGAAGTTTAATATGAATCTTTTTCTAGTTTCTTTAAAACTTTTTTATGATATATTTTGAATAATGCCATCATTTGAAAAAATGGTGGTTTTTAGTGTTGCTACATACGAGGGGGATGAAAATGCATAAGAAACCAATTATCGGCATTACGGGTGCCTATGTTAACCATAACGAATATATGGAAGGTGTTTATGTCCACCATGATTATCATAAAAGCGTAGCCGCAAATGGAGGAATTCCGATTGTGCTTCCTTTTATAAATCCTGAATTGGCTGTTGAAACTCTAGGACTATGTGATGGAATCGTCCTTAGCGGTGGAGAGGACGTCGATCCAAAGTATTATGGACAAGACCCTCATCGCCGTTTAGGGCCGACCACTCCAGAACGGGATTTGACTGAAATAGCCATTGCAAAATATGCAATAGAGAATAATATTCCACTGCTTGCAATTTGCCGAGGAGTCCAAATATTAAATGTAGCCTTAGGCGGAACATTAATACAGGATATCCCGAGTCAAGTCAAAGAGCCAATTCAACATACGCAAAAGATTGATAGGAGCAGGGATAGTCATTGGGTGAATATCTCAAATAATAGTAAATTATTTGATATGATTGGTTCTGAACGGGTAAGAGTTAATAGCCTTCATCATCAAGCTTTGGATACGGTCGCTGCCGATTTACGTGTGGTTGCGACGGCATCTGACGGAATTATTGAAGCAGTAGAGTATATTCATCCAACCACATTTACTTTAGGAGTACAGTGGCATCCGGAATCTATGGCGAGTACCGATTCAGTGATGAATAATTTATTTGTGGAGTTCATTAAAAGCTGTTCGAAGGTGCCGGTTTTGTAAGGAATAATAACCACAAATGCAAAATTAGGGTGTCACTTGTTGACACCCTATTTGAAATTTTTAAAACAACCTCATTTGCTCGGATTCAGATCCTGCCTTTGACTTCGTTTCCGGCAATTTGTATCCCATCGATTTATAGCCCTTCATTCTTTTTTCGAACATAGCCTTCAAAATTGGCTCTTTATGATCCACATAATCAATGACCTTCACTTGGAATTTATCCTCATGGAGTCGATGAAGTCTGCCGACATATTGTTGCAATGTACCTTCCCAGGATAACGGCATGACTAAAAATAAGGTATCCAATCGGGCATGGTCGAAGCCTTCCCCAATGTACTTTCCTGTGGCAATAACCAGTCTTTCCTCATCATCCGATAACTCTTCTAGTCTTTTTAAATTTTCCTTTTGTTCCTTTTTGCTCATTTGACCGGTTAAGATGATGATGTTTTTGGCAAATCCCATAAACCTTGATTTTAGCTGATAGGCGTGCTCTACTCTCTCAGTTAATATAAGTGGGACCGAACCTTTTTCAAGTTCTTTTAAAACATCATCAAAAATCATTTGGTTTCGGATTTCATCCTTAACGAGTTCACTATAAATGGATTGAATACCTTTCTTTTCTTCTTTCTTTGAACTTTTAAAATTGGTGTACCTTTGCAGAAGGATATGATCAAACGGTCTCACTTTTGCTTGATTTTTAGCGGTAACCTTATGACGAACTGGTCCCAGTTGCATTGTCAAAATCGGGTCCAACCCATCTTTTCTTTTAGGGGTTGCTGTTAACCCATGAACAAATTTTGCATTTGCTGCTTTTAACACTTTCTCAAAACTATAGGCTGCGATGTGGTGACATTCGTCTACAATAATTTGGCCATATTGGGAAATCAAATCTTTAATTTCCCCGTTATAATTAAGACTTTGTATAGTTGTGATATCAACTATTCCATACTGTTTGTTTTTTCCACCGCCAACTTGTCCTATTTGATTGGTTTCCAAACTTAAAAAGTTAGATAGGCTTTGTTTCCACTGCTCGATTAACTGTTTTCGGTGAACAATTACCAATGTATTTACCTTTCTTTCAGCTATTAGGGTAGCTGCAATAACAGTTTTACCAAATCCGGTGGTTGCCGATAATATCCCATTAGAGTGCTCCAATAATTTTGTGACTGCTTGTTCTTGCTCAGTTCTTAAGGTCCCTTTGAAGCTTAACGAAATCTCGGAGCCCTGATTGGTCTCATCTTGAAAATCGGGTTTAATCTTGTGTTCATTAAGCAATAACATAAGTTCATTTTTACATCCCCTAGGCAAAATGAAGCATTGGTCAGTTTCGTCATAACAAGCTATTTTTCTAGGGATTCCATGTGTTGAAAATCGCTGGGCTTGGGCCTTATAGAACTCTGGATTATTAAAGGTCGCCAACTGCATCAGTTTATGGATGAAAGAGGAAGGGAGTTTTTCCTTTTCAATGTATAAACCATTTCTTTCTATGACCTTCAATGTTTCAGGCAGATTTTTAATCTCTGTTGGTTGGCGGATTTCTTTAAAAGAAGCACCGTTAAATTCATTAATTAGGACCTGTACTTCTGCTAAAGACATTTTCCTAACTTGTTTTAAATTGTTCCATTGATTCTCAAATGGGACAAAGTTTTCATCAACAAATAAACTGTTTCCTTCATTTCTTGACCGACCTTGCAAGGGCAGGGCAATTAAGTTACCAAAGTTCCCTTTCGGCATAGTATCTTGGTTGGGAAATAAACGGTCATACGAAGTCATTCCGATTTCATGTCTTTTTTCAATAGTACGCGATAATAATAGATTACCCAGTTTACGAGCTAGGGAAGCAGGCAGTGCTTGGTCGAAAAATATCCATATGTGACAGCCATTTCCTGAACGGGACCGTTCAATGTTGGCAGGGACATTCAACTCTTTGCAAGTGCTGTAAAAAGCGAGCGAGTCCTTTTGCCAGTTATTTTTATCAAAATCAACCGCTAAAAACCAGCAGGTATCATCTAGTAGCAGGGGATAGATCCCAATCGTTTGTTTCCCAAATAGATGATCGTAGATTACCTGGTCGGTAAGGGGGAGAAATTTTCGATGCTGACAAACGGCACATTTCACTTTAGGTTTATGGCAAAGGTCCGGATGCCACTCATGATCACAAGCAGGTGAATAACCCTTTCTACCATCACTAGATTCCCAGCGGACAGCAAAAACATCTGTCCTGCCCCTAAAAAGATTTTTGAAAATCTTAATTCTTTCCAGAATCTTTTCCTTTTTAGCTTGTTCCTTCATGGAAATGGTATATGACTGTTGTGGACGATAATTTATGTTATGAGATTTTAATATTTGCTTTAATAGCTGATTCTCTTGTTTAAGTCTCTGGCATTCGTTTAATGCTTGCTGAAGTTGCTGTTCAAGGTTTTGCATTGGAATCCCTCATAACTAATTTTAATGAAATCCAAAATAGTATTAATATCATTATAGCCAAAGTTGATAGATTTTATAAATTCTTGGAGTTGGACTAGGATGGCTAAAAAAGGAGGCCATTATTGCAGAGGATGCGGCCGATATCGAGCAAATGAGAAATTTAGTGGTAAGGGACATAAATTACATATATGTAAAGATTGTAAAGGAAAAGGGAGAACAGGAGTTGAGGAGGAACAATTCTTTCATGTAAAACAGCGACATAATTCGTATAGGAAACCATTAAAAATAAAGCTAGTTATGAAGAATGATACGGAGGAATATATAATCTTTCTGCATATGGGAAAACGGTACATGGTTATTGTTAGTACTCTTTCAGAATGGATGGGCCAAAGTGTCCAATAGAAGGCTTTAAAAGACAAAACGAGGGGTGGCAGGCATCAAAATGTCCAATAAGTCCTTCTATAGACCAAACTAAAGAGTGCAGGTATCAAACAAAGTGTTTAAAAAGTAAAACTTCTACCCCTTATTCAACAGAGTCCTCGGATTCGCATTCAACACCATTAACGCGCAAATCAATATCCCCGACACAAACCAAATCGCTTTTGTTCCAAAATGTTGGGTGAACAGGGTTCCCAGTAACGCCCCCACTAAAAATGAAACGATCACAACGCTAAAATCGAAAAATTGCTGGATGCCTTGGCGGTTGCGAAGTACAAAAGCGGTATAGGCTGCTTCGGCCGCCGTACGCAAATTACCAGTCACCATCGCAGAATTATAGGGCCACTTAACCAAAGTCCGAAACGACGAAATTTGAACGGAAGACACGAACGCAATCGTTATAACCACAAACGTATTGGGCACGGCCGCTGGCAGGGCTCCGACAAACAAAAGGACAAGACTTTCCAAGAAAAGCACCGATCGGGCGGGATGGGGAAACTTCCTCGTAATAAACGGTTGTTTCAAGCTTTGAGCAACTACAACCCCGATTACAAACGCCAAAATAGGAGGTATATGCCTCAAACCTTGGTCCCAATTTCCTTTTGAAACCTCAACTCCCAACAATACAAGATTGCCGGTTTGGGAAGTTGCAAAAACCCCATCTCTGCTCACATACGTATAAGCATCCAAGAATCCGCCGATTAATGCCAGCAAGACACCCAATCCGACGGATTCAGGCGTTAAATGCGGTACTCTTTCAACTCCTCTATGTATTTGCTCCCGTACAGCATAAAGCGATACCTTCTTATTATAAGTTTTATCCATGAAGACTCTCCCCAAGCACGCTTTTCCTAATAGATTAACCATTTTTTCAACATATTACATATTAAAATAAGGTGTTCAGGCTATTTTCTTGGAACAAACGCAAAATAAATGATAAAAAGGAATTAGATAATGCTGACTGCCAAAGTCAGTTAGGGGGTTTTTTAGTGGAAATAGGTATTAGCACGTTTGTGGAAACTACGCCGGATGTCCAAACCGGCGAGGTGATAAGCCATGCCCAGCGAATTAGGGAAGTGGTTGAGGAAATCGTTCTAGCAGATCAGGTTGGGCTTGATGTATTTGGTGTAGGCGAGCATCATCGCGAGGATTATGCAGCGTCTGCACCTGCGGTGATTCTAGCGGCAGCGGCATCGCAAACAAAACGAATTCACCTAACTAGTGCTGTGACGGTTCTTTCCTCTGACGATCCAGTCAGGGTATTTCAGGATTTTTCAACACTTGACTGTATCTCGAACGGACGGGCCGAAATTATGGCTGGACGCGGTTCCTTTATTGAATCGTTTCCGTTGTTCGGATATGATTTAAGTGATTATAATGAGCTTTTTGATGAAAAACTAGAGCTTTTATTAAAGATCCGTGAATCGGAAAAAGTAACCTGGCGAGGAGGACACCGTCCTGCTATCGACAATCGCGGTGTTTACCCAAGACCGGTTCAGGACCCGCTGCCCGTATGGATTGGGAGCGGCGGCACGAGCGAATCGGTGGTCCGCGCTGGTCTGCTGGGGCTTCCATTAGTACTGGCAATCATCGGAGGAAGCCCATTTCATTTCGCACCGCTGGTAAAACTTTATAAACGGGCCGCTGCCCGCGCTGGTCATGACCCTGAAAAGCTTCCAGTTGCGTCTCATTCGCACGGATTCGTTGCGGAGACGACCGACGTAGCAGTGGAAAAGTTTTTCCCATCGACACAGTATGCTATGAACAAACTGGGACGGGAGCGCGGCTGGGGCCGATACGACCGTTCAAGCTTCGATGCCGCCCGCAGCTTTGAAGGGGCATTATATGTAGGCGATCCGCAAACGGTAGCCTCCAAGATTATTCAATTGCGAAAAAATGTAGGAATCACCCGTTTCATGCTGCATGTCCCTGTTGGCACCATGCCTCATGAAGACGTGATGAAAGCGATTGAGCTTTTAGGAAAAGAAGTGGCACCAATTGTCCGTGAGGAAGTTGCTAAATGGGAAGCGTCTGGCGGAGGAAAAGAATAGGTCTAAATAAAAGAAGGCATGCTTAAGTGGCATGCCTTTTGTGGTGTTATGATACATCTGTTAATTCTGATAAATGAACCAATTCGATGTGATGCAAGCTTCCTACTTCTTTAATTTCGCAGTACCCAGAAGTGTACTTAAAAAGGATGACATACCTCTTGCCGTTATAAATTACAGGAGTGTTGTTGTCCATTCTATTCCCGCCTTCCGAAATCCTTATTATCATTGTACAAACCTTTCTTTATTTTTATATGAAGCTTATTTTAAAAATATGTTATAAATTTGCGAAAAAAATCGAAAAATCGTGTTGGATTTTGGCTGAAGGTAGGACAAGCTAAAATTTAATACATGAATGTTAAAGGAGTTTAAACCGTGAAATCATATGAGATTAACAACATGATTATCGATGATGACTTTGCAAGCGAAGAATATGTAACGGTGGATTTTATTCATCAGGAGAAACAATATAGTATTACATTCAAAAAATCGGACCTAGAAGTAATGAACAGATGGGTGTATGAGGATGGTACGTCTCTTCCGGCAGAAATACCGGAAGAGCTGATTGAATCAATCAGAGAAGATGTAAAAAATAAATTTAAGGAATCCACCCTATAATTTGCAAAATGGTCAGGACAATTTCAAACAGGATGAGAATGACGATAATCCATTCCACGAACAGGCCGCGGATGGAGTGGCTGATGGTCGAAAACCCATCCATGATATTGTATAAGATGTCCGTTTTGCTTTTTAAGATTTTATAGCGGTCATTTAGTTCGAAAAATTCGATCATCCTATCATAAAAATCACTGGCCGTGCTGCTGGTCCATGTGATGTCAGGCTTATCCAGAATCATGATATAGGCAAGGGTGTTATACTCGTGCCGCACAATTTTCGCTGTTGTCCGGGCGAGTTCCTTGTTGCCGATTCTCAAGTTTCCTTTTTCAAGCCGGTCTATCATGTTTTCAAGCTTATCATGAATCTTTCCGAGTTGTTCTTCTGTTTTTTCGAGGGCCACTGATTTAGCGAGAACCGTGGAAATTAGCTCAGGATAGAAATCCTCAATTGCCGGGACTACCACGTATTCGTCAGCGAGTTCGAGGCTCTCGTTTTCTCCGATGTGCAGGCTGTAATCGTCCGTGTAGTTGCCGGCAATGTTAAGGTCAACATCCGGCTCGAAGGAGCGAATAAAGCGAAATACAATGTGGAAATCCTCTTCGTTTGTATGATTGATAAAGACGATACTGCCGAAGGAAAAGATCAATACCATTTGCATGTCGGAGACCTCTTGCATAAGGATCGAGCGTAAAACATCTCTCTTTAGAACTAAAGGCTCCTCCCAGGTGAATTTTTTCGGTATTCCGCAATGAATGGCAATTTTGTTTAAATCAATTTCATTTGTGATGGCGAATGCTTTAAAGGTTATGGCCTCCATTGTTACCACCTTTGAGTAAATTTTCTAAGCTTATTAAAGTGTATTCGTTATGTTGCAACGAATTCCCTGCATTATTTTTGAAAAAGCACCCTCATCAGGTTGTTAATCCATAGAATTGATTCCTTTGATATATTGTGCCAAACCTGATTGAATTTCAGTAAAGGATTTTTCCAGCAAATGATAGAAAACATAATAGCTTTTTCGATTGGAAGCGATTAGGCCAGCATCTTTTAGTAGTTTTATATGTTTAGAAACGGCACCCTCAGTCATTCCCATCAGTCCGGCCAGTTCTCTGGTCGACCGTGGCTTTTGGGATAAATATTTGACAATTTGTAGCCGGCTTAAGTCGCCTAATGCGTTGAACAACTTTAGTAAATCCTCTGGAGGCATGGAACGAGCAGCCTCCTGTTGATTTTCCATGATAGAGTAGTTAACCCCCACTGGCTTATGGGAATTGACAAATAAATGCGGCCAGGCGAAGTAGGAAGGCGTTAACAGTAAGACATCGTCTTTCTCAAAATAAATCTCCCGTTTTGAAATTCTTCTGATAACGGCCTTCTTTTGATTAGGATGAATATCAATTTCTGGCGAAAGGCTTCCCAATAGCTTGAGGGGTCCTTCCTTCATAAGCTTTCTGCCGCGGGAAGCAATATCCTTTAGAAAAAGTTCCTCTATTCTACTCCAGTCATCTTTCAAGCATGTTTTCCAAAAATCCTCCAGAAACGTCAAAAATCTTTGTTTCACCTGTTCCGGTTTTTCCAACAATGCCAAGATAATTTCCTTTGATTCCGGGTAACGACTGCAAGCTAATTGGACAAATTCCTGTTGTTGATTCGTTTTTTTGGGGCCTAAGATGGTTTCTGCAACAGTTTGGAAAAATGCATCTGAAGAGCCGCAACTTAGTTTATTCAAATCCTCCTCAAAATCGCTGATTGTAGAATTCTCTTGTAGTCCCCAGAAAGTAACAATGGGCCGTTTATAAAAAATACTGAATGCATCAATTTCTTGTTTTAAAGCGGGGTTCACTTTCTTCCTGGCATTTATGACCCATGGGGTATGGAGCGGGTGGTGCTTGCAATCGATGAACACGTGAAGGGCGATTAGAGTTTCGTGTGCGGCTGAGTACCCAAAAGATATTTGTTCAGATGATAGATTTGTAACTTCTAAGGAAAAAGACATCGTGATCCCCCAACTGATTTACTCTTTGCTCAATAAGTAGTCCGGCTAAAGGCCGTCGTCATATAATTCCATTATAATACAATCGGTAAAAAGGAGATGAACTAGATGAACGGAGAATTTTACAGCAAGCATTTCGATCTGGAAAAAGTGGGGGAAGGGGTTTATGCCGCGATAGCAAAGGAAGGTGGCGGTGCGGTTGGAAACGCCGGTTTCGTAGATTTAGGGGATCAGACGATTGTGTTTGATACATTTAATACGCCGCAGGCAGCCGAAGATTTGAAAATGGCAGCGGAAAGTGAAACCGCCCGTCCGGTTACATGGGTGGTGAATAGCCATTTTCATGGGGACCATATTCGCGGCAATCAGGTGTTTAAGGAAAGTACGATTATTTCTAGTCAAATCACGTATGAGAAAATGCGGGACATTCATCCGGCTCGAATTGAGCAGCAGAAAAGGGGCATCTCGGAACTTACTCAATATATTCAAACTTTAAAAGAACAATTGGATCGGAATCATGATCACGAGTTGGCGAACAAAATCAGTTTTTTAATGGAAGTGGAAGCCTCCTTGCCTTCGCTCGAGTTAACACTACCCCAGCAGACGTTTAATGACGAAAAGGTTTTTAGCGGAACCAAAAGAAGCGCAAAACTATTTACCCTAGGCGGCGGACATTCCTACTGCGATGCCATGCTCTTGATTCCGGAAGAAAAGGTCTTATTTATGGGAGACTTATTATTTGTCCAAACCCCGCCAACATACTTTGAAGAATCAAACCCTCAGCAATGGATGGAAATTCTAGAAATTGTAGAAAACCTTGATTTTACAATAGCCGTACCAGGCCACGGCCCAGTTGGAACAAAGAACGATGTAAGAAGCATGAAAACGATGCACGGGGACGGTTCTCGTGTTTCAAAATGAACGATTCAACTTCTTCAAATATCATGAGGTACCTACAAGCTTCTGAATGGTTATAGAGCGGCAGTATTCCTTCATAAAATAATAATGGCGTTTGAGAATAAAATGTTTAGTATTTTTTAAGGGGGAGCTCAACATGAATAACACCTTTGCCAAGACTGCCAGCTTTGAGCATGCTTTCTGGCTGCAAATACTTGGAGACCATTCGCGGTTTATTTACGAGGCACTGGCACCCGTTCAAAAAGAGGAGATTGAAAAAGCCGTCAATTTCATTCGGATATTCGATAGTCTTTTGAATCAAGTAAAAACAACTGATCCAAAGCAAATGGCAGCCCAAGCAGAACCAGCGGTAATGAGACTTCGGGAATTTAAATTAGACATGTTACGTAAACACCTGATTGGAAAAATCAAAATCCACCTTTCCCCAACCTTCCTCAACCATATGGTCAACGAATTAGAGGAATATGTACGGATTTTAAAGCACTTGAAAGCAGGGCAGGTCCCGCCTGTCTACCATGAAGTGCATCATCATCTTGTTTGGTTATTGGATGCTGCCGGCCATTCGGATGCTATATCCTCTAATTTGGATGGTGTGGAAAAAAAATTAAGAGAGAAAAGTGATACATTTACGAAGCATTTTGAGGCTTTTTATTTAAAGGCAGTCGAGATGGCAGGTTACTTAAGGACCAATCTGGCGGCTTTTCCGGCTTTGGCAAAATTTAATGCGGACGCAACCTTGGAAATCAAGCTTTTTCAAAACTTTTTAAAAGAAATAGAGGAGCTGGAGTTAAGCAATCAGGCATTGGGAACATTTGCCCCGTTGATGGCGGACCATATGTGGCGGGAGGAATGCTATTATCTTACCAAACTGGCGGAAGCAGCCAATCTGGAAATGCCGAATTGTGACCCCACGAAGCCGAGGCTTCAGGATTAAATTTATGCGTGACAGCCTACCATAATTATGTTACTATAAGAAAAAATAAATCTCCTTTAATATGGTCCAGAGAGGCCAAAAAGGGTTGTACGGAAACACTCATATATCTTTTTGTGTATATGAAACCCTTTTGTCTCTTTACCGACGGAAGGGTTTTTATTTTTGCAAAAGTATCTTTTAATCAGGGTCCAGAGAGGCTCGAAAGGAGAATGACAGCAATGAATTATCAGAAAAAAACAGTAGTTGCATCAGTTGCAGGTTTAACGTTAGAAGGAATGGACATCATGTTTATTTCCTTCGCCATGTCCATGATTATTGCCCATTTTCATATTGATATGGCAACAGGCGGACTTATTTCTTCAATTACCAATTTGGGAATGCTTGTTGGGGGAACGATTTTTGGTATATTAGCAGATAAGTTTGGCCGAGTAAAAGTTTTCACCTATACGATTATTTTGTTTGCCATCGGAACAGCGTTAACTGGTTTGGCCACAAATATTGAACAAGTATATATCTTTCGTTTTATCGCAGGCCTAGGTGCAGGCGGAGAGTATGGAATTGGTATGGCGCTAGTTGCAGAAGCATGGCCAAAGAACAAGCAGGGGCGCGCTTCCTCATATGTAAGCGTCGGTGCCCAATACGGTGTTATCCTTGCCGCGCTGCTAAGTGCCCTCATTCTCCCAACTTGGGGATGGAGAGGATTGTTCTTCGTCGGCATTATCCCAGTAATCTTTGCCTTTATGGTTCGTAAAAACTTGGACGAGTCGCCGGAATGGGTGGCCGCCAAACAAGAGAAGAAGTTGGTTAAAAAACAAGGGAATTTAAAGCAATTGTTTGCGACTCGCAGAACGTCCTTTACTACAGTAGCTTTGGCTATCATGGCAACCGTGCAAATTGCCGGCTATAATGGCTTAATGATTTGGCTGCCATCAATGCTTCAAAAATCACAAGGTTTGTCGGTATCAGGTTCCGCACTTTGGACGATCAGCACGGCGGTTGGAATGATTGTCGGGATGTTAACATTTGGACAATTTATCGATCGCTTCGGAATGAAACGAACATACGGAATCTTCTTATTAGCTTCAGCAGTAGCAGTATTTTTATACTCGTACGCATCAGGAAGTGCCGGTGTCTTAATCGGCGGTGCCATCGTCGGATTTTTCGCAAATGGAATGTTTGCCGGCTATGGTGCTTTGATTAGCCACTACTATCCTGTAGAAGTGCGCAGTACCGCCACTAACACGATTTTCAACTTTGGCCGGGCGCTTGGCGGATTATCACCGATTTTAGTAGGATTTATCCTGCAACATGCGAACGTAACAGTTGCCATGGGCTACCTCGCAGTGCTTTACTGTGTATCCTTTATTGCGATGCTCAGCTTGAAAAAGGGAAAGGCGGAGCAAACACAAGAACGCTTCGTTTCTACTGCAAAGGCAGTGTAACTTTTATAAAAAGCCGTTACCGGTGGGTTTTGGGCCCCGGTAATGGCTTTTTTAGTGTGTAAATAGAGAAATTTTTAAAAAAGGAATGGTACAATGGTAATATAATAGTACTATTGAACAACTGGAGGACAAAATAAGAATGTACAGCTTTAAAAATGATTACAGTGAAGGGGCGCACCCTAGAATTTTAAATGCTTTAGTGGAATCTAATCTTGTGCAGGAGGACGGATATGGCGAGGACCGCTATACCATTGAAGCGATTAAACTTATCAAAGAAAAACTGGAGCGTACTGACGTAGATATCCATCTTTTAGCTGGTGGTACGCAAACGAACTTAACCGCAATTTCTGCTTTCTTAAGACCACATGAAGCGGCGATGGCAGCAAGTACTGGCCATATTCTTGGACATGAAACAGGAGCCATCGAAGCGACCGGGCATAAAGTCATTTCAATTGAAACGAAGGATGGCAAGTTGAATCCTTCGCATCTTCAGGCAGTTCTTGACGGACACCCGGATGAGCATATGGTGAAGCCGAAGCTAGTGTATATCTCCAATTCCACTGAAATTGGAACTATATATAAAAAGAACGAACTGGCGGCATTAAAAGATTTTTGTGATGAAAACAATCTGATTTTATATATGGACGGCGCGAGACTAGGGTCGGCATTGTGCTCCTCGGAGAATGATCTTCAGTTAGGTGACCTTCCGTCATTGGTAGACGCCTTTTATATAGGCGGTACGAAGAACGGAGCACTGATTGGGGAAGCCTTGGTGATTTGCCGTGAGTCGTTAATGGAAGATTTCCGTTACCATATAAAGCAAAAGGGCGGGCTTTTGGCAAAAGGAAGACTGCTGGGCATCCAGTTTCTTGAACTTTTTCGGGACAACCTGTTTTTTGACCTGGCAGGGCATGCGAATAAACTGGCGGAATTGCTTATTGCTGAAATGAAGAAATTGAATGTTTCTTTTTTGACCGAGTCACCATCTAACCAAATTTTTCCGATTCTCCCGAATGCGGTGATCGCGGAATTGGAAAAGAAGTATGGGTTTCATATTTGGGAAAAGGTAGATTCCGACCACTCAGCCATCCGCCTTGTTACCTCTTGGGCGACAAAAGAAGACAAGGTGTTGGAGTTTATTGAAGATTTGAAAAAGGTAATTGGATAAAATTGATTTAATCAAACAAAGTACCGGGCAAAGGTAAACCAGCCCGGTTCTTCTATATAAACTATCTTTTAAACACATGATCCCCAATCGAGGCAGTTGTCGTTCTCGTATCAAGCCAGCGACTGGTTGCAATTGCCGGATTATAGAAGAATAATGAATCTCCTACTAGTTTCCTTTTCTCGTTCAATGCTTCCCGCACTGCTTTAATAGAATCCACATCTGCGGGTTTATTAATGGCCCCATTGCGGACAGGCTGGAATTGCCCCTTTTGATATATAACCTCTCTAATCGAGTTAGGGAATGCCGAACTCGTAACACGATTTAAAACAACACAGGCAACGGCCACTTTTCCTTCGTAAGGCTCAATCTCTGCCTCGGCCCTGACCAATCGCGCCAACAAATCTAGTTCTTGTTCTGAATATCCTTGATTCTCTTCAAGTTTTAACGCGGCAGATGCCGCCGCAGCCCGCACAGCAACTGTCCTTGCTACCGTCATTTCAGCCTCAGAATCATTAGTATGTATAGTTTGTCCAACATAAATCAAATCGAGGTTTTGAACCTGCGGGTTCCGATTCGCTAAATCTTGTAAAGTCATATTATGTTCTCTTGCAATCTTAGTCATCGTATCCCCGGTTTTAACCGTATAAGCAAAAACAGGTGAAGCAAATAAGAGTGATACTACTATTGTTAAAGTGGCTATTAATTTTATCATTGGTATTTCCCTCCTGGTTGATTTAACGTAATCTCTTAGTGTCTATTTCTATGAATTGAAAAAAAAGAATAGTATTACAGTTTGATTTCATAGAAATAACAATTGTGTTATGTTGAAAAAATATAAAGGAGGTCGCTGATAATCGGAAACTAACAGAAAATATGAATTTGCTAGTTTTTAAAGAAAAATCTATATTTAGAAGCTATAATGAAAAAAGAGATTTTTTAAGGGGGTGTGCATCATGAAGACCATCAAAGTTTCCCTTCAAACCAAGATATTCGGGCTGGTTCTAATCCTTAGTCTCATATTGATTTTGTTGTTGACCGGATTTTACAGTTATATGGAAAGCAAACAAATCGAGGAAAACAAAGGAAGGCTGGCACTGGAAATCTCGAGAACAGTTTCATACATTCCGACCATTATCGATGCATTTAAATCGGATGACCCATCCATAACTATTGAGCCTATTGCGGAAAAAATTCGCAAAGAAACGGGTGCTGAGTTTGTTGTAATTGGGAATAAAGATGGGGTCAGATACTCGCATCCTGAAAAAACAAAACTTGGCCGGAAGATGACCGGAGGAGATAATGACAGGGCCCTTACTAAAGGGGAGTACTATGTCTCCAAGGCGAAAGGGACACTTGGACCATCGATAAGGGGAAAATCCCCGATTTTTAACAAACAGGGAGAGATTATTGGAATTGTGTCAGTCGGATTTCTTCTCGAAGATGTCAATCAGCAAATTACCGATAACATCAGAAGGGTATTGATCGTTTCATTATTTGCCTTATTCATTTCGCTAATCGGCAGTATTCTACTAGGCCGCAACATCCGCAGGGATACAATGGGGCTTGAACCGTACGAAATTGCCACCCTTTATAAGGAGAAAAACGCAGTCCTCCATTCTGTTAAAGAAGGGATTCTAGCAATCAATCAAGGTGGTTACATCACCATGATGAATCAACAGGCGAAGGAGCTTCTGCAGCTGCAAGGGACCGTAAGAAACAGGAAAGTGGATGGGCTGTTTCCTTCCAACTATCTTTATGAGGTGTTAAAAACAGGAATCTCGCAAACGGACAAGGAAATGGTTTGGAATGATAAAACCGTGATCGTGAATTGTACGCCAATCATGGATGGAAAAATCGGCATTAAAGGCGTCGTGGCATCTTTCCGTGACAAAACGGAAATTGAGCAAATGATTAATACCATATCTGAAGTAAAAAGATATTCGGAGGACCTCCGTGCCCAGACCCACGAATTTACCAACAAACTTTACTTTTTACTGGGCTTGTTACAGCTTGGGGAATACAACGAAGCCATCGAGATGATTCAAGGTGAAACCCAGGCACTTCAGTTTCAGAATTCGGTTGTTTTTAAGCAAATACAAGATACAAAAATACAGGCCATTTTATTAGGGAAATTAGGAAAAGCATCAGAAAAGAAAATAAACTTTGAGATTAATACAGACAGTTACTTGGAAGCAATGCCTGACCATATTAAGCTTTCTAACCTCATTGTCATTCTGGGAAACTTGATTGATAATGCCTTTGAAGCTGTTTACCGAAGTAAAGACCCTGTTGTTAAATTCTTTGCAACAGATATCGGAAGTGATATCATTTTTGAAGTTTCTGATAACGGGAAAGGGTTTGATGAGGCTGAAATTCCGCTCCTTTTTGAACGGGGCTATTCCTCTAAAATGGGTACGGCACCGCGAGGATTTGGCTTGTCGAATGCTGAACAGGCTGTATTAGAATTGAATGGGATGATAGAGGCGCAAAGCAATTCTGAAAGCGGCGCTATTTTTACCGTTTATATTCCAAAGAACGCGCAAGGGGATGAGATGGTTGGATAGGATCAAAACGGTTATTGCGGAAGATGATTTTCGAATCGCTGATATGCATGAAAAATTCTTAAATATGTTTGAAGAAATAGAAGTTGTAGGCAAAGCATTAAATGGTGAACAGACACTTCAAGTGCTTGAGAAGGAAAACCCTGATTTTCTTCTTCTTGATGTGTATATGCCTGATATGCTGGGTTCCGATCTTTTGCCTGCGATACGAGAAAAGTATCCGAAGGTTAGTATTATTATGATCACGGCGGCAACCGATAAGGAATTTCTAGAAAAAGCTTTAAATTACGGGGTCGAAAATTACCTGATCAAGCCGGTAAACAAAGAAAGATTTGATGATGTTATCCAGGAATATATCAAAAAGCGTACCTTGCTTTCTTCCACCCAGGAAATTAATCAAAACTATGTAGATCTTCTATTTAGGCATGGAAAAGCGGAAAGAGAAGGCAAAAGCAAAAGCGTAGTGCTGCCAAAAGGTATTGATGAAATAACACTAGGAAAAGTAAAAGCTGTTTTTCAGGCAAGGAAAGATGGCCTTTCGGCAGAGGAAGTTGGCAAAGAAATTGGCGCCTCCCGGATTACAGCAAGAAGATATCTGGAATATCTCTCCTCCAAACAGGAGGTAAAAGCAGAAGTGGTCTACGGAATTGTCGGCAGGCCAGAACGAAAATATTATCCAGTTTCATGAAGGAAGGTGGGAATGCCGCCTTCTTTTTTTTTTGCTAATAAGAAAGTATAAATTCAACTACGCCTCTGTCTTCGTCCTCGCGGACTCGCCAATCGGCGAGTTTTCATTTATGGGAAAATTAGCATCTTGTGAACAATATGTACAAAATCTACTTAAATTACGTTAAAAACTTTATTTTGGTAACGTTTTCACTGCCGAATATTTTGATTATATTTAATTTACAAACAAAAGGGGTGACTACAATGCTTGCTATTTTAGGATTTTTAATGATTATTATTTTTATGACATTGATTATGACAAAACGCCTTCCCGCAATGATAGCGCTAATCGTTGTACCTGTTATTTTTGCATTGATTGGCGGGTTTGGGAAGGAAATGGGGCCGATGGCGCTTGAGGGGATCAAGAGTGTAGCTCCAACCGGAATAATGATTCTGTTTGCGATTCTGTTTTTTGGAATAATGATTGATGCGGGAGTGTTTGACCCCATCATTTCGACGATTTTGAAAGTGGTAAAAGGAGACCCGGTCAAAGTAGCCATTGGAACGGCTGTCCTTGCCCTATTAATTTCTCTTGACGGGGATGGGACGACCACCTATATGATAACGATTTCAGCGATGCTGCCATTGTATAAACGGATTGGCATGAGACCTTTAACACTTGCCGGAATTGCCGTATCGGCTTCTGGCGTCATGAACCTCCTTCCATGGGGCGGTCCAACCGCAAGAGCGATGACTGCTTTGCATATGGAAATGTCAGATATTTTTACACCGGTAATCCCAAGTATGGCGGGTGGAATCGTGTTCGTCTTGTTTATGGCCTTCGTGCTTGGAAGAAAAGAGCGGAAACGGGTCGGTGTCCTGCAAATCGATCCTGGCACTAGCAATATGGTAGCTGCAACTTCAGAGGCTGCCTACCTAAAACGTCCTAAGTTAATTCTTATAAACTATGCTCTGACGATTACTCTATTAGTAGCACTAATCCAAGAGTGGCTTCCAACAACAGTCTTGTTCATGCTTGGATTTGCTATTGCGATTACGCTTAACTACCCACGCTTAAGCGATCAAAAGGAACGAGTTGCCAACTATGCAGACAATGCCTTGTCAGTTGTTTCAATGGTGTTTGCGGCAGGGATTTTTACAGGTATTTTGACAGGTACAAAAATGGTAGATGCCATGGCAACTACAATGATTTCCTATATTCCGGATTTTCTAGGTTCACATTTTGCTGTGATTACAGCGATTATTAGCGCACCATTAACCTTTTTCATGTCAAATGATGCTTTCTATTATGGGGTGCTGCCTTTGCTTGCTAAAGCAGCGAGTGTATATGGAATCGACCCGGCATTTCTTGGACGGGCATCATTGTTAGGACAACCTGTGCACTTATTAAGCCCTCTTGTCCCTTCGACCTACCTCTTGGTTGGAATGGTTGGCGAAGACTTCGGCGACCTGCAGCGCACTTTCCTGAAATGGGCATGCGGCTCGACATTGGTGATGATGGTGGTTGCAATTGTTTTAGGCATTATTCCTTTTTAATAGAAAAGTAGGCTGGGGGATTCAATATGTGGATTATTACCGTCTTTTTAGGAAAAAATAATGTCTCAATGTATGAATTTTATTCTGAGCTAGAAGCAAGGGAAGCGTTTGGCAATGTATCAGGTTGCAAATTTCTTTCTGAGGTGATTTATTATAACGATAAAGAATAAATAGGATTTTTTGTTTTATATAGAGAGAGAAGGTTTTTCAATGAATATACTGTTTCATATTTTGCTCGATATCATTTTCCCGATCTTTGTGTTAATCGTGGCAGGTGCCATCTTGCAGCGGACTGTTAAGCTAAATTTATCTACACTGTCAACTTTGACAGTGTATTTCTTATTACCGGCAGTTTGTTTCGTTAATATTTATCAGAGCAAGTTGCCGAATGCGGTCGTTAGTCAGACGTTAGGTTTTTTAATGCTGTTTAACTTTATTCTAATTCTTATCAGTATGGTAATTGCAAAAGCAAACAAATTTGACCGCAAGCTGTCGTCCACATTTAAAAATAGTATGGTCTTAAGCAATTCCGGAAATTACGGTCTGCCAGTCAGCGAAATGGCTTTTGCCGGGAATCCGATCGCCTTGTCCATCCAAATAATCATCATGATTTTTCAAAACATACTCACATTTACTTACGGTTTATATAACTGTGTGTCTGCCCAGAGCAGCGGGATGGAAGTTTTGCGGAAAATTATGCGGCTACCGGTGATTTACGCTCTATTGTTGGCCGTATTGTTGAAATGGCTTCATGTGGAAATTCCCTTTTATATTTGGAAGCCAATTGAAAATGCATCAAACGCCTTTTTAGCGGTTGCGCTAGTTACATTAGGTGCCCAGGTCGCGTATTTAAAAATTACTCACATTTCCCGGCCCATAGTTTGGATTGTCATCGGCAGGCTGATTATTTCGCCAATTGTTGGTTTTTTCGTTATCACGGTTCTTGGTCTTAAAGGGATTACTGCACAGGCATTATTTATTGCCAGTTCCTTTCCGACATCGAGAAATAGTTCCCTGCTTGCGCTCGAGTATGATAATTACCCAGAGTATGCCTCGCAAGCGGTACTGTTAACGACCATTATAAGCAGTATTACCGTTGCCATTGTAGTGTACCTATCGAAAATCCTTTTTGCGGCTTAAATGCACGTATTAGACAGGCCAATTTTTCAATGGATAAGTCTAAATTCGCAAAAAATGAATATTTTCATAGTAGATAAGGAGGCGATAAGGTGAAATCAATCGGCATCTTGGGGGTAGGTCAAGCAGGAGGAAATATTGCTGAAATTGCAACGACGATGGGCTTTCAAACTGCCCTTATCAATACTAATCAACGTGATGGGGCCGTCAATACAAAGGTTGAAAAGAAATTTTTTGTCCCCGGGTATAATGGCGCAGGACAGGACCGTTCAGTCGGTTTACGGGCGGTTCACGAACATTATCGGGAACTGATTGACTTTGTTAAAAAATCCTTTAAAAACGTTAAGCTGATATTCGTTGCATTCTCGACTGATGGCGGAACCGGGTCGGGGATGAGTCCGCTGTTAATTGATATTTTATTAGACCAGCTGCCTGGGATGAATATTGGGGCGATTGCGGTGGTACCTGAGCGTAATGTGCTGGCGGGGAATCGGATTAATGCGGCTGAATGCATTGAGCAGATTTCCAAAATTGAAGGCATTTCTTCCGTATTTCTAGTGGATAACGATCAAATGCGTAGAGTAAATCCGCAATCAAGCAAGCAGCAAATTTATTTTCAGTCTAACCATCAGGTTATGCAGGCCATCAGCCATGTCCTGGAAGTAACACAAAAGAGTTCATTTTACGGCAATTTTGATGAAACGGATTTGATGAATATCCTCAATACAAGAGGAGTAACGTTGATTTCGTCGGCACCCGTTACTAATGCGGAGACGACGGCAGAAGTGGCCGAAAGCATTCAACGCTCTTGGGCAAACTCCATCTTTTGCCCTGTCGATACAGTCGGGGTCATTAGGGCAGGACTTATATATGAAGGGCCGGAGACAGTCACGAAACTCATAAATGCGCCGTCTATTTTTGAGGGGATCGGGGAGCCTTTAGAGCTATTTGAGGGAACCTATATAACAGAAGGGGATCCGACGATTACGACAATCTTGGCAGGGCTGTCTTTCCCAAGGCGCCGCCTGCAATCCTTGGAGGAATCACTGGAGAAAAACAAAGAGCGTCTGCAATATCTCGTCAAGAAGGAACATGCAGAGAGATATGAATCATCCGTTTCCTGGGCTTCCAATCTGAAAGCAAAACCGCCTGAACGAAAGTCATCGGGAGTACCCTCCAAGTTGTCAAAGTATCAGAAATAGGGTAGTTAAAAGGGCATCCTCTTATGGGGTGTCTTTTTTACGCAGAAATTGTTGGTAGAGTTTTAACTGAAAAGAGATATTACAGATTGGCTGATAGCCGATTGGGAGATATGAAGTTTCTCAGCCGTTTTTGAAAAGGATTGGTATTTTGCAACTGAAACGATAAATTCTAATTGTTCAATTTGCAAGCTTGTTCCCCCTTATGTGTTAGTTCTTAGAAAGTGTTAATAAGAAATTCAACGTCGAAAGGAAGATTCCTTTAAATATTGTAACTGGAGGTAGTTTATAAATATTAAATTTTTATTAATGGATAGATAAACCAATTGACAGGAAAAAGGAATATGTGCGATTATAGGTAACACAAATTATTTCGCATACGAAATATTCGTATAGTAAATAATACCTAAAAAGGAGGAGGGGACATGAAGACTGCCTATAACAGTGAGATCCTGAATTCATTTTCAGATATAAGCAAGCTTCTTTTTAAAGTTTCGAAAAAAGATGCTGATAAGAACGGATTAACCGTTGTTCAGCTGAAGGCTTTGTATAAAATTTCCCAGCGTCCAAATCTGGGATTAGTGGAACTGGCAGAAATCCTAAAATTAACGAACAGCACCGTCAGCGGGGTAGTCGACCGGCTGGTGCACAGCGGTTTTGTTGAACGCCGCAATCCGCCCCATGATCGCCGTGCGATCACGATTCATCTGACGGAAAAAGGCGAAGAAAAATTGGAACAAGCGATATTGAATGAATCAGAGCTTGTCCAAAAGCTTAACAAGATTAAGCAATTGCCGGAAGAGGATATTCAGCAGTTATTGCGCATTCACAAGCAAATCCAAGATATTTTAAGTGAATAAAGGAGGACTTCATATTTATGAACGCAAAACGCATGATCATATTAAATGTCATACTATTGATTATTTTAGTGGGTGGAGGCTTTGCAGGTTATTATTACTTTAATCAATCTGTGAATTATTTATCCACCGATAACGCCCAAATTGCCGGCCAGCAGGTAAGTGTTGCTGCACCTGCAACTGGAAAATTGTCAAACTGGACAGGAAAGACAGGAGATACATTTTCAAAGGATAACTCCATGGGTACAGTTCAAATGGTTAGTGACAAAGGGGCGGTCGATATAGACATTAAAGCTCCTGCAGATGGAACAATTGTCCAAACAACAGCTGTCGAAAATACAATGGTTGCAGCAGGAACACCGCTTGCCGTCACCTATGACCTTGATCATTTATGGGTAACTGCCAATGTCAAAGAAACCGATTTGGATGATGTAAAGGTTGGCCAGGATGTCGATATTTATGTTGATGCTTTTCCAAATATCACGCTAAACGGCAAGGTTGAAGAAATTGGCTTGGCAACAGCCGGCACTTTCTCACTTTTACCAAAAAACAATGCTTCAGGAAACTACACAAAAGAAACACAGGTCGTTCCTGTCAAAATTTCGCTTGATCATTATGGAGAAAGATTAGTTCCTGGTATGAATGTGACAGTGCGAATTCATAAGTAGGTGATGACATGTCCATATACCTTACAGGTTATATTCTAATATCGGTCCTTCTATTATTATTTGTAAATGTAATGTTGAAAAAACAAAATAAATCTAAAAAACAGGAACTGCAGGCGGAAAATGTTGACCAGCCTGAACAGGAAAATAGCACTGCTTTAGTGAAAGAAGAAGTGCAGTCTTTTGAAGACGAACAACCTGGACAAAAGCCCCAAACTGAAGCGGTGGAAAAGACGAAAGAAAAAGAACAACCAGCAAGAAAACCAGACGCCAATTCCTCAAGAGCGGAGAAATTTGAAGGGAAACGTGGCAAAGTGGTTGCAGCCATGATGCTTGGTGCATTTGTGGCGATTCTGAATCAAACATTATTGAATGTGGCGATTCCGCATATTATGAATGATTTAGGCATCTCCGCAAGCACGGTTCAATGGCTTTCAACAGGATATATGTTAACGAACGGTATCATTATTCCTATCACCGCTTTTTTAACGGCAAGACTTGGGACGAGGAAATTATTTATTTTTGCCGTCATATCCTTTACCCTGGGATCCGTTATCTGCTCGATTTCGCCAACCTTTTCGTTGTTAATGCTGGGAAGGATTGTCCAGGCAGCGGGTGCCGGTATCATTATGCCGCTCCTGATGACTGTATTTCTGACCATATACCCTCCAAATCAACGTGGAGCGGCAATGGGGCTTATGGGTGTCGCCATGCTGTTTGCTCCGGCAATTGGTCCGACTCTTTCAGGATGGTTGATTGGTCATTATGATTGGCGTGTGTTATTTGATATTGTTATTCCCTTTGGCATTTTGTCCATTATCCTTGCGAGTGTTTGGATGGTGGATGTCATTGAAATTTCAAAACCAAAATTCGATACACCCGGGTTCATTTTATCTACGGTTGGTTTAGGGTTCTTGCTATATGGTTTCAGTGAGGCAGGAAATAATGGCTGGGACAGCATTCAAGTGGTGGTTTCATTATCAATCGGAGTCATTGGTTTAATCGCATTTATTTGGCGGGAATTGACCACAGACCAGCCGATGCTGGAATTGCGTGTGTTCAAATATGACATCTTTGCCCTAACGACGATCATTGGGATGATCATTAATATGGCGATGTTTGCAGCGATGATCTTGCTGCCAATCTATCTGCAAAATATCCGCGGCTTTACTGCATTGGATTCAGGTCTGTTAATGCTGCCTGGTGCCATTGTCATGGCGGTTATGATGCCAATTTCCGGACGGCTATTTGATAAAATGGGTGCGCGCTGGCTGGCTGTGTTTGGTCTAATTATTACGGTCGTCACGACATGGCAATTTACGAAACTAACAATGTCTACATCGTATGGCTATATTATGCTGCTTTATGTTATGCGAATGTTTGGGATGTCTTTCTTAGCGATGACGGTTCAGACAGAGGGGATGAATCAATTGCCATTAAGGCTGGCAGGACATGGAACATCCGCTTCAAATACGGCAAGAACCGTTGCCGGAAGCCTTGGTACAGCCTTTCTAGTTACCGTTATGACAACAAGAAGTGAATTCCATTCTGCGAATTTCACAAATGTGATCACAAGTGCTAACCCATACCTTGCAGCTAAATTATCTGGACTGGGTCAGGGACTTGCCGCTATGGCAGGGATTCCTGTTCAACAAGGGAAGATGCTGGCAACCTATTCTATCTATGGTGAAGCCATGAAGGAAGCCACGATTAGCGGTATCAATGACGCTTTTGTCGTTGCGACGGGAATTGCAGCAGTTGCTTTGGTGCTGGCATTCTTTATCAAAAGAGCAAGACCTAGTGCTGAAAAATAGTAATTTTACCAAGAAAAAATGCCTGCCGGAGTGGCAGGCATTTTTTTTAATAAATTTTATCTCCATTAAAGATCGAATTCTTCACGACAACATAGTCAACCGTACGAATATCCTTCAATTTGTTTCCACCTGCATAGGAGATAGAGGATTGAAGATCCTGCTCCATCTCAATTAATGTATCGATTAATTTTCCTTTATGTTCTACGTACATTTTTTTGCCTTCGACATTTTTTCGTTCGCCTTTTTGGAATTCTGAAGCAGAACCGAAATATTCCTTAAAGCACTTTCCATCCTTTTCGAATGTTTCACCAGGAGATTCTTCGTGACCTGCGAATAACGAACCAATCATCACCATGGATGCCCCGAAACGGACAGACTTAGCGATATCACCGTGGGTGCGGATACCGCCGTCCGCGATAATCGGCTTGCTAGCGGCTTTTGCGCACCATCTTAGGGCTGCCAGCTGCCAGCCTCCAGTACCGAATCCGGTCTTAATTTTCGTAATACATACTTTACCTGGTCCAATACCGACCTTAGTTGCATCGGCACCAGCATGCTCTAACTCTCTTACGGCTTCAGGTGTTCCAACGTTACCAGCGATGACAAAGCTGCCAGGAATTAGTTTTTTAATATGCTTAATCATATCAATAACGGCATTGGAATGTCCATGGGCGATATCGATGGTAATAAACTCGGGTGTCAAGTTTTCATCGGCAAGCTGCTGGACGAATTCATATTCTCCTTCTTTCACTCCTACGCTGATGGATGCGATTAGGCCGCGTGCTTGCATATCTTTCACAAAGTCAAGACGCGTTTCCGGCTGGAAACGGTGCATGATATAGAAGTAACCGTTTTCGGCTAAGAAAATAGCAATTTTTTCATCGATGATCGTCTGCATATTTGCAGGGACGACCGGTAATTTAAATTTATGACCTCCAAATTCGACGCTTGTGTCACACTCAGAACGGCTCTTTACGATTGATTTTGCGGGAATTAGTTGAATATCTTCGTAATCAAATACTGTATCCATGAAATTACACTCCTAAACACGAATATTATATAAAGTTTATGTTTTTATTGTTCGTACATTTGATAATTTACAGCATTTTTATCCAAATGTCAAAACATTTTCATTTTTATTTTTTCTAAATTAATGTAACACAATGGACCGAGTTTCATTCTAAAGTAGCAATCTAGACAATCTTTTTAAAAAGAAAATACAAGCAGGCTAACAAAGTGTTGGGGGCAGACTCCAGCACTTTTATAACGTTTAACTATAGACGAATTGAATACTTCTATTAAAAATCAATATTTTACGAAGGGACAATTTATATGGTTAAATAAAACAAAATATTCAATTAATTCGGAAACAAAACTATTAGTTATCTCACAAAAAGTTTTGTGTATTTGAAAAACTGATTAAGGAGGAAATCAACAGTGAAGTACAATTTTGACATCGAAATTAATAGGCATAATACAGCTTCGGCAAAATGGGATGAAACAGAGAATTTATTCGGGGAAAAGAATTTACTTCCCATGTGGGTGGCTGATATGGACTTTCAATCACCGGCGCCAGTAATCGAAGCAATCATCAAAAAGGCTGAGCATGGAATCTTTGGCTACACCACACGTCCAGATTCATATTATCGTGCAATTATCGATTGGATGCAGGAAAGGTACAACTGGAGTGTACAAAAAGAATGGATTTGCTATAGTCCAGGTGTGGTACCGGCATTAAATTATCTTGTGCAAACCTTTACGAATCCTGGAGACAAAATTGTGATCCAGCCCCCGGTTTATTATCCGTTTACTAATGCGATTGTCAATAATAACCGTCAAGTTGTTTATAACCAGCTAAAACATGAAAACGGTAATTACTCAATGGACCTTGAAGACCTGCGAGATAGAATCGATGAGAACGTCAAGATGCTGATTCTCTGCAATCCTCATAACCCATCAGGACGTGTCTGGACAAAAGACGAGTTGACTGAGCTAGGGAAGATTTGTATTGAGAACAACATTCTCATTGTGTCCGATGAAATCCATTGTGACTTAGTTTTTAAAGGAAAGACGCATACAGTCTTTGCCTCCATTTCTGAAGAATTTGCTGAGCATACCATTGTCTGTACGGCTCCTAGCAAAACCTTTAATTTAGCAGGCTTGCAGACTTCCAATATCATCATCCCCAATCAAAAGCTGAGAGATGAATTTAATGCGACCATGAATCGATTGTCTCTAAGACATACGAATACATTTGGGATTGCCGCAACTGAAAGCGCTTATCGTTTTGGCGGTGAATGGTTAGAACAAGTTGTTGATTATATTGAAAAAAACTTGAATTTCCTGAGCGAATATATGGAAAACAATATCAAGGAAATCAAAGTTATTAAACCTGAGGCAAGCTATCTTGTCTGGCTGGACTGTCGGGAACTTGGTTTGGATAAAGAAGGTCTCAAACAACTCATGTTAAAGCACGGCAATGTTGCTTTTAATCAAGGCTACACCTATGGACCGGGAGGGGAAGGATTTATTCGAATGAACATCGGCTGTCCGAGATCCATTTTAGAAGAGGGGCTGAGAAGACTGGAAAAGGCAGTAAAAAGTCATCAGGGTACTGCGGCAAAAATTTAAATATAAAAAACTAGTAAAAAAGGGAAGGTGAAGGGAATTTGAGTAATCAGGAAGCAAAATTGAAGAAGGTTTTGGGTCTAGGAGATACGATGGGAATTGCGGTAGGTCAAATCATTGGAGCAGGTATCATGTCCCTTACTGGGATTGCGATTGGTATGACCGGAACTGGTGTGGTTTTGGCTTTTGTTCTATCATCAATCTTTACCTTGTTTAAGGTAATGCCTACTGCCATTATGGGAGCAGCAATTCCAACAACCGGGGGATTTTACCGATATTCCAGTCGTCTCTTATCACCTAAGTTAGGGTTCTTCTGGCTTCTGCTGTTCATCATTACACAATTAACCATTGCATTGTATGCGCTATCATTTGCGGATTACTTACAAAGCTTGTATCCTAGTGTCCCTATTAAACTAGTTGCTTTTATCATGTTAACAGTTTTCTATATCACCAACCTTGTCGGCGTAAAAGTGGCCGCAATTGCTGAAAAAATTATGGTCATCGTCTTGGTCATTTCCCTTGGTTTGTTCGTGGCGTGGGGGGTTCCGGAGATTAATTATTCCGTATTTAACACGAGAGAAATGTTCCCAGGAGGAATTACCGGTTTCCTTTCGGCAGTCGCATTGCTCTCATTTGCTACAGGAGGCGCTCAATATGTTGCCGAACTGGGCGGAGAAATGAAAAATCCAGGCCGTGATATACCCCTAACGATTATCACAACAACGGTTGGAGTCGGAATTCTTTATGCGCTCATGGCGGCCGTTGCTTCAAGTGTTCTGCCAGTTGCCGACGTGGCCAATAAGCCTTTGACGGAAGTAGCCAGAACAATCCTGCCTGAGCCTGTTTTCTTCTTCTTTATTATTGGCGGTGCGATGTTTGCGCTGGCGACCACCTTAAATGCACAAATGTCATGGGCAACGAAAGGAATCCTGATTGCCTGTGAAGATGGCTGGCTACCAAAGAAACTAGGGGTAGTTAGCAGTAAGTTTGGTACACCAATTTTGATTCTAACACTTTTTTATCTGATTGGATTAATTCCGATAATTTCAGGATTTTCTCTAACCGTAATTGCATCATTAGGAAGCGGCATCGGATTTTTTGCTAACCTCATTCCGATTATCGCGGCAACGCAGCTTCCGAAAAAATATCCGGAGTTATATGAGAAATCAAAATTCAAATTTAATCCAAGGACCTTATACGGGATTGTCGGGATTGCAATCGTCCTTTCCGTGGTTCAAGGCTATCTTCTGCTGAAAAACTTAACTGCCGGCTTGCTAGTTGGAGTGTTAATTTACATTGTTTGTTCTGCTTTTTATGTCATGATTGCGTCGAAGTCACAAAAATTAAAATCAGGAGAAGAGTTAGGTTTTAATGCTGAGCCTGAGCTAGAATCTGACATTAACATAAAGGCACTGTAATGAAAATGAATTTGTTCAATTAATATACGGGAATAGGAGACTCAATTCAATTCCAAAATAGGCTTTGAGTCTTCTTTTTAAAAGAGGGGGAATAAATATGAGTAATGAAAGTTTGTACAAAAAATCGGATCGCAGAAGACTTTCGGAGTTAGCAAAACTGGCACCCGAAACCTATCGTGCTTTTGGTGCTTTTAATCAAAAGGCAATGGCGGAAGGCTTACTGTCGGTGAAATTGAAGGAACTGATTGCTGTCGCTGTTGCTCATGTCACCGGATGTCCCTACTGTATTGAAGCCCATGTCGGTCAAATCAAACGCCTTGAAGTATCGAAAGAGGAATTGCTTGAAGCCATCATGGTTGCGACAGCGCTGAAAGCCGGATCTGCTGCAGGCCATGGCGCCAATGCGCTCCAGGCATACGACGGAACAGATGAAGATGACCTTTATACATTATCGAATATGAAACGATTGAAGGATTTTCGTGAAGAAAACGCCGAGTTATTCCGTTCCTATTTGGGATTTAGCCATCAGGCGATGAAGCCGGGTCTATTAAGCCAAAAAGAAAAAGAATTTATAGCAGTAGCCGTGGCCCATGTGACTGGTTGTGCCTATTGCATCGATGCCCACACAAAAACAGCAAAGAAACTAGGAGCAACAATGGAAGAATTAACGGAAGCGATTTTTGTCGCCACCGCTTTAAAAGCAGGTTCCGCGCTTGCTCATAGTATTAATGCATTAAATGCCTACGGAGAGTAAGCAAACTAGAAGGAGATACATAATGAAGCTTCCAAAAACATTTGCATCACTGGGATTTCGATATTTTCGTTATTTATGGATTAGTTCAGCGTTGGCCAATTCAGGACAATATTCCTTTACGGTAGCTGCCAGCTGGCTTATTTATTCGCTGTCTAATTCTACCGCACTTGTAGGGACAGCCGTTTTTGCCACGATGATTCCTGGGGTTCTTTTCGGACCGATAATCGGGGTATTGGTGGATCGTTTTGATAGGCGGCGTTTATTGACCATAGCCGTATTTTCAAATGCATGCAACACAGGGGCTTTGGCATTGTTGAGTTTGCTTGGGATTGTGTCACCATGGGTAGTGATTATGTGTGCATTTTTCTTGGGCATTTGTTTTAATCTGCAAATGACCTGTACTAACGCGATTATGCCTGACCTAATTCCTAAGAATACTCTTTACAATGCCACGGCCCTGCAAGGCACGATATCGCATGGCGCAGGCTTTATCGGTTCAGCTCTGGCCAGTCCAATCCTGGTTATGGCCGGTCCGGGCACTGTCTTTGCACTATGTTTTCTGCTCTATATGGGGGCAGGGATCCAGTCATTATGGATTCGAACCAATCAAACTGCCACAACTTTAGGAAATCTGCATCTCAAAAATATTTTTGAGCCTGTCGTGGAAGGGATGATGTACATTCGGAGGACACCGGCACTTGGGCTCTTAATTCTCATGGTTTTCCTCCACTGTTTATTAACGATGGCGTATACATCGTTACTTCCTCAGTTTATTCACGAGGGTCTAGGGGCAGACAGTGGAATTTACGGCAGTTTGATGATGTTTATCGGATTAGGGGCCATCCTTGGCAATCTAAGTACAGCCTCCATATCCACCCCAAGGGGGCAGGGTATCCTTTATATTATGACGGCATTGGCAAGCGGCCTGACCTTATTTCTTCTTGGGCTCACAGGTACGCCTCTGCTAGCCTTTATTGTCGGCGTAACGGTAGGTGCATCCCAAGCTGTTTTTATGGCAATTAATCTATCATTTGTCTTGCAGAGGGCAAATGATGAATTTCGCGGGCGTGTGGCGAGTGTCAATTTTATCCTTGCTTCTGGGGCGATGGCGGTCGGGAACTTTATATACGGCTCTTTCAGCAAATTAATCCCTCCGAAAATCAATATGATGTCCACTGGCAGCCTGTTTGTGGTGATTGTAGTGGTCTTAATCCTGATCTCGCCGACTTTAAGATCGTTATACAAGAAAAACGTCAAAGCACAGGAAAATCAGGGGTCGGTCGTCATGTGAAAAAAACGCCACTCAATTTATGGGGGCCATCATTAAATTCTTTGGAAATAGCTAATTTGTTCTTTTAGTATTTTTATAAACTCTTGGCTAGCAATGGAACGGTGGGTCTTTAATTGAATGTAACAATAATTGACTTCAATTTTTTCATCAGAAATGTCTAATGGGATGATTTCTCCTGTATGTACATAAGGGTCAACCTTTAATGACATTTCAGTATAGAAACCAATTGCCATTCCTTGCGCAATAATATGTTTGGCTGCTTCCAAATTTTTCGACTTGATTAAATAGTTTGGCGTTCCGTGTTTTTTTAAGATATTCCTAAGAGAATCAGAGGAACAAATAACGGGATGTTTTAAGATCTCTTTTATAGATATTTCATTATGTCTCGCAAAAGTGGAATGTTTCCCTACACATGCAATAGATTTAGTAGTAAAAAGGTGTCCACTCAAAAGCTTGGAATCCACATCATCGGCAATTGACAAACCGATATCTGTTTTTCCATCGATAACGAGTTGTTTGATTGTGCGCGTATCATCTTCAATCAGTTCTAGTTCTATACCGGGATATTTCTTTTTATAAATAACCAATGCCCGAGGCAAAACACTAGTACTGACGCCAGCAATGGATGCAATGGATAACCTTCCTTTTAAAAGCGAATGCTCAATATTAACGGTTTCTTGCAGCTCCTCGACTTTGTTGAGGATTTCCTGAGCTTTTAAAATCACTGCTTTTCCGCTTTCAGTTGGTAAAGCACCGTTTTTGGAACGTTTAAAAATTTTAACGCCCAATTCGTATTCAAGAGAAGATATCGCATGACTAATGCTTGGCTGCGCCACGTGCAGGCGTTCCGCCGCTGCAGAAAGCGACCCCGTTTTGGCAATTTCAACAACGTACATTAGCTGTTCTATACGCAAATAGTTCACCATCCATCATAGTGTTCTTTTAATTATATCAGTTTCCAAGATTAATAATAGTAGAGTGTTGTGTGTATTCAGAAAATTCATACAATAGTATTATGAAAAATGTGAAGAGAAATGGGGTTATAAAATGGAAAATGTAGAGAAGACGTATGATTGGAAAGCAATTGTCGACAGGTTAAATCAGTACCTCAAAATTAAAACCATTCCAATAGGGATGAAAATGTTTGAGAAGAAAGAGGATATGGAAGCCATTCCTAAGATACGGCGGCCAAAAAGCATTCACACAACCGACCAAATTGTCGCCCAAGCTTCAAGATTGGGCTGGACCGTAGGAATCACTGCCGAAGACCTCGTTGGGGCCCAATGCCAGGTGGTCTTGGGATTACACCCCAGAAATGAGGAGTGGCTATCAGGAGAGCAAATGGCGGGCGTTTGGTTTGAAAACCAGCAGGATTCAGCGAAACACCAGCAGGAGATGACGGTCGTCCCCCATGGAAAATATGAAGCGATGGCCGTGTCGCCACTTATGTTGAATCGTATCGCTGACCCCGACATTTGTCTGATCTATGGGACACCTGGGCAAATGATTCTTTTTATTAACGGCCTGCAGTGGAGGAATTTTGAAAAATTTGAATGGAGTGTCGTAGGGGAATCTTCCTGTGCGGATTCATGGGGGCGTGCCCTTGCGACAAGAAAACCTAGCCTTTCCATCCCTTGTTTTGCTGAACGAAGGTTTGGCGGGGTGTTGGACGATGAATTATTGATGGCTTTGGCGCCGGAAGATTTGTTAAAAGCTTTAGATGGATTGGAGGCTTTAAGCAAAAACGGAATGCGTTATCCGATTCCACAGTACGGCATTCAAATGGATGTGCAGGCAGGACTAGAAGTTACGTATGGGAAGCGGAAATAACTACAAAAAAGAATACCAGTATTATAAATAAGAGGAGGAATAATGTTGAGTTTAAAAGTATTGAAAGTGACTTTCAAAAGCGCTAAATCTATCGAAGAGCTTTCAAAAATGTCGGAAGCGAGTTTGCCAAAGTTCCGTGCTCTAAAGGAAAGGGGACTTATTCAAAAATTATATGTAAGTAACCCTGAAACGGAAGAACGCGGGGGCATTTATATATTTGAAAGCCAGGAAGCCGTAGAAGAGTATTTGAATGGTCCAATTTATACGTCCATTGCAGAACGATTTGAGACAGGTGATACTCTTCGTTATGAAATTGTAGATTGCAATTTTACGTTATATCCAATAGAAAAATGATTTTAGTAATATAGCGAATGTTTACATGCTGCCCCTCAGTTTTTTTACCGAGGGGTAGTTACATTTTTAATTAGATTTTTTTTAATAGAGTACACGCCATAAATAAAAAGTTGCATAGGCTTGCCAATTGGCCCACCTCTGAGATAGCTTTAATAGTTCTTCCTTTGTAGGCTTTTTCTCTGAACCAGTTAGATGCTTGATGGCGTTATGCAAGCCGACATCATCAATCGGATACGCTGAGGTAAATCGTAAGCAGCGCATCATGACGTAATTCGCTGTCCATGGACCAATCCCGCGAATCCTGATTAGGCCTTTTTCAACCTCCTTAAGGTTTTCCATTTTCAATAATTTTTCCTTAGATAATTCTCCGGTTACCATCAATCGGGCAATTCCCAGTATATATTCACTCTTTTTCAATGTCATTTTAATATCGGCTAGATCTGCAGGTGTTAGCATTGCGATTTGATCATAGGTTGGAAACAACCAATAGTTCTTTCCATTCCACTCGATAGATTCGCCAAATTTTTCAACAAATTGTCTTTTTAAAGTATAGGCGAATGCTAGATTAATCTGCTGCCCTAAGACTCCCCAGCAGAGCGCTTCAAATAAATCGGGAACGCCGATTACGCGTAGTCCGTAGAATTCTTGAACGGGGTTTTTAAGCAGTGGGTCCGATTTGGCCATTTCATAAAATGGCTTCAAATCACGATTCAGATCAAACCATTCACAGATGTACGAGACTACCGCAGCGCATTCCGCTAGATTACCAGGTCTAATGTCTTTTAAAAACTGAACGATCATCTGATTCCGATCATTTACATGAATTTGTACTAAAGCTTGTCTTTCTCCTACGGCAACAGCCCTTGTAATGATGCCGTTTTCGACTTCAAACATACATTCATTCTTGTTCCGCTCCAAATAGCCTAGATTCGCTCTTAGATTAAAGTCTTCCGGCAGCTTTATGATAATGTTCCCATTGACTTCTTGCCAGCAGTCATTTGCGTATTGAAAATCTGTCAATTTCATACCCCCATTTCTTTCTATAAAGTATTATCACAAAAATATCATTTCAATATCTTGCTATTTTATCACTATAAACGTTCATTCTGCTATTTCCAGAGATATAATAGTGGCAGAGGTGGTCTAATGAGATTTGAATTTCAAGATAACTCTAGGGATGTTGTGATGACAGATGAAATGTGGCAGGCCATTATCGACAATGATGCCTCATACAATGATCTTTTTTTCTATGCTGTAAAGACCACGGGGATTTTCTGTAAGCCGTCCTGCAAATCTCGTGTTCCCAAAAAAGAAAATGTCCGGATTTTTCAAAACGCTGAAGAAGCGCTATTGGCACAATTCCGTCCATGTAAAAGATGTAAGCCTACAAATGAGCGATTACCCGATCATGAATGGGTTGAGCTTGTTACAGACTACATTGATACGCATTATTCAGAAAAGCTAACGCTAGAAACGCTGGCTGAAGTTAGTCATGGAAGTCCGTTTCATTTGCACCGGACATTTAAAAAGATTACTGGCATTACCCCTGTCGAATATATTCTGCAGATCAGGATTAATGCAGCCAAAAATTTATTGCTCCAGTCTGACCGGGCAATTGTGGAAATAGCAAAGATGGTAGGTATCCCTAATACGCCTTATTTTATTACATTATTTAAAAAGATGACGGGAGATACACCCGTTAATTTCCGTCAATTACATGAATCGGAGGAAACAAAATGACACCACAAACTAATAAGACACCCATCTATTGGTCATTATTTAATCATCATTCTTGGAATTTCTATATTGCAGCATCAGAGAAGGGACTTTGCTATGTCGGCTCTCAGAACAAGCTGTTTGAAGAATTAGCGGTTTGGGCTGAAAAACGGTTTCCCGGCAGTCCACTGGTGGAAGATGGGGAGAAGCTAAAGCCGTATGAAGCCGAACTAATAGAATATTTTGAAGGGAAGCGAACGAATTTCACCGTCCCGAATGATTTACATGGGACTGAGTTCCAAGTCGCTGTTTGGAATGCCCTTTGTGAAATTCCGTTCGGACAGACCAAATCCTATTCTGACATCGCAAACAAAATAAATAAACCAGCTGCTGTTCGAGCAGTGGGAGCCGCTATTGGTGCTAATCCATTGTTAATAACTGTGCCATGTCACCGTGTTGTTGGCAAAAATGGTTCGTTGACAGGCTACCGCGGCGGATTAGAGATGAAGACGCAGCTGCTTGATCTCGAAATAGTTCCATCTGAATAATGCTGGTCTCCAGTGGGGGTGTTGGTAAAGTAGGCCAAGGAAAAAGCACACAGGTTATTGTGTGCTTTAATGCGGGGAAAATTAGGTGTGAATTTCTTGGACTCGTCCAATTTGTCCATCCGTCAATCTGACCTTAATGCCGTGGGGATGGCTGGATGATTTAGTGAGAATATCCTGAACAATTCCCCTGGTAAGCTTTCCAGTTTTCTGATCCTTTTTTAAAACAATATCAACAGAAATCCCTGGCACAATGTCCTTCCGATTTTGCCCGTTCATTAAGAGCCCATTTTTCTTCGAGTATTGCTTGGCTTCTTGGTTTGCTGGCTTTTCATTTTTTGCGTTTGCAGGCTGCCATTCTCTTTTCCTTTAGCGGCAGCTTGGTTTTTTTTGTTTTGCAGCTGCTGTTTGGCCAATTCCTGCAGGCTAACTTTCTTTTTTTCTGTTTCCGGTTGGTGGTTCTCAGACATCTGATCTATCTCCTTTATGTAAATGATAGTTAATTGAGTATACTCTATTTTTGCTTGGAAAGAAAGTACATATCATCAGTCTTGGCGGATAATTGTTTTTAATTGAAGGCGTGAATAGTTTGGAAAAAACATCCTAAAAAACAACTCAGCAATTATGATAAGATACTAGTATCTTATCTAAACAGGGGGAACAACATGAAAAAGCATAAAATTTTAGCAGTTTTGGAAAAAGAGTTAGTTGTGGCCCTTGGTTGTACTGAACCAGTGGCAATTGCCTTGGCTGCTGCCACTGCAAAGAGCCACGCGCAAGGACAAATTCGTGCCATTCGTGTTGAAGCGAGCGGAAATATCATTAAAAACGCGAAATCAGTTGGGATTCCAGGCATGTCAGCGAAAGGGCTAGAATTCGCTGCCGCACTTGGCGCCGCTGCCGGCGACCCGAATAAAAGCTTGGAAGTATTGGACGGACTCACGAGAGAAGATGAACAGGCAGCTTTAAAATTAATAGAAGATGGCAAGGTAACAGCCGGCCAGTCAAATTCACCCAAAAGACTCTATATTGAAGTGATGATAGAAACAGATCAGCACAACTCAAAGGTCGTTATTTCTGATAATCATAGCAATATCACCTTAATAGAAGTGGACGGAAAAGCTGTTTACATGGGTGGATGTGAAAATATCGGACTGCAGACAGAGGAAGACGACCTGGAAGCGCTAACCATTGATGAGATATATGAGTGGGTATTAACGGCAGATCTTAAGGATCTTTCGCTTGTAAGAAAAAGCATTGAATTAAATCGCATGATTGGATTAGAAGGGCTTTCTGGAAATTATGGGCTGAATGTCGGTAAGACGATAATACAAAATGTCAAAAAAGGCATTTTATCCGATGATTTGGCCACGGCTGCGATGTCGCTGGCCGCAGCCGGCTCGGATGCGAGAATGGCAGGTTCCACAATGCCAGTAATGGCCAATACCGGAAGCGGCAATCAAGGCATTGCCGTTACCCTTCCGGTTGTTGCCGCGGCAGATAAGCTTCAGGTTTCCGAAGAAAAAATGATTCGGGCCGTTGCCCTTAGTCATTTGATCACCATCCATATCAAATCTAAATTTGGCCGCCTTTCTGCCCTATGCGGTGTCACTGCTGCCGGGATGGGAGCGAGTGGTGCAATTGTATATTTGCTGGATGGAGGTCTTCACCAAGTGAAAGCGGCGATTCAAAATACAATTGGCAATGTTTCCGGAATGATTTGTGACGGGGCAAAGGCAGGCTGTGCGATGAAAGTCTCAACCTGTTCCAATGTTGCCGTCCAATCAGCTCTTTTAGCCTTGAACCATCAAGAGATTCAATCAACCGACGGCTTTATCCACGATGATGTCGAAAAAAGTATTGAAAGCTTTTGCAGGCTTGGAAATGAAGGAACAAGACAGACAGATGAGCTTATTTTAAAATTAATGCTGGAAAAGTAATTACAAGAAATTGGCAGAAAAGTCGGCGGTATTTGGCCGGCTTTTTTGTTACTGGAAAATGCCGGAATAACAAGCTTCTGGAGCAATTTCGACAAAATGCGAATCGTGCAAACCTTAGTATTTTTATCTAGTTTTATACACGAAATTGTAATATACTATAAATGTAAACGTTAATAAGACCTCTTTATGTTTCAACTATCTATGGAATTCATTTTGACAGGAAATACTAATTTTAGACGGAATTCGTTCAACCGGGGGTCAAAAGCATGAATACAAAACAACGAAGGTATAATATGTTTCAACGTCTTGGACGTGCATTTAAATTAAACTTCATGAAACTGCTTCGTTCTCCCGGAGGAGCCAAAAAGGTTGCCTTAGGATTCGCGATTGGTTTCGGTTTAGAAATGTTGGTCATATCAACGGCTTCATTAATATATATATTGTTTATTCCAGCTGTCCGAATAGCAAAAGGTTCGCTTCCAGCTTCGATAATTGGAAACGTCATCGGAAAATTAACATTACTTCCAGTAATCCTGCTTCCATTTGCCGGTAAGCTAGGGAAATTATTCTTTCCAATAAAGGTTAGAATCGGACACCACAATCCTTTTTCTTTTCCAAAACTAATGCACGGTGATTTTACTGTGTTGGTTGGGTTTCTACACGGCAGTATCCATACATTAATCGGAATGTCGATTTTCGGGATTGTACTTGGTGTGATTTCCTACTTTATCATTCATTATTTTTACGAAAAGGAACTTACGAATCGTAAAAAGAGAAGACGGCAAAAACATGAAATTCGCTTAAATAGCATCAACAAAAACTATATTTAAGTAAATTTTTACTTGAATAATTCTGAAAATTCATGTAAAATAAAAACAACTTCATCCTATCCAGCCTGTCAGCGGAAGGTAATGGAGATGTATTCAAAACATAAGATTCGACTGATAAGTTTCCAGAACCAGCCTTAGCCGGCTGCTAAAATGGATCGCAAGCCAGTCCATACCACTTTTAAAGTGTGTTTGGTCTGGCTTTTTTGATTTTTTAACAGGTGGTGGGATATTTGAGTGGAGCACTAGCAGGTGTAAAAGTATTAGATTTAACAAGGGTTCTGGCTGGACCAAATTGTACGATGATTTTGGCAGACCTTGGTGCCGATGTCATCAAGGTAGAAGCCCCGGGCGGCAGTGATGAAACCAGGTTCTGGGGCCCGCCGTTTCAAAACGGAGTGAGCGCTTATTATTTATGTGCCAATCGGAACAAGCGCAGCATCACCGTCAACCTAAAGTCAGACGAGGGCCGAGAAATTATCCGTAAGTTAGCTAAGGAAGCGGATGTCCTCATTCACAATTTTAAAACGGGCTCGATGGAAAAATGGGGGCTCGGGTACGATTCTTTGGAAAAAATAAACCCCCGGCTCGTTTTTTGCTCCATTACCGGATTCGGGGAAACAGGACCAAATAGCCATTTGCCCGGATACGACTATATCATCCAAGGTATGAGCGGCCTAATGAGCATTACGGGCAACGAAGAAAGCGGCCCGCTTAAAATTGGCGTGGCCATGGTCGATATTTTAACCGGTTTATATTCTGCAATTTCTATTGAAGCCGCTTTGTTTGAGCGGGAAAAATCGGGCCGTGGTCAAAAAATCGATATGTCCCTGATGGATACGGCGGTAAGCTCGCTTGCCAATGTCGCCAGCAATTATTTGATTTCAGGTAAGGTACCACGGAGGCTTGGAAATGACCATCCTAATGTCGTGCCTTACTCCACATTTTCCGCAGCAGACGGTGAATTGATCATTGCCGTCGGAAATAACCGGCAATTTGCATTGCTTTGTGAGGTAATTGGGCTAAGCGAACTGGCGGTGGATGAGAAGTTCCGTACCAATGAGGTAAGAGTGGAAAATCGTCAGGAACTTACGAGAATCTTAAATAGCCAACTTCAGTTAAAGCAGGTCAGCGATTGGATGGAGCTATTTTCTGCCAACAATATTCCATGCGGTCCTATCAACACAATAGACCAAGTATTTGACGACCCGCAAGTTGCGGCCCGGAATATGGTCGTTCAAGTAGACCATCCAGAGGCAGGGTTGGTGAAGCTCGTTGGCTCGCCTATAAAACTTTCTAGAACGGAGACAAGGGTTGAACGTCATCCGCCGATGGCCGGTGAGCATACCGACGAAATATTGCAGGAAGTGGGATTTACATTTGAGGAGATTAGCCGTTTGAAGGCGGATAACATTATTTAAAAAATTGGCCAAGTGCCGAAGTTGAATTTTTAAAAAGCAGGGGGAGAATGTGTGATGAATTTTGAATTCACGGAAGAGCAGGAAATGTTAAGAAAAATGGTAAGAAGCGTTGTTGATAAGGAAATCAATCCGAACATGCGAGAGTGGGACGAACGCGGTTATTTCGATCCGGTCATTTGGCAGCGTTTAAAAGAATTGGATTTGATGGGGGTTTGCATTCCGGAAGAGTACGGCGGCAGCGGCATGGATTATAACTCGCTGGCCATTGTTTGTGAAGAACTGGAAAGAGGCGACACCGCTTTCCGTACTGCCGTATCGGTTCACATCGGGTTAAATAGCATGACTTTGTTGCAATGGGGAACAGAAGAACAGAAGCATAAATACCTAGTTCCGCAGGCCAAAGGCGAAAAGATTGGAGCGTTTGGATTAACGGAGCCTGGAGCGGGTTCGGACGTGGCCTCGCTTGTAACAACTGCTGTGAAGGATGGAGACTACTATATTATAAACGGTCAGAAAACATGGATTTCGTTGTGTGATGTGGCGGACCATTTTATCGTGTTTGCCTATACGGATAAAGAGAAGAAGCACCACGGAATTTCCGCATTTATTGTGGAACGAACGATGCCTGGCTTTTCTTCTAAGGCGATAAAAGGGAAACTCGGAATTCGCTCAGGCAATACCGGGGAATTGTTCTTCGATCAAGTGCGCGTTCCGAAAGAAAACTTGCTTGGCCAGGAAGGGGAAGGTTTCAAAATTGCCATGTCCGCACTTGATAACGGCCGCTTCACGGTTGCCGCAGGAGCAGTCGGTTTGATTATGGCCAGTTTGGAGGAAAGCGTAAAATACTGTCATCAACGGGAAACGTTCGGCAAAGATATCGGTAAGCATCAGCTGGTGCAGCAAATGCTTGCCAACATGGAAGCAGGATTGCAAATGAGCCGTTTACTGGTGTATCGTGCTGGCGAGTTGAAAAATAAGGGCGTTCGCAATACTCGTGAAACTTCGCTGGCGAAATGGCAGGCTTGTGATTTTGCCAATAAAGCGGCAGATGATGCGGTGCAAATCCATGGGGCGTACGGTTATTCAAGCGAATATCCGGTTGAGCGCTTTTTGCGGAACTCCAAGGCCCCGGTTATTTACGAAGGAACGCGGGAAATTCATACGGTTATGCAGGCGGAGTATGTGCTGGGGTACAGAGAGGATAAGGCGCTAAGCAACATGCTGCCGGCCTGGCCGTTTGAGAGTGAGAAAGTTACGGTTTAGGTTTTTCATTGGGGGAGCGGATTGATTGGTATTGTCGATCCGCTCTTTCTATTTTTATTGGACGGAATTCATAGTTTCATATTGCTTGTACAAATCCTTTAATGCCGCAATCAGGGCGTGATTGGCTTTTCCTAAATAGCCATTTTTTAAGTCTTCGAGTGGCTTGTCAATCCCGTGACGTAAACTATACCCTTTCAATAGCCTTGAAATATAGTCCCTTCCATGTTCCGTAGCCAGCGTACATGAGGCATCAACAATCACGCCATAATGCTTATCAATCTCAGCCGTAATCGTCAGCGTTTCATAAATGCTTCTTGCTGCCATCCCGGTTGGCAGCTTGGCGTGACCGGCAATAAAATAGGTATTCAAACAAATCTCTCCCTATTAGTTTTAATCTTAGAATAATATAAATAGATATAATTGATAAGACCAATGTGAGTAAAAATTTATTCTATTGGCATTCTTCCTAAACAGGGTAAGAAGTAATACCATCTTCTAACTTAGTCATCAATTTTTGTTCTAACCGATTCATATGATATTCTTTTTTTATAAAGGAACTTAGGAGGATGAAGCTATGGCCATCATTGATATAACAGTTATTCCAGTAGGGACAGGTACTACAAGTGTTAGTGAGTATGTGGCGGAAATACATAAAGTTCTTCAGCGATATGAAGACAGAGTAAAGTATCAGTTAACCCCGATGAGTACATTGATTGAAGGGGATTTAAAATTACTCTTAGAAATTGTTCAAGAAATTCATGAAGTCCCATTCCAGAAAGGCTTACAAAGAGTCTGTACCAATCTCAGAATTGATGACCGTCGTGACAAGGAACATTCGATGGAGCGGAAGCTGCAGTCAGTACAAACAAAATTGTAAGGTCAGAGTGAATGTTTTTTGAAAAGTGTACAAAACCGAAATAATCTTGAAAGATAGATTGAAAAATGATCGAAATGGTTTATAATCGAATAGTCATATAAAAAATCCGCACTCTGCGGTAGAGGTTCTAGCTACCCTCTTTAAAAAACTAAGGAAAACAGGACTGCTTTCTTTAGTAGTCCTGTTTTTCTATTTAAAGGAGAATTTATAATGAAGAAAGATAAAGCAGTTGTAGTTTTTAGCGGAGGACAGGATAGCACCACCTGTTTGTTTTGGGCTTTAGAACATTTTGAAGAAGTAGTGGCGGTTACTTTTAACTATAATCAAAGGCACAAGCTTGAAATCGAGTGCGCCCAAAATATCGCGAATGAACTTGGAATAGAGCATCATATTTTAGATATGTCATTGTTAAACCAATTGGCACCAAACGCCTTGACCCGTAAAGACATTGAAGTGAAGGAAGGAGAAAATGGTGAATTACCTTCCACTTTTGTACCAGGACGAAACCTGTTATTCATCTCTTTTGCGGGAGTACTGGCAAGCCAGGTTGGGGCAAAGCACATTATCACTGGTGTTTGCGAAACGGATTTCAGCGGTTACCCGGATTGCCGGGATGTGTTTATCAAGTCTTTAAATGTCACATTGAACCTATCAATGGACAAGGAATTTGTCATTCATACTCCGTTAATGTGGCTAAACAAAGCTGAAACTTGGCAGTTGGCTGATGAATTGAATGCACTGGATTTCGTTAGGGAAAAAACATTAACCTGCTATAACGGGATCATTGCCGTTGGTTGTGGGGAATGTCCGGCTTGTGTATTGAGAAAAAGAGGCCTTGACCAATACTTGAGTACACGAAAGGAGTTTTAACCCCATGTATGGTTTTCACATCGTAGATAAACTCCAAAAAATGGATGAAGATATCAAACGCAATCAATTAAAATACCATTCCAAAAGAGTGCTGGTCAGCAAGGAATTTACCTTTGATGCTGCCCACCATTTGCATTGCTATGAGGGTAAATGCAAAAACCTTCATGGCCATACGTATATAGTCATTTTTGGAATCAGTGGTTTTGTTGATGACCGCGGCTTGATGATGGATTTCGGGGACATTAAAGACATTTGGAAAAATGAAATTGAGGTGTATCTCGACCATCGCTATCTGAACGAAACCCTTCCACCAATGAATACCACGGCGGAAAACATGGTGGTCTGGATTTACGAGAAAATGGCTGAGGCATTAAAGAAAGAGAAAAGACAAGAACAGTATTGTGGCGCAAGAGTAGAATTTGTCCGGTTGTTTGAGACACCGACAAGCTATGCGGAAGCTAGACGGGAGTGGATGGAAGTTGAGTAAAATACCTGTTATGGAAATTTTCGGACCCACCATCCAAGGGGAAGGAATGGTTATCGGCCAGAAAACAATGTTTGTAAGAACTGCTGGCTGTGACTATTCCTGCAGCTGGTGCGACTCCTCCTTTACCTGGGATGGCACCGGTAAAAATGATATTCGAATGATGGAAGCGGTAGAAATTTGGGAAGAGCTGAAACGAATCGGAGGCAAGAATTTCTCCTTTGTGACGATCTCTGGCGGGAATCCTGCTTTATTGAAAAATCTCGATGAATTTATTAAAATCCTAAAGGCTAATCAAATAAAAATTGGTCTGGAAACCCAGGGAAGCAGGTGGCAGGATTGGTTTTTTGAGATTGATGAATTAACGATTTCACCCAAGCCGCCAAGCTCAAAAATGGAGACGGATTTTGAAATTTTAGATGAAATTATTGGGAAACTTAAACAAAATGATGTACCACAACAATTTAGCTTGAAGATTGTGGTATTTGATGATCTTGATTATGAATATGCCAAAGCTGTTCATTTCCGTTATCCGGAAGTTCCCTTCTTTGTACAGGTTGGTAATGATCATCTGTCAACGATGGATAATCAAGAGCTGCTGCTGCATCTTATTAATAAATATGAAAGATTGATAGATAGAGTCATGCAGGACTCTGATATGAATAACGTTAAGATTCTTCCGCAATTGCATACTTTTTTGTGGGGAAATAAAAGAGGAGTTTAGGTGAAAAAACAGGCGATGTCCAGGGCGGCATCGCTTTTTTTTACATCACAATCAAACTGTTTATAAAACTATACAACTGTGTTTTTTTTATAACATTTGTTCAAGGAGTATATGCCTATGTAAGGCGCCAGGTAATACATCCCTTATTTAAAAAAACTGGTACAATTCTTGCATTTCTTAAGGTAGGTATTGAAACCCATGGATAAGGAGGATTCTGAAAATGTAGGATTAGAAGGTAAAATAAAACTGTTCTACTCGGAATGAAGATTTTTGAACGAAAGCAAAAATGGAAGCGATTACAAGAATTGAGGAGTAATTTGAAAAAAAAACGGGGGGGAAGCTCATGAGTGAAATCACCATTTTAAACCGAGTGGCCATCGGCGATATTGTGCGCAGGACGGCAGCCAAAAATCCAGCCAAAACGGCCATCATTTCCGGGGATAAAAGGATTTCCTACCAAGAGTTTAATGAAGATTGCAACCGCTTTGCTCACTATCTGTTGGACCTTGGGTTAGAAAAAGGAGATTCGGTTGCCACTATTTGCGGAAACAGTTGGCAGTTTCTGGTTGCCATTTTTGGAATCGCAAAGGCCGGTTTGGTTTGGGTTCCGATCAATCCAGGGGTATCCTTTAACGAAAAGTCGTATATTCTTGCGGAGGTCCGCGCAAAAGTACTAATCTGTGACGAGGTATTTTTACAAGACAAAAAAGAAGAATATTCAAGCATGTGTCCGGAATTGCTCATTATAGGAAAGGGTGCCACTGAGGCTGAAAAATTTGAGCATGCTTTAAATTCCAACCAAACGGAAGAACCGGAAGTTGCGATTTCTGACCGTGACCTAGCCCAAATCATGTTTACAAGTGGAACGACTGGATCACCGAAAGGAGTCCTCATTAACCATCAAGCTGTGTTTATTGCCAGTCTTGCCAATATTATCGAAGCGGGGATGGCGAAGGACGACATTGCGACGATGATGATGCCGGTGTTTCATTGTGCACAGCATACGCTTGTCTCGTCCTTTTTCCACTTAGGCGCAACAGTTGTGGTAATCCAAGGCTTCGAACCAGAGTCTTTTATGAAAACAGTCGAGAAGGAAAAGATTACCTGGATGTTTGGCCTGCCGATGATGTACCGGGCATTTCTCTACCATCCTTTTTTTAAAAAATATAACCTATCAAGCCTGCGCTATTGCCTTTACGCCATGGCCCCAATGGATCGCAATACGCTGGAAAAAGGAATCAGTGAACTGGGCTGCGAGTTTGCATTAGGGTCGGGGCAGACCGAAATGTATCCGGCTACCTGTGTGTTTAAACCTGAGGACCAGTTACGAAAATCAGGTCCATATTGGGGGACAGCATCCTTGATTACGGACATCGCTATAATGGACGACAATGGAAACCTGCTAGGAAAAAATGAAGTGGGTGAAATCGTTCACCGCGGTCCGAATGTTATGGACGGCTATCTCAATAATCCGGAAGAAACGAAGCGGTCACGGCAATTCGGCTGGCATCATACCGGGGATTTAGGATATTTTGACGAGGATGGGCTGCTGGTTTTTGTGGACAGGAAGAAGGACATGATCAAGACAGGCGGGGAAAATGTAGCATCTATTCAGGTAGAACAAGCGCTATTGTCTTATCCCAAAGTATTAAATGCGGTTGCTGTCGGTCTTCCGCATGAACGCTGGATTGAGGCTGTCACGGCGTTTGTTGTGTTAAAACCGGGGGAGGAAGCGACGAAAGAGGAAATTATTAAACACTGCAAAGAACGTTTAGGGACCTTCCAAATCCCAAAAGAGGTGTTAATAGTTACCGAGCTTCCACAGACAACGACTGGCAAAATCCAAAAGAACGTATTGCGGGAGCAGTTTAAAAATTTATATTCTAATAATCCAGTAGTTTAAAAGGGGGGATGTTTTTGCAGGACTGGATTGTTCATAAAGTATTGGCGAATGCCGTTGATAGGTTCCCGGATCAGCCATTTTTAATTTATGAAGACCAACGGATTAGTTATAAGGAACTGGATGACGTCACCGATGTATTGGCGTCGGCACTTCTCCAGGAGGGATTTGGGAGAGGCGACAAGATCGCCATTTTGGCGTTAAACCAACTGGAATGGCTGTATACGTATTTCGCGGCAGCCAAAATCGGCGTCGGCGTGGTGGCCCTGAATGTCCGCTACCGAGATTCAGAACTGGAGTATATGCTGAACAATTCAAAAACAAAGGGAATTGTTTCCATTTCTGGTCATCAAGGCTTTGATTTTGTCCAATTTTTCGAGAAGTTTAAAGATAAGATTCCGACAGTGGAAAAATATATTTTCATAGGCTATGGGTTCGAAGGAAGTCTATCTTTTGACGAGTTGTTGGCTAGGCCGCTTGATCGGGTAAGGCTTGAGGCCGCAAAGCAAGCAGTCTTGGAAGAGGATACGGCCGTTGTCATCTATACATCCGGCACCACCGGAAAGCCAAAGGGGACGATGATCACCAACCGAAGTATCTTGGCCTCGGCAAAGGCCCAAGCAGACCATTTGTCGCTTGGGGCGGGGGATTGCACAGTAGGAAGTTTGCCGTTAAACCATGTCGGAGGCATTACCTGTGCGGTTCATGCGTTATTAGTTTGCTATGGCAGTATTGTCCTAGTACCTGAGTTTATTTCGGAAAAGGTCCTGCAGGTTATTCATCATGTCAAGCCAACCGTCTTTGGCGGTGTGCCTACTATGTATCACATGCTATTAAACCATAAACATATTAATCAATATGACCTTAGTTCCATTAAGGTCTGCATCGTTGGCGGATCCAACGTCGACCCTACCCAATGTGAAATGATTGAAACAAAATTTCCTAACGCCAAAATCATCAATTTATATGGTCTTAGTGAAACATCCGGTGCCTGCATCATGACCCGGCTAACTGACTCTCTTGAAAAAGTGCAGCAAAGTATCGGCGTTCCTATCGGCGATTTTAGCTTGATGATTGTCGATGCGGAACAAAAGGAGCTTGCAAGCGGCGAAGTCGGGGAAGTGGCGGTAAAGGGAGGCTGCCGGGCAAAGGGGTATTTTGAACTGGAAGAAGAAACGAGGTTAGCATTTTCAGAGGATGGCTGGCTTTATACCGGAGATATGGGTTATTTAGACCATGAAGGGTATGTCATTTTAAAAGGGCGAAAAAAGGAAATGTACATTCAAGGCGGCTATAATGTCTACCCTGTCGAGGTGGAAAATATCCTGATGTCGCATCCGAAAATAGGTTTTGCAGCCGGAATTGGCGTGCCCGATTCATTCCTTGGCGAAGTGGGCCGTTATTACATTATCCCTAGAGAGGGGGCGACTATCACCGAAGAAGAGGTCAAATCATTTTGCCAGCAGCATTTAGCAGATTACAAGGTGCCGAGGCAGGTAGTGTTTGTCAGCCAGCTCCCGCAGACACCAGCCGGCAAAATCCAAAAATCTGCGCTGAAGGAGCAATACTTGAAACAGCTGCAGTGAGGAAAAACAACCACATGGGGCTGTGCCCGTGTGGTTGTTTTGTATTTTGTGGGGATGGACAGCGATTCGCTGATAGAACTTGTACAATCGCCGATAGAAGACGAAGATTCGCCGATAAACACATAAAATTCGCCGATAGAATCTCAAAATTCGCCGATAGAGTGTAAAGATACACTCCAAAAAGGATTGGTGGAAGACGAAAACAGCCCCTAGGTATAGCGAAACTCCAATTCTTCAATAATCTGATACCTTTTCATTTTCTGATACAGTGTCGTTCGGCTGATTCCCAGCAATTCGGCGGCTTTTGTACGGTTTCCTCGGCATTTTTTTAAAGCTTGCAGGATTACTTCCTTTTCCGTCCGGCTGATGGATTGCTTCCGGTCAATGGGCAACTGGGTCTCGGTTGTTTTAGATTTTGGAGAAAGTACCTGCTCTTGAGGCAGTAATTTCAATTCTTGCGGAAGATGTTCGATTTCAATCCATTCCGAACTACTGTAATGGAAGGCCCTTTCCAAGACATTTTCCAATTGTCTGATATTCCCTGGCCAGTGGTAGGTCTGCAAGCTGCTGGCTACTTCCGGAGAGACGCCGATGATGTTCCTTTTCGTTTTGAAATTAATTTTATTGATAAAATAGCGGCACAATAACGGGATGTCATCGAGTCGTTCTCTTAATGGCGGGATGTGTAGATGAATGACATGAATCCGGTAATAGAGATCCTCTCTGAATTTTCCCTGCCTTACAAGCTCCGCCAAGTCCTTGTTAGTGGCAGAAATAATCCGGACATTTACCTTTGTGGTTTTGGTGGCGCCGATTCTTTCAAATTCTTGTTCCTGCAAGACTCGTAAAAGCTTTACTTGCAGAGAGACAGGCATTTCGCCGATTTCATCAAGAAACAGTGTTCCATTATTAGCCAGTTCGAATTTACCAGGCTTTCCTCCTTTTTTCGCTCCGGTAAACGCGCCATCCGCATAGCCAAAGAATTCAGATTCCAGCAATTCCTCAGGGATAGCCCCGCAATTCACCTTAATAAAGGCGCCTTTGCAACCTGATACCCGGTGAATCCCTTCGGCAATCAGCTCTTTACCGGTCCCGCTTTCTCCGGTAATTAACACATTTGATAGAGATTTTGCCGCAATTACCGCATCCTGTTTGAATTTTTCCATTTGTGAATTCTGTGTGATGACGTGGGCAAATGGGTCCGAATCTTTGGAAATACGGGATAATTCTCCTCGATAAAAAGAAATCTCACTTTCTAATTTTTCCATGTGAAAAAGAAGGTCTCGCCAGGCTTCTAGCTGCCGAAAAATGATTTTAAAAATGGCGCCCAGCTTTTGACCATCCTGGTAAATAGGCATTTGCGCCACAATGCATTTCCGCTGGTTGATTTCAATGAGTTTTCCCTCAATTTTTTTATCCATTTTCAGGCTGAGTTCAGAAGGAAGCTGGGGTGCTATTTTTGAAATAGGGGTACCGAGAAGCTGGTCTTGCTGGTCAAGGGAAAACAGATCCAGAAACCCTTGATTGGCCATCGTGATCAGCCCGTGCTTGTCTGTGACAGCCACCCCATCGTAGGCAAGCTCAAGGGCGCTATCGAGAATCCTCTTAAGCTGATTGGTCGTTTCCAATTCAGCGGCAATGATTTCATAGGAGGTGACATCTCGCAATACCACCATGGCGCCGGTAATTCTGTTAAGCTCTCTGATAGGAATAAAGGAAGCGATTACTGTGAGGTCTTTAAAACTGAAACGTTTTGCCTGTTGAATTTGGCCCGTTTTCATGGTCTCAATTAACCCTTTTCGGAAATCGGGGAGAAACAGGTCAATGGGAGCATTCAACAGCGTTTTGCCGTTCAATTGCAGCAGGTCTAAAACGGTGTGGTTAAAGGTTGTGATTTTTAGATTGGAGTCTACAGAAATCACAGCATCCTGCAGGTTTTCAACCAATGATTTCATCCGGTTCAGTGTATCCTCCAAGGCGGTCATGTTTGAGTACACCAAATCTAGCTTTGACATGATACCAAATACATTTTGATGCTGGTCGAGGACGACGGCCTGACTGACATTGCCTTCGATCATAATTTCTCTTGCATCAAGCAAAGTCTGGTCTTTTTGAATCGTGACAACGTCTTGTTTTATGAGTGGCCGAATGGAAGAATCTAGAGGTGTGTTTTCAAGCAACGCCCGATAAATCGCATTTTTATGTAGAATTCCAAGCAATTTTCTGTCTTCGGTGGTTACACAGCCGATGTCCACCCGATGGGATAAAAACGCAGAAATGGCGTCGCGTATTGTGCTTTCAAGGGATAACTGCACAAAATTGACGGTTGTAAAGCTGCTAACTTTCAATCGAAAGAGACACCTCCACGTTAATCTGAAAATTTGTACTTTTCACACATTTATTATTATAGCGCTTACATTCAAATAAAACAATCGCTACAGTGTACACATCTTTGAACAACTGTTCACTTTTGTGCACAAGGTGTTTATTTTTTTATAGGAAAAAAGATGTTGTATGTCTGTAAAAAGGTTGGCACGTTTTTTGCAACATGTATATTGATACTCCTATTTAAGAGGTGAACGACATGTCCTATGAAACGATCCGCTACGAAGAAATTGAAAACGTTGCCAAAATTACGTTGAATTTACCGGAAATGAGAAACCCGCTGACACAGGAATCGACAAGAGAGCTTACTTTGGCGATAAGGGAGGCGGACCAGAATCCCGACATCCACGCAATTATCCTTACCGGTGCCGGTACGGCGTTTTCGGCTGGCGGTAACCTGAATGATTTTAAAAAGAATTTCGAGAAAACAGCCCCGGAACTTTATTTTGAAGGGCGGGAAAGTACGGAATTATTCAAGCTGGGTGCTGAAGTCACCACTCCGTTGATTGCTAGCGTAAATGGGCCCGCCTTGGGAGGCGGAACTGGATTAGTCGCGATGTGCCACCTTGCCATCGCGTCAACCGAAGCTAAGCTTGGTTTAACCGAACTGCGATTGGGGCTCGTGCCGTTTGTGATTATGCCCTGGGTACGGCGGGCAGTCGGCGACCGGAAGATGATGGAACTGATGTTGACTGCGGAGATTTTTACGGCGGAGCAGGCGAAGGAATTAAACCTTGTCCACCGCATCGTAGAACCTGCTGAGCTTGAGGCGGAAACGATGAAGCTGGCAAAGCAGGTGGCGAGTTTCAGTCCGCTCGCGGTCAAGCTCAGTTTGGATGCTTTTTTTACAACCGAGCAGATGGATTTGCTAAAGTCGTTTGATTATTTGACAACGCTTAGGCTTGTATCCTTTATGAGTGAGGATTTAAAAGAAGGTGCATCCGCTTTTCTGGAAAAAAGACGGCCGAATTGGGCGGGGAAATAGGGGGGATTTTTGAATCGCTGATAGAAAAGGGGGATTCGCCAATAGAATGGTGTGATTCGCCAATAGAACGGTGTGATTCGCCAATAGAATCGTGAAATTCGCCAATAGAACGATGGGAATCGCATCGAATGGTGAGATTCGGGAAGAGAACGATGGGATTCGCCGATTGAATCGTAGAATTCGCCGATAAATTGCTGAGATTCGCTGATTGATAGGTGAAATTCGCCGATAGAACGGTGTAATTCGCCAATAGCATCGTGAAATTCGCCAATAGAACGGAGAAATTCGCCAATAGAACGGAGAAATTCGCCAATAGAACGGAGAAATTCGCCAATAGAACGATGGGAATCGCATCAAATGGTGAGATTCGGGAAGAGAACGAAGGGATTCGCCGATAGAATGGTAGAATTCGCCGATAAATTGCTGAGATTCGCTGATTGATAGGTGAAATTCGCCGATAGCACGATAAAATCCGCCGATAGAACCCCGAAATTTGCTGATGCAATGTAATTTACATCAAAAAAAGCTGATTACCGACTACTGAAAGGAGGAATTTGTCATGAAAAAGGTACGAATTGGGGCTGCCCAAGGCTTTTATGGTGACAGCATCGAAGCGGCTGTCGCAACCGCTGCAAAAGGGAATGTGCAATATCTTTGTTTCGACGCCCTGGCCGAGCTGACGATGGCCATCCTGGTTAAGGATAAACGAAAAAATGAACAGGCAGGCTTCACCAAGGATTTGCCGATGCAAATGAAGGCGCTGCTGCCATTTGTAAAGGAAAAGGGTATTAAGCTGTTAACGAATGGAGGAGGCATTAACCCGCTTGGGGCTCAACAGGAAATCCTAAAGGTAGCAAGGGAAATGGGAATGAGCGGTTTAAAAGTAGCGGTCGTGACCGGGGACAATGTACTGGACCGAATACCTGAGTTTTTAGAAAAAGGATATTCCCTTAATCATCTTGAAACTGGTGAAGGTATCGAGGCGGTTAAAGACAGACTGGAGTTTGCCAACGCCTATATCGGTGCCAAGCCGATTGTGGAAGCGTTACGGGCCGGTGCAGATATCGTAGTCACCGGCCGGACCACGGATACGGCCCAGTTTTTGGCTCCGTTAATCTATGAATATGGCTGGAAAGAAGACGAGTGGGATAGACTTGCAAGCGGTATTTTTATGGGGCATTTGCTCGAGTGTTCTGCGCAATCAACCGGCGGGAATTTCAGCGGCAATTGGCAGGATATCGAAGGCTTTGACCGAATGGGCTACCCGATTGCCGAGGTGTCGGAAAATGGTGATTTTACCATTAGTAAGGTTGAAGAACAGGGAGGCCTGGTCACGGTTGATACGGTAAAAGAACAGATGCTCTACGAAATTCATGATCCGTCGTCCTATATTACCCCTGACGTCATTGTCGATCTAACCAGCGTTCATTTGGAAAATAGCGGGCTGAATCAGGTGAAGGTGACCGGGGTTAGAGGTAAACCGCAGACAGATACATTAAAAGTTGTCATGGGTTATGAGAACGGCTTTGCCGCGCAAGTAGTTGTCGGGTTTGCGTGGCCAGATGCCTTGCAAAAAGCAAAAAAGGTAGATGAAATCATTCGGACGCAGCTAGAGAGGTACCGGTGGAACTATGAGGAAGTTCGCACTGATTACCTTGGATACAACTCATTAAGTGGTCCTCTCGCTTTTGAACCTGAGCAGGAATTAAATGAGGTGTATTTACGGATGGCGGTCAAAGCAAAGACGAAGCAGGAAGCGGCTAGGTTTAGCCGACTCTTCCCTCCGCTGGCTTTGAATGGCCCGCCATCGATGAGCGGTTTCACGGGCAACTCTTCTCCACGGGCGTTACTCGGGATGTGGTCGACGCTGATTCCAAGGGATGAAGTTGAAAATCATGTGAAAGTTGAAGTGCAGGAGGTGTAAACTATGGCCATCGTTAAGCTGAAAGACATTGCGCAAACTCGTTCCGGGGATAAAGGCAACATGGTGAATATCGGTGTGTTCGCCCCGAACCCTGCCATCTATCAAATTTTTATAGAAAAATTATCCGCCGCACGGGTGAAGGAGCATTTTATAGGACTTGTGGAGGGAGAAGTGGCCCGCTATGAACTGCCAAATATTCTTGCGCTTAACTTTGTTTGCAAGGAGGCATTAGAGGGCGGCGGTTCAGCCTCATTAAGGCTGGATAATCTCGGCAAGTGCTTTGGTGCAAATATGATGCGGCTCGAATTAGAAGTGGATGATTCATTATTAGCAGAACTAAGAAAATGAGGTGAACAAGTGATGCCATATGAACCATATTTTACGGAAGAACATGACGAGCTTCGAAAAATGATTCGTAAATTCGTAGAAAAAGAGATTGCACCGTTTGTGGATGAATGGGAAGAAAAGGGGGAATTTCCCCGCTCCGTCTTTACGAGAATGGGGGAGCTGGGGCTGTTAGGACTGCATTATGCGGAGGAGGTCGGCGGCCAAGGCGGTGATTATTTTTCCGGAATTGTCCTCGCGGAGGAAATGAATAAATGTGGCTGCGGCGGTGTTCCGATGGCAATAGCTGTCCAAACCGATATGGCCACGCCCCCGATTTATAAGTTTGGAACTAAGGACCAGCATGAACGTTTCCTCAAACCGGCGCTGAGAGGGGAAAAGATTGCTGCAATCGGGATTACCGAACCGAACAACGGCTCCGATGTCATGGGGATTCAAACGCGGGCAAGAAGAGAAGGTGACGAATGGGTCATTAATGGGGCGAAAACCTTCATTACCAATGGGACGCGGGCGGATTTCATCACACTGGTTACGAGAACATGCGATGATCCGGGTCCGAAGGGAATAACGTTGTTCTTGGTGGAGACGAATCGCCCTGGTTTCTCTGTCGGGAAAAAGCTCGACAAGGTCGGAATGCGTTCCTCTGATACAGCAGAACTGATTTTCGATAATGTCTGCGTTCCCCATGAAAACCTGCTGGGGGAAGAGGGCAAGGGCTTTTATCAAATCATGTGGCAGCTTCAGGGCGAGCGCATGGTTGGTGCGGCTGGCGCTATCGGTGGTGCAGAACATGCTTATGACTTGGCGTTGAACTACGCCAAAACGAGAATAGCGTTTAACCAGCCAATCAGCAATTTCCAGGTCATAGCCCACCTGCTTGCAGAAATGAAAACGCAAATTGAGACCTGTAAGGAATTGACCTACGCGACCGCCTACCGGTTCTCAAAAGGCGAGGTGCCTTCTAAAGAAATCTCAATGACGAAATTAGCAGCCGCGCAAATGTCGCATTGGGTCGCTGATCGCGCGCTGCAAATCTTTGGCGGGAATGGCTATATGGCGGAATATCCGATCGAACGTGCCTGGAGGGACAGCAGGCTGCCGAGAATTGGCGGCGGCACGGATGAAATTATGAAGGAGATTATTGCAAAGCAGATGGGGTTATAAAAAAGGTAAGATAAGTGGGCAAATTAATAGAAAAATTACCAATTTTAAGAGGGAAAACCTTGTTGAACATTGGTTTGGCGAATAATACTTTAAATTCGGCGAATAAGTTTCTAAAATTGGCGAATAAATTCGTGATTTCGGCGAATACCTTTTAGAGTTCAAATTACAAACTGATAATCTACAAAAAGCTACCTATTTATAGAGTGAAAAGGAGGGGTATGATGGGTCACTGGATTTTTACGGACGAACACGACATGTTTCGGAAAACGGTTCGCTCCTTTGTGGAAAAAGAAATAACCCCAAATATTGAGCAATGGGAAAAAGACGGCCAAACGCCGAGAAGCCTGTATAAACGAATGGGGGAGCTGGGCTTTCTTGGGATTAAGTTTCCAGAGGAGTATGGCGGCAGCGGTCTTGATGTCGTCATGGAAGCTGTTTTTACCGAAGAGCTAGCTAGATGTGGAGCAGGAGGTGTAGGTGCGGCCATCGGCTCCCATACAACTATTGCGATGACGAACATCTGGCGCTACGGGAACCACGAGCAAAAGCAGAAATACCTCATACTAGGAATTAAAGGGGAGGCTATCTCAGCACTGGCGGTAACCGAGCCGGGTGGCGGGTCCGATGTGGCTTCAATTAAAACGACTGCTAAAAAAGATGGCGACTATTACGTCCTGAATGGTTCGAAGACCTTCATTACGAATGGCGGAAATGCCGATTATGTAATTGTTGCCGCGAAGACAAAGGAAGGGCCGCAGCATCGAAATATTAGTTTATTTATCGTTGAAACTAATTCAGACGGTTTTTCGGTTGGAAAAAGGCTAAAGAAATTAGGCTGGCGCTCTTCAGATACCGGGGAATTATTTTTCGATAATGTCATCGTGCCGAAGGAAAACCTCATTGGCGAGGAGAATGAAGGCTTCGTTTATATTATGAAAAATTTTCAGTATGAGCGGCTGATTCTAGCGTTAGGCTGCATTGGCGCCGCTGAGAAGGCGCTCGAGCTAACGGTCCAATACAGTAAGGAAAGGATCCAATTCAATAAGCCGCTCTCTGAGTTTCAGGTGCTGCGTCACAAGATGGTGGACATGGCTGTCGATATTGAAAAAGCAAGGAATCTTACCTACCGGGCTCTTTACTTGTACAGTCAAGGGAAAAACTGTGTCACGGAAGCGACAATGGCAAAGGCTGTTGCCAGTGAAATGGTGAATCGTGTTTGCGACCAAGCGGTGCAAATTCATGGCGGCAATGGCTATATGATGGAATACCCGATTCAGCGTTTGTGGCGTGATGCCAGGATTCAAACGATTGGCGGCGGCACGACACAAATCATGAATGAAATACTTACCAAACAACTGGGAATCCTGACACCCGTGGACACCCCGGCGGATAAGGCCAATAAGTCTTAAAAACTTTCAAATGAAACCTGACGGAAGCTTGAAATCTAAAAAACTAGCAAGGGAGTGTTGACCTTGGAACGTGAACGAAAAATCCTAGCGGAACGTGAACGCATTTATCAGGGCGGACCTGACCACGACAAGATAAAGAAGATAGGAAAACTGTTTGTCCGAGATCGGCTTAGGCTCTATTTTGACGATGAACAGCCTTACTATGAAACCGGTCTGTTTGCCAACGCCACAAAGGAAAAACTGCCTGCTGACGGGGTAGTAACAGGCACCGGAAAAATCAATGACCGACTTGTATTTTTTATGGCCAGCGACTACACCGTTAAGGCTGGCTCCATCGGCAAATTCCATGGCGAAAAAATTCTGCGGATTCAGGAGGCGGCGATTCGCGGCAGACGGCCGATTGTCTATATGATTGATTCGTCCGGCGGCCGGATTGACGAAGCCGGCGGCTACCATGTGGAGAAATACTCCGGAGGGAAGATTTGGTATAACCACAGCATGCTGTCCGGACGAGTGCCGCAGATTGCTGTACTTTACGGTCCATGTTTTGCAGGGACCGCCTATATGCCCGTTTTTTCCGACTTTGTCATCATGGTCGACAAAATTTCTGGGATGGCGATTGCTTCACCAAGAATGGTCCAAATGGCGACGGGGCAGCAGGTTGATATCGAGGAATTGGGCGGCGCCACGATGCATACGACCAAAAGCGGTTCGGCCGACTTTATCGCCAAATCCGAAGAGGAAGCGGCCGAGCTTGTAAAAAAACTATTAAGCTACTTGCCTGATCATTTTGACGGGAAGCTGCCGGAATTTCCGGCCAAGGAACCAACACGAAATCCAGCCGAAATCGATAATATTATTCCTGCTGAGCCAAACCGTGCTTACGATGTCCGGAAATTAATCGAATCAATTGTTGACGGCGACAGCTTCCTTGAAGTCAAAGCCAATTATGCGAAGGAGCTGGTTACCGGCTTTGCCCGCTTGAACGGTAAAACGGTCGGCATTGTTGCTAATCAGCCGATGTATAAGGGCGGAGCAATTTTTCCAGAGTCGTCGGATAAAGGTGCTAAATTTGTCTGGACTTGTGATGCCTACAACATTCCGCTGCTGTATTTATGTGATACGCCTGGGTTCATGGTCGGCACAAAGGTGGAGCAGGAGGGGATTCTTCGCAAAGGCCGAAATTTTATTTTCGCCAGCTCAACGGCCAATGTTCCGAAAATGTGTGTGATTGTTCGGAAGGCTTATGGAGCGGGGATTTATGCGATGGCAGGTCCTGCCTATGAACCTGATACGACGATTGCCCTTCCTTCAGCGGAAATTGCCATCATGGGACCTGAGGCAGCGGTCAACGCCGTTTACTATAACAAAATTAAAGCCGTGGCCGATCCTGAAGAAAGGGCCGCCTTGGTGCAAAAACTGCGCGAGGAGTACCGGGCAAGTTATGACATTATCAAGCTATCAGGTGAGCTTGTCGTCGACGATTTGGTTGTTCCAAGCGAATTGCGCCAGGAACTGATCCGCCGCTATGAAACATTCGAAAACAAGGATTTCCCGCTTCCGGCAAAAAAGCATTCAACCATTTTAAGTTAGGAAAAAGATTAGGGGTGTTGGGTATGGTTCAGGGGATCGGAAACTGGCTTGTTAAACATTGTAAGGTTCGGCCGGACAGACTGGCGCTTGTCTATAATGAAAAAAGGTTTACGTATCTGGAATTTAACGAACGGGTCAATCGCCTGGCTAATGCCCTCCTTGCCTTGGGGGTCAGAAAGGGTGACCGGGTTGATGCACTTCTCTTGAACACAAACGAAATGCTCGAAGGTGTATTTGCCTGTGCTAAAATAGGCGCCATCTTTGTGCCTATCAACTTCCGCTTGAGTGTTGAAGAGGTTCTATATATTGTCAATGACTCAAGGGGCTATCATTTTATTTATGACTGCCGGATGCGGCCGCTCGTGGATCAGCTGCGGACAAAGGAATCCTGTTTGCTCGAATACATCCACGTCGGCAACCAGCCACATGAAGAAGACCTGCTATATGAAAATTTGCTGGAGAATGCTTCCCCGGAAGAGCCTGGCTTTGAAATTGGACTCGATGATATCCATTTAATGATGTACACATCCGGTACAACCGGCAGGCCGAAGGGGGCGATGTTAAGCCACGGCAATACCCAATGGAATGCGATTAACTTCATTCACAACACCCCTGTTGATTACACGGATGCGACACTCGCAGCGGCGCCGCTGTTTCATATTGGCGGGATGAGCGTGTTTACGCTTCCGCTAATCTATAAGGGCGGGGCTAATATTTTGGTTGATGGTTTTGACCCTGTAAGAATTTTGCAAAAAATAAACGATGAACAGGTAACAACTCTATTCCTTGTCCCAGCGATGTGGCAGGCGTTAATGAGTGTGCCAAATTTTGATGCCTACGATATCTCGTCACTCCAATTTGCTGTTTCCGGAGGGGCACCTTGTCCGATTACGGTAATTGAATTTTTCCAAAAACGGGGAATACCATTTTACGAAGGCTTTGGACTGACTGAAACGGCTCCGTTTGTCAGTATCCTTGATAAAGAAAATACCATCCGCAAGAATGGCTCGGTGGGGAAAGAACCGATGCACACGACGGTCCGGATTGTCGACCCGATGGATCGGGATGTCAGGGTTGGTGAGGTAGGGGAACTGATTGTGAACGGGCCGAATGTGATGGTTGGCTATTGGAACAAGCCGGAGGAAACGAAAGAGGCAATCCGAAACGGCTGGTTTTACACAGGTGACTTAGCCCAATTTGACGAGGATGGATTCATTTATATTGTCGACCGCAAGAAGGACATGATTATTACCGGCGGGGAAAATGTGTATCCGATTGAAATTGAGCAGGTTCTGTACCGGCATCCGAATATCCGGGAGGCCGCGATTATCGGCTATCCGGATGAAAAATGGGGTGAATCGGTTAAAGCGGTCGTTGCTCTAAAGGATAGCAGCCAAACATTAACTGTAGAGGACTTAGAACAATTCCTTGCAGGAAAAATCGCCCGCTATAAAATGCCGAAGCAGCTGGAAATTGTCGAGGCACTGCCACGCAATGCGACCGGAAAAATTTTAAAAACCGTCCTAAGGCAAAACAATTCGAAAGGGTGAGATAGATGTACGATAAATACTTTGATCAATTTGAGATAGGTGAAAAGTGGGAGTCACGAGGGAGGACGATTACGGAAACAGACCTTGTGATGTTTTCTGCACTGACAGGAGACTATTATCCGCTCCATACGGATATTGAATACGCGAAAAGCACAATTTTTAAGCAAAGAATTGCCCATGGAATGCTGGTTCTATCGTTTGCGGTAGGTTTAACAAAGATGGATCCAAAAATCGTGGTGGCAAATTACGGAATTGATAAACTGCGCTTTATCCAGCCTGTTTTCATTCACGATACCATCCATGTCGAACTAGAAGTCATCGACCTTCAGGATAAAGGCAATGGCACCGGAGTCGTCACATGCAAACAATCGGTAGTCAAACAAACCGGCGAACCATGCATCGTCGGAATTTCGAAAGCCTTGATTAATAAAAGACAGCCTTCTTAAAAATACAAAAAGATTCAGAACAACGTGCTGGGAATAGAAATTCCCAGTTTTTTTGTGTTTTTTAAAAAAAGTTCCAAAATTTTGTAAACAAAACTGCTTCTATTTACGTCTAATTATGTTGGAGTTTTATTTTCGTAGAAAAAAAGAGGTGATGTAGTGAAAAGGTGGTTAGAGTTACCATTTAGGCTGCTTTTGATGGTGGCTGGATTTATATTTGTCTTCAATTTGCCGGCATTACTCGGCATTGGTGAAACATTAACGTTCAACCTGGAACCGTTTTGGAACAGTGTAAAGGGAAACCTGCAAGAATTAACAAGAATTGATGACACCAGTTACATTTCCCTGTTCGATGAACAAAATTTCACTGAAAGCTATCGCTATACGATGACCATTTTCTGTTATTCTCTGTTGACTGTTATGGGCACTGGAATGCTTGCGGCCATGCTTGTCCAACTAATGCCTAAGAAAATCAGTAGAGTACTAAAGCAGGGAATCAACTTTTTTGAAGGTGTTCCTGATTTAATGGTCATCTTTTTAATTCAATTCTTCGTGATTGTGCTTTATCGAGAGACAGGCCTAAAGTTTTTGCAACTTTACGGAGTGTTCGGGGCAAAGCCTTATGTTGTCCCAGTAGTAACGGTTTCCTTTTTACCCGCGATGCTGCTGAGCCAATTTCTTATTAAGGTGCTCGAGGAAGAAGTGGTTAAGGACTATATTCAATACAGCAGGGCGAAAGGGCTTAGTCCATTAAGAATTCTTATCATACATATGCTTCGCAACATTTTTCCGTTATTTATCATGCAGCTTAGAACGAGTATCTGGATCATTCTATCCAATATATTTTTAATCGAATTTATGTTTAATCTGCCAGGCTTTACCAAAGTCCTTCAATTGGTTACGTTAAGGGGCGGGGGGTTCCTTGGTCTGGTCATTTGTCTGTTGTTATTTATCTTGCCACTGTTAGTAATGGAATTTCTCAGTTTAATCGCTATCAAAACAGTGAATCGAAAGGAGAGTGCAAGCATATGAGGAGCAATCGAAAAACTGCTATTGGCTCGGCGATTCTACTTCTCCTTCTCATCGCTAGCTTACTATACCCGCTGTATGGACCGGCTGATTATGATAAAAAAGTCATGATTATCAACGAAGCGGGAAAGGTCATCGGCAGCGCTCCGTTTCCGCCGTCTTCCGAGCATATTTTCGGAACAGACCGCAATGGACAGGATATGCTGCTGCTATTGCTGTATGGGGCAAAATTCACCTTAATCACAGCGATTGTTGTGGCATTCCTTAGAGTGATCATCGGCGGCTTGGTGGGCGTATTTATATCGCTTTGGGCACCGTGGCTAAAAAAATACGTCAATGACTTTTTTACGGTATTTCGTTTTGTTCCGTCTACTTTTCTAGGGATCATATTGATGTTGCCCGTCATGTTCCATGAAGAAAGGCAGATTTCCACAGTCGTTGTCTATCAAATTCTGATGGTGGTATTGATTGGCATTCCGTCGGTGATCGTTTTTACGGAGGAATTAACTGAGGAATTACTGAACAAGTCATTCATCACCACCTCCTTGCTGATGGGAGCGAGCAAGTTTCATATTATTAAAAGGCATTTACTGCCCTTTTTTCGCTCTTACGGCATTTTATTTACGGTTCAACAACTATTAACAACCCTCCAGATCACCATGCATTTGGGAATATTCGGATTTTTCCTTGGAGGGCCGACAGAGGGTGGCATCGTGGGCTTTGATGAACCGCCGAAGTCTGCTTCCTTATCTAATGAATGGGCAGGTCTAATCGGTCAGAATTTATATGATTTTATCAGGGCCCCATGGACGATATCCACAACAATCGTGTTATTCTTCTTGGTCATCCAAGTTGTGAATATGATAAAAAAGGAACTTGAAGAAAAAATGGCCGGATTACCGCAATTAACACGGATGCCGAAATTAGTTCAAACGTCGACTCGTACTGTTGGGAACCCTGGTCCGGATCAGTTTATTTTTGTAAATGAAAAAAAGAGTTTGGGTTCGTAGATAAATGTATAATGAAGTTGGGTCAGTAGTTCATAAAAGAGAGCAGGAAAAATGAATAAATTGCTGGATGCATTTAAACAAACTACATTTCAAGTAAACGGACACGGTCCTAGAAAAATCCAAGTTTTAAAGGAGGCATTCGAAAACCTGGACGGGCAGCTTGAAAGTGAAATGTATGGGAAGGGGAAATTGATCGAGGACTTCCAGGAAAAAATGGCGTTTGTATTGGGCAAGGAAGCGGCCGTATTTTTTCCAAGCGGGACAATGGCCCAGCAAATCGCGATGAGAATTTGGTGTGATGAAAAAGGCTTGAAGAAGGTCGCCTACCATCCGTTGTGCCATTTAGAGGTGCATGAGGAAGATGGATTAAGGGAGCTGCATCAGATTGAATCGGTTTTGTTAGCCGATAAAACTAGAGTCATCGAATTCGAAGATGTCGCAGGCATGAAGGAAGATGCCGCTTGTGTACTTTTGGAATTGCCACAGAGGGAAATTGGCGGGCAGCTGCCTGACTATCAAACACTTGAGGCGATTTCTGCGTATTGCAAAGAAAAAGGGATCATGCTTCATTTGGATGGGGCACGACTGTTTGAAATTCTTCCTTATTATGAAAAAACGGCTGCCGAAATTTGCAGCTTGTTCGACAGTGTGTATATTTCTTTTTACAAGGGAATTGGCGGTATTGCCGGTGCGGTTCTGGCTGGTGACAGTGACTTTATTGAGAAGTCAAAGATATGGAAAAGACGCCATGGCGGGGATTTAATCAGTCTTTATCCATATTATTTGAGTGCCGATTATTATTTTGAAAAACGGATTGGGAAAATGAAGCAGTATTATGAGCATGCAAAAGAGCTCGCTGGATTTTATAATCAATGTTACGGTGTTACCACAAAACCGGAAGTGCCTGTCTCGAACATGTTTCATGTCCATTTTGATGCTCCGAAAGAGGAAATGGAGCAGGTTTTAACTGAAATCTGTGTGGAATCTGGGATTGGGTTATCAGGCCATATAAGAGAAGTGACGGAGACGAACAGTTATTTTGAAGTCAGTGTCGGGGATTTGTACGAGATACTTCCTCGCGAAAAATTAATGGACGCGTTTAAATTATTGGATGAGAAGATGAGAACTAAATTTTTGTAGTGTTATCAAGAGTAAGAAGCTGAATAATAAAACCTTTCTAACAAATCCTAAATGTGATTTAGGAGGTGATGGGAATGGCGAATCAAAGACAAAATGATGCTAATATTGCGCAAAATATCAAAAATGCGGCAGGAGAAGGTTTTGAATCAGTGCATAATGCTTTAGAAGCAACCGAGAATGCAGCTATGAAAACAGTAGATGCCGCAAGTAACGCCATCAGCAATTTAACAGAAAACAGGTCCGCACAAAAAGATGGGTTCCGTTATGATTACAATGACGCTTCGGATTTTAATGATTAAATAAATGATGGAATCATCCATTGCATTTTTTGAATGTTGGAAAGAACTAAGGTCCGAAACCAAAATGGCTTCGGACCTTAATTTCTCAAGAGTAGCTATTTTTTTGGAATTTCGCACCCGTTCTCGTCACAGCTTGGACCGCTGTCCTGGTCACCCAAATCTGTAATAGATGATTCCTCAGCTTTAATTTGTTTCAAAGCCTGGATAAATGTTTCGGTCGGCTGAGCCCCGGTAAGCGAGTATTTTTTGTTAAATATGAAAAACGGTACGCTGCGGATACCATATTGTGCAGCAAGCCCCTCGTCTCCTCGAACTTCACCACTCATGTCTGTGCTGGATAGCAGCTGTTTTACAGATTCTCCGTTTAAGCCAACTTCCTCCGCCAGCTGTACGAGTGTAGCATGGTCTCCGATATGTTTTCCCTCTGTAAAATAAGCACGCAGTATGCGGTCGGTCATTTCATGCATGAGGCCCTGTTTGTTGGCGAACATCACCAACCGGTGGGCATCAAAGGTGTTCGTTAGGATTTGTGTGTCGAAATTAAACTCCAATCCAACCTCAGCTGCCATTCGTTCCAAGTTACTGCTATTGGCTTTGGCTTGTTCCACGCTCATGCCATATTTTTTCGATAAAGCTTCGTAAATATTATAGCCTACATCCCGTTTCATCGTTGGATCGAGTTCAAAGCAGCGATAAACGACCTCGACAGGGAAATTTACCTTCTGAATAGCGTCTTCCAGACGCTTTTTGCCAATATAGCAAAATGGTCAAGCGAAGTCAGTCCACATTTCAATTAACATGCGATATACCTCCAAATTAACATATTGTAATAAAACTATAGCAGTTCCCAAATTGGGATGCAAAAATGCCGCTTGTTGGCAAGTACTGCATCATTACCTAAATAGCATAGCCTTCAAGAAAGAACACAAAATATAAAGGAAGTGCCGGACAGGCATTTTTTTTAGTAAGAAAAATGAATCGAAAAGGATGATGAAGAAATGTCTAAAAAGAAGAACAAGCAAAAACAGTATAATCCTGCAATGCCGAAAACGGATGTAGAATTTGCTCAAACTGGGCTTGAAAAGGTAGCGTTACAAGCTTTAGAAAAAACAAAAAAATAAAGTAAAAAATGATTAAAAAGGGCGCTGCAATTAAGCCGCCCTTTTTTAGTTGAACATGATGAGTGATGAATATCATCTCTTACCAGTTTAGTTCATTTTAAAAAAGACGGAAGAGGTGAATGAAATGGAAAAGAATTGGTCAATATCACTTGAGCATGAGGATTATGAACATGATAAGGAATTGGTTATTGTGGATGCTATCGATGCTGTTCAACAGACAGCAAAGGGGTACTATGTTAATGTCGTCACACCTGCCGTCTTTGGGAATCCTGATGAGTATTTAACAAAGGAGTTGTTTTCCAAGTTCGGTGCAGAAATTGATGTAATGTTTATCGACCAGTGCGGCTGCGGAGGTTACGTGTTTCGGGTTTGGAAAAGAGGTTAGATAAATAATCTTCATTATAAAAAAATAATTTTGTATGCAGTTAACGGGCATAGTAAAAACATGTTAAACATCCAATTTCAGTCATTTACCAAGAGGAGGATGCCAATTGAATTGCCCGGACTGCGTTTATTCTAATCCGGAGGGGGTAAGGTATTGCCTCAACTGCGGAAAAAACTTTAAACTGGGTGGGAATACGGACCCCGATCCAGACAGTTTATTTTATGAGTTTGCCTCTTACGTGGATGCTATGCCGAAGCAGCTACGTTCAGTCGAACCCAGATTTCAGAACATTTTTTCAAGGGTGTTCCGCAAGCATAGTACACTGGAGGCGGACCGTCTTTTCATCGTCGGTACAGCAATTACAACACCGAAGATAGAAGAAGTAAAGGAAACATGGCCGAAGCCTTGGCTTTTTGCAAGAGTATTTTTGATTGCACTGCTTGCATTCTTAGGAATGCACATAGGTGTCACCGTTTTCCATAATTTTAACTTTTTACCGGGTCTCATCATTATTGGTGCTTTTGCAGTTCCCATAACGACGCTTATGTTCTTCTGGGAAATGAATGCACCGCAAAATATAGCTTTTTATAGGGTCATTTATGTGGTCTTGATTGGAGGCATCCTTTCGATGCTGGTGGCACTAGTGTTTTTTAATCTTGTAAAAAACAACATCAACCCCATCACAATTGGTATTGTGGAGGAAGTGGCCAAAGTGATGACTGTTATCTGGTTTGTTCGAAACCACAAATACAGGTATATGCTAAATGGGCTTTTGGTGGGGGCAGCAGTGGGAGCAGGCTTTGCCGCGTTTGAAACAGCAGGCTATGCGTTAAGAAGCCTGTTAACAGGAGGGAGTTTCGAACACCTTTATACGACGATCCTATGGCGCAGTGTTTTAGCTCCCGGCGGGCATGTGGCCTGGGCGGCATTGACAGGTGGCGCCTTCTGCAAAGCGCAAGGAGATCAAAAATTCAATTTTTCACTATTGATTAAGCCGTACTTTTTATTTGTTTTCCTTCTAGTCGTAGCGATGCACGCATTATGGGATACACCGATTAAAGGCATGTCCCCATTCGGACATATCTTTCTTATGGTTTCTTCATGGGTTGTCGTTTTCTTAATGATTCGCAGGGGCCTTAAAGAAATCGCCAATAAAAAATGGCGGATTGCGTATGAACCTACTCAGCCGACACAGCCATAAAGGTGATTGGGGCATATTGACGAGTGCCAATCGGCAATTACCTATTACGTTCAAAGAATGATAGTTCGATTGCAGCCAAAAATAAAAAATGCGATTGAAGATGATCTCAATCGCATTTTTTTTATTCCCAGCATCAAATATTACCCATTTCTTGCTGATAAAGTTCATGCAGCTTAAGGTTATTTTTGCTGTTAATAATCAAGCCGGTTTTGGGCGGGTGGAACTTTGGCGGCAGGTGAAACAAAGGTTCCACGTTTGCCTCTATAGCTTCATGGTGAACGGAGATTTGCGGCCATTTTTTCACAAAATTGCCCCGTTGCGCGATGTGGAATCCCCACATTCCGAACGATGGCACCACTGAATAAAAAGCCTCCGTTTTGAAGCCTGCAGCCTGCAGTGTTTTAGCGATACTCCAATAGACCCGGGGTGTGTCCGCTGGGGAGGATGACTGGCAGACGATGATTCCATTGGTGTTTAAGTGCCGCCCGACTTGATCAAATAGTTCTTTCGTATATAATAAGCTGGTTTCAGTGTCAACTGGATCTGGAAAATCAATGATGATGACATCATAACCGTTCATTTCACCCATTAAGTAAAGTTTCGCATCCAATGTGTGAATCTTCAGCCTGTTATCTTTCAACGAACCCTCATTAACATCAACAAATGCCGGTTCATTTGCGGCAAGCTTAATAATCATCGGATCAATTTCAACAAGGTCGATATGGCTGACATCATGATATTTAATGACCTCCCGAACGGCAAGGCCATCCCCGCCTCCTAAAATCAGCACCCGTTTCCTTGATTTTGCGAGTTCCATTGCTGGCAGGACCAAGGCTTCGTGGTAATGTCTTTCATCCAGCGAAGAAAACTGGAATTCTTCATTCAGATACAATCTCAGGTCCTTTGCCTCGACAAGCAAAATGTCATTGAGCTCACTAGAACCCTGGTAGAGGATATGGTGCCCGCCATTCTTGATTTCCTTAAGAATTTTCATGTCCCATGCATTACCCGGGCGCCTGCTGTCTGTGAACCTCGGATGTGGCTCTTTTGAATATATAGGAGAAATCTGCCTTTCCATCCCTCTTTTAATTTCAATAGCTGTGGCCCGCCCGGCACCGATTTTTCCAAGGAATTTTCTTAGGACTGGCCAGGTATCCTGAGGGGAGCAGGTATATAAATCAAAGGCTGCATACCCGTATTCGGGCCAAGTATGAATGGAAAAATGGGAGGTAGAAATCGCGATGATTCCCGTTACTCCTTGTGGTGAAAAGGAATGGAAGCAGGCCAGCAGAATTTCCAATTCCAGCTCACGGAGGGTATCAAGCATCAAGGTTTTTAATTCATCAGCGTTATTTAAGAGCTCCGCCCGACAATCGTAAGCATCCACGATGAGGTGCTGACCTTTCATCTCCATACTTCCATCCCTTTCTTCGTTCTGATTCATTTATGAGTTCATATTATTGATTTAAAAAATTTTTCATATTTAAGGTATGTGAGTGTATTTCGGGAAGTGATAAATACGTAAATTCGTTTCAGTAAATTAAGACCTTGAGGACAATAAATAAATTGTCAAAATCAATTTAGTGTATGTGTGAAAATTGATACAGGCTTCTGAATCTGAAAATGGTAAAATAGGAAAATCTATTGAGGATAGGGAGTAATGTGGCTATGAACAAGACTGAAATAATTGCGCGCAGAATACTAGGCTGGAAGTTAAACAGATGGGATCGCTGGTATGATTTTGAAAAGGGAATTTTCATACCTGTAGACGAGTTTCAACCCGATCAAAACCTGGAGCACGCGATGCTAATTGTTGAAAGATTGAAAGAGTTAGGGTTTACATATAAAACAGCCGGTGCACGCCAGGCATGTTTTAATGATGTATGCGAAACGGGCAATACGTTAGCGGCGGCCATAACAGAGGCAGCCTTTGCAATCGCTGATAATAGTTCGGTTCCGGATGAATGGCTATAACAAATGTAATATTATTTTGAAACTTAAACCCAACTTTTGAACGATCGAATTTTTCAAGCATTCGTTCGTTTTGCTTTTGGTACCTATTTAGAACTTGATAACGCTTCATAAATGTTAATGAAATGTTCACATGAGCTGCGGATAAATAGGAGTAAAATAAACATATCGAGTAATTATGTGAAATCATTCACAAATATATGTGATATGGACAGGTGATAAGGATGGGTGGACTTTCCGTTAGTGCTTTACTTATAAGATTTATTTTAGGGGGCTTGGCGGTTGTCGCTTCAACGATTGTAGCGAGGAAATTGGGCGAAAAGGCAGGCGGAATATTCGCTGCTTTTCCAGCCGTATTTTTAGCGGCATTACTTACAGCGGGACTGGATTTGAAAGGTGAAGCTCTTGTTTCCCAATCTATTATTCTCTCAAAAGGAGCCATGGTTGGGATGGGAATTAATATACTCGTGGCCATTGTGGCTGTCCTTCTATTAAAGAAACACGGATGGAAAAAAGGACTCATCGAGGCGTTAGGTTGCTGGCTGGCAGTTTCAATCGTAGTGGTTGCCATCACTGTCAATTAGGAAAGGGTGTTAACAATGACAAAAGATTTACTTTTGCGGTTTTTACTTGGCGGGGCAGCTGTTATGGCCAGCTATTTAATTATAGTGGTTTCGCCATGGGAAATCTTAGGGGGGATTTTCGCTGCGTTTCCGGCTGTGATGATTACGGCCGTCTTAATGGCAGGGGTTACTTCCGGAACAAAGAACGCAGCAAAAATTGCAGGCGGTTCCGTCTACGGCATGATTGGAGGCGTTATTTGTGCAGCGACCGTCTGGCTGTTCTTAAAACTGACTCATAATTGGCCGCTAAGTATGCTGCTCGGTCTGCTTTTTTGGCTGATCAGCTCAGTGATGGTGTCAACATTAAGGGAGAAATTAAATATAAAACTATTTAGTAGAAAAATGGTTTTGGCAGAAGCTCGGTTCAGACATCATAAATAATAGAAAAAATGCCAGGCACCATCCGAAAAAGGCAAGCAGCCTGGCATTTTTCATCTTTAAATAATATCAAGGGGAACTTTTCTTGCGGGAGCCGGGAAAACCTCGTCAAGTCTAGATAATTCCTCTGTTGTTAATTCAATACAGGCAGCCGCATAATTTCAAGTGAAAACTCCTGTTCGGAATAGACAAATTTTACAAAAAAATATGCACATTTTTTAACAATCGTCATATATTAGCTTCTGTGTGAGAAATTACGTAGGAAGGAAGTATGGACGATGAATAACAACCAAGTATTAACACCAATCAAGAACGTGGGCAAAGATCTAGGAAATGGCGGATTTAAGATTGTTGAAATCAATGTGACTGACCCGTCTGAAAATTTATTTGCTGTGTGTACGCCTGTTAAAAAATAATAAAAAAGACTATCCAGAAAAACTATCTTTTTTGTAAAAATACATAGAAAGATAGTTTTTTTATTTATGCTATTTAGTGTTTTTTATATATGTAAGCGCATACATTGTAATGAGCAATGGAGGTGAGACCTTTGATGTATATCTATGGTAATGACTATATCAAGTATTTGAACGACGACAGTGCAGGACATTTAACATACGATCAATGGAAAGTGAAAAAGAGTCAACAGGGCACCGATCAATGCGCTTCATGCGGAACTGTGAAGGAACACTTGCAGCCTTGTCCGAAATGCAGACATTAATTGTAATGTTTATAAAACCCACTCAATTGGTGGGTTTTTTTATTTGCTTTATTCAAAAAAAAAATTCACTCGCCTATTGCAAATGAAATCAAATTCAAATAATATCTAATTAGATAATCATTAAAGTAGGTGTACGCAAACATGCAATTAAACAAAATCGTGGAATTTCATAAAGCACTTGGTGACCTTACTAGGATCCGAATCATTGCCTTGCTTCAACAGGGGCCGTTGCACGGGCAGGCGATTGCCGGTAAGCTGGGGCTTAAACCGCCAACGATAACTCACCATATGGCAAAACTTAGAGAGGTGGGGTTGATCAAGGAACGGCGTGATAAAAACACCATCTATTTTTCTCTCAATACAAAAATATTAGAGATGAGTGCTAAGGCTATTTTGAATGTTGGAACGGGAGGCGGAGCAGAGATGGAAATGTCGGTGACAGCGGAGGATAGGGAAGCGATCATTAAAAACTTCTTCACCAAAGAAGGGAAACTGAAAACCTACCCTGCGCAGCGAAAGAAAAAGCTAGTTGTGCTTGAGCATATGGTCAAAGGGCTGGAACTGGGTAAAGTTTATCAGGAAAAAGAAATCAATGAATATTTAAAACAGTATCATGAGGATTACGCTACATTACGTCGCGAACTCATTATGTGTCAGTTTATGTACCGTGAAAATAATCAATATGAGTTAAATCCAGTTGAGGTTTGGTGGTTGAAATAAATTTTTTTACACAACTAATTAGATAATTGTAAAATTAGATGATAATGAAAGGAGTTCCTGGGAGATGGCTCTTTCCTTTATTAAACAGGAAAAACAGTACCGGAATTTGTTTCTAGCCGGTGTCGTAAATGGAATCGGTGATCGCTTCAGTTCCGTTGCTGTATTAGCGCTTGCGATCGAGTTAACAGGGTCAGGCTTTGCAGTCGGCATGACGCTGGCGATTCGGCTATTGCCTTTTGTTATCTTCGCCCCAATCGGAGGCAGGCTGGCAGACCGTTTTTCAAGAAAAACCATTTTAGTGGCAACGGACCTCATCCGCATCGTGTTTGCCTTATCGTTTCTACTGGTTCATGGAAAAGAAGACCTTTGGATTGTTTATGTCAGTACCTTTATGTTAGCGGTTGGCGAGGCTATTTATGCACCAGCGAGAAAATCAGCGATACCTCAGCTTGTCAACAAAGAGCATCTGATGAAAATAAATAGTCTGGAACAAGTATTGGTTGGGATTGTGCTGATTGTAGGCGCCTTTTCAGGGGGGATTGTTTCCTACTTATTTGGAGCGGGTTTAACATTTATGATTAATGCCGCCTCCTTTTTAGGTGCAGCGATTATCATTTCTTCGATCACATTTCCTAAAAAGAAAAGCCTTCAGGATGAAAAGCAGCAGCATAAGGAAAAGCCGATTCCCACCTTTAAAAAGGTAATTTTACTGTCTGTACCGGTTCAAATTCTTCTTTTCTGTGAAGTAGTCATTGCGTCTATGAACGGAATTGATAATGTCCTGATTACCGTGTATGCCATTAAAGAGTACCATTTAGGGGATGTAGGTGTTGGGCTGTTTTATGGAGCGTTAGGGATTGGTTTAACATTAAGTTTTTCTGTCGCCAACCGACTGCGAAAAAATATCTTTGGGATTGGGTTGGCCAGTCTCATGCTTGAGGGGGCTTTCCTGGTAGTATTGAGCCAAACCCATTATATAGCCGCAGCGTTTCTCGTGTTTTGCGGGGCCGCGTTTATGTCCGGGATTGGGAATGCCTGTTTTGATACGGTTCTGATGAAGGAAATTCCTGAGGAACACCAGGGAACAATGTTTGGGTTATTGGCATCCATTGGCAATCCATTATTGGGTATTTCGATGCTTTTATCAGGGGTCGCTTTAGAATACCTGACCCCACGAACCTTGGGGTTAATTGGCGGCAGCGCATATATGTTAATTGCCATTTTCCTGATGGTCTTCCTGTCTGTTAAACGGGTTCGAGAAAGGGACAGCATGCCCAGTCCGGAAATTTTGAAAAAATGATGCCCCCCTTGAAATCGTAATAGAAACGTAAACCAAGCAGGACAGACATCCATTTTTAAAAGGTTATTATATTCGCATTTACGTTTACTGTCACGGCTGCATAAGAATAATTAAACCAATTAGAGAGGTGACTTTATTATGTGCGGCTGGTGCGGTTGCGGTGGTTATGGCTATGGTTTCGGCTATGGCGGCTTTAGCCCATTTGTATTAATTGTTGTATTGTTTATTCTTTTAATTATCGTTGGGGCTAGCTTTTATTAATTACAAGTAAAAAATGAGGTGTTCTTTGAGGGCACCTCATTTTTTAATGGTCCCTAAAGTTGGAATCATTTTTTTAAATGGTGAATACATAATGGAGAATAAATAATAAAGGAGAGGGTTTAGCTGACTACCACTTTGTTTCTTGTTGTTTTAATCTCATCTCTTGCCTATATTCTTGGCGGATTTCTCGTTTTAATTCGAAAAAATTGGCCGGAAAGAACCTTATTGTCATTGGTTGCTCTTAGCGCTGGCCTGTTATTATCGATTGCTCTTTTACATTTAATTCCTCATGCCATAGAAGACTATCATGATAGCAGTTTGTTCGTTTTGCTTGGTTTCCTGATTATGTATTTTATTTTTCTGCCAGGAACTTTTAATGGAAAAAATGGGGTAGAAAACAGTGGTAAATCTGGGGCAACGGGATTAACAATTGGAATGCTGCTCCATAATTTTTTTGAAGGATTATCGATTGGAATTAGCTATGCCTCATCTTTTGAATTAGGTGTTTTTGTTACGATTGCACTGGTAATTCATAAAATACCTGAAGGGCTTTCCTATACTTCGGTTATGCTCGCCTTTTTAAATGGCCGCAAAAAAACTGCCATCTATCTTGTCATTCAGGGGCTTTTTACCTGGCTCGGAGCAGGAATTGCTGTTTTGTTATCGGAAATGAAGGACTTTCAAGAAACAATTGTAGCTATGGGCTTATCAGTAACAGCTGGGATTTTTCTGTATCTAAGCGGGGCTATGTTATTGCCTTTAATAAATCAAGGGACATTTAAAAGTACACCTTTGTTTTTTATAGGTGGGATCTTGCTCTTTTTCATATTACATAGTGTTGTCTAGAACCTATATGATCCCAAATTGAAACGGCTTGGAAATTTCAAGCCGTTTTGTTTTTTGGGCTTTTTATAAAAGATTTATTCTTCTCGAAAGGTCTGTAGTAAATAAAATCGAAATAGAAAAAATATGTAAGATTTTCTGACAAATGCCTATTTAACAGCCTTTATATTTGATACATTTGATCCATATTTTATAAATAGGGATTGGGGGATTTTTCATGGAAAATGGCTTAGAAGTTAGAAAAAACATAAAAATAGAGAGATGCATCTATATTGAGGAACATTTAAACGAACTCTCAGCACTTCTTATCCAAGTTGTTGGGGATGGTGCTTCGATTGGATTTTTACCGCCATTAGGGGAAAACGTGGCAAAGGGGTATTGGGAATCCGTCTTAAATCCAGAGGTGGTCTTATTTGTTGCTAAGATAAATAATATCATCGCCGGGAGTGTTCAATTACATCTATGTTCAAAGCAGAACGGCAGACATCGGGCTGAAATCGCCAAGCTCATGACGCACCCACATTATCGCCGGAATGGAATTGCTCGGTTATTAATGGAGAAGGCTCACGAAACGGCTAAACAAATGGGGAGAACATTAATCGTTCTTGATACGAGGGAAGGAGATCCTTCTAATAGTCTTTATACTTCTTTAAGGTATATTCAAGCAGGTCGGATTCCTAAATATGCATTGTCTGAAAATGGGGATTTTGATGCGACGATAATTTATTATAAAATGATTTAAACTATATAGAGATGGGTTCGTCTAAAATGTTAGACGGACCTTTGTTATGGTAGAACTTGTAAATCGGAAAATAAATGGCTTATTTTTACCGGAGGGACACTTTTATTGTGGTCACGGGAAGAATAGCTAGCTTATTTTTACCAGTGCGATGCTTTTCTTTCACTAGAGGGAAGAATAGCTAGCTTATTTTTACCAGTGCGACATTTTTCTTGCACTCACGGGAAGAATAGACGGCTTATTTTTACCATTGCGGTACTTTTCTTGTACTCACGTGAAGAATAGACCGTTTTATTTTTACCGGAGCGCTGCGTTTCTTGCACTCACGGGAAGAATAGACGGCTTATTTTTACCATTGCCGTATTTTTCTTGTACTCACGGGAAGAATAGACCGTTTTATTTTTACCGAAGCGCTGCTTTTCTTGCACTCACGGGAAGAATAGACGGCTTATTTTTACCATTGCGGTACTTTTCTTGTACTCACGAGAAGAATAGACCGTTTTATTTTTACCAGAGCGCTACGTTTCTTGCACTCACGGGAAGAATAGACGGCTTATTTTTACCATTGCCGTATTTTTCTTGTACTCACGGGAAGAATAGACCGTTTTATTTTTACCGAAGCTCTACGTTTCTTGCACTCAAGGGAAGAATAGACGGCTTATTTTTACCATTGCCGTATTTTTCTTGTACTCACGGGAAGAATAGACCGTTTTATTTTTACCGGAGCGCTGCTTTTCTTGCGCTCACGGGAAAATAGTAAGCCATTTTTACTTTTACCTTCAACCGAGGCCGTTTTATCTTTAAGAACCCAAAACATAGGAGTGTTTTTCAGTGATCTCGGACGGTTCTCTTGCCTCACATTCCCAGAAAATGAGGAAAAAGAACCTTCATTTTTTTCGGATTATGGGAAATGCTATTGAATGTGCTTTAGGAAAGGTGGCACGGGAATGAATTATTTTTCTTATAATTTGAGGAGGATTGCAATGGGTATTTTGAGTGGAAATCCTAAGGAAGAGCCGATGCATTATGGCGAAGTGTTTGATCTATGGGCATCTGTTTTAGCTGGTAATGGCATGATTGCGGGTTATCAAACGATGATAAACCATGCAGGTGACGACGATTTAAAAAAATTATTAAAGGAAGCCATTGAACTTTGCCAGCAGGAAAAGAAACAAGTGGAGGAACTTTTAAAGGAAAACGGAATTGGTTTACCTCCAGCTTCACCAGAGCCGCCGGAAGCTTGTTTAGAGGATATTCCGGTTGGAGCGCGCGTTCCTGATCCCGCTATTGCTGCCGTACTTTCGGCCGATATAGCTGCAGGATTAGTGACTTGCAGCCAAGTTATCGGTAAATCCATTAGGGAAGATATCGCCATGATGTATGTGCAAATCCATAACCAAAAGGCAGCGCTTGGCGGCAAAGTTCTTAGGTTAAACAAAGAAAAAGGCTGGCTGATCCCGCCGCCATTACATCCAAATAAACATGGTGACTGTTAAGGATATTAGGATGAAGACAAATTGTCTCCATCCTTTTATTGTTTCAACATTGCCTATATTTATGAACTATAGCCTGGAGGCCCCGGTCATCCCAGTTCAATTTTATTAGTGGCCCAGATGGCTAGCTGCAAAGTCAGAGCATCCCTAAAATCTTTCGGATCGTACCCTGTTTCTTCTTTAATTTTATTTAACCGATAAATTAATGTATTTCGATGGATAAAAAGGGCATCAGCTGTGTTTTGGATGTTTAGATTGTGATCGAAAAACGCTTCCAATGTCTCCAAGTAGCTTTTCAATGTACTATTCATTATTCGTTTAGAGAATTTTTCTGCATCTTCCCACTTGATCTTATAGATAAGGGCTTTTGATTCGACCTTGGAGAAGGGGACAATTTCCAGCGTCTTATCGGTGATATCGAGCGCAAGGTCACAGTCCAAATAAGATTCTTGAAAATTCTTTATGTCGGAAAAAGGAGTACTGAACGATAGGCGGTGGGAGACCTTAAGGCGTCTCAGTTCATGAGCAATCCTATCAAACACTTTTGATGTTTCAGTCAGGGTGCATTCCGAAAAGGCAATAAAAATTCTATTTATGTTAATGAAGCCAATAATTGCATTTTGTCCACTTATCGTTAGTTCCAGTTGTTTAATAAGAGTATTGTTAGAGATGGAACGCTCGTTCATTTGGATTACGCATGAAATAAACGGGGGGTGAAGCCGTTTTTCCAACAAACTTAGTCCCCGTTCAATATTAGTTATAGACGGTACCGATTTTAGCAATTCTTCTAAAATCATATCCTTGGTTCGCTGCTGCCATTCCAGCTGCGTGGAAATATAATTTTGCATGATCATGAGCTCCGTCGTCATTTTGACTAATCCCCCGAAATCCTGTGTTTCGATAGGATTTCCGGTGATGCCTATGACTCCAACGATGATGTCTTTAAACACGATAGGTAGATTAATTCCCGGCTGAGATCCTTTTAATTCTTTTGCCTGCTCCTCTGAAATAGTAACTGTTTTACCGGTCTTTAAAACTGCTAGAGCTCCTTCATGAATATCCCCTATTCTCGAAGAATTCCTGGAAGCAATGATGATCCCATGTTCATCCATTATGTTTATATTGCGATCAAGGCGAAGAGAGGTTTCTTTTACGATGGTGGAAGCGATTTCCTTTGTTAGCATAATTCCTCCAATAAATTAGTTATACCTTACAAAAAAACATATAATTTTTTAACTATTTTTGTTTATTATACACGATGAATTAAAGAAGTAGAAAAAGTATAATAATTCCATAAACTTAATGAAAACGTTTTCTAAGGAGGTTGCCATGAAAATAGTAATCGCCCCTGACTCATTCAAAGGCAGCATGAGCTCAGTAGAGGCAGCAAGCTCAATTGAAAAAGGGATTCTCCGGGCGTACCCTGACGCAGAAACGGTCCTATTGCCCGTTGGAGACGGCGGGGAAGGAACATTAGAAACGCTAGTATCTGCAACGAACGGATATACTGTCCCGGTGAATGTTACAGGACCTTTAGGCGACAAGGTTGCAGCAGAGTACGGTGTATTGGGTGATGGAGAGACATGTGTAATCGAAATGGCTAAAGCGTCGGGACTAGCTCTTGTGCCCCCATCTCAGTTGAATCCGTTAAAAGCAACAACCTACGGAACTGGGGAATTGATTAAACGGGCACTTAATGATGGCTACAAATCCTTCATTCTCGCAGTAGGTGGTTCTGCCACCAATGACGGCGGAGCTGGAATGCTGCAAGCCCTTGGGTTAAAGCTTCTGGATGCAGATGGCAAAGAGATTGGCTTTGGCGGTGGAGAACTTAGAAAAGTTGAGATAATCGAAATGTCATCATTTGATGCAAGAGTTGCAGATTGCAAGTTTCTTATCGCATCAGATGTCCAAAATCCTTTTATTGGCCCCGATGGTGCATCTAGTGTCTTCGGACCACAAAAAGGCGCATCACCTAATGATGTAGATTTTCTTGATGCATGTTTATCTAATTTTGCAGATGTCATTGAAAAGACAACAGGTATCCAAATTCATAATCTTCCCGGATCAGGAGCGGCGGGAGGAATCGGCGGTGCTTTTCAAGCCTTTTTCCCATCCAAGATGAGACGAGGTATTGACGTGGTCATTGAGTATACCCGGCTGAATCAACTGGTCGAAGGTGCAGACCTTGTCATTACTGGTGAGGGAAAGGTAGACTTTCAAACCGCATCCGGCAAAACTCCAATGGGTGTCGCACAGGTGGCACATTCGAAAAATATTCCTACCGTCATTCTCGCAGGTTCTGTCGGCAAGGGAATTGATCCGCTTTATCAATATGGTGTTGTTAGTGTTCACAGTATAATTAATAGGCCAATGGATTTAGTAGAAGCAATGGAACATGCTGAAGAATTAGCGGAATTTGCCGCTGAGCAAATTGTTCGATCGTTTTTTTATCAAAAGAGGCAGATTGAAAACCAAGTTAAGAATGGATAAAAAGTTAAATCCGTTGATGTTTATGCAGCCCGATTTCTTGTGGAAGATTCGCTTTAAAGTTTGTCTTTGAAAAATATTAATATTATCCTTGAGAGGAGCTTTAAATCTATGAAAATCAAAGCAACACTTGATAGAATTCCTGGTTCGATGATGCTGTTCCCCCTACTCATTGGTGCAACACTAAACACGTTATTTCCGGGCACCCCTACTTTTTTCGGGTCCTTCACCGGGGCGCTTTGGGGAGGAGCACTGCCAATTTTAGCAGTATTCTTCTTCTGCATGGGTACAACATTAAGTTTTAAAGCGACACCTTACATCGCCAAGAAGGGCGGCGCGTTACTATTAACCAAAATTGGAGTAGCGGCCATAATCGGTATCATTGCTGCACAGTTTATCGGTAATGGAATGGTTCTTGGAGGATTATCAGTATTGGCGATTGTTGCTTCCATGAATGATACAAATGGTGGTATGTACATGGCGTTGATGGGCCAATTCGGTAAAGCTGAGGATGCGGGTGCTTACTCAATAATGTCTCTTGAGTCCGGTCCTTTCTTGACAATGGTTTCTTTAGGTCTTGCCGGTCTTGCCGGTTTCCCATGGCAAACAATGGTTGGCGCGATTCTACCAATGGTTTTAGGGATGATTATTGGAAACTTGGATCCGGATTGCCGTGAGTTTTTCGGAAAAGCTGCTCCTGTTTTAATACCGTTCTTCGCATTTGGACTTGGTGCCGGGCTTGATTTCAACAAAGTCGCAACTGCCGGTTTAACCGGAATTTTATTAGGTGTTGCTGTTGTAGTTATTACAGGTTCTGCTTTATTCGTTGTAGACAAATTGACAGGCGGAAATGGAATTGCTGGTCTAGCAGCCGCTACTACTGCCGGAAATGCTGCTGGTGTTCCTGCAGCCGTTGCTGCTGCCAATCCTGCTTATGCAGAGGTTGCTGGTACTGCAACAATCATGGTAGCAGCGAGCGTAATTGTAACTGCAATTTTATGTCCGATTGTTACTGCATGGTATGCGAATAGACTCAAGAAAAAAGAGCAATTCAAACTCCAAGCGAACAGAGCAAGTTAAGAAATCCCTGGAAAACTATCCGTTATTTAAAAATGGATTCATAAATGATCCGCGTATGTTATGCTCTAAGGTGTTTAACAAAAGGCAATGTAAAACAACCATAAACCCCTGAGAGCGATCTCAGGGGTTTGGCAATTAGGTTTTTTTCTCCTTAAACGGAAATAAATTAACTAGAAGCACGTTAGTATATACTGAAAACATTTGCGAAAGAGAGTGTATAGACATGAAAACAAACCTGTTATATGGCCAAAACGGACTTGAAATTGAAGTTCCTGACAATGCGTTTGTCGTAGAACCAAAAGACCTCCCAGCGATGGAAGATGAACGGGAAGCGATTAAACAGGCACTGAGAAACCCAATTGGAACGGCCCCTTTAAGAGAAATGGTCAAGCCTACAGATACCGTTGCCATTGTTATTAGTGATATTACAAGACCGACCCCGAACCATATTCTTGTTCCATTATTGATTGAAGAATTGAGCCACGTCCCATTGGAGAATTTCGTTGTCATCAATGGAACAGGGACTCACCGCGATCAGACAAGGGAAGAATTTGTGCAAATGTTGGGTGACTGGGTTGTAGACAATATTCGGATCATCAATAATAACTGTCACGACAAAAGCACACAGGTAAACCTCGGACGCAGCAAATTTGGCTGTGATGTATATCTCAATAAAGAGTATGTGGAAGCTGACTTCCGTATTGTAACAGGTTTTATCGAGCCCCACTTTTTTGCAGGATTCTCTGGCGGACCAAAGGGAATTATGCCGGGCATTGCTGGAATTGATACGATTATGACTTTCCACAATGCCAGAATGATTGGCGACCCTCTTTCAACATGGGGAAATATGGTCAATAACCCTGTCCAGGATATGACACGGGAAATCAATGGCCTTTGTAAACCACATTTTATGTTAAATGTGACACTGAATAAAGAAAAAGAAATCACAAATGTATTTGCGGGAGAGTTATACGAAGCCCATGACAAGGGATGTGCCTTTGTAAAGGAACATGCGATGGTCCGCTGTGACGAGCGGTTTGATGTGGTTATTACCTCCAATTCTGGATACCCGCTGGATCAGAATCTTTACCAGGCCGTTAAAGGAATGAGCGCTTCACAAAAGATTGTCAAAAAAGGCGGCGCCATAATCGTTGCTTCAGAATGCTCTGATGGACTGCCAAGCCATGGAAATTATGCAAAAATCTTTGAATTCGCAGACAGCCCGCAAGGCTTACTTGACCTAATCAATAATCCCGAATTTAAAATGTTCGACCAATGGCAGGTGCAAAAACAGGCGGTCATTCAAGTATGGTCGGATGTCTATGTGTATTCGAAGCTAACAGACGAACAAGTCAAAGGGGCCATGCTTAAACCAACACATAATATTGAGAAAACACTTGAAGAACTTAAACAGGCATATGGAGAAAACATGACTGTGGCTGTCTTACCGCTCGGGCCGCTGACAATTCCATATGTTGAAGAGTAGTAGTTTGAAATAAAAAAAGTCACAAAATGTTCACAAAAAATAAGAAATATGTTATCTTATAAAATGTTAATAAGAAATAGAATGTTCATTGATGAAATGTAACATGATGTCGCACTTTCATTCTGTTATTCTATTTTTATAGTGGCGGGAAGGATTACTAGTATTTTTAAATGCTTAGATATTAGCCCATCATAAACGGTTTATGTGAATTTGTTTGCATGAAACCGCTTTATGGTGGGCTTTTTGTTTTTTTTAATACATAAGGGAGGAAAATAAATGGCATTTCATAGTCCTGATCAAATTGCCCGAAAAGTAGTTGAAGCGGGCGCGAAGAAAGCAGTAATGCCGATTCGTCATGCCCTGCTGTTAGGTTTCTTAGGAGGAGCGTTTATCGCATTGGGTTTTCTATTAGACATACGGGTGAGTGGCAACTTGCCAAAAGAATGGGGGTCATTCGGCTCATTTCTTGGCGCTTCGGTGTTCCCGGTCGGCCTCATGCTGATCATTATTGCCGGCGGTGAACTGCTGACGGGGAATATGATGGCCTTGCCGATGGCAGTATTGGCTAAGCGGGCAACAACCCTACAACTAATGAGGAATTGGCTGCTGATTGTTGTCAGTAACTTTGTCGGTGCTATCTTTGTAGCTTACTTCTTTGGCCATGTGGTTGGCTTGACAGAAACAGGGCCATTCTTGGAAAAAACAGTGGCAATCGCCCAAGCAAAAACAAGTGAAACCTTTGTTCAAGCATTAATTTCTGCAGTCGGCTGTAACTGGCTGGTCTGTTTGGCGGTGTGGATGGCATTTGGTGCTGAAGACATTGGTGGAAAGATGTTTGCGATTTGGTTCCCTATCATGGGATTCGTTGCAATCGGTTTCCAGCACGTCGTGGCCAATATGTTCGTGATTCCAGCGGCCATTTTTGCCGGCAGCCTTAGCTGGACCGATTATTTTAGTAACTTTGTACCGGTATTTATTGGCAATGCCATTGGCGGAGGAATTTTCGTCGCCTTGATCTACTGGATGGTATATAAAGAGGCATTACGGACTAATGCTTCACAAGCATTAAACAACATAAAGAAGGCCGTTTAGCAATCTAACTTGCCGTAGTTCGCAAAAAATACAAATTTATGATATATTCATAGTATTAATGTTTAAAATTAGTGAAGAATGCATTGAAATCAGGTAACAGTTGTTGCTTTGATTTCCTGCTTGCTCACAGATAATATGGCGGGAATGATCGCTAGTATATAAAATATGCTCAGAAATTCTCCCCCCATGAAACGGTTTATACCAATTAGGTATAGCAACTGTTTTATGGGGGGTTTTTTGGCTAATAAGAAAGTATAAGTGCAACTACGCCTCTGTCTTCGCCCTTAGGGGCTCACCAGTCGGCGAGTTTTCTTTATGTTTAGGAGGGTTTTATTTTGTCGGAAAAAGTGAATGTGTTTATTAATGGAACCGCCCGTGAGATTGAGGCTGGAACTCGAATCTTGGATTACCTTATTTCACAGGATATCCAGCATCCACATGTTTGTTATTCAGAAATTCTTGGTCCAGTCCAAAGCTGTGATACCTGTATGTGTGAAGTGAACGGCACTATTATGCGGGCCTGTTCGACTGTCATGGAGGAAGGGATGAATATCCTGACAGCTTCCGAGGTGGCGAAAAAGGCCCAGGAAGAAGCGATGGACCGGATTTTGGAAAATCATTTATTGTATTGTACGGTCTGCGACAACAACAACGGCAATTGTCGTGTCCATAATACGGCGGAAATGATGGGTGTCCAGCATCAGACACGTCCGCATCGTTCCAAGGGCTATGAAGTGGATATGTCCCATCCATTTTACCGCTACGACCCGGACCAATGTATTTTGTGCGGGCGCTGTGTGGAAACCTGTCAGGACCTGCAGGTCAACGAAACATTGATGATCGACTGGGAGAGCCAGCAGCCTCGTGTATTGTGGGATGGCGGAAAAAGCATCAATGAATCATCCTGCGTTTCCTGTGGGCAGTGTGTCACGGTTTGTCCATGTAATGCCTTGATGGAAAAATCGATGCTTGGCAATGCCGGATTCATGACGGGAATAGAAGATGACTTGCTAACTCCAATGATTGATCTTGTTAAAGCGGTAGAACCGGATTACCAAACCATTTTTGCCGTATCTGAAGTTGAAGCAGCGATGCGCGACACACGCATCAAGAAAACAAAAACCGTTTGTACGTTCTGCGGCGTCGGATGCTCATTTGAAGTTTGGACAAAAGATCATGAGATATTAAAAATTGAACCATCTGAAAATGCGCCGGTTAACAGTGTATCTACGTGTGTAAAAGGAAAATTCGGCTGGGATTTTGTCAATTCAAAAGAACGGATTACCACTCCATTAATACGTAAGGGCGATGTGTTTGTTGAAGCCTCTTGGGATGAAGCCTTAGATCTTGTGGCTGAAAAATTGGGCGGCATCAAAGATACGTACGGAAGCGATGCACTAGGATTTATCGCTTCTTCTAAAATCACTAATGAAGAGAACTACCTGATTCAAAAATTAAGCCGTCAGGTATTTGGCACCAACAACGTGGATAACTGCTCCCGTTATTGCCAGTCGCCTGCTTCTTGGGGCTTGCAGCAAACAGGCGGCATCGGCGGTGACTCCGCAACGATTCAAGACATTGCGGGCGCTGGACTTGTTATCTTAGTAGGCTGTGCGCCGGCAGAGGGACACCCTGTTCTTGCTACACGAATTAAGCGAGCACATAAGCTTCACGGGCAAAAATTAATCACCATCGATGTCCGCAAACATGAAATGGCCGACCGCGCTGATTTGTTTGTGCGTCCAAGACAAGGTACAGATTATGTATGGCTGTCTGCTGTAACAAAATACATTATTGACCAAGGCTGGCATGATGAAGAGTTCATTCAAAAGCATGTCAACCATTATGATGAATTCTTAAATATGATTGCTCCTTATACGCTCGAAGAAGCGGAGAGAATGACTGGCATCTCGCAAGAAGCATTAATCCAAATCGCGGAAATGATTCATGATGCGGACGGGACCGCCATTTGCTGGGGAATGGGCGTCACGCAAAATATTGCAGGTTCTCATACATCAGTTGCCATTGCCAACCTTCTCCTTGCGACAGGAAATATGATGCGCCGCAATGCAGGGGCATTCCCGCTTCGTGGACATAACAACGTACAAGGTGCCGCTGACATGGGCACGATGCCAAATATCTTCCCTGGCTATCAGCAAGTAGCAAGCGACGAAGTTCGTACAAAGTTTGAAAAAGCTTATGGCGTAACACTTCCTGCAAAGCCTGGTCTTGATAATATTGAGATGCTTGAAGCAATTGATAAGGGCGAATTGAAAGGAATGTATATCGTCGGGGAGGACATGGCATGGGTGGATGCCGATTCCAACCATACTCAAGCAATGCTTGCTAAACTCGATTTCCTTGTCGTTCAAGAAATTTTCTTAACGACAACGGCTCAGTTTGCAGATGTGATTTTGCCAGGCGTGCCTTCCCTTGAGAAAGAGGGTACATTCACCAATACAGAGCGCCGTGTCCAACGATTATACCAGGCATTGGAGACAACTGGTGACAGCAAGCCTGACTGGTGGATTCTACAGCAGGTGGCAAACCACATGGGCTTTAACTGGAATTATACCCATCCAAGTGAGATTTTTTCAGAAATGGCAAGCTTGACCCCGTTTTTTAAACATTGTAACTACAATGTGCTTGAAGGCTGGAACAGCTTTACATGGGGATCGCCAGACGGAACGGACACGCCTGTTCTTTACCTGGACGGCTTTAACTTCCCTGATAAGAAAGCTCGGTTCGGATTGTTTGATTACGTACCTCCGGTGGAATTCCCGGATGAGTTTGACTTGGCTCTTGATAACGGACGTTTGCTTGAACACTTCCATGAAGGGAACCTTACGCATAAATCAGAAGGGCTACAGTACAAGTTCCCGAAAGTTTTTGTTGAAGTTTCACCTGAGCTTGCCAAAGAGCGTGGGGTGAAGGATGGAACGATTGTCCGTCTCGTTTCACCATATGGTGCGATTCGTCTTCCGGTTCTTGTAACAGACCGTGTTGAAGGAAAAACCGTGTATGTCCCAATGCACTCCTCAAGCCATGAGAGCGCGGTAAACTTGTTGACAGGCGGGGCGGTTGATGTTGTAACACATACACCTGCTTATAAACAAACAAAGGTGCGAATGGAAGTCCTGGAAATCGATGGAGAAAATCCGCTGCCAAGATTCAACCCGCGAAATGCTACACGAACGCCGCAGATGGGTCTTGAAATCTACAGGAAATGGGAACGAGGCGATTATGTGCCGATTTCAAGCGTCAATGAACAGGTAAAGCCAGGCCTGTATGACAGGAGGAACGCATAGTGGCTCAGCCAATTAAAATCATAAAAAAAGTAGAATTGACAGAAGAGCAACAAAAAGCGCAATCCTTGGAGAGTCTTCTCTCCGAGGTTGCCCAAAATAAAGATTCCTTGCTGGATACACTTCAACTGTTGCAAGAGCTCCACAAAAGCGGTATTTTAGATGCTATGAACAGCCTTGTCAAAGCAAAAGAGCAAGTGGCAAAAATTGCGGTTGGCCAAATGACACGAGAGCCCGTTACGAATCTCATCAACAACGCAATGGCAGCAGGCGGCGCCTTGACGACACTTGATCCCGAAATGACAAAAAAGCTGATGAATGGCGTTGCAAATGGTTTGGAAAAGGCGGAACAAGGGCTCCAATCCAATTCAAAAGTAGGAATACTTGATTTATTGAAGGTATTGAACGATCCGGATATCAATAGGGCAATTGGTTTTGGTTTAAATCTCTTGAAGGGTGTCGGGGAAGGCTTAAAGGATTAAAGGAGGGGGAAACCCATTTGATGATTTTAAAATGAATGGGTTTCCTTGTTTCAATCGAAAACTATTCTAAGACGACAAATGAAGGGGAAGTCGATAATGGGAAAAAATTTAGAACACCAATTTAGTATGCTGGTTCGGGAAATCAGAAAAGAGTACGTTGGAAATGGCCCAAAAGAAATTAGTACCCGCTTCGTGGAAAACTGGGCAATTAGTGAAATGAAAGGCAACCTTACGAATGTAGAGAAGTTTATGATTAACTCTGAACAAGGAAAGCAAACCGTTCATGAGGCTCGGACCAAGCTGGTAAAGGAAATCTATAAAAGACAAGAGGTTGTGGATAAGTTTGAAACCTTAATGGGAGCAAGAGTGCTGCGGCTCTTTTCCGACATTAATATAGATGAAGATATCGCCATGACTGTATTTGTTTTTGATAAACCAATAGATCAAAAAGGTAAATGAGGGAACAAGGGAGACAGGGAGTATGGACCAGCAAATGCAGGTAACAAACCAGGTGCTGCGATATGAAAATGGTGTCGTGCAGCTTGTTGAGGATGTGGTTGTGACGGAATATCCAATCACGATTATGTTAAATGACCAAGAATTTGCCACCCTCGTATGCAGTCCGGAGAATATTGAGGAACTTGTCGTCGGATTTTTGGCGTCAGAGGGGATGATCAGCAGCTATGAGGATATAAAGGAACTGCAAGTAATTGAAACACTAGGTAAAGCAATGGTGACGACACATCGAGTGAATAAGTTGAATGAAATGTTCCACTCCAAGCGCATTGTAACATCGTGCTGCGGGAAAAGCCGGCAGAGTTTTTATTTTTATAATGATGCCAGAACCGTTAAGCCGATTGAAGTGAAAAACAAAGTGCTCACCGTCGACAACTGCTTTCGTCTGATGGAGATGCTGCAGGAATCCTCTACCATTTTTCAAGATACGGGCGGTGTCCATAACGCCGCATTATGTGATGAAAATGGCATCATTGTAGCGCGGACGGACATTGGCAGACATAATGCTTTGGATAAAATTTACGGCCACTGTCTGAAGCATCACATTTCCATCGAGGACAAAGTGATTGCTTTTAGCGGGCGCATTTCCTCAGAGGTATTATTGAAGGTAGCAAAAATTAAATGTGGAACCGTCCTGTCAAAATCTGCCCCAACGGAACTGGCACTAAGGTTGGCAGAAGAGCTGGGGATTACGACTGTGGGTTTTATCCGAAATAATGCCTTAAATATTTATACAAACTCGGAACGGATCATGACACCTGAATTAGCGAAATAAGGGGGTACCGCTAGTCGTTGCTAAGCGGTATTTTTGTTTTTCAATAGTATTGGTAAGTTCTGCAGATATGTTAAAATTCTTCTAAAGAATCCTTAAGATGAGGTGTTTTCATGGAATTACGCCAATTAAATCTATTTATGGAGGCAGCTAAACACAAAAGCATTACCAAGGCAGCGGAGAGTGTACATATTTCACAGCCTGCCTTGAGTAAATCGATTATGGCGTTAGAAGAAGAGCTTGGCATGACCTTGATTATCCGCAGCAATAAGGCAACGAATCTCACAGACGCTGGGAATGTGGTGCTAGAATATGCCCAGAAAATTTCCGGCCTGCTTGATGAAATGACCAAGACATTAAATGACATGACCGATCTGAAGAGGGGAGAAATAAACATTGGCCTTCCGCCTTTTATCGGAAGTTTATTTTTTCCAAAAGTGATGGCAAAGTTTCATCAGGCCTTTCCAAATATTAAATTAAATATCACCGAGTACGGCGGGGCGAGGGTCGTGAAAAGTGTGGAAGAAGGGGAATTTGAGCTAGGCGTTACCGTTCTGCCGATTGATGAACAAGAGTTTCGTGTTTACCCGATTGTGGAGGAAGAATTAATGCTGGTGGTTCACAAAGACCATCATTTCGCTGCCCGTAAACAAGTGGAAATAAAGGAATTGGCAGACGAAGAGTTTATCTTTTATCATGAAGAATTTTCGTTAAATCAGATTTTACGGAATCAATTCTTTATATCGGGTGGTTTCGAGCCGAAGATTTTATTTAAAAGCACACAATGGGACCTAATGTCGGAAATGGTCGCAGCCAACCTGGGGATAACCATTCTGCCGCAATCCATTTGCAATCGCTTGCTGAATAAGGAATTAAAAATCATTACTCTGAGACCGGCCACACTTTGGAGGCTTGCAGTTATCACCAAAAAAGACCGTTATATTTCCAATGCAGGGAGAACGTTTATCGACTTTATTTTGAAGGAGTCATTATAACTTTGAGTTATGAAAATCATTCTAAATATGTATTATACGAATAGCGGAATTCGTCGTAACATTACTCTATAGTTTAAATCGAGAAGTAAAAAGGAGCATGAAGGAATCTCCTTTTTCTTCTTTTGGAGTGGATTTTTACGATGAAAATTGGAGTTATTATTTTACAGATATTATTCATACATGTCTTTTTATTTCTCGGAGCCGCACTAAAAGAAATCGTTGCACTACCGATACCTGCTTCAATGTTTGGTTTGTTCCTATTGTTTTTGGCACTTTGCCTACACATCATCAAGCTGGAATGGATTGAAAAGGGCGCTAACTGGCTGCTGGCAGAGCTGCTCCTATTCTTCGTACCGTCTGCAGTAGGAATTGTCAATTATGATGAAATCATCAGCTTTCAAGGAGCCGAAATCGTCGTATTGATTGGGGTCAGCACCGTCATGGTCATGGGAATGACAGCCTTAATTGCAGAAAAAGTAACAAAAAGGAAAGGAAGTGAGCAGCTATGATGATGGTATTGTGTATTTTAGGCACTTATCTCATCTATCGTTTATCGAAAAAAATTTATGGGAAATGGCCGTTTCCTTTATTTCATCATTTACTGCTTGCCCCGACTCTTTTAATCGTTGCCATTTCAGTCATGCATGTATCTGCGAATCAATATTTGGATGCAACAAAATGGCTGACACATATGCTGGGGCCAGCTACGGTTGCTTTCGCGGTACCTATTTATAAACACTTGCCAACGGTCAAAAAATATTTAGGCACCATTATTATCAGTACCATTACCGGTTCGCTGGTGGCGATTTTTTCAACATTTGCTCTTTCAAAAATAATCCATTTGAAATATGATTTTATGACGTCGATCCTTCCGAGGTCCATAACTACGCCGTTTGCCATTGAGGTATCAAAAGAGATTGGCGGCCTGCCAACGTTAACAACCGTGTTCGTCATCTTGACCGGCGTGATTGGCGGAGTTGTCGGCCCCTCCGTTATTAAATGGCTATCCATCCAGACACCGATTGCAAAAGGTCTTGCACTAGGAATGGGCGCCCATGGGGCCGGAACAAACAAAGCGCTGGAATATGGGGAGCAAGAAGCGACCTTTTCGTCGCTGGCTATGATTTTTGCTGCTTTTATAACCTTATTGTTGGGGGCTTTGCTGATACCGGCAATGATTTAGTGGAAATCCCCCATAAAGAGAGCATTCCTTACGAATATGTTTATATGTAAAAAAAAAACATGGGGACGGTTCTTCTGCTTCTGAAGCAGAAGAACCGTCCCTATGCATCATCGGAGAGAAGAAATATGACAGAAGAAACTTATCAATCTCGTGAGGAACGAAAAAAAGCGGAGAATACAAGGGAAAGCCGCCAAATAAACAAAAAATTGCCCATAAAAGGGTCGATGTTAAAAAAGGTGGTCATTTTTTGTTTAGTGATTGGACTTGTTTCCACCGGGGCGGGGGCTATCACGTTCGCATCGATGTTAAAGGGTACACCTGAACTAGATGCCTCCAAATTAGTCGACCCTCTATCGACGAAATTTTATGATAAAGATGGAAACTTCATTTATGAATATGGGAAGGAAAAGCGGACGAAAATTTCGTATGAGCAAATTCCAGAAGTCTTGGAAAATGCGTTCATTGCCACGGAGGATTCCCGTTTTTATGACCATCATGGCATTGACATCAAAAGGACGGCGAAAGCCATTTTTGTCAATGTAACAGGGGATTTCGGATCACAGGGCGGGAGTACGATTACACAGCAGGTTATCAAAAACTCATTTCTGACACGTGAAAAAACATTGAAGCGGAAGGTGCAGGAGTGGGATTTGGCGTATCAGCTTGAGAAAAAGTATTCCAAGCACGAAATCTTAATGATGTATTTGAACAAAATCTACCTTGGCAACCACTCATACGGAGTGGCTGCCGCAGCAAAGAACTACTACGGGCTAGAGCCAAACGATTTGAAAAAGCTGACTCTCTCGCAGGCAGCGATGCTAGCCGGACTGCCGCAAAGTCCCAATAATTACGACCCAACCAAGCAAGAAAACAAAGAAGCGGCTACCAACCGCCGTAATCTAGTCTTAAGCTTGATGCATCGGCACGGCTATATTACCGAAAAACAGATGGAGGAAGCCTCAAAAGTTCCAGTCACAGAAGGGGTTATACCAAAAAGTGAGCAGCAGGGAATGCCATATGAAGCATTTTTGGATGCAGTGGTAAAAGAGATCAAAGGAAAGCTAAAGGATGTAGACGTCAGTGCCGATGGGTTATCGATTTATACGACGCTTGATCCAAAGGCACAGGATTATGCCGACAAAATGATGAACACTAATGAAATCATTGCTTACCCAGATGCGAAGTATCAGGGAGCGTTTGTCTTTATGGATACAAAAACGGGAGAAGTCAGGGCAATTGGCAGCGGCCGAAACGACTATCAGGCTGATTTTCTTGGCCACAATTTGGCGGTTGACATCAATCGTCAGCCGGGTTCCACCTTTAAGCCGATTCTTGATTACGGCCCAGCAATTGAAAATTTAAAGTGGTCTACGGCCCATTTAATTAATGACCAGCCAACAACTTATTCAACCGGTCAGCAGATTTCTAACTGGGACCATCAATATCATGGAATGTTGACCATCCGCTCCGCGCTGCAAAACTCGTATAATATCCCAGCCCTTCTCACACTCCGTGAGGTTGGTTTTGATAAAGCGAAGAACTTTGCGGAACAGCTAGGCATTACATTTAAAAATAATCAGGTCTTTGAGTCTTATGCAATCGGAAGCAATACAGTCAGCCCTCTAGCAATGGCAGGTGCCTACAGTGCCTTTGGAAATGGCGGAATTTACAATAAACCTCATTTTGTCCAAAAGGTTGTTTTGGCAGACGGCACTACGGTAAATTTCGCTGAGAAACCAAAGCGAGTGATGCAGGATTACACTGCCTATATGGTGACTGATATGTTACGGACTGTCGTCGATGCCGGAACAGGTACAACAGCCAATATCCCCGGTTTGGATGTCGCGGGAAAAACGGGTACTACCAATTTTGACGCCCAAACCCGTGCGAAATATGGATATCCTAACAACGCGACAAATGACAGCTGGTTCGCAGGCTACACACCACAATACACAATGGCAGTTTGGACCGGATATGCCCAAAACGGTTCTGGCAACTATCAAGCCGGAAATACAACGAAAATTGCTTCGCTTATGTTTAAATCGATGATGCAGTCATTTGGGACGGATTCGTCGAATTTCCAGCAGCCTAACAGCGTGTATGAGGTCAATAACGAATTGTATATCAAAGGTATCGCTTCCGCCGAAGTGCCGCCAAAGCCAATTGAAAAAGTAAAAACTGAAATCGAAAATGGCTGGAATAATGGGAAAGAGAAGCATAAAAAGGACGAGTGGAAAAAAGAAAAAGAAAAGGAAAAAGAAAAGGGAAAAGGCAAGGGTAAAGGGAAAAATAAGGAAGATTAAGATTGTACGAAAAGGATTTTCGGGGCTGCCGACTAAGTCGGCAGTCTTTTTCGTTTTGGTGTGTAAAATCAATGCCAATAAAAAAGGACCGTTTTCCATTAACGATCCTTGCATTATTCATGTTCCTCCTGAAAAGGTAATTCGATGGAAATTTGAATGACCTCATTTTTATAATCAACACGAATAGTTCCTTGATGCAATTCAATGATGCTTTTTGTGATGGCTAGGCCTAATCCAGCTCCAGACTTGTTGGAGGAACGTGAGGGATCCACGCGGTAGAAACGATCAAATAATCTAGCAACCTCCTCTTCAGATAGGGAATCACATGGATTTGAAACAGATATCTGAACAGAGTGTTCGTTTTTGACCATATGAACATGAATTTCCCCAGAAGGGGTACTATATTTTATGGCATTTGTTAACACATTTTCCAATGCGCGCACCATTTGATTCGGGTCGACCTCCATTAGGATCGGTTCTTTTGGGAGATTGCTGCTAATCATGACATCGTGATCTTTTGCGATCGGGTCAAGTTCATCCATTAGCTGTCTGAGCATTTGGTTTAGGCTGACCTTTTCTCTTTTGAGCTGGATACCTTCATAAGTTAGACGGGTAAAATCGAATAAATTCTCGATTAAAATTTTTAATTGTTCAGATTTACCATATGCAATATCAACGTATTCATCCAATTGTGCCTGGTTCTTATACTGATGGTCTTTCACTAGTCTCATATAGCCCATGATCGAAGTTAAGGGTGTACGTAAATCATGGGAGACGTTGGTGATTAGCTCATCCTTTAATTTTTCAGTCTGTCTTTGCCTTTCCATCATTTCGGTTAATTCTGAAGCCATATAATTAATGTTGGTTGCTAGTGAACCTACCTCATCCTGACTTTTCTCACGAATCCGATTTTTTAAATTCCCCTTGGCGATTTCGGTTAAACCTAACGCAATCTCCTCTATTTCCCTCATCTTTCGTTTTGTTATGAAATAATAACAGAGAATAAACGTAATAAGTCCAAGAAGATAAGGGGTGACTCCCGTTTCTTTCACATAAACGGAGGTGGATTTTGGCACTCCACTGACAAGTAGGTAGTTTTTTCCGCCATCCATGGTGATCGGATAAATTCTTGTCACAATCGGATGATCATCATGCTCCTTGCCAGCAAGGGGCATTTTGGCCTTTTTCATTTCCTCTTGGAGATTAACTTGAGTATCAATTGCTCCTTTTGATCGATAAAGGACTGTACCACCGGAATCTGTAATCAATGCATTAATGTTGTTTAGTTGTTTAGGCGTATTTATTAAATATTGAACTAATTCATCTTTCGATAATACATAAAAGGACTTCCCGTCATAAGGGACGGTTAACCGTTCCGCGTTTCCTTTCCCCGAAGGCTGTGACCCCTGAAGAAATTGACTTTTGAAATCTGGATCTTGATCCCCTAAATCCTTGACAAGTTCGATTATGTCTTGATTCATCAAATTCATTTGTTTCACCAAATCTCGTCCACTTTCATCAATGGTGACGACGCCTTCCGTAAAATCAAGTTTCCGATCCTCACTGACAAAAAAGGGGCTTGAGGCCCAACCGACCAAAAGGGAAATAATAGTACAAAAGGCAAAGGCTAATATCAGCTGAATGCGGATACTAGTCTTCACTAAATTAGTAAGCTTTTGCAAATATCCACCTCTCGAATGGCCATGTAAAAACTTCTTCTCATTGTTCAATTTTATAGCCCACCCCCCAAACCGTTTTGATATACCGTGGTTTCCGCGGGTTAATCTCCAGTTTCTCGCGCAAATTACGAATATGAACCATTACGGTGTTTTCGGATTCATAAAACGGCTCATTCCAAACCTGTTCATAGATTTTTTCTGTACTAAACACAACTCCAGGATTGCGGGCCAATAGCTCTAAAATGGCGAATTCCCTAGGTGTTAACTTTATATCTTTCCCATCCACTTTAACCTCGTGTGTAGAAATGTTAATGACTAGTTCATCAATCGAAATGACATCCAGCTGCTGGATTGTATTTGCCTGATGGCTTCCGTCCGTTTGATTTAACCGAAGATAACGACGAAGCTGCGATTTGATTCTTGCGACTAATTCCAAAGGCTGAAACGGCTTTGTTACATAGTCATCCGCACCGGTGGTTAGTCCCATAATCTTATCCATATCCTGCGATTTGGCAGATAGCATAATAATAGGAACATTTCTTCTTTCTCTGATTTTCATACAGGCTTGAATACCGTCGAGACGAGGCATCATGATATCCAAAACAACTAAATGAACTGTGTTTTCTTCAAGATACTGTAACCCCTCGATCCCATCGGCTGCTTTTAAAACGTTATATCCTTCATTCGCCAGATAAATCCCTATCAAATCTCGGATTTCTTTTTCATCATCAATAATGAGAATGGTTTCTTGTGCCATGAAAACCTCTCCTTTCTAACTCACTAAAGTTTACTCTATTCCTCTTAAGAAAAAACAATAGAATTTCTGAAGATTTTCTGAAGTTCTCTTTAAACTCTTAAGAAAATCTTCAGAAGGAACGATATTTTTCCTTAAGAAGTTTTTTGTAAGATACATACATGCGAGGAGGTACTCAGCGTGAACAAAAAATGGAAAATAGTTGGAGTGCTTTGTTTTCTGTTCAGCATTCCGGCGATGATGTTGATTTATCCATATTTAAATACACCCACTCGCGGTGTTCATACATTAATTACAAGTTTAGATAAAACGATTCCTGTTGTGAAGCTATTTGTGATTCCTTATGCTGCATGGATTGTTTATATAACCATTACGTTGGTTTATTTCTGTTTTAAAGATACTTCACTTGCATTCAAAACAATACTTGTTTTTGACCTAGGATTGCTGGCCAGCTTCCTTATTTATTATTTTTACCAAACGGAAGGTCCAGTACGCCCTGAGATAGTGGGCAATGATTTACTATCACGGATGTTGCAATTTGTTTATCAAATCGATCATCCATACAACAGCTTCCCAAGCATTCATGTGATGAGCAGTTATTTAATGATAAGGGCCTCTCGTGACAGTTCGTGGAAGAACAGGTGGATGCAATGGATTATAGGATGTTTCTCGACTTCCATTATCCTTGCCACTTTGTTTATAAAACAGCATGTGATTATGGATTGTTTAGCCGCCATTTTATTGGTCGAATGTTTATTCAAAATGGTGGAGTACGGATATATGCGGGTGTTTGTACAGAAACGCACAGTGAAATCCGTTGGCGAGAAATCTTTTTCAGTATAGCCATCGTTGCTGTATTGATCACCTGATACCAATAGATACGTTAAACCTTTTAAAGGAGTGGAGAAAAATGAATGCCGTAAAAAAAGAAAAAATTTTAATCCTTACTGGAAATTATGGTGATGGTCATATTCAAGTAGCCAATGCATTAAACGAAGCGATACAAATTCGTTTCCCTGACTTGGAACCGGTTGTTTTTGATTTTATGGAATGGGTCCATCCTTATTCAAATCAGGTAAGCCGTTTTATCTACCTTCAAGGGGTGAAAAAATTCCCTCAGGTTTATGGCTATATTTATCAAAAAACACGTAGAGTGAACACTTTTTCTAAGATGATGAAGACGATTTTGTCTACAGGGCTGGGAAGGATGAAAAAATTACTTGAAGAAGTGGAGCCGACAGTCGTTGTCAGTACCTTTCCGTTGGCTGCTGCTGTGATGTCGAAATTAAAATCTTTTGGATTAACAGATATTCCTACCGTTACAACCATCACCGACCATACCGATCATAGCTGCTGGATTTATCCTTACACGGATCAATATATCGTTGGCTCCAAGTTGGTTCGTGATGCTTTGATTAGCTTAGGTGTTGAAAAGAAACGAATCGCCCATACAGGGATTCCCATTCGCCAGCAATTCTCGCAAACCTTTAAACGGGAAGAAATTTGCGAGAAATATGGCTTAGATCCTCAAATGCCCACAGTATTAGTGATGGGAGGAGGCTGCGGTATGATTGGTGATGGGAGTTCCACCATCCAGGAGTTTGATGCATTACCGCAGCCAATTCAATTGATTATAGTTTGCGGACATAATGAGAAACTTCGCTTGCAATTGAAGGAAAAGCTGAAGAATTCCAAGCATCGCATTCAACTCACTGGTTATATCGATTACGTTCATGAGTTGATGGCTATTTCTGATCTCATGATAACGAAACCAGGCGGCGTCACTACTTTTGAGGCGATTGCTATGGAGCTGCCAATGCTTCTTTATAAACCGATTCCCGGTCAAGAACAGGATAACGCAAAATTTCTAGTCCGTTCGGGGGTGGCAGTTCAAGCCAAAACGGATCGGGATTTAACCAATCAATTATCCAAATTGTTGAACACTCCAAAATTGCTTCATCAGATGAGGGAGAGTTCGAAACAATTTCATCCAAAAGAATCTTCGATTGCATCAGTCGAAATCATTCTCGATACAAAAGGGACCCATATCAGTCTTGATGACCATATGTATTCTTTTGGGGTATGAGTCAAGAGGAAGGTGAAATATGGAAACTATTATGATGTCGACATCCAAAATAAAACAATCGAGAGCCCGCTCTCTATCAATAGGAAGTTTGATGATTTTCTTACTTCTAACAGGGTTATATTTGTATTTTCTTCATACAGGCGCTGCTAAAGTATGGCTTGAATCCATCCGGCATCTAGGTGTTTTTGGTGTCATTTTAGGTATTTTGATCCAAACAGTTGTCAATGTAATACCGGCACCAGGGGAATTTGTCTCCCTTTTCCTTATCGAGATATATGGACCATTTGCAGGTGGATTCTATTCTTGGATTGGCGGGATAGCAGGTGCCGTCCTTGCGTATTATCTTTCTGATTGGATTGCACGTCCAATCATTGAACCAATGGCTAAACCATATCTGGAAAAAATCGACCGATGGCTGCGAAAACGAGGCGATATAGGGCTTTTGTTGATCCGTTTCGTTCCATTGGTCCCGTATCATTTCATCAATTATGCAGCAGGTATATTGGGCGTGAGTAAAAAGGGATTTCTATGGACGACGGCCTTAGGGATATTGCCTTATACCATATCAGTTAGCTGCCTATTTGCTGGCGTTCGTTACGGAAGATTCCTTCCGTTTATTGTGGGCGGTGGATTTTTTATCTTGTCATCTATCTTAAGTATCGTTCTAAGGAGAAAAATGGATTAAGGCTTTTTCTGTAAAACTTAATAGAAAGGAGAAAACAAAGAATGGTTAAGATTATTCTTCTGCTTTGTTTCATATTAGCACTGTACTGGTTAATTCCATTTATTCTTTCTGCCGGTTTTAGCATTGGAGTATTAAAACGGAAAGAGACTTCAGAAAAGATCGCATTTACTTTCGATGACGGTCCAAATCGTATTTTCACTCCGCAGTTATTGGATTTGTTAAAAAAATATAATATCAAAGCAACATTTTTTGTCCTTGGTTCTAAAGCGGAAAAATACCCGGAGTTAATTGCGAGAATGCATGAAGAAGGGCATTTAATCGGAATGCACAATTACGTTCATAAATCCAACTGGGTGATGGGTCCATGGACAATCCGGAAGCAATTAGGGAAGACTGCTGCCATCATTGAAAACATTACCGGGGAACGTCCAATTTATTATCGTCCGCCATGGGGATTATTAAACTTATTTGATTTTTTCCTAATGAAAAAGTATAAAATGATCCACTGGTCAGTAATGGCAGAAGACTGGCGCAGTAAAGGCGGCAGCGAGAAGATTAAAACTAGATTGATACGGGATATAAAGAATGGGGATGTCGTTCTTCTGCACGATTGTGGGGAAACGTTTGGAGCAGATCAAGATGCTCCGGCCAATACAATTGATGCATTAAAAGATGTTTTTAAAGAACTATCATCTCAGGGTAAATCCTGTGTAAGAATCGATGAATTGTAGACAAGTATAGTTTGTTAAAAGGAAATCATAGCTTCTGATTTTTAGGCGATTCCGGTAATTAATATAAATTAGAACAGGAGTGAAACACTTGAAAAAAATTAGTATGGAAAGTTCATCGTTAAGCAGTGAGATGTTGAATAAGGTTCCACAGGTCACGATATTCTTTTGGATTATTAAAATTATGGCTACAACAGTTGGAGAGACAGCAGCGGATTTCCTAAACTTTAATTTGCACTGGGGTTTGACAAATACGACGTTAGTCATGACTGTTTTATTGGTCATCACTTTGTTATTTCAGTTTAAATCCAGCAGATATGTGCCGGCGATATACTGGCTAGTGGTGGTGCTAATCAGCGTGGTAGGGACTCTGGTGACCGATAATCTTACGGATAACTTAGGAGTTCCTTTACAAACGTCCACCATCAGCTTCGCTATCTTGTTGATCTTAACCTTTACCGTTTGGTTCGTTAGTGAAAGGACTCTATCAATTCACTCTATCTTTACGACGAAGCGAGAAGCCTTTTATTGGTTGACGATTCTGTTTACCTTTGCTTTAGGTACAGCTGCCGGTGATCTTTTATCAGAGGATATGAATTTAGGTTACTTTAATTCTGGACTGATATTTGCAGCAATGATTGCGCTAATAACTGTTGCGTACTATTTCTTCAAGTTAAATGCTGTGTTAGCCTTCTGGCTTGCCTATATTTTGACACGCCCTTTCGGTGCCTCTCTTGGTGACTTTTTGTCACAATCACATAAGCACGGCGGACTCGGATTAGGTACTACAGGAACGAGCGCAATCTTCCTGGTTATCATTCTTTGCTTGGTCATCTACCTAACCAAAACAAGAATAGATGAGAGTGGACAGAAAAAATCAGAATAAGGAAGCATCACTTTCTTAAAAAAAGGTAGGTATTATATGTCACATTTTATCCAATCCATCTTTGATTTGCTTTCAGGTCTAGGTTATTTTGGAATTACTCTTGGTTTAATGGTAGAGGTAATTCCCAGTGAAATTGTATTAGCCTATGGGGGGTATTTAATTTCTGTTGGAAAGCTCTCACTCATAGGAGCGGTAGTTGCCGGGACAATTGGAGGTATCATTGCTCAATGGTTTTTATATTGGTTGGGCAAGTATGGCGGGAGACCTATTCTAGATAAATATGGAAAGTATTTGTTGATTAAATCTTATCATTTAGATGTCGCTCAACAATGGTTCCTAAAATATGGGTCAGGAGTTATCTTTACAGCACGCTTCATCCCTGTCGTGAGACATGCCATTTCCATTCCTGCAGGTATTGCCCGGATGTCATTTGCGCGGTTTAGCATTTATACTACGGCAGCGATTATTCCATGGACGATACTTTTTCTTTATTTAGGGATGACACTGGGATCAAAATGGAACCAAATTAACAAGGCTGCAAGTCCATATGTTACACCTGTCATTATCATAGCCGTGGTTTTCACCATATGCTATGCCCTTTATAAATGGAAAAATAAAAAGATAAATACAAACTAGATCAATATAAAGTAAGTCGTTTAACAATTTTATAGACTATTAATTAAGAGGATGTCTCATTATTAATTTTGAGACATCTATTTATTTTGTTGAGAAAACTTCTTAGTAAATTTCTCTATAAATTAAAAAATCCTTGAAATAGAAAACTGCTGAATTACTTGCATACAAATCACTTGTATACAAATGAATTTGAATGTGTTATATTCTTACTAATCAGAAAGTTCGAAATAGTAATAATGGAGGTGGATTATGGAAAAAGTCGATATCTGTGTTCATTTTCTACTAGGAAAAGCATTGCAAAAGGTGAACCAAGTGAGTAAATCCAAACTATCATCCTACGGTGTGACACCTGTTCAATATGCACTGCTTCGTCAGCTGTGGAGAAAGGATGGACAATTTGGTTTTGAATTAGCCGAAAGACTTCAATTAGACAGCGCAACCATCACAGGGATCATCGACCGCTTGGAACAAAACGGGTTTATTGATCGACGTGTTGATCCGAATGATCGGCGAAACAAGCTAGTTTTTCTAACAGATAAAGGGAGGTCGATGGAGGTTCCATTATGTCAGAAAATGGATGAGATGAATGAAGAAGTGATGTCAGATTTAAGTGATGTAGAGATTCAACAATTTAAAAAAATACTTTATGATATTGGCATCAAGAATAAGTAATGCAGGAAAAAGACTATTCGCAAAGGATGGTGACAACTTGAACGATAGAATTATTATACCCTTATGGGCAATTGGCTCGTTTTTGGTCCTTATGAACACAACAATGTTTAACGTTGCCCTCCCAACCATCATACACGAGCTGCACATATCTGCCGGTGAGGGTTCCTGGATTGTCTCGGGGTATTCCATTGTGTTTGCTTTGTCCACTGTCATCTTTAGCCGATTATCCGATTATGTGTCAATCCGAAAGCTGCTGTTTGTTGGTTTGACCCTGCTTGGCGCGGCATCCGTAATGGGTTTTTTCGCACATAGTTTCGGGATTCTAATGGCTGCCCGTTTGGTTCAGGCAAGTGGTGCCGGTGCCGTGCCGGGATTAGGTATTGTCCTGGCAAGCCGTTACGTGCCGTTCGAGCGCCGTGGACGGGCCATTACCATTATCGCCTCCGGGTCTTCTTTGGCTTTTGCGTTAGGACCCGTGATTGGTGGAGTGATTACACAGTTTATGGGCTGGAATGGACTGTTTCTAATCACCAGCCTGGTCATACCTTTGGTTCCGGTCCTGTGGAGGCTGCTGCCACAAGAAATCCATACAGAATTCAACTTTGATATCCCTGGTGCCGCCCTTACAGCCATTGTTGTGGTATCAATATTGATTAGCGTCATGCAATTATCCATATGGTTCCTGCTGCTTAGCTTCGGTGCACTCGTAGCGAACATTTGGCACTTACGCAAGGTAAAAAATCCATTTGTACCCCCCAACTTGTTTCATCATCATGGTTACCGCAAACTCCTGGTTGTTAGTTTTTGTGCATTTATACTGAATATGTCAATGATTTTTATGATGCCCCTACTGTTGGCCGATTGGTTTCATATGTCTGCTGGCACCGTTGGGCTGATGATGTGTCCTGGCTCACTGTTAGCTGCTCTATTAATCAGGAAAGTTGGCCGCTGGATTGACCAGTATGGAAATTACCGCTTCCTCATAATCGGGCATTTTTTCCTGGCTGCAAGTATGATTTTGATGACGCTGCTGGTTCAGGTATCGCCTTACATCGTCATGATCGGCTATATCATATTCGCCCCTGCTCTTTCAACGGTATTATCCGCTTTGTCGAATGAAGTTTCGCGAATATTGGCCAAAGACCAAATCGGTTCTGGAATGGGCTTAAGCCAACTTAGCCAATTCTTCGGAGGATCGTTAGCTGTCGCAGTATGTGGTGTATTAATCAGCTGGCAAACGAATAAACCACTCATTACCGGATTTCAGAATATCTATTTGCTGTTAATTGTCGTTCTTCTGGGATCAATCTCTATACTAATCTGGTATGGAAAGCGGGCCCATAAAGGAGAAATCAATATTCAAGTTTAATAGAATCTGATCATAAAAATAATTTTGGAAGGTGAATATTATGAGTCGCTTAGAAGGTATGAAGAAAATGATAACTGGTGAAGTACCTATTGCACCGGTTGCGGAAGTCCTTGGGTTTCAAGTGGTAGAGGTGGAAGAAGGCAGAGTTGTGATTGAAATGGAAGCTTCTGAACGGTTACATAACCCAATGGGGACACTGCACGGCGGGATTCTGTGTGACATTGCGGATGCTGCGATGGGATATGCTTTTGTCACAACGCTGGCCGACGACGAATTATTTACGACAGTCGAAATTAAATTTAATTTCCTTAAACCAATTTTTAAATCGAAGCTTCGTGCAGAAGGGAAACTCATTAAGAAAGGCTCTACAGTGGGATTGCTGGAATGTCATGTATATGATGAAAAAGGGAGTCTAGTGGGGCATTCTACTAGTACATGCATGATATTAAAAGGTAATCCTGAACGAAAGAGAGTTCAGCTAAAATAAATAGGACATCATTATAAAATGTAAAGAGAGAAGGAGTGCCTTCTCTTTTTTTATTTTTCAGAAGAAGTTTACATATTTACTTGTAATTATCATAATTGTTATATAATTAAAACAATTACATCATGTATATAAGCGAGGGGAAATGATTGGGCAAAAGATTGAAAAAGCCACGGCTCCTAACACAAATGATTGTGTTTATTTCTATTATAATTCTAATCATGATTGTATCCGTAAGTGCCCTCTTTTCCTCTATGATTGATGATATGATTAAAACTTCATTAGGAAACCAGGCTATGGCGGTAGCAAAGATGACAGCTCAAAAGGGACAAATTATCAATGCTTTTAAGGATTCGAATCCTTCTTTAACCATCCAGCCTATTGCAGAAGAAATACGTAAAGCCACAGGTGCCGGCTATGTCGTAATTGGGAATAAAGAAAATATACGGTATTCTCACCATATCACAAAATATATTGGAAAACCCATGGGTACCAGCAACAAACAAGTATTTGAAAATAGCGCTTCGATTATATACGAAGGAACTGGCATTTCAGGAAAGGCAATCAAAGCAAAAACCCCTATTTATAATGAGGACGGAGAAATAATCGGCGTATCGTCAGTTGGTTTCTTAACCTCTGAAGTTGAGGGGAAAATACATAGCTACCGGATTAAGTTACTTCAGTCTGCCATTTTTATTTTGTTAGTTGGGGTAGCAGGGGCTGTCATTATTTCAAAGAGGATAAAAAAATTAATTTTTAACCTCGAGCCAGAAGAAATAACCTATTTGTTTGAAGAAAAAGAAGCGACCTTAGAATCTATTAAAGATGCTACCGTTGCAGTCAATAAAGACGGTGAAGTAACCTCTATCAATAAACGGGCAAGAGAGCTGCTGAAACACGGTCGCCTTGAGAAGGGGATGAGAATCGAGCATAGCCGTTTAAACGCGCTGATAGAATCGGTAATGGAAAAACAACAAAATACCTTAAATCACAAAATAATCTTCGGCGATCAGCTCTATTTAGTAGACGCCTCCCCCATACTAGAGAAACAAAGAACACGGGGAGCGGTATTAACAATTCGCCCTGTATCTGAAATAGAGGAAATTATCGATGAAGTTTCTAAAGTTCAAAATGTTTCAGACCATATTCGTTCCCAAAATCATGAGTATCTAAATAAATTAAATACTATTTACGGATTGATTACCCTTGAACAGTATGAAGAGGCAAGGAACCTTATTTCAGACGAAGTTAAAGAACGCCAGGATATTGTGGTTTTCTTAACTTCTTCGGTTAAAGATCCTTTTATTGCAGCATGTTTACTCGGAAAAATAAATCGATCAAAGGAATTGAAGGTTGATTTAGAAATCGATAAAGACAGCAACCTGGAGAGTATCCCTGCTGCATTGAATACGAAACTATTGGTTTCGATACTTGGTAATCTGATAGATAATGCCATGGAGGCAGCCGTACGGGCACATTCTTATGGGGCTTCTGTGAAAGTTTCGTTCACAGATATTGGAAGCGATATCATTTTTGATATAGAAGACAATGGCAACGGTATTCCGGAAGAATGGCAGGATCTGATTTTTAATCAAGGATTTACGACAAAAGAAGGAGAAAATCACGGCTTGGGACTAGCCATTGTTAATAATGCGTTAAATCAACTGGATGGGGAGATTTTTATTTCCATTAGTGATTCAGGCGGGGCTCGATTTACCATCGTTCTACCAAAAGGCAACTATGAGAGGGGTGTTATAAATGAATGAGGGGCTAATCAAAGTAATGATTGTAGAAGATGATGAAACAGCTGCAAAAATCTATGAAAAATTTACTGATAAAGCAGAAGGTTTTCTAGTAGTTGCCATTGCAAATACAGGGAGACAGGCACTTGATATGCTTAATATTTTTACTCCCGACCTCATTTTGCTAGATGTTTTTCTACCTGACATAAATGGGATTGATTTATTATGGGAGATTAGAAAGAAACTGAGAAGCGTGGACGTCATTATGATTACAGCTGCTAATGATGTTGGTACTGTAAGTGAAGCCATCAGGGGAGGAGCATTCAGTTACATACTTAAACCTATTATGATAAACAAGTTTTTTGAGGCTATGGAACAATTCAAGGAAACTAGAGAAAAACTAGTGAATTTAACCATTGTCGAACAGGAAGATGTGAATGATTTTTTTAGGGTAAAAAAAACACGGGAAGAGCCTTTTACCCGGGAGGAATTACCTGGATTACTGCCAAAGGGCATTGACAAACATACATTAAAAAAAGTGAGGCAGCAAATAGGGGAAATAAATGAAAACATCAATGCAGAAGAATTTTCAAAAATGATTGGAGCCAGCCATTCTACTGGCAGAAGATATCTTGAGTATTTGGTTTCAATCAATGAATTAGAAGTGGAAGTCATCTACGGGACTATAGGGCGTCCTGAAAGGAGATATAGGAGGAAGTAATCTGGTCATTTTTTCTTTGCCAAAACTTATCTATTAACAAAAAACCCGATTAGGCAGAGTAAGCCTTAATCGGGTTCTTTTAACTTATTCACTTTTTTCAAGCATTACCATCCATTCATCAATTTCAAAGGAATCTATAGTGTTCTCTGAATATTTAATAGAAAAATAATGTTTAATATTGTCGTTAGCGGATAGTAGATACTGATCAACTTCCTTTACCTGCTCCTCAGAAGAAGTTGTCCGCACTACCCATTCTTTATAATCAAACCTTTTTTTACGGAGATTTTCTTGAATTTTTTTAAATCCCGCTTGTTTAAACCATGTTTCCCATTCGTTTAAGGAGTAGCTTCGTACGTGGCTGTTATCCCTCGTTTTTTCCAAATGATTCACAAACTCATCTAATTCCTTATCAGCAGGAGAGACATTATCAATAAGGACGAACTTTCCGCCCGGTTTTAATACTCTTGCAGCCTCCCTAACAAAGATGTCCGGGTTTGGGAAGTGATGGGCAGCAATACGGCAAACTGCTGCATCAAAGGTTTGGTCTAAAAAGGGCAGAGCTTCTGCGTCTGCAGTTACAAAGAAAATATTAGGCCCGGAATCCGCTAAATGAGACCTAGTATTATTAAGCATGTCGTATGTTAAATCGGTTGCAAATACATATGCTCCATGAGGGGCAAGTGCTTTGGCCGCATGGCCGCCTCCAGTTGCAATATCTAAAACCGTCGCATCAGAAGGCAGCTCGAGCCACTTAGGTAAAAGCAAAAGGTCAGCCCCTTTTGAATGTGTGCTGCTGGTGACATATTTATCGGCATTGGTTCCAAATTGTTTCTGCACTGTTTTTTTTACCTGATCCGATTGTTCCTTCACTGGTTCTTCCTCCTTAACAAAATTGAAAAGGCGGGAATAGTCGATCTTTTCCCGCACATAGAGCTCTCTTAAAAGTAAAACCCCAATAATTATCTATTTTACCATATTTAGTGAGGTTAAGATCTCTTTAACTAACTTTTCCTGTTCCTTTAAGAAGGCAGCAAAATCACTGGAATTCTTATAGCCATCTTCCCATCCATTGGTTTCTAATACTTGTTTCCATTCAGAAGTTTGGCTCATTTTAGTTAATGTTTTATTCCAGTAGTCCACAGCATAATCAGGCATGTCTTTAGGGCCGAAAAGTCCGCGCCAGATCGTAAACTCAGCGTCTATTCCTTCTTCCTTATAAGTAGGGATATCCGCATAAAGTCCTTTTAATCTCTGAGGAGAGGAGACACCGAGCACTCTGACTCTCCCGGCCTTTAGATATTCCCCCGTTCCAGAAATATCAGTGGCAAGAACATCTGCGTTCCCTCCGATTAACGCGGTCATTGCTTCTCCACCTCCGTCATAGGACACATATTTGATCTTGGTCGCATCCACACCTGCTTTTACAGCAGGGAGCATCGCCACTAAATGATCCTGTGAACCAGGCGCCGAGCCGCCGGCCAATGTCAGACTGCTAGGGTTTTTCTTTAAATCTTCAAAGAGTGACTTCAGGTCCTTATATTTTGAATCTGCGGGGACAACAATCGCTCCATAGTCTTTTGTTAATTGTGCTAATGGAGTTAGGTCCCTATAGGAGTAAGGGCTGTTTCCTTCCTTTTTAAGATTGTTGATTAACAATGGAACAGATGGAAGATAGAGTCGATAAGGATCTTTAGAATCTTGGCCGACAAAATCAGCAAGACCTACGGCTTGTCCTCCGCCAGGTTTGTTTTCAACAGACAAAGCTGTTTTAGATAGGCCTGTTTCCTGCAAAACTTTAGAGAGAGCACGGGCAGTTGTATCAAGACCACCGCCGGCACCAGAAGGGGCAGTAACAACAATTGGCTTTTCAGGATATGCTTTGTTACTGTTATCCTTGCTTTCTTTTGATGAAGTTGATGATCCACTACATGCAGCCAAGCTGAAAATCAATGCTGCGCTGGCAAAAAGGCTGCCCAATTTTCTGAATCTAGTATTCGATACCATGTATTTTCCCCCTTGTAAATATGTTGAAGACGCTTTCAACACGAATCTTACCACTGAGAGAAAAATGTGAACATATTGTGAACATTTATAACATTATTTTCATAATTATCACAGAATTCTAGTGGAACCTATGAAAAATATGAATTTAATGCAAATAATAAATTTAATAAGCGAATGGAAGAATAGAATACTTTGAACAATGGGGCTTTGCTGGAAAAATGAGCAAAGCCTTTATCCATGTGAGGATTGTTGGAGGTCAATCGTAGCGGACTTGATCTTCTCCTTCAACAATTAACTCCAATTCTGTTAAAAAGTTGAGTTGGAGCGGTGCGGGTAAACGCTCGATCATCTCACTGATTTCAGGAAGATTTTCTGCATCATCGATAGTGGCTGGTGGTTGATCCAACTGCTGATACCAAATCTTTAATTCGTCAATAAACTCATAAAAATGTCTTTCAAACCGTTCGGCACATTCTTCGCTTTCATCCTCTAAAGCGTTCTTCATCATTTCCCAATCCAGAAGGGCCGCCTCCAATTTCTCGTAAACACGAATTATCACATCATCACTCCTCGGCTTTTAGTATTTAAGGAAAAGCTGGCAGAAAACGTTCCTCGAACAAATACCTACTATGGTTTTGAGTATACAGAAGCAAACCTATTAAGACAAAGGATTTGTCACGTATTATGACTATTGGTCTAATTCGTAATACTCAAGTCATATGCATGATTATAACGGAATTGAGGTGGGGTAATGAATGCAGTTGTGTACACAAAGTACTGCACTCCCGATGTTCTTAATTATCGAGGCTGGAAAAATCGCACAGTTATTTATAAAAATTTCAAATTAAGTGAAATTAAGGAAGCATTCAAGTGTTTTGAACAAGGTCATGCTCAAGGTAAGGTAGTTATTACAATTTGAAAACTATTAATTAAAGAATGCACCGCTTTTGCGGTGCTCAGGCTGTCGAGAAACCCTCGGCAGCCTCTATTTTTATTCGCATTCTTTAACAATTCACCGCGTTAATTTGTTATAATATTATTAATACATAGATTTTTCAACATGTCTGTTGATTTGCGCTCCAGGCACTTCGCTTTCCGCGGGCGTGCCGGGGAGCCTCCTCGGCGCAAGCGCCTGTGGGGTCTCCCCCTGCCCCGTACTCCCGCAGGAGTCTTCGTGCCTTCCGCGCAAATCAACAGGTGTTAATAAAAAGACCTGCAACTCAACCAATAAATAATAAAATAAGTGGTGAAATCAATGTTAAAGCCAAAAGAGTCTAGCCAAAGTGAATACGAATTTGTTTCTATCGATGAATTAGTTCCAGACAACCACCTTCTTCTCTTGATTGATAAATATATAGATTTTTCATTTCTTTTAGAAAAAGTTCGTCCATTTTATAGTGAGGATAACGGCCGCCCATCTGATCCACTAATTCTTTTTAAAATGATGTTTATTGGATACCTTTTTGGTATTCGATCTGAAAGACAACTAGAAAGAGAAATTAAAATGAACATTGCCTACTGGTGGTTTTTAGGTTTAAAATTCCACGATCCGGTTCAACATCATTCTACGATCAGTTGGAATCGCCAACATCGTTTCAAAGTTATCAATACGGAAATTGATACCGATATATTTCAGGAAATATTTGATGAGATTGTTCTGCAGGCAATGAACCACAAAATGGTTGGAGGACGAGTTTTATTTACGGATTCTACTCATTTAAAGGCAAACGCCAATAATCATAAGTTTACAAAGGAAGAGGTAGAAGTTGAAACTCGCGAATATCTTGAGGATCTTAATAAAGCTATAGAAGAGGATAGAATTAATCATGGAAAAAAGCCGTTAAAGGAAAAAGAGGAAGTGAAAGAGACAAAAGAAATTCGGGTAAGCACAACAGATCCTGAATGTGGTTTTATGTCCCGTGAAAATAAGCAGGAAATGTTCTGTTATCTTGATCATCGGACTACAGACATGAAGTTCAATATCATTACTGATGTCTATGTCACTCCCGGTAATGTTCATGATTCCGTTCCTTACCTGAATCGATTGGACCGTCAGGTCCAACGGTTTGGTTTTATGGTTGAAGCTGTTGCTTTAGATTCAGGCTATCTCACTAATCCTATTTGTAAGGGACTTTCGGATAGTAATATATTTGGTGTTATTGCCCATAGTAGATTCCATCCTACTACCGGCTTATTCCTTAAATGGAAATTTACATATGACAAAGAACGGGATCTTTATATTTGTCCTAATAATCAAGAATTACCCTACAAGACAACAACCCGAGAGGGCTATAGAGAATACAAATCAGATTCAAAGAAATGTGAAAGCTGTCCGTTTTTATCCCAATGCACCCGATCAAAAAATAAAGTGAAAGTTGTCACCCGACATGTATGGGAGGAGCACAAAGAGAAGGTAAGAATAAATCGCTTATCTAAATCAGGAAAAGAGCTTTATAAATTTAGAAAGGAAAAAATTGAGCGAAGCTTCGCAGACTCAAAAGAGCTGCACGGGCTTCGCTATTGCCGGTTACGGGGGATAAAAAAAGCAAGTGAGCAGACCCTTCTTACTGCAGCTTGCCAGAACATGAAAAAGATTGTAACACACTTATTCAGACTGGAAAAAGTGTGTTGCAATTCTTTAGGTTGATAATCTCCCTGTTGATTGGAGCGGAAGGTGCGCAGACTCCTGCGGGAGTACGGGACAGGGGAGACCCCACAGGAGCGGAACGCGCCGAGGAGGCTCCCCGAACCGCCCGCGGAAAGCGAAGCACCTGGAGCGGAAATCAACAGGCCCATTAGCAGGGACAATTTTTCATAAAAATGAATTTCGGATTCTGATAAAATAAAAAATTGCCGAGAAAAATATACTTTCTCGACAATCTGTGCACCGCTTTGCGGTGCTTTGAATTCTAATTCTGTTTAATAGGAAATGTAAGTTGAAAGGTAGTTAAGTGATTATCTGATATACATTCTATTTCACCGTGATGTTTCTCAACAATATTCTTACAAACGAATAAGCCGATACCGGTGCCTAGTTTCTTAGTAGTGAAGAATGGTTCGAAAATTAATTGTACTGCCTCAGGATCGATAGTGGGGCCATTATTAGAAATACGAATTTTGATTTGGTGATCATCTATATTTGTTTGGATATCAATTTTTCGCAGATTTTCTTCTTCACACACAGCGTCAACTGCATTTATTAGCAGGTTTAGAAAAACTTGTTTTAACTCATTCCTATCGCCAGTAATACAAATATCAGCATCAATATTAGTATGAATTTGGACATTACCATCGACGATGCTTGGATATAGGAATTCAAGCACTTCTTCTATTAATAAATGGATGGTAATGTCTTCATTCTGGCTTTCTGCCAGCATGTTCAGTTTTGATGTATGAAGGAACTGAGTAATTCTGAACTTAAGTTGATCTAATTCTTGGCTGACGACATCTAAATACGGTAGAGTGGGATGCTCGTGTTTTAATAGTTTTATAAAGCCCATAACGGAAGTAAGCGGGTTGCGAAATTCATGGACAAAGCTCGAAGACATTTGGCCAAGAATCGCCAGTCGGTCCTTATGTGTTTGGGAAATAAATAAATTTTGTTCTTGAAGTTTCTTATCTTTGATTTCGGTGTACTTAGAAACAGCAAAATAACAGAATAAATCGAACTGTTTATTGACCAAGTTAATAATTGCCTGAAGATCTTCGGGCATGAGTCCGGAAAGGTTTAAGTATTTAATAATAATACTCCTACCCAGATTAACATTATAAACAAACTCCCCAATATTGATATTGCCCTTGACCCGTTCCCGGGCTACTTTGTGCGCCAATAACTTAACATCTTCTTCCGAGAATCCATTTAACATAGAATTTGTTATGAGATGGTACATTAAATGACCGTTCTGTAATATTAGCTCTGGATTATCCCGGTAATGATGGACAATAATTTGCTCTTCCCAAAAATGTATAAACTTTTGTTCATTCTCAATTAGAAATTGGCCTACTTTTTTATCCATATACAGCCTGCTTTCCACTATATTAAAGTGATTATAGCATAAAAGTTTGATGCATGGGGACGGTTCTCGTGTCTCAAAATAGGGTGTACATGAGAAAAAATTCGAAGCAATTTGATGAACGTACGAGTAAATATTTCAACTTGAAATGTTTGACTTTTCTGATTAATGTGTTAACATAAATCCATATAAGGTAATATGTTCAAATGAATATGAATCAAATCCGCTAGAGGTGCCTTTTTGAAAAGGCTGAGATTGAAGTGTGACTTCGGGACTCTATGAACCTGATCTGGTTAATGCCAGCGTAGGGAAGTGGACAACGGGATTTTTGGAGAGCAAAATTTTTATTTCTAAATTTCGGCCACTTTCTTACAAAAGGAAGTGGCTTTTTGGTTTGCCTGTTTTGCGTTTCCTTAGACCAGCGAAATCCACTCAAAGGGGGGGGACTTGTATTTTTACTAGTCTAAAAGAAAAAGAGTTGCATCTTATATCCAATGGCAAAATGTCGGTCGACCAGTTGGCTGAAATAGCAAAGGATATTCATCCATTTGTAACTGCGCTACACTTGCGGGAAAAACAAAAATCAGCAAAGGAACTTTTTCAAGCAGTCGAACTTTTAACAAATGTAAACGTCCCTCCAGCAAAAATCGTGATTAACGATCGGGTAGATGTTGCAATCGTGGCAATGGCCCTTGGAGTTCAATTAGCCTATCATAGTTTAGATTCAGACTGTGTAAAAGAACATTTTCCTCAACTTAGGGTCGGGACCTCGATTCACTCCTACGAGGAAGGACAAAATGCAAAGGAGAAGGGTGCTGACTACCTCCTATACGGGCATGTTTTTCCCTCCCAATCAAAACCGGGCAAGCCCCCAAATGGGCTTGGGGAATTGACAAGGCTCACTCAACTGGATATTCCGGTGATTGCCATTGGCGGAATAACACCAGAGAATACTGGGCAGGTAATCAAGGCGGGGGCAAACGGGATTGCTGTCATGTCTGGTGTATTAGAAGCGCGTGACCCCATTTTAGCCGTTAAAGATTATATCAAAGTATTGAAAAATTTTTCGGTATAGGAGGTAAGAACATGAAGGTAACCTTAAATGGCGAGTGGACCCAAATACCAGACAATATCATATTTGTCTCAGATGTTCTCAAGCATTATAAAATCCACGATAAGGTTGTGGTAGTAGAAGTAAATGGTGGAATATTATCCAAGTTAGAACACCAAAGTACTAGATTAGCAGATAAAGACCGAATTGAAATAGTTCATTTTGTTGGAGGCGGTTGATATGTTAAAAATTGGTCCATTATCCTTTCACTCTCGTTTGTTGCTGGGAACGGGGAAGTATCCAAGCTTCGACATCCAAAAGCAAGCGGTCGAAGTGTCCGAAGCAGAAATCCTTACATTTGCAGTTAGACGGATGAATATTTTTGAAGCCAGCCAGCCGAATTTTTTGGAGCAGCTAGAAACCAATAAATATACGCTGCTGCCGAATACAGCAGGAGCGAAAACAGCTGCAGAGGCTGTCCGAATCGCTAAGTTAGCGAAAGCTTCAGGCTTATGCGACATGATTAAAGTGGAAGTGATCGGCTGTGATAAAACGTTACTTCCTGACCCGATTGAAACGCTAAAGGCCACCGAAGAATTGGTGAAGGAAGGCTTTATTGTACTCCCTTATACATCGGACGATGTGGTGCTAGCCCGGAAACTTCAAGAAGCAGGCTGTCATGCTGTCATGCCAGGGGCGTCGCCAATTGGTTCTGGTCAAGGGATTATCAATCCGGTAAACCTCCAGTTTATTATTGAACAAGCCGTAGTTCCTGTCATTGTCGATGCTGGTATCGGATCGCCTGCTGATTCTGCTTATGCAATGGAATTAGGAGCTGATGCGGTGCTGTTAAATACTGCGGTTTCAGCTGCAAAGGATCCGGTTAAAATGGCAAAAGCGATGAAATTGGCGATTGAAGCGGGAAGGCTGGGTTATGAAGCGGGCAGAATCGAGAAAAAGAGATATGCGACAGCCAGCAGCCCTAAGGAAGGAATGAGTATCAGGTGAATAATCGATACTCTAGGCAAGAGTTGTTTTCTCCAATAGGAAAAGATGGTCAGCAGCAAATTTCCAATAAACATGTACTCATCATTGGAGTTGGAGCACTTGGATCTGCAAGTGCTGAAGCACTTGTCCGTGCTGGGATTGGCAAACTCACCATTGTGGATCGTGATTATGTCGAGTGGTCCAATATACAGCGGCAGCAGTTATTTACAGAGGAACATGCGAAAAATAGAATTCCAAAAGCGATCGCGGCCAAAAATCGGTTAATAGCGATAAACTCTTCTGTGAACATTGAGGCCATCATTGCAGATGCTTCAGCCCTAGAGCTTGAAGACTGGGCAAAAGAAGCAGATCTGGTGATGGATGCAACGGATAATTTTGAAACAAGAATGATAATAAATGATGTCTCGCAAAAAGTCGGAGTTCCCTGGATTTACGGTGCTTGTGTAGGAAGCTACGGCATTTCCTACACGATCATTCCTGGAAAAACGCCTTGCCTTTCTTGTTTGCTTGAAACAGTTCCTCTGGGAGGGTTAACCTGTGACACGGCAGGAATAATTAGTCCAGCCGTAAACATGGTTGTCTCCTTTCAAATAAGTGAAGCATTGAAAATCTTGGTTGGGGATATGGATTCATTAAGAAACAAACTTGTTTCCTTTGATTTATGGAAAAACCAATATAGTGCCATTCAAGTAGACAAATTGAAGAAGAAGGATTGTCCTTCTTGCGGACCTCAGCGCTCGTACCCTTATTTATCCTTTGAAAATCAAACAAAAACGGCAGTACTTTGTGGAAGGGATTCGGTTCAAATACGTCCCTCCGTTCCAATGGTGCGCGACCTGGAAGCGTTAGAAAAAATATTGGCGAAACAAACTGGAGCTGTACAGAGAAACCCGTACCTTCTATCCTATTCTGAGAATGCTCATCGACTAGTGATTTTTAAAGATGGAAGGGCATTAGTTCACGGAACTAAGGATATTTCGGAAGCTAAAGCGTTGTACCATAAATATTTGGGGTAAATGGTAGTGAAGCGAACCTATTTAAAGAAAAACTTTATCAAGAAGGGCGATGTTTTCGGAAAGCATCGCCTTTCTCTATTTTATAACTCACTGCTTTTCAATTCCTCCTCAACCATTTCGTCTAACCGCTCAATCATTTTTATGGCTCTATCTCGATCCATTTTTCGATAATGATGCATTCCGCCTTCTTCCTCATCCATCTCATCGGCTAATTTGACGATTTCTTGTAACGGGGTCCGGTTGATAAAACCTTCCGGCATATAAGAATCCGTATGGAATAAAACTGCCAGTGCGATTTCTTTGGCTATAATCGGATTTTCTCCCAACCGGATCAACAATTTATGGGCTCTTTCCGCTCCCTTAATCGCATGTATATCATTCTGTTTATATAAATCATAATCCCATTTTCCATTGCGATACCAAGTGTAATGCCCCATATCGTGCAGCAATGCCGCTTTCGTCGCCAGGTCAACAGAAACGCCGCGTTCTTTTGCCAACTTAAAGGCATGATAGGCACAAGCAATAGCATGTACAATTCCAGACCGGCTTAAATATTTTTTTGCAATATGATGATTGAAAATTTGAATTAATGTTACCTCTCTCATTTTAATCACCTACTTAAAATTGTTATTTTGTATTATAAAACAATTAATGTTGTTTTGTTAGAAAAAGTTCTTGATTTGACAGAAATATATTATGAAAGGTTATGGAATATAAGGGGATTTTAGAGAAGGAGGGTTTTTTAAAGCAAAGGGTTCAACATAGTTGGTGATTTTTCCTTTTATTTTTCATAAAATTCTGTTAGAATCACTCCAATAGGAGGTGTCTTACTTGAGTAACAACTTAACCGAACTACTAGGTCCTCCATACGATCAACTTATGGATGCCAAGGTAGATAAAAGTCCTAGTGAAGTCGTGATTACGAATAACGATGGCGAAACATATTACATAATTTCGGCCGAAGAATACGAAAATGGTCCGAAACAACAAGGGTATAATATCGTTGTAGCAGAAGGGGAGTAATTTTTACTCCTCCTTTTATTTTTTGATTTCATTTTCTAAAATATCCCTCAATCAATTTTATTCCAGGTTCATTTTTTGGACGGTAAAACGGAATAATAAGAGTGTGGAGGTGATAGTAGTGGAAAAAGAAAACAAATTTCCTGAAGCGATGAATGATATGGGGACACCCGCAGAAATGAGTCCCGTCAAAGACATAACGGATGCAGATTCAAAGGCACCAATGGTCGAAGTCAATCAACCGGTTGATGCACAAGATCCACTTGAAATAAGGAGCCGCGGGTCAGTGACTGTTTTATAAACCAAAAATAAAAACAGGTAAAACACAAGTTTTACCTGTTAAGAGAACTTATTAAAATTTGCACATGAAATGGCTGTAAGCCAGGTTTTGTACTTCCGTACTGCAAACAGCGTCAAGCCTCGTACAGGAAGCAGTAGTCATCTATCTATCAACGATTGGTTGATCCATCCGTTAGGTTCATTTCCCGCGGGATGGTGCCCCGACCAAAATTTGGGTTGCTCGCTCGTGGGGTTTACCCGTTCCACCTTTTCCGTTTCCAGAAAAGCATCGTCACTGTGGCACTTTCAGGCTATTCTCAGCATATCCTTAGAGACTTAGCATGATTTCACCGCCGTCAGCCAATATCAAGATTGGCTGCCCACCCTTGCAGATGGCACGAACACTACAGGCATCTCAGCACTGTGCGAGCCTGGACTTTCCTCAGCTCCTATAAAGGAACCGCGACTACTCACCATTCCATGTGTCCTTCGCTTAGAAGCGACAATAACTAATATAACAGGAATACTAAGTAAAATCCATGGTAGTTTTATTCCATTGTTACCAATTCAGTTTTTTCTAAGTGAATAGTGGGTCATTCTTTAATGGACTCTTAGCATAAAATCACCAAAGTGAAAATATTTATGTAAGAGGACAAGCATTCGTTCCCCTCATAAGCTTCTGAAAAGGGCTGATATTTTGAACAAGAATAATAATGTGCTGATCGTCATGTTCTTGCTATTAATCTTATTGATTGTTCTTATAATCAATGTGATTATCCACGTTAAAATTTATGTCGTATACAGTTCCGGTGTTGGCCCCATTTTCTTAATAGGCTTAATCATTTTTTTAATTGCTTTATTTTATTTCAAGGGTTAAAACCTTACTATGCCAGGCATCCTCAGTATGCCTGGCATTTTATTTTTATAAAAAATTGGACAGGAAGGTTAGAAAAATCTAGAAATTATAGTAAGATGGTATATATCATCTTAAATATGGTAATAGAGAGTTTTTATTATTAAAAATAACAAATAGAGGTTATGTAGCATGAGCATCGATTTGCTTGCTAGACTCGAGGAAGAAAAGGATCAATGGTTACATAAAGCTATGGATCGCTTTAATGAAGAGTTTACGTGCTTTGATGACAAGACAGTACTCACACCGGAATATCAAATAATGCAGATGAAAAGCATTCATAGACAGAACAATCTTGATCTGGACAGGCTGGAAAAAGAAATAAAGCTTATAAAGGATCGCATTGAAGAAGAAGAGCTGGGTTATCAGAATCTGACCAAGGCTGTCCAGTATTTACAAGAGGAAATAACCCATTATGAAGGGCTGCTATTGGAGTTAGAATCTATTCAATTGGAAAAATTCAACTGTTTTTTAAATATGAAATTTGAATTTGATCCGAAAAAAGATCAAGTCGTGTTCAAGGATAGGAAAACGACCAGACTGATAGAAGGCTTTAATGAGGTAGAAGCGGAGATGGCGGAGTTCTATCGAAAGCAGCTGGATGATAATGAAAGAAAATTAGCGCGAATTTTTCGCGATGCCGCTCCTGACATAAGCTATGTATTCCAATCCAATCCGCAGGCGTCCAGCCTTTCCTTGAAGCATGGCCGGGGACTTGACCAGTATTTAGTCCTGAAAAACTTTGAAGAGGATTATCGGATTGTTGCAGATACATTAAATGAAAACAACATGTTAGTTTACGAGTATTATATAAACCAATTGAATCATGTTAAGCAAATGGGAAAAAGAGATCTTTTGCTGCAGTCTGCGGCCAAAAAGGAGCAGCATCAAATGGCCTCAGAAAAAGCAGCCGAACTACAAGAGCAAAAACGGCAAAAGGAATTGAGCTTGGCAACGTTAGAAGAACAATTTACAAGGGCGCTCTGGGAACAAAACCAAGAATTAGAACGGCTCCAAAAGCTGGATGAATTTTTAAAAGAAGAATTTGTAGAAGCCGTTTCAAAATGGCAGGCAAAATTGTTTGGGGAGCAGACGCCGGACGTGGAACGCTGGTTGTATCATCAATACAGCCTGATGATTTTAAAGCATGCAGAAAGGATTATTGGAAATGAGCACTTCTAACAGAACCGTGGATGAAAAATATAATGAAGCGATTCAATCGTTAAAAAAAATCAATAACCTTCTTTTTTATGATGAATTAAAGACATTATTAAAAGACCGGGAACAAACGATAGCCGAATTGAATGGGGAAGTATTTGAGTCTGTTGAAAATATGCGGCAGTCACTGAGTCAGTTTCCTCTAGATATCAGTGACAAGCTAAAAGAAGAAATCATCGCTCCTCAGTCGGAATTGTTTGACAGCAGGATGCACCATTTTAATGAAACGTTAACCCTATTGGAAAAAAAGATTGCCATGTGGCATCAGCAATATCAAGAATATTTATCGAAGACGGAACAGCTGCTAGAGGATTTAAAAGAACGGCAGCGCAATGATTATAAGTTCATGGAAATGCAAACCGAAAAGGTCCTAGAGGCCATTCGGTCATCGCAGGAGCAGATTAGTGTTCTATTTACACAGGGAATTACCGACCAGGCCTCCATCACGAATATAAAATATGAGGCAATGAGTGAAAGAGTATCGGATATTTCTAAATACCTGCAAAATGTTGAAGTCAGCCTGCTAGCCGAGGTTAAGCAATGGAACCTAAAACAGCAGCAGGACCAAAGAGATTTTCAGGAGCAATGGGAAGAGAAATGGAAACTGAATGCGGATGCGACTGCGAAGAAGGAAGAGCTATTTAAAAAATGGCTGATTGGGCTGGCTGTAGGGCAGGGTGTATCCATTCTATTAGTGTTGGTGGTACTATTTTTTAAGTAAAAGATGGATTTTCCTTTTATTAGAGGGTTGGGGCGCTGCTATGCAAGGCTCATAACGCCCGGGAGACAGGAAGAAACGGTGTCCCGGGCGTTATGGAAAAAACATATGCTCAACGATTCCGTGCAATCATATATCCATTATCTATTCTCTCAAACCCAATGCGCGGATAATATTCCATGGCAATCGGAGAGGCCAGTAAGATGAGCGTCACTTCATCTCCAATTTGATCTTGCAACAATCTGACCATTTCCTTGCCTATCCCCATTTTTTGATAGGTCTTGTCTACAGCTAAATCCGATAAATAGCAGCAATAGTTGTAATCGGTAATAGCTCTGGCTACTCCAGCCAGTTTTTCACCAACCCAAGCCGTAATTGTAATATCAGCATGATCAAGCATCCGCTGCAGCCGAGGTAAATCGTCAACAGGCCGCTTAATGCCGGATGCTTTAAAAACTGTAGAAAGCTCCTCTGCACTGATTGGAACATTGATTTTGTACGTTAATTGTAAAGAATCATTCATTTTTCCATCCTCCAATTTGTTAAGATGAAAATAATTGTAATGGATGGATGGCTCCCCAGAAAGTACCAGATAGAAAGGTTTTAATGGTGCCAGTTATCTATATTATGAAACATCTTCATACTGCCAACCCAAATCATAAACCCTAAAGTTTGAACCATAGTAATTATTTCCATCAAAAAGCCTGATTTCGTCAATCATAGGATTGTTGAACTTAATTACTAGTCTATGCTTGCTTTCGAAAACAATATGATTTAATTGTTCCTCTAGCAATCTATCTAAATAATCCTTCTCGTCCCAATACAATCTCATTCCTATCACGGATTTTAACCAATTCTCTTCCACGGTATTTGGATTGCAAGTATGATGATGCGTATTTCCCTGACATACCCACTTTCCTGGACCATTGCCGGGCTTTCTTCTAAATGGTTTCATACAAAAATTACAGTAGATTTTTCCTGCAAAAAATGACATACGAACCACTTCTTTCCCTTTTTAAGACTATTATATGACCAAGAATCTATCATTATTCATTAATAGTAGAGTAATTTAGTAGTTGAATTTGTCCTAAAAATCTGTAAAGCAGTTTTACCGAAAGTTGTTAATTTCCAATAAAATGAAACTTAGGATTAAAAAATAACGTATAAGGTATTAAAAGGATAAAAAGGGGGGGGGAGCCACCTAATGCCTACTTGCCAAAACTGTAGAGAAAAATGGTCTTGGTTGGATTCATTAAAAAAAATATTAACATTCCGCAAAAGTATGAAATGCAATCTTTGTGAAGAAATCCAATATCAAAGCAAGTCTTCAAAAAACGCCACATCTTTATTGGCTTTATTCCCGATAATAACTATTCCGTTTACGGTAATGTTTAATTTATCTTTAACATCCATGCTAATATTAGAACTTCCTATAATATTATTGGTACTGTTTACAATGCCATTATTTTTAATATTAAGTGAAAAAGATGAGCCACTTTGGTGAGTGATCGTTTCATTTAAAAAAGTACAAGTTACCCTCCCGCCGTGCCCGCTTCTAAGCGTTTTTTCTAAAAACTAATATTGTATTTTTTAATGCAGCATAATTCCCGATTGCCGCATATCCATAAAACCATCCCATAAAAATTCCTGCCTTTAAGCTGTGATGGTGGCTAATAAATATGGCAAATATCAACCCAAGTGCCAATGCGACCACAGGGACATATTTTTTTGAAATTTTAAAAAATACTTTCAAGAGCTGTGTTAAAATCATGACAACTGGAACAGCTATGACAGCATCCCAAAAATTTGTATAAATTGTGGGGAAGTCCATATAATGTCACCTCTAAGTGATAATCTGTCCTGAATCTACAGAATGATGCACGGGGACGGTTCTCGTGCATCATTCTGTAAGTTGGAAAGTTAACCAGTTGATTAACAAAAATCGAAAAAAGGTTATTGACAAAAAGAAATTTAAGTAATATGATTATCTCAGATTCAAGATAATTTAATTCAAGATTTCGGAGGAGGTGAAGGAAATGAACAGGAAATGCTCGAATTTGCCCTTTCTAGTATTAATGCAAACATCAAAAGCTATTCATGAACGCATTAAAGATGAAATCGCAAAAAACAATCTTGGTATTACGGAGTTTTCTGTTCTGGAGGTACTTTATCAAAAAGGGAAACAAACCATTCAACAAATCGGAAATTGCATATTAATCTCGAGTGGTTCGATGACCTATGTAATAGATAAGCTTGAAAAAAGAGGTCTGTTATGCAGAAATGCCTGTCCGGATGACCGCCGGGTGATTCATGTGACCTTAACGGATGCTGGTAATGCTTTGATGGATGAAATCATGCCAAAATATCATGAATTCGTGAATTCCATGTTTGATTCATTAAATTCTGATGAGGAAGAAACATTGGTCCGGCTTTTAAAAAAAGTAAGAGATAAAGTGTAGATTTTAATTTTTTTTTAAAATATCTCGAATCCGAGATAAAAACAATTAGGAGGCTTTTAAAATGTTAAATATTGGTTTGTTAATTATTCGTTTGGTAATTGGTTTACTATTTGTAGGGCATGGTGCGCAAAAATTGTTTGGTTGGTTCGGTGGTTACGGCCCGAAAGGCACAGGTGGTTGGTTTGAATCTATTGGCATAAAACCAGGAGTGACCATGGCAATTCTAGCAGGTTTGGCAGAGCTTTTCGGCGGATTATTGTTTGCTTTAGGATTATTAACCCCGCTTGCAGGAATTTTGATTGCAGGAACGATGGCAATGGCGATTATCAAGGTTCATGCTCCTAATGGATTATGGGCAACAGCAAATGGATATGAATTTAACCTGACTTTGCTTGCTGTTGCAATTGGTGTAGCTTTAATCGGCCCTGGTCAATATGCATTAGATGCATTTTTATTCTAAAATATCTCGAATTTAAGAATCTTAATTTATAATTAAAATGAAAAGATTTTAATTAATGGACTAGGAATAAACTAAGGTATCGAATTCATTTAATTATCTCACGAAAAAGGGAGTGTTTAAAAATGAGTAAGAAAACAATGGGTATACACCATATCACAGCCATTGTCGGACATCCACAGGAAAATGTAGATTTCTATGCCGGCGTTTTAGGGATGCGCTTGGTAAAGAAAACGGTCAATTTTGATGATCCAGGGACCTATCATCTTTATTTTGGAAATGAAGGTGGAAAACCAGGGACTATCATAACCTTCTTTCCTTGGCCAGGTGCTCGTCAAGGAATCATTGGAGACGGTCAAGTTGGGGTAACATCATATGTGGTTCCTAAAGGAGCGATGGGATTTTGGGAACTGCGATTAGAAAAGTTCGAGATTCCTTTCACAAAAATAGAACGCTTTGGAGAGCAATATTTAGAATTCGATGATCCACATGGACTTCATTTGGAAATTGTCGAAAGAGAAGAAGGGGAAGCTAATACATGGAGCTTTGGGGGAGTAACACCTGAAGTGGCGATAAAAGGATTTGGCGGAGCAACCCTTTTATCGGAACAGCCTGATAAAACAGCGGAATTGTTAGAAACGGTAATGGGGCTCGAATTTGTCGGTAAAGAAGGCGATTTAGCCCGTTATCGTTCAACAGCTGAAATCGGTAATATTATTGACCTGAAATTAACTCCAATTGGACTCGGGCAAATGGGTGTCGGTACCGTACACCACATTGCATGGCGGGCAAAGGATGATGAGGATCAATTAGATTGGAAGCAATATGTAAAGCGCCATGGGTACGGGGTAACACCAGTACAGGATAGAAACTACTTTAATGCAATTTACTTTAGAGAGCATGGAAAAATTCTGTTTGAAATTGCAACGGATCCTCCAGGATTTGCGCATGATGAATCACAAGCGACAATGGGAGAAAAGTTGATGCTGCCTTCCCAGTATGAACCACATAGAGCACAACTAGAACGAGTGCTGATTCCAATTGAAGTAAGGCCATTAGACTAATTTCTCGAGGGGACTGATTTCTATGCGTTCGATTGACCCTGCAACAATTAGCGAAAGAGAAAATTATAAATTCTTGATAGGAAGCATTATCCCAAGGCCTATTGCGTTTGTCACATCGATTTCGAAGGATGGGGTGTTGAACGGTGCACCATTTAGCTACTTTAATATTGTGTCAGCTAACCCCCCAATGATTTCTTTATCCATTCAACGTTCAGCAGGGAGGCAAAAGGACACAGCGCGAAATATCCTGGAGTCCAATGAATTTGTGGTCCATATCGTTGACGAACAAAATGTTGCAGAAGTTAACAAAACAGCGGCGACTCTTCCCCCTGACCAAAGTGAAATAGACTTAACGGATTTAACTCCAGTGGAAAGCGTGAGAATTTCAGTCCCGGGAGTAAAGGAAGCGAAAGTCAGGATGGAATGTTTATTAGAGCATTCAATAGAATTGGGAGGAAAAGATTCTCCTGGGTGTGATTTGATTATCGGAAAAATTGTTCAATATCATATTGAAAGCAGCATTTATGAAAATGGAAGAATAGACCCAAGGGGACTAACTGCTGTCAGCCGATTGGCGGGAAATAGTTATGCCAAAATTGGTGACATTTTTGAAATTGAAAGACCTAAATAGTTCCACATTCTGGAGGGAAAACAAGGATGAAACATGTATTCAATAAAGGGCAAGACCAAACAAAACCCACCTTTTTATTGCTTCATGGAACGGGTGGCAATGAATTAGACCTGCTGCCACTTGCGGGCATGATTGACGATGAAGCCAATGTTTTAAGCGTTCGAGGGAATGTATTAGAAAATGGTATGCCGCGATTCTTTAGAAGGCTAGCGGAAGGAGTCTTTGACGAAGAAGATCTTATTTTTCGAACAAAAGAGCTAAATGAGTTTCTGGATGAAGCTGCTGAAAAGTATAGTTTCGACCGAAACAATATCGTTGCGATTGGTTACTCAAATGGAGCAAATATCGCGGCAAGTTTATTATTTCATTACCAAAATGCCTTAAAAGCTGCCATTCTTCATCATCCAATGGTACCGCGAAAAGGAATTGAGCTTCCTGATTTGACCGGAACGTCCGTGTTTATAGCTGCTGGGACGAATGATCCAATCTGTTCACCAATGGAATCTACAGAACTTCAATCGTTATTACAGAACGCCAATGCAGAAGTAGAGCTTCACTGGGAGAATCGAGGACATCAATTAACGGTAGAAGAGGTAAATGCTGCCGCAAATTGGTATCGGAAGGAAATAATTAAATAATAATTACTGCATTCGAAAATGGCCAGGAAGAGGGAGGCGGAAACCTTGAATGAAAAGAATATAGTGGGAGAACTAGCAGCTGATTTCGTTAAAGATGGGATGGTAGTTGGGCTTGGAACTGGTTCAACCGTTTATTTTACACTTATGAAACTTGGAGCGCTAGTGGAAGCGGGGCTTTCCATTCAAGGAATCCCAACCTCGGTTCAAACAGCAGAATTAGCAAAAAAATTACAAATTCCATTAGCCAGTATGGACGAGGTTAAGAAAATAGATATTGCAATAGATGGGGCCGATGAATTCGATTCTAACCTGAACCTCATTAAGGGTGGTGGCGGAGCCCTAGTTCGGGAAAAAATCGTAGCCAAGGCTGCGGAAAAATTTATTGTAGTGGCTGACCCATCGAAAATGGTGAAAACATTGGGAGCCTTTCCGCTTCCTGTCGAAGTCGTTCCTTTTGGGGCGGTGCAGACTGAGAATTATATAAGGGAATTACAAGGGAAAACTAAATTGCGTCAAACGAATGGAATGCCATTTCAAACGGATAATGGCAACTTTATCATTGACTGTTCATTTCCCAGTATCATAAAGCCTCAAGAGTTGGAAAGTATCCTGAACAACATTCCCGGTGTGGTTGATAATGGCTTGTTTGTTGGCATGGCAGATATGGTGATTACAATAGATCCAGGTCATAAGCCGGTTTTGCTAGAAAGAGAAAAACAGTAATAATTGGGAGGAAATAAACATGAACAAATTAAAGGGTGTACATCACGTTACAGCCATTACAAGCAGCGCAGAAAAAATTTATGAATTCTTCACATATGTATTAGGGGTGCGCTTAGTAAAGAAAACTGTGAACCAAGACGATATTCAAACATATCATTTATTTTTTGCAGATGATGTAGGCGGTCCAGGGACGGACATGACATTCTTTGACTTCCCAGGAATTCCAAAAGGGGTTCATGGGACAGACGAGATTTCAAAAACATCCTTTCGTGTACCGAATGATACTGCATTAGATTATTGGCTAAACCGGTTTAACCGGTTAAATATTGAACATACAGGAATCAAAGAGCAATTTGGTAAGAAAACACTGTCCTTTGTTGATTTTGATGATCAGCAATACCAATTGATTTCCGATGAGAACAATCAAGGTGTTGCCGCAGGTATACCTTGGCAAAATGGACCAATCCCATTAGAACATGCCATTACAGGATTAGGACCGGTCTTTGTCCGTGTTTCCAACTTCGATTACTTTAAAGCAATTATGGAAGAGGTATTACTTTTTAAAGAAATTGATAAAGATGGTTCTTACCATTTGTTTGAAACAGGAGAAGGCGGGAATGGCGCACAGGTGATTGTTGAGTATAATGCCATTCTTCCCCGGGCACGCCAAGGGTTTGGAACTGTACACCATGCTGCGTTCCGAGTTGAAGACCGTGCTGAAATTGATGAATGGACGAAACGCATGCAATCCTTCCGCTTGCCGAATTCCGGTTATGTGGAACGCTATTATTTTGGTTCCTTATATACGAATGTTGCCCCGCAAATTCTGTTTGAAATTGCAACAGATGGACCAGGATTTATGGGGGATGAACCATATGAAACACTTGGTGAAAAACTATCATTACCGCCATTTTTTGAATCGAAACGCGAGCAAATTGAAAAACTGGTCCGGCCGATTGATACAGTAAGAAGTACCAAAGTGTTTGAAAAAGAATAAAATTCGCCGATATTACTTATCAATAATTTTTAAAAAAGTTCAACTGCTTTTTTTGACAATAAAAATTATTTCGATTACAATTATCTCGAATTAAGGATGATTTCAAATGTTAAAAATTAGACTATCATTTACGTCATCACTTGTATTCCTAAATATGCCAAGCTTATATAGCTAATGAAGGGGGTTGGAGCATATAGCGGATGAAAGTCTGCTATATTTTCCAACTTTTTTTTCATGATTTTACTATCATCAGAGGAGTGACAGAAATTGATTCAGCTTTACCCTGCAAGTGCACGCTATACAGTAAAAAATGACTGGCTGGAGAGTAATTTAAGTTTTTCTTTTGGAGAATATTATGACCCATCCAATATCCGCTTTGGCCCGCTTCGTGTCTTTAACGACGATACAGTCCAGCCGGGACGGGGTTTTGGCATTCATCCCCATCGTGAAGCGGAAATTGTCTCAATTGTATTAAAGGGACAGCTTAAGCATGAGGACAACTTAGGGAACGCTGGAATCATCGGCACTGGAAGTATTCAGCGGATAAGTGCTGGAACCGGAGTGCTTCATTCTGAATTTAACGCGTCAAAACAGGAAGAAGTCCAATTCCTGCAGCTATGGTTTTCACCGGATGAAAAGAAGTTAACGCCTTCCTATGAGGATATTTCATATGACTTAGAGCAAATGCATAATCAGTTCTTACCAGTTATCTCTCATACCGGTTCGGAGCGGGTAGCTAAAATTCATCAGGATTTAACCCTTTATTTATCCAGATTGGATGGGAAGGAGACACTGACCTTTCGGCAGGAAGAAGGCAGGAGAATATACGTCTTTACGATTGAGGGAGAAATATCAATTAATAATGATAACATTTTAAAGTCCAGGGATGCTGCCCGAATCACAAATCTTCCGGAAATTACGATTGAAGCAAGTCAAGATAGTTTCTTTTTATTAATTGACTTACCCGGAGGTGAATTCTAATGTTAATGATTCGCCATTCCATAGGCAGCCGATTGCTATGTCAATCAGAAACCTACACGATTGATGAAAAAGAGGATCATTGGCTGATATCGCTCCCTATCGATGAGGAAACCGCTTCGAAGGTGTTGGAATTTCAAGATGAGTTAAATTTATTCGTAACAAAAGAAAAGGAAAAGACTTGGTTTTACTCCTCAGATGCCCAAATAAAGTTCCTGCCTAAGGAAAATCAATTAATGATACTAGCTGATCATAAAACGGTTTATCCAGTTTAGTGATGAATGTTGAGGACTGCCAACTAATCAGAATTATATTGAAAATGAATTTTTTACCCGCCATTTAGGAGAATGGCGGGTTTTTTCATTTTAAATATCTTTAATGCCGCTTTGAAAATACGGAATCCTTTTTTCAAATAATACATCTATTTTTCTTTTATTAAAGAAAGATAAAGATTCCTTTAAGACTTAATAAATGCGAGCCCAATCGACAAATTCTTAAAAAACGCCTCTTTATAATGGCATTTATGGGAAAGGGGGAGATTGATCCTTAACACAACGCCCTGCCTTCCATCAATTGCCGTAAATGTAGAAGACAACTAATTACTATTATTTTTTTTGAAAAACGGGAGGTTTCTGTTTTGAAAAATTTACTTAGAACTGTGGTTAAGCAAAGAAGACAATTTCTGATGGATCAGCTTGTTCAATCAGGTGTTTATAAAAAGAATAATAAGCATCTATATGAATGGACTTTAAGTGATTTAGAGGAAGAGTACAACTATATCTATAATTTGGAATCCAGTAAAAAAGAAAAATATCTTCACCCTTAAAAAGGAGGAATGGGATGTTAAACAAACAAACAGTCGTTTTTTTAGGAGCCGGTTCTATGGCTGAGGCGATGATTGCAGGTATTGTTAATACCGGCAAAATACCTTCCAAACAAATACTGGTTTCCAACCGAAGGAATCAAAAACGTTTGCGGGAACTCCAGAATACTTACGATATTAAGGGAATAAGTCGAGAAGAGTTAACCTTTGAACATATTGACATCTTCATATTAGCCATGAAGCCCAAAGACATAGAATCCTCATTACAATACCTTTCAAATAAGCTTAAACCTAATCATATCATTCTATCAGTTGCAGCAGGGATTCCCACGAACTCGATTGAGAGATATCTTCCACAAGGGCAGCCTGTTGTTCGGGTTATGCCCAATACATCCAGTATGATTGGTGAATCGGCCACGGCGATCTGTCCCGGTAAACATGCCACAAAAAAAGTGATGACAATCGTGAGGGAATTATTATCATGTTTGGGTACTGTTTATCAAATTGACGAAGATAAAATGGATATCTTTACAGGGATCGCTGGGAGTGGCCCTGCATATTTTTATTACTTAATTGAACATATGGAAAAGGCAGGAAAAGAGTGCGGCCTTGATACCGCTATAGTTAAGCAAATAAGTGCACAAACCATTTTGGGTGCCGCCAAAATGATGATACAGGAAACGGATACGCCGGCAGAGCTAAGAGAAAAAGTGACATCTCCGAATGGTACCACGGCTGCCGGATTGGAGGCATTGGAGAAGCATGGCGGAGGAAGGGCTATTATGCAAGCCGTTAAAGAAGCAGCAAAACGTTCTCAGGAAATGAACAGCCACTATTAAAGACGCCAAATAGGAGTGATTGGATGACCTCAGGCTTTAAAAAGAGAGTAGTTGTCAAAATTGGCAGCAGCTCACTCACAAGCCTTCGTGGTGAAATTAGCCGCAGGAAATTGGAAAAATTGGTGGAAGAAGTTGTGCAATTAAAGGATGAAGGCCACGAGGTGCTGCTTGTTTCATCTGGTGCTGTAGCAGCGGGCTATCGAAAACTTGGTTTTACTGAACCACCGAGCGCTCTGCCGGAAAAGCAAGCATCCGCCTCGATTGGCCAGAGTCTATTGATGGAAATCTATTCTGAGCTTTTTCTATCTCACGGCTATGTTGCTTCACAAATTCTCATCACTAGAGAGGATTTATCGGATGAAAACCGTCATAACAATGCTAGAAATACAATCAATGTCCTGCTAAATCGTGGAATTGTTCCAATTATAAATGAAAACGATACGGTGACAGTCAATCGCTTAAAGTTTGGAAATAATGATGTTCTTTCCGCCAAGATAGCAGGACTAATCGATGCCGATATGTTAATTATTCTTTCGGATATTGATGGGATGTATAATGCAGATCCCCGCAAAAAAAGCCACGCTGTAAGGTTGGAACACATTCACGAAATTACCATTAAAATCGAAGAAGCAGCCGGCGGCTCTGGAAGCTCGGTTGGAACAGGCGGAATGAAATCGAAAATTGATGCCTTTAAAATCGCCATGGCGTCCGGAATCCTTTCCTTTTTAGGGAAAGCGGGAACGCCTAATATATTAAAAGATGCCGTCCATCAAGAAGCAACGGGGACCTATTTTATCAAACGGGAAATGGTTTCAAAAACAGGAGGTTAAAAGAAAGGGTATTTATCTTCCCAATCATATTTAAAAAAAATGGAGGGATTCGATGGTTCTTTTAAGAGAGGATTCAACAAAAATTGAAATTCAGGCAATCAAGGCAAAAAAAGCGGCCAAAAGACTAAGTATCTTATCGACAGAAGAAAAAAATCAAGCCCTCAATCTGTTAGCAGATCAGCTAGAAGCGAAAGAGGAGGACATATTGAAGGCTAATGAAATCGATATAAAATACGGGAGAATCGAAGGGTATAGCGAGGCCTATTTGGATCGTCTTACATTAACAAGAGAACGAGTTTTTGATTTTACTAGCGGACTTCGTGAAGTCGCCAAGCTTCCAGATCCTGTCGGCGATACCCTTTCCAAGTGGACACTTGATAATGGACTTCTTGTTAAAAAAGTATGTGTCCCTTTAGGTGTGATCGGTATGATTTACGAGGCACGGCCGAATGTGACTGTTGATGCAACAGGGCTTGCTTTGAAATCAGGAAATGCCATTCTCCTGAAGGGAGGTTCCTCAGCCATTTTTTCAAATAAAGCTATTTTTAAAGTGATTCAGGAAACGCTGGATAAGACGGCAATCCATAGAGAGGCGGTTCAGTTGATTGAGAGTACAGACCGCACCGCCACTCAGCAGCTGTTTACGATGAAAGAGCATATAGATGTGTTAATTCCAAGAGGTGGGGCTTCGCTCATTTATTCAGTTGTCAATGAAGCGACAGTACCTATCTTAGAAACAGGAGTGGGTAACTGTCACCTATATATTGACAGGGAAGCGGATGTGGAAAAGGCGCTAAACATAATGGTGAATGCCAAAACGGATCGACCTGCTGTATGTAACGCGGTGGAAACGGCAATTATCCATCTTGACTGGCTGGAGCACAATAAACAGGCGTTGATTAAAACGTTGAAAGACCACAATATTTCCGTCCATGCTGATAAAAAAGCGGCGGCGGTTATTCCTGGTGCTGAACTGGCAAACGTTGAGGATTGGGCGACAGAATACTTGAGTTTGGATCTCGCCATTAAGACGGTCACAAGTGTGGAAGAAGCGATTGAACATATTGATAAATATGGAACGAAACACTCGGAAGCTATTATTACTGAAAACTGTAAAACTGCTAAGAAGTTTATGGACTTAGTGGATGCCGCTGCGATATATCATAATGCTTCTACCAGATTTACGGACGGCGGGGCACTTGGGCTCGGTGCAGAAATTGGAATCTCTACCCAAAAGCTGCATGCACGCGGACCGATGGGATTGGCTGAATTAACGACGACCAAATATATAATGGCTGGAAATGGCCATATAAGATAAGGTAAAGAAGCTGATTTAAAGGCATATTGCGTGCTTTTAGATCAGCTTCTTTGATTTTTTTACAATAGGCTATAACTATTTTTTTAAGCTATTTTCGTAAATATTGTTGCTTCATTCTATAGAATCGACGTAACAAAGAGTAATATTAAACTTTTTTGGGGTATGTTTAGGTTTTATTTGTGAATACAGTATTTTTATTTGCGATTTTACGAGTTCTGTTTGCGAATTCAACCCTTTTATTTGCGAATCCTTATAGCAGAAATATATTAGAAAAGAGCCAATTTTTAAGAACGTCTGGATGGGCTTTTCTGTGGTTTTCGACTTTGCCATGGATAGAACGATAAATTTAATAATATCCATTGAAATATAGTCAGAATTACTCCAATTTGGTCAAATATCCTGTTATTATCAAAAAACCTAAGAAGTACTAATTGAATTGGGAAAAAGCAAAAAAATACAATTAATAGATTACGATTTAATCTTTTCCAAGAAGGTGATTGGAAGGGAGAAGTTGACCTCTTATCACGAATAATCCATAAGCAAGTAAGAACCAAAAAAAATACATCGAAAGGAAAAATTATTTTTTCCAAAGAAAAATCGAGTCCTAGGGTATCCCCTTTAAAATGGACCTTTTCTGAAGAAAAGAACCAAGAACCTGACTCAATGACTAAAAGAATAAACCATGTTAGCAATAACCAATGAAATGGTTTTTGAGCTCCTCTCCACCCCAAAATAACTATTGAAGTCATTAAGGAAACAAGAATCAATAACAGCCAATACTGCCCTCCTATTCCAGATCCGCCTAATCCCATCCATCCTGACCACGTGTATGTTGGTCCATCGAATAATCCTCTTATTATTGGCAGCCAGAACATGAACCCGCTAAGAATCACATAAAGAAGAATTAAAACTAATAACCTATCAGGTTTCCATTCCATAACAAAATCACATCCATTTTATGATCTTAATCATTATTATACTTTGGATATTTCAGTGAAATGCTTTAGGGCTAGGTATTTCTCATCTGGGCTTTACGATTCACTTGGCCAATTCTGCAGGTCCAGTTTTGTGAAAATATTCCTATAAAGAGGCATTTATTTTCAAGCGCTATATACTGTATGGAAGGGAGCGCTGTGAAAATGAAAAAAGTTTCTGTTGGATTAGGTATAATTGGAGTGTTCATCGTTGTTTTCGGATTTATGTTAATGTCCAGTTATAATAACTTTGTTAATTTAGAAGAAAACGTCGATCAATCTTATGCTCAAATTGAAAATCAATTACAGAGAAGACTGGACCTAGTACCCAACTTAGTAAATACCGTAAAAGGATATGCAGCCCACGAAGAAGAAGTCATCGCTTCTATTTCAGATGCACGTGCAAGACTTGCCGGTGCTAAAACGCCGGAGGAAGAGGCCACAGCTAACGCCGAATTATCTGGCGCATTGAGCCGTTTGCTTGTTGTTGTTGAAAACTATCCTAATCTAAAAGCAGATCGTCAATTTACACAATTAATGGATGAATTGGCTGGAACAGAAAATCGAATTGCCGTTGCTCGCAAGGATTATAATGACCAGGTTGCGATTTATAACAAAAAAGTAAAAAGCTTTCCGGGTGTAATGATTGCAGCTATAACAGGTTTTGATGAAAAGGAATATTTTGAAGCAGATCCTAAGGCCTCTGAAGCTCCAAAGGTTGATTTTGGAGGAGGCAATGGATAATGAAGGCAAAGAAGGCCATCAGCTTTCTTTTGGTATTTTTGACTATTTTCCTTTTTGCAGGAAAGGCATTTTCAGAGGATGTCCAAATCCCAGAACCAGTTGGCGATATTTACGTCCAGGATTTTGCCCATATATTAAATGATAAGGAAAAAGAAGAATTACAAAACTTAGGAAGAAAGGTTGAAGACCAAACAACTGCGCAGGTTGTCGTTTTAACGGTCCAAACAATAGGCGACAGAACCATTGAAGAATATGCCAATGAAGCATTTCGGCAATACGGAATTGGAAACAGCAAGGACAACAATGGTGTGCTCCTCGTCTTATCCATGAACGAGCGAAAATTGAGGATTGAGGTTGGCTATGGTTTGGAAGGGAGGATTCCCGATGGAAAAGCAGGCAGAATTCTTGATAAATACGCCATTCCCAACCTAAAAAGTGAGCAGCCCAATATAGCTGTAGTCGAAACATATAGGGTACTGGTAAAAGAGGTTCTTGCCGAATATGGTAAAGCAGGAGACCAGCCAAGAGAGGATGAAGGAATCGGCATTCCAGGTTGGTTAATTTTTCTTTTGGTCATTATTCTTGTGTTTCTTGATTTCAAATTTTTTGGAGGGGCCCTAACCTATCTCGTTCTTTCCATTCTGTCTAGAGACGATGGCAAAGGGGGTGGAGGTGGTGGCCGAGGCGGTGGAGGAGGCTCTTCGGGTGGCGGCGGTGCAAGCCGCGGCTGGTAAACTTGATGATAGTTAATTTCCATAAATATAACTGGTTATAAGAGTCATCCCCACCCTTAAGCTTTAGACTTGTTAAATTAGTCTGAGGCTTTTTATATTTTTAACAATTTGACGGGCACATATTGGTTTAATAGCCTTTACAAAAAAGCTGAAACATTGAAAAGCCATCATTTAATTTTGACAAAGGAAAAATTCGTGTTGACAAATTGTCAACGCAAATGTATATTTCTAATAGCATTTTTTTCCGAACTGGAGAAACTGTACATAATTTTGTGAAAATTTTTCTTTATGTTTTTAATAGTTTCCTATGTTCATACGACGAATTGTAAAAAAGGAATGAAAGCGAAAATGGCGGAACAGAAAAGGGATAACAAACTTGGTTTGTTATTGAAGAAATTGCTAAAAGAACGTTCTTTATCCATGCGGAAGCTGAGTGAACTTACTGGTATTGACACAGCCACAATCTCCCGGATCATAAATGGTAAACGAAAAGCGCAGCCGGAGCATTTACAAAAGTTTGCTGATTATTTAGGGGTTCCCATCTCTGAATTATTTATCGCTGCAGGCTTTGCAGTTGAAGAGAAAAAAGAAATTCAGCAATCTGATATCACTATGTCTGTTGAAAGTATTCAAAAGTTACTTGAAGCCTCTAATTTAATAGATTCTGAATTTAGCATAGCAAGTGTTGAACGGCAGTTAGCAAATTATGAACAATATGCACAAACGGAAGAGGGAAAAGAAAGTATTCTCAAAAGCTTTGGTGAAAAGCTTAAAAAGATTGGCAGTTTAGGTCCTTTTATAAGCCAGCTAAAAGATATGTTTGAGAGGTTTCGTTTAAATAAGGGAACGCCAAGAGAGCTTGCAATTGCTGGAAGTGCACTAATCTATTTTATAGTAACAGTGGATGTTATTCCAGATTACATTTTTCCAGTCGGTTATATTGATGATGCTATGGCCATTCAACTTGTTGCAAATTTACTAACAATTAAACAGTGATCGTGAATTCAAGAAATTGTTTAATTCCTATAATTGGTTGTTAATGGGAATTGATAGGATTTACAAAATAAAAATAATCGGGAAGGTGTACTATGGAAAGAATGCAACGTAGGAAAAAACGTGTCAAGTGGACAAGGATTATTCTTTTAATTCTTCTCTTAATGATTGGCAGTGTGGGTGCTTATGCAACTTATCAATATAAACAAGGAGTTTCACTTGCTGAGGGCGGGAAATTTAAAGATGATACGAAAAAAGCGAAAGCTTTTCAAGGAGAAGATGTGAAATTTGGAAGAATTAATGTGCTCCTTTTGGGAAGCGATTCTCGTGGGGAAGAGCATGCCAGAACGGATTCCATTATGATTGCCCATTATGACCAGGATACTCATCAATCTAAGTTGATTTCTATTATGAGAGATACATATGTTAATATTCCGGGTCATGGAAAGCAAAAAATAAACGCAGCATATGCATATGGCGGGCCAGAGCTCCTTCGACAAACCATTAAAGAAAACTTTGATATTGATTTAAATTATTACGCTATAGTTGATTTTGAAGGGTTCTCAAAGATTGCCGATATTATTGCACCAGATGGAATCGAAGTGGATGTTCCTTCTAAAATGTCGTATGGAATAGGAACGACAATAGAACCTGGAAAACAAACCTTGCATGGGGACAAGCTATTAGGATATGTACGTTTTAGACATGATAAATTAAGTGACTTTGGCCGGGTTCAAAGACAACAGGAAGTCATAGGCAAGTTGAAGGATCAAGCTATGAACGTAGGAAGTATTTTAAAACTTCCTAAAATGTTAGGGGTTATAAACCCATATGTTGATACTAATTTGGATACACCTACTTTATTGTCTTTGGGAAAAGATTTGCTTACTAATCAATCTAATGACATAAAAACAATGCGTATTCCCGTGGATGGGTCTTATACAAATAAGCAATTCAACAACGTTGGTGCAGTGTTAAGTATCAACCTGGAACAAAATAAGTCTGCTCTAAATGATTTTTTATCATTATAATCATTTTGGGTTATTAAGAAAATGAAGATGTAAAATTGATAAAATTGCCCATGAAAAATGCATGATGGAAAGTGGGCATCTTGCATTTTTTATGGAATGTCTCAATTTATTAGGCAGGAGTAACACTATGGATGATAAAGAACTTAATTTAACGGAGCATCTTGATGAGTTGCGAAAAAGATTAATTATTTCGGCAATTGTTTTCATATTATTTTTTATTTTAGGAATGGTTTATGTCAAAGAAATATATGTTTTTTTTATGGGCAATCTTGATTATAAATTAATGGTTCTCGGCCCCAGCGATATTATCTGGATCTATTTTCATATCGCAACTGTTATTGCTGTAACTGGAACAATCCCAATAGCTGCATGGCAAATCTGGTTATTTGTAAAACCTGCTTTAAAGCCAGGGGAAAGGAAGGTTACATTAGCGTATATTCCTGCCTTGTTCTTTCTTTTTATTGGAGGGCTGGCATTTGGTTATTTTTTTATTTTCCCAAATGTTATGAGCTTTCTTATCAAATTAGGAAATGATATGTTTACAACCTCTTTTACGGCAGATAAATATTTTAGTTTTTTAATAAATATGACTTTACCTTTTGGTGTAGCGTTTGAATTGCCTCTTGTCTCGATGTTTTTAACAACTTTAGGCATTGTGAATCCATATAAATTAGTAAAACTCAGAAAATATGCGTATTTCATTCTGGTCATAATAGCCTCGATGATCTCTCCGCCAGAATTTATTTCTCATATTTCCGTAGCAATTCCACTGATTCTAATATATGAGATAAGCGTTTTATTATCCAAAATGGTTTTCAAACGAATGCAAAAAAGTCTTAGTGTTCAAGATTTTAATAAAGAAATGGAGCTAATTAACAATTAAAAAAATGAATAGAGTTTTTTGAGGGAGCTCAGCAATGGGTCTCCTTTTTATATTTTCGAAGAGTTGAAACCTTATTAACATAATTCAAACCATTCGAATATATAAATACACAAAAGAATTGTTCTAAAGTGGCAGCTAGATGAACAGCACACCCACAGGAGGAGAATATGCATTATTTATCTATTTTGTTAATAGGTATTGCGGCAAATCTAGATAATTTAGGCATTAGTGTTTCTTATGGATTAAGGTCAACGCGAATTCCCTTTGCTTCTAATTTGATTATTGCTATCGTCTCAATGGTTTGTGCTTATCTTTCCATTATTGCAGGTGAATTCGTTACGCAGTTTATTTCTATTGCATTAGCCAATTTTGTTGGTGGTTTAATTATTAGTAGTATTGGGATTAAATGCATAGCAGACTCCTTTTCTGTTCAAGAAACTCCAAGCAAAGTGAAAGTTGACTCTAATTTATCACATGTTATCAGTCAACCAGATTCGGCAGATGTTAACGATGATAAAGTGATTTCAGTAAAGGAATCGATATTATTAGGGTTTGCGTTAGCAATCAATTGTTTAGTAATGGGGTTGGGAGCAGGTATTACAGGTCTTTCTCCAGTTTTAACAACAATTTCGATTGGATTATTTTCGGTACTATCCATTTGGAGTGGAGTAAAACTTGGAGGTAAAATTTGTGGTATGAACGTTGGCAAGTATTCTAATTTTGCTGCGGGTATACTGTTAATAATGATTGGTGTTTACGAAATGATTGTATAAAAACTGATTTAAAAAGAGGGGTGGGGTGTTTGCCAACTCTCTTCTTTATTTCTACTCATTAAAAGCTTTCCATACAAAAAAAGAGCCGCCGAAGCAGCTCCATTAAAGATTAATTTTTAGAAAGGTTGCTCTTTCGTTTACCGTACAAAAGATAAACAACAAACCCCACCAACATCCAAATCACGAAGCGAATCCAAGTAATCGAAGGCAGGCTGATAATTAGATAAATCGAAAAACCAATCCCGATAATAGGGACGAATGGAACCAACGGCGTTTTAAATCGCCTTTCCAGATTAGGCTGTTTGACGCGCAGCACCATGATGGAAGCGCAAATTAGGATAAAGGCGGACAGGGTTCCGATGTTGACGAGTTCTGCGACTTCATTGATTGGAGTTAAGCCGGAAACAACAGCTGTTACCGCACCAATAATCAGTGTAGGGCGGTAGGGGGTCTTATATTTGGAATGTACTTTTGCAAACCAGTTCGGAAGCAAACCATCGCGGCTCATCGCGAACCATATACGTGAACCGGCAAGCATAAAGGAAAACAGTACCGATAAAATCCCAGTGATGGCGGCCGCAGAAATAATCAAGGTAATCCAATTCAACCCCACTTGACTAAAGGCCTTCGCAATCGGGGCTGCATTCCCTAAAGTTTCATATGGAGCCATTCCTGTAATCACGAGGGACATGCCGATATAAAGGCAAAGAGCAATCGTTAAGGACAGGACCACCGCCCGTGGCAAATCGCGTTGCGGATTTTTCGCTTCTTCTGCAGCAGTGGTTAATGTGTCATATCCGAATACGGCGAAGAATACCAGTGCGGCACCACCCATCACACCGTGAAAACCAAATGGCATAAACGGATGCCAGTTGGCAGTATCAACGTAAAAGCTGCCGACGGCAATGACCACAACCACGATGCTTAATTTGATGATGACCATCAAGTTGTTAAATCGTGCTCCCCATTTCATCCCAATCGTTAGCAGCCCGGCAATGGCTAAACTAATTATCATGGCAATCAGGTCAATTTTATGGCCGGCACCTGTTCCTGGAGCCCCCTGTGCCCATACAGGAACATGAATACCGATTTGCTGTAATATTTCTTGCATATACCCTGACCATCCAATCGCCACTACTGCAATGACCAGGGTATATTCAAGCAATAAATCCCACCCAATCAGCCAAGCGGCTCCCTCACCCAAGACAGCGTAGCTATAGGTATAAGCACTGCCCGCGACTGGAATTAAGCCGGCGAATTCCGCATAGCATAATGCCGCTGCCGCACTGGCAAGCCCCGCGATAATAAATGATAAGATAACGGCAGGTCCTGCATGTTCTGCAGCTGCCACTCCAGTCAGAACGAAAATTCCTACACCAATGATTCCCCCCAACCCGATCGCTGTCAGCTGCCATAATCCCAAGACACGTTGAAGTCCGGTACTATTTGTGCCTTCTTGCTGTAGTTCGTTAATGGACTTCCTTCTCATAAAAGATTTCATTGATTACCTCCATTTCTACCTTAAAAAGTAACAACCTATTATTTTAATTGAAGTTTTTAAGGTTAATAAAACAACTATGTTTTAATAAATGGAGATATACAAAAGTTGCCTAATACTAATGTGTTTGAAAAAAATGAAGTAAACTTACAAAAGTGTTTTCACGAATACGTAATACTTGTAAAACTTAATTTTGAATCCAATAAAATTTGAACCGCCTGGTCTTTTTGCTAAAAAAGCCTAAAACAGGCCAGTAAATGAAAATTCGGATTTGAAATATCTGAATTTTTTAATTATAATAAAAATATAACACTCGACTGTCGACAAGAAAATTAGATACGAATTAAAAATTGGAAAAGAGGTGTGCAAATGTTGGAATGCAATCCATTGCAAAAGCCGTTACCTTATTATCAACAAATTCAACAATCGATAAAAGAAAGCATCTTTAATGGTATATACAAACCAGGGGATCGATTATATGAAGCTCAAATTGCGACGTTTTATAATACCAGCCGGAGCCCAGTAAGAGAAGCGATTCGGGCACTGGTGATGGAAGGTTTACTAGTAATGGATCAAAAGTCACAAATATCAGTCTACAAACCAAACTTACAGGATGTGCGGGATATTTACGAATGCAGGATTTCCCTGGAATCTACTGCTGTTGAACTGACAGCGGTACGAGCGACAGAGGAACAGCTGCAGGAGCTTGAAAAAACGTTAGAAGATTCTGAGCAAGCAATGAAAGAAGTAATAACAGATAGGGTTATTGCATGTAATGCCCGTTTTCACGAACTAATTATCCAGTACAGCGGGAACCCCAGATTAATGAAGCTTGTTGAGGGTTTGAATGGTTTGATCCAGTATTACCGTGTATTAAACATCCAAGGTGAAAACCGCTTCAATACGATTTTAAAAGGACATAGGGAGATTTATGATGCAATAAAAGAAAGAAACCCGAAAAAAGCAGCTGATAGATTAAGAGAGCATACGCAAGAGGATCTAAGTAACTTAGTTCATGTAATCGAACAATTAGAGGAGAGATAATTTTTGCGAATCGTTCATGTTGATCAAATCATTGAAACCGTTGCCAAGCTTTGCTGGGAGGCCTGCTATTACCTTCCTGAAGATGTATTAGCAGGATTTAGAAGGGCTGAGAAGACAGAAGCATCGCCGATTGGGAAAACAATCTTGCAGCAGCTTCTAGAAAATGCCGAAGAAGCCAAGGTCAATCACATGCCGTATTGTCATGATACGGGCATGGCCGTTGTATTTGTAGAGGTAGGCCAAGATGTCCATATAACGGGCGGGAACTTTTTGGATTCAATCCAAGAAGGGGTGCGCACGGGATATCGGGAAGGGTATCTAAGAAAATCAGTTGTCGGTGACCCACTCATTCGCGTGAACACCGGGGATAATACACCGGCAGTCGTACATACTGAAATCGTTCCCGGAGACCAGATTAAATTCACGGTCCTGCCTAAAGGCGGGGGCAGTGAAAATATGAGTGCGATGAAATTCTTACTTCCTGGTGAAGGGAGGCAAGGGGTTAAAAATTTTGTTTTACAAACGATTAAAGAAGCAGGCGGGAAGGCCTGTCCGCCTGTTGTCGTCGGAGTTGGCATCGGCGGAAGCTTTGATAAAGTAACCTCACTGGCGAAACATGCCGTTTTGAGGGAAATCGGTGTTCATCATCATGAACCGCATATTGCGCAGCTGGAAAAAGAACTCCTTGAGGAAATTAACAACACAGGAATAGGGCCGCAAGGGTTAGGCGGGACCAGTACGGCGCTATGGGTGCCAATTGAAACATATGCCTGTCATATAACTGCACTGCCAGTTGCGGTAAATATTCAATGTCATGCTGCCCGTAAAAAGACGGCTGTGTTATAGGAGGGGATTTTAATGGCAGAATACCGGTTAAAAACACCGCTGACAGATGAAGATATCCAAATGTTGCAGATAGGGGACCAGGTTCTCTTAACAGGGACCATCTATATGGCCCGCGACGCAGCCCACAAAAGAATGGTAGACCTGCTTGAATCTGGCCAGTCTTTGCCAGTTAATTTAAGGGGCGAAGTCATTTTCTATGCCGGTCCGTGTCCGCCAAAACCTGGGCAAATCATTGGGCCAGTGGCTCCGACAACAGCTTATCGGATGGATCCTTATGCTCCTGCCATGTATGAATATGGGGTAAAAGGAACGATTGGTAAGGGGCCAAGAAGAGAAATGGTCAAAGAAGCATGTAAGCAATATGGCGCCATTTCCTTTGCTGCCGTCGGCGGGCTCTCCACGATTTTAAGCAGACGGGTAACAGATGTTGAGGTAGTAGCTTATGAGGACTTAGGGCCAGAAGCAATCAGACGGCTTGAGGTAGAAGATTTCCCGTTACTTGTTGCCTATGATGCGCACGGTCAAGATTTGTATGAACAGGAAATAGCCAAGTATGAAAATTACAATAAAAACGCGAATAAGGGAGTAGGTATATAATATGAAGAAACTAGAAATTGCTGTCATTCCAGGGGATGGAATTGGGAAAGAAGTAGTGCCAGTAGCAACAAAAGTTCTAGATACAGTGGCTGAAATTCATGGCGGCTTAAAATTTGAGTATACAGAATTTCCATGGAGCTGTGATTATTACCTGGAGCATGGAAAAATGATGCCAGAGGACGGCTTGGATATTTTAAAGAACTTTAATGCCATTTTTCTAGGGGCAATCGGGAACCCTCAGGTTGTTGCAGATCATGTCTCTTTATGGGGTTTATTAATTAAGATTCGCAGAGAATTTGAGCAATCGATTAATATTCGTCCAGCTAAATTTTTTAAAGGATTGAAATCACCTTTAATTAATCCAAATGACTTTGATTTAATTGTTGTCAGGGAAAATAGTGAGGGTGAATATAGTGAGGTTGGCGGAAGGATTCATCGAGGGGAAGATGAGGTCGCTATCCAAAATGCCATTTTTACAAAAAAAGGCACAGAACGTGCGATGCGGTATGCATTTGAACTAGCGAAACAGAGAAGAGGGCATGTCACATCCGCGACAAAGTCAAACGGGATTTTCCATTCGATGCCGTTTTGGGATGAGGTCTTTAATGAGGTAAAAGCAGATTATACCGATATTCAAACCGCTTCCTATCATATCGATGCGTTGGCTGCCTTTTTCGTAACAAGACCGCAAATTTTTGACGTGATTGTCGCTAGTAATTTATTCGGGGATATTTTAACGGATATTGGCGGGGCCATCATGGGAAGTATCGGGATCGCGCCTGCAGCCAATATTAATTTAAATGGAAAGTACCCTTCAATGTTTGAACCAGTACATGGATCTGCGCCAGATATTTATGGTAAAGGAATTGCCAACCCAATTGGACAGGTGTGGACAGCGAAGATGATGCTCGATCACTTTGGCGAGCATGAACTCGGTCAAAAGCTTTTGGATGCTATCGAAGATGTTACCAACGACGGAATTAAAACTCCGGATATAGGCGGCACATCCTCCACCAATGAGGTTGGGGAAGCTATTTGCAGCCGGTTGAAAGAGGTTTGTTCAGTGTCTTAAATTAATAGTTAAGAAAGGGAGGCTGCTCAAATCAATACTTGGGCAGCCTCTTTTTGTGTTTCCCCAAAAGGTATTAGAAAGGAGGTGACCCGTAAAAATAGAGGTCTTATTTTACCTGTGAAGTGTTGGAGAGATGGCTGACCGGTAAAAATAGAAGTCATATTTTACCCCCATAGGGTCTAAACAGAGATCAAACGGTAAAATATGCCCTGGCATTTCAAATGAATTGCGTTCTAAGTGTTAACTCAAATTAAAAAACCCCTAACCTATATAAATCTCATAGATTAGGGGCTTGCACTAAATATTATTTATTCTTGCTTTCTGCATCCTTAATGATATCTTCGCCGATTTTCTTAGCCCATTCATCATAAATTGGCTGAAGATCCTTTTTGAATGATTCAATTTCTGCTGGAGAAAGCTCATTAATCTTGGTTTGACCACGGTCTTTTAGCTTTTTAAGAGCTTCATCATTTAATTTCTTTGCAGAATCACGCGCAACCTTTGTTCCTTCTTCCACACCTTTTTGAACAATGGCTTTCGTTTTATCATTCAGACCATCCCAGAATTTCGTATTGGTTAATAAAGCATAGTCCACGCGAGTATGTCCCATTACAGTTGTATACTTTTGCACTTCATCGAATTTCTTTGATTCGATGTTACTAAAAGTGTTTTCTTCTCCATCAACCGTCCCCTGCTGGAGGGCAGTGTAAAGCTCGTTGAATGGAATGGAGACGGAACCAGCATTAAGCTTACTATAAATTTCTTCGAGCAACTGACCGCCTTGAGTACGAATTTTTAAGCCTTTTAAGTCTTCTGGCTTCGTAATCGGTTTCTTATTATTTGTCATGTGTTTTGCACCATTTGGCCACATTGCAACACCTAGCACGCCGTCCTTTTCTAACCGTTTAAAGATTTCCTTGCCTTTTTCACCATCCCAGAAAGCTTCTGCCGCTGCATCGTCTTTAAACAAGAAAGGCATAGCAGGGACGTTAAAGCCAGGGTCATTACCAACCAACTTGGACATATCCGGGATAATGAACTGGACGTTGTTGGCTACTAAGTTCTGATATTCATCTTTATCACCGAATAGCTGGCTGTTTGGATAAACCTGAACCTTGATTTTACCGCCGGATTCTTTTTCGATATATTCTTTCATGGCAAGGGCCCCGGCTTGCTTAGGAGTGTTTTCCGCGACAACGTGGGATATTTTGATGGTCATTTCCTGAACGCCATCACCAGATTTGCCCTTTTCACCGCTAGATGAGCTACCGCTTGTTTCTTTTGAAGAAGAGCCGCAGGCTGCAAGGCTAAATACTAATAGAAGAGTTACTGTTGCTATCAATAGTTTCTGAATCTTTTTCATTTGATTTCCCCCTTAATAAATAACTTGATACAAATTGATAGATTTCTGTATGGTCCGCATCCTTATCTAGTGCAACACTTGCTTCATGGAATCTGTCAAACACGAGCTGCGGCAGATTTGTCGCCGCCTCCGCATTTAAAAATAACCCATTCGCCATTTCTAGATCTTTTCTTAACAGTTCCAGACTAAACCCTGAATCAAAACTATCCGTTAAGATAAAGGATGGGAATTTATACTCTGTTGAACCGCTTCGGCCTGTACTATGATTAAATACATGAATCGCTTTCTCCGGTTCCACATCAAAACTTTGGAGCAATTGAACGGCCTCACAGCTCGCTAACAGATGAGCAGCAGAAAGATAGTTATTAATGGCCTTGATTAAGTGACCGCTTCCAATTGGACCAACATGAAAGAGGTTACTGCCCATCGAACCTAGCAAACGCTTACATCTAGTAAATGATTCCACTGGTCCTCCGATCATGATGGTTAACTGAGCAGTGACTGCTTTCTTGACCCCGCCGCTGACGGGTGCGTCGATAAATTCAATATTTTTTTCTGTTAATTTTTTAAAATTCTTTCTCGTTTCATCAGGGTAGGAGCTGCTCATATCAATGATGACTAATGGTTCTTGGTGAGTGTGTTGATCTGAGGAGAAATGGTCAATAATTTGGTCTATGACTTGATTTACGATCTTAGATGAAGGAAGCATAAGAATGATACATTGTACATGGTGAATCCAATCAGTAAAATAGCCCGGTTTCCCGCCATAGCTCTGGAATTCATTGATAGCGGCTTCGTTAACATCACTGCCGTAAACAGTAAATCCGCTATTTATTAGGTTTTTTGCCATAGGCAAGCCCATTTTACCAAGCCCGATAAAACCTATTTTCTGAATCATGAAGGAAAAACTCCTTCAAGCTCTTTATGTAAAGAGCCAATCCGCGGGTGCGCCCGTCCACTCGTGGTGACGACGGCGGCGATGACAATTTCGTCGTTTCGAGGTGCATCAGGAATCCTTGTTTCAAAGGTCATGTGGTGGCTGCGAATTTTTGCATCCATTTTGTGTTTAATCGCTAAATCCAAACTGCTGCCGGCGGCACCCCGTTTCTCAGCGGAAGGAAGGAGCGTTTCAGCATTTCCACATTGGGACCGAAATGGATTTCCAAACGTTAGGGTATGGATAATGGCAGAACCGTGTTCGATTTCTCCATCAAGTCCAACTAGTGCACCCTTTCCATAGCCTTCGACTTCATCACCTGTAACGCCTAAAGCTTCCATTGCCTTCTTTGGCAAAAGTTCACCGAGCTGTTCAGAACAGGCTTTGATCAGAGGAAGTAGATCCTCTACGTATATGCCGGCATAAGGATTCTTAATGACGGCTAGAGCAGCAGCGACCCGAACGGGCTTATCTGCTTTTTTGAAACCTTCTATAAAGGTCTCCTCCGAGATGGTCACAATTTTTCTTATTTCTAATTTCATCTTCAACCTCCTCATTATAATGGATTTTGGATACAATCTACACCCGAGTTGTTTCAACAAATGCTGATATTTCCACTATAACAAAAACAATAAATGTTGTGAATACACAAAAAATATAAAATAAAATAAATTTTCTGTTTATTTTTTGGAAACTATCTTGTATATTTTAAATTAAGGTCCAGTTGTATATTGGATACAATCTACTGAATAAGGAGTTGATTTTTATGAAGAAACTCTTTAAATGGCTTGATCACATCGAAGAAGGTTTGGCAGGAGTGCTGTTTATTGGAGGAGTAGTCGTAAGTTTGTACGGAGTTTTTACAAGGTATGTTCTCAATGCACCAGAATCATGGATTACGGAAATATTTGAATTTCTACTTACGTGGTCCATATTTATCGGTTTTGGGCTGGCGCTGAAGGATAACCGGCACATCCAAGTAGAATTATTATTTGACGTGCTTCCGAAAGGTCTCAAAAGAATAGTTGCAACGATTAGTAATCTAATTGGTGGTGGATTTTCCTTCTACCTTGCTTATTCTTCCATTGAATTAATAACGCTATCAAAAGAACAAGGAATTAAAACAATTGATGTTGGGATTCCAATTTGGATTTCATATCTGGTTCTTCCAATCGGAATGGGACTTCTCGGATTCTACTTTTTTGTAAAGGCTTACAGAGCGGCGAGAGGTGATCAAAGCGAGCTTATCGGCGAGATTGAACAGCTATATGAATCAATGCAAAATGGTGATGGAAAATCAGGTGAGAAAGGGGTAGGAGCATGAATCCAGTCTTAATGCTATTCATAATTTTTGCAGTCCTGTGTTTATTACGCGTACCGATCGCTGTTAGTTTAGGATTATCAAGTGTCATCGCTTTATCAATGGCAGATTTTACCCTTTACACCGTTATTCAGAAAATGTTTAATTCATTAAACTCAGCCACCCTAATGGCCATTCCTGGCTTTGTATTTGCCGGAATTATTATGTCAAAAGGCGGTATCTCACACTATTTAATTGAGGCATTAAAATCATGGGTAGGGCATATCCGTGGAGGGTTGGCGATCATCACCATCCTTGCTTGTATGATCTTTGCAGCCATTTCTGGTTCAAGCCCAGCAACAGCAGCGGCTGTCGGAAGTATTATGATACCGGCGATGGTGGAAGCTGGATATGGTAAAAGATATGCAATGGGGCTTGTAGCCGCATCAGGGACACTGGGAATTTTGATTCCACCTTCGATTCCATTAATCATTTATGGAACGGTGGCCGAAGAATCAATCGGAAAATTGTTCTCAGCTGGTATCATCCCTGGTTTATTGTTAGGTGGAATCCTATTAATCTCTGCGATTATTCATGCAAGAATTCATAACTTTGGTAAATTGCCAAAACAGTCGATGCAGGAAAGATGGAGAAAGACAGCGAAAGCTTCTTGGGGATTTTTTCTGCCAGTCTTGATTTTAGGTGGAATATATTCTGGTGCGGTAACACCAACAGAGGCTGCATTTGTATCTTGCTTCTACGGATTAATTGTTTCTGTCTTTATCTACAAAGAAATGCCTTTTAAAACATTTAGAGAAGTCACGAAGGAGTCTATCAATATTACGTCGATGATTTTTCTAGTCATCGCATCGGCAATGATTTTTGGTATGTTCCTGACAACAGAACAAGTACCTCAGGCATTTGCAACCTGGATTGAAACAAGTACAAGCAATAAATGGCTCTTTATCATTGGTGTCAATATTATGTTCTTTATATTGGGTATGTTCTTAGAAGCCGTCGCCATTATTTTAATAACACTGCCAATTCTTTTACCTGTACTTGCAATATTTGATATTAATGTCATTCATTTTGCGATTATTATGACCATAAACATGGAGTTAGCGATGATTTCTCCACCTGTTGGGCTCAATTTATTTGTAGTCAGTGGAATCACGAGGGAAAAGGTTGGGGAAGTTGTTAGAGGGGTGCTGCCATTCTTTGCGCTTATGGTTTTAGCGCTCGCTATCGTGGTGATTTTCCCACAGGTATCGTTGCTTTTAGCGAAATAACCTGATTTCCAAAATAAGAGAATCTGCTTACTCATTTACTAGGGTAAGCTGTTCTTTTTCTGTATCCAATATCCCAAAATAAGGAGTTTGATGGAATTAATGCGATCCTATTTATTTGTTCCTGCGGCCTCCACCAGAATGTTTGAAAAAGCGCTGGCAAGTGTTGCCGATTGTGTCATTTTTGATTTTGAGGATGCCGTAGCGATCTCTGAAAAACAAGAGGCAAGAGAACGTGCGAAACATTTTCTCCTAAATAACCAGCCGGAGAAAGATGTGTTGATTAGAATCAACGATATGACCACGAATTTTTGGCGAGAGGATTTAGAAGCTGCCATTGAAGCCGGAGCCAGCGGTGTCATGGTACCAAAGGCTGAAAGCTTGGTTAGCATAAAGACGTTATGTGAAACAGCTTTAATTAATCTTGAAAGACAGAAAAGGGACCTTCATTCCTTTTCCGTAATCCCGTTAATTGAAACGGCCAGAGGGGTTCAATTTGCCTATGAAATCGCATCAGCCCATTATTTGGTAAAAAGATTAGCATTTGGTTCCATTGATTATTCCTTGGATGTCGATTGCGAACTAACGGATGAGGGAATAGAACTGCTCTTTGCCAGGTCGCAGGTGGTAACTGCGTCGAAAGCAGCGGGGATTGGCAGTCCGATAGATTCGGTATACCCTGATCTTGCAAATGAAGCAGGGCTCATTAATGAGTCACATAGGGCGAGGAAAATTGGGTTCAAGGCGAAGCTGGCCATCCATCCTAAGCAATTGCAGCCAATACACGAAATTTTCTCGCCAAGCAAAAAGGAAATGGAAGCGGCATTAGAAATTGTCAATGCCTTTGAAGCTGCTGAGCAGCAAGGGATTGCCTCGATTGCTGTAGGGAATAAACTGGTGGATTATCCGGTTTATAAAAAAGCGAAAGCGTTATTAGAGTCGTCGGGAGTTTCATAGAGAGGGTCTACGTGCCCGATATGGGGTTCAGGAGTGGTAAATGGTCACGTAGATGAGTTCTACGTTCCTGAAAAGCGGTTCAGGAGTAGTAAATGGTCACGTAGATGAGTTCTACGTTCCTGAAAAGCGGTTCAGGAGTAGTAAATGGTCACGTAGATGAGTTCTACGTTCCTGAAAAGCGGTTCAGGAGTAGTAAATGGTCACGTAGATGAGTTCTACGTACCCGAAAAGGGGTTCATGTGCAGAAACCGGACAAGTAGAGGAGTTCTACGTTCCTGAAAAGCGGTTCAGGAGTAGTAAATGGTCACGTAGAGAAGTTCTACGTACCCGAAAACCGGTTCATGTGCAGTAAATGGTTACGTAGAGAAGTTCTACGTACCCGAAAACCGGTCCAGGAGTAGAAACCGGTCACGTAAAGAAGTTCTACGTTCCCAATAAGCGGTTCATGCGTAGAAACCGGACACGTAGAGAAGTTCTACGTACCCGAAAACCGGTTCATGTGCAGTAAATGGTCACGTAGAGAGGTTCTACGTACCCGAAAACCGGTCCAGGAGTAGAAACCGGACACGTAGAGAAGTTCTACGTACCCGAAAACCGGTCATGAAGAGGGGTTCTACAATATCGATTTTTAAGAGAAAACGAGAATAATGGAGGTCAACCAAATGGTAACCGAAAAACTAGCTTTACATATTACCAATACTTCTTACGAGGATTTTAGCCAAAATGCGATCAGAGAATCCAAAAGAAGTCTATTAAACTGGCTTGGGGTGGCGATCGGCGCGGCCAACCATGAATCGATGGATATGGTGCTGAACGTGTCAAAATTAACGGCCAGTCAGCCGCAAGCAACTGTGCTGGGAAGAAATGAAAAAGTCGATATCCTGTTTGCGAGCCTATTAAATGGGATGTCATCGCATATCTTTGATTTTGACGATACCTTACTAGAAACGGTTTTACATCCGTCAGCACCTGTTTTTCCAGCCATCCTCGCTTATGCCGAGCAGCAAAAGAAAACCGGGAAGGATGTTCTTGAAGCATTTATTATTGGATGCGAGGTCGAAGCAAGGCTTGCCTTAAGTGTCTATCCGTCTCATTACTGGCGCGGTTGGCATATTACCGGTAGTGTGGGCGGAATTGGAGCGGCAGCAGCGATTTGTAAGCTGATGGGATTAGACGTTGAAAAAACCATTTATGCCCTGGGGATCGCGGCAACCGACCCAACTGGGTTACGCGAAATGTTTGGCACGATGACAAAGCCTTATCACCCGGGAAAAGCGGCGATGAATGGTTTATTAGCTGCACTTGTTGGGGCTCAGGGTTTTACAGCCTCCAAACAGTCGCTTGAAGCACAGCGGGGATTCCTAAACGTGTTATCCGAAGAAAATAAGGCTGAGCTCGTGACAGAACAATGGGGTGAAAAATGGGAAGTAGAGAAAAACAGCTACAAGCCTTTTGCTAGCGGAATCGTTACCCATCCGGCGATTGATGCCATTATTACGATCCAAAAGGAGCATAAACTGCAAGCAGAAGAAGTGGAATCAATCGTTATCACGGCCCATCCACTTGTGAAAGAACTAACTGGCAAAACGGCCATCACAACAGGACTGGAAGGAAAGTTTAGTGTCTATCATTGTGTTGCAGCCGGGTTCTTTAACCTGAAGGCAGGCGTCTATGAATTCACTGATGAATATGTGAACGACCCTTCTGTAAAAAATCTTCGTGACAAAATAACGCTTGTGATCGATGAGAAGATAAAAGAAGATCAGGTTCATTTAACTGTTAAGTTAACAGATGGCCGGGAAATCTCTCTTTTTGTTGAACATGCGATTGGAAGCGCGGATACTCCAATGTCAGATGAACAAATCAAAGAGAAATTCCTGGATGTTACAGGAGAAATCATCTGTTCGGCGGCAAAAAATGAACTCATTGACCTTATCGACCGCTTTGAAGAGGTCGAGGATTTGACTTCGTTCTTCCAGCTCTGCCAGCCAAAAGAGACCGCCAATCAATACTAAACAAATCACCGAGGGAACAGCGGTTAGGTTCCTAAGGTGATTATGTATTTCTATCGAAAAAGGAGAGAATTATGGCTTTCCCAAATACAAGGGTGAAAGTAAATGTTGTAGCGAAGCAGAAGCAAAAGTCTTCCCTAGAAGTAAAAAAAATTATCCTATTGCTCCTTGGAATCGCGTTGATGGCGGGAGTCTATTTTATCCTTCCCGCCAACTATACAGGATCAGCCAGAATGATGCTGTCTTGTTTGGTACTAAGTGTGTTTTACTGGACGTTTGAGCCGATTCCGATTGGCTTAACAGCGGTTATTTTATTAATAATAATGCTCGTATTCGGAGTAGTCACAACGGATGTCGTCTATAGTGGATTTGCTTCACCCGCTGTTTTTCTGATCATTGGCGGGATGATGCTGGCAAAAGGGGTCAATGATACGACACTGACCAAAAGAATCGCCTATTTTTTCTTATCAAAATGGGGAGGTACGGCTAAGGGGCTCTTGGCAAGCATCCTAATGATTCCACAAATCCAATCTTTTTTTATCCCAGCCGCTGCAGTACGTGCGCAGCTGATGCTTCCGATTGCAACAATGTCACTTGATACCATCGGGGAAAAGGCAAAAGGGAATCTTAGAAAAATGATTCTTCTTGGCGTGGCGTTTGGCGGGACAGTCAGTGGTACTGCGGTGATGACGGCTGCGATTGGGAATATTTTAACGGTTGAATTATTAAAAGAGTTTGTCGGGATTAAAATCACCTATATTCAGTGGTTTACCTATACCTTCCCAATCTGGCTCATCATGATCCCAATACTATGGTTTACTTTATTGAAAAGCTTCCCCTTAACAGAAGAAGAGAAACACTTTCCTCATGTACAACAAGAATTGGAAAATAAGCTGGAGGAATTAGGGAGGTTAAATGTTGAGGAGAAAAAGTGTTTAGCCATCCTCTTCATTATCGTGGCATTATGGTTTACTGAGCCCCTGCATGGGCTGCACCCCAGTGTGCCTGCACTGATTGGGGTGGTGTTAATGGCCTTACCGGGAATCGGCTTCACCAGTTGGGGCAATTTAGTAAAAATCAATTTTGATACCGTCCTGTTGATGGGGGTAACACTGTCTCTAGGCTACGCTTTCAATAAGTCGGGAGCAGCCAAGTTGATTGGAGACAGCTTAAGTTCAGATTGGATTCTCTACTTTCTCCATTCACCGGTTGTCGCCGTCATCACGATTCTGGTGATTACCCATATCCTTCATTTAGCAGTGGCAAATGTTTCAACGGCGGTCGTCACCCTTGTCCCGATTTTTATTGGCTTATCCACCAAAGCCGGGGCAGATCCTGTGCTGATTTGTTTGACAGCCTCTATAGCTTGTTTACATGGCTATATTCTTGTTGTAGAAGCCACGCCAAATATCATTGTCTATAGTTCAGGCCGGATTCAGCAAAAAGAGTTCCTCATGCCTGGATTGTGGTTAACGGGTCTAATGAGTGTCGTTGTGCTTGTGATTGCGGTTACTTGGTGGAACTGGCTTGGGCTTCTATAAGAAATATTTATGAGAAATAAGCTTAATCTATAGACATTTGAAAACGGATTCTGTATCCTAATCAAAAATAGGATAATAAGAGGTATTTAATATGCTTGAAAAAAATCGACTCATGATAGAAAACAGAGATACCTTGCATTTAAAAGTATGTAATATTATTCGCGAAGCCATTTTAAAAGGAGAGTTAAAACCTGGCCAACGCCTTAAACAATCGGATCTTGCCGATGCGATGGGAGTCAGCCGGATGCCAATCCGGGAAGCTCTGCAAAAACTCGAAGCAGAAGGACTGATCAAGCTTGAGCCGCATAAAGGGGCAGTCGTTAAGTCGATTGAAGTAGGCGATATCGAAGAGATATATGCTCTCCGGACGGAATTGGAAAAAATGGCTGTCTACCAAAGTGTGGAGTATTTAACTGATGAAGACCATCAACAATTAACGTCCTTGGTAGAGCAAATGGAAGCGAGCGAAGATGTGGATGATTTTATCCGTTACAATATTGAATTTCATCGTCTATTAATGAAGCGGTGCAGCTGGGAACGGCTCAATTCCTTCATTAGTACCTTGTGGAATGGTTTGCCGCAGCAAACTCCACATATTTTAAAAGGTCAAAAGGAAACATCAAATGTTGAGCACAGAAGTATCTTAAATGCCGTGTTAAATAGAGACAAGGAAACTGCAGCGAATCTCGTTTCCAACCATATTTCGCGAACCGGCAATATGTTAGTGAAAAGATTAAAAGAAGAGGGAAAAAAATAGTTCTCTCTTTTTTTGATAAAATTGTATCCAATATCCAATACAAGAATGTGAGGGAAGTAAAATGACACTATCGAAAAGATTAGCTGAATATGTGTGCCAAACGAGTTTTGAAGATTTACCTGAACATGTCGTGGAGTTTACGAAAATCTGTATCCTAGATTGGTATGGCTCTGCCATCGCTGGAAAAGAAATGCCGCCTATTCAGGCGGTGAAGGAACTTGTCGAAGAATGGGGCGGTCATGAACAAGCAAGTCTCGTCACGGGAGGAAAATCCTCACTAGGCAATGCAGTGCTGGTCAATGCCGCCTCCAGCCATATTGTGGAGCTCGACGATATTCATAAATCTTCTATTATACATGCCGGCACAGTAGTCATTCCGGCCGCAGTTACCGCAGCAGAAGCCTATGACCTCAGCGGGAAAGAATTGATTACCGCAGTAGCAGTTGGCTATGAAGTGTGTTACCGAATTGGCGAGGCTGTGTCTCCATCGCACTATTATTTCTGGCATAATACCGCCACATGCGGTACATATGGCTCCGCAGCTGCTGTGGCGAAGCTATTAAACTTAAATGTGGAGCAAACGATGCATGCCCTCGGAAATGCCGGCAGTCAGGCGGCAGGACTGTGGGAATTTATCGAAGACGGGGCCAACACAAAACAATTACACACCGCTAAAGCAGCCTACAACGGGACACTCGCCGCCCTGCTTGCCAAAAAGAATTTCTCAGGAGCAACAAAAATTTTAGAAGGAAAAAGAGGGTTCTTTAACGCGATGGCTGAATCAGCAGATCCATCGAAAATCACGAAGAATCTTGGAACTGAATGGAAAATAATCGAGAACAGCTTTAAGATCCATGCATCATGCCGCCATACCCATCCAGCCATCGATTGTATCCTCGACATCATGAATGAACATTCCATTGCGTATCAACAGATAGGAAAAATCACGATAAAGACCTATCAAACCGTCCTGAATATTACCGACAAACCCAACCCTGACAGTATCTACGCCTGTAAATTCAGCAGTCAGTTTTGCGCTGCATTGGCCGCAGTAAAGGGCTCCGCTTCGTTACAGGATTTTACGAATGAGAGCTTACAAGATTCCGAGATTTTAAATCTTATGGAAAAAGTAGACGTAGTCGTCGATGCCTATTATGAGGGAGCCTATCCGGAAAAATGGGGCGCCAAAGTCGAAATTGCTCTTACAAACGGGAAAATTTTTGAACAAGCAACCGATTATCCAAAGGGTGACCCTGAAAAAATGGCCACAAAAGAGGAACTAATCCAGAAGTTTATCATGATGACTGCAGAAAAATTAGAACATCCTGAGGAAGAGGTAGAAGCGATTTTTAAATTAGATTCATCCAGCACGAGAGAATGGCTGAGGAAACATGAAATCAGCCATTTAAAGCAGTAATGGAGGATATCCTTATTTCATATCGAACTAAATTATTGGGAGTGGTTTGAAAAATGCCCATGAATGTTGATGTCATCGTGATTGGCGGGGGCCAGGCTGCGCTTGCAGCAGCGATAGCGGCTAGGGAAGAAGGGGCACGTGTTGCCATAATCACCAAAGGGAAAGCCGGATTCGGCGGTTCATCCGTTATTTCAGATGGTGTCCAATCAGCCATTTTTTCAACAGGGGATTCGCCCGAAACCTTTTTCGAAGATATGATTCGTGGCGGCCGAAATCTATCAAATCCAATGCTAGCGAGAATTTTAGCTGAGGAGTGTACCTTCAGGGTCAACGAACTGGAGAGTAAATTCGGCATCCCCTTGGAACGAGAGCGGAAAATCAGTACGCCCGGACACTCGTTTCCGCGCAGGGTTTATGCCGCAAACGGCCTCGGGAAAAACACAACAAAGGTATTAAGACAATATGCGCTGGAAATCGGCGTAGAATTGTTTGAGCAGTCCACCTTGATTGATTTAATCAAGGTGGACCAGGTTGTGGTCGGTGTGGTCGTTGAAAAGGCAGCGGAATTACATGCTTTTTATGCGCCTTCTACGATACTAGTAACAGGTGGATTCGGAGGGCTTTATGCGTCTACTGATAATCCAAAGGATGTATCAGGAGAGGGGATTGGCATGGCGTGGAGACATGGTGCCGAGCTGGTCGGTATGGAATTTGTTCAGTTTTATCCGTACCGGCTCCAACATCCTGCGAACGTAGATGTCATGACCAGGATTTTTGGAAAAGGGGCCGTCCTTTTAAATGAGGGTGCGGAACGCTTTATGGCGGATTTTCCAAGAAAAGAGCTGGAAACACGAGATATTCTAAGCTACGAAATGTTCAAACAAAACGATGTGTACCTAGACTTTTCTAATGTTTCTGCTGAGGATTTGGCGAAGGACAGTCCATATGTATACCGGCTTGTTAAAAAAGGACATCAAGGGGAGTGGAAAATGTACCCTGTTCAGCATTATTGCATGGGCGGGATTAAAGTGGATGAATGGGGCAGAACGAGTTTACAAGGATTATATGCCTGTGGGGAAACATCCGGCGGACTCCACGGGGCGAACCGGCTTGGAGGAGGTTCCCTGACAGAAGCACTTGTGTTTGGGCGTCGGACCGGCACGATGGCGGCTCAAGAAGGTGTGTCCGTTTCAAAAGCGTTCGAGATCCCTGCTTTTGGGGAAAACACTTTACCTAATGGAAAAGAGTTGGAGGTATCTCAACGACTAAAAGAAATCATGTGGAACCTTGTTGGCATCGAAAGAACCACTAATTCCTTACAGCGGGCGGAAAAAGAATTAGACCTACTGGCGGCGGAATTAAATGAGGATAAAGGAGTCACGGCACTTCAGCTCCAAGATAAAGTCCGTGCAGCATGGGCAGCCGCGTTTGCCGGAGCGATGAGGAAAGAAAGCAGAGGGGCCCATATCCTTCAGGATGTAAGAGGGGAACAGAAACAATGGGAAGGAAACCTTGTTATTAAAGGGAAAACCATTGAATTCAGGCAAGAAACTGTGAGTGAAAGGACATAACTTTTTTTACATAAAGGGGAAGATGGCTGTGCGAACGATTTTTTATGAAGAGATTGTCAATCAGGTGGCCAACATGTGCCAAGAGGCCAATTTTGAGCTGGGCCAGGATGTTATTCAAGCCTTTCAAGCTGCCTTGAAAAAAGAAACCTCCGAAACAGGGAAAGACATTTTAGAGCAATTGCTGCTGAATGCTGATATCGCTAGGTCTGAGCGCGTGCCGATGTGTCAGGATACAGGTGTATCCGTTTTTATCGTCGAAGTCGGACAGGATTGCCACATTAGCGGCGGCAGTCTGTACGATGCGATTAACGAAGGAGTAAAGAAAGGCTATGAAGAGGGCTATTTAAGACACTCAATTGTTGACCATCCGATCACTAGGGAGAAGAGTAAGGGCTATAATACCCCATCGATTATTCATATTGAATTGGTACCGGGTGAGGACCTGGTCATTCATATGTCGGCTAAAGGCGGCGGCAGTGAAAATATGAGTGCCTTAAAGATGTTGAAGCCTGCAGACGGCTTAGACGGGATTAAGGACTATATTTTAAGCATTGTCGCCCAGGCAGGGCCGAATGCCTGTCCACCGTTAGTGGTTGGAGTGGGAATCGGCGGGAATTTCGAGCGTTGTGCCTATTTAGCGAAGAAGTCGTTATTTAGGCCAATTGGTCATCGCAGTGAACGGCCGGAAATCGCGGAGCTGGAAAAGCAAATGATGGGAAAAATCAATGAGCTAGGTATTGGACCGCAAGGAATGGGCGGAAATACAACGGCTCTTGATGTGAAAATCGAGATTGAACCTTGTCATATTGCCGCGCTGCCCGTCGCTGTGAATTTGAACTGTCATGCCAGCAGGCATAAAGAGGTCAGAATTTAGGGGGGAGCATTAGTGTCAGCTATTCAAATCACCAATCCAATATCCGAACAAGAATTGCTGAAATTAAAAGCGGGCGATCGAGTATTATTAAGCGGAACCATTTATACAGCCAGGGATGCTGCCCATAAAAGAATGTTCGAAACGCTGCAAAAAGGGGAAGAATTACCTTTTGATGTTGCCGGACAAACGATTTATTATGTCGGTCCGACTCCTGCCAAGCCAGGAGCTGTGATAGGTTCAGCCGGTCCTACCACCAGCGGCCGGATGGACAAATATACTCCCGTCTTATTGGATCTTGGTTTAAAAGGAATGATTGGAAAAGGCTACCGCAGTGAAGAAGTCATTGAATCGATGAAGAAAAATAAAGCCGTTTATTTTGCTGCCATCGGCGGTTCGGGAGCATTGATTGCCAGAACCATTCAATCTGTAGAAGTGGTCGCTTACGAAGACCTGGGCCCAGAAGCGATTTATAGATTAACCATCAAAAACTTTCCTGCCGTGGTCATCATTGATAGTAAGGGAAATGACTGGTACAAAATAGGGAAACAGCAATTTTTTGAGCAAAATCATGTACAAGGCGCTGACTGTTAAGGTCGGCAGCCTTGTTTTTTTGAGAAAGGAGAAATAAATTTATGAATATTCGAAAAACTATTGAAAATGTATTTTGGATACAGTATCCTATTTATATAGAAAAACATCATTTTCCTGTTGGAGGAACCATACAATGAAATTGCCTAATCAAGTCACGATTTACGAAGTAGGCTTACGGGATGGGCTTCAGTTAGAGTCAAAAGTATTAACGGTGGATGAGAAGGTTGAGATTTTTTCTTTATTGCAGAAGGCGAATGTATCCGAGATTGAATTTGGTTCGTTTGTTCATCCAAAACTCGTCCCGCAAATGGCCAATACGGCAGCATTTCACGAACATCTAAAGTCATACCCTGAGCTGAGCCTGATCGCTCTTGTTCCTAATTTGAAGGGGCTCGAGCTGGCTAAACAAACAGGCGTAAAGTCCGTCAATTATGTTTTTTCAGCAAGTAATACCCATAACGAACAGAATGTTCGGCAGACCACCGAACAGTCATTGGAAAACTTCAAGCATTTATCTCAATTTGCATCAGATAACGAGATCAACCTTAACGTTACAGTTGCTACCTCATTTGGCTGTCCCTTTGAAGGTCCAGTTCCGCGACAACGCATCATGAATCTGATTGAACAACTTCTCTTACATAACATCAAAAGAATTACACTAGCAGATACAACAGGTATGGCCAATCCGAAGCAGGTCTATCAATTGACGAAGGAAGTCATGAATGAATGGAAGAATGTTGAATTTGGCTGCCACTTCCATAACACAAGGGGAATGGGGCTTGCCAATATCCTTGCCGGTTTAGAAGCTGGGATCACCGTTTTCGACGCATCCTTAGGCGGGATTGGCGGCTGTCCATTTGCCCCTGGCGCAACAGGTAATGTTTGCACGGAGGATGTGGTCCATATGTTAGAAGAAATGGGCGTCCGCACTTCTATCGGTCTTGATGGTTTAATCGAAGCTTCCCATCGGCTGGGGGAATTACTGGAACATGACTTGCCAGGTCAAGTCGCAAAAGCAGGGAAAAGCTCACGCTTGTATCCTGTACCAAATAAAACTACAAGTTCTTTATGTTGAGGGGATGAGGATATATGCTTGTTAAAACCTATGAAACGATCAAACTAGAGCGGGCGGAGAGCCATCAAGGAATCGCCGTTTTAACCCTGAACCGTCCGGAATCCATGAACGCGATGAATACAAAAATGGCGTTGGAATTAATCGAAGCTTTTGAGGAATTAAAATACGATGAAACGGTCCGTGTTTTGGTGCTTACCGGGTCGGGGACTAAGAGCTTTTGTGTGGGGGCCGACCTGAAAGAGCGGAATGGCATGTCCCAGAAGGATTGGAAGAAACAGCATGATTATTTTGAAAAAGTAACCGAGTGTATCCGCGAATTCCCGTATCCAGTGATTGTTGCCATTAATGGTTACGCACTGGGAGGCGGCCTTGAAATGTCTCTAAGCTGTGACATTCGAACCGCAGCAGAGGGTGTTGGACTCGGACTGCCGGAGGCGAAACTGGGATTAATTCCTGGCATCGGCGGTTCTCAATTGCTTCCTCGCATTCTACCAATTGGGTTAGCGAAGGAAATGTTGTATACCGGGAAACGGATTACAGCAGAAGAAGGTAAGCAGTGGGGAATAATTAACCATGTATTTGAGAGTGAAGCCCTTTTAGTGGAAACTATTAAACTAGCTGAAACCATTGCTATAAATGCACCTCTTTCCTTAAAAGCTTTAAAGAAAGCGGTTAGTAAAGGGACTGAAACAGATTTGGCCACGGGTCTTGCCTTAGAATTAGAAGCCTACTATAGATGTGCTAACTCAGAAGACCGGTTGGAAGGCATTTATGCCTTTAATGAAAAGCGGGCTCCGGAGTGGAAAGGGCGTTAACTCGTTGGATAGGTAAGGGTTATTTGCGGATAAGTGGGTGTAACTTGCGGAAAACCGAGTGTAACTTGCGGAAAACCGAGTGTAATTTGCGGATAAACGGTCTTTACTTGCGGATAACCCAGTCCAACTTGCGGGTATACAAAACAGTACTATGTAAACCATTAAAAAATGATCGTGGAGGTATATAAAAATGACAAATACAAAACTAGTAGAAAACACAGAACACGAAATGATTCGGAAAAGCGTTCGAGCTTTATGTGAGCGCTTTCCGGAGGAATACTGGCGGGAAACTGATGAAAAAGATGCTTATCCTACCGCCTTTGTCCAAGCGCTAACCGAAGAGGGATGGTTATCCGTATTAATTCCTGAAGAATACGGCGGTGCTGGACTAGGAATGACGGAAGCTTGCATCATTTTAGAAGAGATCAATCGCTCAGGCGGCAACTCCGGTGCCTGCCACGCCCAAATGTATACCATGGGCGCTCTTCTCCGCCATGGGAATGAGGACCAGAAACGAAGATATCTTCCTAAGATCGCAAGCGGCGAACTTCGCCTGCAAGCATTCGGCATCACCGAACCTACCGCTGGAAGCGATACAACCAGCATCCAAACCTTTGCTGAAAGAGTTGGAGACAAATACGTGGTTCATGGTCAAAAAATCTGGACATCAAGAGCGGCGCATTCCGACTTAATGTTGTTATTGGCTAGAACGACACCAAAAGACCAAGTAGCAAAAAAGACTGACGGGTTGAGCCTGTTTATTTTAGACATGAAGGAACAAGCGGATAAAATCGACATCCGCCCGATTGATACGATGATCAATCATGCGACTACAGAAGTATTTTTTGAAGGAGCGGAAATCCCGGTTGAAAATCTAATCGGGGAAGAAGGAAAAGGATTCCGCTATGTGTTAGGCGGAATGAATGCAGAGAGAATTCTCATTGCATCTGAATCCATTGGTGATGGCATGTACTTTGTTGATAAAGCGGTCCAATATGCCAATGAGCGCGAAGTATTTGGCCGTCCAATTGGGAAAAACCAAGGGGTTCAATTCCCAATTTCTAAAGGCTATATGGATATCCAAGCCGCTAAATTGATGAGAGATAAGGCTGCTGAAATGTTTGATGCTGGAATGGATTGCGGGGCCGAGGCGAACATGTCAAAATATCTTGCATCCGAAGCTACATGGCGCGCAGCGAATGCCGCAATGGACACATTCGGCGGATATGGTTTCGCAAAAGAATACAACATCGAACGGAAATTTAGGGAAGCACGTCTATTCATCGTAGCACCGATTACCAATAACCTGGTTGTAAGTTTTGTTGGACAGCATGTCCTTGGATTACCACGTTCATTCTAAAACAACATCAGGAGGACCTTTTTTAAAAAAGGGTCCTCTCTTTGAAAAGGGGGAGCCAAGATGCCAGGACCACTAAGCGGCATTAGAGTAGTGGATGTAACAACAAATGTTTCAGGGCCAAGTTTAACGATGATTCTAGCTGATTTAGGTGCAGAAATTATTAAAATTGAGAGACCTGATATTGGTGACGATTCGAGAGGAATGGGTCCTTTTTGGGAAGGGGAAGGTGTTTATTTCCTTCATATCAACCGTAATAAACAATCGATCGTCATCGATTTAAAAAAGGAAAGCGGCCGAGAGATTGTCTACGACCTTGTCAAGACTGCAGACGTTTTTGTAGAAAACTTCCGCTTTCAAAAAGCGAAAAAAATGGGCCTTGGTTATGAGAGTCTAAAAGAACTGAATCCTTCGTTGGTGTATTGTTCCTTATCAGCCTACGGCCAAGATGGCCCTCTTTGTGACCGCCCCGGTTACGATGCCATTGCCCAAGCAGATTCCGGCATTATTGGAATTAACGGTGCGGAAGGGGCAGAGATTGCCCGTGTTCCAGTTTCAGTCCTCGATCAAGGGAGTGCGATGTGGGGAGCGATTGGGGTGATTTCGGCACTTTTTCATAAACAAATGACGGGAGAAGGACAATTAGTCACTACTTCCCTTTATGAAACTGGGGTCTTCTGGGTCGGCTATCATATGCTGTCATGGCTTGCGACAGGTACGGAGCCTAAGAAAAATGGTGCCGGACATACGGCGTTTGCACCGTATGGGGCCTTCCACGCAAGTGACGCACCTGTGATTATTGGAATCTCCAATAATTCCTTATTCAAACGTTTATGCAAGGTACTCGGAAAGGAAGAATGGGTTGAGGATCCGCGCTACAAAAATAACCCTGAGCGAGTGGAGCATCGAGAAAATTTAAGAGTGGCGATTGAAAACATTCTCCAAGCTAAAACGGCGGATGAGTGGGTACAGCTATTAGTAGATGCAGGAGTCCCAAGCTCAAAGGTGAAGAAAATATCAGAAGTAGTCCAGGATCAGCAGACAGAAGCGATCCAGATGTGGACTGATGTTGAACACTCAACTATTAAAGACTTCAAACTGCCAAGACTTCCTTTTGAGCTTAGCAGTTCACCGGTGTCCATTCAAAAGGCCCCGCCTAAACTGGGCGAGAATACAGAGGAGATATTAGGCAAGCTTGGTTACAACAAAGAACTAATAGAACAGCTTTTAAAGGATGGGACCATCCAAATAGACGCTAAAAAGCTAGAATCGCATAAATAGTTTACAAGGAACCCACTGCTAAAATGTAGGCAGTGGGCGTTCGTTTTCCTGTTGACAATATTAATTGCCAGGAAATACAGTAAATGTAAAAGGGAACAGAGAGGAGAAACCGTAATGAAAGCAATTGTCGTCACCGGCTTTGGCGGTACAGAAAACCTAAAATATAAAGATGTTGAAATGCCAGTTATAGCTGACAATGAAGTACTAATTAGAGTTGTGAAAACGAGTGTGAATTTTGCCGATATTAAATCTAGATACGGGCAAAAAGGAGCAACACTACCGTTTATCCCAGGTCTAGATGCCACAGGCTTTATTGAAAAGATAGGGAGCAAGGTATCGGGGCTTGAAGAAGGACAAAGAGTCATCGCCTTCCCGAAAAATGGTTCGTATGCGGAATATGTGGTGGCATCGGATCAATTAGTCTTTCCCATCCCGGATGAATTGGATTTCAAGACAGCAGCAGCTTGTCCGATTGTGTCTTTTTTGTCGTACCGTTTATTGAAAAATATCGCTGCCATGGAAAAGGGAGAAACAGTATTAGTTCATTCGGCTGCTGGCGGAGTAGGGACAACTGCCATACAAGTTGCCAAGATATTGGGAGCAGCAAAGGTCATTGGGACTGTCGGCAGCAGGGATAAAATAAAAATGGCTAAAGAAAGTGGAGCCGACTTCGTTATTTGCTATGAGGAGGAAGATTTCGCTCCCATCGTAAATGAGATTACCAATGGGCAGGGTGTGGATATTGTTCTCGACTCCATTTCTGGAGCCGTCACGGAAAATAGCTTCAATTGTTTAGCGCCATATGGCAGGCTGGTCCACTTCGGTAATTCCAGCGGCCATATAGGAAATATAAAAACAGTAGATTTACATGCTAGCTGCAGAAATGTATTAGGGTTTAGTCTAGGGACAACGAGAAAGCTAAGGCCGCATTTATTAAAAGAAACAGCTGAAGAAGTTTTTCCTCTTATAGTGAATAATCAGCTGAATATTAAAGTGGGACATGAGTACAAGTTGGAAGAGGCGGCAGAGGCCCATAACCTTATGGAAAATAGGCTAAGTATAGGAAAAATAATATTGAATGTTGATCCAAATTTTTAATTAGTTCATACCTATTACTTTGGTTAAAAAGAGGAATAAATACCCATATTAAATATAAATAAAATATTTAAGGGGAATTCCCATGATTTATATTTATAATGACTATGGCGGCACACATACTACTTCTTTGGCTGCGGCCTATCATTTAAAACAATTACCTCAATCGGAAAGAAAACTAACTACCGAAGAAATATTAAATGTGAAATATTTTAACAAACTTACGAAAAAGGATTTTGGAAAACTCATTTTTCATGGTACGGATGAGGATGGGAACAAAGTTTATACGATTGGCCGGAAAAGAAACAAACTCGTTGTACCAGCGATGAAGGAGATGATTTTACTACTTCAAGAGAAATTTCAGTTTGAAGAAAAAATCGTTTTTTCCAATACCTCACCAACCGTTCCGCTTTCAATGTCTTTTGGGGGATTTTTTTCTAGAGGCTTAAAGATAGACTTTATTGGTGTACCGTTACTAGTGAGAGGTGCCAAGCAATGCTGCGATAATATTTATCGGTTGGTGGAAAACACCAAACAAGTCGGAAAAACCCCATTCAATGAAAATGTGATTATTTTAGACAATGAAATGTATAAGTAATGGGAGAAACAGCAATGCAAGGGGCTATTGAAGTCATCTTACGGACATTTACCGCTTTTATTTTATTATGGTTATTTGTCATGGTTCTCGGTAAACAGACGATTGCACATAGGTCCTATCATCTTTATATTGCTTCAATTACGATGGGAACAATTGCAGGAAATCTAGCATTCAATGTTAAGGTGAAATTCCTGTATTTTATTATTGCGATTATTTTAATGGGTACCATTGTTTTTATGCTAAATTGGGTCACTGTTCAAAAGCCCCACATAGGGAAATGGATTGCAGGTGAACCGGCCACCTTAATTCAAAACGGACAAATTCTCAAACAGTCCATGGAGCAAATGGGTTATTCACTGCAATCTCTTAAACAGGCTTTACGTGCTAAAGATATCTTTAACATAGAAGAGGTGGAGTGCGCTATTTTAGAGACAAATGGTTCACTCTCTATATTAAAAAAAGAGAAATACCAAAATGCGACCAAGCAGGATTTAAATTTACTGTCACCAACAAGGAATATACCAGTAGAGATGATCTATAATGGGGAAATCTTATATGCAAATTTAACCGAAAACGGCTATGACGAAGAATGGATAATGACTGAGCTTAAAAGGAGAAAACTTGATGTTAATGACATTTCATATGCTGTAATAGGGACAAAAGGAAATTTATATATTGAATTGTTTCGCATGCAATTAAAATAATCCCATTCCTTCGATTTTTTTCATTAAAGCTAGATTTCGATACAACACTTTTTTCTGAATACTATTAAAATATATAGCCAGGAGGAAATCCTGGCTTTTTATTTGAAATAAGTGATACATAAATCAAGTATGTAAGTCTTTTGAACCGAATTTCCTTTCAAAAAAATCATCTTACCTTAAATGATCATTAAGTACATTTTCCTCCAAAACGGCGAATTTGTCCCCATAAACCTTTGTAATATGGTTTTCTCCCCAAGCACATAATGAATCAAGTATACCTTTCAGACTTAATCCATAATCACTAAGTTCATATTCCACTTTCGGTGGTACTTGATTATGGACGATTCGGTTTATGACCCCGTCATCCTCCAGTTCACGTAATTGCTGCGTTAACATTTTTTGTGTAATATTTGGCATCAGGCGTTTTAATTCGCTTGTACGTTTTTTGCCGTGAGTAAGATGGCAAAGGATGACACACTTCCATTTTCCTCCAATAACTTCCAATGTGGCTTCAACGGCAATATTATACTTCTTATTATTCATGGTGTACCTCCAATTTCATAGGTACTAAAAAGTACCTATCGCACTCTTTGGTGCCTATGGCACTTTAAAGTACGTTCTTTTCTATTAGACTGATATGTTCCATAATAACATGTGCCGGTCAAACTTCAACATATTCAATATGTATCTGCTAGCAGATTAAATAATACAACCATACTGTGTTCAGGAGGGGAACCATATTATGTCCTTTGATAAAAAAAAGAGTACATTAGCGCTCTTGGCATTGGCAGTGAGCGCATTTGCAATTGGAACAACAGAATTTATCAGTGTAGGTTTATTGCCTCTGATTGCGAAAGATTTACAAATCTCGGTTACAACAGCTGGATTAACAGTTTCTTTATATGCATTAGGGGTAACATTTGGGGCGCCGATCCTAACGTCTTTTACATCTAGTATGTCACGAAAGTCCTTATTACTTTGGATCATGATTGTTTTTATTATAGGCAACAGCATTGCAGCCGGTGCTGAAAGTATAGGTGTTTTATTAGTTGCCCGTGTTCTTTCCGCATTTTCACATGGGGTGTTCATGTCGATTGGATCTACTATTGCCGCCGATTTAGTACCTGAAAACCGCAGGGCAAGCGCTATTGCCATTATGTTTACAGGGCTCACAGTCGCTACCATTACAGGTGTTCCTTTCGGTACGTTCATCGGCCAAGAATTTGGGTGGAGAACCTCATTTATGGTAATAGTGGCAGTTGGAATCATTGCTTTTATTGCTACTAGCATCCTTGTTCCATCTCAGTTACGTAAAGGCGTTCGTACAGCATTTCGCGATCAGTTCAAATTATTGTCAAATGGCCGATTAGTACTTTTATTTGCGATTACAGCATTAGGATATGGTGGGACGTTCGTTGTCTTTACGTATTTATCTCCACTGCTTCAAGAAATAACAGGCTTTAAAGAAGGAACAGTTGCTGTGATTTTGCTTGTATACGGTGTTGCAATTGCAATCGGAAATGTTATTGGCGGGAAGGCAGCAAACCGAAAGCCGATTGCCGCATTATTTTATATGTTTATCCTACAAGCCATCGTTCTATTTATCTTAACGTTCACTGCACCATTTAAGACTGCTGCCCTCATAACCATCATCCTGATGGGCTTATTAGCTTTTATGAATGTGCCTGGACTTCAGGTCTATGTCGTAATGTTGGCTGAACGTTTTGTACCGAGTGCAGTAGATGTTGCTTCTGCCATTAACATTGCCGCATTTAACGCAGGAATCGCAATTGGTTCATACTTAGGTGGGGTAATAACGGATTCAATCGGGCTCATTCATACGCCTTGGATAGGGGCATTGATGGTAGCAGGAGCAGTGATTTTAACAGGCTGGAGCAGAGCTCTGGAGCGCAAAGATGAAAAAACAGCTGACACAAATCGAAAACAATTTTTTCAATACAATTAGGAGGTAATTTCTTATGACAGCAAAAAATTTAAAAGATACAACAACATTAAATAACGGCGTACAAATGCCTTGGTTTGGCATCGGAGTGTTTAAAGTGGAAGAAGGTCTGGAATTGGTTCAGGCAGTAAAAACAGCGATTAAGCATGGATATCGGAGCATTGATACAGCAGCTATTTATGGAAATGAAGAAGGAGTCGGACAAGGTATAAGAGAAGGAATGAAGGAGGCAGGCATTTCCAGAGAAGACTTATTTGTAACCTCAAAGGTTTGGAATGCTGATTTAGGGTATGACTCAACAATCGCAGCCTACGAAAAAAGCTTAAATAAACTCGGTTTAGAATACCTGGATTTATTCCTCATTCACTGGCCTGTAGAAGGTAAATATAAAGAGTCTTGGAAAGCTTTAGAGACTCTTTATAAAGAAGGCAGGGTCAAAGCAATCGGAGTAAGTAATTTTCAGATTCATCATTTAGAGGATTTAATGAAAGACGCTGAAATCATTCCAATGGTGAACCAAGTGGAGTACCATCCTCGTTTGACTCAAAAAGAGCTTCGAGCGTTTTGCATGGAACACGGCATTCAGCTAGAGGCTTGGTCTCCGCTCATGCAAGGCCAATTACTGGATAACCAAGTGCTGAAAGAAATCGCGGATAAGTATAACAAATCAGTTGCACAAGTGATTTTACGCTGGGATTTACAGAATGGCGTTGTGACGATTCCAAAATCAACAAAAGAACATCGCATTGTTGAAAACGCGTCAGTATTCGATTTTGTGTTAACAGAAGAAGACATGAAACGAATTAATGGCTTGAACCAGAATCACCGTGTTGGTCCAGACCCAGACAATTTTGATTTTTAAATCACCGATTTGGGACTCATCATGAAGATGGGTCCTTGTTTAGTTTACAAATAATAAAATATCTTATTTTCCTTATTTTTAATATGGTAATATTAATAGTGATTTAATGATTTTGGAAATAAGAGGTAATAGAGATAATGGATGAACAGGACTGGATAATCTTAAAGGTTCTATACGAAAAAAAGAATATCACGAAAACGGCTGAGAGTTTATATATATCCCAACCATCATTAACGAAAAAAATTCAACAAATAGAAAAAGAATATCAAGTCGAAATTGTCAAACGGGGAACGAAAGGTGTTCACTTTACACCCCAAGGAGAATATTTAGCTCAATGTGCGGATGAAATGCTGGGTCGTCTCCAACAGATTAAAGATACAGTAATAGATATGGGAGAAGAGGTTAGCGGAACCTTACGGTTAGGGGTTTCTAATTACATAACCAGGCACAAGCTGCCACACCTTTTAAAGCTTTTTCGTGAACAGTTCCCAAAAGTAAATTATAAAGTTACCACGGGATGGAGCAGGGATGTGTTTAATCTTGTATATAATCGAGATGTTCATATTGGAATGGTCCGTGGGGACTATCAATGGCCAGATTCAAAAATACTACTCTTTGAAGAAAATCTCTGTGTGACTTCATTAGAAAAAATTGAACTTCGTGACTTGCCTCAACTGCCGAGAATTGAATATGAAACAGATGCCTTATTAAAGACTATGATTGATAATTGGTGGAGTGGAGAATTTTCACAGCCGCCTTTTATAGGCATGGAAGTGGATAAAGCCGATACATGCAAAGAAATGGTATTAAACGGATTGGGATACGGAATCCTTCCTAGTGTTCTTATTCAGGAGCATCAACACCTTAACCGGATCATTCTAAAAAATAAAAAAGGGGATCCTATTGTAAGAAAAACATGGATGTTCTATCATGAAAAATCTCTTGAGACCAAAGTAATTAAAGAGTTTGTAGAGTTTGTGAAAAAATTGGATTTTAAATCTTCTATTTAAAAAAGCGTGGGCAAATGCTCACGCTATTTTTAACGTAAAATTCCGCATGAAATATGTGGTAGGAAAGTAAAATGGTGATTTTGGAAAGTATTTCGTGAAAAAGTGGAAGTAAAATGATCAAAGTGGAAAGTATCAGTTCGGATTTAGAAGTAACCACCCCAAATCGGAAAGTATATCCAAATAAATGGAAATTCCTCAAAAAAGGTCATTGAAAATTACCTGAGCCAGGCTGTGCGCCTGGCTTTATTGTGTGAAATACCACGTAAAATATGGGTAGGAAAGTAAAATGGTGATTTTGGTAAGTATTTCGTGAAAAAGTGGAAGTAAAATGATCAAAGTGGAAAGTATCGGATCAAATTTGGAAAGTAACCACAACAAATCGGAAAGTATATCCAATTAAATGGAAATTCCGCGAAAAAAGGTCATTGAAACTGTGCCAGGCTGTGCGCCTGGCTTTTTTCATTGGTGCCAAACAGGAATCGGTGTCATTCCTTTTTTGAATGAAGGTCGATAATTTATTTGTATTTCAACTATTTGGATATTGTTTTTAAAATGAAATGGATAAGGGGTGAGAGTAATTGGAGAACAATTCAAAGAAACTTATTACATTTATAACGGAGCAAGAAGGGAAAGATATCGAGGCAATCTTGACGGATGAGATCGAGGGGACAGTTGGATTTAGTTTTATGAGTTACATTACAAGCTCAAAAATTCATATTCAATCCGGAAGAATAACGGCGAGTGAACCAATTACAGGAAAATATTTTTGCTTACCGGTCAACGGCATCAAGCAGATTTATGATGAAAGCAATGGACCGTACGATCTAGCATTAACAATTGAATATAACAATGGTTATTCCATTTTTATACAAATATTTGAATCTTAATAGTTAATTTACAGATATCATTCTTTAAATGGAGAGGATTATTTTATGAGCATTTTATTTCACATCACTTTGTATGTTATTTTACCCATATTTGCCCTTATTGGAGCTGGGGCTTTTCTTCATAGAAAATTTAAATTCGATATGCATACCTTATCGAAATTAAATACGTATTTCCTCATGCCTGCTGTGAGTTTTAGCAATGTCTATCAGAGTAAAATTAGAGGGGATACATTCCTGCAAATTCTTAGTTTCCTAGTCTTACAAAGTCTTTGTTTAATGGTTTTCAGCACAGGCATATCAAAAATGGCGAAATTTGAGAGCAGCCTTTCATCCACTTTTAAAAACAGTGTGGTACTAGTGAATTCGGGTAATTATGGATTACCAGTTAGCCAGGTTGTTTTTCAGCAAAATCCTCTTGGTCTATCGATCCAAGTTGTGGTGATGATATTTCAAAACCTCTTAACTTATACATATGGATTATTTAATTCTGTTTCTGTTGATAAGGCAAAATTCCAGGCGTTCAAAGCATTTTTGAAAAACCCTGTATTCTACGCTTTTTTGTTTGGGGTCTTTCTCAATGCAGTATCAATAAAAATTCCAGAATTCATCTGGACCCCTATTGAAAATACTTCAAACGCATTTATAGCAATCGCACTTGTTACTCTTGGCGCACAAAGCGCATTCCTGAAAATAAGCAGCTTTTCGCTGCCTTTAGTTCTAAGCCTGATCGGACGTCTCATTTTTTCACCGTGTATGGCATTGATCATCATCTTAACATTGAAGCTGGACGGTATTACAGCACAGTCATTGTTTATTGCGAGCTCTTTTCCAACTTCAAGAAATAGTTCGCTGTTTGCACTGGAATATGGAAACCATCCTGAATATGCAGCTCAAGCCGTTTTGTTGTCTACCATATTCAGTATGATGACAGTAACGACAGTTATTTTTTCTGCTCATTTGATGTTTTCATAAGGAGTCTTAGTTAACACATAATTTTTTCACTGATTTATAACACTAAATTCATAATAAACTGTTCACCAAGAGGACCTGCATTCAGCATAATTTTTCACTCACTTTATCGTAACCTAAAATACTCTTAAATTAACCCTTCTTGTTGTGCCTTTACCGCTGCTTGAAACCGGTCCTTCACGTCCAGTTTATGGTAGATACTGGAAATATAGTTTTTAACCGTTCCTTCAGATAAAAACAGTCTTTCCGCAATTAGTTTATTGCTTAGTCCTTGGGCAATGCATTTTAGTACTTCTTCTTCACGTTCAGTCAGGTCGTATTGATTCTTGTTTCCTTGCAGGGACTGAGTTTCAGGGCTATTGATTTGCTGAACAAGCAATTTGGCTAAATCCTGTGGGAGCAGGGTGCCGCCTTTATGGATAAGTTTAATACCTGCAAGCAAATCTTTAGGGTGAATAGCCTTCAACAAATAACCTTCTGCCCCTAGCGTCAAAGAGTCAATCACATGATTTACTTCTTGGAAGGTTGTTAAAATAATGATCTTTATATCAGGCCAGCGCTGTTTGATGATTTTCGTCGCAGAAATCCCGTCCATTACCGGCATATTTATATCCATTAAAATCGTGTTGGGTTTATGCTGTTCACATAATTCAATGGCTACTGCACCATTTTCTGCCAAACCGATGATTTCAATGTCATCATCCATATCCAGCACGATTGACAAGCTCTCACGAATAAGTTCTTGATCATCCGCTATTAATAATTTTATAATACTCATTTAGGCAACTCCTTTTATCGGTACTGTAATCGTCAGCTTCACTCCACAATGTTCTCCGCTTGAAATTTCGAGATTTCCATATAACTCCCCGATCCGTTCTTTCATAGCTGTTATGCCGAACCCCGGATGGAGGGCATCTATAGGGGTTCCATTATTTTCGATTATTAAAACAATTTCCGAGTTACTAAAAATGTAATCAATGTTAATTTCCGATGCACCACCATGTCTTTTGGCATTTGTAAGCGCCTCTTGCAGGCAACGGATAAACACGAGTTTAATATTTTTAGAAATAGAAAATTCTTTCCCTTTCATATGGAACTGGACATCGGTATCTGTATTTTTTTTAAAATTATCAGCGATCTGATGTAATAAAAATGACAGAGGTTCATCATTTTCAGCTGGGGCAATTTGATGAATGTTTTTTCTAATGTCCTCTAAGCCTTTACGGGAAACGTTTGCTAGCATTTCAATTTTTTGTTTAGCTTTATCAACATCTGTTTCAAGTAAATAGGAAATGGCATCAAGCCCAACCGTTACGGAGGTAAAGTGATGACCAACCGTATCGTGCAGCTCTTGAGCGAGTCGATTCCGTTCTTGGAGCAGCGTGACTTTCTCAATTTGCTCCGCATATTGCTGAAGCACCCGATACTGTTCTTGAATTAATTGATATTGTTTATGATTTTCCTCAATGATTCGTTTTGTCTTTTGACGTGAATGAATCACATAGTTAAAACAAGCACCAAAGCCGAAAAAGATAAAGATATCGATGTATTGCAGAAAATAATCGACTGTATCCATTGTCCATAACCTTGGTATCGGCAATCCAAGAAAAAACAAAGGATAGGTCCATTTGGCAGTTTGTTTTGTAGCTAGGAAACCAATCATCAATATGGGCATGAGGACCATGGAGGCGCCAAGATCAAGCCGTGAGACAATATTGAAATAGATAGAAGCTCCACCTGCAACGATTAGCTCTGTAATTGGATAGAAGACAGGATCCTTGTATCCGGGCCTCCAAAAAATATGAGGGACAATATAGGAAACTGTTAAAATACCTACAAAAAGGAAAAAAGATTGTCCTCCTAAATCTTCCATATGAAGATAGAAGTAAAGAATGCCAGAAAGATACCAGCATAATCTTAAGAAAAAAATAAACCAATCCACCCAGATCCAATCTTGGTCTGTTTTTTTCATCGCACACCTCAACCTCTGCTGCTTTTTACCTACCTTTTCCTATATTACAAGAAATTGGGTAAATCTAACAGTCTTAAAATAAATAAATGTTAAGACATTGAGAGTAAATCAACAGGTAATAAGGAATTGATTCGAATTTGATGACTACCTTCACTCCGGTCATATGACTTTTTCTTTATATAATTTGGTCATAGGGTTACAGAAGGGGACGAAGGACATGAAAAACGAAGATATGTTGCATGAACTGCAGGAACGATTAAAAGGGCTGTCAGCTGAGGATCGCCAAAAGCTAATCGAACTGTATGAGGATTTAATGGTAGTAGCAAAAGAAAATCGAAAAGGTGATACCAATTTATCTGTAACATTCGCAGACGACTACCCGCCGCCGATAAGTATAGAAAATGATTCTTACCGAAATATAGGTCGAATCATTTTAGCATCCATCAGTTTATTTTTCTTTAATTTTATTTTTGTGTTAGGTCCATTGATTGCCATTTTTGCGGTTTATCTGTCTTTTTGGATTGTATCTGCTTGCTTTGTGGTCTCACCACTTTTTGTCTTTACCCAGGTGTTTATTGGGGGCTTTACGACTTTTGAATTATTTCTATCCATTATTCTTTGTGGAATCGGACTTGCGATTGGGGCAGGGTTGTTCCAAGCAGGAAAAAGATTATTTCTGATACTTAGTAAGTATGTCAATTGGAATATGAAATTAATAAAAGGAGAATAAAAAATGAGAAAAATAATGTATACAGCGTTAGCACTTGTGATTGTTGGGGTAATAGGTGTGATTATGTCGATCAACACATCAGGCGTAGAGGCATTTACATTCAGTTCTGTAGATGTTCATGAAAAGAAAGATGTTTCAGCAAAAGACATTAGTAATATTATCATTGACTCTCCAACGGTGGATGTAAAGGTTCAGCCTACGAGTGGAAATAAGATTGAAGCTGATTTTTCAGGAAAGGTAGGGAAAAAGAGTAAAGGTTTATATAAGTTAGATATTGATGAAGATGGTGATACAGTTACGATCACTATGGCAAAGGAAAATAAGTTTCAATTTATGATGTTCAATTTTACAAAAGTAAGCCTTAATGTCAAAGTACCTGAAAAAGTTTATCATTCTATTGAAATAGCCGCAGCATCAGGTGATATTTCCCTAGATAAAATGGAAGCCAAAAAATTAGCAATTGAGACACAATCGGGTGATATAGATGTCAGAGATGCAGCGATTGAGGACACTCTCACACTTAAAGCTTCAAGTGGAGATATCATTGCAAAGGATAGTCGTGCAAATCGACTAAGTATTGAATCAAGTAGTGGAGATTTAAGGATAAATGATCACGAAGCCAAGACAGTCGAATTATTTACTAGCAGCGGTGACATTGTTTCTGATTATCTCGTTTCGGAAAATATCAAAATGAATACCTCTTCTGGAGATATTTTTGTAAAAACGAAAGAAATGAAAGGGAATGTAGCGTTGGAATCGAGCAGTGGAGATATCGACGTAAGTTTCACAAACCCCGCCAATTCAATGAAAGTTGATTACAAAAGTAGTTCAGGTGACGGAACAGCGAATATAGATAAAATGAATTACTCCGAAAAATCGGAACATCGGATTGTTGGCCAGGTCGGAGACGGTAATTTAAAGTTAACTGCAAGAACAAGTTCGGGCGATTTTAAAGTGACAGACTGATTGTTTATTAACTTAGGTATCTTGCATTATCAAAGTTTTCGAAAGGAAAATGGCGTCGAGCTTGTGGAGGAAAGACCGAAAAGGAAGCCATTAATAAAGTGGCTTCCTTTTCGGTTCATGGTGATTTAACTAGAGTCGTTAGCTTCATAGTTTCCATCTTTTGTTTGTTAAACAAACTAAGAAACGCATCAACTACTTGAGGATCAAATTGTGTCCCTTTATTTTGCCGGATTACATGAAGAGTATGTTCTAAATCAAACTCATTTCTATAAACACGTCGGGACATCATGGCATCAAAAGTATCAGCAACTGCGATTATTCGAGCGTATAAAGGGATTTCATTGCCTTTTAATCCGGCTGGGTAACCATTGCCGTCAAATCTTTCATGGTGATATAAAACAATATCTAAAGTACCGTTTTTCTCAAAACGCTTAACGTGTTTAAGCATATCATATCCAATGACTGGGTGTGACTTTATAATCTTATATTCGTCGTCTGTTAATTCCATTGGCTTGGTCAAGATTTGTTCAGGGATACCAATCTTTCCAATATCGTGCAATAATCCCCCTGTGCGAATGATCTGACAAACATCCTTAGAAAGATTCATCTTTTCTGCTATTTGCATAGCGTATCTCGATACATTTTCAGAATGGTCATAAGTATAAGGGTCTCTAGAATCCAGAGCCTTGACGAGAGAGGTAATTATATCTAGACTCTTTTGTTTCACTCTTTGAACATAGGTTATCATAGCTGCTGAAATAAACGTCATAAATAGATAGCTCACTAGATAAATAAAAAAGAGACTCTCTTCTGCACGCGGGACGAATTGAAATCTTGAAGTAGTTACTAAAATGGTGAAAACAACCAAATATACAGGTTTATTATAAAATCCAAAACCTAAAAAAATGACAGAAATATTATAAAGAATAAAAAAATTATCATTATGGAAGACAATGGTGATGAATAAACTCAATAATAAAAATATAAAAAAAGCATATCGGTAAAATTTATAATGATTAAACCATTTATCTAAGATATTTAACATTGCACCCTCCATTTAAAAAACAAAACGGAATAAAGATTCCTTGTTAAGAGTATCATAATATTTTCCAAATGGTGATTTTTACCGAATAGCAAGTTTTTTAAAATGATTCAGACATATTGGCGCTTACAAAAGTTATCGTTTTTGTAAATAAAGAGTCGCATTCTTATAGATTAAAGTCTTTTTTTACAAGCTGACTAAAACAACCCGCTCCTCTGTTTCTTCAAGAATAACTTCCATTGTCCTTAAATATAATGGATTGGATGGCTGAAAATGGCCCTTTACTAAAATCCCTTAAATGAATGGGAGGGATGTTCTTGTTTAAAGAGAGTATAGACCCTTATTTGCATGTCCGCTATGCGAAGAATCCTGTTTATACCCCTGATGGTCAAAAGCTTAGCTTTATTGCCGATTATACGGGCATACCACAGGTTTGGGAACTCAATCGTGGGGAAGAATGGCCTGCTCAAATTTCTTTTACAAAAGAAAGAATTACCTTTGTTGGACTTGTTAAGGGCACTTCTGACCGGATTATTGGGATGGATGTGGGCGGAAATGAAAATCAGCAGTTGTTCTTACTCAAGGAGGATGGGAAACTAATCGGACTGACAAAATCACCAAATCATGTTCATCGATATGGAGGCAGCTCCCCGGATGGAAAATGGATTGTCTGGTCAAGCAATCGCCGCAATCTAGCATTTTTTGATATTTATATTCAAAGTCTAGAAACACTGGAATTTCATCCTTTGTTAACTGGAGATGGCCTTTTTACAGCAGTGGAATGGTCTCCTGATGGGAAATCATTATTAGTCCAAAAGACAAATTCTCCCCTGGATAATGATTTAGGCGTACTCGATCTGGCAACAGGGTCTGTTGATTGGATAACAGAGCATAAAGGAGAAGCGAGTTTCAGAGAAGTCCATTTTAACAAGGATGGGGATCATATCTATGTATTAACTAATAAAGATAGCGAATTTTTCGGGCTAGCACTTATCCATATAAAAACCAAGCATTTTGTGTGGCTGGAGCAAGGAAATTGGGATTTTGAAGAACTCGAAATGAATAATGATAAAAATTTGTTAGCCTTTTGCGTAAATGAGGGTGGAGTATCCAGGGGCGTACTTTTAGACATCAACCGAAGTTACCTGTATTCGTGGAAAACACCGACTGGAATCATAAAAGATTTAAAATTTTCCCCTGATAGCAAGAAATTGGCCTATGTTTTTAATGGCCCGGCATATCCATCTGATATTTGGGAGCTAGATTTAGAAAGCATACAGTCGGAGAGACTTACCTATGTTTCCCGTTCCCCAATACTGCAAGATAAATTAGTTGAGCCAGAGCTTATAAGTTATCGCTCATTTGATAATCTTGAAATTCCAGCATTTTTTTATAAACCAAAGATTACAACTGAAAAATTTCCTTTAGTCATTGTCATTCACGGCGGTCCTGAGAGCCAGTCTCGTGCTGTTTACAACCCTGTTGTGCAATATTTAATCGGTAAAGGGTATGCGGTGTGCACACCAAATATCCGTGGGAGTACAGGTTATGGAAAAACGTTCACGAAATTAGATGATGTACGAAAAAGAATGGATGCTCTGAAGGATATAGTTTTTTTAGTTGAATGGCTAAAGGTGAATGGGAACATTGATACTAATAGAATTGGAATAATGGGAGGCAGCTATGGAGGATTTATGGTCCTTGCAGCCATCAGCCACTATCCACAGCTATGGTCTGCCGCGATTGATATTGTGGGTATGTCGAGCCTTAGAACGTTCTTGGAAACTACCCATCCTTGGCGCAAGAAGCTTAGGGAAGCGGAATACGGAACGATTGAAAGAGATGGAGACTTTTTTGATAAAATTGATCCATTGAATCATGCAAATCGGATAACCACTCCGTTATTGGTGATTCATGGGGAAGGTGACCCTCGTGTCCATATTAAAGAATCAGAGCAAATCGTCAATAAATTGAAGGGAAAACAACACCCTGTTGACTTTATTCGCTTCGACGATGAAGGCCATACGATTTCAAAGCTAAAAAACAAAGAAATTGCCTACAAGGCAATCGTAGAATTTCTTGAACGATGTTTTGGAATCGAAGACAAAAGAAGCAGGGGATTTAAAAGGAGTCGGGAATATCCTTTCTTCTTTGATTGAATCTCAGGCAAAAAGGACTGACCCACCTTGGTTAGTCCTTTTTGCCATGCACATGTATGGCGTATGCCACTTCTGTTACATTAATAGTAAAGAATAGGATAAACAGCCTGCTAATATTCCAAGGATTGCTCCGAAAACCACGTCGGATGGATAATGAAGGCCTAAGTAAATTCTTGAAACCCCTACACATACACCCACGAGAATCAGAACCAAAGAAAATGTCGGGATCGTTAAGATATAGGGAGTCAATACGGCAAAAATGGCGGTTGTATGACCCGAAGGGAAGGAATGGTCCTGTAAGGGATTCTCCAGTATATTCGTTTTTTCAATCGTCATATAAGGTCTTTTTCTAGGAAAAAATTCTTTTGCAAGATGGACCGGGATATGGCTCGATGCCAAAGCAAGAGCACTGGAAATGGCAAGAAGCCGCGTTTCCCTGGACCATGCAGTTAGAAAAAGCAGAATCGTGCTGATAATCGTAAATCTCGCTCCTCCGAAATGTGTGATCGTTCGAAAAAAGAGGTTTAACAAATAAAGATGAAAATACCGGTTAATTTTCTGGAAGATTCGACAATCGAACCCGTAAAGGACATGTATGAATTTGCTCATGCTCGGCTCCCCTTATAAGTAAAATTCCCACTTCAATCCAAAACCCAAACATGGGGTTTCCTCCATTATAAAGGGAAAACGGCTAGTTTTTATGAAACTGGTGTTAAGAATAAATTAAGAATTGTAAATTGTCCTTTTCGGTTGGCTCTTCAGGTTTAAATGATGCATAAGAACCGTCCCCATGCCTCAATATCAATGTCAGGATGTCTTCGGCGGCGGTTGCATGGATAAATTTTCTTTGGGAGTTTATTATTTTGTTGAGTTTTTCACCATTATTTTCGAGTAGGTTCGTTACAGTACGTCTAATTTCCTTTGGGTTTTTGCAAACTACTCCCAAATTGAAGATTTCGGCGAAGGCTGGATTATCCTCTTCTTGACCTGGCAAAGCCCCTGTAATGATAAGCGGTGTATTGGCAGCAATAGCTTCAAACATGACATTGGGGCTTCCCCTGGTAAAAGCAATATCAGATTGCAGCATTAAATCTTGAATGTTTTTCGTGAACCCATAAATCTCAACTCGATCACCATATTGGGGCATAAGTGCTCTCGCTAGCTTTGCTTTAAGTTTTTCATTTCTTCCCGCTACAATTTTTACCGTACAATTGAAATGATTAAGGAGGCTTTTCGCTATATTCTCCATGTTTCCTACACCTTCACCGCCGCTCATGATCAAACATTTTAAGGGATTTTCTTTTCTATAGAGTTCAGGTTGTGGATGGCTCTTTCGGAAAAAGCGAGATCGGACTGGAAATCCTATTACCCTTATCTTCTTAAGCGGAATCCCAAATTCAATACACTTAAATTGGGCTTCAAACGTGGGACAAATAATGGTTTCTGCCCGCTTATCCAGCCATAGAGGGGAAATGTTTACAAGGTCAGCAATTAAGGTAATGAAAGGGATCTTTACCTTTTGCTTCTCTAGGATGCTCAAGATAGAGCCATTAAAATTGGGATGAACTGATAAAATCATATCGGGCTTTATTTCGTCGAGGATTTTAAGAAAATGATCTTTAATAAGTCCTTCAAAAAAATGGTTTACGATGGAAGGTTTTTCAGCTGATAGTTTCCAGATCATTTTCCATAGTGTTTCGGAATTTCTTGTGAGGGGACCATAAGCTCCACCGATTTTTGACAGTAATGGTTTGCCAAGCGAAAACCCATCCACAACGTGAATTTTTACTCCATTGAAAGATTTGACCTTTTCACACAGTGCTTCTGTTATACTTTTATGACCATGGCCTGTATGATCTGATGAAATAATCAATAATGTCTTATCCATAGTATCAGCCCTTTTTAAGTTTTTTTATAGTTCGTACTATGAGTACTGACACCTACGTAAAGAAATATGAAAAGAAAGAAGATATGAAAATAGCAAACAAGACGGAAGTACCCGTCTTGTTCCATCTTTTTCTTCCTGCTTATTGACCAGACTTGCCATCTTCATTTTGTGATCCATCATCTTGGGAACCATCGTCGGTTTGTTCAGTGTTCGTATCATCTGTTTTTGAACTGGTATCTGAGCATGCTGTTGCAACTCCGAGTAACATTAATGCTGACATCAAAGCAAATAACCATTTTTTGAGTTTCATCTTTCTTCCTCCTTGAATGTTGCATTTTTTATTACAGTCTTATCATACAAGCATTTGAGGAAAAAAAGAGGCGATTTTCCAATTCTTAACATGAATTAACCGTATCTATAAACGGCTTTAATAGTTTCTATTTAAAATTTACTTATAATTTACGAAACTGGATTTTTGGTTAATTTTCTTTTATATAACTTCTTACTATAAATGTTTTTCTTCGACATAAGTTTGTGGTAAAACTCCTATTCCGATATAATGAAAACTATTGATAGCAAGGGCTTCATCGAGTGAGAGTGGGTAAAATATGATTGATATCAGTAAAATTGTTCAAGGGAAAAATTTAACCGAAATAGATGTCCAGATTGTGCAATTTATCATTGAAAATATCGACACTGTTTTGCAAATGGGCGTACGGAAAATAGCAAAAGAAAATTTCACTTCTCCGGCAACTGTCATCCGTCTGTCCAAAAAATTAGGCTATACCGGATTTGTCGATATGTATTATCAGCTTCTGCCGCTTGTCAAAAAAGCAGATTTACCGCAAAGCGGCGTGATGGAGGATTTTTTGGAAATTAGTGAGAAGGATTTTCTCGACCATAATTCGCTGGGAGATTTCCAATCCTTTATACACAATGTACTAAACCTTAAGACAAGCTATATTTTTATTTACGCCACCGGTTTTTCCGCCATTGCAGCAGAATACTTGTATAAAAAATTATTGGTTTTGGGCAGAAAAACAATTTTTGCAAGCGGAACTGATTCGGTTGGCGTATTCGAAAATAATTTGGAAGATATCGGGGCCTTAGTCGTCATTTCCAAATCAGGTGAAACACAGCTAATTATCGATAAATTACAAGCAGCCAAAGAGCATCAGATTTTTACGGTGTCATTCACAAAAGAAACAGACAATCGGATCGCAGAGCTTTCCGATTTGAATTTTAAAATCATTGACCACAGCAAACTGGACGATCGAAATATGCTGCCAAACAGCTTTTTTCCGAGTCTTATGCTGATGTTTGAATTTATCATCAAGCAGTATGTTGAAGCGATTTTGACTAAAAAAGGCAGCAACGAGTGAAACGTGTTTCAATATGTGAAACACGTTTTTTATCTTGTAGAATCTATCGACTATGAAACGGTTACATTGTATTCTAAACCTGTCGACGAAAACGAATACAAAAACACACATACAGGAGGGGAAGGCAAAATGAAAGCGAAAGTCATGGATGGCATGCAGCGCTTTTCAAAAGCGATGTTCATTCCGGTACTTATTTTGCCGATTGCGGGTATTTTAATTGCCCTGGGAAATTTACTAACCAATCAAAGACTATTAGAAGTCATCCCATTTTTAAATAATCCGATTACGACTGGTTTTGGAACAATTTTAACAGGATCATTGGTTTCGATTCTTGGTAACTTGGGACTTATTTTCTGTGTCGGGATCACGGTCGGTTTAGCGAATAAAGAAAAAGCTGTTGCTGGATTTACCGCATTGTTGGGGTACCTGGTGTTTGTCAATGCGATGAATAAATTTATGCAGCTGAGCGGGGTTCTTTATGAAGGAGAAACCTTGCAAGGGACTGGACAAACTCTTGTATTAGGTGTGCAAATCCTCGACATGGGTGTGTTCCTTGGACTAATCCTCGGTATCATCACTGCTATGGTCCATAACAAATTTATTGATACAGAATTCAATGGCGCTTTTCAAATTTACGGCGGTTCACGATTTGTCTTTATCGTTCTAATTCCAGTCGTTGTGCTATTATCCATCGCTCTTACATTTATTTGGCCATATTTCCAAACTGGCATTAACAAGCTTGGAACACTGATTAACCACAGCGGAAGCTTCGGAATTTTCCTATACGGAGCATTAGAACGTTTGTTAATTCCAACCGGTCTTCACCACCTTATCTATACACCATTCTTATACACAGAATTGGGCGGCAGTGCTGAAGTTGGCGGCAAAGTATTCGAAGGGGCAAGAAATATTTATTATGCGGAAATTGCCGATCCAAGCGTAAAAGAGCTTTCCCCAAGCGTTGTTTGGGATGCGCGCGGTATTTCCAAAATGTTTGGTTTAATCGGTGCATGTTTAGCCATGTACCACACTGCGAAGCCAGAAAATAAAGCCAAGGTCAAAGCTATTTTGATTCCTGCTGCGGTTACATCTTTTATCGCAGGTGTCACAGAACCAATTGAATTTTCATTTATGTTCGTTGCACCATTACTATTTGTGGTTCACGCATGTTTAAGCGGTTTAGCGATGGTAACGTTCCATCTATTTGATGTACGTGCGATTGGACCAAACGGAATGATTGACTTCTTACTGTTCAATCTACCGCTCGGAATTCAAAAGACACACTGGCCAATGTACATTTTAATCGGATTGATCTTCTTTGTGATTTATTATGTTGTCTTCCGCTTCTTGATCGTGAAATTTAACTTCAAAACGATTGGAAGAGAAGATGAAGGTAATGAGACGAAATTGTATTCGAAGAACGATTACAAAGCAAAGAAAAGTGCAGGAACTGCTGGTACTCCTGTGCCGCAGGGAAATGACGGAATTGCCACTGTAATCGTCGATGCTTTGGGTGGAGCAAGCAATATTAATACAGTCACCAATTGTTATACACGACTTCGCTTAACTCTGGAGCATCCTGAAAGGGTAAATGAAGATGTGTTGAAAAAAGAAACAGGTGCTAGCGGAGTTATCATCAAAGATAAAAATGTACAGGTTGTTTATGGCTTACAGGTAACGAACATCCGTAAAGCGGTAGACAGCTACTTAGGATTAAGCACAAACGAATAAACATTAACAGATTGAAACCTATAACAACAAAGAGAAGACAGATAATAGAAGGGAATGGAGAACATGAAGAAATTCTCAGTAGTAATTGCAGGCGGAGGAAGCACCTATACACCGGGTATTGTGATGATGCTATTGGATAATCTGGACCGTTTCCCGCTTCGAAAATTAAAATTATATGATAATGACAGAGAAAGACAAGCTGTTTTAGGGGAAGCGCTGGACATTGTAATGAAAGAAAATGCACCGGATATTGAATACTCTTTTACAACTGATCCAGAGGAAGCATTCACCGATATCGACTTCTGTTTTGCCCATATTCGTACTGGAAAATATGAAATGCGCGAAAAAGACGAAAAGATTCCATTAAAGCATGGTGTCGTCGGCCAAGAAACCTGCGGACCTGGCGGGATTGCGTATGGAATGAGAAGCATTGGTGACATGATTGAGTTGATTGACATTATGGAAAAATATTCACCGGATGCTTGGATGTTAAACTATTCCAATCCTGCAGCAATCGTAGCGGAAGCTTGCCGCGTGCTTCGTCCAAATTCCAAGGTATTGAACATTTGTGATATGCCTGTCGGGACGCTGCGCAGAATGTCGCACATTATCGGCATAGAGCCAAAGGACTTGGAAGTACGTTATTTCGGATTAAACCACTTTGGCTGGTGGACAAGCATAAAAGACAAAGAAGGACATGAATATCTGCCACAAATTCGTGATTATGTCGCAGAGAATGGCTATCTGACACAAAAAGAAGTGGACACCCAGCATACGGATGCAAGCTGGCAGGAGACACATAAGAAAGCGAAGGATCTGTTAGCGGTAGATCCAAGATTCTTGCCTAACACCTATTTAAAATATTATTTCTATCCTGATTATGTGGTGGAGCATTCCAACCCAGAATTCACCCGTGCTAATGAAGTCATTGCCGGCAGGGAAAAGACGGTCTTCTCAACAGCAAGAAACATCATTGAAAGAGGAACAGCGGAAGGCTGTGAATTTGAAATGGGCGCTCATGCAGTCTTTATCGTTGACCTTGCTCGTGCCATTGCCTTTAACACACATGAAAGAATGCTATTGATCGTCGAAAACAATGGTGCCATTGCCAACTTTGATGATGACGCCATGGTAGAAGTTCCATGTATTATCGGCAGCGACGGTCCAGAACCATTAAGCCAAGGAAAGATTCCTGAATTCCAAAGAGCATTAATGTACCAGCAGGTAACAGTAGAAAAACTAGTCGTCCAAGCCTATATCGAAGGCAGCTACCAAAAACTATGGCAAGCTCTAACTCTATCAAAAACAGTACCAAGCGCCAAAGTAGCAAAAGAAATCTTAGACGACCTAATCGAAGCCAACAAAGCATACTGGCCAGAACTGCACTAAAATGATGCATGGGGACGGTTCTCTTGTCTCAATCACACGTATCAGTAATAATGAAGGAAGAGGCGAATCAAGCGGAAAGCTTTTTCGCCTCTTCCTACGGGCATCATACGTATAGGAGGTAAATAGAATGTTTAAAAAGCTATTTGGAAAAAAAGAGACAACGATGACACTTGTTTCTCCGATTACAGGAAAAGTGGTCAAAATTGAAGATGTTCCTGATCAGGTGTTCAGCCAAAAAATGATTGGTGACGGGATTGCAGTTGAGCCAACTGAAGGAGTAGTCGTAGCACCGCTGGACGGTGAGATTGCGCAAATTTTTCCAACCAATCATGCTGTTGGAATTCGCAGCAAAGATGGTCTGGAAATCCTCATTCATATCGGAATGGAAACCGTTGCGATGGGTGGAGAAGGCTTCGAAGGCCATGTAAAACAAGGTGACCAAGTTAAAGCGGGTGACAAGCTTGTTACCTTTGATTTGGAGCTGGTAAAGGAAAAAGCGGAAAGCATCATCTCGCCAGTTGTGATAACAAACTTTGATGCAGTCGACACTTTAACTAAAACTGAAGATACCTCAGTTAAACGTGGGGAATCTGTTTTGTTGCAGGTGAAAATGAAGTAGAAAAATGATTCGTTGTTGGGTTAGAAAGTTGTGTTACAAGAGAACTCTACAAAATATTGCAAAAAGACCAAACGTGTGTGTACGTTGGTCTTTTTTTTATTTTTTTTGTGATTTTCTAAAAGGCTTTGCTCATGTGCTACATTTAAAGAGTATGAATTGTAATTTCTTCGTGTTTTTTCAATTTCTCCAACCAAGTATGGTTAGTTCGAGATTGTACCATCCATTCCAAACTTGAAATTGTCAAAAACCGATTAATCTCGATGGATTTATAAAGATAATAGTTTTATTAAGGAAAACTTTTTGCGTTAAGGAAACTTTTTAGAGGAATTAAATAATATAAGAATAAAGGGAGTGATAATGGTGTTTCCATCTAAACGAATTAAGAAAAAAATCCTATTACATTCCTACTTATGTAAAGTGTTAGGGATTATTAGCGACCAAGAATATAATTCAATTGTAAACAAAATCAGTTCTCACGAACATTAACTATAGATGAAAAAGATGTTAAGAACCCAAGGGCAGCTTTTTTATTCAGCTTACAATGCAGGGGAGTTAAAGAAGAGAGATGAAAATCAATCCATCTCTCTAACAATGAAACTACTATATCCAAAGTTTAAATAATCCTTCAGTTACCCCAAGGTTGTACATGTAAAAGATCCCAAACACGATACTAATCAAGCCCGTTATTTGAGTAAGTGATTTATTTAGGCCAACTTTTTTGGAGCTAAAAACGAAGGGAATTCCTATAATTGTGGTAAAGAAAAGCATTCCAATTATTGTTCCTACACCGAATATAAGGATATAGATTGCTGCTTCCCAGACACTATTAACAGTACTCATGGTCAGAAGTACCATAGCCCCACTCCCAGCAAGACCATGAATTAAGCCAATCACCGTGGATTTCAAATAGGAAACATTTTTATGTTTGTGTTTATGTACATGTTTACCACTAAAGTTATGTGAGTGGACATGTTTATGCTCTTCTTCATCGTGATTATGCTGATGTACGTGGATATTCCTAAATGAAAGGATAGTTGAAACACCAAGATAAACAAGCATGATACCGACTAAAAATTCTAATGACATCGCCCATTTTTCAGGGATTTCGCCTTTCATCAGAATAATAATAATCCCGATAATAAATAATGTAGCAGTATGGCCAATCCCCCAGAAAACTCCAGCTAAAGACGAACGAAATAATTTTTTGCTTTGACTAGCAATGGTAGATACAGCAATCACATGGTCTGGTTCTATTGCGTGCTTGATACCGAGCACAAATCCTAGAGCAAGAACCGATAAAAAACTTACCTCCATTAAAAAACCTCCTTAAAAGATAGTAAAAAAGCAAAAACCATACATCTGTAAGTTGGATGGAATTTAACAAAAGAATGTAGAATGGTTTTAAGCATTAATCAATAATATCATAGAATGGATTATCTTTATTGATAAAATTGTTGAAATAATAATCAACAATTTTTATAGATTTGTTGATTAAACAACGAAATGAGTTTTTTTAACCATTGAAAGCATCTTGGTTCAATTTATAATGATTAACAGATGTTGATTAGGTCATCGCCGGTCGTATGCTGGTTCGATGATAGGTGGAATTCGCGAAACGCAGGAAATGCTCGACTTTTGTGCTGAACACCAGATTGCTCCGGAGATCGAGGTTATTTCCGCCAATCAGATTGATGAGGCCTGGGAGCGCGTATTATCTTCAGATGTACGGTATCGATTTGTGATCGATATCAGCACGATGGAGAATGAATAACAGGTGTAACTAGCAATATATTAGGGGGCACTCCTATATCGGTGTGCCTCCTTTATTAATGATATGTTAACTTCAGGCATTACCTATTTTAGCGAGAATCTTAAATAATAAATTTAAACAAACGGGGCAATAAATTAGGCAGATGTCGGCGCCCTTGTAGAAACGATTAACAAAATAGAAAGCTTTGTCTATAGGAGGAAACCAATGGATATTCATGATTTCTTAGCACACTTGAACCAAGGTAAAGCAGTTGAGGGCGGTTCAGAAATGCACCAGATGATGCACGATCTTTCGCAGATGGCAATGAAGTTAACCGCTGAGCTGAACGGACATTATCATACTCCGGAAGAAATTCGAGAATTGTTTACTCAGTTGACAGGTAAACCGGTCGATAAAACATTTGCAGTGTTTCCTCCTTTTTATACAGATTGCGGGAAGAACATCACTTTCGGCAAAAATGTCTTTATAAACTCGGGCTGTCGGTTTCAGGATCAAGGAGGAATTACGATTGGTGATGGTGTTCTCATCGGGCATAATGTCGTGTTGGCAACTCTTAATCACGACATTGACCCGAAAAAACGCAGCACTATACATCCTGCACCAATTGTCATTGGCAACAATGTCTGGGTTGGAGCAAATGTCACTGTCGTCCCTGGTGTTGCCCTGTTCAAACAGGGCTTTTTATATCACAATCAACAAGCATAATGATTTGTTCTGCGATTACTTTTATAGAAAGGAGTAATAACTTTGGAAAGACCATATATAATTTGTCAAATGCTGACTTCGTTGGATGGGAAAATCATTGGGGATTATTTGAAAGAGGAACGAACCCAATATTTTATTAACGAGTATGAAAAAATTCACGGACGATCCGGATGTAAAGTATGGATGTGTGGTAGAGTAACCATGGAGGAACATTTTACCTTTGGCCATCAATGTGATTTAAAACAAGATAACATTTCGACGATTCCTAGAACTGATTACGTTGCAAATAAAGATGCAAAAGGACTCTTATCAAAAAAAACCACAACCAGTAAATTTCTTCCTAAAGGATATAAAAAAACTGGACGATGGTGGACTCTGGATGCAGTATGTATCAAAAAGTGATTATCCTTTATCTAACAAATAGCAGATAAATATTGAATGTTTCATGAAATATGTGGGGAGGGGTTATGAAAAAGGTGATGGTTTATTTATTCATTTTTTTAGTTTCATTAATCGTTTTCATCTTATTGTTTATCAACATAAGTCCAGCTTTCGGCAGCAACCCAAGCAAAAAGCAAAAAGAGCGATTCAGTCAATTGGCCAATTATGCTGATGGTAAATTTCTCAATCCAAAACCAACAAAGTTAAATATGGGGGCAGCTGATTATTTCTCCATGCTTGAGGAAAATATTTCAGGTGCTAAAGACCGTAATCCTAAAGGTCAAATTCCTGTTTCCGAAATTGATTGGAACAAAGTTAAAAGTGAGAAAGATAGTTTAACTTGGTTTGGTCATTCTGCTTTTTTAGTTAGTATCGATAATAAAAAGATACTTGTAGATCCCATGCTCGGTCCAGTTGCTTCACCAGTTTCTTTCGTAGGGAGCAAGCGTTACAGCGAAGATATGCTGCATCTTATTGATGATATGCCGCCAATTGATGCTGTTTTTATTACTCATGATCATTACGACCACTTAGATTATCCATCTATTAAAAAATTAAAGAACAAGGTTAATCATTTTTTCGTTCCTCTTGGTGTAGGTGCACACTTAATCGATTGGGGAGTTAAAAAAGTAAAAATAACAGAATTAAATTGGTGGGATGAATCAGAGTTTCAAGGCTTAACGGTAGCATTCACACCTTCCAAACACTTTTCTGGCAGAGGACCTTTAAATAGAAATTCCACTCTTTGGGGCGGTTGGGTCATACTTGGGGAAAAGACACGTTTCTATACAAGCGGAGATGGAGGGTATGACACACACTTTAAGGAAATTGGGAAGAAGTACGGACCTTTTGATCTTACTTTAATAGAAGGGGGACAATATGACCGTCGTTGGTCATGGGTTCATATGACACCTGAACAATCTGTTCAGGCTCATTTAGATGTAAATGGTAAAAATATGATGTTAATTCACTGGGGAGCCTTTACCCTTGCTTATCATGGTTGGACAGAACCGATAGAACGCGCATTAAAGGCATCTGAAAAATCAGGAGTAAGTATGATCACTCCTAAAATTGGCGAAACAGTTCTATTAGATGAGTCCATTCCTACCTCCTCTTGGTGGACAAAATTGAATAAGTAGGTAAAAAAGATGAAAAGAACAATTAAATATGGCACAATCCTTTATTATTAAGGAAAAAATTGACTATTTTTAAGAATGAAAGACGTAATTGGACTCGCATTTTATAGACGAGTCCTATTTTTATTGTGATAAGGATTGTAGACCTATCTTTTTTCGTTATTCATATATTTCTCGACATACATAGATTTAATCTCAGCCTCTATCTAGTAAAAAGGTTTGTGATAATGGATGAATTTGTAGATTTTTGTAAAACTATTGAAGTTTACTAAACTATTAAATTAAATGATAATTTACTGGAAATCGTTTACAAATCATTAAGGGGGAGTTCGATGAAACGAAAAAAAACGATGGCTGCTTTGTTAACGGCGGGATTAGTTTTGAGTGTCAATGGTGCCTATGCCAAAGGACCGGAGGCAGGTGTACCAAACGCAAATGCGGCATCCGCATTTGACAACAAGATTATCAAAAAAATCAGTGCTGACAACATGTATAACCACATTGCCTCTTTATCAGAAGTTCCTCGCCAGGCAGGGACTCCTGGAGAACTTAGAGGTGTTCAGTACATAGAGAGCCATTTTAAACAATATGGCTATGAGACAGAGGTGCAGCCTTTCCCAATCTATACAGTTGTTAGAAATAACGTCAGCGGCTTATTGGAAATTGGCGGGGAGAATTTGAAGCCCTATGTCTTTTCCGGTTCATACAGTGGAGAGGTAACAGCAGAATTGCTGGATGTGGGCAAAGCGATTAAAGGTACGGTGCCTGACGGTGTAAAAGGAAAAATCGCACTAATTGAGCGCGGCGACATCACCTTCGTCGAAAAGGTGCAAAATGTTTTTGATAAAGGAGCAGTTGGTGTTGTGATGTACAACAATACCGGAACATCGAACGCGTTTGGCCAAGCTACATATGGTCAAAATATTCCTGCTGTTGCCATTACTAAAGCCCAAGGTTTGGCTCTGGCAGAGCAAGTGAAAAATGGATCTGTAACAGCACATATTAAAGTCACAGGATCTGGAGTTGAGGAAAAAACATCCTACAATGTGATAGCCAAAATGAAGCCGAATAAAAACAAAGACACCGGCCAAGTTGTCCTGATAGGCGCACACCATGATTCCGTTCAGAACGGACCGGGTGCGAATGATGATGCTTCCGGCGTATCGGCTGTACTGGAGCTTGCAAGAGTCATGGCCAATACACCGATTGATACAGAGCTTCGCTTTGTAACATTCGGTTCAGAGGAACTAGGTCTGTTAGGTTCCTACCATTATGCGGGGACATTAAGTGCAGATGAAGCTGACCGCATAGTTGCCCACTTCCAAATGGATATGATCGGCAGCAAGGATGCCGGAGGCGACAATAAGGCGAACGGCTTAATCATGTATACCATTGACGGCAAGAAAAACTTAGTTACCGATCTAGCTTCTGCTGCAGGAGCCAGAACGGCATTGGGTGAAGTGGTCCCGTATGGCCAATTGGGGCGAAGTGACCACCAGCCATTCCATGAACTAGGCATACCGGCAGCTTTATTCATTCACTCGCCACTTGAGCCATGGTATCACACACCTGCTGATACGTTAGACAAAATTGACAAAAACAAACTGCAAGAAACAGCTGAAATTGTCGGTGCTTCCGTCTATCAAATTGCTCGTCCGGACACCCCGGCCCTACAACATTCAAGAGTAGCACCGCAACCGGTCGACTATGACTTTGAAAATCGTCCGCCGGGAGCATAGAAGAAGTGGTTCTTTCAATCGTGCCTGACACCGCCCGTAGACAAACCTGGTGCTCATCTCCATTGAAAGTTTCACAGAGAGAACCCCGATTAATGTCGGGGTTTTTTGCTGATTTATTAAAAAGCACTAATAATTTATTGGAAAACGATAAAATCTTCCGATAAAATGAAATCAAAGTTCAATAAGTGAGGTGCTTTTAAATGAATCAAGAGCTGATGGATATTGTTGACCGAGGAAAAATTCTTATGTTAAGAATAGCTGTTTGTATAGTCGGAATAACTGTCCTTGTTTCATGTATATATTGGTTGCCTTGGCAAGCAAATGTATTTGCTGACATGTACCCTGAGTTTACCCATTTGAAATATCCTTTGTTAATCGGGATCTATATGACAGCTATTCCGTTCTTCTTTGCACTTTTTCAAGTGTTGAAGCTGTTAGGCTATATTGACAATAACAAAGCCTTCTCAGAATTATCAATAACGTCTATTAAATATATAAAATTCTGCGCCATCACAATCAGTGCATGGTATTTAGCAGGTATTGTCACTCTCATCTCACAAAATGCGAGAAATCCAGGAATTTTACTTATCGGCTTGGTCATTATTTTTGCTTCCATTGTGATCGCAGTTTTTGCAACGGTTCTTCAAAAGCTTTGTAAAAACGCAGTTGATATTAAATCTGAAAATGATTTAATGATCTAAGCTGGAAAACTTTGTTGATTATTATTAAGATAGATGTATCGAGACCCCTTTTATTGAATCTTATGTGATTAACCAAAATTACAAAGATTAGCCTAAAAGTTACACTTTAAGGAAAGGAAGATTTGCAATGAAGAACTCTTTAAAAGAAAATGCTGTGTCGTTTTTGCAACTGGTTGCGTCTGGGGAAGTGCGCGAAGCATACAGTAGGTACATTAGTACGGATTTTCGCCATCATAATCCCTTTTTCCGTGGAGATGCTGACTCTCTAATGCTCGCAATGGAAGAGAATGCTGCCCAGAATCCTAACAAAAGCCTTGAAGTAAAACGTGTCATTGAAGATGAGGATATGGTTGTAGTTTACTCCCATATAAAACAAAAACCTGATGACCTTGGGGTGGCTGTGGTCCATATATTCCGCTTCAATGACGAATCCATCGTCGAATTGTGGGATGTAGGTCAGCTCATACCGGAGAATTCCCCCAATGAAAATGGCGTGTTTTAAGCTTGTTTATTGTAGCATTTCAAATGAAGGCGTTTCTGCTATTTGCAGGAACGCCTTTTCGCTAACGGGAGAGATTAGAAAGGAAAAAATTGTAGTATATTTTATTTTTGGTAAAAGATATCGATTTTTGGGTTGGTATGAGAATTCATAGGCGGAGAATTTCCTCCTAATGTATTTAAGGGAAGCTTAAGAAGCGGATATAAGCGAAGATTTTCCGGTTAACTGCTCTAAATAAGACAGAATCTAAAGATTTGGATATTATAAGCGGAAAAACTCCCCTTATTTTTAAGAAAATATGGGTATTTCCCAATTTAGCCGGAATTTCTCCGTTTATTTTTCAAACACAGCGAAATCAACATTCAGTTAATAACAGAGCCTAACCAATATTTTTTGTATATTAATTTGTAAGTAAAAATGAGTATATTTTGCTGAGTAAATTGGCTATTGTACCCCACATTTTAATATACAAATTGCACTACAAATTCTCCCAAGATAAATATCGAAATCCCTTTATATCAACAAAAATAGACCTCCAAATTACCATACAATTTGAAGGTCATTTTGCATTACATTTTTAATGTTTGCGAGAGTTAACGGAACCCGTTATCCAAATGGATGGTCTTTTTTCTGGCGTACTTCAAGCAAACTAACCTTAATCCATATTAACAAAAACACTTTTTACTTCAGTATAGGCATCAAGCGCATAAGATCCCATTTCACGTCCAATTCCGGACTGCTTGAATCCACCAAATGGTGCGGCGGCATCTACAGCATTATAACTATTGACCCAGACCGTCCCGGCTTGTAGTTTACTAGCTACATAGTGGGCATTGCGAACATTCTCAGTCCAAACGGCTGCAGCAAGGCCATAAGCGGTATTATTAGCGCGTTTGATCACTTCGTCTAAATCGTCAAACGGCATAGCAACAAGGACCGGACCAAAAATTTCTTCCCGTGCAATTGTCATATTATCTTGCACGGCTGAGAATATCGTCGGTTCAACAAAGTATCCACTATCGAATGGATTTCTTCCACCTGTTAACATTTCAGCCCCTTCTTGTCTTCCTTTTTCAATATAGCTCATCACGCGATTTTGCTGTTTTTCCGTAACAAGTGGTCCCATTTGCGTATTGGTATCAAGCCCTGGGCCCTGTTTGATACTTTTTGAATAAGAGACAAGGTCAGCTACGACATTATCATACGCTTTCTTTTGGACAAAAAGACGCGAACCCGCAGTGCAAACTTGTCCCTGGTTAAACATGATTCCCATCAATGAACCAGGGATGGCTTTTGTCAAATCGGCATCAGGAAGTATAATATTAGGTGACTTTCCTCCAAGCTCTAATGTCACTCTTTTAAGCGAGTCGGAAGCAAGTCGCATAATCTGTTTTCCCACTACTGTTGATCCAGTAAAGGCGACTTTGTTAACCATTTCATGCCTTACCAGGGGTTCTCCTGCTGTCGGTCCAAATCCAGGAACAATATTGACCACTCCATCAGGGAAACCGGCTTCCTGCATTAACTTAGCTAAATACAAGGCTGAAAGTGGCGTTTGCTCAGCTGGCTTCAATACAACAGTACAACCAGTCGCAAGTGCAGCCCCTAATTTCCAAGCTGCCATTAAAAGTGGAAAGTTCCATGGAATAATTTGTCCGACTACACCTACCGGCTCATGCCTAGTATAGGTGAAAAAATTACCGTTTACCGGGATGGTCTGCCCTACGATTTTAGTTGACCAGCCGGCATAATATCGGAAGTGTTCAATGGCCGTCGGGACATCAAAAAATTTAGATTCATTAATAGGTTTTCCATTATCTAATGTTTCAAGTTGTGCAAGCTCTTCTAAATTCTCTTCCATTAGGTCGGCTAATTTATAAATGAGCCGACTACGGTCTGAACCAGATATCTTAGACCATGGACCATTGTCAAATGCCTCCCGTGCAGCTTTTACTGCCCGATCAATATCTGCTTCTTGGGATTCATATACGTTGGTAATAACTTCGCCGGTAGCCGGATTTTTGGTTTCAAATGTCTTTCCGCTTACTGATTCAACCCATTGCCCATTGATAAATAGTTTTTTAGTACCTTTTAAAAATTCTACTACCTTTTGACTCAATTCCAAAGTTTGTACCATTTACATTCCTCCATATTTACAAATATTTGTCATACAGAAATATTTCTCTCAATTTAAACAAAATCATGAACTACGGTTTATACCTGCTAAATTCGGTTTATTCTAGTTATCTTACTGAATCCACCTCCTTAACTGTTAATATGCAATAAGCATGCCAAAACTACTTTGAAAGTATTATTATCAATACCAAAGAGAGTGCCATTTAATCTAGTGCTGTCCATGTCCCAATGCCGAAACAATTTGTTTCATTTTTAAAACATCCCAACATAAAAATTCCACGAATAAATAGTAAAAAAGGCCATCATCTATTCTTGAAACCAAAAAAATCAGGGGAAATAGCAAGGTTCTATGAATATAAGAACCTGATTACTTTTTTGTAAAAAGAAATGTGGCACAAAAGTTGCATATTAAAAAGTTACAAAGTAATGATTTTGAAATACAAAGGAGGATAAAAAATTTTGGTTAATCAAGAGACAACAAAAACCAGCGAGTTAGTGAAGGATCATGAAGCATCTTACAAAAAAGACTTAGGATATTGGAACTCTACTTTAAGTTATTTAGCAGAAAAAGACCCGGAATTCTTTGAGATTTATAAAAAGTTAGTAGCGACTCCCTACAAAAATAACATTCTTGATGCCAAGTCCAGAGAATTAATAAACGTTGCATTAAGCTCCGCTCCTACGAATCTAAGCACGGACACATTAAGAACCCACATAGAAAACGCCATTGATCAAGGGGCTACCGAAAAAGAAATATTAGAAGTTTTTAAACTTGTCAGTGTACTAGGTATGCATACATGTGCGGTCGGGGTTCCAATTTTAGTTGAAGAAACAGGTGCCTTCGCAAATGCAAAATTGGATGCACATCAGGAGGAGTTAAAAGAAAAGTTTATTCAAAAGATGGGCTACTGGCATTCATTCCGAGACACTCTCTTATTAAATGATGAGCAGTTTTTTGAAAGTTATTATCAATTTCTGACAAATCCTTGGGAAAATGACATTCTAAGCCCGAAGTTAAAGGAATTTATTTACATTGCCGTTGATATTGCCACAACACATTTATTTGCTGTTGGTACTAGGGTCCATATTCAAAGTGCTTTACGGCAAGGGGCGACCTTTGAAGAAATTATGGAAGTTTTAAAAATTACAAGTGCGCAAGGTGTTGATACCTTTTATGCGGGAATTCCGATTTTAAGATCGGTGCTAGCTGAAAAGGGGAATAAATAAAACTATTTTATAGGGGGAAATGCATATGCAAAAAAGAAATTTGATTATCTCCATTATGTTACTGGCAGCAATCCTTTTAACAGCTTGCGGCCAGGCAAAAGAATCGTCAACATCATCCAAGGGCTCCACAAAAGCAAGTAAAGATGTAATAGAAATAAACTACAATGACCTTGCTCCACCTACCCACCCTTATACGAAACAAGTTGCAGAACCTTGGGCAGAATTTGTTGAAAAGGAAACAAATGGAAGAGTAAAAGTTCATGTTTTTCCAAGCTCAGCATTAGGTAAACCTGATACTGGTTATGATGATATCAGCGGTGACGTGTTTGATGTGGGACTTTTATACGCAAGTTCTGACAAGAACGATATCTTGTTCCCATTATCAATTGGAGACTTACCTTTTGCCATTCCTAACTCTGAAGTTGCGATAAAAGTAATGAATAAATTTTACGCGAAATTTATGAAAGATACATTTAAAGATGTTGTCTGGCTCGGTGCTTCTTCTACAGATACAGCACAGCTATATACTTCAGATCCTATTGAAACCGTTAAAGATATAAAAAATAGAAAAATAGTTAATAGTCTATATTCTAGAAATGAATTAATCAAAATGTGGGGAGCTGCTCCTGTATCTATTGATAACTCACAGTTATATGAATCCGTGGAAAAAGGTATGGCTGATGATATTATCTACAATACAACAGGCGCGATTGGGTTTAATTTAAATGAAGTGGCACCGTATATGACAAGGATTGATTTAGGGGTTTCTTCAAATGGCTTGTTCCTTAATGCAAACGTATTCAATAAGATGCCAAAAGATCTTCAAACGTTATTCGTGGAAAAATTAGGTCCAAAACACCAAGAATTGATGTCCCAACTTTATATGAGTTCCATGCAAAATTCCATTAAAGAATTTGAAAATAGAGTAAAAGATAAGGGCGGAAAAGTGATAACACCAAGTTCTGACGAATTAAATAAATTTAAAACCCCTGCCAAAAAGTTGTGGGACAACTGGGTTGATCTAGCGAATAAAAAGGGCTATCCAGGTGATGAAATGATGAAGTATTTTAAGCAGCAGTTAAAGGATGAGGGAGTAGAAATTCCTTTTTAATAAAATAGAATAGAAGCTAATATGTAAAAAAGTATTATCACTCAAGACTAGGAATGTTTTCTTCCTAGTCTCCTCTTTTATTTATTAATCTAACCAATTTTTAAATTAATACTTAAGAAATGATTTTTATAGATAGAAAGGATGATTGAAGCATGTCATTAAAAAGATTAGAAAATAAGATAGCTATGATTACTGGAGCCGGTAATGGAATTGGGAGAGGAACAGCCGCTTTATTCTCTCAGCATGGGGCAAAGGTTGTAATAACTGATATTGATGAGGCTGGGCTTCAGGAAACATTGGGGATCATCCAGGCGAACGGAGGAGAGGCCATTTCTTTAAAACTAGATGTTTCTAAAGAAAAGGATTGGCAAGAAGTAATGTCGATAGTCGAGGATAACCTGGGCGGATTAGATATTCTGATGAATAATGCCGGTATCGGAGGAAGGGTAGGCTTAGCGGAAACCTCTTTGGAAAGATTTGAAAAGGTCCAATCTATAAACTCTACTGGTGTTTTCTTAGGAATGAAATATGGATCAAATTTAATGAAAAAGACTGGCGGCGGTTCCATTATTAATACATCATCCATGTACGGAATAGTTGGCAGTCCCAGTAGTACGGCCTATCATGCTTCAAAAGGGGCTGTAAGACTTATGACCAAATCCGCAGCGCTTGAGCTAGCAAAGGACTTAATCCGAGTGAATTCGATTCATCCTGGCGTAATTGAAACAAACATGTCCGGTGCGAAAAACGGTGAACATTTCTTAAAGGATAAAACACCTTGGCCTCATTTGGGGGAACCAATTGATATTGCATACGGTGCACTTTATTTAGGTTCCGATGAGTCCCGTTTTGTAACAGGTACAGAGTTGGTGATAGACGGTGGTTTTACAGCCCAATAATGTATCGAATAGGCTCTGTTATTATTCATTGGTGATTTTCGTATATGTACGAGAATTCATTGGCGGAGAATTTCCGACTAATGTATAAAGAGGCAGCTTAACAAGCAAATATAAGCGAAGAAATTCCGATTAACTGCTCTAAATAAGACAAGATCCAAAGATTTGAATCAAATAAACGGAAAAACTTCCTTTATTTTTAAGGAAATAAGGGTATTTCCAAATTTAAACGGAATTTTTCCGTTTATTTTCAAACACAGTAAAATCAAAATTCAGTAATAACAGAGCCTAGAAAATAGTCCATTAATAGTTAAGATGAGAAGGGGATAGGTACGATGACAGCAAAAAGATTAGAAAATAAAGTCGCAATTATTACCGGAGCTGCAAATGGTATTGGTAGAGAGGAAGCCATATTATTTGCTGAAAATGGTGCAAAGGTAGTTGTAACCGATATTAACGAAGAAGCCCTTCAAAAGACTGTCGAAGCCATTAGAATGCAGGGAGGAGAAGCAATTGGCATCAGGCATGATGTCTCTGTTGAAGAGGATTGGCAAGAAGTCATCTTGAAAACAGAAGCAGAATTTGGCCAATTGGACATTCTTTTAAACAATGCGGCAATTTTAAGCAGAAATGGATTAGCAGAAACAACTGTGGATGAATTTTTAAAGATTCAATCCGTTAACTCCGCAGGAACTTTTTTAGGAATGAAGTATGGAGCAGCATTAATTAAGAAAACATCAGGTAAAGGATCAATCATCAATACCTCATCTGGATCAGGCTTGGTTGGAACTCCAGGAAGTACTGCCTACCATGCCTCAAAGGGTGCAGTTAGGTTAATGACCAAATCTGCAGCATTGGAACTAGCTAAGGACTTTATTCGGGTGAATTCCATTCATCCAGGAGTCATTGAAACAGCAATGTCGGGCGGCAAAGACGGCAAACACTTTTTGAGTGAAAAAATCCCTATGAAGTGTTTAGGGAAACCGATTGATATTGCCTATGGTGCCCTTTATTTAGCTTCGGATGAGTCCCGATTTGTAACTGGTTCAGAGTTAATTATCGATGGCGGATATACAGCTCAATAATTATGATGAAAAGGCGCTTGGAATTGCACTCTATTCCAAGTGCCTTTTTTGTCAAAACATGAGCGTGTTATTTTTGGAACCTTGATGTTTCAAAGATGAAACACAAAATGTGCCGTCTAAAAAAGTTCTAACAAGTTTGTGGTGGAAAATCAGAATTTGCTGGGTTTTATAGTGGAAATTTAGATTGGCACGATTATTGCAAGTATTAATGATAAGGATATTAATTTCAAATAGAGAGGAGTAATCGAATGGCTTCACAGAAAAGTTTAGAGGCTCTTTTTCAACCCAAGAGTATCGCGATTATCGGGGCAAGTCCCGACAGCAATAAATTGGGCGGAAGACCTTTAAATTATTTACAAAGAAATGGCTATAAAGGCCAAATTTTTCCGATAAATCCAAATTACAACGAAATATCTGGTTTGAAGTGTTATTCCAGCCTTCTAGACATAGTAGAAGATATCGATTTAGCGATCATTTCACTGCCGAGCAAATTGGTAGTCAACGTATTAAAACAATGTGCAGAAAAAGGGGTTAAGGCAGCGGTCATCTTTAGCTCCGGCTTTTCCGAAATTGGTGAAGAGGGAAGAAAACTGCAGGAAGAAATGACGGCGATTTCAAAGAAAAGCGGGATTAGGATACTAGGACCCAACACACTTGGAATGTTTAACCTTAAGTCTGAGGTATTTGCTACTTTTTCAACCATCTTGGAAAAGCAAACGCCGCTTAAAGGCAACATTGGTTTTGTCAGTCAAAGCGGAGCATTTGGTTCCCACGTTTTTACGCTCGCTAGACAAAATTTTATCGGCTTCAGCCATTTTGTCGCAACTGGAAATGAAAGCGATATCGATGTGGCGGATTGTATTGAATTCCTTGCTGAAGATCCGGATACAGATGTAATCGCTTGCTATATGGAAGGCATTAAGGATGGAAATAAGTTAATCAACGCATTTAAACTGGCTGCTGAAAAGAAAAAACCTGTAATTGCCTTTAAGGTTGGAAAAACGAATGCGGGTCAGCGTGCGGCCCTTTCCCATACAGGTTCCTTAGCCGGATCGGACCAAGTATTTAATGCCATTGCAAAACAGTACGGAGTATATCGGGCCGAAACGATTGAAGAATTTATCGACGCAGCCTACGCTTGCTCCATGCTTCCGCTCCCAAAAGGAGATAAAGCGGCTGTCTTTACCGTATCGGGTGGAGTTGGCATTCTGCTAGCAGACCAATTGACGGAAGCATCGTTAACTGTACCGGAGCCTTCCGTTGAAGTGCAGCAGCAGCTTAGTGATCTTCTGCCGATTGCAGGAGTGAAAAATCCGATTGATACAACAGCACAATTAAATACTAGGCAAAACTTATTGCAAGATTTTATGGAAATTGTTCTTTCAAGTGGGGAGTACGACTCCGCTATTGTTTTCCTAGCCTTTAGCGGACTGTATCCTGAACATGCGCAAAACCACATTCGATCCGTTTCTAACATTGCCAGGAAGTATAAAGAAACTCCGATTATAACCGTTTCGCTAAACTCGGAGGATTCGAAAAAATCATTTATGGAAAACCGGTTAGCTGTCATTGAGGATCCATCCCGGGCGGTAAATGCCATGAAAGCTCTTAAATATTTCAGCCAATTCTATAAGGAAGAATCCGAGACTGCTAGAATGGACGGAATGAATGGCCTATCATTTGACAATCTTCCTTCCGTGCTGACAGAACATAAAAGTAAAGAAATACTTAAACAAATCGGAATTCCGATCACGAAAGAACAACTTGCTGAAACACTAGCGGAAGCAAAAATAAGAGCAAGAGAAATAGGGTATCCTGTTGCCCTTAAAGGGATGTCCCCGCAAATCTTGCATAAGAGTGACAAAGGGCTCGTCCAATTAAACATAACAACCGAAGAAGAACTCGAAGATAAATTTAACTTTATTAAGCAGCAAATAAGCCAAGTTGAAAATGCAGTTTTCGAAGGTATTCTAGTCCAGGAAATGCTGTCAAAGGATTCTGTGGAAATGTTCATCGGTGCGAATCAGGACCCTGTTTTCGGGCAAATGATTCTCGTCGGTTTAGGCGGAATTCATATCGAAGTGTACAAAGATGCAGTCATGCGAAAGGCACCTATTTCCGAGAAAACCGCAGAAGAAATGCTAGATGAACTTCGCAGCAAAGCCTTATTAAAAGGTTTTCGCGGGTCCGCACCTCGGGATCTGAAAGAATTGAGCCGAGTAGTAGCAAAGTTCAGCCAATTCATCTCGACCCATGATGAGATTGAGGAAATCGATCTAAATCCAATCATGGTCCATGCAGAAGGGGAGGGCGTAACCGTCGCGGATGCCCTGATTACTTTAAAGAAGAAAGCACTTTCAAATATTAAATAATAGTTTAAAAATTTAGGAGTGAAAGAACATGGATTTTACAATTCCAGAGGAAACACAAGAAATTATTAAAGGTTTAAAACAATTTATTGAAAAGGTAGTATTACCCCTTGAAAAGGAAAATCATGAGCTGTTATACAATGAACGGAACTACTATACGGAAGATGGACGCCACCACCCTAAAGTGGAGGAATTACGGAAGATTGTTCGGATGGAATCGGCGAAAGCAGGCTACTATACGATGTTTGGTGCAGAAGAGCTTGGCGGAGAACAACTCGGGCCAATGACAGCATTACTCGTCCAAGAGGCAATTAATATTTCGTATCCATTTAATAAGCTGGTTGATCCAATCGTCATCCCGTCACCATTTACCAACGGCTTATCACCAATTTTAACCGGCTTAAAAGAGGAATTGAAAGAGCGATATTTAGACGGAATCCGTTCTGGGGAAAAAACACTTTGCTTTGGTTTAACGGAACCGGATGCAGGATCAGATGTATGGAGCATTAAAACGAATGCCGTAAAAGAAGGAAATGAATGGGTCATTAACGGCAGCAAACAATGGATTACAAATGCTGCCCACGCTGATTATTGCATGCTGTTCGCCGTGACAAATCCGGAATTGAAAGCGCAAAGAAAAGGCGGCATTACCTGCTTCTTCGTTGAAACGAGTACAGAGGGGTTCTCCGTTGACTCCGTTATCCCAGTTATGGGTGAGTTAGGGGGAGAAGCATGTATCATTAGTATCGATAATCTCCGGATCCCAGATGAAAATGTAATTGGGGAAGTCGATAAGGGCTTTTCTATCGCCATAAATGGTATTAATACGGGAAGACTTGGGATGAGCGGGAAATGTATCGGTTCTGCTCAATGGGCATTAAAGAAGGCAGTAGAATATGCGGAAATTCGTAAAACCTTTGGTAAGCCAATTAAAGAACATCAAATGATTCAAGCTATGCTTGCAGAATCTGCTATGGATATTTATGCAGCCAGAAATATGGCCCTTAACTGTGCCTGGAAGATTGAAAATAGTAAAAAACAACCTCGTAAGGAAATTTCAATGGTAAAGGCTTTTTGTACGGAAATGATGGGAAGAGTTTATGATCGGGCCATGCAAATCCATGGTGGGGTAGGGATTTCCAATGAACTTGGATTACAGCAGGGATACCGCCTGGCAAGGATTGTAAGAATTCCGGATGGCACCTCAGAAATTCACCGCCGAACCATTGCAAAAAGTTTACTAAGCGGAGATTTAACATTCTAATAGTTTTTTGGACAGATTGGGACATTCACCGATAAAAAAATCATTTTTAGGGAGCTTGCTATGAAAAATGAATTGGTTCTTCGTGAAGAAGAATGGATGAAAAATAATCGGTTTCGGGATTTAATTGGACTTCAAATTGAGGATATTGGTGATGGAACCGCAACTTTATCCTTGGCAGTACAGGACCAATTGCTGCAAGGGGCAAGAATGGTTCACGGCGGTGTGATTACTACATTAATAGATTCGGTCATTGGTTCGGCTGTAAGGAGCGTAATGTCTGAACAGACGATTAGTTTAACCGCGGAGCTAAACATCAACTTTTTTCGGCCGGCCACACAAGGAAGAATTTTTGCGGAAGGCAGAGTCATTAACAGAGGGAAACTGCTTGCTGTCGGTGTTGGCGATGTCAAGGATGAAGCTGGAAAATTGCTGGCTACTGGCAGGGCGACTTATGTTTTAAAGGATATTTCAAAGAAATAATTGATTCAATACTAAAACAAGGAATGGGTGAATTTTTATGGAAGATCAATTAGTCCTCATTGAGAAAAAAGGGAGAATTGCATACGTAATCCTAAATCGTCCTGATAAATTAAATGCACTAAGCAGGGAGCTATTCCAAGCCTTCGACAAGGCCCTTGACGAGCTTGAAAAAGATCAGGATATCAGTGTGTTAATCATTAAAGGAAATGGCAGGGCCTTTAGCGTCGGGTACGATGTCGGCAAATACAGGGAGCCTAGCGTCACGGAGGACAGAGATTACTTGGAAGAATGCACACGGCGCTGGCTTAGACTGTGGGAATATCCGAAACCGGTCATTGCCCAAGTTCAGGGCTTTGCTTTAGCGGGAGGGACCCAAATGCTAGCTTGCTGCGATATTGTCATTACGGATAAGAAGGCTCAATTTGGTTTCCCATCCTTGCCTCTTGGCGGGGGATTTGTCGGCATCTATTGGGGCTGGCATGTCGGGCCGCAACGGGCAAAAATGTTAGATCTTACAGCAGGAAGCCGCATAAGTGGAGAAAAAGCTGTCCAATATGGGTTTGCCGCCGAATGCTTTGATGCGGATTGTCTTGAAGAAGAAACACTTAAAATTGCAAGAGGCATTGCTAAAACTCCGGCGGATGTCCTGAAGCTGAAAAAGATGGCCCATAATCGGATTATGGATTTACAAGGGTTCCGTACAGGCTTGATGTATGGACCTGAACAGGATGCGATTATCCATACGGCGGAAGGAATCAAATTAATGTACCGTAAAATAAATGAACTAGGCTTAAAAGGCACAATTGAGTGGTTTAACAGCCAGGAAGTATAGCAAATCATTTTTTCTATAAAATAGCAGTCTATTAAACATTGGGGACCTAGTGCTACGCGTATTTTTCTCCCCAAAAAATCCAATAAAACAGGGAGGGATATTTATGATGGAAACGCGGCTAACAATTGACAAACTACTGTACAGGGCAGAAAAATACTTCCCGACGAAAGAAGTTATCTCCAGAACTGAAAATGGCATGATCCGCTTAACTTATGAGGAATTTGCCAAAAGAACCCGTTCGTTGGCGAGTGCTTTGCAAACGCTTGGGGTTAAAAGAGGAGATCGGGTCGGGACATTTGCCTGGAATGATCACCGGCATTTGGAAGCGTATTTTGCTATTCCCAGCATGGGTGCGGTTTTGCACACCATCAATATCAGGCTTTCTTCCGAACATCTTGCTTATATTATAAACAATGCCGAAGACAAGATACTGCTTGTCGATAAAGGGCTATATCCTTTAATTGAGAACATAATAGATAAAATTCCAACCGTAAAGGCAATTATCATCATGTCGGAAGAGGCTGAGCTACCCCGTACGGAGGAAAAACATCTCTATAACTATGAATTGCTTATTGCAACCGGTGATAATAGTTTCTTGTTTCCAGATGATATAGGCGAAAATGAAGCTGCTGGATTATGTTACACTTCGGCAACGACCGGAAACCCAAAAGGCGTATTATCTACCCATAGAAGTATCGTATTGCATAGCATGATGCTCGGTCTTACGGATACGATGGGGTTGTCTGAGGAAGATCGAGCGATGCATGTGGTACCGATGTTTCACGTAAACGCGTGGGGATTTCCTTTTGCGTCCGTTTGGTTTGGCACGACTCAAATATTGCCTGGCCCAAACTTTACTTCGCAAACACTCTTGGAATTGATAGAGTCTGAACGTGTAACGATAACGGCAGGTGTACCGACTGTATGGATCGGGGTTCTAAATGAATTGAATAGAAGAAGTTATGATTTATCCAGCCTGCGTTATATCCTATGCGGTGGGTCGGCTGCATCGAAAGGGTTGATTTCCTCATTTATGGAAAAATACAACGTGCCGATCATGCATGCTTACGGGATGACAGAAACGGGACCGGTGGCTACAGTCAGCAAACTAAAAAGCTATCATCAAAATCTATCAGGAGAAGAAAAAATAAACCAGCTTACTAAACAGGGAATACCAGTGCCTTTGATAGATGTTAATGTCATAAATGAGTCTGGAGAAGTAAAAATGGACGGTGAAGAGATGGGGGAGGTCCTCTTTAGTGGGCCATGGATTACTGACCATTACTATAAAAAGCCGGAGCAAACGGCAGAGGCTATCAAGGAAGGCTGGCTTTATTCCGGAGATATAGCAACGATTGATGAGGCCGGGTATATCAAAATAGTAGACCGAACGAAAGATTTGATCAAAAGCGGCGGCGAATGGATTTCTTCTGTACAGCTTGAGAATGCGCTAATGACCCATGAAGCTGTATTTGAAGCTGCGGTCATTGCGATTCCCCATCCGAAATGGCAGGAACGGCCTGTAGCCTTTGTCGTTTTGCACGACAATTATAAAGATAAAGTGACAAGGGATGAGTTGCTAGCTTATTTAGCACCCCAGTTTGCTAAATGGTGGCTGCCGGACGACATTTTATTTATCCAGGAAGTACCGAAAACAGGTGTTGGAAAGTTCCTAAAAAGGAAACTTCGCGAAGAATATGAGAACTTTTTCGTTAAAGAATAGACCAAATATAATTTCCAACTTTTGTGTTTCAAATGTTTTGACCTGTTTCAAAGGTTTCAATATGTTTCAATTTTGAAACGTTTTATTTTGCTACGTGGCACATAGCAATTATTTGGATGGATATAAGGTTTGTTTTAGTAGGGGACTTTTTCCTAAAATGTATAGAAATTGTGGTGGTCCAGGCAGGGTTTCACAGACTAATGGTCATTAGCGATTAAGTTGGCACAATATTTGCATTATTAAAAGTGAAAGGAATTTTCCCACTTTAGTAAAGAAAGCCCATGCGATTTATTGTGTCTTTTAAAGGGATTTTGTCTGAATATGTCAAATTGATATGTTTAGGAATTTTTCCATTGTAAGGGTTTTCAGTTGAGCTATCCATACAAATAAAAATTGATTAGTTCGAAAGTGGAAGTTTAAATTCTTTATTAATATTAAACAGCTAATAAATTTTGAAAGGAATGTTAATATGACAAATCACAAAAATGAAATGAGCTTTGGTCTATTTTTCCTGAATTCAAAATCACCTTTTAAATCGGAAGACGAAGAATTAAGAAACGGTTTGGAGCAAATCAAAGTGGCAGATGAACTTGGGTTCCACAGCGCTTGGATGGCAGAACACAATGCCAGAGACTACGGGGTCGTCACTTCTTCAACCGTTTACTTAGCTGCTGCTGCGGCCCAGACTAAAAGAATTAAATTAGGATCTGCTGTTGCCAGATTACCTTTGCACCATCCAATGCAGCTGGCTGAAGAAATGACTTTAGTTGACGTTATTAGTAACGGCCGCTTATATGTGGGGGTTGGAAAAGGGTATGACAAATTAGAATTTGATGCTTACAATGTGGATTTCGATGAGAGACATGCTAGGTTCGAAGAATCTCTAGATATTTTAAAGGCAGCATTAACCAATCCGAGGATTTCTTATTCAGGTCAATTTTTTAACTTCAATGATATTCCAATTAACCCAAGGCCAATTCAACAACCCGGCCCTCCCCTCTTCGTGATGGTTTCTCAAAATGACGCGTCCATTATCAATGCTGCGAAGGACGGCTACTCGTTTGTATTAGGCGGAATCAAAAACGATGACACTCTTCATAAAATCAGTTTATACCGGGAAACGGCCCTTGCTGCTGGATACTCGGAGGATTATGTAAATGATGCAATGGCCCGTTCAGGTAAGCTCCTTTTCGTATATGTTGCTGAGACTGATGAACAGGCGTATGAAGAATTTAAGGAAGGATTAATGTGGTATATGTCTGAACGAGATAATCGTCCGGTGTTCGGAGTGGTTCAGCGGGATAAAGTGCTTGATTATAATGAATTCCTTAAATCTGAAAACGCGATTGTCGGCTCTCCTGATAAAGTTCGAAGAGATATTGAAAAATTCCAAAAGGAAACAGGGCTGAATAATATTATTTGTTGGATGAATATCGGCGGTCAGCCTAATGATCGGGTGATTAAATCGATGAACTTGTTCTCCAAAGAGGTAATGCCTTATTTCTGCAATGTAGAAACCTACCAAAAAATTTAAAGTCGTTGCTGGAATAAACGCAAAATAGAAGGATGCAGCAAGATAGGGGCTGTCGGAAAATTCAGATGGAATGATTGGAATCGGAAGGCCCCTTTTGAAGCATCCAATCTTTCCCTTATTGATTAAGAATGAATAGAAAGGGGATTTGGTACATTGTTTGATAAAATCATTAAATATATAACGGACATTAATAAATGGATTGCTTATGTCGGCCTCTTGCTGATGGTGGCCCTTGTATTTTGTTTCTCTGTATCAAGGACGATCGGTGTTCCAATTATCGGGGATATAGAAATTGTTCAATTTCTAATGGCTGTCATCATCTTTGCATCCCTGGCTTTTACAGAATCGACAAATTCCCACATTTCCATAGGAATATTAACCGAGAAATTTCCTCAATCCCTGCAAAATATATTGGGGATTATTGGGAAGTTGATTACATTAGTTTTCTGCCTGGTCGTAATCTGGGTCTTTATACAAAAAATGGAATACTCAACAACATCCTTGCTCTTAAAAATTCCTTTATATCCTTTTAAGTTTTTATTGGTCATCGGTTTTGCAGCCTGGTGTTTGGAGCTGATCAAAAAATTATTCAATAAAAAATTTATAGATTAGTTTAATTTGCCTCAAGGTTTATATAAAGGAGTGATAAACGTTGTCCATAACTACTGTAAGCATGATTGTCATAATCGCGGTTTTTGTCCTGATGTTTCTCCGGGTGCCTATCGCTGTCTCGATGGCCGTACCTGCCTGTTTGGGGATTGTTTATTTAAAAGGATGGGAAACCCTTTTTTCAGTTGTTAATACCAATGTTTGGGAACAAAGCTTTTCTTATACGTTAAGTACAATTCCCCTATTTGTTCTGATGGGACAGTTACTATATTATTCGGACCTGACAACGGAATTGTTCACGGCCTTCCGGAACTGGCTCAACCAATTAAAAGGCGGATTAGGTATTGCCACAGTCGGGGCTTCCGCCATGTTCGCTGCCGCTTCCGGTTCCAGTTTGGCCACTACCGGGACGATGGGAGTCATGGCAGCCAAAGAAATGTTAAATGCTGGATATAGCAAAAGCTTAACAGGGGGTTCCATAGCAGCCGGAGGCACACTCGGAATTTTGATTCCACCAAGTACAATGTTTATCGTCTATGGAATGATGACTGAACAATCGATTGGGAAACTGTTAATTGCAGGAATTATTCCCGGGATTCTCCTAACACTTTTATTTATGCTTGCGATTTCAATCGCTATATTCATAAATCCAAACCATCATATAAAGACGAAAGAAGAGGAAAAGATAAGCTGGAAAGAGAAGTTTAGCTCTCTAAAACCTACTATTTGGATCGTCGTTTTGTTTATTATCGTTATTGGCGGAATGTATGTAGGATTTTTCAGTGCTACAGAATCTGCAGGAGTCGGTGCTCTTGGTGCGTTTGCAATTGGCTTTATGCGCAGGAAATTAACGAAGGAGAAAATAACGGCTACTGTTTATGAAACGATTAAAACGACAGGATTTATTTTTGCTATCGTCATGGGGGCATTTATCTTAAACTATTTCTTAATGATTACTAGAGTTCCACAAATGATTTCAGACTTTCTTTTCTCGAGAGATTTATCCGCAGCGGTGATTTTTATCCTTATTATTCTAATGTACATGGTCCTTGGCTGTGTCATGGACTCCCTCTCAATGGTTGTTGTTACGATTCCCATTATACTCCCATTAGTTGAAGCACTTGGGTTTGACTTGATTTGGTTTGGCGTCATTATTGTTTTAGTAGTGGAAATGGCCCTAATCACTCCTCCGGTGGGAATGAACTGTTATGTGTTGAATGGAGTCGTAAAAGAACTGGATTTAGTCAGTATATTTAAAGGTGCCATCATCTTTGTCATACCGATTCTCGTGTTAATAGCATTATTGTATATATTCCCTGAAATTGCTTTGTTCTTACCGACCTCGGTGAAATAGTTTCTCTTTGTTCAGAATATTTAGATTACAAGGTGTATAATAAATGTTGTAGTCAAAATTAGATGAAGTTTGGCAAAGTAAGGGGAATCTTGGGAGGAAAGAAAATGGCAAGACTTATTATATCAGGTTCATCGCCATTGGACGACTTAATTAAAAGGGCAATAGAAAAGAAAAATAGGACGATAAAAGGGCTTGTCATTGAATCAATGGTAGGTCAGCGTATTCTTGATAACAAGAATGTCATCAGTAATGAAGATGTTGTTATTTGTGGTCCAGCAATTTATAAAGTGTTTAAAGAACAAAATTTGCTCGGGCAAATAGTTCCGATCAGGCTGCAGGTCAATGATCTCCTGAATGCCCTTCAAAAGGGATGCCAACATAGCGATGAAGTCAACTTAATCAATTTTAAAGATTATATAATTGATCAAAATATAGAGCAGCTTGAATCGCTCTTTAAAATTAGGATTCACCAATATACGTATGATACATGGAATGATGCCGAGACCATCATTACTCAGCTAAGGGAAAATCATCAATCTGTTGTCATTGGTGCAGGGCTGATTACAGGACTCGCAAAAGAATATGGAATGCATGGAATTGTCTGGTACGGAGAAGAAAGTATTAATCTGGCAGTTGATATTGCTTTAGGTATTCTAAATGCCCGTTTCGAAGAAAAAAGAAATTCTCAAAGAGAAAATTACATTATGGAGAATTTTAATGAAGGAGTAATTATATCCAGCGATACTGGACATATAGTCAATGTCAACCGCAAAGCCACTAGTCTCCTTGGAATCGAGGAAAAAGACCTGCGTGGATTACATGTAAAAGAAATTCTTGTTGATACAAAAGGTATTGGTAATACTGAATGGAAAAAAGGGATAAAGGAACAAATTGTCTCCTTTAAAGACAAGAATTTCTTGCTGAGTACATTTCCGATTGTTGTAGACCATCATTATGATGGGATGGTCGGCATCTTTTCCGATATTAATGCCGTTCAAGAAAGCGGAAACAGAATAAGACGCAAAATGTATAGCAAACCCAATACGGCCGAATACCAATTTGAAGACATTGTTGGTGCAAGCCAAGGAATAGTAACCACTATCAAAAAGGCAATCAAATTTTCCCGGACCGATTCCAATGTTTTAATTCTTGGGGAAAGCGGTACAGGGAAGGAATTGTTTGCCCAAAGCATCCACAATAAAAGCTACAGAAAAGACCAGCCCTTTATTGCCATCAACTGTGCTGCTGTTCCTGATAACCTGCTTGAATCTGAATTCTTCGGATATATTGAAGGGGCGTTTACGGGAGCAAAAAAAGGGGGAAAACCAGGACTCTTTGAAAAAGCCCATAATGGGACTGTGTTCTTAGATGAGATTGGAGAAATCCCTTTAAGCATGCAGGCAAAACTTCTTAGGGTTCTCCAAGAGAAAGTGGTCATGCGTGTAGGCAGCACGACCCCCATTCCTGTTAATGTAAGGGTTATTTCGGCAACGAATGTAAATTTGATCGACAAGGTTAAAAATAATGAATTTCGAACGGATTTATATTATCGAATTGCAGTCTTAAATTTGTTTCTTCCGCCATTAAGAAATAGGTTGTCTGACCTTGAGCCTTTGGTGAAATTCTTTACAACGAAACACTATCCGCAGTTTGCTCGACTAATAAATGAAAATAGTAAAGAAATAGCCTATATATTGTCCGAGCATAAGTGGCAGGGGAATATAAGAGAATTGGAAAATACATTGGAGAGAATGTTTGCTTACTTAGAACATCCTTTTATGGTTACCAGAAAAGAATTGGTAAGGAACCTCCGTGAAGCAATCGATGAAAATAGTATCGTTCTGCAGGAAGAAATAGGGGAACAAGATACATTTCAGGATGTAATCAAACAGGTAGAAAAGAAGCAGATTTATGAAGCCATTAAGGCAGCTAATGGAAGCAAAATAGAAGCTGCTAAATTACTAGGCATCAGCCGCAGTACTTTATGGAGGAAGCTAAATCAACCTGATTAACAGAGTTAAATTTCTAAAAATTTTGTCTATTCATCATAAATTAGTGAAAAGAGGTTTAAGGCGTGAACAAAACGACGGACTTCATAACTGGATTGACCTTTAGTGAGGATCCTAGAATCTATAATGGTTACTTATGGTTTTCAGATTTTTTCAGCAAACAGGTATTGAAGGCTGATATGGACACCGGTGAAGTTGAAACGGTTTGCCGATTGGATGACCAACCTTCAGGACTGGGTTGGCTTCCTGATGGACGGATGCTTGTAGTATCTATGCTCAATCGAAAAGTATACCGTCTAGAAACGAACGGGGAGCTAACGGAATACGCAGATCTTAATCATATTGCCACATACCATTGCAACGACATGCTCGTTGACAAAGCAGGAAGGGCATATGTCGGAAATTTCGGCGGAAATCTTTCTGCTATAGCTAAAAAATACGGCCGGGAAGCATTGAAAAATATGGAACTGCCAACTGCTGCAATTGCTTGTATTGAGCCGAATGGAGATGTAAAGGTAGTTGCTGAGAACATGCTTTTTCCAAATGGGACTGTTTTGGCTGATAACGGAAAAACAATGATTATCGCAGAAACGTATGGAAATTGTTTGACTGCATTTGATGTAGAAAAAGATGGGACCCTTGTTAACCGAAGGACATGGGCTCAATTCGACAATATTTATCCTGATGGAATTTGCATTGACTCGGAAGGAGCCATTTGGGCATCCAACCCTATAGAAAATGCGGTTTATCGGGTAAAAGAGGGGGGAGAAATAACAGATAAGGTTCAAACTAGCCAAAACTGTTATGCTGTCGCCCTGGGTGGAAAAGAAGGAAGGACCCTTTATTGTTGCACCGCACAAACCTCCGACCCTGTGGATGCAGTTCATTTGAAGTGCGGCAAAATTGAAACAATTGAAGTGAAAGTTCCGGCATTGAATGTTTGAAGTATGATTTTGCCCTAACCGATTAAGGCCTTGGAAGTACCATATGAAGGAATGAATATTTTAATAGGTTGGGAGGTACCGGTTGTGTTAACGACTAATGTAAACGTTCCAGACTATACCTTTCAAAAAAGTATTGAAAAGAACTTTGGAATCAATCGCGGGATTTACAACAGAATTGATGAATGGTTTTTCGAACAGGGGATACAGGATGTAATGACAAGAAGGCAAGTCATTGTCGAGTTTTCCAACTTTGTTGTTGAATCAAAGATGAAAATGGGGACATCAGCAAGAACACGGTTTGGACATGGAGGTCTTGTGAAAAGACTAAATGATTTTTGGAATGTCAGACCTTTCGTCATTGAGGAAGCTATTAAATAATCGATTTTTTTATAAAAAATATGCTGAGAAGGAGAATTATGAGATGACAAAAACCACCGAAAGAGCATCTATTTTTAAAAAAATAATGGGGCAATATCCGACTGGAGTAACCATTGTGACAACGATGGATGAAAACAAGAATCCCGTTGGTTTAACCGTCAATTCCTTTGCTTCTGTATCCATCGACCCTTTAATGGTGCTTTGGTGCATTGATAAAAGGTCATCCGCGTTAAACGCATTTTTACAAGGTGGAAAATATGCCGTGCACACCCTCGCTGTAGATCAGGCAGAGGCATGCTGGGCGTTTGCAGGGAAAGAAAAAGACCGTTTTTCAAAAGTACAATGGGAAACTTCTTCAAATGGGCTGCCAATCATAAAAGATTCCTTAGGAATTTTTGAATGCAAAACAGTCAATAAAATCGATGCCGGTGACCATTTTATCCTTTTAGGCGAAGTAATCGACCTATTCGTTAACGAAAAAGAACCCCTATTATATTACAATCGGAATGTTGCTGGAATTCCTGCAGATTGGCCAAATCAATAGAATCTCTTTTCGCTAGATTATTGACTCTTAGGGGGGGAATGAAATGAAAATTTTAGGGATATCAGGAACTGTTGTCGGGAGTAAAACAGCGATTGTGATCGGAAAAATCTTAGATACAATGAAAATCCATAATCCTGAGTTGAAAATAGAATTTTTGGATCTTAGGGATTATCAAATTGAATTTTGTGACGGCCGTCCAATCTCCAATTACACTGGTGACACCAAAAAGGTAATTGACCAAATGATGGGGGCGGACGGATTTGTATTCGGAACCCCTATTTTCCAAGGTTCATTTAGCGGTGCATTTAAAAATTTAATTGATTTAGTTCCACCGGCAGCATTCAAACATAAAGTGATGGGGTTCGTGACGACTGGAGGAAACCAACAGCATTTTCTAGTAGCCGAAAATCAGTTAAAACCGCTTGCTGGGTATTTAAATGGGTACGTCGTACCAACTACCATTTTTGCCCATAACAGCCAGTTTAATGATAAAAATGAAGTAGAAGATGTGGGACTATTGGAATGCATTCGTGAATTTAGCCAGCAATTTTGTTATATGAGTGAAGGTTTAACGGGAGTCAAGCAAAACTAATGAAAAAACAACTAAATCAATAAATCAACCTTCGCACCAAAAATGAATGCTGAATCATTGGCTTTATTGAGCTTGGAATATAATAAATTAAAATAGCTCCGAATTTAAATGATGAAGTAAATTAAAACTTAAAGTTCTTGTTATAAACTATTTAAATTTTAGGAGAATAAAGTGTAAAAGTGTGGGCAGCCAATTAAACAAATATGGCTGCCCATATACATTACATACTGAATTACATTACATACTGAATTACATTACATACTGAATGGATTTGGGCTTGTAGGAACGGGAGCGGGGGCCATCTTCTGTTTACGAAATGATTTATCGATGAAATCATTCTTAATTGCGAAAGATGTATATTTATATGCACAAGAAGGGATCGAAATTAAGATTAAAAACGGATGGTTCGAGGAACCCCCACAAATGGAGGACCGTGCCCGGATTATCAATAATGGAAATTGAATAAAGAGATGGACTGAAAGCGCAAAATAAAGCTAGTGTCGGTTCGCCGATACTAATTTCAGTGTGGGGGGAGTTAGTTTGAATATACTTCGTTTGTTTAATTTGGTTATTACATTCGTGATCAAGGTTAGATTCTTTATAAAAATGGTAAAGAACATGAGGCTAGACCATTTAATAAGAATGCCCATCCTAACATAACTTAGTATGTAAAAAACTATCGATTTCCACATTGTCCAAAAGGTAAGCACATTCCTGTGTTTGCCTTTTTTGTCTTATCATTCTATATGGCAGGGCAGCTAATTATCTTGATGACAATTTGAAAAAATAGAAGTGCCAAGGACCCTTTTAAAGAATATATCACGCATGGCACTTCATGCTTGAATGATGCATTAGAACCGTCCCCATGCATCATAACCTAACCGGACGATTTTATAGGTGCTTTTATGTAGAAAGAGTAAATAATCAATGTAATCATTTATAGGGTTAAAACGTTTGGGTTGTGATAGTAATCTGTTATATTCATTTAAAAGGTCATCTAGCTCTTGACTGCAATAAATGGTTTCTTCACTATCAAGTCCCTTTGACATCCCTATTTGAATCATCTCGGCTCTTTTATTACGTATAGCTTCTGCTAATTGTGCTTGTCCCATTGCAAAAACACACCCCGAAAATGTTTGTTTAATAATTAAATTAACACAAAAAGTATTATAACATTTTCAGACTTCCGTAGAACGTTTTCGATAAAACAAGGTATAAAAAGATAAAAAGCGACGAAATTCATCGACTTTCGACGCACTGATGCATGGGGACGGTTCTTGTGTATCAACTTTCTAGTTCTAAGAGGTGTATTCATGTGTGAACCACCAAATTGAAACAAAAAAACCGTCCCTATTTACCCAAGGACGGTTCTTGTTCCTTAACTTATTTGTTCATAGATATGTGTTATTGTGTGATCCAAAATGCAACAAGAGAACCGTCCCCATGAACCATGTTACCCTCTTTTCTTTAGGCGTCCTACAAGAGGGACAACAATGATGCCTGCTATTACGACCTGCATTATGTTTCCAGGGATGGAGCCGAATGGCTGGATCCAGTTCCCGTAGAGGATGACTTCGGTGAAATAGTAGCCCACAACTTTTATGACTAGTGCAGCTACAACGGCTAGAGAATATACAAGTACTCTTTTTCCGGGCACCTTTTCGGCAATGAGACCGACTACAAAGCCCATTGTACCTACGATGACAAAGGTAAACGGTGACCATAATGCCCATCCTGAGACAATATCAAACAAACCCATACCAAACGCCCCAGCAATGGCTCCGGTTCTTTTACCGTAAACCAAGGCTGCGATAAAAAGAGGAACGTTACCCAAATGGATTAGACCACCGTTCCCCATGATTGGGAGCCTTAAGTTGATGAACATCGTGGCTACGAAGGTTAAGGCAATGAAAAGTGCACTGATGACAATGGCTTTTGTTTTTGTTGATTCTGTTGTTGAAAATGTCGAATTCATATCTAACCTCTTCTTTTCTAAAAAGTAAAATAATATATCAAATATTAAATATATACTTAAATCAAGTAGAAGAAAAGATTATTTTTGTACTTATTTAAATTTGAGTTGAAGATGGGCTTTGTGGTTGTTCCCCATTTTTTTATGTGCCAACAAGATTCTTAAGAGTTTCAGTTGGTGCGGGGATCGCTACGCTGTCCCATTTGCTATTAAACTAAATGGGCAGGGAGTTGAACAAGGAATTCAACCTATGTTTATAGAAATAGTAATATTAACAATGTTTGGTATTGCTCTTATAGAATTGTAACTAGTATTTTAACAGATAATTTATTTTCTAAATGGGGAGGGGCACTTTTGCAAATTTTTTTTAGATATAACTGGATGGTAAGAGAAGACTGGTATCGTTGGTGTGAAGAGTTAAGTGAAGAAGAACTTCTGCAGGACCGAACGGGTGGAATGGGAAGTATATTGCATACACTTTTCCATATTGTTGATGTCGAATGGAGCTGGATACGTGTCTTACAAGGTAAAACTGACTTTCAGGAGAGTTTCGATAGTTATAAAAACTTGAACAAGGTTCGAAAATTGGACGCTGAATTTCATTTAGAAGTGGAAAACTTTGTGAACAATTGGGATGCTAGCATGGAAAATCAATTATTTTACGATACTTTACCAGATGGAAGAATTGTGACGGATACTTGGGGTGAAATCATGCGACATGCCATTGCTCACGAAATTCACCATATAGGACAGTTATCAATTTGGGCAAGGGAATTAGGAAAAAAGCCAGTTTCTGCAAACCTTATTGGTCGGGGTCTTTCCTCTCATTTGAATAAATAATTTAAAGCGGTATTAATTTAGTCGGTTTATGTTTACTTTAATCGCCTTTTCCAGGTACTGCTGCATGTTCAATTTTTGTGGAGAAATATGAGTTTGTGAAGAATTGTACTTAAAGTAACGGGTGCTTTAGTAAAAGATGACAATAATTGATTTTATGATTGAGATCATTTTTTATTTATTCCATTATAGGGCGCCATTCTTAAAAAGTCCTTTTTGAATTGGGCCAAATATTGTTCTTCAACTTTCTAGCAGTGGTCTTAATATGAATTTGAAATTTTTGGTTAAACTAACAGAAACTAACCTTTTTGTTTAGGAGTGATCACATGTTGCTGACGGGGAGCATTATTTCGGGTGAGTTTGATGAACTCATGAACGAATTTTCTTTACAGAAAGTAAAACATTTCACCACAGAATCGACTATTAAACAAAGCCAGTTAAAAAGTCTTTATGATTATTTGAAAAAACACCGGAATGACATAGATGGTCAAATCATTACTTTATATGATCAAATGCCCATACTGTTGAGCCAAGAGGAAATTAACCTCTTTATAAGTGATCTTGAAAAAGTTCAGTTAATGTACCGGCAATGAGATTAGACAAGAATAAATAAAAATGTAAATTTAGTTACACCCCCTAAAGATTTACTAATAATAAATCCAACAAACGGGCGCTTTTCTTTAATAAGAAGGCGTCTTTTTGCATGGACAACACATTTAGAGGATTGAATTTATTGAGGTTAAAAAAATGATTGTGAAGTATTGTACTTAAAGGGTACGAGAGTTCAAGATGGAGGTCGCTATGGCGGCTCTTTTTTTGTTGTGCTAACGGTTCATGCTAGTTCCAGAACAGAGATCTTTTTTAAAGAAAAATGAAGCAAAACCCCATCAAATTCAGTTGAAGGGGTTTTTAATACTATTTTTTCTCGATGATAACGAATATAACACCTGTGAGAATCAGAATAGAGCCTATCCAAAATGTGATACCTATGGTTTCTCCAAGAATAAGCCATCCAAGTAATGTCCCAACCACGGGTTGAAAGAAGAAAAATATCCCCCCACTTGAGGCGTTAAGCATTTGTAAACCGCGATTCCAAAGTAGGAATCCACCTGCTGTTGAGACAATACCCAAATATAAGAGTCCTCCCCAAATTGTCGGATGAGTCAATTCAGAAATATTAATTTCGTTTAACCGCGGCAAAACAAAAGGGGTCAACACGATTAGGGCTACCGCGATGGAATAGGTGGTTACCACAATTTGTGAATAGTCACTCGGCAAATGCTTTACAAGTACAGACATAAGTGCCCACGTTAATGCAGCAATAAGCAGTGCAATACCACCAAGTTTACTTGATAAATCCACATCTCCGATTCCGACAATGAGAAAAACTCCAATCGTCGCTAGAAAAACGGAAAGCCCCTTTTTTAACGTCAATCGTTCTTTAAGAAGGAAGCGAGCAAAAATAACCATAAATACGGGTGTTGAAGAAGTTATAATGGCTCCCATTTGTGCTGTGGACAGCATTGTCCCCGTTTCCTGTGCAACAATTGAGACGGCGTTACCAATAACGCCGATTGCTATAATTAATAAGAAATAACGTTTCTCAATTCGCCATTTTTGCCGGGTTAAGAAGCCGATGATGAGAAGTGCGGCAATAGCCACTAAATAACGCATCCATACAAGTTCTAGTGGAGGTATGACCGCTACTACAATTTTGACAACAACATACATGCCACCCCAGATGCTGGCGGCTAAAGTTAAATATATAGAACCTAATAAGGTGTTTTTCATTTTTTTATACCCTCCGTCTTTTTTTAGGTCAAAAATGCCCTAAACGGAGAGATGTAGTCACCTTCTCTCCATTAAGAGCAGAAGTGTGCTACTGGTACATCATTTTCAAATAATGGAGTCCAATACATTTTGATTCACCTCTTATATTAAAAATTTTCTGTGTTTAATTATAGCAAACAGTTGCAGTTCTATATATGAAAAAAGAAATGGCTCAGTGAACTGAGCCATTTCTTTTTTCTGTAATCTTTAGCGGTTGCACTAAAAGAATGCAGTCGTCTTTCCTTCGTTCATTTACTAATAAGAACATTGACCATATTAATAGAAAGTTTATTCACTATATGTTTTCTCATTTCATCAAGCAGCTAGTTTCTTTTCCATACGATCATTCGGTAAAAAGACCGCGATCAGCGAGCCAGCAAGCGGAAGCAGCGAGAGAATGGTGAAGACGGTCGCAATCCCAAAGATGTCTGAGATACCGCCCATAAACACTGATCCAATTCCACCGGCACCTACACCGAAACCAATCGAAAGACCGGAGGCCAGACCAATGTTCTTCGGAAGCATGCGCTGCATGTAAACCACACTGACCGAGAAAGATGAAAGAACACTGAAACCAAACAAGAGCAATACGAGAACCGACAACACCCCATGTACATGTGGAAAAATAAGAGCAAACGGTGTTGCAAGCAGCATGGAACTGACCAGTAAACGTTTCATGCCAAGTTTGTCTGCCAGAACCCCGCCGACAAAAGTACCAAGTGCTCCTGCCCCGACAAAGACAAAGCTAAGAATCTCTGACTGTTGAATGGTGAGGTTGTGCAAGTAAAAAGGCAAAAAGACGACAACGCCAATTTGGCACCAGGAACGCAGGATGATAACACAAGAGAGCAAGGTAGCTCCAAGTAAATTGTTGTCTCCATTTATTTGTTTCTTAGATTGAAGCTTAGTAGTCTCTAATTTTTCACGCAGCCAAGGCAGAATTTGGCCGGTTAATAGAAGCGACAAGAACGCTATAGGTATAAGCCATAGCAGTCCCTGAATACCGGAGTGGCTAACGTACAGAGAAACTAATAATGGCCCAAAGGCTTGCCCTGCATTTCCACCGACTTGAAAAATGGCTTGTGCGAGAGCTTTTTTAGATCCCGAAGCAAGGTGGGTTGCTCGGGAGGCTTCCGGATGGAACGCGCCCGATCCGAGACCGGAAATCGAAATAAATAAAAGCAGCCAAGGCAGAGATGGTGCGAGTCCTGTTAAAGCCAGCCCCATAATCGAACAGAACACTCCTGCCGGATACAGCCAGATACGAGGCTTACGGTCCGCGAACATGCCAAACAAAGGCTGGGAGACGGAGGATGTTAGATAAGACATTAAAACCACTAAAGTGGACTGGGTATAGTTTAGGTCAAAGGCTTGTTTGTAAAGCACAACCAGTGCCGGAACCATACCTGTGGTCACTAAATCATTTAAAAAATGTGATCCGCTGAAGGTAAAAACACCCCGGCGAAAAAGGGGTTCTTTTCCTTTCATTATGGGTTGTGATGCTGTTTCCAATGGTGTGCTCCTCCAATCAATAGCAAAGCGATATTTTGTGGTACAAATTTTTTCCTTTTTTAATAATATCTCAGCTTCATATAATTGTCACTTTTTCAAGCCTTAATTTGTAAAAGCATTTTTTGGGAGGACAATTGGTGATTAATGAAAAAAAGATGGGTTTTCCCCGTAAAAAACAAGGGGAAACCCATCCTTTTTTCTAGATTGGCAGATGATTCACTTCATTGGCAACGCGAATGCCTGATTCAATTGCACCCTGCATCCAACCGTGGGTAAGTGTCGTATGTTCTCCGGCAAAGTGAACTCTGCCTTCTGGCATTGTCATATAAGGAAACAATTCATTTTCTTGGCCGGGCTCAAATGCCACAACCGCTCCAGTGGCCAGCGGATTATCGACCCAGCTATAAGAAGTACCCGAAACAAATTCAGAATAGACTTGGTTACCAAATATTTCAGCTAAATTCTTTAAGGCGAATTGAATTCGATCTTCGTTTGATAAACCATTCCATGTCATCGCTTCATCCGCCCATGTATAGCTTGCGACCACAACAGCAGGTTCAGATGTGCCGATCCCTCGACTCGGGTAATAGGTGAACCGGATGGGCAGGTCTGTGATAGATTTACCGCCGTATTGGCCGTACCTTTCCCAAAAACGGCTCTTAAACTGAATTCCAACTTTAGTGGCGGCCATATAGTTGATTTCACGAATGGCTCTGTGTTTGTAATAAGAAAAAGAATGGTAGGGTTCAATAGTTACAAATCGTAAAACAGAAAAGGGGATGGTAATGATGGCAAGATCACTAGTAGTAGTCGAATTAGTTATTGTACGAGGATCAGTCGAATGGATGGCTACACCTTTGTCATGTTGGACAATTTTTGTTATCCGATGATTGAACCAAATATCCTCTTTTAATTGAGGCAAAAATGCCTTCGGAAGCAGATCCATTCCACCAGTGATTTCATAGAAACGATTGGTTCTAAAGCCCGCCGTTTCACGGAACACTTCTAGAACGACATCCCCATAAAAGCTTCATAATCGAGAAGGACATCAATCATATCAATGGCACCATCAGAGAAAGTCGTTCCAAATTTATAATGGTAAGAATTTAAGAACGTTCCAAGTGACTGGTTTTTAAATTCTTTTTCGATAAGCGGCCAATGTGTCTCGGGGTCCTTATTAATAAATTGCACAATCGGATCTGTAGCTAATTTCCATAGTTCTTCTGCGCTCTTGCCTCTTTCATTCGGCAGGACTGGAAAGTTAAGAATTTCAGGATTTTGTTCAAATATGCTGAGACGGGTCATGACCCCATTTACATAAAGAATGTCTGCGGGAGTCCGGTTGATAAAAGGGTTTACAGGCAACCCAAATTTTTTAATATATTCTAGAGTTAATAAATGGGTATCAGGAATACGCATAGGGCCGGCGTTTAAATAAAGTCCATTGCTGAATGGGCTGCGAATCGTATAAATACGGCCGCCCACCATGCTGTTGGCTTCTAAAATAGTAACCTTGTGCCCCGCCTCCTTCAATAGGGAGGCTGCCACAAGCCCTGCAATTCCCGCACCGACTACGGTAATCTGCTTAGGAGTTTGTGTTTTATCAAGCCCATTCCTAATCATGTGAATCATTTGTTGGGGTGATAATGTTATTGGTCCATTCAAATTTATTGGCATCTCACCACCTTGTTTAAATAAGGATTAATACATTTTATTCACTGGTTGAGATGTCTATGTGTGATGCATGGGGACGGTTCTGATGCATCATTTATTTATGTATTTATGTATTTAAACAAAAAGAGAGGGTGCCTCTTCTTGTATTGATTCTTTTCGCAAATATAACAGGGGGATTCGCAAATAAAAGGAGGAGATTCGCAATTAAACTTAGCGTTTTCGCAATTAACTTGTAGATGCAGCCGTTACTTGTTAAGGTCCGTAAATATTCCGGGGCGATTCGCAAATAAAAGGAGGGGATTCGAAATTAAATAGGGATTTTTAGCAAATAACTTGCGGGGGCAGCGTCTTCATGTTTAGGTCCGCATCTAAAACGGGGGGAATCGCAAATAAAAAAGGGGAATTCCATAATTATTCTGCTCGGATTCGCAAATATTTTGTTTGAAATCGAAAATTAGGTCAAAAAAAATGAGGAACATCACTCAGATGTTTCTCATTTTTTAAAGTTTTATTGGCGAGGTGCAAACAAGATCACGGCAGCTCCAATTAAGCATATTCCCGCACCAATCCAGTCATATAAGTCAGGAGCTTTTCGATCAATTCCCCATCCCCATAAGATAGACAGAACGATAAATACTCCTCCATACGCAGCATATACTCTGCCGAAGGATGGGAATGATTGAAATGTTGCTATGACACCATATAATGCAAGGATAAATCCTCCGAAAATTCCCCAATACAATGGTTTACCTTCTCTTAAACATAGCCAAACTAGATAACCGCCGCCAATTTCGGCAAGTCCTGCAAGTATAAATAACACAATTGATTTAATCAAATGACATACACCTTTCAAAAGCCTATCTAATTGGAATTATATTTTTCAATTAAATTTAGGTCAAATCACAAACTGGTGTACTTCGGCAAAAGCAACTAGGAAATCAGTCGGGTGAGTTGCTTTTATCTTCATTTTGACTATCACTATTCCCGTCCAAAAAACGTTCTAGAGCTTCTTTGTTTTTCACGAAATCCACTTCCAATACATCACCAAGCTCATCATCCCGTTTATTTTGAAAACTGCCATCCTCAGGAATGCGTAAAGTTTCAATCTCGCTGTTCTTTCTCGTAAGTATGTCTTTTCCAATTCCAATAAGGGTAGAACTGTTCATATTGGTCTCTATATATTTATCCAAAAGACCGATTAGCTCGGGGAGTTTTAACACACTTTTTGGACCTAACGCTTCTTCCTTTAATTTTGAAATCACTTCCTGCTGCCTTTGAATTCGACCGAAATCACTTAAACGATCATGTCGAAACCTAACATAGCCTAACAGTTCTTTCCCATGGAGCCGCTGCTTGCCTTCTTCTAACGTCATGCCAATCCCATAAGACATCTCATACGGCACGTCCACTTCGATTCCCTTTGGAACAAGCAGGTCGACCGCTTTTTCGAAGCCTTTAAAATCAATAATGGCATAATAATGAATATCGAGCCCAAAATTCTCTTGAATTGTTTTGCTTAGCAATTCAGGACCGCCAAAAGCGTAGGCGGCATTTAGTTTTTGCTGTCCATGATTGGGTACGGAAACAAGCATATCGCGCATTAAGGAAATTAGTTTAAATTGATGTGTTTTTGGATCATAATGGGCGATCATAATTGTATCTGTTCGGGATTGTTTTTCTCCCCGTGAGTCACTTCCTAATAAAAGCACATTGACCTCATCGATGTTACTCTTTGCATCTTGAACTGTATGTTTTCCCTCCACTTTTTTAAGCGGTGGGTTGATTGTTTTAATTTTTCCTTCTATGTATTGAAAAATGGTAAAGAGACCAACTGTGATAATACCAATTACAAGTAGGGCTCCAAAAACTCTGCCCCATCTTATTCGTTTCTTTTTCATCCGTGTCAACATTTGCACCACCTAGACTAAACTTATATCCATGTTCCAAGACTAGTAAGTTGGAAAATTTTACGAATCCCTGAAGTAGTGATTATCCCATAAATAGTTTACATTTATTTAACTATCAGGTTACAATTTTTTAAATTTCTTTTTATATGAATAAAAGGTTGCGGGAAAGGGGCATGCCATTAGCCAATGTGCCAGCGTAAAGCATTAAAGAAATTATTTGATTAGTAACGAAAATAATAGTAAGTTATGTGAAAGGTGAAGGTCATTTCCACGCACCCCGAACGTACTAGTAACAACCACATAAAATCATCACTAGAGGTTATGCAATGAAAGTATATAAACTAAAAAAGCAGTTTAATGGATATAAAAAAGGAACACATTTTTATTTGATTAGTGAATCAGAATTTATAGGAGTTAAAGAGTTTGTCTTTAGAACGAAAGACTTAGCCAATAGGATATCCATCAATGAAAGTGAACTTCTTAAGAATTTTATTTTTATAAAAGAAATCTTTTAACGAATTAAAGTGCCAATCTGGAGGCAAAAAAAGCTGCCCCTAAAAAGGGCAGCTAACGTTAATTTTCAGCTAGAATCATAGTTCCTTAGACGTCAGCGGCAAGAACAGTTTAATCCCCCGCTTGTTAAATGGCAAGATTTTTAAATCAGCGATTAGGTGACTGATGTAACCAGCTAAACTAGTATAGAAAACACCTTCGATCCCAAGTGAAGACTCTAAATGGAAAGCAATGACCCCGAAGAAAATAACGCCTAATATAGAATGAGTATAGCTACGATGAGAAGTCATGGAAGCAATGATAAAGTAAATTCCTAAAAGGATGATCCAAAGCTCCCCTAAAGATAATCCGCCAACCAGAACAGCAATTCCCGTAATGGTTAACATATGTTTTTGCTTAATGAGGGATGCAACCAGCACGATCAAAAGCCCGATACCGACCCCCATCCATCGTTCTGCCGCCATTTTCTCCAAGACACTATAGAAAATCATCAGCAATCCAATGATCATCGCAGCTAGTCGAACCATCTTATGCGACAGTGTAATTTTTCCACGAAGCTTCCCGTCAATATCCAAATCAGGCATCAATCCTGACACGGCACCTAATCCGACAAACAAGAGTGTTGCAGAAGGAGACGTCTGATATGTATTAGCCACAATATATCCTGTTGCCGATCCAATTACTGCATGTGCTGTACCATTCAATTTCATTCCACCTCTAAAATTATTAATCTAGTCAAACAGAAACAGACATTCCTATTCTACACCAAAACATCCGTTCTGTTTACAAGTTAAATTAAATTTCAGTAGACTGGGATTAGGATTCTCATTGTTTAACACTTAAAGATGAAGAACGAGGTGAAATCGTAATGCAAACCATAAACAAAATAGGCAATTCATTTTGGTATATGACACCTGTTTCGGAGACAGACAGACCGATTTTAGGAATGGTCGTGGGAAAAGAAAAAAGATTAATGATTGATGCTGGGAATTCGGAAGCACATGCCCTATTATTTTTAAAAATGCTGGAGGAACAAAATGTCGGTAGTCCTGAAATGGTTGTGTTAACACATTGGCATTGGGACCATATTTTTGGATTGTGCGCATTAAAGGATAGTGTATCCATTTCTTCAAAAGAAACAAAAGGTGAAATAGAAAAACTAATGCCTTTAGCATGGACGGATGAGGCTTTGGATGAGCGGGTGAAGGAAGGCACAGAAATTGAATTTTGTGCCAGCTGCATCAAAAATGAGTTTGTGGATCATAGGAATATACATATTACATTGCCACAAGTCGTTTTTGACAACGAACTCGAAATCGATCTTGGCGGGGTAACTTGTGTATTAAAGCATGTGGGAGGGGACCATGCATCTGATTCTGTTGTGATCTATATTAAAGAAGAGAAGATATTGTTTTTAGCTGATAGCATTTATCCTGATATATTTTCTCCCAAACGGAACTATACAACCAAACGAACAAAGGAACTGGCGGCAATCCTGGAACAGTTTGATGCAGAGACCTATATCCTTTCCCACTGGAAACCAATATCGCGGACTGAGTTTAACAACGAAATGCAATTGTTAAAGACAGTGGCCGATTATACAGAAAAATATAATGGTGATGCAGAACAAATTAAGTCGGAATATGCAAGAGCGTTAAACCGAGATTTAAACGAAGACGAATCGGAAACGATTGAGTATTTTGTGAATGGATTTGAATTAAAACGATAACTTTTACCCTACTCAATCTTGTTAATGTAAAAGAGCCTTAGCAAAAATCTTATGAACTAGATTGCTTAAGATTCTCGTAATGTTGATTAAACACTTTAAAAAGCCTTTCATCCCCGCCGCGGTCGGGATGGAGGGCTTTTAGCAGTTTCTTAAATTCTTTTTTCATTAAATGGCTGCTCGGGTCTTGATTTAATCCCAATAACTCTCCGTAGTGAAGAGTACTAGATTCAGTGACTTCAATCTGTGTGTTAAGCATTTTTTTTAAGGTGCGTACCTTTGATTGTTCAATATGTATACGGGTTTTTAATATCTCTATTTGTTCGGTAAGTCTGCGATTTTCTTCTAGGGACTCTTCTAATTGAGCAGTAAGTTGAGCGGCATGCGTTTGGATGATAAATTCAATTAGATCCTTAACATTGATTTTGTAGGTAGTTGTTCTTCTTTTGTTTATCTCGGCCTTAATTTTGCCTTTCTTAATCCACGCAATTACGTCATCGTCACTGGCTGCTATGCCAGACGAGGTTAATTGCTCAACCGCTTCTTTTATATTCAGCATCATTTTTCACTCGCTTTTTTTAAAATCTAGCATTTTGTATTCAGATAGAACCATCATATCACTGAATTTTTTCAGAAAAAGAACAGGAATGTGACAATAAATTAAAGTCTCTTTACATTGAGATATTTTTAATTAAAGGATGCTCTAAAGGTACGAACATCCCCAATTTTATGAACAGATGCGTTATTTATGAATAAAAACCTGCGTACCAATTGGGACTAAAGATGACAATTCAAGAACATCATGATTAAACATTCTAATACAACCATGTGAGACATTCTTACCGATAGAAGATGGATTATTTGTTCCATGTATACCGTAATGAGGTCTTGACAATCCCATCCAAAGGACTCCGAATGGTCCGCCAGGATGAGGGTCCTTGTTTATAATCGTGTATGTTCCTGTAGGAGTTGGTGTCAATATTTTTCCAACTGCAATTGGGTAAGTTTTTAAAAGCTTATGACGATCAAAGAGTTTTAATTGGTGTTTTGATGTTGATACATCAATCCATTTAGCCATGTGGATCAACTCCATTTTTTGAATAGTGTATTAAATAAAACATGCAAATGTTCATTAACAAGAATTGGCGGGCGGTTATTTTTACTTACAATCTTACGAAACCAATTAAACTATTAATTTTAAATGTGTTTTAGAAACATTCTTTAAACCATCAGCGTAAAATAGGCTCTTTATTTAGTGACAGCGACCTATTAGAAATCATAATTTGTTGAAGAGAGTACAAAGCGAATCTGATGTCTTGATTCGCCAAAATATCATTCAACTCTCTATATTTGATTAAATACAAAGGGGAGGAAAAAATGCAAAATTTTCATAATGAGCTGCAAGGGTTGGGAATCGCCCCATATCAAGCTGGTCAGCTAGTTTCAATGGATCCACAGATCCAAGATCCGCGGATCATGGGGATGCGCTGTGGTGGTTTCCGTTGTGGCGGCTGTGGAGGCTGTGGCGGCTTTAGATGCGGCGGCTTTCGTTGTGGCGGTTTCCGTTGTGGCGGCTTTGGTTGTTTCAGCTGTGGAGGCTGCGGCGGCTGTGGAGGCTGTGGAGGCTGTGGAGGCGGCTGCGGTAGTTGTGCCGGCTTTAACTGTGTTGGCGTTATTGTTATTTAAACTTTGTTTTAACTTCTGGAAATTTATAGGGGAATATTATGGGAAGGAAGTGTCCCTGCAGGATAAGTGTATGGTGCCTGACACCATCCGTGGACAATTAACCTCCCTGAATGGACAATCAAGACACTTATCACCTTTGAAAATTACCAAATCAAAACCCCGATGGATGTCGGGGTCTTTTTGTACCCCCTATTTCCTGTACCTATTATTGTATACACAACTAAGTAACATACCTACAAAACCTTTTAATATAGTGAATACAAATTTTAGACGTATGTTGAGAACATTCTATAAAGCTTCAACATAAAATAGGCTCTTGATTTAGTGACAGCGACCTATAAATAATCATAATTTGTTGAAGAGAGAACAAAGCGAATCTGATTTCTTGATTGACACAAATATGATCATTCATCTCTCTATACAGGTTTCACCTGATTAAATACAAAGGGGAGGAAAAAATGCAAAATTTTCAAAATGAGCTACAAGGGTTGGCAATCGATCCTTATCAAACTGGCCAGTTAGTTGCAATGGATCCACAGAGCCAGGATCCGCGCCTGTTCGGTATGCGCTGTGGCGGCTTTGGTCGTTGTGGAGGCTTTGGTCGTTGCGGAGGCTTTGGTTTTCGCTGTGGTTTTGGTTGCGGTTTCCGTTGCGGTTTTGGTTGCGGCGGTTTTGGTTGCGGTTTCGGTTGCGGTTTCGGTTGCGGCTTTGGTTGCGGCTTTGGTTGCGGCTTCGGCTTCGGTGGATTTGGCTGTGTTGGTATCGGTATCGGTTTTATTTAATTGGTTTGGCTTTTGGCAATTACCCAAAAAAGTTAATTTATGAAACAAAAGTGCCCCTGCACGGACTTGTGCCTCAGGGGCACTTTTTACTGTGTTTATCATATTGGACAAAAAATCGTACATAAACTGATAGTGCGCAAGTAGTAACGATTGGAATAAGGAGGAGCGCCAGTGACAGAACTTACCTCGTCCTCACGTCTAAAGGTCAAAAGGGATACATTTTTTCTCCCAGATCAAAAGGGGGGTGTCTATTTTAGAAATAACACAAGTTCATTCCGAATGGAAGGCAAAACCATCTATCAGTGGATTGAAAAATTGTTTCCGATGTTCAATGGAGAGCACACTTTGGAAACTTTGACACACGGACTAACGCCGCAGTACCGTGACAGGGTATTCGAGATTGGAGAAACGTTGTCCAAGAATGGGTTTGTTCGTGATGTCAGCAAAGATATTCCCCATGAATTAAATCGTCAAGTTCTTGAAAAATATGTTTCACAAATTGAATTCATCGAGAATTTTGTCGATTCAGCGGCTTACAAATTTCAAGAATACCGCCAAGCTAAGGTTTTGGCTGTAGGTTCAGGACCCTTCATGGTTTCTTTGGTATCTGCTTTACTCGAATCAGGACTGCCCAAATTAAATGTCATGATAACAGATGGGGTTCCAACCAATCGGCTCCGTGTTCATGAGTTGGTGGAGAATGCGAGAAAAATCGATTCTGATGTGGAATTGGCAGAAGTCCCTTACCGTCATGGGGCAGGGATAAATTTTTGGAAAGAAGCCGTTCAGGACTATGATTGGATTCTATATGTCTCTCAGGAGGGAAATTTAAATGAATTAAGGAGTCTAAATCAAGTCTGCAAAGAAGAAAAGAAGGCATTCCTGCCAGCCATCTGTTTGGAAAAAGTGGGGCTCTCCGGTCCGTTGACTCATCCGGAATCAGAGGAATGCTTCGAGTCAGCATGGCGAAGAATTCATCAATCTTACCTGCAATCAGGAAAGCAGCCTGTAGAGTATTTTTCCACATCAGGAGCGCTTTTAGCCAATGTCTCTGTTTTTGAATTTTTCAAGAAGGCTACAGGAGTTGCAGGTTCAAATCAAAGTAATCAAATTTACCTGCTTAATCTTGAAACGATGGAAGGAGACTGGCTTTCTTTCATCACACATCCTTCATTAGCAGCTAAACGTAATACACCCGAACTGATTGAAAATCTTGATGAAAGACTGAAACAAGAAGCGGACAGGGATGAGGAACCGGGTTTGCTTTTAGACTATTTCAGTCGATTAACTTCAGAGGAAATAGGTATTTTCCATACCTGGGAGGAACGGGATTTGCCTCAGCTTCCTCTTTCCCAGTGTTATGTTCAGGCTGTTGACCCATTGTCAGAGGGACCTGCGGAGCTGCTACAGGAAGTGTTATGTTCGGGCCTGACACATGAAGAAGCAAGAAGAAAAGCTGGGTTGAAGGGCATAGAAATGTATGTTTCAAAAATGATAGATTCCAATATATATAGGGACAGGAATCAGGCAGAGGGAGCACCAGTCGGTTTTATGGGCATCGGTTCAGGGGAAACAATTGCAGAGGCTGTTTGTCGGGGGCTGCAAGCCTATCTGGATGAAGAGTTGGAAAAAAGAAAGGCTGAAGGGCACAACACGGTTTATCGTGTGCCGATTGGAGCCATTGAAGATAAAACATGCAGATTTTATATAAATGCCCTGACTACCTTGAAGGGTTCACCGGCGATTGGTGTAAAAGAGGATGTAGCAGGCTTCCCAGTTGTATGGGTAAAGTCAAACGGGCGTTGGTACACAGGAGCAGGCTTAAATTCAACATTGGCATTGCGCAATACACTCGAGCAAGCACTTTTCGATGCTCAAAACGGGATAAGTTCCGCTGAGAGGCAAGAGAATGATTCGATGATTTATCTGGAAAGAATAGGTACCAAATTCGAATTCTCCTCATGTGAAGACATGACACAATTGGAGCTATTAAAATCTGCTATGCAGGTGTTAAACAGAAACAATAAACAGCTATTAGTCTATGACCTGTCGATAGAGCCTTTTTTACAACAAGAGCTGGCAGGTGTGTATGGTGTGCAGGTACGAGAGGGGGATTCCAAATGACTGCACAGGTCCTTATTAACGGAGCTGGTTTATTAGCGGAGTACGTCTATGATCTTCTGTCTACTAGCTATCTAGTAAGGCGTCAAGGCATTTTGGAAGAGATTCCCAAAGAAACAGAATTAGTCCTGTTGCTAGACGATGCCTGGCATCCAGCCGTTCATCAACAAGCTGAACAGCGATGCAGGACCGCCGGGATTCCTTGGCTTCGAGGTTTCGTTTCCTTTGGTGAGGGGATCATCGGCCCAATGATACGGAGAGAAAAACCGGGATGCTCACTCTGTGCTGACAAACGGCGCTTGATCGCCGGACCCGACCGCCTTGAAATGTGGGGAATTCAGGCGAGATTGACTTCAGGTGAAAGTGTGCTGCGTGATGCCTGGGCTTCCCGAACGGGGCTATCGCAAATGGCCATCTTGATCAGAAAAGAGGTTGACAAAGTTCTTCAAGGAGAACCCTCCTCCTTGGAAGAAAGAATGTTCATTACCAATCTGAGATCGTTAACGACCTCTAGTCACTTTTTCCTGCCTGAACCATTATGCCCGATTTGCAGTCCAATCCCTGAAGACACACCGGAATTAGCACAAATCAGGTTGGAATCCAGTCCTAAATTAAATGGTGAAGGCTATCGCACTCGTTCGATGGATGAATTGAAAACGGTGCTGGCTGCAGACTATTTGGATGAACGTACTGGAGTCATGAATGGAAAAATGGCGGATTTCAGGCTGCCATTTGCCGATATTTTAGTAAACATGCCGTTATTTGGTGCGGACGAGGGAGTAGCGGGCCGTACTAATTCCTATGAAATGAGTGAATTGACGGCAATTTTGGAGGGGTTGGAGCGATATTGCGGAATCCAGCCTCAAGGCAAAAGGAAGAAAGTTCGAGATAGTTATAACAATGTAAAGCATATCGCATTAGATCCTGCATCAGTAGGTCTGCATGACCAGGAACAATATACAAAGCCTCATTTTCCGTTTAAACCGTTTCATCCTGATGCACCCATGAATTGGGTTTGGGGTTATTCTTTTTTACAAGAACGTCCAATATTGGTACCGGAGTTACTTGCCTATTACAGTTTGGGAAATGGGGATGGCTATGTTTATGAAACCTCTAATGGGTGTGCGTTGGGTGGGAGCTTGGAGGAAGCCATTTTCCATGGGATTATGGAGGTCGTCGAGCGGGATTCCTTCTTGTTAACCTGGTATGCCAAGCTGGCCCTTCCTCGGCTTGACCCTCGTTCGGCTGACGATAAAGAAGTAGAGTTGATGGTGGACCGCTTACGTGATGTCGCGGGATATGACGTTTATCTTTACAATTCAACGATGGAACATGAAATCCCCAGCGTTTTTGCAATTGCAAAAAACCGACAATCAAAGGGGGTAAACCTCATTTGTGCTGCAGGAGCGAATCCTGATCCTGTCAGAGCTGTAAAAAGTTCGCTTTTCGAGCTCGCTGGAATGATGGTTCGGCATGACAAAATATTGGAGGAAGACCGGCAGAAATATGAACAAATGCTGAAGGATCCATATGCAGTCCGTTTGATGCCGGACCATGGCTTGCTCTACGGTCTGAAGGAAGCAGAGAACCGGCTCGACTTTTTATTGGATGACAATCGTCCATTACGAACGTTTGCTGAGGAATTTAAACAGCCTCCTGCGAATACCGATTTGAAGGATGACCTGCAGGATATTCTTCAGCGGTTCCAAGAACTGCACCTCGAGGTTATTGTGGTGGACCAAACAACACCGATCACCAAACGGAATGGATTATACTGTGTAAAGGTATTGATTCCTGGCATGCTGCCGATGACATTCGGACATCACCTGACCCGTGTCAAAGGACTGGAAAGGGTTCTCCAAGTGCCAGTGAAACTTGGATACGCCAAACAGCCGTTGGCGTATGAGCAGCTAAATCCAGATCCGCATCCATTCCCATAATGGAAAGGAAGGAGGTTTACTCTTGAAACTGGAGACATTTCTGCACCACCTTCACTTTGATCCGGAAAAAATCGCTCCGCCAGATTGGCAAGTCGATTGGGACGATGCGCCGCTTCCCTATAAACTATACCGCGGAATACCCGAGATTCCATTAACCGGTGAAGTACCGTTAACGCTTGAGCAGCGAGATGCCCATGCAGAGCAAGGACTAGAGGAGCTCGGGTCTTTCTTATGGTATGTATACGGTCTAACGCATTACGCACAATCCGCTTACCTTGAAGATCCCGAGGATATAACTACTGTAAACTATCTTCAGTTATTACGAAAATTTGTTCCTTCTGGCGGGGCATTGTATCCCAATGAATTATATGTGTATGCAAAGATAAAGGACGTACCAACGGGAATTTACCATTACGATGTAGCCCATCACAGCCTTCGCTTGCTCCGAGAAGGAAATTATGATTCCTATTTGTCCAGGAGCCTTGGGAATTGTGATGTTTCTGATTGTTTCTGCACGGTTTTTGTCTCGACGGTTTTTTGGAAAAATTTTTACAAATATAATAATTTTTCCTACCGTCTACAAGGTTTAGATACTGGTGTGGTCATTGGGCAAACATTAGAAGTGGCAGATCGGATGGGATTCTCGTCAATGGTATGCTACCAATTTCTTGATCGCTCTATTAATCATTTACTTGGACTAACCGAACAGGACGAAAGTGTCTATGCGGTGATCCCTTTATCTATCAATCCATTTATCCAGTGTGATGACCACGTTTATACGGAGGAGATTGTTTCTGCCGCTGAATTGTCCCAGGAAGTGCCGTTGCTGAAAACGGAAACCTATAACCGTTCAAAGAGAGTCCTTGATTACCCGCTACTCAGAGAGATGAACGGGGCATCGATGTTTGAAACAACCCAGTCATTTGTGAAGATAAAGAAGGGTGATCGTGTTCAAAGGTCATATGGTACGGAATTGATCATGCTACCATATACGGAGTCCTTTTCGTACGATCTTGTTTCTGTTTGTAGAGAGAGGCATTCTCCTGATGTTGATTTTATGATGGGGAAAGTCAGTCAAACTCAACTAGCCACCTTGTTGAAGGAGGTTTTTTCCAGACCTTACCAGAATGATCTTGACGGCACAGATGGAAAAACGGGGACTCGTGTTTCGTTGTACGGCTTTTTTTATAACGTGGAGGGTGTTTCAGATGGTGCTTACACCTATGAGAAAGGCGCTCATGCACTGAGTAGAATTAGAAACGGGGATTTCCGTGAGATATTACAAAATGGTTTAACCATGCCCAATGTCAATCTGTTTCAAGTTCCGCTCTGCCTGCATTTGGTTGGAGACAAGGAACATCTTAAAGAAAAACTGGGCTATAGAGGATACAGAATTCAACAAATGGAAGCGGGAATCCTCTTGCAACGGCTGCTTTTGATCTCATGTGCCTTAGGGTTAGGGGGACACCCTTTATTAGGTTTTGATGCGAAGCAATGTGATGAACTTTATCGAGCCGAAGAGAAACAAATAACGAGCCTCATCCAAATCCCTGTGGGGCCGTACCGTTCCCGTGCCTGGTTAAAAGGAAGTTTAAAAAGTTAGACCTGTTTACCTTGTATATTCCGATATCAGGTGCCCTAGTCCAAGGTTAGTTAAAGGACTAGGGTTTTTTGTTATTTAAACTAACCATTAATGAACAATCTTTGGCGAATTAGAAAAAATATGGGCAAGTACACAAATAGGTATATAACCCCCCAGGACATTTCCAGGGGTTTTTATAGTTGTTAGCCCATACAAATTTTCTCCATTTACATAGTCTGTATTGACAGTTCGAAAGGAAGTATCAAATACGTGGTAGGTAACAGCAGTGGATTTGCATTAATCGTTGTTTTGTTTATCCTGCTAATTATTATTTGTGCTTCTTTTTGTGGTGTCTGGTAAAAAAATTTGAATGCTTTAAAGAAAGGGTGATTATTGATGGATGGATTAGGTGCTTATGGCTACGGAGGTTGCGGATGCGGCGGTTATGGCTACGGAGGTTGTGGATGCGTCAGTTATGGTTACGGAGGTTTCGGTTGCGGAAACACGTTTGTTTTAATCGTTGTATTATTTATCCTGTTAATTATTGTTGGATGTGCCTGTTACTATTAAGGTTTGATCAAGGTCCTTTAAAGGGCCTTTTTTTTATGAAGAATCATTTATATTATTGTCTGGCAGATGTAACAGCGAAATTTTAAGGGAACTCTTCTTTTGATTTTTATAAAAAGCCCATACATAAAAGACTTTTAGGCATACTCTATTGTAGGCCATATCTAATAAACATAATATCTCCTGAAGAAGACGGTGTCGGATACCATCTTCTTCGTACATATTTTTATGGGTTACACTACATTATTATTTCAAACGTTGTCTTATAGGTTAGTTTGTATTATTTTATTGGAAAACTTGGCTACTTGTTCATAGTGGAAAAGCCCTTTTTTTATATGGGGAAAAGTAACGGACTGGATAGACAATCTGAGTGCCTATCTCCATTAAAAGTTCCCTAATGAAAAAAACACTTAAGGGAGAAATTGTACTTAGTAGAAATGTTGGAGGTATTTGGAGAACTTCCAGATCTTAATACAGTAAAGAAACGTTTGCGATAAACGCAAACGTTCCTTAAGTGGTGTATATGGTATGGTGCTTTTGGCTGCGGCTAGTAATATTATATGCAACTAGAATAAATGAGAGTGGACAAGCGTTGAATTTACAAAAGATTATTTTTTACAAGAAGAATCCGCCTCTTCTTCTTCTTCTCTCGATTTCAATTGCGATTCGTCTTCTTCTCTCTATTTCGATTTCAATTTCAATTATTCTTCTTCTTCTTTCAATTTCAATTTCAATTTCAATGGGAACGAATCGTCTTCTTCTAAAGCCGTCTGGAAAGGGAAACATGCATAAAACCTCCTTTCCTATATATTAATATCGGGTAAAAGGACAGATTAATCTAACCCAACCTGTCCTTCACCAATTAGGAGCGCCACTAAATTAATAGCCGCTCATAAAGGAAGCTCCTACGATGATAAGGAGAACAAACAAAACCACAATTAATGCAGCAACATTGTTTTTGCGTTCTCTGCGTTCTCTGCGTTCTTCCATGTATAACACCTCCTATCTGAAAAGTTTATATTCATCGGATTCTATCGTTGGGATTAATAAGCAAAGCTAGTTAGAACGATAATTAACAGAACAAACAAAACTACGATTAAGACAAAGCTGCTGCCGCCGTATCCATACATGTGCCTCACCACCCTTTGTTGGTTTTTATACGAAAATCAATCAATCAATAAACAAGGCTAGTTAGAACGATGATAAGCAGAATAAATAGTACTACGATTAACACAAAGCTATTGCCGCCGTATCCATACATAACCCTCACCACCCTTTTTTAATAGGAGGAAAGAAACTTTCCTCTATGTATATATATTTATTTGGACAAGGATTGCGTGGACAAGCATCACGGTATTCTGAAATAATTATTTTTTTTAAAATTTTCCCCTGAAAATATAAAAAAGAGGCGTCTGCAATTCGTGCAAACGCCTTAAAGGAGGTTTTAATATATGGTTGACGGAGGTAATAATAACATATTCATTCATTGCTAAAGTGTGTGGACAAGCGTATAAAAAAGAAAAAACTTTTTTAGAATAATATACAGCATATGCTTGAAATCAAAATGTAAATATTCTGTCACTATAATATCGTTGAGGTTATGAATTGATAAGTATAAACTTTAATTACTATTTGAGGAGTGATTAAAGTGAAAACAGTTTCAGTAAATGAGTTAAAGTTTAAGAAAAATTTAACGATGATTGAGCAATTTTCAATACAAGATTTCCTATTTAGATATATTAGACAAACCGCAGAAGAAATTGATGATATTCTAAAACTTGAGTATTCAGAGAATGTCTTTGCTAAGATGGAGGCAAAGCTGGAACCAGTAATACTTATTAATGGGGATGAACAATTCAGATATGTGACAATAACTGAAGATAATCAAATTGTAATAGGTGTTTTAGATTCCAATAAAGAGTTAAAGCATAGTATCATTTTTCTAGATGAAGTTTAATAGTTAGCATTTATGAGGAAATATAAACAACTGTTTTACATACATAACAAATCTTTTAATCTAGGTAATACTATTTTTAGACTTTTTTGAGAACATTTTATAAATCTTCAACGAAAAATAGGCTCTTTATTTAGTGACAGCGACCTATAAGAAATCATAAATTGTTGAAGAGAGTACACGGCGTGTTTAGTGTTTTATCTTACACATTCATCTCTCTATTCAGGTTTAACCTGATGAAATACAAAGGGGAGGAAAAAATGCATAATTTTCAAAATGAGCTGCAAGGGTTAGGCATCGATCCTTATCGAGCTGGTGAGTTAGTTGCGATGGATCCACAGAGCCTGGATCCGCGCCTGCATGGCGGCATGCGTTGTGGTGGCGGCATGGGTTGTGGTGGCGGTATGCGCTGTGGCGGTGGCATGGGTTGTGGCGGCATGCGATGCGGAGGGGGCTTTAGGTGCGGAGGCTTTCGTTGTGGCGGTTTCCGTTGTGGTGGTTTTAGCTGCATTGGTTTTAGCTGTTTCGGTATTGGGTTTTCGTGTGGCGGATGTGGTGGTTGTGGCGGCTGCTATAGCGGCTACTATGATGGCTACTATAATGGCTACTATAACTGCTATAACTGTGTCAGCGTTGTGGTCGTATAAACTTATTCAAGTAACGGCATTTTGTAAAATAACAAATAAAATAATAAAGGGACGGTACTGTTATTCGTACTGTCCCTTTTAGATTGAATTTGTATAAATCTTACTGCGCGAAGCAAGCATAATTTGCTTCGCTTTTTTTTTTTCGTGAGACTTAGCCATTAGAGTTTCATTCTTTATTGGATATTTCCTTCTGTTTGGACATCGGTAAAGTTATATTGTGATTATTTTTTAGACTCCAGTTGATTTATTGAAAAAAGGGTACAAGTCTAAAGCCTGTCTTATTCGTTTTTCATAGGATAAAGTACAACAACACAAGAGGGACAGATGGTAGGGGGGGACATCAGCGGAACGATTGTAGAGGAGGGTATGTGGTCTCAGGATACTTCCTGAGAAATCACAAAATGAAGGGAGAAAAAATATGGTCCATTTAACCGTCTGGATCACCATTGTGACTTTTTTGGTTACCCTCGGACTTATTCTTTGGCGGCCAAAAGGCATCAATGAAGCGATACCTGCCGCAATCGGTGCGGTTATTGTCGTCCTTAGTGGAAGTGTTTCATTATCAGACCTGGGGATCATTTCAGAAACCATAAGTGGTGCTGCGATTACGATCATGGCAACGATTGTCATGGCAATTGTATTAGAAAGTTTTGGGTTCTTTAGCTGGATGGCTGAGAAGCTCGCAGAAAGAGCAAAGGGGTCAGGAATACGTTTATTCTGGTATGTCAATCTTTTGTGCTTTCTTATGACACTTTTCTTCAATAACGATGGAAGTATCTTAATCACAACCCCAATCTTAGTCATGTTGTTAAACAACATGGGTTTAAAAAACCATCAGAAAATTCCGTATTTGCTATCTGGAGCGCTAATTGCGACTGCTTCCAGTGCCCCAATTGGAGTAAGTAACATTGTAAATTTAATTGCCCTTAAAATCGTCCATATGGATTTGTGGCTGCATACGGCGATGATGTTTGTACCTGCAACGCTAGGATTACTGCTGCTGACTTGGTTCTTGTTCCTTCGTTTTAAGAAAATCTTACCGAAAACCGTTCCTACGAATGTTTCAGGGCTGACAAGTTCAAAGTATCACCCGCTTAAACCAGCTAAAGGTGTTGAACATCCTTCAGAAAAAGCCCGTTCAAGATTTATGCGTAATGTTTTGCTGTTCGTGTTTGCTGTCCGTTGCAGCCTGTTTGTTGCTTCATTTTTGGGCATTCCCGTTTCTCTAATGGCTGTAATCGGTTCGCTTATTCTTTTAGCATGGAGATGGGCATACTTAAAAATCTCCCCAGCCGATATGCTGAAGAAAACGCCGTGGTATATTATCGTTTTCGCCTTTTGTATGTATACCATCATTTACGGTCTCAATAACATCGGATTGACAGACTGGTTGATTGGTTTCATGGAACCGATAGTTTCTGGAAGCCTGCTCCACGCGAGTGTCATGATGGGCGTGCTCCTATCCGTTCTCTCCAATATTTTTAATAATCACCCAGCCCTCATGGTTGGAACACTTACCTTAACCCATATGGATCTTAGTTTGCTCGAATTGAAAATTGCCTACTTGGCGAACGTGATTGGCAGCGATATGGGCTCGTTGCTGCTTCCGATGGGAACCCTTGCTACATTGATGTGGATGCATATCGTAAGGAAAGGAAAAGTAATGATCAGTTGGTGGGAGTATATCAAAATTACGGTTGTCGTCATACCACCTGCAACTCTGTTTACCCTAGTCGTTTTATATTATTGGGTTTCTTGGCTTTTTGGCGGCGCTCTTTCGCATTAAGATATTTTAGTGAAAAAGGAGAATTAAGATGCCGATTGATTTTGTTGATTTAATAGGAAAGAAAATTGAAGTTGAACTTTCGGGAGGAAATTTTCACAAAGGAATCCTGTTAGATAGCGGATTAGACATCATCGTCTTGTACGATAGCAAAAACCATCGTTTCATTTATATTCCATTCATTCATGTACAAAGATTAAAAGAAACTGAATTAGAAGAAGAAGATTTTACTAATATCCCACCGACGGAAAAACCAATTGAAACAGATGCCATTTCTTTTCGAAAGGCATTAACTGTTGCTAAAGGATTGTTCTTGAATGTTTATGTTACAGGGAATAAATCCATTCATGGCTACCTAACTAGCATTATGAACGACTATTTCGTATTTCACTCACCTGTATATAAAACAATGTGTATCTCAATGAATCATGTGAAATGGCTCATTCCCTATCCGCCAAATACAACACCATATTCCTTAACAAGTGAAAATCTGCCCCTTATGCCTAAATCCACTGCTTTGGCAAGGTCGTTTGATGAGCAGTTGAAAAAATTTGAAAATCAACTTGTCATTATTGATGGTGGAGATGATCCTGAAAAAATAGGCGTACTCCAAAAGATTCAATATAACAAAATCGCTTTAGTCACAGCCGAAGGGGAACGGATCTATCGGAATGTGGAGCATATTAAAACAGTACAATTACCTTAACAACGATGTGAAAACTTGAGAGATTGATATAACAACATTAAAGAAAGGCAGAGTAATGTCGTGTTTAGTCAATATAAACAAAATGAATAATCCATTCTGTTGGCAGACGAGAATGGATTATTGAATCAACGTTAACGCTATATTTGACCGTGTCGTTTTTGTCACGGTCTTTTTTTTCTGGTGTCCTACCTATGGTTATGATATGTTATTGACTTTAATTTTGTTCAGGCTAAAAATTATTTTGTCGGTTTAGCATTAACTCTTTTCATAAATAAAGGAAAACAAACCATTAAATGACGGCACTGGTATCAAGATGGATTTGTAAAATGGGGGAGAAATTTATGGGGATTGTCTTACTTATTTTAGCAGGGATAATCGAGGTTGGGTTAGCAGTTTACAGCATCAAGACTAAATCCAACCAGAAGCGCATCAGAAATTGGGTGCGCATTAGCGCGCTTATTGTTTTCGTAGTATTCGTAACCATCATCAAGTGGAGTCTCAGGTGGGAGATCCCAGCAGCTGTGCTTCTGATTTTTGGAATCATCGCCGTTATTTCATTACTAAGAAACAAGGAAGAGAAGAAATATCGTCCTGTCGGGAACATCTTTAAGGCGGTTGGGACATGGGTATTGATCGCTGTTGCATTGTTACCTGCCATCATTTTTCCACAGCATAAGGCAGTAGCAGCAACTGGCTTTTACGATGTCACGACAAAAATGTTTACGTTAACAGATGACAAGCGAAACGAAACTTTCACCGATTCAGAGGAGAAGAGAAAGGTAAATATTGAATTTTGGTATCCAAAGAATGCAATAGGGAAATATCCACTTATCGTCTTTTCTCATGGTGCGTTTGGAATTAAGGCAAGTAATTCTTCTACTTTTGAAAATCTAGCAAGTAACGGGTATGTCGTTGTATCGATTGACCATCCCTATCATTCTTTGTATACGAGAGATAGTGATGGCAATATGACGTTGGCAGATCAGTCTTTTATGCAGGAAGTGCAGGATGCGAATAATGGCGTATATGATGAGGAGACTTCCTTTAAGCTCGAGCAAAAGTGGTTGAAATTGAGAACAGACGACATCAATTTTGTAATGAATACCATAAAGCAACAAGCGAGTAATCAGGCTTCGGATGAAGTGTATCAACTGATCGACACAAATAAAATCGGTTTAATTGGTCATTCCTTAGGTGGTGCCGCAGCTGCAAAGCTTGGCAGAGATCGTCATGATATCGCTGCTGTCATCAATCTGGATGCAGACTTGCTTGGAGAAGAGTTAGGAGTGAAGGATGGCAAGCCAGTCATTAATAAAGATATTTATCCGGTCCCATTGCTAAGTATTTATACGGATACGATGAAGAATTTAATGGATAGCGTTACTGACCCAAATCTCGTGCTGCCGCAAAAGTATATCTCGGACACTGCTCCTGATGCATATGAGGTGTTTATAAAAGGAACAAATCACTTGAGCCTAACTGATTTACCTGTTGTATCACCGTTTTTTGCCAAGATGATTAATGGTTCAACAGATAAGAGCACTACCGCTCATGCTGCTGATAAATACAAAGTGCTTGAAACGATGAATGAGATTGTCCTAGAATTCTTTAATAGTTACGTGAAGGATGAAGGTAGTTTTCATGCCGCTAAAACGTACTAGAAATGATTGTGATTGGAGATGACGTGAGAAATTAGCAAAGGAATAGAACAAGTAACGAACACGAAAGAAGCCTTGTGTTGAAGAATAGCACTCCCGGGAATTTAAAAAGCGGTCAATTCTTTTATCCAAATAAAAGGCACCCGAATCACTCATTCGGGTGCCTTTTGTCTACTATTCTCTCATGCCTTTTTAATGGTGCTGCATAGGGATAGCTTTTACCTGTTTGGCTGATTTAAGCTTTAGCATTGGGAGTAAAGTTAATGCACCGATTAGGAATAGAGAGGATGCCATTAGATACATAACAATAAGCGGATATTCTGCCTTTAATAGACCTACTAAGCTCATGTTTAACACCATTCCACCCATAAATAGAGGGTTTAAGATTCCATTGACTCGACCTACAAAAGATTCTTCGGCGTTTGTTAAAATCAATGTATTACACGCAATATGGATAGGCGGGCCCATAATTCCGAATACGAATTGAGCCAGTAAGGCTGCCCAAACGAGATTAACAGACCCCAATACCGCAACAGATACGGCACTCGAAATAAATCCAATCAGTAGCATCTTTTGCGGTGTGATCTTTTTGGAGAGCGCCATTGCTCCAACCCCGCCAAGGATCATACCTGCACCATTTAAAGCGGTAAACCATTGCAGGTTTTGTGCAGATAATCCTAGATTCTCAGTGACCAAGAATATTCCCAGCGGGTTGACAAGGCCAAGCCCCATACCAGCGGCAAGGAAAAATCCCCCCATATAAAGGAAAAGCTTATTTGAAAATACATAACGCAAACCCATCTTCATCTCCGCTGAAACATTTGTTGTCAAAACCGTTTCTACCTTTTGATCAGCAGGCAAGAACGCAAGAACAAGAGCGGATAATAGAAAACAAATGCCCATGATGGCGATCGATACATCGATACCGAATTGGAAGTAGATCAGCGTACCAATGATGGGTCCCAATACCGTAAAAATAGATTGAAGCGTTTGATTCATGGACATCCCAAGCTGCATTAAGGATTCAGGTACATGAAGCTTAAACAATTTCATACCAGATGGCTGTGAAAACTGAGACAAAACAGATGACACTAGGGTGGCGAAAAAGATGGCTTTCCAGCCGCCAAATACGAGCGCCAGTAATACAGCGAATATGGACAGTGCACTTAGCAGATCACATAAGACCATCGTACGTTTCGGTCTCCACCGGTCGGCAAAGGTCCCGCCGATAAAGGAGAATAAGAAGATTGGCCCGAATTCAGCAACGGAAATCATTGAAATTGCGAATGGATCCTTATTGGTTTGTTCTGTTACGAACATTAAGATGGCAAAGTTTCGGACCCAGATGCCTAACTGTAAAAACAGTCCTGATAATAATATCGATTGAACAAAGCGATTGGCAAACAACGATTTCATCGTTGGTGCCTGGATTTGTGGTTGACTTGACATAATTACAACACCCTTTCAAATTTTTAGGAAAGCGAAAATTCAGCTTGTGATTCTTAAGGCGGCTAGTTCTTAAGAATCGGCTTCGTTTGCTTTGAAACTATCTTACGCCAGTTTGGAGAAGCCAAAACCGCAAACATACAGCATGATTACCGCAAAATAAGGTGGAAGAATCCGCAAATAAAAGGAGGAGATTCGCAATTATAGGAGTAGATTCGCAATTATTCAGTGAGTTTTCGCAAATAACTTGTTGGAGCAGGTCCTTCTTGTTTAGAACCGAAAATTATGGGGGGATTCGCAAATAAAAGGAAGAAAATCGCAAATAAAGAGTGAGTATTCGCAAATAACTTGATGAGGCAGCTCCTTCTTGTTTAGAACCGTAAATATATGGGGGGATTCGCAAATAAAAGGAGGAGAATCGCAAATAAAGAGTGAGTATTCGCAAATAACTTGTGGGGGCAGGTCCTTCTTTTTTAGATCCGCAATTATATGGGGGGGATTCGCAAATAAAAGGAGTAAATTCGCAATTAAACAGTGAGTTTTCGCAAATACCTTGTTGGGGCCAGCCCTTCTTTTTTGGATCCGCAAATATATCGGGGGGATTCGCAAATAAAAGGCGTAGATTCGCAAATAAACAGTGAGTATTCGCAAATAACTTGTGGAAGGCAGGTCCTTCTTGTTTAGAACCGCAAATATATCGGGGGGATTCGCAAAAAAAAGGAGTAAATTCGCAAATAAACAGTGAGTATTCGCAAATAACTTGTGGGGGGCCGATGCTTTTTTTTAGATCCACAAATATATGAGGGGATTCGCAAATAAAAGGAGTAGAATCGCAAATAAACAGTGAGTATTCGCAAATAACTTGTGGAGGCGGGCCCTACTTGTAATAATTCGCAAATATATCGAGGGGATTCGCAAATAAAAGGATGAGATTCACAAATATATTGGAAGATACCACAAATAAGTTTCAAAGCCTGTGCAAATTAGTAGGTATTAGATTGGAATTTAATAAAAAGGTAATTTTTATAGGCTTCTAGAAAAAGAATAGACACAATGTTTTAATATCTTTCGATAAATTTCAGCAGGATTTTCGATATTGTGAGAGAATTTATTTTTCGAAAATAGAAAGGAGGAGTTATTTTGATACTGAAAGTAAGAGTAGTTCCGCTTATTATTCTCATCTTAGAGGCTATTTTGAGGCGGCTCCCGAAAAGTCACCCTAGATATCCAATGATTGAGGACGAACATCGAAGGAGGTTGATTGGCTACAAAGGCGAAGAGTCGCTCGATTTCTACTATCGATCCCTTCCAGAACAGAAATACTTCATACTCCACGATTTAAACCTACCTGATGGCCCGTACAACTGCCAAATTGATACACTCCTAATTAGTTCAGATTCCATTATTGCTGTAGGTTCGAAAAATATAGGTGGAAACCTAACGTTTGACACTGAAAACAAACAGTTTATTCAAGAGTGGCATGGAGAAATTAAAGGATATCCTAATCCAATTGCTCAAGAAGAACGGCATCAAGAATACTTACAAAAACTACTGGCAGCGCACAACTTCCCTCCAGTTCCGGTTGATTATGTGGTCATCCTAAGCAATCCGTATGCAACATATGTTGTTACTGGCCCAGAATCGGGAAAGGTGAAAAAGCGGATTTGCAAGGCCGATGCGTTCCTTAATAGAATTAAAATGTTTGAAGGTTTTTATAAAACTCCTGTACTTGACACGAAGGATATGCGAAGATTATCCCGGCTCCTCATTAAAATGAATACTCCTCCGACAAACTTCGTGTTAGAAAAGTTCGGAATTCAAAAATCAGACTTAATATCTGGTGCTCTGTGCCCTACGTTTCATCATCCTCTTATTCGCAAAAAGCGTAAATGGTATTGTCCTACCTGCCAAACTTATTCCAAGGATGCTCATATAAATATGTTAATGGACTATTTTTTGCTGTATGATTTGAAAATCACAAACAAGCAGTTCCGAGAATTTGCTCGTTTGGATTGCATACATACCGCCGGAAGAATCCTCCGTTCCTTAAATCTTATTTCTTCCGGTGCGAAAAAGACGCGGACGTATTCGCCCGCTAGTTTTCCTTGGGATCCTAAAAAGGAAGTTAAAAATATGAGCAGAAAAGCGAGAAGCGGAAATTAATATCAGATGGCTCTCTCAATAAAAATTTTAGGAGCACAATTTTCTGATTTGGGTTTGCAAATAAATAGGGGGTTTTCGCAAATATTTATCTTGGGCTCGCAAATATTTCGTTATAGATCGGAAATAAATTTAGGGAGTTCCCTCTTCTCTTTTAGGTTCGCAAATAAATAGGGGGATATCGCAAATATATTTCCCGGTTTCGCAAATAAACCTCTAATTTTTCCAGAATAGTGTTGATTCCCCGCAAAAGTGAAACTAGTTGATTTATATAGAAGTTTAGATTTACATAAAAAAGGAGGGATAGTTAAAATTTAGGTTTCGCAGGCCCTACAAATCTTTGCGGGGGTGGAGCTCATTTTTGCGCGTTGTAACTTCTTCTTCTGCCGTAAGATGATTTCATACCAAATGGAATGGGAATTTATATGGATACAAGGGGGGCTTGTTTATGATTTACGAGGTGGTTGTTGTTGGTGGCGGGCAAGCTGGTTTATCAATGGGTTACTACTTGAAGCAAACAGAGTTTTCGTTTTTGATCCTTGATAATCAAAGCAGGGCAGGAGATGTTTGGCGAAATCGTTATGATTCTCTCATTTTGTTTACACCGCGATTATATAGCTCGTTACCTGGTTTGCCTTTACCAGGTGATCCGAAGGGGTTTCCAACAAAAGATGAAATTGCAGATTATCTCGATCAATATGTTCAAGCATTTGATTTGCCAATAAAGTTCAATACTCAGGTACAAAAAGTACGAAAGGAAAAGGATATTTTTGTCATATCAACAAACGATTTAATGATAAAAACAAAGAGAATTGTCATCGCCACAGGTCCATTCCACACACCGTGTATTCCATCCTTTGCGAAAGAACTCTCAATAGAATTAACGCAGCTTCATTCTTCAGAATATAAAAACCCATCTCAGCTGCAGGATGGTCCTGTATTAGTGGTAGGTGGCGGAAATTCGGGTGCCCAAATCGCGGTAGAACTATCGGAAAGTCATGAAACATACTTATCTGTTAGTCAAAAAATCCGCTTCATGCCTTTAAATAAAGCTGGCAAGAGCATTTTCTGGTGGTTTGATAAACTGGGGATATTAAAGGCAGATCGTCACTCTTTCATTGGTAAAAAGATCCAAGTTCAAGGTGACCCCATTTTCGGATACGAACTAAGGGAGAAGATAAAGAATCATAGTGTCAAAGTAAAGAACCGAACCAAGTCTGTTCTTAAAAATGAAATTCAATTTGAGGATCTCACCTCCATAACCATAAAAAATATTATTTGGGCTACTGGCTTTACTCCGAACTATTCATGGATTGATATCCCCAATCTTCTCGATTCTAACGGAAAGGTAAAGCATGAAAGAGGGGTAACGGAAATTGACGGACTCTATTTTCTTGGTTTGCCATGGCAGCACCGCAGGGGATCGGCCCTGCTTTTAGGCGTTGGGGACGATGCGGAGTATCTTTATAAATGCATGATAAAGAAAGACTTATAAAACTGAATTTGCTGTTTGGCGTTTTTTTTGCCTAGGCTTATTGCGGGAAACTGAAAAATGATTGCGCGAGTTAACGCTTTTTTTGCGGTTTTTAAAGACTACTTGAGTTCTATGATAGGAATGTATCATCCATTAATGATTAGTTTGGGGAGGATTATTATGAAAAAACAATGGAATGTAGGTATATTGCTGTTTGAGGATGTAGATGTACTAGATTATGCTGGGCCGTTTGAAGTATTTTCTCTTACCGTATTTGAAGATGACAAAGTTTCGAAAATGTTAACAGAAGGCCTAACGGTTGAAGAAAGACCTTTTACTGTTAAAACGATTTCGCAAACTGGGGGAATCATTTCTTCTCATAATGGCCTTGAGGTCCAACCTGATTATGGCTTTCAGAGCAATGAGTTTAAAATAGATATTTTAATTGTTCCTGGCGGGCCGCTATATGCCATCCATAAATGTGTTGAAAATAAAGAGTTAATCAAGTGGATTTCGGATTTCTACGAATCAGGCGGTATCGTTGCCTCTGTTTGCTCCGGTGCAGTCATTTTGGCCGAAGCAGGTGTTCTATCTCGAAAAAAAGCAACCACCCACTTTCTAGCTTTAGATTACTTAAAATCGAATTATCCAGATATTACGGTTGTTTCAAAGGTGCGTTATGTCGATCAGGGAAATATTCTTACCTCTGCAGGTGTATCAGCTGGTATCGACATGTCACTGTATCTTGTTGGAAAATTAATGGGTGAAACTGCGGCAGAAAGGACGGCGGCTACTGAAGAATACCCGTATGACTGGAGATTAAAGGCAGATATTGAAATTTAACCTATACCAACAAATCTTGAGGGGGTGCCGAAATTGCAGCCCCTCCCTTTATTCGTATAAAACAGACAAGCCATTACAGGGAAAAGATTTTTTTTCATATCCAACCATTAAAATGAAAAAAGTACGTACTGGAAAGAACATTATGTATTCAATTCTTAGTTCATCGTGTAAAATGGGATTTATAGGAAATTTTATCCATGGGCGGTGAAAGTTTGGAAAATAAGACCTATATGAACTGGGAATTTGAAACGATTGCAAAGCATACACTCGATATCCTTTTGATTGTTGACCAACATCAAATCGTTCAGTTTGCTACACCATCTGTCGAAACAATTTTAGGCTATCGTCCGGAAGAATTTGTTGGGGTAAATGCATTTGATCCCCTTTTACCGGAAGACCGGGATCGACTGATGCAATCACATAAAGAAGCGATCGCGACAGGTGAACCAAGGGTGGACGAATATCGCGTGTTTCATAAAAACGGCGAATTAAAATATTTTGAATCGCGGGTCATGCCGGTTCAAAACCATCCCGACAATCTTATCGTTGTGTCCATTCGGGATGTTACATTGAGAAAAAGAATGGAATCGGAGCTTGAGCGAAGAAAGAACCGATATCAAGAACTGCAAAATTGTTTAAAAAACTACTCACAGGACCTATCTGGAGTTATGAAGGTGTCGGAGCTTAAAAGCAGACTAATACATGAGCTTAACACAGTAATCCCGGATTCTGAACCGCAAATGATGATATATGATCGGGAATCGAAAGCGATAGAAGGGGAGTACCCAGTAAGTCTGGCGGCTGTTTTGACAAATTTAACGGTTGGAAAACTCAAGGTTGAAAACGAGCAGATTTATATTTTAATAGGTGACCGGAAAGAAATGGCTTATATTCTCACCATTAAATCCTCTTCCATCAAGGAATCAATGGATTTGATTTGGCTGGAGACATTGGTTCATTACACCGTAATGGTTTTTGAAAGTTTGAATGTAATTGAGAGTCTGATGAGTCAATTGGAAACAGCCCTTCAAAAAAGTGAAAAACCACAGTGGATTTTAAGATTATTGTTTAACTTATCGGAAAAACAAAGAATGGAATTATCAAGCGATTTGCATGATACCGTCCTGCAGGATCAAATGGCTTTATATCGAAACTTGGAATCCGTTTTAAAGGAATACCAATTTGATAGTGAAGTGGACCGGCAGCTAAAGGGAATTGTTCAAGGGCTTTTGGACACGATTCATCAAATTAGAATGACCTGCAATGAGCTCCGTCCACCGCTTTTAAGGGAAGCGGGCCTAATTAGCGCTTTAGAAAATTTATTTGATTATACCCAAGTATCATCAATCTTTAAAATTATTTTTACAGTCGAGAATACGGATAGCCTTGTGATAAATGAAGAAGAAACCATCGGAATTTACCGCATTGTTCAAGAGTTGCTTAACAATGCCGCGAAACACTCCGAAGCTAGTAGTCTGCATTTTCATCTAAGCAGAACGGATGAGTGTATTCATCTTAACTATTTGGATGACGGCGTCGGCTTTGCTGCTGAAAAATTAACTCCGTCCTTTAAAAGTATGGGGCTTTCTGGTATGAGGGAAAGGATTCAGAGTCTTAACGGCACAATAGAATTCACTTCACAGCCAGGAGCGGGCCTGAGTGTGAAGCTGCAGGTACCACTTAGTGTTTAATATATAGTAGCTACTATTGTAAATTAACTTTTTAAATAAAAATTTATGTATTATGATTTACAAAGTTATACAAAAAGCCGATTATCCTAGTTCACAGGAAATGGATAATCGGCTTTTTTCCTATTGGCTTTTAAAATAAATCAATAATAGACAAGCGCCGATTCATTTACTAACACCCATTAATATATTGCTAATGTAACCGCATTAATGTACATACCGATTCGCTTTGTGAGAGGTGCTGGCGGTACTGCAGGTACTTTTAGTGAGTGGTTATAGCGGCAGTGGTAGGTTGGTCGAAAAACGAATTCCTACCATTAGTTGAATTGGTGGACATTGAATTTATTTCTATGAAAGTGAGGTATCATATACTGTGAAATTTGAAGATGAAAAAGATCCAAAATCAATTTTATCCGATGCTTTAGAAAATCTTGAAAATGCTGAAGAGATCAATGAGGCTGCTGAAAAAGTGCAACAAGTTCTCGGGACTGAACCGGGATCTACAGAAGGTTCAGTCACTTTTGATGATCTTCTTGAAGTGGATGAATTTGCAGATGAGGTTGTACAACAGGCGATTGCTGATGAGCTTGCCCCCCCACCCCCTTCTCCATTTTGCGTTTGTGCTGTAACATTTAATATTTCTAACGCTGTATTTACACGCGTAGGGGACGGTTCCGCAGCAGCTGATCTGCAAAGGAGAATGGGTGACGGTCTTGATGGACGTGGTGATATCTGTGGTCCTGGAGAAGGTTCAGACTCATGTAATACAGCAATAAGAGACCTTTTTGGTTTTCAATTTCCTAGACTCACTCCTACTTTTACATTTTTAGCAGATCAATATACTTTAAACCCCGATGGGTCTGTGGGTACATGTGTCAGCACTGATTTGGGGGTTACATTTACTATTACAGGAACGGGAACATTAAATGGTACACCAGGTTTCAATTTCATACTTACTTTATTAGATGGTGGTATGGGTAATCAAGATTCCGCTACCCTGACAATACCCGGTGCTGGACTAGTATTTACAGCTAATCAAACTATCGCCCCCGGTGAAGTAATGGTTAGAATGTGTCCGTAACCTCCATTTTGCAACCACAACACAGGTTGGCAATGTCGAACTAGTTGTTACGAATTGTCCATAGCTGTCACATGTAAAATGAAAAAACCCTATACGGGTTTTTTTGCTGGGTAAAGGTTTTTTTTTAGATATTATTCAATTCAATTACTACAATTTACAAAATAAGAGATGAGTAAGGAGGATCGGGATTACAAATCACCAATGCGACTGTAATTGTTTAATGCATAAAAAAGCCCATTCTTATCCGTCTCCTTAAAGAATAGGCTTTCCATGCTGAATTTCAACGGAAAATTGGTTGGATTTATTTAAGACAAAAATGCCAGTACTGTCATTTCTATAGTCGTTGTTTAAAATCCAAAATAGAATATGTTAACAAGACCGTCTCCGATACCAACACCGGCTGTGTTGACTTGGTTCGTTCCGTTGTTTCGAGAACCACCGCCGCCGCCGCCACTAGCAGATAAAACAACATCTATTCTACTGCCACCACCACCGCCGCTGTAGCCGCCGCCACCGCCGCCATTAAGTCCTGATCCACCGCCACCGCCGAAACCCCCAGGGGACCCAGTGTCTCCAGGAACTCCACCGGCACCACCATTAATATCATTATTAATTCTAATCCCGCCACCGCCGCCAACGGTACGGTCTAATGCATCTCCACCATCAGAGAAAACTCCGGCACCGCCGCCGCCGCCGCCCCTAGTAGTGCTGGAAACGACACCGGTGCCGCCAGCACCACCCATGCCGTTAGAACCTGGAGCACCGCCAACTGGATTACCAGTGGTTCCGGGACCAGTATTTGTGATATCGAATATTGAAGCGTCTGCTCCGTTATTACCGAGGCCACTATTATTGCCTCCAGCACCACCACCACCTCCGGCTGCAATCAGTAAAGTTAACGATGTAAGATCGGAAGGTTTCGATCCTCTCCATACAAAGGATCCGCCACCGCCGCCGCCACCTCCGGAACCAGAACCGCCCATTTCACCAGGGAGTATGGCTAGTGATTCTCCTGGTGTTACAGCAAATTCACCCTGTAAAGACGCACCTCTGCCACCTACTGTACCACCATTTCCCAATCCTCCTTGAGCGCCAATTGCTTGAATTATTGCGGTAGTTGCACCTGCTGGAACAGTAGTTGTTACCACCGCTCCTGTAAGGGTAAATGTTTGTTGGCCCAATAAAACAAGTGGGGGTGTAAGGATTTGGATTAAATCTAAAACATTTTCAAATTTGAATTCTAACAACATTTCCTTCTTAATCACATCACGAAGCGTTCTTTGAACACTTGCGTCAACAGCAAGAAGGTTGGACAACGAAATGGTTGCAGGGGAGAATGTGGTACTTGTTGGGGTTAATGTGCCAAGAACAAATTGAAGTTTCTCGGCTTCTGCGTTCATCAGATGAGCGAGAGCCAACTCTTCAAGGGCAATGGAAGACAAAAGCAATGGAACTGTCTGTCCTATACTAAGGGAAATAGTAGGAGTAATATTTGGAATGCTGGGATTAGACAATACTCTTCATCTCCTTAAATATATTAAATTAATTCTATATACCTTACTCGATTAACTATTAAGTGGACTGTACCCTTGTCCATGTATAAGGTAAATAAGGAATGTAGTGTACAGAAGTTCTCGTTGCAGGTTTAACAGAAAAACTTTTTTGTAATGATGAACGATATGTAAGGTCGGGCAAGATGCCCACCGTTTTGATGCGTTGCTCGCCCTGCAAACCATTTTTTCCTTAGGTTAAATAGGTGCTCCTGGAAAAAAAATAGCCACTCCGACAGGTGCCCGTAAATGTGATGTAATCTGCCCGACACGAGTAGGATTGGGAGGAAAGGACACATCATAAATTGATACCGTATTGTTGTTCATATTGGCGACGTAACAAGGATTAGGTGGGTAAATCACCATATGTTGCGCCCCACTTAACTCTCCCATCCCAAACTCGTTTATTTTTATAGGAACAGGAGGAGAAATACTATAAACTTCTGCCCTGCTGATGTTAAAATTGGCCGCATAGAGAACGTCACCATTAACCGCCAAACCAGTTGGTCCATCCAACTCTTCATCATCACCAAAGCTTCCTGAAGGCTGCGGCATCGAATCGATAATCTGATAAGTTTGGATAGTGTTACTGAATTGATTGGCTACGTAAAGCGTTCTGTCTTTGATTGCCAATCCATTAGGTCCAACTAACTCTCCTTCAACAATCGGCCCTATAAGTGTGGGATTAAGAGGAACGAAAATATTATATTGTTGTATTGAATTATTGTTTTGGTTGGCGACAAAAAGTTCGTCATTAAAAATCGCCAATCCCATAGGTCTAGCTAATTCTCCTCTTTCACCAAAAGTCCTTACAAATACAGGGTCAGTAGGGGTAGAAATATCATAAATGCTTATAAAACTCCTGTTCATACTACTGTTAAAATTTGCGACATAAAGAGTAGTACCTGTAATCGCAAGTCCAGTAGGCCCTTCCAACTGTGGAGGACCACCAAACTCCCGAATAAATGCAGGATTTATCCGATCTGTAATATCAAAAATCGATACCGTGTTCCCTTCATTATTTGATACAAACAGAAATGCCGTTGGAGATGGTGTAATAGTGGCTACTAAATCCAATATATTTTCAAATTTGAATTCAAGTAACATTTCCTTTTTTATGACATCACGAAGGGTTCTTTGAACACTCGAGTCAACAGCCAGAAGGTCGGATAACAAAAGGGTTGCTGGGGAAAATGTAGTCCTTGTTGGAGTTAATGTACCAAGAACGAATTGAAGTTTTTCGGCTTCAGCATTCAAAAGGTGTGCGAGTGCTAATTCTTCAAGGGCAATGGTAGCCAACAACAATGGAACAGTTTGTCCAACACTAAGGGAAATGGTAGGTGTTATATTCGAAATGTTGGGATTAGACAATATTATTTCAACTCCTAAATATTTTATCTTTATAATTTACTCAATTAACTATTAAGTGGACAGTACTCTTGTCCCTGTGTTATCGGAAGAAGTATTCTTTTACAGAATTAAAGCTAGTAATTCCCTATGGGAAAGCGGGAGTTTTTTATTTGCACAATATTTAGTAGATATTACTTTAAACATCGAGGGTTAAGGGAGTTCAAAAGGAAATTTTTAAAAAAAGCCTGTATCAATGATTACTTGCTAATCAATGATACAGGCTTTTTCTATTGGAATTTAACTGCCCTTTATATCTTATTAACTTTAGAGTCCGTCTTTTTTAAAATTTAAATTCTAGCCCATTTTCTATATAGATCGTGTTCTGAAATCCGGTTTGGTTTATCAGATATTCCAATACATTTTTAGCAGTGCTTCTGATTATTATGGTCAGTCCGAAGTTGTCAATCACGCGTGCATAGCAGCGGATAATCAGCGAATCATTTTCTGTTAACAGATGATAATAGACGGTTTCTTTCTGTTTTTTCGAAAAACAGTGAATGAATAGATATTCATCTGTTGGTACTATTGCTTTAATAAAAAGTTCTTTTTGAACGATTCGTATTATTTCCGCCATTTGTTTCTCTGATAAATTTATTCTCATTCCGAGTTCACCATCTTATTTTTGATCGGTATTTCATCCCTTTTATTATACGAAAGTGTTAGTTCGCCTGTCACTAAGCGCAATGTATCCCTTTTTGTTTAATGGTCAATTTTCCTCCATTTCTTTGGAGGAGGTTATCAAAAACTTTGCGGGGTGATTCAAGTGATTTGCGGTTTGAAGTTAGCCATTTAGCAGTATGCTAAGAACATAATAAATGGAAGAATTTATCCATTCAACATTATAAGGAGTGAAAGAAATGAGAAAATGGGCAATAGCGGGAATGCTTTATGTAACGATTGTCATTGTAGGTTTTCAGGCTTATGACAAATGGTTTGCAGATGAAAAGTCAACAGCTGCAGAGGCGGGAATGCAGGATATGGGTAATACGAAAAACAAAAAGAATAAGGATAACAAGGAAAGCATGGATACCATGGGGGATATGGGGAGTTCAGATCATGGCAGCGAGGCAGCGGAAACGGGCGCTCATGGGGAGGAAGGAAGCCATGGCCATGATGGGGGTTCTTCACATAGTGATGGCAGCGAAGTAAATACCTTTGTTTACAATGATAAAGACAATATTAAAATTTATTTAAAAGATAAGGCAGGAAATCCGATTGATGATTTAGAAGTCAATCATGAAAAGATTCTTCATTTGATCATTGTCGACGAACAGCTTCAGAAGTATTACCATTTACATCCTGAGCGAACAGGTAAAGGTGAGTTCACGATTGGAAATATACTTCCTGAAGGGTATTATAAGGCATTTATCGACATTAAGCCTAAATCTCATGCTTATGCAGTAGAACCAGTTCCATTTGTGGTTGGTTCACCAGTTGTAAATACGGATGCACATGGTCATTCATTAGTTCCAGATACTGATTTCACCAAGGTTGTCGATAGGGAAAAGGTTACAATGACCGTCAGTTCTTTTAAAGCAGGGGAGAACGTTAAACTTTCCTTCGATCTTGACAGAACCAATTTGACTCCATATTTAGGAGCAATGGGCCATGTGGTGATACTTGATGAGTACGGCAAGAAATTTCTCCATGTGCACCCGTCCAATGATACGGAACCGATTTTTGAAACTACATTTAGTAAGCCTGGCATCTATAAAATCTGGGCTGAATTCCAACAGAATGGTAAAGTGAGAGCATTTCCGTTTGTGATTGAAGTGACGGAATAATAAATAGAATGTGAACCATGTGGAGGGGGAGGGCAGGCTGGACTCTCCCTTTCGTTAAAGCTGTGAAGAAAAAAACAAAAAATCTAGAAAGTGCACGAAAAGTGTGCCAAACACGCAAGAATTTTGCGGTTTGAATATAGAAGTTTCAGTTAAACTAAGAATAAGAGGAGAAATTAGGTGGTGCTTTTATGGATAACAACCAGCAATTTTTTCAAACTATCCTCAATCATACAAGCGACGTACTCATGATTGTGGATCGAAATCGTCACATTATATATATTACCCCAAATGTTTATGAGTCTCTGGGTTATAGACCTGAAGAGCTGCACAATCGAGACGGATTTGACCTTCTTCATCCTGAGGATAAGGAAAATATGCTGCAAAGGCACCATAACCTGCTAACCTCTAAACAAAGTAATACCTCCGAATATCGAATGATTAGGAAGAATGGGGAAGTGCGTTATGGTGAGTGTAAAACCACGCCGCTTCCAGATACAGAGAATTATCTTCAAGTGGTTTCGATTAGAGATATTACGGAACGAAAGCGGATGGAACTAGAGCTCGAGTACCACAAGAACCGCCATGAAGTTTTACAAAATAGCCTGAAGAATTTTTCGAATGATCTTTCTTTCGTGATGAAACATGCGGACCTGGAAGAGAGACTAATCAAGGAACTTATAACCATTTTACCAAACTCGAATCCTACCATAATGAAAATTTTTCCAAAAAATATACATTTATCATTAGGAAAAATGGAGACGGTCTCCGACAAGGTACTGATTAAAATAGGCGAGCGGCTGCAGAGCCCATACATCATGTCCATCAATGCAAGTACCATTCGGGAAAAGATGGAATCCATTTGGCTGGAAACGCTGGCCTATTATTCGATGATGGTTTTTGAAAATTTAAATATGATAGAGAATCTGATCCAGCAGCTAGAAACCGCCACCCGTAGTAAGGAAACGCCGCAATGGGTGCTGCGGTTGATGTTTAATCTGCAGGAACAGCAGCGATTGACGTTATCGAGTGATTTGCATGATACAGTTTTGCAGGACCAAATTGATTTATACCGTAGACTGGAATCCCTTTTAAACCGCTATGAAATAGACAAGGAAGTCAAAACCAAGCTTGTTGGGATTGAACAGGGCTTGTTGGATATCATTCATGATATTCGGGTGACTTGCAATAACTTACGCCCTCCGCTGCTAAGAGAATTAGGGCTAAAAAGATCATTGGAAAATTTGTTCGAGCATATCCAGGTTTGCTCCACCTATAAAATTACTTTTACGTCAGAAGATCTCTCCATGCTTCCGTTAAGCGAGGAGCAGACGATCGGGATTTACCGGATTGTGCAGGAACTCCTTAATCATGCAGAGGAACACTCTCGGGCGAATGAAATAAAATTTGATCTCTACCATGAGGATCATCAATTGAAGCTGGTTTACAGTGATGACGGAATCGGGGAGAGTTCTTCCTCGAATCATTTGAGATTAACAAATGTAGAGCAAAGAGCGCAAAGTCTTGGAGGGAAGATGGAGATCAGTTTGGAGCCGGGATGTGGGTTATTTGCTGCTTTACAGCTTCCCATTAACTTAGAAAGGAGTTTAGTATAATGGTAAATATTTTAATTGTAGATGACCATTTATCCATTATTGAAGGTACCAAAATGCTGTTAGAACAAGAACCGGATTTCAACATTACGGTTGAAAACAGTTCATTGAATGCGATGAATTTAATCAAGCTGCACCATTATGATGTATTGTTGTTCGATTTATACATGCCACACCTAAATGGGCTTGAGTTAGCAAAGCAAGCTTTGGCCTATAATCCGGATTTGACTGTATTGATTTATACAGGCTTCGATATCAAGCCTCATTTTAATTTGCTGGTTGAAGCAGGTGTTTCTGGTTTTCTTTCAAAAACTTCATCGCGGGATGAGTTAGTTGCGGGAATTAGGAGTGCCTTAAGGCAACAGGTAGTTCTGCCGCTTTCATTGGTCAGAGAATTAAGAAGGCCAGGGATCATATCGGATCAGTCCACTGCTAATGAAAAAGTGGTTTTAACCAGCAATGAAGAACAAATCCTGACAGAACTAGCTAAAGGGAAAAGCACAAGGGAAATCGCCTCCAATCTAGCGATGAGCCAGCGGTCATTAGAATATAACTTGACGGCTCTTTACCAAAAGTTTGGCGTCCGAACAAGAGTCGATACCATTGCCAAGGCCAAGAAGCTTGGGTTGATTCCTGAGGAAGAATTGAAATAATAACATTCTCATTTGGCGTACCTGTATTTGAAAAAATAAATAAAAAAGTAGTGGATTTCACAATTAAAATCGCACTGATTTTAGCGTGTAATGGGGGTTCCTTTGGGAGCCTCTTTTTTGTGTATGAACGTAGTAAAAACAGAAAATACAAAAAGGTAAACAAAAAAGACATAAAATATTTTTTATGCGAATATTTAACATTGAATAGACAAAGGAACTATTAAAGGGGGGGGAAACAGGATTGAAAAATTTTTTAAGAGCAATACCATTGTCATTACAACATTTGTTTGCGATGTTTGGTGCAACAGTTTTGGTGCCAGCGCTCACAGGTCTTGATCCAGGAAGTGCCCTTATTGCCAGTGGTGTAGGAACCTTGATCTTCCATCTTATTACAGGTGGAAAAGTTCCTACGTATCTAGGTTCGTCCTTTGCGTTTATTGCTCCACTTGCGTTATATGTGGGGAAGCTGCACTCGCCAGGTCAAGCGGTGGCAGGTCTAATCAGCGTATCAGTTGTTTATGCACTCGTATCACTTATCATTGCCACAGTTGGCTTTGATAAAGTGCGAAAAGCAATTCCTCCAGTCGTCGTCGGTCCGGTTGTCAGCATTATCGGGCTTTCCTTGGCGACAACAGCCGTCACCAATATGGCCGCGACACATTGGGACGCTGCCATTGTGAGCCTTCTTGCCGCCATTATCGCGACTCTTGCTGGCACGAAGGTGATCCGCCTCTTACCAATTATCATCGGTCTTATCGTCGGTTATGTTTATTCCGCTGCCCGCGGCTATGTTGATTTTCAAAACATTGCAGATGCCCCTATTTTTGCGCTCCCTAATTTCGTGATGCCTGAATTCACATGGGTTGTCATCCTTGGTATGGCACCGATTGCTCTTGTTACAATTATTGAAGACTTAGGCCATATGTTTGTATTAAACGAGATTACTGGAAAAGAAGTCACAAAAGATCCTGGATTCGGCCGTATTCTATTGGGGAACGGTCTTGCCACCCTTATCTCCGGATTCGTCGGCGGACCGGCGCAAACCACTTATGCTGAAAACCTCGGGGTTCTGGCCATCACACGCCAGTTTTCCAGCAGGATCATTCAAGGTTCTGCTGTTATTGCGATTCTCCTTGGCCTGTTCGGTAAAGTTGGAGCTCTAATCCAATCAATTCCAGTGGCAGTGATGGGCGGTATATGTATCCTGTTGTTTGGTATGATCGCCGCAATGGGGATTCGTCACCTCATTGAGGAAAAAGTAAGCCTGGCAAATATGAAAAATTTGGTCATCGTGGCAATCATCTTCATTATCGGAGTAGGATATGCACATAACGGTATCGCCTACGCAACCATCGCCGGCTTGCTCATCCATTGGCTCGTACCCGATTTTACAACTAAGAACGAAAGTTAAAAAGATGCATGGGGACGGTTCTTGGGCATCAGTTTACTTGTTCCTAAATCCTAAAGTGGTAAGCCTTCTGTGAACCAAAATGAAACAAGAGAACCGTCCCCATGAACCATTTAAAGCAGCGGCTGAACTGCTGCTTTTTTAATTCTACCTGTAAAAATTAATCGCGCATTGCTCCTGCCTCTCGGGAAGTCATTGCACCTTGTCCTGCATTTACATCTTTTTGAATTTCTTGTTTTACTTTTTGGGCATCAGTTCCGGCAAATTGGGGTTGCATCATGGAACCCGCATTACCTTTAGCTTGTTGATTCTGTTGCTGCATATAAATCCTCCTCTATTATTATTTAATAGTCGTATTATTTACATAAAGGACTCGTTAAATCCGTATTAATATGAAGGTATAAAGAATATGTGTATGGTAAATATCATATAATCGTTGAGAAAAAGACCTTTTTGATCGGGATTATTTCATTTATGGGCTAAAGGTGCTACAGGTGGAGAGTTGATCTAGAAGGAAGCTAATTCTGAATAGACCCTCTAACTCTAAAGGGAGGAATAAAAATGGCTAATTTTACATGGAAGGGAAATCCAGTAACCCAAATTGGACACGACTTAAAGGTCGGGGATAAAGCTCCTGAGTTTAAGGTACTGGCAAATGATTTATCACCTGTTACACTCACTGATTCACACGGGAAGGTTCGTCTAATATCTGTTATACCTTCTATTGATACTCCTGTTTGTGATGCGCAAACACGTCGTTTTAACGAAGAAGCTTCCAAATTAGATAATGTTCAGATGCTTACTATTAGCGCTGATTTACCATTTGCACTGAAAAGTTGGTGTGCAGCAAATGGTATTGAAAACATACAAACATTATCAGATCATCGTGATCTTTTATTCGGTGAAGCATATGGTGTTGCTATCCAAGAACTACGTTTATTAGCACGTGCTATTTTTGTTGTTGATAAAAATGACCAAGTCACATATGTTGAGTATGTTAATGAATCAACAGACCACCCAAACTATGAAGCGGCGTTAAAATCGGCTAAAGAAGTATTATAATTAAATGGTAGCTAAAGTTAGAGGAGGGAACCCTGCGGCTAAGCCGTTCTTTTTCGAGGTACCCGCAACTATAAAAGACAGTAGAAAAGCAAAGCATTTCGCGTAGAAATTCGCTTTGCTTTTTTTTTTGATATGTCAAGGTTTTTAGTGAAATTGGTTGGTTAAATCGCAAATAAAATCAAAATATTGTTTGACATGTTGACAATTTTTATTGTCACGTAGCCATTTCAGATACGTTGTCGTATGCTAATAAGTCTGGAATGATAAGATTCATTTTCATTTTTTGTTGAAGTCCACTCTTTTTGTTGCTTCGGATAATGAATCAATAAATAGAAGGAAAAATTTCGCTTAATTAGTGAATATCAATAAAAATAGCTTCAATAGACGGAGATATTCCGCCTATTAAATCGAAAAACGTGAAAACAGGGGATTTTGCTTTGCTTAATCGGAAAACCTCCCCCTATTTACCCCTAAACAAGTTCCATTCTGCATTTAACCGAAAAATCTCCGCGTATTTTACTTCTGCTGGTTACTTAATTGGGGATAAGACCTCTTATTTAAATGGGATTTTTTAATGAAGTTGCATTACGGTGAACCGTTAATTAAATTAAGATTCCTTTTTAATATCTCCCTATAAAATTTGATTTCAATCTTGAAAATGCATTGCTTTTATACTTGCGTTTTCCCTTGCAGGTATTCCAAAAGAGAACGGCTTACGCTACGGCGACCCCTTTTTTTGTTGTGTTAACGGGGAATTTTAGAGATATAAGCTCCCTGAACTATCAAGGCCAGTAAGGGATTAATGATTGTGTTCTGTAATATAGATTTGGTAGACTTTTCTATTTTTGCAGGGTGAGAAAAATCGGAGACTCATTGGAGGCTAAAATACGAATAAGAAATGGCCCAGTATCAGTGAACTGGGCCATTTCTTTTTGCGATGGAAAACGCGGCCCGTATTCTTTAGCAGTTACTCTGCGGTCTAATACAAAAAGAATGCGGTGGTCTTCAAAAAGAGTGCGGTTAGGGAAGAGGCTGAACTGAGTAATATGTGAATATAGAAAACAACAAACAGTGGGATTGACTAAATCCCATTAAGGAGGACAATAACAATGACATTGAATCTATTATTCTTTACCGTTAGTATAAAAAAACGATTAGTCTCACCGGAAGAAGCCCTTCACCACGAAATGGTTGAAAAACTGTATGAAGAACATAAAGATCGGTTAATCTCTAATCATTATTTGATGCATTAAAAAACTGCCAGGGGGTAATCCTGGCAGTTTTTTTGGCCTCGTTATGGTAATACGACAGTAGCAGCGGCTTATCCGACAGTAAGGGCAGGCAATTCGCCAGTAATATTGGCTCACGCGAGAGTAATGGACCGGTATCCGAGAGTAACGGTGCTTTATCCGAGATTAACTGCGCTTTATCCGAGAGTAAAGGTGCTATCCGAGAGTACCCGCACTTTATCCGAGAGTAATGGACCGCCATCCGGGAGAAACCCAACCTTATCCAAGAGCAACTCATCACAATCACTGATAAACTTGCGGGCTGCCGCAAAATCCTGCGGCGGCACCTTAAAAAGACTGCGGTGACCTCCAAAAAGAGTGCGGTTTGGCAACATTCTTTCATTACTACAATGAAGATATAGAAAACTAAACGCCAATAAATGGAGGGTGAAAAAATATGATTTCAGTTTCAAATGTTTCGAAAATGTATACTTTGGAGTCGGGTGATTTCTTTGCACTAAAGGATACCACTATGCAAGTCCGTAAAGGGGAATTTGTGGCCATCATGGGACCCAGTGGTTCTGGGAAAAGCACATTGCTGCAGTTACTAGGAGGACTCGATCAGCCTACCACTGGAAATATCATTGTAGATGGAATTGACTTAACCAAATTGAATGAAAAGGAACGAACATTATTTCGTCGTACAAAGGTGGGCTTTGTTTTTCAAAATTATCAGCTCCTGCCAATGATGACGGTCGGAGAAAATATTGCCCTTTCCCTTACTGCTAATAACACTCCAAAAAATGAAATCAAAACGATTGTGCAAAAATTGCTGTCCGAAGTTAATCTGCAAGGTAAAGAGTCCGTTTTCCCTTCGCAGCTAAGCGGCGGCCAACAGCAGAGAGTAGCAATAGCGCGGGCGTTAGCGATGAAGCCAAGTTTAATCCTAGCAGATGAACCTACCGGCAACCTCGATCAAAAGAATGGAGAAGATATTTTAAAGCTTTTATCAAGGCTTAACAAAGAGGAAAAGATTACGGTGGTCATGGTGACTCATGATCAACAGGCAGCGCAAGTGGCAGATCGAATCATTGTTGTAAGAGATGGAATGATCGTAGAGGAAGGAGGATACCGAAATGAAAAAGTGGCAAATCGCATGGCGTAATTTAATGCGGCGGAAGATGCGGACTTTTCTCACGATGTTATCAATCGTGATAGGGGTCGCCTCCACATTTGGTGTCATAGCAGCTGTAAATACCGCAGAAAAAGCCTTTCCTATTTACCTAAAGGAGGCTATAGCAAAAGCAGATTTTAATATTGCTGGAACTGAAGCCTATTTTTCTGAGGATGTTCATAAGCAAATGTCTTCGGGAAAGGATTATGAATCCGTTGCGATGTTAAAGCAGAATACCAAGTTGATTACCAAAGAAAAAGGGATCTCTTCCATCCAGAAACGAGTCGTGCTCACCGGCTATAGCCAGCTTGATACCACAGTTACTGGTTTCAAAGTAATCGAAGGTGATTTAAAAGGCAAAGGGGCCGTTATTACGGATCGAACGGCAAAGGTTTGGGGATCTAAGATTGGCGATACGGTATCCTTTGATACAGACAAAGGTGTCAAAACGATTAAGATCACAGCAATTGTTAGATACACAAAAGACTTAATGGGCCCTTCCAGTTGGAATATGGCTAAATATCACCACTGGGCAGTCGCAGTTCCACTCCCAACTGTTCAAGATTGGTTTGATTTAAACGGAAAAATCCAAGCAATCCAGGTGAAAGCATTAAGCCCTAATAAGCTTGATGCCGTAGAGAATAAATTGGATGACTTTGTGAAAAGCAATCCAGGTATTTATATGCAGCCAATGATTATTAACTTTGATACAGCCTTTAAAGATTTGAATACTTTCTTCTTAGCCCTATATATTGCTGGTTTTCTCGGAATCGCACTGAGTGCCTTCATCATTTTTAATTCGCTCTACGTGAGTATAAAAGAAAGAAAAAGTGAATTTGCCGTGATGAAAACGATTGGATATACACCTGGACAATTACAGGGAATGGTTTTAACAGAGGTATTACTGGTTGCCATCATCGGAACTGTGTTTGGGCTTACGGTCGGATATGGCCTTGCCCATGGATTGAAACTGCTCATCTTCATGGTGTATGGCGTACAAAGCACCAGTTCCATTGAATTAGCAACTGGTTTGATCGTATCAATTCTAGCCGGACTCCTCGTTCCGATTATTGCCTCCTGGTACCCGATTCAAAAGGTTGGTAAGACGAGTGTGATTGAAGTATTAAAAGAAAACAAAGCAAAGCCAAGCGGTCATTCTAAATGGTTAGGAATCGTCGGTGTCCTGCTTATTCTATCAAGCTTTTTCATCAAGCATTTGATTTTAGTCCTGCCGCTTATGATTGGCATCACCCTAGTGTTTCCTTATCTCTTTAGACTGTTTAGTTTTCTTCTGAAAGCGTTCTATCGTCTTGCATTCAAATTTTCCGGAGACGTCGCGATCCGTAATTTAAATCGAAATATTGGCCGTACTTCCATGACTTCCGTGATTCTCTCGCTAGGGATTGCCATGATTGTGTTAATGAGTTCTCTAAATTCTGCCCTTCTACAGTCGTATGAGAAAATGATTAACCAATCTTACGGCGGAAATCTCGACATCATGTTTCACCATATTGAGAAAGAGGATCTCGACATTATTAAAAATACAGACGGCGTCAAAGATGCAGCAACGTATTCGATGCAGGGAATTGTCTGGAATTTGGACGGCGAGAAGCGGATGCTCCCTGTATACGGAGTGGGGGCAGACTGGATTGACCGGTTCCCGTTATTTACCGTATCAAATGGTTCACACAGTGCATTAATTAAGAGTTTAAAAAACGATGAAATTATCCTTGACCAAACCTCCTTTGCAACTTGGGGAGGAAAAATTGGAGATAGCATTACATTAGATACCATTCATGGTGAAAAGACCTTTAAAGTGGCCGCTATGGTTAATACAATGAAAAATAGTGGTTACGGGGCGTTTATGAGCGACAAGAACTTCAAGGAAAACTTCGGTGTTAAATATGAAAGAAATGCGTTAGTCATCAAGGAAGCACAAATCAGCCCACTGCAATTGCGAGAAAATATTTACTCTAAATTCGGTGGAAGAATTGAGGAAATGTGGGGTCCGGAGGATTGGGTTTCCATGATTGGCGGTACCATTACAGCTTCATTCAGTATGGTGAACGCATTAGTTATCCTGGGTATTATCGTCTCCGGTATCGGGATTGCGAATACCTTGCTGATCAATATTATGGAACGGGTCCGGGAAATAGCGATGATGCGGGCAGTTGGTGTTACTCACCGTCAGGTTATCGGGATGATTTTATTAGAGGGATTTGGAATAGGGCTTGCTGCAACCGTCATCGGGAACTTGTTTGGCATACTGTTAATCTATTTGACTTCCACGTTTATACAAGTAAACTCCTTAACCTTTGAATTCGGCGTCTCTTGGTTAATTATCGCAATAATAGCTTTGTTTGGGATTATTGTCAGCATTATTTCAAGCATCGCTCCAGCATCCAGAGCGGCAAAAATCAAGTTAAGTGAGGCGCTTCGCTATGAGTAGAATCATTTTAGTGCTGTTCTTACCTTTGTTATTGCTCTCTGCATGTGGGGGATCGAATGAATCGTGGGAGAATGAGAAGGTTGCGGAAGTCGGTACCCGAATTACCGCTGATGATGTTAAGGAGAACTGGAAGATTGAAAGTGCACCGGGTGACGAGCAACGGATACAACTAAAGATTTTGAAGAATGACGGGCAACCAATTAATGATTTTGCGATTACTCACGAAAAATTGTTGCACTTAATTATCGTCAGCAAGGATTTAGCCTATTTCAATCATATCCACCCAGAGTACAAAGGGAACGGATTGTTCGAGATTACAAATAATTTCCCGGCAGGCGGCAAGTATAAGCTAATTGCAGACTTTGAGCCATCTGACGGCGATTCAATGACCAAAATGGCGTGGGTTGACGTTGAGGGAAGTGAAAAGGCTTCTGTTTCTGTGGTGGTTGACGACGACCTTGTGAAAAGTGTGGATGGCAATCGAGTTGTCTTAACGATGGATTCTGCTGAGGCAAACAAGGAGCTTACTCTTAAGTTTACAATAACGGATGAAAAAACCAATCAACCGATTACGGACCTTGAGCCATACTTAGGTGCAATAGGTCATGTGGTAGTTTTATCCGAGGACGGTGAACGTTACTTGCACGTTCATGCAGTTGAAGGGCAGGGAAGTGGTCCGGAGGCTCTTTTTGAAACAGAGTTTCCCAAAAGCGGAGTTTACAAGATTTGGCTACAGTTTCAGAGAGATAACCAAGTCTTTACAGTTCCTTTTGTGATAAAGGTTGATTAAGAGTGAAATAGGATGGAGAGGCAGATCGAACTAGATTTGCCTCTTTTTATTTATAGGCTCATTTGTTAGGTAATATTGTTGATTTTTTTATAATCTACTATTGAAAAAACGGTTTAAACTCCCAATACATACAAGAACATTTAGGTTTGGGAGTTATGAACGGTTCATAACTCCCCAATGGCTCGGCAGCTCTATGGTTCGGTAGATAAGAGCGGTTCATGACTCCCCAATGGCTTGGCAGCTTTATAGTTCGGTAGATAAGAGCGGTTCATAACTCCCCAATGGCTCGGCAGCTCTATGGTTCGGTAGATAAGAGCGGTTCATGACTCCCCAATGGCTTGGCAGCTTTATAGTTCGGTAGATAAGAGCGGTTCATAACTCCCCAATGGCTCAGCAGCTTTATAGTTCGGTAGATAAGAGCGGTTCATAACTCCCCAATGGCTCGGCAGCTTTATAGTTCGGTAGATAAGAGCGGTTCATAACTCCCCAATGGCTTAGCAACGCCATGGTTCGGTAGATAAGAGCGGTTCATAACTCCCCAATGGCTTAGCAGCGCCATGGTTCGGTAGATAAGAGCGGTTCATAACTCCCCAATGGCTTAGCAACGCCATGGTTCGGTAGATAAGAGCGGTTCATAACTCCCCAATGGCTCGGCAGCGCCATGGTTCGGTAGATAAGAGCGGTTCATAACTCCCTAATTGCTGGGCAGCGCCATGGATGGGTAGATAAGAAGCGTTCATAACTCCCCAATTGCTGGGCAGCGCCATGGTTCGGTAGATAAGAAGCGTCCATAACTCCCCAATGGCTTGACTGCGCCATGGTTGGGTAGATAAGAAGCGTTCATAACTCCCTAATTGCTTGACAGAGAAATAGTTCGGTAGATAAGAGACTCCCCAATTGGTCGGCAAGGTCATGGTTCGGTAGATAAGAGCGTTTTATAGTTCACTAAATCAATTGATTACGTTAATATTCAGTAATTTACAATCCTATTAAGCCAACAATAGGAGCCTAATAATAATAATGTTTGGTTATAGGCATTTCTATTAAAAATCGGCGATAGCGGGTTTTTTTTGCATAAAAAGCATCCGCAATAATTTGCGGCAGCACTCAAAAAACCTGCGGTAAAGGTCCATAAAGTATGCGGTGGGGGTTCAGAAAGTATGCGGTTAGGAAGCTATTAAAACAACGTAGAATGAAATCATCCAATACATTAGAAGATTTTTAGTCGGAATGGCGCTGGATCAATTTTGAAAGGAGTTTGATAAAATGAAAGATTTCAAGTCATTTTTACCATATGTGAAACCGGTAAGGGGTTTATACTTGCTTGGATTTGTCGGGAGCGTCTTTCGTTTCCTGGTACCGCTGTTTGTTCCATTAATTTTAAAATATATTTTTGATTCTCTGCTGCAAAATGAGCAATTGTCCCGCACGGAAATGCTTGAACAGCTAATGATGATTGGGCTTGGTATGCTGGCCATATTCCTTTTCATCCGAACACCGATGGAATACGTAAGGCAATTTTGTATCCACAAGGCCAACAACAATATTATGAAACACCTTCGCAAAGATGCCTTTAAGAAAGTTCATTCTCTTGATGCGAAATATTTTGTAGATAACAAAAGCGGAGAAATCGCTACACGTTTTTTCGATGATATCGAGAAGGTGAAGGGTTTCTTGACTGCCTTCTTTGGGAACATCTGGATTGAAATGATTGTTCTCGTGTTCGTTGTGGGGGTAATGTTGACCCTTAACGTAAAATTAACGATCCTGTCTGTTTTCCTAGTTGGCTTACAATTTATTCTTGCTCATATCTTGTCAAAAAGATTAAAAAAGTCAACCCGCAGCATGATGCAATATCGATCGGTAATGAGCGGGTTTATTTTTGAAAAAATCCAAGGTGCCTTCCTCTCAAAGTTGTTTGCTTCGGAAAAAAGAGACAAAGAGGAACTCGATCAACACTTAACTCAATTTGACAAATTAACAGATCGGCACGCCAAAATTAATGCGATCATGTTAGCATTCGTCAATGTTTTAAGTGATATGACACCATTTATCGTCGCGATCATTGCCAGTTTGTTTGTGATTGATGGCAGTTTATCGATGGGAAGCCTGATTGCTTTCTTTGCCTATGTCGATAAAATGAGAAGTCCTGTTGCCGCTCTAGTTAACGCCTATCCAGCAATTACCGAAGGAAGTGTTGCATTAAAAAGGATTTTTGATTTCTTTGGTACCCCTAAGGCAATTAACGAAAAAGCAAACCCAGTTGAGTTAAAGGAATTTAACGATTGCATCGAGCTTAATAACCTGACATTCTCCTATGATGGAGCGAGGAACATAATAGATAATGTTTCTTTGACCCTTGAGAAAGGTAAAACTTATGCGTTTGTTGGTGAAAGCGGCGGCGGTAAGAGCACCATTCTGCAGCTTTTGCTGAGAATGTATGATGTAACAAAAGGTGAGGTGTTAATTGATGGGGTCAATATCAAAGAATACGCGATTGAAAACCTTAGAGAGCATATGGGAATTGTCACGCAGGATAACTTTTTATTCAGTACTTCGATTAAGGACAATATTAAAATGGCAAAGCTTGATGCGACAGATGAAGAAATAATCGCTGCTGCCAAAAAGGCTTTTGCACATGATTTTATCTCAGCAATGCCAAATGGTTATGATACAGAAATTGGGGAGAGAGGCGTTAAACTATCTGGCGGCCAAAAACAGCGGGTAGCCCTTGCCAGGATATTCTTAAAGAATCCTTCGTTGATTTTCTTGGATGAGGCCACCAGCGCTCTGGATAATGAAAGTGAAAAACTTGTTCAAGAGTCGATTAATCAATTTGATCAAGATAAGACCATCATAATGGTCGCCCACAGACTATCAACGATTTTGAATGCTGATATGATATTTGTTTTGAAAAACGGCAGGATTGTAGAAAGCGGAAATCATAAGACCCTGCTAAAAAGAAACGGTTATTACAAAGAACTATATTCAAAGCAAAATTCGACTGCCGAAGAAGAAATGAAATTGGGAGCTGGCTGATAAAATATTGGGTGGGTCAGATCCTCAAGTGAAATGTAATATTTACGTTCCGAGGGACTGACCCTAATGTTAGTTTTAAAGTCAAGAAGTCATTTTTTCTAGTTTGAATTAAAAATTCATCTTCGATTGTCCGCCATCAACATTGATACTGGCCCCGACAATCCAGGATGCTTTTTCAGAAGCAAGGAATACCGCAACATTGGCGATTTCTTCTGGGGTACCGAAGCGGCCTGCGGGAATTTCCTTATTCACAAACTCTTTGATTCCCTCCGGGTCTTCGTTCATGCGTCTGATCCAATTGCCAGTCTCGTGCAAAATACTTCCGGGAGCAATACTGTTCACCCGGATTCCATATGGGATGACTTCGTCGGCCAAAGACTTCGTAAAGCTGATGAGCGCAGCTTTTGCATTATTATAAGTAACCTTTCCGCCGCTTTCCCTACCATAGACAGAGGTAATATTAATGATTGATCCAGACCGCTGATTTTTCATATGAATGGCAGCCAGTTTACTCATATGTACTGCGGAAAAATAGTTCAGTTCCATTGCCTGATGAAAAAGCTCCATATCGGTTTCTATTGCTTTACCGCCATTACTGCCGCCGGCATTATTAATCAGGATATCAATCGTTCCATTTTCCTCAATAAACGTGTGAATCAATTTGTCCCGTTCCTCTGGATTAGTAAGGTCAGCCTGATAAATTAATACGTTGCCGCCAAGTTCCGCTTTTGCCTCTTCTAAATAACCTAGACCTCTGGCGGTAATCGTAACATTTGCTCCTTCATCAACAAATGCCTTGGCAATTGCTTTCCCGATTCCTTTTGAACCGCCAGTAATAAGTACGTTTTTGCCTTGTAATTGCAAGTCCATTTTTTAAAGCTCCTTTTTTGCTTCTTTAATGTGTCTCTAAGTAATTAGTATAATGGAAACCATTCATAAAAACGAAAGAGCCGTTAGGCATGCTCTCTCGCAACATTATTTTTTTATGTATTTTTTTATTGATTTAAATTAATATAGCTTGATTTTGATTTTCAAAGTATTGAATGATGATATCCTTCAAATCATGGATAATAGGCTGAAAGTATCGATCTTTATGGAATGCTACATAAAGGGTTCTCAAAGGAGTGGGGTTTATTATATTTGTGATATTAAAATCACGATGATTTGCGAATTCTAAAAAAGATTCTGGCACTATAGCAACACCAAGATTGGAAAGAACCATACTTCTAACGGTTTCTAATCTTCTACATTCACATAGTACACGTGGTTCAATGCCGGCATCCTGAAATGATTTTATGATAATATCACGCAATTGATAGCCTGGTTTATATTGAATAAAAGTTTCATTGGATAATTCGGAAAGATTTACTTGTTGAAGGTTCTTAAAAGAGTGATTGGCATGTGTTATTAGTAACATTTCCTCGTTGTAAATGGGTATAAATTTGAGTTTGTCGGAATGGAAAAACTTGGAGGTAATACCAAGATGGATTTCATAGTTTAATAAGGATTTCTCTATGTTTTCTGCCCCTGCTTCCAAAACATTTAAATTGAGATTTGGGTAGTGATCCTTTAGTTCCGTGATGACATGCGGTAACCAATAGGTAGCAGACGGAAATATACCGATTTTAATTTCCCCAGATTCTACTTCTTTTACTTCTTCCAATTCTTTGTAAACATTTTCAACCTGTAACAGAATTTGACATGCATGTTTGTAAAGAACTCTTCCTGCTTCTGTTAAGCTAATTTCCCTAGAATTTCGTTCTAAAAGTTTGCAGCCTACCATTTGTTCAAGAGTTTTAATTTGTGCACTTAGTGATGGTTGTGCAATATGAAGTTCCTCAGCTGCTCTCGTAATATTCTTATTTCTTACAACGGACACAAAATATCTCATGTGACGAATTTCCATAAATTTTTACCCCCATTTTATTTGTATAGTCCAAAACTATGAGGTTATAGGAAACATGTATTGGAAACTATTTTCTATTATTTGTATATTTAGAATACAATAAAAATTCGAAATTTTCCATAAGAGTAAAGATTGGAAGTAGGATTTTAAAAAGGGAGGTAGAGTTTCTGCAGGGTCACATAGCGAATTGATAGATAAGGAGGCAATAAAATGAAAACAGATTTCGAAAAGTTTTTTAAACCAAAATCAATTGCAATTGTTGGCGCTTCACCAAATGAAAAAAGTATTGGCGGACGTACAATATCACATTTACTAAAATACAAATATAGCGGAGACATTTACCCAGTAAACCCAAAATACGACCAAATAAAGGGAATCCAGGCTTATCCGGATATAAAATCAATTCCAAACACAGTTGACCTAGCTATTATAATCGTTGCAGCTAAAGGTATTCCAAGAGTGATTGACCAATGTCTGGAAAAAAAGGTTCCGTTTGCCATTATATTTAGTTCGGGATTTGCAGAAGCGGGGACAGAAGGTGAATATCTTCAATCCTATTTAAAAAATATAACAAAAAACGGAGATATAAGAATCTTAGGACCTAATTGCCAAGGGATGTTTAACATCGTTGATGAAGTAGCAGCTACTTTCAGCGGAGCGTTGGAACTTCCCTCCATTATTCCGGGTCCCGTTGGTTTTGTATCACAAAGTGGTGCATTGGGATTTTCAACTTTTAACCAGTTGGAAGAGGAAGGTATTGGGTTTAACTACGTAGTCAGTACAGGAAATGAAGCCGATCTTGAAGTAACCGATTTCTTGATTGAATTTGCTACACATGACCAAACTGAGGTATTAGTATCGTATGTTGAGGGTTTTAAAAAGCCTGAACGATTATTTGATTTAGCAGAAATATGTTTAAGGGAGGAAAAGCCACTCCTAATATTTAAAGTTGGAAATTCGGAACTCGGTGCTAAAGCTGCATCGTCGCATACAGCAGCACTAGCAGGATCAAGTGATTTATATGACAGTTTATTTAAACAAATTGGGATAACAAAGGTTTCAGATATAGAAGAAGTTGCGGATTTGTGCAAAATTTTAACTAAGACCAAAAGGCCGCCTGGAAATCGGGTAGGTATTATAACAACTTCTGGTGGAGCCGGGGTAATATTAGCTGATCATTGTGCCATAAATAGTATTGATGTGCCGCCACTTGCAGAACCAACAAAGCAAATTTTACAACAATATTTACCGGATTTCGGCTCGGATCTTAACCCCGTCGACTTAACTGCTCAAGTAGCTGGTTCTGAAGAACTGTTTAATGAATCGGTAAATGCAGTTGCGAATGATCCAAACATTGATATATTAATTGTGGCTTTAACAATGGTAACAGGACCACGTGCAGGAGATATGGCAAAGTTTTTGATTAAAAAGTCAAAAGAAATGGATAAACCGCTTGTTGTTGTGTGGATGGCAGGGGATCAATTAGCGAAACCGGGATTTGAAGTACTTAAATCGGAAAAGCTAACATTTTTTAAAAGCCCAAAACGATGCATAGAGACTCTAAGAAAGTTTATTGATATTCATTCAAACTTCAAAAGACGAAAAGAAATCTACCAATTTATTTCTGAACGAAGGGAATGCCTGATTACGACGAAAAGCATCGAAAATAATCTGAATGAGTATGAGGCAAAACGATGGCTAAATCAACAGGGATTACCGGTTACAAAAGAGAAAATAGCTAGATTTCCTGAAGAAGCTGTGAAATATGCGACGGAAATAGGATTTCCAGTTGCCCTGAAAGTAGTATCAAATAAAATTCCTCATAAAACAGATGTAGGTGGGGTAGCATTAAATCTCTGTTCACCGGAAGAAGTTGAAAACGCTTACCTATCGATTAAAAATAATATTAAACAAAACACGGGATTAGAAATTGACAACATTATAGTCCAGGAAATGGTGCTTGATGGAATAGAAGTTTTTGTGGGTTGTCATGTTGATCCTCAGCTCGGTCCTTCCCTAACATTTGGCCTTGGTGGCATTTTCGTGGAAGTTCTTAAGGATACCAAAACTGTTTTACCTCCAATATCTCAAAATACAGCAAAAACATTAATACAAGAGTTAAACGGATCTAAAGTTTTAACTGGAGTACGCGGGCAACAATCAATTGATCTTGACTTATTAGCAGAATTTATTTCGAGGTTTTCACGAATTTGCGCCAGCTTAAAACAGGAGATTCAGATTGATTTAAATCCTGTTGTCATTACAAAGAGTGGAATTAAAATCGTTGATGCTTTGGTGATTGTTGAGGAAGAGGAGAAGAACTTTATAAGGAGTGTTTAAAATGGATTTTAGGTTACCAGACGAATTACAAATGCTGCAAAAAACAATAAGAAAGTTTGTTGAAAAGGAATGTCTACCATTAGAACAGCATTTATGCAATACCGATCCTGATTGGGTCGAACTCCCGGAAGATGAATACAGTCGAATTTCGAACAAATTAAAAGAAAACGGTTTATGGGCGCTGACAACTCCAGTTGAACTTGGGGGCGGAGGAGTAGGTCCTATGGGTATGGTCATTGCACAAGAGGAAAAAAGTAAAACCACTATTGGAACAGCACATCACAGTCCGTTTGGAGGAGAGCCGCCGGGAATTCTATATAAGGCAAAAGATGAGCAAATCGAAAAATATTTACTGCCCATGATTCGGGGAGAAAAAAGGTCGGCAATGGCAAACACCGAACCTGCGGCAGGATCAGATGCTGCAGCTATTCAAACAACAGCTGTCAAACAAGGGGATCATTGGGTTATTAATGGAACCAAGCTTTTTAGTACACTTGCGGATCGGGCGGACTTTTTGTTCGTCACGGCTGTTACAGACAAAGAAAAACGCGGACGAGGCGGAATTACAATGTTTCTCGTCGATGCTGATACTCCAGGTTTTAAAGTTAACCGAAAGGTACCTGTAATTAGGCCTCAATATTCGACAGAATTACTCTTTGACAATGTCGTCGTTCCTGATTCTCAGATTTTAGGTGAAGAGGGCCAGGGGTTCAACTTATTTAAGGAGTGGGCTGCATATGGGCGCATTCGTATGGCCGCCACTTGTTTAGGCATGGCTCAGAGGGCACTGGAAATGTCAATCCGACATGCCAAGCAAAGAGAAACCTTCGGAAAAACTCTTGCACAGCGTCAGGCTGTTCAATGGATGCTGGTAGATTCCGCAGTTGAAATAAAAACTGCTAGATTGCTAACCCATGAAACTGCCTGGAGGTTAGAGCAAGGAGAGGATGTCCTGGAAGAAGCGTCCATGTGTAAGTTATATGCGACAGAAATGGCCTTCAAAGTAGTTGACCGGGCGATTCAAATTCATGGAGGAATGGGATTAACGAAAGAGTTACCTTTAGAAAGATGGTTCCGGGATATACGTGTCATGAGAATTGTGGAAGGAGCTACCGAAATCCAAAAATTTATCATTGCTCGTAAAATGCTCAGATAGGGGGAAGGGAAATATGAAAAGAAAAATAAATATTATTTTATCTATTTTAATTGCAGCAGTGATTGTCCTATCTGGGTGTACAGAACAAAAGCAATCAGGAACAAAAGAGACATCCGAATCAAAAGGAACAAGCAATTCCTCAAAGGAAAAAGCTATAAATGTAGCCATGTCTGGTGAGGCAGAAAAGCTTGACCCACATTTCGCGTCACCTGTTAATGAAGTAACAATTGTACAAACCATCTTTAATGGCCTAGTCAAATTCCCTACCGGAACGGTAGACTTTGAAAAGATTGAAGGGGATCTTGCAGAAAAATGGGAGAGTAATAGTGATGCCACTCAATGGACGTTTCACCTAAAAAAAGGTGTGAAGTGGCAAAAAGGGTATGGCGAACTTACGTCTGAAGATGTGAAATGGTCATTTGAAAGGGTAATGGATGAAAAAACAGGTTCTCCATGGAGAGCTGATTATGATAACGTGGCAAATATTGAGGCACCTGAACAATATACAGTGGTTTTTAATCTTAAGCAGCCGGATGCATCTTTTCTATTAAAAGTCTTAAATTATCATGGAGGAATGATTGTAAACAAGAAAGCAATTGAAGATGCGGGGGATAAATTTATGACATCCCCAGTCGGCACGGGACCTTTTATCTTTGAGGAATACAGCCCTAAGGATAAAGTAGTGCTTATTAAGAATAAAGACTTTTTTAAAGGAGAACCCAAACTAGAGAAGGTCATCCTTAAGATTATGACAGACCCAACTGCCGTAGAGATTGCGATGGATAAGGGAGAAATACAGTTAGGCCTGGGAATAGGTGACCAGCTCTGGATTGATAAAAGAAAAGAAAATAAAGATTTAGTATTAGATTTCACTACTCCGGCGTTATTATGGGGAATACATTTAAACATGTCAAAGCCGCCGCTCGATGATATCCGGGTCCGAGAAGCAATCGCACATGCTATTGATATTAAAACATATGTAAATAAAGTCGTAGGAAAAGATGCTGCGAGCTTGCCAACTGGAAATGTATCAGCTGTTTATTTTGGCGCTGCCAAGGTGGGTGCATACGATTATGACCCAGAAAAATCGAAGGAATTGTTAAAAGAAGCAGGATATGAAAAAGGTCTTACACTACCAAAACAATATATAAGTACGTTGAATTCTTATTTGGATATTATGGTCTATGTCCAGGACCAGTTAAGAAAGGTTGGCATTGAAATGCCATTGGAAAAAGTAGAACATGCAACTTATCATGCAAATGCAAGGAAAGATTTAAATAATATTGCCTTGTATGGCTATGTAAGAGCGCCTCATGCTGACACAGTGCTTACCCAATTCTTCTATGGTCCTTCAACGGTCGGAACGCCAACGGGAGTGACAAATTACAGCCATTACAACAAAGTTGATAAATTAATTGAACAAGCACGTGTTGAATTAGATAAAACAAAAGCCAAACAAATCTATAAGGAAGCACAAGAACAAATCAAAAAGGACTTCATATATGTTCCTCTGGTAGAAACGAATACCGTTCTAGTTAGAAGGAAAGAAGTCGATTTGGGGTATAACCAAAACAAGATTAAAGGAACGATGATTTATAACTACTATATCGATGAAAATACTGATCTAAAAGATTAAGAGAGAGTGGTGTAAGGTACAAGAGTAACCTTATATTGTTACCTCTTGTACTTTATCCGCTTAAATGGGAGGGATAAAAATGCTTAAATATTCGATTAGAAGGATCTTGTTGACCATTCCCACAATCTTTATAACTATATCAGTCATCTTTTTTGTCCTTCGCATTCTTCCGAGTGATCCAGCCAGTGTGATTTTAGGCGACAATGCCACTCCTGAGGCCATTCAGGCACTAAGAGAGAAGCTAGGTTTAAATACGTCGGTTTGGGCTCAATATCTCCATTTTCTTCAAAGTATGATTCAGGCGAATTTTGGTAATTCAATCGCGACAGGAAGGTCCGTATCTGATCAAATTATTAGTTTATTACCATACACACTAGAACTTACACTGGCTAGTATTTTAATTGCTGTAATTATTGGTGTTCCTATTGGCATCTATTCTGCAATAAAACGGAATTCTATCTCTGATGCTTTAGTTAGACTGTTTGCCCTGATGGGAATCTCAATGCCTGCATTTTTTCTGGGAATACTTTTGCTTCTCGTCTTTTCATTAAAAATTCCTATATTTCCTTCAATGGGAGCGGGTGAAAATTTCGTAGGAAATTTATATCATCTAGCCCTACCGGCACTTTCCCTTGGTTTGATTGAAGCAGGAATCGTGATGAGGATTACCCGCTCAAGTATGTTGGATGAGGTCAATAGGGATTATGTCCGGACAGCAAAAGCAAAAGGAATTCCAAAGAAAATGGTCATTTCGAAGCACATTTTAAGAAATTCTCTTATTCCGGTCGTAACCGTAATCGGATTAAATATGACCACGTTAATTAGCGGTGCCGTTTTGACTGAGGCCATTTTTAGCCGGCCCGGTTTAGGAAGTTTGGCAGTGGGTGCTATTGAAACAAGGGACTATCCTACACTACAAGCATGTTTGGTGTTGTTTTGCATCTTGGTTATATTTGTTAATTTGATTGTTGACCTAAGCTATTCAATCTTAAACCCAAGAATTCGCCCGCAATAAAGGAGGAGTATTTTTGAGTGAACCCGTTATGAAAGAAACCCTATTCACTGACACAAGCGTGCCCGAAACTCTTCCAGAGGTAGAACAAAGCCGCAAAAACGTGTTCTGGTCAGTTTTTAAAAAGAGTAAATTGGGAATGTTTTCTTTAATCTTCTTGTTATTAACCATCACCATTTCCATATTGGCACCGATAATTTCCCCATACGATCCTATAAATCAAAATGCTGCTGAAAGAATGCTGCCTCCTTCAGGTGATCACTGGCTTGGCACAGATGCATTTGGTCGGGACATACTGAGCCGTATAATCTATGGTTCTCAGACATCATTGTTAGTTGGTTTTATATCAGTGCTAATCAGTAGTTTGATAGGGACTGCTCTTGGCATGGTAGCTGCTCTAAAAGGGGGTTTGCTGGATGATATTTTAATGAGGATATTGGAATCAATCCAAGCGATTCCCATGCTCTTGTTAGGGCTAATGCTGTTAGTGGCATTGGGGTCAAATACGACTACATTGATTATAGCGATAAGTTTAGGTTTAACGGTTAGCTGTGCAAGGGTTGCGCGTGGGCCAACGTTAGAACTTAAGGAAAAAGAATTTGTAAGAGCCTCCATATCTTACGGCGCTAGCACATTTCGAATTATTGTCGTTCATATACTCCCAAACATTCTTGGTCCGGTCCTGGTAATGGCAACGCTCCATATGGCATCGGCGATAAGAGTGGAAGCCAGCCTCAGTTTTCTGGGGTTAGGGATTCAGCCGCCACATCCAACATGGGGAAACATGATACAGGATGGCTTACGGTTCCTTACTAGTGCACCGTGGGTTGCCGTTTATCCCGGGGTGGCTCTTATGGTGGTAGTTATTGCGTTCAATATTTTCGGAGATACATTACGGGATGCTTTTGATCCACACATTATCAGGGAGCGAAAGTGAGGGTGTTATGTTGAGTCCTGTTTTAAACATTAATAATTTGAATGTAGAAACAACGGGCAGGGATGCTTACTCTATATTGGATAATATTCACTTTCAAGTTCAAGCAGGTGAAACGCTTGCGATTGTCGGTGAAAGTGGATCTGGTAAAAGTATGACAGCGTTGTCCATATTAGGACTGTTGCCGGAATCAGGTCTAAGGATATCCTCGGGTGAAGTCTTGTTGGAAGAAACCAACCTTACGAATCTTTCCGATAAGAATATGAATCAAATTCGTGGGAAAGAGATAGGAATGATCTTCCAGGAACCGATGACTTCTTTAAATCCATCTTTTACGATTGGAAATCAGCTTGCTGAGACTTTTAAATACCATACCAACTTTTTTAGAAAAGAAATAAGAGAACAATCGATTGAACTCCTAAGAAGGGTAAAAATACCTGACCCAGAAGAAAAACTAAAGGCATATCCACATGAGTTATCTGGGGGAATGCGTCAAAGAGTGATGATTGCTATGGCTTTGGCCTGCAATCCAAAGGTATTAATTGCAGATGAACCGACAACTGCTCTTGATGTCACGATTCAAGCCCAGATTTTAGATATCCTCTCAGACCTGCAAAAATCTTACGGGATGACAGTAATTCTAATCACACATGACCTGGGTGTTGTAGCGGAAACCTGTTCTAGGGTAATCGTCATGTATGCTGGTCAGATCGTGGAAGAAGGTTCGGTCGATGAAATATTTGAATCTCCTAAGCACCCCTATACAAAGGCACTTTTACTTTCCATGCCTATGCTGGGGACTTCCAAGAAAAAGCTTCACACAATAAAAGGGGTAGTTCCGGATATTAAAAAAATGCCAACAGGATGCCGTTTTCACCCAAGGTGCGAAATGGCAACAGATATGTGCCGGCAGCAAGCACCCAAATTAGAACAGACTGAAGACGGAAGGAGGGTTAGATGTTGGAACAAGCTGTAAAAACGGAAGAATTGCTAAAAGTAGAAAACCTAAAGAAATATTATCCGATTCGGGGAGGTGTTTTTGGTGGTATAACCGGTTCAGTTAAAGCTGTAGATGATGTGAGTTTTACCGTTAGAAAAGGAGAGACGTTTAGTTTAGTCGGAGAGTCAGGCTGTGGAAAGAGTACAACAGGAATGTGTTTAGCAAGGCTTGTGGATCCTTCATCAGGAAAAATTTATTTAAACAATGCCAATATACATGAAGCTAATAAATCGGCATTAAAACAATACCGCAGAAACATTCAAATTATTTTCCAAGACCCATACAGCTCTTTAAACCCGAAACTTACAATTCGTAAAATTCTAAGTGAACCTCTACTGATCAATGGATATGGTTCAAAATTGGAAATTGAGAATAGGGTTCTATCATTGCTTGAAATGGTTGGGTTAGGCTCACAGCACATGGATCGTTATCCACACGAATTTTCTGGAGGACAACGGCAGCGGATTGGTATCGCACGGGCAATATCATTAAACCCTGATATCATCATTTGTGATGAGCCTGTCTCTGCATTGGATGTCTCGATACAGTCCCAACTTCTTAATCTACTAAAAGATTTGCAAGAAGAATTTGGTTTAACCTATATTTTTATTTCTCATGATTTAAGTGTGGTAGAACACATAAGTGACCGCGTAGCAGTGATGTACTTAGGAAAAATTGTGGAAATGGGCACGACAAAGGAAATATTTGAAAGCCCAAAGCATCCTTATACTAGAGCACTACTGTCATCTGTCCCTATTGCAAATCCAAAGACAAAGCTGATGAGGAAAAGAATTATTCTGGAAGGAGATGTTCCGAGTCCAAAAAACCCACCACCGGGTTGTTCTTTTCATACAAGATGTCCGTTTAAGACTGAGATTTGCGAGAAAAGCATTCCAAGTGAATTTCAAATAAACAAGGAACATTCAGTCTCCTGCCATTTGGTAGAAAACGGTGCTATTTTTTAACTATCCCTAAATACTAATGAAAGGAGTTCCTTCCTTTGGATTTCCCATATAAACAATCCCTCATGCAAAAGGGAGCGTTAAAAGATAAGGTTGCCATTATTACTGGCGGTGCGACAGGGATTGGAAAGGCAATGGCGTTGGAGTTTGCTAGATTAGGTGCAGACATTGTCATTGCCAGTAGAAATGTAAAGAATTTAGAGAGTGCTGCTATAGAAATTGCCGAGTTTAATAAAAAGGTAATATACGTGCAGACTGACGTTCGTAATCCTGATGATGTTGAAAACATGGTTTCCAAGGCAGTTTCCAAGTTTGGCAAACTTGATATTTTAGTAAATAATGCCGCTGGAAATTTTAGAGTACCTTCATTAGAAATGTCAGTGAATGCTTGGAATTCAGTCGTAAACATTGTATTAAATGGCACCTGGTACTGCAGTCAGGCAGCTGCAAAACAGATGGTCCGTCAAAATTCGAAAGGGGCGATTTTAAATATCGGATCTACACATGTTTTGTCAGGGAACCCTGGAACGGCACACTCGACCGCTGCAAAAGCCGGGGTGCTCGCATTAACTAAAACGCTGGCTGTAGAGTGGGCAAGGTATGGAATAAGAGTCAACTATATTTCCCCTGGGCCGATTGAAGGAACGGGAGCGGCAGTAAAATTGTGGCCAACTCCGGAAGTGAAAGAAACAGTACTTAATAGAATTCCATTGGGGCGGATGGGCACTGTTCAGGAAGTGGCCAACCTAGCTTCATATCTTGTTAGTGATTATGCCGATTATATCTCTGGGGCAAATTTTATCCTTGATGGCGGAGGCCATCTTAATAAACGATAACTGTTAAAAAGAGGAGGAAATAAAATGTCATCTACTTTACTTACAACAATTGAGAATAAAGTTCAAATAATTACCCTAAATCGTCCCGAAAAGAAAAATGCGTTTAACAATGAAATGATTGATGCCTGGGTAGCTTCATTAGAAGAAGCCAAAAATAACGACAATGTTAATGTTATTGTTGTGACTGGTGCCGGGGACGCTTTCTGTTCTGGAGGGGATGTAGGGAACATGAGAGGGGGAAAACCTACCCCGTTGGATTCTAAAAATGTCCTCTGGGGGAATATCCACAGGATTCCTTTTCTATTAAAAGAAATTGATAAGCCAGTTATTGCTGCCATCAATGGTGTTGCTGTTGGAGCAGGACTTGATATGGCATTAATGGCTGATTTTAGAACGATGGCAGACACAGCAAAGGTGAATGAAGGTTATGTGAAGGTTGGCTTGATTCCAGGGGACGGGGGTTCATACTTTTTGCCAAGAATTGTAGGTCAAAGTAAAGCCTATGAACTCCTCTGGACAGGAGACTTTATTGAGGCACAGGAAGCGTTAAGGATTGGTTTAGTGAATCATGTTTATCCGAAAGAAAATTTTATGGAAAAAACCTTGGAATTAGCAGAAAGAATTGCATCTGGACCTCAGGTGGCGATTCGAATGATTAAAAGGTCGGTTCGACAATCTTTAGACCTAGAGCTGGAACCAGCATTGGATCTTATCTCATCCCACATGGCTATTATAAAAGAAACAGAGGATCACAAAGAAGGGGTTGCAGCCTTTCTTGAAAAAAGAAAACCAAATTTTAATGGAAAATAACATTCTATTGAATGAAAGTAATTTGTTTACCATGAATAACAAGGGGTGATTTCACAGATGGATTTTACAATACCAGAGGAACTAGAGATGTTGCAAAAGTTAGTTCGCGATTTTGTAAAAAAAGAGTTAATGCCTTTAGAGAAAATGGTCATAGAAAACGAAGCTAAAAGGGGCTTAGAAAATACACCATTATTACCTGAAGATATTGAAATTGGACTGCTCAACAAGGCGAAAGAATTGGGCCTTTGGGGATTGGATGTTCCAGAAGAGTATGGAGGAGCCAACCTTGGATTTCTAGCAAAAGCTATTGTAACAGAAGAATTAGCTAAAACAATCGTTCCATTCACATTACCCCCAGATGCACCGAACCTGCATTTTCTAATGGAATGCTGTACAGAAGAACAAAAAGATCGTTACCTCATTCCCTACGCAAATGGTGAAAAAAAATCTGCCATTGCCATTAGTGAGCCGAATGCAGGATCAGACATCAGTGGAATGCAGACAACAGCAATAAAAAAGGGAAAAAAGTGGATCATCAACGGTACTAAAATATGGATTTCCTCCGCTAATAATGCTGACTTTTTCATCACAATGGCTGTAACAGATCCAGAAAAAAGGCAGCGAGGTGGAATTACGGCTTTTTTAATCGATAAAGATACGCCTGGGTTAAAAGTGGCGAGAGGGATTCCGACGATCGGCTACCAACATCCATATGAAGTCTACTTTGATAGCGTCGAAGTAGATGAAGGCCAGGTGTTAGGCAAATTAGGCGAAGGGTTTATTCCTATGCAAAATCGATTGGTTGTCCGTCGATTAGAAATGGCTCAGCGTTCCGTTGGAATGGCAGAAAGATTGTTAAGCATGATGAAAGAACACGCAAATCAACGAAAAACATTTGGAAAATATTTATCAGAACGGCAAGCAGTGCAATGGTGGGTGGCCAATTCCGCTATCGATATTCACGCCACACGTCTTATGTCCTATCATGCAGCATGGAAAATGGATAATGGAGTGAAGGATATTAGGCATGATGCTTCCATGTTAAAGGTATTTGGAACAGAGATGGCAATGAGAGTAGCTGACCGTGCTATTCAAGTGCACGGGGCGATGGGACTTACAAAAGATTTGCCAATAGAATTTATGTATCGTAACATCCGTTCTTTAAGAATTATTGAGGGAGCATCGGAAATCCATCGTTGGACCATAGCTAGAGAAATCCTAAAAAGGTAGAAAAAGATTCATTCCCAAGGAGGACTAAATGGGTTCGCTTATTTACGAACAAGATGGAAATATTGCCTATCTATTTTTTAATAGACCTGAGAGAATGAATGCCATTGATACGCAAATGTCGCAAGAGTTTATTGAATATTTGGGTGAATTCAAAGCTGATCAAAATGCTAGAGTTCTCATCTTGAGCGGTAAAGGCGATAAGGCATTCTGCAGCGGAATAGATTTAAAAGAGTCACTAGAAAACGTGGATTCATCAAAGAAAGGCTATTCATCAAGAGGAAAGATGTTTGAATACATTATAGAAACTTGGAAGCCAGTAATTAGTGCAATTAACGGAGCGGCAGTCGGCGCAGGCTGTGAAATCGCATTGGCAAGTGATTTTCGCCTTGCTGTTAACAATAGTATACTAGGTCTTCCCGAAGCAAAACGAGGGATGGGTGCAACTTTTGGTTCTACATTACTGCCAAAACTTATTTCACCAGCCAAAGCCGCTAATCTATTATATACTGGCAGGCTTATTAGGGCGGACGAAGCCTTTCAAATTGGTTTAGTCGATGAAGTGCTGCCTGATCATTCAAGTTTATTGAATCGTGCGAATGAACTCGCATTCGGAATTTGCCGAAATGCCCCTTTATCTGTAAGAAGAATGAAAGAAACGATTTGGAAAACCATGGGTGTACCGTTATTCCAAGCGTTACATATGGATATAGGACCTAATGTATACGAAAGCGAAGATCGAATAGAAGGGGCAAAAGCCTTTTTTGAGAAGAGAGAACCGATTTGGAAAGGGAGATAATTCAAATTGAATTCGTGAAATGCTGGTGTCCAATCCTTGAGAATTACTTGCTGCAATAAAAATGACTCGTAATTGATTACCAATGTATTCAACATAATAATTGATAGTGAAAAACCTTGGAGTATAACAAAACTCCGAGGTTTTTTGTCTCAGGTTATTAAACAAAGCCTTTTTTGTCCCTCAAAACTTATGCTCTTGGGGGGAATGAAGACAAAGCCATGGGGAAGGTTCTGTTGTCTTTTTTAACAAGAAATGAATGAAAAATGGCATGGAACCCGTCCCTGCGGTTTACCGATTCCTGTTCATGTCCAATTTAAGTTGTGTGAGACTTTTTCTTTTTATTTAATATAAAGATTTCTCTTATAAATGCACCCACTATCGAGGAAAGTATGATGACAACGATAAGATTCAACACTTTGATAAATACATAGGGTGAGCCGATCACTAATACACTATCAAAGATCACAATGATTCCAAAAAGAATACAATAAATAATGAGCTTGGCCGGCGTATTTACTTTCTCATTACCCATCCCATTTCCCTCCTGAAACTGCTCCTATATACCACTTTCCTCTATTTAAACACAAAATGGGAATGAGCTGTTTTGCTTTCTTAAAACAACTTTAAAAAGAATAGAGATCTTATCCATTGAAACCTATAGAGTTACCAACCTATATTAGTAAAAATAAATCGGTTTGTAGGGGAGGGGAACAAGTATGTCTGAAAAGGGCTGTATAAAATGTGGAAGCAATGTTGCATGAAAGAACCATAATTAATCCAAGCGTTAAGAAAAAATCGTTCACTGGAATTACATCTAAAAAGAGCCGCATGAACATGAAGGAGGTACAGAATAGCAATAAATGATAGCAAGTATCTTTTCAGCTTTCATAATATTTATGACTATCTTTAATATGGTGAAAGTTTTCATCAAAATCGCTTATAAAAGGAATGAAATATCACATCGAAAGCTCTTTATTTTTTCAGGTTAAACCATTGTAAATCTTTTATACAGTATCATATTATCTAGTGTCCCAAATTTAGGTCACCCTCAAAATCATCTATGTTCACTGAGCCAACGTTACTTTTCCCAGAATTATTCATACCAAGGTAAGAATAATTCAGGTTAATTACCGTCTGTTTTTATTATTCCTTCACGAGATAATTTTAAAATTTAACTCTGTGTAATTAATTTTTTTCGTCTTTGTCCTTTTTAATGTTATCCAGTTTTCCAAAAAAATTAATAATTAGTTTGTTTAATTCAAGTACAACAGGTTTATGGTAACGTTTATTCAGTAATACGGTATACAATGTCCTACTTGGAGTAAAGTTATTTATTTTTAATATGTTTATACCGTTGAGGTCTGAGAATCTTATTGATGTTTCCGGAACAATGGCTACACCTAATCCAGAAAGTACTAAATTGCGCATGGTTTCTGAATTTCCACATTCGTAAAAAACCTTCGGCTTAAAACCAGCATTTTCGCACGATTCCAATACTATTTCTCGAAGTTTATATCCTTGTTTATAAAGAATAAATCGCTCATTGATTAAATCAGAAATATTGATTGACTTAAATTTTTTGAAGAGATGATCCTTATTTGTAATAAGAAGTAATTCCTCTTTAAAAAAGGGGGAATATTTATAGATATCTGAATTAAAAAGTCTTGAGGAAATTCCTAAATGTATATCATAATTTCTTAATGCATTTTCTATATTATTTGAACCTATTTCGTGTATTTTAAAGCGTAAATTAGGATATACTTTTTGGAATTCCATTATAATTTTCGGGAACCAAGAGGACGCAGATTGAAACATACCAACGTTTATTTCTCCAGAGCCTACTTCACTCACATCCTCCATATCTCGATAAATATTTTCAAATTGAACAAGTAAATCACATGCATGATTATATAGAATTTTACCTGGTTCCGTTAAACTGATTTCCTTGGTATTCCTCTCTAGTAACTTACAACTTAGTTCTTGTTCAAGAGATTTAATTTGAACACTTAAGGATGGTTGAGAGATATGTAGTTCTTCTGCTGCTTTTGTAATGTTCTTATTCCGGACAGCAGTTTCGAAGTACTTCAATTGACGGATATCCATTCTTTACCTCCTAATTCTCATAGTCTAAAACTATCCTTTTATAGGTAACATGTATTGGAATCTATTTAAGCTAAGATGTATGTTTATAATATACTAAATATTCAGAGTTGAAAAATAATAATATTGATATTCTGAATCTAATTGGATGAGATATGCGAATATTAGATTAAGCTATAAGAAGAACTTGAAAGAAAGATAGAAAATAAACATATAGAAAAAAGTAGGATTTTTTTTAACCTCAAAATACGATCGATTTTAGTGTTACCGATCAAGTGGATCGGTTGGATAAAATCGGACCATAGATTTTTAGGGGGACTAAATATAAGTATGGATAAAGTAATTCAACTTTTAAATAGCTCAATTTTAGTACTTAACCAATTGGATAAAACATTAAAAATCTTAAATGAAGAAGAATTAGAGAAGATTGCAAGTTCTTATCCATTTAATGATTACTTTCATGAAGTAATATCAAAACTAAAAAAATGGAAAATAGAAATTGAGAATAACTAATACAAGCTAAGCTCAAGTTTAAAAAAGAGAGCACCAATTTGGAAAGGAATTTAACAAATATTATAGTAAGCTGGTGATTGTTGGTGGAAACCATAACAGAAATAAAAGTAGAACAAGAAGCCATTGATGAATTAGAACACGTTAATAATAGCGTTTATGTAACCTATCTAGAAAAAGCTCGAGGGGATTGGTACAGGGATGCAGGGATATCATTCAATGAAATGCGAAAAAGACTGGTATCCACAGTTGTCCTAAAACTTGAGATTTTATATATCCAGGAAGCAAAATTGGGAGAAATACTAAAAGTAAAAACTTCTCCAATTCGTCTTGGAAATAAGAGTTTTGTTTTCCAACAAGATATTTACAATCAATCTGGCAAAAAAATAGTTGAAGCTTTAGTAACAAATGTAATGATAGATAGATCAGTACGAAAGAGCATTCCAGTTATAAAGGAAATTGCTCGTTTTTTTAGAGCATCCGAGTAAAACTGAGCTTAAAGAGAAAAGCAATTTCATTATCAATCTAATTTAGACAGGGCTTATAGGGTGATATTATTGTTGAAAATATCGCAATCTATAGCCCCTCTTTTAGTTAGCATTCTGAAAATACCATAAACTATACCAAGATGAAAATGTTCATAAATCTTTGATCATTGTACAAGGGGAGGACAAGATGGAAAATCTTGTACTGAGAAAAAAACTCATAATTATGCTATCAGTAATGTCAGCAATGCTTTTTGCTTCATTAAATCAAACGATTGTAGTTACCGCTCTTCCTACTATAATTTCTGACTTAAATGGTATTAATTATTACAGTTGGGTATTTACAATGTTCATGCTAGCATCTAGTGTAACTTCGATATTAGTAGGAAAACTATCAGATATATATGGACGTAAAATATTCATCTTAATAGGTATTAGTGTATTTACAATAGGTTCATTTCTTTGTGGTCTATCAGACAGCATGATTAAACTTATTCTTTTTCGGGGTATACAGGGTTTTGGAGCTGGAATGATTATGTCAACTGCTTTCACAATAGTTGGGGATTTATTCTCTCCTAGGGAAAGAGGGAAATGGCAAGGCTTCATGTCAAGTGTTTTTGGTATTTCGAGTATGTGTGGGCCAACAATTGGAGGATGGATTGCAGACAATGCAGATTGGCATTGGGTATTTTGGGTTTTCCTACCTCTTGGAATTGTTGCTTTTCTGATGATTCTATTTATCTATCCGAGCCAAGCTGTCAAAACGAAAGAATCCATTGACTATTATGGTTCGTTATTTATTTCATTAACAATTGTCCCTTTACTTCTTGCTCTTACTTGGGGCGGAAGGAATTATGGCTGGATATCATCAATTATTATTTTTCTATTTGTCTGTTCGGCATGTGCTTTCCTATTTTTTATTTACTCGGAAAAAAGGGCTTCTAGTCCAGTCCTTCCTTTAAGCTTATTTAAAAATGACATATATAGTCTATCTAATTTCATTGCTTTCCTATTAGGGATGGGAATGTTCGGAACAATTATGTATATGCCGTATTTCATCCAAGGGGTAATAGGGACTTCTGCAACAAAGTCTGGACTTATCATGATGCCAATGATATTAAGTATGGTTTTTGCGAATGTAATCTGTGGCCAATTAATGTCTAAAACAGGAAAATACAAAATATTTGTCATCATCGGGTTACTCATAATGGGATCTGGGATGCTTTTATTATCATTTTTGAATATATATTCTACTACCTTAAGAATAGTTGTAAATATAATTATGATAGGTTTTGGGCTTGGCCTAAGTACACCAGTTGTATTATTGTCTGTTCAAAATGCAGTACCACAAAGAATACTAGGGGTTGCAACTTCTTCTGTTCAACTTTTTCGCCAACTTGGTGGTACGGTTGGTGTAGCTGTAATGGGGACAATTATGAATTTAAAGTTACAGTTTGAATTAACAGGTTTATCAAAAGAATCAGATTTATACAGTGTCATTGAGCAAAATTCAACTTTCAAAAAGCTCCAAGATCCAGAAATTTTGATGAATCATAAGGAAATTGAAAATATAAAAGAGTCATTAACACCTGAAATGCAGGAAACATTGATCCAAATAAGTGAAATGATTAGGGAAGCGCTAGGACATTCGTTAACATTTGCTTTTCTTCTTACTAGTATTTTTCTTTCAATTGGATTGGTATTGTCATTTTTTTTAAAAGAAATCCCGTTTAGACGCTCAAATCGGACAAACGTTGCACCAGGACTTCCCCCCGAAAAAAAGGAACCATCTACATATTACAAGTAATTAAAAGCTAAAAGAACAAGGTAATTTGCTCATTTAGCTTTTCTTATTTGTGTGCCCAGCAAGCCGTTAATTGCTAATTGGAGAAAGTCCAATTTGAGTAAGTATCAAGATGCTCAGTAGCTGACAGGCAACTGGTGAAGAAATTCTAAGGGTTGGAGAGCTCCAGGCTGTACGCCGGTGATCGGGACTCTTCCGCTTTTCTTATATCAAATCACCATAGCCAGATGCTATAGACCAATAGGAAACATGTATCGCAACTATTAAAATTTTAAGAGTATAATCGAGTTAGCTCCGTTGCAGTCTACTATTTTTATGGAGGGGATATACAAGAAACTGGCTGATGGATATTGAAATTGTCGAAAAAAAGAGAATTGGCAAGGGAGGAGTTAAATGTCCCCGAAAAAAACCATTGGTTTCATCGGTTTTGGCGAAGTGGCAATGATTTATGGAAAATTATTAAAAGAGCAAAATTGGACGGTATTTGTTTATGATCACCGTTATGGTGAAGAAAGTACCAGAGCAGATTCTAAACGGAATAAAGCTAAACAACTTGGGATTGAATATGTTCCTTCATTGGAAGTTCTCGTTCATCACACATCCAATCTTCTTTCTACTGTTACACCATCAAGTGCATCGCAAATTGCAAAAAATATTTCACTCCTCGTTTCTAAACATCATGTATTCCTGGATTTGAATTCAACCAATCCGAAAGTCAAAATGGAAAACAGCAAATATTTTCAAGCTGCCAATTGTCCATATCTTGACGGCGTCATCATGCGCTCGCCTCAGGTTACCGGAAGCCAAACGCCAATTTACTATAGTGGAGAAATCGAATTGCATCATTTGCCATCATCGGTTTTCCATCTCAAAAGAGTTGGTCAGATCGTAGGGCAGGCTTCCGCAATGAAAATGTGCCAAAGTATCATCACAAAAGGGATTCAATGTCTTGTTTGGGAACAAATATTACTTGCGGAAAAGTGGAATATCCAGCAGATAATGGCGGAAAACCTGGACGAGCTGTTCCTTAATCGGTCGTATTCAGATTGGGTTGACTATGCCATTACCTCTAACATTATCCACTCAAAACGCCGGCAGCAAGAAATAGGAATGGCTGTTGACTTTTTAAAAGAAATGAATTTGAACGCTTTTCAGAGTGAGGCTATCTGCCAAACACTGAATTGGATATCTGAACAAAATCTCCATAAATTACTTGATGAGAAAATGGCAAACGAAGAATTTCTTCAATTTATAATCTCGGAAGGGAGCAGGCAAATATGAAAATCATGAATCCGGTGGCAAGTCCAAAAAAATTCAAACGAGAAACGACAAAGGTATCAACATTGGCTGGGAAAAACATTGGTTTGCTTGACAATGGCTGGCCGAGTTGGAATTTTATTATTAACGAGATCGAGAAAACGCTTACGAACAAGTATCACGTAAAAAAGGTGACGAAGTGGAATATTCCATTAAGCAACGCAGCCCCGGCGGAACTGATTGAAGAAATAGCGGAAGCATCCGATATTTGTATCGTCGGGTTAGGCAATTGAGGGTCATGTACATCGTGGAGTGTCCACGACTCAATTGAAATTTTTAAACAGGGGAAAAACTCCCTTGTGTGTATAACTGAAAACTTTACCCAGCTAGCCAATGCCATTGCGGAAAGCAGGGAAGTTCCGGAGATCCCTAAAATCATCCTCTCGCGGCATATTGAAGAGGAATCTGAAGAAGCGCTTAAGAAAATGGCTGGAAACATTATTGATATTCTGATTACTCAGCTGATTAAGTAGATGTGGAGGCGATTTCATGGAAATAACCGGGGACGAAATGTTTATTGATGTACCTGATGATCCATATGCATTTTTTGAATACGTTTACGAAAAGAAGTTGACAGATGGTCTGCCGATCATCCCCCCGACGGAAGAGCTGGTCGAAACATTTATCAGTTACATCGGCATGCCGCGTGACCAAGTCATCGCCGAGGTGGAACCAAGAAAAGGGGTTGCCACTGTTGAGAAAATTGCCGTCAATGCAATCATGGCGGGCTGTAGGCGTGAGTATTCGCCTGTCTTAATAGCAATGATTCAGGCCATTACTAAGCCTGAGTTTAATTTAGGCGGCATCCAGGCAACGACAAATCCTGTCGCCCCGTTGACAATTGTCAATGGCAAGATTCGAAATAAAATTGGCATGAATGCAGGAATGGGGGCACTAGGACCGGGAAACCGGGCAAATGCCACTATCGGAAGAGCACTTAGGATGATTTTATTAAATATTGGCGGGGCGTTTCCGGGAAAAATCGATAAAGCAACATTGGGGATGCCTGGCAAATATACATTCTGCATCCCGGAAAATGAAGAAGAAAGTCAGTGGGAGCCATTATCGGTTGAACTAGGCTACGCAAAAGGCGAAAATGTCGTGACGATTTTTGGAGGTCAAGGAACCAATAATGTTCTCACGGGCGGGATTGACAGCAACTCTCAGTTGAGTTTATTAGCAGATTGCATGTCAAATATAGGCAATAATAATTTTTTGACTGGACGCGGCAACCCCTGTATTTTATTGAGTCCCGGCCATGTAAGAGTGATGGTGAAGGACGGCTGGACGAAAACTGCAGTTAAGGAGTGTTTGTTTGAAAAATCGAAGCGGAAGCTTGCTGATTTTCCCAAGGAGTTATTTCAGCCTGATATGCCGAAGAATCTAAAAGGTGATACAGCGTATGTATGCGACAAACCGGATGACATTAAAATCGTGGTTGTTGGAGGGAATGATCCTTACCACATCCAGTATGTGCCCAACTTTGGTGCGACAAATTGCGTTTCGCAAAGTTTTTAACTAATTCATTACATTCATTCTAAAAAACAAGGTGGGGTAAAATGAACGGTTGGAAAAGGCCTATTCATAATGACCGCTTTTCACTGGAAGTTGATCATTGGATCAAAATACAGCCGAAAGCAGAATCTATTTCTGAACTGCTTGAAGGAGGCATTGAGTTTCACGCCCATAGTTCTCCAAGTGTGTCAAAACGAAAGTACTCGGATATTGAGTATGCAATGGAAGCGAGAAGCTGCGGAATGTCGGGAATCGTTTTGAAAGCACATGAAGGCGATACTGCGGCCCGGGCGCAGCTAGTTCAAGAGGTAGTTCCGGAAATCAGAACAATAGGCGGCGTTGTATTGAATCGTTATGTCGGCGGTTTTAATGCAGATGCGGTCAAAATGTCTCATCAATTGGGGGGTGGAATCGTCTGGTTTCCCACTGTTGATGCGGATAATCATGAGCGCTTTAAAGCAACCCTGACCACGGATATGGCATCTTATGAGCCCGGCCAATACGGGGGATTAACCATTTTGGATGCCAATGGAGAAGTGAAAAGAGAAGTTGAAAGGATCCTGGAATACGTAGCCAGACATCAGCTGATTTTGGCAAGCGGGCACCTTTCAGTTCCTGAGATTAAAGCTTTAATTCCAGTCTTGCATCAATATCAAATCAGAAAATTTGTGATTCAGCATCCCGATTTACACTTGATCAACATGTCGCGGGAAGATCAAATGGAGGTCGCAAACGAAGGATTCTTTTTAGAAAAATGCTTAATCAGTTTCCTGCCCAACCATCGCGTCCGGTCTGTAGCTGAGATTTTAACAGATATTAAAGAAGTGGGCCACAGCCATTATCTCATGGTGACAGATTTTGGCCAGCATCATCATCCATCCCCAATCGAGGGGCTGAACTTTTTTGTCCATCTGCTGCAATCATCCGGAATTAGCAGCCAACAAATCGTGGATATGATCCGGGAGACTCCTGAGAGGCTTCTTTCGGGGAAAGTATAATGGCAGAAAAGAAAGTTGAGGGCTGTGGAGCAAGGTAGAGGTTTAATCTTTTTACAAAATAAACCCTCACAATAGTCAAATTGTGAGGGTTTTGTCATAACATGAGAGGCAAAATCGAAATGATACAGCGAGTGCTGTGATTTAGTGATCGTACGGGATTTTCTATTGTAAATGTTGTAGTTTATCGGGATTAGCAACCGTTAGATCGTCTGAATTCGATTGTCACTAAAGCAAAGGAGTACACAAATTGTATGTGTTCATCGGTTGTTAAAATTAGTCTTGGCAGACCGTTGACGGCTGTATATTTGATGGTGAACTTGCTTGCATACATTTTCATGAGACTTTGGAGTTAATAAACCACTTTGGCAGCGCCGAAAATAGGTATTTGTGCGGCTTCTACTTTACCACCGCCATCCGAGTACATTGCGACATCTTCGCTAATAACCTCTAATAATTGGTTTACGTTTCCATTCAAGACGGACTTGTACAAACTTTTTTTACTGTAGATTCCTCCATTAAAATCGAAAGATGTTTCTTTGGGTCAAATTCCATGTTTTTTTTCGCACGGCGAAATATTTGCCGGCAGTTAGCATTGCTTTTTCCAAGAATTTCAGCTATTTCTAGCGAAAGCTTTTTTACGTTTGCAGTTTTCAACTATTTTCTCCTCCTTTAATTGTCTCCAAAATTATTTTTACTGTTTGATTTATACATTGCTCTTTCTTCAAACCACTCACTGTTCTTAATGTCTTATAGAACAGGGGATTATGGCTGTCGCCCGTATTCGTGATGAGCTTGCGAATCGTATCAAGAAGGTTCAACGGATTATGAAAGAACTAGGGTTAAAGTGTATCGTACGCATGAAAAAATACAAATCTTATAAAGGTACGGTTGGTAAAATTGCGCCGAATATTTTAGACCGCCATTTTACAGCAAATACCCCAAATGAAAAGTGGGTAACAGACATTACAGAATTTAAATTATTCGGTGAAAAACTTTATCTATCGCCTGTCTTAGATTTATTTAATGGGGAGATAATCACGTACACAATTGGTTCTAGACCAACCTATTCCCTAGTTTCAGATATGTTGGAGAAGGCTTTCGAACGTTTACCTGTGAACCACCAGCTACTTCTGCATTCCGATCAAGGCTGGCATTATCAAATGAAGAAATATCGTCACGCACTTGAATCAAGAGGGATAGTCCAAATTATGTCTCGCAAAGGAAACTGTTACGACAACTCTGTTATAGAGAACTTCTTTGGAATTATGAAATCTGAGTTCCTCTACATGAGAGAATTTGAAAGTGTAGAGCATTTCAAAATAGAATTAGAAAAATACATCGATTACTACAATACAAAGCGAATAAAAGCAAAATTAAAAATGAGTCCCGTGCAATACCGAACTCATTTTACCCAAGCTGCCTAATGAAATAACCGTGTCTAACTTTTAGGGGTCACTTCAGTATAAGAAAAACTCTGAGGTTTTTTATATCTGGTTATACAACATAGCCTTTTTTGTCCCTCAAAGCTTATGTTCTTGGGGGAGTGAAGGCAAAGAAATGGGGAAGGTTCTGCAGATTTTTTTAACAAGAAATAAATGAAAAATGTCATGAAAACCGTCCCCGTGTTTTCCCGATTCCTGTTCATGACCGATTTAAGTTGTGTGAGACTTTTTCTTTTTATTTAAAATAAAGATTTCTCTTATAAATGCACCCACTATCGAGGAAAGTATGATGACAACGATAAGATTCAACACTTTGATAAATACATAGGGTGAGCCGATCACTAATACACTATTAAAGATCACAATGATTCCAAAAAGAATACAAAAAATAATGAGTTTGGCTGGCGTATTAACTTTCTTTTTTCCCATCAAATTACTCCTCCTGGAACTGCACCTTTATATACAACTTTCTTCTATTTTAGCACAAAATGGAAACGGGCAGTTTTGTTATTTTGAAACAACTTTAAAAATAAAAAGCTCTTATCCATTGAAACCTTACCGAGTTACCTACGTATATTAGTACAAATATAACGGTTTTGCAGGAGAAAGGGACAAGTATGTCTGAGAGGGCCTGCATAAAATATGGAAGCAAAGATGCATGAACAAAAGGGATGGTCCGTCCCCGTGGCTTAGATTAAATGAAGAAGAGGTTGTGAACAATGATCCGAAAAAGAACATTACATATTCTGAATGGACTAGCTATGTATAATTTTTACAATAAGACAAAGTTTCTTGAACAAGAATTAATGGTTCCCTTTAACGAGGCAATGTGTTATGGAAACACGAGTCCTAATCTATTTTCAAATGATTTCATCCAAATGCGTGCGAAGGTCCATCATGTAACGCCTAAACAATACACTGAACACACACTAACACCATTGCAGCCTTTTTTCAGCGAGAAATTTACTCATATTGTCTTATGGTTTGATGCCGATATGTTTTGTCAAATCAACATTCTGACTATCCTTGCTTGGTTAGACCAAGTAGAGCATACAGACTCTATTGATCTTTATCTAGTCGATGATCAATTTGAGCCTGTGAGCCATTTTTCCCTAAAGGCGAAGGGATATTATGACATTTACAAACAAGTGTTGATTGATAAAACTATGCCTGAAAATATCGATCCCGAACCATTAAAGAAGGGGATAGAGCTATATTTGAATTACCTAAGAGTAGACAGTGATCTTCTGCAGTATATTCGCAAACACCGTGATGTTCCAGAAGAAGAACTTATGCTAGCTTTATTGGAAAAATTTAAAGATTATGGGTTGGGCGATACACAATATTTTGAGATTATAAAATCTCAACGGAAAAATCATCTATAAGAATCTATTATAATCCAGGAGTTGCGGATAGGGATGAATAGGTATAAACAGATTAAATCGTTTATTTTTCAGAAAATATAGAATACAATAACTATAATCACATTATTTACATACAACTCTAATTGGAAGGAGGACCAAGGAAATAACAAACAGTGATCGTAAATGGACGTTGGTATCTGACGCACCGAGCGAATTAGAGAAACTGGAAGAGATATATGAAACGTATCAGCAAATGTTTCAGCATTCCATAACAGGAGTGGTCATCACCGATAAGGACGGCAGGATTACCGAAGTAAATCCGGCATTTAAGGAACAAACGGGATTATCGGCAAGTGATGTTGTTGGCCGCAAACATCGGGATTTAATAATCGAGGAAATCATCGACCAAACTGCCGAACTGCAGGTTTTTAAAGAAGGCAAACCTAGTACCCAACTGACAAAACTCTATAATGGCAAAGAAGTTTTAGTAACCGCCATCCCGATTAAAAATAAACAGGAACAAATCATTAAAGTTGTCAGTCAGATTTTGGACGTAACGGTATTAAACCAGCTCAAGGATGAAATTTTTCTATTAGAGCAGGAGCATGAGGAAATCACTCAGCAGCTGGAGGAACTAAAATCCAATAAAACCGCCATTCATTCCATTGTCGCCTACGACAAGAAAATGAAGAAAGTCTTTGACCGCGCCTTACGAGTCTCTCAGCATGATTCAACTGTCATTATATATGGGGAATCAGGAGTAGGGAAAGAGGTTGTTGTAAAATTAATTCATGAAAATAGTAATCGAAGCAGCCAGCCGCTGATTAAAGTGAATTGCGGGGCAATTCCCAATGATCTGTTAGAATCTGAACTATTCGGCTATGAATCTGGGGCGTTTACTGGAGCCAGCCCTAAGGGTAAGATTGGTTTATTTGAACAGGCCGCTAAAGGGACCATTCTTTTAGATGAAATTGGCGAAATCCCCTTACACTTACAGGTCAAATTACTAAGGGTGCTGCAGGAATTTGAAATTACCAGGGTCGGCGGGACAAAGCCGATCAAAATTGACACCAGGGTGATCGCTGCAACTAATCAAAATCTGGAAGATTTAATCAAAAAAGGAGGATTTCGAAAGGACCTCTATTATCGATTAAATATCATTCCGATTCATATTCCTCCGCTAAGGGAAAGACCAAATGATATCGTTCCATTAACCTATCACTTTATCAATAACATCAGACAAAAATATGGCGTGAATAAGATTTTTTCAAAAGAAGTTTTGGATAGCTTTCAACGTTATCATTGGCCGGGAAACGTGCGAGAACTTCAAAACATAGTTGAGCGGCTGTGCATTATGATTGAAAAACCGATCATTACTGCTGAGGACATTCGAAATGAATTGTTTATACCGCAACATAAAGAAAAAAAGCAGTCTGAACCCCAAAGGGAAATTGACAACATCATCACTAAGCCTAACAATTTAAAGTCCCTGAAAGAGCAAATGGAACATTATGAAAAACAGGTCATTGATCGTGCCTTGAAGAATTATCCCAGCATTCGTGCGGCAGCTAAAGCATTAGACGTCGATGCTTCCACGTTATCAAGGAAGGTACAAAAGTACTCTAATTTTTAAAAATAGTGCAAAAACGCAACGTGTTGCAATTTTGCACTATTTTTTTGTTGTGTTTTTGCATTACCGAGGGATTATAGCCTAAATAACCTGATTATTTAGTTTGGCACAGAAATTGCATTTTAAAAGAATAATGACAATGGGAGGAGCAATGGAATTGATTCAGGAAGAGATTCATGTGGTTCGGCATTTTATCCGGTCTATTGCAGAGGATTGCTTTCGTCCTGCAGCAAAAGATGTGGATCAACTTCAAAGAATACCGGACACCCACGTCAGGAAGTTAGCAGAAAATAGATTATTCGGAACAAGTGTACCTACCAGTTTTGGCGGTGGCGGCCTATCACACTTGAATCAGTTGATCATTATTGAAGAGATTGCTCGCTGCTGCGGTTCAACATCCATACTGTTGACGAATCAAGGAATGGTGATGAACCCTATTCTTCTAGGTGGTACGGAGGAGCAAAAAGTGAAGTATTTACCCCCTCTCACATCAGGTGATTTAATAGGGGCGATTGGGATTACAGAAGAGGGAATCACCAGTGATCTTGAAACGGTTTATACGACAGCTGAGAAAATGGGCGATTATTATGTTTTGAATGGTAAAAAGTTATTCGTGTTTAACGCTGGGGTAGCAGACATTTACACGATTGTTGCAACAATGGACCCCAGAATAAAAAATGCAGGCATCACCTATTTTATTGTCGAGCAGGGAACACCCGGATTAACAGTGGGAAGAGAAACAGGGAAAATGGGTGTAAAAGGGATTCCAGCAAGAGAGGTTATTTTAGAAAATGTAAAAATTCATCATTCACAGCTAATTGGAGGGGAGGGCAAAGGATTTAAAATTTTAAAAGAAACGCTTAATCGAACGAGATTAAATGTTGCGGCTCTAGCTTTGGGGATTGCACAAGGCGCTTATGAAGAGGCAATTAAGTATGCCCATAGATTTATGCGCTCTTCGAGGGAGAGTTTGAGATTTCATAATACCCAGCTGATGCTGGCTGAAATGGCTACAGATATTGAAGCGGCAAGAAGATTGCTTTACTACGGTGGAGAATTGCTGGAAAAAGGGTCAAGTGAAGTGGCAGGTGCAGCCTCTATGGCAAAGCTATTCTGTTCGAATGTCGCGGTGAAGGTGACTACGGATGCGGTTCAAATGCTAGAAGGCAGCGGCTATACCGAAGACTACCCGGTGGAAAGAATGTTGCGGGATGCGAAAATTACCCAGTTTTATGAAGGTTCAAATTTGATACAAAAGCTTGTCATTGCAAGACAGGTTTTACTATAAACATAGTTAATAGATGAATAGGGAGGAAAAAAGCATGTCAAAAAGAGATGCAGTGATCGTATCAGCCGTAAGAACTCCGATTGGAAGGCAGGGCGGGGCATTAGCAAGCCTGAATGCCCATGAATTTGGTGCAGTGGTGATAAAGGAAGCGCTAAATCGAGCAGGTGTTAACGCGAATCAAATTGATGATGTTATTTTTGGAAATGTGTTAAGCGGTGGCGGAAACATTGCTAGGTTAACAGCCCTGCAAACGGGACTTTCTCTTGAAATTCCTGGTTTAACCATTGACCGTCAGTGCGGGTCTGGTATCAATGCCGTTGTTTTAGCTGCCCAGGCAATTAATGCCGGAGCAGGAGATATTTATGTGGCGGGTGGAACAGAAAGCATGAGCAGAGCTCCATATTTAATGGATCGCCCTACAAAAGCATATAGTGCAGCGCCTCCAAGTTTTCGTAAATCGCAGCTTTCACCAAAGGAAATCGGTGATCCGCCAATGGGAATCACGGCTGAAAACCTTGTAAAAAAATATAATATTTCTAGAGAAGAACAGGATGCCTATTCATTAAGAAGCCAGCAAAGAATGGCAGCCGCCATGGAACAAGAATTCTTTAAACAACAAATTGTGCCAATTGAGATTCCTGTAAGAAAAGGGCAGCCGATCACAGTTGGTATGGATGAGCATCCGAGACCATCTACGACGCTTGAAGGATTAGCTAAATTACCGCCAGCCTTCCTTGAAGGTGGAACAGTGACAGCAGGAAGCAGCTCAGGACTCAATGATGCGGCCAGCGCATTAGTAATCATGTCCCGTGAAAAGGCTGAAGAATTAGGCTTAAAGCCGCTGGCAGTTGTTCGTGACTCTGCCGTGAGCGGTGTAGATCCTAACATTATGGGAATTGGTCCGGTACCGGCAACTAGAAAGCTATTACAACGGACAGGATTAAAGATCGATAATTTTGATTTAGTAGAACTTAATGAAGCGTTTGCTGCTCAGGTTCTTGCCTGCAACCGTGAGCTTGAAATCGACGAAGCAAAGCTTAATGTTAACGGCGGGGCTATTGCGCACGGGCATCCACTCGGAGCAACCGGCGCCATTCTGATTACGAAGGCCGTTTACGAATTACAAAGAACGAATAAACAGAGGGCTTTAATTACCGCCTGTATTGGCGGCGGCCAAGGTATTGCTGCTCTGATTGAGCGAGAAGGATAAGAAAGTTTGTTTTTTGAATATTGCCAAAGTACTAACCGGTTAGTACCGGAAGGAGTGAAATAATTGAATATACAGGATGTTAAACATATTTCGGTGTTAGGTGCAGGGTCTATGGGACACCAAATTGCCATGTTATGCGCGTTAGGCGGATTTTCAACAACGATCTACGATATCCAGGAAAAGGCGTTGGAACAAGCAAAGGAAGCCCTCGATTTTCAAATGGGAAAATGGGTTCAAAAAGGGAAAATCAGTCAGGAAGGTTTGGATCAGGCTTTCGCCCGTTTATCGTTTACCACTAATTTGGAGGTGGCGGTAGGAAATACAGACTTTGTCATTGAGGCGGTTGTTGAAAAGCTAGATGTCAAACGGGAGCTTTTCGCTGTTGTTGATCGTTTGGCACCACCTCATGCCATTTTAGCATCCAATAGCTCCACTATTGCTAGTTCAAAAATTGCCGATGTAACTAGGAGGCCGGAGAAAGTCTGCAATATGCACTTCTTCTTTCCAGCTTTAGTGATGGATTGTGTCGAGGTTGTTATGAGTGAAACCACGTCTGAAGAAACGGCTGCTGTCACATTGGCTGTTTGTGAAAAAATCAATCGTACAGGCGTTTTGCTGCGCAAGGAAACATGGGGCTTTATAGCCAACCGTCTGTTGTTTGCCTTAAACAACGAGGCGCTTAAGCTGTATGAGGAAGGAATCTGCGATTATAAAGACATTGATACGATAGTCAAAAAAGCATTAAACCACCCGATGGGTCCCTTTGAGCTAATGGACTTATCCGGCATTGATGTCGGCTACTATGCACTAGCGGAAAAATATAAAGAAACAGGCAATGAAGAGGATAAGCCGTCTGCAAGCCTGGAAGAAAAAGTGAAGGCTGGGACTCTTGGCCGGAAAACCGGCAAGGGCTGGTATGAATACGAAAAAACAGGGGTGAAGGCAAAGTGAATACGCAATTAGTCAAACTGGAAAAAAACGATCATATTGCAATTGTGACGATTGATAATCCGCCGCTAAATGTTTTAAGCGGGCAGGTAACCAGTGAGTTAAAGGCTGTCTTTGATGATATTGCCAGCGATAACGACATTGTCGTGGCCATCTTGACGGGCGCCGGCAGCCGGGCGTTTATGGCGGGAGCAGATATTAAGGAGTTCCCTCAATCCATTGGCAAAGCAGGCATGAAGGACCGAGTTTTGGAGCAGCATGCCGTCTTTAACCAAATCGATTTCCTGCCAAAGCCGACGATTGCTGTCTTAAATGGCCTGACCTTCGGCGGCGGCTGTGAGCTTGCCATCACTTGTGACATCCGGATTGCCGAAGAACATGCACAGCTTGGCCTGCCGGAAATCAAATTGGGAATCTTCCCAGGCGGAGGAGGCACCCAGCGTCTTCCGAGAATAGTAGGAGAGGCAAAAGCGAAAGAGCTCATGTTTGTCGGCGACCCCATTTCGGCACATGAAGCGGTGAAGCTTGGACTCGTGAACAAAGTTGTCGCAACAGGACAAGGAATGAACGCGGCGCTGGCGATGGCCAAGAAAATCAGCGGGTATTCTCTGCAGGCCCTATCTCGGATTAAAAAGGCGGTAGATGAAGGAACAAATATGGAATTCCATGCCGGAATCGAGAGAGAAGCTGAACTGTTTGGAGAGGTCTTTTTAACAGAAGATGTGAAAGAGGGAGTTTCAGCATTTATTGAAAAAAGAGAGCCCGTATTTGCCCATAAATAAAATCGGTAACAATGAACATGCCAGCACTCGATTCAGGTCTATTGTACAATCTTAAATTTATCTAAAAACATGAAAAGGGGATGGATAGGATGAATTTTTCATATTCTGAAAAGGTTGTTAACTTGCAAAAGAGGGTTATTAAGTTTATGGAGGAGTATGTTTACCCAAATGAAAAGTTATATAAGGAGCAGCTGAATCAACAGGAAACACGCTGGTCTGATATTCCTCCGATTATGCAAGAACTGAAACAAAAGGCAAAAGCAGAAGGGCTATGGAATTTGTTCTTGCCTGAAAGTGAGTATGGGGCTGGATTAACCAATCTGGAATATGCACCGCTTTGTGAGATTATGGGAAGATCCGTCATTGGACCGGAAGTATTTAATTGCAGCGCACCAGATACAGGAAACATGGAAGTTCTTGTTCGTTATGGGACGGAAGCGCAAAAGAAACAATGGCTTGAACCGCTTCTGGCTGGTGAGATTCGTTCCTGTTTTTCGATGACAGAGCCAGATGTGGCTTCCAGTGACGCAACTAATATTGAAACAAGTATTATCAGAGATGGCGATGAATATGTCATCAATGGCAGGAAATGGTGGTCTTCAGGAGCAGGGGATCCACGCTGCAAGATTGCGATTGTGATGGGGAAAAATGATCCTAACGCAAAGCTGCATGAACAGCAGTCTATGATTCTCGTACCATTAAACACACCAGGTGTGAAGATTGAACGAATCCTGCCGGTGTTTGGGTATGATGATGCCCCTCATGGACACGCGGAAATTGTCTATGAAAATGTCCGGGTGCCAGCTGAGAATATGCTATGGGAAGAAGGAAAAGGATTCGCGATTGCCCAAGGGCGGCTTGGACCGGGCAGGATTCATCATTGCATGAGATTAATCGGCCTGGCAGAACGTGCACTTGAAGACCTCACCAAGCGCGTGCTAAACCGGACTGCTTTTGGTAAAAAAATTGCGGAGCAGGGTGTTGTTCAAGAGTGGATTGCAGAATCAAGAATTGAAATAGAGCAAGCACGTTTATTGACATTGAAAGCGGCCTATATGATGGACACAGTTGGAAATAAAGAAGCGAAAGCCGAAATTGCGATGATTAAAGTGGTTGCACCAAATATGGCACTAAAAGTCCTTGACCGTGCGATTCAAGCTTTTGGCGCTGCCGGCGTAAGTGATGATTTCACGCTTGCCTATCATTGGGCACAGGCACGTACATTAAGACTCGCCGATGGTCCTGATGAAGTACACCGCCGTCAGATTGCTAGATTGGAAATTAAAAAATATCAAACTCCAGAATTATCGGCAGTCCGGAGTTAAAAACAATACCCAATGTTCAGGTAATGAGAGGTCAGTCCTCCATTGCCTGAACATTTTTTTAGAATGGAGTGGAAAGAAATGAAGGAAACCTTTCGTGACACGATTGATGTGAGAAAAGGGGAGGAGCTCGATCAAGAGAAGCTGCAAAAGTTTATTCATGAACATATCGAGGACGCCCCTGCGGGTAAATTGGAGATTGAACAATTTGGTGCAGGTCAATCCAATCTGACCTATTTAATACGAGTTGGTGAATGGGAGGCTGTGCTGCGGCGGCCGCCGCACGGACCTGTTGCCCCAAAAGCCCATGATATGGAGCGGGAATATACGATTTTATCGAATGTGCACCCGATCTTTTCAACTGCGCCAAAGCCGTATATTTTTTCCAATGATCACTCCATTGTCGGCAGTCCTTTTTTTATCATGGAAAGAAGAAAAGGGTTGGTGTTAGATAAAGAGTTCCCAACGCATGTTCCCTATCATCCTGGTTTAGGGAGAAAAATATCGGAAATCATGGTCGATCAATTGGTAGAACTGCATCAGGTCGATTACACGAAAACAGAATTACTAAACATCTCAAGGCCGGAAGGTTTTATGGAGCGGCAGACTGGCGGCTGGATTAAACGGTATGAAAATGCAAAAACGGAAGAGGTTCCCGGTGTTAAGGAGTTAACTTCATGGCTGCAAAAAAACATCCCTGTTTCCCCTAAACCTACCATCATTCAATATGATTATAAATTGAATAATGCGATGTTTTCGGAGGATTTTCGTGTGATGACCGGTTTGTTTGATTGGGAAATGGCAACAATCGGCGATCCGCTCGCAGATGTTGGGGTTGCCTTATGTTACTGGCTGGAATCCGGCGACCCTGATGAATTAAAAGGAGGGGCAGGAAACCAACCCATTACAGCAAAAGAAGGCTTCTATACTCGCAGAGAATTTTTAGAAAGGTATGCGAAGAAAAGCGGTATTGACGTTTCCAATATCCCTTATTATCTTACCTTCTCGTACTTCAAATTGGCGGTCATAGCCCAGCAAATCTATTACCGGTACTTCAAAGGACAGACCCATGATGAGAGATTTGCACGGATGAATCGAGCAGCTGCTAGCTATATTGAATTTGCCTTGTTGTCAACTAAAGGGCTTTAGGAATGATGCATGGGGACGGTTCTCTTGCCTCAAAATGATTGTGGGATTTGGGACGGTCCTGGTGTCCCAAAGGTACCATGAAATCCGTCCCTATGGCATTTTTTTTAGGCTATTTTCTAAAAGATTGTCGCTAATAAGAATTCGCAATTAAAGAAATAGAAATCGCAAATAAAAGGGGGGATTTCGCAAATAAAAGGGTTAGTTTCGCAAATAAAACTCGTAAAATCAAATAAGGGTGCTGGTTGCACAAAAAGCTTCGGAAAATCCTCTTAATAAGTGTAATATTACTCTTTGTTACGCCGATTCTATAGAAAGAAACAACAATATTTACGAAAACAGCCTTTTTAAAAAGCTCTTTCAATAAACCAAACAAGTCCAAATGCTAAAATGGCTGCTGAGGTCCCGGGAATGACCCATTTAATTGGTTTCAACGTTAATTTTTTGATCCATAAAATCAGCGGGTATACCAACGAAACAATGATAAGTTGGCCGATTTCGATTCCGATATTAAAAGATAAGAGGGACCGAGCCATATGGTTCGTATCTAATCTCATTTCCGATAATATTCCTGCAAAACCGAATCCATGGATTAAACCAAAAGCAAAGGCAAGCCATGGCTGGTGTTTCGAGTCCTTATTAAAAATATTCATCAGTGCAACGTAGATGATGCTTAAAGCGATAGCGGATTCCACAAATCTGCTTGGCAGTTGAACAATGTCGAAAGTAGCAAGAGCCAGTGTGATACTATGGGCAATCGTAAAGGCAGTGACTAAAGAAAGAATGTGACGAAATGTTTTTGCTCCAAAAAGCAAACTAATGATAAAAAGGATATGGTCATAGCCTGTAAAAATATGTTCTAGGCCAAGAACGACAAACTGTTTAACATTTTGCAAAAGGCTTACCTCACCAATTTCTAATTCCCTCGATTCAAATGTAAGAATCTTTTCCTGTTGTTTCCCGTCCATTTTAATGGTTGCGAAATTGGCATGACTTGGATCGGAGTCGTCCATAAACATATTATATTCCATTACTAGTTTTTCAGGTTTATGTTCAATATTATAAGCTAAGTTAATGACCGCAAAGGGTCTTTCCTTAATCGTCTCTATATCTGTTTTTTCCACGCTGCCTTCAATAAGTTGGCTGTCCGCATAAAGTTTTATATGGGTATTAATATATTGCTCCACAATCTTATTGTTAATTAGTTCCTTTTCTGCTGTTGTCTTATTAAGGGCATGCCCGAGTTCTTCTAAATCAAGTTTTAACTCGTAATCTAGCGATTTCTCTTTCACTTCAATGCTTGAAAAACCTTCGCTATTATTGGTATGGGCAGATGATGGGGTAGGAAGAACTGAACTAAATGCTAGTAAAAAGAATAAAATAGGTAACCATAGCTTTTTCATTAATTCCACGTCCATTTCTATTGTTTTCTCGCAATGGTGTTATTTTCAAAAGATAATGGAAAGACGAGGAGTATGAATGCCCCTCGTCAAGAATCCTTAAATTCTTAATTATTTACTTGCTTTCATGAAAATTGGATTGGAGTAGAACCAAAGATCATTCCATGGGTTTTCACCTTTAGGATCTTTTTCTGGTTCTAATTGATCAGTGTTAGTACCACGTAAACGAATGTAACTATCTTTATCCACATCTTTTAAAGTATAAGTAATCGTGATGTATTCACCGTCTTGTTTCCAATCGTTTTCAGTGAAACGCTTCACAACTTTTGTTGTAGGATTAGAAGCAGTAGAGCGGTCTTCCACTTTACCGTTCACTTCTCCCATGATTAAATCTACACGTTTTACATTTGGCTTATCTCCATGAGAGTTCGCAGCGTTTGGATCTTTGATGCGAACTGTTACCGTTACATCAGATTTATTACCTGGAAGTGTAAGTGTTTCGCCGATTGTTGCTGTATTTCCTTTTGCCTTCGCATGCAATGGTGATTTGCCTCCTGCTTGCAGTCTAACATCAAGTTCTGAGATAAGATCACCCGTGGTAACAAACACATTACCTTTACGAAGGTTTTCCATTACATCTTCATAATTTTTCACTGCTTTTACATATGTTTTAGAATATTCACCAGGCCAGAAGTCACTTCCTCCATCACGCCAGTTAACATGTGAGTCAGAGGTAGCAGTAATCCACCAATGTCTTCCTTCACCTAACATCGAATCCCATAAACCGCCAACGATAGCTGACATTTGGTCAAATCCACCCATTGTTGGAGCGTTTACGTTTCCGTATGACCCACGAGATCCTTTAGGATCTATCGAACCATCCCGGTTGATTGCAGCCGCTTGGTGACCAGGTGCTCCTTCCATCCCAATCGAGATATTTGGTGCGGTATCATTCCAATTCCGCAATTCTTGCGGTGTCGTTTGTCCCCAAACACCAATACCTGTCGCTGAACGGGAAGCATGGTGAGCAATATGAATCGGAAGCTCGTCCATTTGTTTCATATAGTTAAGAGCTTCAATCATTTTTGATTCCGTGTTTCGGCTTGGATCATTTGGATATGCATCACGTGAATTGAACTTGCTTTCAATGTCATAGAGCATTTGTGATTCATTTTCGCTTTTTGGGATCATTAATGTGCTGTGATCAGCTGCTGGTGTATCAAACTCCATTCCATAGAATTGAAGAACTTCAGGAACAGCTGCACGGGATTTTAATAATTCGGGATAGGCTTGTTCTAAGTTAACCTTGGAATGATTAGGGCCCCCATGATCTGTTGTCATCATCCAATCCAGTCCATACTTTTTACCATTTTCGGCATTTTTAGAGATTGGATATATAGCATCCCCACCTCTAATAGCAGTCGGAGGATTTGTAGAATTGTCCCAACCAACACTCCATTCACTATGTACGTGGTGATCACCTGCAAGCCATGTAGCATCCTTCTTTTTCACATCTTCATTTGAGACTGACTGTGCTTCTGCTTTTTGATTACCACCCTCATTAAATAATGATTGGGTTGTAAGAGCAGTTGTTGCAAGAACTGTTGTTGCAATGAAAGGAATAGCTTTCTTAAAACGAGTTTTCATTTTCCTTCGCCCCCTTATTAATATGCTTGCTCAACAGCTTAAATATTAAATAAGTTTTATTAGGGGAGAATAAATATTCTGTAAATGTTGTGTAAATTAGGAAAAATAAGACAAAAGGACTATTTCTTTTGGAATGTAATAGTAGATAAAAATTTACAAAATTCAAACTATTACTTAATACGGGTTTAACCATTTTCCATTAAACTCATAAGGGAAGATCAAAACCAATAGGTAGGAGTGAAGTGGAATGAAAAAAATGGTTGTACCAGTCCTAGCAGCATCATTAACACTTTCAACTTTCAACGCAGCGATGGCTGCCCCAAAGGAAGAAGGCAAAATAAAGTCGGTTGAGTTTATTGGAATGGATGCGCCTAAAACAGACCAAGAGAAAAATAACCTTATGTACACGAGAGCATCTGTGAAGGTTACATACAACGATGGAACGAAGAAAACGGTTCCCCTAAGTTATGAAACATTATTCAGACCTGGTGATGTAATTAATGGGAATACAGCAGGAGTGACAATCAATGCAAAGGGCGAAATCATGACAAAAGCAAATGGAAAGCCGTATGTTTCCTCAGCTCCTGACATGAACAGCCTTATGAAGGTCCCTGGACTGCCGGAAAATACTTATTATCTAATTAGCCATTATGAATCCATGCCCAAAAACGAAAATGGGCTTGAAAACCCGGGTGCGATGAGTTTAAGTACAGTTAAAATGGATCCGGCAACAGGAAAATTGACAGTCGTTGATATTAAGCCGATTGATTTTTCAGAAGTTCATGGGATTTGGAAGCCGTGTGCGGGAATCTTAACTCCTTGGAATACCCATCTTGGTTCGGAAGAGACAGATCCCGATGCAAGAGCACACGAAGTAAACCCGACTTCCTCTGCAGTGACCAACTTTACAAAAAACTACTATGGGGATGCAAGTTTAATTGGCAACCCCTACTATTATGGGCATGTCCCGGAAGTAACAGTTAAAGCAGACGGCTCGACAAAAGTGGTCAAACATTACAGTATGGGACGGATGGCATTTGAACGAGTCAAGGTTATGCCTGATAACAAAACGGTCATTTATGGAGTGGACAGTAACCCGGGCGGATTCTTTATGTATGTGGCGGATCAAGAAAAGGACTTATCGGCAGGTACTTTATATGCAGCCAAATGGGTCCAAACAGGAACGGAAAATGGCGGTTCAGCCAAGCTGGAATGGGTTAAGCTGGGACATGCAACAGATCAAGAAATTGAAAAACTCGCCTCTACGTTAAAATTTAGTGATATGTTCGAGGTCACTGATGATGCAGCAAAAGGCAAAGCTGAGGGCTATACAGCGATTAAAACGGCAGCAAACGGAAAAAAGGTTGAATGGGTGAAAGTGAAGCCTGGAATGGAAAAAGCAGCCGCATTTTTAGAAACACACCGTTATGCTGCATACCTTGGGGCAACGGTAGAATTTAATAAAATGGAAGGTTTGGATTTTAACGAAAAAGACAATAAAGCTTATTTAGCCATCTCTTATCAGGAGAACACGATGCTGCCTGAACCAACCGCACCTGTTGACCACATCCAATTGCCGAAGATTAGCGCAGGCGGGATCTATGAGATCGACTTCAAGCCGAATCGTAAAACGACTGATGGCCAAAAAATTGACAGTCATTATGTGCCAGTCAGCATGGCCGGATATTTAATGGGCGAGGATTTAGCCGCTCCTGATGCAGACGGCAATACTGCAAATGTTGATAAAATTGCCAATCCGGATAATGTGGTGTATTCAGAAAAAATGAAAACTCTTTTTATTGGGGAGGATTCCGGTCTCCATCAAAATAACTATACATGGGCCTATAATGTAGAGACAAAGAAACTGTCAAGAATCTTATCGGTACCTGGCGGCGGAGAATCTACCGGCTTGCAAATGCTTGAAAACCTTGATGGGCACGCCTATCTCATGAACAGTTCACAAAATCCAGCTTATGTAGGCTATATTTCCGGGCTTCCAAGCTTTGATGAGAAGAAAAATAAAAAATAAGCTTAGCATTTACATTGTTTAGCAGTCTTGGTGCATAAGGCTGCTTTTTTTGTGTGCAAAATGATGCATAGGGACGGTTCTTTTGCATCACATCTATATACGACCGAATGTTTCAAGAGTTAGCTGGTTTGGGAGTATAAAGCCTCGTTAAGATTTTTGCTCCTTATGAAATGCTTTTCTAAAAAGGCATTTTCCCTAAATATATTCTCATTGATTCTCAAAAACATGTAATAGGAAAATATCGTTTGATATTGACGTGGGTATAAAGGCTTAAGGTAAATTGAAGGATTTACTTTCCACCTTCCTTTATTAAAAATTAATAGAGAAGAAGGCAGAAAATTACTTTGAATGATAATTTTTAGGAAGGGAAGTGATCGATAAAATGCTTTATGTATGGGATATTGAGGAGATCATAAGTAGTACTTTAGAAGAGCTCAAATTAGATATTAGTTATGAGATCAACAATAAATTACCTGCACCGATGAGTTATAACGTATCGACAAATACTCTTAAGTTTAACTACCTACAAATAAATGGATACATAGCTAATATAAACTTTAAAATTAAACAGTCAGATGAAGAATGTGTTAGACTTATTCTTTATCGCCAACTCGGCTATTATTTAGATTTTAGGAAAAACAAACATGATTTAAGGACTATTCATTACGGCGGAGATGAAGAAAAAGCACAGCTTCTATCTCAAATAGAAAGGAATGCCTGGGAATATGGCAGAACCTTGGTACCTGAGAAACTATTAATTTCATATGATAAAGTCCGTGAAATTGATAAAATGCTGATAAAAAACTATTAAGAACCCACGGGGACGGTTCTGCAGGCTTTTTTAAACATGAAATTAAAATTGCCATGTGAACCGTCCCTATGTTTCATTTTTGTTTAGCCTTTAACCGCTTTAATTTTCTTTTATGGGTTCTTATTGCGGTCTCCTTATCTTTTAAACTCATGGTAACCACTCCATCGCTTTCTACTATTACCAAATTATTATATCCGCCTTGATAGTTTTTATAGGAAATATTCATAAATCACCCTACCTTTATGAATAATATTTTTTGTGCTATTCCATCTTGTTACTAACGTTAATTGTAGACTTTCTTTTTTAAGGTTTGATTAAAAAGCAGTAATATTTTCTTGAATTATTTGTAACGAATTGACCACTTTGGACGAAAAGGCCAAAACGAGGAAAGCCGAAGTTTGAAAAGTCCTTCATCAAGGCGATGAAGGACAAAACGGAGGAGCCACAGGGAAGAAATGTCCTTCATGAAGGGGATGAAGGACAAAATGAACGAATCGCGGTCAGGAAATGTCCTTCATTCACGAGCAGGGATCCTATTAGTGAACTTTTAGGACTCGCCCATCAATGAAAGAGCGAATAGGTTTTTTATCTTGTTTCATGTATTCTTTAAAACTATCAACATCAATAGGTCCAATCTCTTTATTCGTACCATTTTGAAAAACAGTGAAATGATCACCGCCATTTGAAAGGTAGTTGGTTACTGTCACGGTGTAGGTTTTTTCAGGTTGAATGCGAACACCGTCATCTATAAACATATCGACTACTTTGTCACTGCTAGCTTTCGTATCATTCCAGGTGTATCTCAAACCGGAAACCTGCAGCATCCGCACTTGACCTTGCTGCCACTGTTGATTTAACACCTGTCGGATTTGTTCTCCAGTCAGCCGCATCTTAACGAGATGATGATGAAATGGCAATATCGTTAACAGCTCTTCATGAGTGACAGTCCCAGCTTGAAGATCTGCTCGGATTCCACCAGGGTTCATAAAAGCAAAATCCGTATTCATCATGGAACGCTCGGAATCAGCAATCAGATTGCCCAAAGCAGATTCTCCGTTTTCGTTCCGATTGCCAGCTATATCAAAAGCAGCAGTTCCAACAATTTCGTCCACAACAGAGGTTACTTCTGTTTCGTATTTTTCAATTAATGCTTTCATCTCTGGTGCTGGCTTGATGCCGTCATGATAGGTAACAACAATCTCCGCTTTTTTTCTCACAATGTCTTTCGTTTCCGGGTCAATCTCCAAATCCACATCGGAGAAGGCAGTCCCGTAGGATTCAGCCTGGACAAGCAGCTTTCCGTCAACCTCTGTATTTAGATAGGAATGGCTATGCCCGGCAAACATGACATCTACTTCATCGTCAACCCGTTTGGCCATATCTACAATCTCACCGGTCGCGGCATCGTCGCGGGAAGACTGTTTACCTTCATTGTGGGCCAGGACTATGATTGCTTTCACGCCTTGTTCCTTTAATTCATTCACAGCTTGATTAATGGCAGTTACCTCATCGATGAATTTGACTCCTTCAACCGCGTTCGAATCAACCATGGAAGGGGTATCGTCCGTTACGACGCCGATGAAGCCGATTGGAACGCCTGCTACTTTCATAATTTTATAAGGAGGGAAGAGTGGGGAATTCGTCTTGGCGTTAAGAACATTGGCACATAGATAGGGGAACCCAGCACCGATAAAGAATTCGGACTTTTGGTTGAAACCTCCGCGAATCAATCTGAGCATTTCCTTAACACCCCGGTCAAATTCGTGATTCCCTAACGTTCCGATATCAAAGCCGATTCGGTTTAACACGTCGATTGCGGGCTCCTCTTGTAAAAGCGAAGAGACGGGTGCACTCGCGCCAACCATGTCGCCGGCGTGAACGATAAGGGTGTTTTTGTTTTCCGCTTTTCTTTCCTTTAAATAGGCAGCGAGATAATCCGCGCGGCCAACTGGCCTTCCGTTTACTTCACGAGTTACATTTAATTGGCCGTGAAAATCATTAACCCCAAGCAATTGAACGTGAATGCGCGACTGACCAGTCTCGATAATGCGAGAAATGCCTGTCGTTTCAGGTCTCCCTGAGTCTAAAACAAAAGCCGCTGAAAACACAGTCGTAAGGATCAAAGCAGGTACAGCTTTTCTGATGGCATTCCCATTCAATGCGCCTTTCACTTTTTTTCCTCCTAAACTATTTTTTAGGGTGCGGATAAAATTTATGGCGGAATTTTTATGTAAAAAAGAGTGTGAGGATGGGGGAGAAGTATTGTGCTATGAACATAACCTGTTATTTCGCTAGTAATCATCCATAATGTTTTTTTCATTAAATCACCCTTTTTTATATTTTTAGTTTTCGAATAACCTGTTTGTATTGCTTCAAGGAATGCAAGGTACCGATAAAGCAATTCTTCATCTTGAAATCAGAAGAAATAAATAGAATGGCAAGAGTAGGAAAAAATTTTTTGGTTCGAAAACGAAGGTCCTTCCAATAGATGAGGTATCCATTTTTCCAAGACCGAACAGACGGAAAGGCATATTGGGTGCTAGAAAGAAAATCGGAAACGGTAGGATGGTTTTGGCTATCTGAAACGAGTTCCGGAAAGTCTATTTCCTTTGAAAAAGTATGCTCAATGTGTAGACTTCCTTCAGAATAGACGCCAAATAAAAAGTCTGTATTTGTCTCGATTAAGACGTCCCATTGAAACAAGAACGTACGTGGAATCAATTTAATCCGTAGGGACCGGATAAAGTGGTGCTCTAATTTTCTTTTTATTAAAAATGCGTAAATGGTCCGGACAACAACATATAGGAAGATAAAAAGATAGATAATAAGAAAGGTTTTTCCAGGTTCATTGAAAGGCAGCAGGCAAAATCCTAGGATATGTACGAAAGAAATAGTTGGGTCAAATAAGGGGAGCGAATCAAAGGCAATCCATTTTTTTGAGAAAGGGAGTAAGACCTGCGTTCCGTGCACATTAAACAAATCAAATAAGACATGCAGAATAACGGATAAGAAGGTCCAAAAGAATAGATGAGAAAAAGACGGCACGTTGAAAAGGGAAAAAATAATTCCTGAAACCGCAGCACTCCATAATGGTAAAGCAAGAAGAGAATGAGACCATGCTCTGTGGTTTCGGTAGTAGCTGCCCTTTCCTTTCAAAAGATACATAAAGTCAAAATCAGGGGCATTGGAACCAATGACTGTACCTAAAACAACAGCTTGTTCCAGTGCCGCATCATTAGCGATCACAGGATCAATTTGAGCAAGGGCACCCAATCCCAACCCCATCAAGATGTGAGAAGTTGTATCCATATCATCACTCCTCTAAAAATGTAAGCTTCTACTTTATTATATTTGAAGTTGGACTCTACTTTATTAATCTAATGTAAAATGTATATTTTGTTTTTGTAATGGTGTATGGGGACGGTTCTCGGAAGTTTATTGAAAGAGAGATAAAAAAGAAGGGTGCAATTCACACCCTTTACTTTTCTTCCCATATTTTTAAATGAGTTGTAGGATTTACATCGTTTTCTTGTGCATCATCCTCGGCACCGTAGAAATCGCAGTAATAATTGCAGCGATTGCTACTGTCAACCTTAAACGTCAAAAAGCAACGTGGAAATTCGCGTCGTTTTTTTTTAGCAAGCTAGGCCTTTAGGACCGTACCAAGAGTTAATTTGGTACCAAGTCCAGTAATCTAGGTCTTGAAAAATTGGTCTATGCAGCTTGCAAGGTCCTTATCACAGCAGTTCTTCCCTTTATCAAGAGTCGATACCATTCAGGAGCCATAACATTAAGCGGTACAGACACATGCATCAATTGCGCTGCCGTCATTTGATAATTTTTTTCCCTTAGATGTGAGTGGAGAAATGAACTGAACATTGATGCCTGACCCTTTGCGTTAAAGCTTTAACATGCTGAGTGTCAGGCACCGTGGACCAGTTAGAAAACGAAGAAAAATATTACTTTTTCCTAATGAACATGGACGATCATCGCTGATATAAGGCGTTTATTCTGTTTCTTCTCCAGAAGGCCGAGTCGTTTGGGTTGGAAGGGTATTCCAAAAACTTGTATCCACATTTTCAATTGAACCATCAGCGATGGCTCTAGTTGCTGCATCAAGGGTGGTTATCGTTTGCTGAATCAAATAACCATTGCTTTTTTGTCCAAGCGCGTAAGACTCATAGTTGTGATCAGACATGCCGCGCATTTCAAAGAGAAGTGTTGAAATATCATATTGAACTGCGGCACCATTACGGCCAATTGTTTCCTCTGAACCGCCATTGTACTTTCCAATATTCCCCCATCCCTTAGAGTTAATCGCATTGAACACGACAGCTCCTAATTTTTTGGAACGTTCTAGGACTTCCGGCTTTACATTCCGGTTTGTCGGATAAAGGATGGAGCCTGATACATATTTCCCGTCTATTTCACTTTGAGTTCCTTGATGATGGAGATCAATCATATAATTTATTTTGTACTTTTGTAACACATTATTGTGCAATGCTTGAGTTTCTGGATGTATTTTGGCAACATGGTCACGGTTTAAATCTGCGCCAACAGCATTATAGCGAGTCAAATGCCTTCCGCCGTCAGCGACATAGTCATCAAGGGAAAAGTTGACATCACCCATTGCTCCGTCAGCATTTAACATTGGTACGATAAGGATGTTTACATGATCAAGAACACCTTTCATTTTGTTCGTTCCTAAGTGTTTGATAAATTCTAGAGCGCCTTCTGTCGTCAGTTGTTCATTACCGTGTTGTTGGGTTAAAAAGAGGATGGTAGGATTGTTAGGGTTAGAAATATATTTTGCAAGATAAATATCACGGCCTTTTACAGTTTGACCAATCACTTCTAGTTCCATATCCTTTTGTTTTGCATCTTGGGTTTTAAGATTTTCAACTAGTTCATTGTATGTATGTAGGATAGAAGTCTGAATCGACTCATTTCCGCCATAATTCGGCCCTTCACCGACTGCCCCAACGTAATTGGGAGCGCTTACAAAACCTCCGACTACCATTAAACCAGATAATGATAATGCAATGACTTTCTTTTTCATTTTATAACCTCCATTTAATTTAATTGTAATAAGATTCCAAAAATTCACTACAAGGAAAATATTACAATTAAAATGGGGGCATGTACATAGTGATTAATTACTGAATTTTTTATCCTTCAATTTGCCTACTAAGGGTGATTTTGGAAATAAAAAATACCGATTTGCTCTTTAGCTCTCACATAATTAAACAGTTATTAATGGCAAAAAACAAACAGGCAGAATTAGAGGAAAGGGTCCTAGAAGGCCCGAATTAAAAATTGATAATCAATCGACTTCCCCAGAGAATTGGTCACTACAAGGGACGGTGAATTTGATGTATTTACATTGCCTGGAGGGGAAGTCTGTTATTAAGTTAACGGGGATGTTTATCCAGGAAGGATTAATGCTTTTTTAGTAGAAGTCCTTATTGAACAAACGGGAGTTAAGTTGAACAAGCATTGCAAAATGTATAGTGCTTTATGGAAAAATTATTTTTTGGGAGGGGTTGGGAGAAGAAAGAAATTGAAAAAATTATTGTTAAATCCCTTTTTAATAAAGATAAACAACAAAAAGTTTTATTTGACCATTTGAGCTTTAAATTCAGGGGTAAATGTTCTTCTAGTCCTTGTCATATTGGCGTTCCTCCATAACCGAATAAGATATAATAAACTTCAGAATTTTGTGGGTAACCACCGCAACTTGACAAGGGGCTCCAGGGGCATGCTTTGCCAGCCAGGAAGCCAGATGGCAAAGACATCTGGCTTGCTAGCTAGGCTAGCATACTCGCCTTCTCCTAATAATGTTGCTAGTATAGATATCTTATACTAATTAGCGGTATGCCCTGATTTTGTGATTAGTCTACTGGACCTTATTTTTTTGTCCAGTTAAGTGTAGTTCATTCAACGGATATATAATAAAATGGCATCAATTTGCTAGTACACCTTGATACTCTTCCTTACTTTCAAGAACACTTTTTGCGTAAGGACATACAGGAATAATATATAAGTTTTCATCTCTTGCATATTCAACTATCTTGTTTACTAATTCTTTGCCTAATCCACGACCATTATGTCCCTCGTATACAACTGTATGGCTTACAATAATTAAATTTCTTCCATTTACATCTTTTCCGCTTGGGATAAATTGAATTCTTGCAATAATTTCATTAGATTCCTCAATATAGAATTCATTCTTGCCCATTTTAATTTCAGTCATTTCCTCATTCTCCTAACTTTTTTAGTTCTGTTTATTTTTGCTCATAAGTAAGTGCTCTGCTTGGACAACGATCAATCACTTCCATGACTTTTTTAGCTGTTGCATTCTGTGGTGATATCCAAGGTCTATTCTGGGTATTGAATACACTTGGCAATCCCTTTACACATTCTGCTGCATGTTTGCAAATATTGGGTTTCCAATATATTATGATACCTTCAGCTTCATAAGTTTTAATATTTTCGCTCATAATATCCTCCTTCTAATAGTTCTGTGGGAATAATAATTTTAAATTACTCTTAATTCTTCTTCTGATCTAAATTTCACAAAACTGTGGGTTTTACCAACAAACGAGCCGCTTGGTAGCAACATGATAAATTTGTGAAAAACAATATTAATTTAATAGTACTTTATGTTATGAGGAATCTCCAATTTGAGACGTGTTATTTAAAATAATGTAGACGTAGTGAAGTTATTTATAATTGGATAAACAAAGGGTCGCAGCTGCAGCCCTTTTTCTTGTTCCACTGAAGGGCAGTTGAATTAGAAAGGAAAAATAAGACAATGAAAAGGGGAATTGATTGTGAATGGAGAATGTATTAAATTAGGAGAAAAATTAAAGAGGGCGGGTAATCTAATGAAATTAAATTCAAAAAGGGAATTAAAAAGTTGGGGCAAATCATTGATGATTGCATTTGGAGTGGTGTTTTTTGTAAGAACATTCCTATTTGCACCTTACATAGTAGAAGGGGCTTCAATGGAACCAACATTACATAATCAGGAAAAAATATTTGTAAACAAACTAAATTTTACAGATAGTTTTAGTAGAGGAGAAATAGTCATTATTAAAGGGAAGGAAGTAAATTATGTAAAAAGAATAATTGGTCTCCCAGGAGATACAATTTTAATGAGAAATGATAATTTATTTATTAACGGTGAATTAGTTAAAGAACCTTATCTTTCACAAAATCTTAAATTAGCTAAAGAAATAGGAAGTCAACGGTTAACAGGCGACTTTGGACCGATCACAGTTCCAAAAGACAAATATTTCGTTATGGGTGATAATAGATTAAAAAGTAAGGATAGTCGTAATGGCTTAGGATACTTCACAAAAAACCAATTTGTTGGACAAAGTGAATTTGTCGTTTACCCTTTCTCGAATATTAGGGAAACAGAGTAATTCTTATTAAGCTAAACGGGTGCTTTACTTGAAGAGCCGGCTGCCATAATTGGCGGCTTTTTTGTTATTCAACCAAAGTAATGATAACGGGCATTGCCCTTGTTTGCAGAGCTGCCATTGAAGGGGGCTTAAATGAGGAAACGGCCTTTACTTTAAGTGATTATTATATTCAACAAATAGAAGAATTAGGAAACTTAAAGGCCATATTGAGATTAACGGAAGAAGCCATAAGTGATTTTACCAATCGTGTTCACGGATTAAATATAGAAAAATATTCTGCACCCATAACTGCTTGTCGGCATTATATTTACAACCATCTTTATGGAGACATTACACTGGAACAACTCGCAGAAATGTGTAGATTAAGTCCCAATTACTTATCATCGCTTTTTAAAAAAGAAGTAGGTATTCTTATAAGTGAATATATACAGCAACAACGAGTAGACGAAGCAAAAAAGCTGTTGGTTATAACAAATTATTCGATTTCAGACATCAGCACCTGGTTAAATTTCAATGATCAAAGTTATTTTATAAAAGTATTTAAAAAATACACAGGTTTAACCCCTAGGCAGTTTAGAAATGATCATTCTTCACGTCATCCATCGACATGATGGGATGAAAATGTATTGTATAAGTAAGGTATGGACACGCAAACTGGGCGACTAATTTTATGAAAAGGGCTGTTCCGTCTGGCTGCCGCAGCTGATTTAGAGGCCGGAGCTTTTTCCTTTTCAGGACAAGTTTGTATCCGGTCGGCATATGAGTGAACCATATTGAGCGTACTAATTGCTAATTCTTGTTGACTAAAGTGTGCAAGGGGTTAACTCCTTTCTTTATTGAACTAAAGGTCAGGGAGTTGAAAAAGGGTTCAACAAAAATTTGTAGAAATTTTTAGCGAATGTTAGATGTTGTTCTTGTAGTATTCTCAATAGTTTTCTAAAATGGGGACTGCCTTTTTTGTGTATTTTTATTGGTATAACTGATGGTTAGAGAGGCAAATACGGTATTATTCTAGAAGAATCGGAATATGTACAGATTAATGTAATTCAAAGAAGGATAATGGAGAAAGGGTTGAGTCTTTTTGTTAAAGCCCATCTTATATTGTACAAAAGATAGACTAATATCATTTAAAAAATGTTCCGTTAGAGATCTTAATTCTTTTTATATTGTGTCAAGTTTAATTTGTTAAAACGGGAAATTTTGCTTCATATAACTGTAACAAGAGATCGTTGAGATCCCTTGTTTAATTTAAACCTAATTTTCTGCCAACTCCTTCCTATTCGGAGCGTGTGGTGGTTCCTCCATCCATCCCCTTTCTATCAAGATGTCGGCGCCCTCCTTCCCATACTGCAATATTTCAGGAATTAGTTTTGAATATTCAATAGCAAGGTCAATTCGTGCTGATGTAGCTATTGCATGACCAATATAGGTTATTCCTTGTGTATTGAGTATAGTTACAAGGTTCATGATGAGCTTTTCTGAAAAAGGAGATACAGTAGAAGTTGACACTTCTGAGTTAACCATTATAGTGCCAAGCAGATCATCCTTGATTAAAGTATGGTTTAGGAAATGAATTTGTTTTTGAGCTAATTCTTTTCCTTTTGTCAAAAATTTTTTTATTTGTTCATCTTTCACAACTTGAATAAATCCAGTGAGTATGACTACAGCAAAATAGTTCCTTTCAATGTTAAAAAATATTTCAGATAGTTCAAGAACATTTAGAGGACGTTGCTTTTCGAACCACTTGGATAAAAATGTTTCTTTCTTTTTAACAAATTCAACTTTATCGGGATAAGGGATCATTGTTGGGCGGTCGTATATCCCTTTAGAAAGCATTAGATTTACTGATGTATTATAAAGATCCAATGTGGAAGTTAAACACTTAGAGAAGAAAGATCGAATATCTTCGCGGGCAACATTAGAAATTAGCATACTATAGGACATCAAACCCATACGACTCATCCCGTAAGCGAAGCTTACAGGAAATAAATCGAAAAACAAAGGTGGAGCTGAAAGATCAATGTCTTCATCGGAAAATCCCTTGGGAATAGGGAAATTCTCCTTTTCAAAAATATTCTTGATTTCCTCAATATGTTTTTGTGATATATCTAATGTTAGTTTAATTATGCGCTTAACATCTTCATTGTTCGACTGTTGCAGGAAATGCTTAGAGAGACAGATAGATAAGCTATCCATAATATAAGTAGCCCATAATCCTGCAATTTCTGTTGATGATAAACCAACAATATGTTTTGTATTCATTGAAGAGTTCTCCTCTTAATATTGGATTTTTCTAATTTAAGTATTACTCATACCAAAAAAACTTATTCTTCCTTTCATATTTGTACAGAATAAGCGAAAAAAACAAAAAGGAAAAATCCGGAAGGGTTTGAGTGGACAAGCGTGGAATTTGCTGTTAAATAAGAGTGGAATGGAACTTTTTAATCAATCTTTATTTTAAAGCTACACCTTTTCCTTATTCGAATAACCGGGCAGGATAGGATCACAAATATAGTCACTAAGCCTATAATGGATTTATATGTAAAAAGTTGAAAGGAGGATGCTTATGGTTTATATCGCTCTTCTTCGGGGGATTAATGTGGGTGGAAAAAATAAAATTGACATGAAGTTGCTTAAACAAACGTTTGAACAAGTCGGGATGAATGATGTGGTGACATACATCAATACAGGTAATATTATTTTTTCAAACAAAGGCCTATCAAAAACTGAACTATCACTTATTTTAGAAAAAGCGATACATAATGATTTTGGATTACAAATTAAAGTAGTAGTTCGTAGTGTCGATGATGTCAGAAGAATCATTAACGCTATTCCAGACACATGGAAAAAATGACAAAGACATGAAAAGTGATGTCATGTTTTTATGGGATGAAATTGATGATGAATCTGTACTAGAGAATCTGGTCATTAAACCAAATATTGACACGGTGAAATATGTCCCAGGTGCGATCCTATGGTCGGTTGATAAGAAAAATGTAACCAAAAGCGGAATGTCAAAGATCGTTGGATCAAAGATATACAAACAAGTTACGGTAAGAAATGTCAACACCACTCGTAAGATATATGAGCTAATGCAAGCTCAAAACAGATAGTTCTCCCGATAATTTGAGGTGAAGATGATGCTGATATTGTATTCCATAAAAAAAATTGTTAATATAGAAATACAATTATGAGAGGACTGATGGATGGACAATGATTAACAATCTATATTTATATTTGAAATGAATAACTTCAAACTACAGAATATAGGGTTAGTCTATCCATTTTTATAAATCAGTTTATACTTTATTTGTCATGGTTTCAATGGCAAAAAAGGACTTATTTAATATTAGTGAAAGACTAATCCTTCCAATTACAAATTGGGGGGATTTTTTATTCTCCCATAGGTAAGATTGATGTTTTTTAATCTGTAACTTTATTTAAATAAAGGAGCGAGAGAAATGAGCAATTCAGACACTATTGTTACGCATGTAATACTCCGTATAAGTCGTTAATATCCATCAAACTTATACGGAGAAATTTAGAATAGATGGATGTACCGACTTTGTATAAAAAAGTAAAAGTGTTGATATACAAAGGAGGAATTATCATGTCAATGATACAAGTTCAAGACTTAACTTTTTCTTATCCAGGTAGTTTTGATAATATTTTTGAAGGTGTAAACTTTCAAATAGATACGGATTGGAAACTTGGATTTATCGGTAGAAATGGAAGAGGTAAAACAACATTCTTTAATTTATTATTAGGGAATTATGAGTATTCTGGGAAAATCATTTCCTCGGTAGAATTTAATTATTTTCCTTATCCAGTTTCGGATCAAAACAAGTATACTCATGAAATCCTTGAAGAAATTTGCCCCGAAGCAGAAGATTGGGAATTTCTTCGTGAAATATCCTATCTAAATGTTGATGCCGAGGTCATGTACCGACCATTTAAAACATTATCAAATGGAGAACAAACAAAGGTGTTGCTTGCCGCACTTTTTTTGAATGAGGGTCAATTTTTATTAATTGATGAGCCAACCAATCATCTAGACACTGATGCACGAAAGATGGTCTCTGATTATCTAAGGAAGAAAAAAGGGTTTATTTTAATTTCACATGACAGAATCTTTTTAGATGGATGCGTTGACCATATCTTATCTATAAATAGAGCAAATATTGAAGTTCAAAGTGGTAACTATTCTTCATGGAAGTTAAATTTTGATAGACAGCAGGAACACGAAGAGGCAACAAATCAGCGTCTACAAAAAGACATAGGGAGATTAAAACAGTCTTCAAAACGTTCAGCTGGTTGGTCTAATCAAGTGGAAGCTTCCAAAAATGGAACAACGAATTCAGGTTCTAAGTTAGACAAGGGTTTTGTAGGACATAAAGCGGCAAAGATGATGAAGAGAGCAAAGAACATTGAAGCAAGGCAACAAAAAGCTATCGAGGAAAAGTCAAAACTGCTAAAAAATGTGGAAAAAACCGAGTCATTAAAATTAGAACCATTGGAATTTCAGTCAGATGAATTGATTGTTTTGGCTGATGTGTCCGTTAAGTACGATGACCAAATAGTGAATAAGCCAATTAGCTTTATAGTTGAACAAGGTGACAGAATTGTACTTGATGGAAAGAATGGAAGCGGAAAAAGTAGTATCCTAAAATTAATTCTAGGAAACCCGATACAGCATACAGGTTCAATGCACTTAGGTCCAGGCCTCATTATTTCCTATGTCCAACAAGATACTTCACATTTGAAGGGACTGTTAACGGATTTTATTGAAATGCATGAGATTGATGAAACGTTATTTAAATCCATCCTACGTAAGCTGGATTTTGACCGAATTCAATTTGAGAAAGATATATCTCATTATTCTGGTGGACAAAAGAAAAAGCTGCTTATAGCCAAAAGTTTATGTGAAAAAGCTCATTTATATATATGGGATGAACCGTTAAATTTTATTGATATTTATTCGCGCATGCAGATTGAAGAGCTTATTCAAAGATTTAATCCCACAATGGTTATTGTTGAGCATGATAAGGCATTTCAACAAACAGTTGCAACAAAAACTATATTTATGTAGTTAAATATGAAGAATTTGAAGATTTAATCAGTAAATCAAGTTATTAAACTATACTGCTTTAGTTGAAGAACGCAGCTAAAATGATCAAACTTTTTTTATGAAGACTAAACTTAAATCTGTTAGAGTAGAATCCATTTTGATCAATCTTTTTTCAAAATACTAAAGGGTGCAAGAGTTAAAGATCGGAGCTACCATAATGGTGGCTTTTTCTTATTCGACTCTAAAGGGCAGTTAAGTTAAACAAAAAAAGAAGTATTTTTCGAGAATTTTAAGGATTATAACCTTTGAGGATTTATCAATAAGGAAGAGCTCCTATGGTATAAGGATTAAAAATACTTTTAATTCGAGACTCTTTAATTGAAAGTAATTAATAGAAGGTATATTATTAACTTGTTCACTAAAAGCGCATAATAGAAATTGTTCATGAAGTTGTTTTCTTAACAGAAAAAGACTTGAAAATTTCGAAAGGAGAAATTCAAAATGGGAAAATTAGATGGAAAAGTAGCAATCATTACAGGGGCAGCACAAGGTATGGGTGCTATGCATGCTCGTAAATTCGTTGAAGAAGGTGCGAAAGTAGCGATTACTGATCTTAACTTCGAAGGTGCGCAAAAATTAGCCGATGAATTAGGAGAAAACGCAATCGCTCTTAAATTAGATGTTTCTAATGAAGGGAACTGGTTAGAAGTTGTAGCAAAAACAGAAGATACATTTGGTCCTATCAACGTTTTAGTAAACAACGCAGGAATTGGTATCTTCAAAACATTGGAAGAACTAACTGTAAAAGACTTCGAATTAACATTTAAAGTAGATGAGCTTGGTGTATTTTTAGGAATGCAAAAAGTACTCCCTTCAATGAAAAAAGCTGGCGTAGGTTCTATTATTAACATTTCATCCGTAGATGGTTTGGTAAGTGCCCCAACGGCTATTGCTTATAGTGCTTCTAAACATGCTGTAACTGGCATGACTAAAGGTGCGGCTACTGAGCTTGGGCAATATAACATCCGTGTAAATTCTGTACATCCAGGAATTATCAAAACACCTATGGCTGACCAACCAGATGTTGAAGAATATCTTAAGCAACTTGAACAAGATATTCCACTAAGAAGAAGAGCAGAAGTAGAAGAAGTATCTAATTTAGTTGTATACCTTGCTTCTGACGATTCTAGTTATTCAACCGGAGCACAATTCGTTGTCGATGGCGGTATGATTTCAGATTTGTAATTAAATTAAACTTATGACCCCAACATTGGTAGTTGGGGTATTTTATTGTCATCATTAGATGCACAACTAAATAATGCCGTTAAGACAAGAATCAGGTGATAATAAATCTTCTGTTTGTATTTCAGCTAATATGCCACATTCAAAGGGGGGGGGAAAATAGGATTAAAAAAAGAGAAGAACTAAACTAGCCCTTCACGTGAAATATATAAGTGCATAATATGTTGTTCGCCGTTTGGCCCTAAGAAGATTTCATTGTGATCTACAAATCCAGTCTTTTTATATAGATTGATAGCAGCCGTATTTCGCTTATTTACTCCTAATACTACTTCGTTAACATTCTGGAAATTGTTGTTAACAAAACGGGGTAATAAAAGAAGTCCCTGCTTGGCAAAACCTTTACCCTGCAAGTCATTATTAATAGAAAAAGCTGTTAATAATCTAGCATTCAAATTTTTTGTATATTTCAAGACTTTTTCACCAGTTTCTAAGGCAAAAAAGCCAACTGGAATATCCTTAACTAGTATTAACACATGAATGGTGTCTTGAGATGTGGTTGGATTATTAATTTTTTCTAAAGGATAACAGGTGAATTGTAGCTTTTCTGGAGGCAAGTAAAAATTCGAAATAAATGGTTCGTAACGGTCTGTATACTTAACCAGCTGAACCAAATTGTTTTTAGTCTTAGATTCCATGTAGGTGCTCCTTTCTTTATATGTATAAGTAGATTATAGAATAAAGGAAAAATAGAAACAACTGTTCTGTAATTAGGCTGGTTAATATAATAAGGCAGGCATAAATTTATCCCACATTTGGAAATATATTATAAATTGTTCCTAAAGGTGGATTAGATGAACAACTATACAAATGATAATACAGCCAGACGGTATAAAGCCCATGTTAGTATTTGGGGAACAACCCAATTGCATTTAAGAAATCCATACATTATTGCATGGTGGTCTGCTGCATTCCCTGGATTTGGGCATATGCTATTATCTAAATATCTTAGAGGATATGCGTTATTTATTTGGGAAGTGGTTGTTAATATTAAAGCTCATGTTAATTCTTCGATGATTTATTCCTTTCAGGGTAATATTGACATGGTCAAAGAGGTATTAGATACAAGATGGCTTCTTATGTATATCCCTGTTTACCTTTTCGGTATTTGGGACAGTTACCGGACAACAGTGGATATGAATAAGGTGTATCTTTTAGCCGAGCGAGAGGAACATCGTTTTAATTCATTTTCATTAGGGGCGTTAGAGATTAACTACTTAGATAAGCGAAATCCCATTCTTGCCGTTATGTGGTCGGCTTTTATCCCTGGGCTAGGGCAGCTTTATATACATAGGATTTTAACTGCTTTCTTTGTCATCATATGGTTAGTAATATTTTATTATTTTTCTCATGCTCAAGAAGCTGTTGTACTTTTATTTTTAGGGAAAATAAAGGAAGCAACTGACGTGTTAAATCCAGAGTGGCTTCTTTTTATCCCCTCACACTATGGATTTGCAGTTTTTGATTCGTATATGAATACGGTTGAGAATAATAAACTTTTCGAAAAAGAGTTACGAAATCATTTAACCGAGAATTATCAAGCCGAGGGCTTCAAAATACTAAAAGGACAAAAAGTGAAGTGATCGATGTGCAGCTATTTTCAACATTTGAAACCACTGGATTCTTAGAAATGGCAATTTCAACGTTAGAAAAAAAAGGGATTCATAAAGATAGCATATTTGCGGTCCCTCTGGATAATAGAGCGGAAGAGAGAAAAATTTTAGATAACATTCATCGCTCAGACGGAACAAGCCTGATTGATATTGGAATGGGGCTTGCCACTGCATTTTCAGTTATTGGTGCAAGTATTGGGTTTAAATTGGCTTGGGGACCAATTTATTGGGGACTGATCGGTGCGTTTGTTGGATTTGTTCTTGGATTTGCTATTCGGCTTTTTATGGAATTGGTTATAAAGAAGAAGAAAAAGGTTTTAAAAGGAAAACATTCTGAAGTAATCTTAATTGTTGACTGTGAAGAAGCACAAGCAGAATTAGTAGAAGACGTCCTTTGGAGGCATTATGCATTAGGAGTAGCAAAAGTAAGATGATTCGTTATTTGTTGAACATGTTTTTAAACTAAAGGTTGTGAAGGATTGCACTTAAATTATCTTTTGCAAAAAGAAAATATTTTTAATTAATTCAAATCAGGTGGTCTTTAACAAACCCCAAATTAATATAAATGGCTTAGCTAAACTTAAGCCAGAGGTGGTTAAATTGGAGATATTTGGTTTGTCGTTCACGGTGCTTTTGGAGGTTATTTTAATCAATATCGTATTAAGTGGAGATAACGCAGTGGTAATCGCTATGGCAGCTCGTAATGTTCCAAAGAAACAACAAAAGAAAGCGATCTTTTGGGGGACAGTTGGAGCCATTATTTTACGATTAATTTTTGCAGTAGCAATAGTGTACCTATTAGAGTTACCATTCTTAACCTTTGCTGGCGGCCTGCTTCTCGTATATATAGCCATTAAACTGTTAGTTGATGAGGCAGGGGGTTCTCATAGGGAAGGTGGTTCAAGTTTATTTTCGGCAGTGAAAACCATTATTGCTGCTGATGCAGTGATGTCCCTTGATAATGTACTAGCTATTGCCGGTGCCGTTAAAGGAAATTTAGCTGGTATTATCATCGGTGTGATGGTTAGTATCCCAATCGTCGTTTTTGGAAGCCAATTCATATTAAAAGCTATGGAAAAGTACCTGATTATCACCTATGCTGGTGCTGGAATATTAGCGTGGACAGCAGGTGAAATGATGGTCGGAGAACCAAAATTCCAGCCAATCCTCCCAAATGATTTTCACTTATTGGTACCAACTGCTATTACAGTTCTTGTTATAGGTTTTGGATATATCATTTCAAAGATTAATGCAGCTAAAGAAGGCTAAAATAATATAAGGTTAAATGGACAACGATAGGAATTAGACTGTTGTCCTTTTTGCTTGGTGAAATCATTTTTTGGGGCCATGGATTACATCTGGAACCACTCGTCTTTAGTCTTTTTGTGATAAAAAAATGGGGAGGTAAAGAAATCGTACTCTAGCTGTAACATTATTCTCCGATATGTAAATACCTTCATAGAATTAGCATAATTGTTACCGATTCTTATCATGAAATGCCAAACCTCTAGTGTTATGATAATGCAAAGCCAAATTTTCAGGAGGTATTTTTATAGAAAAGATACTCATCCAATGAAAAATGGCGCTTTAAGGAGGTTTTATTTTGAAACTCAAATTAAAGGCAATGTTTCTTGCTATAGCGATGCTTGTCTCGATCCCTTCGATCTGCTTTGCAGACGCATCAAAAGGAGATGTAATTGTTACGTTAGGAGAAAACCTGACGCAACAGCAAAAAAATGACATGTTAGCAGAGTTAAGGGCACCGGAAAACGTACAAATGATTACCGTAACCAATCAAGAAGAGCATGAATATTTAGGGGAGTTTGTTCCCAAGGCACAAATTGGCAACAAAGCTATTTCATCAGCAAGTATCACAATCGACGCTAAGGATTCCGGGTTAAAGGTTCAAACGAATAATATTACTTGGGTAACAGAGGAAATGTATAAAAATGCCTTGATGACAGCAGGGGTAAAGGATGCAACAATCAAGATTACTGCTCCCTTTGCAGTATCAGGAACGGCTGCTTTGACGGGGATTATGAAAGCTTATGAAACAACCACGAATAAAGAAATTCCAGAAGAGGTCAAAAAAGCGGCCAATGAAGAAATGGTGAAAACCGCACAGCTTGGTGATTCCATTGGAGCGGACAAAGCCGCTGCTCTTATGGGAAAAGTCAAAGATGAAATCGCCAAAAATGATCCAAAAACAGAAGCTGACATGCGGGAAATCATTCAACAAGCTGCAACAGAGCTTGGGATTTCGTTAACAAATGAAGAGTTAAATAAGTTAGTAGATTTCTTCAACAAACTGAAGGGGATGGACATTGACTGGAACCAAGTAAAGAACCAGGTAAGTGATACGGCAGAAAAAGTCTCCAACTTTTTACATTCAGATGAGGGGCAGTCATTTTTACAAAAGCTGCAGGATTTCTTAAATCGGACAATTGAAGTGATTCGTGCCCAATTAAACTAATGGATAAAATTTATTCTTGCGTGTTCCTAATCAAAAAAACGAAGGATATGTCCTCCACGTCTGAAAGATCTTAGAAATGAAATGCATAATTGTGGATTGAATGATAGATGTATAAATAGGATAGGAGTTATGACAAACAAGACGGCAGCAGCCGTCTTGTTCAATTTTGCATGCTACTTTTCCTTATTGACCAGAATTGTCATCTTCATTTTGTGAACCATCATCTTGTTGAGACCCATCATCTTGTTGCGAACTATCGTCATTCTGTGAATCATCATCCTGTTGCGAGCTATCGTCATTCTCTGTGCCATCATCCTGTTGAGTACCATCGTCATCTTGTGACCCATCATCCTGTTGAGATCCATCATTTTGTAAACTATCGTCGTTTTGTTCCGTGTTCGGATCATCCGTTTTTGAACTGGCATTTGAGCATGCCGTTGCAGCTCCCAGTAACAACAATGCGGACATCAAAGCAAATAACCATGTTCTGAAAGTTTTCATCTTTGTTCCTCCTTGAGTTCCATATTGTCTTACAGTCTTATCATACAAGCCTTCGAGGAAAAAAGAAGGCATTTTTCCAATTCTTTACACAACTTAATCCTATTGAAAAAACACTTTAATTTTTTGAATTGAAAATTAATAGACAAATAACGAAACCTACAACTTCTTTCACTTTACACGAGCCTTTATCAATTCCAAGTGTGAAGAAATAACTATGGGCAAAAATAAGCTGGAAACGTTGGATCATCATGTTTCCAGCTTTATCACTTATTGAGTAATTGTTATAGAAGTTACACGGTTTAATGCTGGCGGTTCGATGACCTTCTGCTCCTTTAAATAGTTTAGGAGAGCCCAATAATCAACTTCAGTGCGAACAGGTTGGCGATATTGTGTAAATGTCGGGTATCCATCAGCTCCAATGACCATATACGCCAGAGCAGCTACCCTGTAGGAACGGTTCAAATCGAGGGATTCCCCATTAATGATAACTGTCTTTTGATCGATTCTATCATTTATTGGTTTGCTTTTATCGTAACTATAGTGGACGTTATAGGAAACAGCTAGCGGATAAAAGCTTTCAGTGCCGTTTGCATTTTTTCTCCACTGCTCTTCAAGGATTTGTTTAATTTGCTGGCCAGTTAGCGTCACGACTAATAGCGGGTTTTGGTAACCATGGGCTTCCCACGCTTCGCCAAATAGGATCTGCCCGTCACTGTCAGCCGCATTTGTTCCCTTTTTGTACAGTAAATCCCCACGCAATGGACTGGCCGCGGTCAAAGCGAATTCGGCTGGATTCTCTGCTTTTTTACCAGAATAATAGTGAGCATCCGCAACAAAGTTTGCAAGTGTACTTTCACCGTTTGCATTACGAGCCCGTGTCAAATCGCCTGTCAGTTTGGCAACTGGCTCTGCCCAGCGTTCCTTTCCACGTTCTACCCAGTAAGAAACCATCTTCTCAATCTCCGGGTCTGCTGTAATATCTCGTGTAACCGGGTGGTTTGTGGATGTTGATAAATTACGAACTACATCCTTGGTTTTTGGATCAATCGACAAGTTGATTTCATTAAGAAGGCGTCCATGATTGGCGGCTTCTACAACAGGACGAGGGTTACCGTCAGGATCTTCAATAAAGGCATTAAACTTTGCATGCCAGTGTCCGGATACAATCGCATCAATCGCCGGTGAAGCTTCTTTTGCAAAATCGAAGATAGGACCAAAAGGACTGTCAGACCCGTTAATGTCATATCCATCGCTTTTGGTCGATCCACCTTCATGGACGACAGCAATAATGGTTTCAACACCTTTTTCCTGCAATTCCTTTGCATACCGGTTGGCTGTTTCCACGAGAGGATCCGCTGTTAGAACCCCTTCTTGAAACGAAGTGGACCCTGTTATGGTTGTCGGCGTGGTAAGAGCAATGAAACCGATGGGGATAGCACGACCTTTGCCATCATGGATCATTTTAATGGTGTAAGGCTTTAGCACCAGATCCCCAGTTTTTGCATCACGAATATTTGCAGAAAGGTAGTCATAATCGGTCCCTTTGAATTTCTTTCCTGTAGAGTCAGTAAATGAACTATCAACACCCGGGACTCCAAAGCTTTTTCCCTTCATGATATGCTCCGTCAAGAACTCCCTGGAAGCATCAAATTCATGGTTGCCAGCCGCAGAAAATTCCAATCCAATCGCGTTAAGGAATTCGATTGTTGGCTCATTATGATGTGATGCCACTTCAAAAGGCCAACCGCTGAAATCGTCCCCAGCGGAAAAAAGGATTGAATTTTCGTGACCTGCTTTTAGGTTTTTGATATGGGCGGCCAAATACGCTGCACCACCAACTGTAAGCGGTCCATTTGTAGTCATGATTTGACCATTCGACTTGTCATTGAAGGCCTGAAGATAGCCATGCAAGTCCGTCAAACTTAATAATTGGAGATTGACAAGGTCCTTGTTGCCCTGACCTTGATTGGACACTGCTTGTCCAGCATTATTGGATGCTAGAGTTTGTGAAGAGTTCATTAGGATTCCCCCGCCAAGGACCGCTGCAGTAGTGACAGCAAATAGACGTTTGAACGACTTTTTCAATTTCATTCCCCCTAAATGATTAGTTACAAGAAAATGGTAGCAAATAATTGTTAAATGATAGTTAAAGAAGGGTAAAAATATTGAAAATTCAATCTTTTTTAATTTATTTATAGAATGCGAATGGAAGTACGCTGTTCATGGTTGTTCATAAGATTCTTGAGGAACAAAACTGATTGCTTTACCAGTTCTTAACATTTTTTAATGTGCTTTTTACACGTCAGAAATCAATACTTCAAATTGATCAAGTAATATTTAATAGAAAGAAAGCAATCAGGGAGGGATGAGCGAATGAAAATCGGCACAAAGAAAAGAGGGAAATGGATGCTAAGCCTTCTGTCTATGGCATTTTTTATTGTTTCTTTAACAGGGGTGCAGACAAAAGCAGCAGGGATTGAAATGGAATTTCCTAGAGGACAATCAGTCAACGTAAAGGTAATGTCTTATAACATTCATCACGCTGAAGGTGTTGACCGAGGATTGGATTTGGAACGAATTGCAAAGGTCATTGAGTATGAAGAGGCAGATATTATCGGACTTCAGGAAGTAGACAAACACTGGTCGGAACGTAGTGATTTTCAAGACCAGGCAAAGTGGCTTGCAGATCGTCTAGGAATGTTTTATGTTTATGCAGCTAACTTGGACAGAGATCCATTACATGAAGGTGAGCCACGCCGGCAGTACGGGACAGCGATTTTAAGCAAATATCCAATTTTGCATTCTGAAAACCATCCCCTTACAAAAATCGGAAACACTGAACAGCGTGGTCTCCTTGAAGCGACTATTAATGTAAAAGGTAATCATCTTCATTTTTATAATACACACTTGGCCTTGACAACTGCAGAACGACAAATACAGATTAAGGAAATTATTTCTATAGCAGGAGAATCTGAAGGACCAAAAGTGATAATGGGAGACTTAAATGCTGTTCCAGATAGCATTGAAATGCAGCCGATGTATGATCATTATCTTGACGTTTTTTATGATAAGCCTGAAGCTTATACCTATTCCGCCGACAATCCTACCAAACGAATCGATTTTATTTTTACATCAGCTGAAATTAAAACAGTAGAAAAAGAAGTAATAAAAACGTTAGCATCGGATCACCTGCCCATAACTGCAGAAATTGTTTTGGAGAGAACAGAGCCATATGAAAATGGTGGAAACTAAATGCTTCCGAAGGAATCAGAAAATCCCGCTGAGCTGTAATGGCTTGGCGGGTATTTTTGGAATGAGGGGACGGTTCTCGTGTTTCAAATAGTTAGTTGAATGAAGTGAAGAAAGCCGCGGAACTTGTTATAAATGCCAAGTCTTCGTAAAATAAACATAGAATACATACGATAAACCAATAGAACAGTATGAAAGTTTAAATGGGAATTGGGAATCCTCTGGGGAAGGAATGAATCGATATATGCAACAAATTTATTTGGACTATAACGCTAGTACACCTCTGGCTCCTGAAGTAACCGATGCCATGATGCCGCTCCTGCATGACTATTATGGAAATCCGTCAGCGCTGCATTGGGCTGGGGCACCAGTGAAAGAATTGTTACAGAAGGCAAGGGAACAGGTTGCCGGCTTAATTGGCTGTTCTCCGAGAGAAGTCATTTTTACTAGCGGGGGAAGTGAAGCCAACAACCAGGCATTAAAAGGCTATTATTTTAAGAATAAAAGCAAAGGGAACCATATTATTACATCAAAAATAGAACATCCAGCTGTGAAAAATCCATGCCAATTTCTCGAGCAAATCGGGGCGAGGGTCACCTACGTAGGAGTGGATCAATACGGGAGAGTGTCAGTTGAAGAAATTGAACAAGCCATTACGAAGGACACCATACTGATTTCGATTATGCACTCCAATAATGAAACCGGGACTTTACAGCCGATTCACGAGATTGGGAACCTTGCTGAAAGGCACGGGATTGCCTTTCATACGGATGCTTCTCAATCAGTCGGGAAAGTGCCGGTTAATGTCAACGAGTTAAAAGTCGATATGTTGACCATCGCCGGTCATAAGCTATATGCTCCTAAAGGAATCGGAGCGCTTTATATAAAAGAAGGAATCAAATTGGAACCGCTCATTCATGGGGCCGGTCATGAATTCGGGCTGCGGGCAGGAACGGAAAATACCTTGTTGGCAGTCGGCTTGGGAAAAGCTTGTGAAATCGCTGAAAGCCAGGTTGGAAAAAGTGAATTGAAGGAACTTACCGACTATTTTTGGGGCGGATTAAAAGTAGAGTTCGGGGACCAAGTTCAGTTAAATGGACATCCTGTGGAGCGTCTGCCCAATACATTGAACGTAAGCTTTGTCGAAAAAATTGGACAAGATCTGCTGACGGCGATCCCACAGTTAGCGGCCTCAACCGGTTCGGCTTGCCATGCCGGCAGCATCGAATTATCACCGGTATTAAAGGAAATGGCTGTTCCTGAAAAGGTTGGCATGGGGGCCATTCGCTTTAGTTTGGGCAGGTATACGACGAAGGATGAAATCGATCAGGTATTGCAATGGTTAAGGGAAACGATAGATTAAACTTATCGGGGACAACAGTGAGATTCAACTGTTGTCCTTTTTATATTATTTCAGAATGAAGCAAAAGAACCGTCCGAGACCACTGAAAAACAATTGTTTCGTTTTATTAAAGACAAAAAAAGGCCTTGCGAATAAGCAAAATGTCTTTTATACACCTTATTAAAGACAAAATCGGCCTTGCGAATAGGCAAAATGTCTTTTATGTGCCTTATTAAAGACAAAATCGACCTTGTGGATAGGCAAAATGTCTTTTATACACCTTATCACAGACAATTATGCATTAATAGAAGGTAAAAATGTCTCTAATCTTCCTCTTAGTAAGTGTTTACAGTGGTCTCGAACCGTCCCCATGCCTCACTCGTGAATAAGTTACACCTTTTCTAATCAAGTTAAGAAATATACTAATTGGAAGAAGGTGTATTATGGCGAAGTATTGTTATCGGTCATTCACCATTATTTCGTTAAGTTTGGTCTTATTACTACTGTCATCGTGTAGTCAGGTACAAACAAAAAAGGAGCACAAAAAGGATAAACCTAAAACTCCGCGTGAAGTTTTAGGTTTCTACACTGAACAGGAAGGAACGTATCCAGGGTCGCAGCCTACAGTGGACTCACAATTCAAAAGTTTAAGCAGCATCGCACCCTTTTGGTATAAATTAGACGATAAAAGTCCGGGAAGTCTTATAAGTTCCGTTCCAGCAGATCATAAGACAAAGGTTATTCAGAGTGCTCATGAAAAAAACCTAAAGGTATATATGGTTGTACATAATCTTTTCTATGAAACCGTTGAGAAGGGCAAAGAGGTTGCTAGTAATGTCCTCGATAACGATAAAAAACGCGATGTTTTCATTCAAAGCCTGCGCAATGAAGTAAAACAGTTTAATTATGACGGTATTAATATTGACATGGAAAATTTGAATTTGACTGATCGAGATTCCTTTAGTCTAATGATAAAAAAATTATCTGATGCGATACATCGTGATGGAAAAGTAGTGACGGTTTCAGTCCCGGCAAACACAGGTGATACCCGTGCTAATCCCTGGTCACCATGGTTTGATTACGAAAAGCTTGGCCAATATTCAGATGGGTTAATGATAATGACTTACGATGAACATAACCCAAGAACAAAACCCGGTTCAACCGCATCGGTCGATTGGACAAAAGCAACGATTCGTTATGCTTTGAAACAAAAAGTCCCACCAGCAAAAATTTTACTCGGAATCGCTGGTTATGGATGGGACTGGGATGCAACAACAGAAGGCGAAGCCAGGTATACCTCCTATGAAGAGTTGATGGGACAAAAAACAAAATATAAAGCTAAAGTTAAATGGGACTCCCGTTCGCAAACACCCAATTTCAGTTACGTAGATGAAGAACAACATAGCCATCAGGTTTGGTTTGAGAATAGCGATAGTCTGCGGTATAAGCTAGACCTTGTAGAAAAATATAACCTACGGGGAATCGGGATTTGGCGGCTCGGTTTAGAAGATCCAAAGTACTGGACGACGATACCCGAGAAAATAAAAGTAAAAAAGTGAGGGAATGGTCCTCCAAAACTTGAACTAATGTGAAAATAATCTTATTGTAATACTGGTTATCCTTCAATAGTTATTTACAAAACCAAAAGCACCGCGCTACGCGGTGCAAGTAATTATACATTTTAGTTGTAAATCCAAGTTTTGCGATAAATAATGAAAACCTGTTATAATGGGGTTTTTTTTTAAGAATGAAGATTAGGTTAAGGAGAATTTACTGTGGCTTGAGTAGTAGGTTACATCCATTGACTCCACTAATTATAAAACCTTTGAACCAACTGGGGATACATCCTCGGAAAATGTGGAATATGATTCTGAATCTGCGAAGAAGCCGAGAAATTTTGCAACCTGTTCCCCTTTATTTTGGACGAAGTGTGGGGTTGATGGTGGTATGACTAAAAGCTCCCCATCAGAGACTTCAAAGCGCTCATCACCTACAACTACATCTACATCCCCACTAATGACAAAAAGGATTTCCTCACTACTCTCATAATGCTCTCCAAGCTTACACCCGGGTTCTAGCTCAAAATACACAACGCTTGATTGTTCTGTTTGGATACCAGACCAAAGTGGAAACTTTGGTGTAAATGGAAAATTCGCTTTCCATCTCTTTTTATTATCACTGTCATACCATAGATCCAATAGCGGAAGCTTTTTTACGTTTGCTGTTTTCAACTATTTTCTCCTCCTTTAATTGTCTCCAAAATTATTTTTACTGTTTGATTTATACATTGCTCTTTCCTCAAGCCACTCACTGTTCTTAATGTCTTATAGAACAGGGGATGCAATAAACCTTGTATATAGCCTTGTAGCTGCTCCTTACTTTGGAGTTCTGAAATGATGATGTCCTGAAGCATTACCTGTACAGCAGCTTTTATTAACGCTTCGTTTTGCAATGTTGAGTTTCTCATCACAATAGATTGTTCTGCCAAACGGAAAGACAACCAGACCGATTCCATAGTTTTTTCATGAAAGGAATAAAAGTCATTTACAATCGCCTCAACCTTCTCATTAAAACTTTGAATATCTAAATACTTAAATATCTCTGGCAACTTGTTTACTTTTAAAAAGTGATTTGCACATCCTCTAAATAGGTCTTCATTTGTAGGGAAGTATTTTCGAATTGTTGGAACGGACACACCTGAATTTTCTGCTATTGTTTTTATATCTGTTATTCCTTCGGAGTGCAGCTTGTAGGTATTTTCGATGATTGTTTCGATGGTTATTTGTTTACTTTTTTTCCGAAGCTCGGAATGATAATTACGCTTTTTATTCATTTCTGGATACTTCTCCTAGTAGGAATGTTTCAGGATTCATTCAACACTCCTCTCCAATTGTTTTTATTTATGGGAAATATTCCCTTTAATAATTTTACACTAATTGAGTATATATGGTCAATATTAAATATAAATTATAATTATTAAATGTATTGTGTTGTGCCTGTCACTACACGTTAAGGATGGATTCCAGAAGATTGGCATTAAAATAGATTTTTTTGCTTGGGTCAATGCTTCAAAAAAGAATTACTTTTTGGAGAACATTGGAACCAAATTTATAATGATAATATTTAATAATTTTGAAAAAAATAGTGTTAGGAAAGGAGGGGTTACGAATGTCTCTGAAAAAGTGGTTAACTGGATTGGCCGTTTTGCTTGCGATGATTGTGGTTGTGACAACTTCAGGCTCACTCAGTGTAAATGCCGAATCCGGCGTCCTAACACAGCCTATTGAGTCAGTTAAAGCAATTGAGGTCGAGTTGTATGATGATTACTTTAAACCGGAAGTCATCACGATTCCGAATGGAAGCATGACAACGTTAATATTGAAAAACAAAGGAAAGAAAAAGCACACCTTTACTGTGGAAAAGCTAAAAATTGACGTCGAAGTCCTGCCGGGAACAGAAAAAACCATTACTGTGAAACCGAATATGCCCGGTACATATGATCTTATATGCCGGTACCATTTACAGGAAGGAATGGCTGGAAAAGTAATAGTCAAATAACAAGCAGGGCCATTCGGGCCTTGCTTTTTTTATAGGCAACGGTAACTGAATCAAACATCATCATAAAAGCTATCTCCCCATCATAACCCGACGTTCCTTTTATAAGTTAATTCCACCCTGATTGAATAGGAAAAATATATAAAAGGGGATAATAAAACCATCTGATGCGAGAGAGTGAAGAAGTTGAAAGCAACTTATCCACGTTATGAAGAAATTCGAAAGATCGAATATAAATTAACTGAAATGAAAAATGAATACTGGTTCCATCACGATTTGTTTTCATTTCAATGGTGGTTACTTTTGATTATTTTTATTCTTCCATGGATTATATGGTGGAGGTACGTTGATAAATCTAGATTAAAGGAAATTTTACTCTTTGGAAGTTTATTGATGCTTTTAGTTGGACTGTTGGACGATATAGGTGTTACTACTCACCTTTGGTCATATCCCTATAAATTGGTACAGGTATTACCACGATTGGTCCCAATAGATTACGGAATACTTATTGTTGCACATATGACTGTTTATCAATTCTATAAAAAATGGAAATCATTTATCATTGTAAATTTAGTAATGGCAACTATTTTTACCTTTATTTTTGAACCTTTGTCAGTTTGGCTTAACATTTATAAATTAGATAACTGGAAATACATCTATTCGCTTCCAATATATGTTGCAAAGGCTGTATTTATAAAATGGTTAGTTCAAGGAGTAACTCGAATATCTAAATAAATGTGATGGGGTGGAAAATTCATGGTTAAACACATACCCAAAATAACATCTGCTGAAATATCAATGTTATGGAGTACCTATATTGGTGACACCATGTCTATTTGTGTTTTAAAGCATTTTTTTCAAACCTGCGAAGATCTGGACGTTAAAACTATTATTAAACTTGCGCTAAAGTTTTCCCAAGACCATGTGCCACTAATATCGGATTTATTTACAAAAGAAGGCATTCCTCTTCCTAATGGATTTGGAGACCAGGATGTGAACTTGCAAGCAAAGAAGCTTTTTTCGGATATAACGTATTTGCGTTACTTGCATCATATGGGTAGAACAGGATTGAATTCATATAGTTTGGCAAAGTCAATTTCTGCCCGTAAAGATGTCCGTGACTTATTCAAACAGTTTTACATTCAAACCGAAATGCTATATGACCGTAATGCAGAACTGATGCAGGAAAAAGGGATTTTTATCCGATCTCCTTATATTTCTTATCCTGATAAAATTGAGTATATAACAGAGAGAAAATTTCTTGGTGGTTTAATAGGTCATCGGCGACCGCTCCTTGGAATAGAAATTGCCCATTTAGGAATTAATATCGAAGTGGCAAATGTGGCGAAAACAATACTTTTAGGATTTAGCCAAGTCGCTCAATCCAAAAAAATTAGTGACTACTTTAAAGATGGATATGAATTAGGAAAGAAAATGGTGGAAGACTTTATGATAAAACTAAAAGAAGACGATAATTCTTATCCCTCTACATGGGATTCCACCATTACCAATAGCACTGATCCACCTTTTTCCGATAAACTAATGTTATTTCATACAAATGTACAAAGTGCCATTGGAATTGGAGATTTTGGACTTGCCATTGCTGCATCATTTCGAAAAGATTTAACGGTCAATTATGAAGGGTACATCCTGAGGGTCGGGACCTATGCTGAGGAAGGTACAAAACTTTTAATTGATCATGGATGGTTTGAAAAACCTCCCCAATCGATTGATAGAGAATCACTTAGAAATCAAAATATAATGAAAAGGTAGAATACTTCATTTTAAAAAAGAGTGTAAAAAAAAGAGCATTATGTTCAAATTAATGGTACAGTTTAGTAAGAAAATTTTAAAGATGAATAGGAGAACAACATGATTGAGATAAAAAAATCTCCACTAAGTGATGGAGAATTCGATAGAGGAGTATTTGCTACACGTGATATCAAAAAAGGAGAGCTTTTACATGAAGCCCCTGTCATTGCTTACCCAAATGAACAGCACGAACACATTGAGAAAACCCTGCTTGCTGATTACGCTTTTGAGTATGGGATCAATCATTCTGCCATCCTTCTAGGTTATGGAATGTTGTTTAACCATTCATATGAGCCTAATGCATTTTATGAAATTAATTTTGATAACCACACTTTTGACTTCTTTGCTTACACAGATATAAAAGCTGGGGATGAGATTCTAATTAATTATAATGGCGACATCGATAACAAGGATCCACTGTGGTTTGATCAGGACTAGAGGAGTGTCCCTTGATGACAAATAGTAGATTGAATCCTAAGGTTGATGAATTTTTAAATAAAGCTAAAAAGTGGAAAGAAGAATATGAGAAGTTAAGAGGTATCGTTCTTGACTGTGATGAGTTGACCGAAGAATTTAAGTGGATGCACCCTTGTTACACATTTGAGAATAAAAACATCGTTTTAATCCATGGATTTAAAGAATATTGTGCGTTCCTGTTTCACAAAGGTGCTTTGCTGAAGGACCCCCATGGCATTCTAATCCAACAAACGGAGAATGTACAGGCAGCGCGCCAAATTCGGTTTACTAATGTTCAGGAAATCGTTGAAATGGAAACCATTTTAAAAGCCTATATTCATGAAGCCATTGAAGTGGAAAAAAGCGGTTTGGAAGTAAACTTTAAAAAGACTACAGAATACAACATTCCTGAAGAACTGCAAAAAAAATTCGCTGAAATGCCTGCTTTAAAAACGGCTTTTGAAGCATTAACTCCGGGGCGGAAAAGAGCGTACATACTGTATTTCTCTCAACCCAAACAATCCAAAACTCGGGAGTCGAGGATTGAAAAATATATGCAGCAAATTCTGGATGGTAAGGGATTAAATGATTAGTTTATTCGATTCCCCGAGGAGTTTTTCTCAGGTTACAACCTTTTTGAAACATCACGTACCGGTGCCTGCAATGGAACAGACGGTGGTGCCAAAAGAGGAGCTAAGGTCCCTCCGATTGTCGTATAACCGACTGGAGTAGTTTTTGGAATCGTTGCAGACGACCCCGTACCAATTTGCACAATTCCCGCATTGGCGATAATCCCGATTTTCAAAAACCTAATTTCAAATGTTTGTTCGAGATAACGATCCATATCCATCACCCGCAATCATTATATGCTAACAATTTATCTTTAAGTTGCCTTTTGGTTGAATTTTTTTGGTTTGGACCTATTCTAGTAATTAAATAGACTAGTATTCAATAAATTGTCACTTATTTCTGCAATTTCAATATTAGTAATTGTCTGAAAAAAGTTATAATGGACATGTGGTGTTACTAAATTTTGTAAAACCCATTGAATATAGGAAGGTGAAATGAGATGAGTAAGTTACATGATCGAGTTGCGCTAATTACAGGTGGGGCAGGCGGAATTGGTAAGGAAACGGCCAAACGTTTTTTACAAGAAGGTGCAAAGGTTGTTCTAGTTGATTTGCTGCTAGAATCCCTTGAGCAGACTAAAGCGGAACTGAGTCAATTTGGCGATGTACTTATTGTCCAAGCAGACGTTTCAAAGGAAACAGACGTCCAAAATTATGTTGGACAAACGGTTGACCGTTTCGGGAAAATCGACATTTTCTTTAATAATGCAGGAATTGAAGGGAAAGTTCAGCCAATCATAGAAACGTCCCTTGAGGATTTTGAAAAAGTCCAGCGCGTTAACGTGAATGGTGTTTTCTTAGGATTAAAGCACGTTCTTTCTGTTATGACGAAACAGGGTTACGGCAGTATCATTAATACATCTTCTGTAGCGGGACTCGGAGGAACACCAGGTGTTGCACCATATGTCACAAGCAAACATGCGGTAATAGGCTTAACCAAAGTTGCTGCACTTGAGGCGGCGGGAGCGAACGTCCGAGTAAATTCCATTCATCCATCGCCTGTTAATACGAGAATGATGCGTTCTTTAGAATCTGGATTTAGTCCGGAAAACCCGGAAGGTGCAAAAGACCAATTTGCCAAAAGCATACCTCTTCAACGGTACGGAGAAGTAGCTGACATTGCTAATTTAGTTTTATTCTTAGCGTCAGACGATAGTGCATTTATAACTGGTGCACAATACCGTATTGATGGCGGGATGGGGGCACTTTAATCCTATTCAAAACCTCAAACTATCTAGAGTTTGAGGTTTTGTTTTTTTGAAAAAGAGGATTTGTGAATCCAGCCCTTTTATTTGCGATTTTCTGAGTTTTATTTGCGAATTCAACCTTTTATTTACGATTTTCCGAGTTATTTGCCAATTCGCCCCTGTTATTTACGATTATCCGAGTGTTATTTACGAATTCAGCCCTTTTATTTGCGATTCCTTATTGCAACACTCTTTTAGAAAAGAGCCAAAGAAGAACAGTTTAAGTATCAAACAACGTACCACTTAACGCATCGATATACCTGTCCGCTGACTTCTGAACCGCCATTTTGGCATCTTTTTTGACTATCCCATGAAAAGCATTATACAATCGGTCAAATTTCAATTCACTTACGATATTAGCCATCTCACACACTGTAGATGCAGGCAGTGGGATCAGATTAGGATAACTATACATAAAACTAACCCAGTTTTTGTCGGCGACAACTTGGATGATATCACCTGAAAATAAAATTCCCTTTTGCTTATTCCCATCTAGCCATTCTAAAACAGCCCCGCCTTTAAAATGACCGCCTAGACGGTGAATTATGACCCCTTTATGCAATTCAAGGGATTCACCTGACCAGAAAAGGATCTTATCGCTCGGCCTCATGACCCATTCCTTATCATCCTCATGTATATAAATCGGCACATCGAATCGCTCTGCCCATTCAACTTGTGCAGAGTAATAGTGAGGGTGGGAAAGAGCAATTCCCTGGAGTCCACCTAATTCTTTTATCTTTTTTATGGTCAATTCGTCAATATACGTGATACAATCCCATAATACATTGAAGCCTTCACTTTTAACCAAATAAGCGGTTTGGCCAATTCCGAACTTTGGAATTGTGGTTATGCTGAATAGACCTTCTTCCTCAAGAGTAAACCTGTTTTGATAGCCTTCATTAACCATTTTCTCCAACGTGGTCCACGACTGCCCATTTGGATTTACATACTGCCTTTCTTCATTACAAATCGTACATTGCTCCGGTTCTTCCATTGAACTTTCATACTGAACACCGCAAGTCTCGCAAATATAATTTTTCAGAGTTACCACACCCTTTCCAAAAAAAGGATATACACAAAATTATATTTAGAGGGTTTTTCGATTAGACTTACATCTGAATTTTTTTACAGAATATTCCAATTTTAAAAAGATTAAAAGGATTTTATTAAATGGTAAGAAAATACTATGAAATGAATCTGTAACATAATTAAAATATGCATGTTCTAATTTTCAGAATATAATGTAACTACAATAGGTGCTAAATGAAGTTGGTGGTTTTTAAGGGCAAAATATTGGAAAGGGGACATGATTGATGGATATTTGCATTTCATGTGGTGAGGAATTGTCAGTTATGGAGAGAAATCGTGCGGAATGCTGGGAGTGCAAAGATAAAACATCGGAAGCATATACAGAAGGAGAATGACATGGTAATTGAAATTTGTGTGATATCACTAAAAAGTCAGCTGGCCTTTAAAGGTGCTGGCTTTTACTTTTTACAGCTGTAATAAGAGTAACTATTTTGTAATAATAAAAAACTCTATTTTTCCTCCTAAACTCCTTATTAACTCATACACATGAGATAAGGAGGTTTTCCATTGAATCCGCTAAAACTCTTCCCACTAAAATTTATTTATCGTTCTGTACTAGTAGTTCTATTAATGTTTTTCACTATTTCTTTGGTTGTTGTGTTACATGTAAATATTACTTCCCTTAAAATGAGTAATTCTATTGGAATCTTAAATGGAGAAAAACTCTTTGTTCAATTTTTCAAAGCAGAGAATCATTCCTTTTTCCTAAAAGTGAATACTCCCGTTTTTACCATCCCAAAAATAACAGATGTAGCATTCCAAATAGCAACCACCATCAAACCAACAGATATTAGAACGTACTTAGGAAATGAAATACCTGGATTAAGAATGCATGAAACAGAAATCGTCGTTGCAGGGGAGGGGACGAACCTAAGGAACCTTCCAAAAGAATCGGCTCCTCCAAATAAGGCTTTATTAAAGGAGAGAGAAGCATCTGAAGAGAAATTAAAAGAAAATCAACCAAACGATGATGGGCAGCTTCAAAATCCTGAAAACAAAACCGTATTTATTTATCAATCCCATAGCTGGGAGTCATTCCTCCCCGTTTTAAAAGATGCCAAAACACCTGACGATGCCATAAGCTCGGATGAAAGGGTAAATGTCATTGGGCTAGGCAATCGATTAGCTCAAGATTTAATGAGTAAAGGTATCGGCGTGGAGCAAGACAAAACCAATATGACACAAGAATTGCTGAAAAAGGGATGGGAATCAACAAAAGCATATGTAGAATCCCGAGAGATTGTCGAAGCAGCCGCAGCCAATAACAATCAATTTAAATATTTTATTGACATTCATCGTGATTCACTCGGGAAAGAGACCACTACTAAAACGATTAATGGTAAAAGCTATGCAAGGCTCTATTTTGTAGTAGGAAAAGAAAACAAAAATTATCTAGAAAATCTGGAAGTGGCCAAAGCTCTGAATGGAGAGTTAGAAAAAAAGTATCCAGGAATAAGCAGAGGGGTATTCTTAAAAACCTATAAGGATGGGAACGGCGTATATAATCAAGACCTATCCAATAAGGCTATGCTGCTCGAAGTTGGTGGTGTAGATAATAATTTGAATGAGCTGCATAACACCATCGATGTATTTGCAGAAATACTTGCAGACTATTATTGGAAAACAAATGGATCAAACGAGGTGAATGCGAATGGTTAAGCAGCTTCCATCCTCTATAAAATGGCTCGTTTTTACCTTCTTTAGCAGTTTAATATCTTTCTTCTTGACCGGCTTATCTGAAATAACCATTAGTTCTTTCATTACAGGGTTTATTTTTTCAGTGGGATATTTATATAGGAATAACCTATAAAAAAGCCAATCATCAAAATGAGGGTCTGTTTTTTAACAGCTTTTTACCTGGGATTTCTCTTTTCGTTCTTGTAAAATTTCTTGGATAATTTCGATATGAACAGAGGCCCAGGATTTTTCATGAAAATGCAAAATCACGCTTATGGTGAGTATGAATGCGTAGGCCAAAACAAAGTATACCCAAAGTACACTTCCTTCTTTGAAGAGAAATTTATGTAATTGCTCTGAAAATAGAAGCAATAGCCACGGACCAGAAGATACAAGGATCGGAATGATGCCGGAGCCATTTTTCTCTTTTATCATACTTAAATATATTTTTTTTAATGCTGGGCTATCAATCGAAAGGTAAAAGTTCTGAATTTGTTCTATTTGGTGAATTTCTTTTACTGATTGAAATGATTGTTCATTATTCCATGCCTTTTTTAGTTTTAGGTAAATTTTATGGGCATCTCCGCGAAATGAAAACATATTTACACAATTTCCTCCATCATATTTCATACTAGAAAGGCTTTACAAATATAGTTTCATCTATGCATATTGAAGGGGAATTTTGCCACTTAAAGGCAAATGCGCAAACTGTGGGTTACATATTTGGAGATTGCTAGCATCGAACTATTAATAAATAAGGGATGTTAATCAGTTGAATATTCATCCAATTGAATTTATAATAAAATCGGATAATAGATATAATGCTTTTATCTTAAGGAAGATTGGCTTGGAAAATAAACATATTCAAACAGATTTCCCAGTTATATTGGAAAACCTTTCTTGAAAACACTGGAAAAGGACCCAAAACGGTCTTTGTTTTGTTTAACTACATAAGCTTAAAGGTGAAGGTGAGTTAGACAATTTGATTGAGCTAGACACAAGCCAAGATAGGAATCTCCTATTTTGGCTTTTTTTTGTATCAAAAGGGGAAAGGAACTGATATAGAGATATGAACAGTCCTGTTGAGGGAATAAAAAGTGAAAAGCGGTTCTTATTAAATAAATATTTAGACGAATGGGTTAGCAGCAATAAAACACGGTTTTATGGTAATCAAGATGCAATCATGGTCTTAGATTTAGAGGGCAATATTCTTCTAGTAAACCCATCCTATGAGGAACTTTCAGGTTATTCATTCGAAGAGGCTCTCCTAATGAAATTTCAAACACTTTTCCCCATTGAAAGTTTGGATAAGATTTTCCATTACTTTCATAAAACTACATTAGGACAGGTCCAAAACTTTGACTGCTTCATGATAAGCAAACAGGGTCATACAGTTGATTTAAATATCACGAATATTCCAATAAGCGTAGACGATAAAATAGTTGGATTATATGCAGTTATAAAAAATATCACCGAGTTAAAAAGAGCAAGGGCAGAAGTAAGACAAATTGAAGAATTTCACCGAGTATTAACAGATAATATTCTTGATATCATTGTAAACACAAACCTGTTAGGAACTATTCTATATGTATCCCCCGCTGTCAAGCATCTTCTTGGATTTGAACAAGATGAAATAATTGGACAACAACTATCATCATTATTTTATAAAGAGGATGTGCAAAAAGCTTTTTTAGAACGTGAAAAGTTATTAAATAACCTTAAGGGGTATAATAGAGGGTCCTACCGATTCATCAAAAAAGATGGAAGTCTTATATGGCTGGAGGCGATATGTAAGCCAATTGTTAATTCAGATACACAAAGAATATTAGAGGTAGTCAGTGTTTTTCGGGATATCTCGGAAAGAGTAAAAGCAGAAGAGGAACTCTGGGGTCGAGAAAAAGCATTTCGAAATTTGATTGAAAACTCCCCAGATACCGTCTTAATCGCCAAGAACGACAAAATATTATTTATTAATGAAACAGGCGTTTCCTTATTGGGCGCATCAAGCTCTGAAGAGATTATTCATACTTCCATAATGAAATATATTCATTCCAATTATCGTAATAAAGCAAAAAGAAGAATAAAAAAGGTATTTAATGGTGAGACAACCGATTTCACTGAGTATAAAATTAAGCGTTTTGACGGTACTCTATTGGATGTTGAAATAAAAGGAATCCCAACTTTTTTCCAAAGTCAGTCTGCTCAGCACCTTATTGTTCGGGATATTACGGAAAGGAAAAAAACCCTAGAGCTCATTCTTCATTCTGAAAAACTATCAATAGCTGGACAATTAGCTGCAGGGATTGCCCACGAAGTCCGCAACCCACTTACAGCGATAAAAGGTTTCCTGCAATTAATGCAAGTGCCGTTAGACAATTCAACATACGTGGAAATTATAAAAAGTGAGATAAATAGGATTGAAATCATTCTAAGTGAGCTATTGATTCTTGCCAAACCACAGGATGTAAAATTTAATGAAGAAAACCTAAATACATTAATTCAAGAAGTAAAAACCTTAATTGACACCCAAGCTATTATGCAAAATATCCAAATAGAATTCGCTAATCAGATCGGTAATTTAACTATCAGCTGTGATAAGAACAAATTAAAACAAGTCTTCATTAATTTCTTTAAAAATTCTATCGAAGCCATGCCGAATGGTGGAACCATTATAATCGAAATAAAGAAGCACGGTAAGAATAACGCAAAAATAACCATTCAAGACACAGGAACAGGAATCCCCAAACATATTCTGAAGAAAATCGGTCAACCATTTTTTACAACAAAAGAAGGCGGAACTGGATTAGGAGTAATGATTTCTAAGCAAATCATTGAGAATCATAACGGAAGTTTACAGTTTTGGAGCGATAAAAATGGGACCATCATTGAAGTCATTTTGCCTTTAAATAATAAACAATAGAGCTACATCTACATAAATGAGGTTCTAATACTATTTTACTGTTTTAAAAAATGAAATCGCTTTAGCAGGAGTTTTTAGATAATTGGAGAATTTTAATATTAATAATAAATTTTCAGAAAATTATTTAAATACTAACTGAACAAGGAGTGGTTTTCACATGCATTATGTATACAAAACAGGTATTTATCAGAATTCAGCAAAGAAGCGTTGGGAATACTGGTATGTTGGACCAAATGAGTTACGAATCCTTGTATCATGGTTGAGCTGGAATGCATTTAAAGAATATGAAACATGGGAGAAAAACTGCTTAATTGAGAAAGCAGGATAGATTTACTAGTACATTTACAAATTAGAATGCAAAAAAGCGGAGAATCAATTAACTCTCTGCTTTTTTGCATTCTATATTATTTTTAAGGCCTCAATGAGCCCAGGGAGTTTTTCATAATTGGGTTGATCGTGGTAATTAAATACACTTAATAGTTCGTTCTCTTCTCCTATTTCATGACTTTCCTTAATGGAATGCAACGACTTAGTTCCTTGGACGGATACAGCTTAAATGATCTTTAACTCTATCAAGAAAAGATGTTTCGAAAGTTGGATTCTAACTTAACGAAAATCTCATACCTAATATTAAAGGTCATTTACTTAAAAAGAAAAAGGCTATAAATCAGAGGAATGGAGGCGGTTATTTATTATTACCTTTCAACATGTATATAAGAAATTCCCGGATGGATTTGAGGCTTTAAAAGATATCAACTTTCATATTGAAAAGGGAGAATTGGTAACGTTAATTGGTCCAAGTGGCTGCGGAAAGACAACGACCATGAAAATGATCAACCGTTTGACTGAGCCCACAAAGGGCAAGATTCTTATTAATGGGGAAGATATTTCAGAAAAGGACCCTGTACAGCTTAGAAGAAACGTTGGATATGTCATCCAGCAAATTGGTCTTCTTCCACACATGACGATTGAAGATAACATTACCCTGGTTCCACGTTTAAAAGGGTGGGAAAAAGAGCGATACACGAAAAGGGTGGATGAACTGCTTGACCTGGTAGGACTTGACCCTGAGGCTTTTAAATCACGATTTCCATCAGAATTAAGCGGCGGGCAGCAACAACGTATAGGGGTCATTCGCGCCTTAGCTGCTGAACCCCCGATTATCCTGATGGACGAACCGTTTAGTGCACTCGACCCGATAAGCAGGGAACAGCTGCAAGATGAATTGGTTCGGCTCCAGGAAAGTATTAAGAAAACAATTGTATTTGTGACTCACGATATGGATGAAGCCATTAAAATAGCTGATCGAATTGCGATCATGAAGGATGGGGAAATCCTGCAATTTGATACTCCTGAAAAGATTCTTCGCCATCCAAAAAATGAATTTATAAGAGGATTTATTGGGGAAGATCGGTTGCAGGTTGGAAAATACGCTCATCCAGTTGCCAACGATTTAATGATTAAAAAAGTAATCACTGCCAAACCAAACCGAGGACTTGCCCAGGCTTTAAATACGATGATGACTTATAAAGTAGATAGCTTGCTTGTTACGACGAATGACCGTGATCTGCTTGGTATTGCAACTCTGGATCATGTAGAACGGTATTATACCGATGAAAACAAAACCTTAGCGGATATTATCAACAAGGATTACTTCACAGTCGAGGCAGATTGTCCTTATCAAGAAGTAGCTGAAATCTTTGCTAAAGGAGTAACTTCTATACCTGTTCTTCAAAACGGAAAACTAGTTGGGCTCATTACTCGCTCCAGCATGATGAGAGGGTTGGCAGGAATGAAAACTGTATCACCTGGAGAAGGAGATGTTGTGAATGAGCAATGAAAACATGTTTCAGTTAATGATTGATACCTTTCGCACACGATGGACTGAAATTTTTGAAGCACTGCAGCAGCACCTATTTTTATCACTTGTTTCCATTCTGATTGCGACGCTGATTTCCATCCCTACCGGAATCTTTATTGCTAGGAGAAGGAAAATAGCAGAGCCCATAATAGGAATTGCTTCCGTGTTTCAAACGGTTCCAAGTCTTGCTTTGTTCGGATTCTTGCTTCCCTTTTTTGGAATAGGAAATATCACAGCGATTATTGCCCTTACTATTTATGCATTGCTTCCTATATTAAGAAACACTTATACGGGAATTCTCTCCGTGGACCAATCTGCGGTGGAAGCAGGACGTGGAATGGGAATGACCAAAAACCAAATCTTACGAATGATTGAGCTCCCATTGGCTCTCCCGATTATTATGGCAGGGCTACGTACAGCAACTGTTCTTACGATTGGTGTCGCTACGCTGGCTGCTTTTATTGGTGGCGGCGGACTAGGGGATATCATTTATAGGGGATTGTCCACCACCCGGAATGAATTGGTTTTGGCAGGTGCCATACCAGCAGCCATTTTGGCAATTGTTATAGATGTAATTCTTAAAAGGTTTGAAATCGCATCAGACCCTAAAAAAAGGAAAAATATCCCTTGGAAAAAAGCACTTTTTATTATCATTCCTGTAGCGATTCTGATTAGCTTCTTTGGCTTAAGGGGAGGAAATTCCAATGATACCATTGTTATTGCAGGGAAAAAGTGGACAGAGCAGTACATTCTTCCGTATATCGTTGCTGAATATGTGAAAGAAAAAACCGATTATAAAATGAAGGTGGAAGAGGGCCTCGGAGAAACACCGATTTTAACGGAAGCGATTAAAAAAGGCGATATTGATATGTATGTTGAATATACTGGAACAGGTCTTTTGACCATCTTGAAAGAAAAGTATAATCCCCAGTTAAGCCCTGATCAAGTTTATGACAAAGTAAAAAAGGGCTACCATGAAAAATACCAGATTGAATGGCTCAAGCCTTTTGGTTTTCAGAACACGTATGCACTTGCCTTAAATCGGGAAAAATTTAATCAGTTGGGGATAAAGACCGACTCTGAGTTGGCACCTCAATCATCCAAGCTGAGCTTTGGAGGCCCCACTGAATTTTATGAACGAGAAGACGGCTATGATCCAATGATTGAAACGTATGGGCTTAACTTCAAAGAACATAGAAGTCTAGACCCAAATCTAATGTATGCTGCTGTAAAAGAAGGGAAAGTAGATGTTATTCCTGCCTATACGACAGATGGACGAATTGTCCGTTATCACCTTGGAGTTCTAAAAGATGATAAAAAATTCTTTCCCCCTTATTTTGCAGCTCCAATCGTTCGTGAGGATACATTGAAGAAGTTTCCTAAGCTAAAAGGAATTATCAATGAGCTAGGCGGAAAAATATCTGAAAACGATATGGCAGAGATGAACGCCAAAGTAGATTTAGATAAACAGGATCCTAGAGATGTAGCCAGAGAGTTTCTAAAGGAAAAAGGATTAATTAAATAAAGGTTTATGTAATAACATATTATTTGAAGCAAAAACGGAGAATCAACTAATTCTCCGTTTTTTTATGTTAGAAAATACTTTTAACTAAAAAGGGGAATCCTAACAAAAAGTTCGTGGAGTGAGAAGGATGTCGTTTTTTTCAAAATTGAAAGGGTTGCAGCAAACCCAAAAGGAAAATAAAAAGGTTTTTTTAGGGGCAGATTTTGATACGCGAATGGAATGGTTTAAAGAAACCTTCCAGCAAAGTATTGACATCACCTTTCACGAATTAACTGCCAATCAGACGCGCTGCGGCATTGTGTTTTTGCAGTGTATGGTGGATCAGCAAACATTTGATGAACAAGTGTTAAAATATATTGTTTCACCCCATTTTACTTCATCACCAAGTGAATTGATTCATAAAATTCTGGATTTACAGGCGATCAGCACAATGTGTACCACCATCCTTTCTGATATGGAGGAAGCAGCAGAATACATCTTAGATGGAAAAATTATTGTTTTTTTCGAGGGCGACAGTCGGATGATCGCTTTTCCTTTAACAAGCTTTGAAAAGCGAACCGGTAGTGAAACCACGAATGAAAATGTCATCAGGGGGCCAAGAGAGGCATTTTTGGAGGATATCCATACGAATGTCACCATGGTTCGCAGAAGAATAAAATCCCCTGCCTTAAAAATGGAACAACTTGTCATCGGAAAGTATACAAAAACAAAGGTCATTATTAGCTATATTGAGGGGCTTTGTCGAGATGATTTAATAGCAGAAGTGAAACAAAGAATAAACAGGATTAAAATCGATGGCGTTTTAGCGAGCAGCTATATTGAGGAGTGTATTGACGATCGGCCCCTATCACCGTTTCCGCAATCACAAAAAACAGAACGGCCGGATGTGGCGGCCGCAGCCTTGCTGGAAGGAAGGGTGGTTATATTTGTGGATGGTGACCCCATTCCGCTTATTGCACCTGTAAATTTTTACATGTTTCTCCAAGCTGCTGAAGATTATTATCAACGGTATTTTCTTACCAGTTTTATCCGCATGCTCCGCTATGGCTGGTTAATCGTTTCGCTGACCTTTCCATCTTTTTATATAGCGATTACCACCTTTCATCCGGAAATGATTCCTACTAGTTTGTTATTAAGTGTTGCTGCATCACGGGAAAATGTCCCGTTTCCAAGTATTGTGGAAGCCTTATTGATGGAACTGGCTTTTGAAGGTTTACGGGAAGCAGGGATTCGTACTCCAAAAGCGGTGGGGCAGGCAATTGGGATCCTAGGTGCAATTATCATCGGCCAAGCAGCTGTGCAGGCAGGAATCGTTTCTGCCATTATGGTGATCATTGTTTCGATTACCGGGATTGCCTCCTTCGTCATACCGGGTTATGATTTAGGATTTTCCGTCCGCTTGCTTCGATTTCCCCTTATGTTTTTAGCGGGCACATTTGGAATATTCGGTTTAATGATTGGTGTTATTTTAATTTATATTCATGTCGTAAGCTTACGTTCGTTTGGAATGCCTTATCTTTCACCAACAGCGCCGCTTAGAACTAGCGATTTAAAAGATATTTTCATCCGCGCTCCATGGTGGAAGATGCAGCGCCGTCCCTCCTTTTCTGGGTCAAATGATCGTAGTCGCTCCAACATTGAGAAATCCATAATAGGGGAGGATGAAGATTAATGAAAAAACTTAAATGGCTCATCGTGTTATGCCCTTGTTTTTTAACTGGCTGCTGGTCCCAATTTGAACTGAATGAACGCGCTTTTGTCTCCGGCATCTACGTTGATAAAGCCGCAAATGGCAAAATGGAGATAAGCCTATCTTTTTCCCTGCCAAATCGCCTTGTCCCTAGTGATCTCGGCGGTGCCGGTACAACAGGAAAACCATATTCGCTTCAAACTGCAACTGGAAAAACGTTTACGGAAGCCTATAAAAAAATACAGGCTACCCTGACCAGAAATATTAGCTGGGGGCATACGCGGATTATTATCATCAGCGAAGAAATGGCAAGGGAAGGTATAAGGGGTATTTTGGAATTTGTTCTCCGTGAACCAAATTTGAATATCAATCAAACTTTATTAATTGCACCAGGAAAAGCAAAAGATATCGAAGAATTGACTCCGATATTTGAACGATTTCCAACCTCCATTCCCATATCATTTGCGCAAAGAAAGGTGACGGTCAATGCAACACCAAAGGAATTCCTTGAAACAACTAGCGGTGATATGATTGTCGGCCTTTTATCAAAGAAAACGATAAAAATGCTTAGTGAAGGCGGGAAAGAGGGGCTTTTTGTCTCTCCTGGGGAGATGGCATTGTTTCATAATTATAAAATGGTAGGGAAAGTAGACACAGAAGTGGGCCGAGGAGCGTTCTGGCTTCGCAACCTGATAAAAGGTGCCGAAGTAACTATAAAAGCTCCGGCCGACCAACAGTTAATCAGTTTATTAGTCACGGACGCCCATACAAAGATCCGCCCTTCTAAAAAAGAACCGTTCACTTTTAATGTGGGTATAAAAGCGGAAGGGAATATTTCTGAATCTCAATCCAATATGACTTTAACAAATGAAAACCAAATAGCGCAACTTGAGCATGAAGCTGAAAAGCAAATCCGAAATAGGATTAAAGCCACTTTAAAGGCTTCTCAAGAGGTAAAAGCGGATGTTTTCCAATTCAGTGAATACTTATCCTGGCACAAACCAAAAATATGGAAAATGGTTAAAAAAGATTGGCCCGAATCTTATCATGAAAAAGTAAAAATGAATGTTCAGGTTGATTTGCATATTAAAAGACTAGGTGCTGAAAACAATTCATTCTGGGAAAAGGAAAAAAGTTTATGATTTTAATTATTATCGGATTTCTCATTATCTTTGGATATGAGTGGACGTATTTAAAAAGTAAAAAACGGAAAAAAAGAACCTATTGGATTGTATTTGGGATCATAGGGGCTTCCTTTATTTATTGCCTTTCTACTGTCTTATTTGAGCATATGCCCAGTCCAAGTGATATGATTCAGTTCCTTTTTGAACCGATTCAACAGAAAATTTTAGGTTAGGTGGACTCCTTTGAAGACAGAACAGATCACTCAAAATCAATTAATGCTTTTTTTCATTCTTTATTATTACTCCACATTGGTTGGATTTGCAGCGAGTCAACTGATTTACCTATCTCAATACGATTCAGTGCTCGTTATTTATATTAGCGGTATAGCAGGAGTTATTCTAGCCTATTTTGTCATAAAACTTGCGACCCGAAGACCAAATGAATTTTTCGTCCACTATGGTAGTGAGATTCTTCCCAAATGGATTCATATTCCAATTATGGTGTTTTTTTTCGTATCCTTCCTGCAAATTAGTGGAATCATTTTAAGAGAATATGAAGATTTCATCGTGCAGACCTATCTCCCAAGGACACCTAATTGGGCGGTTGGCTGCATGTTTGGAATGGTTGTAGCGGTCACAGCACGTTTAGGCTTTGAAAATTTATTCCGGATTGCCCAAGGCCTATTTTATCTTGTGATTCTAGGGAATATTGGAAATGCGATTTTTATTGGTAAGGAATTACAATGGGACCGCTGGATTGCTTTTGTTACGAACCATAGCGGACAAGGAATCTTTATCGGCAGCTTCCAGACAGTTCCAACTTTTGGAGAAGTCGTTATTTTACTCTTTATATTTCCATATTTAACTCAAAAGCATAAAACACTAAAGTCAATCATGTGGGCGACTTTTTTTTCTGCTCTATTTATTGGACAAAATATTATTTGGCTATTATTACTTTTTGGTCCGAATTTATCTAGTCATCTTACCTATCCGATGATAGAGATGATTCGCTACATTCGAATCGCTGATTTCATTCAAAACTTGGATCATTTATTAATTTCGATTTGGGCAACCATGGTTTTTCTAAAAGTGACCGTTTTTTTTACTATTTCTGTTCAAATTCTTGCCCATCTATTTCATTTAAAAGATCACCGCCCTCTGACGTTTTCGTTAGCAGCAGTTATGGTTGCATTATCGATAAACACAGCAAGCGGAACTGCAGAACTAACTAGTTTCCTTTACCAGGCATGGGCTGCTTTTTTATACTTTTTGGAGTTCATACCTTTCCTATATTTATTGGTGGACACAATAAAACAATCCAATAAGAAAAACAAAATAGGAAACAAATTGAAAACTTAAAAGGGTAAGGGAACCGAACCTTATTCGGACGAAGGTCTATAGTTCACTTCTTAAAGAATTTTCTCAGGTAAGTTGAAACGTCCTTAAATATGGGTTGATATAGTTTATAGGTTTTAACTGCCTCATCAACGGTTTCCATGAGCAATATGATATCTACTTGGTTAAGAAGATGTTCGATTTGGTTGTACTGGTTGTGAATATGTGGCGGATTATGGGTACTGTTTGCCCCAAACAACCAAGGGTCTCTTTGGGGGGCATGGGAAGATTCATGGTGGTCTGGTAATTCATCTGGTGGATTCGTATTTTCTTCTTCGCGGGCTCTTCGTTTCTTCCCGAACATTAGATTTGTAAAGGGATCGCCATCATCCTGTGGAGGCTTGTGTTCTTTCTCAAACTCCATAATGCTTTTATCATCCTTTCTACCGTTTTCTTCTACAATAAAATATGATTTGTTTTTAATCGTGGTGTGGACAAATATCTGGGCCTTTCTCTTATGGCTATATTACTAATCGAAAAAAAACATGATAACAATTGTTTGAATCTTCCGAGTTATCTATACTGATATTAGTATTAAATTCAAGGGGGAGACCAGATTGGCAACAAAAGTAGGAGACGTAATTAAGTTTGAACGGACATTCAAACAAGAAGATGTTGAAATGTTTACAAAAGTATCGATGGATGAAGGGAATCATCATATTACTCCAGATGAACAGGGGAGACTTGTAGTTCAAGGCTTGTTAACTGCTACATTACCGACAAAGGTTGGCGGAGATTACAATGTACTCGCTCGTACGATGAATTTTGAGTTTTTAAGACCTGTATTTACGGGGGATACCATTATTTGTGAAGTAACAATTGAGCAGTTTGATAAGCAAGATAATAATAGAACCGCCATTATAGCATCTTTCTTATGTACTAATCAGAATGAGAAACAAGTGTTGAAGGGAAACTTTGCGGGCGTGATATTATAAAATTCTTAGCCTAAACGGCTTTAGCTCTTTGGAATCGAGAGGTAAAGCCGCTTAGTTTATTTTTTAAAATTCCACTGTCTACTTGAGCGGGGCAGTTCACCGTTAGGGTGGCTTTTTTTATTGTTTTCGGGCGGAGTGATGATGTAATTGCGGATAATGTAATAAGCGTAGTACCTGATCGGCTTGATAGTTACCTTCTTTTCGGAATACTAACGAACAAGATGAAGAAAAATAAAATAGTCCGAACTTAAATGGAGGAAACATCATGAAAAAATTACTATCAGTTATCTTAACATTAGGATTATTAACTGGTTGTGGTAAAACAGCAACACAAGAGAAGAGCTCAAAGGAACCAAAGAAAGAAAAAGTAGAAGTAAAAGTTGATAAGATTGACAAGGCTAAAGAAGTAAAACCAGTTGAACCAGTAGAACAAAATAAACAGCCAACCAATAATAATCAAACACAGCAACCAAAGCAAGAGGAAAATAAGAAAGTTGAACAAACACCACAATTAACTCAAAAGCCTGAAAATCAACCTGTAGAACATCCAAAACCACAAGTAATACAAACACCACAAACAGAACAAAAACCGGAAGTAGAAGAGCCAAAACCACAAGTAATAGAACAAAAACCCGAACAACCAGCTCCAATTGAAAAGCCAGTTGAACCACAGCCAGTAGTTCCCCAAAAGACCCAACAACAACTATTTAAAGAATATGTAGATAGTGGACACTGGACATTAACAACGAACACAGACTATCTCAATAGTCATAAACTATACGTATACGGAGTAGAAAGCGCAGAAGAAAACTTCGTAGGGAACTACGTAAAGAGGTATATAGAACAAAACATTGCAGGAAAACCAGTAACAGTTACAACCTATCAAGTAGGAAACGGAATAAAAACCTATAAATTCTCTTGGTGATGCATGGGGACGGTTCTCATGCTCAATAAATTGGATACATAAGCACTAAAGCGCATGGAGGAACGACCTTGCTGTGTTGCTCAAATTACCATGATAAGTTAGAGGTAGAATCTGTTGGAATTAAACTATTCCCCAATGGAAATCATAAGCGAAAATGCGGGAAAAGGAGATTAGTTATGACCACCGATAAAGATTTAAATCCAATGAATGTAATGAAGCCAATCAATTTTAGTTCATATTCAATTGATGAGACCCAGCCTTTAACGACGTTTGAAATGGGTAAACTTTGGGCTACCTATACGGGAAACAGTATGTCGATTCAAATCTTAAGTTATTTTCTTCAGCATTGCGAGGACGAAGAAATTAAGACGCTATTAGAAAATGGTTTGGCCTTATCAAAGGATTTCATACAAAGGATCGAAGGATTTTTTAATAAAGATAATTTCCCTATACCGAGTGGATTTACAAAAGATGATGTAAATCTTGGTGCCCCACGTTTATACGCCGATGAATTTTACGTTCACTATTTAAAATATGCTGCAAAGGCAGGTATGAGCCTTTATGCAGTAGCAGTTCCATTGGTTTTGAGGGAGGATATTAGAGAGTTCTTTATTTATTGTAATCAATGTGCAACTGTCTTGTTAGGGCAAATTAATAATGTTTTAATGGGAAAAAAACTTATTGCAAACCCTCCTATCATTCCGACACCAGATGGAATTGATAAAATTGATAAACAAAGTTACTTAAACGGTTATTTTGGAGAAGTCCGACCATTACAGGCATTAGAAATCATTCATCTTTGGGATAACATTGAGACTAACACAACAAGTATGGCGTTATTATTGGGATTTCATCAGATTGTTAAAGATGAAAAAATAAAAGCTTTATTCAAACGAGGTTTAACCATGACTGATAAAGCGGTAAAGCAGTATAAGGAAAAACTTCACATTGAACACATACAATCACCGGCGTTCTTAGACCATTTGGTTACACCCTCTACATATCCTCCTTTTTCCGATAAAATAATGCTGTTTCATAAAGTGGATATGTTCGCAATGAAGATAAGGTCATTTGGAAACTCACTGGCAGTAACAGCAAGAAGAGATATAGATATGTTGTATGCAAGAACTCTAATAAACATAGGCTTATTTGTTGACGATGGCATGAATATCTTAATTGATAAAGGTTGGTTGGAGTCACCGCCAAAAGCGTATGACAGGCTTAAGATACAATAGGAACAGCGTGAACAACATTCAATTTAAAGCTAATTGAAAAATACGGTGGTATTTTCCATTTTAGAAGGAGAGATTTCAGTATCCCTTGCTTTACTCGAGGTGGTAACTTGGTTGGTAATGTTGTCTTCGCCGTCATTCCAAAATGGTATGCCCTCACGGAATAATCTTCCTATATTTTGTAAGTTCCATCATGACCGTTACTTGAAAGAGAGCTTGATGGATTATTATAAAGAAAGGAGAGAAATGGATGGATTCAATATGGCTAGAATACGGTTGGGCATTGTTAATTCTAATCGGATTAGAAGGATTGTTATCTGCAGACAATGCGCTAGTGCTAGCAGTTATAGCTAAACATTTACCGGACGATCAGAAAAAAAAAGCTATAAATTACGGAATCATTTTAGCATTTGCTTTTCGGTTTGCTGCACTATTTGCGATTTCATTTATTGCAAACGTTTGGCAGATACAGGCAATAGGTGCAATTTATCTTCTGTACTTAGGATTAAAGCACATCATTCAAGCACGATTCGGCAAAGAAAATGAGAATATCCACAAGGATGATGAAAAGGAATCCGCAGGCAAAGGTTTTGGGCCAACCGTAGGGAAGATTGCAATAGCTGACCTCGCTTTTGCAATAGATTCGATTCTAGCTGCGGTTGCTCTTGCTCTGGGTCTTCCAGATTCACCTTTAGACAAATTCGGAGGTATGGACGGAGGACAGTTCTTAGTTGTTCTTATTGGTGGTGTTGCTGGCCTCATCTTGATTAAATTTGCAGCAACTTGGTTTGTGAAACTTCTTGAGAAACGTCCAGCCTTGGAAACCACAGCATATGTAATTGTTGCCTGGGTTGGTGTCAAACTGGCTGTAATCACCCTGGCACATGAAGATATTGGTATCTTAAATCATGAATTTCCACACAGTACAGCTTGGACGCTGATTTTTTATGGAGTATTAGTCGCTATTGCTCTAATTGGTTGGTTTACTCCTGGAAATAGATCATTACAGGCGAATGCTAAAGGAAGTAAATGAAAGAAGGCTATAGTTAAGAGAAAGGGATTGCTGGCAATCCCTTTCTTTATTGTGCGTTGTAGTTCTTTGTTTCATTGTAAAGTGCTACTATTGCTAATGGTGTGTCAATTATGGCCACAGGGATTAATTGGTTACACTTCATCAGAACTGTTCCTCCAGCTTATTATCTTTATTAATTTCTTCCATAATCTGCTGAATGTAATAGGAGGGAACGGCTGCACCAATGATTTCTTTGGTGGTGATTTCTGGGTTTTGCAATGTGGCAAAGATAACTCCGATGACTTGCCCATCTTGATTAATCACCGGACTGCCGCTATTTCCCTTGTAAATCGGCGCCTCAATCATCATAACCGGAATATCCAATCCGTTCACGAGGACCGGACTTATGAAGGTTCCTTCATTGGCAATCTGCGTATAAGCTAAAGGATTGCCGATAAAAATAATTTTCTCACCCGCCCAAGTCTCCCACTCTTTTTCCACAGCAATCGACAGGACGGGCAGTTTTTTTGCCTTCTCAATGTCAACAATGGCAAGGTCCCATTCCGGCCGTTTGGCAATGACCTTACCTGCAAAGGAATCCCCGTTGCTAAAATGCACATTCACTCGATTCGATTTTTCAACAACATGTTCATTAGTGATAATTAACCCATCTGGAGCGATATTAAAGCCAGTTCCTTTCGCACCGTCCCATTCCAGAGTGACGACGGCTTTTTTGTATTCTTTCACTTCCGGTTTCTTCGAAAGCTGATTAGACACCTTGACAAAATGAATGGCAGGCAGATTAAAGACATCAAACCACATCCCTAATCCGCTGATTAACATGGCAAACACAAGCAATGAACTGACGATTTTAGCAGCCATTTTTTTTCGCTTTTTCCTCTTTGCTTTATCCTTTTCCCATTCTTTTGCTTCTTCTTCTGTAAAAAGAGCTTCCCAATCCGGCTGTTCTTCATGAAAATCCTGATTTTCCTTGTCCATGTGGATCCTCCATAAGTGGTTTGGTTTGGTATATTCCTATTATAGCGGTTTGCGTATGGAAAATGGCGTTAAGAATGGTTTCACGATACAATAGATTGGAATGTAAAGAACGAGGAGAATGAACATGAATGGTAAAGTAATCGAAGAATTGAAAGTGGAATTAAACCATGTAAAGGAACAAAATCAGGAGTTATTCCAAACAATAGTTGAACCTGGGTTACATAGCAAGGTTCAGGAATTTTTAGATAGCTTTGAGGATTATTTTCGTGAAAGGGGCTTTGTGATTCGAAAAAAGAACGATAAGGTTAGAGTTTCTTTCGATGATCTTCATCTAAAAGCTTTTTCAGACGGCGGTCGGGATATTTTTATCATGAGAGGAAAAGAGCAAATTGCCTCTGTAACCGTGACGTTAATTGGCGAAGGAAAGCCAGGTAGTATTGGCCAAATGCCAGATTCGTTGGACCAGCTGGAAAAGGAATTGGAAAAAGAAAAATCATTATCCTATGCTTTGAAAAATCCCGTGTTTTATTACACCGGAAGAGAGTTTGGCATTAAATACGAAACTCCATTATCCGTTCTTAATAGCATTTTTGGGATATAATCAGCTGAAAACTTGGAATAATAGAACGCGTTAGAGATTAATGTAAAAGGACAACAGTCGTAATGAAACTGTTGTCCATTCATTTGGGAATACTAAACTGAATTCTGCTTCTTCATTTACGAGCAGTGAGAATTTAATAAATGGGGAGAAGTTTTAACTGTATAAATAGATATTGTCAAAAATATTATTTTTTTAGGTTTGCTTGAAAATGGCAGGTTCCTTATTAAGGTGAAATCACCCTTTTAAAAAGAACCCTAAATTTCTCTCTATCTTCCGATGTAAATGGTTTGGGTCCCTTTGTACGCTTTCCGCTTTTTCGAGCCATTGCACTTAAATAACGTGCTTGAAGTAATTGGTCAATGTTTTCATTTGTATAGCTATACCCAGTATGGTGAAGGACCGTGCACTCTTTTGCTAAGCCTAGTGAAGCAAGACCATAATCTTGCGTAACAATGATATCTCCTTTTTCTGCTAACTTCATAATCCGATAATCCGCAGCATCTGCTCCAGAATCAACATAAATTGTTTCCACTCCTGCTGGATTTTCCGCATTAGAAAAATGTGAAAAACTAGTAACAAGGATTACAGGAATATCAGCTTTCGTACCTTCAGAGATAATTATATCTTTTACAGGACAAGCATCTGCATCAACATAAATTTTCATATTATCCTCCAGAGTTTTATTCCACTTGTATCATAATTTTGGTCACATAATGTTCCTTATGATTCATTACAACTGTATCATAAATATACTCTTCAAAAACATAATCTCCTAAGGCTAAATTTAAACGCTCCATTTCTGAAAAAAGCCGCTTATAGGTTTTATGTATTGTTTTCTCATCCCCAATATGATAGCCAATAAGAAAATCACCTTTCACAGCCTGAAAATAGGGATATCCAACTTTTGGATGCGGTTGCTCAATATATAAAAAGCTATAATTAGAGAATTCTCCCTTCATTACGTGCTCCCGTTTTGTTATACCACCGATTGGATATCCTGAATCAAGATGAGATATGTTCAATTCATTAATAAAATCTGAAATAACCTCTACAAATTCTTCATCAGATATATTCTCAATGTTTCTACTTAGATAAAGTGTTGCCTCTGGTAATTGTTTAAGCGTAATTTGTTGAAAATCAAGGTGCGACGCTTCTTCCATTAATGCTATTTTTGCATCAATCATTTTTTCCTTCATTTCAATCTCCTGACGCTTTTTCACAATCTCTTGTTTTTGTTGATACATTAGCGATAAAAAACTTTCAGGCGATTTATTATTCATGTATTGTTGAATATCATTTAGCGACATACCAAGATCCTTTAATAAATCAATAACAAAAAATAGCTCTATTTGGTGAATGGAGTAATAACGATAACCTTTTTCATTTTTCCATAGGGGAGACAAAAGTCCAATTTGATCATAATAAAAGAGTGTCTGTTTGTTTACTTTACAAAGCTTCGCAAATTCCCCAGTACTTAAATACTTGCCATTTTTTTTATCCATTTTTTACAACACCGCCCTTGACTATATAGTAACTATATACACTAGGATGGGAAATGTAAACAAATGATAAACAAAATGAAGTGGTTTGCAGTAGGTAGTTTTGTTAAGGAGAATGTAAAAAATGAAAAATAATAAGGTCACCTTAGGATTATTATTAATGAATTTATTCATAGCCTTTTTGGGAATTGGTCTTGTCATTCCAGTCTTACCGACATTGATGAATGAATTAGACATTACTGGAACAACAGTTGGTTATTTAACAGCGGCGTTTGCCATTGCTCAATTGATTGTTTCGCCATTTGCAGGGAAAGCAGCAGACATTTGGGGTCGGAAAATGATGATTGTAATTGGCTTATTTATTTTTGGCATTTCGGAATTTTTATTTGGAATCGGCAAAGATATTCAAATGCTAATTATTTCTCGTCTTTTAGGTGGAATTAGTGCTGCGTTTATTATGCCAGCTGTTACAGCTTTTATTGCTGATATTACAAATTTGGATACTCGTCCGAAGGCATTAGGTTATATGTCAGCTGCAATTAGTACAGGATTTATTATTGGGCCAGGAATTGGTGGATTTTTAGCGGAGTTTGGAACACGTATACCGTTTTTCTTTGCAGGAGCACTGGGTACTATTGCAGCTATACTTTCTATCCTTTTATTATCTGAGCCAAATCGTAATGAAGATAATAATAAACAAGTCACAGATGGTAAGGTTGGGTTCCAACGTATTATTGACCCAAAATATTTCCTTGCGTTTATGTTAATTTTTATTGCCTCATTTGGATTAGCAGCTTTTGAATCGTTCTTTAGTCTATTTGTGGACCACAAATTTCAATTTAAACCATCCGATATTGCAATAGTCATCACGGGTGGAGCAATCCTTGGTGCAATTTCCCAAGTCATATTATTTGATAGGCTGACACGAATTTGGGGTGAAATTAAACTGATTCAATATAGCCTCATTTTATCAGCCATACTTGTCTTTTTAATGACGGTTGTTCATTCATATTTCTCTATTTTACTTGTTACATTTATGGTTTTTGTAGGATTCGATTTATTCCGTCCAGCAGTTACTTCATACCTTTCAAATATCGCCGGAAACGAACAAGGTTTCGTTGGCGGAATGAACTCTATGTTTACAAGTTTAGCGAACATAAGTGGACCCATTCTTGGGGGGATATTATTTGATATAGATATCAACTACCCATACTACTTTGCGACTTTGATCCTATCCCTGGGAATAGTTCTTACATTATTTTGGAAGAAGCAAGCGAATGATTCTTCAAGAAAAGTGAAGGCTAGTGCAGCCAATTAAAGGGGTGTGGACAAATATCTGAGCTATTCGGCTGTACCTATATAGAAGTGAGATATTTATCATGAAAGACAAAGTTCAAAGATTATTATTTTTCCTCAATGGAACGTCTTGATGATTGCCATTCTTTTGGAATCAAGCAAAAAAGCAGCTCTGTTAACAGAGCTGCCATTCATAAAGTTGCTTATTCAACATATTGTAGGCTATCGACGATTTTTACCGCTTCCTTAATGGGACCTTTATAAAAAAATTTATAAACAAATCCATCACCTGTATCCCAAGATATGTTAGTATATGCATCAAGCCTCGTGCCAATAACGCTGATATACCCTTCATGAATGTCTTTGTTTTTTAGCCAGTTGACTTTCTTCATTGCTTTGAACAAGTCATCTGCCTGCTGATACGGCTCATCTCCGTTATCACCATCAAAATGCATAGTCCACGATCCACGCTTTGCGTAAATGACCGACCTAATCCACGGCTGGATCCATAATTTAGCGCCGCCCTTCTTTTTGTAAAAGACTAAACCACTCAGTCGGTCGCTTGGTATCATAGTTCCAACATTTCCGGTTAGTTCTCCGACTCGATTTGATTCAGGTGGATGATATATCGCCGGGTCATTTGCTCGATAAGGTTTATCCGTGGATACAAAATAAATCATGTACCCATTTTCATAAGCTTTCACAATAACAGACGTATGTTTTTTTGCCTTTTGTCCCTTCCAATAGGTGGGCAATAAAACTGGGACATTAGTATGTTCTGCGAGCCCACTTACGATTGGTCGTAAAAATGGCACGACTTTTGGCGGCTTCTCCAATGAGGTAAGAAACATTATACAAATAAGAGATAGTAGCGTAAGCTTCTTCAATAAAACCCCTCTTTGTACACATTTTTATTATTATTCGCATGAAGAAAAAGATTTATTTATAGTAATATTTGCAGCGTATATCATTGCCAGTCGTGTAGGGCTGTATTTTCTTAATGATAAGTGATTGATCGCCTATTTCCCTGAGGAAAGGGGCATCCCCTTTAACCTTTTAACATTTTTATTTTTCCATAAAGAAGGCTTTCCGCTCAGTGGTAATCCAATTGTCCAAATCGTCTTGGCTGCGTCGGACAAGCCGGTTTACCAGCACATCATGCCACACATAATCCTCTAATAAGTAAATATGGACAGGGTCATCTGTATAAAAAGCAACACTACGCTCCTCAATTGATGGCCCATAAATCATCTCGTTAGAATCTATGGATAAAATAAACCAACGCTCTGTAGAAGGGGTTTCAGTAAAAGTTGTGATGCGATGGGTTTCTAGATTTTTAATAGGATTTTCAACATGTAATGTAATACCATGTAGCTTGACTTGATCAGCCGCCACCGCAGCCAGTTCCTCTTTCAATACCTCATACATATTGTCCCACATCGAAATAACAATACGCCTTTTTGCTTTTTTTATTAATGACTGACAATAGCTAATGATTGTTTTATAGTCCTTTAAAGTAATAACTCGATTGTCCATTTTTTCCACAGAAGTTTCTAAATTTCTTAATGAATCACTTATTTCTGTATAAGTCGCTTGCCACTCTGATTGAGCTTTCTGCAAAAAAATTTCAACGGGCAAAGGGGAATAACGAGTGGTATCATTAATTTCTTCCTTCAAGACAATCCCTTTTTCAACAAGATTACTTAACACTTCATAAATTCGTGCTCTTGGAACACCTGACTCTTTACTGACTTGGTAGGCTGTGACAGGGCCTTGTTTTACAAGAGATAAATAAGCTTTAGCTTCGTATTCGTTAAAACCTAATTTTTTGAGCCGTTGCACAATGTCGTTCACTTTTTCCGTCCTCCAATTTTCATTCCTATATTTCAAATTTACAATACCTATTTACAATAAGCAATTTATTAGTTACTATTTTAGTAGTGACTATAAGGAAGGCTGAATGAAATGCATCTTGACTTAGACCCAACGTTATTAATTATTTTGATTCTTTTCGGATTTTTAGCATCATTTATTGATTCGGTTGTAGGGGGCGGCGGCCTGATCGCATTACCTGCATTATTATTTACAGGGCTGAATCCGGCAGGGGCAGTAGCGACCAATAAACTAGCATCGACTATAGGTTCTTTAACAAGTACTTTTATGTTTTATCGGTCAGGTAAACTTGATATAAAGTCAGTTTATAAATTATTTCCGCTCACTTTTATCGGTTCGATGCTTGGTGCGTGGACAGTTCATTTAATAAACCCTGAACTGCTCAAGCCATTGATGCTGGTTATGCTCGCAGCAGTTGCTATTTATACTATTTTTAAGAAAGATTGGGGCAGCATTTCAACCCCCAAAAAATTGTCCGTACTGCACTTCATTATTTTTACGATTGCCATTTTTGCAATTGGTTTCTATGATGGATTTCTTGGTCCAGGAACAGGCTCATTTTTAATTTTTTCTTTTTTATTGGTTGGATTTGATTTTTTAAAAGCAGCGGGGAACGCAAAGTTTTTAAACTTTGGCAGTAATATTGCCGCATTGTTCATGTTCATGTTTCTAGGACAAGTAAATTACACTTATGGTTTAATCATGGGAGTGGCTCAGCTTGCTGGTGCCATTTGCGGCTCAAAATTTGCGATCAAAAGAGGAAGCAGCTATGTTCGTGCGTTGTTTATTGTCGTTACCTGCTTATTGCTGGCGAAAAATATTTATGATTATATTCAGTAACTTCAAAAATACTGTCTTCCTTAAAGGGGGACAGTTTTTTATTTTGCTTTCTATAAGTTTTTGGAAAAGGGATATACTTTTTATCGGAATTAACAGCATTTCTTAATTTCCAAATACATTTGATGCTTTTTTCAGGACAAAAAAACAAAATATGAACAGATAGTACAAAATTTACCATAAATTTATGTTGTCTTAATATTAAATTAACTGAAGCCTGTTAACATTATTACGAAACTATGATTAGAAATTAGCTCTAAAAACTATGTTAGGAGAGGTAGTCTTGAAAAAATATAGAAAGTATCTCGGGATTTTGACAATAGCCACAATTTTATCTGGCACAGTTAATTTCCCTTTTAGTAGTTTAGCTGCTGAAACGAATGGTGAGATGGAACGTATTACCGAAAAAGTAGATCCTACAAAGCCAGTTGCTGATGAACTCATATTGGCAGTTATTGGTGATTATGGCGGTTGTGGAGTTGGCAATTGTGAAGGTGAACAACAGGTGGCCGATATGGTTCATTCGTGGAATCCAGATTACATATTAACTGTTGGGGATAATACTTATCAACGTGGACTGCCAGAAGAAGTAGAAAAAGCACAAGAAGCATATATAGAAGATATCAAAGCAGGCAAATTTTTCCCTATCATGGGCAACCACGATTATGGAAACGGCTGTACCATGGAAAGTGTTCAACCAAGTATTGATAAATTTGGGGTCCCGGTTTCATATGTAGCAGGATTTGGCAACGGCTTGGTTGATTTCGTAAACCCAGATGCAAACTGTAATAAATCAACCGGCGAGCAAATGCCTCCAATTTATGATGCATATAAGAACACGGTTGACAATAGTCAAGCAGAATGGGTCATTGTAGGGGAGCATCAACCGGTTTATTCATCTGGAAAAGCAGGAAATAATTTTGATCGTTCATGGGTTATGACGCCAGGTGTCGACTTGATATTAGCGGGACATGATCATCATGCAGAACATATTGAAACGAAAGATGGCTATAACATCGTGATTTCAGGAAATGGCGGGAATGGTACCACTCCTATATTTTCCCCGGTAGATGGAAGTTTGTTTCGTGATGATAAGAATTTAGGTGCTGTTCGTCTTACGGTGAGGAAAGAGGAATTAAAAGTAGAATATCTTACTCTTTCTGGTAAGGATCAGTACGAATTTACATTGAAAAAGGATAAAGCAACCGGTAAGGCATATATTGCTGATCGTATGGAATGGGTCGATCCTAACCCAAATCCAGGTGTAAAACCGGTTCCGAATAAATACAGTGTGTCAATGGATTTTGATGATACAACTGCTCCAGATGGTTTATCCTATCAGAATTATCAAGATGGACCAGTTAGTGAAGTCACGATAGATGGCAGAAAGGCCCTTCAGCTTGAAAAAAATCCTATGGGCGGCGGCAATCACGCCTACTTATTTGTAGATGACAAATCTATCCTGGGAGGACCTTATCATGCGAAAGTAACCATTGAATATCGTTCACCAAAATCAGGTTCTTTTAGTCTTCAATACGAGTCGGCCGACTCAGGATCAGCTTATCAAAAATCGCAATCTATTAATATTACGAGTGATGAAATAAACCAATGGAAAACTGCGACACTAGAAATACCAGATATAAAATTTACGAATCGCCAAAATAATGGTGCAGATATGCGTCTTTTAGCAGCTAATAACCTGCCGCTGCTGATTGGATCAATGAAGCTTGAAATCGTTCCTGACGAGCCAGCAAAGTTTGTTTCTATGGATTTTGACAGTGAGCCAAATGGATTAACTTGGATTCCGTACGAAAGTGGTCCAGCTCACGAAATTATTATTGATGGCAGAACGGTATTACAAGTCGATAAAAATATGTTTAATCAAGGAAATAACCTTTATCTGTCAGTCGACGATCGATATATTTATGGAGGACCATATAATAGTCGTGCCACAATTGAATATCGTTCACCTGTCGCTGGTACTTTTACACTTCAATATGAATCAGCTGAAACAGGAGCTGCCTATCAACCTGCGCAAAAAGTTACCATTAAGGAAGAAGATATTAATAAATGGCAAACTGTAACCATTGATATGCCACAAGCAAAGTTTACCAATCGTCAAAATGGTAATGCAGACTTTAGAATTGTTGGTGCTAAAAATTTACCGTTTATCATTGGTTCTATGAAAATAGAGATTGTTGACGGAAAAAGTGAATCTAATAAACTTGCAATGGAAGCAGTAGTCAAAGCACAGGAGTTAGCAGGAGCCGTATTGGATAAGCAAGAAAAGATTGATGCCGTTGTCAACGCAGTCAATCATGCGAGAGCTTTAATTGAAGAGCTAGAAGATGGTGAAAATAAATTTGAGTTACAAGTTCGTTTAACTATAGTTTCCGCTAAAGTAAATCAAGCACAAGAAGTCTTAAATCTAAAGCTAGCAAAAGAAGCAGTGGGGCAAGCTGAACAATCACCTTCTGAAGAAAGTATTGAAAAGGCGCAACAAGCAGTTGATCAATTAGCAGACGGTACAGACAAAAATACATTACTTGAACGACTATTAATCGTCAAAACAATCGTACAAGCAGAGCAAGTAATTAATACATTGTTAGATTCTAGGCTCGAAAGTGCAGCAGAAGTTGATAACGATCTTGTTACACTTGAAACTGCAAATAAATTAGTCGAACAAATACCTAATAATCAACGGGGTATATTAACTGAAAATCTTCAAAAAGCAGAAGACAAGATTGTAAATGAAATGAAATCCATTCTTGGTCAAAAGAACAACGGAAAGCCAGAGCGTTTAAAAGAAACATGGTTAAATTTACTTATAACAAATACAATACATCAGCTGGATGGACAAGCAAAAACTGATGTTAACAAAATCCACCAATCCTTAATGAAGATTGTAAAGGAACATGCAACGGGTAGTGAAGTTAGAGAAACGATTGAAAAGCTAATTTCGAAAGATTAGTATTGTGTTTAATGAAAACTATCTTTAATAACTAGTAAAAAAGTGTATGGAGTACTGACTTCATGCACTTTTTTAATTTTATGGCTTTATTAAAGATTAATGTTGACTTTATTGTTAACTCAAATTTTACATAAAGAAGCGCTTCAGGAATAGTTTTTAATAGTAGGTATAAAAATGCTTTTTAATGAATTAAATAGCGTTAGAAAAGATTGAAGATATAGAAACTTATAGCATCTTTGACAGGGGAGAAGGTGGATGGTCAAATGTTTTTAATGAAAAGGAATTCTTGGTGTGTCGTTCTGGGCATAATTTGGACACTTATTTTTGCAGGAATGAGCTTTTATTGGGCAATGGGTGGCTTAATGGGGGTTAGATCTTTAGGTGGTTCCATTTACGAGATGTCCTTAAACCCTTCGCCCTCATTTATGGCCATCGTTTGGCTTACTGGTTTCATTAAATTATTCGGTGTCATCTTCCTTTTAATGCTGATTATTCGTTGGAAAAAACAAATCATGAACAGAATGCTTTATTACACGGCAAAAATTGGAGGGGCATTTTTGTTCTTGTACGGGTTTCTAAATTTCATCACAATTCTATTAAATGCATTTCATATTCTGGAATTTAACCTGGGCCCATATGCTACCTTTTGGAGACTAATCTTTTGGGAACCATACTGGATGGTTGGTGGGGTTTTTTATTTTTTTTCCGTCAAAAGAATTTAAATTGGTTCAATAATATGGCCCTAGAGTGGCAGAATGAAACTTACTAGATTTAGTTAACCGTTAAATTCACTTATTCCACCACTGGAGTTTAGTGAAAGAAGAATAAAATTTAATCTCGAGAATTTAAAGGAATTTATAGAGTTTTATAGAAAATGTTTAGAAAAATCCCTTACTTATTATAATTTACGAGGAGTATAAAGATGGAATTACAGACAGAAAGACTAAAAATTGTTCCTTGCACAGATGAATTATTATCAACGATTTCACCAGAAGATTACAAAATAGGCCCTCATATAAAGATGTTTTTGGAAAAACTTAAAGAGGATTCTACTCAATTTGGTTGGGGTGTCTGGCTAGTTATCAACAAAGAAAACAATACGATTATTGGGGATATTGGATTTAAAGGTAAACCTAATTCAGAAAATACGGTTGAAGTAGGATATGGAATCATACCTTCAGCACAAAACAAAGGCTATGCAACTGAAGCTGTAAATGAAATTATTAATTGGGCGTTTACAAATGATCATGTAGATAAAGTAGTTGCTGAGTGCCTACATGATAATATTCCATCCATTAAAGTGTTAGAAAAGTTGAAAATGAATAAAATTGGAACTGTGAATGATATGTTAAAATGGGAATTAAAAAAGGTGAGATGAAATCATTGAATTACGCTATAATTAAATTTTAAAGGGGGTGCGTACAGATGGAGAATCACGTTAGATTGTCTGGTACTTCTTTCACTCATGCAAAGCCAATTATTGAAAAGGCGATACTTTGCATGGGGCGAAACATTTAATTTTATCGCTGAAGAAGCTTTTCTAATATTTTGGCTTTGCACCTTATTTTATTCAAAATCAAATAAGGGGCGAGCAATATTGAAGTATATGAATGCAAGCAAAGTTCTACCAGAAAAGCTAATTGTCGAAATCCAAAAGTATATTCAAGGGGAAACCCTTTATATTCCTAAACAGGAAACGGAGTACCGGAAATGGGGAACTTCAAGTGGAGGAAGAGGGCTGCTGGACCGCCGAAATACCGACATTAGAAATTCTTTTATTAGTGGCAGCAGCATCCAGCAACTGGCTGACGAGTATTATCTTTCACCTGAAACGATTAAGAAAATTGTCTATTCACATAAAAAGTAGGGGAACAGCACTGGTGAAAATCCTTCATCAGTGCTGTTTTTATGTAAAAAACATTTCTAAGTCATTTTATCCATTTTTGAAGTTTCAAATATTTTTTAAAATAAGTGTAAAGAGCTTTAGCAAAATGAATGGAGATAGAAGAGATGACTGAAAAATTTATTAAAAATGAACAATTAAATTATATAAAAAAACAGATTGCTGTAATTAGGGACAGTACCAAAAAGAACGTACCCCAAAACGTTTTGGCAGCTGTGATTGACTTAGCCAATGCCAAAATTTCGGACCTATTTCCAAATGCCACTTTGGAACAACAAGAAATGTTGGATCTTTCGAGACTGAAAACAGATAAAGAGTATGAGCAATATATCCAGCATCTTTCGGACTATTTGCTGCCCTTTCCAAAAATCACCGAACAGCAATTGAAAAAAATGTTTCCGAAACAAAAAAAATTAAAGATGCCTGATTTATCAAATATAGACCACAGCCAACTGACCTATTTAAGCTGGAACGACCTAAGATCCAATAAGAAATTTATAGTATATGAGCTGGAGGGGAAAATGGTCGGCATTGAATGCGAATTTGCACCGACTAGTAAAAAAAATCTTTGTTCCTTCTGCAATTGCTTTGGTGAGGTTGCCTATTTTTCTACTGTAACAAAAGCGAAAAAATCAAAGAACCCAGATTATTACAAGTCCATTGGAAATCTTATTTGTGCCGATAGCAGAGAATGCAATAAAAATATAACCGATGTTGAATATTTAACAACTTTTCTAAAAGACTCACAAGGATTATGAATACAGCCCATTTTGCCTTTGCTCCAATAAATTAAAGTATTGAAAAATTCCCTCTAAAAATTTGAGGGAATTTTTCAGGACTTTAAATGATATTTTTTATACCAATCTACAAATTGGCCTAATCCTAATTCTAATGGTGTAGCAGGATAGAAGCCTACATCATTTTGCAAACTTGTAATATCTGCATAGGTCTCTTTAACATCTCCTGGCTGCATAGGTAATAATTCTACAATTGCTTTTTTGCCAATTAGCTTTTCTAATATCTGAATAAATACCATTAATTTTACAGGATTATTGTTGCCAATGTTATAAATCCTATAGGGTGCATAGCTTGAGCTCGGGTCAGGGTTATTTGTATCCCAATTATTATTGGATTTGGGTGGATGATCTAGTAATTTAATAATCCCTTCCACGATATCATCAATAAAAGTGAAGTCTCTGCTCATATCACCATTATTAAATACTTTTAAAGTTTTCCCATCTATAATATCTTTGGTAAAAGAATAATAGGCCATATCGGGTCTTCCCCAAGGCCCATACACTGTAAAGAAACGAAGGCCTGTGGTTGGAATATTAAATAAATGGCTATACGTATGAGCCATTAACTCGTTTGATTTTTTTGTAGCAGCATATAGACTTACGGGGTGATCGACAGAGTCTTTTGTAGAGAATGGAATGTTCGAATTTGCTCCATAAACAGAACTTGAAGATGCATAAATTAAATGTTCTACCTGATAGTGCCTGCAAGCCTCTAAAATATTTGTAAACCCCAATAAGTTTGAATGAACGTAAGAATGAGGATTGGTAAGACTATAACGGACTCCAGCTTGAGCTGCCAAATTGATTACAATATTGATCGTATTACTTTTAAATATTTGTATTAGCGATTCTTGATTTGCCAAATCTATTTTATAATATTTGAAATTAGCGTTTTTTTTCAGTATATTTAACCGATCATTCTTTAACCGAACATCGTAATATTCATTAAGATTATCTACACCGATAACATGATAATTTTCATCTAACAAACGTTTAGAAAGATGAAACCCAATAAAACCAGCCGCTCCTGTCACTAATATATTCATGGTTTTCTATTGGCTCCTTTCTTATGATCTTTCAAAAAATCAAGGTGCCATTTGTAATGCACCTTGATTTTTTTCGACGATTAGCTACATCGATTGAATTATTTAAATGATCAGTCGGTTTTTTAATGCTTCTTTTTTCGGTTACCTTTTGTGTGATTTATCATATACTCTTAATCCTTTTTACCCTTTGGTTTCACTCATCTTAAATTATATATACCCCTCATATTTTTTGATTTTATCTTTTTTGTCGTTATTCTCTTTGTTTTTATCTTTTTTGTCGTTATTCTCTTTGTTTTTATCTTTTTTGTCGTTGTTCTCTTTGTTCTTATCTTTTTTGTCGTTATTCTCTTTGTTTTTATCTTTTTTGTTGTTATTCTCTTTGTTTTTATCTTTTTTGTCTTTATCTTTTTGGTTTTTATCTTTTTTGTCTTTATCTTTTTGGTTTTTATCTTTTTTGTCTTTATCTTTTTGGTTTTTATCCTTTTTGTCTTTTTTCTTTTTGACTTTATCCTTTTTGTCCTTTTCTTTGTACTGCTTTTTCTTCTTCTTTTTCTCTTTTTCATCATTTGAATCATCTAAGGATAAATTGCTTGTTTGTTTACTACCAAGTACCTCTCCATATTTGCTATTTAGAGGAATTAAATTTGGGGGATTTTCAACTTCTGGGGCTACATATCCATCTGGCAGCGGTGCAGAAAGAGGCATTTCCAGCGTAAGCCTCCAAACTTCCATAATTTCATCTGCAACTCGAGAAAAGTTATAATTACTTATAGCGAGTTCTCTTCCTCTTTTTCCCATACTTTGCATTAATGATTTATTTGATAATATTTCAGAAATCTTTTCTGCAAAATTTGCCGGGTCTTCTGGATTTTCGACTACAAAGCCATTTTCCCCTAAATTAATTACCTCTGGGTTTCCTCCTCTTGCCGTTGTCACAATAGGAAGGCCGGCAGCCATGGCTTCGTAATGAACTCGTGCAAGTGGTTCTTGCCAAAGGGACGTACAAACAAATAAATCGGCAGCCGCAAACCAATTTTGAATTTCAGCTGGTGATACGAAGCCTGTTGTCACAACAGGAACGTCTTGTTGTTTCGCTAAAGAGCGAACATAGGCTACATAATCGGTTACTTTGTTCTGACTAAACCAATTGCTTCCTACTATAACTAAAGCTAAGTTTTTGAATTTTTTTGTAAGCAGCGGTAATGCCCGGATTAAACGATCTACTCCTTTGTTTTCGGAAAGTCTCCCGGCAAATAGGATAACGTTCTTATTTTCTAAGCCATGTTCTTTGCGAAGTCGATTTCGAATAGATTCTATTTTGGAATGATTACCAGGTAAAAACCTCTCAGAATCAACGCCTGAATAAATAGTTCGGAGCTTTGATGATGCCTGGGGATAGAGGTTTCGGATGACATTCCCCACATAGTTACTGACTGTAACGATCATTGAGACTTCATTTATTGCTGCATTTGCTTCATTTGGTTCAATTTTTTCAAGATTAAACATATCATTGTGCATGCTAAGGATAATTTTGGATTGAGGTGCCATTTTTCGAATCGGCATAACCAGACGAGGACGATTAAAAATATGAATAATGTCGAAAGAATTGGAGGCTAAAAATTGAACGATTCCTTGCTGATAGAGTGCTAATAATTTTCCTGGTACCCGGACATATTTAATTCCATCTTTGATTTCTTCATTAGGAAGCGATGGGTCCGTTATACCTAAAACAGTAATATTATAAGACCTTGCTAGGTATGGCAGACTTCCAGAAATATAGGTTTGAATGGCCCCTCCCAGGACAGGAGGTACTGGAAGTTTTTCAGTAGCGATCATTAAAATATTCATGATTTCTTATTGCTCCAATCGTTTTGAATTTCTTTTAATGCCGGCCACTTAGATTGGTCAGTATCGACAATGGTTCTAATTAGTTGAGAAGTTGTTTCATTTAAAAATATTTCTGGTTCATATAGTACTTCTTTGACATTTTTATAAAATTCATTAGGAAGTGACATATCAATCATTAAGATGTCATATAGTTCTGGACTAATTGGATGTGCTTCGTGATAAGCTTGAATCATTTCACGCATCCACGTTACATCCCATCTATATAAATCTGCCATGGTACCTGTAATCAATTTCCTTAAGTCACGTATTGGAAGATCATATGCCACTCCGTCCAGGTCAATAATCCACATACCGTTCGGTCCCATTTGCCCATTTGACCAGCCGTAATCCTGATGTACTAACCCCCAACTAGTATTTCCAAGTTTTGTTAGTTCTGGGTATTGTGACTGATTAAGTGCTTCCACACTTCTCTTTCCTTGTTCTTCAAATAGATCCACAACATTTAATAGGTCCTGACTTGCAGGCATTGAACTATATGCTTTGGCTGTTGTTCGGAACCAATCCATTTTCGTTACGATTTTTTTATAGCTTTTTGGCCATTTATACAACCTCGAAGCAATTTCAGCCCCAGCAGGAGGTAAATACCCCTGAGTTAATCGATGAAATTCACCAAGTGCATAGCAAAGTTGTTTTGCGCCTTCTAAATCCTTTGTTACAGGAGTTAGTGGTTCAATCCACTCCGCAACAAACCACAACTTTCCTCCAGCCTGTACGTAATCCTCACCGGATTTAGTGGTGATAATCGCTGGTACCCTTGCATTTTTTTCATCCACCAAATATCTTTGTGCACCAAGACTGAACATACTTCTTGTTGGTCTTCGATGGAGAAGCTTAAAGCTTTTTGGCCCTGAATTGGTCTCCAGCTTCCAGATAGCTCCACCCTTGTCAGGCTTTGTTGTGACCACTTGCATGCTATTGACTTTTAAATTGTATTGTTTCAGTACTTCCAATCCTATATCATTGATATAATCTGGAACATAAAATTCTCCATGAGTTAGTTCGTCCACTTCCCATGGTACAATTACTTGATTCTCCACTGTAGCACCGCTCCTTTTGGAGTAACTTATACTTTTACAGATTATTAACGAAAAGCTATTTGAAAAATAACAAACTTTGTTTTGACCAATTCCAGTTACTTATCATTAATATGCTTTTTGTACAAAAATGTACAAGTTAAAAGCGGATTTGAGTGTACTTCATTCAAAAAATAAATTATTTTATTAGAACGGTAATTCGCCATTTTAACAATGAGTTTGTCCCGCTATATCGGATTAGTAAAGTTGGTCAAATCATGTTGTATGTAATAACCAAGATGAGGTAATGGAGTTTTAAGAATGAATTATCCTTGTACGATCTCATCTAATAATTCCAAAAGAAAATAATTTAGTTTATAATACGGCTATCATATTTTTTTAGGGGTTATTTATGGGACTAATTTCAGGTAAAGTAATTATTATCGCTCTGTTTTTATTGATCATTACAATGATTGAAACATTAGCTTATTCAACAAGAATTTCAGGAGCAAGAGTAAGATTAATCGCCACTGCTTTATCTTTGTTTAGTACACTGGTGATTGTTTCAAGGTTTTCTACAATGATTCAACAACCTCTTACAGCAAAACTTATTGCAGAAGCACCTGATGTAAACAAATTGCACTTTATAGAGGAACAATATAGGATCTTAATAGCTGTAACCTCCATAGGGGTTTTGTTGGGGATACTTTTATTTCCGACGTTCATCAATATCTTTTCAAGAGCCATTGTTCAACTTTCAAATCAACGTGGTTCAATCATTGCGCTGTTTGTTCATCAATTCAATCGAAATGGCTTAAGAAAAGTTTTTATGTGTTTAAGGATGCCGAGATTTGCATATCTGAAGGGAATTACATTAAAAACCATTCCAAAACGGCTCTTTGTGATTAATGTCATCATTTCAGCTGTTTTTACGATTGGTGTTCTATCTTCAATTTATGCTTCAATGTTAGTTCCTAAAGATTATGCTCAGGCAGCATTGATGTCATCTGGAATTATAAATGGTATAGCAACGATTCTTTTGACATTGTTTATTGACCCCAAAGCGTCGGTGTTAGCTGATAGAGTAATGAAAAAGCAAACCGATTACATTTACTTAAAAAGCTATTCTCTGACAATGATAAGCTCTAAATTCTTGGGAACAATTGTTGCTCAACTACTATTTATCCCTGCAGCATATTATGTAGCTTGGTTTGCTAAGTGGATTTAATAGAATCGATTATATTCATTAAATTTAAAAATACTGTCTTCCTTATAGGGATACAGTATTTTTATTTTGCCTTCTATATATTGGAATAGGTATTATTTTAATATGATAGTTTAGTGGAGGATTTGAAACAGGATGCAATTTGACCAGGAGGGGTTATATGTATGGCAATTGAAAATAAATTGACTAAAAAATTATATCGACGACTGATATTGCGATATTTATTTTTTGGAAGTAAAAGCAGTTTGTTTATCCTTCTACTATATATCATGTGGTGGAGAATTCTGTACACCATTACAAAAATAGGACAAATGAAAACAAATATTCCGATTTTTTTAGGTATCAGCTTTCTGCTATTATTAATGTTTATCCATATTATTGTTACTTATCGTAAGCTAGTGAAAAGAGAGATAAACGAAGATTTAAAAATTGTTAAGCCTGTTCATCCAAACTTTTGGAAATGGACGGTTATTCTCTTTTCATTGGTTACGATGGTTGGAGGATATTATGTTGGCTCGAATGCTGTCAATTTTAACGGGGCATTAGCCTGGAAAATCCAGGAGTTGAAAACAGAGACACGAGTCAAGCTAGAGAATGATAATTTTTACGCAGCAAAGCTAGATGGAATACTGGATTCTGTAAAAGAGAAGATGGAGCTGGAACCGTATTTAATGACCAATGATTTAAAAATAGACTTTGAAAAGGATGGGACAATCACAGACATTTATATGTATGTTTATGGGTTTGACCAAGACCGGAAACTACAATCAGGATATTTAATTTATTTTGATAAAACAAAGAGCAATAAGGTTAAGATCCATAAACAAGATTGGCATGGGGAAGGAACAACGGTTTATGATCCGAACAACGATTTATCGATTGTTATCAATATGCTAAAATGGATACCCGTTAAAGATGAAGTAAAACGGTGGAATGAAGAGCATTATGCTGTCATGTATAAAGGAATAAGAAACTGGGGGATTATTCGGGAGGGGATTCGCTATATGGATGAAAAAGGTAAGGTTATTCCTTCCATATCTGCTCCAGGAAACTCGGGACCAACCATCTCCTTATACGTTCCAGGCAAGGAGGATATGATTACTCCACAGCGTTATATCTATAAACCATTTTTTCATGAAGAGTAAGTTTATATTTGAATGAAGGATGAATTCCATTGAAAACAACGAAAAGTAGGTTAATAATTTTTAGTTCTATATTAATTGTTCTCTTCATTATCTTTCAACTGTTTAATGGGGATCATGAAAATCCCAATACGAAACCAGTCGAAGTAAAAAAGGAAGATATAAATATTAAACTCCCTTATACAATTCAAGTAGAAGAAAGTGATCAAAAACCAGAAACGATTGCTTACCGAATCTGGTTTGATTTCATGAATCAGTTAGAGAGTGAAGGTGCGATTGCGAGTAAGAGCTTTACTAGATTTACGAAGTTATCGGGAGATGAGAACTATTTTATAGCGGCGGTTGTGTTTCAAGTTCAGTTACCTGAAGGAACACCAAAAATCGATTACGGTTGGGGAAAGATGCAGGATGACCGAGTCGTTCCTAATATCGTTTGGAAACTAAGCATCAAAAAGGAAGAAAATTTAACGTACACATTAACAAATATTGAAAGAATAACCGATACGCAAATTGGGCTGCCACCTGTTCAAATGATGGAAGAATATCGAAAGAAAGCCGGAATCGAGGAACCCTCGAAAAGCATAAAGTATGAGATTAAGGATGATAAGCTTAGGGTCACTTATGATGGTGGTGAAAAATGGAGAGTAGTTCCTGTTGCGGTTGAAAATTTATTAAGCAGTGGACTGGGCGGTACGGACCAACAATTAATGAATGGCAGCTATGTGATTACACCGGAGATAACTGCGTTTGTACTTAACAAGGGGTTGACGGTTCTGGTTAGTCGGGATAAAGGGAAATCCTGGAATGAAGTGTTGGTTTCGGACCAGCTGCCATCTTTGAGGCTGCGATTACTGGGGTTCACATCGGACAAGGATGGCTTTCTTATCGTGACAGGTGATAAAACGATGAGTTGGGAGGCACACTTTGTATTTAAAACAAACGATGGCGGAGAGACCTGGTACAACGCCGGATCTGTTAAGGATGTCTATTCCTTAGTGACAGACGGAGGGTTTATTGACGATCAATTAGGGTTCATCTCCTTTGGTGAATTACGATATGAAGCACAGCCGCCAATTCCAAATCTATATCGGACAATCGATGGTGGAGCAAACTGGGAACGTGTAGAGGTTCCGATACCGGAAGAATATCAGGGATACTTCACAATAGCAGAGATTCCTACCTTTCACGGAACGGAGGGAACTTTGTTAGTGAATCAAGGTCCACAAGGTGATTATTTGGGTGGAAAGGTATTGGCAAAGTTCACCTCACAGGATCAAGGGAAGACATGGTCTTTCGCTGGTTTAGTCGATCCGGATGGGGTACTTCGTGATAGAAAAAATTAAATAGTAAAGGTTTTATGGAGGATTTCTTTGTCATGAGGAATGCTCTTTTTTTTGAAATTATCATTATGCGACAGTAACAACGGCTTATGCGACAGTAACAGCAGATTATACGACAGTAGACCTTTCTCAATAAAATAGTCGATTTCAAAGTTTGGTATCTTTGTCCAGTAAATACAAAATATTCGGAACTTTCAACAACAAGTTTAGCGTTTGATACCAATTGTTGTAGAAATATTACTATGCTATTCTACTTGTAAGCGCTTTCGATATAGGTAAAACAAAACGTCGTTTTGTTATTTTTTTGCCTTTGGAACCTAGTTTCCAAAGGTCTTTAAATAACTATAATTATCTGAATTGTATGAATAGTTTGTTTGATAGTCGATTTGTAAACAAGGGGGTAATACTAGGTGGAAGTCCAACAAAAAGCCGAAAATACGATAGAAACGAAGAAAGTCAGTTACTCGGACGTAAAGAAAGTTGTTTTTGGAGCAGGCATGGGGAATTTAATTGAATGGTTTGATTACGCTTCATACGGATATCTAGCAACTGTCATCGCTGCAGTCTTCTTTGCCCCCGGGAACGATCGAGCCGCATTGCTAGGTACATTCGGGGTGTTTGCCATCTCTTTCATAGCAAGGCCAATAGGGGGAATCGTTTGGGGACATTTTGGTGACAAGCTTGGGCGAAAGCGGATCTTGACTCTTACGATCATCATGATGTCACTTGGGACATTTCTAATTGGGCTAATTCCCAGCTATGCTACGATAGGAATGGCCGCACCCGCGTTACTTCTTCTCTGCCGTCTTGTTCAAGGTTTTTCGGCATCGGGTGAATATGCTGGAGCTTCCTTGTTTATTGCCGAATATGCCCCGAGTTCACGCCGGGGACTACTTGTCAGTGTTGTGCCGGCGAGTACCGCTGCAGGACTGTTAATAGGGGCTTTGACCGCGGCAGGTCTTGAATTCTCTCTAAATCAGGATGCTTTGCACAGCTGGGGATGGCGTATTCCCTTTCTTGTATCAGGACCTCTAGGTTTAATCGCCTTGTATTTGCGGACGAGAGTTGAAGAAACGCCTGCTTTTAAAGAGATGGACCATGAAAAGCCCCAGGATCCTGTTTTCGAGAGCATTCGTCAGAACTGGAGAAAGATCATTGTTGCTTTCGGAGTAATCTGCCTCAATGCCGTTGGTTTTTATACTATTCTTAGCTACATGCCCACCTACCTTACTAATGAGTTGGGCTTTGACAGTGTTAAATCAATTCTGTCGACCATCGCTTCACTTGGAACTTATGTAATTTTTCTACCTATTGTTGGTACACTTGCAGATCGCATAGGAAGGAAGCCAGTGTTGATTGGAGCCAGTTTATTGTTTATTTTGTTTTCCTATCCGGCCTTCATGCTTCTTCCTTTGGGAGGAGTATACGCCGTGTTAGCACAGATCTTCCTTGGGGCTATATTGGCCGGAAATGATGGTGTGCTCGCCACGTTCTTATCAGAGATGTTCCCAACCTCTGTACGCTTTACGTGCTTTGGATTGTCTTTCAACTTGGGTAACGCCATCTTTGGCGGAACTGCACCATTCATTGCTACATTTCTCATTCTTCAAACAAACAACAAATTTGCACCTGCCTTCTACTTAATCGCCGCTTCCTTAATAGCATTTATTGCTTTGTTAAAAACCAAGGAAACGGCGAACAAGTCTCTATAATGATGAGGGAAAGAAGGGCATCCATTTTCGTGGCTGCCCCCCAATAATATGAATCTTTGACCACCATACCATTTCTACTGATTTAGGTTGATACGACGGCTTATACCGTCGTATTTTTTTGTTTGAGTAAAATATGTATCAATGATTATTACGCTAGCAGATAGTCTATATAAGAAGGAAGGTCTAGGTACTTGTTCTCATTAAGAAGAAATTGGAAAATATTATAATAAGTTTAAAGAATTCAATATTTTCTTTTGTAAAAATTGTTAACGCCTTGTTTTGTGAGGGTTAAAATTCAGTTAAACGAAAGGAAATAACTAGAAGAAATGGTAAATTGGTAGTATACCTCTAGTGCTTCCTACAAGAGAAAGGAGGATATATTGATAGATTTAGAAGATTATTTGGAAGTACTATTTTATAGAGGGTAATAAATAAACAAATTTAAAGGAGGAACACACGTGGAGAGGCTTAGAAAACAGCTATTTGCGGTAACGACAATGTTTGTCATGTTGATTAGCATGGTTCTCCCATTTCGTGCACAAGCGGCTGAACCTATTACGGTTGCTCAGGCAATTGCGAATAATAAAGGGACAGCCACTGTGACAGGGTATATTGTAGCTTATACAGCGAGTGGCGGTGGTGGAAAAGCTACATATGATTTTGAGGCTCCGTTTGCAGATGATACAAACTTTGCCATCGCTGATAGCCCTGCGGAAAGGGATGCAACGAAAATACTACCGATTCAAATAACTTCTAGTTTCCGCGCTACCTATGGATTAAAAACTAATCCCTCGATCATAGGTAAAAAGGTTTTTGTTACGGGTTCACTTGAAGCTTATTTTTCAGTACCTGGCCTAAAATCTCCATCGGCCATTTTGTTTGATGGCACAGCACCACCTCCAGATGAACCCGGAAATGGCGAAACAGGTTTAAAAATTCGCGACATTCAAGGTCAATCACATACTTCACCTTATAAAGATAAAAATGTAGCAGATGTACCTGGAGTAGTAACCTATGTAGTAGACGGCAGCAATTTTTACATGCAGGATCCAAACCCAGATAACAACTCTAATACGTCAGAAGGTATTCTCGTTTACAAGCCATCTCACGGTGTGGCTGTGGGGGATAGCGTAACGGTTTCGGGACTGGTCAAAGAGTGGGTACTAGATGGATATGCAGAGAAGCTGCAAACCGATTTAGCCATGACAGAAATTAATGCCCAATCAGGCAAGGTTACTAAGGTTTCTGGTGGAAATCAGCTTCCGGCTCCAATCGTAATCGGTAGGGACGCAATTCCGCCAACTTCTGTCATCGACAACGATCAATTCGGGACATTTGACCCGGCAGAGGATGGCATTGATTTTTATGAAAGTCTTGAAGGGATGCTTGTTTCCATTGAAAATCCAACTGTAACAGGACCACAGAAGTATGGAGAAGTACCTGTCATTTCTGGTCATGTGGATGGAAAAGCATATACAAAAGAAGGAACTCCGCTTTTAACAAAAGAAAATCAAAATCCTGAGAAAATGCTTCTTCAGCTTGATGACCGGAGCTATGTAACGAAAGCGGGAGACTCCTTTGATGGAACTGTCACAGGAGTGGTCAGCTATACGTTTAGTAACTTTAAGATCCTCACAAAAGCAGCTAATCTACCTAACCTAGTAGAACGACCAAGAACGAATGAAGTCACAACTATTCAAAAGGAAGAAGACAAACTAACTATCGCAGGCTACAATATCGAAAACTTTGTAGCAACAGATACTGCCAAACGCGATAAGCTGGCAAAATCGATGGTCGAGAACTTAGGATCTCCAGATATCATTGGTCTAGTTGAGGTGCTTGACGAAAGCGGGGAAACGAATAACGGTGTTGTCAAAGCGGATGCAAACTACAAGGCATTAAGTGATGCCATCAAAGGCTTTGGCGGACCAGCCTATGCTTGGACAGAAATCGCACCAGTGGACGGAAAAGACGGTGGAGTACCGGGAGGAAATATTCGTGTAGGATATTTATACAATCCTGCTCGTGTGACTCTTAACGAAGCCCCTAAGGGAAATGCCACAACGGCTGTCGCCTATGAAAATGGTTCTCTCACCTTAAACCCTGGCCGCATTGACCCAACAAATGCTGCATTCAACAGCAGCCGTAAGCCGCTTGCAGCTGAGTTTACTTTCCAAGGAGAAGAAGTCATTGTCATTAACAATCACTTTAACTCAAAAGGCGGCGATGAACCTTTATTTGGAAAAAATCAACCGCCACACCTTGAGAGTGAAGCACAGCGTGTACAAATTGCGACGATCGTTAATAACTTTGTCTCTGACATAAAGGCAAAAAACGAGGATGCAAATGTAGTGGTATTAGGTGACTTGAACGATTTTGAGTTTTCAGCACCACTAGCAGCATTAAAAGGTGATGACTTAACGAACTTAGTTGAAACCCTGCCTGCTTCTGAAAGATACACTTACAACTATCAAGGAAATGCACAAGTGTTGGATCATATTTTAGTATCCAATAATTTAGCTAAAACAGCTAAACTGGATATCGTGAACTTTAACTCACCGTATATGGAAGAACATGGACGCGCTAGTGACCATGATGCATTGGTTGCTCAATTAGATTTAAGCGTGGAAAAAGGACCATTTACGCTGTCACTTCTTCATACTAACGATACACATGCTTATGTAGAGCAATTCCCACGACTGATTACGGCTGTGAACGAAGTGCGTTCCCAGAAGGAAAATAGCCTGTTGCTAAATGCAGGGGATGTGTTCTCAGGAACATTGTATTTCAGACAGTATCTAGGTCTAGCAGACTTGTATTTTATGAAACAACTAGGTTTTGATGCCATGACTCTTGGAAATCATGAGTTCGATAAGGATTCGGCCACTCTTGCGAACTTTATCAAGCAGGCAGAATTCCCAATTGTTTCTTCCAACGTTAACATGACAAAGGATCCGGATTTAGGACCACTATTCCATAACTCAATCGGCGGAACGAATGAACATGGAGAAATCTTCCCAGCCATTATTAAAAAAGTGGATGGTGAAGAAGTAGGTATTTTTGGATTAACAACAGAAGATACAACATTCCTAGCGAATCCTGCTGATGACATTGTATTTGAAGATGCAGTCGAAAAAGCCAATGAGACAGTTGAAATGCTTGAAGCACAAGGTGTAAACAAAATTATTGCTTTATCCCACTTAGGCTATCAACCAGATTTGGATTTAGCAAAGAAGGTAGACGGTATTGACGTCATTGTTGGCGGGCATTCCCATACAAAACTAGATGCTCCAGTGGTTGTAGATAAAGCGGAACCGACACTAATTGTCCAAGCTAACGAGTATTTAAAATACCTTGGTGTTGTTGATGTAACATTCGACGAAAATGGGGTGATTTCTGATTACGCCGGTGAACTAAAGGATTTAAGTAAGTATGCAGAGGATGATGCAGCAAAAGTGAAGGTGGAGGAGTATAAAGCTCCATTAACAGAACTACAAAAACTGGTGGTAGGAAGTACATCTGTTGCATTAAATGGTGAACGTATTGATTTACGCAGCAAGGAAACGAACCTAGGAAACTTAATTGCAGACGGAATGGCCGCCAAAGCCAATGAGTTCATCCCAACTTATATCGCTATGCAAAATGGCGGTGGAATCCGGGCCTCCATTGATCAAGGAGATATCACATTAGGAGAAGTGTTAACTGTACTTCCATTTGGCAACAGCCTTGTTACTCTTGACCTAACAGGAAAAGAAATTCTTGCTGCTTTAGAGCACAGTGTGAGTGCACCTGGTGCAGGTGGATTCATGCAAGTATCAGGGTTAAAGTTTAAGTACGATCCATCGAAACCAGTAGGTGAACGTGTCTGGTATGTGGAGGCTTTAACGGTTGATGGTTATGAAGAACTCCAACTGGATAAAACGTATCGTTTAGCGACGAATGCCTTCACTGCTGACGGCGGCGATGGATACAGCATGTTTAAAACGGCGAAGGACGAAGGACGAATCACAGAGTTATACATTGTAGACTTTGAAGTATTTACTTCCTATTTAGAAAAGTTCAATCCTGTTTCACCAGTGATTGAGGGTAGAATCGTCCAAGCGGTTGCGGACCTCACAGCTCCAGATGCTCCTTCTGTAAACGAAGTGACGGATCAATCGGATAAAGTAACAGGTACAGCGGAAGCAGGTGCAACGGTTGAAGTATCTGTTGGTGGAACCATTCTTGGATCAAGTACTGCATTTGAGGACGGCAACTTTGTCGTCGAGATTGCTAAACAAGTAGCTGGTACCAAGTTAGCTGTTACGGCAACAGATTCGGCTGGCAATGTAAGTGATGCGACAGTCGTGACAATTAAGGATGTAACTGCACCAGATGCTCCACAGGTTGATCTTGTCATTCATAATGATACGATTGTCACAGGTACAACAGAAGCCGGTGCAAATGTTAAGGTAATGATGGGTACTGTGGAGATAGGTACAGCTGTAGCAGATGCTAACGGTAAGTTTACCGTATCGGTGCCAAAGCAAAAACACAAGAATTTATTAACGGTGACGGCCACAGATGCTGCTGGCAATGTTAGTATGGAAACTGTTGTTGACGTATTAAAGAAAAACGAAAAGTAAGTGAGAAGGCAGGTTGCTATTTGGGCAGCCTGCCATTTTTTTCATAACATAATATTACAGAAACCGTATTATCAAGTAACGAGAAGGTTAGCTACAAAAATACCCATCCGCATATGTCATAGATAATTTGAAGATTCAGGGCGAATACCCAGGAGTTTATTACCAAAAGGCATATGCTCTAATGAAACACGAAATGAGGAGGATGAAAGTGATTCCGAATAATCATATAAATTATATTGTCCATGTTCCAATTGATGAAAGAATAGGTTTAGGAGGACCAGGCTCAGGGGTAGGTTTTTCACCAGGACTTGGTTTAGGAGGACCAGGCTCGGGGTTAGGATTTGGACCGGGACTTGGTGTTGGGGGACCAGGAATTGGACCTGGTTTTTATCCAGGTATGGGCTTAGGTGGTCCGGGTTCGGGGGTTGGTTTCGCACCAGGTCTTGGTTTAGGAGGACCAGGCTCAGGGTTAGGATTTGGACCAGGACTTGGGTTTGGCGGACCAGGCATTGGATATGGCCATCCTTACCCATATCCATATCCATATCCATATTACCACCATTATTACCCCCATTATTAAAAATTACTGATATAAAAAAATTAAATCCAATATGAAGTCTCAATAAACCAGGCGTTTCTACAATATGTGGAGACGCTTGGTTTTTATTAATATAGTTGAAATGGTTAGGACTGTTAAATAAAACAAGAAGTATTCATTATACAAAGTTAATTTTATAAACAGCAGGTCATATTAAAATTAAAAAGGTACGTTTCAATTTTCAGTTTCTACGTCTGGATCATATTTTGCAAAAAGTTTAAATTAACCTTTAGCTGTTCATTAAATCCAACCATGCTGTCTTTAATCGTTTGTTGCGTATTAGGTCCTGACACGGATCTTGTTTGCCACTTTGCGACATCTACTTTCCATCATCGATTAACAACTAGTCAGTTTATTTTTTGGCTGCGGCTGTTCACGTTTGCAATTTTTGAAATCACTACAATGGCAAACAAAAGCAGACCGGCATCATCTATTCCGTGGAGACACGTACCTATTGATAGGTGAGTATTGGGCTACTTTCAATTTTACGAAACGGCCGGTATAGGGGATAGACAAAACAGTCTCGGATGAAGATAAAAATGTTCCTTAATAAACCATCTATTTTGCCCGAGAGCGCAAGAAAAGTGACGCACCGGTAAAAAAAAGCGGTCTATTCTGCCCTAAAGCGTAAGAAAAGTGTCGTACTGGTAAAAATAGGCCGCCTATTCTGCCCGAGAGCGTGAGAAAAGCGTGGTACTGGTAAAAATAAGGAGGTCTATTTTGCCCGAGAGCACAAGAAAAGTGACGCACCGGTAAAAAAAAGCGGTCTATTCTGCCCATAAGCGCAAGAAAAGTGTCGTACTGGTAAAAATAGGCCGCCTATTCTGCCCGTGAGCGTGAGAAAAGCGTGGTACTGGTAAAAATAAGGAGGTCTATTTTGCCTGTGACCGCATGAAAAGTGATGCACCGTTAAAAAAGGGTCTATTCTGCTCGTAAGCTTAAGGAAAGAGAGCACCTTAAAAATAAGTGCGGAACATGTAAAATTCTCTGTCCCACCGACATGCATATCTAATAAGCAGCAAATTGCGTCATTAGATTAAGTTTATCCCAGCAAATTGCGTCGATTGCAAACTATGTGAGGAAATCCGCTTATTTAGGAAAATACACTTAGTAGAATTTGAGCATCGCGTGTAGTAAAAGGGATAATGGATAATGGAGGGGAAAACTGTGCTGTTTCGAACGGTAAGATAGTAATCTTGAATCTTGGGTGCAGTTTCCGGTCAATTAACGCTTTGAATGAACTGGGGGACTGACCATATTTTTGCTCATTCACCATTAATGACAAAGTTCAAAAAACATTTACATAATGATAAAAATTGTGGCTAGACAGGGGCGAATGATATAATAAAGATGTACAGCTGCATAGTGGGGTGAGCCGTGGCCGCTAACTTTCTTTTTTGGAAGGTGGTGGTATTAACCGACTTCCTTTGAAGGGGGGTGAGGCCACTGATGGTTACTTTTGTCGAAGCAATGACTCTGATGTTTGGGTTTGGAATGTTCATTCTAACGTTCATCTCAGTGTTAATAGCTCTCTTCAAAAAAAAGTAACCTTCCCCCCGCACCTGCCAGTGTAAAAGGGTAAGGTTACTTCTTTGCTCATAATATAGCTTGGCGGTCACTGCACTTCATGCAGTGTGGCTGTATATTAGGGATGCCAGTTGGAGCTGGTATCCCTTTTTTATGCTACTCTGTATATCTTTATTATATGCAATAAATTGGTATTTTACAAATAAAAAAGAGTATACGAGGGAGTTGCCATTTTGATGTTTAAGATCAGTCCTGTTGAAATATTTTGTACAGAAAAGTTATTTCTCATTATCTTTTTTTGTAATCCTTTTGATTAATTAAGATTAAGTGACACCTGAATATGATTTGCATGGAGGAGAATACTAACTCAAAACTCGAGAAGGGAGATTCTTCATAATGGAACCGCCACTAATGCCAATTAATATAAGTTCACAAAAAACGGACCTAACCGAAAATCTTACTTCAGCAGAAATGGGTAAACTCTGGGCGACCTTTATGGGTAACAGCATGTCAGGATGCATTTTACGCTATTTCCTTCAACATGTTGAGGATCAAGATATTAAGACATTATTAGAGAACGCATTAAAATTAAGCACGGATTTTATGAAAAAAACAGAAGCGATATTCAAGAAGGAAAATTTCCCGATTCCGAAAGGTTTTTCAGTAGAGGAAGATCTCAACGTTGGTGCTCCTCGTTTATTTGAAGATGAATACTATGTTCATTATCTTAAATATGCTGCCAAAGCGGGGTTAAGTATATATCACATTGCCATACCGCTTGTTTATAGAAAGGATGTAGAAGAGTTTTTTATTTATTGTTTGGATTCCACCATTGATTTGATGAAACAAATCAAAGAGATATTAATGGGTAAAGGTCTTATTATCAAACCCCCTATTATTCCAGTACCCGATAAAGTGGAATTTGTTCAAAAAGAATTTTTAAATGGGTTTTTGGGAGATGTACGGCCATTACACGCGTTAGAAGTTACTCACCTTTACGACAATATTGAAAATAATGTAACAAGTAAAGCACTCATTATGGCTTTTAGCCAAGTGGTAAAATCGGAAAGGATTCGAGAGCTGTTTATTCGCGGGAAGAAAATGACTCATAAAAATGTTGAAACCTACATGGAAAAACTCCATAAAGAAGATTTGCCTACGCCATCTTATCTTGACCATTTGGTTACAAAATCAACTTTTGCTCCATTTTCAGATAAATTAATGTTGTTTCATAAGATGGATATGTTCTCCATGAAAATTAGGGCATTTGGAAATTCTGAGGCAGTAAATGGTAGACATGATATAGGGCTTATGTACACAAAGTCATTATTGAGCCTTGCATCATTTGTTGAAGATGCAGCAGAGATCATGGTGGAGAACGGTTGGATGGAGCAGCCCCCCTATGCCATTGAAAGAAATAAGTTAGCAAAAAAAGAGTAACCATCCATATTCCCGAAGTCTAACGATGTGTTCTAAAAAATCTAAAAGAAAAAGGTTAGAAAGATTTGAATCCAAAAAAAAATTGTTATGGAGTATCTCACTCCCTGGATTGGGTCAATTACTGAATGAAAAATACTTTAAAGGAATCATATTTATATCATTAGAATTTCTTATTAATGGTCAATCTCATTTTAATGAATTAATCTTATTTAGTTTTAACGGTGAAATCGAAAGCGCCATTGACAAGACCGATTACCAGTGGCTGATGTATTATCCTTGTGTCTATTTTTTGCAATGTGGGATTCATTTAAAGATGCAGGTGGAGGTAAAGAACCTTATTCGTTCTTACCCTTTTTTCTATGTGCATTTTTCGTTGTGGGCCATATGTATTCAGCAAAAGTAAAGTTATTGGGGGTTTCCTTGGGAACAGTTTGGTTTACAAAGTTATGCGTGATTCCAGGTGTTGTCATAGGTATAGTATTAAAAGCATTATTAAAAAGGCAAAAATTTATAGTAAAAGTGTACCGGATTTAAGGTACACTTTTTTTGCGTTCCCTTTTTTAGTATGGGCGTCTTTTTATCTCCTATAGAAAGGAGTTTCATTCTGTTTCACAAGTTCGCCATGTCAAAAAAGTTTTTTCTTTCGACCCTTTCCTTTTTCGATTCATTTCACTAAATAAGTGGTGAAAACGGTTTAAGAATTTGCCTGTGCGGGGAGGAGGGGAAGCTTAATGAAAAAGCAAATAGCCGGCATGACCCTTGTCGCAGGAGCAGCCCTTCTGGCATTGCAGCCGGGATCCCTCCAAAACGAATGGAGCAGCGTTCAACAGAATAGGGAAACAACTCCAGCAATAGCGTCTGAGTTTTATACACAGAAGCGGGTACCGGCGGTTCTAGTAGAAACCATCGATGGAGATACAATCCGTGCAAGAGTAAACGGAAAAGTTGAAGCGGTCCGCTATTTATTGATTGATACACCGGAATCGAAAAAGCCGGGAATGTGCACCCAGCCCTATGCGAAAGAAGCTTTTTCAAGGAATGACGAGCAAATGAAGTCAGGAGTCTTAACTTTGGTATTGGAAGAGGGGAACACAAGGGATTCCTACGGTCGGCTGCTCGCCTATGTGTATGTCGATGGAAAGTCGGTTCAAGAAAGCCTGTTGAAGGAAGGATTCGCGCGGGTGGCTTACGTGATGAATCCTCCCTATAAATATCTAACTTTATTTAGGGACGATGAACGGCTAGCGATACGCAACAAAGCTAACATCTGGAGCAGTCCGGGGTTTGTGACGAACTGGGGATTTAATGGGTGTTTAGATTAATAAAATTTGGTTTTCTGTTGCATGTACAAATTGAGTGTTGATTAACGAAAATGATGGTTAATATCCCCAATATTTTAGAGAGAGTACTCTCTACATTCCAAAACTTTTTCAATTAGGAAGTAAATTATTTACTCAGGGTGTAACGAGTTGAGTTGAAATTCATTTTCTTATTTTGCTAAAGGGGGCGATTGTTCAATAAGAGCAATCGCTTTTCTTATTTAGCTAAAGAGGGCAGGTTAATAGCAAAAAGAAAGCAGCTCTGAACATGCAAAAAATAATTATTTAGCGTTTTATGATTATATTAGAATAACTTTGTAATGAGATTATCATATTGTTGTGATGAGTCTGTTATACCTTTCTAGTATAGTGAACCTATCAAATCACACTAGGAGGAAACAATCATGCTAGAGAAATTCATCGTAGCCTTTACTATCTTAGCTTCTTGTGGCTCTTTGTTCGCCGCCAAGGGTGATAACGCGGAAGCAGCAACTTATAATTATCATACAGCAGCGGTTTCGATTGCGAAATCTAATATCGGGGTTCCTTATCGATGGGGCGGGATGTCGCCAAGCGGATTTGACTGTTCAGGTCTTGTAAAGTATTCTTACGGAAAAGCTGGAAGAACACTTAATCGTACTGCAGCCCAAATGTACTATGGAAACGGATATCGACCATCTAATTTGCAGATCGGTGATTTACTGTTCTATGGACCATCCAAAGCAAGTGCACCTACCCATGTTGCTATCTATATCGGATACGGGAAAATGATCATGGCATCCTCATCAAAAGGGGTCATTATCACCTACACAAGCAACCCATATTGGCATCCTAGATATATTGGAGCAAAGCGAGTATAAAGACCATCGATGACGATGGTCTTTTTCATTTAATAGTATTTTTCTTAACTTAAAAAACTACTCCTAAAATAGGGTTTTTGAAAGTAATTGAAAATTTTGAGGGTTAAGCTCTTATTAAATAAACGGGGGGCAAGAGTGAAAAGAGCTGCGCTTCTGTACTGACCCCAAAAGTTAGAGCTGAATTCTGACTTTTGGGGTGCTTACACGGTTGGGTTTTAAAGGTAATTAATACATACTATACGTAATTTAAGGGGAAGTTATTTTTTAGTATATCTTTTTTGGAGGTTACTTATGGAGGAAAAAGGAAACCAGATCAGGCTGACAGCGGGTGAAATTGCTCAACTTTGGATACAATACTTAAACGATAGCTCAAGCATATGTGTTCTTTCGTTTTTTTTAGAAAAAGCTGAAGATGAAGAAATTAAGCCTCTAATTAAATATGCTTTAGATTTATCTCAATCACATATCCAAAAGATTACAGCTATTTTAACAGAGGAAAAAAATGTAGTTCCATATGGTTTTAGTATAAATGAGGATGTAGATTTATCCGCTCCTAGACTTTATTCTGACAGTTTTGTACTTAATTTTATAACCCAAATGTCTAAGATTGGTCTCACGTCGTATGCTGGTAGTGTAGCAGCATCTGTAAGAGAGGACATTCGGAACTATTATATGGATTGCCTAGACGAAACCATGCAATTATATAAAAATTCAACGGAATTATTATTGTCAAAAGGATTATTTATCAGGTCTCCCAGCTTGCCTAATTTAGAAAAGGTTGAATTTGTGAAAAAGCAATGGTTTATGTTAGATGTGTTTGGAGAGAAAAGACCATTAACTGCTGCTGAAGTAGACAATTTATTTGCCAATCTCCAAAGAAACGCTTTGGGAATTGCGACACTCATTGGATTTAGTCAGGTTGCGCAAAATAAGGATGTAAAACAATTCTTTTTAAAAGGATTAGAAATTGGGAATAAACATATTAAATTATTTAGAAGTAAATTAGAGGAAAGTAAACTCCCTGCACCTATGGGATGGGACTCAGAAATAACTAATAGTACAGCGTATACATTTTCGGACAAACTTATGATGTTCTACACATCTGGTTTGGTTACTTTGAGCGTAGGGTATTACGGTACAGCTGTCAGTCAAAGTCCAAGAGGTGATATTAGTGCCATGTATAACAGGCTATCCCTAGAAGTGCAGTTGTTTGCTGAAGATGGAGCTAATATTATGATAAAAAATGGATGGTTGGAACAGCCTCCAATGGCATCGGATAGAGATGAACTAATTAGGAAAAAGAATCAATAATAAACATATTTAAAGTCCTTCTGTAAAAATAAGCGTAAGGACTTTTTTCATTTCCATTAGGATTTAGGTATCTACTTTCCTGATATATTGTGAAGGGTTTCACTTAAACTAACGGGCAGTTTTGTTCAATAAGACGATGTTAAATAGTAGTTAAAAGGTGATGCGAAAATGCCAATATTCCCAGATTAAATTGACCTTCTATCAATATTTGAATCGGAACCAATATTATTAGATTCTACATTAAAGGATTTGGACAAATCTTAGTACAACAATAAAATACCTTACATATAAGGTGTTATAAGTTGGTTTCCTCATTAAGAAGCCTCTTCTGGTTGTGCGATTTCAAATTCACCTTCTGCATACTCTTGCTCCGCATAATGGCTTCCCCATTGACAGAGCTCCTGCAAGATAGGTTTAAGAGATTCTCCAAGTTCAGTGGATGAATATTCAACCTTCGGTGGTACTTGATTATACATCTTTCTGCTCACAAGTCCACTGTCTTCAAGCTCTCTAAGTGTTTGAATCAGCATTTTCTGAGTTATATTTGGGACAATGCGCTTTAATTCACTCGTTCTCTTTGGTCCATTCATTAAAAAGTATAATACAAGACCTTTCCATTTTCCGCCAATAACTTCCTTTGTCACTTCAAAACCACAACTAAATTTTTTCAAGTCTAAACCTCTCCATTCCACATTTATTACTTTTTAGTTACTATATCACAAAAAAGTGGGTACTTCCATTAATGTGCTTACTGAAGGATACTATATCTTGTAAGTTGTTCTTCAAGTTTTTAAAGGTATTAGACTTAAAATAAAATTAATACTAAAGGAGTGTTAAGTATGGGTAAATTTGAAGGTAAAATAGCGCTTGTAACGGGTGGAACAAGTGGGATTGGTCTTGCTACAGCACAAAAGTTTGTAAACGAAGGTGCATATGTTTATATCACGGGACGCAGACAAAACGAACTTGATAAAGCTGTTAACCAAATTGGTAAGAACGTAACCGGTGTACAAGGGGATATTTCTAAGCTTGAAGACTTAGACAAACTATATGACCTTATAAAGCAGGAAAAAGGTAAGTTGGACATTCTTTTTGCTAATGCAGGAATTGGAAACTTCCTTCCATTAGGTGAAATTACTGAAGAGCAGGTTGATAGAACGTTCGACATTAACGTTAAAGGAACCATCTTTACTGTTCAAAAAGCGTTATCACTTTTCCCGGACAAAGTAGGTTCTATTATTGTAACGGGCTCTACTGCTGGATCAATTGGCAACCCAGCGTTTAGTGTATATGGAGCATCTAAAGCAGCATTAAGAGCACTAGTTCGCAACTGGATTCTTGACCTAAAAGGTACTGAAATCCGTGTAAATGTGGTTAGTCCAGGAGGTATTCTTACACCTGCATACGATGAGCTTTTTGGTGATGCACTTGAAGAGGTACTGGAAAATAGCAGAAATACTGTTCCAGCTGGAAAAATTGGGACACCTGAAGAAGTAGCAAACGCTGTATCTTTCCTTGCTTCAGACGAAAGCAGTTACTTGACGGGTGTTGAATTGTTCGTAGATGGCGGGCTAGCACAGGTATAATTTCACTGCGCAGAGATTACTATAAGGTCGCCGCAAAATATAAAATTTATAGGAGGAGTCAATATGACCAATCAACAAGTTCAACTCAATATTCGTTTTAAGGCTAAACCAGGGAAGAAAGAAGAATTCCGCAAGGAGCTATTTTCTCTAATTGAGGAGATGTCATCCGAAAAGGCATTTATTAGCGCTATTGTTTCGGATAATCTGGATCAACCGGATGAACTGCTCATTTATGAAACATGGAAAGGCACGAGAGATAGCTGGCTTGATGAAGAATTTACTAAACCATACCGCAAGGATTACGAAGTAAGACTGGATGATTTAATTGTGGAAAGAAGCGTTAGCTGGTTGCAACCTAACCGTGAATGGGGAAGTCATATAACGAATGCATATTAATTTTTATAAATGAGAAATAGCATCTACAGCTGTACAAATGGGCGAAGTCACAATAGCTGTCTTCGACGATACATGCGGCAACCTTATTCAGATAATGCAGGAGTAAACTTTATTTATGGTAGAAAAAGTTATGCAATAAAGTGTTTTTATAAACAATTTAACAACAACTTTATGTTGAGACCTACTAGAAGGAGGAAAGCATCATGGCATTTTTCGAAACAAGTGACGGCGTCAAATTGTATTATCAGCAAAAAGGAGAAGGACAACCGATTGTGCTCGTCCATGGCTGGTCATCGGATCATACAGCATTCGATCAACCATTTGAAGAATTGAGCAAAAAGTTCAATGTAGTGTCTTTTGATTTGAGAGGACATGGCGCTTCTGATCGCCCGGAGCATGGTTTGACATTGAAGAGATTCGCTTCCGATTTGGAAGAACTAATGGAGCATCTTAACTTGATGAATGTCACATTAGTTGGACACTCGATGGGGGTTTCTACGACATTCGAGTATGTAAAAAACTTCGGTGTATCCAGATTGAAGGCCGTATCGTTGTTCGACATGACACCAAAATTAGTCAATGAAGAGGATTGGAATTTAGGTCTTTATCACGGTAAATATACGCGGGAAGACTCATTGAATGATTTGACAGTGATCAATGATAGCTTGATGGAATTCGCAAAGCCTTTCTTTAAAGTGACCGTCCCATACTTGACTGGTGAAATGATGGAAGAGCAGCTCAATTTAGTAGTCAACGGCAATACCCCTCATGTATTAGCGGCAATGTGGCATGCGATGGCAGTTGGCGATTATCGTGACGTGTTACCACAAATCACTGTACCAACACAAATTGTGTATGGAGAAAAGAGTACACTTTACTCAAAAGAAACAGCGGAATACATGAAGGAACAGATTCCGAATTCTGAAGTGATTCCGTTTGAAAACTGCACGCACTTATTAGTTGCGGAAGATGTAGTAAAAACAGCAAAAGTAATTGAAGAACTTGCAAGTTCTATGGTGAATTCATAAATAATGAAGGGGCTGTCTAAAAAGTCCCTAAAATGAAGAAGGTGGAGAAAAATAAATCGTTTTTCTCCACCTTCTTTTTTGATTTTTCGTTTTATAAGGTGGTTTCTGCACAATAGGCCCACCACTTTCAGCAAGTTATGGGCTATTGCCAGTATGCCAAATTCCGTTTGGACCTTTTCAAGTCCCCGAAGCAGGAATTGACGGAACGCCAAATTGCCCTTGAGATTTCCAAAAACTGTCTCCACTTCAATCTTTCTGCGGGAATAGACATGTTTAAGGGTTTCATCTTCAAGGGCTTTCTTTGCCGTCTCTTTTAATTCTTCATAAACTGGGTTCCAGTGAACCTGCCGGTTCCCCTTCGCCTTTGTGCACAAGGCCTTCAGTGGACAATCACTACAGTCTTCACATTCGTAGATTTTGAAGTCCTGTACAAAGCCGGAGGCATTCTTTTTCTTCATGTACTTCTTGAAGGGAACACGGCGGCCGTTCGGACAAATGAACAAGTCGTCCTCTTCTACATAATCCCAATTCTTTGCATTGTATGGATTGTTCCGATAGCCCTTTGTTTTTTCCTTCAAATATGTATTGTACGGAATGAGGAATTCGGCAATCGGTTCTGTCTCGCTGTCCCCAATCAAGTAGCGATAGTTTTCTTCGCTGCCGTAACCTGCATCGGCAACCACTCTCTTTGGCATAGGAAGGTTTGTTTGCCGGTAGGCTTCAAGATGCGGAATCAGGCAACGTGTATCAGTCGGACGTTGATGGACCGAATAGAACAGGATGAATTGATTTTCAGTGGCCATCTGAACATTATAACCGGGCTTGAGCTGACCATTCTTCATATGCTCATCCTTCATCCGCATGAAAGTTGCATCGGGATTGGTTTTGGAATAACTGTTACGGTCGCCGAGTAGTTCTTTTTGGTGTTGGTATTTCAGATAGCGGGGGATGAAGTTCTCCCGGACAAGTTTCAATGACTTTTTCAATCCTCCAAGTACACGCCGCTTTTCCTTCCTGACTTCCTTTTCGGTCTCCGTTTCCCAATCTACCTTTTTCCGTTCGACTTCCTCCTCCAGGACGGATTCGATCATTTGAAGCTTTTGCTCAACCGTTAATTCTTTCTTAGACTCCTCCGCGTGGAGGTCTTCATTCTCCCGATTCGCAACGGACTGGATCTGTTGGTACATTTCCTCGATTTTCGCCAAAAGCTTCGTTTCATTTTTATTGATAGCTTTTTTCCAAACATACGTATGTTTATTGGCATTGGCCTCAATTTTCGTACCGTCGAGGAAGTAGTTTTCCAGGGTGATGAACTTTTCCTCCATCAGTTTGAGAATCATCTCCTCAAAAAGGGAAGGCAAAAGTTCCGCCATCTGGTGGGTTCGAAAACGATTGATTGTCCGGTAGTCGGGTTTTTGCATCGCCGCGAGCCACATGGCGGGAATGTTCTCCTCCAGCAGCTTCGCAATCTCCCGGCAGGAATAGACCTTCTGGGAATAGGCATACAAAAGCACCTTCACCATCATTTTCGGATGATAGGAGCTTCGTCCACCGCCTTTATAGTGTTGGTAGAAATATTATCCTCAATGGACTCGACCATGCGGTCGATGACACGGGCAACATGATGTTCAGGGATCAATCCCTGAAGGTCGAAGATAGCCATGCCTTGTTGGTTGTTGTAAGGGATAAACACTGGTTTGAAGTGGTTGCGGTCTGTATTTGAGGAATCCACATCCGTCTTAGGTTGGAATGGTTTTTCCTCAATTGATAATGGAAGAGAAGTCTGTTCGATGGTATAATTTTGGGTAGTGATCATTTGATTACTCATAGAAAATCGTCCTCCTATTAAAGTGTTGTGTGGTAACTTCATTTTATAATAGAGGACGATTTTTTTGTATTTATAAGTAGAAAAAAGGCTGCCACCAAAGTCATTTTTTAATGACTTTTGGGACAGCCCCATCCATTTTTAAGGTTTAAAATTTATGACAATGTGAATAATTTCACTTAAACTAAACCAGCTAATAGTTTGCCAACATTTTTCAATAAAAACTTAAAATATTTCATGCTATACTAAAAATGTTCATGCCAAATAACCTTCCTAATCCTAACTATTGGAAGGTTTTGTATTTTTTGGTTTTATTTTTGTTTTAAGCTATATCCTGGAAAGTGGAACTGCTTTTTAAAAGTGCATATATCCATTGTAAAAGCTTATTTGCACAAGCTATTATTGCTACTTTATAAGGCTTTCCTTCTTCGCGTTTCTTATCATAGAACTCCCGTAATCGCTTATTTCGGGGTATGATATTATCTGTCGTTTTCTTTTTACGACAATCACGAATGGCACATTTAACAGCCATAAACAAAGCATGCCGTAATCTACTGGACCCCCTTTTAGTGATTCTGTTGACGGTTCCCTTGAATCTACCAGACTCAAAAATACTGGGGTCAATTCCGGCAAATGCTACGAGCTTTTAGGGTGATTAAACCGATCAATCTCACCGATTTCAGAAATAATCGTTGCCGCGATTTTTTCTCCGATACCAGGGATTGATTGGATAATCTTATATTCTTTGATTTCTTTTGCTAAAGCATCTATCTCTTCCTCGAACGTAGATAGGTGCTTTTGATTTTCTAAAAGCATTTTAATATACATTTCTAGGGTTAAAATATGGCTTTGATATAAGGTTTCCTGAAAAGGATTCCTTTCTGCTGCAGCTATAAGTTTCTTTGCCTTTGTTTCAGCCCACTTATAAGAACGACTTTTACATAACTCATTGATTTTAGCTGCTAAAGTTTCTTCGCCAGCTAAAAGTACATCGTTAGATGTGGGGTACTCTAACAAAGATTGTAAAGAAACAACTGAATATAGGTCCCCAAAAACACCTTTAAATTCAGGGAAAACCTGATCAAGAATTGTTTGGAATTGTAGTTTTATTTGAACGACAATACTTGTTAGACTTTCGTGTTGTCTTGTCAAATTACGAAGGTTTAATAGTTGGATCCCACGTTTTTTATAAGGTTCTAAGTCCTCCTTATAGTACAGTTCACATAGATGATTAGCATCGATTATATCTGTTTTTACTTTGCGTAAACTTGAGCTCTTTGCCCGATAAGAGATTAATGGATTAACAATGATTAACAAATAATTTCTGTCCTCAAAATACTGGACAACAGGTGTATGATAATGCCCTGTAGCTTCGAGTACAATCGGAGGTTTAACCCCAGTTAAACTTTCAATTTCTTTAAGAAATTGATGTAATTTTTCTAGTCCTTCAAGGGTATGGGCTACTTTAAAACTACTTTTGTATGGCTTTTTCTTTTCCAAGTAAGCTTGAACCTGACTTTCTCCTTTAGCTACATCCAGACCAATGACTGGATTCATTATTAAATCTCCTCCTCTAATAAAATTAATTCACCGGTACCCCTAATCCTTCTTGTAGTATCATAGCTTCGCTTGTTATACGAGATCTACGTCCCAACCAGCCTCAAACATGTTTCTACAAGTAGGGGGCGAACTGTTTACTTGACGGGATCTAAGCCCCACGGGTGCTTACGTTCTACCCCGGCTACCGTTATCATAAAACCATATAAAAAATGGTCAACCAGAAATATCTGGCTGACCTTATAATACGAACGGGTGCTTTAATGAGAGTTGCATTGTCGGGGTGAAGGTCGAGAATTAGGCCAATATAGCGTCAGCCTTACTTGGGTTGGCGTTTTTTTCTTATTAAACTACGAAGCAGGTTAAACAACAAAATCATTAAATAGAGGAATTTTAGATTTAGTAAAGAAAGAGTAAATAATAAGTATTGAGGGGATGAAGAATATTTGGAAGCAAGCAACCATACCATTCAGATAAAGCCTTGGGAGGATAATGACCTTGATTTACTTTTTCGAATAAACGCTCCAAAAATGATGCAGCATCTTGGAGGTCCAGAGAGTAAAGAGCAGATTTTGAAACGACATAAACGATATCTAGAACTTGGTAATAGAGGACGTATGTTCAGCATAATATTGTTGCCAGAATTAGAATCAGTAGGTTCTGTGGGGTACTGGCAGACTACTTTGAATAATGAAAGTGTATATGAAACTGGATGGAGTGTTCTAACCCCCTATCAAGGGAAAGGAATAGCTACAAAAGCAGTAAAGTTAGCAATAGAAGAAGCATCTAATGAGAACAAATATAAATACATACACGCATTCCCATCGATTGATAATCCTGCTTCTAATGCAATTTGTCGGAGGCTTGACTTTCAGTTAATCACTGAATGCGAATTTGAATATCCTCCAGGAAGCTTTATGAGGTGCAATAATTGGCGTTATAACTTAATTGGAGAATAGCTGATTTTTCAGTTTTAAAAAAACTTTGTGAAGAAAGGTACTTAAACAAACGGGTAGCGTGAGTTTAACAAAGGGCTGCGGTGGCGGCTCTTTTTCTTGGTGTGCCAGGCATGGCAACTATCTAGGTGGTGAAAGTCCACTGTGGGGGTACACATGGACCAACCACTAAGGAAGCGTAAGGTACTTATCGTGAGGTAAGGGCTGGAGGAAGCGTGGAATAAAATCTTGACTCGACGAACAGAAGTCTGATACTAAGGCTCTATAAAGGGATTAGGCTCCCAAGCAAGTTAAAGTCCAAAAGATGTGCGTAACTTTGTAGAGTAAATCAGGCGAGTAAAAGAGGAAAGATAGTTGTCTTAACCTGGGAGGTCTTGCGGATGTACAGAAGTACAGAAGTACAGTCGAAAAAGGTTAGTCATTTAGTTGTGTTGTTTATTTTCTTTTTGTCCGACCACCAAGTAAAGGGATTTTATCACCGTCAAAGACGATCTTGATATCTTCAAAGTGAAAAAATCCATCCTGATCGGGATCATTATCCAAAACGGCCCAAAAACCTAGCCTTTCTGAAGATCCCTAGCTTCACTACTTTTTCTTTTTTATAGACCACGTGGAAATAAAGGCTGGTTATATATAGAAGTACCAGAATAAATAAAAATGCAGAACAATTGGCAAATCTAATATTAGGAAGGGAATGTACTCGATATAGTGATAAGTATAAAGATACCATTTTAAGGAGTGGAAATCGATGAAGGTAGCAAAAAAGGAAAAGATATTAATTCTAACTGGAAATTATGGAGCAGGTCATGTTCAAGTAGCCAATGCTCTACAAGAAGCTATACAAATTCGATTTCCTACCCTAGAATCTGTAATTGTTGATTTTATGGAATGGGTCCACCCCTATTCTAATCAGGTTAGCCGTTTCTTATTTTTGCAGGGAGTGAAAAATTTTCCGGAAATCTATGGCTATATTTATCAAAAAACACGCAAAATGAACACTTTATCAAACATGATGAAGAAGATTTTATCAACTGGAATTGGACGAATGAAAACCTTAATCGATGAAGTTCAGCCAACCGTTGTAGTCAGTACTTTTCCATTAGCGGCCGCTGTAATATCAAAGTTAAAATCCTATGGCTTAAGCAATGTATATCCGTGACAACGATTACTGATCATACCGATCATAGCAGTTGGATTTATCCTAATACAGATCAATATTTCGTCGGCTCTAAAGCAGTTAGTGAAGCACTGATAAAATTAGGTGTGGAAGACGATCAGATTACAGTTACAGGGATTCCGATTCGACAGCAATTTTTTCAAACTTTTAACCGCGAGAAAATTTGCGAGAAGTATGGTTTAGATTGTCATATGCCTACGGTTTTGGTAATGGGAGGTGGTTATGGCCTGATTGGTGAAGGTGTTTCTACATTTCAACAGTTTGAAGAAATACCCAAGCAAGTACAGTTGTTTATTGTTTGTGGGTATAATGAAAAACTTCAAATTCAATTGAAAGAAATGCTAAAGGATTCCAAACATCTGGTTCATGTGACTGGTTATATACATTATGTTCACGAGATCATGGCTATTTCCGATGTTATGATTACAAAACCGGGAGGAGTCACTACGTTTGAGGCGATTGCCATGAAATTACCTATGCTGCTTTATAAACCAATTCCTGGTCAAGAGCAGGATAACGCTAATTTTTTAGTTCGATCCGGTGTGGCAATAGAGGCAAAAAATGAGCATGAATTAACTGATCTTTTAACCAAAATACTGTGCAATGCGAAACTACTACAAGAGATGAGAGGAAATTCAAAACGATTTCATCCTAAAGAAGCTGCGTTTGCGTTGGTTGAAGTCATTGAGGCAATTAATCGAACAAAGGAAAACCAGTATCCTATAAAGGATTTTATGTATTCGCTTAGTTATTAAGTCAATAAAGGAGCGTTCAGTAAATGACTAAGATTCTTCTTCTGGTGGTTCTCTTACTGACATTGTACTGGTTGGTTCCCTTTATCCTAACTGCGGGTATGGGGATCGGAGCTGAATACCATCCATGCATTAAAAGAAGTCTTTAAAGAACTATCAAGAAAAGGTATGACCTATTCAAGAATTGACGGATTATAGTACTAGAACCGTCCATTTGGCTTATTCCTAAAAAAGGTATTGTTGCAGGAAATTGTAGGGTGACAGTCCTCCCATGATTCCGGTGAAAAACTTCTCATAACCGGTGCGGTGAACGTTACAACAAACAGTGGTAAAGAAGAAAGTAGAATTAATATTTACATTTATTGATCTATTTTAGTAATTAAAACTTCGACTTTTTAAATGATTCCATTTTTTGTAAGATTATTTCTATATTAACATTTTTATTTAAATATCTTTTTAAGCATTAGGAGGAAAAATGTTTTTATCTTATCCCATATTAGCTTCTCTTTTAGGTATGCTAATTGCTCAATTTGTAAAAATCCCAATTCATTTTTTAACATCAAGGGAATTAAAATGGAAATTGATGTTTAGTACAGGTGGTATGCCCAGTTCTCATACAGCTACAATTATCGCTTTGACTACAGCGGTTGGAATAACTTCAGGTATTTATTCAAATGATTTTGCAATAGCCCTTATGGTTTCCCTAATCGTGATGTACGATGCTACTGGGGTTCGAAGGCATGCTGGTTATCATGCAGAAGTCTTAAATAAATTACTAGTTGATTTCAATCGTTTAATTGTAGCTCTTAAAGATCCCAATTTAGAGAAAACAGAGTACAGAGCAAAATTAAAAGAATTGTTAGGACATAAACCCGCTGAAGTGTTCTTTGGAGTCATTACAGGAATTTTAGTTGCTGTTTTAACTTTTTATTTCTATCCATTTAAATAATTAAGATATAAAAAAATGACCTCATAAGTTTGGTCATTTTTTTATATCTGACTCTTGTTTATAGAGATTTATGAAATTAAGATTTTATATTTCGTAAACAGCCACTAATTCGAGCTAAAAGTTCTTCAATTTCAAAAGGTTTTGTTACAAAGTCATTTGCTCCATTGTTTTTTCATTTTAAGGATATTTTAATGTTTTATTCAGAAAACAGTAAGTTTAAATGGCTATACTTAAGTTGCCCAGTTTTTAATGGGTGTTTCGTTTTTAATTTTGATCTTTTACTTTCATTTCTAGATGAAGGGGATTGAGGGGTTTAGATGAATTACAAATTATTTCAAGCTATTAATCAAAATGCAGGACATCACCACTTTTTAGATGGTCTGATGGTTTTCGTTACTAAAGATGCCTTGCTTATTTATGCGTTAGTTTTACTTCTCATGTGGTTTATTGGGAAGGAAAAATATAAATATACAGTTGTATTTGCTGCAATTACTGGAGGATTGGGGTTATTTATTAATTTTATCTTAGGACATATCTATTATGAACCACGTCCATTTGTAACGCATCACGTTAATTTATTGATTCAGCATACAAAAGATTCGGGATTCCCTAGCGATCATTCAACAGGTGCATTTTCTCTTGCACTTGCGGTATTATGGCGAAAGCATCGTAAAATTGGATTTGGAATGCTCTTATTTGCTATTTTAACTGGAATTTCTCGTGTATATGTAGGGCATCATTACCCTTTTGATGTACTAGCAAGCGTTATTGTAGCAATAATTACAAGTAGATTTGTATATGCATTTAGTTCTGTATTTAAACCAATTGCACGGATAATTATTAGCACTTACAACCGAATTCCACTGTTCCCTAAAACTGAACAACAAAGTGTTTCAAAATAATACAATTAGAAAAACATCGGTTTTGCCGATGTTTTTTTTGCTTTAGGCGGATTTTTTCTTTAATCACCTAAAAAAGACATGTTCAATTCACTCAGTAAATCAATACTTTTATTCACTACTAAGAAGGTTTCATTTTTTCAATACAATCAATAAGAAGTCTGAACTCAAAACGGCTCCTTTTAATTCGTGAATTCTAGTCTTTTAGAATAATTGCTACTGTTTTAAGAGAGTTAAAACAATTAGCTTAATAAAAAGCCATTTCCTAATCTAGGGAAAACATCGTTCGAGAGTGTATCACATGCCTTCTTCATGTTCCTTTATTATAAATTGATCTACATATAGCAATACTAATCATAAATTATGTAATGGAAGGATCACGGCTATGAACAGCAAAATAGAAATACATAAAGTTCTAGAACGATTGGCAGGATCCGAACAAAAAATCAATTTCCAAACCCCCGTTGAGATAACCCCTGATCTTCAAGCCTACCTGAATTACTATGGATTTCATTTAGAAAAGGTGGATTATCATTTCGGAAAAATTGAAATTGACGAGACCAAAATTATGGTACAAATGTTTTCACCGGAGCCAAGCAAGCAAAGAAAGAACTGGGCGGACAGTGGTATTGTTTTTACCGATTAGGGGCGGAAATATTAAAGATTAAACTTTAGAGGTGAGTTATGGAATCTGGTGATTGAAGATGACCTTCCTATTTTTTTCACGCACCAACAGGACCGTGAAGCGAACCATATGGCTGCCTTTACGAGTAAAGATCCAAGTGATTGGGATCGTTTCATGACACACTGGAACAAAATTCTTGCGGATCAGAACATTATGAAGCAGACAATCATTTACGAAGATCATGTGGTTGGGCATATTTCACAATTCGAGCAGTTTAGAGAACGAGAAGTTAGCTATTGGATTGGAAAGGAATATTAGGGCAAAGGAATCGCAACCAAAGCTTTAAGGGAATTTCTAAAACACATTACAATTCGTCCTCTTTATGCTCGTGCTGCGAAAGATAATGCCGGATCTCTTAAGGTTTTAGAGAAATGTGGATTCGTGATTACTGGTGAGGACAGTGGGTACTCTAATGCACGTGGCGAAGATGTGGAGGAGTTTATTCTCACCCTCAAATAAAGAAATCAAGAAGTTTAATGTTAATTACGTTATAGGGTGCTTTTCTTTAGTAAGAAGGCGTCTTTTTGATATGCCCCTACACATCAACGGATTAGATTTTGTTAGGTAAAAAAAGATTGTGAAGATTTCCACTTAAACGAACGGGTGCGATAGTTGAACAATAAATGGGCTGCTTTGGCAGTCCTTTTTATTTATCGTTATTAAAACATAAGTAGCAGTTTAATTGATCACAAGGGTTGCTACGGTCGCCACATTTTAGATTAACAGCAAAAATTAACTTGTCATATTACAAATTATTAGCAATGAAACAAGAATCTTGGTTTAGCTTATCCATAAATTGTGTTTCTTTATCAACATTCTATAAAACCTAAACTTGAAATAGGCTCTTTATTTAGGAACAGGGACCTAAGAGGAAACATAATTTGTTGAAGGGAGTACAAAAGATTATCTAATGTTTTTACACAAAACTGACAATTTACTGTTTTATTCTCTTTTCGGGTGTAATCTGTTTAAAATAAAGGGGAAGTAAAAATGCAAAATTTTCAAAATGGACTTCAAGGCTTGGGAATCGATCCTTTTCAAGTTGGTATGCTAGCTCCAATTAATCCACAGAGCCTGGATATGCGCCTGTATGGCGGGATGCATTGTGGAGGTTTTCGCTGCGGAGGTTTTCATTGCGGAGGTTTTCATTGTGGAGGTTTTCACTGCGGGGGCTTTCGCTGCGGAGGTTTTCACTGTGGGGGCTTTCGTTGTGGCGGTTTTAGCTGCTTTAACTGTGTCGGCGCTGTTGTTATTTAAAAATTTCCGGAAAAATTTTATGAAAAGATGTGTCCCTGCAAATCTCGCAGGGGCATCTCTTTACAGTTTAATATATTGGACAAAGAATCGTACATAAACAGATAATTCGCTAGTAGTAACTTTAGTTGTTGCTAGTTGTCGTTGCCAATAGTTGTAGAATATCCGAAGAAAAAAGCACCCTTTTTTGAACTGCCCCGTACAAAGGATGCCTGCATCTAGTTATTTCGTTTGGCTTTAACTTTCTTTTTTTGAAATCAATATCCTGCCACTAAATTTTTTTCCATTACCTCTTGAACTGAATGTAATTTTTTCATTATTCTCTCTACATTCCTGATGGAAGGGTATAGATATTCATTATTGTGCTTCCTTCAGTGAAATAAAATATGTATGAATTGAGACTTCAGGAAAGAGGGTTAGAACATAAGCCCTTCGAGGATGATTCTAACATTTTGAGACACGAGAACCGTCCCCATGTTTCATAATTCCTAGTTGACAGGTAGGGATAATATGAATTATAATCCTGTTAATTAGAAAAACGGAAATGATCGTTTAAGGAGGGGACGCGGGATGAAAGGACAATATCCTGTTTTGGCTGGAGCGGAGTCATTTTTTATAGAAGGGAACGATACTGGTATCTTAATTTCCCATGGATTTATGGGCACTCCTCAAAGTGTGCAATACTTGGGACAAGAATTTGCCAAACTGGGTTATACGGTTTATGCCCCAAGGTTAATAGGTCATGGAACACATTATCGGGACCTAGAGAATACTACGCATCATGACTGGTTTTCAGCTCTGGAAGCAGGTTACAAGTTTTTAAAGGAACGCTGCTCCACTATTTTTGTCATCGGTCAATCGATGGGAGGGGCATTAGCACTCTGGCTGGCAAATAAATATGCAGACATAGAGGGAGTCGTTACCATAAACGCTGCTTTAAGTTTACCAGACTATGAATATTTGGTTGGGAAATCAAAACCAAGATTTCTTCCTGAGGGTTCGCCGGATATAAGATTACAAGGTGTTCATGAAATAACCTATAACAAAGTCCCGCTTCTGTCCATTCATGAACTCCAAGCGCTCATGAAGAAAACGCCTGATATCATCCCAACGATCACACAGCCTATCCTTTGCTTTAAATCGCTCGAGGATCATGTAGTTCCTCATGAATGCACAGATTATATATTCAACCATATTGGTTCTACTCATAAAGAAGTGGTGACACTTTATCATTCTTATCATGTGGCATCGATGGATTATGACAGGGATGAAATCATCAAGAACTCACAAACATATATAGAGAAAATTATTGAAAAAAAGTTTTAGTTTATACTATAGGGACCGTTGTGGATGGTTCTCGATTAATGATGCACGAGAACCGTACCCGTGCATTAATTTGTAGTTGACAATGATGGAAAATGCTGATAAATTATAATTCAAAGTTACCCAATCGGAATAGTAAAGGTTCGATCAGTCTACTGAAGGCCTTGCAATGTTGAAATCACATGATTAAACATTGCAGGGCCTTTTTGTCTACATTAACTAAATATAAGGGGTGTTTTAAGTGGGGAACCTTCTAAGGAAAGCCGTGGAACAAAGGCGGCAGAGATTAATAGATAAATTGATTGCTTTTAACGTTTATAAGAAAGCTGATAAACATCTTTTTGAATTATCACTTACGGAATTGGAGAATGAATATAGGCGATTTATACAAACCTGCCATCCACATACGAATCTAGGGTTAATCAAATGGCATAATAAATATGACCGATCAGGCATCTGAAGGTCCTTAACTATTATTAGAGTTAGGGGCCTTTTTATTTTTAAATTTTTAAAAAGAGGGAGCAGATATTGATGACAAACATTTTAATTATTTCTGGAAGTCCAACGAGCGTTTCACGTACCGCCGCCGTTGCTTCATTTATCGGCCGCATCCTAGTTAAAAAGGGAACAAAGGTAGAGCACCTGTCCGTTAGGGACCTGCCCGCAGAAGCATTGCTTCACGCACAGTTTGATCATCCAGGAATCAAGCGGGCCCAAAAGTTGGTAGAGGATTCGGAAGCGCTGATTGTGGTCAGTCCAGTCTATAAAGCAAGTTACCCAGGGATTTTAAAAAGCTTTTTTGATTTGATTCCTGAAAAAGGCCTTGCTGGCAAAACAGTGCTGCCGATTGCATCGGGTGGTACCCTTGCTCACTTATTAACACTGGAATATGCATTTAAACCTTTATTTTCAACATTGGGCGCACGAGAAATTCCACAAGGTGTTTATATAGTGGACGCACAGATTAGCTATACAGGTGATGAAATCAAATTTGTCGATCCGCAACTCGAAGAACGGCTGGCATCAGCAGTACTGGAATTGCTGGAGAAGGTAGTGGCCATTAATTAATACAAATTTTTGGATACCAAAAAAGAATTTCTTGGAGGTATACCAATGAAATCACACGTAAACAAATTCATTTTAGTCATCTTAATCCTGTATTTATTTTTATTAATTGCCTGGACTAAACAGCACGCAACAACAAAGACCATCCCGAAAAACGTCGAAGCTACTATATTAAATATCAGCAACCAAAATCTTGGTTTAGGCTGAATTTGATGAGAATAGGAGGTATTTAAATTAAATGCAAAAGAACACCATAAACAATCTGGATTTATCATTGTCAGCCGAGAATAACAATTTAATAACAAACCATTTTTTAAATCTTCCAGACCTTCACTTCTTTCATAAATGCAACCAGCAATACCGTATTAATCGCGGGGTGTATAACATGATTGATGATTGGTTTTTCGAATATGGTATTGTTCAGATTGCACCTAGAAGGATTTTTATATTAGCATTTCTGGATTTTGCCTACCAGGAAAATAAAACCCAATCAACTAAATTTTTAAGATTTGGTCATGGAGGACTAATGAAAAAACTAAATGACTTCATTAAAAATCATGAGAAGGGTTCCTACGGACAAAACTGATGAAAAAAGCAGAGGAAGTGTCCGTAAACAGGGTTCCTACGGACAAAACTGATGAAAAAAGCAGAGGAAGTGTCCGTAAGCAGGGTTCCTACGGACAAAACTGATGAAAAAAGCAGAGGAAGTGTCCGTAAGCAGGGTTCCTACGGACAAAACTGATGAAAAAAGCAGAGGAAGTGTCCGTAAGCAGGGTTCCTACGGACAAAACCGGTGAAAAAAGCAGGGGAAGTGTCCGTAAGCAGGGTTCCTACGGACAAAACTGATGAAAAAAGCAGGGGAAGTGTCCGAACCAAGGGTCGCTTCGGACAAAACCGGTGAAAAAAGCAGGGGAAGTGTCCGAACCAAGGGTTCCTACGGACAAAACCAGTGAAAAAAGCAGGGGAAGTGTCCGAACCAAGGGTCACTTCGGACAAAACTGGTGAAATAAGAAGGGGAAGTGTCCGAACCAAGGATCGCTACGGACAAAACCGGTGAAAAAAGCAGAGGAACTGTCCGAACGAAGAGCCCCAACAACAAAAACCGCCGATCGTACAAACGAAGGCCTGCCTTTACAACTCAAAAGGTAGGCCTTTTTATATAAAAAAATAATGTAAAAAAGGGAGACGATTGTAATGAATAATCAAAAGCGTCAAATGAATTTAGGGGCATTTTTTATGATTCCAGGCCATCATGTAGCATCTTGGAGGCATCCTGAAAGTCCCACAGAACAGATTCTATCTTTCGATTTATATAGGGAACTGGCAGAAACAGCAGAACGCGGCAAATTTGATATGATCTTTTTCGCAGACGGTTATGCGGTAAATGACCGAAATGGCGTCGGCATTGAGCAGAGCGTCAACGTAAGACCTGATCCGTTAACACTGCTTGCCTCACTAGCAGCAGTGACTAAGCATATTGGCTTGGCAGCCACTGCATCCACAACCTACAATGAACCTTTTCATCTCGCACGGAAGTTCGCAACTATTGATCATCTTAGCGGAGGGCGTTCTGCCTGGAATGTGGTGACATCCTCAAGCGAGGAAGAGGCGCTGAATTTCAGTAAGGAGCATCATCTGCAGCATGGGTTGAGGTACGAACGAGCCGAAGAATTTGTAGACGTGGTCAGGAAGCTTTGGGATAGCTGGGAGGATGATGCCCTACAAATCAACAAAGAATCTGCGAGATTTGCTGACCCCAATCTTGTGCATCACTTAAACCATAAGGGTAATTGGTTTTCCATAAAAGGACCATTAAATATCTCAAGACCAGTCCAAGGACATTCGGTGATAATCCAAGCAGGCTCTTCGGAAGCAGGAAAAGAACTTGCGGCGAAGACGGCAGAAGTCATTTTTACAGCTTGGCAGACCATCGGTGAGGCGCAAGCCTTTTATCAGGATGTAAAAGGCCGGTTAAAGAAATATGGCCGAACGGAAGACTCTTTGAAAATCATGCCAGGTGTGTTTCCGGTCATCGGAAGAACAGAGAAAGAAGCAAATGAAAAGAAACAGCAATTAGTTGAATTAATTCCGGAAAAAGTCGGAGTAGGGCTGTTGTCATCACTTATTAGCTTTGATTTATCGAGCTATCCAGTAGATGAGCCGCTGCCAGAATTACCAAATATCAACGATATAAACGGAGCAAAAACAAGATTCCAGCTCATTAAGGATTTAGGAGATCGAGAGAATTTAACGATCCGTCAATTATATCAGCGCGTGGCGGGTGCAAGGGGACATCGAGAGATTAAAGGAACACCTGTTCAAATCGCGGACCAGCTGCAGGAATGGTTTGAAAATGGTGCAGCGGATGGCTTCAATATTATGCCGCCGTATCTGCCAGGCGGCTTGGAGGATTTTGTTGATTTGGTCATTCCAGAACTACAGAACAGGGGACTGTTCAGAGAAGAATATACGGGACGAACATTACGAGACCATCTGGGCCTAGAAAGACCAGCTAATCATTTTGAAAAAATAAAAGGAGACTACTATGACACTATTAGAAATTAACCAATTAAATAAAACCTTTGTAAAAGGAAGGGATGTGACTCATGTTTTAAACAACATTGATTTACATGTCAAAAATGGTGAATTTATTACGATTATCGGGCCAAGCGGCTGCGGAAAAAGTACTCTCCTAAAAGCAATGGCGGGATTGGATATAGAGTACTCAGGTGAAATCAAGTTAGATGGAGAAAGGGTGACCGGTGCAAGCATCAGGCAAGGTGTTATTTTTCAAGAACCTCGACTGTTTCCTTGGCTGACGGTTGAAAGGAACATTGCGGCTAGCCTTCCATTAACAAATAGTGAAGTGAAACAGAATGTAGATAAGCTAATCAAGCTTGTCAGGCTGGAGGGATTTGAAAAAGCGTATCCAAAGGAACTATCAGGCGGTATGGCGCAGCGAGTTTCGATCGCGAGAGCCTTACTGAGAAAACCAAAAATTCTCCTGCTGGATGAACCCTTTGGCGCATTAGATGCGTTTACTAGGTCGCATATGCAGGATGCGCTCTTGGATATTTGGAAGGAAGAGAAAACGTCGATGGTCTTTGTGACACATGATATTGATGAAGCGATTTACTTGGGAAATAAAGTCATCATTATGAGTGCACGGCCTGGTACGATTCAAAACATAATCAACATCGATTTGCCATTTCCACGAAAAAAATCAACCAAGTCCTTTCAAGAGTTTCGGCAGCTCGTGTTAAGGGAATTCGAAAAAGTGGAAGAGTTAGAGTTAATCGATAGCGCCGGAATTTAAAGGAGGTTCAAAAATGAGTAACCAATCAGCGATATCTTTGGATAAAGTAAACTCCTCAAAAAAGAGAGTTTTAAAAAGTAAGAGAGACCTAGGCAAGGTAACCATCATGTTAAAAGGATTTATTTTTCCAATTGTCATTTTGGTCATTTGGGAACTGACAGGGGCTTGGGGCCTGATATCCCCGACTTTATTGCCAAGACCCAGCGCGATCCTTACAACCTTTATTGATTTAGTTTTAACTGGTAATTTAATTGAGCATTTTAAAATTAGTTTATGGAGGGCTTTAGGTGGTTTCATATTAGGCGGGACCCTCGGACTGTTGGTCGGAGTGGCGGTTGGTTTTAAAAAGAATATTGAACAAACGGTAGATCCGACCATCCAAATGCTTAGAACCGTCCCTACATTGGCGGTCATTCCATTGTTCATATTATGGTTTGGGTTTGGTGAGGTATCGAAAATATTATTGATTGCAAAAGGGGCATTCTTCCCGCTCTATGTGAACACATTTTTAGGTATCAGAAGTGTAGACTCAAAATTGTTTGATGTGGCAAAAGTATTGGAGTTTAATCGCTGGCAGCTGATTACACGATTGATTTTACCTTCAGCGCTCCCAAACATACTATTAGGATTGCGATTGTCCATAGGCGTTGCGTGGCTGGCGCTGGTTGCGGCCGAATTAATGGGCTCCAGTGAAGGAATCGGCTATCTCATCATGGACGCACGGCAATTCTCGCAAACATCGATTGTGTTTGTAGGGATTATCATTTTTGCTGTATTTGGTAAAGTTTCAGATTCCATTGTGAAAGTATTCGAAAAAAGACTATTAAAATGGCAGGATAATTTCAAGGGGTAACGGGGAACCTTTGGTTTTAATCCGACTAATCATATATGTTTAAATGGAGGTAATTAAATGTCCAAAAAATTAGTGCAATATTATAGCTTACTAGCCGTCATTATTTTACTTTTACTAAGCGGCTGCGCAGCATCGTCTTCAAATTCTGAAACTTCATCAAAGGCTGCGAATAAGGAAATTGTTGTGAACATAGGGGTTCAAGGGAAAACAGGAATCCTCACTTATGCAAGAGATCATAAATACTTTGAAAAAGCATTTGAAAAAGAGGGAGTAAAGGTTACATGGAATGAGTTTGCAAGCGGACCGCCGCATTTTGAGGCATTGGCTTCAGGCCGGCTGGATTTTGGGTCTGTGGGAGGTACACCAGTCATTGCCGGGCAGTCAGGGAATGTCGATTTTAAGGCCATTGGTGTTACAGCTGATGGGAGAAAGGGAAACTCTATTTTAGTACCGAAAGGAAGCTCCATTAAAGAATTGAAGGATTTAAAAAATAAGAAAATAGCTGTCGCAAAAGGGAGCAGTGCTTATAACTTTTTATACATGGCATTGGATCGTGCCGGCTTAACCGATAAAGATATCGAGATTATTCAGCTCCAGCCGGATGAAGCGCGGCCGGCATTGGATAATGGCTCCATTGATGCTTGGTCTGTGTGGGAGCCATATGTGACGACTGCAGTTTTTCAAACGGGAGCAAAGGTATTAGCATCAGGAGAGGACTTGAATATAAATGCACCTAGCTTTCTGATTGCAAGAACAAAATTTACCGAAGAACACCCCGATTTAACCGTCTTATTTTTAAAAACATACGAAGAGGTCCGCAGGCACTACGTCGAAAACCTTGACGACGTAGCAAAGGAAATAGCGGAATCCCAGAAGGTGGACGTGAAAATCATTCAAACGGTTCTGAAAAATAGTGACCCTATTTTGTCTCCGGCAACAGCTGAATTTAGCAAAGCACACCAGGAGCAGGCTGACTTTTTATATTCTGTTGGCGGTATAAATAAAAAGCTGGATACGTCCAAAGTAATTGAGAACAAATTTGTAGAGAAGGCGTTGAAGGAATTAACAAACAAATAGAGTGAATGAAAGTGTTTCTATCATATAACTAAAATGTATATTATGGCAGATAGGGGCTCCTCAAAAGCCCCTTTAAACTTATTTCCTATTTATCAGTGTGGGGGTAATAAAATTCCCACGGATTGAGTTCACTCTATCTGAAAGTTTGCAAACCTCTATTCTTTATTACATTAGAACGGCTCATTGAGGCCTTTGAAGCTAGTCGTTTTTTGAGGAAGGAATACAAATTTCCGATCACTAACCCGATGTACAAATAAGTCAATCCTCCAAAAAGTCCATAAATGAGCGTTCCCGCCACTGCCGTGAGGATACCGAATATCACTTGATCTTTATCTTTTCCCGGCGATGTAGGCGGATCTGTAAGCATAAAAAAGCCAAAGAAGAGCGTAGCATTGATAAAAGGTGGACGGAGGGCATCCGTTTCGCCTCCAATATTGAAATAACCGATAAGGAGCAATAGTAAAAAAGATGTACCAAAAAATGCAAAAATCTGAGGGTACTTATTTACTCGGTTAGTAATGGCGTATCCTCCCATTAGAAGAAACGCTATCGTCCAAGCGGGAAGATCTCCGAATGCCCCCCACCAGCTTTGTCCAGAATGAAAAAAAAGGACAGATAAAAGCAAACCAATGGCTGCAGGATTAAAGATTGGCTTTTTCTTATAGACCAGAAGATACTTGGATAAAATGGCCATAACAGCCGTTGCTGTAATGACTCCTACAGATGAAGTTGTACTTAAGATTAAGGAAATAATTAACCCAGTAATAATGGCACTATCTGGCATGCTCCATTTTCTTTTTTTCACTGTACGACAAAGAATGTCCACGATGACCGAAACGAAAACAGCCACAAAAGCATTTTTAATACCCATTATATCTTTAGACCCAATTGAGGCTATCAACAGGTAAATAATCAAAGCAAAGGTCACATAACCTTTTGGTGTTTTAAGCCATTTCTTTGCTGTCATTTTGTGTTCCTCCAACTCTCACAATTTGTAAATCAGATGTAATGAAAAGTCCCCTTAAGCCAACTCTTTCGATTAATGTCTTTCCTTTTTCGCGACCAAACAAAAACGCCGTGGTTGAAAAGGCATCCGCCAGCATGGCAAAAGGCGCAATAATGGTGGAACTGACGCAATCATTTGGAGAATATCCCGTTTTTGGATTGATAATATGATGCATCCCGGGAATGTTGGTATTCTTTCGTTCATAACTTCCAGAGGTACAAACTGCTTCATTCGAAATTTCAATCACATCAATAATTTGATCTTTTTTCATGGGATGTTGAATTCCTACTTTCCATGGGCGTCCATTCCAATCCATTCCTCCGGCAAACAGATCTCCTCCTGCATTAACCATGAAACTTTCAAAATCTCTTAGTTCATTAGCAGCCAAATCGATGGCAAACCCTTTAGCAACCGCACCTAAATCAATCACAAGAGGTTTGTTTAAATATAATGTATGGTCATGTTCATCTAAAATAATATCCCTAAATGTAGCTGTGGAATCGGCAGAAGGCGTTTCTATGGATTTACCGGTTAAATAATGTCGATTATATCCTTGCTCCTCCATGGCTTTTCCAATGGCAGGATCAAATTCACCATCCGTCCATTTAGCCATTTCCAACGCAAACTTCAGAGGTTCAAATAAAAACGGGCTGATTTGTACCGGTTTTTCAATAACCCGGCAGGCAGTCATTAATTCACTGTCAGGACTAAATCGACTGCAGGCCTGTTCTACTTTCCGGAACGCTTCAAAAGCCCTGTCCACTTTTGTTTCAACCAGCTCTTTGGTTACTGTTCCATTCATCACTACCTGTATTTCTACAACTGTATCCATAAATAATTTCGCTTTTTTCATTTATTCTCCTAACTATTTTGAGCTTGATAGAGTGCGTCTTGAACTGCGTCTTGAAAAGCTTGGGTACTGTATGTTGCCCCTGAAACATTCGATACTTGTGCATTTTGATTTTGTAAAACTTCATCTGGCAGCCCGACGACATCACTTTCGGAATAATGCATAGCAAAATCGCTAATTTCAACATCCGTAATTTTATCGTTTTGGATTGTTACTGCGACTTCAATCGAACCGCGTCTATTCTCTCCCATGCCCGTAAAGGTACCATTTTTATATAATGATTTTTTTGGCTGATTTTTGGATTCAGCCACACTTGGGTTATCTGCATTTGTTTGAATATTGATAGGGGGATGTTGTCTCAATGTCGTTTTCGTCGCTTCAGCTTCCGTAGAAAAATAACCGGTGGCGTAAACAGCAGCAACCGCCGCTGAACACAAAACGACCCACTTTCGATCCATTTTAGCCATTAAAAGTCCTCCTAAATTTTTCTTTTTGGTTTTTAATGATTAACATTAGTATAATGAGGCAATCTTAAAATTCTCTTAGAAAGATGAAAATTCTTTCCAATAAAAATTTTTTGTAGGGAAGTTCCAAAAACAAGAATGTTTCTAATAAAAATTAAATACTTCTTTGATAAAATATATAGTTAAAATCATTGTTTTAATTTTTAGAATAAGGAATAAGGTGAGATTATGCACATTTTAGTCATAGAGGATGATTCGGCTCTTCGAAAAATCGTATCAACAATCTTAGAAGAAGAAGGATACGAGGTGGATCAATCTGCAGACGGAAAAGAAGGGTTATTTATGTCCCAATCTGGGATGTATGACTTACTTATTATTGACCTCATGTTGCCGGGTTTAGATGGAATTTCACTTATTAAAGAGCTGCATGCGAAGGGGATGAATGTTCCAACCCTCATTTTAACGGCAAAAGATAGTGTTGCAGATAAGGTAAAGGGTTTAGATGTCGGAGCAGATGATTATTTGGTAAAGCCTTTTGCTACTGAGGAATTTTTAGCAAGAGTAAGATCCGTCCTTAGGCGTGCGGGAAAAATTGGCCTTGAGGGCAAAATTATCTATGGTGAAATCACTTTGGATACGAACCTATTGCAATGTTCAATTGGGGAGAATACGTTAAAGTTAACTAAAAAAGAATATGAATTACTTTATTATTTAATACAAAATCAGGAAAAGATTCTCATGCGTGACCAAATTTACGATCGTGTTTGGGGGATTGAATCTGATGCGGGAGAGTCGGTTGTTGATGTGTATATCCACTATTTACGAAAAAAATTAGCACCTTTTGGATATGGCGAAATCATTCGTACCATACGAGGTGTAGGCTATATGCTTACGGAGGAATAAGATGTTTGAAAAGACAAGGCAGCGATTAGTATTATTGAATTCCATTGTCCTCTTAATCATATTAGGCAGTTTTGGAACATTCCTTTATTTTTATATGGAATATCGTTTAAATAGCCAGGTAGATGAAACATTACAACATGCTAAAAAACATATTACCAGAGAGCACAAAGGTGATATGTCTAAATTTATAAAACCTGAAGAAAATGACGATGATCAACGGACGATTTTCCTTTTTTGGGGAAAAAACGATATCCTTCAGGCTGAAATCCCTAAAAATATATTTTCAAAAAAGGTTAAAGCTGAACTGTTAAAAGAGAGAAATTCAGAGTCAACAAGTACCGTTCATATTGGAAGTTTCTATTATCGAACGATTAACATTCCAATTCATAATTCAATAAGCATCAATGGCAGTACAAAATATGTTGAAAGAATACAATTAATTTATAATTTGAAACGTGAAAGAGAAATGTTGGAACATCTTTTAATATTTATTGAATTTGGAAGTGTAATAAGCGTTGTTGTAGCCATTCTAGCAGGGTTCTTTTTAGCAAATAGAGCATTAGTGCCAATACAATTGGCATGGAACAAACAATCTCAGTTTGTTGCAGATGCCTCACATGAATTACGTACACCTCTTGCTGTTATGAAGCTGAATTTGGAACGTTTGTTTCGGCACCCTAAAAGCAGTATTGAGGAAGAAAGTGAAAATATCTCACAATCTATTAGTGAAATTAAGTATATGACGAAAATGATTTCCGAGCTTCTTACATTAGCGCGATCTGATTCTAATCAGCTGGAGATGATCTTTAGTACAGTTCAATTAGATACCTTATTAAATAAAGTGGTTCAAGACTTTTCGGAATTGGCCAAGCTAAAAGGCATAAACCTGATCTCTAATATCCAAAGTCCAGTAGAAATTTTAGGAGACAAGGAAAGGCTTTATCAATTATTTATGATTATTTTAGATAACGCATTGAAATATACTCCCGATAACGGGCAAATTACCGTTCAATGCAATGTAAAAGGATCTAATGCCCATATTGTCATTGCTGATACAGGGGAAGGGGTCTCTAAAGAAGACCTACCTTTGATATTTGACCGCTTTTATCGAGGTGATAAAGCGAGGACTAGAAAATATGAAGGTACAGGTCTTGGACTTTCCATTGCCAAGTGGATTATTGAATTACATGGCGGGAAAATCCGTGCAACGAGTGAAATGGGAATGGGGACGCAAATTATTATGCATGTCCCTCTTAACAAACGGCATATCTGAACTCACTGTTCCCGTCGGAAGAACGAATAAATGATGGTTCTTTAAGGAAAAGTATAATAAAAAAATTAGTACAAACTTTTTTCCTTATATATGTAGAAAAATAGAAGCGCTTATCGACGCTTCTATCCTTAAAATGAGTCGTTACAATTTTGATTCTAAGCTTAGTACCCTCTCATAAACTGTGTACCAACGATAATCAATAGGACGAAAAGTACTACGATTAAAGCAAAAGATGTGCCCATTCCATGTCCGTCAGACATAAATGTATCACCTCCTTTTATCTAAGGGATAGTACATGCTATGCTGAAACGAGTATGAGTGAAATGGACAAGCATGGAATTATACTGACATAATAATATTTTTGTGGATTAATTCGAAACAACAAAAGATAGGATAAAACCTCTCACACGCTTCATAATAAACCTTGAGGATGTGAAACGAATGGACAAAGAAGAGGTAGTCATTGAGGAATTAAACACATTATTAAGAGGAACCTATATGGGAATTCACGCTTTTGAACATCATATCCAAAAGCTGGAGGAAACAGCCATAAAGCAGAAGTTTCAGTCCCTGCAGCAAGAGGCGAAGCAATCGACCAAAGTTCTCGCCGAACGGATTCAAAATTTACACGGAGTTCCCGCAGATAGTGAAGGAGTCTCAGGCAAGCTGAAAACCTACATGCATAAGATGATGGTCCCCAATGAAACAGAGGGGATCATCCAGGATGCTTTAAAGGGAATGGAGCAATATGGCGTTGAGTATTCAGAAGAACTCGTAAAGGGAGACCTGGACCCCGAAAGCAAACGCATCGTCGAAGAAGTGATCAATACAAACCGCAGGATTGCACAGGAGTTACGAGAATTGCTGCATTAAGTGATGCATGGGGACGGTTCTTATGCATCACTTTTCAACCACCTTCGGACAAAACTGGTGTAATATCCAGAGGAATTGTCCGAACGAAGGGTAGCTTCGGACAAATCTGCTGAAAAAACTAGGGAACTGTCCGAACGAGGGGTATTTTCGGACAAAAACGGTTAAAAACAAAGAGGAATTGTCCGAAAAAGGTTAACAAAAAACAACAAAAACCCCCGATTGTACAAACGAAGGACTGCCTTATACAAATCAAAAGGCAGGCCTTTTTAATTAAAAAAATAAAGGAGACGATTGTAATGAATAATTAAAAGCGTCAAATGGCTCTAGGGGGTGTTTTTTATGATCCCGGGCCATCATGTTGCTTCTTTGTTGCATATTAATAGAAGCATTTTAATTATCATTGACTAGAAAATATGTAATCTTTCATTTTCCCAAATGTATATAATGACCAGTTTTCGAGACGAGATTAGTAAACAAATAACCATGAGGAACAAATCAAAATAGAACTGTATCCCGATTATTGTTGTGTTAATGATTAGGGTGCAGTGTTAAGCCGCCTTCGCTTTTTTAATCTGCAGTTTGCAGACCGTACAATAAGATACAAATAAATTTAACAAATTTCCCCATAACCTGTTAAAATGAAAACATATACTACTAGTGAAACTCAAATGATGTTAACCCGGTGGATTGCCCAAGGAAAATGTGAAGGTGATAGGGGAGATATATATTGAAAAAGAGGTCAAGGTTGCGCAGACGTATTCGGGAATGGCTAAATAAAAGACGAGTGCGGAAAGAAGAAAACCCGCTCCCTAGTTTTTCAAACCGTAGTATAAATGACCGTCAGCAGCAATTAAATAAGCCGGAAGAATTGTCTAATGATTAACCAACTAACCTAAGGAAATGGCGGATATCAGCTCTAAATAAAATAGGTCCAAACAAAAATGACGTGTGCTAATACACGTCATTTTGAGTTCTATTAAGAAATCATGAATGAAAAATTAAAAAGGTAAAGTGTATCCTCCACCCATTGGTTTGACATTAAATTTGACCTAATAAAAACATGAACTTCTTTTCATAAAAAACATTTTTTTGATGAAATTTACCATCCTCCAAAAACAACTAAATAAACATCATGCCGCCGCACATCATGCCGCCACACATCATGCCGCCACACATCATGCCGCCACACAACATGCCGCCGCACATCATGCCGCCGCACATCATGCCGCCGCAAGGCATACCGACAAATATTCGCGGGTCCTGACTCCGAGGATCCATAGGTATTAACGGACCAACGTGGAAATTACCCATTCCCAAAGTTTGAAGTTCATTATGAAAATTGAACATTTTTACCTCCTCTGTATATTTAATAATTAGGTTTTACTGACACTTAACAAGAGATTTGAATGAAGAAATTATGTCAGCAATGTGTTATTAAGAGATACTACGTGTACTCTCTTCAACAAAATATGATTACAATTAGGTGTTTGTTACTAGTTAAAAAGCCTATTTCATGGTAAAAGTATCATAAAATGTTGTGTCTGGAAGCAACGATGGCGGCTAATTTTATTTAACTTGTTTTATTTCTTAACGAAGGAAACTTGTCAACTTTATCCTTGGAGTTCATATGAACAAGAATAAATAAGAATGTATTTAGGACAAGAAATTAGGGGAGAAAAAATATGATAAATTATAACAATCGTACATTTGTATCAATTGATAATACTGCTAACGGCGAAGTATCTTCAAAAACAACTTTTAGATATAAGCAAGAAGGGAAAATTATCTCAGCATCGTACAGTGGAGGAGAAATCGTCAAAGGATTACTAATTGGTATTGTTAATGAAGATGGTTGTTTAGAGTTTAGGTATAATCACATTAATATAAAAAATGAAATTAGAGGAGGAGAATGTTTTTCAACTCCTGAAATCCTGGCTAATGGGCGAATTAGGCTATTTGAGAAATGGAAATGGCTTGATGCTGAAAAAACTGAGGGAAATTCAATTATTGAGGAAGTTGTAATATAAATTCAATAGTTATTATTAAACAGACGGGGCGATTGTTCGATAAGGGCAGTCGCTTTTTCACTAACGAAGCAAGTTACTTGAACGAGGAACTAATTTAATTTTAGACTTCTGAAGAAGATTACTGGAATATTATGCTAAACTTAATAAAACGATATTGAAGGACTGATTTTATTAATGGAAATTAGAAAACCTGATGATTCAGAACTTAAAAATATTATTTTACTATCGCCCATAGCTGTATTTGATGGCACATTAGGTAAAGTAAAACCTACAACTGAAAAAATTAAACATCTTGTAGAACCACTGCTGGAGAAGGGAAGCTATTATTTAATAGCAACTGAGAACGATAAATTAATGGGCTGGATTCTTATAGGGACTAGTAAAGACCAATTTACTGATATGATGAATGGATTTATTTACGAACTATTTGTTATAGAAGAATTTAGAGGGAATGGGATTTCCAAACTGTTAATGAGAGCGGGTATTGACCATCTAAAACAAGATGGATATTCAGAAATCCGTCTAAGTGCATTTGCAGGGAATCAAGCAATTAAACTGTATGAAAAATTGGGATTTAGCATTCGGACAATTACTATGAGTTTGCAATTATAAGAAACTAATTTATTTCACTAACGCGTGCTTGAGTAAAACAACGGAGGTAGCTGAAGCACTTCCGTTTCTTATTGAACAAACGGTTAGTTTAATAAAAACAGGACATTCAATATACTATGTAGAACATAATATGATGACGTTGTATAAATATTTAGAAAAAACAGTATATAAAAATTAGGAGTGTCGGTTATGGGCCATGCAAAAGATGTTTTATCGGATCAGTTGTTGGCAAATGTTAATGATCCTAGTTGGTACATACCATTTTCAGATTCAGTAGAAAGATTGTCTGAGGAACATGCATTTTGGAAGCCAAACGAAGAAAGTAATAGTATTGCTGAAATTGTGCAGCATCTACTATATTGGAATCAAACATGGCAAACAAGGTACCAAAAAGCTCACGTTGATGCTGTGCTTCCCATAGGAAATAATAATAACAGCTTTATTATTCCTGAAAATCATACTTTTGCTAACTTAAAAGAACAACTATTAGAGGTGCTTTTACATTGGCAAGAGTTATTAACTGAAGAAAAAGTTGAGAGTGATGTTAATGGTTTTCCTGGAAACGTGAAATGGTGGGCAATAATCGGAAATGTGTCAACTCATAACGCATATCACATTGGTCAGATCATTTATATCCGGAAGTTGCAAAATAGCTGGAAAATAGATGCAGGAGAAGATGAATAAATAAAAGTTGCACTAGCACCTACTTGAACTTAAGGGTGCAAGAGTTGAAGATCTAGGCTGTCATTATGGCGGTTTTTCTTATTGTGCTAACGGGTGCTTGAGTTTAACAACGGAGGTAGCTGAAGCACCTCCATTTCTTATTGAACAAAAGAGCAGGTTTGTTTTAGGTGAATAAACAATTTTTTAAATAAATAAGAGTGCGGCGGACTCAACATAATCACTCTTGAGATTTAAAAAAATCCTTTTTTTATCGCTCTCCTATTGCTATATTGACTTATCTTTCTACCAATTCTAGCTTCTCACCATTCGGACCTTGGAAAAAGGCGATTTTAACTGTATCATTTAAAATGCCTCGAGGTTCTTCATCTACTAATTTGACGCCTGCTTCTTTAAGGCGTACGAGTTCAGCTTCAATGTTTTCAACAGTAAAGGCCAAGTGGTTCACGATTCCTTCGTTTTCCACCTTGCCGCCGTAGACAAGTTCAATCTCTACACTCGGCTGCTCTGGAAAAAATAAAAAGGCAAGCTCAACAGTGTCATTTAACCACTCTCTATTTCTTAATTCTAAACCGAGGATGTTTTGATAGAACGCTAAAGACTCGTCCATGTCATTGACCATAATTCCCACATGTTCCATTTTCACAATGCATTCCTCCTAACGGAAATAGTATGTATCGTACTTTTATAAAATAGTCTTTATTTGACAGTACCAATAGTGAAAAATGTAATTTTTATATGTAGGAAATTTCTTTTTCAAGTAATGGGGAGGATCGTTTAATAAGAAATGATGCTGTACTCCAGTCTTCTCTTGATTATTCAACAAATAGGGATTGGTCGTTGATGTTGGGGGGGAACTATCCCCGTCTGTGGGCAGGCGAGGACGGTTTTTGATTTTTTAAACCTCGGGATCTATGTACCTTACGATTTGCTCGCAAATTTTATGAGTAAGCAGGGAATCCTCAATGGACGGTTCGGGCTGCCTATTGTTTATGACGCAGTCGATAAAATGATTGGTGATTTGATAGAAACCGCGCTTATAGAGGGTCGGCTCCCAGTCCCCAAATTTGGTCACACTTATTTCTTTGTTTTGATAGTGGGTTGTTTCCACCAGACTGTTGATGACATACTTATCATGGCCGGTCATATATTCAATGATTTCTTCGGTTACCCCGCCGTTACGGTTCATGATTCCAATCGCGGTACAGCCTTCGCCAATAAGCTGAATGACCAACTGATTGAGTATTTCCCCGCTTCTCAGGTACTCCACTTTGACATCTTTAACATCCGTACCCATTAAAAATCTAAGCGTATCGACCACATGGACAAAATCTTCCACAACAAAGCGGCGGATATAGTCAGGGGCTGCAAAGCGGTTTTTTTGCATGATGATCAGACTGGGTTTCCCGTGTTCCTTTAGTTCTTTAACTCTTGGGATGAATCGCCTGTTAAAGCCGACCATTGCGACTTTTCCTATTTCCTTTGACAGTTTGACGATTCTTTCGGTTTCCTGGAAATTCATTGAAATCGGTTTGTCTACGTATAAATTGATTCCATTCTCCAGTAATTTTTCTGCTATTTCAAAATGGGCTTCGGTTGCGGTGCTGACAAAAGCAGCATCTATACCTTTTGCAATAAGTTCGTCCACTGTCTGAACTTTTTTTTGGATTCTGTATTTTTGAGCCAAGGTGTTCAGAGTATCAGAGTTCCGTGTGCAAAGTACGAGTTCAATTCCTTCTTTTTCGGAAAGAACCGGCAGATAGGCTTTTTTGGCAATATCGCCAAGTCCAATAATTCCAATTCGCATATTTTCCACTCCAAATTATTTTTTCTTTAGGCTCTGTTATTATTCATTGTTGATTTTCGTGTAGGTATGAGAATTCATAGGCGGAGAATTTCCGGCTAATGTATATAGGGGAAGCTTAAGAAGCAGATATAAGCGGAGATATTCCGATTAACTGCTCTAAATAATACAAAATTTAAAGATTTGGATAATATAAACGGAAAATCTTCCTTTATTTTTAAGGAAATATGGATATTTCCCAATTTAAACGGAATTTTACCGTTTATTTTTCAAACACAGTGAAATCAACATTCAGTTATAACAGAGCCTTTCTTAAAAAAAATTAAACTGTTCTCTCTCTATACGAAATTATTATCGACTTCCTATATACATTTTAGCTCTTCTTACGTTATATAAACGGAAGGAGGAAGATTCTTGAAGAGTCGGTTTTCTAATGACCAGATTCTAAAAATTATGAACGGACTATAGTTCTATTTAAAAAAGCAAGGTGGGGTGTTATAAATAAAAAAAGTCCCCAACCGATTAGGGACTTTTGTATTGAATCAATTATTTTAAGAAGTTTAAAAAGTTTCAGCCTTTAATACAATGTAAATCGCTTCTAATGATGGGATTATTGTTATTGGGTAAATATCACAGAGTCTTCAAGTTTAGCTCATTTTCTGCAAACAGGGCAATCAGGTCTTCCTTGAATACGCCATTTCATCAAATTGATGAAAATAATTAGAGAGCCATTGCTCCAACTGCTGCAATCCTTTTTTTGAAATAGCGGGTTTAAATGATTTCAACGTTACAACAGTGCTTTCAATTAAATATTTACGAGGGGCTTTTGTTTGTAATATTTCATCTTGAATAAAGTCCAATAATTCTATATATTTCTCTTGATCAATTTCACTTGGTATTTCTTGATGAATTGATTTTCGAATGGAAGAAACTATTTGGATAAGCTGGTCTTTAACCTCCTGATCTTTTTTTTGACAATCCGGCAGCCATTTATCTAAAATTTCAGGATCATTTAATTGGGCTCCCGATTCCGCAACTTCCTGAACGATTTTGACTATTCGCTCAACACTATACCTAACTATTTGGTTTACCCTCGTATTTGAACCATGAGCATTATGTTCAAAATGAAAATTTTGTTGGAGGATACCGATAAACATAATGGCGCAATCCATTAAGTATGGCTGCTTCTCTACACCAAAGAGGTCAATAAACCTTTTGTATACCCATCGGAGCATCATGAATTTCCCCCGCTCGAGAAATTCCTTTAATTCTTTATCATTGGAGAAAAAAACTTCTTGGAAAAGAGTAAAAACTCTATTCTGCTGATTCGATTTCATTTGGAATTCCATTTGTTTTATAAAAATTTCAATATCAGCAGGATCTTGATCAATCATTAGTTTAGTTCGTTCTCTATCCATTTTTTTGAAAATCGAAGTAAACACCGCAATTAATAACTCATTTTTTGAAGAAAAGTAATTATAAAAAGTACCCTTGGAAATTCCGCTATAGTCTAAAATATCTTGAATTGATGTGTTCTGAAATCCTTTTTCAATAAATAATTGAAATGCTTTTTCGATTACATGTTGTTTTCGATCATACATATAAAATCACCTTAATTCAAATTATACTCGCTGTATAAATATATAGTACATTACTTAGAACTATAAAACAAACCCTGTAACAACAAGAAATATTTCTGTTGCAAAGATTGAACCGTTAGTATATTATTATGAATGCGTGAAACGTAAGTACAAAAAATGAACTAGCAGTTTAGGGGGGTAAAAAATGGAACACTCAACAATTGAAACCAACCGTCCGCCGTGGGGGATTCTTTCCATCCTGATGATCGGGGCATTTATTTCAATGTTAAACGAGACATTATTAAATGTTGCATTGCCGTCCATAATAAATGACCTAGATGTTTCGCCATCAACCGTTCAATGGCTATCAACTGGATATATGTTAGTGAATGGTGTCATGATTCCAGCGACAGCCTTTTTGATCCAAAAATATACGGTACGTCGTTTATTTTTAACGGCTATGGTCTTATTCTTGATCGGTACAGTTCTCGCAGGTTTTGCCACGGATTTTTCCGTTTTATTAGGAGCTAGAATGGTTCAAGCTTCTGGGGCAGCGATAATGATGCCGTTATTAATGAATGTCATGTTAACCAGCTTCCCGGCTGAAAAACGTGGCGCTGCGATGGGACTATTTGGTTTAGTCTTCATCTTCGCACCAGCGCTTGGTCCAACATTATCAGGCTGGTTAATTGAACACTATGACTGGAGAATGCTTTTCCATTTGGTTTCACCTATTGCAGCAATCGTCCTCTTAATCGCTATTTTCTTGCTAAAAGATAATAAGAAGAGTGTGGAGATTCGTCTTGATTTCCTATCCTTTTTCTTATCGACGATAGGATTTGGCGGACTGTTATATGGATTTAGTTCTGCAGGGAATAAAGGTTGGGACAGTCCTGAAGTATATCTAACCATTGCTGTTGGCGCCATTGCCATCATCATTTTCATTTGGCGTCAATTGAAATTGGAAGTACCAATGCTTAACTTCCGAATTTATAAATATCCAATGTTTTCACTCTCATCTGCGATATCAATCGTGATCACGATGGCAATGTTCTCTGCTATGCTGCTATTACCTATTTATGTTCAATCGATTAGAGGGATTTCGCCAATAAAATCTGGATTGCTAATGCTCCCTGGCTCTATCTTAATGGGGATTATGTCACCAATTACTGGAAAGTTATTTGATAAATATGGCGGCCGTATCTTAGCTGTGACTGGCTTAACAATCACGATTATAACAAGTTATTTCTTAAGTACGTTGACACTTCATACTTCATACACAGAATTAATGTTGATTTATTCTGCAAGGATGTTTGGGATGTCAATGGTTATGATGCCAGTTATGACCAATGGCTTAAATCAATTGCCCGCACGCTATTACCCGCATGGAACAGCAATGAACAGTACATTGCAGCAAGTATCAGGTGCAATTGGTTCGGCCTTGTTAGTAACGATTATGTCAAATCGAACTAAAACACATGCTACAGATATAGCGGCATCCACGATGAAACATTTGACAAGTAAACCAACACCAGCGGAATTAGCAGAAATACAACATCAAATTGGCATGAAAGCGATGCTTGAAGGGATTAATGATTCCTTCTTAGTGTCTGTAGGAATCGCTTGTATAGCGCTTATTTTGGCATTCTTTATTAAACGAACGAAGCAAGCTGAGGATGTTCAAGAGAATGGCACGGATAAAAAGATTGTCAATAAATTAGCTGAAAATAATTAAATGAAAAGGGGTGATTTATTTGTCACCTCTATTTTTATGTAGGATTATTTATCAGGATTGTCTTTTTGTTTCGGCTAGAAGTTTCCTTTAGCTGTATAGAGGAAAAAGCGAAGGCAATCCAACCAAGCTGCCTTCGCTTTTTTTCTATTCAGTTTGCAGACCGTCGAAGAAATTTGTTGTCTATTATTCTTAAGTATCTTGGTCACTTTTATATTCTAAAATGTCTCCAGGCTGGCAATCTAATGCTTTGCAAATGGCCTCTAAAGTGGAAAAACGAATCGCCTTGGCCTTTCCATTTTTCAAGATAGAAAGGTTAGCCAACGTAATTCCGACCCTCTCCGAAAGCTCAGTTACGCTCATTTTTCTTTTAGCCAGCATCACATCAATATTAATTATGATCGACATGGTTTTCACCTCACACTATTAAATCGATTTCAGATTTTATATCAATGACTACTTTTACAAGTTTTTGGAGGACTCCAACAAAGGTTGCGATTATGCTTGAAGCCAAAGTGAGCATAAATCCCAAGCTTATGATACCTGTTATGTCTTCACCTGTACCTGCACTCAATATAACGACAGATATGATTTCAGCTGCAATAAAAGCGATGATGGTAATAGCACAGCGTTTGATCACCTTCAATGCCCTTAAAGATAATTCCGTGAAAGCATTGTTTTTATCAATGTAAACTAAAAGTTTAAATGCTTGATACAACGCGATGAAAAAGGGCGTAGAGAATAAATAAGCAGCTAGTAAAAAGGGATATTGCAAGTAAGCAGTCTCTGGATGCGCTTCTGCATCTCTACTGGCTATCTCAGGCAGCAAAAATATACACAAACCAAGTGCCACCATTCCGATCAGAATAATAACTCCCTTTAGGAAAAAAGTTGCCCATCGGTTCATTAAAAACACCTCACAAATGATTTGTAATACAAACCTAGACCGTTAAGTCATTTTCAGATTTGATATCAATCGCTTCTTTTAACAGTTTTTGAAGAACAGCTGCAAAGACAGCGATCACCATGGAAGCAAAAGGTACAACCATTCCGACAAAGATGACACCAGGGGCGTCGTCTTTCTCCGCAAAGAGATAGAAGAGCGGCAAGACTAGCACATGTAAACAACTGATGGTTATGGCACAGTATTTGATATTCTTTAATGCCTTTACAGAAATTTGCGAGAAAGCAATATTTTTGTCAATATAGCGTAATAGTTTGAAAGCCTGATACAAAGCAAAGTAAAAAGGGATCGCAGATGCGTAAAAAACGATGGAGACGAGATATTTTATAGAAGCAAACCCTGGAAGCAATTTTGTAGCAAGTTTCCCTAACTCAGGAACCAAAAATATGCACAAAGCAAGAACTGGGATTCCAATAAGAATAACAGCTATCTTTAAGAAGAGTGTTGATACCTGTTTCATAAACAGCACCTCACATATTTATTGTTAATGTGAATGTAACATGAAATTTATTGATTATCAATAAATTTTTATTTTTTATTATTATATTTTTGCTGTTATAAATACATAGTTTTTAAAGCTTGCTCCAATATTTTCTTAGTATCATCATGATATTTATAGAATTAGCATTTTTTGGAATATAATAGTATTGTTTGAAACTATTTAGATTTTGGAGAAATAACGATGGCGAATATTTTATATTACTTGACCTTTGGGATCGTTGCGTTTTTTTTTACCATTTTTATATTCATGCTTTTTGGCTGGCGTTGGATCATGAAGCGGATGGTGAAGCAAATGGGAAAGATTATTTTAACAGACAGTTATCAAGAAAATGTGATGGAATTGATGCCCGGTCTCCGGCATATGGGCATTCAAAATATGCTCGAAAATAGCCTGCGGGCAGAAACAGGCGATGTTCTCCACCGTCCGCTTGGCTCATCAAAGAAATGGCCGCATTTAGATTCGATTACCTTTATACCTGCCCAAACATCACCCTTTCCGATTGATAGTGAAGAAAATGTTGATGTAGAAGTAACCATTGGACCCCAAGCAAAAAAACCGATGAAAATAAAAATCCCGTTAATGATCAGCGGCATGGCCTATGGGATTGCACTCAGTGAGGAAGTGAGAGTTTCATTGGCACAAGCGGCGAATAATGTTGGAACCGCCATTAATTCTGGTGAGGGGGCCGTTTTGCCTGAGGAACTCAATGTCAGCGGAAAATATATTTTACAGTTTTCCAAAACAGATTGGTCAAAGGAGGAAGAATTAATTAAGCAGGCCGATATGATCGAAATTAAGTTGGGACAAGGCGCATTATTCGGCACAGGCGGGAAAATCTCTCCTAATAATTTAACGGGTCGTGCCCGTGAACTGATGGGGTTAAAGGAAAACGAGGATGCCGTGATTTATGATAATTTTGTTGTAGATCAAACGCTGGATGATTTGAAAGAACTTGTTGATGAGCTTCGGAGTATAACAGGTGGTGTTCCCATTGGCGTAAAAATGGGGGCTGGCGGGAAAATTGAAGAAGATATTGATCATTTAATCTATATGGGTGTTGATTATATTGCAGTTGATGGAGCACAAGCTGCCACACTCGGTGCCCCCCCTATTTTATCTGACGACGTTGGAATCCCAACTCTGCATGCGATTGTCAGGGCTGCTAATCATCTAGAAAAGAGAAACATGAAAGGTAAGATTAGTTTAATTGCTTCTGGAGGACTTCTAGTACCCGGGCATTTTTTAAAAGTGCTCGCCCTTGGAGCAGATGCAGTATATGTAGGCTCCTCTATGTTATTTACTGTTTCACATCCGCAATCATTGAATGCCCTTCCGTTTGAACCGCCAACACAAGTTGTTTGGAATCAAGGGAAATACAAGGATACATTTAAGATTGAAGAAGGGGTAAAATCCGCAGAGAAATTCTTAACATCGTGTACAGAAGAAATCAAGATGGCATTAAGAGCAATGGGTAAGCGTTCTTTAAAAGAGTTATCAAATAAGGATCTGGTATCCTATGATGAATTGACTGCCCAAATGGTGGGAATTCCGTTTTCCTTTGATCCATGGGAAGAAAAACAATTGGAGAACTGACTATGGCGAACATTTTATTTTATTTGACTTTTGCACTAATGTCCCTATTATTTGTCATAATTCTATTCATGCTTATTGGTTGGCGCTGGATTATGAAACGAATCGTGAAAATGGCTGGTAAAATTATATTATCTGACAGTTATCAAGAAAATATTATGGAACTGCTACCAGGCCTTCGGCATATGGGGATTCAAAATGTGCTGGAAAATAGCTTACGGGCAGAAACGGGAACTGTCCTTTTTCGCCCGCTCGGCGGCTCTGCAAAAAAATGGCCGCATTTGGAACCCATTACTTTTATCCCGGCACAAACATCACCATTTCCCATTGATGGTGTGGATGAGGTAGATGTTACCGTTACCATTGGACCAATGGCAAAAAAGCCAATGAAAATTGAAATTCCATTGATGATCAGTGGAATGGGCTTTGGGATTTCACTTAGTGAACAAGCTAGACTTTCTTTGGCTAAAGCAGCAAATAAGACAGGAACTGCGATTAACTCTGGTCAAGGGGGAATTCTACCCGAAGAATTAAACGCTGCCGGAAAGTATATTTTACAAATTGCTAAAACAGATTGGGCAAAGGAAGATCACTTATTGAAGCGTGCTGATATGATTGAAATTAAATTAGGACAGGGCGCTTTAGCGGGTATGGGCGAAAAAGTTCCGCCACAAAGGTTAGCAGGCCGTGCTCTTGAAGTAATGGGACTTAAGGAAAATGAAGAAGCAGTCATTTATGAAAACTTTTTCGAAGATCAAACATTGCTAGATTTAAAACAACTTGTGGATGAACTTCGGGTACGATCAGGTGGAGTCCCCATAGGTGTCAAACTTGGCGCAGGTGGGAAAATTGAAGAAGATCTTGATCATTTACTCTATATGGGGGTTGATTTTATTACCATTGACGGCGGACAAGCAGGCATGCACGGGGCACCGCCTATATTGTTTGATGATTTTGGAATCCCGACATTACATGCTGTAGTGCGAGCTGTGAACCATCTAGAAAAAAGAAAGATGAAGGGGAAAATTAGTTTAATCGTATCAGGAGGCATGTTAGTCCCCGGACATTTCTTAAAAGTGCTTGCACTAGGAGCCGACGCTGTATATGTAGGCACCGCCATGCTGTTTGCTCTTGCACACGATCAAGTATTAAATGCCCTTCCATTCGAACCACCTACACAAGCAATTTGGTATGACGGCAAGTTCAAGGATCAATTTAAAACCGATGTAGGGGAAAAAACAGCGGAGAAATTCCTAACAGCTTGTACTGAAGAAATGAAAATGGCATTAAGATCAATGGGTAAACGCTCTTTGAAAGAGTTGTCAAAAAAGGATTTAGTTTCCTATGATGAATTGACGGCTAGAAAGGTCGGAATTCCGTTTTCCTTTAGACCATGGGAAGACAAGCAATTTGAGAATTAGTCTCGATAGAAAAAGGTTAATCCCCCAGCCATAGGATGGGGGATATTTTCGGTGGTTTCAGGCACCAAATAACAGCCGGAGTCTTTCTTTGACAGGAATACCTAACTCGCCCTCAATAAATTTTTCCATTTTTGAACCTATTTGTTTTGCATAGCTCATCATGCCATATTAACTAACAGATGAATGTACTCCCAATAAATTGATTCCGTAAATTGGTCAAGTTGTGGTTGAGGTCCTGCTATAAACGATCGAGCAGGCGGAATAGCCATGAACCCGGTCGAATAAAGGAGTTAAACTGAATAAGATTACTTAGATATGAACTTGAGTTAACGGCAACGGCAGTTTTTTCTTGTTAAGCTAACCAGCACTTGACTCAAGAAGAAGTGAGGGAGAAGACTAACCAATTCAATAACCATCATTCCCGAATCATGATCTTCCGATTTTTAAATGAACCTGAATGCTCCAGCGTAATGTGCACTTCAATTGACTTTATACTATTTTGACGGAGCAAAGTATTCTGATCTTTTAGCTTTTTCCAATCGGAAGGATATTTTCTGTAAAGCTGGTGTTCTAAGTTGAAAAAATCAATCTTATGTTTTAAGCCTAATTGATATAATTGCCTAACCTCCGTTATGATCCCCTTTTTCACGAATTCCTCCATAGCGGCCACATTGATTGTATTGTTCTTCATGCGATTACTCACAACACCATTGGCAAGGTAGCGAATCGTAAAGCGAAAATGGCCGTTTTGTTTTTCAGGTACGATTTTTACCGTTTGGTCTTCAAGTACCGCAAGAAATTCGGGACTTTTTCCGTTTGGCAAAAGTATGGAAGTTCGTACGGTCTGCGGATTCAGCCAGCGCATTCCTTTTAATTTCTCATAAGGAAAATGTCCTTTGTACTTTTGATTGTCTAAAAAAAACGCTCCATCGATTTCTAATTTCGCGTCGTTCTTTTTATTTTTCTTCCATTGTTTGTCATTGATGGCGAGCGAAGGGATGTAAGTGGTGCGGCCAGGTTCAAAAAAATCCCGCGCAAATTGATATAACTTTACCGGCTTAATGGTAGAGCTTTGTTCATAAGAACTTTCCGGACTATGCAGAATCGTATTTAATGAGTTTTGACTAAAAAAACCAGCTGCAGAGAGGATATCAATCATGGAGTCCTTTGTTCCGAAAATCCATGGAGTTGGCCGGAATTCATAATAACGTGTCAAGCCATCAAAGACACCACCCATTCCTTTTTTTAACGCTGCTTCACTCAATACGATGGCAGTGACATGTGCCCATAAAAACCGTTCTTGCGCTGTCTGATAAGCTTTAAAAAACGCATCAATAAACGTTGCCCCACTTGTCTTGGAAACATAAACTTCAGGAGGCAAATTGCCGCCACCTTCCCTTTTCGCAACAGAGGTCAAGCCCAGCATTTGAATATAGACATAATATTTCCCATCGCGAAAATCAACACCAATGGCGGTTGCGAAGTTTTGATTTTCAATTTCCCCGATGTCATGGGAGCAAGCTGGGACGAGAGATAGAATAAGAATGATAGAAAAAGCCATAAGTAAACTTCGTTTCATATTACTTTCTCCGCTTCTGCAAAAATGAAATGCCAAATTTTTTACGGTCAAATGGGTTTACAAACAATGCTGCCAAATATTCTTTGAATGATAACGAGGCAATGGGTTCGAGATAAGCTATTTTAAATGACTCCAATTTGGAAAGATAAATAAGAATGCTTAAGAATCCGACAATAAGCCCATATATACCTAAAAAAATAGATAGCAGTAAGTTATAAAGCCGAAGAATGCTTACGATTCCAACTAATGATTGGTTCACTAGTGTGTAGCTTGCGACCGCTGTTAACGCAATAATCACAATCATTGTGGGGGAGGCAAGCCCAGCTCGAATCGCAGCATCCCCTATAATGATACCTCCTACAATGGAAACCGTTTGACCAAGAACGGTCGGCATTCGAATTCCCGCTTCTCTCAACAGCTCAAACAAACCTAGAATAAAAATCGCTTCAAGTCCGATTGGCAGTGGCAATCCTTCACGCGAAACAACGACAGTGGCCAAGAGGGCAAAAGGCAATTGATCCATATTGATAGAAGAGAGTGACACCCAAAACCCCGGCAGGAAAATAGCGACTAAGAAACCGATAATTCGAATAGACCGCCCAAACACAACAAGATAGTAAGGAAAATGAACATCCTCAGGCGATTTAATCAGCTCAAAAAAATTAATAGGCCCAATTAATACGGTAGGGGATCCATTTACTATTAAAATAAACCTTCCCCGCAGCATGCTTTCAATGACAAAATCGGGACGCGTGACATAATCCAATAAAGGAAACAAAGAAAACGACCGATCGGAAAGCCATTGTTCCAATTGACCACTGCTGACAACACTTTCACTTTGAAAGTCAGCAAGCCGTTTTCTGACTTCTTCAATGATGTCTTTATTGGCTTTATCATGTAAATAAAGCAATGAAACCTCGGTTTTACTTAACGATCCTACAGTAAAGGACTCGCAATAAAGCTGTTCTGACTTCATTCTCTTGCGTATCAAGGAGATGTTAACATTCATCTCTTCGGTAAAACTATCCTTCGGTCCTTTAATCGAAACCTCTGTCGTCGATTCCTGCGGTTTTCGTTGTGGAACCTTGCTTATATCAAACACATGAAAAAGAGGAGCCCCTTCCCGATACACAATCAGCGAACCTGAAAACACATGATTGACCATGTCATTCATGCTTTTTACGTGCCGGACAGGAGGGAGCACATCAAAATCCCTTCGTGGTTCTTCGCTTCCGATGCTTAGAATAATGCGGTTAAAATATTCGTTTAACTGTGTGGAGTCAAGCATTCCTTTGCAATAAAACGCTTGAAGTTTATCGTCTTTTTCAACGGGGATAAAGGTAATATCCGCATAATGGCAAAAAAAACTATTCACCTCCTCGCAGGACAATGCTCCTTTTTCCAAAGCATGATCGTATTGTTTCATGTTCATATGTTTTGGGTTCCTTTCTTCATGGGCAGATAACTAATGATCAATAATATCAGCGAAATGAACACTGAAAATATAAGAGCCCCCGGATAAAAGAATTTGCCGATCATCGTTTGCACCCACATGTCACTTATTGGAATGACCGTCAATATTCCTAGAAGAAGCGAAATAAGGACAAACACGTACTTTTTTTTAGGAGCAGGCGTTTCAGCTTTCACCATATTTGCAAGCAAATAAAGACCTAAAGAAATGCGGATGATTTCACCGCTTAATAATTGAAACACTGCTAAAAAGTCAACATGGGAAATATATTCTCCCAAGGTGATGAGACGCCATTGTTCAAATGCTGGGAACCGCATGTCAGCCGCAACCGCTGGACCAAATGAAGATAATGACCCCATTGTAGGGCCAAGAATCAGACCAGCCAAAATCGTAATGAGAAAGAAAAGGTTCCCCAACGTAAACGATTGCTTTAAATGGTGCTGGAGAAGCAAAAGCACAAGCAAATCCGCACTTCCCCCAAGAACAATGATGGACCCTTTTACGATCGGTTGGTAGCCATGGATAAGGACCGGGAAAAGGTAGGAATATTCTTTTGCTGGGATAGTAAAACAAGCGACAAAAATGCCAAGTAACCAAACAATCGGCAATAAAACGGCTGAAACATAGACTATCGATTTTAGACCACTATAGGCGGACCAGACACTAATCAACAGGAACGGGAGCATGACAACAAAGGATGGAGTTTGCGGCAGAAAATAAATATGAACGGATTGAATTAAATCATAAAATGAAATGGCACTAATTGCGAAAACATACACCACAAGGCTACTAATGAAAATATAAGAGATTTCACTTCTTGTTCGTGCTTTGACCCAGTCATAAAGACTTAATCTCTGTTGATTATTTTTCATGATCAAATATAGAACCATACCCCAAATGAGTAAAAAGACGTAGGCAACTAATACACATATCCATGCATCACGCTTCCCTGTTGTTAGCAAATGAGGAATGATGAGCACATGATTCGAAATACCAATGAAAAGGATGAGAACAAAAATTAATTGAGTCCTAGAAAATTGCACGTAAACACCACCTAAAGTTTCCTGCTGTTGTTAGGTTTGGTTTGTATTTCCAAATTATGCATGGAACAGATGGGCTTTATGTGTTAACCCGTATAAGGAATGAAATGATATGGATCATAAAATGCTCATCAATTTACTAACTGGCAAATATGAATCTTAATCTAGGAATACGCTGGATGACAACCTTCATTTATCCTTTTCCTGAGGAAGTATTGTTTAGAGGATTTATTTTACAAAAAATGGCTAAATCACTTAAGTTTTTAAAGGCAAATCAATACTGTTCCTTGCTGTTCGTCTTGATCCATTTTCCTGCCTAGTTTATCAACTTTTGTGGAAATAATTGGAGGTATCTTGTTATCTGGTATAAAATATCCTTAAACAGGTATCATCCCTCGATATAAAGGCAGGTGTTCCACATGAGGAAATGGGTTAAATCTATTTCTATTGTATTAATCCTATTTGGAGTCCTATTGATTTATCTGAAGGATGTTTATTACCCTTCGCTTCCGATTGATTCAGTTTCAAAATCCGAAGTAATAAACAAGGTTCACAAATCGGATGGAAATATAGTTAAAATCGCAGAGGAAGATAGTTACCAATGGTATATTTCAGAAATGAAACAAGGGAAAGCGTATGAGAATTTAAAAAGTTTTATGGAAGAGAAAGGCTGGTTTTTTAAAGAACAACTAGGTTCGGGTTTTGTTTTTCAAAATGAACAAGGAGAAATCATAGTTTCAAGTGAAATGTGGACTAGAAAATTTGTAATCTTTCATTTTCCAAAAGGTATATAATAACCAGTTTCCAAGACAAAAAGAACCGCACCCAATATTAGGGTGCAGTTTAATTTTTACAATGAAAAGTTTTCTATAATCTTTGGAATTATTTCATTAAATATCTCATGAAACATATTAAACAGCATGACGGCCGCGGGTATGACAAGAATGGCAAAGCTTATATAAGCAAGTTTCAACATGCCATTTGAATGGTTCACCCAATTGGTTATCCGATTGATGGACCAAACATGAATAAAAGCCCCTATAAAAAACAATACCGAAAACAACGAGATTCCTAATGGGGCTTGCGGCCCAAATAATTCGTTGTTTGGGTTTGACAAAAACATTGGGACCCCAAAAATAATCAAGCTTAACAATCCATAGTAAAATCCCTTTCGGACCAAGCTCGTTCTTGAGGATTGAAAAATAATCGTATAAAGGATACTGTTGGCCAAGGTAACGGCAATCCCTAAAACAACGAGCAGCAAGGTTCCGGATAAATGAAATCCACTCGCCATATGCGGGAAGAAAAACGCAATGATTCCCATCACCAATCTCAATAAAACCCCGTAAAGAATCCCTGTAAACAGCGCTCCCATAAAGGAAATACCAAAATTTCTTATGATTCTTTTCCACCGCTTCGAGCCCATTTCCTGCACTGCTTTAGCTCTTTGCTCCCCCTTTATATAAATCACCCCATAATCAATTTTTAATCAGGTCTCTGCCATATTATATTTATGCCGAGATGCGTGTCACTACCTGCTGAAATAAAAAAATTTTCAGTGTTGCTAGGATTATGGGAAGTAGGACTAATGAAAAAAGACCGACGCAATTTGGCTTCTAAAAAACAATTGGTCGCGTAGAAAGGGTATATGAGCCCAAACCGTTGATGTTATCAAGCATTTTGGTCGCATAGAAAGGTTTTATGCGCCCGAACCGGTGATAGTTTCAAAAGTTGGGTCACATAGAAAGGTTATATGAGCCCAAATTGCTGATGGCTTTAAAAGTATGGTCGTATAGAAAGGTTATATGAGCCCGAACCAGTGATGGTTTCAAAAGTATGGTCGCATAGAAAGGCTATAAGCGCCCGAACTGCTGATGGTTTTAAAAGTATGGTCGCATAGAAAGGCTATAAGCGCCCGAACTGCTGATGGTTTCAAAAGTATGGTCGCATAGAAAGGCTATATGAGCCCGAACCAGTGATGATTTCAAAAGTATGGTCCTATAGAAAGGTTATATGAGCCAGAATTGCTGATGGTTTCAAAAGTATGGTCGCGTAGAAAGGCTATATGAGCCCGAACCAGTGATGGTTTCAAAAGTATGGTCGCATAGAACGTTTATAAGCGCCCGAACTGCTGATGGTTTCAAAAGTTGGGTCGCATTGAAAGGTTATATGCAACCGAACTTCTGATTTCAAGGATAAAGGCGTATAGATAGGCTAGAAACATCTAAACGTTAGATTATTTGGAACTTATGCGAAGCAATGTAGGATAAGGGGAATTTTGGATTTAAATTAGGTTTACCATTTATGGTAAGCCTGTTTTTTTCTTTTGCGTTAAAAAGGGAACAGGTTGGAAATTTAATAGAAAGGGATGAAATTGGATAGGTTTGAAAAACTTATTATTTCATAAATTCACTATAAAGAGATTGTCCCTCTTTATCTGTTAATCTAATTCATTTTTAAAATACTAATTAAAAGGGGAAAGAAAAAGTATGAAAAAAATCACAAGCCTTTTTCTAGCTGCTATGTTGCTATTATTAGTTTCATGTTCAGCTGAAAAAACAGATAAACAACCTAAGGAAAAAGAAAAACCAAATAGTGAGGCAGTGAATGTTGATAAAGGACTATTAAGTGTCACAATCACTTTGCCAGCCAGCATGTTTGAAGATCAGAACGTTGACGAAGTAGTGGCAAATGCCCAAAAAGAGGGTATTACAGCAACGAAAAATGAAGACGGTTCAGTCACCTATAAAATGTCTAAATCAAAACATAAAGAAATGATGCAGGAAATGAAAACGACTGTCATCCAAACGATCAACGATACCAAAAGTGGCAAAGATTTTCAATCTATTAAAGACATAACTTACAAGGATGATTTCTCTGAATTTACTCTTATAGTAGACAAAGCAGCTTACGAAAACAGCTTTGATGGATTTGCCGCACTGGGTCTTGGGATGTCTGGGATGATGTATGAATTATTTAATGGAGTTAAGCCGGAAGAATATAAAGTTACCATCAACATTAAAGACCAGGCGACTCAAAACGTATTTGACCAAATCGTTTATCCAGATGCATTAGATAAAAAATAGAAAAGGGGAAACAGTCATGAAAAAGATGGGTTTATTTCTAGTATCCTTAGTAATCATTCTTGCACTAGCTGCCTGCGGGCAAGACACGAAAGATGTGGCAGTCAAGGATACAGCCGCCGCAAAACAAGAGCAGCCAAAGAAGAATGAAGAAAAGAAACAAGAGCAAACGGTATCAAAACTAGGTTCCCGCACCAACCCGGTCCCATTTCAAAAAACGGCTACTGTAGATGATGAATTGTTTAATAATGCGGGAGAGTCTTTTCCCATCAAATTTGATTTAATGATGGAGGAAGTCACTCGTGGTGACGCAGCTTTCCAAACATTAAAAGCAATGAACGAATTCAATGAGCCAGCACCAGAAGGTTATGAATGGGTAGTAGTTAAAGCGAAAGTAAAATTCACAGAATCAAAAACACAAGATTTATCCTTTAACATTGATGGAATCATGAATTTTAAGATGGTCAGCGAGAGTGGCGACATCTATTCTGGCGATGCATATGGTACAACAGATCCAGATTTTTCATTTGAAATGTACGTAGGAAATGAGAAAGAAGGGTATATTGCTGGACTAGTCAAAACTGGAGAAAAGGCGCAGCTCCGTTATGAAGAGCTTATGGATGGACAGGTTTTCTTCAACCTACAATAATAATAATAATGGAAGTGAAGGCGATTAAATCGATCTGCCTTCGCTTTTTTCACTTTACAGTTTGCAGTAAAAATCCTTGTGGGATCCAGATTTCTATACTTTCGTTTAACTCTCGAACCCTAACATTCCAAAAAAGTTTGCTATTTGAGCCAATTTCAGATGGTATCCACTAATTTGGGATGATCATTATATAATTAAATATGGAGTAAATAAAATCTAATTAGCTTAAGCGTTTCAATATCAAACCTTTTCTTTTGCATAAGTTTTTACTCCAAATACATAAAGCATAACGGGGAAAAATCATTGACACAAAATGAAGACTAATGATATTATGAAATTTTTGATAAATAAGAAAGAGTGTGGTATCCTTAAAAAGGTAACAAATATTGAATGATTTCGTTTCTTAAGTTTTTTTCCATCGCTATCCAGTTCCTTTAACTCATATTTTTAAAGGACCTCTTTATATCCTCATAATCGATTGTTTCTTATTTTCTCCGTACAAATCGATATTTTCCGAATGAGTTAATTAAAGTAATTTTTGAGTTTTATAATCCTCATTCACACTGGCACGGTCCAGGAGCCGTAAGGATGAAAGAGAGGCAGGGCTTTCATTGTTTTAGGTAAGAATCCTAATTTTATGTTTGGAGAGGTTTTAAATACCACTAGAAAAGCGAGTTTTTTACAAATTGGAGGGATAACTTTTGAACAAAACTCAATTAATAAATGCAGTATCAGCGAAGTCCGAGCTATCTAGGAAAGATGCAGAATCAGCTGTAGAGGCAGTATTCGATATCATCACACAATCATTAGTTTGCGGAGATTCTCTTGCACTTTTAGGGTTTGGTAAATTTGAAGTTTGTCAACGTGAAGCTCGTACTCGTATCGACCCTAAAACGGGGGAAGAATCGATCATTCAAGCCGGCAAAGTTCCTGTTTTCCGGGCAAGTAAGTCATTAATACAGAAAATATAGGTTTAAGGGTTATCACATTTTAAGATATGTGCCATGTTGTTACGAAAATCAGCATTTGCTCCTTAAACTTCCCTTCTTGGATGGCTTCATATTAAACAAATTATACTGAATAAACTTTCATCTATCTAGATAATAATATAATCATACCAAGATTTCTTAAAAATCTTGGTGGGGTTATTATCATTCAACAATTGTGTGCATTTTTACACAATAGGAGGCAGCAAAATTGGAAAAAGGTAAAGTAAAATGGTTTAACAGTGAAAAAGGTTTTGGATTCATCGAACGTGAAGGTGGAGAAGACGTATTCGTTCATTTTTCAGCTATCCAAGGTGAAGGCTATAAATCATTAGAAGAAGGTCAAGAAGTTACTTTTAACGTAGAGCAAGGTCAACGTGGACCACAAGCTTCAAACGTTCACAAAGCCTAATTATAAGAAGAACGAATAAAGAGGCTTGCCCTAAAAGTTACACTTTTGGGACAGCCTCTTTTTTAATAAAAACAAAAAAACCCCACTCACGAATGAGTGGGGGACATGTAACGGTAAATCAAATGGTACACTCAGTGTAGCATACTATCACGAAATTACCTAATTTGAAATAGGATGAATGAAAAGTTGGCTCTTTTTATTTACTTTTCTCGAACCTATCAACTGTCATTTGAAAAAGGGAACCTTACAAAATCAGGTACCTCAATTTACCGTACACCCGAGGGTGCATTCCTTAACTTTCCTAATTAGCTTGTAAAAATCAACACAGACGTGCATTCAATCAAGGAGTTTAGTCCAATCTAAAAAATAGTAAACACATAGAAGGGGTTTTGATATGACAACATTTCATGAAATGGGTATTAGTGAGCCCATTCAAAGAGCGATTACAGATATGGGATTCGAAGAAGCATCTCCTATTCAAGAGAAAGCCATTCCCATAGCTTTGACGGGTAAGGACATTATTGGTCAAGCGCAAACAGGTACCGGAAAGACGGCTGCCTTCGCTATACCGATTTTGGAGAAAGTGGATACGAGTAAAAAATATGTTCAGGCGATTGCAATTGCACCTACAAGAGAATTAGCTATTCAGGTTTCAGAAGAGATCAATCGACTGGCGAAATACATGGGCATAACCTCTCTCCCGATATATGGAGGGCAGTCGATAGATCGCCAAATTAAGGCATTAAAAAAGGGACCTCACATTATTACGGGAACACCCGGAAGACTTTTGGACCACATTAAACGTAAAACGCTAAAGTTAGACCGCATCTCTGTGGTGGTTTTGGATGAAGCTGATGAAATGTTAGATATGGGCTTTCTGGAGGATATAGAACGAATCCTAAAAGAGACCCCTGAAGAAAAGCAAACCTTGCTGTTCTCCGCAACCATGCCAAAACCGATTCAAAATCTTGCGGAAAGGTTTATGAACGATCCAGAGTTAGTAAAGATGAAAGCGAAGGAAGTTACCTCTCCAACTGTAAAGCAAATTTATTATGAGGTTAATGAACGGGATAAATTTGAAGTGCTTTGCCGTCTGCTAGACGTGGATAACCCAGAATTAGCGGTAATTTTTGGAAGAACAAAAAGACGCGTCGATGAATTAAGTGATGCATTGAATAAAAGAGGATATCTTGCTGATGGATTGCACGGAGATTTAAATCAACGACAGCGAGATGTTGTGATGAATAAATTTCGCGAGGGTAACATTGATATTTTAGTTGCAACCGATGTGGCTGCGAGGGGAATTGATGTTTCAGGGGTTACCCACGTCTACAATTTTGACATTCCTCAAGACCCGGAAAGTTATGTTCACCGAATCGGCAGAACGGGGCGGGCAGGTAAGACTGGGTTAGCTATTACATTTGCTACACCGAGGGAAACCGGACAAATCCGCAGTATTGAAAAAGCATCGAAAGGAAAGATCCAGCGCAAATCTATACCGACGGTAGCAGAGGCAAGGGAGTCTATACAGCAAGCGGCAGTAGAAAAGATGATGCAATTGGTTGAAGAGGAGCAGTACACACAGTTTAAACGTGCAGCAAGCGAATTGCTAGATCAATACGACTCCATAGCGTTAGTTTCAATTGCCTTGAAACTGTTGTCCAAGGAACAGAGGGATGTTCCCGTTCAGCTAACTTCCGAAGCACCCCGATATGCCAATAAGCCTAAAATAAAAGGCCAAGAGAAATCAAGGAGACACTCTAATGGGAAAATGGAATTTGGAGCAAAAGGGGGAAATAGCAAACGTAAGAAAACTTCCATGTCCTCTCGAAAAAAGAAAGCATAATAAAATGAATACAGGGGATTTAGGGGTCAGTCCCCCGGTGAATTAAAGCATTAACGCACCGGGGGACTGACACTAAAATTAATTTTTTTCGACAGAAGCAACATGTGTATTCTTGGAAAAAATGATTTCCTTAAACATATCGACATTTTTATTCGCACATAGGGTAGGTTTTGTCACCCAGTAAAATTTTTGCACCATTTTATGTCCGGAAATTCTCATGACTTTTAGGGTACCTTTTTGCACTTCACTTTTTACAGCCGAATAGAATAAAATTCCTACTCCTAACCCATTTTCTACTGTACGTTTCATTGCCTCAGTATCTCCGATTTCCATCGAATTCGAGGGGGTAAATTCTATCCCAAGCTGTCTCAAGGTATTCTCCGCAAGCTTATGAGAACCGATCTCCATAATAATGAAATTTGCCTCAAGCAACTCTTTGATCCCTAATTCATCGTCTTGCGCCCAAGGATGATCCGGTGAGAGGATTAACACGATCTCGTCTTCCGCGAATGATTCTTCTATCAGCGAATTCATCTTTATTTCCTCCACGACAAGTCCCACATCAATTTCATCATGTAAAAGTCTTTGAATAACTTCTTTCGTTCTCCCAACCTTAACTTGAATAACATTTTCTATCATCTGTTTCTTACACTGGGAGATAATCCTTGGAAGAAAATATGTACCAATCGTTAAACTTGTCCCCACTTTTATTGGGTTATTACTGGTCTGTTGTTCTTGGGTTGCAAGGAATGATTCGTCATATAATGAGAGAATTTTCTCCACATAGGTTACTAATGTTTCGCCTGCAGGAGTTAATGAAATATTTTTCGAGCGAATAAATAATGGAACATTGTACAACTTTTCTAGGTTTTTAATATGTTGGCTGACAGCAGGCTGGGATATATGTAACTTTTCTGCTACTTTAGAAAAATTCTTATCCTTCGAGAGAGTTAAAAAAATACGATACATTTGCTCAATGTCCATTGGATTCCCTCTTTCTTATACCTATAAGCATTGACTTATAGGACATATAAAAAATCAGTATTTCCGTAATAACTTAATTTTAATTATAATCCAATTAATTGAATATTCAATTATTTTTAAAGTTAAGGGGGAGAAAAGTGAAAATCATCTTAAACCTAGTAATAGTAGGGGCCATTCTTCTTATTTTTGGCTCCGATCACTCGGTATTAGCTGCTTGCACCATAATGGGAGCAACTGGTACAGCGACTCTTGGAAGGCGTGTGTTTCTGGCATCTACCAGTGATAATCCTTACCTTGAAGGCCCGAGGAAACCTGTCGTTGTCACCATCCCAAAAGATGGGGGATATAAATTTGTGCATACCCCTTGCCTGATTAAAGACCCTTCCGGGGAACTGGTTGATATCGGTTCGGATAGGGGGATGAATGAAACTGGTTTTTCCTGGACGAGAGCGTGGGTGGTTCCTAAAGAAGGAGAAAATCCTGAAAAATTACATGCTGTGGATTGGTTTTTAAAAATGGGAGCAACGGTTTCGACGGTCGATGAGGCCATCACATTTGTGAAAGAGAATCCAAAGGGATTCGGCACTCAGGGAAATTACCTTTTTGCGGATAGGAATGGGAACATGGCTGTTGTAGAAGTTGGCTATAAGACGGTTACTGTGGCCGAGACCTTCACGAGTAAAGACTTGGGAATAGCAGCAAGAGCCAATAGGTGGGAAACGGATCCGATGGTACCACTCGATGATAGCAAAAGAGGAAATACCATTCATTTTGATACCTCTGAATTCCGTTATCATCGAGCGATGAGTCTCCTAAAAGAAAACGCATCGCAAATTGATGTAGAAACGATGAAAAAACTAATTAGTGATCGCACTCCTGACCCAAGAGCACCGCATGAAAAGTCGATTTCCAATCATGGGCTTCAAAGCGGGACAGTCAGTACTGAGATATATGATCCACAAAATCTTACTTTCTGGTATACATACGGCTGGCCAGATGGAGAAGTGGATAATGTTGATTCAGCTATCTTTGGTGAAAATAAAAACACCTGGGGCAGATGGATACCGTTTGTACTAACCGAACTAGAGGAGGAAGGGTATTACACTGATTGGGCTGGGAACATCACTCCAATCGGGGCTAGATATTTAGGAAGAAAAATTGGCAATAATGAGAGCGCTTTATTTTTTAAAAAATGATTTGGATGCCGGTAATAAAAAATTACAGGAGGGAATTCAAAATGAAAGAACCTAAAAAAATTGGCATGCTGACACCATCATCGAATACCGCTTTGGAGCCGATTTGCTCAAGAATGCTGCATGATGTACCTGAGGTAACTTGTCATTATAGCCGTTTCGAAGTGACGAAAATATCACTGGAGCAGGATTCATTAAGTCAATTCAATATGGAACCCATGCTTAGGGCTGCAGAATTACTGGCACATGCCGAAGTCGATGTGATTGCATGGAACGGAACATCAGGAGGATGGATCGGTTTTGATGTAGACCGAAAGCTTTGCGAAGAGATTACGAAAAGGACAGGAATCCCGGCAACCACTTCCATGTTATCGCAAATAAGAGCGTTCAAAGAGCATGATATTAAATCCGTACACCTTGTCACTCCGTATATTCCTGAAATTAATAGATTAATTGCGGAACAATATAAGAATGAGTGTGGAATAGAAACGGTGAATAGTTCCGGACTTAATATTACACACAATCGTTCGTTTAGTTTGGTGCCTCAGGAAAGAATTGAAGAACAGATTAAGGAAGTAACTGTATCTCCAGCTGATGCTTTAAGCATCGTTTGTACGAATTTTCCTCCGGTTGCTAAGGTTAACTATTATGAAGAAAAGTACAAACTGCCAATGTATGACACGATTAATGTACTTATTTGGGAATGCTTGAAAATGGTAGATATAGAACCTGCCAATGTAAAAGGGTGGGGAGAATTGTTTTCTAGGGCAACTGTAAATGAATAAATGTGAAACCATGATGGTCTTAATCTATATTTCTAGAAGAGTAGCAAACAAGTCTCTTCTTTTGGCAGGTGGTGCAGTAAGAAATGAAAACGCTTTATTAGTATGAATAAACACGTACAAGAATCAATGAGTTGCCATTAGAAAGTGGTGTGGATGGACTAGCTAGAACCCATATTTTACGGGAACTTCAGGTGGTAATGAAATTCTCAACATCAATCTGGTCATAAGTATCACTTTTTAAAATAAAGGGGGAGCTATGATGACAAGTCCAGTAATTCAGCCAAATCAAGAAAGTCAACCAACACAAGGATATGACATTACAGGCGTAGAAGAAAGTTTACGGCCAAATGACCCTGAAAAAAGAATCATGAGTCCACTAAGTTTTGGATTGGCGTTCACAGGGGATGGAGTAAGTCTAGGTAATATGGCGATAGGAACGGGATTGGTTGTGGCTGGAACCGCAATCATGAATTTCTTGCAAACAATGGTGTCATTACTGATTGCAACGACAATTATCGGCGCTGCTTTTCTAATGAATGACGGTTTTGGCTATCGAAATGGTGTACCATATGTCATTCATTTAAGAATGGCGTTTGGGATGAAGGGCGCCATTCTTTCGTCCATCCTGAGAGGCGTTCCTGCGATTGTATGGTATGGGTTTCAGTCATGGATCGGAGCAACTGGATTAAGTGAAATCATCAGAATTGCAACGGGAGGAAAAATTAATAGTATTCCTATTAGTTTTGTCATTCTTGTAATCATCCAAATTGTTTTATCTTTAAAAGGTTTCCACACCATTAAGTGGTTGAACTCTCTAATTGCAATCGTCCTAATGTCCTCATTTGTTTATGCAGCTGTAGTAGTGTTAAAAGACCATAGTGCAGTCATTCATTCAACCTGGGTAGAAGCAAAAGGAACATGGGGGCTCCCATTCTGGTCATTCACAATGGCCTTCCTTGGAAACTACGCTGCGCTTTTTCTAAGTGCATCTGATTACTCACGTGAATTAAAAGTAGGAGTATCAGCTCCTAAACGGTTTTTCATGTACTTTACTCCGGTTACGGTAACGTATTTTACGGTCATGAGTCTTGGCGTTATGCTTGCTGCTGCAACAGGCCTTGCGAACCCTGTTCAAGCGTTCGCAAAAATTGTTAACAATGATTATATTACGTTCATCGTTTCCGTTTTCGTTGTTCTTGGAGCTGTTGCTGTTAACCTGATTGCAAACATTGTTCCGGCAGCCTACATCATTCAATTGTTTACAAAAGTAAAATATAAAGTTTCTGTCGTGATTGCAGGCTTGCTTGCAATGGTTTCTTTCCCTTGGAAATTGATTCAGCCTGGTTCATCAGATGGACTCCGAATCTTTATCCTAACCTATTCAGCCTTTTTAGCACCAATTACGGCAATATTAGTCGTTGACTATATACTATTACGAAAGAAAAAGGTAGATATTCATGAATTGTACAATCCGAATGGTCAGTTCAGCGGGTTAAATATGGCTGCAGTGATAGCCATGGTCATTGGCGCAGCCAGTGCCTTTACTGTCGTCGATCTTGGTTGGCCGATTGGATTAGTGGTGGGCGGAATTTCCTACTACTTGTTGAATAAATATGGATTTAAACAATCTGTATTTAAAAAAGGAACCATTTTTGAGAAATAGAAAATTAAATTTCACCAGAAATATAATAGAAAGGATGAGGGGAAATGAAGTTTGATTTGGTGATCCAAAATGGAAGTGTCGTTTTAAAGGACTCTGTTGAAAAAGTGGATATCGGTATTAAGAATGGCAAAATTATTGAGATATCCCAACATATTAACGAATCTGCCAAAGAATATGTCGATGCAACTGGTCAATATGTCATGCCAGGGATGGTGGATGGCCATGTTCATCTTTCTGAGCCGGGAAGAGATTGGGAGGGGTTTGAAACAGGAACCAAAGCCTTGGCCGCCGGCGGAACCACTTCTATTGTTGATATGCCATTAAATGGGCTTCCAGCGACTACGAATAAAGAAGCATTAAGACGTAAATTAAAATGTGCAGAAAATAAAGCCTATGTGGATTACGCTCTGTACGGAGGACTAGTACCTGGGAACATCGAGGATCTCGAGGATCTATCCAACGAGGGAGTTGCCGCATATAAATGCTTCATGGCGACAACGGGCACTGATGAAGTCGGTGACTTTAAAAACGTGGATGTCTTCACACTGTATCAAGGCATGAAGAAATTGGCTGAATTGGGGCATTTTTTATCGATTCATGCTGAAAATGCTGAATTTACAGATCAATATGCCTTAGATAAAATGAAACAGGGAAAGGTAACAATAAGGGATTATGTGGAGTCAAGACCTGTTATAGCGGAAGTTGATGCTGTCAGCCAGGCGTTATTTTTAGGAAAAGAAACGGGATGCAAGCTCCACTTTGTTCATATCAGCAGCAGGCGAGCGGTAGAGGAGATTATTAAAGCCCGCGAGGAAGGCCAGGATGTAACGTTAGAATCCTGTCCCCACTATTTCACGATGGATTTGGAAGCCTTTGAAAAAATCGGCCCTGTTGCAAAATGTGCTCCGCCATTACGCGAAAAGGAAGAGCAGGATCAATTATGGGAAGCACTTTTGGAAGGGAAAATTGATTTCCTAACATCCGATCACTCCCCGTGTCCGCCAGAAATGAAGCAAAGTGACACCAACAATATTTTTGAAATCTTCGGAGGCATCTCGGGCTGTCAAAATAATGTTGATTTAATGTTTGACGAAGCGGTCAAGAAGCGCGGCCTATCTGTTCACCGTTTTGCTCAACTGATTGCCACAAATCCGGCTAATAGATTTAACTTGAGACAAAAGGGCAGTATTGATTTGGATAAAGATGCTGATATCATCCTGCTTGACCCGAATCAATCCTATCAGGTAAGGAAGGAAGATTTATACTACCGTCATCCGCACAGCCCTTATCTCGGGCGGACAATTAATTGTCGTGTCACGAAAACCTTCGTAAGAGGACAGCTTGTATTTGATCTTGAAAAAGGGATCGTTGGCCAACCAGTTGGGAAATATCTTTCCGCAAATAGTTTAGTAGAAATTTAAATCAATATATCGTGATAGTAGAATGGCGTAGGAAGAATTCCTGCGCCATTTCTGTATGGAGTGAGGATGTAAGAGAGAGCGGAGCCGACTCTACAGGGTTCATCTTAAGAAATGGTGATCAATCGTCATTAGCTTTTATTCAACAATCGGGCCATTTAACGGAATAAATCTAACTGTTTCCTTAAGAAACGGTTAGATTTACGAGAGAAAGTTTATTCACTCGTATTTCCTTAAGACAATTGCCGCATTATGACCTCCGAAACCGAATGAGTTAGACAGACCCGTATTTATTTTCACTTGGCGAGCAATTGATGGTACATAATCGAGATCACATAATGGATCAGGATTTTCTAAGTTTATTGTTGGAGGAATTATACCTTCCTTTAAACTCATTGCTAAAGCAATTGCTTCAACCCCGCCTGCTGCCCCTAACATATGACCGATCATAGATTTATTAGCTGTTACTGGAATCTGATAAGCTTGTTTACCAAACAGCTGCTTAATAGCCATTGTTTCGGAGATGTCTCCCACTTTTGTACTTGTTGCATGGGCACTAATAACATCAATTTCTTCTGGCGATATATTTGCATTTTTTAAAGCTGATCTCATTGCAAGATAGGCCCCTTTACCTTCCGGATGTGTAGCTACGATATGGTGTGCATCTGAACTTGCACCATATCCAATGACTTCTGCATATATCTTTGCCTCTCTACGTAGAGCATGAGATAAAGATTCTAAGATTAGAATTCCAGCTCCTTCTGACATGACAAATCCATCTCGATTTTCATCAAATGGACGACTAGCTTTAGTGGGCTCATCGTTTCTTGTTGATAATGCTGTAGCATTACCAAAGCTTGCTATTGATAAGTCTGTTATAGCTGCCTCTGTTCCACCTGCAAACACAACGTCAACTTCTCCAGAACGAATAAGTCTAAAAGCTTCACCAATAGCTGTATTTCCAATTGCACAAGCAGAAACGGGCGACAAAGAAGGGCCCATTGCGTTCCACTTGATACTAATTTGTGCTGCAGCAGCATTAGAAATCATGGCTGGTACTAGGGTCGGGCTAACTCTTCTTGGCCCCTTCTGTCTAAGCACATCAATATTTTCAATTAAGGTTTCAATTCCCCCTATACCTGAACCTACATATACGCCTAACCTTTCTACATCTATATGATCTAGGTCTAACTTAGAATCTACCCAAGCTTGTTCAGCTGCAGCCAAAGCAAATTGAGAAAAACGATCTAAACGTCTAGCTTCGTTCTTTCCTAAAACTTCATCTGCATCAAAATCTTGGACGATACCTGCAATTTTTGTCTTATGATTAGTAACATCAAATGTATCGATAGTGGATATACCAGATTCCCCGTTAATCAAATTGTTCCAAAATGTTTGGATGTTGTTTCCTATTGGAGACACTATCCCCATACCGGTAATCACAACTCTTTCCACTTTTCATCCCTCCAAATAAATAATTTACTTGTATTTTACATCTCCTTTATCCTATTACAAGTGATAGTTTATCCTGGTATAATTACTAATAGGTTAAATTGATAAGTTGAGGAGTTTTAAAAATGAATGATAAAACTAGGCTTGAAGCTTTGTCGACATTCTTAAAAGCTAAGCGTGCCCAAATTAAGCCAGAGTCTGTTGGTTTGCCTGCCGGAACCCGGAGAAGGACACCTGGATTACGAAGAGAAGAGGTTGCACAATTAGCAGGTGTGAGTACCACTTGGTATACATGGCTAGAGCAAGGAAGAGATATAAAAGTTTCTTCAATCGTACTTGATTGTATTTCTACAGCTCTACAATTAAATAACGATGAAAGAGACTACTTATATGACCTGGCATTAGAGGCAAAATCAGAAATTACAAACCAAAAAAAGAATCAATCAGAGCTTAGCCCTTCTTTAAAGCGAATACTAACTGAATTAACATATTGTCCGACTATCATTACGGATCGACATTGCCATATAGTAGGCTGGAATCCTGCAGCTGCTCATGTTTTTTTAGATTTTGAACAAATACCGAATGATCAAAGAAATTTGATTCGTTTAGTGTTCACTAGAAAAGAATTAAAAGCATTGGCCGTCAATTGGGAACATTTTGCGAAGGGTTTTCTTGCTATTTTCCGTACCTATTATGGACACTATTTAGGCGATGAATGGTACAACCAATTTATTAAAGAAATGAGTTATTCACATTCAGAATTTCAGGATTTATGGCAAGAAAGTCAAGTAAGTAAGGCTCCAGAAATGATAATTGAATTCAGACATGCTAAAGCAGGCAAAATGTTGTTTAATTTAACTTCTCTTCAAGTTCAAGGTGATATGGATTTACGGTGCAGTATTTATACACCAGTAGAGGAAACAGATACAGAAAATAAATTAAAGCGATTAATGAAGAGGGTTTCGGTTGAAAATTCGGTACCCGTAAACTAGAAATATAAAATGCAGTGGCTTACGGTGAGCTTTTCCCTGGTAAGGTAGATAGCTCTCACCAAATTGATGAATTTATAGAAATCGATGATTTAATCAAAGCGACAGCCATATATGCCAAAGCATTACATGAATTAAGCCACTTATGAAATCAAAGGCCAGGTAAGTCGTTTAGCCAACAGGTCAACCAGAAAAATAAAATGTACCCTATAGAGTAGACACTAAAAAAAGCCTGCCCTAGGGTACTTTATTTGTCATGATGAAGGAATAAAAGCTGGATGGGCCGAATAAGTCATAGTGATCATGGTTTTGTTGTATTCTCAAAATAAAAGAATGGAGTATTTCATTGAGAATATTTTTTCGTTATATGGCCGACAGTCGAAAATGAAGGTAATTTTATGCGTATGAATGGCTTTTTTCGAAATTAATTGAGGATTATTGTTATCGTCACCCGGAAATTTCGGAATACCCTGCCATGTTGGAGAGAATTAGAAGCTGGAGAGAAAGGTATGTCCAAAATGGAAGGGACCACTTGGATTTGGTTTTTACCTTTTTAGGACCGATTAATTTATACTATAGTCAGATTTTTTCTTGTCTTTTAACTTTGAAAGATTACACTAAACAGTGAGGAGATTGGTTGTATGCAAGTTGTAACCAAAATGTTTTTAGAACAACTCGACATGCATTTCCATGAGAATGATTGGTTTGCATCCATGGATCAGGCGCTTCATGGAGTCATCGCAGCTGAGGCAGCATGGACAAGTTCGGGAATCAGCAATTCGATTTGGCAGATTGTCAACCACTTGATATTTTGGAATGAAGACGTAATCCATCGAATTAAGGGCACAGAGAATCCGCATAAGGCAGAAGACAATGAAGAAACCTTTGGAAATCCTGGGGATCCAGAAGACGAAATTGGTTGGGCCCAGACAGTGCAGCGCCTTAATGAAGTCATGAATAAATTAAAAACGATCATTGCGGACCTTGACGATGAAAAGTTAAAAGCTCCGTATGCAGCTAACAGGTACTCTATTGAGCGTTTACTCAGCAATATCATGATGCACGATACGTATCATCTTGGACAAATTGTTCTGTTGCGAAAGTTGCAATCCTCTTGGAGTGGCGTTGATTGGTCCTAAAGCACCATAATTCAGTGACCTTCTTCGCCCAGCCGTAAAAGAAGTATTGACGGTGTGAAGCCCTTTTCATTCTCTATGGTGAAGCGGGTGATTTTCCTGCTTTATGGATGGCTAAACGGGTGTGTTAGTCAAATAAATTAGAACGTATTTGCAGAGCGATTTTTCGCATATTTCATTGTTCAACAGTCGGGCGCTTTTCTTATATAAGAAGGCGTCTTTTTGCATGTACAACACATTTAGGGATAGTTATTAGAATGCAAAAAGGCGGAAAATCAGTTAATTCTCCGCTTTTTTACATTCTAGTATTATTTTTAAGGCCTCAATGAGCCCAGGTAGTTTTTCATAATTTGGTTGATCGTTGTTATTTATGATCTCATTGATCCTGTTTGGATTCGGGTTTCTGCCTCCTCAATAGTAAACAGAACAACTATCTCCATTTTCCATCGTCCACCTCGAATCTTTTCATTATTATATGTGAAAAAATTAAAAGTGTTTGCGCTTTTCCCCATTTTAATCGTAGGAGCAAAGTTTAAGAATAGACTACTACTTGATTACATATTTTTCTTTTTTTAAAGAGAGTTAATAAATAGAGGTGATAAAAAATGGGGAATTTACTAAGCAAGGCGGACCAATATAAAAACCATTCCAAGCGAGAACGAATGAGTGGATTATTTTCTTTACCAATTAAGTTATCACTGGTTTATTGTACTTTGTAATGAAATAGAACTTTCAAATGGGACTAGATTATTATGTTATTGAACAAAAAAGCGTTTCTGTACATAGCAGAAACGCTTTTTCTAAAGCAAGAATAGAATTCAGTTTAAATTCTATTCTATTAAGTCAATGATTAAAAAAACTCATTATCAATATTTATAAAACTAATTTTATTTATTATCTTAACTTTGATAATATTCTAATAACTTAAAAAACTATTGTCAAAATATCTTACATGATTCTAATTTATACCATTATTTTACTTATATTACAAGAGATAAGGAGGAATTCTTCGTGAATGTAATAGATTTAAGAAGAGATTTTCACCGTTATCCTGAACTAGGCTTTTCTGAGTTCAGAACCGCTTCCAAAGTGGTTGAGGTCCTAAAGTTTTTAGGGTTTAACGTTTTATTTGGTGAGGACGCAATTGATTCTGACTCTCGTCGTGGGGTCCCATCTAAACGTGAATTGGACGAGGCATATGCAAGAGCACTAAAATACGGCGCCAATCTAGAAATAATTGAAAAAATGAAAGGCGGCAATACCGCAGTCGTAGGAGAATTGAAAGGAAAAAAGGAAGGGCCTACAGTAGCTTTCCGATTTGATATGGATGCTTTACCAATTCATGAGAGCAGCGATGAGGATCATTATCCGCACGCAGAAGAATTCTCCTCTGAATTCTCTGGAACTATGCATGCCTGTGCACATGACGGCCATACGGCCATGGGGCTGTTACTAGCTGAAAGATTAGCAGACCGAGAGTTTGCTGGTACCTTGAAACTAATTTTTCAACCTGCTGAAGAAGGAGGACGAGGCGGATATGCGATGTCCCAAAAAGGGATTGTCGATGACGTGGACTTTCTGTTTTGCTCTCACCTTGGATTAGATTTACCACTAGGAGAAGTTCATGGAGGAAATTCAAAATTTTTAGCTTCTTCCAAAATGAAAGCCTATTTTTACGGTGTTCCATCACATGCTGGCGGTACGCCTGAAAAAGGGCGCAATGCCTTATTAGGAGCAGCAACTGCTCTATTAAATATCCATGCCATCCCTCGTTTCAGCGGTGGAACCACTCGGGTGAATGTAGGAATATTGGAAGGCGGAACTGCAGCAAATATTATTCCGAGCGAAGCTTCTATGGTCATTGATGTCCGGTCTGATAAAGCAGAAATAAAAGACGAACTAGAAGAACGGGTGAAGTCGATTGTAGAACATAGTGCCCTGATGCACGGATTAACATCTAAGATAGACATAATCGGTGAAGCGACCACAATCCAACCTGATCCAGAGTTGGTTTCGGTGGTGCTCGAAGAGGCAAAGCAAATCGATGGGTTTACTTCTTTCAAAGAAGATTGTGACATTAGCCTAGGCAGCGAAGATGCTTCTTTCCTTATTAAAAGGGTTCAAGATAGAGGAGGAAAGGGAACTTACATGAATATTGGTTCCCCATTACCGGCGCCGCACCATCATCACAAATTTGATATTGATGAGGCTGTTCTGCCGCTAGCCGTTCAACTGTTAGTAAGAATTGGAAAACGGATGTTAACTTAGAAGAATAGTTCTAAATCTAACATACCGATTTCCGAATTTTTAAATAAAAAAGGGGGTTTATTTATGACAAAAAGGTTTAAAAAGCTCAGTTGGTTAATCACATGTCTGTTATTGCTCTCAATGGCCTTAATCGGTTGCAGTAGTGATTCAGACAAACAAACGAAATCCGCTAGCGGTGAGGCTGTAACGAAAAAAGGGGGAGATCTTCACGTTGCGATTGATGCTCAGCCGCCAACATTAGATCCCCAAATCTCTACCACCACTGCTACAAAAGAAATCGCCAGACACATCTTTGAAACCTTATTGGTGTTAAACCCGGATTATGAAGTGCAACCGATGTTAGCAGAATCCTATGACGTAAGTGAGGATGGTTTAACCTATACCTTCAAATTAAGACAGGGTGTTAAATTCCATAATGGTAAAGAGATGACTGCAGAAGATGTAGTCGCATCGATGAACCGCTGGTTAACCAAATCAACACGGGCTGCGAATGCGATTGGAAAAGGCCAATTTGAAGAAGTAGATAAATATACGGTTCAATTAAAAATTGAAAAGCCGACCATTGGTGTATTAGATGTCATTGCTTCCACCAACCAATTTGCTGGCATCATGCCGAAAGAAATTATTGACAATGCTCCAAAGGACGGGATAACCGAAATTGTCGGGACCGGACCTTTTAAATTTGTTGAATGGAAACCAGACCAATATATTAAAGTGGCAAAATATGATGATTACAAACCTGTAGATGCACCATCGGATGGATTAGCAGGTAAAAAGGAAGCTTTGGTAGATAACATTATATTTGAAGTTGTGACTGATGGCTCTACTAGACTAGGTGGAATTACAACAGGTCAATATCAAATTGCTTATCAAATCCCTTCTGATAACTATGAACAAATTAGCAGTTCCTCTGATATGAAACCAATCTTAAATTTATATGGGGGTCTGTCCTTCGTATTTAACAAAAAACAAGGGCCATTTACGGACGAAAAACTTCGTCAGGCAGTAAACACAGGGATTAATAATAAAGACGTATTGATTGGGGCGTTTGGGAATAAGAAATTTTACCGATTAGATAATGGATTAATGTATAAAGACCAGAAAAAGTGGTACACAGATGCCGGGAAAGAGTATTATAACCAAAATGATAAAGAAAAGGCTAAACAGTTACTTAGTGAATCAGGCTATAAAGGAGAAGAGATCCGCATTCTAACAACCAGGGATTATGAGTATAGCTATAATTCTGCTGTTGTCATGAAAGAAGAATTAGAAAAGATTGGAATTAAGGTGAAATTGGACGTTGTGGACTGGGCAACATTAACATCTAAACGGAATGATCCAGCTGCATGGGATGCATTTATTACTGGATTTTCTCCAGTATCTTTGCCTACTCAAACGTTACCATTAGACCCTAATTACGCAGGCTGGCCGGCCGATGAGAAACTTCAACAATTCACAGAACAAATTCGTACCGCTGCATCTGATAAGGATGCTTATGCCAAATGGGAAGAAATGCAGGAATATGCTTGGAAAGAGTATGTACCTTACATTAAAATCGGTGATTATTATACCTTCCATGTCTATCGAAATAACGAAATTAAAGGAAATACTTATTTCGAAGGTATGATCCTATGGAATACAAGTCTAACAAAATAATAACTTCTTAGAATAACAAGAGGTAGATTGGTAAGGGGTGACCCCACGAGTAAGACAGTGACCGGAAGGATGTTCAAACATCTCAATCTGGAAATTGTGCAGTGAGGTTTGCCCTTTACTAGTATAAATCCTGCTTGTTATCTTCCGTTACATACTCTGCAAAAGGAGGCTTGTTTAATTTGAAATCGTATATTTTAAAAAGAATTCTTTCTCTTATTCCAGTTCTTCTCATCGTATCGATTGTCGTTTTCATGATTATCCATTTAACACCAGGAGACCCAGCAGCCGTGATACTTGGTCCTGAAGCAAGTCACGAAGATGTCAAGCAATTGCAAGAGGAGCTAGGACTAAATGACCCTGTTTATCAGCAATATTTCCATTGGGTTGAAGGTGTTTTCCAAGGAAACTTGGGCGATTCATTTTTTATGGATAAACCGGTAACGGAGGCGATCTTAGAGCATCTTGGTCCTACCATATCATTAGCCATTTTGTCTCAAATTACAGCTATTCTTATTGCCTTGCCTTTAGGAATTATGGCTGCTAGAAAGCGGGGAACGGCGACTGACCAAACGTTTATGGGTCTTTCCTTGCTGGGCATTTCTATCCCCCATTTTCTCTTCGGATTATTTTTAATTATTATTTTGGCTATTAACTTAAGGTGGCTTCCGGTAGCCGGGTATAAGCCTTTGAGCGCCGGATTTTGGGAACATATTAAATATCTGATCATGCCAGCTATTGCCTTAGGTACCGGCCAAGCCGCACTTATTGCACGGATGACTCGGTCTTCCATGGTCGAAACGTTGAATTTAAATTTTATTAAAACGGCTCGATCAAAAGGACTTCATGAGAGAAAAGTCATCTATAAGCACACTTTAAGAAATGCGTTTATCCCGATCTTAACAGTCATTGGGCAAACCTTTGGAACGCTTGTTGCCGGAGCTGCCGTTACCGAGACGGTGTTTAATATTCCTGGCATTGGCCAATTAATCATCAATTCCGTTGAACGAAGAGACTACATGGTCATCCAGGGTACGGTTTTAATGGTTACTTTAACCTATGTTTTGATCAATTTATTAGTTGACTTACTCTATGGTGTCATCGACCCACGGGTACGACTAAAGAAAGAATCGTAAAAAATTTGCTCTGACTGGAGGAAATCGAATGGAAGTAGCTGTTGAAAAGAGACGAGAATTGAGCGATTTTAGACGAGATATTAACCGAGAACGGAGACGTTTGTTTGTCCGCCGGTTTTTTTCCAATAAATTGACGGTTACCGGAAGTGTCATTATCCTTCTTACCTTACTGGTTACCTTATTCGGACCTTTACTCTCGTCCTATACTCCCTATGAAATGGTAGTAACTAGCAGATTAAAAGCTCCAAGTGCAGATCATCTTTTTGGAACAGATAATTTAGGTCGGGACTTATTTGCACGAGTCGTATATGGGGCAAGGGCATCTATGGGAGTTGGACTTTCTGTTGCCATCATTACATCGGTATTAGGCATGATTATCGGTTTATATTCCGCTTATTATAAGGTGTTAGATCATGTTTTAATGAGGATTTGTGATGGATTAATGGCTTTTCCTGCTATTTTATTAGCAATCGCATTAATGGCAGCATTAGGAACGAAAATTGATAATGTCATTATTGCATTGGCCGCAGTATTTACCCCTTATGTTGCTCGGGTAGTACGTTCAGCAGCTTTAGTAGTAAGAGAACAAACCTATATTGAAGCGATGAAGGCACAAGGGGCTTCCTCCATGAGAATTATTTGGGGGCATATAGCACCTAATACTCTATCCCCATTAATTGTCTACTCTACCTTTATCTTCGCTGATGCGATTATTATTGAAGCCGGTTTGAGCTTTTTAGGTGTGGGTGTTCCGGCACCGGATCCAAGCTGGGGCAACATCCTTTTTGATGGCAAATTGGTTATTTTTAATGCTTGGTGGATGACCTTTTTCCCAGGGGTGGCCATTATTTTAAGTGTATTAGGCTTGAACCTGTTTGGTGATGGGTTGAGAGACTTGTTAGACCCGCATACAAACCATGCCAAGAAATAATCGAACAATCTGGGTTTGAAAAGCTAGTTTTGAAAGGAGGATACGAATAATGGGCGACCACTTATTAGAAGTAAACAACCTTAAAACTCATTTCCGAACTGAAAGAGGGAAGGTTACAGCAGTTGATGGTATTTCCTTTCATGTCGATCGTGGTGAAGTGTTAGCCATTGTTGGGGAATCTGGATGCGGAAAGAGTGTGACAGCACAGTCGATTTTACGATTGTTTGAAGAAAAAGGGGTAACGTCTTACGATGGTGAGATTAATTTTGAAGGAAAAAACCTTTTAAAAATATCGGATTCTGAAATGAGGAAGATTAGGGGAAATGACATTTCTATGATCTTTCAAGATCCCTTAAGTTCTCTCAATCCTGTTTTTACGATTGGAGATCAAATCATGGAGCCGATTATGCTCCATCAGAAACTATCGAAGAAAGAAGCCTACGAACGAGCGATTGAAATGTTGAAATTAATTGGCATTCCAGCACCTGAACAAAGGGTTCATGAATATCCTCATCAAATTTCAGGCGGGATGCGGCAGCGGGTCATGATTGCCATTGCCCTTGCTTGTCAGCCCAAACTGTTGATAGCAGACGAACCGACCACCGCATTGGACGTGACGATCCAATCGCAAATTTTGGAACTCATTGACAGTCTGAGACAGAAATTAGATATGGGAATTATGCTGATTACCCATGATTTGGGTGTGGTGGCCCAGCATTGTACACGCGTAGCCGTTATGTATTTAGGGGAAGTCGTGGAAGAAGGAGATGTGGAATCCTTATTCGAAAATCCGCTTCATCCATATACACAAGGGTTAATCAGCTCGATACCTCAGCTTTTTGGAGATCGAAATAAAAAACTCTCCATTATTAAAGGAATGGTTCCATCCCTTAATGAAATTCCAAAGGGATGCAGATTCGCTCCAAGGTGCCCCTTTGCAGATGCAAAATGCATGAATGAAAAGCCAGAATTAGAAACGCTGGATCACAATAAAAGAATTAAGTGCTGGCATCATCAAACAATAAAGGGGGCTGTATCGAATGCAACATGAAGCATTGAAACTGGACAGTGACCATGGGAACGGTTCTTATGGAACCGCCGCCTTTGAAGCCCGGCCAATAATAGGGAATGCAAGAGAGAAGCTTCTTGATATTAAAGGAATCAAAAAATACTTCCCCGTGAAAAATACGATCGGGGTCACCAAAAAATATGTGAAAGCAGTCGATGATGTGACCTTTCATTTATATGAAGGAGAGACATATGGATTGGTGGGCGAGTCTGGCTGCGGTAAAAGTACTCTTGGTCGTACGATTTTACGGTTGACTGACCCGACGGATGGCGAGGTGTTTTTTGGAGGAACTGACATTTTTAAACTATCAAACTCAGAGTTTAGGAAACAACGGCAAAATTTACAAATGGTGTTTCAGGACCCGTATTCCTCGTTGAATCCCCGAAAAAGAATTGGAGACAGTATCGCTGAACCGATGGTGATTCACAATATCGGCACCAGTCAAGAACGGATGGAAAGGGTCTTCGACATTCTTGAAAAGGTAGGCTTACATGCAGACACTTATTATCGCTTTCCCCATGAATTTTCTGGCGGTCAGCGGCAAAGGATTGGGCTGGCGCGTGCATTAGTAGTGAACCCAAAGCTTGTCATCTGTGATGAACCAGTCTCGGCACTGGATGTATCCATTCAATCACAGATCATTAATCTTCTCGAAGATTTACAGGAAGAATTTGGGCTGACCTACTTATTTGTAGCACATGACTTAAGTGTAGTAAGACATATTTCCGATCGAATTGGTGTCATGTACTTGGGGAAAATGGTCGAAGAAGCCGAAACAGATGAACTTTTTGCCAATCCGCTTCATCCGTATACTAAAGCTTTGTTATCTTCCATTCCGCATCCAAATCCAAAAATAAAACAAGAAAAGATTATTTTAAAAGGAGAAATTCCTTCTCCTATTAATCCTCCTTCAGGGTGCAACTTTCATACTCGCTGTCCTTTAGCAACGGAAATCTGTAAACAAGTCGTTCCAAAAAGAGTAGAGAAGAGACCAGGACATTTTGTGGCATGCCATTTAGCAGAGTAATCGCAACTAAAAAATTATCTGAAACGGGTGATGAAATGAACGCAGAGATGAATGGTTTAATAGAAGAAATTTTTTCTGAGATGGTGGAATGGAGAAGAGATTTTCATAAACATGCCGAATCGGGCTGGCTTGAGTTCCGCACGTCTTCATTAGTTGCAGAAAAGCTGGAAGAATGGGGATATGAAGTGAAGATTGGGAAACAAGTCATTGACACCCAGGCAAGAATGGGTGTCCCTCCAGAAGAGATTTTACGGCAGCATGAGCAACGGGCGCTGGTGCAAGGAGCGAATGAAAAATGGCTGGAACATGTAAAAGGCGGCCATACCGGTGTGGTTGGTATTCTGGATACCAAGCGCCCTGGTCCAACAATTGGCCTGCGATTTGATATGGATGCGCTAGATTTAGTGGAGGCCAACGTTCCTGAACATGTACCTGCTGCAATGGGATTTCGTTCGGTGAATGAAGGAATGATGCATGCATGCGGCCATGATGCCCATACTTCAATCGGATTAGGGTTGGCGAAATTATTTTCGCAAATTCGGGATCAGCTTTCAGGGAAAATTAAGCTGATTTTTCAGCCGGCAGAAGAGGGCGTCCGCGGAGCAAAATCAATGGTGGCTGCTGGTGTTCTAGATGATGTGGACGTTTTCCTTGCCAATCATATTGGCACCGGTGTGCCGCTGGGAGAGTATGTGTGCGCCAATAACGGCTACCTATCCACCACGAAAATCGATGTCACCTTTACTGGAGTCGCATCCCATGCAGGCAAATGTCCGGAAGAAGGCAGAAATGCCTTACTTGCTGCGGCATCGGCGGTGCTTAACTTACACGGAATTTCCCGCCATGGCGACGGTAATTCACGTATCAACGTCGGTGTTTTAAACGCAGGAACAGGAAGAAATATTATTCCGTCCTCTGCAAAGCTTAAGATTGAAACCCGAGGTGATACCCCTGAAGTGAATGAATATATCTTAGCCAATGCTATCAATATTCTTAAAGGAACAGCAATGGCACATCAGGTGGAGGTAAACATTGACATCGTCGGGGAAGCCAAATCAGTAGATTGTAGTCAGGAATTGGCAGAATTTGTTCAAGAATCCATTCATACTATAGAAGAAATCAGTCAAGTTCATTTGCTTTCAAATGAAAGTTCTGGTTCTGAAGATGCAACCTACATGATGGAAAAGGTCAAAAGCAACGGGGGATTGGCAACATACGGTGTCGTCGGAACAACCCTTGCAGCCGGTCATCATAATGAAAAATTTGATATTGATGAACTTGGTATGAAGATTGGCGTAAAGGCATTAGCCCAAGTGGTATTAAACTCTACTAAACTCAATATTAAAAAGGCATTAGTATAAGTTTTTTCCTAACTAAGGATAAGGGGTGTCAAACGATGAAGAGTACGATTTCATTTGCAGCCACCGGTGATTATCTACCTACACGACGAATTCCAAGTTATCAGGAAGAAAGTTTTCAAGCGATTGAAAAAGTGATCAAGCAAGCGGATGGAAGAATCACAAATCTTGAAATTAGTATTTTGCAAAATGAAGGTACCCCTGGAGCCATTCCAGGCGGTACTCACATCCGAACGACACCCGATCGTTTAGACGATCTAAAAGCCTATGGTTTTAATCTAGTTGGCACTGCAAACAACCATGCCTTTGACTATGGATATGACGGACTCGAAGCAACGAACCGTCATCTGGATGAAGCAGGCATACTCCATACAGGAACCGGAGAGAACTTATATGAAGCAGGAAAGCCGATTTTCCTGGATACAACCGCTGGCCGTATTGGATTTATTTCCGTTTCGGTTGTTTCTCATTTAACCCACATGGCCACAGAACAAAGGCATAATATCAAAGGAAGACCTGGAATTAATGGTCTTCGCCATGTTCGTAAACATATGATTAGCTCTGAAGAACTCGCGGTGTTAAAGAACATTGCCGATAAAACAGAGGTAAATGCCTTCACCCAAATGTCCATCAATGAAGCCTTCATTCTGCCATTTCCTGAAGGGATTGTACCTTTTGGAAGAGATCAATACGGTTACCCGATGTTATTTGAAGTCGGGGAGGAACAGGGCCTTGTAACTGAACCTAATGAAAAAGACATGCAGCGTATTGAAGGGGTTATCGATGATGCACTAAGACAAGCGGATTATGTACTGGTTAACTTTCATGCCCATGAAATGAAGGGGACGAATAAACGAATCGGAGCTGATTTTGTAGGAAAAGCTGCGAAACGATTTATTGATGCCGGTGCCCATAGTGTCATTGGCCATGGGCCGCATACATTGAGGGGAATTGAAATATACAAGGGAAGACCGATTTTTCATAGTCTAGGAAACTTTATTTTTCAAAATGAAACCCTGGATGCCCTGCCGCAGGATTTTTATGATAACCATAATATTCCGAACGAATATGGCGTGATGAAGGCAATGGACAAGAAATCCCATAACGGTACAAAAGGATTATTGAGTATACCGGAAATGATGGAGTCTGTCCTTCCCTTCTGGACCATGAAAGACGGAGAGTTAGTCGAAATAATCTTATATCCGATTGAACTCTCTCATGGAAAGAAGCGCCATCAAAATGGATTCCCGGAAATTACAAAGAATGAATCCATACTCAAAAGGCTTCAAGATTTATCGGAACCGTTTGGTACCAACATCATCATCGAAGATGGAATTGGCCGGATTTATGGGCAAGCAACCGCTGAGAGAGAGAAAGCAGAAGTGAAATTTGTCTAGAAAAATTAGCGGTAAATGGAGGGAGAAGTGGTTTTGAAGCAAGTTGATTGGGTCAACGAATATATCGACCAAACACAGGAGAAATGGAAGAAAATCAGTGGCTTTATCTGGGAAAATCCTGAAACAAGATTTCAGGAATACATCTCCAGTAAGTATCTATGTGAGCAGTTAGAGAAAGAGGGATTTAAGGTAACAAGCGGTGTTGCAGGAATCGAAACAGCTTTTATCGGTGAATTTGGTGAAGGGAAACCAGTAATAGGTTTCTTAGGAGAGTATGACGCATTATCCGGATTGAGCCAAACATGTGATGTAGACTTTCAGGAAGCCGTTCAGCCTGGTGGCAATGGGCATGGTTGTGGTCATAATTTATTAGGGACCGGTGCTTTAGCAGCAGCTTCCGCATTGAAAAAATATATCGAGGAGAATCAATTAAAAGGAACGGTTCGCTTCTATGGCTGTCCTGGTGAGGAAGGCGGATCAGGAAAAACCTTTATGGCCCGTGAAGGGGTATTTGAAGATGTGGATTTTGCATTGACATGGCACCCAAATAGCCGTACCGGTGTTCAGGGGTGCAGTTCATTAGCCAACATCCAAGTCTATTTTAAGTTTAAGGGTAGAAGCGCTCATGCCGCAGCCACTCCCCATCTAGGAAGAAGTGCTTTGGATGCCGTGGAACTCATGAATATTGGGGCTAATTATATGCGTGAACATGTCAGCCAAGAAGCACGGATCCACTATGCCATCACCAACTCTGGCGGTATTTCACCAAATGTGGTTCAGTCAGAGGCTGAGGTACTATACCTTGTGCGTGATCAGAATATGAACAAAACCAAGAAAATCTATGACCGACTATGTAAGATTGCTAAAGGGGCCGCTTTAATGACGGAGACTGAGGTTGAAATTCATTTTGATAAAGCTTGCTCCAACTATAATCCAAATTATACGTTAGGTAAAGTATTGGAACAATCTCTTCAAGAGGTGGGGATGCCTTCCTATTCGACAGAAGAATATCAATTTGCCAAGCAGATTTGGAATACATTAACGGATGCGGAAAAACAAAATGGTGAGTATTTCCAGGCAGTTAGTTCTAAAAGATTCCCGATTCATCCTGAAGGTCCCTTCCTATCTGCTGAGCCTATTCCTTTTGACGGAAAGGGATTCCTCTCCGGCTCCACTGATGTAGGCGATGTAAGCTGGATTACGCCAACGGCCCAATGTATGTATACGACTTCTGCTTTGGGGACAGTGCTTCACAGCTGGCAAATGGTCACCCAAGGAAAGTCTTCCATTTCCCACAAAGGGTTGCTGCAGGTTTCTAAAGCATTGGCGCTAACAGCCATTAAAGCATTGGAAAATCAGGAAATCATCGAGCAAGCCAAAAAGGAATTACAAGCACAACTGGCGGAACACCCATACCAATGTCCGATTCCGTCTGGAGTAATTCCTACTATATTAAAGGAAAGTCTATTAGTGTAAAGTTGTGGGGCTGCTTAATGATAAGTTAAGCGGCCCTCCTTTATAGCTGGTAGCCAGTTAGAAATGATGTCATTAAATTTCTAAATGATTTCCATTAATATTATTAATTTCAGTTATCAAAAACAATCAAGTATGATGTTTTACAAGAACGATAGAGACTGGAGTGAGCCCTATGAAATACAGTTACATATCTCATTTATATTGTCCCAAATGCAGCAACACTTTTTCACACGAACAGAAAAATCAGTTATGTACCTGTGGATCACCGTTATTAGTGGAATACGATTTAGAACAACTAGGCAAGGAACTTTCCAAAGAAGATTTAGTTGGTAGAGTATCCAGCTTGTGGAGGTATCATGAACTGCTTCCTGTTGGTGATGAGAGTGATGTCGTTACATTAGGTGAAGGGATGACTCCGCTTATTAAGATGCCTGCTATGGGTGAAGATATGAAAATAGCAAACTTGTGGATGAAAGACGAGGGAATCATACCGACGGGAACATTTAAAGCTCGTGGAGCAGCAGTAGGAGTATCCAAAGCAAAAGAGTTAGGTGTAACAGAACTTGCCATGCCTACCAATGGAAATGCGGGAGCTGCTTGGTCACTTTATGCGGCAAGAGGAGGAATCCAATCTACCATCGTTATGCCAATTGATGCACCCAAAATTACTAGAAATGAATCAGCGATCTCGGGTTCAAACTTATATCTTGTTGATGGACTAATCAGTGATGCAGGAAAAATTGTGGCGCAGTCGGTTGCAGAACATGGTTTATTCGATGCATCGACCTTAAAGGAACCATACCGGATTGAAGGTAAAAAGACGATGGGACTCGAGATCGCCGAACAAATGGATTGGAAGCTGCCCGACGTCATTTTATATCCAACAGGCGGCGGCGTAGGGATTATTGGTATTTATAAGGCACTTACTGAACTGAAAAAGTTGGGCTGGGTGGAAGGAGAACTTCCTCGCTTGGTCGCTGTTCAAGCAGAAGGCTGTGCCCCGATCGTTAAAGCATGGGAGGAAGGAAGGTCAGAATCAGAGTTCTGGAATGATTCTGAGACGGTTGCATTCGGTATTAATGTTCCAAAAGCATTGGGGGACTTTTTAGTCCTTGAAGCCATTTATCAAACAAATGGTTGTGCTGTTGCGATTGAGGATGAGGCGCTTTTGGCGGAACAAAAGACCCTGGCCAGCCTTGAGGGAGCATTCGTTTGCCCCGAGGGAGCTGCAACGTTTGTCGCAGCTCGCAGATTAAGGGAACAAGGCTGGATTAAAGAGCAAGAGATCGTTGTTGCCCTGAATACCGGAATGGGAATTAAGTATCCCGACACCATTACCGTTGAGGTGCCGATCTTACAAAAAGGGGACACAATTAAGAAGAGTATTAAATCATAAGCAAATCATGCTGATAACTAAAATTAAACGAAAATGTCTAAGGTTGAGTAGTTTTCTAGAAAGGATAAAAATAAACTAACGGATCTAGGTTGAAGGTCCATCTTAGGGATAACAAAGCAAAAATTACGAATGAGCGGGTTGTTCTTAATTCTTAAGGTATGTAATGATTTGAGTTCCATTTCTTTACGAATGGTATGAATAGATAAAATAGAAATCCCTAAACCGGCTTCAACCGATTCTTTAATAATCTGAGAGCTTCCAAAAGAGCGAATTTCGTTAGGTGAGAAATTATTTTCTAAGAAAAGTTGATTGATAGCCTGACGGGTCGCAGAACCTTTCTCACGAATAATCCATGTTTCATCTTTTAAGCCCTGCAGTTCTACTTCTTGTTTTGATACAAGTGGATGCTTAGGTGAGACAATCAGGACCATTTCATCTTGGGCAAATGGTTGAATATGCAATTTAGGATTCTCTACCACACCTTCAACAATGCCTAAATCCAATTCGCCACGAAGCAGCTGTGAAATAATACGATGGGAGTTCCGAATGGCGATATTAGGCTTAATGAGTGGAAATTCTTCTGTAAATTCTGAAATGATTCTAGGAAGTAAATATTCCCCAAATGTATAGCTGGAACCAATCGTAAGAATTCCGCTTGCTGAATGAGTCAGTTCATCGATTAACCGATTCATCCGGTCATATAGGGATAGAATTTGCTTTGCATGCTGATACAAGATTTCCCCAGCCTTTGTTAATCGCACATATTTATTACTTCGGTCAAGCAACTTTAACTCATATTGTTTCTCCAGTACTTTAATGGATAAAGTAACAGCTGATTGAGAAATATGTAGTGCTTCGGCCGCACGCGTAAAGTTTTTTTTCTCGGCAACTGTAACAAAAGTGAGAAGATGATAATCCATTGTTACCTCCTTTAGTCATATTTTTGTAAAAATGACAGAATTTACACCTTATTAAGAATATTACAATACCAATTTTATGATAGGAATAGGTGAAAGGTCCTGTAAACATAAATTTGAAAGGATGAAGATGGTGAAAAAATTTTCAATTCTCATGGTGGTTTTATTGGTTTTGCTGTCTGGATGCAGCAGTGAAACTACGAGTAAAACGACGAAAAAAGCGGCATCTGACGAACAAACAGGCGGAATTTTAAAAATTGCACTTAACGCACAGCCTCCAACACTAGACACTCATTTAACGACACAAACCGTTGCCCTCGAGGTCACCAGAAATATTTATGAAACATTGGTTACCCAAAATGCCAAGCAGCAGCCAGTTCCGATGTTAGCAGAGTCAATCGATAAGAGTGACGATGGTTTAATCTACACGTTTCACTTAAGGAAGGGTGTTAAATTTCATAATGGGAAGGAAATGAAGGCTGAGGATGTGACGGCATCGATGAATCGATGGCTGAAACTGTCATCCCGGGCAAAATTACTGTTAAGCGGTGCAAATTTCGAGTCGAAGGATGATTATACCGTAGAACTAAAATTACAATCGGTTGCTTCAGATGTGTTAGATATTATGGCAGGACGTGGTCAATTTCCAGCCATTATGCCAAAGGAAATCATTGAATCTGCTGGAAAAGATGGCGTAACCGAATATATCGGGACCGGTCCTTTCGAATATGTTGAATGGAAACAAGATCAATATATTCGATTAAAACGCTTTGATGATTACGCAGCTGTCGATGAGGAACCCAGTGGTATTGCCGGAAGAAAAACGGCCTATGTCGATGAAGTCTATTATTATATTGTAACGGACCCGTCAACTAGAATGGCCGGAGTCCAAACGGGCCAGTATGATATTGCGACCTACATGCCTTATGACAATTATGAACAGTTGAAAAGTGATAAAAATCTAAAAACCTATGTATCTTTTGATGGAGGTACATTAAATGTATCCTACAACAAAAAGCATGGATTGTTCACGAACCAAAAAATCAGGGATGCTGTCAATACTGCATTAGATTTGAACGCTATCATGCTTGCAAGCTTTGGACATAAGGATTTATTCAAATTAAGTCCAGGTTATATGAGCACGGAACAAGTAGACTGGGCCACTGGCGCAGGAAAAGAGTCTTATAATCTTGCCGATCCTAATACGGCCAAAACCAAGCTAAAGGAAGCTGGTTATAAGGGAGAGGAAATCACCCTGTATTCTACACGAGATTACGATTATATGTATAACTCGGCGGTTGTGATGAAAGAGGAGTTAGAACAAATTGGGATGAAGGTGAAGCTGGAAATATTTGACTGGCCGACTCTTATCGAAAGAAGGGAGAATCCAGATAACTGGGATATCATGGTTGTGGGAACAGGATATGTCACCACTCCATCACAGTTATTGGTGGTGAATCCGGATTACGTTGGCTGGACCAATGACCAAAAGATTACGGACTTGCTTGCTAAGATTAGAACTTCAGCTTCACAAGAAGAAGCGAAAGGGCTCTGGGAAGAATTACAAACCTACATGTGGGATGACTATTTGCCGTTTACTCTATTTGGGCATTATTCAACCATCATGACTACCAGCAACAAACTTGAAGGCTTTACTCCTTTCCAAGGAGCTATTCCTTGGAACGTAAAAAAGAAACAGTAGAAGCTCCATAAGAGAAATACTCCTCCCAATTATCCATGGCTGATTAGCGGGTGGAGTATTTCTTTAACGGAAATATCCATCATTCCATGATTATTAGGAGGAACCGTAATGAATAATCAAAACATCTTGGATGACTTTTTAAATGTACCTTCAGCCTTTAAATCACAATTCATTCCTGGTAATGGGACATTTACATTTGTTTCTAATTTGACAGGCCTTCCGCAAGTTTGGACTCTTGATCAGGAGCAAAAGCCAGTGCCATACGTAAGCATGGAAGAGCGTACGCTTGGGATTTATCATGCACCTAACGGAAAAATGACAGTTATTGGAATGGACTGGAAGGGGAATGAAAAACAGCAGTTATACCTATACCGCGAAGGGAGTTCATCGGTAGAACCATTGGTTCAATCGCCAGAGCATTTTCACTATGTAGGAGGGTGGTCACCAGATAATAAGTATGTTTCCTATACGAGCAACCGCCGTCAACCAGGCTATTTCGATGTATTTATCGTAGACTTTGAAACAAAGGAATCAAAGACGGTCTTTCAATACGACGGAAATTGCGATGTGCTTAGCTGGATTGATAATGAAAATATATTAATCAGCATTACGGAATCCAACCTTGACAATGCCATCTACCGATTCAATCTGAAGACACAGGAAAAAACCAGAATCGGAAATGACAAACAAGCAGCTGGTTACAAAAATGTAGTAATGAAAAAAAACGGAGATGGAGGCTATCTGTTAACAAATTTTGGAGCAGAGACCTATTATATAAGCAGCTTTTCTTTTGCCGCCCCCGAGAAATTAAAGAAACTTGTCCATTGGCCTGAATGGGATATTGAAGAAATCAAGAAGTCTCCTGAGGAACAAAGACTGGCCTTAACGGTAAACGAAGCGGGCTACTTGCGCTTATGGTTGTATGAACCTCATTCGAATAAAAAAGAAGAAATTACTGGGTTTCCTGCAGGTGTGATTGAATCCATTTCCTGGATGAATAATGAGGAATTTATCTTTACATTGAAGACACCTTCTATGCCGGGAGACATCTGGAAATATTCGATATCCTCTAGAAGCGTTAAACGATTAACGAATATCAGTGAATCTGATACAGTTTCTCGCCACTCTGTTGAACCCCAATTATGTTCTTTTACCTCTTTTGATCAATTGGAGGTTCCTTACTTTTTCTATAATCAAGAGAATGAAAAAAATAAGCCTGCTGTTATTTATGTTCACGGTGGACCGGAAGGACAGACGAAAGCAGAATTTAACCCTGTGATTCAGTATTTGGCCAGTCAAGGCTTTGCGGTGGCAGCACCTAATGTCCGTGGCAGCAGCGGATATGGCAGGACCTATATTCAACTGGACGATGCCCGTAAAAGAATGGACTCTGTCAAAGACCTTGTATGGCTGGTGAAGGATTTAATAGAAACCCATCAAGTCGACCCGGACAACATAGGTATTATGGGACGAAGTTATGGTGGATTTATGGTATTGGCAGCGATTACTCATTATCCTGATGTATGGGCAGCTGGCGTTGATATTGTGGGAATCTCGAATTTACGAACCTTGTTAACCAATACAGGTGCATGGAGGCGCAGGCTAAGAGAGTGTGAATATGGTTTTCTAGATCAAGAAAGTGATTTCTTTGATGAAATTGCTCCTTTACATCATGCCCATAAAATAAAGGTTCCGTTGTTGGTATTCCACGGACTGAATGATACTCGTGTACCAGTCAGTGAATCAGAGCAGCTTGTGACGGATATGAAAGCACGGGGTCAAGAAGTGGAACTAACGGTTTTCGATAATGAAGGACATCAGACTGAAAAACGAGCAAATCACATTGTGATGCATCAAAATACCATTGAATTTTTTCTCAAGCATTTAACAAAATCAACCATGGAAAAGTAAGGGGGCGTTCTTTTGATAGAAGATATCTATCAATATATTGAAGATCATAAAGAAATGTATTTGGATTGGTTAATGGAAATTTGCAGGCAGCCAAGTGTTGCTGCTCAAAACCGTGGTACTGAAGAAACCGTTAATCTAGTAGAACAGTACTTACAGCGATTATCCTTTGCAGTAGAAAACATACCAACGTCGGGAAATCCCATTGTTTATGGAGAATTAAATTCCGGCAAAGACAGAACCCTTACTTTCTATAATCATTATGATGTTCAGCCGGAGGATCCAATTGAATTATGGGAAAGTCCGCCTTTTTCTCCAGAGATTCGAGACGGAAAATTATTCGCACGAGGGACGGCTGATAACAAAGGGACCTTACTTTCAAGAATATGTGCCATTCATGCTTATCAGCAGGTATATAAGGAGTTGCCAATCAATATTAAATTTATTATTGAAGGGGAAGAAGAGATTGGCAGTCCTCATCTTTCCGAATTTACCGAAAAGCATCCTGATAAATTAACAACGGACGGATGCATTTGGGAAAATGGCTTTAAAAGTACCGATGGGAGGCTGCAGATCACACTTGGATGTAAAGGAATGCTCTATGTAGAATTGCATGCAAAAGGGGCAAATGTAGATCTGCATTCAGCAAAGGCAGCGATTGTCACAAACCCTGCTTGGAGATTGGTATGGGCATTAAGTACGTTGAAGAATGAACAGGAAGAAATCTTAATAGACGGTTTTTACGATCGGATTCAAGAGATGACCATTGAGGAAAAAGAATTAACAGAGTCCATCGATTATAAAGAAAAGGAAGAATTAGAGCAGCTTGGACTCAAATCATATTTAAATAACTTAACAGGTTTCAATCTCAAAGAAAAACTAATCTTTCAACCTACTTGTACGATTTGTGGAATGGAATCAGGGTATACCGAACAAGGAGCAAAAACGGTATTACCCTCTGTGGCAAAAGCAAAAATTGATTTCCGGTTAGTATCTGAACAAGATCCTGATGAAATTTTGCAGCTGTTAAGGAAACACTTGGATAAACATGGATTTGAGGATATTGAAATCGTCCGCTTGAAAGGGCAGCGGGCTGCTTTGACAAAATTGAATGACGCTCTTGTTCAGAAAGTGGTCAGCAGTGCAGAGAAATTCTTCGAAAAGAAGCCGCAAGTCATGAGGTCACAGGCAGGTACTGGTCCAATGTATACCCTTTGTCAAAAGTTTGGTATTCCAGCAGTAGGATTTGGAGTTGGTCATGCTGGCTCTCACAATCATGCTCCCAATGAGAATATTTATATCGATGACTTTATCGAAGGAATCAAATTTGCTGCACTAGTCATCCATGAATTTTAAATGATGCTTGCTTTTTATTGGTAATAAAATGTTAGGAGTGGAGAAGTTGAAAGATATAGATAATGAGAAGATGGAGGACATGCTGAATCTTTTAGAGAAGCTGGTGAATATGGATAGCGGCAGTTATTTTAAGCAAGGGATTGATGAAATAGGTGCTGTTTTATCAAAAGAATATGAATCAATCGGTTTTGATGTACATGTCCATCCCCATGAGGAACGAGGAAATAATCTGGTGATCAGGCACCCTGATGCCATCGATCCCAAAGTAATGATTGTCGCCCATATGGATACTGTTTTTCAAAGAGGGACGGCAGAAAAGCGGCCTTTTAAGATAGAGGGGAATTATGCTTATGGACCTGGTGTCGTCGATATGAAGGCAAGCTTGGTTTCTGTCCTATTTGCCATGAAATCATTGGTTGAGAGGCAAGATGATGCGTATAAGAATGTTGAAATTGTTCTCAATAGTGACGAAGAAATCGGCTCGAGACACTCAAGATCTCTTATCGAACAGATAGGAAAAGATAAAGAGTATGCCCTTATTATGGAAGCGGCAGGGAAAGATGGTTCGATTGTAACGCAGCGAAAGGGCGGAGCAAGGTACAAAATTAAAGTAGAAGGTGTGCCTGCTCATTCAGGATCTGAGCATGAAAAGGGCCGCAGCGCGATTGAAGAAATCGCTTATAAAACCATAAAATTGCATAAAATCACTGATTATAAGAAAGGCATCACCGTTAATGTTGGATTGTTAAAAGGAGGAACTTCCGCCAATACAATCGCCCCCATTGCGGAAGCTGAAGTGGATGTAAGGATCACAAAATTGGAGCAAATAAAAGAAGTGGAGCAGAAAATGAAAGAGATTTGCTCTGAACCTAACATCAAAGGGACAAAAATCAAACTAGCAGGCCAGTTAAATCGGCCTCCAATGGTGAAGACCAAGAAATCGATTGAATTGATTGGTTTAGTGCAGGACATTGGGAATGAAATGGGGATTGAAATTAAAGAGTCATTTAGAGGAGGATGTTCAGATGGCTCCTTCACCAGCTCAATGGGCATCGCAACTGTCGATGGGCTAGGACCAAAAGGCGGGAACGGCCATAGGGATGATGAGTACTTAGACATTTCATCATTACCTGAACGAACGGCGTTGCTGGCAGAAACCATCAGCAGATTGACCCATATGCACCGGACTACACAATTTAAGGAAAAACAAAAATAATCCACCTTTGAGGTAACGATTTGGATATTCCTAATATTTTACTAGATTAAACACTCACAAATGTTGTACTTCAACGTTTGTGGATGTTTGTTTTGTACGAAAAGCTGATAAAGGTAAGAAGTGATTTTAGAGGCTTCCTCATTTTAGAGGAATATTGGATAATACTATAGAATGAACAATTATTAATGTTTATATACAATAATTTTATTATGTAAACTCAATAGAAGCTATACAATTAAATATCTTAAAGGTAAGATCTAACGAATGGATGACAAGGTAAAATTCTTCAAGTAAACCCATCATATGAGGAACTTTCAGGTTAATTATCCGAAGGGGGCTCTTCTAATGAAATTTTAAACACTTTTATACTACAATTTCAAATTAGAATGCAAAAAAGCTGAGAATCAGTTAATTCTCCGCTTTATTGCATTCTAGTATTATTTTTAAGGCCTCAATGAGCCCAGGGAGTTTTTCATAATTTGGTTGATCGTTATTATTTATGATCTCATTGATCCTGTTTTGGATTCGGGTCTCTGCCTCCTCTATAGTAAACAGAACAACTATCTCCATAGTCCACTTCCACCTCGAATCTTTACAGTAATATATGTGAAAAAATTGAAAGTGCTTGGACTTTTCCCCATTTTAAACGTAGGGGCAAAGTTTAAGTATGAACTACTGCTTGATTACAAGTCTTTCTTTTTTTAAAGAGAGTTAACAATTCAGTTAAGAGTTAATAATTCCAGATAAATCGACATATTTTTGATAGATTGCTTGTCTATAATGACAACAGTCAAGGGGAACGGAGTAGAGAAAATAACTTACTCGAAAGGAGGAATTAGTGATAGGAGCTTAAATCAGTACAGTTTAAAAAAACGAGAATTTAAAAAATAAACACAAGGCGGAAGCCAAATAAATTAAAAAATAATAGAAAGGGTTGAAACTTTATGAAAAATCGATTCAGAAGACAAAAAAGGAAATTTATAAAGGATTCTTTGGCTAATAAACTTACAGGGAACATAAAATACCATGCCTCAAACCTAATCATGATTGCCAGCTTCTTCTATAAATAGAGGTGATATAAAATGGGAAATTTACTACGAAAAGCTGTTCAGTTAAAAAAGAAGCATTTAATTAACAAGCTCATTAAACAAGGAATCTATAAAAAAAATAACAAGCATCTTTATGAGTTGACATTGAATGAACTTGAAAAAGAGGTTAAATTTTATGGGCACTAATGACCTTGTGCGTTCTGTAGGCTATGCGGAACCAATATAAAAAACATACCAATCGAGAACAAAGTACAATAATCCATTAATAAATAATCCGCTCCAAACGTGATTGGGGCGGATTATTTTTATTATCAACGGTTTGCATTAAAATGATATTTAATGTTAGAGCATGATCGGTAAAGTGATAGATGAACGTTGATCTATTACGAATGTTTTATGATAATACACTGCAGACTGGTTCGAAAGCAACTATATGGAATAGAGTTCTAAACTTTTTGGTTAGTTTTTAATATCATTTATTACTCGTAAAACAAGGATATATAGAAAATACAGCCCCAAGTAAGCGCCTGTCATAAGGAAGAAGGGATTTAGAAATACCCCATGAATATTAGTCATAAAGACTTTATCATCTTTGATAATCTCAAAAATGGCGATTGAAGAAATATTTCCAAAAATAAGTGCCGATAGGATTGCTGTTAAATCAAATATGATCTTTATTATGGACCATTTTCTTTGAAGTACAACCATTAATATAGGGAGTACAATACTTCCGATAATGAAAAGGAGCTTCATCAGTATCACCTCGCTTATCATTCTTCACGAAATAAAAGGGGATTAAACATACTAAGTAAATGCTGAAAAGTAAAGCCTTCCAGCGGTTTCTTTATTGTTCCTCATAGAGCAAGGAGTGGCTGCAGGACAATGCTCTATAAATCAACTGAAACCTTTTCAAGTAACCTTCGTATTATAGGGAAACTAAATTGGTTATTTGTGGGAGGAGAACATGTATGTCTGAAAAAGGCTGTATAAAATGCGGAAGCAAAGATGCAGGAACAAAGGAAGTGGCGATGACGGGAACAGGTTTATCGAAAATCTTAGATATTCAACACAATACCTTTATAGTCGTGTATTGTAAAAAATGTGGTTACTCGGAATTCTATAATAAGCAATCTTCTAAAACGTCCAATATATTAGATTTATTCTTTGGTTAATAAAAGATTAACCATAATTTTATTATGTAAAGTGAATCGAAGATATTCATTAAATATCTTAAAGGCAGGATTTAAGGGTCAGTCCCCCAGTGCACTAAAGCTTTAACGTACTGGGGGACTGACCCCATTTTACGTTTTTATGAAAAAAGATTTAGTTGTCCAAATTCGACTGTCTTGCTGTATAAAACCTTACAAAAAACTTCGTCAGCCCATAGGAAATCATTGTAATAACAATATCTATAAAAAATAGATGAACAATCGTAAATCCCTTATAGATGGAAACTAGACCCATCCACTTCTCAATAGGTGCAAAAACAAAAGCAAGTATGGCACTTAGTCCAGTAGTCCATATAATGAAAGGTTTATCTTGATTCAGGCAATATTGATAGACAAGCATAAAGGAAACAGGGATAAGGGATGCTGTAATGCCTAAGGCTTGTGGCAAGAATGGCGTTAGGAAATAGCGATGGTCTACATAACCTTGTCTTATAAGTATGAGGTCTGTATATGTCCATAACATATGTACTGTGTAGCCAAAGAAAAGAATTTCAAGACTTCTATTTCGGTTAAGCTGAATTAGAAGCACAATCAGCGGAACAAGCAAGAAGAGTAGGATGACCCAGAACTGCCAGTTTCCTCAGTCAGAATGCTCACGCCAAAAAGAATGCATTAAAGACGAAACCCGTTCACTCTTATTGTTTATTTCTTTCCAATATTGTTTAACTGACATGCTATCAACCCCTCTATACGCAAAAAACCACCGATATTCGAGTTATAGAATAATCCCTTTTATATTTCCAATTTTTCCTTAGTAATCACTTGTTATTAAAATTGCCAAGCACTTTATTTTTATACAAAAATAAGGTAATACCAATGAGCACCTCTTAATTTAATAATTTTTATACAAATTAATGTAAGCAAGAGTTTCTTGTTCAGGTGAACTGTATTCGCAGATCCATTCTTTTGCTGCTGTTTTGGTGTATTTTTGAGATGTCGATTTTATGTTCCACACTTTATGGTATGAACATAAAATAATTAACAGTAACGGGAGAATAGGAGGGAATTTGGGTGGCTTCAGTTGTTAACGTAGGAATATTAAACATAAATTCTCCTCAACCTAGTTCCGCCATTTTTGTTGGTGAAGGTATTGTAAATGGGATGGATGCTAACAGGAAATACAATTTAAATTCAGGGGGAATTTACGGTATTAACACCATTAATGCCGGAAATATAAATAGTGTCGCGGATAGTTTTGAAATTATAGATGGGGTTATCTTTGATCAAGATATTAAGCCGATCATTGCAACGAATATATAAGCAAACAGTAAGACGCGGCTTTTTAGGTGAGTGCACAATCCAAGATTCATGAACATAAATTAAAGCATAAAACCTCATTCATAATGAACTAAAGTGGTGAACCATAAATGGGTAAAACTACAGATTTTACTTTTGCAGGTAACATTCATGTCCAAACAATGGAGAGACAGTGTGGTATTTTTATAGGGGAGCAAAATACTGCAATCGGCTGGAGTGCTCATGGCAAGCAAAACAGTGTGTTCGGAAGTATTGGCGGACAATCTAATTTGCTGCTTTGCAATACTTCCATCCTAATTGATCCTGACATAGTTGATACACCAATTGATGATCGGGACATTCATATTGCCCTCGAGAATTCAAGTGATGAAAACAACTTAACAAATCTTAATCTTAATAGTGTAAACGTCAATTCGATGCAGCCAGGAAGCTCGGTATTCGTTGGCAAGGGTCATGTTAATGGGATTGATGCTAATCAAAAAGAAAATACCAATCACGGTAATTTAAATGGGAATAATATTCAGCTAATGGGGAATATCAATTTAACTAATGATCAAGATACTATAGATGCAGTCATGGATGATCGTGATATCAAAATCGCAATCATTGAAAAAGAATTATGATTTAACCCTTTTTTCCTACAAAGCATTCCAAGAAACCTTCCGTTTGATTCCTACCGGAAGGTTTTTTATTATTTAAATCCCATGCCAGTAATATTTCGTGTTACCACATATTGTATGCCATCAGAATGGTGAAGAACCAAGACATATATCTAATCATATTTTATTATTAAAAACTTTTTCCAAAAACGGCACTTGCCCTTTTGAAGAAAAATGTGTGTGGGAGGCTAAGGATGCAAAAAAGACGCGTGACTAATCTTATAATCAAGGGAATTAATGTAAATTCCCTTGATACAGCATCGGGAATATTTGTCGGAATAAATACTGTGAATAACTGGTCCTCTCATCACAAAAATAATCACGGTTTTGGCATAGTGTATCATTCACAAGTCGCCGAAACGTTTAGCTTAGTGGTTGATAATGATGTCATTGACAGCCCCATGGAGAGTCATGCAGTGACTTACATGGATGGAAGGAAAGATATACAACCAATTGACGCCCCAACCGAAAATCATACAGTCACTCTCATGGACGGACAGCCAGAGGGGCCGAAACAAATTGATATTAAGGAAATAAACGTAAACAGTTTATTTACAAATGCAGCAGTTTCAGTTGGAGATAACTTCCTAAATGGATGGAGTGCCCATAGGAAAACAAATGAGGGAACAGGGAGAACGGCAGGAATTAGTCAGCTAACATCCAATACCAATATCGTGATTGATAATGATGTGATTGACTCTCCAATAAGCGATAAGTTTCAGAAATAAAAATCCCACTGAAATTGAGGTGAGAGATTTGGCGATTAGTATAGTAATTGGAGCCATTAATGTAAATCATCAAGATACAAACTCTGACGTATCAGTTGGGGAAAACCAATTAACCGGTTGGTCAGCTCACAGAAAGACGAACAACGGATTTGCTCAGCAAAGTGGTATTATTACTAATATACAAAATTTCAACCCGATTATTGATAATGATGTAAATGATGGAAATATGATTGATCCAGATGTTATACCTGGTGCTCAGGCGCAGGTACTTTAAGTTTAAATTTAAAGTATCTGCCCATTTTTATTTATTACAGATTTATTGGCCTTTTAGGCATGACCTTTCTAAACAGAACATAATGATATATATAAGACTAGCCGTAGTAGGGAGGTTTTCAATGGGTGATAAAGCCTCATTTGCGTTCTAACGTCAAACAGATGTTAGGAGAGGATTTCTCCGAATTATTGCAGGAAATCTCACCATTTGTGGAACCAAGGATGGATGTATACAAATTAAACCAGAACTTCATACTTTCCATTGAGCTCGCCGGGGCCAGGAAAGAGGACTTGTCTGTAAAACGAATGAATCGTATCTTAACAATTGAAGGAAACATTAACAAAGATTATATAGATGATGATATGAAAGTAATCAGCAGCGAACGGTTTTACGGTTTTTTTCGAAGGGAGATAACGATTCCAGAAGAGTGTCATTTGGAACAACTTCAGGCCATCTTTGATAGGGGAATTTTATTAATAACAATCCCTTTTTAAAAAAAAGAAAAATAATAGGGAGATTGATCATGACATCCATTAAATACGGTTCATTAAAAATTAACGATATAAAAGATTCTTCAGGATTATTGGTGGGAACAAACATCATAAAGGGAAGAAAAAACGAAGTTGTGATCAACGAAGGGTTTGGGACCATTAAAGGAAATAATAAAGTCAAATCAAATGCAGGAGTGATAGAGAAACACTCTTAAAAGGGAATGGAGATTGATGGACCAAGAAAATCTACTAAAAAAGCTTGATGAATTATTCCAAAAGTTCAGCACACTTGAGAAATCCCTCCACGATAAAAACAATCCATCCGTCATTGTAAAAATGGACGTGAAAGATCTTCATCTACAAGAATTAAATATTGCTGAACTAGCATTCCAGCTTGAAAAGTTGGATATAAAAGAGTTGAGCGGCATGTTGAATCTTGGAAATACGTTCTCTCCCAACGTCAATCGCAAGCAGCTTCCTAAAAATCCGGCTGTTCAAAAGAATTCACAAAAAGGACAAATAGAAAAAAGGGATGACATTCAAATAAACATAAATGGAAAGCCAGTGTCTTATACCATGAATTAGGGAAGGGATGTTGATATTGAAACGTTTTTCCCCCGCTTTTTTTATTGGATCGATTTCAATCGGAACGGTAGAGGGTGCATCCTGTGTTAATCTTGGAACCAATTTTCCAAGCGGCTTTGTCAATTATAAAAAACAAACCCAAGGATTTGGCTCGATAACCGGTGATCATAACGATATCCACGAAATTATAGCATCAATCGATGAGAATGCGATTAGTGATATATTCCATTATGATTTATTAGAACAACAACAAAATGGACAGGCATTAGATAAAATTCAACAAGAGATGTTAAACTCAGAACTTCATATTGAAGAAGTGAATGATGAGAATGAGGAAAATAGTAATAATGCTGTCAAAGATGATACCAATTCCTTCTGATTCAGAATCTGGGAGTCAGCCCCTCGAAAGCAGTGGATTTCACAATTGAAATCGCACTGCTTTGAGCATTTTTACGAGTGATTATTGTAAGGAGACATATTGGTAGAACTTCAATTATAGTTTTAAATGCCTGGTTTCATAAAAAAATCATAGCTATCAGATTTAAACAAAAAAGAAGCTGGCGAAAAACAGTACGTTTTCGCCAGCTTCTTTACTTATTAGACTGTCTTATTTACTATGGCCAGCTGGGGTCCGCACGTTGATGGAATCTGTTAAAGTAATGTTGTCAGAAGAGTTGCCAACGTACACTTTGTATTCACCATCTAAAGTCTTCCAAGAATCAGCATTGGAATCCCAGATGGATAGCGGGTGGTTGCTTGCTGCTGGGTCAATGGTAACCGTCACACGTTTCTTTTCACCTGGTTTGAGCCAGACTTTTTCAAATCCAACAAGACGTTTAGGCGGCTCATTCGCCACTTTAGGCAGACCTAAGTATACTTGCGGCACTTCCGCACCCGCTACTTTACCGGTATTTTCTACAAAGAAGGATACCTGAATTTTCTTAGTCCCGTCCGTTGTCTTAGGCGTAACAACTAATTTAGAGATGTCAAAGTTGGTATAAGACAGACCATGACCAAATGCGAAGAGAGGTTTGATGCCTTGTGCATCGTACCAGCGGTAACCCATCTCAAGACCTTCAGAATAGTACACTTGCGGAATCTCTTTGCCAGTGCTGTCGAGTACACCTTTATTAACGCCTGGGTAGCGCTCTGGAGTGCTTGTTGGTGTGTCCGCTTTGGAAACTGGATAAGTCACTGGAAGCTTTCCGGAAGGGTTGGCTAGACCAAATAACAGGTTTGCAACAACATTCCCATCTTCTTGACCTGGATTCCATGCTTCTAGTATCGATGGGACTTCATTAACCCATGGCATAAGAACAGGATCTCCATCTTTAAGGACTAAAGCCGTTTTCTTGTTCGCTACCGTCACAGCTGAAATCATTTCATCCTGGTTGTCCGGCAAGGACAGGCTAGGGCGGTCACGGCCTTCGCTGGTTACAACACCAGCCATAAGGATGACGATGTCGGCATTTTTAGCCGCAGCAACAGCTTCGTTAAGATTACTATTGTCATTAGCCACGGTTACCTTGGTAATCGCTGCGTTAGAGCCTAGTTTAGTTAAAGTATTTTGAAGTCCCTTTAGTGGTGAAACGGTATAAAGCGGACTTACCCGTGAACTACCGCCTCCTCCGGCAACGGCTGCGTCAACATAGGTTGCCTTACCGATTAAGGCAATAGAATGAACAGATGGGTCGAGCGGAAGCAGGTTACCCTCATTCTTTAGCAATACGGCTGTCTGTTCTGCAATTTCGCGCGATTTTGATCCATTCGTCTGAGCATCGATCGTACCCCGTACAATCGGGCGGTCGAAAATTCCATATTTGAACATTTGGACGTATCGGCGGCTGAGAGCTTGGTTAACAGTATCGATCGTTAAGCTGCCGTCCGCAAGTGCGGCATTAATGTTGGCAGTGTTGAAGAATCTGGCACTCTGCATTTCAAAATCCAATCCGGCGTTTAGCGCTGGGGCAGTCGAATGGGTGGCACCGAAATCTGATTGCACATACCCTTTAAATCCCCACTGATCGCGTAAAACTGTATTCAACAGATAGTCGTTCTCACAGGCGTAGGTTCCGCTTACTCGGTTGTAGGAGCACATAATAGAACCAACATTGCCATCCTTTACTGACATTTCAAATGGGAGCAGGTAAAGCTCATGAAGGACATTTTCGTCGATGTTAACGTTCACAGACCCACGGTTTTGTTCCTGATCGTTAAGGACGTAATGCTTTGACATGGCGATAATATCATTATCTTGGATCCCTTGAATCTCTTTAGAGGATAAAACACCAGCAAGATAAGGATCTTCACCCATGTACTCGAAATTACGGCCATTCTCGCCCAAGCGTGCAAGATTCATGCCTGGTGCTTCGAGTTCGTGCAGCCCAAGCGTGCGGGCCTCACCACCCATTAAGTTACCAAAAGAGTAGGCAAGACTAGGGTCAAAACTGGCTGCTAGCCCAATGGCAACAGGTAATGCAGTCGCCTTATCCTGCGGGCTGCAGTCACCGCCGCCTAGACCTACAGGGCCATTGGTAATTCTGAACGTTGGGATCCCGAGTTCAAGGATTCCAGGAACGTGCCTGCCAGGGCTTCCGCATTCCGGAAGCTCCGGGATTGCTCCACTTTTCCCCGCAAGCTGTTGGATTTTCTGGTCAAGCGTCATCGCATTGATAAGCAGTTCGGTACGTTTTTCAGGCGAAAGCGACGTATCCATCCAAGGCAGCTGGGATGAAACAGCAGCCTGTTCAGCTTTCACTTGTGTTGGCTGTGCGGAAAATGCCCCGCCTGCTAAGGCTGCCACAGCTACACTCGATACAAATGTAGACCACACGAGTTTCTTAAATTTTTTTCCTACTTTAAACACCTTACCAACCTCCCCAAATTGGAATAAAGATTTTACCTTTAACTCACTCTTCACCTCCGTACTCTCTCTTGAAAACGCTGTCACAATGATGTCAATTTCATTATAATGAAGCATGCCAAGATTCCATTTGTGGTATTTTTATAACTTTTTGTGAAATTTTTATCTGACTATTAAAAAAAATAAAAATGATTATTTGGTAATGGGTAATATTTCTTATTTGTAATTTATCAAGGGCGGAAGCAACTCTCTTCTTACATTAAAAACCAGAAAATCATATATCTTCTGAAATCAGGAAATAATACTAGGGAGGTGAAAATATGGATACGGAAAAATTAAAATTGTCATCTTCTGAAATTGGTTCTTTGTGGGGCGAGTATGTAAACGGAACAGCGATAGATATAGTAAATAAATATATGTACTCAATTATTGAAGATAAAGCAATAAAAGCGGTTTTTAATGATGCTCTCAAGACATTCGAAAAACAAAAGAGACAAATTATCACTTTTATTGAGAATGAAGGGTTTCCTGTTCCAATTGGATTTAATGAATCCGACTTGTATTTAGGAAAACAGAGATTGTTTTCAGATGCATTCTGCCTAAACTATTTACATGTAATGACTTTACATGGATTATTGGGGCATACCACTGCATTAAGCATTTCTGTTAGAAAAGACTTAAGGGATTTTTACGACTCATGTGATAACGATGCGAAAAAGTTGTATCACCAAACGATTGAATTATTGCTTGATAAAGGACTTTTTCAGAGAGACCCATTATTTTACGCAGATGAACACCCTAAATATATTTCAAGCAATGATTTCAAAGACGGTATTTTTGGGAAAGGTAGAACTCTTACTGCTATAGAAATCATTTCTATTTCTTTTAACCTGAAAAAAAGTATTATGGCTAAAACCCTTTCTATTGCATTCAGCCAGGTGGCGGAATCCAAAGAAGTAAGAAAATTTTTAACTGAATCTGAGAAAACAGCTGATGGACAAATAAAAGCATTAGCAAAAATACTTCAAGCGGATAACTTACCAGTTCCAAAATCATTGGAAACTGAAGTGACAATTTCAACTGATTCTCCATTTTCTGATAAGTTATTAATGTATCACACGGGATTTTTGTTTCAAACTGCACAAACCTATTATGGGGCAGGCCTTGCATCAGCCATGCGAACAGACCTAGTTACCACTTATGAGGGTACTATTTTACAAAATCTTATGGTTACAAATAATTGGTTTAATATTATGGTGAAAAATAAATGGTTAGAACAGCCTCCGCTTGCACCTAATAGAACAGAAATTGCAAAACAAAAATAACAAGAAATGCCCTTCAATCGGTAGGGCATTTTAATTATTGGAAAATCCTTCATCAACTCCTTTTACTTTAATAAGCGAAGGAGCTATCATCACGACAAAATCCTTTTATCGTTCAAGCACCGGTTGTTAAAAGGGTTTAGAAATATTTGAAAAAACTTCCATTAATAATATCGCCAGTGTTCCCTATCCTATAAAGGTAAATATGATTGGAGGAATTTTCATGGCACAATTAAGAGACATTATGACATCAAATGTTGTTACAGTTAACGAAACACAGACCGTACAGGAAGCAGCAGCGTTAATGAGCGAATATAATATCGGAGCGATCCCCGTAGTAAATAACAACAAACAAATTGTTGGAATTGTAACAGATCGCGATATTACTCTTCGTACGACAGCACAAGGTGAAGATGCACAAACACCAGTATCTGAAGTCATGACTGCACAGCAAATCGTCCAAGGTACACCTGATATGGATGTTCATCAAGCAGCAGATTTAATGGCAGAGCAGCAAATTCGCCGACTGCCGGTAGTCGAAAATGGACAAATAGTAGGAATGGTTGCATTAGGTGATTTAGCCGTACAAAATCAATATGCAAACGAAGCAGAACAGGCATTACAAAGTATTTCAACTCCTTCTGCACCACAACAATAGTAAGGGATACTTTTAAAAGCACAGATCCATACCAGGGTCTGTGCCACTCTTTTTATAATAGAAGTGATTGGCGGTTTATTAATCAATTATGATGAATTCCACTTCAAATATATAACCGGCAGTGTAGTGCAATTAATTTCAAAAAATAAAAACAGAGTATGGAAATTTCCCATACTCTGTTTTTATTGTTAACCTCGTCAAATCGGACCTTAGGCTTTCCTACAGTATTAGGTGATTAAAACGGCTCGATGGCTTTCTCGTTTTTACCGGTTTGAGGCTGATTTTCAATACTTCTTGCTTCGACTTCCTTGGGAATCTCTTTAAGGTGTTTATTTACTTCTTCAACTTGATTTGTAGTTCTCATTTCATCCATTTTCAAAACCTCAATTCATTAAAATATTTTATAAATATAGTATGCAGCAGTGACGAAGATTTTATGTTCGATGAATGGGCTAGAAATAAAACAAGCCCAGTCATTAATATTTCTGATATTAGAGCAAACACTTAGCGGTTGAACTATAATCATTAATTTCGGACCTTCATAGTTATTTTCGGAGGACCGACATCAGAACTAAAAACGTTTATTCTTCTTTAGCGAATGATGCTTTTATTTTTTTGCGTGGGGAAGAGACATATTGTATATGAACCATTTAAGCAGCTAGCTGAAAGTGTGTTTTAAATTTGCCTCAGGATAATAGTGTTAAGTATACCCGGAAAGATGATCAAAAGTTTAAGTATACCTGGCCAAAGGGACGTGGAGGCAATCCAAGGGAATGGTTGAAGGAAGCTGTTGCATTATAAAACAGAGGTACAAATGTAGAGGACTTTTATCCATTTTCAAATGAATGATTGTAGCTGCGATTTCCATGAATATATTAATACATAAACCATATGTATCTAATATGTTCTTAATCTTACAAAGGGGGAATGAACTGGGAAATAAGTCTGTGAAACCGGCTAATGACACGGTCAATGGATATGAATGAAATACTGCCTAAGGAAGGTGTTGTTATGACATCACAGAAATTGGTAAATGCTTTGGCACTTTTTTCTGTTTTGGGTGGTTTACTAATCATTGTAACGCAAGTTTGGTTTTATGTGACTCCCGACTCCATTTATGCCACATATTTAGATCAGGTTGGGTACATTTTCGTTTTGCTTGGAGCAATCGGACTTTATTTTGGCCAGTTTAAAAATCTCGGAGCGTTCGGATTGTTTAGTTTTATATTTTTAATAATTGGATTATCTCTCTGGTTAGGTGTGAAATGGTATCAATCATTTTTAATCGAAGATTTGCTAGCTTTTGATTCTAAAGTATTAGATTCACTGCCAACCGGCTTTATAGGTCATATGTTCTCGGTCTATTTGTTACTATTTGGAGTATTGCTATACGGAATTGCGAATGCATGGAAAGGTGTCCGATGGGCAGGGTGGCTTTTAATCGTAGCCTCTGTTGCAGAATTGATTCCATTTGGGACGTATGTTGCGCAATTGATTGCCGGAATTGGTTTTGTATGGTTAGGCAATACAGTAAGAAAAAACGTGAAGGAAGAGCGTGGCAAACTAGTATAAGTACCTTTGATAAACCTTTGGAGAAGCCCATTGACGGGCTATTTTTTTGTTTATCATAATTTAAGATAAAAAAGGATGGGTGGCTTATGTATAGTTACAATCAACCAAAGAAAATTCATTTTATGCCGGTAGAAAATAGTGAATATCGTGGAGGTAATGCATTTATAGGTTCTGGAAGGGCGCATGCAACTTTCGATGCCCACGGTTCTTTACCGGGCGTTGTTAATTCCTCGAGTAAAGTTTTTGCATCTATTACTGAAATCAAAATTGTCGATGGTCAAGTTGTGCCCTGGCTTGGTGCAGCTAACATGTGGACCTTGAATGTCGTTCCATTTGATAATGGTGATATATATATACGAAGTTATATCCAATGGTCTGAGGACCTGGATTTTCAAATTTCAATCGTAGTGTTTTAAAAAAATATAAGCCGGGAATCCGGCTTTTTTAAATTTCAGCTTCAAAATCTCGCCTTTTTTTGGTAAACGACAGCTAGTCTTATCTAAAAACGGGGGTTCTTTGCTAGGCTGTTCGGAAAATAAAAAGAACTCCACCCTATTGTTGATTTTCCTCATAACAACATTTTAACTGAGGTCCGTCTTAATGATAGGGCATTTTTTATATTAAACCTACTTTATCGAAAGGCATGTATTCAATTAACAGTCAGTTCCAAATCGTATCATCACTCCATGAATTGTCGCTTTTTAGATGGGGAAATTTTACATATCTATTGTTTCTTTAATAAGAATATATTAATCTATATAAATAACAATATGTTAGGAGTGATTTGGTGAAGAGTAAATTTATGTTGTCTTTTGTTACATTGCTTTTTGGATTAATGACCATTGCTGGGAGTGTTTCTGCCCAAACCGTTACATATCATCCATCGCTCGCACACAAAAATGGTGCGATGGCTTATGAACACATGAATTACCTTGCTTATGAAATCGGTCCAAGGGTAGCTGGTAGTGCAAATGAAAGATTAGCAGAACAGTATATTAAGGGCCAGTTTGAGCGTATTGGGTTTGAGACTGATGTACAAGAATTTACTTATACAAGCAGAGGGAAACAGGTTACAACTTCAAATGTGATTGCCTATAAGCCTGGAAAGTCTACTAAACAAATTATCGTAGGAGCCCACTATGATTCAGTTTCCGTAGGGCGAGGCGTTGATGATAATGCTTCAGGCGTGGGTGTCCTATTAGAAACGGCAGAAGTTTTAAAGAATATCAAAACCCCTTACTCGATTGTATTTATCGCATTTGGAGCAGAAGAAACAGGATTAAAAGGCTCTAGCTATTATGCAAATCATATGACATCCGATGAAATCGCCAATACAGTCGGGATGATTAATATGGACAGTCTTGCTGTTGGTGATAAAATGTTTGTTTATGGAGATGAAGGAGAATCTGGCTTCATTCGTAACCAAGCATTAGCTATCGTAGACAAGAAAAAACTAAACGTGGGAACAAATCCAGGACTGAACCCTGATTACCCAGCTGGCACAACTGGAGACTGGAGCGACCATGCACCATTTAAAGAGAAAGGAATCCCTTACGGATATTTAGAAGCCACCAACTGGGAAATTGGGGATTTAGATGGCTATACACAAACAGTTGAGTATGGCGAAGTTTGGCATACACCAGACGATACTATTGAGTTTATCGAAAATGCGTTTCCAGGAAGAATTCAGGAACATTTATCTACTTTTAGTGTTTTATTAACAGATTTATTAAAATTTATGGACAAGACAAGCACTTCTAAATAATCCCAATTAAAGAAGAAAGGCTGTCTCACTAAAAGTGTGCGACAGCCTTTTTTCTTTTTAACAATCATGTAAAAGCAAAACTCAAGGCATTGAATATTAATGAAAACTTGAGAAAAGAGCGTTAAAAAATAAGGAATTGAGGCCGATTCTTGGGAAAAAGCTCTTAAGTTAATAGAACAATTGCTATTACACTCTTTGTATATCGAATAATATTATTATGTCAATTAATTTAAAAAAGGCAAACAATAGGTAGATAATACCTGGAGGGGAGAGAAGGTGGAACAGATATTAGAAAGGTACAGATCAATAAAACCTATACACTTAGGTTGAATACATTGGTTCACATTATATCTCCTTGATTAAATAGAGGCGCTTTTCTTGTGCCAACTGGCAAAAAGACCAGTTTATTTTAACCGGCGCAGCACTTTTCTTGCGTTCACGGGCAAAATAGAAGGCTTATTTTAACCGGTGTGGCACTTTTCTTGTGCCCACGGGCAGAATAGATCAGTTTATTTTTACCAGTGGGACACTTTTTTTGTGCTCACGGGCAAAATAGAAGGCTTATTTTAACCGGTGCGACACTTTTCTTGTGCCCACGGGCAGAATAAATCGGTTTATTTTTACCAATGCGACACTTTTCTTGTGCTCACGGTAAAAAAGACCGGTTCATTTTTACCAGTGGGACACTTTTTTTGTGCTCATGGGCAGAATAGAAGGCTTATTTTAACCGGTGCGGCACTTTTTTTGTGCCCACGGGCAGAAAAGACTAGTTTATTTTTACCAGCGAGAGCCTTTTCTTGTACGGACGGGCAGAATAAATGGCTTGTTAATGAAAATTTACCCTCAACCGAGGCCGTTATGTCTTTAAGAACTTATACTTAGGACTGTTTTTCAGCGGTCTCGGACGGTTCTCATGCATTACGCCTCACCCAATTAAACCTAAAAAAATAAGGGCTGACTTTTTTTACTAGTCAGCCCTATCTATTCAAAATCACAATTCCATCCCATTTAATAAATCCTTCAAAGCCTGCAGTTCCTCTTTTGTAAGTGTGATGCCTTTTCCCATCTTTTCATGGTCCGGTGCCCAATCCCGCAAATCATACTTGGGTTCTTTTCCGTTCCAGCTAACAAGATTCAATTCCTTATTCCAGCCTTTAGGCGATTCGGATAGTTTGCCTATTGATGAAGTGATCTCATATTTAATCTCCGCCATACTGTTCCTCCATTTCCTTTGCTGTCCATTATTATGGTCAAGCCCGGGTTGCGATAAACCACTCTATTCACCTATAGATAGTGCTAGAACAACGATAAAAATCCAGCACTGGCCGCAACGCCTCGTTCTATCTAGATCTTGTCATGCAGCCTAAAACAACTTTAGAACATGATAAGAACGAAATCGCTACGCAATGGCTTTTTAAAAGCCCACTTGGACCGGAATAAGTAGTTACTTAAAAGTTTTCTTCTCTCATTTTTTTTTACCTCAATATTTTTCTTAAGTTGATTTTAACCCCAAAAATTGTAATTGTCTTTGGGATTTTACCAGCTAACAACCGTCAATAACAATGATCGATTAAGCAGGGCTGCACGAACACATCGCAGAAAAAAGTTTCAATTCATAAATTTATTATGTAAACTAATTCAGGGAATTAATAAACCTCGGTATTAACTCATGATAATGATGCAAAAATACAATGGCTGACCAAACCAAAAGTTATAAGGTGATTTGCCAAATCTATGATTAGTAAAAGGGATATCTTTAAATAAATATGGCAGCCACTTTTTAAAATAGGGTTTCCAAACCAATGATTCGAAAATGGTGTGGAAACCCTTAGGATGGCCTATAGATTAATACAATCCTTCAATCGTTCTTCTAACAATGTCCCCAGCTTCTCTTCCTAATGAAACGGTTTCTTCATAACCTGTGGTGCTCCATTCTGATTCTGGAATGAGGTAGCCTAACGTATCATGGGTTAGGCCCAGAAGCATTTTATGGTTACCTGGCATAAGGTCTCGAATATTCAGACCCAAATTAGTCACCGCTTCACCTGGCAGGGTCACCATTTCAACGGCGTTCCTACCTTTGCCAAGCGTAATTCGAGAAATCTTGCTATCGAAAAAATATTGGAGTCCTTCCTGTCTCATTGCAGCATAGCCATTAAATAAACCCATATTTTTGGCGAAGATGAAGGATGGGTTTTCCACCGGGAAGGTGACATTCTGTGTTTGGAAAGCAATGCCCGGAGGGACCGTCTTGCTCTTTTCTATTGCTTCAAAAACGTATTTTGATAGAGATTGACCATAATCCTTAGCTAACGTATATTGTTCAGAAACCGGCACCTTCCAGTTTACATTGGGTTCAACATCCCCTTGGGCACCATTTACAAACATGGCAGTGCCGCCGTATTGTGACTCAATTTCCTTCTCGAGCGAACCGACGAAATCGGAGGAAAGAAGTTTGTTATCATCCCTTAGTACAACTGGATGGGCAGCGAAATTTACCAGTGTTGCCAATGTCTTGTTTCCGGACTGTACCTGTAAAATCCCTAATGCATGATCGGTATATCCTAGGCCCCGGCGATTTTTGACTAACTCCTGCGGTACCGTCGTGGAACCCGTTCTAATAGTGGCATGCTTCATTTGATTTGTCGCTTTAACCACTGCCTTGATTGAATTCTCAATGAACAATTGTTTATAATCGGCTGGCACGCCACCCCATAGTCCATTCAAATCTGGCCCGGCATGCGTATGGGTAGCGCTTATGACGATATGGTCTTCTGGAATCCCGGTCTGGCTTGATGCACCTTGACGAATGGCATCGAGAATGACATTGCCGATAACTGTTGTATCAATGGTAAGGAAGACAAGAGAATCCTGACCAGACTTTACTGCCAGCGCACGTGCATAAATGCCATCGTTAGACACACCTTCAGCAGGTCCTCGACTCATATAGCCGCCATAGCCGCCCATGTATAACTTTTTTCCAGCCAATTGGCTCTGAGTTGGTGAAAGACTTACCTTAGCGACACCTGCTGAGAAATCTGCGCTGGTTCCTGCCTGTGCAAACCCATACGATGGTGAATACACAACTCCACCCAGCAAAAGAGTTGTCATCACCATTATGTAAGTAAATAATGATTTGAATCTACTAAACTTTTTAACCATCCAAACACCTCCAATATCTATTATTTTATTGTGAAGTCGACGCAGTACTAAATGCAATGATATTTAATCTAAAAATTGCGACAATTAGTTCGAGATTCTATCATAGTAGGACTGATTTCACCGGTTTATAAGGAGTGAATCGTTAAAATTAACGTCCGATAATGTCGAATGAAAATTCGGGATTCGAAATATCTATCATGCTATTATTTAATTAGCTATTCAAATTCGTTTAGCTGTCCAAATCTAATGAAAGGAGAAAACAAAGAGAGGAATGAACAGAAAACCTATTGGAATGAAAAGGAGTGAACATTATTGAAAGCGCTCTCTAAAGGTCTGTCTTTACTTTCCATCATTGCACTATCTACATCTTTGTTTGCGGCTTCAGCTTCAGCCGATACTTCTTCGAGTATTTCAACCGTACCCAACCCAACTATTACAGGACCGATCCTATCGGTTACTCCAGGTGACCCGTCTCATAATTATACGTTTGGGGCAACCAATATGGATTTAGCGAATAGAGGATATGTGGAAGAAGAGTTCTTCGTGGAAGGTACTGCCCGGCAATATACAACCCCTTCTCTAGAAACAGGAACGTCAATTGAAAATGGTGATAAAGAATATAAAACTAGAATCGTGGTCCGTCGCCCAGCAAATCAAAAGAATTTTAATGGTACGGTCCTACTAGAATGGTACAACGTTACAGCAGGGTTAGATATTGAGTTTGACTGGATGCTCTCTCGTGACTACATAACCCGTGCAGGATATGCTTGGGTGGGAGTCTCTGCACAGCGTGTTGGTGTTAATCGTTTAAAGGGTTGGAGTGAACGTTATAAAACGTTAGATGTAACGGATCAAGGGAAAATAACCAATGATGCTCTGTCGTATGATATTTATTCTCAAGTTGCCCAAGCACTTAGGAATCCAAAGGGAACAAATCCACTGGAAGGGCTGAAGGTAAACAAAATCATTGCAACAGGTCATTCTCAGTCTGCCGGTTATCTTGCACGTTACTATAACTCCATTCATCCGATTCATAATGTGATAGACGGTTTCGTCATCCGTGGAACATCTGTGCCTTTAAGAAAAGATCTCGACACCAAAATCTTCCGTATGATGGCTGAAACGGACGTAAGACAAGCGACAAGCTCTACAACCTATGCTGCAAGCGATGAGGCAGATTCCAAAAACCTCCGCCGTTGGGAGGTAGCTGGAACATCCCATGTGGATTGGATACAGAGAGTGGGGTATGAACCAGTCCTAATTCGGGATTTAGGCGGAATCACGCCTATTCAGAGTTCACGTCCTCCATTTAGCAGAATACCATTTACTTATGTGCAAGATGCTGCCTATGACTACATGGTAAAGTGGATTGATGGCCAGGCGGTTCCACCAACTGCTCCTCGTTTTTCGTGGATGGCAGATGGTGTGACGAAAGCAAGGGATACTTACGGAAATGCCTTGGGAGGAATTAGATTGCCAGAACACGAAGTTCCAACTGGCGTTAATACAGGAGATAACTCGGGACCAGGATTTGAGCGTTTATACGGCTCTTCAGAACCATTTAAGCCAGCACTTCTAAGTCAGCTATATCCTAATCATGGCTCCTATGTCTCTAAAATGAACCAAGCTACCAATACTATTCTTAAGCAAGGTTTTATACTTAAGGATGATGCAGAATTAATAAGAGAGGCAGCTGCTAAGAGTTTAATTGGTAAATAGAATGAAAATAATGGATTTACTATAATGGTATTTTTTCAAAATAAAACCGAATCAGCAGCACCTTTATGGGATGCTGCTGATTCGGTTTTTTAAGTGTGTTTAATAATTCGGCCATGTCGTATCGTACAATATAAGGAATTATTTCAATGGTTATGCCATGAGGGGAGTGAGCGGCGCCGCTTGGTTATCCTTTTTTATTTAGTTTTTCGTAAATCCAAATATTGAACGGTCTTACCATCACGATCAATCTGAACAATCAATTGGCTTTTATTACAATGAAAAACGTGAACAGAAATATTGGAGAAAAGGAAAAATATTTTCTTTGACAAAAAATTTTTTTATATATAAAATTATTAAAAATTGGTAATTTAAAGATATCTCGAAGATACGGTCAATTAAAATAGCTTTACTTAGTGCCTATTATTATAAAATTAAAGGGGAATTTGAATGGAAGATAATATGAATAATGGTATGGAAGAAAAGAAAAAGCCCAAATACAACGTTCCAGCTCTTGATAGTGCGTTTAAAATATTAACTTTACTAAGCCGAAAAAAATTTAGTAAAAGTAATTTAACTGAGATTTCTAAAGCGCTTTCCCTTACCCCAACTACTTGTTTTCGGATATTGCAAAAGTTAGAGGAACTATCGATTGTTCGTTTTGATAAAAGTTCAAAGCGGTATAGTCTTGGCCCGTATCTGGTTGTCTTAGGAGAAAGAGCAAAAGAAAATCAATTTGATATCTCTGTCATTATTCCGTACTTGGAGAGTCTTTCAGAAAAAACGGGACTAACCGCTTTTCTTGTCAGCAGAATTGGTAAAAACCGTTCAACCATTATTGCTAAGTCTGAAGGCGAAGAGTTTGGAATTAATGTATCAGTAGGAAGACACTTTTCAGTCATTGATGGTTCTTATGGTAAATGTTTACTAGCTTATTTGGAAGAAGAAGATGCTGTCGAACTTTTACATAGCAATGAAGGACTGCGATCAATGTCTTCAGAGGAGATTCAAGAACTGATAAAAGAATTGCCAACCATCCGTGAGAATGGATATGCCACAACCTTTGGAGAGTACATTGATGGAATCGTAGGGATCTCGGCACCTCTTTTTAATACTGACGGATCAGTGGATATGGCCATTTCAATTATTGGTATGACCGCCCAATTTAACGATAAAGAAATTGTAAAAATGGGCGAACTCATTAAAAGAATTGGACAGGAAGTTAGTTTCAAAATAAGCGGTTACGAAAGTAAAAAATAAGTCTTTTTTATAAAAAATTCATAAATCTAAATAATCATCTAATGGAACGTATCCCCATCGAACGTTCCTTTTTTATTTTTTTCACTAAACTCCCTGGAAGAACCAAATCGTAAAGGTCTTCCTTCCTCAGTATAACCAATGGCCTAATTTTCTAAATATTACAATATTTCATTGACAAAAAAATTTTTTAAATATAAAATCCTGATTAGATTAACAAATGTTTCCTTTCTTTCATCATCTTAAAATATAGGAGTGACTTGAAATGGAATTAAACGGAAAAATCGCGGTGGTAACCGGGGCAGGACAAGGAATTGGCAGAGAAATCTCGTTATTTCTAGCAAAGCATGGGGCAAATGTGGTGGTTGGAGATTTAAATTTAGAATCCGCCCTGCAAGTTGCGAGGGAAATTGAAAAACTGGGAACAAAAGGCTTAGCTTACCAGGTAGATGTTTCGCGAAAAGAAAGCGCTTACGGACTAATCCAAGCAGCGATTGACACATTTGGAGGTTTAGATATTCTGGTAAACAATGCAGGAATTACAAGGGATGCCATGTTACACAAGATGACGGAAGAACAATTCGATCAAGTAATAGCAGTACATATGAAAGGAACCTTCTTGTGTATGCAGGCGGCGGCCATTCATATGAGACAGGAGCAAAAAGGTAAGATGGTTAATATTTCATCGATTGCTGGAAAAGTGGGAAATATGGGCCAAGTGAATTACGCCGGAGCAAAGGCTGGGCTTGTCGGAATGACGAAGGCTGCAGCAAAAGAACTTGCTAAATTCCAGGTAAATGTGAATGCGGTGCAACCTGGCTTTATTGACACGGATATGACACGTGCGGTGCCAGAGAAAGTTCGGCAAATAAAGATTGCTGAAATCCCAATGAATAGAATCGGCGAACCATTGGACATTGCCAAAGCTGTGGTATTCCTTTGTTCCGATTATTCAGATTACATGACAGGTAATGTTTTAGAAGTGACTGGCGGCCGTTTTATGTAATAACAGAATAATAGAATTTTTTTCGGTTAGCAATGAACAATGAGGGAGTATTCAAGGTGTAGGGCACCTTTGAAGCTGTGTGCCATCAAAATATGAGCAATGAAAGGCGGGTAAGCTGAATGAATTTTGAGTACTCACAAGAGGCGGAGTATTTTCGCGAGTCTTTTCGTACCTGGTTAGTGGCAAACTTTCCGAAGGAGTGGAATTATGAAGTAACTGGCGAGGAATTGGTGGAAAGACGAAGAACGTGGGGCAAAATGTTGGGTCAGGGAGGATGGGTAGCACCTGCTTGGCCAAAAGAGTATGGCGGCCTCGGATTAACCCTGGAACAACAGTTAGTTTATATTGAAGAATTAGTACGGATCAATGCACCCGAAGTGTTAAATTCCAATGGAATTGGCATTTTTGGAATGACATTAATTCGCTATGGAACAGAAGAACAAAAGAAGCACTATCTACCCCGGATGCTTTATCATGACGACATATGGTGTCAAGGTTTCTCAGAACCGATTGCCGGCTCGGATTTAGCTGGTCTTCAAACAAAAGCAGAACGTAAAGGAGACCATTATGTATTAAATGGTCAAAAAATATGGACATCTTATGCTCCCTATGCAAATAAATGCTATATCTTGGTCCGAACGGGAGAATCCAGATACAAAGGCATTAGCCTGATGATCTTAGATTTGAAACAGCCAGGAGTCACAGTACGGCCAATAAAAAATATTGCCGGTGAATCAGAACTAGCTGAAGTTTTTCTAGATGATGCCGTTGTTCCAATCGAGGATGTCGTTGGAGAAATAAATAACGGGTGGGAAATGGCTAATTATTCGCTTGCCAACGAACGTGGAATTCATTTTGCGCAGCGCGCATTAAAAATGCAGCAAGAATTCCAGCAGCTAGTTTCGCTTTTTCAAAAACAGATTGACATTGGCAACTCGCAAGCAATCAGCTCCGTCCTGCAAAATAAATTAGTACAGTCCTATTTATCCTGTGAAATATTAAAAAGTATCTCCTTACGGAATATTGCCCTTATTGCTCAAGGTGATGATAACGGTGCCATCCCCGCCATAGCCAAACTAGTTTGGAGTGAAAGTCATCAAGATTTACTTAATTTAGGCGTGGAAGTTCTAGGAGAAGAATCGTTAGTTAAAGGAGAACATGAAGTTTGGTTACAGAAATTTCTTATCTCACGAGCCGAAACGATCTATGCCGGAACGACACAAGTTCAAAAAAATATTATCGCTAAATCTCTGGGACTGCCTAGCTCAAAGGGGGGGAGAGCATAATGGAATACCGCTTTTCTGAACAGCAGCAAATGTTAAAAAAGGCTCTGCAATCATTGTTAAAAAAAGAAATGACACTAGAACATTTTAAAGAAATAGTCGAAAAGAACCACGGCTTTTCAAAGGATGCATGGGGGAAACTGGCAGATAATGGCTGGCTGGGAATACTGGCACAAGGAAAATGGCAGGTCTTTGAGGATATGACAACTCTTGACTTGATGTATCTGTCAGAAACGTTTGGAGAAAGACCGTTTCCTGGCCCTTATTTGTTAACAGCTGGATTCATTGTCCCGCTCCTAAGTCAATTAAATTTATCGTCTGTTCAACAACAACAATTAGACCTATTGCTATCTGGAGAAAGCCTCATCACCACGGCCTTGCCTCGGCTGGCAAAGTCCAAAAACGGAATAGACTTCAATTGGCCATCTATCAAAATAGCAAATCGGGAAAGCAGCCGAATTCAATTGACAGGTGAAATCAAACATATCCCGTTTATCCAGCACGCAGATTATTGTCTATTGCCGGTAAGTGACAGTAGCGGGGGTGTTTCTCTAGCATTATTAAATACCAGACTAGAGGGCGTAACGGTTTCAGCCGAGGAATCAGTGGAACTGGCCAAACCGCAAGGAACGATCCAGCTTGATCATGTTTGGATTAATAAAGTGGATTTTATTCAAGGATTCGACACTGACCACCAAGAATTGTTAAATGAGAAAGTTATCCAGTATTTACTTTGTACTAATGGGGAAATCATTGGCGGTGCAGACGAAGTATTAAAAAGAACCATTCATTATGTGACCCAGAGGAAGCAATTTGGAGTTCCAGTTGGATCCTTCCAAGCAGTGAAACATATGATAGCCGATATGCATGTCGCTATTGAAAAAGCGCGCAGCTACAGTTTTTATATAGCAGCTCAACAGGAAACAAATCAGGATAAAAACTTATTGAATGTTATGGCAAGCCGCTATTTTAGTACAGAAATGTATAAAAAAGTCTGTGAAGATGCGATCCAGCTTCATGGTGGAATGGGCTTTACATGGGAAGAAAGCATTCATTATTGGTACAAATCTTCTATTTACCATCTTTACCACATTACCCATCCGTCCATCATGATTGAATTTGTCATGCAAAACTTGCTTTCACCTTCTGAAAAACCTCAAGGAATAACAATTTAATCATTTACCAATTAAAGGAACGAGAACGATTTCTGTGCGTAACAAAAAAAATAAAGGGTAGGTGAAAAGATGTCAATCAAACGGGCCGCTGCTATTGTCGGCGTTGGAGATGTTGAACTTGAGAAAGGAAAAGTAAAACACGGTCATTCGGTTTTACAAATACAGGCGATTGCTGCAAAAAGAGCATTAGAGGATGCCGGATTATCAAAGGATGATGTCGATGGGATATTTGTTGCCGGACTTTGGGGATTACCTGGCATCGGTTCCTTTCCATCTGTTGTGTTATCTGAATACTTAGGGATTCAACCGAAGTATACCGATTCCACTCAAATAGGCGGATCAGCCTTTGAAGCCCATGTCGGCCATGCGGCTGCAGCCATTCAATCAGGATTATGTGAAGTAGCTTTAATCCTCTATGGAAGTACGCAGCGTTCTGAAAAATCCCGTACATTGGCTGGACGACCGCCAGTCTTAACGGCCCAATACGAAACTCCATATGGATTGCCGTCGCCTGCAGGTGCTTACGCTATGGCAGCCCATCGCCATATGCACCAATATGGGACAAGGCCTGAACAATTGGCGGAAATTGCAGTAGCTACCAGAAAATGGGCGCAATTAAATCCACACGCTACGATGCGTGATCATTTAACGATTGAAGATGTTTTAACTTCGCCAATGATCTGTGACCCATTACATTTACTAGATTGCTGTTTAGTTACGGATGGAGCGGGTGCGATTGTTTTGGTCTCAGCTGAACGGGCCAAAGACTGCCGAAAAAAACCGGTATGGGTTCTAGGACAAGGAGAGTCTCACAGCCATTGGTCCATTCAAGCAATGCCGGATTTAACAGTAACTTCAGCGGCTGTCTCAGGAAAGAGAGCATTTGAGATGGCAGGAGTCACTCATGATGAAATTGATGTTGTTCAAATCTATGATTCTTTCACGATTACCGTTTTACTTACACTAGAGTCTCTAGGTTTTTGTAAATCTGGAGAGGGAGGGGATTTTGTTTCGAATCAGCGGACAGCTCCAGGCGGGGATTTTCCTTTGAACACAAATGGCGGGGGGCTTTCCTATGCTCACCCTGGAATGTACGGAATCTTCTTGTTAATTGAAGCTGTGCGACAGTTGAGAGAAGAGGCGGGAGAGAGGCAAGTGAAAAATTCAAAAATTTCTCTTGTGGCGGGAACAGGCGGAACGCTTTCCTCTACATCCGTGGTTATTTTAGGGAGGGATTAAAAATGATAGAAAAACCGCTGCCTATACCTGATGGAGACTCTGATGTATTTTGGCAAGGGTGTAAAGAGCATAAACTATTGATTCAAAAATGTGAGGACTGCTCCAGCTACATTTTTTATCCACGGGTTTTATGTCCAAATTGTTTTTCTGAAAAAGTCGAATGGGTGCAATCCTCTGGAGTTGGAAAGGTTTATTCCTTTACCATAGCAAGGCGCCCAGGGGGCCCGGCATTTAAAGATGAAGTTCCGTACGTTGTCGCATTGATCGAATTAGAAGAAGGGGTTCGTATGCTTAGTAATATCATTGATGTAGATGTAGATAAAGTAGACTGTGATATGCCGGTTGAAGTGGTCTTTCAAGTAGAAGGAGATTTTACATTACCGAAATTTAAACCAAGAGCTATCTAACATGAACACTAGGGGAACATCCAATATTGATGCTCCTCTAGCCTTAAACCAAGAAGGCATGGAATCCATAACGGAAATAGTTTTGGTTTAAAGCGAAAACTATTCTAATAGTTTAAAAACCTCATCTGTTAAGATCCTTTCACAATGTTTCAACTTTGCAAACACTATGAGGAATTCCTATCAAAACGATCAATATCTCCTTTTTTCATTAGATGGAATATATGTTAACGAAAAATACTGAATTTTATAAAATTTCATTGACGAAAATAAATTTTATATATAAAATAAATTTGGTAGAAATATGAAAACGGTTTCCTACCTGAAAAAGTAATGATGTAACATCTTTTTCAGGTAGGAAGGCTTTAAATGAAGGGGGATTATGGATGTTGAAAAAACCGCTAAAATTCTTAATGGCTATCTTTTTACTCTCCATTTTATTGGTGGGCTGCAGCAGTAATGGATCACTGAAAAGCAGCGGAACTGAGAAAAAACCAGCTTCAAACAAAGGTTCTTCTACAGCTTCTAGTGCTGTCTCACTTCCCAAACAAATGACATGGAGCGTATACGATGTTGGATCCGGTGGATACGCAGAAATGTCAGCAATTGCAAACACATTGACTAGTAAATATGGAACACAAATTAGGATGCTTCCATCCGCCAGCGGGGTAGGACGAATGCTGCCATTAAAGAGTAATCAAGCTTCTATTGGAAAATTGGGTGATGAAATTCAATTTTCTTTTGAAGCAATGGAAGAATTTGCGAAACCCGATTGGGGTCCTCAAGATGTAAGGGCCATTTGGGCACCAATTAGTCAATTTGGGTTTGCGGTTCGAAAAGATTCAGATATTAAATCGATTGCAGATTTAAAAGGAAAGAGGGTTCCTAGAATTACTGGTAATTCCTCCGTTAATATTAAAAACGAAGCAATATTAGCCTTTGCCGGTCTCACATGGGATGATGTAAAACCGGTTGATATTACTTCCTATGCAGGACAAGGTGATGCGCTGCTACAAGGGCAAATCGACGTAGCCGGAATTAATCCAACCGCTTCCACCATGTTTGAAGCAGACAGTAAGGGCGGAATTCACTGGCTTGAAATGGATCCTAATGACAAGGAAGGCTGGGCACGTGTAGAAAAGACTGCATCATGGCTGTTCCCATATACAATGGATAACGGTGCTGGTATGAAAGGCGCAACAAACGTCATGGGTCATGGATATCTTATCGGTGGTTATGCCAGCCAGGATGCAGATACTGTTTATCAGTTATTAAAAGCCATGGATGAAAACTTTAATGACTATCAAAAGGCGATACCAAACTTGGCCCTATATTCTAAAGATAAAGTGTTGACAGAGCCACGCGGTATCCCATTCCACGAGGGGACGATTAAGTTCTTAAAAGAAAAAGGTTTGTGGAGTGATGAAAAACAAGCGAAAAATGATGCATTGGCCGAAAGATATAAGAAACTAAAAACTGCCTGGAATAAGGTAGTCGATGAATCTAAAAAGGAAGGCATTTCTAATGATAAGTTTCCAGCCTATTGGTTAGAGAAAAAGGCGGAACTTATAAAATAAGTTTCTATATAAAAAAAAAAGAAAGTCAGCCGCTGAAAGCTGGCTGACATTCTTTTTTATCAAGATCTCAGCAATGGAGAGACTGTCAAAAATTCGATAATAATAAGATTGGGGGATCTCGCTTGAAAACAGAAAGGCTTAATTTTTTTTGGAAAGTAGTCGTGGCAGTTTCCACTGTTATTGGTGTTTTTCTTTCTATTAATATGTTGTTTTATATCCATTTGTTTGGAATTAACCCCATCCAGAATGCTTACCTCATCTATTTGCTAGGCTGTTTTATGCCGATTTCATTTTTAATTTTCCCTGCCAAGAAAACTCAAACATCCGTCAAATGGTATGATGTTGTCTTTTTTGCTGTTTCGGTCATCATTACTGTTTACCTTGGTTTACAAGGAAAGCGTATCATCGAAGAAGGCTGGGATTGGAACGCTCCAACCATTCCTACATATTTCAGTATTGTGTTATGGGCCTTATTACTTGAAGCACTTCGTCGAACTGCAGGCCTAGTCTTATCCCTTATTTGCTTGGTGATTTCCCTTTATCCCCTCGTTGCTTCCAATGTACCTATCAGTCTATTACAGGGGCAATCCTATGACTTTTTAACATTAGCTAGAAACCATATTTTAAGTTCCAATAGCGTCTTTGGGATTGCTTATACTACGATCGGAAACTTGCTTCTTGGTTTTCTTGTGTTTGGCGTAGTGATCACTCGAACCGGCGGCGGAGATTTCTTCTTTAACCTGGCCCTATCTCTATTCGGGAGAACCCGAGGTGGCTCAGCAAAGGTAGCCGTTGTTGGAAGTGCTTTTTTTGGTATGTTAAGCGGAAGTGCTGTTTCAAATGCAGTAACTATTGGTGCTATGACGATTCCGGCAATGAAAAAGTCTGGTTATAAACCGTACTATGCAGCTGCGATTGAAGCAACTGCCTCGACAGGCGGAACCATTACCCCGCCGATTATGGGTTCGGCTGCATTTATTATGGCCTCTTTTTTGGCAACACCTTACTATCATATCGCCCTTGCAGCGGCAGTGCCTGCCTTCCTTTATTACTTTGGGTTATTTATTCAGATTGATGGATATGCCGCAAAGAATCATTTAAAAGGATTGCCAAAATCAGAGGTACCATCTTTTTGGAAGACATTGAAAGATGGCTGGTATTATATCTTTGCTATTCTCATTATGATCGCCTTTTTAGGATTTTTAAATTCTGAAGGCCAGGCACCTTACTACGCAAGTGTCGCCTTACTGATCATCGCTATGATCAAAAAAGAAACACGTATGAGCAAGAAGCAACTTTTCGACATGTTGTTAGAAATTGGAAAAGTATTAGCCGATATCGTCGTGATCATTGCAGGGGTCGGTTTTATCGTCGGAGCTTTGTCAGCTACAGGAGTATCATTTTCACTGTCAAGAGAACTGGTTGCTGCAGCGGGAGACAGCACCTTCCTTATATTAATTGGCGGAGCGCTTACTAGTTTTATTCTAGGGATGGGGATGACAGTATCTGCCGTATATGTGTTCTTAGCAGTTATCATGGCACCGGCCTTGATAGCCGTTGGTGTGGATCCTATTGCCGCCCATTTATATGTGGTCTACTGGGCAACTGTTTCTTATATCACACCGCCTGTTGCATTAGCAGCGTTTGCCACTGCAAGTATCGCTGGTGCCAGTCCGATGAAAACAGGTTTTCAGGCGGTGCAGCTCGGCTCTGTAAAGTTCATAGTGCCTTTCTTTATGATTTACAACCCGGCCATCTTAATTGGACGCGGCGAGCCTTTAGAGACAGTTCTTAGCATAGTTCTGTCAATTATAGGGATATTTATGATTGCTTCATCCCTCGAAGGATACCTTTTAGGAGCAGGAGCGTTAAAGATTGTAGAACGGTTATTGTTATTTGCTGGAGGGTTATTGATGTTTTTCATGAATCTATATTTGCTGATTATCGGACTCGTTGTCTTGGGATTAATCTATCTCTTTAAAATTAAAGTTTCACTAAATGTCAACAAGGAAAAAGGACAGGAGGTTTAAAATATGTCAAAAATAAATGCGATTGACCGCTTTTTGAATCCCCAATCGATCGCGATTGTTGGAGTATCGAAGGACTTCACCTCTATAAGTGGTAAACCAATAAAAAACTTAATTCATCACAATTATAAGGGGAAAATTTATCCTGTTAATCCAAAATATGATGAAATTGAGGGAATTCCTTGTTATCCAAGCCTATTAGATATTCCCGGAGAGGTTGATGTAGCCTTAATTGCAGTTGCCTCCAAACGGATGCTGCAAATTCTGGAAGATTGTAAAAAGAAACAAATCCACCATCTGGTTCTATTCGGCTCAGGTTTTGCTGAGGTTGGTGATGAAGGAAGAAAGCTCCAAGAACAAGTATTGAAAAAAGCTCAGGAAGCTGGGATTCACATACTGGGTCCGAATTGCGTAGGCTTATTAAACGTTAAAAAGACAATCCCTATGGGTTTTGCCACCTCTTTTGAAACAGAAAAAGGATTCCAAACGGGCAATGTTGGTTTTGCCTCCCAAAGTGGTGCGATCGGGTTTTCCTTATTTGGATTAGCTCAAGAGGAGAATATAGGTTTTTCTTATATCGTCAATACAGGAAACCAAATGGATATTCATTCGCTTGATTGCATCGAATATATGCTCGAAGATAAAGATACACAAGTCGTGGCGGGTTATCTTGAGGGCATACCTGATGGGGAAATGCTGATTGAAATTTCCAAAACCTCTAAAAGGTTGAATAAACCAGTTATTTTATTAAAGTCTGGCCGTTCTGAAATTGGCAGGCAAGCCGCTTTATCCCATACGGCTTCCTTAACTGGATCAGAAGAAACGTTCCAAGCTATTGCCAAACAATATGGATTCATTTCCGTAAATGATGTCGATGACATGATTGATGCCATGAAGGTTTTTAGGAGAGGCAAGAAGACTGCTGGCAACCGTGTTGTCACTATATCCAATTCTGGTGCAGCAGGAATTGCCATGGCAGATTATAGCGAAGTGCTAGGATTGGAAATGGTTCGTATGTCTGTGGAAACAGCAAGAGAAATTAAAGCCATTATCCCTCCATACGGTTCAGCGCTTAATCCAATTGATGTAACTGCTCAAGCGCTAAAAGAACAGCATATTTTAACGGACACACTTGAGATTCTAATTAATGACCAAGACATTGATGCAATAGTTTTTCAAACTACGTTTGGCGGCGTGCTAGGGAAGAAAATCTGTAAAAAAATAGCTGAGATTGATAAATTAACAGACAAACCGATTCTTGTCACAATCACAGGAACCAGTGAGTTGACCGGTGAAGGAAGAACCATTCTGCAAGAAGCTGGCATTCCCGTTTTCTCTACCTCTTATAAAACAATGTTGGCTTTAAAATATTTAGTCGATTTTTCGGCATTCTGCAGGAAAGAAGATGCAGGGCTGCAAGTGCCGGAAAACCAGCCTAATGCAAAGTCTGGAGACATGTCAGGGATTTGGACAGAGGAACGTGTCAAGGAAGAGCTTTCAAAGCTGGACATCCGCGTTCCAAAGGGCACGCTCATTAAAGATCGCAGCCATTTAGAAGCAGTAAAAGAACATCTCCAATACCCGGTTGTATGTAAAGTGATTTCCCGTGATGTTCTGCATAAAACAGACGCAGGCGGTGTGAAGATTAACATTCAAAATTCTCTTCAACTAGAGAATGCCTTTGACGGAATCTTGCAATCTGTTAAACAATATGCTCCAGATGCAAAGATCGAAGGAATTCTAGCAGAGGAGATGTTTCAAGATGAAGGAATCGAAATGTTTATCGGGGTAAAACAAGATCCCCAATTTGGACCTTTAATTGTCTGCGGTCTTGGCGGAATTTTCATCGAAGTGCTAAAGGATGCTTCGATTCGCCGGGCACCAGTTAGTAAACAAGAGGCCTTTGATATGTTAATAGAACTAAAGGGTTATCCTTTGTTAGAAGGAACCAGAGGTAAAAAGAAAAGAGACGTTTCTGCCCTGACGGAGGCCATTGTGAAGGTTTCACAGTTTGCGGCACAACATAAGGAAAAAATTAGTGAGATGGACATAAATCCATTATGGGTGTTCGAAGAAGGGAAAGGCATCGCTGCCTTAGACGGAATTATTATCTGGAAAAACGGCGTGGAATCTACTGTTTCAGCAGGAACTATTTAATCCAAAACGAATAGGTCAGGAGTTAAAAACATGCTAATGTTTTTCACAAATATAAAATTTTGGAGGTATTACTAACGATGGAATTTCGAACGAAAATTGGTAAATCAACCCGTGATCGAATTTTTGTTCACGGTTATGACCTAACAGAAGATTTAATCGGAAAAATTACTCTGGCTGATATGGCATTTCTCGGAGCGATGCATCGGAAACCGACAGAAAATGAATCCAAGATGCTTAACGCACTATTAGTAGCCATCTGCGAGCATGGGTATACTCCAAGCTCTATTTCAACAAGGCTAACTTATTTAGGAGCGCCCGAATCTGTTCAATCAGCCGTTGCGGCAGGCTTGCTTGGTGCGGGAACTGTTTATCTTGGGGCAATGGAATATGTTGCAGAAATGCTTCAGGATGCCTTTCAAAAATATGGAGAGGAAAGAGTTCTACAAGAAATCGCCTCTCATGTCATTAATGAGAGGCAGGAAAGCGGAAAGCAGCTTCCCGGATTTGGTCATCCCGTTCATAAACCCGAAGATCCACGAACAACCCGGTTATTTGCGATCGCTGAGGAGCTGGGCTTCAATGGAAAGAACTCACAGCTTCTTAAAGAGATTCATAGACAAATTTGCGAGAAAAAAGGAAAGACGATTACCCTCAATGCTGTTGGAGCCATTGGTGCTATCATGGCCGACATGGGAATTGATTATCGGGTTGTCAAATCGTTTGCGGTTGCTGCGAGGGCTGTCGGTTTAGTCGCTCATATCGTAGAGGAAGTTGAGGTGGGAAGAAAAGAGAGTTTCGGTCAGCAATTGTTCGACTATATCGAAGAACATACGGACTATAGAGGATAATTTAAGTATTTATAGTTCATTCCGGGCAATCAGGAATGAACTAATTTTTTAGAAAAAGAGAAACAAATTTTATCTTAAAATAATCATTTATGGGAAAGAGGTTTTTATTCTTGAAGAGGAATCATTTAAAAAGCCTGGAACCTAAACTGGGTGGAATGCCAGAGGCGGAGGGACTTAATTTTTTCCTTGATGATCTAAACTTAAATTTATTGATGCGTTTCTATGTTTCGGAGGATGAATATGAAAAAGTACTTCCGCTATTATCAAAAATGGGGGAAGTGGCAGGTACTGAGTTAGATGAATTATCCCGTGAAGCAGACCAAAATCCCCCGGAATTAATCCCTTACAATCGACAGGGGGAAAGGGTTGATAAAATAAGATATCACCCGTCCTATCATCGAATGGAGGAAATCGGTTATGGTGAGTTTGGGCTAGTAGCCATGTCCCATCGACCAGGTGTGATGGGGTGGCCAACTCCTTTTTCGAGGGTGTTAAAATATGCATTTTGGTATTTATTTGCGCAATCCGAGTTTGGACTTTGCTGCCCAATGAGTATGACCGATTCAGCGGCCCGAGTAATTGAACAATATGCAAGTCCTGAAATAAAGAACAAATACTTACCTAGAATGGTCAGTACCGATACAAGTGAACTTTGGACTGGTGCACAATTCATGACAGAAAAGCAAGGCGGATCTGATGTAGGAACCAACTTGGTTACAGCTAAAAAGGCAGGTGACCATTGGGAGCTTTGGGGTGATAAATGGTTTTGTTCTAACGTATCTGCTGATGTTGCGCTGGTGTTGGCACGTCCAGAAGGAGCGAGTGCGGGTACAAAAGGTCTGGCCATGTTTTTAGTACCTAAAAAACTGGAAAACGGTGAGCGAAATCGATATCGAATCAACCGGTTAAAAGATAAGCTAGGAACAAGGGATATGGCCTCCGGAGAAGTTACTTTCGAAGGGGCGGCTGGTTATGTCATCGGAAATCTAGACAGTGGCTTTAAACAAATGATGTCGATGGTCAATTCCTCCCGGCTTTCTAATGCCGTACGTTCTGCAGCCATGATGAGACGAAGTTTTACAGAGGCGCTGGTGACAGTAAGAGGAAGAAAGGCATTTGGTCAGGCCCTAATAGATTTGCCTTTAATGAGAGAGAGCCTGTTTGAACTGCTCCTTATGACGGAAGCAGCCTCATCGGCCATTTTTTACACAGCCCATGTCTTTGATCAGGCTGAGGGTAATCATGATGAATCGAAAAAACTGCTTCGGATTTTAACCCCTCTGCTTAAAGGGACTGTTTGCAAACAGGCACGATATGTAACTGCAGAGGCAATGGAAATTCGCGGGGGCAATGGCTACATTGAAGAGTGGGTAAATCCAAAGCTCGTTCGAGATGCACATGTCGGCTCCATTTGGGAAGGAACAACCAATATCGTGGCTTTGGATGTGTTAAGAGCCATTCACAAGGATGATGGCGGAAGGGCATTTATTAGTGATTTGGAAAAGCGGCTGTCAGGTTTAAAAAATGCTCATGTGCAACGTGGAGCCGAACTTTGCCGAGGGAAAATGGAAAAATTCAAAGAACAAGTAGAGCAAATTGTTCAAGGAAGATCACTGGAGCAAGAAATTTCCGCGAAACGGTTTATGAACCGTATGTACCATCTTTTCACGGCAAGCCTGCTCCTCCAAGAAGCAGAATTTCAACTTTCGTCGAACGGCGGTTATCGAAAATTATATTTATTTATCCATTATTTTCAACGATACTTACACTTGGAGGATGATACGGCCATTTTTGATAAGAACGTAAATGAATGGCTTGATGCGATTATCGATTGGGAGAGTATTCCTGAAAATGTTATCGATCCATTATTGACCGTGATGGAGAAGAATGTAAAAGTATCAACTAAAGCGTCAACTAAGTAAAAGAGTTGAGGATCCGCCATAAAGGCAAGAGATAGGATAGTTGATGTTCAGCACACAAAAATAGGTTCTTTCAAAAAATATAATAGTCCCCATTTAATAAGCAGCCAAAACTTCCAAGTGTTCCTAATGGGGGCTATCCCTATTATCGGTGATTCATTTCCTTAGTCGCGCTGATGAAAAAGAAATTTTATTTGACGGAGTTGAAAAAATTGTTGGAAACCAGGTTAATGCCTAGAGCAAAAGAAAATATACAAGTGAAAAGTTTACTGATCCTTGCCATGTGTTTGCTCTATATTCTTCACAATTTTACCCATTCCAATATCTTTGATTATTTTCTCACAGCCTTCACCATCGTTGTTTTTTTATCCAACCTTAAACAAGCCGAGCCTCTTCCTCGTTATTTTAGTATTTGTATGTTTATGCTTGGATTTTTTATAAATATATATAAAGGTGCAGCGATTGAGGGGACAGTGAAAGGCTTACTCTCCTACCTTCCTTTATTAAGTCTTATTATATTGGTTCCTCTGTTAACAATTCCTATAAAACTCGGCGGTTATTATCATTCCATTCAATTTTTTGTAGAGAAATTAGCTCATCAATTAAGAAAATTATTTGTCAGCATTTCGCTCTTATTGTTTTGCCTAGGACCGGTATTGAATATTGGTACCATTCGAATCCTGCATGAATTGATTGGAAGTTTTAAACTAGCCCCTGAAATACTTGCAAAATCTTATTTGGTGGGGTTTTCATCTGTAATCTTATGGTCTCCCTATTACGCATCGGTTGCCCTGGTTCTTTACCAACTAAAAGTTCCTATTTTGCATTACATACCGTTAGGATTTACCCTTGCCATTATCCAGTTAGTCACCGGAAATTTATTATTTTGGATTTGGTTAAAACGAAGAAAAGATAGTGATGTCATCGCACGGTTTGTGACATCTAGTGATGAACAAAATATTAATGTACAACAAGGAAAAAAACATCAAAAAAATATGCTTAATCTAGCCGGACTATTTTCTCTGATTATTGGAATGACATTCCTCCTTGAATTTTTAACTAAGTGGTCAATGTTGTTTTTAGTGAGCTTAGTATCAATTACCTTTCCTGTTATTTGGGCTGTAACGAAAGGGAAATGGAGTGATTTTACAGGACAGTTTATTATTTTTAAAAATACATCTGTTGTTAATATGAAAAATGAGATTGTTTTATTTATCAGCGCTGGCCTTTTTTCTAAAGCATTGACTGGAACAGCCGCGGCTGACAGTATTAAACTTTTCCTAGCTCATACAGCTTCCATTTCTTTTTTGCTTTTTATCCTCTTTGTCGCCGGAACGATCTTGGTCCTTACCTTTATTGGGGTTCATCAATTAGTCGTCGTTTCAGCCCTAGTCACCCAAATGGACGCGAACATGCTCGGAACACGGCCCGAGGTACTGGCATTATTGTTGATGCTGTCCTGGTCTTTGTCTTCCGTAATAAGTCCAATTAATCCTATTAATTTACTTGTAAGTAGATTATTAGGGAAATCTAGCCTTTCCGTGGGGTTACGGTGGAACGGAGTATTTTTGTTAATCATGCTTATAATTGGATCAACATTTGTTTATTTGATTCATTAAAAGTAGAATTGGCTATTGTTAAATATTAGAAGTTATTAATACCAGCAGTGGCTGGAGTGGGCTTGTTACAACTATAGACCATTCGAAAAGGAGTTGAAGCTATTCATACCAATTCGGGAAGTAAGAAAGGACTCAGTAATTTTTACTGAATCCTTTAATAAATATGACTGTAATGAACGGATTCAAGTTGAAACATCGAGATGCCAAGAGAAGAGTGAACGTCCTTCAGTTGAATTTTTTTATTTGGTTTTTCGTAATTCCAAATATTGAACGGTCTTACCATCACGGTCAATCTGAACGATTAATTGGCTTTTATTAAATGTATAAATCATTTGTTCACAACTAGCACTTTCATAGCAGGTAACGGTCTTTATTTCATTTGGGTTTCCATAAGCATCGAGGATTTTGTTTTTGTCAGTGGGGATGTAAGTGGTTGTTAGAAATTCCGGATATACCTGCAGTTGTTCAATGGAATCATTGGCTGCATTAAAGTTTATCCGGACCCCGGCACCTTCGTTTTGATAATAAAGCGACCTAGTATTCTTATCATCCGCTGTTTTGGTTGGCTGACCGAATTTTTTAAGGAGCTGATTGTCAGAAGTTCCTAGTGTGATTCCATTTATATGAAGAGGCTTCTCAGATAAAAGAAAAGCATCTTTTATCCCAATATCCTTTACCTTCTTCTTCATTTTATCTGCATTGGATTTATTCGAAAAAGCACCCGCTTGAACACGATATAAGTTTTTACCATTCATGACTTTTTTAACGACGGTCGCTTCAATTCCTTTCTTTTTCAAAAAAGCAACCCGCTTATCTGCATTCGTTTTCTTGCTAAATGAACCAGCAACGACAACATATAATGGTTTGGTTTGTTCAAAATCTGGAATCATTAACTTTTGACCGGCAATAATCGTGTTGCTGGTTAGTTGGTTGTATTCCTTTATATCTTCAACGGAAATATGGTATTTTTTCGAAATGCTATATAATGTATCTCCTTTCTTGATAACAATATAATTGTCCTTAGCGAATGTAGTCGCCTGACCAAAATAAAATACTGAACCGACCAACAATGTACAAAGGACTGCCTGCAAGAACCGTTTAAATTTTTTCATTTATTTTCACCTCATTTATACTGACGAGGGAAAGAACTTTTTGATTCTGATAAATAAGCCCAATTATTTTTGAAAAATAAAAATGGGTACATGATATCATTCTGATCTAAAGATTATATGAGCCCGGACCACAGATTAAATCAATCAATGGGGCGCATAGAAAGGTTATATGAGCCCGAACCGCAGATTTAATCAATCATTGAGGCGCATAGAAAGGTTCTATGAGCCCGAACCGCCGATATAAACAAGCGTTGGGGCGCATAGAAAGGTTATATGAGCCCGAACCGCAGATTTAATCAATCATTGAGGCACATAGAAAGGTTCTATGAGCCCGAACCGCAGATATAAACAAGCGTTGGGGCGCATAGAAAGGTTATATGAGCCTAGACCGCAGATTTAATCAATCATTGAGGCGCATAGAAAGGTTCTATGAGCCCGAACTGCAGATATAAACAAGCGTTGGGGCGCATAGAGAGGTTATATGAGCCCGAACAAAGATATAAACAAGCGTTGGGGCGCATAGAAAGGTTATATGAGCCCAGACCGCAGATTTAATCAATCAATGGTGCGCATAAAAAGGTTAAATGGGCCAGAACCGCAGATTTAATCAATCATTGAGGCACATAGAAAGGTTATATGAGCCCGAACTGCAAATATTATCAAGTATCGGAGCGCATAGATGGGTAATAAATGACTGGGAGTAATTTTCACGAAATCTAAATAAATATCACTTCCAGCAGCATATGTCCACTGAAAAAAAGATTCATAATGAAGATAATCGATTTTTTTCATGGAAATGGAGTTGGCGAGAACATGAAGCATGTTGTCATCACTGGAAGTACAAGAGGAATTGGTTATGGACTGGCCCGGGAATTTTTACTGGCGGGATGCAGGGTAACGATAAACGGACAATCCCAGGAAAGTGTTGAGCGAGCATTGCAAAGCTTAAGAAAGATAAATCCTGATACTGTTGAAGGATATGCAGCAAGAGCCTATAATCGAGACGAATTAGAACAATTGTGGATTTTATGCCGAAAAACATTTTAGCACTATTGATATTTGGATTAATAATGCAGGAATTGACTAGGAGCGAAAGTATTTTTGGGAAAGGGCCGAAGAGGAGTACGATAAAGTGATTCGTACGAACCTTAAAGGTGTTATGAATGGCTGCCATGTTGCCTTTAATCATATGCTAAAACAAGGTTCCGGCCAAATTTTTAACATGGAGGGCTTCGGCAGCAATGGAATGATGCGCGAAAAGATAACTTTATATGGGACATCCAAAAGTGCCGTCAGCTATTTTACCCGCTCGTTGGCAATTGAAGCCAAGCAGAAAAATATAAAAGTGGGGACATTAAGTCCAGGAATGCTCGCGACAGACTTTCTACGAAAATCGCTTGATGAACATAACCGGAAAATCTTCAACATCTTGGGCGATAAGGTCGAACCAGTAACGAAATTCCTTGCCGCGAAAGTGCTCGAAAATCAAGATAATGATGCAAAAATCCAATGGAAGACCAAACCAAAGGTAATATGGCGATTTGCCACATCTATGATTAGTAAACGGGATATTTTTAAATAATTTTTGATTTATAAAGAGGTCTCAAAAAAGCTTATAAACCAGCCTGAAAAATCTGCGCCATATGAGTTGTGAAATAAAAAAAAACGGGCGATATTTTATTTGAAAATCTGATTGATAAATTATTGTTTAATGCATCAATGTATAAATATGACTTTAATAAATTTCAAATTATAAAGAAATTTACACAAAATTAAAAAAAGCATTATTAGAGATAAATGAATTAATGAAGCCTTTAGGAAGAAACTTTATTGGCAAAATTTTAGTTAACCTAGTGGGTCAGATTAAATGTATTGAGAACACTACCATTGGATTAGAAATGACAAAAAATATTATATATTAAATATTTTAATCCCATAATATTTTTAAGGTGTACGATTTTTGGTACACCTTTTTTGAGTGACAAACGAATTATTACCGTTATAAAAAAATTCAGAAAACACTAAAAAATATATTGAATAATAAAAATCGAGATGATAAAATTCAAATAGGAAACGACGTTTTATATTTGAAACGATTAAGGTGATGAATATGAATAATTATCATGTACCAGCAGTACACCATTCCGTAAGTATTCTTAAGTTGTTAAGCAGGTACAAATATAGCAATAGTACTTTAGCTGAAATTAGCCAAGCCTTATCCATTAGTAAAAGTTCATGCATGAGAATTTTGAAAACTTTAGAAGAAGAAAGAATGGTCTCTTACAACCAGAGTACAAAAAGATATAGTTTGGGTCCCTCGTTAGTTGTACTTGGTAGCAGAGCAAGTGAACAAATAGATTATCACTCACTAGCCAAACCGTTATTAGAAAAATTGACAAGTGAAACTTCCTTAACCAGTTTTTTAGTCGAAAGAATTAGCGGCGATCGGCTTATGTATATTGCCAAGGAAGAAAGTACTGGAATGATTCAAATAAAAATTTCAGTCGGGAATCGATTCCCGATAAAAGACGTGTCATATGGTAAATGGTTCTTGGCTTATATGGAAGAAAACGAGAGAGATGAAATCTTAAAGGGAGGTCTCACTCAAATTACACCGTATACCATTACAGATATTTCAGAGTATATAAAAACATTAGATGTTATAAGAAAGGACGGGGTCTTGGTAAGTAAAGAGGAATATATAGAAGGGGTAGTCGCAGTTTCTGCACCAGTTTTTAACTCAAATAGAGATATACAGCTTGTAATAGGGACTTTAGGGTTTTCCACTTACATGACTGAAAAGGATATAGACGCAGTGGTCCAAAAAGTGAAAGATACTGCAAATGAATTTACCAGTAAATTAGCAGGGGAGATAGATTTGAAAATTAGATAGGGAGGGGAAAAATTTGGCCGCAATTATTGGCGTGGGAGATACAAATATGGGGAAAATCCCAAATATTACTTCCATTGAGTTCCAAGCATTAGCAGCGAGAGAGGCGATTTTCGATGCTGGGATATCAAAAGATGAAATTGATGGTGTCATTACAGCATATTCGTTAACCGAGCCACATCCTATGCCAAGCAGTTATTTAGCAGAATATCTAGGATTAGAGCCTAATTTTAATACTACAGTCCAACTAGGTGGAGCAAGCGGCTGTTCAGCTGTTGGGTTGGCAGCTGCTGTTATTCAAGCTGGTTACTGTAAAAATGTTTTAATATCCTTCGGGGAGAATCGATTATCAGGTCTTGGAAGATCTGGTGCAATTGAAAAACTCTCTAATTTTGGGCACCAGCAATTTGAAGCATTGTATGGTGCCACCATTCCATCCTTTTACTCCATGATTGCAACTAAATATATGGAAACCTTTGAAATTGATCAACTTGACCTCGCAAAAATATCTGTCTTGCATCGAGATAACGCAATGCTTCACCCAAAAGCACATATGAAAAAAAAGTTAACGGTTGAAGAAATTATGAAATCTAAAGTCATTGCAAAACCGTTACATCTATATGATTGTGCAGTTATATCCGATGGAGGATCAGCTCTCATCATGACCTCTTCAGAAAATGCAGAAAATTACAAAAACAAACCGATTTATATACTTGGATACGGCGAAAAAACAACCCATGAACACATTTCTCAGAAAGAGGGATTATTAAGTTTTGGGGCAACAACCTCTGGAAAAACTGCCTTTCAAAAAGCTGGTATATCTCCAAAAGATATAGATGTTGCCTTACTTTACGATTGTTTTACTATTACCGTTTTAATATTGCTTGAGGATTTAGGCTTTTGTGAAAAAGGCGAAGCCGTAAAGTGGCTGCGTGAAGGGAAATTGAATTTAGGCGGTTCATTGCCTATTAATCCACATGGAGGATTACTGTCTCATGGTCAACCAGGACCTTCGGGTGGATTAAATCATGTCATTGAGGCTATTCGTCAATTAAGAGGCCAAGCAGATAAAAGACAAGTTCCAAATGCTAAATTAGCTCTGGTTCATGGGAATGGCGGAATGCTGTCCGCACAATCGACCTTGATACTTGGAGGTGAAAAAGCGTGAAACTTATGGTGGAACCTGATAAGAGTTTGGTTCAGAATCAAGGCTTTTGGGAGGGGCTGGCCGAAGAACAAATAAGAGTGCAAGAGTGTTTAGATTGCAGTGGAATACAATTTTACCCTCGTATTTTATGCAAAAGCTGTCTGTCTAGTAGGTTACAATTGAAATCACTTCCGAAAAGAGGGGAACTCTATTCTTACACCATCGTCCATAGACCTCCGTCTGAGATTCTAAATAGCGATTTACCTTATATTCTCGGACTTGTGAAAATAAAAGATGGAGAAAATCGAGAGGTTCAGTTTTTTTCAAGAATAGTAGATGTAATAGAAGAAGAACTCTATAATGGAATGCCATTAATTCCTTTGTTTCATAAAATCAATCAAGCAGCCGTTCTAACATTTACGAATGCGGAAGGAGACAGGTAGCATGCATAGTCCTAAAACATTTAATGAATTACTAGGTAGAATCCAGACTTATCCTGGTAATAAATTATGTTCCGTAATTGATGATATTGAGTATAAATATGAAAATCTAGTTTCTCAAGTAAATGGACTATCTAAATATTTACAAGAAATAGGGATTAAAAAAGGTGATCGAGTAGCAGTCTGGCTCCCAAATTGTTTTGAATGGGTTGTCTCACTATTGGCTGTTGGAAGTATCGGTGCAATCCTAGTACCACTAAACACAAGATTTCAAGACACAGAGGCAAAATACGTATTAGGCCACTCGAAAAGTAAAGTTTTGATAACACGCGCAAAATTTTTAAATAATAGTTATCTTGATAAAATCATTTCATGGAATTCGACTAATGATCCATTTACATATGATAGTCGTGAATTGCCATTTCTCAAAAATTTAATTTGGATTGGAGAGGAAGCACCTAATATTGGAGAATCGTGGAAATCAGCTGTAACGAATGATGGGATTTATGAAAAAGTCGAAAGCAGCGACTACGACCCTGTCTTAATACAGTACACGTCCGGGACAACATCTTTTCCAAAAGGTGCACTCTTAACACATTGCGGTTTACTGCAAAATGCCTATTATGTCGGTGCCAGAATGAATATTACATCTGAAGATAAAGTGTTTTCTGCAGGACCGTTCTGTCATATCGGTGGAGTTACGATGCAGGTACTTCTTGCGTTAATTTACCAAGTGCCATTTTTCTCACAAGCGTATTTTGTTCCTGAACAAGCAGCGGCAATGGTTAAAAAATACAAATGTACTACCTATAGTGGAATAGATTCATTATTTTTATTAGTTATGGAGCTAAGTTCTTTTCAAAAAGATGACTTTTCATCAATTCGAACTGGCTGGACAACAGGCTCACCTGAAATCACAAAACTAATTAAGGAGAAAATGGGGATTGAAGATATCTTATGTATCTACGGTTTAAGTGAAGCTTCTCCTAATGTAGGAATATGTGATATAAACGACCCAATCGAAAAAAGACTCAATTCTTGCGGCAGAGCCCACCCATCTTGTGAAATTCGTATCATGGATCCTAGTACTTTTGAATTTCTCCCACCTGGAAAAGAAGGGGAAATTGTGTTAAAAGGCTACAATTTAATGTTAGAATATTTCGAAAACAAGGAAGAGACAGAAAAGGTATTTTATAACGGATGGTTAAGGACAGGTGATTTAGGAAGGATGGACGAGGATGGCTACCTCTATTTTCTAGGAAGAATTAAAGAGATTATCAGAGTTGGCGGAGAAAACTTTTCTCCACAAGAAGTGGAAGGACTTCTCTATGAACACCCGAATATTGAACAGGTTGCTTTGATTGGAATTCCTGACGATAAATATGGTGAAATCCCAGTTGCACTGGTTAAACAAAAAGCCGGAACTCTTTTATCTCTTGAGGTAATACAGCTATTTTTAAAAGGAAGAGTAGCTAGCTATAAAATCCCTAAAAAATTAATCATTGTTGATCAATTCCCAATGACGGAATCTGGTAAAATCCAAAAAGCAAAATTAAAAGATGAATTATTAAATGTTAGTAGGTGATTCTCATTCAAAAAGAGGTTGCAATTATAGGTATCGGCGCACTTCCTATTAAAAAATATGAAAAAGAGCTTGAACATGAAATGTTGATCAAGGCTTTTTCTCTGAGCATAAAAGACGCAGGGATTTCGAAAGAGGATATCGAGGGTTTAGTATTTGCCCATCCAAGACCATATACGAAACAAAGATATTTCGCCACTTTTATGGCTGGCCACTTAAGAATAAAAAGCAGTGCAACGGTAATGGAAGTAGTTGGAAATGGGATGACAGGCGGATTTGCCTTTAATCAAGCCATGAATGAAATTTTACTTGGAAACTGTAAAATCTGCGTTGCACTAGGAGTGTCAATGGAAACGGCGGTTCCTTCATCTGAACATATGAACATGACGATGCGGTCGGTAGGTGATGTTGATTTTCATGCACCATTTGGATTTACACCGATTTCTTGGTATGCAATGGATGCAGTCCGTTATATGCATGAATATGGAGTTGCTAGAGAAAAAATTGCCACTGTAGCTATAAAAAATAGATTTCATGCTAGTCTCAATCCTCTTGCACAGTATAGTAAATTAATTGAGTTACAGGATGTACTTAATGCCAGGCCAGTGGTCGAGCCTCTTGGGTTATTAGAGGTCCCACCAAGATCGGATGGAGCCGTATCTCTAATTTTAGCGGATGTTGAAACGGCTAAAAGTCTGGGAAAGCCTTACGTAGTGGTGAAGGGTAGAGGTTTTTATCATGAAGGGGCCCACCAAATCTCGGATAAACCAAACGAAATGGTTAAACTCGAGGCAGCACGAAGAGCAAGTCAATTAGCCTATGAAAAAGCAGGCATTCAAGCGTCCGATATTGATGTAGCGGAAATTTATGCACCATGTACAATTATTGAAGTTCTTGCCAGCGAAGCCTTTGGATTATGTCCTGAAGGGGAAGGAGCTTATTGGGCTGAAGAAGGAAGGACGAAATTAGGAGGGAGCATCCCAATATGTACATCCGGTGGATGTATATCGAGAGGGCATCCACCAATGGTTACGCCTTTATACAATATTCTAGAAATCGTTGAGCAATTAAGAGGAGCAGCTGGAACACGGCAGGTTAAGGATGCTGAAATTGGATTAACCAGTTGTGAGCTTGGTAACTACAATGCTGCGTTAGTCCATATTTTTGAAAGGAGAGTGTAAACAATTAGATCTATTAAAATCAATAAACCAATAGCATATGCACCTCGGGAAAGTAGCTTTGTTCAATCATTTTGGGAGTCTTTAAGAAGCGAAACCTTTACAACAACACAATGTAACTGTTGTGATGATATAACCTTTCCACCAAAACTAATATGTCCAAATTGCTTTTCTGAGGATCTAAAGTGGATTCAACTTTCAGGAAAAGGAAAGCTATACTCCCTTACAAAGGTTTGGGCTGGCCCAGAAATATTCAAGGATGAATTACCGTATACCGTCTGCATTGTCGATCTTGAAGAAGGGATCCGTGTAGCATCTAGATTACTAGATGACTATTCCGAGGCTAAACCTGGTGATGATGTTTCGATTGTAGTATGCCATTATACAGATTATTCATTGTTTTGTTTCGAGAAAAATATAGAAAAAGGGCGTTGATTCTATGAGTTTATCAAATTGGGGAAGATGGGGTGCAGACGATCAGCTCGGTGCACTAAATTTTATAAACCCAGAAAAAATCATTCAGGCATCAAGAATGATTAATAAAGGTAAGGTTTACAGTCTTGCAATGCCGATTCATACTCACAAAACCCCATATGACAAAGCCCTAAGAGTAGCACCTTTTCATGTTTTAACCCGTGATGGTGGTGATTATGCTGCCGGAGCGAAAAGAGTAGGAGATGTGCAGTTCGCTGATGGTTATGTGTTTCTGAACACTCATGGGTCCACGCATATGGATGCTTTATCTCATGTATGGTACGACGACCAGATTTACAATGGTTTCTCTGACAACTCCATAAAGAGTAAAGGAGCTAAATATTGCGGAATTGAGAAAGTAAAAGGGATTGTGACAAGAGCGGTACTATTAGATATTCCATTATTTAAAGGAGTGGAGTACTTAGAAGCAGGAGAAGTTATTACCCCTGAAGACCTTGATCAATGTGCCGCTTCCCAGGGGGTAACCATAAATTCAGGAGATATGCTTTTCATTCGAACTGGTTGGCTAAAAATGCTTGAAGAGAATTCTGAAAAATTCGAGAAATATGAACCAGGAATTGGGGAAGCTTGTATTAAGTGGATTGCCGAAAAAGAGATTATTGGGATTGCTGCAGATAATTTAGCTGTAGAAGTGAAACCTGAAGAAAGAGAAGGCGCAGTAATTCCAGTTCATATGAAGGCTCTAAGAGACCTAGGGGTCTATTTTATGGAATTGTTCAATTTTGAGGAATTAGCGAAGGACAAAGTTTATGAATGTATGTTTGTAGCCGCACCACTTGCCATAACAGGAGCTGTTGGCAGTCCGATCAACCCACTAGCAATCATTTAATGAGGAGGAACGCTTGATGCGTAAAATGAAAAGTTTAATAACCCTAACAATATTGATACTTCTACTATCCTCGCTTGCTGCTTGTGTAAGACCTGAATCACAATCTAGTTCGAGTAAATCAACAGATGGTAAATCTACTAAGGTAAATTCAAATGAAAAAATAGAAGGACCTATTAAGGTTGGTGTGGTTATCCCATTAAGTGGCCCATCTTCGCAAATCGGTGAACAAGTGAAAAAAGGGTACGAACTTGCCTTGGAAAAAATTAATGCCTCTGGCGGAGTTAAAGCACTAAACGGAGCAAAACTAGAATTTGTTTATGCGGATCATACTGGGAAACCGGATGTAGGTGCTCGAGAGGCACAAAGGCTAGTAAACGATGAAAAGGTAGTTATGCTTACAGGATCATATGAAAGCGGCGTTACGATGGCTGTTGCTCAAGCAGCTGAAAGAATGGGAGTTCCTTATCTAGTGCCTTATTCTGCTGGTAACATCATTACCGAATCTGGTTTTAAGAATACTTTCAGAACAAGACCGCCTTCAAAAGTATGGGTTGAAACACAATATGAATTTTTGAAATATTTAAACGATAATTTCAGCAAGAATATTACGAAAGTAGCATCATTATGGGAAGATGGTGCATGGGGTCAAGGTACTGGAACAGATATAAAAGAGATTGGGAAAAAGTATGGACTAGATATTGTAGCGGATGTTTCTTTTAGAAGCGGTTCTCAAGACCTTTCAACTCAATTAACAAAAATTAAAAGTTCAGGAGCAAATGCTATTTTAGCTGCTTCGTATTTAAATGATACGATGAAGGCTCAGCAAACAATGGCAAGCTTAAATTTTCAACGCCCATACTTGAGTATTGGAACTACAGAGGTTCATGATGACTTTTTCCAACTTGGCAAATTAGCTGAAGGGCAAGTTGGCTCAACAGCATGGCTTCCAGATATCTCAGAAATTGCTAAGAAAGTTGGAGAAGAATTCCAAGCGAAATTTGGAAATGCCATGAATGATGATGCAGCTTATGCTTATTCGGCCTCCTATATCATTCACGAGGCGTTAGAGAAGTCTGCTAGCATTGATAGCAAACAACTTAGAGATACTTTTGCAACAACTGAATTTACTTCACCAGATGCCAATATCATTCCTACTAAAGAAGGAAAAATTAAGTTTAATGAAAAAGGGCAAGCTGATGCATTAATTATGATTGGTCAGGCACAGGAAGGTAAGTGGGTTACCATCTGGCCAGAAAAATATGCTTCGAAAAAATTTGTAGATAGTCAATGGTTTAAATAACTTTGTTTATATAGGGGCTCATGATATGTTCACGAGCCCTTATCATTGAGAGGCGGTGTTTGAATGGGTACAGTAATAGTACAAGCGATAGTTGAAGGTATTCTAAATGCTGGGATTTTTTCATTAGTTGCTATTGGACTCACACTAATTTTTGGTGTAATGAAAATTGTTAATTTTGCACACGGTGATTTCTTAATGGTTGCTCTTTATGTTGCATACTTAGTCTTTATCACCATCGGATTACACCCTTACATTTCTGCAGTTATTGTTGTACCTGTCATGTTCTTGATCGGTGTTATTTTTTATAAATTTTTCATAAAGAAGATTCAAAATGCACCGGAATCTAGCCAAATACTCTTAACCATTGGAATTTCATTTGTGTTACAAAATCTTGCTTTATTGTTTTTTTCATCAGATTTAAAATCAATTACATCCTCATTAGCGGATGTCTCTTATCAATTAGGGCCTGTTTCCATTCGTATGCATAAATTTTGGGGATTTGTAGTCGGAATTGGAGTAAGTAGTATTTTTTACTATATTTTAAGATTCACAGACTTTGGAAGACTTATTAGGGCGTCATCCCAAAACTCACAGGCCGCCCATTTAGTAGGTGTAAATGTTGAGAAAGTTCTTTTATTATCTGCGGGCATTGGAATTGCCCTGCTGGGGATAGCATCCTCTTGGCTCATTCCAATAACCTTCGTATCACCAAGTGTGGGTTCTATTTACCTGCTGCCAGTATTTATCATCGTAATTCTGGGTGGTCTTGGCAGTGTTCGTGGAGCGATGTTTGGTGCATTATTATACTCGCTCAGTGATACTTTAGGAGCTGCTTTAATTCCTGGCTCATTGGGTTTAGTTATTCCACTATTATTATTTATTGCTGTTTTGATACTACGTCCTGAAGGATTATTTAGGGGGGCAATTTAAATGAATAAAAATTTAACAGGACTTGCCATCATATTTTTATTCTTTTTATTTGCTCCTAACGTCGGGAATACTTTCTGGTTAGAGCTTTTGATTGCAACGCTTTATCTGGCATATCAAGGAATGGCTTGGAGTATTATTGGAGGTTTAACAGGGCAAATATCTTTAGGGCATCCCATTTTTATTGCTATCGGGTCATACACCTCAACTTATTTATTAATAAATAATGGTTTATCCCCGTTAATCGGGATGTTTCTGGGAGCGATAATAAGTACGATAATAGCTTTATTGATTGGGTTCGTATCTTTCCGATATAAACTTCAGGGAATTTTCTTTGCGATGGTTACATTAGCTTTTTGTCAAGTTCTAAGAATTTTAATCGAAAACATTAAGCCGCTAGGTGGAGCCTATGGACTTTTAATTCCCGTAATGGAAGATAGTTGGCTGGCCTTTCAATTCTCCTCAAAACTTCCATATTATTATATTCTTTTAACCATGGTAATAGTGATGCTGATCATTATTAGGTGGATTACGAAGAATAAAATGGGTAGTTACCTTATTTCAATCAGAGAGAATGAGCAGGCTGCAGAAGCCATTGGAATTAATCCATTTAAATATAAAATGATTGCATTTATGCTTAGTGGATTCTTTGGTGCTTTAGGCGGAAGCTTTATGGCTCAATATACTTTGTTTATTGATCCGCATATGGCAGATTGGAGTTTTGGAATTACGATTTTAATTGCTGTTATCGCAGGAGGTATGAAGCATCCATTAGGCCCGCTCGTTGGTGCAATTGTTCTCCAGCCTATCAGTGAAGTGATTCGTTTATACTGGGGAGAAGTACTGCCTGGTTTACATCTCGTCATCTACGGAATCATTCTGATTGTTATTGTCATGTATATGCCAGATGGCGTCATAAAAGGATTCAAGGATTTAATGGCTAAAAGAAAATTAGCAGCCATTAATAAAAATGGCACCAGTGCGGAGGTAAGTTCATGAGCATTCTTCAAGTGAAAAATTTGACGAAACAATTTAAAGGGTTAGTCGCAGTAAATAATGTTTCATTTGAAGTTGAAAAAGGGGAGATTGTGGGTCTAATTGGGCCGAATGGCGCTGGCAAAAGTACGCTTTTTGCTTTAATTAGCGGCTTTATTCAACCAACAGCTGGTGAGGTGTTTTTTGAGGGTGAGAATATTACTGGATTAAGACCCTATGAATCTTGTAACAAGGGATTAGCGAGAACCTTTCAGATTGTACAAATTTTCCCTGACCTTACAGTATTGGATAATGTTAAACCGGCTGCATTCTTACATGCAAAAAGTGCAACAGAAGCCGAGAAAATAGCAAGGGACGCACTTAAAATGGTTGGTTTAGAAAATAGAGCCGGTATGTTGGCGAAAGATCTTAACCTTCCCCAGAAAAAATCGATGGAAATTGCAAAGGCCCTAGCTACTCAATCTAAATTAATCTTATTAGACGAAGTTATGGCCGGTTTAACCCCCGTAGAAGCACAGGTAATGGTAAGGAAAATTCAAGAGTTAAATAGAAACAAAGATATTACATTTATTATAGTGGAACACTTACTAGAGGCTTTGATGACCGTTTCAGACCGAATTGTCGTATTAAACTATGGAGAATTAATTGCAAAGGGAACACCAAGCGAAATAAGAAAGAATCCTGAAGTAATTGAAGCCTACCTGGGGGATGAAATCCATGCTTAAAATAGAAAATTTATATGCTGGTTACAATGAGGTAACGGTTTTAAATGATATAAATTTAAATATTCCTATGGGCCATACGATTTCCATTGTGGGGGTAAACGCTGCTGGAAAATCTACTTTGGTCAACACAATTTGTGGTCTGGTACAACCTAAGTCTGGAAAACTTCTCTTTAAAGACCGGGATATATCAAAATTAAAGCCATATGAGCGAACTCGTATGGGTATCGTCCAAGTTCCTGAAGGAAGAAAACTATTTCCTGATCTAACGGTAAAAGAAAACTTGCTAGTAGCTTCTACATTTTCAAAAGCAAAAAAAGAAAGGCACTCACGAATAGACTATGTATTTAACCTATTTCCAAGGCTAAAAGAGCGTGAATCTCAAATTGCCTCAACAATGTCTGGTGGAGAGCAACAGATGCTTGCAATTGGTCGGGCATTAATGTGCTCACCTGAATTACTAATTTTGGATGAGCCATCACTCGGGCTGGCACCTATTATTGTTAGTCAAATTTTTGACGTCATCAGAGAATTAAAGAAACAAGGCCTTACAGTTCTACTAATTGAACAGAATGTAAGACACGCCCTCCAAATCTGTGATTATGGTTATGTAATTGAACATGGAAGAATTGCTTTAGAAGGAGAAGGCCAAGCGCTTATAGATAATCCTAAAACAAAGGAAGCCTACTTAGGAAGGTGATTCAAATGAATCTTAATAAAGTGTTCGAACCTATTAATATAGGGAAGGTAGTTGTTCCTAACAGAATTGTGTTGGCGCCTATGGATACAAATTTAGCATCTGATGATGGGTTTGTAACTGAGAAATTGATCGAACATTATAGGAAAAGAGCTTCAGGAGGAATTGGCTTAATTACAGTTGAAATTACTTCGATCAATCCGATGCGTGAAATGAAGCCAACAAATAATTTATCTGCATTTGATGATAAATTTGTTCCAGGATTGTTTAAATTAGCTCGGGCTATTCGAGAAGAAGGGGCTGTTGCGTCTTTACAGCTTGGAGATTTTTTGCATGCCATAAACAAGAAGCCCGCCGATTTGTCCGTTCTGGAAATTGAGGAGATTATTAATGAATTTGTTTCTGCAGCAGTTCGGGTAAAAGAAGCTGGATTTGATATTGTTGATTATCATATGGCTCACCGCTATACCATCGCAGATTTTCTATCAAAATATGCAAATAAGAGAGAAGATAGTTATGGTAAAAACTTATATGGACGGACTAAATTTGCAGAAACAATCGTTAGAGAAACAAAAAAGAGGTTAGGGGAAGACTTCCCAATAGTCTGTCGTATTAATGGAGATGAGTTTATGGTAGGGGGGAATACTATCATTGACTCAACTTATATAAGTAAGAACCTGGTAAGGGCTGGTGCGGATGCTATCCATGTCTCTGCTGGGGGTCGTATTGAACTAGGAGGAAGCCGATCTTACAGTTCTTATCGGCAAGTACCAACTAGCGAAATGGCAGATGGATTAAATGTACATTTAGCTGAACAAATAAAAAAGAAAGTAAAGAACGTTCCAATTATTACAGTTGGGAAAATTTCTAACCCTGGTCTTATCGAAGAAATTGTTAACGAAGGCAAAGCCGATATGGTTGCAATTGGAAGAGCAGCACTGGCCGATGCTGATTTCGTTAATAAAATGAAGGAAAAAAGGCCATTCAGAAGATGTATATTTAAGAATGATTGTATACGGTTATACTTAAAGAATGAACCAGTGAAATGTGTTACGTATGATTCATAGTAAGAAATAAGTACTCTGCAGAAAGATTACTTATATAACGCAACTAAAGGTGTACTATTATTGGTACACTTTTTGTGTTCAAACAGCTAATTCTCCAGAACGTCAGGAAGAAGAATTCATATTATATTTACTATAATCTTAGGAGAACTTCTTAGTCGATGTATGTTTGAAGTCGTTAAAAAGTTCAGTTTTGGTGAACAAGTTGTAATTTCACTTTTTTAAAGTAAGAGCATTTCTTTGTAATGAGAAATGCTTTTTATTTTTGTAAAAGCATATTTCAATAACAATAATAATACAATAAAAAACGATACTAATTTATTGTAAAACGATAAACTATATGTTAAATTCGTATTGTCATTAAATAAGTGAGGTGTTTTAAATGAATGTTAAACGAGGTTCTACCACTTTCTTAAAGGTTATTATTTTTCTGGTTGGAATTGCAGTGCTTGCCGTGTGTATATATTTTTTGCCTGAAGCAGCCAGAAGAGATGCGATAGAGCGCCCAGGTGATTATTCGCTCTATCCACTTTTGGTATGTGCATATGGAATATGTATTACGTTTTCTGTGGCGTTGTATCAAATATTTAAACTTTTAACCTATATCGAAAAGAATAATGTTTTCTCTGAGTTATCTCTTCAATCTTTAAAGTTAATTAAAAAATCCACTTTTACTGTCATTTTCTTCATTTTTTTAGCAATAGTTTATTTAAGGGTACGTGTTCATTTCACAGGTGATGATGCAGCAGGTCCAATATCCCTAGGTCTAATGGGCATCTTGGCAACAAGTATTATCGCTGCCATTGTGGACGTACTTCAAAAACCCATAAAGAATGTCTTGGATTCACAGCCAAAAAACAAATAACATTTTGAAATATACGAGAGGTAGCAACCACATTATTTTTGAAGATAGCTGTTATTTGGAATTCCTGTTCTCGCTTTGTGCATATTTCTGTTTCCTGAACTGCATATGCGGCAACAGATTTCTTAGGGGTTCATTCCATAAAATGTATCATTTTCATCCTTTTATATAGAGGGGCATGACCTTTTTACAACGCACTTTATCAAGTGTTTAAACTGATAGTTAAGATGGTTTCAAATTTTAAATGTGACTTAATGAACGTAAAATGGCGTGCCAAAACTACTGTCAGTTTGCAAGCCATTTTTGTTTTCTATTATATAATATGCACCTCAATACGGAACCCTTTAAAAATCAATAGCCTGTGTTTGTTTTGCTCTGGAACGCCACCCTATAGGACATTCAGCCAATAGTGACAGGGCATTCATAACTTTTCTTTTCTATGGAAAGGTTAATGAAGACGTTTTTTGATAAGTGAAACGGAGGGAAAACATGAGTAAGCATCCATTGATAGTAAATACAGATTGGTTAGCGGAGAGGTTAGAAGATCCAAATTTAAGGATAATTGACGCCACTACATTTTTAAAAATCCCCGATAAGGAAGGGGAAGAGGTGGGCATGTGGTCGGGGAGAGATGCGTATAATCAGGGTCATATCCCCGGGGCGGTTTTTGCCGATTTAATGAATGAATTATCAGACCCGGAAGCCCCCATGCCCATGACTGTTCCGCCACGTGAGCAATTTGTCAAAAAAATGGAGGAACTGGGTGTTGGAGACGGAACGTATGTAGTCATTTACGATCAAGGGGCATTGGTAGGCAATCCTGTGGTCGCTGCCCAATGGGCTTCACGATTAGCTTGGCAGCTTCGTTATGAAGGCTTTGATGATATTTCCGTACTTGAAGGCGGTTATCAAAAATGGAAAGAGGAAGGGCGGCCCACCACTACTGAGCCCGGCCATAATCCTCAGGCGAAATTTTCCGGGAAACGCCGTCCGGAACTATTGGCAACGAAAGAAGATGTAAAAAGGGCCATGGATAATGAAAATATTATTCTCATCAATAGTTTATCACCGGAAGATTTCCGAGGTGAAACAAACACTTATCCACGAAAAGGCCATATTCCTAGCAGTGTCAATGTCTTCTTTGGAAGTCATGGCGACCCGAAAACAAGGCAATTATACGATACATCCAGATTGCGGGAGGCCTTTGAAAAAGTCGGAGCGCTGGACCCTAATAAAAAAGTGATTACCTATTGTGGTGGCGGGATAGCCGCTACCTGGAATGCGCTTGTTCTAAATATGCTTGGGCAAAAAAACGTAGCCGTGTATGATGGTTCGATGAATGAGTGGGCAAGTGATCCTGACTGCCCATTGATTACAGGCAGCTAAATCTGGAATGTAGGGATAAGTCATATCTATTAAGAAGCTGGCGAAAAACAAGATGGTTTACGGAAGCTTCTTTACTTTAAAATGGCTTAAGGGTCTACCATTTTTGGTAGACCTATTTTTTATTTACCCTTAGGTAAGGGAAAAACTGTATAATTTAATATGAAGGGCCCAGTAAAATGGGAAATACTGCTAATTTTTAAATAGAAAAGGGAATGTGACATAAGTTTTAAAAACAAGGCTCTGTTAATATTCATTTTTGAGTTTCGTGTAGGTGTATGACCATTCATAGGCGGAGAATTTCCGGCTAATGTATAAGATGAAGCTAAAAAAGCAGATATAAGCGGAAATATTCCGATTAACTGCTCTAAAAAAGACAAAATCCAATGATTTGGACCATATAACCGGAAAAACTTCCTTTATTTTTAAGGAAATAGTGGTATTTCCCAACTTAAACGGAATTTCTCCGTTTATTTTTCAAACACAGTGAAATCAACATTCAGCTATAACAGAGCCAAAAATAAAAAGTGAGTAAACCATAATTATATTATGTAAACTGAATTGACTTACAAATATTATTTCTAATTATAAGAATAGAATTGTAGTTTAGCATGAAAGGGTGGTTAGCAAATGCTAGATACCAAAGCGGAACTCCAAAAAAGCGGGCAGCAAGACAAAACATATACACTGCTAGGCCCGGATAAGAAACCTTATCAGAGTAAAATTCCAGGTACATACGGCGGCCACAGGAAAACAAAAGTCTACGGGCGTATGGATTGCCCGTCGGCATTACGGGCCATTGCCAAAGGAGGCTATGTACAGAATCGCGTGTTTTTTGCAGACGAGGAGACCGCGATTGCAGCGGGATTCAGGCCATGTGCATCATGCCTTCGAGAAAAATATACGGAATGGAAAGAAAGACAAAAGCTTCAGAACCCTAATCGATAAGGAGATCTTGCCATGCAATCACAAATGGAGGAATTGTTAGATTTCGAGGATAATTGGCTGGATAGGGAGGGCCTGGACGAGGGTGACGGAAGGAATGTATGGTTGGAGGAAGGAATCCGGTTATACACACGATTTTTGGAACTCGATAGAAAAGAACCGAGGTATTCCATTATGCTCGCCAATCTATACCTTCAATTGGGGCGGGATGAAAAAATGCGCAGGGGCAACTATCGGAGGGCCTATGACATATTACGAAGGGCAACCCTCCATAGCCCCGACAAACCCGATGCCTTTTACCACTTATCCTTTATCTTGGCTGAAGAGGACCGAAAGTGGGAAGCCGTCTTATTTTATGGAAAAGAAGCGTTGGAAAAGGGAATAAACGGCAGCAAACGAATCAAACTACTATGTAACCTGGCTCTTGCCTATACAAGAATCGGATACCCGCAAAAGGGTATGGATTTGATTATGGAAGCGGCCGCATTGGATGTGAGGAAGGAACATGTTTGGTTCATCGAATTATACATGGATAAACTGAAAAAGAAGCATCTGGAGCCCATACTTTTAAAAGAAAATGACGAAAAGCGCAAGAGAATCACCCATCATGATATCGACCAAATACTCGATGATGCCATGAACGGAAAATACGTGGTTCTTAATCTGGCAGACTCTGAAAAACTTGTTTATGGAAGCAGCGATACTGTTAGGCTGGAGCCGAAGCAGGCGGAACTGCTGGGTTATTTGATCGATAACAAAGGGATCTATTGTGATAAAAGCAGAATTGAAAAAGCGGTATGGAATGATCAAGTGTTGAATCCAGCCGTTGTCAAACGATACATTGCGGCCATTCGAAGAAAATTAGCAAAGGCAATGGGTAGGAGCGATATTAAAGAGAGTGTATTAATAACAACCCAGAACGGCGAATATGTTTGGAATGCCGATATCCCTGCAAAGGTCCTCCGTAAGGGGTAAAAATCCGGTTACGACCATCGTAACCGGATTTTTATATATTTAGGGTGCAAAAGATAAGGGAGGATGATAAGTATGAACCTACTAAAATTAGAAATGATGACGGCGACAGAACGGATGGCAGAGGCACTAACAATGAGAGGGTTGTTTGTTGAAACGAAAGACGATTTCATCATTCTGACAGAGGAAAACACCAGGGCAGATATCATGAAAACACAACGATTGCTCAACGACCTAGGAATTCCAACGTTTTGGCAAGGGAACCAATTCCAGCTATTAGTGAGCCGGTTTCCGATTGCTGCGATGAAGAAGATCATCAATGTACCAGGCAAGGAATTCCCAGTCCATATGGAGGGCTATCATTTCAAATGGAGAGCCTTTGCACAACGGCGATTTGGTATCAAAGTGAATGCCTTGGACCTGGATGCGAACATGGCCATGTTTGTCAAATCACTGAATCTAGCAGGGATTACGGCTCTTGCAGGCTGCAGCGGCCATCACCGTTACCCGCCAAATGTCCAGCTTTCAGGCGCCTATCAGGGAGCATGGTTTAAAGTGATTCAGGAGAAATATTTAAATGGGCTGAATCTTCATTATACATGGGAAGTCCAATTCGATAACCGGTCAGGTTCCTGTATTAGGGCCGTGGAAACAGGGCGCTGGGACATGAGTTTGATTTATCAGGACACGGTGCAAATGGCCGAGGTGCTACAAAAATATGCTGCCGAGATTCGAAAACTCAAAAAATCCTCTTTTAAACGCAGCAAAGACATGAAGGAAACAGCCGGCAAACTACTAAAGGAAGAAAATGTAGACGTATTAGTAGATTGGATGAAAGAACAAGCCGAAAAGCAGTTCAGCCTTGTCTGATAAAAATATGGATTGAAAGGATGGAGAGAATCATGAAAAGTACTCAAGATTATTCCGAACAAATAGTAACGTTAGCAGAGTGGCTTCAGAAGTCTAAATACACAACAATCCTAACAGGAGCGGGGATGTCCACAGAATCAAACATCCCGGACTTTCGCTCGAAGGATGGCTGGTGGAACAATATTGATCCAAGAACAGTTGCCACCACCGAGGCTCTCGATAACCATTATGATTTATTTCATGAATTTTATAGCATGAGAACTAATCTGCTTGAATGTTGCCTGCCGCATAGAGGGCATCATCTATTGGCGGAATGGGAGCAGAAAGGCCTTATCCAAGCCATTTGTACACAGAACGTCGACGGTTTCCACAGCGCAGCCGGCAGCGATCAAGTATACGAACTTCATGGCTCCATCAACAAGTTTCGCTGTGCCGACTGTTCTAGAATCGTAAGCAGGGAGCAATTCCTGAACAAGGAGAGATGCAGTCAATGCGGTGGCAATCTCCGGCCAAATGTTGTCCTTTTTGGTGAAATGCTGCCGGAGGAATGCTGGAGCGCTTCCCTCTCGCATATTCATAAGTCAGATCTTGTGATTGTGATCGGAACAAGCCTGGAGGTATACCCAGCAAGCCAACTGCCGCAAATGACAGAAGGTAAAACCGTCTATATTAACACAGAAACGAACGGAAAGAATCAAGACTTTAGCCTCATTATTCAGGATAAGGTCGGAAATGTCCTAGCAAAAGTAAACGAAATCATAGAATAAAAAGAAAAATAATTTTCTGAGTATAGTAACTTTTTCCTATAGAACCATGTTATACTTGTAATGCAATTGTATAAATTAGGAAGCACAACAAAGAGTGACGTATAGTCATTTCATTCGTTATCTTTGCCAACATCACATGTATTACTATACTAATATGAAAATACATGTATCTATTTGACTACTTCCATTCTTTGTTTGAAGTAGTTTTTTTAAATTTTGTTTTCAGAAATATTAGAAATTTTATACATACCACTGGGAGGGTTAAAAAATGGAGAAGGAAATATGGAAATGGATATTGGATACGTTCCCCGATGAAGGAATTGCCAATATTGCGGACAATCTGATGATCAAAATAAAGGGTTTTCGCCAGTTAAATCCCCAGCAAGCAAATTTCAAAATGGTGAGAAACAGGATCATAAAGGAAGCGCTTAGTCAAAAGAATAGCAAAAAACTATATCATTTCTTTGATTCTATCGTCGAAGACCGTTCCGAAATCGAGTCGTTAAGAGGGAAAAGTATCGAGGAGCTTTTACAGGTGCTAGAAGAGGAAGGGCTGTATCCATCCATCTTACTTGGGGTGCTGCTGTCCAGTGAGGATGAGGAAGATCATGGGAAGGCTCAGGAAATATATATAAAACTTAAAGAGGAAGAAAAACTCGACCTACTGGAAAAGCAAGTGGATGAAAAGCTTGCGAATGAAGAGGAAGTGGACGAGCAGGAAATCTTGGAACAGCTGCAAAAGGGGATAAAAACGGCGCTTAAGGAAATCGAGAGGCTGGAAAAGAAGCTGAAGAAACTGGAACAAAAAAACGAGGAGTTAAAGACTAAAGAGGCAAGCAGTCAAACAAGCCTCAAAAATGAAAGGAAAGAATGGAAAACCGAGAAAAAGGCATTCCAGCAGGAAATCCAATCCCTTAAAGCAGAGATGGGCTTGGTGCGTATTGATAGGAAGAGCGCTTCAGCAGAAAAGGAAGAATTACATAAAAAGTTGGCCAAGCAAACAGAAACAGTGAAGTTGAAGGATGAAGAGATTAATAGGCTACATGCACGCGTCCTCAAATTAGAAACAGATTTAGAGATTCAGAATAATCATAACAAATCAGGAAATGACAAGATAAAGGTTACGATGATCGGTGACCCTTATTCAAGCAAATTGCTGAAGTATGACAAATTTGAACTAACCATTTTAAAAGGTTCAGAGTTTCAGGAAGAAAAAGGACAAACGGCATTGGATCATGCCGATCAAGTCTGGCTGTTGACTTACAAAATCCCAAGAAGCGTTCAAAAACGAGTAAAATCCGTCGTGAAAAACAAACAAACGAAGGAATTTACGACATTTGCCGACTTGGAAGACCATATGCTGAAGGGGATGTTTTAACGTGAACAAAACATGGAACACCAACTTGATAGGCGTCCTTGCCAGTGAGGAATCGGTACAATACGCACTGCGTAAAAAAGCCATCTTCAAAAATGGACAAGATGTACTGCAGTTTTATGTAAGAATCATCAGTAAAACGCCAAACAGTTTCCCGCTCATCAAATTGATTACTTTCTTCGGGACGGATTTGGAAAAATGGGGCTTTGAAGGTAATCATCTGGAGGAAACGGAAGGCAGAAGGGCGGTCTATCGCTTTCTCGGGGATAACCTGCTGGTATTCAAACCGCAGCAGAAAATCCGCTACGATGGACTGGAAGTTTTTGACGGAACAGACCTGATCCTCATTCCAAAATCGGAAAGGTATCATGAGGGGGTAAGTTTGACGCCGATGCCGATCTTTTCGGAAGAGGAGCATGGCATGACGCAGGAAGAATTTGAACTGCGGCTACAAGCAAGTGAATGGGTGGGGAAAATTGATAGCATTTCCCATGAGCAAAAGGACACACCGGAATATATCTTGTGGAAAAACAGTGATTCAGTTTACACCGTTTATGGAGAGTTTTCCGGTCACCATTACGGGGAGGAAGGATTTTCCTTTACCAGGAATAAGCTTTTGAAATCGGCTCCTTTTGAGGAAGAGTGGCTCGATGATTGTTACGAGGTTGATCATACGTTGTTCGTACCGCACGAAATCTTTACGTACATCGATGGGACCATAGAAGCGGCTGAGCCGTTGGAGATTCCTTATCGAAAATCGCCCTATATGGAGGAAACGGAGCGGCGTCTGGCGGCTGCACAAGTACAAAGACCCGACCCTGTGGTAACTGTTGACCGGAGCCGCATGTCGGAAGCGGAATTGATGCAGGTATTCATTCGAACCACGATGGAACAGGGACTGCTTTATGACAAAAAGGATCTCTATAATTTTCATACAGCGATGAAATCTTCCAACCTGGTGATCTTGGCCGGGATGAGCGGAACGGGTAAATCGAAGCTGGTCCAAGCCTATACAAGGGCACTGGGGCTTACGGACGATTATCAGATGACATTGGTACCTGTCCGGCCTGCCTGGACGGATGATGCGGATGTCATTGGATATGCGGATACACTCAATAAAGAGTACCGGCCGGGAGACTCCGGGGTCATCAACGCCCTGTTGAGTTCCAAGGACAACAGCAACAAGCTTCATATCATCTGTTTTGACGAGATGAACCTGGCACGGGTGGAGCATTACTTTTCGCAATTTCTTTCGGTTCTGGAGATGGAGGCGGGACCTAACAGGGGCTTGAGGCTATATAATGACGATTTGAAAAACCTGCTGAAGAATTCATCGATGTATCCACCCGTCATCCCAATTGGTGATAACGTCATCTTCGTTGGAACGGTCAACCTGGATGAATCCACCTACCATTTTTCCGATAAGGTCCTGGATCGCGCGAACGTGATTACTCTAAATGTCCTTTCGTTTGATAGTCTCATGATGTTGACGAGAGAGATGAGGGAAACAACAAAGCTTCCTGAAGGAAACGGAACCGTAACCTTGGATTTGTTCGACAGCTACCGTGACAAAACCAAGGATATTCATATGAAGGAAAGTGAATTGGCCCTGCTATGGGAAATCCATACCGAGCTGCAGAAGATCAATAAAAACCTGGGAGTCGGCCCAAGAATTGTCCGGCAAATCGATCAATATCTTAAGAACCTTCCTGATAGCAGCTGTTTCACGAGGGAAGAGGCATTCGATAAGCAAGTGGTGCAACGAATCCTGACCAAAGTAAGGGGGCCGGAGGATTTCTTGAAAAGGTTCATCGGGATTTACGATACCGTCACAGAGAACATTGAAGCAAGCATCCTGGGTGACCTATTGGACAAGTACGATGAGGTGTCCGAATTCTACGACACCCGGAATGTCCTGGTCCAAAAGGCGAAAGAGCTGAAGCACAATGGCTATACCCTCTAATGGATTTGAAGTCATCTTTAACCAAAGACTAGGGAATCAGGACAACCCTATCACAACGGGACCATTTTTTACGAATGAAGATGATTTTTTTGAAAAAAGGGACGAAGCCTCCATCGAAATAAAGGAATATTTAGCCGTATCCATCACTTTTCGTTCCATTAGGGCGGATGCCCAGTTCTTCATGGATGGTTTGGAAATCCTTCCTGATCCGAATCTGAAAACCGATTCGCAAGTAGGGGAAGTATACCTTTCCCCTTCTGAACATCCTGTCATCCTGTTTGACCACAATGATGAATATTACCCGCTGATTCCGGGCTATTATCGGATGATGGTAATTTATGATGGGAACAGGTATTACAACTGGGTGAAAGTTGTTCCGAAACAGCTCAACGAATCGCAGTTGGAGCTGATGAAGCAGGAAGTGGAGCAGGAATTAAACGGTTTGGCGAGGGAAGTGCTGCTGAAAAAAACAGACTTGGATACCAGGATGGATGAAATCCCACTAGGGCTGCTGGAGCAATTTTTCGTGATCAACAAGCGATTTTCCACGGTGATGGCGGCGTTGACTGATCTGTATCGAAAGGTCAATTTTCGAATCAACAAAGGCTATACCTTTGTTTCCAAAGAGAGGACTAGATTCATAGACGATAAAACCATTCGTCATGCCGCCTTCCGCTCGAATAATGAGCAGACCTTCAAGGCGCCCGTCAGTGAGGTGACCTATGATCTGCCGGAAAACCGTCTGGTCAAAAAAATCATTGACTCCATTTCCAAAACATTGACCGGATTTATTGAAAGCGTTGAAAGGACAGCGGGGAACCTGACGGAACTTCATGCTTCAAGTCCCATCGAAACCGCTCCACAAAAGGATATCACCTTGCTGGAACTTGAAAAATTAATCGGGATTGCCGGAAAGATGCGGGGAGCCATCCATTGGATCAAGACGGCGCCATGGTACGAAAGTGTAGGAGCCTATCATGAATCAAGCATCCCGCATGTGATGAACAGCGATCCAAGGTACCGTGCGCTTTACCAGCTATATCGAGAACTCCATCAGGAGAAAAGCGAAGTACGAACTTATCCATCCTATGCATATCAGTGGAAACGTTCAGACAAGCTCTATGAGATTTGGGGATATATCCAGTTCATTAAGGCCTTCACGGGAGATGAATTAGCGTTTTCTCCTAAGAGCGGTTGGATCTTCAATGAGGACTTCGGCAAAAACGATGGGTTCATTCCATCGCTTCCTGCCAATACGGAGGTAGTATTGAGGAAGGACAAACTGAAAATCGTGTTAGTCTATGATGGACACCTGCCGACACAGAGCAGGCTTGCGACAGCGAAAAAACCTTTATATACAAGGGGAACGCACACCACCCCGGATGCAAGACTGGATGTCTATAAAGAAGATGTATATATTGGCAGCATCATCGTCGATTTTAAGTACCGACCAAGAAATAAGATATGGGACGAAAATCTCATTTACAATCAAAGGCAGAATGAGGTCATGCGGCAGCTGGTCAGCTATAGTGATAATATTCATTCGAACTTTCTGTTTGGAGCCGTCGAAAACCCGCTTATCAGCCGGTTCAGCCCGGTCCAGGAAGTATGGGCCGTTTATCCGAACCGGTTCGGTGCATCGAGAAGTTACGAATATCCTGATCATAAAGTGTGTCTAGTAGAGATGACTCCAGGTCAATCGAATGACCTTCTTGTTGATAAAATTAGGGAAGGTATTGATCGTCTTTTGAAGACAAGTGAGCTGATTATGGGTACTGTTTTCAAAGATAGTTCCTCGAATATAAACATGGTTCGGGAACTGGTTTAAATATACTTACTGACATCAATAATGTATTGATATTTTAATACACAGGGGGGGATCTGCAATGGCGCTCTCAGAATCAAAAAGAAGGATACTCGAAGCAATCAAGCAGAATGTCATTCAAGGAATAATAGAAGACAAAATGAAACAGGGCCAATCGCCGGATTTAAAATGGATGAATGAAGTTGGGTTCCACTTCCGTCAGAAAAAACGTACAAAGCTGGCGGCTTTTTTTAAACGAGTAATGTCAAAGTTTATTAGAAATCATAGGAAAGATGAACATTTACAAAATGTGGTACGATTGGAATCCTTGAATAAAGAGAGATAGAAGATATTTTGATGGGATAATGTTTTGGTATAAAGTATCTTTATTTTTTAATTAAAAGCTAGCATGAAGGATAAATAAGCTTTCTTCATGCTAGCTTTTTTTTCAATCAATAATTTAAACTATAAGAATTGATTTTTAACCAGATGTTGGAATTTTCATTTTGGGAGTAAGGTTTATTACGGAATATCATGAAGTGGAAAAGAGAGAATCTTTTTAATGTTTTTTCTGAATTACCTTTAAAAGACAATCTTCCTTCGCTTTTTTTCACTATACAGTTTGTAGTCTCACAATTTCCTTAAACAATCTGCCCACTTCATGGTCTGATTTTGAGAATACGTTTTTAATAGCGCAGCAAAGTGAGAGAATCAGTTCGGATCCTTCTGACTGTTCGAATTCTATACTAAAATGTTCCATTAAAAAACAGCCCATATCCCATCTTACTCGATAATTACTGTTTTTCATATAAAAATCTCTTAACTTAATAATTTTTCTGCAAGCTCCACATTTTCTGGGTTCTTTGCCAAGTAAATATTTAGTTCATTTGAAAATTGTTCTTTATCATTTACATATACAGAAGAGAATAGCCTTCTGCAAAACTCAAACTCCAACGAAGGTCCTAATAATTTCGCGTACCCGCTTTTTAAAAACTTACCAAAGGCAAATAATGCCCGGTCCATTTTACTGATTCTATTAATTCTTTCCGTTTGGCTTTTTATATCGTTTAATTTTTCATGAATAAACGGAAGGTAGGTATCAAAATAGAAATTATTTATATTTTTTAGTTCAGCAATTTCTTTAATTTTCCCAGATTTGATATATTGATATGCTCGATATGTATGTTGGTCAAATTTAGGATAATAATCTGGTTTAATAATATGTAGAAGAAATATTTGCCAAACGCCAGCTCTATTCATAAAAAATTTCATATTTAGTATGTAAAAAATGGCATTTACAGAAAAGAAAGCATCTTACGTAGCTGGCTTTATAGTAAAATAATAGTAGACAAATAATTGAAGGGAAATTTCTATTCATGATGACAGAAGGACTAACGACGACAAAAAAGCCTACATCTACATTTGAAGAATGGTTGGAGCATGATGCTTTAGAAAATATTAATTATTTACGAGAACAAAAAGAGCTTTTTGAAAGAAATAAGATAAAAAGGAGAGATTTTAATCGTAGTTTAGATTATTTTGTTAATCTCTTAAAGAGCGATTTTTTTGGGGATAAGATCGTTTTTATTGTTGAATCTGTTAAAGAATTATCGAATGGGGAGTCCGTGGTTGTCAATGCCCAAGTTATGCAAATTAATGAGAATGGAGAGTATGAACTGTGTGCTCATCCATTTAAACCGCAAGTTCCATGGTCGGTCTCCTCAACTGTATCGAAAGCTATGCTAACACAAAGCATAACAGAGGGTCTATTGTTTGAAGCGAAGTATACAAAGCATATTCTAAATTTAATAACACCAGATCTTAAAACATATACAGATGTCGAGGAATCTTTTATGCAAACTTTGAAACGGCTCGGCGGATCGATCTTAGCCGAAAATGCCGAAAAATTGTTTGGCCGAGATGCTGAAAAAGTTATCGTAACGAAACTCCTCGATACGTATGATTTAGTAGAGAAGGATCTTTTGGCAAAGTTTGAAAAATTGGGTACTAAATTTGAACAGCTAGAACGACAAGAATTTGATTACGCCGAACGTAAAGAGAAATTAACGGAACAACAACTGCAGTGGCAAAAAATACTTGAGAACATTCAAAATTACACAGAACTAGAAAACAACAGTACAGAAGAGGAAACCGGTGAACTTCATTTATGGAACGCTGAAACAGCAGTAGAACTTCTACAAAGCCTTATCTATCACAATTCAGAAGATGACCTCATTTATGATGAAACTGTCATCGAGATGTTTTTACGAGCATTACAAATAAACACGTTGGTTATTTTATCCGGACCTTCTGGAACAGGTAAATCAAGCATCGTTACCCATTTTGCCCAAGCGATCAAAGGGGCTAAAGCAAAAATGGTCCCTGTCCAGTCTGGGTGGACCGATACGCAAGATCTTCTTGGCTATTTTAACCCGATTGATAAATGCTATGTGCCCTCACCATTTATGGAAGCACTAGCTGATGCGGCGAGTGATCCTGATCATTTGCATTTAATCTGTTTAGATGAAATTAACCTAGCTCATGTTGAATATTATTTTTCTGAGTTTTTAAGTATTTGCGAACAGAAGAAACCGAGACTTCAGCTCTATAATAAGCGCTATTTTTTACAGGCTAAGCATCTGTTAAATGAAAATAGTCCAAACACCAAATATGAAGAGCTACTAAATGCTAGTGACTTAATATATAGTTATCCGTATCAATTTGAAATCCCCAAAAACGTTCGTTTTATTGGAACAATGAATATGGACCATACGGTAAAATCATTAAGTCCAAAAGTGATTGATCGAAGTTTTATTATTGAGATTAACCATATGGATAAACAAGAAAAAACGAAATTGGCAACAAAGCTAAATATTAAGAAGCTTACAGGTCACCTCGAAGTAACTCTAGATGAGTTTAGTGCGGTTTATAAAGAGGTACAGGCGTTTGAAAAGGAAGCACAAGCATTCGTTGAGTTATCCCAAAGCTTAGACGAAATTGCAAATGCCCCTCTAAATAGTAGAGGAAAAAAACAAGTCGTTCATTATTTAGACCGTGTTCCTAAAGATAAATTGACAAAAGCTTTACTTGATAAATACTTTGACCAATTGATTTTTACAAAGATACTGCCACGTATTGAGCTATCTACTCGAGATGAAAAGGGTATTGCGTGCTTAAAACAATTCCAACAAGAAATAGAAGCTTATCCACGATCGGCTGAAAAGTTAGAACAAATGCTTAGAGATGACCGTGTTATTCGTTTTTGGTGATAGTTATGAAACTATTAAGTATTTATGTTAAAGAAGAAAAGCAACCGTCACTAATCGGTAAAATCGAATATGCTGAAGAACTTGTCCAAATGTATGAAGAATTACCTAGGGAGGGGCGCTATTACATTATGAACGAATACACCCGTGAAAAAGGAAAGCTTTTACGTATCGGTGTAGTAATTCAAGGTGCTGACGAGGTAATTGCTCAAGATTCATGGGGGGACAAAATTCATCTCTGTACGTCAGCTTTGGAAAAAGATCTTTGGTACGAAAAAAGGCAATCATGGATGGAAAATGGCTATGAACAATCAAAGGATGCTTTATTTGGTGCAAATGCTTGTGGCGAATGGGAAATTATAGCTTATAGCAAGGAAGGCAAGAAGTTAGCTTCCGAAAAAGTCAAAGTCATACCCAGCTTACTTTCTGTTGAACAATATTATATGATGCAGATGGAAGTGAAGAAACAGTTTGAAGAGCTAGCAGTATTTAAGCTTGCAGAAAAAGACGACCGTGACATGATTCGTGATTTGCAAATTCGTCTGTTTCCTATTGAAAAATTTAAAAAATTATTTGATGAATGGATTAAGTGGCTACAGCAAATCAAATATAGTCCGGCAGAGACACTCATTACGACAAGAGAAAAGCAAATGAAGCAACAGATCAAAAATTGGGATGCAAAAACAATCCTAGAATCAGCTATGTTCCCATACCGTGAGAAGTTGTCGGTCAAAACAACATTAAAAGTCGTTGATTTACCCGAACATCAGATGATCAAAGCGATGCTAGAACAAATCCGTGAACGAATACTCCAAGAATCTATTACTGAAAAAGCTATATCCAACGATTTAGCGGCTATTGTAAAGGATATAACTGGAAATAATTTAGGTAAAGAGCGTGATAACCGCGTTGCTGAAACAATTCAAAGGCGTAAGCGACAAATCGACGATGATTTGAACGTTTTGCAAAAAAGACAACAAATTTGGCAGCATTGTAACGAGAAGCTTAATGAGTGTCTAAGCGATATTTTATTTGATGTGACAGAACAAGAGCCGATTTGGACTCATTTATTTAGTAGTCATCATGTATATCGACCTGTATTTGAAATATATGAAAAAGTAATGGAACTTGTACCAGAATTAACACCAAGAGAGCGTGATTTTGAGAGAACAATACTTAATTCACCAAATTTATTTGAAATTTGGGTTCTTTTCAGGCTTATACATCAGTTTCAAAAACTTCAATTTAAAGCAAAAGGTTTAAGTGATTCACTTGTAAACTATTATGATGAGCATAAATCGTTAAGTGGATGGAAACAAATCTTTTCATCGAAGCAGGATACAATGGTGTTATATTACGAACCGGAGATGACCATTGATGATGGAGGAAGTGTCAAACCGGACTACATTATTATTACTAGAAAAAACCAGAAATCGATTTGGCACGCTCATTCGCTTGATGCGAAGTACAAACCTTATACAATTCTTAGTCCGAACATACTTGCAAAAGATTTAGAACGTTCAGGGCGAAGATATTTACGAATAGCCAATCACAATATTGAAATGAAAACGGCGGCCCTTGTTCATATTGATAAACATACAACTAATTGGAATATTGATACGGATAATGTCTATTCCTTGAGTCAATTTTCAGCAATGCCAGGTCAAGTTGAGAACATTCAGACCTATTTGAAGCGAATTTTTCACTTCTATTTAGGTAAGCACAATATGTGTCCAAGCTGTGGTCAAAGTTCAGAGGTGATTGACGATTTTTATAAGCAAACATATCTTTGCGACTCATGTAATGAAGTTTGGGTGAACAATGTTTGTAAATATAGAAAGCAGTATCATCCGCAATTTAAGGTAAAATTATTAAAATATCCATCGGGTAATTACAATGTGCAAGTCGGCAATCAATGGAATGTCTACTGCCCCATTTGTTCAAGAGATGTTAATGGTCATAAAATGGAGCACGATCTTTTTGGAAATGAAATTGGTTAGGTGGATTGGTATTAGGAGCTGCATCTTTACGCAAAACCATTATTTACGCGTTTCAGTATCACCATTCTATCAAAACACATGTGATATTCGGCAACATAGTCTAAGCCTAACATAATTAACGTTAGAAAATTTTAAGCGGAAGTTTGAAATTACTTCTGACTTTTTTGTTTGACAACTACTGCATAGTACAACGATACTAGTAATAGAATATGCATCAAAGAGACGGTTACATTTAAAGTGATCGTCTTTCTTATTTTACTTATACTGGTAATACAAAAAAGATTAAAGAGACGATTACAATTTAAGTGATTGTCTTCTTTGACCCAAATCATCTAAGTTCCTCAATTCTAGGCATCTTCAAAAGATTTGAACAGAATGTTCGATGGCAGTATTGGGTAACAATATTGTTATAAGTCCCACTAAAGATAATACCCCTAGATAATACCAGTAGTATGATGAAAGTTCTGTTGTTTCTTTTCCTTCAGCCCCAACTTTTAAAATATCCACTAAAAATAAAGGGAACTGATAGATTTTATAGAATTTATGGAATTAAATTAGTTCATTAACTTTTAAATATACATGAAGGATATGGGGGGAAATATGAAGAACGAAGAAATCGTACTACAAAATAAACTTATAGCCTGTCACAACATTATAGAAGAACAACTTAAGTTAATTGAGAGAGAAACATTAATAGGTAACACGAGAAAACGTTGTGATATACTCTTTGAAGACAAAAATGGTAAGCAATTATTTGTTGAAGTAAAGGAATATGTTGATGAAAAAGCAATAGAACAGATAATTGAATATAAGAAACTAGTATCATCTGAGGACGCAAGGTTCATACTAATTTCTAACAGGCAAATAGAACAAAGCTTAATTAGTAAACTTGAAGACTTAGAAATAGAAAGCCAATGGATAAATAAACAAGATATTGACGTAAAGTTGGATAGAATTTTAGAAGTTCCAAAAGGAGGTTCTAAGTATAAAACTAAAGATGAAATTTTTCGAAAATTAAATAATCAAAAAGAATTAGCAGAAGAGATTTTTAACTTTATTTCAACTACTCTCCACACTAGAGATAACCCAATTATGTGTAACATTTCGGATGGAATTATGTTTCAGATTATTAACCGTAATGAAAAATTCCTATCCATTTCAACAGTAGGAAATCGATTATTATTTCATCTTACAAAAAATAGTGGAGAGCGTGATGATATCTTTAATAAATATAAAGTCGAAATTCCAGAACTATACAGATATACAGATATTTATCCAGATAAAAAAGACAGAGAACAAAATCAAATCGATATAAAATTAAAAAACGTAAGGGATCTTGATTATATAAAACCACTTATTACAGATGTTCTTACTTGTTCAATAAATCATTAATAGATGTCTTATTGTGATACTATAAGCAGATTAACCTCATATTTTATGGAACGAACTGATGCTTATATTGAAAAAGAACAACTTTAAAAATAAAGTAATTTAATGCGCAGTACATCAATACTGGCATTAGATTAACCATTTAAAAGACGATTACACTTTAAGTGATTGTCTTTTTTATTTACAGGCTAAAAGTGAATGAGAATACTTTACTATTCAATCGCCTTATACATAATTTAAGTATTTTTAGCACTTAATTAGGCAATCCTTGGTTTACCTATAAAAACTGAGGAGAGTCGATTATTGTGAACTTAGGAGGGCAAATATTATTAGATATAGTGGCAGCTTTAATAGAGTTGTATCCTAACATTGAAGTGGAACATACAAAAAATAAATTGTCTACTGTTCTATCAAAGTATTATATTCAAAAAGTTGAGTCAAGCGTGGTTCATCCGGATATTGAGGATACGATACATCTGTTTACATCAGCTAAACGATTTGAAGCACTAAGTTCTATTTCTCTAGACAACTATTTATTAGAGTTAAGTATGTTTGCTGATATCGTAAAAAAGAAGTCTGAGGACATTGCTACTGCTGATGTCCGATTGTTCCTAAGTCAAGATGGAGCCTTAAAAATGAGCACAATTAGAAAGAAGCTATCTGTTTTAAAGAGCTTTTTGTTGGTTAGCTTCTGAAGAATATATTAAACGTGATCCAACTACAAAATTAAAAGCTCCGAAAGGTGAATATCGCCTTCCTAAAGCATTATCAATCGAAGAGCTGGAAATGTTAAGAGAATCATGTGAAACAGATAGACAACGAGCTTTGCTTGGAATATAATATGCAACTGGCTGTCGTTTATCTGAAATTCATGGATTAAATAAAGTTTATATCAACCAACATAATATGAGCACATTAGTTATAGGTAAAGGAGATAAACAAAGGGAAGTCTATTTTTCAATTAGAGATATGTATCATTTATATAAATACTTAAAACAACGTGAAGATGACTGTACAGCCCTAATGATTACAGAGAGAAAACCTTATAGAATGTTATCTAGACGAGGTATTCAAAGAGAAATAGGAATAATAGCTAAGAAAGCGGGTCTCAAGACAAAGTTAGCCCTCATGTTTTTAACGCACGTTTGCAACCTTACATTAAATAATGGAGCTGAGCTCGTAGCTATTCAAGAGCTGTTAGGTCACAGTTCGCCAGATGACCACACTTAGGTATGCAAAGATAACTCACGAAAGAAAACGTGAGCAGCATAAAGGTACCTAATTCAATAAGGGTGATTGTCATTAGGCTTATAAAATTACACAGAGAAAGGGTGGTTTTAGAAGTAACCACTCTTTTTATATTTCCCTTTTAGAGGTGATTTTAAAGGTGTTTTTCAATAAATATCGAACAATTTATCTTAAGGTCCTTATAGTATATGAGTGCAATTAATATATTCTAAATTAACATTTATACTCATAGAAATTTTTAATCAATTAAAGGAGGAGGGGTTCAAATGATATATAAATTTTATAAGGATGAAAACGGATATGAGAAATGGCTACTTGATAACAAACCAGGTTATGTTTTTAATCATTTCGGTACTGCTGAAATGAATAAAATGCATCATGCTACTTGTTACACATTACATACGTCAAAACATCAAGGTTCAAGGACAAATTATGAAAAAATTTGTTCCTTAGATTATAAAGAGTTAGAACAAGAGGCTAACAGAGTTACAAGAAACGAATGGAGCAAATGTAAAGCCTGTTTTTAATCTATTGTTCCTTTTCAATAGCTAACGTTATATGAAGTAGGCGGAAGTCAATTTGTCTTACGCCTCTTTTTTTGTGTAACAACTACTGGGCAATAGACTCTTACTGCGCAATAAACAACCTCTGTTTTTAGAAGATTTTGTGATGAATTTCACTTAAACAAACGGGTAGAAGTTTATTAAGCTAATCTATAAGGGGCATAGAACCATAAAGGGTTTATGCCCTTATTAATTGAATAATTGATTGTGTATGACAAAAACCACAAAAGGCAACGTTCAATATGATTAATTAAATGCCAGCATAGTTCTTCCTAGGTATCTTGGTATTTTGTTGTGGTGGAAACCTTTGAATAATCTAATATAAGTTATATTATTCATTCTTTTATGTTCAAATCTATTTGTGAGGGTTAGGGTATAATTCATTAACTAGTAATACCAGAGCTTCATTCAATTCATATCGTGCAATTTTTCCTTTGTATTCTACACCACGGATGTTGTCAATAGCACTATCTTGGGTGTCGAATACGCGATTCTCTTGATTTGGTAATATAGATGTAAGGTGAAGATCATGTAGCCTATCAAAAAAATTAGGAAAGCCCTCTGCTGAAAGAAACTTGTTAAAAGACTCTCTCATATCTTTCCTCATGTAGGAGGCTTCATTTTCAGGGTGTGTAATTTCTCTTATGGCTTTTATCGCTTCGCCATTCAATCCCATATAAGAACACGCCTTCTCTAATGAAAAAGAAATCTCATCAGTTTCACCAGTGAGATAGCCAACATCTACACTTAAGAAATCTGCAATTAGAAGCATAGTATCGTATTTTGGAAAGCCAACTTCTCCATTTTTAATTTTGGCTCCTGTATTCAACCATCGGCTAACATCTTTTTGGCCATAACTAGTTCCATATTTATTGTTTAAGGCTTCAGCAAAGGATGTTTGAGTATATCTGCCTGCATACATACACTTTTTTAATCTAATTTTCCAGTACGTTGCCTTTTCTTTTAATAAGTCATCCATGTTATAAAGAACCTCCGTTCGTGATGAATTATATACCTTTCGTAAGTCTTGTGCAACCTGAAACTTCGCGCTATTATTATGTTAGATAACCCAAAGAAACAGCAGAAAAACGAGAATAGAAACTTTTTCTTGCAAAGGAACGTATTAACATAAAAGAGACTAAAGGAGGTAAATGCTTTATGAGGATGTCTGCCAGAATGATTGGAAAAAAACTAGGAATGACAGTTAAAGAAGTATATTTGCTTTTGAAAGACAAGGGCTTCCTCGATGGCGAAGAAGGCAATTGGTCCTTAACGGAACTAGGTAAGCAAGTTGGTGGCCAAGTGACGCAAAAAGATAATGGAGAGGGAGGGTTCTGTAGACGCACATGGTCAGTTTTATCGTGGGATGAAAATATAGTCAATAAATTGATAAAGAAATAATCCATTAGTAATTATAGTTCTATTTCCAACATGACAAACATCTCCATTGTTGGAACAGTAATTAAAGTAATTCTGGATTAAAGCAAATTGCAAGAAATACTATATCAAATAGCTAAGGGTGATGATTGAAATGGAAAATAACAAAAATGAAAAAGATTACGCAGAATATAATCATGTTAACAAAACGGTTAAATTGGGTGGTAAGCCAGCAATTATTATTTCAGTGTCTGCAGGTGTATCTATAGTAGGACTTGCTGGAGGAATTATATACACAATGGTTAAAAATCCTGAAGCAACAAAAGAAGTAGCAACTAAAGTATTAAAGAAATTAACAAAACATGCAGCATAAAAACATCATTGATAACCTTGGAAAAAAGCCACTAAACATTGTAGCGGCTTTTTTCATTAACTTCTTAAGGAGTTTATAATTATAAAGTTAAGATTTTAGAAATATTGGTATAGAAGCAACGAGAGAACAAAATTGACTTACCATTTGTGCTAACTGTGTGAAAGAATGTACTTAAACGGGTGCTTGTGTTTAACAAGAAGAATAACAACAGATTTAGTTGTTGCGCAGTACAACGATACTGTGCAATAAAAGCTGGTAGTCCACTTTCTGGCGCTATTACGGAAAGCTTAACAAAAGACTAATTCCTCGGTAAAAATAGGAGGATTAGGTTTCTTCAGTTCAATATCTCTAAAGTTTTTCTATTGGTAAATGCGTTGACAGCAAGTGGTAAATTCCATGGCAACTGATGGTAGAAAACATGGCAGACGTGGTACATTCATGTGGCTGTAATCAAAACCTATAAAGTTGCATGGATTCATATCATAGATGTCTCAGCAATTCCCAAAACCATCTATAGAAAAAGACTTATCCAGGATGTTGGCTTTTTAATTCTTCCAAACGTTTCTTTTCTATTGTAAATAACTTACCCATATCTTTTAATGCAGCCACATAAATTTTCTATATTTAGTTCCATTGGATTGCAATAATGTATTTTTTATAATAAAACCGAATCAGCAGCACCTTTAGGGGATGCTGCTGATTCGGTTTATTAAGTATGTTTAATAACTCGGCCAAGTAAAGTCCTTCTTATAATAGGTTTTCTTTAATTTGTACAAATCATATTCCCATTCACCGATGTCATAACTAAATTTAGTTGGGCCATTTTTTTGTCCTTTTCTTAAACGGACATTATAAGCGATGGTGTATGCCACTTTTTTTAATCCTAAGACAGGGACTGCCTTTTGGAGGATGGCCCACCGTGTTGAGCGAGTAAGACCGGTAATTTGATAACCCTGCTTTTTTAATTCACTGTATTCGTTTAGCAGTGGTTGTTCATGATGATCATGTTGAGCATTTTCATTAATTTCCGTACTTGGCCATTGGAAAGAATCATTCTTTTTCTCTTCGACCGTGTTTTTCGACTGAATCGGTATGATGTCCTTAGGACTATACTTCACGACTTTTAACTTTTCGGGATAGCTTCTTTTGTGAATTTCCTCTATCAGTTTAGAATCTACAAAAGCCTTCTCTTTCTTCTTTTTGTTCACTTTATATTCAGCCAGGTAGATAGACATTTCTGCATAACCGCCGCTTAAAAGGTTAACGCCCTCATCCTTATAAAAAGGAACCAAGACTCGTTTTTCTTGTAGCATTAAATCGCGCACTAATTCTCTGAGTTTTTCATTACCGACCATGATTAGCGGTTTTAAATAGGTCGGCAGCATGTAGGACGGTTTCATCACCTTAAATCTATCCACATGGGTACGCACTTTATCGATTATTTTCTGAGATTCTTTTTCATTAAAAAGACCACTCTGTCTTAAGCCGTGGCATAGATCGCCCAATTGTTCCTCATCCGCTTTTTGATTATTAATGGCGTCATATAGAAATGAATATAACTGAAAAACACTTTCCTTTTCATCCATCCATCGAATACAATCTTCGGATCTATCCAAGAGCTGCTGATCCAAGTCAAAGAGGTAGGCGTACCATAAGAAAAAGGCAAACTCCTCCTTCGTAAGGTTATAATCCAAAAATCCCCATTCTACTCTTATGATGTGGGAAAGTACATCCTCAAGTTCAGTTTCCATTTCAAATTTCATCAGAAGCTTTAAGAACGGAATAATAATTTTCGGTTCATTTGAATAAAGCGCACTATCCAATAAACCTGAATAATTTTCATTTAAAAATCCGGTTAAATAAATTTTATGCTGTGTGTTGAAAAGGTTATATAGAAGCTGGAAAAAACTTAATAAAATCTTATTAAGAAGTTCATTGTCCTTATCGCCTGACACGATAATATCATCATAAATTCGAGCAGCTAAATTTTTTATTCCTTCGTCATTTTGGAGCAACGGTTTAGGATTATGAGTCAGTAATTCAAGAATATAATGAATCTTTTCCAGGTCGTTTTCTTCGACACAATGGTTAAAAATCAAAAGCAAAAATAATGAATTTTCCATCGAAGAGGAAATAAATAGATTATCAATCATCTCAAAAGTAACCGGACTGCTTAATGGATTGGTTGATTCCAAAATTTGATTATCAGCCGACACAGTTGAATTCCTTCTATATAAACTGTCAAGTTGCTCTTGTAGATTATTTTTTTCGTCCATCAGAATCTTTATTTCATTTTGTAGCTTTCTATTTTCATTCTCAAGCTCGTTAATTTGTTTCTTATAAGGGGCTAAAAGCTGCTGCAGTTCATTTTCAAGATTTGAAATGATTTTGTTGATACTTGACATCTCTTCTAACTCCCTTCATTAGTTTTCTAAAATAATTATAATATGAAAATTGGTTATAAAAGGTGGAAAGTTTACCCTTTACCCACAAAATACCTGATAGAAATTATCTAGTCATATTAATCAAGATATAGTCAAAAATAACAGTATTAAAAAAAATGGAAGCATAATGGACATCACATATAGCATTTCGTTTTTGTGTTCAGCGAAATCAAATAAGGATGGCTGTTTGTAAAATTTTTTGGATTTATGGCTCTGTTAATATTAATTGTTGATTTTCGGTTTGGTATGAGAATTAATAAGCGAAGAATTTTCGGCTAATGTATGTAGAGGAAGCTTAAGACGCAGATATAAGCGTAAATCTTCGATTAACTGCTCTAAATAAGACAAAATCCAAAGAATTTGATTAGATAAGAGGAAAAACTTCCCTTATTTTTAAGGAAATATCGGTATTTCCCAATTTAAGCGAATTTTCTCCGTTTATTTTTCAAGCACAGTGAAATCAGCATTCAGTGATAACACCTAATTTATAAAAAAGTGAATGGGAGGGGAAACAGTGGGCAGGGAGGCTTGGAAAAAGGTTTTGGGTTCCATCCCGGATGGAGAATTAGTTGATTTAATTGATATTTGGAAGATCCAAGTAAAGGGTTTCCGACAAATAACTAAAGATAACATTCAAACAGTCAGGTCTATGGCCATTTTAGAAGCTTTAAAACCGAAAAACCTAAATATGATCAAACATTTTTATGATACATTCCATCACAAAGAAAATCCTGATGGCAAAGATATTAACCTTCGCGAGGAATCGGTAGAAAGCCTTAAACAGCTCTACGAGGAGTGTTCTGTAGACCTCCATATTATTTTGGGTGTCCTTTATTCTAGTGAAGAAAAGCTACACCATCTGAAAGCAAGGAAATTAGAGGATAGCTTACTCGAAGAGCATGGAGCAAACTCAATTTCTGAGCTAAATGTTACCAATAAAAATGCATCTAGTGAGCAGGTCCAGCTTACCTTAGAACCCGATGAGGAATTGGAGTGGGAAAAGAAAAAGAGAAAGTCAGAGGAGAAAAATGAAAAGCTTCAAAAAACCATCGATAAATGGGAGAAACAGTATACGGAATTAAAAAACAAGTATAAAGAAGAGAAACAGCAATGGGCCAAGGAAAGAGCACAGCTCCAACAAGATTTGGGCAGGGAAAAATCGAATGTATCGGGTGCAAATGAAAAACTTGCGTTAGCCGAAGCAGAAACAGGACGTTTAAAAGAAACAATCCAAACGTTAAAAGCGGAGATATCGCATTTAAATGCGTTATTACTTAGCTCTAATACAAGGATGGATGTGGAGTCAGCAAAAGATCAAGGGGCAAAAAAACCTTCCCACATTGCCTTAGTCGGCGACCCTAGAAATAAATTAACGGAAGAATCTGAGGACCCTATTTTTCATGTGTTCGGACCAAAAGACATAAATGAGGCATTGGAAAAAAACGTCTTTCAAGATTTTGATGAAGTTTGGATTATGTGTTATCTAGTTCCGCCGCAGATGAAAAAGAAAATAAAAAAAATACATAACCAAAAAATTGTTGAATTTATGGATTTTCCATCGATGAAGAGTTACATCAAAAAGGGGAGATAAAAATGAGCACAAAAATCTGGGATAGTGATTTAGTTGGAGTTTTAGATGAGCCCGATCAGTTTGACCTGCCCTATAGAGATACCATATTTATCAATAAAAACAATAGTCTTCAATTTACAGTCCGGATTATTTCGCAGCCGTCAGAAAGCTTTCCTAACGTTAAAACGGTAACATGTTTTTACTCTGATCTTGAAAGATGGGGGTTTGAAGACGATTTTCTGGAATCCGAAGAAAATAGAAAGAATAGTCTGCGTGAATGGTTAAGGGATCGCTTATTCGTTTTTAAAGTAGAAAGGCGGATCAGATATAACCATGAAGAGGTATATAATGCCTTGAATGTCCGTGTCATGCCAAAGCTGCCAAGCTTCCATGAAGGATTACGGTTAATCCCTGCACCGATATTTAGTAAAGAAGTTCATGGTATGAAAAATATGGATGAGTTTATACTCCGACTCTCTAATAAAAAATTTGTTGGACGAATCGATAACATCTCCCATGAGAGTGATGACACACCATCCTTTGTGGTTTGGCGTGAGGTTGACGAAGAGGAAGAAGAACAATTATCTATCTTTGGAGAATTTCTAAGGCACCAGTACGCGCATGGTGGTTTCAGTTTCGATGTTAGTGACGAACTTAAAATGATCTCCTTTCAGGATAAATGGTTGGAGGAGTGTTATTTCAGCGATGCGATCGGGAATCTCGTTTTTATACCGATTGAAACGTATCAGGATATTACCAATGCTATTGAAAACGCAACGCCTATTCCACCCGTTACAGAAAGCGAATTGGAAGTAAAATCACCTGCTGCAACGGCAGTAAATACAACACCTAATGTACTAACAGCAAAAGAGGAACAAAAAGCAGTCCAAACACCGCAACCGGATTTGGAATCGGATATTTCTGAAGGAGTGAACGCTGCCGCGACTGTTCCGATGACAGATCAAAAAGAACTAGATTTTTTAAAATTGCTATATACCAATACACAGGATGCGGGCTTGGTGTATCAGAGAGAGGATCTCATAAACTTTCATACGTCGATGAAATCTTCATCATTAGTCATCCTTTCCGGTATGAGCGGAACGGGGAAAAGCAAACTGGTGGAGGTTTACAGTCACTCACTTGGACTTAAGGGAGAACAATTCACGGTTATTCCTGTCAGCCCCTCATGGACATCCGATTCCGACCTAATCGGTTACGCAGATACCATGCACATGGTTTACCGGCCTGGAGACTCAGGACTTATCAACGCATTACGAAAAGCAGAGGATGAACCCAACAAAATATTTGTTATTTGCTTCGATGAGATGAATTTGGCACGAGTGGAACATTACTTCTCACAATTTTTATCGATTCTCGAGATGGACCCGGGGAAAAGAGTGTTAAGGCTTTATAACGATGACTTGGAAAGCCGGCTCTATAATTCCGCCCAATATCCGCCGACAATCGTGATCAGAGATAACGTGTTTTTCGTAGGAACCGTGAATATGGATGAATCCACTTATCATTTCTCAGATAAGGTACTGGATAGAGCCAATGTGATCACTTTAACGGTGATGCCTTTTGAAAATATGAAAGAGATGCCTGAAAAGAAAAAGGGATTAACAGCACGCAGTGAGGAATTAGATTTTGAAACGTATAAATCATTTATGCGTGAAAATCGGACCGTAACACTTTCAGAACAGGAGCTAGCGCTTCTCTGGGACGTTCATAATGTTATGCAATCGGCGAATAGACAGGTAGGAGTAGGACCGCGTATCGTCAAACAAATGGACGTGTTCCTTGAGAATCTTCCGTCACAGGAATATGTGAATCGTGAAAGAGCATTTGATTTTCAGTTTGTCCAGCGTGTTTTAACCAAGGTAAGGGGATCTGAGGACCAATTGAATGACTTAATTGGAAAATATGAAAGGGATTCTGGAGAAGTCGTCACTGGCAAGTTAATGGATATCTTTAACGAATACCCAATGGTCTCCGATTTCAAAATGAGCAGAGAGGTAATCAAACAAAAAGCGAAAGAGCTGAGGTTTAATGGTTACACCATGTAGGACGGATGATTTTACGGTTTCATTCATTCATGTTTATGGAAATGGTTCACATGAAGAAAAAATTTTATCCTGCTTTGTTGAAAACCTTGAAGACTGGGATGAAAAGGTACATGGCTACCTGGAAATACGGGAATTTGTTGAATTAGAATTGAGTTTTAAGTGTGAACACGATGATGCGAGATTGTATATGGATGGATTAGAGGTCCTTACTGGGGAAGCCCTGCCGAGAGACGAAATAACAGGGGAACCTTACATCGAGGCTGGCCAAAAGGTTACTTTATATAAGAGTCCCGGTTATTATCCTTATATCCCAGGAATTTATTGTGTCAAGGTAGTCTTTTCGAATAAAACCTATCTTTCACTGGTCAAGGTGATTACGAACCGTTTAACAGATGAGCAGCTTAATGTTATGCGTTTAGAAGTGGAAAGCTTCCTAAAAGGGCTTGCACATGACGTCGTCCGCAAGCAGAACGCCTTTTATCATATGGATGAAGATATACTTGATCCGACATTGCTTCAACAATTCAGGGTATTGGACCATCATTTTGCGGAAATATCAGCCATTCTGGCGGATTTATCCCAAAGGGTAAGATTCTCGCTAATAAAGGAATATCAGCTTCAGCATGTTGACCGCCCGGCGCAGGTAGATGATGTATCCATTAGATACAGATTAAGGCATCCCGAATCAACGAATTACGTGAAATCACCAAAGAAACGGGTGAACTATAATCTGCCAGAAAACCGTATCCTTAAAGCAATTATTGAAAAATGGCTGCGGTTGCTAAGGAATTTCATTGAAGCAGTAGATCGTAATCTTGAACGGTTAACAAGGGGAAACACAAAAGCTTTTTCCTCCTATATTCCATATGAAAAAAGAGTTCAATATGTAGAAGAATTAAGAGGGTATCGGGACCGAGCAGCACAAATGAAAGGCGCCTTCACCATTTTAAAGACAAGCAGATGGTATCAGGAACTTTCCGACGGAAGGGTACAAATGATTCCAACCATGATGTACGTGGATGTGCGATATCGCTTTATCTTGCAAATGGACAGGATGTTGTTTTCCGAGGAAACGGACATCACACTGCATCCAGACTGGAGATATCATTGGAAAAGAACAGACCATCTATATGAAATTTGGTGTTATCTTAAAGTCCTGCAAACTTTGGAGTCAAGCCGTTACGGATTTACATACTCTTCTGGTTGGCTTTTTGATCATAGAGATTTTGGTGGAGCCAATTTTTTTGTGATTCCTACTATTCCGAAAGGCACGACCGTCGAGTTGACAAAAGACGATTTGCGGCTATCGGTTATATATGATGCGATCATCCCATCCAACCAAGCCGATACGAATCAGCTGGATAGGCCAATTTACACAACGGCAGAAAATAATAACCCCGACATTCGGATCGATGTTTACATCCAAGATATTTTCGTCGGGACGATTTTATTGGAATCCAAATACCGGAACAAGAATGCCATATTGGGAAGCGAAGTAATGCGCCAATTAACAAGCTATGCCGACAATGTTCGCTCACCCTTTATCTTTAATAAAAAAAGACGTTGGGAAAAATTCCGCCCCGTTCATCAGGTTCTCGTCCTCTACCCAGAAAAATGGGGCGACACAGATGTGGAAGCGAAAGAGGGGAGAAGTATCAGTTTAATCCCGCTTACACCTGCAACGGACTTGGACGTTTTTAACCAAACCATTGAAAGCCTCATAGAGGACTTGATTTTGGAGGCAGAGGATGAAGGGATTGTTACTGAGACGGTATTGTTAAAACAGTAGGTTTGGCGTGCTTTTATAATAAAGGCTAACAAAAATTCGAGTAATAGTTTAACTAAAACGGACATAGCAAATTAGGTTTACCATTTTTGGTAGGCCTAATTTTTTGGGCAATGTTATACTTTAAAATGAAAATTGGCCTAATACAGCTTTGTTTATAAAGAGATATACTAACAAATTATTAGTCAAAAAGGAAGGGTTTTAATGAAACTGGAAATAGACTTACAAAAATTTAAATTACAAGCGTTTCTTGAGGAATCAGAGAAAAACGGTGAAGGAATCATGACTCCCACCGTACAAGTGATTGAAAATCTAGATGACTGCTGGTCAGATGAAATTGATGTGTACGACTTTGAATATTACATGGAAAATCTCGTAGATGTACAAAATTATTTGTATGTAAATTTTTCGCAACCAGGTTTGGAAAGAGAAATTGAGTGTATAGATGGTGAAACTTATTATCTAATCGATATTGACGATTATGAGATAGAAGTGGAAGACGAGGATAGTGGTGTACCGGAGGACGTAAAGCCGGTAAAGGATTTATACCTAAATGAAACTTGTTCACTTGGTTACTTATTGAAAGTTGATAACGGTACCCTTATTGTCCAATCTGCAATTTATTATTTGCACGGGAAACATTTTATTGGTCCTGGTGGATTTGGTTCCACCACGGAGATTGAAGTCGAAGAAGATGTAGAGATATTTGAACAGCCGATGATTGAATATATAAAGAAGTATATGAAGAAATAAATTTTTGCAAAAAAGTCAGCTTTTTAAAATAAAGTTGACAACTGACAACTTTGAATTCATGGAGTACAAGGGTCACTCCCCTGGGACGTTAAAAGTTTAGTGTGCTGGGGGGCTGATTTTTCATACAGCCGGTACCTTCATTGATTTCATTAATAATTGAGAACTTATCTGCACCCATTTATTCACTCAAAAAATGATTGATAGAACCGGGAGGAATAGAAATGGAAGCGAAAATCCAAGCATATTTTGAAAAAGTGAACATGCCGACTCATAAAAATCTGGAAGAGTTTGACTCTTATTTATACGAGAATCATCCTAAAAGAACAGTTGATCGAATCCTCAGAATGATGGAAAATCGTATGGATGAAGGGGGCAATATTTACGCAAATATTTATCGTAGAAAAAATGAATATCTTAGATTGAGTTTAGATGTATCCAGTTATTCTACCGATCAGTATCGAAAGTTTTTTGAATGGGTGATGACGTTTCAGGAATTGAATCCAAAGCGTATCCTTGATATTGGCTGTGACAATGGGTTTGCATCCTGTTTTTATGCAACATTATTTCCAGATTCAGAAGTTGTAGCGATAGATGTAAATGATAAAGCGCTGGACTGCGCGAAAGAGTTAGCGACACAATTGGAGCTGCAAAATATTGAGTTTCGACAGTTGGATTTTACCGAAGCAGCAAATCATTTTTCGGCAAAAACGTTTGACCTGATTGTATCCCTTTCATCCATACATGAAATTGCCAAACCGTCCCTACTGCCGCGGTCCTGGAGTATCGAAGATGGTGTAAAACTGGCAACAGAAAGCGGCAAAGAGGTAGTAACCTTTACACAGCTGGAATCACTGTTAGTTGATAATGGGATGATTTTATCGATGGAACGGCTGCCAAATGTCGATTATATTGCGGCAAGAGCGGTCGATCTTGAACGGTCCGGCCTATATGTTGACTGGGAAAAGTCAAAAAAGATTACCTACGATGAGTCAGGAGAACCACAGACAATGCCTGCTTTCTATATTTCTAAACAACGGACAGATAGGGGAATAGTGGAGGGGGCTTTGAATCTGTACCTAAACAGGGCTTTGCTATCAACCTCCTTTGGAACCCATCTGTTAGATGTAGAGGCTGAGGTACAGTTTGATGAAATAGACAATAAGGAATTCGTAACTGGAATGCAAATTATGTTTTTAAACGGATCAGGAACCCTAAGACTAGAGGTTTGGAAGTTAGGAGCAAGGTTGCTTGCTTACCGTTATAGTAATGTGGGATACAGGGACTTGAAGATTGTCCCTAAAGGGTCGCTTTCAACTATTAAGAAAGAATTCAAAAAGATGGCGGAAGAGTATGAAGCATTTGCAGAAGTTGCGTTTTATAAAAACATTGAGGAACGGGATCAGTTGGAAGTGATTTAACGGAACAGGTTTACTTGATAAATTTCTAATTTGGGAAAAGAGAGTAATTCTCAGATTTTTGGCTAGAAGTAAATAAAGTAAAACATAGAATTTATTGATCATTTACTATGAGACACTAAGCGTATTCAAAGCAATAAAACCCACATATAGGCTGGGTTTTATTGCTTTAATATTCTTAAAGATATTCCGCTGTTCCTATTCGATTGGATCGAAGCCCATTCCATCAAATAAGTGGTACCCTTCTGCACGAATCTCCGACAATGTCTTGTTCTTTTCTTTTACAACCGCATAATCATATCCATTGACCTTACCGCTTGGTGCAAATTGTTTCGCCCATGCATTTAAAGAAATAATTTTTCCATTAAATTCGACATTATTACCACTTTGAATCTTTCCGAGGGACTCGCTCTCCTTGTTTTTGAAGAAAATCTCATCGCCTTCCGACACAAGCCCCACTTCCAGCATGTGGGTGAGTTTTGGAAAACTTTTTCGCGTCCAGCTCGATTGTCTTCGGGCTGTAGGCCGCTTGTTTTCGTTCGTCAATATTTCTGAGAAATAATCGTCATCAGATCCAAGCGGAAGCAGCTTCTTGATTTCTAGGAGGTACTCATCACCATTGTCCCCTTCAATCAATTGAGGTGCAATTTCAAAGCATGAAATATCGAGTCCTTTTGTTAATAACCAAGCGGAGGCGGATAAGACACTTGGGTCAAAACTCGATGCGACTAATATGATACGTTGATCGGCATTAAAGTTATCAAATGCCTCGTGATCATTTAAAAACCCAACAATGTTCTCAATGCCAATTTCAACGGCCTCTTCTTCCTTGACGTTTTCATGGTGAACTAAATAATCGGCATACACTTTTTCCACAATTTCTTGGACACTGGTGATTTTGGCAAAAGAGGCGGCATAGCGAATGGCTTGGGATTCGAAGTTATCTCTTCGAGTCCTCATATCATCTTCATCCCGTTTGATTTCAATCACGACCACGTTTCCATTACTGTCTATTCCGACCAAGTCCGTCCGCTTATTCGCATTGTTGCGAACTTGTTTACCGATAATCTTGAGTTCGTAATCTTCTTCTTGGGTTAATACTTCAATATTTTCCTGAAGAAACTCCTCTAAGGCGCTTTCAACAAGTCCCAGACTCTTATATGTAATTTTTGATATCTCGTGAGTGTTTTTCTTCAGTTTCTTTTTGTTGGGCGTACTTCCGTCAACTTGAACCTTGACCAACATCATAACTCCTCCAATTTCCATTCATCTATATATTATACCTCTTTTCAATTTACAAAAGTCATCAGCGGGGCCCGAATCTTAATATAGGGTTCTTTGGGATTCAAACTGATCGTTTCAGTTTGACAGTTTACTATAACGTTACTCAATAAGAATGTTATGATGCCGATTGAACATTTGTTTTTGTTTACGGAACCTTAAGAAAGCATGAAAGAAATATTTGCTTGTGCTGGGGGACTGACACCATTTTTAGACCATTGATAGGATATATAATGAGCCATGCTCGTCTTAACATGACCCCTACATGAATCTAGTCTGCATCATGGGTGGAACCATCCCGAACTAAGCAATATCAGAGAATAACACATAGATTACTTCAGAGAATACAACAGAGAAAAATATATATTCTTCCCGCAAATACGAAACTGCAAATAAAACCCGCTTGTCCGCAAGTAAAAACATCCTATCTACAAATATAAAAAACTCAAAAAAAAATTATTAAACTACCCTGTCCTTTTTAAGCCCTAATCGATATATAGAAGGTGAAGTGGTTGAGCCGATGCATCGGTCAGCCCTTCAAGCACGACGAACCAGTCCATTGGCGATTGAAAAGGAGGAGGGGAATAGGGTGAGTAAATTATTGATCAACGAAAACCCGGTGATGATTATCCCATCACTGGCAGTCAAAATTGGCTTGAACGAAGCCGTCATCCTGCAGCAAATCCATTATTGGGTTCATGGTAGCAGACATGTCATTGAAGGCCGGAAGTGGATATTCAACACGTATAAAGATTGGCAGCGACAGCTTCCGTTCTGGTCTGAAAGCACCATTAAACGTACGATTCACTCGCTGGAAAAACAAGGATTGCTGCTATCCGGGAACTGGAATCGGTCGAAAATGGATAAGACCAAGTGGTATACCATCGATTACCAAAGGTTGGAGGAACTGACAGAAGGGGAGCCAATGACTCCTTCAGAGGAACCTCAACCGGCAGAGGATGAGACCACCGAAACAGAAACAGATCCAAACCACATGCAGGTCGACTTATATGAGTTGTTGGATGACAACATAGACGAATACGTACAACAACAGCAAGCAACACTAACACCAGCAGCAGAGAAAATACCGGTTGCCGAAGTCATTCACTACCTGAATGAAAAAACAAATGCAGCCTACAAGCCAAGCAGTCCGAAAACAAAGGAACTGATTCGAGCAAGGGCAAGAGAAGGGTTCACCCTGGAGGATTTTAAAGCAGTGATCGACTTAAAAGCGGCAGAATGGCTGGAGGACCCGGTCATGTGCAAATATCTCCGGCCGGAAACATTATTTGGGTCGAAATTTGAGGCCTATCGCAACCAAAAGTCATGGAAAAAAGAGTTAGCCGAGGAGGATTTTGATCTAGATGATTAAGCGGGAAACGTTTGCCCTAATGAAAATGATTTCGGTGTTTTATGAACAGTTTAATTTTGATCAAGAGAAAGTAAACCTTTGGCACGATGCGCTAAAAGACCTTACGTTTGTGGACGTGGAGGAGAATCTGTTAAAACATGTGCGGCAATCGCCGTTTCCGCCGAAAGTGTCGGAGCTTTACATAAAGTCCAGTGTTCCAGGGATTGTTCCGAATCCCGATGAAACTAAGGTCATCCTTACCCGTCATTATGTGCCTGCAAATAGCGATGTCATGCAAAAAGAACTGGCCAATATCAGAAAGCTATTGGGCATCTAAAGGGAGTAGCAGGATGAGACCATTTGAACCTTATAATCAAGAAGCGGAAGAAGCATTTGTCGGGTCCTTTTTCCTCGATAGTGAGTTGGTCAAAGAATGTAATCTACTTCCGGAGCAACTTTACATTCCGGAGCTTAGGCTCCTTTATACAGGCATTCGCAGCCTAGTTGAAAAGGGAAGGCTGTAGATTTGGTGACCATTTTCGATGAAATCGGGATCGAGCAGATTCGAAACGCGGGCGGTATGAGCTACATTGCCCAATTGACAGGCAGTGTGCCAAGTATTGCCAATTTCCATACCTATGAAAAACTGGTCAAGGAGTACGACAAAAAACGAAAGCTGATCGCAGCTGGCGAAAAAATAATGTACCAGGCAGCCAGTGAGGATAGTGATACAACAGTAAGGGATGGAATCCATGAGCTGATGAGTATTGAAGAAGGTCAGACGGACGATGATACGGGCGAGATTACCTCATCATTGGTGGAGCTATTTGTAGAGTGCGAGCAGGATCAGAGCGAACTCGTAGGAATCTCCTCCGGCTTTCATGATTTGGACAGGCTGACAGGAGGATTTCAAGCCTCCGACCTGATGATAATCAGGGCACGGCCAAGTATGGGAAAGACGGCCTTCGCGCTAAGTTTGGCACTTCAAGCGGCAGAAGAGGACGTGAGCTTGATATTTTCACTGGAAATGTCCAAGAAGCAGCTGATCAAGCGAATGACCGGATGCACAGGTCGAATCGACAGCATCAAAATGCGGAATCCCCAACAGTCGTTTGGGGACAAGGATTGGGAACAATTCGCCAATGGAATCGGAAAGCTGTCACACCTGCAGCTGCATATCTTTGACCGGGCTGGAATGGATGTGGCTTATATTAGGTCGAAGGTCCGCAAAGCGCGCAGAGCCTACGGGGAGCAAAGACGGATGCTCGTGGTGATTGACTATTTGCAGCTCCTGAAGGGCGATCGAAAAAACTATCAAAACCGCCAGGCAGAAATCAGTGAAATCAGCCGTGCCCTCAAGACCATGGCGAGGGAACTGAATGTCACCGTCATCGCCCTATCGCAGCTAAGCCGGGGAGTCGAAACCAGACATGACAAACACCCGATTCTCTCAGACCTCCGCGAAAGCGGGCAAATTGAACAGGATGCCGACCTGATCGCGTTTTTGTACCGCGACGATTATTATTCGAGTGAATCGTCGAAGAAAAACAGGATGGAAATCATCCTGGCAAAACACCGCAATGGACCCACCGGGACCATTGAGCTTGGGTTTAACAAGCAATATGGGGCGTTCGTTAATCTCTAAGCATAAGTAGTAGCCTCAAATAGTGTCCGGAAATTCTTAAAAAAAGGCTGTTTTCGTAAACTTTGTTGTTATGCAAGAAAAGTAGTGGTTTATATCAGCTCCACTCTGCGAAAAAGCTGGATTATGGGTTCGGCCCCTTGGAAGAGTAAAAAATAAGCGGAGGATTTTCCGTTATTCAATGAAAAGCTCCCGATTTTAGCGGTTTAATATCAAATAAGGGAAATTCCTCCTTCTATTTCCGCTAATTTACATCCATTTTGCTAAATAAGGGGAATTTCTCCCTCTATTTTTTAGAATGAGCCATATGAGCTTCAGAAAGCAATAATGTTTTAGAAAAGAGCTTTAAAAAATAATGAAAAGGGAAGTGTTATGTATGGGAAATCGTAGAGGAATTAATATTAAAATTTGGGAAGATCCGTTTTTTTCGAAACAGATGAGTGTAGAAGATAGATTCTTTTATCTTTATCTGCTAACGAATAGTCATGCGACTGGTATTGGAATCTATCAAATTGCAAGAAAACTTATGGCTCTAGAACTGGGTGTTTCGATTGAACGTGTTCAAGCATTAATAGACCGATTCGCTTTGGAATACAAGATGATCCGGTTTAATCCTAAAACTAGCGAAATTGCGATTAAGGATTGGGGGAAATGGACGCTTCTAGAAGGAGTGAAACGTGACAGGATTCCTGAGTTTAGAAGGGTAATGGATCACTCACTGATTCCATATGTTTCAGCATCGATTACGAACCCGAAAATACGCAGCATATATGATTCGTTTTGTAAGGAAGGGTAAGTAATCTCGTGACCGGATGGAAATGATGGCATGCAACAGTATACGAGGGTGCGAGATTAGGGGGGACAGGTTATGCGAAAACAACTAGCCGGCACGGCCTTCCTGACAGCAGCTGCCCTGTTCATGGTAAACCTTCCAGAGACGGAACAGAATTATCCGAGTGTCAACCATCAGCAGAAGAAAGGGGACAGTCAATCAGGAGTGGGATTGTTGCCAGATGGCAAAGTCCCTGTTACCTTACTGGAAACAATCGATGGCGATACCATCAAAGTAAGATTAATGGGAAAAATTGAAACGGTCCGCTATTTGTTAATCGACTCAGCCGAAATCGAAAAAGCCGGGCATGTGTGTTCAGCCCTATGCCAAGGAAGCGTTTGAACGGAATAACGAGCTGGTCAAGAACGGCTCACTTACATTGGAAGTGGAGCCGGGAAATAGAAGAGATGGATACGGGAGGTTGCTGGCCTATGTCTATTTCGATGGGAAGTCGGTTCAGAAAACGCTGTTAAAAGAAGGATTGGCACGCGTGGGCTATATTATGGATCCACCCTATAAATATCTGAATCTAAATAAAGACAATGAGAATCTGGCAAGAAGCATCCAAATAAACATATGGAGTCGGAGTGGGTTTGTGACGAAATGGGGGTTTGAGGGGTGTGAATAGTATCTGGGGGGAATGACATATACAGCATGTAATTTGGTAATGCTAAAAGGGTTTTTTAAATACGGAACTTTGTAGGAACTTGGTTAAGCTTTTTAACCAAGTTTTTTTAGTTGCAAAACAAATGTTCCGTGACAATATGTTGTCATAAACATGTGTTACAATAAATGCAAGTTTAGGTAATAAGCTGGCAAAACGGAGGCGTAATCTGTGGAACGCTTAATTCGATTATTGACAATTATTAATAAAATTCAAGCCTCTCCAGGGATAAAGGCTAGGGAATTGGCCGAAATCTGCGAAACTTCCGAGAGAAATATATATCGGGACTTAGAGGTGCTAAGTGCAGCGAATATTCCTCTAACCAACGAAGGCCATAGTAAAGGTTATAGGTTTATTGGAAATTTTAAACAGTATCCTTTGAATTGGGATGAGGAAGAACTAAAAGCATTTACATTACTCCCCGCTTTACTAAGTGAAAAGTACAAGACCAAGGCTTTTATATCCGCCTATGAAAAAGTAATGGCTACTCATATTGCTGAACAAGTAGAAAGAAAAACATTACTTTCAGATATATCAAGGGTAATTCAGAGTGGGAAGAAGCCATCTACAACATCAACAGAAAACGACCTGTTACCTCTATTTAGTGATGCCGTCTTGTCATCTCGTACAATTGAGGCAACCTACCATACTCAGAGCAGAAATAAAACGACAACGAGGAAGATTGATCCATACTTTTTAACGCCGCGAAAGGACCGATTGTACATTATTGGGTACGACCATAAGAGTAATGAAATTCGCACATTCCGTCTAAGTAGGTTCCATAATGTTAAGGTATTGAATCAAAAGTTTACAAAAGACGATATAAACTTGGAAAAGTATTTGCAGAACACATGGTCAATTCTCCGTGGAGAAAAACTGATTCGGTTTAAGGTGAAGTTTAGTAAAGATGTTGCTCGTTATGTTAAGGAAGAAGAATTTAATGTAACACCAAAATTAACTGACCTCCACGATGGAAGCCTGCTATTTGAGGTTACCGTAAATGACGAACGTGAGATCATAAAATGGATTATGCAATTTGGTCCGGATGCAGAGATTATCGAACCAAGAGAAGTTCGGACTGAGATGATAGAAAAGTCACTAAGATGGACAAATATCTATAAATAATACATATGGAGGAATTTACTATGGAAGGACCCTACAAGCTGCTTTTTCTTTTAATATCGGGATTAAAAAAATGGGAAGAAAATAAAGAAACAGTCCCCGAAAAAGTACACCAAGGGCAGCGGTTATTTATCAGAGAGTGTGCCAAAACAGGAGTGGAGCCGCCAATCGTCCTGCCTAACTTTATAAGGTTGTTGGAGCGGCCATCAGGTAAATGGGGAATCCCCAACATGCAAAATTTATTTCCCCCAGATGCAAGTCTGCTGGATAAAGAGATAGGGGTCACCATCGAAGCAGAAGATTTTCTTGAAGACTTCCAATCTCCCGATGAATATGAACAATCGGTTATGAAACGAATCCTTCTCTATTGTCGGGATTTGACCTTAGATAACAAATATCGTGAAATCAGGACTTTTTTATCAAATCCAAAACATGCAGTTATACCCTTTTATAAAATATATGAGCTTAAAAGTAAGTTAAATGATGTGGAACTGGCCAATTTATTCCACGCTTGTTATGAGGAAATGGAAAACGCGGACCAACACAGGCGATGTCCACATTGCGGCTGGACCTTGGAGTGGAAAAATGGTCACTGGCGTTGCAACAAAGAAAGTATCTGCCATTCCTTGAAGGATTTTAAGGATTTGGAACATTTTCCACAAACGGACCAGAAACTCTTTAGGCTAACTCCAGGAATTCAAAAATACATTTTGTTGCCAGGTATGTCTGAGATGTGGCTAGCAGAAAAATTAAGAAAAAAAGGGCTATTGGTTACCTTATATCCAAATGTTGACCAATATGACATTCTAGCAGAGGCTAATGACAAAAGGATACTCATGGACGTCAAGGATTATCGAAGCCCTTTTCAACTGGCTCAATATATTAATAGGAATGTTTATAAATTAGAAGATGAGTTATGGTACGTTATCCCCGATTACCGGGTAAAACTCTTTCCAGGCTATATAGAAACCGTTAAATCGCTCCTAAAAAATAATGAGAACACACTTTTTAAAGTAGTATCAGAAAAACAAGCCATCAAAGAGGCTGAATGGAGGCTAAAATGAGGAAAACGGCTCATGAGTTAACAGCTCCAATAAAAAAACGATTAAAAAAGATACAAGACATAGAAGATTGGACGGACACGATTATCAATGTCGAACTAATGGCAGTAGGATGCCATCTCATAGACAAAAATCTAAAATTGGAAGAAGCATGGTCAATATTTACTGGTTACGATGAACCGGTTGTGCCATTAGGAGCCGATAAAAGTATACTCTCCCGTTTAAGAATCATCTTTTCGCAATTTACTGGGCAATCCCACTGGGAAAGGGAATTGGAGGACTATTTTGAACTTCCATCAATTTACAGATTAATAGAAAGAACGGATGAGGGTGTAATATCTTTTTTGACCCCAAGATTCGATCCAAACCGTAAAGAAGACTATGAAAATATTTTAAGACACCCGGTGGCTAGGAAAACTATTGATCTCGACTTTGCTAAAGCGGGAAAATTTTCTTATACAAGATTAAAGGATAATATTCAACAAAAGTTTCAAGGTGAAATTCCAAGCCAATGGGTATTTACGAATACTCATTTGCCGCATTATCGTGAAAAAAATCTATTGCCTTTGATCTATCTTTTGATTGGATGCAAGTCGCAAAGGAAATGGATAACATTATAGGTAATGGGAAAATGGAGTGGCAGAACAAGGTAGCTCCACTGAAATTGGAATCCAGAAGCAAACAATCCAATTTTGTTTACGAAGGGGTCCAACACATAGGCGGAGGACTCGCTGCAGGAAAGTCGACATTTAGAACAATGAACACTTATTGGCTTGTAAAAACCAAAAAGGCTAAAGTTGGCCTTCTTGAGGGTAACGTCGCCCAAGTTTTGGAACGAGTGAGCGATTTAAGCAAATTGGGATTGAAAGTAGTTTCATTAGTCGGGCGTGGGAATCGAAGGTTACACCTAGAAAACTATTTATTAAGCAACCCCATTAATTCTTTAAATGAAATTACTGCCCACGAATCGCTTTCTCATTTATCCGATATTTGTACCATTCAAGCATTAGCAGGAGATTTAAATAATGATGGTTCTAAGCATTATCCATGTAAATCGCTCAAACAAAAGGATGAAAGAAGCCCTAAAAAATGTCCGCTAACCTCTTACTGTGGAGTATACAAGGAATGGGGCCAACTTATGGATGCGGATGTTTGGGTGACTACTCCTGGCGCAGTATTAAATAGCAGGCTGCCTGCTTCAATTGACCCATTAGAAAGATTACTATATGAGGCAATGTATGATTTACTGGATGTCATTTTTGTTGATGAAGCTGATCAAGTTCAGAAACAGTTTGATGAAGCTTTTCTCGAAGAGCATTCCGCATTTGGAAACCCAAAACATCTGGTTGAAAAATTATACGGTCAGCTAAATGATACTTTACAAGGGAACTATGAACTCGCAGATAATGATCTGCTTACGCAATGGCGAAAAAATCTGGACCATCTGCATGAATCTGTTTGGAGCCTTTATGCTGAAATCAAGAAGTCTACCAATCTACGAGAATCATTAATGAATAAGGTAATCTACTTGAATTATTTAATTTTTGAAATTAGTCAGAAGCTTTCCGATGATGAGAAACAACAGGAAGAAATAGCAGAGGAAATGAGAGAGTTTGTACGGAATTCCAACTATTCTAGTATTGTAAATTTGGACGACCGACTGCATGGACTGATTAATCTGTCATCGCAACGGGATAAACGGTTATTAATCAATAATTGGATTACAAAGCTGGGAGGCAGTATTCCGGAAAAAAACAAAGCAGCTCAAATCTATAGCAAGATAGAATTCTTTGTCTACCTTGCTCATATTGAACGGGCAATGAAATGGATCCTACAGTTTTACCCAGTGGTTCAACACTATCTAAATAGTAATGTAGAAATTCCATTATTAACACAAATAAAGGATTTTCGACCTTTCATGAAAGAGGCGATGACAGGGGTCATGCTTGGTTACCGCTATGAAACAAAGGATGGAATTGAGACAGGAGAATTTAAAATCATTCAATACTTGGCAGTTGGGCGACAATTATTAAACGAGTGGCCCTATCTCTATGAAGCAGCGGATGGGAAGAAAGGTCCTACGGTCATCCTCCTTTCGGGAACAAGTTATGCACCAAAATCACTTCACTACCATATCGAGGTGGAACCGCAATGGTTTATTCAATCTTCACGAAAACCATCAAGGTTGACCCAAGATTTTATAGAAATTAGGGATCCTGAAAACGGAGAGAAGTTAATACCGGTATCAGGAGTTCAGCAACAAGGGAGAAGGCATAGCAATTTGCAAGTGATTATCAAAGAAATTGTTTCAAAAATTCGAGCTGAACTCCATTATTGGAAGGAAATAGAGGAAGAGAGGAAGGTCCTATTAGTCGTCAATTCCTATGATGATGTAGAAATAGTGGGGGCTGCTTTGGAACAGTTTCCAGAATGGAAAGGAAGATACCGGCTATTATCACAAAAAGATAAGAAAAATGAAATTTGGTTTCCGCGGTCTAGGGTGGAGCAATTTGCATTAGAGAATGCCGATATTTTAGTTGCCCCTATGCTCGCAATCAGCCGCGGGTATAACATAATGGATAAATATGGAAATGGTGCTTTATTTGGCTCAGCATTTTTCTTAATTAGACCATATCCGGTTCCCAATGATCTTAGTTATTTTGTGCAAATCCTGCACGGGAACTTGCCTCTCTACTTTGAAGAGATTGCAAATAATAACCTAACCTATGCGGAGGCAATGCGGAAAATAAGGAAAAAAAGTAGGGGGAAGTTTGAGGACATGTACCGTAAGCCTGATTATTGGTCAATCCTTACCAACCAAGAAAGAACAGTTCTCGCCTGGTTTACCTTTATCCCAACTTGGCAGCTAATTGGCCGACTGCTTCGTGGCGGCAAGGATGCTCACGTGTTTTATTGTGATGCTAAATACATGGAAAAACCAAATGGAAAACCTTCATTGCTGGAGTACTGGGAGAAAATTATGTCAGAAAGTGAAAATGATCCGTTATTTGCAAGTCTGTACGGTCCGTTTTCCAGAAGCATAGGAACTATTAACAAAGTGGGTGTTTTTTAGACATGGCAAATGATGTAATGGAGTTATTTAGTTTTGAGGTAGACACAACTGTTTTTGAAACCGAAGAAGTTTTTTATTTACATTTCCCTGTTAGCTGGAGAAATTTCCTGGAAATTGATAAGGACGACTACAAATTAAAATGGAAACCGAAAAATTTAGGGAAGAAGCTTCAAGGAGTTTTTTCAACTATTTTTCACGTGAGTTGGAAAGCGAATGAACCGTGGCTGCTTGCCGATAAAAAGGTAGATTCTGAAATTATCAAGTTAATTTGCTTAAACTGGTTTGCGAAAGAAAATGATTGCACTGTTAAGGAGCTGCCATTTGAAATTCAAAATTCACCTCTAATTTGGCAGTCGTCTAGAATGGGTGATTTATATAAAGAGTATAAAAAGGACGAATGGAAGTATGGCTGGATTCCGGGGCTAATGGCTAGAAAATTTGCTTCGGAGCCCCGTAATTTAAAACTATCAAACGGAACCAATAGGAATCTAATTTTCCATCATGTTTACTTTAACGGGAATCATGAGTGCATGTCTAAACCAGTAAAGAATAAGGAGAAAAGCGGAGCATTTTCCTATGTGATTCGTTTCTCACTTAAAACAAGGGGCGGATTGCCGGAACCATCCATCTTAAATGTAAGCTTTTGTATCCGTAGAATCTTACAAAGAGGTATTAAGAAACTAAATGATGTCCATTACAAGCGGAAGGGATCGATATTAATTTCAATAAAAGACCCTTTTACTAGCGATTGTTTGCAACCATTGTCTTATGCACAATTAAAATATAAAAAACAATCTGGACAGGTTGCCTGGGCAGAAGGCACTGATGCCTTGTTTGCTGATCTTTTAGGATGTCCATTCCAACCGGAACAAGTAATAAAAGATCCAATGGTATTTATGGAAAGTACTAATCCATCGGCATTTGCGGTCTACAGCGACTTGATATTTACATCGAAATATAATCTTAGCAAAGTTGTCAATGGGATTGGCTTGCCTGAGAAATGGGCGTTGTTCGATCTTGTAAAGGATATATTTGAAGAATTAAGCCCACTAAAACCGTGTACCAATATTTTGAGTCGTAATGATTCGATAGGAAATGAGCGATTCCCGTTACGGCACTCATTCGCTCCTGGAAGTATTCTTAGACTTGAGATTTGGGGTGAAGAGGATTTTTACCATCAGGCAATTAATACTTATTTACTACAAGAAATTATTTTTGAAAATGTTGATGGCACCTATCGGTTAAATGCAGAGCCTGCCATAAATTTGGAATTTGTCTCCCGCCATACAGGAAAGCTTGCTGAAGCACTTGATTCAGGTCAAGACAGTAAAGCATATGACAAGCGAGTAAGATGGATAGAGAAAATGGCAGCGTCTGAAACGGGGAATGACTTGCCGACAATGTCGTTAGTAGAAATCGGATTAAAGGAGAATTATGAATCTGGTACAGACCCGAAAAAAGCTGACAGAGATGGTTTGGCCTTTGCCGGCAGGGTATCACAATTTATCTATCCGTTAGAACATGAGGAAGGTGAAGATAAAGCCAAATCTAGGATTGTGAACAGTTTTTTTGACCTATTAATGGATCATGGATTTCTCCCGGCAAGAGCCAGTAATTTAAACGAAGATACAATCTATTTAGGACTCGGAATGATTAAAGGAACCCCAAAGGGGCGCAAAAAGGAAGTTTTTCTTCCTGTTGTAACTAGATTTCATCAGAATGAAGTCAAAATAAGACTTTTTGGCAAAAATGAGTGGTTATCCGTTAATGAAGCATTGCTTGCATCTGGGAAATTAACCTTATCTTCCTTACTAGATAGGGCAAAAAAACAGAATGATTCATATAAGAGATATATGTCGTTCTTTAAACGAGCAATAGAAAACTGCTTGGTTGAATCTGAATCTGATATTGTGATCTTGCTAGATGCAAAATTAAGAAATCAAAAATGGGCAGAATTGACAAACCCATTGCTTGATTATCACAAGTTGCCATTTACACTGGAACATCCCGACGCCACCGAGAGGATTAGGGTAATTAGGGTAAATACGACAGATGACGTTTCACAATACCGAATCAATCCTAAAGGTATTGTAAAGGAAAATAGAAATAAAGGGTTGTTTAAAGACACAGCAGGTATTTACTATTCTATAGGTCAAAGACCTGATAACATGCAATCGCCATTACGCAAGCAAAAATTTGAATACCCAGGTGAGCAAATACTTCACCAACGTCCCGTTGAATTCATTCCTCTTGGAACTGCGAATCAAGAAGAACGGGACCTTTTGGCAACATTAACGCATCATATGCGGAAACTGAACATCGCTTATCCTTTTCACACGATTCTGCCTTATCCACTGGATATTATGAAGTCAATCAAGAAATATATGACGGTGTTGGTGGATGAATATGAAGACAATGACCCGGATGTTTTTGAGGAGTGGATTTATGAAGATGAAAATGCACAATTTGCCATTTCATTTAGTGAATAACATTAATCTTTATCAAGAGGAAAAGGCACCAATCTAGGTGCTTTTTGCTATTTTAGTTTCCTAATTCACCTTTTTTGTGGCTAAAAATACAGTTAAATTAGTAGAATGATGCCCAATAACTAGCTTTTGAAGGTGTTATAATAGAAACGGATCTAAAAAATAAACTAATAATCTAACTGTAGGCCACATTTACCATTTTTGGTAACCTTCAACTCCCCAAAAATGGTAAAATGAATTTAACAACCATGCAAACATTTACAATTACAACTATTGCCAGCCATCAATTAGTCTGTAATTATAGTAGAATAAGGTGTAAGGTGATGATGAAAAAATGACTCAAGCTGTTAAAGAAGAGCAAAGACATTTAGATCAGACACTTCAGGTAATTGATAAAATCATACATAAAACAGATGAATCACTAAAAAGGCAGGTGACTTCACAGGTAGAGGCACAGCTTAAAGAACGTAACACCCAAAAGAACCGACAGCTTCAAGAAGCCCGGAAAAACCCTTATTTCGGCAGGCTCGAATTCGAGGATGATTATGACCGCGAAAAGGTCTACATAGGGAAAAAAGGGATTGACGACGACGGTGAGATTGTCGTTGTCGATTGGAGGACGGATTTAGGCAAGCTTTACAATGCCTATCAAGGAGTTCAATCCAACTTTACATTAGGAAAAAATGCACAGCCAATCACTATTCATGGCAAGCGGGGAATTATCGTGAAAGACGGTAAAGTGGTAACCGTCAATGATATTGGCAAAAGCGAAATTGTCGAGGATGAGGAAGGCAAGCAAGTCAAGTACATGGATGACTATCTAAGAGAAATCCTCACTAATACTGGGGATGCTCACCAGCTCCGGGATATTATTGCCAGCATCCAGGCTGAACAGGATGAAATCATCCGGCTACCACTAAAGGACACAATAATTGTTCAGGGGGCTGCCGGGAGCGGGAAGTCAACTATTGCGCTCCACAGAATTTCTTATTTGCTATACCAATATCATGAACAAATTCGTCCGCAGGATATTTTGATTTTGGCTCCGAACGAAATCTTCCTATCCTATATCCGTGAAGTTGTTCCGGAAATTGAAATTGAAGGAATTGAGCAGCGGACTTTTTACGATTGGGCTTCTACTTATTTTACAGATGTGAATGATATTTCCGACCTTCATGAGCAATACGTAATGGTACAAAGTTCACCGGACAAAGAAGACCACATTAAGGTTTCAAAGTATAAAGGTTCACTTCGGTTTAAAAAGATGCTAGATGACTTTGTTGAATATATAGGGATTACAATGCTGCCACACGGTGATATCTTTATTGATCAAGACGTGAGTCTGGCGAAACAGAATATCGACCAATTTTATAAATCAAAGGAATCCTTCCCGCTAAATATGCGCATGAAGGAAGTTAAGGACTTTATCCTCAATTGGAGTAAGTCGGAGTTTAGAAAGGTGAAGGCCCGGATTGATGATGAATTCGAAGATTCGTATCGCCGCTGGGTGGTAACCCTTCCGGAAGGGGAAGTTCGAAAAGCCGTTTATGAGGCATTGGAAAATGCTAAAAAGCTCCGTGTTAAATTGTTTGAGGATAAACTAGAACATGAAATATCATTATACGTGAAGAAGATGGAAGACATTCCGGCTTTGTTAATGTACAAGTCTGTTTTCCAAAAGAAAGTATTTGAAAAATTCCATCGTGATTTAGACGAGGAATTGTTAAGTCTCATGTTGAAAAGCGGGCGGCAGGTGAAGCAAGAGAAATTTACCTATGAAGACATTACACCGCTTATTTATTTACATGCGAAAATTAATGGAAAAAAATTATCCTATGAACACATCTTTATCGATGAAGCCCAGGATTACAGTCCATTTCAACTTGCGTTCCTTAAGGATTATGCGAAATCAATGACCATTCTCGGAGATATCGGCCAGGGGATCTTCTCTTTCTATGGATTGGATCGGTGGGAGGAGATCGAATCATATGTGTTTAAGGAAAAAGAATATAAGCGTCTGCACCTGCAAACGAGCTATCGATCCACACGACAAATCATGGACATGGCTAACAGGGTATTATTAAATAGCCAGTACGATTTCCCGTTAGTTATACCGGTCAATCGCCCTGGTGCCATTCCTTCTATTAAAAATGTAGCTAGTATCGGCGAACTGTATGATGAAATGAAACAATCTATCAATCAGTTTGAGGAAAAGGGCCATAAAACGATTGCGATTTTAACTCAAACTATGCAGGATGCCATTGACACATTTGATCAACTAAAACGTAGGAACGTTGGGAGCCTCCAATTAATTTCCGAGGGAAAACAGGAGCTGCATGAAAAGATTGTGATTATTCCTTCCTATTTAGTAAAAGGACTGGAGTTTGATGCGGTGATCATGCATGATGTGAGTGCTGAAACGTTCAAGGATGAAACACAGCATGCGAAATTACTATATATGTCGATAACCCGTGCCCACCACGAATTGCACATGTTCTACCGCGGTAGCTTGTCTGTGCTGCTCGAGGACCGTGACCCAAATGCACCGCCGAGGCCACGAAAATCATTTGAGGATTGGCTGGTTACTGATATTACTAATCCAAACACCGTGCCGCAGGTTGAAAAAATGAAGGTTGTCGCTAAAGAAGAAACATTAAGATTGTTTGATGATGAAGAGGAAGAATTAGTGATGGAGGCCTTTGAAGATGACCGGGAGCGCAGCCAGGATTTCTACGCATGGTTAAATGTATGGCATCGTTGGGCAGAATTGAAGAGGAGCCTAAAAGAGTAGAAATGTAAGGATTGTGATACGAAAATGAAAATTTATTCCGGTGGGTTTACAGCCGAGCATCTATATAGAAACGAAGTAAAAATCGTCTCAAATCTGCAGTTAAGGGGACTTTCAAAATTAGACATTAAAAAGCAAGTCTTTGATGAAAATTTATTTCATTGCCGGAGTGAGGCTGCAATCAAGGATCTATTCCCTCGGGTTTATAAACGGTCGGAAAAATTGGATGACCGGTTGCGGGAAATCCTGTTAAGCGGCTCAAGATCTAATACTAATGCTATATTACTATATGCCTTTTTGAAAGGCTTCAGGTTTCCGCATGATTTTGTCCTAGAAGTGGTCCATTATAATCTGAAACGATATAAAAACTTCATTTCAGATGGAAATGTGCATACTTTTTTTGAGGAAAAAGGTCAGCAGTACGATGAGGTTCGAAACTGGACAGAGAAAACAAAGAATAAGCTAAAGCAGGTCACGCTGAAAATATTGGTAGATGCGGAGTTGCTCGTGAAAAAAGAGAAAGAGTTTGAAATCAAGCCAATTCCTTTAAGTAAGGAATTAACGGAGTATGTGGAACGGCATTCCCAATATAAAGACATGATTCTTTTAACATTAAACGATTGACGGTGATGGAAGTGGAAATTCAACAGAAATTGAATCGGTTTTTTGAGGAAATCCAGAAGGAAGACTTTAAAAAAATGCGCGGTTTAGGCAACGAGGTGCCGTATTTTGTATTTGACTACAATCCAGCTTATGAATTAATGGTAAGAAATTCAATTAAATACTATCAAGATAAATTGACTCTTAACATTAAAGTTTTAAACCTGTTCGAGTTAATCATCGACCTTTTTGTGGATATCGGTGGCCTTGAGGGGTTAAAGCAATTTGAAGCCGAACAGGGGACGGCAGAATTATTTGATGCCATCCGCCCTTCGATAGAGGAAGAACAGTTGGTGGAACGGATTGCCGAAGCGGCTGAAGATGCCCAAATGATATTTATTATGGGGGTTGGCAGTGTTTTTACGTTGGTGAGTACCCATGAACTCTTAAATCAGCTCCACGCACGGGTAACGAGTACACCTATTATCGTATTTTATCCAGGAGAGTATACCGGGCAGGGATTAAGCCTATTCAATCGTTTTGAATCTAATGGATATTACCGGGCATTTTCTATTTAGATATGGAGGGGGAAAAGTATGTTACAGGACTCTTTTACGATTAAAGAATTGTTTAAGAAAAAAATTGACCGTGAAATTCAGGGGGTTGTCCAAGCTGGACAGCGGGATGAACGGGTTATTGAAGAAGAATTAGAAGAGTACGTCATGACCAAAGAAATAAGCGAAAATATGGCTTATTTCTTTAAGAATTATGCTTATAGCTTTGAACATCAAACCACTAAAATGGGTGTGTGGATTTCTGGCTTCTTTGGTTCCGGTAAATCACACTTTCTCAAAATATTGTCTTACTTGTTAAATAACGAAACAGTTTATGGAAAAAGGGCGGTTGACTTTTTCAAAGAAAAGACAGAGGACCTAGAGCTGCTGCAAATCCTTCAACAATCCGCTAACTTTGACAGCCATGCGATTTTGTTTAATGTCGATTCCAAATCAGCAAGTGGCAAAAAAGAGAAAGCGACCATTGTTGAAGTTTTCTTAAAGGTGTTCAACGAATATTTGGGATTTTCCTCCACGCCATGGATTGCCAACCTGGAACGGCAGCTGGCAGAAGAGGGTGTTTACCAACAATTTGTCGAGTGCTTTGAAGAAATCGATCGCACGAAATGGGCTGACAGCCGGGCACGTGTTTTATTTAAGAAAAAATCGTTTGTTGAAGCCCTTTCTCAATTAGGCTATACAAAGGATACGGCAGAAGCTGTCCTTAACGCTGCAAATAAGAATTTCAATATAAGTTCCGATGAATTTGCCCAGCTCGTGGCCCAGCACGTGAAAAGCCAAGAGGAAAATTACCGTCTCACCTTTTTAGTCGATGAAATTGGCCAGTATATCGGAGATGATTCCGATTTAATGTTAAATCTTCAAACAATTACTGAGGATTTAGGGAATTATTGTCAGGGGAAGGTTTGGGTCATCGTCACTTCGCAGGAGCAAATCGATGCGGTAACGAAATTGAAGGGAACAGAGAATTTCTCCAAAATTCAAGGCCGGTTTGCAACGAAAATCCACCTGACCAGTTCGAATACAGATGAAGTCATCAAACGTCGTTTATTAGAAAAAACGCCGGCGACGGAAGACCGTTTAAAAATCGACTTCGATCAGGTTGGTCAGAGCTTAAATAATACCTTAACATTCGAAAAAGACAAATCAGTTCTGCCGAACGGCTATAAAAATGCTGATGATTATGCGGCTATTTATCCGTTTGTCCCTTATCAGGTTGAACTATTGCAGCGCGTCTTTAATAAAGTGCGTCGCCAAGGGGAAGCGGGTGCCCACCTTTCGCAAGGGGAACGCTCCCTGTTGAATGCGTTTCAGGAAGTAGCTATCCAACTGATGAATGAGGACACAAACCAGCTTGCCCGTTTCTCGCAATTTTACGAAACGGTTAAACGGTTTTTAAGCACCGGTGTGTCTTCCACGATTAGCGAAGCCGGGAGAAGAGAAGGCATTACTGACTTCGATATTGAAGTATTAAAAGTATTATTTATGATTAAGGGCATCGATGAAATCAAAGCGACCGTGGAGAACATCACCACGCTCCTTGTGGACAGTGTCGATTGCATTAAAAACGAGCTGGAAAAACAGGTGACAAGGTCACTTATCCGATTGCGCCAGCAATTATTGATTGCGGAAAATGCCGACCGGACCTTTGTTTTCTTAAGTGATGATGAGCAAGAGATTAACCGAGAAATTCAAAATGAGCATGTGAATGAGGCGAATGTCACTGATGTGCTCGGAAGAGTATTTTTTGAAGAGGTTGTTCAGTTACGTTCCTATCGTTATCAAAAGACACATGATTTTGAATTTAATAAAGCGTTCGATACGTATAATCGCGGTGGCCGAACGAACGCCCTGACCCTGCAGGTGTATACTGGTGAAATTTCCGAGGAGCAGGCCCGTGCCGATGCAAACTCGGGAATGATGATTATGTATATACCGGAGGAGTATGCAGAAAAGTTCTTTGAGCCGATGCAATACGCCCAGAAAATTCAGACTTATGCCAATAAGAAGATTTCCACGAGCTTAACTGAAAAGCAGAAGAGAATCCTCGAGGAAAAACGCCAGCAAATCAGCGAGTTTGAAAAAAAGGCGAAAGAGGCACTTGAGGAAGCGGCTGCCCATGCCAAATATTTTATCCAGGGGCAGGACTATGAATTCAAGGGGTCATTGGAAAACCAGCTGCAAAGCGCTTTTGAAATCTTGGTTCGTAACACATATAGCTATTTAGGCTATATCGATGAACCGGTACCAGTGAAAAATGCGAACGACGTTATTTATGAATGGGCGACAAAAGGACTTCCAGGCAGACTTGATGGCACATTTGCCAATCATTTAGCGTTTGAAACGCTGATCCGGTTCCTGGAAGAAAGCCGCCACCGTCAAATGATTACGATGAAATCTCTTGTAGACAAATATAAAGCCGTGCCATATGGCTGGAGTGAAAATGATATTGCTGGACTTGTTGCGGCTGCTAATAAAAAAATAAAGCTAACCTATTTAAACGAGAGCTTTGACGTATCGCATCCGCAATTTATCGCACGTCTGACCAAAGCCTCGGAAAGGGAAAAGGTCATTGTTGAGGGACAGCCGGTATTTCCACCAAGACTGCGAAAAGAAGTAACCGAACTTATGCGTGAGCTCTTTAACTTCTACGATATCGGCGATACTTATGATGAAGTCGTTAAAAACATTCGGGAACAGGTTCGTCAGCATTTCGTTAGTCCGATTGAAGAGATGCAACGAGTCAAGCAGCGGGAGGATCAGCAATTCCCATACCCGGGAGGTATTAAGCTTTCAAAAATTAAGAACAGCATTACCGAGCTGTTGTCCATTTCCAAACAGGAGAATTTAGTTGATGAGTTTATTGAATTAGATGAGGATTTGGAAGAATGGCTAGAAGAAGTACAGCATTTGAATTCCTTCTTCAATGGGAATGCCATTCGCCATTTTGACGAAAGTGTCCGGTTGCTGAAAGAACGTCATGATGATTTAGATGTGGCCCAGCACGATGCGGAAGTCCAGAAAGTAAAAAATAATATCATCTCTATTTTGACAAACGATAATCCGTTCAAGCAGATTCCAAATTTGCCAATTTATAACGACCAATTGAAAAACGGGCTATCCGTATTTGTTAAACGAGAAATTGGTACACAGCTTGAACAGATGGAAGCCATCCGCAACAATATGGAAAGCCTGCAATCGCAATACGGGAATATCGATGAAATTAAGGCAGTTGTTCAGAAGAAACTCGATGAACTGCAGGATCGTATAGAGCAGATGGAAAATCTTGAAAGCATTTCACGGGTTTACACCTATACTCAAATGGCCAATAACGACTATCGACGTTTGGAAGAGAAAGTACGGGAAATGTATGAAGAATATACAAGGGTTACTCCGCCCATTTCCCCAATCGAACCAGTAGAGGTAACCGCAGCACAGTTGATGTCCGCTGCCCTGCCGACCGGACAATATGAGGTAAGGAACGAACAAGACCTGATGGACTGGTTGAAAAAGCTGGAGAAAGAATTACGAGCCCAATTGGCTCATGGGAAAGTCATTATAAAGAAATAAAGGAGAACTTAATGCGATGAATAAAAAGGCTTTAAAAGAATTTGCCGTGTATGCACGTAACGAGCTTCGAAATCAAATCGCATTACGAGCACAAGCCTTTGGGATTACCCCCAAAGGCTCTCCTGTGCTTGTTGCAGGTACGGATTACGTCGAAATAAATAATAAGAAATTTCCTCTCTCCTATAAGAAAGGGATCCAAAAGCTTTTGATAGAAATTGAGGCAAAGGGCTACGATCCTGTTCTTGAAGAAGTTGCTTATACATGGTTTAATCGCTTAATCGCAATCCGCTTTATGGAGGTCAACAACTATCTTCCTTCGAAAGTCCGGATTCTATCAAGCGAAACCAAAGGAAAAGTCGATCCGGATATTTTAACTGAATATCAATACACTGACTTACCCGTAAATAAGGAGGAAGTTTCTGCCTTATTAGCTCAAGGGAAACGCGAAGAAGCGTTCCATAAGCTGTTAGTTGCACAATGCAATGAATTAAGCGAAATCATGCCATTTTTATTTGAAAAAGTGGAGGATTTTACGGAGTTATTGCTACCTGAATCGTTATTACATGCGGATTCGTTAATAAATAAGCTTGGAAAAGATTTAGAAGATGAAAACTTCGAACATGTAGAAGTCATTGGATGGTTGTATCAATATTATATATCTGAAAAGAAAGATGAAGTATTTGCCGGATTAAAGAAAAATCAAAAAATCACCAAAGAAAATATTCCAGCTGCAACACAATTGTTTACCCCTCATTGGATAGTTCGATATATGGTAGAAAACTCACTAGGGCAAATGTGGTTAGAATCTCATCCAGAGTCTGGTATAAAAAAAGAAATGAAATATTTTGTTGAATCCGCAGGTCAAGTTCCAGATGTCCAGGCTAAACTAGAACTACTAAGAAATCCGAACTTAATACCTGAGGAAATAACAATCCTTGACCCAGCCTGTGGATCAGGTCATATCTTGATATATGCATTTGATTTATTATATAAGATTTATGAGGAACGTGGATATTCATCAAAAGAAATTCCATCATTAATTATTGAAAAAAATTTGTTTGGAATTGACATCGATGACCGAGCTGCCCAGTTAGCTTCATTTGCACTATTAATGAAAGCGCGGGGAAAAACTAAAAGGATATTTAGGAATCCACCTAAATTAAATATTTTTTCTATCCGAGAATCTAATAGTGTTGTTATTGAAGAAGCAGCAAAATTAATCGGGGAAACAGATGAGGAAGAGTCTAACATTAAATATATAATGAATTCATTTATTGATGCAAAAAATTATGGTTCTATACTTCGTCCTGAAAAATTAAATATCGATAAAATAATTCTTAAGGTTTTTGAACTTGAAAAAGAAGGGGAGCAAACCCTAGAGTCATTTGAAGTTTTTGATCAACTATCTCTAATTAATGATATTTTTAAACAAGCAAAAGTTTTAAGTTCAAAATTCGACATAGTAATTACTAATCCACCTTATATGAATGCAAAAGGGATGAACAACTCTTTAAATAATTACACTAAGAAATTCTATCCAAATTCAAAGTCAGACCTATTCACAGTTTTTATGGAGAGATGTGCATATTTTGCTAAAAGTGAAGGATTTATTGGTTGTATTAATCAACATTCATGGATGTTTTTAAAAAGCTATGAAGATTTAAGACGCAAAGTAATAAAATCTTTTACTATTTATAATATGATACATTTAGGGACAAGAGCTTTTGAAGATATAGGCGGAGAGGTTGTACAAAGTACAAGTTTTATTTTACGAAATTTATTTTTAGAAAATTTCGTTGCCAAATATTATAGACTTGTGGACTTTAAAAGTTCCAGTAAAAAGGAAAATGCATTCCTTAACAAGGAATGTGAATATAAAATTTCACAAATTGATTATCATTATATTTCTGGTGCTCCCATTTCTTACTGGGCATCTAATAAGGTAAGAAACCTTTATAAAAAGTTACCTAAATTAGGTGATCAATATACAGCTTGTTTAGGAACGACTACTGGGGATAACGAGCGATTTTTAAGATTTTGGTCAGAGGTTGATATAAATAATTCTACATTAAAAGTAAGTACAAACCAGTTTCTTGATAAAAAGTGGTATCCGTGTGTAAAAGGTGGAGAATTTAGGAAGTGGTACGGAAATCTATGGTTGTTAGTAAATTATAAGGATAATGGTAAAGAGATAAAAAGCTTCGAAGGATCAACTGTACGGAATGTTGCGTATAACCTAAAGGAAGGGATTAATTGGTCCGCAATAAGTTCAAACAATTTTGGAGCAAGATATTTACCAGAAGGAATAGTTTTGATAAACGGTGGATCGGCAATATTTCCAGAAGGTTATTCTGAGACTTTATATTTATTAGGATTTTTATCATCAAAAGTCGCAACTTATCTTTTGGAATTCGTAAGTCAGACCCTCCAATATGAGGTAGGCCATATTAGAAGTATACCTGTGAATTTAAGTGAAAAAAATAATGATACTATTAAAAAAATTGTATCTGAAAATATAAATATTTCTCGTATCGAATGGGACTCTTATGAAATTTCGTGGAATTACAAAAAACATCCGTATTTAATTAATAATAAAAACGGGGTTACTTTAGAGAATCGACATACCAGTTGGGATGAATTTTTAAAAAATCAATTTATTCAACTGCAGCAAAATGAAACTGAGTTAAATAAAATATTTATCGAATTATATGAACTACAAGAAGAACTAACGCCGGAAGTTTTGAATGACGAGGTTACAATAAGACTAGCAAACCGTGAACGTGATGCGAAATCTTTCTTATCCTACTGCCTTGGCTTAATGATGGGCCGCTATTCTTTGGATGTGGAAGGCCTGTCTTATGCCGGCGGGGAGTGGGATGCAAGCAAATACAAAACCTTCCAGCCGGATTCAGACGGAATCATTCCACTGACGGATACGGAGTATTTTGAAGACGACGTGATTACGAGGCTTCAGGAGTTGTTGGTGATTCTTTTCGGTCAAGATACATTGGCGGAGAATCTTCGCTGGCTAGCTGAGTCGCTGACCATGAAAGCGAATGAGACGCCAGTTGAGCGACTGCGCCGTTATTTCTTCGATGAATTTTATGCCGATCACTGCAAAACTTATCAAAAACGTCCGATATACTGGCTGGCCGAGTCAGGGAATAAAAAAGGATTCCGGGCGTTATTTTATCTTCACCGTTATACGGCAGAGACGCTGGCAACCATGCGTTTCTCTTATATACAAAACTTACAGGAAAAGTTACAGCAGGAGCAAAAACGCCTGGAGCAGGACTTAATAAACCCAGATTTATCAGCTGCAATGAAGAAGCGCTTTGATAAACAACTGACCACTATCAAATCCCAGCAGGAAGAGCTTATCGATTTCGACAAGAAACTGGCAGAGCTTGCGAATCAGCGGATTGCTTTAGATTTAGATGATGGGGTAGTAGTGAACTATGAACAGTTAAGCACGGTATTGGCAAAGATTAATTAGAGGTTAGGGGAAAACCTTAACCTCCTCATAGAAAATAGGTGATGAGAATGAACAAGAAAGCTTTAAAAGAATTTGCCGTCTATGCACGAAATGAACTTCGAAATCAAATTGCTCTTCGGGCAGGGACTTTTGGAATCACTTCAAAAGGTCTCCCTCAGCTTGGATCAGGCACGGATTACGTTGAAATAAACCATAAGAAATTTCCGTTGTCCTTTCGGAAGGGTATTCAGAAATTGCTAAAGGAAATAGAGGCAAAGGGCTATGATAATGTCATCGAAGAAGTAGCTTATACTTGGTTTAATCGTTTAATCGCGATCCGCTTTATGGAGGTTCACAACTATCTCCCTTCCAAAGTCCGGATTCTATCGAGTGAAACAAAAGGGAAAGTGGATCCGGATATTTTAACGGAATACCAATACACGGACTTACCTGTAAATAAAGAGGAGATAGCAATCTTATTGGCTCAGGGTAACCGCGAAGCAGCATTCCGAAAACTGTTAGTTGCACAATGTAATGAACTAAGCGAAATCATGCCGTTCCTTTTTGAAAAAGTTGAGGATTTTACAGAATTATTGTTGCCTAAATCATTGTTATATGCGGATTCACTAATTAATAGATTAGTGTCCGATTTAGACGAAACAGATTTTCAGGTTGTTGAAGTAATCGGGTGGCTTTATCAATTTTATATGTCTGAGAAAAAAGAACAGGTAGGCGGACTGAAAAACAATGCTGTCAAAAAAGAGGATCTTCCTGTTGTCACGCAACTGTTTACACCAAAATGGATTGTGGAATATATGGTGCAAAATTCATTGGGCAAACTATACGATGAATGGGTCCCTGAAAATACGATTTCCAAAGATTGGGAATTTTATTTAAAGTCAACGGAAAAATTACCGATACCAAACGTTACAAATTTGGAAGAAATCAAGATTATTGACCCTGCCTGCGGATCGGGGCATATCTTGGTTTACGCTTTTGACCTACTTTATGACATGTACTTAGCTGCAGGATATGCTGAGCGAGATATTCCAGCCCTTATTATTGAAAAGAATCTTTATGGACTGGATATCGATAAACGCGCTGTCCAAATGGCTAGTTTTGCCATCATGATGAAAGGCCAGGAAAAATACCGTCGCTTCATTAAGAAGGCAAAAGAATATAGCCTTAATATTGTGGAAATCCAAGACAGTGACTCACTATCAACGGATACAGAGGATTATTTTTCAAAAAAGGCTGGGGAAATTAGCTGGGCTTGGGAGCTTCATCAACAATTTGCAAATGCCAAACAATTCGGGTCCCTTATTGTTCCTAGTGAATCCGCCTCCTTTTATCGTGAACAAATCTTTTTAATACAGTCATTTGAAGCCGAAGATTTGGTAGAGGAGGTATACAAAGCCGAAATCAAGGAAAAGGTGCTGCCAGTTTTGAAGCAGGCTTATCTATTGGCACTAGACTATGAAATTGTCATTACCAATCCTCCCTATCACAATAAATACAACCCAGTCTTAAAAAGTTTTATGACTCAACAATATAAAGATTTCAAGTCAGACTTATATTCTGCGTTCATATTTCGTTGCAGCCAAATGACTGTAAAGAATGGGTTTGCGGGTTTAATGACCCCGTTTACATGGATGTTTATCGCCACCCATGAAAAATTAAGAAGATATATCGTCGAAAACCAAAGCATTACAAGTTTAATCCAGCTTGAATATTCGGCCTTCACAGAGGCGACAGTACCAATTTGCACATTTGTCCTGCAAAATCAAAATCAGATTTCAAACGGAGAGTATATCAGGCTGGAACAATTTAAGGGAGCTGACCAGCAGCCAATCAAAGTGAAAGAAGCCATCCGCTATCCTGTCAATTACCGATATACATTTGATAATAAAAACATAAGTCGAATCAATGGATTGCCGATTGCCTACTGGGCAACAGAAGAAATCAGGGTGATTTTTGAGACTTGTCCAAGCCTAAGTGAATTTGCGGAACCAAAGCAGGGGCTGGCGACTGCCAATAATGACAGGTTTTTGCGATTATGGCATGAGGTCCAAATCCAAAATATCGGATATGGATATGAATCAATCCAGCAGACGATAGAAAGTGAAAAAAAATGGTTTCCATATAATAAGGGTGGTGCCTTTCGGAAATGGTACGGCAACCAAGACTATGTTGTCAATTGGGAAAACAATGGATTTGAGATTAGACATTTTGTCGATGAGAATGGAAAGGTCCGATCACGTCCGCAAAACACAGAATATTATTTACGGGAAGGAATAACCTGGTCCGATGTCAGTTCCAGTTATTTCGGGGCCCGCTATACCCCAAAAGGCTTTCTATTTGATGTCAAGGGTTCTTCCCTCTTTGTCGATTCTAAGGAAATGCTTTTTTATATTTACGGGATACTGACAAGCAAGATTACTAGGGAAATCTTAAAGTATTTAAATCCAACCTTGAGTTTCCAAGTTGGTGACCTTAAACGTATTCCAATTAAAGAAAGTCATAAAAAACAAGTTGTTATTTCTATCGTTCGTGAAAATATTGATATCTCTAAAGCTGATTGGGATTCCTATGAGAATTCTTGGAGTTTTACAAAGAACCCGTTCTTAAAACAACCGGGGACGCTGACCAAACTTTCAGATTGCTTTGCTTATTGGGAGATGGAGACTCGAAAAAGATTTCGGCAGCTCCAGAAAAATGAAGAAACCTTAAACGAATTTTTCCTCAAGGTTTATGGCTTGGAAGATCAATTAACTTCTGAAGTTCTTGAAGAAGAAGTAACAGTCCGCAATGCCGACCGTGACCGCGATGCAAAATCCTTTTTATCCTATTGTATGGGTCTCATGATGGGCCGTTATTCTCTAGATTTTGAGGGTCTAGCTTATGCTGGTGGTGAGTGGGATTCCACAAAGTATAAACAATTCCAGCCTGATTCTGATGGGATTATTCCCCTTACGGATACGGAGTATTTTGAAGATGATGTAGTTGCACGTCTTCAGGAGTTGTTAGTGATTTTATTTGGACAAGACACTTTGGCGGAAAATCTTCGTTGGTTGGCTGAGTCGTTGACGATGAAGGCTAATGAGACGCCGGTTGAGAGGTTGCGCCGTTATTTCTTTGATGAATTTTATGCAGACCATTGTAAGATTTATCAAAAACGTCCGATATACTGGATGGCGGAGTCCGGTAATAAGAAAGGTTTCCGTGCATTGTTTTATCTGCACCGTTATATCCCTGAGACTCTGGCAACCATGCGTTTCTCTTATGTGCAAAACTTACAAGAAAAGCTGAGCCAGGAGCAAAAACGCCTGGAACAAGATCTCGTGAATCCAGATCTATCAGCTGCCACGAAGAAGCGTTATGATAAGCAGCTAGCCACCATTAAATCCCAGCAGGAAGAGCTGATTGATTTTGACAAGAAACTGGCGGAGCTTGCGAATCAGCGGATTGCTTTAGATTTGGATGATGGGGTAGTAGTAAACTATGAAAAGCTTCAAAATGTCTTAGCCAAGATAAAGTAAACTGGAATGGGTAGAGTGGAGACTCTATCCATTCTTTCGGTAATATTTACAATTGTGCCTTTCTTTTTTATTCTTATAAATAAGAAGATTTAGTATTGTGAGAGTTGGTGTTTTATGAATATCACTGAAGAGCTGCTGCGGCTGTTTCAGGAGCAGCAATCAGAGAATAATGGCGCTGTCCGCCAGGTTGTTTTTTGGTATGACCCGCAAAGCAAAACACGGGATCTATCTGAAATTGAAGAGGCGCTAAATCAGGAACAAATTAAGGTGCATCACTTGCACCAGGATCGTGCGTTTAGTACAAAAGTGCTGCTTGAACTGGAAGATCCGGATCATTCTTATTTGATCTATGCTCCTTTTGCCAAGCCGGACGATAAAGAAAATTTCTTGTTAGATATTCTGTTATATAGCGGGAAATATGGCGAGTTTCAAGCGGATGAAATTGCGATTCGCATAAAAGAACTTCGCTTGGATCACCTGCCGATTCGCAAATTTCTTGAAGAACATACAAAATTCTTTGACAACCGGCAGCGTGTCGCGAGATTCCAGAAGCTGCTTCCGAATAAACCGACGATGGACCAAGTCAAGCAAACCATCATTGCCGTCCTTTGTAATGCTAAAAGCATTCATCCGCAGGATTTGTTAAAAAGTGTATTGTCCACTGCAGGTATATCCGATGCCAATGACGAACTGAAAAAAATTGCAAAATACATAGATGAAGAATTATTTTTTACATTTGTGGAAGAGTATTTTGGCATTGAAAAGAAAGAAGAAAATCGGCTGGCCCATATTATCGAAACCATTGTATATCAGCACTATGCGTCACATTTGGATGAAAAGGTTTTAACAGTCCATTATCCATCTACTGTTCCCAATATATGCAGGGTCTTTATTGAAGAATGGTTAAAATCCGAAGAAAGAACGGCACTTGAGAAAACTCTGGATTTTCTTGAACAAAAATGGAATATTGGACAGGCAGTTGAAAAATATACGTACCAGTCGTTTCTCCGCTGCGACACCTTTGCAGTGGTGGAGCGGAAGATTCTCGATGTGTTTCATGAGTTGCTTTTAAAAGAAAGTATCATTGTCTCAGAGTGGAGGAGCATTCTTTCGGAGCGCCGCAAGAGCTACTGGTATAAAACGCGGTTTTTTCAACCATATCAGCTATTGGAAAAGGCCCTTTGCTTATACGAGTGGGGACTGGCCTTTGAAAAAGATGATGCTCCGAGGTCCGGATCCGAATGGTTTACGCTATACAGCGAAAAATATTTCAACCTTGATCAAGCGTACCGGCACCTGTATCTCGCCTTTTTAGGTCAATCGGGATTAGAGGGATATCAAGAATTATTTGATAAATTGACCTTCTGGTACGAAAATCGTTACTTAGTCGAATTAAGCCGATACACCGATGAAATAATGGAAACTGAACTGAAAGACAAATGGCCGCTTTACGATGTCCTGCAGCAAAAGAACTTTTACCGGACTATGATTCGGCCGATAATAGAAGGGTCGCGGGAACGAATTTTTGTGATTATTTCCGATGCGATGCGCTATGAAATTGGACAGGAGCTGTCCAATCAATTTAGCCAGCGCTTGAATACGGAGATCAAGTTAATCCCGATGCAGGCGACATTGCCGACCTATACCCAAATTGGGATGGCGGGTTTGCTCCCTGGAAAAATAACCAATGTTGCCACAGATGGTACGGTTTATGTGGACGGAATCTCGACAAGGGGACTCGTGAATCGAAATAAAATTTTGCAATCCCACGAACCTGATTCTATTGCGTTAAAATTGGATGATTTTATTCCTTTAGGAAAAGAAGAGGGAATGGCCCTGGTTAAGGGAAAGCGAGTTGTCTATTTGTACCATGACAATATTGACGCCATCGGCGACTCCGGTAAAACGGAAGGCTATACCTATGAAGCTGTAGAACAGACGATTGAGCGATTAAATTCGGCTATAAAAAAATTAACCGGAACCTATGAAGCTGTCCGGATTTATTTGACTAGCGATCATGGCTTTTTATTTCAATCTTCCCAGGTGGAAAAATATCAAAAAACAGAGAGCATGAAAGGCGAAGTCCTTGACCGAAATCGCCGTTTTGCGATTGGAAAGAATCTGAGCACACCTGAAGGGACTATAAAGATTTCCTTGGATTACCTGGGGATAGACCTTGAGGCTGTCATTGCAAAGGGCTTAAATCGGTTTACGGCTGGCGGCGGCCAGCGCTTCGTTCATGGGGCCGCGATGCCGCAGGAGTGCATCATTCCGTTAATTGAGTACCGCCAGGTGAAAGGGAAGGCACGAAAGTCGGAGGAAGAGCGGGTTAATGTCCGTGTCGCCTCGATTCAAAAAGTAATTACGAGCTACCAGTTCATCGTCCCCTTTTTCCAAGAGGAAAAGGTGTCGAACCACTTATATCCAAGAACACTACGAGCCGCATTCTATCGTAACAATGAGCGAATCTCTAATGAATTAACGATTACCTTTGATTCTACGGGTGAGGTGACGGAACGGCAAACCGATGTGGTGTTCCATCTTCTTGAAGACCGTTATGTCACGGGTGATGTTTGCTTATTAAAATTGGAGGATGTTTCAGGACGGACTACGGAATTGTATGGTGAGGAAGAGTACGAGCTGAAACTTTATAGTATCTAAGCTTTTGTAGGCCTACCTGTCCATTTAGATGACGGGTAGGCTTTGTTATTTTTTGGTATAATGAGTCTATGGATTTGTTTTATTTTTAGGAGGAAAATTATGCTGCAGGTTGGGGACGTAGTCAGGGGTCCATTATGGCCGGAATTGGTTGAAATTAAAAAGGTCGAAAGCATCCAGGGAAGCTTTTATCGGGTCGAAGCTTTTGGCAAAGAAACAAGCAAATATTATCAGGCGATGATTTTGCCTGACCAGCTTTCGTCCATTGAAATATTAAATCAACTCAATGAGAAAAAGAGGCTTTCGACGGAGGAATTATGGAGCTACCTCCTCTATCAGGAATTGGTCATAGACCAAAAGTTTTCGAGATCGAGGGCTCTCGGCAATAAAAATGTGATTCCCTTACCGCACCAAATCGAGGCGGTTTATGGGAGAATGCTCCAGGTTCCGACCGTTCGCTTTCTGCTTGCTGATGACCCTGGGGCAGGGAAAACGATTATGGCCGGTATGCTCATTCGTGAATTAAGAGCCCGGAGAAGTGCCGAGCGGATTCTGATTCTCGTACCGCCACTTGTGTTAAAGCAATGGCAGCAAGAACTGCAGGACAAATTTTCCGAGCCGTTTACAATTATTACCCGGTCATCCTTGAACGACTCCATTGGGAAAAATCCTTTTGTGGAGAATGATCGAATTATCACATCCCTTTATTGGGCATCCCGTGATGATGTGAAAAGTCTGTTATTGGAGGCAGACTTTGATTTAGTGATCGTCGATGAGGCTCATAAAATGGCAGCATATACAACCGGCGGAAAAAAGAAAAAAACGAAGCGAACGAAAATTTATCAGCTCGGGGAATCACTATTGCGGCAAAGTGAGCATTGCTTATTGTTAACCGCGACCCCGCACAAAGGGGATGTGGAAAATTTTCGGCATCTGATGCGACTGGTGGATGAGGATATTTTTTCATCAATAGGAATAAAAGAGACGTTGCGTGACAAAAGTAATCCGTTTATTATTCGCCGTTTGAAAGAAAATTTGAAACAGTTCAACGGGGCACCACTGTTTCCGAAGCGGACAACAAAGACTATTACCTATGATTTATCCGATCAAGAGCTGGAATTATATGAAGCGGTGACCACTTATGTCAGGGACCATTTCAATCGAGCGATCAACCGTGGACATAACAGCACCGCCTTTGCCATGATGCTCCTGCAAAGAAGGCTAACTTCATCGGTTGAAGCCATCCATTCATCACTACAGCGCAGGCATGCACGGTTGGTCTTGCTGTTAGAAGAAGTAAGGGAGATGGAGAAGATTCAGTTTGCTGAAGACCTAACAGATGATTACGAGGAAGCACCTTTAGGCGAACAGGAACTGATCGAGGAGAAAAGTGAAGAATCCTTTGATAGTATTGATCCGCAAGAATTGGAGCTAGAAATTAGTGAACTAGAAAGGTTAATTTCCTATTCTGGTTACATCCGAACCAATTATGTGGAGCGGAAATATCTCGAGTTAGAGGATACGTTATTCGGCCAAAATGGGCTATTAAACAATGGCGAAAAGATTCTTATTTTTACAGAATCAACGGATACCTTGCATTATCTTGAGAAAAAGCTTTCGGCACATGGCTTGGAGATTTCCAAAATTATTGGCAAGTTTTCTATGGACGAAAGACGGAAGCAGGTGGAAAAATTCAGGAATGACTGTTGTATTATGTTAGCAACAGATGCTGGTGGGGAATCGATTAACCTTCAGTTCTGCAATCAGATGATTAACTATGATATACCCTGGAACCCTAATAAACTCGAACAGAGGATGGGGCGGATTCATCGGATTGGCCAGAAGAATGAAGTATTTGTGTTTAACCTGGTTGCCGGCAATACCCGGGAAGGGGATGTTCTGATTACCTTGCTCAATAAGATGGAGCAGATGCGAAAGGATTTAGGCCAGGATTTGGTCTATGATTTTATCGGTGACCGTCTGGAGGATAAGATGGCCGATTTGCCATCGTTAATGCAGCACGCCATTCTCCACCGGGAGCATCTGGATGACATCAAGCGTGATTTGGAAGATGTACTGTCTGACGAGCATCGAGAGCTGTTAAAAATTGCTGAAGAAGAAAGGTTAGCCGTTGATGCTATTGATCTGCCCGGTTTAAATCGGGAACAATACGAAATTGCGATTGGGAAAGTCCCGCCACGGGTATATGCCGAGCTTACCGTCGAGACTTTGGAGAGACACCGAGTGAGAATCAATATGTCGCAAAACGGGCAATTTTATCGAATCGACCGCCTTCCAAAATCACTGCGGGAGTTTGCTAGGAAACATCATATTTCCCTTGGGGGCAAAGAAGACTCGTATCGTTTTACCAAAAGTGAAGAAGCCATTGATGAAGGTGTAGTCTTGATTCAAAATGATAACCCGCTATTCGAATTATCGTTAACATTATTGAAAGAGGAAGCTGGAGGCGTTCCATTACCGCATTTTCAGGTTTCATTGCCCATTTCCGAGGCGCTAGAGGTTGAAGGGTATGAAATTGGGCTGATGGATGGGACAGGGCGGGAACTTTTAAAGGATGTCGTTTATTTTGCCAGACTTAAATCGAGGGAAATAATCGAGCTTGATTCGTACTGCTTATTAGGTAACTCATTTGCAGATGTTGTGATAAGTGATAAGTCGTGGAATGATTCGGAGCTATTTATGGATGCTATGAATTCGGTTATGGCCAAACGGGAGGGGCTACTGCTTTCAAATGAAATGCAGTTGAATAAGAAGATTCAATTTTTACGAAGAGCGTTTGACTCTCAATACCAGGAAATAACAAGAAAGCTTGATCACTACCGAGATGAAAATATTGACAACCGAAACTCAGCCTTGATCAACCAAATGAAGTCACAGCTTTACGATATTGAGGACAGACGTAAAGTCCGGTTGGAAGAATTGGAACGAGAGCGAAATATCAATATCATTCCTCCGGTAAAAATTGTAGAGTTTACAATTTTGCCATCGGGTGGGAGTGTAAACCGGGTAATTCCGGTGGATTACAGGCAGTCTATTGAGCAATATGAGCTTTCGGAAGGGCGAAAGTTGATTAAACATTTTCCTGCAATGTCCTTGGTAGATTTCATGAGTGAAGATGGAGATGGAAATGTCCGGTTTATCATTTTGGTAGACCGAGAAAATGGCTCTATACCAGACCATCATATTCAGGATTTAGGGGATCTGAGGGAACAAACCATTATTTATACCATAAAGGATTTTGTGATTGTGGACGAACGGAAATTGCATGTTGAAATGAATCAATTATTTTAGGAGGTGTTTTGTTTGGCGGAAATTCAATATGAGATTGTCCAAACAATCGCTGTTCTTTCAGAATCTGCGAAAGGTTGGAAAAAAGAACTAAACCTCGTCAGCTGGAATGGACGGGAACCAAAGTATGATATTCGTGACTGGTCGGAAAATCATGAGAAGATGGGGAAAGGTGTAACCTTATCCAAGGATGAATTGGAAAAATTGAAGGATGCTATTAAACCTTTATAAAATTTAAACCTTAGCCGAAGGCTTTCCCTTTCGGTTATTTTTTTGGTAAACTGTCATAAATTATTTCCGTTCCCTTATTACTTAATCCATTTATTTCCTAGATATCGATAATATTTCCTGATATATGGTAATATCATGATATAGGTCTTATTGCTTAAAAGGAGGGGAATCAATGTCAATAGAACCTGCTAAAGTAGCGAGGATATTTGAATATTTACTTGCTGTAAAGAATTTAAATGAAAAAGTCATTCGTAATATTAATGACTATGAAAAGGTTTGGTGGGAAAAAGATTTACCGGATATTGAGGGCTTTTATATGGGTGGACAAGGAACTAATGAAGAGGCCTGGTATGAAGTACACAAGCAGGAAATTCCCCACCCTCCCAAACCAACATCGGAAATAAAAAACTGGATTATTAAATATGATGATCCAGATCAGCAGCCGAAAGTACATACTAGACTGTTTATTGGAAAAGATGATGAGGGTGAAGATGTTGTAGAACAATTTGAAGATGACTTGGAACGTGTTTCTGCGTTCGGCCGCTGGTTAAAAGAATGGCAAACATGGGCAAAGGAAGCATCTCCAAAGAAAAAAGTTCAGCATATATACATGGAGTTATTTTCCTTATACCAACGATTCCAACGGGAAGGAGAAGATTTGGAATTAGCATGTGGCCATGGATTGCTTCAATGGGAAATTGAAGCTTTTCAAATTTCAAGACATGTCCTTGTTACCAAACTTGAATTAATCTTCGATGCAAAAAAAGGAATATTTTTTATGGTTCCAACAAGTAAAGGCACCTTAATGGAAACCGATATGTTTTTACACATTGAATTACCAAATGCTACAAGGTTTATGAAGATGGAGAATCAGGTAGCAGATTTTGATATATCACCATTAGATAAAGAGCAGCTTAAACCATTCCTGCAAGAAGTCATCCATACGTTAAGCCCAAATGGTTTATATAAATTAGATAAACAAGAAGTTGTAAAAGGTTTAAAGTCACCAATTATATCTTATAGTTCAGGCCTTTTTTTAAGGAATGTGGGCGGAAGATTATGGAAGCAGGAATTAACAAAGGTTATTGAAAAAATTAAACAAGGTTTTCCCGTACCAGAGACTATCCAGATTTTAACTACTACGGAAACAAAAAATGTTGATGCAGAGCACTCAAACAACTCACAGGAAAATTGGAGACCAGTGGGTGAACAGTTGCTGTTTCCGCTGCCTACAAATAAGGAGCAACAATTAATTGCACAAAAGCTAGCTACCAATAGTGGCATCGTCATTCAAGGGCCCCCAGGTACCGGTAAGAGCCATACAATTGCAAATTTAATCAGTCACCTTCTAGCACATGGAAAAAGGGTTCTTGTTACAAGTGAAAAAGAACGAGCACTTCAGGTTTTAAAAGATAAAATCCCAGAAGAAATTCGGGCTCTTTGCGTTAGTGTGCTTGGTGGGGATTCAAAATCAGTTAAGGAAATTGAGGATTCTGTCAAGACTATTGCAGAAAATTTAGATTCAAAGCAGACCGAAATACTTCAGAAAAATATTGATCGGTTAACAATAGAATTAAAGACTACAAAGAGGAACATTGCAAGAATTGATACGCAAATTAATGCAGCAGCTGAAAGAGAAAATGAAGTTGCAAAATTTGGTGAATTAGTATTAACACCACTTAAAGGAACCAAATGGCTTCAAAAAAATAAGGAGTATTCCTGGTTGCCTGATCAGATAAAGCCAAATACTGACTTTCCTCTTTCGGATAAACTGTTATCAAAGTTCTTTGAACTTTTGGGTACTCTTTCAAAAGAAGATATCCAATCTTTAGCATTAGAACGCCCATTAAGTGACACATTGCCAATACCCGCTGTTTTTTCGAATAAAGTGGATGATATTCTTAGTATTGAGGAAAAAATTGACCAAACAAATGAGGCCATTCTTAATTGGTCACCAAATGAAACTTCAAATGTTGATTTTGACCTTTGGATTAATAAAACAAATAAATCGATTGAAACACTAACTAATCTTCAAAACGAACCCTGGTTAAGAACTATTATTGAAGATTGTATGAAGGACAATGAACAAACAAAATATTGGCTACAAGTTGTGGAGGAAGTTCGTGGTACATTAATTGTAATTCAAGCACTCGAAAAAGAACTTATAGAGCATTCTTTTACCTTTCCACGTGGAAAAAGTCTGCAAGAGGTAAAAGAAGACCTTCAAAACCTAAAGGAAAAGTTTGAGGCTAACTCGAAAATTAACTGGTTTTATAAAAATGTATTTGGCAGAAAACTCAAATATTTATTTGAAGAGATAAAAGTAAACGATAATCCCATTCGGCATGGTGAAGATGTGTCGCTTTTACTAAAGGAGATTGAGTTAAGAACAAATAAACATAAGCTTTCAATTAAGTGGAACCGGATATTAAATGAAATTGAAGGGCCACAGGTAGAAGAAACTCAGAAAAGACTTGGGATCTTTTTAAGGGAAAAATGTAATTTAATTGAAGAAGCGGCCAATTGGTGCATTACTTCAAATAGAGAGTATATAGAACTTTTAGTGACAATAGGAAAACCTGGGAAACCTCTATTAAATAGTGTAGAGTGGTTTAGGGAGCTTTTAGATGGATTGCTTGTATTAAATTATAAAAAAATGAGGAGTGAGGTTTTAGAATTTTTCGATTCTATCGAGGTTTACTTGATAAATGGAAAAGATCATTCGGTCTCACATCCTATTTGGAATGACTTCTCCAATGCTCTAAAACATCGGGATAAAACGTTGTGGAAAACAGGATATGTAGAAGTGGCTAGATTAGAGGGACTCAAGGCAGACTACAATCAGTTTATCGAGTTAAGAGATAAACTTTATACCGTTGTCCCTAAATGGACAATGGACTTGATGGAAAAAGGTGGAACAGGCACTCCGCTTTTCCCACCCGAAGATCTGGCTAAAGCATGGTTATGGAAACAGGTTGAATACTGGATAAAAGAAATCCAATCGAAGCCAATAATCGAAAAGTTAGAGGAAGAAAGAAAACTAGAACAGTTAAAAGAACAAAAATTTATTAAGGAATTAGTCGCTGTGGCCACTTGGAAGGAACAGATAAATAGAACAACTGGAAGTCAAAAGAGAAGCCTTTTCGCTTGGTTGAAAGCCGTTCAAAGGATTGGAAAAGGAACAGGAAAATACACAAATATATATCGTAAAGATGCCAGCAAAGAAATGATGATGGCAAAAGGGGCTATTCCTGTTTGGATCATGCCGGTTCAGCGTGTCATTGAAAACTTTGAACTCACTGAGGATTTGTTTGACGTCATCATTATTGATGAGAGTAGTCAAAGTAATTTATTTGCGTTAAGCACACTTTTAAGAGCTAAAAAAGCTATTATTGTGGGGGATGAAAATCAAATTAGCCCTGAAAGCATCGGAACGGAAATTAGTGAGGTTCATGATTTGATTGAACGATTCCTCTATGATATCCCTAATAAAATGCAATTTGATATACGCACAAGTTTATATGATACGGCGAACAGGGTTTTTGATAGTAAGATTGTGCTAAAAGAGCATTATCGCTGTGTTCCGGAAATTATTCAATTCAGCAATGACTTAATGTATGGCGGTATGATTGATCCACTTCGTCTTCCATTGGCTAAAGATATGTTTACCCCGCCTGTCAAGGCTATTAGGGTGGAAGAAGGATATAGACTAGAAGGGACTTCAAAAACAATTAATGAACCCGAAGCAGAGGCCATTGTGAACTTCATTGCTAATTGCTTAGAAAACCCTAAATACCAAGGAAAGTCATTTGGAGTGATATCCCTTCAAGGTCATGACCAAGCACGAATTATTGAAAACCTGCTACGCGAAAAAGTAGGCGAAGAGGAAATGATCAATCGAAGGTTAATTACTGGGGATGCTTATGCATTCCAAGGTGATGAACGAGACATTATTTTTCTTTCAATGGTTATTGCACCAAACGTCGGATTTGCTTCACTAACGAAAAGATCCGATTTACAACGATATAATGTTGCTGCAAGTCGTGCAAGAGACCAAATGATTTTGTTTCACTCTGTTGATCTTAATCAGTTAAAACCAAATGATGTACGCTACCAGTTACTACAATATTGCAAGCAACCACATAGGGTCCAAGAAGAATTAAAAGAACATGGTCTTGATTTCGACTCTGATTTTGAACGGGATGTCTATGCCCTAATCTCATCAAGAGGGTACCGTGTCATTCCGCAAATGAAAGTCGGGTCACTCGGTAAACGAATTGACCTTGTTGTTGAAGGCATGCGCACAAGATTAGCTGTTGAATGTGACGGTGATAGATGGCATGGTTTAGAAAAATGGGAAGAAGACATGGAAAGGCAGCGAGTCCTTGAAAGAGTTGGCTGGACTTTTTGGCGTGTCAGAGGAAGTGCCTTTTATGCTAATCCTTCCAAAGCCATGGAGTCATTATGGGTTAAACTTGATGAAATGGGGATTGAACCTTATGTACCGACCGAGAGTGTTTTTGTAGATACCAAAACAAATACAAATGTGGAACAAGAACCTGAACTAATAAAAATAAAAGGGATAAACTTAGAGCAAGAAGTCATTAATGAAGAAGTAATGAGTACTAAGGTACAAAATCCTAAGAATCCAAGGAAAAGGCCGACTAAACCTGATCCCTTATTAGAAGAAGTACAAGATGAAGAGCATACTACCATAAAATATATGTCTTTAAAAAAACAATATAATAAAGGCAAACAAACTGAGCTTATACCTAACGAGCCAGAACAGCTAACTTTTTTTGATACCCCTTATGTGAAAACATCAACAAAAATACAGGAAGAAGAAATATATGGTAATAAAAATGAAGTACCATTTCCTATAGTTTCATATTTAAAAAAACAGGGATTTGAAGTTATTGATAGGCGTCAAAAAGGCGGAGCTTTATGGGTTATTGATAAAGCCGGCTTAAAACCTATAATTCAAGAGCTCAAAATAAAGGGCATTCAATTTACCTATTCTGAAAATGGTGGTCGTGCAACAAAGAAAAGACCTGCTTGGTTTACTTCTTATAACCAATAAGAGAAATCTTTTACAGATAATATTGTTGACTGTATGAATGATTCATTTAAAGACTATATTAGACTAGGTAAATTGTAGTACACCAAATCAACATTCTAATAAGCGATAAATAAAATATAAAAAAACCGACAAAAGTTTGTCGGTTTTTTGCGTCTCTTTAGGAGGAAAGTATTAGATTATTGTTGAATTGTATCGTTAATAAATGTTTCTAGGGGGATTAGAATGGTGTTTAAAACCAAAGAAATCCAGCAAATGAAATTTAGCAAATGGGATGAATTAAATTATTATGTTGAGCTTGAAAAAGAGAGCCTTGTCCTTGTTCCTTTAGAGGATTTTTTTGATAATAATTCAATATTTTGTAATGATGAGTTTTTTGGAAGGAATGGTGAGTGGGTCAATTTTAATGAGTATGGCCTTATGGCATTTTTCAGATTAATAAATATTCCTCCTTACATTATTAATAATTTATCTAAAGAAGGTTTAGCTTCAAACGTTTTAAACACTTTTCTCCGAGAACCAAGTATAAGGAGCAAATTAAAGAATTATCAATTTGTTATTAATCTACATACCATGACAGTTTCAGGTATAGTGAGTAATTCATACATGCCGTATAGTAATCATTCTTTTTTAAAGGATTTATCACTTGTTTTTCCAGATATGATGGCAGAGTATTCTATTGAGGAAAGCTACATGGTTAATTCCAGTCTTTATTTGAGGCTGCTTTCTCCTAATTATAAAGCTGGTATTATTACTAAAGATAAAAATCAGGCAGAAGATATTTCTAGAATAGGAATTCAACTAACAAATGGTATGACCGGAAGAAATGCAATAAAGGCGTCCTATTTTGTTTATCGTCTTATCTATAGCAATGGCCTAATACTCCCATGCTCTGAGGTACGTGGAATTGTTGTGCATAGTGGCAAAAAAGAAACGTTCAGAAATAGGATATCTAAAAATATTCTCCCTGTTATTGAGAAAGTTTCGGATATACCTGAAAAAATAGAGACATTAGGTTCAATTAGCTTTGATTTAGAAAAACTTGCAGAAATAGATGGAGCAAAATTTGTCTATGATATTATTCCATTAGACTACGTTGACATCAAAAAGCGCGAAAAGCTAAGAGGTAAAGAAAAGATTGATTTTGATAAAGAAAAACTGGAAGAATATATTAATAAATATTCATTGGAACACTCCAGAAGAGTTTTCCATACATTATTTCGAGACAACCAGAGCATGTTTGACTTTGTTAATATATTTACAGAATATGCAAAAACCCAAAAACCTAGGGAAAAAACTAAAATTGAAGAAAAAACAGGGGAGTTTTCCAGTTGGGTTTTAAAAAATAAAAAGCAGTTTTGCTAAGTAGAATATTCCACAAAAGGTTTGAAATGGCATTGTCTTATTTAAACAAATTGTCAAAAATGAAATAATCTTATGTGTTTTACAAAGGTCATCGCATTTAATTAGAAGGTTTCGAAAAATAATAGATTAATAATTTAATTTAGATTCTATAAGAGAGGCAGAATTGTCTTATGGTGAAGATTGGCGACCAAATTGAACATGTGAAGTTTGGTACAGGGAAAGTTTTAGAATTAAATTACAATGATCAAGATATAGACAAAATGACTATTGCCTTTAAAAGTGGAATAAAAAACCTTTCAATTGAATTGTCATTACCTTATTTAAAAATTAATAGTGAGTACAGGTTCTTCGATTCTAAAAGAAAATGTTGGGTAAATAGGTTAGGGTATAATGAATACGGATTTGATAGAGAGGGATATGATAAAACTGGCCATGACAAAAATGGTTTCGATCGCCACGGGTATGACCTAAATGGGTTTAATTCTTCGGGTTTTAATAAAAGCGGTTTACACAAGTTAGCTGGGACATATTATGATGAAAAGGGTTTCGATAGTGAAGGGTTTGATACTAATGGCTTTAATTTTCATGGTATAAATAAACATACACGAACCCATTTTGACCGAGATGGTTACGATTGTAATCGCCTACATAAAAGTGATACATTAGTTCATTATATAAACTCCCGCATAAGTAATAACAGTGAGTATAAATTCGATGGATTCTATCATATGACAGCATTTGAAAATCTAGCATCGATTTTAGGGCAAGGGAAATTTTTTTCACGTGCTAAACGTCCGATGAAAATTGATATGAGAAGTATGCTACCAGAAACACACAGTGTTTTAAGCAATACTACCGAATATATTCAAAACTGTGTTCGATTTTATTTTAGGCCAAAGACAGGAACATTTTATCATTTCGAGCAGGCACTTGGAGACAAAATAGCGATAATTAAACTAAATAAGGCATTACTATCAGAAAGTAACGCAAAAATAGCAATTGGGAATGCTGGTAGCAAGTATTGTGAATTGATTGATGTTAACGTGGAAGACTTGAAACTAGTAAATATAGATTTAATATTCCATTCATCTGGCAGGACAAACAACAATTATGAAAAAAATTTAAGACAATCCGAATTGTTAATTCCAAAGGAAGTCAGTACAAAATTTATTGATTCTATTATATTTAGAAGCACTGAAGATTTACTTTCATATAAAAATCAATACGGAATAACACGGGGCTATAGATTTATCGTCAATAAAGACCAATTTGTTAAAGGAGATCAACATGGCATACGAGTATTATAAGGGCAGTGTATTTGAATGCGCCGAGAAAAATTCAGTAGATATGATTGTAAATACAGTGAATTGTAAGGGGTTTATGGGGGCCGGCATTGCACTTGAATTCAAATTGAGATATCCGAAAATGTTTATAGAATACGAATTAAAATGTGAAAACAACCAAATACAAGTTGGAAAATTGGATTCCTATTATGATAGTGACATTAAAATCCTTAACTTTCCCACTAAAAATGATTGGAAGCAGCCCTCAAATATTAAATGGATTATTGACGGGTTAGTAAATTTTTCTCAACTATACCGTGATTATGGAATTAAATCCATCGCGTTTCCGAAATTAGGAACCAGTAACGGCGGTTTAAATTGGTCAGATGTAAAACAAGTAATGGAATACTATTTTGAAATGATTAATGATTTGAAAATTTACATCTGTTTAGATGAAATACCGCCGGAAGGTATTGAGGGTAAAATGTTAGAGGTACTTTATTCTTTGAAACCTTCAGATTTTAAAAATATCGGCTTAAGATCTGCTGCAATTGATAATATAGAGGAAGCACTGCCGGTGAAGAGATTTTTTCTTTTAACCAAAATTAAAGGGCTAGGTATGCAATCATATGAAAAATTACATTCTTATTGTTATCAGAAGGCGATTTCAAAAATGGCTAATTCTATTATTAAAGAGGAAAATGAACAGTTGAATTTATTTGATTAGTTCAATTCTTACTAATAGGGTGCCAGCTGGGATAAAAATAAGGTAATTGTATTTGAAAATACAGCCCGAAGCCGTAGCTACTTTTTTTAATGTGGGTGGAGAGTTTTTTTGAATACAAAGATGCCCGATTTAAAAATACAAGAATCATGTAATTCAAAGAATATAATTTGAAAAAGAAAAGACCTGGAGAGATGTAACTTGAAGATAAGCCGCCCCAAATTAAGAGAAGATAGCTTAGAAGAAGCTCTGCTTAAATGTTGTGAATCTGCTCAACTTGGTTATAAAATCGCAAGACAAAATCTGAAAGAAACCTCTAAGGCAATTGAGAACGTAACACAAACGCTACACGATTGCTTGGAAAAATATGAAGATGGCACTGTGCGAACCACAGGAATTGTTGAGCAACTCAGAAATCAGTTACTGATGGTCATCAAAGAACTTAACCAATTACAAGTCACAGCAGAAAAAGATTTGGAGGAAAAGAGGAAAAGGCTGGATACTTTTTCGATCACCTTATTTGGCCGGACCATGGCCGGTAAATCTACCCTCATGGAAATTTTAACAAAAGGGAAAGGTGAATCGATTGGTCTTGGTGCACAAAGGACTACCCGGGATGTGAGAAAGTATCTGTGGAACGGACTAGAAGTGACAGATGTACCTGGTATTGCAGCTTTTGAAGGAGAAGAAGACGAAGAATTAGCATTCAAATCTGCTGCGCAGGCAGATTTAGTGTTATTTATGATTACGGATGATGCCCCCCAGCCTGCTGAGGCAGAATGCTTGGCGCGAATAATTCAATTAGGTAAACCAGTCATAGGCATTTGTAATGTGAAAGCGGCAGTGGATGATGAGGATGACCTCGTTTTGTTTCTCCGGAAGTCAGATTATTTTAACCGAAATAGGCTAAACGAGCTTGTTGGTCAACTATATGATTTTACTGATGAATATGTTCCGGGTAAACGTATTCCATTTATTTTTACCCATTTAAGGTCTCGCTTCTTAGCTGATAATCCAAATTATACGAGATACCGTGAATCGCTTCTTAAAGCAAGTCATTTTGATGAGTTGGAGTCGCGTATTATTAATGAAGTAAGAGGTCGCGGAGTTTTCCTAAGGACCAAAAGCTTCATCGATAGTACGACTGCACAGATGATGGAAATCATAAAAAACCTTCTTGATTTTAGTGCACAGAACTCAGCAAGTGGGCGGGTCCTTATTGAAAAGCGTCGGCAGTTTCAAAGTTGGTCGCAAATTTTTATGGAGGATTCACGGGAAAGAATCAATACATTTGTATCACAACAAATGGATCATCTTCGAAACGATGTATCTGACTTTGCTGAAGAACATTACGAGGATAAGTACGCTGGAGAAAAGTGGGACAAGCATATACAATCAACGGGTTTAAATGAGAAAGCAAAACGTCTTCAGGAAAAGATTCAGGAAGATTGCAGGAAAGCTTTAAATGAAGTTGCTAGAGAATTAGAAAAGGAACTTAAATTTGTTGCTGAATTTTCCGGTGATCGCTCCATCAAAATGAATGGAGTATTTGATACGAAGCGATGGTGGAATTGGGGAACATCTATTTTATCCGGAGGAATTGGGTTAGCAGCTGTCATTATTGGCAGTGGTCCATTGGGCTGGGCAGCAGCGGGTGTCGGATTAGCTGGGTGGTTAATTTCGCTGCTATTTGATGACCGTGAAAAGAAAGCAAGGAAAAGGAGGGTAAAACTTTCAAAGGCCCTTTACGATAATATAGATAAAATAGAGAAGAATCTCAAACGGCAACTTCATAATTGGCTAAATAATGAGGTGCTTTCGAAGCAGATAAATATGCTTTTAAATGATTTTGGAGTAGTCACTTCCAGCATTTTTGAACTGGCAGATGCACAGCGTACGTTAGCATGGAAGCTAAATCTTCGACAAAAAGAATTGGGGCATTCTCTTATAGAAGAGGCTCTACGTAATTGCAATGGTGCCGGTATGGAGTACCACATCCGTGACCTTGCAAGGATACCCGGATTTGCCACGATTTTTCTAGTTGCACCAGATACCTATTTTCCGGATGACCTCAAGAAGGGGTTAAGGTATTTATTAGATGAGTCTATTTGGTTTGTGATTGATACAGGAAACCAAAAATCAATTCTTTCACAAGCGATTGGTCGTGGTTGTGACAGGAATAAAATTAGTATTGAAGCAAAATTAAATGTTGCCCACATCCCACTAAACGATATCGATGCAATGACATTAATGAGGGTAAAACTGGCACAGCAGCTTACAGGATTACATGTGATGTTATGAAAAGGAGAAATTCTATGAGTCAATCAAATTTTGAAATTCTTGAGTGGGTAGAACAAGGGAATGCCCTTTTGAAAAATGCGCGGGAAGAATTATCAAATTCAAACAGTGAAAAAGTTCGAAACTTATCTGGTCGAATACCTTCCCAGATTCTCGCGGAAGATAAGGAAATTGAGATTGTGTTTGCTGGTCAATATAGTGCCGGAAAATCCACGATATTGAAGGTTCTGACAAATCGTGAGGATATTGAAACCGGTGCTGCTATTAAAACACAGAAAGCCCATACCTATGAGTGGGAAGGGGTTAAAATAATAGATACTCCAGGAGTTCATACTGAAGTTATGCCTGATCATGATGAGATCACCTATCAGGCTATTTCGAATGCAGATCTGCTTGTTTTTGTGATAACAAATGAACTTTTTGATTCACATCTTGGCAAGCATTTTCGTAAACTCGCCATTGACAGAGACAAATCACATGAAATGATGCTTGTAGTAAACAAAATGCGCAGAGCAGTGAAAGGTAATTCACCTGAAATGCAGGAAGTTATTAAGGAGGACTTGCGTAAGGTTGTCTCCCCGTACTCACCAGAAGATTTTCGAATTAGTTTTATTGACGCTGAGTCAGCAAATGAAAGCAAACGCGAGACCGATGAGGAAATTTCAAATATATTTTGGCGCAAAAGCGGCTTTGACTCTTTCACAAAAGAATTAAACCTGTTTATTAGAGAAAAGGGCCTTGCTGGACGGTACACAACCGCTTTATACAGCCTAGAACAGGTATTGCAAGAAGCACTCGTTGCTGAATCGACTGGGGATGCTGACGTCGATGCGTTGGAGGAATTACTGTTACAACAGCGGCGTGCACTTCTTGAAACCCAAGAACGTATACCTCGAGCTGTAGAAAGCGAGATCCAACGGACAGGGAGTAAAATTCGTCAGGAAGGCCGTAAGGTTGCAGATATGGTTAATGGTTCAGCAGACCAAAAACAAGTGGATTTTGAATTACAAGCGGCGCAAAATCGGGTTCAAGTTTACACAGATGAATTGAATACCTCAATACAACAGGTGATTAGTAAACAATTAGAAAATCTAGGTGAACGGATAACTTCCATCGCCAATAGCGAACTGGCAAAGGAGTTACTTCAACGGCTTGCTTATCGAATCAAAGAAGCAAATATCTCACCTGAGGTGTTGGGAAATCTTAAGACGGCTGGGGATATCTCACAAAAGTTGGGAAAATTCCTAATAGAGAGGTCCTTCACTTTGAAGGAAGGATTTAATGGTTTATTTAACCTTAACCATTATTCTGGGACGTCTATGCATGAAACGGTAAAGCAAATAGGTCATTTTTTTGGGTATAAGTTTAAACCGTGGGAAGCAGTAAAATGGTCGCGTGGATGCTAATGCGGGACGAGTATTTGCTGTTGCTGGTACGGTTCTCACTTTTGTGTTACAGATTAAAGAGGATATGGATGCAGCTCAATTAGAGGTAGATTTAAGGGAAAGCAGAGCAGCAATCAGAAGCGGGTTTAATGATGCGGCACATTCCATTGAGATGCATTTCAACGAAGCCACTGGCACCTATGTGGCTAAAACACTAACAACACAGATTGAAAATGTCGACCAACAGCTAGCCGAGCTTCGGGACATGCAGCAATCTCGAAGTGATTTGTTTAAAACATTAGTAGGATTACTTGAAAGGACTAGAGGTTTGATTAGTAGTTTACATGAACATGAATCAAAATATATAACACTAAGATAAATAGAACTAAATTAACCTGTGTAGAATTATTTCTATGCAGGTTTTTGATTGAAGAGAAGGTCTTCACAAGGATTTAAAGGTAACCCCCCAATCAAACAACACATATAAACATGCAGCGTCTCCTTTATCAAATAGTTAAAGAATATAAGAATGATCAATAGTAGTAGTAGAACTAAATACTTGGGGAAGGGATTTTTCCTAGCTGAAAAGGGAGGAGTTTCATAATTGTTTTCCCCGATATAAGCGAGACTTAAGAGATAATTAATAACAGTAAATCGATACGTAAAGTTTAAAAGTAAATGGGATGACAATAAAAAATAATCTTCAGTCCCTTTAAAGAAATGGTCTGCAGATATTGTCGGTAACTATAAGGAATAGCTCCAAAAATAAAATTGCAGTGTGGTAGCATTTTTGTAACATACCACAATTTATAAACAAAAATTATAAATAACTAAATAATATTATGTTGCTCGAGAATCCATTTTAATCAAGGATTCTCGGCAACAAATGTTATAAAAAAATACCTATCAATAATACCTCGCCCGTAACTTCAAAACTGCTTGAGACTTGTGTGCCTGTTCTGGTGGTTTCGATTCCTAAGCAGTTCCCCGAACCTTGAATTTTTAGCCTATTTTATCAATCCAGTGAAGACAACAATCAAGACTGAATGAAATTGCTATTCCAAATTGGAAGAAAGCTGACTAATTGCGTTTACATAATTTGAAGAGTTCCCAATCAAAAGTTGAAAATTAAAAATATTCGAATTTTAAAGAGAAGGGACAATTTTGGCCCTTTAAATTATTTTTCTTCGTATGTCAGTTGAAATAGGTAATGGGCCATCCCCTTTACAGCTTCCGGCGTACTCCCAAAACAATGCCAAACGGCTGTTGTTCCATCCTACACCATGACTTCGTATGAATCTCCAACTTTAAGCACCCGAAGTTTAATTTTTCCCTTGCAGTAAATCCAAAACGAATTCCAAATTTGACTTAGCATTTCTTTTGCTATATCCGCCAACATGCACCTCACCAACATATCATATTTATTCGGTAGTCAACTTGTAGTACCTGTTTTCAATATTGGCAAATATTTATCACTTTCCAGGCATCTTACCAGCAAAAGCTAGCTTTTAGTTAAGTCAAAGTTTGCCAAGGAGAGAGGGGTGTGTAACTTGGTGTGAAGTTGGTGACAGACTGGTGGCAAATCAAATCATCTTGCCACCAATTCATCTGTTTAAACCTTACAAGGTAAACTCGGTTAGGATTGTGATTTTAATTAGCCGTTTATGTATTGCTTAAAGCCTCTGTTGAGCGGTTATACCCGACTCCTTGTCCAAATGATATTGCCACCAAACAAAGGCTAACTAGGATTGACTTTTTAACTATGCTGCAACCGGAAGCGCTTAGGGTCTAACAGAAAACCGATAGGATCGTTTCCAATTGCCTTTGAAATTTTTTGTAATTGGTCAGCATTTTGCAATTTATTGTTAAAGGCTGATACCTTGCAAGGGACAGTTAGAATACTCCCATTTGTAAGTATTACATGGGTTTTTAAATAATACCCGTTGGTTCTGACGATATGATTTGGATTAAACCACATGGCATCCTCGTTTTTGGCTGATTTGGTCGCAAAGATGCAAATGTTATGAATCGGATCCACCTGGATAGGGCACATCGGGATATTCCCTAGGAGCTCTTTGGCGTTGGCAATTGCGCTGTTTAAGTCAAAACCAATACATCTGATGGTATCTGCTAGTATTTCTAATGGAGAACGGTCCACAACCAGTTTCCTGTGTAATTCTTCAACAAGAGTGCAGCTCTTGCCATTTCGATCATAATAACCTGACATGTGAATAAAATCTGGTTTGATAAAATAGTATTTTTCAATATCCAAAGAATTTTCGCTCCTTAAAGGGTTTTGATTGATAAATCTTTGAAAAAAGGTATACTATCAATAAGTTAGTTTGCCGCTAACTTATTAGACCAAGAACACCGTCTGTCCAGGACATCTGTTCTTGGTTTATTTTTTTGCTGCTCACATTAACCTCACCTCCCAAAACAAAATAAAAAAGCACCTAGAGGAATCACTATAACTATACGAATATTACAATAGCATTTAGATATGGCTAATTGAACCTGGTGAATAAAGAGCGGATCTCAGTATGTATTTAAATCAATTATTTAATGAATTTTTTACAGTTAACTGTAAAAATAGGTGAAGATTTATTGTTATTTTCAAAAAATATTTACAAATAAAAAATAACACAAAAAATTACACAATTGGGATTGTTTTAATGTCTAATTCGTAACTTTTTGTGTCAAAAATAGTCGATTTATGTCGTGTTTGTCAATTTGTTGGAATATTCCACCAAATTCATCAACTTACGTGCAATGCAGGCTCAAACCTTTATCATAAGACGTTAAGATTAGTCATCCTCTTCCTTTTCAATCGTGCTATAAAATTCTGTGGCTTCCTTAATTTCCTCTACTAGATCTTCGGGTTCTATCTGTAAACCTTTAGCTAATTTAAAGACAGTAAAGAGGGATGGGCCTTTTTTATTTGTCTCCAAATCACTCATATATGACCGATCCAGATCGCTGTCATGAGCAAGTTCCTCTTGTGTCAACCCTTTTTCAGAACGAATCCTTTTAATCACTTCACCTATGTAAATGGCCTTATCTTTTCTCAAGAGAATTCTCCTTTTTAAGACCATTACATAATTAGAATGTAAAATGCTCCACGGGCTATAGCCGACAGAAACGTGGTATTGCGAATTTTTTTGACCTTGGCACGGTTTAGCTGTTTTGCTTTGTACAAAAGCTATGATAAAAATAAACAATTAAAGTTTGTCTTCATAATAAGCCAAAAACATACTGTGGATCCAAGAATCATTAACCATAGGCCCCGGTACAACACCATATTCTGCGTCAAGCTCATCATAAAATCGGCGCATAAATTTATTCTGCAAAACGCCATAAAAGTAGGCGATTGGATTTCTGACAGCTTTAGTGGATTTTAATTTGCGAATCAGCTGTTTAAAGGATTCAATAGCAATCTCAAGCATCTGATCTGTTTCGTTTTCGCTGTTATATTTATAGGCAGCAATTTGTGTCATATGCCAGAATTCTTCAATTGTCTTTGCGTCAGAATAAAAGTACTTTACCAGCTGGACAAATTCTTGTGGAACACGATTGCTAACATAGCTATGATCTAATTCCAACGGTTCTTCTTTACGTTTATTATTCTTTTGATCTTTTTCAGTTTTTAAAAGATTACTAGTTTCTATTGGCTGGTTCATTTTTTCTGGTTTAGGTGGTTCATTTGAAAGAAAACGATTAAAAACATACAGGTTGCTAGTTTGTGAGCCGTTTTTTCTCTCTGTTTCGTAGACGGTGATTATTCCGAATTCCTTAGCTTTTAAGACCATCCGTTTAAAGGTTGAGCGGGAAATGCCATTGTCGTGGAATTCCGCGTGAATGGCCTTCAGGATGGTTCCGATTTTGGCATTGCAGACACCAGGGATTTTTGCGGCAAATCTGACGAGACGTTTTAAACCAACAAGTTCTCCTTTGGAGAAGTCGGCCTTATGCTCTAGCAGCCATTGTTCGATATGGTGGTTAAATTCAGTGAGACTAGTAAATTGAGAAAACTCGTTAAATTTTTCAATACTGGCTGATTTTAAACTCATATGTATGCGCCACCCTTATGATCATTTGTATATGGCCATTTATCTTTTTAATGATTAAGGCACCTTTACGATATCGGGTTTGGCAGAATGAGTCGAATTCACTCATTTCCAATTTGGAGCGAATTTGGGTAGAAAAATGCGATTTTCGGCTCCAAATTGGAAATGAGAAGGCCAATTTTGTGATTTTCGTACCGATTTGATAGTTTTTATATTTGCATGGAAAATGGTAGAAGGGAGGGGGAATTGTGTAGAAGAAGCGGTTAAAGAGAAACACGGGAGGAGAGAGAACAGTTATAATTCTCTCTACCATGTTTTGTACTTTAAAGATTATCATGTCGAATAAACCCTTCACACCTTCATCCGCTCAGGTAAACGTTGTATAGACTGGACCACTAAATCCAGCTTCGTTTCTATTCGATAAAGCAGATAAAGTGTCACTACAATGGGAAATCCTACCTCTTTGATGAATGAAATGAATTGATCCACAACAATTTTCCTCCTTTCCAATTTTTAAAAAGAGGCCTGTTTCAGTCTGAACTGCCCCGGCCTCTCTCCTAAATAATTTCGAATTTGACTAAACTACCTTAAGCTTAGATAATCTCATACTCAACCACATTTCGGTCGATGACTCTTGCGCCTTTTGAGGAAACATATCTTCCGCTGGCAGATGTAAAGACATCCGCTGCAATAATCTGTTCCATTGACTGCTTAACAGCAGCCTCATCAATCGGCTCCTTTGGGTTTTCTATCGCAATACGAGCGGTTTTACCAAATTCCGTTCCAAACATTAATTCCAATGTTTTTGCCATTCTCGTTCACCTCCTTTCTTTGAGTCATGGGGAAGGTTCTTTTGCCTCAATCTTTAACTCATAACCTGCTTATTAGATTGGAGGCTTCGTTGACCTAGATTAGAAGAACCGTCCATTTTAATCACTAATTACTTTCCAGTTACGCAGTTAATTCAGTACTGTCGCTGCGCTCGGTTTTGTTTAGCGGGTAGTTGCATAGTGCAGAAATGGCTTGTGCAACCTGGAATAACTGGTCAGCAGTTGACTCCTTTCTGATGTTGCTAAACGTTTTGGTTTTTACGATTGGGTTTCCTTGCTCATCAAGGTCAACCTGAAACGACAACCGAAGCTTTGAACCTTCTAATAATGCTTGTGCCATTGTCCTTCACCTCCTTTCACCTTTTATTTAGCTTTTTGGAGGCCAAAAGGATAGGGTTAGAAAAAATTATTTTGGTTCTTTCGAGGAGGCAGTTTTTTTATGCATCGCTATGCCTACGGTTTTTGAAGTTATAATTTATTAAACTAATGATTATGGTAAAATAATCCTATAGGGAGTAAATGAAATAGGATATAAAGAAGAGGATTTATGGGGTGTAAAAATGCCAATTTATAATAAACTGGTCCGCGATAAAATACCAGAAATTATTGAGAGCACGGGCAAGAAATGTTCTTGTAAAGTATTAAATGATGATGAATATATAAAGGCACTTCAAGAGAAATGCTACGAGGAACTCGATGAGTATGTATCCAGCACAACAAACACTGAGACATTGGAAGAGTTAGCTGATTTGTTGGAGATTTTTCATTCCCTTGCTGATTATTATGGGTTTTCCATTGAACAAGTCGAGGAAATTCGGAAAAGAAAGCTGGAACAGCGTGGTGGATTTAAAGATAGGATATATTTAATTAATGTTGAAGATAAATAAGGTTAAAGCAAAAGAGCAGCAGGTGACAATATATTGAGTCATAAATTACAAGTGGGAGAAATGAAAGCCGCTTATTTAACAGATAAAGTTTCAAAGTTTTTTAGCTTGAATCTAAGGATTTAATCGAAATACGGAAACCCCCTCTAGTACCTCGTGATTTAATATTATAATGATTAAAAAAAGACTGATACCAAATTGGGAATCAGTCTTTTTAACAGACTACATATGAACATTTTTTATACTATTAATTAAAAGTTTCTTTAAAAGTATCCGTATTATCAACCAATCTCCTACGCGCTCCTTCCCGCCATTGCTTTACCGCCGATACCGTTACACTTTCCCGTTCGGCAATTTCCTTAACGGATAGGCCGGAATGGAGAGTGTAAAGCAGCCATTTCTGTTGTTTTGGGGTCAACATTTCCGAACAGGATAATAGGATTTCTTTTTCTAAAGAGGAGTCTTGCCGGCCATCAGCTGCAATCTCCCAGAATTCCTCCTCCGGACAAAAACTTCTATCCTTGCTTTTTGCCATTTTATTAAGTTCCATAAGCAGCTTGCCTCTAATATATGAATAAGCATAGTTTGTAAAATTCCCTTTTTCCGGATTGAATCGTTGGCTGGCCTCCCATAAGGAAATGAGGCCAAGTTGGTAAAATTCCTCCAGGTCTGTGTAAAGATGAAGAGAGTGGATGATCTTGTGAATCATCGGCTGATATTGTTTTGCTAACTGTTCAAAGCTTTCCAACGGTGGGTCCTTTCAGGAAAGCGCGCTTTGCCATTTTATTCCCGGGTATCTCTACAATAGCGGGATTTCCTATTTTCAGCGAATCCACTCATTTCTAATTTGGTGCCGAATTCTCCCCCCCGATCGCAACAAATTCTACTGTCACATTTCCAATTTGAAGCAGATTTTAGGAATTTTGAATCATAGTATAAAAGATGGGGCCATTGGAAGATTTCTGATGTTTACTTTGTTGGTGCTGTTCGGACAAGAGGCTACATAAACTTGTGTTTTTGGTGCCATGTCATTAAATAGGGGAGAGTCATGTCTTTCAGAAAGGCATTGTTAATTATGCTTCATATTCTGAGACTGTATATTGACTCCTATTTCCTCATAGTTACACTAATTCATTATTAATTTAGTTAAATATTAAAAATATTAGTCTTTTTTGCCCGCTGAATTTGGAATATTCTGATTATCACGTCAATATATTATAGCAATTATTCAACTTTTGTTTCCGATATGTAATTTGGTAGTTACCTTTTATAAACTTTAATTGAATGGGTTAATTTCAAGATTAATTCTTTAAAATGGAGGGATTTCAATGGATTTAGTTGGAAATAGGAATCTAATTTCACTATTAAATACGAACGTTAAAAGGCAGCCATCAAACGCATTTATTACAACAGAAACTGGGGATTCAATTACTTGGAAAGATTTTTCAATAAAGGTCAACCAATATGCAGGGACATTCTTTAATCAAGGGATAAATAAAGGAACATATGTTGTAGTTCATCATCGAACAACTCCGGATTTGCTCTCCATAATGTTTGGTTTGTATAAAATTGGAGCAGTTGTTGTCATGTCTAATATTGCAAATACAAAAGATGATCTTTCTTATATTATCGAATACACCAATAGTAAGTTTATTGTTTTTGAAGGATGCTCCGGTGATACAGAATACATAAACCACATTCAAAGCAAGTTTAAAATAGATAAGATTTTTTTACACCAAAAGTTAAATTTAGATATCAATGATGGTTTATTTGAAATTAAGAAATATATTGAAAATGCTAATATTGATATTCCTTTACCGACATTAAAAATTTTACCAGATGACCCCGCTACAATGATATTTACATCAGGTACTACAGCCAGGCCTAAGGGAGTTATTTACTCACATGGCAATCATATTTTCAGCGGAGAAATTGTAGCAAGGACCCTCAAAATTGAAAATAATGATATTTTCATGCACCATTTCCCCTTATTTCACATGAACGGATTAGGACAAATTTTTGCAGTGTTGACAGCAGGCTGTAACCTTCTATTATTTGAGAGATTTCGTTCGAGTGTATTTATCGAAAGAATAGAAAGATTTAGGCCCACCATTACACATCTTAATTCTACTCATATTAAGATGATACTAAATCATATTCATGACTCCCGGTATAGAAATGATACCTTTAAGTCGATTGGCTTTTCATTAAAATTGTCAAATGAGGTTTGTGACCGTTTTGAAGCCATTTTTGGAAGTGTACTTATTGAACTATATGGGTTAACCGAATCGATTTCAATTCCGCTCGCAAATCCCTTCCATTTAAATAGGAAGAGGCAAAGCTGCGGAATTCCAACATTAGGTTACGAGGTAAAGATAGTAAATGAATTTGGTCAAGAGCAGAAACCTTTCGAACATGGAGAGATCGTGATTAGGTGTTTTTCTAAATACGGAATAATGTCTGGTTACTATAATAAGTTAGAAGAAACAAAAGAAACGATAAAGGATGGATGGCTATATACCGGAGATGTCGGTTTTTATGATGATGAAGGATATTTCTATATGGTTGACCGCAGAAAAGACATAATTAAACGAGCTGGTGAAAACATTTCGGCTAGAGAAATAGAAGAGGCAATAGAATCTCATCCTCTAATTTCGGAAGTTGGAGTGATTGGCGTGTTTGATCCATTACGCGAGGAAGTCCCTAAAGCCTTTGTTGTTCGAAAAGAGGCTTCTTTAACCGAACAACAATTGAAAGAATATTGCAAAGAAAGGCTGGCAAATTTCAAAGTTCCACAGTATATAGAATTCATGGATAAATTACCTAAGACAGCAGTAGGAAAAATTGAAAAAAAGTTATTAAGAGCAATGGAGGAGAGGAAGGGTTTTAAAAATGAATTTAAGTGAAAAAGTGGCCATTATTGGGTCAGGGGAAGCCAGCAGAGAAAAAAATCCGGGTAGGAGAGCGATTCACTTAGCAATTGAAGCTGCCAATAAAGCGATAAAAAATGCCGGTATTGATAAATCCAAGATAGATGGTATTTTAACAGGTTATTCATTGGTTGAGCCTGAAATGGATTTTAGTTCCAGACTATCCCAGGAATTGGGGATTACACCGAATTTCAGCAGTACAATTTCAGTTTCAGGAGCAACCGGTTGTGCACTTGTGGAGCATGCAGCATTAGCAATTGCAGCTGGATTCTGTAATTATATATTAGTTGCATGGGCAGATAATCGGGCTTCTGGAACAATGCGAGGAAATTTTGTTTCTAAATTAGCTGAAAACGGTAACGAACAATTCGAGGTACCATATGGTCCATTGATTCCAACTCAATATGCACTTGCAGCTCAAAGGCATATCCATGAATTTGGAACTACTCCAGAGCAATTAGCATCGGTTGCGGTTACTTTCCGGGAACATGCTTTAAAAAATCCAGATGCACAAATGAAAAAACCAATATCGATTCAGGATGTACTTAATTCAAAAATGATTTCTAGCCCACTTCATCTTTTGGATTGTTGTATTGTTACTGATTTTGGTGGAGCTTTACTCCTAACTTCAAAAGAAAGAGCAAGTGATTCTAAAAATACTCCTATTTATATTTTGGGCATAGGTGAAGGACATACTCATGAGAATATTATGAATTCGAGAAACTTAATGTATACTGGAGCAATTAATTCCGGAAAAACAGCTTTCTCAATGGCAGGTATCACCCACCAAGATATTGACCTAGTTCAACTATATGATTGTTTTACTATAACAGTATTATTAGAACTTGAAGATTTAGGTTTTTGTGAAAAAGGTGAAGCAGGTACTTTAGTGGAAAAGGGTTATTTATCTCTCGGAGGAAAACTGCCAGCAAACACGAATGGAGGAATGTTATCATGTGCTAATGGTGGAATATTACATGTTACAGAAGCGGTTACACAGTTAAGAAATGAAGGTAAAGAAAGACAAGTTCCTAACAATCCTAGGATAGCTTTAGTTCATGGTAATGGAGGGATTTTATCTTCGCACTGTACATTAATTTTGGGGAGGTAAGTCAAATTGGAAAATGATATGTTAAACGTTGGAAGTGATGAAGTAACTCAATACTATTGGGATCATTGTAAGCAAGAAAAGCTTATGATTCAAAACTGTAATGATTGTAAGCGATTTCAGTTCCCGCCTAATTTAAGTTGCCGTTATTGCTCTTCCAACTGTATAGAATGGAAAAAATCTAATGGAATTGGTGAAATTTACTCCTATAGTGTTGTTTACCGAGCACCATCTGTATTTTTCGAAAAATATGTTCCATATGTTGTCGCTTTAATAAAATTAGATGAGGGGGTAATGATTGAAAGTTGGATCATACAAGATGAATTGTCTGATGAATCTGTAATAAGTATTGGAGCTAAAGTCAAGACTTCTTATCAGGATTTTGGTACGTATAAACTGCCAGTTTTTAAACTATTAAATTAATTATTTATTAACTCTTGGGAGGAAAGTTATGAGAAAAACTAAAGTGAAAATTGGCTTGATTTTATTCGTATTGATGGGTTTATTAATTGGATGTAATCAGACTACTGGAACAAGCTCTGGCGATAATAATTCGAAAGATGATAATAAAAAACCTTCTGCATTAAAGGTTGGAGGTTTATTTGCGATGACTGGTCCTTTTGCATCTTATGGAGAACAGCAAAGTAGGGGTGTTCAATTAGCTTTTGATGAAATAAATGAGGCTGGCGGGATTGACGGGACGAAACTGGAATTAAAAATCGAGGATACCGTAGGAGAACCTACAACGGCTGTAAACGGAATTAATAAACTAATAAGTGTTGAAAAAGTACCTTGGATTTTTAACTCAGTAAGTAATGTCATAATGGCAACAACACCAATAGGTGAACAAAATAAAACAGTTATGATTAACGGTGGAGGAACAAGCCCAGTATTAGCAGGGCTAAGTCCATATCTTTTTTCAAATATTCCACTAGAAACGATTCATATCCGTGCTCTTGCTGATTATGCGTACAATGAACTTGGAAAGAAAAAACTGGCCATTTTGTATCCAAACGATGATTTGGGTAATGGTGATAAGGATGCGATGAAAAAGGCTTGGGAACAACTTGGGGGAAAAGTGATGGCCATTGAAGTAGCGGAAGGAGGAGCGTCAGATTTTAAAGCACAATTAAGTAAAATAAAAGCCGCTAATCCCGAAGCGATTTATATTGCAGTAGGTGGTCAGCAGATTGCCATTGCCTTGAATCAAGCTAAAGAACTAGGTATTGATTCTCAAATCTTAGGAACAAGTTTTTGGACAGTTCCCGATACAATAAAAGCCGCAAAAGGTTCATCGGAAGGTGTATTATTTTCAACTCAGCAGTGGAATCCAGCCAGCCCGACGAACGATATGGCTAAAAAGTTTGTTGAACATTTTAAAGAAAAATATAAGGAAGACCCTCTTCAGAATTCTACAAGTTACTATGCAGCAGCCTATATGTTAAAAGATGTGGTTAGTTATTTATATAAAAACAATTTGCCTTTGACAGGGGAAGAAATGAGAAATGCTTTGCTGGCTATCAAAACATTTGAAACTCCATTTGGAAAATTATCATTTAATAAAGATGGAAGCGCCAATCTTCCAGTAACAATTATGACAGTGAAAGATGCATCCTTCCAGAAAGTACAAGATGTTGATATTAAGGTGTTTGAAAAATTTAAATAAGTTTAATAGAGTGAGTCCTCAATTTATATGGGGACTCACAAAAGCAGTTTTTAGGGAGGATTACTATGAGTGATTTATTTATCCAATTATTAGTGAATGGGATTGCGTTAGGAACTCAGATTGGATTGGTATCAGTAGGATTTGCCTTAATATTTGGAGTCACAAAAACGATGCATTTATCCCACGGAGCAATAATCACATTATCGGGATACTTCTTATATGTATGTACTGGCGTGCTCGGTTTGCCGCTAATTCTTGCATTTTTAATAAGCGGTTTAGTTGGCGGGGCAGCAGGTTTGGCTAATGAATTAATCATTTATGAACCAATACGAAAACGTCCATTTAAGCCATTCATTATCGTAGTAGCTTCTCTTGGAACAGGAATTATTCTGGAGAATACACTCGGACTTATCTTCGGCAGAAGTGTTATTAATATAAGAGAATCTACAATTGGGAGTGCGAGTAACGGAATAGATCTTTTTGGGGCATCCATTGCAGCGACTGATATCTTAACCATTCTTATCACAATAGTAATGCTTGTTCTTCTAGAATCGTCACTAAGGTTCACTAAATTAGGTAGGGCTATTCGCTGTGTAATGGATAATCCAAGTTTAGCAAAAGTACTGGGGATTAATAGCCGGAAAATATATTTATTAACTTTCTTTATTGGTTCCTTTGTTAGCGCACCAGCAGCATTTTTTATAAGTCTTAACTCAGGTTTGTATACAACCGTTGGGTTTGAAGCAATGTTAATCGCATTTATTGCTGCATTTGTAGGAGGAATAGGTAGTTTAAATGGTGCATTTTTAGGGGGATTAATTATTGGGATTGTGCAGAATTTAGGACTACTTGTCATCGATTCCCAATGGAAATTAACTTTAGCATTTTTCGTATTATTTATCATTGTTCTGATTAAACCTACAGGACTATTTGGTAATAAAATAGGAAACGTGGAGGTATAGTATGGATTATGTATTAGGTTTATGCATCATTATTGTCATATACATAATTGGTGCTATGTCATTTAACTTATTACTTGGCCACGCAAATATTTTTTCTGTAGCACATGCAGGGTTTATCGGTATCGGTGCCTATTCGACAGCAATATTTACTGTAAAATTGGGAATAAATTTTTTGGGGGGAATGATCGTAGGGATCCTAATAGCAGGAGTTATTGGATATATTTTTGCTCTTTTAACCTTAAGAGTGAGCGGGGATTATATGGTAGTAGCAAGCTTCGGACTACTAATAATATTTAACCAAATATTTTCCAATTGGACAGTAGTGACGAATGGAGGAAGAGGATTCCCAGGAATTATGAAACCGGAATTATTCGGGTACCCAATTATCGGTAAACCTGAGTTTTTAATTTTTTCCTTCATCATTCTAATTGTTTGCTATATCATCATCGGCCGGTTAATCGAAAGTCCTTTTGGTAGAGTTCTAAGAGCGATGGGAAATAATGAAGTGGCAGCAAAAAGTTTGGGGAAAAATGTTGTTCAATACAAAATCCTGGTTTTTACAGTTACTGGGGCAATTGCCGCAATTTCAGGAAGTTTATATGCTCATTATATAACCTTTATTAACCCTACTGATTTTAATGTACATTTAACGATGTTTTTATTAACCATTATCATTATCGCAGGAACCAAGAAATTATGGACCGTTATAATTGGGGCTGTTTTTCTAGTTCTTGTTCCGGAGATAATAGGTTTTATTCATTTACCGAATTCTATTGCTGCTGGGATAGAGCAATTATTTTATGGTTTGATTTTAGTCTTGTTCGCTTTACTAAGACCGAAGGGCATTCTATCGACTAAAAGTTAAAATTGGGGGTGATTTTATTGATTCGTGTGGAAGGAGTTAATAAATCATTTGGTGGGATTCAAGCAATCAGAGATTTAACCTTCGAAATAAAGTCTAATCAGATTACCGCTTTAATCGGCCCAAACGGTGCTGGGAAGACAACAATCTTTAATTTAATATCAGGGTTTTTAAAACCAGATTCAGGAAAAATATATCAAGATAATATAGATATTACTAAATTACAAGCATATCAAATGGGGAATATTGGGGTCGGAAGGACCTTTCAGGATTTGCGCATTTTTGAAGATTTAACTGTTCTTGATAACGTGATGGTCGGATTTCAGCAACAATCCGGGGAAAAAATGAGACATCTTTTCTTAAATTGGAGGAATATCAAGCGAGAAGAAAATGAAAGACGTAAATTGGCTAGCCAGCACTTAGCGTATGTAGGTTTATCCGGGAAAGAGGATGAGGTTGCCAATAATTTATCCTATGCTGAACTGAAACTATTATCAATTGCAAGGATGCTAGCCCTAGACGTTGATACGATATTACTTGATGAACCGTGCTCAGGATTAGATCAAAAAACGCTGGATACAGTCATAAGATTGGTAAAAGAACTAGTTTCTAAGGGAAAGACTATTTGTATTGTAGAGCATAATCTTTATGTGGTCAGCGAATTGGCGGATTATGCAATTTTTCTTGATAATGGCCATGCGGTTGCGACTGGCCCAATTAATGAAATTATGAATGACCCTGACCTAAAAGAACGATATTTGAATGTTGTTTAAAAATAGGGTTTAACGGAGTGATAAATATGATATTAGATATAAGAAATGTAACCGCTGGTTACAGTAAAAAAACAGTTATAGAAGATGTATCTTTAAACATTAATGAAGGGGAAATTGTCGGTTTAATTGGTCATAATGGTGCAGGCAAATCAACCTTGTTAAGTACCATTCATGGACAGATAAAACCATCAAGTGGCAACATTTATTTTAGGGAGGAGAAAATTAGTGGGTTAAGACCTGAAGAAATTGTAAAAAAAGGTTTATCATATATACCCCAAGGACATCAAGTCTTCAAGTCCCTAACAGTATTAGATAATTTGAAAATGGGTTGTTATTTTTTAAGAAATAAAAAGGAAATCTATGAAAAACTTGAAGTATCATATAAACTTTTTCCTATATTAAAAGAAAGAGAAAAGCAAAAGGCTGGCACAATGTCTGGTGGTCAGCAACAAATGCTTGCTGTTGCAATGGGATTAATGACTAGTCCTAAACTGTTGTTAATAGATGAGCCATCAATTGGCCTTGCCCCTTCTTTTGTTCAGACGGTCATGGATGCGATATGCGAGATTAACAAAACCCTAGGAACATCCATCTTAATCGTTGAACAAAATATTGATCATCTTTTCAGAATCGCCAACAGAGTATATGGATTAAGAAGAGGTAAAATAGTTGCACATGACGACTCTGAAACTTTTACGCAGAATTATAATTTATTAGAAATTATGTAGGGAGTGATATAATGCTGGAAACTTTATCGAACTGGAATCGATGGGGAGGAGAGGATGAAAGAGGTACCTTAAATTTATTGACTCCTCAAGTATTGTTAAAAGCAAAGGAATATATTAAACAGGGAAAGGTATACAGCTTATCTTATCCAATTCGCCAAACCAAAGTTCCTGTGTTTCCTGGGAGGAATTCTGCGCTCCATTTTATGACTATCGATGGGGGGGATTATAAATCGGGAATACAATCACCGGGCGGGGTAAAAATTGCTGATGATTATATTGTGATGCCTACACACGGGACTACCCATGTTGATGGACTTGGACATGTTTGGACAGATGAGCAAATTTATAATGGCCATGATCAAAATAACATTCGAAGTACAGGTGCAAAAAAGTGCGGTGTCGAAAAGATTGAATGGATTGTAGGTAGAGGGATTTTATTGGATATTGCCTTATTAAAAGGGGTGCAAAATTTAGACCCAGGGTATGTCATTACTCCAGAAGATATAATGCAATGTTTAGATGTCCAAAAAGTTGAAATCCAACAGGGGGATATTATTCTCCTAAGAACAGGCTTTATGAAAACATTCGAAACACAACCTGAAACTTTTTATGAAAGTCAGCCCGGAATCGGGATTGAGGCAGCCCGATTTTTAGCTAAACAAGACATTGTTGGATTAGGGGTAGATAATTTAGCAGTTGAACCGATACCTATGGAGGAAAAAGCGAAGGATTCCCTTCACGTTCTAATGATTCGAGAACTAGGAATATATTTAATGGAAATGTTAAATCTTGATGAATTCGCGAAAGAAGAGGTATATGAATTTTTCTTTGTAGCAACGCCTTTAAAAATAAGAGGCGGTGTAGGAAGTCCCATTAATCCTCTAGCAATATTATGAAAAGCCCCTATTAATAAAATAGAAATACTTATAAAACGATTATTATCATTAATTATAAGGAGTTGGTTGTATGAGTTTAACGAAGGAAACCTATACACACTTATTTTCCGAAAATAAGATTGGTGATATCAATCTAAAAAATAGAATAATTATGGCACCGATGGAAACAAATATGGCTTCTTCCTCCGGTGAGGTAACTTCCAAAATGATAAAATATTATGCGGAAAGAGCCAAGGGGGGAGCGGGTGCAATCATTGTTGAATTCACATGTGTCGAAAGGGAACATGGACTAGGTTCGCCCCATCAACTTCTTATTGATGATGATTCATTTATTTCTGGCCATCGTGCTATAGCCATGGAAATAAAAAGTCATGGGTCAAAAGCATTTCTACAGCTACATCATGCCGGAAGAGAAACTAGAAAAAGCGTGATTGGCAGACAACCCCTTGCTCCTTCCCCGATACCATGCAAGGTTATGAAGGAATCCCCGAAAGAATTAACCATAGAAGAAATAAAAATGATTGAAGATAAATTTATATCTGCAGCATATAGAGCATACAAGGCTGGATACGACGGTGTAGAGCTGCATGCAGCTCATGGTTATTTATTAAATGGTTTCTTGTCACCATATTCGAATAAAAGGACAGATAAGTATGGGGGTTCGTTAGAAAATCGCGGGCGAATCATAAAGAATGTTATACAAGGTATTAAGAAAACTGTAGACGGAAATTTTCCAGTTATCATTCGATTTAGTATGGATGAATTCATCGAGGAAGGTTTGAATATAGGTGAGGGTATAAAATTCGCAAAATTTTTTGAGGATTCTGGCGCATCTGCAATTCATGCCTCTACGGGTATATTTGAATCGATCGATCGAAATGTTGAACCGATGTCATTTTCCGAGGGTTGGAGAATTCCAATGGCTAGAAGAGTGAAGGAAGCAATAAATATTCCAGTCATTGGGGTCGGAGTAATCAGGGATCCAGCATTTGCAGACAAAATTATAAAAAACCAAGATATTGACTTTGTTGCAATGGGCAGAAGTTTTTTAGCAGATCCGCACTGGGCCAAAAAAGCCAAAGAAGGAAATCAAGACTTGATTATCAAATGCACATCATGCTGTTATTGTGCTGAACGTGTAACTAAGCATGCTGAGGTTCGTTGTTCAGTAAACCCCGTAACGGGTAGAGAAGCTGATTTACTTCCGTTAGTTAAGGCTGACAAACCTCTAAGGGTGGCTGTCATTGGCGGAGGCTCAGCCGGAATGGTGGCTGCACTTACAGCAGAAGAAAAAGGCCATCATGTAACACTTTTTGAAGCTAACGACAAATTAGGTGGATTATTGGATGTGGCAGCTGCTGGAGTCCATAAGGAGAAATGGGCTTGGTTCTTCGATTCTCTTATAAAAAGGATTGGGTATTCAAAGGTAAACGTACAACTAAATAAAAAGGTTTCTGAAGCTGATTTGTTAGAAATGGATTTTGATAAGCTAATTATAGCTACCGGAATGATCCCTAAACATGATCCTATTAAAACAGACCATTCCATTCCAATTATGGATGTTGTCGAAGCATTTAGAAATAAGGAGACCATTAATGGAAAGAAAGTAGTGGTATTGGGGTCAAGAGGGGCTGGCCTTGAAATGTCACACTACCTAGCTGAGAATAACAATAAAGTGATAGCGATAAGTCGTTCTGGGAAAAGAGAAATTGGAAGAAATATAGATCCGTTGAATAGAAGAGATATAATGTCACACATAAAGTTTCTTCCAATCCAATTTCTAACGAATACTGATATTGATCGGGTAGAAAACAATAAGCTGATTTTAATAACGAATGAAGGTGAAACGTTTAGTATTAATGTTGATTTAATAATATCTGCCAGAGGATTTAAGCCCAATGATCTATTTATAAATAATGAATACGATCGAATAGGTAGCTGCAAAGAGCCAAGAAAAATTCTAGATGCAGTTTTAGAAGGGTATATAGCAGGAAATAGTTTATCTTAATTTTAACCATTTTTAATACAAAAAAAAGTCTTGATACTTATATTTATAAAGTGATTGGAGAGGAAGGGTAGAATATTGACCGAAGAAATAATCGCTGACAGAATAAAAAAGCTAAGATTACATTTAAATTTTACACAAGAGGATCTAGCAAGAAAATGTGGATATTCCAAAAGCTTTATATCAAAAATTGAAAGAGGTAACATTTCAATAGCTATTGCAACTTTATCTAAAATTGCAAAGGTTTTCGGAGTTGAATTGTCTTGGTTTTTTGAGGTGGATGAAGACGACACCGGTCCATTAATAATTAAGAAGAAGGATCGAAAACCACTGAAAGGTAAATATAGTGAGATTGGTTACAACTATTATTCTTTAGCTAATAAAAAAAGACTCTCAAAAATACAACCTTTTGTTGTAACAATCCCTGCTATTGTAATGGACAAAAAACCATTTATTCATGAAGAAGAAGAATTTGTTTATGTCATATCAGGAAATGTAGATTTTTTCTATGACGGCAATAAATATCGGATGGAAGAAGGGGATTCAGTTTACTTCGATGGTCAAAAATCACATATGTTCTTACCTATTGAAAAGGAAGTTGTCCTTTTAGGTGTTTTAATGCAGGTAAATTATTAAAAAGTTTAGAGGTGAAACCATTGACTTATTGGGAGAAGAATTTACCTGACCATTTAACCATACAAAAGAATAAATTCGGATTACCCGTCTTTGAACCAAGACCGTCAAATGTTGCCGAATTACTACGGCAAACAGTAACCCGGGTACCAGAAGAGACAGCCCTGGTTTTTCAGGAAAAACAAATGACATACTTGGAACTATGGGACCAAGTATGTCGAGTTGCTTTTAATCTTCAGAATAAATATGGAATCAAAAAGGGCGAAAAAGTAGCGCTGCTTTTGGGGAATGGATTTTTATACCCAATCTGCTTTTTTGCACTTGCTCATATTGGAGCAATTTCTGTACCGTTGAATGTTAGGCTTTCGCCAACTGAAATAGAATATGAAATTGTTAAATCAAAGGCACGGTTATTGATTACAGAAAAAGAGTATTGGGAAGGAATCTACACCAAAATTCAATGCATGGATCAACTCGATGAAGTGTTTGTCTCTGAAAAAACAACTGATTTGGAAAAACTGTTTTCAGAATTAACCGAGCCCTTTGTGGGTGACATTGATGTTCCCGTAATAATCGATACGGAACCCTGCTCTATTTTTTTTACATCAGGTACGACTGGACATCCAAAGGGTGCATTACTAACCCATCTGGGTTTTGTATCTACTGGAATGAATTTTGCTGTAACGTACCAGCTTCAGCCGAAGGATAGTACATTAATGATGGTTCCGATGTTTCATATCACAGGGATGCTGCAATTTCTAGGAGCTATTTATACAGGAATACCAGTTTATATACTAAAATCTTACCAGACTGAAACGGTATTGGAACTACTTCAAAGATATAAGCCAACGATACTTGTTGGGGTACCAACGATGTACTGGTTTATGCTTTCTTCTCAAAAGTTTCGCCCTGAGATTCTATCTAATGTTAGAGCGATTCTTTATGGAGGAGCGCCTGCTCCGTTTGATTTAATTGAAAAACTAAGAAAAATATTCCCGCAGATGAAAATTCATAATGGATATGGGTTGACTGAGGGGCATGGCCTAGATACTTTGCTTCCAGATCAAGATGCATTGCGAAAACATGATTCAGTTGGTCTTCCTGTACCACTTGTTGAGGTTAAAGTAGTTGATGAAAATGGAAATGGACTCCCAACTAATGGAATTGGAGAGCTAATTATTCGTGGTCCTAAAGTTATCAGTGGTTATTGGGAAAACGAAGAGGCAAGCAACAAAGCAATACGGAACGGCTGGTTATATACGGGAGATGTAGCAAAAATTGATGATGAAGGATATGTTTATATTCTCGACAGAATAAAAGATATGATAAATAGGGCTGGAGAAAAGGTTTATAGCATTGAAGTAGAGAATGTCCTGTATTCGTTTCCAAAGGTACTGGAAGCAGCTGTGGTCGGTATTCCTGATAAGATTTTCGGAGAACAAATCAAGGCGGTAATTGTATTAAAACCAGGTATGAGATCATCGAGTGAGGAAATACGGAAATATTGCCTCCAAAAACTTGCACATTTTAAAGTACCAAAAGTTATCGAATTTCTTGACAAATTGCCCCGGAACCCTAGCGGAAAAGTTTTGAAACGTCAACTTGTTTAATTAAGTAATGCTGGTTCTAATAAAGAATTAATTATCCATATCCAACCCCTGCAATAATAATACGCCAAGAATAATCTTAGCCTTTTTTTTATTCAACGGGCTGTTAAACATGGATACAGGAAAGCTCCTAGTTGTAAAATAAGTACAGTTTTTTTACAAGAAAAAGACGGAACATTACTTCAACAAGTAGAAGAGTGGTGACAGAGCTACTCTTTTTTTCCTGAAGTAAAATACCTATCGAAGCCAAAAAAACTTTGTTGTAAAGTTTTATAGTTTTTTTAAATTATTTTAATGGCACTTTAGTAATCTCAAAAAGTTTAGGAATTTCCTTCACTTGATAACTATTTGGAGAGGCACACAGGGACGATTCTATTGCCTCATTAACTGGTGCTAAAGGTACCGGCCTGCTAATTATTTCATAATAAAGTTATTCTTAAATAATCTTATTCGCCACGTCTTAGGTATTCGCTGGATCTAGCCGGTTAAACGTTAACCTCTAAATCCCACGTAGTTAAGGATTGTTCACTCTTAAATACTTCAATCTCCCACGTGCACCTTCCCGCCATTGCTTAACTGCAGATACCGTTACATCTTCTTTGTCGGCAATTTCCCTGACGGATAGACCGGAATGGAGAGTGTAAAACAGCCATTTCTGTTGTTTCGGGGTCAACATTTCCGAACAGGATAATAGGATTTCTTTTTCTAAAGATGGATCTTGCCGGCCATCAGCTGCCATCTCCCAGAATTCCTCCTCCGGACAAAAACTTCTTTCCTGGATTTTTGCTATCTTATTGAGTTCCATAAGCAGCTTGCCTCTAATATATGAATAAGCATAGTTTGTAAAATTCCCTTTTTTCGGATTGAATCGTTGGCTGGCCTCCCATAAGGAAATGAGGCCAAGCTGGTAAAATTCCTCCAGGTCTGTGTATAGATGAAGAGAGTGAATGACCTTGTGGATCATCGGCTGGTATTGTTCTGCTAACTGTTCAAAGCTTTCCAACGCTAGGTCCTTTCAGGAAAGCGCGCTTATGCCTCTGTATTCCCGGGTATCTCTACCATAGCGAGATTCTTTGATTTGAGCGAATTCACTAATTTCTAATTTGGTGCCGAATTCCCCCCTGAAAATGGCAAAATCTACTGTCTTATTTCTAATTTGGAGCAGATTTTAAGAAGTTTCGATCAAAACTATATAAATTGAGATTGGGGAAGGTTCTCAAAGGGTATTTTTTGATCCATAAATAGAATCCTTACATGAGAAGCTATTACAATGAGGTGGTTTATTCGAGATGTATACAAAAATTGTTGAGTTCCCTCCATTGGAAACGGAGAGAATTAAATTTCAAATTTTAACCCTTGAAAATATGGGTGCCGATGGGGGATATATCATAAAAGCAGCGAAAACTTCATTGGAACGATTGAATTTCATTTTTTAAGATGAACAAGGGTAAATGCTGCTGAAATAGATACTAATTAATCGCCGCCATGATAAACTTAGCACACCGTGAATTCACCCCTGAAATCCGATAGAGTCATCATTCAAGGTAGGGTCCGGGTCCCTTTATTGTTATTGCCATCCCAAAATGACCGAAAGTTGACGGTGTTGCCAGTCCAGAATTAGACGGTGTAATACCACATGAGTATATGTTGATGCTTTATAATAGCTTTCGCTGCATAATTATAAATGATATGACGCCCACTTTAAGCTCCATACAAGAGGCTGTGTAGAAAGCATCAAAATAATTTATAGGTATAAGTGGCACTTATACCCCATATTAAATATTGTTAATTCTCAATCAACGTATATCTCAATTATAATTTAAATAGACAGAATAATAGAAAAATAGACAAAATCACATTTTATATTATTTATTTCAGATGGAAAGAGAATGAAACCGTGCTGACAAAGGTAAAAAAGAAAAAGTGTCATACACAAAACCCATTTTTCAACATAATGGTAGAAGAAGAAATCATGACCTATTGTGAGCAAAGAATTTTTTATAAATAGATTAGAAAATAATTTATTATTAGGGAGGAATATATAACGATGGCAAAAATGAAGCAAAGTGGATTTGATCTTTCTGAGGCGGACATAAATGAAGATTTACTAAGAGAATTAACAGAATTCCCACTTCTTGAAGCACTTTTTGGAAGGCGTTCCCGCCGATTTTTGCTTGGAGCAGAAATACCTGACGGACCGCTTGCATATAAATCAAAACACGAACCAGTTCCGCTAAATAATTTAGAAAAACTACTAATATTATTGGGGGTCAGTGGTGTAACGGGTTGGCATCATTCAGTTACTAGACATGAACGTTATAAACCGTATCTATCCAATTATTCTGGATCAGCGTCGGGCAGAACCCATCCATCTGCAGCAGGCTTTCATACTTCTGAAGTGTTTTTTACGGATGACACAGGGACATACATTTTCCGTACCCGGGATTTTGCACCAGAAGTGGGACGTTCAGAAAATGGGAAACTTTCTACAAAGGAACTACTGCTATCACATCAAAAAAGAATTGAGAAATTATCTGACGATCGCCTGAATATTCCAAATTATGAGCCCTATATGGAGGGGCATAATTCTTGGGTGGCCAATAAGCCAGGTACCTTCTTAGTGTTTCCAGTTGGGGATTTAGCCCAGCATACACTTTTAAATTTATGCTTCTACGTTCAAAATGGACTAGTTATCTATGACGATATTAATAAACGGAAAATCCCAGGTTTAGAGAAATACAGACATATTGTGGATGTCGATAATCCGGTTCCCCTTAGCTTCCTTGATCAATATTCGCTTGCTGAACTATCTGCAGAATTGGCCACAGCAACATACTCAGGAATGTTATTGCAGCAAGCAATTGGGCTCGGTGGCTGGATGTTTGATGGAATTGATCGCTTAACCGTTTTAGGAGCCAGTGGTGATCCGGATGTTCCCGGTCTTGGTTTCCGCTATGATACAGATGAACGTTGGGCAATACCTAACCCAACAGGACTTGAAGGAGTATTTACTTCGTATACACCTCCACATTATCCGACCATGAGAGATGCAGTTGAAGCATTAGTGGAACGCAAATTTGGGAAGGACGGTCCATTTCATCCTGAAACGAAGGGAATTTGGAAGTATCCGTCGTTCGTGCGCAGCAACGCACAAGTTCATGATGAAGAATTTAAAGAAATTATTGCCCTGCAGGCTCAATACATGTATGATACATTCGGGAAATTTCCGGCAACCGTACCTTCTGTCTATTCATTAATGTACTTACAGTCGCACCATCTAGATTTGGAGTATTATGACAAACTATTTGACCCGCATTCTTATTTATCCACCCATGCTGAGCATTTGAAAAAGTGGCATGGCATAAAGCTGTAACCATTAAACAAGTATTGTTACTTTCGATAAAAAAAGCTATGCAATTTGATGCCTGATGACACTATAGCCATTAAGTTAAGCAAATTTAATTCTATTTTTAACAAAAGGCTCTGTTATTATTCATTGTTGATTTTCGTATAGTACGAGAATTCATAGGCGGAGAATTTCCGGCTAATGTATAAAGAGGAAGCTTAACAAGCAATTATAAGCGAAGAAATTCCGATTAACTGCTCTAAATAAGATAAAATCCAAAGATTTGGATCAAATAAACGGAAAAACTTCCTTTATTTTTAAGGAAATAAGGGTATTTCCCAATTTAAACGGAATTTTTCCGTTTATTTTTCAAACACAGTAAAATCAACATTCAGTATAACATAGCCTAACAAAAAGGAATTAATCGTGAAAGGCACCACCCAATTATTGGATGGTGCCTAAGATAATCATAAATGGTAGTTTGAAGTAGTTATGTAGAGGGAGTAATAGCGATGTAAAGTGATGACATCGTAATTCTAGAGGATATGGATGTTAAAAGTGCCACAGGGACAGTTCTTATGGTTGCGTATTTCTGTAGCCAAAGCTAGTAATCCCTGCTTTGGCTTTCCAGAATTTTAAAAATGCAAAAAAATGCCAAGAGAACCATCCCCCTGGTCACCCTCGGTTACTTGTCGTATCGATAAAATGTGCCCGTGGTCGTGCACAATAACTCGCCTTCTTCATTGCGGACGTCCGCTTCCATGAATGAAATTTTATAGCCATCCTTCTTATAACGAGACGTTGCAATCAATTTTCCGGATTTCGTTGCTTTAAAAAAAGATTCATGGGGACGGTTCTCATGCATCACAAAAGAATACGTTTGTTGTAATTAAACTTGTGGATAGGGTAAAATAATCCCTTATTTAGTAAATGGAATTAGAGTAGCATGCGATTTTAATGGGGGAAGTTAAAGCAAGGCTCTGTTATTATTCATGGTGGTTTTTCTTGTAGGTATCATAGGGGGAGAATTTCCGACTAATGTATAAAAAGGGAGCATAACAAGCAGATATAAACGGAGATATTCCGATTAACCTCTCTAAATAAAACAAAATCCGAAGATTTGGATCATATAGACGGAAAAACTTCCTTTATTTATAGGGAAATGTGGGTATTTCCCAATTTAAACGGAATTTTACGTTTATTTTTCAAACACAATGAAATCAACATTAGTAAGATATCATGTCTATCTTTACTATTAATAATTTTCATGAACGGGCGCTTCATTCATAGCTTCATTAGTAAATAATCAAATTTTTTCTTTCCAAAGTGTCGAGGCTAACTTCCTGGCAAATTGTCTAAATTCGAGTGGCTAAGAAATATGATAGATTGAAAGAAGGTTTATAAATTATCCTTCCAATAAAAATAAGCGAGGCTATTACATGGGAAACGAGAAAAGCAACAAGAATAACACCCCAAGAAGGAAGTGATATACTCGGCCTGGCCGTCTTCAAAATGCCAAGAAATGGGCTGAACAGTATTATGGAAAAAATCTTGCGAAAGGTTATAGTAAATGGTTTGGAGTTGATCTGGTATGTGCTATTACGGAATTGTAAATGCTGGGCTATCAATTTAAACAGTCGTATAAAGAGCAGGTCAAACAATTTAGAATGTCTAAACAGAAACAGAAGGAAAAAAGAAAGCTTGAAAACGCACAAATGGATGAAGATTTTGGTGATGAGATGTTTTATTTTATAGAGGGGTATACTGAAAATGGAGTTCCTTTCGGTATAACTCGTGAAGAGATGGAAGAGGATGAAGGGAATTATTATTTGGATAAAAGTGCAGAGAGAAAAGTAATTCATCAACAAGATGACGACGATTTGCCATTTTAAGAATTGTAAGCGTGAAATAGCCTACTTCTTTTGAATGGTGTGGCTATTTCACGCTTACTTTGAAACTTATTTACACACAACTTTTTTCCGCACCGTCAAAAGGATGTTTCTAACATCCTTTTCGTCGTATTATTTTCTTCTTCTTTTATTGAATGAATAAATGATTCCGAATAACAAAACTAATCCTATACCAAAATAGACTAATGTATTTTTTATAATATAATTCCTGTGGTCGTAGTCCCCACTGCTAGCATATTTGCCGTCATATTTAGCTTTAATAAATGAATCTCTGCTATCTTTAATGGCGATTGCCTCTTTTGTTGTTACATCTTTAATTTCGTAGTACTCAGTACCTTTAGGAAACTTATTCGAAAAGTTCCCGCTATAAGTACCTTCATTGTCAGAGTACTTAGTGACCTCGCCTATTTTCTTGCCAATTTGTTTTGGTTCAACCTTCGAATCTGAAATAATATAAATGTTCCCATTATAGACAACAAATGCATATGCCCAATCTGCATAAGTTGTATTAACAAGAAAAGTAAAACTCATTAGAAAAACGAAAAATAAATTTATTATTCTTTTCAAATACATCCCCCCTATAAAATGAGACGAACTTAACATAAATATCGTTGCAATTAAAATTGACTATAATTTTGGCATTCACCGGGGAAGCCCAACATGTTGGTAAGGTTCTAAAATAAGTTTGTAATGGGGGAAACTACCTCTGCCTTCTGCTTTAAAGCGATGGGGGACTGACTCTATTAATTTGTATAGTTAACATATTATTGCTTAATATTTTGATAATCTGTATATTTGAATATAAGAACTAAATATTCTAAATATTTTTAACTCTAAAAGGAATGAGGAGATGGCTCTGACAATTGATCAGTTATTTATAGGGCAAATAGCTAGGAGTAAAAGGATATTTACGGACACAGATGTGAAGCTTTGTATTGAATTAACAAACGATATAAGTCCAATTTATCAGGCAAATGAAAAGGGCTGGGAGAATTTTTATAGAAAACCGATTGTCCCGGGTCTATTAACAGAAGGACTCATCACCCAGGTAATTAGCCAAAAACTTCCAGGTAGTCCTTGTATACTGCTTCAAAAGGAATTGGTGTTTATTCACCCTGTTCATGCTGGAGATGAGGTCATGGCAGAGTTAGAGATTATTGATATTAATCTATCACGGAATTGGGTTACTCAAAAGGTAACCTGCTATAATCAGACAGGAACTGAAGTGGTAAAAGGGCAGGTAGTATTACTTGTTCTATCAAATCAAGGTTCTTAGGGGATGAATATGGAGTATATTATGGAAAAGAATCTTCACACAGGTAATTTGGGAATGATGATTGTGGATGAAAATGGGATAGTCCTTAGGGCAAGTCCTGAATTTTGCAGGCATTTCTCTCTTGTGGAATCAGAATTAGTAGGTGCGCGGATTCACTACATAATTGAAAATACTTTCAAAAAATCACCTCAAAAAGATCCAAAGAAACCAGTCATTTCTGGTGTAATTAAAGGAACCCCATGCCTTATTCGAATCCATAAAGAAGGACGCAATTTTATTTACTCAGCCCTTGTTAAAACTGGGGAAGTAGACCCTCATGAAATAGATTCTTTTTTAAAAGCGGCTGAAAAGCCAAAAATCATGAAAAAAATGAATAAAAGTAACAGATACAGCTTTGATGATATTATCGGTGAAAGTTCGTTAATGATTCAAATTAAAGAGTTGGCAGCAAGAATTGCAACGAGTAACTCAACCGTTCTATTAACAGGAGAAAGTGGCACAGGGAAGGAGCTGTTTGCGCAAGCAATACATGGACTGTCTTTAAGGGGGAATCATCCATTTGTTGCTGTGAACTGCGCAGCTATTCCTAATGAATTATTTGAGTCTGAAGTGTTTGGGTATGAAGCAGGGGCTTTTAGCGGTGCAAAAAAAGAAGGAAAGCCTGGAAAAATAGAATTAGCACAAAATGGTACACTTTTCTTAGATGAAATTTCAGAACTTACTTATCATGCCCAAGGAAAGCTTTTGCGCGTTTTACAGGAGAGAGAAGTAGAGCGGCTAGGAGGAACTATCAGCAAAAATGTGGATATTCGAATTATTGCGGCGACAAATCGGGATTTAAAATCACTAGTTCAAGAGGGGAAATTCCGGCAGGATTTGTTTTACCGGTTATTTGTATTCGAATTGAAAATTCCCTCTTTAAGGCAAAGAAGAGAGGACATTATACCAATTGCTCTCCATTTGATTAAGTATTTTAATGAAAAATTTAATCGTGAAGTAGTGTATATTGCACCTGATCTGCAGGAGTGGCTGATAACTAACGACTGGCCCGGAAATGTTAGGGAACTAAAAGCCTTTATTGAACGCGGCATGAATATTGTTGAGGGGAATGCTTTAACTTTAGACTGCTTAAATTTTTCTGCATATACGGAAATACCGGAACAAAATATGCAAATTCAAGAAAATGAAAGCTTACATAGCTTGGAGGCGGAAGTTAGAAAAGCGGAGATTTCAGCCATCCAGCGGGCATTAAAGGAATCCAACGGTGATCGAACCTTAGCAGCTCAAAAGTTAAAAATTCATTTGGCGAGCCTATATCGTAAAATGGCTAAATATGATCTTAAATAACCATACCCATTGTTTTATTTATGACACACAAAGAATTGTGTGTTTTTTTTTTAGAACTCTATTATTCGCAAATATGTTTCTCATTTTTGTTAAAAAATTTGCAAAATTGCAAAAGTATGCAACAAAATCCAGTGTTTTCATCAAAAAAAGATGGCATGAGACTTGCATATATTAATAGGTCAAAGGGGGGTTGAAGAATGAGTAATTCTTTCATAAAAAAGGGTGAGGATCAATGAGGTTAGAAAATAAAATTGCATTTGTAACCGGAGCTGGAGGTCCAATGGGGCAGGCCATTGCTTTACGTTTTGCGGAAGAGGGCGCCAAAATTGCTATTACAGATATTTCTGAGAGAAGACTGAATCAGACGAAAGAAAAATTACAAGAATACATGGATCCTAAACATGTTTTTGCTATCAGAGCTAACGTGCTAGCAATTAATGAAATGAGAGAAGTGATAGAGGAAGTGAGCTCCATATTCGGTAACATTGATATTTTGGTAAATGTTGTCGGAGGTATTCGGGATTCGACACTTGAAAAGTCAATTTTCGAAATTGATGACGAGCGATGGGACCAAACAATGGAGTTGAATTTAAAGGGGACATTTAACTGCACAAAATTAGTGGCGCCAATCATGATTCAAAACGGGTATGGGAAAATCATCAATATTTCCACCATTCATTTTGAAGGTGAAAAAGGCTATTCAGATTATGGTGCAGCAAAAGCAGGCGTAGCGTCCTTTACAAAAACAGCCGCAAAAGAATTATCCCCAACTATTAATGTCAATTGCATTGCCCCGGGGTTAATTCAAACTTCTGTCCTTGAACGAATGGATCATGAAACACTTGAAGAGTACCGCAATCAAACCTTATTGGGTAGATTAGGAAAACCAACTGATATTGGAAATGCAGCCTTGTTTTTAGCAAGTGATGAGTCGAGTTATATAACCGGCCATATCCTTCCCGTTTCGGGTGGAATATGGCCGCATCTATAAGTGAAAAGGGAGAGGTGATTTAAATGGGTGTTTTACAACCTGTAAAGAAAAAATTATTTAGTCTGTTTCTAATTTCTCTTCTACTAATGCTTGCGGCTTGTGGAAGCCAGTCTTCATCTACTAAAGAAACCTCAGGGAAATCAAAGAATGTTATTAAAGTAGGACTTAGTGTCCCATTATCGGGGGCAGCTGCCAACTGGGGAATCACTGCTGAATGGGCCGCAAAACAAGCAGCCAACAAAATCAATGAACAAGGCGGCGTAACAGCTGACGGTAAGAAATATACCTTTGAGGTCATTGCCTATGATAATAAATATAACGCAACAACAGGTGGGCAAGTTGCACAAACTCTTATTAATAAAGATAAAGTGAAATTTATTGTAGGCTCGGTTGGAAGTGCACCAACCCTTGCATTACATGCATTAACGGAGAAAGCAAAAGTCATTCATTTTACTTCTGCATGGACACCTGATATTAAAGGGGAAAAATTCCCATACACTTTCACTACTTTAAATACACCGCGTGAGGTTATCGAACCGATTGCAAATTATATTCTTGATAAAGACAATAAGCTAAAAAAAGTAGCCGTTATCAACCCAAATGATGCAACTGGAACAGATACTTCAGCCGTGTCTGTTAAAGTTTGGAAGAGTAAAGGGATTGATATCGTAGTGGAGGACTATTACGAAAGAGGAACAACAGAATTTTCACAAATTGTAACAAAAGTTTTAGCAAAAAAACCGGATATTATTGATTTAGGGGCAACACCGCCGGGAGACGCTGGTCTAATTTTGAAGGCGTTGTCAGAACAAGGGTGGAATGGTGTCAAAATTATTGGTGCAGGTACAAGTGCTGACCAACTAATTGATGCAGCAGGAGATGCTGCGAATGACGTCTATTTAGGGCTAGCACCAGATTTTAGCAGCGAAATTGCAACTACTGTTCAGAAGGACCTTGCAAAAAAAGCCAAAAAAGATCTAAATCAAACACTAAACGCGATCTCCATGCAGCCTTATGATGGAATGATGTCACTTAAAGCTGCTATTGACAAGACCAAATCTCTAGACCCGGATAAGTTAATCAAGGCTTTACAGGAGGTTAAAGTAGAAAGTTCTTACGGGCCAACTGCATTTGGTTATAAGGAAACTTATGGAATAGCCCAGCAAATGCTTCTTCCAATCACCATTACCCAAATACAAGCTGGAACTCCGGTGGAAGTAAAAAGAATGATCCCTAAAGAATTAGAGGAAAAAGGGATTAAATAAGTTAGGAGCAGGGGTGAATGAAACATTCATCCTGCTCTTAGAACATTATCCTGGAGAAGAGGTGAATGCACTGTGGATTCTATTATTCAATTGATCGTTAACTCTTTACAAACAGGAGCCATTTACGTGATTTTTGCGTTGGGTCTAACATTGGTTTTTGGCGTGATGAAAATTGTCAACTTTGCCCATGGCGAGTTTTATACGGCGGGTGCGTTTTTAACCTATTTGTTTATCGACCAGTGGGGAATTTTAACAGAAATAAATATCTATTTAGCCTATTTAATAGCCTTTATTTGTTCCATCGTAATTGTCGGTATGGTTGGCTATTTTATAGAAATGACTATTTTTTCACGTTTTCATGGTGATATGGTTTCAGGTCTAATTATTTCTTTAGGTCTGTCAATGGTACTTCAAGTCCTATACCTAATCCTTTTTTCTGCAAACCCGAAAAACATCACTTCCATTTTTAAAGGGACGAATACATTATTTGGCGGTGTCATCTCAAATGAAAGAATAGCCATTTTTATTTTGGCCCTGCTCTTTACCGTTGGAATGGCCCTGATTATTAAGCAAACAAAATTCGGGAAGGCAATGAGAGCTATTTCCCAAGATAAAGAGGCGGCGGAGCTGCAAGGGATAAACTACAAATCTATTACCAGATGGGGGTTTGTGGTTGGGGTTATTTTAGCGGCATCTGCAGGTGTATTGGTGTCACCCGCATCTATTGTAGACCCGTATATTGGAGGAGCTTACCTGATGAAAGCTTTCATCATCATTATTTTAGGCGGTATGGGAAGTATTCCGGGCTGTATCCTTGCCGGATTTATCCTAGGAGTAATCGAGAGTTTTGGAACTTTTTATTTTAATTTAGCATTTGCAACTACTTTGTCGTTTATTTTAGTGATGGTAATGCTTTTAATCCGACCACAAGGACTGATGGGCAATGTCAGCAAATAATCTTAAATGGATCGTGTTTTCGTTGGTAGTTGCAGCCATTGGATTTATAATAGTTGACCCTTATTATGCCCATCTGTTCTCTATACTTTGTGTCTATGCCGTATTGGCAGTCAGTTTCAGATTTACGATGCTGGTTGGTGAGATTAATCTTGCTCATGCCAGTTTTTTCGGAATAGGAGCGTATGTATCTGCTGCCTTAACCATGCAATTTGGAGTTCCTTTTGTTGGAGCGCTCCTTTTAAGTGGTCTGATTGCCGCGTTGATCAGTATGGTTTTTGGGTCCATTGCTTTTCGGGTGAAAGGGGCATATTTTCTGTTGCTAAGTTTTGCCTTTGCCGAAATGGTACGGTTATTTTTCCAAAACGTCTGGACCGATGTGTTAGGAGGAGTCAATGGGATTGCCGGTATACCGTTTCCTATGGAAAAGTACTATGGCTTTATCGCCATTCTCACACTTCTTCTATTATATGCACTGTACAGGCTTGAAAAAGCAAACTTTGGAAAAATTTTAATAGCCATTCGAAATTCAGATGATTTATCCAGATCTATTGGAATCAACAGTATGAAATACAAGGTCCTTGCTTTAGTCATTTCCTCTTTTATAGCAGGGATGAGCGGGTCTATATTTGCACATTTTAATACGGTTATTAGTCCACAGGACTTCTCCTTCCATTTATCCATTATTATTCTTAGTTTTGTGATTATTGGAGGAAGAAACAACTTTGTTGGACCAATTGTTGGTGTTATTTTATTAACCTTTGTAACTGAGTATATTAGAGGGTTTGGTTCGTTTGAAACACTTGCTTACGGTCTGGCGATTATTCTAGCCATGTTGTTTTTGCCTAATGGCCTGGTAGGAACATTAAGGTCGCCTAACCTGCAAAGAGCTAAAAAAGCAAAAGTAGATCGCCAGAAGGAGGCTAAAGCTTGATGCCCTTATTAAAAGCGGAGAAAGTTACTCGGATTTTTGGCGGTATTGCAGCAGTAAATGATGTTTCCTTCCATGTAAATAGCGGCGACATTTTAGGATTAATCGGACCAAATGGAGCCGGAAAAAGTACGACGTTTAATTTAATCTCAGGCTTTTACAACTTATCCTCCGGAAAAATTTACTTTAATGGGGAGAATGTAACGAATAAAAATCCAGAATATTTAAACAAAAGGCAAATGGTTCGGACATTTCAGCATAATGTCTTATTTGATGAAATGACAGTTTATGAAAATGTTTATATGGGCACTGTCCTCAAAAAAATGAGTGAAATAGAAAAGGGAACATTAATTGAGGAAATATTAACGTTTCTAAATTTAATTCATGTTAAAGATGAGCTTACTAAGAATTTACCACATGGAACGCAAAGAATGCTGGGAATTGCAGTGGCGCTTGCAACAAAGCCAAAGCTATTGCTATTAGATGAGCCTTTAACAGGAATGAACATAGTAGAGATTAAGGAAGCAGTAGAGGTTCTGAAAAAATTAAATACTGAGAAAAACATTACCATTGTTATTGTGGAACACAACATGAAAGCAGTAATGGAGCTTTGTGACCGTATTGTTGTGCTTAGTTATGGAGAAAAAATTGCCGAGGGTACTCCAGAGGAGGTTCGTCAGAATGCAGAAGTCGTTAGAGCATACCTTGGAGGAAGCTAACAGTATTTTACAAGTACAGGGCCTCTGTATCAATTATGAAAAAGCAGAGGCGGTTAAGGGTGTTGATTTACATGTCACACAAGACAGTATTACAACGTTAATCGGGGCGAATGGTGCCGGTAAAACCTCCATTTTAAAAGCCATAACGGGATTAAAGAAGCCTAACAGTGGTGATGTGATTTTTTGTAATGAAAAAATATCCCACTTAAAGGCATCGGAAATTGTCAAAAAAGGGATTGCTCTGGTACCTGAAGGCAGGCGATTATTCCCAGAGATGACTGTTAAGGAAAACCTTGAGCTTGGTGCTTATTTACAAAAGAATAAAAATCAAATTCAAGAAACTTTTGAAAAGGTCCTTTCGTATTTTCCAGATCTTAAACCTAAGTTAATCCAGGAAGCAGGAAGACTGAGTGGTGGACAACAGCAAATGGTAGCGATTGGACGTGCGTTGATGTCACAACCAAAGCTCCTTATACTAGATGAACCTTCGATAGGTCTTGCACCGATCGTCGTTCAGAAAATCTCTGAAATTATCAAAAATATCAACCAAACCGGTGTGAGTGTTTTACTTGTTGAACAGGATGCTCACATCGCCTTAACTATCTCGGAGTTTGGATATGTCCTACAAAACGGTTTGATAGAGCTTTCTGGAAACTCAAGCCAGTTGTTACAAAATGAAAGAGTAAAAATGGCCTATTTAGGTATTTAGCCAGGTGTAAAAATAATAGAGATTTTAGAAGATTTATAGGAGGTTGGTAAATTTGGGATTCGAAACAGTGCTTACTCAAGAATACATTGAGCGTTACCAGTCTTACTGGCCCAACCATACCATTTTGGATTACTTAAATGATGCAATTGAAAAGTATCCAAACAAGGTTGCCATTATTGATAAAAAGAGCCGGTATACCTACAAGGAATTAGGGAAATTGGTTGATCGGGTAGCATTGGGTCTGATGGACTTAGGTTTGGGCAAGGGGGATGTCATCTCTGTTCAATTGCCAAACTGGAATGAATTCGTTATTCTGCATTATGCAATAACAAGAATTGGGGCCATCATTAATCCGTTGATTCCAATTTACCGTGATCGGGAGATTGGTTATATGGTGGGGCTTGTAGAATCAAAGATGATTGTGGTTCCAGATCAATTCCGAAATTTCAACTATCCTGATATGATTAATCGACTTGAACATAAATGGCCAGCATTGGAGCATGTATATGTAATTGGAGAACAGGTTCCGACCGGTATGAAGTCATTTTCTTCCTTACTTGAAGTGCCCTGGGAAGAACGGAAGGATCCGGCACTGTTAGATGAAATTATTCACGATCCAAATGACTTGACCCAAATTGTTTTTACTTCAGGAACAACTGGGGATCCCAAAGGAGTTATGCATACACACAACACCCTTTGTATTGCAGCGGAATCGTGGATTAACAGATTAGGTTTAAATGAAGACGATGTGGTGCATATGGGGTCAACCTTCGCCCATCAGACAGGATTTATATATGGTGTCCGAGTACCAACTCACATTGGCGGCACTGGTATTTATCAAGACATTTGGGATCCGAGAGAATTTATTGAATTAGTAGAAAAGGAAAAGATTAGTCAAACGGCAGGTGCCACTCCATTCCTGAAAGATATCCTTTCATTGGAAGGAATTGAGAACTATGATCTTACCTCACTTCAAATTTATGGCGCTTTTGGTGCTCCAATTCCGAGAGCGTTGGTAAAAGATGCTAGAGAAAGATTACCGTTCACTATTTTAGCAGGATGGGGTCAAACGGAAAATGCTCTGGTTACTGTAACAAAACTAGATGATTCTGAGGAAAAGCTTGTAGGTTCAGAAGGTATTCCTTTTCCAGGTATGGAAGTGAAAATCGTTGATGAAAATGGAGACCCTTGTCCTCCATATCAGGAAGGAAATCTTTTATGCAAAGGTCCATTCCATTTTGTTGGCTATTTGAAACGGATTGAAGAAACCAGAATGGAATTTAAGGATGACTGGTTCATAACAGGCGACCGTGCAATTATGGATGAGGACGGATATATTCGGATTTCTGGCCGAAGTAAAGATATTATTATTCGCGGTGGTGAAAATATTCCTGTTGCCTATGTTGAAAATGTTTTGTATGAACACCCTGACATTTCTGATGCGCAGATTATTGCGATGCCTGACCTCAGGCTGCAAGAAAAGGCTTGTGCTTTCGTCAGTATGAAGCCAGGAAAAAACCCATTAACATTAAAAACATTGCAGGAATTCTTCGCTGAGAAGGGAGTGGCGAAGCAATATTGGCCGGAACATGTAGAGGTTATTGATGAATTCCCAAGGACACCAAGTGGAAAAATACAAAAAAACCGTTTGAGAGAGAGGATACGCGGTGCATCGGTTATAGAGAAATAGGAGTGAAATCGAATGGAGCTTAATATTAAAAGCAAAAACGTTCTTGTCACTGGTGCCGCGAAAGGAATTGGCCGCGGGATTGCATTAGCTGCAGCATCTGAGGGAGCCAATATTGCTCTTCATTATCAAACCTCAGAAAAGGAAGCACTCGAGACTAAAAGATTAATAGAGCAGCATGGAGTCAAAGTTGTTATGGTAAAGGGGGACCTATCCTCTTTAGAGGAAGTTCAAGAAATGAAGGCATCCATTGGCCGGGAACTAGGAAGCGTTGATGCCATTGTGAATAATGCAGGCTGGGCACAATTTAAGCCCTTTTTCCAATATGAACCGGGTGAATGGCAGAGGGAAGTGGATATTTGTTTTCATGGCGTTCTTCATTTAGCTTATACCTTTATCCCAGATATGATAAATAAAAATAACGGGAAATTTATTAATATTGTTGGAGATTCAGCAAGGACAGGGGACCGGAATTTAATTGTTTCCGCAGCTGCTAGAGGGGGTACTATAAGCTTTATCAAATCATTGTCTCAAGAAGTTGGCAGAAACAATATACAGTGTAATACCGTCTCCCTTGGACTCATTGATCAGGGACAAACCTATGATCAAGCCACTTTTGCAAAAATAATTAAGCAATATCCGTTAAAACGTCTTGGCAAAGTGGACGATATAACAGGCTGTATTCTTTTGTTATTATCGTCTTGGTCAGACTGGATCACAGGGCAAGTTGTTTCCATTAACGGCGGTCAAAGTATGATCAATTAGGAGCAAACTATCGTCACGGTTCGAATGCCAGTTGATGCCATTGGAACCGTAATAAACGATATTTTTATTATGTTAACTGAGTGATGAAGGGTTATTTCCATAAAACGATGAAAAGGGGGAAATGTTCCCCCTTTTTTAATTAATTGCTTGGTATTGATTCAATTATTTGGATGGTGCCTAAGATAATAATAAATGGTAGATTGAACTAGTTATGTAGAAGAAGTAATAATAAAATAAAGTAGAGAGCCATCCCCCTGGTCACCCTCGGTTACTTGTCGTATCGATAAAATGTGCCCGAGGTCGTGCACAATAACTCGCCTTCTTCATTGCGGACGTCCGCTTCCATGAATGAAATTTTATAGCCATCCTTCTTATAACGAGACGTTGCAATCAATTTTCCGGATTTCGTTGCTTTAAAAAAAGAGGTCTTCAATTCTAGCGATACATAAGGTACGTCCTTCAGCCGAAAGTTTAAATGACCCATCGCAGTGTCAGCGAGAAAGGTAAAGATGCCGCCGTGCACTATCCCAGCCGGGTTATACATAATGTCAGTAACCGGACACGTAATGGTACATGTTTTCGCCTCATCATCATAATCAAACTCAAACTGCAACATATTGAACATAAATATACTTTCCGGCTTGATGGCGCTTGTATCATAAGCCTGCTCCATATGTGCCATAAATTCTTGCTTGTTCACCGATATTCACCCCATTGTTAAAATTTCTCCCTTTATATCATATCATATTTTTCGGAATTCTTAGAATACATTACCGAATTAAGCTAAATTAGGTAATTCGTTTGTGATTGTAATAGTAAATATATTTTCTAGTTCACACGTTAAAGCCTCCATACTCTCAAATTCCAGGAGAAATAGCTACCGCTCAACGAAGGAAATTATTGATGTTAAAGATAAAGGCAACTATTAGGGAGTGGAGGAAAAAATATAAACGGATTGCCATCATTCATAAAGATGAGAAAAAAGCTAAAAAGTTAGTAGACTATCTAACAACTGAAATCGGAAAAGGTGTTGTTTATATTAATCCTGAAGAAGATGTGAAGCCTGGCTTTGTGTCGGTTTTGGCTTCGTATAATAGTAAGGGAATGGAATTCGATGGTGTTATTTTAGTGAATGTCAATGAAGAGTCGTTCCCGAAAGATGACCTGCATGCTCGCTTATTATATGTCCTTCTAACAAGGGCCCAACAGGAAGTGAAAGGATTTTATCAAGATAAGCCTTCGGAGTTGCTTGATGGCTATGTGAAACAGCTTGTAAAAGCGACATCTAAATTTGATGATATACTATAAAGAAGACTAAGGCGCCTATGATGGGCGGCTTTTCTTTTTATATTAGTGTTTACATTTGGAGATTTTATATAGTTTTATACGAACGGTAATAGACAGGAATGAAACATTAATTGCTATTCCAGAACTTAGAAGAAGAGAGGATATGAAGGTTTATTCTAGTAATAAACTTAAAGAGCTATACCATTATTCGGTGGAAAATGGGTTTACTGATATTTGGACTCCGAAGAAACTAATTTATAAGGAAAAAGATAGGACATTTAATGAATGTAACCAAAAGAATTACTCTTTGAAGCTTGGATTGATGGCTTTGAGGAAAGTTTCGTAAATAGTGCTTGATATGTAAATCCATGCAAAAATACCTTCCGATGCACTCTAATTGGAGAGTTTTGTTTTATTTAGGTAGATATTGCTCCAAGCTAAATCTTGAAAAGTAGTTCTGTTTTTAGTATGGCATAAAACCAATACTATGTTATCAATTTGAACGTAAGGGGGAGTAACTCCGGTAAAGGTTAAATGGGTGAGTAATCTAAGGTCCATAAATTCATAAAACTCAGTTTTATATAGTGGTATTCTGAGGGCCTTAATAGAGGCCCTTATTGTTATTGCTGAATATTTTCTTAGAAAAAATTCTAATAAAATAATCATTATTTTTGTAAAATATCTGAGCTTCATTTCGATAGAATTTGAGCCGAGGAGTGGTGGGATCTTCCAATTTGAAATTAGAAATAAGAAACGTCGAGCTAACGTGGGCTATAAAACTTTAGAGTATATTTACACAGGTGAAATGATACTTTTTCGTAGTTACTAGTAACTTTCAATTTTAATAATCCTAAGCCTATTGCTAAAAAGTTGACATATTATATATCCAATAAATTGAGTGATATAAGTAAATTTATATTAAATACCTAATTTTGAATTTTATAAATTTTAAGATAACTCATTGACTGTAGGTAATTAATATGCTAATTTATGGTTAAATATCATAAGGATATTTACAAACCTGGTAAACAATGCAAAATATAGTTCGGATAATATAAGTAAATCAATTTATAAAAGTTGTTATATATTATTCGAATACAAAAAGGAGGTGTTGAGTTTAATGTAAGGGGTTACATATTTCGGACTTGGTATCAACGAAGCATTAGACAAAAATTTTGATCGATGGGAATTTATCACATGCTGTTATCAAAAATGCTTTATAACTTTAAAAAGCTTTCTCTTAATTTACCTAAAGAATCTTTTAATACCAAGTAGATTTCTGAATGATATTGGATAAAGGATACACTTAAGAGTGGTTAATTGAAAAACATTAATTTTTCATTATTGTTGGCACTCTTAAATTTACATTTTATAAACCTATCATTTCTTTTCGAAATTCCCGAAAACGAAAATAATGATAGTATGAAAAACTTATTCTTTTTTTCTAAGTACAATTTAACAGTTAAGATATCGGTTTTAATGTAAGGAATAAAATGATCTGAGGGCAACAAGGGAAATTAATATGTTGTTCAGCCGGATAAGAATACTAATAATGGGGGAGAAAGATGAGAAGAAAAAGCGCTGTTTCTATGAGTTCGATCATTCTGAGTTTGTCATTAATTTTTACTGGTTGTAGCAGTACAAATGATGATACAGCTAAAGAGGCCAGTGGTAAACCGAAAGAGATTGTAATTGGTAATATAGGAGCCATGACTGGTTCTAGTGCAACACTTGGGGTGGCGCAATCTCAGGGGGTAGATTTGGCGGTTAAGGAGATTAATGCAAATGGTGGTATCTTGGGTGCGAAAGTGAAAGTAGTTAAACGTGATGATGGAGCCGACCCAACTAAGTCGAAAACTTTAGTGGAGGAGTTGGTGGACAAAGAAAAGGTGGATTTTATGGTTGGTCCTACCAACTCTACACCTGCCGCTGCTTCAATGGCATTTCTTCAGCAAAACAAAATTATTTCCATACTTCCGATAGCAACTAGCACCCAACTGATTAATCCAAATAATCCTTATGCATTTAGACTGCTGCCGTCAAATGCTATACAGGCAAAGGCTATTGTGAAAATTGCCGTTGAAGAAAAAGCTAAAAAAATTGCACTGGTTGCTGATACTTCAGCACTTGGCACGGATGGTATGTCCGTTATGGAAGAAGCCATGAAAAGTCATGGTGTAACCCCTGCAGTCAAAGTTACCTATAAAGCAGATGATGCAGACATGACACCTGTTGCTCAGAAGATCAAGGATGCTAAAGCAGACGTGGCATTATTCTGGACCTTGGGTGCTGATGGTGCAAAAATTGTTAGGGCCCTTGAACGGATTGACTACATTAATGATTTAGATATTATTGGCTATACAGGTTTAAACATGCCGAATTTCACTGAACTGGCCGGTCCTGGTGCTAATAAAGTGAAAACTGTTACTGCTGGTAGCTGGGCATTAGACACTGGCAAAGAAGAGTTAGCTCCAAAATATTGGAAGATGTACCAAAAGGTCGTTTCTGAATATGGCGAAAAAGACAAACGAGATACTAGTGCAGGCATGATTGCTCAAGCATACGATGCAGTGTATTTGCTGAAATGGGCCATCGAAAAAGCCGGTACAACTGATAGTGATAAGGTGAAAAAGGTTTTGGAAACGGATATAAAAGATTTTGATTCTGTATATGTAAATAAATATGCATTTTCAAAAGAATCTCACGAAGGATTTCCTGTTGCGGAATTGTTAAAGGTCAAAATAGGTGACATGGCTTACGGTGAAATCTTTAAAAAAGCGGATTAGTTCTTAACATAAGTGTCGTGCACCTAGTGGTGCCGGCACTTATCAAGTAATTTGGGGAAATTTTTTATAAAACTATTAATCAAATTTGAAAGGAGACTATTGATGCAAGAAATAATAACTGCCCTTTCCAATGGAAGCATTTACGCATTAATGGCGCTTGCTATTGGCATAATTTATTCTACCACACAGATTATAAATTTTGCTCACGGTTCTGTCATTATGATAGGTGCCATGACAAGTTACTGGTTACTAAGTATTTTTCATATGAATTATATTACGGCTATTATTCTGGCTGTCATTATTAACATAGTCCTAAGTATAGTGATTTATAAAGTATCTGTAGAAAAATTAGGAGATCTAACCCAGAATTCAGGATGGATTGTCACTCTCTTTGGTGCAGGAATCATTCTAGACAATACGGCCCGAATGTTGTTCGGTACAGAGCCAAAGGCGTATCCATTCCTTTTTGATGGAAAAGTTATTCCGATTTTTGGCACGAAGATTATGGTACATGAGATTATGATGATTCTTGTTGCAGTATTAATAGGTGCTCTTTATCAGATTGTGATGCAAAAGACTAACTTCGGCCGTGCTGTTAGAGCAGTTTCCTTTCGTCCAGATACCGCTCGGATTATGGGCATTAGGAGTAATCGCATTGTGTTGATGTGTTTTGCAATTTCTGGTGCTGTAGCAGCAATAAGTGGTGCTCTTATTGCCCCGATAACCTTCGCAAGTTATACAATGACCTACTCAGTGGGTATTAAAGCCTTTGCAGCTGCATTGATTGGCGGTCTAGGAAACACCAGGGGTGCATTCGTTGGAGGGCTTTTACTAGGGCTGATAGAGGAAATTGCAAATATGATTGTTCCAGGCGGATTCGTAGATTCTATCAGTTTTTTAATTATGATAATAGTTATTATCGTTTTACCGGGGGGGATATTAAGTGCCAAACTCTTTAATAAAGGCGAACTCAATGCAGAAAAAATATAGTCGTATTTTTAAAATGGTTTGTGCAGCTGCCTTACTGATCAGTTTTGTTCTCCCTCTATTTGCTGGTGACTATTATATGCGGCTTATATCATTAATCTTTATTTATATTATTCTTGCAGTAGGGTATAACATTTCAGCGGGTTTTAGCGGAATTACCTCATTCGCTTTTGCCGCTCATTACGGTGTAGGTGCATATGTTTCCGCAGTAGCGATTACCCGCTATAATATGCCGTTCCTTGTAGGATTGCTTGCAGGTGCATTAGCATCAGGTTTAGTAGGTTTGGTAGTTTCCCTTCCAGCTTCTAAAGTCAAGCACCATTACTTGGCCCTTATTAGTATAGGACTATTAGAAATAGTGCAGCAAATACTGAATGAATGGCAATGGTTTACTGGCGGGTCCGGGGGAATGTACATACCTTCCTGGGACATTTTTAGCATTAGTTTGAATAACTTTCAGAAATATTATGTCATTTTCATTATTATGTTGTTCTGTGTAGTTTTACAGAGGAATCTGATGAAAAGCCGGTGGGGCAGAGACTTAATAGCAATCAAAAATAATGAAATTGCAGCTGCGGGGGTAGGTATTAATTATAGCAAGTATAGGATTGCTGGTTATTTTCTAAGTTCTATACTTGCTGGTCTGGCGGGCAGTGTATATGCCAGCTTTAGCGGTTATTTGAGCCCAGATACCTTTAATTTTGAATTTACAGTATTCATACTGTTGATGGCGGTTGTTGGAGGTGAGGGTACTCTTAGTGGTCCAATCATCGGGGCTGTTTTTGTCACATTTATACCTATGCTATTTAATGCGGCTCCTGACTTAAAGCAAATTGTATTCGGTGCGCTCCTCGTCATCTTGCCGCAGGTAATGCCCGCTGGTATTGCAGGAACTATTAAGAAGTATTTTAAGGAAATCGACAATAACAAATATATAGTGGAAAAAACTGAGGGCAATGAGTTTGACATTGAACGTAATGTTATTAAGAATAATTCGGAAATCGAAGACATTCTGGTTGTTAAGGGACTTACAAAGAGATTTGGGGGAGTAACGGCTGTAGACGGTTTAGATATGACCATTAAAAGAGGAACTGTTCACTCACTAATAGGTCCCAACGGTGCTGGTAAGAGTACTACAGTAAATATGATTACCGGGATAGACAAACCCTCAGAAGGCTCCATCACTTTCAATGGGAAGGAAATTACCGGTGACAAATTTTTTAATCTAACGAAGAAGGGTCTCTCACGGACGTATCAGCATGTTAGGCTCTTTAACAATCTATCAGTAGTTGAAAATGTTGCAATCGGGGGACGTTTGTTTTATAGCTATTCGATTATCGACTCTATTTTCCGGACTCGAAAAATGAAGAAGGAAGAACGGAAATCATTTCTTGAGGCGATGGAATATTTAAAAATAATCAATCTTAACGACAAAGCAAATTACGATCCGGAAAGCCTTTCTGCAGGTCAGCAAAAGTTATTGGAACTTGCTCGAGCCCTTTATATGAAGCCAGATCTTTTAGTATTGGATGAACCATGCGCTGGCCTTTCCGAAACGGAAACGATGGAATTTGCAAAAATCATTCATAAAATCCGTAATGCCGGTATTTCGATTTTGATGATTGAGCATCATATGGATCTTGTGATGGAAATTTCCGATTACATTACAGTAATCGATTACGGTAAAAAAATTGCTGAGGGCGACCCTGCCAGCGTAAATACTAATCCTGTTGTAAAAACAGCATATCTGGGCGAGGGGGCATAATCTATGTTACAAGTAGAAAACTTAACGATTGGTTATGGAAAGACTGAAGTAGTACACAATATATCTTTTCATGTGAAAAAAGGAGAGATTATTACCATTTTGGGTGCAAACGGTGCAGGAAAAAGTACGATCCTCAACACCATTGTTGGTCTGCATCAAGCAAAACAAGGGAGCATTCGTTTTCAGGATAAGGAAATTTCCAAAAATCGGCCTGATCAACTGGTTCGGAGGGGGATTCGGTTAGTGCCGGAGGGGAGGCAGATATTCCCTCAACATTCTGTTCTGGAAAATATTCTTTTAGGAGCGTACATTGAAAAGAATGCTAAGAAAGTCCAGACACGACTGCAATCTATTTTTGAAAGTTTTCCACGGCTCGAGGAGAGAAAAAATCAGATGGGAGGAACTCTTTCCGGAGGCGAGCAGCAAATGCTGGCTATTGCACGAGCCTTAATGACGGACCCCTCATTGTTAATTCTTGATGAGCCTTCACTTGGGCTTGCTCCAATCATTGTAGGAGAAGTCTTTGACCTTTTAAAGCAAATTAGTTCTTCAGGTGTCACAGTGCTATTAGTAGAGCAGATGGCAAATAGTGCATTGAAAATTTCCGATCGCGCCTACGTCCTAGAAACCGGCCGGATTGTTCTTGAGGGCAGGGGAGAGGAAATTAGGACTAACTCAGATATTGCCAAAGCATATCTGGGAAATGTTTAAATGATCAATGAGCATTTACAATATAAACCTAAATTAATATAATGAACACGAAAAAATAATAATTTTACCACAAAGGTGATTACGTAAATGACTCTTAATATGTTAAATATACTATGGCTTGCGAAAAGTGAATATCCAGCAGGCAGCAGTCTTACTCCTCATAAACATGATTACTATCAAATTTACTATGTTATTAGTGGAGAAGGAGATTTTATTGTAGGGAATGAATCAGTGAAAATGGGTCGGGGGATGTATCTTTTTACCAGGCCAAATGATATCCATGGCATTTCCAGCACACGAGATGTAGATGGAAATCCGTTACGAATGTTGGAAGTAAAGTATGTTGTGTTTGATAACGAGCTTGAAGAAAGTCTAAATCAGATACCAATTGTGTGCCAGGGAACAGATAATATTGAAGAAATGCTGGCGTTGGTCTTTAAAGAAGGAATTGATACACTTCCTTGGTATTTAGAAATAGCAACGCATACATTTATTGCTGTGCTATACTACATGATTAGATTTCAGAAAATTGAGTTATCAACAAATCCCAAAAAGTCTAAAGTGGTAGATCAAATTAAAGAGAATATTCAAGAAAATTATAGAAATGAAATTTCTTTGGACCATTTAGCAAAGTTTGTTGGTCATAGCAAAAATTATATTTGTAAAACATTTAAAGAGAATACAAGTATGACCATCAATCTATATCTCAATAAAGTGCGAATTGATAAAGCTGCGGAGTTACTGCTTAACACCGATTACGATGTAGCAGAGATTGGTAGAGAGGTAGGATACAATAATATTTTTCATTTCATCAAGACGTTTAAGAAAATTGTCGGTACTTCACCAGGGAACTTCCGAAAAAATGAACTCACTGGCAACGCACTCGTGAGTTCTAAAGTAAAGGCGATTGCAACCATTCCAACTCAACAGACAAGGCATGATATATAGCGATTCTTAAAGATATTTTTTAAAAAAATGAGGTGGAATTTATGAGTGTACTATCTGGAGTAAGAGTTTTGGATTTAACCCATTATATTGCTGGACCTTATTGCAGCCAAATGCTTGCTGATTATGGTGCTGATGTCATAAAGATTGAACGACTGGAAGGGGAGGTTGGAAGAACATCTTCCCCGATGCATGATGATGTCAGTTTGTATTTTGCCTCAGAGAATCGGAATAAAAGAGGGCTTTCATTAGATTTGAAAAGTGCGAAGGGTAAAGAGATCCTTCACCGCTTAGTAGAAACGTCAGACGTTTTAGTAACCAATTATGGTTCCAATGTACCTGAAAAATTAGGTTTTAGCTATGAAACTATTTCTGCTATAAATCCGAGAATTAGCATGGTACATATTACTGGATTCGGAGCAACCGGCCCTTATCGGGATTACGGAGCCTATGATGGTGTCATTCAGTCAATGAGTGGGTTAGCAGAATTAACTGGACATCCAGATGGGCCGCCAACCTATGTTGGAACTTTTATTGCCGATCATATTGCTGGTTTGCAAGCAACTTTAGGGACAATGTTAGCCTTGTTTCATAAAGAAAAAACAGGAAAAGGCCGCTTTGTAGATATTAGTATGCTTGATGGTTTGGTTTCTTTATTAGGCTTTAGCGTCGCGGAAGCCAAGTTGCATGGCATCAATAAACAAAGGTGGGGAATGAGTGATCGTTTTCAATATTCGAAAGCATTCCCTACCAATGATGGGTACGTATTTTTAGGAGCCTATATTAATGCACCAGAGAAAAAGTGGAAAGAATTAGCTGAACTAATAGGCAAAAATGAATGGGGTCAAAGTGATTCGCCATTCTTGAGGGAAGAAGAAAGATTTAAAAACAGAGAAATAGTGGATAATACGATTGCGAATTGGACGATTAAACATACAAAAGAGGAAGCTTTTCAACTTTTACAAGAAAAGGGTATTGCCAGCAGTCCAGTCAATAATTTAGAGGAAGTCATCAATAATCCTCAAATCCAACATAGAGAAATGATTCGAACTTTAACGATGGGAGATGTTGAAGTTCCTGTTCCCGGCGCTGCGATTAAGATTTCAGGAAAACCCGTACAAGAGTTTACCGCTCCACCAGCTTTAGGTGAACATTCAGAGGAAATTTTAGGGCAGTTGGGTTTTTCCGAGAAAGAAATAGAGGATTTTATCGCAAATAATATAATTGGATTTGAAACGAATAATCATAGTCTTAGGGAACTGGATTTAAAATTATAATATTAATTAGTAGGATATGCGGATTGTTTTGGGAGAATGAAAGGGGGAAATTATGAAACTAGAAGGAAAAGTTGCTATTATAACAGGTGGCGCTGGCGGCCTTGGAAAAGATACTAGTTTGTTATTTGCTAGCGAAGGTGCACATGTTGTTGTGGCTGACTATAATAAAAGTTTAGCGGAAGAAACAGCAAAAGAGGTTGACGGTATTGGATTGGGGGTAGATGTTTCAACACGTGATCAAGTGGATAGGATGGTCAATGAAGTTATCGAACAATTTGGGAGAATTGATATATTAATAAATAATGCTGGTATTACAATGGACTCTTCTCTTGTAAAAATGACTCAGGAGCAATGGGATCAGGTTATATCCATTAATCAAACTGGTGTTTTTCATTGTACACAGGCTGTTGTACCTCATATGATTAAAGAAGGATATGGTAGAATTATCAATACTAGTAGTATAGTAGGGAGAATGGGTAATTTTGGTCAAACAAATTATGCTGCAACGAAAGCTGCTGTTATTGCGATGACGCAAACTTGGGCAAAGGAGCTTGGCCGGAAAGGAATTAATGTGAATGCAGTGGCTCCAGGCTTTATCATGACCCCAATGACAGAAAAAATGCCCGAAAAAATTCTAAATGGAATGAAAGAGAAGGTATCACTTCAACGGCTAGGTACACCAAGAGATATCGCCAATACTTATTTATTCTTGGCCAGCGAAGATTCCAGCTATATAAATGGAGCTGTTATACCGGTAGACGGAGGTCTTTCTATATAATAAGCACCATAAGTGATAAAAAGTTGTTGAAGGACTGCTCATAAGGGGCAGTTTTTTTTTATTTTCAATTTATCATTGGTCTATTATTAGGATTCCACACAAATCGAAGCTACCCTTTTATGTCACCAAAAGAATTACTCATGCATAATCATTTTTAAAAATAATTAAGAGTAGAAAAAATGACCAAAAAATAAAATTTTGGGTCAAGAATGAAGTGCCCAGGCTATCAAGTATAACATATGTAATTAGTTATACTGGCAATCTTTTTGTATATTTTATTTTCGGGTTTGGCAGAATTAGTCGCAATAAACAAAATTAGTAAATCGAATTGGTATTCCAAAAGATATTGCAAACTTAGCTTTATTCTTAGCAAGTGAGGAATCTGATTTCATTACTGGACAAGTAATAAATGCAGATGGTGGTATTCTTGCTCAGAACGCCGCGGTACCACAAGTAAAAATGAAAAATTTATCTTGGGAATATTAAAAAAAGTTAAATATAAAAAAGTAATATTTAACAAGAAGGCAGATAGATAAAAAAAATAAAGAAAAATCTAAAAGGATTGAATTCTGTACTGCACAGGACTCAATCCTTTTATTACTGATTTACTAAACTGATACGCCTTTTAGAATGAAATGATTACGCTCCCATTATAAAATTTTATAAAATCCCTTTCCTAAATAATTCTCCGACCGCGTGTGATCGATTTTTTGCTCCAAGCTTTTTAATCGCTGTTTTTGCATATTGGTTAATGGTTAATTCACTAATTGCCATACTTTCAGACATTTCCTTTGTGCTTTCTCCTAATGAAATTCTCCTCATTACTTCCAATTCTCGCCGGCTTAAGAATTGTATTCCTTTATCATAATTCCTACCAATAATCTCTTTTCCAACTTCTTTTCCATACAAGGTAAAAGTTAATAGCAGTTGATCATCGATTTTTGCGTTCTCTTCAAACTCTGTACTACAAATATAACCAAAAACAATCGAATTAAAGAAAATCGGAACGACTACAAAGGAATTGAGGTTAGAAGGTATAGGATATTTAATACTCATTTGTTTAAGGTATTCAAGCCCAGTACAATATTTTGCTTTTCTTTCATTAATTGCAGAAAAAATAATGGGAAAAGAACGAATGTCTTCACGAATTTCTCCTATATGAATACCTCCCGATGGATTAAGAGAAATCATTCCTTCGGCAAGATAACCTAAAGGAGAATATCTTAACAAAAAGGAATCTTGGACAGGGAAGAGTTCCATGTAAATCTCCAAAATTCTAAAAAACTTTTCCTCGTGGTTTAAGATAGGCTCCAGCCTTTGTAGTGATTGCTGAATGGTAGTGAATGTGACCATAAAACATCCCCTTTTTTTTGGGATATTATACTCTAAAAATACGGAATATTCAATCGATTAAAAAGGTAGTACTCTTTAAATAGATAATTGAAGTATCAAGGTTGAAATAAAAATCACGGTAAGGAGGTGTATTCTTCAATTTCAATTAATAGATGTTTTTTCATTTAGATTTAAAATTAGGGAGGTAAAATATGTCCGCAAATCAAGTTAATAATTTGGATGTCGTCGTGCTGGGAGCCGGTTTTTCTGGATTATACATGCTCCATCGTCTACGAGAGGCAGGCTTTTCAACCAGAGTCTATGAAGCAGGGGATGGTGTGGGCGGTGTTTGGTATTGGAACCGCTACCCAGGTGCACGTTGTGATATCGAAAGCATTTATTATAACTATTCTTTCTCAGAAGAGCTCTATCAAGAATGGAATTGGACTTCTAGATACCCTGATCAGCCAGAAATCCTTCGTTACCTTAATTATGTAGCCGATAAATTTGACCTGCGTCGGGACATTCAGTTTAAGACTCGGATTATTGCAGCCCATTATGATGAAAAAATGAATCTTTGGAATGTAAAATTAAATGATGGAACAAGTGTGTCAGCAAAGTATTTCATTTCTGGTGCAGGGTGCTTATCTTCCGCTAATCTCCCTAATTTTAAGGGATTGGAAAGTTTTAAGGGCGAATGGTATCATACCGGCAAATGGCCCCAAGAGAAAGTCGATTTCAAAGGGAAGCGGGTTGGGGTAATTGGCACTGGTTCGAGTGGTGTTCAGGCTATCCCCGTCATTGCAAAAGAAGCTGGTCACCTGACTGTTTTTCAGAGAACCCCCCAATATACAATTCCAGCTAGAAACCACCTTTATGACCCAGCGTTTATTAAACAAACGAAAGAAAACTTTGCTGAAATTAAAAGACTTATGCGCGAAACCGATACGGGTAATGGCCTTCAAATTAGAAATATCTCAGCATTATCTGATTCACCTGCAAAACGAAGAGAGTTATTTGAGAAGGTTTGGGAAGAAGGTGGCTTTGGTCTAACGTCTTCTTATAATGATTTTTTAATCAATGAGGAAGCAAATCATACCGTCAGTGATTTTATCCGTTCAAAAATAAAAGAAATTGTTCATAATCCGGAAACTGCTGCAAAGCTGCTGCCAGACTATTATTTTGGGACAAAGCGCCCAATCTTGGATAGTGGTTATTATGAGACCTATAACCGAGAAAATGTCACTTTAGTCGATGTCAAGGAAGCGCCAATAATAGAGATTACCCCAAACGGCCTTCGGACAATAGATGGCGAGTATGAACTGGACATCATTGTTTTTGCAACTGGTTATGATGGGATGACAGGTCCATTGTTTAAAATGGACATACGTGGAAAAGGCGGGATGTCGTTGAAAGAAAAATGGGAAGGGGGCTCTATGGTAAGGTCATACCTGGGGCTTGCAACGTCCGACTTTCCAAACTTTTTTATGATAACAGGGCCTGAAAGTCCGTCAGTACTGGTCAATATGCCTTCAGCGATTGAACAGCATGTGGAATGGATTATCGACTGTCTTGAATACCTTCGTGAGAAAGGTGTTGATGCAATTGAGCCTACTGTAGAGGCAGAAGAAGCATGGAGTAAGCATTGCCGGGAGGTAGCGGAGGCGACTCTTTATGTGAAAACTGAATCCTGGTACACTGGAGCGAATATTGCTGGGAAGCCTAGAAGTTTTCTTATTTATCTGGGGGGATTTGTTCATTACACACAAAAATGCAATGAAGTCGCTGCTTCGGGATACAATGGATTTACATTGTCCACAATCAAAGCTTTGCGTTAATGGTTTTGATCTCGGTAGTTTGCTATTTTCCATGACCAATGCATAAATTGGGCCATAGGCATTTTTGTAGCAAGTTTCGATCTCGTAACAAAGAGAAAGGGAGTGTTGGCATGCCTTTAAAAAATAGAGTAGCAGTTATTACAGGGGCCGGAAGCGGTATTGGCCGATCTGTCAGTTTAAAACTATCAGAGAAGGGAATGCTGGTCGTCCTCGTTGATTATGACAAAAAAGGGGGAGAAGAAACGCTTCACCTTGTAAATGAAAATGGGGGAGAAGGAATTTTTATAGAAGCAGATGTATCGAAGGGACCCGATGTTGAGAGGTATGTTAGCAAAACAATAGAAGAGTTTGGGAGAATTGATGTGTTTTTTAACAATGCTGGTGTTCTTGGCATTCCATCACTTTTGGCCGATTATAGTGAAGAGACATTCGACCGTATCATTGCGGTTAATTTGAAAGGATCTTTTCTCGGGCTTAAACACGTATTAAAAGTAATGGACGAGCAGCAATCGGGAGTCATTATTAATACGGCCTCAACAGCCGGTGTTCAAAGTACGCCATTTTTAGGCGGCTACGCTGCGAGCAAACATGGTGTCGTAGGTCTCACGAAAACCGCCGCTGCTGAATACGGACCAAAAGGAATCAGGATCAATGCTATTTGCCCGGGTGGTGTTGTAACGAATATGACGAAGGACATGGATATGTCTGATCCAGTCCAGAACGGTCCACTTGGAAGACCTGCTTCTCCTGATGAAATTGCCAATGTTGTCTGCTTTCTCGTATCAGATGAAGCTAGTTACATGAATGGTTCCATTGTAACTATTGATGGAGGTTTAACCGCATAAACTTTCTTAGAAGGAAAAGTGATTTTTTAAAATTGTAAACGCATACAATTAAACAAACCTGCCTAATAGGTGAAATAAAAAAACAGAGGTGAATAATAGATGAAAAATAGGATTGATCCTGAACTAATAGAAATACTGGAATTGTTTCCGCCACTTGACTTAGAAAATGTTGAAGCAACTAGACAGGCATTGGCTACCCTCTCGCAAACTATTGAATTACCAATGGACGAGGCTGTTAACATTTATGATAGGCTGGTACCCGGCCCAAATGATAATCCTACTGTTCGGGTGCGCATTTATGAACCAAGAGAAAACCGCGGAACTTTGCCTGGTATGTTATGGATTCACGGGGGAGGTTATGTTCTTGGAGTTCCGGAAGGTGATGATAGTTTGTGTCAACGCTTTGTTAAAGAGGCAAATTGCGTCATTGTTTCCGTTGATTATCGTCTAGCTCCAGAACATCCTTATCCGGCAGGATTGGAGGATTGCTATTCAGCGCTGAAATGGTTTTCAGAACATGCTGAGGAGTTAGGGGTTGACCCATCCCGAATCGGTGCGGCGGGTGCCAGTGCAGGGGGTGGACTAACTGCCGCTCTTTCTTTACTGGCAAGAGACCGAAAAGGGCCGGCGTTATGTTTCCAGATGCCATTGTACCCCATGATCGACGATCGAAATAATTCTCCATCAAGTCTAGAAATAACTGGAAACATGGTTTGGAATCATGATTTGAATCAAAAAGGCTGGACGATGTACTTAAATGGTGCTAACGGATCCGATGATGTTCCTGCATACGCTGCACCTTCCCGGGCAACTGATTTATCTGGACTTCCTTATACTTACACCTGTGTAGGCCAATTAGATCCTTTTCGTGATGAAACACTTGATTATGTGACACGACTTTGCCGTGCAGGTGTAGATGTTGAATTTCATTTATATCCGGGATGTTTCCATGGGTTTGAGGGGGTTGTGCCAAACGCAAGCATTAGCAGGCGGGCACTTGAAGAATATGTCGGTGCGGTCAAACATGTGCTGCATCGTGAAGTTCTCCTGCAAAAAAAGTAATGAAGTATAGTAAGATAAAAATAGAGAAGAACCTCATTATTAACTCGGGCTAATTGGAAGTAAAATATCAAAAACGTGCAGCACTCTTAACTACTATTTAAGGTCTGCACGTTTTTTTTGTTAAGGATGATATGTGTCATTTGGATTCTTATACCTTGTAGAGTTATACAAAGAATTCGGATCTATAGGAATCTCCTTAAATGGGCCTTTAAGAGATAGATTCAATTAAATTACCCCCATTTAATTTTTTCTTTGTAGGACCATAACCTCCAGTTTCACCAAATTTGGCAAATCTAAATTTTCTAAATCTGGTAGAATATAAATAACCTTGAATTTCCAAATGGAGATTAGTAAAATCCTCCATAAAGGTAAACATATTAAGCAGGTGATTACATGCTAAATCTTACATATTTTCAATCACTATTTAACGAAGACAACACAGAAATTCGCTGCCGGAAGGTGCTGGACGAAATTTCACCGGTTGTAAAAATAATTTTTCAACAATTTGTTGAAAGAATCGGGATTACTATCGGGAATGAATACATAATCAAAAGCTATGATACGACGCTAACCACTACCTATCATGATGCTCGTAATCCAACGTATGCCGACAAGAAAAAGGAATCTGATATTGGCCGGAAACACTATATAAAACTGAATAGAATAGTGGATTGGATGGAGTACAATTTCCTCACCCTTGAATTTGATGGAATCAGCGGTATGATGATTATCCATTCTGAACTAAATTTCATCCCATTTTGGGCATGGGTTCGGAACGATCAAATAAACCGTGTCCTTGATGCGATTCCGTCCGATTATTCTATTTTTACCGGGTGGAAGGAGAAGTCGGTGATCCCAAAAGAGGAATTTGTTCCGTTTGTTAAAAGCTGTATTAAACCACGGAAACGGCCTAACTTTCTAATTGGGACAAGCGTGCCACTGGAAGGGAGCTTGGAAGAGGAGTCCTTGATTGCTGAGCTTGTTACCGCTTGGGAAAAGCTTGGCCCATTCCGAAGTTTTTATAATGAAGAAATTGATGTTTCAAAAAGAGCATATGATGCCTTGATGCACTTGGCCGCAACCCGAAACATAAAGGAAACCCATTTGCTAGGCCGTCCTTATTCTGTTGATATTGGGCCACTGGAGGATCTAAAACATGGAAATCGACAGGCTTTTTATATTTATGATGGGGAGCAAATGCTGACAAAGGGGTTTATTTCCTACCTAGAATTTGATGAAAAGGGCTCGCCATTCCAGTCAATTGTCGTTCAGTTGGAAGGACATAATCATATTTTTACGAGCGCCAGGGCGATCATTGGAGACGGGACGATCGAATGGTGGATAACCAAGTTATTTGCGTCACATACCCAGGAGAACACGAAGGCGATGGCCAATGCGATGAGATTGTTGAATGAGCATCATATCCAGGTAAATGGGAGTTCCTATTATGTGGGAACCTTCAATAATGAAACAGGGTCCTTTGTGGAAGGGACCGAAAAGGTCAAGAAAACGTTTATCGATGCTGCCCTAATCTTTCATCATGTTAAAGGAAAACTGGAATTGCCGTCTGATGATAATACTGAAGGGACTGGAGAAGCGGACGATTCCGAGATGGAACCAGGTTTGGAACCGAATTTTACTTTCAGTGAAATCATTAACATGATTTCCAACAGTCAATTTACATTTTCTCATGAAATTATTCGTGACTTACATTTGAATCTGACCGCTTTGGATGATAAGCATTTTGTTCTTTTAAGCGGAATTTCCGGGACAGGGAAAACCCAGCTTTGCCGTTTATATGCCAATGCCGTTTATGGTCTGGAATACGAGGGTGAAAATCCGTATTTTACCATCATCCCAGTCCGGCCCGATTGGACAGATGCGACTGCCCTGTTTGGTTATTATAGTTCCTTTGAGAAACGTTATGTCAAAACAGAGTTCCTCCAGGTTCTGTTGAATGCGTTAAAAGAGCGGGATAGGCCGCATTTTATTTTACTCGATGAAATGAACTTGGCGCGGGTGGAATATTACTTGAGTGATTACCTAAGTGCAGTTGAATCCCGAAAGGAAATTCCGCTGCACCACGAAGATCTGATTACCGATATTCCGAAGAAACTGGTGATTCCGCCGAATGTCTATGTGTTGGGAACAATTAATGTTGACGAAACCACCCATTCCATCTCAGATAAAGTGCTGGACCGTGCCTTTGTCATGACGCTATCTGATGTTGACTTTGATTCGTATTGGGAGAGGGTCGACCAGGATTTGAAAGCTACGCTTACGAACGAGTTTACGATTTTACGGGAACTTCATCGTACGTTATCCGTTTATGAGCTGCATTTTGGCTATCGTTCCATGGGGGAAATGCTGCAAAAACTATATGCCAATCATCAGCTTCCTGAAGAGTATCAACTGGCTGCGATGGAGGCATTGGATCGCGTGATCTCTGAAAAGGTATTAACTAAAGTCCGTGGGGATGAGCGGATTTCTGATATGCTGGCGAATTTGGAGGAATGGCTGACCATGAATATTGGTGCTGCTTCTATCTCACTTCAGCACGTGAAACGGATGAAAGAGGAGTTAGAGTATTATGGTGCAACCCAATTCTGGCGCTAATCTTCTTGAGCTTTTTGATAAGCAGCAAGGCTGGATTCCGTTTTTGGATGCGTATCTTAGAGAAGCGACTGAATATAAGCTGCGTTTTCATAGTACGCAAATAGATGTGAGGTTTCAGGGGATTCCAGTCCCGTTTTTTCAAAAAGAGGGGAAAGGCTTTGCCACGTTTATAACGCCATTTCAATCTGGCTCGGTTCATGTTTTTATAAACGGTCAGGAATTTAAGACCTTTGTTAATCCGGATGACCGGAAACTGACGGAAGAACAGTTCAACCTGATGCTGGAAGAAATCTTGTCGGAGGCGAATAGCTGCTTTCAGCTCAGCGGGTTAACGACCCATGTCAATGCATCAGGGCGAAATCGTGATATCACTTGGACCCAATGGAGTTATTTGGATCGATCCATTCATCAGTTGAAGCATATTTTTTCAAAAATTGAAAAGCAGCCGCTTCGCCGTTTGGACAAGTATACGATGATGATGAAACGGGAAAAGGTCCAGCATTCGGAACACGTTACTTTAAGGTGGTTGGATCTGCAAGGGCACGGCGACGAGATTCCAAGTACGGTACAAAATGTGAAGACATTGGAAACGCGAAATCTATACGAAAATCAAGTGCTAAAGCAGCAGTTGCAGGATTTGTATCGGCTCCTCCGCAAGTACGAAGTGGTTGAACATGAGGAGGTAACCGGCAAAGCGTTGAGATATAAAGGGATTGTCAAGCGTTGGTTAAACAGTGCGTTTATGAATGAAGTCACAGCAAACAAAGGTCCTTATACGATTACGCAAAAATTCCGGAAGCATCCCGTTTACCGCTTGTGGTATCAATGGTTCGACCAGCTTTATAAGCATAACCGCGAGGGCATCGGCTTTGATTACCCGATTTCATTAAAAGACACCTTTCAATTGTATGAAATGTGGTGCTTTATGAAGGTGGTCAGGATTCTGAGGGAAGCGGATCGTGTGCGTGATACGGGTGGATTGTACCGGATGACGAAGGATGGCATTTTTTTGAATCTGGCCGAGAATAAGGAAAGCAAAATTCAGTTGCGGGGCGGTGTGAGCCTGTACTACCAACGGGCCTATCAATTCAACTCACCAACTTTTCATACATTTACGCAAAAAATGATTCCGGATATTGTTCTGGAAGGGGAAAACGGCCTGATTGTGTTTGACCCGAAATATCGCGTTCCGGACAATCTTGGTACGGCATTGGGAGAAATGCATAAATACCGTGATGGCATTCTCATGCGGGACACCGGTGAGCGAGCGGCTCAGGAGGTGTATATCCTTACACCCACAACCGACGAAGTGTCCGAAGGGATGAGATATTTCCATCACGATTACCATGATCATTATGGTATGGGGGCCATTCGGGTGATGCCAGGGGATGAGGATGAATATTTGAGTTCGAAGATTGTCGGGAGTGTTAAGCTGTTGTCTAGATAGGATATTAAATAGGGTAACTTTGAAAAATTCAAGTTGAATTTAAATGGAAACATACGTTCCTATCGGCGTGTGGGAATGGTATAATATATATGCAATAGAATAGGATATTTCAAGGGTGGTCGGCACACTCCCAAACAGAAAGGGGGTGATGCTGGATGACAGTTTATGAATCATTCATGTTTGCGATTGGTTTTGCAGGTTTAATCGTAACCATTCTGTCATTTAACCGAAAAAAATAATCCACCCTTGAGTTAGTGACGGCTCGGGTGGATTATCCTACCAATATGCCGATCCCCTGCTGAGGGATCCGTCTATTGCTGGACCGGACATGTTACTGCATGTTTGGTCTTTTTTAAATTATTCCACATTTAATCATATTATAACTGATATTTATAAAAATAAAAATAATTACTACGAACTACTAGAAAGGTATTTTTAATACCAGACGTTGAGGATACGATTCTGTCCATGAATAATTGCAGATAAGAAAAGGACAGAATAGTAATGAAAGAGGAGGAATCTATGAAATGATTAAAGAAATTTACTGGAATGCACCGGTAATACAAATTCAGCATAACGATTTTGGCGAATGGGAAACAATGCTATGGACGAACAGGAACTGTTGGAAAATTGTCTTTGAAGCTTTAGAAAAGTATTATTCTGCAGAGGAATATCGAGCTATAGACGCAAATGGAGAGATAATGGAATACCCACCAAAAAAAGAACCTCATAAGTTTTAAGGGAGCCAGACAGCGAGGGCTCATTTTGTATTTGGGAACTCGTGTAACACTCTTAAAAGCTTCAGCTGAGAAAAAAAGATATTGATAATCTTTTATGGAAAAACAATCTTATGACTGCGTTTAGTTTAATGCATATATTATTGGTTCAATGTGGAAAACGATAGAAAAAAAGACCGTAACATGAAGGAGAACGGGTTCCTATTAGGAGTACAAAAACGTAATTAGCATTTCATTTTTTAGGTTCAAATCACATATGATTTGGACCCTTTTTGAGTAGAAAATTGTTTAGTTTAGTTTTAAGATGTTTGAATCTGGATAGTGAATATTTGTAGGAATTTAACACAATAGTAATAAAAAGTAATAAAAAGAACCCATCAGAATATCATTTAAATGGGAGGGGGAGTTAGATGGAAAATCAAATGGAAGCAAGACAACAGGGAAATGGAATGGCGGTATCGGCTCTGGTATTGGGATTGGTCGGTTTGGTATTGGGACTTGTACCGTTTTTGGGTTGGTTTATGTTGCCAGCTTGGATATTAGCCATTGTGTTTGGAGCGGTTGGACTTAAAAAAGGTCAAAGCAAAGGGATGAGTTGGACTGGAATTGTATTAGGTATCATTACGTTTATATATAAATTTGGGTTTTGGATATTGGTTGCCATTGGTGCCAGTACGAGTACATAAATATTTAAAACAACTGTTGAAGGAGTTCTTGAAGACTATCGAGTACAAGGCATTGCGACCAAACTATTTAACGAAGTGTTTGAATGGGCAGAGGAAGTTGGAATTTCAAGATGGGTTCGTTTTAAATGGAGAAAGCGTCCAATGGTTAAAAATTAACGGGAAATTTGTAAATGAATATTACCTATATAAATTGTTGTGATGCCAATAAATAAACAATTAAAGCACCTTCGAAAAGGTGCTTTAATAATGTCTAAATTACTGCTAAATTCCTTGCTAATCTCAGTCGGGACGATATCAGCAAAAGAGCAAGGCTCTAAGTTTTTAGAATTTAGCTTTACTACCAAAGTCCCTTCAGCAAAATTCGATACTCTTCCTGGGCTTCACTTGGCACTCCGCCATAATAGGCCGCCTGATAGTCTTGATTTAGCTTCTCCAGCAAATTTTTCACTCCATATTTCTTGCCTTCATATTCCAGCACCGTTTTATCCGGTGGAATCTCCTTTATGATTCTATTAATATATTCTTGGGAGGTCTCCGTTTTATGAACTGGAAAGCCGTTCTTTTTCCCCCATCTCTGCAATTGATAGTAGTACCAATAGACCGAATCATAATAAAAATGAGGAAATCTTTTGCGCCAGTTTACCTTTACGTTATTCATGAGGGCCCACAGTTTTCTTTTAAAATTTCCCCACCAGGATTCTTTTGAGATCACAACCTGCTTTGGTTTCATACCACTAATGGTTTGTTTATTTTTCAAAACCTTCACCAGTACGAACATGAAAACAGCCGACAGAACGACTGCAATTCCAACGATCAACCAAATGGTTGAAAAGGAGGATACCGTTTCTTTCACAGCATCATGTGCCATAACATCCTTTCGAGGTTCTAAGATTTCCATTTTTCCAATATGGGAGCCTGGAAATAATCCTACGACCCATAATATAAACCGTGCAGCGATTGACCCGGCCCACTTCAAGCCCTCCCAAAATCTTACTCCCACAGAAATCACAGCCTTATTAACGCCTGGCAGTAACAAAACCAAGGAAAAAAAAGGGATGGAGACGAGCGCCGCGATTAGTAAACTTGTGAGCGGCCCTGCATGACCGACCTTACGAATATCTGCTGAGTATCCCTCATCATCCTGAGCATGACTTTGTAGAGATAGGATCATCCCAATTAAACTTATAGCTATTGCTAAAATAAATGAAACATGTAGAGCGTCAACTTCCCAACCTTTTTTCATATAGGTGAAAGCGAACACAAGATACAAAATAATATTCACTTCAAAGCAACGCAGCATGTCCCGTCGTTTCGGCTTTTTGTCATAAAGACCAGCAATGCGAATCCATATAAACCCTGCTGCTATACTAATTGCTAGCCCAAAGAACCAGGCACCATCCGGAACGGAGATGGTCTTCCAATTTTGGTAAAGCACTATTCCCATAAAGAGAAGGTTTGCCATAACACCAACTAAAAAAGTCCTTTTAGAAAGGAAAACATTGAGAAAATAGCCGGCAATACCTGCAATCCACCACCATGCTGCACTGAAAGAAACGAACTTATTCCACTCCAGGCTTGTAAACAGTACAATAGTATAGTAGATCCATATACCTTCACTAAATACGACAATAAAAGAGTTAAGAATTCCTTTCATCCGTTCCATCTTCATGACCCCTCTGCTACAGAGCTGCTTGTCTTAAGAAAAATATCCAGTTTCTTAGCAGATACTTTCTCGGCAAAGACCGATTCCTGTTGATAAAAAAACCGTACATCTGGAAGCTTTTGTTTATATTTCTGGTACCAAAGAACATGGTCCTTCGTCACACTTTCACAAAAAATGAATAATGGCCCCGATAGAAGCCGGTTGAAAAGTAGTTCAGTCAGAACCAAATCGTTTTGGGGAACTCTTTGAGTACTTTTCGCCAATACATCTAGCATTTGCCCCAAATCGGGGTTTGGTGTGACGACGCTCATTTTTTCTCCCTTGTAGGAAATCGAATTAGTTGCATAACCAACCCGTATACCTTGATCATGGTATCTCACCGCAACCGAGGCAATCACAGAGAGAAACTCTTCAAACCTCTCAATCTGGTTTGTCGTGTATTTCTTTTGTTCCACCTGGTCATCATACAAGGTTCTATTCATAACAAAGCCAGAGACATCGCCATAGACCATAATCTGCTCCGACACCACAGGCTGATAGACATTTGTCTGAAGTCTCCCTGTCCGAGCACTTGCCCGCCAATTTAATCTTCTAAGCTCATCGCCTGACTGATAATCGCGGATGCCACTAATGATCAAAGGATCTTCCAAAAATCCGCCATTTTTTCCTTTTGCCGCCCATTGCATCGAAGGTCGAAAGGCGGGGAACATGACAGGGACCAATTTGGGATACACATATAACGGTTTAGTTAGTGAGTGCTCCTCCTCAGACTCTGCAAAGCGGAAGCCGTCACCCGATCGAAGCTTTACACTTCCCAAATCATACACACCGCGCCTGTGTGCTTTCCCGTCAATCGCCCATTTCACCCGCTGATGCGAGAGTAACCATAAAAATCGGATGAAATAGGTATCTCGCTCTTCTTCACCGATTGTAATGGCTTTATTTTTTGGAAACTCCCATTCCAGCCAAATTAAAGGAAGCCATTTATCATTAAAAACAGAAGCATGAAATTGAAACTCCTCGCCCGCAAATAACCTGGATTTAGATAGTTCTAGTGTTGGCTGAACCTTTTTCAAAGATTGGTTTTTCCAAGCTATAATGAAGAAGCCTAGGAAAATTAAAAAAGAACTCACCAAAATGAGCGGAACAAATCGAAACCAAACACCTACTAGAAAGAAAGCAAGCAGCACCCATATGGCATGCTTTTGAAAAAAATAACTTGTGTCTATGGCTTTTCCCGGCTTATCCGTTTCTTCCGTTTCCTGTTGAGTGGTTTGTTGATCCGCACTCATATACGAACTACCTCTTCATTTGGGATTTCCTGTGCAGCAAGGATATTGGCCAGGACATCCTCTGAATTCGTCCCGTTCAGTTGCGCTTCTGTTGTTAAAAAAAGACGATGACTCCAAACAGGCTTGACCATTTCCTTCACATCATCAGGTACAACAAACGTCCTTCCTTGCATAAGTGCCCATGTCTTCACCGTCTTATAAAGGGCTTTCGTTGCTCTCGGACTTACGCCAATGGATACAAGCGAATGATTTCTAGTCGCGTGCGCTAGCTCCGTAATATATTTTCGAATGCCTGCATGGACGACAACCTCTTGAGATTGCTGCTGCAGATGTTGAATTTGCAGTGGATGTAAGAGGCTCTTTATGTCCCCAAAAGGGGTTTCATCGCCAACCTGTTCAAGCATTAATTCTTCTTCCTCTTGAGAAGGATAACCTAAAGTTAGCTTCATTAAGAATCGGTCAAGCTGTGCCTCGGGCAGCGGGAAGGTCCCTTCCATCTCAACCGGATTTTGTGTTGCAAGAACGATAAAAGGTCTCTCCAACTGATAGGTTTGTCCATCAATCGATACCTGCCTCTCTTCCATACACTCCAACAAACTAGATTGGGTGCGAGGGAGGGTCCGGTTTATTTCATCAACTAAAAGTACATTTGTAAAAACAGGGCCTTTCCTGAAATAAAATTCACTCGTCTTCTGATTAAAAATCGATCCACCCAGGACATCTGATGGAAGCAGATCCGGTGTACACTGAATCCGTGAAAACTGACAGTCAAGGCCCTTCGCAAATGCTTTGACCATCGTTGTTTTCCCTGTACCGGGCAAATCCTCAAGCAGCACATGTCCCTCTGTTAACAGGGCTGTTAATAGCAGCTTCAATTCTTGTTTTCTACCAATAATGACCTTCGACATTTCCTGCAAGATCTCTTCCAAGATCTCTTGAGATAGATGTTTTGCCATTTGAATCCTCCTGAAAGCGGTTTACTATTATTATTTTAGCTTAATATTTTGAAAATTGATAACATAATATCTTCCATAGAAAAAGGATCAAGCAGTAGGACAGGGGTGGGGGAGTATGACCCTAATTTTCAATTTTTAGATGAATGGGGGAGTGGCTGTGACTTGAGAGGCATGCGATTTGTTGTCTTAAAAAAATGTTATTTAGCTAATATTTTAGTAAAATGAAAGTATGATGCTCGTAAATAACAGAATCTTTGAATGGGGGATCTATATGAAAGATTATGATGAAATACAAGTAACAAAAAAAGTTTTGAAATCTATCACTTGCAACAAATGTGGAAAGTCTAAAAAAATTACTGACTTCGGCTTCGAACAAGATGAATTCCATTCCTTTAATTTAACATTTGGATATGAATCAATGTATGATGAACAAAGATGGAAATTTGATATTTGTGAAAGCTGTTTGGTTGATTTTGTGAAAACTTTCAAACATGCTCCCAACATCATTGAAGACTAGTATTTGCTAGAAAAAACAATCCACCCTTGAGTTAGAAACTCTGGTGGATATTTTTTCGTGTAATTTAATCAGAGACATTAAAGAGAATGATTATTTTCAATCGCCCTTGTTAACTCTATTTTGACTAACTTCACCAAATGTTCCCTATTAAGCGAATTATCATTCTTGGTATAAACATTAAGATGTTCCAAATCACTTCGAATATAAACTCAACTAGGGTATCTTTAAAAAAGCCGTCTCTATTTCTTTTTTTATTTTTCATCTTCTAACTCCCAATAATCAATCGTTGTTTAACTATCGATTCTAGCAGATTGAAACTTTTCTTACTCACATTTCATTTTATATCATATAGAGCACCTTCCAGAACAAAAGGTACTCTATACACACGAATCATTGAACTCCTCGTTATTCTTTTCCACTAAACTCTAAAATATTTAAACCCTCAGATGCCTCTGGTGCTTCAAAAAATTTAGTAACATGAATAAACACCGCTTCCGTGTCGAAAGCCGCTCTTTCGGGTTGTTCGTTACGCCTTTGTGCAATTTGACGTAAGCATTGCTCGTTATTTAGATTAAGGAAAATTAGTTGATGGCTTGCATTGACCTCTGACACCATATCCAAAAACCACTTTCGCAGTTTTTGAGTGTTAGCTGGAAAATCCATCACTACATCTGTACCGACACTTAATATGTTTTGGACATGCTTTTTCACTAACGGCTTGATCTGCGCTGAGAATTTTAGATAGTCCTCAAATGATGCAATCTGATTGGGATAAAGAGATGAAAGCCATTCATCCTCAGACAACAGTACCGCATGTTTATCTATCGCCAATTGTTTTGATTTAGTTGATTTTCCAGCTCCCATTTTTCCGCAGAAAAAGTATAGCGTCCCCAATTGTTTCATATTTTTAATCCTCCGCGCTTATTTTCGTTTAAACTTTTTACTTCGTTTAGTTCCAATTTAATTATTCTCCAATTTCATTTATATTCCTTCTTTAACAAACCTGGTTTAGTTTAAGTGAAACCTCCACAATCTCCATGTGCAAGGGAATTGGACCAATGGACAGAGGAAAAATGGGAATAGCATTATGAAAATATCTTTTGATGATGGTGGCTCGGTTCCGGCTGTACCTAAAGCTAGAAGACGATGTCGGGTGGAGGGCTGTGATGGTATTCCTGAGCCTGATGAAAATTATTGTGATAAACATATTAGGGAACCTTAATTTCTTTAGTGGATTGGAGGGAAACTCTTTGTAGGTAGCATGGATGACTGCTCAAGCATAACAAGCTTTTTAAATAAAAAGCTCAGTTATAGCTTAATGTTGATTTCAATGTGTTTGAAATAAACGTAAAAATTCCGTTTAAATTGGGAAATACCCTTATTTCCTTAAAAATAAAGGAAGTTTTTTCGTTTATATGATTCAAATCTTTGGATTTTGTCTAATTTAGAGCGGTTAATCGGAATTTCTCCGCTTATATCTGCTTCTTAATCTTCATCTATATACATTAGCCGGAAATCCTCCGCCTATGAATTCTCATGCCTACACGAAAATCAACAATGAATAATAACAGAGCCAAATAAAAAAGTATATATGAAGGCTCAGAGCGTAAGACTCTGGGCCATTAAATAGTTACATTCTCTTCTTCCCGCATTTCTTTAGTTACATAGAAATATTGATTAGCAGATGCTTTTTTGGGGCTAATGAAAGGGGATTGAAATGGAATTAAGAGGTCATTCTTTTTTGCCAGGTGTTTTGATTTTTTTCAAAATGAGGTCTGTTGCTTTTTTTGGATGTAAACGATATAGGAAGTCCATGATTTTTGCATCGTTTCCGGCTAATACTCGGTATTTATTGTTTTCCATCCCTTTAATAATGAGCGCAGCCGCTTCATTTGGGCTGAGCATCTTATAGGAATGGTTGTCAGCTCCTTCGAATTCTATTTTCGCATTTTGGACGAGGTTAGTGTCGACTGCCCCAGGAAAGACGAGGGTTACGCCTACATTGGTATCTCTAAGCTCTAAATGCAGGCCTTCCGTAAACATTTTGACAGCCGCTTTTGAAGCGGAGTAAATCGATTGAAGCGGCACCGGAAGAAATCCACCCATGCTTGAGACGTTGGTAATGTGCGCTTCTGGTCGAATTAAAAGGTATGGCAAGAACGATTTACACATATAGAGCGTTCCATAAAAGTTGATATCCATGACTTTTTGAATATGATCATAATCAAGATCGTTGACAGTCTGAAACTGTTGAAGAATTCCCGCATTATTAATGATTCCATCTATGCAGCCGTGAGCCGCGATGATCTCTTCTGGAAGCTTTTCTACAGCATCTCTGTTAGCTACATCAGCCATGTGTGTCGAGAATCGCCATATACAGTAGCTAATGATTTTATTTCCTCTAGCCCGTTTTTGTGAATGATGGAAGCGACTTTAGTTCCTTTTTCCAGGAGTTGCCGGACGAGCTCTCTCCCAATCCCGCCACCAGCACCTGTTACGATAATCACTTTATTGGATACTTTCATCCTATACCCCCATATTTTTGTTATGTAAAATTACCTATTCATCATATGTGAGTAAAGTGGATGAAATTCTTCTTTTATGTGGTAGGAAAGACCTCTTTTTAATTCAATCGAAATCATCGAACAACAAAAGCAACAAATTGTGGATGAAGCTGTTGAAAGATTATAAGGAAGGGTCAGCCCCTGGCTAGTTAAAGCTTTAACTAAAGCCAGAGGGCAATTTTTGTAAAGAAGCCCCATCGAGAGGACATCAGGTAATTACAGCCATTGATATGTACCTTCCTTGAACATAGTTTTTACCACTGAATGACAGACAGTTTACCAGTTCATACCTGGATATTTAGGTTGAAATATAGAGTGTAGATTGTAAAGGATTACACTTAAAATAACGATGCAGGATACTTTTATAGTCCTATTGGTTTATTATGGTAAAATGTTAATTAAGGGAGGAGATGTTTTGAATAAATTCCTAAAAATTACAATCGGTGTTTTGAGTGTCATCTTATTAGGAATTGGTCTACTTTTAGTAGTCTTTCTAGTAGAAATGAAGCCTGATAAAGATGAAGAGGAAAAGATCAAGATTCAAGCAGAGCAATATTTAGAAGATAAATTTAATGATAATTTTGAGATTTATGACACTCTGTATGATAATATGGGGAACTTTGGATTTGATTATGCTGCTAAGGTTAGAGATAAGAAAAGTAATACAGAATTTTTAGTCTATTATGATAATGAAGCCGAACAAATGGTTGACACATATATTGCTGATAAATGGACGGGGGAGTTAGAAACTGAAATAGGTCCTTTTATTAAAGAGAATTTTGGAAAAATAACTGTGATCCATGTTTTCTTTAGCAATGATAGGATTGGGCAGGAATTGGGTATTGACCCTGTTAATCCTAGAAGTTATAAAGAGTTCGTCGTTGAACCGGCCATCCGTATTACGGTTCCTAGAAAAAGGACAGACTTGGACGAAAAAACTCTTAATGAGTTGATATCTTTATAAAAAGCGAAGCCAAATTGCAACATGGTTCGGTTATTATCGAATACATCGCTGAAAATGGAGTCATTTTAGATGATGAATGGGGTAAAGAGTTTTAATTAGATATGTATATTAATTAAGTGGTTGAAGTTGATTAAAATGAGTTTATTTCCAAATACAGGGGTGATTGATTATGCAAAGAAAATTTATTCTTCTATCCTATTTGTTGTTCCTAGTTCCTCTTTTATTTATTGTGAATTTTTTATTCGATATTATCACACTTGAGAAAATACAAGGATTACCAATATTTTTCCCATTTATTTTTTGTTCGGTCGGTCTTTTTTTTGCTTCAAAAGCGTTTCATATTAAAAGGAGTCCAATGGCTCTTGGTGCTATAATAGCAAACTCTGTTTTATTCTTGTTTCCATTTATTTATATGATGGGAGGAACTTTAATTTTTGGTGCTTAAAATTCAAAAATCCTATTCAGTTAATGAGGGAGGGGCTATCAAAATGAAAACGAAAGTCCATTTTCCGTTTATCTATTTTTATGGGAAACACGGGGACGGTTCTTTTGCCTCATTTTCCCTTGAAAAAACCAAGCGTTTTTAATAAAGCTTTACATAACAACCGCTTATATTATATTTTCGAGAATATACTAGTTTCACCATAAAGGAGAAGAGAAATTATTTAAAGAGGGGGAGAAAACAATTTGATAAATTATAATGGTCGTACATTTGTTTCAATTGAAAATACAGCTAACGGAGAAGTTTCATCAAAAACTTATTTTAAATATGATCAAGAGGGAAATATCATCTCAGCAACATATAGTGGGGGAGAAATCGTCAAAGGTTTACTGATTGGAATCGTAAATGAAGATGGCAGCTTAGAGTTTAGGTATAATCATATAAATACAAAAAATGAAATTAGAGGAGGAGAATGCGTTTCGACTCCTGAAATCTTAACTGATGGTCGAATTAAACTTTATGAGAAATGGAAATGGATTGATGCTGAGTCAACTGAGGGAAATTCGATCATTGAGGAAGTTGTAATATAAAATATTAAAAAATCAAAAAGTTTTACTTTAACCAACATGGGCTTTGCTAGAATAACCAGCAAAGCCTTTTATTCTGATTCCGGCATCTTTCCTAATCATCATCTGGCACAACAAACATCCTTCCTTGCATAAGCAATTTTCCTCTTTTTGACAAATGGATATTATGCGAATTATTAATAGAAGAAAATAAGATGAGAAGATTGAAAAATCACTTAAAATTTGTTGCCTAAAATGCAATAAGACTAAAGGATATTTGCGAAAAATTCAGAATATAATATACAAAAGGATGTAAGAAGGGGTTTATTTGAGACGAATAGCTGATTTAATGTGGGAAGGCTTTACTTTGAGACAGATTTTCCATAAAAAAATAGTTATACCGTATCTTCTGTTTTTATGTTTTCTTATTTTATTTGAAGTATATTTGATTATTTTTCTGTTTACATCACTTCAATTAATTGCCCCAATTGGTTATAAGGCTACTTTGTATTTTTACGGTATTGTATTATTTTTAATTTTCCTCTTTGGTTATTCAATAATGGTACTTATTGAAACCGTTAAGGGAATTAGAAGAAAAAAAGGTTTGCTTATATAACCAACCAATAAAGAGGTTGGTTTTTTTGTTTTATCGGAGCTGAAATTGGTTGAAAAGTTCCACTTCCGTGTTTAATGAAATATCTATTGATCCATTAAGAGTTGATGAAACTTTGGTCATTATTTCCGCAACTATAGTTATGCAAGGTAAGAGTTTAAATACTAAAAATCTATTTTTCCAGACCTTTAAAAAGGTTAGTCGGTTAGTTGGGAATAGATAAGTAGTTATATAGAAGCTGGAATACCAATAGAAAATATAGACAAAATGCAATTAAACTACTATTAAAATTGATTTCCTCTAGACTCTTAAAAAGGCAATACTTAATTTGAAGATAGTTTCAGTGGGAATACGACACAGCAGTAATTAAAAAATGAAAGAGGCATTCCCAATAGAAGGTCGAAACCTTATTGGCAAGCCTTTAATTTAAGGTAAATCCCGTGATAAATATCTAGTCCCGGGATTTTAGATTATTTTTTATTTTAAATATTCAAAAAATGATTGACATTAAATAGCAACAATAGTAAATTATTCTTATTAATTACATTATTATAAAAATATAAAGTTATAACTTTTCAAAGGTGATAAACAAATGAAAATTGATAAAACACTTCATGTTCCATTATATCGGCAAGTGGAGCAGGTTTTAGAAGAAAAAGTAAAAACAAACCAATGGCCAATTGGCTATCAGCTGCCAACTGAGAATGAATTGGCTGAACTGTTTGACGTAAGCACGATCACCGTCAAACGTGCCGTCATTGAACTGGTAAATAAAGGGTACCTTTATAGACAAAGAGGGAAAGGAACGTTTGTTTCCGGAACAATGAATGAACAAGATATCAATACCTTAATATCATTAACTTCTGAGGAAGAAGAAGAACATCCACATGAATTAATTAGTTACTCTATTGATAAGGCAGGGGATGATATAGGCCCAAAGCTAGGAATTGAATCTGATGCAAAAGTAATTAGGATTGTACGTAATAAAATTGAAAAAAATGAACCAATGGCACTGGAATATACATATCTGCCATATGATAAGTGCCCGAATTTTGTACAAAGTGATCTAGATAACGAACTGGTTTATAACATACTTAGAAATAAATTTGGTATATCCTTGGGCAGGGCTAAGATGTTCATAAGACCATATATAGTCTTGGGTGACAAAGCAGAGTTACTCCAAATAGAATCTGGGACACCTGTATTTGAATGGGAAAGATTCACTTATTCCAAGCATGAGGAAATTGTAGAATACTCCAAGTTTTACGTGCGTCAAGACAAAGAAACTTACTATACTGAAGTTTACTTATAATAACTATTAAACTATAAGTTTAATTTTGATAAGAAGGTGTATGCATGCATATTCATGACCATCCAGTTTTTGGTGAACGATTGAGAGAACCTGTAACCTTTTTTTTCGAAGGCAAACCATATCAGGCTTATAAAGGCGAATCAATTGCATCGGCATTAATGGCAAATGGAATAAAAAAATTGGGTCTAAGCCGAAAGCTGGTACAACCTCGAGGACTGTTTTGTTCACGTGGAAGATGCTGTAGTTGTTATATGACTGTAAATGGTGAGGATCATGTTCGCACTTGTATGAAAGAGGTTGAGGACGGAATGGAAATTTTCACTAATTCAGAAGACCCGGATGTAAGGGGGTAAAAATATGGAGACAGATGTACTCATTATTGGTGCCGGCCCCGCGGGACTAGAAGCAGCATTTGAAACTGCTGTGAGAGGTTTGGATGTAATGATTGTAGATGAATCCTTTACCAAGGGTGGACAGCTCATACAGCAAACACAGTTGGTACGTTTTTTACCTGCTTCTTATTCGCCCATGCGCGGGTTTGAATTGGCTCAAAAATTGGTTGATCAATTAGAAAATCTCCCGGTCCATTATTTACTTGGTCACCGTGTCATTGGTATGTATAAAGATGGAACTATAGGTGTTACAGACGAGAAAAATGTTTTTCCGGTAAAGGCGAAAAAAATTATCGTTGCAACAGGTGCAGCCGAAAAGGGAATACCTTTTCCAAAATGGACATTGCCGGGAATTATGACCATAGGTGCTGCCCAAACGTTAATCAATCGTGATTTAGTTCTCCCTGGCGAAAATGCTGTCATCCTAGGATCAAGTGATTTTGCTCTAGACGTTGCACTTCAATTATCAGATGTAGGCGTCAAAGTAAAAGGTATTTTCGAATCAAGACAAAATATAGCTGCAAGGGATCTGGACAAACACGAATTGATTGATAAATCTGGCATTCCTGTTTATTTAAACGCATCAGTCAAAGAAGCCAGAGGACAGGGGAAAGTGGAAGAAATCGATATTGGGCTATTAGAAGAAGTTATAACCGAAAAAGTTGATTTCGTTTGTGTAGACGGTGGAAGAGCCCCGATCCTAGATGTATTTTATCAATGTAACTGTTCTTTTGGGTACCAAGAAACATTGGGGGGATGGCTTCCTCAATATAATAAACGAATGCAGACTAGCCATGAACATGTCTATTTAGCAGGGAATGCGGCGGGAATAACAACTCAAGGTTTTTTGTTAGTTACAGGCAGAATAGCGGGGATTAGTGTTTGTGAAGCATTGGGTGTTCTTGACAAAGAAAAGGCGGAGCAGCTTAGATCATCCATGTGGAAAGAGTTAGAAACACTTGAAACGAAACTTTTCCCTGATTCGTGGCATGCAAGAGTGAACCATGTTGAAAACTTTAAACATCCCTTGCTGAAGGATCAATTTCTCTCTTAATCCCGTAAGGCTAAGAGGTTAGAAGGTGAATGAATTGGATAAATCAGTCGTTATTTGCAGATGTGAAGAGGTAAGCTATGAAGAAATTGAAGAGGTTATCCGGCTGGGAGCCCGAACCTTCGATGATATTAAAAGATTGACACGTTGTGGAATGGGTGCCTGCCAGGCCAAAATTTGTAACTTTCTAGTAGCGAATATTATCCACGAGGAATTAGGGAAACCTTTGCAGGAAATACCCCTACCGCGGATGCGGATGCCGATATCTCCTATAAAACTTGAAACCTTATCAACAAATAGCAAGGATTTTTCCACTGTGAAATCTGTGCTTGATGAAGTAGAAGTAAAGGATGGGGAGGTCGGTTAAATGAACAAAAATTATGAAACGATTATTATCGGTGGGGGAGTCCTAGGAGAATCCATTGCCTATCATCTTTCAGAACGTTATCAACAGGGGATATTGGTCATCGATAAAAAATTCCCCTTGACTGGAACCTCCGGATCTACGCAGGCGTGGGTATGGGTCCATAATAAAACTCCTTCTTGGTATGCAGAGTTTAGCATGTATAGTGCAGAGCTCTATCCTTACTTATCTAAAAAAATTGGTGATGTTGAATACAAACGTACAGGGGGACTTTCTCCATTTTTCGATGAAAAAAGCAGAGTAAAGGCTTTGAAGTTGGCGGAATCTTATAAAAAAATTGGGATTAATATTAAGGTTCTGACCAAAGATGAGGTATTGGAAAAAGAGCCATTCATGAATCCCGAGGTAGTAGGTGCCACATACAGTACTATTGATGGAAATGTCAATCCATTTCGATTAATTGACCGATATATGAGAATGGCCAAGAAAAATGGTGTCGATTATTCTACATATAATAAAGTCCTGGAGATTCAAAAATCGAATGGTAAGTTTATCATTGTTACTGAAAAAGAAACCTATCTAACTAAAAATTTGGTTCTTGGCGGTGGAACGTGGTCAAGAGAATTGGGGAAAATGGTCGGAATTAATATTCCTGTCAACCAGTTGAGAGGACAAATTTTAGTAACCGAGCCCTTAAAGCCATTTTTGAATTATACGATAAGTGGTTTGAGACAAGCTAACAATGGAGAGGTTTTGATTGGATATTCGATGGAACAGGCTGGTTTTGATCGTTCCACTACACTGGATGTGATACAAGAAACAGCCAATATGGCGGTTCATTATGTCCCTTCGATCAAAAAAGCAAAAGTGGTCCGTGCCTTTTCGGGAATCAGAGCCATGCCGCAGGATGGGCTGCCGATTCTTGGAAAAGTCCCTGAAATCGAAAATCTGTTTGTTGCCGCCACACATAGTGGTATTACACTTTCCCCATTAATCGGAACGCTCATGACGGAGTTAATTATAGATAACGATACTTCTATCCCGATTGATCATTATTCGATTACAAGATTTGCCTAATAATTTCGCACCACCTCAAGGAATGAATTACAAGGGAAAATGCGACTAATAATATCTGAAAATTTACAAAAGGGTATAAATTTAGAATTTTCACAAGAGTGATGTAAATGCCTCATTTAAGGATCAGTGGACTCACTGTTGACCAGATGAAATTCGTCAGCACCCCATTGGTTAAAGAACTGGCTCAAATTTGTGATTGTGATACGAACAACTTTTTACTCGAAGTCCTGACTTCTACTTTTGTATTTGATAGAACGGAGGTTGCGGGATTTCCATTCGTTGAAGTGAAATGGTTTGAACGTGGGAAGGAAGTTCAGGATCAATTTGCCAAGGCAGTTGCAAAATATGTTCAGTCATTGGGCATCCCTGAAGTGGAAGTTGCTTTTACGGTCTTTCATCCTTCAGCCTATTACCATAATGGAATAAGTTTTGAGAGTGATTAAATCTAATATTTTTATAATGAAGGAGATTGTGATGAAACAGGTATTTAAATATATTGAAGAACATGCCGAGATGTATTTGGACTGGCTGCTGGAAGCGTGCAATCAACCGAGCGTTTCCGCACAGAACCGTGGAATGCTGGAAATGAAGGAACTTGTCAAATTATTCCTTGGCAAGATTGGGTCAAAAGTGGAAGAAATACAGACAGACGGTTATCCAATCATATATGGCGAACTTGGAAATGGGAAAGAAAAATGTCTTACTTTTTATAATCATTATGATGTTCAGCCGGAAGATCCGATTGAACAATGGGCAAGTGATCCATTTAAAGCTGAACTAAGGGATGGGAAGATTTTTGCACGTGGAGTCGCGGATAATAAGGGGAATTTAATTGCCAGAATTTGTGCCGTGCATGCTTATCAACAAATATATGGAGAATTGCCAATCCGTGTAAAATTTATCTTCGAAGGTGAAGAAGAGGTTGGCAGCCCGCATTTGGAATTTTTTGCGAGTAAATATCCAGAAAAACTCCAAACGGATGGGATTATCTGGGAAGGCGGACAGCGTGAAGTCGAAGACAAACGGCTCCATGTCGGGCTTGGGGTCAAGGGGATCTGCTATGTTGAGTTGATTTGCAAGGGTGCCAAGACTGATCTGCATTCTTCGGAGGCAGCCATTATTGAAAATCCTGCCTGGAGGCTGATTTGGGCCCTTAATACGCTGAAAAATGAAAAGGAAGAAATATTAATTGAAGCGTTTTATGATGATATTCTTCCATTAACGGATAAGGACCGAAAGTTCATTCAATCAATGGCCTATAATGAAGCGGAAGTAAAGAATACCTATGGGATTAACAGCTTTTTGAAAAATGTGACCGGTGATGCGTTAAAAGAAAGGTTAACGGCTGAACCAACATGTACAATCTGTGGAATTGAATCAGGATATACGGGTGAGGGTTCTAAGACTGTTCTCCCATCTGTCGCCAAAGTGAAGTTGGATTTTCGCTTGGTTCCCAATCAAAAACCTGAGAAAATTGCCCAATTATTAAGAGAACACCTAGACCGGCATGGGTTTAATGATATAGAGGTTATACCGTCGCATGGCATGCATCCATTTAATACAAATCCAAATGACCCTTTTGTCGATATCGTACTTCAAAGTGTTGAGGAAGTGTATCAGGAAGAGCCAATTATTTTAAGGAATTTAGCTGGTTCTAGTCCGATGTATAAAATGTTAAAAAATACAGATATTCCGGCTGTTCAGATTGGTGTTGCCAATACTCAATCACGTTTTCATGCTCCAAATGAGAATATTTTTGTTGATGATTATATTCAAGGAATTAAGGTAACAGCAGCGGTTCTTCATCATTTCAGATAACTCAGTTTTAAAATGAGAAATCTGAAATTTTTAAAAATAATAAAAAAGGGGTAAGAGAATGAAAAAGTCATTCAAATTGGTGTTTGTTGTAGCGTTAATGGCAATGCTGATTATCACTGGATGCAGCAGTAATTCTTCAACAGGTTCAAAAGAGACCAGTAGTTCTGGCGCCGAAGGTAAAAAGGACAAAGACACATTATTATTAGCGCAGAGCGCCGATATCACAACGCTAGATCCACAAAATTCTTTAAGTACTAATGGTGATCGTGTATTTCGGAACATGTTCAGCCGGCTATTTGCCCGCGATGTAAACATGGAAATTAAGCCAGAGTTAGTAGAGTCATATGAAAACGTTGATGACGTAACATGGAAATTCAAATTAAAAAGCGGGGTAAAATTCCATAATGGCGATCCGTTAACTGCAGAAGATGTCAAATTTAGCCTTGAACGTGTCATGACAGATAAATCCCTGAAGGAATTTCCATATTTTACACAGCTAAAGGAAATCAAAGTTCTCGACGATCAAAATTTAGAAATTATTACAGATGGTCCTATGCCAACCTTATTGCCATTGCTTGCAAAAAGTGGCGCAGATGTAATGCCTAAGAAATACTTTGAAGAAGTTGGTCTAGAAGAATTTATGAAAAAACCTGTAGGATCAGGCCCGTACCAATTTGTCGAGTGGAAAAGAGATGACCAAGTTGTCTTAAAAGGTTTTGGTGAATATTTTGGCGGAAAGCCAAAATGGAAGGAAGTTATTGTACGAGCAATCCCGGAAAGTTCTACTCGTGTTGGAGAACTATTAACAGGCGGGGTTGACCTGGCAACAGATATTCCTCCAAATGAATGGGATCGGATTAAAAATGAAAAAGACGTGACACTTTCTACCGGCGATACAACTCGTGTCATGCTTTTGGTTGTTCGGACTACGAAGGGGTATGCAACAGCCGACCCTAAAGTAAGGGAAGCAATTGATTTAGCAATTAATGAAAAAGCAATTGTTGATTCTGTATTGAAAGGAACAGGCGTCCCAGTCCGTTCGCGTGTTCCAAAAGGTGTTATTGGATCAAACCCTGATCTTTACAATTCTTATGTATATGACTTGGAAAAAGCCAAAAAATTATTGGCTGAAGCCGGATATAAAGATAATCTTGAAATTGAATTAACAGCACCTAAAGGAAGATATCCACTGGATGGTGAAGTTGCACAATTAGTCGCCAGCATGTTGGGTGAAGCTGGCATTAAAGTGAATTTAAAACTACTTGAGTCCAGCGCGTTTTTAGATGTTTACAATTCTAATTCTAATAAGGAATTAATTATGATTGGTTTGGCCGACGGACTGCTGGATGCTTCTTACTCCCTAGTCCACTACACAAAAGGCCGTGCGGCTGGGCAAACAGATTATTATAACGAAGAAGTGGAAAAATTGTATCATGATGCCGGACGTAATTTAAATGGTGAAGAACGAATCAAGCAGTATCAAAAAATTCAGGAAATCGTTGCTAAAGAGCGACCACATATTTTCTTATTCCAACAAAATGCTAATTATGGAGTAAGTAAAGGAATTGATTTTAAACCAAGATTAGATGAAGTGATTAGCTTCCAAGATATTTCCGTTAAGTAGTTCTATCAAACAATTAAACTTGCGGGGCTAGAAGGAATCATAGTCTAGCCCCGTTTATCTATCGTGAGGAGGGATTAAATGAAATACTTGGTACGGCGATTACTACAAATTATTCCAGTTCTATTTATCATTACCTTTGTAGTCTTTGTCCTTGTTTATTTAGCTGGTGACCCTGTCTCGTTAATGCTTCCTGAAGATTCGACTGAAGCTGACAGGGAAGCGTTAAGAGAATCCCTTGGTTTGAATGATCCATTTTTTATTCAATACTTGCATTTTATTGGTGATTTGTTTAGAGGTAACTTTGGTACATCCTTTCGATACCATCAAGAAGCTTTGCCGCTTGTGGTTGAACGGCTTCCGGCAACATTTGAGCTTGCGGCGGCTTCCATGTTAGTGGCTATTGTTTTATCTATTCCACTAGGAATTTATTCAGCAAAAAAACGAAATAGTTTTATTGATTTGTTTATTACGGGTGGTTCTGTACTTGGAAAAGCAATGCCAAGTTTTTGGCTGGGCATCATGCTCATTTTATTTTTGGCTGTAAATAATCAACTATTCCCCGTATCAGGTAGAGGCACATTTGCAAACTTAGTTCTCCCGGCCATTACCTTGGGAACCGGAATTGCAGCGGAAATGACTAGGCTTATCCGGTCGAGTATGTTGGAAATCTTAAATCAAGATTATATTCGAACGGCCAAAAGTAAAGGGGTAAGTGATATGTTGGTAGTTTATAAACACGCGTTTCGAAATTCACTTATCACTGTTGTTACGATTACTTCGTTACAAATAACCCACTTGGTAAGTGGTGCTCTAATTACGGAGACAGTCTTTTCTTGGCCGGGTTTGGGTCTTTTACTAGTTCAAGCCGTAAATGGTAGAGATATGGCGGTGGTCCAAGCGGCTGTGTTTGTAATTGCATTTTTAGTTATCTTTATCAATCTTTTAACAGATCTTGTATATCGATTGCTTGATCCGCGAATTAAATATTCCTAGGAGGTGATATTGTGGAAGCAAATATTAAGACAACTACTATTGCGAAAAAAAATAAAAGGGCAAAATCAACTGCTAATCCCTTAAGGAGATGGGTCAGGTTATTACTTCAAAGCAAGACAGGAACAGTGGGATTTTTTATCGTATTTGCTGTCGTTTTTGTCGCTATTTTCGCAGATGTGTTGGCTCCGTATGACCCCGAAAAAAACAATTTGGCAGATATGTTAAAGCCGCCCGTCTGGTCGGATGGAGGGTCCTCCACCTATATTCTAGGGACAGATAATTTAGGACGGGATATATTAAGCAGAATTATTTATGGTACCCGAATTTCACTATCAGTAGGGGTGTTTTCTGTTGTTTTAGCTGGGATAATTGGGATCTTAGTCGGGATCTGTGCTGGGTATTACGGTGGCATTATCGACAATATTTTAATGAGAATTGTTGATTCGTTTCTTGCTATCCCAAGCATTTTATTCATTTTAGTCGTGCTGGCAGTTTTTGAACCGGGAATTACGGTTTTAATTGTCGTTATTGGACTTACCAACTGGGTTACATATGCACGGGTGGTTAGAGGCGAAGTTCTTAGTATAAAGGAACGGGAATTTGTAAAAGCCTCCAGGTCTATTGGAACGAAAAATAGGATTATTATGTTACGACATATTTTTCCTAATATTGTTTCATCCTTCATCGTAATTTCTACGTTAAGCGTAGCCTCCACTATTATTTTAGAAGCTTCCCTAAGTTTTCTTGGACTGGGGATCCAGCCTCCAGCTGTTTCATGGGGAGGAATGCTGACGGACGGACGAAATTATTTAGCAACAAATTGGTGGTTGGCAACCTTTCCTGGACTTGCCATTACGATTACAGTCCTTGGGATTATTTTCCTTGGGGATTGGCTCCGTGATGTTTTAGACCCACGAATTAAAGGAAGAAAGTAGAAGGAGATGAAATCAATGGGGGCGACAGAAACACTATTAGAAGTAAAAAATTTGCATACCCATTTTTATACCGAAAATGGGGTTGTACCATCTGTAAATGGTGTTTCTTTTTCAATTAATAAAGGCGAAACAGTAGGAATTGTAGGGGAATCGGGCTGTGGAAAAAGTGTTACCTCTCTTTCGATTCTTCAACTGGTTGATGAGTCTGGCAAAATTGTTAACGGGGAAATTTTATTTGAAGGGGAAGATTTGACTAGTTTCAGTAAAAAGCAAATGAGAAAAATTAGAGGAAATAAAATCTCCATGATTTTTCAAGAACCACTGACATCGTTAAATCCGGTGTTTACAATTGGCAGTCAAATTACAGAGGCGATTCAGCTGCACCAAAATGTTACCAAGCAAGAAGCGAAGCAGAAAGCCATTGAAATGCTAAAACGAGTAGGAATACCAAGAGCGGAAAAACTTTATTATTCTTTTCCTCATTTGCTTAGTGGTGGAATGAGGCAGAGGGTGATGATCGCCATGGCACTATCCTGCAATCCCCAATTATTAATAGCTGATGAACCGACAACAGCATTGGATGTAACCATACAGGCCCAAATATTAAATTTAATGAAGGATTTGATCAAGGAATATCAAACATCCATCATTATGATCACTCATGATTTGGGTGTAGTTGCGGAAATGGTCGACCGGGTCATTGTCATGTATGCCGGGCAAATCGTTGAACACAACAATGTCTTTGATTTATTCAAAAATCCACTGCATCCTTATACGAAAGGTTTATTAAATAGCACGCCAAAGATCCATGAATTGAAGGATCAATTGGAGTCGATAGAAGGAAACGTACCTATTCCCTCTGAATTGCCTTTGGGTTGTAAATTTCATCCAAGATGTCCATTTGCGATGGATAAATGCCAGAGTCAGGAGCCACCTTTAATGGAGTTAGCTCATGGGGCACAAGTAAGGTGCTGGCTTCATGAAGAACAGGGGGTGAATGAATGATGGCAGTTTCTACTGTACTGACAGAAACGGACCAGGAAGCTTTATTAAAAGTAGAAGGTTTAAAGATGCATTTTCCAACATCCTCGGGATTCTTTGGAAAACAAAAGCAATTTGTAAAAGCAGTAGACGGTGTTGATTTCTTTGTTAATAAAGGTGAAACCCTGGGAATTGTCGGGGAATCAGGGTGTGGAAAATCTACAACGGGAAATATGCTATTACGCTTGCTTGAACCTACTGAAGGAAAAATTATTTTTGAGGGAAAAGACATAACCCAACTTTCTAATCGGGAAATGCAAAAAATCAGGAAGGACATCCAAATGGTTTTTCAGGATCCGTTTTCCTCGTTAAATCCGAGAATGAGAGTCTTTGATATTATTGCAGAACCGCTTCGCACCCACCATTTGGCAAAAGGGAAAGAGCTTGAAAACAGGATTTACGAACTAATGGAAATCGTAGGGCTGGACCGGACCTATGCGAAACGATTTCCTCATGAATTCAGCGGCGGCCAAAGACAAAGGATCGGGATTGCCCGCGCGCTTGCTTTAAAACCAAAGTTAATCATTTGTGATGAACCGGTTTCCGCATTGGACGTGTCAATTCAAGCCCAAATTTTGAATTTATTGATAGAGTTGCAAAAGAAATTTGATTTAACCTATATTTTCATTGCTCATGGAATACCTGCGGTTAAATATATAAGTAATCGCATCGCAGTTATGTATATGGGTGAAATCGTGGAACTTGCGTCAAAAGAAGAATTATTCAATAAAACGATGCATCCATATACAACTGGTTTAATATCAGCTGTTCCTGTACCTGATCCAACTTTAAGGGAACGAAAAAATAGAGTCATAATAGAGGATGATTTACCGGATCAAACCGATATTTCTAATGGTTGTAAATTTTACTCCAGATGTCCTTTTAAAACGGAAAAATGCAAAATGGAAAAGCCTCAGTTGAAGGAAGCTCGTAATGGACATTTTGTTTCATGTCACTTCCCATTAAGTTAGTTGTTTTCGATAATATCATTTTATTTAATTGTTAGCTAAAAAAAGGTGAAAGGAATGAATCAATTGAAAATAGTTGTAGTTGGAGCGGGAATAGTAGGTTCAAGTGCTGCTTATTATTTGGCTAGAAATGGCGCAGAAGTGATTATTGTTGATAAACTTCATGATGGCCAGGCGACTGCTGCCGGTGCGGGCATTGTCTGTCCATGGATTACCAGTGTTGAAAACCAAAGTTGGTATACACTTGCAAATGCGGGTGCTTGTTTCTATTCCTCTTTAATTTCCCAATTGACAGAGGATGGCGAATCAGAAACTGGATATGGAATCGTTGGTGCAATTGCTGTAAGTAGTAATGAAGAAGAGCTTAATACAATCGAACAAAAGGCTAGAAAACATCAAGAAGAAACGCCTGAAGTAGGAGAGGTTGTTCGCCTATCACCAATTGAGGCACAGCAGTTATTCCCTCCTCTTAGGGATGACCTATCAGCTGTACTGGTAACGGGTGGAGCTCGAGTTGATGGAAGAATGTTAAGGGATGCCCTGAAAAGGGGAGCCCAAAAACATGGAGCCAAATATTATATTGGAGAAGCTAGTCTTGAAGTAGTAAACGGAAAAGTAACGGGCGTCAATATAAATGGCGAATTGATTTCAGCTGATTCGGTTGTCATCGCCGCAGGTGCATGGGCTGCAGAGTTGCTGGATCCCTTCGGAATAAATATTTCTATTGAACCACAAAAGGGTCAAATTGTGCATCTTAAATTACCAGGTCAAGATACTTCTAAGTGGCCGGTTATTCTACCGCAAAGCAGTCATTATATGGTCTGTTTTGATGATTCCCGAGTTGTGGTTGGTGCAACCAGAGAGACCGGATCAGGATATGATTATCGTGTAACTGCTGGTGGAGCGAAAGAAGTGTTAGAGGAAGCACTATTTGTAGCTCCCGGTCTTGCAGATAGTACTTTTATTGAAACGAGAATTGGTTTTAGACCAATGGGACCAGATATTTTACCGTTGTTAGGACCTGTTCCGGAAATAGATGGTTTAATTGTTGCTACCGGTGTAGGGGCATCGGGATTAACGATGGGGCCTTATGTAGGCACCTTAGCAGCAAAACTGGCAAGCAATGAAAAACTAGAATTAGATATTTCACCTTATCATCCTTATAGAACATCATTAAAAGTGCAATAATAATAGCTTTCGTTAAGGGGAGAAAAAACGACTATTCACCAATTTTTCGCTGTATCAGCAAATGCAGATACAACAGTTGTTATGCACGAACTCGGATTTATGCTAAAAGGTTTTTTTCTATCAACTGGAGGGTCACATCGCAAGCCAAAGCAGTTGCAAGGCATAACTCTGTAAAACCGTTGAAGTCGAAAACCAGGATATATAAGGCATAGAAAGAACATCCACAAATTTAAGCTAGGAAAATCCCGGGATTAATATCTAGTCCCGGGATTATATTGCATTTATTAAATTGGAAGCAAAGTAGTTTTTGTGATTAATTGATGATTCAAAATGGATTCTACTAACAATACCGTTTCAAAAGTTGCCTTGTAGTCAACTGATTCTTTTTCCTTGTGTTCGTTTTGGTTAGGGGGGTTCATTTGGTGGAATTTTTAAGTAAGCTCTAACCTTTAATAAATGTTAAAATGTCATCATTTAGCCGCTCTGAATGTGTGATGTATAGTCCATGCGGGGCATCTTTATACAAAATAAACCGGTTCTTGGGTAACAACATTGCTGACTTTTGGCCGGAGATTTCTACCGGGATTGATCGATCTTTATCACCATGGATAATGAGTATAGGTACAGTGATAGACCGCATCTCCTCGCGAAAATCCGTTTCGATGATAACTTTATTACACTCAACCACTGCTTTAAGCGAAGTCTGCAACATATCCCACCGAGTCCATTCACCTATTGCGCTGGTATCAGAACGATTGAAGTATGGCAGCTCATTTTGAAGTAACCAATTTGGAAAGTCTCGTTTCCACATTTCACGCACCATTTCTGCGACATCCTTTGGTACTCCGTAAGGATTATCCTCTGTTTTCATCAAAAATGGCACAATGGCAGCGACAAGCACTGCACGGTCCACCCGATCGTTGCCATGACGTGTTAAATATCGAATCAATTCGCCACCACCCATAGAATGACCTACAAGCGTGACATTACGAAGATTCAGGTATTCAATCAGTTCAGCGAGATCGTCTGCCAGGGTGTCGAAGTCGTATCCGTTCCCCGGATCATCGGAACGCCCATGACCGCGTCTGTCATATGCGATACACTTCAAGCCCTTATCTGCTAAAAAAATTCTCTGATAATCCCACATTCTAGAACTTAGTGACCATCCAGAAACAAAAACTACCGGATTGCCTGTTCCCCAATCTTGGTAAAACAGTTGCAAACCTTCTTTGGTTTTGAAAAATGGCATCGCCAATCCCTCACTCATTTTTAGATTTTAAGATCAAAAAAATCAGGACCGTCATTATCTCGTACTTCTAGTAGGAATTAAGAAATCGAAAGCATTCGAAAACTCATGAAAAAAGAAACCTTTTTACGGCAGCCAAGAAGGCTGGTAAATTATCATCATGCACAAAGTGCCCGGCATGATCGATCGTCACCAACTCGCAATTCGGAATTAGTTCAGAAACCTCCTTCAATTTATTTTGGGGAATATGACTAGACCCGCCGCCTATAATAAGAGTCGGCTTGATAATGTCCTTAAGACGGGCCCACCATTCGGGATTAGGGTCATTAAGTTGCCTTAGAATCGAAGGTACAACCAGCCAATCAAACGGAAGGGGACCAGGGGGGTTAGAAGGAATCTCGATTGGCTTATCGGGAAAAGGAGGTGGGGTGTCTACAACAATCAACTTTTCTATCCTTGACGGAAATCTTTCCGAGAAAAGATAGGATACAGTTCCTCCCATGGAATGACCAAGCAGCGTAAATTGTTCTAAATTCATCGCATTCGCAAAATGAAGCAAATCATCGCACATCAACTCAAAGGTGTAAGTTCCAGCTCTTGCACTCCCAGCGTGACCCCGCTGATCTAAAGCTAATACGCGGTATTTTTCTCCTAATGCAACTGCCACCTGATCCCATGATTCTGCACTTTTTCCCAGTGCATGAAGTGCAACAAGCGGTGCTGCAGAAGGGTCCCCATTCTCTCGATATTGAAAAGTGAGTCCATTCAATTCAATTTGATTTACCCGTGTTTCCATCTCGCTCATCTCCTAAGGGGCTTCGCCATTTGAAACCCGATATTTAATTTCCATACCTACATATTTCAACGAATGTGTGAGTATTGCCTGGAAACTGCATCCAACCTGGCATGATAAAAGAAGGCCTGTAATTTAAGAGTGCTCTGCTATTTTAATGGTTTACATTTTCACTTACGTTTTTATGCGGTACAAAATTCTTGAATGATCTGATTTTTTATTTCTTCAATCGGAAACTCTTTTGGATAGGTAGATATCATCAACATAATACCTTGAAGGACGGATGAAAAATATAACGACCGTTTCCTTGGCTGCTTTACTCCCAGCCTTTCAAATATTTCACATTGTACCTCAAACATTCTTGCGTTCTCTTTAATAATTAATTTACTGTATTTAATCAACTCTTCGTCTGCCTCTGGCTGAGTTTGCAGGTGCAGATAGAATCGATGGACTTCTGGACTTTGATGGATATTATCAATCGCTCCTTCGATAATGTGTTTAAGTTGCTCACTGGGTTTCTCGAGAGCGGTTGCTCCTTCCATTACTTCAATCACTTCCCTGATTCTAGCCTCGACCATTTCAGCCAGCAGTTCTTCTTTTCCTTTATAGTAATTGTATAGTAACCCTTTAGAAATGCCCGCTTGTTTAGCTAAATCGTTTATAGAGGTAGCATAATATCCTTGTTTAATAAATAATTCCATAGCGGCAGCACGAATATTTTGTTTTGAAAGTTGGCGAATACGATCATTCTCTTCAGGTGTTCGCGGCATTTTAATTCCAATCCTCCATAAAAGCAGTGATTTCTTCATATAAATGTTCAAATAAGTAAGTGTCAACATAAGTTCAGCAAAATCTATTTCACTTGAATACCCAGAAACTTTTTACTGTTAATGTCTTAATGAATACACATCAAACCTTCCATTATTTAACATAATTCACAGTATTATTTTATTATTGAATGAACGGTTAGTCAATGATAAGATTTATTTTTTTTGTAAATTTATACAAATTCCTTTTTATCAAAAAAAAAACACCTACTCGATACTTGTGAGTAGGTGTGCGATTTACGATGTGTGATTTGCCTATTATGCCCCCCTGAAGAGAACCCGTTTACATGAAGGACGGTCTTTTTTATGCTGTTTTCGTAAATTTGTTGTTTTTGTTCCTATGCGACCGAGCCGGTAATTTTTTCAAGAGTTGGGGGTGCAAAGAAAGGCTCTATACGACCGATCCGGTGATTTTTTCAAAAGTTGGGGTGCAAAGAAAGGCTCTATACGACCGATCCGGTGATTTTTTCAAGAGTTGGGGTGCATAGAAAGGCTCTATGCGACGGAACCGCTGATTTTTTCAAGAGTTGGGGTGCAAAGAAAGGCTCTATGCGACCGAGTCGGTGATTTTTTCAAGAGTTGAGGTGCATAGAAAGGCTCTATGCGACGGAACCGCTGATTTTTTCAAGAGTTGGGGTGCATAGAAAGGCTCTATGCGACCGAACCGCTAATTTTACCAAGAGTTGGGGTGCATAGAAAGGCTCTATGCGACCGAACCGCTAATTTTACCAAGAGTTGGGGTGCATAGAAAGGCTCTATGCGACCGAGTCACTAATTTTACCAAGAGAAGGGGTGCATAGAAAGGTTTTATGCGACTGAACAAGTTATTTTTCCAAGTGTTTGGTCACTTACAGGGAGGCAAAAGTTATTCCGACTTACTTGGAGCAGTTTTTATATTCAGAAAGCAACAATCTATTAGAAAAGCACGTTTTTTTTATCCACCTTATTAGTAAAAGGGAGTATAGTCTATAACAAAAATTATGAAAAATGGCTCTTGTTACATTATGCAGCCTATTATATTGTTAAAACAAATTTAACATGACCATTTACCATTTGCTTTGTTTATGAAGTTTATTCCAATTGTAAGACTATTAAGAGTTGCCAATGTTTTTTTAGGAAGGGAAAAATTATATGCTTTATATGTGGGATATTGAGAAGATCATTATAAAAATATTAAAAGAGCTTAAACTAAAAATAAATGTTGAATTCAGCAATAAAATCACTGCACCAATGAGTTATAACGTATCGACAAATACGATAAAGTTTAACTACATACAAATTAACGGATATAACGCTAAAATTAACTTTAAAGTGAAAGAATCAGATGAAAATTTTACGAAAATTATTCTTTATCATCAGCTAGGATATTATTTAGAATTCAGGAAAAATCCACGAGTTTTAAAGACTCTCTATTATGGCAAAGAAGAAGAAAAGAAACAGCTTTTAGCAGAAGTAGAAGAGAATGCTTGGGAACATGGAAGAACACTCGTACCGGTACATCTATTAAAAGCATATGACCAAGTACGTGAATTGGATAAACTTCTGTTAAAATTGTAATTAAATGAGTCTATTGTCTTACATATTATTAATTTTTAAAGGCCGATAATATACAAGTGTTTTACACCACCTGTATATTATCGGCCTATTTTCATTCAAAACATATACTTTAACCTATTAGGCTGCTTGCTTTTTATTTCTTTTTATTCGTTCTTCTTTTTTATTTGATTTAGGCACTCTAAATAATAATATCAATCCGGCAGTAAACAGAAGAGTCCATACAAGTGCGAATTTATTACCACTAAAATATATACCTAAAATAGGTATCACCAGTAACAAGATGTTTTTTACATAATAATTTATTTTTGGATTTATGACTATTAATAACGAAATAATAACAAGCACTGAAGCTATGATGTTAACACCTAAAAAGGTAAGATTCGTATAATTTACATAGGAGTAATACCCAAATGATCCTACTATTGAAAATAGGGATAGATAAAACCGTATCAATGGATTTTTATAAAATAGAATCCAGACGGCAATAAAATTAATTCCTGCGCACATTCCAACTACAAATAATGTATGCGGAAAATTACTAATAGGATCTTTCATAAAGTTCAGGATGAATTTGATGTCGAAAAAAACAGCCCCTACAACAAAAATCTTAAAGATTAGTTTTATCCAGAACATTTTTACTGTCTTTTTCTTATTTGATGAAAAGAACCTAAATATCGACGATACTCCCGCAAAGCCATTATCATCGGCTTTTTTCTTGTTTTTCCCCATAAACAAATTATTATATTCCTTTTTTTCTCGCTCCCTTTTGACAGCTTGCCTCGTCGGATAATCTCTTTCTATATTTTCTTCTTCATTCTCTTTTTCTACTTGTTGGTCTGACTGTGAATAATAATCCAATGTAAAATCACCTCAAGTATTTTTTATCATTATATCTTATTCTAATATAATTATTAAATTCGAAGCTCTTTTTAAGCAGAGGAGCTTGGAATTACTGCAATTGGTTTAAATGGGGGGGAGGAGGCTCGCATTAGGATTGGATTTAAATAAATTTAAATAGAATCATAGTACTTAAAGTCAGGAAACAAAAAAATTGAAATGAAATGTGACTGGTCATAAAAGGTGCACATTAGTTGCTTTCCAAAATAGTTAAAATGCTTCACGAAAGGCATAAAAAAATAGATAAAAGGTACCAAAATGTGGAATATGGTGTTGAAATACTTCATGTTATTCTCCACACATGGTAGAATGTTGAGAGTCTCAGTTTTGGGAGAGTGGATATTTTGAATAATTTTCTAGACAATTCACGGGCAACGCACAGAGCAAAAAGAAAAAAAATCAATATCATTTTAAACGGAGCAATTGTTATCGTCCTTATACTTATTGCATTTGTTTCTTATTCGGTGTTTTCGTCGGGAGATAACAAGTCAGCATCTCAAAAAAGTGTTCAAGCTTCTGACGAAAAACAATCTGCTCAAAATATAAAGAATGATAAGCCAGCTGAGAAAGAGAGTTCAACAAGTAATCAAAAAAATGACGACTTATCGTCCGAAGATCAAACTCAAAGTGATCAAACGGATAGCGGTCAAACTCAAAAAGATCAAACGAAAAGTGATGCTACAGCAGGCAATGCATCCTCAGCTTCTTCGGATAGCTCACAGGTAAATTCAACAACATCACCTGCACCGGAAACACCGGCACAAACGGATCAGCAGCATGTTACTAACTATGATTCAAGTTCTCAAGATTGGCAGCAGATGCTGCAGACAATCTCTTCTGCTACTGGATTAGATCAAAGCAATATGACTGTATGGTTTTTAGGGAGCGACAAAAGCAACCCGGGCGGTTCAGTCGGGACGATATCAGCAAAACAACAAGGGTCGCCAAAATATCGTGTGTATCTACAATGGAACGGCTCAGGCTATACAGCAACAAAAGTTGAACCAGCTTCATAAAAAGGAAAATAGGATGTACCTAAGGAACATCCTAAGGCTGTCTAGAAACGCTAGACAGCCTTTTATTTCGCTTGGATTCTTTAATAGTTTAAAATGCTTTAATATATAGTAGATTCCAGCGGTTATGCTGGCTTTAAAGACATCACTAAAAAATCACACTTAGAGCAGCAAATCCAATTACAGGATTACTCTGTATCTGCGGCCGAACTTAGTAGGAGCACCTGAGCAAATTGCAGATCGGATTTTACAATATGAAGAAGCTGGCTTAGAATTATTGTTGTTGCAAATTTCACCTCAATTAGAGGAAATGGAACGCTTTGCAAAGCAGGTTAGGCCATTAGTTGAACAAAAACGTAGTTTAATAATGAACTAAAAAGGGGTCATCAAGATGAGCAAGGTATATGTGATACACGAAAATAGTGAGTGGACCATCCATTTAACAAAAAGATTAGAGGAGCTTGGTGTTCCTTATGAAGAATGGCATTTAGATGAGGGAACGCTAGACTTATCAACTGAGCCGCCCGAAGGAATCTTCTATAGCCGAATGAGTGCATCTTCTCATACACGAGATCATCGTTTTGCAGCAGAATTTACTGGACAAGTATTGGCTTGGCTTGAAGCACATGGCCGGACGGTGTTAAATGGAACGAGCGCTCTTAAACTAGAAGTTAGCAAGGTTATACAATACTTAGAGTTAAACAAGTATGGTGTGAAGACGCCAAAAACAATTGCAGCGGTTGGAAAACAAAACATTATTAAGGCAGCCAAAAGCTTTGCAGGACAGTCCTTTATTACGAAGCATAACCGTGCCGGTAAAGGTTTAGGTGTTCAATTATTCCATAGTGTTGAAGCTTTAAAAGCTTATGTGGAAGGGCCTGCTTTCGAAGAACCGGTCGATGGCATTACCCTTATTCAAGAATACATTAAATCTCCTGAAAGCTACATCACCCGTTGTGAGTTTGTAGGAGGAAACTTTGTATATGCCGTTAAGGTTGATACTTCGGAAGGATTTGAACTTTGCCCCGCAGACGCATGCCAAATTGGCGATTTATTCTGCCCGGTAGGAGAAGAGGTAGAAGAGAAGCCTAAGTTTCAAATCTTTGAAGGTTTTGAGGACGAAATTTTAGAAAAATATAAAAAGGTTCTAGCTGGTAATAATATTCATGTTGCTGGCATCGAGTTCATCAGAAATGCTGAAGGTGAAATTTTTACTTACGATATCAATACTAACACAAACTATAATTCTGATGCAGAAGCTAAAGCAGGAAAATACGGAATGCTCGAATTGGCTTTATTGTTAAAGAAGACATTAGAAGAAAAATACGTAACAACAGCAACAGCTTAATTTGGTGAAGTAACGAAAATTCCCATGGTACCTGATAAGGGCCATAGGGTCAGACCCCCAATTTGCTAAAGCTTTAACGCGATGGGGGTCAGACCCGTGTTATACGGCAGTTTTCCGAGCGGGGCGGAACGCTTTACTCCAATGAAAAGAGGCGATTCCGGGTTTCCGTTCGCCTCTTTTCTTGTTGTTAATTCACAGTTGCTTTATGGTTATCAACGGCGGCATTTTTCTTGATGAATTTTCTGATAAATTTTCTGATGAATGGAATTACCCAGCGGTCTAAACCGATTCTGCCGGCGTTGTAGCCTGCTGTTAAGATGATGAAGCCCAAAATAATGTCTCTAGGGTTGTGAGATACGGTTCCTGCCAAGAAGAACGCGAAGTTCATAATCAATCCGAAGAATGCTGCTGCTGTTGTCAAGCAGCCCAACAACAATCCCAAACCGATGAGCGTTTCACCCCAAGGAACAACAAAGTTGAAAATATCAACGTTTGGCAGGGCAAAGCCTTTTAAGAAGTCAGCATACCAGCCGAACACAAGCGCTCCGTCCGGTCCTTTAACCGGATTGGCAATGGCTCCTTTTAAATATCCTGCGGCGTCAAATCCTCCGGTTAATTTCCCCAAGCCTGCAGTAAACCAAGAATAGCCAAGATATAAACGAATCACCGTAAGAATGACGGCAGAGATTTTGTTTTCGCGTAAGAATTTGTTAAACATAAGGCTTTCCACCTTTCTTGATTAATTTGTTTCTTTCTACTACCAATATACGGGATAGTTACCATTAACAACATGACAATAGTGATATGTTCATAGTTTGTTCGAAATGTTTTGGCAAATTTTTGAACAAGATGCTCCTCTGCTAAAGAATCCGATCTATAAACCAGAAAAATCCTATTCCGCAGATCACAGTGGAAAGACTATTAACAAACTGCCTTTGCCAGCGGGCTTTTTGCAGATACCAAATGAATGGAATAAAGATGATAAGGACGAGAATTTGTCCAAATTCGACCCCTAGATTAAAAGAAAAGAGTGGGAGAACGAAATGGCTTCCTAATTTTCCAATTAATAATTCGGCAAAGCCAAACCCATGTATCAGCCCAAATCCTAAACCGACTAGCCAACGCCATTTGAAGGATTTTGACCAAATGTTTTCGATGGCTACATAAACAATACTCAGGGCAATTAACGGTTCAATGATGGTACTCGGAATAAAGATAGTTTCGGTCGCTGCCAAGGCTAATGTCAAGCAATGTCCAATCGTAAAAGCTGTTAAGGTTTTTACATACTCCCGAAAGGTCCCTTTGGCGAGGAGAAGTCCAAATAAAAAGAGTAAATGGTCGATTCCTGACCAAATATGTTTCATCCCCATGAGGACGTATTCCCAAAAACCGATTACTTTATTTTGATTGTTACTTGGTACCACTGTTTCTCCTGTTGTTTTCTCTTTTTTCAAATAGGTATTTCCTTGAAGAACGGTATGATCCTTCGTGAATATATTTTCAATGACTTGATCACCATTATGGATGGTCGCAAAATTTTGATGGTTCATGTCCACTCCGTTGAAAAAAATAAAATAATCAATCTCGTATTCCTGAAGCGGCTCTTTAAACACGAACTCTATTTTTATGCGGAACATCGAAAGATTGGAGCGCTTCACAAGCGAAATATCATTGATGGCTGCCTTACCCTGGAGTCCATTGTTGTTGACGGTAAGATTTTTTAAAACAAACTGCTCAATGGAAGTTTTTGATTGGGCTATTTCGTCTTCTTTCATATAACCGTCCTGATTTGCATCGATGTTCAGAAGCCCGCCAAGGAGATCCGCAAGCAAGTATAAATCATAGCTGACTTTATTTCCTTCAATTTTGACTTCTGAATATCCTATTGATCCTGAATGCGCCTCCGCTCCATTTGGTTGAAGCAGAAAAACGGCCACCATAAAAATCAAACAAATGCTGGCCATAAGTTTGTTATTTTTCTGCATAAACATGTCTCCCTTTTTCTAAAAAGCAATAGATGTTCTGGTACATGTTTAGTCTATTAAACAATCTTTAAACCAGTATGAAGAGCATGTTAAGAAAAGGATAAGAATTTTTTGTTTTTACAGAAAAATAACAATTTTTTTAAAATATTAACAATTACTTAAAATCCCCTTATCAATACCTAGGTAAAATGGAATATGGTTGTAATGTAAATGAGAAGAGGGGGAGCCCATGAAAAAGGTAAAAGTACGTAGGAAAGTGCGGCAGCTGCTGATACTTGCATGTATGTTAGCAATTATTCTATCAAACTTGAGTTTGGCAGCTACACCGAATAGGATTTATGCAGAAGAGCTGGCATCTGACAAACAATCAGTGGATGCTACTCAGAATGAAATCAGCCAAAGCGAAGCGGCGGATCCGAACCAGTTGGGCGAAAGCCAAGGTAAACCAGTAGATCAAAATCAATCTGGTACTGGTCAATTTGAACAGATTGACCCGAATCAACAAGGTAAAAGTCAGGTAGATTCTAGTTCATTGGATACCATACAAAATCCAAAACTAGATAACAGTCAGCTAATCGAACAAACAGCGGATACCCCGGCTGTTAATGCTGCACCTGAATCCAGCCTACAGCAGGAAGTTCTGTCGAATCCATCAGCGGCAAATCAAACCGATAGTGCTATTCAAGAAGGGGAAGATTTTAATCAATTCCCACAACTTTTGATTACCGAGCTTTCTCCAAATTCTAAAGGGGGAGGAACGGATTATTACGAGTTTATTGAACTCTATAACAATACCAATAAACGACTTTCACTAGAGAACTATTCATTTGTTTATAAATATACTGACACAGGAAAGGAATTGCCTTTCCATGTCCCTTCCGTTACGTTGGAACCACAGCAATCGATTGTCTATTGGTTCAATAATGGAAACTATACATTAGCAGACTTTAATGCAAATTTTGGCTCGAATTTAACTGCTGATCAAGTTGTCGAGTTTAAGGATGTGTTCCCAGGGTTTGCCAACGGCGGGTTGCGTGCCCTTGTGATTAAAGACATGGCCGGGACGGAAATTGTATCTGCCAGCTATTTAGGGAATGAAAATGATAACAATGGCGCAGGGATTGAATACAAATATCCGGCATCGGGAACAGAGATGGAAAAATACCGTGTCCTCGCTCCACCGACACCTGGAACCATTGAAAGCGGACAGGTTCCGGCTCAGCCAGTAAATATCGATGAAACTCCTGTGGATATGGAAGCACCTGTCATTACCCATACACCTGTAACCGGGAGTGATGCTTATACGCCTATAAAAATTGAAGCAACGGTAACAGACAACATGGCCAAGCCATTTGTCACTCTCTATTATAAAACAATGGGAGAACAAACCTTTACATCGATTTCGATGAATGCAAGTAAGGATGATTCCACTAAATACTCCGCGGAAATCCCGGGTGTAAATATAGAGTCCAATCTTACATACTATATCGAAGCTTCCGACGGGACAAATAGTTCAAAGACGGAAGAAAATCTCATTACGGTGAAGAAACCCAACGTAGATTTTCAAAAGATTCCCGACTTTTTAGTAACTGAAGTTGTACCGGATTCCACGAATGTTGGATCAGCGGATGGCTATGAATTTATTGAAATCTATAATAATACGGATAAAGATGTAAACTTTAAGGATTACAAGATTCAGTATAGGTACGGCACCGATCCATCAACAGACGTTATTTGGGCATCCATCCCGGATGATGTGGTGGTTCCTTCTCAAAAAACGCTCGTCTTCTGGATTATTAATGAACAAAACACGCAAAAAACAGTTGCTGACTTTAACGCAAACTATGGCTCAAGCTTAGTGGAAAACAAAGATATCGTTAAGATTTATAGTGCAGGGATGGCTAATGCATCGACAAGAGGCCTTGTTGTGGCAACCAATAAGAAAAAGGAAATCGCCGTTGCTTACTATAATGAGGAATCCAATGTCCTTGATACCAAGCCGGACAAAGGGATTTTCTATAAGTACCCGCTTGATGGATCGATGAAAATGGTTAAAATAAGCGCTGCTGTCAAAAATGCAACACCGGGAGCGGTTGAATCATCCCAAGTCCCGGCAAAGCCTGTCCACATAAGTGATGATACGATCAAGCCTGTAATTGAAAACATGACAAAAGAAACAAAAGTGAATCAAAAGGAAAACATTAATATTGTTGCCGATGCTTCTGATGATAGGGAAGTAAAAACAGTCCGATTATTTTATCGTCCCAACCATCAACAGGAATTCACCCAGGTACTGTTAGTAGAAGATTTCGATGATATGATGTATCATCATACGATCTACTCTCCTGAAATCATTGGGAATCAATACGTGGAATATTACTTTGTTGTTTCAGATGGTGCCAATGAAGTGGCAAGTGAGACGTTTAAAATCAACGTAACAAGTGATCTTGACGATTCAAGCTTGCGACTAAATGTGAATTCGAATGAAATTGTTTCAAAACAAAAGATACTTAAAGGAACATCCAAGACGGAGTCACCGGACAAAGTGAAGCTTTTTATCGATGGAACTGAGGTGGCCGAAGATACCTACCAATCCCTAGAACATAATGCCTATTTCGCTTTTGAAGCAAGCGGTGTGGATCTCTTTTTCCAAAATGGCGTCACCATGGGGGATGACATTATCCGGATTTTTGATGATACCATTACAAATTGGGATACGATTACAGTACCTATTGATGCCGATCGCCTTAGAATTGGAGATAATGTGATTACCATTCGTTCCGGCAATAAAGCATCACCATTTCAATTGGAAGAGTCCGAAGAAAATCGTGATGATTTTGATATTAGAAACGTAAGGTTAGTTTTGGCAGATGGTACTATTTTACGAGACCCTGTGAAAAATAATCCTACCAAGATTTATGATATGGGGGATGACGGAACTTACAGGCCGTTTGAAGATTTTACGTTTACGATTACAGCGGATCAAGCATCTTCCAAATCATACAAATGGGATACCACGAAGATTGCCGACGGTGAGCATATTGTAAAAGTGCAAGACTCTGATGGGGAAGTAACCGCCTCAGTAAAAGTGGATAATACCGCACCTGTGCTGTCTACCAACCTTGAGGACGGAAAGGATTACAAAGGCAAGTTTACCATCGAAGCCGATGCAGCTGATGCTATTGCCGGGGTGCAAACACTTCAAGTCATGCTGGATGATCAGGAAATTACAGTACCATATGAAACAGCCTCATCCAAGCTGGCTCCTGGAGAACATAAGCTGACTATTACAGCCTTTGATAAAGTAGGAAACAAAGCAGAGAAGCTCATTCGTTTTTCGGTTGCGAATGAAAATCCAAACAAACCTGAGCTTATATCACCGACAGATGGAAGTGCAACTCCGGTAAATGGAAATCCTTCTTTAAAGGTAAAAGTAACCGATCCAACGAACGATGATTTAGACGTTACTTTCTATAAAGGGTTTAAATATGATGTCAGCCAAACCGATCGTGTTAAGGCATTTAAAAATGCTGCAGATACGGAACCGCCAAAAACAATGGTTCCTGCAGGCGAGCAAGCATTTACGGCGGATGATATTTCGATCGTTTCGAGGCAGGATCAGCAATATTTAGTGACGGATTCAACAACGCAATTTCCATATCAGCGGTTTGAGGTAGAAGTGGATCCTTCTATTAACGAAACAGACCTTGTCGAACTGGAATGGAAAGGGAAGTCTTTGCCGGGCAGAAAGGTAGCCATGTATGCATGGAATCATAAGCTTGGCGATTGGACAACGATTCAATATAAAATCGCCGGGGATGAAGACTTTGAATTGAAAGGCAATGTGGCGGTCAGCGATTTTGTTAAGGATCATAAGATTAATGTGTTAATCCAGGACGAAATTCCATCGTCACCAGACCAGTATGATTATACATTTGTATGGATGTCAGACACACAATATTATGCACAAAGCTATCCGCATATTTATGAACGAATGACAAATTGGATTGCCGAGAAGCAGGATGAGATGAAAATCAAATATGTCTTCCATACCGGTGATATTGTTGACAAAGCCCACATGGAAGACGAATGGCAAAATGCCGACCAGTCTATGAAAGTGCTTGATGACAATCATATTCCGTATGGTGTCTTGGCGGGAAATCATGATGTCGATCATAAGACAGGTGATTATACCCAATATTATAAATGGTTTGGTGAGGACCGATTTAAGGACAAGCCGTACTATGGTGAATCGTATAAAAATAACCGCGGCCACTATGATTTAATCTCTGCTAATGGAAATGACTATATCATGCTGTACATGGGCTGGGGAGTGGAAGATGAAGATATTCAATGGATGAGTGATGTCTTGAAACAGTATCCACATCGTAAAGCAATCCTGAGCTTCCATGAATATCTGCTTGTTTCAGGCAACCGCAGTCCATTAGGTAATCGGATTTATAATCAACTCGTGCTGCCAAATGAAAATGTTATCGCCGTGCTTAGCGGTCATTATCATGATTCGGAAACATTGGTTGATGCCATCGACGATAATGGCGATGGGATACCGGACCGCCAAGTATATCAAATTCTTGGAGACTACCAGGGCGGACCTGAGGGCGGCCAAGGATACATGAAGCTGCTTCATTTTGATCAAAAAAATAATAAAATAATGGTCAATACGTATTCACCGTATTTAGACAATTATAATTTCTATGATCCAACTCAATTCCCCGAAAAGGATGAGCGAAATTTAGAGGTAGACCTGCAGCCGCAGCTAAAGCGCGTTGCTACTGATTATTTTACAGTCAATGTGTTTACCGATACTGAAATCGGCAAGGTTGAAAATATCCCGAGCAGCTCGATTGTCCAAACCGAGTGGAAAGGATTAACGGAAAATCAGTCCTATTCTTGGTATGCCGTGGCAGAAGATGGCTATACCGGAAAAGCTGTTTCAGATATCTGGACCTTTACAAAAGGAAAGGATGAAAGTGCCGCACCGGCAGAACCATCCGTTCCAGGAGATAATCCGGGAGATGATCAGGGAAATATTCCAGGAGGTAACGATGGGACTTCCCCTGTTACATCTAAGCCAGATGACTTAGGAAAAGGAAAAAGTCCAGCAGCAAAGGACCCTGACAAGAAACCGGCAGCACATGGCAGTCAGTTGCCTTCAACAGCTACCAATACTTTTAACATCATTCTTATCGGAATTATGATCATCACCATTGGTGGTATAGCCTGGTTAGTCAGAAGAAAAACAACTGAAGTTTAATTTAGAGAAGTAAAAGGCGATGCGGGAGTCCGCATCGCCTTTTGTCTTGTTGTTATAGGATAAACTCTTATCTAGTCATACATTATGGAAGGGAAGACTCGAAATACTTTCTTTTATGTATATCCAACATACTATGAAGCCGATGGTAAGAGATTAGCGGTTTATGTATATAAGAATGTTAACATCTGCCGACCAATGAAAATGGGTAGCAAAAAGTTAACATCCGCACAACGATTAGGTATCCTTTTACTTTAAATAAAAAGGATGTTCTGTTAACCAATAATTATACAATAAAAAACAATATTAATTTATTGTAAGACGATAAATCATGTGCTAAAATCATGTTATTATTAAATAAGTGAGGTGTTTTAAATGAATGGTGAACGAGGTTCAACCACTTTCTTAAAGGTAATTATTTTTCTGGCTGGAATTGCAGTGCTTGCTTTATGTATATTTTTAGTGCCCCGTTTGGCGAATTTTGCAGCAGCATTGTATCCAAATATTGCCCCAATGAAATATCTCATTTTCATCGTGATGTATGGAGCGGCTGTGCCTTATTACTTTGCTCTCTATCAGGCTTTCACCCTTTTACGGTACATTGACGAGAACACAGCGTTCTCGGAAATATCTGTAAAGGCGTTAAAGAACATAAAGTGGTGTGCGATTACAATCAGTGGTTTGTATGTATTAGGTATGCCACTCTTTCATTTTATAGCGAAGAAAGTTGACCCTCCTATTGGATTAGTGGGACTCATCATCATTTTTGCATCGTTGGTTATCGCCGTTTTTGCTGCTATCCTCCAACGGCTTCTACAAGAAGCGATTAACATAAAATCAGAAAATGATTTGACGGTCTGAGGTGGAGGATATGGCAATTATTATTAATATTGATGTGATGTTAGCAAAACGAAAAATGAGCGTAACCGAGCTTTCGGAGAGGGTTGGAATTACTATGGCGAATCTTTCTATTCTGAAGAATGGGAAAGCAAAAGCGGTTCGGTTTTCAACATTAGAAGCGATATGTAAGGCTTTGGATTGTCAGCCAGGTGATATTTTGGAGTACAAAAGCGACGAAGACACTCAATAAAAACAGACAACAAATTGATTTAACGGGAGTCAATGGAGAATTTAAGGGATAGTCATTAAGCTATCCCTTCTTTGCGTTTATTCATTTTATAATATTTTTAAAAACTTATCGAAATATCAGCAATTATCAATAGGCCGAAGAATACGCAAGTTTTTATTCATTCTTGCATATTTTCGGCTTTTTACATTCAAAAGTATAAGACATAAATACCGTATATTAATTCCAAATACATATTAGCGAACAGACAAGGACGTGAGTTCAGTTTGTGATTAACTCCCTCAATCTCTTACGCGCACCTTCCCGCCATTGCTTCACTGCTGATACAGTAACACCTTCCTTATCAGCAATTTCTCTGATTGATAGGTCGGAATGGATGGTGTACAGAAGCCATTTCCGTTGATTCGGTGTCAGCCTTTGCGCGTAGGTTAATAGAATCTCTTTTTCTGAAGATAGGTCTTGCTGGCAATCGGCAACCATTACCAAGAATTCTTCGGCTGGACAAATACTTATTTCCTTAAACTTCGCCATTTTATTGAGTTCCGTAAGCAGGCTGCCTCTAATAAACGTATAAGCATAGTTAGTAAAATTCCCTTTTTCCGGATTGAATCTTTGGCTAGCCTCCCAAAGGGCAATTAGGCCCTGCTGATAAAATTCCTCCAGGTCTGTGTAAAGATGAAGAGAGTGGATGATCTTGTGGATCATCGGCTTATAATGTTCTGCTAACTGTTCGAAGCTTTCCAACGGTGTACCCTTTCAGGAAAGCGCGCATTTCCATTGTATTCCCAGGTATCTCTACCATAGCGGGAATTCTCAAATTCAGCGAATCGACTCATTTCTAATTTGGTGCTGAATTAGCCCCCGATAACTGCAAATTATCCTCTCTAAATTCCAATTTGGAGCTGATTTTAGAAAGTTTCGACCGATTGTATAGAAAATGAGGCATGGGACGGTTCGAGACCATTGAAAATTACATCCTAATAAGGAGCTGGAGCGCTAATTTTCTTTGGCTTACAGGATGAATAAGCAGGTCTTATTTTTACCGGTGCGCAACTTTTCTTGTGCTCATGGGCAGAATAAACTGCTTATTTTTACCAGTGAGGCACTTTTGTAGCGCTCACGGGCAGAATAGAAGGTATAATTTTTACCGGTTTGCAACCTTTTTTGTGCTCACGGGCAGAATAGGGCGGCTTATTGCTTCTCAGTAGTCTCGGACGGTTCTCATGCCTCGATATTGGTTTTTGGAAGTCCAAAAGATTGGTTACCTTATACAAATCTGCCGTCATTTCCGATTGGATGCTGCAAAAAAATTTAATAATGACTCTTAAAAAAAATATTGACGGCATAATAAATATTATTTATTATAATATTCAGATAAGTAATATTTAATATTTCTTGTTTCAGGCATACCCTTTAAAAAGGCAGGTGTTTAATTACAATTTTAATAGCACCGACACGGTTTATTTTACAAAATAACCTCCAAACCAATTTCATATTATGTATTCTATTTTGAAGGTGAAAAGCCATGCTAGGGGAGGAGGAGGTTTCAAAATGAAAAATAGAAGTGATCAGTTAGTCCATGAGCTTGGAAAGAAAATCGTAACAGGGGAATTCGCTCAAAGTGAGATATTACCAAAGGTAGAAGATATAAGTGAAAGATATGAGGTAAGTCGAACCGTAGTTCGTGAAGCCTTTAAAGGATTATCAACACTTGGGCTTGTGAGATCCAACCAAAAAGCTGGGACGATTGTCCTTCCCCGTTCTGATTGGCAATGGTGGAATCTTGATGTATTAACTTGGGTCGTAGAGGACGAGAATAATACCGACTTTTTAGTGCATTTGACAGAAGTGAGATTGGGCCTTGAACCGACGGCCGCAGCATTGGCGGCTAAACGGGCAACTGATCAAGACATGATGAAAATAACTGATGCTTTTGAGCGTCTGGAGCAATCAATTGGGGATGAAAAGGCCTGGGCAAGTGCGGATTATGATTTTCATGAAAGAATCCTGCAGGCTTCCTACAACGATCTCATTATTAACACAGTTAAAACACTTCGAAAAGCACTAGTTAAAAGCCGCGAAAAAACGATACAGGCTGCCAAGGATTTTCCGGAATCACCTTATGATACGCCAACAAAAGAAGTGCTGGATAGACACCGTGCTATCTACGATGCCGTTATTGCAAGGGATGAAGAGTTGGCCCGACAAAAAATGACGGAATTAATCTTACGTGTGAAAAGTATTTTAGAAAAAATATATGGGTTTTAAAGCTAACTTTTTACTAAAAAATAGATCGACTTAGAGAGGAGCAAAAAAATGGGATTACAAGTTGTAAGATTCGAAAAGGATGGTAAAGAGAATTGGGGAGTTGTTTCAAACAATCAAATTCTTGCCCTGAAAAATTCTTATAGCTCATTAGCACAATTTTTAGAAGAAGGTGTAGAAGAGGCTAGACAAGTAAAAGAAAGTGGAACTGGTGAGACTGTTTCATTAGATGAAGTGACGGTCCTAAGCCCGGTAACACAGCCGGCAAGAATTGTCTGCCAAGGTGCAAATTATTCTTCTCACCGTGCTGAAGCTGGCTTGGAAGCAACGCGCCCGCCGTTTAACCTGATTTTTGGCAAGGCAGATAGCTCACTTTGTGGAGCGTATTCGGAAATTATCCGACCATCACATGTGCAGCTATTAGACTATGAAATTGAATTAGGATTAGTTTTAGGAACTGAGATTTCCCAAGCCGTAGAAGTGACAGATGAAACCCTTCATCAATATGTTGCGGGTCTTGTCATTATGAATGATGTATCTGCAAGGGATGTCCAGCTTTGCGAAGGTCAATGGTTAAAAGGGAAAAGCTACCGAACATTTGGACCTACAGGGCCGTACCTATACTTATTAGACAAAGATGAAATCGCTCTCATTCATGACCTTGAATTAAAATGTTTTGTCAATGATGAGCTGCGCCAATCGGCCAACACGAACCAACTGCTTTTCAAACCAGCAGAGACACTTACTGAACTATCAGAAATTATGAATCTATCAAAAGGAGATTTAATTATTACCGGTACAACAGGGGGTGTCGCCTTAAATCTCTCTCCAGATGTACTTGGTCAAATTTCAAGCCTAGCACTGCCATACCAACAGAAATTAGATTTACTTGTGGAAAGCCAAATAAACAATGGTAAATATCTTGAAGATGGTGACGTGATTCGCTGCCAAATCAGAAGTGCAGATGGAACCATCGACCTTGGTGAGCAAGTAAACAAAGTAGTACCAAGTAAAGTTGCCATTTCCTAATTTACTTATCACATATTGCTGGGAATTACATAAGTCGTTCTAATCATCCTGATCCCAGCTTTCCTTTATTTTAACCCAATTTGCACTACATTTTGAAAAGCATCATAAGTGTTATTATTCATGGTTGATTTTCGTGTAGGTATGAAAATTTAGGCGAAGAATTTACGGCTATTGTATAAAGAGGAAGCTTAAAAAGCAGAGATAAGCGAAGATATTTCGATTAACTGCTCTAAATAACACAAAATCCAAAGATTTAGATGACATAACCGGAAAAACTTCCTTTATTTTTAAGGAAATAAGAGTATTTCCCAAAATACACGGAATTCTTCCGTTTATTTTTCAAACTCAGTAAAATCAACATTCAGTTATAACAGAGCCTAGTTGTTTTAAATGTATCCGCTTACACGAAGGGTTCATCCAATTATTAATAGTTGAAAAGGGGTTTGGTAGATGAATCAAGAAATTCATGATGTTGCTATTGTCGGTTATGGTCCTGTATCAAAGCTATTAGCCACCTTGCTCGGACAAAAAGGATGGAAGGTTGGCATATATGAAAGATTTTCTCACGAATATCCGTTGCCGAGAGCCGTTCATTTTGATGATGAAATTGCTCGGATTCTACAATCGGTTATTCCTTCAAGTGAAATTGAGAGAATCACAGAGGTTGCCAACGATTTATACACCTGGTGTAATGCTGAGCGGAAAACTCTTTTAGAATTGAACTTTTCTGAATTTGGGGTTTCGGGATGGCCGGGTCATTTATTCTTTAATCAGCCGGAGCTCGAAGGGTTATTGGACAAAGCCTGCCGCCAACAGGCAACAGTAGACGTGAATATGGGAAAAGAAGCTGTTGCATTAAATGAATTTGATGACCATGTAGAGTTAGTTGTAAAGGATTTTCAGGGAGTAGAAACCAAAGTCCATGCCAAATATGTGGTTGGCTGTGATGGGGCTAATAGTTTTGTCCGAAGAAATATGGAACATACGATCACAGATCTTGGATTTGTAGCAGATTGGCTTGTGGTTGATATCATTCCTCAGACCGAGAGGGAATGGAAACCAATGAATTTACAACTATGTGACCCAGCTCGTCCCACTACAGTTGTTTCAGGTGGTCCAGGAAGAAGGCGCTGGGAATTCATGGCCCTTCCAGGAGAAACAAAGGAAGATCTAAATAAGGAAGAAGTGGCATGGAAGTTATTGGAGCCGTGGGATATTACTCCTGCGAATGCTGTTTTGGAACGGCAAGCGATTTATACATTTAAAGCCTTATGGGTGGATGAATGGAGAAAAGGCAGACTGGTATTGGCTGGCGATGCTGTCCACTTAACTCCGCCATTCATGGGTCAAGGGATGTGTGCAGGACTTCGTGATGCCAAGAATTTATCTTGGAAGCTTGATTTGGTCTTAAGTGGAAAAGTGGATAACAACTTCCTCGATATGTATACGAAAGAACGGAAACCACATAATCGTGATGTGGTTGAAGCAGCCTTGTTTTTAGGAAAAGTGATTTGTGTAACCGATCCAGAGGCTGCTGCACAAAGGGATGAGGCATTCTTTACCGGCAAGGTGCCGCCTATGCCAGAATTTCCATTTTTGACTGATGGCATTCTAGGGGAACCAGGGGATTACACGGGAAAACTATCTTTTCAGAGTCAGGTAAACTATCAGGGCAAGACTGGATTGTTTGATGATGTCGTTGGAAATGGGTGGATGATTATGAGTCCAGTAGGTGACCCTAGGAACGTTTTACAGGAGGAACAGATCACCTTCCTTGAGAACATAGGTGCAAAATTTATAACAGTTTCTGAAGCCTACGATACACAAATAGAATCAGCTAATCAGGTACTAGATATTGAAGGAAAATACAAACAGTATTTTAATACAACTGGCTTAGAGGCTGTTGTGGTCCGCCCTGATTATTATATGTTTGGGGGCGCTGCAAAATTGGCTGAATTATCCTTAGTAGTTGAAGATTTAATCAAACAAATGGGACAGTTCATGAATAAGGCAGCTGTTAGATAACCATACACTTCTAAGACAGCTGCCGAATGATCATAAAGGACGGGCATCCTTTATGATTCGTTTCTGATTTGTTTGGGGCAAAACAGAAACAGTTGGTAGACTTGGGAAAGTCTAGAAGTACATTATACAATATTTTATTAAAAAAATAATAATTTAGGATTATAAACTTTTTAAAAATAAACCTTATGGGGGAATCCGCAATGTCAACCGTAAAAATATTTCGTTTAGTGTACTTGGATTTTTTTGCAAAAAACAGTCAAACCATGGTCGACTATTATACTAATACAATGGGATATCGGATTACAGAGGAGAAGGACGGAGTTACCTATTTAAGTAACGGTTTCGACCATCATAATATTGTGATCACGCCAGCAGAAGAAAAAGCGGTTCGCAGATACGGCTACCAATTAGATGGGAATCTCACTTTAGAAGAGGTACAGGAACAATTACATGCAAAAGGAATTGCTTCTAGCTTGAAAATAGATGCCAAGCCGGGTGTTTCAAGATTACTAGAATTACAGGATCCAGCCGGTAATGTCATTGAATTATTTACAGAGATGGAGCAATCAGCTGTTGGTTTTGGTTCTTCAGGCATTGTTCCCCTTAAATTAGGGCATGTGGCATTTTATGCGAAGAACTTTCAGGAGACCATTGAATTTTACCGGGATGCATTAGGCTTCTCATTTACTGACCAAATTGGAGTAGGCTTCGCTAATTTCTTAACATGCAACACGGATCATCATGTATTAAATGTTGTTGCTTCCGATGAGACACGTTTACACCATATTGCTTTCCAATTAAAGGATGCAAGTCATCAGTATGCTAGCTCAGATTTATTGGCCAAGCAGGGGCGTCCAACTCTTTGGGGTCCTTCCCGCCATACTGCAGGACATAATATTGCGACTTATCATCATGATCCGGAAGAAAATGTTGTGGAGTTGTATATTGATATGGATGTGTTTATTCCAGAGCTTGGGATATTTGAGCCTCGTCCATGGCATGAGGTACTTCCGCTCAAGCCAAAGATTTGGGAAGCTTTGAGTGCTTGGGGAACAGAGTTTGAATTGGATTTGGCTAAAGTATAAAAAGTTTCTTTAAGGGGATCCAACGTTATGGTACAAGAAATCATGTTGATTGAAGTGAAACCGGGAACGGAGCAGGAATTTGAGAACGCTTTTAAAAGGGCGGCCGTTATCGTCTCGTCTGCAAAGGGTTGCTTAGGAAATGAACTACACCGATGCATGGAGCAAGAAAATAAATATTTGGTTTTAATTAAATGGGAATCAGTAGATGACCATGTAACAGGGTTTAAAAATTCAATAGATTATCAGGAAATGAAGTCTATAATTGGCCCTTATTATTTACACGTTCCACATGCAGGGCACTATGAAAAAATAAAATTACTATAATATTGGTTATTTACATGAATTTTTATTAACGCAGGGGACATAGGTCAAGATAAGATGACTATTTCGTCCCCCTTTTTTTTCTAAATGAAATTGCAGGATTCTACATATAGAAAGAAGAAATAAAAGAAAAAATGAATGCACAGGAGGAGAAACCATGACAACTTATATAGTTGATGGAGCAAGAACAGCTTTTGGGACGTATGGAGGCTCATTAAAGGATATTAGTGATCTTGAATTAGGCGTGGCGGCAACTAAAGGGGCACTTGAAAGAAGTGGTATACCTGCTTCCGATGTGGATGAAATTGTATTTGGAAATGTTGTCCAGACCGGAGCACATTCCGCCTATCTGGCCAGACATATTGGGTTAAAAAGCGGCTTAACGGAGTCATCATCTGCCCTTACCTTGAATCGGTTATGCGGTTCAGGATTACAGGCTATGGTAACAGGGGCAACGTCTATTGAATTAGGGGAAGCAAAGGTCATTGTGGCTGGTGGCACCGAGAATATGAGTTTAGCTCCGCAAATCTTAAAAGGAACGCGGTTCGGCTCCCCTAGTAAGGCACCAGTGGTGGTGGACATGCTTTGGGAAACGTTAATTGATCAATATGTCGGCTGCGGGATGGGGATGACCGCAGAGAATCTATCAGAAAAGTATAATATTTCACGAGAAGAACAGGATCGGTTTGCGGTTACCTCGCAGCAAAAGGCTGGAAAAGCAAGAGATGAAGGGCGCTTCGCAGAAGAAGTAGTTCCCATTATCATCCATGATAAAAAAGGAAAAGAAACAATTATTAAAGTGGATGAACATATTAGAGATAGTGTCAGTTTAGAAGGTTTAACAAAATTAAAACCGGCTTTTAAGAAAGACGGTACAGTAACGCCGGGTAATGCCAGTGGAATTAACGATGGTGCTGCAGCGGTCGTATTAGCTTCAGAAGACTACGTCATTGAAAATAGTTTAAATCCGTTAGCGAAAATTGTTTCCTGGGCAGTAGCAGGAGTTGATCCAAAAATCATGGGGATTGGACCTGTACCAGCAAGCAAAAGGGCATTAGAAAAAGCAGGCTTAACCTTGGCTGACATTGATTTATTTGAATTGAATGAGGCCTTTGCGGCGCAATCATTAGCCGTCATAAAGGAATTGGGAATTAACCAGGAAAAAGTAAATGTTAACGGGGGAGCGATCGCTTTGGGACACCCTCTTGGTGCAAGTGGTGCGAGAATTACCTATTCTTTAGCGCTTGAACTGAAGAAAAGGAATTTAAAATATGGCTTAGCTGCCCTTTGCATTGGCGGCGGTCAAGGAATTGCCATGATTATTGAGAGGGTCTGATTTTGAAAAAACAATTAAACTATTAGGTTTAGGGAGGAATCGATTTGGAAAATAAAGTTGTTAGTTTATCCGTTGAAAACCATGTTGGAATTGTCACGTTAAACCGTCCGGAAGTAGGAAATGCACTGGATTTGCAAATGGCCAAGGAATTAATGGATGCAGCGATTGTTTGTTCCGAGCGTGATGATATTAGAGTAGTGGTGATCACTGGAGCGGGTAATAAGTTTTCAGTTGGCGGTGATTTAAAAAGTTTCGCAAAGGAAGGGGACGAAATAAGTTCTCATCTGAAATCTGTAACGGCATACTTACATCAAGCGATTTCCTTTTTTGCAAGAATGAATAAACCGTTCATTGGGGCGGTTAACGGAGTAGCTGCAGGCGCCGGAATGAGTCTTGCATGTGCATGTGATTTAGTCTATGCGTCGGAGAAGTCAAAATTTGTGATGGCTTATAACCGAATTGGTTTAACACCTGATGGATCAGGCAGCTATTTTTTACCTCGCCTTGTCGGGATGCGTCGCGCACTTGAGTTAATGTATACAAATCGACAGTTAACCGCAGAAGAGGCATGTGACTGGGGGATTGTCAATCAAGTCGTTCCTGATGACCAATTATGGGAGGTTGTCCTAGGCGTTGCAGAAAGCTTGGCAAAAGGACCGATGAATGCATACGGCGAAACGAAAAAATTATTCTATCATTCACTCCAAGAAACATTGGAATCACAAATGAGCAAGGAATCCTTGCTACTCGCTTCAAGAGCAAGCAGCATCGAGGGAAAAGAAGGTATCGCTGCCTTTCTTGAAAAGCGCGAAGCTGATTTTTTAAAGGGGTAGGATTGGACTCCTAGTAAGATAGTGAATTTTTTATAGGAAATTACATTGATTCATAGTTTGATCTTTAATTGGAGGGATCGGATTGGAAACGGAAATGCTGAAAGGGAAGTTGCTTTGGGAGCCCTCCCAACAAACGATAAATCAGTCGAATATAAAGAAATTTATGATGTGGCTGGAGGAAAATCGAGGGCTGAAATTTGAAGATTACAATCAATTGTGGGATTGGTCTGTAACAGAAATTGAAAATTTTTGGACAGCTATTTGGGAGTTTTTTAATATAAAATCAGAAACAGATTACACTTCTGTTTTATCCGGAAATAAAATGCCAAACGTAAAATGGTTTGAGGGAGCCACTTTAAACTATGCAGAGCATGTATTCAGGAATGAAGATCCAGAAAAAGCTGCTGTCATTCATCAATCCGAGATTCGTCCAGTTCAGGAAGTTACCTGGGCTGAACTAAGAAAGAAAACAGCTGCAATAGCTACATATTTAAAGTCATTAGGGGTCAAAAGTGGGGATCGGGTCGTAGGCTATGCACCCAACATTCCTGAAACGTTAACTTCATTTCTGGCATGTGCTAGTATTGGGGCTGTTTGGTCGAGCTGTGCACCTGAATTTGGCATTCAAAGTGTCATTGACCGGTTTAAGCAAATTGAACCAACGGTCATGATTGCTGTTGATGGCTATCAGTATGGGGGTAAGAGATATGACCGGTTGGAGCTTGTCAAAAAGATACAAGCTGACCTTCCATCACTAAAAAAGACAATTCTAGTTCCCTATCTAGAAACGCAACCGGAAATATCCGAGTTGAATAATACAGTCCTTTGGGAGCAGGTTATTTCTGATAATGATGATGCCATTTTAACATTCGAGCCGGTGCCTTTTAATCATCCACTCTGGATCCTATATTCATCAGGTACGACCGGAAAACCTAAAGGGATTGTACAAGGTCAGGGGGGAATCCTGCTTGAGCATCTAAAATTCCTCGGTCTTCAAGTGGATCTTAAGAAGGGCGATCGTTTTTTTTGGTACACCACAACAGGCTGGATGATGTGGAACGTAATCGTTAGCGGGTTACTGACAGGCGCGGCCATTGTTTTGTATGATGGAAATCCAAGCTACCCAAATGATGAAACATTGTGGAGCCTTGCCGAATCTACAAAAATGACAACCTTTGGCACCAGTGCCAGCTTTTTAATGGCCAGTTTGAAAGCAGGAATTAAACCAAAAGAACAATTTGACCTTTCTCATTTAAGAAGCATAGGCTCTACAGGTTCACCACTGCCTGAAAGCGGATTTGACTGGGTTTATGAGTATGTAAAAGAAGATATATGGCTGACTTCTACTAGCGGTGGAACAGATATTTGTTCCGGGTTTGTGGGGGGAAGCCCGACCCTGCCTGTTTATTCCGGGGAAATTCAAGCTCGTGTTTTGGGATCAGCTGTGAAGGCATTTAATGATGCGGGAGAAGGAGTGATCAATGAAATCGGTGAACTTGTGGTAACCGAACCGATGCCGTCCATGCCCATTTATTTTTGGAATGATAAGAATGGAGTACGCTATAAAGAGAGTTACTTTGATGTTTACCCTGATATTTGGAGACATGGGGATTTTATCGAGATTACCGATAGAGGATCGGCGATCATTTACGGCCGCTCAGATGCGACGATTAACCGTGGAGGTATTCGAATGGGTACAAGTGAAATATATAGTGCTCTTGAAAGTATTCCAGAAGTAATCGATAGTTTAATTGTAGATATTCCAATAAGCGCCGAACAATCATACATGCCTTTATTTATCGTTTTAAAGGAAGGCTTCAGCATTACAGATGAATTGAAAACTAGAATTAATCAATCCATTCGGCAAAACTGTTCTCCAAGGCACGTACCGAATGAAATTTTTCCTGTAAATGAACTGCCGAAAACACTGAACGGCAAGAAAATAGAGGTGCCGATTAAAAAAATATTAATGGGTGTACCTATTGAGCAAGCTGTTAACTTGGGTTCCCTGAACAATCCAGAAACGTTGGATTACTTTGTTGAATTTAAAAGATTGTTAGAATCTAGATAAGGAAGCACAGGGACGGTTCTTCTGCCTCAAAAACTGAGGCAAGGGGTACCGTCTTGTTTTTTAACTTCATCTGCTGAAAACCTAGATTCTTTTATACAAATAAAAGCTTTAAAAATTTTTAGCCACTTATTGTGAATTATAAAGAGGGGGATTGTCGGCAAATTAGAGGGCAGCATTCCAGTAATTAAGAAATATGAAAAGACTAGCTCCGATTTTTAAGCTAGTCTTTCTTTATCGCATTTCCTTGATATTATTAACGTGGTTCTAGGAACTGGATTCATCATAGGAACTGGATTCATCATAGGAACTGGACTCATCATAGGAACTCGATTCATAATGGGAACTGGACTCATCATGGTCTTCTTTACATCCACATTGTTCGTATTCCTCTTGACAGCATTGAGTAAACGAATCATCCGGACACATTTCTGGAATCGGAATGCACGGGTCGAAATTCGGATTTTGGAGTACTTCATACGGACGCATCATTTCGTGATCCTCGTGTTCAAGGATATGACAATGCCAAGGATAGATTCCAGTAAATGGTCCAAAGCGGGCAATAATACGAGTGACTTCTTCGGGATTGGCACGAACGATATCTTTCCAGCCTCTTTCATTAGGATCAGCCTCGCGTGCAGGACCTACAATAATGACATTTCCATTTTCATCAATTGAAATGGGTTCACGATTAAGGATTTGGAATTGGACGAGGTGCAAGTGAATGGGATGTGTGTCACCCGTCAGGTTGTACAGCTCCCATACTTCCACTGTACCATTATAAGGGGTTTCAGTAATCGGTAATTCATTCCAATCCATACCGTTCAGTAAAAGCTTTAAGCGGGCAGGAAATTCTGGATCATCAATTTCCATTAAGAAGTTCTGTCTAACCGTCACACCATTTGGTTCGAGTCTCTCTAAGCAGCTTAATTTTTTAGGAATTTGACTTTTATCTGATTTTGAGCGTTTTTTACGAACTCGAAATTCCATAATTTGCGGAAGGGGAGGGCTATCAGGGGAGCCATTAGGGAATGGTGCTGGTGCGTCGTTTGTTAAGATGATTTTTTGACCTCGATGTTTTGAAAAATCCACAATAACATCTGCACGTTCCCCTGGAGCAAGTAATAGCCCTGTGGCATTGGAAACTTTAACAGGTTTCTCTAGAAAGCCGCCATCCGTTCCTATTTGAATAAAATCTTGGCCGGAGCTTAGCCGTAATCGGTAAAACCGGGCATTAGAGCCGTTCAAGATACGGAAACGGTATTTTCGTGGTTCCACTTCAAGATAGGGCCATACTTTTCCATTAACTAAAGCAGTATTACCGAAAAACTCAGGAACGACAGATGGATTGGGTAATGCACTTTCATCAAATGGTGGAGGTGGCTCCGGAGCTGGAAAAATTGGTGGAGGCGGCTGTTGTGCTGGAGGTGGTTGATGGCCTGGCTGCGATGGATAGAAAAGCTCACCATTAGGATAGAATGACCGATCCTGTATCACTAACGGTATTTCATATTTTCCACGTGGGAGATTTAGTTTCTCCTCTTTTTTATCTCGAATCAGATAAAAGCCGGCAAGCCCTGCATAAACATTTAATCTAGTAATCCCTATTGCATGGTCATGATACCAAAGCGTTGTGGGACGCTGACAATTAGGATAGTAGTAAACTTTATGCAAGAATTTGCTGCCGAAATTTTGAAAGTTTCGCGTAAACCAGGCTTCGGGATACCCGTCGTTTTCCGGTCGTACACGTCCACCGTGTAAATGCACAACCGTTCTAACAGAAGGTTCATCGGGTTCTGCACCATGAACCGTTCTATCCACAGGCAGAAGATGTTCAAATGGCAATTCGTTTTCCCACTTGACAAGAATAGGCTGATTCCTGAGAACTTCAAATGTAGGACCAGGATACATTCCGTTATAACCCCAAACTGTAGTAGGCGGTAAGTCTCTGTGTAACTTTTGTCTAACCTGCTTCATCGTTACCTCATAGTAGGGGATTCCGTCTCGATAACCAACAGGTTGTATCACGGAAGGCAGAGGCAAAGCATCAACAAACTTCGTTAAAAACGACAATATTTAGCTGCTCCTTTCAAAAACAGATTCAATGTTTATCCTATGCATGTACAATAAATCTGTTTGGATATTCGTATATACTTTAAACAGCTTATTTAATGATGAGGCATGGGGACGGTTCTTTTGCTTCACTTTTTGTCTGCTTGTACGAGAGGAAGGTTGGTTGATTTATAACATGAGTCAGCTTTTAGATCATGAGAACCGTCACCGCGCACCAGAAAATTGTTGGAATGGATATTAAATGGGTTTAACCGTAACCATTCTGTCATTTAACCGAAAAAAATAATCCACCCTTGAGGTGCATTATTACGCCTATTAGGTATCATCAGTCCGTCGTTAAAACTGCTTCCTTTTCATAACAACCTGAATGCTCATTCCAAATAAAATAACCATCTCTCAATTCTACACTAGATGGATAGGGAACATCGTTGTTATCATTTTGAGCTTTGTTTTTCGCTTCCAGGTTTAGAAATTCCATCAATTCTGCTTGACTTATCAATCGGCATACATGATGTAGGGCAATCGATTGTTCATTTGCTAACCTATATTCTTTTACAATCGCAGTCTTGAAAGGGGCATTAAAATGTAACATGATTTTTAAATCGCTAAAATAAAGAACACCGAATATACTTTTCAGTTTTAGTGAGCCAATATTAAATTCTCTTTCAGATACCCAATCTTTACAGCCGGTTAACGGATTATAAATAAAATAAAGTTTTTCATACATGCAATATTCTCCATTCTTAAGATACATGATTTTAAATGGGTTTAATGGACTTCATGATTAAATCAAATCCCCACTCCAAAACAATCACTCATGTTTCTTCATTCCATAATTTTTGGTTTAATCAAACCTTTAAACTGTTAATCTATTGTTCTAAGGTAATATATATTGTAGAAACCAAGTGCAGCATAGGTGACTATTTCTACTATATTAAACATGATCGCTTTTCTTATTCCTCTAATTGTTAATCAAGTTCACTAATTATATTTTAATTAAAATACAATAAAATGTCAACTTAGTTGACATTGTTGGTGGGATTTTATAAATCTTATCGTCGATGAATGTTTTAAGTAGGCCAAATAATATGTATATGAAGATAAGGTGTGTTTAAAAGCAAACCTCACAAATTTCTAGTGAAAATGAAGCACGAGAACCGTCCCCATGCACCACCGGACATGTTACAGCATGTTCGGTCTTTTTTTTATTATTCAGTATTTATTGGGTAGAGAAGTTTTACAATATAGATTTTCTGTTTTTTACATTTTGCTAATATTTTTGTCGATACTTGAAATTTTGAAATCAGATATTACTGAATTACTAGAAGGAATGGTAAAATAAAATAGGGTGAAGATGAATGACGAAAAAGTCTTTAAGAGAACGAATTATCGAAACATCGCTTCAATTGTTTGAAGCACACGGCTTTCACAGAGTCACGGTTGATATGATTGTAAAAGAGTGCGGTGCCTCAAAAGGAGGATTTTATCATAATTTTAAATCCAAGGATGAACTGCTTTATATTATCCACGATCAATTTATTTCCTACGTATTGGAAAAGGGACAAGCCGCTTGCGAGCAGTGGAATACCCCAACCGAGAGGCTTCATAATATCATTAAATCCTTTGTTACGATGATTGATCTGTACAGAAATGAAGTGACGATCTTCTATCAAGAAAGTTCGTATCTGCCTCCGGAATACTTTAATAACATTGAGATTAAAAGAGATCAGTATAAAAATTTAATGTTTCAAGTTATTCACGATGGTATCGAGTGTGGGGAGTTTCGTAAAGAACTGCCGGTACCCATCATTTCTATGGCGATATTTGGAATGATCAACTGGATTTATAAGTGGTATCAAAAAAACGGACGATACACAATAGAGGAAATTGCGGATATATATTCAGATATTATCCTACATTCAATCTTAACAAAAGCGGCGAGTGAAAATCATAAGTTTTCTAAGTTCTTCCTAAACTCCTATCCCGAAGAATTACGATTAGGAGATAACTTTTTTAAGTGAAAATAGTTGGTTTGTCTAAAATTTTGCCATTATTTGCGATTTTGGCAGACCAACTAGTCGGTCTTTTTTTTGGAGAAAGGTATTGACATTTTATTTAGAATATTTGAAAATAAAAACCAACTAGTCGGTCCCAACATAACGATTACAGGCCTATTTGTTCACTGATCCATTATTCCATTGGCACGTGATTATTTTTTAACCTCGACAGACCAACTAGTCCGTCGGTATGCATTACAAAAAGGAAATCCCGGAATATGGGGTGGTCTTTTATAAAGTTTTGAGACCAACTAGTCGGTTTGAGTGAAAAAAACTGCATTTATCGGAAAGAAAATTAAATTGATTGAGAGAAAGAGAGTTTCTATTCAATTGTTGGAAAGCTATTTAAACCAAACGCTAAAGGAGTGTAAATCGATGTTAAAAATGCTTGAACTAAGAGAAATGATTAAATTGATCGATCGATCCTCCACTCAGGAATTCACATTAACGAATGGGGGAGTAAGGATCTCAATGAAAAAGCCTCTCCCTAAAGTGGCTGAATATCCTCATGGGTGGAAGCACTCAACCTATTCCAAGAGATAACCTCGGATGTAAATGGCACGATCGTTGAGGTTCTCGTAGAAGAAGGCCGAGTGGTGGATTATGGGGAGCCGTTATTTATTGTTAAGCCAGAATAAGAGGGAATATACGTCTCGTAGAAAAAGAAATTGAATATATCGTAGGTAACGCTTCTCCTAAGGCAATCTTTACTGAAGATAAGTTGATTAGCAAGCTGCAAGGAGTTATTAATAAAAATACAGTAGAGCATGTAATCAATGTTGATACGGATTCGTATGAGAATTTGGCCAGAACTAGTAGCATTAAAGAACCTGAAAATCAGGCAACTTGGGAAGACTTTGTGCAAAACTTCTAGTAGGAGCTTCTTTTCGAAGGAGAATCGCCTGGTCCAACAAATGCGAGGGAATGGCCTCTTTTTTCATTTTACCCGAGATACCTTTTGGTTTTATCCCTTCAAAACTTTCGTTATGATATTGCTCAAGGTAACGCATTATGGTTCTTTCAGAAAGACCGATGGTCTTACAAATATGGTTTTTCAATTCCTTTGCTTTTCCAGCATCTAGCCCATCCGCCAACAGAGGGGAGAAGAGCTGGAACCTTTGTACTGCGATTTCTTCTGCCTTTTTTTGATCTCTCATGATAACACTCCTCTACATATGTGATTATCATGAGGGTAAATCAGCTATCTTCGGACAAGAATGCAGAACGGGTCTGTAGCCATAAATTAAAATTCACAATCGGACGGACAATTCTCTCCAGCCATCTGGGGGCATTCCCTACCAGTCGTCCAATTCTATGAATTGAAGTCTCTGAATTTGCGGACGTCAAATTCAAAGGGATCTTATCCTGTTTAGTTCGAAGCACAATGGATAAGAGGCAATTAGCCCAGTAATCTACGAAATAATTAAACCAATCAAACCAACGAAATAAAGTAGATTGATCAGCTGGAACACCATGTGTAGAAGGGTTCGTAAGAACCGACTCTATACACTCTGCCTTATATCTCTTATATGGAACTAAGAAATCTGGTAATTCATGATGAATCCGGCCCCATTGATCACACCCTAATCGCAGGATATTATACACTTTTGTCTCTCTAGAACTTTCTCTTGTACCAATTATGCTTATGCTTTTCCCATAACAGGGCGAAGGAATCCTCCCCGCACCTCTAACCAAAAACTCCTTTGTTTTCAATTAATATATAATCTGATACAATAATCATATGGGTTTTTTTAGGGGACGTCTCCTGTATATCTGTTGGCGCAGATATACATTAAGGGAGGCGTCATTTCCTTTCTCCAGAATTATAAATGTCGAAATCTTTCGAATTATGCATACATGGACATTATAACCGTCTAAATCTGGACAGGCAACACCGTCAACTTTAGGTCATATTGGGATGGCAAGAACAATAGGCATGACTGAACCTTCGAGTTTCACAAATTTATTCAGTCATGTTCTTTTACTTTCTAATAGGAAACTTAACTAGTACCTGAAGAATTGTCATAAACTTTTGTAACAAGATTAATAGAATGTTTAAATTATATAATTCCTTCAACTATTTATAGGTTTTAGCTAATTGTGAATCCATTTTAGCTTCGAACGAGACATGTAACGAACCCTCTGCTTGGATTATTGGAATATGCCACTTCCGTGACTACGTCACCAGTGAACCGCAAGGAACACCTCTAGTACGGTTTGATGTAGTAGAGAGGTAGAAAAAAAATTCCCTCCTATCCGGCTTCATGGAACACCCTGAAACCTGTATGAAAATACCCCAATTGCGAAATAACTCATTTGAACATTTATAGAGATAAACTATTAATATATCAAATATATGTATTAGACATAATAAATCTGAACATTTAGAATTATATATATAATTTAGGTTTCACGTTTAGGAATTTAAAATTTTAGGTGGGAAACAGAATAAATTAATATCTTTCTACTCAAATAATTATTGAGTCCTATTTTTAATTTTATGCAATCTTTTTATTAATTTTTTTAAGGGCTAAAAAACACATTAAATTCTGTAGTAAAAATTATTAGAATATAGAGGAGGAAACCCATTGTCAGGACTATTATGAAGATTTTGAAATTGGACAAGTATACCAACATGAAACAGGACGAACTGTCTATGATACGACAATGTACTATTTTCAACGCTTACAATGAACCATCAACCACTGCATCTTGATATAGAATATTCAGCTAAAGCTGAATTTGGTAAGCCGCTAATGAATAGCTTGTTTACACTAGGACTCGCAATCGGTCTTACTGTGAATTATACAACTCTTGGAACAACTGTAGGAAATCTCGGCTTTGATAAAGTAGAATTTCCTAAACCTGTTTTTGCCGGTGACACCATTTACGTTGAAACAGAAGTCATTAACAAACGTGAATCAAAGTCAAGTCCAAATGAGGGGCTTTTATTTTTTGAACATCGTGCTAAAAATCAAAATGGAGAAATCGTCATGAAATGTCAACGTGCTGCACTAATGAAAAAAAGATTTAACTCAATTACTATCACTTAATCTATGAAAACAATCGAAAGGAAGATGGATATGAATTTTGAATGGAATGAAGATCAGCTACTGTTAAAAAAGGAAGTGAGCAGACTCTGCTCCAAATTTGATGATAATTACTGGCTTGAATGTGATAAAGCACATAGATTCCCTTGGGAGTTTTATAATGCCTTTGCTGAAGCTGGATGGTTAGGGGTTGCAATTCCAGAAAAATACGGTGGTGCAGGATTAGGGATCACAGAAGCCGCCATTATCTTACACGCTGTAGCTGAATCTGGGGCTGGAATGAATGGGGGTACGACTTTACATCTTTCCATGTTCGGATTAAATCCTGTTGTCAAACATGGTTCCGAAGAAATGAAACAGAAGTACCTTCCTTCAGCTGCAAGAGGTGAACTACACGTATCATTTGGAGTAACAGAACCCGATGCAGGTACCGATACAACTAGTATCACCACTTTTGCCCGTAAAGATGGAGACCGTTATATTATTAACGGACAAAAGGTATGGAATTCAAAAGGGAAAGAGGCAAGTAAGGTTTTATTACTTGCAAGAACTACTCCATTATCTGACTGTAAAAAGAAAACGGACGGAATGACGTTATTTCTTGCTGATCTTGATGAGAAATACTGTACACTTCGTGAAATAGATAAGTTAGGAAGAAATGCGGTTGATTCGAATGAGTTATTCATTGAAGATTTACCAGTAGATGAAAGTGATGTTGTGGGGGAAGTTGGAAAAGGATTTTACCATTTACTTGATGGTCTGAATCCTGAACGAATTTTATTGTCTGCTGAATTTTGTGGCTTGGGTAGAGTCGCATTGAAAAAAGCAATCAATTACGCAAATGAAAGAGTCGTCTTTAACAGACCAATTAGTAAAAACCAGTCTATTCAACATCCTCTTGCAGAAAGTCATGCCAAATTAGAGGCAGCAGAACTACTTTGGCAACGAGCAGCAAATAAATATGACAATGGGTTGCCAACTGGACCAGATGCCAATATGGCCAAATATTTGGCAGCAGAAGCGGTTTTTGAAGCTTGCGACAGAGCCTTACAAACTCTTGGTGGTTTTGGATATGCCAAAGAGTTCCATATAGAAAGATACTGGCGTGAAGCAAGATTGTTGAAAATTGCTCCAGTATCCCAACAAATGGTTTTAAACTATCTCAGTGAACACGTTCTAGGAATGCCGAAATCCTACTAACATGAGACTTGGTAGAAGTCTGGATTAAAAGGAGGAATTTGAATGTTGAGTGATGTAAAAGAATTAATTGGGACTAAGTTAAGGCCATATCAACGGGAATTGATAAAAAGCAGATTGATGCCCTGTATTTTGCGACTACAACTGCTCCTTATAAGGAAAAGTCTTCGTCTGCAATTATCGCTCATGCACTAGACCTTAAGCGTGAGATAAGAGCTACTGATTTAACGGATTCTTTAATAGCTAGTTCTTCTGCATTTTTAACTGCAGTTGATTCAGTTGTATCTGGGAAAGAACATGGCGATTGTCAAGCAGCTGATTGTCGGATAGTTAACAATTATGGTTTCAGTAAAAAGTTTGGCTGGGTAAATGACCGTTTCGGCGTTTCGTGGCAAATAAATCTTCCAATGTGAAACATTGTAATTTAAAAATATCTCAATTATCAATAGGCCGAAAAATATGCAAGTATTTATTCATTTCTTGCATATTTTTCGGCTTTTTCATTCAGAAAATATTAAGACATCGATTGGTCTGGTCCCGATAACAGCAACGAACACTTCCCCTTCATTTGTTTTATCTATGAGTGTATAGAATTTTCAAAATTTAGAGGCTACCACACTTTGATATGATTTACATAGTATCACTATAACAACAAAAAATGGTTGGGTTGATTAAATAGTCATCGTGAAAAATGCATTGTCCGGAACTGTCTATCTCCCCAATAATGAAAGGAGTTAAAAAATGGATAATCATTTGCTTTTTGAACGTGAAGGACAGATTGGATGGATTTATTTAAATAATCCGGCTAAGTTGAACTCTCTTGATCGAGGAATGCTGCGGGGACTCATCGCCCATTTGGAATCGTTGTGGAAAGGTGATGAGGTTGGGGCGATTATTATTACAGGAAGTGGCAACAAGTCCTTTGCAACCGGAATGAACGTAAACGAGTTTATCGGTTTGGATCCACATGGGGCACACGAGATGATTTCAGAGGTAGGACGTGTCTGTGAGTTGATTCGGAAATTACCAGTTCCGGTTATTGCAGCAATCAATGGGTACTGTATGGGTGCAGCACTCGAAATGACCCTTGCAGCCGATATTAGATTGGCCTCCACGAATGCCGTTTTTGGAATGCCAGAAGTGAAATTGGGTATCCCATCAGTGGTAGATGCTGTATTGCTTCAACAATATGTCGGATTGGGGCTTGCTAAGGAAATGCTGTTAATGGCTGAACCGGTTTCAGTACAGCGTATCAATGAGAACGGTTCTATGATTAATAAAACCGTAGCACCAGAAGAACTTAAGGATGTTGCAAGAGAATACGCCTTGAAGTTGATTAGCAATCCAAAGGAAACGAAAGCCATACAGAAGAGGTTGATGGAAACATGGCAGAACAGTTTTCTGGATATCGCGATTCAGGACAGCAAAAATGCATTAGCGATGTCATTTGCAACAGATATACCAGGTAACAGAATCAAAGAATTTCTTCAGGCGAATAAACGAAAATTAGAAGTTTAAAAGATTTAAAAGAATCATCCCGATCGAAGAAGAATTTATTCTTCGATCGGGATGATTAGCGATTTTTTTCTCTATTATTTCCTTTATAATCGAGAAATGATATTGAATTCATAAATTCGATAAAGTGACTAATATATCCAACATCTGCTAAATCCTTATGATAAATTAAGTTTGAATATCTCTTAATTGATGGAAAACCTTCTATAGATAATGGTTTAAGAATTCCCTTTCTTAATTCTTCAGCGACAGATATTTCAGGTAAAATCGTTATCCCCATTCCTAGTCTAACCATTAATATCACTGCATTAATATCGTTTAACTGCATACTAACTTTAGGGCGAACACCGAACTTAGTGAAAACCCCCTCGATTTGTTTCCAGTAGCTTGTATTATTGCCATATATAATGAAAGGTTCATTTATTAGTTGGTTCCAAGTTACTTTTTCTAATTTGGCTAATCTGTGTTCAGCTGATATTAGAACACTGGAATGATCTACTCCAATTATTTGTGAATTTAATTGAGGATGTGAAAAGTTCTGATTAGGAGTTCGAATAATTCCAAACTGTACTTTGTGATTAAGTACTAATTCAATTGATTCTGGTGAAAATTCTGTATGTAGAATGATATCAATGGAAGGATATTTTTTTTTGAATTCTAACAGAAGATCCGGCAATACCCAATTACAAATCGTATGCGATGTTACTAGAGAAAAGGAGCCGGATAAGCCTTTTTTATAGTTTTCCATAACATTCTTTGCTTCCTCTACAGAAGCTAGTATTTTAGATGAATATTGATATAAAATTTCTCCAGCTTGTGATAGGTTATTTTTTTTTGAAAAAAGCTGCAATCCGAGTCGGTTTTCTAATGTTTTCATGTGGGCACTGACAGTAGGTTGAGAGATAAAGAGCTTCTTAGCTGCGTCAGAAAAGCTATTAGATTGTGCTATGGCATTGAATACTTCTAAATGTCTTAGTTCCATTATGTATGTGCAGACCCCCTATATAGAAAATATTAATATATATATAGATTTTATCGAATTTTCAAAAATATTACCAGTGATATAATTAAACAAAGTTTTATATTTTAAATAATTTTTCGGTAGTAAAAAAGGGGGGATTAAGATCTATTCTTTATCGTCAGAGCAGATATTAATGAATTAAAAGAATTGAATGCGGTTACATACGCCGAGTTTAAATCAAATTAAGGGGGAGAAAAATGTCTGCTATCAAAAAAAGCTATTTGTTGTTCATTATTTTATTATTAATTGGATTAATTGTTGGTTGTGGAAAAGAGGAAGCAAGCAACAGTAAAAACGTATCAAGTAAGAAGGGCAGTTCTGATAAAGTTTATGAATTAAACGTAAACAATTGGGCCCCATCTACTCATCATTACGCTTACAATGTATATGAACCATGGAAAAAACTGGTTGAAGAAAAAACAAATGGTAGAGTAAAAGTAAATATTTATCATGGCTCTGCACTAGGAAAATCTACTTCTGTTTACCAAGACGTAAAGGGCGGCTTATATGAAGTTGGAGTAGCGGTGACATCCTACTTCCCAGACACGGATCTTTTCCCGTATACGATTGGAAATCTGCCATTTGCTTTCAATGATGCTGAAGAAGCTTCAAAAGTATTGAAAAAATTCGGAGAAAAATATGCCAATGAATCCTTGTCTAAAGAGTTTATCGTGATGAACCCGCTAACAACAGATCCATATGATTTGTTTTCTTCTAAACCGATTAAATCAATCGATGATTTAAAGAAAACGAAGATGCGTTCGAGCAGTAACAGTGAAACCACGCTAGAAAAAGCGATCGGTGCTGTTCCTGTCACGATATCTACCGATGGAGCGTATGAAGGATTGCAAAAGAAACAGATTGATTCAACCTTTTATACACCAATTGGCTCAGTTGGTTTGAAATTTTACGAGCCGGCACCTTATATTACGAAAGTTCATAGCTCTGTCATGCCAGTTATTCCGATTATGAATAAAAGTTTCTATGAGTCCCTTCCTGACGATTTGCAAAAAATATTTGATAAGGAGTTAAATCCGAAACTTTCCGAGCTGCTAATTAAGAGCTATGAAACAGAAGTTGAAAATGCTTACAAAACATTAGAAGAAAAACTGAAGGATCGCGGGAAAATTATTACATTGTCTGATAAAGAAGTTCAGCGTTTTAAAGAAGCTGGAAAAGTATCATGGGATGAATGGATTGAAGAGGCAAATAAAAAAGGCTATCCAGGCCAAGAGATGGTTGATGAACTTATTAAAATAATGGCAGCAGAAGGATTACCAAAACCATTTTAATCGTTACCGAAGCTTCTAACTTTAGTTTTAGGTTGAAGTTAGAAGCTTCAAATTATAAATAGAATAGAGGTGTCAAGTTGTTATCGAAAATTATCACTAATTTAACTCGGATTACAAAGTGGATTGCTTTAATTACAATGGCATTCATGATGCTTTTTATAGCTTTTGCTGTAGTTAGTAGAATGACTTTTACTCCCATATTAGGTGATGTCGAGATCGTTCAATTAGGCATGGTTGTTCTAATTATGTGTGGATTAGCTTACACCCAGCAAGTGGATGGTCACATCTCTATCGGTCTGATCGTTGACAAATTCCCTTATAAAGGGCAAAAAATTATGGATGTAATCGCGTGTCTATTTAACGTTATTGTTACGTTTGTAATCGCTTTTATTTTTATTGAAGTAGCAATAAATCATATGACCAAAATGAAATTGAGTACAAGCCTTTTAGGGATTCCTTATTATCCCTTTGATTTTCTCATCATCCTTGGTTTTATCATGTGGGGGTTAGAAGCGTTTTTAAAGTTGATTAGGTCTATTCTTGCAATTTCTCAACCAATTCAGAATGAGAAAGAAAGGGATTTAAATGATGCAAGTTGAATTAATTGGGCTTTTAGGATTACTAGTCATGTTTGCATTAATGTTCTTAAGGCTGCCTATTGCAATCGCCATGGCTATACCAGCATTTATTGGGATTGTCTATTTAAAAGAATGGGAGACCTTGAAAACAGCTGTGGAGACGATTGTATGGGATCATAGCTTTAGTTATACCTTAAGTACGATTCCGATGTTCGTTTTAATGGGTGAACTATTATATGTTTGTGGAATTAGCACAGAATTATTTGGAACATTCCGGGCATGGTTAAGTCGAATGAGAGGCGGTTTAGGTATGGCAACTGTTGGATCTTCAGCATTGTTTGCCGCTGCATCAGGTTCAAGCTTAGCAAATACTGCAACAATGGGCATTATTGCATCGAAGGAAATGCTGCATTATGGGTATAATAAGTCTTTTGTTGGAGGAACAATTGTTGCAGGTGGAACATTAGGTCCCTTAATTCCACCAAGTACCCTTTTTATTATCTATGGAATGATGACAGAACAGTCCATTGGTCAATTATTAATCGCAGGTCTTGTTCCAGGCCTTATTCTTATGGTGCTTTTCATGATAACCATTTATATTGCTGCCTTAATCAAGTCGGATTTGGCACCTATTATCAAAGAAAAAGTTAGTTGGAAAGAACGCATTATTTCTTTAAAGACAACTGGTTGGATTCTCGTATTATTTGGCATTGTAATAGGCGGAATGTATATGGGTTACTTCAATCCTACTGAGGCTGCAGGAATTGGGGCTTTTGCGACGCTTATCATTGCCTTAATTAGAAAAAAGCTTACATTTCAGAAGTTTGTTGGCGCGATGTCTAGTACTTTGAAAACAACAGGATTTCTGTTTGCGATTATCATTATGGCATTTTTGCTGAATTATTTCTTTACGATTACGAAGTTGCCACTATTTTTAGCTAATTCCCTTAATGGATTATCGCTACCACCAGCAGCTTTATTTGCCATCATCGTGATTATGTATATCATTTTAGGCGCCATTATGGATGCATTGGCGATGGTTGTTATTACAATTCCAATTATTTTGCCTCTCATCCATGGGATGGGAATGGATCTTATCTGGTTTGGGGTTATTATCGTATTACTCATTGAATTGGCAATGATTACACCTCCAGTAGGAATGAACTGTTTTGTTCTGAAGGGTGCTGCGCCTGAGCTGTCTTTAGAGGAAATTTTTAAAGGTGCACTTTTGTTTACCGTTCCGATTCTCGTTCTTATTGTCATTCTTTACCTCTTTCCGGATATTGCAATCTATTTACCAAGTAAGATGTATTAAATCATTTACTCAAAAAGAAGCAAGGTGAGTGCTATGAAAGACTGGGAATTGCTCTATAACTCTCGCATTTGTTCTGTTCAAGAAGCGATAAAGTGTATTCAGCCGTATCAAAATCTTTTTCTTGCTGCATACTGCAGTGAACCACAAACAGTAGTTGAAGAATTAGTTAGACAAAGGGAACGTCTAAAAGGAACGACTCTGAATGTGAATGTGGCGGGAAGTCCATTATTATATGCTCAAGAAGAAAGTTTGCCCTATTTTCGAATTCGAACCTCTCTTTCCTCGCCAGGGCTAAAAAAAGCGATGCGAACAGGTGACTGTGACTACGTTCCTATGAATTTATCAGAAATACCTAAATTTATACGTGAATCGGAAGTTGATGTTGCCCTAATTCAAGTTTCTCCACCAAACAAGGAAGGCTATTGTAATTTAGGGATTTCGGTCGAGGCCATTCATTCTTTAGTAGAAAAAGCCAAATTTGTCATTGCTGAAATGAATGAACAAATGCCGATTACATATGGTGAAACTTGGATAAGTGTCAATCAAATTGATTGCTTCGTTCCATCATCCCGGCCACTGCTTACGATCCCCGAAGGTAAATTAAGCAGTGTGGAGAAAAAAATCGGTGAAAATGTTGCAAGTTTAATTCCGGACGGAGCCACAATCCAATGGGGAATCGGAAATATACCGAATAGTGTCCTGTATTCATTAATGGATAAAAAGGACTTGGGCGTCCATTCGGGATCGATTACTGACCCGGTGATTGATTTAATCGATAGTGGTGTGATTACGAATCGTAAAAAAACAGTCAAACCGAATAAGATGGTGTGCACGTTATTGCTTGGAACAGAAAAGCTGAATCAATATGTGGATAACAATCCTATGTTTGAACTTCATCCAGTTGAATTTACACATAGTGGGGCAATTATTAGCCAGATTGATAACTTTCATTCCATTAATTCAGCACTAGAAGTCGATCTGGCAGGACAAGTCAATGCAGAATCCATTAATAACCACACGATTGCGGGAGTCGGCGGACAAATGGACTTTATTCGTGGTGCCCAATATTCAAAAGGTGGAAAAGCAATCATTGCTTTCCCTTCAACGACAAAAGACGGAACAAAATCACGCATTAAAGCAACGGTAGAGAAGGTCACCTCGGTGAAATCGGAAGTTCAATTCATTGTTACGGAATATGGAGTGGCTCGACTTTTTGGAAAGTCATTAAAAGAACGAGCACAGGAATTAATATCGATAGCCCATCCCGATTTTCGTGAAGAATTGATGTATAAATGGAAAAACAATGTTTTCTAATCTATTAAAACAGTAATAAGAAAATAGTAATCCATACTTACTGAGGGGGCAAAATGATGACTTTACCTTTGAAAAATGTAAGAGTATTAGAATTGGCTCAGACTTTAGCTGGACCATTTGCAGGTCAAATGTTAAGTGATCTAGGTGCCGAGGTCATTAAAGTTGAAAAAATGAGCGGCGATGAAACGCGTCATTTCACTCCACCAGAATGGGACGGGGAAAGCACATTTTATATGGCAAATAACCGAAACAAGCGAAGCATCACGCTCGATTTAAAGTCTGAAGAAGGAATCAATATCGTGAAAAAATTGGCAAAAGAATCCCACGTCATTATTGAAAACTTTAGAACAGGCACAGCAGAAAGACTAGGTTTCGGATATGAAGCGATCAAAGAAATCAATCCATCTATTATTTATTTGTCCATTTCTGGATTTGGCCGTACTGGGCCCTTTAAAGATAAGGCAGGCTATGATTTAATGATTCAAGCTTATTCAGGGCTCATGGGACTCACCGGAGAAATCGGCAGACCTCCAGTAAAAGCGGGATTTTCAGTCGTTGATTTAGTAACCGGAACTTTAGGTGCGATGAGTGTTGTAACAGCCTTATTGCAGAGAGACAAGACGGGAATTGGGCAATATCTTGATTGTAGTTTGCTAGATAGTCAAGTTATGATGATGAATTATTTAGTTCCTGCATTTCAGGCGACTGGAGTATCTCCAAAGCCGATGGGTGCTGGTCATCCTTCTTTATACCCTTATCAAGCATTTAGAGCACAAGATCAATATGTTGTTGTTGCATGTGCAAATGATCGTTTGTGGGTTAAATTGTGTAAGGCTTTAGGATGGGAAGATTTATTGGAATTTGAGAAGTTTAAGAGAAATAAAGATCGGGTCGCTTATAAGGAAGAACTTGAGGCCATCTTAAATGAACGTTTTTCTGAGTGGAAATGTGCCGATATTGTTGAAACATTGGAAGCGAATGGTGTTCCTTGCAGTCCGATTAATTCTGTAGAACAAGTGATCCATTCTGAACAAGTGATTGCTCGTGAAACGATTAAAGATATTCCGCATCCATTTATTAAAGGATTAAGAGCACCGGTATTTCCTGTGAAATTTTCAGATATGGATATTACGGTTAGAAGCCATCCGCCTGGGCTAGGTGAACATACGAGCGAAATTTTAAAAGAAATTGGTTACACACCAGAAGAAATTATCAATTTAGCTGAGCAAGGTGTTGCAGGGAAAACAACAGTCTCAATAATTTAGCTGAAATAAGGAGCGAATAAAAATGGGAAATAGAGAAGCAGTCATAGTTGAAGCGGTCCGGTTACCAATAGGAAGGCGAAGAGGCGTCTATGCAGATACGAGACCTGAATATTTATTGTCAGCAGTATTAAAAGGCTTAGTTGAACGTGCTGGAGTTAATCCTCAAGAGATCCAAGATGTGATTGTTGGATGTGTCACGCAAATTCATGAGCAAGGGAACAATATCGCCAGAATTGCAACATTAATGGCTGGTCTATCAGAAGAGACAGCTGCCTTTACAATCAATAGAAAATGCGGTTCTTCCCAGCAAGCAGTGAATCTAGCAGCTCAAGGTGTTGTTGCGGGAGATTATGATGTTGTCATTGCGGCAGGTGTCGAAAGCATGACAAGATACTCATTGGGCGCGGATCGGGTACCTGAACCTCAAGAATTAAAAGATTTATATGAAATGATATCCCAAGGAGAGTCGGCAGAAAGAATTGCTGATAAATGGGAGCTTTCACGTGAAGAATTGGATCGTTTCTCGGCAAGAAGTCACCAGTTGGCTGACAAGGCCAGACAAAGTGGGGCATTTGAAAGAGAAATTCTTCCGATTGAAGTAGAAAAAAATGGTGAAAAAATTTTCGTGAAAGAAGATGAAGGAATTCGTCCGACTACGACGGTAGAGATTTTAGAAGAATTAAAACCAGCTTTTATTGAAAATGGAAAAATAACGGCGGGAAATTCCAGCCAAATTAGTGACGGAGCAGCTGCTGTTCTAATTATGTCTAGAGAAAAAGCAGAAGCATTAGGATTAAAACCAAGAGCGAGAATTATTGCCAGAGATGTGATTGGTTCTAATCCAACAATGATGCTGACTGGACCGATACCTTTAACGAACAAAATATTAAAAAAAGCAGGCTTAACAGCTGAAGATATCGATATTTATGAATGCAATGAGGCGTTTGCTTCAGTTACGCTTTCGTGGATGAAAGAAATCGGTGTACCTGTAGAGAAAGTGAATCCTCGTGGTGGAGCAATCGCACTAGGACATCCGACAGGTGGAAGTGGTGCCAGAATCATGACGACCTTGCTGCATGAACTTGAAGATACGGATAAGCGGTATGGATTACAGGTTATGTGCTGCGGCGGAGGAATGGCGACAGCGACAATTATTGAAAAAATTTAATTCAGGGGGAAAAAGTATGCGTTTTGAAAACGAAGTAGCTGTTATTACAGGTTCTGGAAGAGGAATTGGACGTGCAATTGCACTTAAAATGGCGCAAGAAGGTGCAAGCGTGGTCATTAATGACATCGATGAAGAGGTTGCCTATTCTGTTGTAAGGGAAATTAGAGAAGCAGGTGGAAAGGCAGTCGCGTCAGTCGGCAGTGTAGCTGACTCTCGAAATGCAAGTCAGTTAATTGATACAGCAGTTAATGAGTTTGGAACTGTAAACATACTAATCAATAATGCAGCCGTAACCAGACCGGCAATGATTGACAAAATGACGGACGAACAATGGGATTTAGTTGTTGATGTTGGTCTGAAGGGCGTCTTTAATTGCATTCGGGCAGTGGCACCGATTTACAAAGAAAGAGCAAAACAAAACCCCGAGGCACTAACAAACGGTAAAATCATTAATGTCACATCTGTGGCAGGTTTAACAGGAACGATTGGGCAAATAAATTATAGTGCTTCTAAGGCAGGACTACTTGGTATAACGATGTCAACGGGTAGAGAATGGGGAAGATACCGTATCCAATCGAACGCTGTTGCATTTGGCGTTGTCGAGACACGAATGACTGATACTATTCGTGGTGATGAGAAATTTGCTGAAAAATATAAAAGTAAAATTGTGTTAAATCGATTTGGAACGACTGAGGATGTTGTACCAGGTGTATTATTCCTTTCCTCATCAGATGCGAACTATATTACGGGTCACGTTCTAAATATTTCGGGTGGCTATCACATAGGAGTTTAACTTTATTCAGCTAAAGGAAGAAGAACTAAGCTAACATCGCCTCGTACTGCGGCGCTTTTAGCCTTAGTCACCAACATCTATTAGTGCAAATCGCCTAGTCATATTTGATTGGGCTTTTGAAGACAAGATTATCTATCAAAAGGAGTTTGAAAAATGGTTGAATTCAAAGTATCAGAAGAAGTAAAAGAGGTTATTGCCAGTTTAGAGCGTTTTATAAAAGTGGAAGTCGCTCCTTTAGAGGAAAAGTTCGTCAAAGCCTATCAAAATGAACGCTACTTATACGATGAAAATGGTGAATACATAAAAGAATTTCAGGAGGCATTGAAACAGGTGCGTCTGAAATCAGCTGAAGCCGGCTTTTTTACCATGTTTGGCATGCCTGAATTAGGCGGTATGGGCGATGAATTTGGACCAGTTGCTGTTGCATTAATTCATGAAGCTTTAATGAAAAAATATGGACATAGCTTATTAGTTCAAGAGATTTTCCCTCCAGGTTTATTTACTGGCGGGTTAACCCCCGTTTTATTAGGGTTAACACCTGAGTTAAGAGAGGAAGTTTTACCTAAAGTTAAAAGTGGAGAATCAATGCTCTGTTTCGGATTAAGTGAGCCTGATGCTGGTTCTGACGTGTGGAATATTAAAACGAGGGCTGTTAAAGAGGGTGACCATTGGGTCATCAATGGAACGAAGCAATGGATTACAAACGCGCCATACGCAGAATATGCGATTATTTTTGCTATCACGGATCCTGAGCTTGTATCGAAAAGAAAAGGCGGCATCACGGCTTTTCTCGTACCATTTGACGGGGAGACATGTACAAACAGTTCTGTCATTCCTATTCTAGGCTCTGTTGGAAGCCGGGTGGGGATCATCTCATTGGAAGATGCGCGTGTGCCTGAATCACATATTATTGGCGAACTGCATGATGGATTCGGCGCAGCTTTGCATGGGGTAGACATTGGCCGGGTCGTTATGGCCGCAAACTGTGTTGGTGCGGCGCAATGGGCATTAAATCAGGCGATTGAATATGCCAAACAACGTGAAACTTTTGGAGTGACGATTGATAAGCATCAAGCCATTCAAATGATGCTTGCCGAATGTGCGATGGATATTTACGCAGGACGAAATATGCTGCTACACTGTGCTTGGAAAATGGAAAATCAAAAAGAATTACCTCTAAAGGAAATTTCCATGATCAAAGCCTTTACGACGGAAATGGCATTCCGTGTCGTTGACCGCTGCATGCAAATTTGTGGTGGAATGGGATTAACGAATGAGATGAAATTTGAAAAAGTGTGGCGCTGGGCGCGTTCCATGCGTGTACCTGATGGAACAGCAGAAATTCAACGCCGTACAATCGCTAGAAGGCTGTTAAAAGGGGACTCTGACTTCAATTAATAGAAAATTAATATCCTGGTTCGTATTGCCCGTCGTATGGAGAGAATTAAATCATCATTTAATTCTCACATCGGCGGGTAATGATTTTAAAGGAGCGAATGTAGGAATATGGAGGATCGTATATGATCAAAGAATTTTATTTTGGTAGGATTAATTAATTTTCTAACTATGCTAGTGTTTTACTTATTAATTGTCACGATTGCCAGTTATGCGGTGGATATATATCGAGCATCTACTACTATTGCAGGTTTGGTCTCAAGTATCTATTTAATCGGTTCATTGGCAGGGCGTCTTATTGCGGGTCATTTAATTGCGAAGGCGGGTCCTGCTAAAATATTAATGATACGTGTAGTATTCTATTTCATTAGCGCCTGTTTATATTTGATAAAAATTCATATCGGTTTTTTATTATTTACTCGGTTTACTCAAGGAATTTTCATGGGAACTATCGGGACATCTGCGGGAACAATAGCTGCCTCTATTCTGCCTGCCTCTCGAAAGGGAGAAGGAATTGGGTTTTACAGTTTGAGTGCTATTTTTGCATCAGCATGTTTATGGTTTAAATGTTACGGATGTACAGGTGTTTTGAATTCAGCTAAATCAAAAATTCTTTGCAGTCTGTTGTTACTGTCATGGAATAAATATAAAGAGAAGGAGGATACAGGATATTCCATTTAGAGCTTATACATACAATTATAGGTTCGGTCAGCCAGTGTTACGGGAGCGGGCCAAAGTTAGCCCAGCGAGGACCATGCTGGTCAACCCCATCACTATGGCAATGATGGCCCCGACTCGCCCATCACCGGTGCCGGGACCACCTGGGAATATGGTCACGTGCACCCCAGCGTACGCTGTGACAATTAACCCCGCCACCATGGCCACGATGGCCCCACGTCGCCCGCTGCCGGTACCGAAACGACCGTTGGACCGAGCCAGTGACAGCCCAGCGAGGATTGCGCTGATCAGCCCCACCATCGCGTCCATCGTGGCCCAGAGTCGCCCAGGGGTAAAAGAGTATCCGACATTACCGTTTGCCACTTCAGCATAGGCCAGTGTCGGTGCAAGTAGAAATACACAAAGTATTACGGATGAAACTAGCTTCATTTTCATTTGTTAATTCCTCCTAATTGGTGTTTTTGCAAACTGAATATTGCTACTCTCATTTCACAGTCAGTTTAAACAATGAATGTCGAGAACTTATGCAGATCTTCCTCTTTTTCTGTGGATTTCTTCCAGAACATGTTAAATCACGGTATAATTTTCGGTAGTGGTGTACTTCAGCACTGGAAGCAGACTAAATTGAAAAGAGGTGATTGGAATGGAAACGAAATTGTTGCTTGTGGAGGACGAACCGGGCATGCTTGAAGAAATGTACACCTATCTGCAACGTGAAGGGTTTCGGGTATTGACTGCCTGTACTGGCAAGGAAGCGCTCACGATTGCCAGGTCTGAACGGCCTGAAATCATCGTGCTTGATTGGATGCTCCCTGAGAAAAGCGGTATCGAGGTATGCCGCGAAATTAGGCATACTTCAAATTGCGGTATTATTATGGTCACGGCCCGATCGGAGGAAGCGGATAAAATCGTCGGTCTGGAAATCGGGGCAGACGATTATTTGACGAAGCCGTTCAGCTTACGCGAGCTTGCATCGCGCATTCGTGCTTTGCTTCGTCGCTTGCGCGGACCTGAAGACAGGCTGATGTTCTTGGAAAGAGACAACCTGATCATTTCCGAGGCCAAATGTCAGGTATTCAAGGACAGCCAGGAGATCCAACTGACACCAACGGAATTCAAAATTTTGTACACATTGGCTGCGAGACCCGGAATGGTTTTCAGCCGCCTTCAATTATTAAAAACCGCACTCTCGGACGAATATATGGGATATGAAAGGACGATGGATTCCCATATCCGGAATCTTCGCCGTAAGCTGGGAGATGATCCGTCCAATCCTCGTTATATTCAAACGGTATACGGTTTCGGTTACCGGTTCGGTGAACAATCATGACGTTGACGGTACGCCAAAAAATATTTGTCTGCATGGGAGTGCTCGTTGTTATCCTCGGCGGCTTTCATATCCTTACCAATCACTTTTACATTGATTTTTTGTTCGAGCAATTTCGTAAGGAAGAAATGGGAGCATCTTATTTGAACTCACCGCCCGGGGAACAAATCGAGATCTTGAAGACTTACGTTTTAGGTAAGATGCAGCAATTTTGGCTTGGGAAATGGGTATTATTTGTAGCAACCGGACTGTTATTCAGTTTATGGATTTCGGGGGTGCTGACGATTCCGCTTAGAAAGCTCGTTGCCGCTATCGAACGCGTCGCAGAGGGGGATCTGGACGTGAACGTTCCTGTACAATCAAAAGACGAATACGGTAAAGTAATCCAGACATTCAATGACATGACACTTCGCCTCCGGGAAGCTGAGGATGCCCGCAGGCGGTTAGTAGCTGATATCGCACATGAGCTTCGAACTCCGCTGTCTATCATGCAGCTAAAATTAGAAAATGCTCAACAAACAGGTCAATACGTCCCTCCGGAAATGCTGCTTAGACTCCATGACGAAGTGATCCGCTTAGGCCTGCTTGTAGAAGATCTTCATGTCTTGTCGTTGGCTGAGGCGGGCCGGTTGGCATTGGACTGCAAACCTCTAGATCTGTCGGCAAGACTTGAACAAGTTGTTGCAGATGTGAAAATGGAGGCTGAGGAGAACGGACTGGAATTGCGCTTCTATTCGAACACGAGGCCGGTAACGGTGATGGCCGACGCGAGACGGATTACCCAGGTGTTCATCAATTTGTTGACAAATGCAATCCGCTATACGCCGGATGGAGGGAAGATTTCAGTTGTAATTGAAGACAATGTCCTAGATCGGCATGCAGTCTATACATGTGTCTCAGTGATAGATACCGGCATCGGAATTCCAGCCGAAGAGCTGGACCACCTATTCGATCGATTTTATCGCGTAGAAAAAGCTCGTTCGCGGCATACAGGCGGAACGGGGCTCGGATTATCGATCGCTCATCATTTTGTCAGAGCCCACGGCGGGTTCATCCGCGTCATGAGTGAGCCTGATCAAGGTACGACATTTACTGTTTATTTGCCTTTGGGTAAATGATAGTAAAAAAGGCTCTTTTTAGACAAATTTATTCAAGTCTATTTGAGATGGGTATTTTTTTATCCCTTTATAGCTGCCATCGCTACAACTGGTATTGAAAATCGGTAAGTAAAATGGAGGATATTAAAATGAAATATGACTTTATTATTGCAGGAGGCGGGATAGCTGGATTAACTACAGCAATCGCATTACAAAAAGAAGGATTTCGGGTTAAAGTTCTTGAACGTACCAAAGAATTAAAAGAGGTTGGGGCAGGGCTGGGTCTAGGAGCTAACGCTTGGAAAGGACTTGCCCGTTTGGAGATGGGAATACCATAGAAGGAGATGCGCTCATAGCAGCTGACGGTATCCATTCCACCGTATCCACTTAGCTCTTACTGCACTAACAGGGGCAAAATAGTTGAATAAGAAAATCTATCAATAAGTGAAACTTATTAAATGTGATAAAATAATAGCAATTAACTTATGGAGTGAATTCAGGTAGCATAGAATTTAATAAAAGGTTTACTAATAAGAGGGGGGATTTTGTTGAAGACAGGAATAAGGTTTAGAATGGCGACTGAAAAAGATTTAGACAGTATTGTTGCAATGCTTGCTGATGATGTTTTGGGAAGTAAACGTGAGTGTTATGAGCATCCACTTCCTAATAGTTACATAAAAGCATTTGAGGCTATTACATCTGACCCTAATAACGAGTTAGTAGTGGCTTGTGACGGTGATGAAGTGATTGGGGTACAACAAATTACTTTTACACCTTATATAACACATCAAGGTGGATGGAGAGCTACTATCGAAGGAGTGAGAACATCAGCTTCTGTAAGAGGTAAGGGTGTAGGTACTGAACTTATAAAATGGGCAATTCAGCGTGCAGAAGCACGTGGTTGTCATTTAGTACAATTGACAACTGATAAAAAAAGACCAGATGCGTTAAGGTTTTATGCACGATTAGGTTTTAAAGCAACACATGAAGGTTTAAAGCTGAAGCTTTAAAAATTGGTAACGTATCCCACCCCCCCAATCGCCACTTTTTGTAAGGTAGAAGATGTATTTTGTTTCATTCCATTGGCTCCTCACTTTATCAACACCTTGTCTTTCAAAGAGATACTTGATCTTGTAAATACTGCATCTACTGTAAAAAAAGGATTCAATTGAATGATTATCGCCACAGAAAGGTACGAGTAATGACATAACTTCTTGATGAAATTTCTTTGTTGACAATTTCTGTAAAATACCTCATCCTGATAATGAGTAAATTACTCACTCATAGACTAAAAAGGAAAGAGGGCATGTTCAAATGGGCCAATTTAATTTCCTGCGAGGGATCGTTCTGAGGAAGAGAAACCAGAGAAAGAATGCCAAAGATCTTCAAATCAGTACAACTAACAGCATCGTAGAGGGCTGTTATGTGAAAATTGGCGGTATCGATCAGTGGATTACAATTCGTGGCGAGAATCGGAACAACCCTGTTTTGTTATTGATTCACGGTGGTCCGGCTTCGACCTATTCCATCTTCAGTCCGTTGTTGCGTTCATGGGAGAAACACTTCATTGTGGTTCAGTGGGATCAGCGTGGAGCAGGAAAGACTTTTGGCAAGAACGGTAAAGAGGGCAGCGGAGCCATCACGTTCGACCGTCTCGCGGAGGATGGGATAGAAATAGCAGAATACTTGCGTGATAATCTTGGTCATCAGAAGGTCATTCTGATTGGAAGTTCTGTGGGCAGTCTGATTGGTATCATGATGGCAAAGCTTCGGCCAGATCTTTTTTACGCCTATGTCGGCACAGATCAGAATGCCCCGGATTCACAAAATCTTGTGTATACTTTAACAGTCAACGCTCTCCGTGGTGCAGGTATTATGAGGGGTGTTCAGCTGCTTGAGAAAATGGGAGCTGATCAATCCAAATGGAGCCGTAAAGATTTTGACAAGAAGAATCGACTTATTGTTAAAACAATTAAGGATGTCCCCAATATGATTACAGATTTAATTTTGCCCTCCATGCTCTCTTCCCCGGAACATAAAATACGTGATATGATGGATATTTTTAAAGGTATGAGTTATTCCCTTGACCATTTATTTAATGAATTAATAAACTTTGATTTTAAAAAGTACAGTAAATTTGAGCTGCCGGTTTTTATTTTTCACGGAGATCATGATATTATCACGCCAACTGAACTGGCGAGAGCATATTACGATGAGATTGAGGCCCCTCAAAAGGAGTTTGTTCTAATCAAAAACGCTGGCCATCTTGCGTGTTTTGCCCGGCCTAATCAGTTTCTTGAGGAATTGATCAAGAGAGTGCGTCCACTTGCCCCATCGACTATCCACTAATAGTAAAAGTAAAAATTCTCTAGTTGAATGATATAATGAATATGACATTTATAGATCCGGAGGTTGGAAGGGTGTCTCCATTAAACAGACAGCAGCAGCTTGATCAAATCCGTGACGAACGCAGGGAACAAATAAAACAAGCGGCGCTTAAAATGTTTGCCCGCAGAGGATATACAGGTACGAAAACGAGCATGATTGCGAAGGAAGCAAGCATTAGTGAAGGTTTAATTTACCGCTATTTTAATTCTAAAGAGGAACTTTTCATCACTCTTGTCCAAGAATTGATGGAAGAAGCAAGAAGGGAACTAAAGAATGTTGGGTATTTACCGGGAACACCTTTTGAACAAATTAGAACATTAACGAAACACATGCTTGATGAGGACAATATGCACGCCTTTATGTTAATGGAACGTGCCCGCACGGCTGAGGATGTTCCCGAAAAGGTCACACAGATCTTTGAAGGAGTTTCAACAAATGTTCTGATTGAACCAATAATTCCTATCTTTGTTAAAGGTCAGGAATCGGGTGAATTTTCGCCAGGCGAACCTCGAATGATGTTGTCATGGTATTTTACCATCATCAACAGTCTTCTTACCCAAGACGAGATTGATGAAGAGTATGGGTTGCCAAATGTGGATGTGTTAATACGTATATTGACAAATTAATTTCCAAAGAGGATTTCGATATTTAATAACTTCTTTTTTAATAATCTGGAGTATTTACGAAATAACTAAAGCCTAACTTCTCCTTAAAATATCGAGAAATTAGGCTTTTTAAATTTGATTTTCATAACATTGAAATGCAACGTGGGGACGGTTCTACTGCCTCAAAAATCTGATGAATAGGTATGTCTTCTTGTTTACTTTCATAAAAAAGTTATTTACTCCACACACTTATTTTTAAATTCAAGTTTATGTCGTTTGATGTCTACGTTATAATTAAAGTATGTTTTCAAAATTTTTGTGAGATTGTCAGAAATGTTCTTTAAGCTAAAACATAGTTGTAAAGGACGAGCCAAACCTTTGGCTAATAAATATTAACGAAAATATACTAATTTGAGGGGATGAAAGCATTGTCAATAGAATTGCTATCGAAAAACACAGCGGATGTTTTTAATGCAATTGTTAGGGAGCCCAATTGGGATAAAACGGAGCTGCTAGAAGGAATTAAAAAGATTATACTACAAGCAAGAGACAGTGTGGGTTCTCCTGAAGAGTACTTAGAGTCATTATTGGTAAATGTTACCCTTCAATCTGCCTATACTAATACTGCCATATCTTTTTTAACGGAGTGCATTGAAGAAGAGCAGTTTCTTTCGCATGAAAGCTTCCAATCGATCATGGCAAATGTTCCTAACCAAGTGAAAGATTCTAATTTCATAGCTGAAAACACGCCTAGGTTTAAGGAGTTAGTCTATAAAGGCTCAACTAGTGAAGAACATATAGCCTATGCGGAAAGTGTTTACTTCCATACCAAGCTAGTCAACGATTTATTGATTGGGTTTATCGGGATATTTCTGGAACCGGATAATAGGAATTATATGGACAATTACTTGGAATATTCTTCCAAAGTGGTCGTTGATGCCGTTATGCACTATTGCCAAACTTATTCCAATCATATTCTAGAAGAGATAAACGCGATGAATTCGACTCAATAGAAAGCTCCTGGTTCGCAAATCTATACATTAGAATACATATATATAGGTTTTTAAGTAATCCGCTCCTCCAAACACAATGTCTTGGTTGAGCCAGTGAAAAATCCGCACTAGTGAGTAATAAGCAGACAGTAAACTTAATATGTCATTACTATCATATCAAACTGTTTTGCTTGCACTTCTGTAAATATATTTCTTCTCCTTGGACAAACTTATTTTGTCAGATTTAATCAAGGAGGAATGAAATATGGTAAACGATATCAAGCAGGAAATGGAACGGATTTGGGCTGAAACGTGTGGTTCATGGGAAAATTGTACGGAGCAAAACATCCAGTCTTTCTTAGAACAATGTGGTGAAAAGAGCATAGACCCACAATATTGTATGAGTTGGGTTGAGCAACATCGCAACGAAATTCCAAATTGGTCAGCTGTTTCGAAAGTGTCTCTTGATTGGGTAAATGAACATACTTCAACAGGTTCGCCGATAAACGGACAGGAACCTCGGTAACAAGGAGAGTAATACTCTCCTTGTTTTATTTTGTAAGTTAATCTCGTTCTTGTTATTTCCATTATTTTGAAACTTTCAAGTGAGTTTTATATAATTACCATAATAAAACAAATTAATTTATTAATTATAAATGATATTTCTTCCAAAAATAAGAATAATGAAATGAGGGATTATGAATGGGGGGCTAAAGCAGTTGGCCGATATGGCAAAAGAATGAAGGCGGATGTTGTACAAAAAGGACTCCCTGGTTATGCGTGTATAAAAATATAAAATGAAAGGGGTAGAATGTATGAGTGACAAATCATGGAGGGTAGACACTTATCAAGAAGGACCTTATAAAATAAGCGTTCGGAAAAATTTAGAAAATGATCGAGTGGACGAGGGGGATATACCTGATAACGAACTTCCGGAACGTATCAATCTTAAAAATAAAGAGTAAGTAAATCGTTTTTAATTATCAATTATAGGAATATCTTCTAATCAGATATTCCTTTTTATTTGCAATTAAAAAGTATTTGAGATCCGCGCCAGATTTTCCAATACCCGACCTCATAAAGAAAAAAAGGTATAGATGCTCTTGTGGAAGTTTTGGTATTCAATAATCGAGGACCCTTTTTTGCTATTAATTTTGATTGCATATTATAAATGGATTTGTAAAATTGAAAAAGTTAATTTCAAATAAACGGTGATTGTTTTTAAGGACACTGGGCTGAAAGGAAAGGAAAAAAGTTCTCTTCTTTAAGTAACAGGCTCTTATGTTAAAGTTGGGATGTCTGCGGCTAACTCGGTTTTTTATGTGCTTACGAGTCTAGTAAAGAAGGAACTAGCTTTTATAGTAGGAACATCCTTTTAAAAAGAAAATCAACTATAGTATAATTTAATATATATAATTAGGAGGTAGATAAAAATGGAAAAGGTAACACCATTTTTAATGTTTCAAGAAAGCAACGCAGAAGAAGCGATGAATTTTTATACATCTATCATTGAGGATTCTCAAATTACAAGCATAGCTAGATATGGGGCTAATGAAGCTGGTCCAGAAGGCACCGTCAAGCAGGCTACTTTTACCTTGAAAGGCCAAGAATTTATGTGTATTGACAGTTTTGTCAAACATCAATTCTCCTTTACACCTTCTTTCTCAATCTTTATTACTTGTAATACTGAAGAAGAGCTTGACTTTCTTTATGAGAAACTTATTGAAGGTGGACAAGCACTTATGCCTTTAAACAATTATGGTTTCAGTAAAAAGTTTGGTTGGGTAAATGACCGTTTCGGCGTTTCATGGCAAATAAATCTTCCTAAGTAAACATTGAACTTAAATTAACGGGTTCTTTTGTTAAAAATATCTCAATTATCAATTGACCGAAAAATATGCAAGTCTTTATTCAATTCTTGCATATTTTCGGCTTTTTTTATTCAAAAAATATTAAGACATTGATTGCTCTCAATGCGTTTGTAACTAAATAGTCGCTTGTTTTTTTGCGAAGTCGAGACCGTTTGTATTACTAATCATCATCTTGGTCACCTTAACATGTATATCAAGTCCACCAAAATAGCGAGTTCTTGGTCATCAACCTCTTCACCAATTATTTTTAAATTATTTAGATCTTCTTGAGATTAATCACATGTCTGGCAAAAGTCTAAGCTGTCAATTTTGATAAAAAAACATTTGAAGCCGTAATAATGGGCTTTTTTGACGAAAAGTTTTATTGACAAATTACACTATTCGGTAATACTATATACTAGTAGTGAGTAACACTGAATACCTGTGTTACAGAGTACTGAAAAAAATATAAATGGAGGTAAAAAATTGGAAAATATCACAGAAATGCTGAAAGGGGTGCTTGAGGGGTGTGTGCTTGAAATCATCAGCCGTGGCGAAACTTACGGCTATGAAATCACGCAACAGCTGCGAGAACTTGGCTTCACTGATGTAGTTGAAGGCACAGTTTATACAATTACAATAAGGCTTGAGAAACACAATCTGGTGGACATCGAAAAAAAGCCATCCACTATGGGACCACCGAGAAAATTTTACACACTTAACGCAGCAGGTCGAGAGCAGCTTGAAATATTTTGGAAAAAATGGGATTTTGTTTCAAGCAAAATTAACGAACTTAAAACTAAAATAAAATTAAAAGGAGAATTAATATGAGTATTTTTGAAAAAATTATCGGAAGTCTGGATGACAAGCGGGAATGGAAGGCGATGGAGGCGCGTGCGAAGGCACTTCCAAGTGAGTACCACAATGCTTACAAAGCTATCCAAAAATATATGTGGACTGCTGGTGGTGGTCCCACCAACTGGAAGGACAGCAGCCGTATCTTTGGCGGCATTCTCGACCTCTTCGAGGAAGGTGCAGCGGAAGGCAAGAAAGTCACTGACCTTACGGGCGAGGATGTGGCTGCTTTCTGCGACGACCTAGTGAAGGATGAGCAAACTTGGAAGGATAAGTATCGGAAGAAGTTAAACGATACGATTGGTCGTGGCTAACGTCGAACTCCTAGTGGATTTTCGCCTGGCATCGACACTAAAAATGTAAACCATCATTGAGGACGAAGTGGCTTCCTTTGCCGACGAACTAGTGGCAACCGCTAAAACCTTTGTCGACAAGTATCGTGAAAATTTGAATCAGGGTATCATGAAGTGATTGGAAATAAAGTAAATTCAATAGATAATTCATCCTACTGAATAGCTAGTACAAATGTAATGTGTCACCTTCTCTATTCAGTTATATTTTTAACCTGGTAGTAAGTAATACTTATTATCAGTCAGACTGAGTAGAGGAGTATAGGCAATCTAGCGCCTTACTGCGCTTTTTATAAGGAGGAAAAAAGTATGATCCATGCAGCGATTCCCGTAACGAGGGCTTTCATACAAGATCTAGTTGCTGTACTGCAGTCTAGTCTAATAAGGGTATTTTAAACCATACTCGTTCAAATTTCGATAGGTGATAGCAGCTGGTGGTATCGGTGATGGGGGAATAAATGGAACGACGGTTGGTTTATACCATGGATTGTAGTGATGCAAAAATATGTAGTAAACCATTATCATTCTCTCATTTAAAGTTACAGTAAATTATAAGTGTTCATCTAAATATGATTGGATGGATGCTTAGTTTATCAAATTACCAATATTTATATAAAAAGGGGTATACAACCAACCGTGCAGTATAGTTCACATTAATAAAAACAACAACTACCTTCACAAGGTTGTCATTTCGGTTTTTATTGAATTGTGTCGCCAATGTAAAAGCTGTGCTTCCACCATAGTGTAAAAATAACCTGTACAGGATATTGCTGCGAATCAATGCGGCATTTTGTTATTCATAACGGAAAGGTGATTCGGAGAAATTGAACCCAAAGATTGTTAAGCACAGGATATTTCGAATTATTTATGGGATAAAAAAAGACGTTGGTCAATTTCTAACCAACATCCTTTTTCATCATTAAAAACAGATGGACTTCTTGTTAGATATTTTAGTCTTAAATTAAACCAGATTTCATCTAGTCATTCTTGGTCCTGAATAAATTTAACAGCATTTAAACCAATCATTTGTGCCGGTATGGTAGTGTTGCCATCTGGTAAAATGGGGGAGATAGAAAGATCGGCGACTTTCAGGTTCTTAGTGCCAAAAACATTTAGATATCCATCTACAACGCCGTCACGAATACTTCTGCCCATCTTGCATTGACCTCCAAAGTGAAAGATATTGCGATATGAAGCCCTAACGTAACTTTCTAATTTTTTACGTTGTTCTTCCTTATTGCTTATCTCAAAGATTTTTTCAGGTGGGTATACCACTTTGTAAATGCCTTCAGGGTCGATTTTACGTGCTTTCTTCATAATGTGATATGTCTGAATATATTGATCAACCATGAAAGCCAGGTCATCAGGGTCGCCAAGCGGATTAAGGTCGATGGAAGGATAAGCTTCAGGATCGCTGTGTGCAGCCAATATAGTACCCCTGCTTTTTGGGTTTAGGTCAAAAAGTCCAATGCTCATAATATTGCTCTTCTTTTTAGGATCAAAAGCCCAGTTATTAGCCAGTACATCTTGAGTAGGGAGAAACGTTGGTGTTGGGGATCCATATATTTGTAGGCGTCGGCCTTCACTTCTGCCGTCTCCTTTAAAAGCACCCAGTGGAAATGGATTGTCTGGGTCTGCAGTCATAAGATCTAAAATCAACTCAGTTTTAACTTCTACTCCCATTCCCGTCGTAAAATGGGCTTGAAAGTTATGCCCCACATTGGGGCTGTTTATAAGTGTTTTAATACCTGCTTTAGCCAGATCATCAGGGTTCCCTATTCCAGAACGTTGTAATATAACAGACGAAAAATTGCCTGCACTAACAATAATCCCCTTTGTAGCATATACTCTATTTGATATACCGTTTCGGACAAATTCAACACCTACGGCAATTTGAATTCCTCCATCCTCTTCAAATAGAATTTTATTCACGGTTGTTTTAGCCAAAATAACTAAATTTCTGCGGCCAACCCCATCTTCATCTGGATGGAACTCATTTCCTTGTGTGACAATTTGTCTATTTAAATATCCAGTGGCAGTGGATGAACGAACGAATTGTCCATTCACTTCCTTATTTAAAAATTGTGATTTAAAAAATGTACAATCCCTTATACCAGTATTGTAATCCTCGACAATGGGAATATTTAATACATCTGATGCAGCTTTTGCTAGCGTATAGGTAAGCCCATCCTCGGGAATGTTTTGCTGTCTGACAAAAATAGGGCCTTTTCTTCCGCGTTCTTCGGGTTCCTGCGTCTTTCCTGTATAAGTTTCATTTTTTATGAAAAAAGAACTGACATTATTATAACTCCATTGAGATCCAACCATTTGTGCCCATTCATCATAAAGTTCACTGCTTCCCCGTACAGCATACATGGCATTATGCTCGGAGCTTCCTCCGATTGTTCTTCCGCTTGATATTCTAAGCTGCTGATTCCCAATACTTGGCTCTGCATTTGTAAGCATATTAAAGGAATGCCTATTATCAGAAGCCAATATCCCTGATACTGCCCCAGAAGGACTGCTAAGTTCTTTAACCATATTTGTTCCTGGTTCCAGGACAATTACAGAGTTTGTTATATCATCCGATAATTTCTTTGCAATTACCCCACCAGCAGTTCCCGCACCTATTACAATATAATCGAAGGTATTTTTTGCGGACATTTCATCATTCCTCTCCAAAGCCTATTAACTTTGACAAAAGTCTTATTTTAAATGTATTACAAACATCACCTATATGTGAGTGTCCATATTAGTTCGTACCTCTGAGTTTTTGGTAGCCGTTTTACTTTTTAGGGACAATTGTAATTAATATTAGTTGCTTCTTTTAAAGGAAATAGTGTGTATTTGTAGATGTGCGGCAAGTTATTTTTTTGTATTAACGGGAAATCTTTATGCAATTTCACCTCAAATGTTTAACAGTCATAAAGCTCAATTGGGAAATATATCCTAGCTTACTTTAGCTGGTATATTAGGTGAGGCGTGGGAGTTAATTCAATTTTCTCACGGTAATTCTCTTCTTCGCCATGCAGGGTTGCATTTAGCTGAAACTAGTACAGCTAGGTGGAAAGACCAAATTGTGATTTCTAAGCGTGGACGATCTAGACTAAGGAGATTCCTTTACTTATCGACTATGAGCCTTGTGATGAATAATCCAGAATTTCAAGTTTTACATTCTCATAACGTCAAAGTCAAAAAAATGAAGAAAATGAAATCAATTATGAAGTAAATTGGCAAGTTGGCAAGAATTTTTGTAGATATTTCGAAACGAAATGAGTCCTATTGCTCTGATAAAATTTAACCACTAACACCATTGGCGTCTTAATAATTTATAGAATCTGAGATTCGTTCCCATTTAGGATATAACAAATTGTTTTTATCGTTGGCTTATTAGTAGGATTTCATATATGTACGGAGTACCAGGTTTCTTCCATTCAAGGCACTGACCCATCAGGTTAGCATAACTGGCCTCCACCCCTTGGAATAGGCATGACGAAGGAATGTAAGGGCAAAAGACCCGTTGAGACATGGGAGAGAAAGCCTCTAGGGGCGGCGTGGAGCATGTACATTATATGGTAAATATGGAGTAGAAGTTCACTCCTTTAGTTAACTATGCCTTTACGAAGTCATAATGATCTGAAATCATTTCTTTTATCCGTTAAACCTATTTAAAGGGATATGATATCCTGCGAATAAGCAAGTATTCGGGCGATTAACAACAAGTACATCTTTTATGTGATTATTATTTGCAATTATCATCTATCAAAAAAAGCCTCCAAACTCGAGGCTTTTATTTCTGACTTGATTTCATTTTATCTATAGTCTCATTTGTAGACCATGAGGCACTGGCAATCATACGAAAATTTATTTTTGCAGCCATATCTCCATCTAAATTATTTATTTTTGCTGCTGCTGTTGCGTCGTGAACCACTGACACTTCAAAGCCTTGTTCAATTAGTTCACGCATATGGGATTCAACGCAAAGATTCCCAGACATACCTGCAAGAATGACGCGGGTAATTCTTTGTTTTCGCAGTTGCAAAACCAAATCATTGGCTTCGGGTCCATAAATTTTGTGAGGACTTGTGATTACAGTTTGGCCATCTTCAATATATGGCTTATATCTATCAAGAAAGTCAGCACCAGAGCCTTTAAAGCCTTCAAGCGATAATGGACCTTTTCGTTGATACATTTTAAGTTCGTGCATTGAATGTTCCATAGCTCCCCCAAACACCCATTTTAAATCATATGGATAATAGTAATGAGGGGACACAAACACTTTGAAATTATTTTCCTTTGCTGTTTTGAATAATAAATCAATGTTTTCAATCGTATGATTTTTAGCAACACTGTCTTTGACTAAATTCCATGCCACACCTTTTGGGCTTAAAAAGTCATTTTGAGGATCTGTAATCACCAAAGCAGTATTCTTTGGAGAGACCTTCATACCAGGTGTTGGAAGAGGTTTGATTTGTGCTGCAACTACGTTTTGATTAAAACAATAAAGATTAAGATTGACAATAAATGAAAACAGAAAAAAACATTGTAGAATTTTTCTCATTAAGATTCTCCTTCAATAAAGTTCTTTACGCCTATTTTGTGATTATTAATCTGGTGAAATTCATGTGAGAAAAAGTTCTTCATCTTGAATAAAGTTTTCGTTTGGAAATTTAAAACAAAAATAATAAAAAAAAAAGATATGAGTAAATGAGGGGGCTTAGCGGAAGATTGTGAAGAAAATATACTTAAAAGGGTGCAAGAGTTAAAGATCTAGACAGTCATTTTGGCAGCTTTTCTTGTTTCACTAACGGGAGGTAAGTGTTAGTTAGAGGTTAGGATAAGGAAATAAATTTGTGGAAAACTATGGTGAACAATTTGTTTTAAATTAAGGTGGCTTTACATGAATAACTATACAAAAAATACACAGTAGGTTATATCCAAGCCTTAAAAGGCCATTCAAATGCTTGTCCAGTCGGGGTAGCAACAACCGGATCCCGATTTACAAAAGGCTCTTGTAATGGATGAGAAAAAGTATCGTACGGCCAATATTTAATTTATATGCGAACAGGGCTGTTCCGTCTGGCTGCAGCAGCTGGATTAGATTCACCAGTGCATTTTAAACCTGAACATATCGTTTACAAAGACGAAAGAGATCATGTTTATTCATTAGAAGTAGTGTATCAATCCATTGTAAAGGGTGTTTAATAGTGAAGGCAGCTGAATTATTAGTTAAGTGTTTAGAGAAAGAGGGCGTAGAATATATTTTTGGGATACCAGGTGAGGAAAATATCGATCTTATGGATGCTCTACTGGATTCAACGATTAACTTTATCGTAACCCGACATGAAACGAGTGCTGCTTTTATGGCAGGGACCTACGGAAGGTTAACGGGAAAACCTGGTGTGTGCTTAGCAACATTAGGGCCAGGCGCAACAAACCTTTTAACAGGTGTCGCAAATGCCAACATGGATTTAAATCCAATTGTTGCAATAACAGGCCAAGCTAGTTTAGACCGGCAGCATAAAATTAGTCATCAATATTATGATTTAATTCATATCTATGAACCTGTAACAAAATGGAATGCACAAATAAAAAAGGGAGAAATCATACCTGAGGCAGTTCGTAAGGCATTTCAAGTATCGACTCAGGATAAACCAGGGGCTGTCCACATAGATCTCCCTAATGATGTTGCTGGAATGGAAGTTCAGGGAACTCCATTAAAGGGAACAGTCCATACTTTAACTGAAGCAGGGGATCAGGTAATTAAAGAGGCAGCTCAACTTATTGAACAAGCTGAACACCCAATCATACTAGCTGGTAACGGAATAACGAGAGGAAATGCTGCTGAACAATTAAGGGCTCTAGTGGAAAAGGCCAATATCCCTGTCGTCCATACTTTCATGGGAAAAGGAGCTCTTCCCTGGACCCATGACTTAAGTTTATTTACAGCAGGCATGGGCGGGAATGATTACATTACTTGTGGATTTAATCACTCCGATTTAATTATCGCAATTGGTTTTGATATTTCAGAATATGCCCCATCTAAATGGAATCCTAATGGTACGACCTCCATTTTACACATTGATACAGAAGAAGCAGAGACCGATCAAAATTATCCAGTAAAACTAAATGTAGTAGGAGATATCAAACGGAATTTAGATGAGATACATATGGTTCTTTCCCAAAAAGAAAGGAATAATTCATGGGTATTGAACGTTAGGAATAAGGCACTCGCTGAGCTGCAGCAATTTCGTGATGATACAAGCTTCCCACTCAAACCTCAGAAAATTATTTCCGATCTAAGAGCTGTTTTAAAAGAAGAGGATATTGTGGTTTCTGATGTGGGGGCACATAAAGTATGGATAGGGAGAATGTTCCATACCTATCAACCGAATACCTGTCTAATTTCTAATGGCTTGGCATCAATGGGGATCGCGGTCCCTGGAGCGATAGGAGCGAAACTTGCCCAGCCGAATCGAACCGTTGTCGCTGTTTGCGGGGATGGATCTTTTCAAATGACCGGCGCTGAGTTAGAAACAGCTAAACGGCTGAATCTCCCAATTATTGTTTTATTATGGAGAGATGAAGGGTATGGCTTAATCGAATGGCATCAGATGAAAAAGTTTAACCGTCCTTCCCATATTAAATTTGGAAATCCTGACTTTGTGCAGCTGGCCTCGTCCTACGGATTTGAAGCAATGCAAATTAAAAATGCAGAGGAACTTAAGCCTGCACTAGAAAAAGCCATTGCCATGAACAAACCAGTCTTTATTGATTGCCCAGTTGATTATAGTGAAAACATGAAATTAACGGAGAAATTAAGTCATCTTCAATGCTAAGAAAGGAAGGATCAACATGCGGCTCGGCTCGATTATCAATGGTCAAGAGAGAAATGAACCTAATCGGGAAACTCTTGAAGTAAAAAATCCCTACAACCAAGAAATTGTAGCGGAATTGGCTTTAGCGACAAAAACTGATCTGAATGAAGCAGTAGAAAATGCCTTTGAAACTTTTCATTCTACGATGAAGACGATGCCTGCTTATCAACGGAGTGACATTTTGCGAAAAGCAGCCGACCTATTAGAGGAAAAGCAGGAAGATTTTACAGACACAATTGTCCAAGAGGCTGGTAAACCAATCAAATATAGCAGAGATGAGATCAATCGTTCCGTTCAAGTCCTACGGTTTGCTTCTGAACTTGCCAAAAATATTACAGGAGAAGTCCTGCCAATGGATGCAGCCATTGGCGGCGAAAATCGAATGGGGCTTGTGAAACGAATCCCATTAGGTGTGGTGGGAGCCATCACACCCTTTAACTTTCCGCTGAATTTGTCATTGCATAAAATTGCACCAGCAATTGCTGCAGGTAATACGATTGTGTTCAAACCTGCCGAGAAAACACCTGTGTCGGGTTATAAATTAGTCAAGTTATTTCAGGAAGCAGGCCTTCCGGATGGTGCTTTAAATTTGTTAATGGGAACGGGAGCGGTAGGGGCACTACTTGTCACACATGAAAAAGTCCATAAAGTTTCGTTTACAGGAAGCTTAGCAGTCGGAAAGAAAATTCGTGAAACTGCCGGCTTTAAAAAAGTAACCCTTGAATTAGGCTCCAATTCCCCTAATATCATTTTCGAAGATGGAGACATAGAAACGGCTGTAAAAAGATTAGTGGTTGGAGCATTTTCTTTTTCAGGACAAGTTTGTATCCATGCTCAACGAATCTTTGTACAAAAAAATGTTTATCAGCCATTTTTGGAACAGTTCATTAAAGAAACTAGGGCTTTGAAAATTGGAGATCCAATGGTGGAAGCCACAGATATCGGGCCCATGATCACTGAGAAAGAAGCAGAGCGGGCTAAGCTTTGGATTGAAGACGCGGTCAAAAATGGTGCGAAAATAGAAGTGGGCGGTGAACAAAATGGGACCATTCTTTCTCCAACCATCATGACTGATGTCGATCGTAATATGAAAATCATCGCAGAAGAGGTTTTTGCTCCGATTGTATCAGTTATTCCGTTTGATACAGAAGAGGAAGTTATCGGATATGCTAATGACTCCATTTACGGTTTGCAAGCTGGTGTTTTCACCCAGGATATTGACCGGGCAATCCGGGTAGCAGACCAATTAGAAATAGGCGGTGTTTGGATTAACGATATTTCTACCTACCGGCAGGATAATATCCCTTACGGAGGTGTAAAACAAAGTGGTATAGGCAGAGAAGGAATTAAATATGCCATAGAAGAAATGACGGAACTGAAATTTATTGGCATTAAATTAAAATAGCACCGTGGGGACGGTTCTCATGGCTCATAAATTGTATCCTTTTTGAAAGATATCACCTTGAAATGAGTCTGGACCTTCCCCAAGGTCCTAATTTTTTTCAGTTGGATTGAGTTTTATCGAAAGCAAACTTTTATTAAGACTTTCCGGTGTACTCAATAGGATAGGAGGGGATTAATTCAAAAATTAATAACAGGAATTAAAAAATACAAAAAACCATTTGACAAGAAGTAAAAATCCTTGTATTTTATAAATACACTTTAATACTTAAAAGCGTTTTAGCGTTTAAGTGTGTTAGTAAAATTATATCAGCCTAGCATTCTAGTAGTACCTTCTATCAGCAAATAGAGACTGGACGGGTGGTGAAAGTCCAGGTTAGAAGTCTTATGAAATACACATGCAACCAAAAAGGCTAATTCTTTTAAGTGGACCTGTTTGTGAAATTATGCGGGTCAAAAAGGGTGGTACCGCGGAGAGTTTCTTCGTCCCTTGTGGGGACGTGAGGACTCTCTTTTTTATTTTTTAAAGGAGAGGAATAACAAATGGAAAAAACATCAGCAAGAATTCCGAAGCACTTACAAAAATATGTTGTGAACCAGCAGTACGAAAAATATACAGCCATTGATCAGGCAGTTTGGCGTTATGTGATGAGGCAAAACCATTATTTTTTAAAAAATTCTGCCCATCCTGCATACACAGGGGGATTGAAATCCTCGGGTATTTCAATAGAAAAAATACCGAATGTTCATGATATGAATGAAGCCCTATCACCATTCGGATGGAGAGCGTCCAATATTGACGGTTTCATTCCAGGTGTCGTATTCTTCGACTTTCAGGCAAATGGGATTCTACCGATCGCGTCAGATATTCGGAAGCTGGAGAACATCCAATATACCCCAGCTCCTGATATTATTCATGAAGCGGCAGGACATGCTCCCATACTGGTTGATGAGAAATTCTCGCAATATGTAAAATTATTTGGACACATTGGTTCAAAAGCCCTTGCCACAGGTGAAGAACATGAATTATTTGAAGCGACAAGAGCTTATTCCAACTTGTTAGAATCAGGTACAGCGACAGAGGAAGAGATTGTGGCAGCAAAAGTCCTGTTTGAGGAAAAACAAGCTAGTGTTACCGGACTATCAGAGGCAGAAAAAATTTCAAGACTATACTGGTGGACGGTTGAATACGGTTTAATTGGAAGTATTGATGAACCTAAAATATACGGTGCGGGTTTGCTTTCTTCTGTGGCAGAAGGGAGAAGCAGTTTAACGGAGTCGGTTGAAAAAATCCCGTTTGATTTGCAACGAGTGATTGAAACGGGCTTTGATATCACAAAACCCCAGCCGCAATTATTTGTATGTGAAAGCTTTGAGCAATTAATTGACGCAGTCAAGGAATTTGCAGAAACCATGGCATTCAAAAAAGGTGGAACAGAAAGCTTGGAAAAGGCATTGCGGTCTAGGAATACGACCACCATGGAATTTGATTCCGGCCTTCAACTTACAGGAACTTTAAACACTATTATAAAAGATGCGAAAGGTGAAGCGATTTATATTCGAACTGAAGGACCTTCCGCGTTAGCCTTTAATTATCAAGAGCTTCCAGAGCACGGAAGGGTAAGGCATGGTGAGGGCTTCGGTGCACCGATTGGAAAAATTAGGGCACTTTCTCAACCTCTAGATGAGATGACCGACGATGTACTGAAAATGAACGGAATTGAAATTGGAAAAGAATGTGTCCTTAAATATGAAAGCGGAGTGACCGTGACAGGTACTCCACAGACATTCCTTCGAGTTAAGAACAAGCTCCTGGTGATTTCCATCGAGAATTGTACGGTATCCCTCAACGAAGAAATCCTTTTTGCTTCAGATTGGGGCACGTTTGATTTAGCGGTTGGTGAGTCGATTACTTCTGTTTTCGCTGGTGCAGCAGATTCAGAACAGTTTTTCTGCGATTTGAATGAATTAGAGCAGAATCCACTACAGTCTAAGGAAGAAACAGTTCTTGAAAAGCTATACAGTGAAGTAAGGGCATTAAGAGAAACAAGCATCGACAGAGACGTTATGCAACAAAGACTTAATCAAGTATTTGATAGGCTGTCAGTCGAGTTTCCACAAGATTGGCTGTTACGTCTAGAAATAATAGAACTCTTGGAACAGCAAAATTTGTTACCATCATGGAAAACGATCTTGCTCCAACAGCTGAACGACATCAAAAAGCTTCATCCGGACTTCCCGGAAATGATAGAAAGAGGATTACTGTTAGCAAAAGAATAAAGAAAGTAGAGGCTAGTTTTAAAAGTTTAGCAAGTGAGGAGAAAATATGTTTATAAAAGAGTTAGATATTATTTCTAAAAAATTTCCGGAAGTCTTTCAGGGTGATTCGACTGGGATCGAACAAAAAACGTTTCAAATGGAAAATATCATGCAGGCATTTAAAGACCTGATTGCATTATGCGGGGATGACCCTGAGCGGGATGGTCTTCAAGAAACGCCTTACAGGGCGCTTAAAGCTTTTCTTGAATATACGGAAGGATTCCGTGAGGAGCCTAAAATCCATTTGGGGAAAACCTTTGATGTAAACCATAGGGAATTAATATTGGTGAAGGACATTGAATTTCATTCTTTATGTGAGCACCATTTTGCCCCATTTTTTGGAGTGGCACATGTTGGTTATATTCCCAATGAAAAAATAACGGGTCTTTCCAAATTGGCAAGACTAGTTGAGGGATACTCGAAGAGATTTCAGGTGCAGGAACGCCTGACGAACCAGATAGCTGAGGCAATAGAGGAAGTTCTTCGTCCAAAAGGAACGATGGTGATCATTGAAGCCAAGCATATGTGTATGTGTGGAAGAGGGGTAAAGAAATCCAGTGCTTCTACAACGACATCCTCGGTTCGAGGGGTTTTTGCCCATCAATCTGACGCAAGGGCTGAATTTTTATCACTTTTACAAAGATAAAAGATTTTTTTGGTCCTGAAGCAATAAAAAGTGGGTATTTCTCCAAGAAGGAGAAATGCCCTTTTTTATTTGGATTTCCTCAACGTTGTAAAAAATACGTATTTGTGGCAGGACCCCTATAAGCAAAGGTAAGGAGGCTAGTAGACTCTCCCCCTGAACTTTACTCCTAATAAATAACAGACTATTGTACGATTTAAATGTTCCACGATATAATGGTGAGAGTTTTGTGCCTGAATAAATTTTTTTATAAGCAGTGAGGTAGAGTATGAAAAAAACAACCACAGACATCATTTTTATCATTATTGGTGCCTTTCTTTTTGCAATAGGTGTTAATGTATTTGTTATTCCGAACGAGCTTGGGGAAGGCGGGGTAACTGGTATCACAATTATTACCTACTATTTATTTGAGTGGTCACCAGGTTTAGTTAACTTAATTCTGAATGCGTTTTTGTTAATTATTGGTTATAAATTTTTGAATAAGGTAACAACGATTTATACCATTATTGCAGTGGTTTTTAATTCGCTTTTTCTTCATCTGACAGAGGGCTGGAATATTGCTTCTGATGAATTGATGGTGAATGCCATTTTTGGAGGTATCATTATTGGGGCTGGGATTGGCTTAATTATTCGGGTTGGCGGAACAACAGCAGGTACTACCATCTTAGCAAGGATTACACATAAGTTTTTAGGATGGAGTATTAGCTATGGTCTATTGTTTTTTGATTTAATCGTTGCTTTTTCATCTTATTTTATCATTGGTGCAGAAAAGCTGATGCTGACAATTATTATGCTATATGTAGGAACGAAAGTGATGGAATTTGTAATCGAAGGTTTGAATCCGAAGAAGGCCATTACGATTATTTCTGATAAACCGAATGACATTGCCAAACAGGTGACTACATCTATGGACAGAGGGGTAACCGTATACTCTGGTCATGGTTATTACACAAAAACCCCAAAGGAAATTCTTTATATTGTTATTAGTAAGCAAGAAGTAATAAAGTTGAAACGAATTGTTCAATCTACTGATCCGAATGCTTTCATCGCTATACACGATGTTCGTGATGTGTTCGGAGAAGGATTTATTGATATTTCTAAAGCATAATAAGAAGCTGATTTAAAAGAGTTTAAATTTGAAGTGTTGGTATTAGATAGATATCTACCTGTTTTAATTACTAATCTACAGGTAAAGTTAGCCCCTTTTTAATGCCTTCTTTTTTTTGACAATACTTCTGCAAAAAAGTTGTCTCGTGGATGTAGATTACCTGAAGGTTTAACTGAAGTTATATAACACCATATATTAAAAATTTGGTTAATAATTGTTTATTTCATGAAAGGGCACAATTCTGCAGTAAAAATTGTGCTCTTTCTTTATGTATAGGGCCATTTTATTGAATAACTTCCTTTAATAAAACTGGATATTTATGTTAAAATACAAATGAGATTCTGAAGGGGTGAACTTAAATCAACTCGCAGGTTAGTTGAAAATCAGAGTGTTTGGAATGAACATAATAGAATGGTAAAAATTTACACATTTTTAACTTCACTCGATTTTATATTAGATAAGAAATCAATTGCTGAAGAAACGTCCGATTGGAAAAAATTGAAAACAAAATATTAATAGAATTTAACTTGAGGAGGCTATCAAAATGAAGGTTTGCTCGTTTTTGCCCGCCGCTACTAATATGATTTATGAAATGGGACTAGAAAGATATCTGAATGGAGTCACATTTGAATGTCCATCGGATAAACCAAAAGTTGTACGTACCCATCTCGAGGGACGTAATCTTTCAAGTGCAGAAATTGAAACTTTTGTAACAGAATCATCAAATATGGGAAAAAGTTTATATTATGTTGATATGGAATTATTATCAGAAATAGCACCTGATCTTGTGTTTACTCAAGATGTATGTGACGTATGTCAAATTAGTACCTCTGTTGTTCAAAGAGCCATTGGATCCCTTAAAAAGCAACCAAAAGTGGTACCATTAATACCGCGAAGGCTACGGGATGTTTATCAGAATGCTCTAACCATTGCAACGGAGCTTGGAGAAGAAAAGATTGGGCTTGATTACTTAGCTTCCTTACAAAAGAGAGTACATGCAATTACTGACAAACTTCGTGAACATCAAGTAGAACCAAAAAGAGTGATGATTATGGAATGGTTAGATCCCATTTATAATTGTGGGCATTGGATTCCTGACCAAATCTCTTTGGCGGGTGGAGTGGATATGTTGTCAAATCCTGCAGGTTACTCTGTAGTGACTCCTTGGGAAAAAGTACGACAATATGATCCAGAAGTATTGGTTATTGCACCTTGTGGTTTTCAGGTGGAACGATCGATACAGGAAATCGATCAGCTAACAAGTAAACCGGGGTGGAGCGAATTGAATGCAGTAAAAAACAAAGCAGTCTATCTTGCAGATGCAGATTACTTTACAAGGCCAAGTACCACATTGGTAGACGGAATTGAGTTACTAGCTGCCCTCTTCAATCCACAACTGTTTGATATTCCAGAAACATGCATGAAAAAGGTTGTAGCTATTTCAGATACAGAATTATCATGGGTGTAAGTGATAATTCCTCAACAAGGATTTGGTGGGTTTCCTTTAGTAAAAAATCAACATTAAGCTTTAACATGCCATAGTATAAGAAAAAGTTGTTGTGTCGTAGATCGAACATACTGTTTAATAAATTTAAACTTTTTATTCCGTAATCGGGCGCAATTCTGTAGCAAGAATTGTGCTCTTTTTTATGTTAAGGGCCAGATTATGGAGGAACACACTTGAAATATAATAGAGATTGTAAAGGAATGTACTTAAGCTAACTGGGTGCGTTCGTTGAATATCTTAATTTTTTATTTCAAAATAGATGTATGTCCGTTTCAGATTTATTTATTTATTCATATCCTCGTAATACCAGGGAGGAGATGAATAGCATTGTCTAATGATGAATTAATTTGTCAAGAGTTTGCTAGAATTATCGGCGGACAAGAGGGTTTTGCAGGTGGAAAATGCGTAGCAACCATAAATCGAAATGACATAAAAGTAATAATTTTAGGAAAACGTTTCAGAGTAACCTCTTCTTTCTCATTTGAATCAAGAAATAATCAGACTAGACGAGCATTGTGCCTAGGTAGGGTAGCACTCTTGCAAAAAGAAGTTGAGAATTTTGTTGCTTCCATTCTTAAACAAGGGATAATAGTTTCATCAATACACAATGAGTGGCTTTTTGATAATCCGAATTTGATTTACGTTAATATCGAATCTGTTGATGATCCATTAGTTTTTGCAAGGAAGGTCAGAAGAGCGTTAAGGAGATAAATCGCGCAAGAGTTGAAGATCGATGAATTGATCTACAGCTCTTTTTTCTTACTGCACTAAAGAAGCAGGTTAGCTCAATAAGAGGGACACTATGTTATGAAATATCAAAGGATACCATTTTTTATTGTCCTAAAGGGGCAGTTTACTTGAATAAGCACGATTTTTTTAGCGGGTATCATTAAATATTTGGGTTATTTCAACGTAGTGTATTTATCTTAATTTACACGAATATTAATTTAATTGGAAAGGTTCATGAAAACCGACGGTTAGGAGGGATTGGCTTGGATGTAATTGGAAAAGGAATCATTCGTAAAGACGCTTGGGATAAAGTGACAGGAGATGCGAAATACACAGATGATTACCAGTCAGTCGGGATGCTCTCTTGTACCAAGATCATCAGTCCATATGGGCACGCTAGGATCACTGCGATTGACACGACAGAAGCACAAAAAATACCGGGAGTTAGGGCAATTATCACAGGAGACCATTTTCCACTCACAGGTGAGGCTATTCGCGACCGCCCGCCGATTGCTGTCGATAAGGTCCGTTATCACGGTGAAGTTGTTGCCTTAGTTGTTGCTGATAATCCTTCACAGGCTAAGAAAGCCGCTGACCTTGTGAAGGTGCAATATGAATTATTACCTGTGGTAAATTCACCTACACAGGCATTCCAAAGGAATACTCCACTCGTTCATGAAAGGTTAGGTGAATACAAAAAGGAGGAAGATTCAAGCCCGGTCCCGGGAACAAATATTGCAAACCATATAAAAATTCGCAAGGGCAATATGGAACAAGGTTGGTCTGAGAGTGAGGTAACAGTAGAAGCAAGCTATTCCTTTGCCCCATCAGATCATGCCGCAATGGAAACGAGATGTTCAACCTGTGAGATTTCACGCGATGGAACAATCAATATAATGACCTCATCTCAGGCACCTTATATGGTCAAAACGCTGATATCGGAATACCTTGGTGAAGATATAGGGAAAATTGTTGTTCACACGCCGTTTGTTGGAGGAGGCTACGGTGGAAAAGCGCCCGTTCAGCTTGAAATACTCGCGTACTTAGCATCGAAGGCTGTTGGTGGCCGACCCGTAAAGGTTTTTAATACGCGTGAAGAAGATATCATTACATCTCCATGTCACATTGGTTTAGATGCAACTGTTAAAATTGGGGCTGACCGTAACGGAAAAATTAAAGTTATGGAAATCCTTTTTTTGTGGGATGGGGGAGCTTATTCGGATAAAGCAATTGATGTAACGAGATCTGGGGCGGTCGATTGCACAGGACCCTACAATGTGGAGAATGTATGGTGTGATTCATACTGTATGTATACCAACCATCCGTATGCCTCCCCTTACAGAGGATTTTCACATTCCGAGCTTACGTTTGTGATTGAAAGAACAATGGATTTACTCTCACAAAAACTGCAGATGGATCCGCTGGAACTTAGGTTTTTAAATGCCATTAGGCCAGGAAATACAACACCGACAAGGGTTCCTTTAAATAAAAGCAATTTAGGGGATTTACCACATTGTATTGAGAAAGTAAAACATTTAATGAAATGGGACGAAGGGCCGGTTAAAGAGATAGATGAACGTTTTGTTAGAGTAAAAGGCGTGAGCTGCAGTTGGAAAACGTCAACGATTGATGCCAACGCTCCCTCCGGTGTTACTTTAACCTTTAATCGAGATGGTAGTATCAATTTAATGTCAGGCCTTATTGAAATTGGAACTGGAACTAAGACTGTGCTTGCTCAAATTCTCGCCGAGAGACTCAAAATGGATGTCGATAAAATTCATGTCAGAATGGAAATTGATACCCAGACCATGCCAGAACATTGGAAGACCGTTGCCAGCAGGGGTACATTTATGGCAGGCAGGGCTACCTTAAATGCCGCAGAAGATGTGATTAACCAATTAAAAGAAGTGGCCTCATGTGTGCTAAGAGCACCGAAAGAAGATTTGGAAGTGGCAAATAGCCGGGTGTTTTTGAGGGATGATCCATCCATGGGTCTCGATTTTAAAGAAATTGGTTATGGATATAAGTATCCAAATGGTAACGCTATAGGTGGTCAAATCATTGGCAGAGGAAAATATATTTTACGTCATATAACATCTTTGGATCCCGAAACTGGAGCTGGGAAACCCGGTCCAGAGTGGTCTGTTGCGGCTTATGGTGTAGAGGTAGAATTTGATCGTAAAGATTATACGTATAGATTGGTTAATGCTGCAGCGGTGGTGGATGCTGGCAGGGTGTTGAATGAAAAAACCGCATTAGGTCAGGTTATGGGAGCAATGAGTATGGGGCTGGCATTCGCTGGAAGAGAAACATTTTACTTTGATGATTTAGGGAGGGTTTTGAATCCGCAGCTTCGGACGTATCGTCCACTTCGCTATGGAGAGAATCCTAATTACTTGGTTGGTTTTGTTGAAAATCCACAGATTGATGCACCATATGGAGCTCGTGGAATAGGAGAACTAGGTTTAATGGGAATGCCTGGGGCACTAGGGAATGCGTTGTCCTTAGCAGCTGGTGTTTCGCTTCATAATCTTCCATTAATTCCAGAATTGATTTGGAAAGCAAAGGAAAAACAATAAAGTTTATCCGATACAGTTCCATTTGAAGGTCGTCATATATGAGGACTGAGCAGGTTAGTTACAGCAAAGTAATTATGCCGCTTCTTGATCGCCTTTAGCAGTTACTTCACCAGCTGTTCAGTCTGGATATAAACTACCATCAAACTGTGCTAGTTCATCAAAGAATTGAACAGGAACCTTATAATCAATAACGAAGAGTCGAAGTTGCGACTCTTTTTCTTGTTCCACTAATAGGGGGCAGGTTAGTACAACAAGGAATTTCAAAAAAAAATACAAGATTATATTGTAAAACAGGCTAAAAGGCTGTGTAAAAACATGAAGGTTTCTTTAATTGATGCTATGGATAAGAATAGTGTAATTTATACGGGGATAGAGACACGAGGGAGTCACTTCAAAGAGAAACCGCATTACACGAAGAGTTTATTAGTTATTTATTTGATACCGAAGAGGAGTATTGAATTCGCCTTATTGAACGGGTGCAAATCTTCAATAAAAAAACGCTTTTTTATTATTCAGTAACGGGAGTTGAGCTGAAGATGCAATTAATGATCAACGGTGCATTTGACACCAAAATCGACATAAAAGAGTGGAAAATGAAATATTCCACTCTGTATAATTATTTATCTTTTAATCGGACGTTCAAGTGTTAGGATTTCATCTTCAAGAGAAGAAAATTGCTGTTCAACTACATGTTTAACATCCAAGACAGCAGCGTTGTAAAAGTGAGGAGCAAGCTTCTCCTTAATGAAATCTAATACCCTTTCTGCAGCAAATTCAGTTATTTCTTCATCTCTTTCTTGAGAAAAGAAATATTGGATGTCAGAAATCATTAATTCTTGTTGTTCTTTTTTTAGTTTAATAAACATTTGAGACACTCCTTAAATAGTTATTACCCAGTAACTATATATCTGAAAATCAAGAAATTAAAGGCTGTAATTTTATGAAAATATATGTACACGCATGACTCAAGCAGCTTCCTAATTTTAAACAGGACTATTATTATTGTGCAATTCAGAGAAAATGTGCAGCAAATAAGAAGGTGCTTCTTCAACTCTATAGGGCCAGATTAATGAAAGAAGGATTGTAATTACCTTTAGCGAATAAATAGAGATAACTGCAGTCTGAAGGGGAAAAAGGAGTAGAAACTTTGGAGAAGCTTGAATAATTGATTTCTTGGGTAGAGATCATAAATGAAAAAAATAAGAGTAGTGCTTTTGCATTGTATATTCTAAAGGACAATAAAGTGATATTGGAACACTACAATGGTTATCATTCTAATTCATTTGAAGCATCACCTATCACAGCATCTTCACGCTAATGGCAGCATTTTTTATAATAAAAATTTGTGAAAAATACACTTAAAGGGGACATTACTTCAACAATGGGGTAATGCTATTTTCTTATTCAAGTAACAAAGTTTAGTGTAATAAAATTTTATAATGAAAAAGTAAGAATTTAAGAAATCAGTGAATTTGGGGGAATGAAATATGAGTGGAATTGCAAAAACTCCTGAACCACCTTATTACGCAGTAATTTTTGCATCACAGCGAACTGAGGGTGACAGAGGTTATGGAAAAATGGCGGACAAAATGGTTGAGTTAGCTTCTCAGCAGAAGGGATTCTTAGGGGTAGAAAGTGCTCGTGATGGGGAGTTAGGAATTACAGTTTCATATTGGGACTCTTTAGAATCCATAAAAGATTGGAAGGAAAATTCAGCCCATAGAATGGCACAAGAAAAAGGAAAAATAGAATGGTATAAAAATTTTTCTCTTAGGGTTTGTAAGGTAGAAAGACATAAATTTTTTGAAATGTAATTAATTGTTTTACTTGTTTGTTTGCTAAGAAGGGAACTAGGGAAGAAATATTAGTACATTTTAATGATATAAATGAATATTAGTTTTTAACTTAGTTATAAGAATTAAAACAAAAATACTAAACACTATTACAATTTTGATGTAGTTTTTTCCATAAATAAAAATAAAATGTAAGGTGATTATATAGAAGTATTCAAAATAAAAGGAGAGAGATTCTTATGACTCAAATTGATGTAAATCAACTAAATCAAGCAAAAGCAAATGTAACACTCACACAGGACTTATTAACAAAAGCAATTGAAAAGGCAAATTCCGATCCTACACTCGCCCAGGAGGCGATTAAACAGGCATCAAACGAAATTTCATCTGCTTTAACCGCCGTAACACAAGTACAAAAGTCTTCTCAAGTCCAATCGACAGAGTGATTAAATAGTTTTTACCTGAGTAGCAGTTGTTGGATCATATGCCAGGGGTGATTATCAGAGCTGCTCACAAGAGTTGTAAATGACTGTCCTGACCTTGAAAAAATTACTCTTACAAACTACTATCTCAAGCATTTAAACCACCTTTTTCGGTCACATTTGAGAAAAAATGCACCGAGAAGTAAAGAAGGTTACCTCACTGCAAAGCAACTGAAAGTTGTTGAGTGGTATCAGCAAAAACGCTTAGAACAATTGCAAGAAAACTATATATTAAAGTGGATTTGATATGAAATTTTTTGTTACTTATAGTATAGCTTGGCATCAATTCCATATTAAGTACAATAAAATATTGCTTGATGGTTGCATTGATAAAGAAATTCGAAATAAATTGTTCCAAAAGATTGAACAACATAGTATTAAATCAAATGAATTAAGAAGCATGAAATGACTTTGCCTTAAGGAGGTAAGGTCATTTTTATTGCACAAACGGCTATCTTGTTGTATAGATGCTGTGCAAATGCGGCAGCTTTACTTCTTCAACTAACAGGCAGGTTCCTTAAACAACAGAAATGGATTTGGTGTAATGCAAAAAGCCCATTCATTTTGGCTTTTTCTTTATTTTGGAACAAGTTACAAAATATTGGACATAGAGATTAAACATATAGTATTTTTATTTTGTGTCACGAAATTATTTGGGAGGGATAATCATGGAATACCGTCGTTTAGGAAAAACAGGACTAAAAGTGAGTGAAATAAGTTTAGGCAGCTGGCTTACTTATGGTGGGTATGTAGAGGAACAAAATGCTACAGCTTCAATCGATAAAGCCTATGACCTTGGGATAAACTTTTTTGATACTGCCAATGTTTATATGCGCGGGGAAGCAGAAATTGTAGTCGGAAAAGCCCTAAAGAAGTTCGTACGTGATTCCTATGTTTTAGCCACAAAGGTATTCTGGCCAATGGGTGATGGGCCGAACGATCGTGGGTTATCCCGAAAACATGTAATGGAACAATGTCATGCGAGTCTAAAACGCCTGAACACCGATTATGTGGATATTTATTATTGTCATCGTTTTGACCAGGAAACGCCGCTCGATGAAACATTGCGGGCTTTAGATGACCTTGTACGCCAAGGAAAAGTATTATATATCGGGGTTAGTGAATGGACAGCTGAGCAAATTACTGAAGCAGTTCATCTTGCAGACAAAAAGCTCCTTGACCGAATTGTTGTGAATCAGCCACAATACAGCATGCTTCAACGGTATATTGAAAAGGACGTCATCCCAGTATGTGAAAAACATGGCATTGGCCAAGTCGTTTGGTCTCCTCTTGCCCAGGGTGTTTTAACTGGTAAATATCAGAAGGGTTCTCAGGCTCCTGCAGGAAGCCGTGCATCACAAGAAAAATTCAGTAATCTTTTTGGATTACTCACTGAGGATAATCTTGATAAAGTGGAATTACTAAAAGAGGTCGCCAAAGAAAATGACATGTCACTTGTCACCCTGGCACTATCGTGGATTTTACGACAACAAAATGTCTCCAGTGCTCTTGTAGGGGCAAGTCGCCCTGAACAGTTGGAGGAAAATGTAAAAGCATCAGGCGTAAAGTTAAATGCTGAAACCCTCGCTCGAATTGAGGACATTTTAAGATAAGGCTCTGTTAAGAATTTATTTTTTCTTTGAAAGATTAGGAAGAAACACCGTAGAATTGGTGTTTCTTCGTATTCGAATATCAATTAAATACCTTTTCACTGTGAGTTCTTGTTCAACTAAAGGGTGCAAGAATTGAAGAAAAGCAATACATTTTTTCAGCATTGCTTTTCTTACGGCCCTTTTTAAAAATACTTCCTATAAACTTAAAGTCAATAAATAGAAAAAAATACAAGAACCCTCACCCTGTCAATAAGGGGGAGGGTTCTTCCTTAAACCATCATTTCCAGTTTATTTACGTTTTTATTTTTCGGTTATTAAGTGGTTGGTAATTACTTTCGATTTTACTTTTAAAGATTTCTTTATCAGTAGATACTGTTCCATCTCTTTTATCAATTGAAATAATTGAGCCCTGGCCTCAAATTCCTCCCGTGATTCCGGGAGAGGTTCATCCTTAAATTGGGTCTGTAAATCATATAAACGAAATAACAACTGTTGTGCCGTGTTCCCCGGGTGAATATAACTGCTTACTACTTCAAGAAAATCTGCAATCATATACCTCTGTTTGACTAACGGTTCAATGGATGTCACGATCGGTAAGACCCGTTCAATAATTTCAAATTGTTTTTCACGTATTTGAAAATAATGATAAAAGTAATTTTCTGAACGTAAAAAATGATTCTCTACATTTCTAAACGCCAAACTTTTAGCTTCTTCCAGCAAGCCGGCCGTCTCCGTAATTTCATTCCCCATCCAACGGCTTTCATTTGTCCGTAAATAAGATACCATTTCCTCAAAAATTTTGCGAAAATTTTTCTCAATTTCTACTTGATACTGCTTTAGCTTGGAATCTAGACTTGGCATATACAAGTTGACTAGAAGGGCAGTTCCTATGCCAATGACAATAAGAGAGACCTCGTTTAAAACGATCCCCGTCGTTATTTGGTGCCCTGAGTAGATATGGAGAATGATGACGGAGCTCGTTACCACGCCCTCGGAGACCTTAAAAAGAACAGTAACCGGTATGAATAGCAAAAGTAATAATCCAATAACGAGAGGATGGTAGGCGATCCCTTCAAAGAATATAAAGGAAAAGCCAATGCCGAGAATACAAGCGATAAAACGGGCATACGCGGTTTTAAGGGATTTTTTCTTGGAGTTTTGTATACATAAAATCGTTATAATGCCGGCAGAAGCAAAAAAATCTAAGCCGAAAAATTGAGCAATGATGATCGCTGCTGCCGTGCCAATGGCTGTCTTTAATGTGCGATAACCGATTTTATATCTTCCCATGTCCTAACCTCTTTAATTCTTATAGTTTTATATAACCGGAGAAACATCGATTAAACAAAATAGGTCATAAAATTTCATCTTAACTTTTGTATTATACAGCCTTTTTTATCTTTTAGAAAACCTAACCTGGAATTATTAAAACTTTTATTGATTATAAATAAAAACTAACTGTTATAAAATCACCCATTGGAAGTTTAGTTTTAAATGTAATTATGATTTCGATAAAGTGGATGGTTGAATTTAAGGATAATTGGATGGTCATTAGATAAACTCCATATATTATAATTTTAAAAGTGATATTCCTAATAATAAGACAAATAAAATAGGACTTTAGTGGTCCAACTACAATCATTAATATATCTATATTTTATTCATAAGAGGTGTTATATGAAGATATTAATTACCTTGGTAATCGTTGTCATCTTAATCGCAATTATTTCAACATTATTTATCGCTGGAAAGGCTGACGATAATTATAGTAGTTCCACAAAAAGAAACACAACAAATTTGACGTTGATTTATGCTATTTCTATTCCACTAATTTTAATAGCTCTTGGAATATTTATTGTGTTTTTTACCTAATAAAAATGCCTATTGTCGTAGACGATAGGTTTTTTTATAATAAAAGATTTTTCCTGAAAAAAAAGAAGAATAATAAGATCACGAATAATCACTAAATAAGGAATGTTGAATATGGATTGGAAACCAGATCGAAACGCCAAAAAAGCTATTTATAAGCAGCTTGCAGAATTTATCGAAAATGGAATTGCAGATGGTACTTTTCCCCCTGATAAACCACTACCTTCCGAAAGAAATTTAGCTAAGGAACTTAATGTAAACAGAAGTACAGTGGTTGCTGCATATGACGAATTGGAATCAAATGGACTCATTCAAAGAAATAGGGGAAGCGGGACGACAATTAGTAAAGATATTTGGGGAATTACCAAGAAGCGTATACCGAGTTGGAACAGGTATGTCGAGGCTGGCTCGTTTTTACCAAATCAACCTGTAATACAAAGGATTCGAAAAGAAGCAGTAGAACATAAGTTGATCAATCTTGCGAGCGGGGAACTGTCGGAAGATCTTTTTCCTCTGAAATTCTTACGTGAGATTACCTCAACTAGATCATTTATTGGAAGCTTAGGATATGATCATCCACAGGGGAACGAGCTATTAAGGGGTACCATTACAAAGCATGTTAAGCAGTTTCGTAAAATTGAAACAAATCCTTCTTCTATTTTAATTACATCTGGAGCACAACAAGCGTTGCACTTAGTTGTTCAATGTCTGTTAAAACCAGGAGATGCAGTTGCTTTAGAGGATCCCTCTTACAATTACAATCTTCCAATATTTAAATCAGCAGGAATTAAACCGTATTATTTACCAGTAGGCAAGGATGGTATTGAACCGGATGATTTGCTGACATTATATAAAAAACACCGAATCAGAATGATATTTTTGAATCCGTCTTATCAAAACCCGACAGGAACTCTGCTTAGTGAAACTAAGAGGAAAGCTATTTTAGACATATCTTCTGAATACGGGATTCCCGTAGTCGAGGATGATCCATATAGTTTAACTTCTTTTACAGGAGAAGAAGTCTCAACATTAAAATCGATGGATATCCACGGAAATGTATTATATATTAGCTCCTTATCAAAAATCGTCGCTTCTGGGTTAAGAATTGGCTGGATTATTGGACCAAGACCGGTTATTGAAAGATTATCAGATGCGAAACAACAAATTGACTTCGGGCATGCAAGTTATACTCAATGGATTGCCAATGATTTTCTAGAATCGGAAAATTTCAATTCACATATCAAAGGATTGGTAAAGGAATTAGAGAAACGAAGGAATCAAATTGTCACCTCCCTAAATTATTTTTTAGCGGATCAAGTGGAATTTTTCATCCCTCAAGGAGGAATTCATCTATGGTGCAATGTGAAAAAAGACTATAATGAAATGCAATTGCTTGAGGAATCAATCAAAAGAGGAGTCATTTTTGTCCCAGGTTCAACCATGGGTTCTAAAAAGGGATTCGTCCGTTTTACTTTTGCAAGGGAAGATGAAGAATCCATACATGAAGGAATCAAAAGGTTTGCAGCTGCGCTTAAATTCCTTTAATGACAACTACTTTGTTGAAAATTTTAAGATTCTTAATCTATTAATTTTTAAAATAAGAGCTTGAGGTAAACCAGATATTTATCAAGGAGTAGATATGAAATGACATGGACGGCTGCTGTTATTATAGTGATTGGTGTAACTTTCAAATTATTAATGAGTCCCCCAAGTGCAGTTGTAGGTTGGGTTGTAAGCAAATTTGCACTACATCCACAACTTGATTCAAAAAATATTACAATAACATTTAATGGAAAGTACCTAGAAGAGGTGGAAAAAATTAGTTTGATTAATTATTTTAATGAGGCTAACTTTTTAAAAAAATATCCAATATTTCCAGGCAATGAGAAATTATTTCTACATCCAGAGACTAATGTTATTCCGTTTATTATAAACGTAAAAAGGAAGAAAAAAGAGGTAAATCTCTTCTTATATTGTTACAATGATCGCGTTGATGTAGTAAAGCAATGGAAGAAGAAAGTTGCTTCCTATAGTCTTAGTTCTGAGCATCTCCAAAAGTTAACTATTTCAAATAGTATAGACGTATAAAAGAAGCACATAAAACCAGACGAACTGACAATTGCCAGTCAGAAAAAGGTCTTTTGGAAGTGTTCTAAGGGTCATGAATGGAAAGTTGCCATATATAATAGGGTGTTATATGTAGGTTTTTAAGTGGTCTTTTTTAAGATGGGAGCTTTTCGCCGTATTTTCTTCGAAACATATCATTTGATTTGGACGGACCAGATGGCTAATATATTAATATCGCGAATTACCGATTTGGCGTGATTCTTTCAGATCATCTATCCAGCTTCCATTGGGATAGTGATAATCGATATAGAAAGAGGCAATGACATTGAAGCAGGAATTGGAACGCTTAAATGATGAACAAGCCGTTGAAATTTTTAAGGCATTGTCGAACCAGACGAGGGTGAGCATTCTTCAAATGTTAAAAGATCCCTACAGTCATTTTTCACCGCAAGCCCATATTTTTGCTGATGAAGGATTTGAAGGCGGGGTTTGCGTAGGGGATATCCGAAGCAAGGCCGGGATTTCGCAATCCACTACTTCACAGTATTTATCGATTCTGCTGCAAAGCGGGCTGGTTGAAATGAAGCGAATCGGACAATGGACGTATTATCGCCGTAATGAGGAGACGATTAAAAAGTTCGAAAAATACATCGGCACAAAAATTTAAGGAGAATTGAATTGAAGTGAGTTTATCATGGTTTCCCGGCATTGTGGCTTCGGGACGTTACGATTCAGAATTTGAATATTGATGATAATGGTCAAATGTATGATGTATGGATTTATTTGACCTATCTTGCGGCCCATACCAAGGATATTGCACTTGGAACGGCGAGTGTGGTTCTCCCGCTGCGCCATCCTGTCCGAGTGGCAAAGGAAGCATCATCTGTTGACCGGTTGTTTCCCGAACGCCTGATCATGGGAGTGGCTTCAGGAGACCGGGATAAAGATTTCACAGCTTTGGGAATATCCAAGCTCGAAAGTGAAGGGCTGTTTAAAAAGAATTATGCATTCCTTGAACGGCTGTTAAAGGAGGATAGTCCGACAATCAACAGCGATTTAGGCGTCATCGAAGGAACGGATATGAGAATGATCCCCAAGCCTTTTTCTTCGATTCCGACCATGGTGACAGGATTCAGCAATCAATCGATTGAATGGATCGCCCAGAATGGGGACGGCTGGATCCAGTACCCGAGGATTATCCCACAACAAACTCAATTGATTAACGAGTACCGCGAGTTGTCGGAAATTCACGCCCCAGGAGTGTTTAAACCTTTCACTCAGACTTTATTTATCGATTTATCGGAAAATCCCGATGCGTCTCCTGTTCCGATTCCGTTAGGATTTCGTGTAGGGCGCAAACAGTTATTAGAAATTCTATATCAATTTCAATCCATTGGTGTCAATCACCTGGCATTTGTATTGTATTTTTCAAAGCGCCCTCCCGAGGAAGTCATACAGGAGCTTGGAGAGTTTGTGCGGCCTTACTTTCCGACTCATGAAATTCCAGTATGAGATTAGTTTATAAAAAAATTAGATAAGGGAAGAAGATGAACTTATGTCTAAACATGCAAAAAAACTAAACGAAATTCCATTCTCGGTGCTTGATCTTTCACCGATAACAGCCGGAAGTACTCCAGCCGACTCTTTCCGCCATACATTGGAACTCGCACAGCTTGCTGAAAAACTTGGTTACAACCGTTTTTGGCTCGCTGAACATCATAATATGCCGTTTATCGCTAGTTCCGCCACTTCTGTGGTGATGTCCCATGTGGCAGCCGGTACATCAAAAATCAGGATTGGTTCAGGAGGAATCATGCTGCCGAATCACGCACCGCTCGTCATCGCTGAGCAGTTTGGCACTCTTGAATCATTATATCCTGGGCGAATTGACCTTGGTCTGGGGCGGGCACCTGGTACAGATCAGGGGACCGCTCGTGCATTGAGACGCGACTTGGGAAGTACCGGAGATGACTTTCCTGAGCAATTAGCGGAACTCCGCGGTTACTTTGATCCATCCCTGGCACAAGGGAACCCTATAAAAGCGATTCCAGGTGAAGGTTTGAATATTCCAATCTGGCTGCTGGGTTCAAGCGGCTTCAGTGCGCAGCTGGCCGGAGAACTGGGTTTGCCATTCGCGTTTGCCGCCCATTTCTCGCCACTTAACACTCTGGGTGCTCTACAGATCTATCGCAAGGCGTTTAAGCCTTCGAAAGTTCTCGATAAGCCGTATGCGATGGTGGCATTGAATATCATTGCATCAGAAACGGATAAAGAGGCAAAGCGCCTTTTTACAACAATACAGCAGCAATTTTTGAATCTGATGAGTGGCAACCTTACACCGCTTCAACCACCGGTAGATGACATATCCGAAGTGGCCACCAGCTACCAATTAAAGGCTCTCGAGCAGCAATTAGGCTCATCGATTGTTGGCAGCCAGCAGACGGTAAAGGACAAGCTGCATACATTTTTGGAGGAGAGCCAGGCTGATGAAATCATGGCCATTGCCCAAGTTTTCGACCACAAAGCCCGCCTCCGTTCGTATGAAATTCTGGCAGAGATTACAAAAAACGAAAGTTAAAAAGGAAGCAAGGGAAATCCTTTTGTGAATTTCTTAAAACGTTGACAACATGACCTGAAACCGCTAGATTTTACAGGATTCTTTAACAAAGGGGATTTATTGGATTATGGTGTATTTTAAAAATATAAAAATGATTAGAATAGGAGACATAAATTATGCAATGCAAAATTAACCGGAATGCTGCTAAAGTGCTGAAACAAATGTTGGAAAGTGAAGAGGCTGATGGGAAAATGGTTCGGGTATACGTTACACTGGACCATGGGGACCATGCCCATTACGATATAAAGCTTGATACTTCTACAGAACACGATGAAATTGTGAAAACAGACAAAGACATTGATGTTTTACTTGATAAAAGAGAACCGTTTTTAGATGGGGTCTGGATCAAGTATTTCTATGTGCCGCAAGCAGGATTTGACATCACGAATTCTTCCAAAGAGCATCACCATCATTAAACACGTGACAGAGCGATACTAAATATTTTTATACCCCCATATATCTAGCAGTAACATATACTAAACACAGTAGATTACTTGTATTTATTGTGTTAAATGGGAATAATACCACAATGCTTTTACAATTTTAAGGGAGCTTATCATAATGAGCAAAAAAATCGCTACACTAATAACAGACTTATTTGAAGATGTAGAATTCACAGAACCAGCACAAGCATTTAAAGATGCTGGTCATCAAGTGATCACAATCGACATACAGGCTGGAAAAGATATTACTGGTAAAAAAGGTGAAACAGTAAAAATAGATAAAGGAATTGGGGAAGTTAATCCTCAAGACTTTGATGCTTTACTAATTCCTGGCGGCTTCTCTCCTGATTTATTACGTGAAGACGACCGTTTTGGTGAATTCGCAAAATCATTTATACAAGAAGGTAAACCTGTTTTTGCCATTTGCCATGGCCCACAAGTATTAATTGATACAGACCTATTAAAAGGCGTCGACATAACAGGTTTCAAATCAATAAGGAACGATCTCAAAAATGCAGGTGCTAACTACAAAGATGAAGAAGTTGTGGTAAGCAATAATATTGTAACAAGCCGTTTTCCGGATGACATTCCTGCCTTTAATCGTGAATCCTTAAAATTATTAGCTGAATAATAGCGTAAGGTACTGAATAGTATCGTTTTAGAAATTAATATTTCACAATGAATTTCAATACAAAAAAGGTTTTAAGAAGGAAGGGTTTTTACTATGTCATTAAATGGTAAAAGAGTAGTTGTTTTAGGGGGTACTTCTGGTATTGGTTTAGCAACTGCCAAAGCGTTTCTCGATCAATCTGCTCAAGTGATTATTGCCAGCCGTTCTGTTTCCAAATTAAATGAAGCAAAACAAGTTCTTGGTGGCAATGTAGAAGGAATTGAAATCGATTTTCGAAGCGAAGAAAAAGTAGCAGAATTTTTCAGCAAGGTTGGAAAATTTGACCACCTTGTGGTAACAGCAGGAGAAGGCGCAATGGGGCACTTTAGCGAATTGCCTGTGGCAAGTGCTAAAGAGGCGTTTGATAGTAAGTTCTGGGGGCAATATATTACCGTCCGTTCAGCACTTCCATATTTAAACAATGAGAGCTCAATCACCTTAACCTCTGGTGTATATGGCGTTCGTCCTCCTCAAGGCGCTACTACGTTAGCGGCAATCAATTCAGCCATTGAAGGATTGGTTCGAGGACTTTCCGTAGACCTAGCCCCTATTAGGGTAAACGTGGTTTCACCTGGAATTGTAGACACTCCAATCTATGCTGGAATGCCAGATGATCAGAGGAAAGCACTGTTCAACGGTATTGCACAACAGCTCCCTGTTGGACGGATTGCAAAGCCGGAAGACATAGCTGAAACCTATGTATACCTTGCTAAAAATGGTTTTACTACTGGGACAGCTGTTCTTATTGATGGTGGAGCCCACTTAGTATAATGGCCTAAATGGATGTTGAACGGAAGCTTATCACCCTGCCAAGCAGCGGTTCTAACTAAAATAGAAATAAGGTAAGAATTAAGTAATTTACTGGTGGCAATACTGCAAAAGAGTATTGCCGCCTTTTTTGTTATTAGGTACATAAAAAGATACAAAAGGAAGTGTTGATTTTTAATGAGTGTACAGGACGAAAATAAATTAACAAAAATAAAAAATTCCCTTGAAAGTCGTGTAGTTACATTGCCTGATGGAACTTCTCTACCAAGAATAGGACAAGGAACTTGGTACATGGGAGAAAATCCTCAAATGAGAGAAAGGGAAATCAAAGCTTTACAACTCGGAATAGAATTAGGCATGAAACTAATAGATACGGCGGAAATGTATAGTGATGGCAATTCTGAACGCTTAGTAGGTGAAGCAATTAAAGGACGTAGAGATGACGTCTTTTTAGTATCAAAGGTGTATCCTCATCATGCAGGATTAGATATGATTGCCAAAGCGTGTGAAAACAGTTTAAATAGGCTGGGAACCGATTATCTTGATTTGTACCTTTTACACTGGCGAGGACGTGTGCCATTAGCAGAAACCATTGAAGGAATGGAAAAGCTACGCAAGGAAGGAAAAATAGTAAGGTGGGGAGTCTCCAATTTTGATACCGATGATATGAAAGAGTTATGGAACACCCCTAAGGGAAAAAATTGTATGACTAATCAAGTGTTATACCATCTTGGTTCAAGGGGTATAGATTATGATCTCTTACCATGGCAGCGAGAACATAACATGCCTATTATGGCATATAGCCCGCTAGCTCAAGGAGGTTCTTTAAGAAGACAACTGTTAACGGATCCAACCATTAAAGAGATTGCAGAAAAATACGCTGTACAACCCTTACAAATCGCTCTCGCTTGGACAATCCGTTCTAACAATTGTCTAGCTATTCCAAAAGCTGTTCAAGAAGAACATGTACTAGCAAATGCGGAAGCTACTATTATTGAATTAACAAAAGAGGATTTAAATAGACTTGATGAAGTATTTCCGCAACCGACTAGAAAAATGCCTTTGGACATTATATAGAAATTACTATAAGAGAGTATTTTTGTATCTTTCTGTCTTTTTGTCCTTGTATCACTGATACATATAGGAGAAGTTCGTACCAACTAAAAAAGCAGACCCAAACGGATCTGCTTCGTTTTATGATGGATTTGTTGACCATAATCCAGCTGTTTTTACGAATACTCTTGGATTAAATTTTAAACTAGCCACGACTAATTCTGCAAGGTCTTCTGGGTGCATCACGTTTTCTTCATTGCCTTTAACAAGATTTGTATCAATGGCTAAATCTGTAACGACCGTACTTGGTGTTAAAGCAGTAACACGGACATTATGTTTTCTTACTTCTAGCATAAGTGATTCTGTTAGCCCTAAAACAGCGAATTTAGAAGCACTGTAAGCACTTGTAACAGGAGCACCTTTTTGGCCAGCAGATGAAGAGATATTGATGATATCCCCTGATTTTCTTTCGATCATTCCTGGTAATACTGCTCTTGTTACATTATACACACCCATTAAATTGACTTGGATGATTTTTTCCCATTCTTCAGGTGTTAGTTCAAGGAACCCACCAAATTTAGCAACACCAGCATTGTTGATTAGGATATCAATTGGGCCTAAGTCTGATTTGATATGTTCAACAGCATGGGTAACGGATTCAAGATCGGTCACATCTGCTGTTGCTGCAGAAACCTTTACATCAAATTGTGCTAGCTCAGCAGCTACCTTTTCTAGATTAGACATATTTAAGCCGATTAGGCCTAAATGAACTCCTTCTTTTGCTAAGGCGATAGCAGTAGCACGTCCAATGCCTCTTCCTGCGCCAGTAACTATTGCAGTTTTTCCATTTAAAGAAATCATTTTTTCACTCCTAAAATTATTACAAATTGAAGTAGTACATTCTAACAGAAAGACCGCAATCTTGCATGGAAACAGCTTGCGGTCTTTCCTATTTAGAACTCGAGGAATAATATATTTATTCTAAGTTGGCGTGTCTACCGTACATCTTATTGGTATCCAAACCTTTTTTCTCCATGAACCGAAGAATCACAGCGTCGTAAAATAGTAAAAGTGTTTGCTCAAATAATGAGCCCATTGGTTGAATCGTCCTAAAATCACTCTCCGACTGATCTTTAGGTGAGCCAGGCAACTTAATTGTGATATCCGCTAATTGTCCAATAGTGGACTCAGGGAAAATGGTTACAGCTGCAATCGTCCCACCGATGCTTTTTGCTTTCCCAGCCATGGAAACTAAACCTTTCGTTTCTCCTGAACCTGATCCAATGATTAAGATGTCATCTTTTTCAAAGTTAGGGGTTACTGTTTCGCCAATCACAAAGGCATCAATCCCCATGTGCATCATTCGCATAGCAAATGATTTAGCCATAAATCCAGATCTACCTGCGCCTGCAACAAAGATTTTTTTTGATTCAAGTATCCCATTAACTAATTTTTCAGCTTCATCAATCGAAATTAAATCTACGGAGCGATTTAACTCTTTTATGATTTCAGCTACGTATTGAGTTGTATTCATGATCTGAATTACCCTTGATTAATCATTTTTTGCATTTTGGCAGCAGCAGCTTTTTTATCAGCTTGTCCAGTAATCCCGCCACCTACAATGACAAGGTCTGGTTGTACTTTGATGACTTCTGGAAGTGTGTCTAACTTTATACCACCTGCGATTGCAGTTTTAGCATTTTTTACAACACCTTTGATGGTTTGTAAATCTTCAAAAGAGTTCTTTCCAACAGCTTGAAGATCGTAGCCAGTGTGCACACAAATATAATCAACACCCATAGCGTCCACTTCTTTTGCACGTCCAGCAAGGTCTTTTACAGCAATCATATCAACAAGGATTTTTTTACCTTGTTTTTTCGCTTCTTCAACAGCACCTTTGATTGACATATCTTCCGCAGTTCCAAGTATTGTGACGATATCTGCACCTGCTTCAGAAGCTTTCATTACTTCATAACCAGCTGCATCCATGATTTTTAGGTCTGCTAATACCTTTAAGTTAGGGAATGCTTTTTTAACTGCTTTTACAGCATGAAGACCTTCGTTAATTACAACCGGTGTACCAATTTCAACGATATCAATATGTTCCTCTACTTCTTTTACCAGCTCAATTGCTTCTGGGATATTAACTAAATCTAATGCTAATTGTAATTCCATCTATATTCACTCCTATAATTTTTTTTTATTGTTGTACAGTGATAATATCTCCAAAGAGTAATAATACTTTTACAGTAAAATATCCTTATAGTGCATTATCTGTACCGGCCAGCAATAAGGGATATCATATTCTCCCGCTGAACAATAGCAAGTATACAACGTATATAACAACAATAAAAGTACGCACTTTTATTTTACATAGTGTTAAAAAGTATACTATAAGACAAACTGCTTAAAATAAAGGGAAATACAGTTGTTGGAACGCTTCCTCCACCAGTTAAGCCACTCACCTCAGCTTTAAATTGTTCCATCATTCTTTAACCCCTTTCTTGAACAGCAGAATTGAATTATATATTCACTGTATATATATAATGTATGGAAGTATATTACAAGTACAGACTTTTATTTCATATAGTGAAAAAAGTATACTGTGGGTTATAATAAATATGGAGGTGATGTGAAATGTCGCGAATGCAGGATAAGATGTTTAATTGTGAAAAAGAATTAACTCTTTCTGTTATCGGTGGTAAATGGAAGATGCTTATATTATGGCATCTAGGAAAAGAGGGAACGAAGCGATTTGGTGAACTGAAAGCTCTTATGCCAGGGATCACGCAGAGAATGCTAGTTAATCAATTGCGAGAACTGGAAGAAGACTTGATTGTAAAACGCGAAGTCTATCCCGTGGTTCCTCCAAAAGTAGAATACTCCCTTACTGAACAAGGAAGAAGCTTGATGCCGATTCTCGATGCTATGTATAACTGGGGAAAAGATTATATGGAAACTGCTGGGTTGAATCCTTTAGTAAGACAAGAGTCGATTAGGTAAATTTTAACTGGTAATCTAAGGTTGACTCCGGCCAAGGGGGTCAGCCTCTTTTCATGATAATTTAATAATTATTTTTAGTATTTTGTAATGTCTCAAAATAAAGCTGATAATTAACTTTTATTTTCATTTTTCCCAAAGCGGCTAACCATACCTTTTCGTTGATGGGTTTGGAAAAGGGGCTAAGGGTGTGTGTCCCAATTTGAAGAGCCACCTTCAGCTCTTGCATTTTTTTTATGAGGTCCGTAGTTTTCATTTCTAATTCAGTTTCAATTTCCTTATTAAGCTGCATCAGTTCATACTTATGCTGTTTTGTTTACACTTTTTTCGCCTTTCTCTTCAGTAATATTTTCTATATATCGAGCAATGAATGAACCTATAAGTAAGGACCAAACCGGCGCGCTGATACTTAGAATTGTAGTGCCGGATAAACTAATAATAAAGGCAAATACAGTGCTAGTTTTTATTGAATGCTTCGAAAAAGCCTGATATAAACTATTTCCGAACACATTTAATAAAGAAAATCCAACAATTATGGAAATAAACTCTTTTGGCAAGGTTTGAATAAGTGGAACCAATTTCCAGGAAAATAATCCGTAAACTAAAAGAAGAACACCAGCTATTACAGCCCCCATATATCTTTTTTCCTTTGGTCCTGCTTCTTTATCTGAACAGATTGCCGTTGCCATACCTGCGATATTTGCAGATTGACCTCCAAAAAAGCTAGTTATTAATGAAAATAACCCGCTAAAGGAGATAATTTTATTTATAGGAGCCCGATAATCATTTTGTTCCAATGCACCAATAGCAACCGCTATATCATTACTTAGAATTAGAAGAGTAAGAGGGATAGCGATTGAAAGGAAACTAGATGTATTAAAGTCAGGAAACTGAATTTTAGGCATAAACGCTGCTGAAGTACCTTCAATGCTATTCAATGGATAGAACAGGTTCAATACAATAAACCCGATAATAATTGCTGAAATAACAGGTGGAAACTTAAGTTTCCATCTCAAAAAAATCAAAAAGGTGATTAAAGAAATAAATCCAACAATAAATAGAGTGTTTATGGAAACAATAAAATTCACCATATAGTGGGTTATCATTCCTGCCAACATTGCAGAAATTATTTCTTTAGGCACTAACTTAATAAATTTTGAGAAAAAACCAAGAAATCCAATGATGCCCATTAGTAATGCTGAAATTAAATATGCCCCAATTAATTCATTAAAGGTAAACTGAGATGTCATCGTTGCTAAAAATGCTACACCCGTAAGTGTATGGCCTCCAACAATTGGTATTTTACTATACAAAGGAAGAATAATTCCAAATAACCCGCCAAATACGTAGACTGCAAATATCCATAAGATCGACTGTGTTGTATTGAAGTTTCCGTTTGAAGATGCTTCCAATATAAGCGCAGTCGGACCTGTTATGACGAATATTCCCGCAACCATACCTGCCGAAATATTTTTATGATTTAAGTCTTTAAAGATAATGGATTCCCCCTATTCCACATGTAATCTGTGTTTTCCCCTCTTTTGCTTATACAATATTTACCTTTTTGCGTTTTGCTCAAGTAGACCCATTGTATACTAATCTAATTTTATAAAGGATTATCAGTTTTTACATCATCCAATCATCAGTTTTTATTACCATCCATTTACATTTTTAAAAAAAGTTCCTATATCAGGAATGTATTCTATCTTTTTTTAGGAATGGATGGTTAAAAAAGAGTATAAGTGGATGATTAAAAAAATTTTAATTCCTTTATATTGTGTATATGAAGTAAACAACACGTTCTATTAATATTATAGGTTATTGTGTGAATGTGTTCACAAATTTTTATCTTTACCAGTCTATTTAATTATTCAAATGTTGTTAGATTTAAAACTAAATTGATTGTGGGGATTGGTTATGAACGAGATAAAAAAGAATTTGGATTAAAAAGGGTAATAAAACTAGCATCTAATGAGAATCCCCTCGGACCATCTCCTAAAGCCATTGAAGCAATCTCTGGTAGTCTTACAGGACTTAATCGTTATCCAGATGCACATGCCATTGAGTTGAAGAAGATTATTGCATCATGGAGTAGGCACTATAGCCATTAACACAACTGAATTAAGAATCGCTTTTTCTTGCGTGGAAGAAGAGGATTTAGAAGAACTTTTTGAATTGGTATATTTAGGAATAAATGAAGTGATGGCAAAGGAAGTAGAAAATAATGTCTAATGCTACAGAAACACTTGATGGGTTAGGAAAGTATGTTTCAAGAGAACACTTTCATCATCTATTACAACTCTGATTCACTTTACTTTGCAAGATGAGAAAGGGTGAGAAAAGGATTGGTAAACCAATTTGAAACTCCGTTATTTACAGCTTTAAAAAAACATGCAGAAAAAAATCCAATCCAATTCCACATTCCCGGTCATAAAAAGGGGAATGGAATGGATCCTGAGTTTAGAGAATTTATTGGTGAAAATGCACTTTCAATCGATTTAATTAACATTGGACCTCTTGATGACTTACATCTTCCAAAAGGAATCATCAAACAGTCACAAGAGTTGGCTGCAAAAGCATTCGGTGCGGATTATACCTTTTTCTCTGTTCAGGGTACGAGCGGGGCCATAATGGCCATGATTATGTCTGTTTGCGCACCGGGTGATAAAATTCTGGTACCGCGAAACGTTCACAAATCAATCATGAGTGCGATCGTTTTTTCAGGTGCAGTTCCTATTTTTATTCATCCGGAAGTAGATTCCAAGTTTGGTGTCTCTCATGGGATTACACCAGATTCCATAGAAAGTGCATTAGTTTTACACCCGGATACAAAAGCTGTTCTTGTTATCAATCCAACCTATTATGGAATCTCTGGGGATTTAAGAAGAATTGTCAACATTGCACATTCTAGAAACATTCCGGTTCTTGTAGATGAAGCCCATGGAGCGCATATTCATTTCCATAAGGAACTGCCGTTATCTGCCATGGAGGCAGGGGCTGACATGGCTGCAACAAGTGTGCACAAATTAGGCAGTTCCCTTACTCAGAGCTCCATTCTAAATTTACGGGGAAAACTTGTTTCACCCAAACGGGTACAATCGGTTCTGAGTATGTTAACGACAACCTCGACCTCTTATTTATTACTGGCATCATTAGACGTAGCCAGAAAATCATTAGCTACAGAAGGACAAGCACTGTTGGAGGGCACGATTCGAAAAGCAGAAGAAACACGTTCGAAAATTAATGAAATTCCTCATCTTTATTGTATGGGGCATGAAATTCTGGAATCAAGTGCAGCCGTCGCGATGGATCCTACCAAGCTTTTAATATCTGTAAAAGAGTTAGGGATTACAGGATATGATGTTGAAAAATGGCTGCGAAATCGATTTAATATTGAAGTCGAATTGTCCGATTTGTACAACATCCTTTGTATTGTAACACCTGGAGATACTCAGGAGGATTTAAACACACTTATAAAAGCATTAACTGTATTGTCACAAGAATATAAAGTTCAAGCGGACATGAATATAAACAGTTCAGTCTTGTTACCTGAAATTCCTTCGTTGGCTTTAACACCACGGGATGCTTATTACGCTGAAACGGAAGTGATTCCATTTGAACAGTCTGTTGGAAGAATCATTGCAGAATTTGTAATGGTTTATCCGCCAGGCATCCCAATTTTTATACCGGGTGAAATAATTACGGAAGAGAATATAGTATACACAAGAAAAAATATCGAAGTCGGTCTTCCTGTTCAAGGTGCAGAGGATGAACAACTAAGAACTATTCGAGTTATCAAGGAATATATACCATTTAATAGTTAACAAACAGAAGCAAGAGAGCATTGAATGGAGGAAATAGAAATATCCTATCAGGATTAGGGGTGCAAATGTGATAACAAATAAAGAAGAGGTAGTTTTAAAACAAATCATTGATGAATATCTTCAACCATTTATCAGGCAAATAGATGAACATGCTTATTATCCTAAAGAATTTCTGAGTTCGGTCGGTAAAGCAGGTTTTTTTCATCCAAACGGATTACAAAAGGAACATGTCAATAATAGAGAGATGTATTTAATAGAAGAAACTGCGAAGTATTGCATGACATCAGCTTTTACATTATGGTGTCATTTAGCCGGTCTAGCGTCTGTGAGATTGAGCAACAATTTTTTTATTAATAAAAATTTGTTACCATTATTAGAATCAGGAGATAAACTGGTAGGGACTGGTTTATCAAACGCATTAAAATTTTATGCTGGGCTGGAAACTATCAGGCTTAAAGCTGAAAGAGTTGATGGGGGATATATCATAAATGGCAGTTTGCCTAGTGTTTCAAATTTGAAGGACGATCACTGGTTTGTTATCCTAGCATCTCTAAATCACCACCAGCGAATAATGTGTATGATACCTGTAAAAATTGAAGGTTTAGCGTTAGAAAGTAAAACAAATTTTGTTGGTATAAATGGTAGTGCAACTTACTCTTGTTCCTTGCATAATGTGTACGTTCCAGATGATTGGATTATCGCCGAAGAAGCAGACTCATTTATACAAAAAGTACGACCAACATTAGCACTCTACCAAATTCCTTTGGGAATAGGAGTATCTTATGCTTCTCTTAAATCTATGGAAGAGTGTTATTCCAGGGATGTAGAAGTTAATCAACATTTAAAACCGCAGCCAAAGGAATTGATTGAAGAACTACAGTGCATCCGCGAAAAAGCATATAAACTTGCAAATACTTTAGATCTATCGCTTATTTGGAAGGAAATATTGTTAACACGATTAGAAATAGCTAAATTGACCTTGAAAGTGGTCCATGCCGACATGCTCTATTCCGGTGGCCAAGCTTATTTACAAGGGAGTGCACCATTTAGAAGGCTGAGAGAAGCTTACTTTTTAGTAAATCTTAGTCCAACAATCAAGCATTTAGAGATGATTAAGTTAGGTGGATAATAATTTTTTTAAATAATATTTAACTTAGTTTAAACAATTAAACAAAATCTTCCAGTTAGGAAGATTTTGTTATTTTAAATTAGGAAATCCCTGCTGTCGCAAAGCCTCATACACCAATATCGCAGCTGTATTCGAGAGGTTCAGTGAACGAACATGGTCATTCATTGGTATTCTCAAAAAGTGATCTTTATGTGTTCTTAGTAAATCTTTTGGTAAACCCGTTGTTTCTTTTCCAAACATAAAATAATGTTCCTTTGAAACATCGCTGAAATCAAAGGATGAATGTGCTGTTTCACCAAACGTTTCAATATAGTAAAACTCACCATGATTTTTTGAAAAAAAGTCATCCAATGAGTCATAATACGTTATGTTTACAGACTGCCAGAAATCTAAACCAGCTTGTTTTATCATTTTTTCATCTGTTGAAAAGCCAAGCGGCCGTATTAAATGCAAGGCTGTATCCGTTGCGGCACACGTCCGTGCAATATTTGCCGTATTAGACGGAATTTCTGGTTGATATAGTACAACATGTATTGCCAAGAATGGTCACCTCTTACTTTCTTTTACCCTACAAATTATAGCATACAGTTTGTGAAGAAATGTACTTTGTAAAAGGGTCTTTTATAAATGTGCATTTGAAATTCTTCAAGTTTAGTTTGTGGATCCATTTATGTTTACCGGCGATACAGGTCTATTCTAATCTTATATCGCAAAACCAAATATTTGCTTATCATGAAGTATTTGCTATAATACTAGTTGAGTAATTTGCTTGACCAATTGAATCTTACATAGCTAGTAGGTGCCTTATCATTGGATAAGGTTAAAAGGGAAGTCGGTGAGAATCCGGCGCGGTCCCGCCACTGTTATTCGGGGATAACCTCGCAGTACCACTGTTCCAACTTAGGAATGGGAAGGAGAGGAAGTCACGTTACCCGTAAGCCAGGAAACCTGCCTATTAAGCTTGCCAACGAAATCCTTCGTGGAAAAGGATCGGCATAATCAGTATAAATATATTTATTTTTTCTGATTTCGCGCGCCCTGTTTCCGAATGGAAGCAGGGCTTTTTTCGTTGTTATGGGAAAGACTTCAAGATATCAAGCTCATCTCGAACTATAAACGAAGGGAAGAGAATTGAGTAATGAGAAAGTTTTTGGCATTAATTTTGACTGTATTGATGATGGTGACAATCAGCGCATGTGGGACATCAAAAGAATCTTCAGGTGCTGATAAAAAACAAAAATCCGAAACAGCAACTGAAGAGGTAAAGGTTAAAGAAACAGTTTACCCGCTTACAGTGAAGGATGCAACGGGTGCTGAATTAACTTTTGATAAGGCACCGGAACGTATTGTATCTACCTCTCCATCAGAAACGGAAATTCTTTTCGCTCTAGGCCTGGGCGATAAAATTTTTGGTGTATCTGATTATGATGATTACCCTAAAGAAGCAACGACAAAGCCAAAAGTAGGCGGGGTGACTAAGCCAAATGAGGAAGCCATTATTGCTGCTAATCCGGATTTAGTAATCGGTGGCATTTCCATGAAAAATGATATTGCTGAGAAATTTCGTGGTTTAGACCTTAAGTTATATAAAACTGAGCCGAAAAAGATGGAGGATATTTTAAATAATATTATCCAAATTGGCATCATAACAGATACTCAGGAAAAAGCAGAGGAACTAGTGGCTAAAATGAAGGAAGATATTCGCACTGTCACAGAAGCTGCTGCAAAAATTAAGGAAGAAGATAAGAAAAAAGTCTATATTGAATTTTCTCCAGGCTGGACGGTTGGCAAGGGTGAATTTATGGATGAACTGATTACGCTGGCTGGCGGCGTTAATATTGCTTCAGATCTGGAAGGCTGGAATGCCATCAATGAAGAGAAGATCATTCAGGATAACCCGGATGTCATTTTGTATTCCGCTAATGTTGTTGATGATAAGTCTGGCAAACCGCTAGAGGAATTAATTAAATCTAGAAGTGGCTGGGATAAGATTACAGCCATTCAAGAAGGTCGACTGACGGGGATTGAAGGAAATATTATGTCCAGACCCGGACCAAGAATAACAGATGCACTGAAGCAAATTGCTGTGGCAATTTATCCGGAATCGTTTAAGAAATGAAAAGAAGATTAGCAATATGGGGGGGAGCGGGTTTCGTTCTCCTGCTTTTCTCAGTGGTCATTAGTTTATCGCTTGGTACTGCTAATCTAGCTCTTTCGCAAGTTTGGGGAATTCTCTTGCACCAGCTGCCTTTTTTACAAAGTCTCATAGATTCCAACTGGCCTGAATCAGCTGAGCAAATCATTTTAAAAGTTCGTTTGCCACGGGTTTTTCTTGCCATTCTTGTTGGAGCATGCTTATCACTTGCTGGTGCTGGCTTTCAAGGAGTGTTGCGCAACCCGTTAGCTGACCCGTATACATTAGGGGTAGCATCTGGGTCAGCGGTAGGTGCTGCTTTCATAATTCTATTCGGGTTTCATACTAGTTTATTTGGTATTTGGACCATACCACTGGTTGCATTTATGACAGGCCTGATTAGTTTGCTTGTTGTACTCCGTTTAGCAAATGTACATGGAAAGTTTAAAGTAGAAACAATCATTTTATCTGGGGTTGTCGTTTCTGCTTTTCTTGGATCACTTGTTTCCTTTATGGTGTCATTGTCAGATCAGGTGGTGAATGAAATCGTCTTTTGGCTGATGGGGAGTTTAGCCTTAAGAGGTTGGTCATTTACCTTTGTGCTCATGCCTTATTTAGCAATTGGAATAGTGGTGTTGCTGTCATATGGACGTACATTAAATTTATTTGCATTAGGAGAGCGGCAGGCAGCCCATTTGGGTGTCAACATTAAACGTACACGGCTCGTTGTGTTGGTCGTTTCCACCCTAATCACCTCTGCCGCAGTGTCAATTGTAGGAACGATTGGTTTTGTCGGGCTTGTCGTCCCACACTTAGTGAGGCTAATAGTTGGGCCGGATTACCGATTATTACTGCCATTGTCCGTGATATTTGGTGCCATATATGTCCTTTGGGCAGATACGATTGCCCGTACATTACTTAGCCCAACGGAGATTCCGCTCGGGGTTGTGACCGCATTTCTTGGCGCTCCATTCTTTGCGTACTTGCTTCGTAGAAATAAGCAAATGACAGGGGGAAGTTGATGGATGTTTATTGAAGTGGAAAGCTTAAGTAAACGGTTTGACAACCAGTCTGTGCTTGATGAAATTAGCTTTTCTGTGAAACGTGGAGAATGCTTGGGGATCATTGGACCGAACGGTAGCGGCAAGTCTACATTGTTAAAGCTATTGTCGGGAGTGGATCGTGCAACAGCCGGAAGAATTGAATTAAATGGGAAACGGATTGAACTTTATACACGCAAGGAACTAGCCAAATGGTTGGCAGTATTGCAGCAGGAATCTCTACCTCCAATTGGATTTACAGTAAGAGAGGTTATAGAAATGGGGAGGTTTCCTTTTCAAAATTGGCTCGGTGAAGAAAAAACAGAGATTGAACCACTAATCGATTCCATTATAGAGAAAATGGGGTTATCTGAGTTAAGTGATCGCCTGCTTGAAAGCCTTAGCGGGGGCGAGCGGCAGCGAGTAGCTCTTGGAAAGACAATGGCACAGCAGCCAAAGCTTCTGATGCTTGATGAACCGACCACCTATCTCGATATTGGTCATCAGGTACTTTTGATGGATCGGATTCGAGAATGGCAGCAAGAAGATGATCTGACCGTAATCGCGGTTCTGCATGATTTAAATATAGCTGCACTGTATTGTAATCGGTTGCTCCTGTTACATAATGGGAGAGTAGTAGCGGCTGGAGCTCCAAAGCACATCATTCGAGCAGATTTGATTCAACACATCTACGGTACTACACCCATTGTAATGGAACACCCTGTTTTTGGAGTACCACAAATTATCCTTCAAGGAGAAAGTATAGCGCAGCGTACACTTTCTATGAAGAGTGGTAAAGAAGGAATCAGCAGAAAGCGGAGGAATGGCTATGTCCATCAATAGAATTGTAGTTGCAGGTACGGGAAGCGGTGTTGGAAAAACAACACTGACAATTGGTTTAATGTCAGCGTTAATCAAGCGTGGTTTAACGGTTCAAGGCTTTAAATGCGGACCTGACTATATTGACCCTTCTTATCATACAGCTGTCACCAATCGAGTTTCTCGTAATTTAGACAGTTGGATGCTTACACATGATAGAGTTTTGGATATTTTTACGCATGGAAGTCGTGAAGCTGATATTTCGATTATAGAAGGAGTTATGGGATTTTTTGATGGGAAAAGTCCGGAAACGAATGAAGGAAGTACTGCAGAGATTAGTATAATAACCAAAAGTCCGGTATTGCTTGTTGTCAATTGTGAAAGTATGGCCCGAAGTGCAGCAGCGATTGTGAAGGGTTTTCAAATGTTTGCAGAAGGGCCAAATATTGCAGCAGTAATTGCCAACAAAGTTGGGAGTGAAGGTCATTTTCAGCTTGTCAAAAAAGCGATTGAACAAGAATGTCATGTTCCTGTTATCGGCTACTTGAAACGAGAGCTAGACATTGAAATCCCAGAAAGACATCTTGGACTTATTCCTTCCATTGAACGAGGAGAACTTACACCATTTTTCGATAAATTAGGAGACTTGGTTTTAGAGACGATTGATATGGACAAGCTACTTGAATTAGCTGAAGCTGAGCCGCTAACTGTAAGTGAAACATCCTCCATGTTTGAACAGAAGGAAGAAAAAATCATGAAAATGGCAGTTGCAAAGGATGAAGCCTTTAATTTCTATTATCCTGAGAATCTAGAAATGTTGGAAGCAAATGGTGTAGAGATTGTATATTTTTCACCTTTGGCTAATGAAGAACTGCCAAAAGATGTTGATGGCCTTTATATAGGAGGAGGCTTCCCGGAGGAATTCGCTCATGTGCTGGAATGTAATGTAAAGACAAAGAATTCTATCAAGAATTCAATTGAAGCTGGATTGCCTACTCTTGCTGAATGTGGCGGGTTCATGTATTTAACCGAGTCCATTGAAACGACGAAAAAGAAGAAGTATCAAATGATTGGGGTAATCCCAGGCAAGGTACAAATGAAAACATCTTTGCAAGCTTTAGGGTACAGAGAGATTAGTGGTCTAAATGACAATTTTATTCTAAAAAACCAAAGTGCAAGAGGGCATGAATTTCATTATTCCTCCTTTTTGCCTAACGAAGAGAAGCTCCCACATGCCTATGAAACGAAAGGGATGCGGGGTGTAAGCAAGGAAGGATATCTACAGCACAATTTAGTAGCTGGCTACACTCATTTTCACTTTGGCTCGAATCCGGCGCTGGTTGAGAATTGGATTGAAAAATGTTTGGAGTTTAAAGCTAGTAAGGGGAGAATAGGATGAAACAACTTTTCGAATCGATTCCAAAAGTTAATAAGGAAATGGGCAGACAGGTTAGTGAATATATTAATACGTTGACAAAGCCAATTGGAAGCCTTGGGAGGCTAGAAGAATTGGCGATTAAACTAGCAGAAATGAAAAATGAAGCATTTCCAAGTGTAACACCACCTGGAGTCCTGGTTTTTGCAGCGGATCATGGAATTACTCACGAAGGTGTTTCTGCCTATCCGCAAGCCGTGACAGAACAGATGGTTCGGAATTTTTTAAACGGTGGTGCCGCTATAAATGTCTTTAGTAGACAAATAGGTGCCTTACTTGAGGTAATCGACATTGGAGTAGCAAACGATATTGAACATGAGAGTCTAATAAATAAAAAGATTCGTTATGGTACTGCCAATTTCTATCGTGAGAATGCTATGAGCCGTGAAGAAGCTGAACAAGCGATTGAAGTAGGCTATCAGCAAGGCTTACAAATCATCAAAAAAGGGGCACAGTGTCTCATACTCGGCGAGATGGGAATAGGGAATACGACTTCAAGTAGTGCAATCTTAGCTGTTCTTAGCAATAGAGATATTTCTTCACTAGTAGGTAAAGGTACGGGGATTTCAGATGAAACATTAGTACATAAAGCTGAAATTATTAAACAGGCACTTGAAAGAAGGAGCCCTAATCCAAATGATCCCATCGATATCATTGCTAAAGTGGGAGGACTAGAGATAGCAGGAATAGCAGGTGCAATGCTTGCTGCGGCGAGCAAGAGAGTACCGATTCTTGTAGATGGATTTATTTGTACCGTTGCAGCTTTAGTTGCAAAATCAATCTTTCATGGTGTTGATGACTATATGATTGTCACACATCAATCTATTGAACCTGGTCATCAGATCGCACTTTCACTACTAGGGAAGAAGCCCATTATTGATTTAGGACTAAGACTTGGAGAAGGAACAGGAGCAGCCATTTCCCATTCAATTATCCAATCGGCTACATTAATGTTAAAAGAAATGGCAACCTTTCACTCAGCAGGAATTTCAAAGAATGACAAATGAAAACTTCACAAAACTAGGAGGCCCCAACATGGATCAAGTTAACAAAAGGAAACAAGGCTTAACACTTGTGTACACAGGTCACGGTAAAGGAAAAACGACAGCTGCATTAGGTTTAACAGTACGAGCAGTTGGTAGAGGGCTAAAAGTAAAGATTTATCAATTTATTAAATCACCAGAGCGTTCATACGGGGAACAAATTGCCTTAAGTAAACTTGGTATTGAGATGGAACAGCTAGGAAGAGGATTCACCTGGACAAAAACCCCTGAGGAGCACAGAGAAGCGTTAAAGACCGGTTGGTCAAAGGCAAAGGAAACAGTAATGAGCGGAGAATATGATTTAGTGATTTTAGATGAAATAAACAATGCGTTAGCAATTGATACATTTCCTATTGAAGATGTTTTACCACTAAATGAAGTGATTGATCTAATAAAAAATAAACCAGCTCATGTTCATCTCGTTTTGACAGGAAGAGATGCTAAGCGGGAAATTAGAGATATCGCGGATCTGGTATCTGTTATTGAAGTGGAAAAGCATTACTACGATGAGGGTATACCAGCTGTAAAAGGAATTGAATTTTAAGGGGCAAGTCCCAAAATTGAGGAGTGAATGTTTATGGGGAAAGCTGTTCCTTTAATGATTCAAGGTACTCATTCAGATGCCGGCAAAAGTGCGCTTGTTACCGCTTTATGCCGGATATTTGTTCAGGATGGATTTAAAACAGCCCCTTTTAAATCACAAAACATGGCTTTAAATTCTTATATTACATTTGATGGGAAAGAAATCGGTCGTGCACAGGGTGTCCAAGCTGAAGCAGCAGGCATTCTTGCAACAACGGATATGAATCCCATTTTGATTAAGCCAAGCAGTAGCTGTGAATCCCAAATTGTTGTTCATGGAAAGCCATTTAAAAAGATGAAGGCAGGAGAATACCGACAGGACTTTTTTCAACAAGGCTTAACATTAATTCGAGATTCATTTGAAAAATTGTCTGTTCGTTATGACCGGATCGTTATTGAGGGAGCAGGCAGTCCTGCTGAGATTAATTTAAATGATCGGGAGCTTGTCAATATGAGGGTTGCCCAAATCGCTAACGCACCCGTGATTTTAGTTGGAGATATTGAAAAGGGTGGAGTATTTGCCAGTTTAGTAGGAACCTTGCAGCTGCTAGAACCGGAAGATCGAAATAGAGTAATTGGAGTCATCATTAATAAATTCAGAGGTGATGTATCATTACTTCAGCCGGGATTAACCTGGTTTGAAGAATATACTGTCGTTCCGATTTTAGGTGTTGTTCCGTTTATCGATAACTTACTAATTGAGGCAGAGGATTCAGTTGTGTTAAACAACTATACTTCTAAATTCGATGCTTCAAAGGAAATTGATATTGCGGTCATACGTCATCCATTGATATCTAATTTTACTGATATCGATCCTTTATTTGCGGAAAAGGATTGTCATGTTCGCTTTGTAAAAGCTGTAGAAGACTTAGGAGAACCAGATTTACTGATTTTACCTGGGAGTAAAAATACCATTGAGGATATGATGGTTTTACACAGCACAGGACTAGCCAATCGGATATTGGATTTGGCACAAAAGGATACGATGATCGTTGGTATTTGTGGTGGTTACCAAATGTTGGGGAATCGTATCGAAGATCCATACGAAGTTGAATCATCACATAAAAGTGTAGAAGGACTAGGGCTCATTCCGATGCAAACCTCCATGACCACACATAAGACAACTGTTCATTCTGTAGGAATGGCACGTTTTGGCGAGGAAAGCATTCTAGTTGCGGGTTATGAGATTCATATGGGTGAATCGTCCTTTGAAGAGGAATGCGACCATTTTGTTCAGTTAGCTGACAGAAGGGAAGGAACGATAACAAAGGATAAACAAATTATCGGAACGTACTTTCATGGTATTTTCAATAATGATCTATTTCGTGAGGTTTTTCTAAATGAAATAAGGTTAAAGAAAGGATTAGAGCCGATCAAGAACCGAGCCTCTTTTTCCCAAAAAAGAGAAGAAGGATTCGATGTATTAGCCAAGGTTGTGAGAGAAAATATCCAGTTAGACCGAATTAATAAGCTCATAACGGACTTTCAAAAGGAATCGAAATGATGGTAATGGTATATGAACCAACAATTTTATTCTGCACGATTTTATTTGCAGCAATTGTATTAGATTTATTGATTGGTGATCCTAGGTGGCTTCCGCATCCTGTTGTACTAATGGGGAAATTAATCACATTTTTAGAAAAGAGCTGGAATAGAGGAGAAGGTAGAGTCTGGAAAGGGATTTGCCTTACCGCAACAGTCGTTCTAGTCGTTTTTTTCCTTTCCTTATTTCTCGTCTTTGTCGCCTATCAATTACATCCAGTTGTTGGTGTTTTTGCACAGATCTATCTTATTTCCACTACGATTGCGATAAAAGGTCTTTCGTCTGCCGCAAAAGAAGTCCTAGTTCCTTTAGTGAATGGGAATATAGTAGAAGCAAGATTAAAGCTTAGTATGATCGTAGGTCGCGATACGGAAAGCTTACCGGAAAGTGAAATTGTTAGAGGAACTGTTGAGACTGTTGCTGAGAATACAGTCGATGGCATAACAGCGCCATTATTTTGGGCAATCATCGGAGGAGCACCACTTGCTATGGTGTACCGCGCCATCAATACGTTAGATTCTATGGTTGGACATAAAGATGAGCGATTCAAGCAATTTGGATGGGCATCAGCCAAGTTTGACGATCTAGTAAACTGGATTCCCGCGAGATTAACAGCACTTTCGATGTGGCTTGCAGCTTTTTTTATAAAAGGATCTAAAAAGAGAAATGGATGGAACATAACGTGGAGGGATGCAAGAAAACACCCCAGTCCAAATAGTGGCTGGTCAGAGGCAATGGCAGCGGGGTTAATCGGAATTCGGCTTGGTGGAATCAATTACTATCGGGGAAGAAAGTCAGTTCGTGCACAAATGGGAGATCCTTTAAGGAATTTGGTGTGCTCCGACATCGAAAAAGCCATTCGTTTTATGCATGGAGGATGGATTGTATTTTTCCTGATTGGTGTATGCTTGCTCCTGTTAGTTAGATCGTAAATGAGGTGAAATGATGAAATGGCCAAATCATGGCGGACAACCTGAAACAATAAAAAAACTCTTCCATATTGAAGGAGATAAAGCATTACTCGATTTTAGCGCAAACTTAAACCCTTTTGGACCTCCTTCCTGGTTGCAAGATGCATTACAAGAACATTATAAGACGATCACACGTTATCCAGAGCCAACATATTCGAATAGTAGCGCTTCGGTAGCAGAGCATGAAGGTATAGACCAAGACAGGATCCTATTAACCAATGGGGGAGCAGAGGCCATTTTTTTAGTAGCAAAATATTTCGAAAAAGGGAAAGCGCTCATTGCTCACCCTACCTTCCTGGAATATGAACGAGCCTGTCATCATTACCATATTGATGTGGAAGATATTTTAGTAGGTCATGAAAGTGGATTTACATTACCAGTCCAATTGATTCAACAAAAGTTTATCAAAAAAGATGTTCTGTTTCTTTGCCGCCCTAATAACCCAACTGGAACTGTCATAGCTGAAAAAGATTTGAAGCTATTGTTAGAAGTAGGGAAAAAAACGGGTACATATGTAGTAGTGGATGAAGCCTTTGTCGATTTTCTACCGATTTCCATTCCTACACTTACTCCATGGTTATCGTCCTACCCAAATTTAATATTATTACGTTCTTTAACAAAAATGTATACCATCCCTGGGCTGAGAATCGGATATATAATTGCCCATCCAACTATCATAAATGTTTTGAAAAACGAACAAATTCCTTGGAGTATTAACTCTTTAGTAGATGCTTTAATTCCGAGATTACTTGAAGATCGTAGTTTTGTTGACAAAACAAGAGCATGGCTGCAAGAGGAATCTAGAAATGTGTTTAAGAGATTAACTTCATTAGGATTTTACCTTTCCCCATCACAAGTAAACTTTTATCTTTTGCGAGATCAGAAACAGCCGCAACGAACTAACGAGCTTTATTCCTTTTTATTGGAGCACGGAATCCTTACGCGGCACACTCACAACTTTAAAGGACTAAATGGTGAGTTCTTACGAATTGCCATACGTTCAAACTTTGAAAATGAACAGTTACTAGCTGCGCTTCAAAAGTGGAGAAATGAGTCATGATTCTCTTTATTTCAGGTGGTGCCAGGTCGGGGAAAAGTCATTTTGCAGAGCAAACGGCTCTTTCGTTTTTTCATAAATTGAAGGAGAAACATCAAAGAAGTTCTCTTTATTACATTGCGACAGCTAAAAAAAGTGATGATGAAATGGAAGAAAGGATTCGATTCCATCAGCAAGATCGAGGGAAGGAGTGGCAAACGGTTGAAGAGTCCTTTCACCTTGAACCGATTCTGTCACAATTTAAAAAAGGTGATGTTATTTTAATAGACTGTTTAACCATATGGTTAAGTAATGTCATGTTCGAGCTTGAACATAGAATGGAAAGGATAGAAAACAGTGTAAATCGCTGGTTATATCTTGCACATGAAAAGCAATTTCACCTTCTCATTGTTTCGAATGATGTGAATGAAGGGATTCCTTCCACTGATGAAGCTGTACAAAGATATATGTATACCTTACAGCGTCTCCATCAAACGATTGTGCAGCAATCAGACATTGCTGCCCAGGTCCAAGCAGGGATTCCAATGTATTGGAAGGGAGAAATTTGATGAAGCAAATGTTCTTTGGATTTATACTTGCGGTTCAATTTCTAACACGAATTCCTCTATCCTTTGAATGTCCATGGACCAAACAGACAAGTAGATGGGCATTAAGGAGTTATCCGTTTGTCGGTGCATTGCTGGGGTCTATCATCACGATCATTTTATACATATTTCAGTTTTATCTTCCTATACCTATCATGACATTGCTCATTGTTTCTTTATGGGTATATCTCACTGGAGGGTTACACTTAGATGGTTGGATGGATGTAGCAGATGCAGTAGGTTCAAATGCTCCCCTAGAGAGAAAATGGGAGATCATGAAAGACCCACATGTAGGAAGCTTTGGTATCATTTCACTTCTTTTTTTACTAGCATGGAAATCATTATTGATTTATTCGTTGATTGAATCTGGTTTCCCCCTGTATTCTATTCTTTTTATCATGGCGTTTTCACGGTTAGGAGCCGTTGTTTTAATGATTTATCTACCTACCGCTAAACAACATGGCTTAGCATGGGAGTGGAAGAAAAACGTAAATCGGCTTGATAGTTTGTATGCAGTAATCCCTGTATGTGTACTTTTATTCTTCTTTCACGACTTTCTATATTTACTTCCAGCATACCTTGTATTTATTGGCTTATTTGGAGCTTGGATTAAACATACTTTTAAGGGGACGAATGGAGATTTATTAGGTACAGCGATTGAAGGAGGCGAATTATGGGGACTTGTGATCACATGGATGTATATCTCGTTCGTCATGGGATAACAAATTGGAATAAGGAGAAAAGGTATTTAGGCCATTCTGACATCGGTGTAATAAAAAGCGAACTCTCTCAGTTGAATAATCTACAAAAAGTGTTATCGAGATTAAACTTTGACCATGTATTTACTAGTGATTTACTACGTTGTCAGGAGACCTTAGCATATTTAAGCATTCCCTCACAGGTTTCAATAGATTGTAGATTAAGAGAAATTAATTTTGGAGACTGGGAAGGAAAGACGTATGACGAGCTAAAGAATCAGATAGCTTATCGGAACTGGCTGGAGAATTGGGAGGTCTATTCCATACCGAATGGAGAGTCAGCTGATGTATTCCAATCTAGAATTGATTCCTTTTTTTATGAGTTATTTCAGCAAGCGATTGAAACTAGCCCTGGCAATAAAAAGAAAATTCTTGTTATGACCCATGGAGGTGTCATACGCTACCTTGTTTCAAAATATGTATCCTCCAGGTCTTTTTGGGATCTTACTATTTCACATGGACATGGTATTCGATTAACATTTGAGCATCAGAAGGGGGAATGGGTATGCAGCTCGTTATTGGCGGTGCCTTTTCAGGAAAAAGAAAAGTAGTAAAAGCAAATAATGGAACATTCAGCTGGGTATCTGCCTATGAAGGAGATAGGGTGGGAGATTGGGAAGCAAAATGGGAGAATGGTTCAACGTTAGTAATGGAGGGCTGGGAAAAATGGATTGCGTCTGAGCTTCAGAATGATGAAAACAATGACGAGATTCGAAGGGGATTTAAAACCATATTTAAGACCCTCCTTAAGGAGGAGAAAAATAGAAACAACAGAATAGTCCTTATCATGTTAGAGGTTGGGAAGGGGATTGTTCCTTTGCACAAGGATGAAAGAAGACTAAGGGATCTAGCTGGGTGGATCGCACAGGATGCAGTAAGTGTTTCAGATGAAGTGGATTTTGTATGGAATGGGTTATCAAAGAGACTCAAATAGTTTTACGCTGAGTTTAAATTATTAATAAGGAATCTAACCGAAAAAAATAACCCACCCTTGAGTTGACGGCTCGGGTGGATTATCCTACCTATATGCCGATCCCATAGTGAGGGAACCGTCTATTGCTGGACCGGACATGTTACCGCATGATTGGTCTTTTTTAATTTATTCAATACTTAATTATATAATAATAAAAAAATGAAACATTTTATTATATTTCATATCTTTTCAATATTATGGATGAATTATGACCTCCAAAGCCAAATGAATTGGATATACCGATTGATAATGGCATACTCCTTGCACCCTCTGATACATAATCTAAATTACAATTAGGGTCTTGATTTTCTATATTAATAGTTGGAGGTACGATTCCTTCTTGTAGGCTTTTCACCAATGCAATGGCCTCTACTCCGCCAGCAGCACCAAGCATGTGCCCAAGCATTGATTTATTGGCGGCGGTAACTGGTATTTGATAGGCATGATCTCCAAACAACCTCTTTATGGCCATTGTTTCTGGGCTGCTGTGAATAATGGTTCAATTGTATTTTGGATGTTCCTGCCTACGGGACATTCAGGATTTGGATTGTCATGCACAGTAAATAACTCTTTTTCCTGAATATGTTTAAACCAACTGCTAAAGGGCAAGGACGCAACCTTCAAGAACTACAGGAAACATCTAATATTACATGGACATTCATTAGTCCTTCCGCTATGTTTGATTCAGAAGGAAAAAGAACTGGTTCATATCAGTCTGGAAAAGACCATCTATTGGTTAATTCAAAAGGTGACAGTTATATTAGCTATGCAGACTTTGCTATTGCTGTATTGGATGAAATTGAAAATCCACAACATATAAACGAACGCTTTACAGTTGTTGGTGAAGCAGAATAAGTAGTTATAAAATAAAAATGTAAAAAATGCCATTAGTGTTCATGCTAATGGCATTTTGCTATCTGGTTATTGGGTGCAATTTTTTATTATTAAATTAAGGTTGATGGTTGAGATTTATGAATGATACTTATAAGAAACGTATAAACGGGCTCAATCCATTGAAGGCTTCCTTTCGTTTCGGCAAATTTCCGGCAATAACTAAACCTCCAATTTAATCCAAAATTAAAACCTTGAATTATCAAGGTTTTTAGACGTCCCAGAGAGGATTCGAACCTCCGACCTACAGTCTAGGAAACACTTACTTTTGGCTATTTATGTATAATCGTTGATTTATGTGGGTTTGTATATCGAGGTTAAACAACACATTGTTATCGAGAGTAGAGAACGATCGGGTATTGGTACTGGAGCGCGTTTTCGATGCGCCACGCTATCTTGTATTCAGGATGATTAAAGAGCCGGAGCATCTTATACGCTGGTGGGGGCCGAGGGGCTGGGAGATTCCGGTCTGCACAGTCGATTTCCGTCCGGGAGGCGTTGGCCACTACTGTATGAAGTGTGTCGATCAGAATCAGGGTCAATTTTTTGGTATGGAATCATGGGGCAAAGAGGTTTATAAGGAGATTATCGATCCGGAGAAGATCGTCTACACCGATTACTTTTCGGATGCCGAAGGCAATTTGAATGACTCCATGCCGTCTACCGAGATCACATTGGAATTCATGGATTTGGTGGAAAGACTAAGATGATAAACCGTGCTGAATATGTTTCCGAAGAGGCCCTCAAGACCGTCATAAACTTATGAGTTTTAGAATTTGAACTGGAGAAGTTTTCTTTAATTTTTGGACTTAGTTTATCACACACCTGCAATAGGGGACATGTCATATAATACATTAGCTTTTGAAATCAAAGGGATTCGCCACTGCTACCTATATAAAAAAAGTAATATTAGGGGAGATGCTTTATTTTCTAAAAAGAAATTAGGAGGGACATTTTGAAGACATTATTATTGGAGAACATTTTAACTGCAATGAACATTCAGCCTAAAAAAAAGCAAAAAGGTATACGGATCCAGACGGTCACTGATGACAGATCTGAAATTAGGAGTCATACGTTATTTTTTCGTAGGAACAACAAAGAAGAAGTACCTGTTGAAAAGATAAAGAGGTATAAGAATGTATTCATCGTTACAGATACACCATTTTCTGATATAGAAAGATTAAATCTTGAGCAAATCATTATGGTAAAGGATGTTAAATACAGTTTCTTTAAATTCACTTCGTATTACAGGCATCTGTTTAACATTCCTGTAGTCGCCATTACTGGTACATGTGGAAAGTCTACTACGAAAGAAATGCTAAAACACATTTTGGAAGAAACACACAATGTCCAGGCAACCATATCCAGCAAAAATGCCGAATATTACAACCTTCCTTATTTAATGGGAATTGATGAAAATACGGATGTGGCTGTATTTGAAACAGCTGTATCTACAAAAGGGGATATGATGGAATCCTGTAATTATTTTTACCCGACAATTGGGATTATGACCATGATTGATGTGGATCATACGGATGAAATTCGATCATTCGATGATTATCTCTTAGAAAAGGCAAAAATAATGACAGGCATGAATAATCAGGGAACTCTCATTCTAAATAGGGACGACCCCTACCTCTCCTCCCTCGATACTTCTAAGTTTAAAGGAGAAATTATAACGTTCGGAAAAAACAAAGATGCCACTTTTAGGATAAAGGGGATTCAATATCATTCATCCGGTATGACTTTTTGGATTGAATTAAGGCAAAATGAGTATAAAGGATATATACCGGGTCTTGGTGAGCATAATGTATATAATGCTGCCGCTTCATTAGCAGCCGCTGCAATCTTAGGAGTGGATCTTCACTATGCTTTAAAGAGATTATCCACTTATCATCATATGGGATCCCATTTTCAAATAATTGAAGGACGAAATCGAATTACGTTGGTGGATGATACTTGGAAGTCAAATCCTGCTTCCTTAAGAAAAGGCTTAGAAACATTAAGCCATATAGCATTTCCATCCCAAAGAAAAATTGCTGTTTTGGGAAGAATGGCATCTCTGGGAAAATATGCAGATGAAGAATACGAAAAGGCAGGATATCTACTCGGTGATTTGGGGGTCGATGTTCTCATCACAAAAGGATCCATTGCAAAAGATTTTGCAAAGCCAGCTATAGAGGCAGGTATAAATCCGCATAATGTTTATCATTTTTCGGATGGAGATGAAATGAAGAGGTTTTTTGATTCATTTTTAATCCCAAATGACATTGTTTATTTCAAAACGGGCGGGAATGACTCAGACTTCAAGGGTGTCATCGAATATTTAAGAAGGTAAATTGGAAGCCGTCGAACCAACAACACCCTTCCATTTATAATACTTTTGAAGAGCGTTTTGCTTATATTGCAGACGCTCTTTTCATTTTTACAAATTTATTAATTTACATCTTAAGAATTATGACAATTGTCCAGACCATTCATGTCTTAAGACAATATATTAAAAAGGTAAGCTGTGTTTTTTCACTTAAACAAAGACGTTAAAGCTAAACCTTACATAAAAACCATCAAAGATAGGATGACAAAGCTTATGCGAACCATTGTATTTATTGAAACAAACAAATCGGGATCAAGTAGAGAAGCAATAAAAGCTGCAGAACGACTCGGCTATTTTACGGTGTTATTAACCAATAGAAAAAATTTCATTTATCAAAGAACTGAATTTCCCGATGTCCATCAAATGATTTTAGTGGAATTATCCGATTACGATAAATTAAAAAAAAACCTCGTCAAACTGCAAAAACAAGGTAAACAAATAAAAGGCATTTTGAGTTTTGTAGATTCTTTTGTTCATGTAGCAGCAGCCTTATCAGAAGAATTTTGTCACAATGTTGTTTCTGCTGATCCAATTCTAAAAATGGAAAATAAAGTTTTAACTCGTGAGCTTCTCAAAGGACTCCCTATGTCTCCTCATTATGCAATTTATACAGCAGATGAATCCTTAGAGAAATTTATCCAGAAACAAAAGAGATATTTACCTCTTATTGTAAAGGCTCCCTTATCTGCCGGCTCAAAAGATGTTCTGTTAGCAAAAAGCGAGAATCAGTTGAAACTGGCAATACAAAAATTACTAAAAAAAAGTGAACAGATTTTGCTGGAGGAGTATCTAACAGGACCCCAATATTTAATTGAAGTTTTAGTACACAATGGAAAAGTTCATATTGTCGCGATAATCGAACAACAAATTACTTTTTTACAACGATTTATCGTAACCGGATATTGTTTACTACCAGATATCAATCAACGTTTATACTATAGTATCCTTGAAACAGTAAGTTCCATCGTAAAGGCTTTTCAAATGAAAAATGGTGCTTGTCACTTAGAAATGCGCTTTGTAAATGGGGCGTGGAAATTAATTGAAATAAACCCAAGAATCTCAGGTGGAGCCATGAATCGAATCATTGAAGTCGGATTTGGAATTAATTTAGTAGAGGAAACCATTCAATTAATGTTAGGAAATGAGCCTTCCCTTACTAAAAAACGCAGTAAGTATGTATACGCACATTATTTAACTGTTGATTCTAGAGGAAAATTAATCAAGGTAACAGGGAAAAATCGCATCTCTCAATATCCCGGTGTAGAAGAGGTGCATATAAAACCCCAACAAGGACAGATAGTACGCCCGCCTTTATCAATGGGAGATCGTTGCGGATACATTTTGGCATCCTCAGATGTTAAAGAAGAAGCGAAAAGAATTGCCAGGAATGCAGCAAGTGAGATCCGTTTCTACCTTGCCCCAATTTAATAATATGGAGTGATAGATCATGACGCTGATTGGCATGCTTCATCATCGTGCAGATCCAAATAAAGTAAAGAAAGCATATGCGTATGCCGCCGCAGCAAAAGCTGAAGGTGTCGACTTTTTTTACTTTACCCCAGGAAGGGTAAATATAAAACAGCACAAAATAGTGGGGAAAGTGTATGAAAATGGACAGTGGATTGAAAGTGAATTTCCTTTTCCTGATGTGATTTATAATGCAAGTTATCCTGTCAGTGATAAAGCCGAACAAATCATTGATTATTTATTCGATAGGATTCCGTTCACAAGTCATTCGATTGGGGACAAATTATCGGTATATAACAGAATAAATAAAGCAAAAAAATATAGCGAATATCTAATACCTTTTTATAAATTAACTGACGTTCAAATATTTTTAAACATGATCAACCACTATAAAAAAGTTATTATCAAGCCGTTGTCAGGCCATCAAGGTGGTGGCGTTGTTTTAATTGAAAAATATGGATCCCATCAATACAAAATGAATGCTGCAGAAGTGCAATCATCTCTTAATGAAAAACAATTGTTAGACTGGATATCCCATAAAATACAAGAAAAAGATTACTTGATCCAACAGTTTATTACAAGTCAAACAAAATCCGGCCATGTTTTTGATTTCCGATTGCATGTACAAAAAAATGGAGAAGGAAAATGGGTTATTACATCTATTTATCCAAGGATTGGGAGGTTGGGGACCATAACTTCTAATATGGGTAGTGGTGGTTATAGTACTTACCTGGATATTTTTTTAAAAACAGAGTTTGGTGACTCATGGTATGATATTCAAAGATATCTTGAACAGTTTGCAATAAGGTTTTCAAATCATTTTGATTCTTTATATGGCAATGAATTGGATGAATTAGGAATTGACGTCGGAATTGATGAAAACCAAAAACTATGGCTTTTTGAAGTAAATTGGAGACCCGGTCCACCTAATATATATAATGTTGAATTAGATGTAGCTAAAAATACGATTCTGTATGCAAAATATTTAGCTGATAAAAATAAACATTAAATCGAAAACTTTCTGTCGTTTATTACATTACGTTTTTTGGGAAAAAACTCAAACACGCCTCATTTAAACTAAACGGAAAATAAAATAAAACACGAAATAAACGTTTGTTCAATCCAGTATAATATAATCATAGTCTATATAGTGAAAAAATCCCCTGACATTAAGGACGCTGTTATTGCGTCCTGTTTATATCTATTTCTTTTATGTTCTCCGTTATGTCGTCACCATTACATATAACTTAGTACAGTTCATCTTTTATTTTTGTTATAAAAAAATCTACCTCTATTCGAATCATATAATCTACATTAAACGACCTTCCTACTAGCCACCTACTAATGGTATTTCATCGAGTAATAGAAAGAATAAATAATAAAGGACAGATTAAACCCAACCTGCCCCTTGTTCAGCTACAATTTTAATAATGGCAATTAGATACGGTTTTAAAATAATCTTTAATAATATTAATTTCTTTGGTTCGAGTGGAATGTGATTGTTCGTGAAAAAAGCAATATGATATTGCAGAAAACTATCATGAACTCAATGGACTTTCAGCCCTACAAATAAAGGCGTGAATAATTGTACTTAAACTCAGGTGCAAGAGTTAAAGATCGGAGCTATCATATTGGTGGCTTTTTCTTATTCGACTAACGGTCAGATTGGTTGATGCTATATAAGGTAATCGTCTCTGTGCAAACAAATTTAATGGGAATACTCTTTGGCTTAAATTGATTATATGTACATCATCCGGCTTTTAAATGGCAAAAACATTCTTTAGAAGCTATGAAAATTGTCCCGAGAAACACATTTAATCGCTTTACCTCAATTTTGTTAAACCACCCCAAAGAAGGTGTGCGTGAATTAGAGGAAATGATACAAGAGGTAAATGAACTTGTGAAAACAGAGTACCTATTATTAGATTTATCTGAGGTGATTGACCAATCACTTTTTTTAAGACCAAAAAATAAATAAATCCAATCGCATTTTCGCCAAACGTCTCGATATAGTAAAACTCACCTTGATTTTTTGAAAAAAAGTCATCCACTGAGCCATAGAATGTAATGTTTACAGACTATTAAAAAATGCCGCTGTCAACTCCCGAATATTGTCGAATGATTCAACAAAATTCGGGGTGTGATAGGGCACTTTTTTTAATTAAGATTTTGAATTCCTTGAAGACTTAGTTGATTGTCAAGTGGATCATTCTGAAAAAGAAGTATTTATTCTTTTTTTGATATAAAGTGGTAGGAAATGGGCTTAATCAAGCTTTAAGTACCTATTTAGGAACCTAATTACACGTCGTGTATACTCATTTTTATGCAAACGATACGAATGAATGTGTTCGCAATCTTTTGTTAGCCACAATTCTTTTGGGTTATCAGATGAGATCGAATGATATAATTTTTCGCTCTCGGCAAAAGGAATGGCTTTATCTGTCTTACTATGAATGATGAAGAAGGATTTTCCTTTTGTGTTTTTCACGTGATTAATTGGTGAAACTTCTTTGGGGTCAATTTTAAGGAGCTTGCGCATGGAATGATAAACAATCGGTGTGAATGGCCGTTTTGGCAGCTTGGTCCAATGCGAAAGGTTTTCTTTTAGAAAGGGTTCTAAATCACAGAAGGGGCTGTCGGCAATGATTACGGAAACAGCAGGGTGTTCGCATCCAGCAATAAGCGCTGTAGCAGCTCCCATACTCCAGCCAAGGAGAGCAACCTTTTCCTGATGTTTTTCCTGAATCGCATACTCAATCGCTGAATACAAATCGTGTCTTTCGAAATATCCGATCCCCGTGGTTTTTCCCTTCGATTTACCTGCATTGCGAAAATCAAACATTAGTACATTATAACCTTGGTCTGATAGAACTTTAACGAGCCGCAGTCCTTCAATTTTTTCCATGGCACGTTCATTCATGTAACCGTGTGCCGTAATGACTGTTTTTTTGCTTTTCTTTGACACTGCTGGAATCCACCAGCCAGACAGTTTTACTTGATCTTTTCGGCTGAAAAATTCAATCTCTTCAAATGCAAGACCATATTCCCTTGGATTTTTTGTCGTTTTTGCCGGGAATGGATGAGTTAGATACAAACCGATCCCTAATGGGGCAAGAAAAAATAAAGCAGGTGCAGCCAAAAGCGGTTTCCACAGTGACTTCCCTGATTTACTTGATTCCCCATTCGTTTCATCACTCAACTGAACTCCTCCTTTCCATTTGATGTCATCGGTACATTATCATATGTAAGGAAACACAGAAACGGAAATTCTAAAGTGGCCATTTTATGCCTGTTTTTGAATAGGGAGGCACAGGCATGGGGACGGTTCTCGTGCCTCAATGATTGGCAGGCTGGAATGATTATGCTCTGCGGATAAGGATGAATATTTGTTTGTACTGCGTGAATGTGGAAAGTTTAATTTTTCGCCTTTTAAGGATAAAAGCCATCTAACCCAAAGGCTGGGTAGTTGGCTTCATAATCATTCAAGTTAAAAATCAAGTGTGAATATAAACTTACTTAATCCATAGGTGCATCAATTTTTGTTAATGAATTGTCGGAGATTCCATAATTAATTATGTTCTAAGACTCTAGTAAAATAAGTGGAGATTTTCCGGTTAGATGCAGAATGGAGCTCGTTTCGGGGCAAATAAGGGAAGAATTTCCGATTATGCAAAGAAAAATCCCCCATTTTCGCATTTTTCGAGTCAATAGACGGAATCTGTCCGTCTATTTAAGCTTTTTTTAATAATAATCACTAAATAAACGAAATTTTTCCGTCTATTTTTTCAGCTCGGGTGCTTAAGCTGATCCCCCAACCGATAACCGATAAGTGCGGACCCTCTTGATCCTAGATGCGGGATTCAGCAGCAAAGTTCAATAAAATTGCTACTCTAAACGGCACTGCAATTGACAGAAGTAAGTTCGTGTGGCGCGGGCAATTTTCTACATTTTTTAATGAAAATAAAGAAAGAGTCTCCTGAATGATCACGGTGAAATGGCAGTTCACATAATTGTAGAAAAATTTATGAGGAGTCAGAATTATTATAAAGTGAGATATGATATACTTTACCGGAAGGGAGGCTGAAAAATGTCGAAATTATATTGAAAATAATAAGTATTTATCATTTTTGTATACTAGTCTATTAAAAGCTGCAATTTTCCCCTTTCACTTTCATCAACCTTAACCTTCCATGCCGTCTTATTATAACTTCCTATAAAATCCTTAAACGCATAAATTCATTTAAAAACTTAAGAAGAGGGAACATTGCTGGTCAAATCAAAGCTATTTTTAAAAAGGAGCAGGATCATTAATGGGTCACGATATTTCCGGATACAATAAAGCAGGAGAAGAAATTGCCTATGCACGTTTTAGCATGGGAAATTATAATGCTATCATACTCTACGATTTACTGGATGCAAATCAATTCTATGCAGGAGTCAGTGGATGTGGCGACAGTTCTACCTTTTCAATTAAACAAATTGAAAAAGCCTTGAATGATTACAATCAATTTTTCAGTAATGATAATTCCCAGGCAGAAAGTTATTCCGAAACTTGGGATCAAAAACAAATCCAGAATTTCATTCTAAATTGTTTGGTAGCAGCACGAAAAGAAGGTAGTGTAAAGGTGTTTTTTGGCTAATATTATTATAGATTGTTTGCTTAATTCTTCTGTTTCGCTGCTATTTTATTATAACGGCTAAAGTAGCAATTACCTTATATGACAGTCTGACAGCCAGTTTATCTAACTGGCTGTTTTGCTTAGTTAAGAGTTGCTGTGGCGGCTCTTTTTCTTGATCTAAGGTTGTATTTATGTAATAACACTGAGTTAAATAAAAAACCAATACATATAAAGATTTAAAATAAATCTTTATGTATAGGCTTTTTTTATCTATGTACGTTAACTATAAACTCTACAATTTATGTTTTTTTCTTTTCTCTTTTTCTTTTTCTAAAAAAATCTTAAAATCGTCTTTAGTAATATTAGATTTCATTGCTTCTTTTACTAACTCAATCCATTCTTTAGGAAGATCAGACTCGTTTTTTTTCATATTTACCACTCCAATTAAAACAGATTTATTAAAAAAGAGTATGCAATCGAGATTAAAACTACTCTCAATATAATTTTCGAAACATAACGGTAAATTTATGTGGTATAGAAAAGAATGAAAAATAATTGATAAATACGTAATATGTAATTAATGTGGCTCTCAGATTGTGAAACTAATTTACTAATCAGACATGTGCTTTAGAGGAAATAGAAGTTGCAATCGGCAGCTCCTATTATTTTTTGATTTAAAGGAACAGAGGAAGGATTGGGACATCCCCAAATCCTCCTCAGTTATTCAAAACGTTTTCTTTTAACAAATTTCTAAAAATGGATCCGTAGGCACATTCAGTTGATGACTAGCCTTAAACTTCATCTTCGCGCTCGGTGACTACTTTTTCATCACCACATCGGTTACATACAAACCAAGTGGCAATATATCCGAATCCATCGGGTCTCTGATTTGTTTCTTCATAAACATGACCTTTTAATTTACAGTTGATTTTCGCTAAAATACCCATTATAAAAACCTCCTTCAATTAAAAGTTGATTTTTTGCTTTTTTTATCTCTATGCAGCAATGCTTGTCATCGTTGTTTTAAGTTTTCATGACTATCATTACAAAGAATTAAATGATCTGGACTGGGTCGATTTTCTTCGCAGACAACGCATAACAAATTGACTTTCTTAATGCTCGACTCGACCAGAAGAAGGAATAGACTGGATAATAAAGAATATTAACTAAATAACGGTTCAGTTTAATAAGGAAGTAACTTTAATTAGAAATAAATGCTCCCATTAGTGAAAAATAAAAAACGTTAAATGTAGAAACAATATTTAAATAATTAAAGGGAGGAAGAGGTATGTCTAATAACGTAAGACCAAGAAAAATAATTTTAGATTTAGCTGTTACGTTAGATGGGTTTATTGAAGGAAAAAATGGGGAAATTGATTGGTGCATCATGGATCCTGAAATGGGGTTTAATGATTTCTTACATCAAATTGATACGATTCTGTATGGAAGAAAATGCTACGATTTGTGGGGACAATTTACTCCAGGTATCGAAGATTCTGATACCGATAAAGAAATATGGAAATTAGTTCATAGCAAAGAGAAATACGTGTTTTCCAGAACGCAAAAAGGAACCGGTAATAAAGCCATATACATCAACGATGAAATTTTGGAAGAAGTCATTAAATTAAAGAATAAGCCTGGCAAAGACATCTGGTTATATGGCGGCGCAAGTCTTATTACAACGTTTATTAATTTAGGGCTTGTTGATGAATTTAGATTATCGGTTCACCCTGTTATTTTAGGAGAAGGAAAACCGTTGTTTATTGATATAAAGCAGAGGTTGAATTTAAAACTGGTAAATACAAGAACGTTCTCCTCTGGTGTTGTGCAACTCATCTATCATTTGAATAGGAATTAATCAAATTGAATATACTTGACCAGCTGGACAAATCTTTGTGGAACACGAGCTAACAAAGCTGTAATCTAGCTGGTAAACAGACTGGAACGGTTCGAGACCACTGAAAAATACATCATTCTAAGGAGCTGGAGTGCTATTTTTTTAGCCTACACGGGCAACCTAAGTGGCATATTTTTACCGGCGCGGGACTTTTCTTGTGCTCACGGACAGAATAGACCGGTTTATTTTTACCGGTGCGGCATTTTTCTTGTGCTCACAGGCAGAATAGACCGTTTATTTTTACCGGTACGACGCTTTTCTTGTGGTCGCGGGCAGAATAGACCAGTTTATTTTTACCGGTGCGGAACTTTTCTTGTGGTCGCGGGCAGAATAGACCGGTTTATTTTTACCGGCGCAGCACTTTTCTTGTGCTCACGGGCAGAATAGACCGCTTATTTTTACCAGTGCGGCACTTTTCTTGTGCTCACGGGCAGAATAGACCGGTTTATTTTTACCGGTGCTGCATTTTTTTGATGCTCACGGGCAGAATAGACCGGTTTATTTTACCGGTGCGGCATTTTTCTTATGGTCTCGGGCAGAATAGACCGGTTTTTTTTTACCGGCGCGGCACTTTTCTTGCACTCACGGGCAGAAAGATGGTACTTGGGGTAGTTGAGGAAGCTTTATTAATATTTTTCTGAGATCATCAACTTCCCACCCGCCACAAAGTTGCAACGTTACGATAAAATTTAGTTTACATATAAACATTTTGAATTTATAATGTTCATGAGTAAACATTTTAATGTTTATGTATCCTTAGCTTCCAGATTCAAAATATAATACAGATCAAACTTTCATGGTTAGATGGGGGGGTGATCCAAATACTTTAGCTAGAAGGGGTTTTAAATGGACAGTTATAATAATATTTTCGATCTTACACATATGATTCAACAGATAACCAATGAAAATATTGTTCGATTTACAAATGAATTTTCTTATCCCATTGGTATATCAACAATTGTTGTTTTAGCTGAGATAGAAGCTAGGGGACCTTTAAAACAAATTGATTTAACAGAAGCATTAGGATATTCGAAAAGTACTATCACGAATATGGCTGAAAAACTTGTTAAGCTTGATTTGATAGAAAGAAATTATGATATAGGTGATCGAAGGACGGTCTATCTCAGAATCACAGATAAAGGTATGGAAGCTATAAAAGAGGCTGAATCTATCGGTGAAAAAATTCATAAGGAATTATTTAGTATTCTTTCTGAGGAAGAACTTACAAATTACATTGAAATTCAGAAAAAATTATTAGCTAATATTTCTGTTAATAAAAAGTTGACATACTAGTCTCTTAACAATTATTTTCCGGACTATCTGAATACCTGAAGTATTATGCACTTTACAAATATAAATGAAAACAAAAAATTGTTGTAGTAATGGAGGGAGAATTATTAATGGCTCGTTTAGAAGGAAAAGTTGCAATTATCACTGGTGCTGCCCAAGGTATGGGGGCAGCTCACGCTAGACGCTTTGTTGAAGAAGGAGCAAAAGTTGTATTAACCGATCTAAGTGAAGAAAAGGGTAGCGCGTTAGCAAGTGAATTAGGTGAAAACTCTCTGTTTATAAAGCAAAATGTTACGAGTGCTGTAGATTGGGCCAATGTTGTTGGTAAGGCTGAAGAAAAATTTGGACCTGTCAATATTTTAGTAAACAACGCTGGTATTACAATGGCAAAATCTATCCTAGAAACGACAGAAGAAGAATACCGCCGCATCGTGGATATTAACCAAGTATCTGTATTCTTAGGAATGAAAACAGTTATTCCATCCATGCAAAAAGCTGGCGGCGGCTCTATTGTTAATATATCTTCCATCAATGGTATTGTTGGCGGTGCTGTCGGCTATACAGATACAAAATTCGCCGTCCGCGGCATAACAAAAGCAGCTGCGATGGAATGTTCCCACTATGGCATCCGCGTAAATTCTGTACATCCAGGTGTAATTGCAACTCCGATGGTCGTGCAGGAAGATACAAAAGCAGCGGTAGAGGAATTCGCAAAACATATTCCTTTAAAACGAGTTGCACAGCCGGAAGAAGTAACCAACCTTGTTCTTTATTTAGCTTCTGATGAATCAAGCTACTCAACTGGTGCTGAATTTATCGTTGATGGCGGAATAACTGCAATGTAAAGGTAAGATTGTGAAGAAATGAAATAACCTAATTTAGGCTAGAATTCTTGTTACATCAAGGATTCTAGCCTTTTCACTTTGGTGACAAGTAATGTCAATTACTTTTTAACTACAAACTAAACTCAATGGTTCAAACAAGTACGTTTTCCCCTTGCTTTGTGCAACTACGCAGCGGAGGGTCCACGAAATTCTGCGGTATTCCACAAAAAGAGTGCGGTTTTTAACATCTTCAAGGTGAATACAATGTAAGAGTAGATGATAAGGGTAGACAATAATCAAACTTCCACTTAATTAAAGGAGTGCATATTATGTTTGATTGTGTAATTGTAGGAGGGGGACCAGCAGGTTTAAATGCTGCACTTGTATTAGGCAGGGCAAGAAGGAATGTGGTTTTATTTGATCATAATTCTCCAAGAAACGCTGTCACCCGTGAGTCGCATGGCTTTATAACCAGAGATGGAATTGAACCTACGGAATTTAGAGAAATTGCTCACCAAGACATAGCTAAATATCCTTCTGTAGTGATCAGAAATGAAAAAATTACTGACATTAAAAAAAAGGGAATTCTATTTGAACTTGTAACAAAAGCAGGGGAATGTATTCTAGCAAAGAAAGTTATTTTAGCGACTGGTCTAAAGGAAATCCATCCGTCCGTGAAAAACGTAATGGATTATTACGGAAAAAGTCTTTTTAATTGTCCCTATTGCGATGGATGGGAGTTGAAAGACCGTCCGCTTATAGTCATATCAGAATTCCCATCTGCTTACCATATGGTTAAAATTGTTTATAATTGGAGCAAAGACTTAATCGTTTGTACCAATGGACACAAGGTTTTAACTTCCGAGCAAAAAGAGGTGCTGCAAAGAAAAGGAATAAAGGTATTTGAACAAAAAATCAAAACACTTGTTGGTGAAAATGGAATTCTAGAAGCTGTCATTTTTGAGGATGATAAGATAGAAAAGAGGGATGGTGGATTTGTAACACCCGAATGGATTCAGGCTTCACCTTTTGGAAAATCTTTAGGATGCGAACTAAACCAGCTTGGTGGAATTATAACAGATGAGTTCGGCAGGACTAATATAGAAGGTGTTTATGCTGCAGGTGATGCCTCCGTTATTGCTCCCTCACAAGTGATTATTGCCGCGGCCGAGGGCAGTAGAGCCGCAATTGGAGTTAATACAGACTTAACTCAAGAGGATTTTTAAAACATTATTAAAACAAATACTTACAGCGCGAACGGGAGAGTTCACTAAGATGGTTTGTGCTTTTATAAAATATATTATTTTATAGCTGAAAAGGAAATCCACTCCTTATTAGATAGGAGTGGATTAATTTCTATTCTTGAGGATTTATGATGGCTAAAACCTGATGGTCTTCCCATTTACCATTTATTTTAACATTGCTCTTAGAAATGCCTTCTTTTTCAAAACCCGCCTTTTCTAACACTCTAATTGAACCAATATTATTCGGCATAACACCAGCTTCAATTCTATGTAATTTAAGGGTTGTAAATGCATAGTCTAATACAAGTCTTACGGCTTCTGTGGCATAACCTTTACCATTATGATTCTTGCTTAAACTGTAACCGATAATGGCACTCTGTAAAGGATCAAGTAAAATGCGATAGAGTCCAATCGTTCCGATAAGTTCATGGTTATCAGTTGTAAAAATCCCAAAATTGTATTCAGTATCTTTGTTTGCCTTTTCTATTTTTTGATTCATTAGGTCTGTTTGAAACTCCAATGTGAAATAATCAGAAGGGCGTTTCATTGTATAGGTTTGAAAAAATTCTTGATTATCTATTTCAAACTGAAGAACATCATTAGAGTCATTTAATGTTAGTAATCTTATATAAATATTCTGGGTCTTAAGCATAATTTTTCTCTCCATTACAAGAATTGTGTGAATTTATATATCATTTTTTAATTTTAATTGTTCGGGTTGTATATGAAGATGAAGTTTGTACCAAGAGAAAGGATGGAAAAATGAATAAAACTAGATACAGATTTTAGTAAGCGTAAAGGACCTAAATTAATTAAATTATTGAGATGACACTTAAAAATATACAAACTATAGCCAAACTGAAGAAAAGGATAGAAATTTTTGTATTACTTTTCATATTTATTCCAAAAGCAAAAAAGAAGATACTGGCAGATAATTTTGAAAGACTTTGAAAATAGTGATTATCAGAAAAGAAAGAACTGCTAAAAACAACAGAGATGAGAAAAGTTATACTGATTAACATCTTAAACCATAAAGGTTGTTTTAAAAAATGAAATACCATTAATTTAATCCGTTGCATATAAGAATATCCCCTCATTTCAAGTTAACCCGTCTATAACTAATAACAATGAAGAAGATTCGAATAGTTGTAATGTTACATTAATTTAATATAACATAAAATGATAATTTTTACCAATTTGTGGTGAGGCATGGGGACGGTTCTTGTGCCTCACAAATTGAAAGACTGGAAGAAATCCGCTCTCAGGATTAGGAGTAAAATTTGCTTTTGCTCGGAAAGGGGGAAAGCTTAATTTGTATATCGTCACAAAAGGAATTAAAGCCAACTTCCCATAATATAGGAGTTGGCTTTAACCATGATGTCGGCTATATATTTATCTTGCAAATAGCGTATTATTAATTCCAGGCGACACCCTCTTATATGAAAGCTAACCTAGAGAAATTAAACGCTAGGAACTACTTAACCCACAACATATCAAATTTAATATTTTTTTATCTTTCATATATATAAACGGCTGTTTTTAATTTTGCTCCTAAGAATTTACTCCTTTTCTTTTGCAGCCACCGGTACAATCATATATCGGCCCTTCAGTGATTCAGTTAGAACTAAGTATGATTAAGTTTTCGCACTTCCTTGTATACTATTACTACGGAAATTGTTCCATTGTCCGAATTTGCCACTTTAACATCCACGTAATTCAATAGGTCGAGTTTACTCAAAAAATCATTGGCCTGTTCCTCGACATCACTTTGTGCACCTGTAATGATCTTTGTACATATCTTGCGGATAGTGAAGTCCATAACGCCCGCTCCTCTGAACAATTGAAATATTTTCAACATATTAATTAACTAATCTATATCAAAGTATCCTCTATAAATATTTTTACACAACAGCAGGGGAATTACGGTTATTCCCCGCTGTTGTTGTCCGATTAGACTTCCACTAGGATTTATTGTTTTTCTGACCCGTACCTACCCAAATAGCAAGAATGAAGACGATGATTCCAAAAATGACACTATTCCACATTGCCCCTGCATCACTGGAGAAACCGTACACCCAAGGAGATATGATGAGCCAGATACCAATCAAACCGGTAAGCCAAAGTTGCCACACAATCAACACCTCCATTAATATTTGACGTTGACGTCAATGTCATTAAAATATATATGTCTTTCAAAAATAAATATTCACGGGGTTACACATTTTAATTAACTGTGAAATTTGGAAAATTAAGTTAAATTGATATTGGACGTAAACGTAAAATTTATTTATAATATTGTTTAACATATCAGGAGGTCAGTTTTTGATGGATGAGTTACTGAAAATTGATGAGGTAGCAAATCAGACTGGTTTGAGTAAACGGACTATTAGGTATTATGAAGAGTTGGGTATTTTACCTTCCCCAGAACGCAGCGGGGGAGGAACAAGGCTTTATAAACAGAAGCATGTTAAGTTCTTAAAGCGAATTTCGGCTGCCAAAGAGGTACTAGGGTTTACTTTACAAGAACTACAGGAATTTCTATCACTCACGGAAATGTTAGAAAGTCAAAAAGAAGAATACAAAAAGGTATCTGATCCACAAGAACAAAAAGCAAAATTGACTGAAATCATTAAAATCCTCGATGGCGAACTCGAGATCATTGAACAAAAGATTAGGAGAATACATACTGTCCAAACCGAGCTAGTGACTCTAAGGGAACGTGCACGAGCGTTGATTGAACTAAAGAATAATGAATAACACTAACGTATACGGGATCACATGCAGGTGGTCCTTTTTTGTTGAACTGAGTTTAATTGAACAAGAAATAGTTAAAATAGTTGAGGTGATAAATGTGAAGGTATTGAACCTATATAGAAATCGATATAGAGCTTTAAAAATTCTTTGAAAATAAACTAAGTGAAGGCATTTTAATTCACAGGAAAAATAACAAAACAGAAAGAGCCTGTTTCAAAAGGACAGCCCCTTGGTGACAAGAACCTTCCATGTACACAAAAAAACGATGGCAAGGCATTCGTTGCTCAAATCTGATGTTTGGGGAGATAGCCTTGCGAGGTTTTCTTCTTATTTTGTTTTAGTAAAGATTTTTCCATTATTTAACTCACACCAATCTGATAATTCGTCATAGGTTTCCTTATTCCCGTATTTTTCAAAAAAAGCTTCCTTATTTTCGAATACTTCCATTTCACCATTTTCTAGTAATGTTACCATTTGATAAGGATTTAATAGAAAAACCTTGGAAACAGCTATTAATTCACCTATATGTACATTATCAGCTATATTTTCCATTATTTCCGCTCCTTTTACAGATCGCATTTAAATTAAAACTTCTTAAAGTATTCTCCAAAAGTGTCGATATTATTTATTGTGACTGTAAGTTAAAAAAACATCTCTAAAGTCACCTGAAAAATAGGTGGCTTTTTCAAAGCAGGCGCGAGAGGGCTGCGCATTCAATTGTCACATACTGTACAGTGAAAGTGATGGCAAAAAAGGGGTTTAGTATATTACATAAATAAAAGCCCGAAAACATAAGCTTTCGGGCATTCCGTATTTGGTAAATTCGTTCAGACTCTTCCTTTAAGTATTTGCTTTCGATACTGAAAGGCGGTTAGTAATTTATAACCTCTAAGGTTAGGAAGCATTTTATCTAGCAGCGCAACCGCCTCTTCCTTTTTCCCATCATAAACGGCTTGATCGACTTCCAATATCTTTATGAAAAAGGTGTCTGCAATCTTATCTTTATATTGTTTGAATGACGCATTGTCACCTTCATTAATAGCGATATCCGCCAAAGTGTACCACTTTGTTTTATGTCTAGCCATTTTCGAAAGAAGCTCTTTTGCTTTTTCGTATTGTTTATGCTCCATTAAGAGCATCAATTCGGAGTTTTGTTTTAATTTTTTGGAACGGATTTTCCCCATGGCTTGTTCGGCAGCTGGTAGGTTCCCGTGGAGATAATGGTATAGGAAATGCAAATGTGGAGATTTGGATTTTTTTAAGTACACCATCATCTTTTCGGCATCTTTTCCAAATATAAGCGGGTTTCGTAAAAGGATAAAAACAACCGCAACAGCTAATACGCCAAACATGATCCAAATGGGAACCTGAAAAACGCCCATCAAAAAAGCAAACAAAAAGACTAGAACCAAAATCCAAATCATAGAATCCTCCGGTAGCAGGTTTTACTCCTATTTTATCACACTATTGTTTTCCTGAATTTATCTGAAATGCAAAAGATATCCCCGAAGCGTAATTTTTTATTAGTCAAAGGAGAGCGGGGAAGCGCTTTTTAAAGTGGAATTAAAAAAGTATAGATACTATTATTACAAGTAACTTAAGGCAAATGAAAGGCATGAGTCCGGTTCAATATCGAACTCATGCCTAAGTAGCTTGTGGATTAATATTCGTCGTCGGAATACATTGCAGCAATAAATTCATGAAGTTTATCCTCTTCATAATCGCTTAATTCCCTCATCGGGATCACTGTTTGATGTTGAGGGTCACGCCCGCGTATCTCAGCAACTAATTTCTCATCAAGAAAAACATTAAAAGCGGGTTCATTTTCGTGTGACGGTTTAATCGGTTCTTTACGAAAATTTGGTTTTTGTCCAGTCATCATGAACTCCTTTTCTTACTAAAGTTAATTTCTATCCTTCATTATCACCCAATCTACTTTGTTTATGTAATTAAAATAGTTTATCGTTTCTGTGTAACTCCCTTCATAATTAGAGGGGAGTTTTGGTTGTTCTATATGATTGTGGAGTTAAAACGGACAGCCACCTTATTGTAAAATGGAAACGTTAGATATTGAACGATCGAAGCAGAACAGCTCAATAAGAATGTTATAATAATCTCAATTCGTACTATTAGAGGTGATAGTTTGAAGATTAAAAAAGCAAATAAAGAAGATATAAAAGCCGTAGCAAGAGTTTATGTTGATGGTTGGAGAACTACTTATCACGGTTTAGTACCAGACGATTATTTGGACAGATTATCGTACGAAGAAGCAGAACAAAGGTGGCTTCACTTTTTAAATAATGAAAATGAACCCTTTATCTATATTGCAATTAATGATGCAGGAAAAATTATTGGTTTTGCAGCTGGTAAAAGTATTGATGACGAAAATTTTGAAGGAGAATTATACTCACTTTATCTGTTGCAGGAATGTAGGGGATTAGGAATAGGAAAACAACTGGTTTCAGCTATTGCTAAGCATTTTAAAGAAAAGGGCATTCCTTCTATATTGGTATGGGTAATGTGACGAAATAAATCTGGTCTTGGTTTTTATGAACGTTTGGGAGGTAAGGCATATCTTCATAGGAAAAGTAAGTTTGGAGGCAGCATAGTAGATGATGTTGCTTATGGCTGGAATGATGTCTCAGTATTATGTATGGAAGAAGAATAAAACTACATGATTATCTGCTAATCTCCAATTGCGATGTAATTACATGATAAAAAATGTAAGGCCTCAGGTGCTTGAAACGTATTTATTAAAAGCTTAAAACAAGAATCTTTTAAATGTTGTAGTTTGAAATAACTGAGATTTTTCTGAGCTTTCTTTTTTGTTAGGCTTTTTTTAATGCTGTTTTCGTTATATATAGTGGTTTTTTCCTCTATGAGATCGAACCGCTGGTATTTTAAAGCGTTAGGGTGCATAGAAAGGCTAAAATATAATCAACAATTTTAAGAAAGATTTAATTAAGGACATAAAAGTTAAGATATTGATTGATGAAACTATAAATTATAAACGTTAACACTTGTTTAAATAAAAGTAAGACAGGAATGACTAAGAAGGAAGATTGCAAAATTAATGGACTTAAGCTAGGGTGCTTTAGTTGAACAAGGCGACAATGATAGCCCTTCAATTAAAGAAGGGCTTACCCATTGTTTGAAAGTTGTTAGTTGAAGGTTGAAAAAACGGACGGTTCTTAAATCAGTTGCTTCTCGGATTCCTTGGTATAATGCACTACTTGATCCAGTTTACCATTTTTGAGTTTTACTGCCCATTCTGGATCAGCTAGCACGGCACGGCCGACTGCCACATAGTCAAATTCGCCTGCTTTGATTTTTTCATCTATGATTTTAAGATTGTCAACAATTGTGACATTATCATTATCCTGATTGCTTAGATAAGCGCGGTTAATACCCACGGAACCGACGGCAATCGTTGGTTTTTCAGTAATTCGTTTCGTCCAGCCAGCTAAGCCTAATGATAAATCTTCATCTTTAAATTCAGGTTCCCAGATACGTCTTGTAGAGCAGTGGAAAATATCTACGCCCGCTTCAACCAAAGGGGTGAGCAATTGTTCAAGCTCTTTAGAGTTGGTAGCTAATTTCGCTTGATAATCGGTTCCTTTCCATTGTGAATAACGAAAGACAATCGGAAAATCTGGCCCGACTACTTTCCGGCAAGCACGAACAACATCTGCCGCAAACTTTGATCGCTCGCCTATATCCCCGCCATACTCATCTGTACGTTTGTTCGTTAGTTCCCAAAAAAATTGATCGATTAAGTATCCATGTGCTCCATGCAATTCAATTCCGTCAAAGCCGATGCGCTTCGCATTTGCTGCAGCTTCGGCGTATGCGTTAATCATTTCAGCGACTTCTTCTTTCGTTAAAGCCTTTATTTTCTCATTTCTCTGGCCTTTTAAAGTAAATCCAGACGGACTGACAGGAGGTGCGTCAACATTTGGTTCACTGCCTGCTCTTCGTGCTGCACCAACATGCCATAATTGTGGAATGATTTTACCACCTGCCTGGTGGACTTCATGTACTACATTTGCCCAGCCATTTAAGGCGTCCTCACCATAAAAACGGGGAATATCAGGGCTCATTACGGCAGCTGGGTGGTTGATTGCTGTTCCTTCAGTTATGATGAGCCCAATCCCATTCTCTGCACGTTTGCGGTAATATTGAGCAACATTATCTCCAGGTACACCTTCTGGCGAAAACATCCTTGTCATGGGAGCCATTACTAACCGGCTTGCTAACTTTTCATTTCCAAATGGTACAGATTGAAACAATGTATAACCTGCGTACTTTTGATCCAAGTCGAGCACTTCCTTCTACTTATTTGTTTAATCATGCTTCCTTTATTCTACCAATTACTCTATATAAATATAAACATATAAGTCTTATGTTTTTATAATTTTCAAAAAAGTGTTTGTAAATATCGCTATATCAACACAAATTATTTTTGAGGTAGTAACGTAGACAAATGAATGTCTTTTTATATAAGTGCCAGGATTTTTGAAGATGCTATAATAAAATAAGAAAACACGTTTGGTTTTTACGACAATTAAGGATACTAGGGGGAGTTTTTAATGGAAGAGAGCGTTAAATTAATCCTCAACGATTTACAAAAAATTAATGGTCGTCTCGGAAACTTAGAAGAAGGTCAAGCAGGATTAATAGCAAGTCAAAAGGGCTTAGAAGCAGGTTAACAAGCTTTAGTAGAACGTCAAAAGGCTTTAGAAGATGGCCAAGTAGGTTTTGTAGCAGGACAAAGAGGTTTAGAAGTAGAAATCTGCGCATTAAAAGAGCGTCAGGATAAGCTGCGTTTAGATGTAATAGAAATAAAAAATGGTCAAGAAAAATTGCAAAGGAATTTAATCCAAAGCTTAGGTTGATTATACAGAGAAAATGATTCAATATACAGATGATAAAACGACTGCATTAAACAAACGGGTTTTTAATGTGGAAACCCAAAATGAAAAACTTTTTAGGCAATAAACATGTTTTTACAAAACAGTGGGAAGCCAAAGCTTTCCACTGTTTATTTCGTTATTTAACTGGTTTTTTCATGAATGGTTTTGAAAATTCCAAATATTGAGTTTCGTTAATAAAAAGTAATGCCCGCTACACAATTGAACTAATGTCTTTTGTTCCTGCAAGACCACAGCAGAAATCACTAATGATGTGATTGGGTCTACATAACTAAATGCACTTTTCCTTTTTAAATATCGTATGAAACTTGAAATCGATACTTTGGAAGGAACATTAACCACCATATGAACATGATCTGGCATGATGTATGCATTCTATACCACATGACACATAACATCCTAGTGAAGAGATCACCTATATATAATTAATTATTATAATCTTCAGTATATATATTGACAGAAGGGGTCATTGGCTCATATACTCAAATAGTAACCAAGTGTTCAGATCACCTAATAACCATTTATACATTAGTTAAATGTGAATAAATGAGCAAGGCGACAACGAAAAAAGTTGAGGATGATATTTAACAAAAATAAAAGAAAGATGTTTAATGTAAAATTTATTTTTCTAATAGACATAAAATTATATGTGGAATAATTGCAAAAAAACTCTTTGTAAAACTGATTTTGAAAAAAAACTCACATATATTTACCTAGCATCAAAAACCTAATAACTTTAGGTTCAAATAGGTATATACAAAAAGGAGTGGTGGATGTGTGGGAAATTCAGCAAGTTAAGCCAAGAAATTTATACGAGGATGTTGTTGAACAACTAAAAGAAATTATATCTAATGGAGATTTAAAACCTGGAGATAAGATACCATCGGTACGTTCACTATCAAGTTCATTTAATGTTGGGCAATCAACAATACGTGAAGCATTGAGTGTATTAAAAACGATTGGTTTGATAGAAACAAGACATGGAGAAGGGACATTCATTCGTAATTTTGATTCCTCTATTCTAAACCAGTCGATTCCCGATTATCTTTTCATTACAAAAGATGACATAACAAATTTGTTAGATGTTCGTAAGATCTTAGAGAAGGGGACAGTAGCATTCGCTGCTCAAAGAAGAACAACCGAAGATTTAAAAAAAATAGAAACAGCTATTAACAAAATGGAATCGGATTTAACATCTATTAATATTGGTGGGGAAGCGGACTGGGCCTTCCATTTTGCAATTGCAGAAGCCAGTCAGAATAAAATTTTGATATCGTTGATGGAACAACTTTCAACTACAATGCAAAAGGCATTGAGGGCTATCAGGGATAAATTTTATGTCTCTCCAGACATGCCAGAAAAATTATTGGCAGAACATCGCGAGATTTTTTTAGCAATCAAGGAACAAAATGTTAACAAAGCCGAGGAACGAATAGTTGCACATTTAGTTAGTGCCCAGGAGCTATTTGACCAATACGATGAAATGGTGGAAGAAAATTGATATGATCGTTTGACAAAGCGAGAGAAAGATATTAAATATATTAATTATTTATATCTAATAACTTACCCAAAATAATAATTGTTTCATTCATTACGTAATTTTCTATGTTTATTTACAAGTTTCTAACTGGGGTTTAGGTTTTTTACTAGGTATAGTTAATTTCCTTACGCGGTGCAATGAATGTAAATACAATTAAGAAAAAGTCCAAATATTGTTATTTGGACTTTTTTACTCTTTTATTTCAACTGTTTCTCAACAAAAAGTGAATTGCTTAGTTAATTTTAAGAAATATTTTGCTGAAAACCCTTTCTAAAGATGGTTAATTGTTGTAATATATAGAATATTAAATAATTAGGTCATCAGATGACCTGTTAAGTAAAGTGGAATATTTTTAAGGGGAAGTGAAAAATGAAGGTTACTATTTTTGCAACGTGTATGGTTGATATGTTTCAGGGTAATGTTGGCAAAGCGGCAGTTGAACTGCTTGAAAGACTTGGGTGTGAAATTGAATTCCCTGAGTCGCAGGTTTGCTGTGGCCAGCCGGCATATAACAGTGGTTATGTAAAGGAATCAAAAGAGGCCATGAAGCGGATGATTGAAACGTTCAGTGATGCCGAATATGTTGTCTCTCCTTCCGGTTCATGTGCTTTTATGTTTAATGAGTATCCTCATATTTTTGCGGGAGATCCTGTCTGGGAAATTAAGGCACAGACACTGGCAGAAAAAACATATGAGTTAACTCAATTTATTGTGGAAGTTTTAAAAATTGAAGATGTCGGGGCCAGTTTCGAAGGGAATGTTACCTATCACACCTCATGCCATATGACAAGATTATTAGGAGTTAAAGAACCGCCGATGATTCTATTGCAAAATGTTAAAGGCTTGAAGTTCACTGAATTACCAGGTAAGGAACAATGCTGCGGTTTTGGAGGTACCTTTGCTGTCAAAATGGCACAAATTTCGGAGCAAATGGTTGATGAGAAAGTCCGTCATGTTGAAGAAACCGGAGTAGATTATCTTGTCGGTGCAGATGCTGCCTGTCTGATGAACATCGGCGGTCGAATGGAAAGATTGGGGAAACCGGTTAAGGTCCTACATATAGCGGAAGTATTGAATAGTCATTAAGTTATTTACTTTTTCGAAATCATAATAGGAGGATTTCCAATGGCAATTAAGATTGGCACGGAACAGTTTACGGAACGTGTTGATAACGGAATTCATGATGATTTCATGCGTGGTGCAGTTGCTTCTGCACAAGACGGGATGAGCATGAAGCGTAAGGCAGCGACAACTGAAGACTTGGGCAATTGGGAGGAATGGCGCAATCATGGGGAAGAAATCAGGCAGCATGTTCTTAAATATTTGGATTATTACTTAGAGCAATTAAGTGAAAACGTTGCTAAACTTGGCGGGCATGTCTTTTTCGCCCAGACAAAGGAAGAAGCGAATGAATACATCAGAAGTGTTGTGCAAAAGAAAAAAGCAAAAAAAATTGTGAAATCAAAATCGATGATGACTGAAGAAATAAGCTTGAATCCAATGCTGGAAGAGGAGGGCTGTGAGGTTGTTGAAACAGATCTCGGTGAATACATACTTCAGCTTGATGAGCATGATCCGCCATCCCATATTGTAGCACCGGCATTGCATAAAAATCGAGAGCAGGTCAGGTTAGTTTTTGAAAAGAAATTAGGATACACGAAATCATCCAATCCTGAAGAACTTGCTTATCAGGCACGGGTTACTCTTCGGAAAAAGTTTTTAGCAGCGGATATCGGGATAACTGGCTGTAACTTTGCGGTTGCAGAAACTGGTTCCTTTTGTTTGGTCACAAATGAAGGAAATGCCGACTTGGTGACCGCACTGCCGAAAACACAAATCACCGTAATGGGAATGGAGCGGCTGGTTCCAACCTTTGAAGAAATGGAAGTGCTCGTCAGTATGCTAACAAGAAATGCAGTTGGACAAAAACTGACAAGCTACATCACCGTATTGACTGGGCCTAAGGAAGAACTTGATGTTGACGGACCAGAAGAATTCCATCTGGTCATTGTGGATAACGGCAGATCCAACATTCTTGGTGGTGAATTCCAGTCAGTATTGCAATGTATCCGCTGTGCAGCATGTATCAATGTATGTCCGGTATATCGTCATATTGGCGGACATTCTTACGGTTCCATTTATCCTGGACCAATCGGTGCCGTTCTTACACCGCTGCTTGGGGGCTATGATGAATACAAGGAGTTGCCATATGCATCCACCCTTTGCGGTGCCTGTACAGAAGTTTGTCCAGTGAAAATTCCGCTTCACAACCTGCTTCATAAACATCGGGAAGTCATTGTAGAAAAGGAAGGTAAAGCACCAGTTTCGGAAAAATTATTAATGAAGGCATTCGGGTTAGGTGCTGCATCACCAACTCTTTATAAAATTGGTTCGAAGATCGTCCCTGCTGCAATGTCTCCATTTATCTCAGGGGATAAAATTTCTAAAGGACCAGGACTATTAAAGGCTTGGACGGAAATTCGAGATTTTCCGGCACCAAATAAAGAGAGACTCAGAGATTGGTTTAAAAATCGGGAGAAAGGAGAAAAATCATGATTGGCACCATCTATAATCGAGATAAGTTTTTAAATCAAATTGCTAGCCGATTGAACCGTCCGCGGATTTCTGCTCCAATGGAAAGGACGAAATGGAAATATGAGCCTCAGTACGAAATCTATAAGGATGCTGACCAGTATGAACTGCTGGAGATGTTAAAAGAACATTGTAAAAAAATCCATACGGAGATATTTACCGTTGATTTGGCCGGACTTCCAGAGGTGGTAAATGAGGTGGTCTCTGAATATGGCGGCGGTCCCGTTGTAACATGGAAGGATGAACGGTTCTCTAAATGGGGTCTTGATTCCCTGATGAAAGAAAAGTGGCCATCTGAAAATGTTGATGTTTTTGAATGGGATTATACATTATGGGAAGAAAATGTTCATCAGGCTGAGCATGCAAATGTCGGGATCACCATTAGTGAAATAACGCTTGCTGAGTCTGGAACGGTCGTTTTGTTCAGTGACAAAGACAGGGGAAGAACTGTCAGCTTTTTGCCGAAGACCTCTATTATACTGATTCCCAAAAGTTCGCTGGTTCCTAGAATGACTCAAGCAGCGGTGAAAATGCGGGAAATGTACCAAAATACAGGACATGTTTCCTCCTGTATCAATTTTATCACGGGCCCGAGTAACTCAGCTGATATTGAACTGAACCTTGTTGTCGGAGTACATGGTCCGATAAAAGCAACGTATATTGTGATAAATGACATATAAGGGGACTACTCTAGCAAATCCCTAAAAGGGGTAACGCCGGAATCTCAACTAACAGTCATTTCCTCCAAAAGTGATTTGAAAGAACCTATTATTTATTCATTCTTACTATATTTACTGTATAAAAACCATCAATAATCTGTTAATTAAGAAGGTTGCAGGGAATAAAGGTTTTCCAAAATAAAGAATATTTTTTATTGACAGAAAATTGACTAAGTTATTATAATTATACTAACAAGATAGACTCTCAATCTATTATTGTAAACAGATCTATGGATGTTCGTAAGATTTTGGAGAGGGGGCTGGTAGCCCTTGTTGCACAAAGAAGACTAGCTGAAATTATATTTTTTATAATTATTGATCAGATCACCTAATAACCACATTAATTTAGTTAATTTGCATAGTAATTGTTATGTTTAAATTCTTTATATCTTCAAATGTCTTCTTAAAAATTAACATAATACCTTGTTTGGATTTTATCGATAAAAAGTGAAATATATTTTTTTGTCCAAAGTGATCAGGTCACCTAATAACCATGTTTCGTTCTCGCTGATCACAGTGTTGGGTGAATATTGGAATTAAACCACATATTAAAAAACTAAAAAATATTTTTTGTATAATTTACAACATATGAATAGTGAAAATAGAAGAATCACACAGACACCAAATCCAGTCGGTAACTTATATAAAGGTGATATCCCGTATAATCGACTTCAAAACAGCTGTTATCTAATTTATGCGCTCGATATAGTGATCAGATCACACGGTTACCTTATTGATATATTTATTGAGAGTAGTGGTCAATTGTGGGGAATTTAGCAAGCATGTCCCTAATCATTACTGATAGTAAATGTTTGTAAATTCAATAAAGGAGGTGGATACTACTCTAGGTTGAAAAAGATCAATAAATCTTTAAAAATCTGAGACTGTTTATAACCAAATGGAATTCGATTTAATCCGTTACGATCGGTAACTACGATGCAAAATGGATTGAAGGCAGGTCATAACAATATGAAAATTTGGGGGAATTAAAGTGAATAAATTAAAGGTATGTGTTGTGGGTGCAGGAACAATGGGACGCGGCATTGCTCAAGTTTTTGCGGAAGCAAACTTTGATGTTTTGCTGATTGATAAAAGTAAAGAACAGCTAACGATAGCATTTCAATATATTAGGAAATATTTGTCTTTTAACTATAACAATACTGAAATTGAACAAATTATTGCACGTATCTCAACAAGTGAACAAATTGACAGTCAAATTGCTGAATATTCGTTGATTGTGGAAGCGGTTCCGGAGAATCTTGAGTTAAAGAAACGTATTTTTAGTGAAATTGAACCTTTGGTGCCAGAAGATACGATTCTAGCAACGAATACATCACAAATAAGTGTTACTTCCATTGCTAGTGCTTGTGAAAATACTTGTAGGGTTTTAGGAATGCATTTTTCTAATCCACCGCATCGTATGGAATTAGTTGAAATTATTCGCGGTTTAAAAACAGATGAGAATACGGTTGATATGGTAGTAGATATTACAAAGCAAATTGGCAAAAAGCCTTATGTAGTGAACGATGTCCAGGGATTTGTAGTGAGCCGTATCGCGGCAGCTGTAATTTCAGAAGGTATAAGAATTTTAGAAGAAGGCGTATGTGATAAAGAAACACTCGATGGAATTGTAAAAACAGGTTTAAATCATCCGATGGGCCCCCTAGAATTAGTTGACCATATCGGTCTAGATATATTTTTAATGTTAAGTTCTGACATGTTTGAAGCTTATGGAGACCGGTTTAGAGCATCTCGTACTTTAAAGCAATATGTGGAGGCAGGAATGTTGGGTAAGAAAACAGGAGAAGGGTTTTATAAATACGCATAACTTCTTAGCCTACATATTCGGAAAGATCTTTTAAATCCATTAAACTGAATTTTATGAATTGGAGTGATTTGATTGTATAACTTAGAAAAGTTGATCGTCCCTGATTCTCATGACGATAATCTTAAACTGAATTGTTCTTATTGTCCTAAATGCGAACGAAAATATTTTCCGTTAAAGGAAATATGCGCTGATTGTTTGGACTCATTGACGAATATTGAGATTAATTCAAATGGCCGCATATTTTCCTATACAACCATTCGGACAGATTCACCGTTTTATAAAGCACCATATACACTAGCCTTTGTAGATTTAGATGAGGGAGTCCGTCTACTAGCAAGGGTAAATGTCGAGAGTCACCAACAACTTGATAGTAACAAACGTGTGAAAGGAGTTCGTACTCCAATCACTACAAAAGATGGAGAAACAATCAACGCATTTGAATTCAAGATAATAGAGGAGGTTTAAAAATGAGAGATGTTGCGGTAATTGGGATGGGAATGACACCATTCGGAAAATTTCCAGAAACACCAATTAGTAAACTGGGGTACACTGCAATTATTGAAGCTTTGAAAGATAGCGGGATTGAAAAACAAAGAATTGAAGCTGCCTTTATTGGGAGCGTTTACGGGGAAATGGGAATCGGGCAAAAAATTTTAATGGAAATTGGTTTAACAGGAATCCCTGTAACAAATGTTGAAAATGCCTGCGCAAGTGGTTCAAGTGCATTTAGGGAAGCATGGCTACAAGTGTCAATGGGAGCCATAGACGTTGCTTTGGCTGTTGGTATTGAACAATTATCAACAAGTATAAGCGGGCCAATACCCTTAAATTTGGAAGATTATGAAGTTAGTCAAGGATTAATTCTACCTGCTCAGTATGCATTAATGAGTCGTAGATATATGGATCGGTACGGCATAACTGAAGAACAACTCGCTCAAGTATCGGTCAAGAACCACTATAATGGGACCTTAAATCCAAAATCTCAATATCGTAAAAAAATGACCCTTGAAGAAATTATGTCATCAAGACCAATCGCTGATCCTATTAAACTATTAGAATGCTGCCCAATTGGTGATGGTGCAGCTGCTGCCATACTAGTGTCAAAGGAATATGCGAAAAAATTAGGAATTTCAAATCCTGTTTGTGTAAAGTCTTCGGTGCTGATGAGTGGAGATACCGTTTACGAACCTGAAGAAAGCGTTTGGAGTCAAAAGTTAATTAATAAGACTGTTTCTAAAGCCTATGAAGATGCAGGATTGGGACCTAATGACATTGATTTTGCTGAAGTGCATGATGCATATCCGATCGCAGAGCTTTTAGCTTATGAGGGTCTACAATTTTGCAAACCTGGTGACAGCGGGAAATTACTTAGTGATGGTGTAACCGAATTAACTGGAGCTAAACCAGTGAATACAAGTGGAGGATTATTGTCCAAAGGTCACCCATTAGCAGCGACAGGCGTAGCACAGCTTTATGAGATTTATTTGCAGCTTCATGGAAGAGCAGAAAATAGACAAATAGAGAGAAACGGGAAACTCCCTCTTGTCGGTGTGGCAGAGACGATGGGAGGAGGAGGTATTTCGAACTTAAGCGGTAACATTTGTTCCATTATTATATTAGCAAGATAAAATTAAACCTATTTTAAGGAGGAATTATTAATGATTGCAATTACTAATGACCTGTTGGATCCTCAAGCTGTAAGTGATCCCTATTCCTATTTTAAACAAATACGTCAAGAAGATCCGGTATATTGGAATGATCGCTGGAAAGGATGGATCATCACTAAATATGATGATGTGTATGCACTTTTACAAGATCCTCGAATTTCCGCGGATCGTATTAGCAAACAAGTAATGGATAAAATGCCGACAGAGGGAAAATATGTTGCTGAAGTAATGAAAAAGTGGATGCCCTTAACCGATCCTCCAAATCACACTCGTATTCGCAAGGTATTACAAAAGGCCTTTTCTCCTCGAGTTATCGGGGCAATGAGAGATACAATACAGAATATAGTAAATCAAGCTATAGATGAAATTGAAAAAAGAGAACGTATAGATATTGTTTCAGACTATGCATTCTCAATTCCGTCAAATGTTCTTTCAGCAATGATGGGGCTGCCATCGGAAGATTTTGACAAAATCAAAACCTGGACACATGATCTTAATACTTTAGTTTTCATTGATTTATCAGTAAAAGATCGACACATGAAAGCTTTTCTTGCTGTTAAAGAGATGTCGGCTTACTTTGAAGAAAAATTCGAAGAAAGAAAAAGAAACCCAGGAACAGATCTTATAAGTTCCCTTATTGAAGCAAATGAAGGAGGGATTTTAAGTCCTGAAGAATTAATTGCTCAGAGTATTCTTTTGTTTCAAGCTGGACATGAAACAACGACAGGAATGATTGCTAATAGTTTACTAGCTCTTTTAAAAAACCCAGATCAAATGAAATTGTTAAAAGAAAACCCGTCATTAATTAACACAGCTGTAGAGGAGTTTGTTCGTTATGATGGGGCTGCCAAATCAGTGGTTCGAGTTGCTACCGAAGACATCGAAATTCGTAATAAAGTCATAAAAAAAGGTGAGCGACTACTAATTGTAAATGCATCTGCTAATAGGGATGAGGAAAAGTTTGAAAATCCAGATCAATTAGATATTACTCGGGATCCAAATCCTCATCTTGGATTCGGTCATGGAGCTCACTATTGTCTTGGTAATCAATTAGCGCGATTAGAAGTAAGAATTGCTGTCAGCACCTTTTTGCAAAGAATTAACCATTTAGAATTAGCACATGATCAATTAAGCTGGGAATCGACAATGGTAGGCCGCCTGTTAAAATCACTTGATGTTTATATAAAAATATAACTAAATTTATATAAAAAACTTTTAATTCTTTCTTGAATGGGGGTAATTCTTCATGAAGGTTACAGTTAATAAAAACGTATGTATAGGTAATGGAATGTGTATCGGAATTGTATCAGAAGCTTTTAAATTTGGTGAAGATGGTAAGTCGCAAGCCTATAACACGGATCCCGAATTAGCAGATTTAATCCGTGAGGCAGAAGAGAATTGTCCTGTTGGCGCAATAATAATCGAGGAAGATGACTAATGGGGGTCTAAATTTTCAGCCTAGGGAGCTATTAGAATAACCATGAACATATGTGAACGAACCGTCCTCCGCTTGCAGAAGGGATGAATATCTGGGAATAAGACTTCGGGGAAGTATTTATATGAGGACCAGTGGAGCAATAGGTTAAGTAGACACACTATTAAACTATATATGTTTATCTGGCACTGGTCCTCGTTTGATTAGATTAATAATACACTCGATACAAACAAATTTTACTGCTTTTATACTTTGAGCGAAGCAAAAGGAATGGAAATAAATATGCTAAATAAATTATATGATCTCGGCAATCGTATTCATCTAATCGACGTATTTGACCTAGGATTATCTAATCGTACAGGTACATATGTAATTATTGAGGATGACATTACACTAGTGGAGACCGGTTCTAGCAAGTCTGTGCCTCATATATTAAATGGATTAAAAGAATTAGACATTGATCCAAGAAATGTGAAAAACATTATAATTACTCATATTCACCTTGACCATTCTGGAGGAGCTGGATTATTATTGCAAGACTGTCCGAACGCTACCATTTTTGTTCATCCTAAAGGTGCTCGTCACTTAATTGATCCTTCTAGACTAAAATTGGGAGCAAAAGCAGTTTATGGCGATGATTTTAACCGTTTTTTTGAACCAATTCTGCCCGTACCAGAAGAGAAAATCATCATTAAAGAAGATGGCGAAACATTGCAGATTGGTAAGAACCGCGCACTGACTTTCTTTGATACTCCGGGTCACAGTGATCACCATTTTTGCATTTTAGATTCAGTTAGTAATGGAATATTTACGGGTGATACACTAGGAATGAACTGCGAGGTAGTTCTTGCAGACCTTGGGATTAAATTAATTTTACCTTTAACTTCTCCGAATCAATTTAAACCAGATGGAACTCTGCATTCTCTTGAAAGAATAAAAAAACTTAATGTAGGTCGCATTTATTTTGGACATTTTGGCGTTGCCTCAGATGTAGAAGAAGTGTTTAAACAAATCAAGTCATGGTTACCGCTTTATGTAGAAATTGGTGAAAAAGCTGTACAACTAAATAAGGACCACACATGGATTGCTGATCAAATGTTTGATCGTATTAAAGGTGAATTAACAAGATTAGGAGTACCTGATTCGCATCAAATATATGATTACTTACAACTGGAATTACCTATTAGTGCAATGGGTATTGCCGATTATTTCAGCAAAAAAATCGATAAAACTCATCTAAGGGTTTAGTAAGACTTCGAAAACAAATTTCTCCTGATTGAGCAGTAGTTCAACAAAAGCGGGATGAACCTTAAGAACGGACATACTTTACGCCTCAATGGTCTTATAAATTAGAAAACTACCATTTTACAAATTGTGGAGAGTATTCTCTCTTATATCAATATTGTTTTTTATTTATACTAGTCACCTGATCACCGGTTCATCTCAATCCCACTCAAGTATTAGCTGCACGTTAACTTGCAACTGCAAATGTAAATGTATTAAAAATTTTAGGGGTAAGACTACATTTTATATTTAGTTATGGTCATCCATCAAGATTTTCAAAGATTAAAGAGACTGATTAAAGTAAGAAAGGTCGTACACGTACAATTAATATACCAATTATCAGTGATGGTAAAAAATTCATAAACAAGCTAAATAATTTATTAATTGGAAGGAAAAGTGTATGAGAATACTTAAATTTTTTCTAATCCCCTTGCAAATCTTGGTGCTTTGTATTTTTTATTGGCTGGTGCAGCAAGTAGTTGTTTGGATCCATATACCAATTCCAGCGAGTGTATTGGGAATGGTTCTTCTAGCAATTTTATTGATAGCAGATATTATTCCACTACATTTTATTGAAGATGGATCTCAATGCTTAATTAAGTTTATGCCCATTATGTTTGTACCTGATGGAGTAGCCTTGTTATATTCCGGAGATATTTTAAAAAATAACGGGGTTATGTTGTTAGTCATGTTTTTGATTTCTACTATATTGGTCATGTCTTTAACAGCTATTACATCCATTTACATGCAGAAGGATAAAAAACAAATAAATAATGACCAAAAAGTGGAAGGGTGACTGTAAAGAATGGGGATACATCCTTACACTATTGGTTATGGTTTGATATTAACCGTAAGTGTTTACTGCATTGCTGTTTGGGTACATGGAAAGATTCCTTCCTTATTGACAAGCCCAATGATATTAAGCATTTTGATGGTAGGCTCTGTATTAATAGGATTTAAATTTCCATATGAAGACTATTATGAGGGTGGAAAACTCATATCTTGGTTTTTAGGTCCAGCTGTCATTTCACTAGCAGTACCTATCAAGAAAAATGTGGCCGTTTTAATAAAATTTAAGAAAGCAATCTTCTTAGGTACTTTCGTTGGTTCCTTAACCGCAATCTTAAGTAACTTTTGGCTGTTTTACGCTGCAGGATTTCCTCCAAGTTTGGTGTACTCGATTGTACCGAAGCACGTTACTACCCCTATAGCGATGGAACTATCTAAGATTATGGGAGGAGACCCCTCCATTACTGTCGGAATAACCTTTTTCACGGGAATATTTGGATTTCTAACTGTCGGATACTTTTTGGATCGTTTCTCGATTAAAGATCCTATTTCAAGAGGTTTAGTTATAGGTGTTTCATATCATGGACTAGGAGCAGTACGTGCCATGGAAGAGGGGGAATTAACCGGTGCAATTGGCAGTATAGCATTTATTATTACCGGAACTATTACAAGCTTCATAACTCCAATTCTATTAATATGGTTTAAGACTATTTTATAATTGCCCAAATACTACTCGAAAGATCGAACTGAAACAACTAGAGAGTGCTTACTACACATCAAGGTATTTTTACGACCAAAACTATCCGAAAACTCTAAATTTATAAAAAACGGCGACTCTAAATTAACAAGCTCATATGTTTATTTTCATTGGAAGTTAAGAGCAAGAAAGAATGCTTGGTGAAGAAGGCATTTTCTTGAAAGGAGGTGATTCTTCATGAAGGTCACTATTGATCAAAACGTATGTTTAGGAAAAGAAATGTGTTTAGAAATCGCACCAGAAGTTTTTAAAATCGGAAAGGAAGGTAAGTCGAGTGTTTACCAATCAGATCCCTAGTTATTAGAGCTAATTTGTAAAGTTGAAGAGAATTGTCCTGCAGGTGCCATATTGGATGAGAAGTTGACTAAATTTAACTTAGTTTTTCATCTTTTGCTAGATTTGTTATCAATGTAATTTTAATTATAAACTTTGGAGGGAAAATTCATGAATGGAGCTGAGCTGCTTGTTGCGGCTCTCTATAAAAAGGGAGTACGACAGGTCTTTTCACTTAATGGTGGACACATTAGTTTGGTATACAAGGCGTTGATTGACTATGGAATCCGTATTGTTGATGTACGGCATGAGGAAGCTGCCGCTCATATGGCGTATGCATGGGCTCGTCTTACGGGACAACCTGCTGTTGTATTAGCAACGGCTGGCCCTGGAGTAACAAATACAACAACCGGTGTTGCTACAGCTTTTCAGGCTGCCACACCTATGGTGGTAATTGGAGCACATGCACCTATTCCTCAAATGGGAATGGGCGCGATGCAGGAAATTGATCAAGCGGGTATTATGAAGCCAATTACAAAATTTGCGGAACTCATTTTTGAAACAAAGAAAATCCCTATGTGGGTTAATAGAGCGTTTCAAACAACGAGTAGTGGAAAGCCAGGACCTGTTTTCTTAGATATACCGACAAGTGTATTTAAAGCCGAGGCAGATCCAAAGTGGTTGGAACAGGTAAGTGACACATTAGTCGTGGACCCACCAGCTCCTGATCTGTCTGCTGTCCAAAAAGTGACATCTATTCTGAGGAATGCAGAGAGACCATTAATTATTGCCGGAGGTGGTACATTCTTTTCTGGTGCTCACGAAGCATTGATCGATTTTGCAGAGCGCCATGGAGTACCTGTTTTGACGACATCTCTGAACAAAGGTGTGTTTCCAGATACACATCCATTGCATGTAGGAGCAGCACGTTCGCTCGCAATGGCAACTGCGGATGTAGTTATTATTCTCGGTGCACGACTTAACTTTATTTTAGGCTATGGTTATGAGCCGCGGTTCTCAAAAGATTCTATATTCGTTCAGGTAGATACGGATCCAACTGAAATCGCCCGAACTCGTCCTATTGATGTACCTGTGATTAGTGACGTTCGAAAATTTCTCTTGGAACTAGATATGGCATTACAAGATCATCCTAATGTATCTAAACAGTTTACTTCATGGGTACAGAAATTGCAAAAGAAGGATCGCGATAACAGGGATCGATTAGATCGACAAGCAGCCGAGTTGACATCTTCGCCGATCCATCCGCTTCGACTTTGTTACGAAGTAAATAAGTATTTGACGAAAGATACAACCTTAGTTGCTGATGGCGGAGATATCCTTTCCTATGGCAGGCTTGCGTTTGGTCGTGACTTGCCAGGACATTACGTAGATCCTGGAGCATTAGGCACAATTGGTATTGGCATTTCTGCAGCTATAGCTGCCAAAATTGCCCGTCCAGAATCACCAGTAATATTGGTAGTTGGAGATGGCTCATTAGGATTTACCTTATCCGAATTAGACACTGCAGTGAGACACCAAATTCCAATCGTAATCGTTGTTAGTAACAATGGAGGCTGGAATATTGAAAGAAAGGCAATGGAATTAGACTTTGGTCCAGAATACACAGTTGGAACTACTTTAAATCGTACGCGCTACGACTTAATTATGGAAGCATTCGGGGGACATGGAGAATGGGTGACAGAGCTGTCGCAGTTACCAGATGCTCTGCAAAGATCTATCGAAGCCGGTGTTCCAGCGCTGGTTAATGTAGAAACGGATGCAAATGTCGTTTCTCCCGACTTGGCAAGGGGGCTTGCCCAAGTTCCAGAGGATCAACCTATTAACTATAAAAGTGTAACTGAATAACCTTATCGAAGGGAATGATATGCGATTGAAATCAGGTAACCAACCACCAAAAACCAGATGGTACCGTATAGGATTGTTCTTGTTCCTAGTATATTTATTTGCTTTTATAGATCGGTCGAATATCGGAATGGCTGCACCAAGCATGACTAGTGAATTGGGTCTTACATCAAAAGAAATGGGCTTATTGTTGTCGGCGTTCTTTTGGGGTTATATTTTAACGCAAATGCCAGGAGGATGGATCGCCCAACGATTTAGTGCAAAGTGGGTTATTATTACTGCGTCGACGTTCTTTGGGATTTTCAGCTGCTTGACTGGATTCATGCAGTCAAATGAGAGTCTAGTAGCTGTTCGGTTTTTGTTGGGATTGGCAGAAGGTGCTATGTGGCCCTCATTCATGGTTTTGACAATTAAATGGTTTCCAGTAAATGAACGTGCACAAATCTCAGGATTATTCCTTTTAGCCATTCCTTTATCCAGTGTTATTTTGTCTCCATTGGCAGGTTGGATGATTGATACATGGGATTGGAAAATGATGTTTTTCCTACAAGCCCTGCCCCCAATACTCTTAGCGGTATTTGCAATCTTCCTATTAGCTGACGACCCCATGGAGGATAAAAGGCTTTCTGAGAAAGAACGAGAGTTCATTCTTAACAATAGGGGTATTCAAATAAATGATGGTCCTACTCAAAAACAACCCTTTATAAAATCCATACTGTCATCCCGTCTGTGGGTCCTCGGTTTAATTTACCTATTTTGGTTGACAGGATTATACGCATATGGGTTGTGGCTGCCTACAGTGGTAAAGTCAATAAACGGCGGCACGCTAACAACCGTAGGAATGTTAAGTGCCATCCCACCACTACTGGGTGCTATTGCGATGTTTTTGAATTCACGACTTTCTGATAGGAATATGACTCGTGGAAAATATGTAATTCGGCCACTTACACTAGGTGGAACAGCGCTTTTAGTGAGTCATTTTATCCATGATCCGGTTTTGAGTTACCTCTTGCTTTGCATAAGTGCGATTGGGATTTATACACCATTTGGGGCGTGGTGGGCTTGGTGTTTGGATAATATCCCCCCAGAACACACGGGTTCGCATAATGGTTTCATAAATTTATTTGGCAATTTTGGTGGGGTCATTGGTCCACCAATTGTAGCCTTAGCTAGTGACGGTTCAAATGTTGGTTCTGGGTTTTATATACTAGGTTTTGGAATGCTTCTTGCTGCCCTATTATCCGTATTATTAAGTTTTTCAACAAATAGAGATAGTAAAAGTTTGGAACAAAGTTATATGAAACCGCCTTCATTGTAGTTAACCTCTTAGTGAATTTTTAATTCTAAATTATCAATAATGGGTGGACCCGAAAACCTTGAAGATATAAGATTTCGGGTCTCTAATAGAGTATAAATGTGAGGGGGGTTCATAATGGAATTCACACTTGGAAAATTACTATCTATTACTGCTGCAAAATACTCTAACAAAACGGCAATAATTTTTGGTGAGACGAGATATACCTATGCTGAAGTAGAAGAAAGAGCTAATCGATTAGCTAATGCCTTGATGAATATGGGACTGAAAAAAGGGGATCGTTGTGCAGTTTTGTTTTACAATCGTGCAGAATGGCTTGAGGTACACCATGGTTTGGCCAAGGCAGGTATTATTGTGGTTCCGGTAAATTTTCGTTTTACTGCCACGGAGGTTAAGTATGTAATTAATAACTCTAGAGCTAAGGCGATTATATACGAAGAATCCTTTTCTGAAATAGTCGAAGAGATTAAAGAAGATACACCTAGTCTTGCACATTATGTAGGTTTAGGTGAAGAGGGTAAAGGCATTAATTATGATGAGTGTTTAAGATCCTCATCATCAGATAATCCCGAGGTGGATGTTAGAGAAAACGATCCTCTTTTAATAGGATATACTTCCGGTACGACGGGATTTCCAAAGGGAGCAGTGATTACTCACCGGAAACTGGTAACAAATCATTTCGTGTTCTCCAAGGAATTTGGGGGAATTAATTGTACAGATAAAATGCTGTTAATAATGCCAATGTTCCATGGGAATTCCACTTGGTTCGTACAAATGGTGGCTTTGAATGGTGGAACAAGTGTCGTCTTTCCTTCTACTGGCTTTAATCCAGAAGAGTTATTACGTATTATTGAAACAGAGAAAATTACTTTTACTTCGTTGGTTCCGACTATGCTTACTATGATATTGAATTTACCTGAAAAAATTAAAAATAAGTATGATGTGTCATCTCTTCGGATGCTTTTGAGTAGTTCAGCTCCAATTATGTCAAAAACTAAAGAAGATACCCTTAAATTTTTTGAAGGGATAGATTTATATGAATTTTACGGTGCTACTGAAGCAGGTATCGTAACCTTATTGCGACCTGTGGATCAGTCGAGAAAAGCTCGTTCAGTCGGTCAAGTCGTAGTGGGTCAGGAAGTGCGTCTTCTGGATGAAAGTGGAAATGAAGTTCCCGTAGGTGAGATTGGAGAGATTTATGTTAAAGGCATCTGCGTAGTATTAGATGAGTATTGGGAGAACCCTGAAGCGACGAGCGAAGCACACCGAGAAGATTGGTTATCAATAGGGGATATGGCCAGAATGGATAAGGAAGGTTATATTTACCTGGGAGACAGAAAAAAAGACCTTATCATCAGCGGAGGGGAAAATGTCTATCCTACAGAAGTGGAGAACGTAATTGCAAGTCATCCAAAAGTGTACGAAGTAGCAGTCATTGGGTTATATGATGAACTATGGGGCGAAAAAGTGCATGCAGTGGTTGAGTTGAAATCGGGAGAAGTAGTCGAAGAGCAAGAAATTATTGATTATTGTCGTGATAAATTGGCTGGCTATAAAATACCTAAGTCGGTAGACTTTGTCGAAAAGCTGCCAAAAAATCCGACAGGGAAAATTGTTCGCCGTACTATAAAAGAACAGTATTCCGAGAGGACCGTAAACTGTTGAAACCTCCTAGATATTTACGTTGGTACACTAATGTTGTATAAGTTCAGGCTTTTTATCGAGAACATTACGGTACATTATTTTGCTAAGAAGAAGAGTGGCGGTCGCGCCACTCTTTTTGAAGTTTTTCTAATTTTTTATTTTACGGGACCTCTAGTAATTTCAGTAAGCTTAGAATTGATGGCAAAAATTTTTGCGTTGACATTTGTGTAACAGGTGCCGCACAAGGTATCGGTTATGCAATTGCAAAATCATTCATCAATAATGGTGACTTTGTTGCGATTTTGGATTTAAATTTGGAAGCTGCTGAAAACGCTGCAGCTAAATTAGGAAATGCAAAGGGTTATAAGGTCGACGTTGCGAATGAAGAAATGGTAAAAAGTGTGGTCGATCAAATCATGGCTGAGCGCGGAACAATTGGAATCATTAACATTTCTTCCGCTAAATGGCAGACTTCCAGACGCTTATAAATCAGCCTATGTAGCGGCTAAATTTGGTGTCGTTGGATTCACCCAAACAGCAGCTCTTGAAACCGCTCAAGACGGCATCACGGTAAATGCAATTATGCCTGGACCTGTACGAACAGAATTAATTGAAAAACAATTACCTAAATTAGCAGCAGAAAATGGAACCACTGTAGAGGAAGCCCTAAACCATCATATCTTAGGAAAACAATGGATGAAACGCCTGCTAGAACCATCAGAAATTGGAGCAACCGCTGTTTTTCTAGCCTCAGCCGGTGACGCAGCCATTACAGGTGAGGGCATTGGTGTAACAGGCGGTATGTGATGCGTGGGGATGGTTCTCGTGCATCAGTGATTGGGAGAATGTGGATGAATTTCACTCCCGGAAATAGACGATTGTTTTGCATGTGCCGCCGCAAAAGGTAAGGGCAAAATCAAAAAAAGACTAAAATCCAACTATCTCAAATTGGTAGTTGGCTTTTAGTCTTTTTGTTGGATATATAACAAGCAATACAAAAGGTAAGATGGGGCCGCTATGGTAATTTTTTTCTGGTGAGGGTAAGAAGGAAATTATTTCATTAGTAACGAAAATAATAATTTAGCGTTTTTAAAGTTTAGATAGAGAGAAATGGAGTCAAATTATGATTAGTTCAGAGAAAAGAAAGTAGTAGAGCGGTGGTTTTTGAACTTTTTACAAAAGGAGATTTAAGCGTTATAGATGAAGTAACCATAGAAGATTTTATTTATCATGGGTCTAGTGGTGATTCTACTCGTCAGAAGCTAAAGGACTTTATGGGGTGGTACCGTACCTGTTTTCAAGACGATCAATGGGAAATAAACGACTTAATTGAACAAGATAATAAGCTGGTTGTAAGATATACAGGTTTCAGCACATATAAAGGAGGCTGGTTTAATATCCCTTCTACAAATCAAAGGGTTAAGGAAACTGGCATGATGATCTATTATTTTGAGGGAAAAAAGGTTAAAGAGCTTTGGTGCGAGTTGTCAGATGCAAATGTGCTGTATCAATTAGATGCACTTCCAAAGGGAACTCATGAAACTTTCGAAAACTAGAAGCAAAATGGAACATAGCTAAGAAGCTAACGGAATAGGGAGAATTAAGAAAACAATTTGATTACTTATCTATTAAATGGAGGAGAAGCATTTGAAAACAATCGGTTTAATAGGCGGAATGAGTTGGGAGTCTTCCATAGAATATTACCGAATCATCAATGAGGAAGTTAAGCGCCAATTGGGCGGATTACATTCGGCAAAGTGCATTTTATACAGTGTTGATTTTGATGAAATTGAACGTTACCAGGCTAGTGGAGAATGGGAATCTGCGGGGCTCGCCTTGGCTGAAGCCGCTTTGTCCTTGGAAAAAGCAGGAGCAGATTTCATTGTGATTTGCACCAACACTATGCACAAGGTCATCAATTATATTTACGAAAAAATAACTATACCGATTCTCCATATAGCAGATGCAACCGTAAAACAAATACAGAATATGAAGCTAAATAGAATTGGGTTACTTGGCACTAAGTATACTATGGTAGATGACTTTTACAAATCTAGGATTATGGAAAATGGGATAAAGGTATTAATACCAGATAATGAGGAGATTGATCGAATAAATAGTGTCATTTATGATGAATTATGTGTAGGTACGATCAAGCAAACCTCGAAAGAATATTATAAAAAAGTGATCAATAATTTAGTGGACAGGGGAGCCGAAGGGATTATATTAGGATGTACGGAAATTGGATTACTGGTGAAACGAGAGGATTCTGTAGTTCCACTGTTCGATACAACAGTCATCCATGCTATTGAATCAGTAAATAAAGCGTTAGAATTATGAAAAATCCACAAGGATGGTTCTCGTGCAGCATTTCTTATAGCGAAAGTGATGCACGAGAACCGTCCCCGTGCATCTTATTTCTTCATTTATTTTACTGGACCATTAGTAATTTCAGTAAGCTTAGAATTGATGGCAAAGATTTTCGCGTTAACTTTAGTTATACCAAAGTCGGCTAATCGTTTAGAATGCATATCTAAATACTGTTCAGCTGTTTCTTTTGTTTCGAAAATATAAATTCCACCTGCTTCATTCGCTTCAGGGCTTTCTGTCCAGATTTTCCAAACGAAGCCGGGTTCTTCATTAATACTTTTCGCCAAATTCGAAAACGCCTCCGCCATTTCATCCCCGAATGGACCATTCATGTTGAAATCCACTTGTAATACGTATGCCATTTTTTAATCTCCCTTATTTTGTAGTAGTAGTAAAATACAGTTCTCCAAGAATTTCCTTCACTTGATAGCTATTTGGTGAAAGTTCTTTGCCAACAAAGCTGTTAATCTCCGATTTTTCAACATCATACATCACTTCAATTTCTTTTGAAAACAGAAGTTTTTCTTTTTCAAGCAAGTTAGAGAGGGATGGTTGTTGTTTTGGCTGCAGTTCTTCCAGATTTAGAACTTGCTTTAACCCAGCAGCATAGTTTTCCAATGAACGGGCACCGACAATTTTTACTCCTTTATTTTCTTCATTGACGATGATAATGGTTGGGAACCCACGAACACCGAGGTTTCGTGCCAACATGAAATCCTCATTTAATAATTGCTGTCCGGTTTGTTGTTCAGCTTCATGTACAATTGCTTTTCCATCAAGTCCCAGCTTGTTGACAATCTCAATCAAAATGGATTCATCTGAAATATTTTGATTAAAGGCGAAAAGGGCTTCTCTTGCACGTCGTAAATATTCAAAGGCCAATGCGTCGTTATGATTTTTTTGAATCACTTTAAAGACACGAGAAGGGGGATAGGATGATTGAACGGGATTGTCAATCATGAGCGATCCATCAATAGGCATGCGGGAATATTCACCAACTTCTCTCCAGTGACCAGCCACGTCCGCAGGTTTAAAGATGCCATTTGCCGGATCGATGGGGCCATCATGCCATTTTTCCAGCAAGCCGCCCATAACCGTATGGAAGTTAAAATGCTGGCCATACTGCTCTAAAAAACGGCGAAGAACTGGTTCGAGTGCCCAGCAATGGGAGCAGATCGGGTCTGTCACATAATATACATTAACGGTTTTCTTTGGTTGATTGAAATCAATGATTTCCATATTTTCCTCTTCAACTACACCACATACGCCTGTTTCTAAATCACAAATCATGTTATTATTTTCATTCATTTCGAGATACCTCCTTAGTGTTTGTTAAAAAAGTTGCTTACTTAGAATTGATTTCATATTTGTTGTACAATTGCATTGTAGTACATAATGAAAAACACCAATACCAATAGATAATTGGATTTATCGTATATACAACACATTTGAAAAATTGTCGAAAAAGTAGGAGGTATTTTTGAATGGAACAGGAAAAAACGGACCCCCGAATTCTTCGGACACGTAAATTAATCATGGATTCGTTTATTGAAATCTCAGGTAAAAAGGAATTCAAGGATATTACCATTAAAGATATTACAACAGAGGCAATGGTCAATCGTGCAACCTTTTATTATCATTTCGAGGATAAATATGACTTATTAGAAAAGGTCCTATCGGAAGTCCTATTGATCAATTTGAATTCCGATCAGGTCGATCAAAACGAACTAAATGAAGAAACAATTGTTAGTATCTTCGTAGCCATTACAAATTTTCAAAATTCCTTATCCAATCGCTGCCACAGAGGCTACGAAGACACCATCGCTCGTATTATAAGGGAACAACTAGAAATCATTTTTTACAAAATGCTATTAAAAAGACAACCGAATGATGAAAATCAAGCACTAAAACAAACAGCCGTCATGCAAAGCTGGGGACTCTACGGAACAGCAGTAGAATGGAGAAGAAATAGGGAAGTACCGCCAGAAGAATACATCAAACCACTCATCCCATTCATCATAAAGTGATGCATGGGGACGGTTCTTTTGCCTTAAAACTCCTGTATGGGAGGTTTGAAGGTTCCTTGATTAATAGCCTGAGGCTATAAACCATTAGGTATGACAAAAAGATTGTGAATAATTATATTTAAAGAAAACCAAGGCGTAGTATTTAACATTATTTACGTTAAATACTACGCCTTGGAATACTGTATATATTGGACAGGTTAGCTGAATAAGAACTTATCTTAATTGCAACTGCATTTTTATGAGTTATTGTTAAACCTGTGTTTTTATTAAAGTTTGAGGCTGTCACTCTGGCAGCTTTTTTTCTTATTCAACTATAGGTTCCTCAGCTGTCAGTATTCAAACTACCTCTTTATACTTGAAACGTTAAATGATGATTGGAAATTTACCTTCACACCTTCATCCGCACAGGCAGACTCTGTATCGACTGCACTACTAAATCCAGCTTTGATTCAATCCGATAAAGCAGATAAAGTGTCACAACGATGGGGAATCCTACCTCGTTGATGAATGAAATGATTTGATCCACAGTCATTCTCCTCCTTTCCAATTTTTAAAAAGAGGCCGGATTCAGAACCGGCCTCTTTCCTAAACACTATCGAATTTGACTAGACTACCTTAAGTTTAGACAATTTCATACTCAACCACATTGCGGTCGATGACTCTCGCGCCTTTCGAAGAAACATATCGTCCGCTAGCAGATGTAAATACATCCGCAGCAATAATTTGTTCCATAGCCTGCTTAACAGCAGCCTCATCAACAGGCTCCTTAGGATTATCAACCGCAATCCGAGCAGTCTTCCCAAACTCCGTACCAAACAACAACTCCAACGTCATTGCCATACTTTTTCACCTCCTTTCTTTGAGGCATGGGAACGGTTCTTTTGCCTCAATTTTTAAATGGTTACATCCATGTTAGATTGGAAGATTCGATGATATATAGCCTGTTACAGCTTTTAGACCATGAGAACCGTCCCCGTGCATCATTCTTGATTACGCAGTTAATTCAGTGCTGTCGCTGCGCTCGGTTTTGTTAAGCGGATCGTTGCATAATGCAGAAATGGCTAGTGCAACCTGGAATAACTGGTCAGCAGTTGATTCCTTTTTGATGTTGCTAAACGTTTTGGTTTTTACGACTGGATTTCCTTTTTCATCAATGTCGACCTGAAATGCCAACCGAAGCTTTGAACCTTCTAATAATGCTTGTGCCATCGTAGTTCACCTCCTTTCACCTTTTATTTAGCTTTTTGGAGGCGAAAAGGACAGGGGGGAGAAAAATTTATTCTATTTTTTTCGAAGTGATGGTCCATCTGCTCTTTTTCAGTGGACCTGAAAAAAACATGAAAACAGTCCATTTGAAACTTTAATATGGAAAGCACATACATGAATGTGAATTGGAAATAAATAAATAGAATTAATTTGCAGAGATGGAGGAGCGAAATTGAAAGAAAATCAATCGGAAAAACTGAAGGGGACTGGTGAAAGTGTTGATTCCTTAACGAATCGTCAAGGTCATCCTGTAACAGATAACCAAAATATTAGAACAATAGGGAATCGGGGTCCATCCACGCTTGAGAATTATGATTTTATAGAGAAAATTTCTCATTTTGATCGTGAAAGAGTGCCTGAAAGAGTTGTACATGCTCGCGGAGCGGGTGCACATGGTTATTTTGAAGCGTATGGTAAAGTAGGAGATGAGTCCATTGCCAAATATACAAGAGCCAAGTTGTTCCAGGAATCTGGAAAACGCACACCAGTTTTTGTTCGTTTTTCAACCGTTGCGGGTGCCGCGGAATCTCCTGAAACTGCCCGTGATCCAAGAGGCTTTGCAGTTAAATTTTATACAGAGGATGGGAATTGGGACCTTGTTGGAAATAATCTAAAAATATTCTTCATTCGGGATGCGATGAAATTTCCAGACATGATTCATGCTTTTAAGCCCGACCCGGTCTCTAATTTAAGTAACCCTGAGCGAATGTTTGATTTTCTCTCTCGTACCCCGGAAGCCACCCATATGGTTACATTTCTATTTTCCCCTTGGGGTATTCCTGCTAATTACCGTCAGATGCAGGGTTCGGGTGTCAATACATACAAATGGGTTAACAAAGACGGTGAGGCTGTTTTAATTAAGTACCATTGGGAACCGCTGCAACAAGGAATTAAGAATCTTACCCAAAAGGAAGCAGAGGTGATCCAAGCTAAAAATGTAAGCCATGCTACCCAGGATTTGTATGAGGCAATTGAGCGTGGTGATTTTCCGGAGTGGGAACTTTGCGTTCAAATTATGAGTGATGATGACCATCCAGAGTTGGATTTTGATCCCTTGGATGATACAAAACTATGGCCGACAGACAAATATCCGTTTTTAAAAGTTGGAAAAATGGTTTTAAACAAAAATCCAGAAAACTACTTTAATGAAGTCGAGCAGGCCGCGTTCGGTACAGGTGTATTGGTTGATGGACTGGATTTCTCGGATGATAAGATGCTCCAAGGCAGAACATTTTCCTATTCCGATACCCAGCGCTATCGAGTAGGAACGAACTATTTACAGCTTCCGATTAATGCGCCGAAAAAGCGCGTGGCAACCAATCAGCGCGGAGGCCAAATGTCCTATCATGTGGATCTCGCCCCTGGTCAAAATCCACATGTCAATTATGAGCCTTCCGTGATAGGAGGCCTAAAGGAAGCAGAGCAAATAGGTAAAGTCCATGAACCGCACTATAACGATAAATTGGTTCGTGAAAAAATTGACCGCACCAATGATTTTGGTCAAGCTGGAGAGACCTATCGTAGCTTCGAGGATTGGGAAAGGGATGAACTCATCGGTAATTTGGTAGAGGCACTTAAAATCTGCCGGCCTGAAATCCAAGATAAGATGCTTGAATATTTTACGAATGCGGATGAGGAATATGGAAAACGAGTCAAAGAAGGTTTAGCCCAGGCAATGGAAATGAGCAAGGATTCAAACAATACCAGCTCCGCAGCAGCAGATGAAGCAGCCCACAAAGCAAAACAGATGGGACAAGAAGCAGATCCTTATTAATTTTTAAACCATGGAGAAGTTCTTAACGATTTTATTGAAACAATTATCATCAGTAATACCTAAATTCCGCATGAATATTAGCCAACTATTCCTAAAATAGAGTAGTTGGCTTTATTTATGACGTCGGAAATATCCTTCAAAGCTTCATCCGCTCATGTGTACTCTGTATCGACACCAAAAACTAGTTGTATTTACTGTTGTATTTCCAATTTGATGCTGATTTTGGATATTTTGAAGCAATAGTATAAAAGATGTTTTCAAGTGAGATTTTTGCAATCCACATAATCTTCCAACCATACATATCTGTGTAGAGATGGAACAACCCTAATATGGTATAATATGGTTGTTGTTTAGGGGAAAGGTTTTTACTAGAAACGTAGAATTTGTCTGAATCACGATTGGAGGGGTACGATGATTAAATCTTTAAAAGGTCAATTCATCTTATCAATTTTAGTTGCAATTTGCTTTATCTACAATTCTTTTAATTATACAAAGTTTACTGGTGAAGGAGAATTCCATTTTTCTCAATTTATACTTTACCTTGTGATGATTTTTTCAGTCTATAATGCAGGAATACTAACACAAAAATATATCAATCAAAGAAAAAGTAAATAAATTCTGATAATACAAGTGATAGTTAAAAGGGGGAAACACATTTATGATCCCTGCAAAAATAGATTCCATGTCAATCACTATGATTAGAGAAAAAAACGTGGAATCTATCGTTGATTGGTTCGATCAGCATAAACTATTATACTTTACACTTGGCTGGACCTATCTTAGGAATCAGCAGCAAATGGAAGAGCTTTTTTACCGGGCTATTATAAAAGTCCACAAGGAGTTACCTCGATTTAATAATCAAACATCATTCGATACATGGGTTACATCCATTTTCATACATACCTGCCGGGAGCTTTCTCACGATGGAAGTTTACAAACTTTAGAAGAAAGTGAACCACGACAGGATTTATTTAAAGCCCTTGATCAGTTGAAGAAGTATGAGAAAGAAGCGGTTGCCCTTACATATATAAAAGGAGTCTCTCACGAGGAAGCAGCTCATCTTCTCCAAGTTTCAGTGGAAAAGATGAAAGAGTATTTGTTTTCTGGTATCCAGTCACTAAAAAAAGAAATGTGGTACGGGTCATCCTTTAATGGCTGCAAGGAGTACCATAGGTATTACATCGATTACTTAGAAAGAAACCTGGAACGGTCGAAAAAGATTGATTTCGAGATACATATTTATCATTGTCAAGTCTGTCAGGAGGATTTAACTGCCTTTCAGGATGTTATGTTAACGATGTTAAACCTTACTGAAAGGATGGAGGATTTCTGTGTTCCATCTGATTTCTTAGGGAACGTCAAAGCAAGGCTGGTTGAAAAAGAAAAGCACAGACAATTGAAGACCAAGAAACGGAGAAGAATAGGGATTGTTATTGCTGGTGTTTTAGTGTTGTTACTAGGTCTAGAAGTTTTTACAGGGACCATTACCAACCTCTACTATTCTTGGACTGAAGAAAATCAAGAGTTGCGTGCCTTTTTGCAACATGACCTGGGTGATAGGCTAAACCTGGAAGCGGAAAGCGATGGGGTGAAAATTAGAATTAAAGGCGCGATTGCTGATGATGTTCAGACGCTTGTTTTTTATGAAATAGAAGATATGGATGAAGAAAACCAATATATGATGAATTACGATGATGGGGTTTTTGTGGAGAACGAATATGAAATCATGAGTCGTGAAACAAATCCAAGGTACTATCCACCTGACCTTAAATCGGATATAAATAATAAAGAAAAGAACGTGTATCAAGGAAAGATCAGTTTGCGGCCACTGACAAAGGATAACGGGACCATCAAGCTGAAGATTACAAAACTTCAGAAATTGTTACGTGATTCATCTGACAAGCATGGTTTTAATGGGTATGAGAATATGGAAAATGCAACAGGGGAGTGGAACTTCGAGATTCCTGTAACAAAGCAGTCCTCCATCGAATATGCGTTGGATGGAGAAACAGTTGTCGAGGGGATCCCAGTTCGAATTGATAAGCTAACCATTGCTCCAACAGCGACACTTCTTCAATATGCTATTAATAATGTGCAGCCAAAGAAGCGGATAGAAGTTCTTAATATTGACAATATCGAAGTGAACAATAAAAAATTGAAAGCTGATAGATATGGCGGCTCTTTTTTGGATTCACATCAAGACCTGAATTGGAGTACTTTTCAAACAAACTTTGCCCCACTTTATGGAGAAGAACCAAAAGAGATTAACGTTCAATTCGGATTTATTAATATAGCTGTTGAAGACCAAAAATCCATTGAGCTGGATGCGTCTCTGGAATACCCTCAAACCTTTGAATATGCAGGCAGTACAATCTCCATCGACAAGCTGGAAGTTGGACAGCCTACCGTGATTGTCATAAGCAATAATGAAATCGAGAATCGAGCATTTGAGGCGCTTAACTTTAATATTGTGGTTGAGGATGAAAATGAGCTCAGCTCAGTGGAGATGAATTCTGAAGTAGTGATCGTTGATAAAAACGGGGTAAAATACGATATGAATGCTGTAACCCCTGTCTCATTTGAAGAAATCGAGCAGCCCCAATATTTCGCTACAGTTCAAAGCATGCGGATAGAAGGTAAAAAAGCTGGAGAGAAAGTGATTCCTAAGAATCTTGAAATTTATGGATATAATACAACGAAATATTTGGATGATGTTGTGAAGATTTCTTTGAAATAAAAATTATCGCTTACCTGTTTTGTCATACATATTTGCAGCTTCAGCCATCGAATAATCTAAAATCTCTAGTACTTCATTCGCAAGTTTTTGATCCATCAACAATCCCGCTTTAAACTGCAACACTGAATGGTCATAAGATAAGATTTTCTCCATAACAACGCTAGCGGTTTTATCATTTTTAGGGTTTGATGCCATATCTACCATTTCAGAGGTAACCAAGGCTCCATACATATCGCAGATACCCTCACAAATTTTTCTCATTTTGTTCTCAAGTAACTTTTGAACTTCCGGCGTGAAGCTTCTGGTATCTCCCTTTATTTCTACATTCGTAGGAATCGCATTTCTAATTCCGTCTGTATGCATTTCTGTACAGGAAACAACAGCAGTATCAATTGGATTAACATGACGGGAAACGATCGTTTGCACTTGAAATAGCAAATAAAGAAAAAGTACGTAATGTAATTATAATTGGGGAGGACGAAGTAAAAAATAATAATTTTAAAATCAAAGATATGTTAACGGGTGAAGAAAGAACTGAAATTTTTCAGTTTAATAAATTGAATTAAAAATTCCTTCTGCCAGAAGGACGGTTCTGCTGGCTTTTTTAATTAAAGAAATGAATGAAAAAGGCCACGAGAACCGTCCTCGTGGCTATCCTATTATTTCAGTGTTGAGAGATACTCAATCCACCCGTCAAGTAGACAAAAGTGATCGGAATTGAATGTTTCGTTCCGTTTGTACCTATGTCAATGGAGGTACCAGTGAAACCGACTTTCCCAAGTTCAAAGTCTTTCAATTTCGCTCCTAGCTCGAATCCCCCTTGAATTTCTACACCTTGCTCCCGGGAATAATCAACTTCCATCGTAACCTTTCCATCATCCTTTTCTACGGCACTAATCGAGAGGACTATACGCTTTGCGTTGGCAGGAACTGAAAATTTTCCGGTACCACTAAGTAAAATTTCTTTAGGCGATATACGCTCTGATAAGTTTACGTTAAAAGCAGGTTGATTGCCTACTGCTGGAATTGTAACTTGGGATAACATGGCACGAGGCAAACTTGTTCTTCTGCCGCTAATAGTAATCGCATATTCTCCCGGTTCGAGTGGAATGGAGACTTTACCGATTCCAGCCGAAGAGTTGAACTCTGAAAATTCTTCTTGTTGACCACCAACCACAATGACATTAAACTCTCCATCTAACGGTTGATTGGTAATAGAATGGTTCATTTGAAAAATTAATTCCACGTTTTTATTAGGCTTGATTAAGTTTTGGGCTGCATTCTCTCTAATTGCATCACGTTGTTTTTTAGGAAAATATGTGGCTGCTTCTGACTGGCTTTTTGCAGCATCCGCTTCGGCTTTCTTTGCATCCGCTTCGGCTTTCTTGGCATCAGCCTCTGCCTTTGCTGCTTGAGCCTGCGCAGCTCTTTTCGCTTCAGCTTCCACTTTTTTACCTTCAACCTCGGCTGCAGCTTTATATATTCCAAGGTCGTATTCTTTCTGTTGGCGATCGAGATCGTTCATGTATTTTGTTTGAATCTCGCGCGCTTTGTTACCGGCTTCGGCAATCTCGATGGTATTGTCTGAGAGTCTTTTTAGCAGGTCTGAAACTTCTTGCCGCCCAGACATATCGCGGAAAATATCAGGTGTTGCTAGAAGGCTCATCGCTGCCGCTAGACCCGATGGATCAGGCGCCGATGACGGATTCACAATATTAACAAGAGATTGCGGAAACGGTGTAGGCATTGCATCTATTTGCTGTGGCTGCGGCTGTATTGGAGTGACCGGATTTATCCCAGTAGCCTCGAAAGGAATCGGATGTTCTTCCCATTTCCAAAATCTCGTGTTGTCGATCTCTTCTGAGATGTTGCAGTGACCGAGCTTGCCTTCAGCAAATACACCGCGCGTCGGAAGTGTGATTAATCGTTCAGACTTTGTTGATGCTAGTGCGACATGTTCAAGCATCTTTTTGCGGTCCGCTTCGCCCATGGCGTCCAGCTTGTTTTGTGCCCATTGCCGCCGGTTTGGGTCATTGCCGTTTAGGGCAGCAGAAAGATCGACAGCCAGCGTTTCGTCGATTTGCGTTTCCGTTTTCGCGAGGGGGTAGGCAACGTAGCTTCCCATCACCTCGAGTGGTGTAGGATCTACTTTGTCAGCATAGCCCTTTCCCTCCATTTGTATCGCAATGGAGCTTGGCTCAGTGCCTAGCAGCAGAACGCGATTGTAGTAGTCTATATTATTTTTGAAATGTGCGTCCAGCTTTTTTATCTGGTGTAACTCTTCCTGCGTTAAACTTTGCTCCGGATTGGGGATCCCCGGAATTGGAGCAGGGTGCGGGCCAGGCCGCTTAATGAATGTTACAGTGTTAGAGCTTCCATTTGTATCGAAATAGTAATCAACATCGCTGTTTTCGATTAAGGCGATGGCACCATTGGCATGAAAGCCGTTTATTGCTAGGCGATCCAGCCGCCACTCGTCAGAATCATACAATACAAACTCAAAGCCAACCAGATGTGACCACTTGACTTTGCCTGAAGCATAATCTTTTGGCACGGCAATAAACCAACCCATCGCAGTGTCGTTTAGGCGATTACCTATGTTGACATTGTCAGTTGGATTATGTTTTTCCCATAATTGAAGCAGAGGACGGTGTACTTGTTGTCCGTCCCAAATAATGAGGTTTGCCATAACCAACTCGTCAGTTTTATCTTTTAAGCCCTCTGCCGTTTTAAGTCCGATTTCAAAAAGACCAAACTCGATATCACCTTCCCAGCCGGAGGGTACTGATTCTTTTGGCTTAATCCCGTTCACTTCTTGGTATTCTTTGATTGCCTCTCTCTTTTCTAAAGCATCAAAGGCAGTCCTTAGTGTCGGATCCAGTAGCATCGGTTCAAACTGATAGCGGTAACTAATAAGATCCTCGTCAGTGAATTCCTTTTTTCTTTCCGGTAGCTGGATTAGTAAAGCAGGTCGTCTACGAATCCAATCAACCTCGACCCGAAAATGGCGGAGTACCTCGTAATAAAGAATTGTGAGCGTGTGACTATGGTTATAGTTGGTGAATGTCCTTGTCTGGATGCTCTCCTTCTCCTCCTGACGGGCTTGAATGACTACCGTCGAATTGATCTCGCGCTGGGCCGAGCTTGCTTGTGAGAAGGTGTCCATTAGTCGCTGAACGTTCTCTGCCGCTAGTTCACGACTTCCGTCCGTGGTTGCAGTTGAACCGCCGAGACTTCCAGTAACGCCAAGCGCGGCGCCAATCGGACCTAATGCGCCTGTCGCACCTGCCGAGATTGCGGTTCCGCCCATGAACGACGAGCCGTGCTGAAATTCTTTAAGTCCAGCTCTCATTATTTCGGTGATAGTGCGATCTCGATGGGTTTGATGCAGCAACTCCTCGGTCAGTTTGGTCTTTTCATCACGCTTTGTTAAATTGTCCCAGGACCAGTCTATGACCGCTAGCTTCACGTTCTCACCGGGTGCAAGAGGAAGGCTGTATAAAATTTCACCTAGTGAATGACCTAGCTGGTACCAGGACACTTTGTACTCATCGACATAGGCAAACTTGCATTCACCGGGCAGTTTCAGGTCATCCGTCGGATCCGTTACACGCACTACTTGACGAAGGACGAATTCTTGCAGCGCCAGGTTCGCAGGCACAAGTTCCTCACAGCCGTCCTCTCCGACCAGCGTCTTTGGACTGGCGGCGAATGATGCGGGTGACAGCCGCCAATCGGTTAGCGCAGGATTCTGGAGCGCCCGTAGTCCCATATTGTTTAAAGCGGCAGGCATGACAGGGGCTTTGATCGACAAGCGAGCCACCACGGCATCAAAAGCAAAGCGTGCCTGCGCTAGTGCATCGAACCGCTCATCTTGTCCGTATGGCTGTACCCATATTGCGATTTTGAGAACCGAATTGGGATCGTTGCGGCGTATCTCGATTGCATCCGTCAGCATTTGGCGAACCTCAGGGCGCAGGCGTCTTAAATCGAAGGAAGCATAGCCAACATGGTCTGTCGTCAGTACGCCGAGGGGATCGGCCCATATGTAACTTGAATCCTCGGGCGTTTCCAAAAGAATGAGTCCGAACTCCTTTGCCGCTTGCTTAAGAGCGGTAATGATCAACGGTTCGAGATCAGATGACTTAATGTCGGTGTAGTGGTCGCGCCCGGCCATGTTGAGCACTTCCTTGAAAATGTACACAAATACATTTCTAGCTTTGTTAAAATCTTGAGTACGAAGCGCGTCTAGACTCGCCTTGTCTATCATTTTCGTCAGTGCTTGTGACACAGCCCGCTCTACCGAAGTGCGAATGGCAGCTGTAATTGATGGATCAATTTCGTTAAGTGCTGTATATATATGTTCGATGAATCGTGTCTCGGGAGGGGGTGATGGAACTATTTGTGGAATTGCGACTTCTGCATAAAGGGAAAGGTTTTTCGTGGGTTGACCAGTTACCGGATCGGTCACGAAAATGCCGAGGTGCGTTGGTTGTGAAAGCGGCCAAAGCGGCATAGCTTACCTCCAATTTAGAGAGCATATCTCTCATGATTTTATTTAATATCTTCACTGTCGCAAGAATCCTGTTATCAATAGTTGAACAAATGAAGGGAGAATTATAACCTGATAATTTTGACAATTGTGATTTTAATTATAATCCCCTTAATTCTCTTTGTAAACATCTTTTCAACTTAATAAACTTTGAGGGTCTTTGGTTAGAAAGCATGAAGGAAAAACATGCATTAATAAAGATATATTAAAACAGTACTTTTTATTTTTGCGTGATTAATCACTCAGTTTTACCAAATATGGTAGATACATTTTTTCTAAATCTGTTAGAATTATAATTATTCTTAAAAAGCCCTTGTAGGAGACCTTTCCGCATAAGAGCTTATCCACCAGGGTTTATGTACATAATCATTTTTAATGGGCAAGGAAAGATAAATTGGAACAGTAGTTCATAGAAAAAATTATCAGAGGGAGTATTTAGCAATGAATAATCTGAAAGAAATCTTTTTGAAAAATAACTATAATATAAAAAAAGAAACAACAAAAGCTGTAGAATTTGAGAATATTATTGTAAAGCAAGTAGTTTATTTACTACCAAATCAGGAGATTTCAATTGTTTTAAATCCGAAAATAGTTGAAGGAAATGAAGAATTAGAAACTAAAAGCTTTAAGAAGTATCATAGTACTGCTTTAAAACAGTTTCCTAAGAAAAGGAATAAGGGAAAACAGCCAATCAATTATGGCTATTCTTTTAAATTTCAATCAGACAATGAATTAAATACTTTCCTTTCGAATTTTAATTCGAGATTTTGCGAATAAACAAAAAATATAGCAAAATATTACTTTCCCTTAATCAGAGGTGCTCTGGTGGATTATTTTTACCAAACCTACCCGTTTGATGGAACCGTATATTGCTTAACCGGTCATGTTGCTGCATGGTCGGTCTTTTTTTATAAAATATGCGTGAATATACAAGAAATAATTTGTTCTATATCAATATTCAGTTGGAAATGGATAACGCCCCGTGTTCTTGTGGAAGTGGAAAAAAGTTTAAACTTTTTTGCTGGAGATAGAGGTTAAGGATTTTTGATTGTAGCGAGGAACTTTGAAGATTCAAATGGTTTTAAAACAGCAATTAGAGGGGACAAAAAATCTTATTGAAACATATGTTCCTGTGTTCGATTGAGTAGTATAATTTAAATGCAATAGAATAGGATTTCTCAAGGGTGGTCGGCACACTCCCAAATAGAATGGGGGTGATGCTGGGTGACAGTTTTTGAAACATTAATGTTTGCAATTGGATTTGCTGGATTGATTGTAAGCATTCTGTCATTTAACCGAAAAAAATAACCCACCCTTGAGTTGATGGCTCGGGTGGATTATCCTGCCTACACGCCGATCCCCTGCTGAGGGAATCATTTATTGCTGGACCGGACATGTTGCTGCATGTTCGGTCTTTTTATAATATACACTATACAGTTTATTATAACCGATGTTTTAAAGAAGAAACTATTTTAAAATGCATGGGGACGGTTCTTTTGCCTCATTTCTAGTGAAAGTGATTCACGAGAACCGTCCCCGTGCATCAATATGATATAATGTTATTTTGATATAATATATGAAATGCAAAATTTTTTCGAGGTGGACCGGTTTGACTGATAGAAATGTAGAAAAAGCCATAAATAATATGGTACACGGATTAAAGGAAACACAACGTACCATTCAGCAGAAACAGGATTTAAAAAACTGGAGTGAGATTTCTTTTCCTATTTCGTTAAGAGACGTCCTCATGCGTCTTTCAAAAGATGATTTAATTAAGATCAGGCAGCATTTGGAAATAAGTGGTGCTAGCCAGTTGAAAAAAGGGGAATTAGCTGAATTATTGAGTTCGAAGATTCCAACCATGCTGGAACAAACTTTCAAGAATATGGACTTCGAGCAATATAGCCTTGTAAAAGAAATCGTGGGTAATGGCGGATTTATTGAAGCGCCGAAAATTGAATCACGGCAGATTAGTTTTTTCCGTAACTACGGGATTGTTTTCACCGGCACGAATAACGGCAAAAGGATTTTGGTCGTCCCTGAAGAGATTGTTAAAAGTACGTTTTTCCAAGGAAATGACCAGCAAGTGCAATCGGTCTGTCGGAGAAATTCCGAATGGACTAAACTAACCCAGGGGCTTCTTTACTATTACGGAACAGCCGATATTAATGAATTAGAAGATTTGCTTAATCGATATTTGGAAGGACCAATCCAACTTGCAGATTATCTAAAAATCATTCGCCAAGCGAGATCCTACTATAACCTAATCCATATCGATTCTAAGGGATATTCGCATGAGAGAGTTTCTAATCCGGAAAAAGTAAAACAGGAACAACAGATGAGACAAAATCTGGAGTTTTATCCGTTTTCTAAAGAGCAGCTGCTAATGGCAGGTGAACCTGGTTATGTTGAAAGAAACGAGAGCTATACACAATTCGTTCAATTTCTAACTGGAAATTACGAAATCACGGGGAAAGAAGCAGACCATATAGCCGAAGAATGTGTTTATATGACTAACAATGACGTGAGTCCTAATCAAGTCATGCAATTTTTATCGGACAGACTGGAATTCCAAAATATTGACAACGTTAGAGCTTGCATGGATCAAGCTGTAGTCCTATTAAATAACACGAGAAAATGGATTCTTAAAGGTTATACCCCAGTGGAGTTGTCCCCCAAAAAGCAGCAAGCGTCAGCGCTGAAGCCAAATCAGAAAACGAATGTAGTTGATATTCATACAAAAAAGAAAGTTGGCAGAAACGCCCCATGTCCTTGTGGGAGAGGGAAAAAGTTTAAATTTTGTTGCGGGAGATAGGGGGTAGTGTGATGAATGGGGGCGGTTCTTTTGCCTCATTTTTAATAAAAGTGATGCACGAGAACCGTCCCCGTGCCTCTGAACGGTAGTTTAATTACCGTAATAATATTATTTAAACTAAAACCGTTTATTAAAACTCCCATTGTTAAACAATGAGAGTTTTTTAATAGCTTTGCCCATTTAGATGAACTATACTATTCTATATTTATATTTTTATTGTTTTGGCAGGAAATCACCGATTCCATTTGATAATATCGCTGTATCCCATGGATGCCAATAATAGGTGATACCATCAAACAGCAAATCATATTTATAGGCAATAGGTTGATCCGTATAAAAGACCATGTCATAAACAGTGGGATCACCTTTATCCATATTTGGCTGGAAATTTGGACTACTCTCACCTTCATTTAATACTTGAAGAAATTTCTTTATCTCTTCTGGGTTATCTATGTTTACCAATTTTTTTGGCCCTTCCGGCTGGTAAGCAAGATAAATCTCTATTCGGTTCACTTTCTCCATTGGCATATCTTTAAAGTGCCATTTATAATCGAAATCCTTTCTTGAATAATAAACACGATACCCATGAATATCGCGGGGAGATTTAACGGCAATAAATTGTGGAACACCTTTAATTGCATAAATTTCTGTGCCTTTTTCATGAAACGCTGCATCTCCATTGCGAATTTTATAATTTGGATTCGTCACATTATCCGCTACTTTGAACTTTACTGTCCCAATTTTATCTCCAAGGTACTCTTCGTCAGCCAAAACACCCGAGTAAATCCCATCGTATTCAATACCGTCCCATTTTAAAAAATCAACCCAATCAATTACTGCATGTCCATCAAATGGTGTAGACCGGCAACCTGTTAAGGCGAATATAATCAAAATAAAGATAGCCCAATTTTTCATAGTCAGCACCCCTTTTAAGATTAGACGAATTGATCATTAATTTTGTTTCTAAATGAGGTGTTGAATACCAAGGGGATTTTTATGAAGAAAATATTGAGATTATTTTTTTTTTAATACTCCCTTTTTCAAAAGATTAATTAGGGTCCCTTTATTCTTATACCTTTGATAAGCAATTAACCTATTCAAATCTTTAACGGTTAATTCAGTCGGGGCTATTGCCAATTCGAATTCGTCCTTTACTTTATCGATTAAAGAAAGGGCATACTCCACCTGTTTAGAAGTTAATTTATAATCATCTTCGCCGGCATTTTGTTTTTCGATGACTTTTTCCGCAACGCCATTTTCAATAGTTGCTGCATGTTCTTTCAGTTTCGCATTAATTAATGCCTCGACTTCCGCTTGGCTGATGGGAGGTTCCTTTGGTTGAGGTGTAGTTTGTGTTGTCTTAAAAAATTTATCAAGGATTTCTTTAATCAATATTTCCACTCCACTTTCATAAGAGTTCTCATATTTATCAATTTTACTAGGATATATCTTCCATTCTATTATGAAATAAGTCCTATAGAAATGACAATACTTTTGTTGAAACATGGGGACGGTTCTTTTGCCTCATATTCTAGCAAAAGTGAGGCACGAGAACCGTCCCCATGCATCTTTTATTTAGGTCAATCGCACTATTTGTAGTATAATGGAGAAAATTTCAAGTTTTGGAGCGGTTGTTATGGCGATTACGATTCCTGAAACTATTCGATCATCTGCCACGACGGGGGAACGGTTATTTTTTCGAACTTTAAAGACTTATCTTCCAGATGATTACATAGTATACTTCGAGCCTGAGATACAAGGGAAAAGGCCTGACTTTGTGATTATAGGTCCGGACCTCGGTATCGTTGTGCTGGAAGTGAAAGATTATACAAAAAATACATTATTTCAACTTAATCACGATGAATGGCATATTGTGACAAATTCCGGCGATCAGGCAGTCATCAAAAGTCCAATGAAGCAGGCCAGGGATAATATGTTCCATGTTGTGGATGTCTTGAAAAAAGATAAAAACCTGATTCAATTGGATGGAAAATATAAATTTCAATTAAAATTCCCGTATGGCCATGGTGTTGTTTTTACGAGGATGTTTTCCAAGGATTTTGTACAAGAGGGGCTTTACACGGTTATTGAACCACACCTTTGTTTGACAAGGGATGAAATTGACCCGGAGAAGGAAGGATTTTCTGAAGAAGTTCTAATGGAAAAGATCCTGAATATGTTTGTAGTCCCGTTTCGCCTTAGGGAACCACTTTCATTAGAGGACATTAATGCTATTCGTTATCATCTATTCCCAGAAGTCCGGATTAGTGCTGAATTTAAAGCGCCTGTCCCATATCAAGATCAGCTTTTATTATCCTTACATGATATTAAGACAATGGATCTTCATCAGGAGAATTTGGCTAAACAGATTGGTGATAAGAACCGTTTGATACGAGGGGTTGCCGGGAGCGGGAAAACGATTATTTTAGCAAGCCGGGCGAAAATGTTGTCCAAGCAGAATCCTGATTGGAAAATCCTGATCCTTTGCTATAATATTTCACTGGCCAATGCCATCCAGCAAATGATTACCCACATGCTGAATGAACCGGAGGATTTGTTCGATTTTGATTCAAATGTAAAGACTGTGCAAAATCAAAACATCATTGTTCGTAACTTTCATTCTTGGTTAAGAAATGATTTAAAAATCAGGGAGCAGCAGCTACCTGAAATCATCGAAAAAATAGAGAGGAAGGAAGCGATTCTTCCGACCTATGATGCTGTTTTGATTGATGAGGGACAGGATTTTGAAGCTGACTGGCTTCGTTTGGTCAGTTTGCTTATCAATGCCGATACCCAATCACTTTTATTGGTGGAAGATAGAGCGCAGACCATCTATAAACGAAAACGCTCTTACCTTCAAGACACAGGTTTGAGCTTTCAAGGACGTTCGAAGGTGTTGTCGATCAATTATCGAAATACCCAGCAGATTGTCAAGTTTGCCTGGGATTTCTACCGTGAACATTCCATGTTTAAAAATAAAGTAGTCAATCGTGATTTGGAAGGGGAAATTATTGCCCCGCAAAGCACAAAGAGAAAAGGACCAGAGCCCGGAATCCTAAAGGCTGCCAATTTTTTTGATGAGATGAGACTTGTGGCCCGACAAATTAAAAAGCTGCATGAAGAGCGAAAAGTATCTCTTGATGAAATGTTAATCCTATACCGGGTTAAACGAACTCATCTGTATCCGATCATTGATATTATTAAGCGTTCATTATCTGAAGCAGGTTTGCCGTTTTTCTGGATTACGGAAAATGATGTTTCCAAGCGTTCCTATAAAAAGGACGATGGCAAGGTTAAAATTAGCACTATCGACAGCAGCAAGGGCCTGGATTTTCGTGCAGTCTTTATTGTCAATGTAGATTCGATGCCATTTCCGCTCGAAGAAGATAAGGAGAGGGAGGTATCGCTCCTTTATATTGGGATGACAAGAGCCAAGGAGTATCTTTGCTTGTCCTATTCGGGGGAATCGGAGTACACGAAATATTTGGATCAAATCCTCATGTTAAGAAAGCAGAAGAGGGATGGTATGGAAAAGGTCAATTAATTTAAGTATGTATAGGGAAGGTTCTTTGGCCTCTTTTTCTAGTGAAAGTGATGCACGAGAACCGTCCCCGTGCATCTTATTCAACCGTTAATTTTTCCACTTCACTAAAGCCAGCGGTTTTTTTAAATTTCATATTATGTTTGAAGTTTTGCATGGAATCAGAGCAGTCAATGTGTTCGAAGTTTAATTTGTTTAATGTTCTTTTATCGATCTTTACAGAAAGAATTGTCATCTGTCTTTGATATCCTGTTATGGAATCCAATATCGTATCAGTAGCATGGATATAGACTGTATCTAATGGTAGAAGGGCAAACATATCCCGGGCGATTCTTAGAACACAGCTGCAGACGTAATCCTGCTGGATATCAAAATATTTGCTCTTTGGCATTGGTTTTACAGATAATTTACCGGTTTTGGTTAATGATAGTTGTTCTTTTGGAACTACTGTATCACTGTGGACGTCAAACTCTATTTCCATTACTTTTGGATTTTCGGCGAAAAATTCAAAACCGCTGCCAAATTCGGTAAGGTCATCGAATGGTTCAAATTCTTGAATGACTTCGAAGTATGTATCAATATCACCCTCAATGACCTTTGTCGCTATTCTAACGTCTCTTTCCCACGAACGGTATTCCTCGTCATCTTTTTTTCTTGCTTCCATTACTTCTTTTTGCAGCTTTTCTAGCTCTTTCTCTTGATGTCCAAACAATTTTGTCACTAAATTTGGTTTGAAATTATGTAATTTTTCAATTGCAGCATTTTCATGGAGACCAATTTGTCCTTCATTTTTTCGAAAAGGCGGGTTTGTACTCCTCACTTTGACCCAATTAATCGAATCATCTGCTTCCTTATGAATGGAATGTATTCGGTCCAATGTATTTTGATATGCATCAACCGCAAGAGCTGCTTGTTCTAGTTCATTTAGTCGAGCAGCTTCCTTTTGTCTTGCTTGGATTTCTCTTTGTCTACTATAAGCTGTCGTTCTTCTTCTTTTTCCACCGGTGGATGTGTAGTATATTCCTGTATTAGGAATACTTGCAGTCATCCTGCTCCCGCCTCTTGAATTAACACTATATCGTAATCCCTTTACACCGGCGCTTACCCCAATACTTTTAGAGCCAACATTCAAACGAACTCCTGGAGCAATCTTGAAACTTTTCCTAAAACCAAAGCCCATCGTAACATTCCTCCTTTTTACAAATTATATCAAACAAAGGTTGTGAGGAAAAAGCCCTAACGGAACCACCTAAGACATCGCTATTTATTTATTAAATGAATTGAACCTTTAATAAAGCTGAATGACAAAAATACCAGGTTATACGGTTAATGCGGCTGAAGGGATTGAATTGTGTTGCCATTATTAATCTATCGGATTTAAGGGCAGGTAATATCAATGATTTTATGATTCTGTTAGAAAAGGTATGGTTAGCCGGATTTTATTCGTACAGTTTTCTTTTACAAGACAGAAAAAATGATTTAGCGTCTATACTAAACAGCTGTAGAGGACCGATTCTTACTGCCTAAGGAACATATGAAATTAGGCAGCATACCATCTTCAAGGAAAAGGGAATTGAATATAGAATGAAGCCATTTTATTATCATATCATTCCAATTTTAATGGTTCGGCAGCTTGACGTTTTTTCCAAGTTACAGGAAATCAGTTGAAAGGGGCTTATGGATCTGGATCAAACAGAATCTAATCGTTTTTTAGAAAAAATGTCTTTATAAGTGGTTGGGTTATGGAAATATGAATAGTCCCATTTGGTTTATCGGGATGGAAGAGGGCGGGGCGAGATTTGGCGTAAGAAGACAAAAACCTCCCCCAAAAAGTCTACTCTATATTTCCGAAATTTCCCTTTACGGTATAATACAGTTATCTTGATGATTTTCAAAGAGTGCTTAAAATGAGGCCCTGAGATGTATACAAGAGAAATCTGGAGGTGAATGAATAGTCATGAAATAATAAATAATTTATTCCCATTAAATTATTTATTAAAAAGTTCTTGTGCAGTAATCTTATAAGAAATTGCTTTAAACTTGTATAAAGAAGACAATTATAGTTTATTTGTAAAGGACACCTTTTATATATTACCCGAAGTAATAAGAGATATAGTACCTATGATCAATTTTGATACAGAACTTAATATGCTTGGTATATTGGGATTTTTAGAAAATTCAACAGGTTTATTCTTTGATTAAAAGATAGACACCATTTAACGAATAAAAACTTAAGCAGATTGCAATATACATATGGAAATAAGGTCTATATTAGTAAAAATTAATGTATAAACTTTGTCTTTGAGTACTAGAGGCGATAACCAAAAGGAACACCCTATAAATCATTTTATTAGAATGCACTGGTTGGAATATGAAGATTTGACTGATGACATTTGTATAAAATAGGTGAAAGGCTATATTTATATTCAGAGGATAGAAACCTATTTGATAACATTGTAAGATATGTAGATACAAATAAAGCATATTGGATTAAAGAACTAACAAATTAATTAAGTTCTTCTATGTGAATATATAATTTCATATTATAATTAATCAAGAATCGACATATTCACAAGGGAATTTATTGAATTTTTATTAATGAAAGGCTGAGTCATATGTCCCAATCATTTAAACGGGGTTTAATGATACTGGATTTATTTTCGGTTGATCGTCCTGTACTGACACTGGAAGAGATCGCTGCTGAACTTCAAATTGCCCCAATCACTGCTTATCGTTATATAAAAGTGTTAAGTGAATCAGGAATGCTATTATTTGATGAAGGCAAAGTACAATTATCAGCGAAGATTCTTAGATTTATCAATTTGTTTTGGAAGCAAGACCACTTGACAACTATTGCCAAAGAGCCAATTACTGCCCTGGCTCATGACTTAAATGAAACTATCGCCTTATGCAAGTTGGAAGGAAATGATGTAATTTGTATTTATGCCGTGGAAAGTCAACTACCCTTAAGTACTAAATATACAATCGGAAATCGAATTGGTATTTATGCTGGTTCTTTTGCTCGAGTTATCGCAGCCAATTTACCAAACAGAAAGTTGAGCGTTATCATGCGTCAAACTAATTGGGTGCCACATACTGATAAAACAATCATAGATAGACAGGAGTTCCTTGAGCGGTTAAAACAGATTCAGCGGATAGGCTATGATATTAGTCAAGAAGAAGTGGACACAGGAGTCACTGCATTGGCGGTACCCATAAAGGTATCAGGGCAAATTATTGGAAGCTTGGGATTGGGAATGCCTTCAGTACGTTTCGAAAGTGAACACATACCGTCCATAATTGGGAGAATGCAAGAAGTTTCCACGCAAATTTCTAGAGAAGCAGAAAATTTGGGGATAATTATTAAATAGACATCAAACGTCTAATATTTTTAAGGAGGTCACCATTGGGGGGCCTCCTTAATTGCTTTATAAAGAACTTGATTTTTTTCAGAACCTTTCAATTCTACTGTTTTATTTTCCAATTTTTGAAAAAGGCCCCTTTTAAAATCCTAAAGCTTAAAAAAATTTAAGTTTTCTCTAAAACCTCATATTTAAAAAATTACTACCAATCATCTTTTATCAAATGAAGTATATTTGTAACCTTTTATCACTTTATTTCACTATGTGAAATTTGAATTTCATATTGAAAAATTCTGAATTATCATTTATATTATTCGTAAGCACTTGCAAATAGTGACTATCAAGTAAATCATGAAGAACAAAGGAGGAAAAGACTTGAAGGATTCAGATTTGAAACGGAAATTAGAGGTGGGCCCATGTTTCGGAACTTTTGTTAAATTGCCACGGCCAGAAATTATTGATATCTTGGCCATTGCGGGCTTTGATTTCGTAATCTGTGATATGGAGCATGCCCAAATTTCGGAGTCGGAGGCACGATCAGTTATTCAAGCGTGTGTAGCTGCTGAATTACCTGTTGTTGTACGATTGCCAGAACCCACTCAAGGATTGGTAAATCGACTTCTCGAGGCAGGAGCTGACGGTATTCAAATGCCACGGTTACGAACAGCACAGGAATCCCTGGAATTATACAGGATGATGCATTTTCCTCCACAAGGAACTCGGTCTGTTGGAAACGCCAACCGTTTTGCTGGTTATGGCACCATCCCAATACCAGAGTACTTAGTAAATGAAAATGCCCGTGTACTTACAATTGGCCAATTTGAAACGCAAGAAATTGATCACCCTTGTGAACCGATGTTCGAGACTTTAGACGTTGCTTTTATCGGCCCAATGGATTTAAGTGTCGATTTCGGGGTCCCAGGAAATTTCATCGATTCTACAGTCCAGCGTAGAGTAGCGGAGATTGAGAGGGCAGCAGCCAATTCCGGAACAATAATGGGAGCTTTTGCAGGAACAGTTGCGGATGTACGTAGGTATTTGGCAGCTGGTTATCGCTATCTTGCAATTAGTGGAGATATTTCTTTCCTCTCAAAGGGAGCTAAATCTCTCATGTCATCTCTACGCGAAACATACGAAGAAATATCTAGTAAATAAATATAGGAGGTGTCCAAATGTTTGATACGGAAGACCCGCGGTCGAAACTTAACAATCAAACTTCAAAGACTAATACAACTCAGTTCGCTGGTACTGAATATGGAAAGTTCTATGAATTAGCTCCCGTTGAATCTGATGACTACACAAAGACATGGTGGCATCGTGGCCAAAATTTCTTTTTAGCTTATTCAGAGGCCTCTGAAGGTAGTATGTTCTTTCGCAAATACCAACAAGATGAATATGTTATTCTCTTGCCAGACAAGGAGAGTCAAGCGATAGTCAAAGTTGGTGATACGGAGACCATCTCTGAAGGTTACAGTCTTATTATCGTTCCTCCAGGTGAAAGTGAAGTTAAGGTTACCAAAGGCGGAAGAGTTATCCGACTTTTTACAACGGTAAACTCTGATCTTGCTGAGTTGCCTTACAACAAATCATCCTATAAAAATGATCATCCAAATGTGGCCCTGTTTCAACCGTGGCCAAATCCCCCATCTGGGTCAAAGGTAAGAGTATATAGTCTCAATGTTCCTAAAAAAGAAGGACGATTTGGCCGTATCTGGAGATGTTCGACATTCATGGTTAATTTTTTGGAGCCTAATTATGGTCCGCGTGATCCTTCTAAACTTTCTCCTCATGCTCATGATGACTTTGAACAATGTTCATTGGCACTGGAAGGGGAATTCGTTCACCATATTCGCTGGCCGTGGACGACAGATATGACCCAATGGCGTGCAGATGAGCACGAGAGTTGTGGAAGCCCTTCCGCTACAGTCATTCCTGCACAGGCTATCCATACATCACAGGCTATTAACCCTAATTTAAACCAATTAGTTGACATCTTTTGCCCGCCACGAATCGATTTTTCAAAACAAGAAGGATGGGTCCTTAACGCTGATGAATACCCGATTCCCGAAGAATAAAAGGGTGAACAGCCAAACTAGATTTTCTAACTGCCAATGAATTCTATTAAAGGAGAGGATAATATGTATGAAGAACTTCTTGAAGGTGCTTACGATTTGCATGTTCATACTGGTCCTGATATAAGCCAAAGAAAATTAGATGACTTTGAATATGCAGGACGTGCCCAAAAACTCGGAATGAAAGGGTTTGGTATAAAATCCCATTATTTTTGTTCTGCGGAAAGAGCCCGACTGGTAAAGAAACTTTATCCCGATGTAAATCCGATTGGTGCAATCACTTTAAATAACTCGGTGGGCGGTATTAATCCTTCTGCTGTCGAAATGGCAGCACGGGACGGGGCGAAAATCGTTTGGATGCCAACGTTTGATGCTGCAAACGAGATTGAATATATGTTTAGTCGGACTGGTTATGCAAAACTGCCTCCTTGGGCAAAGGTACAAATGGAGCGGAAAGAACAAGGAAAGGGACAGGCGGGTATTACAATTCTGGAGGATGGAAAGCTGACTTCCTCAATTCGTGAGGTTCTTGACCTTATCGCAGAAAATAATCTAATTCTAGCAACCGGGCACTTAAACAAGAAGGAAATATTTGCACTTGTAACAGCCGCAAAGCAGCAAAGTGTTAAAAAAGTAAAAGTAACCCATCCCACTTTTCCATCGATTGCCTTAAATAAAGAAGAACAAAAGGAATTGGCAGAAATGGGGGCTTTCATGGATTTGTGTTTTGGATGTATACAGCCCGAATATGGAGTTACGTGGAATGAATTATACAATCAAATCCGATACATTGGGCCGGAAAATTGTATTTTATCCTCCGATCTTGGTCAAATAGAAAGCCCATATCCTGATGAAGGGCTTACCACCTTCGTTACTAATCTTATTCAGAATGGTTTCACGGAAGACGAAGTCAAGAGAATGAGTTCTGTAAATACATCGTTTTTAGTAGAGAATTAAATGATACGAGCCCTTCATGTTTCAATACCCGAAACTATGAATTTTATAGGATGTTATATTGATTGGCTTTGGTGGAAATATTCTTTTAAAATTACGAAAGGTGGTTTCATATGAGTGAGGTAGGAAATCAAGAAAAGTTAAGCCCCCAAGGGAGAAAGGCTTTCCTTGGTGCGTATTTCAGTTTTACAGTGGATATGTTCGATGTTTATCTTCCTATTGTAGCTCTTACTCCAGCGATGATCTATTTCCAACCAAGTACTTTATCGCCCACGATTGCTACAACACTGTTTTATCTTGTGTTTATTCTTTCAATGTTAGGCCGCCCAGTAGGCTCATTTATATTTGGTAATCTTGCAGACAAAATTGGGCGCAAAAGGACTAATCAAACATCGCTCGCCGGAGTTGCTTTATGCACATTATTTATGGCCTTGCTGCCTGGATATAGTATATGGGGGCTGTGGGGAATCACAATTCTGGCAATACTTCGGTTTGTTTCAGGTATTTTCATGGGTGGAGTGTACACTTCTGCAAACACATTGGCAATGGAATATAGCCCCCACAACAAAAGAGGTCCTTTGGGTGGATTTATCAACTCTGGGGCTCCTACGGGGAATCTTTTGATTTCTCTAATTACTTCCGCGTTATTAGTAACTATGTCTAGTAGTAGTGATTCCATATACACGGTTTGGGGGTGGAGAATACCATTCCTTATTGGAGCCTTTTTAACTTTTGTAATGTATATTTATTACTCTCGCAAAGTTGACGAATCAAAAGTATGGAAAGAAAGCGTAAACAAGAATTCTAGCCCTTTAAAAGAGTTATTTAAGGGCGATAATTTCAAACAATTGCTTCAGGTTTTAATTCTAATGACTGGAATTTGGTTCACGGTAAATGGATTAACCTCGGCTCTTCCCGGAATTTTAAAGATCCTAGGCGTAAATAGTCTTGATATTTCCAATGCACAGTTACTAGCATCACTTTTCAGTATTCCCGCGTATCTACTGGCAGGGTTAATAAGTCAAAAGATTGGTAGAAAACCAACAATATCCATCCTTGGTATAATCACCTTTACTATTGTTCCAATCCTTTATTTCTGGATGTTGAAAAGTGGATTCCAAAATACTATAACTCTAAATATACTTGTTGTTTTAGTAACGGTGCTTTCACAGAGTGTTTTTGGTGTCTTAACCGCATATATAACTGAGCGTTTTCATACAGGTGTTCGGGCATCGGGGTATGGAATTGGTTACAGTTTTGGTATAATTATTCCTGCGTTTTCGCCTTTTTATATGTTAGGATTGTCAGCTTTCATGCCTTATATATATACACCTGTTGTATTAATAGTAATTTCAGGGATTTTAATAACAATTGCTGCTCTAATTGGACCAGAGACAAAGGACGTAGTATTTAATTCTTCAAACAATAATAGTATCCAAGAGGCAGATGGGACTGGGGCGGACTTAGGGGCTTCTTGGAATTGATGTTGCGAAACCAAAAGATATAGATTTATATTGAGAAAAAACTAGTTCTAATTATATTTATTTTTTAAAATTGTAAGGGTGCAAATAGGTCTTACTAAACAGACTTTTTTGTCACCCTTTTTTTCTAGAATACGGATTATTGGGATTTCATTCATGAAACTCAATAGTCTAAATTTGTGATGGATAACAATAACAATGAATCCATATTGATCGCATCAAGTGCAATGATTCAAAAAGAAAATATGAAATCAGTTACACATATGGAATTTCAAGAAAAAATTAATGAATATGCACACTGGTTATTAGCTTTTGGCATAAAAAAAGGGATCGAGTGGCAACCTTAATGTTAACATCATTAGAGCACTTTATATTGATTTATGCATGTTTTAAACTAGACTAATAAAAGTGATGCACGAAAACAACCGTCCCCATGCATCTTCACAAAATCGGCGACAGAAGGCGGGATATGGATTCTTTGAATCGCACGAACCCGGATCGTTCCTGGTATCGTGAAAGGGTTAGTTCGGAGCTATGATTGCAATCTTCTACGAATAAATCATATAAATCTTGAGCAATCTTTTCATCATAAATGAGGGCGTTGACTTCAAAGTTTAGCCTGAAGCTGCGCATATCAATGTTAGTGGTCCCGACAGAGGCTATCTCTTGATCCACCAATATCGTTTTGGCATGTAAAAATCCATTTTCATATAACAAAATCTTCGCACCATATGACAAAAGCTCACCGGCATAAGCCAAGTTTGCCCAGTACACAAAGGGATGGTCAGGCTTGCTGGGAATCATGATCCGAACATCTACCCCGGAAAGTAAGGCGATTTTGCAGGCATCCATAAAGCTGCTATCAGGAATAAAATAGGGTGTTTGGATATAGACACTTTTTTGCGCTGACATGATCATCTTCAAATACATATTTTTCAAATGTTCGGTTGTGGAGTTCGGACCGCTGGCTATAATTTGGATGGTACTGCTTCCGCTATGCCGCTCCTGATTCATAGAATAGGCTTCATGATTGATTATTTCTTGGTCCGTTGCCTGCTTCCAATCCAGCACAAATCTCCCTTGAATATGATTGACTGCCTCACCCATTATTCGTAGATGAGTATCGCGCCAATTTCCGAACTTTTTATCCAGCCCCAAATATTCATTACCAATATTGAATCCGCCAATATAAGCAATCTCGCCATCAATAATACAGATTTTTCTATGGTTTCTCGTATTAATCCGAAAGTTGATTAATTTTAAAAAAGAAGGAAAAAACACTTCCACTTCGCCGCCACACTCGATCAGTTCCTTGAAAAAGGAACGATTCATCCGCCGTGAACCCACTTCATCGTAGAGAACGCGAACTCGTATCCCTTCCTTTGCTTTCTTTGTCAGTTCATCCCGTAACCTTACCGCCAAGGAATCACGCTGAATGATGTAATATTGCAGATTAATCTCGATTTTTGCATTCTGAATATCTTGAAACAACGCATCGAACTTGTCTTTTCCGTGATGAAAAATCTGTACATCATTATCGTTAGATAGTAAGGCGTTCGACGACTTCATGTTCATTTTAATAAGATCCCCATACCTTTGAAGCATAGGATTATGTAGAAAATCTGAACGAGTTAAGTTGTCCATCTGCACATTTACAGCTTCATTTAAAAAACGTCTCTCTTCTTCTGAAAGTTTATAGAAATTCTTTTGCTTTAACTGGCGGCCTAAAAAGATATAGACCAAAAACCCTATAATAGGCAGAAAAAATAAGACCAAAAGCCACGCCCAGGTAGAACTGACATCCCGTCTCTCAACAAAAATCACCACTATGGCAAATAATATATTCAAGACAGTAATAAGTGCGATGAGTATAGTATTAATATTTTGTAATTCCATTGGTACCTCTCCAGCGCCAAGTTCTTTACTTCAATATATATAATTCTTGCAGCAAAAGCCAAGGAAAAGCCACAGGGACGGTTCCTATGGCTATTTGTTTTTGGAAAAAGAGCCGGTTGAATCGTCCCCTATAGTCTTATCAAAACTTCCTAGGGAATTGTTTCACAATGGCAAAGGTGATGGTGTCCGCCATTTCTAAAGCTTCCAACTCAATTTTATCAAATACTGCAATACTTTCTTTAAAATTTTGTTGGAGTATTAATACTGCTTCCCTTTCAGTAAGGGCTAGATGTTCGAAAAACATTTCTTGGAATTCTTTTCTTGATATAAATGGATTGATCTTACTTAGGAATTCGGCAATTTCTGCTCCATTTGCATACCATCTTCTCCGAGCATCTGCCACAGCTTTTTGATTGCCTGCTTTCGCAGCTGTAACCAGTTCTGCAGCAATGACCAGGTGCTCCCTTATTAGGTTGGCGAACTGTGCTGCTATTTTATTTCCATAGAAAGGCTTTAATAAATTTCCCATATCTGTGGCATTCCGGAGAAGTCGTGCAGTATTCGCGGCTAGATCAGGTAAATTAAAAGCTATGCTATTGATCACCAATCTTGTCCAAAATACGTGCTGTTCCCAAACCATACGCATGGAGCTTTTCAAACGATCTTCCCGTTCGCTAACACCATCAGTGTTGAACCACGGATTCATAGTCTCACCCCCAAACACTCAAACTCAGTTTCAGTATATTCCCATTTAAAAAAAGTGCCTGTACAATTTTGTATGCACAGGTGTTGTATGCACAGGGACGGTTCTTTTGTCTCATTTTCTAGTGATAGTGATGCAAAAGAACCGTCCCCATGCCTCATAAATGTAAAACTTTACTTTTGTTCTGAACAAAAACCTATTATAGTAGTAGATGGAGATAATAATAATTTATAAAGTGGAAGTCTTATATATTTTGTAGGGGCAGATGGGAATTAGCATCTAGAAGTTATTGGAATTTGGAGGCAAATTGAAAATGTTGAATATCCGTAATGTTAAAATGGAAGATCTAACTGAGATTACTATCATTGAAAGCCTGTGTTTTCCAATAGAAGAGGCTGCGACGAAAGAAGCATTTGAAAAGCGGATTCGTTTAATACCAGATAGTTTCTTTGTGGCTGAAAGGAAAGGTGCAATTGTAGGTTTTGTTAATGGACCCGTGATCGAAACACCATATATTACAGATGACTTATTTCGAGAAATCAAAGCTAATCCACTGACAGGTGGACATCAAAGTGTTCTTGGAATAGCGGTTACTCCGCATTTTCAAACCCGCGGTGTAGCGGCAGCGCTTCTTGCTCATATCGAAGAAGCAGCGACTGCCAAAAAACGTGAGACCATCACACTTACTTGTAAAGAAGACTTAATTGTCTTCTATGAAAAATTTGGATATGTCAACATGGGGGATTCAAACTCAGAGCATGGTGGTGTAATCTGGTACAATATGGTTAAAATATTATCATAATGGTTTTACTCTATTTAGATGGAGTGAATGAAACATGGGGACGGTTCTTTTGCCTCGCTTTTGTCGATAAAGTGAGGAGCGAGAACCGTCCCCATGCCTCATTAGCTAAGGAGTGTTGATTATGGCACGTGTTTTGTTTATTAATGGTGGTTCTGAAGGACATGTTAATCCGACTCTTGGAGTTGTAAGGGAACTTGTTTCGCGTGGAGAAGAGGTAGTATACTTTACAATAGAGGCTTTTCGAGAACGTGTTGAGAAGACGGGCGCTACTGTAAGAACGTTTGATGGTGAGAAATTTATAAAAGCTTTTATTTCAGGTGGAAGAAATTATTTACTGGAAAGAATCAACGGTCTTTTGCGTACGGCGGATATCATGATTCCTAGTGTTCTTGAGCAAATTGAAGGAGAACAGTTTGATTATATCATCCACGATTCCATGTTTGGCTGCGGACGGATACTAGCACAAATACTGAAGCTTCCGGCCGTTAATTCTTGTACTTCTTTTGCACAGACAAAAGCATCATTTGATCAAATGCTGGACCATCTTTCAGAAAATATCCCAACAGAAATTCATAATGAGTATCAGAACCTCACAAAAAAAATGAAAGAAAAATATGATGTGGAGATCGATTCTCCTTACGAAGTCTTTTGTAACCCGGCACCACTTACCATCGTTTATACAACAAGGGAATTTCAACCTTTTGGAGAATCATTTGACCAGTCGTACAAATTTGTGGGTCCATCCATTTCTTTACGAGCAACCCAAGAAAACTTTGACCATACTCCGATCAAGGGAAAAAGCCTAATTTACATTTCACTAGGTACTGTCTTTAACCAAGCAATAGATTTCTATAAGCTTTGTTTTCAGGCATTTGGAAACACTGATCATACTGTTGTCATGTCTATTGGGGAAAAAACGCAACTATCCGATTTAGGGGAGATTCCTAAGAACTTCATTGTGAAAAATTACGTTCCACAAACAGAAGTATTGAAATACACGAGTGTTTTCATCACCCATGGTGGAATGAACAGTGTCCATGAAGGTCTCTATTATGGGGTTCCGCTCATTGTCATCCCTCAAAGCGCGGATCAGCCAATCATTGCCGGGCAAGTTGCCAAACTCGGAGCCGGTATTACACTACAGATGCAAAACCTGACTGCAAATCAACTCAGTGAAACTTTGGATCAAGTGTTAAAACAACCATCTTACCAAAAAGCTGCTGCAAGCATCGGAGAATCTTTTCAAAAATCGGGTGGATACCACCAAGCTGTGGATGAGATTTTCAAATATAAAAATTGACGCATGGGGACGGTTCTTTTGCCTCATTTTCTAGAGAAAGTGAGGCACGAGAACCGTCCCCGTGTGTCACTTAGTGAGGTGACTATAGGATGGGTACTAAAGATCAAGTTTCTGTAAGTGGCCATAAAGATTATCAAGCAGAACTGGAGCGCTTAGAGTTTACGAAGGAATATATCCGGACCGTTTTGGAAATTTCGCAGGGTAATAGAGAATTTTTCGTTGAAAGTATGAGGCAATCCTTTGCTGAACTGAATTCTAAGGATAGCAGTACGAGCTACACCGATCTCCTCGCGAATGCAAGCTTTCTTGAATTAGCGGAAAGTGAATTGAAACGGTTGGAGAGTGTGATTGGCAAACCATATTTTTCAAGGATTGATTTCACAAGCGATAGTACGAAAAAAGAAGAAATTTTGTACATTGGCAAGGTGTCGTTGTTCGACCGTGTCACACAGCAGCCGATTATTGTGGATTGGCGGTCGCCGATTGCCAATGTTTACTATGATGGTCGGCTCGGAGAGGTGTCCTATGACGCCTATGGGGAGACACAAACTGGTTATCTATCCTTAAAGAGGCAATATGACATAGTCGATGGATTATTAAAAGAAATCAGTGACATCGATTTAACCACACACGATGAACTTTTGCAGAAGTCTTTGTCTGGTAAAGCTGACAATCGCTTAACAGAAATCGTGGCGACCATTCAAAACGAGCAAAATGAAGTAATCAGGGCATCTCTGAAGCACCCTATTATTGTTCAAGGAGCGGCGGGAAGCGGGAAAACAACGATCGCACTCCATAGAATATCCTACTTTCTCTATTCCTTTGGCTTTCAATTTCCTCCCGAAAAATTAATGATACTCGCGCCAAACCGACTGTTTATTGATTATATTTCTGCCGTTTTACCGGAACTCGGTGTCAACAAAATCAATCAAACCACCTATATCGATTTTATGAGAAGCTGTCTAGGCCAGAAAATAAAACTTTTTTCACCCAATTCCAAGCTGATGAAGATCCTTGAAAGTAACGGAACCAATAAATCGATTCAATGGGTATCAAGTTTTAAAGGTTCCCTAGAATTTATGGAATTAATCAATCGATATATCATGGAATTGGAAAGCAATCTTGCCCCAGAAGAGGATTTTGTTATTGAAATTTCCGTGCTCATGAAAGGGAAAAAGCTTAAAAGACTATTTTTAAAAGAATATACGTACTTACCAATCTACAAAAGGCTTGGAAAAATAAAAAACCTTTTAGAAGATGATCTAAAAAGGAAAAAATCCATTATGTTATCAAAACTGAATAAGAAATACGAAGAAGCACTCGAAAAGGTCCTTTATAACTGGAGGCAGGATCCAGAAAAAAGAAAGCAAAAAGTGGTCACCTTAATGGAGAGAAAAGAGCAACGGATAAAGAGGATTGAGCAGGAGGCAAAAGTCGCTGTAAAAAAATATATGGGTGCATTTGACATGAAAGATATTTTTACCTTGTATAAGGAACTGATGACTTCTCCAGATATGCTTCAAAAGCATTCCACCACTCTAACAGAACAAGAATGTAAGGTTCTAAGTAAATATTGTCAGCGTATCTTTGAACGGGGTGCATATGAACTGGAGGATTTAGCACCGCTATTTTATATGAAAGCAAAGCTAGAAGGCATCGATGAAAAACATAAAATGCGCAGTATTTTCATTGATGAGGCTCAGGATTACAGCTATTTTCAATTTGCCGCACTAAAGGAAGGATTTGAAACGGAATTGTTTACCATTGTGGGGGATTTGGCACAAGGGATTCATTCCTATCGTGGCTTGAATAGCTGGACACCGGTTTTGAATGAGATCTTCCCGAACGCGAATTATCAAGCCTTGCAAAAAAGTTACCGAACAACCGTCGAAATCATGAATTTGGCAAACGACATCCTGATGCTGATTGATCTGGACTTGCCAAAAGTCGAACCCGTCATTCGTCATGGTCAAAAACCATACTATAAAAAGATTGATCCTGAGAATCTGGAACAGGTTAGGCTGCTGCTGGAACAGGATATATCCTCACTCAAAAGTGAAGAGCTGAACTCCATCGCGATTATTGGACGTACAGAAAAAGAATGCCTGAGAATTCAGCAGCTCTTTAAAAATAGTGAACTTCCTATTCAATCATTAGAAGAAAAACAGGAAATGAAGAAGGGGCATATCGTGATTTTGCCTTCATATTTATCAAAAGGCTTGGAGTTTGATGCTGTTTTGCTTGTCTGCTTGGATGAACCATATTCACAAGCGGACCTGGACATCAAATTGTTGTACGTCTCGATGACAAGACCGATGCACCGATTATATCTGTATGGGAGAGACCAGGCGGACTTTTTATTAAATAGGGCGGAGTCATTGCATTTTGAAAATTGAAGCATGGGGACGGTTCTTCTGCCTCATTTTCACTTCGAAAATGAGGCATGAGAACCGTCCCTGTGTCTCAAAACTGCTAGAAATATTCTAGCAGTTTTTTGTGTTCAGGATTTCTCTCTTTTGTTGGAAAAGATTGCAATCCAGATAATGTAATTAGGTTATAATCAGCTTATAAGATTTATATTTTATATGAATGAAAAAGCGGGGGAACATACAAATGAAAATTTTTAAAAAAAGTGATTATACGATCACGAAGAACGGAATCAGTCAACTTGAAACCATTCCCATTGGCGGTATAAAACAAAGCATTCTTATTCAGACTGAAAAACCAGGAAGTCCAATCCTGCTCTTTATTCATGGAGGTCCCAGTATGCCTGTTCCTGGTGTCTCAAATCGAGGCACTGATTACACATTGGTCATGACCACCAAAGAATTAATTAAAAATTTTACAGTGGTTTTTTGGGACCAACGCGGTACAGGAAAATCCTTTTCCAAAGATATACCAAAAGAAACCATGAACTTGAAGCAATTTATCGATGATGCCAAAGATGTCACAGATTATTTAAGATCTCGGTTCAAACAAGACAAACTCCATCTGGCGGCTCATTCCTGGGGCAGTGTGATCGGATTAAACCTTGCCTACAAATATCCGGAAAAATACTATTCTTATACGGGTTTTTCTCAGATTACGAACTGGGTTGAAAATGATAAGTTAAGCTATAAGTGGTTGATTGAGATGGCCACTGAGACAAACAACAAACGTGCGTTAGCGGAGCTTGCGGCGGTAGGAGAACCGCCTTATACGAAGGATTTTAAACAGTGGTCTGTTATCAGGAAATGGCAGTTAAAATATCGTACTATGTTTTATGATGCGGGTGACAAAAAGTCTGCTACCTTTTTTTCGGGGTTAAAAATCATGTTGCGTTCGCCGGATTATTCTCTTATAGATATATATAATTCCCTTTTGAGAGGTTTTAAGCTCTCCTATACAGATGCATTGATCCACGATATCAATACATTTGATTTTTTCAGTGAGGTGCCACGCTTAAATATACCGGTTATGTTTATCCATGGAAGTAAAGAAAAACATGTCATGCCTGAACTCATCACTCGATATTTCGAAGAACTTGATGCCCCCAAAGGAAAATCATTATATTGGTCTGAGAAATCTTCCCATGCTTTTCACACTGATGATGCAAGAGAAAATGAGCAAAGACTTATTAGCCATTTATTAGAGGCGCAAGGTTCTTAACTTACCAAGAGTTAGGAGTAGGAGGAAAAATGAGAAAAAATCAAATTCTTAAAGAAAAAACAAGTTTAATAGAATGGGTTGATTCTCTAAAGGAAATTTCAAATGATCTTTGGTTTAGACCCTTTAAAGAAGGGGCATGGGGGATTGCAGGCGTCATTTCCCATTTTATTTCGTGGGACAAATTTCTAATAACCAATAGAGTATCCTATATTTATTATAATGAGGATTTTCCGGAGGTAAATATAGATGTGGAAGCTGTTAATAAAATGGCATCCGAATATGCTAGATCAGGTATTTCCAAAGAGGACCTTATTACCGAATTTATCACTGTTCGAAAGGAACTTGTGTCCTTTTTACAAAAGATCCCAGAAGAAACATTCACCGAACCTTACCCCGGAAGAGAACACATGACAATAGGAGAGTACTTTGCAGGAATGATCGAGCATGACTTAAAACATAAGGAACAAATAGAGGAACATATTAAAAAGGAATGAAACACGGGGACGGTTCTTCTGCCTCATTTCCTAGTGAAAAAGAGGCATGAGAACTGTCCGTGACTACTGAAAAACACAAAGCAGTCCTATTCTTCCCGTGAGCGCAAGAAATAGCGCTCCTGGTAAAAAGAAGCCCTCTATTCGGCCCGGGAATACAAGAAAAGTGTCGCACTGGTAAAAATAAGCCGTTTATTCGGCTCGTGAGTATAATTTGTGTAAAACAGAAGTTTGCGACCATTTATTTTAATAAAAGGAGGATCTAAAAGATTATTGTAGTGTTCACTAATAACCATATGGTGATTTTGTCACACGTGTGGTTTTTTGTTTTTTCATATGTTCAAAGTGATTATATGAAAAAAGCGGACGCGGTTCATTTAAATAGCCCTGAGCATCTTTAGAACAACAACATATAAGGAGGACCTGCCGGTACATTGCCCATTTTGCGATGTCCGGTTTTATTTTTGTAATTTATACTTTACTTTATGTAAAGTTTATATTACATTATGTATAACATGCTTTACCAAATTATATAAAAAATACAATAAGGGGGAAACCATGACCTATCAAGAAAAGAAAAGCATCGTATCGTTGATTAGCGCCATACTCATTTTCGGAACATATTGCTTGTACATGTACCCACGGCAACCTGAAGGAGGGCTGGAGTCGCTGGAAACCTTTCGCTATTGGGGTTCATTCGTCCTCATCCTGACTTTGCTTTCAATAGTTGCACACATCATTATCAGCATTCTTTTTAACATCATCTTTAGAATAACTACTGGGGAAAAGGAACCAACATTTGCGGATGAACTGGATAAGTTAATTGACTTGAAAGCAAATCGAAATTCCTTTTTTGTCTTTATACTCGGCTTTTTACTTGCAATGGGATCGCTGGTTATCTTTCAGCCGTCACAGGTCATGTTCATGATCCTGATCATTTCGGGGTTCGTTTCGGATGTGACTGGATCCGTTACGAAACTTTATCACTATCGGAAAGGAGTCTAATAATGGGTAAAAATCTTGTCGGCAATCATATCAGGAGATTACGATTTGACCATAATGAAATGACCCAGCAGCAACTGGCTGACAAGGTGGGCGTTACAAGACAAACCATTGTGGCTCTCGAAAAGGGAAATTACTCCCCATCCCTAGAACTTGCTTTTCGCATTGCTCACGCCTTTAACTTACCGTTGGAAGAGGTATTCTTCTATGGGGAAAACACAAAGAAATAAAAACTATGATGGTTATATGCTTTACCGTTTTTGAATTTATTAAGAGAAGGGGATAACAAAATGAATTCAAATAAAAAAGCGGCAAAAATGGTGGGAATACTGTTTATACTTGCAGCAGTTACGGCGGTAATTGGTCTAAACTTATATAATCCTATCCTAAAAGGTCCTGATTACCTGATAAAAGGTTCTGAACAAGCCAACCAAGTGATAACAGGAGCGCTTATGGAGCTAATACTTGTCGTTTCAGCTGTTGGTACAGCAACGATTATGTTTCCTTTTTTACGAAAGTACAATGAAACGATTGCTCTCTGGCATGTTTGTTTCAGATTTCTTGAAGCGATTATCATCACGGTTGGTGTAATAAGCGTCCTGTCCCTATTAACCTTAAGCCGGGAATATACAGCAGCGGGTGCTCCGGATATTGCCTCTTTTCATGCTTCAGGCACAGTACTAATAGCAATACATGACTGGACATTTTTGCTTGGTCCGAATTTCATGCTGGGCATTAATACGATGATGTACAGTTATATATTTTTTAAATCGAAGCTCGTACCAAGATTTATTCCCATCTTGGGTATGACAGGGGCTGCACTTGTTTTTATCGCAGCATTGTTAGAAATGTTTGGAGTCATTCAACAACTTTCGATTTGGGGTGCATTACTGTCGCTGCCAGTAGCGGCTAATGAAATGATTTTAGCCGTATGGCTCATCTTTAAAGGATTCAATGTATCTGCACTTGCTGCCTTGTCTACAAAAAAGAATACGTTTGGAAGCTCCACTTGAGATAATGCGGTTCCGAAACAATTAAGATAGCAGACTTAATTAAGAACTGATAGTTTGACTACCTCATAATGTCATTCAAATTGGTGGCAAAAGCTTATTAGTAAATAAGCAGCGAGGATATTTTCCAAAAAGGTCCAAAACGGGTTCAAACGAAGTACCGGTCACGTAGGAATGATCTACGTGCCCAAACCGGGTCTGAAACAGAGAAATTGGTCACGTAGGAATGATCTACGTGACCGAACCTGGTCTGAAATAGAGTAATTGGTCACGTAGGAATGATCTACGTGACCGAACCGGGTCTGAAACAGAGAAATTGGTCACGTAGGAATGATCTACGTGCCCGAACCGGGTCTGAAACAGAGTAATTGGTCACGTAGGAATGATCTACGTGCCCGAACCTGGTCTGAAACAGAGTAATTGGTCACGTAGGAATGATCTACGTGCCCGAACCGGGTCTGAAACAGAGTAATTGGTCACGTAGGAATGAACTACGTGACCGAAATGGGTCTGAAACAGAGTAATTGGTCACGTAGGAATAATCTACGTGCCCGAAATGGGTCTGAAACAGAGTAACTGGTCACGTAGGAATAATCTACGTGACCAAAATGGGTCTGAAACAGAGTAACTGGTCACGTAGGAGTGTTCTACGTGATTGTAAAGGTGTTATATATTTTAATAAAAGAATAGGTTTTTAAAGGAAGAAATTTGATAGTTTCGAAGGATGTGGAGGAAAATCAATGAAAGCCATCGTTTATAACAAATATGGTTCACCCGATGTTCTTAATCTGAGAGAAGTAGATAAACCTATTCCTGAGGACCATCAGGTACTGGTAAAGATACATGCAGGATCCTTGAACTATGGTAATCTAGTGCTTCTTAAAGGAGAGCCCTTCTTAGCCCGTTTTGCCTTCGGTCTTCTAAAACCAAAATACCCCATACCCGGGGGTGACATTGCGGGCCGGGTCGAAGCAGTTGGTAAAGATGTTAAACAGTTTCAGCCAGGCCAAGAGGTATTTGGAGATCTTTCCAGAGCTGGCTGGGGTGGTTTTGCTGAATATGTATCTGTTCCTGAGAGCGCATTGGCGTTAAAACCAGAAAATATCACATTTGAGGAAGCTGCTGCGGTACCAATGGCGGCAGTTACAGCCTTACAGGGTCTAAGGGATAAAGGCAAGATTAAGGCGGGACAGAAGGTTTTGATAAATGGTGCATCTGGTGGTGTTGGGACTTTTGCGGTACAAATTGCCAAAGCTTACGGAGCTGAAGTAACAGGTGTTTGCAGTACGAGAAATTTAGAAATCCTTCGTTCCATCGGGGCAGATCATGTCATTGATTATACAAAAGAGGATTTTACCGAAAAAGGACAGAAGTATGACCTGATTCTCGGTGTGAATGGGCACCATCCGATTTCAGCTTATAAGCGGTCCTTAAATGCTAATGGAAATTTTGTTCACGTCGGAGGTTCGGGTGCACAGCTGTTTCAAACCATGACCTTAGGGCCTTGGTTCTCGCTCACTGGGAGGAATAAAATGTCTAGCCTATTACAAAGGCAAAACCAAAATGATTTAATTTATATAAAAGAACTCCTTGAAGCCGGAAAAGTAAAACCAGTTATTGATAAAACTTTTAAGATGAGTGAAGTGGAAGAAGCTTTCAAGTACTTTGAACAGGGGCACGCTCAAGGAAAAGTTGTCATTACAGTATGAAAACTTTTAAGGAATCATAACGGATAGAATGAAGAAAGGCGATACTTTGAGTGGTATCGTCTTTTCTAATCAGCCTCTAATTTTCTCCTATTTTTTAAATATATAAAAATTTCAGAATTTTGTAGTATAATATTTTCTGAAAAGAAAAAAACTACTAAAATGTGTAAAGGGTGAGAGAGATGCTTGCTAGAGATTTTATTTTAAAGACTTTTCAAAAATATGAAGTAGAGTATTTGTTTGGAAACCCTGGGACAACTGAATTGCCATTGGTTGACGGGCTGGTGCACTATCCGGATCTTAAGTATATTCTTTCCTTACACGAAGATGTGTGTGTTGGGATGGCTGCAGGCTATGCCCAGGCAACTGGAAAACCAGGCGTAGTGAATCTTCATGCTGCCCCCGGCTTGGCTCATGGATTGGGGAACATCTACAATGCCTATCGTGCGGGGGTACCACTTATTGTGACCGCCGGCCAGCAGGATACCAGACTCGCTATCCAGGAACCAGCACTTTGGGGAGATATGGTAAGCATGGCCCAAAATTACACAAAATGGAGCTGGGAAGTCAAAAATGCGCAGGAATTACCTATTGTCCTACATCGGGCCTTTAAAGTGGCTATGACAGAACCGATGGGTCCTGTTTTTCTTTCTCTTCCTTCGGATGTGCTTTGGCAGGAGATTGAGGCAGAAACAATCCCGCTTACCATTGTTTCTTCCAATATCAGGGGAGATCTTGAAGCCGTGCAAAAGGCGGCTAGTTGGATTCGGCATGCCAGCAACCCTGTCTTTATGGTCGGGGATCACTTGGCAAGCAGCCAAGGAGTGAATGAGATGGTTCGACTTGCGGAGAAGATTGGTGCTCCAGTATATGTAGAGCATCAGGCCTCCAGATTAAACTTCCCTTATGGTCACCGCCAATACGCGGGAAGATGCCTGCCAAATGGGCCCTTTATCAAGAAAGCCCTTTCTGAAGCTGATGTTGTGATTTTCGTGGGAGTCACAAGTCAAGCCCCGCTCCTTTACTTTGACCAGCCGATTATCCAAGAGGGAACCAAGGTAATCGCTATTGACAGTGGTGAATGGGAGCTTGGCAAGAACATGCACGTAGATATTGCCATTGCCGCCAGCCCAAGGATTGCGATTCAGGAGATTACACAGTTAATTGAAACTCAATTAAATGATGAGGAAAAAGCCCGGTTCGATAGGTTAAAAGAAAAGACTATTCAGAAGAAAATACATAGTGATGCGCAACGTTTAAAGGAACTAGAAGAAACAAAAGGCCAATTTCCTTTATCTCCTGCCGAAGTCATGTATGAATTAAATAAAGCACTGCCGGAAAATGTTTTAGTTGTGGACGAATCCGTGACTTCAGGAAGATATACCCACAGTTATTTGGAACTGAACCAGCCTGGAAGCCTTATCGCATTGAAGGGCGGTGGTCTCGGGTACGGTATGCCGGCCTCCCTTGGCGCTCAGCTGGGGCGTCCTGACCAAAGGGTTGTCAATATCATTGGGGATGGTTCTTCCCTTTACTATATTCAATCATTATGGAATGCTGCCAAGTATCAACTCCCAGTAGTTTTTGTGATTATGAATAACCAAAGCTACATGATTCTGAAAGGCGGAATTCTTAATATCAAAGGGGAATCCGCCAAGCACAACGTTTTCCCGGGGATGGATTTAAACGAACCCCCAGTAGATTTTGTTAATGTTGCTAAAGGGTTTGGAATTGATTCTGTCAGAATTGAAAGGTCCGAGGAACTTCAACCGGCATTTGAAAAAGCCTTTCAAGAAAAAAAGCCGATTTTGCTGGATGTGGTTATTGATTCAACCGTTAAAGTTTATCTTCAGTAAAGCTATTAAAGTCAACATGATTTGTACAGGGCAGTATAGAAATATGAAATAAATGCTGGATAACTTTAATCATAAAATTAATATTGTAACTCCTTAATGAAGCACGGGGACGGTTCTTCTGTCTCATTTTCTGGCGAAAATGAAGCATGAGAACCGTCCCCGTGTATCACTTTCCTAATTCTTTTCGCAACAACCTATTATGCAGTTTGGAAAGAAATAGTAAGGAAATGATGGTACCAACTAAGGTTAATACCATATCCCATTGTGCATCCCATATATCACCTTGGTTCCCTAGAAAGTTTTTAGCTGTTTTTCCTCCCTTGAGTATAAGAAAACTTATCCATTCAATGATTTCATACATAGCAGAAATGGCGAGAGAAATACTTGTCACAATCCAAAATAACCATTTACCTTTTTTCAATGGGGTTTTCCTTAATAATAATTCTCTAATTACGATACCTGACATGCCTTTTAAAAAATGTCCAAATCGATCGTAGTGATTTCTTTTGAAATCAAAATTATCTTTTATCCAATTAAATAGAGGAACCTTTGAAAAGGTGTAATGGCCGCCGACAAACACCAAGATAGCCATAATAGCAATAATGACGTAAGAGAGGGTAGTAAGACGAAACTTTTTGTACGTTAATAGTGCGATTATTAATATGATGATGGCAGGAGTGGCTTCCAATGTCCATGACATGAAGCTTGCAGGTTTGATAAGTGACCAAATTAAAACGGCGATTACAACCAGTAATAACAGAACATGAATCGTCTTGACACTTTTTCCTTTCATTTCTTATTTCACTCCTATAGGGTTTCCAGGATCACTTTTATCATTTAATCTCATAAACCAATTACTGATAAGAGACATTTCAAAAAAGCTCAGCTTGATATCCAATAGGTTCAATTAGCTGAAAAAAGACTGTTGAACCTATTTTTTCAACAGCCCTAAATAGTTTGATTATTTTGGTCTAAAAGGTTGGAAAGGATAACCGAGTTTTCTTGGTCGGCATCATATTGCACAACATCATCATACTCGAATAAACGAAAGCTATCTGGGAAATGTTCGCGCATGTATTTCACAAATGCTTGCGGATCATTATTTCCTCCACGCCGAAATTCCATCATAATGGCCCGAAATTTATGCGGTGGCAATTCGGATTGGATGTGATAAGAGTTTGTAAATCCCAATTGATCCGAACTGTATAGGTTATAGGTATAAAACATCCTAAGACCCTCTTTCTTTAGTATTCAGTTATATTATTTTGCCCTATTTATTGATTGTTATCTGTGTATATTTTTACAAATCAATTAAAAAATATAAGGGTGAAACATGGGGACGGTTCTCGTGCCACATTTTTGAGCGCTAATGAGACACGAGAACCGTCCCCATGCATCTACCCATGCATCTAAATAGGGGAGCGAACTTAATTGAACGTTGATAACACGGGAAAATTTACATTTAGACTGGAGAATGACGAAGGGGAGGTGGAAGTTGAAGGTGAAATCAATGGGAAAAGCGAAATCCCATTTTTTGATGATTTAAAGTTTAAAGCAGTTATAGGGCTGCTTAATTCAATTGATAAAAAGAACTTTAGTGATTCAGGGAATCATCAAGTATTTAAATATTTTATCAGGGAAATTGAAGAGACGATTCATGAAATGAAAAAATATGATCAATTTCAAGGAAAACTTAAGTAAATCAAATTGTGGTCTAATTAATAAATCAAAACTACCTCAAATCACACTAAAATACGATTAAATACAGACTAGGAAGGGGGAGCGGTTCTTCCCAGGCTGTATTTATTTGTATACTATTTTCGCATATCATGCCATTTTTGAAATTGACCATGTTCAAAGTGGCCCTTGTGTACTTGGTTAAAGTGATGTTCTGAATGGGTTGCCCTACCGCCGCTAAAGCCAATCAAAACACCGAGTGCAAAGACACAAACAGAATATATAATTCGATGCTTTCTTTTCTTGCGGGATTGGGTGAATTTTTCTTTTAATTCATTTCTAATTTCATTTTTAATCTCATCTTTAAGAGTTTTGATGTTTTCTTGATTCCGTTCTAAAGGTTGCTTTTGAGGTTCTTCATGAGGAAGCTCTCGTGGTTCATCTGACATTCCTGCTCACCTCCTTTTCTCCTAATATATAGGAATCGCAATTTATCATTTCTTAACAAATTGTTAAATTTTATGGAAATTTTTTTTCGCTTTTACTGGACTATAATTTGGTGTTTGGGACCTAGTAAATCTTTGATAAAATCGCACTTTTGGATTAAGGACAAAACCGAGGCAAATTTCTATATTGGCAGCTGGAAATATTTGTGATATTTTTGAGCTACCGATTGTTAAAAGAGTATTTATATCAACATCGATTCAGTACGTCTTTGAATAAAATTAATTGTTTTTAAGAGGGTGAGCGAGATGAATATTAAGGGGCTAGACCATTTAGTTTTAACAGTTAAAGATATTGAAGTTACATGTGAATTTTACTCTTCAGTAATGGGTATGGAGGTTCAAACCTTTGGTGAAGGGAGAAAAGCACTTAAATTTGGAAATCAAAAATTAAATTTGCATCAAAGTGGGAAGGAGTTCGAGCCAAAAGCAATACAGCCTTCACCTGGCTCGGCAGATTTATGTTTTATTGCGGATACTCCAATAGAACAAATAGTAGAATCCATAGAAAAGCATGGAATTACCATTATTGAGGGTCCTATAGAACGAACTGGTGCGTTAGGAAGCATCAATTCAGTATATTTTAGGGATCCGGATCTTAACTTAATTGAGGTTTCAAATTATATAAGGTAAAAACATTAAGTGGACTAAATCTCAAAACACGGGGACGGTTCTTCTACCTCATTTTCTAGCCGAAATGAGACACGAGAACCGTCCCCGTGTCTCATTATTGACAATATATTTGTAAGCCATTATCATTTTAGTTACTTTATAGTAACAAAATCTTGCCTTTGGGAGGGAGTAAGTGTGGAATTCTTAAATGAATATATATATGACGAAAAGCCTGAAAATGTAAGTGAAAAAGTACATCAAAATAGAATGAATCAAAAAAAGGAAATCATTAAGACTGCTTTTAGGCTTTTTGGCCAAAAAGGTTATTACAAAACAACCTTGGAGGATATCGGCCACGAGATTGGAATTACCAGAGCAGCCCTTTATCGCTATTTTTCATCGAAGGATGAACTATTATTTCAATGTCACAAAGTGGTGTATGAATTTGCCTTGAATAATCTGAAACAGCTGCAAGACATTCAAAGTCCTTCTGAACGCATGACAAAAATGTTAGAATCTCATATTCTTAGTTATTTTCACGAAGATTTTCCCTTATCGTACCCAACTTTGTTGTCGCTTTCCTCATTTCCTGAAGAATATAAAAACCAGGTAAAAGAATATAGAAAAATGGTTGAAGAACCATATTTTAAATGTTTGAAAGATTGGCGGTGTGAGAGCCCCGATCAGCTTAAGGATATGGATGATAGGATTATCATTAATACTTTTTTCAACGCAGCAAATTCAGTGCCTAGATGGTGGGATGGAAAAAGTGACCCAACCAAAATTGCAAAAAATGTAGTAGCGATTCTGGTAGATGGAATTAAACATGTATCGAGTTAACACTAAAAAGATTTTATATTCTGAAAATTCAGTTGACTTTTTGTTACTATGGAGTTACTATATTTTTGTAACTCAATAGTAATTTTTTTGTGCAAAAAAGTATATTTATAAGTTGTACATAACTTCATCTAAAAGGTTCCAAACTCCATGAGCTTGTAAGGATAGTTTTTAAGAAATAATACTTTGAATGGAGGCATTAAATAAATGGACAATAGACCTATTTCCAACCTTAAACTCCCCGCAATCGTTGCACCGATGTTTAGAGTGTCGGGTCCTGATCTTGTCATTGCGGCTTGCCGCAGCGGTGTGATTGGATCCTTTCCAGCAATAAATCCTCGCACGACAGAAGAACTAGACCATTGGCTGACTCAAATTTCAACTGCACTTGAACATACCCTAAACCCAGCGCCATATGCAGTAAATATAGTTATCCGCAGTGAAAAATTATCAGAAGAGCTAGATGTTGTGAAACGTCACAAAGTTCCGATTGTGATTACGAGTGTTGGGTCTCCAGAACAAGTTGTACCACATATTCATTCCTATGGTGGATTGGTTTTATCAGATGTTGCAACACTCCGGCATGCACAGAAAGCAGTGGAATTAGGGGTAGATGGTTTAATTTTGCTATGTGCAGGAGCAGGAGGCAATACAGGTTGGTTAAATCCATTTGCCTTCGTTCGGGCAGTAAGGGAGTTCTTTGATGGAATCGTTGTCGTAGCGGGCTGCATTATGGATGGTGCTTCCATTCGTGCAGCGGAAGCCCTAGGTGCAGACATGGTGTATATGGGAACGAGATTTATCAGTGCAAATGAGAGTATGGCAGTTGATGAGTATAAATTAAAGCTTTTGGCATCCAACATAGATGATGTAATGACAACGAATAAAATTTCCGGAATGCCAGCGAATTTTATTCGTTCCACCATTGAAGCAGCGGGTCTAGACCCTAAAAATCTACCGCCCTATGAAGAATTTAATAAGGGGGATATTCGAAAGCAAAGATGGAAAAACATTTGGTCCGCAGGTCAAGGCGTGGGGGCAGTGAAAGAGGTCCTTCCTACTGCACAAATAGTTGAACAGCTATATTTAGAATATACCGTTTCCGAAAAACAAAGAAAGACACTCTAAATTATCTTGGATTTGACTTTATTTTTCTATTTAAAAAAAATGAAAATGCGGGAGGACAGCTGATGAATTCAGATGTATATCGACGAGTACATGTAACTGAAAAAAAACAAGGATATATGGATGATTTACTTAGGGAGTTATCCGAGAAGAAGAGCTCTAAACTGGATGAGCAAAGAGAGGAGGCCGTTCAAAAACAGCACTCCAAAGGAAAATTAACTGCCAGAGAAAGAATCAACCTGCTTTTGGATGAGGGCACATTTATTGAATTTGGCATGTTAGTTCAGCATAAGGGTATGGAAATGATGGAAGGAAAGGATGCTCCAGCTGATGGTGTTATTACGGGGATTGGAGAGATTGAAGGCAGAACGGCTGCCGTATGCGCCATGGATGTTACTGTATTGGGTGGATCGATGGGGCGAAAGGGAATGCAAAAAATAGAACGTATCATTAAAATGGCTAAGGATTCAGGATATCCCGTCGTTCTTTTAATGGAAGGCGGAGGGCATCGGATACAAGAGGGATTGGATGCACAGGAGTTCGCTATAGAAACTCATTTAACTGCATTTGCAGATTTAGCTCTGATGTCAGGATGGGTTCCATTAGTTTGCGGCATTATGGGACCTGGGTTTGCAGGTCCAGCTAACTTTGCTTCTTTATGTGACTTCGTTCCAATCGTAAAAGATGGAACAATGGGAATCGCTGGCCCCAAATTAGTGAAGGCTGCAATTGGTGAAGATTTAACGAAGGAAGAACTAGGCGGAGCCATTTTTCAAACACAGCGAACTGGGATGGCCGATTTGGTTGTGGAAAGTGAAGAAGAATGTATAAAAGAGATTAAAAGATACTTAAGCTACCTTCCTTCAAATGCAAGTCAAAGTTCTCCGAGAGTACCAAATCAGCAGCCGCTGAATCAGGTGAATCCTGAACTGTTATCGGTGATACCTGAATCGTTAAACAGAGGCTATGATATGCGGAAAATTCTCAATTTTATTTTTGACAAAGACAGCATTTATGAATTAAAACCTCAATATGCCAAAAATATCATCACCGCTTTTGCCCGAATCGATGGCAGGACTGTTGGGATTATCGCGAATCAGCCTCGTTATCTAGGAGGAATTATGGATGCAGCTGCTTGTACAAAGGCAGCAAGATTTGTTAGTTTGTGTGATGCTTTCCACCTTCCTTTGATCACCTTCATAGATGTTGCAGGGTTTTTACCGGGGCAGCAATCTGAATTGGCTGGTTTAGTCCGTAAGTCTGGAAAACTTCAATATGAAATTGCCCAAGTGACAGTACCAAAAATTTCGGTTGTGGTTCGAAAAGCGTATGGGTTTGCCTATTTAGTTTTGGCCAATCAATCAAATTATCAGATTGCCTGGCCGACTGCGGAAATCTGTGCGATGAGTATCGAAGGTGCAGTTGAGGTAGCTTATTCTCGAGAATTAGAAGGTGTAGAAAATAAAGAAGAAAAAAGACAGGAATTAATAAGTAAATTTCGATCACAAACAGGGGCAATACGAGGGGCAGAAGGTTTTGGTGTAGATGATGTTGTGAATCCACTCGATACGAGATATCTGATCGCAAAAACACTAGAAAGATTGCCTCAACATTTACCACTTCAAGTACCGCCAAGAAAACATGGAATTAGTCCGATTTAGAAGGAAAATTTTGTATAAAAATGTCCGAATATTCAGTAATAATAAGTTTTTCCTATTAATTCAAGGAGGTGGTTCAGGTTTATCATACTCCAGCATGTGGAACAGAATGAAGAAAATAGGTCAATAATGGAGGTAGTCGGATGTTTGTAAAACATAATACGTTTACCGTAGGTGAAATTCCTCAATTTTTTGGGCAGAGATTTGATACAAAGAATAAATTGGCAGTGAAGTCCAATGACGGCTTTTCCATCACTTGGGGCGAGTTGAATGAGAGAAGTAATAAAATAGCCAGATTAATAACGGAAGATTTTCAGTTAAAAAAAGGAGATTCCGTTATCACCTTTTTGCATAACTGTGGTCAATACCCGGAAATTATTTATGGAATTGGAAAGGCTGGGCTAATAGTTGCCCCCATTAGCTTTCGTTTCGTAGCACGGGAGCTTAAATATGCTATTGATCATTCTGATGCAAGAGCTATTATTTTGTCGGAATCTTTGTACGAAGTCTTTAAGGTAATAAAGGATGATATCCAAATACCCCCTGAAAATGTATTAATTATCGGAAATGGAGAATTAGCCAACTATGAAAATAGGATCAGCCAAAAGTCCGGTCAAAATGTTCAGATTACGGCAGAGGAAGATGATTATTTCTGGATGGGACTTACTGGCGGTACGACGGGATATCCAAAGGCTGCCTTAACAACACACCGAAGTATGGTTGAGCACTGGAGAAGAATTACGATTGAATTTACCGTACTGGAAGATGACTATGAATTAATTTGCGGTGCCTTTTATCATGGACTTGGATTTTTATTTGGACTTCAGCAATTAAGTGTTGGGGGTTCACTGTACATTTGCAATACGTTTAATCCTTCGTTGGTATTAGAAATTATTGAAGAAGAAAAGATTACCGCCACTCCGATGGTTCCAACTATGTACAATGATATCCTGAATTATCCTCAGAAAAAGGATTTCGATGTGACATCGATGCGAGTCCTTGTATGTGCCGGCTCGGCATTATTGACAAGGACAAAAAAGGGTACTATCGAGTATTTCTCGAATGCAGGTTTATACGAATATTATGGTTCTACCGAACATGGCTTCTTCACTATCATCAAACCAAAGGATCAATTGAGGAAAAATCGATCCTGCGGACTTCCTTTTTACGGGATGCAAATAAAGATTCTCGATGAAAATGGGAATCCTGTTCAGCAAGGCCAGGTAGGTGAAATATATAAGAAAGGCTTGCTCCTTGGGAAGGAATATTACAAAAATAAGGAAGCAACGGAACAGAATTTTCGGGGAGATTGGGCATCCTCCGGTGATATGGGGTATCTGGATGAAGAAGGCTTCCTTTACATTGTAGACCGGAAGAAAGACATGATTATCAGCGGGGGTGTAAATATCTTTCCTACGGAAATCGAGGAAATCCTTCAATCACATCCTTCAATAAAAGAAGTTTCAGTTGTGGGACTACCTGATGAGAAATGGGGAGAGGTTGTAAGCGCTTTTATTGTCAAGAGTGATCAAGACGAATTGACCCAAGTAGATATAGTAAGTTATTGCGATGGGAGGTTAGCGAATTATAAAAAACCAAAATACATTGAATTTCTTGATTCACTTCCTAAAAATGCAGCCGGAAAGATCTTGAGGAGAGAATTGCGAGATTCGAAATCTAAATCTGGTATTGTGTAATGATACTCAATGAATTCAAATGGAGGGATTAGTATGTGGTATAAACTTCCAAGTAAAGCGGCATTTCTATTAATCTGGTGTTTCGCAACGATTGTAGTCATTTATGGACCATGGGGTGGAGATCCAGAACCTGGTAAATTCTCTTGGGTTGCTATATCATCTGGAGCTACTTTAATTTTAACACCATTACTCGCTATTTTCTTATCTGGAGGCAGCAAGGAAAAAGAGACGATAATAGATCAAGATAAAAATCAAAATCTATAAATATAGGTGGTGTTTAAATGAAAATTTTTGAAACGTTGTTAGTTTGTGCGTTCTTTTTGGCCTATATTTTAATTGGTGTGTATTTTAATAGGAAGGCTTTGAATAACCGTAGTGATTTTTATGTTGCTTCAGGAAAAGTAAACCTGCCAATAAATACGTTAGCTACCTTTGCGGCTTTTGCTAGTGGTGGTTCCTTCTTGGGATCGATTGGAGTAGCCTATTCTTTTAGCTTAAGCTATATTTGGTCAGCCATTGTTGGGTCGGTATCCGGCTTTATCATTGCTTCTGTATTAGTTGCCCCATATCTGAGTTCGATGAAGCTCAATAGTTTGGTAGACTTTTTTAAAGAAAGGTATAACAATTGGAAAGTTCTAAGAATTGTTGGCGGTGCAATTGTTGTAGTGGCATTCACTTTATATCTGGTATCACAGTATAAAGCGGCAGGGATTACCGCAGAGTATTTATTAGGCTGGGACTATGTTTGGACACTTTTACTTGTGACGATTATCTTTGTGTTTTATACCTCAATTGGTGGTATGTGGGCCGTTACGATGACCGAGGCCATACAAGCCGTACTTATGTTTATCTTCATGATCCTTCTTCCAATATTTGCAGTCATTAACTTAGGCGGACCAGCCAAGATGATTTCTAAAGCAATTGAAATTAGCCCGAATTGGTCTGCATTAGGTGTACCTCTTACCACAGCGATCGGTTTTGCTCTTGTATGGACGTTTACCGTTTCCTGTTTTCCGCATATTTCAATGAGAATTCTCGCCTCTAAATCCAGCAATGTCGCACAAAAGACGATGGGGTATACTGGCCTTCTTTACGGAATCTTTTGTTTGGTAGGCTTTATTGGGGTTAGTGCAGCAGCCCTAAACTTATTTCCAATTGGTACAGAACAGGCATTAAAAGATCCCGACTATGCTTATATTGCTGTAATGGAGCAATATTTCCCTCCCGTTCTTCAAGGTTTTGCGACTGCTGCCATCATCGCAGCGGTTTTGTCAACAACAAGTGGATTATTACTGGCTATTTCCGTTGCTGTAAGTAATGACATTTGGTCTTCCATTTTTCCAAATACAAAGGAAAAAACAGTTCTGCGGATTGGAAAGATATCCATCTTTGTAGCAGGGATTGTTTCTGCACTGTTTGCACTAAATCCTCCTGCACTATTGGTCATTTTGTATTCACAGGCAACAGCGATGATGACATCTGGATTCTTTGGTCCTCTAGTACTTGGAATCTGGTGGAAAAAGGCTACAAGGCAAGGGGCTTTGGCAAATATGATTATTGGAAGCGGTGGTTTCGCTGTTTTATATGCACTGAATTCGTTAAAAGTTATCACCCTCCCTACCTTTGCAGAGTTCTTAATCGCATTGCCGCTAGGTTTAATTGCTAATATCATCGTTTCGAATGCTACCTTTAACGCTTCATCAAGTGAATCACAGGAAATGATTCATAAAATGGATGAAGTTCATAAGAATGCACAATCCGTTGTTGGATAAATAAGAAAAACCTTGATATGGAGAAATTGTCCCTTCACGTTTTTTTCATATCAAGGTACTTTTTCTTTACGTAAGGAAAGGAGGGGGCTTATGGCAAAATTCAAAAGCATTTGGAAAAACTTTTTAGCCTATGACATAGAAAAGTTTAGGAAAGACATAACTCATTTTTTTGAAGTTAATAGTGTAAAAGGAAATTGGGAAGAAAATTCAGGATCATATCTTCTTAGCAATAAAAAGGGGTATACCTTTATAGCCAATCATTCCACTCCATTTAAATTAAGTCTAATCAAAGCGACGGCAAGTCCGGTTGAGAGGTTGTTGATTAATTTTACTGGAAATAGCGATAAATTGGAGAATGTTTGTTTTATCATCATCGAAACAGTAGATAAAGAAGACTTCCGTAAGGTAAAACAATTATTATCTCAATTTTTCAATCAATTAGACAAGAAACCTTGGGATCTTAAAAGTCACCCCATGTTTCAATTTGCCTGGATATTAAGGCTGAATGTAAAAAGGCGCTGGAAAAATTTTATGATTATAGAAAATTAATTGATTGATTTTGGAGGGATATTTGATGTCTTTGCGTCATGACCAATTGACTGTAGGGGAAATCCCGTACTATTTTGCCAGCAAGTTAGATACAAAAGATAAGGTCGCGGTTAAAACGAATGAAGGCTTTGTATTGACATTCACACAACTTAATAATAGAAGTAACCAGGTTGCCAGATTGATGATCGAGGATTTTCAGCTTAAACAAGGCGATACCGTCGTCACCTTTTTAACCAATTGCGGACAATATCCAGAAATCATTTTTGGGTTGGCGAAAGCCGGAATCATTATTGCCCCGGTAAGTTTTCGGTTTGTTTCCAGGGAGCTGAAATATGCGATTGAACATTCGGACACTAAAGCCCTCATTTTATCAGAAGAATTATGGGATATATATCGTGAAATTGAACATGAGGTCCAAATTCCAAAAGATAACATACTAATCATTGGAAACGGTGCAATGGCAAACTACGAATCTAGAATAAAAAAGAAAGATGATAAAAATTTTGACGTTTATGTTCATGAAGATGATAATTTCTGGTTGGGTTTAACTGGCGGTACGACAGGTGCCCCTAAAGCAGCTTTAACAACCCACCGATCGATGATTGAACATTGGAAGAGGGTGGCCATTGAATTCACGATGCTGCCAGACGATTATTTATTAATATCCAGCCCTTTTTATCATGGTCTGGGATTTTTGTTTGGGCTTCAGCTGTTAAGTGTTGGCGGATCATTGTACATTACAAAAACATTTAATCCGAAACTGATTCTTAGCATTATTGAAGAAGATAAAATTACGGTGACGCCGGTGGTACCGACCATGCTTAGTGAGATTTTAAATGATTCTGATAAAGATAACTATGATGTTTCCTCTTTACGTGTATTGATCTGTGGGGGAGCCGCTCTATTGACCAAGCTTAAGGAGGATACATTACAGTTTTTTCCTAAGTGCGGATTATATACCATGTATAGTTCAACTGAACATGGTTTTTATACCTTGCTCAAACCAAGGGATCAGCTTAGAAAAAATAGGTCCAGTGGATTGCCATTTTACGGGGTAAACATAAAAATTCTTGATGAAAATGGAAATGAAGTGAAACAGGGCGAAGTGGGAGAGGTATATAAAAAAGGGTTATTGTTAGGAGCGGAGTACTATAAAAATTTAGACGAAACGAATAAGTGTTACAGAGGGGAATGGGCATCTTCTGGAGATATGGGCTATGTGGACGAGGAAGGTTTTCTTTATATTGTAGATAGAAAGAAAGACATGATTATTAGTGGTGGGGTAAACATTTATCCCACTGAGATTGAGGAAATCATTTTGACCCACCCGTCCGTCTGGGAAGTTTGTGTGGTTGGGCTTCCTAATGAAAAATGGGGTGAAATCGTCAGCGCCTTTATTGTAGGAAAGGATGGTTCGACATTATCTTCCGAAGATATCCTTAGTCATTGTGACGGGGAAATTGGGAATTACAAAAAACCGAAATATATTAGGTTCATCAATGAACTTCCAAAAAATGCAGCGGGAAAAATCCTGCGCAGAAGTTTAAAGGATATTTACGCAGATCCAAACTTGATTGGATGAATTTTCGTTCCCGCTCAAAACGACGATTGGAGGAATCCTAATGAATATCGGACAGACGTTACTGGTAACAAGTTCCCGTTACCCTGATAAAACAGCATTAGTAGATACATTTCAAAATATTAAGCTATCATACAAAAATCTCAATAACAGAGTAAACAGATTAGCAAATGCCTTATTATCATTGGGAATTCAAAAAGGTGATCGAATCTCAATTCTATTGGTAAACTGTTTTCAGTACGTTGAAATCACGTATGCAGCGGCCAAACTTGGCGCTATCATGGTACCGTTAAATTACAGGCTAAAAGAAAAAGAGATTAAGTTCATCATTCAGGATTGTACTCCAAAGCTATTTATTGTTGGCAATGAATATCGTGAGATTGGCCAAAATTGTTCACTTGAACAGGAAGAACTAGACCTTATCATGGTGAATGGGGACGACTGCAATAGCCAGTTTCTACATTATGAGAGATTGATTCAAGCCGCCGCACCTGATGAACCTAAGGAAAACATTCAGGAACAGGATATTTTTGGACTTATGTATACGAGTGGTACTACTGGCATGCCGAAGGGGGTTATTCACACCCATAGGAGTTTAATTGAGATAGCTGTCAGATTTATAATAGAGGCCCGTGTCGAAGAGAAGGACCATACATTAATTGTTTCTCCTCTTTTTCATCTTTCAGGATTTGGGACATTACTGCCATCCGTAATTCAAGGTGCCCAAGTCATCACCATGAAAAATTATGATCCGGAATTATTTCTAAAAACCATTAGTGATTACAAAATCACCTTTTCACTGCCTGTCCCAACGATGATTACAAAAGCGCTGGAAGTGAAGGAGCTACAGCGGTTCGATTATTCCAGTCTACGCTTGCTTATGTACGGTGGAGCATCCATCCCCACGAAGACATTGACAAAGGCGATGGAAATTTTTAAATGCGATTTCTTGCAAGGGTATGGATTAACCGAAGGGACGCCGTTATTGATATTAACTCCAGGGGATCATCGGTATGCACTGGAACATCAACCAAAGCTTTTGGAGGCAGCGGGCAGGTCGGTCGTCCTTGGTCAAGTGAAAATTGTTGATGATAATGGAAATGAAGTAGGGCCTGGTGAAATGGGGGAAATTATTGCCCAAACGCGACAACTGATGAATGGATATTGGCAGAGAGAAGAAGAAACTATTAAGACTTTAAAAGATGGCTGGCTTTATACTGGAGATATTGGAATAAGGGACGAGCAGCATTATATTTATATCATGGATCGGAAAAAAGACATGATTATAAGTGGGGGAGAGAATATATACCCAGCTGAAGTTGAAAAGGTCATTGAAAAAATACCTCAAGTGCTTGAAACCGCGGTTATTGGCGTTCCGGATCGTGAATGGGGGGAATCGGTTAAAGCATTCGTAGTTTTCAAGGAAGGTCAGCAATTGTTAGCTTCTGAGATTATTGAATATTGCAAAAACAATATCGCTAGTTATAAAAAACCATCTTCTATTGAAATCTTGCCCACTTTGCCAAGGAATGCCGGCGGAAAGGTCTTAAAGAACATTTTAAGAGAGCCTTATTGGAGAAATAGAGTAAAGCAAGTATAGAGGGCATTTTATTTTACTTGAAAAAGAGGTTGATAGTTATATGCCGCTAAAATCATTGCGTATTTTGGATTTAAGTAGACTGCTGCCTGGTCCTTATTGTTCGATGTTTTTTTCAGATTTTGGAGCAGATGTTATTAAAGTGGAAGAACCTGGCTTAGGAGACTATGTCAGATGGTTTGAACCAAAAGTGGACGAAAATAGTGCCCTTTTTCATTCTCTTAACCGCAATAAGAAAAGTATTACATTAAATCTTAAATCTGAAAAAGGAAAAGAACTTTTTAAGCAATTAGCAAAAACAGCGGATATCGTCATTGAATCCTTTCGTCCAGGGGTAATGGCAAAACTTGGGTTAGACTATGAAAATCTTAAAAAGATAAATAAGAAACTCATCTATTGTGCCATTACAGGCTATGGCCAGGAAGGCCCTTATTCTCAAATGGCCGGACATGATATTAATTATTTGAGCTATGCAGGGTTATTGGGCTTGCAAGGGGATTTTAAAGGCCCGCCAAAGTTATCATCAGTTCAGATAGCGGATATCGGTGGTGGTGCGCAAATGGCTGTCATCGGCATCCTGATCGCCTTACATGCCAGAAATGTAACTGGGGAGGGACAATTTGTCGATATTTCCATGACTGATGGAGTCTTATCTTGGATGCAATCTATTTTCCTTGATTATTTCACCAAACAAAAGCTTCCGGAACGTGGAAAGCTAAGGACTGGTGGAGGAAAGGCTTGTTATTATATCTATGAAACGTCTGACCAACGATATTTGTCCGTAGGTGCCTTGGAAGAAAAATTTTGGAAGGTCTTCTGCCATGTAATAGGCGTTCCGCATTTAATCCCGCGTTTAAATGATGATTTTGAAGGTCAGCAGAAAATGATAGAAGAAATTGGATTGGTCATAAAGAAAAAGACATTACCAGAGTGGATATCTTTATTTGAAGGGAAGGACGCTTGTGTATCCCCGGTTTTGAATTTGGACGAAGTTCTTGACGATCCCCAAGTCCAATACCGTCAGATGTTCATTGAGCCAGAACTTGAATCAAAAACAATCAGGCACATAGATGTGCCAATACGATTATCCAGCACGCCAGGACGAGTAAAAAATAGTGCTCCAGGTATTGGAGAACATAATGAAGAAGTATTTTTGGAATTAGGTTATTCAAACGAGGATATTGCAGGTTGGAAAAAACAAGGCATTATGTGAATCACGGGGACGGTTCTTTTGTCTCGTTTTCTAGCAAAAACGAGGCATGAGAACCGTCCCTTTGCCATAGAATTTTTAGAAAATTATAAAAATAGGAAATTATTACCTTTCGGTTAATACAAAGGCACTATACAATTTGGATTAGTGAGTTCGATGAAGGAGGACAGTACCTATGTCATGGCCTGGTTTAGAGACAGTAAAGGCAAAAATCCTCTCCGAGCGTTTGCTGGGGAACTTTAATAATGTTACCCGGACCTGGTATTATCTCAAGGTTTACGAGAAACATCCGGAACTGGCGTGGTCACTGCTTGCACATCTGGTTTCACGAAACGCAGGGTATCAGATGAGCGACTTGAAGCGTTTTGAGTACTGGAAGACATTCATCAACGGGGCAGCACAACCCCCTATATCGGAGCCGTTTCGGACCATTCTAAAGGAGGCTTTGGATCATTTTGAGACCGTTGAAATCCAATCCATCTTTGCCTTTCTAGAAACAGGCAATTTCCTGATTTATCATGACGTGTGCCCGCAGTTGGAAGCATATGATTGGGCTAAGCAATATCCAGATCATGCGGATGAATTGTTCGATATGCTTATTAGTCCTCCATTTGATTGCGATAGGTTTATAAGGGATAAGTGGAAGGAGTTCTATCACAATGCAAAGTCTCAAGGTTGGTACCCTGAGTGGTGGTTTGAGCCTGCGGTTGAAAGGCATAGCTTCGCATTGATCATTAATGAACAAAACCAAATCGAAGATCGGCTGGTCCATGACCCCCATAACCGATATTTGGGCAAATTGGGTGCTGTGATCGGCCCACAGCGCATCATTGAATTGATAGGCAGCCGAGGTAAAACGAAACTCCTTTTCCCTGTTGCAAAATCTCTGTCAGATTCCAGCCCTGACCATCTGCTTATCTATACAGTTGATGACTTCAGTACCTTAGGATCAAGAATTAATACTGGCCGCGATTTGTTTGTTGGGTTGTTTAAGCAGACAGATTTACAGCGTAATCTTATCGAGCGTTGGGTGATGTCACATCCTCTACATATGGGTACCCGAACCAATTACAACCCATTAAATTACAGCACAGACTTTTCGGCTCTGTGGCCAGGGGGGCAGACTTTCAGCCCGCCAGTGATCCAAACCTCTACTTCTAGCCATGGATGGCCGCGATTCCCTGGAGCAACATTGCGGTATGCCCACCTGCATCTGAAACCAGTTCCGCTGCCCATCTCTGTAATGGACAGATCTGGTGCTGACGTGCTTCGCTGGCTCAGTACACCATCATCACCGAAGCCGCTTGTATCAACGCCGCTCAGTGAACAAGACGAAATTTTTCTTTAAAAGGGATGAAGATTCTTAAAACAATATTGGGAGGTTAAACATGGCCAACCCTACTTTTTTGCTCTCCTTGATGGAAGAGTTGAATCTTGTGTTGGATCCGCTCCGGCAAAGTCTTGAAAGTGCGGAGAAATTCTCTCAGCTTCTCGAGAAGCACGGCTGGCAAACCGCCTCTGGCGCATTCCTAATCGAGGATGTACGTTACCTTTTTGCCGTGACACAGGATTTTGAAGAAGTCCAATTGCTAATGGATCAGGTACTGACAGGGGATGCAAACTCTCTTGTGGATATGGCTGAGAGGCTTTTTCACCTTCTTCCTGGGATCGTGTCAAAGATGCGTACTCTCACTGATCTGAATGTGCAGGATCTTGCGTTTCCTTTCAATCAATCTAAATTCTGGGAAGAGTTTCCCGGGGAACTTATCGATGATTTGTTTGTCACCTATCTGCATGGGTACCGGCCAATTTTGTATGGCCCACTTTCCTTGCTGGGAATCGTCGAAAAGGAATTGGTCAATGTGGGGATGACCACAGGACGCATCAACTATACAAAGTCAGTCATCCGCTGGGATCGGCTTCAGCTGGCTCTCACTCGCCCAGCGGAGTTAATCGAAGCGGTTTATGGGTGGGGGACGCCGGTGTTTGACGCGGAGCGCTTATTGCAGGGCCTCAAAATGTTCTTGGAGGTCTTAGGTTACTCAGCAGACCTTTATTTCCCCAATCCAGCCTTACTTGATGAGTATTTTGACAGCTCCAACGCCTACCGTTCTGCCGTAAAGGAACTTCGCCTGCCAATACTTGGAGGCGCCGATTTTTCCAAGCAGCTGTTTGAATTTGGGTTTTCTTTCCTCCCGATCACGCCGGAGGGCAACCGGGGAGCAGCTCCTGTCGGTTTGGCTGTAGGACCTGCTATCAGCGGCACTCTTCCCACCTTTGATTTTGGTGAACTTAGTCTTAGTCTTGTTGGGGGTTTCAGTTCAGACCAGGGGATCCGCCTTGAGGTTCGCCCTGGTAAGGTAAAGGCACGAGCTTCCGCTGCCGGCACACTTGGTGATGCGGAAGCTGCGCTAAAGGTCAATCCGGAAAACCCGATTGTCTTGCTTGGGACGGAAGAGTCACATCGCGTTGAGCTCTCTGACTATACACTCCGCCTCCTAGTAAAAGGCTCAGCAGCAGATGCCGATTTTGCCTTTGAAATTGACGTCAATAATGTTGAACTGATTATTGATCTTTCTGATGCCGATGGCTTTCTATCCCAAATTTTGGGCAACGATCCGCAAAGATTCAAGTTTGGAGGTTCCCTGACATGGTCTTCAAAATCAGGCCTTACTTTTGGCGGGCGTGCCGGTTTGATCCGCACCCTTCCGGTGAACCAGACGATCGGATTGGTAGAAATCCAGGACTTGCTTTATGGAATCGACGCTTCTGAAAATAGCATTGATCTGATCCTGGCAGTCAGTGGAAAGTTCACGCTGGGTCCGTTTGCGGCGAGCATTGCAGAGGTGGGAGCCAAGTTGTCCATGGTTCCTCTTGATGATGACGAGCCGCCGGGCACTTTCGGCAACCTCGATTTGCGGTTTGATTTTAAACCTCCAACCGGGATTGGCTTGAAAATTGATGCAAGCGTAGTAGCAGGGGGCGGTTATCTGTATTTTGACCATGCAACTGAGCAGTACGCTGGCATCCTGCAGTTGGAAATCAAGGGTGGCATCTCCATCAAGGCGATTGGCCTTTTGACTACGCGTTTACCGGAAGGTTCCAAGGGCTTCTCGCTGCTTGTCATCATCGCTGCGGAATTCCCGCCTATCCAGCTTGGATTCGGGTTCACACTGAACGGGCTCGGAGGGCTCTTTGGGGCGAACCGCACGATGTCGCTCGATGTCTTAAGGGCAGGAATAAAGAACCGTGCGCTCGATTCCATCATGTTTCCGCGTAATCCGGTGGAAAATGCCCCCAAGATTATCAATGATCTTAAGTCAAGCTTTCCACCTGCACAAGGCCGGTTCGTGTTTGGCCCGATGGCGAAGCTTTCCTGGGGAACACCGCCTGTTCTAACGGCTGAATTGGGTATTCTTCTCGAGCTTCCCAACCCGGTACGGCTGGTGTTGCTGGGTCGGATGAAGCTAGTGCTGCCTCAGGAGGAAGCGGCCGTTGCCAAGCTTCAGATGGATGTCGTGGGCGCCATTGATTTCGATAAAGGTGACGTCTCTATTGATGCCACGCTGTTTGATTCTCGCCTTGCTGCCTTTGTGATTACCGGTGACATGGCGATGCGCTTGAACTTTGGCGCCAGTCCGTCGTTTGCGCTCGCGGCAGGAGGATTTAATCCTCGTTTCCAGCCGCCTCCAGGTTTCCCTAAGCTGAACCGAATGACAATCTCGCTAGCCGATTCGGACAATCCGCGACTCCGGCTTGAAGCTTACATGGCCGTCACCTCCAACACTTATCAAGTCGGTGCCCGGCTGGATTTATATGCTGAAGAGGACACGTTCGCCGGACGGTTCAGTGTCCAGGCGTACCTTGGCTTTGATGCCCTGATCCAATTTGATCCATTCGGCTTCACCGTCGATATCGGAGGGGCAGCTGCCCTGAAGCGAAACGGTGACAGCCTATTCGCGGTACAGCTGGAAATGACACTTTCAGGGCCAAAGCCTATTCATGCTCATGGAAAGGCTATGTTCGATTTTCTAGGGAAGCGGGAGATTGCCTTCGAGGTAAAAATCGGGGATCCACAGCCCTCTCCCGCACTGCCTCCGGTTGATGCGCTTGCCTCTTTGCAAACCGCATTGGCGGACCAGCGTAATTGGAGCACCCGGCTTCCAGGCGATGGCCGAATGCTCGTGACAACGAGGGAGCTTTTGCCAGGGCCGGAGGTGCTGGTGCACCCGCTTGGTGAATTGTCAGTGAGCCAGAAGGTGGTCCCACTTGGACTAGAGATTACGAAATTTGGCAATGCCAAACCTGCTGGAGGCAGACAAACCTTTGCAATTACCTCGATGTCATTTGGAGATTCCGTGGTTAACCAGCTCACCGCTGTCAAGGACGCGTTTGCGCCAGCTATGTTTATTGAAATGAGCGACACCGAGAAGCTCTCTAGGCCCGCTTTCGAGCAGCTTCAGTCCGGCGTCCGGGCTCAGCTTCAGGATCTCTCGTTCGGTACGGCAATGACCGCCGATTTTGAATATGAAACAGCTGTTATCGACAAAACGGAAAAGGTTGCCCGGAGTTTGGGACGCCACACACTGGATCCAGGAACCTTCACGATTCTCACTGAGCTTGGCTCTGCCGCGAATTCTCCAATGAACCATACTGGTGAGGGACGGTTTGCTGGGCCTGCTAGAAAAATCATGATGAAAGAGCGGGGGTACAGTGTAGTGAACGCCGATGATATGAAAGCCCTAAATGGTTCATTATTTGGAACCGCGAGCAAAATCACATATACCGAGGCAGAGGCTGCTCGGGTTAAATACAATACGACCAGCTCCAGCCAGAGCACGCGAGTTCAGGTGGTCGGAAGCCATGAGGTGGTGAAATCATGACAGGATATACCTTTTTGCCATGGATGAGGGAAGGCTTGGCAAGTTATATCCCCAAAGAAGATTCGTTCATCGGTGCGATGGATAGCCGCGTAAAATTGCCTGTCAGCCTGCAAGTAAACCATACATTGACGGCGAGTGTACAAGTACGACTTTATGGGCCTGGTGATGTGACCGGATTTGACCAGCGCCAGGTACTGCGGACAGACCCTCCGCATCTTACGACAGGTTTTGAGGCGAATTATTTTGCGTCAATTGAGTTTGACCGTCCTGATTTTCCCTGGATGTTTACACCTGCTGCCGCCAAAGGCAATCGCCTGCGGCCGTGGATTATCCTGATTGTTCTAAGCAAACAAGAAGCGAAGCTGGAAATGGCTACATCTCAATCACTTCCCATTCTAACTATAAAGTCTCCGTATCATGAAAAGCTGCCTGATTTGGGCGAATCCTGGGCATGGGCGCATACCCAGGTGAATGGTGAGGCGGCAGGCGATCAAGGCCTGAAGGGCATGTTGAAAGGAGATCCGAAGCTGAACCTTTCACGGCTCATCTGCCCGCGTTATCTGCTTCCGAGTACGTCCTATATCGCCTGCGTCGTTCCTGCTTTTGACATTGGCGTGAAAGCGGGACTAGGCGAGCAGGTAGATGAAAACGGCAGTCTTCTGCCGGCCTGGGATGTAAAAAACACTTCAGATACAACTGACCTAAGGCTTCCGGTCTACTATCATTGGGAGTTTGCGACAGGAGAAGCCGGTGATTTTGAGTCCCTTGTATGGGCACTTGAGCCGCGTCGGATGGACCCGGATTTGGTCGGGGTAAGACCGCTAAATGTCACCGGTCCTGGCTACAATCTTCCTTCCTGTAATGTTCCTGGTCTGGAGGGGGCGCTCCGTGTTTCTGAAGGAACCTCCCCTGGCTTGAATGGTATACCTAAGAATTTTAGGGAAGCCCTAAAAGATTTGCTGAACAAGCCACAAACATTGACGACCATATCAGACTTGAGCGATTCCGTAATCGTTCCACCGATTTACGGCAGGTGGCATGCAGCAAAGAAATCTATCGATTCAACCTCTAGGCCATGGCTGGAACAGCTGAATCTGGATCCGAGACTTCGTGTTGCATCAGGTGTGGGTACCAAAATTGTTCAGGAAAAGCAGGATCAGCTAATGGCTTCAGCCTGGGAACAGATAGGCGAGATAGACCGAGCCAACCAAGCTCTCCGTCAGGCACAGCTTGGCCGTTCGGTCGGCACAGCAATTCTTAAAAGCCATTTGAGCAATCTGCCCGCAGAATCGCTGCTCCAGTTAACCGGAGCTGTTCATTCGCGCCTTCTTTGGGAGGAGCAGACGATCGTGGCCAAAGAACGGGGGACTACACTTACTGAGGTCCCTGCTTCCGCCGCATTCCGCAGGATTACCCGTCCGAACGGGCCTGTCGCCCGACGGGTCACCGGTGGCGGGAGTAGTCAGAAGCTAGATCTGATCAAGGGAATAAATTCGCTTAAATATAGGCTGAATCAGCCGCTCAAGAGCCTTCGCGGCGCTGCCGTGCTAGAGGGTATTACCGACAGTAGCGGAGTTAGGAGAAGATTAGAACAGGCCAATAAAGAGGCATTGAGTAAATTGGATGCAAAAAAAACATTAGAAGGGTTTAAGGATGCTGCCATTATCATTCAGGAAGCCATTCTCCGTACAGTGGATCCGATCCTGCGGGACCCGAAGGATCCGCCAAGATTGCCGATTGAAGAAGGAAAGAAAATTTTATTGGATAGGCTTGACCCAGAGAAGACGGTCACGAAACGGATGCAGGCGCGTATCTTCAATCCGGACCCAATGTGGCGGCCCGCGGATCCTCTCGAGCAGATCATGGCAGCGCCTGAATTTCCTACTCCGATGTACCGTGCGTTGGCAGATCACTCACAGGACTGGCTATTACCGGGGCTCGAGCATGTGCCCCCTAATACCCTAACGCTATTGGAAACCAATCCCCGGTTTATCGAAGCTTTTATGGTTGGACTTAACCATGAGATGAGCCGTGAATTGCTTTGGCGGAGATATCCAACCGATCAGCGCGGTACCTACTTCCGTCAGTTTTGGGATGCAAGAGGGCGCATCCCGCGGCAAGCTTCGACGAAGGATATCCCGCCAATTCACGAGTGGGTCAAAGCGCTAGGTGACCATATGTCAAATACGTCGGTACAGGAGCAATTGGTGCTCTTGATACGGGGGGATCTGCTTCGCCGATATCCGAACGCCACCATATATGCAATCAAAGGGGAGTGGATGACGATAAACGGAAAAAAGAGTCGTCAGCCGAAGTCTTCCCCGTCGACGGATGAACAAAAATTTTCCCAATTCTCCGGGAAATTGGAACCGGATATTACTTTCCTGGGGTTTGATTTGTCTGAGAGCACAGCCCGAGGAAATGACACAACCGATCCCGGCTGGTTCTTTTTCCTGCAGCAGCAGCCGACCGAGCCTCGTTTCGGCTTGGATGTGTCACAGCCATCAACCGGAATGCCGTTGACATGGCGTGATTTATCTTGGAATGACGTCCATCTATCAGAAGGGCGTTATGTCCAGCTTTCAGGCGGTTTGAAGGCTAGTTTTCAAACGCCTGGAACGCCTGCAAACATTAAATGGAGCTCAGCTTCTAACTCTGCAGCGCTGGCCTATATTACATTGCAGCGTCCATTTCGAATTGCTGTACATGCAAGCGACTTGCTGCCAATTTAGAGGCACAGATATTGCCGGGAGGAATCTGACTGTCGATTATTTTTTTGAGACATAGCAGCGACTCGATGTAATAATCAACTTATTCCAATGGTTTATAACAGGAGGTTTTTATGCCGAATAGTGAATTACAAGTCTTACGAGAAGAATTGCTTCTCGCGCGAAAATCCGCAGGTGCCGCGGCTGAAGAAGCGGCAAAGTTTAAGGAGCAAGTCAAGCTTGCGGAAAAGGAAGGTGCTGCGGCATCAAAGAATGCTCAGGATAAGCAGCATCGTCTTGATGATTTGAAAAATCAAACAAGTTTGCTGCCTTCCTTGCAAACACGCTTTCAGGCAGAGCAGGCGGAGGCAGATCGTTTGGCTGCAGCAGTTAAGGCTGCTACAGCTGAGCTGGCCAATAGAAGAGCGGCAGTCAACAGATTGCCCCCCATTTTTCGCCAGCAACAGCTTATGCAGCTTATGGAACTGGAAAAAAAACTGAAGGAGCTGCAGGCTCAGGCTGATGCGGCAGCACAGATAGCAGCGAATACCAAACAGCAAATAGACTTGCTTTCGCTGCTTTTGGGGCAGATTCCTGTTGCAGAAGCAGCGGTAAAGGCAGCCCGAATGGTAGAAGCTTCAACCACACTAAAGCTGAAACAACTGCAGCAAAAGCTTTCTGATGCACAGGGACGCATTGAGGCTGAAAAGGATGCCATCCAGCGCTATCATGACAAGTTGGAACAATTGCTGCGGCAATTAAAAGCAGACCTGCCAATCGCATTGTTTCCCGTACGGATTGAGACACGATTCGTCATCACCGTAGACGGCACTGACTTGCTCGTGCGTATCTACCCGGATGATATCGGTCAGGACAGCCTTCGCCGCGAACTGACACCGATTGAAATAAACTGGGGTCAAGCGTTTTGGCAAAAGGCAGACGAAGCCGAAAGCGAGGAAGAGACAAAGCAGGCATGGACCGAACTTGCTCAGCGATTTGGAGGAGAGCGGGCAGCTTGGATTAAAGAGAAAACCAAACCAGATGGAAACGGGCCCGGTGAACCTGCAGCCTCTGCCTGGGGGAGTGCTGCCAAAGCTGCTTTATTGCCCGACAGATGGACAGTATTTTTGTACAAGGGAGAAAAGAAAGCGGTGGTAGCCCGGAGCAACCCCATTATCGATACCATCGCGACTTCTCCATCCTCGGAATCAGGCAAGCAGCTTGGAAATAGCGGACTATTTCTGGACGAAGGCATCTTGTGGATGGCAGACTTTGAGCAAGCCATCAAGATCGGCATGGCGCTGCGTATTCGCCTGACAACGGAGCTGTTGTCAGGAATTGACCGGCTCGTAGTGTTGGGCGTAAAGGTTTCGCTGAATGAACAGGAATCTGCAAGTGATTTGGCCGCTCTGATGGATGCCCATCATTATACCCACGGTTTGGGATTTATTCCGACTGGCACCCCATCGAATAATACAGAAGAGGTTCAGTCTGGTTATGGCGAGCAGGATACCGGACATTGGAATAGCTTTGCTGCGGAATTCAACACCTCGTTAGTGCCGGAGGCAAATAGTTCGTTAGCTGCTTCCGCTTTTGGCATTCCGGCTGCGACATTTCAGCATGTGCCTTATGCAAACGGGGTGGATCAGATTGACGCAAAAATCATCAATCATGTGCTTTGGCCGGCTACTTGGGGTTATTTTCTGTTCCAGATGATGGATGGAATCGAAATGGAGAATGATCTTGAACGGTGGCGCTCCTGGTTTGCTGATTACGTCAGGGCGCGTGGTCCGCTCCCAGCACTCCGAGTAGGGAATCAACCATATGGGCTGCTTCCTGTCACCTCGCTTGATAAGTACAGGCCACTATTTGAGCCGGATCTCCTTATGGTTCACTTGCCGGAGGGACAACTGCAGCTGTTGTCTCGCATCGGATGGAATGTAACGCTGGACCGCGGCGTCAGTCACTGGTCGGATCAGTATAAAATTCCCGTTAATCTGTCTTCCATTTTTTCTCGAACTACCCTTAACAGCAATGTTAGGCCTGTATTGGCACTTACGGCAGCCGATGTGATGGGAACCGGTCTATCTGATCTTATTCTTTTTGCTTCTGTTCAAACAATTCTAGGACGTAATGAAGCATATCAGATTGGCTGGCAGGTCAATGAACAGGGGATTGCAAAAAGTTGGAGCAATGCTCTGACGGTACCGAACGGTCCGGCAGGAGACGTGGTTGCCAGTGCTGTAGTATGTGCCGATCTAAATGGAACAGGCAAGCCTGATTTGTTTATCTTGCGGGTAACAGTTTCGAGAGGAATCAGGAATGCATCTTACTGTATTGGCTGGGAATTGGATCAAAGCGGCAAGCCGGCCAGTTGGAGCAACGTGATGTCAATCAAGATACCAATCACAAGCAATAGCGTTCACATTGCTGCCGCTATTGCTGATCTCGACCAAAACGGTCGTCCGGAGCTGATCATCGTGACCGCGCCGGACGATGGAAGCGGACCAGCCCAATGCCAAATCGGTTGGGATTTGACGGACAATGGAGTGGTTACCCGGTGGACGAATCAGCAGATTATCCGTGATTGGCCAACCGGGCAAGTAAAAGGTCTCTGCATCAACGTAAATCATGCAGGAGTCATACCGGAAGTGAACGTCGTTTATTTGGCAGAATCCGATGCCAGCACTGTCTCTTATCTTCATCAATTACGCGGTTTTGACCGGGTGAGTGGTGCCATTAATGAATGGGCCGTTCGCCTTCTGACTAACGGGCCGGCTAACCAAAAAGGGGGCAGTTTGGCTTTAGCCCTTGCCGATGTGGGCAAGAGCAGCCGTGTCTACCTTGGTACGGCAAGCGGACGCGCAAACCTGCTAAGTGCTTTGCGCAGCATCTGGCGTCGTTCGCTGACGAACGTGCCGTACTATGGAAGGACCATAAACGGCAATAAGGACCTGGTGGAGATGCTCGGTATGGACGGAGTTTCTGGGAGCTATACAGTCCGTCCGGTTATGGGTCCACTTTATACAAATGAGCTGTGGAATTTTATGCAGAGGCCCCTTGACGATGTCTGGTGGAAGAACCATCTGGCAGCGGCCGAGACAGGGCTCAAGCTTATTGGCTTAGCAGGGAAGCCGAGGCTGGTGGAAATGGTGTTAGAAAACGAGGCCGCACAGCTTCAAACAGCCCTTGTACAAGAAGGAATATCGGGGAAAGGCCAAGTTAATCCCAATTATATCGCCGAAATTGCTGAACTCGATCCTCTAACCCTGCAAAATTCAAAGCCGTACCGGTCCCTTTTATATCTACTTTTAAAGCATTCCATGCTGTGGGAATATGCGGGTGCAGCCATAAGAGCGGGGTTTGTCAAAAAGGAGCAGATGAAGGAGCCCGAACTGGTCGACATCCCCGAAAGGACCACGATGACTCCGCTGCGCTTGCTTCAAAAACCGGCACCGCCGGAACCGGGCATAAAAATAGCGGACTATTTGCACAAGCTTAGCTACAAAGATCCTGCTCATCAAGATATTGCTGCCATTGCCGAGCAACGGGAGAAACTGCAGTATTTGGCAGAGCAGTCTGTGGACGTGTTGGAAGAGCTGCTAAAGGAAAGTCTTGATCTCAGTTCGCATAGGCTGGATGCCTGGATAACAGCTTGTGCATCTGAACGTCTTAGTGAGCTTCGCAGAAAAAAGCCTCAGGGCATCTATACTGGTGGTTACGGCTGGGTTGAGAACTTGCGTCCATCTCAGAGAAGTGCCAGCAATGGCTATATTCATGCTCCATCGCCGGCACATGCTGTAACAGCGGCTATTCTACGCAGCGGTTATCTTGCCCACTCTGGCTCAGGAAATGGAGATCTGCTTGCAGTAGATCTTTCTTCTGAGCGCGTACGGCTAGCACTATGGCTTCTTGATGGCATCCGTCAAGGACAGCCAATGGGTGCCCTACTTGGCTACCGCTTCGAACGTGGCTTGGAGGAGCGTTCACCGGGTCAGCTGAATAAATACATTAAGGTCTTACGTAATCTTGCTCCTTTGTCAGCCAATAAGCTGATTCCCAAAACCGGGGATGTGGAGGTTACAGCTGCAACCAGTGTTGTGGACGGTCTTGCGCTGCTGCGGCGTTGGCAAAAAGGAACGGAAAACGGAATTTGGGACATAGACACCGTGCCATTTGATGTTCTCGGAACAATGCTGCCTGCGCGTGGAACTTCCGATCATGCTGCGCTGGAGGAAGAGATTAAAAAAATAGCCGATTTAGTAGACGCTTTAAGTGATCTCGCTTTAGCAGAGAGCGTTTACCAAACGGTTCAGGGAAACCCTACTCGAACTGCCGCCAGCCTTGAAGGATTATCTAGGGGGGAGTTGCTGCCGCCTGAGCCGGAGGTCGTCCAATCCGCACGCAGCGGGATTGGTGTTACGCATCGGGTAATAGTGATGTTGGGAGATGTTTTTACAGACGATAAGTATCTGCAAAGTTGGGATTTTGATGAGGATAGACAGATGCGCGCTAAAGCCGAGCCGGCTTTGAATGCCTGGGCGGCCAGATTATTTGGCGACCCGTCCCAGGTGATTTGCAGGGTACTATTTGAGGATCCAAAAACCGGAACGTTTGAAGAAGATACCATTACGTTGAAACAGTTACGTTTGTCGCCGCTAGATGTTCTATATACTGCCATTCCTCAGAAGCCTGAACCGGTTTTCGGGTCTCAAGATTACAGGGCCTCTGCATCTGAAATTGAACAACGGACTCAACTTTTAGCAGAAGAGATGCGTCCAGGCATGCTTGTGACGTTGCTGCTTGACCGTGACGGCAGTTGGGGTGCAGATAAGCTCAGTTTTCCTGAGCTCTTCGAGATAGTTCGTTCAGCCCGTGCCGTTATTACTGCGGCCCGTGAACTTGAACATAGCGATTTGCTAGAACCTCGTGAGGCTGTTCGTGCAGATGTTGATCAAGCCCATGAAATTGATTTAGACGATTTCAAGAAAAGAGCGGACCAAGCTGTCACCGAATTGCAGAATCGTGTGCAATTGTTGGGGGATTTGACCACGAGTCATCCGTTATTAGTGGATTTGTATCAAGCGCTCATTCAGCTTTCTTACTGCATAGGGGATGCGGTTCCTATATCTGCAGGGGGAACAGTTAATGAAAAGATAAATCAGCTTCAACAGCAAGCATCATGGCTCGTAAATGATCTGTCCCAACTGGTCGATCAGTTGACAAACCTGGAGGCTGAATTCGACCGTGATAAGGCCTCGAGGGCCGACAAGGTAGAGCATGACCGGAAGCGGCTGCAAGCCATTTTTGGCGCAGACTTTCGCGTTCTTCCAAAATTAAAGCCGAAAAACGCTGCCCTTCTCAAAAATTCATTCGATGACAAACTGGGGATTCAAGAGGTAACCCCATGGTTTCAACGAATCGCCAAGGTACGCAAGGAAGTTGGAAATCTGGAGAGGTTGCTGCTTTATGCGGAAGCTGCTAGTGGCGGCAGGGCAAGAATCTCCTTTGATGTCGCTCAGTTGCCTTATCAGCCTGGTGATAAATGGGCAGGAGAAAAGAGTGCCCAGGGCGAAAAACTTGGTGGGCAATTGTCCCTTGTCGCTCATCGCCCTGGTGGATTTAACAGAAACGATTGGGTATCAGGTTTGGTGATTGACGAGATAGTTGAAGTGTTTCCTAATAAAAAGGAAACAACGGCGGTCGCCTTCCACTATGATGCTCCAGGTGCGGTTGCACCCCAGGCCGTACTGCTTGCAGTGGCGCCGGACGTGAATCGGCCTTGGGATGAAAATACGCTCGAAGCCATTCTGCTAGAGACACTTGAGCTTAGTAAACTGCGGGCTGTGGATTCAGCTGCCTTGGGTGATTTGGGACAATATCTGCCGGCACTTTACTTTGCATTTAACTCCGCGAACGAGACGATCGGGATGAATCTGTATGATTTTTCTAAAGAAAAGTCTTGAATAATTACTAAAAAAAGAATGTGAAAGGAGAATAAGATGCCCTCAATTACAACTTGGACCCGTCTCGAGCCGAGGACCCGTAGTGAAGCTATACAGGCAAGTCTGCAGGCCAGGGTTTATGATCCTTTGTGGATGCTCGCCCGCCAGTGGCAGTTTGGCGAATTTCAAGGTGAGGATAACGGCTCCCCGGTGGCTGTTCAATTGCAAGCCGAGCAAAGTCAGTTAAGCATGTTTTCTCCAGGAAGACCGCAGCGGCTTCCAATTAAAACTGATGCGAGTCCTTACGACAGTACGCTACTGCCACTAGAGACAATGGTGGAGCGAGAGAAAGGCTCCGTCCCCCACGCTGATAGCACCCGGAATCAGGTCGAATCGGGCCTTCATTTTTTACGTTTGTTAGGCGATACAATGACTATGAAATACAGAACGAAGTATCTTAAGGTATATCCCATTGAGCCACTAACTTCAGAACAGCGGCAGGGAATGGACTCTGACAGTATCCGCTATCATGATGTGTTCGCAAGGCGTACGGTCAACGGTAGCAGGCTGTACACAGATATGAAAAAAGGTTGGGATCCGAATAAGGGAACCCTCAAGCTTCCTGCTCAGCCGCTTATCGATCCAGCAGACCAGCCTCAGATGATAAAACTGGCGACGGAATGGCTTTCTTGGTATGAATCTATAGTCAGCCGGCCAGATCCATCCCAGCCTGCTGATACGTGGAAAGAGGAGAGAATGGAATACGACTTTGCCACTGCAGCGGCGGTATCCGCCTCACCAGGGGTTCCGAACGGCCAACTTGTTATTGTAGCACCGGAATACCAGGGAGGACGTCTTGACTGGTATTCATTCTCCGTTGATCATCAAGCTTACTTGTCCGTCCCAGGATGGTCTCCATCTGTAAAAACGATCAATAAGTCAGTTCTGCCTACGCAGGTAAGCTTTCCTGGGATGCCGTCTTCCCGTTGGTGGGAATTCGAGAATGCCAATGTTAATATTGGCGCGATTGACAGTCCGCCGGATGATCTCGTGCGAATGCTTATGATGGAGTTCATGTTGGTCTATAGTAACGATTTCTTTTTGATTCCAATGGATTTAGACGTTGGATCCATCTGTCAAATTTCCTCTGTTCGAGTTTGGAATACGTTCGGTGAAGCGGTACTGATCGATCCGGTCAGCAAAACCGAACCTACTGGCAAGCCTTGGCGCATGTTCCAGCTCTCACAGGATACTCGCGGCAATTTGTCGGTTCCTAATGATCCTCTTAATCTATTCTTCCTGCCTCCAGTGCTTGGACCAAGCCTTGAGGGGTCCCCGTTGGAAGAGGTGCATCTGTTAAGGGATGAGACTGCTAATATGGCATGGGGAGTCGAGATGGTCGTTGAAAGTCCTGCAGGTCTGCCGCTTAATCGCCACGAGGACTACCAGGACGTGCTCCGCCGGAAGGAGATGCAAAAGGAGATCAAGTCTTCTGGTGTGACTGCAACTCGTTCCGGTCCGTTGGAGTATCGGGTAAGTACGGTTGTTCCAGATCATTGGGTGCCATTCGTTCCAGTTCGACCGCCAGGATCTACCGAGGAAGCCAGAACGATTGGGCTTAAGCGCGGTACAGTCCTCCATCCCGAAAGTGGCCAACTAATCCAGCCAATCGGTAAGATACTTGCCGCCGATCCGCTGATTATCAAGGAGGAAGAGGTTCCACGAGAAGGAATCAAGGTCAGCAGGGCATACCAATATGCCCGATGGATAAACGGCGAGCCCTACCTCTGGATTGGACACCGCAAAAGCGTTGGGCATGGTGAAGGAGGAATCGGTCTTAGATTTGATGTGGCAGAGCCAGGGGAGCAGTTCTAATGGCTTCGTGATAGGTCGGGCGGAAGGTTCTGGAGGCTTCTAGAAACGGCGGAATCATTAAATTTTTTAAAGAAGTAAAAAATTAAAAAAGGATATGATCATAGCCGAATGTAAAAGGATTTCTATACCATGTGTCGAATAATGAATAATATTAATAATAAATCTATTCAGGAACAAACCAGATTCAAAGTATCATTATTTTGAATCAGATTTTACTAGATTAATAAAAAAATCGGAAGCAGGAAATTTATATGTTATTTGATTTAACCGGAAAAGTAAGTATTGTTACAGGGGCTAGTAAAGGGATTGGTAAAGCAATAGCTGTAGGTTTGGCTAAAGCTGGCAGCCACATTGTTCTCTGCAGCCGCACAAAAGTTGAGTTGGATGAAGTTGCGAAAGAAATTGAACAAACAGGAGTTGAGGCCTTAGTTATTCCGTGTGATGTTACGAATCCTAAAGACATTCAAAATGTAGTAGATGAGGCAGTTAAAAAATTCCACCAAATTGACGTACTTATAAACAATGCTGGAATAACCGCGAAAAGGCCGGCAGAAGAATATGACCTAAATGATTGGAATAAGGTTATCGGTGTTAATTTAACAGGTGTATTTTTATTCGCCCAGGCAGTCGGCCGTCAAATGATTAAGCAAAAGAAAGGAACCATCATAAATGTTTCCTCCGTTGGAGGGGAAACGGCGCTTACTGGGTCAATAGCTTATTGTGCTAGTAAGGGCGGCGTGAATATGCTGACCAAGGTATTGGCGGTTGAATGGGCTCCTCATGGCATAAGGGTAAATGGGATTGCACCTGCATATATTGAAACCCCTTTGGTAAAGGCCATCAAGGATCAACGAACTGAGTTTGCCCAAAAGGTGGAGGCAAGAACACCACTAAATCGATTAGGAATGCCTGATGAATTAATAGGGTCAGCTATTTTCTTATCCTCTGATGCTTCATCTTATATTACAGGTGAAACCTTAAAAGCTGACGGAGGTTGGACAGCTTTAGGGCTTTAATGCATATGGCAAAAAGACACGCCAGGGGACCTTTCTCCTGGCTTTTTTATGCTGGCAGAACCGTCCTCTTGGCTCCGCCTGAATACCTTACCGATGATGGGTTTTTTTGATTTTGTTAGAATTGTTAATCTATACAATAAATATAGTGTGTCACTTTAAAAACTGTAGTTTTATTGATATGTCCCCAATTATAATCCTAAATTGAATACCTCCAAGTTATCCCTGCTGATAGTCAAACTCCACATTTAAATTAGAATTGTTCTTGAACATTTCATCAAATACATCAAGAAAAGTGGTTACTAATGGCGAGTCCTCATTTTTTCTCCATACCAAAGAAAGGTCCATTTTTGCATTGTCATCTAAAATAGGTCTAAAAACAATGCCAGAGTTCCCATATTCGAGTGTTAAATTGGTAACAAGCGATAATCCCATCCCTGTTGAGACAAGGGTTAGAATGGTGAAAATGCCTTCTGCTTCCTGGACAACCTTAGGGCTAAACCCGGCACGATTGCAAATAGAAATGATTGTATCATAATAGCCCGGTTCGTTTTTTCGATGAGCCATGATGAAGGGTTCACTTTCCAATTCTTTCAGACTTAATGGTGATGTATCCCTTGCAAGGGGGTGAGTTGAAGGAATGGCCACTACAAATGGTGCATAGCCGACTAATCTTGAATTCAATGTACTGCTTTCAATTGCGGACAAACAAAACCGAGTTTTATCTTATTTTCGTATAAAGAGCGAATCTGATTGGCAGAAGACAAATGTTGTAAAACTACCTCAACTTTTGGATATCTTGAACGATAGGTACGAATTAATTGTAATAGTAACTTACTTAGGATTCCTGTGTATCCGATATATAATTGGCCTTTTTCACCTTGGTATATTTTTCGAACATCCATACTGGTTTTTTCAATTTTATTTAAGATTTCATAAGCTTGTTCTAAAAAATACTTTCCAGCAGGTGTTAATTCTGTATGGCGTTTTGTCCGTTTAAATAATTCAACCTCTAATTCTTTCTCTAATTGTGCAATTTGCTGACTAAGGGGCGGTTGGCTCATATTTAGACGTTGAGCAGCTCTGCCAAAATGAAGTTCTTCCGCAACGGCAATAAAATAATGTAAATGTCTTAACTCCATAAAATCCTCTTTTATTTTCAGAATAATATTTTTTAAATATTAAAACGATTATAACATGTATTAGACCCGTAACTATGTAAAATGGTACCCTTTTACTAAGAATTAAATATTATTCAAATTTTCAAACAATTAAACAAAGGGGGAGGAGTAAATTGGATTTTTCCATTCAAACTGTAAACGATTTATTAAACAATTTGTTTGTAAATCATGCTGATCGAACAGCGGTACATTTTCATTCACAATCACTCACATATCGTGAACTACATAATCAAGCCAATAGAGTCGCTCATGGTTTGATTAGGTGCGGAGTTAAAAATAACACAAGAGTGGCGCTGCTACTATCTAACACGCCAGAATATCTCGTAAGTGAATTAGGAATCTTTTTTGCTGGAGGAACAAAAGTCCCACTTAACAATATGCTCAGAGAGAATGATATTCTTTATATTTTAAACGACTCGGATTCGGAAGTTCTAATCGTTGAGGAACAATTCTTTCCAATAATCAAGAATATACAATTGGAATTATCTAACCTTAAAACGATCATAGGAGTTGGCAGTAAGGAAAAATTACCAGATCAATTTATCTCATGGGAATCCTTTCAAGAAAAAGAATCGGAAGCCTTGTTAGGGATTTCTACTAAACCTACTGATCTATCATTAATCCTCTATACCGGTGGTACCACCGGAAAGCCAAAAGGAGTAGTGCACACTCATCAGGGAACAGTTCTTACATTTCTATCCATCATTCTTGAAACAAATATGAGAGAGGATGAAAAAATCCTATTGACCACACCACTTCCTCACGCTGCAGGACTTTATTTGTACGCTGGTTTGGTGAAAGGGGCTCAAATTTATATTGAAAGTAAATTTGATACGGAAAACGTCCTTCAACATATTGAAAAAAATAAGATTACGTTTCTAAGTGCTGTTCCAACAACACTCTATCGGTTATTTGATTTTATGGAAGACAAGGAAATTGACGTTAGTTCCATTCGAACCATTCAATATGGGACTGCACCAATAACTGCCGCCCGATTGAGGCAAGGGTTGGAGATGTTCGGCCAGGTATTTCTTCAAATTTATGGATTAACTGAAACTCAAAGTGCTGCCACTTGGATGAAAAAGTATGATCATCGCATCGACGGCGAAGATACAAAAATATTACAAAGCTGCGGTAAATCAACGATCATGAGCAGAATTAAAATTGTCGATGAAAATGGACTTGAAGTAAGTCGTGGTGTTGAAGGTGAAATCACTGTGAAAGCGCTGACAAATATGATTGGATATCACAAATTACCTGAGAAAACAGCCGAAACATTGAAAGATGGCTGGCTGCACACCGGAGACGTTGGAGTTATGGATGAAAAGGGCTACCTTTATCTATTGGATAGGAAAAAAGATATGATCATCAGTGGTGGCATGAATGTATATTCTTCAGAGGTAGAAAATGTCATTCAAAAGCACCCAGATGTCCGTCAGGTAGCTGTTATTGGAGTTCCAGATAAGGATTGGGGAGAAGCGGTTACCGCCTTTATTATCCCTAAAAACAACCAATTGAATGTTGAAAATGTAATGCAATATTGCAAAACTAATCTCTCAAAATATAAGGTGCCAAAGTCTATTCAAATTGTAGAGGAATTCCCTTTAACAAATTACGGTAAAGTTGATAAAAAAGTGTTACGTGAACCATACTGGGAATTGGCTGATAGAAGAATTTAAATTTGAAGGGGGAGGATGAATTGAAAGACTATCAAACTATATCGGTAGAATGGAGAAAACCAGTTCTAAAGGTTACTTTCAATCGACCTGATAAAGCGAATGCTATGAATAAACAAATGAACGAAGAACTTGACGACATCATTACTGAGGTTCGTAAAGATACAGATTATAAATTTATCGTATTCACTGGCAATGGTAAGACATTTTCGGCTGGTGCCGATATGAATGAGGTTTTACAAGGAATTGAGAGTAATTCTTTTAGCTCTTCATTCATAAGGGAAGATCAAATCACAAGACATGAGTTCTTAAGAAAGTTTGATGCACTCGATCAAATTACCATTGCGGCGATAAATGGTCCCATGTATGGCGCTGGTCTAGCTCTTGCCATGGTCTGTGATTTTCGGATTATGGCAGACAATGCAACAGCCTGTCTTCCTGAGGTCGAACGCGGATTGTTCTTCTCTGGAGGGGGGACTCCTCGATTGGTCAATCTGATTGGCCCCGCTAAGGCGAAGGAATTTATTATGTTATGTGAGGCAATTGATGCATCAGAAGCTTTAAAAATTGGATTAGTAAATAAAGTAGTTCCATTACAAGAATTAACGGCTGCAACAGAAGAATTAATAGGCAAGTTGAGCAGAAGTCCATTTTCGCCTATTCGATTAACCAAAAAAATCGTCAATGCAGCAACCCCAAGATTTGAAAATCTTCTCTTTTATGAGCCGGAACTCCAAGAACAAATGATGCTATATGGGGAAGCTCGAGAAGAAATAGATAAATTTGTTTCTAGCAAAAGAAAATAAGCAGATTTTTTAAAGATAACTTAAGGAGGAAATAAAAAATGAGTAATGATAGTTTATACCAAAAATCATATTTTTCACGTCTTGGAGAATTTAGTGACTTAGTTCCTGATACTTTTAAGGCATTTGTCAGATTTGATTACCTTGCTTTAAAAGGTGGACAGCTAAATTCAAAATTGAAAGAACTAATAGCTATAGCTGTTGCTCATACCACAGGATGTCCCTATTGCATTGATGTACATGTACAAAAAGCGAAATCCCAGGGAACAACAAAAGAGGAAATGGCTGAGTCTATTATGGTAGCAACTGCATTAAAAGCGGGTTCGGCGCTTGCACATGGTGTAAACGCACTAAATAGTTATAACAATGTAGATGATGAAGAGTTGTTTAAGAAATCATATTTTAATAGATTAAAAGAGTTTTCTACTCTTAATGGCGACATTTTTGCTTCATTTGTAGATTTTGATAAAAAAGCATTAAAATCCGGATTGCTAAGTGTAAAGGAAAAGGAACTAATAGCCGTTGCTGTTGCTCATACCACAGGCTGCCCATATTGTATTGATATCCATATTAAAGGAGCAAAGAGGTCGAAAGCGAGTAAGGAAGAAGTGGCTGAAGCTATTATGGTAGCAACAGCATTAAAGGCTGGTTCTGCTTTGGCACATGGTGTAAATGCATTAAATGCGTTTGATGAATAAAACTAGTTTGAAGATTTGTCATCGATTAATAATTTAATTTGCACATGTTCGAATGAAAAGGGAGGAAGCCTCGTGTCCAAAAAATTTACTATTTTGATTACCATAATACTCATTATCTCAATTGGTTTACTGGGGTGTGGGAAGTCAGCAAATGAAGCAGGTTCAAAAGAAACCTCCGGAGATAAGAAAGTATACAAACTAAGCTTTAATGTGCAAATTCCAACTACCCATAAATTTCATACGGATGTTGTAAAGCCTTGGGCTGATCTCGTAGAAAAAGAAACAGATGGAAAAATAAAGATTGAAATTTATAATAGTGGTGCTCTTGGAACTTTGGCCACTGCTTATGATGATATAAAGGGCGGCGTTTATGATATTGGGTATGTAAGCCCGGGTCTTCATCTTGACAGTAATCTTTACCCATTAACCATCGGTGATTTACCATTTGGGATTACTGATCCAAAGGTTAAGGCAGATGTTTTGGGACAACTTAGCGACAAGTATATGAAAGACGCATTTAAGGAGTCCACTCTTTTGTCAATATCCTCTACGGACTCTTATCAGCTGTATAGTAAGGAACCCGTTAAATCCATTAAAGATGTCAAGGAGCAGAAAATTATTGCTCAAGGATCAGAAAGAATCGAAACTGTTAAAGGCTGGGGTGGCGTACCAGTATCCCTAGGGCTTGAACAAATTTATGAGTCGTTAGAAAAGAATACTGTTAACCAAACAACCTATACATCAGTTGGTGCCGTAGGACTTAAATTATATGAAGTTGCCCCGTATTTAACAAAAATTGACTTAGGTGCCACTACGCTCTTGTTTTTAATGAACACGGAAGCTCTTAATAAACTCCCTGATGATCTAAAGCAGCAATTTGTTGAAGAATTAGGACCCAAGTTAGGTGAAATGACTGGGGAAATGTACAAAAGCCAAGCTGATGCAGCCATGAAAGAATATGGTGAGAAAGTAAAAAGTAAGGGCGGTCAGGTGACTACATTAAGTAGTGAGGAATTAAAGGCATTTAAAAAACCTAGCGAGAAAATATGGAATCACTGGGCGGAAGAGGCAAATAAAAAGGGATATCCTGGTGACGAAATATTAAAGGAATTTGAAAAATTAATCGAAAAAGAGGGCGTTGAACTTCCTTTTTAACTTTTAAGATAAAACGTACCATTTTGTTGGTTTGAAATAATTGGAATAGGATCTTTTGAATAACGCAGTTTTCTATTCAAAAGATCCTTCTTCTTTTCTGAATTTCTAATGAAAGAAGGTAGAGTCATGCAGTTTTTAATGAAAGTTATACAATTCATCACCAACATCAATAAATGGGTATCTTTTTTTACTCTTACTCTCATGATGTTAGCAGTTACGTATTTTTCTATCTCCAGAACCTCAGGACATCCTGTTATTGGAGATATTGAGTTAGTTCAGTTTACGATGGTCTTACTCATTATGGGTTCACTTGCATTAACGGAACAATCTGATTCGCATATTTCAATTGGGCTAATTGTAGATAAACTTCCTCCCCGTATCCAAGCTACAGTAAACTTTATTTCCCAATTATTAATGCTCTTGTTTTGTTTCTTAATATGTTGGGTTTTTATTTCAAGAATGAACTTTTTACAGGCTTCTGATCTATTAAAAATCCCCTTTTATCCTTTTAAGATTTTCATCATAATCGGTTTTAGCGGTTGGGGATTAGAAGCCCTTTTAAGGTTAATGAAATCAGTTCGTAGCTTTTCATAAGGAGGAGTGAGAAAATGTCAGTGGAAGTGGTTGGAGTAATCGTTATTATTTCAGTTTTTATTCTAATGTTCATGCGAATCCCGATTGCTATTGCTATGGCAATTCCTGCAGCATTAGCTATCATTTATCTAAAGGGATGGAATACCCTCATGACATCAATTGATAGTATCGTATGGTATCAGAGTTATAGCTATACTCTTTCGACGATCCCTTTATTTGTATTGATGGGGCAGTTTTTATATACAGCTGGTATAAGTGAAGAATTGTTTGATACATTTCGAAAATGGTTTGGAAAGTTTAAAGGTGGACTCGGACTAGCAACGATTGGTTCTTCGGCTATGTTTGCGGCTGCCTCCGGTTCGAGTGTCGCAAATACAGGAACAATGGGAGTCATTGCTTCCAAGGAAATGTTAAAAGCAGGATACAGTAAAAGTTTAACCGGTGGGTCCATTGTGGCAGGCGGCGCATTGGGTATTTTAATTCCCCCTAGTACCACGTTTATCATTTATGGAATGATTACAGAACAATCCATAGGTGCCCTTTTAACAGCCGGTGTTATTCCTGGTATATTGTTGACTATTTTCTTTATGCTAACAATTGTCATTAGCGTCATCGTGAAGCCGAGTTTGGTATCAAATACTGTAGATGTAAGTGTTAGCTGGAAAGAGCGATTTATTTCTTTAAAGTCAAATATTAGTATTATCATAATGTTTTTAATAGTTATTGGCGGCCTGTATCTCGGATTATTTACTGCAACTGAAGCAGCAGGGGTGGGTGCTTTTGGTGCATTTATTATTGGTTTAATAAGGAAAAAACTAACATTTCATAAATTTGCTGAGGCTATTTTCAGTACGATAAAAACAACAGGATTTATGTTTGCTATTTTAATGGGCGCATTTATTTTAAACTATGTTTTGGTTATTACTCGTCTTCCTATTTTATTGGCTGATTTCCTATTTGATAAGAATCTAACACCAACAATGATTTTTATATTAATCATCATAATGTACATTATTTTGGGAGCGCTAATGGATACTCTTGCAATGATGGTGGTAACTATTCCTATTCTTATGCCAGTTCTCAAAATGGCAGGATTTGATTTAGTTTGGTTTGGAGTCATCATTGTCCTTGTAGTAGAAATGGCCTTAATTTCCCCACCTGTAGGGATGAATTGTTTCGTACTAAAAGGTGTTTCAGATGATTTAGAATTGGTTGATATATTCAAGGGCGCATTGATTTTCATGATTCCAATTTTACTTCTTATAATCTTGATTTATATTTTTCCTGAAATTGCGCTTTTCTTGCCTAATACGATGAGGTCATAAAGAATCAAACAACAGCCTCAATATATTCAGTTTGACCTTAATGTTAGACTATCTTTTTAAGTAGAGTAGTCCGTTCAAAAAATGGACTACTCTACTTTTCTAATATTTTTCAAACTGGAAGACAGAATTTTAAACTACGTAACAATCCATTCAATGGAATTTCCGACTTGAGCCATCACTTTATTTGATATTTGAAGGTTATTGGCAGAGGTAAATGAAGCATGAAAACCGTCCTCATGTTTCATTCCATGTCTCACCACACATATTCTAACAATATTTCTCCATGTTCCCTACGCCCGGTATCATGAAACCCTAATGCTTGGTAAAATCGATTGGCGTCTGTATTTTCTTCTTTTACGCCAAGGATGATGGAGTCGCTGCAGTCCTCGAGCTTTGCAAGAAGGCTTACGGCTTGTGATAAAGCCGCTCGGCCATTGCCCTTTCCTTGAAAGGACTGATCTATCATAAAGCGAATAATCCAATAGGTACCATCCTCCGGGTCCTTGCCGTACATCAGAAATCCTATCATTCTATCATCTAAATAAATTCCCATCGGTACAAAGGATTGCTCAAATTTTGACTCAGCCAGCGAATATAAATTTGAGGCAATAAAGGACTGTTGGTGAGGGGCAACCTGCAATTCAATGCAATCTTCCCAATTTTCGTTAGTTATCGGTCGCAATGAAATAGACATGTGTTTTTTATTCTCCTTTTAGTTTTAAAAAATAAATTCCAAATCTATTAGGAAAATTATAAATTATTAGGTAAAAGTTGTATATAATTTTTATATAAGCACACCTTCGAAGAAAGGGATTTTAAAAAAGTACATATAAAGGACTTTGGCAGCCAATCACAACTCAAGTTCGAATACCGCGCATGCCGTACAAGTCTTTGTTTAATTTCTTCTAACAATCTAACAAAATCTTAATTTTATGGTAAAATAATCCTGTGTTATGCGATAGGTCAAATTAACTACCTTTTAAAACAAAAATGCCAAGTGATTAAATTGAGATAAATAGTGGAGGGACATAAAATGGTTGACGAAAAAATTGTGGTTGGCGCAGGAACAAAGTACCCGCTTAATGGGATGTTGACCATTCCTGAAGAGAGGAATGGTACCATTCCAGCGGTGATCTTGGTGCACGGTTCCGGCCCAAGTAATATGGACGGCAAAGTAGGAAATAATTATATTTTTAAAGAATTTGCCGAAGGTTTGTCGGAAAGAGGTATTGCCGTCATTCGCTATGACAAGAGAACCTTCGTTTACGGTAAAGAGTTGAAACACGATAATGGATTGTCTGTTAGAGAAGAAACCATTGAAGATGCCATACTCGCTGCTGATTTGTTACGAAATGATCCACGGATTGATTCTAATAAAATATTTATCATCGGCCATAGTATGGGGGGGATGTTAGCACCAAGAATTGACGCGGAAGGCGGAAATTTTGCCGGCATTATCATTATGGCTGGATCACCACGAAAATTAGAAGAAATCATGATGACACAAAATGACCTTGCATTAAAGTCGTTGAACAGGGTTATAAGATTCATTGCAAAGAAGCAGGTAGCCGCTTTATCATCCAAGTTTGATAACATTTACAACCTAACAGATGAAGAGGCAAAATCAACACCCGTTTTAGGGAAACACGTTAAAGCTTATTATCTTAAAGAAATGGGTGAACACCCAGCCATTGATTATCTTAAGGACTTGGATAAACCGGTTTTAATCATACAAGGGGAAAAAGATGTTCAATCAACCGTAGAAGATGATTTTGAAGCTTACAAAAAGCAATTGGATCAAAATCCTAATGTAACATTTAAACTTTATCCAAACCTAAACCACCTATTTATGCCAGCCATCTATGGTAATATCCTAAAAGTCCAAAAAGAGTACAAAGTTACCCAAAACGTTGACAGCAAGGTAATAAATGATATCGCCGATTGGATCCATTCAGTTTGAGGCATGGGGACGGTTCTCATGCATCATTTTATGGTCCTTTAGAGAGTCGCCGAATATCAGACCGACATGTTGCAGCATGTACGGTCTTTTGGTTTGTATGGTAATATATTGAGGGATGGGTGTAGTAGGGTTTTTCGGAGGGGTGAGCAGTTATTCTCGTTATTGACTTTCTAATAGATATTGCAGGCGAAATTATTGAACATTTAATCCCCAATCCCACCGCCAAGTTTGAAAAGAACATTATCAGGTTAAAAGACGAGGCTTGGTTTTCAGAGCTAGAAAAAGATTATCGATACCAATATATTATTTATAACAACCGAAAAGTGAAGCGCTTTTTAAGCAACGAAACAAATGTTAAAAAAATTATTAGTATGGATTCGGAAAGGGAGCAATTCATTCTTCTGATAAAAGAAGAGCATGAAAAATTCGTGGGTCTGCGAAAGTAGTAAAACCGTTCCTCTAATAAAAAGGCTGTATCGCCATTACGATTCAGCCTTTCACTTAACATTCTTTTCATTTCTCCGCCAAACCATCAATTGAAACCAGCCGCTTTTCATCATGGGTCCCTCTTTGGGAAACTAACGCCATACTCGAAGTGTCTTCAATGCTTTCAATCCAAACTGGAATACCGTGGTACTGAACCGCTATTTCATTTTCTGCTGCCAATATTTCCTTGGCTCTATTTAGATCCATTTCCATCACCTCCATGTTATTTTTCCAAAAAGCCATAACATTATAAGAAAATAAACCAAGCACAAATTAAAAAAGCAATGCCATCACCTGTCGAAATTTTTTCGAAAAGAGGAATTTAGTAAAATTGTGTCTAATATTTAAGTATAATATTACTTTTTTATGAGGGATACGATGAGCAAACATTACGAGTATATTGGTTCAAAAATAAAAGAATTGAGTGGGGAGATTTTTCAAAGAATCGAGTCACCATTTGGACAAGATAATTTCTTCAACCCCATAGTTGAGGAATTGGATTTTCCAAGGCATTCAGTGGAAAACTTATTCATTCATATAGGAGAGTTCTTAATTAGCCAGACTGAAGAACACAAAATGAACTTTGTAAAATTTGTTGAAGTCTTTGGTCTTCAATTAATAAAATCTAAAGCTTCGTTGGATCAATCTATCCATTTCTTGTACTTAACTCGATATTCAATTATCGATTTGCTTGAACTAGAATTGCTTCATGAGAGGATTTCCATAAAAAACTACTTTGAAGTGATAAAAATAATTGAATATTTATTCCAGCTTATTTCCAAAACTCTATTGAATATTTACTCTGTGGAGATGTCAGACATTAAAATTGCCTTAGATGAGTCGAAAGAGGATTTAAAAATGACACTTAGAGAGTATGCAGATTTAGAGAGGGCCTTAAATGAAGCGACCATTTTTGCAATATCTGACCACGAAGATAAAATCTTATATGCAAATGATAAATTTTGCAATTTATATCAATATACAATAGAAGAATTAATAGGGAAAACACACGATATATACTCTTCTCACTTTCATCCGCCAGCTTTCTTCCATGAAATATGGGAAACAATTGAAAGTGGAAATGTATGGAAGGGCGAAATTCTTAATCAAGCGAAGGATGGGACAAAATATTGGCTAGATACAACAATCATTCCGTTTGTTGATTCAAATGGAGAGCGTTATAAACATATCTCCATTCAATATGATATTACTGAAAAAAGGAATTCAGAAGAAACGCTACGCAATACCGAGAAACTTTCGATGATTGGAGAATTGGCTGCTGGCATAGCCCACGAAATTCGAAACCCGTTAACAACCATTAGGGGATTTGTACAACTAATGAATCAAAATGGAAAAGAACCTTACTACTATACGGACACCATTCTTGATGAAATTGATCGTATTAATTTCATTGTAAGTGAATTGATGATTTTTGCTAAGCCACATCAGATTCAATATAATGAATGTAATATTAATAATATCTTAACCAGTGTGATTAAGTTTCTTGAGCCGGAAGCAAATCTGAAAAATGTGGAAATTGAATACGAATTTCCCATAGAGGATGTCATCATTTCTGGCGAAAGAAATCAATTAAAACAAGTGTTATTAAATTTACTAAAGAATTCTATCGAGGCTATGCCTTCTGGAGGTAAGATATATATTTTGCTGGAAAGGACAACGCAAAATATAGTAATCACCATAAAGGATGAAGGAATAGGGATGGAGACAGAACAGATTAAAAAACTCGGAGAGCCTTTTTTTACGACAAAGCAAGATGGGAATGGCTTAGGGCTGATGGTGAGCTATAAGATCATCCAAAACCATAAGGGATCAATTCATGTGAATAGCAACTTGAATCAAGGCACCACTTTTACTATTTCATTTGAAAGTCCTCAAAAAAACAAAATTGTTTATGAAAGCTAAAATCTTTTCTAAAAAATTGTTGCTAAAAAAAGATTCGCAAATATAGATGAAAAATCGAAAATAAAAGTCCTGGATTCACAAAGATGAAACATGGGGACGGTTCTTTTGCCTCACATTCTAGCGCATATGAGACATGAGAACCGTTCCCGTGCATCAGAACGCGACTTTTCTAATCGTTTCTTGTGTTTCAGCATAAGCTTTCAATAGACCGTTTAGCATTATTTCTTCTTTGTTAACTTCCTTAAAAGGTAAATAAACCTGTAACTGCTTGGAGAGAGGAGAGAGTGAAAGTTCAACTGTTTCCCGATCCGTCCAGTGTGCCTGGATGGGCTGGTCATTTGCGAATGGAAACGCTTCCGGAAATCCGTTTCGGAAAAAGGGGTGCTCATCTGCTTTTTCTATCCCAGGTTCGTTCAGACAGATATAAAGGGAGAGGTTATCACAAAACTTTAGAATTTTAAGGTGATACATGAACAGGTTTTCCATGTCCTTATTTCCCTTGATTCCCAAATCCTTAAATAGGTACTGGAGCCTTTTTCTTTCGTCCGTCACAAATTCCCTTGCAAGGGGATGGACTTCGTTCTGCAGAAAAGAAACAAAATGCAAACTGCAGAGAAGACTGGCATACTTGCTCATTAATTCTACTTCATCAATTCCTTTTTTATAAATAGCAGTCTTTAACGTCATGGGGTGATCGATAAATGAGTATGGTTTGTCTTTTTCGTCATTCCATAAAGGCCATTCATCAGCCTCAATCCAGCCGCGATCGTGTTCACTTATGGCTAGAACCACTTCATCTTTTAAATCCATTCCGCAAAAATAATCATTTTTCCAGGACTGTGCAAATATGCCTGATATCCTGGCGTGGTCATCCTGTTTTATCATAATAAAGCTGTCTTCCTGATCATAAATAATCATTTTCCCTCACTCCTTTCTAGAAATGCTCTTTCTTAATAAATATTTATGGGATTAGGAGAAATGCATAATTTTGTAGACGATTCGGCTATATGTTTTTATTTATTTACATGCAATTGGGGGAAGTCATGATGCCAAACTTATCAGAGTTTCGACCAAGCTCAGCTGGATTTAAATTCGGAAACAGCTTTCCAAATGTTCCGATAAAGAAATTTGATATTTTGGGTAGGCAGATTACAATTGGTGATGCATCTTATGGCCTTTGTGGCGGAATGGTTTTTGCTGTCATGGACTACTTTGAAGCAAACATGCCAATCCCCTCTAATCCGACAGCCCCATCCGCTGGTCCGTTATTTGACTATATCGTTAACCGGCAGATTAATAGTTTAAATTTGCCCTTGGGTTTTATAAAATATTTAGTTTTGATGAATCCTGTACTCCGGGATGATGAAACATTGGCTAGTAAAATAGGGGCTGCTCCCCACGGAAGGTCTTGGAGAATGATAATAAAGGAATGGCCAAGAATTAAAAATGATCTTGATCATGGAAAGCTATCACCGCTTGGTTTGGTAAGAATAAAATCCCTCAATCCTTTTCAGTTTGGAAAAAATCATCAGGTTCTTGCATATGGGTATCACTTGAATGAGAACAGTCTGTCCATTAATATCTATGATCCTAATTACCCGAACGATGATCATGTCACGATATCCTTAAATATTGGAAATCCCGCGTCCGCAACAACCGTTGTGCATTCAAAATTGTCAGGGCCTATTTATAGTTTTTTTAGGACAGATTATAAAGTTAAAATGCCGGTGGATAAGCGTCCGAATCGATAAATAATATAAGCCGTTTTTTCGAGCTATGGAGAAAAAACGGCTTTTTCTAGTCAACAGGGGACATCAAATCTCAATGACTTTGATTGTCGAAAAAATCTCTTCTTCCACTGATTGGTGATTCCATTCATGTGGATAGTATCCTAACGGGTTGCAGATCATTTCGATTCCGTTATAGTGCTCATGGTATCTGGTATGGATATGGCCAAAAATATATTTTTTTACACCATATTTCAATGCCAATTCACCAAAGCGTTCACTGCCCATCATGGCGTTGAAAAAGTCCCAAGAAGGGTCATTCTTCACTTGCAAGAATTTTTGAAAGGGAACGACATGGGTGACCATGATGATATTTTTCCCGCGATACTCGTGCAGCCACTTCTCCAGCTTTTGGACGTAGCGGTCCGTTTCTTCGCCATCCGAACCTGGCCAATGGGCATATTGCTTATCCGGCCAGGTAAAGTCGTTGAACGTGCCGATCCTAAATTGTTCTTCCGTGTACCCTTCAATTTGATAACTATAATCATACCAACCGCCATCACCAATAACGACCCAGTCCCCATTTAATTCAACCGGGCCATTTCCAAGATTCCCTGGGAATTGAAGCAATTTTTCATAAGCCGCCTGCGAATCTTCATGATAGACATCATGGTTACCGTGGACAAATAAGAACTTAGTCTTCGGAAAATCATGTTGAAGCTTATTCAAAAAAGCAAGGCTTTTATCCGGACCCGCTGTCATATCACCGCTGATCATAAACACATCGGGCCGATTGATTTCTATCCATTTATACAAAACATCCATGATTTGGCTCTGAGTCCGTTTTCGATTCAAGCCTTCATGAATATCTGACAAAATCGCGATTTTCATCTACAGTCCTCCCTGTAAAAATAGTCCTTCATACAATTTCTTTAAAACCAATCCAATTTCCTTTATTAAAGCAAAAAAGTGCCGGGCACCACCCATTTAAGAGTAGTGCCCGGCACCTTTTAAAAATTACCACCATATTTGCGGTGCTTCCGTTTCTTGAATAGAAGGGATAATCTGTTCATCATTTTCCCAATTCAATTGCTCCAAAAATTGAAACACATCTTCCTCGACACGATTTCGTTCATCATCGAGTGTAATGATATGGCCCGAATTCTCATACCACTTGATTTCTTTTTTGGCAGATTGAATCCCGTTGAATATGATTTGCGGGCTTTCCATATCAATAATATCATCAAGCCTGCCTTGAACGATGCAAGTTGGGACTTTTATTTTATGCAGCTGAGAGGAAACATCGGATACTAGCCTCAGTAAACCTTCGACCGCCGGCATACTGTTATCCTGAAATGCACTCAATTCGCTATTGATCTCTTGTTCTGTCTTTTCTTGTAACTCCTTGTACTGTTTAGCATAGGCACGTACCATGTTCGGCAGTGTTTCTTTATTTTTGAATCCCAATGGTGCACACATCGGGACAACACCAACAAGCGGGGCCTCGGTAGCGAGCTTTAAAGAAAAAACTCCACCAAGTGAGATTCCCGCTGCTGCGATTTTTTCGTAGCCTTTATTTTTTAACAGCTGATAACCCTCCAATACACTTTTCCACCAATCATCCGATGTGGAGTTCATAAGCTCTTCAGGCGGGGCGCTGCCATGTCCTTTATATAGGGGCGCATGGGAGGAGTAGCCTTTTTCTTCTAAAAAACGGCCTAACATTCGTATATCTGTTGTGTTGCCGGTAAAACCATGAAGAAGCAAAACTGCGCGGTCGCCGCTTTCAAAGGTAAACGGTTCGGGTGCTTTTAATTGCATGTCCTAACTCCTTTAACTGAAATATTTTTGTTAGTTTTTGTCTCCCTTTAGCAATTCATTACAAAATTACTTATGTAGATAAAGCCAGTGTTTATAATGGATTGAATAACAAAAAACAGCATCAGTTAAGACTGATGCTGTGGGGTTGAAAAGTATTCCTTTGCCGTTATTGATTGTTGGATTTTGCTTTCTCTTCATTGTGCTGTCTGATAATTTTATAACTTGTAAGTGCTGCATCACCTAAAATTCCGGCAATTAGCGAGAAGAAGATATTCTCGATAAAGGAATTAGGAGCGGTATAAAAAACGAGAAGAAGCGCAGCAATGGCACCTAGAAGCATTTCCTCAAGAAACCCGAGATAAAGAAACTTTTTAGTTCGGCGCGGCATAATAATTTTCCCATGCTTCCGAACATGTCCCAAAATACCAACTGTCCCACCAATTAATAAAGAGAAAATAATGTTTACTAACACCTGTTTCTCACTCTCCTTAAGCCTAATTTTTTGGACCTAAGGTAAATCTTGGTGTATTACCATTATACTAAACTTGGAAACTCACTAGTATATGAAAAAAATACTGATATTTGATATCCTGATGAATGTACCATTAAATTCCAAAAAATTTCCCAATATGAAACATAGGGACGGTTCTCTTGCCTCATTTTTATTGAAAATGAGTCAAGAGAACCGTTCTTATACATCATCCATCTCGTAAATGATGCATGAGAACCGTCCCCATGCATCAACCTATTGATAAATGAGACTTTAGAAAGAGGGAGAATCCATGAATGTTCCTGAACATGTGATTATTACATCGCTTAGAGGTAAAGAAGTTCTTTCTAATCCTTTTTTGAATAAAGGAACGGCTTTTACGAAAGAAGAGAGGGAGGATCTTGGACTCGATGGTTTGCTGCCACCTCGGGTGCTCACGCTTGAGGAACAGGTGAAAAAGGTCTATGAGCAATATTCGATGAGGACCACCAATCTGTTCAAAAACGGCGTGCTTTATGATTTGTATAACCGCAATGTTGTTTTGTTTTACCGTCTTTTGAAGGAGCATTTAGCAGAAATGCTTCCGATTATCTACACTCCGACTGTAGGTGAAGCGATTGAGACATACTCCCATACCTACCGCCGACCGGGTGGCTTGTATCTTTCCATTGATGACCCAGACGGCATTGAAACAGCCTTTCATAATCTCGATCTGCCTAAAAATGGGATTGATTTAATCGTTGTTACGGATTCGGAAAGCATTCTCGGAATAGGGGATCAAGGGGTAGGCGGCATTAATATAGCTATAGGTAAACTTGCCGTCTATACAGCAGCTGCCGGTATTGATCCAAGCCGCGTTCTGCCAGTTGTCCTAGATGTTGGTACGAACAACCAGACGTTGATTTCTGATCCTATCTATATCGGTAACAAATTCGCGCGTGTTAGAGGTGAACGGTACGAGGAGTTCATTGATTTATTCATCCATACAGCCAGAAAGTTTTTTCCTGAAGTGCTTCTTCACTGGGAGGATCTTGGAAATGTGAACGCACGCAACATCATGGCCAAATATGGTGACAATATCCTTACCTTCAACGATGACATCCAGGGAACAGGTGCCGTTACCCTTGCTGCGATTATGTCTGCCTTGAAAGTCACAGGCACATATCTGAAGGATCAGCGGATTGTAATCTTCGGACCAGGGTCGGCCGGCATTGGAAACGCTGACCAACTGGTAGATGCTATGATTCTTGAAGGTTTAACGAGGGAAGAGGCCTATGACCGTTTCAGGGCAATTGATTACCGGGGGTTGTTGACTGATGAATCTGGGGACGTCTTGAAATTCCAGAAACCTTATTTGCGGAAAGCGGAAGAAGTAAGGGACTGGGATCGGAATGAGGATGGCATCATTTCATTAATCGAAGTAGTCCAGAGGGTAAAACCAACCATTCTAATCGGTACTTCCGGACAAGCGGGCGCATTTACTGAGGAAATTGTAAAAGAAATGGCCAAGCATGTTGAACGGCCAATTATCATCCCAATGTCCAACCCAACCGCACTGGCTGAAGCAGTCCCAGAAAACCTAATCAAATGGACGGAAGGAAAGGCGTTAATTGCAACTGGCAGCCCGTTTGATCCTGTAGTATACAAGGGAGTTTCCTACGAAATTGGGCAGGCAAACAACGCATTTGTATTCCCAGGGCTTGGACTTGGTGCCGTTGTGGCAAAAGCTAAAATCATTTCAAAAGGTATGTTCACAGCTGCAGCAAATGCCGTTGCCCAAATGATAGACACTAGCACATCAGGTGCATCGCTCCTGCCACCTATTGAAAAATTGCATGCAGTATCAGTATACGTAGCCGTTGAAGTAGCCAAAGCGGCCATAAACGAAGGAATAGCGAGGGCGGACATTCAGAATGTGGAGAAAGCAGTTACCGAAGCCATGTGGGAACCTGAATATAAGGTAATAAAAAGTGTAGGAATTTGGACAAGTATTTAAAAGAGTGATGCATGGAGACGGATCTTGTGCATCGTACTTGGTACAGGTTTTTTGAGTTGACCCCTAAGATGAAATCAGACCGGACATGGACTGCATGTTCGGTCTTTCAAATTTTGTTTTATCTTTTTTTCTAAAGGAGATTGTCCCTATCCACTTATACTTTCAGGCAGAGCCAGATGTTAAAAAGTGTAATACCACACGATTAAATTCACCTGTCCTTTCAATTTTCCCCACATGGCCCGCTTTTTTGATCGTATAAAACTTGGAGTTTGGTATTAACTTATGCATTCTTTTTTGATTGAAGGGGGGACAAATTCTGTCATTCTGACAGGAAATGACTAAAGTAGGAACATTCATTTTTTTCAATGTTTGCCGATAATCAATTTCCAAACATTCGCGTACTCCTGGAAGAAATCCGTCAAGATGTTCGGACCAGATAGGCATGACTTTTTGAACGGTTTCTTCATTTTTATCATGCAAACATCTCGAAGTCGCTCCTGTGTGGAATTTTTCAATCGTCAAGTTACTTGTAAATTTTTTGTTTGTCCGCAGCAATAGTTTTTTTAACCACTTCGGCACATAAAAAAGAGTGTTTGCAAGGATGAGAGACTTTATTTTTTCCGGACGTATCTTATAAATTTCCTGAGCAACCATACCGCCCATTGAAAAGCCAAGGATATGCGCTTCGTTCAAGCCTAATTGATCCAATAATTCAACAATGTCTCTTGCAAACGCGTTAATGGTTATTTCCTGACTTTCTGAACACCTGGTTTTTCCAAAGCCCCGTAAATCGGGGATAATTAAATCGAAGTGTTCGGCCAGCTCATGTTGAAATTTCCAGCCTTCTTTTCGTTCCCCCAACCCATGAATGAGTACGAGCGGATCGCCGCTGCCTAATCGATCATAGTAGAGATTGACTCCGTTTACCGACGCGCAAAGCAAGGTAATCTCCTCCTATTAATGTATTATTCTATTATTATAGAGCAAAGAATCCTAATTTAATTGTGATAAATATGCATGTTGTTATAATTATAGCGTTTTTTATACTGTCTTTAGGATAAACTTTTAAAAATATTTAATTTGTGGTTGTAGTGCTGGCTAATGAACCACAGGAACCATCCCATAACCGATCCTCCCAAAAAATTTATTCTGTTAAAAGGACTTTTAATCATCCAGAAAGAATATATTTGATAGCGCTTACAGTTGGCGCGGGGACGTTCTGTTGCATCATGCCGTTTCAATCAGGTGGTCATGGAAAATACATAGTAAAACATGAGAATCGTCCCCATATCCCAAAGGAGGAATTTGTAAATGGCATTGAATCAACAAAGTGGTCGTGTGTTTGATGCTGTAGTAGTTGGGGCTGGTTTTTCTGGGTTGTATATGCTTCATAGGCTCCGGGAGGCCGGGTATTCGGTTCGCGTTTATGAGGCTGCAGATGATGTTGGGGGCACTTGGTATTGGAATCGCTATCCCGGTGCACGTTGTGACATCGAAAGTATTTACTACAATTATACTTTTTCAAAAGAGATTTTGAACGAATGGACATGGTCATCCAGATATGCTGAGCAGCCGGAAATCTTAAGCTACATAAATTTTGTGGCAGATAAACTGGACCTAAGGCGAGACATTCAGTTCAAGACAAGAATAACAGCCGCTCGCTACAATGAAGAAAACCGGAACTGGGAGATTCGCATGGACGATGGTACTTCAGTCGTTACTGAATACTTTATCACCGCGTTAGGCTGTCTTTCTTCTTCTAACATCCCTAAAATTAAGGGGTTAGACAGCTTCAAGGGCGAGATGTACCACACAGGAAGATGGCCGCACAAGAAGGTGGACTTTAGCAGCAAGCGTGTCGGGGTGATCGGAACTGGTTCAAGTGGAATTCAGGCAATCCCGGTTATTGCCAAAGAAGCGGGTCACCTCACCGTTTTTCAACGGACACCGCAATATAGCTGTCCGGCACAAAATCATCCCCTTGAGGAAGAGGATATTAGGAAGACTTGGGAAAATTATGATGAGACTAAACAACTCATGCGTTACTCGCAGCACGGTGTACCGTATGGACCTCGAATGCGGTCTGCCCTGGAGGATTCCCCAGAAGAACGGGAACGTTTATATGAAAAAGCCTGGCAAGAGGGCGGACTATTTACACTTACCTACAACTACAATGATATAGCCATGCTCCCAGAGTCGAATGAAACCGCCGCATCCTTTATCCGCTCCAAGATTAAACAAATTGTTCATGACCCCGAAGTAGCACAAAAGTTAATGCCGACATACTACTACGCCACTAAACGACCTATCATAGATACCAACTATTTTGAAACCTACAACCGAGAAAATGTCTCACTTGTTGATATTAAGGCCGCGCCAATTATGGAAATTACTCCAGATGGAATCAAGACGACAGACAACGAGTATGAATTAGATGTCCTTGTGTTTGCGACTGGTTTTGATGCCATGACAGGACCTTTATTTAAAATTGATATTCGTGGAAAAAACGATGTCTCACTCAAGGATAAGTGGGCAGATGGCTCAGAGTTGAAGACCTATCTTGGACTTGCCACTTCCGGCTTCCCGAATATGTTTATGCTGACCGGTCCGCAAAGCCCATCGGTTCTAAGCAACATGATGGTTTCGATTGAGCAGCATGTGGATTGGGTTGCTGATTGCATTGATTATCTTCGTGAGCATCATTTGGAAGCATTTGAGGCCACTGAAAAGGCGGAAGCATTCTGGAGCCAGCAATGCCATGCTATTGCCGACATGTCTCTGCTAACTAAAACAGATTCCTGGTACATGGGTGCGAATATCGACGGCAAGCCGCGCGGATTCCTTGCCTTTGCCGGAGGAGTTGGATTGTATCGCATCATTTGTGATGATATTGCAGCAAGAGGCTATGAAGGGTTTACTTCTGTGCTAGCACATGATAGCACAGATGATAGCAAAGTGAAGGAGGGATTTTTCATGTCAAACATTGATCCGCAAGCGTGGTTTATTTTAAAACAATTAGAGTCCGCCGGTGCGCCGCCAATGGAGCTGCTTACTCCTGAACTTGCCAGGATGGGTGACTTTAGTCTATTAGCAGGTGCTCCTGAAGAGGTAGCCAAAGTAGAAAACAGGACGATTCCTGTGCCTGAAGGGGAAATTCCTGTTCGCATTTACACGCCGGCGGGTGAAGGGCCATTCCCAGCATTGGTTTACTACCATGGCGGAGGTTGGGTCATCGGCAACCTGGATACGGTTGATGTACCTTGCCGTATGTTAGCAAACAGAGCCGGGTGTGTTGTCGTATCCGTCGATTACCGCTTGGCGCCGGAACACAAATTCCCGACTGCTGCCGAGGATTCTTATGCGGCCGCAAAGTGGGTAGCGGAAAATGCTGCATCCATTCAAGTGGACCCTGAGCGGATTGCCGTAGGCGGTGACAGTGCCGGCGGAAACCTTGCTGCAGTTGTGGCTTTGATGGCTCGTGAACAGGGAGGCCCTTCATTTGCCTATCAAATGCTCATCTATCCTGTCACAAATCACGCTTATGACACGGACTCTTATCGTGATAATGCGGAGGGTTACTTTTTAACAAAGAATACAATGGTCTGGTTCTGGAATCATTATCTTCGAAATGAAGAGGATGGTCAAAATCCGTATGCTTCGCCTTTATTGGCAGAGGACTTAAGCGGCCTTCCGCCAGCACTGGTGATTACGGCAGGCTTTGATCCGTTGCGCGATGAAGGGGAAGCCTACGCAGAACGGCTGAAAGCAGCAGGTGTACCGGTGGAAGTGACTCGCTATGACGGAATGATTCACGGCTTCTTCTGGATGCCAGGGGTGCTGGCAGAAGCGCATAACGCCATCAACCAGGCGGCCAATGCATTGAAGCAAGCTTTTAGTGCTGTAAAAACTATATAGATAGAATGCTGATTTAGGAGTCTAACTCATAACTGGACGGGACAAATATTTTTTATAACCATTGTAAAAGTGACATAAGTAATAAATAGTCAAATGAAAACAGGGTGGCCCAATCACATGTTTTTTATGTGAAACAACTGACCTTGATTGCGAATTTAATAAAAATAAATCCACCTCGAGTAGCTGGGCTCAGGTGGATTTATTTATGTCTTGAATTCTTTACCAATTTATAATCAATAATTTACAAAAGCCATATAGAGAATTAAAATCTCCTTGCTATTTTATTAATAGATATATTTTTTAAACTGTGCACATAAAAACTTGAGGAGGATTTGCTATGAGTAATTTAGATTCACACAAGGAGATGGACAGAAGAAAATTTATTAAAATAGGGGGAATAGGTACACTCGCCTTAACACTGGGAGCAGCTGGCCTTCCAAAAGATTTGTTTACTGGGACAGCTTATGCCGAATTAAATAATGATATGAAACTTCAATTTAATCCAGACGGAAAATTCAAGATCGTGCAGTTTAATGATACACAGGATGATGAAAATATTGACCGCCGTACCATACAGCTTATGGAAAAAGTCCTTGATACAGAGAAACCGGATTTTGTGGTCCTTAACGGAGACAACATCACTGGGGGCTGTGACACCCCTACCGAAATGAAACAAGCCATCAACAATGTGGCGCAGCCGATGGAGCAAAGAGGGATTAAGTGGGCCATTACATACGGAAATCATGATGAGGATTCCACTCCGAAAAGCGGCCTAAATGAGGAGGACATGTTGGGCATTTATATGTCTTACCGATACAATATGAACACACCTGGGGTTAAAGACATTACGGGTACTGGAAACATGAATCTTCTTATCAAAAATTCTAAAGGTACAGATGCGGCATTCAACCTTTGGCTGCTTGACAGTGGAAGATATGCCCCTCAAACGATTGCGGGACAAAATTTTCAAGGATACCCGACATGGGACTGGCTTCGTATGAACCAGGTCAGCTGGTATTATGAGACATCGAAAAAACTGGAGCAGCAATGGGGGCACAAGGTTCCATCGCTTGTATTTATTCATATCCCACTCTGGGAACATAGATTTATGTGGTTCGGAAGTGTGGACGGAAGAACGGATGCAGATCACGCAAATGCTGTAAACAAACACAAAATCGTTGGAGAAAGAAATGAAGAGGAATGTCCGGGGCCAATCAACAGCGGAATGTTTTCAGCTATGCTGGAAAGAGGAGATGTCAAGGGGGTCTTCTGCGGTCATGACCACGTTAATACTTATATGGGTAACTATTATGGAATCCTGCTCGGCTATTCCGGCAGCACTGGTTTTGGTGCATACGGCCTTTCGGGGGCTGATCGAAACAGATTGCGCGGTGCCAGGGTTTTCAATTTAGACGAAAACTCAAAGGACGTGCTGGTGGAAACTCATATGGTGTTTGCTAAAGATTATGGCATCGATTTGACAGCCAATGACCAAAGTATTGCACCTGGGCCAATAGATGAAGGCAAAAAGAATGAAAAAGTGGTAAGAAGATAGATCTTAGGAATTGAATTCAATTCGATTATTTTTTTCATAACGTAATCAATTCAAATCCAAACTGGACGTTTAAAAAAATTATAGTTTTATTTAACATCCCTGCCAATACGAAAGCTGGCAGGGATGTTAACAATGGAAACAAATTTAAAACTGTCACTTTTCTTGGTTATGTTTGCCAGAAAAAATTTTTGTTATGTAATATTTGAAAAAATTGTAATATAATATAAATAATTAGTTTATTTAGAAAAAGGCAAACCACTCGAAAGGTTGGGACGCAAAGCTTCAGGTCTAAGGTTTGTAACTACGATGGCTGAGCTGCCTAAAATAGTAGATATTTTAGGGGGATTTCAATTTGACTACTTATGCTTGTGACAAAGAATTTGAATTGGATGTGGTGGAACTTAGTGATGAAAATATTATAGAGGGGTACATAACGGCATTACTAAAAATGGCAGACAAAAATTATAAATTGTTAGAAAATGAATTGTTGAAGAGAAGGTTATTTTTGGTTGCCTTAGAACGCTACGATAGAAAAAAGACGTTTTTCCACTCTGGCTTTTCTGATTAGAGGTGGAGAAGCCACTCGAAAAAGAAAGCTCCAAGGACTTTTTAAAGTGCTTGGAGCTTTCTTTTTTATATTAAAAACTATTCCTATAAACATAAGCATCTTTTGGCTGCTCAATAATTTTATAATCCGTCACTTTTAAAATAGGGATTTTCATTTTAAAAGGCTGGTAATACATCGTGTCCACCGTTCCCGTAACCTCGTACCACTGATCATTTGGAATGTGGACATTTTCAGGGAATTGAATCATCATCCCAAACACACCAGAGTCGGCAATACAGTGGATAATCCCAAACCGGAATAAAAAGATTTGGTTGCCGTTTAACCCCGGACCGTTATATGAAAAACCCTTCATCGTTACGGTTTTCCCAACAAACTCACCGGAATAGTTATAGATGACTTCCAGACCTTTTAAATAGTCCTCATCTGTTAGGGTAATATGGTCATTTCCTTTATACGATTTGAATTCCTTTTTAACCAATTCCGTAAACGCATCCTGACCCATAAATTTACTCATGTCCGGATTTAAAATTTGGTGCATGCCATAACGGTCGGCCCCGTCTTCTAATGTAGGGAAACTAAATCCTTTGGCATTAACTAATTGTGAATCAAGAGTCGCAACCGGCAAAAACACTCCTGTCAAAGCGGGAAGAATAATCATCGTATAAGAAACTGTTCTTTTTAGTTTTTTCCCAAACGACGGTTTTTTATGGTCATGATCATGTTCATGTGCATGATCATGATGGCATTCAACACATTCCAATTGCTTCTCCGACTTTTTCTCTTTAAGATACCATCTGATTCCTTCTACAATAGTCAGGAAAAATAACGCATAAATCATACTGTAGGAAAGAAAGGAATACTTCATATTGATATACTTAGAAATGTTTCCTGATAAATGTAAATAGAAAAACAAGTTGGTAAACAATAATAAAATCACGACGCGAAACATTTTTCCCCCTCCTTTACAGTAGTAATGACCCGATAAATACGAATGCTGAAATTAACGAAACAAGCAGGATGACGAATTTTGGCTTAAACGTTCCGAACATCATCAGCAGGTTCTTGATGTCAACCATTGCACCAAACACCAAGAACGTCACAATTGAACTTTGTGAAAATGTGTTTCTGAAAGACGAAGCAACAAACGCATCCGCTTCAGAACAAATTGACAAAATGAACGCCAGCGCCATCATGACAAGAACACCCGCTACTTTTGAATGTCCAAGAGTCGCCAATGTCGAAGTCGGAATATAGGTTTGCATCGCTGAAGCGATTAACGAACCCATCACCAAGTACTTTCCAACGTGGAAAAATTCATCGATGGTATGCGTGATCACACTGACCAATTTTTGCTTCGTATTTTGTTTCGAATGGTCATGGACATGAACATGTTCGTCAGCGTTCATTCTCAATTGATTTGTTTTAACGACAAAAGAAAGAACAATCCCAACTAAGATAGAAACCACGATGGCAAACCCAGCTCGATACCAAACCATCGTCCAGCTATTACCAAAGGCGATATACGTTGAAAAAAGAACAATCGGATTGATAATCGGACCGGTGAGCATAAACGAAATCGCGGCGGGAAGGGCCACACCTTTTTCAACTAATCTTTTCGTAATGGGAACAATCCCGCACTCACAGCCTGGAAATATTGCGCCTACTAAACTAGCAGTTATTACCGAAAGAATCTTATTTTTCGGCATGATACGAACAATCATATTCTCCGACACAAATACTTCGATTAAAGCCGCCACAAAAGCTCCAATCACAATAAAAGGAATTGCTTCTATTATGATACTGATAAATATCGTGTTTAATTGCAATAATTGATTCATAGGAGAACCTCCTGAAATGAAAAAGCTATAAAAAAACATAGCAATTATAACAGATAGGAAGACAAATAGTTATATGTTTTATTTCCAAAAGTGGAAGTGATGCACGAGAACCGTCCCCATGCATCATTAAACCTTGTATTCTACTAAGCTTTTCCCTTAATATTAATTAGGTAAATGGGGAATTTCTTTTAGAAAGGGGGGAGGTAAGTTGAAAAGGAAGATTGGTTTTGTTTATGAATGTCTGCTAGCGGGTCTGATTATTTTTTCTTTGGCCGCTGAATTGCCCGAGCGGGAAGATTATGTTTTGGGCTGGTTTATATGGGGGCTTTTCGCTGTCGATTATGTGATACGGTTGATGTTAAGCAAAAATAAATGGGGATTTGTCAAGAATCACCCGATAGAACTACTTGCACTAATACCCGTCGATCAATTATTTAGAACCCTTCGTTTAATCCGCCTTATCCGCTTGGTCCGGCTCATCCTCGTAGTGAAAAGAAATAATTCGCTTCTAGATCTTTTGATTGAAAAATACCGTTTTGATAAATTATTTATAACCGTTATTGCGTTGTTATTTCTGACAGCCATTCCAATGGCCTGGATTGAACCTAGCTTTGACAGCTATGGTGATGCCCTGTGGTGGACTGTCGTGACCACCACAACGGTAGGGTATGGGGATTTATACCCGGAGACAACTGTTGGACGATTAATTGCAAGTGTACTTATGTTCGTCGGAATCGGTTTAATAGGTGTTGTAACAGGAACGGTTGCCTCGCTTTTTTCAAATAAAAAAACGGATCTGCCCGACCAATTGAAATACGTAAGAGATAAAATTGACGACTACCCAACCATTAGTGAACCAGAGCTTCTCGTGATGATAGAGCAGTTGAAGGCTTATCAAGAAGAACAAAAGAAGAGCTAACGCTTTTCCTGATTAGTGCCAGGAACGACCAACCTGTTGATCGTCCCTGGCACTTTTTCAATATTGATTGATAAAATTTTTTGAAAAAATAATAAAAAACGATTAATATTATACTAACTATTTTTAATACCAAGTCCTAATAATAAGTAATGATTTTAATAAACTGGAGATAATTGTATGTCAATTGAGACGAAACAAAAGAAACCCAATATTGACGACTATTTTAATTCACTCGGAATCAAAGAATGCAAAAGTAAGCTCGCCTTTTGGAAGCACGTCACTGCTGTTGATTCCGTCTTGGCAGAGGAACTGGAACCGCTTATTTCCCGCAAAAGGAAAGGGAACATATATGATGTGAAGAATCAAACTCTGGCATTTAGTTTAGCAGCAGAATCGTGGACGATGTCCTTTCACAAGTCATTGCTCACCTGGGTAAGCCAGCAAAAACAATTAAAGCCAAATAGAATTTTGGAAATCGGGTGTGATAATGGATTGTCGGCATGCTGGTATGCTAAGCTTTTTCCTGATGCGGAAATCATCGGGGTCGACCAGTCCGAAAATGGAATCCGGTGTGCCAAGCGGTTGGCCAAGCAGCTAGGCCTTTCTAATGTAAGCTTTTATAGAATTGACTTTATGGAGCTCCTCGATCATTTTTCTAAGCACTCTTTTGATGTGATTATTTCGGTACGCAGCTTTCATGAGATTATGGGGCCCATTTTCATTCAAAAATATTGGTCGCTGCCAGATCACCTGAAGGAAAAACCAACGTTCGGCGACAGCTGGTATTTACAAATTGTCGACTTCTTTTTAACTCCGGACGGAACCTATCTCTCTTGTGAGCGATTGGAAAACCCGGCAGATGTCGGGAAGTGGGCAAATTTGCTAAAAGAAGCAAATCTTCATGTACAATGGAGCGACAGTGAGATCCTCGACTATTATGATTTTAGAACAAAAAAGCAATCCCCTATCATTGTAGCGACAAAAAAGGAAACAGGACTTTCCACTTTGGAAGGGATGGAACACCTATATACGAAAAATCAGCCACTCATAATAGAGGCTGGCCAATCATATACCACGGTGAATGCGGAGTTTGCCTTTCACCGACTAGGAGAGAAAACATTTAAATCAGGGCAGTATTTGGCTGTGCCCAACCACTGGTTTATGTATCGATTTGAACTTTGGGAAACGAATGATTTTCTGCTTGTTTATAGCTATGGTAATATGGGGCATAGACATTTGGACATTCTTCCTGCTGGGAAATACGGAGAGGCAGAGTTGCTAATGGAGCAGGCAGCAGGGCAGTTCAGTCACCTAGGACCGATTGTAAAGTACGACAGCCTGAAAGACCGTCCAGAATAAAAGCTGATTTATCAGGAAGGGGGAGTCACGGTTGAAATCCAATGCCCTAAAAGGTTATCGGAAATTAAGAGATATTTATGAAAATAATCTGACAGTGGAATTGCTTTCAGAAGAGATCAAGACATGTGAAGCGGAAGATGATGCAGTCGCTGTTAAAAAGGAAATGTTTGATCGCGATTTTGATATTTATGGGGTTAATCAGTGCGGAAAACTTATTGGATACGTAAAAAGAGAAGATATAAAAAAAGAAGGAATCATAAGTGAGTTTGTTGAGGATTTTCATGCCGATAACCTTATCTCAGATTCCACTTCTTTGATTGATTTGCTGGATATTTTTCAGGAGAGAGAATTCACCTTTATCCTTGAAAAGAACAAAGTTACCAGGATCGTCACGGTGGCCGATTTACAAAAGCAGCCAATAAGGATGCTAGCCTTCAGTTTCGTTTCACTTCTGGAAATGTACATCATTTCAGTTATTAAAGAATTTTATCCGGATGACAGCTGGGCTGATAAGTTAACAGAATCAAGATTAACCAAAGCTAAAGAGCTTTTGGAAGAGCGGTTAGCAACAAATGAAGCCCTGACTTTGGTGGACAATTTACAGTTATCCGATAAAGGCACGATCATTCGGAAAACGCCAAAATTAGTCGAGAAGCTGGGCTTTGAATCAAATAGTCAATGCAAGGAATTTTTCAGGAAAATTGAGGAATTACGAAACAATACAGCCCATTCTCAGGAAAAAATCTATCACGATTATAAGGAATTTATACAGATTCTTTTACAAATAGAACGAGTTCTCAGTGCAGATGGGTTGGTCGAAGTTGAAAAATAAAAGTAGGGCAATCCGGGTATTGTAGTCAGATCAAGAATTTTTCCAAACCAAAAAGACAAATCTAATAAAGTTTGTCTTTTTTTATTTGCCTAAAAAAATAAACTTTTGTGTTCGAAGATAGTTTTTGATTTTGTAATTTTCGGAATAGTTAATTATAATGTTTACTTAAAGGGATATGATATTAAAATCATTAATTGGATCGTGATGTGGAATTTCTATCTTTTTATGGCTATCGAAGGAAGGATGCGAAGTGATGTTAAGGTACGTTTGTATTGGGTTCTTTTGTGAAATGGAAGCAGGTGTACAACATGAATAAAGACAAACAACTCTATTTTGGCTGGTATATTGTCATTTCAGCATCCATTATCGGTTTGCTTACAACAGGAATGAGGATGGGAATCGGACCTTTTATAAATCCAATCATGGAAGATTTAAAATTGTCGCGAACTGAAATTTCGCTCGTTGTTTCCGTCGGAATGCTTGTTTATGGGATTGGAATGGTGCTAGCAGGTTTTCTTTTAAAAATTTTTAATACCCGTATTGTTTTGTTGATCGGGTTGGCCATTGTATGTATTTCTACGATATGGACGGTTTATTCCAAGGGGATGCTTTCCTTTTTCCTCTCTTTTGGTGTGTTCCTGTCGATAGGGCTTTCCTTTTTAAGCAATATCACCTTATCTCCGATTGTTAGCAAATGGTTTGTCCGCCAAAGAGGGAAGGTCCTTTTTTATTTGACGACCGGAGGAATGGCGGGTATTGCGATTTTGACACCCGTTGAAACATGGATGATCGGCCTTGTCGGCTGGAAAAATACACTTTTATTTTTTGGAGGAATTTTTATATTTATTATTCTTCCTTCTGCGATTTTTATCATGCGGGAAGATGTCCCGGAAGAGGCCGATAGTCCGGGCAAGGCCAGCGGAATTACTAGACAGGAAGCTCCGGCAACCATCACATTGAAGGATGCTTTAAGGACAACAACCTATTGGAAAATTGTTTTTGTGTTATTTGCTTGTGGATTTGGGATGAATCTATTAGGATCGCACGGGGTTCCTATGTTGATGGATCACCATTTTGGGCCAATGACCGCTTCCTTTGGGGTAGGTTTGATTGGAATTGTCGCGATCTTTGGAACATTGTTTTTGGGACAGCTCGCGGACCGTTTTCCGAGAAGAAATATTTTATTTTTAGTGTTTTTTGTCCGAGGACTTGGATTTTTTGGTCTTGTTTTATCAGCCCACACTTGGCAGCTCTTTCTTGTTTCCATTATCGGAGGATTGGTATGGGCCGGTTCAGTCGCCATGGCCACAGCGATATTAGGTGACTTATATGGAGTAAAGTTGCTGGGAATTTTAAATGGGTTAGCATTTTTTGTAGGGCATCAAATTGGAGCAGCAATTGGTTCCTTCCTAGGCGGATGGGGGTACGAAGTGTTTGGAACGCATCTATTTTCGTTCAGTGCTGCGGGTATCCTTGCGCTTCTAGCCAGCTTGGCATCGATAACTTTACCTCAAAGTCTATCGTTCTCTAAGCCGATCAAGTTTGGAGAAAAGCATAACGTAACTACAGGACAATGAGATTGGTAAACTGGAGTTAACTAAACAAAAAGACGACCAATAAGGTTGTCTTTTTGATTTTAAAAGCAGGAGTTGAAGCGGAGGCACGGTTTATATTTAAAAAATTTTGAGGAAGAAGGAACGTCCTATGTGTCAGCTAAACGATTCAAGCTTTTCAATAAGTGTTCTAGTGCTTCCTTTTCATCTTGACCAGAAGTTTCTATAGTCACTTTTTGTTTGTTTCCTAACATGAGTGTCGTTACACCAAGCAATGATTTCAAATTCACTTTTCGGCCTTTGTGAGTAAGAGAAATTTCGGAGTGAAATCGTGAAGCTTCCTGAACTAATTGAGTAATAGGTTTTAGGCCTAGAACATCCTTATTATTAAGCTCAACAGTTTGTTGCATCATAAAAACTCTCCTTTCTAAACTTTCTTATTTCTTGACAAAGAAACAATCACTTCTTTATAAAAGTATGGTAGTGTACCCCTTATTATTAAGAATTTTAAATGAATACTCGCTTTATGTCATAAAATTTGTGAGAAGATTTGCCATAATATTTATAGAAAGTGATGGAGCATATAATGAAAATCATTGGGATTGATTTATCAGGACCGAGCAATCATAAAGATACTGTCTTGGCTGTATTTGAAAACCAAGCTGGTGCGTTAAAATTTATCAAGCAATTAAGTAATATTGGTGATCTGGAAATTTTAAATGAAGTTACTCATCAAAGTCAGAATGATGAAGTTGTAATCGGAATCGACGCTCCTTTATCATATCAAGATGGCGGCGGGGATCGGCCGGGCGATAAGGAACTAAGGCAGTACATTGTGTCCTTAGGGATGAAATCCGGTTCCATTATGCCACCTACTTTTAATAGGATGGTTTATCTTACCCTGAGAGGGATTAAGCTCAGTAGGGAAATAGGAAATTTGAAAACGGAGAATCCCATTTCGATGGTGGAAGTGCACCCGGGTGCCGTAATTGGGTCAAGAATTTCTCGATCACATCTGGATTATGTTCTAAGCTACAAGCAGGATTTGACTGCGAGGAGGTTCATTAGAAAGTGGCTTGGGGAGCAAAAGTTGACCAACCTGCCAGTTTTAATAGAGGAAGAAAGCCATTCTATAGATGCCTGCGCCGCAGCATTAGGGGCCTGGCATTGGAGGGATAAACAGTTTCAGCCCAAGTGGATTTTAGCTGCCGATCCCCCGTTGCACCCTTTTGATTATTGTTGTTAAATAGGGTCGTGGGGACAAAAATTTAAAAAAACCCAGCAAAATGTCCATAGTCAACCTTAGCCATTAATTATTTTCAGCCATCCTTCCAAGCGTGCCGCTTTCATCTAATATATCCATCAGCTCGTATACCGATATTGGAAAAATTGGAAATCCGAAGGCATATGGAGTGATGTCGTAAAGCTGGAAATAGATGACGAGTGTTTTGTCGGCAATGTAAAAATCTTGATCAGGCTTAATTCCGGTGAAATCTCCAAGAAGGAAAATATCACGTTTTTTGATTTGCTCTTGAATAAGGGTAGTGAGTCTTTTGATATAATCGCTACCAGGTTTGAACAGATCCTTGAGTTGTACCAGGGTTTCTTTTTGAAAATCGAAAGTTAAGGATTTGATATAGGTCATTCCATGGGCTGCATGTTCATGATACGTATAATTTGAGAGATTTAGACTCAATACGGTGCGCTGGTTATTTTTCATTTCAAAAGTTCCAAGCATTTCACTAACAGTGGAGGGCATATCCCCAACCTGCGTGTCTATCAACTTTTGAGTTTGTTGCACAATGGTTTGATTGATGTATCTTTCCAGCTGTTGATTTCGAAGGTTGACGACTTGAGGATAAATAACTTCCTTTTTGGGTCCGTCTCTAACTATAAACTGTTTAATTTCTACTGGTAATATAATCGGCATTTCTCTCCGCCTTTTTTCACTCAGCATATTCGTGAGCAGATAGCGGGGTGAACGCTTGATGTTTGATAGACTTTTTTATGATAAAATAACGGGGAGATTTTCCAGTTTTTTAATAGAGTTTATTTACGGAGGGATTAAACATGCCGCAATTGATTTTTAAAGGAGTAAGTGTTGAGCAAGTCAAAAACATTAGTACACCTTTGGTAAAGGAATTGGCTGAACTCTGCGAGTGTGAAACAGATAATTTCACCTTTGAAATTGTCGATTCGATTTTTGTTTTTAATGGAGAAGAAGTGCCAGGATTTCCTTTTATTGAAGTAAAATGGTTCGATCGCGGACAAACCGTGCAGGATAAATTTGCAGTCATTACAACCAAATATATACATAGTTTGGGGATCCCAGATGTGGAAATAGCTTTTAGTGTGTTTTCTGAATCAGATTATTATTTAAATGGTAAAAGCTTTGCGTAAATTTCATTATAGGAATCCATTTTTAAAGTGATTACAAAATCACAAACTCAAAAGGAGTTTAGCATGACATTTTTAGAAAAAATTAAACCACATTTAATTAGTCAAGATATCTTAATTCAGGAAATAGTCCTTTATGCACTGCACGATTATCCATTGGTGCCTGAAGAGTGGACGGTAGAATTACTGCAAGAAGCTTTTCGAAACAAAGAAAAGCAATCTTCGATTCTAATTTATCTTGATAATCAGACGATTAGCGAGGAAGCAGTTAAGGTCTTAATTGAAAATATACCAAGCATGAACAAGTCCAAGGTTCATTTAGCGATAAACTTGCTTTTGAATATTGAACCAGAGCTTGCTCTTACTTATAGGGAATCCTTAGAAAAATATATTCCCAAGGATATGTGGGCCATTTATGAGCTAACCGTAAAAGGGACTGAAGAAGAAGTTTATATGGAATATGGGGGAATATTAAGCGATCTTGACCACACAGATACTAATCAGAACGAATTATACATAAAGGGCAAAATATTAGCTGCCTGCATAGTGAAAAACGGCTGGGTGACAGAAGAGGAAATCGACATTATTCTTCGCGAGGAATTGGAAGAGCAATGGTTTTCCTTTCATGGAATTTTGACGATTTATATGATTGGCTTGTTAAAAATAGAAAAATATATACCGATGCTGGCAAGCTTGCTGGGACGAGATGAAGATGTTCTGTTGGAAGAAGTCGCTGCTGCGTTAATTCAGTTTCAATCGGATGATGTAGTGAAGGAAGTCGCGCCATATTTATATAGAGAGAATTCGATTATTTTTGCAGCTTCCGTTGTTGAAAATATTAAAACAGACTTCGCCATTCAGGTTTTACGAGAAGCCTACGATGCTGCAGAAGAAATTGGTGACCAAGATATCCTTATCGAAGCCCTTTGTCATCATTTGTCTAGAGAGGCATTACCGGTAATTAGCCGCCATATGAAAAACGATTATACTTCAAACTTAGTGGATATAGAGCAGACGGTTTATAGTTATTATTCAATTTTAGGCGAGAAGCATCCTGAATTAGAATTATGGAAAAAAGTTGCCCTTAAAAGGGAAATGGACTTTAGAAATGCCAGTAAGCAAGGGGCGTTGGGTAAACCTGCACCAATTCGGAACGAAACGAATGTAGGGCGAAACGATCCATGTCCTTGTGGAAGCGGGAAAAAATATAAAAAATGCTGTGGGAAATAGATTTTTTTGTAATCACATGGGAAAAGACCAATTACATTCTCGAAGAGAAGGATGTCTCATAAAGCTGAGGTATCCTTTTCTTTTTAACGGAAAAGGAAAGGATTTTCCCTTTTTTTGTCGAAATAGTGTTAAGAATGTAAAATCCTTACATTAGAAACAATCGGAGGTACAGAATGATCACGAAAAAAACCCTAACCATAAATGATCAAAAGATTTCCTATATTGATGAAGGTGCCAAAACTGCTCCGCCAGTCTTGCTTATTCACGGCGTTCCAGAATCTAGCATGCTCTGGAAACACATCATTCCTGAAATTGCTGCTGTAGGATTTAGGGCAATTGCACCGGACCTTCCGGGATTTGGTCAGAGTGCTCGTTTTCCATACGAGTCTGCTTGGGAGAACTATGTTACGTTTATCAATGATTTCATGGAAGCACTAGAATTAGAAAAAATCCATCTCGTCGTCCATGACTGGGGTGGAATGATTGGATTAAGATGGGCGTGTGACAATCCGGATAAAGTTGAAAGCTTGATTATAACCGACACAGTTTTGTTGCCAGGATATACTTGGCACCCACTAGCCCAAAAATGGAGAACGCCTGGTTATGGTGAAAAAGTAATGGAAGCCATGGCCAATAAGGAATCATGGATGGCAGGGATGAAAAAGGAGATTCCGTCTGTTGAAGAAGGGATATTGGAAGACTTCTTTGCAATTTTTGAATCTGATGAGAAAAGGGACGTAATTTTAGAATTATATCGCTCTGCCAATAAACAATTAACGGAACCGTATTTGAATCTTGCTGCTATAAAAAATCCAGTTACGATTCTTTGGGGTGAACATGATCCGTACATTTCAACCGATTTTGCTTACCAGATGCGTGACCAGCAATTCCCACACGCAGCAGTACATATCATTCCTGAAACGGGGCATTTTATTCATGTTCAGGCTCCCGATAAGGTCATTCCATTTGTAAAAGAACATTTTTTATCGATTTTAAAAAAACTAATATAACGAAGTCTCCTTTTAGGGGAGTCATGAGGACAGCTCTAATGAATTTTGCTGGAGAATTTTCCTCATGAAAGGACCATGATGAGGACAACCTGAGTGAATCTTAGTGGAGAAATGTCCTCATAGCAGGGGAGCTCGTTGTTTTAGATTACCAAAATTTACAGCTGGCTTCCATTTTTAAATGATGATATATTTGTTTTGTAAGTTAATACTACAGAGAAGTACTCAAGAGGCTGAAGAGGCGCCCCTGCTAAGGGTGTAGGTCGGGTAACCGGCGCGAGGGTTCAAATCCCTTCTTCTCTGCCATTCAAATAAAACTATTTAAAACATCATGCGGGTGTGGCGGAATTGGCAGACGCACCAGACTTAGGATCTGGCGCCTTCGGGCGTGGGGGTTCGACTCCCTTCACCCGCACCAGAAATATTATTCCGCAGTAGCTCAGTGGTAGAGCTATCGGCTGTTAACCGATCGGTCGTAGGTTCGAGTCCTACCTGCGGAGTCATAGTCCAACAAGGACACTAAGAAAGGGTCAGGGCGGGAACGCAGCAGCCATAATTAGTGAAATTGTGTGGGCTATTACATACGAACAGAAATTAAAAAGCTAAACCCATTATCAATTGGGTTTAGCTTTTTTCCATGTAAACCAATTCCACCATTTCTTATGATTGGCAGCAGCAATTTGCATTCTCGTTTCTTCTTCTATGCCTCTAATTCGTTCAGCCTCTAGTTGGTCTATCCGTTCAACATGCTTTAAAATTTTATTAATCTTTTCTTCTTGGTAAGCTTCTCGTACAGCCTTTTCCTTCAAAAGCTTGATTAAATCCAAGTTTATTTGCTCTAAATTTTCTATGCGTTCCAATAATTCACCATGATTGCAATTGTGCTCAACAACTTGGTCACTAGTATTTTGCAGGGATTCTATTTCCGTAACAGTGTCCGTGTTATTTTCTTCAGAAACCTCTTTCAATACCGCCTCAGCAGACCGTTCGATTGTCATACCCTCATGCCTGCTGAATTCCATTAATTTACGGAATGTATGAACATCCTTATCAAAATAGACTCGATGTCCCCGATTATTACGTTGAACATGATACCCATGATCTTCAAGGAGAGTGGCGTACTTCCTTAAAGTACTGCCATCTATTCCGAGCATTTTTTGTACATCACTAGGTGAATACATTTCCGTCATTCATTTCACCTCTATTTAATACATTGTAAATCATCCTGTAATAGCCCGTTGCTATTTTATAAATAGGTTAAAAGCAATTGAAATAAGCCAACCTAGTGCAAGAAAAACTGATAGATATGTACCTAAACCAACTAAAATCTCTGCCATGATTCCTACTCCTTTAATTCGGGCTTTGGTTTCAATTTTCTTCAATACAATGTCATTATAGCAGGTGATTTTTTAAAATTTGTCGAAACTAGGGATGTTAACCAATTTGTAAATAGACTGTTAACTTCCCTTAATAATAGGCGGGAATGTAACAAAACCCACCATAGAGTTTACAGTTTGGGAGGATTACTATGACTAAATTGTCAATCTACCTCCTATATATTATTTAGCGAATACATGACGGCCAATTGTCTTTACGACTGGACGAGTGCGAATCCATTTATCCGTGGCAATAGCAGGATTATAAAAATAAACAGAATCATTTAACCGATCTTTCCTGGTCAATGCCTCTTCGACTGCTTGTCTAGACTCATCTGAAGCAGGCTTTTTAATTTGGCCATTCTGAACGGGTGAAAAGGCATAGGCATGTCCTACTACTTGATTAATAACGCCTGTCACCGTTTTCGGGAAATGAGGTGATTCCACTCGATTTAATACGACAGTCGCAACGGCTACTTTTCCTTGATAGGATTCGCCTTTTGCTTCAGCTTCTACTAATCTGGCAAAAAGATCTTTTTCATTATTTGAAATGGAAATAGCCGGTGGTTCTGGTTGTTTTTCAGGCATTTGCCTGGTGATTCCTATTTCAGGTTTTGTAGAGTGGAGGGCTACTTCTTTTGTTTTCTCTGGCTTTTGCATGATTTCTTCTGTATTAATCTGATTGTAATTGCTAGTATTGTCTTGCTGATCATTTTCGGTAATACCACCATATTTTTGCTCAAGGCTTATAGGTTTATTTTCTGTAACGACTCGGTCTTCGGTAATAGCCTCGGCACTTTTACTAATTCCTATGAAGGAACTTGTAGCTACACAAGCTACAATTAATGTTTTTATATATGTTTTTTTCATGTGTGCTACCTCCTGAATTTTGCTTTATATTACTCTAACATTGGATGGTATTTAATTTACAGAACGGTAGCGTTACATTTCTTTTTAGTTTGATGAACATAATTTCAGAAAATAATCATTTGTGACATGATACCTATTTTGGCGTCACAATCGAACCAATATTAAGGAACATAGGAATATCTATCCAAAAATTTTTAGGTTTCTTTACATATATAAGTGGACTCATAAACATATGAAATGAATTATTTGAAAAAAGAGGGGAGAAGAAGCTATATCATCAAAAAAATTTAAAATAAAAAACTAGCATCTGTAGTTTCTACTGATGCTAGTTTTTTAAATATTTCTTATTTTGTTCGTGGTACTACTGGCCAATCGGTATCTGGAAGTTTTTCTCCGTCAACTGTGAGATTTTGGTATATGCTGTTAGGCTGGAACATATTACCGTTATTGATGTTGACATTTTTCATTGTTATATTTTTAACATATTGGAAATACAATGGTTTGTCAGCATGCACTGTGACGTTCTCCAATGTTAGGCCATCAACAGGGCTTTCATATAGTCCCTGGAAGAAGGAAGCTTCTTGAGCACCCTCAGCGGTAATATTTTTGATTGTAATATTTTTAATGTAAGGTGTTGTTTCATCGATTACACCAGTAAATGGCAGTGGAGTACCGTTAGATGTATAGTTAGAGTTAATATTAAATACATCACCGGCAATATCTTTCATCATGATGTTATCAAATGTTAGATTTTCAATGGTACCGCCACGTCCGCGAAGGGTTTTCATACGAATACCAATGTCGGTTCCGTCAAAGATATCATCTCTTGCTACAACATTTTTAACGCCGCCGGACATTTCACTACCGATTGTAACGCCGCCATGACCATGCTTCATAATGTTGTTGCGGATTTCGATGTTTTGGCTTGGTTTGCCAATTTGACGACCTTCAGCATCTTTACCGGATTTAATCGCGATCGCATCATCACCAACATTAAATGTCGAACCAAAAATCTTTAACCCATCAACAGAGTCTGGATCGACACCATCTGTGTTTGGTGCATCAACTGGAACAGCTGGATTTTCAACGTGTACACTATCAATTACCACGTTGTTGCTGTATAATGGCTGGATTGTCCAAGATGGTGAATTAGTAATCTTTAGACCCTGAAGAAGTACGTTTTCTGAATCCTTGAATTGAACCAATCTTGGTCGGGCAGTTTGAGTTGCAGGATTGGTCGCTTTTGGATTATCCCACCACAATCCCATATTAAAGTATACAGTTTCCTTACCCTCAGCGTTCGGGTCATATTTTCCATTGTTATAGTCATAAGCTCCATCAAGGGTTACTTTTTTATACGGAAAACCGTATTCATCGACTCCGTTAGTAGGCATTGCTTTGATTGGTCCTGCATTTCCATCGACCGTTCCTTCACCGATGACTTTAAGATTTTTTGCCCCTTGGGATGCGATCAAGCTTTGATAAGAGTGGAATGTAGTCCCTTCCCAACGGTCTTGGATTACTGGATAGTCCGATACGTCGCGGCTTCCAAGAAGCGTTGCATCTTTTTGAATCTCAAATGTCATATTGCTTTTTAAACTTAGGGGAGCAGAATAATAGGTTCCTGCAGGAAGGATAACAACACTGTTAGGGCTGGCAGAAGCTGAATCAATGGCTGCTTGAATGGCAGCGGTATCTTTTGTTACACCGTCACCAACAGCCCCGAAATCTTTCACATTGAATACTTTACCTAACACATCAGTTCTAATATTAACGTGAGCACTTTCGTTTGAATGATTACCTGCAGCATCTCTTGCAACAACTTTGAAACTGTACATTGTATTTGGTTTTAAGTCTTTTACGGTAAAGTTTGACATGGCAATTCCATATTCGTTTGGTGTTGAACTTCCGGCTAATTTACCATTTACATAGACATCATAAGCTGCTATTCCAGTATTGTCAGTAGACCTATCCCAGATTAGGCTTACAGACTTATAAGTTGTGGCATATGCATAAGCATTAATAGGAGCTGTTGGTGCTTGTTTGTCAACAGAAACTTGAGCATTTGATTTTGCTGGTGTAGTTGCTGCAAATGCACCATATGGGGCAATCACGGAACAGCCTAGAGCAAGCCCTAGTGCGCCAGTTAGATAGGTTTTTTTACCGAATTTCATAGAATACCCTCCTGATTTTTACTAGATCAAATTGAAACTGCTTACATTTTTTGATGTCACAAATACTCTTTGTTGGGTATTACAGTTAAAAGGATTAAAATGTTTTCATTCCTTGGTATCCTATTTTTATTAGTCTAGCTGCACCATCCTTTTTTCTTATTTTAACGTTAACATTTCATAACAAGAGGTAATAATAATAATTTTTATAAATTATATAGCAATTAATGTTAACGTTAACATTTATTTCTGGTATTTATTTTACTATTCAGATTAGATTTAAAAAAGTGACCAAATTACTATCTGTAAACAGTGTTGAAAATAGAAAAATAGTCTCACTTTTCTTCTTTTCTAGTTAGTTTTATAGGAAATTTGCTGGATTATTGTTTTTATTTTCTGATAATTAGAAAGGAAGAGATGAAAACTTTGTATTATAATGATAATAATTACAAGAACACTTTTATTAACTATTGAAAGTGAGGTTTATCTGAAATGGAAAGCACCGTAGAAACCTGTACTAACCTCCTTAGGGAAGCCCGAAACATTGTTGTCCTAAGCGGCGCTGGGATCAGCACGGAATCGGGGATCAAGGATTTTCGCTCCAAAACGGGTGTTTACCAACTGGCCCCTGAATATATCCTTTCGCTTGATTATTTTTATAAAAACCCGAACGATTTTTATCAGTTTGCTTTTGAAAATCTTTACCATCCGGATGCTGTTCCAAACAAAGGCCACGAAATACTGGCAAAATGGGAGGAACAAGGCAAAGTCCAGCACATTATTACCCAGAACATCGATGGCCTTCATCAGAAAGCCGGAAGCAATAACGTAATCGAGTTTCACGGCACGATGAAAACCGCATCTTGTTTGAATTGTGGAAAAATCTATCCTTCCTCGGAAATGGTTAATCGTTTTGAAACAATGGAGGAATTTTTTGTATGCAGCAATTGCGAAACAAAGAGTGAAAAAGAACACTATATCAAGCCTGATGTCGTTTTGTTTGGCGATACAGGTGAATGGTTTTCAATAGAGGGATTTAATACGGTTGTTCAACATATTGATCAGGCGGATTGCATTTTGGTAGTGGGCACAAGTCTTCAAGTAACGCCTTTTTCGACCTTTCCGGAGTATAGGAGGAAGGGTGTCCCGCTGATTATAATCAATAAAGGTGGAACCCCTTATGATCGTCGAGAGGGAGCATATGTCATTCATGATTCGATTGGAAAATCATTGTCCCACATTGACGAAAGTTTATAATGGCCCTAAATCCTTTCCGGGAAGTGTGAAACGGATGAAATTGATTGATGCTCACCTCCATTTAGATAAATATAAAAATAAAGAAATTTACTCAATTCTCACTGGTTCCGACTGGCTTGAGGCAGTCGTGGCCGTGTCATTTGATCTTAAATCATGCAAGCGAAGCCTGCAATTATCAAGTAAATATCAAAAAGTGAAGCCCGCATTTGGATTTCATCCGGAGCAAGGACTGCCAAGCGAAGTTGACTTTAGCAGCTTGATTGACTGGATGACGCTGCATCGGGCGGAAATGATTGCTGTAGGCGAAGTAGGGTTGCCGTACTATTTAAGGCAGGAACAAAGGGTATCCCGGGCACAGTATGGCCAATATATTGAGCTCCTTGAGACGTTCATGAAGCTGGCTAAAGAATGGAACAAACCGATTGTTTTGCATGCCGTTTATGATGATGCTCCGATTGTTTGCGATCTTTTAGAAAAACATTCAGTCGAAAAGGCACATTTTCATTGGTTCAAAGGGGACGATAAAACGATAGTGAGAATGATTGAAAATGGCTATTTTATTTCCGTTACACCCGAGATTGTCTATAAGGAAAAAATTCAAAAGATAGCCCAGATTTACCCGTTAGCACAAATGATGGTCGAAACAGACGGCCCATGGCCATTTGAAGGTCCATTTTCAGGCAAAATAACGCAACCCGCCATGATAAAGGAATCAATCTCCATGTTGGCAAAAATAAAAAAACTTACGGAAACTGAAGCATCGGAACGAGTTTTGGAAAATACAAAAGAATTTTATAGTATTTAGAGGCGTGGGGACGGTTCGAGGCCACTGAAAAATACATCCTACGAAACGGGAGCGCTATTTTTCTTAGGCGGCTAAACGGAGTACCTAAATGGCATATTTTTACCGGTGCGACACTTTTCTTGTGCAAACGGGTAGAATAGATTGCTTATTTTTACCGGTGCGACACTTTTCTTGTGCAAACGGGTAGAATAGACCTGTTTATTTTTACCGTCGCGGCACTTTTCTAGTGCACACGGTAAAAATAGACCGCTTATTTTTACCGGTGCGGCACTTTTCTAGTGCACACGGGCAGAATAGACCGGTTTATTTTTACCGTCCCGGCACTTTTCTTGTGCTCACAGGTAGAATAGACCGCTTATTTTTACCGTCGCGACACTTTTCTTGTGCACACAGGCAAAATAGACCGGTTTATTTTTACCGGTGCGGCACTTTTCTTGTGCTCATGGGCAGAATAGACCGCTTATTTTTACCGGTGCGACACTTTTTCTTGTACTCAGGGCAGAATAGATGGCTTTTTAAAAACATTTCCACTCTCAACCGAGGCCGTTTTGTCTTTAAGAACCCCTACTTTGGAATGTTTTTCAGCGATCTCAGACGGTTCTCGTGTGTCAAAAATAAATGATGCATAAGAACCGTCCCCATGCATCATAATAGGGTTGACAAAATCAACTGTAAATATTAATATTACAGTATAAACTGTAAGGATTTTTATTACATTTATTAATTAAGGAGTGATTAGTGGTATGGTGACATTGTTTACGACTCCGAGCTGTACTTCCTGCCGTAAAGCGAAGGCTTGGTTTGAGGAGCATCAGATTGATTATATAGAAAGAAATGTATTAGCTCAGCCGCTTTCTGTTGATGAAATTAAATCGATTCTTCGTTTGACTGAAGAGGGGACCAGCGAAATCATTTCAACTAATTCAAAGACATTCCAGGAATTAAATATAGATCTTGATACGCTTCCGCTCAACGAATTTTATAAATTAATAATCGAAAACCCGAAAATGCTGCGCCGGCCAATTATATTGGATGAAAAACGATTACAGGTTGGATATAACGAGGAAGAAATTCGCAGCTTTCTGCCGCGCAGGGTTCGTTCATTTTTGAGCATGGAATTGCAAAAGGCGGCAAATCAATAGAATGGAGGAAGAATAAAATGATTGAAGTTTTCGTAACAGTTCAATATAAAGAAAGAAATTATCAGACCAATGTTATTGTGAAAAAAGATATGAAATGGGAAAAAATTAAACAGTTAGCAGAAGAACAAGTGAAAAAACAGTGGAATGTTTAAATTTGACAAGCTAATCTGTAACGTTTACTATTACAGTACAATAATTTATTTAAAATAAGACATAGAAATAGTAAGATTAGCATTTTTTTGAGGAGGCCAGGTTATGAACAGCGATTTCACACTAGCCATACACAGTTTAACATATCTCGCACTACAGCCTGACCGAATGTCAACAAGTGAAGCCATTTCCGATAGTGCCGGAGTGCACCCGGTACGGATTCGTAAAGTGCTTAGTCTGTTGAAAAAAAATGGATTTATAAAATCAAAAGAAGGAATCGGCGGCGGATTTATTTTTGCACTGGATTTAAATGAAGTTACTCTCTGGGATATCTATAAGATCACCTCTGAAGGTGCATTGCAGCCAAAGTGTCCTGATTCAAATGAAAAGTGCATAGTGGGCGCGAATATGCATACAGTCCTGTTTAAAATATTTTTGGGTGCTGAAGAACACCTTGGGGAGTATTTAAAGGACTATACCATAAAGGAAATTGTCGATCTTATTAATCAATGCAAGGGCTGTGATTGTTGATTTTCTTAAGTTTTCTTTTTGTTGAAAGTGTAATAAAAAACATTACAGATTGCGTATCCTATATGGCTGCAACTTCATACTATAACACTAAATAATTAGGAGGTGACCAGTTATGGTGCCGAACGATCGTTCTAGTTTAAAAACAGGTGATTGGATTAAGGGAACTTCATGGGATGGTGAATTAATCCTTGGTTTTATAGAATCAATGGATATTCTAGAAGGAGTGGTTAAAGTAACGGTCATTAGAAGTGACAATACAGAGACCATTGGAAAAACTATTCCGATTTTAAGCAAACAGGTGAAGAAACTGCCTGTCTCTACAGCCACAAATAAGGAGCAAACTCGATTCCTAATAGACCTGGCATTGTCTACAGGTGATGAAGAGTGGTTTATGGAGCTGACTGCCAAGTTAAAAGAAATGAAACAGCTTGTTAGCACTGAATCATGATACGAAACTAGATTCTTATAAAAAAATAACATCCGTTTATTAATAAAAACCTTCTCATTTATATTCCGAGAAGGTTTTTTCATTTTCCGTCATATTATAATATAATTATTTGGAAAATAAATAATATTTTGACAAATTGAAATCCACATGATACTCTTAATAAGAAAGTTCCAGTTAACGTAAACATTAACCTAAAAAACCTAATTACATTGCGAAATGACAAAAAAGGGGAATCGTGATTTTTGAATAGAAAAGAAAGGTACTCGATAAATGAAATTGCCTCTATGTTTGATATTAGTTCCAGAACCATTCGTTACTATGAAGAAGTTGGGCTATTGAAATCAGAGGAAAGAACCGACAATAACCAGCATCGCTATTTTACCGAAAAGGAACGATTAAGATTAAAGTTAATCCTCCGTGGAAAACGCCAGGGCTTTAAGCTTGAAGAGATCAAAGAAATGGTTGATCTTTACGAGAGTAATCCAACTGGGCAAGAAGAAAAACGAAAAATTTTAGAATATACAGATAAAAAACTCAAAGAACTTGATGAGAAAATTCTCGAATTGCAGAGTCTGAAAGCTGAAATTATTGTTTACCGAAAAAGATATGAAGAAACGTAAGTAGAGGAAAATATGAGTACCATATACGGATTATAAGAAAGAAATGTAAATATTTATCCAAACAAATTGGATTGACGGAGGCGGGGCCCAACTGATGTTTGCTTAGACCTCATGAACACTCAAACAAACGAGGAAGTATAGGGAAAAACCCTGCCTTAAATATGGAAATGAAGATTGTTCAAGAGGATGGAACTGAATCAGAAGTTGGGGAATATGGTGAGGTCCTATTAAAAGGTCCTTTCGTGATGCTTGGCTATTACAATAACCCTTGTGCAACAGATCAAACAATAAAGGACGGGTGGCTTTATACAGGGGATATTGCTTACAAAGATGATGATGCCTACTTATTTATTGTTGATAGGAAAAAGGATGTCATTATACCTGGGGGCGTTAACGTTTATCCACGCGAAATAGAAGAGGTTCTTGCCAAGCATCCAGCTGTTTATCAAGCCTGTGTTGTAGGTGTTCCCGATCCAGTCTGGGGAGAAACCGTCAAGGCGATGATTGTTCTTAATGAGGATCAAACGATTGATGAGAAGGAATTGAAGAAGTACCTGTCTGGTTATCTAGCAGATTATAAAATTCCACGTATTTATTCTATAGTGAACGAGCTGCCACATAGTGCAAGGGGAAAATTTTAAAACATAAAGTAAAGGAGATGTAGGGAATGAATAAATCCACGATTAAGGAAGAAACAAAAATTGATTATTCCTTGTGGGAAAACGGGAACGATGCGAACTGGTATAGCGATGATCCAATTTTAACAAGATATGCAGAACGGTATTTATCAGAGGCTGTCCTTCATTACGTCGAGGAACAATTTAAGAAAACAGGTGCCCTTGCAGCAGGTCCTATGGATCGTAGGGCTGTTCATACTGATCGCGAAGGTGCTCCGAAATTAATCAGGTATAATAAGAAGGGCGAAGAAATTAATCAAGTCTGGTATAACGAAGGGTACAGGCAAACCGTCAAGGAAGGGTATGGTACAGGTGTTGTCGCCTATCGCTATGATCAAAATGCACCTGAAAAGATCCCATTTTTGGTTAATACCATTTTAATATATTTATTGTGCGAAACCGAACCGGGATTTACTTGTCCAGTTGGTTTATCCCAATCTACTGCTTTTGTTCTAGAAAAGTTCGGTTCAGAGCAGCAAAAAGCCGAGTACTTATCCCGTCTCGCATCCTGGGATTCTGACAATTTTGCTGAAGGTGCTACGTTTTTAACAGAAATTCAAGGTGGTTCCGATGTAGGTGCCGCCCAAACTAGGGCGATTAAAAATGGCGATCATTATTTGTTATCTGGTGAAAAGTGGTTTGCCAGTAACTGTGATGCTGAAGTAGCCATTGTGTTAGCGCGCGTCAATGATAAGCCATCCACGAAAGGTTTGGGGCTATTCCTTGTCCCGCGCACCTTACCGGATGGAAATAGAAACAATGTAACGATTCGTCGTCTGAAAGATAAACTTGGTGTCCGTGCGGTTGCCAGTGGTGAGTTGGTATTAAATAATGCCATTGGATACCTGATTGGCGAGGAAGAAAAAGGCTTCAAATATATGGCTGAGGCTTTGAATGTATCCCGTCTTGGGACTGGATTAAGTGGCATTGCTATTGCAAGAAGAGGCTTTCTAGAAGCAGCAATCTATACTGCACATCGTGAAGCGTTTGGGCAAACGATTAACAAATTCCCAATGGTCAGAGAAACATTGGTTAATATGATCACAGAAATCGAAGCGGGTTGGGCTACAGCAGCACAAACCATAAAACTTTTCGATGAAGTGCACACGTATGATATTAGAAATGAAAGTAAATATTCTTTGTTACGCATATTACTTTCTTTATTAAAATATCGGGGCAGTGAGTTAGGTGTTTCTGCTGCCAAAGACTCCCTAGAACTTCACGGCGGCAACGGGTATATTGAGGAATATGTGACACCTAGATTAATTCGTGATGCCATCGTCAATCCTGTTTGGGAGGGAACAGCAAACATCCAATCCCTTGAATTGTTGAAAACGCTATCGAAGGTCGGCAGCAGTGTATTCGTTCACAATCTTAGGGATGTATTAAATACTATTTCTCATCCAGCGGTTCAAGATTTAACATCATTTTTTAATAAAGAAGTAGAACGTCTTGAAAAATTAATTGACCACGTATTAAACCAGGATGATTACACACAAAATGCATTAGCGAAAAAATTAGCAGACATTATGTATGATGTTTTCTCTGGGGTTTATTTACTCGAAGAAGCTCAATACGATTTAAATCAGAAACAGGATGGCCGTCGAGTTTTGGCAGTGGAGCAGTGGATTCGATTAAAATTTGATCAATCGGAGGATAAAGGGATCCTAGCAAACTTTAGTGTATCGGATGACCTATTTGAATCCTTGGTTTGTTTCGGAAAAAAGGGCTTCTAATATTAAAATAACTTATTAAATGGCAAAGGAAAACTCGTCTGATTTTTGACGAGTTTTTTTATTTTTATAATCAACTTATCAGTTAGTTAAGGGACAATATTAGCAAAACAAATATTTATATGATATATTATCAGCAACTTATTAAACAACTTTAAAAAGTATTTTAAAAAGTGATCTTAGGTGGTGAATTCAATGAATGAGATATTAGCTACTCCAAAATCTATGAAGAAGATCATCCTTCGGGGTATTCGTTCAACTCTTTTGGAGCTTGGTAGTGCAACAAAACTAGAACTAAGCGATAAATTAGAAATTAGTATCCCGACAATAAGTAAGTTCTTAGCACAGATGGAGAAGGATGGGGAAATTGTTTTAGTCGGTTTAGATGATTCTAGTGGTGGGAGAAGAGCAAAAAGATTTACATACAACCCTGAGTATATGTTAGGTCTGGCCATATTTTTAGAACAAACGGAGACTAACTATACAATTTTTAATTGTGTTGGAGAAGTAAAGGAACAAGGAAAAGCTCCGAGTGTATTAAAAGATGATGGTTTAAATTTATTAACTGAGTGGATTGAAAACATTATTACTAAATATCCCAAAATCAGTTCTATGGCAATTGGCGTTCCTGGTTCGGTTGATCGTGGACGAATTTTTTATATTCCAGGGTATGAGCAGTTTCAAAATTTTGATTTAAAAAGATACTATGAAGAACATTTTTCAATACCTGTTGTAGTAGAGAACGATATGAATGCTGCTGTTCTCGGATATCACAATACTAGAGGTATGAAGGACGAGCAATCGCTTATCTATTTGTATTCGGGTCAAAATGGCCCAGGTGCAGGAATTATGATCAATGGTGATTTGGTGCGGGGAAGTACATTTTTTACAGGAGAGGTTTCATTCGTCCCAATGTATGAGGACCGAAATTTCGGACAAGCACTGGCAAGTGGTAGTGGGTCTAAGAAACTAGCATTCTATGAGGATGATAAGATTGATGCGATTTGCAGATTAATGGCATCATTTGTAGCTATTATTAACCCCCATACCGTCATTTTTTGTGGTGATGAAATAGAAAAAGAATTAATAAACAAAATCGCCATCGGGTGCTCAAAATATTTTCCTTCAGAACATCTCCCAGAGCTTACCATAGGTGATTGGAAGCAAGATTATTTATCTGGATTACAGAGTCTTGGACTTGATCTCATGATGAATGGGACAATCAACTAAGGTCCGATTGACACCTAAATATTTAAGGCGAGGTTTAAACATGACAACATTCCTTTTAATTATCATTTATTTAGCTTTTATCAGCTTGGGTTTACCTGACTCATTGTTAGGGGCAGCGTGGCCTGTCATGCAATCAGATTTAGGGGCACGTCTTGATACAGCTGGATTCCTTTTTATGACGATTGCAGGCGGGACCATTATCTCAAGTTTAGTTAGCGGAAAAGTACTGAAACGGTTCGGGACTGGCAAGGTAGCATTTGTCAGTGTGTTGATGACAGCTTGTGCTTTGCTGGGATTTCATTTTGCACCATCGGTCGGTTGGTTAGTGGTATGTGCGATACCACTAGGATTGGGAGCGGGAGCAGTTGATGCGGGATTAAACGATTATGTCGCTGTCCATTATAAGGCACACCATATGAGCTGGCTGCATTGTTTTTGGGGAGTCGGAGCCACTCTTGGTCCTATCATTATGGCTCAGTTTATTTCGGGCCAAAATTCTTGGAGAAACGGATATTTCGCTATTTCCGGAATTCAGTTTGCGTTAGTGATCATCCTTTTCCTCACTTTGCCATTGTGGAACAGAGTGGCAAAATACAGCTATATCGATATAAATAAGGCACCGGAAGATTCTTATGACCAAGATGCTAAAAATGTTCAACCTTTACAAATTAAAGGCGTAAAACTAGCTCTTGCAACCTTCTTGTTTTATTGTGGGGTTGAAGCAACAGTGGGCCTTTGGGGAAGCAGCTTTTTGGTCAATGTTAAGGAGTTACCCGCAGCACTTGCAGCCCAATGGGTTTCCTTTTATTACGGAGGAATCACAGTTGGTAGATTTATAACAGGCTTTATTACATTTAAGATTAGTAATCTAGCTCTTATTCGGACGGGGCAAATCATCGCATTAGTCGGCGCTGCCTTTCTTTTCCTGCCATTGCCATCCATTTTCTCACTTGTCGGTTTTATTTTGATTGGATTGGGATTGGCGCCGATTTTTCCGTGTATGTTACATGAAACACCGACACGCTTCGGGAAGAAGCATTCCCAGACGATTATGGGATATCAAATGGCTGTTGCTTATACAGGCACTACCTTTATGCCGCCGCTTCTCGGTTTCATAGCATCTCAATCAACAATAGGGATCTTCCCAATTTGTATCGTTATTTTTGTTGCAGTCATGTTTTTAAGTTCAGAAAAATTAAATTCTATACTGAAAAAGAAGTATTTAATATAAAGGAAAGATACCAAGTTCAACAGAATTCTATAACCTTTAAAAGATTACCATTAAAATTTTGTTATTATTAGGTTAAGCAAGGTAAATAAACTTGATATAACAAGAAAATGACGTATGCAATTCATACGTCATTTCTTATGTCATTCAGTAAAACTTATTTCACTTTCTCTTCTTCCATCTCCTGCAGCTTCCTCCACAGGATTTTCCCGCTGCCTGACATCGGCAGTTCTTCTAAAAATTGAACAATCCTCGGAACTTTATAGGCGGCCATGTGCTCTTTGGACCATGCGATAATTTCCTCTTCCGAAGTTCCTTTTCCTTGAGAGTTCAACACGATAAACGCCTTAACGGTCTCGCCGCGTCTTGGGTCGGGAACACCGATGACGCAGGCGTTCTGAACAGATGGGTGTTTATACAATGTATTTTCCACTTCCGCAGGCCAAACTTTGAAACCGGAGGCATTAATCATCCGTTTGACCCGGTCGACCAGGAAGAAATAGCCTTCTTCATCATAGCGGCCGATGTCGCCTGTTCTGAAAAATTCCTTCCCTTCAATCATTACAAAGGAATTCTTGGTTTCCTCAAGCCTGTTCCAGTAGCCTTTTAACACTTGCGGTCCATTGACAATGATTTCGCCTTGTTGGTCAGGGCCTAGTTCTTTTAATGTTACGGGATCAACGACGCGGGCGTCCACATCAAACTGCGGCACTCCCAAGCACTGCATCTTCGGGCGGTCAACTGGATTTTGATGCGTTTGTGAAATGGTCTCGGTTAGCCCATATCCTTCTACATAGCGAAGCCCTGTCAGCTCTAAAAGCTTTTGGCCGACTGCTTCAGGAAGGGGAGCACCGCCGCCGCTAATCATCTTCAGCGAATCGATTGAATAGTCTTTGAGATTTGGGTGCGCCAATAAATCAACGACCATCGTTGAAATGTTCGTCCATCTTGTGCACCGATAGCGATCGATCAATTTTAAGGCAACATCCCGGTCCCAGCGAGTCATCATCACCATCGTGGAACCAAGAGAGATCGGTCCATTCATGTTATGCTGCAAGCCGGTCACGTGGAAAAGGGGAAGTGTTGACAAACCAATATCAGCAGGTGTTGACTGTGACCATACAATTCCGCCTAGAAGAGTAGATTGCAAGGTTTTATGTGTGTGCATGCAGCCTTTTGGTTTGCCGGTCGTTCCCGAAGTATAAGGTAGGCAGCATAAATCATCGCATGTTGCCTTGCTAGGATCAGCTTCTAAGCCTGCTGTTAGTGCTTCATTCCAATCAATAATCGCTAATGATTCAAATCTTTCTTTTGGTGCCGCCACGGCAGGAGGGACAGTGTAGTCCAAACCGGTTTGGGCATAGTCCGAATAGGCTGCAACAATAATCTGCTTAAGAGGAGTGAATTCAAAACACGGTTCAATTTCCTGAATTAATTCTTGCCCCACAATCGCCACTTTGGCATCGCAATCTGATAAATAAAATGCCACTTCATCCTTCACATTCATTGGATTAATTGGCACTACGACAGCGTCCGCCCGTAATATCGCGTAAAAGGCGATAATGTACTGTGGTGAATTTTGCATGTACAGCATTACGCGGTCGCCTTTTGCTACACCAAGCTCTTTCTGCAGATACCCTGCTAGTTTATTAACTTCTGTGTTTAGTTGTTTATAGGTGATTTCAGTTCCGTAAAAAATAATTGCCGTCTTATTCGGATAACGCTTTGTCGTCATTTCCAGGTTGTCGTAAATGGTTGATTCAGGAATAGGTAAAGTTTTCGGCAGCCGTTCTGGCCAGAATTCAAAATGACGTGTAAACATTGAACAAATCACCACCAAATAGATTTTGTTAAAAGCTTCCGTTGAAATCGTTTACAGTTATAATAATAATACAACGATAACGGAATATTCTAGTAATTCGGTTAATTTTTTTCAGTAGAAAAATAATAACCTACAAGAATTCAAGATTATTTACGATTATGAAATTTTTTACAAAAAAATAATTGACTATCAAGAGGCTTGGTACTAAATCAATCAGTTAATTCATAACCTTTTAAAAATGGGCCAAAGAGATTAGTACCAGGTATGCAATTTTTTATGCCCTGATTCGAAAGCGTTAACATTTTTGGGACTAGAGACTTAGGTTATGGATTAATTTTTTAAAAAAATTTCAATGGACCGAGGATGAAAGGGGAGTATGGAATGGCACCTATTAATTCTGTTACTGGACAAGTTGATTCTTCCGAACTGGGTTTAACGCTAATCCATGAGCACATGCGTATTCGCTCTGAGTCTGTATTCGTGCAGTTTCCCCATTTGTATGATGAGGAGAAAGAGTTTGCTAGAGCAGTAGCGCAAGTAAACAAAGCAAAAGCACTCGGCGTGAAAACCATCTGTGATCCAACTGTCATGGAACTTGGCCGTGACATCCGCTTTATTGAGAGAGTCTCCCGCGAGACGGGGGTTCAAATCATCGCAGCAACAGGAATCTACTCCTTTCACTATATCCCACCTCATTTCCAAAATCGTGATATCGACTATATGGCTGATTTGTTTGTCCGCGATACTGAAGTCGGAATTCAAAACACATCCATTAAAGCAGGATTCTTAAAATGTGCCACGGATGCACAAGGGGTCACCCCTGATGTTGAGAAGGTTATTCGCGCCGTTGCTCGCGCTCAAAAGCGGACTGGTGTACCGATTATGACACATTCTCATCCAGGAACCGGAACCGGCTTAAACCAAATTGACATCCTTCTTGAAGAGGGAGTGGATCCGAAGCGGATTCTTATTGGTCATACGGGGGATACCGATAACATGGAGTACATATTAAAGGTGCTCGACCATGGGGTATTTATCGGCATGGACCGTTATGGCTTAACCGCTGAGTGTACAACTGAAAATAGAAACACGACCGTTATCGAACTCGCGAAGCAAGGCTATGCTGATCGTATGTTTTTATCGCAGGATCATTGCTGCTCCTTTGATTGGTATCCTGAAGGACTACTTGAGCATGTGCTCCCAAAATGGACGATGACCTATGTGCTTGAAGAGATTATTCCAGAATTGAAAGTGAGTGGAGTAACGGAGGAACAAATTAACCTTATGATGGTTGATAACGCTCGCCGCTGGTTTGAAGGGAAATAAAAAAACGACCTTCCATCGTAATGAATGGAAGGTCGTTTTTTCAAAATAGGAAGTAAAAAAAGGCTGTTTTCGTAAATATTGTTGCTTCTTTATATAAAATTGATGTCGCAAAGAATGATATTACCCTTTTTTGATGTAAGTTCAGGCTTAATTTGTGAAACCAGCACATTTATTTCCGAATTTACGAGTTTTATTTGCGAAACCAGCACATTTAATTGCGAATCTTATTTTCCAGCTCTTTTCGGTTTCTCATTACTAAAATCCAATACAATAACACTGCCCCACAACCGGCACAAACAATCACTACGCCCATCGGAATGGCCGTCTGTCCTCCACCTATTCCAACTAGGGGAGCGAAAAATCCACCAAAGGTAAATGAAGTAACACCCAGTAAGGCAGAAGCACTACCGGCATTTTTTCCTTGTGTTTGCATGGCCAGGGAGAAGCCTGCTGTATTTACCATTCCTACACTGGATACAACGAAAAATAATGGAATCAAAACGAAAATTAGCTTTGCCTGTAAAAATAAAAGAAGCAGTAAAACGATCCCGCCTGTTGCGGACATTCCTAATCCAAATTTGAACAGTTTAGCTTCAGGGATTCTCCCTGCCAACCTGCCTGTCGTTTGACTCATGGTCATGATCCCGATTGCGTTGATCGCAAAGATCAAGCTAAACATTTGCGGGGAGGCACCATAAATATCCTGTACGACAAAGGGAGAACCTGAAATGTACGCAAACATGCCAGCAAAGACTAAGCCTTGCGCTAGAGCATAGCCCATAAAGCTTCGATCCTTGATTAGGTTTAAAAAAGGTCTAAATGTATTCTTCATGCCGCCGGCGGAACGCTTTTCTTTAGGCAGTGTTTCCGGCAGTCCAAATAGAATGACAAAAAACATTACGATTCCAATGATACTTAAAACAATAAAGACACCTTGCCAGGGAAACGCCTTAAGCAACTGCGCGCCAATAATCGGAGCAAGGATAGGGGCAAGCCCGTTCACCAATGCAAGGAGTGCAAAAAACTTGGTTAATTCAGTTCCTGAATATAAATCTCTAACAATCGCCCTCGAAATCACAATTCCTGCTGATCCGGCAAAGCCCTGGATGAGCCGCAAGATAATCAACCCCCAAATGGAAGGGCTAAATACGCATAAAAGGGAGACGATAAAGTAAATCATTAACCCAACCAAAAGTGGTTTTCGGCGACCGGCTACATCACTGATAGGCCCATTCAGCAGCTGCCCTGATGCTAAACCAAGCACGAAAAGCGACAGGCTGAGTTGAACAGAAGATGCGTTGGTATGGAAATCCTTTGCGATATTTGGCAGGGCCGGTAAATACATATCAATGGATAAAGGGCCGAATGCTGCAAGTGAACCGAGAACAATCGCCATCCATACTCGTTTGGAACGAGAAAGCACTTCTTGATTATCCTCTGCCTTTTGTATGAAATCCCCCATATAGTTAGTCATTCCTCCAGTTATGTAAATCTAATCTAAGATTTTATCATTCTATGTTAACAGATTATTCAATATTTAGAAAAGCGAAAGATTTATTTAAAATAGAAACGTAGATATAAATTTAGAAAACAGTAATATCGAGAGCTTGATTCCGAGAAGTTTGTTGCATTTTATTTAAAGACTGCTTCAAGAAGGAAAGAATAGCTTATTGTTGATCGCCTGTTCTGGAAAAAATAAGATAATTAGGCGACTAATAAAGGGTATGGGTGACCGAACCCCCAAAAATGAGACAATCCGGTAACCAATAAAGGAGATGGGTGACTGAAACCGAAAAAAATATGTTGGTACGGTAACCAATAAAGGGTATGGGTGACCGAAACCGAAAAAAATACGTTGGTACGGTAACCAATAAAGGGTATGGGTGACCGAAACCGAAAAAAATATGTTGGTACGGTAACCAATAAAGGGTATGGGTGACCGAAACCGAAAAAAATACGTTGGCACGGTAACCAATAAAGGGTATGGGTGACCGAAACCGAAAAAAATACGTTGGTACGGTAACCAATAAAGGGTATGGGTGACCGAAACCGAAAAAAATACGTTGGTACGGTAACCAATAAAGGGTATGGGTGACCGAAACCGAAAAAAATATGTTGGTACGGTAACCAATAAAGGGTATGGGTGACCGAAACCGAAAAAAATATGTTGGTACGGTAACCAATAAAGCGTATGGGTGACCGCCCCCCCCAAAAAATGAGACAATCCGGTAACCAATAAAGGGTATGGGTGACCGAAACTGAAAAAAAATACGGTGGTACGGTAACCAATAAAGGGTATGGATGACTGAAACCGAACAAAATGGTTGGCAAGGGCAACCAATAGGCACCCAAGTGTTTGGGTAAATTTCCTAATTCAGATGGTATCTTAGAGACACATTGTTTACAAAAACAGCCAATCAAAAAAAGGCCGCCTTCCATAATCCAAATGGAAGGCGGCCTTTCAGATAGGGTTTAAATGGTTCCCCAAACATCCTTAGCAATATTTACAACATGTTTAATCTTATTCCATTGTTCTTCTTCAGTTAAAATGTTTCCTTCTTCCGTGCTGGCAAAACCGCATTGAGGGCTAACTGCCAAGTTTTCCAATGGAATGAATTGACTAGCTTCTTTAATTCTCGCTTTAATGGATTCTGGATCCTCAAGCTCTGGGAATTTAGATGTAAATAATCCTAGTACAACGGTTAGGTTAGGACGCTTGAAGCCTTTTAAAGGTTCGAAGTCACCAGAACGTTGATCATCATACTCTAAGAATAGCCCGTCCACATTTAGCTCAGCGAAAATGGCATCGGAAATTTGATCGTACCCGCCGCTTGTGATGTAGGTAGATCTGAAGTTGCCGCGGCAAATATGCATGGTAATTGTCAAATCTTCCGGCTTATTGGCAATGGTTTCATTGATTGCACTTACTCTGGTTTTAATGATTTCATGTACATCCAAGCCAACTTTTTCAACCACTGCATTGATCCGCTCTTCTGAAACAAAATCAATCCAAGATGTGTCGTCTAATTGCAAGTAACGGCAGCCAGCATCATAGAAAGCCTGGATGGCTTTTTGATAAGCAGCTACGGTATCTTTGAAAAACTGCTCACTGTTGCCATTGTAGTACTCATCGCCCTGAATTCTCGTAAACAACATGTTCGGGCTAGGGATCGAGAACTTCGCCACTTGACTGCCATCGCCATACTTTTCAACTGCCTGCTTTAAAAACTTGAAATGCTCCAGCATATAATGATCATTAAAGTCGACTTTGCCCACTACTTTAATAGCGCTATTTCTCGTTTGAGCACCCTTGAAGTTGCTGATATATTCATTTTCAAAGAACTCTACACCTTCCAAACCTGCCAAGAAGTCCAGGTGCCACCACGAACGTCTAAACTCACCGTCTGTGATGGATTTTAAGCCTGCCTCAATTTGGTTTTGAACCAATTTCTCAATTTCTTGATCCTCAACAACCTTCAGGGCAGCTGCATTAATCTCCCCATTTGCAAAAGCCTTTCTTGCTTCTTTAATTGGTTCTGTTCTAAGGAAACTCCCTACATGGTCAGCTTTAAATGGAGTTTTAACTAGTGTCGTTGTCATTAATTATTCCTTCTTTCTCGGTGTACTAAAAAACCCTCTTCTCATAAATAAGAAGAGGGGGTAATAGACATTACAAATCTCTTCTTATCTTCAAGCACTCGCTTCTGGAATTGGCACAGTACTAACGTGTCTGCTGCCGAGGCTTCAAAGGGCCAGTCCCTCCACCTCTCTTGATAAGAATATTCAAAAATATTTAATTAACAGTAAAGATACACCTGTTCTGATTTTCTGTCAACAAAAATCTGATGCACGGGGACGGTTCTCATGCCTCAATGATGCATGAGGAAATCCCGCTGCATTATGGATTCTAAAATCATGTCGTAATTTGTCGAAAAGTATATGAAAATGTACGCGTTTTCAACTGATATGATAGTTTTTATAAAATATTCTAAATATTCATCCCTTTGTGACTACCCAGGAAAAATGGATATATCGGTCTGTCAGGAGGTATATTAATGTGTCAGGAACTAAGAAACAAAAATGTAGAAGTAAATTTTGAAATACCAGAAAAGATATTACAAGGTTTTTTAGATGCTGTTGAAAAGAATGGTAAGTCAATGAATGACGTGCTACGGGTATATATGCAAAAATACATATGGAAACAAAGTGAATTACAAAGAAATAGACAGATGCGGCGTCAAAATATTGGGGCCAAGTGAAAAAATAATAGGAATATTAATATAGAAATGCTGTAACTAATATTATCAAATATTTCCGGAAGTGTTGAAATGTAAGTTTGACACCAATAAAAGGAACATGGTATATATATTCAAATTATAATTATAATTATATAACTAATGAGCATAACCACAGGGGGAATTTAAAATTATGGAACATCGCAGCAAAATACTAGATTGTACGATCCGTGATGGGGGTTTAGTTAACAATTGGGATTTCAGTGTCGAATTTGTCCAGGATTTATATAATGGACTAAGTGCGGCCGGCGTTGAGTATATGGAGATTGGCTATAAAAACTCCGCAAAGCTACTGAATGCAACTGAGCCTAATCCATGGAGATTTCTAGATGATCAATTTCTGAAAGAAATCATTCCTGAGAAAAAGTTCACGAAGCTATCTGCTCTCGTAGATATTGGTCGTGTCGATCCCAACGATATCCTGCCTCGCGAGCAAAGTGTGTTGGACATGATCCGGGTAGCCTGCTATATCCGTGAAGTGGACAAAGGGCTGGAGCTTGTCCAAATGTTCCATGATTTAGGATATGAGACTTCACTCAATATTATGGCTTTGTCCAGTGTGCCTGAACAGAAGCTTATTGAAGCCATGGAAATGGTCAAAGAAAGTCCAGTAGATGTTGTGTATATTGTTGACTCTTTTGGAAGTTTAGATCCGGCAGATATTGCGCATCAAGTGAAAAAGTTTCAAGCTATGCTCCCTAACAAGCAGCTTGGTATTCATACACATAACAATTTGCAGTTAGCATTTGCCAATACATTGACTGCACATCAAAATGGAGTTACCTTCCTGGATTCATCTGTTTACGGCATGGGACGGGCGGCAGGGAACTGCAATACAGAGCTTCTTGTCAGCTACATAAAAAAACCCAGCTATGAACTTAAACCGTTACTTGGTGTAATCGAAAAGCACATGTTAGAAATGAGAGAAAAATGGGAATGGGGCTATATCATTCCTTATATGATCTCTGGTGTCCTTAATGAGCATCCGCGGGTGGCAATGGCTTATCGAAATAGTGATGAGCGTGACAAATTCGTTGACTTCTATGACAAGGTAACAACACCTGAAGCAACTTTAGCAACTACAACTAGGTAGTTAATTAAATCTACAGCCGCCTGCGGGCGGTTCTTTTTTTAGGGACTAAAGCAACTGGGCAGATTAGTAGCGAAAATACATCGGATTTGTAATCATAGAAAGAAGATTTAAGACTTATGGAGAGTGAAACCGATAATGGATAAAAAACAGATTGAGTATAAAATTTTAGAGTTGAAAGACGAATACTTACAGTTGCAACATAATCTAGAAAAATTAGAGTATGTAAAAGGAAACATAGCACCGTTGGAAAAACGACTATCTGAAATTGAAGAGGAGTTAAATTCTCTTAATCAATTATTACGACAAATAGCGGGGCAAACACAAAAATAATAACTTCATTTCAAGAGACCATCGAAATAATGGTCTCTTTTCAATAGACCCGTATTAAACAGTTATAAAAGTACTTTTTCAGCGATAAGTCTATAGGATTTAATGCGGTCCTTCGGAGAATGAGTAATCGTTAAAATCATAATTTCATCCGCATTATATGAAGCTTGTAACTGCTCAAGTTTCCTTTTTACCTCCAGTGGATTGCCGATGATCATTCTCTTTTTCACCGCTGCTAGTTTTTCTAGTTCTTTTTCATTGAGTTCGTATTGCTTGGCTTCCTGGATAGAAGGCACATACAGACCTTCGCCATTTTCCTTTTGCAATGCCCAAATAAAATTACTCAACGCGATTTCCTCTGCTTTTTCAGTCGTTTCCGCACAAACCACTGAAACAGTTAACAATACATGAGGGGATTGACTGTGTTTATTCGGTTGAAAGGCATCAAGGTATTGTTGGATGATGTCTGCTCCGTCTTTGTCGCTCATGAACTGGCCGAATGCATATGCTAAGCCATGTTCAGCAGCAAGCAGGGCACTTTTTTTACTTGTACCAAGAATCCACGGCATTGGCGGCAATTCTGGCAGGGGAGAGGCCTTTACTTTTGAAAACTCGTGTTCTTCAGGAAAATCATTTTTTAAAAAGTGAAGCAGTTCTTTAACTAAGTCAGGCATTTTCCAAACCTGTTGTAAAAAGTTATCGGATAAAGCATTCGTTGCTTCCGCTGACCCGCCCGGTGCACGACCAATACCTATATCAATCCGATTCGGATATAGGGTAGCCAACATATTATAAACCTCGGCCAGCTTATATGGTTTATAATGTGGCAATAATACAGCCCCAGAACCGATGCGAATCCGATTGGTATTGGCGCCAATATAACTGATCATCACTTCAGGTGCAGAGCAAGCCAGACCCGGCAAATCATGATGTTCGGAAATCCAATACCGTGTGTACCCTAACTCATCTCCTGCTTGGGCTAGCTTCAACGATTCATCCAATGCCTCTTTTGCTGTTTGGTTGGAGGAGATGGGAGATAGATCTAATATGCTTATTTTCACTGCGCGATGCCTTCTTTCTTAATTCTTCAATTCAAGCAAAGTTAATGTAAAAATCCCTACTTGTCCTTTTTCATATAAGTTCGTGATCGAAGTGGAATATTGCTGAATGGTGCCTCTAAACACTAAACCTGTTTCAGGAACTTTTACATCAAAGGATCCTTCATATAACAACACTGTAGTGTCGTGGTACTCCTCACTCATCACTTTAAATTCAATATCAATTTTATGTAAACCGTTCTCAATCTCTTCATTATATTTTTCCACACGAATGGAAGTATCATTTAAGATGATTTCATTAACCAAGGACACCACACCTTTTATGTTTGTATGAAAAAATAATAGCACTGTGCCAATAGGGGAGCAAATGAATTGGACGATCAGCTTAAAAAATTTCAACAGTCTTCTTATATAATAAGCCCATTTCAATTATAAATTTCTTAGCACATACATCGTTCATTATTTGGAAAAAAGTTCAGGTTGATGATAAATGAAAATCGCGGTATATTATAAATCCGTCACTTACACGAGTGACATAAGCTATGATTTATTTTTAGTTGACTTCAAGAAAATTAAAACTTTTTCTTGCAATGTAAAAATGAATGTGTTAATATAATAAATGTCGCTTCTGAAACAAATCATTAACTTCCTAAATTGGAAGAAAATGATGGTTGATAGATTAGTAGAAATGCGATATAATAAAATCCTTGTCGCTTAAGTGACAAAGATAGTTCTTTGAAAACTAAACAAACAAAAACGTCAACAAACAATAATATTCGTTTCGTATGAAACGAAGCCAACGTAACATTTTTGAGCTAATCAACTCAACTTTATTGGAGAGTTTGATCCTGGCTCAGGACGAACGCTGGCGGCGTGCCTAATACATGCAAGTCGAGCGAATCACTGGGAGCTTGCTCCTGGTGATTAGCGGCGGACGGGTGAGTAACACGTGGGCAACCTGCCTGTAAGACTGGGATAACTTCGGGAAACCGGAGCTAATACCGGATAATTTCTTCCCTCGCATGAGGGAAGGTTGAAAGTCGGTTTCGGCTGACACTTACAGATGGGCCCGCGGCGCATTAGCTAGTTGGTGAGGTAACGGCTCACCAAGGCGACGATGCGTAGCCGACCTGAGAGGGTGATCGGCCACACTGGGACTGAGACACGGCCCAGACTCCTACGGGAGGCAGCAGTAGGGAATCTTCCACAATGGACGAAAGTCTGATGGAGCAACGCCGCGTGAGCGATGAAGGCCTTCGGGTCGTAAAGCTCTGTTGTCAGGGAAGAACAAGTATCGGAGTAACTGCCGGTACCTTGACGGTACCTGACCAGAAAGCCACGGCTAACTACGTGCCAGCAGCCGCGGTAATACGTAGGTGGCAAGCGTTGTCCGGAATTATTGGGCGTAAAGCGCGCGCAGGCGGTCCTTTAAGTCTGATGTGAAAGCCCACGGCTCAACCGTGGAGGGTCATTGGAAACTGGGGGACTTGAGTGCAGAAGAGGAAAGCGGAATTCCACGTGTAGCGGTGAAATGCGTAGAGATGTGGAGGAACACCAGTGGCGAAGGCGGCTTTCTGGTCTGTAACTGACGCTGAGGCGCGAAAGCGTGGGGAGCAAACAGGATTAGATACCCTGGTAGTCCACGCCGTAAACGATGAGTGCTAAGTGTTAGAGGGTTTCCGCCCTTTAGTGCTGCAGCTAACGCATTAAGCACTCCGCCTGGGGAGTACGGCCGCAAGGCTGAAACTCAAAGGAATTGACGGGGGCCCGCACAAGCGGTGGAGCATGTGGTTTAATTCGAAGCAACGCGAAGAACCTTACCAGGTCTTGACATCCTCTGACACTCCTAGAGATAGGAATTTTCCCTTCGGGGGACAGAGTGACAGGTGGTGCATGGTTGTCGTCAGCTCGTGTCGTGAGATGTTGGGTTAAGTCCCGCAACGAGCGCAACCCTTGATCTTAGTTGCCAGCATTCAGTTGGGCACTCTAAGGTGACTGCCGGTGACAAACCGGAGGAAGGTGGGGATGACGTCAAATCATCATGCCCCTTATGACCTGGGCTACACACGTGCTACAATGGATGGTACAAAGGGCAGCGAAGCCGCGAGGTGGAGCCAATCCCATAAAACCATTCTCAGTTCGGATTGCAGGCTGCAACTCGCCTGCATGAAGCCGGAATCGCTAGTAATCGCGGATCAGCATGCCGCGGTGAATACGTTCCCGGGCCTTGTACACACCGCCCGTCACACCACGAGAGTTTGTAACACCCGAAGTCGGTGGGGTAACCGTAAGGAGCCAGCCGCCTAAGGTGGGACAGATGATTGGGGTGAAGTCGTAACAAGGTAGCCGTATCGGAAGGTGCGGCTGGATCACCTCCTTTCTAAGGATATATGCTGGACATATGAGCCAGACCATACATGTTTGTTTGATTGTTTCTTGTTTGTTTAGTTTTGAGAGAACAATCTCTCAAAACTTTCGTTCTTTGAAAACTAGATAATCGTATAGAAGAAGTAACCAAGTAAGAACCGAGTAATCGCCATTTTAGTTTTTCTCTCTTATTTTTAAGAGTAAGTAAAACCTTTTAGGTTAAGTTAGAAAGGGCGCACGGTGAATGCCTTGGCACTAGGAGCCGATGAAGGACGGGACTAACACCGATATGCTTCGGGGAGCTGTAAGTAAGCGCCGATCCGGAGATTTCCGAATGGGGAAACCCACTGTTCGTAATGGAACAGTATCTTTACCTGAATACATAGGGTATTGAAGGCAGACCCGGGGAACTGAAACATCTAAGTACCCGGAGGAAGAGAAAGCAAACGCGATTCCCTGAGTAGCGGCGAGCGAAACGGGAACAGCCCAAACCGAAAGGCTTGCCTTTCGGGGTTGTAGGACACTCAACATGGAGTTACAAAGGAACGGGGTAGATGAAGCGGTCTGGAAAGGCCAGCCATAGAAGGTAAAAGCCCTGTAGTTGAAACTTCGTTCCCTCCTGAGTGGATCCTGAGTACGGCCGGACACGTGAAATCCGGTCGGAAGCAGGGAGGACCATCTCCCAAGGCTAAATACTCCCTAGTGACCGATAGTGAACCAGTACCGTGAGGGAAAGGTGAAAAGCACCCCGGAAGGGGAGTGAAAGAGATCCTGAAACCGTGTGCCTACAAGTAGTCAGAGCCCGTTCATGGGTGATGGCGTGCCTTTTGTAGAATGAACCGGCGAGTTACGATTGCATGCGAGGTTAAGTTGAAGAGACGGAGCCGCAGCGAAAGCGAGTCTGAATAGGGCGAAATAGTATGTAGTCGTAGACCCGAAACCAGGTGATCTACCCATGTCCAGGGTGAAGTCCAGGTAACACTGGATGGAGGCCCGAACCCACGCACGTTGAAAAGTGCGGGGATGAGGTGTGGGTAGCGGAGAAATTCCAATCGAACTTGGAGATAGCTGGTTCTCTCCGAAATAGCTTTAGGGCTAGCCTCACGTAGTTAGAGTCTTGGAGGTAGAGCACTGTTTGGACTAGGGGCCCTCATCGGGTTACCGAATTCAGACAAACTCCGAATGCCAATGACTTATCCGTGGGAGTCAGACTGCGAGTGATAAGATCCGTAGTCAAAAGGGAAACAGCCCAGACCACCAGCTAAGGTCCCAAAGTATACGTTAAGTGGAAAAGGATGTGGAGTTGCTTAGACAACCAGGATGTTGGCTTAGAAGCAGCCACCATTTAAAGAGTGCGTAATAGCTCACTGGTCGAGTGACTCTGCGCCGAAAATGTACCGGGGCTAAACGTATCACCGAAGCTGTGGGTGGACACCTTATGGTGTCCGCGGTAGGAGAGCGTTCTAAGGGCGTTGAAGCTAGACCGTAAGGACTGGTGGAGCGCTTAGAAGTGAGAATGCCGGTATGAGTAGCGAAAGATGAGTGAGAATCTCATCCACCGTATGCCTAAGGTTTCCTGAGGAAGGCTCGTCCGCTCAGGGTTAGTCGGGACCTAAGCCGAGGCCGAAAGGCGTAGGCGATGGACAACAGGTTGATATTCCTGTACCACCTCTTTATCGTTTGAGTGATGGGGGGACGCAGGAGGATAGGGTAAGCGCACTGCTGGATATGTGCGTGTAAGCAGTTAGGCTGGTGAATAGGAAAATCCGTTCACCTTAAGGCTGAGCTGTGATGCCGAGGGAATTATAGTACCGAAGTTCCTGATTCCACACTGCCAAGAAAAGCCTCTAGCGAGATAAAAGGTGCCCGTACCGCAAACCGACACAGGTAGGCGAGGAGAGAATCCTAAGGTGAGCGAGAGAACTCTCGTTAAGGAACTCGGCAAAATGACCCCGTAACTTCGGGAGAAGGGGTGCTTTTTGGGGTGAATAGCCCCGAAGAGCCGCAGTGAATAGGCCCAGGCGACTGTTTAGCAAAAACACAGGTCTCTGCAAAGCCGCAAGGCGAAGTATAGGGGCTGACGCCTGCCCGGTGCTGGAAGGTTAAGAGGAGGGGTTAGCTGCTAAGCGAAGCTCTGAATCGAAGCCCCAGTAAACGGCGGCCGTAACTATAACGGTCCTAAGGTAGCGAAATTCCTTGTCGGGTAAGTTCCGACCCGCACGAAAGGCGTAACGATCTGGGCACTGTCTCAACGAGAGACTCGGTGAAATTATAGTACCTGTGAAGATGCAGGTTACCCGCGACAGGACGGAAAGACCCCATGGAGCTTTACTGTAGCCTGATATTGAATTTTGGTACAGCTTGTACAGGATAGGTAGGAGCCTGAGAAGCCGGAGCGCCAGCTTCGGTGGAGGCGTCGGTGGGATACTACCCTGGCTGTATTGAAATTCTAACCCGCACCCCTTATCGGGGTGGGAGACAGTGTCAGGTGGGCAGTTTGACTGGGGCGGTCGCCTCCTAAAATGTAACGGAGGCGCCCAAAGGTTCCCTCAGAATGGTTGGAAATCATTCGCAGAGTGTAAAGGCACAAGGGAGCTTGACTGCGAGACCTACAAGTCGAGCAGGGACGAAAGTCGGGCTTAGTGATCCGGTGGTTCCGCATGGAAGGGCCATCGCTCAACGGATAAAAGCTACCCTGGGGATAACAGGCTTATCTCCCCCAAGAGTCCACATCGACGGGGAGGTTTGGCACCTCGATGTCGGCTCATCGCATCCTGGGGCTGTAGTCGGTCCCAAGGGTTGGGCTGTTCGCCCATTAAAGCGGTACGCGAGCTGGGTTCAGAACGTCGTGAGACAGTTCGGTCCCTATCCGTCGTGGGCGCAGGAAATTTGAGAGGAGCTGTCCTTAGTACGAGAGGACCGGGATGGACGCACCGCTGGTGTACCAGTTGTCTTGCCAAAGGCATCGCTGGGTAGCTATGTGCGGACGGGATAAGTGCTGAAAGCATCTAAGCATGAAGCCCCCCTCGAGATGAGATTTCCCATAGCGTCAAGCTAGTAAGATCCCTGAAAGATGATCAGGTTGATAGGTCAGAGGTGGAAGCGCGGTGACGTGTGGAGCTGACTGATACTAATCGATCGAGGACTTAACCAAGTCATTATTAAGTAAGGCGCACTCGTTTTTACTATACTTCTTCTGCATTATCTAGTTTTGAGGGAATGAAACCTATAATTCAATAGGTCCGGTAGTAATGGCGAGAAGGTCACACCCGTTCCCATCCCGAACACGGAAGTTAAGCTTCTCAGCGCCGATGGTAGTTGGGGCGAAAGCCCCTGTGAGAGTAGGACGCCGCCGGGCTAAGACAGAAATTTTACTTTCTGTCTTTTTTCTTCCCCTAAAATGAATTTGGAAGAAATTGTTCGTTGATATAAAAGTATAGATGTGCGAAAATATTCACTGTCGCTTCTTTCATATTATGGAGAGCTGTCCGAGTGGCCGAAGGAGCACGATTGGAAATCGTGTATACGTTAACCGCGTATCAAGGGTTCAAATCCCTTGCTCTCCGCCATAATAAAATTTTTAAAATGGCCCCTTGGTCAAGCGGTTAAGACACCGCCCTTTCACGGCGGTAACACGGGTTCGAATCCCGTAGGGGTCACCAAAAATGGAGGATTAGCTCAGCTGGGAGAGCATCTGCCTTACAAGCAGAGGGTCGGCGGTTCGATCCCGTCATCCTCCACCATAAATGCCGGCTTAGCTCAATTGGTAGAGCAACTGACTTGTAATCAGTAGGTTGAGGGTTCAAGTCCTTTAGCCGGCACCACTTCAAATAATTACTTCTTTTGCGGGTGTGGCGGAATTGGCAGACGCACCAGACTTAGGATCTGGCGCCTTCGGGCGTGGGGGTTCGACTCCCTTCACCCGCACCATTTATTTGCGGAAGTAGTTCAGTGGTAGAACATCACCTTGCCAAGGTGGGGGTCGCGGGTTCGAATCCCGTCTTCCGCTCCAATTTTTCAATAAAACTAATAATGCGCCCGTAGCTCAATTGGATAGAGCGTCTGACTACGGATCAGAAGGTTATGGGTTCGACTCCTGTCGGGCGCGCCATCAAATTTCATTCACCGGGAAGTAGCTCAGCTTGGTAGAGCACTTGGTTTGGGACCAAGGGGTCGCAGGTTCGAATCCTGTCTTCCCGACCATTTTTTCAAAAAAATTATGGGGCCTTAGCTCAGCTGGGAGAGCGCTTGCATGGCATGCAAGAGGTCAGCGGTTCGATCCCGCTAGGCTCCACCATAGAAATCATATATTTGGCGGTGTAGCTCAGCTGGCTAGAGCGTACGGTTCATACCCGTAAGGTCGGGGGTTCGATCCCCTCCGCCGCTACCAATTATTCGGAGGAATACCCAAGTCCGGCTGAAGGGATCGGTCTTGAAAACCGACAGGCGGGTTAAACCGCGCGGGGGTTCGAATCCCTCTTCCTCCGCCATAAGACTGTTATTTATTTTAGAGTGTATCAATTGATCTCTTTCTTGAATATACTTTTGAAGATTAATACAGTCAGGCGTTAGCTTTTAGCATGGCGTAAACTTAATACTTTCTTATTATCGCGGGGTGGAGCAGTTCGGTAGCTCGTCGGGCTCATAACCCGAAGGTCGCAGGTTCAAATCCTGCCCCCGCAATTCGGTCTGGTAGTTCAGTTGGTTAGAATGCCTGCCTGTCACGCAGGAGGTCGCGGGTTCGAGTCCCGTCCAGACCGCCACCAATTAAATTTTTTATAAAAATCAATATGGCGGTTGTGGCGAAGTGGTTAACGCATCGGATTGTGGTTCCGACATTCGTGGGTTCGATTCCCATCAGCCGCCCCATCTAATGCGGGTGTAGTTTAGTGGTAAAACCACAGCCTTCCAAGCTGTTGTTGTGGGTTCGATTCCCATCACCCGCTCCATTATTGGGCTATAGCCAAGCGGTAAGGCAACGGACTTTGACTCCGTCATTCGTAGGTTCAAATCCTGCTAGCCCAGCCAATATGCGGAAGTAGTTCAGTGGTAGAACACCACCTTGCCAAGGTGGGGGTCGCGGGTTCGAATCCCGTCTTCCGCTCCAAACAATATGGCGGCATAGCCAAGTGGTAAGGCACAGGTCTGCAACACCTTTACCACCGGTTCGAATCCGGTTGTCGCCTCCATATCATGCCGGTGTGGCGGAATTGGCAGACGCGCACGACTCAAAATCGTGTTCCGCAAGGAGTGTCGGTTCGACCCCGACCACCGGTATTATACTTAAATAAAATATGTCCGGTAGCAATGGCGAGAAGGTCACACCCGTTCCCATCCTGAACACGGAAGTTAAGCTTCTCAGCGCCGATGGTAGTTGGGGCAAAAGCCCCTGTGAGAGTAGGACGCCGCCGGGCAAACAAAAAGACAACTGAAATGGTTGTCTTTTTTTGTGAAGTAAAGCTTAAAGGTTGAAATTTTGATGCAGTAATATCGTCGAAGATCACTTAGAAATACTCTCTACCAAGGTTTCCTAAAAAGTCTGAAGTACTTGATGTGCAGTCTTCGGACAAAATCGAGTGAAAAAGAGGTGGAAGCGTCCGAACCTGTGTAACCTTCGGACAAAATCGCTTTAAAAAGGGGTGGAAGCGTCCGAACCTGTGTACCCTTCGGACAAAATCGTTTTAAAAAGAAGTGGAAGTGTCCGAACTTGACAACCTTCGGACAAAATTGTCTGAAAAAAGTCCGGAAGTGTCCGAATCTGGGGCACCTTCGGACAAATTCGCTTAAAAAAGAATCGGAAGCGTCCGAACCTTCTTAGTCTTGAGCCGTTTCCGCCCATCATTTGAGGCAAAAGAACCGTCCCCATGCATCAATAAATATTTTATTCTGAAAATTCATTGAACTTTTTTGTTAAAAGTGTTTTAATAAAAGTAATCTAAACTTATCAGATATGTGATATCTGAAAGGAAGGGGGGAGATGTTTGCAAATTCAAAAGATCTCGACTAAGAAAGTGTCCGATTCTGTTGCTGAGCAAATCGAGGAGATGATTAGATCCGGTACGTTTCAGGTGGGAGAAAAACTTCCTTCTGTCAGGGAACTATGTGAAATGTTTGGTGTTGGCCGTTCTGCAGTCCGTGATGCTATTACGACATTAAAAGGAAAAGGTATAGTCGATGTAAAGCAGGGAGAAGGAACCTATATTTTGGAATTTGACTCAACGAGACTCTTCAACAATCATTTGCTGCTTACCCAACCAAGAGATATCAGTGAACTTTATCAAGTTAGAAAGATTTTAGAACCAGGGATTGCTGAGCTTGCCGCTATACATAGAAAAGAAGCAGATCTGCAGTTAATGGCAGATATTTTCGCTAATCCAACTATGAATGGATGGGATTCGGATTATCTGTTACATACAGCCATCGCCAAAGCGGCAGGAAATGAAATTATTATTCAACTTTTAGAATTTATCTCAACAACGATGAAGAACGCCATGATTGATTTTCACCACTATATTAAGAAAAACCCAACCACTGCTCAGATGATGGAAATACAACATTTTAAAATCTATGAATCCATTAAGCTTGGAAAACCTGAAAATGCGAAACAGATGATGATGGAACACTTGGATTACGTCGAGAAAGAGCTTTTGAACAGTCTTGCCTTACAATAAGCTAAGCAGACCGACAAAGTGATTTCATTTTTTTAAGAAATAGCAGAAACTAAGTTGCTTATTACGCAACTAGGAGGTGTTGGTAGTGATTACCACAGAACTTTTAACAGAGTTACAGGCCATGTTATCACCAGAGCGAGTCATCGAAGGAGATAAAAATCATCCACTTGGAAATAGCGGCATAGTCAAGGTGTATCCGCAAACAGAAGAAGAAATAGCAAGCATTCTTAAATTTGCAAATGATAATGGTAAAACGGTAAACGTAGAAGGCAATGGCACCAAAAAAGGGTTTGGCGGTTTAACCGAATCAGCCGATATTTTACTTTCCCTATCAAACTATAAAGGTATTGTAGAACACGTCGTTGGTGATATGACGTTAACCGTTAAGGCAGGTACCAATTTTAAGGAATTGCAGGAGTATTTGACGCAGTTTAAGCAAAAAATTTCACTCGATCCTTATTGTCCAGAGTCTGCAACGATCGGGGGAATTATCGCCGCGAATGATAGCGGACCCAAGCGGCTCGGTTATGGCTCTTCACGAGACGTTGTAATTGGGCTAAGGATCGTTTACCCGGATGGTAAAGTGATTCGTTCAGGTGGAAGAGTGGTCAAAAACGTCGCTGGTTATGATATGAACAAATTGTTTATCGGTTCGATGGGTACGTTGGGTGTGGTATCTGAAGTAACCGTAAAGCTTCGGCCGCTCCCTAAATATGAAAGTTTGAATTTAGTATTATTCCCACAAGGAAATATGGATGAAATCAAGGCGTTTGCCACCAAGCTTCTGGATTCTACGATGGAACCTGTAACACTGGAATTGCTTAGTCCATCATTGTCGGAAAGATTGATCGGTCAACGCTGTTACACAATCGCGGTTGGTCTGGAGGATGTTGAAACATCGGTACGCTATCAAGAGAACTTTATCCAAAGCATTCAGCCAGCCCTTTCAGAATTGAAAGTTCTTTCTCAACAAGAAGCACAGTCTTTTTGGAATCAATTTTACTCTCTTTCACCAAACTCCTCCACAGATTCAACACAGGCTTCTTTGAAAATTGGTGTGGTTAACATGGATGTAACGCACGTAATAAAAGCAAGTCATCTCCTTAGTGATTCTCACAACTTAGAGGTAGAAGCCAATGGCGGATTGGGCCACGGCTTATGCCAAATTAACCTTAGCGGTTCAAAGGACGATATCCTTTCAGCCATTCAGCAAACCAGAGAATTGTCCACAAAACTTGGCGGGTACACCGTCATTAATCATTTGCCTTTTGCCTTAAGACAGGAAGTAGACACCTGGGGTAAAAAGCCATCACATTTCTTCCTATTAGAAGGGATCAAATCCAAGGTTGACCCGAATAGAGTTCTCAATCCTAAACGATTTGTGGGAGGGATTTAATGATGAGTCTTTTAGAAGCGGAGTTAAAGAAAGACCCAGCATGCACTACTAGCTTAAGTAATTATCTGGCGAAGGATCACCCAGATGAAAGCAAATGGGCAGATTGTGTACATTGTGGTATGTGTTTAGAATCATGCCCGACTTATGAAATTACTGGTCAGGAGCAGCATTCCCCACGCGGCCGCGTCCATTTGATTAAATCGGTGGCGGAAGGGCGGCTCTCTCTGAATGAACAGTTTATGGATCCTGTTTTCGCTTGTCTTGACTGCCGTGCTTGTACGACTGCCTGTCCAGCGGATGTGGAAGTCGGCGGGCTGATTGAAGAAGCGCGCGGTCAGATTCGCCAAGCAATGCCGTTAACAGGCGTAAAAGGTGCGGTAAGCAAGGTGTTCCTACAGGGGTTATTTCCGTATCAAAATCGTCTCAATAAACTCGGAAGCCTGCTGCGATTCTATCAAAAGAGCGGCATGCAAAAGGTCGTACGAAAGTCAAAGCTGATTAATATTATGCCGCAGCATCTCGTCGATATGGAAGCCATCATGCCCGAAGTGAAAGAGCCGGTCCGAAAAAAATACAAAGATGTCAACGTCATTAAGTCCAAAGGGGAAACAAAGCGTGAGGTGGCATTCTTAACAGGGTGCGTAATGGATGTCATGTTCAGTGATATTAATGAAGCGTCGATTAACGTATTAACTCGTAACGGTAATGACGTAACGATCCCAAAGAACCAAACCTGTTGTGGAGCACTGCATGTCCATGCGGGGGACCGTGACATGGGAAGAAAACTGGCAAAACAAAACATCGAGGCATTTAAGGATTCTGATAAGGTGATTGTCAATGCAGCAGGCTGTGGCTGTGCCTTAAAGGAATATCCTGAGTTATTCCGGGATGATCCAGAATGGCATGAAAAGGCGGAAGAGTTTTCGGCGAAGGTAGAGGACATTTCGAAACACCTTTATGATACAGGTTACGAAATACCAAAAGCGGAATTAAAAACCCGAATTACCTATCATGATGCCTGTCATTTGGCGCATGGCCAGGGTATCCGTCAGGAGCCGCGCGATCTATTGCTCAACATTCCTGGAGTGGAAATGGTTCATATGCCAAATTCGGACCGCTGCTGCGGCAGTGCGGGAATCTACAATATTACGAATCCGGAAATGGCATCAGCTGTCCTTGATAACAAAATGCAAAATGTTCCGGAAGATGTCGAAATGATTTCGATGGGGAACCCTGGATGTATGCTGCAAATGGCAATGGGCGTACAAAAGCATGGACGAACACAAAAAATCGTCCACACGGTGCAGCTGCTGGATTGGGCTTATCAAAAAGAAGACGGAAAGGGGGAACGATAATGGCGGTAAAGGGAATCAAAACAACCGATCGGCATATTTTAAATCTTGCAAACATCGTCGGAGATGCCCGGTTGATTATTTACCATAAGGAAGATCTTATCGCTTATGACTGTGATGGCTTCACCTTGCACAGACATTTGCCCAAAGCCGTTGTTTTCCCGAATAACACCGAGGATGTAGCAGCCCTTGTTAAATATTGTTCCGATCATCAGCTGCCATTCCTCGCCCGCGGAGCAGGAACAGGACTAAGCGGCGGGGCCATCCCTTTAAATGGTGAGGTCATTATTAGCTTGGTTAAAATGAAAAAACTGTTAAGTGTTGACTTCGAGAACAGACGTGCTGTGGTTCAGCCCGGCTTCGTCAATTTAAAGCTGACGAACTCCATTTCCGATAAGGGCTATTACTACGCACCAGATCCATCCAGCCAATATTGCTGTACGATCGGCGGCAATGTCGCGGAAAATGCTGGAGGTGCGCACTGTTTAAAATATGGCGTGACAACCAACCATATCCTTGGGCTTGAGGTTGTTCTGCCAAATGGCGAGATTATTGAAATTGGAGCAAACGGCATCCCTGATGAACCAGGCTATGATTTACTAGGCCTGCTAACAGGTTCTGAAGGAACATTGGGAATCGTGACGAAAATAACGGTACGCATTCTGAAAAACCCAGAATCAAAGAAAACAGTACTTGCTTATTTTGATAAAGTGGAAGACGGCTCTCAGGCTGTTTCTGATATTGTTTCAGCAGGGATTGTTCCGGCTGCACTGGAAATGATGGACAAAACGGCAATTGAAGGGGTGGAGGCAGCCGCATTCCCAGTCGGGCACCCAAAGGATATCGAAGCTGTGCTGCTTATTGAAGTGGATGGCATTGAAGCTGGTTTGGATGAGCAAATCAACCAAATTCTCGATGTCTGCAAAAAAAGGAACGTACGAGAGGTCAGAGCAGCCAAGGATGAGGCGGAACGCGGCAGATGGTGGGCGAACCGGAAAACGGGATTCGGCGCAATGGGGGCGATCTCTCCTGATTATTTAGTACAGGATGGCGTTATTCCTCGCAGCAAACTGCCGGAAGTTCTAAATAAAATTAACAAAATTAGTGAAGAATCCGGACTCCGGATCGCAAATATTTTTCATGCGGGAGATGGAAACCTGCACCCATTAGTTCTTTTTGATGCGAGAATACCTGGACAAAGTGAAAAAGCATTGGAAGCGGGCAGCGCCTGTCTGCAGGCTTGTGCGGATGTTGGCGGCACCATCACTGGTGAGCATGGCGTCGGTATTGAGAAAAGAGAAGAAATGCGCTTCGTTTTCACAGATGAAGAAATAATCGCCCAAACGGATATTCGCGAGGTTTTCAATCCTGATAATCTATTAAATGCCGGCAAACTATTCCCGATGCCGGGACGATGCGTAGAAATTAAGAGAGATCTAAAAGAAAAGGAAACTGCTATTACATCTTAATTTTAACAAAGGAGGATATTACCCCAATGACAAACTATGTAAAAAAAGGAAATCTTCAAGTAGCCCAGGAACTCTATGAATTTATTAACTCGGAGGCTCTTCCGGGAAGCGGATTGGATGCCGATCAGTTTTGGTCTGGCTTTGAAGCGATCATCAGCGACTTAACGCCTAAAAACAAGGAGCTTTTGGCGGTTCGTGATGACATTCAAAACAAACTGAACACATGGTATCGCGAAAACAATGGAAACTTTGACTTCGAAGCGTATAAGTCATTTTTAACAGAAATTGGCTATCTTGAACCGGAAGTAGAAGATTTTGAGATTACCACTGAAAATGTGGACGACGAAATCGCTGTTCAAGCCGGACCACAGTTAGTTGTTCCAGTCAATAATGCCCGCTATGCCATTAATGCGGCCAACGCCCGTTGGGGAAGCCTTTATGATGCACTTTATGGAACGGATGCAATCAGCGAAGAAGCTGGTGCCAGCCGTGAGGGAGGTTATAATCCTGTACGCGGTGCAAAGGTAATCGAATATGCAAGGAATTTTCTTGACCAAGCGGCTTCATTACAAGGAGCATCGCATAAGGACGCGGTTTCCTATACCGTAGCAGATGGCAAACTACAGGTTGCATTAAATAATGGAACAACGACGTGGTTACAAGATGAAGCAAAGTTTGTCGGCTATCAGGGAACACAGGAATATCCATCCGCCATTCTTTTAAAAAATAATGGACTTCATTTTGAAATCCAAATCGACCGAAATCATCCGATAGGCAGTACGGATGCGGCTGGCGTGAAGGATGTGATCCTTGAATCGGCGATTACGACCATTATGGACTGCGAAGATTCTGTAGCTGCCGTAGATGCCGAAGACAAAGTGCTCGTCTATCGCAACTGGTTAGGCCTTATGAAAGGAACCCTTTCAGCTACATTTGAAAAGGGCAATAAAACGATGACACGGACACTCAATCCGGACCGGAACTATCTATCACCAGAAGGAAAGGAAATCACTTTAAATGGACGTTCCTTGCTATTTGTCCGCAATGTCGGACATTTAATGACTAATAGTGCCATTCTTGACGCAAATGATGAGGAAATTCAGGAAGGTATTTTGGATGCCGTTCTGACTAGCCTAATTGCCAAACATACACTCTTAGGCAATGGTCCATTCCAAAACACGGAGAAGGGTTCAGTCTACATTGTAAAGCCAAAAATGCATGGTTCAGAAGAGGTTGCTTTTGCCAATCAGCTATTTGACCGCGTGGAAGATTTGCTTGGACTTGAGCGCAATACTTTAAAAATCGGTGTTATGGATGAAGAACGCAGAACCACTTTGAACTTGAAGGCATGCATCAAACAGGTAAAAGACCGGATTGTGTTTATTAACACCGGGTTCCTTGACAGAACAGGCGATGAAATTCATTCTTCCATGGAAGCTGGTCCAATGGTTCGTAAAAATGATATGAAATCATCCAAATGGCTTCAGGGCTATGAACAATCCAATGTGATTGCCGGACTTTCAAGCGGATTCATGGGCCGTGCACAGGTCGGCAAAGGCATGTGGGCTATGCCGGATTTAATGGCAGAAATGCTAAAGCAAAAAATCGGTCATGTAAAAACGGGAGCCACTACAGCTTGGGTGCCATCTCCAACTGCTGCGACATTGCATGCACTGCATTACCATGAAGTAGATGTAAAAGAAGTACAGAATGAAATGCTTCATCAAACTGGAGACTTCCAAGATGATATCTTACAAGTTCCTGTAGCAAAGAACCCATCCTGGACTCCTGAAGAAATCCAGGCAGAGCTTGACAACAACTGCCAAACCCTTTTAGGTTATGTTGTCCGCTGGGTAGATCAGGGGGTTGGCTGTTCAAAAGTACTGGATATCAATGACGTGGGGTTAATGGAAGACCGAGCTACATTGCGAATTTCCAGCCAGCATTTGGCAAACTGGCTTCACCATGGTATTTGTACGAAAGAGCAAATTCTTGAAACATTGCAGCGCATGGCCAAGGTTGTTGATAAGCAAAATGCAGGAGATCAGATGTATCACAACATGGCTCCGAACTATGACGACTCCGTTGCCTTCCAGGCTGCTTGCGACTTGATTTTTGAAGGCTATGACCAGCCAAATGGCTATACCGAGCCAATCCTGCATCGCAGACGGATTGAAGCAAAGGCTAAGTTCGTAGTGAAACAATAATCGTTTTTAATAGAGTGGGTTCCAAGGCATTCTTGTTATGGGAATGCCTTGGAAAAACATTTAATTAAGTAATAACCGTTGACATGAGAATTCATCCAAGCCTATGACCACCAGTTTCAACATTACTCATATTTTTGAAAAATTAAATGGAGGTTAAGAGGCTATGCAAAACCTAAGGGAGACTTCGCTGGAACTTCACAAGCAGTCAAAGGGGAAAATAAATATCAATGTTAAGGTTCCGGTGGAAAATGCATATGATTTAAGTTTGGCTTATTCACCGGGGGTGGCAGAGCCTTGTAAAGAGATCTATCTGAACCCTGAAAAAATCTATGACTATACGATTAAAGGAAATCTTGTCGCGGTCGTATCCGATGGATCAGCCGTATTAGGCCTCGGGAATATTGGTCCAGCTGCCGCGATGCCCGTTATGGAAGGAAAAGCCGCATTATTTAAGGCTTTTGCTGATGTTGATGCATTTCCAATCTGCTTGAACACAAATGATGTGGAGCAAATTATTCAAACCGTAAAATTAATGGAACCAACATTTGGCGGCATCAATTTGGAGGACATTGCAGCACCAAATTGTTTCATTATAGAAGAAAGACTTAAAAAAGAAATGAACATCCCTGTCTTCCATGATGATCAGCATGGAACGGCAATTGTCACGGCAGCTGGATTAATTAACGCTTTAAAGCTAGTTGGCAAACGTCTTGAAGAGACAAGAGTAGTAGTCAATGGCGCAGGTGCGGCGGGAATTGCGATTACAAAATTGCTTTTGAGAATGGGAGTATGTGACATCATTTTGTGTGACACAAAAGGCGCTATCTATGAGGGACGCCTAACAGGAATGAATTCGATGAAAGACTCGATTGCTATGCTGACAAATAAGAGCCATATTCAAGGAGATTTAAAAGAAGTGATTAAGGGGGTAGATGTGTTCATCGGTGTATCTGCCGCCGGAGCAGTCACACAAGAGATGGTCATGTCTATGAATGAGGATGCGATTATTTTTGCAATGGCAAACCCAATCCCTGAAATCATGCCGGAAGAGGCAATGGAAGCTGGAGCAGCAGTGGTAGGGACAGGACGCTCCGATTTACCGAATCAGGTGAACAATGTTCTCGCATTCCCTGGTATTTTTAAAGGGGCGCTGAAGGTCCATGCTTCTGAAATAAATGAAGAAATGAAGCTGGCTGCAGTTTATGCCATTGCCAATTTAATCACGGAGGAAGAACTTTCCCGTGAATATGTGATTCCACATCCTTTTGACAAAAGAGTTACAGAAGTAGTAACCGCTGCAGTTGCGGAGACTGCCATTAAAACAGGAGTCGCACGAAAGAAAATGGAGCAAGAAAAAACTTTTTGAGAGGAAGTATCAAAATGAAATTTACTAGATTTACACAAGGTTCAACTGTTTATACAGGTGTGATAAAAGATAGCACCATCCAGGAAATTAAAGGTGATATGTTTGAAGAATGGGAGTTTACAGGGAACAGTTTCTCTGTAGCTGACGTAAAATTGCTGGCGCCATTTGAACCAAACCACATCATAGGAATTGGCGCAAACTATGTTTCTAAGCTTGAGGACCTGCCGTCCGAGCTTCCGGAAATTCCAGTTTTCTTTTTTAAACCAACCTCATCCGTTATTGGTCCGGAAGAGGAAATCATCATTCCAGAGGGAATTGAAAAGGTAAAGTTCGAATCTGAGTTAGCCATTGTCATTGGTAAAGAAGCTAAAAACGTTCCTGAATCAGAGGTGTTGGATTATGTATTCGGCTATACGGTTGGAAACGACGTAACAGCCCCTCAATTTTTCCATCAGGACGGGCATTGGACAATCGGTAAGTCCTTTGATACCTTCACACCGCTAGGGCCAGTGATCGAAACTGAACTAGATCCATTTTCTGTGAAGGTCGAAGCAAAACTTAATGGTGTGGAGAAACAAAATAGTGCTACCGAATTAATGATTATTCCGATCCGGAAAATGGTATCTTATTTGACAAAAGTGATGACTCTTAAGCCGGGAGATGTCATCTTGACAGGCAGTCCGGTTGGAGCTGAGTTGGTTGGTGCCGGAGATACAATTGAATGTGAAATTAAAGAAATTGGGACATTGCGTAACACTTTTTTATTGGCAAAGGAGTCCGTTAAATCTAATTAAATCCCTAGCAACGGCCGGTAAAAAATTGTTGCTTTAATGTAACCTATTAGGGACAGTATTTTGAGGTGAGCGATTATGGATAGAGAAAATATGGTCAAATCTGTAAGCAGGGCGTTGGAGATTATTCATTTGGTGAGTTTAAAAAAGGGTGGATTAGGTGTGACAGAGATTGCTAAACAAATAGATATCAACAAAAGCTCTGTTTACCGCATCCTATCAACATTTGTCCAGTATGGTTATATCGAGCAAGATGACGTTACCGGCCGCTATAAACTGGGTTATAAATTCTTGGATATCAGTTCAAAGCTGCTTGAATCCATTGATCTAAGGGCTGAGGCAAAGCCATTCTTAAAACAATTGGAAAGTGAAACCAATGAAGTCATCCATCTTGTTGTTTATGATCAAGGAGAAGTAGTTTATATCGAAAAATTAGAAGGAACTGAAACGTTACGAATGCATTCCAAGGTAGGAAAAAGGGCTCCCATGCATTGTACATCCGTTGGCAAAGCAATCCTTGCTTTTCAGCCTACTGATGTTGTTCTGGAAATTCTTGAGCGAAGAGGCATGCCGATGTACACAGATAAAACCATTACCAATAAAGAAGAGTTTTTACGGGAATTGGCAAACGTAAAACGGAAGGGTTATGCACTTGATTTAGAAGAAAATGAATATGGAATCACATGCATTGCTGTACCGATCTTTGACTATTCGGGCAAAGTTATTGCGGCAGCCAGCCTCTCTGGACCAACGATGCGAATGACTGATGAACGGTTAAAACTGCTTAAAGCCCGAATGCTGCAAATAGCAAAACAAATATCAACACGACTGGGTTTTGAAAATAGAGTTAGCTAAGAATATTTGACTAGTATAAATGATATACTGGTCAAATATATTTTTGGAGTTTTTTAATTATAATTTTCTAAAAATTGTTGTAATTCAGATAAAAATACGTATAATAAAAGAGTGAATGAAACATGTTATATAACAATTGAATTATTGTTGTATAACATGTTTCGTCCTTAGCAACAAATTTAAGTGTTGTTTCGTATTAAGAAACGAAGAGGGGTGAAAGTTTTAATAGTAAAAAATTTAAAGTGTGTTCTTGCAGCCGTTTCGCAGTCACTTACATATTAATCAGTCATCATAGAAATCTATTGATTTGTTCCATCAGAACTATTCATTTCTAGGTCTGAAAAGGGAATAAGACCGATACATGAAAATTTTTTATTTTTTATGATGGGGGATTACTATGACATTTACACAAAATTTTACAGCGGTGGGAGATAGTCTCGCCTTATCCGCTTTGGTAGCTCTTATACCAATTTTATATTTTTTCTGGGCTTTAGCCATAAAACGCATGAAGGGCTATTTAGCCGGGTTAACAACACTACTAATTGCTTTAATACTTGCAGTAGTTGCATTTAAAATGCCTGCTGGTATGGCCGTCATGTCTGCCACACAGGGTGCCGTATATGGAATATTGCCTATAGGCTGGATCATTATCACATCTGTATTCCTCTACAAATTAACCGTCAAGACTGGCCAATTCGATATTATCCGCCATTCGGTCGTTTCACTCACCGAGGACAGACGTCTTCAAGCACTTTTGGTAGCGTTCTCATTTGGAGCATTCCTTGAAGGAGCTGCAGGCTTTGGCGCTCCGGTTGCTATCTCGGCAGCGCTTCTTGTGGGTCTTGGATTTAATCCTCTTTACGCTGCTGGCCTGTGTTTAATTGCCAATACAGCGCCTGTTGCCTTTGGTGCTATTGGTACTCCTATCATTGCCGTTGAGGGACCAACTGGAATATCAGCATTGGAAATTTCCAAAATGGTTGGACGTCAGTTGCCGTTCCTATCATTATTCGTTCCGTTTTATTTAGTTGTTATTATGGCAGGGTTTAAGAAAGCATTGGAAATCTTACCAGCCATTTTCATCACCGGGTTCACTTTTGCAGTAACTCAATACTTAAGCTCCAACTTCCTTGGTCCAGAACTTCCCGATATTTTATCTGCATTAGTGTCATTGTTTGCCCTAGCAATCTTCTTAAAATTTTGGAAACCAAAAACTATTTTCCGCTTTTCATCTGAGCAAGAACTGGCTGCATCTGTTGCTGCCAAAGCATCTAATAGTCAGCAAGTAAAATACTCAGGGGGGCAAATTTTTAAAGCTTGGTCACCATTCCTTGTATTGACTGCATTTATTACGATTTGGGGAATTCCAACAGTCAAATTGGCTTTGACAGGTCATTATGAAGGAACAAACGCTATTTTGAAAGCGGTAAATGCTCTTGGACATGCGTTAACACTTATGCCTGAAGTTCCATTATTAAACAACCAAGTCATTAATTCTGCCGGTACTCCTGTTGCTGCCATTTATAAGCTGGAAATCTTGGGTGCAGCTGGTACATCAGTCATTATTGCGGCCATTGTCACCAAGTTTATCGTTAAAATTTCTTGGAAAGAATGGGTTGCAACCTTTGGGGAAACTCTAAATGAACTAAAGTTCCCTATCATTACAATCGCGTCAGTTGTAGGGTATGCCTATGTTACTAACTCATCAGGGATGAGTACGACATTAGGAATGACGCTCGCAAAAACAGGGTCCCTATTTGCCTTTTTCTCTCCAGTCCTTGGATGGTTAGGCGTGTTTATCACTGGGTCAGATACATCATCGAACCTTTTGTTCGGTGCGATGCAAAAGGTGACAGCGCTAAACCTTGGTATGGATCCGGTATTAGCAGTCGCTGCAAACTCTTCGGGTGGGGTTACCGGAAAAATGATTTCACCACAATCGATTGCTGTAGCGTGTGCAGCTGTAGGCCTGGCAGGAAAAGAGGCCGACTTGTTCCGCTTTACAGTTAAGCACAGTATTGTTTTGGTCTTAATTGTCTGTATTATGACATTCCTGCAAAATAGCAGTGTATTAGGTTGGATGGTTCCATAAAAATAGAATCCAATCCGTTCGGTTAAGGTCAGCCAAATTTTAGGCTGGCCTTTTTGTGATACCTGGTGAAAATATATTGTCTTGGGTGGTGTGTTTTTCCTTTTCTTTGAAAAAGAAAAAAGGATTGGATAACTTAATATTGATAGGATTTGAACCTAATTATTGGAAGATCTGTGGTTGGCTTTTATCGACAAGTTTCTAAACAGAATGCCGTCTCTATTTGTCATAAAAATTATTTTTCGAGCTTTGTCGAAAAAATAAATTTTCTTAAAAAATTTTTGTTAAAATAATTTAGATAAGTCTGACTTTTATTCTAGTTAGTTTCAATAAGTTAATTGTAAACTAGAGAATATAAATGAAATGGCTTTCAGCATTAATCAACACTTAGCAGAGCGGTGAAAAAATAATTATGAAATTAAAAACAAAATTGTATTTAGGGTTTGGCTTACTGATTTTCCTGTTTATTGTTTTTCAATTGTTCTTAATGATGCTGATGAATCAGTTGAATACGAATATGAAGAATGCCGTTGACAACTACGAAATGGCTAAGACAGCTTACAAGATACAAGATTCCCTTAATTGGTATCGCAGTGATTCCAAGGGCATATTGGCGAATCCGCCGGCTGACCTGTTAAAAGAGTTTCAAGACCATAAGGAACAAAGTTACTTGGAAGCCAATCAAGCAATTGAGACTCTCCGTAAGCTCGACAAACGCGAAAAATCTCAGAAAGTCATCGCAGAGTTACAATCATTAAGTATTCAGCTGCGCGCCATTGAGGCCAAGACCAATAAGTTAATGGAACAAAACAAGGATGAAGAAGCAAGGAACCTATTCTGGTATGATACGTGGGATGTCATTGATAAAATGACAAGTGATGCCACTTATTTACAGACCCTTCAGGAGGATGGAGTCCAAAGTGAATTTGAGCTGTCGAACGATACCACCTCCATCGCCTACAAATTCATTTTTGGCTATGCTGTTGCCGTTCTCATCATGGGCGGAGCAATCACATTCTTTATCTTAAGGAGTATGTCTAAAAATTTAAATGATGTCATGTCTGTTTTCACAAACGCCGCTTTTGGAAAGGGGGACCATCTGCCGCGGATCAGGGTGAAAACGAAGGATGAAATTGGACAAATCTCAATCGCTTATAATGAAATGGCCCAGGTGCTTGAGAAACATCATAAACAAGAAATAGAATTAAAAAATGCTGCTGAGGAACAAAGCTGGTTAAATACGAAGATTGCGGAAATTGCCACGATGTACCCTGGCATTAACAACCTCAAAGAATTAGCTCAGCTGTTTATTACTAGGTTGGCGCCTATTGTCGGGGCAAGCTGCGGGCTTATTTATTTGAAGGAAGACAACGTATTTCGAAGGTATGGATCATATGCCGGACAGGAGGAGCCTGTTGGGCGGGAAAGTTTCTCTGTGGGCGAAGGGCTAGTCGGTCAATGTGCGCTTGATAAGCGGCCAATATCACTTGAAGACATACCTGAGGATTATATCAAAATTTCATCCGGCACTGGCGGAGCGCCCCCAAACAGCATCCTTGTCATCCCTGCTGAATACCAGGGAGAAGTGCTGGCTGTCATTGAACTCGCTTCATTTAAACCATTCACTCGGCTTGAACAGGTACTCCTTGAGGAAGTCGTCAGCCATCTTGGCATCAACATTAAGAGTATCCAAAGGCATATTCGGGTGGAAGAATTGCTCCAGGAATCACAAACCATGACCGAAGAGCTGCAAAGTCAGTCCGAAGAACTGCAATTGCAGCAGGAAGAATTACGGACCGTCAATGAACAGCTTGAGGAGCAGTTCAAAAGCTCGGAGCAAAAAACGCATGAACTTGAAAAAATTAAAAATATGCTCGAGGAGAAGGCTCAGCAATTAATGATGAGTTCCCAATATAAATCCGAATTTCTTGCCAATATGTCACACGAGCTGCGAACACCGTTGAACAGCTTGTTAATTCTTGCCAAAATGCTTTCAGAAAACAGCGGTCAAAACCTAACGCCAAAGCAGGTTGAATATGCAAAAACAATTCTCTCTTCTGGTCATGACCTGTTGCGGTTAATAAATGATATCCTTGACATCTCTAAAATTGAGGCAGGGAAGATGGAGATCTTCCTTGAGAAAACGGAGATTCAAGAAATAAAGGCATCACTCAAGTCACAATTTTTCCCGCTGGCACGGCAAAAGGGACTCGACTTTTCCATTCAGCTTGACCCTTTTTTGCCGGATCTAATACAAACCGATCCACAGCGGCTTCAGCAAATTCTTATCAATTTGTTGTCAAATGCCTTTAAATTTACGGAGAAGGGCAGGATTTTGCTGCAGATTGAGAAAGCGCAGCAAACTGTTTTTTCAGAGGAAAAGGGAAATAATCTAGTCGAAACCATGATTGCTTTTTCGGTGAGTGATACAGGGATTGGCATTTCACAAGAGAATCAGAAGTTAATTTTTGATGCCTTTCAACAAGCCGATGGGACGACAAGCCGCAAATATGGCGGCACTGGCCTGGGGCTTACAATCAGCCGTGAATTGGCTCAGCTTTTAGGTGGCTATCTGACAGTTGAAAGCACTGTCGGCCAAGGCAGTAGGTTTACATTATATATCCCTAGTTTACAAATTGTACAAGCTAGGCTTGAGGCAGCTGTCACAGTTGAAGAACCACAGCCGGACATTGACGAAAGAGAGTCTCTTGAAGGGATGAAAATCCTGATTGTCGACGATGATATGCGCAATATTTTTGCTTTAACCTCAGCGCTTGAAAGCTATTTTGTTGAGGTGGTGTTTGCGGAAAATGGCAGGGAAGGCATCGAAATCCTGCAAAAAAATCCGGATGTTGACTTGGTGCTGATGGACATTATGATGCCGGAAATGGATGGGTTTGAAGCGATTCGCGCAATCCGCCAGGTGCCTGAATACATGAATCTCCCTATCATTGCACTGACCGCAAAGGCAATGAAAAGTGATCGAAAAAAATGCATTGAAGCTGGGGCTTCTGATTATATCAGCAAACCAGTTCATATGGAGCAGCTTATTTCCATTATGCGAGTTTGGTTATACAGATAAGGAAGGTTTATTTATTGATGGAAAAATTAATATCATTCGACAAGCGTGAAATTGAAAAGATCGAAATAAATCTGCTGCTCGAGGGGATTTATCGTTTATATGGGTTTGATTTTCGTAATTACTCCGCCGCGTTTGTGAAGCGGCGAATTGAACATCGGATTCGAACGGAGAAGCTGGAGGGTATTTCCGATCTCCAGCAAAAAATTTTCTACGACCCGCTGATGATGCGCAGGTTATTTTACGATTTTTCAATTAATGTTACGGAAATGTTTCGGGATCCGTCGTTTTTTTTAGCCTTTCGGACAAAGGTTGTTCCGATTCTGCGCAACTTTTCATCGATTCGGATTTGGCATGTTGGCTGCGCGACCGGAGAAGAGGTCCTGTCAATGGCGATTCTCCTACATGAAGAAGGCCTTTATGAAAAAACAAAACTTTACGCCACCGATATGAGCGAGGCAGCCTTGGTGCAGGCCAGAAAAGCGATGATGCCCTTGAACAAAATGAAAAACTATACGAAAAACTACCTTGAGACAGGCGGGACGAGTGCTTTTTCAGAATACTATGTTGCCCGGGAGACAAGCGCTGCGTTCCATCCTTTTCTTACGGAAAATGTGGTGTATGCCCAGCATAATTTAGCTACTGACCAATCGTTTAATGAATTTCATGTCATCATTTGCCGGAATGTAATGATTTATTTTAATAAATGCCTGCAAAACCGTGTGCTGCACCTGCTGCATGAAAGTTTGTCTGCATCCGGATTCCTTGGCTTGGGAAGTAAGGAGGGAATTCGGTTTACCGAAATTGCAAATTATTATGAGGAAGTCGATTCAGATGAGAAACTCTACCGTAAAATCCATCCATAATCTCCAACCTTTGGATCAAGTCAATATTTTAATGGTTGATGACCGTCCGGAAAACTTACTGGCGTTAGAGGCTGTTTTAGCATCGCCCAATTATCGTTTAGTGAAGGCCGGGTCGGGTGAGGAAGCGTTGAAGTGCGTGCTGAAGCAAGATTTTGCTGTTATTTTGCTAGATGTGCAAATGCCGGGTCTGAGCGGTTTTGAAACGGCAAAATTGATTAAGGCGCGGGAAAAATCAAAGTTTGTTCCAATTATTTTTATTACAGCTATCAGTCAAACGACTGAGCATGTCCTAAAGGGGTATAATTTAGGGGCGGTTGATTATATCTTTAAGCCATTTCACCCGGAAACATTAAAGTTAAAGGTACAGGAATTTGTCAAAATCCATCAAAATCAAGATCAGAAGGAAGTAAAGCTGCAGAAGGAGCTTCTTGATGTAAACGTCAAGCTAAACATAACAACCCGTGATTTGAAAAAAAATGAAGAACTGGCCCGGGTGATTGGGGAAACGCTGCTTGACACGATTATTACGTTTGACTGTGAAGGGACGATTATATCGGTCAATCCTGCAGCCCAAAAATTATTTGGCTATTCAATGGAGGAATTTTTGGGACTTAAAATAGAGGACCTTTTTGCAGATATGTGGGATAACAATGGTTCTTGCGTCGGGAAAATGCTTGAGGCTGTTGCTAAGCATAAAAATGAAAGCCGCTATCCTGTCGAGCTGCAAATCGGTGAGGCCGTTATCCATGATGAGCATTTCTATGTTTGTTCGCTGCGCGATATTACCGAGCGGAAGCAGCAATACGAGCTGCTTGAGAAGCTGGTGGAAGAGAGGACGAATGAACTTGTCATTGCCAACGAAAAGCTGCGCAAAGAAATAGAGGTACGGATGCAATTTGAAGAAGAGTTGCGGAAGGAAATTGAAGTCCGAAAACAATTTGCCGAAGACCTGCGCCTGTCGCAGGAGCATTTTTATAAAATTTTTCAATCAAGCCCCTGCCTGATTGAAATTCGTTCAATGACTGACAGCAGGTACCTGGACGTCAATGAAAGCTGGCTGAAATTTACCGGTTATTCCTTAGTGGAGGTCATCGGCAGGCAGCTGGCGGTTTTACCTGCCTGTCACAAGGAATCCCCGCAAAATGAAAAGATTCATTACCTAACAAAATCAGGAGAGAACCGGCAGGGCTTGTTGGCAACGGAAATCATTGAGGTGAAAGGTGAAAGCTGCGTTCTCAGTGTGATTACCGATGTAACTGAGCTTGAACAACTGGGAGCGAAAATAGCGCGCCTCGACCGCCTCAATCTAATTGGCGAAATGGCGGCGGGGATCGCGCATGAAATCAGGAATCCGATGACCACCGTCAAAGGGTTTTTGGAGCTTTCGAAAAAAAGCATCGACAATTTATCCGTTCAATATATTGATTTAATGCTGTCAGAATTGGACAGGGCCAATTCGATTATTTCTGAATTTCTAAATTTAGCGAAAAACAAGCAATCGTATAAAAAATCCCAGTGGTTGAATCCGATTATTGAGGGGCTCTATCCTTTAATCAAAGCCGAAGCGCTGCTAGCGGATAAAACGGTCTCCCTAATGTTATCGGAAGTCCCAAGGCTTTATCTTGATGAAAAAGAAATTAGCCAGCTGATTCTTAATCTTTCCCTGAATGGACTTGAGTCGATGGCAGCCGGCGGGGAATTGACGATTAAAACTTATCTTGACGGGCAGGATGTAGTGTTGGAAATCCAAGACCGAGGCTCCGGCATCGAACCTGAACTGGTCGATATGATCGGCACGCCGTTTTTTACTACCAAAGATTCCGGGACTGGCTTGGGCTTGCCAATCTGCTATAGTGTCGCCGAGCGTCATCGAGCCGTTATCGATCTGCAAACAAGCACTAAAGGAACTACCTTTTTTGTCAGTTTTCGGGAAAGGGATTTCTAGAAATAAGCATATATTCTTTTGTTTGACAAAAAAATTTTGAGGCAAAAGAACCATCCCATGCATCCGTAAGAGAATAAAGGAGGAAAAGCTTTGACAAAAACAAATCAAAAAATCGTTCCGCATTTATGGTATGACAAAGAGGCAAGAGAAGCAGCCGAGTTTTACGTTAACATATTCCCGGACTCGAAAATTACAGATGTGACAACCATTCACAACACACCCTCAGGCGACTCTGATATAATCTCATTTGAGCTATGGGGGCAGAAGTTCGCGGCTATCAGCGCAGGACCTTTTTTCAAGATCAATCCGTCGATATCTTTTATGGTAAACTTTGACCCATCACGAGATAAAGACGCGAGAGAAAAAATAGATGAAGTTTGGAACAGATTATCCGAAGGGGGCACAGCGTTAATGCCTCTTGATAAGTATCCGTTCAGTGAAAGGTATGGCTGGATTCAGGATAAGTTTGGTTTGACATGGCAGTTAATCCTAACCAATCCAGAAGGTGAAGAGCGACCTTCATTAATTCCATCACTTTTGTTTGTCGGTGATCAATGTGGTAACGCGGAAGACGCGATGAATTTTTATTTATCAGTATTTAAGAATGCGAAGCAGGGACTTATCGCCCGCTATCCTAAAGGAATGGAACCTGATAAAGAAGGAACAGTCATGTTCAGTGAATTCAGCTTAGAAAATCAATGGTTTACCGCAATGGATAGTGCTCACGAACATAAATTCAGTTTTAACGAAGCTATCTCATTTATGGTGTACTGCGACACACAAGAAGAGATTGATTACTACTGGGAAAAGCTCTCTAAGGTTCCTGAAGCGGAGCAATGCGGCTGGCTGAAAGACCAGTATGGTATTTCCTGGCAAATTGTGCCTAGTGAGATGGACGAGATGATGAGAAAGAGTGCACCTGAGCAACTTGCACGCGTAACGAAAGCATTTCTTAAAATGAAGAAATTTGATCTTGAGGAATTGCGGAAAGCTTACAAGGGATAATGGGAATAGAGCCAAAGTGATATAAAAAAATGAAGTAGAATTCGGAGTGTCAGTTCGATTCCCCGACAACAGATTTACATAATCTAGCTGCATCAAGGCTTTCGACTAAATTTGTTGGAAGTCTTTTTTTACAATATCAGTACGGCAGAAAGAAAGAGCTAAGTATTATAGGATTCATCCAATTTTAATAAATGACAGTGGAAACCATTTATTTGCAGTGATTTCAGAAAAATGATGCACGAGAACCGTCCCCATGCATCACCTTCCTTCGTTAGGGAAAAGTATGGATGAAAAGAATTTTATTTTGGGGGATTATGCATTGGATTCTAAATTTAAAGCTTTGTTTGAGTCGTTTACTTTTCCATGTGGTGTTGAATTGAAAAACCGGATTGTGATGGCGCCGATGACTAATTTTTCTTCCAATCCGGATGGGACGGTTTCGGATGCAGAAGTAAAATATTACGCAAGACGGTCTGGCGGTGTAGGAATGGTGGTCACTGCTTGTACATATGTTACTGCAAATGGCAAGGGGTTTAATGGAGAATTTGGCGCTGATTCTGATGAATTAATCCCTAGTTTAAGACAACTGGCCAGAGGTATTAAAGAGCAGGGTGCAGTAGCTGTATTGCAAATTTTCCATGGAGGGAGGGAAGTTCCTCCTCAATTAGTGCCAAATGGTGATGTTGTTAGTGCTAGTGCCATTCCGTCTGAAGGGGCAGGGAAACCTGTTCCTAGAGAACTGCCGGAAGAAGAAATTGAAGCGATAATTAAAGCTTTCGGGGATACAACTAGAAGGGCCATTGAAGCAGGATATGATGGTGTTGAAATTCATGGGGCCAATGGCTATCTTATTCAGCAATTCTTTTCTCCGCATGCCAATCGCCGGGATGACCGATGGGGCGGGAGCGTTGAAAAGAGATTGACCTTCCCTGTGGCAATTGTTGATGAAGTGAAAAGGGTTGTTGCTGAAAATACAAATAAACCTTTTATTGTGGGCTACCGCTTTTCACCAGAAGAACCAGAAACACCTGGGATTACGATGGCAGATACTTTGGTGCTAATCGATGCGCTGGCTGATAAGAACCTTGATTACCTCCATGTTTCATTAAATGATTTCTGGTCAGAGCCAAGAAGAGGCGTGGAGGACACCCGTGCTCGTATCGAAATCATACAGGAACGTGTTGGCAGTAAGGTCCCTGTTATAGGAGTCGGCTCACTTTATTCTGCAGACGATGTCCTCAAGGCAAAGGAGACAGGGCTGCCACTCATTGCAATGGGGCGGGAATTAATTATTGATCCGGATTGGGTTCAAAAGGTTGCTGAAGACAAGGAAGATGAAATTGTAACTAAAATTGATAAAGGAAAGCAGCAGGAATTAATGGTTCCTGACCCATTGTGGCAGGCTATCATCCATACTCCGGGCTGGTTTCCGGGAATTGAATAGAAGTAGATAAAGTATCCTTTTTTAGGATACTTTTTTAATATATCTAATAAGTATATAGGTAAAATATGGTATAATGAAAGAAAAAGGAAAGAGGGACTTTTATGGTATTAAAAAGAACCTTAAACCGTAATGCGCTGCTGATTTTGCTGTTATTAGTAATGGGTGCGAATTATTCCTTGTATCATACAACATTGGGAAGTCAAATATTGCCTGAACAACCGAATATCATCGTTGCTGCTTCCATGGTAGACTTAGCGTTGATTTCACCGATTTTATTCTTTGCGTGGAAACGAAAAATGAATGGGAAAAACCTGATTGTGGGGATAGCAGGTGGACTTATTTTGGTGCGCTTCCTCATACCGATGGAATATTTAGCTCCATTTGAGGCTGTCACGTGGGCTGGGTTTGCCGTTGAAGGCGGACTATTGTTGTTAGAGGTTATGGTTCTTGCCTCGCTGTTTAAATATATGCCAAACATTGTACGTGCTGTTAAAAGAAGTTCCCTACCGGCTATCTTTTCTTTTTTAAAAGCTGTGGACAAAGAGGTTAAACCATACCCGATTATTCGCATCATTTGTTCAGAAATGCTCATGTTTTACTATGCGTTCGCATCTTGGAAAAAGAAAAAACTGCTTGGTCCGAATGCATTTACATTACATCAAAAATCGAGTTTGATTGCGATGCAAGTGATGCTGATTCACGCGACGGTTATTGAAATGGCTGGGCTTCATTGGTTGTTTCATGAAAAGTCTGTGATTCTATCAATCATTTTACTCGTACTTAATATTTACACAGTTATTTTCTTTTTAGGTGATATCCAAGCCGTTCGCCATAATCCCTTGCTTGTCACTGAAGAAGGTATGTACATTTCCCTCGGATTAATGAAACGAATGGAAATAAAGTGGTGCGATGTTGAAGAAGTTATCGAGGCGCCATTGGTAGAAAAACGTCCTAAAGATACCATTGAATTCATTGCCCGTGATTTTGAAGAAGTAAAGCCTGACGTTATATTGAAATTAAAACACCCAGTCGAAGCAACATTAATCATGGGACTTAAAAAGAAATATTCACAAGTAGCAATTCGCGTCGACGAACCCAACAGATTTATAAGCACTTTAAAAGAAAATGTGAAATGATGCATGGGGACGGTTCTCATGCATCATTTATTTTATGAATGAGGCACAAGAACCGTCCCCATGCTTCTTCTCAACCCAAATCATGCATATAATGATAAAGGTATTTGGCAAACCGTTTGCGATTAACCATTCCTCTTACTGCAATACCTGCTGAGAACCGATGCTGCCGCTAATCCTGAGCGGGAATGGACTCATCAAAATCCAGGAGGGGATGACGATGAAATTTACGGTACAATATATTCCGCTTGAAAAAATCAAGCCGGATTTTTCGGTGAAAATGACAGAGCACCTGAAAAGGCTGCAGAGAATTATGTGGGATTGTATGTTTGTTCTGGTTGTCAGAAAAAGCAAGAAAGATGGCAACTATATTATCGTCAGCGGGCAGGAGCGATTCGAAAGCCTCAAGAAACATACAAAAAGCTTTTATGCGCCTTGTATTGTGGACAAAAGCACTTCCTCCGATATTAGTTCGTGGTTTCATCGTTTATTGAGAAAGCAGCCCCTTGATGATTTTCCTTTCACACCTAAAAGCTGGTCGATTGTCCGCTCCTTTCTAAAACAAGAACCTCGTTTCAAGCACCTAAACCGATCCCAACAAATCAGAGTCCTCATATTAGCTGTAAAGTACAAAAAAACCGTAGTTTACTCAATGAGAACCATGGTAGATGAAATCTTAAAATGATGCATGGGGACGGTTCTCTTGCCTCAGTTGATTTACTTGAGTGAGGCACAAGAACCGTCCCCACGCGTCAATTTTCTGCAAGGATTTTCTCGAGTAAAGCCCGACATCCTTCTGTTATAAGCTGGTAGGTTTCTTGAAAATCACCTGTGTAGTATGGATCCGGAACATCTTTTTTGTGTTCAGTTAGGTCGAGAAGACGGGTGATTTTTGGATGATTTGGCTTTCCGGTAATTTCGTAAATGTTCTTCGTGTTGCTTTCGTCCATTCCTACAATATAGTCGAATTTTTCAAAGTCGTCTTTTGTTAATTGACGACCGTCAAGGCCCTCCGAGGAAATGTTATATTTTTTTAAGATGGCCAAGGTTCCTTTATGCGGTGGTGAACCTATATGCCATGAACTGGTTGCGGCGGAATCCACAGCGATTTGGCCGGACAGATTTTCTTTCTCAAGTAAGTCGCGAAACACAGCCTCAGCCATCGGTGATCGGCAAATGTTCCCCAGACAGACGAATAAAACGTTAATCATGTTATGAACTCCTTTAGTTAAGACTAGCGGGTAGAATTGTAATATCGTACCGACAATTCTAAGAATATTATACTTTAGGATTATTGAAAAGCAGAGTGTCCATGTTCCCGGAAACAATGTCGAAAAATACCTGCGATAAAAGAGTTAATTAGCACTACTAGTAAATACTCCTCAAAAACACTCGTAAACCAATAGACTCCTTGATTTAGTGCTTCTTTCATTTCCCATAATGAGGCATAAGAACCGTCCCCATGCCTCACCCATGCCTCATTTATTAGTCTAATTGAGCCATTCACATTCTTTTTTTCCTCTATTAATATTAAATAGGAAACTATTAAATTATATGGCCATTTGTGTCATTTTCTGTCACCTCAGTTGTTTTTGGAGGAGGATTTGTTGTGAATACGGATCAAGCTTTTGAGTTGTTAAAGAGTGCTGGAGTTCCGGATGAGCTTAGCATTCAGACGGTTAGACGGTGGATGCGGGAGCGAAAGATAAGATTCGAAGGAAAAGCTAGGCTCTCCAAAACAGAATACATACTGGAAGATACGGATGAAGCCTTTGACCTATTAAAGGATGCAGGTGTTGCTGCAAACATCGGTATTCAACTAGTCAAACGCTGGTATAATGAAGGGAAGATTCATAGACTAGGGAATGTGGACCAAATCAAGGAATACCTTTCTACTCAGCCAAAATTACCGCACTTTGAAGAGAGACCTTCTGATATGACGATTCGTGAGCTGAAAGTAAAACTTAAAGCACAGGATGAGCAAATCAAAGGGATACAGGAGCTTCATCAAACGTCTTTAAAAGCGATGATCCAGCAACGGGACAAGCTGAATAAAGAAATCGCCAGCCTTAAGCATGAAAAATCGGAATTGCAACTGGAGACCAGAAACGTGTTAAAGGAAAATATTGACCTTCGTAAGGAATTGTTAAGACTAAAAGAAGAGCTCTCGAAACAAGGTAAAGGAGAGGATGAAAAGGTACAATCCCAATCCGGACCATCATCTAATCCGCAAGATTATCGTCGAAAACTGGGGCTTTCCAAAACAGCAGGTCCAAAAGAAGTCTTGGCCGGTTTTAAAAAATTATTAATAGAAACACATCCAGACCATGGCGGCAGCGCCAAAGCCTTCCATTACGTGAAAACAGACTATGATCAATTTAAAAGCAGAATAAAAGGAAACTAAAACTTCGAAGATAACCCGTTTTTTCAAAAAGCGGGTTATTTTTTGATAACCATCTTTAGTAGATATTTCGCGAAAGCGCTTGCAATTTCTTCATCCGTTTTTGAACCCTCTTGGACATACCATTGCTGTATCCAATTTAACGCCCCAAGAATGATTAACCGCACCATTTTAACATCCACTTTAGGGTCGAATACCTTTTGGACAATGCCTTCATTTATTATGCTATCAAAATGTTGAGAATAGTTTCGCCTTAGCTCTAAAACGTCGTTTAACTTCTCATTAGAGAAATTTTGGTTTGGTTTATCCATAATCATAAACATTGATTTCTCACTTGTAACGAGCAAAATATGAGCACGAATCGCGTTTTGTAATTTTTCAATAGGATTCGAGTCACTAGTTATGACTTCCTCAATTCTCTTCAAACTCATTTCCATAATCATTTGGTGGCAATGATAAAGAAGGTCATCTTTATTTTTAAAATAATTGTACATTGAACCCTTTGTCAGGAGAAGTTTTGCCGCTATTTCTTCCATTGTTGCCCCATGGTACCCTTTTTCAGCAAGAACAGAAGCGGCAGATCGCAAGATTTCCTGTTTCCTCTTGGCAATTTTTTGTGCTCTAAGAGAAGTCATGTAAAACCTCCTTTTAATTCTGGTTACTTATCCTTTTGGAGTTTAAAAGTAAACTATCAGTTATTGTTTTATTTTTAAATATATGTTAAATTTTCTGAAAAATCAACCTGAAATTTAAAAATGTGGAAAAAGGTGTTAAATGTCTTATATTAATAGTTTTTCAAGAATTAATATTATCCTTATAAAAATATTGATTTTCATATTGATTTTTCAGAATCTTTGGAATAAAATAAAAAAGTAAACGATAGGTCAAAAAGTAAATAGTAATTCAGTTGAGATTGGAGTGAGAACATGCTGGAGTATGTCAGAGCAAAACAGTTATTGGTAGATGAAATGCTCAACCGATCAGCCCGCAGGTTTCCAAATAAAACCGCTATCGTAGATGATAAAAGAAGGATTACGTATGTCACTCTGCTAAATCGCGTCAATCAATTAGCAGGCTGGTTTCAGTCGAAAGGAATTAACAAGGGAGAAAAAGTAGCACTCTTGTTGTACAACTCCATCGAAATCACTGAATGCTTATTAGCTTTAGGCAAAATTGGTGCAGTTGCTGTTCCTGTTAATTTCCGGCTACAGCAGCTTGAATTTGAATATATCCTCCAAAACTCCGATGCGAAAATGCTGATTGCCCACCAAGACTTTGTTGAAATCATTGGAAAAATGAGAGTCAACCTCCCGTTGTTAGAAGAAGTAATAATTGTTGATCAGCAAGAAGCTAAACACCATTCCTATTTTTCATATGATGATATTTTTGAAACCGCTTTTATTCCTAGTTTGGAAGAATTGAAAGACGATGACGACTTCCTTATCGTATATACCTCAGGTACAACAGGTAAACCAAAAGGTGCTGTCCTCACCCACAAAAATGTCTTTATGAATTCCGTCAATATGTGCCTTGAGTGTAGTTTGACAAAGGACGAAGTACAAGTCATTTCAACCCCCTTGTTTCATATAGGCGGCATATCTGCCTTGACAATGCTGATGCTAGTTGGTGGAACGTCCATTCTTCTAAGTAAATTTGACCCCGAACATCTATTGCAAATCTTTGAAAAAGAAAAAGTAACATATTCTTTTATGGTGCCATCGATGTGGAACATACTCCTAGAACTTCCTTCATTCAAAAATTACAATGTCACAAGTATTCAAAAAATATGCTGCGGAGCTGCCACAACACCGTTAGAGCTAAAGAAAAAATTAATGAAGTATTTTCCAAACGCAGGTGTCTACGATACCTTTGGACATACAGAAATGGCAGCAAGCACCTCGACACTGAAGGCAAGTGATTCCATCCTTAAAACAGGGTCTGTCGGCCTCCCGTATTCTAATGTAGAAATAAAAGTAGTAGATGAAAACATGAATGACTGCGCCCCCGGTGAGGTAGGCGAGATTGTATACCGCGGACCAACCACGATGAAGGAGTATTATAAGAATCCAGTGGCTACAGAAGAAGCGGTAAATGGCGGCTGGCTCCATAGCGGGGACCTAGTAAAGCTGGATGATGAAGGATATATCACCGTTGTCGATCGGAAGAAAGATATGATCATCAGCGGCGGCGAAAATATCTATCCAAAGGAAATTGAAGAGGTGTTATATACTCATCCTGATATTCTTGAAGCGGCTGTGGTGGGAATCCCGGATGAAAAATGGGGTGAAACCGTAAAGGCGTACATAGTCCTGCGGAATGGGAAAAGCATTTCAGCGCAGCAGGTGATTGACTATTGCACGGATAAAATTGCCCACTATAAAAAGCCGCACTATGTTGAATTTTTAGAAGAACTGCCGAGAAATGGCTCGGGAAAAATTCTCAAAACAAAGCTGAGAGATTATAACTTAAAAGTTTAAGAGAGTGGAGTGGGCGCGGACTCATGATATTTCTAGCCCCCATCTGAAAGACAGTATTTTGAATAAAAGTTTAATAGAGTAAAGGAGGAACATATGAAAGCCGTTATTTTAAGAGACCTTGGCGGACCGGAGCAATATCGAATCGAAGATGTTGACATCCCCAGTCTCGGTGAGGATGAGGTTTTAGTACGTATTAGGGCAGCGGCTTTTAATCGCCGTGACATATTCATTCGAAAAGGCGAATATCCGGGAATCCGTCTTCCTGCCATTCCTGGTGCGGATGGGGCAGGTGAAATTGCTGCGGTCGGCAAAGGGGTGAAAGACCTCGCTATCGGAGATAAGGTGGTCATCAATCCGGCATTAAATTGGGGTAATGATGAAAGAATCTATACAAAAGACTTTTCAATTGTCGGAGTACCTACGAATGGCACCTTTGCCGAGTATATTAATGTCCCGAGGGAAAATGTTTTTCCAAAACCGGAGCATCTCTCATGGGAAGAGGCTGCTGCCTTGCCATTAGGTGGTCTTACCGCATATCGTGCGTTGCTGACAAAAGGGAAGGTAAAAAAAGGTGAAGCTGTATTAATTCCTGGCATTGGAGGTGGTGTCGCAACATTCCTGCTGCAGATGGCCGTTGCCTTAGGTGCCAACGTCTTTGTCACATCCAGCAGTGAAGAGAAAATTCAAAAAGCGATTTCTTTAGGAGCATCAGGGGGAGTCAATTACAAAGAACCTAATTGGGAAAAGCAATTAAGAAAATGGATGCCGGAGGGGGCGGACCTTTGCATTGACAGTGTCGGAGGCGGCAATTTCGTTAAACTGTTGAATATCGCAAAGCACGGAAGCCGGATTGTCACCTTTGGTGCGACTGCAGGTCCTGTACCACAGCTTGTTATGCCAAAGATATTTTTAAAACAAATGGATGTTATTGGAACGACAATGGGTTCGCCAGCTGAATTTCAGAGTATGCTTTCCTTCTATGATGAACACAAAATCAAGCCAGTGATTGATTCTGTTTTTTCTATCGAGGAAATCAGGGAAGCACAATTACGAATCGAAAAAGGGGTAAACTTCGGCAAGGTCGTGGTTATCATGCCATGGCACGAATTGTGAAAGGAGGTAAATACAGATGGGGAGAGCATTCCTGCAGGAAGAGCATGAAATATTTAGACGCTCATTAAGAAAGTTCCTGGAAAAAAACGCCATTCCTTTCTATGAGCAATGGGAACATGAGAAATTGGTTCCACGGTCCTTCTGGAAGAAGATGGGGGAAAATGGCTTCCTCGCTCCATGGGTGGATGAAAAATATGGCGGTGTGAATGCTGATTTTGGCTATTCCGTTGTCATCAACGAAGAACTAGAAAAGGTTGGCAGCGGTCTGGTCGGCATTAATAACCATAATGATATCGTCGTTCCATATATAAATAGTTTTGGTAACGAGGAACAAAAGGAAAAATGGCTGCCTGGATGTTTAACAGGAGAATTCATAACCGCTATTGCTATGACCGAACCAGGCTCAGGCTCTGATCTTGCAGGTATCAAAACTACTGCTAGAAGAGAAGGAGATTACTATATTGTAAACGGTGCCAAAACGTTTATAACAAGCGGCATCCATGCTGATCTAGTCGTTCTTGTCTGTAAGACGGACCCGAAAGCGGAACCGGCTTATAAAGGAGTCAGCCTCTTAGTTGTAGAGGCAGGGACACCCGGTTTTGTTAAAGCCAAGCAGCTTAGTAAAGTAGGGCAGCATTGTTCGGATACGGCTGAGCTCGTCTTTGAGGACGCAAAAGTACCTGCGGCCAACCTATTGGGAGAGGAAGGGAAAGGTTTCTATTATTTAATGGAAAAGCTGCAGCAGGAAAGGCTCCTTGTAGCAGTTGGGGCTGTAGCCGTCGCGGTACGAATGTTCGAAATAACGAAGGAATACGTCAAACAAAGGTCTGCGTTCGGAAAATCAATCAGCCAGTTCCAAAATACGCAATTTAAAATGGCGGAAATGGCGACAGAAATCCAGATTGCGCGCGTGTTTGTCGATGACCTAGTGGCCAACCATATCGAGAAGAGGGAGGTTGTCACACAAGTGTCGATGGCGAAGTGGTGGGTCACTGATCTGGCCAAAAGAATCGCCACCCAGTGCATGCAGCTTCAAGGTGGTTATGGATATATGGAAGAATACGAGATTGCTAGAAGATTCCGGGATATCCAGGCCACCTCCATTTATGCAGGAACCAACGAGATAATGAAGAACATCATTGCGAAAAGGCTTGAATTGTAAGCAACACAAGGAAAAAGGCACTGAAAATTCTATTTTCAAGAGGAGTATAGGTTTATACCAATCCAATTTTAACCTTTAGGAGGGCGTGTTGTTTATGAAAAAAGTAAAGTTGGGCCTAGTAATTTTCGTACTTTCCGTTTTTGCTGCTTTGGCAGGGTGCAGTAAAGGATCGGAAGAGACTTCCGGTAAATCCGGTGGATCAGTGGATACCGTTGAAATTGGAGTTGTATTGGCCACCTCCGGACCAATTGCACAAACGGGAACGTGGGTTTTGGACGGACATAAAGCAGCCGAGAAGGAAATCAATGACAATGGCGGTTTTAAGGTTGGCGACAAAACCTACAAAGTAAAAATCGTCCAGTATGACTCGGAGGGAAGAGCTGAATCGGCAACAGCTGCAACAGAAAAACTGATTAATCAGGACAAAGTGCCGGTCATTCTTGGAACCTCGATTAGTTCCGAGACAGCCGCCATGATTCCAATTGCACAACGTGCTAAGACACCACTTATCACTTTTGTTGCCGCTAGTGACATCTTAACAGCCCAGGGAGCCAGCTTTTTCTCACAAGCAGCGCCGGCTAACAAAAACTATGTAGAAGCCGGTACAAAAACGATGAAAGATATGGAAATGAAAAATATTGCTTTTATCTACGTTGATGATGCCTGGGGTCAATCATATGGAAAGCTTTATCCACCTGCAATGGAAGAAAAAGGTCTTAAAATTGTCGCAACGGAAAAGTTTGCACCGGAACAAAAAGAATTTATGACCATGTTAAATAAAGTCAAAGCAAAAAATCCTGACGGTGTCGTACTAGCTGCCGAAACCGAATTAGCGGTTCCGTTATTAAAGCAACTGCATGAAGTGATGCCAGATGTGAAAATTATGGAGTCAGGCGGAAGTATACCGGAAGAATTGATTAAATTGGTTCCCGATGCCGTAAACGGCTTAGTTACCTTAAGTCGTGCCGGCGCAGTAACACCAGAAATCACAAAATTCCAAGATCTATTTGCTAAATCCAATAGTTACAAAGCTAATTCCTTCAACTATTCCGGTTATGATGGCATCCACTTTATTGTCGATGCCATGCAGAGAGCGGGCACTGTGACAGATAAGGAAAAAATCAACAAGGCAATCCGCGATGCAAAGTACAAGGGACTGATTGGAACTTACAGCTTCAATGAAAAAGGTGAAAACAGCCTAGTAGGAAACCGAGCAATCATCAAAGACGGTAAAGTGATTTACCAAACAGTCAACGAACCGCTACCGAAATAATTATATAAGGGGCAGAGATCTTGGTCTCTGCCTCTATTTCTAAAAGGGGGGTAATCATGGGAGATCAAATAATTCAATCTATACTGGATGGACTAGTGAGTGGCAGCATTTATGGTTTAATGGCGATTGGTTTTACCCTTGTATTTGGTATTATGCATGTTATTAACCTTGCACATGGTGAATTATATATGCTGGGTGCTTTTACTACGTTTATTATGGTTGGTGTCTATCAGATTAACTTCTTTGTAGCGATTCTAGCGGCCATGTTGATTGTCGGCGGCCTTGGGTTTTTGATTGAGCGCTATATTTTCCGGCCGCTCAGAAATACGGCGATGTTAAATACCTTATTAGCTTCCATTGGGTTATCCATCTTTATTAGCAATCTAGTTTTGAAGATTGCAGGGACAGGAATGAGAAGCATCCCGACTCCTTTTTCTGATAAGAGTTTTACAATCATTGGTGCTACTATTTCTACCCATCGTTTAATGGTGCTGTTGCTGACGGCATTATTAGTGGCGGTTCTATTTTGGGTCATTAAATTTACGAAGTTTGGAAGGTCACTAAGGGCAACATCACAGGATCAGGATGCATCGGCCCTGATGGGAGTCAACATAAACCTTACATACGGCCTGGTGTTTGCGATTAGTGCCGGTATGGCGGCGATGGCGGGCGGATTAATTGGTTCACTTTATGTCGTTGACCCGACGATGGGTTTAGGGCCAGGCTTGAAAGCTTTTATTATTGTCATTCTTGGCGGTATGGGGAGTGTCGTGGGTGCAATTGTCGGTGCCTTTGTTATGGGGTACGCCGAAACGTTTACCTCTCTATTCTGGGCTGCTTCCTACCAAGATTTAGTTGGATATATTCTGTTAATTTTGGTTCTTTTACTAAAACCTAATGGCTTGTTTGGGGGGGCGAGAAGATGAACAATAACCGCATGAAAATTGGAGCGATTATCGCGGTCTTGGTTGTTCTCTCCGTCTTGCCGTTCCTGTTAGACTCGTATTTAATCCACATTCTCAATCAAATTGGGATTTGGGTCATCTTAACTGCCAGCCTTAACCTGATGGTCGGGTATACGGGACAGCTATCGTTTGCCCATGTCGGCTTGTTTGCAGTTGGCGCCTACACAAGTGCCATCTTGACAACTTCAGCAGGCTTTTCGTTTTGGACTTCCTTCCCCATTGCGGCAATCGTTGCGGGGGTGTTGGGGTTTATAATTGGGCTTCCGGTACTGCGCTTTAAAACCCACTTTTTTGCTATCGTTACCTTGGGTTTTGGCGAGATTATCCGCTTAACTATCTATAACTGGAGAGATTTAACCGGCGGACCAAACGGTATTTATAACATTCCATTTCCAACTAATATTCTCGGGCTTGATTTTGCCCTACGTGAACACTTTTATTACTTAATATTAATCAGTGCGGTTTTGGTAGTTTTGTTCGTGAAGCTGTTAATTGGCTCGAGAACGGGTAAAGCCATGATCGCCATCCGGGAAAACGAAAACTTCGCGTTGTTTGTCGGGATTAATACCTGGAAAGTGAAGATTTTTGCTTTTACGTTAAGTGCTGCGCTCGCTGGGTTTGCGGGCAGTCTTTATGCATCCTATAACTCCTATATATCCCCGTATTCCTTTACGGTTTCAGAGTCTGTCAGTATACTGCTGATGGTCATTATCGGGGGAATGGGAACCATCATCGGACCGATTTTAGGCACAACCTTCCTAATCTTCCTGCCTGAGCTGTTACGCAGTGTATCGGAATGGCGGATGGTGATTTACGGAGGATTGCTTGTTTTAACGATTATGTTTATGCGTGACGGTATTCTTGGTCTCATTAAGAGCTTTGTCCGGAAAAAGAAACACCATAGCGAAAAAAATCTTCTGTCGACAGGAAAGGAGGAGGCGGCCATTGCTGGAAGTGAAAGGAATTAGCCGATTTTTTAAAGGGCTAGTGGCACTCGACGATGTTACGTTTACGGTTAAGCAAGGGGATATTTTGGGGATTATCGGTCCAAACGGGGCCGGAAAGAGTACGCTTTTTAACTGCATCACCTGCTTTTTCCCGCCTTCAAAAGGAGAAGTCTATTTTGAAGGAAAGAAGATTACAGGCTTAAATCCTTTTCAAATTACAGAATTGGGTTTGACGAGAACCTTTCAACATACGCAGGTTTTTCCAAAATTATCTGTCTATGAAAATATCACAACTGGACAGTACGTGATGAAGAGAAAAGACCCATCAAGAACGAAGCGCCAGCTGGAACAAAAGGCACACGAGATTATGGAGTTCGTCGGTGTCAGCGAATATAAAGATACCACTGCTGAAAACTTGAGCCTAGGCTATCAAACCCGGCTCGCCATTGGTATTGCTTTGGCAACAGAACCAAAGCTGTTTCTCCTCGATGAACCTGCCGCCGGAATGAATCCGGAGGAAACGAAGCAATTGGTGCATTTACTAAGAGAAATCCGGACCAAATTAGGTGTGACCATTATTTTGATTGAACACGATATGAAAGCCGTCATGGGCTTGTGCGACAAAATCGTCGTATTGGAGTACGGCAAGAAAATTGCTGAAGGAACACCACAGGAAATCCAGGAGAATCCTCGTGTGATTGAAGCCTATTTAGGGAGTGAGGCACTTGCTTAAAATCGAGAATCTTCAAGTCCATTATGATAAAGTACAGGTCATCCATGATGTCTCACTGGAGGTCAATGAGGGCGAAATCGTAACCCTTATTGGTTCAAATGGTGCGGGGAAGACCACATTATTAAGAACGATTTCCGGGATTAAAAGGGCTTCTGGAGGGTCGATTACTTTTATGGGAGAGCCGATCCACCAGATGACCTCCCATAAAATTGTGGAGATGGGAATTGGGCATGTTCCGGAAGGACGACATGTTTTCCCTGACATGTCTGTTTATGAAAACCTGCAGATGGGTGCCTTCCGCCGCAAGGATTCACAGGCTGCCATCAAAAAGGATTTGGAACACATCTTTGACCTTTTTCCCCGGCTGAAGGAACGAAGCCAGCAGATGGCGGGAACGATGAGCGGCGGGGAACAGCAAATGCTGGCGATTGGCCGGGCGATTATGGCAAAGCCTAAGTTATTTTTGTTTGATGAACCATCGTTAGGCATAGCCCCTATCATTGTTGCCGAAATTTTCAAGATGATTAAAAAGATGAACGAAGAAGGCTCCACCATACTATTAGTGGAACAAAATGCCAATGCCGCGTTAAAGATTTCCGACCGGGCTTATATTCTTGAAACAGGCAAGATCGGCCTCGAAGGCCAGTCATCTGACTTATTAAATGATGATCGGGTCAGAAAAATTTATCTGGGGTTTTAACGGAAGGGAGATGCCGGTTATGGACTTTGAAACGATTGTATATAAAGAATCGCCTGATGAAGGAATTGCTTGGGTGACGATGAACCGTCCGCAAAAACGAAATGCGATCAATAAAAAGATGATTCTGGAGATGGGCGAAGCCTTTCGCCAAGCAGAGAAAAACGATGATATTCGGGTCATCATCTTTAATGGGGAAGGTCCTTGTTTTTCTGCTGGACATGATTTATCAGCCGAAGAACAATATCCGAGTACTTCCGAAGAACGAATTATATGGGAGAGAAAATATTACTTTGATGAAATTATGTATTTGCGGAATATTCGCAAGCCCTTAATCTCTCAGGTTCATAGTTACTGTATCGCCGCAGGGCTTGTATTGGCGTTAATGGCCGATATCGTCATCGTTTCAGAGGATGCCGTGTTTAATGATCCTGTTGTCAGAATGGGTGCCAATAGTCAAGAAGTGATGATCTTGCCATGGGTGGTCGGTGAGAAAAAAGCAAAAGAATTGCTATTTACCGGTGATAGTTTAACCGCTCATGAAGCGTTCCGTCTTGGGATGATCAATCAAGTGGTTCCTAGAGAGGAACTCGATACAGCAGTCTATGAAATGGCCAAAAAAGTGGCCCTCATGCCGCCAATGGCGGTTTCACTCGTCAAAGAGTCGATTAACAATACCCTTGATAATATGGGCTTCACCAATTCCATGAAAATGCACTTTGCCTCCCATTTGTTAAGCCACTCTACTGAAGAAGCAAGAAATGGGATGGGTAATCATAAACGCGGAGACTTGAAAAAATATTTCGATGAACGAGATAAATCTTTTAAATCGTCCATATGATTTTAACAAATGTATATGCTCGCCCATTCTTGCTGTCTTCTTTTATAAAAATACTGATTTGTAAAATTTAATTTTAAGGTGGTAAATCTAGATGAACAGTACGATGAAGGCAGCTGTCTATTACGGCCCCCGCGATTTGCGTATCGAAAATGTATCCCTGCCGGAAATTGGTCCAAACGATATCCTGCTAAAGGTGAAATATTGTGGAATTTGCGGCTCAGATGTCCATAGTTACGGCACGGGTTTATATATCAACAAAGGGCAGATTATGGGCCATGAATTTTCCGGTGAGGTCGTAAAAGTCGGGAAAAATGTCCAAGGAATCCAGGCGGGAGAAAGAGGGACAGGTTTTTATGCCGGTGTGTGCGGCACCTGCTATTGGTGTAAAAACCATCAATACACCCTATGTCCCGATTTGTTTAAAAACTCTACTGGTTATGGTCAGCCAGGTGCTTTTGCCGAATATGTCAGAATACCAAACGCCATTGCCGGGGTAAGTTTCCATCACCTTCCTGATGAAATTGACGATATAACCGCCGCCACGATAGAACCGGTTTCTGTCTCGGCCTACACAGTCGAGCTTTGCCAGCCAAAAGCTGGCGATCAAGTGGTTGTGATGGGTGCTGGCTTAATCGGAAACACAGTCATGCAGGTGCTCAAAGCATATTCCGTTGAAAAAGCTTTTGTCACGGAAGTTTCCGAGTTTCGCCTGCAGGCTGCCATCCAATCCGGGGCTGATCTGGTTATCAATGCAGCCAAGGAAAATGTTATCGAGAGGCTCAAAGACATAACCGGCGCTGGCCCCTACCATTTTAATGAAGGAGCAATGGCAGATATCGTTGTCGATGCTGCCGGTGCCCCGTCCGCTGTGGAACAATCGTTTGAGATTGTCCGAAGCGGCGGAACGATTGCCTTTGTCGGCCTGCCTGAGAAAAAAGCGCAAATCGATACAACCAAGATCGTTCATAAAATGCCAAGGATTATTGGGGCGTTAGGCGGGAATTTCCTTTCATCGATTTCGCTATTAAAGGAAGGGAAAGTTAAGACCCGCCATTTAATCAGCCATACTTTCCCAATTCGGCATGCCAAAGAAGCATTTGAGACCCAAATGGACCCACATCAATCCGTGAAGGTCATGATAGAATTCTAATTTTTAAAAAGGAGCAGAAAATGAGATTAAAAGATAAGGTAGCTATTATTACAGGTGCAGGTAGCGGTCAAGGGAAAGCAGCAGCGAAATTATTCGCAGCAGAAGGTGCCAAGGTGATTATTGCTGAGTGGAATGAACAGAACGGAAAAAGTGTGGAGGATGAAATCAATTTGGAAGGGCATGAGTCATTATTTTTTCAAACAGATGTATCCAACGAGGATAATATCATCGCTCTTGTCGAAGAAGTAATGGACCGTTACGGCCGAATCGATATCGTCTTTAATAATGCAGGGGTAGGATTTTCTTCCCGTTCAAAATATAAAATGGCATCGCTGATTGAAACACCGCAAAGAGATTGGAATGATATTCTTTCCATCAATTTGAACGGTGTTTATTTGTTGTCTAAGCATGTGCTGCCCATTATGCAGAAGCAAAACTACGGAAGTATTATCAACAATTCCTCATTAAATGGGATTGTCGGCGTGCCGGGTGCTGATGCCTATTCCGCCGCAAAAGGCGGAGTCGTGGCACTTACACGTGTGATGGCCGTTGATTATGGTAAATACAATATCCGCGTCAATTGTATTTGTCCTGGAGCGATTGACACGCCGATGATCGCGGATGTGTTGAAAAATGAGGCATTTACAAAGGCATTCACAAGCAATCCGCTTCGAAGAGTAGGGAAACCGGAAGAGATAGCCTACGCTGCTCTATTTCTGGCCTCCGATGAATCCAGCTATATTACCGGACTGATTATGCCGGTCGATGGCGGCATCGCGGCCCAGTAATCAAGTATTTACCGTAGGTTTACTACGTTAAATTATAAAAATTAAAGGAGTGAGTACTTTGGCTGAAATCTATCAAAAGGAAATTAAGCTCAGTGATTACCGGAAAGAGGATTTAATTAAGTTTTACAGAGAAATGGTGAAAATCAGGAAATTTGATGAACACCTGATTCGTTTAATGCATGAAGGGAAAGTGTCCGGGTTCTATCATTCCGGTATCGGTTCAGAAAGTGTCTCAGTGGGTTCTATCACGAATATCCTCCGTGATGAAGATTATATCTTCTATAATCACCGGGGCTGCAATCAAAAGATTGCTAAAGGCGTACCTCTCTCTAAAATTTACGGGGACTTCCTGGGGACGGTAGAGGGAACCACAAGAGGATTGGGCGCAGGGATTGTACATAGCGCCGATCCTTCAAGAGGCGTATTGGGCCAATGCGGAACGATTGGATCCCAGTTTAATATTGTTGTAGGGACAGCCTATTCTGCTAAATTAAGAGGCACTGACCAGGTTTCAGTTTGCTATTTTGGTGATGGAGCAGCATCTCGTGAACCATTGCACGGTTCCCTTAACTGGGCAGGGTTGTATAAGCTTCCGGTCGTCTATATCTGCGAGAATAACGGCTATGCTATTTCTTCTACTTTTGAAGAAACACATTCGGTCAGGGAGCATTTAGCAGATTGGGCTTGGGGTTATGGAATTCCAAGCTGCGTAGTCGATGGCAACGATGTTCTATTAATGCAGGAAGTGGTGAAGGAAGCGGTTGAAAGAGCCAAACTTGGTGAGGGTCCTACTTTCATTGAGGCTCAAACCTTCCGCCACCGGGGCCACTTCGAAGGTGATGCCTATGATTATGTTGACAAGGCTGTCTTAAATGACTGGAAAGAAAACCGTGATCCGATTAAGAGCTTTAAGAAAAAATTGCTAGAAAATCAATATTGTACAGAGAACGATCTATTAAATGTTGATGAACAGGTGGAATATGAAATTCATGCTGCTATTAAAGTAGCCGAAAATGCGCCGCTGCCAGAACCAAATCGAATTTTTGAAGGCCTATATGCTTAAGGAGGGATAACGATGGGGACAGCTGTAAAAGTAAAAACAATTACCATGCGCGAAGCGATTATTGAAGCCTTAGTGGAGGAAATGGAGCGCGATCCAAGTACCGTTTTATTTGGTGAAGATGTTGGTAAATTTGGCGGGATTAATGCCATCACGAAGGGTTTGTACGAAAAATTCGGCGGCCAGCGCGTGTTTGACACACCTATCGCGGAAACTACGATTGTAGGTGCGGCCTTGGGGATGGCCATAACGGGGCTACGGCCAATACCTGAATTACAGTTCGGTGACTTTGTCGGAATAGCCTTTGATGAGGTGTTTAATAAACTTGGTAAATGGCGCTATATGCATGGCGGTCAGATGGAAGTGCCGGTCACATTAAGGTTACCGGTTGGGATTGCCGGCGGTGCCGGTCCGGAACATTCGCAAAGCCCGCAGGCATTGTTTATGCACGCTCCCGGCATTCACATTGCGATTCCATCCACACCAGCAGATGCAAAGGGCTTATTAAAAACCGCGATTCGAGACAATAATGCGGTACTTTTCTTCGAACATAAGCTTCTTTATGGAATGAAAGGTGATGTTCCTGAGGAGGAATACTTAATTCCGCTCGGAAAGGCTGATGTAAAACGTGTGGGAACGGATGTAACGATTATTGCTACCGCCCTGCAGGTACACACAGCCTTGAATGCCGCGAACACCTTGGCGAAAGACGGAATTGAGGCGGAAGTGATTGACCCGAGAACACTTGCGCCATTAGACATGGATACGATCCTAGCGTCTGTACGGAAAACAGGAAGGGTGCTGATTGTCCATGAAGAACCAAAAACAGGCGGCTGCGGTGCCGAAATTGCTGCACAAATTGCGGAAAAGGCCTTGTTCGATCTTCATGCCCCGATCAAGCGAATTGGCAGCCCGGATGTTCCGATAGCCCAAAGTATCTATTTGGAGCAATTCTACCGTCCGAGCGAAAATCAAATTATTGAAGTGGTTAAAGAATTACTAGAATACTAGTCGATGACGCCGAATACATCTATTCGGGATGTATTCGGCGATTCTTACATACTATTAAAAGGAGGAAATGTGGATGAATGAAGTTAAAATGCCCCGTCTCGGTGTCACGATGCAGGCAGGAACGGTAGCAAATTGGTTATTGGAAGAAGGTGATTTTGTCGAGAAAGGTGATTACCTTTTTGAAATGGAAACAGAAAAAGCCACAGTGGAAATTGAAGCCATGAATTCAGGCGTCCTGCGTAAGATTATCATTCCAGAGGGACAAGAGGTGCCTGTTAATACGGTTATTGCCATTCTTGCCGAAGAGGATGAAGAGATTAACCTTTCCCCATATTTAGAAGCACAACCTGCGGAAGAAGCAACAGTGCAGGTTGCTGCAGCAGTTGAGGCTGTGGCTGAGAAACAAGAAGCAGCAGGGAAGGTAGGCGGAGGCGGCAAAGCCGCACCGAAAGCACGCCAGCTTGCCAAACAGTTGGGAATTGACCTTGCTACGGTGATTGGAACCGGAAAAGATGGGCTCATTACTGAAAAGGATGTCCAAAATGCTGCTGCCGTTACGGAAACAACTGCTGAACTTAGGATTAAAGAAACGATTCCTTTAAACCATGTAAAAAAATCTATGTCTGAAAACATGTTAAACAGCTGGAGAAACATCCCACAATTTACCCAAATCGTCAGTGTCAATATGACCCAAGTATTAAAGGCGAAGAAGGAGTTAGGGGGTGTTTCGATTAACGATGTAATTGTAAAGGCTGTTGCGAATGTGGTACGAGAGTATTCCATCGTAAATAGTAGATTAGAGGAAAATAAAATTGTTGTGTTTGAAGATGTGAACATTTCCGTTGCCGTCAACAGCGGGCAAGGATTAGTGGTGCCGGTAGTGAAAAATGCTGACAGCAAATCAGTATCAGAAATCTCGAAAGAAATTAAAGCCCTATCTGAAAAAGCAAATAATAATCAGTTAACATTGGATGATTATGCAAACGGAACGATTACCGTTTCGAATTTGGGCAGCCTTGGTATCGAAACAGGTACACCGATTATCAATGCTCCACAATCAACGATTATCTTTGCTGGCAGCATCCAAAAAACCCCTGTCGTAAATGAGTTTGACGAAATTGTGGTAGCCCCGATGATGAAGCTGTCAATTGCTTATGATCATCGGTTTATTGATGGTGTAACAGCTGCCGGATTTACCAATGCCGTGAAGAATGCTCTTGAAAATCTATCCGTTCATAGCCTGGTATAAGAGAGCCTTTTTGGTTATCTTTGGTCATATCACTAACTTTCTTATTTTTCTTGTTGCTGGTTACTATTGGAACCGCTCTAAAGGACAAAACTCGCCTTGAAATCGGTGAAACTGTCCTTAAGAACGGCTTTAAAGGACAAAACTCGCCTTGAAATCGGTGAAACTGTCCTTAAGAACAGCTCTAAAGGACAAAACCCGCACTGAAATCGGTAAAACTGTCCTTAAGAACGGCTCTAAAGGACAAAACCCGCCTTGAAATCAGTGAAACTGTCCTTAAGAACGGCTTTAAAGGACAAAACTCGTCTTGAAATCGGTGAAACCGTCCTTAAGAACGGCTCTAAAGGACAAAACCCGCACTGAAAATGGTAAAACAGTCTTTAAGAATTATAAAGAGACGAAATAGTTTGTAAAATCCGCCAAAAATCAATAAGGGAGTGATCCATCGTGTTTCATTTCACAGAAAGTGAAGAACAACGAAGAATGCTCGATAAAGCTTCGGAAATTATGGATAAATATGTATTTCCTAATGAGAAGTACATGGTTCCACATCGTGGGCTGTCAGATGAAAACTTAAAGCCCTTGCAGCAAATAGTAAAAGATAACGGATTATGGGCCGCACATTTACCGAAGGAATACGGCGGAATGGGAATGGGGTTCGTTTCTTTAGGGTTGCTATCTGAGGTGATTGGCCAAAGTCCAATTGGACCGTATATCTTTGGTTCCATGGCCCCAGATGCAGGTAACGGTGAGATTCTGGTTCATGCGGCAACAGAAGATCAAAAGGAAAAATATTTACGTCCTCTCGCAAACTACGATATTCGCTCTTGTTTTGCGATGACCGAACCGGAAGTGTCAGGTTCTGATCCAAGAACCCTTCAAGGCACGGCTGTCAAAGATGGTGATGAATGGGTGATAAACGCCCATAAATGGTACACAACAGGAGCTGAGGGGGCTGCTTTCGCCATCGCCATGGTGGTGACCGACCCCGCTGCAGACCCATATCACAGAACCAGCCTATTCATCGTTGATACCGATAACCCAGGCTTCGAAATTGTACGTGAGGTTCCCGTCATGGGTGACCATTATGTCGGCGGACACTGTGAAGTTCGCTTTAATAACTGCCGTGTTCCGGAGAAAAACATGCTCGGGAGACGCGGCGAAGGCTTTAAGCTGGCCCAACTGCGCTTAGGCCCTGGCCGGATTACCCATGCCATGCGCTGGATTGGTGTTGCCCGCCGCTCATTAAATGAAATGATTGATTATTCCTTAACGAAAAAAGATGGTAAAAAGACACTAGCAGACTCGCAAATAATTCAAAACTATATTGCAGATTCAGAAGCAGAAATACAAGCTTCGAGACTCCTAACATTGCATGCAGCTTGGAAAATGGACCAGGGCGATGAATCCCGCAAAGAAGTATCCCTCATCAAGTTTTACGGTGCACAAGTACTGAACAATGTGATTGACCGTGCCATTCAAACTCTTGGAATGTACGGTTTAACCCCTAATACACCGCTCGAGGGCCTGTACCGTGAAGCAAGAGCCGCCCGCATTTATGATGGTGCTGACGAGGTCCACCGCATGGTCGTAGCGAGACACGTTTTAAAAGAGTATCAAGAAAAGGAGAGATTGAATGAGCCAGCAGCAGTTCCAAAATAAAGTAACTGAAGTGAACTGGTCAAAGGTTGAAGAGTATCTTAAGCAGGAAATCCCCGTGCTAAGTGACGAATCCATTCAGGTCAAAGCTTTTTCAGCAGGATACTCAAACTTAACGTACTTTATCAAAATCGGAGATTGGCAGGCAGTATTAAGAAGACCACCGTTTGGCGCCATCCCTCCTAAAGCTCATGATATGAAAAGAGAATTTATCATCCTTCAGAAACTAAATCGCGTTTTTTCATTAGCACCTAAACCCTTTCTTTATTGTGAGGATTCAAGGATTATGGAGCGGCACTTTTATGTGATGGAGAAAAAAGAAGGTGTCGTGATTGATGATTCCGTGCCTGATGAGTTTCAAACCCGAGAAAATACCGGCTTACTAGTTTCCAATGCTGTTGTGGATACCCTGGCACAGTTGCACGCCGTAGATTATGAAGCAGCCGGGCTGCAAAATTTCGGATATCCGGATGGGTACTTAAGCCGGCAGGTGCATGGCTGGATTAAACGATTCCATAACTCGAAAACAGATGATATTCCTTCTGTTGAAAAATTAGAGAAGTGGTTAATTGACAATATCCCATCTTCACCCGCACCATCTATCGTTCATAATGACTTTAAATTAAATAATATGATGTTTTCTGCCAGCAACCCAGGAGAAGTCGTCGGCGTCTTTGATTGGGAATTAAGTACAATCGGGGACCCATTGACAGATCTAGCCTCCGCGATCGCCTACTGGGCGGAACCTGGTGAGGAAGATAGCGGGTTGACGTCCGTTACAGCCAATCCCGGTTTTCTCTCCAGAAAAGAAATGTTAGAACGATATGCGAAGAAAAGCGGCCGTGACGTATCCAACATTGATTATTATCTAACGTTTGCTTTTTATAAAATTGCCGTCATCCTTCAGCAACTTTATTACCGCTGGAAAATTGGCGAAGCACCGGATGAACGCTTTGGCAAACTAGATACGGGCATTAAAAACCTGCTAAAACAAGCAGCAAAAGCACAGCGGAAGGAGCTTTTGCGATAAAAAGGTTTAATTAAGCTAAAAAAAGCTTCTCTATTAGCGGATTTTAGCCGTCTATTAGCGAATTTCCGACTTTTATTAGCGAATTTAGCAGTTTTATTAGCGAATTATCCCCGTTTATTAGCGAATTGGATTCCCACGGATTATTTAGGAGTTAGCCTTTAACAAAGGAGTGAAACACATGTCCAACACAATAGTAGATATTGAGCTCGAAATACTAAAAAAGACCGTCCATGCCTTTATCAAAGACCGTGTTCTGCCCGCAGAACATGCACCTGAAAAGTATGTAAAAGAGCTTTCCGAAGAAGTTGTCGCCCATCTCCAAACCGAGGCCAAAAAGGCGGGATTACAGGCATTGCATGCTAAACAGGAATGGGGCGGGACAGGATTGTCATTATCAGCAAGAGCTGTTTTGCTTGAGGAAGCCGCTAAGCACAGACTGGGACTCTACCATCCTGCCGGCGATGCATTTGGCGGAGATTTCCCAAGTTTTTTGGACAAATGTTCGCGGGAGCAGATTGATAAATATATAAAGCCTGCCATCAGCCTGGGCAAGGGATGTTTTGTTGCCGTATGGGAGGAACAAGAAGATAACCATCTTGACAGATTGACCACGACAGCTATAAAGGACGGAACTGAGTGGATCATTAATGGCCATAAGGCTTTCATACAAAACATGGCTCAATCTTCCTTTGGTGTCATTCTTGTAAACTGTCAATTAGAGAATGGCGATTATCAGCCAGCCTTATTTTTACTGGAGGCCAATCAACTTAGTATTAAGGAAACCGTGATGATTGATGTTCAATCAACTCACAGTATTGTATTGGAAAATATCCGCGTCAACGATTGTCAACGAGTTGGGGCAATAGGGGAAGGCACGGCTCTCGTTCAGCACTGGCTTGCAGAGGCACAGGTATTGCTTGGTGCAAAAAGCATCGGCATAGCTACCAAAGCGCTTGAATTTGGGAAACAATATGCAATGATACGAATTACTAGAGGGAAACCGCTAGCTGAATTTCCAACTATCCGTACCATGCTGGCAAAATCATTTTTGAATCTACAGGCTGCAAGATTAATGGTAAGCGATGCAGCCAAAAAAATAGAATCAAAGGAACAGAATTGGCAGCTTGCAGCACAAATGGCAAAACTGCAGGCAACCGAAACTGCTTCAAAAGTCATCGATGATATTGTGCAAATACACGGCGGTTCGGGGTTCGCCGGTGACCTGCCAATCGAGCGGTGGTACAAGGAAATTCGAATAGCAAGGGTAAACCTACAAAAAGCTGAAACTATCATGGAAAATATTGCCGATATAATTCTTTAGAGTTAAAGAAAACTTCTCTTAAGGGGTCTGACCTGTCAAGTTTCCGGATTACAATCATAGCGGGATCCGGCCCTTTATTTAAAAATATTTTTTGAAAATTACGATAAATGGAGGGATTTTCGATTATAAATGGAATTTTAATATAGTAACCTTTCAATTTTAAACTTTTTGTCAGTTAAGGAGCGATACCATGATAGATTTCATTCGATCAAGACAATTGTTAGTAGACCAAATGCTTGAGCGGTCAACAAGAAGGTTTCCCAATAAGATTGCATTAGTGAGCAATGAGGTGCGGGTAACCTATGAAGATCTAAATAATCGGGTCAACGTCCTGGCTGGATGGCTCCAATTCAAAGGTATTCAAAAGGGTGATAAGGTTGCCTTATTACTGTTTAATCGGATTGAGTATGCAGAGTGTTTATATGCCTTAGCCAAAATAGGGGCTGTCGCTGTTCCGATTAACTTCCGGTTACAGCCAGCTGAAATTGAGTATATTCTCACAAACTCTGAAGCAAAAATGATCGTGGTTGACAACAAACTTGTTTCTACGATAGAAACTATAAAAAACCATCTTCTGAACCTAGAAGAAATTGTTGTGGTTGATGATAACAGCCTACATAATGATTCCCATTATCCATATAATCAAATTTTTGCCAATCCATATACTCCAAGTTTGGTTGAGCTTGAAGATGATGATGATTTCTTAATTTGCTATACATCCGGGACAACAGGCAAACCAAAGGGTGCTGTCCTATCACATAAGAATGTTTATATGAATGCCATGAACTATTCTCTTGAATTCGGCCTTACAAAGGATGAGGTCCAATTAATTACGACTCCGATGTTCCATATTGGCGGGATTTCTGCCTTCTCCATGGTGATTCTCATGGGAGGAAGGTCTATTTTTCATGATAAATTTGAACCGGAACGCGTATTGGAAACCTTTGAAGCTGAGAGGATTACGTATAGTTTCATGGTCCCTTCCATGTGGAATATGTTATTGGAACATCCGAGATTCTTAGAATTTGATGTTTCAAGTTTGCGGGTTCTTTGTACTGCTGCTGCTTCCACACCATTAGAATTGAAAAAACGACTCATGAAGCATTTCCCAAATGCAGGAGTTTTTGATACTTACGGCCAGACAGAAACCTCTCCTGGAACTACAACGCTAAAACCTACCGATTCCTTAAATAAATCTGGCTCGGTGGGATTGTCTTTTACCAATGTCGAGATTCGGGTTGTTGATGAGCGGATGCTCGATGTTGAACCGGGACAGGTTGGCGAAATTATTTTCAGAGGTCCGACGGTTATGAAGGGCTATTATAAAAATCCTGAGGCAACAGCGGAAGCGTTTCGAGGCGGATGGCTGCACAGCGGCGATTTGGCAGTGACAGATGAAGAGGGATATATTTCCGTTGTTGACCGTAAAAAGGACATGATTATCAGCGGCGGTGAGAATATTTATCCGAAAGAAATTGAAGAGGTATTATATACCCACCCTGATGTTCTTGATGCTGCAGTTATTGGTGTCTCGGACCCTAAATGGGGCGAGACTGTAAAAGCGTTAATTGTCCTGCGCAATGGGAAAAGGTTAACTGAACAAGAGGTCATCAACTTTTGTTCAAGTGCCTTAGCCAGCTACAAAAAACCGCGCTATGTTGAATTTTTGGAGGAATTGCCACGGAATGCGGCAGGAAAAATTCTAAAAACTGTTTTAAGAGAATTAGAAAGTACCAGAAAGGAGTCGTAAATTTTGCTTACAGAAATAGGAGTCACACAAGTAACCGTCCCGCTTCCTTTTCGTTTAAATCACGTGAATTGTTTTTTAGCCGAGGGAGCAAATGGATGGACTATCATCGATGCAGGTTTAAACACGGAGGTTTCCAGGGATATCTGGACGCCAATTATTGAAAAACATGATGTCCAAGATATTATCATTACCCATTATCATCCCGACCATTTTGGCTATGCCGGGACTTTACAGCAATTAACCAACGCCGAAGTTTGGATGACCGAAGTGGATGCAAAGACAGGACTAGACTGCTGGGAACCAGAATCGATCGCTGAAATGAAGCAGCATTATGATACCTTTGGTTTTCCTGATGATTTATCCATGATTCTAACATCAGATGAAAATAGTTTTAATGCTAAAGTAAAACCTTATCCTACAGTAAACCGTCATCTCATTGAGGGAATGAAAATCCCTTTCGGCCGTTATGAATACGAGGTGATTTTCACCCCGGGACACTCAGATGGATTAATTAGCCTTTTTAACAAGGAACATAGTATTCTTTTTTCAACGGACCATATTTTGCCGAGAATTTCGCCAAATATCTCTTATTGGTTCCGGGGTATCCGCAATCCATTAGAAGCATTTTTTCAATCTCTTGAAAAAATAAAAGTATTGGATGCAGAGTACGTCATCCCTTCCCATGGCAAACCTTTTCAAGGAGCCAACCAGAGAATCGATGAATTATTGGCACATCATCAGGAGCGATTGGAAAAAGTCTGTGAGGTGCTGAAACAACCAAGGACCATCTACGAAGTTAACGGGCATTTGTTTCAAAATTTAAACATTCACGAAACACGCTTTGCTGTTGGTGAAACATTAGCACACCTGGAATATCTTTATTTTAAAAATCAGTGCACAAAAAGTTTGCATAATGGTACTTGGTATTATGAAGGTGTATAAATAGAAAAAATACCCCAAGAGGAATTTTCAACCTATCATAGAAATTATAATTATAACAATTTTTTGAGGTGATTTCATGGAGGCAGTCATCATCGACCAACTTCCGTTTCCGTTTTTTATCACTGCGTCCGATAATCGCATCTTATATCGCAATGAAATTTTTAAAAAGCACATTCCGTTTTCAGGAAAATGTATCCAGGAGGTCTTTGATACCTGGGTAGAGTTAAGGGGAGGGCAGCTTGTTCATGCATCATTGGAGGGTAAGGATTGGATTTTTATCAAAAGCCTTTTCCCTGATTCTGAGAATATCGGCTATATCGGCACCTTTTCTACTGAACTGACTTCCTTGATCAAGGAACTAAAGGAAGCCAATAAAGTAAACCGTGAGCTTAATGCGGTTATTGAGAATATGTATGACGGGATTTATATTACCAATAAAGAAGGCATTACCGTTAAAACAAATTCGGCGATTGAAAGGCTGACCGGGATTCCAAAGGAATATTATATTGGCAAAAAAGTCGATGACTTGATAAAAAGGGGAATTTTAAAAAATTCCGTCACCCATCAGGTCCTAGAGAAAAAGCGAAGCGTGTCTTTAGTCCAGCAAAATTTTAAAGGCAGGGAAGTGCTTTTGACCGGCAGTCCTGTTCTTGATGAAAATGGAGAAATCGAAAGTATTGTCACCAATATCCGCGACCTATCAGAGCTAAATGACCTGCAGGCCGCACTGACAAAAGCAAATCAGTTGAATCATAGTTATAAAGAAGAAATTGAGCGTCTGAAAGGCAAATCATTTACAAAAAGTGGTGTGGTTATCCGGAGTGAGCAGTTGCAGAAAATTTATGAGACAGCAGAGCGCATCGCCAATGTCGATGCAACCGTGCTGATTCTTGGTGAAACAGGAACAGGGAAAGATGTCCTGGCCCGCTATATATTTGACAATAGTGAACGAAGCCGGAGAGGCCAAATGATTAAAATCAATTGCGGTGCCATTCCTCCGGATTTGCTCGAATCGGAATTGTTTGGCTATGAGGCCGGTGCCTTCACTGGAGCGAGTGGCAAAGGAAAGGCGGGTATGTTTGAGCTTGCCAATGATGGCGTCCTTTTCCTGGATGAAGTGGGTGAGCTTCCGCTTCACTTGCAGGTGAAACTGCTAAGGGTCATCCAGGAGCGGGAAGTGCAGCGGATCGGCGGAACGGTCCCTAAGAAAGTGGATGTGCGCATCATTGCTGCTACCAACAGAAATTTAAAGGAAATGGTAGCGGACGGGAAGTTTCGCGAGGACTTATTTTATCGTTTGAATGTGATTCCCATTTCCATTCCACCGCTCAGCGATAGAAAGGCCGATATTCTGCCGCTCGTCGATTATTTCCTGGAGGTAATGAATAGCAAATATTCCTTGAAAAAACAACTCTCCTCGGGTCTCAAAGAGTTCTTTTATAATTATGGCTGGCCGGGGAATGTCCGTGAATTGTCTAATTTGATTGAGAGAATGTGCCTTGTTACAGAAGAATCAATCTTAACCGTTGATCATTTACCAGTCGATTATAGAAAAACGGAAATGCAGGCCATTCCTATCAATGAATTGATGACTTTGAAGCAGGCGGCGGAAATGGCGGAGGAGCAGCTTCTCAAACTGGCACTGAAAAAATATCGGACCACCTATGAATTAGCGGAAGCACTGGACAGCAGCCAGCCAACCATCGTGCGGAAATTAAAGAAATACAACTTGAATTTTTAATCTACCAAACCGCCTGTTATGGGTGGTTTTTATTTTTGATTTAAAATTGATTTTTTAATTCAAAAATGAATCACAGGAATTAACTATAATTTGGCCCTTTCTTTAATTCAAAAATGAATCATTTAAATTATAAAAAGGTTCAAAATATTTATTTTAAAGCGTTTCCAATGTTGGCACGGTTCTTGCATCTATTTTATTCAGAAACTAAAAAGAGGAGGAAATACATATGTTAGTGACACTTCCACAAGAAATTGAACAAATGAAACAAATGGTTCGTAACTTTGTTGAAAAAGAAGTTGAACCATACGCTCAGGTGATTGAGGATGAAGACCGCATTCCTCAGCACTTGGTTGAGCAGGCAAAAGACTTAGGGTTATTCGGGATCAGCATTCCAGAGGAATACGGCGGCATCGGCCTCAATGCTGTTGGTAAGGCCGTCGTGCTGGAGCAACTTGGCCGTACGCATAATGGTTTTGTTAGCTTAATCAGTGCTCACACAGGTATCGGTTCGACCGGACTTGTGAAGCTAGCTTCAGATTATCTGAAACAAAAATACCTTCCAGATATGGCCGCCGGCCGAAAAATTGCCGCATTCGCACTTTCTGAACCAGGAGCTGGGTCAGATGCTACTAATCTAGCAACTCGTGCCGAGAAAAAGGGCAGTAACTGGATTTTGAACGGGACAAAGCATTTCATAACCAATGCACCGGTCGCTGATGTCTTTACAGTTTTTGCATTAACAGACCCTGAAAAAGGTGCCAAAGGCGGCATTACTGCTTTCCTCGTAGAAAAGAATTTTCCAGGCTTTACTGTAGGCAAGAAGGATAAAAAAATGGGCTTGCGCGGTTCCTATACGGCCCAATTAATTTTTGAAGACTGCGTAGTTCCTGAAGAAAATGTCATTGGTGAAGTCGGCATGGGCTATATGTCCGCGTTAAAAATCCTGGGCGAAGGCCGCGTAGGGTTGGCCGCACGGTCCGTCGGTTCCTGCGACAAGTTAATTGAGTTATCCGCCTCCTATGCAAAGCAAAGAGTCCAATTTAAAAAACCAATTGCCGAAAACCAAGCTATTCAGTGGATGCTTGCTGATATGGCTACCGAAACAGAGGCAGCAAGAGCCCTTACCTTAAAAGCGGCGATGATGATTGATGAAGGCAAGAGAGTGATCAAGGAAGCATCGATGGCAAAATTATTTGCTTCTGAAGTGTTTAACAGAGTGGCCGACAAAGCCGTTCAAATACATGGCGGTATGGGGTATGTATCTGACTATCCAGTCGAACGCTTCTACCGTGATGCTAGGATCACAAAGATTTATGAAGGTACAAACGAAATCCAGCGTCTGATTATTGCAAGAAGAATCTTAGAAGAAAATTAAGATGGGGGAAGAGCATGCAAAAAGAATTGTTTAATATCGAAAATAAGGTTGCTTTTATCACGGGCGGAGGAAGAGGCCTTGGCCGGCAAATCGCTGAGGCTTACGCTTCCTCCGGTTGCCACATCGCCGTCTGTTCGCGGCATTTAGACCAGTGCGAGGAAACAGCACAGTATTTAGAAGAAAAGTATGGTGTCAAGGCAAAAGGTTATTCTTGCAATATCCAAAATGAAAACGAAGTCAACGAGTTGGTAAACCAGATTCTCTCTGATTTTGGCCAAATTGACATCCTTGTCAACAACAGCGGAGCCACATGGGGAGCACCGGTTGAAGAAATGCCGCTAGAAGCATGGGAAAAGGTCATGAACGTGAACCTGACAGGGATGTTTTTAGTGACAAAAGCAGTCGGCAGACAAATGATTGAGCGTAGGTCCGGTAAAATTATTAACATTGGATCGGTCGCTGGCATCAAGGCGGAACCGCCTGAAGTGCTGAATGCCATTGGCTACAGCACGAGCAAGGCAGCCGTTCATCATTTTACAAAAGACCTTGCTAGAAAATGGGCCCGTCATCAAATTTATGTCAATGCCATTGCACCGGGATTCTTCCCATCCAAAATGACGAAACATGTGCTGGCAGAACGCGGAGAGGAAATCAAAAAGCACAATCCGCTCGGCAGAATCGGTGATGACCACGCCCTAATGGGAGCCGCGCTTTACTTCGCCAGCCCGGCGAGTGATTTTGTAACGGGGCAGGTATTGGCTGTGGATGGGGGAAGTACTCTTTAGGGCTCGTCCTCTCAGCCTGAAAAACGTCTTGCGAGAGTAAATCGAGTTTATCCGAGAGAAAATCGAGCTTATGCGAGAGTATTTCTTGCCTAATCGAGAGTAAAAACGTCTTGCGAGAGAAAATTGAGTCCTTACGAGAGTAAATAAGGCCTATCCGAGAGTATTTCCAATCTATCCGATAGAAAAAGCTGTTTATCCGAGAGTATTGCCCGAAACCATATTTAATTCAATGCTTCAAAAGGAGGTGCAACATTATTGCGACGATTAAGCAACCGGCCATGGGCAAAATATTACGAACACAATGCCAGTGTCGAAATTCCGGAAATTCCGCTTTACCGCATGCTGGAAGAATCCGTACAAAAATATAGGGATAAAACAGCAATTATTTTCGAGGATGAACATGTCACTTTTCAAGACCTGAAGGATCAGGTCGACAGGCTGGCAGGCGCTTGGCTGGAGATGGGCTTCCAAAAAGGCGAGCGGATCGGCTTAATGCTTGCCAATCATCCAGATTATATTATTTGTTATTATGCTGCACAAGCACTCGGGCTGACGGTCGTGCAAATCAATCCATTGTATACGCCAAGAGAGCTATTGCAAATCGTTAATGACTCGCAGGTATCCTATATTGTAGGGGATCCAAAGTCTAGAAAAACCATTCTCGATGTAAACGAAGTCTATCCGTTTCGGTACATTATTGGCTCACAATTTGAAGATTTGCACTCAGAAGAGTGTAAAACTCTGGATTTGCTAATTCCATTTTCAGAACCAATCAATGCACCTGTGGAAATAGACGTCAGGGAAGATATTGCGGTCATTCAATATACCGGTGGCACTTCCGGGAAAATGAAAGGGGCCATGCTCACCCATTACAACCTGGTTGCCAATGTGGTTCAAAGTCTTCATATGTATGGGGAGAACATGGTTCGCGGTGAGGAGACCATTCTCGCTGCAACCCCTTTGTATCACGTGTACGCCATGACAAGTGCTATGAATCTCGGAATCTATATTGGTGCCAAAATTTTGTTGTTCAGGAAATTTGAAATCAATCATGTTCTGGAAAAAATTGAACAATATCAACCTACATTTTTTCCAGGTGTACCCAAAATGTATATTTCTTTCGTGAACCACCCAGTAATCAAAGATTATAGCTTGAACTGCTTGAAATTTTGTTCATCCGGTTCTGCGCCGCTGCCGGTAGAAGTGCTCAAAGGATTTGAGGGACTAACGGGTGCAAAAATATCCGAAGGATTCGGGTTGTCGGAAGCATCGCCTACCACACACCGCAATCCGCCTTTTGGAATACGGAAGGTTGGAAGTATTGGGATTCCCTTGCTTGATACGGATTGTATGATTGTGGATGAACAAAACAACGAGGTTGGTCCGAAAAGTATTGGGGAGCTGTTAATTAAAGGCCCGCAAATTATGAAAGGTTACTGGAACAACCAAGAAGAGACAAGTGCAGCACTCCAGGACGGATGGCTTCATACGGGAGACCTCGCGATGATGGATGATGACGGCTATTTTTACATCGTCGGCCGCAAAAAAGAAATGATTATTGTCGGTGGATTCAATATTTATCCTCAAGAGGTGGAGGGTGTCCTTTATGAACACCCAGATATCGAGGAAGCAGCCGTTGTTGGCATTCCCCACGAAGTGCACGGGGAAATCGTCAAAGCATTTATTGTCACTAAAAGTGGGAGGGAAATCGATCTCGATGAACTGAAGGGATATTGCTATTCAAAATTAACGCCATACAAAGTTCCAAAAGTGTTTGAAGTGCGCGAGGCGCTTCCGAGAAACACAGTTGGGAAACTATTAAAAAGGCTCCTAGTCAAAGAAGAGCTAGAGAGAGGAGAGCAGAATCATGCCAGCTGAAATTAGGAAAGTCGGCGTCGTTGGCGCCGGGACCATGGGGGCACAAATTGCCATGGTGTGTGCGCTCGGCGGCTATACCGTCACGCTCCAGGATGTAAGTGCAGAAAGCCTTGAAAAAGGAAGGCAAATTCTTGATGAACAAATGCAAAAAAGGGTGGCAAAAGGAAGGCTGACCGCGGAAACAGTAGAAGCAGCCTTCAGCCGAATCGCGTTCACCACTTCATTAGAAGAACTAAGCGATGCCGATTTTGTTATCGAAGCGATCGTTGAAAAATTGGAGATTAAAAGAGAGCTATTTTCAAAGCTTGATAAAATCACACCAGCCCACGCGATTCTTGCCACCAACAGCTCAACGATCGTTAGTTCGAAAATTGCTGATGCAACTGACCGGCCGGATCAAGTGTGTAATGTCCATTTCTTCAATCCAGCGCTCGTGATGGAGCTTGTCGAAGTGGTCCGTGGGCCGCACACTTCTGCCGAGACGGCCGAAACGGCAATGGAGTTTGTGAAGTCTATCAATAAGCTTCCAGTCTTGCTGAATAAAGAAATATCCGGTTTTGTCGCCAACAGGATTTTAGGGAAGCTGATGGACGAGGCATTGTTCCTTCTTGAAAATGGGATTGCAAGCCACGAAGATATCGACCTAGTTGTCAAAAAAGCGCTCAACCATCCAATTGGCCCATTTGCCCTAATGGATTTAACCGGACTTGATGTCAATTACCTCGTCCGCATGCAGCGTTACCAGGAGAGCGGTGACGAGAGGGACAAACCTTCGAGGATTGTTCAGGAAAAAGTTGAAAAAGGTGAACTGGGAAGAAAAACAGGCAAAGGATTTTACTCGTACGATGCCGCCCCAGCAAAAGTTTAATAGGAGGGAAATGAACATGAATATTTATGTGTTGTTAAAAAGAACGTTTGATACCGAGGAAAAAATTGTCGTCTCAAAAGGATCCATCCAAGAGGACGGTGCTGAATTTATTATCAATCCATATGATGAGTACGGTGTAGAGGAAGCGATTCAAATCCGCGACAATCAAGGCGGGGAAGTAACCGTCGTATCAGTTGGCGGGGAGGATGCAGAAAAGCAGCTGCGCACAGCGCTGGCAATGGGAGCAGACAAAGCTGTCCTAATCAATACGGAGAACGATCTTGAAACAGGCGACGAATTTACAACTGCAAAAATCTTGGCTGAATACCTGAAGGATAAGGATGCGGACCTGATTTTTGCTGGAAATGTAGCGATTGATGGCGGAAGCGGACAAGTCGGACCGCGTGTCGCTGACCTGCTTGATATCCCTTATGTAACGACCATTACAAAAATTGAAGTAGACGGCCAGAACGTCAATATCGTCCGGGACGTTGAAGGTAGCTCTGAAACTATTGAAACATCTCTGCCTCTTTTGGTAACTGCACAACAGGGTTTAAATGAACCGCGCTATCCATCATTACCTGGAATTATGAAAGCAAAGAAAAAGCCTCTTGAGGAATTGGAACTTGACGACCTCGATTTAGAAGAAGACGATGTCGAAGCGAAAACAAAAACAATCGAAATTTATCTGCCGCCGAAAAAAGAAGCCGGCCGCGTTCTTGAAGGAGAGCTTCAAAATCAGGTTAAAGAATTAGTAACTCTGCTGCATACGGAAGCAAAAGTAATTTAAGGAGGGACATGAATATGACTAGAAAAGTAATCGTACTTGGAGAAATCCGTGATGGGGAATTAAGAAATGTATCATTTGAAGGGATCGCCGCAGCGAAAACCGTTGCTGAAGGCGGTGAAGTAGTTGCTGTGTTGCTTGGAGAATCCGTTGGAAACCTGGCACCAGAGATGATTCAGTATGGCGCAGACCGGGCTGTCGTAGTGGAAAACCCTAAGCTTGCCAGCTACACTCCAGATGGCTTTTCCCAGGCAATCCTTGCTGTCGTGGAACAGGAACAGCCGGATGCGATAATTTTTGGCCACACGGCGCTTGGTAAGGACCTATCGCCAAAGGTTGCCAGCAAGCTTGGTTCCGGGTTGATTTCCGATGCCGTGGCGATTGAAGCAGCGGGAGGGAATGTTGTATTTACCCGCCCAATCTATTCCGGTAAAGCATTTGAAAAGAAAATTGTCACGGACGGTTTAATTTTTGCTTCCATCCGTCCAAATAATATTGCACCGCTTGAAAAAGATGCATCACGCACTGGTGAGGTATCCTCTGTTTCAGTAGAAATCAAGGATCTGCGTACCATCATCCGTGAGGTAGCGAAGAAAGCAATCCAGGGCGTTGACTTAACAGAAGCAAAAGTGATCATTTCTGGCGGCCGTGGTGTGAAAAGTGCAGAAGGCTTCAAGCCGCTTCAAGAACTTGCTGATGTCCTTGGCGGTGCTGTTGGTGCTTCACGCGGTGCATGTGATGCAGAATACTGTGATTATTCCCTTCAGATTGGCCAGACAGGTAAGGTCGTAACGCCTGACCTCTACATTGCCTGCGGTATCTCCGGGGCGATCCAGCACCTTGCGGGAATGTCCAACTCCAAAGTGGTCGTTGCCATCAATAAAGATCCGGAGGCCAACATTTTTAAAGTAGCCGATTACGGAATTGTCGGAGACTTATTTGAAGTGGTGCCAATGCTAACGGAAGAAATTAAAAACCTGCTTGTAAAAGCATAGGTTTTAAAAGGTTAATAGAAAAGAAGCCCCCTTGTAAGTGGGGCTCTTTCTGCATGAAAGGGGTAAATAGGATGGAAATAGTTAGTGTCATCGGTTCAGGTACGATGGGACGCGGAATTGCCTATACTAGTGCGGCAGCGGGTTTTATAACCTATGTCCAAGATATAAGTGAAACGGCCCTGGAAACCTGCCGATCCTACATCGAAAAGCAATTTAACCGAGCTGTTGAAAAAGGCGAGCTTGATAGAGAAGCGGCGGATTCGGCCATAAGCAGAATCCGCTATTCCACCCAGCTTGAAGAAGCTGCGAAGGATTCCGATATAGTCATTGAAGCTGTTTTGGAAATCATGGATTTAAAAATAGAAATCTTTAAGCAGCTGGATAAAATCGTTAAGCCTTCTGCGATTTTGGCTACCAATACATCGACGATGAGCCCAACGGAAATTGCGGCGCAAACATCGAGACCGGACCGCTGTCTTGCTCTTCATTTCTTCAACCCGGTACCGAGAATGAAGTTGATTGAAGTGGTTTGTGGATTGGAAACATCCGAGGAGACGATCGAAAGAAGTTTTGAATTTGGAAAAGCGCTCGGAAAGGAATGTGTCAAAATCAATGAATTCCCCGGCTTTGCTACCAGTCGGATGAACTGCCTGATTGGGAATGAAGCAATGAATATGGTCATGGAAGGTGTCGGGACGGTCGAGGATATTGATAAAGCGATTAAATTAGGCCTTAACCATCCAATGGGTCCGCTTGCACTTGCTGACCTTGTTGGCCTTGATACAAGGCTCCGCAATATGGAATACCTCCATAAAACACTTGGAGAGAAATACCGCCCATGTCCAATTCTTGTAAAATATGTAAAAGCAGGGCGGCTTGGGAAGAAAAACGGAAAAGGGTTTTATAACTATAATTAATAGGGGGAGTTATTGATGGAAAACTATCAAAATCTTGAAATTAATCGAAAAGGGCGCCTTGCCTATATCGTCATCAATCGTCCTGAGCTTCGGAATGCTTTGAACTTTGAAACCTTGCAGGAAATTGTTGCAGCCCTGAATGAACTTAAGGGAGATGATTCAGTAGGAGTTGTTGTTTTTACCGGAAAAGGCGAAAAATCCTTCGCTGCTGGAGCAGATATCAGCCAGTTAAAACTGAAGACAGCTCTCGATGTTTTCAAACCGGGCGGAATGCAAGAGGTATATGATCTGATTGAAATGTATGATAAACCAACCATTGCGATGGTAAACGGCTTTGCTTTAGGCGGGGGCTGCGAGCTTGCGCTTGCTTGTGATATTAGGGTCGCGTCCGCGAATGCCAAGTTTGGTCTGCCGGAACTGAATCTTGCTATCATTCCTTCTGCTGGAGGTACCCAGCGCCTGGCTCGCGTGGTTGGCAAAGGGAAAGCCCTTGAGATGATTCTGACCGGTAAAATGATTGACGGGGAAGAAGCGTACCGTATTGGATTGGTCTCTGAAGTAGTAGCACCGGAAGAGCTTGTAGCAAAAACTGAGGAAGTGGCGGATAAAATCCTCGCGAAAGGACCGCTGGCCGTCAAGTTGGCAAAGCTCGCCGTACTAACCGGATTTGAAACAGATCAAAGAACGGGCCTGCTTGTTGAAAAACTTGCCCAAGCTGTCCTGTTTTCTACAGAAGACAAAAACGAAGGAACATCTGCCTTTTTAGAAAAAAGAAAGCCGGAATTCGCATCTAAATAAAGTAACAAGTGCCTGGTATCATCCAGTTTATGGACGATGCCAGGCATTTTGTTTGTCGATTTTTTGGCTATAATTTTTGCAAGTAGCAAGGAAAAATGAAAATTATAGTCGAATCTTTTATTTAGTGCTTTTCTAAAAAATTTTATTGATGGAGTTATAGATGAACAAATTTGCCGTTAATCTCACAACTATTTTTACTGAAGTTCCTTTTTTAGAGCGGTTTAAGAAAGCCCAGGAGTGTGGATTTTCCTATGTAGAGTGTCAATTTCCGTATAATTATTCGATAGATGAAATACAGCGGGAACTAGTTCGAAATGATTTATCGATGGTGCTATTGAATTTGCCTCCGGGTAATTGGGAAAAGGGTGACCGGGGCCTTGGGGTTGACCCTAATCGAGTAGACGAGTTTAAAACCTCAGTTATGGAAGGAATCAAGTACGCAACTGCCTTGAACGTTCCAAGAATTCATTGTATGGCCGGTATCGTTTCTAAGGACGATTGTGAAACAGCGAAGGACATCTATTTGGAGAACCTTCATTATGCCGGAACGGAAATGGCGAAGCATGGCCTTACGATTTTGTTAGAACCAATCAACCAATTCGATATGCCGGGTTATTTTTTAAGTGATATTCGACAAGCTAAGGAAATTCTGGGTACATTGGGGCTGCAAAATATAAAGATTCAATTTGATTTTTACCATATTCAAAGAATCCATGGAAACCCACTCGCATTTTTTCAACAATATGCTGATGTAGTAGGGCATATTCAAATTGCCGATGTTCCGGGGCGGAATCAGCCTGGAGCTGGGGAAATGGATTATCAAAGTATTTTTCAATATTTAAATGATACATATCAAGGGTATATTGGGCTGGAATATACCCCTTTAGGGAAAAGCCAAGATAGTTTCGAATGGCTTAGGGCAGGAGGAAAATAAACATGAAAATAGGATTTATCGGTATTGGTGTAATGGGTTCAAGGATGGTAAAAAGACTCTTAGATCATGGGTATCAAGTAAGTGTCTATAACCGCACTAAGGAGAAAGTAAAAGCGCTGGTGGAGCATGGCGCCACTCATGAAGAATCCATTGCGTTGCTGGCTCAAAACTGTGAAGTTATTTGTACATGTTTATCTATGCCTGGAGACGTTTTGGAAGTTTATCAAGCTGGAATACTTGAAAATGCCCGGCCCGGCACTATTTGTATTGATTTTACTTCGGTCGGAGCAGACACTAGCAAAACCATATGCTCGCAAGCTATTGAAAAGGGAATTGATTATCTTGATTGCCCTGTAAGCGGCGGGCCTGAGGGAGCGGAAAGCGGTTCTTTAACCATAATGGTCGGAGGGAAATAGACTGCGTTTGAAAAAGTTTTTAAGATATTAGAAGTTGTCGGGGGAACGATTGAATATCTTGGACCGTCGGGCTCTGGCAGCATTGCTAAGCTCATGAACCAATATCTAGTTGCGGTCCATTCGCTGGCAGTTTCTGAAGTGATGGTAACCGGGTCTAAATTTGGCCTTGCTCCTGAGCAACTATACAAAATCCTCTCGACGAGCTATGGGGACAGCCGAATTTTACGCAGACATATGGAGGAATATGTCTTCGATCGTCAATTCGAGCCCGGCGGTGCAGTGAAATATGTTCATAAGGATGTCCGCTTGGCCAATCAGCTTTTACAAGAGGCAGGGTTGAGGGAATTTACGGGTCAATTGGCTGAGGAGGCCTATCGTTTTTCAACCGAGCAAGGTTTAGGCGATTTGGATATGTCGGCGGTTATTCTGCCGTTGGAGGAACAATGCGGGGTTGTGGTAAAGAAAAACAGTTAGTGTAATGAACGTAGAAAAATAGATATTATTAGGTTAGTATTTTACCCGTTGGGATGCCTGGATAGTTTCGACGGTAAAAATAGAGGTTCTATTTTACCTGCGTGAGCCCCGGAAACCTGTGGACGGTAAAAATAGAGGCCCTATTTTGCCCACGTGATACCCGTAAACTCGGGAACGGTAAAAATAAGGGATCCTATTTTACCCGTGTGAGCCCCGGAAATCTTCGGACGGTAAAAATAGAGGTTCTATATTGCCCATGTGATACCCGTAAACTCGGGAACGGTAAAAATAAGGGATCCTATTTTACCCGTGTGAGCCTCGGAAATCTTTGGACGGTAAAAATAGAGGTTCTATATTACCCGAGTGAGCCCCGGAAACCTGTGAACGGTAAAAATAGAAACTCTATTTTGCCCGAAAGAGTGTCTGGTAACCCACAAAATGGTAAAAATAGTATCGTATATTATCCGTGTGTTTCTAGAAACGATGATATCAGTCAAAAAAGTGCCAGATACCACCATTTAGTGGCCATCTGGCACTTACTACGACTTTATTATCTTTGCATGAGGACAGTGATTTGCGAGAACGTCCATAAACTCATCCCTGTCCTTAGGTGAAATGAGAACAGTATCATATTGACCGTACGTAATCTCAAGTCTTTTTAAAGACAACGCCGGGCTAGATAAGGGATTCATCGTTTTCTTGACAGATTTTATTGAATAAAACGGAATAATTTTCTTAAACGGCCCATACCTGACAATTAAGTTTTTATCATCAATAACATAGTAAGTAGTCAGCCACAGCCACAATATAAAAATGGATAAAAGAATCGGGACTAGGAGCGCAACTATTGTTTCTCCAACATTCAGAGTGTCTTCAAAAACCGCCGATCCGCTGCTCCCAATTGCAAATATCATGCCCCCAAAAACAATAACTGTTAGCCACCAATCCTTCTTTGAAGAATATTTCATAAAAAACACCACCAATATCAGGTTCTTTATATTTAATACGATTAACTTTAATAAAAGGTTTCCTAAAGTTCTTTAATTGTTAAATATCCAGTCCTAAGGCAATAATGATATATTATTCTAAAAAGTAAAATGAGGGAGATCGATGGGTAAAAAAATTAACAGAGTGAGTGTGGAGCTTGATGCAAATGGGATAAAGTCTTTACCAGACGATGAGATAAAAACCATTTTGCGTGGAGCTGATGATTTGATCATGAGCGGAGGCCGTGCTCTGCTTGCAAAAATTTTAGCCGGGTCAAAAGACAAAAAGGTGCTAGAGCTGAAATTGGACTACAGTCCTGTGTACGGGGCATTTAAAGGGGTTTCTCAAAAGGACATTCTTGCAAAAATAGACTGGATGATTCTTCATCAATATCTAAACATTGAATATGATAATCGGCTTCCGATGCTCGTCTTTACGGAAAAAGGCTGGGAAATTGAGCAGGAGACCTATGCTGAAGAATTATTGAATAAATTAATCGAAGCAGCCGAAAATCAAACCTATGAATTTGTTGAAACCCTCAAAGACAGGAACCGTTCCATGATTCTTTTATTACTAGATAAAATAGCTGCCACCGGAAATCGCGGGTTAAAAACAATTCTAGATGCTTGGAAAACAATAGAATACAAAAGAGTCAGCGCTAAAATTCAAGAGGTAATCGATGTTTTGGAAAAAGAGGGAGAGAACCTAGAAGAAACAGCAAGTGAAGAAGAGGTGCTTTCTTTTTCCGCTAATAAAAAGTGGCTTTCTATTCCGGTGAAAATTCGCAAAGACCTGGAACGAAATGTTTGGTGCAGTGATTGTTGTGATGTAGTTCAGATTGTAAATTATACCGTAAAGGAATCATCACCTGGAATCGTATTGGAAGGAAAATGTAAAAGCTGTGGTAGTGACGTGGCCCGATTTATTGAATAGTGAATTAGCTGCCAGGATACGAAACATATCCTGGCAGTTTTTCATTCTAATTTTGGTATAGATAATAATCCTGCGAATGATAACTCCTAAACCCGCAAGATTCATAGAGCCCCAGTGCATGGGCGTTCTTAGCTTCGACTTCGAGAAAAATCGGCAAGCCTTTCTGATGTTCCATTTTGACGACCCTTGATAAAGCACGACGGCCAATTCCTTTTCCCTGCAGTTCAGGGAAAACCGCAAAACCATAGATCCACGCTTCGCCATTCGAATCGGATACGCGCATTTTCCCAGCCGTTTTTCCATCCGCCTCAACGATAAGCCTTTGATCGCTACTATTTTCTGAGATTGTCTGTTGAAATTCCCGCGCTTCTTTTTCGCTAAACCCAAAGCATGAGATTTCCAACTGTATTTCTGCTTCCCAATCTTCCTTAGAAAAAGAAGGTCTCACCGTTACTGAAGGATCATCGGATAACTCAGTAACTTCCCATTTCATCTGATACTCCGCCACCGCAAACGTGCAGGGGATATTTTTCAAAAAATCCTTAGCTGATTGAGACTCTGTTGGAGCATTTAACAAAATCGTGCTCGCACCGTGTTTTTTTGCCTCGATAAGTTCCATTTCCAGCAGTTCCGAAAAAATCCCTTTTCTACGATAATCAGGATGCACCATCCCGCAAAGCTCCACTTTATTTCCAAATCCATAGCTTCCTAGGAAAGCGACGAGCTTGCCATCTTCGTAACGAAAGAAGTCTTCCTGGTGGATTGCGCTACGGTTTTCGAGCATGTCATCATTAAGCTTTAGGTGGAATCCACCTTCTTTTTCACAAATCTCTTGTAGAGCTTTAATTTCCTTTAATTGTTCCTGTGTTAGCATCTCTTTCACCTCTATTCATAATCCACTATACCTATTCGTTTTTATACTTAGGTATTCCTCCTTCTTAAACACAGTTAAAACACATTGCCACTTGTCGACATGTTATATAGAAATTGCACACATCATACACTCTTCGTAGGAATGCATTTTGTTGAGGAGATGGAAACATGCAATTCGAGATGCAAAAAGCGATCATGCTCGCAGAAAATATAAATAACTTTATTAAATTTGTCCATAAGACCCATGGAAATAAAAATAGTGTTTATGTAAAAGCGGATAAGGTGTATCAAATTAAACTAATCATGGAGGAGTTTCAGTATCAAATCATTGCTGACGAACTAATCAGAATTAATCGATATTCGTGGGATGAAAAATACACTCATTATTTAATTGACCGTTTTCAGGAAGGGCTCGGCATTATTGAAGAATACGTAAAAATTAACTACGATGATTTATTTATTTTTTCAGGGAGACTCTATTCGCTAAAAAATCTCAGCTTATCATTCAGCAAATAGAAGCCTCATAAAGAGTTGTTTTCAATAATTTCAAAAATAGAATAGCTTTTTAAAAGGATTTTCACCCTCCAACATCGAATTATGAATAGTAACAGCATAAGTTAGGAGTGGGGAAAATGAAAATTAAAGTCGTCATGGATTCTGGGAAAGAATATGTCATTAGCGAAAAGGATTATTCATTAAAAGACTTCACTCGAACTTTTTATACTGATTCAGCAAATGGTGAAAGAACTTTGCATAACACGCTTGTATATTTAGACAGAGACGAAAAAATTGTCATCAATCCAACACGGATTTCCTCCGTGGAGGTAATTGAAAAATAACAATGGGTGCATCCTTTCAAGGGTGCTTTTTTTTATGCAAAATTTAATCCTTTTCCAAATTGAATGTTATAATAATTTAAAAAGTATTTTTTGGAGGAAATAAGGTGCCTTATCAACTAAATAAAAAATTCAAAATGTTTACCTTAAATTCAAACCGCAAGCTTGCAGAAGAAATGGCTGAACTTTTAGGCTATACGTTAGGCCAAAGCTCCGTGAAGCAATTTAGCGATGGTGAAATTCAAATTAGCATAGAAGAAAGTGTTCGCGGAAGTGAAGTCTTCCTAGTCCAATCCACTTCACATCCAACGAATGTACATATAATGGAGCTTCTTATCATGATTGATGCCTTGAAACGAGCTTCTGCAAAAGTAATTAACATTGTTGTGCCATATTACAGCTATGCCCGCCAAGACAGGAAAGCAAGGTCGCGGGAACCGATTACAGCAAAACTTATCGCGAATCTTTTGGTTTCCGCTGGTGCCAGCAGGATTATTACAATGGATTTCCATTCCCCGCAGGTTCAAGGTTTTTTTGATATACCGGTAGAACATTTAACGGGGATTCCGATTCTTTCAAAGTATTTTGAAGAAAAAGGATTAGAGGATATCGTTGTGGTTGCACCGCATAACGGCGGGGTGGTCAGAGCGAGAAAAATGGCCAGCCGGTTAAATGCGCCGATTGCCTTGATTGACCGGCGCCGCCCTGAACACGATGAGTCTGATATCATGAATATCATCGGAAATATCCAGGGTAAAAATGCAATCATAGTTGATGATTTAATTGACACAGCAGGGACCATTACAACAGGTGCAAATGCCTTGATGGAAAAAGGGGCAAAAGCCGTATATGCCTGCTGCACGCACCCGGTACTCTCGGGTCCAGCTATTAGCAGAATCGAATCATCGTCGATTAAAGAATTAGTGGTCACCAATACGATTTCCATTCCGGAAGAAAAGAGAAGCGGTAAAATGACAATATTATCCGTTGCTCCATTACTAGTTGAATGTATTGATCGGGTTCATAATAAAAAAGCAGTCAGCCCTTTATTTGAATAAGGTATTACGAAACAAGCCACCCACGGCCATTGTCTAGGGTGGCTTGTTCATTTTTGGGGGATTAAAAAAAACTTACTGTTTGGATTGGACCCTCCAACTGTCGGTTAAACCGCGTCAACTGTCGCATAGCTCCCTCTTACTGTCGGATAACCCGCGTCAACTGTCGCATAGCTCCCTCTTACTGTCGGATAACCCACTTCAACTGTCGCAAAAGGTTTTTATTTTTCAATCAACCTTCCTAGTGGCTTGTAAATCCAGTCAATCATTTGAGTAGGGCCTGGCATTTCCGGAAAAAAAATAAGTAAAACAGAAAGAAACAATCCAAGGAAGGTTAGTGATAGAAATGCTGCTTTTTCTTTCTTTTGCTGCTTTTTTAGTTTTGGCCATTGATAAAGAAACATGGACATGGCAATGATTAAACTGGCTATCACCAGACCCCATTTCATGATTTCACCTCTTGTTCTCCTGTAAGTGTGTTAAGAAGTTAGGCCCTGCCTGCGAATATGGCATTTTGTATCAAATTTTAATTCAACATTAGGATAGATTTCATTCCAACGATTTTTTTTCTTATTCCATACATCTGGATATTTACGGTGAAAGGCTTCAGCAAATCCAAAAATATCGGCTTTCATCTCCTCTTGCACTTGATTCCTTGCCTTTTTAATTCTTTTTTCAATCTCTTTTGCTAACAGTGGTTCGAGAGATTTCAGAACAACGGGATTCGAAACATCTAATTTTGTTGTATTTTGGACGATATCACTGGCGGATACTGATTTAAGAGTGATAATCCATTTGCCATTCTGTATTTTCGGTACCAGCTTTGATTGTGCTTGCAACACATTTACTGAGATATAACCGTCTGTTTTAGGCGGCTTAATCGTGATTACACCTAACAGAATCTCATTTCTGAGCCAAAGCACTCCCCTTGTAACGGAATCGTCAATAATTCCAATCATTTTATCTTTTTTGAAAATGGCGGTTCCGGTAATATAAGCAATCGTCTGTTTAGGCTTTTCCTTATTTTCAGGGGGGAGGATGGTAATCCAAGGCAGAGCACAATCGCCTGAATCCCCGATCAGCATTTGCGCCAATTTTTTGGTGGTAATGTTTAATCCCAACTTATGCTGGCTTAGTTCCTTCAAAACCTCGGACAAATCACGTTCGAGCGGGGGCATAAGTTTTAGTATCTTTTTAGCCTTTTGGCTGCTGACAAAAATTTGCCCGCGTTCCCGAAGCGTTGGATGCCTCATGATAAAGTCAACGTGTCCGGCAATGCCTTTTTTGGCAAGCTCCTCATCTAAGATAAAAACATCAGTGTGGCCCCAAAAGATTTTCCGGGGCAGTTTCTCCTGAAGTTTGGCCATCGCATCTGCAACAGTTTTCCCCTCAGCCGATCTTACCAGTGTTTGACTCGCTCCGCCATTGCCGCTCTCCATCGCTTGATCACTACTGCCGCCGCCTTTTGGGATAAAGACAAGTACACTCAACTCAATCTTTTCGTCTGAAACCATGTCAAAACCTGCAGCTGTAATTAAGGCCAAATCATTTACTTCATTCCTGTCCCAGCAGCCAGAAAGGGAAATGACCGAACTTATAAGGAAAAAACGGAGCAGTCCATTTTCAATGATTGACCGGAGTTTCATTCTGTTTGTTTCCTTTCCGCTGGCCAAGCTTTTTTCGAATGGATGCACAAAGGAGCAATATAAAAGGAATCACCACTTGTATGGATAAAATATAAATTGTCCCTGATGTTGCAAGAAAATGGGATAGTTCCTGAAGATCCCGCGCTGCCCAGAGCCCTTGTAAGAGAATTAAGAAACCAATCGGCAGCACGATTGGGCGGTAATCTGAAAGCTTAAGCCACTGAGCGGTGCCTAGAGCAAGTACATAATAAAATACTGTAATTTTGATAAATGTCCCGGCAATCCATATCGCCATGACAATCGATTCCAAATGTTCCAAGAAATCAGCGATACTAATGTAACGGGCTGCCACCATCACAGGGTAGGTAAGGGAAGAAGTCAAATTTCCAAATATTAAGAGAGTCATGATATTGGTAAGAACCATTAGAAACAAGACGATGAAAACCGCTATCAATCCCCATTTAAACCCTTTTTTCTGATTTGTCACATAAGGCAATAAAAAAGAGACGAGGATGAACTCACTGTACCAGCTTTGCGGGACAATCGACCCCATTAACGAAGGCCTAAACCCTTTTTCCATAATGGGAAACAGATTTTTCACTTCCAAATCTTTGATGAGCAGAATGAAAAGCAAGATGTAGAGAAGAATCACGACAGGAACGATGATTTCCGAAGCTCTACCCATCACTTCCAGGCCGCCAAGAACCGCAAAGGAACAAACAAGAACCATGGTTCCGATTATAACCGCCATTGGGGTATGGAACAGGGCCGCCCCGGAGACAAACTCGCCGTATTCCCGCACCATTATCCCGGTTGCATGAAAATAGAAAAATAGAAAAATGCCCCCAACCAATTTTCCGAGTATTTTTCCTAGAGCATGTTCGCTATATTCAATAATGGTTTGTTTTGGAAAAAGTTTATTCAATTTATACGATAAAAACACAACGAAAAAACCGGTTACTGATGCCCAGATTGGTGACAGCCATAAGTCATGATGGGCATGTTTGGCGGTTATCGACGGCACCAACAGAAGCACAGTTGCAATTATGGCCGGGATCATTAGCAAGGCCATTTGAACTGGCGAAATTTTACCTTGTTCCAGCATGGTAAGTCAGCTCCTATTCCTTTCCTTTTAGAGGAGAAGGCTGTTGTCCATTTGGCTGGCGGACCTTATTATAATCATCTGTCCAATGGGGCCGCTTCTTAAAAGACCACCAGGGCGCCCTGATGATGGAGTCCTTCAACTCTGAATTTCTAATTGGCGCCAAGGGCTGCAGATAGGGAACTCCAAAGGAACGAAGTGTACACATATGAACAATGATCGTAAGAAGTGCGAGCATGATGCCAACTAACCCCAATGTGCCGGCCAGAAACATGATGGGGAACCTGAGTATCCGGAGGACAATCGATGCGCTGTAACGCGGGATTAAGAAGGAAGCAATCCCGGTAATCGCCACTGCCATGACCATTGGTGCTGAAACCAAACCCGCAGATACAGCCGCTTGACCAATGACCAGGGCACCGACAATGCTAACCGCAGAACCAATGTTCTTAGGCAATCGGATGCCGGCCTCTCGAAGTGCCTCGAATGAAACTTCCATGATTAATGCTTCTACGAGTGCCGGGAAAGGGATTTGTTCCCGCGATTTTGCTACGCTGATTAATAGGGTGGTGGGAATCATTTCCTGATGGTATGTCAGGATGGCAACGTAAACGGAAGGCAGCAACAAGGCCACCAGCAAAAAGACATAACGAAGCCAGCGAATCAGCGTTCCAATGATAAACCCTTCATAATAATCCTCTGGTGACTGCAGCAGGGAGTAAAAGGTCGTTGGCGCAATCAGGGCGAAGGGAGTCCCATCCGTTAGGATAACTACATTTCCTTCCAGTAAGCTCGCAGCTGCAATATCCGGCCGTTCTGTATCTAACATTAACGGAAAGGGAGAGTATGGATGATCCTTAATAAACTCCTCGATATATCCGCTCTCCAGAATGCCGTCAATATCAATCCGATTTAAACGGTTTTGAACCTCTTCGATTAGGGTTTGATCAGCAATACCTTCGATGTACATGATAACGACTTGTGTTTGGCTATAGCGTCCTATTTGAAGAGATTTTATTTTCAATTTAGGACTTCTGATTTTCCTGCGCAGGAGGACAATATTTGTGCTTAACGTTTCAATAAAGCCATCTCTTGGACCGCGGACGACAGTTTCTGTAGTCGGCTCTTGAAGAGACCGTTTTTCCCATTTAGGAATTCCGGCCGAAATTCCTTTTGATTGATGATCTATTAAAATGATTGGATTTCCTGATGAAACCTCACTAACCACATCGTCATAGGTTTGTATTTCCTTTATGTTAGAAACCGTTAAGGTATTTTCAATCAGGGCATGGATATCCGGTTCTTTTTCTAGCTCTAAACGCATTAACGGTGTTAAAAGGTTATTATCGATTTCTTCGACGTTTGACATGCCGTCAACATAAATTAGAACAGCTTTTGATTCATTCCCAATTAAAAAATACCGGAACTTTATATCGGCACAATCCGCATAGATCGATTCCAATTTTTTGACATTATCGTGTAAATGAATAGATAAACGATCCTTACTCAAAATCGTTTGTTGTTCAACTAGAACCATTTGACTCTTCTCATTTATAATTTGTGATAATAATTTCCTTTTACGGAATTTCATGTCCCATTTCCCCTGTATAATTAAGTGCTCATGACAATATTCCACATTTTCTCAATGTTAGTATGATTTGGTGCAGAAGATTTTATGCAAACTGGACAAGGGAAGGATGTTTAAGAGTGATTAAAAGGTGTTATCTAAATTATAATTGACAGAATATTCATAGAAGTACTATTATTTATATTGAACGTTCATTATAAATAAAAAAAGGGGGTGCCATTGTGCCAAAAGTAGGAATGGAAGACATCAGGAAAGAGCAAGTGATTGAGGCAGCCAAAAATTGTATTATTTCAAAAGGGCTTTCAAATTTGTCCATGAAAGATATAGCCGAGGAAGCCGGTATCAGCACGGGGATTATTTATCATTATTATAAAAGCAAGGAAGATCTGCTTATGCAGGTTCTCAAGGTTTCATTTCGCCGGTCCCATGAAAAGGTAATGGAAACAGTTGAACCGCTGCAAAATCCGGAAGATAAATTGATGAAGCATTTGGAAAATATTAATGTGGTTTCAAAAGAAAATCCTGAATACATGGCTGTATTTTTAAATTATTTGGGTGAGGCAAATCATAATCCGCAAATCCGTGAAATTATTAATAAGTTTTTTAGAAACTTGGTAGAGTATACCAGGAACTACTTGGGTGATGTATCTAAAGAGGGAACTCAGCTTAAAAACTTACCTGTCATGATTATCGCAATGGGTATCGGCTTGGGAACGATGTGGTCAATGAATAATCAGTTATATGACATGGACGAGATGGAACTAAATTTTAAAGATTTAATTTCTAGTTATCTAAACGCACGTAAAGGAGGCAGTCAAGAATGAATGTGATTTTGGAGAAAAAGGGGAAAGTCTGTACGATTACCATTAACCGACCTGAAGTGAGAAATGCTGTTGATCGGAGGACCGCTAAGGAGCTGGCGGATGCATTTCGAGAATTTGAAAATGACGATACATTAAGGGTTGCTGTTCTGCATGGAGCAGGCGGAACTTTTTGTGCAGGGGCCGATTTGAATGCGCTTTCTAAAGATGAAGGTAATGAAATGAACCTTGACATGTTAAAGGATGGTCCAATGGGGCCAAGCAGAATGCACTTATCAAAACCGGTAATTGCGGCAGTATCAGGTTACGCGGTTGCTGGCGGTATAGAGCTAGCCATTTGGTGTGATCTGAGGGTGATGGAACGAGATGCTGTCATGGGTGTGTTTTGCCGGAGATTTGGAGTTCCGCTTGTGGATGGCGGAACGCAAAGGCTCCCAAGGTTAATCGGTATGAGCCGAGCATTGGACTTGATTTTAACAGGCCGGCCTGTGCACGCAGAAGAGGCGCTGATGATTGGTTTAGCAAACCGTGTTGTTGAACCAGGGACAGCGAGGGAAGAGGCTGAAAAACTTGCTGCAGAAATTGCTGAATTTCCGCAAACTTGCATGATTAGTGATCGGGAAGCAGTCTACCGGGGTTTTGATCTTGACTTTGATAAGGCCATGCAGCTGGAGTTCTTGTTAGGGGTAAATGTCGTTAATAGTGGAGAAACGAGAGAAGGTGCTACCCGTTTTTCTAAAGGACAGGGCAGACACGGGGAATTCGGACGTAACTTGCAGTAGTCGGTTAAAGAAGCTTAATAGTCTTTGTCTGTCATAAATATTATTTAAACGGGGAGGAATCGTTAGTGAATGCAGCTGAATTAATCAAAAGAGGTGCCGTGTTTTTCCCAAATCATACAGGGGTTATCTTTGAAGGAAAAAAATTAACATTTGATCAAGTCTATCGGAATAGTAATCGCTTAGCCAATGCATTGTTGAGTCTTGGTCTCAAAAAGGGGGACCGGGTGGCATTTTTGCTGGCAAATTCCCTTCAAAGTGTTGAAATTGACTTTGCACTTCTCCTTACTGGGATTATAAGGGTCCCACTGAATACAAGATTATCAGAGAATGAACATATTCATATGATTAAGGAGACCGGTGCCAGTGCGCTCTTATATACAGATGAATTTAGTGAACGAGCCGAACAAATAAAAATTCATTGTGAAAATCTCCGTTATTTCTGCCAAATGAATGGTTCCACAAGAGAACCATGGATGATTAATATGGCGGAGTTTGTTAAGGGTGTATCTGAAGAGGAACCGTCAGTGAAAGTACATGAATCCGATATTGCCACTATTCAATATACTTCAGGAACAACTGGTACACTTAAAGCTGCCGTTCATACTCAAGAAATTTGGACAGCTATTAGCAATAATATCTTATCATCATTAGATATCCACGAAGGAGATACAATGCTTCACGCGGCGCCATTGACCCATGCGTCAGGAACGTTGGTGCTCCCGCATTGGGTATCAGGTGCAGCAAATTCCATCCTGTCAGGCTTCAATCCCGAACAGTATCTTCAAACCATACACCATGAAAAACCTACCACATTGAATTTAGTTCCAACTATGATTGTCATGCTATTGTCCCAGCCTAATGTCGAACTGTATTCCTTTGAATCCGTTAGAAATATTATATATGGTGCGTCACCGATGCCTCGAGAAGCATTACGGCGCGGACTCACCCTATGGGGCCCGAAATTTGTTCAATACTACGGCCAAACGGAGGCACCGCTCATTCTTTCCATTTTAAACAAAGAGGACCATACCGTCGGTGGAGAGGAAGGCGAGGAAAGATTATTGTCCTGTGGCCGTCCCGTTCCGACTGCATCTATTAAAATAGTTGATGAATTCGGTGAGGAGCTCCAAGCTGGGGAAATTGGCGAGATTGCTGTAAAATCCAGTCAAGCTATGCTCGGTTATTGGAATGAACTTGTATTAACAGAAGAAACGATAAAAGATGGCTGGGTACATACCCGGGATATGGGATACCTCGATAAAAAAGGTTATTTATTCTTGGTTGATCGTAAATCAGATATGATCATTTCAGGAGGTTTTAACGTGTATCCGCGGGAAGTGGAAGAAATCCTCTATCAGCATCCAGCGGTGATGGAAGCCGCTGTAGTTGGTGTTCCGGATGAAAAATGGGTAGAAACAGTGAAGGCATTTGTCGTTCTCAAAGACGGCCAAACTGTAACTGAAGAAGAACTCATCCAATTTTGTAAAGAAAAGTTAGCTTCTTATAAAAAGCCTTCCTCTGTTGAATTTATTGAATCCTTGCCAAAAAGTCCGGTGGGAAAGGTTGTCCGACGGCTTTTGAGGGACCCGCACTGGGAAGGAAAAGAAAGGAAAATCTAGTCATTCGGAAATAAAAGATAGCTGAGTAACCCACCCTTTTTGTCTATCAGGGTGGGTTTTGTTTTTTAAAGTTAAGTCTGATGGAACTGTTTATATTATTATACAATTCGCTAAAAAAAGAGATTATGATATTATTAATTTGATAACATTCGGGACAGAGAATAAATTTGATGGATTTGAAATATTTTTAACTTATGGGAATTTTTCAAATATTCAATACGTAACTTCATGAAAATAATACTATTGTGAGATATCAAAATATTCATTATAATATTATTTGTTAGATATAACAGCTTGAAAGACACCTATTTCATCCTGGTGTGGAAAGTAGTAAGTAAATAGACAAAGGGGGAGTTTATTTGAGAAATCTATTGAAAAAGTGGAATCAAGTAAGTCTAGTAAAACAAATCATTGTTGGTTTGATTTTTGGTATTATCCTTGCTTTAACGGTTCCAGCAGTAGCAAAGCCGTTAGTCATTTTAGGTTCATTATTTGTAGGAGCTTTAAAAGGAATTGCACCTGTATTGGTACTGTTCCTAGTTATGTCGGCCATCGCCCAGCATAAGAGCGGTCAACAAACTAATATGAAATCCATTCTCGTTCTTTATCTCTTAGGAACTTTTCTAGCAGGATTGGTCGCCGTTATTGTAAGTTTTATTTTCCCAGTAGGTTTGACTCTTGCGAAGGGCGCCGAGGATATGACAGCTCCCGGCGGTGTTGTTGAGGTACTCAAATCCTTACTTCTGAATGTTGTCGATAACCCTGTCAAAGCCATCTTTAATGCCAACTATATCGGAATCCTAGCTTGGGCAGTCGTTCTTGGCATTGCGTTGAAAAATGCTCCTGATACAACAAAAACAATGATTTCTAATTTTTCGGATGCTGTTTCCAAAATGGTCACCTGGGTCATCAAGTTGGCACCGCTAGGAATCATGGGTCTTGTTATCGATTCGATTACGACAAATGGTATTGATTCTTTGCTTGGTTATGGAAAATTGCTAGTCGTTTTACTTGGCTGTATGATTTTTGTGGCGCTTGTCGTCAATCCGCTAATTGTTTTCGTTGCTACACGTCAAAACCCGTTCCCACTTGTATTCATGTGTCTTAAGGAAAGCGGCATTACAGCCTTCTTTACACGTAGCTCTGCTGCCAATATTCCGGTAAATATGAAATTATGTGAAAAACTAGGTTTGGATAAGGATACTTATTCTGTCTCCATTCCGTTAGGCGCAACTATCAATATGGCCGGTGCTGCTGTTACTATTTCAGTTCTTACACTAGGAGCCGTTCATACCCTTGGTATTCAAGTAGATATCCCTACTGCTATCATTCTTAGTGTTTTATCAGCCGTATGTGCTTGCGGTGCTTCAGGGGTTGCGGGTGGTTCCTTATTGTTAATTCCGTTGGCTGCCAGCCTATTTGGAATCCCGAATGATGTGGCAATGCAAATAGTAGGTGTGGGATTTATCATCGGTGTTTTACAGGATTCTTGCGAAACAGCATTGAACTCTTCAACAGACGTATTGTTCACGGCTGCTGCTGAACACCGCAAGAACCGTTTAGAAGGAAAGAAATCTTTCATCCGTAAATCTGCATAAGGAAGAAGGCTCTCTATCTGTGATGGATAGAGGGTTTTTATTTTTTAAAATTTAGTTGGTGATTTTAGACCAATATATTTATAATGGAGTTTATATGACTTTAAAGATTTTGGAGGCCTTTATGCTGACTTTTGATGAAAAACTGTCTGTAATCGAATCATTTCCTGAACTTGAGAGGGTAAATGTTTCCCTAGGACGAGTAAATTTCCAATTTAACGAAAGTGTTTATGAAAAGAAAAATGTGGTGTACCATCTTCATCCAAATGGGAATGGATTCGTATATGCCGGCCGATTATCCCAATATCATACCGATGCAAAAGGGATGGTTAATATTCGAGACTACTCGGAGGAAGAGTTAAAGAAACTGATTAGAGAATCCATTAATAGCTTGTCTGCTGTTGAAAAGCCGATCGAAGAAGAAGCGATTGTTGGGGATAACGAAGAGGAACGATGGGTCAATGAGGAAAATCAAGTTCTGTTATTAGTGAACGAGGATGAAATCTGGAATATTTATTTCGGACTCAATCTCGAAGAAACTTTCGCTACACGGGAAGAGGCAGAAATATTTTTAGTTGAAGAAGGATTTAGAAGAAGATAGTTTTTCTATAAAAAAAGCGCCGGTTACTCTCATTTACGAAGGAGTACCGGCATTTTTTATCTTTTAACTAATTTTTTTCAATGGTTCTCGAAAAACATATTGATTTCTTCCTGCGCCAATACCTGCCACAGTTAACATGACGTTTATAATTGCTAAAACGAATAACGGAATTGTCCATGAATGGGTTTGGTCGAAAAGATAACCAATCAAACTAGGACCAATCGCTGCCAGCAGATACCCAATTGATTGGGACATACCAGATAAATTCGCTGCTTGCTTGGCATCGGTTGTTCTTAGACCGATAAAGGTAAGGGCCAAACTAAAGCTGGCACTCTGGGCAACTCCTATACAAATAACGGCTGCTATTAATAATATGGTATTACCAATATAGATCAGTCCAAATAGGCCAACTAGGTGAAGGATTCCTAAAAAGAGAACGATTCCTTTTTGATGTCGAAAACGTTCGGCTATGACCGGTGTCATAAACGTGGCCGGAAGCCCCGCTAATTGCATGATAGAAAGGATCCAGCCTGCTAAAGTCAAGCTCATCCCATGGCTTTCTAAAATGGCCGGCAGCCAGGCGATTGTACAGTAAAACAAAAATGATTGTAGTCCTATAAAAAAGGTAACCTGCCAAGCCAATGCGGAAGACCATAGGCCTTTATTTCCGGAAGGAATGTTCTCGACCGGTTTCCGGACACTGGTTTCACGAAGCTGCGGAAACCAAATAATCATAGCAATCACTGCTATTACAGCCCAGGAGGCTAATGCGGCTTTCCAACCTAAGGACATGCCTTGAGCTAGCGGCACAATGATTCCTGATCCAAGCGCGGCAAAGGTGCTAAGTGCTGTCGTATAGGTACTTGTCATGATTCCGACCTTATCCGGGAATTTAAGCTTTACTAAACTAGGCAGGAGGACATTCCCGACAGCGATGCCAACCCCAATCAGAAGGGTGCCGAGAAAAACGGTTGGGATGTAACCAAGTGACCGTATGATAATTCCGATAAATAAGATAAAAAGGCCGAAAAATATAGTTCGCTCATTGCCATAGGTGCGGCTGATTCTTGGTGCAAGCACGGAAATGATCGCAAATGATAGTAATGGCAGAGTGGTAATAAATCCGGCTGTTCCGTTTGAAATGCCTAAGTCTGTACGGATAAATCCGATGAGGGGGCCCACAGATGTGAGGGCAGGCCGTAAATTAAACGCTATAAAAATAATCCCAATGACGAGAAGGGTTCTATTCATTTTTTTCATTCTGTTCCTCCATGTTGAAAAGAAAAAATCTTCCTTTTATTCATAACCATTATAATATCATTTTATCGGGGGAGAATGCATTTTTTTCAGACTCTGTACCAACAATCGGTGAAAAGGCATTTTATTATTTGGTCGTAATAGGGGTACCACTTTCTATCCCGCTTATTCATTTTGTTTATCGATTTAAGAAAAAGGTTTAGCTGAGGCTAAATCTTTTTTTATTAAATAAATCATAATAATATTATGTTAACTTTGTGTATTTTTCGAAAATTTCCCCAACCCTCACCGATGTAAACACATTCATAATAGTTAAAGGATTTTGCCCTTCTGCCAATTGAACAATTAATAGGTTATGATATAAAATTAAGTTAATAGTTAAAAATTATAGGAATGTTTGAGACAGCTGCATGGGGGAACAGATATGGTTGTTGTTAAATCGGTAAAAATAGATGGAGAGAGTATCCATATATTTAATAGTGCCATCTATATTTTTGAATCAAGTTCTGGATTCAGTTTGCAATTGGATCTCATTGTGAGTGAAGTGACGGTGAAAAAATACAGAAAGTTTGAAAACCTGATAATGGAAATAGAATTAGAGGATGGCCGTATTCTTAATTCCATTATGCATGCGAAAATCCTGCCAGGAGGGTTACCGCAGCTAAATTTATTTTGTGAACTTGACGATCTAAATGAATATGAGGATTTCGAAAAAATCAACGAAAATGATTCGTGGTTTCCTAATATTGAAGAGGGCATTACATTAGAAGAAATAAGAAAAGCGGAAATGCCCGATGAGGAAGTCAGTTTAAAATTAAAACTGCCCATAAACCAGGTCGAATGGTTAAAAGCCCAAAAAAAGAGCGTATTGATTAAAATGTTTAATGAAGTAATTAATGATATTATGAAAAAACAAAACCTATAAGAAATAGAACATACTGTTAAAACCGACATTCAGGGGAAGAATGTCGGTTTTTTTAGTTTATTATACATAATTATGTATATTTATGAATATAAAATCTCTTATTATCTGATGGTAACCTGTTATTCATTATCATAATATGAAAACGCTTTCCGAGAAACTAGCATAAATATTCAAAAAAATATGCAAAAAGGACTTGTCTAATGATTTACTTTTAAATATAATGTAAGAAAATATAACATGAATTTGAGAGGTAATGTGACATGACCGAAACACTTATTTCAAATGCAGCTGTAAATTCTACAACTCTAGAACAAATTAAAAACACTATTAAAGAAAAAAGTGTTGAACTACTTCACTTACAATTCGTAGACATCGAAGGAATCCTAAAGCACGTTACTGTAACAACGGAGCAATTTGAAGATGTAGTAGAAGGAAAAATGATGTTTGATGGGTCGTCAATTAAAGGTTTTTCCCCAATAAATAAATCCGATCTTTATTTGCAGCCAGACTTAAATACGTTTGCAGTCCTTCCTTGGACAGTGGAAGCAGGATATTCCGAAGCGCGTTTCCTATGCTCTGTTAAGAACCCTGATGGAACGTTGTTTGAAGGGGACACAAGAAACGTTTTGAAGAAAACTGTGGAGCGTGCTGCTGATCAAGGCTATACCATTTCGGTCGGTCCTGAATTAGAATTCTTCCTATTTAAAACAGATGAAAATGGGTACCCAACACAGGAGCTTGGCGATAAAGCAGGTTATTTCGAGCCATCCCCATATGATTTAGGTGAACGTGTCCGCTTGGAAATCTATCGTGCCTTAAAAGCAATGGGCTTTACGATTGAAGCCTCTCACCATGAGGTAGCAGAAGGACAGCATGAAATTAATTTCAAATATGCAGATGTCCTGACAGCTGCAGACTTGGCGACTACTTATAAGTGGGTTGTTAAGACAGTTGCGAAGAAATTTGGTTTACACGCAACCTTTATGCCGAAGCCAGTTTTCGGGATCAATGGTTCCGGGATGCACGTCAATATGTCATTCTTTGAGGGAAATGAAAATGCATTCTTCAATCCTTCTAATGAATTACAATTATCGAAAAAAGCCTATCAATTTATTGCAGGTGTATTAGAAAATGTAAAGAGCTTTACTGCCATTACGAACCCGCTCGTAAACTCTTACAAGCGTTTGGTTCCTGGCTATGAGGCACCGTGCTATATTGCATGGTCCACATCAAATCGTTCAGCCCTTATTCGTATACCTGCCAAAAGAGGTCTTGCGACTCGTGTAGAATTACGCTGTCCAGATCCTTCTTCTAACCCATACTTAACGTTTGCGGTTATTGCGGCGGCAGGCCTAGATGGAATTGAAAAAGAATTAGAAGCGCCAGCGCAAATTAAAGAGGATATTTTCCACATGAATGAAGAAGAAAGAGCATTCCGCGGCATCGACAATCTTCCTGGAAGCTTAGCGGAAGCTTTAAAAGAATTAGAGGCAGGAGAAATTGCTTCTCAAACATTGGGAGAGCATGTTTACACTGAATATGTTTCCCTGAAAAAAGCAGAATGGGACAGCTACCGTACAGCTGTACACTCTTGGGAAATCGCAAACTATCATTCTAAGTTCTAAAAAATATAGTTATTAATGATATGGACTTTATAAAAGCTTCAAAAAACCTTTTTTAAATCTAAAAACAGCCAGGGCAAGTTGGCCACCCTGGCTGTTTTTAATTAATAGAATTTAAAAAAGTATCTCATGATTTTCCCAATAAAATATCTTCAACGTCACCGACAATCTGATCTACCCACTGATGAAGAACCTCTTTTTCCGTCGCCGCAATTGGATGGGAGATAGTGACAAACGGGTAATCAGGAATCCCATGGGCAACGGCCATGGCTCTGCTTGACGAAATAAAAGGTTCAGTACTAAGAACAACTGTCGGGATGCCTTGTTTTTCCATAATAATCCCATCGAGCAAACTGCCCGAGCTGCAGGACCCTCAATCTCCAACCCCGGAGATGATAAAGTCACATTTCTCGGCAAGCATGCTAGCCTCTGCATGGGAGAGACCATGTGAAAAAGATAATTTTTTATGGTGGATGACATCCTTCAGATTATATTTTTGCTGAAGACGTTCGGCCAGAAAACGAATGACGGTATCTGAATTCTTCTTTCCGTTATCGACTAAACCAATGACACTGCCTTCTAAAGGTTTCTCTCTTTTCGCCATTCTCAATTCTTTTAAACTAGGACCAGAGGTAGGATTAAACACAATTAAACTCAAATCGCAGCCATCCTTTCTTTTAAAAAGTAATTATGAAAACCAATCACCGATCGGTTAAGAGCACTCGTGTCAGGTGAATCCTGTTGCGGCTTTAATTGATTTTGTGACGGCTTTCGACTGTTTGTAGCTAAACCATCCCGGCATGCAAGCGGAAAATCTTCCCGCTTCGCCGCCGGCAACCATTAAAATAATCTGTTCAGAGGAAGGTATGGCGTGTTTAAATTTATGATCATCTCCATCATCAATCGGTGCGTCGATGATTCCGCCATGTTTCATATCACGAATGGACCTTTTGGCATTCTCGTAGAGAAACTGCTGAACACTTTCCTTAGACCAGCCTTCTTTTTGTAGATGATAATAATGTTCAGGGCAAAGAACAACCGCCATTTCCGTTTCACTCGCCATGTTCATGGTGCCTAAAGAACTCATCCGGTCCGACATCGTTCTAAGAATTCCCACGCTGTTAAGCGAACCATGGTTTTGAATTTGATTAGGACCTTCGCAGGCAAAAACGGTAACCGTACTATCATTCTCATTAAAGCCTCTTTGAACATGAAGAGGTGTCCAATCCGTCTTCATTTCAGCAAAACAAAAGCTGTATTTTGCCGGAGTCCCCAGGGTCGAGCGGTCGAATTCCGGTGAACCGCCGGCGTTAATCATCAACAAGCGAATCGCTCGTCCAATCGTGGCGTTTGCACGATTACCAGGTCCAAAGGCATTGGCACCTGAATTTAACCCAATTTGCTCGACAATCGGCCCATTCACAGCGATCATGATGGCAGCACCATGAGTACTGGCACTCGGTCCATGCAGTCCGAATTCAGGTTCTGACATTGCTTGTACCGCTGCCATGACGACAGGGAAATATCCTGGCAAACAACCTGCCATAACTGCATTTATGGCGACTATTTCAGCTGTAAAAACTCTTCCTCTTTCAGGAATGGCACCAATGATGGTGTCCGGTTCCATATTGACACTTTTCAACATTTCATAGATTCGATCTTCCGTTGGCGGAACAATTGGCAGACCATCCGTCCAGCCTTTTTGAAAAAAATGCTCAATTGCCGATAGACCATCCTTCACTTCCATTTTTTCAGCCCGAAGCATGTCCAACAACCACCCCTTTCAGTCTTTTATAATGTATTCTGAAAAACTATCAGATATCCTGCTTTTTATAGGAAAGAAAGGTACAGGAAGAGGAACTTTGTGGACTTTAAATATTTTTAATTCATATATCGCAAAGCAGTTCATAAATTTAGAGAGAAGGGAAGGACTGTTGATTTTAAAGTGGACAAACCTTCGAACTGTAGATAATAAATAGAAAATCCCAGCTTAAGGAAAAGGAGTAAACATGCTGATGGAATTCCTTCAAGAAATAATCCACAATTATAGTACATTTTTATCATTAAAGGCTTTTGAATCGGTAGTATTTGACCACACAAGCTGGGGCATTATTGGTTCGCTGATTATTCTCGAAGGATTATTATCAGCGGACAACGCTTTGGTATTAGCGGTTATGGTGAAGCATCTGCCACCGGAACAGAGAAAGAAGGCATTATTCTATGGTATATTCGGCGCCTATTTTTTTCGATTATTGGTCATTGGCATAGGTGTTTCCTTAATTCATATTGCTTGGATCAAGATTGTCTGTGGTCACTATTTGCTGTTTATAGTCCTGCAGAACTTATTTTTGAAAAAAGAAGAAGAGGATGAGGTTCGGCCGAAAAGAATGGGTTTCTGGAGGACCGTGTTAACGGTGGAGTTAATGGACATTGCCTTTAGCTTTGATAGCATAGTTGCCGCGTTCGGTGTTTCAAATGAAGAATGGGTCTTGTTCATGGGCGGAATATTAGGAATTTTAATGATGCGGGGTGTCGCCCAGTTATTCTTGAAGTTAATTAATAAAGTACCAGAATTTGAAACAACCTCCTTTATATTAATCGCTATAATCGGGGTAAAAATGATTATTTCTTCATTTGGAATTCATATTGATGAAATCATTTTCTTCAGCGTTTTAATCACCACCTTCTTCGGAACCTTTATCGTCCATTTGGTCAGGAAAAATTCTGGAAACGAACCTACTATCTAAGCTGGCGATATGGTAGAGTATTGAATGAAATAGGCTTTGAAAGAAATAAAGCCCCTCTTGGTTGAGAGGGGCTTTTAATATGGAATTAGTAATAATGGGGGAGGCTAGCTTGCCGTTTTATGTTTATTTAAGAAGTTACGAAGTTCTTTATTAAAGGCATCTTTTGCCTCAAGCTTGGCAACATGACCAGTATTTCTGAATATAACAAACTCGGAGTGGGCAATTTGCTTATGCATTAAGTACTGTACCCAAACAGGAGTGACAGTATCATATTGTCCGCCAATTAAAAGGGTAGGTACAGTTATGTTTGAAAGTAATCTTAAATTATTCACTTTCAAACACGCTTCCGCCGATTGGATATAGTATTCTTTATTTGGTTGATAATATTGGTAAAACTTTTCGAAGTTTTCCTTTGACCAAGAATATAAACAAATCTTGGCGGCAGTTTCTTTTATACCTTCCAACGATTTATTCTTTACCAAAGCACGACGGTATTTTAAAAATAATTCTCCAAACTGTTTTGGGGCATAATGGAATGTACTTACTAACAGCAAGGAGCGGCACATTTCTGGTGCCTGACGATATATTTCCTGTGCCACCATTCCTCCCATTGATAAACCGCAAATGTGTGCGCTTTCAATTCCAAGGCTTTTTAGTAATGTGATCACATCGTAGGCAAAGTTATATATGGATATTTCACCGGGAAACTGATACTCACCATGTCCACGTAAATCCGGAATAATTAAGTCAAACTGGTCGGCTAATTCGAATTGATTTGACCAACCTTCCTTTACTTCACCAAGTCCGTGAATAAGAACTAATGGCTCACCGGCACCGAGACGCAAATAAGGAATTTCGGAGTAACTTTTTTTTACCTCACTCAAAGTTCATTCCTCCTAAGGGTTTGGATAAAACCTTTATTTCCTATATTTTTATGGTGAAAACATCGATAATGATTAGACTTAATTTAGTATATCATCAAGTTTAATTTTTTAACACATATAAATGTAAATTACATATAGGTATTATTTTTTATAAGGGAGACGGCACAGAAGTCAATTCAAGCAGATCAAAGGGTCATAGTTGTGCGAATCATTATATTGTGATTTATGTCACAGTTTCTCCTTTTGGTTTACACTATAATGGTAGTAGAAATTACTGCTATTATCTGAAATGAGGTATTGTCATGTCTCAAATAATGAATCAGGAAAAAGTCAACGAGTTGGTGGACCGTTTTTATGATAGGCTGATGAAGGATGATTATTACATCACCATGTTTAAAGCGAGAAACGTGGATATTGAACTTCTAAAGAATCGCCAAAGAATTTTTATCAATCGGCTGGTATCTGAAGAAACAAGTAACGAGCATGAGAATCAGGTTAAGGATCGGCATCCCTTCCAGATTGCTCCGGACCGGGCAGAAATGTGGTTTAATAATTTGAAAGAAACAATGGATGAAATGGAATTGAATTCCGCTGTTAAGGGACGATTAATAGAAAAAATCGAATTGTTATTGATCAGATTGTTAAATAAAAATTAAGCGCAAGGAACAGGTTTTGTGAGTTCCTTGCGCTTTTTTTAAACAAATATTCAGAAAATAATTAAAATTGACGATAAATTCAAGTATAATAGAAAAGAAGACTTAATAAAAAAGGAGTGAATTACGTGTCCATTTCAGATTTCACTGCAACAGAGTTAGGAAAGTTAATCAAACAAAAAGAACTGTCCCCAGTCGAGGTAGTCACGGCATTTCTGAACCGTATCGAAACTCATAACTCCAAATGGAATGCCTATGTGACCATCAATGAGCAAGCCCTCGAAGAAGCAAAAAGTGCCGAAGAGTCAGTGTTGAAGGGGGAAACACTTGGAAAACTACACGGAATCCCGATTGCCATCAAGGATTTAACCCCAACCAAAGGGATTTTAACTACATATGGATCTCCACTTTTTAAAGATTATGTTCCCGATTATGACCCTATTTTTTTACAAAGAATTAAGGCGGAGGGCGGGATCGTCCTTGGAAAAACAAACACACCAGAATTCGGCCATAAAGGGGTTACAGATAACCCGCTATTTGGTGTGACGAAAAATCCTTGGGATGATAGGTTAACTCCAGGAGGATCAAGCGGAGGTTCTGCTGCAGCTGTAGCCGCTAAACTGGCACCGTTCGCCGAGGGAAGCGATGGAGGCGGATCGATCCGTATTCCGGCAGCATTGACAGGAATATTTGGTTTAAAACCAACCTTTGGCCTGGTTCCTCATGAGGATCGTCTCAATTTATTTGGGTCCGAACATCCGTATTTACATAATGGACCAATGGCAAGGACTGCGGAAGATGCTGCTTTACTGCTTTCAGTTATGGCCGGCTATGATGTGAATAATCCAAATTCAATTCCGGATTTAGGAGAGGATTTCACGGACCTTGACCGGGATTTAAAGGGCCTAAAGATTGCCTATACCCGTAACTTCGGTCTGTATGAAATTTCGCATGATGTTGCCGAAGTTATCGACAAAGCGGTTAGGCATTATGCTGATCTAGGCTGTGAAGTGGAAGAGATTGACCTTGATCTAGGTTTAAGCTTAAAGGAACTAGCTCGTGCCTTCTCCGGAATGTGGTGCGTGAAATTTGCTGCCACCTACGGCGAATTCTTCGATAAAGACCCGGAAAGCTTCTCCGATGGAATGGCCAAAATGATTGCAATTGGAAGAAAGCTTAGTGCGATTGATTATAAATCTATTGAACTTAAACGAACGATTGTATGGAAAAAAATCCAAGATGTATTAAACAATTATGATTTGTTACTTTCACCTGTTCTGGCAACAACAGCATTTGAACACCACTTACCGGGTCCATCCTTGATTAACGGAAATAGTGTAAACCCTTCCACAGATTGGATGCTTACGCAAATCTACAATATGACTGGACACCCTGCGGCCTCATTGCCTGTTGGGCTGACTAGCAGCGGGTTGCCTGTCGGTTTGCAGGTGGCAGGAAACAGATTTGCGGATAAGCTCGTCCTGCAGGCTTGCCATGCCTATGAAAAAGCATTTGTAACGTATGTGGAACCTGTCCCGCAAGTAAAGTAGCATATGCACAAGTAAAAATGGATTATCCGCAAGTAAAAAGTGCTTATACGCAAGTAAGAGGGGATTATCCGCAAGTGGATACCCCTTATCCGCAAGTAAACCTAAACCAATGCGACAGATTTAAAAAGGAGGGATTTTGTTGAGTAAAATTATTCACGAAAAGAATGTCCCGGCTGTTATGAGAGATGGCACCACCTTGTATGCTGAGGTTTTTCGTCCCGATGGAGAAGGAAGATATCCCGTTCTGTTACAACGCACACCTTATAATAAGGAATTTCTTCCCCTGACCACGATGGTACTGGATCCAATCGCTGCCGCCCACAAAGGGTATGTCGTCATCATTCAAGATGTGCGCGGCCGCTTTGAATCAGAGGGCGCTCCTTTTTATATTTATAAAAATGAATATAATGACGGCTACGATTCGGTAGAGTGGGCGGCCTCCTTGCCATACTCGGATGGAAATGTCGGCATGTATGGCCTGTCGTATATGGGGATGACTCAATTCCAAGCCGCCAGCATGCAGCCGCCAAGCTTAAAAGCAATCTTTCCCATCACATGGGGAACCGATGTGTATATGTATCGCGGCGGCGCGCTGGAACTTGGTTTATTGGTCTCTTGGAGTATGTCGACGATTGGACCGAATGCAGTCGTAAAAGCTAAACAAGGAAAAGCGGACTTTTTAAAAGAGTTTATGACACTTCTCGATTCCATTGACCATATAGAAGAGGCTGCCTATTCGCAATTGCCGATCCGAGACAGTGAATGGCTCAAACTAGGGGAAGGCTATGCTGCGTTTGTTCATGACATTTTGAATCATGATTTAAGAGACGAATACCATCAGGAAATCAGTGTAAGAGAAAAATCAGATAACATTGAAGTACCGATTTTTGGAATTGCTGGATGGTATGATCTTTTATTAGGGCAGGATCTCGATCATTATGAAAAACTAAAAGAAAAGAAGAATACGAAGCTTATGATTGGCCCATGGGCACATGCAGGGTTTGCCCCAATCGTAGGGGACCTCAATTTTGGGATGAGTACATCCAGTCTGCTGCTTGAATTGAAAACGGATTTAACAAGCCTACAATTAAAATGGTTTGACCATTGGTTAAAGGGAATCGAAAACGGAATAACAGAAGAGTCGCCAGTAAAACTATTTGTAATGGGCGAAAACAAATGGCGCAGTGAGCAGGAATGGCCGCTGAAACGAACCGTTTATACTCCGTACTATTTCCAAAGCAATGGGAATGCCAATACAAAAGATGGCGATGGGTCACTTTCTATAACACCTCCGCAGGAAGAAACGCACGACAGTTATGTTTATGACCCAACCAATCCTGTGCCAACGCTTGGCGGTAACCTGCTAATGCCGGCGAATTATCTTCGCGGACCAATCGACCAGCAGCATTTGGAAGCGCGCGATGATATTTTAGTGTATACGAGTGAGGTTTTAGAGGAAGAGATTGAGGTAACCGGCCCGGTAAAAGTGGTCTTATATGCATCAAGCTCCGCAGTTGATACTGACTTTACCGCAAAACTGGTAGATGTTCATCCTGACGGAAAAGCGTTTAACATAGCGGATGGCATTATCCGGGCCAAATACAGAGAGAAAAATCAGCCGCCTTCACTCATCACGCCAGATGAAGTGTACCGTTATGAAATTGATTTACTGGCAACCAGCAATTTATTTAAAAAAGGGCACAAGATGAGAGTGGAGATTTCCAGCAGCAATTTCCCGCGATTTGACCGGAATACGAACACGGGTGAATCTGGAATTGATAGCAAGGAGTTCATTACTGCTTCCCAAAAAGTATTTCATAGTGAAAAATTTCCATCCCATATCTTGCTCCCGATTATTCCTAGGTAGGTTAAATTTGATAGAAACGTAGAATTAGGTGAAAATGCCCTCTGCTGAGGGTTTTTTCGCTCTTGCAATATAAAAATCGAATGTATCTTTTCAACAAGGCAAGAGAGAAAAGAGATTTACCTGTTATATGCGACCGTCTGCTTATAAGATTCTGGATTTCGGTATCATATTGAGTCTATATATGAACCCGAACGCTTGAAAAAATGTTGGTTCGGTAGCATAGGGCACTTATATGAACCTGAACGCTTGAAAAATTTGCTGGTTCGGTAGCATAGGGCCATTATATGAACCCGAACACTTGAAAATATTGCTGGTTCGGTAGCATAAGGCGCTTATATGAACCTGAAGCTTGAAAAAATTTACTGGTTCGGTAGCATAGGACCTTTTTATGAACCCGAATGCTTGAAAATTTTGCTAGTTCGGTAGCATAGGACCTTTATATGAACCTGAACGCTTGAAAATATTGCCGTTTCGGTAGCTTAGCGCACCTATATGAACTCGAATGCTTAAAAAGAGTGCCATTTCGGTATCATATAGCCATTATATAACCCTAAACATTTGAAAAGATTGCTAGTTAGGGAGCATAAGAGTCTTATATGAGTCGGAACACTTGAAAAAACCACCAATCAGGTAGCCTATGATTTTTTTATCATTTTTATATAGCATTTTCAAAGGGGGGGGATATCCAAAAATGGAATGCGTTGTGTTAAAAGATGGACAGGTTTCCTTAGAGGATACCGATGTTCCAGAGATAGGCAAATATGAAATACTGGCCAGAGTTAAGCGGGCAGGTATTTGCGGAACAGATTTAAAGCTATATACAGGAAATTATCACCGTGATCCTAAAGCGCCTCCAGTCATTATTGGCCACGAATTTATCGGAGAAGTGGTCGCAGTAGGGGAAAAGGTCCGTAAAGTAGCGATCGGGGACCGGATTGTGGCCCATCCTACATACAGCAGCTGTCAAGAATGCAAATACTGCGCAAGGGGAGAATTTAACCTTTGCAGCAAACGAAAGCGGATTGGTTTCGATTATGATGGAGTCTTTGCCCAGTTTGTAAAACTTCATGAACAGCAGGTTTATATTGTCCCTGATACGATTTCAGATGATGCAGGTGCGTTAATTGAACCGCTGTCTGTAGCGGTAAGGGGTGTGTATAATGCTGACATTACACCAACAGATACTGTTTTAATTATTGGTCCGGGCACCATCGGACTATTTACCGCTCTTGTAGCAAAACAATTTGGGGCAACAGTGTTAGTTTGTGGGACGCAAGCAGATACAGAACGCCTTGAAATCGCTTCACAAATGGGCGTGGATATGACAGTCATGTCCGGGGATTTGCCAAGTCTGCTAAAAGAGAAAAATATGATCATTGATATCGTTTTTGAATGCTCTGGGAATGAAAACGGTGTTAATTTAGGGCTTTCCATCCTGCGTTCAAAAGGACAATTTGTCCAGATAGGTACATCCTCGAAACGAACAAATGTATCTTTTATGGACATCGCATATAAAGAATTAAAGGTGACTGGCAGTATCGCTGCCATTAAAGAAGATTGGCATATAGCCATTAAATTAATGGAAAAATTGCAGACCAAAGCGCTCTTTATTGTAAAAAAATACTTGGAACTTAAGGATTTTAAAGAAGGTTTTGAGGAATGCCTAAACAATGGCGGCCCGAAGGTTTTATTTACTCCTAGAGAAACTTAAATGAAAGAGAGGCAGAAATTAGATGAGAGCTGTTCTAGTAAACGACAAAAATCATGATTTGTACACCGGAGAAGTAAAAGATCCAATCCCAAATGAGGGTGACTTACTGATAAAAGTGAAAGCAACTGCTATAAACCGTGCCGATTTGCTGCAGCGAAAAGGGTTATATCCGCCACCTCCTGGTGAATCAACCATTATTGGTTTGGAGATGTCTGGTGTGGTTGAAAAAGTTGGCCCTGGTGTAACAGGCTGGACGGAAGGTGACCGGGTTTATGCCCTATTGCCGGGCGGCGGCTATGCAGAGAAGGTGGTCATTCCGGCAGATATGGGGATGAGAATACCAGACGAGATGACGTTTGAGGAAGCTGCAGCGATTCCGGAAGCCTTTCTGACTGCCTATTTAAACATGGTTGTATTAGGAAATTTAAAAGCGGGAGATCATGTGCTGATTCATGCCGGCGCCAGCGGTGTTGGAACAGCAGCTATCCAGATTGCAAGGGAAATAGGTGCGGTAAGTATCGTAACTGCTGGCTCTGCTGAAAAATTAGACCGCTGTGTATCTCTTGGCGCAAACTATACTGTTAATTATAAGGAAGAAGATTTTTCGGAAAAAGTACGTGAAATCACGAATGGAAAAGGTGTCCAGCTAATCATGGACTTCATAGGTGCTTCCTATTGGGAAGCTAATGTAAAGTCAATTGGGATTGATGGAAGATGGATTTTAATCGGGACCTTGGGCGGACAAGCATTAAACTCAGCACATTTAGGCCCATTCCTACAGAAAAGAATCCAATTTATCGGGTCAACACTTAGGTCCAGAAGCAAAGCATTTAAAATCGATTTAACCCGTCAGTTTGAAGAATTTTCGAGAGCGAAATTTAGTACAGGAAAACTGGCCCCCATCATTGATCAAGTTTTTGATTGGATAGATGTAGCTGCAGCTCATCAGTATATGGAGGAAAATCGAAATACCGGAAAGATTGTCCTAAAGGTAGAGTGAGGAGGGGAATTGTGAATGGCCAATATTACAGAAACACAAAACGAAACTGATGTTTTAACTCAGGAAGTAACAAATGCCCAAAGGTTTGCTCTAGCATTAAAACGCCATGGTGTTGAGTATATTTTTGGGCAAAGTAATCCGCAGACCATTATGCTGGCCAGTTCCGATCTTGGAATTAAACAAATCGGATTCAGGCAGGAAAATGCCGGTTCCTACATGGCGCAAGCCTACGCGATGTGTTCTGGAACGGTAGCTGTGGTGGCGGCACAGAATGGTCCCGCTGCCACATTGTTGGTTCCGGGATTGGCAGAATGTTTAAAAGCGTCCCACCCTGTTGTAGCCCTCGTTGATGAAGTGCCGACTTCAGAAGAGGAAAAAAACTCCTTTCAAGAGCTTGATCATGTAAAGCTTTTTTCAGGTGTGGCCAAATGGGTGAAAAGGGTTCCATCAGAAGCTAGAATCGAAGATTACGTGGACATGGCGTTTACCGCTGCTGCGAGCGGGCGGCCTGGACCTGCCGTATTGCTTATTCCAAAAGATATTTCCTTCGATACGAAGAAAAACCCTGTACAAATAGAACGAAAGGCTTGCCTGTCTACTTACCCTTTGGACAGGACTATTGCAGACCCGGCCCGAATCGAAGAGGCTGCTGAACTGCTCGCAAGTGCAGAACGTCCATTTATTTATGCAGGCGGAGGTGTTATTTCATCGGGGGCTATCCACGAACTTCGCCAAATTCAAAATGAATGTTCTATCCCTGTCGCCACAACGACGATGGGAAAAGGCGCAGTGGATGAAGAACATCCGTTAACCATCGGGCCGATTGGTTACTATATGGGCAAAGGCGGAGCCACAAAATTCTTGAGACCAATGGTAGAAGAGGCCGATGTCATATTATTGGTGGGAAATCGTACTAACCAAAATGGAACCGATTCTTGGAAACTATTTTCTAAAGAGGCAAAATTTATTCATATAGATATTGATCCAATGGAAATTGGCCGGAACTATGAATCTTTAAGATTAGCAGGAGATGCAAAATTAACATTGGAAGCATTGAAAAACGCCCTTTTACGCAAGAATCTTGAAAAAAGAAATAAACAGCGTCCTAGTCTGGTAGAAGCCATTGCCAAAGCGAGAAAAGCTCATACTGAGGAAGCGGAAAAAATCCAAAACTCAGACCAATCGCCGTTTAAAGTGGAAAGATTTTTAGCCGAACTTGAAAAACAATTAACAGATGATCATATTATTGTGGCGGATGCAAGCTTCTCCTCTGTTTGGCTGGCGAATTATATCAAGGCAAAAGGAAATCGAAAATTTATTTTTCCTAGAGGAATTGCGGGTCTTGGCTGGGGGCTTCCGATGGCCATGGGTGCTAAGGTGGCACAACCAAATCGAAAGGTCTTTTGTCTATCAGGAGATGGCGGGTTTGCTCATGTTTGGAGTGAACTGGAAACATGTAAACGGCACGGTATAGATGTGGTGGTTGCCGTCATAAACAATGAAGTTCTAGCCTATCAAAAATGGGCTGAGCAGGCCCGTTGGGGAAGAAATACATCGGCTTGTGACCTGACTGCCGTTAATCACGCCAAAGTGGCAGAAGCATGCGGTGTAAAAGGCATTCGAGTAAGTTCACCAGAAGAAATCGAAGAAGCTTTAAAGGAAGCTTTTGCAACAGAAGGATCAGTGGTTATTGATTTAATATCAGACCCTGCATCTTTTCCGCCTCTTCCTTTTTTGAGTGTATTAAAAAATATATAAATATCAAATCAATCGTCCCGATTAAATGCATTTGACCATGAAGCAGGAAGCCATAAATTTGGGGCGTGAAAAGCACGCCCCGAATTTATTTAGTTTTTGCAATGATGCCTCAGTCAAGAGATGCTAGAAATTTAATAAGTGCCGGACTGCATAGGCAAATCCATCTTCATCATTTGTCTTAGAGATTAAATCGGCTTCCTTTTGAACATTTAAAGGGGCATTGGCCATTGCGACGGAAGTAGTCGCTGCTTTAAATTGGGAGATATCATTCCCACCGTCACCAAACGCAAAAATTTCATCAAACTGGATATTCATTAATTGTTGGTATCGTCGCAGTGCTTCTCCTTTATTTGCCTCAATAGAGGTAATTTCGACTACGTGAACGTAAGAAGAGGCCATGGAGACTGCAAATTTCCCTTCAATTGCTTGTTTGACTTGGTCAATTTTTTCGAGTTGGTTCCCGGGTGCGACGACCATAATCTTGTAAATTTTAATATCATCCTGATCTAGAATTTGATCGTAATCATAATGATGGAAAATCTTCACGATTTCTTCAGGATCTTTATCTTGAAGCGCTGGATATCGGCACGGAAACCCACCTTTATTTGTATAGACCATAATCCACATTCCAATTTCTTTTAAAATTTGCATTAGTTCTTTATAGATGGAAACCGATAAAGATGCTTCGTATAGGACATCTCTTTTTTCAGAGTATAGAACAGTCCCATTAATAGTAAAAATGGGAGCAGCTATTTTTTGCACATGATCATATTTAATCACATCATCAAAAGCTCGGCCTGTGTTAAAAATAATCTGATGCCCTTGTTCCCGTAATTCCTGCAGAACCTTGAAACTTTCATCTGATATTTCATGTTTTGAGTTTAATAACGTCCCATCCAGATCAATCGAAAAACATTTCATTTGATATTTCCTCTCTTTTTTTAGGTTACTATGTTCAATATACCATTTATATAAAACAATTTTTAAAAAAGCAAACATATAAGTGTTGGAAAGTCGCTATTGCCACATTTAATAAAAAAATACAAAAAGAGAGGTGTCCGCTGTGTCAATTCTATCTGGAATTCGGATTTTAGATTTTACGCATTACATTTCTGGGCCATATTGCAGTCAAATCCTTAGCGACCACGGTGCTGATGTCATAAAAATAGAGCGGATTGAGGGAGAAGTTGGCAGGATGGCTGGACCATTCCATGAGGATACAAGTCTGTATTTTGCTGCCCAAAACCGAAATAAACGCGGACTTTCGATCGACTTGAAATCTGAACAAGGCAGAGAAATCATTCATCGGCTAATAAAAACAGCCGACCTTTTAATTACCAATTATGGTGCCGGTGTACCGGAGCGTTTAGGAATAGACTATCAGACTATTTCGGAGATTAACCCCAAAATAAGCATGGTCCATATTACAGGTTTTGGCTTGACAGGGCCTTATAAAAATTATGGAGCATACGATGGGACCATTCAGGCTATGAGCGGATTGGCCGAGCTTACTGGACATATGGACGGGCCTCCTACTAATGTCGGCTTCTATATAGCAGACCATCTCTCAGGATTGCAAGCGGCGATGGGTGCCATGCTGGCTTTAGTGCACAAGGAACGTACCGGGACAGGAAAATATGTTGATGTAAGCATGCTCGATGGAATGCTTTCCTTACTTGGATACCATTTTTCCGAAGTCATGTTAAAGGGAATAGAGCCCCAGCGAATTGGCAATCGTGACCCTCTTGCATTTTGTAATACGTATCCGACAAAGGATGGTTATATATTTATTGCACCTGCTGCTCAGCATATGTGGGAAAAGCTTTGCAGAATCATAGGTAAAAATGAATGGCTGAATAGCGATTCTCCCTTTAATAGCAAGGAGGGACGAATGGAGAATCGGGATGTATTGGAAAAGATGGTTTCAGAGTGGACTATCCAGTATACAAAAGAGGAAGTTTTTCAGCTTCTTCAAAACGCTGGAATTGCGTGCGGCCCGGTTAACACATTAATAGACATCATTAACAATCCGCAAATAAAGGATAGGAATATGGTCCAAAAAATGAATATGGGTGAACAAGGGGACGCAGTATTTGTTACCGGGGTTCCTATTAAAATCAATGATACCAATGTTCAGAAGTTTTCACCTCCACCAGCAATAGGCGAACATTCCGATGAAATATTGGCGGAATTAGGTTATTCCATGGAGGAAATAGAAAGATATTTGGCGCTTGGAGTTGTTAGCTCTGCTAAAAAATAAATTGCTAGAATAAAATTGTTGACTAGTGAAAGGACTAGGCACTATTAACAAAGCCAGGAAATACCCTGGCTTTGCAATTATTGTCGGAAAATTATAAACTATCAATAAAGTGGAAATAGAAAGTTGGTAGATGATGGACCGTATTGAGTTGATAGAGTATGACCAGGCAAGTCCCGAAGTCAAGGAGTCTTTAGATTTCATCGAGGATGCGTCCGGGGGACACGAAATGAATGTTTTCAAGTTGCTGGCCAATCAGCCTAAGGTATTGGAAGAGAGTTTGGATAAATTGCTGGAAAAATAAAGAAGGAGATTAGGCTATGACATTAATAAATACTGTAACAGGACCAGTTGATTCTGCAGAGCTTGGAGTTACGCTGATTCATGAACATATGCGTGTCCGCTCGGAAGCTGTCTTTGTACAGTTTCCCCATTTGTATGATGAAGAAAAGGAATTCGCCAAAGCGGTAGAGCAGGTAAATAAAGTGAAGGAACTTGGTGTTAAGACCATTTGTGACCCAACGGTGATGGAACTTGGCCGGGATATCCGCTTTATTGAGAGAGTGGCACGTGAAACGGGTGTGCAAATTATTGCGGCAACAGGAATTTATTCGTATCATTACATCCCGCCTCACTTCCAAAATCGCAGTATTGACTATATGGCAGACTTATTTGTTAGAGATATTGAAGTTGGTATTCAAAATACATCGATCAAGGCCGGCTTTTTAAAATGTGCGACAGACGCACAAGGGGTTACCAAGGATGTCGAAAAAGTCATCCGTGCTGTGGCACGGGCCCATAAAATGACCGGTGTACCGATTATGACTCATTCTCATCCGGCAAGCGGAACGGGCTTAAACCAGCTTGATATTCTTCAAGAAGAGGGAGTCGATCCTAAACGGATATTGATTGGTCATACTGGAGATACCGACAATCTGGAGTACATCCTTCAGGTACTGGAGCGGGGGCCATTTATTGGCATGGACCGTTATGGCATAACAAGAGTGTGTTCAAACGAATCGCGAAATGATACCGTGATAGCCGTTGCGAATCTAGGGTACGCAGACCGCATGTTCCTGTCGCAGGATTATTGTTGTTCGTATGATTGGTATCCTGATGGAACATCCGCGAAAGCATTCCCGAGTTGGAGCATGAGTTTTGTGTTAGAAGAAGTGATTCCAGAGTTGAAGAAATACGGTGTAACGGAGGAGCAGGTTACCAATATGATGGTTGATAACGCTCGCCGTTGGTTTGAGGGAGTTTAGGAAACTTGCAAAATAGTATAAACAAGGAGATGAAAGGTACGTGGTTAAGCAAATTCGTATTGGAAAAACAGATTTATATGTGAATCCTATAGGTTTAGGTACCAATGCTGTTGGTGGACATAATCTTTTTCCTAACCTGGATGAAGAAGCAGGCAGAGATTTAGTTCGAAAAGGACTACGGGAAGGGATTAACTTTTTGGATACTGCGTTTATCTATGGTCCAAAACGTTCTGAAGAAATCGTCGGAGAAATTGTCAAGGAAAGTGGAAATCGTTCAGAGATTGTCATTGCCACGAAAGCGGCCCATAAATTTGTTGGGAACGAAGTGGTGCTTGATAATTCTCCGGCTTTTTTAAAGCAATCAGTTGAGGAGAGCCTTCAGCGTCTTCAAACTGATTACATAGATTTGTTCTATATCCATTTCCCTGATCAAGATACACCAAAGGATGAAGCGGTTGGGGCATTGAAGCAATTAAAGGATGAAGGGAAAATCAGAGCTATTGGTGTATCCAATTTTTCGTTGGAGCAGTTAAAAGAAGCGAATAAAGATGGTTACGTTGATGTGTATCAAGGGGAGTATAACCTATTAAGCAGAGCCGCCGAGAAAGAATTATTGCCTTATATGATAGATCATCAGATTTCCTTTGTTCCTTTCTATCCGCTTGCCTCTGGGTTTTTGACGGGAAAATATAATATAAACACAGTGATTAGTGAAAAGAATCAAAAAAGGCCGCAATTCCAGAAAGAAGTGTATGAGCAAAACTTAGCTAAAATTGATAAGGTAAGGGGAATTGCCGATGCAAAAGGGGCAGAGGTTGCTCATGTGGTCCTTGCCTGGTATTTAACACGTGAAGGAATCGATGTGATTATTCCAGGTGCCAAAAATGCAGACCAAGTGCTTCATAATTTAAAAACGCTGAATGTGCAGCTTTCACCACAAGAGATTCAAAGCATTGACCAGATATTCCATTTATAAATCAGAAAAAGGACCCTTTGGAAACTTAATTCCGAAGGGTCCTTATATTTGTTCAAGCTTGAATTTTTACTACGAATCTCCCTTTAGCCTGTCCTTTCAAAATGATAGGCAGGGTCTCAGGCAAGTCCTCAAGTGATATTTCAACTGCAATTGAATCCAATAACGTGGACGGCTTTAAGTCTGTGGCCATTCGATCCCATAGCTTTTTACGTACTTCCATTGGACAATAGACCGAATCGATCCCCAACAGGTTTACACCGCGCAAAATAAAAGGAAATACGCTTGTTGGGACGTTTCCGCCTCCAGTTAATCCGCTTACAGCTACCGAGCCTCCATAGTGAATTTTACTTAATACAGCCGCTAAGGATTCACCGCCAACCGGATCAACCGCACCAGCCCAAAGCTGCTTATCCAGCGCTTTGATTTTTCCATTATAAACCTCTTCACGGGAGATCACTTCAGACGCACCAAGGTTATGTAAATAATCATGTTCAGCAGCTTTTCCAGTACTTGCAACCACCTCGTAGCCTCGTTTAGCTAGCATCGAGACAGCAATACTTCCAACACCGCCAGTTGCTCCAGTTACCAAAACTCTTCCCTTTTCAGGAGAAACCCCGTTTTCTTCGAGCCTTTGCACAGAAAGGGCAGCGGTAAAGCCAGCTGTTCCCAAAACCATCGCTTCTTTCAAAGAAAGATTCTTCGGGAGCGGAACAACCCAATCGCCTGGAATCCGTGCATACTCAGTGAAGCCTCCATAATGGGAAACCCCAATCTCATAGCTTGTCGCGATAACTTTATCACCTTCTTGGAAGCGCGGGTCCTGAGACGAGACAACAACTCCCGCTAAATCAATACCTGGGATAAACGGAAATGACCTGACTATTTTGCCATCTGCGATGCTGGCGAGTCCATCCTTATAATTTATGCTGGAATAAGCAACCTTGATTAGTACTTCCGCTTCAGGAAGGATATCAAAAGAAACTTCTTTAACCTCAACCGAAAAATCGGTCTCCGTCTTATCAACCACTAATGCTTTAAACAATTCACTCAAATTTATTCCCCTCCCACTTTTTTACTATTGAAGCCATTTTACATGGAAAAGCCATTTTTGTAAAACGAATTCAGATTTATCAAAAAATTGGTAAAGTTTCTTTTTAAAAAGAAATAGGAAAAAGGAATCGTACTTATTGAGGAAAATGTTGAATAGGATAAAACTGCATTCAACTTGTTTTTCAATTAGGAAAGAGGTGGCGTATTGCAGACGGTTAACCTAAAAAGGATGTTGTTAATGGCATCCACGTATGCACTAATTTTCCTACTAATCATTCCCGCTTCTTATGTTGCCGCAAACGGTCAAGGGAATGGAAATGAAAACGGGAACAATAAGGGGGGACAGCAGGAAGGGAATAATGGCAATCCTAATAACGGGCACCAGGGCGACCAGGATCAAAAGGGTAATAAGAATACGGAAATTCATTTTCATTTAAAAAATGACTGTAGGGAAGACGTAGTAGAGGTTTACGTCCTTTGGAAAGGCGTTTGGACTAAGATGGAAGCACCAGGAAATTCCCCGAATTTTAAATTAAAAGATAATGCTGAATACGTAACAGATGATATCACTGCCTTCAAGCTGGTTATAAAGGACCGGGAACCGGTCATCATTCCTGTAAGAGACGTAAGAGTCGGTGTCGAAGCAAACGGTACCATCAATTATTGGTAGGAAAAATGTTATCCGCCACCGCCGCCGCCTCCGCCAGGTGACGATGATCATGGTAATCCAGGGGATAATCCGGGAGATAAGCCAGGAGACAATCCGGGAGATAAACCGGGAGACAATCCAGGAGATAAGCCAGGAGATAAGCCAGGAGATAAACCGGGAGATAAACCAGGAGATTCAGATAATCCAAATCAACCTGGGCCAAACCCGGGAGGTACGGATAATAATACCCCGCCTCCACAAAATCAAGGAAATCAGAATCCTCCGGCACAAGAAACTATAAAACAAACCACAACAACTGGGGTACTTCCAAAAACAGGAGAGTCAAGCCCATTTGGCTATTATTTACTCGGACTACTCGTTACCGCTTCCGGTGTGTATTTATTAAGACGGAAAAAGCTAAACAACTAGAATCATAGCTTTGAGGGGGATTAATATCTCTCTCAATTTTTTTATTGAGGTGCATGTATGAAAAAGTTAACTGCTGTCCTATTAATTCTTTTAGGCATTATGATTATGTTTTATCCAAAAATTACAGAGGTTTTTCATAACCATGAACAAAATTTACTGTTAAAGAAATGGGATCAAAAAAAGCATGGAAACAAAAACTCTCTGGAAAATAATTATCAAAGTCTAAATAAGGCATTTGATGAAAGCTTGGAAAGGGAGCCTATACCTGAGCAAGGAACAATCCAGGAGCCTGCCCTGATAAATAAAAATTTCGAAATGGACGGCCTGACTGGTATTATAAAAATACCAAAGATAGACCTAACTTTGCCCATATTAGAAGGGGCAAGTCAAGCAAATTTAAAAATTGGTGCTAGCCATTTGGACGGTACGGCCCTTCCCGGTGAAATCGGAAACGCCGCCATCGCAGCCCATCGCAGCAGAACATATGGAAGGATGTTTAACCGCTTGAATGAACTAAAGCCTGGCGATGAAATTGTGGTGGAGGACAAAAAACAAGCCTATACCTACGATATTTACAATGTTTTAATTGTGGAACCTGATGATTTATCTGTTTTAAATCCCAATGGTCAAGACCGAATCTTGACATTGATCACCTGCGACCCCATCACCACAGGAACCCACCGCCTGATCATCCACGCCAAATTAAAAGGGGCCTGATTCTTTTTTGCGCTATTCAGCCCTCATTTTTCATTTTGCCCCCTTTTTAGCGGGCTTTTTGTATGGTAGAATTTAGGCATTTATACAAGTTGGATGTGGGGTTATAAAATGGATATGAAATCTAAATGGAACGCCAAATACAAAGATCGTTTGACTGAGTTAAAGGAGTCTGTTCCAAATCCCCGATTGAAAGATCTTTCAGTACACCTTCACGGCGGGAATGCCCTTGACCTTGCCTGCGGTCTAGGTGGAAACAGTATTTTTCTTGCCCAATTAAACTATCATGTAGTGGCTCTTGATATATCAGAGATTGCCATCCACTTTCTTCAGGAACAAGCTGTCGAACAGCATCTCAATATTAATCCGCGCGTTTGTGATTTAACGGATGTCACACAGCTTAAGAAGGAGCACATCGCAACCGACCTTATTGTGATTACCTACTACCTAGACCGATCCCTCTTTCCATTTGTCAAAAGCATGGTAAAAAGGAACGGATTTTTCTTTATGGAAACCTATTTTCAGACACCCAAGACAGCATACCAAACGATATCCGATCAATATAAATTGAAGCCAAAAGAGCTTTTAAACGAATTCAGTGAATGGAAAGTGCTCTTTTTTGAAGAGAACGACCAAGAAGGACGGCAAACGGTATTTTGTCAAAAGGTTTAGCTATTTAAAAAATATAAGGGGGTGAAAAGGTGATTGACCCAAAAGTTGATGATAACGCTAAAGTTTTAGAAATTCCAGTGGATGGAATACATCTTTACATCGATTCGCCTGAAAGGCAAAAACAGTTATATAAGCGGACTTTGGGGGTAGCGGTCATTTCCCAGATGCTCGGTGGCGCAGGACTTGCTGCTGGTGTAACGGTTGGGGCACTGCTAGCCAAAAATATGCTGGGAACCGACCGGTTTGCCGGACTCCCAGTGGCATTGTTGACTCTTGGTTCCGCAGGTGCAGCACTTCTGATAGGAAGACTGTCGCAGCGATACGGCCGCCGTTTTGGACTGGCAGCGGGTTTTTTGGCCGGAGGTATCGGCGCGATTGGAGTGGTGACGGCAGCTGTCATCAATTCTATTATTCTGCTGTTTGCATCACTATTAATCTATGGTGCCGGAACCGCAGCTAACCTGCAAACCCGTTATGCAGGTACCGACCTCGCCAGTCCTTCACAGCGGGCAACCGCTATCAGTATCACCATGTTAGCGACGACGTTTGGGGCTGTTGCCGGGCCGAATCTTGTTGATGTAATGGGACGATTTGCAATGTCGATCGGTGTTCCACCTTTGGCCGGCCCGTTTATTTTAGGGGCTGCTGCTTTCCTTTTGGCCGGTTCTGTGTTGTTGATGTTCCTGTACCCAGATCCTCTCAAGGTTGCAAAGATATTGTCAGAAGTTAATAGCAGCAACGGAGAATTTTCTTCAAAACTACCCACCGGCGCATCGCTCAAGAAGAAGCGCGAACTCGTAGTCGGTGCTGCCCTGATGGTCCTAACACAGTTAGTGATGGTTGCCATCATGACCATGACACCTGTCCATATGAGAAACCATGGACACGATCTGAGTGATATCGGATTAATTATCAGTATTCATATTGGCGCCATGTATCTTCCATCTTTGGTGACCGGAATAATTGCTGACAAAATTGGCCGTACGGCAATGTCCATTGTTGCAGGTGCCACTTTGCTTGCGGCAGGTGTCCTTGCTGCTTTTGCACCGTCCGATTCAATGCTTGTCCTTATGATTGCACTTGCGCTGCTAGGGCTTGGCTGGAACTTTGGTTTGATTAGCGGTACAGCGATTATTGTCGATGCTACTCACGTTTCCACACGTGCTAAGACACAGGGAACAATTGATGTTTTGGTTGCTCTTGCCGGTGCATCTGGCGGAGCCATTTCCGGAATGGTCGTTGCCCAGTCAAGCTATACCATACTCTCGCTGGCGGGAGGCATTTTATCTTTGCTGCTTATCCCTGTTGTCGTTTGGTCCAGGAGAAAACAACCGAATGCATAGCATAAAAGTTCCAGGCCTATATTGGCTTGGAATTTTTTCGTGTTTGAAAAATTTTCATGAATAGCCCAGACACCACAATACTTCTTTAACATGACCGGTAATGAATGAATACAATGATTGACATAGAGTTCTAATACTGATGCCCATGGGGGGAGAAGGTTGAAGATTGAGTACAATCATGCTATTGGTTTGCCTAGAAATTTAGTATGGAAATGGTTGAAAGATGAAACAGTCCTAAAAAACTCGATTCCTAACTGCAAGTCGTTTGTTGAAACTTCAAGTGGTATCTACCGAGGCGAAATTGATATCCGGATTGGTCCAATCAACGATGTATATGCGATCGACATACGACGTATAGAAGAAAAAAACCCATCATTTTATCGCCTGAAAATAAACGGAACTAGCAAACTTGGAAAAATTCAGGCGCAGTCTGATTTATTTCTAAGAGATTGGCAAGGGGCTTGCAAATTAACTATTAAAGCTGATGTAGTGATAACAGGGGCTATGGAAGTGACTCCTGATCGGTTACTTAATGGAGCAGCAATCAAGGTGATTGAAAACCTATTCCAAAACCTGGAGAAAGAAATTAAAAAGGCTGTCTATCAGTCTAGAAAAAAATTTCGTACTTGAGTCCCCATAACTTTGAAAACAGCATCCAAGCTTGAAATAAGCCGGGATGTTTTCTTATTGAAAGTTTTTTTAAGTGGAAGAAAAAGGTTTCTTAGATTCAGAAAATACTCTTATATTGACAGTTATTAGAATATTCTATATTTTTGTTGTATTTCAATGTACTTTTTCTCTAAAATTATCTTGAATAAAAGAATTTTAGGGAGGCTTAATTTATGGTAGAGAAAACACTTGATCTTAAGAAATTAGTTGAAGCTGTTGAAAAAGAGGTTGTGGAGTGGCGCAGACATTTACATGAAAATCCTGAACTTTCATTTCAGGAGGTAGAAACATCCAATTATGTATTTGAGAAGTTAGAGTCCTTTGGCAATATTGAGTTATCTCGTCCAACGCCGACAAGCGTATTAGGACGGATTGTCGGTGCTAAGCCTGGTAAAATTGTTGCTTTACGTGCTGACATGGACGCGCTTCCAATTCAAGAAGAAACCGGGCTCCCATTTGCCTCTAAAAATGACGGTGTGATGCATGCCTGCGGTCATGATGGACATACTGCCATGCTTTTAGGAGCGGCAAAGGTTCTGTCCCAATTAAAGGATGAAATAGAAGGGGAAATCCGCTTTTTCTTCCAGCATGCTGAGGAATTGTTCCCTGGCGGCGCATCGGAAATGGTGAAGGCCGGCGTTACAGAGGGGATTGATGGGGTCATCGGCGTTCACCTTGGTTCGCAAATTCCTTCAGGAATCTTTACTGTTTGTTATGGACCAGTCACTGCAGCGACTGATGCATTTGATATTGATATTCAAGGCAAGGGCGGACATGGTTCTGCACCAAATGCAACGATTGATCCAATTGCTATCGGTGTTCAAATTATTAACGGAATTAACCAAATTATTTCACGGAAAGTGGATGCAGCCCAGCGCGCTGTCATTTCTGTTACCAAATTCAATGGTGGAACAGCCAATAATATTATTCCTGACCGCGTAAGCCTTGGCGGGACTGTCCGCACTTTTGATCCGGAAGTACGCAAACAGATTCCCGTCTGGATTGAAAAAATCGCTAAAGGAATCACTGAAGCACATGACGCTTCCTATGAATTAAATTATATCCTGGGATACGCACCTGTCATAAATGAAGAAAATATCACCAAACTGGTAGAGCAAACCATTGTGGAAACATTCGGAGAAAGCAATCGAGTCATTGCAAATGGGATCATGGGAGGGGAGGATTTTTCAGCATTTTCAGCGGAAGCACCGGGATGTTTTGTTTTCCTAGGCGCTGGAAGCGAGAACCCAGCCGAAAATTATCCGCATCATCATCCAAAATTTGATGTGAAGGAAGAGTCTTTAATAAAAGGTGTCAATTATTTCGTCCGCTCGGCCTTCAAATTCTTAGGTGAGAAATAAAAGTACCCGTAATGTGGAGGGGATTTTGTGATTGAAAGAGTAGTAGATATCCAGAAACTAATAGAGGCAGTTGAAGAAGAAATAATTGAGTGGCGCAGACATTTTCACGAAAATCCGGAGCTTTCTTTTCAAGAATTTGAAACCTCTAATTACGTTTATGAAAAACTGCAATCGTTTGGCAATATTGAAGTTTCCAGGGTCACACCAACGAGTGTCATGGGACGTCTGTTTGGCAGCCAGTCTGGCAAAGTATTGGGGCTGCGGGCAGATATGGATGCCCTGCCAATCCTAGAGGAAACAGGATTGCCATTTGCCTCCAAAAATAAAGGTGTGATGCATGCCTGCGGTCATGATGGACATACGGCGATGCTTCTTGGCGCAGCCAAAGTTTTGTCCCAATTAAAAGAAGATATAAAAGGGGAAATCCGCTTTTTTTTCCAGCATGCGGAGGAACTGTCCCCTGGCGGTGCACAGGAAATGGTAAAGGCGGGGGCAGCCGATGGCCTTGACGGTGTGATCGGCCTTCACCTCGGCTCACAAGGGCCTTTGGGTAAATTCTCTCTCTGCTACGGACATGTGACAGCGGCCTGCGATGATTTTGATATTGTCATTCAAGGTAAAGGCGGACACGGTTCGGCACCTGAAGAAACTGTTGACCCAATTGCTATTGGTGTTCAGCTTGTAAATGGAATCAATCAGTTTATTTCTAGAAAAGTGGATGCCAGCCATCGGGCTGTGATTACGGTTGCCCAGTTCCATGGGGGAACTGCCAACAATATCATTCCAGATAAAGTGACATTAGGCGGAACTGTTCGCACGTTTGACCCTGAGGTACGCAAGCAGATTCCAATCTGGATGGAAAAATTAACAAAGGGAATCACCGAAGCACATGGTGCAACCTATGAATTAAACTATGACTTTGGCTACAGTCCAACGATAAATGATGAAAAGGTTACCTCATTAGTTGAACAAACGATTGTGGAAACCTTTGGAGAAAGCAGCTTCGTGAGGGGCACGGCGTTAATGGGCAGCGAAGACTTCTCCGCATTTGCAGAGGCAGCACCGGGATGCTTCGCCTTTTTGGGGGCAGGAAGTGAAAATCCTGCTGAAAACTATCCGCACCACCATCCTAAATTTGATGTGAAAGAAGAAGCATTGATTCTAGGCGTCCAGTATTTTGTCAGAAGCGCGTTGAAGTACCTAAATATTAATTAAGATGTGAAAGGGGCCTGAACCCCGGTACGTTAATGTTTAACGCGCCGGTGCTTAGGCCCCTTATTTATTTGATGGGGATTTGTATTGAAATGGTTGTTCCCCAATCGTGTTTGCTGCGTATGGATAGACCATAGTTGTCCCCGTAGGTAAGCTGCAAGCGTTTATGGGTATTATAAAGGCCAATGTGATCGTTTGCTGTATAATTTGATTTCAGCTTCGAGCGGATTTCCTCTAGCCTAGCCCTGTCGATTCCCTTGCCATTATCAATAACCACTACATAAAGATGGGTTGGGAAGATTCTTATTTTTACTTTAATCGAAAGCTTTCTTCCCAAGCCAGGCAGGCCATGCTGAAGGGAATTCTCGATCAGAGGCTGCAGGGACAGTTTAACAACATAATAGTTTTCAACACCCTCATCACATTCCCAATAGATCGCAAACTGGTCCTTGTGCCTGATTTTCTGAATATCCACATAGCTTTTCGTATGCTTTATTTCATCTTTGAAAATGACTAAGCTGTCCTTTGCGCTTAAGGAGTATCGAAGGATATTTCCAAGGTTATCAATCATCTCATTAATCTCGTTTGGCCGTTTTGTAAGACTGATCACCTTCCAATTAATCGTTTCTAGTGTATTATACAAAAAATGCGGATTTAATTGGGATTGGTGCACGGATAACTCCAGTGCCTGCATTTTATATTTTCTCTCCGACAAGAGCACCTTCATATAGGATTGCTCCATAAAATTGGTCAAAATCTTATGAATGATTAGGCTGTGAATATCCGTTACGTCATTTGGCAAATGGGGCAGAGGTTCACCCTTTTCGGCATTATTTAAGATATTGACAATCGAATCAATTTCGGCAAAATTCTTTTTCGTTAGATAATAAGCGATAATTCCCCCAACAATAACTGACGAAAGCAGGAGAACTAAAGTAAGCAAGCTTAATTGGTATGGCAACTTATAAAGCGAACTCCGCGGGATGGTCGAGAAAAACACCCAGCCATATTTTTGGGAGTCCAGCTTAAAAACAGTAGAAGGTTCGTTTCCTATTTTCAATGTACTAATTTCATTAGCGGTGGATAACATTTCCTTCGCTTCATGTGAAGTTAAATGAACTGGATGATTTTCAAACAGTACCTGGTCATTTTTATCCATAACCAAAATATTTTGTCCGTTCATTTTATATAAACTATTTAGATTGTCCTTTAAATAATCTGTGTTTACGTTCAAAATAATGTACCCGAGGTTACCATTTGCAAGAGTAATGCTGCGGTACAAGGAAATGACATCAATCTTTTGGTCGGGAAAATCCACAAGCTTCCGAATTACTGTTCTTTTTTGGGTCCAAACAGCATCGCCGCTTTTTACCTTACTGAGCCCCTTATACCAAGAGACATCATCAAAATCATGAAGATCTACTACACCGCCTGTTGTTGAGGTTAAAAATCGTTTTTTGTCATTTTTAATATAAATATAAATCGAATCAATGTATGGGTGGGCAATAGCAGGAGAGTCGATGGTGTTTTTTAACGACGCCAGTTTAACAAAATCCTCTGGGTCCAACCATTTTTTCTCGAGCATATTTTGCAGGTCTAGAAATTCCTTGGCACTGGCCGCAATAGTTAAGTTAATAGAATTTAACTCATCGAAAATCATTTCCACATTCATTTGGATTTGATTGAGTAGATTTAAGTTTTCCTGATTAATTTTTTCCTTCAAATATAAATGGATTAATGTTATCGCAAGTGAACCTAGAATGAGTATGGGAATCAGCATTGGAATCAGCAGTTTGCTTAAATTTTTAATAAAAAAGGAACGTTTTAAAGAATCCATTGGAAGCAATCCTTAATTTAGCCGATATTCCTTTGGGCTGACCCCAAAATATTTTCGGAAAGCACGTGTGAAATTCTTGGCATTGCTGTATCCGACCATTTCACTTACCTCATAGGTCTTGTATTTCATTTCTTTAATTAATTTTGCTGCTTCTTCCATTTTGACTTGAAAAAGAAAATCAGAGAAATTGACATCTGTTTTTTGTTTAAAATATTTGCTTACATAATGGGGGTTCATATAAACGACTTGAGCAGCCTCATCTAATGTTGCGTTTTTAAAATTGGTTTTCACATAATCTTTAATTTTATTAATAATCGGATCAACATCATCGTCTTTTAGTTTTAAGGAAACCGTTTGGGTAGAGGCTGGAATTCTTTGGTCTAGTTCCTTTTTTATTTGTGAAAACGCTTCCGTTATTTCTGAAAAATTTGTGGGTTTTAGAATATAATTTTTGACCCCGTACTTAATGGCAGACTGGGCATAGTGGAACTCCTGGTAACCGCTTAAAAAAACAGTCAGGACAGGGGATTTCTGCTCATGCATTTCCTTTATGACCTCAATGCCGGTCATGATCGGCATTTGAATATCGCAAAGCAAAACGTCAGCATTTCCCTCTGAAACGAGCTCCAGGGCTTCTTTCCCATTTGCTGCTTCCCCAATTACTTCGAATCCAAGTTCATTCCAAGGAAAATAGTTTACTAGGCCGTGCCGGATTTCATATTCATCATCAGCAATAACTAATTGGTACATAAGGCATCCCCTAAAACATTATTTTAATATTCAAAATATACTATACTTTGACATGATCAACAAGCGTAATTCTATTTTTGTTTGTCAAGTAATGATACGAAATGTCAATTCAGGTCCCTTTTTTTATCACTACTATTTTTATTAAAATAATGTTAACCGAGTAGAATGTTCGGAAAATTTACAAAATTAATAGTTTTTAGAAAGAGGGGTGAAGGAATGAAACCTTTACTGGAAGTAAACCAAATACAAATTGCATTTGAGTCAGACAGTGAAGAAGTGATTTCAGTAGAAGAGGTAAGTTTTTCAGTCAACCCTGGAGAAACCATCGGCATTGTTGGCGAGTCCGGTTGCGGAAAAAGCGTCACCTCTTTATCTATTATGGGTTTGCTCGGGAAAAACGGAAAGGTGAATAAGGGCCAGATTCTTTTTGGAGAAGAAGACCTTACAAAAGTATCTAATCAGCGTATAAGAGATATCAGGGGAAATGAGATCTCGATGATCTTTCAGGAACCAATGACCTCATTAAATCCCGTTTTTACGATTGGGAACCAAATGATTGAGGGAATCAAGCTTCACTTAAAAATGAATCCAAAGGCTGCTAAGGAATACGCCGTTGAAATGTTAAAAAAGGTTGGAATTCCAAGGGCGAATGAGATTATGAAGGAATACCCGCATGCATTGTCAGGCGGAATGCGGCAGCGGGTGATGATTGCGATGGCGCTTGCCTGCAAGCCAAAGCTGTTGATTGCGGATGAACCAACAACTGCCCTGGATGTAACGATTCAGGCGCAAATTCTCGAATTGATGAAAACCTTGCAAAAGGAATCTAACACCGCCATTATGCTAATTACCCATGATCTTGGGGTAATTGCGGAAACGGCCGACCGGGTAATTGTCATGTATGCTGGTCAGGTTGTGGAAGAAGCAGATGTATTCACGCTATTTAAGGAGCCAAAGCATCCTTATACCCAAGGGCTAATGGCCTCCATTCCACATTTGGAATATGAAAGTGAACAACGCCTGGCTTCAATTCCTGGTTCAGTGCCGAGCATCAAGCATATGCCAGCAGGCTGTCGGTTCCATACCCGCTGCCCCTATGCAACGGAACGGTGTGAGCAGGAACAGCCTAGACTTAAGGATGTTCAGGCAGGGCATAAAGTAAGGTGCTGGTTAACGGAGGAAGACGGTTTAAGGACAAACTCCGATCAACCTAAGGAGGAAATATTCACATGACCACCATGATTGAAAAAGAAACGACTCCTTTACTAAAAGTAGAAAAATTAAAAACCTATTACCCTATTAAAAAGGGTGTTTTTTCGAAAACGGTTGGTCACGTGAAGGCGGTAGATGGGGTCGACTTTTATATTAACGAAGGTGAAACACTCGGATTGGTAGGAGAGTCGGGCTGCGGTAAATCAACCATTGGGAAAACGCTTGTAAGGCTGGAAAATGCCTCAGAGGGTAAGGTGTATTTTCAGGAGAAAGAAATCACCACTGCTAACAGAGATACGATGAAAGGTCTGCGCCGGGACCTGCAGATTATTTTTCAGGACCCGTATTCATCTCTGAATCCAAGGAAAAGAATCAAAGATCTCCTCGAAGAACCGATGAGAATTCATCAAGTAGTTGAAAAGGAAAAAATCAATAAAAGAGTAGACGAGCTTTTGGAACTGGTCGGTCTGCCAAAAAGCTATAAAAATCGCTACCCGCACGAATTTTCCGGAGGCCAGCGGCAGCGGATCGGAATTGCCAGAGCCTTGTCGCTTAATCCAAAACTGATCATTTGCGATGAGCCGGTATCTGCTTTGGATGTATCCATTCAGGCACAAATCCTGAATTTATTGAAGGATCTGCAAAAAGAATTCAACCTTACTTATTTGTTTATTGCCCATGGCTTAGGAGCCGTTAAGTATATCAGCGACCGGATTGCAGTTATGTATTTAGGGAGAATTGTCGAGGTTGCAAAAACGGAAGAAATCTTCAAAAATCCGCAGCATCCTTATACAAAAGCGTTGTTAAGCTCTTATCCAATACCGAACCCTGAATTAAGAACGAAAGAAAGAATCATTATTGCTGGCGATGTCCCAAGTCCGGCCAATCCGCCAAGCGGCTGTAGCTTTCACACTCGCTGCCCGATTGCAACAGCGATTTGTCGGGAGCAAAGACCTGTTCTAAAAGGTAAGGAACATAGCGTTGCCTGCTTCGCGGTTAACGATGCATAAAAATTAGTTTTAGAAAGAGGGTGAAAATTTGGTTCCCTATATTATCCGCAGACTTTTAATTGCCATCCCAGTTTTATTTGGGGTCATGGTTGTCAATTTTATCATCATTAATATGGCGCCGGGAAACCCGGTTGATATGTATGTCGACCCCAATTCTTCACCTGAACTGCTGGAGATGAGGAAGGAACAGCTGGGCTTGAATGATCCGCTTTACATTCAATTTTTCCATTGGCTTGGTAATCTTGCACAAGGCAATTTAGGCTACTCCTTTTCAACCTATGAACCAGTATCAAAGATGATTTTCGAAAGGATTGGCCCGACGTTTGAATTAATGGGACTTGCCCTTCTAGCGGGATTAATCATCGCCCTGCCGATAGGGATTTTAAGTGCAGTCAAGCAATATAGCAAACTTGACTATTTGGCGACAGGGACCTCGTTCTTTGGAATTTCCATCCCGCATTTTTTCTTAGGATTGGGCCTTATTTATATCTTTGCCGTCCAATTGCAGATTCTGCCGGCAGGGGGCATGTCGACCCTGGGCAGTGAAGATAATTTCTTGGATAAGGTTCAGCATTTAATTCTTCCGGTGAACGTGCTGGCAGTCGGAATTTCAGGGCAATATGTCCGCTATGTCCGGGCAAGTCTCTTGGAGGTGCTGGGGCAGGATTATTTACGGACGGCGAGAGCAAAGGGGTTAAAAGAATTTGTTGTTACCAATAAACATGCTTTAAAAAATGCCTTGATTCCGATTATTACGATCATTGGTATGGAGATTCCTTTCTTGCTTGGCGGAGCGGTTATCACCGAACAGATATTTCAGTGGCCGGGTATGGGTCAGTTGACCATTCAGTCGATTATGTCCAGGGATTATCCAACACTGATGGCTCTTAATCTATTGACGGCATTTATGGTGCTGTTTGCCAATCTATTAACAGATATTGTCTATTCGTTTGTTGACCCGCGCATTAAGTATAAATAGGAAAGGAGGAACTTGGTATGCCAATGCTAGAAACAAATATTAAAAAGGATGTGGAACCTCCCATTTCTCATACAGAGATTGGCGGAGAGGAAACTCCTTTACAACTAATAATTAAACGTTTTATGAAGCATCGCTTGGCCGTAGCAGGCAGTATTTTGATGTTGTTAATCATCCTGATGGCTATTTTTGCACCAGTTATTGCACCAAAGGACCCGTATCAGGTTTATGACGAATTCTCTGCACCGCCATCTGCTGAGCACTGGTTAGGAACCGACCAAGTCGGACGAGATCTTTTCACACGCCTTATCTATGCTTCAAGGGTTTCGATGGCAGTCGGACTAGGGGCAGTTCTTATTTACACCCTTATTGGAACAATCCTAGGTGCGGTTTCTGGCTATTTTGGCGGATGGGTCGATATTGTGTTAATGCGATTGACAGACGTCTTCATGTCATTCCCAGGATTGATGTTAATTCTTGTGGTGGTTAGTATTTTGGGACCAAGCCTATTTAATATCATCTGGATTTTGGGGCTTTTGGGCTGGCCGGCCGTTGCCAGATTGGTTCGCGGAACGGTACTTTCGCTGAAACATGTTGATTATGTCAAATCGGGCGTAGTGCTTGGGTTAAGTACACCAAGAATTTTATTCCAGCATATTTTGCCGAATGCAATTGCTCCGATTCTTGTCCAAGCTACATTTGGCATAGCAGCAGCCATTATCGTAGAAGCATCTCTAAGCTTCCTCGGGATGGGGGTACAACCGCCGACAGCAAGCTGGGGGAACATGCTGACAGATGCCCAATCGTTAACGGTATTAACCGACCAGCCATGGCTATGGGTTCCTCCAGGGGTAATGATTGTCATTGTCGTATTAGCCATCAATTTTATCGGTGATGGCCTGCGGGATGCTTTGGACCCTAAAACATTGAAGTAAAATTGAGGTATTTAGCGCATTAACGCAGTGGGGGCCAGCCTCTCATCACATTATCGCGTTAAACAATTGGGGGCCTTGCCCCCAATGATATATAGCAATCCAATATAAAATGAAAAGAGGGACGGGAATGAAGAAGCTGAAAGGAAAATTTTTAACGGTTTTATCAGTTGCATTACTATTATTTTTAAGTGCATGTTCAGGTTCTAATAATGCATCAAGCACACCGAAGGAAAACGGGAAGAGCGGAGGCTCTGCACAATTTGGTGATACCATTGTTGTAGGTGTTTCAAACGCGATCGGTGCGATTAATCCGATTAATACTCGTGACTTGGGTGCCATTACATTGGCAAATATTCTATTTGATCCTTTCTTTGAACCAGATGAAAATATGAAATTTCAAAATAAGTTAGCAGAAAGCTTTGATACAAAGGATAACCAAGCGTTTACGATTAAAATTAATTCAAAGGCAAATTGGACAGATGGAAAACCTGTTACGTCTGAGGATGTTAAATTTACCTTTGATCTACTGGCAAATCCTGCCGTTCAAAGTTCCGGCTTGAAAACTCTTAATGTGATTGATGGCTTGGATGAAAATGGCCAGCTGCCTAAAGGAGAAAAGTCTGTTAAGGGGATTGAAGTAGTTGATGACAAAACCTTTGTCATTCACACAAAAGCACCAACTGACCCGAACTATCTTAAAGGAAGCTTAATCAATTTCCGAGCTGTTCCAAGCCATATCCTAAAGGACAAGGATCCTGCAACACTTCATCAAGATCCATTTATGTTAAAGCCAACTGTTTCCAATGGTGCCTACACCCTTGTTAACTTCAGCGGAGAATCGAGTGTTGAACTTAAGGCGAACCCAGATTATTATCGCGGTGCTCCTAAAACAGCAAAGCTTTTCTTTAAGGTGGTTCCACAGGCAAACATTACAGCACAGCTGCAGACCGGCGAAATTCATATCAACTATCCTTCTACCGGTGCAATTGCGATTCAAGATATTGAAAAAGTGAAAAATATGGCGAATGTCACAACTAATGATCCTAAGGGCTATGATTGGCAGGAAATTTACCTGAATACAAAAACCTTTGATCAGAAGATGCGCCAAGCAATCGCTTATGCGATTAACCGTCCGCAACTTGTTGAGAAGCTATTAAAAGGAAAAGCAGAAATCATTGATGGACCATACACAAAGATCCATCCATATTTTGATAAAAACATTAAGAACTACCAGTATGATCCAGAAAAAGCAAAGAAACTTATTGCAGAATCAGGCTGGGATAAGAGCAAGCCAATTCAAGTCAATGTTCCAATCGGCAACCAGGTTCGTGAGCAATCCGCTGTTATTGTTGCAGAAAATTTAAAAGCAGTAGGGCTAAACGTTCAGGTTCAAAAGTTTGATTTTCCAACCCATATGCAAAAAGGTGCTAAGCATGACTTTGATATTATGTTCCTTGGAATCCCATACCAAATTGATCCGGATGTAAGTACATTCTATGTAACAGGTGGAACCTATAATTTTGCGGACTATAGCAATCCAGAGCTTGATAATTTGTTAACCCAAGGTAAGTTAGAACCAGATCCAGAAAAACGCAGAGTGATTTATGACAAGGTCCAAGAAATCCTGCATGAGGATTTGCCAACATTCACACTTTATTCAGACTACCTACAGGGAGCGGTAAATAAGAAAGTCAAAGTAGGACAACCAAAACAATTTGGCATGTTCTACAACGTAAATGAATGGCAAATTGAAAAATAAACAAAAATCTTAAAATCTAGCAGCATCAGCCTTTCAAGGTTGATGCTGCTTTTTTTCTTTCCCAAAACAAAAAATAACTGATTTAATAAACTGAATATTCCGTCCTATATATTCATACATATTACTATCTTCCAAAATCCACAACAATTCACATCACATCCCACAACTTCATGCAAATTGGATATTGGTATTTTGTTGGTTTTTGATAAAGCCCATTCACATTTAAATGGTAGAGGAGCTGTTAAGATGTATAGTTCATTGCAGGGTAAGACGGTTATCGTTACGGGTGGCAGCAAAGGGATTGGAAAAGGGATTGCCCGAGTGTTTGCCAAGCATGGAGCAAAGGTTGCGGTTGTGGCCCGAAATTTGGAGGCTGCCCAAGCGTGTGCAGCTGTACTGGGCGGTGAAAATGCTAAGGTTGTGGCATTCCAAGGCGATGTACAAAATCGCGACTCAATGAAAGCTGTAGCGAAAGAGGTCCATGAAACATTTGGCGGTATAGATGTTTTATGCGCCAATGCCGGGATTTTTCCATCTGCCTCTCTAGAAACTATGACAAATGAAGATTGGGATACTGTCATGAATACCAACGCGAAGGGCACATTCCACGCTGTACAAGCGTGCATCCCATATCTCAAGCAAGCTGAATACGGGCGAATTGTCATCACCTCGTCGATTACTGGTCCTGTTACCGGCTATCCGGGTTGGTCTCACTATGCGGCTAGTAAAGCAGCGCAATTGGGGTTCATGCGGACAGCTTCTTTGGAGCTTGCCGGTGAGCAAATTACCGTGAATGCGGTGCTGCCAGGGAATGTCCTAACAGAGGGACTCGAAGGAATGGGGGATGACTACCTTGAAGAAATGGCCTCTGCTATCCCAATGAGAAAGCTGGGCACTGTTGAAGACATCGGCTATGCGGCCCTATTCTTGGCCTCCAAGGAAGCAGGCTTTATCACAGGTCAGACCATCATCGTCGATGGGGGACAAATATTACCGGAAAACTAATAATCTGTTTTTTTTTTGAAAAATAATGCCTTTAAAAAGAAAAGGTTCCGATTCTGTGTTTAGTAGGTGGTACTGGATATGTCTTTATCCTATGAAGAACGAAAAACAACCATTATGGAATCTTTAGAAAAAGAGGAGAAGGTTCAAGTACGCGTGCTGGCCAACCTTCTTCAAGTGTCCGATGAGACGATTCGCCGTGACCTGGATCGGCTTGAAAAGGAAGGATTTTTAAAGAAGGTGTATGGCGGTGCCGTCAAAAACAAGATTCATAGCTGGGAACTGCCTTTCGATGAAAAAACAACAATCAACCAAAAAGAGAAACAGGCCATTTGTAAGGCGGCCGCAGACCTAGTAGAAGACGGTGACATCATAATGATCGGCAACGGCACCACGCCTCTCGATATGATTTCATACTTGTCGGATAAAAAGGATATTACCTTAATTACTCATTCCGTTCCGGTTATGCTTGGGGCCATGGACAGCTTTAAAGGGCGCGTAATCTTTATTGGCGGCGAAATTGAAAGAAACCAGAAATATATGAGCGGGCCACTTTCGGAACGAATGCTCGAAATGCTTCGTGCCGATAAAACGTTTGTTTGCGCGGGCGGTATTTCCACTGCCAACGGAATTACAGATTATGATATCAGCGGTTCGAGCATCTCTAGGAAAATGATGGAGCGTGCCGAAGAGGTCATTGTTCTTGCGGATCATTCAAAGTTCGGGAAAACGACGTTTGCGTATATGTGTTCCATTACAGATGCTTCTAAGATTATTACTGACCAAAGCTGTCCTGATGAGTGGAAAAAAATAATCTCAGCGCATGGTGTTGAATTAATTGTGGCAGATGAGTTTTAGGAGAAGGTCCTGAAATCCCAATAGTTAAATACGTGACAACAGTCCTATCAAAATGCTTTTAAGAGAGATGAGGAGAAATCAAATGATTGAATTTGGCAGTAAAAAAACCGTTCTTGACCACTCTATCCAATGGTGGAACCCGGGTAAAACGAGTCAGTGGCAAAAAGATGGAATTGACTTGGTGATGGGTAAGCGAGAAGGTTATTACTTTTATGATATGGAAGGCAAGAGATTAATGGACGTCCATTTAAATGGCGGAACTTATAATCTCGGTCACCGTAATCCTGAAATTATTGCCACTTTGAAAGAAGCCTTGGATGAATTCGATATTGGCAATCATCACTTTCCTGCCATGACGCGAGCCCGCCTTTCGGAAAAACTCTCACAAAGTACACCGGATAGCCTGCATTATTCGATTCTATCCGCCGGCGGAAGCGAGGCAATCGATGTGGCCCTGAAATGTGCCCGCTATGCTACGAAACGAAAGAAAATTGTTTCCATTATTAATGGCTATCACGGTCACACAGGACTCGCCGTATCGTTAGGAAATGAGCGGTATTCACGTTTGTTTTTGAGTGAAGGTGACCCGTCAGAATTTATTCATGTTCCGTTTAATGATTTGGACGAAATGGAACAGGCACTCAGAAATGAAGATGTGGCCTGTGTCATTATCGAAACAATACCGGCAACCTATGGGTTCCCAATGCCGGAAAGAGGTTACCTATCAGCTGTAAAAAGGTTATGTGAAAGATTCGGGACACTTTATATCGCTGATGAAGTGCAGACTGGCCTAATGCGGACGGGCAAGCTTTGGGGAATTGAGCATTACGGAGTCGAACCGGATATTCTTGTCACCTCCAAAGGCTTCAGCGGCGGGATTTACCCGATTGCCGCAACCGTCGTAAGTAAACAAGCAGGAAATTGGATGAATGAGGATGGCTTTGCCCATATCTCGACATTTGGTGGTTCGGAACTGGGCTGTGTTGTAGCGATCAAAGTTTTAGAAATCTCGCAGCGTAAAGAGGTTCAGCAAAACGTTGACTTTGTGGCCAGATACTTGCGGACAGGATTAGAAACCATCAAGAAGCAGCATCCGGACTTTTTTGTCGGCATCCGCCAACTGGGAGTTGTCATGGGGCTTGAGTTTAATCATCCGCAAGGTGCTATCTACGTAATGCAGGAGCTTTATAAAAATGGCGTGTGGGCAATCTATTCCATGCTCGATAACAGGGTCTTACAGTTTAAACCAGGCTTGCTTTGCGATAAGGAATATTGTGATGAGTTATTGTCGAAATGCGAGGCCAGCATCAAACAGGCAGCTAAATCGGTTTTCAGCTACAGTTAACAATTCGAAAGGAGTAATGAATATGGGCAGCTCCTCAATTGATCCTTTACAGGAATCCATGGAAAAATTTAATCAAATTGCCAAAGCCGCTATTCCTTTTTATCCCTTTTTATCGCAATCATCTATTCAGCTATTAAACTATTCCGAAAATGCTACTTACCTAATTACAGACACTACTACGAGGGAAAAATATATTCTGCGTGTGGGCCGTCCTGGGTATCACACAAAAATAGAAGTGGAAAGTGAACTGGAGTGGTTAAGATCGATTGACCAGCATTCGTCCATCCATGTCTCTTTGCCTGTGTCCGGGGGGAATGGTGAATATATTCAAGTCGTCAACTATGAAAATATGAATTATCACTGTACTCTTTTCACGTTTTTAGAAGGTGAAGCGCCAAATGAAGACAATGAGCAGGAGCTAATCAGCCAATTTAAAATGCTTGGGGAGATTACGGCCCAATTGCATGAACACAGTATGGCAAATTGGGAACAACTCCTTCATGTCCGCAGGCTTACCTGGGATTATGAAACGATCCTTGGCCAGACTCCAAAGTGGGGAAGATGGCAGGATGGGCTGGGTATAACGACAGAGCGTGAAAAATTGTTCACTAGGGTTTCCGAAAAGATAAAAACGAGATTGGAGCGTTTTGGTAAAGCTCCTACCCGTTATGGACTCATCCATTCCGATTTACGGCTTGCCAATCTTTTGGTGGAGCGCGATCAAATCAAGGTAATTGATTTTGATGACTGTGGATTTGGCTGGTATTTGTATGACCTCGCTACTTCCTTAAGCTTTATTGAACACAAACCATATGTGCCCGCACTTATTGAATCATGGTTAAAAGGCTATCGAAGTGTCCGGCCGCTTTCAGAGGAGGAAGAACAAGAAATTCCCACTTTTATACTAATGCGGCGGCTTCAGTTGATTGCCTGGGTCGGCAGCCGTGATAACGAGACAACACGGGAATTGGGCAGTGGATTTACCGAGGACACTGATGTCTTGGCGGAAAAATATTTTCAGGATGGAAAAATATAAGAAAACTATACGGCTGTTTATCAGGTGGTGAAACAATGGATGAGAAGTTGGTAGAAAGGATTACCAGATTAGTACTCTCAAAGCTTCGGGAATACTCGGAACCTTCCCTTTCTAATGAAGTGAACAGGCTAGATTCCGTTGAAGATAAAAGTTTGGATTATCCTCCGCTTACAGAACAAGATTTGAAAAATTGGCAACAAATTTCGATGTCTATAGGGTTTTCGGAAGTATCAACAAAGGTCGAACCTTTGACGCAGGAAGAAATCAACGTTTGGAAAAACATATCAGCTTCGATTGGGTTTAAAAAGAAAATAGTTGAAAGAGAACCATCTAGTCATCGACCGCTTACGGAGGAGGAAATTAACAACTGGAACCGTTTATCGGTAAATACAACAGAAAAAGGTCAGGTGAAATTTTTTCCACATCATAATTGACGAGGAAATGAGAAAGGAGGGTGCCAAATTGGAATTGGATAATGATTCGACCTCGATTAAGGAGATGCTGGAGGCTGTAAGACTGGCGAAGGAAGCTCAAGCCAAATATCAGGAGTTTTCTCAGGATCAGGTCGACCGTATCGTTAAACATGTTGCAGAAGCAGCCTATCAAGCATCTGAAAAATTAGCGAGAATAGCTGTTGAAGAAACGGGAATGGGTGTGACAGAACATAAAAAAATCAAAAATGAATTGGGTTCTATGGGCGTCTATCAATCTATTAAGGACGAAAAAACGGTAGGTATTATCAGTGAGAATAAAAAAGAAAAAATCACCGAAATCGCCTATCCGTTTGGGGTCATTGCCGGGATCATCCCAACGACGAACCCTACCTCCACGGCATTTTTTAAAACACTTATTTCATTAAAATCGCAAAATGCGATTGTCGTCAGCCCACATCCATCGGCGGTAAAGTGTACAGTGGAGGCGCTGCAGGTTTGCCAGGATGCCGCGATTGAGGCGGGGGCGCCTGAAGGGATAATCGGCTGGATTAGCAGGCCGACAATGGCAGCAACGACGGAACTGATGCACCATCAGGATATTCAATTAATCTTAGCCACAGGCGGCGGCGGGCTTGTCCGGGCTGCATATAGTTCCGGAAAACCGGCCTACGGAGTCGGACCGGGGAATGTTCCTGTCTATATCGACCGCTCGGCCAATGTCAGTAAAGCGGTCAAACTGATCGTTGACAGCAAAACGTTTGATAATGGAACCATTTGTGCCACCGAGCAAGCGATTGTTGTTCACAAAAATGTAAAAGAAATGACGATAAGAGAATTGAAAAACAATGGCGCTTACTTTTTAAGCGCTTCGGAAAAAGCATTACTTGAAAACATCATTTCCCCAATTAGAGGAAAACTGAATCCGGCTATCGTCGGAAAATCAGCAGAGCGAATCGCTGCGATGTCCGGACTAAAGCTTCCTGCGGGGACACGAATATTGATAGCTGAGGAAGATTCAATCGGAAAGGAAATCCCTTTTTCGATTGAAAAACTTTCACCCATTTTTGCCTTATATACTGCTGCTGATCTGGAAGAGGCGAAAAAAATCTGTCAGGAATTATTGAATATTGGCGGCAGGGGGCATAGTCTGGCCCTTCACACCAATGATGATGACGTTACCAGAATGTTTGGCTTGGAAATGCCTGTTTCCCGGGTTTTGGTAAACACGCTGGCATCGATTGGGGCAGCAGGGGCGACGACAGGGTTAACCGCTTCGCTAACCCTAGGATGCGGGTCATATGGAGGGAACATAACGGCGGACAACATCACAGCCAGACATTTGATTAATATTAAAAGAATCGCTTATGGAATCAAGGATGTCGAGATACCAAAGCCATCCCAATCTATTGAAAATAGAGTGAGCAATGACGAAATAGTGGAACAGGTAATAAAAAAAGCAACCGGAAACCAAATGAAAAACATTGACACAGAGATGATCACAAAACTGGTTAAGAGTGTAATAGAACAATATCAAAAATCTTAGTAATTTAGGAGGAAAACGGAATGGCGATAAATGGTGCACTGGGAATGATTGAAACAAGAGGTTTGGTAGCTTCATTGGAAGCGGCGGATGCAATGGTAAAAGCGGCGAATGTAAATCTCGTCGGGAAGGTCCACGTTGGTGGGGGAATCGTGACTGTCTTGGTTACAGGAGACGTTGGGGCGGTAAAAGCAGCAACAGAGGCAGGAAGTGAAGCGGCGCAGCGGGTTGGCGAGCTTTTATCTGTCCATGTTATTCCAAGGCCACACACAGAATTGCAACTGGTTCTGCCAAAGATTGAGGGTTAAAAACTATAAATTCATGGTTGAAAAAATGAGGTTAATAAGATGAAGGAAGAAATTACACAACGAATTATTGAGGAAGTATTGAGGCGGTTGCAACAGAAACCTCATGATGAAGCGAGTATTCCTATTGGAGTTTCGGGCCGGCATTGCCACCTAAAGGAAAAGGATTTAGAATTCCTATTTGGCACGGGATACCAGCTGACGAAAAAGGCAGATTTATCTCAGCCCGGACAATTTGCTGCGAATGAAACGGTCATCATTGCAGGGCCAAAGGGGAGCATTGAAAGAGTTCGGGTCCTCGGACCGCTGCGCAGTGAAACTCAAGTGGAGATAAGTCAAACGGATGCGATAAAACTTGGTTTGAAGCCGCCCATCCGGGAATCAGGGAACCTAAAGGGATCTTCACCTGTTACCATTATTGGGCCGAATGGCAGTTTATTTTTAGAAAATGGATTGATTATTGCCCATGCTCATATTCATATGCCGCCAGAGGATGCCGCTACATTCAATGTAGAGGACGGGGAGTATGTCGCTGTGCAAACTGACAATCCAATGCGGCCAATCAGATTTGAAAGGGTACAGATTCGTGTATCGCCTAAGTATAACTTAGAAATGCATATCGATACGGATGAAGCTAATGCCGGTTTCATCGTAAGCGGGCATACCGGGAGATTAGTAAAAGCAGAAGGGAAGAGGTGATGTGAGGTGGCAAAGGCGTTAGGAATGATTGAAACAAGAGGGCTCGCTACCTCCATTGAGGCATTGGATGTGATGGTAAAAACCTCTTTTGTCCAGCTTGTCAAACAAAATATGGTCGACCCGGCCCTCGTGACAATCGTGGTCGAAGGGGACGTCAGTGCAGTAAAGGCAGCAGTTGAAGCAGGGGTAGAAACTGCCAGAAAAAAAGGATCTCTTATTGCCTTTAATGTGATTCCGCACCCCGATGGAAGCTTGCCGCAGCTATTTATGGAGCAGCCCATCGCTAGAAAACAAGAAGCTAAAATAGAGTCGAGCTTAGAATCGCAATCGGAGTAGATAAAACCGTTGGAAAGGAGGTCATGTATGTCCTTCACACGGAAAAAGCTTGCTGTCATCGGAGCAGGAAATACTGGTACTACAATCGCTCTCATGTTTGCGCAAAAAGAATTGGGGGATATTGTCTTATTAGATATTCCTAGCCAGGAAAAACCAACTAAAGGGAAAGCATTAGACCTGCTCCAAGCAGGTCCGGTGCAGAAATATGATTCTATGATAATAGGATCCTCCGATTATAAAGATATAAAAGCTGCTGATCTGGTCATTATTACTGCGGGGGTCGCCCGTAAGCCCGGCATGAGCAGGGATGACTTGGTTACGATCAATGCCAGTATTATCAAGGAAGTGTCTGAGCAAATAGCCGTTTATGCTCCTAACAGCTATGTTTTAGTCCTGAGCAACCCAGTTGATGCGATGGCCTATGTTTGCTACAAAACTACCGGTTTTCCGAAAAATCGGGTGATTGGGCAGTCGGGAGTACTCGATACAGCCCGATTTAATACCTTTGTTGCACAGGAATTAAATGTTTCAGTGGAGGATATTTCGAGCTTTGTCCTGGGCGGGCACGGTGATACGATGGTTCCCATGGTCCGTTTTTCGTATGCAGGCGGAATCCCCTTAGAACGTATTCTTCCTTCCGAAACAATCGCCAGGATTGTAGAACGGACGCGAAATGGCGGCGGCGAAATTGTCAATCTTCTTGGCCAGGGCAGTGCTTATTACGCACCTGCTGCGGCCATTGTACAAATGGCCGAGGCCATCGTGAAGGATAAAAAGAGAATCCTCCCTTCGATTGCTTATTTGGAGGGGGAATATGGGTATAAGGACATTTACCTGGGCGTCCCAACGATTCTTGGCGGGAATGGTATTGAGAGTATTATAGAATTGCCGCTCACTGCTGATGAAAAAGTTAGCCTGGACGTTTCCGCTCAAACAGTAAAAACCTTGCTAACTTTGTTAGATTAATTTTTTAAGTGGAATTTTTATCTTGAGGGGGTGACTGCAAGGAAGATCCTCTTTTCTCAGAAAAAAAGTCTTCTTTGTGTATAGGTTCGTCACTGTGATTTTCTAATATTTTGGCTCTTTTCTAAAAGATTGTTGCTAATAAGGATTATTCGCAAGAAGCAACAGCATTTACGAAAACAGCCTATATTTTTAAGGAAAGAAGGGTGAAAAGATGTCTAAAGCAGGACTCGCATTGTTTGAACAGAAATCAACAGGTGGAATTGCCCGGCAGATCAGTCCAATAGACACGATGATTTACTCCGCTGCCAACCCGGGGTTGATGTTTGCGCTCGTCTATATCATGTGGGCACCATTTTTATATCCAGGCGCTCATATGGTTTGGGCCATCCTGACTGTCGCACAAATGTTTATAATTGCCGGCCTATACTGGTTGTTATCGGTCTCAATGCCGCGCTCCGGCGGAGAATATATTTATATAAGCAGGATTCTTCATCCCTCACTAGGTTTGATGGCAAGTTTTATGATAACGTTTACATCTATTTCGTGGACGGGGATTCTTTTAAACTGGATTATCAAATGGTCTATCGTTGAATTCTTCTATTCGATTGCACTCATTAACGGAAATGACGCAACATGGCTGGGGCTGGCGGAGTTTTTCAACAGCAATATCATGCATGCAATTATCGGAACAGCACTGTTAGCATTCATCTACTTTATCTATTATAAAGGCACAAAGTGGATGGTTAGGCTGGCCTATTTAACGCTCGGTGCGACGCTGGTAGGGGCGGTAGTTTTTATCATTGCGAACCTGATTACCGGGCAGGGAACGTTTGCGGCTAATTTTACTGAAATGACAGGCTTGGCCTATGGGGATGTCATAAAATTAGCTGAAGCGGATGGCTATACAACAAAGTTTCTATTCGGTGCAACTGTCATGGCCGGTTCCACCTACATTATTCTTAACACCCTTGGATCTACCTTTGGGGCAAATCTCGCCGGTGAAGTGCGAAACGTTCAGAAGTCACAGCTCTTGGCCTTATTTGGCTCGCTGGCTATTTTAATGGTCGTTTGGGCAATTTTCTATGCGATGTCCTATATTAACTTTGGCGATATCTGGTCCAATAGCTTGTATTATCTTTACAATGCTGGTCATGAGGCCTATCCATTTAAGGGCTATGACCCATTTATCACCATCATGATTGGGATCATGACGAAAAGCCCTGTGTTTGTCTTTTTGATTGCTATCTGTTTCGCGGTGGCCACCTTTGGGTCAGCGGCAGGTCTTGGCTTCGGCCCTTCACGAAATATTGTGGCTTGGTCCTTTGACCGCTTGATTCCAAGCAAATTTATGGAGCTTAACAAGAAAACGAACTCCCCAACCTACGCCTTAAGAACAGTCATCATCGGTGCCTGGTTTTTCTTAATGCTCGATATTTTCATGCCTTCTTGGACGGCTAATATCGCGTACACCATTTTCACTTGGTTCTTAGCCTGGATTTTCCTGGGGATTTCCGGAATTGTTTTTTCAACCCGCAAGAAGATTTTGTTCAACTCCTCACCGCCAATTGTAAAAACAAAATTTTTAGGAATGCATTTAATCACCATTCTAGGCTGGTTAACCCTGGCAATCAGTATTTCGATTTGTTACTATCTTCTGATACCGTTTTTGAGAGGCGATTTGCCATTTACAATGATTGTGGTTTCGCTCTGCTTAATGTTTATCCCAATTATCGTCTATTTCGTGATGAAGCGGTCCCATGCTAAGAAGGGAATCGATATCGATATTCAGTTCCAAGAGATACCTTCGGATTAAGTAAACCTTTCATAAAAAATGTAGTGGGGTGAGCTAAGTGAAAATTTTTTATGCAGCAGACCTGCATGGCGGTGAAACAGCCTTCCGAAAATTCACGAATGCCGGGAAGTTTTATAAGGCTGACTTAGTTATTTTTGGAGGGGATTTAACAGGGAAAATGGTTGTTCCGATTGTGGAAAAAAACGGCGTTTATACTTGCCGGTATTACGGCTCAACCGTTAAAGTGAAAAATGAGAAGGAATTGCCAGACTTGGAGCGTAATCTTAGGGATGCCGGATTCTATCCCTTCTTAGTTTCAGAGGATGAATTAAATCGTTTAAACGAAAATGATGCCGAGCTGATCATCAAAGAGAAGCAGATTGAAGTCCTTCAGGAGTGGATTCGGTTGGCAGATGAGCGATTTTCGGCGGCAGGAATTCCCTGCATCTTGATTCCTGGAAGTGTCGATGATTTTTATTTAGATGAACTGATCAACGCGGGAAGCTTTGTCGCCAACGGTGATGGAAAAATTATTGAAGTAAATGGGTTTGAGATTCTCTCGGTGGGCGGCGGAAAGCCGAGTGTGTTTAAGTACCCAAGGGAATTTAGCGAGGAAGATCTGGCAGAGAAAATCGAACAATTGGCCGCGCAGGTGAAGGACATGAATCGCTGCATTTTTAATATTCATATCCCTCCTTATGATACTGACTTAGATCAAGGGACCTTATATGATGATGAATTAAAGCCTGTGCTTGATGGAGATTCACTGGCAACCGGTCCAGCAGGAAGCAAAGCGGTGCGCGAGGCGATTGAAAAATACCAGCCGCTCCTATCTTTGCACGGGAATGTTCATGAAAGCCGCGGTGTGACGACATTAGGGAGAACCATCTGCATTAACGCCGGAACAGACTATGACCAAGGCTTGCTAAGAGGAGCGTTGGTGGATGTCGGCGCTGAAGGACAGGTGTCCTATACACTTACAGCGGGCTAATTTTTTAGAGGGAGTTGTAATCATGGAAATAATTCGCAAGGAACAAGGCGTACTGACGATGTCACCGAACAATAAGCCTGTTAAAAAAGTTCAGGCTGGCAGCAAGGTGGTGTTCGAAACGTATGACTGCTTTAGCAATCAAATCCAGCGGGAGGATCAGCTTTTCAGCTCGGTCGGCTGGGAACAGATCAACCCTGCCACAGGCCCATTGTTTGTAGAAGGGGCGGAGCCGGGGGATATTCTAAAAGTAGAGATATTGGAAATTAAAATAGACCAGAAAGGTGTCATGACGACCACACCAAAGCTTGGAGTTTTACGGGATTATGTGTCGGGCGAAACGACAAAAATTATTCCAATTCAGGAAGGGAAAGCTATTTTCAATGATAAAATTCATATCCCTATTAAACCGATGATTGGTGTTATCGGTACCGCTCCTGGCAGGGAGGAAATTCCGACTGGTACACCAGGCCAACATGGCGGCAATATGGATTGCAAACAGATTATAAAGGGCTCCACTCTTTATTTACCGGTAAATGTTCCGGGGGCTCTGCTTTCAATGGGAGACCTGCATGCCGTAATGGCCGATGGGGAAATTGTCATTTGCGGATTGGAAATACCGGGTGAAGTAACGGTGAAGGTGGGTGTATTAAAAGAAGAATCATATCCATTGCCAATGCTTGTGAGCGAGGAGAAGCTAATTGCCATCGCTTCGGCCGAAACTTTGGATGATGCCGCCAAACTGGCAACGATCAATATGCATCAATTCTTAGTCCAACAGTTAGGAATTGACGTAGATGAAGCAGGGATGCTTCTATCCTTAGTAGGAGACTTAAGAATTTGCCAAATCGTCGACCCACTCATGACTGCCCGGATGGAATTTCCACAGTGGATACTGGACAAATACGAATATAAAATTAAATAACAACAGGTGAGGGGGCCGCTTCACTCCGTAAATCTTAATGGGGTGGGAAGAGCCCCTTTGGTTCGTAGTTAGGAGGAGTTGTAATATGGGTAAAAAGCGTGCTCGTGATCTTGGTCTGCCATTCCCTGGTATGACAGGAGAACATAATGCTTTAACAGATGTACCAGGAGTCGAAATTGGTTTTACGACCATTATCGAAGGGGAAGGTCCGGTTCAAATCAGCAAAGGCCCCATCCGTACTGGAGTAACGGCCATCTTGCCACGAGGAAAAAAGAATACGATGCAGCCAATTTGGGCCGGTTTTTATAGTTTAAATGGAAATGGCGAGATGACAGGAGTACATTGGGTGAACGATGCCGGCTACTTTCTAAGCCCCATCTGCATCACCAATACTCACTCGGTAGGAATGGCTCATCATGCCACCACAAAATGGATGATAAACCATTTTGGCGACCAGTTCAGCAATGATCATTTATGGGCAATGCCTGTAATTGCCGAAACCTATGATGGCGTCCTTAATGACATTAACGGACAGCATATTTCTGAAGAACATGTGCTTTCGGCTATTAATAATGCAAAACCAGGGCAAGTCGCAGAAGGCAATGTCGGCGGTGGAACAGGGATGATTTGCTATGAGTTTAAAGGAGGTACGGGTACTTCCTCACGTGTTGTTAACATCAACGGCCGGACACATCATATAGGGGTCCTTGTCCAAGCCAATTTTGGATTGCGTGAGTGGCTTACCATTTTAGGTGTACCGGTCGGAAAACATATGCCGAAAGACAAACTATTGGAAAAAGAGCAGGGCTCCATTATTGTCATAATCGGAACCGACATACCGATGCTTCCACATCAGCTGCGGCGGGTTGCTAAACGTGCTGCAATTGGCATTGGGAGAAGTGGAAGCCCTGGCGGGAACAGCTCAGGAGATATTTTTCTCGCTTTTTCTACAGCAAATGAAATGGATATTCCGCAATCAGCACCAGAAAAACTGAAAATGGAGTTTGTTAATGACGAAGTTTTTGACCCGATATATGAAGCGGTTTGCCAGTCAGTTGATGAGTCTGTAGTGAATGCCCTTATTGCAGCAGAAACAATGACAACCGTGAAACCTTACGGGCATAAGGTTGAAGCGATTAACCATCAAGAGCTATTACGGATAATGAAAGAGTATAATCGAATATAATTCTTATTATCACATGTGGAGCTAGTGACTATGGCTACTATAAAGTTACAAAATAAGAACTCCGGATTACGTTAATAAATCCGGAGTTCGTTTTTTTATTGTGTTATAACAGAAATCGGAGTTGTCGGTTGTGAATTTTCCGTCATGATCGGATAGCCAACGGTTGGCGCTGAGTATTTCTGAGTGTAGCCAGTTGTATTACTGGCGATTATCCTGTAAAAATAGGTTTTTTTCTTCGATACAGACTTATCTAAAAATGTACCGTTGCCACCTACTCCTTTAGCACCTGCTACTGTCCCGACATTGGTCCATGGCCCATTAGGTGAGGCAGCCCGCTGAATTAAAAAGTCGGTTTCATTCAGTGACCGGTCTGTCCAGGTTAGGGTCACACCCGTTTTGACTGCAACTGCTGCGGGGGACTCTGGAGCCTTTGGAGCAACCGTTACGACCATCGGCCGCATCATAATATTTTCTTCATGTCCAAGCAGATGGCAATGCCACAGGTATTCCCAACCAAAGTTCACCAATTGGTTTGTGACTGCGGCCGGTTGATTGGTCGGATCTACGTTCATGAAGCCCATCGTCGACCCGAGTGGCATCGTCGGATCAAGCGGCCGTATGCTGTTAGGCAGATCGAACGGGACATCTGGAATTATCGGTCTCATCGCAATAATCACATCTTCTAATGGATTCATGCGAATTGTATCCTTCCAGCCCAATTCATTTAGATCCGGAGCCTTGATCATACCATCCCAACCTACGCGGTTAATTAATTGCACATCAAACATATGCCAGTGCATTGCATGTGTGTCCACACCGTTATGGGTGATTTTCCATATTTGTGTACCATCCGCCAGCGCCCCTAAAGGAACGGCTGCATCAGAGTTTTTAAATATTTCTGTTGGCGGATCAATGTCAACATATGGGATGGAGGTTTGTACATTAGCACTTGTGTGAGGCACTTCGACCCCTAACATCGAATTCATTCTTCCGTAATTCACATCAAAGTCTTCTATAATTGATTTAGGCTGCATTTCCATGGTTAGCCCTAGCGGTTCAGCTGTTGCTCCTGACCCGCCCCCGCCACTAACACTAACATTTGGGGCCGAACCATAGCCATCACCTCCACTGACCAATTGTACGCTAGCGACAGCTGCCGGAGCAAGAGTGGCTGAGGCTTTGGCACCCGATCCACCGCCACCTGTTATTGTGACGGTAGGTATAGAACTAAAGCCTGACCCGCCATTGGTAAGCGTTATTTTATCAACTGATGTCGAGTTAAGATTGGCCGTAGCTGCTGCACCCGATCCACCGCCGCCAACAAACTGGATTGTTGGTGCAGACGTATAGCCGGATCCTGGATTCGATAAAGTTACTGCTATAACCTTACCGCCTTTCACCGTGGCTGTTGCAGCCGCGCCGGAACCATTACCGCCAGAAATTTTTACATCAGGTGGTGAAGTGTACCTGTTACCGCCGTTTGTAACGTTTATATTTGCAATGGATGTAGGGGCTAGACTAGCTGTCGCCTTTGCTCCGGAACCACCCCCGCCTATAACAGAAACCTGTGGGACGCTAGTGTAACCGGATCCACCATTAGTCATGCCAATCGACTCAACTGCTCTTGGTGCCAATGTAGCTGTTGCTGCAGCACCCGACCCGCCGCCTCCTGATATGGTAACTATAGGTTCAGAAGTATAACCAGACCCGCCATTGGTTAAATTCAAACCGGTCAATAGGCCGTTAAAGTAGGTCATCGAGGTATCAAAAATTCTTGCATAGCCATCAGCAGGATAGGTGGTACCGAAAGCATTGTTGTAACCTGCCTGAGGGACTATTGGTTTATCTTGAAATTTTGCATAAGCGGTTGGCAATTGTTTTTTCAATGTATCTAAATTAAAGGTATTAGCTGTTCCAAGATTGGCAGAAACCTGAAACTGCATAATTGTCCTTGTGTTCGGCCCATATCCAGGCAGGGTAGACGGTGCACCGCCTGTGTCAGTTTGATCTGGGTCCCCAGTGTAATAATCGTAGCGGGTGTCAAATGCCGGAACCGGTGCTGGTGCATCGTTATAGAGAATAAGCTTAGAACCATCAGGAACACCGGAAAAATCGATAATGACATCGGCACGCTCAGCAGGACCAAGGAAAAGGGTTTTATTTGTAACATTTAAGACCGTCATACTGCGGCGGTCATAATCGTAGCCAACTGGTGTATTCGGCAGGACAACAGGATTTGGCAAAAAGCCGCTTTCTGTTCCGATTTGGATCATGCTTGGACCTGATGCCGCTGGATCAGGGACACCGCCATCACGGCCATCTGTTGGCCAAGTGCTGGGAAGACCCGCCTTTGGAACGGCCGGCACCATGCTCACTTCTCCAGCATTTGGATTATTTAAGTTGCCATTATCATCCCACATCGCATCGTTTGACTTAGCAAAATAAAGCTGCAGATTAAAGAAGCGGTCGTTGCTGGCGTTTAAAATCCTGAAACGATAAGCTTTTTTTCCAACCTTAAGGAATGGGTAGGCGGTTCCGTTAACAAACGGAGTATCCATGAAACTTTCTGGGACAACCGATACATTCGGAACTCCTGGGATTACCGGCGGTTCCCACGGTGCATTGACCGGGTCATAATAAGGGTTTGAAACTGGACCGTTCACGATCCCTGTAAATGGCGGCCAGAACCATGGTCCATAGTCCCATCTCCCCATCGCGTTTGCCCCTTCAATATCGTAAGGATTTTGGTTTGGCATATAAACATGCGGAAACCAGAGATTTCCTTCACCGCCCCATTTGGATTTATCCCAAGTCGGGTCTGTTGCGGCTAGTTGAGTGTCATTTGGGACAAAGGTCTTGTCCTGAATAATAAGCGGCATTTGCTCTGCGGGGATAACTCCCGCGTCGATTAATGCTTTTTCTGCTGAGTCTTCAAGGATGTAGCCAGCAGATTCACCCGCATATACATTAAGTCTAGTGATACCATATGAGTGATCATGGTAAAACATTAATCTAGCACTTTGTTGATTGGTGTAATAGAAGGTTTGTGAGCCCGGTTCAGGAGTGGCCATATCTGGAACATTTTGAACGCTAACTCCTTGTGGGTAATCGGTTTTTTCTCCTGCCGGAGTAATCCATTGATGTTGTGTACCATCGCTAATCCATGGAGTATTTCCACCATGCAAATGCAGGGTAGCCCGATTCTGTGTGTAATTTAGCGGGTAACCTGGTGTTACTTTCAACCCCTTGTCACCAAGGCCAGCTCCCATAACAGTGGTATCTACTGGTAAGAATAAATTTCCTCCTTCACCTGTTGAAAGATGATTGAAAAATTTTACCCTAACAGGGCGGTCCTTCTGAGCAATAATCATTGGTCCAAGGTAGTTGAAGTTGGTGATAGGGTTACCTTGAGAGTCTATTTGCCGATAGCCTCTAAGGGTTGTGGGAGGCAGGTCACTGTGAAGCTTTTCGGTATACTGCCGGAGTTCGATGATATAATAATCTGAGCCATTATAGGTTGTTGTATCTGGTACGGCTACAGGTATATACTGACCAAGATTGTTGGCATTATTTGCTCCTAATCCTGGTAGTGAATCGACAAACTTTCGGATGCCCCCGGTTCTTACATAACCGCTGCCGCCGTTAGTGATCGTAATGCTTTTCACTACTCCGTTTTCCACTATTGCTTCTGCAGCAGCTCCTGTTCCGTTGCCACCAGAGATTTCAACAGTAGGAGGGATAGAATATCCAGAACCGCCATCAACGATCGTAATTTCAGAAATAACTCCATTTGCTACGGTTGCGGTGGCTGCAGCTCCTGTACCGTCGCCGTTGATTTTCACGACTGGTCCATCAGTGGGAAGCTGACTGTTGGCGTAATTAGGAATTTTGCCAAAGTAATCCGGAGTTGCGCCCGGCGTAAGCGTAGGTGTTGCGTCTTGGCTATTTACTGCCTCCATTTTAACTGATAATCGGTCAGCAGCAGCTTGTCGGTCAGCAGCAGTAATTTTGCTCTTTTTCTTGTTGACTACCTCTGTACTATTTTTGGTTTTGCTTTCTACTTTGGCGATAGTAGTCTGACCAGACGCCTGAAACAAAAGTAATAAACACAAAATGACGGTAAACAAGATTTTAAATCTTTTTTTCATAAGCAAAAACCTCCCCCGATATAAAGAATGTCGTTCATTTTAAAGAACAAGCAAATTATACACCCCCTAAATTTTTCAAAAATAAAATATGAATTTCAATATAATAATACAGTTTTAACAGAAAGCAGAAAATAAAATGTTCTCGATAACAAACGACTGATTTTGCTAGGTTTTATTACGAATAAAGAGTTTTTTGTAGAAATTTGCTATTTTAAAATATTATATAAACATTATGGAAATAGTAGAATCTGCTAATGAATGTAAGATGGAGTAGAGGACTATATGGGGAGATTAAAAAAGAGGAGGGAGGTGCACGTGCACTCCTCCTCATAAACGCGTTAAACTAATTGTACTTCCATCCATTTACGGACACTGTTAATAAACCAGATTTTCTCGCTATTATACAAATCTGCCAGCGTGAGTGTTTTTTCTTGGATCTCACCATTTTTTATAAGAACATCACGAAAAGTACCAGCTAATAGTCCGCTTTTTACGGAGGGTGTCCATAATAATCCGCCTATTTGCAAAACGATGTTCCCATTTGTAAATTCCGTCAATTCTTCATCTGCATTCCAAAGAATGACATCGAAAATGTCACCCGGTTTTTTCTTCTGGAATTGCGTATAAATGTCACGATATGTTGTCTTATGATATAGAAATAGGTGTTCCTTGCTAACTGGTTTGTCGGCAAGAGTAACCTTTACGACAGAATCCATTTGGTTAATAGGACTACCTTCGATTGAAAACTTGCCTTGCTGGTCCAAGAGAAGACGAACTTTCAATTGACCAGTATTATGGTTAATTGAAAAGTCATTCAATGTCCTTCTGATGCCACTAAACTCAAACGGAAAACCGAAGTATTTCGCTGAATTTTTCAAGCGTTGGATATGCTCATCCAATAAAAAGAAGCTGCCATCCTCCAATAACAAACTTTCTAACAATTGAAACTCCGGACTGTCCGCTTCAAGCAGACTTGCTTTAGTGAGAATTTCTTCATACTCGCCAAAAGAGGTAGAATCCCAAGTGATTCCACCACCCACACCGTAGGTGGCCTTCTCTGAAAGATGATCAATCAAAACGGTTCTTATTGGTACATTAAAAATAGCTTCCTTGTACGGCGTGATATATCCAATCGCACCGCAATAAACATCCCGCGGTTCTGTTTCCAAGTCAGAAATGATTTTCATCGTGCTAATCTTAGGTGCGCCTGTTATAGACCCGCATGGAAAAAGGGCCTTAAATATATCAACGAGTTTGATATTATCAGCAACCTCTGCCGTTATCGTTGAGGTCATTTGATGTACGGTCGGATAATGTTCTATTTCAAAAAGCTTTGGAACTGAAACTGTGCCCGGCTCGGCGATCATCCCTAAATCATTTCGCAATAGGTCCACAATCATCAGGTTCTCTGCCCGGTTTTTTTTCGAATCGAAAAGCCAGTTCGAATTTGCTTTATCTTCCTCCAATGTTTTTCCTCTTTTTATTGTACCTTTCATCGGCCGGGTTGTGATATGACTGCCATTCCAGTGAAAAAACAATTCAGGAGAGGCTGATAAAATACTCTGATCACCAGTATTAATGTAAGCACAATAATTCGATGACTGAGCTTTTTTTAGTTTTTCAAAAAAAGCAAGATCGTCTCCTTGAATGTGTGAGTTTAACCTAATCGTATAGTTGGTCTGGTATGTATCGCCGCATTCAATGGATTGTTTAATGAAATCTATCGCTTGATAATACTGATCCATATTAACAGACGGAACCCAGTCCGTATGTGTATAGTCGCCGTTACTGCTAACCTGTTGATAGATCGGTTCTTGAAAAATACCAAACCAAAGCAGGGGATAGCTGCCGCCATCCACAACTTTAAAAGCCGAATCAAAGGCTGGCGCACTTTCATATGACAGAAACCCCGCTGCATAATAGCCATTGTCCACCCATTCTTGAAGGCGTTTAAAGCTTGGCAATACCTCTGCAATTGTCTGAGCCACAATAACCTCAATTGGATTTTGAAATGCAAGCGGCTTAATTTCCCCAGATGAATCGGCAAATTCGAAGGTTAATAGAGGTGCTTTATGTTTCATTTGTCTTTTCCTTTATAAAAAAATTTCGGAGCATGTCCATTCCGTTTTCCGTTAAAATAGATTCTGGATGAAATTGAACGCCTTCCACTTTATATTCCTTATGGCGAAGGGCCATAATTTCCCCGTCCTCACTTCTAGCACTAATCTCTAAGCAGGGGGGAAGGGTGGATTTTTCGACTATTAATGAATGATATCGTGTGACTTGAAATGGTGAAGGCAGTCCTGTGAAGACACCACGCTTGTCATGCTTGATGAAAGAAATTTTTCCATGCATTGGTTTAGCAGCTTTAATAACGTTTCCGCCAAATGCTTGGGCAATGGTCTGATGCCCAAGGCAGACACCCAATATAGGTATTTCCCGATGAAATCTTTTTACAACTTCCAAACATAGACCAGCGGTATCTGGATTTCCCGGTCCGGGAGAAATCAAAATAAAATCAGGCTGCATGATTTCTATTGTTTCCAAGGTTAACTGGTCATTCCGAATCACCACTACTTCTTCACCGATATTACGGATGTATTGGACTAAATTGAACGTGAACGAATCATAGTTGTCGATAACTAAAATCACAGTAACTAATGACACCACCTAGATTTAAAAAATGTCCCTTTTCTAAAAGAAATTGTTTTTCCATATTAAAGCACTACTTTAGGATAAAAATAACTTATTTCCTCTTATACTTCCATGTGCTTGAAGACTTGCACAAGGTAATAAAAGACTTTCTACACCGAACACTTGGTAAAATCACCAGTTTGGCAACCAATTAAGGGTATTGATGCCCGAAACTGTGCAAAATCCATCGGTACGGTAACCAATTAAGGGTATTGGTGTCCGAAACTGTGCAAAATCCATCGGTACGGTAACCAAGAAAGCGTATTGGCGCCCGAAACTGTGCCAAGTCCCTTGGTACGGTAACCAATAAAGGGTATTGGTGCCCGAAACCGAGCAAAATCTATCGCTACGGTAATCAATAAAGGGTATTGGTGCCCGAAACCGAGCAAAATCTTCCGCTACGGTAATCAATAAAGCGTATTGGTGCCCGAAACTGTGCCAAGTCCATCGGTACGGTAACCAATAAAGCGTATTGGTGCCTGGAACTGTGCAAAATTCATCGGTACGGTAACCAATAAAGGGTATTGGTGCCCGAAACCGAGCAAAATCTTCCGCTACGGTAACCAATAAAGCGTATTGGTGCCTGGAACTGTGCCAAGTCCATCGGTACGGTAACCAATAAAGCGTATTGGTGCCCGAAACTGTGCCAAGTCCATCGGTACGGTAACCAATAAAGCGTATTGGTGCCTGGAACTGTGCAAAATTTATCGGTACGGTAACCAATAAAGCGTATTGGTGCCCGAAACCGAGCAAAATCTTCCGCTACGGTAATCAATAAAGCGTATTGGTGCCTAGAACTGTGCAAAATCCATCGGTACGGTAGCCAATAAAGGGTATTGGTGCCCGAAACTGTGCAAAATCCACCGCTACGGTAACCAATAAGTGCTCAAGGAATCAGAGAAATTCACCAACATGGTTGCAATTTAAAACTGCAAAGTTTACGAAAACCACCTAAATAATAAACAAAATTCAAATATTAGTATACAATCACATGGAGTAATTAGTAAACTTGGCCTGTTTTTTCTGCTTAACTTTAAGAGATATTTTTCCAAAAGGTGAAAGTTTTTCTTTTAAAATAAAGGGGTTATCAAATATTAAAATGAGTAATTGGTCCTATTAGTCCTCGAGTAATGGATTTTGCTGTTAGGCACCTTTGTTGAAAGTTAAAATTTTTATACCTATAATCTTTTAAGTAAACGTTTTTTATTACTACATAAAGAGGTGTGACAAAAATGAAATTAGTAGCAATTGTGGGAAGTTTACGGAAAGATTCTTATAATAGGGGTTTGGCAGAAACGATTAAGGAGAGGTTTGTTCAAAACATTGAATTAGAGATTCTTGAAATCGGACAACTTCCGCATTATAACCAAGATGATGAATTTAATCCTTCTGAGCTTGTATTGGAGTTCAAGAGAAAGGTTAAAGAAGCTGACGGTGTTATTATTATTACTCCTGAATTCAACTGGTCGATTCCTGGCGTGTTAAAAAATGCGCTTGATTGGCTGTCCCGAGTCGATAAAGTCTTGATTGGAAAACCGGTTATGACCGGCGGTGCTACAATGGGCATAGCAGGAACACTGCGCGCCCAACTGCAAATACGTGAAATCTTAACAGCACTTCAGGTAAAGCTATTACCACCTGTAGGAAACGAAATTCTTATCAGCCAGGCACATACGAAATTCGATGAAGAAACAGGACTTCTGAAAGAAGAAGCAACTCTGAAATTCGTCGATGATGTCGTCGAAAGATTCGTCGCTTTCATTAAAGAATAAACTCATTTAAACTGTAAAACGCCGGGGGCAGGGCTCCCGGCGCTGGTTTATACACCAATAAAATACTGGATAAGGGTTATTCCTGCTAGAAACGCAAAATTATAAATGCTGAATTTTATTAAGTATTTCTTATTTTCTTCTGGAAACTCCCTAATGAATAGTTTATATGAAATGACACTTGCCAGTGAAGCAATAATCGTGCCAAGTCCCCCAATGTTGACGCCTAGTAATAACGGCTGCCAATCTGACGTGAATTTTGCCAGCAGGAGGGAGGCAGGAACATTGCTGATGAATTGGCTTAAAAGAATCGAAGTAAAGAAAACAGAATGTGAACCGTCAAGACTTTCACTTGCAAACGTGTTTACGATGCTGGTATTCGCTATATTTCCGATGAAAACAAAAAAGCAAATAAACGTAATTAACAAGGTATAATCTATTTTTCTCAATAAATGAATATCTAGTAAACAAACTGCAGCTAACGTTAGGAATAAGGCAAGCTTGTCACTAACCACACCAAAGATAGAGGCAATGATGACGGTAAACACAATTCCCCAAACCACCGCTTTTTTTCTTCCCTCTAAAGTAGAAGCCGGAAACACAACATTTAATTCTTTCCCTTTTAGTCTCATCAATAGAATTCCAAGTAAAACAATTCCCAAAATAGCTAATAGAAAAATCGTTCCGAAAAACTGTGAAGGTTTAATTCCGTAATAAGTAAAGATGAACAGGTTCTGCGGATTTCCCATTGGTGTCAGGCTGCTGCCTAGATTGGCGGCGATAGTTTGCAGGATAATCGTTTCCATCATGTTGATCTTCATCTTTTTGCTAATAATCATTGTTAACGGTACAAAGGTTATTAAGGCTACATCATTGGTAACGAACATCGAGCAAAAGAAGCATAAAAAAACGAGAATCGCTGATACTTTTTTGCTAGTATGGCATTTATTTAAAATTGAAATCGCGAATTTGTCTAATAGTTTCAGTTCCTCGAAGGCCTTAATGACCACCATAAGGTTAAATAAACTAATGATAACCTTGAGATTTATATATTCAAGCTTTGGAGGGTGTAGGAAGCAGCTTGCCAATGCTAATATAAGTGAAACCGTGAATACGAAGTCTTGTTTTAAAAAAGCAACGGGCAAACCTAGTCTTTTCTGTTTTTGAACAACAACATATTCTTTCACAAGAGATCACCAAAAAGGGTAGGATTTTTTCAACAATGATAACATTATGATTAAATCCGATTCCTGTCAATTAAATTTTATAGCCATTAAGCAATGAGGGGCTGACCCCAAGATTAGAGTCAGCCCCATTAAAATTTTCCATTTTATTCTACTGTAACGGATAAAGACTTAATTAACAGGGACGGCGACCCGATTGGTGAGAGAGGGAAGGTAAGGTCGGAGCCTATTTTCTCCACATCAGTCAAAAGCTGATAGAAATTCCCCGCGATCGTCATAAGATTGACCGGAAAATGGACCTTTCCGTCCTTTACATAAAATCCATTGGCGGCAACAGAAAAGTCACCGGATACTTGGTTCGCACCTGAATGTAAGCCGGATAAACTGGTAATCAACACGCCTTCGGCCATCGTAGAAACCAACTCTTCCAGAGATGATTCTAAAGGAAGAATATAAAGATTGGAAGGACCAACCTTGACGGCACCTTTATAGGAATCTTTCTGGGCATGGCCGGTTGTGACCGTTTGGTCCTTTTTAGCTGTTTTTAGATTATGGAGGAAGGATTGCAATACCCCAGATTCCACCAAGGTAAGTTTCTCCGTTGCTACTCCTTCACTGTCAAAATTCCTGCTGCCAAGCCCTTCTTCAAGGAATGGATCATCGACGATTGTTACCATCGAACTCGCTATTTGCTTACCCAGTTTATTTTTAAGTGAAGATAACCCCGCTTGAGTGTTTTCCGCCGAAAAATTATCGGAAAAAGTAGCCAGCAGGCTGGCGGCTGCATCATTACGTAACAGGACAGGGTAATCCTTACTCGTAATATTTCTCGAACCCAACTGTGATAAGGCTTCCTCAGCTGCTCTTTTAGCTATCTCCTTGGCATCCAGACTTTGGAAGTCCTTCGTTACTTTAAATTCAAAGGATGTCTTGGTTTCCTCCCCATCTTTCACAATCGCTTCCACCATGACATACAAATAATTCATCTGATCACTCAAGGACAATCCTTTATTATTGGAAAGGCTTTTGGTTACCGATGTAGTACGAATTAAACAATAATCTGTTGCCACAATTCGCGGGTCCATTGCCAGCAATTCACGTTCCACGTCTTTAATAAATTGAATCTTTTCCGGAATGGTTACCTCATTTAAGGCGGTAGAAAAAAAGTGCCGGTCCTCATAAGAGCTGCTGCCCGCAAAAATTTCTTCCACATCCTCGTCAGGCATGAACTCAGCATTTTCTTTTGCATTTTTTAATAGAAAGGGGATAGAGGCATCATCTAATTTTTCCGTATAGGCGTAACCCATTTTCCCGTCAATAATACCACGGAAAGAAACACCGCCGTCTTCCGCGATTTCGTATTGGTCGATTACGCCTTTAAAAATTTGGCAGCCAAAAACTTCTTTCCTTTCAAAATATATTTCTACATCTGAAAAGCCAATCGCGGCAGCTTCTTCAAATAGCTTCACCTGAAATTCTTGAATCCTCATCTCTTATTCCCCCTTTGTCCCGCCAACAGTGATTTCACTTACCCGAATCATTGGCTGGCCGACGTTCACCGGGATACTGCCGCTCAAGGAACCGCACATTCCCGCACCATGCCCCAGATTGTTGCCAACCATATCGACAAGCTGCAAGGTTTTCGGGCCATTTCCAATTAAAGTGGCACCCTTTAAGGGCTTGCCTATTTTTCCATTTTTCACTTCATATGCTTCCATGATGGCAAAGTTGTAATCCCCTGTTGCTGGGTTGACCTGGCCGCCGCCCATGTACTTGGCATATATTCCATTCTCAGTCGCCGCGATGATTTCTCCCGGTCTTGATTTGCCTGGGGCGATATACGTATTCGTCATCCTTGAGGTAGGGGCAAAGCGGAAGGATTGCCTTCTGCCGGAACCCGTAGATTCCATTCCCATCCGGCGTGAATTAAATTTATCAATTAAATAGCCTGTTAAAATCCCATTTTCGATTAACACATTTTTTCGCGCCTTTTCACCTTCATCGTCGATGTTAATGGATCCCCATTCATTTGGAATTGTGCCATCATCAATGTATGTAACGATTTCCGGAGCAACTCTTTCCCCGATGCGATTGGCGAATACAGAATTATTTTTCGCGACGGCGGTAGCCTCTAAGCCATGTCCGCAGGCCTCATGAAAAATTACCCCTCCAAACTCATTATCAATAATCACAGGGAATTTGCCGCTCGGGCACGGGCTGGCATCGAGCATGGTTACGGCAATCCGGGCAGCTTCGTTGGCATAATGATCGAGATTTAAGTTTTCGATAAATTCAAAGCCGCTATGGGCACCCGGTCCGTAAAATCCAGTTTCCATTTTATTGCCGCTTACAGCAACGGCTTGGATGGCCAGTCTTGAGCGGACCCGTTTGTCTTCGGCCCATTTTCCTTCCGAATTGGCAATTAGAACATTCTGTTCTTCGTCCATCAAGCGGACAGTGACTTGAGAAATACTAGAATGGTAGTTTTTGCAAGTATCTGATGCCTTTTTCATGACGGCAATTTTTCGAGATTTAACGACCTCTTGCGGCATCATTTGGATCGGGTGGAGCGTCCCGTACGCCTCTTGAACAAATGGGGCAGGGGAAATGACACTGTTTCCTTTAATGGCTTGTGCCGCATTTTTCGCAGCCTTCACCAGACCGTCCTTGCTGAAATCAGTGGTATAGGCATAGACACTTTGCAATCCCTTAAATACACGGATCCCAACCCCAAAATCACGTCCGGAGAGGGCGGTTTCAATTTTACTGCTTCTTAACGTAATGTTATTGGTAAACCGATCCTCTACAAAGATCTCAGAAAAATCGCCGCCAGTGGATAAAGCTGCTGTTAGTACATCTTCAATTAATGATTGACTTAGCATGATGACCTCCTATGTATTTTATTTTTCTACATTAATATCAAACTACAATGTAATAGTCGGAAGAGGGCATGTCTTGGTTTCGCATTTAAAATGTTTTTTTATCGACAATTATTTCAATTTTTTTGTCGACAAAAATCTGTTTACAAAACTGATGGAATTTTGGGAAAATTTTAATAATAGTTATTGGATTTACCAATTAAACGTGATACTATATTTTTGTGGATTATAACATTATGATTAACAAATAAAACTATGTTTAGTAAAGATTGCTAGTTTTAGAGATTTTTAAGTGTCGACAGACTACAGAAGGTGGTGAGGAAAAATGGATTCATTTTCCATTGAAAAACCGGTCCGGTATTACGATCAAGTCTATAACACGCTAAGAGAAATGATTGTCCAAGGGGACTTAAAACCTGGTGATAGTATATATGAAGCGAGAATCGCCAGAGATTTAAATATCAGCAGAAGTCCTGTCAGGGAAGCGGTCCGCGCTTTGGAAAAAGAGGGATTATTAGCCATTGATGAAAAGTCAAGGATCACTGTCTATAAACCAACTTTGAAGGATATCGTGGATATTTACGAGTGCCGGATGGTCTTAGAGTCATTGGCTGCTAGATTAACAACCAGGCTTGCCACAGCCCAGGAACTGCAGAATATCGAAAAAACAGTCATTGATTCGAAGCAATATTTGGACGTAGAAGGGGAGCGGAACAGACAGGCTTTGATTGCCGAAAATGGACGTTTTCACGAATTAATCATTAAATACAGCCAAAATAGAAGATTAAAGAAACAGCTGAGAGATCTACACTCATTAAGTCACTATTTCAGAACCCTAAACTTTCAAGGTGAGAATAGGGAATGGATTGTGTATAACGAACATCAGGATATTTTAGCGCAAATGAAACGAAGAGATGAAGACAAGGCAGCATTTATGATGAACAAACATCTCGAAACCGACTTGGAGCATCTGAAGGAAATTTTCACTAGATACACTAAAGAATAGAAATATAAGAAGGTCATCACAAGGATAAATGCATCATATTTTAAACTGTCGACAGACTACAGATGATTCTGGACCTTATTGCTCTAGGCGCCAGAGGATTTCTTGCAGAACTTGGTGATTTGAACTGTCGACAGGCGACACAAAATAATTATTTTAAAGAAATCCACACGAAAGGATTGAAGACAAGTTGAAAACCATTATTCAAAATGGAACCATTGTAACTGCTACTGACATTTATAAGGCAGATATCCTTATTGAGAACGGGGTCATTACCGGAATTACAAACCATTATTCAGCAGCTCCAGATGCCAATGTCATTGATGCAAGCGGGCAATATGTGTTTCCTGGAGGAATAGATGTACATACTCATCTTGCCTGGCCATTCCAAAGCACTGGAACGGCTGACGATTTTGTAAGCGGAACCAGAGCGGCAGCGGCAGGCGGGATTACCAGCATCATTAATTTTACCAATCCTAAAAAAGGCCAGACACTTCTTGATAATTTACAAGAATGGAAGAAAAAAGGTGAGTCGTCGCTAATCGACTACGGTTTTCACTCCATAATTAGCGAATACAACGAACATGTTCTGGAGGAACTACCGATCCTCGCAGATAAAGAAGGTATTACTTCTATTAAACTATTTATGGCCTACAAGGGCGAGTTGATGGTGAATGACCGTGAAATGTATAAAATCTTGAAAAGAGCGGGGGAAGCAGGGATTATCACAAATGTCCATGCGGAAAACGGCGATATTATTGATGAATTAATTGCGGAGTCTCTTGCAAAAGGAAATACCGAGCCTATCTATCATGCCTACACAAGACCGCCGATTACTGAATCAGAGGCAACCGGAAGAGCGCTTGCCATCGCAGAAGCAGCCAATGCTCCAATTTACATCGTTCATGTAAGCTGTGCTGATGCACTTCAAAAAGTTGCAGAGGCAAAAAAACGCGGGGTGCAAGTAACCGCGGAAACATGCCCTCATTACCTTGTTCTTGATGAAAGCTATTTAGAACTGCCAGATTTTGAAAGTGGAAAATATGTCTGTTCTCCGCCGCTTCGTGAAAAATGGAACCAGGACCTTCTGTGGAAGGGGATTGCCTCTGGCTTAATTTCAACGGTAGGGTCGGACCATTGCCCATTCCTTTTCGAAGGACAGAAGACTTTAGGCAGGGACAATTTTGCAAAGATTCCTAATGGTGTACCTGGACTCGAGGATATTTTCTCCATCGTTTATCATTTCGGAGTTAATGAGGGAAGAATATCACTCCAAAAATTTGTCGAGGTCATCTCCACTGGGCCTGCCAAAACATTTGGCCTCTATCCGAAAAAAGGAAGTATCGGAATTGGTTTCGATGCTGATCTTGTCCTATTTAATCCAAATGCTTCAAGGGTCATTACTCATAAAAAACAATATCAAAATGTTGATTACAATCTTTACGAAGGTATGGAAATCAAGGGTACCATTACTCGGGTGCTGTCACGTGGCGAGGAAATTGTCCGCGACGGATATGTCATTGGGGAACAAGGCCGTGGAAAGTTTCTGTTCAGAAATAAGGTTTCAAAAGTTCATTCAACAGTATCAGCGATATAAAACTTATTAATAACCCCCTAAGATGTGTTATCGAATATGAAAGGAGGTGAGGGCTGACAAGTAATTCGATAGACGCACAACACATCGTCCATTGGTTTCGTTTTTTGTGGAAAATCAATGAAATCTATTAAAGGGGGATTTTTATGCAAGGTGGAACTGGTCTTAAAGCTTCAAAAAATCCAAATGCGGCACTCGCTGCCAAACCAACGAATGTACGCTGGCGCGTGTTTATTATGCTACTTGCGCTTGTCACGATTAACTATGTGGACCGGGCAGTTTTATCGATTGCCATGCCTGCTATTCAAAAGGATCTAGCATTGGATCCAGCTCTTGTAGGAGTAATCTTAAGTTCTTTCTTCTGGGGTTATGCCCTTATGCAAATACCTTCTGGGTGGCTTTCGGATAAAATTCGTCCGGATAAAGTGGTCTATGGTGCAGCGCTAAGCTGGGGAATTGTCCAAACCTTAACAGGATTTATTAATGGACCAAAAATGTTGATGACGCTCCGTGTGTTATTGGGAATTACAGAAGCACCGGTAATGCCAGGATCGTCAAAATTGCAGGCAATTTGGCTGAGCAAAAGCGAACGGGGCCGCGGCGCTACCATCATTGATAGTGGTGCACCACTTGGAACAGCTGTAGGAGGACCGATTATTGTTGCCTTTATGGCCTGGTTTGGCGGCTGGCGAGGTGCATTGATCGGCGCAGGTATTTTGACTATCGTTGTTGCCTATCTTGTCTGGAGGGTTATCAAAGGCGGACCTAATGCCAACCCAAAAGTCAATGAAGCAGAGCGCGAATATATCAGAAAAGCACTTGAAGAAGAATATGAAGAGCACAAGCGTAATGCCACTGGTCTAAAAATAGGTCCAAAGGACTACTTAGCCGCAAGGAATTTCTGGTGCATGTGCCTTGGCTGGTTTTCGTTTAATACCGTTTTCTATGGGCTGATGACTTGGGGGCCATCTTATCTGGCACAAACACAAAACCTTGACATTAAAGCGATTGGCGGATCGATTTTAATTATTTTTGGTGCTGGGTTTATTGGTGAAATTATCGGCGGATTGATTACGGATAAATGGCGCGAAAAGGGCGGCAATGACAATACCGTTATGCGAACCATGCTGTCCATCGCCGGTATTATGACTGCGATCTCAATTTTCCTTTTATCTAAGTCAACTTCCGTAACCATGGCGATTACGACACTTTCCTTTGCACTATTCTTTCTGCGCTGGGGCGGCTTATATTGGAGTGTTCCTGCAGCCATTTCACAGCGCGAGCATGTCGGAACTGTCGGCGGATGTATGAATTTTGCCGGGAATATTGCCGGTGTCATCACACCTATTTATATCGGTATTATTGTATCGACAACAGGTTCCTATTTCTTAGCCCTTATGGTGTTCGTCTTTGCCGGAATTCTCTTGGCAACCGTATCTAGCTTAATTAACTACAATAAGAAAATTGGCACAGTCAATTAATGAAGGAGGAAAAAGTAATTATGTCAGAACCAAAGAAAATCGGAATGCTTACACCGTCGTCCAATACGGTTTTAGAGCCTATCTGCTCCAGAATGTTATACAATGTACCGGAAGTGACCTGCCATTATGGACGTTTTGAGGTAACAAAAATCTCACTGGAACAGGATGCTCTCAGCCAATTTAATTTTGAACCGATGCTGCAAGCAGCTGAACTGTTGGCCCATGCAGAAGTAGATGTGATTGCCTGGAACGGGACATCTGGCGGATGGCTTGGCTTTGATATGGATTATAAGCTTTGTGAAGAAATTACAAAAAGAACAGGTATCCCGGCAACAACTTCCATGCTGTCACAGGTAAGAGCATTTAAAGAACATAATATTAAAACGATCCACATGGTTACGCCATATATCCCAGAGATCAATAAATTAATTGTTGAACAATATAAAAAGCATTGTAATGTAGAGACAGTTAATGTTTCTGGACTTGCCCAAACTGTCAACCGTTCTTTCAGCCAAGTTTCACAGGAAAGAATTGAGGAACAGATTAAGGAAGTATGCGTGACGCCTGCAGATGCTCTAAGTGTGGTGTGTACAAATTTCCCTGCGGTTGGAAAAGTAGAATACTATGAGGAAAAGTATGAAATCCCAATGTATGACACTATCAACGTGCTAATCTGGGAGTGTTTAAAAATGGTCAATGTCGATCCTGCCAAAGTAAAGGGTTGGGGAAAACTGTTTTCAAGGGTAACAGTAAACAACTAATACTTTTTCATGAGCATTTCAACCTGGCGGGGTTGGAATGCTCTTTATTTTTAAAGAAGTAATTGGGTGCTGCATGGTGTTTTTTCGTCTTCACTGACGACTCCATACATTTTACGGGACAGAAGTTTGGCGCCCCAACCCCGATGTATACCACTTTCAATGACAGTACCAATATAAATTATACAACAATAAGGAACGCTTGAAAATTTTTTGGAAAATAAATTCTATTTTTTACAAAAACGGAGGGAAGGCAATGATCTTGCTAACTTTTTATAAAAGAGAACTGCTGCGCTTGGGGATCAAGACAGAAAGAGGAATCTTTGACGTAGAGGCAGCCGCTAGTAAACTACCCCATATTCAATCTGCGCCGAAAACAACGGCTGAACTAATTGCTTTTGGACCAGAAAAGCTCCTAGAGTTATTGGATTTGTCCAACATGGAGGATAACCTATTCTTAGATGAGGAGTCATTAACGTTTGGCCCTTGTGTTACTGAACCTCAAAAAATCATTGGCGTTGGCCTTAATTACAAGGATCATGCAGCAGAGTGCGGTCTCCCATTGCCGCCTGTACCAATCATCTTCAGCAAATTTAATACAGCCATCCGGGCCCACGGGGAAGACATCTTGTTGCCAAAAAATGCAACGCAAGTGGATTATGAAGGTGAAATTGCGATTATTATTGGTAAAAAAGCGAAAAACGTTAAGACGGAAGAGGCTCTTTCCGTTATCTATGGGTACTGTATTACCAACGATCTTACAGCCCGTGACCTTCAAAAGGTAACCGGACAGTGGCTGTTAGGAAAATCCTGCGACGGATTTTGCCCGCTTGGACCGTATCTTGTCAGTAAGGAAGAAGTAGAAAATTCCAATAATTTAAGGATTGTTACGAAGCTTAATGGGGAAGTTTGCCAGGATTCTAATACTTCCAACATGATTTTCTCATGCGAAGAACTCATCAGTTATTTATCGGATCACTTTACCCTTCAACCTGGGGACGTCATTTTGACCGGTACACCAGCAGGAGTTATACTCGGCAAACCTGAAGGACAGCAGGTTTGGTTAAAGGACGGCGACGAAATCTCAATTGAAATAGACAAATTGGGCACTTTAAAGAATAAATTTAAATCTGAAGGATATAGCAGTTCCATAGTAGAATAATAATATGATTGAAATTGAATTGTTGGAAAATTTATAAATAAATATTGAATATACTATCTGAAAATGCTAATCTTTAAATGTGTAGTATAACAGAGTTGATAAATATTATCTGTATTAATAAAGAATGCTGTAAATATAATTTCAAATTTATGGTTGTTAATCCAAACATTTATAGTTTAGGATTTTAAATAACTACTAGTTTTAAGGAGGAATTACTGCATGTCCAATTACGTTAAGACGGGCAATCTCCAGGTTGCTGATATCCTTTACCGTTTTATCAATGACGAAGCATTACCGGGAACCAATCTAGAAGCTGCTGCATTTTGGTCCAATTTCGAAAAAATTATCGAAGAACTGGCACCAAAAAATCGTGAATTACTTGCCAAGCGGGATGTAATCCAAGACAAAATTAATAAATGGCACAAGGAAAACAAACAATTTGATGCCGTAAGTTACAAACAATTTTTAAAAGAAATTGGCTACATAGAGCCTGAAGTGGAAGATTTTCAGGTCACAACAGAAAACGTTGATGAAGAAGTGGCACTTAAAGCAGGCCCTCAGCTAGTAGTGCCGGTGGATAATGCCAGATACGCCCTTAATGCGGCAAATGCCCGTTGGGGAAGCCTTTATGATGCGCTGTACGGAACAGATGCAATTAGCGAAGACGGCGGAGCAACACGTGAAGGAAATTATAATCCTGTTCGTGGTGAAAAGGTTATTGCATTCGCAAGAGAATTCCTTGACAAGTGCGTCCCTTTGAATGGCGGAACACACAAAGATGCTGTTCTATATGCAGTTGAATCAGGGAAATTGGCTGTAGCTTTAAACAATGGAAGTACTGTTTGCCTTCAAGACGAAGCTAAATTTGCGGGCTATCAAGGAAACCCTGTTGCTCCATACGCAATCTTATTGAAAAATAATGGCCTTTATTTTGAAATCCAAGTAGACCGCAGCCACCCGGTCGGGAAAACTGATAAAGCAGGAGTCAAAGATATCCTGTTAGAATCAGCTCTAACCACCATTATGGATTGTGAGGACTCGGTAGCGGCGGTTGATGCAGAAGACAAGGTTGGCGTTTACCGAAACTGGCTTGGATTGATGAAAGGGGATTTAACAGCAAGTTTCCAAAAGGACGATAAGACATTATTCCAAATTAAACCCTGACCGAGAATATACTTCACCGGACGGAAAAGACATCTCCAAAGGTCGTTCCCTAATGTTCGTCCCGTAACGTAGGCACTTAATCTAACAACTGCGATCTCCTGGATAAGGACGGAAATGAAGTTCCTGAAGGCATCATGGATGCAGTTGTGACAAGTTTGGCTGCCAAGCATACATTAATAGCAAATGGAATTATCAAAATACCAGCAAAGGTTCTATTTACATCGTTAAGCCAAAGATGCATGGATCGGCCGAGGTGGCATTCGCCAATGAACTTTTTGAACGTGTAGAAGAAATTCTTGGACTTAAAAAGAATACCTTAAAAATTGGTGTAATGGACGAAGAGCGCCGCACATCTTTAAACTTAAAGAATAGCATTTATGCGGTAAAAGAAAGAATCGTCTTCATTAATACTGGCTTCCTGGACAGAACAGGTGACGAAATGCATACATCGATGGAAATCGGTCCGATGATTCGCAAAAATGATATGAAGTCATCGCTATGGCTGCAAAGCTATGAAAAGTCAAATGTCTATAATGGCCTATCTACAGGACTGCAAGGCCGCGCGCAAATCGGTAAAGGAATGTGGGCAATGCCAGATTTAATGGCTGAAATGCTGAAGCAAAAAATCGGCCATCCGAAAGCGGGCGCCAATACGGCATGGGTTCCGTCGCCAACAGCTGCCACCCTGCATGTGCTGCATTACCACCAAGTAGACGTTACAAGTGTTCAGGAACAATTAAAAAATGAGATTAAAGATTTACGAGACGATATTTTAGAAATTCCTGTATCGCCTAGCCGTAATTGGACTGCTGAAGAAATCCAGCAGGAGCTCGACAACAACGCTCAAGGCATCCTCGGATATGTTGTCCGCTGGATTGACCAAGGGGTTGGCTGCTCCAAGGTTCTGGATATTAACAATATAGGTTTAATGGAAGACCGTGCGACGTTAAGGATTTCCAGTCAACATATTGCTAACTGGCTTCATCATGGAATTTGTACGAAAGCGCAAGTATTGGAAACACTTAAGCGGATGGCAAAAGTGGTTGATGCCCAAAACGCTGGTGATACCAACTACCGTCCGATGGCGCCTGACTATGAGGACTCAGTTGCTTTCCAGGCCGCCTGTGATCTTGTTTTTGAAGGATATAACCAGCCAAACGGCTATACCGAACCAATCCTTCACCGCCGCCGTCTAGAATTAAAAGCAAAATTATCCGTTAAAAATTAATCAGCGGGTGATATTACCTGTTTGAAAAAAGCTGCCCAGCGGGGGAGCTTTTTTCGTTGAAATCACAGGTTATTGGCCTTGTTGATTTCGCAGGGATTGTTCAGCGTAAGCAACGAGACGTTTGGTCATTTCGCCGCCGACTGAACCATTCGCTCGTGCGGTCGTATCAGCACCAAGCTGCACTCCAAACTCGTTGGCGATTTCTTCCTTCATTTGATCCAGAACATTGCCTGCACCAGGAACCAATAGTTTGTTTCTAGCCATGATACATCACTCCCGACGAAGTTTTTGAGCAAAATAATTGCTCGTGTATAACATTTCCCAAATCGAAATATACAATTCGTCAAAAAAACCCCATCAAATCGACAAAACAACATAATATTCGACTATTGACAATATTCTGAAAAATAAGTATTCTATATATGAAAACAGTTTCCATATATGAAATTCGATTTTATATATGAATACAGTTTTTATATATGAACACAATTAAAAGCAAATAAAATAATCAATCAGTTGAAATGTGTGGTGGAATAATGAAAGCAGAAGAGGTTGACCAAAAATATTCGGCCCCGGCAGTTGTTCAAGCATTTGAGATTTTAACATTTTTGGGGAAACCAAAAAACAAAAAGTCTACTTTAACAGAAATAAGCAATGGAACCGGTCTAAATCGATCCACGTGCTATCGGATTCTTCAAACCTTAGTCACCCTGAAAATACTCCTCTATAACGAAGAAACAAAAAAATTTTCATTAGGTCCCTATTTGATCGTCTTAGGAAACCGTGCCTCCGATTTAATAGATTACATGACAATTGCCAAAGATTACATGGTGAAAATTAGTCGATTATCAGAGTCAACCTGCAGTTTAATTCAAAGGATTGGTGATGAGTGGGTTTACATCGAGAAAACCATCCCAAACTCACCCCTTAGCATATCAATCAATGTAGGACAGCGCTTTTCCCTCAATGCTGGTGCATCAGGAAAGTTATTTTTAGCCTACATGCCAGAAGAAGAAAGAAATGGAATACTCGATCGCATTGGTTTAAAAAAATATACGCAGTATACGACGATTGAAAGAGATAAGTACATTAGCGAATTGGCTGGGATTCGTAATCAGGGTTATGCGGTTAGTGTAAATGAACATATTGAGGGAATCACAGGATTGTCGTTTCCCATCGAAAATAAACTGGGAGAGCTTGAATTTGTGATAACCGTTTTTATTATCAGCCATTTAAAAAAAGAGGAAAATTTTACTCAACTTATAAATGAAATCAAACAGATTACAAAGGAATTGTCTTCATTTTTTTAATATAAAGGTTTCATATTTATAGTCTGATTGGCCCTAATTTTAAAAAAAGAGGTGAAAGCTTATGAACAAAATCGAAATAATAAATTTGACCAAGGTGTTCGGAGAAAAGCCACAAAAGGCAGTAGAAATGCTTAAAAACGGGGAACAAAAGGATGAAATATTAAATAAAACAGGAATGACCGTAGGGGTAAATCAGGTTTCCTTGTCGGTAAAACCAGGTGAAATTTTTGTTATTATGGGGCTTTCAGGCAGCGGCAAATCTACTTTAATAAGATTGATTAATAGATTAATTGAACCCACCGCCGGTGAGGTTTTTATCGATGGACAGGATATCACCAAGATGGATAAGACAGCCTTGATTGAAATGAGACGAAAAAAGCTGGGGATGGTTTTTCAAAAATTCGGCCTGCTTCCACACCGTTCTGTGTTGAATAATGTCGCCTATGGGTTGGAAATCCAAGGGGTAAAAAAGCCGGAACGAGAAGCGAGAGCGATGAAAATTATTGAGGACGTAGGACTGAAGGGCTATGAAAAAAGCATGCCAAACCAGTTGAGTGGCGGCATGCAGCAGCGTGTCGGTTTAGCCCGTGCATTGACAAGCGATACTGACATTTTATTAATGGATGAAGCCTTTAGTGCTCTAGACCCGATTATCCGTAAAGAAATGCAGGATGAACTGTTAAGGCTGCAAAGCAAAATTGGAAAAACCGTTTTATTTATCACTCATGACTTAGATGAAGCCCTGAAGCTCGGCGACAGGATCGCCATCATGAAGGACGGAGTGATCGTTCAAATCGGAACACCTGAAGAAATTTTGGCCAATCCTGCAGACAGCTATGTAGCTAACTTCGTCCAAGACATCGACCGTTCTAAAGTTTTAGTAGCATCCCATGTGATGAAAATACCGGAGGCCGTTATGTTTTATCATGAAGGATCTCAGGAAGCGGTTAGGAAAATGGAGGAATCCGGTTCACCGATTATTTATGTAGTTGATAAGGAAAAGAACTATCTTGGGTTATTAACAATTGATAATGCCATTAAAGCCTTTAATGAAAATCTTCCATTGGAAAGAGTTCTATTTGAAAGCGCTCTATCAGATCCTGATACTCCGTTAAATGACTTAATTGGTCTTGCCGCTAATGCAAAATATCCAATTACCGTCGTAGAAAATGGGAAGTTAATGGGGATTATCTCACGTGTTTCTATACTTTCGGGATTGGTGCTTGGGAAAAACAACGATCGGGTGGTGGTCTCAGCATGAACTATTTCAAATTACCTTTAGAGGAGTGGACCAACACATTTATTAATGATTGGTTTCTTCCAAATATGAGCGGTTTTTTTGATGGGATCAGCAATGTATTTCAATCCTTTATTGATATGATTACGAAGCTTTTAATCGCTGTTCCGCCCGAAATCATCGCGATTATCCTCATTATTTTGGCATGGAGAATCTCCGGAAAAGGACTGGCGCTGTTCACCTTGGTGGGTTGTCTTTATATGGGTTCTGTCGGAATGTGGGAAGCGGCGATGCAAACAGTTGGGATTATGATTGTTTCCACAATTGTTTCTGTGTTTATAGGTGTTCCACTAGGAATCCTTAGTGCAACCAGTAAGGGTGTTGATAAAGTTATCCGTCCTATACTAGATTTCATGCAAACCCTGCCTATTTTCGTTTATTTAATTCCATCAATTCTTTTGTTCGGGCTTGGTGGTGTACCGGCGGTTATTGCTACCTTCGTGTTTGCCGCCCCGCCAGCAGTAAGAATGACCAGCTTAGGGATTAAACAAGTTCCAGCTGAAGTGGTGGAAGCTTCGAAAGCTTTTGGGTCGACTACAACACAATTATTGTTTAAAGTTCAGCTTCCACTGGCAATGCCAGCAATTATGGCAGGTGTCAACCAGACCATCATGTTGTCATTATCGATGGCGGTCGTTTCTTCTATGATTGGTGCTCCAGGGCTGGGTTCCTCCGTATTGCGGGGAATCGCAACTGTGAACGTTGGTCTCGGTTTAACCGCCGGATTAGCCATCGTTGTACTAGCGATTATTCTCGACCGGATTACGCAAAGCTTAGGTCAAAAAACCAAATTTTAAGGAGGAAAAAAGATGAAAAAGGGATTGCTAGGTTTTATCATTGCCATGTTACTCTTGTCTGTTGTAGGCTGTTCATCCTCAAGTACATCAGGTCAAGAAAAGAAAAAGGATGCAAAAGAGGATAAAAAATCAATCACGATTACTTTTGGTCTCACCCCATGGAGCAGTACGGTACCGCCTACTAAAGTTGCTAGTCTTATTTTAAAAGATATGGGATATACCGTTAAAGAAATGAATGCCGATGCCGGAAGCGTCTATACAGGCTTATCCCGAGGAGATATTGATGTGTTTATGGATTCCTGGATTCCTGCACATACTCCTTATCTGGATAAATACAAAGACTCAATTGAAGACACTGCTGTCAGCTATAAAGATGCCGCAACAGGCTGGGTTGTCCCGAAATATTTGAAAGACATTAATTCAATTGCTGATTTGAAGGGAAAAGAAAGTGAATTTAAAAATGAAATGTATTCCATAGAAGTAGGAACAAGTGCACAAAAAACCATTGATGAAATGATTAAAGCTTACGGCTTAAATTTGAAACAGGTCAATTCTTCTGAAGCAGCAATGCTCGCTGAAGCCATGCGCAAAATGGCGAAAAATGAGCCCGTTATCTTTTTTGGCTGGCGTCCTCACACAATGTTTAACAAATTCGACATTAAAGTGTTAAAAGACGATAAAAATTTTGTTCCGGCTTCTGACGTGCACGTTATCACGAACAAAAAGCTGAAAGAAACTGCCCCAGATGCCTATAAATTCTTAAGCAATTGGAGCATCCCTATTGATGATGTAGAAGAGATGATTGCTAAAATTGAAAACAAGGAAGACGCTGAAAAGGTTGCCCAAGAGTGGATTAAGAACAACCAAGATAAAGTAAAAGAAATGACCGGAAAATAAGACATGAATTCTTTCTGTGCTGACTTGTTATGAGTCAGCACAGAGTTATTTTTACTGTCTAAAGCACTTACAATAAATAAATAAATATGGGCAAGGAGAGAGGGATTTGGAAATGAATCAAATTTTGGTGGAGAAAAATGTTCCTTGTACGTTAAGAGACGGAACTGTTTTGTATGCTGATATTTATCGTCCAAATAAGGAAGGTAAATTCCCAGTACTACTAACCAGGCACCCTTACAACAAAGATTTGCCGTTTTACTCCCATCGTTATTTGGATACAAACCGCTTGGTTCAAAATGGTTATGTCGTCATTAACCAAGATGTAAGGGGACGGTATAATTCAGAAGGAAACTTCTACCCGATGATCCATGAAGCGGAAGATGGCTATGATACGGTTGAATGGGCTGCAAAATTACCTTTTTCAAATGGGAAGGTAGGTATGTTCGGATTATCCTACTATGGATTCACACAATTATTGGCGGCATCAGAACAGCCGCCACATTTACAAGCAATCGCTCCCGTAATGACCTTAAGCAATCGTCGTGACACTACATTTACGGAAAGCGGAGCATTTCTTCTTGCTTCCTCAGAAACATGGGGGCTTGAATCGCTGGCTCCGGATGAAATCAAACGGAAATACAAAGACCCTGCGCTTATTGAAGAAAAGATGAAGCAATTAGCGCACTTTTATAACAATATTAACGAGTGGTATCGATTCAGACCGGTTAAGGACTGGCCGCCGCTGAAAGAGCTCGGAGTTGCTGCAGCATTCTATGACTCATTAGATGAAACAGTAAGAGAAGAACTTGGCGAAAGAATGAGTATATCTCATAAATATCATCAGTTTACGGTGCCAGCGTATCATATTGCTGGCTGGTATGATAATCTCCTTCCATCGACGATTAAAAACTATCAAGGAATGTCGGAAAACGCCGCCACATCTGAAGCGAGAGAAAATCAGAAATTAATGATCGGCGCCTGGGGACATGGAGTGTATACATCGACCCTTGGTGAACGGACTTTCGGCCTTCATGCTGCAGGTGACTGGATTGATTACAAGGAAGATTTGACGGGATTACATCTGCGCTGGTTTGATTTTTGGTTAAAAGGAATAGACACAGGGATTGTGAATCAAGCACCGATAAAAATCTTTGTCATGGGCATTAATGAGTGGCGTGATGAATATGAATGGCCATTAGCCCGGACAAATTATAAGCCTTTCTATTTACATAGCGAAGGGAAGGCCAATACGAGGTTTGGTGATGGTGTGTTATCTTGGGAAAAGCCTGGGAACGAACCGAATGATCAGTTTTTTTATGACCCTGAAAATCCTGTTCCAACGAAAGGGGGGGGAACATTATTTGCTGGGGCTCATACGTATGGTCCTCAAGACCAACGGAGAATTGAAGAACGGGAGGATGTCCTTGTTTATACATCACAGCCTTTAGAACAGCCATTGGAAGTGACAGGTCCAATCAAGGCAAAGCTGTGGGTCCAAACAGATGCGGTTTCTACAGACTTCACAGCAAAGTTGATAGATGTCATGCCAGATGGTACAGCCTATAATCTTACTGATGGAATTGTTCGTTTGTCAAATCAAACAACGGGAAATACCGTCGAAATCGAAATTGATATGTGGGCTTCCAGCAATGTGTTTCTGCCAGGTCATTGTATTAGGGTGGAGGTGTCCTCTAGCAATTTCCCGCGCTATGATGCGAATTTAAATACAGGAAAAACGATGATTGATAGTCTTGAAAGTAAACTTGCTCGGCAAACCATTTTCCATCAGGAGGAATATCCATCCTATTTGTTGCTGCCGGTTATTGAGATAGAAAAATAAATGTAATTTCTGTCATTTGACTGTGCAGCCTGCTTTTTCTTCACATTAGACATTTAATCTGAGGTGCTTCATTTGTTAGAAATCTTTTTAATCTTATTATTGCAGCTAATTTATGTACCGTTACTTACACTTCGAATCATATTCTTGGTTAGAAATCTCACCGCCCTTGCTGCCATCCTAGGTATGGCGGAAATGCTCGTTTATGTATTTGGGTTGGCTTTAGTCTTTAATGGAAGTCAGAGTATATTAGCGATGGTTGTTTATGCAGTTGGATTTGGCATAGGGATCATTTACGGGACAAAAATAGAACAAAAATTGGCAGTAGGTTATATTATTTTCACGGTCAACACCCAAACAAAAAACATAGAACTAATGGAAACGCTCAGAAACAATGGGTTTGGAGTTACCTTGTTTGTTGGGGAAGGACGTGATGGGGAACGTTATAAAATGGAAATTTTCACGAAACGGAATCGAGAAAAGGAATTAATCTCCATGATTGAAAAATTTGAACCGCACGCTTTTATTGTATCCTATGAACCTAGGTTTTTTAAGGGAGGATATTTACTGGATCGGAGAAAAAATCAAAAAATGAAAACCGGCTAGCTGCTAAAATAGCAGCTGGTCTTTTTTATTTAAAAGGGTCAGTCCCCGGTGCTTTAGTATAAAGCGATGGGGGCTGACCCTTTTTATCGACTTATTTTTGGCTTACTAATTCCTTATTTGAAGGTACACTAGCTTCGGCCAAATAATCATGAACTACCTCTGTGCGTGGGAGAGATAGGTCAGTAAGGATATGAGAAGCAGAAACAATTTCTAGCACAGGAAAGTCTGCCAGCGGTGCAAGCGCATGAGCAAATAGCTGCAGGCGGGCAGGGGAAGTCCATGCACCTTTGATTGTAATGTCCTTAATCTCTCCTCGCACCAACTCACAAATACGAGGCTTTCCATTTTGTCCCCGAATAAGCTTAAGCATATAGTACGGCTTACAAATTTCTTCACGAGCCGCTTCTAAATCGATTTGCTGATGCTTATAACCCATCGTCGCGGTTGCTACTCGTAAAGTTCCATAGTCCAAAGTACCTACAAGCGTGTCGGAATCTATGTATAAACTTGGTTTGCCCAGTTTCTTTGGATACGCTCCAACTTCACGGCCTGCAGCAATGGCTGGATGATTATCCACATACATACAGTGTACATAGTCGCCTTTTTCACCATTGTAATTAACTTGAATGACTTGACCACACTCCGTGTAAGAGCCCAGACCAGTCACATCCGGCATCCGGATGACCTCAAACTTCACAAGCGGCTCATCGATTTCAAGCGGTTCTGGTACTACCTTTCTCAAAGCCTCGATGTCAGTACGATAGACAATGTTTAAGTATTCGCGATTATTAAATCGATATGGCCCACGTGGAAAAGCTGGTGCATCCAACGGTGTGGAGATTTGTTTTGCAACTTCTTCTAACTTCATTTCAAACATCCTTTCAATAAATAAATAGTTATGTAAAATATTTAAATAATAAAAACCCTTTTGGAACTAAAAATCGAATAACAATACAGTTATTATTGTACATGCAATAATAGCTTTGTCAACGAAATTAGCAGATTACTCAAAATTTTTGGATTTTTGTCGAAAAAGCACGAAAATATTGTTATGACAATGTTTTGTGATGGTTGTATTATAATAATGACACTCTTTGATGCTAACTGTGTTTGGAATAATTCGAAAAAAATTATTATTCTTAAAGGAAAAAAATATTATTTAAATTTCAATTGACAGAAAATTACCTCTTGTCTTATTATTTAATATGATAACATACCAACCGGTTAGTATGTAAATAGAAAACAGTAAACTCATAAGGAGAATGCAGGATGAACGATACGATTGAACAGATTCAAACGAAGGTGCAATTCTTAACAGCAGACGAGGCAATCGGAAAAATTCCCGAAGGTTCCAGTATTATGGTAGGGGGATTCGGTTTCCCTGGTATGCCGCGTCATCTTTCGAGGGCGTTAGTTAAACGGGAAGAGCTCCGAGATCTTACCCTAATCACAAATAGTCTTGGAAGTGTGTCCATTCTGAATGATTTGTTTGAGCAAAATCGCATCAAAAAAGTAGTAGGAAGTTTCTTTTCAACAAATAAGGAACTTGTGAAAGCGAATCGTGAGGGAAGTGTTGAAATCGAGTTATTGCCGCAAGGGACATTTACAGAAGCGATTCGTTTAGGCGGCGCAGGGATTCCGGCATTTTTTACCCCAACAGCTGCGGGAACTGATCTGGCACGCGGGAAGGAAACACGTACATATAACGGACGGGAGCATGTCCTTGAGCAATCGCTGACTGCTGATGTAGCTATTATCCGTGCCCATAAGGCTGATAAAGCGGGTAATCTTGTCTATAAAAAGACAGCACAAAACTTTAACCCAGCGATGGCGACAGCAGCCAAATTAACGATTGTGGAAGTAGACGAAATTGTGGAAATTGGTGAATTAGATCCTGATAAGATTGTAACACCATTTATTTTTGTTGATATCGTTGTCAAAAGGGAGGAAGTGTAAGATGAGCTATTCTGTTAAGCATTATATAGCATGGCGTTGTGCTCAGGAGTTATCATTAGGTTGTGTGAATCTTGGAATTGGAATCCCAACCCTGGTGGCAGATTATTTGCCAAAGGGAGTTGTTACACTGCATTCCGAAAACGGTATTCTGGGTGCCGGACCAGAACCTGGACCAGATTTTGTTGTAGATCCAGAAAACATGGATTTAGTAAATGCTTCAGGTGTTCAGCCAATTACCGCACTGCCGCATGCTTCCTACTTTGATAGTTCTCTATCATTCTGTATTATGCGCGGCGGCCATCTTGATGCCACTGTTATCGGGGCGTTGCAGGTTTCTGAAACCGGTGATATTGCTAGCTGGGCAGTTCCAGGAAAGGATGTTCTTGGTGTAGGGGGCGCAATGGACCTTGTTGTTGGAGCAAAACGTGTGATTGCCGCGATGACGCACCTATCGCCTAAAGGAGAACCGAAAATCCTTCCGGAGTGTACATATCCTTTAACTGCAAAAAATCGCGTCGACACAATCGTTACTGAGTATGCTGTCTTTAAATTCCGAGAAGGGAAGCTTTATCTGGTAGAAATGGTGGATGAACTTACTTTCGAACAGTTGAAGGAAATGACACCTGCTTCCTACGAAATTGCAGATGATTTCAAATGGGTAAAGAGAGATTCCACTCCAGAAGAGCAACTTGTTTTAAAGTAGAAATTTGGTGTCAAAAACAACATCATATCAATGAAGAAAGGAACCTCGAATGGGTTCCTTTCTTCATGGTCTCTTCCGCTTGTAATTGTTTGGGGTGGGGAGGAGGCTATTTTGCATAAAAGTTTTCTGTATAGTAAGGGTGCGACTCGTTATTAAATGCGACGCCTACACCAAGATATCGATATCCTTCACGCAAAATATTTTCCCTGTGGCCGAGCGAGTTCATCAGCCCTTCATGTGCAAAAATACTGCTGAATTGTCCATAGGCAAGATTTTCTCCGGCCAACCGAAAAATAATATCGTCTTGTTTCATTCGATCAAACGGAGATTGGCCTTTAAGATTCGTGTGGTCAAAATAGTCATTCACAGCCATATCCGAGCTGTGCTTTCGCGCCGTTTCTCTCACATGATCATCCCATGTCAGGACAGGAAGCTGATGATTCACCCGAGCAGCATTGGTTAAATCAAACATTTGGTACTCAAAGCCCTCTTTTAATTCAGGACTTGCTTTCGTGTAAAAATCAGCCTTCTTATCCTCAATGTCTTTTCTGATCATCTGCATTGCAGTTACCGTATTGCCCTCGTGTTTATCATAAAAAATGGTCACATACGCATTATCCTGCAAATATACATCATAATCCCTGTCTTCCTCAAACTGATAGACATATCGTCCTTTTTGAATTTGCTTTAGAGGATTGCCCAGGATTGTATGAACCTCGTCCTTTGGGCTTCCGCGCTTAATTCCATTTGTAGAAGAGATTAAATCTTGATCTGTATATACCCCTGAAGCTTTATTGTTTTCATCGAACATCACCATAAAAAAATTATGGTAATTATTGTGGTAGGCGTACCAATCGCTCCCATACTCATTAAGGGAAGACCGTTTGGCTGCTCCTACATTCATCTCAATTTGTTCCTTTGTCTGGCCTAATTCAATATTTGATATAGAAAAGAGTTGTTTGTCAGGTGTTTGCAGCTCAATTTTTTCAATCGGTTCTTCTTTTTTTGGTGTCTTTGGAAGTTCTTCCAAGTTTAGGTTTAACTGTTTTAGCAGCTGTTCAACTTGGGCAAATATTTGACCAATCGCTGACATGATTTCCGGAATATTGACCTCTGATTGGATTTTATCGATTGCTTGCACCTTATCGGTATGGTCTAATTTTTGTTCAATTAGCGGGGCTGAATAGTTAAATAAAAATAATAATGAAATAATAGCTAATATTCGAGTCAAATTTCTCCACCTCCATTACTAATCACATTCTCGCCAATCCTACTGTTATCTATAAGTGTCTCTATGGGTTTAGTACCTATTTTATCAGAAAATGTTGCAAATTAGCTTATTCTTAATTTTTTGGTACGTTCATATCATAAAATTAAAAAGGTTGGACAAGGTGATCATTATTTTTGAGAAATTATTTGCTACATTGGTTGGAAGTCTGCTGCTAGGTATTGGGGTAAATGGGTTCTTTATTCCTAACCATTTAATCGATGGAGGTATTTTAGGAATCGCCCTAATTATGTATTACTTTTTTAAATTTCAAACGGGGATTTCAATGATTTTATTAAGTCTCCCTATTTGTTTTTTGGCCTTACTTAAAGAGAAGGCATATTTTTTAAACAGTATTCAAGGGCTGCTAGTTTCTTCATTATTTATTGATTTACTTGCACCGCTTCGAGACGAATTTTCCGTTTCGAGTTTGACAGGTGCGATAGTTGGAGGAGTCATCATCGGAATTGGAGTAGGACTTATGCTCCGTCATAAAACAAGCACAGGGGGTACGGATTTACTCGCTAAACTTATATCGAGAAGCTTTTCAATCAATCTAGCACTAACCATTATTTTCATAGATGGGCTGATTGTTTTGGCTGGATTCACCGTTCTAGATGTTCATCACTTTCTTTATTCATGTTTGGCCATTGTCACTGTAGGGATTATCACAGCCTTAATTGAAGGTTATTGACTTTATGTTAATTGGTTAATGTAAAAATAGAGAATCATCTCTATTAATGGTATATTTTAATAATGCTGAATCAAAAAAGGCTAAAAGCGAGAACTTAATAAAAATTAGCTATAACAAAAAGGAGAATATATCATGAACGACATGAAAGAAACACCGCATATCAAACCGAATGGTGTTGAAATTGCGGAAACCATCCTTTTACCGGGTGACCCATTACGGGCAAAATTTATTGCGGAGACGTATTTAGAAAATGCTCAGCAATTCAATTCCGTTCGGAATATGTTCGGATATACCGGAACGTATAAAGGGAAGAAAATTTCCGTCATGGGGACAGGAATGGGAATGCCAAGCATGAGCCTCTATTCCTGGGAACTGATACATATTTTTGGGGTAAAAAATTTAATAAGGATTGGAACCTGTGGAGCCATTCAAGATCATATGAATTTGTATGATCTCGTATTGGCAATGGGGGCTTCGACCGATTCCAGATATGTCCACCAATACAATCTACCAGGTGAATTTGCCAATATTGCATCCTTTGAATTATTGGACAAAGCAAAGAAAGCGGCCGATCAAAAAGGGCTCCCGGTGCATGTTGGAAATATCCTGACCAGTGATATCTTCTACAATGCTGACCCAACCGCACTGGAAAAGTGGCAGAAGATGGGGATTCTCTCAGTGGAGATGGAGACAGCCGGACTTTATCTGAACGCTGCCTATGCAGGGGTAAATGCCCTGACGATCCTAACAGTAAGCGACCACATCCTTCGCCGTGAACAAACAACCCCAGAAGAAAGACAAACCGCCTTTACAAACATGATGGAGGTTGCGCTGGAGTTGGCATAAAACTAAAAATGAAAGGTGTCAGGTACTTAGTCCTGACACCCTTTTTGAGGTCAAGGTAATTATAGATTAAGTCATTGTGGATAGGTTGTTACCAGGGTAGATACGTCCAGCTTCAGCGCCCTAGCGGCTAGTGTCCTTCGCTCTCCGCCCTACGATAAGTCAACATCGAATCGCTAACGCTCTTCGTGTTTCCTTTATCTCAGTTGGAGAGCTCCAGGCCATACGCCGCTGAACAGGACGCTTGCGCTTTTGTTATTACCAACCAGCGTATTGTTTGACTAAATCCATATTGATTTTTTGCTCCTGAAGATCGGAAAAAGATTGATCCAAAATGGAGATTGCCAGGTCAATTTCCTCCTTGGAGATAGTAAGCGGAGGAGTGATTTCAATAACATTGCTGTTGATTCCGACATAAAAGACTAGCAGACCCAGTTCAAAGCATCGATAACAAATAGCGGCTGTTTTTTCGGCAGCAGGGGCTTTGGTATGTCTGTCTTCTACTAATTCGACTCCAATGGCAAGACCTTTTCCACGAACATCGCCAATCCATTCGTACTTTTCTTGAAGCTTCTCCAGCTGCTCCAAGAAGTATTCTCCGTTAACACGTGCATTTTCTATTAATCTTTCATCCTCGATAATTTGCAGTGTTTCCAGGGAGGCAGCACTGCAAACAGGGTTCCCGCTTGTTGTAAACATATGAATACCTGTACCTACATCAAGAATTTCTTTTCTGGCCACTACTGCACTGATGGGCAGACCGCCGCCAAGGGATTTGCCGAGGACTACGGCATCCGGAACCACATCATAGTGATCAAACGAAAACCATTTTCCCGTTCTTCCTAAGCCAACCTTCACTTCATCAAATATTAGACTAATCTCATAACGCCTGCACAACATTTCTAGCCGCGGCAAAAAGTCCTCAGGGGGTACAATTAAACCGCCATCACTTTGAATTCCTTCAATAATGATTCCTGCTGTTTGTTCAGGCGGACAGATCGTTTTAAACACTTCTTGTTCGAGGTATTGCAGCACTTGGTCTGTTAATCGAACCGTCTCCCCAAAGGGTGGCCTGTATGGATTTGGATAAGGGATTTTGATCACATTCCCACTTCCGATAAATTGCGATTGGGCAGGATGTCCTGAGAGGGAAAGGGAGCCCATGGTCTGTCCGTGATAAGAACCCATAAAAGAAATCATTCGCGTCCGGTTTTTTGCCAGCGGAACGAGCTTGGCGATACAATCATTGGCGTCTGAACCAGAATGACCCAGCCAAACTTTTTTAGGAAAATCACCTGGGGTGATTTTGATAAGTTTTTCTGCAAGAGAGACTATTGTAGGTTCTGGTGCAGAAAGCTGGGAGGTAAACGATAAGCTCTCATATTGCTCCTTGAGTTTGCTGCTGACCCTAGGATGTCCATAGCCAATTCCTGCAACGGCCCAGCCCGCTGTTAAATCAAGATATTCCGCACCGTTTTGGCTGGTGATACGAGTTCCTTTTGCTGATTGAACAGCAATCGGGAAAAAGCGGATTTTTAAACTGTTGGCAATCACTTGATCTTCGGCTTTTAAAAAGGTCTGGCTCAAAATTGTTCCCCCTTTTATGAATAAATAAGATATTTTTTCAGCTTGTAATTTAGATTTTGCCTTGAAATACCAAGCTGTTCTGCCGCTTTTGTAATGTTTCCTCCGGAATGGTTCATCGCCTGTTCAATCATGCTGCGTTCGAGTTTTTCAATTTGCTCGGGCATGCTTCCTAATAATTGGACGGATGGTTCTTTTGCTAAAGATTGTTCACTATGTTGAATTTTATTTTTCATGACCGGCGGTAAATGGTCAAAGCCGATCGTGTCTTCGTCATAAACAAGATTTAAGCAGCCTTCGATAACATGCTCGAGTTGTCGGACATTTCCAGGCCAGTGATAACGGTAAAAGAATTGGTAAACTTCCGTTTCTAATCCGTTTACGGATACATCCAATGCCTTGGCGTGTTTTGCGATAAAGTGGTGAGCCAGTGTCCGGATATCGTCCTTTCGATTTCGTAAAGGTGGAATCACAAGATTGACCACCCCAAGACGATAATATAAATCCTCCCGAAGCCTACCTTGGGATATCGCCTCAAGAGGCTCTTCATTCATGGTTGCAATCACCCTAACATCAATATCAATGACTTTTGCTGACCCCAAACGCTGAACTTTTCGTTCCTGCAGGACTCGAAGTAGTTTAGCTTGGAGGTTCGGGCTCATCGAATTAACTTCATCCAGCAAAAGGGTTCCACCCTGTGCCTGTTCAAATAAGCCAGCTCGATCCACTGCACCGGTGAAACTTCCTACAGTCGTTCCAAAAAGGAGGCCTTCGAGAAGGGATTCCGGCAGAGCTGCGCAGTTTTGAGCAATGAAAGGATTATTTTTCCGCGGGCTTTCATTATGGATGCTTTGAGCGAACAATTCCTTGCCTGTCCCGGTTTCACCAATGATCAGGATATTTGATTTAGACCTCGCTGACCTTCTGGCTTGTTCGATGGTTTGAGCCATTTCCCGGCTTGAAAAAACAATGTTTTCAAATTGAAAACGGGTATGATTCTTTTGTAACGCCGGGGTTGACGGGAGGGATGAAGGACTCTTTGTTTGTTTCTGAAGCTCCATAATGGTATCAGCTAATTGTTTTTGTTCTGTAATATCCTTCGAAATTTCCATTGCTGCAGCCCTTTGTTCTCCAAGTAGCAGCGGAACGGTTCTTACAAGAGTCGTAACCGGTTTCCCGTTTGTTGTGAAATGTGTTTCTCGATGATTCAGTGTTCTTCCTGTACGAACGGTCGTCAATAGTGTACTTGTGTGTTCATCCACATTCCAGATGTCATGAACCCGTTTATTTCTAACTGCTTCCGGTTCTAAAGAATCCACTTCCCCAGATTTGCGATTGTAAAAAAGAATCTTACCGTGTTCATCAATAACACAAATCCCTTGTTCAATCTGGTCAAGGATAACGTCAAATAATTGCCTGACTTTATTCATATCATTAATTTGTTCCTGTAGCTGTTGACCATGAGTGATGTCTTTTAAAAATAAATAGTAGGTAACACTTTTATCCATGTTTTCATGGCAGCCAATATTCCCGACAAACTGCTTGGTCCCCAAAGAAATCGGGATCCCCGTTTTTCCCTTTTTCTGAAAGCACTTCTCAAATTCTTCAGAAGGAATAAGTTCAAATACAGAAGATCCGATTAGGGTGGAGGGACTGCCTTGAAATAACCTTGCCGCTGGGCGGTTTAAGGAAATAATTTTTCCATCTTCATTGATTACCATCATACAATCAAAGGTATGATTCCAAACTTCTTCTAATATTGGATGCTGATCAACATTCAATTTCATCACCTGTCTAACACGAAAAATAATTAGCGAAAAATTTTTGTCGCTTTAATAAAGGTAAATGTCCCATTTTCAAAATATTATCATAATTACAGCAGGCGCAAAACATATATTTTGAATTTTAGTAAAAGTGAAAAAGAATGACCGAAAAATATTTTTCGGTAGAAAAAATTTTTTCTCGGAAATTATAGCCTTTGTTAATAAGGAATTTTATTTTTTACCTGTTATAATAAGGATTTTTGAATTATTTTCTGAATTTTAAAAGTTGGCACGAAATTTGCAAGAATTTCGACATACAACAAAGGAGGGAATCAAATGAGAGTATCATTAGAGGACTGTCAAGCGATTGATGTCCATGCACATCCATATATAGCCAATTCGGAGCCTTATACACCGGATGAGTTTGTAAGAAAGCTGTCGCTTGCTGTCATTCCGAATCAAATTCCAGAAAACTATCAGCGGGTTGCTAAACAGCCATATCCGGGAAGTAACATGTGGGTGCAAATTTTGATTCAGCGTTTAGCAAAATATTTTTCATGCGAGCCGACGCTCGAAGCTGTTGTGGAACAGCGAAATATGAGGGCAGTAGATTTCAAAAAGTATACACGGGAGCTTTTTCAGGATGCCAATATTACCGGAATCGTTGGGGACTTTGGGTATCCGCAGCCACCACTTTTGAAGTCTGAATATGCAGATTTATGCGGAGCGCGAATCTGGGAGATTTATCGAATTGAACCAGTGATGGTCCGTTTAAGCGAAGAGTGCCAAACATTTGTAGAATTTCAAGAGCAGTATCGTTCAGATTTAGCAAATGAGTTGAAAAAAGCTGGGGTAGTGGGTTTAAAGTCGATTATTGCTTATCGCAGTGGTCTTGAAATTGCGCCTATGAATGAACAGCTTGCTGCCGAAGAATATGCAGAATTTAGAGCTAACACAAGGGCAACGGTGAAAAGCTTTCGCGATTATTGCTTGCATGTTGCCATGGAGGAATGTACTTCATCGGATAAGGTTATGCATATTCACACAGGTGTTGGAGACGGTGAAGTGGTGCTGACAAAAGCAAGCCCTAGTTTTTTATTAGATATGCTAAGAGATGAGAAATATCAAGATACAAAAGTACATCTAGTTCACGGGGGCTATCCTTGGGTGGAAGAAGCGGCATTCATTGTCAGTATTTTACCTAATGTTTATATGGATATTTCCTTGCAGAATCCATTCAGCGGCCACGGGGTCAAGCGAATAATTTCACAAGTATTTGAATTTGCGCCATTTGATAAGGTGATGTATGGTTCAGACGCCTTTACGGTACCGGAAATGAACTGGCTTGGCGTTCATTTATTTAAGGAGTGCTTCGAGGAGGTATTAACCTCTTGGGTAGAATCCGATTATATGGATGCCGAAACAGCAAGAGTCATCGGAGAAATGGTCCTATTCCGTAATTTTGAAAATGTTTATCAGAAATATTTAAAGGGGGCGATTGGATGAGCAACAATAATCAATTAGGGCTTGAATCACAGAAAAAGCTTGGCTACTGGTCAATTTGGGCACTGGGTGTAGGTGCCGTTATTGGCGATGGGATTTTTCTATTAATGGGGCAGGGGATTGCGACCGCGGGACCTGGAGCGATTCTAGCCTATGGTGTAGCAGGATTGTCGCAGTTGTTCTTAATGATTGCGCTAGGGGAGCTGGCTGTCGGAATGCCGACTGCAGGAGCCATGTCTACATGGGTTGAGCGCTTTATGGGAAAATGGTGGGGCTTTTTGTCTGGTTTCACCTTTGCACTCGGCTGGGTTATTGCCGGTGGAAGTGTTGGGCTCGCATTAGGAAAAATTACCATGTGGTTTTTCCCGCAGCTAAAAGGTGATTTATGGCCAATGTTTTTTGCCATTTTCTTTATTACCCTTTTTGCTGTACTGAATATTCTTGGAACAGAAATCGCTGCCAGAACACAGTTGATTCTCGTCGTGATCATGACCCTCGTCATGGCTCTTTTCTCGATCATCGGCATCAAAGATATGAACTTTGAAAACTTCACACCATTTTTGCCACACGGAATGGATGGGTTCTGGTCAGCGATTCCACTTGGAACCTACGCTTATTTAGGTGCAGTTACGCTGGCAACTGCTGGAGGAGAGGTAAAAAATCCAAAGGATCTGCCAAAAGCGTTAATTTGGTCTAGTTTAACTTTCCTTATTTTGTATTCAGCAGCACAAGCTGTATTGCAGGGATTAATTCCATGGGACAAAATCACCATGGATAGTTCTCCATTTACTGAAGCTGCAGGAATGGTATTTGGTGTTGCCGGTGCCTACATCATGAATATGACCGCATGGATTGCGGCAGCTACCTGTATTTTAATGGGTACACTTTATGCATCATCAAGGATTTTTTATGCACAGGCAAAGAGCGGATTTTTACCTTCCTTTTTTGCGTATGTTCATCCAAAGACTGGTACACCTGTTTACGGAATTATCGTGGTTTGGGCGTTGTCAGTAGGATTAGTCGTTTTAGGGGTGTTGAATCCTGATTTCCTATATGTTGAACTTTCTACTCAATTGGTTCTAGCCTGGTTGGTTTCTTGGACATTGGCACTTATTGCTGGAATTTTATATCGAAAGAAAGCTCTGCAAGAGGTAAAACAGCTTCCTTGGAGACAACCTCTCTATCCGTTATTCCCGGTTCTTGGCTTCGTGGGAATTGGAATCGTCTTCTACGGAACCTTTGTCGGTTCGCCAATGACCTTGGTTCGCGGCGCAATAGGCATGGTAGTCCTGTATGTGCTATTTAAGTTATTTAATAAATCTAAAAATCTATCAAACACTTCAAGTAAAGATACAACAATGTAAGGGGGCATTCAACAGTGCTTACCAAAAAGGAATTAGAAGTACAAAAAGACCTTGAAACAAAACTATATGAAATACGCCGTCATCTCCATCAGCATCCTGAACTTTCCTTTCAGGAGCATGAGACCTCTCGCTTTATTGCTTCCTGTCTGGAAGAGTGGGGGATACCTTATCAAGATATTGGTGAAACTGGTATTTTCGTAGATATTATCGGGGAAAACGGCGATGGGGCACATATTGGAATTAGGGCGGATATTGACGCCCTTCCGATCCATGAACAAACCGGTCTCGATTTTTCATCGAAGAACCCAGGGGTTATGCACGCTTGCGGCCATGACGGCCATACGACGATTCTCCTTGGAACGGTTTATCAGTTATATCATTTAAGGAGCCAATTGTCAGGGAGAGTCCGCTGCATTTTTCAGCCAGGAGAGGAAGCAGATGGGGCGGCCGAGCAGCTTATTAAACTAGGAGTCTTAGAAAATCCGTCTGTTGATGCCATGCTGGCTCTTCATTTGTGGCCTCACCTCCCGCATGGGACGGTCGGTGTAAAATATGGAGCAATTACCGCTTCCTGCGACGATTTTGAAATTATTGTAGAAGGAAAAGGCGGCCATAGTGCACGGCCTCATCGAGCGACCGATGCGATTACGATAAGCTCGCAGATTCTTCAAGCTTTGCCAACGTTAGTCACAAAGGCAAGCAATCCGGTGGAGCCTGTTGTGGTCCATGTTGGAAAAATTGGCGGAGGAACTGCCAGCAATGTTGTCGCAGACAAGGTAGTAATGGAAGGGACAACAAGGGCAGTTACAAGAGAGACTCGAAAAAGACTAGCTGCACAAATAACAGAAATGTGCCAGAATATCGCCCAAGTCTTTGGCGGTAAGGCAATCGTCAACTATAAAGAGAGCCATCCTCCGGTTATCAATAGCGATTGGGTGACGAAAGAATTGGAGGAAGGTGCAAAAGAGCTTCTCGGAACGGAAAATGTGTTCCAATTGAAGGAGCCATCGATGGGTGCGGATGATTTTGGGGCTTTTGCCGAAAAAGTTCCAAGTACGTATTTTAGGCTGGGAGTCGCTCAGGAGGGGAAACCTGCATTTGATTTACACCATCCGCAATTTGAGTTTCATGAATCGATCATTCCCGTTGGGGTCGAGCTATTCACCCATGTCATTATGAGAAGATTGCATAAAGGAGTCGAATAAATATGATAACAAAAGAACAGGTACTAGATATTGTCGCGAAAGAAAAGATTGAATTTATCCGTGTGGAATTTCTTGATTATGCCGGCGTAACGCGCGGAAGAACGATTCGTCCGGCACAGCTTGAGGATGCAATGGAAAAGGGAGTCAATTTTAGTACAGCCATTATGAGCTTTGATACATTTGACGAGTATATTCCGAATCCTGCCTATGGTCCGAATGATGGAGATTTCTTCGCAGTACCGGATCCGAGCACTTTTGCTATCCTTCCTTACCGAAAGAATACTGCCCGCATGCTGTGTGACTTAGTTGATATTAATGGGGAACCATGGCACGGTTGTCCAAGAGGTGCGTTGAAACGGTTATTAAATGAGGTAGAAACGCTCCTAGGCGGAAAAATGTACATGGCTTTTGAGCAGGAGGCTTACCTTTTAAAGGACCAAGGTGGACAGCTTGTTCCTGCCGATAACAGCCATTGTTTCTCGTCCGAGGGCGCCGATTTGCAAGAGGATTTCATCCAAGACTTTGTTTATTCCCTTGAAGGCATGGGAGTTAAAACTGAGCAAATCTCAAGTGAATATGGCCCTGGCCAGCTTGAAATCAATTTAAAATACACCAACGCTTTAAAAGCGGCAGATGACCAAGTCACTTTCATGCATTTATTCAAGCAGATTGCCCGCGATAAAGGAATGGTTGGGACATTAATGCCTAAGCCCTTTCAACACTTAGCCGGCAGCGGACTACATGTCCATATCAGCCTGTACGATGAGGCTGGTGAAAACCTTTTTGAAGATCCGACAGACCAACGCGGACTTGATATGTCCGAAAAAGCTTATCAGTTTATCGGAGGACTTTTGAAGCATGGTTCTTCTTTAATAGCAATTGGGGCACCAAGTGTTAATTCCTATAAAAGAATGCAGCCTGGTTCCTGGGCACCGGCCCATATTTGTTACGGCTCAGGAAATCGTTCGGTATTGGTACGTATACCAGAGAAAAGAAGAGCTAGACGTTTCGAATACCGCGGTGCGGATGGAACGTGCAACCCGTATCTTTTAGCAGCTTGTTTGGTAGCGTCAGGTTTAAGAGGTATTCAAAACCAGCTTGATCCAGGCGAACCAGTTGATTTCGATGTAAGTGCTGCATCCGATTTCCAATTGAAGGAAAGAAATATTAGCTGGGTGCCAAGAAGCTTAAAGGAAGCGGTTGATTATTTGGCACAGGATTCCGTGTTGGCCCAAACCATCGGCAGATCGATTTGGGAAGAATTTATCAAGATTAAGAGAACAGAATGGGACAAATATTCCCGCTATGTAAGTGAGTGGGAACGAAATCTTTTTTCTGCCAGATTTTAAGAAACCTCTTAAACAAAGCAAGGGAGAAGAAAATTGAGAATACATTATCTACAAAATGACCCATTAGCCACATTAGGTTTAATTGAAGATTGGGCTTTGGAAAGAAATTATTCTTTATCATGCACGATCGTCTATGAAAATGAAGCATTTCCCTCGATGAACGATTTTGACATGCTGGTGATTCTAGGCGGGAGAATGGGAGCATATGAGGAAGAGCTTTATCCGTGGCTTGTATACGAAAAAAACTTTATTAAAGAAGCAATCAATCAGGATAAAAGGGTGCTGGGGATTTGTTTAGGTGCACAGCTTTTGGCTGATGTTTTAGGCGGTAAGGTATATCCCCATACCCATCAGGAAATCGGCTGGCATCCAATTGAGCTAACTCCTGAAGCGGGAGAAGTACCACTTTTTAATGGAGTACCTTCCACATTTCATGCGTTCCAGTATCACGGGGATACTTTTGAACTTCCAAAGGGAGTCAGGAACCTCGCACATAGTGAAGGGTGCAAGAACCAGGCGTTTGCTTTTGGGGAAAGGGTGGTTGGACTGCAGTTTCATCCTGAATTTTCTGAGGAGATTATTGAATTCCTTCAGGGTACCTTTGGAGATCAAATCACACCTGAAAGCTATATCCAAGAACCCGTAACATGGATAAAGCAGAAGGAATCAATCGATGGAGCTAGGTCTGTATTATTTACGTTGCTAAATAATATGGAAGCGGGATTTTTAAAAAAGTTTCATAAATAAATACAACTGACTATGCAAGCACTAATTATGTTAATAGTGCTTGCTTTTTTATTGACCAGGTTTTGATTTTTATAAATGGAAAATATTTGTATCCAGAGGTCCTTAAGAGATATTATAATCATAAGTAAAACTATTTCAATGGAGATGTTGGTATGAACATGGTAAGACCACCTTGTTAATTCAAACAACTTAAAATCCGTCCACCACCTTAGCTATTTGTAACGATTAAATACAAATAGTGGAGGAGTGGCTAAATGGATTTTAATAAAAATGTTCATAAACTGTATTTCATTGTATTTTTTCGGAGTTTAATTCCTGCGTATGTAATCGAAAGGTTGTTTTGGCAGGAGCGGGGCATGACGGTGTTGATGGTTGTTTTTTGTGAAATCATTTATGCCGTCACGATTGTCGGCTTAGAGATTCCAACGGGGATATTGGCTGATAAGTTTGGCAGAAAGGCCATGCTTGTTATTGGATCCTTTTTATCCATGCTGGAATTTATCATTCTTCTGTTTGCCTTTAACTTTTGGACTTTTGCCTTAGTCGTGTTTCTTGCCGGGATTTCAAGTGCCTGCCGGAGTGGATCATTGAATGCTCTATTATATGACACGCTTAAGGTGACTAACGAGCAAGAATCATTTGAAAAAATAGTTGGAAGTCTGAATTCGCTTGATTTTTTCGGGGCAATCCTGGCAGCACTTTCAGGGAGTGCATTGGCTAAATATTATGGATTTGAGCTTAACTATATTCTTTCCGCGGCAAGCATGCTAATTGCTTTTGGAATGACTGTTGTTTTAAGGGAACCTCCGTCTAAAAAGCTGCTCGTAGATAAACAGACCAAAACGGTTGGATGGCGGGAATATTTTGTTAGCGCAATAGCTTTCTTTAAAAACAAACCTAGATTACTTGTGGTTATTACACACGCTATGGCCATTTCTGCTTGTGTGAAATACTTGGATGAGTTTTGGCAGCTGTATTTGGATGAGATCGGCTTTTCCGTCATATTTTTTGGATTGTTTTCTGCATTGATTTCACTTGCTAGGATTCCGGGGAATCTAATAGCGGCATATTTAAAAAATTATTTTCGGACGGAAACCATCATTCTTTACGTTCTTGGGGTCACTGCCTGCGGGTTTATTTTTAGCGCCATGTTTCCCGGCTGGTTGGGTGTTGCGATGCTAATTTTCGTTTTTTTGGCAAGCGGGGTGGTGGAACCTATTGTATCAGGGTACCTTCACCATAGCGGTAGTTCCGAAATCAGAGCAACAATTGAATCCTTTCAATCATTAATAGAGAGAGGAATTACCTTCATCGTCGGTATTGGCTTTGGCTTAATATCATCAAATATCTCGGTAATTGCAGGATTCAGCTTTCTAGGGGCTGTTACCTTCATTTTCTTTCTTTTATTTTTCAAAAAATATAGAGGCAAGTCTTCGTAGGTAACCTTTTGTTGTTTGTAATTATGTTATGTCAACTTATTTTCTCATTCATTGCTATGGAGTTATAAAATTTTCCATAATAACACACCATAAAAGTGGAGGTGAAATTTATGGAAAAAGAGCATAACCAAATTTCCGAAAACCCATCAAAAGAAACAGACAATGAAGCTATTATGAATAGAGTGAATCAAACCTTCGATAAAATTTCTCAAGATGTTAAAGAGATGATAAATGAAAATAACAACCAATTGTCATGAAGAACGCCAGAAATGGCGTTTTTTTGTATATGTCGTGTTAATACATTCATTATTGAATATGATAAATTAAATTTATAAAAAAATTTTTAACCCCGTATCTTTTCGTCTCCCCATATCCGTTTAAAGTGTAGAGAGTGCAAAAAGGAGTGAAAACCATGTTACACAAGCTTAACTCAAAGATTAATGAATCTGCTGAACAGACAGATTTATTTTGGAAGGATCATTACCAGAAGCTTCAGCAGTATTGTCACTTTCTTACTCAAAACTCGTGGGATGGGGACGATGTTGCACAAGAAACTTTTCTCAAAGCCTTAAAGTATGAAAATCAACAGCAGAGGGTAACGCCCGCCCTGTTAAATAAAATTGCTCATAACCACTGGGTGGATGTCATTCGAAAAAGAAAAAAGGAAAGCATTCAAGAGGAAACTGAATTTGCCGGAGCTTTCCACAACGCAACTCTGGATGAGATAAATAATACTGTTGAGATGCTCATCAATCATTTCACCCCAAAGCAGTCGATTATCTTTTTATTAAAAGAGGCCTTTCAATATCAAATAAAGGAAATTGCAGAAATCCTATACACATCAGAAATGGCGGTAAAGGCTAATTTGCACCGAGCGAAAAATCGTCTTGGAAAATTAAAGGACGAAGACCAGTCCCTGACTGCAGAAACATATTGGAATATCGATGAACGCGAGCAATTAGCAGAACTCTTTTATGAAGCATTAAAGAGCGAAGATCCAACGCTTCTTATTGAAAGGCTACCTTCTTTTATCAGCGAAATTCCAAAAGCAAAGTTTATTCAAACTTTCTCTCCTTCAAGCACTCTCTGTATGGCTGCTTAGCCAAATTGCTTAAAAGGAGACGGTTATAATGAATACCATTCCATATGTGATTGAAAACACGAATCGCGGCGAACGATCCTATGATATATACTCGCGCTTGTTAAAGGATAGAATTATCATTATTGGCGATGAAATCAATGACCATGTGGCCAACAGCGTGGTAGCGCAGCTTTTATTTTTAGCTGCGGATAACCCCGAGAAAGAAATTTCCCTTTATATTAACTCTCCGGGAGGATCAACATCAGCTGGATTCGCCATCTTTGATACAATGCAATATATTCAGGCGGATGTCCGCACCATCTGCACCGGAATGGCAGCATCGTTTGGAGCCATGCTGCTCCTGGCTGGAACAAAAGGGAAACGATTTGCCCTGCCAAACAGCGAAATCATGATCCATCAGCCATTGGGAGGAGCTAGAGGGCAGGCAACCGAAATCGAAATATCTGCCCGACGTATTTTAAAACTCCGCGAGCACATTAATCAAATCATCGCTGAACGTACTGGGCAGCCAATTGAAAAAGTGGCAAAAGACACTGATCGTGATTTCTTCATGAGCGCCGAAGAAGCCAAAAAATATGGGATAATAGATGAAATTTTATATCCGAAGCGTTAACAAAAACCGCCTGGACGACAAATTAACGGGTTTACTTTAAAGGTGAAAACGTTTTAAAACACATAGGAAAACGCACTTGAATACCCGATATAATTCACAGTGCGTTTTTTTTGATTTATCAATATTTCGGCAGCCTTTTGTTGCTTATTTTGTACTAATTCACATTGTAAATCACACGGTATGAAACAATTATTATGGGGTGGTGAATTATTTGCGATTTAGTACGTGGATTATGTTGATATTTAAAATAAGCGGAGATTTTTCGGTTAGACTTCAGAATAGACTCGGTTCGGTGTATATAAGCGGAGTTTTTCCGATTAAGTAAAGAAAAATTACCCATTTTCACGTTTTTTGAGTCAATAGTCGGAATATTTCCGCTTATTTAAGCTATTTTCAGTGCTATTTCCTAATTAAGAGAAATTTCTCCGCTTATTTATCAAACTCGCTTTAGCGTCTAATGACTTGTACAACATACGGGGGAGTAAGTGAAAAAAGATAATACAAAAAAGGCTTAGAGATGAAAAAATATCTCTAAGCCTTTTTGACTGTGAAAATATCATTTATGTTGTGAAATTTATGTGATTTGCAATCTGATTAGATCTGTGAATTAAAGTTTTGCACCGCACAAGTAAACCGTTAACGACAAATCCAGGCGGTTTTTCATGTAAATGGCATACCATTATGGTTGCTCACTCCAGCAGACCGTTCTTTTTTGATTCCAAACCACACAAAAAAGGACCCAAAGACAACAAACAACGGCTCCAGCCAATTGGCTTCCGGCCCATTGGTAATTCGATGAAGCTGGAAAATCCAATGAAAGACAACAATATCAAAGCTCAAGAACAAACCAGCGGCGACGGTAAACCCGTTAAAGAATGAACGTGAAAAGAAGCGGTAAAAGACAGCCATCAAGATCAAAAGTACAAGCAACCCTAAAAAGACGGCGCCAATCCGCTGCGCTTGCGTTTCAGCCTTCAAGCCCATCGCTAAGGCATCAATTAAATGAAAGAAAAAATCAGTTACAAAAAATGCTGTAATAGCTCCTAGTATTCTCATTTGATAAATCCCCTTTAATGAAATTAAACCACTTTTAAAATTATATTCTAAAAGACAAGCTACGTTAATCATTTTTTGAAGTTGAAATACCATACATGAACATCCACATTTTGGTAATAATGATATAGGTAGTTAATCATGACCAACAAAACGGAGGAATAATTATGTATACATCAATCCAAGAATTCGTGCAAGAATGGAATCAAGAGGCGGGCTCTACACAAAAAATCATGGATGCTTTAACCGACGGTTCACTTCAACAAATGGTGTCAACGGATGATCGTTCGCTTGGAAGAATTGGCTGGCATATTGTCACCAGTACACCGGGAATGTTAAAGGAATTCGGTATCAATGTAGCCCTGGTTGAAAACGAAGGAACAGTCCCAACTTCAGCCAAAACTATCGCTGATGCATTTCGCAAGGTAAGTGCCGACACCGTTGAAGCAGTCCAGCAGCAGTGGACCGATGACTCTTTAACAGAAATGAAAGATGTTTTTGGGATGAAGATGCCAAAGGCAGTTACCCTAAATCTTCTCATCAAGCACGTCATCCATCACCGCGGCCAGATGACCGTGCTAATGCGTCAAGCCGGACTTCAGGTACCTGGTGTATATGGCCCTGCCAGGGAAGAATGGAGCCAAATGGGAATGGAAGCACCAGCCATATAATCACATTTCGAGCACACTAGAAAAAAATAGTGTGCTTTTTCTTATGGAAAAAGGAAGGGAAATTTGCTCGATTGGTTGAATATAGATGTAATTAAACTATAAATAACAGAAAGGTGGTAGAAATATGGAGGTTACACCAAGACCTGCATCCACAGTTGTGTTAATGGATCATCAGAACAGAGTTTTCTTGACGCAAAGGCCGAAAACGATGAAATTTATGGGAGGTATTTATGTATTCCCCGGGGGAGCGGTAGATGACAGCGATGCCATCTATGATGATGAGTATATAAAAAACGAAAAGCGGGATAAATCAATTAGCCAGTCTTACTACATCGCCGCGGCACGTGAATTATTTGAGGAAGCAGGGATTCTTCTTTGTCAAACAGTCGACGGTACCCCAGTTCTTCTGGACCAACATACCGCCCTGGAATACCGCCGTCTGTTAATTAAAGGAGAAATTTCTTTTCTACACATGTTAAAAAAGGAAGCGCTTTATCTGAATCTAGAATACTTAACTTATTTTGGCCGAATTGTCACACCTAGTCAAAGCAAAATTCGCTTTGATACAAAATTCTTCCTGGCCAGGCTGCCCGAGGGTCAAACGCCAATACCAGATGAAAATGAAATTGATGATTCTTTATGGATTAATCCCCAAGAAGCTCTAACCCGATATGAAGAGGAAACAATTCCATTAGCACCTCCAACGATTCATACATTGAAAACAATTGTTCATTATATAAAATGCGGTCAGCTTTCGATGCCGGAGTTTAATCGATTAGACTACAAGATTGTTTTTTAAAATATATGCTTCTTCATGCTGAATGACGGATTCCTCGTTTATTAATTTGATTAAATGTGCCTCAGTTGTTCTTTTTGCCACTTCAAACACACTAGGATGAATGGAATCTTGATAAATCAAATTCGTTAAATCGACGGAAGTTAAACTTTGATGTTCTTTCAGTAAGTCCTTAATTTGGTTTTCCCGATACAATCTTCGGTTCAACACAAACTCAATGTGCTCATACGGCGTTGTAACCCATTCCCCATGGCCGGGACCGATTTGACTGATCTTTAACTGTTGTAGGCGATGAAGGGTTTTAAAATAATCGCCCATGTCACCATCCGGAGGGCCAATCCAGGATGTTCCTTCCGCAACAATATTATCTCCAGCGAGGAGAATTTGTTGGGAAGGGATATACAGGTTTAACTGGCCTGCCGTATGGCCTGGGGCATGTAGAATATGTATTTCCTCACCAGCGATACGCAGGATGTCCATATCCTTTAAAAAAGAAATATTGCGCCAAGGTGAAATGGCTGATTGTGTTTCCTCTTTTTCAAGGTGATGGCAGTACACACCCGGATTCCAGTCGATCAGCTGACAAACACCTGGAGCATGGTCAGGATGAGCGTGTGTAAGAATAATTGTTTCCGGGACAGCGATTTCATTTTCAACAAGGGCTTTTTCTAATTCACTTCGCGTTTCCGGTTGGTCATATCCAGCGTCAACCAAGATGCTTTCCTGCGCGTTCCCAATCAAATAGCAGTTCGTTGTCATATGGGGCAGTAAAGTAGGGGTAGGAATGGGAACTCGAATTATTTTTAGTTCATTTACTATTTTCACAAAAAACATCCTTTCATCCTTTTTCGGCAAATTTCTATTTATTTACTAATTTATTCATCGTGCTAATGAAAAAATCCTGCTGAAAAATAGAGAAAAGGATGCACAGTCATTTTACTTCGGCCATTTTTGAGTTAAGGAATGAATAAAGGTCTTTACATTTCGCTTTTCTTCCATGATAGGCGAGTATATATATGAAAGAGTTCGATTAAAAGTTTGATTTTTTACATGAATAATAGATAGCAGCCCTTGCTTGACCTCCCTGTCAATGATACTTCCGGACAGAAGTGACAGCCCCATTCCATTGATAAGCGTTTCCTTAATCCCTTGACTGCTGCTGATGGTTAAAAAGGATTTGACCTTCAAACCATTGGAACGAATAACATGATTTAAATACTCACGGGTTCCGGAACCATTTTCCCGCGTTACCCACGTTTGATTCTGCAGGTCAGCCATCGTTACTTCTTTTTTTTGGGTGAGTTCATGGTCGTTCGATGAAACCACGAAAAGCTCGTCTTCCATAAAAGGGTGGACCGATAGTTCCTTTTCATTGGTGTGCCCCTCAATTAATCCAATATCCACTTTATACAATTTGACTGATTGTGCAATTTCCTCGGTATTGCCAATCACCACGTGAAGATTCAATTCGGGATAATCTTTCTGCAGGTCAATTAGTAAAGCCGGGAGGATGTATTCTCCAATCGTAAAACTGGCCCCGATGATTAATTCACCTTTTATGGAATCTTGGTGTTCAAGAATGTCCTGCCTAGTTTGTTCGTAAAGGGTAATCATTTGTTTGGCTCGTTCATAAAGTATCTCACCCGTCGGAGTGATTTGCAGGAATTTGGGAGAGCGCAGAAATAATTTTGTTTGAAATTCTTTCTCAAGATTTTTGATATGTAAACTCACACTGGGCTGTGACATTAGCAGCAGCTCCGCCGTTTTTGTAAAATTTTTCACCTCTGCAAGGGTGACGAACGTTTTTAATTCTTCGTAATGCATATGAATCCCGCCTTATTATTAAAAAAACTAATAGTTTCGATAATTAATATTTATTTTACTAATGTTTAGATATTCGGTAAAGTGAAAATGACATATCAGCAAGCATAGTTTTTCTATAATTCCTACTTGACTTATAGGAATAGTAAAACTATTATAATAGTAATCAATTTTTCATTGAAAATGATGTCTTAAAGCAATTTCAAAATGGCTTATTTTCCTTAGGGGAGTGATATTTTTTGCAACTTCAGGTATTGAACAGTCCATTTTCTGAGGAGCAGGCAGAGCTCCTAAATCGTCTTCTGCCAAGCTTAACGGAATCGCAAAAAGTTTGGTTAAGCGGGTACTTTGCTGCTTCTGCGAATTCAATTGTATTGGGAGCACCGGCAGGGCAACCTGTACAATCCCAAAGCGTATCCAAAGAGGTGACGATTCTTTATGGATCGCAAACTGGAAATTCCAAGGGTCTGGCGAAAAAAGCAAGTCAGGCACTTGAAGGGATCGGTTTTAAAGCAACCGTTTCGGCGATGAGTGATTTTAAACCGAACAATTTAAAAAAGGTTCAAAACCTCCTCATTATTGCCAGTACACATGGTGAGGGTGAGCCACCTGATAACGCAAAATCCTTCCATGAGTTTTTGTTTGGAAAACGGGCGCCAAAGCTTGACGGTCTGCAATTTTCCGTTTTGGCACTTGGAGACAGCTCATACGAGTTTTTCTGTCAAACCGGAAAAGATTTTGACACACGTTTGGAAGAGCTTGGGGGCACTAGACTTTATCCACGCTTTGACTGTGATGTGGATTTTGACGAGCCGGCAGGGGAATGGATTCAGGGTGTTCTTGGCAGCTTGAATGAAGCACTGGGAGGAAGTTCATCGGCAGCGGGTATTCCAGTGCATGCAGGTGAAGTAAAGGCTGCGGAATCCGTCTACTCCAGAACAAACCCGTTTCAGGCTGAGGTTCTGGAAAACCTAAATTTGAATGGACGCGGTTCCAATAAAGAAACTCGTCATCTTGAATTATCGCTTGAGGGTTCCGGCCTTAGCTTTGAACCGGGAGACGCACTCGGGGTTTATCCGGTGAACGACCCAGCTCTTGTCGACCTGCTTATTCAGGAATTGCCTTGGGGGAAAGAAGATCCGGTAAACGTGAAACAAGGGGACATACGTCCACTTAAGACTGCCCTTACTTCATATTATGAAATTACCGTGTTGACCAAGCCGCTTCTTGAAAAAATTGCTCAGCTTTCAACGAATTTAGAGTTGAAGGAGCTCGTATCAGAAGGAAATGAAGAAAAATTAAGGGAATATATAGATGGGCGAGATCTACTTGATCTAGTGCAAAATTTTGGAGCTTGGGGAGAAACAGCACAAGAGTTTGTCTCTGTGCTGCGAAAAATTCCACCTCGCTTGTACTCTATTGCCAGCAGTTTAACAGCTAACCCAGACGAGGTTCATTTGACAATTGGCGCTGTTCGCTATCAGACCAACGGCCGTGAACGCAAGGGCGTCTGCTCGATTTTAACAGCGGAACGTCTTGAAGCGGGGGATACTCTGCCGATTTTCATTCAGCATAATGAAAACTTCAAGCTTCCAAACAATCCGGATGCACCAATCATAATGATCGGACCTGGTACAGGTGTAGCACCATTCCGCTCGTTTATGCAGGAGCGTGAAGAAACAGGAGCTGAAGGGAAATCTTGGATGTTCTTTGGAGATCAGCATTTTGTAACAGATTTCTTATATCAAACAGAATGGCAAAAATGGCTTAAAGATGGCGTGCTGACAAAAATGGATGTTGCCTTTTCACGGGATCAGGCAGAAAAAGTATACGTGCAGCACCGTTTGCAAGAGCACAGTAAGGAATTATTCGCTTGGCTTGAAGAAGGTGCGTACATTTACATTTGCGGCGATGAAAAGCATATGGCACATGATGTTCATATTACATTACTTGAAATTATTGAAAAAGAAGGCAATATGAGCCGTGAACAGGCGGCAGATTATCTTACTGCAATGCAGCAGCAAAAACGTTACCAGCGTGACGTATATTGATTGGATTTGAAAGGAGTCTTTTCAACATGGTGAACTCTATTTTAAAAGCACCGGATGGCCCGCCAAGCGATGTTGAGCGGATAAAAAAAGAAAGTAACTATTTGCGCGGCACATTGACAGAAGTCATGCTAGATCGACTCAGCTCTGGCATTCCCGACGATGACAACCGCCTGATGAAACACCATGGCAGCTATCTCCAGGATGACAGGGATCTCCGTAATGAGCGCGCAAAGCAAAAACTTGAACCAGCTTATCAATTCATGCTTCGAGTCCGCTTGCCTGGGGGAGTGGCAACTCCTGAACAATGGCTTGTTATGGATGACCTTGCCGAAGAAAATGGCAATGGGACACTTAAAATAACAACTCGTCAAACTTTTCAAATGCACGGAATTTTAAAATGGAATATGAAAAATACCATTCAGCGAATTCATAATACGCTTTTAGATACCATTGCAGCATGCGGCGATGTGAATCGAAATGTGTTGTCTACTTCCAATCCATATCAATCCGAAATTCATGGTGAAATATACGAATGGGCAAAGAAACTAAGTGACGATTTATTGCCACGTACAAGAGCATACCATGAAATATGGCTCGATGAAGAAAAAGTGGCCGGAACGCCTGAAGTGGATGATATTGAACCGATGTACGGTCCACTTTATTTGCCGCGTAAGTTTAAAATCGCGCTGGCCATTCCTCCAACAAACGACGTCGATGTCTTTTCTAACGACCTTGGTTTTATTGCGATTGTGGAAGATGGTAATTTGGTTGGATTTAATGTTGCTATTGGCGGCGGTATGGGAAGTACGCATGGTGATAAAGCAACATATCCACAGTTGGCTAAGATCATAGGCTTCTGTAAACCTGAACAGCTATATGATGTGGCAGAAAAAACGATTACTATTCAGCGCGATTATGGCAATCGGTCAGAGCGCAAAAACGCACGCTTCAAGTACACTGTTGACCGCCTCGGACTGGAAACTGTCATAGAAGAACTTGAAAACCGCCTTGGCTGGCGCCTCGAAGAAGCGAAGCCATACTATTTCGAAAGTAACGGCGACCGGTACGGCTGGGTAAAAGGGGTTGGCGGAAAATGGCATTATACCCTTTTTATTGAGGGTGGACGGGTAAAGGATTATGATGATTATAAACTAAAGACTGGCTTGCGCGAAATTGCTAAAATCCATACCGGCGAGTTCCGTCTTACAACGAACCAGAACCTGATCATTGCCAATGTATCCAGCCAGAAGAAGAAAAAGATTACCGAACTGATGGACCAATATGGTTTAACGGATGGGAAGCATCATTCAGCCCTACGCCGCAGCTCGATGGCATGTGTAGCACTTCCAACATGCGGATTGGCCATGGCGGAAGCAGAACGCTATTTACCTAAGTTAATTGATAAGATTGAGGATATTATTAATGAAAATGGTCTTCGTGACCAGGAAATTACCATTCGTATGACAGGCTGCCCGAACGGCTGTGCACGTCCTGGACTGGGTGAAATTGCTTTTATGGGTAAAGCAGTCGGAAAATATAATATGTACCTTGGAGCCGCTTTTGACGGCAGCCGACTTAACAAGATGTACCGTGAAAACATTGGGGAAGAAGAAATATTAAAAGAACTTCGTGTTCTTCTCTCACGCTATGCCAAAGAACGCGAGGAAGGCGAGTACTTCGGTGACTTTGTCATCCGTGCCGGTATCATCAAAGCAACGACTGACGGTACGAATTTCCATGATTAAATAACTAGAGAAGATAACACATGAGCATAAAAAAGGGTCCTGTTTTCCACACTCCTAAAGCTTAACGCTTTAATGGTGTTGGGGGACAGGACCTTTAACGTTTTTATCACATTTAAGCAGTTTCGATCAGGCCTTTTTTATTTTTATTGCTTGACGTTTGGTAGCTTGTAAAAACAGCTCCTGCGATCGTTATAATACCTCCTAAAAGGGTTATAAAGGATATTTTCTCATGTAGGAGCAATACTCCGAACACGACGGTCCAAACGGGCAGTAAATTGATAAATGGTGCTGCAAGTGCTGGTCCAACCATTTCGACTCCAGCACTCCAGGAAAAGAAGGCTACAACCGAAGCCAGTGTACTTACATAAATGACAGCCAGCCACGCCGAGCCGGTCATATGAATCATTCCCGTATCAACTGTGCCGATACAGCTTAATGCGCTTAGGAGGGTGCCGTAAAAAGATGCTCCGGCAGTCATGGTCAGCGGGTCTATACTTTTCCCATATTTTTTGCCGAGAACCGTATACATTCCCCAAGCCAAACAAGATAACAGAATCTCAATTTCTCCGATTAGGGAGCCTTGGGACGCCCCGCCTTGTTTTCCCTGAATTAAAATCATCACGCCAATCACGGAAATGATAGCACCAATCCACGATTTAGCATGAATTTTATCCTTTAAGACAAACGGAGTAAATAGTAAAATGGCAATCGGAATCCCGGCAGAAATCATTCCTGCGTGCGAAGCGCTTAATGATCTTAATCCTAAGTAATTTAAGGTTGAAAAAGCAAAGACCCCAAAAAACCCAAGAATCAAAAATTCCTTCCATTTTTTTAAGATAGGGAAATCCATTTTATTAAAAGCAAGTATTCCCCAAAGAAGGATCGTCGATATTCCCCACCGTATCGTGTTTAGCAGTGTTGCCGGCAGAGCCGGTGCCAGAAAACGTCCGCATATGTAGTTACCGCCCCAAAGAATAGTGGCTAAGATTAATAGTGCAACACCTTTTTTCATGTAGATTACCCTTTCTAGTTAGTCTGAAACATTCTGTTTATACTATTAAATTATAATACTACTTTGAAAATATTTAGGAAAGCGAATGGTTTCAATTTTTCAAAACATTTAGAAATAAATTCTTGCATCTAAGGATTTTATATTATACTATTTAAAATAATATCAATTTTCAATTATATGCTTTAGTAAAATAGCATTATATTGAACTATTTATTTTTCAAAAAAGGAAGCGACTAACATTGAATTATCCATTTGCATCTCGTACTCAAAGCTTTGAATCATCTGCTGTCAGGGACATCCTAAAGGTAACACAGCAGGCACATGTCATTTCATTTGCCGGAGGACTGCCTGCCGAGGACATTTTCCCAGTGGAAGCGGTAAGAACTGCCTACGATAAAGTTTTTTCCTCAGGAAACAACGCCTTACAATACGGTTTGACCGAAGGCTTTATTCCGCTTCGTGAAATGATTCAAGTAAAAATGGAGCGTAAGGGGATTAAATCTTCCCCTGAAAATATATTGGTAACAACAGGATCCCAGCAGGTTATTGATTTGTTCTCAAGAGTCATGCTAAACGAAGGGGATGTCGTGCTCACCGAGGATCCTACATACCTATCAGCCTTACAGGTGTTCCACTCATACGGAGCAGAGGTAATTGCAGTACACAGTGATCAGGAGGGAATGGACCCAGAGGATTTAAAGGTTAAACTGGAACAATACCAGCCTAAATTTGTTTATGTAATTCCAACTTTCTCAAATCCAGATGGCAAGGTTTGGAGCGCAGAAAGACGCCAGCAATTACTAAACCTTTGCTATCAATATAATATTCTTATATTAGAAGACGATCCATACGGGGATATTCAATTCCATGAACACGAGCATTACCAGCCGCTGGCATCACTTGATGAGCAACGTACCCATGTCGTTTATACGAGTACCTTCTCGAAATCCGTTGTTCCTGCACTGCGCACAGGCTGGGTAACCGGTCCGATCGAAATCATTCAAATGATGGCGAAAGCCAAGCAAATGAACGATTTGCATTCAAGCAGTCTAGACCAACAGGCTCTTTATTATTTGCTGCGTGATTTTGATTTGGATTCCCATATTCAGACAATCCGCCGAGAGTATTATCATCGAATGACGATTATGCGGGATTACCTTGCAAAGCTCGGCACTGACTTGTTCAAGTGTGCTGAACCCAAAGGCGGCATGTTTATGTGGGTGGAAGCAAATGAAGAGATTAACACCACCGCGTTGCTTCACCAGGCAGTTGAAAAGGGTGTAGCCTTCGTGCCAGGTGCGCCATTCTATGTAGGTCAGCCAAAGTATAACACCTTCCGCCTAAACTTCAGCCATTCTTCACCTGAACGGATTCAGGAGGGGATGGACCGGTTGGTAAGTGTCCTGCTGAAGCCGGCACATTCTAAATAAATTTAAATTGAAAAAGTGTTAAGGATTAATTTCCTTAACACTTTTTTTGATGAGTTAATACTCACTCATTGGTAAATTTCGACAACATTTTTAACCTATATTTGTTATGATTTCAGTCGTAAACGGAAAATGTCCAACCTATACCTTTACGGAAAAGGGGTAATTAAATGAACCGCAGCCAATTGCGAATCATTGATTTAAGTGTTCCATTGGATATTAGGGCTAAGGAGCCGTTCCCTCCTGAAATCATCTATGAATCGCACGAACAGGGGGCCGAGCAGGCGGCCAAAATCCTAGGCTTAAAGGCCAGTGATTTTCCGGACGGCGCTGCCTGGGCGGTAGAAACGGTCACGCTGACAACTCACACCGGAACACATGTTGACGCTCCGTGGCATTATGCGGCCAAAACAGCCGGAGAACCATCTAGGACAATTGACCAACTTCCGCTCGAATGGTTCTATGGCCATGGAGTTCTCTTTGATTTTAGCGACAGGGAAACGGGCTATGAAATCAAAATAGAAGATCTGGAAAAGCAATTGGAAGAAATGAATTATCAGTTGCAGCCCTATGATATCGTCTTAATCAGGACGGATGCTGACAAAAAATACTTCGAAGAAAACTACGCGGCAATGCACGCAGGCGTTTCGGCGGATGCAACACGCTGGCTCATTCAAAAAGGAATAAAAGTCATGGGAACAGACGGTTGGGGCTGGGACATTCCGCTTTATCATCAGGCCGCCGATTATAAGCAAAATCCGCGTGATGGCGTCCTGTGGGCGGCCCATTATGTTGGAAAGGAAGCAGAATATTGCCAAATTGAAAAATTAGCAAACTTGGATTTACTGCCAAAACGTTTCGGCTTCAAAGTAGCGGTTTTTCCGGTGAAAATAACAGGTGCCAGCGCAGGCTGGGCGAGACCAGTTGCCATTTTTGAATAAAGGAGAAAATAGGAATGAAATTTATAACATTTATTGATGCAAACGGCCGCCAAAAAGCCGGCTGGATTAAGGATGAGTACGTCTATGATATGAATCTCGTCAGCAACGGTGAGCTGCCTGACAATCTATTAGAATTAATTAAAAATTACAATGCATATCTGCCTATCCTGAAGAATTTGGAAGACCTTGCAAAGCCGTCTTATCAGTTAAGCGAGGTTCAATTAACTGCACCGCTGCCGAACCCGCCGAGTGTAAGAGACTTTATGGCCTTTGAACTTCATGTATTGAATGCCAGGAAACTAACTGGCCGCAAGGTACCCGAAGAATGGTATGAAATACCTGCTTTTTATTTTACCAACCATTTAGTTTTGTCGGGCCACAATCAAAAAATAGCACGCCCGCCCGGCTGCCAAGCATTGGATTATGAACTGGAGCTGGGCTGCATCATTGGCAGAGAAGGGAAGAATATCAATGCAGAGGATGCCGAGGATTATATTTTTGGCTACACCATATTCAATGATTGGTCAGCACGTGACCTGCAACAGAAGGAAATGAAAATTGGTCTGGGGCCAGCAAAAGGGAAAGACTTTGCGACAACAATCGGACCTGTCATCGGCACTAAGGATGAGCTTGAAAAATATCGTTCCGGCCGTGGCTTTGATTTAACGATGACGGCCAAGGTAAATGGAGAATTGCTTTCGAAAGGAAATGCCAAAGATCTCTATTACTCATTTGGGCAAATGATCGAAAGGGCATCAGCTGGAGTCACGCTCTACCCGGGAGATATCCTTGGATCCGGCACCGTTGGAACAGGCTGCCTTCTGGAGCTTGGACAAGAGGTTCACAGTTGGTTAGAGCCCGGCGATACCGTGGAGCTGGAAATCACCGGGATCGGAAAATTGAAGAACCAGATCATTTAATTCTTATTTGAGACATTTTTTACTTTTTCAGAGTGTTCTGCTTTCTGAAGCTGCCTTCACGCGAGGGCGGCTTTCTTTATACCACTGATAGCAAAAAATAACGACAATAATAAGATCAATTGCATCGCCTCCATAGTACATTAACATACCCCCTAACTCAGCCTGCCCAGCTGGAACTCCTGCAGGCGGATGTGCATAGATGTACTTGGAAAGGATTCCGTGCCCGGCAAACGCTGCTACCATCACAATTCCACGGTATACAAAGCTTCTTCGATGCGGTATTGGATCAATATAAACATGCGCGGAGGTAAATATATATCCTCCAAGAAAGACATGTAAATGGACTGCCACGTAAACAAGGGTGTGTTTATGCATAGTCAAATAAAGGTCACTTGTATAAAGAACCCAAAGTCCTCCGACGTTTAGCAGGGAAGCAACAACCGGATCACCAAGAAACAGAAAGTACCTCTTTTTTAAAAAGGAAACTAGTCTCCGCGCTGTGATAACATTCAATGTTCTTAGGATTAGTGTCAGAGGAGCCGCTAGTACCATTAACAAGGGAGCCAGCATGCCTAAAAGCAGGTGGCCGAGCATATGTGCGGTAAAATCCTGATGTGCCCGCACAGCTAAGGGTCCGCTAACCGCGGCAACAGCACAACATATAGCTAAAACAAAGAAAAATGTCCGGTTCGACGGCCATGATTTTTTACGGTATTTTAATAAGGAAATTGCTAACAGATACAAAAATAATACCAGCACGAGCGGTAATAAAAGGACAACCTGTAAAAATGTATCGTCCAAATAGTGAGTAACATGATTATTGGAGTGCATTTTCTGTCAGCTCTCCTGAGGGCGAAGATTTTCTCCGTGCCCGGCGTAGAAGAATGAAGCCTGCGATTATCATCATAATTGCTAGAACGTTCCACACGATGTCATAGGGAATGATTTCAACGTTATAGCGAATCTGGTGCAGCTTCATCAGTTTGTGCTGTATGATGCCATCATATAGATTAAATAAACCTGCACCGAGGCACATGCCTGCTGACCATCTTGTTGTCTCCCATGCGTTCCGGCGCCGCAAGTCTGCCACCATAAACAGTGCCCCTACAGTCGCAATCCAACTAAATGCGTGGAAAAGTCCATCAGAAACCAGACCGATACCAGTAGTGGATTTGTCATAGAAGTGATGCCAGTGGAGAAGCTGGTGAAAAACAGTTTCATCTATAAATGCCACTAATCCTAGACCAAACAGGAAGCCCGACCAAACATTTCGTGTAGAATAAACTTCTTGCTTATTTTTTTGTTTAATCGTTACAGCCATATTACCATCCTCATTATTTTCCTATTATTACTTTATCCGAAATAGAAAAGCCATAATCAAGAATTAGGACTAAAGCACCAATTTAACCGTAAATGACAAGTTTCCTCCTTCTACTTAATAAAAATAGTTACGACAGATAGAAAATTTTTAAAGGGGGATCTTACAATTGAAAAAGAAAAAGTTTCTTCTCTCTATGATTTTTGTTGTGGTCATGTCTATGATTCTGGCAGCATGCGGTTCCAGCACGAAGGAGGAGGAAGAGACCACAACCGGGACAAGCGGCGGTGAAAAAGCAGAAGAGAAGCCAAAATTCATCAGTATTTTGACCGGTGGAACAGGCGGGACCTATTATCCACTGGGCGGTTCTTTTGCGAAGATTATTAAGGATGCCACAGGAATCGAAGCAAACGCTGAGACTTCAGGAGCTTCCGCAGAAAATATGAACACCTTAAAAAATGGTGACGGAGAAATTGCTTTCACCCAGACCGATATTGCGGCTTATGCTGTTGACGGTAAGCTGATGTTCAAGGAAAAGGTCGGAAATATTAAGGCCATTGCCACCCTCTATCCAGAAACCATTCAAATTGTCACGACAAAGAAATCAGGTATCAAATCCATAGCAGATTTGAAGGGGAAAAAAGTTTCTGTGGGAGCACCAGGTTCCGGAACAGCAGCAAATGCAGAGCAAATTCTCGAAGTGCATGGCCTTAGCTTCAAGGATATTCAAAAGCAGGACCTTTCCTTTGACGAATCGACTCAAGGAATTCAGGACGGGACGATTGATGCAGCATTTGTAACGGCAGGTACGCCAACTGGAGCCGTAGAAAGTCTATCTGCAACAGAAGACGTGGTGATTGTTCCAATTGCCCAGGATAAAATCGACGCGCTGATTAAAAAGTATCCTTACTATATCAAGGATGAAGTTCCACCCGGTACTTATGGACTTAGTTCTGTGGTTTCTACTGTAGCTGTCCAGGCCATGCTTGTAGCAAGAAGTGACCTGTCCGAACAAGTCGTATACGATATTACGAAAGCCATTTTTGAAAATCTCGATAAAGTGACCCATGCCAAAGGGAAGCTCATTAAAGTGGAGAATGCCCTAAATGGGGTAGGGATCGATGTCCATCCGGGAGCAAAAAAATACTTTGATGAGAAAGGCGTCAAAGCCCAATAAAACTATCTTGTTCACATATGTTGACCGGCTCTGGCAAACGCTAGCCGGTCTCGTTTTCTTCATTATTTAAGGAGGAAAAATGAAAATTCCTAATATAGCACAAATATTCATTGTGCTAGCAATCTGCTTATCTATCCCTATACTAGTAATAGCATGCATTCCACTCCGGGAGGCGCTTGTGTTCACACCAGTCCATTCAAGTTCCAAAGCCGCTTTTATTCTATTAAACAATGAATCCACCTTTCAAATTAAGTACACCCATTCGATCCACCTGTCTGATGTAGTGGAAAGCTACAAAATCACCGCCAGTCAGCAAATCCAGCAATATGAACTTGAGTATGAGGATACATCGATTGGCATGCCGGCAAATGCAGAAAATGGAGAACGTTTTGAACAACTATCTGGAAAGTATTACATCAAGAACATGAAGCGAATTTTCCCATCTTTTTATTTGCGAATCGGACAGGTTAGGGCAAATCACCGCGTCATTTTTAAACATAAAGAATATCCTTTAGCGCATACCATTAAACCGGGAACCGTCGTTAAAGTAGAAATACGAAAACTGAATATATTTCAAATTTGGAAAGGAGTGAACATCCTTGAGTACTTATGAGGAAGCACTGTCTGAAGAACGACAGCAGGAGCTTTTAGAAAAATACGACCCGGAAGCAGGGGCAAGAAAGCTGAAGGGCAGGATTGGCTGGATTGTGTTTGCCATTCTGTTGGCCTTTTCTTTATTTCATCTCTATACGGGAATTTTCGGAGTGTTAACTGCCCAACTACAGAGGTCCATTCATTTAGGTTTTGCATTAGCGCTTATTTTTTTACTTTTTCCAGCCAGCAAGAAAAAACGAGGGATAGAGCATAGGGTTGCTTGGTACGATTATATTTTAGCTGCCATTTCAGTGGTTGTTGGCACCTATTGGCCGCTCATGATCGATGACTTGGTGTTACGGGCTGGCATGCTTACTGATTTAGACTTTTATGTAGGTTTATCAGCGATTGTATTGGTGTTAGAAGCCACCCGCAGAGCGGTTGGTTTGCCCATCACAATAATTGCAATTATATTTATGTTGTACGCACTTTTCGGTCCCTATATGCCCAGCTTTTTAGCTCACCGCGGCCTGGAACTGGACCGTCTCGTACAAACAATGTTTTTTACGACGGAAGGCATATTGGGAACACCGATTGCGGTGTCAGCTACCTATATCTTCTTATTCTTATTATTTGGTTCTTTTTTAATAAAAACAGGAGTGGGCGAATACTTTAACGATTTGTCGATTGCGATTGCCGGCCGAAGTGTCGGCGGGCCGGCCAAAGTGGCGGTTTTCTCAAGTGCCCTGCAAGGAACAATCAGCGGCAGTTCAGTCGCCAATGTAGTAACGTCTGGGGCCTTTACAATCCCGATGATGAAAAATCTTGGTTATAAAAAGGAATTCGCCGGAGCAGTTGAGGCCTCCTCATCAACCGGTGGGCAGTTGATGCCGCCGGTGATGGGGGCAGCAGCCTTCCTCATGGTCGAGTTTATCGGAAACGGGATATCTTACTGGGACATTGCTAAAGCTGCGGCGATACCTGCTGTCCTGTATTTTACCGGAATTTGGATTATGACTCATTTCGAAGCTAAGAGAATCGGTCTTCGCGGGTTGACAAAGGAAGAGATGCCAAACCGGAAAGAAGTATTCAGCAAGCTTTATTTATTGCTTCCGATTGTTGCCATCGTTCTGTTGTTGATGTCCGGGATGAGTGTAATCCGCGCGGCTCTTTGGTCAATCGTCATCACCGTGGTGGTAAGTGCGATTAAAAAAGAAACCAGAATCGGTTTTAAAGGAATCATCGACGCGTTGGCAGATGGCGCAAGGTCGGCACTCGGAGTGGCCGCCGCTACGGCAGCCGCCGGTATCATTGTTGGGGTGGTGACGAAGACGGGGCTGGGCCTGAAAATGGCGAATGGCTTGCTCGATTTATCCGGTGGATATTTGTTGCCGACTTTATTTTTGACAATGATCGCTTCTCTGATATTGGGCATGGGTTCTCCGACGACGGCCAACTATGTCATCACCTCCACGATTGCCGCACCAGCCATCATTTTATTAGGGGTTCCAGATTTATCAGCCCATTTATTCGTGTTTTATTTCGGGATTGTCGCTGATATTACACCGCCAGTGGCCTTAGCTGCGATGTCTGCAGCGGCTATATCGGGAGGTGAGCCGTTCCGAACAGGGGTGGAGTCAACCAAACTGGCGATCAGCGCCTTCATCATACCGTATATGTTTGTGTTGTCACCGGAATTGCTGATGATAAATACAACCTGGATGTATTTGATTTGGGTGGTTTTTACGGCGTTTATCGGGATGATTGCCATCAGTGCAGGTGTAATTGGTTTTTGGATGAGAAAAATGCACTGGGTAGAACGGATTGTAGCCTTGATTGCCGGTTTATGTTTGATTTATCCGGAAAAAATAAGCGACATTATCGGGCTGGTGGCGTTCGCGCTTTTATTTGCCTTACAGGTAATAAATAAACGAGGAAATGCTGCTAAAACAAGCGCGTAAACACAAGGCGGTTCCACCAAAAAGGTCTATGGTGGATCCGCCTTTTTATATCCCGTTATGGGTTACTTTCAGATGGAAACATCAATCAAAACGATTTCCTCTGAGGCAAGTGCCTCTTTAAAAACTTTTTCAAAATACGACAACGTTTCACCCCGGAAACCTTTAATGCCGAAGCTATCGGCCAACTGGACAAAATCAGGATTCCCGAAGGTAAGGCCGTAGTTTTCTCCAAACATTTTGTTCATAATTTGGACTTCAAGTTTGAGCATTGAGTCATTTAAGACAATGATGATAAAAGAAAGGCCTAAACGCTTGGCGGTTTCGATTTCGGAAATATTCATTAAAGCTCCGCCGTCTCCGGTAATGCAAATAACCTGGTCGGAAGGGCAGGCAAGCTTCGCTCCAATGGATCCCGGGATGGCAATCCCCATTGAAGCCAGCCCATTTGAGATAATCGTTCTATTCGGCTTTTTAGGCTGATAGGTTCGGGCAATTGCAACTTTATGGGCACCTACATCGGAAATCACAATTGCGTTTTCGTTGGAGCATTTTTCAACTATATGAAGAATGTTTTCGATCGTTAAATTTGAATCGGTTTGCTCTGTTTTATAAGCCATTTTTATTTTTTCCTGAAGACCGCCTGATGGGGCCCATGTTTTGTGCGGAAGCTTTTGCTGCACAAGCATTTCAAGTGTTTTCTTGATATTTCCAACCAATTCAGCTTGAACTGGGTAATACTCATTGATTTCTGCCGGAACTGTATCAATATGGATAACCGGCAGCTTTTTCGGATTCCACTCCTTTGGCAGTTTTTCCACAAAATCAAACCCTATGACAATGAGTGAGTCTGCCTCTTCTAGTCCAGCTAAAACTTCGTCCTGCTCATTAAAGCCAAATGTAAAATATTGCTGAGGGTGGTCTTTTGGCAGCACCCCTTTGGCCATAAAACTATGTGTGACAGGGGCATCGAGGGCCTCGATAAAGGAGAGCAGTGCGTCCCCCGCATCCTGACGGATGACCCCGTTTCCGACAATAACAAACGGTTTTAGGTGGTTTTCAATAAGCCGGACTGCAGATTTTACGGAGTCCATGTCAGGAATAATTTCTGGAATCGGTGCCACAGACAGTGGCAGGTTCGGAATCATTTGCGCTGCCAGATTTTCTGGCAGGGTGACCACTATAGAGCCGGGTTTTTCTAATTTTGCCGTTCTGAAAGCTTTTCGGATGGCAGTTGGAAGGAATTGAGACTCCAGTATTTGCGTGCACCATTTTGTGACCGGTTTAAACAATTTGACGATGTCGACAAATTGATGCGATTCCGGATGCTGCCTGTTCAAGCCCGCCTGGCCGATAATGGCCACGACCGGTGAATGGTCGAGCTGGGCACTGGCAATGCCAGTAATTAGATTGGCGGCACCGGGTCCAAGTGTGGACGTACAAACACCAGGTTTATTAGATAACCTCCCATAAACATCTGCCATAAAAGCGGCACCTTGTTCGTGCCGGACATTTACAAACTCGATCTGCTCCGATTTTGACAAGGATTCGGCAAAATCAAGCGTTTCCTTTCCGACAATTCCAAATATATATTCCACACCTTCGTTCTCTAGGCATTGTACAAGCACATCCGTTACTTTCAAATCAATCATCTCCCCAAAATTTTTTCATACTCTAGTTTTTACCAAATAAAGTCCAAAAAATCTGCCCGTTTTCTTTGTTCCTGAACGGGTGTCCATGTCCCTAATACACTTTTAACATATAATTACAAGAAACCATTTTTTATCAGGTGAGGTGGAAAAGTGAATCAGACAGTTCTCGTGGTTGCTGCACACCCGGATGATGAAATCCTCGGAATCGGCGGAACCATAAAAAAATTAATCAATCACGACTATAAGGTTGTGACCGTTGTTGCAGCAAAAGGTAGGAAGGAAGAGGAGAATCATATCAAGCCCTTTATGCAACAAGCAAACGAACAACTAGGGGTGGAAGAAAGCGTTTTTTTAGAAATGCCGAACCTGTTATTAGAAATGATGCCCTTGCACGAACTTAATAAGGAAGTGGAAAAACTAATCGCCCAATATGACCCATGCATGATTTTTACCCATCATTATGGCGACCTAAACCGAGATCATCAGGTTCTGTTTCAAGCGGTCCTTACGGCAGCCCGACCGCTGCCCGGCAGGCGACCGATAGAGATTCTCTGCTTCGAAACAGTTTCCTCGAGCGAGTGGAGTCAGCACACAAATGACAAGGAATTCAAACCTAATTATTTTGTCGATATATCCGATACCATTGATGATAAAATCAGTGCCCTAAAGCATTATGATGTTGAAATGCGCCCTTATCCGCATCCACGTTCTTATGAGGGAGTCACCTATTTGGCTCGAATCCGCGGGATGACGGTCGGTGTCGAATATGCCGAAGCATTTGAAATCATCAGGAGGGTATGGAAGTGACTGAAGAACAAAAAAAAGACCAAACCTCCACACAAATCTTATTCCCGCAGCTCATCTCCCAAATGGACAAATATTATGGATTAACGGAACAATTGGAGGATAATAGGAAAAGGTGTCAAGCACCTTCATCCATAAGTTCTCAAAAATATAAATTGCGTATTTTGATTACAACTTTTTGGGATTATCCGATAGTGGGGGGCTTGCAGAATTATATTGCGGCCTTGAAGATCGGGCTTGAGGATTTGGGTCACCAGGTTGATGTTTTGAGCCCGAATCAATTTCCAAGAGATGAAGTGAAAAAGCTTCGGTCAGTGATTACCGAAAATGCAAAACAATTTTTTATTAACCGTTACGGGAGTTATAATCAAAAAATTTTAAGAAATTATTGTGATTTATCTGTTTATGAAGCTTTGGCAAAAAGGGTGGATTTACAAGAATACGATATTATTCATTCGCAAGATCGATTCACTGCACTGGTGATGGCAAAATTAAATCAGCACTATAACAAACCTCACTTATTCACTCCTCATGGATTCATGACCCAACGCCGTCTTAAGTTCAATCTAATTGAAAAAGGGTCGGTAGAGGAATTCTACTTTTCTGAAATTGATAGACAAGCCGTAATCAATGCCAGCCATATCGTCATCTTATGCGAAGTTTTCAAGCCTCTTCTGAAAAATCTAGGAGCTCAAAACGAAAAGATGACAACCGTTTATACGGGTATCCAATTTGAAAGAGTGAAAGCGGCGAAGCAGGAGGATAGCGTTGTGATTACCTGTGTTTCTCGTCTTCGCCCGCGCAAGGGCCATAAATATTTATTCGAGGCCCTTGCCCTTCTTAAAAAAAAACTAGGTAATGTAGAAGTCCGCATTGTCGGTGACGGGGAGATGCGGGAGGAACTCGAGAAGCAGGTTCAGGAACTTCAACTAGCGAATGTTAGATTTTTAGGAAAGAGGACTGATATTCCAGCATTATTAAGCGAATCCGATATCTTTGTCCTGCCAACGACAAGTGATACTCTGCCGATTTCTGTCATTGAAGCAATGTTCGCCAAGCAGGCCATAATTACAACTGATTGCGGAGGTATTCCGGAGATCATCCGAGATGATTATTCCGGACTGATTGCAGAGCCCGCCAATTCCAAACAGCTCGCGAAAAAGCTCCTCAGGCTCGTAAAGAAACAGGATTTAAGGAAAAAATTAGCAACACAGGCACAGAAATATGCGAAAAAACATTTAACTGTGAATTATATGGCTCAAAAGATAGCTGAAATCTATCAATCTTTATTATGAAAGGAGGGAAACGTGTGCATCACGATATCCCTGCCGTCGTACTTGATATGAGTGCCACCGGAATCGGTATCGTCAGAAGCCTGGCACAAAAAGGAATTAAGGTTTACGCGTTTGATACTTTAGGAAAATACAAAATTGGTAAAACGCGGCATGCCATTTGCGGCGCCTGTCCAAATCCGGTAACCGAAGAAGAGGAGCTGCTCTATTTTCTCTGCCAAGTTGGTCATAACTTTCCGCAGAAAGCGGTCATGTTAGCAGGCTCAGATGATTATGTTCATTTTATTTCAAAAAATAGATACGTTTTATCGCAATATTATCGTTTTTTATTGCCAGAGCACGCTCTTATCGAAGCAGTCCTCGATAAACGACTCACCTATGAATTAGCCGTTAAATACTGCGTTCCCTGTCCAAAGACTTTTATCGTAAACGACGAGCATCAGCTAGATCAAATTATCGGTCAACTGATCTTCCCCTGTATTTTAAAGCCTGTCCATTCCTCTCATTTTCGCTCTAATATTGACCACAAGCTGTATAAAAAAGCCATCTTGATTGAAGATGCCGCTCAGCTACAAGAGGAATATCTTTTTTATCGTCAATATGGAGAGCTAATGATTCAAGAAGCCATACCAGGTGAAGAGAATGCCATTTTCTCCGTTAAAACCTTTTTTGATAAGAAGATGGATTTAAAGGGTCTGTGGATGAATCAAAAGCTCCATCAATTTCCGCCGCACTTTGGCTCTTCGGCACTGGTCGTCAGCAAAAGGGAGGAAGAAGTCATCGAGCTTGCTGTACCATTTCTAAAGTCAATTGAAATGAAGGGATTGGCAATTGCTGAGTTTAAGAAGGATCCTAGAGACGGAAAGTTTAAATTCATCGAAATTAACCCAAGGATTGGCTTGACTCAAGGCTTATCGATTGCTTGCGGCGTTGATTTAGCATATTTATATTATTTATCACTCACGAATCAAAATCCGGATCCGGTCGTAGTGCAGAAAGATGGAATCAAATGGGTCTACTTTGTTCGTGATTTCTTGTCTTACCGGCAAAGGAAAAGACTTGGCGAGACGACATTTTTCCAGTGGCTGAAGGGGCTTTCTGGGAAAAAAGTCGAAGCGCTGTTCAGGTGGGACGATCCGCTTCCGTTTATTCGCAGCTTCGTCTCGCATCTTCGAAATTTATGGGGCAGGCATTAAAAAATTTGTATCAAAGGGGGATTTTTCCTTTGACCAGTAAGAAAGAAATTAACAGCCAATGGAAGCACTATGGCTGGGAAGAAAAGTTTGCGGGCGTTCTTCAAAAACCCGTCACCTTAAGCGAAATAGAATGTTTGAAAAATTCACGAGATAAAACTAGCGTTTGGAAACTAACCTTAAATTCTGGATCAGAAACCGTTCCTGTCATCTTGAAAATTTTTCAGCAACCGCTAAAAGAAAACCACCTAGTAGAAATGAATATGTATCGTAAGGCTTATCCAGTTTTTCAGGAAATGATGCCGAAAATGATCTGGCTAGAGTCTGATGTAAAGAATGGTGAATTCTGGCTATTTACTGAATGCTTGGAGCCCGTTCGGGGGCAGATTAAGCTGAGACCTTATCATCTGGAACGGATGATTCCAACGGTAGCTAAATTTCATGCCCTTACTTTTAAAAACCGTCTTTCGGATAAGCAGGCGACGTTATTTGATTCATGGCTTCCCCGTTATGAGTCTAAGGAGTTGACTGCGGAGAGGATCCAGCATATAGAAAAAACAAAGGAATACCTTGATTTAGCCATGCAGGATCCAGATTTAAGGAAAGTGGTAGAACCTGCCTATGATATCATTAAAGTCATTTTGGGAAAGGGGCCAATATTTTTCCCGGAAGTCATTGAAGCGGGGCAGTGCCTCATCCACGGTGATCTTCATATTCACAATATTTGCTGTCAAGACACGAGTGATGAACACAATTGGCCTGTTCAATTGATTGATTGGGAATCTGCCAAATACGCACCTTGCTGGTATGATCTTGTTGTACTTGTTGAACTACTTATTGATTTCCGCGGCGATTGGCAAAAGAAGGAGGATGACATTCGCAGCCGATGTGTAGACATTTACAACAAGGAAATGGCAAAGTACGGAATTGTCTTTAAAGAAGATCCTGTTAAACTTTTAAAAATGAATTATTTGCAACGGGTTTTGGAAAAAAGATTGCTTAATCATTTACGAAGGGTGTTAAACGGAGAAAAGAGCCTCCTTTTAAAAAGATACCTGGAGAAAATCGTGGTTTGGGGTAAGGAGCTCGATTTATATTAGGCTTTTTATTGAAAGTAAGGGGGATCGTTTTTTATGAGAAAGAAGCAGGGCAGTCTCGCCGAACTGGATAGCAGTGAGTATAAATGAAGGTGCTGGTAACAGGTGGAGCGGGGTTTATCGGTTCGCATGTTGTGCAAAATTTAGTAAAGTCCGGCCATGATCCTGTTGTGGCCGATAATTTATGTACAGGTAGTCTTGAGTTTGTTGAAAAGGATGTCCCCTTTTACAAGGTAGATATAACCACGCCAAAGATCGAGACTGTTTTTGCAAAGGAACGGCCGGATGCGGTTATCCACCTTGCAGCACAGGTGGATGTGGCCTATTCAATTCAAGATCCGGCGGGGGACGCGAGACAAAATATTCTAGGAACGATTCAACTTTTGGCCAATAGCCAGCGATTTGATGTGAAGAAATTTATCTTTTCCTCTAGCTGTGCTGTCTATGGAAAACAGGATGATGTAAGTATAGATGAGACATTCCCTGTTAATCCTTTATCCTATTATGGGATTTCCAAGTATTCCTCAGAAATGTATATCAAAGCCTTTAACAGTTTGCATCAACTTCCATATACGATATTGAGATATGCAAATGTGTACGGACCCCGGCAAAGCACAAAAGGGGAAGGCGGGGTCATTTCGATTTTTGCGCAAAAGGTCCTTCAGGGAATTCCGCCCTTTATTTATGGCGACGGGGAGCAGACTAGAGATTTCGTCTTCGTGAAAGATGTTGGCGAGGCTAATGTACTTTCGCTTAATAGCGGTACGAATGAAACCTTTAATATTGGCTGCAATACAAAAACTAGCATTAATGAACTCTATCAATCTATCTCCAAGCTTTCTTATAAAAACATCCACCCAATCTACACGCAAGCCCGCAGTGGAGATATCCACCACAGCCGCCTTAACAACTCCAAAGCTAAGTCATTTTTGGACTGGGAGCCAAAATATGATCTTCAAAGCGGTCTAACGGAAACACTAAATTATTACTTGAACACCAATGAAAAAGGTTCATTTGGTGCCTGAACATCGCCTCCTAAACTGGGGGCTTTTTTACTTTATAGCGATAAGAATTACGGGAAAATAAAATATTATTTAAGTGTAATACTATTGGCAGACAGACTTAAGCTATTTGAAGGCAGGGATGAAAATGATTTATACAAGCATCATAATTATTATCTTATTAGTATACTTTTTGATTATTCGACCGTTAACCAATCGCAACCGTCCACAAAACATGGAACCTCCGCGCAGAAATTACTACGGCAGACCGGATTATTACCCTCCGGGAGGCGGTGGTTTTGGACGTTTTGGAACCTTCGCAGGAGGCATGGCAGCAGGAGCTTTATTGACCTATCTTTTTGAACAGGGTAGAATTGGCTTTGATCAATTTCAAGCCATGCAGCATCTGCAAGACCATGAAATCATGCAGCAGTTGATGGACCAAAATATTATCCAAGAGGATGAAATTGACCAGCTCCAGGAAGAGCTAGGGGATGACCCAAACCAGGATTACGATTATGACAATGCTGACAACGATGACCATCAGGATGATTATGATCAAGGAAATTGGGACAGCGGTGACGATAATTGGGTATAAGCCTAGATTCATTTTGAATTTTCTCAAAATAAGTTTTATTGAAAGCGTATGCTATAATATTTTTGTAAATTGAATACATCAGTAAAAGGGAGCAGTCATGATGTTAAAAGATATTTTTATGAGTCTATCGCAAAATCAATTCCTTAATAGTACTGCCAAAAAGTACGGCTTGAAGATGGGAGCACAAAGTGTTGTTGCGGGAACAAATATTGAGGAAGCAATAAAGAGTATTAAGGACCTCAACGCCAACGGAATCTCCTGCACTGTCGATAATTTGGGAGAGTTTGTATTCAAAGAAGAAGAGGCAGCAGCTGCTAGGGAACAGATTCTTAAAGTTATCGAAGCAATACATAGTAATAATGCCGACGCACATATCTCTCTAAAACCGACTCAACTTGGGTTAGATATTGATTATAGTCTTTGCTTAAACAATGTCAGAGAGATTGTCGACAAGGCAAATCAATATAACATGTTTGTCAATATTGACATGGAAGATTTCAAGCATCTTCAGCCAACGCTTGATCTTTTGGATGATCTTTCTTTGGAATACGATAATGTTGGTACGGTTATCCAAGCCTACTTCCATAATGCCATGGATTACCTTGAAAAATATAAAAACTATCGGATTCGCCTTGTAAAAGGAGCCTATAAAGAGCCTGCAGAGATTGCCTATCAGGACAAAAAGGATATTGATGCCAACTATATCAAGTTGATTGAATGGCATCTATTAAACGGCAAATTTACATCAATTGCCACTCATGATCATCGAATCATCAATCACGTGAAGGAATTTGTTAAACGGAACAATATTCCTAACGATAAATTTGAATTCCAAATGCTGTATGGTTTTAGAAAAGAGCTGCAGTTAAAGCTGGCAAAAGAAGGCTATAATTTCTGTACGTATGTCCCATTTGGCAACGACTGGTACGGCTATTTCATGCGTCGTCTGGCAGAAAGACCGCAGAATTTAAATCTTGTGGCGAAGCAAGTATTCAATAAGAAAACAAACACGATTCTTGGTGTTGCGGCTGGAGCCTTTATTTTAGGACGTGTGACAAGAGGCAATAATAATAAACGTAAATAATGAACCTCAAACTCCCATTTTCACGAATGGGAGTTTTTTTTGCTAATACATGTATTTACATGGTAAATATAAGTAAAATCAAAGAAATTAATCACGAAAAATGATATAGTAATCTAGTTGAATAGTTCGGTTAATTTTTATTAAGGAGAGAAAAGCTTTGGAAAGATTTTTACGAAACCCAAGTTGGGTTATTGTCATTTCCCTCATCACTTCATTGCTGTTGGGAGCATGTTCGAACGAACCTACATCAAAGGAAACCAACAATACAAAGGTAGATACGGTTTCAAAGGAAACAACGGAAAAGAAAGCAGAAGCTGATGTAAAAGAGTCGGCGCAACCAGCAGAAGCCGGGAATAATAGCGAGCCTGTTGCTGAGCCTAAGCAAAGTCAGGAGGAGCTTGCCAAAAGTCTAGGCTTAGAACTTGTCACTGTCGGCAGGGTCGTGGACGGTGATACAATAGTCACTTCAGACGGAAGAAAAGTTCGCTTTGTTGGGGTTAACACCCCGGAATCGACGACCAGACATGAAGTTTACGGGAAAGAAGCCAGTGATTATACGAAATCAAAGCTAGCTGGAAAACAGGTTTGGCTGCAAAAGGATGTATCCTCAACCGACCGCTATGGGCGCTATTTGCGGATTATCTGGATGGATGTACCAACAAATGATATGGATGAAGCGGAAATTCGCAGCAAAATGTTCAACGCGGATTTGGTCTTAAATGGATATGCGGAACCATCCACATATCCGCCGGATGTTAAATACAGCGAGTTTTTTGTAAAATTTGCCCGCGAAGCTCGGGAAGCAAATAAAGGTCTTTGGTCATATGGCGCAGATGGAACGACGAAGGGTGATCTGGATGGAAGTTCCACTTCAAAAAGCAGCGGTTCCTATTCAACAGGGAGCAGCACGTCTTCAGGTTCTTCATCGAGTGGAACGGATGCAAGCACCTCAGCCGGGACTAAATCTGAGGTTTTCCAAAATTGCACTGAATTGAGGAAGGTGTATCCAAACGGTGTTCCTGCCGGCCATCCAGCCTATCAGGCGAAAATGGATCGGGATAAAGATAATTATGCGTGTGAGCAATAAGATTCGCTCTAATTATTATACATGTTTACCAAATAAAAACTGTTTCATTATGAAAGTCATCGTTTGATGGCTTTTTTTATTTTTAAGTAGACAAACGGACAAAAATCGACAATGCCTTTGATATATAATAAAAAAGGACTGGATAATAATCCCTGTTTTATGATTACATATTTTTTTCGGTTATTATGGTCATTTGAAGCAGATATGGAAATACCTAGTCATTTTGACATGTAATCCTGAATAGGATAGTTGAGTGGGTCTCAAGTATGGTGTTGATAGGACAACTAGATAAAGGACAAGGGGAGAAGTTGCGTAATGGGAAAGTGGAAATGGGTCTTGCCAATTTGTTTAATTGGTAGTTTACTAGGATTGGCCGCTTGTTCTGAAAAATCGGTCAAAGAGACTACTGGGCCAAAGGTGACAGAACCGGCCAAACAGCCTGCTAAAACAGGAGAAGATAAACCTCAGAAGGAAGAACCAAAGCCTATTACAGTCAATGTTATTGATCCAAATACTAAGGCCATTATTAGAACGTTTTCGCCGAATGATATGGGCTTTGAAACAAATAAAGAAGCCTATCAAAAAGAACTTGAAAAATGGGCGAAGGAATTGGCAAGAGGAACTGAAGCGAAACCGGGATATGATCAGAAGATGGTCCTCGATAAAATCGATGCTAATGGTCAATTAATTAAAGGAAAACCTCGTATTATCCTTGAAGAATCAGAATTAGTAGAAAAAATAATGACTGCATCTGTTGCAGGCGGGGATGTGGATCTGCCGATTTATGTGACAGAAAGCGGCTATAAACCTGAAGAAATTGCTGGTTTGGGAGAAGTAGTATTGGCATCCTATTCGACTTACTTTGACAGTAGGGTGGCGGGGCGCTCCAAGAATATCGAGCTATCAGGTCAAGCAATTGATAATGTGATTGTTGGTACTGGAGATGTTTTTTCCTTTAATACAACTGTCGGGCCAAGTGATGCTGCGCATGGCTATCAGCCCGCCAAGGAGATCGTCAATAAAAAGCTGGTCGATGGGATTGGCGGTGGTATCTGCCAAACGTCTTCAACATTGTTTAATGCAATTGACAAAGTAGGTGTGCAATATATTGAATGGAATCACCATTCACTTTCGGTTGGCTATGTCCCTCCTGGCCGTGATGCCACTGTCTCCTACGGTGGTAAAGACTTTCAATTTCAAAACACTACAGGAGTGCCGTTATTAATCAAAACCCTTTACGGAAAAGGAAAATTAACCATTGAAATAAGAACATCCGCAGCCTATCAAACCATTTATGCACAGGGACATTAGGTGTTTGTGGTGTCATACATCTATATCCAATATTGGATATTGATGTATGACACCACTTTTTTATTTGGTTAATTTTTAAATGCATATTCCTTCTATACAAAGCGAAAAATAGCTATGGTTTGTTAGTAAAATATAGGAGGGAAAGGAATGAAATGGATAAATAAAATGTTCGTTTTTGTAATTGTTCTTTCCTTGATAGGCTGGGCGGGAAACTTACAGGTCTCCGCTCAAGGGACGGAGGGTCACCAGCATCATGAACTGATTTCTGAAACACATAGTGTTGAAACAGCGAGACAGAATCAAGGAGGAAACGGCGACCAAGGATTATCTGAAAAGTATCATGGACATATTTCAGACCGTCCGGAAACAAAACAGAAAAAAACGAAGCCACCTGCTCCGAGTCAGCGCTATATTCCCATTCAGCTTTTAGGAATCAATGATTTGCATGGCCAGTTAAACGTAACCCGTAAGGTAAACGGGAAACCTGTCGGACGGGCTGATTATCTAGCAGCATATTTAAAGCAGCGTGCGGCAGAAAACAAAAACACCCTGCTTGTCCAGGCAGGAGATATGGTCGGAGCTAGCCCGCCCGTTTCCGCGCTTTTACAGGATGAACCGACAATTGAGTTTTTAAACCGAATGGGCTTTGATATTGGGACTGTTGGAAACCATGAATTTGATGAAGGAGTAAATGAACTGCTTCGTCTTATCCATGGGGGAACTCATCCGAAAACAGGCAATTTTGCAGGATCCAAATTCCCTTGGGTAGTCGCCAATGTCATTAATAAAGAAACAGGCAAAACGATCTTGCCGCCTTACCAAGTCATGAAAGTAAATGGAATGCCAATCGGCTTTATCGGCGTTGTCACAACGGAAACTCCAACCATTGTGGTACCAAGCGGTGTAGCAGGTTTGCAATTTACTGATGAGGTCGAAGCCATTAATAAAAACGTTGCAGAATTGAAAAAGCAAGGTGTCAAAGCAATCGTTGTTTTAGCACATAATCCGGGTACTTCCGGTCCAAATGGGGAAAACCCAACTGGCCAGTTAGTTGATATCGCAAACCGTGTTGATGACGAAGTGGATGTGATTTTTGGCGGACATAACCATGCATATATGAATGCCACAATAGATAATAAGTTAATAGTTCAAGCCTACTCTTATGGAACGGCTTTTTCTGATGTCGATATCGAGATTGATCCAAAGACGAAGGATATTGTCACAAAAAGAGCTGAAATTGTGACAACGTTCCAGGAGGGGATTGACCCAGATCCTGAAATAAAGCAAATGATTGAAGGATATGAATCAAAAATTGAACCAATTGTAAACCGTGTCGTTGGTTCTACGACAGAACCACTAACAGCCAAGCAAAACGAAAATGGTGAATCAGTTCTAGGTGATTTCATTGCCGATGCACAAAAGCAGGCCCTAGGAACGCAAATGGCATTTATGAATCCAGGCGGGATTCGCGCAGATTTTGATTCGGGAGATATCACATGGGGCGAAGTTTATACTGTTCAGCCATTTAATAATGATATGGTGAAAATGGAAATGACAGGGCAGCAAATTCGCAATTTGCTTAACCAGCAATGGACAGACTCGAAAATGACCATTCTGCAGATTTCCGGGTTAACCTATACTTGGGATTCTGCGAAACCTGTAGGCCAAAGGGTAGGAAGCATCAAGCATGCCGATGGAACTGAACTTGATCCTAATGCTTCCTATACGGTAGCGGCCAACGTCTTCCTATCTGGCGGAGGAGACGGTTTCACTGAATTCACTAGGGCTACCAATAAAGAGATTGGTCCGGTTGATTTAGATGTTCTGGTGAATTACATTCAAGCTCAGCCAAAACCATTCACCTACAACATCCAAAATAGGATTCAGAAGGTAAAGTAATACAATCTTGCAGTTTAAGAAGGGCTTTGATTTAAAAATCAAAGCCCTTCTTTCATAATCATAATAGTCGTTATCTTGAAAACCGTTTCTTAAACTTTAAGAACCATTTTACTCAAATTTGATCTCATCACGTTATTATTGCCAAAATGGATCGTTAATGCACGGGCATCATTACCTGAAGACCGGCACCGATTGGTTCGAGTAGGGCATCACCGGAAAGGAGCAATTTTGATGGTATGGAAGCATTTATATCACCGTGAGCCACTAAACTATGACCCGCAATTCTGGGGAATGGCCTTTTGGACATTTTGCCTTTTTGTCTTTATGCAGAGCCTGACACCTACCTTTTATTCGTAAGACCGCTCAAGTTCCTCGATTAGTGACCCAACATAAGCTACCGCTTTCTTGATTGGTTCCGGGCTAGACATGTCGATGCCAGCGTGTTTAATCAGTTCTAACGGTTTCATGGTTCCGCCAGCGCGAAGGACTTCGAGCCATCTGTCGACTGCAGGCTGGCCTTCTTCCTGGATAATCTGCGCCATGGCCGTGGAAACAGTCAGACCCGCGGAGTAGGTGTACGGATATAAGCCCATATAATAGTGCGGCTGGCGCATCCAGGTCATGCGGGCACCTTCATCAATCACCACCGTGTCTCCCCAGAACTCGGAAAGAACAGTGCCAGTTACTTCTGTTAATGTTTTCGCAGTCAATGCCTTGCCTTCTTCGGCCAAGTCATACACTCTACGTTGATACTCAGCCTCGAGCAGGTGAGTGACAAAATTATGATAGTAGGTTCCTAATAACTGCAAAATAACCCAGCGGCGCATCTGCTTATCATCCTTGTACTTAGCCAGTAAATGCTGACCCAACAGCATTTCATTCATGGTTGAAGGAGCCTCAACAAAGTACATCGAAGGACGGACATTCATGATTCGTTGATTCTTATTCGCCAAATAGAAATGTCCCGCATGGCCGAACTCATGGGCGAGGGTAAAACAGCCGCGCATGTTATCCTGCCAAGTAATCAGGATATACGGATGTGCCCCGTAAGGACTTGAACAGAAGGCCCCGGTTGATTTGCCTTTATTGTCCGCCCGGTCGACCCATCTTTCTTTAAAACCTTTTTCAATTACTTCACAGTATTCAGGTCCCATGACTTTCAAAGATTCCAAGATTACCTGGCTGGCTTCTTCAAAGGTGGTACTTGGATTGAAATCCGGATCAAGAGGTGCTTTCAAATTACAGAAAAGCATTTCATCAAGACCCAAGACTTTCTTCTTCAAAAGGGCAAATCTGCGCATGTGCGGAGCCAATTCTTTAAAAATGATATCAATCTGATTGTTATACATTCCAAGTGAAACCTGCTGAGGCTCCAGGAGCATGTGAGTGACAGATTCATAATTGCGTAAGCGGGCAAGTGTAACTTGCTTTTTCACCTCTGTCGAATAGGTAGCTGCCATTGTATTCGTGTACTGTTTAAGCGTCGAAACAAAAGACTTATAGGCTTTACGACGAACATCAGTATCTTCCGAAAACTCATAACGGCTTTCAAAAAGGGCAAAGGAGACCGGCAGTTCCTTTCCGTTTGAATCTTGAATTGCCGCAAAGTCCATATCCGCCAATTTTGTCATTTGATAGATTTGGTAGGGGGCACCATGAACGTCCCCAAGTGCGGCAAGTGCTTCTTCTGTTTCAGGGGAAAGCCGATGTTTTTTTGTATTTAAAAGCTCATCTAAATTCTTCGTGAATGGTTCTAACCTAGGCTCTTCCTGAAAAAACTTTTCAAGGGTTCCTTCTTCAAAATCAAGGATTTCCGAATTGATAAACGATAGAGCAGCAATACTCTTTGTCCGTAATAAAGCAAATTTTGCGGAGTTGGCTTGGTTTTCCGGATCTGAGCCGTCTGCCGATTGCTTTAAGTTCACATATGTCCAAGCTTTGATAATCCGCATCGAATGCTGTTCCTGTGCCGACAGGCAATCCAGCAAGGCTTTAGAACTTGTATGTAAAGTACCCTTATACTGATCGAAGAAGGCAATCTCTTTATCTATTATGTCTAACTCTGCTTCCCATGCCTCTAAAGATGGGAATAAATCAATGAGATTCCAAGTGAAATCCTCGGGTACTTCGGACCTGCTTAGCCGTTTTTCGATTGTTTTATCCATACATGTATTCCCCCTAAAATATTTAGCTTCCCTAAATTTTATCATATGATTTGATTTACCTAAAAATTTAGTCAACTTTATTTTATAGAAAAAGTTAGGATATCTCACAAACATCAGCTTTGATTTAAATTTCAGTGTTAGAAAACCTTACAAATTTGCAGAATGTTCCTTCACTGTATGCCATACTAGCATTATTAAAACGATTCCTGCTCGTTAAACATAAAAATGAGCTGACAGGAGGGTGGGAACCGATGGTTAGATATTTTGTTCAATTCATCACAATCCTTTTGATTTATCTGATTGGAAATGGATTGGTGCGCTGGCTTGATCTTCCTGTTCCTGGAAGCATAGTCGGAATGGCCCTTTTATTCCTCGGTTTGACATTAAAGGTCTGTAAACTCAAGTGGGTCGAAGCTATAGCACAGCTCCATATCAAACATATTACACTTCTTTTTATTCCTTTTGCTGTCGGGGTGTGGCACTATACTGGTATCTTTCGGATCGAAGGATTAAAACTGACTGCTATACTCGCAGCCAGCAGCATCTCAGTATTGCTTGTTACGGCGGGAATGGCAGAGTTTTTCGAAATCAAAACAAAGAAGGGGAGGCAAAATGGAAAAAATGATTGAAAGCATCCTTTTATGTACCGCTGTCACGGTAATCAGCTACCTAATCGGATTGAAAGTTTTTAAGAGATATCAAAAGCCGTGGTTAAACCCTTTATATACCGTTACAGTTTTCATCATTTCGATGATTTCGTTGTTCCACTTAAATATGAAGGATTATACTTCTGGTTCTGGGGTGTTCTCCCTGCTTTTGGGAACAGCCACTGTTTCATTGGCTGTTCCTTTATACAAACATATCAAGCTAATAAAAAAATATTTTTTGGTCATTCTTTGGGCGGTCCTGTCAGGTACAATAACGGGTGTGGCGACGGTTGTGTTTTTGACCAAATTGCTCCATGTAAATAGGGAAATAATGATTACCCTCATTCCAAAATCAGTTACTGCACCCATTGCACTTTCTATTTCGCAATCGGTTGGAGCAAGCTCTTCACTAACATTGATGTTTGTTCTGTTTTCCGGTATTTTATCCCTTACTATTGGGCCTTCTATGTTAAAGTACGCACGTATCAAAAGTGGAATTGCCAAAGGCTTGGCATTGGGAACTTCTGCGCAAGCAATCGGGGCCAAGAGGGCATTTGAGTGGGGAGAACTCGAAGGTGCTATGGGAAGCATTGCTATGATTACCGCTGCCATCATTATGTCTGTATTCGCCCCTTTAATCCTTTATATTTACTGAAAAAGATTGACACTTTGTAATATTAAAGAAGGAAGATACTCAACTTCCTTCTTTTTCTATTTCCATTAAAAATAAAAAAATGTTTTTATAATATTTTGTCAACTCGTTGACCAAGCTATTTTTCCAATGATATCATGACATTGTAAACGTTTTCGATAAACATTATTTAAAAAAAGTATTTAAGAAAAAATTCATAGGGGAGGAAGTAAAAATGAGTTTCGGTAATCATGTCCAATTTAAGGTTTATCAGCAGCACGAGAAAAATATCATTCCAGTATCCTACGAAGAGCTAGAGGCAAAGGCTAAGGAAAAGCTAGAAAATAAGCCGTATTATTATGTGGCTGCTTCAGCAGGTGCCGAAATCACTGCAAAGCAAAATAACAAGGCGTTTGAAAAGTGGCAAATTGTCCCTAGAATGCTTTGCGATACATCCTCCAGGAATTTAAGCATTGAGCTTTTTGGAAGAAAATACGCCTATCCCGTTTTATTGGCTCCGGTTGGAGTACAGTCTATTGTCCATCCGGAAGGTGAACTCGCAACCGCACGTGCAGCGGCGGCAATGGATGTTCCGTTCATTGCAAGTACAGCCTCTACATACAGTTTGGAAAAAATAGCTGGCGAGATGGGACAAGCTCCCCGCTGGTATCAATTATATTGGAGTAAAGATAGGGAAATTGCAGCGAGTATGGTGAAAAGGGCGGAAGCAGCTGGTTATGATGCGATCGTCATCACCTTGGACACACCGATGATGGCATGGCGCGAAAAGGATATTGAGAATGCCTATCTGCCATTCCTGGAAGCTCAGGGAATCGGCAATTATTTAGAAGACCCCGTATTCTGTTCAAGACTAGACAAATCTCCACAAGAGGATTTACAAGCGGCTATCATGCTGTGGGCAAGGGTTTTCGGCAATCCGACTTTAACATGGGAGGACCTTGAATTTATTAAAGCTCAAACCTCCTTACCAATTCTACTAAAAGGAATATTACATCCTGAGGACGCAAGGCTTGCAGTAGAACATGGAGTAGATGGAATCATCGTCAGCAATCACGGCGGACGGCAGGTCGACGGTGCCATTGCGGCAATCGAGGCGTTACCGGAAATTGTCGATGCTGTAAAGGGAGACATTCCTATCCTGATGGATAGCGGAATTCGACGAGGCTCAGATATTTTAAAAGCTTTGGCAATAGGAGCGAAAGCAGTGCTGGTCGGGCGTCCATATATGTACGGATTGGCCTTGGCGGGTGAAGAAGGGGTTAAACAAGTTTTAAGAAATCTGCTTGCTGATTTTGACCTCACACTTGCTTTATCTGGTAAACGCACTGTTTCCGAATTAAATAGAGATTTGTTAAAAAGAGCTTAGGGGGCAAGTAAAATGGAGGAATTGGTGTTAAACGCAATTCAAGACGAATATCCGGCTGATTTTGCCTGGTGCTATGGCTGCGGAAGATTAAATGAAGCAGGTCATCACTTTCGGACCGGCTGGAACGGAGAAAAAACAGTCACCATCTATACCCCCAAACCTGATCATTTAGCGCTGCCGGGTTTTGTTTATGGAGGGCTTGTTGCTTCCTTAATAGATTGTCATGGTACGGGTTCAGCGGCTCTGGTCCTGCACCGGAAAAATGGTCATGAACCTGGGGAAGGGGCTGAACCGCCTCGTTTTGTCACAGCATCCTTAAATGTCAATTTTATGAAGCCAACTCCCCATGGCATACCATTAAAAGCGGTAGGCATAGTGGAGGAAATTCACCCTAAAAAATTTAAAGTGACAACCGAAGTGTATGCGGCTGAGACTCTTTGCGCAAAAGGAGAAGTTGTCGCAGTTGTCATGCCAAGCACGTTTGTACAAAAGGGAGAATAATGAAGAAAAGCAGTCCATTGACCAAACAGGGTTGATAGGACTGCTTTTTTCTATCTATTCATCAGAGTTCTCGAGACTGTTAAAAAAATCTTCAACTAAAGTCTCCAATTTATTGAGGCATTCCTTCAATATTTCGCCTTGCTGTGTTTTTAACGAGATTAGAGCGCTATCAATTAAGAATTTACGTGGATTTTTCGCATCCAGCAACTCTTCTTCGATAAAATCCAAAAGATTCATAAAGGGAGATTGTTCATTTTGGTCCATTTTGTTCTTTAAGGTGAATATGGAATGGTGAAGCCGCTTTTGAAAATCATGTTGTGTCTTTTTGCAGTTAGGGAACCAGCTTTCCAAAGCTTGCGGCTGAATTAGCTGCTCGTCATTTTCAGCCACATCATTCACCATATTGACCAGCCGATTTACTGAATATCGCACTACTCGACTGAGATTAGCATTCGATTGCTGCGCCATCATCGAAAATTTAAGGTTTTCTCTAAGAATTCCCATAAACATAATAGCGCAATCTAATAAATATTCTTTCTTTTTTTCGCCAAATATGTCAATAAGCCGATGGTAAATCCAATGAATGTTCTTCACCCGGCCACGTTCAATATGCTGTTTAAGTTCAGTATCATTCGAAACCAAAACTTCTTCAAAAAGGGTGATTAACTTGTTTTTCCGATTTCCCTTTAAGTGAAATTCAATCTGATGTATGAAAATTTCAATATCTGAACGGTCCTGGCCAATTAATAATTCATTTCGTCTTGTTTCTAACTCAGAATAGACTGAATTAAATATTGCAAGTAATAATTCATTTTTTGAGGAAAAGTAATTATAAAAGGTCCCTTTGGAAATGCCGCTGTACTCTAAAATATCCTGAATCGATGTTGACTGAAACCCTTTATCAATAAATAGCTGATGTGCCATTTTGACAACATGCTTTTTTCGATCATTCATCATTTATCACCTTGATTTTTTTTTGTACTGAGTGTATAAAATCATAGTACCTGAATTTTTACTAGTTTACAAACCAATAAAACGCGCAGATTTTTTTATTGCAAAAATTGAACAGCGCGTATATTATTATGTAAGTATGAAACAGGGGTATAAAAAAATGAACAACTAGTTTATAGGGGGAAATAGAATGGATCAAACCATAAATAAGTCCGGCCGGCCGCCATATGGCATTATAGCGGTTTTAATGGTCGGTGCTTTTATTGCGTTCTTAAATAATACATTATTAAATATTGCTTTGCCTTCGATTATGAAGGACTTAGATGTGGAAGCATCAACTGTGCAGTGGTTGACCACTGGCTTTATGCTAGTTAACGGAATTTTAATTCCTTCCACGGCTTATTTAATTCAAAAATATTCTGTTCGACGATTGTTCTTATCGGCAATGCTATTATTTTTGGCTGGAACAATTCTCGCAGGAACTGCCCACGTTTTTCCTATATTATTAGGCGGGCGGATGCTGCAGGCCTCAGGTTCTGCAATCTTAATGCCGCTGTTGATGAATGTTATGTTAGTAAGCTTTCCTGTTGAAAAAAGGGGAACTGCAATGGGGGTGTTCGGTCTTATCTTAATGTCCGCACCAGCCATCGGGCCTACACTTTCAGGCTGGATTATTGAACATTATGATTGGAGAATGCTCTTCCACTTTATTACACCAATAGCAGTCGTTGTTGTATTAATCGGCTTTTTCTTACTGAAGGATAAAAAAGAAAAAATGAATATGCGTATTGATTTAATTTCACTTGCGCTATCTAGTCTTGGCTTTGGCGGAATCCTTTATGGATTTAGTTCCGCTGGAAAGCGAAATACTTCAGGCGATACAGGCGGCAGTACATGGGGCCAAGGAGGCTGGGATGACCCGATTGTCTATGGCTCAATTATTATTGGGGTTGTCTGCTTGATCGTGTTTATTTTGCGACAATTAAAACAAGAAAGTCCTTTACTGAATTTCCGTGTTTATAAATACCCAATGTTTGCTTTATCTTCTGCAATCGCCATGGTTGTCAATATGGCATTGTTTTCAGGAATGATTTTACTGCCGATTTATGTCCAGACCATTCGCGGTATATCACCTATGGATGCCGGTTTAATGCTGCTCCCTGGAGCAATTTTGATGTCAATCATGTCGCCAATCACAGGAAAACTGTTTGATAAGTTTGGCGGCCGTATCTTGGCTCTTACCGGTTTAACTATATTGACAGTAACAACTTTTATGTTTACTAAACTTGAGCTGCATACTTCGTATACACACTTGATTATTCTATATTCCGTCCGCATGTTTGGCATGTCGATGGTCATGATGCCGGTATCAACTAATGGCTTAAACCAATTACCAGCCCGCTTATATCCACATGGTACAGCAATGAACAATACTTTAAACCAGGTGGCTGGCGCGATTGGTACAGCCTTGTTAGTAACGGTAATGACCAACCGGACAACTTCAAAGGCAGAAGAACTTGGAGCGGCTGCTCAGGCAACATTGAAGAACGCTGCACAGGCACCGACACCGGAAGTTATCTCGCAAATGAAACAAGAAATTATGATGAAAGCCATGTTAGATGGAATTAATTACTCCTTCGTCTTTGCGACAGCCATTTCGGCGGTTGCACTCGTTCTCGCCTTCTTTATTAAGCGGGCAAAGCAGGCGGAAGATCCTGGTGAAACAAAGCCGGCAGGTACCAAGGCAACAACAAAATTAGCAGGAAATTAATCCTCCACCAAACTTTTTACCAGGTATTCCTTTCGGATGCCTGGTTTTTATATATAATGAAAAGAAGAGATGTTTCGGAAGGAGATGTAAGCTTTGCGAGTGATTTCGTTATGTCCGAGTAATACAGAACTGATGGAGTACCTGGGATTGACACACCTTTTAGCGGGTGTTGACGATTTTTCAGATTGGCCTGCATCTGTTTCAGGTCTGCCTAAATTGGGGCCCGATTTATCAATAAATATGGACTTAGTTGAAGAGCTGCAGCCAGATATGGTTCTGGCTTCACTAAGTGTACCCGGAATGGAGAAAAATGTAGAGGCCCTTAAGGAGCGGGGGATTCCTCATATTGTTTTAAACCCGCAATCATTAAACGATATTGAGCGGGACTTAATTATAACCGCTGAAATACTTGGAATGCCGGAACGGGGGACGACGGCTGCGAAGAAATTTTGCGAAAGGCTTGAAGCTATTAAATCCTTAGCCGCCAAGGTAACGAATCGTCCTACATTATATTGGGAATGGTGGCCAAAACCGATTTTCACGCCGGGAAAAATAAATTGGCTGACTGAAATTTCAGTGGCTGCAGGTGCAAAGAACGTTTATGCAGATGTGGAATTGGCAAGTGTTCAGACCGATTGGGAGGATGTTTTAAACCGGGAGCCTGACTTTATTTGTCTCGCCTGGGTCGGAGTCCGTAGGGAGAAGGTTCAAAAGAATGTTGTCAAGAAGCGGCCCGGTTATGAACGCTTAAACTATTTGACAGATGATCATATTCTCATCCTCGAGGAAGAACTATACTGCCGTCCATCACCAAGACTATTAGATGGCTTGGAAAAATTATATGAGCTTATACATAAATAAGAAGGTGTTAAATATGAACGAAAAAGGGTTGCAAGGAAAGAAGATAGTTGTTTGTGGTTCAAGAAAAATCGAAGAGATTAGTACGATCATTGAGAAACAAGGCGGAATTCCAATTATCCGGCCCCTCCAAGGGACAGTTTTTTTAGCTGAAAAGGAAGTGGAGCCTGACTTAGTGAAATTTGTAGAAAATGGGGCTGATTGGGTAATCCTTACAACCGGAATTGGAACCGAAACACTTGTTAGCTTAGCGGGAAAGCTCGGTTTAGAGGAGCTTTTCTTAAAAAGACTGCGTGAGGCTAAGGTGGCGGTAAGAGGCTATAAAACGATTTCGGCGCTAAAAAAATTAGCGGTACAACCGGTTGTCACAGCAGAGGATGGCACTACAAAGGGATTAGCTCAAGCACTTGAGTCCTACGATTTTTCCAATAAAAAGATTATGATACAGCTGCACGGGGAATTAGCACCGACGTTAACGGCGTTTTTTGAAAGCCGAGGCGGGGCGGTCCAAAAAATCCTCCCTTATCAGCACATCGCGCCTGAGCAGGAGATTGTTGAAAAATTGTCTCAAGAATTAATGATTATTGAGTGTGATGCTGTATGTTTTACTACGGCAACACAGGTTCACTCGCTTTTTGATTATGCTAGGGAGCAAAATATTTATGATCGTATAGTACATTCTTTGAATAAAAACATAGTAGCCGCGGCAGTGGGAAAAGTGACCGCTGAAGCCTTAAGAGAAGAAGGTGTAAACCGTCTCGTAGTTCCCGAAAATGAAAGAATGGGTGCAATGATTATCGAACTTGTCAAATATTTCAACGCCTAACAGTATGTATGTGCTCCTTTTGGAGCACTTTTTTTGGCTTGAAAAAAGTGTCGATAAAAAAGTTTGTAAGGAAAATTGACCATACGTCATTTTTTTACAATATTTTCAGATGAATTGTGTTAAATTGAAAAAGTATTCAGAAAAAAGTACAGCTAATAATATTTGTGTATCTGATAGGATTCTTTTTACATAGTGATTAAAGAATAGGTAGAACTATTTAACAGGATGTAAGGTGTAATGCCGATTTACAAACTGTAAAATAAATGGAGTATGCACAGTTTTGTAAAATATATATTGAAAAAGGGGGTTAAAAAAATTTATATATTAAAGCGCTTTCATTAATGTTGTCTCTATGAACAAAAAGGGAGGGCTTTTACTTGGCAATCGAAAAAATACAACGAATTTCCTTAACGAATCTTCAAAAAAACTTTCGAGAGGTTGAGCCGGGACTTACGAATCAAGAAGCGATCGAAGAATCTAATCGCTGCCTCTACTGTTATGATGCCCCATGTATCAAAGCCTGTCCCACAGGCATCAATATTCCTGCCTTTATTAAAAAAATTGCCTCAGGAAACTTGCTTGGATCTGCAAAAGCGATTATGTCTGCTAACCCAGTAGGAGCAAGCTGCGCAAGAGTATGCCCGACAGAGGAACTCTGTGAGGGTGCATGTGTCCTGAATCACTCCACAAAATCGATCATGATTGGCAATCTACAGCGCTATTCAACAGATTGGGCTATCCACAATAATACAACTCTATTTGCAAAAGGTGAAGCAAACGGAAGGAAGGTTGCCATAATTGGTGGAGGTCCAGCCGGATTGTCAGCGGCAAGTGAGCTTGCTCGGCTAGGTTATGAGGTGACTGTTTTTGAAGCAGCTGAAAAGGCGGGTGGACTAAATACGTATGGTATTGTTTCGTTCCGGTTACCGCAGCGGATTTCCTTCTGGGAAGTTGAGCAGGTGGAAAAATTAGATGTCACCATTCGAACCAATACGGTGGTTGGAAGGGACATTTCGGTTGAAGAATTAATGGAAGGGTTCAATCATGTCGTCCTTGCGGCTGGGATGGGTCATGTGCCAGACCTTGGCATAGAAGGCGAGGAGCTGGATGGGGTTTATGATGCCATTGAATTTGTCAAAAAAACCAAGGATGGAGTAATGTCGAATGATTTTGTAGGTAAACGCATTGTTGTAATTGGCGCAGGGAATACAGCCATTGACGGTGCGACCTGTTCCATTCGGCTAGGGGCTGAAAACGTGAAAATCCTCTATCGGAGAACGGCGGATGAAATGACAGCCTACGATTTTGAATATGAGTTTGCCAAACAGGATGGTGTCGAATTCCGCTGGCTGACTGCACCGCAAAGGATTATTGGAAATGAGAACGGCAAGGTGACAGGAATTGAGTGTTTAAAGATGAAGCTAGGTGAACCTGAGGCGGATGGACGGCGCCGTCCTGTTGCGGTTGCCGGCTCAGAACATGTCATTCCGGTTGATGCTGTGGTAAAAGCTATCGGACAAACAAGGCATCTCTCCTTAATTGACCAGTTTGGACTGAAGCACGACGGAGGTGTGGTTAAGGTTGACCCGGTTACATTGCAGACATCAAATCCAAAGGTATTTGCCTGCGGCGATGTGATTTTTGGCAAAGGACAAGGGGAAGCCATGGTTGTGACGGCTGCCCAGCAAGGGAAAGAAGTTGCTTATGCCATTCACAAACAATTTACTACGGTGGGAACTACTTGACCCGAGTTTATTAATCTCGTGAAAAACTTTAAAGGGGGAAATTTGATGGCTGATTTACGGATTAACCTCGCAGGGATCAAATCGCCAAATCCATTTTGGCTGGCGTCTGCACCACCGACAAATTCAGGCTATCAGGTTCAACGGGCCTTTGAGGCAGGGTGGGGAGGGGCTGTCTGGAAAACGCTAGGGGATCCCATACTGAATACAAGCTCCCGCTTTGCTGCCATCAGTTTTAACGGCCAGCGGGTCGCAGGCTTTAACAATATTGAATTAATTACCGACCGGCCGCTCGATGTAAATTTAAAGGAAATCTATGAAACGAAAAAGAAATTCCCGAATCATGCCATCATCGCCTCTCTTATGGTTGAGCCAAAGCAGGAAAAATGGCACGAAATTGTCAAACGTGTGGAGGATGTCGGGGTCGATGGACTTGAGCTGAATTTCGGATGTCCGCACGGCATGGCAGAGCGGGGCATGGGTTCAGCCTCAGGCCAGGTGCCGGCCCTTGTAGAAAAACAAACCTTATGGGTAAAAGAAGTGGCAAAAACGCCAGTTATCGTTAAGCTAACTCCTAATATTACCGATATTACAGCAACTGCGGAAGCGGCTTGTAACGGCGGTGCCGATGCGATTAGTATGATTAACACGATAAACAGCCTTATGGGCGTGGACCTTGATACTTGGAATACGATCCCGCATGTCGCTGGGAAGGGTGCCCATGGCGGTTATTGCGGTCCTGCCGTAAAGCCAATTGCCTTAAATATGGTGGCAGAGTGCGCCAGACATCCACAAATCAATGTCCCGATTTCCGGAATCGGCGGCATCTCCAACTGGCGAGATGCGGTTGAATTTATGCTGATGGGGGCAACCGGAGTTCAAATCTGTACCGCCGCAATGCATCACGGCTTCCGGATTGTCGAGGATATGATTGAGGGGCTGAATCATTACTTAGACGGCAAGGGCATTGCTGCTGTTTCCGACATTATCGGCAAATCAGTGCCGAAATACTCGGATTGGGGAAATCTTGATCTGAACTACAATATCGTAGCGAAAATCAATACGGATGTTTGCATTAACTGTAACAAATGTTATATAGCCTGTGAGGATACATCGCATCAATGTATTGAAATGCTTTCTGATACATCAGGAAAAAACTATCTGAAAGTGCGGGAAGAGGATTGTGTCGGCTGCAACTTATGCGCGATTGTCTGTCCGGTAGATGGGGCAATTGATATGATTGAAGTCCCGAATGAAATGCCGCCCATGACTTGGAATGAACGTCAGGCTGCTATTAACGCAGCCGTAACTTGCAAAGTGGATACAACTAAATGATAGATTAGGAGGGGCCAAACCAATGAAAAAAATCGTTAAAAACGGAACGATTGTTACAGCGGCAGATACGTTTAAAGGAGAAATTTTAATTGAAGACGGCAAAATCACACAAATTGGCGCCAATCTTTCGGCTGTTGGAGCAGAAGTGATTGACGCAAAAGGCTGCCTCGTCTTTCCCGGAGGAATTGACCCACACACCCATCTAGACATGCCATTTGGCGGTACTGTAACGAGGGATGACTTTGAATCGGGAACGATCGCAGCTGCCTTCGGAGGCACAACCTCGATCATCGATTTTTGCCTGACCAATAAGGGTGAACCCTTGAAAAATGCGATTCAAACCTGGCATAACAAATCCAATAATAAAGCCGTCATTGATTATAGCTTCCACCTCATGATTAGCGAAATCAATGATCAAGTACTTAATGAATTACCTCAAGTCATAAATGAGGAAGGAATCACCTCCTTTAAAGTGTTTATGGCGTATAAAAACGTCTTCCAAGCAGATGATGAGACCTTATTTAAGACGCTTGTGACGGCAAAGGAACTAGGCGCACTGGTCATGGTCCATGCCGAGAACGGGGATGTTATTGATTACTTAACGAAAAAGGCCCTCGCAGAAGGGAAAACGGATCCGATTTATCATGCCTTAACAAGACCGCCGGAGTTGGAGGGTGAAGCGACTGGCCGCGCTGCCCGCTTTACCGGTCTGGCCAATTCTCAATTATATGTCGTCCATGTTTCCTGTGCGGATGCGGTTGAAAAAATTGCGGAAGCGAGGGCTAAAGGGTATGAGGTTTGGGGTGAAACCTGCCCGCAATATCTAGTTCTTGATCAAAGCTATTTGGAAAAACCGAATTTCGAAGGTGCGAAATACGTCTGGTCACCGCCACTCCGTGAAAAATGGAATCAAGATGTCCTTTGGAATGCATTAAAAAGCGGCCAGCTGCAAACATTGGGATCTGACCAATGCTCATTTGATTTCAATGGCCAAAAGGACCTGGGACGTGGCGATTTTACGAAGATTCCAAATGGGGGACCAATGATTGAAGATCGTCTTACCATTTTATTTTCGGAGGGGGTAAAGAAGGGAAGAATCAGTCTAAATCAGTTTGTTGACATTACCTCGACGCGGATTGCCAAGCTTTTTGGTCTCTTCCCGAAAAAGGGAACAATTGCTGTCGGTGCGGATGCCGACATTGTCATTTTTGACCCGAACATAGAGCGGGTGATTTCAGCTGAAACCCATCATATGGCAGTTGATTACAATGCCTTTGAAGGAATGAAAGTCACTGGAGAGCCAGTTTCCGTTCTAGTCCGCGGCGAATACGTGGTCCGCGACAAGCAATTCGTAGGCAAGCCAGGCTCTGGTCAATACTTGAAAAGGGCGAAATATAGTTCAACCACACCGTTAAATCAGAATGAAACACTATCAATCTAGCAAACCTATCTTACACTCCTGCAATTGCTCGGGCGTGCTCGAGTGATTGCACCTTAAATGAATTGTTCATGTCGGTTGTTTTCATTAATTTTTTTTAAAAAAATTAACCGAATTGGAGTGTTCATATGAAAAAAAGCCATTTAAAATCACCCGATTTATTGCCCATCCAGCAAAAGGACCGGAAAATCACCAATTTAGGCTACTCCTTTATGTGGGTGGGGATGGTCGTCGTTCTTGCCACCTTCGCCATTGGCGGAGCGGGGGTCATGACCCTGTCGCTGCCTTGGGTAATCCTTGCAACGATTATCGGTAGTCTTGCTATCGGTTTCTTCATCTCTTTAATTGCGGACATTGGGATTGAACATGGGTTATCCTTTCCGGTCTATATGAGGGCGCCATTCGGCACCATCGGAACGCATATTCCTTCAGTTACCCGTGGTGTGACTGCGTCAATGTGGTTTGGGATTAACACCTATTTTGGGGCAACGGCAATGAACGGTATTTTAAATATTTTATTTGACTTTGATAACTGGTTTATTTGCTTCCTTATTTTTGCAATTGTTCAGTTGGTCAACACCGCTTTGGGAATTAAATCGATTGAGCGGTTTGCCGATTTGGCAGCGCCGATTATTCTTATTATCTCTCTTTGGATGTATGTGTCGTTATCAGACCAGGCCTCAGCAGCCGGAAGGGAGATTTGGAGCTGGGTCGAATCACCAGTTACGGGCGGAGCTGCTTTTACGGCGTTTTTAGTCGTTATTTTTTCTAACATGGGCTTTTGGGCGACCTTAAGCGCTGATATTCCAACGATATCTCGGTTTATCAAGGCACCTGCCAATGAAAAGAACTGGTTTAAGCGGAATAAAGGCTCGTTGATTGGTAACCTTGTTGCGATGCCATTAACACAGACTTTTATGATTATTATCGGTGCAGTTTCATATATTGCGGTACTAAATTATGATCCTGTGGTGGCTCTGCAGAAGGCTGCCGGCGGTTTCATTCTTGCTATTTTACTATTAATGATTGTGTTGGCTCAATGGTCAACCAATACAGCCGCCAATGTTGTCCCAGCTGCGACCATTTTTTCCAACGTGGGCGGTCCTAAGTTTCCGTTTTGGGCAGGTGTAATTACAGCTGGCATCGTCGGAACGGTCGTCCAGCCGTGGGAGCTGTTTGGTGTTATTATCCCGATTCTTTTATTTGTAGGGGGAATCCTTTCGGCTATAGTTGGTATTTTGTTTGCCGATTACTATCTGATTCGAAAAAGAAGGGTCAATGTTCCGGAACTATATGAAGATCATGGGCAATTTAAATACCTTGGCGGAGTAAACGCTGCCGGTTTTATTGCTTGGATTATTGGGGCAGTAGCATCTTATTTTGTTCCGGAATATGGCTTTCTCGTAGGCTTTCTTGCAGGTGCAGCCGTTTATTATGTTCTTGCTAAATATTGGTGGTTTAAACTTTACCGCCAGGCTGAGATTGAAGAGCCAAGGGATGAAAAATATTTAGGAATATCTGTCGGAAGGGACTGGGTGATTGAGGAAGATTCCATTCATGAAACTGTTACCGAAGAAATCCCTGAAAATCTAGATTTATTTTAAGGAGGCGGGACATGTCTGAGCATCAACAATTTCTTGCGGAAAGGGACAAAATAGACTTTTTCATGCAAAAGGGATATCGAATACATTCTGTAAATGAGCATTTGGATGGGGCTACTGTTGAATTTGTTCATCCAAATGGTAACGTTACTGAAACTTTGTTGATTAGCAATGCAAATGCCCGAAAATATTTTTCCAGCCTTTTGATCAAACAGAACTCAATGGGCAAATAATGGTTTCGGAAATGGATTGGCCTCGAGCCAGTCCTTTTCCGAAATATAGCTGACATTTTTAGGGGAGAACTGCGGGATGAAAGAACAATTCCAGCTTAAAGTGTTAGATATTTTAGAAAGAAAGCACTTTGACAATACACGTATCATTGCCGGACAGGAGGGGGTGACCCGAATTGTCAAATGGGTGCATGTAGTAGAAGTGATCAGTATTCGGAATCTCTTAAAAGGCCAAGAACTGATTTTATCAACGGGTGTTGCTTGGAAGGATCAGCCCAGTCTTTTTATTTCCATGGTGAAAGAGTTTATTGAAAACCAGGCAGCAGGATTATGCATTGAAATGGATACTTATATTTCGGAAATTCCCGAAGAAGTCATTTCACTTGCCAATGAACACCAATTCCCAATTATCATTTTTCAAGAGGAGGTCCCGTTTGTTGAAATCACCCAGGACATTCATTCCGTGATTATCAGCCAGCAGTACAAAAAAATTTCCGATTTAGAAAATTATTCGCAAAGCCTAAATAAACGGCTTCTGACCATTGAAGCGTATGAGGACATTTTGCAATTTATCTTTTCAGCATTAGATGTTCAAATTATTTTTCGTCTAAAAAATCAGGGTTATGAATTTGTTCCGGATATCTCCTCGAAAGAACAAGCCCATATTCTGGAGCAGATGCAAACTACAAAAGAACAGGGAAGCGATCGCATCGCTTCTGTACCTGTATTTTTATTCGGGCAGTCATACGCAGAATTAGCGATCTATTCAGCAGATATTCCGATCAGCGAATACGATTTATTAATTCTGGACCGAACCGCGACAGCTTTAGCCCAGCATTTATTAAGGGATTTATATGTGGAGGAAAAGAAGCGGGCAGAGGAATTCGAATGGCTGCACGGCTGGCTTGAAGGTGAGCATTCACTCGAAGATATTCAGGAATACCTCGTTGAAAATGGGTTGACGGTAAAAACAAATAAAGCGGTAGTGGTCATTTCGAGGCTTTTCCCGGTAAAAGATAAATCTAGTCATGACGCAACCTATCTGAAGCTATTATTTCGCTCGGTTTTTGAACAAAACGGCTTCACTGTTTTTATCGTTGAAAAAAGGAATGAACTGATCTTTATCCTTATCAATAACCGGGACAAGAAGAATTTGAAGGATCGGGTTAAAAATTCAATTGACTCTATCCGAAATTCCGAATTTTTCCGTAAGCAAACATCAGCTCGGTTTACTGCCGCTGCAGGGAAGTTTTCAGATTCATTATGCGAGGTACATAAAAGCTATCAAACTGCCAAGGAAACACTGCGGATTCAAAAAAATATGTCACATCAGCAAATCTATCATTTTTATGAAGATTTGCATTTATATAGACTTATTTCCCAGCTTAGCAAGCAAACCGACTTGCAGGAATTGGCCTCAGAGTACCTGCAGCCTGTCATTCAATACGACCAAAAATATAATGCAAAGCTGTTAGAAACCTTGAAGGCTTATTTAGAATGTAACGGCTCCAAACAAGAGACAGCCAATAAATTATATATAGTGAGGCAGACGCTTTATCATCGCCTGCAAAAGCTGGAAAACCTTCTTGGTGAGGATTTTATGGAACGCGAGAAGCGGGTGGCGATTGAATTTATGCTGCTCGTACATGATTATCTAGCAGCTTCCCAGCCGAGTAAACTCAATCGGGTCCGTTGAAGGGGAGATTCAGAGGGCTATTCTATTTTTTGATGAGGATGTTCACACTGTCGAAGAAATGCACTTAGTCGTTTTACAAAATGTCTAATGATTGCTTTTTATGGATAAGAGATAATCAACTTATAAATAAATTTTAAAAAATGGAGGATCTAGGATGAGCGTAACAAAAAATGATACAACCGTTTTAAAAAATTATATTAATGGTGAATGGGTCAATTCAAGCAGCGAAGTGACGCTGGATGTACCGAATCCGGCGACAAATGAACTATTAATCAAGGTGCCGGTTTCAACAAAGGATGATGTGGATTTGGCAGTTGCAGCAGCGAAAGAGGCTTTTAAGAAATGGAAGAACGTTCCTGTACCGAAAAGAGCCCGTGTTTTCTACAAATATCATCATCTATTAACAGAGAACCACGAGGAATTGGCCCGCTTAATTGTCCAAGAAAATGGCAAGGCTTACAACGAAGCGTATGGCGAGGTGCAGCGCGGAATTGAGTGTGTTGAGTTCGCGTGCGGGGCGCCAACATTAATGATGGGCGAGACTTTGTCAGGAATCGCCGAAGACATTGATTCGGAAATGTTCCGCTATCCATTAGGGGTCGTCGGAGGAATCACACCATTTAACTTTCCGATGATGGTGCCAATGTGGATGTTCCCACTCGCCATCGCTTGCGGAAACACGTTTGTGTTAAAGCCATCTGAACGTACTCCTATTTTAGCCAATAGATTAGTAGAGTTATTTACGGAGGCGGGAGCACCGAAGGGGGTTTTAAATGTCGTTCACGGAGCGCATGATGTGGTAAATGGATTAATTGAACATAAGGACGTTGCGGCCATTTCGTTTGTCGGATCTCAGCCGGTAGCGAAGTATGTATATGAGCGGACTGCTGGGGAAGGCAAACGGGTTCAAGCCCTTTCCGGTGCAAAAAACCATCATATTGTCATGCCAGATGCGGATATCGATAGGGCTGTTCAGCATGTAATGAGTGCAACCTTTGGCAGCGCCGGACAGCGTTGTATGGCCTGCAGTGCAGTCGTTGTCGTCGGAGATAATGACGCGTTTGTTGCAGCATTAAAGAGAGAAGCAGACAAGTTAAATATCGGTAACGGCATGGATGAAGAAGTTTTATTAACCCCGGTTATTCGCAAGGAACACCGTGATAAAGTGCTTAGTTATATTGAAAAAGGATTATCCGAAGGTGCTGATCTAATCAGGGATGGACGCAAGGAAATGAGTGACCATCCAAAGGGCAACTTTTTAGGACCGACTATCTTTGACCATGTCGATCCTGAAATGACGATTGCCAAGGATGAAATTTTTGCACCTGTTTTAAGTTTGCTCCGTGCCAAAGATTTGGATGAAGGCTTGGAATTTATTCGCAGGTCCCGTTATGGAAATGGAGCGACCATATACACAAACAGCGCCAAAGCCGTCCGAAAGTTTCGTGAAGAGGCAGATGCAGGCATGCTGGGAATCAATGTAGGAGTGCCAGCCACGATGGCTTTCTTCCCATTCTCCGGATGGAAGGACTCCTTCTATGGTGACCTACACGTTAATGGAAAAGACGGGCTAAATTTCTATACTAGGAAGAAAATGATCACTTCTCGGTTTGAAGCATAACTATAAAATAACTGTAAGAATTGGAGGGGATTTTATGGTTCATACGGATCGTTCGCAGGAAAAGTTGTTAGACAAAGATGATAAATATGTTTGGCATGCGATGCGGCCTTACAGCCCAGATGCGACGATTGTTGTCGAGAAGGCAGAAGGCTCGTGGGTGACTGATGTAGACGGAAAACGTTATTTGGATGCGATGTCTGGCCTCTGGTGTGTAAATATTGGCTACGGAAGAACGGAGCTGGCCGATGCAGCGTATGAACAATTAAAGGAATTGGCCTATTTTCCCTTATCACAAAGCCATGTTCCAGCAATAAAACTGGCTGAAAAGTTAAACGAAATGCTCGGAGACGAATATGTAATTTTCTTCTCGAACAGCGGCTCCGAAGCAAATGAAACTGCGTTTAAAATCGTGCGCCAATACCACCAGCAAAAAGGTGAACATAATCGCTACAAGATTGTTTCAAGATACCGTGGGTACCACGGAAACACAATTGGTACGCTTGCAGCTACCGGTCAGGCGCAAAGGAAATATAAATATGAACCGCTTGCACCTGGTTTCATTCATGTCTCGCCTCCGGATTCCTACCGTGATAATACGAATGTTACGGATCCAATGAAATTATCCTCCGTTCAGGAAATCGATAAAACGATGACCTGGGAGTTAAGTGAAACGATCGCTGCAATGATCATGGAACCAATTATTACAGGCGGCGGCGTTCTCGTACCACCAGATGGATATATGAAGGCAGCCCATGAAGTATGCAAAAAACATGGAGCGCTTCTCATTGTCGATGAGGTCATTTGTGGATTTGGCCGTACAGGCAAGCCGTTTGGTTTTATGAATTATGGAGTCAAACCTGACATTATTACGATGGCAAAGGGTATAACAAGTGCGTATCTGCCGCTTTCGGCAACCGCTGTACGCAAAGATATATATGAAGCGTTTAAAGGAACCGAGGAATACGACTATTTCCGTCATGTCAACACATTTGGAGGAAATCCGGCAGCATGCGCTTTAGCTTTGAAAAACCTCGAAATTTTGGAAAAAGAAAAGCTTTTTGATAGGTCCCGGGATTTAGGAGAACAATTGTTAAATGATTTAAATGGCCTTCTCAAAGACCACCCGTATGTAGGCAATGTCCGTGGAAAAGGCCTATTAGTTGGTATCGAGCTAGTAAAAGATAAGGGCACAAAAGAGCCTCTGGACGTCAGCCTTGTTAACCAGGTGATTGCCGGCTGCAAGGAAAAAGGCATTATCATTGGTAAAAACGGGGCAACAGTAGCCGGATATAACAACGTTCTTACCATGGCACCGCCATTAAGTATTGAACAAAAGGATTTGAATTTTTTAGTAAAAACACTGGTAGAAGCTCTGGATAAGATAAAATAGGTGAAAAAAAGAGCACTCGTGATGTTTCACAAAGTGCTCTTTTTTATTGAGCTTGGTTTTCCTTCTCCAAAATTCCTTTTACAACATCCTCGATCGTTACATTAGCCAGAACTTTTTCCATAGCCAATTGCGCAGTGGAGAAAAGTGGACCAATTGTATCTTGAATATTTCTCCCGACCATACATGCCGGATTTGGCTCCTCATGGATGCTAAACAACTCATTATCTGATACAACATTAACTGCCTTGTAAACATCCAATAATGTTATTTCTGATAAGCCCTTTGCCAAGTCTGCGCCGGCAACACCGGGCCTAACATGGACCAAACCGGCGTTCTTCAACATCCCAATGATTTTTCGAATCACTACAGGATTTGTGTTAACACTCTTAGCAATAAATTCAGAAGTATTGACTTCATTTTTATTAACTTCCAACAAGGATAATATATGAATTCCTACAGAAAAACGACTACTGATGGACATACCCTTCGCCTTCCTTTTTCTTCTTTCCAATCATCTATCATTCAGTATAACACAATGATAATGAATAAATCGGAAAACAATCTAGTGGACATTTAAAAAAATGACTCCTTTAAATGACAGGCAAGCTGAATTTTCAATCTGTTTTCAGGTTCCTCAAGAGAAACACTTAACAGATCCTCAATTTTTTTCAGCCGCTGATACAAAGTATTGATGTGAACATGAAGGAGCTCGGCCGTTTTCACCGCCGATTGATTCGTTTGAACATAAGTGATTAATGTTTTTTCCAAATCATTATTTCTCAGTTTATTAGAATTTAGCGGTCCAAAGATTTCTTCTAAAAATCTCTCGATTTCCTCTTTGGATTGATTTAAAAAGAGGCGGTTAATGCCGATATCCGAAAATTCCATTAATCCAGAACGATGTCTGGAGCTTAAATAGGCAATGGCTCTAGCTGCTTCATTATGGGTTTTATAGACAGATTCTATACCCTTATACACCCCGCCAACTCCTGCCCTTAGTGCCACACCTTCATTTTGTTCCCACTCTTTTAATATTTCTTTAATATTATTCAGGACTCTCGGAAAAGCATTAATGGTTTTAAACGTTAATAGAAGCATTACTTTGTTGCTATTTCCGAAAACGATCTTTTCCAGCCCGGTAAGCTTGGATTTGATCCTGGAAACTAATCGGTGAATACTTGTTTGCAAAACATGATGGTCAATAAAATTGGTTAGTTCGATGATCGTTGTGCAAAGGTAATTATTTAAATCAATTCCTATATCAAGCCCTTGTTTATAGAGAAGACGTGGTGCTTCTTTTCTTAATAGATTTTGATAAAAATCACTTGTTTTTTTAAAGTAGAATTCTGTAAGGGACTGCCGTTTTGCCAATTCTAGTGCCAATACGGATCCGCCACGTTCAATAATCATGTGTTCGAGCTGAGTAATTGAGCGCTCGGCAGAAACTATTAGGCAGCCAGTACAAGTGCTGTCAGTAATAATTGGATAGATAAAAAAATATTTCTCATCATGGTCATAAAGATCTACATATATCGGATAGTTTTTTGCGCCGATAATCTGTGTTAATTCCTCCATACTGAAGGATAAAAAAGCTCTGCCAGGGAAATATTCGTTCTTTAAAAGATCGACAAAAATTAAAGACATTCCTAGCATTCGGGTCAACTCTTTGACTATTGCATCAATCCCTTTATTTTGGATGGATAACTGAGTCAGTGTGGCATGCACTTCATTCTGTTTAATGAGGACCTGATTTTTCCTGTTTATTTCCGTAAAAAGGCGGGCATTCTCGATGGCAATGGCAATTTGAGCAGTCAGTCCCTTTAATAGTTTAAGATCCCAGTCAGTAATTTCATGTTCAAGATTAACCCGATGTATTCCTAAAACTCCAATAATTTCATTGTGAAAACTAACGGGAACTGAGATGGTTGCGTTTACGTTCCCTCCGTGAAAAGCTTTTTTCAAAAGTTCATCATTTTTCTTGGAAGTCCCTTTCATAGCTTCATTTGCCTCGCGAAAGGAGTTATAGATGCGCGGTTTGCCATCTAAAAATATTTTCCCGGTCACTGATTCTCCAACTCTATATTTTACTTGTTCAATTTCCATTTTCCAGCCCCTATAAGCCTTGCAAACGAGCCGGTCGATGACTGGATTATAAAGCCAAAAGGCCGCTGTGTCAGCACCAGGGATGATGCTGGCTACATTATCAAGAATTTTTGTCAGCAGCACATCTAAGTCGAGCGAGGAGGTGATGTTTTGTACTCCTTCAATCAGCTTTTCCATTTCTAAATTTTTCGATTTCAAAGCGTACTGTGTATATATGGGGTATAAAAGATGATAAAAAATATCAATATTTTCTTTTTCTTGGGTGATATTTTCTTCAGAGGATAAAAGATATACTTTATAGCCCTGTGGGTAATCTAGCATAATAATGGTTTGATGAGCCAGTTTTAAAGGCGATAGTTCCTGTGCGGAGGAATCGTTATTTTCAATATCAGAAGCATAGCTGTCGATTAGCTCCCATTTGTGTTCCATGGGAGAATAAATCCAAATTTGATAGGAAGATAAGGAAAATTTCCTTTTTAGAAATGTCCTTAGAAAAGAATGGTTAAGCACTTTACAACACCTCAATGTAAAAAACTCTATTTATATTACCTAAAATGTAAATGAACCTACATTGTGTCAATTCTACCAATTTTATATACTTTAAGTAAATACTGAATATTCAGACACAAATCGACAATTTTTGAAATCGCTTTCTTTAAGCGATTGTTTAGAAGGAGGTGGCAAATAAGATGAGTTCCATCACATCGTATATGGCAGGCAACGTTTTTAAAGTCCTAGTAAAAGAAGGGGATACGATTTCTCCTGGTGAAGATGTCGTCATTTTGGAATCCATGAAAATGGAAATACCCATTACAGCAGAAGCGCAGGGGACAGTTAGTGAAGTATCGGTAAATGAAGGAGATTTTGTAAACGAAGGAGATGTCCTAATTAAGTTTGATTAGCACCATCCAGCCCTAACACGAATATTTGCGCTTACTTGCCCGTCAAACCCCACTTATTAAGGAGGTTTCATATGATGAAATCTAGTAAACTATTTGTTGCCCTATTTTTAGCAATTCTTCTGCTTGTCGCTGGATGCTCACAAAAGAATTCAACGACTAATCAAACTTCAGGAAAAACGTCGGGGGAGACAACGAAAGCCGAACCGAAAAAGGGTGGAAGTATTGTTGTTGCTTATGATTCTGATATAAGTAACTATGACCCGATTTTAGGTAATTCCGGTAATGACCACGCACTTCTTTATCCTGTTTATGACACACTGGTAAACTACAACGCAAATTTAGAGGCTGAGCCAGGACTTGCAAAATCCTGGGATACACCGGACGATAAAACGATTGTCCTGCACCTCCAAGAAAATGTCTTATTCCACGACGGCACCAAATTTAATGCAGAAGCAGTGAAGTTTAATATTGAACGAATCAATTCCAAAGATTCAAAGGTTTCCGATCTATCCAATGTGGAATCTGTAGAGGCAGTAGATGAGTATACCGTTAAATTACATCTTAAACAGCCAGATTCTTCTATCATTCTTGCCTTATCCGATCGTTCGGGGATGATGGTATCACCTGCCGCTGTTCAAAAATTCGGTGCAGATTATGCCCAAAATCCGGTAGGTACGGGCCCGTATAAAATGGTCAAATGGGTCCGCAATGGGGAAATTGACTTTGAAGCAAATAAAGATTATTGGCAAAAAGGGCTTCCATATTTGGATAAAATTACAGCCAAGATTATGCCAGATGAAAATACGCGTTTAAATGCTCTTAAATCAGGCCAGATTCAATTCTATTGGAATGTTTCGCCTGATAACAGCCAGGTATTAAAGAGTGATAAGAATATCGTTTTAGATACGAAAATGAAGGTTGCTTTCTATAATATGTACATCAATACGAAAATGGCTCCATTTGACAAAAAGGAAGTCAGACAGGCATTGGAATATGCCATTGACCGGGAAGCATTGGTTAAAGCGTTAACATTCGGTGAAGGAGAAGCGGCCTATCAAACCTTTCCAAAAGACTATTGGGCAGCATCTCCAGATGTAAAAATTTCATATGATCCGAAAAAAGCAAAGGAACTATTAAAACAAGCCGGTGTTGACAGCGTAACCTTTGATATGTTTGTACCTACGAGCACATTCTATACAAGGTTGGCAGAAGCAATAAAAGGTCAGGTAAAGGAAGCAGGATTTAATATTAATATCCAGCCAATGGAATTAACAAAAGGTGTAGCGCTGTATTTCAACGAAAAGCAAATTGCTGCTAACTTAACGTCTTGGACTGGCCGGCCAGACCCGCAGCAAACCGTCAATTTATTCCTAAGCCAAAAGGGTTTCTATAATGCTGGCGGTGAATCAACATCGGAAAAGGAAGAACTAATTTCAAAAGCCGCTGCTTCTTACGATCAAAAGGAACGGGCAAAATTGTATGCAGAAATTAACAAGATCTCTATATTAGACGAAGCCATGCAAGTGCCAATTTTGTTCCAGCCTTCAACCGCTGCCATGACAACGAAAGTGAAAGGCTTTGAAGGGACATTGCTTGGAAAACCGAAATTCTCAACCTTATGGTTAGATCAATAGAATTGTAGAGAGGGGAAGAGATCCATGTTCTTTAAGTTTTTACTGCGGCGTTTAATGTATGTTATCCCGATGCTAATTGTAACGACTTTGATCGTCTTTTCCCTCATCTTGATCATTCCGGGAGATCCTGCTCTGGCGCTTCTAGGAGACAATGCGACGGAAGAGAAATTAGCATTGTTAAGAAGTCAGCTTGGGCTGGATCAGCCCGTACTGATTCAGTATTGGAATTGGCTTACCAATGCGGTTCAAGGTGATTTGGGACGTTCTCTCTTTACAGGTGAGATTGTGAGTGATGCTGTCTATTCAAGACTTGGTATTACCTTTCAGCTTGTCGTCGCTTCCATCGTCTTTTCGTTTATATTTGGAATGATTTTTGCGATTGGATCGGTCATTAAACCGAATAGCTGGATGGATTATATTTCAAGATTTATGGGAACAATCGGCACGGCCATCCCTAACTTTTGGTTGGCAATGCTCCTTATCGTTGTATTTAGTGTAAACCTTGGCTGGCTTCCAGCAACAGGATTTACAAGTATTTCCGATAATCTAGGCGGCTTTTTCCAGAGCATCATCCTGCCAGCAATCTGTTTAGGGGCTTTTGGTGCAGCCCAAATCACTAGGCAATTACGATCATCGCTTCTTGAAGTGTTGGAATCGGACTATATCCGCACAGCCTATTCAAAAGGCTTATTGCTTTGGCCGGTGATTTGGAAGCATGCACTGCGGAATTCCCTGCTCCCAGTTATCACGACAACTGGACTGTTGTTTGGGAACATGTTAGGGGCAACCGTCGTCATCGAAACAGTATTCGCCATCCCGGGAATGGGACAGCTCGCTGTAAATTCCATTTTACAGAGGGACTTTCCGATGCTGCAGGGCGTTGTGTTAGTCATGGTTATTTTGGTATTGATTATCAATTTCGTGACCGATGTATTATATAGTGTTTTGGATCCGAGGATTGAATTTAAATAAGAAGGAGGCGGCTTGATGCAATTCCGTTTGATGTTTCAACGATTATTCAACGAAAAGCTGGCATTCGTAAGTATGATTTTTTTGCTGGTTTTAGTATTCTTATCACTATTTGCATCTTGGATTGTTCCTTTTGATCCAAATAAGCAAGATTTAACCAAAGTCATGCTGCCACCTGACGGAACGTATTGGTTTGGAACGGATGAATTGGGCCGTGATGTGTTTTCACGTGTACTGATGGGGGCGCAGGCAGCGATTCAAGCTGGCGTTGTGGCGATTTTAATTCCTCTTTTTGTTGGAGTTCCGCTTGGCATTATCTCGGGATATCTAGGCGGAATTGTCGATGATATTTTCATGAGAATTGTCGATGCCATATTATCGTTTCCCGCTATTCTTCTTGCCCTGGGAATTACCGGCGCATTAGGTGTTAGTTTATGGAATGCGATGATTGCAATCGGCATTATCTTTACGCCGCAATTTGCCCGCCTAGCAAGAGGGCAGACCCTTCAAGTCAGAAGGGAACCCTATGTGGAAGCGGCCAAAATATCAGGTGCAGGTCCTTTGTGGATTATGATGAAACATATCCTTCCAAATATATTATCTCCAATCATTGTTCAGGCGTCCTTTAGCTTCAGTCTTGCCATTTTAGTGGAAGCCTCATTAAGCTTTCTCGGCATGGGGGCGCAGTCGCCTCAAGTCAGCTGGGGCGGAATGCTGCATCAGGCATACAGCATGATATTTGTGAATCCATACATGATGCTTTTCCCAGGTCTAGCCATCCTGATTTCCGTATTGGCAGGCAACTTTTTTGGAGACGGATTACGAGTGGCTATTGATCCAAAAATGAAGAGATCTTAGGGGGGTATTGAATTGAGAGGTCCGAATGAACCTGTTTTAGAGGTAAAAAATCTATGTTCATATATCCCCACATCCCGGGGAGTCATAAAACCAGTCAATAATATTTCTTTTTCAATCGGGGCGGGCGAAATTGTTGCTTTGGTTGGAGAATCAGGAAGCGGCAAAAGCGTAACAGCATTGTCCATTATGGGTTTGAATTCACCATCAATTAAATATGAGAAGGAAAGTGTGATTTCATTTAAAGGTGAAAATTTGCTAAAAATGAAAAAAAGGCAAATGAAAAAGATTAGGGGAAATGAGATTTCGATGATCTTTCAGGACCCGATGTCATCGTTAAATCCATTGCATCCGATTGGTAAACAAATTGCCGAGCCGATTCAGCTTCATCAGGGTATCAGCTATCAAAAAGCAAAGGAAATTGTCGTCAATTTACTGGCAAAGGTCGGTATTCCTGATCCAGAAAATCGCCTTAATGATTATCCCCATCAACTGTCCGGGGGAATGCGGCAGCGGATTATGATTGCAATGGCTTTAGCCTGTAATCCATCATTGCTGATTGCCGATGAACCAACAACAGCACTTGATGTAACAATCCAGGCGCAGATCCTAAATGTGATGAGAGATTTGCAAAAAGATACGGGAATTTCCATCCTGATTATTACGCATGATTTAGGTGTTGTGGCTGAAATGGCTGATCGCGTCCTCGTCATGTATTGCGGGGAAATTGTCGAAGAGGGAGATGTCTATTCACTGTTCAAAAATCCCCAGCATCCGTATACAAAGGGGCTGCTGGCAAGCGTCCCAAAACTCAGGGGGGCATCGGAAAAGCTTCTTCACACAATTCCAGGCGCTGTACCGAATCCGCTTGAGCTGCCGAAGGGCTGTAATTTTTCCGGGCGGTGCAGTTATGCCACGGAAAAATGTCTCACTGAGGCTCCAAACCTGGTGGAGACAGGGAAAGACCGGAGAGCAGCATGCTGGCATATTGTAGATTTGCAAACGGAAGAGGTGACAGTACATGCCTGAACCATTGATATCGATTAAAGACGTCAAAAAACACTATCCAATTGGAAGCGGTTTATTTAGCAAAAAAGGAAAATGGTTAAAGGCCGTGGATGGAATAAGTCTTGATGTCCACCGTGGTGAGACAGTTGGTCTGGTTGGAGAATCAGGCTGCGGAAAATCGACACTTGGCAGGATGGTTGTCGGACTCTTGGAGCCGACTTCAGGTGAAGTCGTATTTGAGGGAAATTCGCTTTTATCCAAAGGACGAAATAAGCGTGATTTGGGGCAAAAAATTCAAATGGTCTTCCAGGACCCATATTCTTCGCTGAACCCGAGAATGAATGTGGCCAACATTATTGCCGAGCCATTAGTGCTTCATAAAATTGGTACCAGCAGCGAGAGAAAAAAACGTGTGGATGAACTGCTTGAAAAGGTAGGGTTGACATCGGCACATGGAAGCCGTTATCCGGAAGAGTTCTCCGGCGGGCAGCGGCAGCGAATTGGCATTGCCAGAGCATTGGCCCTTAATCCGAGTTTGATTGTTTGTGATGAACCAGTTTCAGCATTAGATGTGTCGATTCAAGCTCAAATTTTAAATCTATTAAAAGAAATCCAAGAAGATATGGGTCTCTCCTATATATTCATTGCCCATGGGTTGCAGGCAGTCAAGCATATCAGTGATCGGATTGTGGTGATGTATTTAGGAAAGGTCATGGAAATTTCAGAAACGGATCAACTCTTCGAGCAGCCGCTTCATCCTTATACAGAGGCATTGATTTCTGCGGTGCCGGAGCCTGATCCAACTGTTAGGAACCGTGAACGCATTCTGTTAAGCGGCGATCTTCCAAATCCGGCGAATCCGCCGGTAGGCTGCAGATTTTCTACTCGGTGTCCGCTTGCGGATGAGCGCTGCAGGCGTGAAGAGCCGCCGCTTGAACAGGTCTCCGAGGGCAGATGGGTTGCTTGTTTTTATCACGGGTAATTCATAGTTTTAGAATTAAAAAGATAGAAAGTTATTCTGTATACGAAAGGGGTGTGTTCCTTGAATAGTGGAAAGCCGTTACACGAGTACCTAAGAAACCACGCAAAAGTGAACCCAAATAAACCAGCCGTCATCTTTTATGGAAGAACCATGACATACGAGGAACTTGATGACTTATCGGATCGCTTTGCCCATTATTTGCATTCCCAAGGGATTCGCAAGGGTGATAAGGTAGCTCTATTTTTGCCAAACTGTCCACAATATATCATTTGCCATTTTGGAATCCAAAAGATTGGTGCGATTGTAGGGCCATGTAACCCGATGTTTAAGGAATGGGAGCTGGAATATGAAGTCAATGACCTTGAGGCAAAGGCAATTGTGACTCTGGATCAATTGTATCCAATTGTCGTAAAGGCAAAGCCAAATACCACGCTCCAATTGGTGATTACAACTAGCTACATAGACTTCCTCCCGGAGAAACCGATTCCTGAATTCCCTGAGGAACTGCAGGAAAAGAAATATTATCCTGATGCAACTGATTTAAGCAACATCCTTCGTACAGGGAGTGCAGATTGTCCGAATGTCGATTTAGATATTGATGAAGATGTATGCCTTATCGTGTACACATCCGGTTCGACTGGTCTGCCTAAAGGTGCGATGCTCACTTACCGGAACGCACTTTACAAATCTCAAGGTGTTGCAGAAGCAAGGGGATTTCATGCCGACGATGTTGCCTTATCGATTATGCCAATTTGCCATATTGCTGGCATGTTGTTTATGAATGTAAGTTTTTACACAGGTGGAACAATCGTTCTGCTTAATCGATTTACACCTGAAGCCGTGATGGATGTCATCGAACGGCATCGAATAACAGTGGCACAAACTGTTGTACCAATGAATGTGGCCATAATAAATCATCCTCAAGCAGCTCAAGTCGATTTCAGTTCGCTTAGGGTCAATTCCTGTACCAGCTTTGGGATCCAATTGACCGAAGAAATATCGAATCAATGGAAGGCGCTGACAGGCATCGGATTATTTGAATCCGCTTATGGCTTAAGCGAAACACATACTGGAGATTCGTTGATGTCACCAGAAGCTGTTAAATTCGGGACGACTGGGAAACCCATTCCGGGAACGAAGATTAAAATCCTTTCCCTGGATGAACCACGTCAAGAAGTTCCCATCGGTGAACAGGGCGAAATTGTGGTCAACAGCCCTGGGGTATTTAAAGGCTATTTGAATAAACCCGAAGCAACCGCCAAAACACTGCGTGATGGCTGGGTGTATACCGGAGATATAGGAAAGTTTGACGATGAAGGCTACCTCTACTTTTTAGGGCGCGTTAAAGAAATGATTAAATGTTCGGGTTATAGTGTGTTTCCGGAAGATGTCGAATTATTATTGAACAAACATTCGGCTGTTTCTGAGTCGGCTGTAATCGGTGTACCGGACCCAATCCGCGGTGAGACCGTTAAGGCATTCGTTGTTCTTCATCCAGACTATCAAGACAGTATCACTCCAGAAGAACTCATATTATGGAGCAAAGAAAAAATGGCAGCTTATAAGTACCCCCGTCATATTGAATTCCGTGAAACCCTGCCAAAGACAGGGACGGGAAAATTGCTGCGTAGAGTGCTGGCAGATGAAGAAAAAGCGAAAGTAAAGATTAAATAAGAAAGTTTAATTTCTTCAGAAGAAATTTGAGATCAATCGGAATGGTTTGGCTCAAGGAGGTTATCATTGGTGGAAGAACTAATTGCCGATTTGGCAAGAAGAAAAGCAAAAGCTAAATTGATGGGTGGCCCTAAAAAAATAGAGCGCGAGCATAATCTTGGAAAATATACCGCAAGAGAACGAATTGAAAAATTCGTTGATCCAGGCACGTTTATGGAACTGGGGATCTTAAATCACTCTGATCAGCCTGGTGCTGAAGTAAAAAGTCCAGCTGACGGCTATATATGCGGCCTTGCAAAAATTGAAGGAAGACCCGTGCTTGTACAGGCAGCGGATAAAACGGTCTTTGCTGGTGCTGAAGGCCAAGTTTATATCAGAAAAGCACGGTCGTTAAAGGAATACGCGGTCAAGCGAGGAATCCCCATCTTTGAACTAGCTGAGGGAGGAGGACTACGCATGCCAGATGGGATGGGGGCAGACGGGATCAGCTCAAGTCTCCCTTCACGGGAAGGTTTGCGTCATGGCCGGCAGGTGCCACATATCGTGGGAATCATGGGTGATAGCTTTGGCGGCCCCACATGGCACGCAGTGACTTCAGATTTTGCTGTCCAAGTAAAAGGAACATGTATGGCGGTTGGAGGCCCTAGAATGCTGGAAATAGCAACTGGGGAAAAAATATCCAAAGAGGATTTGGGCGGCTGGAAACTGCATTCTGAAAAAACAGCGCAGATTGACGAAGTTGCTGAAAACGAAGATGAGTGTATGGACAAGATGAAAGAATTTTTTTCCTATATGCCGTTGAATGCTACCGAAGAACCGCCTTTTAGGCCTACGAATGATGACCCACACCGTATGGTAGATGAGGTACTTGAAATCGTACCAACCAAACGAAACAGGGCCTATGACATGACAAAATTAATCAAAACAATCGTGGACGATGGGAAATTTTTTGAAATAAAACCTTTATTCGGCAGGGCTTTGATTACAGGATTTGCACATCTCAACAAAAGGGCTGTCGGAATAATCGCTAACCAGCCAATGAGGTTTGGAGGTGCAGCCGGTCCAGATGAGTGCGACAAGGCAATCGAATTTATTAGTTTATGTGATTCGTTTCATTTTCCGTTAATATTTTTGCATGATATTCCAGGATTTCGAATTGGCAGTAAAGGCGAAGAACAGAGAATCCCGTCAAAAATTATGGCATGGAATCAGGCACTTGCTTACTCAACGGTTCCCAAGCTATCTGTTATTGTCCGCAAAAGCATCGGGATGGCTTATTCTAATATGTGCGGACCGGGCCTTGGAGCAGACTTTGTAGTAGCATGGCCTACTGCTGAAATAAATTTCACCGGGCCAGAAGTTGGAATAAATGTTGTATATGGCAATCAATTGGTAGATTCTAAGAATGCTTCGGAAGAACGGAAAGAACTGCTGAACCAATGGACTTTTGACAGTTCGCCGTATAAAGCAGCAGCTAAACATCTTATTGACGATGTGATTGACCCACGTGATACCCGTAAATTTCTGTGTCAATCACTAGAATACGCATGTTTAAAAAATGGCTCGAAAAGCGAGCGTTTATTGGCAACCTGGCCCTCACTATACTAGAAAAGCTGATAGAAAATAATTTTGTGTTTCGAAGGTTAGTAAATGGCGTTAAAAGGGGGATTAGGGATGGGGATAGGAAAACGATTTACGTTTTTTTACTTAATTGCAGCTTTGATGATTATTTTAGGTGGATGTAGCTCAGTTTCAACTTCTACTGGAAATCAACCTGAAGGCAAAAAAACATCTGATACAAAAGAAACGAAGAATACCCCGAAACAAGGTGGAGAATTGAGTGTTGGCTATTATGCAGATGCTAGCAGCTTTGACCCAATTCTCGCATCATCGGGCGGTGATGAATCCCTATTATATTTCGTCTATGACAGGCTGATTAATTACGGGCCAAATTTTGAGCCGTTACCGGCACTTGCAGAATCCTGGGAACAAAAAGATAATCAAACGCTCATTCTTCACCTTCGCAAAGGGGTTACCTTTCATGACGGAACACCTTTTAATGCTGAAGCAGTTAAATTCAATATTGAACGAATCAACTCAGATAAGTCCAATAAGGCTGATTTAAAAATAATAGAAACAGTAGAGGTCATTGATGAGCATACTGTTGGTTTGCACTTGAGTACACCTTATACGGGATTGCTTGAAGTTTTAATGGGGCCATCCGGGATGATGGTAAGTATTGATGCAGTCAAAAAATATGGAGACGAATACGCATTGCATCCAGTTGGCACAGGCCCTTTCAAAATGACAAAACGGACACCGAACAGCGATATTCAATTTGAACGCTTTAATGAGTATTGGGACGAGGGTAAGCCATACCTGGATAAGATAAATGTTAAAGTTTTACTTCAAGAAAACACGATGATTAACGCATTAAAATCTGGTGAAGTTCAAATCATTGCTCCAATCTCTGCAGCAAACCTGCCTGCATTGGAAAAATCACCTAATATTTCGATTGATGCAAGTTCATCCTTAAATTACCAAAATATATTTATCAACACATCAATGGCTCCTTTGGACAATAAAGATGTTCGACTGGCGATTCAGTATGCGATTGATCGGGAGCAACTCGTTAAAGCAATTCAATTTGGCAAAGGCGAACCTGCCTATAGTCCTTTTTCAAAGGACCATCCAGTTTACACGGCCAATAGTGTGATTCCACATGATGTTGCCAAAGCAAAACAACTATTGAAAGATTCTGGAGTAAAAGATCTTTCCTTCGATATGCTGGTTAAACCGGATGCGTTTAGTGTAAGAGTTGGTGAAGCTGTTGCACTTCAATTAAAAGAAGTCGGAATAAATGTCAATTTAAAACCGACTGAGGTTACAAAACTTGTACAGCTCGCTTTTGGCCAGCCTCAGTATCCTGCAACGGTCGCGAGGGCGGCAGCAAGACCCGACCCTTTATCATTATTAAACTTGTATTATGGAAAATCTAGCTACTATAATCCTGGAAAAAATAATAACCCTGAATTTGAATCTCTAATTCAGCAAGCTGCAGGCAAATCCGATAATACAGAACGTAATAAACTCCTTGCAGAAGCAACAGTAAAGATCATGCAGGAAGATGCTGCTGCGATTCCATTATTTTTTGAACCGATGATTGTGGCTATGTCAGACAAGGTAAAAGGTTACGAACCGCATCAGTACGGAAAGCCAAGATTCCCGTTCTTATGGCTGGAGAAATAAATGAAAACTCTCCGATTGGCAAGTCCGAAAGACTAAAACAGAGGCGTTGTTGAATGTCTTATTAGCTAAACAAAATAAAAAAAAATCCCTTCTCGGTTGGGATCTTTGCATAGGAGGAGAAGAACAAGATGACATGGGAGCCAGAAATTAAAGAACTACGGCGCCGTGAAGAGCTAGCTCGTCAGATGGGCGGCGAAGAGCGTGTCGCAAAACATAAAGCGCAAGGGAAACTGACGGTACGAGAAAGAATTGATAGTTTGCTTGATTCTGGTTCATTCCATGAAACCGGAGCGATTGCCGGAAAAGGCAAATATGATGAGAATGGCAATTTAACAGACTTTACACCAGCGAATTTTCTCGTGGGCACTGGAAGGATCAATGGCCGGAAGGTGGTTGTTGGTGCAGATGACTTCACCGTTAGAGGGGGCGCTGCAGATGGCGCCATCCGCGGCAAACAGGTATATGCGGAACGTCTGGCACATGATCTGCAGCTACCTATTATTCGGTTGGTAGACGGAACAGGGGGCGGGGGAAGCGTGAAGTTCTTGGATATGGAGGGGCATACCTATGTTCCTGTTAATCCTGCTTGGGATTTAGTTGTAGGCAACATGGAGCGCGTGCCAGTTGTTGCTGCCTGCTTAGGCTCAGTTGCCGGACTCGGAGCAGCAAGAGTTGCCGCTTCACATTTCTCCGTCATGGTGGAGGAAACTTCACAGTTATTCGTTGCCGGCCCGCCAGTTGTCAAATTTGGCATGGGACAAGATTTAACGAAAGAAGAACTTGGCGGTGTACAAGTCCATAAAACAAGCGGCGCTGTTGACAATATGGCAAAGTCTGAGGAAGATGCCTTCGAACAGATTCGTACGTTCTTATCCTATTTGCCATCCAGTGTATGGCAGCTTCCGCCGGTTCTGCCATCAAATGATGACCCAGAACGCCGGGAGGAGCGGTTAATTTCCGTGATTCCGAAAAATCGCCGAGTTCCTTATAAAATCCGTGAAATCCTGCCAATGATTTTTGACAAGGATTCCATTTTTGAAATGGGTCGGTACTATGGCGGTGGTACTCTCACTTGTTTCGCGCGACTTGATGGATATCCGGTTGGAGTAATGGCCAACGATCAGTTTGTCAATGGAGGCGGATTGACAGCCGAAAGCTCAGAAAAAATAGAACGGTTCGTCGACCTTTGTCAAACATTCCATTTACCTATTGTGAACTTAGTCGACCAGCCAGGCATGATAATCGGCCTTCCTTCTGAGAAGAAAGGAACGATTCGTAAAGGGGTCCGAGCTATTTCAGCTATCTATCAGGCTACTGTTCCGATGATGGAAATTATCCTCAGAAGAGTATTTGGTGTCGGGGGGGCAGGGATGTCAAATGGCCACGGTTTAAACTTAAGATATGCCTGGCCTTCCGGTGACTGGGGATCACTTCCTGTTGAAGGTGGTGTTCATGTAGCCTACCGACGCGAGCTTGAAGCGAGCGATAATCCTGAAGCATTATTGAAAGATTTGTTAGATCGAATGGAATCAGTACGATCTCCGCTTCGTACAGCGGAAGCCTTTGGCGTGGAGGAAATCATCGACCCGAGAGACACCCGTCCATTACTCTGTGAATGGGTCCGTGATGCCTATGAGCTGCTTCCGCAGCAATTGGGTCCTTCCAGTCACGGAATGAGACCATAATTTATAAATAGAAAAGCTGGCATAATGGAGGAGGTTTGAGGAGATGAATCAGACAGAATTATTAAATGAATTATCTTCCCGTGAGGAAGTGGTGCCCAAATGTCTTGAATATTGGGCGGAAACAGCAGGGGATAATACCTTTATTTATTACGGGGAATCACATAAAAAAATTTCGTATCAAAAATTTAATCAGATTGCCAATAGCATTGGCCATTCTTTAAAAGCCAGGGGAGTCCAAAAGGGGGATCGGATCTCGGTCTTTTTGAGAAACCCTCTTGTTACTACCATGGTAATGTTTGGAATTTGGAAATGCGGGGGTGTTTTCAGCCCCATTAATTTTAACTACCGTGGAAGGTTGCTCAGTTATCAGTTAAACGATACCCAGCCAAAAGTACTTTTTACCGAGCGTTCAATGGTACCAATTTTAAACGAAATTGCTTCCGAAGTTGAACAATTGTCAACCGTTGTCTTCAATCCCCAAGAAGGAGACCATGATTATATAGCGGAAATGGCGGATATCCCGTTAAATCTAGTTTTCAATGAAATATCCTTCGACCGAATGCTGCAAGCTGAAACACATAATCTCAATATCGAGTTAAACTATTATGACATCGCCAATATCATTTATACATCCGGAACAACAGGACCGGCTAAAGGAGTCGTTCAGTCCCATCGATGGGTGAATGGCTATACATTAAGATTACGCTCTTGTTTGACGCAAGAGGATGTTGTTTATAACGATCTTCCGCTGTACCATGTCGGCGGTGCCTTTGCCAATATTGCCAGAGCCTGTTACGCAGGGTGTACGGTCGCGATTTGGGATAAATTCAGTCCAAATCAATTCTGGAAACGGATTGAAAAAGCAGGGGCTAGTGTGGCAATTTTGCTTGATGTCATGACACCTTGGCTGATGAACGCAAAACCATCAGAAAATGACAGGTTCAATACCCTAAATAAAGTTCACATGCAGCCGCTGCCAAAATATCACAATGAGGTAGCTAAACGATTTGGATTTGATATCGTCACGGCCGGATTTGGACAGACGGAAGCCGGAGCGCCGCTGTCGAGTATTATCCTTGAAACAAAAGAAGGGGACGGGACCCCAAAGCACCTTTATAAAGGGCTTTCTAGGCAGGAGATTATTGCCATTTGCGAAAAAGAGCAAGTTCCAGTCATTGACGGCAAAAAAGAATTAAATAAAGGTTTCATGGGAAAACCTAACCGATTTTTTGAGGTCATGGTGTTGAATGAAAAAGATGAAGAAGTTCCTGTCGGACAGGTAGGACAAATTGCCTTCCGCCCACGTCTGCCACATTTAGTATTATCCGAATATTTCAACAAGCCAGAGTCGACCAAAAAGGCTTTTCAAAATCTTTGGTTCCACAGTGGTGATGCCGCATATCTAGGTGAAGACGGATTTTACTATTTCGTCGACCGCCTTGGCGGTGTGATCCGCTGCCGCGGTGAAAAAATTTCTTCCTATCAATTGGAGGATATTATCAACAGCCATCCTGATATTGATTTGTGTGCCGCTTTTCCTGTACCGGCTGAAGTCGGTGATGAAGATGACGTCGCTATTTATGTGGTGAAGAAAAATGGTGCGGAAATCGATGAAGAGGAATTAAGGATCTGGGTGAAGGATAAAATGCCAAAGTATATGTGGCCGAAGCATATCCGCTTCACCCTGGATATACCTAGAACACCGACAAACAAAATTGAAAAATATAAAATACGTCAAGAATTAATGATGGAACTAGAAAAAGAGACTGTATAAGGTTACAAATAAAAAAGCATCAATCGATGCTTTTTTATTATGGACTAACATGTTCTTTTAAATCTGTATTTAAAGTTGTTAACACCTGTTCATTCTGTGCAGCATTTCTAACCTTCAACGTTAATATGATCCCAAAAGCGAGGCAAATGGTTGAGAAAATGAACGCCGTTCTAAAGCCGCCCAAATCTTCAATCAACCAGCCTGCAATGGCAGGCCCAACCAATTGGCCGACAGCGAAATAGAAAGTGACATAGCTAAAAGCAATCGGCATTTCAGAAGGCTTAACATGGTCCATACTCGCTGCCTGTGTCAAAGTGAAAAGGCCGGTAGAGGTGCTGCTCATTAAAATGATGTGCAATGTGAAGCCAAGCTGCGAAGGAAATAATACCGGTAGGAGCATCGAGAACATGGTTAGTCCCATAGTGAGGATTAACGATTTTCTCCGGCCGAACCTATCAGAAACAAATCCCCAAAACGGCCCGCCAAAGATGGATAATACCCCGTTTAAAGCCATTAGCTGACCCGCAAATTTTACACTTATTCCCGCATCTATCATATAACTCATAATAAAAATTACCTGAACAATATAGGTGAGCCCTACTACACCGTAAAGCAAGCCAATATTAATGACCTTTGGATTTTTATAGATTTCCTTTGCCGGTGTCTTTTGCTGCTGCTTTTCAGATACAGGCTCAGCAGGCGGGTTTTTAATGAAAATCATCGTTAATATGACAACCAAAAGGCCGATAGCCGCATAAATCCCCCATGCCCATCTCCAGCCATTTTCGCTATTAATACTGCTAAGATACGGAACAATCATACCGGCAAAAAGGATACCAATTCCCGCTCCACTAGTTGTTAAACCAATGACAAATCCTTTTTTCAGTGGAAACCAGGAAACGAGCAAGGTGATAAACGGTGTAAAGGTAAAGGAAGTACCAATCCCCAATAAAAGCATAAACAAAAAGGCTAACAAATATGAGTTGCCTAAAGAAAGTCCTGCGAGTCCAGCTGTAACCAATGAAATACCGAGTAAAACGGTCCTTTTACTGCCCCATTTAGACGCAAGAATGCCAGCGAAGATGAGTGTGCTTAAATATCCAAACGAGGTAGTTGTTCCTAGAAAGCCTGCCTCTTTATATGATAAGTTTAATCCATCCCGCATAAATGGCAGTATCACCCCATATGAAAGTCTTGCGAAAGCCAGTACGACAGCGGTTGTTAACATTCCAATCAAGGCATATGTAAACAGATTATTTTGGTTCTTATGCTCCATTTAGTACGCTCCTTTACATTTTTAACAACGTATTGTAGTTTTTATTTTAACATTATTTCGAGAATAGAAGTATTATTATAGATTAAAAATTATAAATTTTCTTAATTTTTACTTCATTTTAATATTACTTCAAATTTTCAAAAAATTCTATTGACTTTTCCTATTTTTCCTATGATAATCAAAGAAATTATATTAAAAGCAAGGGACTAGTAAATTTTTGGAACGTGCAAGAGAGTGAAACCCTAAAGGCTGGAAGGTTTCTCACGGGAAGAGGTTGAACCTGCCCTAATGAATGCTGCTTATGCAAACATAAGCCGTCTAGTCCGCGTTAAGGTTTCAAGTGGGTGCATGGCATCAAATAAGGTGGTACCGCGGAAACGATTTTTCCGTCCTTTGTATAAGGGCAGAAGAATCGTTTTTTTATTTTTTCAAAAAGAAGGGTTTGAAAATGAAGAAACAATTAGTGGTAGTGAAAATTGGGAGCAGTTCTTTAACGGCACCGGCTGGGACAATTTCTGAAGAAAAAATGAGCGACCATGTGGAAGCACTGGCCCTGTTAAAAAAACAAGGGCATGACGTCATCCTTATTTCATCCGGTGCAATAGCAGCCGGTTTTGGTTCGCTTGGTTATCCTGCTCGTCCAAAAACAGTGGCTGGCAAGCAGGCCGCAGCAGCCGTTGGGCAGGGGCTGTTAATGCAGCAGTATATCCAGCTTTTTCAACAATTTCAAATAGTGCCGGCACAGATGTTATTAACCAGAGAGGATTTTTACAGCCAGGTCCGGTTTCAAAACCTTTATTCCACGATGACCGAGCTGCTTCACCGGGGCATGCTGCCAATTATTAATGAGAATGATTCGGTATCTATTGAGGAGCTGACATTTGGTGATAATGATATGCTTTCCGCGCTGGTAAGTGGTTTTCTTCATGCCAATGCCCTGATTATTTTAACGGATGTAAATGGAATATATGACGGGAATCCGAAAGTTTCCAAGGATGCCAAGAAATATCATTTCATCCCTGAGGTATCGGAGAAAATGCTGGAAGCGGCAGGCGGCAGCGGTTCTTCTTTGGGGACTGGCGGGATGAAATCCAAGCTTCTGGCTGCAAAAAAAGCATTGTCTCTTGGTGTTAGTGTGTTTGTCGGAACTGGGTCGGGGCGGGAAAAATTGTTAGACATTCTAGCTGGAAAAGGGGATGGAACGTATCTCGGCGGACCATTCCAAACACAGATGCAAATGAGAAAACAATGGATTGCCTATCATTCACAAGTTGGCGGAATCATTGAAGTGGATGACGGGGCAGAACAAGCAATCGTGCAAAAGGGGAAAAGCCTGCTTCCGGTTGGAGTTACAAACGTCATTGGTGAATTTAATGCTATGGATGTGGTTGAGGTCCGGAACAAAAAGGGGAAAACCATCGGAAAAGGGCAAATTTATTTTTCCTCACAGGATTTACAAAAGGTAAAAGGGCTGCCAAGCGAACAATCGAAGATTTATTCCATCAATAAGCGTGCAGAAGTGATTCATCGAGATAATTGGGTTATTTTACGGGAGGAGTGAATGGAATGAGCGAATTAATCGAAAAGGCAAAGCTGCTAAAGGCTGCCTCAAAAAGATTAGGGATGCTGTCAACTAGTGAGAAAAATGATGCATTAGGGCAAATGGCTGCTCGCATTACTGAGGAAAAGGAATGGATTCTTCAGGAAAATGAAAAGGATATTTTAGTAGGCAAGAGTAATGGTCTATCTGATTCCCTTTTAGATCGCCTGCTCCTGACTTCTGAGAGAATCGATCAAATCGTTGATGGTGTCTTCCAGGTGATCGGGCTTGACGACCCTGTCGGGGAAGTGATTGAATCTTGGGACCGGCCAAACGGTTTGCAAATTGAAACAGTCCGTGTTCCGCTTGGTGTTATTGGGATGGTTTATGAAGCACGGCCAAATGTAACGGTCGATGCGGCCAGTCTTTGTTTGAAGTCAGGGAATGCTGTCTTGTTGAGAGGAAGTTCATCCGCACTGAATTCAAATAAGGCACTTGTTCACGTCATGCGTGCTGCCTTGGCCGAAACAGCGATTCCATCGGATGCCGTACAGTTATTGGAGGATACGAGCAGGGAAACCGCCTCGCAAATGTTTAGGCTGAATCAGTATTTGGATGTGCTCATCCCGCGCGGCGGGGCCGGCCTTATTCAATCTGTCATTCAAAATGCAACTGTACCTGTGTTGGAAACAGGCGTCGGCAACTGCCATGTATTTATTGATGAATCGGCTGAGCGGGAAATGGCCATCCAAATTGCCATAAACGCAAAATTGCACCGCCCATCCGTTTGCAACGCAGCAGAAACGATTCTTATTCATGAGAAATGGCCTTATGCTTCTGAATTACTATCCGCTCTTCATGGCCAAGGAGTAGAGCTGCGAGGGGATGAGATATTAGCGGGAGCGAATGCTTTTGTGAAGCCAGCTGAGGAAAACGATTGGTATACTGAATTTTTAGCTCCAATTGCAGCTGTAAAACTAGTCGGTGATGTGCGAGAAGCGATTAACCATATTGATCAATATGGAACGAAGCATTCGGAAGCGATCATTAGCGAAAATGAAGATAACGTTAGTTTATTTTTCCGGGCTGTTGATGCCGCTGTGCTGTATCATAACGCTTCAACTCGTTTTACTGATGGTGAGCAATTTGGCTATGGCGCCGAAATCGGCATCAGCACGCAAAAGTTGCATGCCCGCGGCCCGATGGGGCTTAAAGCAATCACAACATCAAAAGCAATTGTACGCGGAAATGGGCAGATTCGATCCTAAAATGCATTTTTTACAATAAGAAACCGAACTAGACAAATTCTCAGACCTTGTGGAAAAACCCTGGTTTCGGGCACTAATGACTGACTATTGGGAAACTCAAACTTGATAGAATCGCTGGTTAGGGTCGCCAATACAGGTTATTGGCGACCCTAACTTGATAGAATCACTGGTTTCGGGGGCCAATACAGGTTATTGGCGACCCTAACTTGATTGGATTCCTGGTTTCGGGCATCAATAAAGGTTATTGGCGACCCTAACTTGATTGGATTTCTGGTTTCGGTCGCCAATACAGGGTATTGGCGACCCTAACCTGATTAGATTCCTGGTTTCGGTCGCCAATACAGGTTATTGGCGACCCTAACTTGATTAGATTCCTGGTTTCGGTCGCCAATACAGGTTATTGGCGACCCTAACTTGATTAGATTCCTGGTTTCGGTCGCCAATACAGGTTATTGGCGACCCTAACTTGATTAGATTCCTGGTTTCGGTCGCCAATACAGGTTATTGGCGACCCTAACTTGATTGGATTCCTGGTTTCGGGGGCCAATACAGGTTATTGGTGACCCTAACTTGATTGGATTCCTGGTTTCGGTCGCCAATACAGGTTATTGGCGACCCTAACTTGATTAGATTCCTGGTTTCGGGCGCCAATACAGGTTATTGGTGACCCTAACTTGATTGGATTCCTGGTTTCGGGCATCAATATTGGTTATTGGCGACCCTAACTTGATAGAATCACTGGTTTCGGTCGCCAATACAGGTTATTGGCGACCCTAACCTGATTAGATTCTTGATTTTGGTCTCCAATATAAGCTATTGGCGACCCTAACTTGATAGAATCACTGGTTTCGGTCGCCAATACAAATTATTGGCGACCTAACTTGATTGGATTCTTGGTTTCGGGCACCAATACAAGCTATTGGCGACCCTAACTTGTGGGAATCACTGAGTTTGGTTGCCAATACAGGTTTTTGGCGACCCTAACCTTATTAGATTCCTGGTTTCGGGCATCAATACAGGTTTCGTATATAACTTTTTAAAGCAACTGAACTTATAAAATTTTTATCCAAAAGAAGTATGCTAACCTTTCTTGATAATAGACCCTTCAATTTATTATTTCACTCAAGTGTTTATATTCCCTCAACTCTTCCATATTTCAAATTATTAATCCTATGTTACAAACCAACAATGTTTACATGAAACCACTTTTGTTATAATTGGAAGTACAAACGTACATTCTGTTATTTAAAGGCCGGTGATTCCGTGGAAGAAATCCGTATATCAGTTAGAACCCTCGTTGAATATGTCTTTCGCAGCGGTAGCATTGATTCGCGGTTTCGTTCGACATCAACGCTTTTAGAGGGGACGAGAGCCCATCAAAAAATACAAAAGACCTATAAGGAAGGTGACCAGAAGGAAGTCTATCTTCGGGCCGAGATTCCTTTCGAAGGACTTTATTATGTTATTGATGGACGCTGCGATGGGCTGCTTTTCTATGGCGAACAGGTAACCATCGATGAAATTAAATCATTTTCCCATCCCATTAATGAACTTGAAGATGATGGGTATCCAGTCCACTGGGCACAGGCTAAAATGTATGCCTATATGTATGCGAAGGATCACCAGCTAACGGAAATTGATGTTCAGCTTACATATGTCCAGGTTGATACCGAAGAAAAGAAACATATTAAACAAAAGTACTCGGCAGAGGATCTAGAGACATTTGTCTTCGACGTTATAAAAAGCTATGCACCCTTTGCAAGTTGGCAGGCAAAACACAGTTCAAAGAGGAATGAAACCAGCAAAGAGTTGCGGTTCCCATTCCCATCTTACCGGGATGGCCAGCGGAAATTAGCTGGTGCTGTTTACAAAACCATTGCAGAAAGGAAAAATCTATTTGCCAAGGCTCCCACCGGAATCGGCAAAACCATTTCAACACTTTTTCCAGCCATAAAGGCTATTAGTGAAAGACATACTGACCGGATATTCTATTTAACGGCAAAAACGATTACCCGAACGACGGCAGAAGAGGCGTTCGCACAAATGCACTCATGTGGACTATGTATGAAAAATGTCACGATTACCGCGAAGGACAAAGTTTGTTTTAAAGAAGAAACCAACTGCCAGAAGGAATATTGCGAGTTTGCCAATGGCTATTATGACCGGATTAATGGTGCCATTCTCGATATTTTAATGAATGAAAACGAAATGACCCGCAATGTTATTGAAGCATATGCTCGCAAACATACGGTTTGTCCATTTGAGTTTTCGATTGACCTTGCCTATGCAGCAGATGCCATCATTTGCGACTATAATTATATCTTTGATCCCCAAGTGTCTTTAAAAAGATTGTATGAAGAGCAAAAGAAATCCACGGCAATATTGGTGGACGAGGCCCATAATTTGGTTGACCGCGGCCGGGAAATGTTTTCGGCTTCTATTAATAAGGACATGTTTCTGCAACTAAAACGTGAATTCAAAGAACTGAATAGACCTGTCTATGAAATAGCCCATAAAATAAATGCCTGGTTTATTGCTTTGAAAAAAGAAAATAAGACTGAATTTGTGTTGGAAAAGCTGGAAGAACCTCTTTCAGAACTACTGGAATTATTCGTATCAGAAGCGGAAAAGGTTTTGGCAGCAGGAAGCAACCCAACGTTATTAGATGCATACTTTCAAGTTCAATCTTTCCTGAAAATCCTAAACCTACTGGATGAAAATTATATCATCTATGGGGAGAAGAATAAAAACGACATAATGGTCAAGCTTTTTTGCATCGACCCTTCAAACTTACTTAAGCAAATGGGAAAAGGATTTCGCTCAAAAGTATTCTTTTCGGCAACACTTGAACCCATGTCCTATTATCAGGACATACTTGGTGGCGAAGCAGAGGACTATAAGCTGTCAGTCAAATCCCCATTTTCCAAGGAACAGTCTGAGGTTTATGTTAAACCTTTATCGACAAGATACAACGACCGGGAACAAACGGCGGGTGAAATTGCTTCATTAATACATTCATTAACACGAAACCAACAGGGGAATTATCTAATTTTCTTTCCTTCCTATCAATACATGATGACGGTTTATGAACAGTTTGGACAGCTCAATGAAGAAGCAAAATTACTTCTGCAGTCAACGGGGATGACGGAAGCACAAAAAGAAGAATTCTTAGCTGAATTTAAACCAGATTTACAGCAAACATTAGTAGGCTTTGCAGTCCTTGGCGGTATTTTTTCCGAAGGCATTGATTTAAAAGGAGACCGGTTAAATGGGGTGGTCGTTGTAGGTGTTGGGCTGCCGCAGCTATGTTTTGAACGGAATCTCATCAAGGATCATTTTTTCAAAAAAAATAAAAATGGCTATGATTATGCCTATGTTATCCCTGGGATGAACAAGGTCTTGCAGGCAGGCGGCAGGCTGATTCGCTCAGAAACGGACCAGGGTACCATCGTCCTTGTTGATGACCGGTTTCTTCAGCGGAAATATCAAGCTCTCATGCCGGAAGAATGGCTTACGTATACGATTATTTAAAGCACTTTTTGCCAGTAATGGAAGAGGTGCTTTTTTTATTGCGGAATTTTTGCAAATTTGATGACAAAATTAGAATCTTTATCATATAATTAACAAAAAGTTGCACGAGGTAAAAACTTTGAAGGCGGTGCAAGAGTGATGGATGAGCCAAAACTTGTAAAGTTGGTTAATGGTGAAAAAGGGAATATTATAAAAATTACTTCTATAAATCTAGATGGTGTCATGCGAAGAAGATTATTAGATTTAGGGTTTGTTGCGGGTGCATTGGTTGAGGTTGTTCGGAAAAGCCCGTTAGGCGACCCGATTGCTTTTCGAGTCAGTCAAACGACCATTGCCCTTCGCAAAGAGGAAAGTGCGAAAATTGAAGGGGAGTTGGTTTCCAGTGGGAAATGAATACCGAATTGCTTTGGCCGGTAATCCGAATACTGGTAAAAGCACATTGTTCAATGCCTTGACTGGTCTTAGACAGCATACAGGAAACTGGGCTGGGAAAACTGTCTCAATGGCACAGGGAAGTGTCCCGTTTAAGGATAAAGTGTTTCAATTGGTTGACTTGCCGGGAACGTATTCGCTTTTTTCCAATTCCAAGGATGAAGAAGTGGCCAGAAATTTCATCGTCTTTGAAAAGCCGGATGTTACTCTGGTAGTCTTAGATGCCACTTCACTTGAGAGGAATTTGAATCTCGCCCTGCAGGTATTGGAAATGACCAAGAATGTAGTTATTTGTATTAATTTGATTGATGAAGCGGAAAAACAAGGCATCAAGATTAATGAAAAATTGCTGATGAACCGTTTGGGAGTACCAGTGATAAAAATTTCTGCCCGTAATAAAATCGGTTTTCCGCTGCTTTTGGATACAATTGACCGCATTATTACTGGTGCAATTGAATGCCATCCGGCACAAATGAAGTACTCGGACGAAATCGAGGAACAAATTCGAAAAATTGAACCAAAAGTCCGGGAGATGGTTGGCGACCGCATTTCGTCGCGCTGGGTGTCATTACGTTTGCTTGATGGGGATGAGGCCCTATTGAACGAACTAAATAAACGTTTTGTACCAGAAGGGGTGAGGTAAATGGGTATTCAAGAGCTTTATAGCGAGGCTCAGCAGCTGTCGACGGCAAAAATGAGGGACGATATTGTTCAGCGGCTTTATGATCGAAGCCATCAATTATGCCGGGAAGGTGTTTCTTATACCAAATCCGATCGAGACCTTAGGACTGAAAAATTGGATGCCATTTTCACCTCCCCGATCCTTGGGTTTCCGATCATGATTGCCATGCTTGGTCTGGTTTTTTATATCACGATAGCAGGGGCCAACATACCTTCTGCGATGCTGGCAGAGTTTTTTGGCTCGCTTGAAAAATATATAACTAGCTTTTTTACACTTATTCATGCCCCTGCATGGGTGAATGGGGTTCTGGTACTTGGCTTATACCGAGGCACAACTTGGGTAATCAGCGTAATGCTGCCGCCGATGGCCATTTTCTTTCCAACGTTTGCTTTACTGGAGAATTACGGCTACCTGCCGCGCGTTGCCTTTAATATGGATCGGTTATTTAAAAGTGTTGGGGCGCATGGAAAACAGTCACTTACAATGGCAATGGGATTCGGCTGTAACGCGGCAGCGGTTATTTCTACGAGAATCATAGAATCTCCCCGGGAGCGGATGCTCGCTATCCTGACTAATAATTTTGTTCCTTGTAATGGGCGCTGGGGAACGCTGATTGTTCTGTCCTCCTTGTTTATGGCAGCCAGTTATACGGGAGGAGTGAAATCCCTTGTAACAACTGGGGTCCTGATAGGAATTGTTATGTTTGGGGTTATTGTTACTTTTTTTGTCTCTTGGGTTTTATCCAAAACGGCTTTAAAGGGGGTTCCAACACATTACACATTGGAGCTGCCACCATACCGCAAGCCGAAAATTTTTGATACAGTTATTCGTTCCTCGGTGACAAAATCCTGGGCAGTTTTGGTAAGAGCAGTGAAAGTAGCCGCTCCAGCAGCAATCCTAACCTGGGTTTTTGCCAATATTTATATAGGTGACACCAGCATCTTAATGTATGCCGTACAGTTTTTAGATCCATTTGGAAAGCTGCTTGGACTTGATGGCTATATCATGATGGCCTTTATCCTCGGACTGCCGGCCAATGAAATTGTCTTTCCAATTTTACTGATGGGCTATTTATCCACCGGTTCCTTAACAGAGGTTGATAGTCTAGTTGCTTTAAAAAAGATTTTAGTGGACCACGGCTGGACCTGGCTGACGGCTTTAAATATGATGTTATTCTCTTTACTGCATTATCCTTGCGGTACAACGCTGTTAAATGTATATAAGGAAACGAAAAGTAAAAAATGGACTTTCTTATCGTTTCTTATCCCAACAGTTATTGCTATTTTTGTCCCATTCGTTATTACACAAACTGTCAGAATGCTTGGCTTAATATAATGCTGTTTAAAATCCATCCTTAATGAGATAATGAATAAGGATGGATTTTTCTATTGGGAGGAATTTACGATGACTAAAGTTGAAGTAGGCGAAATTTTTACAATCAGTGATGATGAAAATGAAGAGGGGCAGGAAGTTGAAGTTCTCGGAGTCATGACGCTTGAGGGAACCGATTATGTGGCTGTTGGATTTGTAGAGGATATCCTTGAGGCTGGTGAAGAAGATATTGATATCTTTTTCTTAAAGGTTGATGAAGATGGCGATTTTTCAGCCATTGAGAGTGACGAGGAATTTGATAAGGTTGTCGCCGCTTTTGAGGAAATGATGGAAGCGGAAGAAGATGAAGAGTAATTTTTGAGTAAAAGCCTTGTTAGGTAGTTATCTTAGTTTATAACGACCTTAGCAAGGTTTTATGCTTTGTTCAGTCGTTATGAAATGGTTATAACTCCCCGAATCAAGAATTAAACTAATAGTTCCGTACAAATAAATACATATCCAAAGACAGTATCTGTTTTTGGAAAATATATGTATGAATAAAAAAATACTTGGCATAATGTTAGGGAGATTAAGATTCAAAGGAGAGACGAAATGCCTATTGAAGAAGGTGCCAAGTTTCAAATTTCTCAAAGTGCACAAGGTTTCTTTAACTCCGCAGATTTATTAACGGTCATTTCAAATAATGGAGTAACCGTTCAATTTACACTGGGGGAAGGAAAGGGTTATGGGGCGATGCCCGTTGACCATATGAACTATCTTCTTAAAAGATCAAACCTGACAAAAATTCAAAATAAAAGAGCTTTATTAAGTCCAAGTGAAGGTACTGAAGAACATATTAGCTAGAATGGAGAGGGATAAAATCTCTCTCTTTTTTATTTTACATGGGTAGGAAATTAGCTGACAATCCAGAATATTTAATGGTATAAAAATACAAAAAGGACAGGTGAAAATAATGAATATAAAAAAGCATCAATTAAATGATTCCACACTAGCATACATAGACGAAGGCGCTGGGAATCCTGTTGTACTTCTGCACGGTTTCTGCGGTAGTTCTCAGTATTGGGAAAAAGTAATTCCTGAGTTGGCCAACCATAATCGTGTCATCGCTCCTGATTTGCCAGGGCATGGGCAATCTTCACCACTAAGGCCTGGATTTTCAATAGACGACCTCGCAGAAAAAATAAAAGAATTATTAGATACGTTAAACATTGAGAAGGTATCGATGTTCGGCCACTCCCTAGGCGGATACATAACCGTTGCCTTTGCGGAAAAATTTAATTCCTATTTAAATGGATTCTCCCTTGTACACTCTACTGCCTTTCCGGATTCAGATGAAGCGAAAAAGGGAAGAGAGGCAGGCGTTGCAAAAATAAAGGACGAAGGCATTCGTACTTTTATTGATGGGTTGGTTCCGAAGCTTTTCTCACCGAAAAATCTAAATGAAAGCTATGTAGAAAAAGCAAAACAAATTGGCTACACCACTTCACCACAAGGGGCAATGGATACACTTTTAGCAATGAGAAATCGCCCAGACCGCAATCATGTATTACAAAATACCGAGGTACCTGTCCTATTAATTGCGGGAGAACAGGATCAAATAATCCCAGTTGAAAAAACTTTTTCGGTTACAAGAACAAACATCAAGCACGCTGAAATACAAAACGCCGGACATATGAGTATGTACGAAACTCCAAATGAGCTTATAAAAGTTATCACGACATTTTCTTGACAATTTCGACAATTCGTTAATACTTAAAGTTAGATATATATTTTTTCAGGAGAGAGGAGTTACGTATGAAATTACTAACCTTTAAAAAAGACAATGAAGTCAGGCTTGGTGTGAAGACAGACAAGGGCATCCTTGACCTGAATAAAGCTGGGCTTGATTTAAATCTCGAAGAATTAGTGAAAAATGAAAACGGACTGTCACTTGTAAAAGAAATCATTAATAACACGGGCTCAGAAAACTACTTAAGTGAGGCAGAAATCGAATTTCTACCGCCATTACTGAACCCGGAAAAAATTATATGTGTGGGCCTGAATTATCAAAGTCACGTAGAGGAAGCAAAGCTGGTAAATGTACCTGAGAACCCTGTTTTATTTAGTAAATTTAACAATGCTTTAGCAGCACACAGTGAAAATATCCCACTGCCTAAAGTTGGGGAAAAATTTGATTTCGAAGCTGAGCTTGTTATGGTGATAGGGAAAGAGGCAAAGGATGTATCAGAAGAGGAAGCTCTATCCTATGTTTTCGGCTATACAGCAGGAAATGATCTATCTGTCCGTGACCTGCAATTTTTAACCGGCCAGTGGCTGATTGGGAAATCGCCAGACGGATTTGCTCCGATAGGACCGTATGTTGTCCCAGCTGAAGAGATTGATCCATTCAATTTAAACATTGAATGTAAGGTAAACGGTGAAGTCCGCCAATCATCCAATACAAAACATATGATATTTAATTGTGCGAAAATTGTAAGTTACATATCCAAGCATATGACCTTGAAACCTGGAGATTTAATTTTCACTGGAACACCTGAAGGAGTCATTTTAGGTTTGCCGGAGAATGAGCAGATATGGTTGAAACCTGGTGATGAAATGGAAGTCACGATTGAGAATATTGGGACATTAAGGAACGTCATAGCTTAATCCATTTATATTACAGAAAAAGCAAACCTCAAGATTTTATGATCCTGAGGTTTCTTTTTTAAAAAATGCGATTATGTTCAGAGTCAGTATAAGTTGCAATCAGGATGACTGCTTTTTGCTCTCCTATATTTTTAACAAAATGCGGGACACTCGCATTCCAGCTAAAGGAATCGCCTTCCTCTAACATGTAGGAATCTTCGCCTTGTTCAGCAAGGACCTTGCCTTCCAAGACTAGATGAGACTCTTCACCCTCATGGGCATTCGCCTCCCCCATAGACGCTCCGGGTGGAAACTCCACACTCATTAGCCTTAACCCTCCAATGGACGCGATATGCTCAATTTTCAACTCATTAAAAGTGGAATAGGTACGCTCACTTTTTTTGACAACCCGCATGTGCTGTTTTTTTTCTAACAATAAATACGGTAATGGGACCTCTAGATAATTAGCAATCGTTTGCAAAGTATTGATCGATGGAGAGGTGTTATTATTTTCAACATTGCTAATAAATCCTTTTGAAAGACCAGTGCCATCACACATTTGGGCAATCGTTATTTTTTTCCTGTTTCGGATGGCGCGTATTTTCGATCCAATATCCAAATTTTTTCACCTCTAATGTTCTCTTATATAGAACTTATTTATATATTAGCAAAAAATTAATTGACAATCCACACATCCGTTGTTATCTTATAAATAACAAAAGTTCATATTAAGAAACACGTTTATTTTTTTGTATTAAAGTTTTCTAATATGAATCTTTGTTTATTATTTAAATACCACGACTCTCAATTCTTTGGGATTAGTATTTACGTCTATAGATAACCTATAGATATCAATAATTTATTTTTATAGAAAGGGTGATAGCATTGAAATCATCATTGACTTACTCACTTCTTAAGCCTGAGCAAGTTGATCCCGATAAATCCTATCCTGCCTTATTTTTGATGCATGGAATGGGCAGTAATGAACAAGATTTACTGCCATTGGTTGCCGGTTTGGAAGAGAAATTTTTCATTTTTAGTATCCGTGGTCCGCTAGTGCAGCCACCTGGCTTCGCGTTTTTTACGATTGAAGGCTTTGGAAAACCGGACCGCCATGTTTTTGATGAGACAGTAGGGATGATCTCCAATTTTATTGATGATGTTTTGGCGGAATATCCGGTAGATCCAAATCAACTCTATTTGGCCGGTTTTAGTCAGGGAGCAATTCTTTCGATGTCCCTCGCAATTAAACTGGGAAACCGTATTAAAGGCATTGCCGCTTTAAGTGGGTACATTCCTAGATTTGTGAAAGAAGAATATGAAAAGAACCCGGTAGAGGAACTATCGCTTTTTATTTCCCACGGTGAATTCGACCAGATTCTTCCATACCAATGGGGTGTTGAAAACGATGAATACTTTAGAAGTCTGGGTGCAAAAGTTGCTTTCCATTCGTATCCAGCAGGACATACTGTTTCATTAAAGAATCAACAAGACTTTACACAATGGTTAATCAACAAACTAGAAAAATAAAAAAATAATAGGAGAGATGAGAAAATGTTGAAAAAATATGAAGTAAGTACATTGATCTTACGTATAGTTTTAGGTGTGACGTTCTTTATCCATGGATTTGTTAAATTTCAAGGCGGAATCGAAAATATTGCAGGTTGGTTTGCAAGTATCGGGCTGCCAGGTTTCATGGCCTATGCGGTTGGTCTTATTGAAATAGTTGGGGGTATCGCCTTAATTGTCGGATTTGGAAGCAGAATCGTTTCCGCATTATTTGTATTGTTAATGGCTGGTGCCATTTTTAAAGTAAAATTAGCAGGTGGCTTTTTGGGAAATGGTCAAGGTGCCGGTTATGAATTAGAACTTGCTTTTCTGGCCATGTCTTTATTAATTGCCATCAATAACAGCAAGTTGTTCGCTCTCGACCAATTATTATTCAATAAAGAAAAGAAAGACAATAATATTAGTAAAGCTGCTTAATTAAAGGAGGAATAATAATGCTTCCATCATTATTTATCGCACATGGCGCGCCATTATTGGCGATTGAAAACAATGAATACACACAGTTTTTAAATCAATTAGGAAAAAATCTTCCTCGTCCTAAAGCTATTGTCATTTTTTCAGCCCATTGGGAATCCCGTCTGCAAAAAGTAAGCGATGTTGAACAATACAGTACCATTTATGATTTTGGAGGATTTCCTCCTGAATTATATACGATTCAATATCCTGCACAGGGAAATCATGTACTTTCGAAAGAAATAATGGATTTGTTTGCTGCAAATGAGGTACCGTTTGAAACTGAAATGCAGCGCGGTCTCGATCATGGTTCATGGGTTGTCCTTCGGATGCTGTATCCGGACGCTGATATTCCAGTTATTGCGATGTCGGTCAATTCACAACTGTTGCCTGAAGAACAGTATAAAATCGGCAAAACCTTGACCGGGTTAAGAGAAAAAGATATCTTAATCATTGCCAGCGGGGGAACATCGCATAACTTAAGAGCCGTCAATTGGGCCGATAGCGGAGTGGACCAATGGGCGCTCGAATTTGAAGACTGGCTTGCCTACCATCTGAACCATTGGGACCTAGACTCATTATTCCAATATGATACCTTAGCTCCAAATGCGGAATATGCCGTTCCCCCATATGGAAGAGAACACTTTATCCCGCTGTTTTACGCGATGGGTGCCGCCGACAATGCGAAAAAAGCAGCCTTGCTGCACCGCAGCTTCCGATATGGAAACTTGACACATAGTGTTTGGCAATTTGGATAATTATTTATAGATTCAAATACATTTAACAAGCCGACAGTGAAATGACTATACATTTAGTCCATTGCACTGTCGGCTTTGGTATTATATAGAAAGGTATACATATCAGTTTTTTGGAGGAGTGTCTGTATGGCGAAGACAATTTTCACGAACGGAAAAATCTATACGCTGGATGAACTTCAGCCCTTGGCAGAGGCAGTTGTGGTGGAGAATGGAAGAATTGTTGATTTAGGTACTCATGCTGAAATGACTCTTCAATGGGGAAGAGATGGGTCTCGTGTTGTTGATTTGCAAGGAAGGACGGTTACTCCCGGACTGATTGACAGTCATCTGCATCTTTCTGGCGTGGCCTTTAATTTCTTAGACCTTGATTTAACAGGGGTCAAATCGAAAAAGGAAATGCTCGATAAATTGCGTTCAAAATCTGACAGCATTCCACCCGGAAAATGGCTGGTCGGAATGGGTTGGGATGAGAATTTGTTTACAGAAGGCGGAATTCCGACTTTAGAAGAACTGGATTATGCTGCACCGCATTGTCCAATTTATTTAAAACGAATTTGCCACCACGCCTTTTTAGTAAACAGTAAGGCTCTTGAAGTGTCTGGTTACCACCCTGCCATTGAGGTTCCTGTCGGGGGAACGGTTGTATTAGACCCTATTACGGAAAAACCAACAGGAATGATTTTGGAATCAGCATCTAAACTATTTACCAATCATATTCCGGAGAAAAGCTATGAAGAGTTAAAAAGCGGTTTAGCGAAGGCAATGAATTATGCTGTAAAAAAAGGGTTAACAAGTGTCCACACGAATGACCCAGCCTTTTTTGGCGGATTAGAGCAAACCTATAGAATGTATGATGAATTAATTAATCAGGAAGGTAAAGCCTTACGCTGCAATCTTTTGATCGATTATCCTTATCTTCAAGCATTGAAGGATAGAGGAATGTATGCCGGTTACGGGAATGAGAAATTGCAAATCGGCTCTATCAAAATATTCGCTGACGGCGCGTTTGGCAGGAGAACGGCTCTATTATCTGAGCCATATCATGATCAACCTGGTGCGTATGGGGATGCAATGCTTAGCCAAGAAAAACTATATGAGATCGTGAAAAACGTTAGGGAACATGGCATGCCAATTGCCGTACATACTATTGGTGATCAGGCATTGGAAAATGTTCTGGATGTGCTTGAGCAATTCCCGGCGGTCGAGTATCGTGACCGGATTATCCATGTTTCTTTGGTAAGGCCGGATTTGATTAAGAGGTTGGCGGTGCCAAGCCGAATTGCTGATATTCAACCAAGATTTGTGGTCGGAGATTATCCATGGATTAAGGAAAGATTAGGGGAGAAGCGGGAGCAGTATTTGTATGCTTGGAAATCGTTGCTTGCGGCAGGTGTCATTTGTGCGGGTGGTTCTGATGCCCCAGTTGAACCTGTGGACCCTTTATTAGGTATTCATTCAGCAATAACTCGGAGAGCCCCATGGGATTCCCATGAAGGTTGGAATGCCGGAGAAAAGCTATCTATACAGGAAGCTATTAGATTGTTTACAGTTGGTGGTGCCTACGCTACCAACGAAGAAACTTTAAAAGGAACAATTTCTAGAGGAAAGCTGGCGGATATGACAGTTTATTCGAAAAATCTATTCGAACTTGAAGACCCTGATGAACTACTGCAAACTTCGGTTGAAATGACGATTATTGATGGAGAAATACAATAAAATTAAATTAATTCCTTCCCAATAAATGAAATTGGGAAGGAATTATATAAACCCCTATTCATCTTTTGGTGCAGAGCCCATAAAGGATCCATCAAAGAAAGTTGCCATCATAATTGTGCCGTCTTGAGCTATAAAAGGTACCCCTACAATTGTAATTCCATAAGAATTATGTACAAGTACTTCAGTGTTATTTATCCCTCTCCAGTTATCTCCATCCTTAATAATAGAAAGTTTTGTTTTTTTAAATTCCTGACTGCTGATTAAATTTGCAATTATTTTGTTTTTCTGTGCCCCGTAAATAGGAGTAACATCATGACAAGTACAATTTTCATCTTCCGCTGCTTTTACAGGATTACCGGGTGCAGCAAAAAGGGAAAGAGCAATAAATCCACCACAAATAAGGGCCAACATTTTTTTCTTCATACTTTTTTCCTCCTTTAATTAAACTCTGTACTATCTTTCTATTTATTTCGACAATCTCCTTCAAAATACCCGGTAATATTTTTGAAAAACACCAAAATATATGCCGAAATTGTGTCAGTTGCCCTAAAAGTTGTCAATTTATCCTAAATAAGGTCTAATAGAATTAGTATTTTCGTATGGTAAAGGGGAATCATGTGTGGGGTTTTTTGCAGGTGTTTTAGTAATCTATAATTTACTTTTGTTCTATATCGGCTGGAATGGCTGGAAATGGATGAAAACATTTATTATAGGAAAAAATCGGGCAAGGTTTATCTACTGGCTGATCCTCGTTTTTGTTGCCTATACCTTTGTCTACGCCAGGTTTTTGGATGACAGTGCCATCTTTACATGGCTTGGCGGGATTTGGCTGGGGATTTTTTATTATTCGGTTTTGCTGCTTCCATTTGTGAATCTTTTTGTATTTTTAACACGGTTTACCCGTATTCAAAAAGAAAAGGTTGTAAAATGGTCCGGTTTTACCACTGTATTGATTATTTCCGGATTATTTGCATTAGGCTTATACAATGCCTTTACTCCTGTCGTAAGAACCTATGAAATAAACATTCCGAAGCATGTGGAAGCGGTAAAAAGTCTTAACATTGTCATGGCATCCGACATGCATTTTAGTGAGATGTCGGGGGCGAACCACGCTAAAAATCTTGTTAAACACATCAATGCCTTGAAACCTGACCTTGTGCTGTTTCCGGGGGATATTATTGATGATGATGTGGATCCTTTTCTCGATAAAGGAATTCCAGATATTTTGAAAAAGATAAAAGCACCGGTTTATGCCTCTATGGGGAATCATGACCGGGAGGAGCCTGGGATTGATCTGATTAAAATTTTTAATAACAGCGGTATGAGGTTAATGGCAGATGAAGTAATTGTTTTAGATAATGGGATTACCTTAGTTGGCAGGAAAGACCGCGGTTATCAGGATGTGGTTAGGATGAAGCTTTCCGATTTAATGAAACAGGTGGATTTATCAAAGCTGGTTATTCTCCTTGACCACCAGCCGTATGATTTGGATGTTGCCGAAAATAATGGAGTAGACCTGATGGTGTCCGGACATACTCACCGCGGACAATTGTTTCCGGCTAATTTGATAACAAATAAGATTTATGAAAATGATTGGGGCAATCTAAAAAATGGACAGCTACATTCGATAGTCACGTCGGGATATGGTTTCTGGGGAACGCCCTTAAGAATTGGTACTCAGTCTGAAATTGTTCAACTAAAATTGAAGTTTACAAAATAGCGAAGAACCAAATTGGTATTTTTCAAAAAAAATCCCAATTTGGTTCTTTTTCTATTTATTATCGGGCAGGAATTTTTCATTAGAATAAAGAAACTATTGTTGGAGCCAGATTGGTGTACTTAGGATGGTTGATTTGGAGGGTTTTATGATTTTAGACGATTCGGTTGTTCATTTTTTAAGAAAAACAGAACCGCTTTATATACATCTTGCTGTCGCCAATTCTGAAGGGCGTTCCTATTCCGTCCGGGGTTTTGGTGTGCAAACAAATGAAGGGAAGGACCAGCTTAAAATTTTCATACTTAAATCACAAGCAAAGAAGGTTTTATCTTTTATTCATTCAGGTTCTGGAAGAATTTCGAGCTTATTTACGGATGGTTTTACGAATGAATCCTATCAAATAAAAGGGAGTTATATAGAATCAAAATTGTGTACTGAAGAGGACAATGAATTCTTATCACGGTATCGGAAAGGCAGCCTAAAGCTTTTTCCAAAAATGTACAACAAATTTCCATTGTCAGCTACGATTTGTGATTCCGTATCGTATTATGTAGAACAAGTTTATGTCCAAACACCCGGTCCTTATGCCGGGAGTAGGTATGAAAAAGGAGTGGACACCCATGATACCTGAGGAAATGCATCCGGCCTTAATGGGAGTAGTACCAGCAACCATAATTACTAGCAATAAGGATGGAGTACCCAATATTACAAATATCGCCAGGATATGGTTTGTTGATTCTCATCATGTTGCCATCGCCAACCATATGTTAAACAAGAGCATTCAAAATTTGCGCCACAATCGATTTGCCTTTATTCGGACAATGGATACTAATACATTTACCACATGGGAACTGGATGTAGAATACGAGGGTTCAAATTTGGACGGAGCAATTTTCACGGAAATGAAGAAGCAATATGAGGTTCTCTCGATGATGCTGGAGTCTGGCAATCCTATCACTGTAAAAAGTGCTGAGGTATTCCAGGTACTGTCAGTCCGTAGTTGTGACGAAGAAAATAGTCATTTGATTTCTAATACCGATTTATATAATCCCTTATTGGAACAATTAGAGAAAAAATTAGGCTGGGATTCCTCGGGAGTATGGATAGAGGATGAAAATTCTGATGAACTACATCTTGTTACAATACGCGGAATGGAGGAGGAAATAGCAGCTACAGTTCTGAAACGGGTTGCGCAGTTGTCTCTTCAGCAAAAAAAGCCATTACGGATTTTAAATATCAGATCGCAGTTTCAATATGCAGTTACCACCTTTCTTCGCCTTCAGGATGGTCAAGAAAATTTCACCGGCCAAGACTATAGGAAAATCCACCAACATTTTATCTCCCTCCCACTTATAGGGGAACACGGGGAAGTCATTGCCGTCATTGCTTGTCAAAGCAATGATTCTGATAAATTTCGTAGGTTTGAAGAAGAGGTATTGGAGAGCTTTTCGAGAGGATTGGCAAAGTTAATTGAAAAAAGCAGCGGAATTAATGACGAAAACGAACGTCTGAAGATAATGGAACAGGAGCTTGAACATGTCCTGTTTAAGGTCTCAAAACAGACTTCTGAGGTGAAAATTCCTTTAAGTCCAAGGGAAATCCAGGTTGCGATACAGGTCGCAAAAGGACTTTCGAATGACCAAATCGCACAAAATTTGTTCATAAGTAAGCGGACGGTCACCACCCATTTGAAAAGGATTTATCAAAAATTAGAGATAGGCTCCCGCGCTGCCTTGACAAAGTATGTTCATGAAAATGGCCTGACAGAATCATCCACTTAAAATTACGTATTTTAACCGATATTTTTCAATTGGCAAACCACTTATGATAAGTTCAAGACTTATGAATAGGTGGTGTTTTTTATGGAATGGATTGTTTTATTACATGTTGTATCGGCAGTTGTCGGGCTTGGCCCTGCTTATGCCTTTCCTTTGATTTTAAGGAAGGAAAAATCACTGGAGGAAGTAAAAAGGATGGCGGACTTGGTGACAAGATTAGAGATCCTTCCAAAAATCTTTGGCGGATTAACGTTGTTAACCGGGATATTATTGGTCTGGCTTGGCAATTACGGCACGTTTTTTACTTTATGGATTGCGGCCGTGCTCATCTTGTTTATTTTAGCGGAAGTGGTCATCATTGGATTTCTGACTCCTATGGCTAAAAAGCTTGCTATGACTCTAACCCAATTAACCGAACAGGGCAAATCCGAAACAAATCCAATAACTCTAGACCTTCTTTCAAAAGTGCGAAACTACCATATCGCCTCATGTGTGATTGTATTGGTGATTATTGCTCTGATGGTCTTAAAACCGGTATAAGGAGAGGAGAAAATTGGATCAATGGACGAAAAAGTATTTATCAATATTAAACGTTGAGGCAGCTGCACCAAACTATGAATTTTTGCAGCGCTTAGTAGAGGCTCATTTACATCGTTTACCATTTGAAGTATGCAGTAAATATTATTATTTCTCCACTAAGAAAGACAATGAGCTCATTCCCTCCAAGGAAAAGTTTTTGGATAACTTTCTTGAACGAGGCTTTGGAGGAAATTGTTATATTTTAAATATTCATTTCGGGGAACTGCTACAATCTCTGGGATTCGAAGCAAAATTTGTCCGTGCTAGAGGCGGAAATAACCATTTAGCATTGATGGTGACAATCGAGGGTAAATCCTATTATTCAGATGTCGGGTACATGGCCCCGTTGTTCGAACCGCTATTAATTGAGAAGGAGCCCTATTTGATTCGCTGCGGCGAAGAAATTATCATAAAAAAAGAAAAAGAGCTTGAATATCTGATTGATAGGAGAACTGGCGGGAAAAGTTTTGTCGTCAAAACAATAGAATGGGTTCCAGTACAGCTTGAGAGTTTTAAAGAAGATATTTTCCATTCCCATCGGGATGAGGGGGAAAACCCATTTATGCGCAGGATTGTAGCGACCATCTTTAAGGAACGGGTTAGCTATGCAGTCATGAATTCGAAACTAATCATCAAATCGGACCAGCATATCCAAGTCCAGAACTTCGAAGATAAGGACGAATGGCTCAACATGATGCAATCAACCTTTAACCTACACAAACAAGACCTTGAATTTGCGCTAAATTTCCTAAAAGAACGTAATGTCTTGAGTTTTAATTAAAAATATATATTATACCGAAGAGTCAAGCGATATGAAAAAATTACCATATTGCTTGACACTTTTCTTTTTCATAGATTAATATGTAAGCGCATACACTTTTTCTATATGCCTATTTTTCTGAACAATAGAATAAGGAGGGGACATTGTTGAATATTAGTGAAGTTTTGTTTCAAACGGCAAAAGAAATGCCCAATCATGCTGCTATTGTATTTCGGAACGAGAAAATTACCTATCATGAGTTATCTGATAAGGTGAAGGAAAAAGCGGCAGGACTTCGAAAGTATGGAATTACAAACGGTTCTCATGTCGGTCTGATGATGGCCAATAAGCCGGAATATGTAATTGCCTATTTTTCCTTGCTAGCAATTGGTGCCACTGTGATTCCTCTTAATCCTACCTTCAAAGAAAATGAAATAACCTATATTCTAAATGATTCCGATGCTGTTGCCCTTATAGTTGATGAAATTGGCCTTGGTGAAGTTCAAAAGGCCCACAAGTCTCTCTCATCAGTAAGATCTATCTTCACTTTAACCAAAACAGAAGCCTATGTCGCGTGGGAAGAAGTCTCTGGTGAACCCGCAAATTTCTTTATCGAACAAAAAAATCCATATGATAATGCCCAAATAATCTATACTTCAGGAACAACTGGCAAGCCGAAAGGGGCATTGATTACACACGGAAATCTGGGTTGGATGTCGGAAACGAGTGCTGACCTTTTGGAGCTAACAAAGGAAGACCGGGTTCTTGTCGTTCTCCCATTATTTCATGCGTATGCAAAGCTGCAGGGCTTACTTATCTGTTTGTTAAGAGGGGCTACGATCTACTTGGAAGAACGCTTTATTCCAGATGTTATCCTACAGAAGCTTGCCGACAACCATATTTCCATTTTTCTCGGTGTTCCTACCATGTACACGAAGTTTATCCATTCGCCAAAAATAAAAGAATTAGATTTTTCCAGCCTCAGACTTGCAGGTTCAGGCGGAGCCAGTCTCCCAGTTGAAATTCTAGAAAAAGTGGAGGAGGAAATGGGTGTACAAATCGGCGAAGGCTATGGCCAGACCGAAAGCACTGTCATGATTAGCTGTTTCCCTAGCGATATTGAAAAGGTTCCAGGGTCAGTCGGGGTGCCCGTTCCTGGTATCGAGCTGCAAATAGTCGACCCGAATGGCAGGGAAGTCCCTGTTAACGAAGTAGGGGAAATTATTTTTAAAGGGCCAAACGGCATGAAAGGCTATTATAAAAAAGAAGAAGCAACGAACGAGACGATAAAAGACGGCTGGGTCTATACCGGAGACCTAGGGAGGAGGGATGAGCGAGGATACCTTTATATTGTTGACCGCAAAAAGGACATGATTATCCGCGGCGGCTACAATGTCTATCCACGAGAAATAGAGGAGGTACTTTATACTCACCCAAATATAGTAGAGTGCGCAGTAGTTGGCGAATCTGACCCTGTTTTTGGAGAAGAAGTAGCCGCTTATGTTGTGACGAAATCGGAAATCACACCAGATGAGATCGCAAGTTTCTGTAAACAACAGCTGGCTTATTACAAGATTCCTAGAAAAATATATTTTATGAAAGAACTGCCGAAAACAACAACTGGAAAGATTCTGAAAACACCGTTAAAAAAGAAATAAATCTTCAATAGTTTGTTCTTTTTTTGTTAGGACATAGAATATCTTTTAAGGTAATTATTTGAAATTAATAGGTGAAAAGTTTGGGAGGGAATCTATTTGAGAGCTGCACAAATTATTGAGCAAAGACAGCCATTAAGAATCGGAAATGTAGTTGATCCAACACCTGGTCCACATGATGTGATTGTCAAGGTAGAGGCAAGCGGCGTGTGCCGGAGTGACTGGCATGCGTGGATGGGAGATTGGGCATGGCTTGGTCTAAGTCCAGTGCTGCCAATTATACCAGGCCACGAATTTGGCGGAGTTGTCGAAGCCGTCGGAAAAGAAGTAAAAAACTTCAGACCAGGCGACCGGGTGACGGCACCATTTCATGAAGGTTGTTCACACTGCCCAAGCTGTTTAGGCGGCCATTCTAACCGCTGTGATAATTTGCAAATTTTTGGATTTGCCCATGATGGAGCTTATGCGGAATATGTAAAAGTGCCTAAGGGAGATTTTAATTTAGTTCCACTTCCGGATGAAGTTGATACAGTTACTGCTGCTGCAATCGGCTGCCGTTACATGACGGGCTTCCATGGTGTGGTGCGTGCCAACTTGAAGCCAGGAAATTTTCTGGTGGTCCACGGGGCAGGCGGTGTAGGGTTGTCGTCCGTTCAGGTCGGAAATGCTATTGGCGCTCAAGTCATTGCGGTAGATGTGGATGATGCCAAGCTGGAAATGGCCCGAAAAGAAGGGGCTGTAGCGACGGTCAATGCACGCAGCGAGAATGTGGTGGCAGCTATAAAGGAAATTACTAGAGGGGGTGCCCATGCCTCTATCGAAGCACTGGGAATCCAGGAAACCATATTAAATTCCGTGCTTTGTTTAAGAAAGGGCGGCCGCCATGTCCAAATCGGCTTAACAACCCATAACGAACAAGGAATTGCCGGCCTTCCGATTGATGCAATCACAGCGATGGAATTAGAAATTGTCGGGAGCCTAGGGAATCCACGGTCGGAGTACGATGGATTATTGTCAATGATTGCTCAGGGAAAATTAAATCCACGTTCCCTCGTATCAAGGGAGATAGCTCTAGACCAAGTGAATGACGTCCTCAATGATATGACTAATTTTAAAACCTATGGCTTTAATGTCATTACAAAATTTAAATAAGCTTTGATTTCGAATAAATAGCCTGGTGTCCGCCGGGCTATTTATTATGTAAAAATCAGCAGGGATATTGCCTTCCTTGTTGAAATAGTTTAATAGGTACTGAAAATTTTAAAGGAGGGACAACGTAAATGATTTCAACCTTAAGATTCCCAAAACAATCATATACCGGCTGGGGCTCCATAGCGAAGCTTTTTGAAGAACTGGAGGATATGAAGCCTAGCCGTATTCTAGTAGTTACCGACCAAACCCTTGTTAAAATCGGATTGGTCCATCAATACTTATCTCCCCTAAATGAACAATATGATGTTAGCCTTTATACTGATGTTGAGCCGGAACCATCGCTCGCTTGTGCAGAGAGATTAGCGGCGTATGCTCGCGAAGGCGGGTTCGATTGTGTAATCGGTTTAGGTGGCGGTAGTGCATTAGACTTGGCAAAAATCGCTGCCGTCATATCGCAAAATGAGGGTGATACAGCAGATTATCTTAATCTCACTGGTACACGGAAGCTAAAAACGAGGGGAGTCCCAAAAATATTAATTCCCACAACATCTGGAACTGGCAGTGAGGTAACAGATATTGCCGTTGTTTCCCTTGAAGGGACCAAGGATGTCGTCACTCATGATTTCTTACTAGCTGATATTGCGATAGTTGATCCACAATTAACCCTGTCTGTTCCTAAAAGAATAACAGCGGCCACCGGAATTGATGCCTTAACACATGCTGTGGAAGCCTTTCTTTCTGTTAATGCAAACGAGGCAACAGATGCACTTGCTATTAAAGCTGTCGAATTAATCGGTGGCTCATTAATGAATGCAGTTGATAATGGAGAAGACAGGGAAGCAAGAACTGCGATGAGCTACGGCAGTTATCTTGCCGGACTGGCTTTTTTCAACGCAGGTGTCGCCGGTGTTCATGCCCTTGCCTATCCGCTCGGAAGCCAGTTCAAATTACCGCATGGAGAGTCCAACGCTGTGTTACTTCCGTATGTCATGAAAACGATTTCTCCAAGCTGCCGTAACAAACTGAATCGGGTATGCAACATATTAACCAATCACGGTGAGGAACGAACTGAAGATGAAATTTTAACGTTATTTTATAAACTGGTCGAAAGCGTCGGGCTTCCAACGACACTAAAAGAATATGGCATACCAGAATCCAGTCTTTCAAGCTTAACTGAAGATGCAATCAAACAAAAAAGACTCCTGGCCCGAAGCCCAAAACCTCTCGGCAAAGATGAAATCTATCAAATTTATCAAATGGCTTTTAACGGCTTAGATTAAAGGTGGTTTTCTCATGTATTTGACATTAATCGAACCAAGGGTTTCTGAAACGGACGGTGTCGGCCATATCAATAATACGACGATCCCAATTTGGCTGGAGGCAGGCCGAAACAAGCTTTTTAAATTATTCAACCCGGAGGATACCTTTCATGACTGGAAGATGATTATTTTAAAAACAAATGTAGAATACGTAGCACAAATCTATTTTGGTAAAGACGTAGAGGTAAAAACATGGGTGAAGAAAATCGGCAATTCCAGTTTGGAGCTATACGAGGAAATTCATCAAGAGGGCAGACTATGCGTTATTGGTACTGCAGTATATGTGAATTTTAACCTTCAAACGCAGAAATCCGAACCAATTCCTAATGATATCAGACAGGAATTGGAGCTTCATTTATATGAAAATATTAATTAATGAGGGGGAATTTAAGTGACACCTCGCAAAATGAAATTTTGGGGATGGGGCTATGAAGATGGCCTGTCCCCTCAGGTTCAGTATCAAGTGGAAGCAGCAATGGCAAAGCGGTTTGGAGTAAGCGATTGGAAGAAGACGCCGCCGCCAGCTATCACTGAAATATCTCTCAAGCAGCCTCGCATACACATACCACAATCTCTTCAGCATCTATGTACTAATGATACCCACGAGCGCTTATCGCACACATATGGAAAATCCTACAGGGATGTCGTGAGGGCTTTTCGCCGTGATTTTACGAATGCTCCAGACATAGTGGCTTTTCCCCGTAATGACCATGAACTTATTAATATTCTAGACTGGTGTAACGAAATTCAGGCTGCTGTTATTATTTATGGCGGCGGAACAAGTGTAGTAGGAGGGGTTGAGCCTGAAATCGATGACCGATATTCGGGTTCAGTATCGATTGATATAAGGAATTTTAATCAAGTCCTTGAGGTTGACAAAATTTCGCGTGCTGCACGTATTCAGGCGGGGATTCGCGGGCCGGCTATTGAAAAGCAATTAAAGGAGCAGGATTTAACTCTCCGTTTCTTTCCACAGTCTTTCGAATTTTCCACGTTAGGAGGATGGATTGCTACCCGTGCAGGGGGCCATTTTGCCACCCTGCACACACATATCGATGATTTCGTGCAATCGCTACGTGTCATTACTCCAAAAGGCGTGGTTGAAACAAGAAGGCTGCCTGGTTCTGGTGCAGGACCAAGCCCTGACAGGATGTTTATTGGCTCTGAAGGTACGCTTGGAATAATCACTGAGGCCTGGGTCAGGCTTCAGGACCGTCCGGTTTATCGAACTGCAGCCTCGGTACGTTTCCCGGATTTTCAGTCCGGAGTGAAAGCCGTCCGGGTACTAAGCCAATCTGGTTTATATCCTTCCAATTGCCGTTTGCTTGATACAGGTGAGGCGCACGACTCTGGGGCAGGGGACGGACAAACAGCAGTACTCATGCTTGGCTTTGAGTCGCATGATCATCTTCTTGACGTTTGGATGATTAGGGCATTAGAATGCTGTAAGGAATTTGGCGGAGTATATGGGCAGGATGTTATCAAAACTAGAAGTGATTCATCCGCAAGCAGGGAAGGTGATGTGGGTACGTGGCGAAATGCGTTTATCCAAGCACCGTATCTAAGGGATGTCCTTGTCGGCTTAGGGATTATCGTGGAAACCTTCGAAACAGCGATAACATGGGACCGTTTTGAAGGATTTCATACTGGAGTAATGGAGGCCGCTCAAAAGGCGGTTAGAGAAATTTCCGGCCATAATGGATGGGTGACATGCCGAATCACACATGTCTACCCTGATGGACCGGCACCATATTACACCGTTAAAGCTCTTGGAAAGCCTGGCAGTGAACTGGAGCAGTGGGACGAAATCAAAGCGGCTGTATCTGAGGCCATCATTTCCCTCGGCGGCACGATTACCCACCATCACGCAGTTGGCCGTGACCACAGGCCATGGTATGACAAACAGCGTCCGGACCTCTTCGCCTCTGCACTAAAATCGGTAAAACGCACACTAGACCCTGGATATATTCTTAACCCGGGAGTGCTCATAGATTAAAGCTGTATATAAAGGATCTTATGCTACTGAACCGATGTTTTTTTCAAGCGTTTGAGCTCATATAAAGGCTCTATGCTACCTAACCGATGACTTTTTCAAGCGTTTGAGCTCATATAAAGGCTCTATGCTACCGAACCGATGTTTTTTTCAAGCGTTTGAGCTCATATAAAGGCTCTATGCTACCGAACCGATGTTTTTTTCAAGCGTTTGAGCTCATATAAAGGCTCTATGCTACCGAACCGATGTCTTTTTCAAGCGTTTGAGCTCATATAAAGGTTCTATGCTACCGAACCGTTGATTTTTTCAAGCGTTTGAGCTCATATAAAGGCTCTATACTACCGAACCGATGTTTTTTTCAAGCGTTTGAGCTCATATAAAGGTTCTATGCTACCAAAGCGATGATTTTTTTAAGCAATCGAGGTCATATAAATTCTCTACACTAAAAAGGCCTGATCCCCTGCACTTATAAACAGCAGCGCAGCGGGGTCAGGCCCTTTCATCCTTAATTTCTTTTTACAGTGTAATATTTTATCGGATCCTTTTCGGATTCCTTCAGGACTTCTGAGATTGTGTTTGTGATGCTTTCCGGTCCTTGGGCATCAAGTCCGGTCTCCCACATCATCATTCCGCCCATGCCGTGGTCAAGGGCCAATCTCGTTTTTTTCTTCATTGTCTCTTCACCATTATAATAGTAGGTTGTACCGTTCATTTGGACTGTATCAGCTCCAGCATTGGCAGGATTTTGATTTAATATAGCTCCGAATGAAACCTGCTTGATTTTTGGATCCTCAGGCTGCGCATAAAGCGGAACTCCCAAAACCAATTTCTCTTTTGAAATATTATATTTATCAAAAAGTCCCGTCCAATAGCTTACGATTTTTTCAGTGAATGGGTAGGGAGATAAATTAGCAGCATGGTAGCCGTCATCCCATTGTCCGTCATAGGCCATGATGTTTACGTGGTCCACGTATTGAAACATTTCTGGCTCATATTTAACAAACCCAATTTCCGTTAATGTTACTGCATGAATCATTGAATATACTGCAATAGAAAGCTCTTTGTTTTTAGGGTGAAGCTGTTCGCTTAATTCTTTCGCGAACGCGGCCAGATTCTGAGCATCGTCGGCGGAACGAGGGTGTTCAAAATCGATATCGATCCCGTCCAAATTTTCTCTATCGGCAATTCCAGTTAGTTCATTTACTAGTCTTGTCCGCGACTCCGGATTTGAAATGGCCGTTTTGAAATATTCATACGATTCCCCACCTTTAATGTGATACCATCCACCAATGGCTAAAATTGCCTTCGTATTATGTTTTTTCGCATTTGCGACCATTGCTCGCAAGTTACCAAGCGCTGTATCTCCGTTTAGCAAAATTCCGCCATCCTTGGTCGGATGCACAAAAGAGAAGATTACATGGGATAACTTGTCATATTCGAACGTATTTGGGTCACGAAAATCTTGTACATATCCAATGAGAACTTTTGAGTGCGCTTTTTCCACTTCAGGGATTGCTTTTTCCTTTGGTTTTAAAGCGGATTTTGGTGATTGATCTATTTTTACTATTTTTGAATCATGATGATTTGCGGAAAAGAACAATCCGGCAGCAATTCCTCCAATAAAGGTAAATAAGATTACCAGTGCAAGGAGGATTTTTCGTTTATTCATGGCTGACTTCCTCCTATAAAAATATGACATTAAAAGTTTAACAGATAAGGAGGAAGGAGTGGATGGTAATATCTTGTAGAGTTATAAAATTCAGAAAATTCTTTATGCACAGCTCGAATTATAGTACAATTTGTAAATGTAAGTCATTTCCAAAGAAATAAATAAAAAGGGGCTATTGGGAGAAATGGAGAATAAGAACCACTTAAGCAGGACGAAATCAGCTAAACAACAGCGGTTCAAAAATTCATTACGTTTTACCCTGCTTGCAGTATTTATTTTAGCGGCCGGAGGTTTTGCTGCTGCGTTTTATATGAAGACGGATAAGGCTGTACTTTCGAGTTCCTCTGAAAAAGTTAATTATTCTAAGAAAGAAGAGAAGAGTGTGATAGAGGAGGAGCAGCCTGAACAATCTCAGGCTCAAATACAAACTCAGCCGAATGCAGAAACGACAATTAAAATAAGTGCAGCAGGCGATTTTACATTGGGGACAGATGAAACTTTTACATATCCAGATACTTTTGTTCATACAGCATCGGCAAATGGTTTGGCTTATTTTGTTCAAGGACTCGATAATATTTTTCTGGAGGACGATCTTACTACGGTCAATTTAGAAACGACGTTAACAAATTCAACACAAAAAGCGCAAAAAACGTTTCGCTTTAAAGGAGACCCCGGTTATGCAGAAATTTTAAAACTGGGCGGTATTGAGGCAGTTAACCTCGCCAACAATCATATCCATGATTACCTTCAGAAAGGATATGCTGACACGATTGAAGCTTTGAAGAACCAACAAATCGGCTACTTCGGCTATGAAAATCAATATATAACAACCGTCAAGGGCGTAAAAATCGGGGCTTTAGGCTATGAGGGCTGGCAGGATACACGTGAAGTAAGGAATAAGGTTTCACAAGGTATTAAACAACTGCGAGAGCAGGGGGCACAGATTGTTCTTGTTCATTTTCACTGGGGAGTGGAACGGCAATACGTTCCAACAGCCTCGCAAAAATCATTGGCCCACTTTGCAATCGATAGTGGTGCCGATTTGATTCTAGGACACCATCCACATGTCGTTCAGGGAATTGAAGAATATAACGGTAAATTTATTGTTTACAGTCTTGGGAATTTTATGTTTGGAGGAAACAGGAATCCATCTGATGAAGACACGTACGTTTTTCAACAGACATTTCATCTCGAAAATGGAGTGCTGACTGATAAAAAAGAAATCAATATTGTTCCATTTTCGATTTCTTCTGTTTCGTCGAAAAATAATTACCAGCCTACCAAGTTAAATGGTTCGGAGTTTGATAGAGTGAACAAGAAAATTATTGATGTTTCAAATAGAATCAATGGGACTGGGTGGATGGTTTATGATCAAGAGATTAATACAGAATAAGCAAATAAAATATATGATAATACGAAAGCAGAGAGTTGTGTCTCTCTGCTCTCATAAGTTTATTATTTAACATCCCATGGCGTTAGATCATATGGGCGTCTGACCGAAGTAAACTTTGAACCAAAGTTAATATCTGCAACAACTTTTGGATCAAGGATATTATCTCCGGCTGGTTTTTCCCCATTTTCTGCCCAATTCACCAAATCATCAAATGCATTAATTTGTTCCTGATTTGTAAATTCACAGTGTCCTATTCCACGAATTGCACGAGATACTAATAGGTCCTCCTTATTTTTTTCAGCCACTCTTTTCGCATAAATTTGTTCCATTGAGAAAGGAACATAAAGATCTCCCAATGTGTGTAACGTAACAGTTGGCACCTTTAGGTCTCCGTTTACCTTTGGAATGGCAGCCAAACCGTTATTATGACGGCCGTTTGGATCATTAGAAATTCTTAGGACACTTTCATTTAATGCCACTTCTTCAGGCGACAGTTCTGGATCATTATCTAACTGGTAAACAGAATCAGTATTGTTTATAACATTGCCTGTTGCTTCCCCGTATGCAGGGTTTGTTGGCATACGCTGAAGAAGGAAATCGTCAAACATTCTCTCATAAGCAATTTTAAATAACGGCCGATCTCCACCTGAGAGGTTTTCAGTAACCTTCTCTAATAATACCCCTTTGTCAGTTAATGATTTAAAAACAATAGACCCCGTAATTGGATCTTTAGTCAATCCATTCCCTAAAATTTCTCTTAAATGTGGAACATAATTAACAAAATAATTATCATCTGCCACAAACCTTTGTTGTTCTTTTGTTTTTCCATCTAACGCTTGAGCCACCAGCCCATAATCCGTAAAGAAGTCAAACAACTCCGAGTCTCCCAAAACTCCGCACATTGGCAAGGCTCCATCAACATCACCGTACTGCTCAGCATATACACCAGTAACATGACCACCCATAGAGTGGCCCAGAATATAAGTACGTTTAGGGTTACCGACCAATTTTCTAAACAAACCGTTTAAATCATGTGTATCCTTTACACCAGATTCAACATCATAACCATTTGTACTATAACTCGATGCGGCCCAAGCATATCCGCGCTCAAGAAGCTCTTTACGAACAGACGGTGCAGTTACAGTTAGAGCACTGCCAGTCCCACGATAACCATGGGCATACAATACCAGTTTGCCATTCCAATTCTTAGGAGCTTCTATCCAGTAACCGGCACCGTTATGTATGCCCTTAAACAGTTTTGTTGTTTCATACCCTTCTAAATGTGATAAAGAATTTAATTGTGTTTTATCCACATAAAAATTTTTCTTATTCTGCCCATTAGGAACAAAAAACTCTGGCGGTTTAATATTCAGTGAAGTGGATGAATCAGATGGTGAAGGTGAAGGCTGGTCTGCAAATGCTAGGGAGCTGAGTACAGATAAAGAGAGAGTTGTAGCTAAAACGGATGCAAATCCTTTTTTTCTTTTTTTCATGAAACCACCCCTAGGTAATATAATATTGGGAATATTAGTTCTAATATTCAGCCACTTTGATTATAGGACAAGCATATTACTTCGTATATTGAAATATTTCTACACGAAATAACACCAAAAAACAGCAGGATACAGGTAATGATAAAAAAACAAAAATTGTGATAAGTGATGTCTTAAATTTGGTGAAAGAGGTAGAAAATTTACGCCATTTGATTCATTTGAAAAATAGGTATATTATCCCGTTACAGAAGATTCTGAATACTGTATATAATAGTTAGTAAGTATTCACTAACCAAAAGAGAGGGTGAAGAATTTGGGATTGCAATCGGATACAAAAAAGAAAATTATCCAGGAGGCACGCAAGCTCTTTGCCGAACGAGGATATAATGGCGCCACAACCGCCGAAATTGCCAGGCGTGTTGAAGTTTCAGAAGCTGCTCTTTATAAACATTTTTCAGGCAAAAAGGATATTTTTCTTGCCTGCATTACTCCGTCTGTTTTTGTGCCCCCCAAGATGAATTCTGATCATAATCCCGATCTGGTCAGGGACGTCATCAAAGCAAGGGTGGAAGTAATCCGAAGCAATTTGGACAGCTTCAACATCCTTTTTAGGGAATCGCCAAACCATCCAGAGCTGGCAAAGATGTTTATGGAGCAAATTTATATTCAGGACAAAAGTATGGAACAGCTTTTGCAAAAGATATCTAACGGAAATCTCACCCCAGTCCAATCCCTTCTATATGAGCTTGGCATCACTAGCGCTATTTGGTCCATACTCAACTTTGAAAAACTCCAGGAAGAAATCATCTCAGAAAAATTACCGCTCGATCATATGGAGGATGAAATTGCCGATGTTATTTTATACGGCCTATTAGGAAAAAAGTGACTTATAAGCAGAAAGGAGCTTTTTATGGAAAATTTTATGCGGATTCCGCAGCCAAAAACGTATGGCCTTTTAGGAAATATACCGTTGATCGATAAAGACGCACCGACGCTGTCATTTTGGAAAATCGCCGATGAATACGGTCCGATTTTTCGCTTTGAGGCTTTCGGATTTATCATGCATTTTGTTTCTAGTCATGAATTAATCGCTGAGGTCTGTGATGAATCCCGCTTTGACAAGAGTCTCTCCGGAGGGTTGTATTTTCTGCGTTCTTTGGGAGGAGATGGCCTATTTACAAGCAAAACAAAAGAGCCGAATTGGCAGAAAGCTCATAACATTCTTATGCCTGCCTTCAGCCAGCAAGCAATGAAAGGCTATCATACGATGATGGTTGACATCGCCTCGCAACTCGTACAAAAGTGGTCACGTTTGAATCCAAATGAGAGCATCGATATTCCCGATGATATGACCCGTCTGACCCTTGATACGATTGGTTTATGCGGATTTAACTATCGCTTTAACAGTTTCTATCGGGAAACCCACAATCCGTTTATCATCAGTATGATCCGGGCACTTGACGAGGCAATGCACCAAAGCACAAGGCTGCCTATCCAAAACCAGCTGATGGTAAGAACCAAGCGGCAGTTTGAACACGACATTAAATCAATGTTTTCTCTAGTAGATAAAATTATCGCTGAACGCAAAGAAGGCGGCGATCAAGGGGAAACTGATTTACTGGCACGAATGCTGAATGTCAAGGACCCGCTAACAGGAGAGAGGCTTGATGATGAAAATATTCGGTTCCAAATCATTACGTTCCTGATCGCAGGACATGAAACGACAAGTGGATTGCTTTCTTTTGCCATTTACTTACTTTTGAAGCATCCTGAAGTATTGAAGAAGGCATACAAGGAAGTTGACCAGGTTCTAGTCGATTCTATTCCTTCGTATCAGCAGGTACTCGACCTTAAGTACATTCGGATGATATTAAATGAAGCATTACGTCTTTATCCTACTGCGCCCCAATTTACTTTGTACGCAAAGGAGGATACGGTCATTGGCGGGAAATACCGGCTCAAAAAATACGATAATGTGTCCGTTATTATTCCAAAACTTCATCGCGATAAGGATGCATGGGGAGAGGATGCTGAAGCTTTTCGTCCGGAGCGGTTTGCAGATATTACTAAAATTCCCGCAGATGCCTATAAGCCGTTTGGTAACGGGCAGCGAGCGTGTATCGGGATGCAGTTCGCCCTCCATGAGGCAACAGTTGTATTGGGCATGATTCTCCAGCATTTTGACTTGATCGACCATATGAATTATCAATTAAAAATTAAGCAAACATTAACGCTGAAACCGGATAATTTTAAAATTCTTGTAAAATTACGGGAAAATAAAAGAATCGATACATTTGCTTTATCTACTGAAAAAGTGGCAGCCCCGAAAAATGACCAAGAAGCTCCAAAGTATTCACTTATTGGCGTGAATAATAGACCGCTGCTTGTTTTATATGGTTCCAATATGGGAACAGCAGAACGGGTTGCACATAAGCTTGCCGATATTGCCCGTTTGCATGGGGTAAGAAGCGAGGCTGCTCCCCTAAACGACAGGATTGGTAAGTTACCAACTAAAGGAGCCGTAATCATTGTCACATCCTCCTATAATGGGAAACCGCCGAGAAACGCACGCCAATTTGTTCAGTGGCTAGAACATCTGGAAACAGGTAGTTTAAAAGGTGTCCAGTACGCGGTATTTGGATGTGGAGATCACAACTGGGCGAACACCTACCAGGATGTGCCTCGTTTTATTGATGAACAACTTGCCCTTAAAGGAGCAGTCAGATTTTCAGAGCGGGGGGAAGGTGATGCAGGCGGTGACTTTGAAGAGCAATTGGAAGAATGGAAAAACCAGATGTGGCAGGATGCCTTTAAAACCTTCGGAATTCAAGTGGACAAAAGGACTGAAAAAGAGTCAAATACGATTTCCATACAGTTTGTCAATACTGTCATGGGTTCACCTTTGGCTGGAAAGTACGATTCCGTACAAGGTTCGATTGTAGAAAATCAGTTAGTGTTTAATAACGAAAATGAACCAACAAGGCAAATTGTGATTTCCTTGCCAGAAGGGCTAACCTATCAGGAAGGTAACCAACTTGGGGTCTTTTCATGGAATAGCAAAGAAACCGTTCAGCAAATTCTTAACCGGTTTGGATTAAATGGGAAGGACCATGTGATTATTACCGCAAGCGGCCGTTCTGTTTCCCATCTTCCATTAGACCGCCCGGTAAGTCTAGTTGATCTTATAAGTCAAAGTGTGGAAGTGAACGAAGCGGCAACAAGGACGCAAATTCGTGAACTAGCTGCCTATACGGTTTGCCCTCCGCATAAGCGGGAATTAGAAGCGTTATTAGCGGATGGGGTCTATGAAGAACTTGTTTTGAAAAATAGAGTTTCGATGCTTGACTTGCTTGAAAAATATGAAGCATGTGAAATGCCATTCGAACGTTTCTTAGAGCTATTGCCTTCACTTAAACCAAGTTTTTTTTCGATAACAAGCTCTCCAAAGGAAAGTCCGGATCGAGTAAGCATTTCTATAAGTGTTGACCAAGGGGATCCAGGACAGGATGAGGTTGATGAGCAAAAAGCGGCATATGCCTTCTTGGCGGATTCAAATCCAGGAGATCAAATCGTAATGTTTATTTTAAAATCTGAAGCAGACCATCAACAGATCGAAAACCAGCAATATAAAATAGGTTAAAAAGAAAGTCCCTGAATTCTTTTTGAGAATCAGGGACTTTCCTTTATTTTAAAAACATCCTCAACATCTTAAGCCCATTCTTAAAATTCGGATAGCGGAACGGGATGTCAAAAAGGGTGGTATGCTTTAAGACACTTTTCTTATGGGAGAAGGTATCAAAGCTGCCTTTCCCGTGATAAGAGCCAATGCCGCTTGGTCCGACACCGCCGAAGGGCAGGTGAGGGGAGACAAAGTGATAGACAGTGTCATTCACACAGCCGCCGCCAAACGAAACACTATTTAGAACCGTTTGCTGGACCTGGTTATTTTCCGAAAAAATATAAAGGGCAAGCGGTTTCGGATGATTATGGATGCCATCGACCACTTCTGATAAATTGCTATATTCCATAACAGGAAGAATCGGGCCAAAAATCTCATCCTGCATAATTGGATCATCCCAGCTTATATTCGTTAAAACATTCGGCTCAATCGCTAGGGTTTCCGAATTTGTTTTACCCCCAGAATATACTTGACCATTATCCAAAAAGCCCTCCAGCCGCTTGAAATGCCGCTCACTAACAATATGGGTGAAATCGGAATTACGTAACGGATTTTCTCCATATAATTCTTTAATCGTATTTTTAAACTCGCTTAGAAATTTGTCTTTGACATTTTTATGAACATAAAGATAATCGGGGGCAATACAGGTCTGGCCAGCATTCGTGAATTTGCCCCAGGCTACCCGTTTAGCAGCTACCTTAAGATTGGCATCATCATGGACGATGCAGGGGCTTTTGCCTCCAAGCTCTAACGTAACCGGAGTTAAATGTTTCGCCGCCGCCTTCATAATAATTTTCCCGACAGGTACACTTCCAGTAAAAAAGATATAATCAAATTTCTCTTCCAGGAGCGCTGTACTCGTTTCTACACCGCCTTCAACAACCGAAACATACTCTTCAGGGTAAAGACCATTGATAAGCTTCGCCAATACTTCAGACGTTTTTGGTGTTAATTCAGAAGGTTTCAAAACGGCACAATTTCCCGCCGCAATCGCTCCGATTAACGGAGCAATCGCCAGCTGAAATGGATAGTTCCATGGCGCAATAATTAATGCCACACCGTAGGGTTCTGAATAAATGTAACTCGTCGAACCAAAATGGGTCATAGGCGTTTTGACACTTTTTACTTTAACCCAAGAGCTCAAGTTTTTAATTGTAAAAGTCAACTCGGCAAGGACAAATCCGATTTCTGCCGCATACGCATCAAGCTCTGATTTATTTAAATCCTCTTTTATTGCTGCCATAATCTCTTGCTCATTTACCTTTATGGCATCCTTCAATTTTTTCAAGGCAGCCAATCGGAAGGAAATATTTTTTGTCTGTTCTTTACGGAAGAAAGCCTTTTGTTTATTAACTAGGAAACTGTAATTTTCTTTAGTACCGCCTTCATTTTCATTTAAAAGGGGAGAGGAAATACTCATATTCATATCTACTCCTTTATCAGATGATAAAGCTTTAATAAGTCATTTTTATAAAAAATCTTTGGAACAGGATAGAGAGGATTTGCTTCTTTCAAAGCCCGTTCCACCATGAGCGGAATATCCTTTTCGATGATTCCGTTTACCTTGGTCGGAATAGCCATTTTTTCATTAAGCGCTTTAATGGCATCAATAAATTTCCGCGCTTTTTGTTCAACAGTATCGGTAGGCTTTGTTATGTTAACCAAATCTGCCAATTCTGACAACGGTTTATGAGCGGATTCCCCATAATACTCCAGTACATATGGAAGAATAATCGCATTCGCCAGACCATGGGGAACCTGATAAAACCCGCCTAAGGTATGGGCGATAGCATGCACGTAGCCAACATATGCCCGGGTAAAAGCGATTCCCGCCAAATATGCAGCCTTTTGCATGTTCGTTCTCGCCTGAATGTTCGTACCGTTTGTATAGCATTCATAAAGATTTTCAAAAATTAACTGTACCGCCTCAATACTGCACTGTGTTGTTTTTTTCGTGTTACTTTTCCCAATATACGCCTCGACTGCATGTGTCAGTGCATCAATACCGGTTGCAGCAGTGATATGGGGAGGAAGCTTAATAGTAAGAAGCGGATCTAATACAGCATAATGGGGGATAAGGGCCGTGTCCATTATCGCGTACTTTTCATGTGTCTCGCTGTTTGAGACAACAGCGGCAAGCGTTGCTTCACTGCCTGTTCCTGCTGTCGTTGGGATGGCAAACAGAGGTGGTATTCTTTTTAATACCTTCAATACACCTTTCATCTGTGGAATACTTTTTTTAGGCCTTGCCGCGCGGGCGCCTACACCTTTTGCGCAATCCATTGGCGAGCCGCCGCCAAATGCAACAATCCCCTGGCATTTATTCTCCTTGTACATTTGAAAGGCTTCTTCAATATTTTCTATTGTTGGGTTTGGAACGGTTTTATCATAAATGAAAAATTGGATGCCCTCATTTTTCAAGCCATCTAAAAAAGTGTCCATCAGGCCAATGGAAATAATCCCTTGATCTGTCACGATTAAAACGCTTTCAACTCGCATACTTTTAATAAGGCTTGGAAGTCTACTTAGGCTGTTTTCTCCTTCTAATAATTCCGGCTCTCGCCAAGGAAGTATAAAGGAGGCTACCTTCATCCCACCTTGATACGTTCTGCAATATAATTCGTACATCAATAATCCCCCGCTTTCAATAAAAAATAAAAATACACAAAATACCCAAAAAACCAAAAAAGTATACAAACTATATATCGTAAAAATGGAGAGAACGTCAAGAGAATATTTAAAAAATTCTGAAATATACTTCCTTTGTAGTATATAAACTAGAATTGAAATCAAACCAAAAAACTATCTATGAAACTAAAAATCAGCCGATTTCGGCTGATTTTAACTTTGTCCAATAAAATTAATTAATAAACTTAATTCGCCAGCATTAAGCTCGCTGACATTGTCAAGGAATTGTTGAACGAGCTTCACCATATCAGGACTTAATTCCTCACCAACTGATTGAATAATCATACCAACAACTGCCCCGGTAAAAACAGTTAACTGCAACTTTGCTTCCTTGGAAGCATTGATTAAGTTCACCGTTAATTCCTTCACGTTTTTTCCCAGTGTATTCAAGTATAATAGCAAAATACTAAGAAAGTAGGCGCAAAACTCCAGCTTAACTTCTACATTTTTCATGAGCGAAATGATATGATGGATCGCTTCTCTTAACGGCAGATTTTGCGGATTATCAACTAATTTAATGACTTCTGGCAGGATGACTTCCCACTCTTCCGCATTTGATAGCTCTCTAAGTTCTTTTTGGAAAAAGCTTTCTGCAATTTCTGTAGGGGAGAAGACAACAAGTGAACGACCTGCTTCATTCTCATTCGTGGAATACGTTCTTTTTACAAGCCCCTGGTTTTCCAATTCTTTTAATACATCATAGGCTGTCCATTTGCTTACGCCAATGGCTTCCGCCACCTTCGAATAATGGACAGGGTTGTTTGTTTTCTTAAATTGACGGTAGATATGATCAAGGAATTCCTGACGTCTTTTTGTTAGAGACAAACTTTTTTTCACCTCAGATCTATTGATGGAAACTTATGTAATTAAATATCATGATTACATGTATTATACCATTCTCGCCTAAATATAATGGACAAGATTGCATTAATCATATGGGTTGACTTTTTCAAAAAAAGTAGTATAGTTACTATCTTGTGAGCAGGTCATTTACGTTTTTTCTTGTTTTATTCATAGTTTGTTCATATTTACCATTTAAGATAATTATTATGCTAAATAGTACTAATCCCATATAGGAAAGTAATTAAAAATATGCAATAATGAGTTGCTAGAAGGAAGGTGCTTAATAATGAAACTGAAAGGTCAAAGTATTTTTCAAAAATATATTGGCTTTTTCTTTTTGGCCGTCATTCTTCTTTGGATTAAAACATATGTTACCCAATTAACACAATTTGACTTAGGAGTCCAGAATTCAATCCAGAAGTTCTTATTATTTTTAAATCCATTAGGATCGGCGTTAATATTTTTAGGGATTTCCGCATTATTTAAAGGCAGAAAAAAATATATTACACTGATTGTCATTGATTTTCTATTATCGTTCTTATTGTTTGCTAATGTAGTGTACTATCGTTTCTTTAATGATTTCATCACGTTGCCAACATTAACCCAAACACAGAACTTTGGTGATGTCAGCAGCAGTGTGTCTTCTTTATTGAAGCCATATGATTTCTTATTCTTTATTGATACAATTCTACTAATTGCATTACTTGTATTTAGGATTGTAAAAATCGAGAAAAAAGATATGAGCCGTCCAAAGGTGGCTGCTTTATTCTCCATGGCATTAGCCATTTCTTGTGCCAATCTTTCATTAGCAGAAGCGGATAGACCGCAATTATTAACAAGAGGTTTTGACCGAAATTACATTGTAAAATATTTAGGTATGTACAATTACACGATTTATGACACGGTGAAAAGTACGACAGCCTCTGCTCAACGGGTAATGGCGAGCAGCGACGATGTTACTGAGGTGAAAAACTACACTAACTCCAATTATGCTGCACCCAACCCGGCATATTTTGGTGCCGCTAAAGGCATGAACGTTATTTATTTGCATCTTGAATCAACACAAAACTTTTTGATTAATTATAAGCTTCATGGGCAAGAGGTTACACCATTTCTAAACTCGTTAACACGTGACCAGAATACCCTATATTTTGATAACTTCTTCCACCAAACCGGACAAGGGAAAACAGCAGATGCTGAATTTATGCTTGAGAATTCATTATACGGACTGCCGCAGGGTGCTGCCTTTACGACAAAAGGCATGAACACATTCCAATCAGCACCGGGGATTTTAGGTCAGCAAGGTTATACATCTGCAGTATTCCATGCAAACTCAGGAAGCTTTTGGAACCGCAATGAAATTTATAAATCTTTTGGTTATAATAACTTTTTTGACGGAAAATATTATCATGTAAACCCAGAAGATCAAGCGGAATATGGAATGATGGATAAACCATTTTATCAACAATCTAAACCAATGTTAGAAACTTTACCAGAACCGTTTTATACGAAATTTATTCCGGTAGCCAACCATTATCCATATAAAATGGACCAAAGCTTGGCAACGATTGCCCCTGCAGAAACTGGTGATGCATCGGTTGATGATTATTTCCAAACAGCTAGATATGAGGACGAAGCTTTAAAAGAGTTCTTTGATTATTTAAAGCAGACAGGATTACTTGATCGTTCCATTATTATTATGTACGGTGACCATTATGGAATATCCGAAAACCATAATAAAGCAATGGCTCAGGTATTGGGGAAGGAAATTACTCCGTTTGAAAGTGCCGGCTTGCAGCGTGTTCCATTATTTGTTCGTGTCCCTGGCATCCAGGGAGGAATTCATCATGAATACGGCGGCCAAATCGATGTCCTTCCTACACTGCTGCACTTGTTAGGAATTGATTCAAAACAGTATGTGCAGTTTGGTACTGATTTATTGTCAGAACAACACGACCAACTAGTGCCATTCCGTAATGGCGATTATGTAAGTCCAACCATTACAGCTGTTAGAGATAAATATTATGATTCTACGACTGGTTTAGAGCTCTCACAGGATAAATTGGATGAGGCTAAGAAGTACCACGAGATCGTGGACCAAAAGCTGGCAGAATCCGATAAAGTCGTAAATGGCGACTTATTGCGTTTCTATACACCTGATGGCTTTAAACCAATCGACCGAACAAAATATAACTATAACAAGGATCAAGACGGTTCTTCCAAATAAAACAAAGGCTCCCTGAGTTAACTCGGGGAGCCTTTGTTATTTAATGGGACTTGTAAATTTTTGCAACTTTTTACACTTATTAGACAAAAGTAATGTTAAAATAATTGTTGTGACAAACATAGTAAGGGGGATTATAGATTGGATTCTAAGTTTTCAAAGCCGAAAGGATTCGGAGAAATACTCGATCATACATTCAGTTTAAGTAAAAACAGATTTAAGGATTTCTTTATGATTTTTCTCTTGCTTTTAGGTCCTGTTTACTTATTGCAAGCCATCATATTATTAATATCAGGAACAAGCTTCTTTAGAGAATCGAAAGGGGGCGGGGATTGGTTCGAGCAATTCATGACCAGCTTTGAAAATCAAGGAACCTTTGACGCCGGAAGCTTTGGGGCTGACATTGGAATGGCGGTGATTGGACTTATCACAGTGATTCTAGGTCCGATCACAGAGGCAGGTATTCTTTTTGCAGTCAATCATATTCGCAAAAATGAGGAGTTTACAGTCGGTTCGGTTATCAAGCAAGCCTTATCACGATTCTGGCCAATGCTGGGCAGCAGTATATTATTTGGATTGCTTGTTTTTGGCATCATGCTGGTTCCTATTTTAATCATCGCCTTTTCAGGAGTAATTGGCTCAATGGCCAATCCTGTTTTAGGCATATTATTAGCGATCGGGTTATTTCTAATCTTTGCACCAATAATAGCTTACTTTTTAACGCGCTGGAGTTTTTATTTCGGGTCGGTAGTTCTTGACAGACAATCGCCAGGATTCGGCAGAAGCTGGAGATTGACCAAGAAACGTACATGGCCGCTAATGGGACTTTATATTATTTTTTATTTAATTATTACTATTATCAGCTTCTCAGTGGAAGGGACAATTGGGCTGGCTTTAGGAAATAGCGTATTGTTTACCATTATTTCAAATCTTGTGACCTTAGTTACAACAATGATTTTCTCGGTTGGATATGCCGTGATGTACCTAGATTTAAAAGTGCGCCACGATGCCGATGATTTAAAGGAAATGATTGAAGACTATGATCGTACCTCTTTTTTAAATTAGGTGATTGAGATGCTAACTACTGAAAAAGCACGGGAAAAGCTAGAGAAAATACTGAACGAAAAGGAATATCGGGTTTATGACAAAGCTTCTAAAGGACTTTTTGCTGAATGGTGGGATAAGGCTAAGCAGTGGATTGCCGACAAGTTAGCGGGTTTGTTTCCATCAATTGAATCTGCCGATAACGCCGCAAGCTCTATTTTAATCGCCGTCATTATTGTGGTCATTGTTTTATTGGCTTTAGCTGTATTTTTTCTGATTCGTCATTATAAAAGAGAACGGATTCTCCGAAACAAAAAACCGCTTCAATCTTTAAAGGATATAAATTGGACCTATCATGAGCATTTAAAAGAAGCAGAAAAGCTGGAAACTGCAGCCGATTATTCAGGTGCAACACGACACCTGTTTTTGGCCCTGCTTCTTTTCTTTCACGATAAAGGATGGCTTGAGGCAAGAAAATGGAAGACCAATTGGGAGTACTATGAGGAGCTTAGAAAAGAGAATAAACATCGGGCCGGCCAATTTTTCCATCTCGCGCATTTTTTTGATGAAGTGACTTATGGCGAAAGGGAGGCCTTTCAAGAGGAATACCGGCAGTTTCAATCTGTTGTTTTGAGTCTTTTGTCGGAAGTGAACAAGGAGGGAGGGGGAAACGTTGCACAAGGCTAGAAAAGGTTGGCTTTGGTTATTTATATTAGTGACTGTTTTTGTGCTTTTTAACTATTTCACCTTTACTCCAAATCCGAAAGTATATCCGAATTACGTAACGGAATCTCCTTCCCCAACCGGGACAAAGGGCTTTTATACATATTTGAAAAAGGAAATGAGTGCAAAAAGCTGGAACCATTCGCCTTCTTTATTGCCAAAGAATAAAGAACAGCAGTTATTAATCATGGTAGAGCCCAGGAATTTTACTGAAAAAGAAGAAATCGCCGCATACAACGATTTTATGAAAGCAGGTAATTCAGTTCTTTTACTAGCACGAGATCCAGATAGTCTGTTTGATTTAAAGACAAAAAGAATAGAGGAAGATCTACCGCCTTCAGAAACCTGGAAAATCTATGGGAAGGAAGGCAAAGCCCAAAAGGCAGAAGTCCTATCACTCGTTCGGCTGCAGCCCCATAACGGAGAAGACACGTTATTACACGATAAATACGGACCCGTTGCATTGAAACGAGCTGTTGGTAAAGGCCAATTAATTGTTGCAATTACCCCAGAGTGGATAACGAATGGCAAGATTTTAAAAAACGACCATTTACCACTCCTAGTTTCACTGGTTAATGAAAGCCACTCGAAGACAGTTTTCTTTGATGAGTATGTTCATGGCGAGCAAACAACTTCAACATTTTTGTCTGCTTTTCCAAAGTGGTTTTTACTGTTGATGCTTCAGGGAATATTGATTGCTTTCATTTGGCTTTGGAATAAGGGCAAACGGTTTGGCCCCATTGTGGTTCCACGGGAAGAGATGGTCCGTTTTAGTGATGAAGGAATTCGCGCGATATCAGCCTGGTATCTTCGGGGAAGACGATATCAGGATTCATTGTTGATTCAAGCCGATTATCTGAAGCAGCTGCTTCAAGAGCGGTGGCAGGTTCCCTATCACAAAGAATGGCAGGATATTTTGGGGTATTTAGAACGCAAATGGACAGGAATACAAACTAATGAGATTCACTTATTTCTTCAGGAATTGGCAATGATTCTCGATAAAAACAAAATCACTAAACAGGAATATTTGCTTTGGTCTAAAAAGTTAGACCAGTTACAGAAAGAGGTGGAAGAAGGGTGAGGACAGAACTAACATCCCTATTAGAACAGTATGAAAAGCGAATTTTAGGACAAAGTCTCAATTTACGATTGTTATTATCCGCGATATTAACAGGCGGCCATGTCCTGCTCGAAGGGGTGCCTGGCACCGGGAAAACTCAAATGGTCCGTACACTTGCAGGACTGCTTGGCGGGGATTTTAACCGTATACAGTTTACACCGGATCTGCTGCCAAGTGATATAACCGGCAGCATGATTTACAATATGAAAGAAAGCTCCTTTCAAACGTTGAAAGGACCTATTTTCACCAATATTTTATTGGCCGATGAAATTAACCGGACACCAGCCAAAACACAAGCAGCCCTGCTTGAGGCGATGGAGGAAACGCAGGTGACCATCCAAGGGGAAACCTACTTGCTGCCAGACGTATTTTTTGTGGTGGCAACACAAAACCCAATCGAATTTGAGGGAACCTATCCGCTGCCCGAAGCCCAGCAGGACCGATTTTTATTTAAACTTCATGTTGACTTTCCATCCTTCGAAGAAGAAAAAAATGTGTTGAAACAAGTTATTGAGAACAACTTTGACAAGACTCTTGTTTCTCAAATATTGGATTTAGACACGTTTGTGGCCATAAGAAGAGAAATTGAAGGGATCACAATAAGTGATAATGTACTTGATTACATTATGAAAATCGTTAGGAAAACGCGGGATACGGACATGATTCGCTTCGGTGCCAGTACAAGGGCGGGGATTTCGATTGGTAAAGCAGCACAGGCTTGGGCCTACTTGTCAGACCGAAATTATGTGACTCCGGATGATATTAAGATGGTTGCAAAACCTGCTTTACGTCATCGGATTCAGTTATCTCCTCATGTAGAATTGGAGGGAGCAACCGTTGACCAAATCATCGAAGAGCTTGTGGGCTCGGTTCCTGTTCCAAGATAGAGGTATACTCCCGACGAAGCGGCTGATTCTGACTTACCTTGTGCTGGCTATTTTTTTATCACTGGGGATATTAAGGGATCTATCATGGTGGTTTGTCTTTATGGTTAATATTGTTGTCTTTTTCATTAGTCTGGCTGATTTATTGTTCTCAGCGAAAAAAACACAGCTTTTCTTCAAACGGACAATAACGGAGGAAATGGAACGGGGACTTACCTATCTGATTACGATTGAGATTCGCAATAATTCTCCATATTCACTACACTACCGATTCATTGATGGTCTGCCGCAAACCTTTTCAAAGCCGTTTCCGGTATCCGGAAGGGTTCTAGCGGATTCTGCCAATGTTATTACATATGATACTGTTCCTTCTGAGAGAGGGAAATACGAAATCAATAAGCTGTATATCCGTTATCAAAGTGTAATAGGATTGTGGGAAAAGCAAATAACAGTAGAGTTACCTGATACTGTTCGTGTAATTCCCGATTTAACGGAAACAAAGCAGTATCTAGAAAATGGCCAGCATTTTTTATTGTATGAAGGTTTGGAAATTCGCAAGCAGCAAAGCGGGGTTGGGGAATTTTCGAAAATCAGGAGCTTTGTGGTTGGGGATGATCCGCGGAAAATTAACTGGCGGCAAACCGCTAAGCTTCAGGAAGTAATGACAAACGAATATGAACCTGAGCATGGTAAGTATATTACGATTTTGCTTGATTGCGGCCGTATGATGGGGGCAGAACTGAAAAAAGGCAACCGCATAGAAAGAGCCCTGGAAGCTGCCGTAACTGTTGCCGCTGCTGCTCTTCAAAAAGGGGATTATGTGTCCGTTCTAGCTTTTTCAAATGAAATTAAGACTTTTGTTCCACCGGCCAAGGGAATGGCTCATCTGCAAACCATTCTCCAGTCCATTTACCATTTAAAAGTTGATGCTGTAGAATCAAACTATGCAGCCGTTCTACAATATTTGGAAATGATGCAAAAGAAACGAAGCCTGCTTTTATTATTTAGTGATATACAGACCTTTCTACATGAAGAAAATGCTCTTGCTTACCTTAAACGGCTTCGAAAGCGGCATTTATTTTTCATGATTGGGGTTGAGGACCGAACTCTTTTGAACAGAACAAAAGCGGAGCCGATTGATGTTCAAGCGACAATGTTGAAGAGCATTGCCCAGCAGCAAATGCTTTACAAGAAAAGGGAGAAAAACAAATGGGAAAGGCAGGGCCTGCCAATGATAGAGGCCCGTGAGGAAAAATTAGCGGTTACCGCTGTGTCCCATTATATGGAGATTATGAATCAGAACCTTTTATAGCATGATTGAGTTTCAGTTTTCCGAACACAATATAAAGAACTAAACCCAAAACAGTCAAGATAGCTACCATATATTTAGCTTCAAGCGAGATGGCTGCCGGTGTGATAAAACCTTCAATGATTCCGGCGATGATGAATAAAGGTATAGTTCCAATAAGGAGCTGGACAGAGCGTTTTCCGTGTTCCTTCAATTGGTACCCTCTTGAAAAAGGACCTGGTACAAAGAGCTTATAGCCCATTAATAGCCCAGCTCCACCGGCAATAAAAATGGCTGTAAGCTCAATCATGCCATGGGGAACAATATATGCCCAAAAATCATAGGCTTTGCCGTGATGCCAGAAAAGAGCTGCAAGTGCTCCAATGATAATGCCGTTGTAGATAAGCAAATAAACAGTTAATATTCCAAAGGTTATACCACCAGCGAAAGCTAGTATGGCCACTTTTATATTATTCGTCATGATACTAGCCGACATGAGTGAGGAATCGACCGCACCATCCCTGCTTCCGAGTTGTTCCGGGTCAACGCCTCGGGCAATTTCTGGAGGAAGAATGGAATAAATATGGAGTGGGTCATTAAAGACAGAAAGAAAGCTTCCAATCGCGCCGATTGCAAACAAAATCATCGCGGCCACAACGAATTTCCATTGTTCTAATAATAAGCCGATAAACTTGGCGGCAAAAAAATGACGAATTTGTTTAACGCTTGATACCTGGTCTTTATATAAAAGATTATGCGATTTTGAAACAAGTCCATTCAAATATTGCGTTACTTCGTCATTAGGATAATACGTTTGGCTATAAGAAAGATTCTGCGCCGCTTTCTGATATAGGCGTGAGAAGAGTATAATCTTGTCTCCAGTTATCGTCTTCCTACCCTTGCTTAGTGTGGCTATTAACTGTTCAAGCTGTTTCCATTCTTCGCGATACTGCTTAATAAATTGTTTAACATTCATTTTTTCACCATCTTTTGCCGTTAATCTTTTCTTCTATTCCTTATTATAGTAATTTTGTAGAAAAATAGGAAACTTTATCATCTAGAAAGGGGAGAACCCTGTTGAATCATGAACAAATGGATATTAAAACACCGGAATACGTCTCACTTCAGTTTAGCCTTGCCGGATTAGGCAGCAGAGCTGCGGCATTTATCATAGATCAATTACTCTTAATGATGTTTAATATTTTGTGCATTATTTTAGTTATTTTCATCATGAAAGGCATGTCGTCTTTTCCCTTTTTTTTAGAAGAGAATACTGTCCCTTTTGCCATTGCGATTATTGTGATATTCATTATAAATTGGGGATACTTTTTTGCCTTTGAATTTTTCTATGGCGGCAGAACCCTAGGCAAGAAATGGATGGGCATCAGGGTTATTCAAGAAAATGGACACAGCATTACCTTGCTTTCAAGCTTTATTCGCAATCTAATGCGAATTGTCGATTCTCTGCCAGCGGGGTATTTTCTTGGAATGCTGATGGTGTTTTTTCATACCAAGCATAAGCGACTAGGTGACCTGGTTGCTGGGACAGTTGTGGTTCATGAACGGGGTACTAATGCTAAGAAAAAGCCTTCAGGAATTGAGAAAGAAATTCTAAATAGGGGTCTTTCCAAAGAGGATTTAATCATTGATGAATGGGCGCTAAGATCGTTAGGAATGAAGGAGTGGAAGTTGATCCGTACATATGCGGGTCGCTTTGTCCAGCTGCCCGTTGCAGAGCGGAAACAATTAACCGGGCAAATTGCTGAGATTATGCTTCCAAAAATCGGTGTTGTAGCTACTGGTCACAGTGATATAGAGCTTGAAAACTTGCTCCTGTTACTTTACTTACATTTACGTGAGGAATGGGAGTTTGAACTTTAAATAAGCACATGAAACGGGCAGTGATCACGCTGCCCGTTTATTTATGCCGATGACTATTCTATTGAAGCGGGTAAGGAAACTGGCTTGAGTAATTGCTAAATTGCTGATGTGCTTGATTGACCTTCTGCTGGTCCTCGGCCTCAAGTTTATACCATCCATTTTGAAACATCAGTTGGAAAAACTCCCGGCTGCTCTGGTGAGTTTCATTTAACATTTGCAATAAATCGGCATGGAGCTGCTGATGGCTTGCTTCACGTACGGCAATGTTTAAACTGTCTGTGATATATTTGCAGGTGCTTAGAGCATCATTTAAAAAATCACGATCGTTCATTTCCGGACCTTTTACTTTTGGCAATTGTCCTGCTTGTGGATTGGCAATCTGGTTAGAATTCTGAGACTGCTGCATTTGCTGACCTTGCTGCCTTTGTTGATTCTGTGGCATTTGCTGGTTTTGCACTTTTAAATACCTCCATTCTAATGCATTTGCTGTTGCTGCTGCTGCTGCTGCTGCTGCTGCGCATTTTGCAGGCTTGATAATACAGTATTATTATTTACTTGCAGATGAGAGAGCAATTTTTGATAGTGCTTTTGATGCATTTGCCCTGCTTGGTCGAGAGCTTGCTTAACATCCTGATTAGTTGCATGCTCCGCTAGAAAATGTAATTTCTTAAATGCTAGAAGCTCCCAAGACATGGCATCTTTTAAATACATAAGATCCTTGGTTGTGATCGCCTGAGGCGGTTCGGGAATCGGGACTTGATTGGTTTGCACCTAAAAAACTCCTTTCACGATTTATATCTATTCATGTTTATAATGAACTATTTTCCTTTTTATTATGTAAATGCCTCTCTTTGCATGGCGCTTTTTGTCAAATCTATGCGACTTTTGTTGTGTTTGAAAAATAAGAGTCGAAAAATATAGGTTTGGGATGTATAATAAGAACTTGTGATACTAATAGAATGTGAAAGGAGACTGTCTTAATGGAATGGACATTAACCATTTTGTTTGTTGTATCCATTTTGCTGCTGATATTCTCAATCCTGAAAGAACGTCAAACTGCTAAGAAAAACCATAATGAAATTGACCTTGTTCATATATCTGTGATGAAAGAAATAAATGGGATGCAAGAATCACTTCGCAACATGGAACTTGATTTGGAAATTGTCACGAAAGAGACGGGAGTTCAGCTTTCCATGGAGGAAAAAATATTAAAGCGTGAAGTACTAGACTTATACAGACGCCAATACTCCATTGATAGCATTGCTCAACAAAAACAGGTTTCCGAAAATGAAGTCAAGCAAATTATCGCTGTTTATCAATCATCACAAGCTGAAGGGAGATTGGTTGCCAATGAAGGTTAATCTAATCAGCAGTTTTTCAGCGGGTCTTCTATTGGCGACAGGTATCTGCACCATTGCTTATTTTTCAAGCGACAGCCATGTTTCAAAGGCAACAGGACAGCCAGCATCAAATCAGGCTTCTGTATCAAAGGATGAAATGAAAAAGCAGCTTACCGACGCAGGCTATATTGTGCAAACAAAAGATGAGTATAACAAAAATCTGGATGCCGCGAAAAATGGTACGGCTCAACAAGAAGCTGCCCCTCCAGCGGATGCACAGCAGCAAAATGTATCACAAGCAGTCATTAATGTTGCAGACGGCATGACAAGCATTGATGTCGGGAGAATGCTAGTATCAGCTAATCTTGTTCCTGATGCTTTCCAATTCTCAAAAGATATCGAGGCGAGAGGTCTGCAAAACAAATTACGACCAGGTACATATACCGTTGATAGCGGTATGTCATATGACCAAATCATAGCGGCTATTTTTCATTAGAAGAAAAAAGACACTTTCCATTGATTGGAAAGTGTCTTTTTGTGGCTATCGTAATTTATTCACATACTCCTGTACCATTTCAGCTGTAACATTTTTTCTGATCGATATAATCCGTAAATTAATCTTATTCATTCTATTTGTCACTTCATTAATTTTATCCGTAGAAAAGGGTTTACCTTGCTTGCATAATTCAACTGCTTCTTCAATATACATTTCACGCTGCTGATCTAGAGCCAAAAACTCTTGATAAGATTTATTTTGATTTTCTGCATGCTTGATTAAATCCTTATGTACACTCATGTTTTCACTCCTAAAAAGACGATATATCAATAATATCATCCTTTTAGATGCTAAACTAGTATTTTAACTGAGTGTACTTTTTACCTCAGATAAGGCTATTGCTTAACGCTGTAGTGACAAATACCCTGCAGTTTCTTCATAGTTATTTTCTTCTTCTCTTCCAAATAATCCAGATGGCCAATAATTTCCGACATAACTAAAGAAAATTGTTCATTATAGGTATTTTTATATAATACCTGCGCAATTTCATTGGCTGTAGAATGACCGGATTGGATATATCTCAAGATGAGCTCAGATTTTTCTTCAATCCGCTCTAATCGCTTATGAATAAGTGCTTTGGGATCTTGAATGACCGCTCCATGCCCAGGGAAAACAGAATCAATATGGATGGCAGCACATTTGTTTAAGGAATCAATCTGCTGCCTAATGGTTGGCAATCTGTTCCCATTTTCATCAGGCTCAACAATGGCATTACTTGAAATGTGTTCAATTAATAAATCGCCGGCAAATAACTGCTTTCTTTGTTCATCTAAAAATGCCAACTGATCAGGGGAATGTCCAGGCACTTCTAAAATACTGAAACCAAGGAATGCATTATCTTTTATAGCTGTAATTTCTGCACGCATTGCTTTACCCTTATTACGCAGTAAGGCTTTCTTTAAATAAGCAATTTGTTTCTCACCAGTTTCCCCGCATCCCATTTCATAATAAAGCTTTGCGAAAAATTCAGCCCTCATTTCCATAAAATCATTGTCTCTTTTTAAGCGGGGAATGGATAGGGGAGAGGCATAAACGGGAATGGGATGGGTATCGACAATTCTGTCTACCAAACCAACATGATCAATATGATGGTGTGTTAAAATTATTTCGGTTACATCCTGTAAAACCAAGCCATTTTGATTCAATGCCAGGTTTAGTGCCTCCCAATGAGAATCCGTATTATACCCAGCATCGATTAATGATAACGACTTTCCTTGTTTAACAAGAAAAAAATTGACCGTTTTTAACCCTCCAAGCTTCTCCGGAATCGATATCGGTATGACCAAGCTGCAGTCCTTTTTTATATCTAACAAAATGTACACCTCACTAATCTCAATTAAATTTTAAATAATATATATTTTTTGAACGTTTGTTTAAAACAATAATATTCATATTATACAAAAAATTCTAAAGGATGTATAGTAAATGTATCGGAAATACCTATAATTAGTTCCGTTCTAGTTAGGTCCTTTTGTGGTATTTATGTGACAGTCTTTAATTGACTATTTACATTTATTCTTCGCATTATATAATACCCATATAGGTATTTAACCCCTGCGGGTATACTGAAATATGTTGTGGAGGTAATTAATATGACGAAGAAAGTAATGATCGTTGGCGGAGTTGCAGGCGGTGCTACTGCTGCAGCAAGACTTAGAAGAATAAGTGAAGATGTGGAAATCATTCTTGTAGAACGTGGGGAGCATATTTCATTTGCCAATTGCGGACTGCCATATTACATCGGTGAAACGATTAAAGACCGAAGCAAATTATTAGTACAAACGGTAAGAGGCATGTCAGAACGGTTTAATCTTGATATCCGCAATCTAAGTGAAGTCATTAAAATAAACCCTACTGACAAAACCGTTACAATTAAAAATTTGCAAACTGATGTAGTTTATGAAGAATCGTACGATAAATTGCTTTTATCACCTGGAGCAAGGCCAATTGTACCTCCCATCCCAGGAATAAACGATCATCAAAGCTTATTTACCTTACGAAACATTCCGGATACGGATAAAATCAAGAGCTACATAGACTCACAAAACCCTAAAAAAGCTGTTATCATTGGCGGCGGATTTATTGGGATTGAGATGACCGAGAATTTAGTAGATAGAGGATTGGAAGTCACCATCATTGAAATGGCGAATCAAATTATGGCACCTATCGATTTTGAAATGGCTTCTATTTTGCACACTCATTTAAGGGACAAAGGGGTAAAGCTAATTTTAGAAAATGGAGTTCAAGCCTTTGCCAACCACGGGAGCAACGTCATTCTTTCTGATGGTAACAAAATCGAAACCGACTTGACCATTTTGTCGATCGGTGTTAGGCCGGAAAATGAACTTGCCAAGGCCGCTGGACTCGCGCTAGGAGAAAGAGGCGGTATCATTGTCAATGAATTCCTGCAAACTTCCAATGAGGATATTTATGCTGTCGGCGATGCCATAGAAGTTGTCGACTATATTAATGGAACCAAGACGATGATTCCACTTGCGGGACCAGCTAACCGCCAGGGGCGGATTGCCGCTAATAACATCATGGGAAAAACGGAAAAATATCAAGGGACTCTTGGAACATCTATCGCTAAGGTATTCGATTTAACAGTTGCCGCAACTGGCAACAGCGAGAAAACATTAAAACGATTGGGTGTACCGTATGAAGGCGTTCACATCCACCCTAGTTCACAAGCCGGGTACTACCCTGGTGCTGCCCCGATTGCCTTAAAACTAATCTTTGATAAGGATACTGGGAAAATCTACGGTGCACAGGCGGTAGGTGCAGACGGTGTTGATAAACGTATTGATGTGATTGCTACAGCAATTAAAGGCGGCTTAACGGTTGAAGATTTAACGAACCTGGAATTATCTTATGCACCGCCATACTCTTCAGCCAAAGATCCAGTCAATATGGCGGGTTATGTGGCAACGAATATTATGGATGGGGAATTGGAACATATTCAATGGCATGAGGTAAACAAAATTGTCTCAGAGGGAGGACTTTTAATCGATGTCCGTGAACCGATGGAACGTGAATTTGGTTATATTGAAGGCTCGATCAATATTCGTTTAAATGACCTAAGGGAACTGCTAGGAGAGCTTCCTAGGGAGCAAACGATTTATGTCAGCTGTCAGGTAGGCTTAAGGGGATATTTAGCAAGCCGGATATTGAAAAACCATGGATTCAAAGTGAAAAATGTTGATGGTGGATGGAAAACCTATTCAGCTGTGTACGGAACGAATATAAAAAAGAAGTAGAAACCACCACAAATGACAAGCTGATAAAGTCATAAAATTTTATACGTTGACAATATACCTATTAGGGTATAGAATCAATATTGTTCGAAAGCAATTATGAATTTGAAAAGGGTTAATACCCTCTTTTATTTTTCAAAGTTACAATACCCATACGGGTAATTAAATAGACAACAGGGAGGAATTCTTTTATGAATATTACAAAGGTTTTAGACGCAAAAGGACTTGCATGTCCAATGCCGATTGTAAAAACAAAAAAAGCAATGAATGAGTTGGAATCAGGTCAAGTGTTGGAAATCCTTACAACAGATAAAGGTGCAAAAAATGACTTAACAGCATGGGCTAAGTCTGGTGGACACGAAGTTTTAAATTTTGAAGAAGAAAATGGCGTGTTAAAGTTTTGGATTAAAAAAGGATAAATTTTTTTATCCATTAAGATACCCTAGCGGGTAAAAAAATAGGAGGTTTACAATGACAGAAAAGAAAAAAACAACGATTGTCTTGTTCAGCGGCGATTACGATAAAGCAATGGCAGCCTATATAATCGCAAATGGTGCTGCTGCATATGATCATGAAGTCACCATTTTCCACACATTTTGGGGGCTGAACGCTCTCCGCAAGGATGAAAACATTCCAGTGAAAAAAGGCTTTATGGAGAAAATGTTTGGAAAGATGATGCCGAGAGGCGCTGACAAAATGGGTCTTTCTAAAATGAACTTCGCCGGCTTCGGTCAGAAAATGATCAAAGATGTTATTAAGAAACATAACGCCCTGGAACTGCCGCAATTAATTGAAATGGCACAAGAACAGGATGTAAAACTAGTTGCCTGTACGATGACAATGGATTTATTGGGTCTTAAGGAAGAAGAACTTATGGATCACATCGAATATGCAGGAGTGGCTGCGTATTTGGCAGATGCAGAAGATGGTAATGTAAATCTGTTTATATAGGAGGATGCACAATGAGAGAAATGAATGCAAAAGAAGTGGAAAACTTATTAAACGAAGGAAAAAAATTAAACATTATTGATGTTCGCGAAGTTGATGAAGTGAAAACAGGTAAAATTCCTGGTGCTATCAACATGCCATTAGGGCTGGTTGAGTTTCGTATGCATGAGTTAGACAAAACAAAAGAGTATATCATGGTATGCCGTTCCGGCGGAAGAAGCGGACGTGCCTGTCAATTTCTTAAAAGCTACGGTTTTAACGTCATTAACATGGCAGGCGGTATGCTTGCTTGGGAAGGTAAAATAGAATAATTTTTTCAAAAATACCCTTGCAGGTAAAACGGGAGGACACACATGAAGGCAAATGTCGTATTAGATGCTAAGGGCTTGGCATGTCCAATGCCCATCGTGAAAACGAAAAAAGCAATGAATAACCTTGAAGCAGGGCAAGTTATCGAAGTTTTAGTAACCGATAAAGGCTCAAAAGCGGATATGAAAGCTTGGGCTGAAAGCACTGGCCACCAATATTTGGGGACTATTGAAGAAGGTGGAGTGTTTAAGCATTACCTGAGAAAATCTTCAAAGGATGAAACAATTGAAAAAAAACATCCAAATGTCATAAATAACGAAGATCTTGAAAAGATACTTGGTTCTGCCAATGACAACATTATTTTACTTGATGTAAGAGAATCGGCAGAATACGCGTTTAACCATATTCCACAGGCTATTTCGATTCCTTTAGATGAATTAGATGAGCGTTTATCTGAGTTAAATAGTGAAGATGAAATTTACGTGATTTGCCGGACTGGCAGCCGCAGTGATTTTGCTGCTCAAAAATTAGCGGAACAAGGGTTTAAAAAGGTAATGAACGTCATACCCGGTATGAGTAAATGGACAGGAAATACCATCGGATTAAATAAATAATTTTTTTAGGTAAAAATATACCTTAGGGGGTAACAGAGGATGACAGTAACTTTGATGACAGCAAAGGAAGTAACGAAAAAGGTTTTTAACAAAGAAAAACTGTTTATTTTCGATGTCCGTAATGAGTCTGACTTTCAAGATTGGAAAATTGAAGGTGACAACTTCCAGTACTTAAATATTCCATATTTCGAACTACTTGATGGTGTAGAAGAAATTCTAGACAGTATCCCGACTGATCAAGAAGTATTAGTCGTTTGTGCGAAAGAAGGGTCTTCCGTTATGGTAGCGGAAATGCTATCTGATGCTGGCCACGATGTTTCTTACCTACAAGGTGGCATGAAAACTTGGAGTGAACATCTAGAGCCTGTTAAAGTTGGAGACTTAACTGATGGAGGGGAACTATATCAATTTGTTCGAATCGGTAAAGGCTGTTTGTCTTACATGGTAGTTTCAGGCGGCGAGGCAGCGCTGATTGATGCAACAAGGATGACGGATATTTATCTTGATTTCTCCAAAGAAATTGGGGCAAAAATTACTCATGTATTTGATACACACCTTCATGCTGACCATATTTCCGGCGGCCGCAAAATTGCCGAAAAAACAGGTGCTACGTACTGGCTGCCCCCAAAGGATGCAACTGAAGTTACGTTCGAATATCAGGCACTTGAAGATGGTAATCATGTGACAATTGGAAATACTACGATTGATATTAACGCCCTATATTCTCCAGGGCATACAATCGGTTCCACTTCCTTTGTTGTGGATGGCAAATTCCTACTCTCGGGTGACATCTTATTCATAGATTCAATCGGCAGACCGGACCTTGCCGGAAAGGCAGAAGATTGGGTTGGCGATTTAAGAGAAACTCTGTATAAACGATATAAAGAGCTATCAGAAGATTTGGTTGTTCTTCCAGCCCATTTTATGATTATTGAAGAGCTAAACGAAGATGGCAGTGTATCAGAGAAATTAGGGGAATTGTTCGCCAAAAACCATGGTCTTAATATTGAGGACGAAAATGTATTCAGAAAAATGGTAACGGAAAACCTGCCGCCGCAGCCAAATGCGTATCAGGAAATCCGTGAAACCAATATGGGAAAAATCAATCCGGATATCGACCAACAGCAGGAAATGGAAATCGGTCCTAACCGTTGTGCGGTTCGATAATGAGGGGACTTAACAATGACTGAGGAAAAAAAACAATTAAACGATTGCAACACGACTGGATCTTGAGGAATTAGCAAAACTAATGTTTCTGGAGATGGAAACCCGGTTAAACAACCGATACCAATATGACCAGGCACATTAGTCTGGCTCCTGGCAGGAGTTATTTACCTAATTTATAAAGCGTTTATGTGATTCTTTTTCTAAAGAGTGTGACATTTTAAGGTCATGCTCTTTCTTTCGATTCTTAGTAATTGTTAAATGTAGAATATGGAATACTCTACGTGGTGGATTAAAATCGGATATAGAAAAACAGAAGGAGGAAGAAACGAATGTTTGATTTTACGGTTGTTACAAATAAAAATATCGAAGAGGCCATTCAATCTTTGGAGGAAAACCTAAAGGCCGAAAAATTTGGTGTTTTGTGGAAGTTTGATATCAAGGAAAAGCTTCAGGAAAAAGGGCTTGAGTTCGATAAAGAATTTAAGGTGCTGGAGGTGTGCAACCCACACGAGGCGCAAAGAGTGTTAACTAAAAATGAAATGGCTGGATATTTTCTGCCGTGTAAAATTGTTGTTTATAAAAGCGAAGGAAAAACAAAAATTGGCATGCCTAAACCAACAGCACTTATAAATCTTTTACAAGATGATAAGATGAAACAATTTGCAGGTGACATAGAAGACCGCTTAACAAATTGCATAAAGAACAGTATTTAAATTAGCTGAACGACATTTTAATGAAATTCCCAAAAGGCAGATTCACTTAGTAGCTTCCAATTTCCTTAAAAAAAATATAGGGATACGTTTTTTAAGGAAAAAGGGTTTTAAGGTTGTAAGCTATACCATTGTTAAACCAAATAAATTTATTTTAAAGAAAAACTCAATAGAGAAATGCTGTTAAATTAGTTTTAATGAGATAAAGTACATCTTCATATTTTTTTATAAATCCAAATACCCGTATAGGTATAAATATTAGGAGATTTCCATGCAATATTTAAATTACATCATCATAGCTTTATTTATAATCTTTATCATTAAACGGTTCCTGCCAATAAAAGGTGTTACTAATATTTCAACTGCGGAGTTAAATTCAATCTTAAATGATAAAAACAAACAGTTTGTTGATGTCCGAACACCAGGAGAGTTTAAAGGAAACCATATCAAAGGATTCAAAAATATTCCCCTCCACCAACTTGCACAGAAAGCGGAGAAAGAACTGTCGAAAGATAAAGAAGTGGTTGTGATCTGTCAAAGTGGCATGAGAAGCCAAAAAGCAAGTAGCCAATTAAAAAATTTGGGCTATAAAGTAACTAATGTTAGAGGCGGTATGAGTGCCTGGCATTAACAATAAAGGCTTCCGATTAGAGGTCACTTTCCTAAAAAGGAGGACATCATGGATATCAGTTTACTCATTACGCTTTTCCTAATTGGCTTCGTCGGCTCTTTTATATCAGGGATGTTGGGAATAGGCGGCGCCATTATCAATTTCCCAATGTTATTGTATATCCCTGCACTTCTTGGAGTTGGCCATTTTTCAGCACACGAGGTTTCCGGAATTGCAGCCATTCAGGTTTTCTTTGCCACAATAGGCGGTGTTATGGTTTACCGCAGGGGTGGATTTTTGAATAAAACTCTGATAGCTTATATGGGAATTAGTATTTTACTAGGAAGTTTTATTGGGGGATTCAGCTCCACTCACATGCCGGAAAGCGGAATCAACATCGTATATGGTATTTTAGCGTTAATCGCCGTGATTATGATGTTTGTACCTAAGAAGGGCGTAGATGATATTCCGCTCGATCAAGTGAAATTTAACAAATGGCTAGCTGCCATGTTTGCTTTCATTGTAGGAATTGGGGCAGGTATTGTCGGTGCAGGAGGGGCATTTTTATTGGTGCCGATTATGCTTACCGTCTTAAAAATACCGACGAGAATGACGATTGCCTCATCTATAGCGATTACACTTATTTCTTCAATCGGTGCAGTCACCGGAAAAATATCAACGGGACAAGTACCAATTGTACCTGCAATCATCATGGTAGTAGCCAGTCTCCTTGCCTCTCCGATAGGTGCAAATGCCGGAAAAAGGGTGAATACTAAGGTTTTGCAGATAATCATGGGGATATTAATCCTGGCAACTGCAGTGAAGACTTGGATGGAAATATTATGATTAAAAGGGCCAATTTGGCCCTTTTAATATACCCCTTGTAGTATAATAGGTAAAAGCCTTAAAAAAGGAGGGCCTATGCACGTAATACAAATTGGTTCACTTTCTATTTCGCTAAAATGGCTGCTGCTTGGGGTCGGTATACTGATTGTTCTCTTTTTCATCAAATTTTGGGTTAAAAAAACATATGAAGGAGAGTTACATAAGAAAGTATTTGATTTATTGGTGAATACATTAATTTTAGGGTTTTTTATTTGGAAGGGAAGTTTAATCGTTCTCGAACCATCTATTGTGATGAATAGTCCATTATCCTTGTTGTATTTTACTGGAGGAAGCAAAGGTCTGATTCTTGCCATGATCGGTTCCATTATCTATTTCATTCTCAAAGGACGGAAAATAAATATTCCTAATCCGCTTATCAAAAAAATCCTAGCAGTAACTGCTTTATCGGGGCTGATTGGATGGACAATGTATGATTTTGCTACTTCTATTGAAAAAACTGTAAAAGAAGGGGAGTCAAAGCTCAAAAGTTCTGTTGAAATTGGAATAAAAGAAGGAAACAAAGCTCCAGATTTCCAATTGAAAAATATAGAGGGACAAAATGTTCGATTGTCTGATTTTAAAGGGAAGAAGGTAATTTTAAATCTATGGGCAACTTGGTGTCCGCCATGTAAAGCAGAAATGCCTCATATGAAAGATTTCTATCAGAAACAAAAAGGGAAAGATGTTGAAATTGTTGCTGTAAACTTAACCACATCTGAGAAGAATCCTGAAAGCGTTGAACAGTTTGTGAAGGATTACGGATTAACCTTTCCTGTCTTACTTGATGAAAACGGAGAAATAGGTGACGTATATCAAGCCATTACGATTCCAACTAGTTATTTCATCGATACAAATGGTATCATTCATGAAAGAATTGTTGGCCCAATGGATAAAGAAATGATGACAGATTTGATTAATAGTATGAATTAAATAATGGGTTAATGAAATAAAAAGCACATTCTAAGCGGGAGTCTTCCTCTTAGAACGTGCTTTTTTAATATTAATTGTTAATCATACAATTAGTACTTGATTCTTTCTTCATTTGATTTACGCAATCTTTATGCATTTCTTTTAATTGCTTTTCACTTAGCTGCGGGTGTTTATCCTGCATCATCGGCAGCATTTCTTTGAAATCTCCCACCTTGCAAGCAATCTGGTCACTGGTCGCTAAAACGCCAGTACCCAACCCTAGCAATAAGATGATGGTAAACGCACTTGTTGCTATTTTCTTCATTTTTTCGTCCTCCTTAATAGTTGCATTCTTACTACAATTTAATTTTATATTGTTTTTTCAAATACGGAGTGGGGTAATTTTGACAAATAAATTAACTTTTGAAAAAAACGCTATTTTAGCAAACTTTTTAAGCATTTCATTACTTTCTAACACCACGATAGGTTAAAATAAAAGGTGATTATTAAACAGGAGGAATTGAACATGAACATCACAGACCAAGCTCGTGATCTGTTAAAACAAGTGTTCAAAGAAGAGAATGCCAACAACATTCGTATCTTTTTTGAAGGCTTTGGCTGAGGGGAGCCAAGAATTGGACTGGCTCTGGATGAGCCGGATACAGACGATATAATCGTCACAATAAATGAAATCACAGTCGCAATTGACCCTATTTTTGAACCTAATATAGAAGGCCTAACCCTTGACCGAAGCGGAGATGGAAAAGGCATTTCTCTGATTGGTAATACGGGTGCCTGCTGTTAGTAAAAAAGACCTGTCCAGGTCTTTTTTTGTTTATAACACCATGAAAAAAAGTTTAAATTCCTAGTTGACACATTGGATTAATGAAGTTTATTATAAGTGATAGATTCATAATATTTTAAAAATATATTTAATCTGAGCTTAGCTGATCAGTCCACTGAAAGCTGCTTCCATACCACGGGAGCAGTTTTTTTATTTTTAAAGTTTAGGAGGACCGGAAAGGATGCAAGAAATTTTTATTAAAAATAGTAAACAACGTGAGTGGCTTGAACGTCTGTCACCATTGGAACCGGTTTTTAAAGATCGGGCAGCAGTCATTGATCTGGAAGGCCGTTTCCCTCATGAGAATATTCAAGCCTTGCGAAAAATCGGTTATACCAAGGTAACGTTGCCAGAAGAGTTAGGCGGCTCCGACTTTTCCCTTTATGATGCCATTCTTTTACAAGAAAAACTGGGAAGCTTTGACGGCAGTACAGCTTTATCGATTGGCTGGACCTTAATGACAGTGGGAGAATTATTCGAAAATCGTTATTGGAACTCTGAAAAACTCGCATTTTTTGCAGAAGAAGTCAACAACGGTGCGATTATTAACCGAGCCGTGAGTGAAATAGCGACAGGCAGTCCGATCCGCGGCGGGAGGCCAGGAACCACTGCCAAGCAAATAGAGGAAAAATGGGTGATTAATGGCCGCAAGAGCTATACAACCTGCTCACCGGAGCTGGATTACTTCCTAACCTCCGCCTGGATAGAAGAAAAAGAAACCGTTGGCTTTTTCCTTATTCCAAAAGAAGCAGAAGGTCTCTCCATCGAGGAAAATTGGAATGTAATCGCCATGCGTGGTACCGGAAGCCACGATCTAGTATTAGAAAATGTAGCGGTGGATGAATCAGACTTGGTGGAAATTCCAAGCTACAATACGGGGTTCAAATTGAATGGATGGGGTCTGCTCATTCCTGCAGCCTATTTAGGAATCGCGCAGGCAGCCAGGGACTACGCGCTCCATTTTGCCAATACCCACTCGCCCAATAGTATAAAGGGTACGATTGCTGGACTTCCGAATGTGCAGTCCTTGTTAGGAGAGATGGACTTGGAATTATACAAAGCACGATTTGCCCTTTATGGTGCAGCAGAAGCTTACATGGATGATGTACGTAATAAAACCATTACGAATGAAGCGCTAGTAGCCAAACATATCGTGACCAATTCAGCCATTACAGTCGTCGACAAGGCGATGCGATTAGTGGGAGCTAAAAGTTTACAACTGGCCAATCCCCTGCAGCGTTATTACCGGGATGTCCGGGCAGGGCTTCACAATCCGCCTATGGATGATTTAACCATTTCAAAATTAGCTCAAACAGCTATTCAACAATATGAATCTAAGGGAGGAAAAACCAATGAAAATTAATAAGTTATTAAAAATGGCAGCAACAGGAGCAGCTTTATTTACCCTAATCGCAGGATGCAGTTCCACGACAACAACAGGATCAAAGTCAGATTCAGGAGATGCAAAGAAAGAAGTTAGAACCGTTAAAGTAGCGTTTGATCAAGGAGGAAAACCTATTGGATATGTAGATGAAAAGGGTAATCCGACTGGATATGAACTTGAAGTAATGAAATTGGTGGATAAGGCACTTCCAGAATACAAATTTGAATATGTGCCAACATCTAGTGAGGACTTATTGGTAGGGGTGCAGCAGGGAAAATATCAAGTCGGGGTAAAAAATGCCTGGTTTACAGAGGAAAGAACGAAGAGCTATATTTTTCCTAAAGAATTCCTTGGACTTAGCGGCGTCGGCCTTTTGTTGAAAAAAGAAAATAAAGATGTCAAAGATTTATCCGATTTTGCAAAAAAGAAACTTTCATTAGCGCCGATAGCGGCAAGCAATGCTCAATATACCATCGTGGATGAGTATAACCAAGCCAATCCTGATAATAACGTCAAACTGGAGGCCGGAGATGCGTTCTCAGTGGATGTTGTGCAATGGGTAAATGAAGGCCGTGTAGACGGCGGTATTTATTTAGGAGCAACATACGAAAAGCAAGTTCTTGCTAAAGATGGTCCTTATCATAATTTAGCCGATCAGGTTGTCTATAATGAGTTTACGGTTGTCAAAACCTGGCCTTTATTCAACAAAAAAGAACAAGAATTTGCCGATGCCTATGACAAAGCCATTAAGAAATTAAAAGAAGAAAAGAAGACAAACGATATTATGGTGAAATTCTATAATAATGATTTATTTAAACTATTGGATACTGTAAAAAGATAACAACTAAAATGGAGGCAACACATGGAAAAGTATTTTGATGTTACCTACATTTGGGATACACTACCACAGCTTATTCCATTTTTAAAAGTAACGTTTATGGTTGCAGGTCTTTCGGTTTTGTTCGGAACGATTTTAGGATTTATCTTAGCGTTGATGAAGCTGGGAACGAGTAAAATAGCGAAAAAGATCGCCAATTGTTATACCACCATCATAAGATGTACCCCATCAATTGTTCTGTTATTTTTAGTTTATTATGGACTTCCGGCCATAGCTAGTAATTTTGGTACAGACTTGAATACTCTTCAAACTGCTGTCTTTGTTGTCATCACCTTTTCAATTCAATTTGGTGCTTTGATGTCTGAGGTGATGCGAACAGCGTATGAAGCAATTGACAGGGGCCAATTTGAGGCTGCGGTTAGTGTCGGGCTAAGCCCGGCACAGGCATTTAGGAGAATTGTTTTGCCGCAGGCGTTTGTAGTAGCATTGCCCAATTTCGGCAACAGCTTTCTTGAATTAATGAAAGAGGGGTCGTTAGCCTATACCATAGGGCTGGTGGATATTATGGGTAAAGCAAGTCTCATCATATCCAATAACTATAATTCTCATTCATTAGAAATTTATCTTGGATTGTCGCTTATATACTGGGTTTTATCCATTTTAATAGAACAACTCTTCTCCAAGCTGGAGAAAATATTCAGCAAGGGCAAGCAGCTAATCAAAACAACGTAAGGGGGTGACAGAGTGCCGGTCGGCTTGGATTATCAATTTTTAGTTAAAACCTTTTTTATTGCATTATCCGGGGTACCTACAGCATTGATCATTACCATTGTTTCGCTGCTGATTGCCCTGCCTTTGGGATTTTTGCTTGCCTTATCACGGATCAATCGAATTCCTGTCATCAGCCAGCTTGCGCGGGTGTATGTTTCGTTTGTGAGAGGGACACCTGTTATTGTGCAAATTTTTATTATTTTTACCAGTGTCCCATTACTATTAAAGCCAATATTTGAAGAGTACCATGTTAAAACGAATATTTTCGATATCAATCCAATTTGGTATGCATTCATTGTTTTCTCCTTGAATACGACTGCTATATTAATAGAAGTATTTCGCTCCGCTATCAGCACAGTAAGCAAGGGGCAGCTGGAGGCTGCCTATTCCGTTGGGTTGAACAATGTCCAGGCATTCAGGAGGATTATCATTCCACAAACATTGGTCGTTGCATTGCCCAATATTTGTACAGCAACGGTCAATCTCATCAAAGCTACTTCATTAGGCTATGCATTGTCTTTAAAGGAGATTAACTTAAGGGCTCAAGTGGCAGCTAATGTCGGCTACAATTATATTGAATCGTACATCGATATCTTTCTCGTCTATCTTCTTTTATGCAGTTTAGTGGAATACTTATTTAAGCTGTATGAAAAACGGGTACGGAAATATAAAGCAGTGGATGCCTGAAATCAGGATTGGGGGGAAAGTCATGTTAGAGATAAAGAATATCCATAAATCCTTTGGTAAGAATGAGATTCTAAAAGGAGTAGATTTAAAGATTGAAAAGGGGGATGTGGTTGTCATTCTTGGCCCAAGCGGCTCTGGGAAGACAACCTTACTCCGGTGTATCAACTTTCTTGAACAGGCCGATGAGGGGCAAGCCATTTTCGGGGATATGGTTGTGAACCTCAAATCGGCTACCAGAAAGCAAATTCACCAAATAAGGCAAAAGACTGCATTTGTTTTTCAGAATTATAATCTATTTAATAATAAAACAGCAATAGAGAATGTGACAGAAGGCCTTATTATTGGAAGGAAGGTTCCGAAAGCAGAAGCCTATAAGATTGGGCAGCAGGCATTGGAGAAAGTCGGTTTATCAGATAAAATAAATTCCTATCCCAGCCAGCTGTCCGGAGGGCAGCAGCAGAGGGTAGGAATAGCAAGGGCAATTGCATTAAATCCCGATATTATTTTATTTGATGAGCCCACTTCTGCTCTCGATCCCGAATTAGTCGGCGAAGTATTAACCGTCATGAAGACCATCGCAAAAGAAGGAACCACTATGCTAGTCGTGACCCACGAAATGTCTTTTGCAAAAGATGTAGCAAACAAAGTCATCTTTATGGACGGCGGAGTCATCGTAGAAGAAGATGCCCCTGAGAAAATCTTCTCAAGACCAAAAGAAGAAAGAACCCAACAGTTCCTAAAACGGGTCATTCCCGAGGATTATATCTATAATATTTGAGGAACGATGATGAGGCTATAGATTATCAACTTTTGTAGAATCTTAATTATTTGTAATGAAGGGGTCTAACGAGGTTTGTGTCGAATGTGTTGAAAAGGGATAATAGGTACAATTAGTAGAAGAGAGGTGAAATGTGGAAATAAATATGAACATTAATGAAACACTTGTTAAGAAAATCCTTACAGAAGCAAAAGGTTATTTAGATGTTGGATTTACACATTCATTGAATCCATATAGCGGCTGCGCCTTTTCTTGCAGGTACTGTTATGTTAGGGAAATGCCTATCCAACGATTTAAAGGAATTCCATGGGGAGAATGGTTAGACATTAAAACAAATGCAGCGGAGAATTACCGTAATGAAATGATAAAACTTCGCAAGAATAACAAACCGGTGAATATTTTTATGTCTTCTGCAACAGATCCGTACCAGCCAATGGAACGAAAAGCAGGCATTACACGGGCGATACTGGAAGAAATGCTGGAAAACCCGCCTGATTTTCTTCAAATCCAAACACGGAGCCCACTCATCACAAGAGATATCGATTTATTGTTAAAATTAAAAGACAAGTGTAATTCCCTTGTTTCCATGACGATTGAAACAGATAGGGAAGACGTAAAGCAAATTTTTGCACCATATGCACCTGGAATTAAATCGCGGTTAAAAGCGGTTAAAGAAGTTCACGATGCCGGAATATCCACCCAAGCCTCGATTTCTCCCGTTTTGCCATTTACCCCAGATTTTCCAAAAGTATTGGATGGCATCGTGGATCATATTTGGATCGATACACTTAGTATTGGTGATGGTTCGATGGGAAAGCGTTCGGCGAGGTTAGGAATGCCGGCTGTATTTGAAGAGCACGGATTATCAGATTGGTATCAAAAAGATTTACATGTAAGGGTCGAAAAGTTTTTTAAAAAGTATTTTCCTAGCGCCATAATTAGAGTTTCTAAAGACGAAGCTTTCCCAAAATGATTTAGATGAACACCCTTTAAAAATTGTATATATATTGGACAAATATCCATCGTCAACTAGCCCTATTTTAAAATAATAAGTAAGATACCTAGTCCCTTAAAGTACTATCTCCTCATACCTTAAAGCAAATGGGTAATTGAGGAGGATTTTATCAGTGTTTAGTTTAACAGGAACGGAGATAAGTCATTTTCTGCTTGCTATGGGCTGCTTACTTGCCATGGCACATTTACTAGGATACCTAGTGGAACGGATTTTCATTCCACGTGTAATTGGCGAAGTTATGGCAGGATTAGTCCTTGGTCCGACCATTTTAGGTCATTTTTTTCCTGACACCTTTGAATGGATGTTCCTGGGATTTCCCGGAGAGGATAAGTTGTTTGGCCTTCTTTATCAATTTGGTCTGCTGATGTTGATGTTCTGTTCAGGGTTAAAATTTCAGACACATTTTAATAGGGAAGATGCTAAAATTACATCAGCCTTAGTTATTGGGTCAACAATCCCTGCGTTTATTGTTGGTTGGTTTGCAGCTGATTTATTTAACATATCGCCTTATTTAGGAACAGCAAACAATCCACTGGCAATCAAAATCGTCATTGCGATATCCATCGCCATCACATCCATTCCTGTTATATCCAAGATTTTCAATGACCTCGGCATTATGGAAACTCGTTTTGCTAAGATTGTCATTGCCTGTGCCGGGATACATGATATCTTGTTATGGGTTGCACTCGGCTTCGCTACTGCTATTGCCAGCCAGGGAAGTGTTTATACTGCCGGAACAGCTTTTAAAAGCATTGGTATGTCCTTCGGTTTTATCTTTGGAACATTATTTTTTGGATATATTCTATTTAAACGTTTGACCATAGTTAGGCAGAATCTATTGTTCAGATCTTCTAACCTAGGCTACTTCCTGTTCATTATGTTCATACTTGCATCACTTGCCGGTAACCTTCACGTGGAAACGATATTCGGTGCACTCCTTGCCGGAATTGTGGCAAAATTAGCCTTGCCAAAAGCTGTTTCTGAACGTCTTGAACAAGGTGTCTCAAATATTTCCTTTTCATGGTTTATTCCCATCTACTTTGCAACAGTCGGATTGCAACTTGACCTTATAAGACATTTTAACCCACTATTCTTCTTTGGCTATTTATTATTTGCAACCTTAACTCAGACAATAGCAGTATACATCACATCAAGGATTATCAAACAAGATCCATTTACTAGCTTTAATTTAGGATTGGCCATTAACGACCGGGGCGGACCTGGAATTGTGCTTTCTTCTGTTGCGTATACAGCAGGAATTATCAATCAGGAATTTTTCGCAATCCTTGTAATGTTGGCGCTCGTGACATCTTGGTTACCAGGAACTTGGCTGCGGATAGTCGTAAACAAAGGCTGGAGACTAATGCCAGGAGATGAAAATGTAATACCGAAATTAAGAAATGATGATGATAAAATAGCCTCATTTAAATTTAAATAAGGAAATTAAACAAGGAACCAGGGATTCTTGGTTCCTTTAATTAGTTATCAAATCAATTTGATTTCTGATTTTATATACAAACTGGTTTGCAAAAAGAACAATAGAACCACCTAGAAGATATTGGTGGCTCTAATTTATTATTGCATAGCAACCTTTTTGGACCCGTTTGGCCAGAAATAGCCGATAATCGCACCAACTACTGCTGGTAAAATCCATCCAAGACCAATACTGTAAAGCGGTAAATAATTAATATACGAAGCTTTAATGGCTTCGAATAAAGAAATGGTTGCCCCAGGTAAACTGCCAACTAACGTGCTGTAACCATCGAAAAAACTTACGCAAAAGGTAAGGAACATAGACGCTGCATATACACTTTGCTTATGTTTAAAAAATGATGAGCTAAGCGTCAACAAAATCAGAACAATCGCTAAAGGATATAATAGCATTAATACTGGAACAGCATATTGAATAATATTGTTTAGGCCAAAATTGGCGATGATAAATGACACAAGGCATAGGATAAGTACGAACATTTTATAACTTACTTTTGGGAAAATATTATTGAAAAATTCACTACAAGAGGTAATGAGTCCAATGCTCGTTTTTAAACATGCCAGTACAATAATAATCGCAAGAAGGATCGCACCGAATTGTCCAAAGTAATGCTGGGCGACCTTAGCAAAGATTAATCCACCATTATCGAATGTACCAATAGAAGATACGCTTGATGCCCCCATATACGTAATGAGGCCGTAAATCAGCATCATTAGTGCCATAGCAAAAATACCTGATTTCCATGTTGCTTTTGCAATTGTCTTCCTATCGGTGATCCCTTGTCCTTTAATAGCATTGATGACAACAATACCAAATGCTAATGAAGCAAGGGCGTCCATCGTGTTATAACCCTCTTTAAAACCAGTTATAAACGCCAATTGGCTGTATTCACCTGTTGGTGTTCCAAAGTGCCCCATAGGTTTGACGATCGCGATAATAATTAAAAAGAATAAAAATACTAAAAATGCAGGTGTTAAATATTTTCCAATATAGTCTATAATTTTTGCTGGATTTAATGAGAAATAGTATACGATAGCAAAAAATACGAAGCTGAAAAGCCCAAGAGATAAACTGGCCTGCTCTGGATTAATAAATGGTTCGAAACCGACCACGAAAGGTACTGTTGCTGTTCGTGGAATCGCGAAAAACGGACCTATGGTTAAGTAAAGGGCCATTGAGAAGACGACTCCAAATTTCGGATGGACCCGTCCTGCTAATTCACGAAGTCCATTACTTCCGGATAGCCCGAATGCTAAAATCCCCATAAACGGCAAACCAATTGCTGTTACAAGAAAACCAATTAAAGCTGGCCAAAAGTTAGTACCGGCTACCTGTCCCATCTGAATAGGGAAGATCAAATTTCCTGCCCCAAAGAACATACCAAACAGCATTGTACCAATGACTGCGTATGTTGAGAATGATATTTTTTGATGCATGCATGTTGCTCCTTCTAGATGAATTTCATTTATTTTAACACCATTTAGACTAGTTGGCTATCATGAAATGACTGCTGGAGCAAGTTGATATATGCTGATCTTGTATCATATCGGAGGAAGTGGGGGCCATTCCAGGATTTATACTCAACTATCAGAATAGGGGGAAGCGGTCGATTAGCTTTTTATATGTATTGAGCTTTTAATTAGGATAATATTTCTTTAATTAGGTAATTGTAATAATGTCATTTATTAACACTTTGGAAGCGTGTTTTTTATGGAAAAAAAGCTCTTAAATTTACTCACAGCTTTATGTGTTTTTTCTTTGCCATTTATATTTAAAGGAACAAAAATGAGAGAAAATCTCCTAATTCTTTTCTCGAAAGGGGTACTTGCAACTCTTATTATGCTTATGTTGTTGGAACGAAAAGAGTGGAGTATCCAGTTCGGCCTTTTCCAAAAATTTTTAAGACAAATATTATTTATGACATATTATTTTTCCCAATTTTGAGTGTTATTTGGGTTAAGATTTCATACAATGATAAATTTTCGAAGATTTTACTTAAAAGTTTAATTTTTAGTGTACCTATGAGTATTGGGCAATGGATTATGGAAAAGAACACTAGATTGTTCAAATGGAACAAATGGTCACCATTCCATACTTTTGCAAGTGTTAATTTTACTTTATTTACAATTAGAGGGTTCGTTGGTTTATTAAAGCAAATAGATCAGTTTAAAGGAAAGCAAAATATAACCTAATATTTAAATACTTACGTGTTCAAGAGGATTAAATAGCGCAATTCTGCAACAAGATTTTTCTCTTTTCTTTATGTTAAGTTAATGTTCATAGTAGCTTTTTAAGAGCAAACCCCTGATTCCCTAAATAAAGCAGGAGAGCAGGGGTTTTTAAAGTATTGGCTTATTATAGTCTAAAGGGAACTTAATTTTATTCAAGTTCCCTCTTTTTTTTTAAACAGGGGAGAATTATTTTAATGTTTTCAGCCATGCAGCCATTCCTGACGCATCCTCTTTGGACACTAAGCCAGATGGCATACCGCCTCGGCCATGTTGGATGATGTCCTCGATTTCCTTATCCGATAAACGGGAACCTACTCCTTTTAAAGATGGCCCAACTCCGCCTTGATATTGATCTCCGTGACAGCCGGCACAAGTGTTCTTATAGATGGATTCACCGTCCACTTTGGATACCGTTCCTTTTCCTTCTTGTCCTTCATTCTTTGCAGGCGTTTCTTGTGCCTTTTCCCTCTGGTCTTGCACATTGCTGAGTACAAAAAATCCGCCAATTCCTATCACTAGGATGGCCAGGGTAATCAAAACAGTGTTTTTCATAAAATCGACTCCCAATTATATTTTTTTAGTTACAAGAAATAAACATGAAGTGCAAACTCAGTCCAACTCTTACCAACGAAAGGATTTTTGGTGCTTATAATGGAAAGCTTCTAATGTAAAGATAAATGTTGTTTGTGCGAACACTAATCCTTGCGAAAAAGTAAACCGAAATACCCTTTAATATAAGTATGAGCAGTTAAATGGAAACTACGCATTAAAGAGGAAAACTGCAGAGAATGCCTATGATTCAGAAGGGTGGGCTTGAAGCCAGGAATCGATAAGATTTATGAAGGTGCGATTGATGCTGAATCAATAGCTCGTGCCATTGCTTTTGCTATTGAACAGCCAGAGGATGTTGCGATTAATGGAATGATAATCCGTCCAACGTCACATCGGACATTTCCTCAAGAGAATCTATTTTAAATTTGATTGTTGAAAAAGCTATCGAAGGGGTTATGACTCGGGAATGGCATTTTATTTCACATTTTCATAGGCTGGTGAATATACGGACGGATAGTTAGCAAAAAGTAAAATCATCGCAAAATAAAATAATTACGTAAAATATAAATTTGACGAAATAATCCTCAGGAGGTAAAATATAGTAGAGGTGTTATTATGGTAAATCCAGCAAAACAGGAAAATTTCAAAAAGCTCCAGGCAATGCTTAATGAACTCCCTTGGTATGTTGAAGAATACATAAATCATAAATTACGAAAACTTTCTACTGCATCGTTGTTCAACTATTGTCACGACTATAAAATCTTCTTTAACTGGATGATTACTGAGCAATTATGGTCCGGCAGCATCAAAGAGATCCCATTGGAACGTCTTGAAAAAATGACAGTCATTGAAGTCGAAGGATTTTTAAATTTTCTTCATTACGAATTAAATAACAAAGAATTAACCGTTAACCGTAAATTATCTGCGTTAAAATCCCTTTTTAATTACCTGCAAAACATCGCGGAAACACCGGATTTGGAACCCTATATTAATCGTAATGTCATGGCGAAAATAGAGTTTAACGAAGTTAAGGAAAGTATGGAAACGAAGGCAAATAAAATGGAAGGCAAAATTCTGCTTGGAGATGAATATGAGCGATTTCGTCTCTTTGTCGCCCAGGAATACGGTGAAATCAATAAAGAAAACAAAAAAATCTTCAATTTTCATCAATTAAATAAAGAACGTGATACCGCGATTGTATCGTTGATTTTAGGTTCTGGATTACGTCTTTCTGAGCTAATTGGTTTAGATCTTGAAGATATTGATTTCAGTAAGTATTGTGCACGAGTGATTCGCAAAGGAAATAAAGAACAATTTGTTTATTTTAGCCAAACGGCCATGGATGATTTACAGGAATACCTGGCAAACAGGATTTCTAAATACCAGGTTGATAAAAATATGAAAGCATTATTTGTGGCTGCTCCGATAGGTCCAAAAGGCAAAACAAGAAGGCTGACAGCGCGATCAGTTGAAAAATTAATTGAAAAATATGCAACTGCATTTGGAAAACCATCATTATCCGTACATAAATTACGGCATTCATTTGCAACCAGATATCATGGTGAAATCAATGATGTGCCAAAATTACGCCGGCAATTAGGTCATTCATCGATTCAAACTACGATGATTTATACGCATATTAAGAATGATGACTTAAAGATTGCTGTTGATAAGATGGATATGCCGAAGGAACAAATAGATTAAAATGATACGAAGGCTGTATTAAATAGCAGCCTCCCCCTTTTTTTAATTCAATTTATAAGTTTACATAATATATTTATAGTAAATTATACTTGAGGTATCTCAATTGTAGAGTATACTTAAGATAGTGAGACAAAACAAAATTTTTAGCTATTATTTTTTCAGTAATTAATTTATTTATAATAGATTCGCTGAATACACCTACATATACTCATATTTCTTTCCTGATTCGAAGCGGAAATTAATAACTAGCAGCTAAATCACTTTAACTCCCTAATAAATAATAAATTTGCGATTAAAATTAACTTTGAGTTTGAACTTATATTTTTGCTTATTTGGTGCCTCTTCCCTAAAAATATCTAGCTAGTTTCATCTAAAAATCCAATAATTGTATAATTGTTGAGATCTTGCTTATCACTTCCATCAGCGATTTGAAAAATGCCTCCCCTCCTCCCCCTTTGTTTTTCTTTAAAGCCGATGTTCGAATTAAAGTGGCCGAATTTTATCATGTATGACGGATTATATTTCTTACTTGGAATAATTGCAGTAATTTGTTTACCATTACACTATTTATTGTTCGGAAAAAAAGCTGCATCACAAAAAGCAGGTATTTCTGTAGTAGAAGCAAATTCTTCAATAAAATAATGTATACTTAAATACATTAAAAAATTAATATATTTATTGGGGATGATCCTATGTTCAATCGGATTCTTGTAGCCATAGACGGTTCTAAAATGAGTGAAAAAGCATTACAAACCGCTTTAAAATTTGCTAAGGAAAGATTTTCTAAAATTGGGGTTATCCATGTGGAGAAAAATTTACAAATTGTCGACGGGATGCCAATTAAAACGATTGATAATATTTATACTGACCAAGAGACAAAAGGCCGTGATCTATTACAACAAGCGATTACTCTTGCAGAAGAAGAAGGAATTGAGATTGAAACCCATTATGTAATGGGAGAACCAGCGATTCAAATTGCTAAAAAAGCAGATGAATTAAACTATCAGCTGATTGTCATAGGAAGCAGAGGTTTGGGGAATATTAAAGGGTTAATGCTCGGAAGCGTCAGCCAGAAAGTTTCCCAGCTAGCGCATTGCCCTGTTTTAATTATTAAATAGTATAAAAAATGCTGCACAAAAACCATCTTGTTCCAACAGTTCTTGATGATTCCCTCTGGTCTATTCCTGCTTCCCCCTCTGCCTACCCTCCCCTTTTAATAAGGGATTATAACGGGAATCAGCTATCAAGTTATTTGGAAATTTAATAGAGCAATTAAATAAAAAAAGGCTGCCCCTAAAAGTTACACTTTTGGGACAGCCTCTTTTGGTTTTGTTAAGCTTTACGAACGTTTGATGCTTGTGGTCCGCGGTTACCTTGCTCAACGTCAAAAGTTACTGATTGACCTTCATCTAATGTTTTGAAGCCTTCGCCTTGAATCGCTGAGAAATGTACGAATACGTCTTCTCCACCTTCACGTTCGATGAATCCGAAGCCTTTTTCGCCATTAAACCATTTTACTTTACCTTTTTCCATTGTGTTGCCTCCTAGTGTGTAAATACACACAATGTAATACTATCCTTGCTCTCAGTGATGATCAAGACGAAAAGTTCAAACTTAGACCAATCCTTTACACCGAACAAAAATAATTCCTTTTAATTATCGCATTTTTTGTAAAAAATTGCAAGAAGACAAAAAATTTATCATATAGTTAGACTTTTAGACTTTTTAAGATGACTATTTCTTTATTATAATCATTGCGGTGTATTTTGTATCTGGATAAACCCCATATTCTGTATGTGCGCTTACAGCAAGAGGAACAGAATTGTATTTAACATCAATAAGCTTTCCCACCTCTAATGTGCCAAGAAAATCATTAACAAGCAGAATAAGTTCTGCAAAGTCTGTACTTTGAAAACCTTTTGCCTCGTACATTTTTTCTCCCTCCCTTTATAGAAATTTCTAGAATATACTTTAATATGAGAACAATGTTCAAAACATAAGAAAAAATCCCTTTTAAACAAAAGGGGTTTCTTAAAGACTTGCGCGTGAAAGTTAAACTTTGAAATAAAACATTTATCCTACCTTGTTGTTTAATAAATCTATTGCTTGATTTTCAGTTATACCTCTAATTAAACCAAGTTCACTAATAAAAATCCTTCGCGCACTCTCCAGCATCTGCTTTTCGCTTGAATTGAGCGATTTATTTTTGTTTATTCTCATTAAGTCCCGTACAACTTCAGCACCTTCTTGGATATTACCTGATTTAAGTTTTTCCAAATTAATTTTGTATCTTTCTTTCATCGAAAGGGTTGTATCGGTTACACCATGATAAAAAATGTCCAATACGTTTTCAAGTGTAATCAAATCGGTAGCTAAACGAATTCTTGATTTGTCTGCTTTTGCGATAGGGATCATGACTTGCATTTTATTGATTCGCATATTTATTATATAATACTGCTGTTTTTCACCTTGAATTTCCTTTACTTCTATTGCTTCAATAACTCCTGCTCCCTGCATTGGATAAACGATGCAATCACCAACTTGAAACAACTAACCACCTCCAAATTTAGTACATCTTAAGTATACCATACGACTCCAAAATAACAAAATTTTTAATTATATCATCTATTTTTAGTCATTGTCAACACTTTTCCCCTGATCTGTTAGTAAAAAAAACAATGGGCTAGATGCCCATTGTTCGTTGTTTAGTATTTTGAATTAATGATTATTTTCCATTTCTATAATCAAAGTTTCAATTTGTTCCTGTGAAAGCTTTTCACGTTCAATTTCAACATCGTTACCATAGCCAATCAAAACCAGATCATCATGATTCGATAATGGTTTTCTTCCTCTTGGTACAGATTCTGTGTATTTTTTCCATTCACCATTAATCTTAGCGAGTGATACATCCCCTCTTTTCATCATCAAGCCATCTATACTTTTCGGCATCTTTAAACCTTTAATAAATTGTTTTTTTGAGAAATAAAAATCTTCTTCCATTTTTTCATCTCCTTAATGTTAATAGTATATGTCAATTACGCCATAAACCATTTATGAATATTTATCTTTTCCGCGTTTACCTCCCATTGAAATAAGCTACAAAAGTTTCAATCCCTTTGCAGGCAATAAATAAATTGTCGCTATTTCAATCTAATTGCACAAAAAAAGCGCTAAGGGCTGCTTCACTAGGAAAGCAGTTCTTGGCGCTTTTTTGTAAATTTATCCTGCATTTTTCATACGTCCACCGGAAAACTGACTATTATATAAATCTGCATAGAACCCGTCTTTCTCCAACAATTCCTGATGATTTCCCTTTTCAATAACTCGGCCGTTGTTCATGACTAGAATAATATCTGCGTCGCGGATAGTTGATAGCCGGTGGGCTATGATAAAGCTTGTGCGACCCTTCATCAAATGATCCATCGCCTTTTGAATCTGGACTTCGGTCCGGGTATCAACGCTGCTTGTAGCCTCGTCAAGGATTAACATCGCGGGATCTGCAAGAATTGCCCTAGCAATTGTTAATAGCTGCTTTTGCCCCTGAGAAATATTCGAAGCTTCCTCATTTAAGATCGTATCATAGCCGTCAGGCAACGTGCGGATAAAGTGGTCTGCATTAGCAGCTTGTGCAGCAGCAACAATTTCTTCTTCTGTTGCTCCATCCCTTCCATACGCGATGTTGTCACGAATTGTACTGTTAAAGAGCCATGTATCCTGCAGCACCATTCCAAATAAACCGCGCAGGTGTTCTCTCTTCATATCCCGTGTATCGATTCCATCAATCAAAATTTTACCGGAATTGATTTCGTAAAAACGCATTAATAGATTAATTAGTGTTGTTTTACCCGCTCCGGTCGGGCCAACAATGGCAACCTTTTGCCCTGGTCTTACTTCAATGTTCATATCCTCGATTAATGATTCATTTTCTTTATATCCGAAAGAAACATCCTCGAATTTTACCTCGCCCTTTGGATCAGCTAGCTTTTTTGCTGTAGCAGCTTCCGGAATCTCCTCTGTTTCATCGAGGATTTCAAACACCCGCTCTGCGCTGGCCACCGTTGACTGAATCACATTGGCAATCATCGCGGTCTGGGTAATCGGTTGGGAAAATTGTCTGGCATATTGGATAAATGCCTGAATATCGCCAATTTCAATCGCTTTTTTTGTGACCAATATCCCGCCTGCCACAGATACAAGTACATAACCAATGTTATTGATAAACGACATGAATGGCATAATCAACCCTGACATAAATTGCGCCTTCCAGCCAGCTTGATAAAGTCTTTCATTGATTTCTTCAAATTGTTCAATAGACTTTTCCTCACGTCCAAAAACCTTAATAACCTTATGGCCGGTATACATTTCTTCAACATGTCCGTTTAGCTGGCCAAGCGCCTTTTGCTGTCCCTTGAAATAGGCTTGTGAACGTTTGGCAATATTTGCTGTCGCAATAAAACTAAGTGGCAGTGTCACCACCACGATCAATGTCATTAGCGGACTAATCGAAAGCATCATAACAATAACACCAATTAGGGTAACCACTGAGGTAATCAGCTGGGTTAAGCTTTGCTGCAGGGTGGTGCTGATGTTGTCGACATCATTTACTGCCCGGCTAAGGATTTCACCATGGGTGCGTGCATCAAAATATTTTAATGGCAGACGGTTTAGCTTTTCTTCTACTTCCTTACGAAGCTGGTAAACTGTTTTTTGTGCCACTCCTGCCATAATATATTGCTGAATGTATGCAAAAACAGCACTTAAAATATAAAGCCCAATTAATAATAAAATGATATGCCCGATGTATTCAAAATCAATCTTTGCTCCAGGCACACCACGAAACTTCATCATCAAGCCTTCAAACAACTTGGTTGTCGCTTTCCCCATGATTTTTGGACTGACTATGGTAAAAATAGTACTGATGATGGCCGTGATGAGAACCGCTATAAGCTGCATTTTATATGGCTTTAAATAGGTAATTAACCGCTTCAGTGTTCCTTTAAAATCCTTTGCTTTTTGAACTGGGGCACCCATTCCCATAGGACCAAATCCGCCGCCTGGCCCCCGAGGACCCGGTCCTTGTTGAGGTCTATGATTCTGTGAATCTTTACTCATGCAATTTCCTCCTCAGAAAGCTGAGACATGACAATTTCACGATAAACTTTGCTGGTTTCCATCAGCTCTTTATGTTTACCAATTCCAGCTATCTCGCCATTATCAAGGACGATAATCTGATCCGCATCGATGATGGTGCTGACTCGCTGGGCAACAATTAATACTGTAGATTGCTGAGTTTCTTCTTTTAATGCCGCCCGAAGCTTGGCATCTGTTTTAAAATCTAAAGCGGAAAAGCTGTCATCGAAAATATAGATTTCCGGTCTTCGGACAAGCGCACGTGCTATGGATAAACGCTGTTTCTGCCCGCCCGAAACATTTGTTCCTCCTTGGGCAATCAGCGTGTTGTAGCCTTCAGGCATTTCGTTAATAAACTCTGCCGCTTGGGCAATTTCAGCGGCATGTCGCACTTCTTCATCCGATGCCTCTTCTTTGCCGTATAATATATTTTCCGAAATAGTTCCTGTAAAAAGAACGGCTTGCTGCGGGACAAAGCCAATTTTTTTTCGAAGTAATTCCTGAGTCATTTCTCGTACATCGATTCCATCAACCAACACTTTGCCGCTGCCAGCGTCAAAAAAACGAGGAATCAAATTGATAAGCGTTGATTTACCTGATCCGGTTCCGCCGATAATCGCGGTGATTTCACCTTGCCTCATTTTAAAAGAAATATTCGAAATAGCAGGCATTTCAGCTCCTGGATAAGAAAAGCTGACATTTTGAAATTCAACCTCCCCATTGCTGCTTACTGGGGGACGGGGAGTTGTTGGATTTTTAATATCAGCAGTTATATCTAGCACCTCAATAATTCTTCCCGCTGAAACAGAAGCTCTTGGAATCATCACAAACATCATTGATAACATCAGGAAGGAGAACATGATTTGCATCGCGTATTGGATAAAGGCCATCATGTCTCCCACTTCCATGTGCCCATTGCTGATGCGGATGCCTCCAAACCAGATAATCGCTACTGTTGTCAGGTTTAGGATAATCATCATCGTCGGCATCATAACAGCCATCAGTTTATTGACCTTTATAGCGGTTTGCGTAAGATCCCAGTTTGCTTCATCGAACCGCTTTTTCTCATGCTCGATTCGGTTAAAGGAACGGATCACACGAATTCCAGTTAAATTTTCCCGTAAAACACGGTTTAGGTTATCAAGTTTTACCTGCATTGCTTTAAATAATGGAATGGCATTTCTTTGTACAATTAAGATAATGATGATTAATATGGGAATCGCCACAGCGAGTACCAAAGAAAGTTTGGCGTCTTTGGATAAAGCCATGATGATGCCGCCGATGCACATCATCGGAGCCATGACCATCATTCTCAGCATCATGATTAGAACCTGCTGTATTTGCGTAATATCGTTTGTTGTTCTCGTAATGAGTGATGCTGTTCCAAATTGATCAAATTCCTGTAAGGAAAAATCCCCGACATGAGAGAAGATTTTGGTTCGCAATAGTTTTCCGAAACCTGATGCAGCTTTAGCGGAAAAAAAGCTGGCACTGACAGAGCAAATCATGCCGCCTGCCGCAACGATGAGCATGAACCCGCCAATTTTCCAAATATAATGCGTATCGCCTGTTACTACACCCTTATCAACAATATCAGCCATTAATGTCGGCAGGTACAGTTCAGACAAGGATTGCAGAAGCACTAATACCAAAACAAGCATAACAGGGAACTGAAATGGTTTTAGGAATTTCGCTAATTTAAGCATTTTGGTCATCTCCATTTCTTATTGACGATAGGTATGCTCGAAATAGTTAAAAACTTTATTGAGAAGCTCAGCAAGCTTCTCACTGTCGTCCTCCCCTAAATAATCAATTAAACCAGCAAAGGTTTCAGTAAAGGCTTTCTTAGCTTCGTTCGTAACTTCGATGCCTTTTTCTGTTAGGTGAATATTGACAGCGCGTCGGTCAATGGGGTCGGTGTTGCGTTCAACAAGGTCATCCTTTTCGAGCTTATTAACAATCTGCGTAACTGTTGGAGACGTAACCCTAAGAATACTGCTAATCTCGGAAACCTTCATATCTGGTTTCTCCTCGTTTGTTTCATGCCTTATCGCCAATAGAACTTTAATTTCACTGGGATTATAGCCGGCTATTTGCCGATCATGCCACCCGGATTTTCTAAACTGTGAAAATGCCCTTAGAAGTTTTTGTGTGGTATTTGCATTATTAATATAATCTGCCACTTTTATCCACCTCCTACAAAATAGATAGGTTACTAATTTATTTACCAACCTAAGTATAATTCGTAAACAATTTGTCGGTCAAGAACAAAAGCGCAAGCGCCCTGTTCAGCGGCGTATGTCCTGGAGCTCTCCAACTGAGATAAAGGAAACACGAAGAGCGAAAGCGATTCGATGTTGACTTATCGTAGGGCGGAGAGCGAAGGACACTAGCCGCCCTAGACCATCAAAAAACACAGGGGTTTCCTGTGTTTTTATCCTAAACCTCTTCTTTTTTTACTTCCACCTTAACTAATTTCCATTTTCCATCTGTATAAGACCAGATAGACTCCACTAATGCAATCGTATCTGCATTTGCAATTCCGGTAACTTTTTGAATACCTTTTAACCCCAATTTTCCCCCATCTAATTGGATAGGTTCAAGACTGTTAAAAGGGTTCACCATTAATTCGGTTGGTTCATTCAGTTTTCCTTTTCGATAAAGCCCCATTTTTTTATAATAATCCTTTCGATCTCTAAGGTCGAAAAGATAGGATTTACCTGTAGCGTTAATTTTGATTTCTGCTTTATAGCCATCTAAAAAATGAGTTTCCATATCAAGAGGCTCAGAGACTCTTAGATCCTTTTTTTCAAAATCTTTAAGCGTACATAAAAATGTATCGACGATTCCGCCGCTGCCATCAGTATCAACAGTGGCAAATACATCCTTTATGCCATCATGATTAATATCTGCCAGTTGCAGTGCAGCTTTTGCTCCACTTTCAAGTGGAATTGTCGTAGTTTTCCCATCTGAAGTATCTATTTCGATGAAAATTTCTTTTAGGTAACTATTTTCATCATCCTGGTAGGGTTCCCCTTTTAATTGGATGACCTCGTTTTTTCCATCACCTGTGATATCTTCTTCCTCTTTCGATATCGTAATCACTTTTGCTCTTTCTTCAATGGCATAAACAACTGTAATGGCAGAAAGCGAAACCATAAAAAAAGCAAAAACAGCTAAAAGCGTTTCTTTTTTCACATAAATCCCTCCCCATACTGATTATTAGTTAGTATGCCCAGGAATGGAAAAAAGATGAAAAAAAAGACCCTCTTTTTTAAGAGAGCCCTTATGAAAATATTATTCAGCTGGGATTTCTTTACCTTCGACCTTCCAAACTCTTGTCACCTTTCCATTTACTCCTTCATCTAGAATGAAAGAGCCATTGGAGTAGCGGTCACTAAATTTTATGTCTGAAGTTTTTATTGTCTCAATATTGCCTTTTTCTGTCTGTATAAATATTTCATCCTGATCCTTAGCAGCAACATAGCCCATTATTCGGTGAGGATTGGCTTTTAGTTCACGAAGAATCACAACGCCCCGTTTTGCACGGGATGATTTATCAAATTCACGTAACTTCATTCGTTTCAATGCACCGCGCTGGGTGGCCACTACAATGGATTGGGAACTGTTTGGCTCAAGAGCCTGACCGCCAACCACGTAATCGCCATCTTTTAGATTTATTCCTTTCACCCCGGCTGCCCGCTGTCCAACAATGCTTACTTCTTCCTCGTCAAACCATAAGGCATAGCCTAAATGTGAAATTAGGAATATCTCCTTTGTACCATCTGTTAAATGGACGTCAATTACCTGATCATCATCTTTCAGATTCACGCCCACCAGTGGTTTGGAATAGCGCTGGGCATGATATTGCTTCAGTTCGGTTTTCTTAACCATACCGTTTCTGGTAATAAAGACAAGGAACGCGTTTGTTTCAAAATCCTTTACCTGTATGGCTTGGACAATATCTTCATCGCGGTCAATTGGAATTATGTTCGCGATGTGCTGACCCATGTCCTTCCAGCGGATATCAGGAAGCTCATGAACTGGGCAATATAAGTAATTCCCTTTATTCGTGAACAGGAGCAGAACATCCTGTGTATTCATATCAAGCTGCGCTAAGATACGGTCTGATTCCTTCATGGCAAAATCCTGACCGTTGGAAGCGGCATAAGAGCGCTGGCTCGTCCGTTTGACATAGCCATGTTCAGTAACCGTCACAATGACATCCTCACTTGGCACCATAACTTCTAGGTTGATTTTCAGCTCTTGAATTTCTGCTTCAATTTTCGAACGGCGTTCATCAGCAAAGCGTTTTTTCACTTCTTTTAACTCTTTTTTAATAACGGAAAGAAGCTTTTTCTCACTATCTAATATGCTAGTCAGCTCTTCGATTTTTTTAGCCAATTCTTCCGCTTCATTTCTTAAAGCCGTAATGTCGGTATTTGTTAAGCGATAAAGCTGTAAAGAGACAATTGCTTCTGCCTGAAGCTCTGTGAACGCGTATTTAGCGATTAAGTTATCCTTCGCATCACGCTTATCTTTTGATGCCCGAATCGTGGCAATCACTTCATCGAGAATCGATAAGGCCTTCATTAAGCCTTCAACAATATGCTGGCGTTCTTTTGCTTTGTTCAAATCAAAGGTAGTTCTTCTTGTCACGACTTCTTTTTGATGTTGGATATATGCGTCCAGCAGTTCGCGAAGCCCCATTTGTTTGGGCCGTCTGTTATAGATGGCGACCATATTAAAACTGTAGGAAATCTGCAGGTCGCTGTTTTTATATAAATAGTTCAAAACTCCCGCTGCATCGGCATCTTTTTTAAGTTCAATGACGATTCTAAGACCGGTTCGGTCTGTTTCATCACGAACTTCTGAGATTCCTTCGACTTTACGGTCGAGGCGGAATTCATCGATTTTTTTCACGAGATTGGCTTTATTGATCTCGTACGGAATTTCCGTTACAACGATTTGCTGTCGGCCGCCGCGGACATCTTCAATTTCCGCTTTTCCGCGAACAATGATTTTTCCTTTACCAGTTTCATAAGCTTTTTTAATTCCGTCGATCCCTTGGATAATTCCGCCGGTTGGGAAATCAGGTCCTTTTATCACTGTCATTAATTCATCAACAGTGACACCTGGATTATCCATTCTCATTATCACACCGTCAATGACCTCGCCTAGGTGATGTGGGGGAATATCAGTCGCATAACCTGCTGAGATCCCTGTAGATCCATTAACAAGAAGGTTCGGGAACGCTGCTGGCAAAACGGTTGGTTCTTTAGATGTATCATCGAAGTTTGGAATCAAATCAACCGTATCTTTTTCAATATCACGCAATAGCTCAGCAGCAATCGCCGAAAGCCGTGCTTCGGTATAACGCATCGCTGCCGGCGGATCCCCGTCAACACTACCGTTATTGCCGTGCATTTCCACTAGCACATTACGAACCTTCCAGTCCTGGCTCATCCGTACCATCGCTTCATAAACTGACGAATCACCATGCGGGTGGTAGTTACCAATAACATTACCAACGGTTTTGGCGGCTTTCCGGAAGCCTTTGTCATGGGTATTGCCCTCGACATGCATGGCATATAAAATTCTTCTCTGAACCGGCTTTAAACCGTCTCTAGCATCTGGCAAAGCGCGGTCTTGAATAATGTATTTACTATAGCGGCCAAAACGGTCGCCAAGGACGTCCTCTAGAGGTAAGTCGCGGAATTTTTCACTAGCACTCATCCTTCAACCCCCTCATCTGCAACAGAGATGTTTTCATTTTCTAAAATCGTATCGTCTTCTTCCAATCCGAATGCGACGTTACTTTCAATCCATTTGCGGCGCGGTTCAACTTTATCACCCATTAGCGTGGTGATCCGGCGTTCTGCACGAGCACCATCGTCAATTTTCACCCGAATCAGCGTTCGAGTTTCTGGGTCCATGGTTGTTTCCCAAAGCTGGTCGGCATTCATTTCGCCAAGACCTTTATAACGCTGAATAATATAACCCCTGCCGACCTTTTTGATGGCTGTCTGCAATTCATCTTCATTCCAGGCATACTCGATGATTTCTTTCTTGCCTGTGCCACGGCTGACTTTAAAGAGCGGCGGAAGGGCGATGAACACTCTGCCTGCTTCTACAAGCGGCTTCATATAGCGGTAAAAGAACGTCAGCAAAAGAACTTGTATATGCGCTCCGTCCGTATCAGCGTCTGTCATAATAATGATTTTGTCGTAGTTGATATCTTCAATATTGAAATCAGAACCGACTCCTCCGCCAATAGCATAAATAATCGTGTTAATCTCTTCATTCTTAAAAATGTCGGAAAGCTTGGCCTTTTCTGTATTAATAACCTTACCTCTTAGCGGCAACACAGCCTGGAAACGGCGGTCACGACCTTGCTTTGCTGAGCCCCCCGCGGAATCACCCTCCACCAAGTAGAGTTCATTTTTTTGCGGGTTTCGTGATTGGGCAGGTGTCAATTTCCCTGACAATACCGTTTCAGTGCGCTTGCGCTTTTTCCCGCTTCGGGCATCTTCACGCGCTTTTCTGGCCGCTTCCCGTGCCTGATAGGCTTTAATCGACTTTTTAACAAGCAGGGAACTGATGTCCGGATTTTCTTCCAAAAAGTAAGAAAGATGCTCGGAAACAACAGAATCAACAGCAGACCGTGCTTCGCTTGTTCCTAATTTCCCTTTTGTCTGACCCTCAAATTGCAATAGTTCTTCAGGGATACGAACGGAAACAATCGCGGATAATCCTTCACGAATATCGGCACCATCAAGATTTTTATCCTTTTCCTTCAGCAAACCAACCTTGCGTGCATAATCGTTGAATACCCTCGTCATCGCCGTTTTAGCACCAACCTCGTGGGTACCGCCATCCTTTGTGCGGACATTGTTAACGAATGATAGAACATTTTCAGAATAGCCATCATTAAATTGGAAGGCGAAATCCACTTCAATGCCATTATGCGTGCCTTCAAAGCTGAATACAGGATGAAGAGAATCTTTCTCCTCGTTCAAATAGGCAACAAAAGCCTCGATTCCATTTTCGTAATGGAAAACCTCATGAAGATTGTTTCGCTCATCGATGATTTCTATTTTTAAGCCTTTTAATAAAAAGGCAGATTCTCGTAATCGTTCACCCAATGTTTCAAAATTATAGGTGGTAGTCGAAAAGATTGTGGTGTCAGGCTTAAAATGGATCGTTGTTCCGGTTTGATTGGTTTTGCCGATCTTTTCGAGTGTTGTGACAGGCTTACCGCCATTCTCAAAACGCTGTTCATAAACAAAGCCGTCTCTCTTAATGGTGACTATTAACCATTCTGATAATGCATTTACAACAGAAGCACCAACACCGTGCAATCCGCCGCTTGTTTTATATCCGCCTTGCCCGAACTTACCGCCTGCATGAAGCACGGTTAAGATGACTTCCGGTGTCGGTTTCCCCATTTTATGCATACCCGTCGGCATCCCGCGGCCTTTATCGACGACACTGATCGAATTATCTTTGTGTATTTTGACAATGATGTGTTCACCAAAGCCTGCAAGCGCTTCATCGACAGCGTTATCGACAATCTCATAGACGAGATGATGCAGTCCTCGTGAATCGGTGCTGCCAATGTACATTCCAGGACGCTTTCTGACTGCTTCTAGTCCTTCTAGTACCTGTATGGCATCATCATTGTATTCAAAAGCTTGTTGATTTCTTGCCACTAAAAATACCCCTTTCATCCCTACAAAAAGAAAACAATTCTAAAAAACAGATTCCTGCTATCTATAAAAAATGTATTTTTCTTTCCGTAAACAATAATAGAACAAACGTTTTGTTACTTAATTTTACCATAAGATCATTTGGCGTCTATGCTTTATTTTAGCGATTTATTTCGATTTAGCAAATAAGTAATTTAAAACAATCGTTTTTCGTATGGTTAATTTCCCTATATTTTGGACAGAAAAAATAAAAGCCGCCAGTATCGTTGGCAGCTTTTTTTCATGTTATCTTGATCTTGTTAAAGCATGGATAACCTTAATGCAGCGGTCCATAATGACGGTATAGCCCTTTTCCTTTAAAAATTGATAGGCTTCTTCATTCTCGAGTCCTTGCTGTGCCCAAAATACGTCAGCATCAATTTCAACAAATTCTTTTGCCACATCGAATAATTGCTCTGAGCGGCGAAAAACATTAACAATATCTACATGGCCCTCAATATCCTTTAATGATTTTACAGCCTTTACACCGAGCACTTCATCGATCGTCGGATTTACGGGAATAATCTCGTAGCCCGCCTTTTGCATGACGTTAGATACTTGATAAGAGGTCCTGTCGGGATTATTGCTTAAACCGACAACCGCAATCCTTTTTGCGTTTTTTAAAATAGCGCCCATTTCTTCAAGGCTTGGATTTTCTATAGTCATTTCTTTCACTCCTAGAAACATATTTTCCTTATTGTACCTTTATCTACTAAAAATATATAATGAAAAGCTTCCAACGAATCGGAAGCCAACTTAAATCGGGTTCAGTTCAGGTCTGACAGCGGAAGTAACCTTAGGGACCGAAATGGAAACACTGACCCCCTCACCATTATTTTCAATAGAAATATAGCCGTTCATATTTTCCAGCATGGTTTTAGACATATAAAGCCCAAGTCCAGTTCCTTGCCTTCTCGATGTAAAATAAGGGTCAAATACCTTAGCTAGCAAGAAAGGTTCAATTCCCCCTGCGTTATCTTTAAATTCTGCCGTAATATACTTATCTGATTCGCAAATTTTTATGATAATTTTTCGATTCTTAATGTCCTTCTCCACAAAAGAGTCCCTAGCGTTCATTAAAAGACTTAGGACAATTTGACTGAAATCATTCGGGTACCCGTAAGCCATTTGTTGTCCCCTGTACATAAAGTCCACTTGGATCCCGTGGTTTTTGAGACAAATTGAAAAGATTGACAACGCATCCTCAATGGCTTCACTGACAGAGAACAATTTTTTTTCAAGATTGGGCTTATAGAATTTCCGAAAATCACTAAATGTCCTCGACATATTTTCAAGCTGAATCACGCTTTCTCTTGTAAATCGATCGACGTATTGACCGTTTATTTCACCATATTCCAAGGCAGCTCTGATATCTTGGATTAACATTAATAAACTGTTTACAGGCTGGCGCCATTGGCTGCCGATGCCAGCAATCATTTCGCCCATCGCTGCCATTTTTGCCTGCTGGATTAAAATAAGATCTTTTTCCTTATTCTTGACGATTTCCTCTTGTAACCGGTTTTCTAACATTCTGTTGATTGCTTCATATTGTTCCGCCAGCTCTTGAAAGTTTGTATTTTCCTTTTCATTCCTCATGTTTTTTCACCCCTTAGAGAACATGGTAGATATGATAAAACCGACCAAGTGGATTAATATTGGCCTGTTATTCTTTATGTTTCTATATTTATTTTAGCTAAATTATAGAAAAACAGATACATCCCTTCCACCGAATTAACAAATGGTTTGAAAATTCTCCATATTTCTGTAAAGAAATTGCCTTTAAATCTCCCTAATTTATTGGAAATAAATACAAAAAACCGGCACATGCCCGTTCAGATTGTCGAAAAAGGGTATTTTTCTCGGCAATTTTTAATTTTGTTCAAACCTAAATTACCAAATTTTTATTGATTATCCCTGGCAAAAGGGCCTGTTGAAAGGCCTTTTATTAATATTGTTATAACAAATTAACGCAGTGTATCATTAAAGAAAGTGGATAAAATAAAAGGCTATCGATAGTTTCTCGACAGCCTGAACCGGCACATGCCAGTTATTCGTTTTTGGTGATATTTTTTTCAGAAAGGATGTTAAGAGCAGTCCATGCCGTTTGGTCAGCGAAAAGTCTTGACCAGCTTCCGACTCCGGCTAATTCATATTTCACTGCCAATTCAGCCCGCTTCTTTAAGGACATTTCATCTTCAATCCAAATTTTATAATTAGCCTTCTCTGTTTCATCATAATATTCCGCATAATTTTGCCCGCTTTCCTCATCATAGGCAGGCCGCAATCCTCGCTCGGTCAGCCATGCCTTCACCTTCTCCATAGAAAGCGCCTGAGCAATGACCTCTTTCGTACCATCAGCTTTCGTTTGTTCTTTCCATAGCCGGGCGTACAATGGAACCCCTAATATAAGTTTCTCCTTCGGCACCTCCGTCAGCAGTTTTTGCAAATTCCGCTTTACCCATGGAAGACTCGCCACGCTGCCAGGGCCTGTAGCTGCGGTATGTTCATCATAAGCCATGATCATTAAATAATCCGCAATGTCAGCAAGCTTTGGCCTTTCATAGAATGAGGACCAATTGTTATTCTCACCGGCGGAAAATGTAATATCCATCGATACAGTTAAACCCGCTTCATGCAAATATGGGGCTGCCTCCCTTATTAATTGTGTAACCATTGGTCCGTCCTCAGGATTTACATTTTCGATATCAAAATTGATTCCCTGCAGCTGATACATTTGGCTGAAATAAAGCAACTGCCGAATGATCTTCTGTCGGGTTTCAAAATCCTTGAAAGCTTTGTTTGTCAATACCGGGTCAAAGGAATTAGAAAACAGTCCCCACACATGGATTCCCTTCGCCTGAGCCCACTTGCTATATTCCAATGATGCTAGGTTTTTGATGGAACCATCTTCTCCCGCCAATGAGAACCAAGTTGGAGAAACCACATTAATTCCAGCCATTTCAGGAATCGCTGCGGCATTTGGATTCTTTGTATAAACGGCTTCCCATGTCAAATGGATTGGCCCGGTTATTTTCGGCAGTTGAAATGATTTACTTTCACGGACAATCGAAATTTTCACGGATTCTTCTTTTTTCACATACTCTTTCTTGATATAGCCGCTGATACCGTTAGCCTTCCTGACAAGATAAAAATCTTCCTTTTCTCCCTCGATTGAAACAGCTTCCTTTTTGTTCATTTCTGCAGTATAAGGGGATTGCCACGAAGCTTTTGTCCGAAGCCTAAGCTTTTCCCTGTTGATATCTTTATCTATAATTCTTCCAGTTTGATATGTTTCCCCGTCTTGCTGTATCCAAATGGCACCGGTTTGTGGAAGCCTATGATACTGAATCGGGTAAAAAGCAAGAATGGAGTCAAGAGCTAGATAGATATCGCCATCCATCGATTTGATAGGCGAAAGCTGTAAAGAAACAGGCTTTTCGTTGACAAAATACGTTAACGAATCGGTCGGCATTTGCACTACTTTATCTTTAGTGGTAATAATGACGGATTTCGATTTTTCATCGTAAGTGATGGAGTGGTCCATACTTTCTTTTAAAAAATGGAATGGAATATAGATATTGTTCCCTTCAATTAAAGCATTGCCCTGCTGTGCCCCTTTAAATAAAATTGGGCTGCTTCCGTTAAAATAGACCTTTTTCTCTTCTGATGCAAAAGGATAGAAAAATATAAAAATCGAGGAAATAATCAGGAAAATGCTTCCTGCCAATCCTCCCAGCAGCCATTTTTGTGAACTTGGCTTACTTTTTTGATATTCTATACGAGCCATAAATATTGTTCCTCCCCAGATACTATCGTACGGTATGACATATGAAATGGGAAGACATTTTTATAGGAGTTTTGACTCATAAACTATTTAAGAGATAGTGTTTTTTCAAAATAACATGGTAAAATAGAAGAACTGGATTCTTTTTTTGGAGGAGAAATAGTTAATGATTCAAATTATTGTTGTTCTAATCCTTGCTTATCTGCTTGGCTCCATCCCCTCTGGCTTAATTGTCGGGAAAGTTTTTTATAAAACCGATATTCGCCAGCATGGCAGTGGCAATTTAGGGGGAACCAATACATTTCGAACACTTGGAGTGAAAGCGGGATTAGCGGTTACCATTGCTGATATATTAAAAGGGACTCTAGCAGCAGCACTGCCCTATCTGATTCATGTTGATATGAACCCACTGATTCCAGGTGTATTGGCTGTTATTGGACATACCTACCCCATCTTTGCAGGGTTCCGAGGTGGTAAAGCAGTTGCTACATCTGGCGGCGTCATTTTGTTCAGCGCCCCAATCTTGTTCGTGACTCTGGTAGTAGCTTTCTTTATAAGTCTTTACATTAGCAAATATGTTTCTTTATCATCAATGATCGCTGGAATTATCGGTATTATTTATGTCATTACCATGGGGTTCGTACAAAAATGGGACATTCCTTTACTTATCGTAATCACCCTGATGGCATCGTTCGTTATTTACCGGCACCGTGCTAATATTCGTAGAATCGTGAATAAGACAGAACCGAAAATAAAATGGCTGTAAAGGAACCTCATTGGTTCCTTTTATAATTTTCATATAAATTTCATATTCCTTCCATTCAGTAAGTAATTTATAAAGTAAAATAAAAATAGGAAGATAGCTTACTGACTGGAGGGAAACAAGATGAAAAAAACTGCCCAGGACTATATTTACACTAGTGTTGTTTCCGATAGCAATGACGTAAACGAGTTTATAATTGAATTTTTATCCGGTGAAATGAGTGTAGGTTCTCCCGTAAAGGTCACGAGAAATTTTGAAGAATTAATCGAGTTTTTTGAGGAAATGGAAGATTAAATAAGACAGCGGAGCCCGCCATTTTGGAGCTCCGCCTTTTTTGGCTAATAAAAAAGAATAATTTCAACTACGCCTTATGAACCATCATAACGGACTCGCCAATCGGCGAGTTTTTATTTATATCTTTAACAATTGAAATTTTTTATTGCCCATTACATCTTCAACGTAATCTAGCTTTGTATGGTCAAAATATACAAAATCCTTTTCATGAATGATAATAATCAGATCCTCAAACTCAAAGGTGAGGTCTCCTTTAATTTTCCGCTCCTCCAGAGACAGATTTAACTTTGGTCCCCCTCAGCCAATTCCCATGCTTAAACGCAGATAAAGTTCCTCATCCGCAGTTTTCTTCTCGTTATTCACGGTTTTAATTAATACTCGGTACGCCGCTTCCGTTACTTTAAACAATTTAATCACATCCTTGTTAAAAAAAATGTTGTCAAAATATGTTTTAATTTGCCAGATAATAATTTATAGTATTATCAAAGAATAAAAAGATACACAGAACAATTAAACCAAAATAATAATAGGAGAAGAATATGATGAAAAAATCCATTATTCCGTCCTTGTTGATTATTATTGGCTGTTCTCTCCTTGCCACTGTCCTCCTGATTAAACAACAAAGCCAATCTAATCATACCGCAAAAGTTTACGCAACAACAATTCACAAGTCCCGGCCCATGGAAAACCTCCAGCATTCGTTGACACAAAAAATAACGGTTGGTGCCATCGGGGATATTCTAATTCACAGTCCTGTATATCAGGATGCCTTTAACGGGGCGAGCTATAATTTCGACCCAATGTTCGAAGATGTGAAAGCGCTTTTAGAAAAGCCTGATGTGCTTACCGCCAATCAGGAAAGCGTTCTTGGAGGCACAGAACTTGGACTTTCCAGTTATCCGACCTTTAATAGTCCACACTCGGTTGCCGATGCATTAGCTATGAACGGTGTTGATATCGTCTCCAATGCAAACAATCATTCATTGGACAAGGGTGAACGCGGGATTCAGTCGGAAGCGGCTTATCTAAATGCGATTGGTCTCCGCTATGTCGGCAGCTTTGTCGATGAAAAGGATAGAGAAACATTAAGAATTATAGAGAAAAATGGGATTAAGCTCGCCTTTCTTTCCTATACATACGGAACTAACGGAATTCCTGTACCAAAAGGAAAAGACTATCTAGTCAACCTGATTAACCGCGATCATATGCAAGAAGAAATTCATCGTGCCAAAGACAAAGCAGATGTGGTAGTTGTAAGTATTCATTGGGGTAATGAATACCAGCGAATCCCGAACACCGACCAAAAAGATCTGGCCCGCTTTCTGGCAGGAGAAGGAGCTGATATCATCTTTGGCTCCCACCCGCATGTTCTTCAGCCGATGGAATGGATTGATAATCCAGATGGTAGAAAAACCTTTGTAGTTTATTCTTTAGGTAATTTCATTTCCGCCCAATACGGTGAATATAAAGATATTGGCGGAATGGCCGAGGTTGAGGTTACCAAGCAGACAACGGAACAAGGAAGTTCAGTTGTACTTTCAAATCCTAATTTTTATCCTACATTTGTAACGAGGAATCCGAATCGAGATTATCGTGTGGTGCCGCTTGAGTCAGCCGGGACGTTTGGTCTTTCGAAAGCTGAGCAAAAATATCAAGAAATCCAGCAGCATATGGTACAATGGCTCCGATAGGTCGGGGCCTTTTTGTTTGAGTAAAAGGCGTATGGGGGGATTTTTGGTGCTGCAAAAAAATGTCATTGGCATCATTTTAGGCTTTATATTTATGGTCATGACTTTTCTTTACACAAGAGGCATATTTACTCCATTTTTTGCTTTCATGATCGTATTGCTGCTGTTCATTGCCTTTTTGAAGGAAGAAAGCAGAGTTTTCACGTGGGTCCTGATAACGTTTTTTCTTGGAAATCTGATGGTCGGTTACGCTAGTCAATTCCTTGAACGTTTTCGATTGTCTGCCTTTTCTTTTGTGATGTTTAATCAACTTTTATTGCTTATCCCAATCTTCATGATTCGCTATGTTTTAATTAAATTTAAGCGAAAAATGTCCAGCTACTTTGGGAGGCCTTCTGTTCCTTCTTCCGCCCAAGTTATTTATTTGATACTTTCTATCGTTATTTTACTAAGCTTCCCCATCCTTTTGTATATGAAAAAAATGCCTGTCAATGGGCAGTCCTTTTTATATATTCTAGTGTTCTCGATTACCTATGCTGTATTACAGGAAGTATTGTGGAGAGGTCTTCTCCTTCCCCATTTTAGGCTCACTGCAGGCAATAAAATAGGGGTCGTCATGACAAGCATCGCCTTTGGCTTCAACACTTCATTATTTAGCCAAACCTTTACATTAACCATCCTGTTTATTTTAATCGGATTATTTTTTGCTATTATTACGGTAAAAACAAAAAGTATTTACCCTACTATTTTTCTTCATGCATCGATAATAGCTCTACTATTAGTCAGCGGGTTGATGGTGCTTCCTGTATAAATGAAAACTCGCCGATTGGCGAGTCCCTTAGGACGAAGACAGAGGCATAGTTGAATTTATGCGTAAAGTATGAATTTCGAGAAATTTTATACTTATTAGCGAAAATAAAGGCCCACTTATTATTCAAGTGAGCCTTCTTCACGATCCCAAATATGTTCTAGCTGTCCCTCTTGTATTAAAATATCTTTTTGCCGAGGGCCGATTAAATCAAAATGAGAATAGCCATCCTTGCGGTGATGGATCCATTCCTTCTTTAAACCATATCTCGTTCCCCAGGCAGCCAGCTTATCCAAATCCTCGCAGCCAACCTTTGTGACAGTTTTATAGCCGGGGAAGCGGTCATCAAGCCAATAATGAGTAAGAAAGGCGATTTCTCCAGAATCGATTTTTCTTTTCCATTCATCAATATCCCGTTTTTTAATGCCAAACGCCAACCTGATTACCTCCTGGGTCTGTGATTAGTCCCGTTTCTTTATTTCCTCGTATTTCAAGTACCATTCCGGAAATACTTTTTTAAATGATGTCGGCCGGAAATTTTCTTTTTTCACAATAATGTGGGTCGAAGTACCTTCAGCGCATACTTCTTCATTTCCATTTATTATTGTATAGCCGTAAATCGTCTTAATTCCATCGTTATGGGCGACCCAGGTTTTTACGAATGCTTGATCGCCGTACCGTAATGGTTTTTTGTAGGTAATTTGAATATCATAAACCGGCGCATAGTAACCGGCTTCCTCCATGGATAAATAGTTGTAGCCAAGATCTTCAATTAACGCAGTCCGTCCCAATTCAAAGAACTTCAGATAATTGGCGTGGTAAATAACGCCCATCATATCTGTGTCCGCATAGTACAGATGTATTTCCCTTTTAGAAATAAAATATTTCTCCATCTTTCTCGTCCCCTTCATGGTATCTTTTACTTTATCTTTTTAAGCGCCGCCTCTGCATCCTCCGCTTCAAGTAGCTGTGCTTTTTCCAATAGATTTTCGATGTGTTCTAAATTGATCAATCTTTTGGCCTGGGCCTGAATCATTTCATCCACCAGGTTTGCTGCCATCCGTCCGTTTCCTTTGAAAGCTTCCTTCTCCATAGACTGTGTAAGCAGACCTTTAGCTTTTTCTGTAAGTTTGTATTGATAACTTCCGGCATAGAAAACGATAATCTCCAGCAGTTCCTCAGGTGCATAATCAGGGAAAAAGAAAAACTTTTTAAACCGTGAACGGAGCCCCGGGTTGCTTTCCAATAATTCATTCATTTCAACAGGATAACCCGCTAAAATGACAACCAAATTATCATTATGCTTGGTCATTTCATCAACAAGCGTATCGATTACTTCTTTTCCAAAGTCTCCTGCTGTAGACCCAAGGAGGGCATAGGCTTCATCAATGAACAGGACCCCGCCAAGAGCCTCCCTAATTTTCTTCTTTGTCTTACCGGCCGTTTGCCCTACATATCCTGCCACAAAATCCGCTCTGCTCGTTACAATTAAATGACCTCTTTTTAAAATACCGCATTCCTTTAGCAGCTCGGCATAGATTTTAGCTACAGTAGTTTTTCCGGTTCCCGGATTGCCGGTAAAAACGGAATGCAGTTGAATGGGTACGGTCGGGAGACCATTGTTGCGACGGTATTGCTGCATTTTTACAAATGAAACTAATGAACGAATTTCTTCTTTTAATGGCCCAAGACCTATCAAGGCATCAAGCTGATCCTGCGGGGACTCTTTACCTTCAGGCTGCTCTAAAAGAAAATCTTCCTTTGTTAAAAGGATAAATTTCAAAATTTCATCTTCGCTATTGTTTTCTGATCCTTTTTTAAAAATGGCATCCAACACGATATTACGAGCTGCTCTAGCATTTCCGAATGACTCGTCCACCCGCTCGAGATCAAGACGATGATTGATTTCCACTTTTGCTTCCTCTGTAAACAAATAGTCATTATCAGCAGCCGCCATTTCGGCGATTTGGATCAACTCTTCATTCGAATAATTTGGTAAATGAATCATATTAGATTGTGGGAAACGGCTGCGAAGTCCCATATTAGCCTCTAAAAAGCTGCGCATTTCCTCGGTATATCCTGCTAATATTACCGCAAATTTCCCGCCGTACTCCTCACTTGTCATCAAGGCAACCAAAGTGTCGATGGCTGCTTGTCCATAATCATTTCCAGTCTGGCCTTCCCGCTTCAGACTATAGGCTTCGTCAATAAATAACACGCCGCCTTTTGCCCTTTCCACTGCGGCTCGGACGTTTTCTTCGGTTTGGCCGACAAATGAGCCGACAAGCTGCGAACGGTTGGTCTCAACCACTTTTTCCTGTGGGAGGACGCCCAGTTCATGATAGATTTTTGCAAGCAGCCGGGAGACCGTTGTTTTTCCAGTACCCGGATTCCCGGTTAATATCATATTTAGGCTGAATTCATCCTTTATTTTAAAGCCAAGTTCTTTGCGCTGTTTTTGGTATTTTAACACTTGATAGAAATCATTTACTCTTTTTTTAACCGTAGCCATACCAACCATATCATTCAGCTGTTCCAACGCCTTTTTTTCAGACTGGCCTTCATGATTACTTTCAACAAATAACTCCTGCCATTTTACTTTAATGTTTTCGAGGTTGGCTAAATGATTTTTTAAATCCTCATAGTAGACGGAAGTATGAAAAACACCAGTAATCGATTGATCATATTCTTCGGCAGCCTTTAATAATGAGGCGGTTTCTCCAATTGCCAAAGATAATAATGCATTTAGCTGACGATAGGGTTCAGTCTGATCCATCCGTGAAGGGGTTCCAGACTTTGATTCAAGATCATGCAGTGCATCCTCTGCTTCGGTTAAAAAGCTTTTACATATTTCTATGTATTCCTCAGCAATTTTCTTCTTGGCTGTTCGGTTATCGGTCTCCCTTATTGGTGGAAAGATGAGTGGAGCGAGAATATCCTTCATTTTTTTCCAGTCAGCTCGAAAAAGATATTCCGTTGCCTTTTTATTATCAGGGTCCAACTGTAGAGCTTTTTTAAGCATTGGGACGGCTATGCTGTCCTGGTTATTACGTCCAAGTCTTGATAATGCCGCTGTGGTCAATAGGTCCGATAAGATTAAAGGATTTCTTTCCTTTTCCAAAGCAGCAATAATTGGCCCTTCATCCTTGATAGTTCCATTTTGCTGAAGTTCCATTTTCCAATTCTTTATTTGGTTCATTTCATGTTTCAATAGGATCAACTCTTCATAAGAAATTCCCTTCTATCTTAACACATCGGGCTTGATAACTTAAAATTTGGGAACTAAATGAAAACTCGCCGATTGGCGAGTACGTTAGGACGGTTCATGAGGCGTAGTTGAATTTATGCGTTAAGAAAGAATAAAATTTGGGGAAATTTTATTCTTTCTTATTAGCCAAAAAAAGGACCGTCCTTGAAGAACCGGTCCTTAGCTTTTTTATTCCTGGTTGTTATTGGCCTCATCCTTAATTTCTGAACGGAAAGATTCGATGCTTTCCTGTCTGCGCTGATTTTTCTCTTGAATTTGCTGGCGCTGTGTTTCGCTGTCAGTGAAAGACATGGACTCTTCAGCCGCTTCCATATTCTGAATCGTATTTTCAATCATGTTTTGCAGTTTCTCAACATTATCGCTGCGATCATCTGGGTTTGGTTTGTTGTTATAAGGCATGTTAACTCCTCCTAAGAAATTGTTCATGTTACAGATATAGTTTGTATCGAAGACTAAAAAATATCACAGAAAAAATTGCATTATCAAATTAAAAAGACCCTGCGCAAGTGCACACGGGTCTTGGATTTCTATATTTATTCGCCTTTAGTTTGCATAACCTGGGCGTGTTGTCCGGATGTATCGCCCATTTGATTACCCTTATTCGCAGTTGAACGTCTTGGCTGCGTCCCCACATGTGTAGGACGGAAGCGTTTTGTTTGATAACCTTTACCCATTCTAATCCCCCCTTACTAACATTTTGTCCAAAGGGGGCAGATGAATGAATGGTAATCTTTTTTAATTACTCAGCTTTACCGAGGCGCTTTGCTTCAATGCGCTGTTCAATTTTTTCCATTGCAGCACGGTCTTTTAAAAGTTGTGATTTATTTTCAGATACTAGTTCCGCAAAAGAACGTTTTCTTGGCTTTCTCATTTGTATCACCTTCCTTATGTCCTATTCTAACAGTTATTATCACCAATAACGGTTTAAATTATTACAACTTTTTGAAAATTTAATTCTTTATTTTTTTTATAAAGAAAACTAGCTGATTGGCGAGCCCCCTAAGGGCGAAGACAGATGCGTAGTTGCACTTATACTTTCTTATTAGCCAAAAAAAAAACGCTGGATGTTTAATCCAACGTTTATTTCAACTTGCTTGTAAATTCCTTCATTTCCTCAAGCTTCATGGAACCAACGAATTTATTTTGAATGACTCCTTTGCTATCAATAAAATATGTCGATGGAATTGATAGGACTTGATACTTTTCATTTACTGCATCCTCAGCGTCAAGCAGGATTGGGAAAGTTATTTTATATTCATTCACAAATCCTTGAACATCCAATTGCGGATCGATATTTACCGCTAGGATGGTTATATCGTCACCCGCTTCTTTATGAAGCTGTTCCATATCAGGCATCTCTGCTTTACATGGCGGACACCAAGTCGCCCAAAAGTTAAGCATAACTTTTTTACCTTTTAAATCAGATAGCTTGACGGTTTCTCCAGCCAATGTTTTTAGTTCAAAATCAGGTGCTTTGGCGCCGATTGCCGGGCCGTTTTGAGCAGCTGCTGTCGGGCTTGCGGTTTCGGGTTTCTCTGCCTTTTTATTTACTGCTTGGACGATTGCTACGGTTAATAATGATATCAATAACACGGCAGCAATGACTTTCTTCACCATCCCGAATCTCTCCTTTATACATAATCCAATTACCCTGATTTTACACTATAAACTCAGTTGAAACAAAGCATACATATTTCGATTTTGTGACAGTTAAGGGAAGAGCCCTGAGGCCCATACCCAATCAGATTCCTTTTCTGTTTTAGCAATTCATTAAATTCTTTATCTAATAGAGGATATTTTGGATCTTGGCGGTCAATAAGTGCTAACTCCCCAAGTACTGCGGCAATTTTGTTTTCAATTACCATTAGGATTTCTTTTTGGTCCCCTTCATCTTTTTTATTCTCTTTATTAAAAAACTCCTCCGGTCCCATTTCAAATCGCTTTATTTGCTGATCTTCAAACACCAAAAGCCGATTACAAAGTTTATTTAAAAAATAATAATCATGAGAAACGGTGATAATTGTCCCAGTAAACTCAGATAATGTTTTTTCAAGCTGTTCTCTACTGGGCAAATCCAAATAATTAGTCGGCTCATCCAGAATTAAGACATCATAGTCTTTCAATAACATGTCAACAAGTTTAACCCTGGTCCGTTCACCAAGACTTAACGTTCCAATAGGTTTTGTAATGAATTGTTCCTTAAGCCCCAGGTTGGCAAGCATGGTTCTTGCTTTAAAAATGTGATCGCGGTCGGTTAATCCCAATGCTTCGATTGCTGTTTTTTCAACAGGTAAATCAGCAACATCCTGGCTTAAGTAAGCAATTCTTAACGAATCGCTCTTCCACAATTCTCCGTCAGTCCGCGAAACCAATCCCATAAAAATTTTGATTAACGTTGTTTTCCCGCAGCCATTTTCGCCAAGGAGTCCAATCCGCTCTCCATAATTAATGTAAAATTGGGAATTTCGGAAAAGGTATCTGCCCTTAAAAGCCATGGACAGATTTTTTGCCTCAATGATACGCTTCCCTCTTTTTCCGTAGCTGTCAAACTCAAATTGAACCGTTGCTTCTTCCAAAGGTTTATCTACCTTGTTTTTGCCCAGTTCACTCTGCAGTCGTTTCATTTTTGACTTTATTTGTGCGTCACGCTTCTTTGCTTTGACCCGGTGATATTCCTTAAAACCTTCCTCTTTTGTGGAAGTTCTATGCGCTTTATCCGACCAGGATTTTAATTGGTCCATTTGCTCTTCTACCCGTTCAATCTGGCGCTGCTGCACTTCGTACTGATGCTTTTGGTTCGCTATTTTGCGCTCCTTCTCCTTACGGTATTCACTATAATTACCTTGGTAAAACTGAAGCTTTCCAGCCTCCAACTCAAAAATCCGGTTAACTGTTTGATCAAGAAAATGTCGGTCATGTGAGATACTCAAAACAGAACCCGGGAATTTTTCTATTTCAGAAATTAACCAATTAACTCCTTTAAGGTCTAAATGGTTTGTCGGTTCATCCAAAATTAACAGGTCCGGTTTTGAAGCCCATATACTTGAAAGAGCAAGTTTTAGCTTTTCGCCGCAGCTTAAATGCTCTAGCCTTTCATCCTGCCAATTTTGAACCTTTTTCAACCCTAACTCGCTGGCGAGCTGAAAAACCTCACATATTTTTAAGGATTCCTGAAAATCATTTACTTCATAATCAATTGATTGAGATAGGTAGCCTATTTTCAGATCAGGTGATTTTTCTATGTGGCCACGATCTTGCACTTCCTTCCCCAAGATGAGATTTGCCAATGTCGTTTTGCCGCTGCCGTTGTAACCAACAAGACCGATTCTTTCACCAAATTTAATATCCAACTGGATTTCATCTAAGATTTTTAGTAAATGAAAGCTCTTTTCTAATCCTTTTATACTTAAAATAACATTATTTTTGTTCATAAAAAAACTCCCTCCATGAACCTGAAGAGAGTTAAATGTCTTATTAAAAGCAACACGAAATAAACCTCTTTAAAGGTTATTAGCAGCTTATAATCAGGACATAAAAAGGACAGACTTATCCCATTCTTCAGGTTCAACATTTTTCGTTTATTCGAATCATGTTCTGAAAAATAAGATTAAAACTTCATCGGCCCTTTTTTCATTCCTTTACGATTGATTAATCTCATTCTAAGCAATTATAAGCAGGATTGTCAACAAAATACAAAAGGAGGATTTATGGATTACTTCTGATTTTTGTTATTATTATCTTGTTGTACTTGATTTTGACCTTCTTGATTATTCAAATTATCTGGTTGCCTTCTATACACATTTCTTCGATTTGGCGCATAATAATTTACATTATTGGGTCTTACTTGTCTGGATGACTTGCCTCCACAACCACATCCCATATTACTCACTCCTCTTTTACGATATACAAAAAAAGATTGGTTTTGTGTTTTATTATATGGTTCTAATTAGGTAGATGTTAGGACAAATATTCCATTATTTTTAAGAAAACACAAAAAAACACCATGCGATTTCACGCATGGTGTTTTATTATTAAAGGATTAGCCTTGTAATCTTTCACGAAGAACCATTTGCAGGATTCCGCCGTGACGGTAGTAGTCGATTTCAACTTCAGAGTCGAAGCGGACAACTACTTCAAATTCCTTCTTGCTGCCATCTTCAGCAGTAGCAGTAACTTTTACAAGGTCACGTGGTTTTACGTTCTCGTCAACTTGAACTTCAAATGTTTCCTTGCCAGTTAAACCAAGTGATTCAGCGTTGTCGCCTTCTTTGAATTGAAGTGGAAGAACGCCCATTAATACAAGGTTAGAACGGTGGATACGCTCGAAGCTTTCAGCAAGAACAGTCTTGATCCCTAATAGGTTAGTACCTTTTGCAGCCCAGTCACGGGAAGATCCCATTCCGTAGTCTTTTCCAGCGAGAACCATTAAGCCAGTGCCTTCTTCTTTGTACTTCATGCAAGCATCATAAATGGACATAACTTCGCCTGTTGGCCAGTAAGTTGTGAAGCCGCCTTCTGTGCCAGGTGCGATTTGGTTACGGATACGGATGTTTGCGAACGTACCGCGCATCATAACTTCGTGGTTACCACGGCGGGAGCCGTAAGAGTTGAAGTCACGAGGCTGAACGCCTTTTTCTAATAGATATTTACCAGCTGGAGTATTTTTGCCAATCGCTCCTGCAGGTGAAATATGGTCAGTTGTAACAGAGTCGCCAAACTTACCAACGATGCGAAGAGCAGTTAATGGCTCAACTTCACCTGGGTCTTTAGATAAACCTTCAAAGAATGGAGGATTTGCAATATAAGTTGAATCCTCATCCCAAGTATATAAAGGCTCGTTGCTAGTCTTGATTTCATTCCAGCGCTCGTTGTCGCCAAACACGTTCTCGTATTCTCTACGGAACAGTTCAGGTGTAACAGTTTGTTTTACTACTTCATTTACTTCAGCAGTAGTTGGCCAGATATCCTTGAAGAAGACGTCGTTGCCGTTTTTGTCTTTTCCGATAGGATCTTTTTCGAAGTCAACGTTAACTGTTCCAGCTAATGCATAAGTAACAACTAGCGGTGGTGATGCTAGGTAGTTAGCTTTTACAAGCGGATGGATACGTCCTTCAAAGTTACGGTTACCGGAAAGAACAGATGTAACTAATAGGTCGTTTTCCGCGATTGTTTTTTCGATTTCTTCTTTTAATGGACCGGAGTTACCGATACATGTTGTACAGCCGTAACCAACAAGATTGAAGCCGATTTGCTCAAGGTATGGAAGCAATCCGGATTCACGAAGGTAACCAGTTACAACCTTAGATCCTGGTGCCAAAGAAGTTTTTACAAACTTAGGAACTTCCATTCCAAGTTCTACAGCTTTCTTCGCAACAAGACCTGCACCCACTAGAACATATGGGTTAGAAGTGTTTGTACAGCTTGTGATAGAAGCAATCGCAACAGCACCTGTTTTGATTTCTGCTTCGTCGCCGTTGTTAAATTTAACGGTTGCAGACTTTTCAAGCTCATCGGAACCTAAGCCGAAGCCTTGATTGCCTTGAGGAGCAGAAACAGCCTTCACGAATTCTTCCTTCATTTTTGAAAGTGGAATTAAATCCTGCGGACGCTTAGGACCGGAAAGATTTGCTTCGATTTCAGCAAGGTTGATTTCGACTACGTCAGTATAAACTGGCTCATCAGCTGGTGAGAAGAATAAGCCGTTAGCTTTGCAATATGCCTCAACAACTTTGATTGCTTCTTCATCGCGGCCTGTTAAGCGCATATATCCAAGTGATTCATCATCAATTGCGAAGAATCCGCAAGTTGCACCGTATTCAGGAGCCATGTTTGCAACTGTTGCACGGTCAGCAAGCGGTAATGAAGAAACGCCTGGTCCGTAGAATTCAACAAATTTGCCAACTACGCCATGCTTACGAAGAACTTGTGTTACTTTTAAAGCAAGGTCAGTAGCAGTTGCACCATTTGGCAGTTCACCGGTTAATTTAACCCCTACAACCTCTGGTACTGGGAAGTAAGAAGGCTGGCCAAGCATGCCTGCTTCTGCTTCGATACCGCCAACACCCCAGCCAAGCACGCCAAGACCGTTGATCATGGTTGTATGAGAGTCAGTACCGACAAGTGTATCTGGATAAGCTTCAAGCTCGCCGTCAACTTCTGCAACATGAACAACATCAGCCAAGTACTCAAGGTTAACTTGGTGGACGATACCAGTTGCTGGAGGTACAGCGCGGTAGTTATTGAATGCTTTTTGTGCCCAGCTTAAAAACTGGTAACGCTCAGCATTACGTTCGAATTCTAAATCCATGTTAACTTTTAAGGCATTTTCGTTACCATATGCGTCAACCTGTACAGAGTGGTCGATAACAAGGTCAACTGTTTTTTCAGGATTGATTTTGTCTGGATCGCCGCCAAGGTCTGCCATTGCTTTTCTTAAGGAAGCAAGGTCAACAACTGCAGGAACACCAGTGAAGTCCTGAAGAATTACACGGGAAGGCTTGAAAGGTACATCCACCTCTTTAAGCTCATCCGTTCCCCATTTTGCAAGATTTTCAACATGCTCTTTTGTGATAACACGGCCATCATATTGGCGGAGCACGGATTCAAGTAATACTTTTACGGAATAAGGCAATTTGGACACGTTGCCAATGCCTGCTTCTTCCAAAGCGTTTAGACGGTAATAATGATAAGTTTTGCCGTTTACGTCAAAGGAAGATCGTGCGTTAAACACATCATTTTTCGCCATGGTAGTAACCCCCTTATACGTCATAAAAATACAAAAATCGAAAAGTTGAAAAATCCCCATCCGGCTTTTACTTTTCTCACAAAAATAATCTTAATACAACCGATTACATAAGTAAATAACAAGAAAGTTATTGTGATTGATAAGTTTTTCTTATGTTTTTTTATGTAATTTGTTCGGAATATTTCGAAAAAACTATCATTACCTATGTAAAATTTTCTTTTGCCATCCGAAGGATTCCCTCTTACATTATGGCAAAAAAACTTTTATTTGTCATTAATTTCGTCCGAATGGAGATAGTAATTTTAACAGGAGGTGAAGGTTAATGGCGAAAAAAAAGGCGAAGCATGTCATACCAGGGATGAATGCAGCAGGTGCGCAAGGTATGGGTGCAGGCTATAATGAAGAGATGGCCAATGAACCCCTTACAGAAATGGAAAGACGAAACAATAAGAAACGTAAAAAGAATCAGTAATTTTCTTATTTGAATATTAATATGAACTGAAAAAGCGGGACGGGATTCCCGCTTTTTCAATTTTATTGAAAGTCATTTACTTCAGTAACAATTTGTTTTAGATCATTCTGGAAACGCTCTAGCTGTGCCCTTTGTGTTTCAGAAGCCACTTCGAGCGCATTCTCAATTTGTTGATACGCCTCATTTACTTCATTTTTCAAATGCTTTAATTGATGTCCATAGCTAGCACTGTCACTGACAATGGTTTCGAAAAGTCCCTGTGCATTCTCAAACCCCTGCTGAGCAGCTTGAAAAGCTTCCTGTTTATTCTTGTTATAAGGATTTCTTTGCACCTTTAGTATTCCTCCTTAAATTGTTTACCCATTAAATTGTACAGAACAAAAAAAAATATTCAGCACATAAAAAGAATGATTGACCGCATCCTAACTGATGAGGAGGGATAATGATGACCAACAAAAATGATGGGACAGATATGCGCAGAAATGCCCCAAAACAATCCGGCCAGCCGGAGCCTTTAAGCGGGTCGAAAAAGGTGAAAAATCGTAACCATACGCGTCAAAAACATAATTCAAGCCATGATATGTAATTTAACGATTAGCTAATCGAAAAAAGCATCGATTCAGAATCCACTGAAACGATGCTTTCGTTTTTCTTAAATATGTAACAATGTATCTAGCAGCTGCTCCTCTTCCTCCTTAGTAACAGTCCGCAAATCAATCAAAAATTCATCCTTTTGAATTCTGCCAATGATAGCAGGCTTGGACTCCGTTCTTAACTTCCTGCCAAGCTGCTCGGCCGTTAAGGATTCATGCCGCAGGGCTATGACCCTTGCAGGCAATTCCACATCCGGCATAGTGCCTCCTCCAACCTGACTTGTAGCTTGAAAAATATTTGCCTGAAAAGCAGTTGTCCTTTGTAACAAATTTGTAACAAAGTTTGTTGCCCTTTCGTCTAATTCATTGACAGAAATTAATAAATCACGGATGACCGGAATATTTTTCATCGTCTTTTCACCACGGGCATAATCTAGTAATGTACCCTCAAGAGCTGCAAGTGTCATTTTATCCACCCGCACCACCCGCGCAAGCTGGTGTTTTTTCAATCGGTCAATAATTGCCTTTTTCCCAGCAATAATTCCGGCCTGCGGACCTCCTAACAGCTTGTCTCCGCTAAATGTAACAACATCCGCACCCATTCCGATTACTTCTTTGACTATCGGCTCGTCCCCAATTCCATGGTTTCTTAGGTCAAATAATGCACCGCTTCCTAAATCCTCATAGAAAAGGACATCTTCACGGGTTTTTGTAAGCTGAATTAATTCCTCTGACTCAACCGATTTCGTAAAACCAATTACCTTAAAATTGCTGGTGTGAACTTTCAAGATGATAGCCGTGTCGGGAGTCACCGCATTTTCATAATCATAAATATGAGTTTTATTGGTTGTCCCAACTTCGATTAATTTCGCACCGCTCTCCTCCATGATAGAAGAAATTCGAAACGATCCGCCGATTTCAACTAGCTGTCCTCTTGATACAATGACCTCTTTATTTTTGGCCAAGGCTCTTAAGACGAGGTAAACAGCAGCGGCATTATTATTCACGACCATCGCCGCTTCGGCCCCAGTAATCTCTTTAATCAAGGCTTCAACATGACTATGGCGGGAACCACGTTCCCCTTCATTTAAATTATATTCAAGATTTGAATAGTTTTGCGCTACTTCCACTACATGTTGAATAGCAGCATTGCTTAACCTGGCCCTGCCAAGATTGGTATGTAAAATCGTGCCTGTTGCATTAATAACTTTTTCTAATGTATAGGAAAGCTGTTTTTTAATTTTATATTGCAGCTGTTGAAAAATTTCATCGATAAACGATTCCGTTCCAGGCAATGACCCTTGCCACTTTTGGCGGATGATTGCTTGTCTAATCTCATCCAGAATGTCTTTTAAAAGACCAGTCAGGGCTGTTGCATCAAGCTGATTTTGTTCAATCAGCACTTTAAACTGTGGGTGATGTTGAAGCTCATGTACAGGTGGAATGCTGCGCAAGGTTTCTTTCATGCAATAAATATCTCCTTAAAATCCTTCTTTTGTCCTATTATAGCATTTTTAACATTTTTCGGCTCCTTGAATAAAATGAAACGTGTAAGGAGGAATAATATTTTGAAAAAGAAAAACCTGCCTCGAAATTCTATTGTTGATTTTGAGAAAATGGAAAAATGGTTAACAAATTATTTTTTGGACCCATTTACAACCCATTGTGATTTATATCAATTTAGAATTGATATATACGAAACCGAAACAGATTGGATTGTAGAGGCATCATTAGATGAATATGTCAGTTCGGAGATTAAAGTAAAAACTGATAATACTCAGCTTATCATTACAGCGCAAAAACATTCTTACGCATTCCCATCACGACATCCAAAAAAGACCCGCACCATCGACTTCCCTTTTCCTATTATCTATCATTGTATAAACGCTTCTTTCCAAAATAATGTGTTAGAAATTTTTATTTCAAAAATAAATAATGGATCAGGAAAAAATCGGTATATTACGCTGCCTTGATTTACTTTTTATTTCGCAGTTTACATAATAAAATTACCGGCAATAAAAAACCCTCACGTTTGTGAGGGTTTTTTATTATTTTGACTCCATGATTTTAATAATGTCTTCTGTATCTGGGAATAACCCTATTTCATCTTTAGAGTAGATTTTTTCCCCGTTCACGGTAACCTCGAAGATTCCTCCCGAGGCCGGAATCAATTCCAATTTTGAAATATCACGCCGGAAATGCGTGATTAGTTCCTCCGCGAAACTCGCGGCTTTTGGTGCGTAGTTTCACTGCATGCAAAATTCAACAATTACATGAAAGTTTTTCATTGATGTCCTCCTGCTTTCCATTATGTATATGTTAGAAACATTTTATCTTTTCAACTATTATTCCGCAAATATTTTGCACCTATTAGTATAATAGGTATACTATTTAATGGGAGGTGTACATAATGAGTGAGCAGGAAAAGATTCGCCTAACCTCTTTATCAACTAAGGCAGGTTGAGGCTGTAAAATTGGTCCAGAGGACCTGACGCAAGTTTTGCGTCTTTTACCAAAACAAGACCCTGTTCCCGAATTACTTGTCGGGAATGAAACTAGCGATGATGCGGGTGTGTATCAATTAACGGATACGATTGCACTGATTCAAACAGTAGACTACTTTACTCCAATTGTGGACGACCCGTATATGTTCGGCCAGATTGCAGCCGCAAATTCATTAAGCGATGTGTACGCGATGGGTGGCGAGCCGAAGACTGTATTGAATATCGTCGGCTACCCTATTAAAAAACTCGGACCGAATATGCTTGCAGATATTTTACGCGGTGCTGCAGATAAAGTTAAAGAAGCTGGGGCCCTCACGGTTGGTGGCCATTCCATCGATGATCAGGAACCGAAATTTGGGTTATCCGTGACAGGAATTGTCCATCCGGAAAAAGTTTGGAAAAATGTTGGTGCAAAGCCAGGAGATATCCTTATATTGACAAAACCAATTGGCGTTGGAATTTTGACAACCGGGATTAAAAGAAGTGCCGTAACTCCGGAGCAAGAACAAGCCGTGACGGAAACAATGGCAATGCTGAATAAAACCGCTGCTGAAGAGCTCTTCCCATTTACTCCAAGTGCTGTAACCGATGTGACCGGCTTTGGACTGTTAGGACACGGAAGCGAAATGGCACGAGGCAGCGATGTGAGCTTTGAAATTTCATTTAACCAGGTGCCAATTCTTGAAGGGGCCATCGAATTAGCGAAAAATGGCGTAGTCCCCGGCGGCTCTAAGTCTAATCATAAATGGTTATCTGATGACGTTGTGTACGAGGACATTCTTCCGGAAGAGCAGCTTGTTTTATGTGATGCGATTACTTCAGGGGGATTGCTTGTATCAATTGCCGAAGAGGATGCAAAGCGGTACATGGATAACTTGCATTCGCGCGGATTAGCGAAAGCCTCCATCATTGGTCGAGTAACCGAGAAAAATGATAAATTAATCTATGTGAAAAGATAACAGCGAAGCCTTTGTGGCTTCGCTGTTTTTTGTTGGAGAGCAAGTTTTCTATAATAACACGCCTCTAATAGACATTTCGACTATATCCAACCTGGTTTTGTCCAATAGAACGCTCCTATTGAACATTTCGACCTGTTCCAATCCTTGTTTTGTCCAATAGAACACTACTTAATAACATTATTTTTTCTAACCCAGTCTACAATCATACCTTTATTGCGGCAAAGGCTTTAACGGAAAATTACCTCAAATAATATCCTCGCTTTACCTACTAATTCCTTAATATTGAGTTACTTATTGAATACAAAAACCACAAGCATTAGCTCGGGATTTTTAATTGAAATTTTTTGCTTAATTTATCAAGCATATCTTTCGTCATTTTATCTAAGTCATAATCGAATTTGAAGCCCCACTCTTCCTTAGCCGCACTGGAATCGATAGAGTTTGGCCAGCTTTCCGCAATTTTCTGGCGAGTTGGGTCGACATTGTAATTCATTTTGAATCCAGGTATATATTTTCTGATGCTTGCCGCGATTTCTTCCGGATCGAAACTCATCGCAGACACGTTAAAGGAATTGCGGTGTTTCAACTTAGAACCATCCGCTTCAATTAAATCCACGATGGCATTCAATGCATCCGGCATATACATCATGTCCATATAGGTGCCTTTATCAATATATGAAGTATACCGTCCATTCTTCACTGCTTCATAGTAAATTTCAACAGCATAATCGGTGGTGCCGCCGCCAGGCAGAGCCACATATGAAATCAATCCAGGGAAACGCAGTCCACGCGTATCAACAGCGAATTTTTCAAAATAATAATCCGCCAAAAGCTCACCAGCTACTTTATTGACACCGTACATGGTGGTAGGTCGCATAATCGTATCCTGTGGCGTATTGTCTTTTGGTGTTGATGGACCAAAAGCACCAATTGAACTTGGAGTGAAAAATTGTGCATTCATTTCGCGTGCTGTCTCTAGCGCATTTAACAGTCCACCCATATTCAAATTCCAGGCGAAAACTGGTTTTGCTTCGGCAGTGGCTGACAATAGGGCCGCTAAATGCATCACCGTATCCACCTTATATTTTCGGGCCGTCTCCACCATCGTTTTACCATCCGTCACATCGACCACTTCAAACGGACCGCTCAATGCCGCTTCGCTGTCGTTTTTCTTTAAATCAGTAGCAATAACATTGTCCGCTCCGTAAATATCTCTAAGCTTTAAGGTTAATTCAGAACCGATTTGACCTAAAGCACCCGTTATTAATATACGTTTCATCTATATCATCCTCTGTCAGTAAAATCTTTAAATAATTCCTAATTCCTTGCCGACTTTTTCATAAATGGCAATGGCCTTATCAAGCATTTCTTTTGTATGGGCTGCTGTCGGCATATTGCGGACCCGTCCTGTCCCGCGAGGAACGGTCGGGAATACAATCGCCTTCGCATAAACCCCTTCTTCATTTAACCGTCTGCTAAAATCCTGAGTTAATTTTTCATCGCCAATGATACATGGAGTAATCGGCGTTTCACTGTTTCCAATATTAAAGCCCAAGTCCTTTAATCCTTTTTTCAAATAGTTTCCGTTTTCCCAAAGCTTTTTATTAAGCTCAGTACTTTCCATTAAAATCTCGATTGCACGTTTGCTTGCTGCTACATCAGCAGGTGTTAAGGAAGTGGAAAATAAGAACGGACGGCTGCGAACCTTCAGCCAGTCAATTAAGTTTTGCTTTCCGGCAACATAACCACCGACAACTCCGATTGCTTTTGACAGAGTACCAATTTGAAAATCGATTTTATCGGAGAGTCCAAAATGTTTGACCGTCCCTGCACCATCACCAAGTACACCTGAACCATGTGCATCGTCTACATAGGTAATCAAGTCAAATTCCTCGGCGGTTTTGACAATTCCTGGCAACAGCGCGATATCCCCGTCCATCGAAAAAACACCATCGGTAATGACCATTACTTTGTTATACTGACCAGACTCGACTGCTTCTTTGGCTTTGGCGCGCAAATCATCCATATCAGAATGGTTGAAACGGATTATCTTAGCTCTTGACAATCTGCATCCGTCAATAATAGAAGCGTGGTTAAGTTCATCTGATAATATCGCATCGTTTTGATCCATGACAGCGGAAATAGCCGCCATGTTACAATTAAAACCTGATTGATAAGCTATGGCTGCTTCTGTATGTTTAAACTCAGCTAATTTTTCCTCCAGTTCCAGATGAAGCTTGAGAGTTCCATTAATAGTCCGAACAGCTCCTGCTCCCACTCCATATTTTTCAAGTGCTTCGGCAGCAGCTTTTTTCAACCGTTCATCGGTTGCTAATCCTAAATAATTATTGGAAGAAAGATTGACAAGTTCCTTGCCGTTAATCGTAATCACCGGTCCATTTGGACTTTCAAGCGGATCGATGACGTTATATAGGCCTTTTCCCTTTAAATCCTCAAGATTTTCATTTAAAAAATGCTCTAGCTTTTTACTGGACATATCAAATCCTCCTTTATCATGAAAAACGATGTTTATGTATTTTTAAAAAATACAATTGTCCTCCTGAGGTGGACATTTATTCTCCTTATAAACCCTGTTATAAAAGGATTCATTTACTATACTTTATCACATTTCCACAAGAATGTTCACCCCAGGTGGACATTTTTTTAAAAATATTTTTTATTAGATTGCCCATTTGGATCGCAAAAAAAAGAACCCTTCCAAAATGGAAAGGTTCCAAATGTTTATATACCTGTCGGCCATGTCGCTAGCAACCTCTCGCTCTTTTCACGCTTTGAGGTTAATAAGTATTCAAGTGACTGGCAAAGGAATTTTCGTGTTTCATTGGGCTGGATGACATCGTCAATCAAATGCTTCGCTGCCGCTTTATATGGTGAACTATCAAATGACCAAAGTTCCAAAAGTTTTTTCCGTTCCTCACTTGGATTTTCAGAGCGTGCCAATTCGCGGCCAAACACGACATTCACCCCGACTTCTGGTCCGGTAAAATTAATTTCCGCGCTTGGCCAAGCTACCACTAAATCACCGCCCATGCCCGGACCGCACATATTCCCGTATGCAGCACCGATACTTTTACGGATGACAACGGAGATTTTCGGTACAGTCGATAAAGCCAACGCCTGATTCCAGACCATAATTTTTGTAGGCATTTTTGCCTTCTCTGCCTCGCTGCTGATGCGGAAACCTGGGGTATCGTGCAGAAAGATCAGCGGGATATGATAGGAGTCACAAAGGCAAATAAACTCAGTCGCCTTTTGACACTCATGCGGTCCAGGTGCTCCGGCAAATTGGTTTGGCTGGTTGGCGATAATTCCGACCACATGCCCGTTCAAGTGGGCAAACGATGTAATCAAGCCTTTGCCGAATTTCCGTTGATATTCGTAAAAGATGCCATCATCAACAATCGTTTCAATAATTTTTTTCATATCATAGACGCGGTTGTTTTGCTGCGGCAGTATATTGAAAACCTCATCTACCAAGCGGTATGGATCATCATTTGTCCGTCTCATTTGCGGGCGTTCACCGCTGTTTTGCGGCATGTATGAAAAAAAGGTTTTCATCTGGTCAAAGCATTCTTCTTCCGTCGCCCCATCATCATCAATTTGCCCGGTAAAGCGGTTATGAATATCAACTCCGCCTAATTCTTCCGGTATCATCCTCTGCCCGTTCGCGAGCTCAAGCATCCGTGGGCCGGCAATCGCCATACAGGTTCCTTGCAGCTGGGTGACGAAATCGGAAGAAACAGCAGTCCATGTAGGACCTCCAAAGCTATCTCCCAAAATGGACGTCATCGTCGGTACTTGGCGGTGAACTGTCAGCATCTCACGCGGGAAAAGTTTATCGCTGAAACCGTCTGAACCCATTCCATCCGGCATCCGCAATCCGCCGCCCTCGTGCAGTGCAAACATTGGGAGGCCGTTTTTAACCGCAAACTCATGGATACTTTTGGATTTTCGCATGTGAACAGCACCTTCCGTCCCGGCAAAAACAGTCTTGTCCCCGGCCTGAATGACGGCTGATCTACCATTCACTTTACCGACACCAATGATCAGTCCATCCCCATAGCTTTTATGCTCGGTTCCCTTTACATCGGAGGTATTTAACATGCCAAGCTCCATAAAGCTGCCGGCGTCAGCGAATTTTTCAATTCTTTCGCGTGCAGTTAAAAGTCCACGTTCGTGCTGGGCAGCAATTTTATCACATCCACCACCTAAAAGTGCTGCTTCTTTTCTTTCTTGTAAATCCTTTGATAATTTTTGTAATAACTCCATTGTATAATCTCCTACTCTTCTTTTAATAATTTTCGCAATACCTTTCCGGATGATGTTGCTGGCAGCTGATCAATGAATTCTACATAACGTGGATATTTATACGCAGCCATGTTTTCTTTTGCCCAGGAGATTATCGCGTCAGGAGTCAAGCCTTCCTTATTCGAATCCTGCAGCACGACAAATGCTTTGACAACTTCTCCTTTAACTGGATCAGGAACGCCGATAACGGCTGATTGGCGAATAGCCGGATGTAAATTGAGAAGTGCTTCGACGTCTTCTGGAAAAATACTATAGCCTGAGCTTTTTATCATTTCTTTTACTCGTCCCATGAAATACAAATATCCATCCTCGTCAAGGCGTCCGATATCACCGGTATGAACCCAACCGTCCCTAAGCGTTTCGGCTGTTGCTTCCGGCCGGTTTAAATACCCCTTAAACACCCCGGGATTTTTCACGACAATTTCACCCTGCTCGCCTGCAGCCACTTCCTTACCTGTTTCGATATGAAGAATACGAATCTCTGTATCAAAAGTAGGGATTCCACAAGAACCAAACTTCACTTTATCCTTTGGCATAAAGGTGTCACATGTATGGGTTTCACTTAAACCATAGGAAGCCTCGTATAACGGGCAGCCCTTCGTAACCGCTTTCCATTTGTCTGAAAGCTCTTGCGTGACCTGAACTCCAAAGCTGGTGGCCAGATTGGTTGTTAAACTGGACAAGTCTCTTTGGGCAATTCCTGGAATTTGTAAAATGGCCCAATTCATGGGCGCGATGCTGTACCAATAGGAAACACGGTACTTTTCAATGGCATCAACCGTTGCAAGCGGATCAAAACGGGTAAATAAAACACACGGCCGGCCTGAATAAACGGTTGAATTTAAACCCATCAACATTCCAGCAATATGGCATAATGGAGCACTTGCCAATAAAATTTCGTCTTCCTTCATAACGTTTGAATGGGCAGCGGATGCGGATTTAAACAGGGCATTACCATACGTGAGCATAGCTCCTTTTGGGCGTCCGGTGGTTCCGGAGGTAAAGACCATTAACCCAATATCATTCCACAAATCAACTTGTTCCGTATGTTCGTAAGGATTTTCAGTTTGAAGGATCGTGGTGAAATCATCTGTTTCTGTGAGGTGTTGTTTTGGTACAAGCAATTCTTCTGGAAACTTCCATTCGGGCTGGTCTGGGAGAAAATCTTGATAGTTAGCAGTCACGATAAAGCTCAGGTGGCGGGACTTTTCCATCGCTTTTTTGACAAGAGGGTAAATTTCTGCACCAGCTATAATCCCTTCAATTGGTGCTTCTTCGAAATAATAGGCCAATTCATTTTCTTTAAACATTGGGTTCAGTGGCACAACCGTTCCACCCAGTTTTTGTATGGCGAAATGAGCAATAATATATTGCGGACAGTTTTGCAAATAAAGGGCGATGCAGCTGCCCTTCTTAACCCCTTTTTTATGTAAATAGCCAGCCAAGCGATTCACGTAATCCAAGAGTTGGCCCCAAGTGACCTCTTGTCCATAAAAAATATAGGCTGTGTCATTTGGGCGCTCGTTCCCATGCTGCTCTAAATAAGCAAAAAGCGGTTTTTCACCTTGTAAATAGGTAAAGTTGGCAGGTACATCAGCTGGCCAATATGGGCGGATTTTTTCAACCATCTTTCATTCCTCCAATTATTCTTTATATGAAAATTATGATTGGGCCCAAACATCCTAACCGGTTAGTATCCCCTTGGGGTATTTATTTACCTTTTCATAATTTTCTGATATATACGTACATTTTAATAGTAACTGAAATAGGTTAATTGTTCAATCCTTCTATGATACTTACGGGAAAGGTTTCCAAAAGACGAACAAAGCGAAAAAAATATAAGTATATTATTCGCTTTTTGCAAAAAAAGTGATTGATTTCTCCATTTACCGTGATATAATTTGAAATGAATTCAATAAGGCTTCACTCATATAATCGCGGGAATATGGCCCGCAAGTCTCTACCGAATTGCCGTAAACGATTCGACTATGAGTGGGTAATGAGAACGGATGTTTTTCTTTCTAAGCGTACTTCCATTCTATTCCTTTCGGACACTAAGCCCAAAGGCCATTACCTCACTCAATCTGATGTGGGGACGGCCTTTGGGTTTTTTTATATTTAAAAAATGGGGGTACAACATGAGACTATTACAGGAAAAAATCAAAAATGACGGGCAGGTTTTATCAGACCAAATCCTAAAAGTTGATTCTTTTTTAAACCATCAAATTGATCCAGCATTAATGCTGGAAATTGGCAAAGAGTTTGCGAAGCGCTTCGCTAACGAGGGAATCACCAAAATTGTCACCATTGAATCTTCGGGCATTGCCCCTGCAGTCATGACGGGCCTACAGCTGAACGTTCCAGTTGTTTTCGCCAGAAAAAGAAAATCACTTACATTAACCGAAGGATTGATCACTGCTTCTGTACATTCCTTTACAAAGCAGGAAACTAACGAAATTTCAATTGCACAAAAGTTTTTGAATGCTGAGGACAAAGTTCTTATTATTGATGACTTTCTTGCCAATGGCCAGGCCGCCCTAGGCTTAATTGATATAGTCAACCAAAGCGGCGCCGAACTGGCCGGAGTAGGAATAGTCATCGAAAAGTCCTTCCAAGACGGTGCAAAAATGCTTAGCGACCAAGGAATAAGAGTTGAATCTTTAGCCCGCGTTGCTTCCCTCGCAAACGGTGAAGTCACTTTTAAATCTGAAAAAGTAGAGGAGCTAGTATAATGAAAAATTCATCACTTAAAACAGCATCGCTTGGAATTCAGCATGTTCTCGCCATGTATGCAGGAGCAGTTATTGTTCCACTTATTATTGGCGGTGCTCTAAAGCTTTCGAACGAACAGCTTGCCTATCTAGTTTCTCTTGATATATTAACAAGCGGTATCGCTACATTATTACAGGTATGGCAGAATCGTTATTTTGGGATCGGTCTTCCGATTGTCCTTGGCTGTACATTTACAGCAGTAGGCCCGATTATTGCCATTGGAAATCAGTATGGCATGTCCTCCATTTATGGTTCGATCCTAGTTTCAGGATTAATTGTCATGTTGATTGCAAAATACTTTGGTAAACTGATTCACTTCTTCCCTCCAGTCGTAACGGGTTCTGTTGTGACGATTATTGGAACGACCCTAATTCCTGTCGCAATGAATAATGTTGCCGGCGGTCAGGGAAGCCCTGATTTTGGTTCGATTTCAAACATTGTGCTGGCATTTGGTACGTTATTATTTATCATTATTCTTTATCGTTTCTTTAAAGGGTTCATACGCGCCATTTCTATATTATTAGGCTTGATAGCAGGTACCGTTGCTGCAACGTTCATGGGAAAAGTTAATTTTTCCGCAGTTGGTGATGCATCCTGGTTTCATATGGTAACGCCTTTACATTTTGCAACTCCTTCTTTTGAACTGGCCCCGATCATTACGATGACAATTGTAGCAATTGTAAGTCTTGTAGAATCAACTGGTGTTTATTTTGCCTTAAGTGATATCACGGGCCGAAAGTTGACGGAACAGGATTTAGTGAAAGGGTATCGTGCAGAAGGATTGGCAAGTGTGATTGGAGCATTCTTTAATTCATTCCCGTACACCACTTACTCGCAAAATGTTGGGCTTGTCCAGTTTTCTGGGGTTAAGGATAAGAGCGTTATTTATACAATGGGCGGAATTTTAATTTTTCTAGGGTTTGTACCGAAAATTGCGGCGTTAACAACAGTTATCCCGACTGCTGTACTTGGAGGAGCAATGGTTGCTATGTTTGGGATGGTCATTGCTTCTGGAATCAAGATGCTTAGTAAAGTAGACTTTTCTTCACAGGAGAATCTATTAATCATTGCTTGTTCTGTTGGAGTTGGTTTAGGTGTAACTACCGTTCCGGATTTATTTGCACATCTTCCTGAGAGTGTTAAGATTCTTACGAATAGCGGGATTGTTGCAGGCAGTTTAACAGCCATCTTTCTAAACATTGTCTTCAATGTCATTAAACCTGCAAAGCGGGCGCAGGCGCAGACTGCAAAAGGCTTAAAGGTTTCATAAAATAATCAGACGGGGCTGCTATCGGCCCCGTCTTCCATTTGTCGCCTTATTATTACCTCTGTTTCCTGCACTTCTTGCTCTAGATTATCTCGTATTTCCTGAACCCAATAATCCCTGATTACCCGCAATTGATTGAAGCAGATTGCTTGCGGCAGTTATTGCCGAATTTCCTGATCCACCGGGATCCGTATTTCCGGAGCGTGAACCTGAAACGGTATTGGTAATCGAAATGGGTGAAATAATCACTGCCCCGCCAAAGTTTACGATTCCTCCCGAAACGGTTCCGATGCTGATACCATCCTTGAATATGCCCATTGCCCTCCCTCCTTGCGCGACTGTCATTTTTATTAGAATATGTACAAGCATCGGAGCCTGTATATACGATTTCATCAGAAAAAAAAAAAAAGAGAGCGTACTTCCCCCCCTCTCTTAAGTGAAAACTATTAACGGCAAACAGTCCTTCTTTCAATGCGGCATATCCACCTGTAATACCCCAATAATATGAGCAACAGAATAGGGTCTAAAATGGCAGCATGCCAAAGTTTCCACCATCCGTAATGGAAGTAGCCCCAAGGTTCCGGAAATAGAGTAATCATCTCGTAACATAAGATTGCAATCACAAATAAAATGATATAGGAAGCCTTTTTTACATATGTTCCATTAAAGGGAAACCAGTTTAAAAAAATCATATTAACAGCTGGGACCACGAACAAATGAGGAATTTCGCCAGCCCAATCCACTTCTTTACTGAAATACCAATAGGCGTGGTATTTAAATTCTATAAAAACATCGAAGGTCGTTTGAAAGGCAATTGTAAAACACCAAATGTGAACGATTTGATTGGCAGTTAAAACCTTGTTGCCTTTAAAAGCGATAAAATTAAAAATGAGGATGGCGATAATTAATCCGATCATACATTTATCCTTTTTTTCATTAAATTGCCCCCAAGGCCAAAACCTATTCATTTCTGTTTACAATATTTTTTCAGTGAAAAACATACAACAATCTAGTAATATGTTAGAATGTATGGATTTTGTTGAAAAGCGAGAATTACGATAAAAAATGAGCCAACTTAATGTTGAAAGTTTATCGCATACATTTGGAATGTAGAAGAATGGTCACAGCAAGCTGTATAGAATCAAATCTAGTGCCCCTGTCAGACCGACAGGGGTTTTATCTATATGAATAATCGATACTAACCTATTGAATAAATCGATAAATTGAATTTATTATGTACTAACATTTCCTTATAATTATGAAGGTTAATATTTTTTTCTAATTCATTTTTATGCAATTAACAATTGAGGTGGGTTTCTATTATGAAAAAGTGGTTTTCTGTAATGATCCTGGTGATGATGGTATTTTCTTTAGCCGCCTGTGGTCAAAGCAATAATGAAAAATCTAGTGAAGGCAAGAAAGAACAAAAAACAGAACAAGTGTTTAAAATTGGGGCCATTCCGGACCAAAATGCCGCCGACTTGCAAAAAGGCATGGATGCTGTGGCTAAATACTTAAACGAGAAAACTGGCCTAAAGGTAGAGTTCGTTCCTTCTGTTGATTATGCCGCTTTAGTAACAGGATTCCAGCGTGGTGAAATCAGCATGGCTTGGTTTGGCGGATTAACAAGTGTACAGGCTAGAAACCTTGTCCCTGAGGCTAAATCCATCGTTCAGCGTCCGCGAGATGCTGAATTCCAATCAGTGTTTATCACCCAGCCGAATTCCGGGATTAGTTCCTTGAAGGATTTAAAAGGAAAATCGTTTACGTTTGGTAGTGAAAGTTCGACATCCGGCCACTTAATGCCACGTTATTTTCTATCCGAAGCTGGCATTGACCCGAACAAAGACTTTAATGGTAATCCTAATTTTTCCGGCTCACATGACACAACCTATAAGTTAATCGAATCCGGTTCCTTCCAGGCTGGTGCATTAAATATTTCTGTTTGGGAAGCAGCTGTTAAAGAAGGGAAAGTGGATACAAATAAGGTAAAGGTATTCTATACAACCCCTCCTTACTATGACTATAACTGGACCATTAATAAAGAGATCGACAAGAAGTTTGGCAAAGGCACAGAACAAAAAATTAAGGATGCCCTCCTTTCTTTCAATGGTGAGCCAAAAGAAATAGCCGATTTGTTCCAAACTGACAAATTTGTCGAAACGAAAAACGATAACTATAGCAAAATTGAAAAAGTAGCCAAAGAACTAAAGATTATTAAATAGTAGGTGTTTGTCATCTATGACTTCAAAAATCATGATTGATGTAAAAAATTTAACAAAACATTTTGAGCGGAAGATAGCCTTATCTTCCCTTTCTTTTACCATTAAACAAGGAGAAATGGTGGCATTGATTGGACCGAGCGGCGCCGGAAAATCGACGCTGTTAAATTCAATTGCCCGCCTCGTACCTTTAGAAAGTGGTGAAATGCTCATTGACGGGCAGAACATCTCTACTTATAAAAGAGGAAAAGCCTTCGCGAAAAAGGTTGGGGTTATCCGTCAGCAATTTGATCTAATCGGTCCACTAGCAGTGATTCATAACGTTTTGGCGGGAAAATTAGCGGATTGGGGAACCGTGAAATCATTGATATCTCTGCTCGTCCCACAGGAAAAAGATGCGGCACTTATGGCGCTTGAACGTGTCGGTCTCACGGATAAAGCTCATGAAATCACCTCCACCCTTTCCGGCGGTGAGCAGCAGCGTGTTGCATTGGCTAGACTATTGGTTCAAAAACCGGAAATTATTTTGGCAGATGAACCAGTTGCTTCCCTTGACCCGGCACGGGCTGATGACGTTCTGTCGATGCTCACTAAGATTGTTTCAGAGGATAACCAAACGCTAATTGCCAGCCTACATTCAGTTGATTATGCACGAAAATATTTTGACCGAATCATTTCCTTAAAAAATGGGGCGATCCTTTTTGATTTACCGACAGAAAAGGTAACCGATGAAATGTTAGCCGAATTGTATAGTCTAAAGGAGCATTCGAGCCATGCATAAATGGAAAACCTCCTTTCGGCTCCATAAACGATTTATTCTTTCATTGATTTTGCTGGCAGTTTTCGGATGGAGTTTGTTTGCGGTTAAATGGGATGCGGATGAGGTGTACCATGCTGGCGGGATTCCAACATTGGGGCAAATTTTTAAAGGCCTCTTTCAACCGGATTTGAGTCCTGAAGTATTATCGAAAGGTCTTGAAGCCGCCTGGATTACTTTGGCCTATGCCGTAGCTGGAATGTCCTTAGCCATTATTTATGCTTTTATTGTCGGTGTCCTCGCATCGGGGACGTTAACATCTTCACGGGCAGCTAGACTGGCCAATAAAGTATTTTTCAGAGGAATATTAGGATTTACCCGTTCGATTCACGAACTGGTTTGGGCGTGGCTGTTCGTGGCTGCCATCGGTTTCTCACCGTTTGCTGCCATATTTGCCTTAGCAATTCCTTACGGCGGGATTCTTGGACGAATTTTCGCCGATATGCTAAATGATGTACCCAAAGAGCCAATAAAGGCTTTATGGGCAGCCGGAGCCTCCAAACTTGAGGTCCTCTTTTACGGGTATTTACCGTTAGTTAGGGCTGATATGATTAGTTATACGATGTACCGTTTTGAATGCTCGATTCGTTCTTCGGCAATTATGAGCTTTGTCGGCCTCGGCGGTCTGGGCTATCAAATTCAGCTTTCGCTGGCCGATTTGAAATACGACCAAGTTTGGACCTATGTATTTTATTTGATTGCCTTGGTTGTACTTGTAGATATTTGGAGTAATTTTGTCCGTAAAGGCTTAACAGATCGAAAGCGCCGTCGCGGTTTCAGTACAGGATGGCGTGCCTCTCTTTTGGCTGCATTGCTAATTGCAGGTTCGTGGATATATATTTATTTTATCGACCATGCCGATATATCTGACCTATTCTCTGATCAAAATGCGGAATACGCGGGAAAGTTTTTCGGCGGATTAATAGGTTTAAATGAAAACAATCCTGCGTTTTTCGATGCCGAAAGCTGGGCTTCTGCGTTAAAACTGACCTATGAGACGCTGGAAATGAGCGTAATGGCGATTGGGTTTTCGACCATTGCAGCCTGTTTAACGGTGATTCCAGCGGCGCGTAATATTGCGAGCGGTAACCTGACCATTTCGAAAAAATGGTACAATTGGCCGCTATACGGTCTGGTCCGTCTCGTTTATATTTTTTCCCGTTCCGTTCCGGAATTGGTCTGGGCGATGATGATTATTTTCATTTTAAAACCGGGTATTTTGCCAGGCGCACTTGCCCTTGCTTTGCACAATTTCGGAATCCTTGGGAAGCTATGGGCAGAGGTAATTGAGGATATGGATCCAAGGCCGATTCGCAACTTGGCTGCATCTGGTGCCTCTAAGATTGAGACATTGTTTTACGGGATTCTTCCCATTGTTATGCCAAGGTTTCTGACCTATGTGTTATATCGGTGGGAAGTAATTATGAGGACCACGATTGTCGTTGGATTCGTTGGTGCAGGCGGTCTAGGCATGGATTTTAAACTAGCCATGAGCTATTTCCAATACACGCAGATTACCCTGCTGCTGCTTTGCTATATGATTCTTGTTGTCATCGCGGACTTTGCATCGGAAAGTACTCGGAAAACAGTGAAATAGAGAGAATATTATACACAAAACGGCCGCTCGATCATTGGATCGGCGGCTTTTTTGGTTAAAAACAATTACGTTCTATCATTTATACACCGGGCTAAACATCTGCTAAAAACATTCTATCAACTAGCTAATAAACAGCTAGCATAAATCAGCTTGGTTTTTTATGGTCTAAATCCTTCGGCTGCTGGGCCTTTCTCACAAGCTTACCGCCATCAAAATGTCGGCCATAGGTGGTTACGATTTCTGCCGCTTCTTCATAAGTCGGGATATGTCCGTTTACTTTCCATGTTAAAAAATAGGATTGAACCTTTCCACTGTAAAACACCCAGCTAAAAAACTTCCTTGCAAAATTATGAATACCGCCAGTTCGGAACGAATTCATGTCTTTTCCTGCTTTCCAAACGGTCAATGTCTGACCAATTCCTCCATCTAATTGCCCTCGCAGTTCAGCATACAATAAATTATCGTTCTTGCTCATCGCCTTCATGATCATTTGGTTTAAAAATCCATTGATTATTAGGCGCGGTATATTGAAATGTTCTCCCCTTGTGACCGAAACGACAGCTGCTTCCGGAAGTTCGAAGTTCCTATCCCCTAAAATAAATGCACCACCGTATTTATTATTAGGGTCAATCTGTTTTTCCCACTTTTTATTCATAGTCCCTCATCCCCATTTTTTATTTTAGAAGAGATTATGCACCGTAATCATACCAAATTTTCCAAAATTTATAAATTAAAAATACGACTTTACTCCTACAAAACAGTTAATTTTTCCAAATCAGTTTATTGCCTTGTATAATAGGTTCATATGGAAGGGGTGGAATATCTTGTTTAAGGTTATGATTGTAGAGGATGATTTAAAAATAAGAGATATTATTTCTGAACACCTATTGAAATGGAGGTTTGAACCTAGTAAGATTACAAATTTTGAGAACCTGGATGAACAGTTTATGGTAGTCAAACCCCATCTGGTTCTGCTGGACATCAATTTACCAATCTATGATGGTTTTTATTGGTGCAGCAAAATCAGACAACTGTCAAATGTGCCCATCATCTTCATCTCCTCTCGAAATCAAAATATGGATATCGTCATGGCAATGAATATGGGTGGCGATGATTTTATCCAGAAACCATTCTCATTAGAGGTGCTGACTGCCAAGATGAATGCTATTTTGCGAAGGACTTACACTTATCAGCAAGAGGAAAAGGAAGTTATCGAACATAGGGGCTTAATTCTTAATCTAAATAAGGGGAATATTTCTTACCATAACAGCGAAATAGAGCTAACCAAAAATGAGTTTCAGATTCTTTATTTATTATTGAAAAAGAAGGAAACCATTGTAACACGCGATGAAATCATGCAAGCCTTATGGGAAAGTGAAAATTTTATAGATGATAACACGCTAACCGTCAACATCGCACGTCTGCGCAGAAAATTGGAAGATTTGGGTCTCATAGATTTTATCGAAACGAAAAAGCGACAAGGATATATGATTCCATGAAATTCAGATACTACCTTATTGATCAAAAATGGCAGCTTATTACCTTTTATTCGATTCTTGGCGTTATTTCTATCGTAATCAGTGTTGAACCACAATTGAGGGTTGCATATAGTAGCCTGCTCTACCTCATCTTGCTGGCGACCTTTTTGTATAATTTATATTTTATCAGTAGTTTTTATCGGAAAAAGGGACAGCTTCGCAAATGGCAGTCTCAAGACTTTGAAAGCATCCCTGCCTCCTCCTCTTACGAACAGCAAATATATAGCCAGTTGTTGAGACAGTTAGAGAAACAATATTTAAGACAAATACAGGAACGAAACGAGGCGGCCAAGGAACAGCTCGAATTTATGACGCAATGGTTTCATGAAATAAAAACCCCGATTGCCGTCAGCCGCCTGCTGCTTGAAACGGAAATCGATTCACCAAGCATGCAGGAAGAAATAGATAAAATCGAAGGCTATGTGGAACAGGCCCTCCACTTTTCCCGACTTAACGATTTTAATAAGGACTATCTAATCCAGGAGATTGATTTGGAAAAGTTGATGAAGGAAATAATCATTGGAGAATCCAAGTCGTTCATCGGCAGAAAGATAAAACTAGATTTACAGGTTTCCTCAATGCTTGTATTGAGCGATAAAAAAGGACTGACCTACATAGTTCGCCAGGTTCTATCGAATGCTTTAAAATATACGAAAGAAAACGGCAAGATTTCTATCATCGCGGACTCAAAGTCAAGGAATCTTATCATCCGTGATTCTGGTATCGGGATTCCCGCTGAAGATCTTCCCCGTGTTTTTGAAAAAGGATTTACCGGAAAAAACGGCAGAGGCCCTCAAAGATCAACAGGAATGGGACTGTATCTAGCAAAGAAGACAGCAGAAAAGCTAGGACATACTTTAATATTGGAATCTGCCAAGGATATCGGAACAAAGGCTATCCTTCACTTTCCAGAAACGGTAAATAACATCCATCAAATGTGAAAAAACAAGCTCAACCATCATGAGCTTGTTTTTATTAACCGCACATAACCAGCAGTAGTCATCAAATAGTAAATCAGATAAATAACAAGGTATGCACCAAGAAAAATCATAAATGGGACCTGCAGTGGAATCTGTAAAAATTCGGATAGCAAATAAGTAATCATTGCACTATGACTGACAGCAAGCAGCAATGGCAGCACAAAAACAAATCCTACTTGTCTTGCCACCGTCTTTTTAATCTCCTGTTCCGGAATGCCGATTTTTCTGAGGGTTTGATATCTGGCCTTATCGGATGCTGCTTCCATCAACTGTTTGAAATAAATAATGCTTCCCGTTGCGGCCATAAACACAAGTCCAAGAAAACCGCCGATGTAGATTAATAGTCCATAGGTTTCAAGTCCGTAATGATATTTATCATAAAAACTCGAATAGATAGGGAGATTGTCATTAAACTGAAGCGGCCTTACAATCTTTTCTAACTTGGAATCTAATTTTTCAAGTGATTTCTCATTCTTCAATTTATAGATGTGCAAATACTGTGGTGAAATGCCCTCTTTTAGCTCCTCATATTGAGCATTACTTATAACCAGCGGGAACAACATCTCCCCTTGATTAAGCAGGGAAAATGGCTTATAGGTAGTAATAGTTAACTCTTGTTCGGCCTTAAGAACAAGTTGTTTTCCAGAATAAGGATCGGATTTTACATCCAGATTTCCATCATAAAAGGCCGCTGCTTCATTTCTTTTTAAGTGGAGGGATTCGGGTCTCCTTCTTTCCTCCATTAGTTTCTGAAATGTATTTTCGGAGATCAGCATGGTTTGAAAAAAATCTGGTACCCTTTCCATGCCGTTCAAATCAGCCTCCACAGGAAGATACTCCAGGTTGAGTTGGTATCGGGGCTTATCCTCACTGGCCCTTTCAATCAAAGCTGCAATTTCTTTGTTTACTTCAACATCCTTCATATTGAACATATAGCTGTAGGGAAAGTGCTCATTTGTCACTCTATCAATATGATAATAAAAACCAAGAATGGTTCCGCATGCTAATAGTGTCACACTACTTAATAGAGAGATTACGGTCAAGATAAGGACATTTCCTTTAAACCTGTATAATAAATTGGTGATGCCAAGCAGGTTTTTTCCTTTCAAATAAACCGTCTCCAGCCTCTTCATCAATTTTAACAAATAGGCTGCTAGGGAATTCATAAAAAAGTAAGAACCTGCCACAAGGAAAAATACCGCGGTGCCAAATCTAATTCCGGTATAGTGAATAATTATGAACTTCTCCGGATTCCAAAATAATAGATAGGAAACACCAATCAGGACAACTGCTAAAATACTCGTTATGACAGACCCTTTCGCAAGCCTCTCTCCTTTACGGTCAGCTTTAAATAACTCGGCAAGCGAAAATCGATAGATTAATCGATAGCTATGGATGGAGGTCACTAATAATATGATAAGAAACACCACAATTGTCTGCAACATCGCCCTGCTTGATACCGAAAAAGACACTTCCAGCGAAAAGCCCATTAATTTGAAAATTATCATCATGAACAATTTGGAGAACAATATTCCGGCGCCAATACCTATCACTAAAGCCAGTGCCCCAATGATCATATTTTCATAAAAAAGCAGCAGGCCAATTTTTTTCTTGCTCATACCAAATAAGGCGTATAATCCGACTTCCTTTTTTCGCATCCTGGTAAAAAACGAATTGGAATACCAAATGAAAGAACCTGAGAAAATCATGAGAATCATCGATGCCGCAAAAAAAGCTGACTCCAGTTTTCCAATTGTTACAGTACTGCTTAACAGCTGCTGATTGTTTTGTAATGAAACAAAGGTAAAGTAAATAGCCGTACTAAAGACCAGCGAATAAAGATAGAGCAAATATTGGCGGATGTTTCGGATGATATTCTTTCTGGCAAGTTTAGACAGCGTCATATTGCCCGCCTCCTATACTTGAGAGAATATCTAAAATTTGCCCGAAAAGCTGCTTTCGCGATTGCTCACCTTTTCGAATTTCGGTGAAAAGAGTTCCATCTTTAATAAACACAACACGAGAACAAAAGCTTGCGGCATAAGGGTCGTGTGTAACCATAAGGATGGTTGCCGCCTGCTCCTTATGTAGTTCCGATAAAGTTTCCAGCAAATAATAGGCTGACTTTGAATCCAGTGCACCGGTAGGCTCATCAGCAAATAGGATCTTTGGCTGGCATATGATTGCTCGACATACAGCGGTCCTCTGCTGCTGCCCGCCTGAAATTTCATACGGGAATTTTTCCAAATTTTCTTCAATCCCGAACTTTCGTGCCAATTCGTGAACCTTTCTTTTCATTTCCCTTTGCGGAGTTTTACTAAAGGTCAGCGGCAGGAGAATATTCTCTTCCACTGTTAAAGTATCCAGGAGGTTATAATCCTGAAAAATAAACCCCATTTGATCTCTTCTGAATTCAGTAAGCTCTGTCTCCTTCATGTTTGTCAGACTTTTCCCATTGAATTGAAGGAGGCCGGAGGTTGGCTTTTCGATTGTTGAAAGAACATTTAGCAAGGTGGATTTCCCTGCACCTGATGGCCCCATGACACCGACGAATTCTCCCTTAGTAATGTTCAAATCAATATCGCGTAAAGCGGTGTAAGAGTTCCTTTTTGTGCCGAACACCCTGTTTATCCCTTTTGCTTCTAATATTAATTCCATGTATATCACCCATTTCTAATATCCTTAGTTTTATCTTAGGAAATTATTGGCTTTTTTTCCACAATGAATCCTTACGATAATTGAAGTGAACCTTACATTTTTGTAAGGAAGAGCAACAACTGATGGTTGCATTATATTAGCATGCTGGGTGATAATGGGTATTGGGTTTCATTTAGTGGAATTTGGATTTATTTGAAGGAGTTGACATCCTTTGCAGACAAAGACTGCTTTACCGATTCTATTTGTTGTCATGTTTTTAGTTATGGTCGGGTTTGGGATCATCATCCCGGTCCTGCCGTTTTATGCGGAGGAAATGGGGGCGAATCCTACAGAACTTGGGCTGTTAATGGCGGTCTATTCCTTGATGCAACTGATCTTCGCACCAATGTGGGGGCGCCTATCTGACCGCATTGGCCGAAAACCGGTCATGATGATAGGGATTACCGGTCTTGCCCTTTCATTCTTTATTCAAGCGATTTCAACCGAGCTTTGGATGCTGTTTGTAGCCAGAATATTAGGAGGAATGCTTTCATCTGCTAATATGCCAACGGCAATGGCATACGTTGCCGACATTACAACAGAAGAAAACCGCGGAAAAGGAATGGGAATTATCGGTGCTGCGGTTGGCCTTGGCTTTGTTTTTGGACCGGCTGTCGGCGGTATTTTTTCTAAATTCAGCTTGAGTATGCCTTTTTTCCTTGCTAGCGGATCAGCAGCCATCACCCTAGTGCTTGTATTTTTTTTACTTAAGGAGTCAAAACACGAAACAGGACAGACTTCTGAAGAAAAAAGATCCATCTGGAAAGCCTTTACTCGTGAAGTTTCCGTCTTATTTTTCGTGCAGTTATTCATTTCCTTATCCCTTTCAGGTTTGGAAGCCACTTTTGCCTATTTTGCTGCTGAAAAAGCGGGTCTTGATTCAACACAACTGGGATACATCTTCATGATTATGGGGTTTGGCGGTGCACTGGTACAAGGAGGACTTGTAGGCAGGTTAACAAAGAAATATGGAGAAAGTGTCGTTATTCAAGGTGGAATGATTGTTTCAGCCATTGGGTTTGGACTTATATTACTTGTACATAACTTTACGACAGCAGCAATCTATTTAACCATTTTTGGGTTAGGAAATGGCGTGATCCGGCCTAGTGTTTCTTCACTGCTGACGAAGACATCAACCGCAGGACACGGAAGTTCAACTGGACTTTTGTCATCCTTTGACTCGTTGGGCCGTATTATTGGGCCGCCGCTTGGAGGCTGGCTGTTTTCGCTGGCAATTGGTCTACCTTATATTTCAGGCGCTATAATCACCATCCTGGCATTTTTCCTGTTTTTATTTTTCCGGCCACGCGTGAAACCGGCAAACATTTAGAAGCCAAAGGCATATGTTCATCGGACGAGCATAAAATGGGTTACGAGAATTCATTTATTAAAGGAGCTCGGGACTCATGAAAATAAAAACCTACTTAACTGCCTGCGGTTTGCTAATTACTATTGGTTTAGGTGCCTATCTGGATTCACCATATTCTTTTATAAACAAAAAATTGTCCTATACAGCTGATCAGCCGGTCCATGCGGTTCAAGCAAGTGTAGAGCCGCCGGAGGACATGCCGGAGATGGTAGAGAAACTGGTGAAACGTGAAAAAAAGGGTGGTTATATTCTTGAAACTTATCAGGAGTACGAGGTTTATAAAGACGAGAATGGAAATATAACCGAAGAAGTGCCCACCTCCAAGACTGAGACATTAAAATATTATGATTATAAATGAAAACTCGCCGATTGGCGAATCCGTTTGGACGAAGACAGAGGCGTAGTTGAATTTATGCGTTAAGAAATAAGGCCGCTAAAATAGCGGCCCTTATTTCTTATAAAATATCCATCCATACCTTTATGGCTACTGCCAAAATCAATATCCCCATAATCATTTGCAGAATGTTTGTATTCATTCTCTTCCCTGCATTTGCACCAAGCGGCGCCGCCAGTAAACTGGCCACAACCAGTATCAGCGCAGGTAAAATGTCGACGTGACCGGTAGTGATTTTTCCGGTAATCGAACCGATAGATGAGATAAGAGTAATCGCCAATGATGAGGCGATGGTCATCCGGGTCGGTATCTTTAAAACGACAAGCATGATTGGCACCAAGAGGAAAGCACCTCCTGCCCCCACAATGCCCGCTCCAATCCCGACGATAAAGGCCAATGTTGCCCCCAGCCATTTATTAAATTGCACTTGATCTAGCGGAATATTATCAATCCCTTTTTTCGGGATAAAAATCATAATGACAGCAATTAAAGCAAGAATACCGTATACAATATTTATGCCGCTTTCGGGCAATTGCGAAGAAACGAATCCCCCAATAAAACTTCCAAGCAAAATACTGATCCCCATATAGGCAATAAGAGTTTTATTTAAATAACCACCCTTCCGGTAGGCTAAAACACCCCCGATTGTGGCAAAAAATACCTGGATGGCCGTTATTCCTGAAACCTCGTGTGCTGTAAAATGGCCGACACCAAGCGCCGGAGGAATATACAAAAGCATCGGAAAATTTATGATGGCCCCACCTATTCCCAACATACCCGATAGGAATGCACCTACGAATCCGATTATAAAAACTGTAATGATAAAACTAATATCCATGACTGCCCCCTAAGCAAGGAACAATTTAGTCCCTTCCCACAATAAATATTACAGGTTGATGCCCGGTTGCACAAGAAATGTTTATTTGGCCAAACCCAAATACCCATATGGGTATTTTTAAGAAGAAAATAAAAGAGGGCACCTCCACTCATTTTAACGGCTTTTTACGAGTAGATTTACGGCCTCTTTTACTAGTTCTTCCATGTTTTTATCCCCTTGCTCTTCTGCTTTTTTTACGCACTCCACCAAATTGGAGCTTACAATAACACCAATTGTACGATCAATGGCAGTTCTAGAAGCAGATAGTTGGGTAATAACGTCTTTACAGTCCTTATTTTCTTCCATCATTTTTAATATCCCGCGTAACTGGCCTTCAATACGTTTGACTCTATTTTTAATTTGATCATTATAGTCCAAATCACTTACCTCCTAATAAAAACAAGGACATGATTTATATTATACCCACAAAGGTATATTGTCAACCTACTTAAAATTAGTTGCATTTCTCCATGATTTAACTTTTCCATATTCACCTAATTTTTATGACCCCATATGATAAAAATAAACGTTAACTATTGATATTTAAGGGAGACAATGTATAATTCATAGTATAACTATAGGAATTAAAGGGATAGGGGGACTAAAGAGTGATGCGTTTTTTTAAAAACCTTTTCGTTGAACATTGTCCGAAATGCAATAAAGAGTTGGAAACACATAAATCCAATTTATTAAGCTCAGTTGTCGTAAAATCCTGTCCAGAGCAGCATTATCAGAAAGAATATCATCCAGCTTTTGAAACATATATTGAAAGCGACACTGTCTCCTAATAGGCGGAGCTTCACAGCTCCGCTCATTATAGTTTTTATTACATATGAATTTTTCGTTTATTTAGAAATAATGTACAGTTCTTTTTGGAATTTTTCTAATATCTCTTCAAATGGGGAATGAATTAAAAGAGGAAACAAATCTTCGAGGGCTTCATAATAGTCCTGTCCTAACAACTCACGCAAAATCACATACCTCTGAAACAGCAGGGCTATTTCAAAGTCAATGCCCATGTCATATAAACCATTAAACAAGTCTTCTTTCGGTAATTTTCTTATTTTCTTCAGAATCTTTTCATTCTTTTCGATAAATTTTTCATGGAGATAGTGGGTTAAATAGTCTGTATAAATCATTTGCCCGATTTCATTTGTTTCTTTTTTGGAATGATTAAAGCCGATGACACGATCTTCCTTTTTTTCCTGAAGGATAAAAGTTTTATTGCCGCTTAAATGGGTGATAAAATTCTTCACGCTTTTATCAAAAATTTTATCAAACTGGATGATTTGATGGAGTTTTACTGCAAAATCCTTATGTTCCTCCCCCACGACAAATAACCTGTCTACAATCGGCAACAGCTTTAAAACCCCTTCAGAAAGCTTACTGGAAGCATCATAAATGATAATATCATGTTTTTTCTTCATCGCTTTCACTTTTCGCTTCTGTTCCGTTAATGTCAGTTTGGCGAACTCATGGATCAATTCGTTTGAACAATCTTCCTTTTCTAGACTCCCATATGATATAAAAGCGACGGATAAATTTGTGTTTGCCTTAAGCCAATTATATATCGATAATGACAGTTCAGTTACACCTGACTTTGCTTTCGGAGAATAAAAACCGACCAAATACATATTTCTCACCTGCCTTATAGTTATTAATATTCAGATGTGAACTATTTGGTTAGACAAACTCCCAAACTAAAAAAAGCGCCTTCTTGGTTCACTTCTATTTACCAATTCCCACCCAAAAAATTTAAAAAAACAATCCCATTTTCCCATGTTTTGCATTTACTATACCTGAGAGGAGATGAATAGACGAATGAGCGATAAAACATTTCATCAATTTGCCCATGAATTAGTAAATGAAGAAGTGAATGTTGTCACAACTCAAGGAAATTTTGAAGGAAGGCTGCTTTTAGTCGGTTCAGATATTATTGTCCTGCAAAATAGAATGGCAGCTCGACGCAGAATTATCATTAGGATTCTCGAAATCGTAGCGCTGTTCCGAGCAGAAATCCGGCCAACAGGCCCATTTGGTTTTATGGGCGCCGCTCCTGAGTTCGAGGAATCCCATGAAAGCCGTGATCACGAGCACAACTAATCATGTAAAAATCCGCATTAAAAATACATGTTTGTCTATACGCCCCAAAACCTCCAGACATACCCTGTAGTAAAGATGTTGGAGGTGATATGCATGAGCGGCGGCGGAGGAACAGGATTTGCTTTAATCGTAGTTCTGTTTATTTTGTTGATTATTGTTGGTGCAAGCTTTATGGGCGGTTACTATTATTAATAAATACCGTTAATATGGTAATCCACCAAAAAAAGACGATCTATTTGCCAAAATAGATCGTCTTTTTCATTCTTTCAAGCTGATATTTTAATATCTTTTTTGTTAATATGAAAATAATTAAGATAATAGATGGCAGGGTGATAAATTTGGACAAAGCGAAATTCCTTACTGAGCTAAAAAATCATGAGCTTTCGCTGTTAATTCAGCTTATAAATTATCAGGAAGTATTTTGGCCGAATGGTAAGTTTGAACAAAATCCGGCTGGAATCGAAAAGTTAACTTTAACATTGGTGGATATTAAGGAAGCGGAGAAACGTTTAGAGCGTTTTGCCCCCTATATCGCCAAAGTGTTTCCGGAAACACAGGAAACGGGCGGCATAATTGAATCTCGGCTCGTAAAAATTGCAAGTATGAAACAAAAAATGGAACAAGATTTTGGGAAGCCAATTCCGGGTGATCTTTGGTTAAAATGTGACAGCCATCTTCCTATTTCGGGGTCCATTAAGGCTAGGGGCGGTATTTACGAGGTTTTAAAACATGCGGAAAAATTAGCTTTGAGTCAAGGGCTTTTAACAATGGATGACGATTACTCGATTTTAGACAGTGACCATTTTCGTAGGTTTTTCTCGCAGTATTCAATTGCAGTCGGTTCCACCGGTAATCTCGGTTTGAGCATTGGTATTATGAGCGCAAAGCTAGGTTTTAACGTAACCGTACATATGTCTGCGGACGCCAAACAATGGAAAAAAGATCTGCTTCGTACAAAAGGGGTAAATGTGGTTGAATACGAATCGGACTACAGCAAAGCGGTTGAGGAAGGCCGGCGCCAGGCAGATGCTGCCCCGTCCTGCCATTTTATTGATGATGAAAATTCCCAAGACTTATTTCTAGGTTATGCTACTGCTGCATTGCGGTTAAAAAATCAATTACAAGAATTAAAGATAGCTGTAGATGAAAATCATCCATTATTTGTATACCTACCATGCGGTGTTGGCGGAGGGCCAGGCGGTGTGGCTTACGGTCTAAAGCAGCTGTTTAAAGAGAGTGTTCACTGTTTCTTTGCCGAACCCACTCATTCCCCATGTATGCTGCTGGGAATGATGACAGGCCTTCATGACCAAATTTCCGTGCAGGATATTGGACTAGATAATCTCACCGACGCGGATGGACTTGCTGTCGGCAGACCTTCCGGCTTTGTTGGGAAAATCATCGAGCCATTTTTAAGCGGAATTTATACGGTTAGTGATGAGAGGTTATATAGACTGCTGAAGGATTTGGCAGACTCAGAAAATATTTATTTAGAACCTTCTGCCTTAGCTGGGATGATTGGTCCTGTGTGGCTGGCTGGTGAGGCTTCGGATTATTTGAGCAAGCATGCGTTATCTGAAAAATTCAGCCACGGTACGCACATCGTTTGGGCGACAGGTGGAAGCATGGTGCCAAAGGAAATGATGGAGAAGTATTATCAAAAAGGTGTTAATTAATAAGTTAAGGGCTGCTTTGTTGCGGCCCTTTTTAAAGTACCCCCAAATTGGGCAATATGACTTCCAAAAGCAATAACTTTCCTTGGAAAATCCATCTCTTCTTTTAACAGCCATTTTTTACCGCTGAAGGTAAGTGTCAGCATATCCTATTCCCTCACAAACCTATAATAATAGATTCATTATACCTTATCGAAAGAGGTGGTTTGAACTACATTTTTACAATATGAGGTAAAAAACACACAAAAAAGTACATGCACTAGGCATGTACCTTTAAATGGATTTATACAAAAACTAGCAACAGCCATAGGTATAAGCTGATTAAGGTAAAAATTAATGTCGGCGGAATAACGAGAATCGTTACTTTGATATACTCCATCCAAGGAAATTGAATTTTATTGTTTTTAAGTATATGCATCCAAATAAGCGTTGCCAGCGTTCCAATCGGCAGGATGAGCGACCCGATATCACTTCCAATGATATTGGCAAGATAAACAGTTTTCATGATTAACGGATCCAAGCCCATTTCTGTTAATGCCAATGTGGAAATCATCAAAGCAGGATGATTATTAAATATATTCGAAAGCAGTGATGTAATCACACCCATCGTCAAGCTTGCATGTAGCAGGCTGTCGTTCACGATTGATTTTAAATGCACCAGCAACAAGTTGGTTAGTCCAATATTGTGTAGTCCGTAGATGATCACGTACATACCGAATGCAAAAATTAAGATATGCCAGGGAATTTTTCCAAGAACATCTTTTGGGTTAATTTTTAAATAAACCCATCTCCAGATTAACAGAAAAAGGGAGCCCAATACAGCCACCAATGATACAGAAATGCCAAAATAGGAAGCAACAAATAAACTGATTCGTACTATGAATACGAAGATGAGCATATTGATCATCAATTTCTTTTTCTCATTAAACATTACATCGTCATTTTTCCGGAGCGGGTGATAAAGTTGATTTTTTTGCAGTGGAATGGAGTAAGAGTGTGGGGAGATTTGTTGAGGAATTTCCTTCTTGAAAACCAAATACAGCAGATAGGATAAAAACACAAGTCCGAGAACACCTGGCACAAACATCATTTCTGTTTGCATATAAAGGTCCATTCCGATAATCTTTAAGGCAATTAAATTTACGATATTGCTGACCCCGATTGGCGCACTTGAGGCCGTTGCAATGAGAGCACCACTCAAAAGGTATGGAATCATTTGCCGAACTTTTAAGCCTAAATTCTTGAGCGTTAAGATTAAAATGGGTGTGGTGATCAAAATGCTTCCGTCATTATTGAAAAAGAGTGTCATTAAAAAGCAAAGCAATAAAGTATACCAGTATAGACGGACACCAGAACCTTTTGAAACTTTTAACATTAAAGATGCCGTCCAGCTAAAAAATCCGATGCTTTCCAAAACAATCGCCATAACGATTGTGGCTATGATGGTGATGGCTGCCCCCGTTACTTTTGAACTAATATCTATTAGGTCCGCCGTAGAAACACTTCCGCTTAAAAAAACGATCACCGCTCCAATGGAAGCAGGAATGGCTTCATTCATATTTTTTGGACGGAGAAATATCATTATCATGGTAAATAAAAAAGCTAGTATTGTAATGATAACCGTCGATTGGTCATAAATAGTAATAATTTCACATCCTTACCAATTGTTTTATCGATTTGCAATTGTTTTTCCCACCCCTCGTCCTATGGTTTATTTTACGCCTGTCCTTGACTGCTTGACCTAAACGAGTATCTCGGTCTCACATAAATCAGCAAAAGACTAAATAATTTTTCCTTTCATTATGTAGGCAGTTGCCGGCTTTTGTAACGGGTACAGAATAACAAAAATCCGGTACTATGGATAAAAGTACCGGATTTTATTTCATATTTTCATAAAATACATATTTTACAGTGTGATTATTTCTTTTTACCCTTTCCGCCCTTTTTTCCATTACTGCCGGAACTTCCCGAACTACCTGAGCTTCCGCTGCTTCCCGAACTTCCGCCGCTTCCCGAACTTCCACTGCTTCCTGAACTTCCACTGCTTCCTGAACTTCCACTGCTGCCGGAACTTCCGCTGCCGCCTGTACTTCCGCTGCTGCCACTGCCAGTTCCACCACTGCTATGATGTTTCTTTGGACCAGGACCTGGCTTTTTTGGTTTTTTAGGTTTTTTATGCGGCCCTTTACCACTGCTTCCAGACTTGCCTGAACCTCCGCTGCTGCCTGTGCTTCCACTCTTGCCGGAACTTCCGCCGCTCCCTGTGCTTCCACTCTTGCCGGAACTTCCGCTGCTGCCTGTGCTTCCACTCTTGCCGGAACTTCCGCTGCTGCCTGTGCTTCCACTCTTGCCGGAACTTCCACTGCTGCCCGAACTTCCACTGCTGCCCGAACTTCCACTGCTGCCGGAACTTCCACTGCCGCCTGTACTGCCGCTGCTGCCACTGCCAGTTCCACCACTGCTATGATGTTTCTTTGGACCAGGACCTGGCTTTTTTGGTTTTTTAGGTTTTTTATGCGGCCCTTTACCACTGCTTCCAGACTTGCCTGAACCTCCGCTGCTGCCGGTACCTCCACTACTCCCGCTGCTGCCCGTACTGCCATTGCTTCCGCTCTTGCCGGTACTTCCACTCTTACCGGAACTTCCGCTCTTGCTTGAACTTCCAGTACCTCCACTGCTGCCTGTGCTTCCGGTGCTGCCTGTGCCGCTGCTAGAACTTGCCGAAGATTCCTTACCTTTACCGCCTTTTCCTTTCTTGTGTTTGCCAACAGGATTATTATGCATAAATGCAAGTACACCATTTGCTTCTGCTTGTTGTAATAATTCTTCAACGCCCAGATTTAACACCATTTATACACCACTTTCCAATACAATTTATTTTCTCTTCCAATTTATGATATTGGCGTTTGTTTTGATATAGACAGATATATATTTTTCAAAACTAAAAGTCATTTAGGAACAAATACACACCTCCAAGATCTATTGCATATATCTAGATAAAATATGGTATAGGGGTATTAAAGTGATAAAATACGAAATTTTAATAAATCCTAAGTGGTTAAGAAAATTGGAATATGATCTATGGGATGACGATTTAGTCCCAGCTGTGTTAAAGATAGGCAACAATCGCTATAAAATAAGCCTATCGTACCGTGGCAATGTAATTAGGGATAAGAAAAAAAGGTCCTACCGAGTTGTATTTGAAAAACCATTTACAAAGAATGGCGCCCATGAACTTCATCTTAATGCCGAGTTCTCAGATATATCCTTGTGCAGAAACAAACTATCCCTCGATTTTTTTGACCGGATAGGCGTTATTTCACCTCACTCACGCCATATACTTTTATACATTAACGGGTATTGCAAAGGTATTTACTTAGAAATAGAATCATTAGACCAATACCTACTCAAAAAAAGAAATTTACCGGATGGCGCCATCATTTACGCAACCAATAATCGAGCGAACTTCTCCTTAATAACGAAAAAAAATGAACCTAAAAAGAGGCTAGACCAGGGGTATACGCTAAAATACGGCAACAAAGAAGACATGGAACATTTACGCAGCTTCATCGCGATGATAAATGTGCTAAAAAATGAGGATTTTAAAAGAGAAATCGTCAATATATTGGATGTAGACAAATATTTAAGATGGCTTTGTGGCGTAGTCTGTACACAAAACTACGATGGATTTATCCATAATTATGCACTCTACAAAAATGGAGAAACAAATTTATACGAAATCAGCCCATGGGACTATGACGGTACCTGGGGAAGAAACCTCCATGGCCGACTCCTTGATTATGATTACGTCCCCGTTACAGGATATAACACTTTAACTGGGCGAATTCTACACTTCCCGGAATTCAAATCGAAATATAAAGAAATTCTATCCACTATTTTAGATAATGATTTTACCGTAGAGGTTCAAGCGCCGATTATCAATGAGCTATTTGAAAAATTAAAACCCTACATCAGCCTGGATCCTTATATTGAATCGGATGAGGCAACACTGGACGAGGAAAAAAGTGTCTTTTTTGAGTTTATTCGAAATAGAAATGCCTATCTAAACAGCGAGCTTTCTATTTTAATTTAGGCCTTAAGTATATGGTTTTTGACCATATTTTTTTTGCCTATTTTTCAGGTACTAGTTAAAAAAAGGCTACTTTATTAGTACAACATCATCCCATGATACATATAGATGCAGTGTAAATGTTTATTTAATTATAAGGAGGAAACTATGGGTTATGAATAAAGAGTCGATGATGCAATACGTGGGCAAAACGATTCGTGTCGATCGGGGTGGCCCTGAATCCAGGATGGGAAAAGTATTGGCCGTTTTTGAAGATTATTTTGTTCTTTTAACTGAAAGGGATGGCGTGGTTTATTACAAAACCAATCATATTAGAAGTGTGACTGAGAGTTCAAGGGATCTTTTGAAACTCGGTGTGAATATTCCAAAGAACTTCGAATACAAAACAGGCGAAAACTTTGTCAAACTTTTAGAAAGTATTCGCTATCAATGGATACGAATTAACCGCGGAGGAACTGAAGCATTAGAAGGAGTACTAAATGATGTAAGTAAAGATATTGCTTCTTTAATTGTGAAAGAAGAAGTCGTTCGTTTTTCTATGAAGCATATCCGAAACATTAGTTATGGTTTATTGCTAGAGGGCAAATCCGGCGGCAGTAAGTACGACGAGAGCAATGATGAAGATGAGAATGAGGAAGATGAGGGTTCGAGAGAGGAAAGTAACGATTAAAAATGAGTCGCTTCTCCTATGAGGAGCGACCCATAATCTCTTTAGGAGGCTGAATAATGGGATTAGAGAAATTTACTGCTGCTTTAGATTTGCTAAAAGGCTTCTCTGTGAATCTATATGTAGGTGAGGAAGTTTATAAAGGTAAATTGCTTGGCGTTGAAGAAGACCATGTTGTCTTAGAAACCGACCAGAAATTTATCTTTTACTACCGAATTGATAAAATTCAGGCCATTACGAAGAATACAAGAGACTTTAAAGTTCTAAATACTAAGACACCATTTCAAAAAACACAAAGCTTGATCGCTTTATTAAATTCATTTCAACACACCTGGGTCACGATTCTAAGTATCCATAAGCAAAGATTTTGCGGCGTGCTTACTGAAGTAGATTCAGATTTTGTTACTTTGATTAATGGTGAAGAACGAATTTTATTAAAATTAGACTATGTGTCCAATATTCTCAAAGGATTTATAAAAGAAGAAAAAAAAGCCAAGGAAAATAAGGAAGCAGCAGAAGGACAAAACAAGACAGAAAACAAACAAGAACAATCGAAGGAAAAAGCAGCAGCTAAAAAGGATAATAGTAACCAAAAATCGGATAATAAGGCTGTAGCGGCAAAATCGGAGACGCACTCAGAAAAGAAAGAAAATGCGGAAAGACAGGAGCAACCGGTGGCAGTACAAGATCATTCAGTCTGGTCGAAGCCGTTTAAATTGGAAAGTCCTGTTGCCTGCATGGATGAGGATGAAAGTCATTCTAGCTCCGCTAGCTCCGGAAATGTGGAAAAAAAACAGGAGGTTGTTGCCTGCATGGATGAGGATGAAAGTCATTCTAGCTCCTCTAGCTCCGGAAATATGGAAACAAAACAGGTGGTTGTTGCCTGCATGGATGAGGATGAAAGTCATTCTAGCTCCGGAAATGTGGAATCAAAACCGGAGGAAAAACCTGCTCCAGTATTGCTTAAGGCTGTAGTAAAAAAGAACAGCGATAATCAAAATGATAATAAATCTAAAAATCAAGAGAAAACAAAACAGGTTGTTTCACAAAAAGTAACGGCGAAAGAAAAAAATGAGCAAAAGGCAAAACAGGTTGTTTCACAAAAAGGAACAGCGAAAGAAAAAAATGAGCAAAAGGCAAAACAGGTTGTTTCACAAAAAGGAACAGCGAAAGAAAAAAATGAGCAAAAGGCAAAACAGGTTGTTTCACAAAAAGGAACAGCGAAAGAAAAAAATGAGCAAAAGGCAAAACAAGTGGCAAAGTCGGATACTACTGCTGCTAAAACAAAGGAAAAAACAAAATCGGAAGCTGTATCACCAAATAAGAAAGAAATGAAAACAACGGAAACCGCTCCAGCCATATTAAAAGATAAAATAACAGCAGAAACCGCGCAATCCCCAGCTGCTACCACAAAATCTGAAAAGGGACAAAAAGAAAAGAGATTTATATGGAATGCCTTCGAGCAGGAAAAGAAAACCTCCCGTTTTGCCGGTGAAGGAGCAGTCGGTTCAAATGTAAAACCTTCCCCATTCGAGGGTGAAATCGTGTCAGGATCGATGGTGAAATCTTTACCATTTGCCGAAATGGCATCTGGCTCCGGCAAGAACTCATACTCGTTTGCTGAACCTGCAAAAATAAAGAGATTCAGAGTTTATTAATAAAAAAAGCTGTTTATTATTTATGACAATATCAATTAATCATTCAACCATTTTAATTGTCCACACTAATCCCCTTTTACAAAAGTGAGCGGGGTCCATTATGTTCATCCACTTTTTTATTGAAAGGGAATGTTGAAGCCCCTCTCTTTTTGTAAACGTCACTTCTTTGGAAAGGAGTGTGTGAAATGAATTTTAAAGAAGCAATTGGAAAATATATTAAAATTGAAATTGCTGGCAAGAAACTTTTAAGCGGCATGCTGATTGATGTTGGCGGTGATTTGTGTGTATTGTTTAACGGGACTGATTATCTTTACATCCCTACCATTCATATACAAAACTGGCAGTATCTCAAACAGGATGAAATTGAGGAAATTACAATCAGTAATGAACCTACCCCCATCTATAATCATAATGAAGATATCTCTTTAAGAAAAATCCTTACATCTGCGAAGGGTATTTTTACAGAAATCTACGTTACAAGTAAACAAGCACTGCATGGTTACATTATCAGCATCATGAACAATTATTTTGTGTTTTACTCACCTATTTATAAAACAATGTTTATCTCCTTAAATCATTTAAAATGGCTTATACCTTACACAAATAATAAAAGACCTTATGGCCTAAGCAACTCCAATTTACCTGTTAATCCAAGCAGTATTACCTTTGCTCGATCATTCGAAATCCAAATTGAAAAACTAAAAGGAGAACTAGTTGTCTTCAACATTGGAGAAAACGAAAATGTCATAGGCAAAATCCAAAACATAAAAAACAACTTCGTCGAATTAATCTCAGCCAAAGAAGACCCAGTCTACCTCAACCTCCATCACATCAAAACCCTCCACATGACTTAGCAATTATCCATGCCTATCTGCCCGTAAAGTAAACAAGCTCTAGGCACAATATAAAGTGGTGTCTATATGTGTCAAGCACCGCCGTGGACAATTTACTCATAAGAAAGGCTGAACCAGAATCTTGTTGAGTCTGATTCAGCCTTTTTGTTGTTTTTTTGGCAGGCCGTTTTTTAAAGTTATAAATGCGTTTGAAGGTTTTCAGCCTCTGATATTATCCTGCCAATTAATTCGCTCACAGTTATGTTTCTAGCCAGCCTTGGACTTTGTCCGGACCAAAGTGACATATATTCGTGGTTTCCTTTAGCAGCCGAGGCTTTTCTGATTGCCTTTGTCAGTTCGTTCTGCACTGGATAGGCTGGTAGATGATTCTCCATTTGCTCATGTTTATGGATAAACCGATTGTTAACCCCCCTTGCCATTTTGCCGGAAAAGGCTTTGGTCAAAACAGTTTGGTCCTCCTCCGCTTCTAAAATTGCCTGCTTATGCAGTTTATTGGCACCGCTTTCCTCACATACCAAGAAGGCAGTCCCCATTTGCACTCCTAAGGCGCCCAAACATTTAGCCGCCATGACTCCACGCCCGTCCATGATCCCGCCTGCCGCAATAATCGGAATGCTTATACTGTCAGTTGCTTGTGGAAGGAGGGACATCAAACCGATTAAACTTTGTTGGTCCCCGCCTAAAAACGTTCCGCGGTGTCCGCCCGCTTCCATCCCTTGAACCACAACCGCATCCATCCCTGCCTCTTCATTCAATTTCGCTTCCTGTACTGTAGTGGCCGTTCCAACCAGGGTTATGGAATGCTGTTTAAGTTTGGCGATGATTTCTGCTGACGGCAGCCCAAAGGTAAACGAACACACTGGGACTTTTTCTTCGATGATGATATCAACCTGTTCATGAAACGTCTTTAGGTCTGCTTCAAAACTAGGGAGACTTGGATTTCCCTCTATTCCCAATCCCTCCTGCAGCGGCATTAAAACGGATTTGGCATAGTTTATCTTATCCTCATCGACATTATAAGGACTTGGAACAAATAAATTCACACCGAAATTTCTTGACGTCAACTCACGAATTTCATGAATTTGCTGCCTCAATTGACTTGGACTTAAATAACCCGCGCCAATCATTCCGAGACCACCACTATTGGAAACAGCGGCCACTAATTCCGAAGAAGTCACCCCTCCAGCCATCGGCGCCTGAATAATCGGATACCTAACTTCAAGCAACTTCGTTAAAGAATTTTCCCACATATTTTCTACCTCCAAATTTTTTGGTTAATGGGGACGGTTCTTGTGCATCATTTTGATGGTGTCAGACACCGTCCGTGTACAAATGTCCGTTCACTGTGGAAATTTGTCCAAAAAGAAGGAGAATCCCTAGCTTATGGAGGGTTCTCCTGAATATATGTTTTTATGCCCCGGTTTGGCGGCGGGTGAAACCGTGGTATCGGGTTCCTTGAAATATTAGTTCTCCTGTATCGCCTTCTGCAAGGTGCCCATATTCTCGCCCGTCTACCTTGAATTCGGTCCGGTCCCCGCTTTCAAACTGAAACGTCACAAAATACCACGTGCTTGAAGGCGCATCTCCAGCACCGCCACTAACCTTAGTCCTCTTTGAAACAACCTTTGCATCCACATTTAAACGCGGTTGTTTGTTATTATTGCTCCACTCTTTCATCCCTTTGGCAAATGAAAAAATAATAAAGCCAAAAACAATGATAAAGATAATTGGGAAGATCATTGACATAATACTAAACATATCAAAACCTGCATCAAAACCCATCTTTTCCGCCCCCTATTTCTCCCTGATTTAACTATAACGATTAGATTCGTTTTCCTGCAAGATAAATTTGGAAAATAATGATATTTTTGAATACAGGCCATTAATTCACGGCTAAAATTATGTTATGCTAGTGAATATAAACGAGTAAACAATAAAAAGTTGGTGAATAAATGGGACGAATTATTTTATTTGATGGAGTGTGTAATCTTTGCACCAGCAGTGTCCAATTTATTTTAAAAAGAGATCCCTCTGGCCATTTCAAATTTGCTTCCTTACAAGGTGAAACAGGGCAATACTTGCTCAAAAAGTTCGGTTTATCCCCTGACATTAACAGTATTGTTTTTATAGAAAATGAAAAAATCCACTTTGAATCAACAGCAGCACTAAAAATTTCCAGAGAACTTTCTGGGGCATGGAAACTACTCAATGTTCTGTTCATCATCCCCCGACCTATTCGCGACCTTTTATATAAAACAATCGCCAAAAACCGTTATAAATGGTTCGGAAAAAACGAAACCTGCATGCTGCCAAGACCGGAATGGAAAAGTAGATTCTTAGACTAAAATATGGCCACAACAACAAAAAGCACCCATTTTTTTGCGGTGCTTTTTCTTTTAGGCTCTTTTCTAAAAGATTATTACTAATTAGTATTCCAAAATAATAATTGCAAAATCGCAAATAAAAGGGTTAAATTCAGAAATAAAACTCGTAATTTTCAAGAACCGGTAAACGACTTTTTATGAAAGACACCAATATACTTAAAAATTTCCTCACCGCTTTCAGGCAGCGCGGTGCCATGGACCAGTTTTAAAAACATTGCCCGATACGGTTCAGGTACCCATATGTAATGATGAATATAATCAGTTATGGTAAAGCCGCATTTTTCCCAAAAACGAATTCTTGCGAGGTTTTCGGGGGTTAAGTCTGATTCAACCTCTATAACAAGACTCTCATATTGGCCTTCTTGTGCCGCCCATTCTTTAACATAAGTAATCATGTTATTACCAATTCCCTGGTTTTGAAATGCCTCTTGTACTGCAAGGTAATCAATTAATAACGCAGATATTCTACCAAGCTTTCCGCTAATCGCCATCACCGCAGCCTGGTTGTCCAAAAACCCCACATGCAAAAAACAAAGCTTTTTCCGGAACATGTTACGGACGATTTTCTCCGGTTTTGCCCCTTTTTCGGCAAAAGCCACTTCATAGATGGGAAAAACTTTGCCCCACAAAGCCTCATCCCAGTAATCAATTGTTTTAAATTCCAATAACGGACAACCTCCATATTGTGCTTTCTATCATCATACCCAAAAATCCAATAAAAAAAGACCCTGAACATAGTCAAGGGCCAAAGTGAGAACTTAGCGGTCACAACTAAGCCTCAAATTAGGAGGTCTAAACTCAGAAGAATTTAAACATCTATAGTGTAACATTTTCTAAAAATTCATTCAATAGTTTAAAGTGTTAAAGACCAAAAGTATTTCAAAAATTCAGGAAAAAACTATACCTTTTTACCAACCCCCCTACTATTTACCTAACTTTTCCAGTAAAAATTCATTGTTGACAAACCTGTATATACAAGTCATAATGAAAACGTAATCAAAACTTGTATATACAGGTCATCTAAACAATCTGGTAAACGCATACAAAACCTGTATAAAATTAAGGGTTTGATAAAAATATAGGAAACAAATGGGGTATCACCCATTCGTTAGGGGGAAATCAGATGAGTAAATACACAGATCCTTCAAAGGAATTACTCAAACATATTGGCGGTAAAGAAAACATTGCGGCCGTTACTCACTGTGTAACAAGAATGCGGTTTGTTTTAAATGATCCATCAAAAGCTGATGTAAAAAGTATAGAATCAATCGGACTTGTAAAAGGTACATTTACCCAAGCTGGTCAATTCCAGGTCATCATAGGAAATGAAGTTTCAAGCTTTTATAATGAATTTGAAAAAATTGCTGGTGTTGAAGGAGCATCAAAAGAAGAAGCGAAAATTGCAGCGAAGAAAAATCAGAACTGGCTGCAGCGCATGATGGGGCATTTAGCTGAAATCTTCACCCCATTAATTCCGGCCCTTGTTGTCGGCGGTTTAATCCTTGGATTCCGAAATATTATCGGTGATATAAAACTATTAGATGATGGAACAAAAACAATTATAGAAGTATCGCAATTTTGGGCCGGTGTCCACTCATTTCTTTGGCTGATTGGTGAGGCAATCTTCCACTTCCTTCCTGTCGGCATCACCTGGTCCGTAGCCAAGAAAATGGGCGCATCGCAAATTCTTGGTATTGTTCTCGGAATTACCTTAGTATCACCGCAATTGCTAAATGCATATGCCGTTGCAGGAGCGAAAGAAATTCCGACATGGGATTTTGGTTTTGCACACATAAAGATGATTGGTTATCAAGCTCAAGTAATCCCTGCGATTCTAGCCGGCTTAACTTTAGGCTTCCTTGAAACAAGACTGCGTAAAGTGGTGCCAAATTCAATTTCGATGATTGTTGTGCCATTTTTCGCACTGGTTCCGGCTGTATTAATTGCGCACACAATTTTAGGTCCTATCGGCTGGCAAATCGGTTCAGGCATTTCTCATGTGGTTTATTCAAGCTTAACATCTTCATTCGGCTGGTTGTTTGCAGCAATCTTTGGATTTGCTTATGCCCCACTAGTCATTACAGGCTTACACCATATGACAAACGCAATTGACCTTCAATTAATGAGTGAACTTGGCGGTACAAACCTATGGCCAATGATTGCTTTATCAAATATAGCTCAAGGTTCAGCCGTTCTTGCGATGATTTTCATCAACCGCAAAAACGAAGAAGAAAAGCAAGTTTCGATTCCGGCGACCATCTCATGTTACTTAGGGGTGACCGAGCCGGCGATGTTTGGAATTAACCTAAAATATGGTTTCCCATTCTTGGCAGCAATGATTGGTTCAATGGTTGCAGGCGTTGTATCTGTAGCAAGCGGTGTTATGGCTAACTCAATTGGGGTCGGCGGTCTTCCTGGTATCTTATCGATACAAGCAAAACATATGGCGATGTTTGGAGTCTGCATGATTATTGCTATTGTAGTTCCATTCCTGTTAACAAATATCTTTGCAAAAACAGGAATGAATAAATTTTCTTTGAAAAAATAACTCCAATCAAGGAGGGAGAACAGCTCCCTCCTTTTCACATTACTAAATTAGGCAGGTGCAAAAAATGTTAACAGCTTGGTGGAAAAATGCAGTCGTTTATCAAATTTATCCTAAAAGCTTTAAGGATACAACCGGTAATGGTACCGGCGATCTTCTAGGTATCATTGATAAACTCGACTATTTGAAAAAATTAGGTGTCGATGTTCTATGGCTCACCCCTATATATCAATCGCCACAACGAGATAATGGATATGACATTAGCGATTATTACAGCATATATCCTGAATATGGCACAATGGAAGATTTCGAACGGCTGCTGAAAGAGGCCCATAAACGAAGTTTAAAAATCATGATGGATATTGTCATCAATCATACCTCAACAGAACATGAATGGTTTAAGCAGTCCAAATCCTCGAAGGATAACCCATACCGTGACTTCTACATTTGGAAGGATGGTGTAAAAGGAGCACCGCCTAACAACTGGCAGTCTAAATTTGGTGGTTCGGCTTGGGAGTATGACGAAACGACTGGCCAATATTACCTTCATCTTTTCGATGTGACCCAAGCGGACCTCAATTGGGAAAATGAAAAGGTCCGCGAAGCCTTATACGAAATGATGCATTTTTGGCTAAAAAAAGGAGTCGATGGCTTCCGTCTCGACGTTATCAATCTAATTTCGAAAGACCAGCAATTCCCGCAGGATGACACCGACGGCCGCAAATTTTACACAGATGGTCCAAGAATCCATGAGTTTCTGCATGAGATGAACGAAAAAGTTTTTTCGAAATATGATTTGATTACCGTGGGCGAAATGTCTTCGACGTCGATTGACCACTGCATCAATTACACAAAACCTGAGCGGGAAGAATTAAATATGGTGTTTAGCTTCCATCACTTGAAGGTTGATTACCCGAATGGCGATAAGTGGACGAAAGCGGATTTCGATTTCCACGCCTTAAAAAAGATTCTGTCTGACTGGCAAATAGAAATGAATCAGGGAGGCGGCTGGAATGCCCTTTTCTGGTGCAATCACGACCAACCTCGCGTGGTATCGCGATTTGGTGACGATGGCAAATACCATAAAGAATCAGCGAAAATGCTGGCAACTGCAATCCACATGATGCAGGGCACCCCTTATATTTACCAGGGGGAAGAATTCGGAATGACCAATCCGAATTTTAATTCCATTGAGGACTACCGTGATGTGGAATCCTTTAATATTTTTGAAATCAAGAAAAACGAGGGAATGAGTGAACTAGAAATCCTTGATATCTTGAAGCAAAAGTCACGGGATAACTCAAGAACGCCAGTGCAATGGGATTCCAGCCGCAATGCTGGGTTTACGGAAGGTACTCCCTGGATTAATACAGCGGAAAATTCCCCTGAAATCAATGCCGAAAATGCCATGCAGGATCCTGATTCTATCTTCTATTATTATCAAAAACTCATTCAGCTTAGAAAAAATTATGATATCATAATGGACGGCGACTTTGAATTAATTTTAGAAGATGACAAAGAGGTTTTTGCTTATGTTCGTTCCAATGGCGTTGAAAAAATGATAGTTTTAAATAATTTTTACGGAAAAGAAAAGACGGTCACTCTCCCATCTCACTTCCATCTTGATGGTGAACATTGTGAAATGTTAATCTCTAATTATGAGGATTCAGCTGCACTTGGGTGCCAAATTAATTTGCGGCCATATGAGTCCATCGTTTACCATATAAAGAAGTGATTGGTGATGTCTTTATGACAAACAAATATTTAACCATCTATAATACGATTGTTGAACAAATTAAAAGCGGAGAAATCTCACCTCAGACGCTGCTGCCTTCTGAGAATGAATTAACTGAACAATTCCAGACATCAAGGGAAACGATTCGAAAAGCTCTAAATTTGCTGTCGCAAAATGGATATATTCAAAAAGTCCGCGGCAAAGGGTCCATCGTCATTGATGTCTCCAAGTTCGACTTCCCTGTTTCCGGACTGGTGAGCTTTAAAGAACTTGGGAAAAAAATGGGCCGGAAACCAAGAACCATCGTGAATGAGTTGGAATTAATGAAACCTGACGGCTATATTCGGCAGCAGCTCCAGCTTACCGGGAAAGATCAGGTCTGGAAGGTCGTGCGGACACGGGAAATCGGCGGAGAAAAGATCATTTTAGATAAGGACTTCCTGAATAAAAAGTTTGTTCCTGAATTAACGGAAGAAGTCTGCGCAGATTCCATTTATGAGTACTTGGAAAAAGACTTGAATCTTACCATCAGTTTTGCAAAAAAAGAAATAGTGGTTGAAGAACCGACGGATGAGGACCGTGCCCTTCTTGATCTTGGCGGTTTTCATAACATCGTTGTTATTAAAAACCTTGTATACCTGGATGATGCCAGTCTATTTCAATACACGGAATCCCGGCACCGTCCCGATAAGTTTCGGTTCGTCGACTTTGCTCGAAGAACACATTGATTCTGAATGGAAATCTCTTGTAAAAGAGGTTTCCTTTTTGATTTTTTGCTACAATAAACCTAACTTAAGAACCTGAGGTGAAAAGTATGTGCGGGCGATTTACGTTAACAGCAACGATTGATCAGATTCTTGACCGGTTTGATATACAAGCATTCCTTGACGAGGAAAATTATTTGCCAAGCTTTAACATTGCCCCCTCTCAATTGGTATTGGCAGTCATCAACGATGGAACGTCCAACAGGATGGGCTTTTTAAAATGGGGGTTGATTCCTCCCTGGGCCAAGGACATATCGATTGGTCATAAAATGATCAATGCTCGGGCAGAAACTTTAACAGAAAAACCAAGCTTCGAAAAGCCGTTCCAGAAAAAGCGCTGCCTTATTATTGCTGATAGTTTTTACGAGTGGAAACGAAATGATGATAAAACGAAAACACCAATGCGGATTAAACTGAAGGATGAAAACCTTTTTGCAATGGCCGGACTATGGGAACAATGGAAATCCACCGAAGGGAAATCTGTCTTTTCCTGCTCTGTCATAACAACAGCCCCGAACGAATTGATGATGGATATTCATGACCGAATGCCGGTCATTTTAAAACCAGAGGACGAACATACATGGCTTGACCCCTCTATTACGAATACGAATTTCCTGAAACAATTCCTTGTGCCCTTTAATAAAAATCAGATGGAAGCGTATGAAGTCTCTTCACTTGTAAACTCGCCAAAAAACAACTCGATAGATCTCATTCAAAAAATATGCTAACGCACATTTTTTTCGACTATGGACAAGTTGCCTATATGCACGTCCACATTCTGTCATATGATGTACTAACCCATTAAGTTTTTCCTTCTTTTAAGTGGCCGGAAGCCACTTTCTTTTTTTTTGTCCAAAAACTCTACCTGTGTAAATGGTCTGATTCCCCCATAACATGAATACAATGTAAAATACCATCAGCAAATCTCTAGTGGCTCCATCTTTTATTTATCGCGGCGGCTTGTGATACCTTTTGGTAAGAGGTTCACCGCTTACCAGCACCTTTTCCGCATGGAGAGCAAAACGGCGACTTTGTTCCTCTTTATATACCGATTTGTACGGTAAATGACCAAGATATCAGTGACAGTTGGACAGGAAAAAGCAGTTTTATTTAGTATATCGATATGGCCGTCTGGCTTTTCTGCCGGCGGCCATTTTTATGTTCTTCTCAACAATGAATTTCCTAATATTCCAATTTGTTAGAATAGTAGTATAATAAAGTAAACTTTACATAAAGGAGCATCGCTAGTATGGATAACCTATTAAACGAATTTAAGAATCTGCCGACAACCTGCATTTCCGATGGTATGGATGGCTTAAATAACCTCCACCCTTCCATTAAACCTCTTAAGGAAGAGTACAAGCTTGCAGGGCGGGCTTTTACTGTTAAAATTCCGGTCGGTGATAATTTGGCCGTTTTAAAAGCGATTCGCAACGCTAAACCGGGTGATATCTTGGTTGTCGATGCCAAAGGAGACCAATACCGTGCTATTGCCGGTGATTTTGTTGTCGGCATGATGCAGACTCTCGGAATCGGCGGCTTAGTGGTTGATGGTGTCATCCGTGATATTGTGGGTATTAAAGAATTAAACTTCCCTGTTTTCTCCCGAGGAACGGCGGTCGCTGCAAGCAGCAAAGCAGGTGTCGGCGAAATCAATGTCCCAATTTCCTGTGGCGGAGTCACTATAAATCCTGGTGACATCGTTGTTGGAGATGCGGATGGAGTAGTTGTAGTCCCACAATCAATTGAACAAGAGGTTTTAACTAAATCTCAGAACAAATTGAAAAAAGACCAGCTAAGAGAAGAAAAGATTTCCGGCAATCGTGAAGCGATTTTTAAACATTTGGATGAAATGCTTTCCAAATAAAAATGACCCCCTTTCCTTATAGGAATAGGGGTTTTATATTTTTTCATCCTACTTTAAATTGCTGCCTGACTGTTTTCAATTCTTATACTTATTTGGCGAAGTTTGGGAAACATAAGGATTATCAATGAAGATTTTTGGCTGGGATGGTTGCTTGTGGGGATGAAGATAAAAAAGATTCTTTATCATTTGATTATGCTACGGGATAAAATATTAGTTCCTTTTGTGCTTTTATACATATTATTGGCTGCACTTGGAATTTTTTGGATAGAGCCAAAAACATTTGAATCGTACATTACCTCAATCTACTGGGTATTAACAACGCTAGCGACAGTAGGTTTCGGTGACTATGCGCCGGTAACGGATGCAGGAAAAATTTATACCATCTTCCTTTATATCACCGGCATTGGCTTAATCAGTTTATTTGTAGGTAGAGTCATCAATACCGTGTACGTAATAGATAAGTTAAAGGTCGGAGGAAAGATGAAATATACAGGGAAACATCATATTATCCTGGTTGGCTGGAGCCCAAAAACAAAATTGGCTGTAAAGGAAATTCTGAAGACAGACAAAAAGACGGATATTGTCATTATTGATAACTTAGAAAAAGCTCCAATTTCGGAGGAACGACTGTTTTATGTCCGCGGAGATGCGACTGACGAAGAAACACTCTTGAATTCCAACCTTCCAAAAGCCAAAGGTGTGATCATTTTTGCGGACCAGATTGCGCAGGATAACTTTTTAACCAAGGACCCTCTCCTAGTGGACGGCAAAACCTTATTAGTGGCGACCGCTATCACTACGATTGAGGAAAAATTAAAAATAGATATTCACGTCACGGCTGAAGTCATTAATGAAAACCACATTCAATTGTTCAAACATGTTCAAGTCGATGAGTTTATTCCAACCCAGGAAATGATTTCGCATGCTGCCGTACGCTCTTTATTCTCGCATGGCGTGACCCATATGTATTCTGAATTAATGAGTACACAGTACGGAGATTCTATGTATGAAATTCCGAAAAAGAAAGAATGGAAAACCTACCGAGACGCTTTTTTTGAACTCTTGAATCTAGGAGCAACATTAGTAGCCGACCGGGGCGACATGCACATTAATCAAAAGCTGGACCAAATGATTCCCAATGATGCACAGCTGTTTGTCATTTGTGATAAGGAGACCATCAGCCAATTAACTTCAAGAGTTGAAAAATAAATTTAAAAAAAGGGGTGGATAAAGCGCCCACCCCTAAATAGAAAAATAATAAAAGTAATGCGTTTCTCTTTTGAAGCCAATTTTTTCATAAAGACCTTGGGCAGGAAAATTGTCAGAGGCTGTCTCAAGTAGTACACCTTTTGCTCCAGTATCCCGTGCCATTTCAATTGCCTTATTGATTAATTTATCACCGATGCCCTTGCCACGGTATTCTTTTTTCACATACAAATCATTCAATATCCAAGACCGTTGCATGCTAACAGATGAAAAGGTCGGATACAGTTGCGTAAAGCCAACCGCCTCCCCTCCCTCATAAGCAACGAAAATAACCGATTCCCCATTTAATATTCTCGTCTTTAAAAACTCCCGTGCGCCTTCGGTATCAGGCGATTGCTCGTAAAATTGTCTGTATAAATCAAAAAGCTCCGTTACCGCATCCAGGTCATTTATTGTAGCTTTGATAAGGTTCATTGATGCACCTCTCCCCTTTTATTTCCCCTTATTCCTTTTTATGGTACACTTTATTCTACTTCAATTGGATTCATTTTTGATAGTCTTTTTTATTCCCCAAAAATGAAAAGTTCTTTTTTCAATAAATAAGGATTTATTTTTTGGCTTAAGGATTTCTTAAGGTTCACGCACCATAATGGGAAACAGTTAAGGTGAATCAATTTGGAGGATTTAAGATGAAAAAGAATTATACAAAGATTGTTCTCGATTTGTTGATGGCTATCACGTTTGTGCTGCTAATGAATCCAAGAGTATTAGATGGATTGCCGTTTCATGAAATTGCCGGACTGGTAATAGGGGTAGCTATTCTAGTACACATCGGCTTGAACTATCGCTGGGTGGTCAATACAACGAAAAAGATCTTTGACCCGAAGCTTCCTAATAAAACACGATTTAGTTATCTTTTAAACGTACTGTTGTTAATTTCGATGGCAGGTGTTATTATCACAGGCATATTAATTTCTAGAGTTGTATTACCAAGTCTCGCCATTCAGGGAAATCACACTATTCGTGAATTACATGGATTATCTGCTGATGCCACACTTGCATTTGTTGGACTTCATGTTGGTGTACATTGGCAGTGGGTAATGAGTATCTGCAAAAAGGCATTTAAAACAAAGGAAGGGAAATTTAGGAAAGGTGTTATTGCATCCGTTGTCCTGTCACTCGCTATTTTAGCAGGTGGAATTCAATGGTTCGCTTCAACAGCTACACCGAGCATGGGTGAGTTCAAACCGATACAAATGCAGCAAAGTACTCAAACATCTAATAATGGAAATACGGTAAATACAGAGAACTCAACTGCGATGCCAAAGCAAGGACCTCCTAATGGAGATTTTCGAAAGGAAAAATTTCATGGAAAAGAAGGACATGGAGGATCAAGCAATCCATTTCTCGTAGTTCTTAACTATTTTGCTATTTGGGCAGTGATCATCATTCCTACTTATTATATTGAAAAGCGAATTTTAAGAAAAAAACGGAAATCTAAATTGACCCATCCTCAAATGACATAAAAATGTATCTGTGATTAAAAAAAGTCCGGTTTATAGTTCCGGACTTTTTTACTTCTTATGATAATTTGAGTAGATATTCATTCATCCAATTGTTACTTTTCAATTCTTTAGAAAGAATATCAATAATTGCAGGGGGATATGGACTTATTCTAATATGCTCGTGAATCCTCCCAAGTACGAACTTGTAATCTAACTCGGCACAAACGCTAAACCATTGCTGGACCGTTTCATTTTTTGCCACAAAGAGAGGATATACCCTTTCAATCAAGACAATCAGTTTAAACGCCTCTTGTTTAGTCATTGAAGGTTCTCCTTGGCTAATCCCTAGGAATTATGATTGTTCAGTAATCCGCCCCGTAATTGATTCACGCCAAATTCCAGGTAAGCTTTTAAACAGGTCAACATAAATACCCACCCTTCTTTATTGTCCAGTATATTATGTATTAATGCAGCGTCATTCTCTTGAAAGCCTTCTTCCATTATTTCAATAATCGTGCCGGACGAATCCATTTCTTTTAAGCTGATGGTTACAGTATGTTCGTCCTCTGGCGGACCCCAAAGGAAGACAATTTTATTATTCTCCTCTACTTCAACAACTTTAATTTCCAATTCAGCATTGTACAAATCATATTCCAATTTGATGGTCTTTCCCGCTGCCCATCTTTCTGAACTCGATGAGAACCAAAAATTCCCGATTTTCGAAGGATCGACAAAGGCCTCAAATACATCTTTGGCAGGTTTCTTAATTTGAAACCTTGTTAAATTAATCATTTCTAATCACTCTCTTTCACCTATTAACATAATCAGGGTTGTCTCATACGGTTTATTTTATACCATTATATCTTTTTATTAGTCCACTATCTGAATATATTCGCTTGGATTGCTCCTGATTTTTTCTCCAATATCCTTTAACGTCTTTGGACTAATTTCGGTAAAATCAATATTAAGTAACGCGATAGATTCCATGAGTTCGGGGTCCTTTTCAATGTCATTATAGGAAACATTAAAATCCTCTATACTCCTTGAAAAATTCCCTGCTTCAAAAAGCTGTTCCAATTTTACGAAGAGACACATCATTTCATTTGCTCCAAAATACTCCAGCCCGTTTTTGATTGCCTTCCACGCTCTGGGCTGAGCATAATAATATGCCCCCCACCAATAAAATTCTTCTATTGAATTTTTAGCATGATTAAAATAAGCATAAAACATGAATAAAGCCTTTTGCCCTGTAGTCAATTTTTGATATAGCTCTTCCTTTACTTTCGTATCCCTACCGCGAATTAACGGGATATAAGGCTCGAAACATGCCCCGCCCAGTGCTTCATCCTCTAGCGAATCAAAAAAATGTCTCTTCAAATCGTTCCCCACCTATTTTAATTTTCATGGTGTCGCTCCCATATTACTAAATTCTTTTGATTGTTTCGGTTTACCTTCACACCAAAAATCCATCTCGTAATGGCTGTCCGCTTAATGATAAACTCATATATTAGCCAAGAAATAAGCAAAGTTAGGACCATAATGAGGAAAAACGAAAGAATCATACCAAGATTGATTGTTAAAACATAGTAACCTATGACAACTAAAACACTCTGGTGAATAATATAGATAGGAAATGCTGCTTCATTCATGTACGGGATAGCCTTGTGAGGAAAATTCAAAAATTTGTGACCGAAACCCAAAATCACCGCAAGCGTTAGCCAAACATTGAAGGTTCTTAAAATAGATATAAGTATATCCACACCTGGGAAAATCGGCCCATCCTGCGGATCCCAATAATCAAACACCCTGGCGGAATGAAATGGAAATAACAGCAGGATTCCCAAATTTCTCAGCCAATCAATATCATATCTTCGATTCTCCCCCAAACAGACTCCCCATCTGAAACTAAATTATTTCTAGATTAATTGTAGTGATTCCACCCGCCTCTTACAAGGAAAATTTACCTAAAAAGGGAGAAAAAAACTCCCGATTTCGGGAGTTTCACGTTAAACTTTTATGAAAAAATAGTACGATGATAATACAATAAGGGCTAAAGAAACGATTATGGCAATGGCCACATAATAGACTTGGATAGCAGCCGGTATTATCGGTACAAATAGCATCAATATACCTAACACTACAAAAACCTTTCCGCCAAAGCGATGCGTTTTTCTCCATACATCCTCATTCGCTAAGGTCCATGGTGTACGAATTCCGATAAAATAATTGGGCTTAAATTTTGGACTTAAGTTACCAATAAAGATAAATAATAAACCAATTAATTCAGGAATAACGTGTTGAGGCTCAATGATTCCTAGTTCACTGGTAATTTGCACAGCTTGAAACAAGAACAGAAATAACAATATTCCATTCATGATCCAAGAATAGGCGCTTCCAAATCTCTGATAATTCGATTTCTTTGGGTCGATTTTCGGCAAAAGAATCCTCATAACATAAAAGACTAACATAATGCCAGGCAGAAGGAAAGCGCCTCTTGACTTATGAACGAAGCTGTTTGGTTCCCCTTTATAGTTCCAATGATTTGCGACTTGTTCTGGTAAATATGGATAAGCAATCCATGTTGCAATGAACGTAATAACAACTAAAAACAAGCCAAACCAATATTTTTTCATCTTTTATCACCCTCTTCATCTTTCGTTATAAAGTCCATAAACCATGTAACAACATCTTCAAATACACTTGTGTTTAAGGAGTAGATAATTTGCTGGCCCTTTTTCTCTGCATCCACCAAATTTGCTTGTTTTAATAAATTTAGATGATGAGATATACTTGGCTTTGTCATGTTAAAATGGTCAGCAATTTCCCCTGCGGACAAGTCCTGTTTTTTTAATAAATGGAGTATTTTTCTTCTGCTTGGATCGGACAGCGCCTTGAAAGCATCATTCATGGTCAACCCTCTTTTCACTAACTAATTGTTTGAATTTAGTTATTTAGAAAATTATCTAAATATATAATAAACCAATTTGTTAAATAAATGCAATTGATTCTTGTAGAAAATACAAAATAGCGGACTGGAAACAAAGATCCAACCCGCTTATTAATTCTAAAACTTTTTAGTTAACGAACCGTTCTGTTTTTCCTTTTGAGCTCCAGTATTCATTGCGAAGGTGGACCTTTTGGATTTTTCCAGAGGCAGTCTTCGGAAGTTCCTTTACAAAGGTGACCCCTGTAACCGCTTTAAAATGAGCCAATTTTTCACGGGAAAACGAGATGATTTCCGCCTCGCTGACTTCTGCACCCTCACGCAATACAACGTATGCATGTGGAGTTTCGCCCCATTTTTCATGTGGAACTGCAATGACGGCAGCCTCTAATACCGCAGGATGCTCGTAAAGCGCCCCTTCCACTTCGATAGAAGAAATGTTTTCTCCACCGCTGATGATAATATCCTTTTTCCGATCAACGATCTCAATATTACCGTATTCATCGACCGTTCCCATGTCGCCTGTGTGGAGCCAGCCGTTGCGGATTGTTTCCATGGTCGCCTCCGGGTTTTTCCAATAGCCAAGCATAACACCGTGGCTTCTTGTTACGACTTCCCCAATTTCCTGGCCGTTATGGGCTACCTCTACCCCATGCTCGTTGACTACTCTTACATCAGAACCAATCATTGGATAACCCGCTTTTGCTTTTATGCGTGCTTTTGTTTCGGGTGCCAGGTGTATAAGTTCAGAGCGGATTGTTGAAACCAAGCTAAGAGGCGTAGATTCTGTCATTCCGTACACCTGAATAAACTCCCAACCAAGCTCCTGTTCTACGCGGGTCACAAACGCCGGCGGCGGTGCAGAACCAGCAATGACCACCCGAACGTTATGCTCTATTACCGGTTTATTTTTTTCATAGTATTGCAATAAAGAATTAAGCACGGTCGGTGCCATGTGCAGCACTGTCACCTTATGCTTCTGAATAGCTTGAAAAATTGATTCAGGAGTAGCCTTTTTCAAGCAAACATGTGTAGAACCGTTCGCCGTATAATAAAATGGCGAGCCCCAACCATTTACGTGAAACATTGGAAGAACATGAAGATAGACATCCCGGTCGCTGACGCGCAGGTGGTGCATCGTGCTTAATGCGTGGAGATAATTATTGCGGTGCGTCAGCATAACTCCCTTAGGGTTTCCTGTTGTACCACTTGTATAGAGAAGGCTGCAGACATCGTTTTCGTCGAGCTCAGAACGCTCGAAATTCCCTGATGGGTAACCGGCCAGCCATTTCTCATAATCTACCTCATCGGTTTGTTCATCTTTATATTGAACAATAATGTGTTTGACTGTTTCGAGCTGCTCTTTAATCGGAATGATTAATTGATACAAGTCCTGGTCAACCAGCAGCACTTTCGATTCACTATGATTTAAAATAAACAAGTAATCCTCAGGCTTTAAGCGGATATTAAGCGGCACCATGATGGCCCCAAGCTGGAAAACGCCATAAAAGCCTTCGAGCATTTCAACGGTGTTCGGTGCAAGATACGCAACCCGTTCCCCTTTTTCCACCCCTAAAGCCCTTAACCCATGAGAAAGCTGGTTTACTCTCCTATTCAGCTCGTAATATGTAAAAACTCGTTTATCGCAAAAAACAGCCTGCTTGTCCCCATAAAGAGAAACGGCCCGGTCCAAAAATTCCGGAAGTATTAAAGGTACATTCATTTTTTTCACCTCTTTTTAAATTTTTGAATATTCCAACTTAATATTATTCTATCATAAAATTTTTAAATAAAAATACAAAAATTTGTCTAAAAATAATTAATTGCACCTGAGTACTAATTTGGTGGGAAATCCCATAAATTAGAATGTACGTTCGTAAAAGGAGGGCGAGGAAATGCTTCGAGGCAATGATTCCTTGATAACAGGTGAGATGTTGGCAAAGTATTACGAACTAAACAAAAAGAAAAAAGAAATCGAATTGGAAATGAATGAATTAAAAGATGTTTTCCAAAGCTATTTTAATAATTTAGTAGGAAGGGACACGAAGGGCGAAATTACCGTCAGTGGTTTTAAATTGCAAAGGCAAATCCGAAAATCTGAAAAATTCCATGAGGAAGAAACAGTGAAAAGACTGGAAGAACTGCAATTGAACGACCTCATTCAGGTGATTAAGAAACCCGACGATTCAAAGATAAAAGCGGCGCTTGAACTGGGGTTACTAAAGGGAAATCAATTGGAGGGCTGCATCGTTACAACTCATTCCCCTGCAATTTCGGTAAAACCGGTCACACCTCGCTAAATACTGACAGAAAATTTTATTATCTCTTTACATTATGGAGGAATTCCCCAAACTTTATCGAAGTACTAATGCGTATTTATTTTTTAAAGGGGGATTTTGTCATGGTAAGTTCAGAAAGTTTAATGATACGTCAAATGTTAAAGGCATCGTTAACAAACCAACTCGCTGAATTTAATCTTGAAGCGACACGAAACGGATTAGAAGCCTTATCCGCACTAACTCCTGTGGCCCCTGATATTAATGTGGAAAAAAAAACGATTGAAGGAATTCCTGCCGAATGGGTAACGGCTCCGAACGCTGAAGAAGACCGGGTATTTCTTTACCTTCACGGCGGGGCGTACATAATGGGCAGCTGCAACACGCATAGATATCTGGCGTCTAAACTGTCAAGGTCAACTCGTGCCCGAGTATTGGTGCCAGAATACCGGCTTGCACCAGAAAATCCATATCCAGCAGCAGTTGAAGATGCCCTAAAGGTGTATCGTTGGCTGGTTGATTCAGGTGTTTCTCCTGAAAAAATTATCATCGGCGGAGATTCGGCCGGCGGCGGATTAACAATGTCCACTCTGCTTGCTTTACGTGAGGCTGGCGACAAATTGCCGGCATTAACCGTCCTGTTATCGCCTTGGACTGATTTGGAGGGCACAGGGGAATCAATGGAAACAAGAAGAGGTATTGACCCATGGCTAAACCCAGATCAGTCTCGTCTCGTACCAGCTTTATATATTCGGGACCTGGACCCGCGCGACCCGCACGTATCTCCAATCTATGCAGATTTAACAGGCTTGCCGCCCATGCTCGTTCATGCCGGGAATAATGAAATTTTGCTGGATGATTCTATTCGTTTAGTGGACCGTGCACTGGCGGCTGGCGTAGATGTCAGCTTGAAAATCTGGGATGATATGTGGCACGTCTTCCAAACCTTCAATATTCCGGAGGGCCAGCAGGATATCGATGAAATTGGGGAATTTGTGGTTAAGCGATTAGGGTTATAGAGTTAAATTCAAAACGCTTGGGACTTCCAGGCGTTTTTTCGTTTTGATCTTCATTACTTTCATGAAGGACATTTCCCTCTTGGATTCCCTTCGTTATGATCCTCATCACCTTTATGAAGGACATTTCCCTCTTGAAATCCCATTATTTTGGTCTTCTTCGGCTTTATGAAGGACATTTTCCAGCCCAACCCAAAGCATTTTGTCGTTTAGAAACCCTCTAGTAAACATTATCCTCTTTGCCAACCCATTTTTGTCCTATATCCAATTTCGGTTAACCTTTCGCCGTTTCACTTTTTGTTAGCCCCCATGCATCCGCCAGAACCCGTATCCCCTCTTGAATCTGATTCTCCGACAGCCCGCCGTACCCAAGTAAAACCTTCGAATCCACCCCGCCAGCCAACTCCGCATAATATACAGACAACGGATACACCTTTACTCCAGCAGCCATCGCCCTCCGTACCAACTCCTCCTCCATCATGCCATTCCTAACGTCCAAAACAATATGCAAACCTGATTTTTCACCGATTACCTTCACCCATTCACCCATAAAATTATGAATCGCTGAAATCAGGAAGGCTTGCTTTTTCCGGTAAAGTGTCCTCATTTTATTTAAATGGGTTTGCCAATGACCTTCGTGCATAAAACGATAAAGCGTATCCTGATGAAGCCGGGAGACCGTTTGTTTATAGATGATGAAGTGCTCCCTGTATCTGGCCAGCAGTCCTTCAGGCAGGACCATATAACTGATTCGCAAGGATGGAATCAACGACTTTGAAAAGGTGCCTAAATAAACAACTCTTTCGGATGAATCCAGCCCTTGCAAAGATGGAATCGGTTTTCCTTTATAACGGTATTCCCCGTCGTAATCATCCTCAATAACGTATCCGTCCATTTCTTCTGCCCATTTCAACAATTCTATTCGTCGAGCAATGGGCATAATCATTCCCAGCGGGAACTGATGGGATGGGGTGACATACACGACACGGGCGCCGCTCCCGTGCAAACATTCTACAGTAATCCCTTCCTCATCTAAAGGAACAGGAACAGTGAGGACACCTAAATTCTGCAAAACTGCCCTTGTCCGGTGAAATCCTGGATTCTCCAAGGCATAAATTTCATCCCTTCCAATCACTAAACAAAGCAGCCCCATCAAAACCTGTGTCCCCGCGCCAATAACAATTTGTTCTGCTGTGCAACGAACACCTCTAGACTGAAATAAATACTTGGCAATTTCCTCACGAAGCAGCCTTTCCCCTTGCGGATTGCCAGTATAAAACAAATCCCACTGATCCTCATATAAGGCTTGAACCGACAGCCTTCTCCATACACTCAATGGAAAATGTTCAAAGTCGACGTTTCCTGAATTAAAATCTATTTTTTCAGCAGGTTCCTTCAATTCCTCAGCCATCCCAACAGGCTCCGCCTTATCATGACTGACCATTAAATCCTCCAGCAATTCAACAACAAACAATCCTGAACGCGGACGGCTTTCCAGAAATCCCTCCGCGCAAAGCTGGTCATAGGCAGACTGAACTGTGTTCAGACTTAGTCCCAAATAATTAGCCAAATTTCGTTTGGATGGCAATTTTTCCAGAGGTTTAATATTACCTTTTAAAATTTCATCTTTGATAAAGTTCGCAAGCTGCATATATAAAGGCGTTGGGCTTTTATGAACCAATACAGGCATTACCTCAAGCACTGCCAATCCCCTCCAAAAACTGACCCTACTAAAATCAATTAATCTGATGTTTTTGATTATACCAGTTTGCAATTAAATTGAGTTCACCTATAAGATTTTTTCTTAGTGAATCCGTAACCAAAAAAACATACATGATTGCCAATTCTTAATTTCTGAGGGTAAACTCAATCCGAACTCATTTTTTTCTTTATTGAAATTGGCTACCCAATAAATATCCTAAGTAAGCAAGAAAAATTCCGATTATGTAGGTTAAAAATGTATAAAGGTAAAATTGCCATTTTTGTTTTTTCAAAAGGAATTGTAGCATTTCCAATTTTAACGTTGAAAAAGTGGTAAAGGCTCCCATGAACCCGGTTCCAAATAATAGGGCGAGCGTTGGGTCGGTCTTAGCCCCGCTAATAATTCCTAGAAGAAATGCGCCGGCCAAATTAACGGTTAAAGTTCCTAGTGGAATTGCTGCATTTGCATTTAACTGCTTGCTTATCAAAAAACGGGCAATTGCGCCAAAAAATCCCCCTAATCCGACCAGTATTAAATGGACAAATGTCATGATTTTTGTACCACCTCACTGTATTTAAATCCTAATCGGCTCATTATAAGACCACCGATAACACTAATAGCAACGTATAATACGCCTAAAACAACTTTTCCATCATGAAACAATTGGACGGTTTCAACACTGAGCGTGGAAAATGTAGTAAATGAGCCGACGAACCCTGTCCCAATCGCAGTTGCAATCATAGGTGGCAACGAAACCCGTTTAAACAAATTAGTCGTAAACCACGCAAGCAGAAAACTCCCGATTAAGTTAATGGTTAAGGTGGAAAAAGGAAAAGAATCACCTTTAAACAGCCAGAGCCCAATCCAATATCTTAAAATTGCACCTAGCGCACCGGTAATGCCCACTAAAAAATAAACCAAACGAAATGCCCCCTTGGCTTCGATATAAAAAACTCCTGCAAGGAAACACCCCGCAGGAGATAACAACAAAATTATTATAAACCCTGATTTTTAAAAAAGAAAGATTCCCTATTTTAGAAAAACAAATGTGAGGAAATTTGCCGGTCCTTATGTTCCTCATATAGCTGATCGACCAACTCTTGGTGTGCGGCCTCTTCCATGCTTATTTTGCGTTTTTTTATTGTTAATGTAAAAAATAACATATTCACGTTATTTTGAGTTCCTCCTTCTAATGTTTCCTTTATTTATCTCAAGTATAGAAGGATTTCCCATTTCTAAAATCGTGACTATGATGGAGATTTTCCTACTCCTTTAGTCTGAGAATAGTTTATCTCGTTTGATCAATTTATGTACAGAATAAATCTTTTTAGCTGCGTACTGCTACCTTTTCCGGAAGCTCTGCACCTTCCCAATCTTTGCAAACATCGACCCATTCCTTGGCGAGGGAATATTCGAAAATTTCATCACCGGTCAACTCGATTGCAGAATTTGCGCTCCCGCATGCTGGAAAGAGAGTTTCAAAACGTTTCATGGAAACATCTAAATATACATCTAGATCATTTTTTAAACCAAACGGACATACACCGCCTACAGCATGTCCCGTTTGTTCCAACACTTCTTCGGCAGATAACATGCGGGCTTTAATATCAAAGGTTTGCCTGAATTTTTTATTATCAATTTTTGCATCTCCAGCCGCCACAACCAGAATGGCTTTTTCTTCTTCCCCTCTGAAGGACAAAGTTTTGGCAATACGCGCAGGAATAACGCCGATGGTTTCAGCAGCAAGCTCCACTGTTGCACTCGACGAATCAAACTCCATCACATCCTGTTCCCGTCCCCATTGTTTGAAATGGGCTTTCACACTTTCTAAAGACATTCTATTCCATCCTTTCCCATCAATTTTATGAAGTATCATAACAATTTTCGTGACGCTAAACAAATCAAATGCTTATCTTTGAAGCTTTACAGCACTTAGGGATACCTGCAACCATATTGTTAGATACTGCTATCATTTATCTACATAAACAATATAAAATTGATATACATTTGCAATCACCCTGAGATTAGGCACATTTTCCTGTTTTTGTAGTCTCTCTATCGCTTATTATGATTTAATGGAAATAAATACACAAATGGGAGGTTAAATAAGTGAATTCATTATTTAGTAAAGTTTTAGAATTAGACATTGCTTACCTGGATACCTTTACAAATAGAATAGATACATCTTGGGGGTATTTGTTTCATAATGAAAATCAGCCAGTATATTATGATGCCAATCATGCGCATATCCATGAAGCTCCTTCTGATCCTAAGTCTGTCATTGAAGAGGTACTGGATTTTTATCAAAAAAGAAACTTGACCCCAAGATTCTATATCTTCAATATTGAAAATCAAGGACCTTTAATCAAAGAATTGTATGCCAGCGGCTTTCGATATGAAGAGCTCGTCTCCCCTGTCCAACTTTGGAATAAAGAACTAGCAACACGGCAGCAAAATAACAGAATACAAATAGAGAGAGTTACAGAGGCCAATTATACAGATGCATTAGAAATCGAATGTCAAATTAAAGAGTTTGGCGGCCGGGGGGTTCGGGAAAAAGCCTTTGCCGAAGAGTTTAAACACCCAGCATTCAGCCGCTATCTGCTAAAGTTGGATGGCACTGCCTGCTCCACTGCATGTTTGTTCAAGCATGGGAATCAAGTCCGCTTAGAACACGTTGCCACACTTGAAGAATATCGCGGCAAAGGCTTAATCGGCGACCTCATTTATTTTCTTCAAGAAGAAGTAAACAAAAAAGGCTTAGAGAACTTGTGGGTTTTCCCTATCAATGAGCAGGTTGAGAATGTATATGCCAAATACGGATTTCAATCATTAGGAAAATTTATTACAGGGCATGCTTTTTTGTCTGGAAAAAGCGTGATGGAAATCAGGGGCAGCTAATGGCTTCCCTAATCAAATAATTAGTTTATACGAAGTTTGGCAGGGACAAATTCCCCCTTTTAAAACGTTTGAAACTTTTGTAATATTAAGAGATTGAGAGCTTAGAAACACCTTTGGGGGGATACAAATGAATTCGCATGGTGCAGTTTTGCCCTATCCGCGGGCAAAGGGCATTATATTGGTGATTATTGCAGCTGTCTGCTGGGGCGCTTCCGGTACAGTTGCCCAATATCTATTTCACAATAAAGGCTTTAACTCAGGCTGGACGGTGGTCATTCGACTCCTTCTCTCCGGGACAGGATTATTATTTTTTGCACATACTGTTGCGAAGCAAAATATATGGAATGTCTGGAAAAACAAACAGGATGTTATCCAGCTTGTCTTGTTTGGAATCTTCGGCATGCTTGCCGCTCAGTATACCTATTTTGCAGCGATTGAGTATAGTAATGCCGCTGCGGCAACAGTCCTTCAATACTTGGCACCTGTTATGATAGCTTCTTACCTTTGTCTGAGGAAAAAAAAATTACCGTCAAAGCTTGAAGTGATGGCCATTTTGTTCGCATTGGGCGGAACATTTTTGCTAGTTACAAAAGGGAATATTCATGCGTTAGCAATCTCTGTACCTGGTTTTGCTTGGGGAATTCTTTCAGCATTTGCGCTTGCTTTTTACACACTTTACCCGGGCCGCCTGCTTGCAAAGTGGGGGTCGCTCATTACGGTTGGATGGGGAATGATGATAGGCGGTATCGTCTTCAGCTTTGTCTATCGACCATGGCAGTTTCATGGTGATTGGTCCGGGACGTCATTTTTGGCGATGGTGTTTGTCATCATCTTCGGAACAATCATCGCTTTTTTCTGTTACATGGAAAGCATGAAGTATATTAATGCATCAGAAGCGAGTCTTCTTGCTTCCGCAGAACCGTTATCGGCAGCCTTTTTATCTGTTGCCTGGCTGCAGGTTTCGTTTGGACCCGCTGAGTGGCTTGGCACCTTCGCCATCATTGCAACAATATTTATTTTATCGGCTGTAAAAAAATGAGGATAACCCAAAGGGCCGTTGAATGACGACTCTTTGGGTTATCCTCTGTTTTGGCTAATGGAAAGTATAAACTTTCTGTCGAAAGCTTAATACTTTCTTAACTCATAAATTCAACTGCGCCTCATGAACCGTCCTATCGGACTCGCCAATCGGCGAGTTTTCATTTATTATTCCCCTAAATCAACGTTATGATAAACCTGTTGAACATCCTCAAGATCTTCAAGTGTATCGATTAATTTCTCAAACTTAGCAACAGCATCTTCCGGAAGCTCAACCTCATTTTGCGCAAGCATGGTAAGTTCGGCTGTAGTAAATTCTGTTATGCCAGCATTTTTGAAAGCTTCCTGCATAGCGTGGAACTGGTCTGGCTCAGCATATACGATGACCTGATCCTCTTCCTCAACCACGTCACGAACGTTCACGTCTGCTTCCATAAGGATTTCAAGGACGTCCTCTTCGGATTTTCCTTCTACGCCAATTACAGCAGTGGCATCGAACATATATGCAACAGAACCGCTGACACCCATATTTCCACCATTTTTACCAAATGCAGCACGGACCTCTGAAGCGGTGCGGTTAACATTATTAGTTAAGGCATCAACAATAATCATCGAGCCATTCGGACCAAAGCCTTCATAACGAAGTTCATCAAAGCTCTCATCAGAACCGCCTTTTGCTTTATCAATCGCCTTATCAATAATATGCCTTGGCACGCTGTAAGTCTTGGCACGCTCCAGGACGAATTTTAGACCCTGATTAGCCTCCGGATCGGGTTCGCCACGGCGTGCTGCCACATAGATTTCACGGCCGAATTTAGCATAAATACGACTTGTATTGGCATCCTTTGCTGCTTTTTTATCCTTGATATTGTTCCATTTACGACCCATATGAACACTCTCTTTCTGGTTTGAATCTATCCAAAATCATTGATGAAAAAGCCGTTACGATTCAACCTTTTCAAAAATAGCTTTTGGGAGTCTATTTTCTAAATATACACAGATAATATTATACCTAATTTAGATCATTTGTTAAGAGTTTGATTTTCAAAAAGATAGAAGTTCATAAAAAATAATTGGTGTATCGATCTGCAGCAGCAATATGGCTACGGTGACTTGAACCATTTAATAGCTCGTTTGGAAATTCATCAAAATAGAATGGAATATATAAAAAGACTCCCGCCACAGGAGTCTAAATAAGGTTGGAGTCTATTTAAGAAAAGGACGAATTTTTACTCATCCACTCGATTATCTGCCTGATCCATAGCCTCATCGGCACCTTCGCCCGCTTTGTTGCCCAGTGCACCGCCGGCAATAGCCCCTGCCACTGTGCCAATTGGACCTAATACAGAGCCCACTGCAGCACCGGCAAAAGCACCTGCACCAGTTCCTAGTGCCTCACCAGCATCTACATCATCGCGATTACGTTTGTTGTTATTCAAGATCTCACCCCCTTATTGGGAAGTGTTAGTGTTCTTTACACTCCCTTATAAACCTATTTTGCTCAATATTATTGTCTTTTTATTACTCTTTATATATATCTTTTTAATGTCCTGTTTTTAGAAATACTTTAACTGAAACCTACCACATAAAAATTTTAGTGCCCCAATTAAGGACCAGTTAAATTTCTCTTTATAAGCCAACAAAAATAAATTTATAGGCAAAAAAAAGCGGTCCACAAAATGGACCACTTTCTACTTACCACATATATTTAGTATTTATTGAATTTTTGCCGCATGTCACCATGTCTCCTACACAAGCATTTGGAACAAGGTGCTGTCCTTATTTACTTCCCTGCAGTTAAATCCTTTCGTCTTGATGCGCTCAATTAACGGGAAGTAGTCTTCTTTATCCTTCAATTCAATTCCTACTAAAGCAGGACCCGTTTCACGGTTATTCTTCTTCGTATATTCAAAATGGCTGATATCGTCATTTGGTCCAAGGACCTCTAACAAGAATTCCCGCAGTGCACCTGGACGCTGTGGAAAATTAACGATAAAATAATGCTGCAGCCCTTCATAAAGCTTAGAGCGCTCCTTGATTTCCTGCATCCGACCGATATCATTGTTTCCACCGCTGACGATACATACAACAGTTTTACCTTTAATCTGTTCAGCATATGTATCCAATGCAGCAATAGATAAAGCACCAGTAGGCTCAACAACAATCGCATTTTCATTGTATAAAGATAAAAGCGTCGTACAAACCTTTCCTTCAGGTACAACAACGATATCATCGATAAGCTCTTTACAGATATTAAAAGTCTTCGTACCGACTGTTTTGACCGCCGCACCATCAACGAATGGGTCAATTTTATCAAGCGAGGTGACCTCCCCTTTTAAAACCGATTCCTTCATCCCAGGAGCGCCTTCAGGTTCAACACCGATTAATTTAGTTTCCGGTGAAAAATGCTTCAGGTAGGTACCCACACCAGCCATTAGACCGCCGCCGCCAATTGCTCCGAATAGATAGTCAATATTTTCATGACAGTCATTTAGAAGCTCGACACCTACTGTACCTTGCCCGGCAATGACGTCATAATCATCAAACGGATGGATAAACGTCCGGTTTTCTTCGCGGCTGCATTCAATTGCTTTTTCGTAAGCATCATCAAAGGTATCGCCTACCAAAACGATTTCGACGCTGTCCTTGCCCCAAAACTTCACTTGGTTTACCTTTTGTTTCGGTGTAGTATTAGGCATGAAGATTTTCCCGCTAATGTTTAATAGGTGGCAGGAATAAGCAACCCCCTGTGCGTGGTTTCCTGCGCTTGCACAGATAATCCCATTCTCTAAATCCTCGGGGCTCACCCTCTTAATACGATTGTAGGCTCCACGGATTTTAAAAGAACGGACACTCTGCATATCCTCCCGTTTTAAATAAACATGGCAGCCATAACGGTCAGACAATAAATGATTGTATTGAAGCGGAGTCGGCGAAATCACATCCTTGATGGTGTGACTGGCAATGATGATATCCTCCACATTAAATGTTTCGACCTGTTGACTCATGGTCAATTTCCCTCCTCAAATTTGAAAAAATCTCAGCTTTTATAAACAATAAAAAACCCGTCCCCAATGGTATAGGGACGAGTTAGCTCGCGTTACCACCCTACTTCCGCAGCATCCAATAAACTCCTTGCTGCGGCTCTCGATCATCCGTACATTGTAATATACGTGTTCCATTGTAACGGCGGACTTCCCGGTGCGGCTTACTGGTAACATTTCAGCAGCACATCTCAGAGATGATTTTCAGATAAGGTCTGACATCGGCTTCCACCAACACGCCGACTCTCTTTGGACAAACAGCAAATCCTACTCTTCTCGTCATCGATTTTATAAATCAATTTTTTATAAGGTTAACACCGAAAAAAGGGTCTGTCAATATTTTTAGACTATTTATATTATTTAGACAATTTTTAAAGCGCTTTCATTTCCATTTTAGGACACAGTTGTCATTTATTACAAGACTGCTTCATTAAAAAGGACATTTTCCCTATATTTCCATTAATTATGTTATAATAAAATATAAAAAATTCTGATATTTAAAGGAGAGGTAAAAATGATTATTCCCTACAATGGCAAAACCCCTTCTGTTCATGAATCTGTATTCGTCGCACCTGGCGCTTATATCGTTGGCGATGTTACCATCGGCAAAGATTCCACCGTTTGGTTTAACGCTGTTCTACGGGCAGATGATGGCCCGATAATTATCGGAGAACGCTGCAGTATCCAGGATAATTCCACCATACATATGTTTGAATCATGTGTCATCGAGGACGATTGTACGATTGGCCATAACGCCATCCTTCACGGCTGTAAAATTGGCAGGAAGACAATTGTCGGTATGGGCTCTACCATATTGGACAATGTCGAGGTTGGCGAGGAATGTATTATTGGAGCCAATACCCTGCTGGCAGGTGGAATTAAGATACCGCCCCGCTCCCTTGTGTTAGGTTCACCGGGAAAAGTGGTCCGCGAGCTGACCGAGAAGGACTTGCAAATGCTGCAAATGTCGAGTGCACACTATGTCCAGAAAGGGAAAGAATTTAAGGATATATTAGAATAACGTTAATTAGGGCACTTGCTTAAGCAGTGCCCTTGAGATAAAAATTTAACTTTACATAATATTATTATATTAAATATTATTGCAATGATTTAATATCCTTAATGATCTGCTCATAAGGTACATACGCTGCACCTTCGTACTTCTGAACAACAATCCCCTCTATGTTTACTAAATAAAATGAAGTGCTGTGCACATATTGATTTGACCCTTCCAGTTTCGCTGCCGGAGCCATAAACGACTTATTAGCGAAGCTTTCAATAAACTCCTGCTGATAGCCCGTTATTAAATCCCAATTTGCGAAATCAGCCTTCACTCCGCTCGCATATTGCTTTAGGATTGCAGGCTGATCCTGTTCTGGATCAATGCTGAAGGAAACCAGCCGGGCATCCACACCCGCATCCGCCATCTTGCGCTGCAACTCGGCCATATTGGCAGTCATTGGTGAACAAACCGTGTCACAGTTCGTAAACACAAAATCAGCCACCCAGACCTTACCCTTTAATTTTGATAGGTCAACTTGTTTCCCGTCTTGATTGATTCCTTCAAAACTCTCCACCTTCATGCTAAGCGGAAACTCTACCTTCTCCTTCTTTTCTTTATCCGCCGAACAAGAAGTAAGAAGGAGGACAGAAAATAATAGAATTAAAAAACGTTTCATTTTCACAATCCCCTTTTGCTTAAAAAAAGTGCCGAGTATCCACTCAGCACCTTCCTTCATTTTTAGTTAATAAATTCTGTATCAATTAATGTCGCAAAATCAGGCTTTTCCTTCAAGAATTTAAGCTCTACGGAAGAATTAGCAAACTCTTGAATCACATCTTTATTGACTTCAGTCGTGAAATGAATATTTTTCCAAGCAGCATCGACGACGTCCTTTTCAAGGTCTTGCTTTGTGATTTCTTTGATGGTCTTAATCGTAATGTCTTTAGCTTCTTCTGGATTTTTTTCGATAAATGCAATTGCCTCATCTTGTGCTTTCACAATTTTAGCAATAACATCTTTATCAGCTTTAATTTTCTTGCCGCTTGAAACTAAGATTGTGTTTGGCAGAGTTTTACCAAAAGAAATTTTAGAGCTGTCGACGATAATTTTCGCGCCGCCGTCTTTCACTAACTGCGATGCCCACGGCTCCGGTACTGCCGCAATATCAACCTTGCCAGATTCAAACATGTTCGCATACTGGGCAGGGTTGCCGGTTACATGCTTCAATGTACCGCCAATCCGAGCCGAAGAGATTCCGAAATCCTGTAAAAATGTTTCCATCTGAACATCATGTGTACAGCCAACGCCTGGTGTAATAAACGTCTTTCCGTTGAAGTCTTCAACAGAATTAATGCCGCTCTTCTTGCTTGCTACAATGGCTGTACCACCTGAAGAGGCACCTGCAAGGATTTTAACATCTGCACCGTTTGTAAAGTTATTCATAACTGGGCCAGGTCCAACTAACCCTGCATCAATATCGCCAGTTTTAAGAGCGGTCATAAATGCGCCGCCGTCCGGGAATGTTTTGTATTCCACTGTCACATCTTTACCTAATTCTTTTTCATAAAAGCCTTTCGCCTTTGCAACCATTGCCGGAGCATGGTCAATGTTTGGAAAATAGCCGATGACTACTTTTTTAGCAGCCTTTTCTGAACTGCCGGAACTAGCTTCTTTTGAGCCACAGCCCGCTAGCGCTCCGAATACCAATAATAGAATAATGCTGATGATGGATACCTGCTTTTTCATCTTTTTCTCCCCTTTTAATCTCTAATTGCTAGTTTCTAAACCCCAGCGGCGCATGACATTTTTTTCAACGCGCTGGAAGAAGGTAATATCAACAATCGTTCCAATGACGCCGATGATGATCATAATCGCGATAACAAGGCTCATATTGCCAAAATCGGAGGCAAATTTAAGGGTATAACCAAGCCCCGGACCGCTGCTTAAAAGCTCCCCCGCCATGAGCGCTCGCCAGGCAAATGCCCAACCAAGTCTGGCACCCGTAACGGCGTATGGGATAGATGCTGGAAAAATAACCTTAAAGAATAGGTCCAATCCACCTGAGCCCATTGTTTGTGCGGCTTTAATATAAAGAGGAGAAACGTTTTTAATCCCCATCCGCATATTGATGGTCATTACCAGGGTGGCGCCAAGAATGACGATAAACGTAACGGCTTTTTCGTTTAAGCCGAACCACATGATTGCAATCGGCAGCCAGACGATGCTCGGTACACTTTGCAGGGCCAAAATCAATGTTCCAAGGGTCTCATCAGCGGATTTATTTTTTGCTAAAAGAATGCCTAGACCGACGCCAATTACGATGGCAAGTGACAATCCAATAGCTAAGCGCCGCAGGCTGGCAAGTATATCGTAGATTAGTGTTTTATCAGAAAAACCTTTAGCAAGTGCTTCGTAAACATCTGTTGGTGCCGGCATTAGCGCTGGTGAAATGTCAAAAATTCTTACTGCCCCCTGCCAGATGATTAAAAGCAGTGCAAAGAATATGGTGCGTTTAATTGTTTGCTGCATATGCGAGTTCCTCTTTCACTACTTTATCAATCTCGGATTGTAGTAATCCCATTATCTTTTCTTCCAATTTGGTCACCATTTGTGGATGGTTTGCGCGCGGCCTTGGGATTTTTACGTGAATATCCTCGAGAACCACTCCTGGTCGCGTTCCCATCACAACAATCCGATCTGATAACTTAATAGATTCGCTGATGCTATGGGTGACAAATAGGATCGTCTTCCGCGTTTCAAGCCAAATTTTTTCTAACTCGGTATGAAGTCGCGAACGTGTCTGCTCATCAAGCGCACCAAACGGTTCATCCATTAAAAGGACCTTTGGATTCATTGAAAGCGCACGGGCGATTGCTACGCGCTGCTGCATTCCGCCCGATAGTTCATGCGGTGAATGCTTTGTATAGTTGCTGAGCTGCACCATTTTTAAAAATTGGTGGGCAGTTTCCTTTGCTTCCTTCTTTTTCATTTCTTTGCGGAGCGGGAACATAACATTCTCTTCAACTGTCATCCATGGGAAGAGAGCAGGCTGCTGGAACACCATCCCGCGGTCTCGGCCCGGTTTGGTAATAGGCTGGCCATTCAAGAGCACCTCGCCGCTGGAGGGCTTAGTCAACCCGGCCACAATAGATAACAAGGTCGATTTCCCACAACCGGACGGCCCGAGAATCGAAACAAATTCGCCCTCTTTTATTTCCAGATTTATATCTGAAAGAACAGTACTTACCTCTTTTTGATTAAGAAACTGCTTATTTACCTCATTAATGTGAAGAAACACTTCGCATCCCCACTTCCCCTATAATTCGCATTAATTTTATCGGATTTATATTAATTAAAATTTATTATAAAGGTTCTGGTGGTAAAGTCAATTATTTTTCTGCAAATTTTGCAAATTAATGATTGTGGGTTCAGTTAAAAAGAAATGCCAGGCCCCTCTTGTATTTGTATATTTGGAAAATTCAAGGGGAAATCTACAGGAAAAAGGAGGATTCGTTGATGCAAAATGTATATCGTTTGGCAGCCAAGTTTATACCTTGCTTGATTGTACTTGGGATCATTCTCGGTTTGTTTTTTGATTTTAGTTTCGGTGATGTCCTTTTGATAACGGCTGTACTGGGGATTGTCAGTTATGTATTAGGAGATTTACTGATTCTTCGTAAAACCACCAACCTCCTGGCAACCATAGCGGATTTTCTAGTTACCTTTTTGGTGGTGTGGTTAATGGGGCGAATGCTGACAAATGAAAATAATCTAATTTGGGCCTCGGTTATTTCAGCTGCTGCTGTGGCCTTATTTGAATACTTTTACCATGGATTTCTTACGAATGAGAAAAACAAACAATTTACAAATACCTCGAGGTCTATCCAACAACAACCACAGTTCCAAACAGAGGCTGCCGAGGAGTTTACTCCGGTAAAGCCTGAAGTCAGGAGTTCGAACGATAATAAGTAGGAATAACCTAATTCAGTGCATGGCTAACTCTTATAAAAAAAAGTCCTCATGGAACAATTCATGAGGACTTTCACCGCAAGGTTTACATAATATTTTTATGCACAACCTTTCTTCTAATCATTTGTTCTTATCCCTCACTCAATTCTGCAGTCTTCGCAGGAATGAGGAAGCTTAGCACAACCGTGACCAAACTTAAAATTAAGGCATAGAGAAAGACATTCTGCATGCCATTTACAATATTTGCAGTATGGTTAATAATCAACCCCATTACGGTAACGCCAATCGATGTACCGATGTTCCGCAAAAACATCTGCAGCGAGGTAGATACCCCTTTAATATTGGAGTCGGCGAACTCCTGCGAGGCAATCGTGCCGACTGCAAACAATAACCCAAATGAAAAGCCCTGCACCGTCAAAATTAAAAACAAATTCGTATACGACAAATCTTTAATAAACATAAACAGTGCTAGTCCTGATAACGCGGTAATAAAACTGCCGATAATAAATAACCGCTTATAACCGAATCGGATAATCCATTTTCCAGCAGGTGTACTGCCAAACATCCAGCCGACCGCAATGCTTAATAAAATCAAGCCGCTCTTATAAATACTCATATGCGAGCCCTCTTGAAGAAACAGCGGTATATAATTAGAGGTGCCAAAAAACGATAAACAGTACACTAGCATAAACACATTCGTCATCAGGATGCCTTTATTTTTAAAAAGAGAAACAGGTAAAAATGGATGTGCTTCCTTTCTTTCTACCAAAATAAAAATAATCATGCCAATTATGCCCGCAATCACATACCAGATGGCGTTGCCTACATTGGTAGATAATAATAGAAGGCTGACCGAAGCCCCGAATAAAAAGAAACCTTTATAGTCAATATGAGTCTTCTTAAATTCTGTTTGTTCTTTATAAGGAAGCAAACATAAAACAGTTGCTATTCCAATCGGAATATTAATAAAGAAAATCCATCTCCAAGTCAAAGCCTCGACGAAAAAGGAGCCCATCACTGGCCCGACAATTGAAGAAATAGCCCAAATACTGCTGAAAACCGCTTGAATCTTGCCGCGCTTTTCAATCGTGAACAAATCTCCGACAATAATCATCGAGAGTGGAATCATACCGCCTGCTCCAAGGCCTTGAATACCTCTATATATAACTAAGGAAACCATTGAGTTCGCCATTCCGCATAAAATGGAACCTAATGTAAAAATCCCAACCGCAATCATCAACAGATTTTTCCGACCATACATATCCGATAATTTTCCATACAGAGGTACAGTTACTGTACTTGCCAGCATATAGACAACAAAAATCCACGCAAACAACTCCATTCCGCCAAGTTGTTTGACAATAGTCGGACTTGCTGTCTGCATAATATTGGCGTCAAGCGCCGAGATGAGGGTCGTGATGACCAGCCCCCAAAATACATATTTATTTTTTCCCATATAAACCTCCGTGAAAAAGCCAAATATAACTCTTCCTATTTTTTACATATATATGATTTCAGACTAAACTATTATAGCAAAAGGTTTACTAATTTTTTATTTTTTAAAAAATTAGAATAATCGGCGCCCGGACATATGTGGCATTAGAACCGCCCATGCGTCACCAAAAAAAAAATCAGTTCTCATGCAAATGATGCACAAGAACCGTCCCCATGTTTCATTTCTTTAATAATGGCTGGGTAATTGTTGGGAGGGTGACTTCTACGGTTGTTCCTTGGTGTACTGCGCTTGTAAATTTGATTTGGCCGCGGTGGCTTTCGACTATTTTGAAACAGGTCATTAGTCCGAGGCCGGTTCCTTTTTCTTTTGTTGTATAGAATGGCTCTCCTAGTGTTAGAATCCGTTCTTCTGGTATGCCGACCCCTTCGTCGGTAATCCGAATGGATATTTTGCCTTCTTCCTTTACCCCTACTGTTACGAAGATGTCTCCGCCTAGAGGCATGGATTCAATTGAATTCTTCAAGAGATTTAAAAAAACTTGCTTTAACTGATTTTTTTCACCAGATATCATCGGCAGCTCTTCAGCAATTTCAGTATAGATCTGCACGTTATTGATGATAGACTGAGTATTTATTAAGGTAATAACATCATGTAGCAATTGTTCAATATTTTGTTCCTTAAAAACAGCCGCGGATGGTTTGGCCAGAACCAGGAATTCGCCCACAATGGCATTAATGCGTTCCAGCTCTGATAATACGATATCAAAATACTCATCCTGTTCACTGTTTGCTTTGAATAATTGGATAAATCCCTTAATGGACGTAAGCGGGTTGCGGATTTCATGGGCAATTCCCGCCGCCATTTGGCCGAGCAAAGCCAATTTTTCGGATTTTTGCAGGAGTCTTTCTGTTTCCTCTCTTCTGGCTGTGACATCCTTTCCAACCACTAGGATCGCTTCTTTATTTCCAAATACAATCGATAAGGGAGTAACTTCAAGAAAAAATTCTGTTCCGTCGGTCCGTTTAATTTTGTATTCGATAGTAGCCAGGGGGCATTTTTCTTTCTTAATTTGCTTAATTCGTTCTTCCAACCGGTCTTTATACTCAGGCTTGATAAATTCAAAGACCGACTTCCCCAGAACTTCTGTCATGCTTTTGGCGCCACTCATTCTGAGAGCAGCCCTATTTCCATAAACAATTTTCGTATCCTGATAAATAAAGATAGATTCAGGCAGTGAATCTAGTAATCTCTTATAGCTTTCTTCACTTTCCCGTGCTTTTTTTTCAAAAAATCGGGCTTTATCGTATTGCCAGCCAACAAACCAAGCGATCGAGGTAAAAAGGAAAAAGTCAAATGTAAAGAAGGGTTCATGATACATAATCTTTTGGTAAGCAGTAAAAATAAGTGATAGCAGCAGCAAAATGATTTGTCCTGATTTATTCATGTCCATTCCTCTTTGTGTATGTATGTTACCTGATTTAATTCGACAAAATCACAAATAATCCTTTATCATTCTCCAACTTTTTCAACACAAGGAAAAAAAGTCCAATTTAAAGGGCATCCGTTTTTCAACTGGGGCATTAAGAAGAAAAAACCACCTGAAAAAAACTCAGGCGGTTCTTATAGACATTCAACCCAGTGCATGAATTCCCCAACAACCCGTAAAAATTCTTCTGGTTCCTCAATATATGGCATATGGGCGCTGTTTTCAAATACATGAAATTTCGAGCCAGGAGAAGAACGGCTGTAATGCTCTGTTGTTTCCGGCGTAGCCTCATCGTACCGGCCACACGTATATAATGTGGGGCAAGAGATTTCCTTCAATTGTAAGGTACAATCAAATTCTTTTAAATTCCCTAGTACCGTAAATTCGGATGGTCCCCACATAATATTGTAAATTTCGGAGTTTCGGTATTCAGGGTGCGCTTTTAGATGCTCAGGCTTTGGAATCCGGCAGACAAATTCTTTGCTGAACACCTCGATGGCTTCCTGAAACTCTTCCGAATCCGTGGTTCCATCTTCTTCACAGCGTTTTATGGTCTCTTGAACTTCAACCGGCAGCTTTTTCAAATTCCGTTTTTGATCCTGTTCCCATAATGGCGCACTCAGGCATGGGCTTGAAAAAATGACACTTTTCACCCCGCTCGGCTTCGTTAAACAATAAGCTGCCGCTAATGTGGTTCCCCAGGAATGCCCAAGAATATGTACTTCATCAAGGTTCAAAGCGGAGCGAATTTGTCCCAATTCCTCCACGAATCGATCTAAATGCCAAAGTGAATCATCTTGTGGCCTTTCTGACCTGCCGCAGCCTAGTTGATCGTATAAAATGACCGGGCGGTCTGCCGCCAACTCCTTCAACCCCTGTAAGGAAAAGCATGATGAACCCGGCCCGCCGTGCAAAACAATTACCGGTGTGTTCCCTGTTCTATGATCATATTTCTCGTACCAAACTTTCCCACCGGTTACTTCTATGTATCCTTCTGTTCGCATAAGAATTTCTCCTTTGAATATGTATCAAGATTATATTAAAGACTATTTTACATCATTTATCTGCATTGAAAATGAATAATTTTTATTTTACTTCCCACTCTATAGGATGTCAGGGAGGTGAATAACATAATGAACCAATCACCTAATAACAAACAGCAAAAAGGAAAATCACTTACGAGCGGTCAGAATTCTGGAACACAATATCATGAGGAACATGCCGGAAATATAGAAGGGTACAGCCAGCCGCACCCCATTACTAACAGCATCGATACTGAAACGAATAACACAAAAGCTTAAGAGCTGGCCAAGAGTGAATATCTCATTCACTCTTTTTTTAAGACAGTAATATAGGAAAATTAGAAAGATTTATTTCCAAACTCTACGAAGACGCATGACCTCTTGCAAATAGCCCCACACAGATACCGGGGACATAATCATCTGATAGCACAATACGTACAGGAAGAATCCCTTACGATTTTTTCTAATGCCAAGGTTAAGTTCCTGAAAAACACCCTTTTGGTATCGATAAAGGACGTAATTTGTCAGTAAAGCTAAAGGTAGGACGAAAAGCGTCTGCGGGCCGGCAATCCAGTAGAATCCAAATAAACTCAAGAATAACCCGGGGATCCAAACAAAGGTATAAACAAAATCCAAATATGGCATCACAAGGTTCGAACCGGTTAAATACCTCGTAAAAATCCTTGGCTGCTGCCATGGCTTGACCTGTTTGAGCGCCTCAATCATCCCTCGTGCCCAGCGGCTCCGCTGCCGTACGAAATGGCGAAAATTCGTCGGTACATCCGTAAAAGCAATGGCTGTCGGTTCAAAATATACCTTATAATTTTTCTCTAAAAATGACCATGTAAGAACTATATCTTCTCCAATGGCATCTGGCCACCCCCCCACTTCCTTGACAACTTCCGTTCGGTAAAGGCTGTAGGCCCCTTGAGCAACAAGCGTTCCCTGATATAAGCCCTGTAGCCTTTTAATAGAAGCGATTCCTAAAAAGTAATCCCATTCCTGAATCCGGGCGAGCCAATTTTCACGGCTGTTGCGGACAAGAACGGCTCCCGCCACTGCACAAACCTCCTGCGGTGCAGACTCCATCCGGGCCACCAGGCGCCTTACTGCTTGGGTATGAAGTACCGTATCAGCGTCCAATGTAATCAAATATTTGGTCTCGACATATCGGAGCGCTTTGTTCAAAGCAAAATTCTTCCCAGGTTTTTTTTCGAATAGAACTTTTATATTAAGACCCAGCTCATCACCTAATTGTTTTGCCACCAGTGCTGTAAGGTCTGTCGAATTGTTATCAATGACGATAATCCGGATTTCTCCTGTATAGTCCTGTTTTGCTATTTGCTGTAAGGTACTATCAATCCCTTTTTCCTCATTCCAGCACGCAATTAAAATACTCACAGGTTCGGCCGGATGCAACGTTTTAAATCCCGGCTGCTTGTCAAACAAAAGACTTACGAGCATAAAGGCATTAAGGTACCCGGGTATATAGGCAATTCCGGTTATCAGTAAAATCGCTACGGGGACGGTGACTAATTCACCTAAATCCTTTACCCAAGGAATCGAAATAATAATGGACATTAACATCCAGGCAAAAGCAAGTCCATGGCTGAGCCAAAACTTCCATAAAACTGAAAGATATAACCTCTCTCGAATACGCAACGGTACATCTCTTGGTGTTTCTTTAAGTGGAATTGTCAAATGGAAGCAAAACCCCGTTTCAGTTTGAATTATATGAGACTATTTTATATGGAAGGCCTCGTAGATACCATGGTAGTTTTGGAATTACCAATAAGATTAAAATTGAGGGAGGAATTTCCCTCAAGCGTGTTATAATCCCTTTTCGCAAACCTCACCCTAAAAATGGACTGATCTGCGAAATAACTTGATAAAGCAAAAAGAGATTGAGACTTACTCCAATCTCTTTCATGTTTTATTATTAGAATCAGCAGATAAGTTTTAACCTGATTTTCTGGCAATAATCTTCCTCTTCAAAGAACCATTTAACACACCTGCATTCCAATACACCATGCCCATGGCAGTTAAAAGAAGGATACCGGTTACCAAAAATACACTTTGGACCGGTAATATTCCGCCTACGAACCCTCCAATCATCGGACCCGTCATGCCGCCAATCTGATTGGCGGTTTGGTTTAATCCAAAGGCGCGGCCACGGAATTCATCCGGTGTGGATTTTACGACTAAACCGTTTAACGCTGGATAAACCGCGCAGAAGAAGACGCCAAACATGAAGCGGATAATGGAAAATCCCCATATCTGCGAAACGAGCACCTGGGCTAACATGCCGATGCCGCCGCCCATCAGGCCTAGGAATAACACCCGTTGAAAACCTACTTTATCGGCCCATTTTCCCCAATACGGGGCAAATAAAGCACTGGCGATACCTGGCAGTGAAAACACGATACCAGCAATTAAAGAAGCGTTATCGGAAGACCCGCCCAACTTCACAACATATAAAGGAAGCACCGGTTCAATCGTCATGATGGAACAACTTGTTACAACTGTTAAAATGAGCACAAGCAATAACGGCCGATTCATCATCGCAGTCTTAAAATCATTTCTTACAGAGCCGCCGCGCTCTTTGTTAGGCTTGAAATTTTCTTCCTTTACCCAAAAAATAATCAGCAGTGTCGCCAGGAATACAAATACTCCACCACTGGCAAAGGCAAGTCGATTACCGACAAGATGTGCAATACCCCCGCCTAATAGCGGACCAAGGATGCCCCCTGATGCCGATGCTGAGGAGATCATGGACAAGGCATACCCGACTTTTTCATTCGGTGTATTGGTTCCAATCAAAGCAATCGCACCTGGAATAAACCCACTGAGCAACCCCTGTAAAATCCTTAATGCTAAGATTTGGTATGGATTGGTGACAAATGCCATTAACGTATAAATAACAAAAAGGGCAATTCCCGCCCTTATAATCATTGGTTTTCTTCCATATTTATCGGCCACACGCCCCCAAAAGGGTGAAGCGAAAGCACCTGCAAAGAAAGCAGCACTAAAGAGCACGCCTGACCACATTTCAGTGTGATCATGCACCCCTAATTGCAGCAGAAATATCGGTAAAAAAGGAATCACCATGGAAAAACTAGCTGATGTAAAGAACACGCCAATCCAAAGCACCCATAAATTTCGTTTCCACATTAGCACGTTTTCCATCTCCTAAATTGTACTTTTTTCCAAAAGTTTAAAATTAATAATGTCATAATATCATAAACTAAAATTATTTTCACTCCCGAAATTTCCGATTGTTGAAATATAAATATCCCAAGTATTTTTTACTTGGGATACTTTAATCACCTATTGTAACGGAAGAATGACCTCAATAATGGTGCCTTTCTTGTCACTCCAAAAATGAACGGTGCCGTGATGGTTTTCAATGATTTGTTTGGAAATCATAATTCCGAGTCCTGTGCCATTTTCTTTAGTCGTAAAGAATGGTTCGCCAATTCGCTTCAAAAGCTGCGGAGGAATGCCGTCACCCGTATCCTTAAAGAAAATCTTCACCTTGTTCTCACCGATTGCTTTCATTTCAATAATGCAGCTCCCACCATTCGGCATTGCTTCAATGGCATTTTTTAAAAAGTTGATAAAAACCTGTTTTAACTGATTTATATCCCCATTGATCGTGATTGGTTCATCAGTATTAACCACTTCAATCTTCACATTATTCATAATTGCTTGGGTATCAATCAATGTTTTAATATCTTCAATCAAGGCTGGCAAATAGACGGATTCGAACTTAAAATCCTGCGGTTTGGCTAGGACTAGCAATTCACTGAGGATTAGTTCAATTCGATCTATTTCCGATTCGATGATTCCAAAATAGGTTTGATCCTCCATTTTCCTTTCCATTAATTGCAAAAAACCTTTAATGGCTGTCAGCGGATTTCGGACCTCGTGGGCAATGCCTGCAGCCAATTGCCCTGCAATAGTTAATTTTTCAGAGTTAAGCAAAAGCTCCTGCGTCTTTTTGCGTTCGGTAATATCCCGAATAATCACATGTTGAGCATAGTGATTATTGAAAAATGTAGGAATTCCTTTTATTTCAGCATCAAAAACTGCCCCATTCCCGCGGATTACTTTGTAATCCCGAAAATCTACAGTTTCACCATTAAAAACAGCTTGAATTAGGTCCTTTACCTCTTGATGGTAATCAGGGTGAATAAAATAGAGAAGGTTTTTCGAAAGAACCTCTTCTGCATTGTTAGCACCAAGTAAATCAATACCTGTCTCATTTACAAAAATGATCTCCTTATCCCGGACAATGAGAACAGCATCCGGAGAATGTTCAACTAATTCGCGGAAAGCCTTCTTACGACTCCACAACTCTTCTTCCGTTTTAATTCGTTCAGTAATTTCCCTGATAACTGAGACAACCTCCACTATCGTTTGTGTGTCCGGATCAATAATCGGTTTACTGAGTGCCTCCACCCATACCAAAGTTCCATCTTTTCTACGAATCCGATATTTCCCACGAATGCTTCCTGCACCTAAATAGGATAATTTTCGATCGGCATTAGCCTTTTCCCAATCTTCCTCGTGAACGATGAATGTTAGAGTGGTTCCAATCAATTCCTCGGCCTTATAACCGGATATCGTTTCGCAGGATGGAGAAATATAAATGATTTTTCCCAATAAGTTAGTACAGACGATTGTATCAAGAACATTTTCCGTCAATACGCGGTGAAACTCCTCTATTTTCCGAACTTCCGCCTTTTTTTGTTTTAATAGAGTAATATCCTTTAAGACAGCCATCACCCCGACGATTTGGTTATCAACACTGATTGGTATGTTTGTAATATTGACATCAAGGATGGCACCACTTTTGTTGTTCAACTGGCAGTCGAAGTTTTCCAACTGACCCAATGATGTCTTATGAAAATGATGGAAAACGTTGTCTAAGCTATCGAGCGGAAAAAAAGTCTGTAGCTTCATCGTTAACACTTCTTCAGCAGTATACTCACATAGCTTTTCAAACGTTTGGTTAACCCTCACCATATTCCCTGCCGTATCTAATAATAGAATCGCATTTTGGCTGCGTTCAAACAGCAATTCGTAGTCAGCAAAACGTTCCCCTATGTATTTTTTTAATAGCTGGTTCTTTTCATTCTTAATATTTTCAACAGGACTGTTCATCTTTCTCTATCAGTTCCTTTCCTACTTTATACCTATACAAAAAAGCCAAGATAGGATAATGTCCCATCTTGGCTTGTGTCTAGCTCAATCAAAATTGTCTAACTCACTTCCGCCCTATGATGTTGGTGATAAGATTAGTACGATGGCACTTTTATCTAATTGAAAATCCCAGTCCACAAAAATGTCTGCCACTTTTGTTTGAAGAATGCCTTCGAAATTACCTTTATTATGTAATAATCTTTTTTCAAGATTACGTTTAGAGAGCTTTAATATTTCGGAATGGCCTAACCGAATTAACTCCTTCTCAATCGGAACAAGTATTCCCTTCCTAATCACAACCAATGTTCGATTGTTAATGAAATAGGAATCAATCTTCTCCGGTTCTTTTTCGGCCTGAATGCTGATGACCCTGACTTCTTCATGAATTGAGTTTCTTCCATTGTACTCCGCATTATTTTCGTCTTTCGTCGCGTCAGAACCAATACAGACAAACATCCCGCTTTTATTATGCAAGCCCCAGTCATAATAAAACTCTTTGATGTCCAATCCGGTTAAGATTTTCATATATGCCTTAAACTCTGGAATGAGGGTTTCCATTAAAATATCCCTAGTACTTTGGACCAACTGTTTTTGCTTTTGTTCCAATAAAACGTTCTCAGTCGGCGAGATGAAATTTCGCAAATACACTGTAATAAAGGACTGATTGATCGAAACATAAACGGATTCAGGTCCCTTTCCAAAGGCTTCACGAAGTGCTCTGCCAATATAGCTTGAAAGTTCCATTTGAAGCTGTTTGCTTTCCAAAGAAAACCATCCTTTTAATTGAGATAAAAGCATTTTTTCTTTTATCCCAAATTTATTGTATATTTTTCCGCTAAAATTTTCAATGATTTTCTACTATTTGCCATTGACAAATAGTAAAAGTACATATAAATATTATTTTTTATTAAAAAATAATTATTCATTTTTATTCTGAACGGCAGTCCGTTTGGATTGGCATCCGCTGCCAACAAGCGCATCTGTTGTCGTTATTTGAAAGATGCTCAATAATAGCCGCCAATCCTGAATGATTCTGACGATATTTGGTGATAAGTTTTTCACGTTGCCTGCAGGAAAAAAACAGTCTTTTCTAAAATTTATTTAAAAAGACGAAAATCATTGTCTAACGAAATTAGTTGAAAGGTGGTTATCTACATGGATTTAACCCTACAACAAATCGTCGAAGGCTTGCCGAAGTCCCTTTTAAACGCTACTGACAGAGATTTGGAAGGTTTCCAAAAGATTACAGAAGAAGCAATTAAGTTAAGAGAAGGACACAGAAATCTGCAAAAAATGATAAAGAACTTCTCTACCTCTACTATTCGCACCTAAAACATTTGAATGCACAAAAAAAGGAAGGTGCCAGATTACACCTTCCTTTTGTCTTATTTACTTTTTCAAATGATATGGGACCGTCGTGACAATCACGTTTCTGCGGTACAGCAAAAAGGATCGGATCAGCAGGCTGGATTGATTATGAAGAATGTTTTCCCAACTATGTTTTGGCATAAATTGCGGAATGACGACAGTAACACGGAAATTGGCCTCGCTTGCTTTATGTTCAACAGTATCCACGAACTTCGTAAGTGGATTAATGATACTCCTGTAATGAGAATGGAGCGTCACAAGGCGGATATCCGGGTGCCATTTCTTCCATTTCTCTTCGAATTTATGCTCGTCCTCTCTTTCAAACGCGACATAAACAGCAATAATTTGGTCGGGCTTCAGCGATTTTGCATAATTGATCGAATTTTCGACCACATGGGTAATACCCGCCACCGGAACGACAATGACGTTCCCTTCTATCGGAACAACAGGCTCACAGGTGGAAATCCTAAGCTGGTCCCCGACTGCTTCATAATGTTTTTTAATCCTGTGGAATAGGAGAATAATTAATGGCAGAAAGATTAATATCGGCCAAACCCGCGAAAATTTTGTAACGAAAAAGATGAGTGTTACTATAAAACTGATTAGGGCCCCAGTGGTATTAATAACAAACTTTAATACCCAGCCATTTGGTTTTTCGCGAAGCCATTTGACCATCATTCCTGTTTGTGACAGGGTAAATGGTACAAACACCCCGACGGCGTAAAGCGGAATGAGATGCTCGGTTTCCGCATTAAAGGCCAGTATTAAGATGATAGATGCCGCGCCAAGTATGATGATTCCATTTGAGTACCCTAAGCGGTCTCCTCTGATTAGAAACATTCTTGGGATGAATTTATCTTTTGCCAAATTGACCGCCAAGAGTGGAAATGCAGAATACCCCGTATTAGCAGCCAAAATTAAGATCAAAGCCGTAGTTCCCTGTATAAAATAGTACATGAAATTCCGCCCAAAGGTGTGCTCTGCTATTTGAGAAACAACTGTTACTTCAGCTCTAGGCGCGATCCCGTAATAATAGGCCAAATAGACAATTCCCGAAAAAAGGACCGCCAACAGAAGTCCCATTGCCATTAAAGTTTTCGCGGCGTTTTTCGGCGCTGGATCTTTAAAGTTTGGAATGGCATTCGAAATCGCTTCAACACCTGTTAAGGCAGAGCTCCCGGAGGCAAATGCCCTTAATAAAATAAACAAACTGATCCCAGCCACTGGCGTCCCTATAGGAGTATGTAAGGCAGGCGAAATTTGGCCAGTCAAGATTTTATATAAACCCACACCTATTAAAATAAACAGAGCCAAGACAAAAAGGTATACGGGATAGGCTAAAATGGACGCAGACTCCGTCACTCCCCTTAAATTTAAAAGGGTAATAAAAAGAACAAACAGAATCGCAATTCCCACATTATCGCCATGCAAATTAGGAAAGGCTGAAGTGATGGCATCCGTTCCGGCGGAAACACTTACTGCAACAGTTAAAATATAATCCACTAACAGAGATCCTCCGGCCACCAGCCCGGAATTTACTCCCAAATTACTCTTCGACACCACATAGGCTCCGCCACCGTACGGATAAGCAAAGATGATTTGCTGATAAGACAAGATAAGTGCAGTTAACAGAATCAATACGCCGACGGCGATCGGAATGGAATACCAGAATGCGGTCGCACCAACTGTCACGAGGACAATCAAAATCTGTTCAGGACCATAAGCCACTGAAGACAAAGCATCCGAAGAGAGAATAGCCAATGCTTTCGTTTTACTAATTTTTTGTTCCCCTAATTCATGTGATTTTAAAGGCCTTCCTATCAAGAACCTTTTTACGGAAGAAAACATTCATGTCACCGCCAAATTTCATTAGATGTAAGTAAGTTTCCCTATTTTTCACAAAATAAAAAGTGCCTCCAAGTCATTTCGAATAGACCTGTAGACACATCATTTCTTTTGCATCACAAGCTCCGCCTTCCTTCTCAATATAACGCTTGCGAGGTTAGCTGTCGGGTTCGGACCAATGAGTAGCCCTGCCTGAAAGGATTCACCCCTAGGATTTACTAATAATCCAAAAAAATGGTTCCCCCGCACCTATCGGTTTCAGCGATTTAGAAATTTGAAACTGTGAATATCATACTCCCCTGTTCTCCTGTTGTAAATGATTTTTTTTAAAGATAAACGGTTATGTTAAGTAATAGTGCCAGCGTTTATTCGATAAAATAAACAAAAGGGGGATTTTCATGCGAAACGAAAAAAATCCTATCTTATCTGATGAATTTTTAAATGAGCTAGTGAAGGATATTAACGAGGAATTCGGGTGGGACACGGTTGAACAAAATGTCGAGCGTTATGACCATGGAACACATAAAAATTGAGATGTCTAATAATAGTGCGAAAAAGACTACGAGGAATTTCGTAGTCTTTTTATTTAACAGTAAGCAGTTGTAATATTATGAGGCACTATTAGAAGCCGCGAACCGGATGAGGGACATAAGGTTCTTCCAAATAGGCCACTTCTTCTGGGGTCAGTTTAATAGAGATTGCTGCAACTGCATCTTCAAGATGAGGCATTTTTGTGACCCCTATGATAGGTGCTGTAACAGGCGCCTTTTGCAGCACCCACGCGAGTGCAATTTGTGCACGGGTAACCTCCCGTTTTGCGGCCAATTCCGCTACACGTTCGACGATTTTACGATCCGCCTCAATTGCAGATGTGTAAAGTGTTTTGCCGAATTCATCTGTCTGAGAGCGGGAAGTCGTTTCTACCCAGTCGCGGGTCAGCTTCCCTCTTGCCAGCGGACTCCAAGGAATAACACCAATTTTCTCTTCCCGGCAGAGCGGCAGCATTTCGCGTTCCTCTTCACGATACAAGAGGTTTAAGTGGTTTTGCATGGAAACAAACCGAGTCCATCCGTTCCGCTCGGCAACATTTTGCGCTTTCATAAACTGCCACGCATACATGGATGAAGCGCCAATATATCTGGCCTTTCCTGCCTTCACCACATCATGCAGGGCTTCCATCGTCTCTTCGATTGGCGTATGGTAGTCCCAGCGGTGAATCTGATACAGGTCGACATAATCGGAGCCGAGACGCTTCAGGCTATTATCGATTTCTGCCATAATTGATTTTCTAGAGAGTCCAGCACCATTCGGCCCTTTATGCGTGCGCATGTACACTTTGGTTGCAATGACAATCTCATCCCTGTTAGCGAACTCTTTCAGGGCGCGGCCGATAATTTCCTCGCTCGTACCGTCTGAATATGCGTTTGCCGTGTCAAAAAAGTTGATGCCATCGTCAAGTGCCTTTTTAATAATCGGGCGGCTTAGTTCTTCGTTAAGCACCCACTGGTGAGTGCCTCGCTCGGGAACACCAAAACTCATGCAGCCAAGACATAACCGTGAAACATCTAATCCTGTATTACCAAGCTTAACGAAATCCATCATGTATGTACCCTCTTTCAATTTGGTTTTAATATAACTATAATATATTTTGGAGAATTTTTACATAATTCATATTTCGCAATTTTAATTGATTGATGAAAATAAAATGTATGGAGGATTTACGAATGGGTGAATTAAATCTATTATTCCGCAAAAGAATTGGATACCCTCAAGACGAAACTGTTACCTTTGAAAAAGTAGACACCATTCTTGAAAAAACAGCAAAATCCATTCCCTTTGAAAATTTGTGCATCATCACTAATAAAACTGCCGCAATTTCAAAAGAAAATCTAAAAAACAGAATCCTATTAAAAAATGAAGGCGGACTTTGTTATGATCTTAACACCATTCTCTACTATTTTTTAATCGAAAATGGTTTTAATGTCTCCTTGGTTCAGGGTGTAGTATACAATCATAATGCCAAGGAATGGAGTTCTACCGGAAGAACCCACGTGGCGATTGTCATCACCCACAACGGGCAGTGTTTCCTTATAGACACAGGTTTTGGCGGGAACCTGCCATTGAAGCCCGTCCCATTCAGCGGGGAAATCGTAACATCCCAAAATGGGGAATTCCGCGTCGAACAATCGGACACAGAACATGGAAATTACATTTTCCATATAAAACTAAAGCATAAAGACCAAGATTGGAAAGTTGGCTATGCTTTTAACACTAGGAAATCCGTCGACGAATCCGATTTAAATGAGGTGCAAAAAATCATCATCGAGCACCCCGAATCCTCATTTAATAAAAAGCCATTAATCACTAGGTTCACTGATAGGGGTAACTTAATCCTTACTGACACTTCTTTAACTGAATGGGCAAATGGAAAAATGATCAAAAAGGATATTGACCCACAGCAGTTCAAATTGATTGCAAAAGAACAATTTGGTATTTCAGACTAAAATAAGAAGGAATGGTCGTGATTGCCACGCCTTTTTATTTTGGATTTTTTGATAATTCTGCCGCAAATAAATCATACCTCCCATGCATCAATTTCATGCATATTAACAATTAGAAGTTATGTAAAAAGAAGAGTATGATAGTAATATCAAAACCATAAGAGGGATTTAGATGGAATGGGATCAAATTAATTATTTTCAAACAGTGGCCAAAGCCCAGCATATTACACGGGCAGCCGAGCAGTTATCCATTTCGCAGCCTGCTCTTAGCCGCTCCATCGCAAAGCTCGAGGACGAATTAGGTGTGCAACTATTCGACCGCAAAGGCCGGAATATTTATTTGAATCGATATGGAAAAATCTTTTTAAATCATGTAGAGCAAGCCATCCAACAAATCGAGATTGGTAAGCAGGAAATTTGGGATGAAATTCACCCGGATAACGGGACCGTCTCATTATCCTTCCTCCCTTCGCTTGGGATGAGTGTGATTCCTAAAATCTTAAGTCATTATCAAATAGAGCACCCTAATGTGAAGTTTCAATTAAACCAAGCTTCGAATCGACAGATTGTGGAACAATTAAAGTCTAGAAAGGTTGATTTGGCCCTAATCACGCTGTTCCATGATGATAAAGAGGTTATCTGCGAACCGCTTTTAACGGAGGAATTATTTCTAATTGTTTCGATTGATCATCCGCTTGCCGTCAATAATGAAATTGATTTAAACATAATAAAAGACCAGCCCTTTATCTCTTTTAAAGATGTGAATGAACTGCAGACCATTATTAATCAATTATGCCAAAAAGCTGGTTTTTCCCCCAAGGTTGTGTTCGAAGGAGAGGATATTGGCACAGTTTCCGGTTTAGTTGGAGCAAAATTAGGTGTTTCATTAGTGCCTGATACCCAAGTACTTGATAGAAGTAAAATTAAGCTCATTCGTGTAAATAATCCTATCTGCAAAAGAGACATTGGAATTGCTTGGTTGAAGGATGGGTACTCATCTCCAGTTGTCGAGCGCTTTAAAGAATTTGTTCAGCATCTAGTTAAAACAAAATAAAGGAGTCTTCAAAAAATGAGTTACATTCAACGTGGAACACGCACATTTAAAAGGGTAAACCTAGCATTATTTGCAGGCGGTTTTAGTACCTTTGCCATTCTTTGGGGAACACAGCCCCTGCTGCCGGATTTTGCTCAGGAATTTCATATTTCTCCGGCGGTTTCCAGTTTAAGTTTGTCTTCCACTACGATTGCCTTATCTATCAGTCTTTTAATAGCCGGGTCTTTATCGGAGGTATTTGGACGTAAATCCATTATGACGATCGCATTATTTACCTCGTCCATCCTATCCATTTTAACGGCTTTTACACCCAATTTTCATTTACTGATTTTAAGTCGGATCTTACAAGGCATTGCGCTTGCTGGCCTGCCGGCTGTAGCAATGGCCTATTTAGGCGAGGAAATTGAAGGCAAAAGCTTAGGAATGGCAATGGGGTTATATATCAGCGGGAATTCCATTGGCGGAATGGCAGGAAGGATTATCAGCGGCATTTTAACCGATTATTTCAGCTGGCATGTTGCCTTAATTGGCGTTGGCATTATTAGTTTACTGGCAAGCTTTGTTTTCTGGCTGATTTTGCCTAAATCTACACATTTCACACCGCAAAAATTAGCCATTAAAAAACTGGCATTTTCATTGTTTAGCCAATTTAAGGAACCGGGTCTCATTTATCTATTTATCATTGGATTTTTATTAATGGGCAGCTTTGTTTCTTTATACAACTATATTGGCTTTGAGCTCATTAAACCTCCTTATTCATTAAGCCAAACCCTGGTTGGATTTATTTTCATCGTGTATTTAGTAGGAACCTTTAGCTCCACTTGGATGGGTATGCTGGCGGACCAGCATGGGAAAAAGAAAATTTTGCAGCTGTCTTTGGTCATCTTATTGGTTGGTGCCTGCATCACGCTAAACACCCATTTATGGATCAAAATCTTGGGGATTGCCATCTTCACCTACGGATTTTTCGCCGGTCATTCGATTGCCAGCGGCTGGGTCGGCAAAGCCGCAACTCACGATAAGGCACAAGCCGCATCGTTATACTTATTTTTCTATTATGCGGGTTCGAGCATTGGAGGAACAGCAAGTGGAACAATGTACAGTCAATTCGGATGGCACGGGGTTGTCTACATGATTGCAATTCTTGCCATTGTTTCAATTGGAATTTCGATTCGTTTAGGGATCATGGCCAACAGAAAAATAAAATTATCTACCATTAAAGGATTAAAGCACAGCAGTTAAAAAAACAACAAAAATATGTCACGGCTATTTTCATCGATTGGCCAACCGTATTTTCACCTGGTAAAGTAGATAGCTAATTACCCATGTTAAAAAAGAAAAAGTTAATGCGATGCTGGAAAAAGCAAGCACATAGGCATTATACTCCGCCAGCTTGGTAACGGCATGGTACGTATCAAAACCAAAGATTCTGGCCGTCACATTCCATAGGACAAGCAGAAAGAAAATCATCCCAAGACCTCTGGCGGAGCCTTTAATGTCTGCCCAGCTTAAAGCTATATGCGAAGAGATACAGATGGCCAATACAAAATAAACCCAAAATAACGGGTTTAGGAAATTTTCTATGGTAAATAAATTTTTGCTAAAAACAACTACTATTTCCCATACGGTCAATAGTAATGGCAAATCCACTTTTTCAAAGGTTAGATGCTGTGCAATAAAAGAATCAAGTGTTGCAAAAGATTGTGGAACTAGCAAATACATTCCTAATAACAACGACCCTATGCCGCTAAAAATTGGCCCTAACCCTATAAAAAAATTCCCCGCCTGCTGATATATACTGTTCGTGTTATATTGGTGACGCACGAAACCAAGCGTGCCATCAGGGCTATTAAGCTGAAGCAGCTTCACTTGTGTCACCTTATGCCCCCATAAAAAGCACTGCAGCAGATGCCCAATTTCATGAATAGGAACACCAATCCACGCCGTAGCGAGCACTCCTTTTACTCCAAATGCCCGAAACAATAAGGAATTGGAAGACCGTTCCAACACACCCAAAATCAAGCCTACCAAAATGATGATTCCGAAAAGGTATACTAATTCAAGCAAACTCATTAGTATTATATTGAAAAAGGATGTCAAGACGCTCATGTTATAGCCCCTTAAAAATTTTTCTAATATTATCCATATTACACCAATTTAGACTTATATATAAAAACAACAAAAGAAAATAAAGCTTGTGCTAGCCCAAGCCTTATTGTGTATCATTACAAGAAATCTATAAATTCTCCTTAATAAAAGCTGCAGCCTCACTATAATGGCAGCCTTGGTTTGCGTACTTAATGTAATTCTTAATGGTTGTTAACCATTCGATCGTCGTTGGTTTCGTTACCTCGATGGCATCTAGAAAATCTTCCATAGTAATAAGCCTTTCGCTGCCCCCTCCCATAATCTCCGTTAACACTCCTAATGCCAAGCACCATCATGGGAATTAGACCACCGAAAAAGGCAACGAGAAAAAAGCAGTTGATATCGTACGATTTAGTTTGGTTCCAGCCATCCTGAAGCGAAGGCTGAAAAAGGTCATATATTCGGTTTAGACATAGACTCCCCCTGAGAAATTTCTATATAATTCTATTTCTATAATCGCAAAAATCAAAAAACTGTCAATAGTTTCTTATAATAAGAACACCTGCCATTTATCCTCCATTTTTACAATTGCCGTATGTATAGAAATGGAATAAAATGAAATGAAAGAGTAAAATTTTACTAGATTACAAGGCTGGTGAGGCATTTGTACGAATTCAAGCTGCGCAATATTCTAAGACAAGTGAAAAGCCAAAATCCGCAGAAAAGGTATGAAGCCCTTGGACAGCTAGTTGAATATAAACAGCAGGAAGGGCTAGAGGTACAGATTGATCTTTTGAAAAATATGATCAAAACGGCGGCTTCCAAGTTTCCCGAGCGCGTCGACCATTGGGATAACCCTTCCTATTTCCTCATCGATTTCGTTTGCGATTTTTTCAGACCGGAAGTTGCCGAGGGCCTTATCAGGCATTTTGATAGTTTTGACATTCAGGCGAAAGAACGGGCAATTGACTTCTTAATTTTAACGGAAGACGAAGAGATTTTTTCTTTTTTGGAAGAAAAAATTGTTCAATTAATCAAGACAAATGATTTTATTATCCCTTACCGGCAATTGGCGCCCTATCCCGCATTGCTAAAAGGGGTTCTTGATGCCTCACTGGACATGCTTGAATCCCAGCGTTTTAAATTTTCAACCTATGACATGCTGCTGTCGTTGAATGCCTCGGGTTATGAAAAGGGATATCAAAAAGATATAGTTCTGCCCATTTTGTTAGAAGATTACGTGAAAGAAAAACAGGAATATTTGAAATTTGATCGGGATTATTCCACGAAATATGTGTATACCGCCTGGAAGGACAGTTATTTCATTGTTAGGAATCGTATGAGGCTGTTCTTAAATTTGATAGAATATTATTTTACTCCTGAGGTGGAAATAGAACTTCAGCAGGCTTTAAAATTCCGTGACCCATTTTTAAAAACAGAAGCGCTCCTTCTGTGCATTGTTAAAAACCTTCCTTACGATGACAGCATCTTAAAGGAGTGCTCCACGCATATCGAAACGGCAGAAATGGTCTACTGGGAATTGAAGGATCGTAATATGGAGCACCTCTACCCTATTCATGAGGGCAAGCAGCCTCATTTGGCCAAGACCCGTCTTTTTACCACCATTATCAAATTGCCGGAGGAAGACGATGGGATTGTCCATTATCCGGACGACATCCAGGTTCAAGATAAATTGGAGATGGAAAATTACTATGGCCAGCCTGTGCGGTACTATTTAATGAGCTTTAAGGAGCATGACCGTGAGTATGTGGGTTGGGTAGGTGCGTATGCCCTTGAAGATGGAGAAGATACCGCCGTCCTTTGGAACGATTCCTATACGGATTATGTGGAATTTGATTCAGCCCCGATTGAAAAGCACAAACAAGACTTTTTCAAGGAACGGGCCGAAGAAAAGCAGAATTATGATAATAGTGTATACTTCCAAAGCTCTCCTAAGCTTAGTAGAGGTGCATGGTTCTTTATCGCTCTGGCAATTGTGCATTGGATACGCGAAATATTATCCGGATTTACGGAAAACTCCCTTCTTATTTCGATTCTCTTCACCGTGGTTGGCGGCGCGCTGTGTTATTTTGAATTCTATAAAAATAAAAAGAGAAAAGTATTGATTATTGGCCAGCAGCTCGTAAAGCAGGATGGTGCCAACCAACAAAGCATTGGTATTCATGAAATCAAAAGGGTTGAGTACGACAAGAAAAGCGTGCTCGTCTACAATAAGAAAAATGAGCTTGCCTTCAAATTCCCGATTAGATGGGTCCGCTACGAATTGTTTTATATGTACATGAAGGAGCACTCAGGGCATTTAAAGAACCGGCCGTTTATACAGGGATAGCTCGATTGCCTGCAATGGGCATCTAATGACGCTTGAGGTTTTCCTCAAGCGTTTACGATTTATATACGCAAAAAGCTCAGTATTCAGTTTTGGGATATCTTTTTATTTTCTCAATTAAATACTGTACTCCATACAATAAAAAACCAGCCAATTAAACCAAAAAAAGGATTCCCCTTGGTGCCTTTCAGGCACCAAGGGGAATCCTTATATATTATGCAGGCGTGGCCTGTGGTTCTAATTTTTCAATTTCCAACGTTTTAATATGGTAGCCGTCGACTTCGAGGACTTTAAATGCAAAGTCTCCGTATTGTATTTTGTCCCCTTCGCTAACGTCAATTTTTTCGGATAGAACCCAGCCTCCGATGGTATCCATTTCTGAATCATCGAGGTCGAGTCCAAATAAATCGTTAACTTCTTCAATCAGCACTTTACCATCCACGATGGTTTTGTTTTCGTTGATATGATTGATGTCAGGCATTTCGTCAGCGTCAAATTCGTCGCGGATTTCACCGACGATTTCTTCCAAAATGTCCTCAACAGTCACCAATCCGGCCGTACCGCCATATTCGTCCATCAAAATCGCCATATGAATCCGTTCTTTTTGCATTTTAACCAAAAGCTTGTCAATATCAATCGATTCAAATACCTGAATGACAGGACGGACATATTGGTCAATCGTTGCGTCCAACTGATTACCAGAGATAAAGTCCGTTAAGACTTCCTTCATATTTACCATACCGACAATGTTATCTTTCTCGCCATCGATCACCGGGTATCTCGTGTAATTCTCTTTCTTCATAATTTCGAGACATTCGGCTACAGTTTGCGATTTGTCAAACGCTGCTATTTCGGTCCTTGGTACCATGATTTCTTTGGCAATTCGATTGTTAAATTCAAAAATATTGTTTACATAATGATATTCCGATTGATTAATTTCCCCGCTTTTAAAGCTTTCGGAAATGATGATTTGCAGCTCTTCTTCGGAGTGTGCCTGCTCGTGTTCTGAGGCAAGCTTCAATCCAAAGAGTCCTGTAATAAAACGGGCCGATCCGTTTAATGCTTTTACAAACGGATATGCAATTTTATAAAAAAGAATCATCGGCCTTGCCAATATTAATGTAACTTTCTCAGCTTTTTGAATGGCCAAAGTTTTCGGTGCAAGCTCCCCGACTACCACGTGAATAAAAGTGACCAATGTAAAGGCAATTACAAACGAAGCAATTGTCGTCACTGATTCCGGCATGCTCAAGCTATTGAACAGCGGATGTAATATATGTTCCACTGTCGGTTCTCCCAACCACCCTAAACCTAAAGCTGTTACGGTAATACCCAATTGACAGGCAGATAAATATTCATCAAGATTTGAAATAATTTTTCTTGCAGCAATGGCACTTTTATTTCCCTCGGCCACAAGCTGATCAATCCGCGTGCTGCGGACTTTAACAATAGCAAATTCGTAAGCTACGAAAAATGCAGTAAAAGCTATTAAAATAGCAATTACAAATAAATTAATAATGGTCAATAGAATCCTTACTTACAAAATGTAAGCAAGGAATACACCTCCTGTTTTTTGAAAAAATTAGTTTAATAGTAATAACAAGGTTTGTGCCAACGTGACACCCTGCGGTGACAGCTTATTGACAACCATTTCTTTTTCATGCTCGTTTAATTTTTGCAGAAATGGTTCGATGATTTTAATTTCCTCTTTCAGATGCTGCATAATGTTGGCAATCTGATCCACGTGTTTTTCTACTTTTTCTTTGTCAATGCCGCAGTCCGCTTTCATCAGTTCGATGAATGACTTGATTTCTTCAAGCGGCATATTCAAATTTTTGTAATGCTCCACTAATTTTAAGACTTGGACGCTCTCTTCTCCGTACAATCGATAATTTGAATTTGCCCGCACAGGGTTTAGTAAGCCTATTTGGGTGTAGTAATCGATTGTTCGTTTGGAGATGTTCATAACTGCTGCTAGTTCACCAATTCGATACAACTTCCCAACTTACTCACCCCTTCCTATTTTATGTTTACTATATCACATTTTGAACTATACAGTCAACGTGATGGTTTTTAAACAAATGTTTTTGGACAAATTGGTTGAAACTACTCTTATGGTTGAAACGTATAAACATTAAGAAATTAATCGATTTGGAGTTGATTTTTTTGACAGCAATGGACTCAGCTGATTTTTTAAAAAGTGAATTACGGAAGATTGAAAAATGGGAAAAGGATCAAAAGGGCTTATGGTTCTGGGAGAAAATCGGCCGCCTTCCCTTTGTTTTGCTTGATAAACTTACCCCGAAATCAATTCAGGAAAAGCTTGGCACAGCCATTGATGAATTGGGAGGATACATACAAACGGGCGGACAGTACTTGATTAATGAGGATGGTATTTTAAAAAAGTTTGACCGTGATGTGGTAAGTTTTAATCAAGTACAGGCGATGCCAATCCGCAAAATGGATGCAGTAGCCGAGCAAATTCGAAATTCGCGAACCAATATGGCTACTGTTCAAGGTGCCACAACCGGGATTGGCGGAATCTTTACACTCGCTATCGATATTCCCCTGCTAATCGGTATGTCCCTAAAAGTACTACAAGAAGTCGCATTGTGTTATGGATACGACCCTAGGGAAAAATCGGAGCGAATCTTTATTGTAAAATGTCTGCAGTTTGCTTCTTCAGATATTGTCGGGAAAAAAGCCATTCTAGATGAACTTGCGGCTTTTGATGAAGAAAAACAAAATGCACAGGTTTTTTCTCAGTTGCAGGGCTGGCGTGAGGTTGTCATGACCTATCGGGACAACTTTGGCTGGAAAAAGCTGTTTCAAATGATTCCGATTGCCGGAATTATTTTTGGGGCATTTGTTAATAAATCACTTATTGGGGATGTTGCGGAAACAGGGATTATGCTGTATCGGAAACGGAGAATATTGGAGCGGATGCATCAGTTGGAACGGGCTTATTAAAAATTTAAAGAAGTATCCCCCTCTTCCTTTGTGTCAATATTAGGTATAATAAAATCAAATTGATAGGAGTGAATTTTATGATTAATATTTTAGGTCAAGTTATGGTTTATGTTAACAATCAGGATGAAGCGGTAAAATTTTGGACAGAAAAGGTTGGATTTACGGTTATTTCAGAAGAAGATAACGGTCAAGGCATGCGTTGGATTGAAGTCGCCCCGACTAATCAGGCTGAGACAAGCATCATTCTGCACAATAAAGAATTCGTTTCTAAAATGGCACCTGAGTTAAACCTAGGCACGCCCTCTTTAATGTTTTTCACAAAAAATCTTGAGCAATTACATAGCGACTTATCAAACAAAAACGTTACAGTTGGAGAAATTGTTAATATGCCCAATGGTAAGGTGTTTAATTTTGCAGACAGCGAAAATAACTACTTTGCAGTGATGGAAAAAACAGGTAAGAATTGAGAGGAATTCTCCTAGTCAAAAAGAAAAAGCATGGACCTGAATCCATGCTTTTTCTTTTGAAATATTTAAAATAGTCTCTTAAAAACATAGCTGTATCAATCATTTTTACTTTCATTGCATTCTGCATTCCAAAATACCCTTTAATAAGGACAGTAGTTTTTTCCTTCATTTGGCTAACAAGCGTTTGATGCAATTCATCAATAGAATCAAAATGGTTCACATTTTCATCGCGAAGAATTGATAAATTTAATATTCTAGATACCTTTTAAAGCATCAAAGCTTGACAAGTTGACGTCAAAAGCCGCCATAATTGGCGGCTTTCTTTTGAATAGGAAAAACTCCTTCAATATTTCAAATAAAAAAGCGGATCTTTGGTTTGACAAGACCCACCTTCGCTTCATTAGTTTGCATGCCGCATTCCCATATCTGCAGCCGTTTTTCGTGAGACTTTGTGGTTAATAAGGTAAATGCTTAACAGAATTAATATCATGCCGCCAAATAAACTGGCGGTAAACGGTTCTTTTAGCATAAATGTACCGATAACAACGCTGATCATTGGCACCAGGAATGTGAAGGAACCAACCTTACTTGCTTCACCAGCACTCATCAATTTCAGGTAGGCCGCCGTTGCCAATGTTACTCCAAAGATTCCGGCGTATAATAGGCTCCAGACAAATGATATGGTCCAGTTAATGGCATGGACGTTTTCAGTGTATGCTCCATAACCGAACATAAGCAAGCCTCCAATCATATTTTGGATGGCTACAAGCCATAGGTTGTGCACAAGTGCACTAGTTTTTTTCACATAGACAGTTCCGATGGCCCAGCCGATACCGGTAATAAGTGCTAGAATAATTCCAATTACAGAAATTTTTCCCGACATCCCATCAAGACTTACCACGACTACGCCAAGAAATCCAATGACCATGCCTAGAATTTTCTTTACTGATAAGGATTCCTTCAGCCACAGCCAAGCTAGCAAAACCACAAGCACGGGCTGCAGATACACAATAACGCTAAATAAGCCGGAAGGAAGATACTGCAAGCCAATCATCTGGATGCCATTGAACATAAGGATATTAAAAAAAGTTGAAATAAGATAAATAAACCACGTTTTTTTCCATTGGATTTTTCGCCATTGCGGGATTAAAATTAACGCCAAAAAAACCCCGCCAATCACTCCACGCAATCCGGCAAAAAGCATCGGCGGCGAATAGTTGAGAGACACTTTGTAAACCGGCCACATTGTTCCCCAAATCAGAACAACAAAAGCAATGCCAAGGACCGTCTTTGTTCTGGACAATTGCTCCATGTTTTTAAGTACCTCCCCTAAATAATGTATTAATGATTAAAATTATTTCACATTTTCCATTTTATCACCTTTTTCAGAATATTGTTTGAATTGTGCTTTTCGATTTACTAAATAAATATGACACATTGTCACTTTCGTTATTGACTTATGACAACGTGTCACATATAATACTTCTTATCAAGAATTGTGACACAGTGTCACATCCCAGATAGGAGAATATTGATGCCTAAACAAACGTTTTTTCATTTACCTAAAGATAAACAGGATACTTTAATTCAATCCGCCAGGAAAGAATTCTCCAGAGTCCCGCTACATGAAGCATCTATTGCTAACATTATCAAAGATGCTGGGATACCGAGAGGCAGTTTTTACCAATATTTCGAGGACAAAGAGGATTTGTTTTATTATTTGTTAAGCCGGCTCTCCCAAATCAATTATGAGCGATTTGTTTCAAGCTTATATGTGAATAACGGTGATTTATTTGATACTTTTATTGATTCATTTCAACTTATGATTAAGTATCACAGGAATCCAGAGCATCAAAATCTTTTTAAAAATGCTTTTTTAAATATGAACTATAAACTGGAAAAAACTTTGGCTAATAACATTTATGAAGAAGATCAGAAGAATCGTTATTTAGATATGGTTAGCTTAATTAACAAAGGAAATTTAAATATTAAGGATGAACAAGAGCTGCATCACGTTATAAAAATAATAACCGCTGTAACCTTTCATAACCTTGTTCAAATGTTTGTGAAGGATTTAACGGACGAGGAGGCTCTTCAAAATTATCAAGTTCAACTTGACCTAATAAAGCGAGGGTTATACAAGGAAGAACCCCGATGAATTCCCTTGAAGGAATTAAAAAAGAGCATGTTGATTTAAAAAAGATTGTAGAAAGGCTTAGGCAACAAGGTATTAAGGCAGCGATTTGTAAACGGCCTATAATGCTTAAAAAAATATAAAAGAGGAGAATCATATATGGATTCAACAATACAACAAAAGAAAACACCCTATTTAATGCTAGCGATTTTATTCGTCGGAGCATTTGTATCATTTTTAAATAATTCACTTTTAAATGTGGCTCTGCCATCAATGATGGTAGATTTAAATATTAAAGATTATTCCACTATCCAGTGGCTTGCAACAGGGTATATGCTGGTTAGCGGCGTTTTAATTCCAGCATCAGCATTTTTGTTAACACGCTTTTCGAATCGCCGTTTATTTATAACATCGCTCGCCATTTTCACTCTAGGTACTGCATTAGCAGCCTATGCTCCAAACTTTAGTGTATTACTTACCGGACGTTTAATCCAGGCAGCAGGTTCTTCCGTAATGGGACCTTTGTTAATGAATGTGATGCTGATCAGTTTCCCACGAGAAAAACGCGGGACAGCAATGGGTGTTTTCGGATTAGTCATGATTACAGCCCCTGCAATCGGCCCGACATTATCCGGTTATATTGTAGAAAATTATGATTGGCGATTACTTTTCGAAATGATTTTACCGTTAGCTATCATTAGTTTACTATTAGCCATTTGGAAGCTTGAGAATGTAATGGAACAAAATAAAAATGCAAAGCTGGATTATTTTTCTGTTATATTATCTTCTATCGGCTTTGGTGGTTTGTTATATGGTTTCAGTTCTGCAAGCTCAGACGGCTGGACAGACACAATCGTCTTAACCACTTTAATCGTTGGAGCTGTTGCACTAATTTCCTTTATCGTCCGTCAATTGAAAATGGATGAACCATTATTAGATTTACGTGTCTACAAGTACCCAATGTTTGCACTTGGCTCTGTCATTGCGATTGTCAATGCAGTGGCCATGTTCTCCGGCATGATTTTAACACCGGCATATGTTCAAAATGTTCGTGGTATTTCCCCGCTTGATTCAGGTTTAATGATGCTGCCTGGTGCGATTGTAATGGGGATTATGTCGCCGATTACAGGTAAGTTATTCGATAAATTTGGTCCACGCATTCTAGGTGTATCAGGTCTTTTAGTCACAGCCATTTCTACTTATATGCTGGCAAACCTGCAAATCGACTCTAGTTATACCTATATTATACCTGTTTACACTTTGCGTATGTTAGGTATGTCAATGGTGATGATGCCAATTATGACAAACGGCCTCAATCAATTACCGACGCGCTTAAACCCACACGGTACAGCTGTTAACAATACAGCTCAGCAAGTATCTGGTTCCATTGGTACAGCCGTTCTAGTAACAATTATGAATTCCGTTACAAAATCGGAAGCTACAAGCCTAATGTCTGGTGTTGACCTAACAACCTTTACTGCTGCTTCAAAAGCGCTATTAACACAAAAGGCTTTATTAGCAGGCATTCAATATTCATTCTATGTAGCACTTGGAATCAATATTGTTGCCCTCATCTTAGCGTTATTCGTTAAGCGCGTCGATACTAGCAATGAGGCGGTCAAACAATTAGAACAGCAAAAAAATAAACAAACCAATACGGTTGCAAATTAAAATGGATTTATGGGGACGGTTCTTGCGCATCATTTGATGCACAAGAACCGTCCCTATGTTTCATTCTATCCTCAACATTCCAGCCAGTTCGACTAAGGCGGATTTCTTTATAATGCGGTAGTGGCGCCCTTCCTTTTGCAAATATCCTTTATCGCAAAATTGCGCGAGGACATGCAGGAGGTGGCGGTAGGAGACACCTAAAAAGTCACATACCGTTATGTGTTTTTCCTTATATACTCCTTCATCAGCGGTTTGCAAAATAAATTCGGCAAACCGGTTTTCCAGCGGGAACGCGAGGGTTTGCGAATACTTTGCGGCCATTTTTGTAGCTTTGACACTTAAAAACTTCGTTAATTCACGCAAGAATACCACATCTTCGAGGAGCTGTGCACGGCAGCGATGAAAAGGGAGTGCAAAGCAGACCGTCTTCGTAGTCGCTTGAATCCCTTTTGTATAATACACATCGTTTAATAATTCCATTTCTCCTACAAATTCATTCTCATTGATAAAGTTTATTAATGAAACCTTTCCATTTAAATGCGTTATATAAATTTTTGCTTTTCCTTCGATGACATAAAATAAGAAATCCGGCCTCATCCCCTCCTGAATAATCCACTCATCTCGTTTATATTCTCGCACTTCTACAAACTCAACGATTGGAAAAGAAAATAAATGGGCAATGGAGTGATCTTCCAAATATCGTTTTCTTTTTTCATTTTTATAAATTTCCATAATCCACCTCAGAAATATGAGATATCTCATATTATTGTATGGTACCGCATGATAACATGCAAATCAGAGGTGAAACAGAATGAACACACAACGCTGGATGAGCAGTCAGTTTTTTACATTTTTTTTAACATGGGGCGTCTTCCTCCCCTATTGGACGGGATGGATGATTCATATAAAGGGAATTTCCATTTCACAAGCCAGTTTGATTATGAGTTTAGGCTTGGTTGTAAGAGGACTTTCTACACTATTTGTGTATCCATATTTTTCGGGGAAGTTCAGCAGCAGAACACTATTAAACGGGATGGCAATCGGCACTTTTCTTTCGATGCTGTGTTATATTCCCGCGAATTCCTATTCCAGTTTGCTAATGGTAACGCTGCTATTAAACCTTTTTTACCCGACATTAATGCCTGCATTGGATACTGCGGCTGGTGTTCTTGTACAAAGTAAGCAATTAAAACATTATGGAAGAAGCCGTTCTTGGGGGTCCATCGGGTTTGTTGCGTCTGGCATGGTCTTAACAGTCTTTACAGGGGCACTTGGGGATGTCGTCATTTTTTGGTCGCTTTTACTCGGCACGATAGTATTAGTTGGTCTTGGCCTTATGCCGGCACCACTTGTCTTGTCTGAAAAACCACAACCGAACCAAACAAAAAGAGCAAGAATGTTAAACCTATTTCGCATTAAACACTTCGGTTTGGTGCTTGCGATAGTGATCTTACTGCAAGCGGCTCATGCTACCTATTACACTTATGGCTATATTTTTTTACAAGAAATACATTCACCAAAATATTTAATAGGTTTAATCCTTAACATTGCGGTCATTGCAGAAATCATTTTCTTCTTAATTGCCGATCGGTACTTTCAACGTTTTTCTACAGGCTTTTTACTGGCACTGTCATCACTTGGTTCAACCGTTCGTTGGATTTTGGTTTTTGCTTTTCCAAATGTAATTGTTTTCTCTATCTCGCAAATTTTGCATGCACTTTCGTTCGCCATGTGCCATTACGCTTTTATGAAATACTTGATAAAAAATATTCCCCACCTGCAGATTCCGAATGCGCAAGGCATGTACTCAGCACTTGCACTAAGCTGGAGCACAGCGGTATTCACTATATTCGGCGGGTATCTATATGAAATCGAGCCGCGATTCGCATATATTGGCATGATTGTTTGTTCCATCCCATCAATGGTGCTTGCGCTTGTATATCGGAAACTTGAAAAATAGGGACGGTTTTTGTGCATCCAATGATGCACAAGAACCGTCCCTTTGTATTCATTCAATACTAGAATTCGTAATATCAGCCTCTATCCTACTCAGGAACTCTTCTGCGGCGCTGTAACCTTGCTGCTTCAAATACCAGTTATTTGCCGCTGCCTCGATTAACCCTGCTACATCTCGTCCTGGCTGGAGTTGGATTTCAATGGAAGGAATCTTAACACCCATATAGTCTGTAGAGTGAACTTCTTGATCCAAATCGTTATACAAGGCATCTTTTTCCCATCTGGTCAAATTAATATCCAGCGCGATTCGTGTCTCGTCCTGAAAAGCCTTGCGTCCATATAACCGAACCACATTCAGCAGCCCAATACTGCGAAGAGCCAAAAACTCCTTGGTTTTCTCATCGTGAGTACCCAGAATGGTTTGATGACTAAGCTTTTTTAGAACAACAATATCATCCGCAACCAGCCGATGTCCCCGGCGGATTAAGGTGTGCGCTGTCTCGCTTTTTCCAACCCCCGAATTCCCTCGAATTAAAACCCCAATACCGGATACATTCATACAAACTCCATGCACAGCAATTTCCGGTGCTAATTCTTTCACCAAATACGCATCCAATTTGGGAATAAACTCTGATGTAATCTCAGGCTTATTTGTCAACAACAAGGGGATGCCCTGTTCAACACAATGTTGATTCAAATAGGTAAGTCCTTCTTCACCACAAGTTACGATAAAGCATGGCGGATGATAATGGACAATATTTCCGATTCGGATTTTACGTTCCTCTTTACTTAACCTATGTAAATAAGTAACTTCCTTTTTTCCTAAAATTTGAACTCGCTCTGTTGGAAAAAAGTCAAAATGGCCAACAAATTCCAAGCCCGGACGATGCACCCGTGATTGCGTTATCACATTCTGAAGCTGACTTTCGCCAGCAAGTACCTTCAATGAAAACTTCTCAACCAAGTTTTCAACTGTTATTTTCTTCACTTCTAAACTCCCCTCAATTAGTCTTTATATAATTGCATTCCTTGCATTATATTTAGGATTAATGAAATCATCATCATTAACAAAATAAATTGTGACTGTAACTATCAATCCTTGTCCATGTAGAATACTCATTCAGTATTTCTGATAAAGGGCCATGAACCATAAGAACCGTCCTCATGCCTCACTTTTCCTTTAAATAAATAATCAACTCTGAACGGCTTTTGAGTTCTAGCTTATCTAGAATGCGGGAAACATAGTTTTTAACTGTTCCTTCTGTTAAAAATAATGTCGCGCTGATGGTCTTGTTGCTTTTTCCTTGCATAATTTGTTCAACGACTTCTATTTCTCTTGGTGTAAGTATTTTGGACAAGTCTTTCTTTTCCGCGGTAGGTGCCTGCGGAGATTCAGGAACATTCCGGAGGGCGCTGATTAGTTTACTTGTTACATCTGAATGAAGTAGTAGCGTTCCTTCGTGTGCAGCCTTTATTGCCTTAATAATCTCTTTTAGGTCAGAGTCCTTTAGAATAAAACCGTCTGCCCCATTCTTCAGTCCATTAAAAATATACTCATCTTCATTAAAGGTGGTTAAGATGATTACTTTCACATTTGGATATTTTTCCTTAACTGCTTTTGTAGCCTCGATGCCATTCATGACAGGCATTCTGATGTCCATGAGTATCACATTAGGCGTCATTCTTTCCAAAAATACAAGAAGTTCTTCCCCATTCGTTGCTTCCCCGATGATCCGAATCTCTTCATTTAAACTAAGCAACATTTTTAAACCATCCCTGACAATTCCCTGGTCATCTACAATTATCACGTCAATCACTTTTCATCACTCCACATTTGTCACAAATGGAATTTCCGCTTCCACCGCAAAACCGTGTCCCTTGGCCGACACAAACTGAATACTCCCGTTCAATAAATGGATTCGTTCCTCCATTCCCCGCAGGCCGTGGGATTTTTTAATATCAGTACAGCCTTCCCCGTCGTCCTCTACTTTCAACAGCACCTTTTTTTCATTTACAAAAATATCAATATGAAACGTATGGGTATTCCCGTGTTTAATCCCGTTTGTAATGGCTTCCCTCACAGTTTCAAAAATTCCATTTTGAATGTCGCGGCTTGCGAACTCAACGGTGTCATCGAAAAATAATTCAAATTGTAATCTGCCGGCGGTTTGTAAGCTATCTATTAAATCCTCAATAGAGTCGCGCAGCTTAACCTTATCTTTCCATGCCTGATTATCCTTTAAAACATCAACTGCTTTACGAAGGTTCGTAATCGATGTTTGCGAAATGACTAAGGCTTTCTTCATGACATCCTTTGCTTTTTCTGGATTTGATTCCATCATATTATCGGCAAATTCTAGGTGCATTTTTAAGGCGATCAGGGCATGGCCGATGGAATCGTGGAGCTCCTGGGCAATTCTAGTCCGCTCTTTTATAATCGTGATTTCCTTCAGTTTGACATTAGCCTCCATTAATTCAGCATTGAGCAGATTTCCCTTCTCCCTTTCCCTGCTGTTGCTCCGAACGAGGTAGATAAGCGCCATCAAAGCAAAGTAAGGGATTAATGCTTGCTGGATTCCTGCCTTAAGAGCAAACATGCCGATCACAAACATGAAAATATGAAGAATAACAAGGCCAATTTGTATAGTCGGCAGATAAATAAAAATTTCTACGATTGGAAAAATAAAATAAATATTTAGCGGTATGTTATCAAATTGAATCACATATAAACCGATTGCTATAATACTTACCGACATCGATATATAGTAGATTATACGATTTTTTTCATATAGTTGGTAATAATTTCTGTAAATATCATTTAAATGCAAAATAACCAATCCTATAATGAAAGCCCCCTTTAAAGGTATCGAAGAAGGAGACTGCCCCATAATATCAATCGAAGCCATAATGATCAGGATGATTCGAAAAATCATCATGACCGAGGGGGTTTTATGTTTTTCCATGACATGACATCACATCCATCAATTAGTTTCTATTTTAATTGCATTATACTATTCTGCTAAAAAACTGAATAGGTATCTAAAGTCATACAAAAATGAAAAATGGGGACGGTTCTTCTGCTCTGATGCAGAAGAACCGTCCCCATAAAACTTCCCATGAACTTTTAAACTGATACAGGTTCCTTTTCTACACTACGTTTCTCTTTCGATAAATCCTTCTTATTGTTTACAGGTGCGCGTCCTTTACTTAAGCCAAGTGCAAACGCTGTTGAAGCATGAATTTCGTCGAAAAGCTCTGGGTTGTCCACTAGTGAAACGCCGTAAGATGGAATCATTTCTTTTATTTTTGGTTCCCACGCTTCTAGGTGCTGAGGGAAACATTTTTTTATGATCTCGAGCATGACGGAAACAGCTGTTGATGCACCTGGTGAAGCACCGAGCAATGCTGCGACTGAGCCATCTGTTGCAGTGACCACTTCAGTACCAAATTGAAGCGTTCCTTTACCGCCTGCTTCCGTATCTTTAATAACTTGTACACGTTGTCCAGCTACCACGATATCCCAATCTTCGCTTTTTGCATTTGGAATAAATTCGCGCAGTTCTTCGATACGCTGTTCCTTCGATAACATTAGTTGTTGGATCAAGTATTTTGTTAATGGAATGTTTTTGGCACCTGCAGCCAACATCGTAATGACATTATTTGGTTTTACAGAACCTAATAAGTCCATATTTGAACCAGTTTTCAAAAATTTTGGTGAAAAGCCCGCAAATGGTCCAAACAATAGTGATTTTTTGTTATCGATAAATCGTGTGTCAAGATGTGGCACTGACATTGGAGGAGCACCAACCGCAGCCTTGCCGTATACTTTTGCATGATGCTTGTTTACAACCTCAGGATTGTTACATACTAAGAATAGTCCACTTACAGGGAATCCTCCAACATGTTTACTTTCAGGAATACCAGTTTTTTGCAGTAAAGGCAAGGAGCCGCCTCCGCCGCCAATAAAGATAAATTTTGCAGTATGGCGTTCAATTTCACCGGTTTCCATATTCCACACTTTTAATCCCCATAGGCCATCCTCAGTACGTTTAATATCATCAACTTGATGTTTGTATTTGATTTCAACGTTTTGGTTCTTTAAGTGTTCAGTCAACATGCGTGTTAAAGCACCAAAGTTAACATCCGTACCAGAGTCAATTTTTGTAGCCGCTATTGGTTCCTTTGAAGTCCGGCCTTCCATTATAAGCGGAATCCATTCTTGCAATTTTTTCGGCTCATCGGAATATTCCATCCCTTGGAACAATGGATTGTTTGAGAGTGCTTCAAAACGTTTTTTCAAGAACTCTACATTATTTTTCCCTTGTACCATACTCATATGTGGCAGCGGCATAATAAAATCGTGCGGATTGCGGATCAGATCACTGTTAACAAGATAAGACCAAAACTGTCGTGAAACCTGAAACTGTTCATTAATTTTGATAGCTTTGTTAATATCTATTGATCCGTCTGGTTTTTCTACAGTGTAGTTCAACTCGCACAGGGCAGAATGTCCAGTTCCTGCATTATTCCATTCGTTCGAGCTTTCCTCGCCTGCTTTTTCAAGCTTTTCAAAAACTGTAATTTTCCAGTCCGGTACTAATTCCTTTAAGAGTGTCCCTAAAGTGGCACTCATGATTCCGGCACCAATTAAGATAACGTCTGTTTCAGTTTGTCTGCTACTCATTTTTCCCATCCCTTATATGCTATGATTTGCAGAAAGGATGCTGGCGCCTATGCTTAAAGCAAACAGCAAGCTAAGGCGCGACTAGTTACACACCTTTTCTGGATCAATTAATTCCTTTATATAGTGTATCACTAATATCGATAGATTTAAATATTTATTACTATAATAATAGTTAGTAAGCTATTTAAAAGCTGGTAAAAGTGAGAAGTACATCCACAAGGCCCTGTATTTATCAATCTTTTTGGCAATCGCTTACATTTCTGTGAAATCATTTTTTTATGATGAATAATTATAAACCGCGCCGTTTACCTATACACGGATTATATTTCAATTATCCTATTAATATCTTTTCTTCAGCATATCTAAGTCTTGCCTTATGGCGCTTGGACATGAGCGCGAATGCCATGGTTAAAGGCCCAAGGCGACCGATGAACATCATCAAGGTAATTAAAAGTTTTCCATAAGGTGATAAATCACCAGTGATACCCGTTGACAATCCGACTGTTCCGAATGCTGAAATGGTTTCAAAAAGCAGCTTATTCATCGGCATATCCTCTGTATAGGTCAGCAAAAAGAAAATCGTAAAGATAAAAATGATGGCTGACACCCCAATCGATAAGGATTTATTGACCAAGTTCCAGGAAATTCTTCTTTTAAAAATATTGACATCGCTTCGATTAGTCAGTACAGTCCAAAAGGCAAATATGATAATGGCAAACGTCGTAACCTTAATTCCTCCGCCAGTAGAGCCAGAAGAAGCGCCGATAAACATCAATGCCATCGTAAAAACTTGCGAGGACAGCGTCATATGGCCAATATCAATGGTATTAAAGCCGGCTGTTCTTGGTACGACACCTTGAAAATAGGAGGCCCAGAATTTATCGTTCCAGCTTAGATTTCCAATCGTTGCGGCATTATGAAATTCAGAGATTAATATAATTATTGTTCCAACAACATTAAGGATTAATGTCATAAGGAGCGCCACTTTGGAATGAAGAGACAGTTTACGTAAAGATTTTTTCTGCCAGACATCTAGTATAACGGTAAAGCCAATACCGCCGATGATAAATAATGAAGTGATGGCTAAGTTGACGGTCGGATCGCCGACCCATTTGCTGAGATTGTCTGGTTCAAGGCCAAAACCGGCATTGTTAAAAGCAGATATGGAATGAAAAAATCCATAATATAAGGCTTTGGTCCATGCCATCTCAAAGGACCAGCGTATGGCTAAAATAAGCGCCCCTGTTATTTCTACGATTAAAGTAATAAAGATAATTCTGGAGACGAGTTTTACCACGCCTGAAAGTGTAAATAGATTTAGCGAATCTTGAAGTAGCAGTCTTTCTTTTAAGCCAATTTTCTTTCCGAGGATGATAAACATGAATATGCCGATGGTCATAAATCCCCAACCGCCAATCTGGACTAAGAAAAGCATCACCAGCTGGCCGAAAATGGTAAAGGTTGTTCCTGTATCCACAACCGCGAGACCAGTAACGCAAACGGCCGACGTTGCCTCGAATAAGGCGTCGACAAAATGGAGGCCCTTTCCCTCTTCATAAGTCGAAATGGGCAGCATTAATAAAAGTGTACCTAGAAAAATAAGTACCGCAAATCCGATTACCAGAATTTGCGCTGGATGCAGTTTGATAAACTTCCCTTTTTCCTTTTTTAACTCCACAAATACTCCCCTTTGTTTGGTAAGATATGAAATGTGTAAATATTGGATAAATTTATGAATCATATCTTACTCTCGGGAGTTGGATTTGTAAACAAAAAATTTCTTTTCCCGCATGTTGTTTCCTTTCATGATTCCATTTCAGATTCTTCCCAGCTTTGCGAGGTTTTAAAAATTTTCTTAGCCTCATGCCTGTCGGAGGCCTGCAATTTATTAAGTATATTCGTAACATGATTTGCTACAGTTTTCACACTTAAATGGAGCCTAGCAGCAATTTGTGCATTTGTTTTTTCCTCGACAATCAACTCCAATATTTCCTTTTCACGGGCAGTTAGGTCGGACAATACAGGATTTACCGATTCTATCTCTTCTGTTTTTGAAAAATATTGCATCATCCGTGCGGCAATGTCCGCGCTGAACACGGCGCTGCCATTTCCGACCATGCGGATGGAATGAAGGAGTTCCATTTCTCCGGCATCCTTTAACACATACCCGCTTGCACCCATTTTCATTGCCGTAAAAACAGATTTATCATTTTTCAGCATCGTGACAATTAGAATCTTTATTTTCGGAAATTTTTCCTTTATGATTTGAGTGGCTTCAATTCCATTTAGTCCTGGCATGCGTATATCCATGACAATGACATCCGGTTGGTGTGAAGACGCCATTTCTACAGCTTCCTCTCCTGTGGCAGCCTCACCAATCACTTCCAAGTCATCCGTTGTTTGAATCAAATTTCTAACTCCTCCGCGAAACAACGGATGGTCATCAGCTAAAACTATTCTCATCCCTCATCACTCCTGTCGAAAAAGGCAGCACTGCCCTTACTCGTGCTCCACCCATTTCCAAAGATTCCATTTCACATTTCCCGCCAAGCTCCAATGCTCGCTCCCTTATCGATGTTAAACCAATTCCTCCGTTTTGGGACGGCCTCAGCTTATCAGGAAACCCAGCACCATTATCCGTAACCTCGAGTTCTAGTGTGTTTTCTACAATTGTTACACGAACTTTACATTTGGTCGCATTCGCGTGGCGGAGTAAATTGACGAGGGCTTCCGTTATAATCCGGTACGCTGCAACCTCAACAGCTGCGGGCAATACAGGCAAACATTCCGGGGCTTCCAAGAAAATTTCAATGAAACTAACTCCCGATGTGGCAGACACTTCTTCCGACGTTTTCCTGATTTCATCCACCCTCGCCTGGATTGAACCCAGCAGTCCAAATTCATCGAGTGTCGGTGGGCGTAATCCATGGACCATCGTACGAATTTCATCCACAGTTGAACGAATTACTTGACGCAGCCCCTCCATTAACTCCAAAGCTTTCGCTGGATTTCTTTCAATATATTGCTCGGCTGCCGCGACGTTAAAAGCTAATGACATGAGCCGGGGGGCATGGTCATCATGAAGGTTTCGGCGGATTTGCAGCCTTTCCTCTTCACGTGCCAGCACCAACCTTTCCCTTGACATCTGCAGGTCATTTGCCAGTAATTTCATTCCCAAATTCATTTTCACATTTTGAAGTACGGGACCAGCTTGGCGGAGAAGAACAACAATAAGTTTATTGTCCTCACCAGTAAATACCTCATTTAAAGACCTGCTTGATAAATGAAGTGTCCCTAGTTCTTCCCCTCCATGAATAATCGGTAATGTGTGGATATCAAACTTTACTTTTCCCGATGCTGCAGCAAGTGTCTCTTTTCCGTTTATATTAACGAAAATCCCGGCGTATGGCAGGCGAAGAGCATCCCGTATCGTTCCTGTCACAACGTTTAGCATTTCTTCAGGCGCAATGGGTTTGATCAAATGATCCCCAAGTTCCTTCAGAACGGTATACGGATCATCATGCCTTCCCTTCATCAGCCTGTTCACAAGAAGCTGCAATCTTTCTTTTATTGGCGCAAAAAGAATTGCCACAATGGCGGTTGCCACTATGGAAATGATGAAGTTGTTATCTGTCTTAAATATGCTGCTAAAATAGAAAACTAAAAATGAGTATAGAAGAATAATAGCCAGCGACAAGGTGCCATACACAATCGTCCGGTTCACAACCGGGTCGATATCCCACAAGCGATGACGGAGAATTGCGAATGCTAATGTTAATGGTATGATGGCAACAACGCTATATAATAATGCACTTAAATAGAGGTAAGATACTGGGTTTTCGCCAAAAATCGGATAGACAAAAAATCCGCTTATGATAATTGACCCCAGAAATGAGAGCGAAAATCCATAGACCACCCATTTGGTTTGTTGCCGCTCGACCTGGCTGGATATTTTTTTATATTGATAGATTTGTGAATAAATCATAACAGAAATCATGAATCCATAATAAAGCAGTCTCGCCATGCTGGACCAATTTAATAAATCAACAGCCGTGCCCGAAAAAATCAAACTAATGAACTGGATGATACAAAAAGGAGTAAATAGCACAAGCGGCCAGCGGTGAATAAAACGTCCGTTTGGAAATATTAAGAAGAATAAGAATAGAGCCATTCTACCTACAGCCCCGATGATTTCCGGAAACTGGTCTACCAACTCGCGGCCATCTGATGCAAGGTATACCAATGATGTGTAGGTTGACCCATATGTGACCAATGCCAATACTGCCAGAAGCCCCATTATATCCCGCCTGCTTTTAAAAAAAATGATGATAGCTGCTGTGAAAAATAGGAAGGCAAACGTGGATTCGATGATGACAAATAACGCCGCATACGTGTTAGAGGTTAAATGGTATTTGCTTAACGCTTCAATCGTTGTTGGGGGCGCAGGTGCCAAGGAACTACAGGACTTGAGGATACATTCGTTTCGTAGGGCGTCATAATAGCCTGCAATGGATTGAATGAAAAATACTAAGGTCAGTATAGAAAAAATAATCACAAAGACTTGAAACAAGAAAATTTTCTTATTTACTCCATTCATCCAGGAACTATCCCCACCTTTTGCACCTAAGATATAGGAAAATTATAACAAGACGACCAACTTCTGTATAGATTTGGTTTTTCCCGTTTATTCCCATAAAAACTTCCCGCTTGAAATGGGAATCCCCCTCCCTTCAAATCAGGAATTCCCCTTTGATACGATTAATTCGTAAACAACAAAACAAAGGGAGTTGGAAAACATGACGTTAGAAAAAATCGTTAAAGTTCTTGGGTTTATTGCTTTTTTAGGGGGAATCGCCAGAATGGGGATGACGCCTTCAGGTTTGATTTGGGGGTCGGACAGCACACCTGAGCTAATCTTCGCTTTTGCCGCAAGTATATTAATGGCAATCTCGTCTATGGCTTTGTTTATGTCCCAGTCACGGCAGACAGGGGTTTTCGGTTTCATCTCCGGTCTCATTCTTTCTGCAGGAAACTTAATGCTATCGGCGACATTCTATGGTTTGTTCGCTTACGGTGGTTACCCGAAAGACGGCTTGTTCGTCAATCTTGCGAATAGTCTCTCCTACGGAGGGCTGCTGTTTGCCACGGTCATCCTGATGATTGTTACCTTTCGCGCAAAAGTGTTCCCTCGCTGGTACGCAATAGTGTTCTTGCTCATGCTTGTCTGTCTCGGCCTTCCGTTCCTTGGTGATTTCTTCGCCTTCTTCTGGGGATTGACATATGTACTGATGGGTTACTCCATCTTCACTGGAAAAGGAATCAGCGTTGTCACTGTTAAAAAAGAGGAAATTTCCTTATAAAATAAGACTTTTACTTTAAAGTAATCCATCAGCGGATTTTTTAAAGATATCAGCGAATTCTTGGCACATATCAGTGAATTTTTAATTATATCGGCGAATTTCCAATTTTATCAGCGAATTATCGAAATATATCAGCGAATCGCAAATTTTTATGAATAAAAACGGAAAAGCTCCAACGCCTATCTCACTGGCTTTGGAGCTTTATCAATTAACCTATAAAGCAGCAAATTCACTAATCAGCTGCTCAAACCGTTTCAAAGCATTGTCAATCGGTTCAGGTTTAGATAAATCTACACCGGTTTTCTTTAACAACTCGAGCGGATAATCGGAACTGCCGCTCTTCAAAAATTCAATGTAAGCATTGACGGCCGATTCGTCCCTGCTTAATAGCTGTTCAGCAATATGAATGGCAGAAGCAAAGCCGGTTGCGTATTTGTACACATAGAAAGGTCGGTAAAAATGCGGGATCCGTGACCAGCCGTATTTCACTTCCTCATCAAACACCACTTCGTCCCCGTTATATTGCCTAAATAAAGATTCGTAAATTTCACTAAATACATTAGCGTTTAAAGGTTTTCCGCTTTCCGCATATTCATGCGTGATTTTTTCAAATTCTGCGAACATGACCTGTGTAAAGAAAGTTCCTCTAAATTGGTCAATAAAATGATTTAGCAAATATTTCCGTATCTCTTGATTTGTTTCTCTTTCTAACAAATAATGAATCAATAGTACTTCGTTCACCGTTGAAGCCACTTCGGCTACAAAAATACTGTAGCCGGCGGAGATTCTTGGCTGGTGCTTGCTGGAATACCAGGAATGCATCGCGTGACCGAATTCGTGAATCATGGTGAACATACTATCCAAATCATCATGTTGATTTAGCAGCACAAATGGATGAACCCCGTAGACACCCAGGTTGTAAGCACCCGAACGCTTGCCAGGTGTTTCCCGGACATCGATGTAGCGGGCATCTTTGAAGGTTTTCAGTGTATTAACGTAATCCTCGCCCAGGGGTGCCAAAGCTTTTAAAATCGTTTCATACGCTTCTTCATAGGAAATTTCTAATTTCACACCAGGAACCAGAGGAACGTTCAGATCGTACTGGCGCAGCTCCTCCAAGCCAAGCAGTTTTTTTCGAATAGAGCCATATTGATGCAACGGTCCAATATTGGCTTTTGTTGCCGTAATCAGATTTTCATAGACCTCTTTTGGAACCATGTCCCCGAACAAACCTTTTTCCAAAGCGGTTGGGTAGTTCCGCAAGCGGGCCAACGTCGTATTTGTTTTAACGTTTGCAGATAAAGTGGAAGCAATCGAATTTTTCAATTGCAAATACGGCTGATAATAAGCCTTGTATGCTTCCCTCCGCTTATCTCGATCCTCATCTTCAATTAACTTTGAGTACATGCCGCGCGTCAGTTCGACTTTCATTCCTTCATCATTCGTCACCTCGCCGAATTTGATATCGGCGTTGTTGAGCATACTGTAGGTGTGGCTTGGCGCAGAAAGGGCCTCACCTAAGTTGGATAAGATCTCTTCTTTTTCCTTGGTCAAAACATGTGCTTTATATCGGAAAGCTTCAAAAAGGTCTTGTTCAAAGTATTTTAACCGCGGTTCTTGCTCGATATATTCTCTTAATGTGCTTTCCTCTAAACTCAATAAAAATGGCATGAAAAATGATGAAGCTGCGCTTATTTTTACGGAAAGCTGCTTGGCACGGTCAACGAGCGATTGCGCCAAGGCATCGCGGGTGTCTACATCGGCCTGGAGCATGCCGTACACATAGACAAGATTCAATTTACTGGAAACTTCCTCTTTTTCGGATAGATAATCATAAAGTGACTCTCCATTGTGAATCGCACCATCAAATTTTTTCAATTCGGCAGTCTTTTTTTCAATCCAGAGATAATCATTTTCCCAGTCCTCAAGATTTTTATAAAGGTCCTCGAAATTCCATTTTTCTTTTTCCGGCACCTCAACCCTTGACTTATAAGTAATGGTCATGTGAATCTCCCCTTGCAATTGTAAGTTACTTAATTTTACCATTTAATTGAATGCTGTTATAATCAAAACAAAAAAATTCTCGCAGGTGAGTTTATGAGAAAAAAATACTCAAATCTCGATGATGTGAAAAACAACAAGTCATTTAAAGATATGATGAAGTGGAACAAAGAAAGACGAAGCAAGGTAAAGGATTTAACGATTAATATTCCACAATGCCAGGATAAACAGATTGAAGAAATTAAAGAAAACCGTAGCATGACTTCTTATACCTGGATTGGCCACTCCACCTTTTTGATTCAAATGAATGGAGTTAATATATTAACCGATCCAGTCTGGGCAAAGCGGATGGGCTTTCAAAAAAGATTAACGGAGCCCGGGATTCCACTCGAGGATCTTCCTGAGATTGATGTAGTCGTTATTTCTCATGGCCATTACGATCATTTGGATTTTCCAACCATCAAAAAATTAAAGGGGAACCCTCAATTTTTTGTTCCAATTGGTTTAAAGCCGCTTTTTAACCGGAAAGGATATCAAAAGGTCAGCGAAATGGGCTGGTGGGACAGTGCTGAAATCAGAGGCATCCAGATTCATTTTGTCCCGGCCCAGCACTGGACAAGAAGGACGCTGACGGACATGAATACATCCCATTGGGGAGGGTTTATTTTTCAAAATCAAAAAGAAACGCTGTATTTTGTTGGAGATACAGGATATTTTGCGGGATTTAAGCAAATCTCCGAGCGTTTCGACAACATTGATACTGTGTTTATGCCAATTGGTGCTTACGAGCCGGAATGGTTCATGAAGGATTCACATATTTCGCCGGAAGATAGTGTGATGGCATTTTTAGAATTGAAAGCGAAAAAATTTGTCCCGATGCATTATGGTGCCTATCGGCTGGCGGATGATACCGGCCCGGAAGCCCTTGAGCGCCTTTATCGTGAATGGGAAAAACTGCAGCTTCCACTACATCAATTAGAGGTCTTAGCTATAGGAGAGACGTTTATACAGGATTAAGTTATTGTTTAAAAACAAAGTGTTTCCCAAGGAGCATTTAGGGTTATTCCTCTGGCAAACACTTTGTTTCCTGTTGAGGATATATTTTTTCAAAAACTTTTTGAAAACAATAGTTTAATAACGCATCTGCAAAAATTAATAAGAAAAAATAACTGGATTTTACTTTAATTTTAAACACATCAAGTTTTTTGAATAAAGCTAGTACCGGAAAAGCATAAATTAAGTCCCCTACAAAATTGATTAAGGCATATAACAAAAATCTACCTTTCGATAAATAGAAAACCCAAATATTCATCACAAGGTATGGACCAAATAATAGAAGGAATGCGGTATGCGTCATGTTTTTTTGACCGCCTCTTACCTTCCATAATTTTTTTGTCGTAAAGTAAAATATTTCACACATGACTGTCATTGCCGAAAACAAGGAAACTGGGAGATATTTGACAAACACCTTCTTCTTATTAGGGAGTAAAATTACTGAAACCCAAGAGGCTAAAAAGAAAAGAATTCTAATGGCAACCGGTAACATTTTATCATTCTTGTTTAAAATATGATTTTCCGTTCAATGCTTTTACTTTGGCTATAATGAGTGATTCATATACACTTTTTTACCAACAAAGAAGCAAAAGATTATTATGAATCTATGTACGGCCAAAAATAAAAACAACCATTGAGGTTGTTTTCTTATATTAGCGGCTTTCCGGCATCTGGAGAAAGATTCGGATCACCACCGCCAATAATGATGGCACTCTCCGCTTGAATGTCGTTGTCAGCTGTTATTGCCCCATTTTCATCGTGAGCTTTATTCGTTTTCTTTCCCTCTAAGTCATTTAGCAATTCCTGTGGGACATATTCGTTCTCTTTGCGCAAATTTCGCACCACCCTTCCAAAGGGTAGTTTTTGCTTTTTCTATAAATATATACAGGGTATATTAGTTGGGTTTTCCTATTCATTTATTATTTTCCACGACCTTATCGAAAATGTTTTCACTTTTCGATGAGGTTTCTGTCTGACCTTTCCCCATTATTTTCATTAATGCTTCCTGTGTCAGCGGTTGTGCATGCGGCATTAGTTCAAATCCGAATTCACCATCCGTTTCAATCGTACCGATTTTTACATCCGAAACATAAGAAATTCCTTTTTGTCGCATCCGCATTTCTAATTGCCCTTGGGTAATACGGAGTTTTTTTAAACTTTCCATTATGATTTTTCCATCATTAATGACCAAGGTCGCTTCGCCAATTGCATAACGTTCAATGAAACTCGATTTCATCTGCAGCTTTTGAAAAATAAATAAAAATATACCGAAGAAAATCAGAATGATGATTACTTGATAAAATTTATTTTCCTTAATGGCATGCCCCATGGTGGTCCCGGTTGCCAAAATGACAACCGACTCCAAATTGGTCATCCTCGCAACTGATTTTTTCCCGACAAATCTTAATATAACGATACTTGTAATTAATAAAATGGTTGCCTCATAAATGAAGTAGAATTTCAACAGTACCACACCAAACATAGCTTATTTATGATTATTTTATCCCAAGTTCATTGGAAATCATCCACTAATTTCTTCTTGGAATTTGCCTGTTATAATAGGAGAATTAAGGAGTGGTACCAATGAAACTGATTAAATTCCTTGTAATTTTTGTCTTACTTATTGGTCTTGGTGTATCAGCCTGGATTTATTACCCAAAATATCAAATTCAGAAAATAAAAAAACAGACTGTGGAAGTTAGTGCAAATGTCCATAAAATCTCTTATCTTGATTATTTTCGAAACATGAAAAAAGATGAAATTTACCACCTGGCAATTGGCGACTCTGTCATTCGCGGTGTAGGTGCAGAGCAAAATGAAGATCTTGTCAATCAATTTTCGAACAAGCTAGGCAGCCAGATTAAGAAGAACATTCAATTTCAAAATGAAGGTGTTAACGGGATTACGAGCGGCGAGTTAAGGGAATTGGTTCTCGAAGGTCGGTTTGATGAAGAAATGAAGAAAGCCGACATCATTACCATTAATGTCGGCGGAAATGATGTACTGAGGGCTGCTAAGGGTCAGAACCTGCAAAATGTATTTCAATCGTTTGGTGAGCTACAAACCTCTTTTACAAAAAACTTATCTGACATCGCATCAAGGGTAAAATCGGTGAATCCTGATGCCACCATTGTATTTTTGGAATTATATAATCCGTTATCACCGTCTGACAAACTGTATCCTCTTGCAGATCAATTGCTGCCGAAATGGAACCTTAAACTATATGAAACTGCCAATCAATATTCCCCATCTCTTGTGATTGAAACCACTAAGGTAATAAATGGGGAAAGACCGGAAAATTTATCGCCGGATGGTGTGCATCCTAATTCGAACGGTTATTCCGCTATATCAGAGCTAATGATTTATCAATTTAAGCATCAGTATCGAATCGATTCTGTATAAAACCGAAGGAGCCGTAAAGGCCCCTTCGGTTTTTATTGTCCATCTGCTCCGTTTTGCGTTACTCTGCGGACATGGTCATCTTCAAAATTATTAGCTCTTGCTTGACTTTATCGTCAAGCAATTTCTTTTGGTCTACCTGCGGCGAGGGGGATTGTTTTTTCTTGGACATGAAAATACCTCCATTTGATTGTAATGTTCACCCTCTTATTTTGCATTTTTTTATGAAAATCATTCTCCACCGGCTTTTATGTAACGGTTATTCCCAAGTATTCTTTTTCAATATCCTCGAATTCCTTTTCTAATTCACTTATGGACCATTCATATAGATGTTTTTCATTGATTTTAAAGATACCTAATTTAATTAGCTCTTCAATTAGAAATTGTCTTTTTTCCTGAACAGTTTCGTTAAGAAGATGTTCCATTAAAAGCTCCCCCAATCTCTAAGCTAATAACAAGTTCGTCACCTTCCACTGCCATTATAAAATGTCCAATTCGAAGATTTTGTCGAAAAAGTAGATTTTTACAGAATTGTTATCATTTTTTAATAAACTAGTGTGATAGTCACGAATATTTTTAACGAAATTGTTAAAAATTGGACGGCTGCAAAAAATGGTTTTTTACTATTTATATATGTATATAATAAAACCGGGAATTGTTTAATGAGATAAGTTGTTAAATGTATGCGCTTACGCGATATGAGACAAACCGCGGGAATAGAATATGCTCATAGTAAAATCTTTTTAAATGGAGACCCACAAAAAAAGCAACGGAATAATCCATTGCTTTTTTTGGGTCCCATATTTTTATTTTGCCGCTGCCTTTGCCGCTTCCAAAGCAGCTTCATAATTCGGATGGTTTGTCACTTCGGAAAGATACTCGACATACGTAACAATGTTTTCAGCATTTACCACGAAAACAGCGCGGCTGTTTAAACGAAGTTCCTTTATATACGTTCCATAAGCTGTACTGAATGACATTTCAAAATGGTCAGACAATGTCTGGACGCCGCTGATACCGGCAGCCCCGCACCATCTGCTTTGGGCAAACGGAAGATCGGCGCTGATGGTCAGTACCACAACATTATCGCCCAATTCAGACACTGCTTCATTAAAGCGCCTCGTCTGCTGGTCGCAAACTCCCGTATCAAGTGAAGGTACCACACTAATCAGCCGGACCTTTCCATATGAATCAGCAAGAGTAACTGTCGAGCGGTCATTTGCCAAAACCGTAAAGTCAGGTGCTTGATCGCCCACTTTAATTTCTGGCCCCAGCAAGGTTACAGGATTACCCGCTAATGTTGCCGTCCGAGTCTGTTCTTGAATCATTTCTTGTTCTCCCCCTTTAACACACTACACATTTATCTTTAAATCAACTGCCACGATATGTGCTATATCCGCCAGGTGCCACCAACAGTGGAACATGATAATGGGAATTCGTGTCAGCAATTCCAAACCTGATTGGAACTTTATCTAAAAAAGGCGTTTCACCATCTCCTACACATTGTTCCCGAAAATAATCCGCTACATAAAAGACTAATTCATATTCTCCTGATTCTACATTACCTTCGGCAAGCAACGGGGCATCCACCCTGCCATCGCTGTTTGTAGCAACTGTCTTTAAAAGTGACCGCTCGGGTCCTAACCGCCAAAGTTCTACTTTTAAATTTTTTGCTGGAAGGCCCTTGGATATATCAAGGACGTGTGTGGTTAATTTTCCACTCATGCTTCTACACTTTCTGTCGGAAATTCTAAGCCTTCATTTACAAGATCTTGGCGGTTAACGACAAATCCCTGGAAGCCGTATGGAGGTCTTGGTTCTGTGAACACCGCACCCTCTGAATCCGGAATCTCCACAATTGTTTCCCACGTACGGTTATTTGATAAAAATTGAACTTCAGCAAGCTGTGGGAAACGCTGTAATACACGACAGCCGACTCGATAAATTAAATCTTGGATTGATAATGTTTCAGCTTCATGGAAGACAGATGCTGCAATATCACGGACTTGTTCAGCAGGTACATAAACAGCAGGATTATCAGAAACAGCATCCTCTTTATCATTATAGCGGTAGAAAATATCAAGATAGATATAAAGCGGACGGTCCTTAGCTTCTGGAAGAGTTGTGTATTCATCTTGGATGAAGCCATAGAAGGAGCTGCCGGTTACCTTAATTAGGTGAAGATTTTTAATGCCGCTCTCTTGCTTTACAAGCTGATTACCTTGTTCAGTCCGCGCAACTTTGACAGTTGTTGTAATTAATTCATTTCTGGAGTGACGATATACTAACGGGCTGGCCTCCAGTCCATTTTGTCCTGCCACTTGGACTGTTTCAAAAGGAACTTCATCTGCGGTGATTTCTACGGATGTAATGTGTGGATACGTATCAAGGAAGCGGTTACAAACAAATTTTAAAAATCCTTCAAAGGTTGGTCCATGATACTGCGCTGCTTGACGAAGAATGAAATTTTTCATGGAATCCGTAGCGACAACACAGCTGTTATCAGCTTTTGTGAAAGAGTGAAGGAAGTCTCCCTCAAGGGCAATTTTGGCATTCATTCCAAAAATAACATTGTTGCGGCCGGTAAAATTCGACTCCGGAATAGTCTTGATTCCTTCTAGCGGGGTTTGGTACGTCCGGAAAACAAAAACATCACCTTTACCATAATAGCAAACTCTCTCTTGTGAACTCATTTAAATTCCTCCCTAAAATTTTTTTATTTCAACCCTGAATCGCCGAAGTGCTGCTCCTGCGTTTCAAGATATAGGAACCAAAAATGATACAAACTTTAAGTCGTCAGGTCTTTTACTTGATGATAAAATCCTCTAGGCGGAAGAAGGCGATTTTATAAATCTGGGTAAGTGCTTCCTGCAGTTCCTCTGCCGGATCGTTATTCACCCGTTCCTTCATATTGCCTCGAATCGTTTCTTTCGTTTGTCCTTTTATTGCCATGATGAAGGGGAATTGAAATTTTGATGTGTATGCGTTGTTGAGGGATAAAAATTCTTCGTGTTCTTCTTTAGTGAGCTGATTTAGGCCGGCACTTGCCTGTTCCTTGACAGAGGCATCGGCCATTTGAACCCGTGCCGCCAGATCAGGATGGGCCCTTAACAAAGCGAGCTTTTTTTCCATTGTTGATTCCTTCACCGTTTCCACCATCGCTTGGTGAAGATCAGCGACAGACTGGAATGGACGGTTCACCCAGGTCCGTTCGGCCACCCATGGCGAATGTTCAAATACCCAGCCAAGAACTTCTGTGAACGCCGGCTGATCTAAACTATTAAGCGTTTCGAGCTCCATAGTCATTTTGATTCCTTCCTTTCTTCTCCATAACACCTTCCAAAATGGCCGGTGCAAATTACTCTCTCACCTCTTGGATTAACTTTATTTTACCTTCATTAATAGGGAAGGTCATTAGCCACAAGTGACAAATTTCACGCCAATAAAGTGTGCTCTGTGCACACTGGGTTAAAAACCATCCCCAAAAACAAGTAAATTAAACGAATTGTGCACTAAGCACATCATAAGGTAAACTACTATTAAACAACCAAAAAAGGAGGGAACGACATCATTGAAGCTGGCTTTAGCAGAAGCATTAACAATTCCACCACTTCACCAATGTGAAATGATAGCTGGTACACAAGGTCTAGGCCGGACCATTATATCAGTAAATAGTTTTGATGCACCTGATGTGATGAGATGGTTAAAGACGGGGGACTTAGTTTTAACGACGGGGTATATTTTTTTAAATAATGAACAAGCATTAATTAGTTTAGTGTATGATTTGGCTGAAAGAAATTGTGCCGGATTAGGAATAAAAACAGCTCACTTTCCAAACTCCCTGCCTCAAGATATGATCTTGGCAGCAAACAAGCTAGCATTTCCCATTTTCCGAATCCCTAACGAATTATCGATTGCCGACCTAATCCAAACAGTACTGCGTGAATTACTAACACCACAAACGAATACGGAAACCAACCTTCAAAACATAGCCGTTAATGAAAGTCCTGATTTTTCAACCAATTCCGTTCTGAAGCATATTCCTAAAGAAATTCTAAAAGACTACTATTCTGCATTTTTATCACCATTAATTTCTCACGATCAAGAAAATCATTCGGAATTATTAAATACCTTAGAAGTCTATCTTAATTGCGGCGCAAAGACAACGGAGGCCGCACAAACAATCGGCGTTCATCGAAACACCATCCACCAGCGAATCAGCAAAATAAAAGAACTCCTCGGTATGGACCTTAACAACGGTAAAACAAATTTCAAATTACAATTAGCTATAACAATGTTTCATTTAAATAAATCGAGTAGAGGGAAAATAGGTTGACTATTTTCGCCCCTCTCACAACACCGTACGTACGGTTCGCGTATACGGCGTTTCAATTTATATTACAGTGTGTACTTTTAGGTAACGTTCTAGAGCAGAGGGTACTCCCCTCTGCTTTAGTCTTTTGTTTGAGATTGCTCTTTGGACAACTTTTGATAACCCGATGTACCGGTATCCTTTCCGGCAGAACGTTAATCCTTTCGCTTCTTCTTCGGGTATTCCTAGTTGAATTAGCGACTTGATTTGTTTTGCCGATACTTTCCATTGTTTCCAGATGATTACTCTTATTCTTGAGCGTAGTTTCTTATCAATTCGACTTGTTAATTTTTTCATATTTGCGATTCTAAAGTAATTTACCCACCCGAACATGACTTGTTTCAGTTTCAATATTCGGTAGTCTAGCGGAACACTCCAGTTTCGCTTTGTCAGTTGTCGAAGCTTCCTTTGAAATTTCTGTACTGAAGTTGGGTGAGGTTTCGCTTGGTATCTCTTGTTTGTGAAATCGTAGTAATACCCAAATCCTAAGAATTTCAATTCTTTTGGGCGAGAGATTTTACTCTTTTCGACATTGACTATCAACCCTAATTTTTCTTCTATAAATTTCACGATTGATTTCATCACTCTATTCGCTGCTTTTTCACTCTTCATAAAGATGAGGGCATCATCCGCATATCTCACGAATCGTAGTCCTCTACTTTCTAATTCCTTATCGAATTCATTTAACATAATATTACTTAAGAGCGGACTTAGGTTGCCTCCTTGCGGAGTCCCAATTGGTGTTTCTTCATATTTCCCATTCACCATAACCCCACTGACAAGGTATTTTCTTATTAGTGATATGACCTCTCCATCATTTATTGTGTTAGATATGATTCGCATAAGTTTATCGTGGTGGACTGTATCGAAGAATCTTTCAAGGTCAATGTCTACTACCCAATCGTGTCCATCATTCAGAATTTCCAAGCTTTTTATAATCGCCATTTCACAACTTCTTTTTGGTCTAAAGCCGTAACTGAATTCACTGAACTGCTCTTCAAATATCGGACTGAGAACTTGATGAATGGCTTGCTGAACTACTCTATCCACTACTGTTGGTATTCCCAATTTGCGCATCTTTCCATTTTCTTTTGGGATTTCCACTCTTAAGGCAGCTTGTGGTTGGTATTTTCTTGTTCTGATACGCTGACGCAGCTCATCCTTATTCTCTTTCAGATATTGCTTTAATTCATCGACCGTTACTCCATCGACCCCACTTGCACCTTTATTTTTATAGACACGTAAGTAGGCTTCATTCATATTTTTATTACTTAGAATCTGTTCTAAAAGTTCCACACTCGTTTCTCCTTCCCTCTCACGTAGTAAGTGATAGCTCCCTTTTGGTTATCCTTTGAGATACGCTCATACTTTCGCCATTAACACATTCGGAGTACGTCACTCACGCATTCGTGGTGTTGAAACACTATAAATTGTTCAGCCCTTCATGAATTTTCATTCATTACTATGGCTTCTGCTGACTTCTTGCGGCTAACCTTTTTCGACTGTATTTCTGTACATCCGCAAGACCTCCCAGGGTAAGACAACTATCTTTCCTCTTTTACTCGCCTGATTTACTCTATAAAGTTACGCACATCTTTTGGACTTTGACTTGATATGGAGCCTTATCCTTTTATAAAGCCTTGGTATCAGATTTCTGTTCGTCGAGCCAAGATTTTATTCCACGCTTCCTCCAGCCCCTACCTCACGGTAAGCGCCTTGCGTTTCCTTAGTGGTTGGTCGATGTGTACCCCCACAGTGGACTTTCACCACCTAGATAGTTGTCATGCCTGGCACACATATTAAAAAGGGCCCGATCAATCAGGGCCCTTTACTTTAAAATTAATATTGAGTTGACCTTAACTGCGATTCCGAATAACCCGGCAGCATTCCCAGCATTCTGGCTATTCGAATCGCCAGCAACAGGCGGAATTGAACCTGATTATCTGTTAAATCCAATTCCAGCAATTCCTCAATCCGCACAATCCTAAATTTTACGGTGTTTCTGTGGACAAAAAGGCGATTGGCCGTGTCTAACAGTTTCCCGCCGCATTCCAAATAGGCTTCTAAAGTAAACAGCATATTGGATCCGTTTTCCTGATCATACTCAGAAAGAGATTCCAGCATACTATGAAAATAATTTTTCAAGGAATCTTCCGGTAATTGCTGCAATAATCCCTCAGGTGCATAGTTCCTATATTCAAAAACAGTATCCTTTACTTCCTTTGAAAGTTTTTTCCCTAACGAGATGGCCTCTAATGCCTCCTTATAGCTTCGTCCAACCGTCCCCAGCCCGGCACAAGGTAAACCAACCCCTATCTGGACCTGGTGTTTAGGAAATTTTATATGTATTTGATTCGCCAAGAAACTGGCTGTTTTTCTCGCAAGATTCGCTAACTCATGTGACTTAAGCGCCGTTACCGATACCAGCACCGCCAATGCCTGTGGAAAGGGAATACTGATTAATCTAGCATTTGCCTTCTTTTCCGCCGCACTGACTAGTTGGGAAAAAACAGAGTGAACCATCTTCTGTTCCACACCACTTAAATATAAAAGGACAAAGTGGTTATCATGCCTTATCTTAAGCTCATCAGCAATCGAACGTACCTTCTCTTCATCCGTTTTTTCTCCCGTCAGCAGTATTTTAAAAGCTTCATCCTTATCACATGATTGCCGTTGTTCATCTTCAAGAATCTCTCTTGTAATGGATAAAAGAGAATCAGACAAGACATTTTCATAGGGGAGCTCGATCAAAGGCAGACCTAAGCGATCTGCCTCCTCAAGCATGCAAGCGGGAATTTCCGTCAAATAACGTTTTACTTTAATGGCCAAGCCCGCACAGTTACGTTTGGCGAGGTCATTGAGCAATTTTATTTGAGTCGCTTGATGATCTTTAAAGACATAACCGGTTGTCAGGAGCAAATCGCCCTGTTTTAACCAAGAGGTATCTGGCTCATCCATGATACTGACAGAACGAATGTTGCGGTTTAACCCACGACCCCCTGCCACTACACGACAGCCGGGAATCAGCCTTGTCTTTAAAATATCAGATACCGTAAATGCCATTGCTCAACGCCTCCATTCAAAGAATAGTTTTAATGGGACTCTTTTGCAGCAGCCATTTCTGCATTTTCAATTCCATGACCAGCATGACTTGCCTTCGATGATGTACCATTTAAAATCATGTTCAAGACAACCAGGACAAGTGAACCCATTACTACCCCGTTTCCTAACAGTAAGCGGGCAGTACTCGGTAAATCTACGAAAGCACCAGGGACCCCTTTAATCGCTAAGCCAATTCCCACGCCTACAGCAACGATGAGTTGATTAGCTGGAGATGCCAAATCTTCCTTCGCAATAATTTTCAGCGCCGCGGAAATCAACATCCCAAACATTGGAACCATGGCCCCTCCAAGCACAGCTGGAGGAATCATCGTTGTTAAAGCACCAACCTTTGGCACAAGCCCCAGCACAATCAGGATACCGCCAGCTGCAGTCAATACTCTTAAATTGGTTACCTTTGTCAAAAGAACAAGACCGACGTTTTGTGAGAAGGTCGAATGGTTAAAGGAATTGAGGAATCCGCTGATAAATCCTCCAAGACCTTCAGCACGCAATCCCCGTTTAATATCATCTGATTTAATGTCTCTTCCTGTGATATCACCAAGCGCGAAAAATACACCAATACTTTCAATTGCAATAATAAAGGTGATAATGGTCATCGTAATGATTGAAGAAATATCGAATGTTGGTACACCGAAATAAAATGGCTGAGGCACATTAAACCATTTTGCTTCTAAAAAGACGTTAAAATTAACCATTCCGAAAAAGCTTGCTACAATCGTACCGATTACCATCGCTAAAAGAATTGAGATAACTTTAATAAATCCCTTAAACATGGTGTTGAATAATAAAAAGCATAATAACGTAAAAAGTGCTATCAGCAAGTGCTTCGGATCACCAAACGTTTTAGAGCCTGCCCCGCCTGCAGCATTGTTCATCGCTACTGGCATCAACGAAATACCGATGATTAGAATAACCGAACCAGATACGATTGGAGGGAAAAACCTTACCAGTCTCCCTATGAACGGGGCACACAGGGCCACGAGCAGTCCTGCGACAATAACGGCCCCAAAAACCCCCGTTATCCCATGAATTTTCCCTATCGCAATGGCCGGTTCAACATTTATGAAGGAAACTGCCATAAGAGCCGGCAATTTGATCCCGATATGCTTTCCGCCCATAACCTGGAGCAATGTTGCAATACCACATGCCAATAAGTCAAATGAAATTAGATATACAAGTTGTGCCTGCGTCAGACCTAATGCACCAGCCACAATAATTGGTACTGCCACTGCACCGCCATACATAACGGCAATATGCTGGAATCCTAATGCCAGCGTTTTCCCTGTTCCTAATCTTTCCATCTATATTCCTCCCAAATTCCAAAAAGTTTATTGGTGGTGGAGCCGCTTCTGTTCATTCATGAAGAGTTTGAGTGGTTCGGCAAAACAACGCCTATTCCGAATATAGTTAATATTCAGATAATTTTCTTCATACAGGGATGAATGTGTCTATATAGAAGCTAGTTCTATTGTGGGATGGTTTCAGTGTTTTCTTGTGGCAATATTTCTCCATTTCGATAAACAATGGATCCTTTTACGATGGTGATTCTATTTTTCCCCCTAAACGTTTTTCCAATATAAGGAGAATGGGTATGGCGGTAAAAAAGGTCATCTGCTTTCAACGTAAAGGATTCATTTAAACTAATCAATGCCAAATCGGCATCGCTTCCCTCGGCTACTGCCCCTTTTTGCGGGTAGAGGCCAAATCGTTTCGCAGGGTTGGTGGACATGGCGGCTGCAATCTTTTGCAAGGATATGTTTCTTTTGCAATATCCTTCTTCCAATAGAACGGATAAACTAGTCTGCGCACCACTTATTCCCCCCCATGCTGCAAACATATTACCGTCTTTCGAACTCTTCATTTCCGGCGGGGCAGGAGAATGGTCAGAGCCAATTACATCAATCTCACCGTTCGCAAACACTTTCCATAATTCCTCTACTTCTTCTGAGCTTCTTAATGGCGGTGCGCATTTTGCAATTGGTCCCAGCCTCGCGAAATCATCACTAGTAAGTGATAAATAATGCGGGCATGTTTCAACGGTTACATCAATTCCCTTTTTCTTCGCTTCTGTTATTAATTCAACAACTTTACTGCTGCTTGCATGAACAATGTGGACCTTGCATCCGGTCAATTCAGCATAGGATAACAGCCTTCTGACAGCCTCCATTTCCGATATAATCGGACGGGATTCACAGTAATCCAGGGCCGAAAACTTTCCTTCTTTAATTTTACCGGCAGCTAGTACCTCCGTCATAACAGTGCTTTCTGCATGGACAGCCAAGATCGACCCAAGTCTTGCGATTTCACCCATTCCTGCCATTAGCGTGGCATCATCCGAATGATGAAATTCGTCAATTCCGCTTGGTGACATAAAGGCTTTAAATCCAATTACACCGGTTTGAATTAGTTCCTCGAGCAATTGGACATTTTCCGGGACGAGGCCTCCCCAAAGCCGGAAATCTGTGACAGATTTCTTAATCGCTTGCTCCTGCTTTAATCGGAAACCGTAAGCATCAATTGTTGGAGGGTTGCTGTTCAATGGCATATCAAAATATGTTGTCACTCCTCCCGCCGCAAGACTTTTACTTCCGGTCAAGATGCCCTCCCAGTCCGTTCTTCCCGGTTCATTAAAATGGACATGAGTGTCGATTAATCCAGGAAAAATGTGAAGACCGCTTGCATCTATTTCCTCTTTAGCTTTCCCTTCTATCGGAATATCTCTTGTTATTTTAATTATTTTTCCATTCTTGATCCCTATTTCACCTGTAAAACTTTCCTCAGGACCAACAACCATTCCATTACGGATAATTAGATCATATAATAGCATAATTGACTAATACCCTTCCTCTCTAAACCAAGGTCCGCATAGTGAAAACGCTGCCATTAATATAAATTCTTTGTTAACCCATTAATTCCTCCCGTCTTTTAATATAAATTTAGAAAAGTTCTTATTAAAGAACTTTTCTATTTCATCCTCTCCCGAAAATGTATGAATACGGGAGAGGAATCATTCCTAATAAAATTGATAGATTTAGAGCCTTGCCCATGCTTGGATTAAGGTTCTCTTAGACTGTGCGATAATCGCATCGGAATCCTCATTTCTAACCGGTTTTACCTCAAATGCTACAACATTTCTTGACCCTTCCCCGATATAGCCTATTTCTAATAGCATTCTTAAATATTCCGTTAATTCCTCGACGTCATTCTCACTTCCCGGGTAGCCGAATCGCGGATGCTGGTCACCATAGGCAGGATCATTTTTATCCTTAATATAGCAATTACCGATATGAGCGTGATTAATATAATCACGAGCAATGGTTAAGGCATCCTTTGAGGTTTCCCGCTGCATCGGAAGATGGCTCAAATCCAGCATTAAGCCAAAGCTTGGGTCTACTTTTCTTACTTCCTTCGCAATTTCAACCGCCAAATGATTTGGTCCAATTAGGCATTTTTTATCGGTTTCATCATCAAAGGTTTCTAATGAGAGTACTAGATTACCCTTCTGTCTAGCATACTGGGATAATTCAATTATCGAATCAGTAAGCAATTGGAGGGCTCTATCCACATCCTGATCCGGTTTAGGACCGCTTAAGAAACCTAATTTCGCAGCATTCAACTCATAGGCTTGGTCGATTCCGGCTTTTACAAGATCAATCGCCGCCTTCCGTTTTTCCGGATCAAACGAGTTTAAGTCGCCTTTATTGCTAAGAAGGATTGGCTGGGCACCAAAACCAACTGCCATCCGCCCGGATTGCAGCAGGGAGGAAACCTTTTGTCTTTCTGCAGGATCATTGACCCTTGTTACTTCAATCCCTGAAAAAAAGTCATCCGTGACGATTTTCCTAACTGTTTCTGAAATTTCCCCCTCACCCTTCATGGCTTCTGGATAGGCCATAAAGTGAACAATACCAACCTGCATAAAATGTTGAAGATCTGTTTTCATATGCAATACCGGAATAAATCCGGAACTTCCCCCTTCCACAAAGGAAAAAAGAGTCCACTGCTCTTTTTTCCCTTTTTATTAGATTGATTATTTGTTAGAATATTCAAAGCCAGTTAAACTACCGTTATTGGAGAACCCGCAAACTGCCGTTGGGTCGACAACCACTTCAATCAGGTATGGTTTGCCGCTGTCCACCGCTCGCTGCAATGCTGGTTTAATGTCATCATAGTGGGTAACAAGTTCCCCGCGGACGCCCATTCCGGCAGCGGTTTTCACAAAATCAATACCGCGCTCTTCATTATCGCAGAGTTCATTTTTGTAAATCAGGTCTGTAGAGATATCGCGCTCATCATAAAACCAATTTTGTTGCTGGCGAATCAATCCAAGTAATGAATTATTCATAACGAATACGATTACGGGAATATCATGTTTAGCGGCAGTGGCAAGATCCTGCAGGGACATTCCAAGACTTCCGTCGCCTAGAATATTGACGCTTTGACGCTCTGGGAAGGCAAGCTTCGCTGCCATAGCAGCCCCTAATCCCCAGCCCATCGTACCTGCACCGCCTGTTAATAAATAACTGCGTGGAACATAAGTTTCAAACAACTGACAGGACCAAATTTGGCTGATTCCGCAGTCATGCGATGCAAAAGCATCACGGTCTAAGAATTCGCGAAGCTCTTTCAGGGCGCGTTCCGGTCGAATCGGAAGTGTATCATAATCTTGTTTACGGGCATACTTCTTTCTCTCCTCGGTTAAATCAAGCTTCTTAATGCCTGGTTCAACCGCTGCCGCGATGCCCACATCCAAGGATTTATAAACCTCAGTTAAGCCCGCCATGAAGGATTTCACATCGGAAACGATTCCAAGCTCCGTCTGTACGGTTTTGCCAAGTTCTTTAGGATCCAGGTTAATGTGGATAATTTTTGCATCGCGCTTAAAAATATCCACTGCGCCGGTGCTGCGGTCTGCAAAACGGCCGCCTAGATTAATGATCAGATCCGAATTTAAGATGGTCATATTTCCGTATGGTGTATCTAGCATTGTACCCATTCTTCCGGCAAACAGCGGATGATCGTTCGGGAAAGTATCCATCCCCATACCAGTTGTAACCACAGGGATTTGCAATGTTTCTGCCAGTTCCTTTAGCTCTTCCGTGGCATTTGCAAGGTTTACTCCACCTCCGGAAATAAGAACAGGTTTTTTCGCATCCTTTAATAGGTTTAGAACTTCATAGAGTTCCTCCTTAGATGCAGAAGGCAGTACCTCTGGCTCATCCACAAACTCATCCCAATCCACTTCAAGTTCAACCTTTTGCGTATTGATAGGAAGGTCAATTAAGACCGGACCCTTTCTTCCGGTTGTTGCAGTGGTCCATGCTTCATGAATCATTTTTGCTGCATCTTTGCCGTCTGTTAATTGGTAGACTGCTTTACAGACCGGCTTCGCCATTTCACAAATTGGCGCTTCCTGGAACTGCATTGTTCCAATAAGTGTAGATTTTTGCTGGCCTGTAAATGCAATCATTGGGATGGAATCCATCCATGCTCCATATAGTCCAGTCAGGAAGTTTGTTCCCCCAGGACCAGAAGTGGCCGCACATACACCAACCTTGCCAGTTGCCCGTGAATAGCCGTCTGCCATAAACGCTGCGGTTTGCTCGTGACGGACAACATAAGATTTTATGTTTGTCTTCTCACGAATCGCATCATACAATGGAAGAATCGCAGCCCCTGGTACACCATATAATTGATCCACGCCTTTTCGAACTAGATAAGCTGCAATTGCTTCAGCAGCGGTCATTTTTTGCTTTGCCATGTTAATCCCCCAGTTCACTATCTATTTTTTTAAATATTTCCGTAATCGTGTTTTTCTGACCTACATTCCCTGGAAACACAATATAAGTTGTATTTTTAATTCTCGCTTCTTCTCCTGTGAGTAAAACAGGAACCCCTGCAGCCGCCTGGCCGAGTATTTTAGCCTTCTTGATTCCTAAACCGCTCGTAGCAATATCACTGGAGGTGATTCCTCCTTTTGCCATAATGAATTTTGGTTTTACAGTTAAGGAGTGGACTAATTCTACTAGAGCTTGGGAGATGATTTGACTATACTGTAAATTCTCCTCCTTGCTTACCGCTTTGATGACAGTTCTGCTTGTGTAGAGTACTGTATTGTCACCATTTTTAATGGAGGCTTCTAGTAGTTTGGCGGCCCTTTCCATTTCGCCTTGTCTTTGGTTCTTTTCTAAAATCATTTCCACATTCAATTCAATTGGTCTTATATGAACCTCCGAAACTAAGTCGGAAAGCTGCTCTGTGGTCAATTTCGTATGGGAGCCGACTACCAGTAATCCACCAAAATTCTTACCGTCAGATCCTCGAGCCATTTCCTTTGCTTCAAGATATGGTTTATGGGAAAACCCACCTAATGACTTTACTAAGGAGGCGGCGGTCCTAAACAGGAAGTGCTTCCCTCCTTCAATAGCCTTTAACAGTGCCAGGGAAACAACATCCAAATCCTGATAATTGATGGCGTTCACAACAATTGGCACATTCCCGGAAGCTTTATCTAAAATTGAAAAAACTTGATCGACACCGCCGCAGCGTATATCTTCAATAGAAATGGATAATACTTGGTCCGAAGTAAACAGTCCTTCCGATTTCTCCTGCACATAATCTGGCAGAAAAGCGGTTGAGTAGCCAAATACTGCATCCTTGGCGAATTCTGTATTGTTCACCGGAACCAGATTTTGATTGACCAAAAGATAATGAGTATTATCGACTGTATATCGATTCCCTTCGAAAAAGGCCGGTATGATAAGGTGCCCATCAATGCTCCAGTCCAGCTTTTCGGTCAGTGCTTTTTCCAAAACGGAAATTTCTAATGGATAATGGCCGCGTAAAGTTGAGTCACTTCGGCTGATGATCGTGAAGGATACATTCAATTCCTTTGACACCACCGCTAAGTTTTCAATAATTTCTGTATTGATTCTGGCGGCTTTTTCCGGCTCATAGCTTCTCGTATTCGTTAAAATATAGAGAACTTGTGTATCCTCCTCGAGGCCTTTACGAATCCAGCGTTTATCCCAATCTGTGATAACGGAAACATCATGGACTGTCTGGACTCCAGTTGGGTCATCATCTAGCACAATTAGCTTATGATTTAATTCTTTCAGCTTGGAAAAGATGGTTTTCCTTAATGGGGTTTCCCCCTGTAAGGTGGAAGAATTGCTGATTATTTCTTGAAAAATCATATCGGTTTTAGTTGTCAAGGCCGACGCCACCTCCTAGGTCTATTTGATTAATGCTGAATCGACCAGTTTTTCTGCAGTTGCAGTAATGTTTGCTGCTCTTAGTTCAAAGAAATCCAAAAGCTCATGCATTTTACCGGATACTCCGAAGCGGTCCTGTGTGCCAATCCGTTTTAAAGGCACTGGGCAATGTTCGGAAAGGACCTCCGCCACAGCGCTTCCTAATCCGCCGATTATGGAATGCTCTTCTATTGTTACGACCCTCTTAGTCTTAGCGGCAGAGGTCGCAATCGCTTCAACATCAATTGGTTTAATGGTGTGGATGTGTAGGACATCTGCTTGAATCCCTTTATTGGCAAGCGCTTCGGCTGCCTTAAAAGTTTCATCAAGCATGATTCCTGTACTGATTAAAGTGACATCGTTCCCGTCACGGTATTTTATTGCTTTTCCGATTTGGAAACGGTCTTCCTTTTTCGTGACAATTGGAACAGGCAGCTTTCCAACCCTTAAGTAAACCGGACCTTCATGGTAATATGCTGCTTCTACCGCCTTTTCCATTTCCAGGGAATCAGCTGGAACAATCACCGTCATTCTTGGTAAGGACCGCATAAGCGAAATATCTTCAAGCGGCAGGTGTGTCGCTCCTTCCTGTGCTGCCGATGTTCCGGCATTATGGCCGACAATTTTCACATTATTGTTCGAGTAGCATACTGAAATCCGCATTTGGTCATAGGCACGGCCTGTTAAAAAGTTGGCGTAAGCATTGGCAAAGGGGATTTTTCCGCCAATGGCCAATCCGGCGGCCGTCCCTACTAAGTCGCATTCAGAAATCCCGACATTAAAGAATCGGTTTGGAAATTGATCCTTGAAAAAATTTGTCATATTGGATTTAGCACAGTCTGCATCAAGTACAACCAAATCTTCATGTTGATGTCCAAGTCTTATTAAAGCTTCGCTAAAGCCTTCGCGTGGTGCTTTTTGTACTGCCATTTAAACCAACTCCTTTAGTGCCAATTCTAGTTCCTCGTCATTTGGAGCTAACCCGTGCCACTTGTGGGTATTCTCCATAAATGAGATTCCTTTTCCCTTCACCGTGTGCGCCAGAATGGCTGTAGGCTTTCCTTTCACCGTCTTCGCCTGTTCGAACGCTGAATGGACCTCTTCAAGGTTATGTCCGTCAATTTCGATCACATGCCAGCCGAATGCTTCCCATTTGGCTTTAAAATCCTTCATGCCTTTTATGTTTTCTACGTAATCATCTAGCTGGATTTTGTTCCAGTCGATAATCGCGCAAACATTATCCAAATTAAAGTGGGCTGTTGTCATTGCTGCTTCCCAAACTTGCCCTTCCTGTGACTCGCCATCACCAATCATCACGTAGGCTCTTCTTGGCTTGCCATCAAGTTTGGCAGCCATGGCTACTCCGTTCGCTAATGACAGCCCCTGCCCTAGTGAACCAGATGATGCATCCACCCCTGGGATATGCTCACCGCATGGGTGGCCATGAAGGCGGCCGTCCACATCTCGGAAGGTCATCAGTTCTTCAACTGGGAAGAACCCTTTTTCGGCCAAAACCGAATAATAAACTGGTGTACAGTGCCCCTTGGATAAAAAGAATATATCCCTTTCCTCCCAATCAGGCTCATTTGGATTGACATTCATATGTTCAAAAAATAAATCTGTTAATAATTCGGTTGCTGATAAAGATCCACCTGGATGCCCGCTACCCGCATGATGGGTCATTTTGACAATGTGACGGCGGATTGTTTTCGTTAATTCCTGTAAATATTCTTTACGTTCAGATGCAAGCTGCATTAATCCTTCCTCCTTTGTTGCTTATTATGAAACACAGTTTCTTTTAATGTGCAAAAAAATAATTATGCCATCTTTTTTGGGCCACCCACCCTTTTCGTTGCTTATTAGGAAACGTTGTTTCAGTTAATACCTAAAAAAAGAGCAGTTAATTATTTGAGCACATTTCGAATTATTGTTGCTTATTATGAAACCGCGTTTCTAATGTGTTTTATTAAAGAAATCATAACACCGCTTTAAAATGATTTCAATAACCTTTTTATGAATTTTCTAATTATTATTTCGACAAAAAAAGTCATGTTTCTCACAAAACCATGTCTTCTCACGTTTATGTAAAAAGACATGCTCGCCTAGAGTCATGTCTTTATTTCACTTATTCTCCTTTATACCCAAGGCGTCTTGAAATCGATGAACCAACTTCAATTAACTTGTCCTTAAGTTCATCCAGCCTTGCTTCCGTCATTCTCATGGAAGGACCGGAAATACTTACGGCACCAATCACATTTCCAAGATGATTAAATATTGGCGCAGCCATACAAGTAACACCTGGTTCATTTTCTTCCCGCTCTACTCCATAGCCCTTTTTGCGGATTTTTTGCAGATTATCCAATAATTCAACTTGGTCCGTTATTGTATTGTCTGTGTGTCTTGGCAGACCTTTTTCCTCGATCATATCCATGACCTCTTCAGTCGGCAAATATGCCAATAAAACTTTCCCAGCACTTGTGCAATGCATCGGAACACGCCTGCCAACCTGCGAGTGCATTCGCAATGTTTCACTGCCCTCTAATTTTTCAATATAGATCGCTTCTTTTTGTGAATAAATGATTAAATGGATCACTTCATTTGATAGATCTACCAATTCTTGCAAATATGGCTTTGCTTCTTTTCGGATATCAATGGAATCTAACAGCTTGGCGCTCAATTCCAAATATTTATAACCTAATTTATACTTCTTCGTATCTGGGTCCTGTTCAATGTAGCCGTGGGAGGCAAGGGTGGCTAAAATCCGAAATATAGAACTTTTATTTAAACCTAATTTTTCGGCCAGCTCCGTTACACCTAAACCGCCCTTCTGTGAACTGACATAGTTAACAATAGTTAAGGCTCTATCAATCGATTGTACCATGTTCCGACCCCTCTATCTTTGCTATTAATATTTATAAGGAGAATCAAATGCTGTACTTTTCATAGAATCTATTCTGTTCTCATTATATCACTATATTTTTAAACGAAGAAAGGATATTCTCAAATGAAGAATACCCTTTCAATATCCCTATTATTTTTGAGTTAATAAATCATATAAAGCTAATGTAACAATTTTGGTCGATTTTAACAGATCATCCACTTTAATATGCTCGTCAGCACGATGTCCATTAGCCTCAAGGAGTGTACGCGGACCGGCCCCAAAGAGGACGACAGGAATGCCTGCTTCATAAAAATGACGGGCATCCGTATATAATGGCACTCCGTTCACCAGCAGTTCTCCACCCATAATTGTTGTCCAGTTAGTAGAAATGGATTGTACTAAAGGCGAATCAACTGGGACAGGCCCGAAAGCGCGCGCCAGCAGAATTTGACTGATGTCTGCCTCCACCCCTGCATAGCTTTCCAGTGCTTCAGCGATGACGTTACGAATTTCAAGTTCAGCAACCTGAGGATTTTCCTCTGGAATAAGCCGTCTGTCAATGCGGATGGTCGCCTCATCTGGTACAACGTTTGTATTAATACCGCCAGAAATTAACCCTACTACGAGATTAGGAGAATCGATTCCAGGGACATTTGATTTAATTTTTGAAAAACCTTTTCTGTATTCGTATAATGCACTTAATACGCCGGTCATGGCTTCAAGAGCGTCGTGGCCATATTGCGGTTCAGCCGCATGGGCAGATTTCCCCTTCAATTTCACTTCCAAATGAAGGCAGCCGTTATGGGCATTCACCAGCGAATAAGTGAATCCTGGGCAAATTGCCATATCCGGGTTAATTAGTCCTTTATCAAGCAGCCATTTTGGCCCAATATCCCCGCCAGTTTCTTCGTCGAAGGTGAAGGCAAGAGAAATTTTGCCCTTTAGGTCAGCCTGTAGCTTTCTTAAAGCTAAGACAGCAAATGTATAGGAAGCAATGTCCGATTTTGACACAGCAACGCCGCGGCCATACATTTTTCCATCGACCACGTTACCGCCGTACGGATCTTGGGTCCAGCCGAGGCCAGGTGGCACTACATCGCCATGAGAATTCAGGGTAATTTCAGGACCTTCGCCGCTTCCGAACGTAGAGTATGCGACCACATTGGATGCTCTGATCATTCCAACTGCCTTCACTTTTTCTTCTTCTACTTCATTAAGTGATACGTTTTCCAATCCAAAGTCATCGAGGCGCTTATAGATATGTTCAGCAATTGCTTGGCAATCTCCAGGTGGATTATCTGAAGGGATTGAAACAAGCTCTTGCAAAAACTTAATTAGTTCAGCCTGGTTTTCCTCAATATAATTGATTAATTGCTGCTTCTCTGCGCTTAATGTGTTTGTTTTCAATTTACTTTCTCCTTTTCCATATTTGAATTTTTAACTGTTAATTGGATCACAGTATCCAGCAAGACTTTGGCACCCATTTCGATGTCTTTTACGGCTGCGAATTCAGCAGGGTTATGGCTGATTCCTTCTTTGCAGCGGACGAATATCATTCCTACCTTTGTAAGGTCTGCCATCGCCATGGCGTCATGACCTGCTCCGCTTATTAAGGGAATGGCCCTCATCCCATTTGAGAGAATAGACGATTCAATGGCAGCGATAATTTTTGCTTCACATAGTGTAGGGTCAGTTTCCATTATTTTTTCAACCCGGAAGGAGAGATTGCGTTTTTGGCAGATGGTGTTCGCGGCATGAAGAATTTCGTCAATCACCCTTGATTTTCTGACTGCATCGGTATCACGAATATCAAGCGTTCCCGTCACTTCCCCTGGGATGACATTGCTTGCCCCCGGATTTACCTGAAGCTTTCCGACAGTTGCCACAATCGGCGCGTTCTCTTTAGCTAATTTTTCTATTGCTAAAATGATTTCTGCCGCTCCAGAAAGAGCATCCCTGCGAAGGTCGAGGGGCACGGTTCCAGCGTGACCAGCAAAACCGGTTACTTTAAAAGAAAACCTGGAGGCACCCGCTATTCCGGTTACTACTCCACATGGAAGGCCTTCTTTTTCTAGTACAGGACCTTGTTCAATATGAAGTTCTATGTAACCAAGAACGTCATTTGCAGGTCTTGCGGCTGATTTGTATTGATACGGTTCTAAACCCAATTCCTCAAGAGCACTTGCCAAGGTGATACCTGTTTCATCTGTAAGCTCTAATGTTTGTGGAGAAAAGGTACCGACGACGGCCTTGCTTCCAAGGAAGGTGGAGTGAAATCTGACCCCCTCTTCATCGCTAAAGCCGATGACCTCGATTGGATGGTCCAGCCGAGTGTCATTTTCATAAAGCACCTGAACTATTTCGATTCCGGCAATAACACCTAACATCCCGTCATATTTTCCACCGTTAATAACGGTATCAAGATGGGAGCCAATCATTAACGCTGGAGCGCTTGGTTTTGTACCTTCGTAGCGGCCAATTATATTATTGAGATTGTCGACACGAACCTTCATGCCGGCATCACTCATCCATTTTTTCACCAAATCTTGGCCTCTTTGAAACTCTTTTGTAAATGATAGTCTCGTTACCCCATTTTTTGTTTCAGAGATTTCAGCTAATTCCTCCAGCCTTTGTGATATTCTTTGGCCACAAATCTGTCCTTTTTTTACCTCCAAACAAATCACCCCTTGTCTGGTTTATTTTCGTTGCTTATTACAAAACCTCGTTTCATATTGTTCGTGATTTTATTTTATCATCACAAAATTAAAATAGCAAGATTTTTCAGATAACTAATTTCATATAAAATATGTGCCTTAAATGATAATATTATTATTCTATTTGATTCCATATTTTCCTTTTTGCTACAGAAAAATGCAGTTGTTTTTTTGTTGTGAACTATCAAACTTTTAGGCAAAATAAAACACCGCCGTCATCGACAGCGGCAATTAATTTATGCAATTTTCGTTTCAAAAACCAATAGCTTAAGTTTTTTTCTGGCCCGGTAGATCTTTGTTTTTACCGTGTTTGGATTCAATTGAAGTACATTTGCGATTTCCTCTTCTTTTAAACCTTTTGTGAACTTAAGCATCAGTAATTCCTGTTGCTCATATGGCAACGTCCCGATTGCCTCATTGATCTCTTCAAAAAGCAAACCTGTCTCAACTTCCTGCTCCACATTCTGTTTTGTTTCTTTGCCCATAAGTTCAAGCAAATCGTGTTCAAAAGGGACAGCTTTTTTTCTTTTCTCACGTCTGATAAAATCAATGGCAGTTCTGGCTGCAATCACCGATAGCCAAGCTCCCATTTTTCCTTGCTCCTCAATCGTTCCCGCCTTATTTAACGCTTTAATGAACGTTTCTTGAACGACATCTTCGGCGTGATACCGGTCTCTCGTAATGGAATAGCTAATCACAAACAACCGTTTATAATAGAGCGAATAAAGCTCTGTGAAATCCAGTTCCATCTCCCGTTCCCTTTCTAACGCTATTTTTTTCCTGCGCTTAATCCGCAAGCCGCAAAGTAATAATGACTTTAAATAAATCGCCATCCGCTTCAATATCCAATTTCCCATCATGAAGGTCGATAATTGATTTGACAATGGCAAGACCGAGACCTGACCCGTCTGTATGGCGGGAGGTATCGCCGCGCTTGAAGCGTTCAAACAACTCATCGACATTATCGCTCAGCTCATATTTGGAGACATTTTTAAACGTGATGAGGGCTTGCTGTTCCACAGTTTTAATGGAAATATAGACACGTGTATTTTCATGCGAATATTTCAGGATATTGCCAATTAGGTTATCAAAAACTCTCCACAGCTTCTGGCCGTCGACAAGGGAATAAATCGGCTGTCCTGCTTGGTTTACCCGGAATTGCAGACTGGATGCACGAATCGTTTCATCATATTCTGCGAGGGCCTGCTGCAATAGCTGGTCAAGGTCCACTTTTTCCTTTACCAACTCAACACTGCCACTTGCCATTTTTGATACCTCAAACAAGTCATCAATCAACACCTTTAATCGCTTTGATTTTCGGTCAATTATTTCGAGATATGCTGACTTTTCCTCCTCCGACACATCATTGCCCTTTAATAATTCCGTATAGGTAATGATGGAGGTCAGAGGCGTCCTAAGATCATGGCTGACGTTTGTAATAAGTTCCGTTTTTAATCGTTCACTCTTAGCCTGCTCGGACTGAGAGTGCTTCACACCCTGCTTCAGTACATTAATATTGCCTGCCAATGTGGCCAAAACGGATTTCCCTGTTACATTAAGGTCCTCCCCAAGTTTTCCAGCCGCCAGCTCATTTGTTTTTTGGAAAATACGATTAAAGTAACCCACTTTTTTAAACAAAAACATTCCAAGTGGAAACCCTGCTCCTGCTAACAGCAAAATATAAAAGACAACAAAAATAGGATTAATCGCCACCATCAAAGCTGCTGCGCCGATGAAAAACACGGCGGCAAGCAAAATGAACATCTGCGTTCCTGTGCTTTGATCAAGAAATGCTTCAACTATGGTCGTCCGGACGCTTTTGAAAACTTTCTTACCGCTGCGCCATGTTTTAACCGATAAACTCCTCTGCCATTCTGCCTTCAGCCTAGTCCAACTTTTCAAATCCACCTGTAGAAATTTCCACTGTACATAAGCGAAAGCTACAAAAATGGATGTCCCTAGCAGTCCAATTCCAATTTCGGTGGCTAATATATAGAGATTGTTATAGATATTATAAAAATTGTCATTGACTACAAAGATAAATATTACGGCCAAAAGGGCGGTGAGCAGAAAAAGTCCCACTCTAATATCAATCGGAAGCTTGTTATAGTAAGACCGCCAACTTTCCAATTGCGCGTTTACAGCCGTTATTTTTTTTGAAAAATAAAGGCTTAACAGCAAGCCGATGATGCCTGCCAGGCAGTAACTCAGGACAATCAGCTGATTGCGTTTAAAATCTTTAAATTGCGCCATCAGAGGGGACGATGCGGAAAGCGTCTTGGCAATTCCGATTTGACCTTCCAGTGTTTTTTGTGTGTTGACTCCCAACACATCGGCCAAGTCCTCATACCCACCGGGACCATAGTGAATGAAGTAATCATTTGTTATACTAAAATCGGTTAGATAAAGCATGTCTTGTTGTTTGAGCGGATTTTCATTTTTTTGATTGCTATAAACTTTTCCAGTTTCCGGATCTTTAAAATAGTAGGTAAATTCTTTTTGGTATCTTAAAAAATCATACTTGAATTGGTCTCTTTTCTTAAAATACTCGTCAATTTTCGTTTCTTTTTCTTTGACCACCTTTGGCTTTACCCAGTCATCGCTGGCAAAATTGTTGCTGATGTCCTCTATTTTAGCGTCTCTTTCTTTAATTAAGGCATTGGCAATCTCATCATTTTTCGCTGCTTGAGCGTCTTGAATACGAGATTCATATTGAGCCCGGATGTTCGAGATTTGCTGATCTAAACCGCCATAGCGGTACCGATGCTCATCAATTTCGTCTTTCGTAACAGTGATGGCGGCTTTAGCCTCATCCGGCGTTGTCTCATTTAGCTCAAACATGCTTAAATACCCGGCAAATTGATCAAGCTCACTGTTAAAATCCGGTGTATGGAAAAAGTCACGGTTCATGTATTTAGTTCCCGTGGAAAAAAGGGTCAGAATGCCGCTCAACGAGAACGTTAACAGAAAAGCCCAGAGGTAGATCAAAATACTACTTTTCCATTTTGTAGCCAATGCCCCACACCACCTTTAGAAATCTAGGATTCTTAGGATCAATTTCAATTTTTTTCACGGATTTTCCGGATGTGAACCGCCACTGTATTTTCCGCATTGTAGCCTGGCTCCTTCCAGACCCGCTCATAAATTTCATCAATAGAAAAGACCCGGCCAGCATTGGTCATCAACAGCTCGACAATCTTATATTCTATCGGCGTCAGCTTGACCGGCTCCCCATGTACCGTCACTTCTTTTGCTTCTTGGTCTAGGGTAAGACCATTTAAATCAATTACTTTTTTGATTCCGCCATATGTACCTAATGTGACATACCTTCGCAGCTGAGATTTCACGCGGGCGACAAGCTCCATCGGGTTAAAAGGCTTGGTTACGTAATCGTCCGCACCGACCTGAAGGCCCAAAATCTTATCTGTATCCTCGGTTTTCGCGCTTAAAATAATGATAGGAATATTTTGTTTTTCGCGGATTTTAAAGGTTGCAGAAATCCCATCAAGCCGAGGCATCATGATATCAAGGATAATCAGGTGCACAGTGTGTTCATTTAATATTTCAAGCGCCTCAATCCCATCCTTTGCCTTGAGGACAGTGATTCCTTCATTTTTGAGGTAAATTTCGATGGCATCGCGAATTTCCTTTTCATCATCGACGACCAGCACAAAATAATTGTTCAATTCTCTCGCCTTCTTTCTTGCTTCAACATGTCTATATCGTAAACAGCAAATCTTAAATTCAAGTCAGGATAAATCTTAAGAATTTCTTAAGGTTTTATGAATATTCCTATTTAGGGAAAATCTGCAAAATCTATCATTCTTAGAATAGCAGTGTTTTATAAAAGAATAAACCCGCACTAGGTTGCTGACTTTGAACAAATCCCCCAATAAAAAAAGCTGCCTCCATGACAGCTAATGAATATGCATTTGCAGAGATTTTCTTAATGACTAGGGTCAGAAGAATTCAACTCTCTAGGCGTTATTAACACTTCATAACGACCGGAACGGCAATCCAGCCGCTGCTTTGGGCGTTATGAGCCCCTTCATAACGACCGGATGGGCAATCCATCTACTGCTTCGGGCGTTATGAGCCTTTCATAACGACCGGAACGGCAATTCACCTACTGCTTCGGGCGTTATGAGCCTTTCATAACGACCGGATGGGCAATCCATCTACTGCTTCGGGTGTTATGGGCCTTTCATAACGACTGGATAGGCAATTCACCTACTGCTTCGGTCGTTATGAGCCTTTCATAACGACCGGAACGGCAATTCACCTACTGCTTCGGGCGTTATGAGCCTTTCATAACGACTGGGAAGGTAATCCATCAGCTGCTTCGGGCGTTATGAAACTTTTATAACGACAGAATGGCAATTCATCTACCGGTTCATGCGTTGTAAACCTTACATACCGTTTGGAATATAAATACTCTAACTGCTTGAAACGTTATAAATTCCATGAATTTCTTTAACATCTAGGAAGTATAAAATTTAGCAAAAACGCTCTTTTTAATAAAATATCATAATCTGTCAAATTTCTTTTTTACTCCATAAACTATATAAAAAATGATCTGTACAATAAATACCATTGATGGAATAACGAGTTCCCAAAGTAGATAATCCCATCTAAAAATTGTAAATCCTGTGAAGTCAGTATTATAACTATCAATTGAATATATAATGTAAAGGACATTTTGTGCAGCCATTAAGAAAAGCCATATCAAAAATAGAAATCTATTAGAGCTTTTCTTTAGCAGCATAAAAGAGACTATTAAGGAAAAAATAACAACAAAATAGATCACTAGCATGAGTTTCCCATCCCCACTATGTTTCGGGATAAGGACTGTTCCTCCAAGGACAAGCCATATCAAATACTTCACCATAATGTCGGCAAAAAAAATGAGCCAATATTTCAGAGTCTATTCCCCCAATAATTTCCTTTTAGTAATATAAAAATACCACAGTCAGCCTTACTGTGGCATTTAAATTGATATTGATTATTAATCAAACAATTTCTTAAACTCTCCGTATCCTTCTTCCTCCAGCTTTTCCTTTGGAATAAACCGAAGTGCAGCCGAGTTTATGCAATACCGAGCCCGGTCCGGTCCAGGACCGTCATCAAATACATGTCCTAAATGCGAGTCTGAGGTTTTCGCACGGACCTCAATCCGCCGAAGTCCATGCGAGGTATCAAACCTCTCATCGAGTTCGATACGACGCAATGGCCTAGTAAAACTTGGCCAGCCGCAGCCTGCATCAAATTTATCTATCGAGCTGAAGAGCGGTTCTCCCGAAATGATATCAACATAGATTCCATCCTTTATATGATCCCAATATTCGTTTTGAAATGGTGGTTCTGTAGCGTTATTCCTGGTTACCTCGTATTGGAGCGGTTTTAACACTTGACGAAGTTCTTCGTCGGTTTTGCGTTTCTTCCAATTTTCACGAATGAATTTTGCCCGGCCGGAAGCTTCGAAATAATGGTTATAGTGAAAAGGGATTTTCTTATAATAATTCTGGTGCTTTTCATCAGCCAAATAAAACGGGCCTGCCGGCATAATTTCAGTGACAATCGGCTTTTGAAAGCGGCCGCTCGCATCCAGTTCAGCCTTTGATGTTTCAGCCAATTCCCTTTGAATATCATTATGATAAAAAATTGCAGTCTTGTAAGACTCACCTCTGTCACTGAATTGCCCCTCGTCATCAGTCGGGTCGATTTGCCGCCAAAAAATGTGGAGCAATTTTTCATAGGGGAAGATTGACGGGTCAAACGTAATTTGAACTGCTTCATAGTGTCCGGTCGAATCTGAGCGTACATCTTCATAAGTGGGATTTTCCTTGTGCCCGCCAGTGTAGCCGGATATGACCTCTTTAATCCCAGGCTGTTCATCAAACGGCGATACCATGCACCAAAAGCAGCCGCCAGCGAAGGTTGCCTTTTCAAGTTGTTGAGACATTTGGATCTCCCTCCTTGAGTTTATTACTATTACTAATTGTATCAAAAGGACTGACAGATTTTAATTTTACCATTTATTACAAATACTTTCCGAATATGTAGAAATACTTTCCCAATCTTAAGGCTTTTATTTTCCAAAATGAAACATTTACTTTCCAAACTAACCACTATACTTTCCACTTTTAACAAAATACTTTCCAACCGCAAAATAAACAAAGAAAAGGCACCTAAACCAAAAGGTGCCTCCCTATATTAAATAACCTTTTTTTCCTGATCCTTACCGCTGCTCATTTGCCCCTGATCAGCAGGTCTCTTCGACCAATACGTTGCAAGGATAGGTCCAGTAATATTGTGCCAAACTGCGCCGCAGACACTTGGGATGGCGGCTAGTGGGCCAAAATGGGCTGTTGCCAGCGCTACACCCAAACCGGAGTTTTGCATGCCAACCTCAATTGAAATAGCCCTGCGATTCCCCTCATCAAGCTTCAATACAAGGGCGGTTAAATAACCAAGCAACAGGCCAAACGCATTGTGAAGCATTACAGCTACAAAGGTTGTCAGTCCCGCAGAAGCAATTTTATCAGCACTACCCGAAACAACTGCTGATACAATCAAGATAATCGCAATAACTGATATCAACGGTAATACAGTGATACTTTTATCCACAACCTTCGGAAGAAATTTCCTAATAACAATCCCTAAGATGATTGGAAAAATAATGACCTGAACGATCGACATAAACATCGCCATCGGATCAACAGGCATCCATTTACCGCCAAGCAACAAGAAAATGGCTGGCGTTGCGATCGGTGCCAAAAGTGTGGAAATGGAAGTCATCGTAATCGAAAGTGGAACATTCCCTTTTGCAAGGTAAACCATGACGTTTGATGCCGTTCCTCCTGGGACGGACCCTAGAAGAACAAGCCCTGCAGCCAATTCAGCTGGTAAATTCATGAAATAGGCAATTAAAAAAGCGGTAATCGGCATGATAACAAATTGCGCACAAACCCCGATAATGACCGGAATAGGATTGGTAATTACCAGTTTAAAATCTACTGCTTTTAATGTCAGACCCATTCCAAACATAACTACGCCCAATAAGATAGTAATATATCCTTTAAAAACTAAAAACGGAGCAGGTACAATAAATGCAATAACCGCAATTAAAATTACCCACACGGCAAAATATTTTCCAGCAATCGAACTAATAGATTCCAATATTTTCATCAGACTAACCCCCGCTTCACTTTGATAAGTTTATTTGGATTCAAGAGGTTTTCTGGGTCCAGAGCTAGTTTGATTCTTTCCATCACCTGCAGCGCTTGTCCGTGCTCCCGCTCCTGATATTTCTGCTTTCCTACTCCGACTCCATGTTCTCCAGTACAAGTACCGCCTCGTTCAAGAGCATCGATCACGATGACTTCATTGAATTCTTCTGATTTTCTAATTTCTTCAGGGTTATTTATATCAATCATGATGAGCGCATGAAAATTGCCATCGCCGACATGCCCCACGATGCCTCCTGGCAAATCTAATTTATTTAAAGCCTCTCTTGCATTATCAATGGCTGCTCCCAAATCTGAAATGGGTACACAAACATCTGTTGTCATCATTTTTTTACCAGGATAGCCGTGAATAAAGGCATAGGCCAAATTATGACGGGCTTCCCATAGCTGGTTTAACGCAGCCTGATCGGTTTCATATTCAATGCCTTCACACTGATAGTCGGCGACGATTTCCTTCATAAATTCCACGTCCTGTTTTAAGCCTGCCTCGTTTCCGTGAAATTCCATAAACAATGTTGGCTGTTCCTTATAATTCGTATCGTTAAACAAGTTTACTTGTTTCATAGAGGGTTCGTCGACAAGCTCCACTCGTGCTACAGGAATTCCTGCCTGTAAAATGCCAACCACAGCCGAGACGGCATTCTGGACGGACGGAAATGATGCTCGCGCTGCCATCACATATTCCGGAATACCGTAGACACGCAACGTTAACTCAGTGAAGCAGCCGAGCGTTCCTTCAGACCCGACAAACAATCCGTTTAAATGCAGGCCGGATGAAGATTTTTCCGCTAAGTTACCAGTATGTATCACCGTGCCGTCTGCAAGAACAACCTCTAAATCACGGACTTGGTCGCGCATCACTCCATATCTGACTGCTGTCGTTCCGCTGGCATTCGTTGCTGCCATACCTCCTAAGGTTGCATCCGCTCCCGGGTCAACGGAGAAAAACAGCCCATATTTTTTGAGTTCTTTATTTAACTGGGTGCGCGTAACTCCCGGCTGTACTCTCACGAGGAAATCATTTTCCCTTACTTCTAAAACCTTGTTCATAAGAGAAAAATCTATCGTAATTCCGTGGTCATATGGAATGATGTGACCTTCTAAGCTGGTTCCTCTTCCAAATGGCACGACCGGTACTTTGTATTGACTAGCCAGTTTCAATATCTTACTTACTTCTTCTGTCGAAGCAGGAAAAACAACTACATCCGGCAAGCTTGGGGTATGATACGATTCATCCTTTCCATGCTGCTCTCTAATCGTTTCATTGATGGATACTTGTTCAGCTGGTAACACACTTTTCAGCGAAGCTACCAATTCTTCGGTTGTTAACATTACTTTCACCTGATTCCTCTAAATTTCTACGCAATAGGTCATACCAATTTTTAATCACTTGAAATTGGTCCAACCTTTAATTTATTATAGTGAATAGTCTGAAAAAATCAACCATTTTGAATTATAAAATTGTAACTGCTGAAAAAATTTTTTATGATAATATTATGATGGTTGGTGAAATTGAGAGGGATGAAAAAAGACATGCAGCAGCCAAGGAAAAAAGCATATGAAGTGGTCATTGATCAAATAAAAGAATCTTTTTTAAATGGAAAACTTCCTCCAGGAGAAAAGCTGCCAACGGAGAGAGAACTTGCGGGTTTTTTTAATATCAGCCGGACATCGGTAAGAGAGGCATTGCGGAAGCTGGAGATTGAAGGGTTTATAGAAATTAGACAAGGCAGCGGGACCTTCATAAAAGCAGTCCCTATTCCTGATTCGAAGAGTGATTTTTCCTTCTCAATCGTAAATAATAAAAAAAAATTAATATTTGAAATGCTTGAGCTACGCCGCGTTTTGGAGGTAGAATGCGCCTTTTTGGCATCACTAAGAGCCACAACCGATGACCTGGAGCAAATCCTTGATTCACTGGTATTAATGAGAAATTCCAATGATGATGTGGAACTTGGGCTTCAAGCAGATGTCAATTTCCATAAGAATATTGTCCGCGCTTCCCATAACTCTATCTTTCTCCAGTTGATTCAGTCGCTTAGCGAACGTATGGAAGATACCATTCGGGCTACCCGGAAATTGCGATTGACTGATTCCGAAAGTGTAGAAGATACGTTTGATGAACATAAACAAATTTATTTAGCTATTGCCACAGGAGACTCCCTTCTAGCCAAACAGCTGATGGAAAAACATATTTCTCAGATACGAAAAGAGATGACTGAATTTTTCTTAGAGCAGAACAGAAATAGTTAAATACCTTAAATAAACCTTCCAAAACTACATGATTGGAAGGTTATTTATTACGCTTTAGGACGGTACCCTTTTTATGTTTTTTGGGATTTACGGAAATTCAAGGTAGCGGATCGTTTATCTATATTAAAACCATTCGAATCCGATTTCCAGAAGGGTCGCTGGTCTCTACAAATCCATCTTCTTTTCTTACCGATGCGCCCAACTCACGAACCCGCTTTACAACATCTTCCCTCGCTGCATCATCCGGAAAAACAAGAGTATACCAATTAAGTCCCACACTATTTCGTGGTGGTGTCGGCGCCCCTTCCCCCTGCCAAGTGTTGATTGCAATATGGTGGTGGTACCCTCCTGTCGACAGGAATACTGCTTGCGGATAGTAACTTACAATTTCAAAACCTAAACCTTTAGTATAAAATTCTTCCGCTTTTTTCAAATCCCCAACATGAAGATGAATATGACCCATGATCGTTCCCGCAGGCAGACCAGTCCATTCCGCATTACTTTCTGCCAGAATACCATTCCCATCCAGCTGTTCTGTGGCCATAGAAACTAGTCCGTTGTTCCAGTTCCATTCACTTGAAGGACGGTCCCGATAAACTTCTATCCCATTTCCGTCAGGATCGTTTAAATACAATGCCTCACTTACATAATGATCAGCAGCGCCTAACGGGTAACCGGACTCAAGCAAATGGCGTAAAAACACTGATAAATCCGCACGCGTTGGCAAGAGAATTGCAAAATGATAAAGACCGGAGGTATGTTCCACCTTCGGGATAACATCTTTAGGCTGCTCCAGTGTTAATAACGGTGTTTTTCCATCTGGTGTTAAAACCGCACGACCGTCTGATCTTTCCAATATCTGCAAACCAATAATATTCTGGTAAAAAGTAAGCGAGTAATCCAGATTTTTTACGTTTATGCTAACTTCTCCGACATAAACATTAGGTTTCTGATGGAATTTTTCCATTTGCCTCAATCCTTTTTTATTTATTTTTAGTCTTATTTTCAAAAATTATTATCTTGATTCAGAGATATTCTAATTCAAAATACAAAAAGTCTAAAGGATATATTCATTAAAAAAGGAGATAAACATCTTCCGCATTATTGTTTCCATATAATCATTAAAATTTTATTTATTACCACAACAATCCCTATAAACCAAGCAAGCTCATTTTTTCCAAGTAGAGCAAGCAATAAGACTGGCAGGCCAAACACAATGATCTCCAAAATAAAATAAAAAGGTTCAGATAATTTTATCGGTGCTTTTGGGGATCCCATCAGTCCCCATATTACAGCCAAAACTAAAGGGCCGCCAACCGCTAGAATCCATTGAACAACAAGACTCTCTCCAGTTTTATACCCCCAATAACCCACTGCGAAAAGAGAACAAAGTTCTAACAAAAATCGCAACGCAATATTAATTGACTGCAGACCGGCAAGCAAGCTCATTTACAAAATCCCCCGTTCATTTGGATTATCCACTTACACATCTTCCAAAAAACTACCTATATTAATATTTTAACTAATTATATTAGTTTTATCAAGAGGTTTTAATCTCCCCTTGCTATAAATTTTGTTTTAAGTTAATTAAAAACTTTTTAGTGTTGGAAGAACTTAAGCAAGAAATTTCATTTTAAAGTGGGAACGAAGATGAACTGGAATATCCCCCTTAGTTTTATCGATAATAATATTATGTAGACTGACTGTTAGAACAGAACTTGAAGATTCCATGATGGGCCAAATGCTCATCCAAATTCCATTGCTATTTTTATTTTTTTCAATGCCTTTTTCTACTCTGAAAGATGAGGGGATATAACTTGGATAATTTTTGGATTGTTCCCTTTGGACAATTTAAAGAGAGCTCCACCATTTTTTGGGCGAGGCTCTCCTGCTCCCAATTATCCTTCATCAATAAGAAGAAATACATCTTCCCCTTCTATAATTGTTTGATAGCTTTTCACACAGCCAATATCTGGCTTTTGAACTACACCATCTTGCAAACAAATTTTCCAATCATGCATCGGAAAAATACTAACTCACCGCTAATTTAAATAAATAAAGGAGCATCCCTTTTTCCATAAAAGAGAATGCTCCTTCAATATTTCACTGCTTATTGGCTTACCTCTTTCAAGCACATACCAAAATACAAAAAGCGTAAAGGATATTTTCATTTTTAAAAGATGAGATATACATCTTTACCATTATTATTTACAGGCAGGTTCTGTCTTATAAGTTTAACTTTAGGTAGAAATAGTTTTAAGGATTAGTAACTTCAAATCCTAAACGGATTGCCGGTATTGAACTGCCTGGATGATCTTCTCCGTAGGTCAACTGCGGTGCAAGGTAGATATCAGGCTTCTGTTGTTTTCCTCTATAAATTCCCGGGTAAAAGTCAATAATATGGTATCCTGGTTCGCCTGAAGCAACCATGTTTACAATTACTGTTCCGGCAGTGTTAAAGCCGCAGACGTAACCTACGTAAGCATTATCATAAGTGATATTATAGGTATTATCATATTCAGTCCAGCCTACCCCTTTTATCTCTATCTGGACTGGGGTTCCGGCAGGGCCTGAAGTTTGTGTCATTTTTACAATAGACGGAGTAATGCTTAGGTAGGTCTGTCCATAAATTTTTCCATTTACTTTTAAATCAATTCGGTGCGGGATTCCTCCTAAGTCATCGGGAACTGGAAATGATTTAGTGAATGAACCTTGGTCATCAGTTTGAATCGAAAATAAATCTAATTGCTTTTCACCAAATCCATTTCCGGAAACACGGCTTCCTCTCATTGTATTAAAAACTAGATCTATTTTTTGATTTTTTGGCAGGCCGCTTGCACTCATTTTTACTGATTCTCCCACCACTCCGGAATCTTTATCCAGGGTTACTTTAACTCCTGATTCATTTTTTAACTCAGGCATCACAACCCCGCCATCTGCAGCAGTTGGAATCGCTTCAACTCGCTGAGTTTTATCGATTTTTTCATCAGTTACAGTAAATGTGAAAAATGGGACCGGTAAATAAGAGGTTGGGGCTTGTTCATGATTTATATAAGCCATCCCTAAGTAACCATGCCAAATCGTCAAAGTATGCTTTCCAAGTCCACCCGATGCGCGCATCTTGGCGACAGCTTTTCCATCAGTAGTTATGGCGGTCAGAAGTCCAGTAAACTTATTATCATATGTTAACTGCCAGTTCCTTTCCATATCCGCATAACCAATTCCGTCAGCAGTAATGGTGATTTCAGTGCCAATTGGTCCCGATTCAGGTGACATTTTAAAAGTTGGATTTACCTGGATGTTTGCTTGTGTCATTAATTTATTCCCTTGATTGACATAGATGGTGTGGTTTCCGCCGAATCCACTCGGAACCGAAAAGTCTCCTTCCATTTGTCCATTCCCATCACTTTTACCGCTTGTTAATGGTACCACCTTATCCTTAAACGAAACGCCGGTAAATTCATACAACCCCTTCAAATCGTATTTACCTTCAACGGTTTTCCATTCAAGCTTTGTATCTGTATTCGGTTCAAGCCCCTTTATCGTAAACTGTACCGGTGTTCCAACCACTCCTTTTTCCGTTGAAAGGATGATTTCACCAGGTAAAACAGGCTGCGTTTCCTGTTTTGTTTGATCCTTTTTAGTTTCTATCGTTCCACTCTTATTTTCAGAAGATTCCTTTGCTGTATTGGTACTGCTGCAGCCAGATATCACAAATAAGAGAATGAAGACTAGGCCGAGATAAATATTATATTTTTTCCTGTTTTTATTCATGTTTTAACTCCTCTAAATATATTAAACTCTGATATTCAAAGAAACGAGGAGCTCCGTTCTGCTCCTCATCTCGAGTCAAGTTTATTAATTGGTATCAGTGGCGTCGATAATCGTGAATTTATGATTTTTTGGTACCCAGACATCAAGAATATGGCCGTTTTTGCCATTTACCTTTACTTTAAATTTGTAGTTATACTCTCCTGTTGGGAGGTCAATACCCTTTCTCTCAATTGGCCCCTCTTTTATACTTTTGAAGTAAAGAGCACTTACCCAAAATGGCTTTTTGGTATTCGGGTCAACTGTTGTTCCATCAGGTGCTCTATGATATTCAAAAGGCAATTCTAAAACCCTTTGACCATTACTAGTAATCTCAACATAAATGGTAAAATCATCATTTAAGGCTAATGCTTGTTCTTCAGTACTAAATTCACCTATCCCCGCGGTAAAAACAATGTGCTCACCCGGAGTACTCTTGTTAAACTCATGTTTATCGGGAACACAGCCAAGCGCCCCTGAAATGATCCCATCCATTGGCTGATGATAAAATGATGGGAAATTAGGTATCAAACTATACGGAACACTAGTTCCTCCACTCTCTAACGTGATTTGATTTGGCATAATCTTCATTTTACTCTTTGCATCCGAACTAAAACCCGATAATGGAATAGCAATTAACCCGGCTAATGCTACGGTATAAAACCACTTCTTTTTCATCCACTTTCCCCCTTGAAAAATACGAAATAACTCCTAGGTAAATGGTAAAATACCTAGGAATGTAAAACAATTAATAGTCTAAGAGTACTATTTGTCAGCGCTTACATGATAGTTGTTTTTTTCCAAAAATTTCAACATCATTTTTAAACCGTCGACAACTACAAATTAAAATAACCAGTCAATCAAATGATTAACTGGCCTCTTATTTTTTAAAATTATGCCCCAACCTCTGGCATTCCCAAGCTCTGTTGGCCATTCAGGCCTGTATATATTTGCTCAATTTCATCCCCTGTTAAATCGCCCCGCTTAAGCAGTTCTTCTGCAATGGCGTGGACGAAGGCAGCATTCTCAAGAACCAGCTTTTTCACATTGGTCATTTCATCCTTTAACAGCTGGTTTATTTTTGTACGAAGTGCTCTTAAGCCATCGGCTCTCGACCCTAAGGCAAGCCAACTGAACAATTCATCTCCCATTCCAACAATACCGAGGTACGCACCGGCAAGCTCTGTCGCCTGCCGCAGGTCAGATGTGACGCCATTTAATTTTTTCCCGAGGAATTCTTCCTCGACTGCCCTGGCAGCGAGACATACTTGAATTTCCGCAAGAATTTCACTGTCACTTCGGTTATATCTTTCATGGGTTGGTTTCGTGGCCGCAAGACCGAGGGCACCGCCACGCCGAATGATGGTAACCTTCCAAACACGTTCATGCGGTTTCAACAGGTACTGTGCCACTGCATGACCAGCCTCGTGATAAGCAACATTGCGTTTTTCATCTTCACTCATTGAACGAAGCGGCTGTTTGAGCCCCCATTCATATGTTTCCATTGCGTTTCGGAAATCCTCATAGCTGGAAACCTGTGCCCCGCGCTGGTGAGCGATGACAATTGATTCGTTGACAATATGCTTAATTTGGGCTGGACTATAGCCGATGGTGTCTAGTGCAGCACGTTCTGGAGTCAGCGACTTATCACGCTTGATTTTTTGAAGATAATATAAGAAGACGTCTACCCGACCATCATAGTCAGGGGAATCGACCCAAAGCTTTCGGTCGAAACGGCCGGGTCTGAGCAGCGCTTGGTCAAGAACATCCGGGAGGTTGGTCGCTCCAATCGTCAAAACCGGAGGCCGTTCAGCCTTTTTACGCCTTAACCCTAGCGTGCGCAGAAGCTTGGCAAACCAGGAGCTGTCAATATTCGGGGGATCCATTTGCAGAAGGAGCTCATTTAAAAGGCCGGCGCCGCCCATTCCCATCATCCCTCCCATCATTCCGCCGCCTCCGCCGCCTGATTGACGGCTCATTCCGATGGCATCAATTTCGTCGATGAAGATAATGCAGGCGCCATATAATTTGGCAAGTTTTCTTGCTTTTTTATACAAACCCATGACTTTAAGGTTTCCTACACCGAAGAACATATTTTGAAAGCTAGGGGCAGATGCATAGGCGAATGGTACTTGTGCTTCATTCGCTATGACTTGGGCCAAGTAAGATTTTCCTGTCCCGGGCGGTCCGCAAAGCAATAATCCCCTTATAGCTTCGCCCCCCATTTCCTTAAATTCCTTCACACCTTTAAGGAGGGTGACAATACGCTTGGCATTTTCTACAATTTCAGGGTTTCCCCGATAATCATCCCAAGAGGAACCTGTTTCACCTGGCAAGATCCAATAGGTTCTCCCCCTGGCCAGAAACCAAAATAGAGCAACAAACTGAATAATCATAAACATCATGGCAAAAAACAATTGGAAGACAAAACCCAAAATAGTTATCGCGATATTCCATGCTGCAGGTCCTCCTTTTACCAACAGCATGACTAAAAACACGAAAACCGCAACCCAGAGGATAATTTTCCGCCATTTGACCCACTGATAGTTCCTCAAGGTCTCACATCCCTTCTTAAATTTGTGGAATATTTTATGAAAAGTAGGCTTCCATGTTGACAAGAAAGGTGTCGGGCATGAAGAAATATTTTCATCAAAAAAACCCTCCGAAAAGGGAGGATTTCTATAAACCAAATTATTTAAATTTCTTATATATATCAAATAAATACTTGAGAGAAATGGCGATACCGCCAATAAAATAGAAGGTTACCAGTATCCATCCTGACGGGTCTATGGAGAGCATTGAAATGAGGATATTTAATGGGAAGATGAAGTAGAGGACATCCTTAAGATAGTCTAAAACTAATGTTGGGCTGAATGAGCCTTTCCAAAATGATTTTACAAAAGCTATCAGAAAATCAATAAGCATAAGTCCGAAAGCAGCCCACAACGTATAGAGCATCCAGTCTGCAAGTGCAAAAGACATTATTCATCACCTCCTTACTACATAATATTCGTGCAGAATTAGCTGGTGAGAATAGTGAAAAATTTAATTATAAACAAAATAGTTTAAAATTAGACAAGATATTTAAGTAGGTAGAATTCATGACTTACCAAAGATATCCAAAGATGTACGATTGGGGAAATTCTGTTTTTGTTTGGGTCCGTGATACAATTGTATCTTTGTGTATTCAGATATGATCCAGAAGATTAAAGCTAATTTAGATTAATCCTGAAAACAATAATAAAGCCGCCCACCCTGTGAGCGGCCTAAAAGTTTATTTTTGTAAGCCGTTTAGATTCTTCTGAAATTCTATGAAATATCGTAAAGTATCAGGATTTGCTAATGAGCCCGTATTCACTGCCTTTTCAACAGGAGTTCCCATTAAAATTTTCTTAATCGGTACCTCTAGCTTCTTTCCGTTCAACGTTTTCGGCAGTTCCTCAACCACAAAAATTTCATTTGGAACATGCCTTGGCGAACAATCTTTACGAATGGCCTGATTAACTCGGGACCTCACATCATCCGACAGCTCAGTTCCTTGTTTTAAAACTACGAATAAAGGCATATAGGATTGCTCGCTGCTGAGTGGCAGGTCAACAACTAAACTATCAAGAACTTCAGGTACTTTTTCCAATGCACTATAAATTTCACTCGTCCCCATCCGGACTCCGCCGCGATTAATAGTTGCATCCGAACGTCCGTAGATAATAGCACTTCCCCTTGAAGTAATCTTAATAAAATCACCATGGCGCCAAATACCTGGATACATGTCAAAATAGCTGTCACGGTAACGCTCGCCGCTTTCATCATTCCAAAAATAAATCGGCATCGATGGAGTCGGCTCCGTAATGACGAGTTCACCTATTTCATCTGTCAGCTCTTCGCCCTGTTCGTTAAATGCCTTTACAGCAGTACCAAGCGCACGGCATTGCAGTTCACCAGTATGAACTGGCAGGGTTGGAGCACCGCTGACGATTGAGGTACAAATGTCAGTTCCTCCACTTGTCGAAACGAGCCAAAGGTCTTCTTTTACCTGTTCATACACCCATTCAAATCCACTTGCAGGAAGAGGAGACCCCGTTGACCCGATACTTTTTAAATGAGAAAGGTCAAACTGGTCCTTCGGCTTCAGGCCTGCCTTCATGCAAGCCGTAATGAAGCCCGCACTGGTTCCGAACATGGTCATTTTCGAAGATTCGGCAAATTTCCACAATGTATCATAATTTGGGTAACTTGGATTGCCATCATATAATAGAATCGTTGAACCCACCAATAATCCGCTTACAACAACATTCCACATCATCCAGCCAGTGGTGGTATACCAGAAGAAACGATCATCTTTTGAGATATTGCTTTGGAGAGCCATCATTTTAAAATGCTCTAATAAAATTCCACCCTGGCTTTGGACAATCGCTTTTGGTTTGCCAGTAGTACCGGATGAATATAGAATCCACAGTGGATGGTCGAATGGCACCGCCTCGAATGATAATTCTGCCCCTGTTGAAGTTTCAACCGGATGATTCCACAAGACAGCGTTCGTTAACTGGCCGATATTTGGCTCTTCATTTATGTTTGGGATAATGATCGTTTGCTTTAGAGTTGGCAGTTCCGATTGAATTTTTTTCACCAGTTCAAGACGGTCAAAGTCTTTTCCTCCATACCGGTAGCCATCAACGGCAAACAATACCTTCGGTTCAATTTGCTTAAAGCGGTCAATTACACTCATGATCCCAAATTCAGGTGCACAGCTTGACCAGACTGCCCCGATGCTGGCACAAGCAAGAAAGGCTGTAATCGTTTCATGAATATTGGATGCATACGCTACTACACGGTCTCCCGGTTGAACTCCAAGTGATTTAAGATATTCGGCAATGGCCGCGGTGTTCTTTTTCAATTCCGCCCAGGTTATTTTCCCCTGTGTCCGGTTTTCACTTTCGTAAATAATTGCTTCTTTTTCAGGGGTTTCATTCCGAAATACATGCTCTGCATAGTTTAAGGTTGCTCCAGGAAACCACTGAGCCCCCGGCATTTTTCTTACCTTTAAAACCTCTTCATATGGCGTTTTCGCCTGAATGTCAAAATAGTGCCAGACGGCAGACCAAAAGCCTTCAATCGAGGTAACTGACCACTTCCATAACTGTTCATATGTATCAAAGTGCAGTCCCCGTGTTTCTTCCAGCCATATCATGAATTTTTTTAAATTGGACTCATCCTGGAATTGTTGCGAAGGCTCCCACAACAACTTTCCTTCCATTTTTTCAATCGTCATTGCCATTCCCCCAAATGTCGTGTTCGAATTGTTTTAGCTACACTTACCATATACGAGTTTAGGATAGTAATTTCCTTCTTAATTTTTCAAAAAATGAAAAAACTCATCTTAAAAAGGAATGCGGAAGCCCCTTGATCAGGGGCGATATAGGGAGACTTATCGATTGGCAAGCGAGAGTGAAGCCAGAGATTAGTCTCCCTTAATGCGTACAGAAAGCATAAGCTTTCTGCTAGCCAGGCATAAGACGAACCGGCGAGAAGGGATGCTTTTTAGCCTTCTTGACGAATTGACTGTAGACCTGCGAGCCCCTAGGCGCCGGAGCTGGACAAAGAAAAGCTGCCATGTTGCAGGCAGCTAAAGTACGAGGCACCGACTATCGTTTCCAAAATGAAAAATGCATTGAAAAAGTATACAATTATTAAATAAGACCTAGATTAATTTAAAGGATGTAGCTAATGGATTGGAAACCTAACAGAGAATCTAAAATACCCATTTATAAACAACTTGCTTTATATATCGAGAACGGGATTGCGGATGGAACTTTTCCACAAGATAAACCATTGCCTTCTGAAAGGGGCATGGCGAAAGAGCTCGGAGTAAACAGAAGCACCGTCATTGCGGCTTATGACGAGTTGGAATCAAATGGACTGATTGAGCGAAAAAAAGGCAGCGGAACAACCGTCAGCAAAGATATTTGGGGCATGGCTAAGAACCGTATTCCAAGCTGGAACAGATACATTGAGGCAGGCTCGTTTCTTCCTAATTTACCTGTAACGCAAAGAATTCACAAAGAGATGGCTGAGCAAAAGTTAATTAATTTAGCCAGCGGCGAATTATCTCAGGATTTATTTCCCTTAACTTCTCTTAGGGAAATTACTATGAACAGATCCTTTATCGGTACTATGGGATATGACCATCCACAGGGTAATTTGATACTCAGAGACACACTAGCTAAACATGTTAAACAGTTCCGAGGGATCGAAACGAATCCTTCATCTATATTGGTTACTTCGGGAGCACAGCAAGCTTTGCATCTTGTTGTGCAATGCCTGTTAAAACCTGGAGACTCAGTTGCCCTTGAGAATCCTTCCTATCATTACAATCTGCCTGTATTTAAATCTGCAGGAATCAAAACCTATTATTTAAAGGTTGGTAAGAAAGGAATTAACCCAAACGATATAGCCGAATTATATAAAAAACATAGAATTAGGATGATTTTCTTGAATCCAATTTTTCAAAATCCCACGGGAACGCTTTTGTCCCTAGAACGGAGGAAAAAGATTCTTGAAATATCGTCTGAATTTGGGATTCCAGTGGTGGAGGATGACCCCTATAGTTTAACGCCTTTTTCAATTGAAAAAATCCCAACTCTTAAATCATTGGACCATCATGGAAATGTTTTATATATTAGTTCTTTGACAAAAATTGTTGCCTCAGGGTTGAGGATCGGATGGATTATTGGACCGAAGCAGGTGATTGAAAGGTTAGCAGATGCCAAACAGCAGGTCGACTTTGGACATGCCAGTTACTCTCAATGGATTGCAAATGATTTTTTAGAATCTAATGGTTTTGAATCTCATATGAAGGATTTAGTTAAGAAGTTAGAAAGCCGTAGAGATCAAATTACTGAAAGCCTGGATACATTTTTAAAAGATCAAGTCGATTTTACTATCCCTCAAGGCGGCATTCACTTGTGGTGCCGAATTAAAAAGGAATGTGATGAAATCCAATTGTTGGAGGAATCGATAAAAAGAGGTGTAATATTTGTCCCTGGTTCAACAATGGGGACTGAAAAGGGATTCGTCCGTTTTACCTTTGCAAGGGAAAATGAGGAAATGATCCATAAAGGAATTCAAAGGTTTGCTGATGGACTTGAGAATGTTTCAAACTAAATAGGACAAATAATTAGACCATCCATCAAGATGGTCTAATCAACCCCAATATAGATTCCGAGTGAAATTAATGCGATGCCGATAATAACAACATATATTAAAGTTAAGTTGGTGGTGTTTCTTTTTGTTGAACCACTGTAGTTTTCATCAGGTTTCCTGGTAATTAATAGGGTTGAAACTACAGAAAAAATAAGGATTAATATTACTAAACCAATCATTATATTCATACTGCACCTCTAATTAAAAAGCTTTTTCTACCTATATCATATCAAAAATGCATTGATTGTTGACCATCCAATTCACCTAAAAATTGACCATCCACTTTTTCTCCATCAAAAAAAGGCCGATTGTTTACACCGGCCTTTAATTTTGTATTTATCATTAAACACTTCTCAACGCATCAATTGGATTAAGCTTAGAAGCCTTCCGTGCTGGTGCAATGCCAAAAATAATCCCAATGGCAGCAGAAAATCCGAAAGCAAGGACAACGGTGAATACCGAGAGTGCAAAACTTGCACCAATCAAAAAACATACGGCATAAGCAATTAACGCCCCCAGCAATAAGCCAATCGTTCCGCCAAAGAGTGATAAAAATACCGCCTCCAGCAGAAACTGCTGTTGAATCCGCTTGGGCTCTGCCCCAAGGGCTTTTCTTAGCCCAATTTCGGTCGTTCTCTCTGTAACAGAAACAAGCATCATATTCATAATCCCAATGCCGCCGACAATAAGTGAAATGGAGGCAATCCCGCCCAGCATGAGCGACATCATAGTTGTTACCCTATTAATGGAAGACAGCATATCCTGCATATTGATAATGGTAAAGCCGTCTTTATTGTAGTTAAATGCCCGGTTTAAAACAGCCTCGATATCACTGGTTATTTTTTCAGAATCATTGGCATCGCTCATAAACACGTCAACATTGTTAATATATCCAGTTCCTAGCAGGCTCATGGAAGTGGTATAAGGAATAATGACTGCATCGTTATTAGAAGAATCCGAAAAACTGCTTGATTCTTTAAGTGTTCCAATCACCGTGTAGGTTACGCCTGCTATTTGCATTTTTTTGCCAATCGGGTTTTCCCCCCAAAACAGTTCCTCTGCAATATTGGCCCCGATAAGGCATACTTTATTTTCACTATCAATATCCAAAATATTGATGCCCCTGCCAGTTTCAATCAGGTCTTTCGTCTTAGAAAAATACACATCATTTTTTCCTTGAACGAACACATCCTTTTTTTCATTTCCGTTATAGACTACCGTTGTGTTCCCTGTAAGAGTCGGTGAAACTCCGGCAACATTCTCAATTTCTGATAGCTTTTGAATGTCGCTGTCGAGTATGCCTTGTTTAAGTGGTGTTCCGATAGCTTGAACAGTTATTTTATCGGCCCCGAAAGAAGAAAACTCGCTTGTCATTCCGTCCATCGCACCTTTCACGATCGTAATCAATGCAATAATGGAAGCAACGCCAATCACAATACCGAGCATCGTTAAGAAGGAACGCATTTTATTATGAATAAGATTCATCCAAGACATTTTGATGTTTTCCTTAAACATAAGCAAACTCCTCTCTCAGTTTTCCGTCTAATATACGGACAATTCTGCTGGCATTTTTCGCAATTTCAATATCATGTGTAATCATGATAATCGTTTTTCCTTCTTCATGAAGCTCATGAAATAGCTCTATAATTTGCTGGCCCGTTTTTTGATCGAGTGCACCGGTTGGTTCATCAGCCAGCAATATAGTTGGGTTCGTCACCATTGCACGTGCAATGGCTACCCTCTGCTGCTGCCCTCCGGAAAGCTGATTTGGGCGATTTTGCAGTTTTTCACCAAGTCCTACTCTCTCGAGCATATCCCTTGCTCTTTGTTTTCGGTCCTTTTCCTGGACTCTGGCATAAACGAGTGGAAGCTCCACATTTTGTATCGCATTAAGCCTTGGAAGCAGCTGAAATTGCTGAAAAATAAAGCCGACCTCCTTGTTGCGGATTGCAGCAAGAGACTCTTCATCCAGTTCATCAACCTTTTGATTCGACAAATAATAATCACCACTTGTCGGGGAATCGAGGCATCCTATAATATTCATCAGTGTTGATTTCCCTGAACCAGATGGCCCTAATATGGCTACAAAATCCCCTTTATTTACTGTCAGATTAATATTGTTTAAGACCACCTGCTCTTCCTCACCCATCACGTACGTTTTTGTGATTTGAGTTATGTTTAAAATTTGTCCGCTCATTCTTGATTACCTCCATGCATCATCGCCGGAGCCGCATTATCTTTATTGATGATCATCACTACATCACCCGAGTCAATACCTTCTTTAATCTCAATGATAGTACCGTCGTTAATGCCAGTTTGAACATATTTTTTGACTTTGTCACCTTTTTCAGTAGGAATCAGAACGTATGGCTTATTTTTGCTGTCAAAATTGATTGCTTTCATGGAGAGCGTAATGATACCCGATACGTTTTGTTTCAATATTTTCGCCTCTGTACTCATCCCTACTTTAATCGCACCGTCACTGTTGAGGTCAATCGTTGCAGTAAAATAGGAAACACCGTTTTCGTTAGCTGCTTCCTTCGAAATAGCTGAAACCGTCCCTTTAATTTCTTTTTCGAGCGCATTTACAGCTACAATCACTTCCTGCCCAACGGAAAGGTATTTAAGGTCGTATTCATCAACTTTAACGGTTGTTTGTAAAACGGAATAATCGACGATGTCGACTAATTGCGCCCCTGCCATTACTTCCGCGTTTTTCTCCAAATAGATTTTTGTGATTTCTCCGTTAATTGCTGCTTTTATTTTTTTACCATCTTTGGTTTCTAGCAAGATATCGCCGCTTTTCACCTGGTCACCTGCTTTTACCTTTATTTCCTTAATCTGCATTGGATCATCACTAGTAATTGTCTTTCTGTTTTTAGCTTCGACAGTACCCGAGAAGTTGTAGAAGGTGGTAATATCGTCAATTTGAGCTGTTTCCTTTTCGAATGTTCCTAATCCCTCTGGCGTAAAGATTACTGCTGAAATGATGGCAATTGCTAATAGTCCAAGTATTGACCAAATTACTATCTTCTTTTTACCTGTCTTTTTTTGGTTTGTACTCATAAATTAATCCCCTCCCTTATTGGATAATTTCATTTTACGGCGGCTCCCTTTCCTTCTAACCGCAGACTTTTAGATAACCCACCGCAGGAATTGGTGGTGCCTCCGCATGATTTTGAGGTGTGGATTTTTCGGAAAATATGGTGTTCACAGTAAATTAATGTAGGATTTTCCGGGTATATTATGAATATCAGAATGTAATCAGGAGGAAGAAAAAGTGAGTAACAAGACCCTATCCTTTTTTGCTTTAGGCGGCATTAATGAAATTGGAAAAAACATGTATGTGATTCAATATCATGACGATATCGTGGTGATTGATGCCGGCGGAATGTTTCCTGATGAAAGCTTGCTTGGAATTGATTTGATCATCCCAGATGTGACCTATTTGGAAGAAAACCGTGAGAAAATCCGGGCTTTAGTTGTGACCCACGGGCATGAAGATCATATCGGCGGAGTCCCTTATTTTTTAAAAAAATTAAATGTACCTATTTATGCAACACGTTTTACGCTCGGTTTGATTGATTTAAAATTGGCTGAGCACCGGCTCAAACGGGATACAAAGCTTGTACCGATTGATGCTGATTCAGAGTTAGAATTTGGCGAGATTAAAGTTTCCTTCTTCAAAGTCAGCCATAGTATTCCGGATTGTCTGGGAATTGTTTTTCATACGCCGGAAGGGAATGTCGTTCATACAGGGGACTTTAAATTTGATCTAACTCCGGCCAATAACCAATATTCCGATATACATAAAATGGCAGAGATTGGCCAGAAAGGCGTTATGGCGTTAATTTCGGAAAGTACGAATGCTGAACGAAAAGGGATCACTCCTTCTGAGCAAATGGTAGGCAGCCATATGTTGGAAGCTTTCCTGCGGGCTAGGGGAAAAATTTTCGTTTCAACCTTTGCTTCCAATGTAAATCGTGTGCAGCAAGTCGTGGAAGCCTGTATTGAGACAAATCGAAAGCTGGCCTTGCTGGGCCGAAGTATGGTGAATGTCGTAGATGTTGCCATTGAACGTGGCTATTTGCATGTACCGGAAGGGATGCTGATAGAAGCAGGCGAAATCGAAAAACTTGCCCCCGAACGAGTCGCCATCCTATGTACTGGAAGCCAGGGCGAACCAAATGCCGCTCTCGGACGGCTGGCAAGCGGAAGCTATCGGGATGCTTCGATTTATCCCGATGATACTGTAATTTTGGCAGCGTCCCCTATTCCCGGGAACGAAAAGGATGTTTCCCGGATTATCGATAACTTGTTTCAGCGTGGCGCGCATGTTATTTACGGTTCCGGAAGCTCAACCGGGATGCATGTATCGGGCCACGGTTACCAGGAAGACCTAAAACTGATGCTTACGCTGATGAAGCCCACTTACTTTATTCCGATTCACGGCGAATACCGGATGCTTCACCATCACCGGATGCTTGCGGAATCGGTTGGAGTGGAAAAAGGAAATACCTTTATTATCCGGAATGGGGATGTCGTGGATATTCAAGACGGGGTTGCGAGGCAGACTAGATCCGTCCCTGCTGGTGATACATATGTTGACGGCGTGAGTGTCGGTGATGTGGGGGAGATTGTGCTGCGTGATCGGAGGCAGCTGTCTGAAGATGGCATGCTGGTAATCGTCTTAACATTGAGCAAACGGGACCAAAGGATTATCCAAGGACCGGACACGATTACGCGCGGATTTGTGTATGTAAAGGAATCTGAGAATTTGATGAGGGAAATTAACAGCCTTGTCAAAAAGACGGTTAATGACTTACAAGAAGAAAACATTCGGCAATGGAACGTCATCAAACAAAACATCAAGAAGACTGTAGGACAGTATCTCTTTAAAGAAACGAAAAGAAAACCGATGATATTGCCGATTATTATTGAGATATGAATGTATGAAAAAAAATTGCCCGGCACCTTCTACAAAGTGCCTGGCAATTTTTTTCGGTTTAGGAGTGAAAATTGAAGATTCGCAGATATAATCAAAAATTCGCATATATCCATTAAAAATCCGCGGATATAATGGATGACCCGGATTTTTTTATTAAAAACCAATTTCCGGTTCGCTATTTAAGCATTTTAACGTGTTCCTGCAACCTAGAAATATACGTTTCACTTAAAAAACCGCTCCCGCCACGGATGATTTCCTCCAGATAATGGTCAGGCGATACTGTTTCAGGGTCTTTCGAAACGACTATAAATGTTAGTACATCTTTGATTGTCTGTCCATTCATCTTGACATCAATTAAAGCAGGACGGTAGAGGAGAGTATGAACGCCCTCACGCCTGTATAAATATTCGAGACATTCATATGGAATCTCATATACCTTCCCTTCCACAACGCCTCCATCTTCCACAATGTCTGCCCGCCCGCCGTCAGGCAGCTTTTTTGTAAACCGAAGGGTGTAACCCTTAAGCTCTGCAACCCCGGCTAATTTTTGAAAATAATGATCGACCCCAGCGAGCTTAAACCTCGCATGGTCCAAACAGCTGCCATAAGCGAAATACAATACGTTCCCATTTTGTTTCTCAAACTGATATACCTTCCAGTCACCAAATGGTATTGGCGTTTGCAGCATGCTTTTGTTGTGGTTGGCAACCGTATAAATAAAGGCTTCCGTTTCTCCGCCATCATGATAAATGCTCTGCTTTTTCCGGTCATATAAATTGTTGCGGCCTTGTTCTTCATAACCCTCCAATTGGTCGAGACTACGCAGATGACCGTCAGATACAAGGTACAATTCTCCATAAACTGTTTCTGTTTGCGATTTTTTAACTGCCGGATAACCTAATCCAGTATCAAAAAGGCTCCCATTTGTCCAGGCTTGCTCTGCAACCAGCTCCGCATCCTGTAGTAAATAATGATATTTCTCATTTCTTCTTAATGTTCCATAAACGAAAACGTAATGTTTGTTCATTTTTCCAGCAGTCCCTTTCTTTGTGCTTTATTCAGCAATTCTAAACCAATCTTTACTTCGTCACAAAAACCTCAGATTCCTTTTAAAGTTAGTTTAATATTTTATGGATACCTTTCAATACATGGACTTCTAGTTTTCTGGAAATAATAGCATTTAGCTAAAGAAAGGGGCTTATTAATGGATCGTGAAATTTTCAGAATAATAAATAAACTAGCTGGACGTTATCGTTTTTTGGATATGATTATGATCATAATTTCGAAAAAAGCTCGTTATGTATATGTTTTATTATTAGTTATCTTGTGGTTTCGCAATAAGAACTATAAAAAACTCACATTATTAACGGGAGTCTCTGTTGGGGTAACCTATATTTTCACTTTTATAATAAATATTATCAATTATAAACCAAGACCATTTTTGAACCATGAAGTAAATGTATTACCGCCTGTTCCTTCAAAAAAGGATTCATCCTTTCTAAGTAGACATACAATACTGGCGTTTGCAGCAGCTAATTCCGTGCTTTTATATCACCGATTATTCGGCAAAATAATGTGGTATTTAGGAATATTTATTGGAATCTCGCGGATTTGGATGGGGCATCATTACCCAATTGAAATTATTAGAAGTGCTTTATTCGGAAGTATTACTAGTTTCATTGTTCATATTTCGAAAAAACATTGGGATCCAATTATATCCCGCATTATTTATTCATATAATCGTTATTGTTCTTATTGTAAACTCCGGTAAAAACGATATTAGCGGGAGTAGCCTTAAGGTTCCTCCCTTTTTCACTTGTGTAATTGGATAAACCCTCTAATTAATTGGTTGAACTCGGAAGCGGACTTTGTTGGAATCTGGTGCTTTTCTTTGATAAACTTTAATTCATTATGAGGGAGCTTTTCATTTAATATTTTTGCATATTTATGAAAGGCTTTGTCCTTTTCACCATAAATCAATAAAATCGGATGGTGAATGGTATGTAATTGATTGGTACAGTTATATTCCAAGCTATAATTGTAATATTGAGCGATGTTTCGTGTATCACCAAACAGGGATTCATGATACATGGTCTTAAAGGTTTCTTTTGAATCGGAATTACCCCAGGAAATCCCTAGGGCGAGTAAACGTTTGGCTCCTGTTTTGGCAAGCATCCGTGCCATTACAATTCTTTTTTCGTTATACCAATCAAATACCTCAGACATTCCACTGACAATTATCCCGCATAATGCCCGGTCAGGAGTTGTCAATAAAAATTCCAAGACAATGGAACCTCCGGTGGAATATCCGCAAAGATATGCTTTTGAGATTCTTAGATGGTCCAAGAGATTCCGTATGTCATCCGCTATTAACCGATATGTAAGTGGTTGTTCTGAATAAGAGCTCTGGCCATGTCCACGAATATCAAAACAGATAACTTTGTAATGTTTCGATAAATCATCCATCTGGTATTTGAAATTTGCACTGGTAAGCAAGGGAGGATGGATAAATACAATGGGAACCCCTTCCCCTTTCACATTGTAGTACAGTCTGATTCCTTCCTTTTCAAAAATAGGCATCGTTAACCCCTCCTTTATTTCATATTTCAACTGGCTTTAATATTCAAAGTCTGTATTTAGGTTTACTCCTTCATGAAGCTCTTATTCCAAAAAGTAATGCTTCTAAATTTCAAGGATCAATAAATCATGGTAAAATGATGATAATATGGAGTATTCAAACATAACGTATTATTATATTTCCGGAATGAAGGGTTACCGTTGACAAAAATTTCGAACATTAATACCAATAAAACAAATCACTTTTTTATAACACTCTTCATTGCTCTTATCGGCGCACTGATATTTCAATTCCTTCATACCCCCATTCCTTGGCTTTTAGGACCCATGACTGCTGTATTCATTGGCTCGAGGTTTAATCGAATTAATTTATATTGGCCTAGATGGATTCGAGATATTGGATTAATCATTGTTGGTTATTCGATTGGGCTGTCCTTTACCAAAACAGCTCTTTATCAAATTGCGGCAAATTTGCCTTCCATGCTGTTAATGACCACTTTACTAATTTGTTTTTGTGCCGGCATTGCTTTTGTTGTAGCAAAGTTGACTGACGTTGATTATCCGACTGTTCTAACCGGAAGTATCCCCGGTGGTCTATCGCAAATGATTACCTTTGCCGAAGAGATGAAGGGAATTGATATTACAACGGTGACGTTTCTTCAGGTTGCCAGATTAATGATGATTATCTTTTTTGTACCGTTTCTTGTGTTCGGGCCGCTTTTTCAGAATACAGGAAAGGGCCATACAGGTTCATCACTTTTGCAAAGCGCAGATCAAACATCTGCTGGGAATTTTCCTCTGATGCTAATTTTATTTGCTGTCATTAGTGTTCTAAGTGCCCTGCTAGCGAAAAAAATAAAGGCTCCTACGCCGTTTTTGCTTGGACCGATATTGGGAACAGCTGTCTTGACGATTGGCGGCCTTCACGGACCTGACCTCACGCCGCCTGTATTAGACCTGTCGCAATTTATGATTGGCGGCTATATAGGACTATTGTTGAAACCTGAAAAACTGACAAATAAAGCAAAAGTCATTACCCTTGCCATTATCAGCGGGGGATTGATGATTCTCTGCTCTTTGGGATTAAGTTTGCTTTTGGTATACTTTCGATATTTCACTCCATCCACCAGCTTCCTGAGTGTCGCCCCGGGAGGAATGGATCAAATGGGCATCCTTGCTCATGCAATAGGGGCGGACTTATCAATGGTGAGTGGCTTTCAGCTATTCCGGCTGTTTTTCATATACTTTGCCGTCCCGCCAATCCTAAGATGGATATTCAAAATCAAAAAAAACGCAAAATCTACATAGACTTACCAGCATAACAAAAAGTGTAAAACCCGATAAGGTCTTACACTTTTTTTATTATGCTGTTTTCATTTGTTTTTGCTCCTATGCGACCAGTCTGCTTGTTTTTTCTAGCGTTGGGGCACATAGAAAGGCTATATGCGACCGGTCCGCTTGTTTTTTCTAGCGTTGGGGCACATAGAAAGGCTATATGCGACCGGTCCGCTTGTTTTTTCTAGCGTTGGGGCACATAGAAAGGCTATATGCGACCAGTCCGCTTATTTTTTCAAGCGTTGGAGCGCATAGAAAGGTTATATGCGACCGATCAGCTCATTTTTTCAAGCGTTGGGGCACATAGAAAGGCTATATGCGACCAGTCCGCTAGTTTTTTCAAGCGTTGGAGCGCATAGAAAGGTTATATGCGACCGGCCCGCTCATTTTTTACAAGCGTTGGGGCACATAGAAAGGCTATATGCGACCAGTCCGCTAGTTTTTTCAAGCGTTGGGGCGCATAGAAAGGCTATATGCGACCAGACCACTAGTTTTTTCAAGCATTGGAGCGCATAGAAAGGTTATATGCGACCGGTCAGCTGATTTTTTCAAGCGTTGGGGCACATAGAAAGGCTATATGCGACCAGACAAGTTATTTTTCCAAGTGTTCGGTCGCTTAAAGCAATTCAATATGTTATTTCTTCTTACTTGGAGCAGTTTTTATGTTATGAAAGCAACAATCTTTTAGAAAAGAACCTTTTATAATAAAATCGTCCGCCTTAGGTGGACATTTGTCTTTTTGTGGTGCCTGACACCAAATAGACGCGTTCAGGGCGGCCAACTGTGCCATAAGCTAAATCGGCTTCGATTTTGTCGTCGGCGACGAGGTGTTCGAGGTAGCGGCGGGCGGTGGTGCGGCTGACGCCTATTTCTTTGGCGACGCGTTCAGCAGTGAGACCGCCCTCTGCTCGTCGGAGTACTTCCATTACCTTATCTAAAGTAAGCGGGTCGATGCCCTTTGGAAGGTAAGGCTTGTCCCCCGCTCCTGCGGTACCTTCAACATCCTTGCGCAACAGCTGGTCGACCTGTTGCTGGGTGACGTGCGGATTATCTTGTCCCAATTGAACAAGCTTTCTATGAAACTCTTGATACCGTAGCAATGATTGCTTGAAACGCTCAAAGACAACTGGTTTAATGATGTAATCAAAGACACCTATACTAATTGCCTCTTGAACTTTATCAATCTCTTTCGTGGCCGTAATCATAATGACGTCCATTTGCTTTGCCTGCTGTTTTGTTTCCTTCAGCAAATCCAGTCCGTTCATATCCGGAAAATAAACATCCAGCAGAAGCAGGTCCGGCTGCAAAATCTCGATTAACGTTTTGGCTTCCACATAACTTGCGGCAATCCCAACGGTTTGAAAACCTTCAATCTGCTCCAAAAACCGTTTCTGGATTTCCGCGACACGCAAGTCATCCTCAACAATTAACACTTCGATATCTTGGTTCCCCTTCATTCATATTCCCCCTGCTTTTTGGAATCGCTACAGTAAAAATCGACCCTTCACCCCTGCTCGACGAAAAGGTCACGTAACCCCCTAATTCGTGAATCTCCTTTTGAACGAGACTAAGACCGATTCCAGCATTACTGCCTGATTTCTTTGTTGAAAAACCCTCTTTAAAAATCTGTTCTGCAAACTCGGCGTCAATCCCTTCACCGTTATCTTCTACTTCGATAATCAATTCTCTGCCAAGGTCAGTTAAAAACAAGGAAACGATTTTGTCTGCCTTGTCATTTGCCCTTACGGCTTCAAAAGCATTGTTGACGAGATTGCCAATAATCGTTACTAGTGAATCCCTGCTGATGTCACTTGGGAGATCCCTAAAACTGCTTTCACTATCAATCGAAAACTGAATTTTCAGCTCGCTAGCCAGGCTGACTTTTCCAAGAATAAATCCGGCAATAATCGGATCAGGAATTTCCTTCATTAAAAATCGAATGAACCCTTGGGTAACATCCACTTCTCGCGAAATGAAATCGATTGCCTCTTTATAGGAACCTAACTGAATTAACCCCAACAATGTATAGAGACGATTGGAATACTCGTGTGTCTGAGCGCGCAGCCCTTCTGCATAGGCCTTGACATGAGATAATTCCTGAAGCAGGTGGGCCAATTCAGATTTATTCCGCAAGCTCGCCACTGCCCCGATAACGTCACCTTTGTTGTTAAAAATAGGCACACGATTGGCTAAAAAGACTTCACCAAAAATCATGAATTCCGTATCATATTCGGCTCGCCCCGTCCTGACAACATCGTGCAAATGCGTATTTTCAAGCACTTCTTCAATCCTTGTCCCGCGAAGAGGAATATCGCAAGGCACCTGCAATATTTTATGTGCGGTTTCATTGACTACCGTTATTCTTCCTTTCGTGTCAATTGCAATAATCCCTTCATGGATGGATTCAAGGATTGCATGCTTTTCCTGATACATCCAGGCAATTTCCTTTGGCTCCAGCCCGAAGAGTGCCTTTTTAATATTAAACGAGATTAATATAGCCGCCAAAAGACCGCCTAATAAAATAATCATGATGGCCCAAAAGACCTTTTTCTGAATGCGCGCCACTTCTTTTTCAATATCCGTCTGCAGGTAACCTACTGAAACGACGCCGATAACCTGTCCATCTTTAAAAATCGGGGATTTTCCTCTTAAAGAAGGTCCAAGTGTCCCAATTGATTCCGAAATAATAGATTCTCCTTTAAAAACACGTTCGTTATCTCCCCCGACCATTTTTTTGCCTAAACGATTAGGGTTAGGGTGTGAATAACGGACCTCGTCTTGATTTCCAATAACAATGAATTCTGCATCCACCTGTTTGCGTATTTTTTCCGCAATAGGCTGAATAATGGAAGCGGGGTTCTCCGCATTAAATGCCTTTTGTATTTCCGGCATGTTCGCAATTGATTGAGCAACGGATAACGCCTTCGTGCCAATCTCATGCTTTAAATTCGTTTCCATGATATTTTTAAACGTAAATTCTATGATGGTCCCCATGATAATAATAACTATAGAGATTCCCAGCATCAGTTTTGTATGTAAACGCATGCAAACACCTCTATCTTAATAATATATTAAAAAAACTCCTTTAAAAAGGAGTTTTTTGTAATCTTCAGATTTATCCCTCAACATTAATGATAACCTCTTTGCCCCTTCGCTTCATCAGGAATGGCACAACGAGCCATAATAGGGTGATTATTAGAAAAATTAATGATATTGGGCGGGAAAGAAATACCGTGTAATCACCGTTAGAAATGGTCAATGCTCTTCTCAGGTTATTCTCAATCATCGGGCCTAAAACAAGTCCAAGAACAAGTGGAGCAATCGGATAATCATTTTTACTTAAAAAGTAACCAAGAACACCGCAGGCTAATAATAAAAGTAAATCGTAAGTCGATACTTGGACTGCATAAACACCGAAAATCGAGATGGCGATAATCATAGGAATCAAGTATTTCTTAGGGGTCTCAATAATTTTTGCAAACACCTTTACAAGCGGCAGATTTAGGATTAATAGCATTAAATTGCCGATGAACATACTGGCAATCAAGCCCCAAGCAACTTGCGGATGGTCCTCAAACAATAACGGACCCGGCTGTACATTGTACATCATCAGCGCTCCCATTAAGATAGCGGTAGTCCCTGACCCAGGAATACCGAGTGTTAACAATGGAATCATCGCACCGCCGGATGCTGCGTTATTGGCCGATTCCGGTCCTGCTACCCCAGCAATCGCACCAGTACCAAATTTCGATGGATTTTTTGAGACCCTTTTTTCTAGCAAATAGGAAAAGAAAGATGCCAACGTTGCACCTGCACCAGGCAAGATACCGACGAAGAAGCCTAGGATGGAACCGCGTGCAATTGGGGCTGCTGATTCCTTGAATTCTTCCTTAGAAGGCAGCATATTGTTGATTCTAGCAATTTCACCATCTTCTTCTTCTTTTTCAAGGATCGTCTTGAACACCTCTCCGACTGCAAATAATCCAACCGCAATCGTTAAGAATTCTATCCCCTGATACAACCATGGGACATCGAAGGTAAACCGGGCAATCCCCGAGACGTTGTCAATACCAATCGTTCCCAGCAATAATCCGCTAACCGTCATAATCAATGCTTTCGTAACCGATTTTCCCGCTAAACCGCTGACAGCACCAAGTCCTAAAAGCATTAGTGAAAAATACTCCGCCGGTCCAAATTTAAGTGCCACGTTAGAAAGCGGCTTTGCCATAACGATAAGGGCGATAAGCGTAAAAATTCCTGCCACAAACGAGCCGATTGCGGCAATGGACAGGGCGCTCCCCGCTCTCCCTTTTTTAGCCATTTGATAACCGTCCAATGTGGTTACAACTGAGGACGATTCTCCTGGCGTATTTAATAGAATCGATGTTGTCGAACCGCCATACATCGCCCCGTAGTAAACACCAGCAAGAAGAATGATAGCGCTGGTCGCTGCCTGCTCCGGCGGAAGTCCGCCGGTTATCGATGCTGTTACCGGAATCAAGAGCGCGACACCGCTCATAGGTCCAATTCCCGGAAGCACCCCTACCGCGGTACCAATTAAAACCCCGACAAATGCAAATAGAATATTATACCAGACAAGTGCGGTTCCAAAACCTTGTAATAAATAATCTAGTGTACCCATATCTATACTCCTTTCTAAAAAGCTGATATTTCCTCTAAAAGGGGAAGTTTTTTTGCGACAAACCTACGAGAACCAAACTGGCCAGCCTGGCAGTGTCCCTTTTAAAACCTCCACGAATAAATAATATACAAGTCCTGAAAATAAAGCTGAAATGATGAGCGAATTGACCCATTTTGAACGTTCCATCGTTTGGAAGCAGACAAATAAGAATAAGAAAGTAGTGATTACATAACCAATAGATTCCAACGTTAAAATATAAAACAAAGTTGCAATAAAAATAATGATGAATGGCTTATATTCCAATTTTTCTTTCTTTTCCTGATTGTTTTTATTTTGGAATGTCTCAAAAAACAAGCGAATACTTAACAATACCAACGCGATACCAAGTACGAGCGGGAAAATATCCGGCCCGACCACGCTTCCGTAAGATGAACTGGCCAGATTCCGGCTGCCGATGATGAATAATACGCCTACTGCAAGAAACAGGACTGAGGCAATACGGTCGAATTTCAATTCCATTCGAAGCCCTCCTTTTTTTGAAAAATAAGGGAAGGAGAAAAGTTTACTCCTTCCCGCCTTTATTACTTCTGCATGCCTAATGCTGTTAATAATTCTTTGACTTGCTTATCCTGCTCCCCTAAGAATTTTTGGAAGTCAGCACTGTTTTTGTATTCCAGTTCCCAGCCTTGTGTTTCTACTTCCTTTTTCCACTCTGGAGTTTGAACAAGCTTGTCGATTGTTTTTTCCCAATATGTTTTTGCTTCTTTAGACATTTTTTCAGGCCCAAACACACCGCGCCAAATCGTGAACTCTGCATCTACACTTTGTTCTTTAGCGGTTGGAACGTCTTTGAAATCGCCGCCTAAACGTTTTGCTGAAGTAATCGCCAATACGCGAATCTTGCCTGCTTTTAAGAATTCTTTCACGCTGGAAGCATCTGTGCCGATCACGTCTGCGTTGCCGCCAAGTAATGCGGTAATCGCTTCGCCGCCGCCATCGTAGGAAACATACTTAATTTTAGTTGGATCCACTCCGTATTTAAATGCCGGAAGAATGGAGATTAAGTGGTCCATTGAGCCAGGTGCGGAACCGCCGGCAAATGTTAGTTTAGTAGGATCTTTCTTCACTTCATCTAATACAGATTTTAAATCTTTAAATTTTGAATCCGCTTTTACAACGATTGCTCCATAGTCTTTTGTCAGCTGTGCCAATGGTGTTGTGTTTTTATAACCATATGGGCTGTTACCTTCTTTTTTCAAGTTGTTAATAATGATTGGCGGTGAGTTAACGAATAGCATATCATTGTTTGCCGCTTGCTGTGTGGCGTATTCCGCCATAAACACAGCACCGCCCCCGCCCGGCTTGTTTTCAACTGTTAAAGGCTGTTCCACCAATTTGGTTTCGCTTAAGATTTTTGTGAAGGAACGTGCTGTTAAATCCCAGCCGCCGCCTGCCCCAGATGGTGCCACAACGGAAATGGCTTTGGTAGGATAGCCTGTCCCTTCTTCTTTTTTGGCTGCTGGACTGGAAGTTTCTTTGCTGGCACCGCTGCTACATGCAGCTAGGCTTAATGCCAACGCTCCTGCAGTCACCACTGTAGAAAATTTTTTGAAACTAATCATCTCTTTAATTCCCCCTTGTAAACGTTTACTTAATTCTATAAAAAAATTAGAATATTGAAAGTTTATACACTTAAACAGCATTAAAACCTTATTAATCATTTTGTTCATTTTGTTCACACAATCGTCAAAAATGAGTCGTGGGGACGGTTCTCGTGCCTCAAAAATTTCGTTAGGCGGACATCTTGGACCATTCATCCGGTCCAGCCAAACAAAAAAAGCTAGGGCCTCCGCCCTAACCTCTATGATTATTTTAAATGCCTCATCGAAATACGTTGATTTTTATTCTCATCATGTAGTTTCTCTATATAATCATCCTGTATTGCCTCTTTTAAACTTTTTGTTCGTTTTGTGATGGTGATGGTTAAAAACAAAATATTTAGAGTCATAATTTGACCACCTTTCTTTCACTTTTTAAAATGACCAGTCGGTTTATTTAGTCTCTAAAAAAAGATACCCTTCAAAATAGACTGCTAAGTCTATTTTGATTTTATTATATATTTATGCAGAATTCAATGATTTTGCGCTGAACTTTTTGAAAAAAACGCATATGGAAAAGTTTGTTCCACATGCGGTTCTCGTCAGGCTAAGCCTTAATTTTTCTTAAAAACATTTCCTTCATCTCGTTAATCACATCATTACTTGGAAAGTCGGGATAGATAGTTTGAATCATTACCCCATCAATCATCGACCAAAATACATTGGCATAAATTTCTGGCTTCAGTTCCTTTTTTATCTCTCCTGAATGCTGACCCTCTTTAATGATTTGTGAAAAAAGCTGGATAAAATACTCTTGTCTTCGCTGGTTTAATTTTTCCAACAATTCTGGGTGACGAGAGGCATGAAGTTTAAATTCATCGTGTACAACAATATTGCCGATATCTTCTCGATCCTTTGGTGATAAATACATATCAAATAGATGTATTATTTTATCTATGGAATTGGTGCATTTCTCCAATTCGCCAGTTAGTTTTTCATACGTAGCCTCAGTACTCGCCTTCATCAATTCCAGAAAAATTTCATCTTTGCTTTTGAAATAATTATAGATGGCCCCTTTGCTAATTCCGGAATGCTGCACAATGTCGTCAACGGTAGCAACCAGGAATCCTTTCTGAGCAAAGCAGACAAGAGCACTATCCAATATCTCTTTACGCTTTTTTTCTTTATAGGAATCGGATACAATTGGCGGCATAGCTGTTCCCCCTTTTGCTGAACGAAAAATATTATGACCAGTCGGTTTATTTTAATTATAGTTTTAATTACCATAAATTATCAATGAATTCATCAATTTTCTACATATTAATTTATTCTGGCAATTCTTTATACGCCAGTTTCAAAATGATTTCTCTATGCTGTGGATATTTTTGCAATAGCTCGTCCTGTGTAAACAATTCAAAATCCTGAAAATCAAAGCCAGGTGAAACCATGCAGCCTACTAGCGAGCATGTTTCTTTCTCCATGACTGATGAACCGAAAATAGCGTTTTTCGGGACAAGCGCTTGCGGAACTTCGCCATTGTTAAAATTCAATCCAAGCATAATTTCCTCATATTCTCCATTTTCATGAATGATATGAATAGTCAAAGAGCTTCCACCATGATAATACCATAATTCGTCTGACTTCAACCGATGAAAATGGGAAACGTCATCAGACGTCAATGCAAAATAAATACTTGTATACAGCTTTCGTTTTCCATTATAATTCACAGCTAACTCTTGGTCAGATATCTGCTCGAAAGATTCAAAAGTTCGTTTATAATAACCGCCTTCGGGATGAGGCTCCAGCTCCAAATTTTTCACCAAAGAATTCAGCATTTGAATATCCATATATTTACTCTCCTCTTCATAGAGAACTATTTAAAAATAATTTTTAATTTTTGTTTGGGGCCACAATTATCTGAATATTACGTGTTAATAAAATAGTAAGATAAATTTTCCTCCGAAAGTATTTTTTTAAATGTTAATTTGTCTATTAAGAAAAGTCAAATCTATGATTGAGCTTCTAGGAGAATATGAAAAATTTGTATAAATTTGATACAAAATAACGATGGACTATTTTTAAAAGCCTGCTATAATGCAATATATAAATATATTACACACGTAAAGGTGGGCATTATGGGGAACACTTGTAGATATGTTGTCAATGCTCTTGGTAAGGGTGGGGAAACATATTATACACAATGCAGGGATAAGCAAGAATTGAAAAAGTGGATAACTGATAATCAAGAAAAATTAGTTATGAATGAACTGCAAATCACAGATAAAAACCAAAATCCATTACTAAAATTATTTGGTATAAAAAAGTTTTTTTAACAAGATGACGCCATTCTATTAGAATGGCGTCTTTTCATTTTTCTTAACAGAATTTCAGAATCATTGATTTAGTGGAATAGTGATTCAGGCAACTTTACCCCACTTCCAACATTTCAACGTTATTAAATTTGTGTTTTTGGATGTAGATGAGCCGGATGGACAGTGCGATTCCTGCGGCGAGGAGTCCGATGGTGAGGCCGATCCAGTAGCCTCTTGCCCCTAATCCGGTATAGTGTGCCAATAGGTATCCGGCGGGCAAACAGATGAGCCAGTAGGCAACTAACGTCATGATGAAGGCCAGATTCACATCTTTATATCCTCTTAACGCAGCCTGGGCTGTTGCCTGGATGGCATCGGAAATCTGAAAAAACAAGGCAAAAATTAAGAAGTTTGCCGTCAGACTAATAACGGCCACCTCGTTCGAGTAAAACCCTGCGACCTCGTAGCGAAAAGCCACCACAAATAATCCTGTGACAAGCGCAGTCACCACCGCCAAGACAATTCCTAGCCAGCTATAGACCTTGGCATCCTTATAGCGACGGGCACCCACTTCATATCCGACCAGGACCGTCTGCGCCATTGAAATGCTGATAGGTATCATGTAAAGGAACGACACGATGTTCAAAGCCGATTGATAGGCAGCTACCGTTGTTACATTAAACTTACTAATTAAAATAGTAACGACTGCAAACATGCTTGTTTCAAAAAACGTCGACAACCCCATCGGCACACCAATTTGTAAAATCTCCCTGCACTTCGACCACGAAAATTGCTTCATATTGCTAAACACTTGGTACGCAGCGAACGGTTCTTGTTTTAACACAATCAAAACCGTAAAAGCTAAAATTACCCAATAGGTAATCGATGTAGCATAACCGGCACCAGCACCACCTACCTCAGGAAAGCCCCATTTTCCAAAAATAAACACATAGTTTAACAGAAAATTTACCGGCAGGGATGAAATCATGATCACCATAACAACACGAGTTTTTCCCAATGCATAAATAAACGAGCGTAATACATTAAAAATGAAAAGCGGCAAAATTCCATAACTAAGCCCGACAAGATAGTTAAAAGCTGTATCCTGCACGCCACTTGGAAGATTCATTGTTACTAAAAGCGGTGCCAATAAAAAGAAACCAAAAACAATGATAACCAATGTTAATATGATGGAAAGATACACACCATGCTTAACCACAGCTGCAACTTCATGGCTCTTTTTTTCGCCAAAATATTGTGCAGCAATCGGCGATACTGCTAGGAGAATGCCGCTCAATCCAGTAAAAATTGGATTCCAAATCGAAGAACCAATCGCGACACCGGCCAGGTCGGTTGAATGATATTTTCCCGACATGATCGTATTGAAAAACACCATGGAAAACATCCCGAGCTGGGTGATTAAAATTGGAATTAACAGAACGAAGATTTGTTTTATTTTATCCTTCAAGGTGATAGTCTGATTCATGGGTAGTAAACTCCTTAAAAATACATTCAAAAAATAATTATACTAAATATTTGTTCCATTTTCCTCTATTATTTTCGTTTCTGTGGTTCAAAATATCCGCTGTGAAATTAATAAGCCCGCAAAAATTAAAAGCAGGAGCCATAGCCCCTGCTTAATTTTTCATGAACAACCTGTTCTGTTAATTAACCTTTTCAGCCTTGGCCTGGCTGGTAAGTACCGTGGCCGTGATGAGATCCATGTCCTGGATAATAACCGCCGTGGCCGTGGTGATACCCGTGTCCCGGATAATAACCGCCGTGGCCGTGGTGATACCCGTGTCCCGGATAATACCCGCCGTGGCCGTGGTGATACCCATGTCCCGGATAATAACCACCATGGCCGTGATGGTAGCCCATTCCCGGATAACCAGGATAACCCATGCCTGGTTGCACGCCTGGATACCCCATGCCCGGATGCCCAGGTGGTGCATAACCTCCGCCCGGTAAACCAATTGTTACTTGTCTATCCATTCTTTATCTCCTCCTCAAAATGGTTACAAATTAGTATATGTGTCCAAATTGAATGAGGGTTAGGCTTATCGCCCAATTACTTATGCTTATACAATTGCTTCTTCACTTGGTCTGTTCACTTCGCGCCGATTTTCCTTGATCATCATCCCGCCGAGTAAGCCGATCAGCGCAAATACGGCTGGAATAATAAAGCCATAGTGGTACCCCACACTTGCACCGAATGAATGAAAGTGGTCTAATACCTTACCAAAAATGCTAGGCAAAAGTACTGCGCTGATAAAGCCGCCTGTGTTTGCGAATCCTGTGACTACGCCAACCTCCTTAATGGGGAAAGACTGTCGAACGACCGCAAAGGTTAGAGTACTGCCGCCATTTCCATATCCTATTAAAAAGAAAAGAATATAAAGAAGGAATACAGGCGGATTTCCACCGAAAAGCCAAATGACAGTCCAGCTTAAAAAAATAACAACATGAACCAGGACATATGGCCTTTTGAGTGAATCAATCCGTGCTGAAAACCAGCTTGTTACAGGCGCGCCGATGATGGCGCCAATCAAGCCAATCATAACAAGCTGGCTGGCAGCAGATCTTGTCATGTCATATACGTGCATTCCGTATGGCACTGCCCATGAACCAATAAATCCAACATACGTCCCAACTGCTCCAAAATGGCAGAAAAAAGCAGCCCATGCCTGACGATTTGAAAAAATCCGTCGCAGCATTACCAATGTTTTTTCCTGCCGCGGCTGTTTTTTAAGGTACGACTGTTGCGGCTTGGTTTTGTTCAAGCCTATTTGATTTGGCTTTATAACCAAAACACAATATAAAAGAATTGCTATAAGGCAGAGAATAATACCCGTTGTCAAAAAAGGCGGTCTCCACCCAAATGAAGCAATAAAGGCAGAGAAGGGAACTGTCGCCAATAAAAATCCAAGGCTTCCGGCCATTCCCGCTAAGCCAAGTAATTTTACAAATTCATTGGCTCTAAACCACCCGCTTAAAATCAACACCAAATTGACCCAAATGGCGGCATCCCCTATTCCCACCAGCAATCTTGCCGCAAAAAGAATGGCTTCATTCGCTGCAGTACTATAAATAATTGTCCCAAGCCCTGTCAGGAGGGTGCCGCCAATAAGAAAATAATTTGGACCCAAACGGTCAGATAAAATCCCAATCGGAATTTGCAGTCCGGCATACGCCAAAAACTGTATACTTGCCAACAAACCAATCGTGGCCGCTGGTAAATGGAAATCCTTCATTAATTGATCCGAAATTAATCCAGGTGCTGTTCTTTGACTTACAATAATAAAATACGTAAACAACACTGCCGTAAAAACTATCCATCTATAATTGCTATTTTGTTTTTCCAATGTTCCATACCCCTGTTGTATTGATTATTTCCTTATTATACTCCATATTTCCCTAGATGAATTCCCTAATTTCCGATGGAGGCGGTTACATATAAAAAATTTTGGTTCTCGAAATAATTGTCATTTGTGATTCCCGTCACCCCGTTCCTGCATCCATATTTACTAAAATAAATCTACAGGGGAAGGTGATAAAATTGGAAAAAAGAATATCTAATTTTTCTATTTTTGAGAATTACCACGATAGGCAGGTCGTTTTAAACTACTATGAGGACGAAGATTTTTTATGGAAAAGAGATGGATTTCATTTTGATAAAATACAATTTTTAAATGGAGTGCTTTTATTTTCAAAAAAAGATGGAAAAACATTTTCCATTTCCATTAAGGATTATGACAGTGTATCAATAAATACTGATTTTCAAAACTACTTCATGTTACGCAAAGGCTGTAACAGTATGGAAATGTATTTTCCGAATTGAACCGTCGAGAAAGGGTATTTTTTCAGCAATTTTTAATTTTGTAAAAACCTAAATGACCAACCTTTAGTTGTTTATCCCTGCTAACTGGCCTGTTGATTTCCGCTCCGGGCACTCGCTTTCCGCGGGGAGCTCCTGGAGCCTCCTCGGCGCTTTGGCGCCTGCGGGGTCTCCAGTGACCTCTATATCCCGCAGGAGTCGAGAGCCCTCCGCTCCAATCAACAGGGAGGCAAATCAACCTAAGTTTTGCAACACACATTTTCCATCTTTGCTAAGTGTGTTGCAATCTTTTTCATATCTTGACAGACTGCAATAAGGTAAGTCTGTTCTCTTACATTATTCAATGCCCGTAACTAGGAAGAAAAGAGAAACCAATATAAATCAAGCGAAAAAGGTTGTCGTCTGGACTAATCCATCGATAGAAACAAATTCATATTCACTATAGCAATACTCTATTGGATTGACCATTGAATTCACCACTTATTTTATTGGAGTTGTAGAACTTTATTGAATACACCGTTGATTGGCGCGGAAGGCACGAAGACTCCTGCGGGAGTACGGGGCAGGGGAGACCCCGCAGGAGCGAAGCGATGAGGAGGCTCCCCGGCACGCCCGCGGAAAGCGAAGTGCCTGGAGCGCCAATCAACAGACTTGTTGAAAAGACTTATATTTATAATATAATAACAATTTAACGCGGTTAATCATTAAAGAATATGAGTAAAATATAAGGCTGTTGATAGCTTCTCGACAGCCTGGGGGACCAATAAAGGTCCCTGTTTTTATTGTTTCGTTATTTTTGAAGGATTATTAATTTTATATAACACTGGCACTTCGACAGTGAACTCCTCCGCCACGTCCTTCCCTTTTGCAAGTTTTTTTGCGGCAACCTTCCCATCGAACTCGAGAATATCCCCAGGGGCAAGCTCAAATTTTTTCAGTGTTTTGCTGTGGCTGCACCAGGCTAGTCCAAGGGCGAGAGGATTTTCCTGGACGATTTGGACATTTTCAAGGACAACGACTTCATCGTTTTCCTCGTTAAACGCGTTATAGGTCAGGGCGAATTGCTTCACAGTGGCTGTAAAATGCACTTTATCTGCAGGCAGCTCTATTTTAGGCGCCTTTTCCTTTTTAGGTTTAGCCTCTTTCACTTTTGCCGGTTTGGCCGGCCCGGCTTGGGAGTTGATTTCCTTTGTTTCTGCTTTACTTTCCAGATAGATTTTTGCAGATTTCTCCTGACTAACTGCGGTATCTGCTTCCTCTACCTTCACATCCCGATCCTCAAGCGTAAGCATGCTTTCCTTCCCGAAACTTGCCTGCTGCATTTCCTTTAAATAAGCCGGGTGAATACAGCTAAGGTTTCCATCTGAAAATTCTATTACAAGGGTGTAGTTTTGATTTCCGTACATTTCATAGCCTTTTATGCTTACCAAGCATTGAAATCCTCTGTCCTTATACCAAAATTCTTTTTTGGCTGCTGACAACCCCCATTCCTTCAGCTTCCCTTTAAAATCCTCTTCGCTTTGAAAGCTCTCATATTCTCCCATTGGCGGTATGTATTGGGTTGGCTTCTTTTTCGTCAATTGAGACTGCTGTGCTGCCAAATATTGCACGTCCTTCCATTCTGATTTGTATTTTTATTATAGCATGTTCTTCTTGACTGGCCTAAAAACGGCGAAAGTGATGATGGGTTTATTTTTTAAAAAATACTTAGTGCAACGAAGATTTTTGGATGTATAATAGCTTTGTATATTTAAAGATGAACGGTGGAGACAGATGCGTACTTACAATGAAAAAATCAGCATATATCATGGAATGGTGTCGACTGTTGCGACAAACTTGGCAAGCAATTATTTTCCCATCTTTGCCATTTCCATTCTTGGGGCGAGCAATTATCAGGTCGGATTAATCAGTTCTCTGCCGCCGCTTGTCGCCCTCATTATGACCATTCCTGCTGCCGTTATCTTAAATCGGTTGGAAGAGCAAAAGAAAACCGTTGCCTTGTCCGTTCTATGGGCAAGGGTATTGTTTTTACTGCTCATTGGTGTGGTTTATTTGCAGTCATCCATGCAGGCATGGACATTTTTATTGATTATTGCCTTAATGAATGTTCCCGGTACCATTTCAAACGTAGGCTGGCAAACATTAATCAGCGGGATGATTTCCGAAGAACGAAGAGGTACATTTTTCAGCGACCGTAACCGGCTTTTAACCTTGGTAGGAATGGTAACAACACTGATTATCGGGATTGTCATGAAGAAAGAAACAGATAACGCGGCTGCATACCAGACCTTATTTTTTATAGCCTTTGGCTTTGGTGTACTGGAAGTTGTTTTCTTAATGAGGCATAAGGAAACGATACAGTTGAAACAGGTGAAGGAACCGAAGAATTCTTCGATGGATTGGTCAATTTTTAAGGACCGGGGCTATAAATGGTTTCTGATCGCTGCCCTGTGTTTTAATTTCACTTGGCAAATGGCTTGGGGACTGTTCAATATTTATAACGTAAAATATGCTCATGCCACGATTCTGTGGATTAGTATTTTCTCTGTTGCGAATCAGCTAGTACAAATTTTTTCCTATCCGCTCTGGAAAAAATGGGCAGATCAAAAATCCAATACATTAATGCTCGTGTGGGTGGCGGCTGGAATGGCTACTGCGCCTTTATTAAATGCTCTATCTACGAACCTTTATTATTTAACGTTTGTCAGCATGACTTCGGGTTTCTTTGTATCAGGGACCGTGCTGCTGTTGTTTAACCTATTACTCGAGCAATCACCGAAGGAAAAGAGAACCTATTGCATCACCACCTACAACGTTCTTCTTTCCTTCGTTGCCTTCATCGCACCGCAAATCGGCATCTGGCTGCTCGAAATCGGAGGCATCGTCAATGCCCTAAACATCAGCACCGTATTAAGATTCATGAGCGCCCTTGTCTTCCTGCTCATGTACATGAAATCCCTGAAAGTGTCAATGAAGGTATCACAATGATGGTGTTTCAATGAAGGTATTACTACGTACGAAGGTGTCATGGACCGCGCTTGGACAATTCCCTCCAGAGACGGACACATAATATGGAAATTACTCTTTAAAAGTTGGGGTTTTTATCCCAACTTTTTATTTTTAAAACTAGGCAGTGAAGAATTTATTTTAAGTGTCACAACTAGGGATTATTCATAATGTAAAGGTAGGCTGATATCTGATTTCGGGGGGAAAGAATATGATTCGTATAAATAATCAGGTTGTTAAGGCTGAGGAACTTTATAAACAAATCTCCAACCAAGAACAGCGGAAAATTATAAAACAAATGACTGCTTATGAAGAGGTTTATTCGTATCAAACCGTGGAGCAGCTTAAATTCGAACTGACTTTTCGGTCTAATACGATGAGAGCTGCCCGTGAACTGAACAAAAGCGGCGCAATATTTACAACCTTTACCTATGCAATCTGCAATAAAAAATATTGGGACCGGCTCGGCAACGGAGGGTTCTTACTAAAGCCAGGGGCAAGTCCTTCGACTGCCATTCTAGACATCTTAAAAAACGGAAAGCTATATGCTTTTGAGTGTTCCACTGCTATAGCCATTGTTTTATATATTGCTACCCTTTATTCAATTGGCAGAACACGATTTGATCTGCTGTTTGAACGCCTATATTTAATGGACTGGCAATTTGATGAGGATTTGCCGATATACCAAAAATTTGGTGATGATTATTTACCAGGAGATGCTCTTCATTTCAACAATCCAGATTTCAGTCCAAAGGAACCTCATTGGAGAGCGGAAAATGTCATCTATTTTGGCGACGATCAATACTATGGCCACGGAATCGGTATTCGAAACGCCAAAGTCATTATAGACTTCCTAAACAAAAAACGAAAACCCAGTCCCAACCACTCAGCATATCTGATGAACATGATCTCTCGCCCAAATTATTCATATTTTCTAACATAACGGTAATGGTTTCAGGCACCGCGCGTGGACATTTGTCCACTTACGGTGCCTGAATATGACATCCTTAAATTCTCAAGATTATTATCTATTAAAAGTTAATGTAGGCATCTTCTGGTTTGATATCCTTATTGATAATTTTGGTATCTTTTAGCCATTTTGCGGCATGTTCCCAGACTACAGAATCCTGGTAGCCGAATGGTTTATCTCCTGCATCCATCAACGGCAGCAGAATTTCGAGGCTCTTCGTCTCGATGTCCTTTTCCAATGGCGATGATTTGTCTTCATGCTTTAATAGAATGGACAGCCCCTCTTCCGGATGGTTCGCAACATATTTTTGTCCATCTCTTATGGCGGCCATAAACTTCTTAAATACTTCAGGTTTTTCCTTTAACCCTTTTTCACTTCCTACCAGCACCAATTCATAATAGTCTGGTACACCATAATCTGCTGGATTTAATGTACGCATTGGGTGTCCCTCTTTATCAAGCAATAATTTCTCATGATTGATATAGCCGCCAATCAAGGCATCGGTTTTTTTCGTAGCCATCGCTGGAATCAAGTCCCAGCCAACATCGACCATTTTTATCTTTCCAGCATCTCCGCCATTTTCCTTTACCATCGTTTGAATGATCGCTTCATCCAATGGAATCGATGGATAGCCAATCGTCCGTCCAGCCAAATCCTTCGGTGATTGAATCGGGCTATCGGCTGCAACCATTAATTGGTTAAGCGGATGTCTAACGAGAGCAGCGAAGGACCGAACAGGAATATCCTCTCCACGTGCTACTAATACCTGCGGCTGGTAACTGATCGCCATGTCAAATTTTCCAGCGGCCACAAGTTTTAAAGGATCGTTCGTGTCTGCAGGCATTTGAATGTCGACATCCAGTCCTTGTTTTTTGAAATACCCCTTTTCTTGTGCAGCAAAAAGAAACGAGTGAACGGCATTCGGATACCAATCAAGCATCAAGCTGACTTTCTGGCGGCCCTCCTCTTTACTTGAGGACTTATCGGCCCCTGCCTTCCCGCATGCGCTAACTAACAGAAGCAGCAAACTTACCATAATTAATAAACTTTTTTTCACCATAATGACTTCCTTTCACCAATTAACGAATCTTATTTTTTATTAACTTTTTTTCTAGTAAGCTTATAAACAAAAACAACACAATTCCCATTAAAGAAAGCAGAAAAATAGCTGCAAAGACCGAATCTGACTGGAGATTCGAAGACATCCTCCGGCTAAAATAGCCCAGCCCTTCACTTGCCCCTAGCCACTCTCCGATAGTGGCGCCGACGACACAATAAACCACCGCCATCTTCAAACCGGACATGATGGGTGGCAAGGCCATCGGAACCTGCACCTTTTTAAAAATAGTCCAGCGTCCGGCCCCCATTGTTAACAGTAACTCACGATATTCGCTTCCGCCCGTCTTCAACCCGTCATAAGTACTTACAACGATTGGGAAAAAGGCAACCAAAATCGTCACCGCTACCTTGCTCCAAATGGTATAACCGAACCACATGATAAAAATCGGCGATATGGCAATCATCGGGATCGTTTGCGAGATGATTAGAAAAGGATAAAGCACTTTTTCTAATATCCTAGAAAAATGCATACCAACGCCTAAAAACAGCCCTCCTATAAGCGAAAGTCCAAAGCCAATCAAAACCTCTAAGAATGTCGCCGGTAAATGCTCGCCCAAAAGAATCTCACGATTATTCACAAGTGCCTCGCCGATTGCCATAGGTGCAGGCAGAATAAATGAAGGCACCATTCCAGCTTCAACTACCCACTGCCAAATACTGATTAAACAAATGGCCGTCAGCAAGAACAAACCGTATTCTCCGACCCACCTTTTCCATTTACTTTTCATGCTGTATCAGCCGCTCCAATTCTTTACGCATCGAAATAAACTCTGGTTGATAAATAGATTCTGAGTTTCGTGGTCTTGGCAGGATGACCTTGTATTCCTGGATTCCTCTATTTTGAAGGAGAAGAATTCTATCGCTTAATAATATTGCCTCCTCGAGATCATGTGTTATGAACAGAACGGTCTTTTGAAGCTCACCCCATAGCCCCAATAACCAGCTATGCATTGTTCGTTTCGTTAATGAATCCAGTGCTCCAAACGGTTCATCCAACAATAAAATTTCCCTGCCTGTCATAATGGTCCGTAAAAAGGCGACACGCTGTTTCATTCCGCCTGATAATTCATCTGGATAAGCATTTTCATATTCCTCAAGGCCGAAGCGCGATAACCAAGCACGGATTTCGTGTGACTTTTCCCGCTTGTCCTCTTTCACGATTTCTAAGGGCAACAGCACGTTTTCTATTACCGTCCGCCAAGGCAGCAGTAAATCTTTTTGCGGCATATAGCCAACTTTTCCTAGTCTGCCTGAGGTTAGTTCCCCAGCAATTTGTATTTTTCCCTGGCCTGGTTTAAGCAGTCCGGTAATTAATTTAAAAAGTGTGCTTTTACCTGATCCGCTTGGGCCAATAAGCGAAACAAACTCCCCCGCCTTTAAATCGAGCGAAAGCTGTTGAAAAATCGGCCAAGCGTCCCTATCAAACCTATATGTTAAATCTTCGATGTGTAACATAGTTGAATTAGACAGGCCAATCTCCTCCCTCATAGACCATGTCCCAGAACATATACTCAAATCTGGATGTAATGAGAAAATGCTCTTCTAAAACCGCCAATTCTCGCTCTGGTTTTCCTTCCGTTAATTGGTCTAGCAAATCTATTAGCCAGATAGCCAGGGACCCAAATTCATCAGAAGAATACATTTTGACCCAGTCGCCGTATAATAGATGATTGCTAGAGTTTTGATAGTTTTCTGCTAGCGTTTTGCCAATTTCCCAATAGCTCCACATACATGGCAGCAGGCTTGATATTAATTCCTCCAAGGAACCATTTTGAGCCACATTCAGCATGTAGCGGGTGTAAGCTAAATTAATCGGAGTAGGTTCCGTGCCTTCAAGATCCTGTTCCGTTATTCCAAACCGTTTTGCATACTGGCGGTGCAGGTCCATTTCACCATGTAATGTTTCGTCTAAAAGCTTTGCAAAAGCCGCCATGGTCCCGACATTTCTTGCCTTCACCGTTCCAAACGCAAACAACTTTGAATAGTCAATAAGAAACACATAGTCCTGCTTCATATAGCGAATAAAAGATTCGACCGGGAGATCACCACGTCCCAACCCGACTACGAATGGGTGCTCATGTGTTTTCTCCCAAATACAGTTAACTTTTTCAAAAAGCCGTTCTGAAAATTTCATTGGCTTTACGCCTCCTTCTCTGTGTTACACCAGACAGCAATAAATTGTGCTAACACTTTTGTAAAGTCTAACAATTGCCGAATCTCGACCTTCTCATTAACAGCATGGGCATCCTCTAGTTTTCCCGGTCCAAAAATAACTGTCGGAATTCCTGCCCGGCCAAGCCAGCCTGCATCTGTTACGGTCGTTGACATATCTAGTACAGGCTTTTTCATAAGCGTTTTTTCAAAGGAGCTTGCCAGCATTCGGGTTCCGGAATGGTCCAAATCAAGCTCTAAGGAAGGGAATATTTCACCACGATCGATTATCATGGATTTACCGCCCCAAACAAATTCCGGTGGATTGTCACGAAGCCATGGATCCGCTGCTGCCACTGTACCAATATGCTGCTCGATTTCCTTTATAATCTCTTCGTAATCTTCATTTGGGTAGAAATGAACGGTTACCCACAAGGCACAGCGGTCGGCAACAAACGCAGCATGCCTTCCGCCCTCAATCACAGCAGGGTTAATTGTATTCATACCTGATGGAAAACCTTTGTAGCTTTTTGTTACAGCCCAGTGGCGTTCAAGCTCTTGAAGACCATCGATGATTTTCATCATTTTTTCAATCGCACTGGCGCCATTGACACCTCCGCCGGCATGAATCAGCCTTCTTCTCATTCCATCATGATAGGTTTCTTTGCTTTGAATTGTTATCCAGCCGGTTATGACGCCGCCCTGCCCTTGGATATGTAAATCGCTTGTGTCTACTACTACTGCATAGTCAGCAGAATAGCCCCTTTCCAAACAAGCAAGCGTTCCTGCTTCGCCAACTTCTTCCCCGATAACAGACTGAAATTGCAAATCCCCTTTAAGCGGAACCCCAAGCTCTTTTAAAAGTTTTATTGCAATGAGAGCTGCGGCAATACCTCCCTTCATATCGGCAACGCCACGTCCATAAATATAAGGATCCTTGATTCTGGCAGAAAACGGGGCAGACCCCCATTCCTTCTCATCGCCAACCTCAGCAACATCCACATGTCCATTGACAATTAAACTATTATATTGCTCAGAGGATTCACCCTTTAAAATTCCAACCACATTCGAATCCCCGGGATATACTTCCCACATATCGATTAGAAATCCCAAGTTTCCTAAATAGCTTTTAAGAAACTTCTGGATTCTCGTTGTATTGCGGGCCGGAGGACTTTCAGTCGGAAACGCAATTAGGTCGCTCAAAAGTTTAAGCAGTTCGGCTTCCCTAGCTTCCACTTCTTGTCCAATCGTTTCTATTAAATTTTCCAGATCAACCATTCCTAAAGCCTCCTAAATTCATTCTAGGTTTTAAAAAAATAAAACCCACTCTTTATAGCAAAGGTAAGAGTGGGTTTTGATCGTTCCACTTCCCTCCGCTGGGATCATCCAGTTCAGGTTCAAAGGGTTCGGAGCCGTGCCCCATCTCAAGCCTTTTAGGCTTCCCCCAGTGAAGGTCCTATTTAGTTACGGTGATATTTTTCTCGCCAAGCGGCACTTTCTTCCTTAAGAAAATCGTTAAAATCACAAATCCAAGCAGTGCTCCGGCAAAGGAACTAAAAATAAATAATGGGATAAACCCGAATAGCGTTGCTTTCTGCCCGAGGATTAGGGTTGCAATAGGATAGGAAAGCAATGCTCCAAGAATACCCGTCCCAATAACTTCTCCTATAACAGCAAAGTAGATTTTTCTAGTTTTCCAAAATAATAGTCCGGCTAGAAACGCCCCGAAGATGCTTCCAGGAAACGCAAAAAGCGACCCCGTCCCCATCATATTCCGAAGCAGGGAAACACAAAAGGCCTGGGCCACGGCATAATAAGGGCCCAACAGTACCCCAGAAAGGACATTTAAAAAATGCTGCATTGGAAAAACCTTTGTAAAGCCAATCGGAATCACGACCAAATTACTTGAAAGAGTCCCCATCGCAATCATCATGGCTGTTAACGTAAGCTTATACGTTTTTTTCATGATTTCCTCTCTCCCCTACACTTTTTCGTAAAGCCTTTGCAGCTATGAGCGGTGAATTGGCAAGGCTGATGGCGGTTATAACTGAAACGCCATCAGCTCCGGCTTCCACTACAGTTGCCGCATTTTCACTTGTAATCCCGCCAATTCCAACGATTGGTACAGCAATTCCTTGGCTTCGCAGTTCCTCGATAAGTGCAGTCCCTCTTGATGGCTTTTCATCGGCCTTCGTTTTTGTTGGAAATACCGGTCCAATTCCGAAATAATCGGCACCGGCGCTAAGTGCTCCTTCTGCTTCCTCAGGAGTATGAACGGATACACCAAGAATTTTACTATTGCCAATTTGACGCCTGACTATTTCAGCCGGTTCATCCTCCTGACCGATATGAACCCCATCTGCGTTAAGCCTGATTGCTAGTTCAATATCATCATTAACGATAAACGGAATTCTGTGTTCTTTGCATAGGCTTTGCAGTTTTTTCGCAAGAGCATATTTTTCTTCCCCGATTAAAGCCTCTTTGCCTTTTTCCCGAAATTGAAAAAAGGTAATTCCTCCGGCGATGGCTTCTTTCAATACCTCAACAGGGTCCTTCCTGCAGTTTGCTGTTCCCATAATAAAATATACTTTCAATGCTTCGCGTAAGTTTATCATGATTGGACCATCTCCATGATTCTTTTCCGGTAAGCACCATGGTTTGTCGGCCCATGTCCCTGACCAATCGCAATTCCATCTTCAATTGCAGCCTGAATAAAATCCTTCGCCTTGATGACCGCTTGATATACATCTGCTCCCTTAGCCAGTTCGGCGGTAATCGCTGCTGAAAAAGTGCAGCCAGTGCCGTGTGTGTTCTTAGTCGGAATTCGCTTACTCGTAAAAGTATAGAATTCTTTTCCATCGAATAGGAGATCTATCGATTCTGAAGGGTTTTCATCATGGCCGCCTTTCAGAACAATGTTCTGCACCCCTAAGGCATGTAATTTTTTTGCTGCTTCACGCTTATCTTCCGCTGTACGTATAGACATCCCGGTTAGAACCTCAGCCTCGGGAATGTTCGGGGTAACCATTTTGGCAAGCGGCAATAAAAATTTCTGCATCGCAGAAATTGCTTCCATCTGCAGCAAGGAAGCTCCGCCTTTGGCAATCATTACAGGATCGACAACAACATTATCCCAATGATATTTTGTAAGATTAACAGATACAGCTTCGATAATTTCCGCATTAAATAACATACCCGTTTTCACCGCATCGGTCCCCATGTCCTCACCGATGGCTTTCATCTGTTCGATAACAACTTCGGCTGTCATTGGATAAACCCCATGGACGCCTAATGTATTTTGCACAGTAACGGCGGTTAATGCGGACATGCCAAAAACCTCTAACTCCTGAAACGTTTTTAAGTCCGCCTGAATTCCTGCCCCGCCGCCTGAATCGGAACCTGCAATCGTTAACGCCATTTTCATTATTGCTCTCCTCCAGCTAATTTTTTTATGGAAGCGTAAAGATTGATGTCATCTGAAGCAACCTTTGAAAGCTGGTTCAAAAATTCGATTTGAAAGCTTCCTGGGCCTGATTCCACCGTTAGTTCCGCCGCCTTTTCTGCGGCTATTCCGTATATCGAGACTGCAGCAACAGACGCCTGCATTAAATCTTTTTCTACCCCGGTAAACGCACCAATAACGGAGGTTAACAGACAGCCAGTACCTGTCACTTTTGTTAACAATGGATGCCCATTAGCCACAACGTATGTAGTCCTGCCATTGGTAATAACATCTTCTTTCCCTGTGATGACGACGATACAGTTTAATTTTTCTGCAGCAGTAATGGCAAGATCGGCAATATTACCATTTGTGCGTCCCGCATCAACACCCTTGATTTCCCATTTCTCGCCAACGACATTGGCAATTTCAGCGGCATTCCCGCGAATGATGGATATCTTTAATTCCCTCATGATTCTTTGCGCTGTTTCCGTCCGATAAGGGGTTGCCCCTGCACCCACCGGGTCAAAAATAACCGGAATACCCTGTTCATTGGCCGCCTTCCCTGCCAAAATCATCGAATCTACCGTTTGCGGATTTAACGTACCAATATTTAAAACTAGTGAACTAGCAATCCTTGCCATATCGGCTGCTTCTTCAACAGCATTGGCCATTACCGGTGAAGCACCAAGAGCCAAAAGTCCATTCGCAGTAAAATTGGTTACCACTACATTCGTAATATTATGTACAAGCGGTTTAGCATCTCTCACTTTTTGCAATGTTTCAAACAAAGTGTTTTTAAGCAAATCCTTTTCCTCCTTTTAAAAAATAAAAAAACCAGACCCTTATAAAGGACCTGGTTAAGTTAAGTAAGAAACCGTAAAAATTAAACATGGTCTACTTTCCTACGCTGGTATTATCCAGATCAGGTCCGAAGGGTTAAAAACTAGCCGTTTTCTCTCAGCCCGCTTACAGGGCACCCCTAGTAGTTACATCAAATATGAAATTATCATCAGAATAAACCTAAGAATCTTTTTTGTAAAGAAAAATTTCTTAAGAATATACTTTTGTTTAATCTGCTTCTAAAAATTCGATTCCAAAAATTTGTAATTCTTAACTCTCTTTCGCAAGCTCCATCAATTCTTTAAGTTCATTTGTAAAACCCTTAACGGCTCTGTTATCGACAACCGTTACAGGAACACCGAGAAAACCGTATTTCTCCACTTCCTTTTGATACTTAGGATTTTCTGCCACATTTCTTGTCTCAAAGGGAATGCCTTCTTCAGTCAGGACTTTCTTAACCATTGTGCATTCGATACAGTCGTTGGTGGTATAAACAATTAATTGTTTGCTCATGAAAAAATTCTCCTCTGTTCGATTATGTCTAACGATAACAATATTCATTTTACCTATTAAAAGCAATTAAAATGATTATATGCCAAATGATTTGTATTAAGCCAAACAGTGGGAATACAGCTTCATGTCGGGTCATGTCGTTTTTGTGCACCGCTCTTCCGACATGACAACTCGAGAAATGTCACTTCATGCGCTTTCCCAAGGAATAAACACAATAATTTCCCATCACAAAACAAACTATTCAAACTAAGACCACGAAAAAACAAAAAAATAACCGTCAAAAAATGACGGTTTAAACGATTGTATACCTATTTTTTTACAATTTATTCACCTCAGGTGGACAAATTGCCAAAATGTCTTTTTGTGGTGTCTAACACCCATTTTCTTTTCATAAACCTTTCGACCAATTTAGGAAGAATTTTTTTTCGCCTTGTTACGAGTGTTGTTACTATTGCTTTTTTTTCGTCTTTTGTGACGCCCCATTCTTCCGGGATAAGCTCAACAATTTCTTCTATTAATAAAATGGGGATTGTTTGAATGATTTCTAAGTACCCATTAAATATTTTTTCATCCTCGATATAGGCCGACATCAATTCATGTGTGGCACTTTTTAATATATCGGCAGGGAGATTCTCTACATCCTCCTGGGTCCAATTAAAAGACCCAAAGACCTCTGCCTGGTCGATCATCCAAAGCTTATATGCACCTGAGGCAACTTCTTGAAAAAGAACATTCATACGGGTCCGATCACGATTAAACAACCAATAATCAAATGCAATAATACCCGCTAATGACTGGTGGTTATCAATAGATGAAATTTTTGAAACCTGGTGGCCATCCAGACAATCGGGAATATACAAGGATGCAAATTGGTATTGGGTGTGTCCCATCTCGGCAAGTTCAGGCACCTGTAACGAGAATTCCTGCGGAATTTCTACGATTCTGGCAAATGGAATTGGCAATCCTAGATATCGCCCAAGGCAGTAGGCGACCCATTCATTGGGCAAAGATCTTTCAAAGCCTTGCTGAAAAAATTTCACCACATACTCCCTGCCATCATCAAACGTAATTAAATGAGCATTCGATTTTCCTTGTAATTTTTTCTGATACGAAACAGGTTTAATCAAGTCGCCTCCACCTCCCCATCTCCATCTCTCTCCGATTGATTGAATGATTTTAATAATTGAACATATTGTTCCGCGACCACTTGGATGGCGAATTTCTCTTCCACCCGACGGACAGCAGCTTCCGACATATTTCGATGCATGTCGGGATTGTCTACAATCTCATAGATTTGCTTGACTGCATCGTCGACGTTTTGGCCCCGATAAAGCAAGCCTGTCTCACCATTTACCACCAGTTCGTTAATTGGCATGATGTTCGAAGCCACAACAGGAACCCCGCACACCATCGATTCAATAAAAGTATTCCCGAACGATTCCGACTTGGTTGACGCTAGGGTGCAGCCGCCCGATTCGCGAATTTTGGCATAGACATGCGGCATCTGCTGGTACGGAATAATGGGAAACCATTTCACAATGTCAGTTAGTTCCCCGTCCTTCCAGGCGGCAGCAAATTCTTCCCGCTGGACGCTTTGTGCACCGCCAATTAGCCAGAATTCTATATCATCGCGTTCATGTTTTATTTTCTCGGCTACCTCCAATAGCATCGGCCAATTCTTCCGCCTATCAGTCCGGCCAATCCAGCCGACAATTTTTTTACCAAGCTGGTTAAGAGGCAGGCTTGCAAAATCGATTTCCTCCACAGGCAGTGCCCGAAAAAAGGACGTATCGACTCCGTTGTATATAACGTGAATAGGAATATCCTCTGTAAGAATGGAAACAAGCCTTTTCTGATAGTGGGAAGGAACAATGATTAGTTTAGGCTCGATTCCTTTGAAGGTTTTCAAATGCGGCATCAATTTGATAAGCTCGGGGGTTCTGGCCTCTATTAATATAGGACCTTCGTATTTCGCTTTTCGAATCCACTTGTAGGCAGCACCGGTGTCGACTACGATGATGGCATCATATCCATTTTCTTTGATAATGTTAATAATCTCCTTGTCGTCCTTCGTTAAATAAACTTTAGCCACATCCTGCATAATATGAAGGCCGCCGTGGTCCGTCGTATAGAGAAATTCGGTTTCAATTCCATGTTTTTTAAAATAAATGGCTCGATTTCGCCAACCGGCATTTACTCCTCCTACAGTGAGCAAGCGCCAGATGACTAATATCTTCATGTTCGCTTCACCTCTTTTTTTAATAGGTTTGTAGATTACCTTTTGTGTCGTTTTTTATCTTTTTCATGCTTGCGACGCTTACGATCTTTATCATGATGACCTTTACTGTGGTGACGATCTTTTTTTCGGTCATCATAACTGTATCCTTCATATCGGCTGGAGCGTTTATCCTTATTTTTCTTGCTGCGCTCTTTCGCTGGGTAATTCTTCTCGAAACTTTGTTCACGTTTATCCCAGTACTCATCAATCTTTTCCATAACTACTTCTGGGTCAGTACCCCGGGCCAGCATGGATTTGATCCATTCTTCCTTAAAAACCTTGTACATTAACCCTTCAAGCTGTAATACGTATTTTTTTTCGTTGTCTACTATTAAATTCTTTTCACTTAATTTTTTTAAAGTTTTTTTGTCGGATTTCTGCTTGAGTATAATTTCATAAATATGACGTGAAAGTTCTTCCATACGGATGAAGTTCTGCCATTCCTCATATAAGTCAGGCGATAATGCTTGTACATGGGATAAAAATACTTCTTTATACTCTTTCCCTAAGGAATTAATTAATTTTCTAGGATAAGGGTAAACACGGTCGCGCCATACGGTCCTCGCGACATCAATCACCTTTAAGCTCCCGTCCTCCTGCAAATAGATTTGCCGTTTATGATGGTCTATCCGTTCATAACCTATCTTTTTAAAAGTAATGAGCATGTCTATTAGTTTTGCAGAGAGTTCCTCCGTTAATGGCTGTGATTGCAAATATTCCCGCAAATCAACCCCTTTGATAATCTCCATTGCGATGTAAAGCTTTCCTTTTGCATATACTCGCGGTAAAAGGGTGGTATTTTGGCCAAGCGATAAAGCATAAAACTCCCGTTCACAATCCTCTTCATTTCCAAACACCTTAACGCAAATGTCATTAGTATATTGAAAAACTGCTCCCTGCCTGCCTTTACCAATCATCGTCATCAGGGTATTATTCACAACCTCCACATCTGCATTCGGTACATTTTGGACGCTAATAGAGCTCAATATATTTTCAAGACGCTTAATATCCATTTATTTCCTCCCTCCTGTATTTATTAAAATATGCCATTAGGCTTGAAGCATAATTCATTAATATTACCTCCACAAAACGATAACCTTCCAAAATCTTAACAATATCTGCCTCTTCTAATAGTTAATTCATATGAGCGGCGAATGGTTAAGGCTTGTATCCTATAAATGTGAAAGTAATTTTTGAAAATAGTATTTTTTCATAAAAAAAACCTTGATAACAAGGCCAGATTGTCGAGAAAGAGTATTTTTATCGGCAATTTTATTTTTTGTCCAAACCTAAATGACCAAACTTTTATTGTTTATCCCTGCTAACTGGCCTGTTGATTTCCGCTCCGGGCACTCGCTTTCCGCGGGGAGGTCCTGGAGCCTCCTCGGCGCTTTTGGCGCCTGCGGGGTCTCCAGTGACCTCTATATCCCGCAGGAGTCGATTGCCCTCCACTCCAATCAACAGGGAGGCAAATCAACCAAAAGTATTGCAACACACATTTTCCAGCGTTGCTAAGTGTGTTGCAATCTTTTTCAATTTAGACAGGCTTTCTAGTTGTCTTTCAGAACGAATACCAAAAAAATACCCAATAAACATCATTTTTAAAAAAATAAGGGAATCAGATGGGCGGCCATTGTCCTCACTATAAAAAGGACGAACTTTTTCAAGAAGAAACGAGAAATCAATATATTTGTCAATCAAGCTAAGAAGGGTGGTCATCTGGATCCAATTCTTCAATAGAAACAAATTCATATTCACTTTGGCTATACTCTTTTGGCTTAAACATTAAATTCACCACTTATTTTTTTGGAGTTGAAGAACTTAATTGAATACACCTGTTGATTGGCGCGGAAGGCACGTAGACTCCTGAGGGAGTACGGGGCAGGGGAGACCCCGCAGGAGCGAAGCGACGAGGAGGCTCCCCGGCACGCCCGCGGAAAGCGAAGTGCCTGGAGCGCCAATCAACAGACTTGTTGAAAAGCCTTATATTAATAATGTTACAATAAATTAACGCGGTGGATCATTAAAGGAAATGAGTAAAATAAAAGGCTGTCGATAGTTTCTCGACAGCCTGACCTTGATAATTCAAGGTTTTTAATTTGGAATACGTAATACCTTGGCTTATAGAATTAAAAATGCTATTGGTGCTGTAATCAGGATGGTCAGGACTACTCGTTCGAACCAGATGACCACAAGTTTGCCGACTGTAAGTGGTATTTCAGTTGAAAGGATACATGGTACCACTGCCGAGAAGAAAATGATGGAAGAAACCGATACAACGGCAATGACAAACTTTGTAACAAGTGCAGCCTTTGTTACTAAAAGTGCCGGTAAGAACATTTCGGCAATACTTAAAGCACTGGCTTTTGAAGCAAGCATGGCATTCGGAAGCTGTACGAGCTTTGCAAAAGGATAGAAAATGTAGCCAAGCCAATCAAAAACTGGGGTAAATTCCGCTAAAACAAGACCCAGCAAGCCCACTGACATGATCGAAGGAAGAATCCCCATTGTCATGATAAAGCCGTCTTTAAGGTTGTCCCAAATGTTTTTACCAAGACTAGGAGACTCGTTCGCAGTTACCATCGCTTCTTTCCATGCAGTCTTCACTCTGTCTTTCTTAATGATAACCTCTTCGTCACCCTCCATATCTTGATAATAGGAATCACTCATTTTGGATAACGGCCAAATGCGGACGGTAATAGCGGTTACAATGAAAGTTACTACAAAAGTTACCCAAAAGTACGCATTCCAGATGTTCATTATATCCAGTGTTTTAGCAACAACTATCATAAATGTGGCAGAAACAGTAGAAAATCCTGTTGCAATAATCGCTGCTTCTTTAATAGTATATTTTCCTTCTTTAAAAACACGGTTGGTAATTAATAATCCAATTGAGTAGCTTCCTACAAAGGATGCCACTGCATCAATAGCAGAACGTCCCGGTGTCTTCCAAATCGGCTTCATCACCGGCTGCATAAAGATTCCGACAAATTCAAGCAATCCATAACCGACTAATAAAGCCAGAAAAACGGAGCCGATTGGTACCAGCAAACCAACTGAAATGACTAATTTGTTAAATAAAAACGGTGCCATATTTGGGTCAAAAAACCACTTAGGGCCGACATTAAATACAAGCATCACACCTGCCACAAAACCAAACACTTTTAGGATTGAAAAGACTAATGTTACCGTGTCTTTTTTCCATGTGCCTTTAATAAATGGGTAAACAGCACCCAATAAAACCACGAGCAATGCATAATATGGCAGAACTCCTGGAGCCGCCGTTTGAATGTAGGAAACAATGTGGTCCAGCATGATAGATGATTTCCCATTTACTGTTACCGGAATAAAAAAGACAAAAATACCAATGGCACTATAAACAAAAAACTTCACGATATTCATCATGTTGCTGTTCTGTAATTCCGGCTGTACAGCCTTTACTTGTTCAACTGAATGATTTGCCATACTCCATCCCCCTTGAAATAAACTTCCTTTAGTTCATTAAAGTACAAAACCAAAAAATTAAGTATTTGTCCACCTGAGGTGGACAAATACCCCAAATTGTCTTTCTGTGCTGCTTGACACCTATCTCAACATAACCCCTGTAACAAAGGTTAAAAATACGTGGGTGCCGAGTTTAACGGTTGGTTGGACGGCACTGTCTTTAAGCGGGTCAAGACAGACGATGTCCATTGCGCCTACTTTTGGATGCCTAGCCGCCGCCATTACTCCTTCGAGCAGTTCGGCTGTGGTCATGCCCCCCGGCGTAGAGGCCGGTACCCCTGGGGCATATGCGATGTCAAGGACATCCATGTCAACCGTCAAATAAATAGTGTCAACTTTAGCGGCAAGCGCGTCCAGACATTCAAGGACCGTTGCCTCGATGCCTTTTTTCCTGGCACGACCCAGCGTAATATAATTAACACCTTTTTCATCTGCATATTGCTTTAAATCTTTTGTGTTAAAAAATCCGTGTAGACCGATGTTATACATATTCGAGCCTTCCACGACGCCGCTTTCAATCAGGTTCCGCATCGGAGTCCCATTCGAGGGTCCATTATCACTCATGTCCCGTAAATCAAAATGGGTATCAAGCTGAATAATCCCAATCTTCTCGTCAGGCCGGGCCTGATGCAGCCCCTTTACCATCATTGCCGTAATCGAATGATCACCGCCAATAGCGCAAATCTTGGACTTTGTAAAATGCTGATGAAGTGATGTAGAAGCCGCGATAATATTATCATGGCAGCGGCGGATATCAGTGACATGCATCGGGACGTCTCCTGCGTCCACTGCCGTCATAACCGTGAGATCCACATCTTCATCCAAATTATAGGTCGTGAATCCTTTCCATGCTCTTCGGAAGGCATCCGGAAATTCCGAAGCCCCTGATGCACTGATGGACGAACGAGAAAGCGGGACGCCGACAACGACGATGCAAGCGTCCTTTGCTTTTTCCGGGTCGCTTTCAGCTGACAAAGGCTCAATCCATTCATGAACTTTGCTAGCTTCCGCACTGCCCCCCTCTGGCCGTACCCATGTAAAGCTAGGCGGATTTAGTTTAGGATAAAGAAAGCTCTTCAATGAGTTGACCTCCCTTGACAACCACCCGGCCATTCTTCACGACTGTATCAGTGTGGTTGACACCATAGGAATATTGAAGCTTCATATAGTTTTCAATGTTAAAAATAGTCACATCGCCTTTTTTACCGACTTCTAAACTACCAATCTCGCGGCCGCGATTGATGGCATGGGCAGCGTTAATGGTGGCAGCTGTGATAACCTCTGCCGGAGTCATTCCCATTTTCAAGCAGCCAAGATTCATGATAAACGGCAGTGAAACCGTTGGTGATGATCCAGGGTTACAATCAGTAGAAAGTGCGACAGGTACTCCTAAATCGATCATTTTTCGGCCATTAGCAGACTCAGCCATTAAAAAGTAAGCTGTACCTGGCAGTAATACTCCGACAACGCCGTTTTCAGCCATTGCCTTCATGCCTTTTTCAGATGCTTTCAGAAGGTGATCCGCAGAAATCGCACCGACCTCTGCTGCTAATTCCGCTCCCTCATAGGGCTCAATCTCATCGGCATGGATTTTCGCAATTAAACCATGACGCTTTCCCGCTTCAAGAATGACCCGAGATTGTTCCGGTGTAAATACGCCATGTTCACAGAACACATCATTAAATTCCGCAAGCCCGAGTTCCGCCACCTTTGGGATCATTTCCTCCACCAACACGCGTACAAACTCATCAGGATTTTCCTTATACTCTTTTGGAACCGCATGTGCTCCCATAAAGGTAGAAACGACATCAACTACGTGCTTTTCCTGCAGCTCATTCGCCACTTCAAGCTGTTTCAGTTCGGTTTCCCAATCCATACCGTAGCCGCTTTTTGCCTCAACCGTGGTAACCCCATGACGCAAGAACTGATTCAAGCGGTTAAAGCTTTCTTTGTAGAGCTGCTCATGTGATGCGGCCTTGGTTGCTCTTGTCGTCGCATGAATCCCGCCGCCGGCATTCATGATTTCCATGTAGGTTTTACCCTGCAAGCGCATATTGAACTCGTTTTCTCTGCTACCCGCATGTACCAGATGCGTATGCGGGTCAACTAAACCTGGTGTTACAAGCTTTCCACTGGCGTCAACTAGTTCAGCCTCAGCGAGACGGTTGGCATATTTAGCCGCAAGCTCTTCATCAGTGCCGACAGCCTGAATAACTCCGTCCTCAATCCATACACTGCCGTTTTCGATAATGCCGAGCTCAGACATTTCCGCTTTTACCCGTGGCGCATCAGAGCCACCATGTAAAGTAACTAGTTGAGATGCATTTCTAATAAAAATTGCTTTGGTCAATTTGAGTCATTCCTCTCAAAACATAGTTTTGCAGGATTATCTCGGGCTACATTTCCATTTCAACATAGGAATCCGCCAGAAATTGCAAGTTATTCGCCGAAAACATCAACATATCCGCCGAATTAACCGAGATATCCGCCAAAATAGCGGACATATCCGCCAAACTTGCAGACATATCCGCCAAACACAATTGCGTACCTTATCCTAGTAATATTAGTCTTTCTTCAGCATTGGCATTTTGATGCCTTTTTCTTTAGCGGTCTTAATTGCTAGATCGTACCCAGCGTCAGCATGGCGAACTACACCCATCCCAGGGTCAGTAGTTAATACGCGCTGCAAGCGAACTTCTGCTTCCTTCGTACCATCTGCTACGATAACCATACCAGAGTGCTGGGAATATCCCATACCAACGCCGCCGCCATGGTGCAATGAAATCCAGCTCGCTCCTCCAACAGCATTGATCATCGCATTTAGAATTGGCCAGTCGGAAACTGCATCCGAACCGTCTTTCATTGCTTCCGTTTCACGATTAGGTGAAGCAACAGAACCAGCGTCTAAGTGGTCACGGCCGATAACGATTGGTGCTGAAACCTCACCACTAGCCACCATGTCATTAATCACTTTACCGAAACGTGCACGGTCTCCATATCCTAACCAGCAAATACGAGCAGGAAGTCCTTGGAATGCGATTCTTTCCTGGGCCATTCTTACCCATTTGCAAAGATGCTCATCATCTTTAAACTCGCGAAGTAATGCTTCGTCAATTTTACGGATATCTTCCGGATCGCCAGATAATGCCGCCCAACGGAAAGGTCCTTTTCCTTCACAGAATAGTGGGCGAATGTAAGCTGGAACAAATCCTGGGAAATCAAAGGCATTTTCCACACCTTCGTCTTTTGCTACCTGGCGGATATTGTTACCATAGTCGAATGTAACCGCACCTTTTGTCTGCATCTCCAACATCGCCTTCACATGAACAGCCATGCTTTGTTTGGAAAGCTTCACATACTCAGCAGGATTTTCCGCTCTCAACTTCGCTGCTTCCTCTAATGAATACCCAATTGGTACATATCCATTTAATGGATCGTGTGCAGATGTTTGGTCTGTTAACACATCTGGATTGAAACCTTTTTCGATCATTAATGGTAAAATTTCAGCCGCATTTCCAAGAAGCCCAATAGAAAGTGCCTTGCCTTCCTTCTTCGCTTCAAACGCTAAACGTAATGCTTCATCAAGATCCTTTGTTTTTACATCCAAGTATCTTGTTTCGATCCGACGGTCGATTCTCCACTCATCGACTTCCACAGCGATACAAACACCATCGTTCATTGTTACAGCAAGTGGCTGAGCACCGCCCATCCCGCCAAGACCAGCAGTTAGTGTAATCGTTTGTTTTAATGAACCGCCAAACTCTTGACGAGCAAGCTCAGCAAAAGTTTCATAGGTGCCCTGGACGATTCCCTGGCTGCCGATATAAATCCAGCTGCCGGCTGTCATTTGGCCATACATCATCAGGCCCTTTTTATCAAGCTCATGGAAGTGCTCCCAATTAGCCCATGCAGGAACAAGGTTTGAATTTGCCAGCAATACACGCGGCGCATCCTTATGAGATTTCCAAACTACAACCGGCTTTCCGGACTGAATCAATAATGTTTCATCTTCTTCTAACTCTAAAAGCGTTTTCACAATTGCATCAAAAGATTCCCAGTTACGTGCCGCCTTTCCGATTCCGCCGTAGACAACTAAATCTTCTGGCCGTTCGGCAACCTCCTGGTCAAGGTTATTATAAAGCATGCGGAGCGCTGCCTCTTGAATCCATCCCTTTGCATGCAGTTCAGTGCCTTTATAATTTTTTACTACTCTTGGTTGTGATGTTTTCGTTTCCATTTTTTACACCCCTTATTAGTTTAAATCTATTTTTATTATAAAAAGCCAATCTTCTGAAAAATACGAATAAAACATTAGAAAACAGATACTATTTTTATAATAAAATGTTTTTTTTTAGGACAACCCCTATGTAAAATATAATTTTTTTAGAAAATGTTAATTATTTTTAGAAACCTAATAAAAAATGACTCAGTCAGCACTGAGTCATAGTTTCATTTCTTTCCGATATTCTCTTGGCGATGAACCCATCAAATCCTTAAACAGCCTGCTAAAATAATTGGAATTTTGGAAGCCGGCCATGGCGGCAATTTCATTAATGGGCTTGTTCGTCTCTCTCAGCAGTCTTTTCGCTTCCTTCATCCTGATTCTAGTCAACACATCCGTAAAGCTCGAACCAGTCGTTGAGGTTATAAGATGACTGAAGTAAGACGGATTTCGCTCCACATATTGAGCTACTTCTTCAAGCCGCAGCTGGCTATTTGAAAAATTAGCTTCCATATAGGCGATGCCTCTTTCGATTGGATCGTTTTTTAAACTTCGGATGTTAGCCTCTACACCCTGGAAAATTTTTTGCATAAATAAAATCAGATTTTGAACCGTCCGGTAAAGAACCGTATCATATAATATAGAATTAAAAATGTACCGATATTCCCTCTCAAAGTGCTCGTCTTCCTCAAGAGTATAGGTCTTCATAAATCTTCTTATTTGCGCCAAAATACTTGTCAACCTGATTCTAACCAGCCCGGGATCCGGATAAGGAGTTTCTAAATGTAAAAATTCATCATAAAGGCATTTCTTTATTTTTTCCAATTCATAGTTGGTCAGCATGTCAATCCAATTCCGTTGCTCGGGAGGCGTTAAGAATGGGTCGAGATAAACCCATTTCGGAGAGTATTCAAACTCCACCACCTGCCGGTATCCTTTATAGTAAGTGAAATCCAGCATTTTTCTGGTTTGGCGATATTTTTCGTTAAGTGGCATTGAGGAATTCCCTTTATGAACGACTATCGCAAGGGAGTCGGAAAAATCCTCTTCCCATCTTCTCATTGCTTTCCGGCATTGCTCCATTATGGTGGTACAGGATTCCTTAAACAAAAGAATAACCATGTCACTTAACGGAAAAATGCCATGTAAATCCTTAAAGGAATATTCTAATAAAAAAGAATGCAAGGTACGATTCATTTCAATTTCTTCAGCCTTAAATGCTGAAATATGGTAGTTTTCCCTAAAACCTGTTTGAGAAATAAATAAGGTCTCATAGGTAATATCTTTATAAAGAGTTGACTGCATTGGACCATTTGGTTTCAATTTGCCCGAAAGTTTCCGGGATGCCTTTTGATAAGCAGACTTTATTTTTACAGTGGAAAAGGGTTTGATCATTAAATCCAGTGCCTGCAGGTCAATGGCCAAGCGTGCTTTTTCAAAAGTGGCCTCAGCGCTAGTTAAAAGCAGAATAGGTTCATAAATTTGGATTAAATCACGAAAAGCCGGCCAATCTTCTTTGCTAATCATATCTAGTTCGATTAAAACGACTTCTGGGGCTTCTTTCTCAAAAAGGACGATAAATTCCTGATAATCGGCTGCCGACAAGATGTTGGCAACAGGGATAGAGGAGGTTTTTAACATCCACTTCAACCCCTCCCGTTCGTTTAAGTCACGATCTGCTATCAGCCATTTTCCTTCCATTAAAAAATCCTCCATTTTTTAAACCTATCTATCATTCTATAGCATAAAATGTTTGTTTAACAGTATCCAATTTAGTCGTTAAAAGAAAAAAGGACAAGCACCATCAATCGCAAATGGTGTTCGTCCTTATTTTAGCAGTTGATTAGTTCGGCAAGCTCCGCATTTTGATGGAGCAGTCGGCGAATTTCATCAGGTACAGTGGTTTTAATTCTTGTTTGCCGATTAATTGTTGTCAAAATGACCTCCGCAGACGCAAGCAGAATGCCTTGTTTATTTTCCATCTTTTGCATAAGGGTAAAACTTGTATTCCCAACTCGCTCAAGCCATGTGCGAACGATAATTTCATCATTATTAAACACTTCTTTTTTATAATCAACGCCAATATGTACCGCTACCGCCTCTACACCTAGCTGCTGGGTACAATAACGGTACCATTCCTTCCGCCCCAGGTCGAAATAATCAAAAATCTTCACATTACTGACATGAAATGTTTTTGTCTCTGCGATTAGCTCTAATTCAGAATAAGTCAATTTTTTCACCTTTCCCAGCTGCACCATTATTTTTTGAATTTTCCATATTTATTTCATTTTACACTATGTACTAAATAAATGAAATCTTTATCTGGTTTATGGTGCCTGATACCAATCAACCTTAAGGATCATTTCTTTTTCAAGATGGCTGGCGCGAATGCCGAAACGAGGGCTGACCGCTTCAATTTTCTCCCCAAGGAGGATTTTGATGGCCAGATAGGGCATATTGATGCCAGACAGGCAACTGATATGCATGCCGCCGCTCATACGCGGGTTAATTTCCAATAGCTTTGGGATACCATTGTTATATTTTAATTGAATATTAAATATATATGGCAGCTTAAACTTAAGATGAAATCGATGGGCGAGTTGAATCAACTCTTGATGGTCAACTAGCTCACGGATTCTTCCATCTCCTTTCATCCTTGGGATCGCGGCAATTAATCGGTCTGGTGTTGCCAGGCAATCAATACTATATTCCCGGCCCTCTAAATACTCGAGGACCATTAAATCAGGAAACGTCTCCTGCTGACCAAGAATTTCGCATGCGTACCGATAAGGCAGTCGAAAACTAGTGCCATGATGAAAAAGCTGTTTGATGGAATCAATCTCATCCTTAATCACGCGAAAACCGTTGGCACCCTCACCAATAACCGGTTTAAAGCAAACCTTATGTCCCTTTTCTATCAGTCTTTCGCAAGCCGACTTAAATTCCGCTAAAGTATTAACCACATAATGTTCAGGAATAGAAAATATAGGTCCTTCTTCTTCTGCCTTTTCCATAACTGTTCGATAAGCAAGAGCCTTATTATCCATCTTCTCCATTAGTTCCGCATCTGGACAGACCAACACTTTGACGCCAATTTTTTCGAAATCAGCAAGTCTTTTTGAAATTAACACGTTTTCCTTGCGAGGTATAAAAATGTCGATCCCATGTGTTTCACAAAACTCCAGACAGAAGGCGATATATTCATCACCGGAGAGTTCCGGTTCGGTAAAAGCTTTATCACAATACTGCAAATAGAGTGCATCCTTATTCGGACTCGTTCCATAGATTGTAAATTTCCGGTTATCGGGATTGTCCCGAATCATCTCAATATAGTGGGAAACTGTTGTAAACCAGCGGTTAAACCAAATTTTCATAAAAATCCTCTCTCATGGTGTAATTTGACCCTTCCATTATGTTCAAACCGTGTTTTTTTTAAACAGATAAATATTTTTCTAAAATAAAAAAACGCCTCTTTTGCTGCAGAAGCGTTTTGGAATAATAGTCTGGCTGACTAGACCGGGGTTCTTATGTTATTATATCTTAGGGCAAATTCCATGATGGCGTTGAGGTTTAGATGGGATTCGTCTTTTATTACACTATCCACTTTTTTTACCACTTGTCTTTCAAAAAAATTCATTTTAGAAACTATGAATTCGCCACCAAACAAGCCCATTGCCACGGAGTTTTTCCGTAAATCCTGCGGAAAGGCGTGGTTAAATTGCTCCACAGCGATATCACCATCCCGGATGCAGCACAGAAATAGCCCCACTACTTTTTCTAAAAGCTCATCATGATGTTGTTTGATAAATTGTTTAATTTTCCTTTGAATTTCACCGGCATGAATCGATCCGCCAATAATAACCCCATCATAGTCATCTAAATCAAAAAGAATTTTATCCCGTTTCAAATCTACAGCGAGGACCTCTCCTTCAATATTCACGCATAATACACTCACAACCTTTTCTGTCGTACCATGGGATGAGCAATAAACAATTAACGTTTTCATGATTTGCCCCTCCTTCAAAATGATGTTCCTATTTATTCTCATTATATAGCCTGTAAAAAAGGCTGGACGCAAAAATATTGGCAATATTATTACAATTTCGATTTGCAGGTATTCACTTAATTGTGGAGTTTTTAAAGCTTCGCTTCGCAAAATGCCCGATTTCGCGAATGGCTTTACGAGCCTCGGGCAGAAGGCCGCCGAAGATTTGCCAGACGTGCCACATTCCTTCCCAAATCTTCAAAGTGACTTCAACACCTGCAACCCGCGCCTGAGCAGCAAGCTTTTCGGCATCACTTTGTAAAATTTCATGACTTCCCGCTTGGATAAACAATGGCGGTAAGTCGGTCAAATCAGCGAAAACAGGCGAAATCATTGGGTGATTGAGCGGTTTGTCACCTGCATACATGGCAGCTGCCTTTCTTACGGCTTCTGGGGTTAAATACGGGTCCAGCTTCCTGTTTTTCTCATAACTCTCCCCGCTGCTTGTTAAGTCCGCCCAAGGCGATAAACAAATAACCGCTGCCGGCAGGGGATCGTTTTGCTCCCTCAGTGTCAAGGCGGCAGCAATACATAAGCCTGCACCTGCTGAATCGCCAGCAAAAATAATATTAGAAGATTCATAACCCCGTTCAAGCAGCCAGTGGTACACCAAAACAGCATCCTCTACAGCAGCCGGGAATGGATGTTCAGGGGCAAGCCGATACTCTGGCAAGAGCACCTTGGCACCGGAAGCCTTGCCAATTCTCGCTGCCAGCACACGGTGGGTATCTGCCGACCCATATTCATATGCACCGCCGTGCAAATAAAGGATTACCTTGCCACCCTTGGTATCAGTGAAGGAAAGCCATTCAGAATAAAGCCCGCCAACTTTGCAGGATTCCCTATTACAGCCCTTAGGCAGCTTGCCAAGCTTGGCACCAAATTCATTGAACCTCTGCCTTATCTCTTCCATCTCTGTTTTCCTGATTCCTTTTTTCGCCATTCTTTTTACCGATAGTTTTATCATTTTTTCGATAAATAAACTTTGAATGCTTGGCATAACGGTCATCCCCCCTCCCTAAAACACACATATATATTATACTGAAAAAACTTAATTACATATATCTTCCAACACCGAAATATCCCAATTTTTTCATAAATATTGTAAAAATTCTGTAACAACCCTGTATCTTATTGTACAATTGGATTAGCAGTAGTTACCAATTCGGAGGGGTTTTATTGAATCGACTTACCGACCATCTCATCATTATCTCATTCGACTGTCTTTCCGCTTTAGATTTTCCCATCATTAAAGAATTACCGCACTTTAAGACGATTCTACAAAACGGGGCCATGGTGGAAAATGTCGAGAGTATATACCCATCTGTCACCTACCCTTGCCATGCCACTATCGTAACGGGAAAATATCCCAACAGACACGGTGTCATTAATAATACCCTATTGTAGCCAGGACGCTTATCTCCTGATTGGAATTGGTTTCGCAGCTCGATTCGCGGGACCACCCTTTATGATGAAGTAAAAAAAGCTGGTATGACTACAGCCGCCTTGTTATGGCCAGTTACCGGCAAAGCGGATATCGATTATAATATGCCCGAGATTTTCGCCAACCGACCATGGCAAAATCAAATTCTTGTATCTCTCACCAGCGGGACTCCTCGCTTCCAATGGGACCTCAATAAACGGTATGGTCATCTCCGCAACGGCTTAAGCCAGCCGGAATTGGATGATTTTGTTTTAGAAGCAGCGGTGGATACGATTAAAACAAAGAAACCAAACCTAATGCTGATCCACTTTACCGACCTGGATTCCATGCGTCACTTCCATGGTTTTTCATCTGATGAGGCAATTGCCGCAATCCACCGTCATCACAGCAGGCTTGGCAGAATAATGGTAGCACTTGAGGAGAGCGGCATCAAAGATAACTCCACTGTGGTTGTCCTCGGCGACCACAGCGCGTTGGATGAAAATAAGGCTGTACACTTAAACGTACTATTTAAAGAACATAATCTGATTACCACCAACTCTCGCGGAAAGCTGGTAAAATGGAAGGCATACTGCAAAAGCTGTGACGGTTCGGCATATATTTATATAAAAGATCCGAGTGACACCATTACTTATGAAAAAGTAAAATCCTTATTGTCTGAAATGATTCAGGACCCAACTTCGGGAATTGAACAGGTGCTTTCAGGCAGTCAGGCTGCCGAGCGAGGTGCGGATGGGGAATGTGCCTTTATGATTGAAGCAAGCCTTGGGTATTACTTTTTAGAGGATTATGAGGGGGATTATATTAAAACCATTACAGCTGAAGATGTAAATGCAGATAAAAAATATACCCTGGCTACTCACGGCTATTCACCCGTAAAAGAGGCATATGGAACCATCCTTATGGCAGCAGGAAAAGGGATTCAACCAATCACACTCCCATCCATCCGGCTTATTGATGAAGGGCCCACCTTCGCGAGATTGCTTGGTGTCAGCTTAGGAGATACTGATGGAAGAGTAATTGAGGAGCTATTGAAACTGTAAAAACTTAGTTAGGGGGAAAAAATATGAGCCGGATGACAAAGCAAGAAAAAAGCTGGGTATTTTACGATTGGGCCAACTCCGCCTATTCTATCCTGATTACCACTGCTGTTTTTCCGTTATATTTCAAAGCAGCCGCCAAAGAGGCAGGGCTTGTCGGTGCAACATCAACTGCCTATTGGGGCTATGCCAACTCTTTTGCGACACTATTAATCTCTATTTGTGCCCCCGTCCTTGGCAGCATTGCAGATTTCCGAGGCTTTAAGAAACGATTTTTTACCTTTTTCTTTGCATTAGGAGTTATTTTTACTTTTTTGCTCGCCGTGGTTCCAAACAGCCAGTGGATGATTCTTTTAATCTGCTATATGGTTACGGTTATAGGTTTCGGCGGAACGAACATTTTCTATGATGCCTTTCTTGTTGATGTCACTACTGAGGAGCGGATGAACAAAATTTCTTCACGCGGTTTTGCGATGGGCTATATTGGCAGTACCATCCCGTTCATTATGGGAATTGCCCTGATCATTTTGGCCCAACAAAGCATTCTCCCATTGTCTGTCACCGTTGCCAGCCAAGTCGCTTTTGCCATCACCGCCTTATGGTGGGGACTATTCACGATTCCGATGTTAAAAAATGTAAATCAGGTTTATTACAAGGAACGCGTCCCAAACCCGGTTTCCAACGGCTTTAAACAGTTATTTATAACGTTTAAAAAAATTAAACTGTATCGCCCGTTATTTCTCTTTTTAATTGCCTATTTCTTTTATATTGACGGGGTTAACACAATAATTACGATGTCAACCGCATACGGATCGGATTTGGGGATTGATTCTACGAATCTGTTAATCATCCTGTTTGCCACCCAGGTCGTGGCCGCGCCGTTTGCCATTTTGTACGGCAAGCTTGCTGATCGGTTTAAGGGCAAGACGATGCTGCTCGTTGGCATTTTCGTTTATATCATCATTTGTACTTATGCCTATTTCTTAAAAACTGTTTTGGACTTTTGGATTCTGGCCATGCTTGTCGCCTCTTCTCAGGGCGGCATCCAAGCACTCAGCCGCTCTTATTTCGCCAGATTGGTACCAAAAGAAAGTGCCAACGAGTTCTTTGGATTTTACAGCATCTTTTATAAATTTGCAGCCATCCTTGGACCGTTTTTAGTCGGTTTTACCGCACAGATGACAGGAAACACCAACAGCGGTGTTTTTAGCTTAATTGTTTTGTTCATCATAGGTGCGATTATTTTAATGAGAGTGCCAGAATCAAATCAGGTTACACAATCAAATTCAATTACCCATTAAAAAGACAAAACAGCGAAGTCATGTGCTTCGCTGTTTTTGTTTACAATGCCCCCACTTTCGTCGTTGCCCGCGCACCGATTTCATTGGCAAATCGGACAAATTCCTCTAATTTCAAATCATCTTGAGGCATACCATGATTATGAAAGCGGGATATTATGGCCGCCATGAATGCATCACCTGCGCCGGTGGTATCTACAGCTTTAACCTGCACACCAGTAATGAAAATGCTTCGTCCCTTATGTACGGCACAGGAGCCTTTCCCGCCCATTGTGATAAACAGAAACGGAATCCCCCACTCAGAGATAAGCTGCAGACCTTCCTCCAGATTATTAGTTTCTGTTAAAAAGAATAATTCATCTTCAGCCATTTTAACGATATCGGCCTGTTTGGCAAATGCAATGACAGTCTCCCGGCATTTCTTTTCGCATTCCCAACGTAGCAGTCGGATATTTGTATCAAATGCCGTCAGCATCCCCCATTTACGGGCATATTCGAGTGCCTGGCGTGTCGTTTCCCTTGCGATATCATGAAAAAGTGTCCCGGAACCGAAATAAAAGAGCTTCCCCTGCTGAAACAATTTCTCAGGAAGATCATTGGTGGTCAGAAGTAAATCTGGAGTTGGGTTATTATAAGAATGAAACTGTCTCTCACCCGATTGATTTATATGTACCTTAACACTGCAGATTCTTTTTTCAGGCGAACGGACACAATAATCGACGTTCACTTTCTCTTTTACCAGCTCCATCTCCACAAAAGCACTTTCCTCGTCCGTTCCTAGTTTCGTTAAGTAATAAGAAAGCACTCCTATCCTGCTTGTCCAAACGGCAGTATTTACCGTTGCCCCACCGGGAAACTTGTGAAATATTGTATTAGTTGAATCCTTTGATATGTAATCAATAAACGCATCCCCGAGGGATATCACACCTTGCCTGCTCAACGCCGCACCTCTTTTCAAGCTTTAACTACCATTCTACCACAGCTATTTTTATAAAAAAATTTACCCCTTGTAAAAAGAAAACACCCAGGCTAATCTGGGTGCCAAGCATTATTATTCTACATCGTATCCTTGATCATCAATTGTTTCTTTAATCGTGCTGAGGGATACTAAGTTTGGATCAAACTCAACATCGACTTGACCTATATCCAGCTTAACGGAAACATTTTTTACGCCGTCCAATTTACCGACGCTTCCTTCCACCGCTTTGACACAATGGCCGCAAGACATACCGCTTACATTTAATGTTACATTTTCCATTTTTCATTCCTCCGTTATTTTTTCATTAATTTTTGTACGGTTACAAGTACCTCATCAATCACTTCAAAATCGCCTTCCTGAATCCGTTCCACCACACAGCTCTTCATATGGCCTTCGAGCAGGATTTTCGCTACGCTGTTTAAGGCCGACTGCGTGGCGGCGATTTGGTTGATCACTTCATCACAGTACGTGTCTTTTTCAATTAACCCTTTAATGCCGCGAATCTGCCCTTCAATTCTGTTCAGTCTTGTCACAAGATTGCTTTTTACCTTATCAGAATGGTGACTCTTGCGGTGATTTTCCTCCGTATGGCAGCAGGATTCATCCATTAATTCCTTTTCATCCATTGACATTTGACCCGCCTCCCTTTTTGCTAATTATATCATACCCCCGTACCGTAAATCGATAATACAATAGCTATTTATTTTATTTCTATTACATAGGAGAACACTCTAACTTTTCCTTCCTGTTTGAATTCAGCCCAAATTTTATAAGTTCCCCGCCTTTCAAATTGAGTTTCAAAGATCGGTACTTTTTCATTATGTGGGTGAACATGCAAGTATAGATTTGCTTCCTCATCGAGAATGACGACATGGCCTGCCGCTCCTAAATATGGTTCTAATGTGGATTCATCTAATTTAAAATCAAGAGTAACTGGTTTACCGGCCTCAAATGAACTGACAACCAATTCAGCTGTTTTTCCATCGACTGTTTTCTTGAATGTTTCATCCGCTTTCAGGCGATTGTGATGATGGGTTTCCTGTGATACTCCAACAGTAAACGCAGCAGGCTTGACATGATAGTTTAATTTTTTCGGCTTGATGTCAATAAAGGCCTTATATGCACCATCCTTTAATTCATAAGCGATTTCAAACTGACCTGCTCGAACCTTTTCCGGATGCAAGTGGTAATATTGGTCAAGTTGATCATTTACCACGATTAGATGCAGCAGCTTTTCGTGGTTTACCTCTAGGTCATCAACTGGATTGCCATTTTGGTCCTTTAAATAAATCGTTATTTTTCCTTTATTGTAGGTGAAATTAGGTGTTACATCACCGTTCTTTACCTCACCCCCTTCATGCCCATGTCCTTCTGAGGCAATGTGTTTTTCATTACTTTCGTGGCTTGCCGCTTCACCATGTGGTACCTCTTCTTTATCAAAGTAAACATCGTAAACGATAAATCCGCCGCTGACGGCAAGCAAATATACAATCGCTGCGAGCGCCCATTTTTTCATCACCATACACCCCTTTGTTAATATTTCTTTGGGATGGCTGCCCAACAGTCAGCCACCCCATTGCTTTTTGTTGTTAAAGCTTCACTCTTTGTAATCGCAGTGCGTTTAATACGACTGACACGGAACTAAATGCCATGGCCGCTCCGGCAAGCCATGGGACTAGAAATCCGATTGCGGCAATTGGAATCCCCAATGTATTGTATCCAAATGCCCAGAATAGATTTTGTTTAATGTTTTGGATTGTCTTTTTACTCATAAAGATGGCATCGGCGATACTGTTAAGATCGCCTCTCATCAGCGTTATATCTGCCGCTTCCATTGCGACATCAGTGCCGGTTCCGATTGCCATGCCAATATCTGCGACCGCAAGTGCCGGTGCGTCGTTTATGCCATCACCGACCATAGCAACTTTGCGGCCCTGCTCCTGCAGCTTTTTCACTTCCGCTGCTTTTCCCTCTGGTAAAACTTCGGCAATAACGCTATCTACCCCTACTTCATTAGCAATCGCAGTAGCCGTGCGGATATTGTCACCGGTCATCATGATGACTTCTAGGCCCATATTCTTTAGTTTTTGAATTGCTGCTTTAGAAGTTTCTTTCACTGTGTCTGCTACTGCAACGATACCTGCAAACTTCCTATCAATCGCAACCAACATTGCCGTTTTACCGGTTTCTTCAAGTGCTTCCATTTTTCCAGCAGCAGCCTCGAATGATACTCCGTACTTATTCATTAATTTTCTAGTGCCAATCAATATTTCCTGGCCATTGATGTTAGTGTTTATTCCATACCCCGGTATGGCTTCGAAATGGCTGACGGCTTCTAATAAGTTGATGCCTTTTTCTTTAATACCACTTACGATCGCCTCAGCAAGCGGATGCTCTGATTGTTTTTCAGCCGAACCGACTAACTGCAAGAAGGTATTCTCGGAGTAGTTACCTTCAATGATCACATCAGTTAACACTGGTTTACCATTTGTAACTGTACCTGTTTTATCAAGTACCACTGTAGTGATACGGTGGGTTGTTTCCAAATGCTCGCCACCTTTGAATAGAACACCAGCCTCTGCGGCCCGGCCAGAACCGGCCATAATCGAGGTTGGTGTTGCAAGACCCAATGCACAAGGGCAAGCAATTACCAGGACAGCAATCATTTTTTCCAACGCTTCAGCGAAGTTGCCTGGGCTTACCCAGATGAACCAAACCAAGAAGGTTACGACAGCAATTCCAACAACGATTGGTACAAAAATTCCTGAAATTTGGTCTGCGAGCCGTTGAATCGGCGCTTTTGAGCCTTGTGCTTCTTCAACCACTTTTATAATTTGCGCTAAGGCGGTGTCCCTTCCAACCTTTGTAGCCTTTATTTTCAAAAAGCCGTTTTTGTTGATGGTAGCGCCGATAACTGGGTCGCCAACGGTTTTATCAATTGGGACGCTTTCGCCTGTCAGCATCGATTCATCAAGGGCAGAGCTACCTTCGATGATTTCTCCGTCGACAGGAATTTTTTCGCCAGGCTTTACATAGATAATGTCCCCGACTACTACTTCTGCTAATGCGATTTCAAGTTCTTTTCCATCCCTCAATACAGTTGCCGTTTTGGCTTGGAGCCCCATTAACTTTTTGATGGCTTCAGATGAGCGTCCTTTAGCGCGGGCTTCGAACAATTTTCCTAAGATGATCAAGGTTATCAGGACCGCACTGGTTTCAAAATAGAGTTCCACCATTTGTTCGCCTGACACAATGGTCATAATGGTTAAATATAAGCTGTAAAAGTAGGCAGCAGATGTACCAAGTGCGACAAGAACGTCCATGTTGGCACTTCCGTTTCTTAGCGCCTTATAGGCTCCTACATAAAACTGCCTTCCAACAACAAATTGAACTGGTGTCGCCAAGGCCAATTGAACCCATGGGTTCATCAGCATGTCAGGCAGGTAAATGAAGGATGTAAACTCAAAGTGGCTGACCATCGCCCATAATAACGGGAATGACAGAATCAGTGAAAAAATAAATTTACCTTTTTGTTTTTCGATTTCCTTTTGACGGTGGTCGACGCTTTCCGAATTTTTATCCTGTTTCACTTTGGCTTCATAGCCGATTTTTTCTACCTTTTGGATGATTTCCTGAATATTGACTTGGGCCGAATTGTATTCGACGGATGCTGTTTCAAGTGCCAGGTTGACAGTGGCTTTTTTGACTCCCTCGAGTTTGTTAATCCCCTTTTCGATTCTCGTAGCGCAAGCAGCACAGGTCATTCCGATGATGTCAAATTCGGCTTTCTCGGTGATAACTCCATAGCCGAGATCATTTATCTTTTTAACAAAGTTTTCCGTGTTTGTTTGTGCTGGGTCATACTTGATTGCTGCTTTTTCAAGCGCCAGGTTCACGTTTGCTTCCTGAACGCCTTCTAATTTATTTAAGCCCTTTTCGATTCGTGTTGCACAGGCTGCACAGGTCATGCCTGTTATCGGTAATTGGACTTCTTTGGTGGCATTACTCATTTTCTTCTTCCCCCTAACTTTTGGAGTTGATTTCAACTTTAATATTTACCTTATATATTTATACTATACCCCCCTACCCCATAACGTCAACAAAAAAATAAAAACTTTTTCCAGTTTTTTATAATTGGGCTTATTTGGGTCGAAATTTTGATTATGGGGCCGTATTTTTGGTAAATCATTGGAAAACAAGGTTAAATCAAGAGGATATTGGAGGGATTGTATGGATCTGCAGGTTCAGGGAACAGGAGGCCATCTCAGTCCTAAATATAGCAAGATTTCCCACTTTACGGGCTTTGTCGAAAAAAACTGTTCAATGGTAAGATGAACTTAATAACTAAAGGAGGGTTTTAACATCCAACATTTACGTTTGAAGTACACGAGTGAAATGGAGAAAGCACTTCTTAATGCCCATGGTGTTTGTTATAAGGTTTATTGCCGGAATCATGACATACGGTTATTAGTTGAAAAAAGACGCGAACAGGATTATTTTACATCACAAATGTTGCTTGCCGATATTGGACGCAAATTTCATACTTAACACTAAAAAAGGTGTCAGGCTCTCTTTCATGAAAGTACCTGGCACCTTTTCATTCTTCAATCCATCTCATCAATAATGGTTTGTTGGATGCTTCGAATCACATCGCCCCTGCTGAGGACACCGATAACACGATTATTTCCATTTAACACAGGCAATTTTTTAAAATGGTGCTTGGATAAGAGGGAGACAACCTTTTTCATGTCATCATCAGGATGAACAGTGACAATTCCGTTTGTTTTGGCAATCTTTATGATTTCCCTTCCTGCCATTTCACTCAAGCGGCTTTCTAAATCCTCCTCGGCGATATATGTCATAAAGGTAAAATAATTATAAATTTGCCGATCAATGGGTTTAATGGCTCTTAAGATATCCCCGTCTGTTACAATGCCGCATAATTTACCCTCGCCATCTACAACAGGCACGCCGCCAATTTTCTTTTCCACAAAAATTTTCATAACATCTTTAATGGTATCAGTTGGTTTGGCTGTAATGACGTTCATTATCATAAAATCTCTTACTTTCATCGCTAGTCACCGCTCTCCATTTATTCTTCATTTTCAATAAGTAATTTCTTCAGTACATCAGGAGGGAAAACAATGCGGCAAATGACCTTTGCCAATCCAAAAAAGTCCTCTTTTTTACAGTGTTCACCCATTTCTGTATTTCCACTCTCTGCCAACACCATGATGGACCAGGCAACCTTTTCTAAATCCAAATCCTTCCAGGTTAACCCTAAATCATAAGCACGCTTCAATCCGGTAAGAATTCTTGAATGGATTTTCTTTCTGGCTTCTTTTAACACCTCGGCAAGTTCAGAATCCTTATGCAGTAGTTCTGGCAAAACGCGGTGAAGCCCCATTCCGTTAAGCCGTTTCATATGCGATTCTAATAATGATGCCAATAATAGTTCAGGGTTTCCGGTAGTCCAATTTGGTTCAGGAGGGAGCAATTCATCTATTTTATCCTCCAAAAGGGACATTAATAGCTGCCGTTTATCTGAAAAATAGCGATAAAAGGTACCGGTAGCAACCCCTGCACGGGCCGCGATTTCCTTTGCGGTTGTTTGCTCATACCCTTTTTCAATAAACAAAATTCGCCCGCTTTCCAAGAGAGCATTTCTTTTTTGTTGGGCCCGTTCTTGTTTAGGAAGAATCGGATATTCACCTACAAGCAAATCTTCACGTTCAGTCATAGGACCACCTCGGGCTTATTATAGCACAAAAACAAAAAGTGAACTACAGTTCATCTTTTTGTTGACAAGTTTATAGCTGGATGTAATACTTGAACTATAGTTCATGTTATTCATTTCCTCCCATAACACCCCTGGATTAAAGGAATTCGTCTAACATGAACAACTTTTTTAAAATTTTTTAAAAAACAGGTTTTGTCAGGAAGGATATCAACATATTTTTCCGAATAATATAGGGTAATCTTATTTTTTATATTGGGTTTATTAATTTTGAAAGGTGTTGATCCATATGGCCAATCAATCTGACTCTAAAAAAATCTCGGTAAATTCAACTATTTCCTTAAAAGGAATAGTAAAAGCCATTTTCAACGATACCGTTCACGTTCAAATTGGCGGAAAGATCATTACTCTGCCAAAAAAGGATTTTCTTGCTGAAAGTTAAGTGATTTATATTTAAACATAGAAGTATTTTGTCGGTCTGCTGCTAGCATTAGTGGCAGGCTATTTTTTTGTTTAAAATTTGAACAAACCTTTAACTCTGTAAAGGAATAAAATTTCCTGTCAAAATAATACGAAAATATGATATATTCATATATATTAAAAAAACATGGGAGTGAACGAAATGAAACTAGACATCAAACGAGCCTATAATTTCAATGCCGGCCCATCTGCTCTTCCTCTTTCTGTACTGGAAAAAGCCCAGCAGGAGCTGATCGATTTCCGTGGCACAGGAATGTCAATCATGGAATTAAGCCACCGCAGTGCTGCCTATGAAGAGGTACATAATCAGGCGATCGCGCACCTAAAGGATTTAATGAGTATTCCTGATAATTATGAAGTACTCTTTTTGCAAGGTGGAGCAAGCCTTCAATTTTCGATGATTCCGATGAACTTTTTGGGAGAAGGAAAAAAAGCGGGTTATGTGATGACTGGATCTTGGTCAGAAAAGGCTTTTGCCGAAGCCAAGCTATTTGGTGAAGTTTCTCAGGCGGCGTCATCAAAAGAAGGCAAATACCGCCGCATACCTAGACTAGCGGAAATACAATTTCAAGGTGACGAGGCCTATTTACATTTGACCTCAAATAATACAATTTACGGAACGCAATGGAAGGAATTCCCTGCTACTGGCAATGTTCCGTTAATTGCGGACATGTCCAGCGATATTTTATCCAAGCCTGTTGATGTCAGCAAGTTCTCCATGATTTATGCGGGTGCCCAGAAAAACCTTGGACCTTCCGGTGTTACGGTGGTAATTGTTCGCAAGGAGTTTCTTGAGAAGGCTAATTCTAATATCCCTACCATGTTAAAGTACAGCACTCATGCAAAAAACAATTCCTTATATAACACTCCGCCAACCTTCGGCATCTATATGCTCGGTGAGGTTCTTGGCTGGGTACAGGAAATTGGCGGCCTTGAGGAAGTTGTCAGACGGAATGAGGAAAAGGCGAAGGTTATCTACGACGCTATTGATAATAGCAATGGTTTCTACATCGGTCACGCTGAAAACGACAGCCGCTCCCTAATGAATATTACCTTTAACTTAAAATCTGAAGAGCTGGAAAAAGCATTTTTAGTGCAAGCCAAGCAAGAAGGCTTTATCGGTGTAAACGGCCACCGCTCCATCGGAGGCTGCCGCGCATCCACCTACAACGCCGTTCCATACGAATCCTGCAAAGCATTCAGCGAATTTATGGAACAGTTCCAAAAGCAAAACGGATAAAACATGGGGACGGTTCTAATGCCTCAAATTTTTGAGGCAAAAGAACCGTCCCCACGTTTCATTTCACAGCTTTCAATATGGTCATTGACCATTCCTACTGCTTGCATGAAGGCGTAGCAGATGGTGGAGCCGACGAATTTAAAGCCGCGCTTTTTTAGATCCTTGCTCAATTTATCGCTTATCTCAGTGGTAGCAGGCACGTCTTTCATTTCTTTGAAATGATTGACCATCGGCTTACCATCAACGAAAGACCAAATATAAGAACTAAAGGATCCAAATTCCTCAACTACCTTCAAAAAAGCTTTGGCATTCCCAATTACCGCATTTATTTTTAAACGGTTTCGAACAATACCTTCATTATGTAATAATTCTTCAATCTTTTGATCATCATATAGAACAATTTTTTTCGCCTCAAAATTGTCAAACGCCCTCCGATAATTCTCCCGCTTTTTTAAAATCGTATACCAACTAAGGCCAGCTTGTGCACCTTCCAAATTCAAATATTCAAACAACAAACGGTCGTCATGAACCGGGACTCCCCACTCGTGGTCATGATAATCAATATATAATGGGTCTTGATTAACCCAGCCGCAGCGATTCATAAATCAAAACTCCCTTAATGGAATTAAATCAGTAAAGCAAAATCTTGTTTCACCAGTGTATACATCTTTTGAAAACTTTTTCTCGCCAACTTGAAACCGGATTGGCTTATTAAAAATTGGGCCATCATATACAAACGAATGATACTCCCCATTTTCACCGCAAGGGTCCACTCCTTCAGGCAGTGCTTCCATAAACCCGTCATTAATTTCTCTACCGGAAAAATCCTCAGACAGTTTGTTCATATCTACACAGGTTATAATTGTTTTATACCCTAGTGACAAAAAGCGGTGAATTAAATCTGTAGTATTCTGACCCCAAAGCGGAAAAACCGCTGTAAAACCTAAGGGTTTTAACTGTTCTTCACGGTACTTGCGGATATCCTCAAGAAATAGGTCGCCAAATACAATATGGTCAATCCCACTCGCCTTCAATTCAGCTAATTCCCGATTCATTATTTCCCCGTATACTTCATTGGAGCATTGCTCTGGAATAAAAATTTTTCTTAATGGAATGCCAATAGATTCCGCCTGTACGTCCAACAGTTCCTCCCTTACTCCATGTATGCTTGTCCGATTAAAGCCTTCAGTCACTGTTGTAAACAAAAATTCAACCTCATATTCTTCCCCATGAAGGAGTTCGTGCAATGCCAGTGTAGAATCTTTTCCACTGAATGATAACGCAGCTCTTTTTTTTGCCACGAAAAAATCACCTCTTCCCCTTCTACCATTATAATTTGCCGGGGCTAGAAAAGCGAAAAAGAGCACTTAGCCCAAACGTGTCCCCTCTAATGTTTTGGAAGCATAAAATATTACAAAAAGGAGTGGAGTGAGGTATGGGTTTATACATTAATAAACGTGAACATCCCAATGTTTTTGAAAATAAACAAACGCTCAATGCCCCTAATCAGTCATATTCAAGACAGGATTTCCTGACTGAATTAATCAAGGAACAGGAAATAGCGAATGCCGCCTTAAGAAAAACATTAAGGGAACTGCAAATTCGTACTCTTAAGCAGGAAGAATCCCAAACTAGCCATTGGAATGATATCGGCAGTCAATTGAATGACTTGCAAAAAAGCAGCCAATCGCATCAAGAAATGATGAGAATGCAGGAAAAATTCCAAGAGGAAATAGCGGACAAATTAAATCGACAAACCGTTTTTCAAAAAGAAGTAACAGAGAAATTGAACAGCCAAGAGGAGTTTCAAAATCAAATCTCTGCCAAAATGAACAAGCAAGAGGAGTTTCAAGAAGACGTCCTTAAACGATTGGATTATCAAGAAGCATTAACAGAGAAAATTTCACGGCAGTTGAACTTTATTCGGTCCATCCTATTTGAACGGACCAATTATTTGGCCTCCAAAATCGAGGATGGCTACAAACTTACCTCCTCCTATGTCTATAAACTGATGACAGGTTCTGATAAGCCGCTGACCTTCTTCCTGATGAATCAAAATAATGATGAGCGTCCAAAGCTGACAGATAAACCATAAATGATGACAACAAAAAACGTTCATGCCTTAAAGAGCATGAACGTTCTCCTATCTTAAACTTAAACACCCTTTGTGAAAGCGTCTGTTAATACCGGCACGATTTGTTTCTTACGGGAAACGACTCCTCTTAACGTCGCAGTATTGTCATCAAGGGTCACATTATAAGCCTTTTCCACTGCAGCAGCTTTATTTCCAAGCGCTAACCCTACTGAATCATTGTTTAGAATATCAGTCACTACCAATAAGAATAAGTCCAGATTCTTCTCATCGATTTTCTTAGAAATAGCTGCTTCTAATTCTTCTTTGCGGGCGAGAACTTCCGCAGTATCTACAGCATTGACTTGGGCAATTTCTACTTTGCTTCCGCCCATGTCAAATTCTTTTGCATCCAGTGTTAATAAATCAGCTACAGACTTGTCGCTTAAATCCGCACCAGCCTTCAGCATTTCTAAACCGTACGCTTGCGCATCTACTCCGGCAAGATCTGCTAATTCACGAGCTGCAGCAACATCTTCAGCCGTGCAGGTTGGCGATTTGAATAATAAGGAATCAGAAATGATGGCTGAAAGCATAAGTCCCGCGATTTCTTTCTTAATTTCCTTGCCATTTTCTTTGTACATTTTATTTAAAATTGTGGCCGTACAGCCGACTGGCTCACAGCGATAATATAACGGATCGCTTGTTTCAAAATTTGCAATGCGGTGATGGTCAATTACCTCAAGCACTTTAACATCGGTGATGTCGTTCGCACTTTGTTGGCGTTCATTGTGGTCTACCAAAATAACAGAGTTAACTTCAGAAGCAACAGTTTCAACAAGACGTGGTGCCTCTATCTTAAAGGTATCAAGGGCATATTGTGTTTCGCCATTGATTTGGCCAAGGCGGACTGCTTCAACATCATGTCCAAGTTGTTTTTTCAAGTCTGCGTACGCAAGCGCAGAACAAATCGTATCTGTGTCTGGATTTTTATGTCCAAAAATAAGTACTTTTTCCATGTTCCTACTCCTAACCGTATTAAATTATGTAAGGACAAGCCAAATAAGGTATCCCTATCGGAAATTATATATTAATACGGTAGAGTATTCAAAAATTTTTTATAAAAATTTCACCATCTGTACTTGTTCCGTCATCTTATTAAATCCATGGCTCATTAGGTATGCGATGATTGGACTTGAGATGGAGGCATTGACCGTCATAAAGTTTACGGTTTTTTCAGCTCCCCCGCAAATGCTGGCAAAAATAATTTTCAATAATTCACTGTTTACTTCAGAAAACAACTCCAGTTGATAGATAACGACTTTTTCTACCTTTCCATGTTCATTCCATATTCTTTTAAACAAGCAATAGCCCAAAGGGTCATTTCCTGTTCCATAAAAAATTTGTGCTTCACCGTTTCTGACACTTTGCCATTGGCATTGCCAAGGTACATTTTCTTTATAAAAAGAAAGTGTTGCCAATTGTTCGGGACGGATGGATTTTACCCAGATAGATGCAGCTAAAACTGACTCGAATTCCTCAGACCCATTTAAATGAACAAGGGAATCAACAATCTCATATCCATATCGTTGATATAAACGAATGGCCCGTTCGTTTTCCTTTATCGCTTCGAGAGTGGCAACCTCCACCCCCTCTTCCGCGTAAATCCTTAAAGTCTCCTCCATTAAAAGCTTGGAAACTCCTTTTCCACGATATTCCGAGGCTACTCCGGTACCTCCATTCCAAGCGGTCTTTTTTCCATCAATTAGGCGCACTCCGTTTAAGACAATTGCTACAGGCTTATCACCATCGAAAGCAACAATCGATAGATTCATTGAAAGCCCCTCATTAACCAACCTAGCAAAAAACAGCTCCGCAGACATTTCCAATTTTACAAAATAGCCTTCAAAACCGCGATTCCAGGCCGTGATAATGTCCGTTATTTGACATTCAGATAATTTTTTAAAAAGAATACTCATGAGTCGGCCCCCTTAAATAGCGTTGAAGAAAATTAAAATAAAATAGACTAAATAGTTTATTTTAATTAAACCAAAACCTTCCAGTTTTTACAATCCATAAGAAAAATAATCCCATTATGGACGAGAAAAAATCCATAATGGGATGATTTCAACTAACATTATTTAACCGTCAAAGGAAAACCCTCTGTCCAATTGTCGCTATTAGTTCCGGCGGCATTGGGAAGTTTAATGCGGCAGGATCCTTCATGACTGCCGGGATTACCATTTGTAGTGCCTCTCCACTAATATTGTATTCACTAAAATCAGCCGGCAAGCCAACTTTATGCTCCAGTAAACGAATTTTTTCGATTACTTTTGCCGACTTTATAGTACTCCTATCTCGCTTTCCGTCACTTTATAAATCTCTTCGATTTTCTTTCCCTTCGCCCTCGCTAAAACTTCCATGCGAACAGCAAGCTGCTTCATGGTGAAATTCATGACATCATCAGGGTTACCGCCAAACGAACTTACCTCTTTTCCGTCTATCCCTTCTTGATTAAGTTTGATCGCCAGCGGGGCCAATTCCCCCATCCTTGCGGCAATAAATTCATAGAGATGAGGATGTTCGCAAATTAACCGCTGCAGCAGGAAGGTCCCATATCCGATATGCCGGGATTCATCCCGTTTCAAATTGCCGATTCCCTCCATAAGCCCCGGCATGATTCCCGCTGTTTCCAGAGATTGATAGAAGGAGAAATATCCGGTTTCTGCCAGTACCCCTTCCACAAACATGTTGTAAACAACCGATGCCTCAGCAATGGCTTCCGGCGATTGATCGGTAACTAGACGTTCCATTGCAGTTGGCAGGATTTCATGGAAAATATGCTGATAGGTTTCTGAATGAAAATGTGACAAGTCGCCAGTCTCCCCAATCGCATTTAACACCCTGCGGAAAAATTCTGTGTGCTTTGCTTCCTCGTATAAAAATGTTGTTAAAAACATTTCCTCCTCGAGACGCCCTTCTTTGGCAATAGCCATGATGAGCGGCAGCAAATCCAATGTTACAGCCTCTTCTCCTGCCTGGAACATAGAAATGAGCCGTAGGATGTCTTCCCTTTGCGTATTATTCATTGCTTGCCAATCTTTTTGATCTTGGCTGAAATCAATATCTGCTGGATTCCAGGTTCCTACCCTCTTCGCCTTCTGATAAAGTCGGTAAGGAAAGGAATCCTCCATCAAACCGCGGCTGCTTGTTGTCAAAATCGTTCTTTTTTCCATAAAACATTCTCCTCTCATCATTTCCTTTTTGTGAAAATCAGCTGTTAACGAACCACAATATCTGCAGCTGTTTTGCGAAGATGCGTTTTCAAAATCTTTCCAACACCGTTTCTTGGCAGTGAATCTAGGAACACAATCCGCCGTGGTGTTTTGTTTTTTGCTAAATGGTCTTGGCAAAAACGGATCAATTCTTCCTCTGTTAGCTCTGAACCAGCTTTTTTGACTACACAGGCAACCATCTCTTCCCCCATCCGTTCATCCGGTATGCCGACAACAGCCGCTTCAGCAACCTGCTCATGACCATTTATAATTTCTTCAACATCGCGAGGATAAAGATTAAAGCCTCCTCGGATAATCAAATCTTTCTTTCTATCAACTATATAGAGGTAGCCATCATCATCCTGCCGGGCCATATCTCCCGTGCATAGCCACCCATCTTTTAACACTTTCCGAGATTCTTCTTCATTTTGATAGTAACCAGGGGTCACATTATCCCCGCGGACAATCAGCTCACCTACTTCGCCGCAAGGAACTTCCACACCATTTTCGTCGACTATTTTCACTTCAACACCAGGAATCGGAATGCCTACAGAACCTGGCTTAATTTCGATACCTTTGCGATGGGCTGTTACAACCGGTGCTGCCTCTGACAGACCGTATCCTTCAAAAACCTTCGCGCCAAACTTTTTCTCAAATGCGTACAGCAAGGCTACTGGAAGCGGCGCAGACCCTGAACCTATCGATTCTAGACTGGAAGTATCGTAATGATCTGCCTCTGGGTAGGACACAAGCGCATAAATCATTGCCGGAACTCCGGAAAACGATTTCACTTTATGCTTTTCAATAGCATTAAGTACTTCCTTTACATCAAAGTTAGGAAAAACAACAATGGAACTTCCGGTTAAGTACAACACATTTGAAACTGTCAACCCATATACATGTGCAAGCGGGAGGACACCCAGGGTGGTTCCACGCTCAGTTTCATTATGTTTTGCCGAGTTTTCGGCATTCGAATATAAATTTTTATGTGTTAATATAACCCCTTTTGGATTTCCGGTTGTTCCGGATGTATAAAGGATGACTGCGGTGTCCTCAGGCTGGACATCATCATAATAAAGATTGTCATCTTGAACCATCACATCATAAATATTTTTAGCTTTTTCATTTGTTGGCTGATCTGCAACAATCAATTCGGGTTTTACAGGCAGCCCTTCTAAGGATTTTTCTACATTTGGAAGAACATAAGAGGAAGTAATGACTGCTTTTGCCCCGGAATTTAGGACAATATAATGTAGCTCTTTCGGATGAAGCGTAAACATGACTGGAACGATGATGGCCCCCGTACGGGTAATTCCTTGGTAGGCAATAAGGACTTCCGGACAATTTGGCATACAGACCATAACGCGGTCGCCTTTTTCGACACCTAGCTTTTTCAAGCCGTTTGCCAATTCGTCGGCATATTCCTTCGTTTGCACATTCGTAAAGGTCTTTTCTTTGAAGTATAAAAACGGATATTCACCAAATTGGTCAATATTCGTTTCAAGAAGATCTTTTAACTTCACAAAATTCTCTCCTTTAACTCTTGCATCTATTAAACTATTTAGAATTACTAGCCTTTTGAAACCGCTATCATTTTAAAAATCTCTTTTTTAATATAAGGAAAAGACTCCCCCTTTCATACTAATTAGTTGGTATTTCACTAACAATTACTATAAACAAAATATTCTAAAAATACAATAATTACCGTTTGACATTTTTCTCGTTTTTTCTATGCTCTAGAAAAAACAGTGACAATGTATTGCCACTGTTTTTTTATTGCGTTATTTAAAATTTGGCTTTCTCTTTTCCAGGACAGCATGGACCCCTTCTTGGTAATCCTCGAGCTCGGTAACGATCCCCATTGCTGAAGAAATCATATCCAGGGATGTACGTAAATCAATGTTTAATCCCTGGTACACGGCTCTTTTTGTAAAACGCATAACTGTTTGCGGGCCATTCGCTAATTTTTGAACATAGTCTTCCACAAACTCCTCTAGTTTGTCATCTTCCACGACATACGTTACGAGCCCCATGTCTTTTGCCTCTTTTGCAGTTAGGACTTTTCTCGTCCAGAGTAAATCCAAAGCTTGGTCTGTCCCGACAAACCTTGGTAAAAACCATGCAGCACCATCTCCTGGTACAATTCCAACATTTAAGTAGCTTTCCGAAATTTTGGTGTTTTCGGCAGCAATGCGAATATCACAGGCCAAGGTCATATCAAAGCCTGCCCCAAAGGCAACACCATGTAGAACCGCAATCACAGGTTTATCAATTTCTTTCACCAGAAGAGGAATTCTTTGTACTCTTTTCCATAAAGAATTTTTTCTGGCTAAAGCGGTCGAGGAAAAATCTTCATTCCCATCGCTTTGAAGAAATCCTTCTCCTCTCCCCATCGATTTGATATCCCCGCCTGAGCAAAAGCCGCGTCCATTTCCGGATATTACAAGTACCCGAATGTCATCGGAATCACGGACGGTCTCTAATGCTTTAATCCAAAGGTCAATCATTTCCGCACTAAAGGCATTTAAACTATCCGGCCGGTTTAAAATAATTTTGGCGACCCCATTTTCCACATTAAAAATTAGATCAGTCATTGGATTCCCACCTTTTTTGCATGTTTTACAACGCCAGTTATCACGGACCATAATTCGTTTTTCTCTAATTTTAATAGTTCTTCCGTAATAACCTGTTCCCAATCGGATTCTGTCCCAAATTCCTCGCGCCAAGACCAAAGTCTCCTTGTGCTGTGATGAAGGGTATGTTCATATGTAAACCCAATCGCCGCCAATACTTGATGTGCAATCGTATTAACTTTTCCCGCCGCTTCATTTATTCGGATTTTTGCATAGGCTAACTCTTTTGAAAAAGGATTCGTGCCGAAAGCATCAACAGCATATTTGGCGGCAATTCCAGCACCAGCAGTTTCGCCGGCAAGTGCTGCCAGATGATGCTGAATTGCTTGGAAACGGTGAATAGGCCGTCCAAATTGGGAGCGCTCATTTGTATGGTTAATGGTTACATCAAGAACTCTTTCGATAGCCCCAGCCATAAGCACGCTTCTTGTTAATGCCCCTGCATAATACAGCTTCTTTGTTAGTGCGCTGTAGTCGACAGATACGGTTTGACATTCCTCAATGTAGACCTGATCAAATATCACTTCGTCTCGTGCTTCCCCAGCCATGTTTTTGCCAGGTTTAATCTCCGCTTTTTCAAGCGGTAAAACAAGAAGGACGGTTCCGTCGATCGACTCTCCTGCTACCAGCAGTTTTTCCGCATTCCTCGCCCATGGAACATATTTAGCTTTACCGTTTATAATCCAGCCTTGACCGCTTTTTTGCAACTGGAAAGGTTCCGTACTATTTTGTCCTGGGATCGTGACAATCCCCTCAACAACAGATTCTCCCAAATCGCTTAATAACCAATTGGCTATAAACGTTTCGGCAAGTGGAATGGGTGCAGAATATTTGCCCGCCATTTGCAAAATACTCAAGGCATCATCCAGGTCACCGCCGCTCCCCCCTAATTCCTCCGGCACTCCTACTCCAAGCATGCCGTAGGCCTCCAGGTTCTCCCATAATTCAGCTGCCCATTGACCTTTCTCCGCGTCATTAACCACTTCTTTGGTTGAATATTTTTCAAAAATCTTTACTGCTGACTCCAAGATCATGTCTTTCATTTCACTCATTGGTTAATAACCCCCTTTGCCACAATTCCCCTTAGAATTTCCGTTGTCCCTCCGCGAAGTGTAAATCCTGGTGATTGCAGAATTGATTGCGCCAGGAACCTTTCTAATCTGTTTTCGGAATCGGTTAACGGAATGACAGAAACTAGTAATCTTGTAATCTCCGGAATCTCCTGCTCAAATTGGGTTCCCATGTCTTTTACTAGAGAAGCAATAATATTAGAAGGCACACCTTCTTCCAACAAGCGGGCAATGCCAAGCGACATATTTCGAAGTGTCCACAGTCTAGAGATGAGTCTGCTAACTTCGTTTAATCCCTTTGCGTCACATTTTTCTATTAACACATTCGTTAGTTCATTTAGAAGAGGAAATGTGCTCAGAATACGCTCCGGACCACTTCTCTCATAGGCCAATTCCGCCATGCCCTGCGCCCAGCCATTTCCAAGTGTCCCAACAACCATTCCATCGGGAACAAACACATCTTCAAAAAAGACTTCATTAAAATGATGTTCCCCTGTCATCAGATGAATTGGGCGAATGGTTACTCCCGGCGCATTTAAATCGACAATCAATTGGCTCATCCCGGCATGACGGTTGTTAGGGTCCATTGGAGTTGTCCGGCATAAGACGATCGAGTAATGGGCATGATGGGCACCGCTTGTCCAAATTTTGCTGCCATTTAAAATCCAGCCTTTATCAACCTTAACGGCCCGTGCCTGAAGCGCAGCCAAATCGGATCCTGCATTAGGCTCGCTAAGGCCAATTGCAAAATAACATTCTCCCTTTGCGATTCTTGGCAGGAAAAATTGTTTCTGTTCTTCTGTCCCATACTTTAGTAAAAGCGGACCGGTTTGTCGGTCGGCAATCCAATGCCCTGAAACCGGGGCGCCTGCTGCCAGCATTTCTTCAGTAACTACATATCTCTCAACTGATGAACGTTCCCCGCCGCCATATTTTTTCGGCCAAGTCATGCCGATCCATCCGCGTGCTCCCATTTTTCGTGAAAAATCCTCCGAGAATCCGCTAAGCCAGCAATCACATTTTGTTTCGATTAAACCGTTTTCAATTTCTTCTTTTAAAAACTGCCTAATTTCTCTTCTTAACTCTTCCGTTTCTTTCGGAAGCTTTACCACAGGAATTTCCAGCGTTTTCATTTAGTTTCACCCTCTTTTCTGCAATTAACGCTTATGTAACTCTATTACTACCAAATAAATTATATAATAATTTTGACTTTATGGTCAATTTTAAATTATCTGAAAAATTATTCTCTACTCATTATTCTAAGGAAATAAAAAAGACAAAAGCCCTATTTTCGAAGCCTTTGTCCTTTAAACATTTAAATAAAATTATCCAAAATTATTTTTTCTTAATCATAATGGTTTTTGTGTTGGTATATTCTTTTAATCCTTCGATTGAATTTTCAACACCGATTCCTGATTGTTTATGGCCTCCAAAAGGAACGTTCGGTAAAAGAATATGTGCCTCATTGATCCAGACCGTCCCCGTTTCCAATCTTTCGGCAATGGAACGTGCCAGGTTAAGATCTTTCCCCCATACAGAACCAGCTAATCCATAATCCGTATTATTTGCCTTCGTAATGACCTCGTCATAATTGCTATATTTAATAACAGGCAACACCGGTCCGAAGGCTTCTTCTGTTACCACCCTCGCATCTTCAGGCGGGTTATCAACAATCGTAATAGGTATAAAGTAACCTGTTTTGTCCTCAACGGTTCCTCCGCAAACAATATTCGTGCCTGTGCTTTTTGCATCTTCTATCAAAGCTTTAACCTTTTCATATTGCATCTTATTTTGGACTGGACCAATTAAGGTGTCAGGGTTCATCCCATCGCCGATTGGAATATTTTTCGTATACTGTTTAAATTCATCTAAAAACTCATCGTATATCTTTTCATGCACATACAACCGTTTTGTGGCCACACAAATTTGTGCTGTATTGGAAAAAGCAGCCCAAAATAATTTTGGAACAACTTCCTTCGGGTCAGCATCTTCCAGGACAATTGCCGCATCATTTCCGCCTAACTCAAGTGTTACGCGTTTTAAATTTACGGCTGCACTTTGCAGAACCTTTTTCCCGGTAGCTGTCGAACCGGTAAAACTTATTTTATTTATATCAGGGTGCTCTGTCATCCATTGCCCAAGTTCATTTTCACCTGTTACAACATTAAACACACCTGCCGGAAAAATATCCCTTGCAATTTCACCTATCCGTAAAGTAGTTAATGGAGTATAAGGCGAAGGCTTCACAACGATCGTGTTACCAGCAAGTAATGCCGGGGCAATTTTCCACATCGCCAAGAGGACAGGGAAATTCCATGGAACAATTAATCCTGCCACACCAAGCGGCGTGTAATATCTCTCAATGGTATGGCTCTCATTATCCTCAATAATTTCACGCGGCAGTCGATACCTAGCGATTACTTTACACCAATGGCAGGCTGAATCAATTTCCATGTAGGAACTAAATCCCCCGTTTATCGGTCTCCCCATTTCTGCTGTAAAAAGGTTGGCAAGCTCCTCTCGCTGCTGGATAATCGCATCAGAAAATGCTTCTAATTTGGATGCTCGTTCCTCAATAGAAACCGCTGACCATGCAGTAAAAGCTGCTCTTGCAGCCTTTACTGCATTATTTAAGTCTTGTTGGCTGGCTTTTGGTACCTGCGCGATTACCGTTTCATTTGCTGGATTTAGTACTGGAACTGTCTGTTCAGTTGTAACAGCTTTTCCATTAATGGTCATACTAAATTCCCTTGTTAAGGTATTCATTTCTCATCCTCCCAGATTTAGATAAGCCCTTTCTAATCTATTCATTGTCCGCCATTACTACTACTATTTTTTGGATTAGCCTGACTTATCCCTTTTCAAATAAAGGGTTTAATCAATCCCTCATTCTGCATGCTTTTTCAATTCCAATTTGGTTACAGTTTCTTTATGCACCTCATCCGGGCCATCCGCAATTCTTACGATTCTTGCTCGTGCATACATTCTGGCAAGAGGAAAAACATTACTTACGCCGCCGGCACCATGAACCTGTATCGCTCGGTCAATGACTTTGCAAGCCATCTCTGGGGCAGCTACCTTAATCATCGCTATTTCAGCTCTCGCTACTTTATTCCCAACTGTATCCATCATGTAGGCAGCATTAAGGGTTAATAATCTTGCTTGATCGATATCGATTCGTGATTGAGCAATCCAGTCCCTGATGACTCCTTGTTCAATAACAGGCTTTCCAAATGTTACTCGTTCTTTCGCTCGCTTAATCATTAATTCCAAGGCTCTTTCAGCTGCTCCGATTAAGCGCATACAATGATGGATTCTGCCAGGACCCAATCTTGCCTGTGCTATCGCAAATCCTTTCCCTTCACCCCATAAAATATTTGAAACTGGGACACGAACATTTTCAAATATAACTTCAGAATGGCCATGAGGGGCTTCATCATACCCAAAAACCTGCAAATTACGGACAATTTTCACACCAGGGGTATCCTTTGGTACAAGAATCATAGATTGTTGTTCAAACTTTGGGGCATCAGGATCCGTTTTCCCCATTACAATCAAGATTTTACATTTTGAAGATTCGATACCCGATTGCCACCATTTTCGGCCATTAATGACATAAAAATCTCCTTCACGTTTTATACTTGTTTGAATATTCGTCGCATCTGAAGAAGCAACATCCGGCTCTGTCATACTAAATGTAGACCGAATTTTCCCTTCTAATAATGGATTTAACCAGCGTTCTTTTTGTTCCTCTGTACCAAAGCGATCCAATATTTCCATATTCCCTGTATCAGGTGCAGAACAATTGAATACTTCTGGTGCCATTCCCGATCTACCCATTATTTCACACAACGGGGCATACTCAAGATTAGTAAGACCTGCGCCATTTTCACTTTCTGGTAAAAATAAATTCCACAATCCCGCGTCTTTGGCTCTCTCTTTTAACTCTTCCATAATAGGTGGTTCATCCCAGTGATTTTCCTTTAATTGTTCCTCATAAACTGCTTCGTTGGGATAGATATGTTCTTCCATAAACTGAATAAGTTCTTGCTCTAGCTTTTCTACTTTATCGGATTTTTTAAAAATCATCTGCTTGCCCTCCCATTTCTAAATTTTTCTGTTCGCCTGAATTTCGGCATATAGCATGATATTTTTAACATTGCTATTAAGGTTGGCAAAACGTTCATCCTTTGTATGGCCTAGAGTATATCGATAATACATTTGTTGTACGGCAACGGCAATTTTAAAGAAGGCTAACGTCATATAAAACTGGAATGAGGATACATCCCGGCCCGTATTTTTAGCGTATCTTTCTAGAAATTCACGGCGGCTTATGAATCCTTTCTGAGCTGTCGGCATAATCAAACTTTCCTTAATTAATTCTGAATCGTTTTCCTCAAGCCAGTAACTTAAAGTGGCACCGAGATCAAATAATGGGTCACCTATCGTGGCCATCTCCCAATCTAAAATGGCATTTATCTGTTTTAAATCATCCGATAACAGAACATTATTAATTTTAAAATCATTGTGAATTAATGTTGCCTCATGTGAATGAGGTAAATGATTGATTAACCAATTTATGACTTTGTCAACCACAGCGATATCATCTGTTTTATATTTTTGGTACCTAGTAATCCAGTTTTTTAGCTGTCTTTCTATGAAACCATTTGGATACCCGATATTTTCCAATCCAGCTTTTTTATAATCCACCTGATGCAGATCTACTATGGCATCAACCATCAAATAGGAAATGTGCTGTTTATCGATAACAGACAGGTCATTCTCTTTATTTGGATCATCATCCAAGGTAATTCCTTTTACTCGCTCCATAAAATAAAAGGGTGTTCCGATTACTCCCTCATCAGAACAATATAAATACGGCTTTGGAACAAGTGGGAATCCCGAATAAAGTTTATTAATTACCTCGTATTCCCTTTTCATATCATGTGCTTTTGGCGGTAAAGGTCCAAACGGCGGTCTCCTTAAAACAGCTTCCCAGCATCCGCAGCGTATAACATAGGTTAAATTAGATTTGCCTGCAGGAAATTGTTGAATCTCCAAATGTTCATTTGGAATGTCCTCAAAATTTTTCACAAGAAATTGTCTTACTGCCTCATAATCTAGCTCTTCCCCTTTTCTTACGGGAATTGTGTGACTCATGTAACAGCCCCCTTACTTTCGTTATTTTCTGTACCCTCCGTCCACGGCTAAGAGTGATCCAGTAGTGAAACTAGCAGCGTCTGAGGCAAAATATAAAGCTGAGCCAATAATCTCTTCTGGATTTCCAGGCCGCCCAAGAGCTGAGTTTTTCTCAAATCGTTTCATCGCCTCCTCCATATTCCACGCCTTAGCAATATCTGTTAAAAAGGGGCCTGCGATTATGCAATTGACGCGCACCTTAGGGGAGTAAGTATCTGCTAAAGCAAGTGTAAGCGCATTTAACCCGGCCTTGGCAGCAGCATAGGGCACTTCATTCTTTGTCGGCCGGATTGCTGCAATGCTGCTAATATTAATGATGGCTCCCCCACTACCTTTCGCCATGCGGTCTCCTACCAATGCCGAGAGACGAAATGGCCCTTTTAAATTTAATGCTAAAACGCTGTCCCACATAGATTCGCTTACATCAACTAGGGAATCGTAAAGTGGGGACATACCGGCATTGTTCACTAATATATCAACCTTGCCAAAATGATCATAAGCGGCTTCTACCAATTCATTTACCTGGTCCCACTTCCCTATATGACAAGCATATGGGAGTGCTCGGCGGCCAATAGCTTCCACCTCTGCAGCAACCTTTTCACAGGCATCGAGTTTGCGGCTTGCAATCACAATATCCGCTCCTGCTTTGGCAAAAGCGAGTGCCATTTCTCGTCCAAGACCACGGCTTCCTCCTGTTATTAGAGCAACCTTACCAGTAAGAGAGAAAAGTTCTTCAACTGCTTTCATTCATTTCTACCTCCAAAAATTCTCTGTTTCATTATTTTATTGTTAGACACATCTACCTTTATGAAATTTAGGAATTAAAAGGACATAGGCTCCATTTTAATGAGCTTATGTCCTTTTGTTTTTTTCCTCTAACTATTTCGCACCCCTATAAAACAATATTTTTTTACAACGTTTTTTCAGTAGAGGCAGCACGTTCTTTTTCTTGTTCAATTAATTTTGTACGCAAAATCTTTCCTACTGCTGTTTTTGGAAGTTCATCTTTAAACTCTATGAGTCTAGGTACCTTATATCTTGCTAGATTTTGGTTGCACCATTCCTCCACTTCTTTTTCGGTCAAAGTGACATTTTCCTTGAGGACGATAGCTGCTTTTACCGTTTCACCACGATATGGATCAGGTACGCCATACACGCAAACTTCCCTTACAGCCGGTAATTGATATAATACTTCCTCGATTTCAAGCGGATAGATGTTGAAGCCGCCGGCGATAATCATATCCTTCTTTCTTCCAACAATATAAAAATATCCATCCTCATCCATAACGGCCAAATCACCCGTAAATAGCCAGCCATCCCTCAAAGCATTAACGGTTTCTTCTTCATTTTTCCAATATCCCTTCATGACTTGTGGGCCTTTTACGATAAGTTCACCCGTTTCACCAACAGGCAATTCAATTGTTCCTGTAGCGATATCAACAATCCGGCAATCTGTGCTTGGGATTGGTATGCCAATACTGCCGGGCTTTCGTACACCTTCGCTTGGATTTTTCGTCACCATCGTAGTTGCCTCTGATAAACCATAAGCTTCAATAATCGGGGCACCTGTTTTTTCCTCAAAACGATTCATGATTTCCACAGATAATGGTGCAGATCCGCTGCTGCATATTTTAATAGATTTAAGATCTTCGGACGTCAAATGCGGGTGGTTTAACAAGGCAATATACATAGTAGGCGAACCACTAAAGGTGGTCGGCTTAAAATTTCTGATTGTCTCTACAAGCAAATTTAATTCAAATCTGCTGATCGTATTAAAAGTTCCCCCCCTAAAGATAGTGGTAACCATTGTCGTCAAACCCATAGCGTGAAACATTGGGGCGATACCGATTATTCGTTCCCAAGAACCTTCACTTGCTTCTCCGACACTCGATTCCTTGTTCTGATAAAGATTACTAATGAGATTGTAGTGTGAGATCATTACACCCTTCGCCCTGCCAGTTGTTCCCCCTGTATACTGCAAGATAGCAATATCATTTTCAATATCGATATTAACTTCTGGGGACGGGTTTGTTCCTTTTTCAATCCAGGCATTAAGGCTGTCTTTAACGTCCTTTTCACCCTCTGCGATAAGGACTGTTAATTTGTCTTTATAGCCGATTTGCTCGAGTTTTGGAACTTGGATGCGATTCGTGATAAACCAAACTGCCTCGGAATCTTCTAAAATATATTCCAGTTCTCTGGGTGTATACAAAGGATTGACTTGAACAACGGTGCCGCACAAGCGTTGCACCGCAAAAAAGGAGATTATGTACTCCAGACAATTTGGCAGCATGATCGCTAACTTATCTCCTTTTTTAAATCCACTATCATATAAGGCAGAAGCTAAACGGTCTACATCTGAGTTAAGTTGATAGTAGGTCTTCACCTTTTGATTATCAATTACGGCAGTTTTTTCTGGATGGAGGTTGGATGAATCCTTGAGCAAATCATCGATGGAAACAGCGGGAGGGGTAATTTCGTAAGGAACTTGTTCTGGATAAGAGAAAAGCCAAGGTTTATTCAAAAAATTCACTCCTATTCTAAACAATAATTTTTAATGTTTTCCCTAACCTCTTCGGATATCCCGAATTCTTCTGCAATATACGTGTCAAAATCACCATAATTCCTTAATATCGCGTTATAGGCAGCATGAAGATAGTCTTCTCTTAGTGGAAAAGCATTTATTAATTGTTTATACTCTTCTGGAGTAAAATATTGCGATGCTTTTTCAAAAATAGTTTGATGACGTTCAGCTAATGTTAGATTTGAAAGTAAGTAATCTCCTAATACAGTTTCATAAGGTACACCCATGGTCATCAATATTAACATGGCACCTACACCCGTTCGGTCACGGCCGCCCGTACAGTGGTGGACAAGCGGCAAGTTTTCTTCAGGGCTTTTTAATAGCATCATTAATCTTTTGTAAGAAGGATTCTGTATTGGCATCTCAGTATAAATCTTTAAAAATCTTTCAACCGTGAATTGACGGTAATAGTCCGCATTAAATCCGTCGTCTTTCACAAACATATTTGTGGCAATATTTTCTTCGCTAATCGCAGAAACCCGCTCAAGAATGGCAGACCCTAAAGGCGGATCGGGCTTCCGTTCCGCCTCCTTTTGTCTGCGATAATCAAACACTCGTTTTAATTGCAGGGTTTCTAATAAACTTACATCTTCGTCAGTTAATCCGGTTAATTCTGCTGCTCGAAAGAGGAGCCCTTTTTTTACTTTTCTGCCATCCTTTGTTGCCAGTCCGCCCATATCGCGGAAATTAACGGCTCCACTCAGTGGCAGGAGACACTCCGGCATTATGTTATTCTTCATTCGTACCACCTATCAAACTTTTATTTAAGAACTTTAATTAATCTGTTATTTTTTGGGTAAGGAAATTTTTCCTGTTTCAGGTTCAAACTCGATGGAATCAGAAATTTGTACTATTTTTCCATTCTCGGCTTTGGTCATGTACATTTTCGTAATTCCATAATGGTTATTTTCAGAGAACGATACCCCAGCATACATAGAGCCATCCCAGTTATCGAATGTATTGAAGGATTTTAGAAAATTATCCCAGGTAAGATTATCGCCGCTTATTTTTAATGCTTCAACGAATACTTGTGCAGCCGACCAGCCGCTTTCTACAAAATTAGTTGCCTGCTCATTTGGATACGATTTTTTAAATCTTTCTTTGAAAAGTTTAATTTTTTCATTATTTTCATCATCCAAACTAATCAGGATTCCACCGCTATAGGTTCGTTCCCAAACATCGCCTCCAGCCAATTGGAATGCATGGGTGTCCCCGCCAGCAATGGAGGAAACAATGTAATTAGTTTTATCTAGTCCGATTTTATACATTGCCTTTTTCAAATTAACGACAGGACTCATCACACCAAAATTAAAGATTGTATCTGGCTTGGCTTGCTGAAGTTTTTGGGCCTGGGCACTGAATTCCGTGTCGGCGGGAAGATAGGTCACTTCGGCAACAAGTTCGACGCCTGGATACGTTTTAATTATTTCTTTAATCTTGTTATATGGGGCTTTTCCAAAGTCATCATTTTGATAAGCAATGGCTATTTTCTTAGCACCCAGCTCGTTGACAGCATAATTCAACATAATTTGGGCTTCCACTTCATAGTTCATCATGGTTGCCCCCATCCAATTTTTTACCGGTGGATCGACAAATCCCTTTAACCCAGTCCCTGGTAATATAACCGGGATGCCTTTGTTTATATAGTAGTCTTTTGCAGCAAGATTAGCGGCAGAGCCCTGATTTCCAATGACGGCAAATACTTTATCTTCCTCAACAAGTTTCTTGGCATTCTGCGAAGCTTTTGTTGGCTGATATTGATCATCGTAAGCAATTAACTTTATTTTCCGGCCATTTACTCCGCCGTTTTCATTGATATACTGAAAATAGGTATCCATACCTTTTCGGAAAGTATCATAGACAGCTACAGGTCCCGTTTGCGGTGCCGAATGTCCAACCATGATTTCGTTCTTTGTAACCCCTTGAGCTAGTTCATTGCTATCCTTTCCTCCAGTTGTATTGTTGGAACTTGTTTTCTCCCCGTTGCAAGCTGCTAATAGAAACACCATCATAAAAGCGATGAATAAAGTAAAGCCTTTTTTGACCATTGAAATCCCTCCTTATTTCGGAAATCGCACATAACAAAACTATTATGCATGTCAAGAAGCCTTACGTTATTAACCTGCACTTGCTTTAGAATGAGTTGTTCAAACCAACTTTTCATTATTATCTGGCACACTTTAAGTGACGGGCAATCTCTTGGATTACCGGTACACCTTTTCTTGTCGCCGTATTAAACATCACAAATGTTTTCGTTGATTCGGTAATAAGAATATCGTCTTGATTATAAATCTCTTGTTTTACGGTAAAACTTTTGTTGCCCACATTCATTAAAGTGGTCGTAACATTCAGAGTATCTCCCAATCTGGCTTCCTTATGGTAGGAGACATCGAATTTGAGGACAACCGTACCGAGATCTTGTTTCCTTAACTCCTTAAAATTTACTCCAGCCTGTTTGTACCATTCACCGACCCCTTTTTCTAAAAAAAGAATATATTTCAGGTAATTGACATGGCCAAGCTGGTCGATGTCATCTGGTGTGACAACAATTTTTGTGGTAGTCTGCATTTTGTTTCCCTCTCTTCATCACATTCCGCATTTATGGATGCTCCCAATTTTTTTACCCGCCAAGATAAAGTCGGCGGACTTCATCATTATTTCTTAAATCTTGGGAATGTCCTTCCAAAGCAATATGTCCGTTTTCCAATACATACGCATAATCAGAAATCCCAAGTGCCATATTGGCATTTTGTTCCACCAGCAAAATAGAAGTGCCATCTTTGTTGATTTTTTTGATGATTTCAAAAATTTCTTTCACAAGAATAGGGGCAATTCCCAAGGACGGTTCATCCAATAAAAGTATCTTCGGCTTCCCCATTAACGATCTTCCGATGGCAAGCATTTGCTGTTCACCGCCGCTCAGTGTTCCCGCTTTTTGTTTGACCCTTTCTTTTAACCTTGGAAAATATAAAAATACCTTTTCTAAATCCTCTTTAACATTTTTATCTTTGCGGCTATAGGCGCCAATTTTTAAATTTTCCTCCACTGTTAATAATGGAAAAACCCTTCTGTTTTCAGGACAGTGAATAATTCCTTTTTTGACAACCCTGCTCGGGCTGTCTTTCAACATGGATTGACCGTCCATTTCATATGAACCTTTTTTCGGCTGAATGAGTCTTGAAATCATCTTTAGAGTTGTTGATTTACCAGCGCCATTTCCGCCTAACAAAGATACAATCTTTCCATCCTCCACCGTCATGTTCAGTCCTCTTAATGCATGGACATGGCCATAATAGACATGCACATCAGACAATTTGAGCATTCTCTTCGACCTCCCCTAAATAAGCTTCAATAACCACTGGATTTTTTTGAATTTCTTTGGGGGTGCCTTCTGCAATTTTTTGACCAAAATTCATGACCGTTACAAAATCTGACACTTCCATTACAAGCGACATATCATGTTCAATCACAAGGACTGTATAATTCATTTCTTTCTTTAAGCGGAGGATGAGCTCGCTGATTTTTTTCGTCTCCACTGGATTCATCCCAGCTACCGGCTCATCGAGTAAGATTAGCTTTGGTGAAGATATGATGGCTCTTCCGATATCTACCATTTTTTGATAACCAAATGGGAGATTTCTAACTTTTTCATTCGCTAAATCGGTTATCGAAAGTAAATCCATCACTTCATAAGCTTTTTTTATTGATTCTTTTTCTGTCTTTTTAACAGAAGGCAAATTTAACGAAATCGAAAAAATATTCTTTTTCAAGGTTGGGTGCAGCCCTACCAGCAAATTGTCAAGGACAGTCATTTTTGCAAACAATTCCACATTTTGAAAGCTTCTCGCAATCCCCTCATGAATGACTTGATGGGGTTTAAGTTTTAAAATATTTTTTCCATTAAAATCGATTGTGCCGGCAGCTGGAGTATAGAAACGGCTAATGCAATTAAAAACCGTCGTTTTACCCGCGCCGTTCGGACCGATGATTGAATAAATATTTCCCTGAGGCACTTCAAACGAAAGGTCTTTAACGGCGGTTACGCCGGCAAATTTTACGGTCACATCTTTAAACGTTAGCATCCCTGGCAGCACCTCCTTGTTCAAGGTCAGAAAGATAAACTTCCTGTTCATCCATTACTTTTTTGCTTGGTTTTTTTATCCTGAACATTTCCAGCAATGATATTAAACCATTTGGACGGAAAAGAATGATTCCGACAATGGCAATACCAATTATAATATTGGTCAACCCGATTAATGATTTCGTTAATTCAGGCAGTACTGTAAAGATAATGGCACCAATAATGGCACCTGGAATAGAAGCCAGGCCGCCAATGACTATCATCCCAAGTAACAAAAATGACGTAAACACGGAAAAATCGTTCGGGCTGACGAATCCGATCCAATAACCATAAAGTCCGCCGGCAATTCCTGTAAAAAAAGCGCTAATCACAAACATCAGTGTTTTGTATAATGGAACGTTAATCCCGGTAGCCTGAGCAGCAACCTCACTTTCTCGAATGGCGACAAAAGCCCTGCCCAATCTGCTTTTCACAATATTATGGAGAATCCATATGATTACAACAGTCATTAAAATAATGACGTAAATAAATTGACTATCATTGGACAACCATTCCGGCCGGGCAAGAGGAAGACCAGAATACCCGCCAGTAAGTGAGTCCCAGTTAAGCGCAATCTGTGGAATGGACAGCCCAAACCCTAACGATACGACGGCAAGAAAGTTACCGCTAAGCCGCACTGCGGGGAGTCCAATAAGTAAACCGATGATGCCAGTAATCACTCCTGATAACGGAAGAACAAGCAAGAAAGGAAGACCTAATTTGGTCGTCAGGATAGCAACTGTATAACCACCCACCGACAAGAAGCCTGCGTGGCCGATGGAAACCTGGCCGCCAAAGCCAATTAATAAATCCAATGCCATTGCGGTAATGGCATATACGCAAACCATAACGAAAATAGAAATAAGATAAACCGATTGTCCAACGATAAAAGGATAAGCAAGGAATAAAAGAACGAGTAAAAATAACCAAGGTTTACGATTTGTAAATAGCTGTTTCAATTCACATCACACCTTTTTTACAATTTTTGCTCCCCCAAATATTCCTTGAGGACGAATGTACAACACCACAACTATCAATAGAAAAGTAAAAACAATTTTCAGCTCCGGGGCAACATAATAACTGACTAAATTTTCAAAAACGCCAACAATTAATCCACCAATAACCGCACCCGGCAAGCTATTAAACCCACCTAGAACAGCACCGGCGAAAGCGATAATCAAAACCTCTCCCATCATATTTGGACTTAAAAAAGTTACTGGGGCTGTCATCATCCCAGCTATACCGCCGAGTGCAGTACCAATCGCCCAAGCTCCCATAAAAACGCCGGAAACCTTAATTCCCATTAGCTCTGAAGCCATAATATCCTGTGAGGCAGCACGCATCCCTAAGCCAGCTTTTGTGAATCGGAATAATAGGAAGAACAGCAGCATCAGAACCAACGTTAACCCAACCGTAAAGATTTCGTTGGTCGATATAAAAATACTGCCAAGTTTAAAAGGGTCACCATGGAAGGCCTCCGGGAACGAAGTGGGCTGATACCCCCATTTAAGTCCGGCCAGCCCATTAAATATCATAAACAGTCCTAATGTAAGCACCACTTGATTTAAATGCGGGGCGGATTGAACCCTTTTCATAACCAACACATAAACCACTATTCCGAAAACTAAGGCAAATAAAAGCGCTAAGCCAAGTGCTGCTAAATAAGGGAATCCATATTTCGATAAAAAGACATAACTGATAAAGGTTGTGATCATGGCCATTTCGCCATGCGCAAAATTTGCAACTTCGGTTGTTTTAAAAATTAATACAAGTCCTAAAGCTGCTAATGCATAGATACAACCAAAAATTAAGCCGCTGGCAATGATTTGCATACGTTTATCACCTTCCGCTTATTTATTTGCTGTTTCGAGACTTTGTTTTAAAATATAACGCTGGATTTTTCCGCTCGGTGTCTTAGGGAGGGTTTCAACAAATTCAACTTCTCGTGGGTATTGATGTTTTGATAGCTTTGCTTTTACGAAAACACTTAATTCGTCAGCTAACTCTGAGGAAGATTTATGAGATGATTTAAGAACTACATATGCTTTTACAATTTCTCCTTTAACAGGATCCGGTTTCCCGATTACAGCAGCTTCAGCTACGGCAGGATGTTCTAATAGGGTACTCTCCACTTCAAAAGGACCAATTCGGTAGCCAGCGCTGGAAATGATATCATCAGCTCTGCCTTGGAACCAAAAATACCCGTCATTATCTTTACTTGCAAGATCCCCGGTCCAAAACCAATTTCCCGTTATTTTTTCTGCCGTTTTCTTTGGATCATTCCAATAACCTAGAAAGAAGTACGGAAATGCATGTATATCTACGGCGATTTGACCCGCTTCACCGACTTCGACCGGATACCCTTGCTCATCTAATAAAGCGATATTATAGCCAGGAGCCGGCAGACCCATTGATCCGGGTTTTACCATCATGTCTGTGACATTATAGTTATTTACAATCATCCCAGTTTCGGTAGAACCATAGTGATCATAGATTTCCCGGCCAAAATTATCTTTAAAGAAGCGGACAACTTCTGCATTTAATGGTTCACCAGCACTGGAGAACTGTTTTACTTTTAATGAATATTTCTTTACTAAATCAGAACCGGCTGCCATCATCATTCTGTATGCCGTTGGGGCATATGCAAAGTTTGTAACTTTATATTGTTCTAGTAATTGATAGTATTTTTCAACCTGGAAAGGACCTTTATATACGACGATGGATATACCGAGACTTAATGGGCATATAGTACAGTTCATCAAACCATAAGCCCAGCCCATATCCGCACCACCCATGAACCGATCATTATTTTCCATACCCATCGCATATCTAAGGTAAGGGTAAGTGCTGATAAAAATTTTATGAGCCCAAACGGCACCTTTTGGCATGCCTGTTGAACCAGATGTGTATTGGATTACACTAGGATCCATCATGGTGGTTGACTCTGTTTCATGTTCAGCAGGGAACTGTTGAATAAACTCCCAGAAAGTTAATCCATTACCTGATAAACCATCAGTTAATAGAAGCTCACAGGATACTTGTTGACCTTCAATTTTTTTGGCCTGTTCCTGGTTCGTTACTAAAATTTTGCAATCAGCATCTTTTAATCGATACGTAATGGCCTCTGGGCCGAAAGCCGTAAACATTGGAACATAAATAGCACCTATTTTCCATGTTGCAAGGACTGTCAAAATTAATTCCATGTCCTTCCCCAGGAGACCTGCCACACGATCGCCCCTTTTTACTCCCAGCGACCGAAGTGCATTCGCCATCCGGTTTGATTGTTCTTTTAAACGGAAATAGGTCCAGACATCCTTATTTCCTTTTTCATCCTCCCAATAGATAGCGATACGATTCGGGTCATCAGCCCACCTATCACAACATTCATGTGCTATATTAAGCTTTTCATGAACATTCCAATCATAGGTTTTCACTACTTTTTCCCACGAGAAATCATCCCTTAATTCTGCATAATTCAATTTTTGTCACCTCGTTTAAATTTTTTACTTAATCAGAAACCGCTTACAATAATATAACTTTCAGCTGTACAGTATGTAATTCATGATTGCTATTTTTTCCAATTTAGTATTGATTATATAATACAGAGCAATATTTGTACATATTTTTCTAAATATTATTAATTTTACAAAAATTATTACGCCATAATGTTTTGGTAAAGACTTGGTTTACTCCACCTATATTTAATAATAAGACATATGATATTTTCACGATTTGATTACTTTTTTTGAATACTAGTTTGAATTATTTTAATTTTTAAATAATTAACTTGCAATTTAAATCAAATCTCTTTACACTTATTCTTGAGAGTTTTTAAGAATGTAAGCGCTCTTTTAATAGTGTTTTGTTCTTTACTCTTAAAGTGAATCTTTGATTGGGGGTAAATTTTGTGAGAAAAAAGTTGACATCAGCACTTGCTTTGATTCTAACTGTTATTTTGTTAGTTTCATGCAGCGCACAAACCAGTAAAAACCAATCAACTAAGGGCGACCCAAAAGAAGGCAAGAAACAGGCTCAAGGAGTAACGGATAAAGAAATAATTGTTGGGCTCACCGGTCCACAAACAGGACCAGTCGCGGAATATGATAAAGTCAGAAGAGGCGTTCAAGCATACTTTAATTATGTCAATGATAATGGCGGTGTAAATGGAAGAAAACTTAAGTTAATCGCCTATGATGATCAATATCAGCCCGCAAAAACACTCCAAAGTATTCAAAGATTAATAGAACAGGATAAAGTATTCTCTATTATATATCCAATCGGAACGGCTAATATTGCCGCATCCTTACAGCTTTTAGAAAAAACCGGTATTCCGGTAACGGGTCTGGGGACTGGGGCAGACAAATTTGTGAATCCTCCAATTAAGAATGTTTTTGGCGGAACATTTAATTATGTAGTCGAAGCAAAGGTCTTTTTAGATTATTCTGTCAATAAGCTGAATGCCAAAAAAATAGCCATTGCCTATCAGAATGATGATTTTGGAAAACAGGGACTTGAAGCGATCAAGAAAAACATTGGAAAATATCCTGGAGTTTCAATTGTAAAAGAAGTCCCTTTCTTGGCAACAGATAAAGAATTTAGCTCTCAGGCCCAACAGCTGAAGGAAGCAAAAGCAGATGTAATCATTATGAATACAACTCCTGCACCAGCTGCAGCATTGCGTAAAGAAATGCATAAAATTGGGGCATCGGACACTCCATTTATTGTTTCACAGACTGGCGGTGCAGATAAAAACCAATTTAATTTAGCGGGGAAAGATGCTTGGGAAGGTATAATATCTTCTCTACAATATCCTAATTATGAGGAACAAATGGATAACCCAGAAGTCAAAAAGTATGTTGAGTATGTAACCAAAGACTTTGGGAAAGAATCGCTGGGAGCTCTCTCTGAAGGCGCATGGTCCACTGCTCAAGTATACGTCGAAGGGTTAAAGCGAGCAGGAGATGAATTGAGTTGGGAGAACTTTATTAAAAAAATGGAAACCTTTGATAAATGGGATGGCTCTTTCTACCCTTCTGTCACCTATACAGCGGAACACCGCTACGGAAATACATCCTTATTCCTAGTTCAAGCAAAAGCAGGTGACCTAGTGCCAGTCACAGGGAATATCCACTATGATCCGGAAAAAGATAAAATTGAGTATGAAAAGTAATATTTAAAACTACTAGAATATAAGCGGACTCCAGTTTAAGGAGACCGCTTTCTATTTTTCATCACCTAATTCATGAAAAGAACCTCCATTTTAGACAACTGGAGGTTCTTTTGCTTATTACTTCGGCTGCATCCGAATCGCGCCGTCAAGGCGGATCGTTTCGCCATTTAAATATGGATTTTCAATGATGCATTTTGCTAAATGGGCATATTCGGATGAGTACCCTAAACGCTGCGGGTACGGAACCATTGCACCTAATGCCATTCGGACTTTTTCCGGAGCTCCGGCAAACAATGGCGTATCCATAAGTCCTGGAGCAATCGTCAAGACTCTGATACCATGTCTGGAAAGGTCTCTGGCAATAGGCAAGGTCATACCGACGATGCCTCCTTTTGAGGCGCTATAGGCTGCTTGGCCCATTTGGCCATCAAATGCAGCAACAGAAGCGGTATTAATGATTACTCCTCTTTCCCCTTCTTCGTTTGGAGCATTTTGCGTCATTTTTTCCGCAGCTAAACGAAGCACGTTAAATGTTCCTATTAAATTGACTTGTATAACTCTAGTAAAAACGCCAAGATCATGTGGCTTTTCTTTGCCTACCGTTTTTTCGGCCGCACCAATCCCTGCACAGTTTACAGCAACATGAATAGCCCCAAACTTTTCAATAGTTTGGTTAATAGCATTGACCACATCGTCCTCACTGGTAACATTTGTTTTAACGTAAAGAACACGGTCTGAACCTAATCTTTCTACTAAAGCAGCGCCTCTTTCTTCTTGCAAATCAAAGATGGCTGCATATCCCCCATTTTCAATAATCGTTTCGACGGTGGCTTCTCCGAGACCGGAAGCGCCTCCTGTTACGACTGCTACACTGCCGTTAATTTTCATTTATCATGTTCCTCCTCTAATAAAATCGAAATCTTAAAAAATATGTTTAATACCCTGGGGATGCTCATTCCAATCTGTGTGAAATGAGCATCCATCAGGGAATTTTATTGATAACGACTAGCTAATTCTTTCAATAATCGTGGCATTCGCCATTCCGCCGCCCTCACAAATAGCCTGTAAGCCATAGCGGCCGCCGCTTCTTTCCAGTTCATGCAGCAAGGTGATCATCAGGCGGGCACCAGATCCTCCAAGCGGATGGCCCAAAGCGATTGCCCCGCCATTTGGATTTAGCTTTGCTGGATCTGCTTTTAATTCATCCATCCAGAGCATAGGAACAGGGGCAAATGCCTCATTTACTTCATAGGTATCCATATCTTCAATTGAAAGCCCAGCTTTTTCAAGTACTTTTTTCGAAGCAATGGAAGGACCTGTCAACATTAAAGTCGGGTCAGAACCCACAACAGAACGAGCAACGATGCGGAATCTCGGCTTTAGACCTAATTCCTCTGCTTTTTCCCTCGACATTAATAGAACAGCTGCAGCACCATCACTCATTTGGCTGGAATTTCCTGCATGAATTCTTCCGTCCTGTGTAAATGCAGGCTTAAGAGATGCCAATTTTTCCAATGATGTATCCTTTCTTGGACCTTCATCCTGTGTGACAACAATTGTTGACCCATCTTCCCGTTTTACTTCAATCGGCATAATTTCACGATCGAAACGGCCTTCTTCTTGAGCTATAATGGCTCTTCGATGACTTTCAAGCGAGAATTCATCGAGCTGACTGCGAGTATAGCCCCATTTTTCAGCAATCCGCTCTGCCGATAAACCTTGATGGATCATCTCATATTTTGAGGTTAACTCTTCACTCCAGGTTGACTCCTTGCGGGAGGCTCCCATTGGGATCCTTGTCATGCTTTCCACTCCGCCGGCAATAACAACATCCATGTCCCCGCTCAAAATCGCCTGAGCAGCAAAGTGAATAGCCTGCTGGCTGGAACCGCACTGACGGTCGATGGTAGTTCCCGGCACGTGTATTGGGAAATCAGCCATTAATGCAGCGCTGCGCGCGATATTTAGTCCTTGCTCTTCCACTTGGGCAACACACCCCAAAATGACATCTTCCACAAGTCCTGGAGAGATCCCCGCACGGTTGACCAATTCTTTCAAAACCTTTGCGGCCAAATCATCAGGACGGACTGAACTGAATACTCCCTTTCTTTTCCCTACAGGGGTACGTACTGCTTCAACGATTACAACTTCTCTCATTCTCTATTCCTCCTAAATTTTAATAGTAAACTAAACATTAGAATGGATTGATAAACTTTTTTGAATAAAATCGATAGACTTCTTTGCCTCTTCTGTCATTTGAGCAAACAATTCCTTGATCGATAATATTTCTTTAATAAGACCGACAGATTGGCCGCAGGACCAAATACCACCATCTAAATCCCCTTCAAAATACACATGTTTGGCTCTTTGACCGGTAATTAGCGGCAATAATTGTTCAATTGTTGCTCCTTTTCTTTCAAGGTGGTCTACTTCCTTACTGACAGCATTTAAGGCAACGCGGGATGGACTGCCAATATTACGTTGAATGATAATGGTATTCGTTTCATCAGATTCCACCATCCATCGTTTTACATTCTCGTGAATGGGCGCTTCCTCTGTAGCCATAAAACGGGTACCCATCACTACCCCTTCTGCCCCAAAAGCTAATGCACTTACCAGTCCTCTTCCATCCGCATAACCCCCGCCAGCAATAACGGGAATATTGACTGAATCTACTATTCTTGGAAGCATGACTAAAGTGCCCACATCACTCATACCCGGGTGGCCGCCAGTTTCATTGCCGACAATAATAACAGCATCGACCCCAAGTTTTTCTGCAGAGACGGCATATTTTACGCCGGCCACTTTATGGAGGACAATGAAGCCGTTTTCTTTCAGCTTTGGCATTAAATCTTTGGGACTTCTGCCGCTAGTTTCGACTATTTTAACCCCTTCTTCAATCAAAACATCAATAAAATCTTCATTTGGGGTGGCGGTCTGGCTCGGAAATAAGTTGAGGTTTACGGCAAATGGTTTGTTTGTTAGCGCTTTAATTTTGTGAATCTCTTGACGAAGTGCTTCAGGTGTACCTTGTGTTTTTGAGGTAATTATTCCTAAACCTCCAGCTTCTGAAACTGCGGCTGCCAATTCTGCTCTGCCAACTTGAAACATGCCGCCGCAAATAATAGGGTATTCGATTCCTAACAATTCAGTAATTCTTGTTTTCACCGTATTTCCCCTCACAAAGTTAATTATTATTCCTTAAATGGTTTAAATAGTACCCCTAATTCTTGTAAAATCTCATCGTTGTGTTCTCCATGACCCGGTGCTTGGCGAACTGTTTTAGCCTGCGTTCTTGATAGTTTAATAGGATTTGCTACTTGTCTCATTGTGCCATGTTGAGGGTGGCTTACCTCTTCTATCATTCCCCGATGCCTGATTTGCGGGTCATGAACCATTTCCTCCATCGTTAAGACTGGGGCAACACAGGCATCGACACCCTCGAAGAGATTGACCCATTCATTTAATGTTTTCGTTCCGATTACGGCTTGAATATCATTTTTAATCGAGGTTTGCTGATCGGCTGGGGCATTTAACTGGCTTATTAAATCTTCCTTACCAATTACCTGACAAAAGTTTTTCCAAAACTTAAATTCTAGAGCTCCAACAGATATGAAGCGGTTATCTTTCGTTTCATATGTCTCGTAACAGGCGAGGCGGCCGTTTAAGACGAGCTCTCCGCGTTTTGGAAGTTCCCCAGTGGCTAAAAATGCCGGCAAAAACGTTTGCATCCAGGAAACCGCTCCATCCAGCATGGAAATATCAATGAATTGACCTTTCCCAGACTTTTTCGCGTCAATGATAGAAACGAGAATCCCGATAACTGCCATTAAGGAACCGCCGCCAATATCCCCTATTTGAACGGAGGAGCTTACCGGTTTTCTACCTTGTTCTCCTTGCAGCTCCAATAATCCGGAATAACTCAAAAAGTTAATATCATGACCTGGAATATCCTTATATGGCCCGGTTTGGCCGTAGCTTGTAATCGCGCAATAAATCAACTTGGGATTATGTTTTTTCAGTTCTTCATACCCCAGTCCGAGTCGATCCATGACACCCGGTCGAAAGGATTCTACCAGAACATCGGCTGTTTTCACCAATTCAATAAATATCTGTTTATTTTCTTCTTTTTTTAAATCAAGGCTCACGCTCCGCTTATTCCGATTCAAAGAATGAAACATCGCGCTTGCTTCACCAATTTTTGGATCTCCCCATCGCGTATAATCACCTAACTTCGGGTCTTCAATTTTAATCACATCTGCCCCAAAGTCGGCCAGCATTAACGAACAATACGGCCCCGGCAAAAGTCGCGTCAAATCAAGGACACGAATACCCTCCAAAGGCATAGTCAATCGCACCCACTCCCTCCCAAAAAGATACAGCATAAAGTAGATTACCTATTTTTAATAATACCAATTTTCTAATAATTTTACAATTAATTTATTTTTTAAACATTAATTCAATGTTGTGATGCAACCGTTTTATAATTCTCTCTTAATTGATATTTCAAGACTTTCCCTGAGGTGTTTCGTGGAAGTTGGTTGATTTGATAGATGATTCTTGGAATTTTATAACCTGCGAGTTCTTCCCGGCAGAATTGCTGTAATTCTTCTTGATTAATTTGTTTTCCTTCTTTCGGAACGATAACTGCTGCTACCGTTTCACCCCATACTTCATGCGGAACGCCAATTACGGCTGCTTCTAAAATATCAGGATGTTTGTAAAGGACATGTTCAACCTCAGTAGAGTAGACATTTTCGCCGCCGGAAATAATCATATCTTTTTTCCTGTCGACTAGGGTAATGTAGCCATCTTCGTCTATTTTTGCGAGGTCACCTGTATATAGCCAGCCATTCCTAAGAGCCTTTGCTGTTTCTTCAGGTTTTTTATAATAGCCCTTCATGACGTTTTCACATTTAATAATAAACTCCCCAACCTCACCCGGCTTTACATCCTCACCGTTTTCATCCACTACTTTTGCATCAGTACCATAAGAAGCTCTACCGGAAGCGCCAAACTTTGTTTTGTGTTCTTCTGGCAATAAATATACTCCTCCGGGTCCACCCTCCGTTTGACCGCACATATTATAAAATTGATCCGTCTGAAACATCTCCATTGCCTGTTTCAACAGGGCTGTTGGCATAGGAGCTGCCCCGTATCCGCACCGTTTCACACTGGATAAATCAAATTGCTCCCTGTTCGGTACCTGCAACAAAAAATTATACATAGTCGGAACGCCAAAGAATAGGCTGATTTTGTATTGATCAATATCTTTTAAGGTCTGTACAGGATTAAATTCCTGGCGGACAATTTGTGTACAGCCAAGGATTGAACCTGGGACAAGGAATAAATTCAATTGTGCACAATGGAATAACGGGGCAAGATGAAGTAGTTGATCCTCCGGCCCCATTTTAAATGTAATGATGATTCCTAGTGCTACATGGATAACGCGGTGATGATCCAAAACCACTCCTTTGGGCAGTCCGGTTGTTCCGGAGGTATACAGAATCTCTGCATCATCTGATTCCAAAACTTCCCGTTCAGGATTATCTGCAACCGAGCTTTGGAACGCGGATAAAAGGATTTGGTTCTCTCTTTTATTCGAACCCGCTATAACCTGAAGCTGGATCTTGTCGTTTCCTTCAGAAGCTTTATGGACGACTTCTGCCAAATCCTCATCGGCAAAGACCATTATCGAATCAGAATCGTCCAAAATATAGCTGGCTTCTTTGGCAGTTAAGCGAAAATTTACAGGAACAGCGACCCCGCCGGCTTTTAAAATTCCATAATAAATAAAACAGAATAAATCTGAGTTTTTCATCATTAAGGCAATCTTATCGCCTCTTTTCACCCCATAGCTAATGAGAGCGTTGGCAATACGATTCACCTGTGCATTGTATTCCTTATACGTATATTTGCTTTCATTAAAAATGATTGCTGTTTTGTCTGGCTGATATCTGGCATTTCGCTCAAGTGCTTCAAAAAGATTCACTTCATATTCCTCCCACATTCGAATACATAGACATATAAAAATAGAAGAAAAAGGGGTGGTGACTTTAGTTCACACTCACCCCTGCAATATCAGCTTATAACCCCAAGTTTTTAGCAATAATTGTTTTCATAATCTCATTGGTGCCAGCGTAAATCGAACCGACTGCCACATCTCGGTATCTTCTTGCAATCTCGTATTCTTCCATATATCCGTAGCCGCCGTGCAGCTGCATACAATCGTTGGCAACACTCTTGGCAAGGTCCGTCAGCCACCATTTTGCCATCGATACTTCATTGACCACATTCTTTTTCTCCATATGGTCGGCGATCAATTGATCGACAAAAGTTTCGCCGATTTTGATTTTTGTGGCCATTTCGGCAATCTTAAACTGGGTATTTTGGAATTTACTGATTGGTTTTCCAAATGCCGTCCTCTGCTTGACATACTCAATGGTCATCTCCAGCATATGTTTACTGGCGGTGATACTGCCGATTGCCAGCATCAACCGTTCCTGCTGCAGCTTTTGCATCAGATAATAAAAACCTTTTCCTTCCTCACCAATTAAATTTTCCTTAGGCACAACCGCATCCTCAAAAATGAGTTCAGACGTATCATTGGAATGCTGCCCCAATTTACGAAGCTTTTTGCCTTTTCGAAATCCAGGTGTTCCTTCTTCCACCACAATTAAGCTAATTCCTTTATGCTTCGGTACTGCATTTGGGTCTGTTACACATACAACGATAACGAAGTTAGCTGAATACCCATTGGTAATAAAAGTTTTTTCTCCATTGATAATATAGTTGTCCCCACTTTTAATCGCCGTTGTTTTTACCCCAGCCAAATCAGAGCCAGTCCCCGGTTCGGTCATGGCAATGGCCGAAATCATATCCCCGCTGACCGCTTTTGGCAGCCATCTTTGCTTTTGTTCCTCAGAAGCAAATTCGGCAATATAAGGAATAACGATGTCATTATGAAGGCCGATTCCGCCTGCCCCCGCTCCAACCTTATCTAGTTCTTCGGTAATGACAACGGAATAGCCAAAGTCAGCACCCGACCCTCCATACTTTTCATCCACCCATGGACAGAGGAAACCTTGTTCTCCGGCTTTTTTCCAAAATGATTTAGGGACCTGCTTGGCTTCCTCCCATTCTTCGAAAAAAGGGTATGCTTCCTTCTCCAAAAATTTTCTAAAGGATCTTCTAAAAATTTCATGCTCTTCGGATAAATACGATTTTGCCATTTACAAAACCTCCCTTTTTTTAAAAAATCAATTTATTGTCCCGACCAATTTGGCTTCCGTTTTTCGGCAAAAGCCCGCGGACCTTCTTTCGCATCATTACTTGCAAAAACTTGACTTGTATATTCATTATTGATGGACCAGCCTTCCGGAGGAAATGTCATGGAAGTGTCTAATCCACGGTAGACAATTTCTTTACTCGCTTTCACAGCGAGCGGAGCATTGCAAATAATTTCCTCTGCCAGCTGAATCGCGGCATTGAGGACTTGATCATGCGGGACTACTTCGTTCACCAGCCCCCACTGTTTTGCTTCTTCCGCAGAAATAGGATTTCCTGTAAGAATAACGCGCATTGCCACCTTCAGAGGAATTTGCCTCGGCAGGCGCAATAGTCCTCCTCCTCCGGCAATAAGACCCCTTTTTACTTCCGGCAGCCCGAATGATGTCTTTTCAGAGGCGACAATTAAATCGCAGGCTAAGGCAATCTCTGTACCGCCGCCCAGGGCAAATCCGTTCACCGCAGCAATAACAGGCTTTGAGATATGATGTCTCACAATCCCGGCAAATCCCCATTCCTTCATTTCGTCTGTTGTCGAAAATCCCCCAGCTCCTATTTCCTTTAAGTCAGCACCTGCTGAAAAGGCGCGGTCGCCTGCCCCGGTTAATATAGCCACCCAAAGATCAGGGTCCTCATTAAACTCCTTTAACGCAGTTCCTGTTTCCAGCCAAAGACGGCTGTTAACAGCATTCATGGCTTCCGGCCGGTTAAAGGTAACCACAGCAATTCGGCCAATTTTTTCTACTATAATAGCTTGATAGTCCATTATGATTCTCCTTCATTATTCGTTTTCCACCACGGATAAAAGCTTGGAAGATCAGTGCTGACCTTCATTGGGAAATTTGGTTTTCTTTTTTCAAAAAATGCAGTGATTCCTTCTTTTACATCGGCTTGCTGCCCGGTCCAATGAATCATTTTGGATTCAACTTTGTGTGATTCGTAGGGATGGCTTGCACCAAGCATCTTCCACATTAATTGCCGTGACAAGGTGACAGAAATGGCAGATGTATTTTCGGCAATTTCCTTCGCAATCGCTTCGGCAACAGGCAAAAGCTCTTCAGGTGAAACCACCTGACTTACTAAACCAATTTTTAATGCTTCCTCAGCGGGAATAATTTTCCCTGTATAAACGAGCTCAGCTGCTTTACTGATTCCGACTGCTCTAGGTAAAAACCAGCCGCTGCATGCTTCCATGGTAATGCCGCGCCTGCTAAACACAAAACCGATTCTTGCATTCGATGACGCAATCCTAATATCCATTGGTAAGGTCATGGTCGCGCCCACCCCTACAGCAGGTCCATTGATAGCAGCGATGATTGGCTTTTTCAATTCATAGATTCGTAAACTTAACATTCCTCCGCCGTCCCGATACTCCTCGATTGGCGTCTCCTTATTTTCAAATGTGCCGGTGCCGCTTCCTAAATCTGCCCCTGCACAAAATGCCTTTCCGTCACCGGTGATAATAATGGCTCTTACATCATCATTGGCATCCGCTTCATCAAACACTTGAATAAGTTCGTTTAGCATTTGATGATTAAAAGCATTTAAATTCTCCCTGCATAGGGTAATCGTCATGATTTTATCTTCTAATGTTGTTTTTAACGTTTCAAACTGAACTGTTTGCATTCTAATCACCTCAATAATTTTTATATAAAAACAATCATTTCACTTCGATGTCTTTTTAAAAATTTGCCGGGTCCCAGCTTTCCTCCTGTTGGTACTTTCGTAAGATTCGGCGGGCGATGGTAGCAGTATGTGCCTCATCAGGTCCATCATAGATTCTAGCGTACCTGGCTTCCCGGTACATTTTCTCTAATGGTGTATCGGCGGTGACCCCTAATGCACCGTGTACTTGAATCGCGCGGTCAATCACATCATGAAGGACCTTTGCTCCATATACCTTTATCATGGCGATATCAATCCGGGCATCTTCTCCCCTGTCAATTTTTCTTGCCGCTTCAAGGGTCATCAGTCGTGCCGATTGGATTTCCGTTGCGGAATCAGCAATAAATTTTTGAATCATCTGCTTTTCTGATAAAAGAGAGCCATGAGCATATCGGTTTAAGGCCCGATGACACATCAAATCAAAGGCTCTTTGGGATTGACCCAGCCACCTCATGCAATGGTAGATTCGGCCGGGACCCAGTCTTTTTTGGGCAATGACAAAACCTTCTCCCCTCGCACCTAATAAGTTTTCCTTTGGAACCCTGACATTTATTAAACGAATTTCGCAGTGGCCGCCTGAGGTATGTCCCATAGTCGGCACGACTCTAACAATCTCATAACCAGGTGTATTTGTCGGAACAATTATCATCGATGCTCGCTTATGACGGTTTGGTTCGTCAGGTTCTGTCACACAAAAAAGGGTGGTAAACGCAGCACGGTTCGCTCCGGTGGTAAACCATTTATGGGCATTAATGACCCATTCGTCCCCATCCAAGTATGCTGTAGATTGTATTAATGTCGGATCGGACCCGGCCACATTAGGCTCCGTCAAACCTACAGATGGATTGATTTCTCCATTCACCATTGGGTAAAGCCATCTTTTCTTCTGCTCTTCTGTTCCGAACAGGTTTAACATCGTCCCATCCTGGGCAGTATGGGTACCCAAAGCGAACATGGCAGCTTCGGAACGGCCAATTACTTCATTTATATAGACGTAGTCCATAAATTTCATACCGCCGCCGCCAATCTCTTTCGGAAGGCCTAAAGCCCATATCCCCTCTTCCTTCGCCTTTGCCTGTAATTCCTTAAGGACCTGCCTTCCGTCTTGCTCGCCTTTTTCAATAACGTTTTCTACCGGAATGACTTTTTCATCGATAAACCTTCTCACTTTGTCTCGAATTTCCATTACATACGGACTAATAGCGTATTTTTGTTCAATTTCGTTCAATATCCTTCCCTCCCATTTTGCCAACCTTACACTTAGTTATCTAACCAGCGCCATTTCAATGGTTAACTGCTCCCTTATCCTCTTTCTTAATGGAAAAATGTACCTGGATTCTATCGCTCTGTTAGCTGCATTTTCCTTATATAAAAAGCGTAGAAGGCGGCATTGAATTTCATTCAATTGTTTCCATTTATCAGTAACATCCTCGATAAACACCGCTTCTTCCAAGGCGGAATCCAACTCTTCCACCCAATTAAAGGCGGAAGTCTCCCTTGAATCTGACCGTATTGCTTGTAAAAATTCTTCAACAGTTTGATTGATTAGCGTAATTAACTGTTCTTTCGGTTTCGTATTCTCAATAGTATTGGTATCCACATTTTTTAAAACAGAAAGCAAGGCAATGGCTTGTTCCTTTGCCATGCCGCTGGTGAGATTAGGAATGATTACATCTTTTATCACATCGTTGGCGGTTTTTAACGTAAACGATTTATCGAACATCATTTCCCCCCTAGTAGCCTAATAATTCGGCAACCATATTCCTCATCAATGGCCAGCGATAGCCTTGGCGGGCCATCCGAAGATCCTTTGTTTCTCCTTTTGCAAACGACGTCCCTGCCGATTGGGAGATAAGAACAAACCTGACTTGATGGTATACCTCATAATAATGAAGCACCTTTTCCTCTACCCTTAATCCGGTTAGCTCACTATACGTATCCAAAAACAGCTGTCTATCTACTAGGTAACACATCAGCGGAGAATCCATCCGGTTCGATTTGGCACAAACATAGGCAACGTCTGCCATGGGATCTCCGATTTCGGCTGCTTCCCAATCCAGTATCCCCGTGATTTCATTGTGGCTATATAGCAAATTACCAGTTCTGTAATCATTATGTATGAGGGAATACCTTTGGGCAGCCGGCTTATGCGCCTTTAACCATTCCAAAGCATCAACCATTACCGGGTCAGGGCTGATTTGGTAGCGGTAATACATTTCCTCTAAACCTATTAATTTATCATCAATAAATCCGTACTCTCCTTTGGGCTCGTCAAAGTCCTCCGTAAAGCCGGCTCCACTATAATCAAGAAGGTGCAATTTCGCCAAATACTGGACAAAGTGAAAAGGAATTTCCCCTTCTTCATTGGCTCTTTTAAAAAATAATTGCCCCTCCTTTGACCAAGGTACGTAACTGTTTCCGGGCAGTTTATCCATTACAAAAAACGGTCCGCCGAGAATCGATTCATCTGTTTCATACCAGTAAACTCCCGGGATAGGCAGGTTGCAATTTTTACTTAAACGATCCAAATACTTGAACTGTAGAAAAAAATTTCTGTTCTCCCTCATTAACCCGCCTTTATTTTGCTTGCGAATCGCAAATCCTTTTATCTGTTTGCCGTTCGCGGTTTCCCAGTGGACATCGAAAATAAAGGCTTCATCAGACCATCCTGCGGAAGGCTGGGAATACTCCCGAATTTCTACCTTTTCTGCCCCTTTTATTTTCGATTCAAAATAAGCTTTCAATGAGAGTTTTATTTTTTCTGCCAACAGCACCCCGCCTTTCACCATTTACCACAAAATTTCTACATTCATTTCTTAAGAGTATTTTCCAATGCCCAATCCGTTAAATTCTTGACGAAGATATCAAGCTGCGCAAATCTTTCATCCTGGGTTTGCCCTCTCTTCCACCGGTAATACATTTGTTGGGCAATGACGACATGCTTGAAGTAGCCAAAAACCATGTAATAATACATTTTCGAAACATCGCGCCCACTTTTCTTAGAGTAGGCTTCAATAAATTCATTTCTTGTCATGAAACCCGGCCTAAGAGTAATTGGGTTTGACAGTTGCTGGTTTTTGAAAAATTCAGGATCATCATGGTCGAACCATAAAACCAATGCGGATGCAAGGTCATTAAGCGGATCGCCGACTGTACTCATCTCCCAATCAAGAATGCCTGCCAATTGACCTAGTTGATTCTTAGAAAACAAAACATTTTTTAAGTGAAAATCATAGTGTATGAACGTTGCTGGCTGAGAAACGGGCCTGTTTTCGATAATCCATTTTATTAGTCGTTCCATTCCGGGAATTTCTTCAGTTTTTACGTTTTGATAACGGCCAATCCAGCCATGTACCTGCCGTTCTAAAAATCCTTGCGGACGTGTTAAGTTAACGAGATTAGTGTTCTTATAGTCTATTTCATGAATGGCAGCCAAGGTATTTACCATAGAATAAGAAACCTCATTAAAAAGGGCTGGATTTCCATCTTCATGATTTGGAAGTGCCTGATCCAGCAATACACCATGAAGACGCTTCATACAATAGAACGGTGCCCCGATAATAGATTCATCATCAATAAAAAAATAAGGCATAGGTGCAAGGGAAAATATTGGGCTAATTGCATCCAACACTTTAAATTCACGTTTCATATCATGTGCTTTTGTATTAACCGGACCAAGAGGTGCCCTTCTTAGGACACCCTCCCAGTCTCCGATATTGATCAAATACGTTAAATTGGATTTTCCGGCACTAAATTGTTTCACTGTCATTGGGTCACTGCTTAAGTTTGGGATCCTTTTTCTAATTAGCTCTTCAAGCATGGAAAGATTTAATTCTTCGCCTTCGCGAACAGGAATTGTATCTTGTATATTCATGGACAATTGCTCCTTAGTTCATTTTCACTTCTTTTTCCCTCAATACCCGTTTTAGTATTTTTCCAGATGGATTCCTTGGCAGTTCATTTAGAAACTCTACATATTTCGGTTTTTTATAAGAGGCTAGGTGGGCGAGGCAATGTTGAATCACCTCTTGCTCCGTTAAGCTTTTACCGCTTTTTAGAACGATGTATGCCTTGACACTTTCACCCCACTTCGGGTCCGGGACACCCACAACAGCAGCTTCGAAGATCGCATCGTGTTTGTGAAGTGCTGCCTCAATTTCTGCAGGATAGATATTTTCCCCGCCACTGATGATCATGTCTTTACTGCGGTCGACCACATATATAAATCCTTCATCATCTCGGCGGACTAAATCTCCGCTGTGGAACCAGCCGCCGCGGAAAGCCTCTTCTGTTGCTGATGGATTTTTATAATATCCCTTCATCACAGTCGGCCCGCGATAAATAATTTCACCAATTTCCCCGACTGGAACATCATTCATGTTTTCGTCGACAATCCGCACTTCCACATTCATAACAGGTTTTCCCACTGAATTTGTTTTCCTAAGTGAATCCTGCGGCAACAAGCAGGTGGTTGTTGGGCTCATTTCGGTCTGGCCAAACGCATCAAAGATTCCGGCATTCGGAAAATGCTTCATCATTTTATGCTTTACTTCCAACGGGCAAATGGCTGCCCCTGTTGAGCACCTTTGCACTGACGTTAAATCGTAATCTTCAATATTGGGAACATGCAGGACTAAATTCCACATAGCGGGCACCATAAAAAGACCGTTTATTTTTTCGTGGTGAATGGTTTGCAAGACTCCCACCGGATTAAACTCTCGATGAATCACAGTCAATCCGCCGACTGTACAGCTAATCAGAACATTTCCAACTCCCGCGATATGAAATAAAGGTGTAATAACAAGTTGTTTGGAACCCCTTTCAATTTTGGAATCCACAACGCTGTTCAACGCACTTAACAACAAGTTTTTGTGCGTCAGCACTGCTCCTTTTGGCTTACCAGTAGTTCCAGAAGTATAACAAATCATGCAGGCGTCATTTTCCTCGACTTGCCCATCAATACTTTGGTATTGTATTTCCGAGTGATAAATAGTTTCGTATGGAATCAATTCCATCGAATTCACTTTCCCGACTACAACAATCTTTTCTACGTTTGGAAGTTCCTGTCTGATTGATAGAATCATATCTTGGTATTCTTCTTCGATAAATAAAACCTTAGTATCAGAATGATTAATAATATAAACAAACTCCTCGGGCGCCAGCCTAAAATTGATCGGAACACTGACACACCCGGCAGACGCCGTCGCAAACATGACTTCAACAAAAGCAAGATTATTTTTAAATATGATCCCTACCTTATCACCGATTTCTAGACCTTGCTGCTGGATCCAGCCAGCCAAATGTAAAGTCTTCTTTTCCAGTTCAAGATAGGTAAGTCTTTCATCACCGTAAATGAATGCCTCTTGATTAGGTGTTTTATGGGCGGCCCTTCTGATTAATTCCCCTACTAATAACTGCCGCGACATTTGTAAACTTGTTGTTGTCAATGTCCTTCACTCCTCTATAGTAAAAATTAATAACACCCGTTCTGAAAGCCTTTTCATTTGATGTTCCAATTTTTATGGGAGTCTATCTCAGAAGCTGTATTATTTTTGATACTTGATTTGATATACATGAGGTGTGGTACAGAAAAACTAGTACTTAATATATGTAGGTAAATTTAAAGCTAGGAGAGATTGTAGAATGAACAGTAGGTTTCATTTTCCTGAAAGGGTTTCCCGCTGCAAGTATATGCAGCGGGAATAGTCATAGATGACATTATTTTATCGATCAATAAACGTTGCTGAGTTATCAAAAAATTAAAATAATTCAACAATATTATATATCCTTTTTTTACCTTTGTCTACTCGAAAGTCAAAAATTGAATTATTATTAAATACTACTAAACTTCTTTTAAGCCAGAGTTGTTTAACCATCTCGCACCATCCACTGTAATGCATTCCCCGTTAATGTACTCTGCCTCAGATGATAACAAAAAGTATGCTAGATTCGCAATTTCTTCCACCTTGCCAAACCGTTTGAGTGGTACCTGATTGATGGCTTTTTGATAGCCATCTCCTGAGTCAATTAATCTGGCAACACCCTCTGTGTTTTCGATTGGTCCGGGTGCGATACAGTTTGCTCGAATCCCATATTTGCTCCCCCATTCTACCGCCAAGGTCCTTGTCATCGCTAAAATTCCTGCTTTTGCACTTGCAGCGTGAACATTTCCTGGAGCAGCCCCCCAGGCAAAAGTAGCTACTATATTAAGAATGCTTCCTTTTTGGTTGTTCGCAATCCATTCTTTTCCGACTGCTTGCGTGCAATACCAAGTCCCATTTAAGTCTATATTTATGACGGCATTCCATCCATTTAGTGTGAGGTCTTCGGCAGCACAGATAAAATTACCTGCAGCATTATTAATTAGCGCATCAATACTGCCAAATCTTTCTTTTACAGCTTCCACCATTGCTTGGACGTTCTCTGGAATTCTTACATCCATTTGAAAATCTAAGACTTGACCTTCAAAAGTTTCTATTTCCTTTTTGGCGTTTTTTAAACGTTCTGCATTCCGTCCAGTGATGACGACATTGGCCCCTTTGCTGGCGAACTTCTGTGCCATCGCTTTTCCAATGCCGCTGCCGCCGCCTGTAATAATAACCGTTTGCCCATTCATTCCTTTCTCCTCCAATCATTTTTTAAAAATATTGGTAAAAACAACAAAACCGACAACAAATATCGGTTCTGTCACATCAATCCGAGTTTATTTTCGAATTTCAAAAAATGATTGAACTTTTACTTCCCCAGCTTCATTAACAGCTGCCGCTTCGCATAGCCAGCGATCATCTTGTTCTCCGATTACCCTGCCTTTAACAGTGATTTTTTCACCAGGTCTAGTCATAGCTTTAAATCGAGAAGAAAATTTGAGCAGATCCTTTACAGAAAACCATTTCCCAATCGCCTGACCAACAAAACCCTTAACCAGCATCCCGTGAGCGATAACACCGCCGAGTCCTGCCTCTTCGGCAAAAGGGACGACTGTGTGAATCGGATTAAAATCGCCCGATGCCCCTGCATATCTGACTAATTGCGAATGGGTCACTTCTTCTTTTTGCACTGGTTCAAATTGATAGCCAACTTGCATCTTCTTCCCCTCCTAATGTCTTTCAATAACCGTTTGCCGACAAAGTAAAACAAGTTCCTCTTGCTGATTAAAAAATTCTTTTTTGATAATGACGAAATTCATTTTTGCTTTTGTATAGGCATCCTCGACGACCGAATGCACGGTTATCTCGTCTTCAGGTTTAATTTCTTTTAAATATTCATACGTTTGTTCACCATGCAGGACCTTTTTTACATTTAACCCCAATAAATTTGCAGATGACCCTTTCCCTCCCCAAAATTCAATAACAGTTGGAAAAGTCGGGGGTAAACTTTCTCCTTTTAAGTACTCATCCTTCAAGTCGCCAATTGCCAAAGCCAGTTCTCTTATTTTTCCTTTTTCTACCCTGAAGGTATAGGACTCCAGTTTCATTCCGATTTTTTCCTCTAATTGGGTCGCCATAATATCCCTCCTACGATAATTCCTTGCCAACAATAGAAATAAATGACACACACTGCATAGGGGTTCCGCCTAAATTGTGGGTAAGACCGATTTTTGGATTCGCAATCTGCCGCTTTCCTGCACGTCCCTGGAATTGCAAATACATTTCATAAAGCATACGCAATCCGCTCGCACCGATAGGGTGTCCGAAGGATTTTAAGCCGCCATCGGGATTTACAGGCAATTCGCCGCCCAATTCAAAAACACCATTCAAAACATCTTTCCAGCCCCGGCCGCGTTCACTAAACCCTAAATCTTCATAGATTACTAATTCCGTAGGGGTGAAACAGTCGTGTACTTCAGCCATACTGATTTCCTGACGAGGATTTTTAATTCCTGCCTCCCTGTACGCAGCCTGGGCCGCTGCTACATTTTCCTTAATGGACGTAAAGTCAAAATCCTGACGTAAGCGTCCATCTCCTGGTCCTGCAGCGATGGTCAACGCTTTTACATACATCGGGTCTTTTCGGTATTTATGGGCATCCTCCGTCCGCACGATAATGGCAGCAGCCGCACCGTCAGCGACTCCAGAACAATCAAATACACCAAGAGGGGCAGCTACAAGCGGTGACTTCGAAATTTTTTCCATCGAAACTTCACTGCGATACTGAGCCTTTGGATTTAATGACCCATTGTAGTGATTTTTCCAAGCGATTCGTGATAAAACCTCTCTCCCTTGCTCAGGGGTTAGACCATACTTTTTAAAATAAGCCGGAGCCAGGAAAGAAAATGATGCAGGGGCTGAGATGTTCGGTGCGGTTCCATCACTTGGCGGGTTTGGCCTGGTAAGGCCGCTGTATCCGGAGTCCTTTAATTTTTCGACACCGATGGCAAGAACAATATCATATGCACCGGACGCAACCGCATAACAGGCATTACGAAAGGCTTCTGAGCCTGTGGCACACATATTCTCAACCCTTGTAACCGGAATATACTGGGTTTTTAACGGGCCAGATAATGTAATCCCTGCATAACCGGAAATCATGGTCCCTAGCCATGCTGCTTCCACATCTGTTGGTTCAATCCCAGCATCGGAAAAAGCTTCATAGGCTGCCTCTACTAGTAAATCCTCGACACTTTTATCCCAATGCTCGGCAAAGCGGGTACAGCCCATTCCAATCACAGCTACTTTATCGCTAATTCCCTTTCTGCTCATTTTAAACACCTTCCTTTCTCCTGATTGGCCGCGCTTTCCAAAAATAGTTGCTGATGCCGCCTGCTTCAAAGAGGCGCCTGAAGGTCATTTCGACTTCCATGCCAATTTCAATTTCTTTCGGGGAGCAATCCGTTACTTCACAAATAATCCGCCCGCCTTGGTCAAAATCAATGACTGCGACAATCATCGGTGGCGCAGGCGATGCCGCCAAATAATCCAGTGTAAAAGTTGTTACTTTTGCTGATTGTCCAACAAATCGATAATCCTCCATCTCATCCTTTGACTGGCATTGAACGCACACGCGTTGTTTTGGAAATTGTGCAGTACCGCATTTTATGCACTTAGAACCTATAAATCCGAGATTTTGCTGATAGCCCCGGTGCAAAGCTGGTGCTGATGGGCGGTCGGTTGACGGTCTGCGCGGCAGCTCCGTGTTAATAATCTCTCTCCACTTAAGATAATCACTATATAAAACCTCATCATTTTTAATGCTTAAATATCCTTGAACCCCTTTACGTTTACCAAGACGGGAAATCGCATCGGTCACTTCCAATAAAAGCAAATCAAGTCCTTCCGCAAACGAAACCACAAGAAGTTGATCGCCCGGATTGGCTTCTTCCAATGCCGAAACAAGCATCATAGGCGCATGGGCGTTCCCGGTTAAACCAACGTTATCAAATAATGGATTTTGTACTTGTTGATTTGAAAAACCGAGGGCTTGCGCTGCCTGTAAATGGGCCCGGGTTGTTGGTCCAGAAATAATCACTTTAGAAATTGTTCCAATGGAGCGGTCATTTTTTTCCAAAAATGGGCTGACTGACTCCTTAACTTGCTTCATAAAGGCGGATGAACTAAGACGTTCTTCCCAGCTTTGCGTAAATAAATCAGATTGGCTCCGCCAATGACTGATGACTTCACCTTGAACGCTTGTATAATCGATAATGTTTGCAATGACATCCGGGCCGCTGCCGATTAAGAAAGCAGAAGCACCATCACCAAACCACTGTTCATTCTGGCCGGTTGGGGCGCCCGTACGGCAATCCCCAGCAATAACGAGCGTATTTTCACCCGGTTTAGCAGCCATGATGGCAGCCGTCCCGCTTCTTAATGAGGCGGCCGTTTCCATTCCCCGGACACTATCCCTTAAATTTAATGCTGCGGCAAGGGTAGGAATAGAACCCTTTTCCCTGTATGGAGAACTGGTGGTTGCAAAATAAACAGTGTCAATCTGATCAGGATTCATTCCTTGCAGGCAATCCATGGCTGCCTCCACACCCATGGAGACACTGTCTTCATCATAACCGGCAATTGCTTTTTCACCACCCATGGCGGGCTTCCCAAAAAACTCACCTATTCTTTTCCGCTTTAGGCGATTATATGGAATATATGCTCCGTATGAAATGATTCCATTCATTGTTCTTTTCCACTCCCTTTTCTTTCTCAATATAATTAAACGGAAACGGCTGGGATGTTTTTCGATTGCATTTAATGTCCACAACTTGATTGCTTGCTATTAAATTTGCAATTTAGTTTTATACTCTTCGACTAGATGGCGGCGCAATATCTTTCCGACGATCGTCTTTGGCAGGGAGTCACGGAATTCGACCGCTCTTGGGATTTTATATCTGGCGATCCTGCCTTCGCACCAGCTAAGGAACTCTTTTTCAGTTAAGCTTTCCCCTTTTTTCAAGACGATGACAGCCAATAACTTTTCACCCAAATAGGCATCGGGTACACCAAAGGCACAGGCTTCCTCTACCTTCGGGTGCTGGTAAAGAACCTCTTCTACTTCTGCAGGATAGATATTTAATCCCCCGGCAATAACCATATCCTTTTTTCTGCCCGATATATAATAGAATCCATCTTCATCCCGATAGGCAATATCCCCTGTGTAGAGCCAGCCATTACGGACAGTTAACATTGTTTCCTCCGGTTTCTTCCAATACCCCTTCATGACTTGCGGACCTTTTATGATTAGTTCTCCGTTTTCGCCAACAGGAACCTCTTCCAAACCAGTTTCCATATCAACAATTTTTGAAACTGTTCCAGGAATCGGAACCCCAACACTGCCAATTTTACGTTTACCTCCTAACGGAGTGCGGTGTGTGGATGTAGTCCCTTCCGACAAACCATACCCTTCAAAGATTTGCGCACCCGTTTTCTGCTCTAATTCCTTTAAGACTTCGATTGGAAGAGGGGCAGAGCCAGAAACACAAATCTTAAAGCATGATAAATCATATTTTTTCAGATCAGGATGATTCAATAGCGCAATAAACATTGTCGGAGAACCTACCATGAAAGTCGGACGATATTGACGAATTAGTTCTAATACACTAGTAGCATTAAATTTTTCAAGAATGATATAAGTAGCTGCCGTTCTAATCGCATTATTCATATTCGTCATTGCCATAGCATGGGTAAGAGGGGAAATTCCCAAGAACCTTTCTTCCCCCTCAACCATTACCGGTGCCACAACTTCCCCGGATTGATGAATATTACAGACAATATTAAAATGGGTCAGCATAACGCCTTTTGATTTACCCGTAGTACCACCCGTATACTGCACTACGGCAATGTCCTCTTTAGGACTAATATTCAAGGGAGGAAGTTCATTGACTTTTTCCTTCAGGACAACTTGATTACTGCCATTTTCATCCTCTGTAAAAATGACATGAACATTTTCAAACTTTTTAACCCTTTCCAATTTTTCTGCCTGATTCCTGCCGCATATAAACCATTTTGGATCAGCATCATCAAGCATATATTCTAGTTCTGATGTTTGATATAAAGGATTGACTTGAACAACAATGCCGCCTAAACGCATTGCCGCATAATAAGAAACCATATAATGAACACTATTAGGCAGCATTAAGCCAACCCGGTCCCCTTTTTGAAAGCCCTTTCGATATAATACAGAGGCGAATGCATCCACGGTTTCCTTAAACCGTACGTAATCCAGTTCAATCATTCCATCTATGACTGCTAATCTATGAGGATATTTCTGAACAGATTGCTCCAGCATTTCATATATTGATAGCTGTGAAATTTCATTTAAATTAAGCAAACTTCCGTTCTCCTCCTTATTATTAGTTGAACCTCGGTTTCCGTTTTTCGAAAAAGGCCTGTACGCCTTCCTTGAAATCTTCAGATTCGAAACAAAATCCTTGTGCGAAACCTTCCAATTCAAATGTTTCACTAATATTTTCAAGAACACTTCTATTCACCAATTTCTTTGTTAACCCTGCTGCGAAGCCAGGTCCTTCGGCAAGCCTCGAAGATAGCTGATAGACTTCATCTTCGAAAGATTCATCCTCCACCACACGGTTGATAATTCCAAGACTCAGCGCCTGTTCTGCTGTTACTCTTTCACCCAAAAGCATAAGTTCCAGGGCGCGCTGCCTTCCAATTAACCTAGGCAGAAAGTAAATCGAACCAAGATCAGGAACCAAGCCAACATTCGCAAAGCTTTGGACAAAAAATGAGGAGCGTTTTGCAATTATGAGGTCGCAAGCCAATGCAAGGCTGAAGCCTGCTCCCGCTGCTGCCCCATTAACAGCTGCAATAACAGGCTTTTCCAGGTCGATAATAGCTTGAATCATTTCATGTCCTGATTGCAATCTCATTCGGCCTTTAACTGCATCTATTTCTTTTAATGAACTTAAGTCACCACCGGCGGAAAATGCTTTTCCCTCACCAGTCAAAACAATGACTTTTATTTCATCGTTTTCTTTTACACTAGAAAAGAATTCTTTTAATTCCTTTCGTAGAGTGAGACCCAATGCATTTCTCACATCAGGCCGATTAAGCTTAATCGTGCAAATTCCTTTATCAATCGTCACTAGAATTTCGTTAAAATCCATAGCATTCATCCTTTCCAGATAGAGATATTTCAAGAGTACAAGAAAACTGAAGCAGAACCTTGCGAGAATGGAGTCGAAACATGGAAGAATTTTTGGGCAAAAAAATATATGGAAGGTTGGCAGGAATACGCTTACAACGCTGAAGAATAAATGGGTGTATAACTATGTAGCATAAATTTATTTTATATACGAAAAAAAATTTTGTCAATTAAAAATCTTACTATTCAAATAATTTAAAATTTAACTACAAAAGGCAAGTAACCATTCTGGTAAACTTACCTTTTGCAAATCACCATTTTCTAATTTTGTTATGACATCAAAATTTCGGGAATGACATTTTCCGACCAGCCCAATTCAACAGCGATTTTTTCGCGATGATATTCAGGCGATCCAAGATGATTTTCTAAGGAACGAGCCCGCTTAAGGAATAAGTGGCAATCAAACTCCCAGGTAAAACCCATTCCCCCATGATTTTGAATATTTGCCCCAGCAGCTTTAATATAGGTTTCAGAGATAAAGGAACGGGCCATTGACACGGCTTCCGATAATTCTTCAGCATTGTTTTCCGCTGCCCACGATGCGTAATAGGACAAGGAACGGGAGCTTTCAAGAGCCAGTTTCATATCCACAATCCGATGTTTAACTGCTTGGAAACGTCCGATTGGCTGCCCAAATTGTTGGCGGGTCTTCGCATACTCGGTTGACATCTCCACAACACGCTCTATTCCTCCTACCATTGTGGATGCAAACGCAGCATTTAAATGGTTCAGACCGGTTTCTAAAATGGCCCATCCTCCGTTTTCCATGCCTAACAGCTGTGTATTCGGTACCTTTACATCCTGAAACGAAACATTGACCAGTTTTCTAGTTTCATCAATGCTTTGCAGTTCCTGCATGGTTAGGTTAGCCTGATTACAATCTACTAAAATCAAGGAAATTCCGTATTCTGCTTGGGAAGTACCGCCTGTTCGGACAGGAACAATAAGTGTATCAACAATGTCTGCATAAGGAACGAGTATTTTCTTACCTTGCAATACATACTCATTGCCTCGTTGCTCGGCCTTTAGCTGGATGGCAGAAGGCGATAGCTCTCCGCTTTCTTCCAAAAGTGCCAGCGAAAACTTACGCTTTCCAGCGGCAATTTCAGGCAAATACTTTTCCTTCTGTTCCGCAGAACCGTAAGCTTCCAATAGCGGTACGGCAAAAGCCACTGTTTCAGGATAGGGACCCGGCACAACTGAACGGCCCATTTCTTCTAAAATTGGAACTAGAGACAGAGCTCCAAGACCTAATCCTCCATAGGTTTCTGAGATATTAATACCCATAAAACCGAGGCTGCCTAAACCGTTCCATAAATCTTCAAGTACCTGTTTTTTTCCATTCATATAATCTCGGGGTATCGCCAAATCCCCCTTCGATTCTAAAAATTGGCGGGTTGTTTCTTGAAACATTAATTGTTCTTCATTTAATGCGAAATCCATATAACCACCTCAATTTTTATTTTTTAGATAATCCTTGTAAGCTTTTAATATTTGATATCCTTTGGCAGACCTAGAATTCGTTCACCCACGATATTTTTTTGGATTTCAGATGTTCCCCCCTCAATGGTATAAGCAAATGACCGGAGGTATTCCTGCTGCCAATTTTGGTCGACGGATGCATCCCCCTTCCATAATGTACCAGATGCGCCTTGGAGAGATATCGCATACGCCAGCATTTCCTGCCCTAATTCACTGGAAGCAAGCTTATCCATCGAACCTTCCGGGCCTGGACGTCCTGCACGAATGGTGTTGGTTAAGTGGCGGTAGTAATTGAACAATAGGGCTTTTGTTTTTGTCCGGAAAATGGCAAGATTTTGCCGAACCAGCGGGTCAGCGGCGAGGGGGCGGCCATTCTTTTTCATTGATTTTGCCAATTCGACCAATTCCTCAAATTGTTTTTGCAGCCTGAATGTTTGTCTCGCTACACCAACACGTTCATGACTTAGTAAAATCAAAGAGACTTTCCAGCCTTGATTAACCTCGCCAACAATATCCGCATCATAGGCGATGGCATCATTGAAGAACATTTCGTTAAAATCACGGCGATCATTAATCGAACGGATTGTCCGTGTTTCCACGCCCTCCTGATGCATGTCAACTAGAAAAGCTGTAATTCCTTCATGTTTTTTTCCGGTATTTTCAGTTCGGGCCAGCAAAAAACAGCGGTCAGCCAAATGAGCATAACTGGTCCAAATCTTTTGGCCGTTGATAATCCATTTATCGCCTTTTTTAACTGCCTTTGTTTGAATGGCAGCGAGGTCGGAGCCTGCATTTGGCTCCGAGTAGCCTTGACACCAAATTTCTTCCCCATTTAATATTTTCTCGATATACCGCTCCTTCTGGTAATCGGTTCCAATTTGTAATAGAGTTGGGCCGACCATGGCTGTCCCTATAATATTTAACGCAGGCGGCGCTTTCACCCTTGCCATCTCCTGCTCGTAGATGACTTCCTGCATCAATGATGCACCTCTGCCGCCGTATTCCTTTGGCCAGGAAATTCCGGACCAGCCACCTTCTGCCAGTTTTCGATACCAATCTCTCAAAAACGCCGCTTTTTGATTATCGTCCTCCGGAATGACTCGTTTTCCTTCAAGCCATCCTTCAGGCAGATTTTCCTCCAGCCAAGCTCTTAGTTCTTTTTGAAACGCCAATTCTGATTCTGTGTACGCGAAATCCATTCCATTCAACCTCCATTTCAATTGGTTAATTATCAGGATATAATGATAAAAATCTTTTTATATATTTATTGATGTTTGAAGGATGGCGACCGTTTTTCAATAAATGCCCGGACTCCTTCGCGAACATCCTCGGTGCCGAATACTTCAGCAAAAAGTTCAGCCTCCAATTCTAATCCTCCATCAAGGGAAGTATCGATTCCGTCATTTACAGCTTTCTTTATTCTGCTTAAGGCCTGCAAGGAATAGCTGGCCATCTTTTTCGCCATGGAGATGGCTGTCTCCATCCCTTTCCCGCTATCAACAACTTGATTGACCAAACCAATTTTAAGTGCTTCCTCCGCTGATAATGGTTCTCCCAAAAACATTAATTCTTTTGCTTTGGAAGGTCCTATTAATCTAGGTAAACGCTGTGTTCCGCCGCCTCCCGGGAAAAGTCCTAATTTGACCTCAGGCATTCCGATTTTTACATGCTCCTCAGCGATCCGAATATCACAGGTTAATGCCAGTTCACAGCCGCCGCCAAAAGCCAGTCCATTTAGCAGCGCAATCGTGGGTTTCGGGATTCGCTCAATAAAGTTCAATACGGCATGCGATTCTAGATTGTTTTTCTTTAATTGCTCTTTTTCTAACCCAAGTGATTGAGGGAATTCCTTGATATCGGCACCTGCCATAAATGCCCTGCTTCCCGCACCTGTTAAAATAGCCGCAATTACTTCGGAATCCTCAGCAATGGCGGTGAAAACCTCAGCCAACTCTCTTGTTACCTGCTTGCTTAATACATTCATCGGTGGATTATCAATGGTGACGACGGCTACCCCTGCTAACTTTTCAATATGCACTAATTCTGCCAAACAAAAACCTCCATATCTTTTTTTAATTTAAGATTTGACAACGTTTCCATTTATTACAATAATAGCAATTTTTAGACTATTTTACAATTTATTTATTTTTTAAATTCAAGTTCAGTTTTTGTGATTGAATCTTGTTTTCTATATATATATCTTTCACTTTGAAGTTTTAGTATAATACTAAAATAGGTTGATTTTTTAGAATAATTAATATACTATTTAAACTAATAGTAAAAAAATAAACTACAATTTAAATAAATAGCTTCATTAAACATCATAAAAAGGGATGGGAGTGAGTCATATGTCTTCATTTAGGGAACAAAAAATAGCAAAGAAAAAAAGGGAAATCCTACGTTCTGCTGCAGCCGTTCTTGCTGAAAAAGGGTATCATGGAACTACTATGGAAGAAATAGCAGCACAGCTATTGATGACCAAAGGCTCCATGTATTATTATTTTAAAAATAAGGATGATATTCTATATCACTGCCATCAGATGATCATGGAATTGAGTCTTGAAAAAATCGAAGAAGTTGTAAACAGTGATTTAAACCCAATTGAAAAGCTGGAAAGTGCCATTAAAGCGCATATTCTGCTTTCAACAAAAGAAAAATCCATGTTTATGATCATGGATAAGCCATATCAAAAATTTACTGATGATCAGTTGAATGAAGTTCTTGATGCTAGAAGAAATTACGCCCATTACTTTGACAAAATTTTAAATGAGGGCATTGAAAAGCAAGTCTTTGAAATTGATGATACAAAAATGGTTCGGATGATAATTCTAAGTGCCATCAACTATATCCAGCAATGGTATAACCAGGATGGTCCCCAAACGGGCGAAGAAATTGCAGAATCTTATGCTTCTAATCTTCTTAAAATGGTCGTGAAGAAAAGTTAAATAGTGATGAACCCCCTCCCTTTGCTGATTAGGGAGGGTTATTTTTTAATGAATACTAGATTTTGAATTTTCTTCTCGCAATTCAATTTTTAATACTTTTCCAGATGCATTCCGTGGCAGTGCATCAATAAATTCTACCAATTTCGGCTTTTTATAGGATGCAAGGTTCTGTTTACAGTACTCAATCACCTCTTCTGACGTTAAATGCCGACCTGGTTTCATCACAATAAATGCTTTGATGCTCTCACCCCATTCCGCGTCCGGAACACCGACCACGGCAGCTTCCAAAATATCAGGATGAGAATAAAGAACCTCCTCAATCTCTTTTGGATATATATTTTCCCCGCCGCTGATCACCATATCCTTCTTGCGATCGACTACATAAATGTACCCCTCTTCGTCCATCCGGACCAAGTCACCGCTGTGGAACCATCCGCCTTTAAATGCCTCTTTGGTTGCTTCGGGATTTTTATAGTACTCTTTCATTAATGTTGGACCTTGGTAAACAATTTCCCCAACCTCACCCGTAGGAACGTCATTCATTTCGTCATCAACAATCCTGACCCGGACATTAATCGCTGGTTTTCCCACAGATGCCGTTTTTCTAATCGTATCCTCTCCTGTCAGGTAAGTCGTCGACGGGCTCATTTCGGTCTGGCCAAAGGCTTCGATTATTTTCCCATTTTTAAATACTTCCATAATTCTTTTCTTTATATCAACGGGGCATATTGCGCCTCCTAAACCGCAGCTAATCATCGTGCTCACATCATAGTCTAGTAGATTTGGTACTTGAAATAGAAAATTCCACATGGAAGGGACTAAAAACATCGCATTAATTTTTTCTGTTTCAATGGTTTTGAGGATTTGCTCTGGCTGGAATTCGCGTTGAATATAAATGGTCCCCTCCATCAAGCAGTTGCTCACTAATCGTGATAGAGCAGCAACATGGAAAAGCGGAGGAACAACAAGTTCATTAATACCTCTTGGTGTTTGGCTATGAAAGGTTCTGTTCATCGCATTAAGATAAAAATTTTTATGAGTTAATACGGCCCCTTTTGGTTTTCCGGTTGTTCCAGACGTATAAATAATAGCGTGGGCATCAGCGTCTTGTAGGTCTGTTGGAGGTGTGTAAACTGAAGTAGCAATAAATATTGATGTGTAGGTAACCAATTCTTTTTTGTGATTTTCATTTATCGATCCATCTACGACAATCAATTGGACGTGTTGAAGTAAATCTAGGATTGGAGAAATAGTATTGTTAAACTCTTCTTCGACAAATAAAATTTTAATATCAGCATTATTTACGATATATTCGATTTCTTTGGAGACCAATCGAAAGTTGACAGGAACAAAAACTCCCCCTACTAAACTCACAGCAAAATATAATTCAACAAATGACATTCCATTTTTAAATAAACAGCCAACTTTGTCGTTTTTACCAATTCCTTGCGCCTGCAGCCAGCCAGCTAAATGCTCCGCATTCTTCAGAATTTCCCGGTATGTTAGTCTTTGATTTTCATATACAAAAGCTTCACGGTTTGGCGCATTGTGAGCAGCGTATTTTAATGCTTCACCTATTAATAATTGCTGACTTGCAGAGACCATCAACTGATCCATATATCTCCCCCATTATTATTTAAAAGTAAGTTAACAAGAGTAAAGAAAAGAATTCAAAGTAAGAATCCTTTTCTTTAATGAGACTTCATTTTATAATCCTAGTTGTTTTGCGATAATTACTTTCATAATTTCATTTGTGCCAGCGAAGATAGGCGATACGGCAATGTCTCTGTATCTGCGGGCAATTTCATATTCTTCCATGTATCCGTATCCGCCATGGAGCTGCATGCATTCGCTGGAAATTCTTCTTGCCATATCCGTAATCCACCATTTGCCCATCGAAACCTCAGTTACAATATCCTCACCATTTTGATGTCTGACAATCAATTGATCGACAAAGGTACGGCCTAGCTGAACCTGTGTCGCAATTTCTGCAAGTTTAAATTGGGTATTCTGAAACTTCCCAATCGGCTTTCCGAAAGCCTCTCTTTCTTTTACATATTTAAGTGTCAGTTCCAGCATCCGTTCAGCGGCTACCTGTCCGCCAATGGCAGCCAGTATTCGTTCCTGCTGGAGCTTTGTCATCAAATATCTAAAGCCTTTCCCTTCTTCGCCAAGTAAATTAGATACCGGCACTTTTACATCTTCAAAAATGAGTTCGGCTGTGTCCTGTGCATGCATACCAACCTTTTTCAACTTTCTTCCTCTGGAAAAACCAGGAGTTCCTCTGTCTACTAAAATTAAACTAACTCCTTTGTGAGGCGGATTTGCATGCGGGTCTGTTTTACATGCCACAACAATTAAATCAGAATGTATTCCGTTCGTGATAAATGTTTTTTGACCGTTAATAATATAGGAATCGCCATCTTTTACCGCAGTTGTACTGATATTGGCCAAATCGGAACCCGTTCCCGGTTCTGTCATGGCGATTGACGTAATAATTTCCCCGCTTACGCAGCCCGGAAGATATTTCTGTTTTTGCTCCTCTGTTCCAAATGATTCTAAATAAGGAACGATGATATTACTATGTGTACTTGGACCTGAAAGACCCCCGCCAACTCGTGCGAGTTCTTCAGCAAGAATAATTGAAAGAGCAAAATCGCCGCCTGCACCGCCGTACTCTTCACTTACAGCAGGACATAAGAAGCCATTTTCACCTAGTTTCGTCCAAAATGACCGTGGGACTAGTCGATCCTCTTCCCATTGTTCATAATATGGTATAGCTTCCTTCTCGAGGAATTTCCGTAATGAATCCCGGAACATGATATGCTCCTCGGTAAAATAAGGACGGTCTTGTTTCAACGGATTAAACGCTTTGGTTATGGTCATCCTTTACCCTCCATCTTTTTCAATTAAATGTTACGTATTTTTTTAAATGTTCCTGTCGCCTTTGCAAAAACATGGCCATTTTCGTCTTCAATAGTACCCTCTGCCGTTACAATGCTTCCACCTTCCTGGATAATCTTTGCCTTTGCCAGCATCGTTTCTCCATTAGCCACTGGTGTAAAGTAATTGATACTCGTGTTTATCGTAACTATTGGGAGCTTAACCACCGAACGGATAGTTGCACCCATTACAGAATCAAGCAAAGTAAAATACACCCCGCCATGGATGGCCTGATTCACATTTAAATGAGACGGTCTTGTTTCAAGCGAATAGACCACCTTGCCTTCCTCGAATTCTGCTAATTTTATCCCCAATAAATTATTAAATGGACTATTTTCATAGATTTTTCTAAGTTCATTTGAATCCACTACCAAAATTTCCACCTCAATTTAAATATTTTCACTAACTCTATTAAACTAACGGCTCATATGGGAAAACATCTTTACTCACTTCAAGCGGAGTAAAGGCAGATTGTAAAGAACCTTTAATAGCGCTAATGCTATCAATTGACCAGCCTTCTGAGTTGTATACGGAACGAACTGGCCGAGGCTGCGAGAAGACCATGATTTCTTTACCTCGAACTCCGAAAATTTGTCCTGATACATCCGCCGATTCATCTGAGCTTAAGAAAGCTACAAGCGGCGCAATATGAGCAGGTGACATCTGCTTTAATTTTTCCACCCTTTCCTTTTCAGTGTCAGTTTCGGTCGGAATTGTACCGATTAATCGGCTCCAAGCAAAAGGGGCCACCGCATTTGCTGTTACATTATAGCGCGCCATATCTAATGCAGTAATTTTTGTTAGGCCCGCAATCCCTAATTTTGCAGCAGCATAGTTTGCCTGCCCGACATTACCGATTAAACCGGAGGTAGAGGTAAAGTTAATAAATCTTCCGCCTTTTTGTTCTTTAAAAATCGGTGCAGCTACTCTTGTCATGTTGAAGGAGCCTTTTAAATGGACAGCGATAACGGAATCCCATTCTTCTTCACTCATTTTGAAAACCATGCGGTCCCTTAAAATCCCCGCATTATTCACCACAATGTCTAACCGTCCAAATTCATTTAATGCCGTTTGAACAATGTTGCTGGCATTTTCAAATTCAGCCACTGAATCATAGTTTGCTGCAGCTGTTCCGCCTGTCTCTCTTATCTCCTGGACCACTTCGTCCGCTACTTTTGCGTTATTGCCCTTCCCGTCTGCACCACCACCCAAGTCATTGACAACTACTTTTGCTCCTTCTCTTGCTAATAACAATGCAATCTCCCGGCCAATTCCTCGTCCTGCACCTGTAACAATCGCGACTTTATTCTCTAATTTTTTCATCTTCAGCTCAACCCTTCCATTTTTATATTTTAATTAATATCTTTCTTCATGAATTCCCTTTCAAATTCTGCTAATAATTTTTCCCGAAATTGCGGATGTGCTATAGAAATTAATTCTTTTGCACGTTCTTGAAGTGATTTTCCAAATAATGAGGCAAATCCAAACTCTGTTACCACATAGTCGATTTCTGACTTTACAGAAGTAACATAAGATGTTCTAACCTTAATTCGTGACTCTGTTCCTCTCTTTGCTGTGGACGGAAGGGCGATAATCGACTTGCCTCCCTTTGAAAGTCTTGCACCTTGAATAAAATCCATTTGTCCGCCAACACCGGCTACTGGAACCTTACCGATTTGCTCCGCATTGATTTGGCCAAATAGATCTACTTCCAACGCAGAATTGATCGAATAAAAATTGCTAATTTTGGAGATTTCTGCTGCATTATGAGTATAATCTGAGGGGTATAATTCAATAGTTGGATTATTGTGACAATAGCGGTATAAATCTTCTGTTCCTGTCAGTGTTGTACATACCGTTTTATACCGGTTAATCTCTTTTTGTTCATTTGTTACAACTCCTAAATTGATCAATTCGATTATCGGGTCTGAAATCGACCCAGAATGGATCCCTAGTCCCTTTTTATTTTTTAGAGATAATAGAATACTTTCTGCAATTTTCCCAAGCCCCACTTGGATGGTTGCGTAATCGGGGATTAGTTCTGCAACATTTCCACCAATCGTTATTTCTTCTTCAGAAAGATTTCCACCAGATAATGTTAACAATGGTGTGTCAGATAAAACAAATTGATCGATTTCAGAAACATGTACAAGTGTATCTCCATTTGTAAAAGGAAGATTTCGATTTACTTGTGCTACAACGAATCCAGCACTCTTTATTAATGTTTGTACCGTATCGACCGATAACCCAAGATTACAGTAGCCTTCTTCATTCGGAGGTGTAACTTGTATAAGGGCCACATCGATTTTTTGCGAGGTAAGCCACTTTGGAATTTCTGAAAGATTGACAGGCAAGTAGTCACATGTATTATGTAAAAATGCGCCTTTTAATAGAGGTGAACTTAAAAAAGTTCTTATTTGAAAGTAGGGATAACATGATGAATCAGCATAAATACATGGACTGCCGATAACTGCATTATAAAGAATCACATCTTGTAATCTCTCTTTTTGTCGCACCAACTCCTGAATAAGCTTTTGTGGCTCATTACAAAATGGTGCTAGAAAAACCTTTTGAGATGATTTTATGTTTAAAATCGCCTGTTCTACATTCGTTTGACGATTTCTAAATAGGTCTTGCCATGACTGGGGTTCCACCCTTTGTTCACCACCAATAAGCTCAACTCACATTTCTCCTTAACTTTTCTTTATCTAGCTTAGATTTCGAATTCTATTACTAATGTCTTCTGCAGCTCTTTTTACTAAGATTCCTTTTAAATGAAGGTCCTCTTTATCGAACTGGGAAGTAAAGCAGATTAATTCAATGGACATTTCAACAGTATCTTCCCCGCTGAATATAGGAGCAGCAATTCCGCCTAATCCCTTAATATACTCTCCGTATGTGATGGAATAACCATTTTCTCTTATAAACTCCATATCCCTTTCGATTGTTTTAACCTCTTCTTCGGAAAATGTTTTTAAACCCTTTTGCTGTTTTAAGAAGTGCTCTCTTTGCTGTTGATCCAGCGGGGCTAGAAAACACATGCCGAATGAACCATCCGTTATGGAAAAATGCCGGCCGACTGATACGCTGACACCAAAATCGCTTGCTTCCACTTTTGCCACGATTGCCACCTTATCTTCCCCGATTTTATTGACAAGAATAGAAGTCATACCAGTTTCTCTTGTTAGTTTTTCAAGATATGGCATAATAATAGATAAGTAGTCCAAGTGCTCTTTAGCTCTTTCCCCGAGAACGACTAAATATGGTCCTAAGGTATATCTCTTTTTGTTTTCTAAGTAACGGACCATAGAAAATTCTTCAAGGCTTTGCAAAATGCGATAACATGTAGCTGGATTTAAGGATAAAGCGTTTGCAATCTCGGTAACAGTACTTTCCCGGAAGCGATTACGGCTTAATAATTTAAGAATTTCCATAGCGTTTTCGATTGCTGGTACAGAGTATTTCCGTTTTTCTTTCATTTTTTGACTCTCCATTATTAAACACCCCTGCATATAATTTTATATACAAAAAAATATTTCGTCAACAAAAAGTCATACAATTCTAATAATTAAATATATTTTTAAAAAAGTGTTGATTAAAAATATTTAATGTAGTAACATATGTTTAAATTAAAAATCTGAATATTAGTAATTGTCTATGAAAAGGAGTTTGATTATTCTTTCCTTATAGAGAGCCTGTGGTTGGTGCAAACAGGCAGGAGAAATAATCTGTCTCGCCTTGGAGACTTTCTTCTGAATTAACAGTAGGAAGAACGGGCTGCAAACCGTTATGCATTTGTTTAAGTAATACCTTTACTTACCGAGGCTGTTTTCCGCAAGGGATCAGCGAATGAGGGTGGAACCGCGCGGATTGCGCCCCTCAGGTTAAGTGAAGGTATTTTTATTTTTATAAGGAGGGATTAATCATGGCAAAGAGGATTTATTTTTTTGATACCACATTAAGAGACGGAGAACAAACACCTGGAGTCAGCTTTAATTTGGATGAAAAAGTGGAGATTGCCCTAAGGTTAGAAAATTTAGGGATTGATATTATTGAAGCAGGATTTGCTAATGCCTCACCCGGTGATGCCGAGGCAATCAGGGCGGTTGCCAAAGCAGTTTCGGGGCCAATAGTGGTCAGCCTTGCACGCACCAATAAGGATGATATTGATGCTGTTATTAACACCTTGGGGGATATTGACAATACGGGCATACACATCTTTATCGCTACCTCCCCTATCCACCGCGAGCGTAAATTAGGTATGACGAAAGAACAAGTTTTGGAAAAAGCAGTCGAAAGCGTATCCTATGCCGCAAAATATTTTAAACATATCGAATTTTCCTGTGAAGACGCAACACGTACCGAGCTTGAATTCCTTTCTGAGGTAGCTGAAAAGGTCGTAGAGGCGGGAGCAACTGTCTTAAATTTCCCTGATACTGTCGGCTATACAACTCCAGAGGAATATACGAAACTTTTTCAATACGTCCTCGAAAACACAAAGGGTATTGAAAAGGTCCGGCTGAGCTGTCATTGCCATGATGATCTAGGGATGGCACTTAGTAATAGCATTGCAGCCATCCAGGCAGGGGCAGTCCAGGTGGAAGGCTGTATTAATGGAATCGGTGAGAGGGCTGGAAACGTGGCCCTTGAAGAAGTGGCAGCACTTTTGGAAACACGGAAGGACTACTTCAACATCCAGACAGGTATCAAGCTTAAAGAAATCGCTAAAACGAGCAAGCTTATCAGCAGGCTGACCGGGATTGCCATTCCTCCGAATAAAGCTGTAATTGGCGGAAATGCTTTCTCCCATTCTTCCGGGATACATCAGGATGGCGTGATTAAAGATAAAGCAACCTACGAAATCATGACGCCAGAAAGTATTGGTTTTAATGAAACAAAATTAGTTCTAGGTAAGCTATCAGGAAGAAATGCGCTTAAAAAGAGATATGAAGAACTCGGGTATTCGGTAAACGAAGCTCAACTAAAAGAGATTTTCAAAAAATACAAGGAATTGGCAGATCGGAAAAAGGATATTTTTGATGAAGATATTATTGCCCTGTTGGAAACCCAGCCGAAAAATGCAGCTCCTTCTTCCTTTACGTTTAATGACTTTAGCTTACAGATCCTAAATCATAACCAATATCGTGCTTTTGTCAACATCATCGGAGCTGAAAATACCGATATCGAAGGAATTGGAGATGGAAATGGGCCGATTGATGCTATCTACAAAGGAATCGATTCAGCGCTTGGCCTTGAGCTTGAGTTAATTGACTATAAAATCAATTCTATATCAAAGGGAAAAGACTCAATAGGAGAGGTCTTTGTTAAAGTCCGGAACAATGATAAAATGGTTTCGGGAAGAGCGATTAACGTGGATATTATTGTTGCCAGTGCCAATGCCTATATAGATGCTATTAACCGATTAAAGGTGACAAATGTAAAAACACTAATATAAATGAAAACTCCCCCTTGAAAACCTTCCTTCAAGGGGGAATTTATTTTTAGAACTAGTTTTTTAACTGTTATTATTTAACTTTAATAGGTACAATCTTACCATTTTCAACCGCTGCAACTTCTAAATCACCATCGAAGCCGCCGCCATCAAATTTGTTAAAGATATAAACTTTTGCATTTTCAGGTACATTCTCTACACCTTTTTGCATTGCTGCTTGGATTTTCTCTGCATCATCTACAGAGCCGGCAGCCTTCATTGCTTCCGCAAAGATATACATTCCAATATAGTTAAGTCCTGCTTCAGAACCTGGGACTTCCTTATACTTGTCTTGATATTTCTTAACAAAATCAGGAATAACCGGGCTGATTTTGGACTCAGCTAATGGCATAACGCCGATTGCCCCATTTAGCATTTCATATGAACCTGTTACTTTCTTCATTTCGTCCATTTTGGCTTGGTCCATAACGATGAACCCACCCTTAAAGCCAAGTTCACGAGCCTGCTTAATTACTTTTGCTGTTGGCTCAGAAGGACCACCGACGAATAGGACATCTGGCTTTTCTTTCAATGCATTCGTTACAACTGTAAAGAAGTCTGTTTCTTTTGCAAAGTCAATCGCAGATTCGTATACAACCTTGCCGCCTTGTTTTTCCCAATAAGGCTTCAGCTTTTCAGACCAATCCTTGCCGTATTGAGAAGCAGTTGGAAGGAAGGCGATTTTCTTACCAAATTTCTCCATTTCATAATCTGTAAACGGCTTTAAATACCCATCGTAACGTGGAGGAATACGGACAGTCAGCTTATTGCCAACATCAGATACTTTCGGTTCACTTGTGTAAGCACCAATGATGAATTTATCCTGCTGGTTGAACACCTGCATTGCAAATACGCCGCCGCTGTGTGGAGTGAAGATGATTGGCGTCTTGTTTTCCTGAAGCAATCTTTTTGCGTTTGCTCCAGTTTCGTTTGGCAGGTATTTATCGTCAAGAGAGACAATATTAAACTTGTACTTTTTGCCGCTAACTTCGATCCCGCCAGCGCCATTAATTTCTTCTACAGCCATTTTGACTCCGTTTAATGTACGCTCGCCGTAGAATGCAGCAGGTCCGCTTAATGGCCCAGAGTAACCAATGTTAACCGTTCCAGCATCTCCGGATTTGCTGTCTCCGCCGCCTGAAGCAGACTTATTTCCAGCAGTCTTCTCGCTTGTGCTATTACAAGCAGCAAGGCTGAATACCATTACTAAGGTAAAAATAATCATAAATACCGATTTCATTTTTTTCATTGGTTTTCCCCCTAAATTTTTTTAAAATGTTTGGTAAGAAAATATTTCGTATTGCCGACAACCACCCCCTCCAAAAAGGAATGCTGTTATTGCTAGTGGGTCGAGCGTTTGAACGTTTCAGTTCAAGACCGCTTGACCCGCGTTCTTACGCACCGATGTAGGCTTTTCTTACCTCATCGTTAGCAAACAATTCTGCAGACGTACCTTTAAGGACAATTGTTCCGTTTTCAAACACGTAGCCTTTATCCGCGATTTTTAACGCTGCATTGGCATTTTGTTCGGCTAATAGAATGGTTGTTCCCTCTTTGTTAATTTTTTGGATAACCTCAAACATTTGTTCAACGACTAATGGAGCTAGTCCAATCGAAGGCTCGTCCAATAACATTAGCTTCGGCTTTGACATGAGTGCTCTGCCGATGGCCACCATTTGCTGCTGTCCTCCACTTAAAGAACCAGCTGGATCGTGACGCTTATCCTTTAAAATCGGGAATAATTCGTACACGTGCTCTAGTGAGTGCTTGATTTGATCTTTCTTCCGGCGATGGACATATGCACCCATTCTTAGATTTTCCTCCACAGACATGGCATGAAACAGCTTTCTTCCTTCCGGGCACTGGCCAATTCCCCATGCAACTGTTTGGTCGGCAGACGACTTATTTAAATTCTTGCCTTCAAAAATAATCTCACCTGTTGATGGTTTGTTAAGGCCGCTGATGGCCCGGAAAGTTGTACTCTTTCCAGCACCATTTGAGCCCAACAATACGACGATCTCACCCGCATTTACCTCAATATTAATGTCGTGAACGGCAGTAAAGCTTCCGTATTTGACAGAGACATTATCAAGTTTAAGCACTGGCACTCCCTCCCAAATAAGCCTTAATGACCGTCTCGTTATTACGAATTTCATCCGGTCTTCCTTCTGCGATTTTTTCACCGTAGTTAAGCACCATGATTTTATGGGCTATTCTCATGATCATTTGCATTTTATGTTCAATCAAACAGACCGTAATCCCTTTATCGACCATCTTCTGCATTAATTCAGCCAGGCCATCTGTTTCGCTGGGATTCACCCCGCCGGCCGGTTCGTCAAGAAAGACAATTTCCGGGTCAGTGGCGAGTGCTAACGCGAACGCTGTTCGTTTCTTCTCTTCCTGTGTTAACCCCCCGGCCAGTTTTCCTGCTAAATGCTCTAAACCAACGAATTCAAGGACTTCCATCGCTTTTTCACGACATTGTTCTTCTTCCCTCTTGAGCCTTGAAGTTCTCAATATAGCATCAAAGAGATTGGATTTTGTACGCAGGCGATGCCCGACAATAACATTGTCCAATACGGTCGCCTGATCAAAAAGGTTGGTTGTTTGGAACGTCCGTGCTACCCCAAGCTCGGCAATTTTATTAGAAGGCAGTTTAGTAATTTCCTGGCCTTTGAAAATAACTTGACCTGAGCTTGGACTATGGAAGCCGCTAATTAAGTTGAAAAAAGTAGATTTCCCTGCCCCATTGGGACCAATGATGGCATTGATTTTCCCTTTTTCAACCGTGAAATCGACATTGTTGACTGCCACGTTGCCGCCAAATTTCTTTGTCAGGTTTTTTGTCTCTAAAAAAATCATGCCTATCCCTCCTTAACCTGATTTTTAGCACCAAGGTCACTCTGAATATACGAATCTTTCTTGCCAGCCAACTGTTTTTCCTTCTTGGCCATCCGCTTCCGGTAGATGTCTGTGACGCCGCCAACGATTCCGCGCGGATAAAAAATAACGAGAAGCGTTAAAAGTGGTCCGAAAATGAGCATGCGGTACTGCTGAAAATCTTGAAGCAGCTGAGAAAGCCAAATGACAAGCAGAGTACCGATCAGAGGACCGGTAAGTGTACCAATACCACCAACAATCAGGTAAGTTAACATATCAAAGATAACCGCAGTGTTTCCGATATCTGGGCCGATGAAGCGTACAAAGGACGCATACAAAGCGCCGGAAAGGCCAGCAAATAAAGTAGATAATACAAAGACTGTTAATTTATTTCTTGCCGTTGAAATTCCAATCGTCAGCGCTAAGTCTTCGCTATTTCGAATCGCAATGAACGATCTTCCAGACAGCGAATGAACAATTCGGTACATGACCAAAATGACAAGGAGAAGGAAAAATAAAACAAGATAATAATGCGATTTTTCCGTCTCAAATTTAATCGGGCCAAAGCCTTGAGGTGCAGGAATCCCGATCAGACCACGAACACCTTCTGTTAAACTTTCCCATTTGTCAATCACGAGATAAATTATATAACCTAAGCACAATGTGTAGATAGCGAAAAAATGTTCTTTCGATCTTAATGCAATCAAACCTACTATCAATCCTAGCAAACCAGTAATCAACAGCGATAAGACAAAGGCAAGCCAGAAACTCATATGGGCTTTTACTGTTAAAATCCCCAAACCGTAAGCGCCAATCGCAAAGAATCCTGCGTGTGCCAAAGAAAGATAACCAGTATAGCCTGCGAGCAAGTTAAGTCCATAAACCCCAATCATCCAAATAAACGCCAGAGTCATTACGTGAATCAAATAGGTATTTGTTGTTATTAATGGAAAAACAAGAGAAACCAATACAAACAGAATAATTATATTTCTTTTGTTCAATACCGCTGACATTAATGTCCCCCCTTTGAAAACAATCCGGTTGGTTTAACCGTAAGAATGATAACGAGGATAAAAAAGGCAATAATGTCCTTATAGTCATTTGAAATGTAGGTCGCTCCCAAGCTTTCGCTGAAGCCGATAATATAGCCGCCGACAATCGCCCCTGGGATACTGCCCATTCCACCAAGAATAATAATGACAAACGCTTTTAATATAACTAGCTGCCCCATCCCTGGGAACACAAGGTTAATTGGTGCCGATATGGATGCAGCGATAGCTGCAAGTCCGCCTGAAATCATAAAGGTCAGCATGGCTACCCGGGTAGTATTGATCCCCACGAGGTTTGCACCTTCACGATTCTGGGACATCGCAATGATGGTGGAACCGGTATAAGTTTTTCTTAAGAAAAGATTTAATAGAATCATAACGATAACTGCAGCGACTACAATAAGAATTCTCTGCATTGTCAGCGTTAATCCAAATACTTCTACAACTTGGCCATATGGTGAAGGCATGCTCTGGTATTCTGCTCCCCAGGTATATTGTGCGAATGCTTCCAGGAATAAGAGAATACCAATGGCAGCAATTTTATCTTGGATTGGCGGCGATTCCCGAAGAGGGTGAAAGACAAGCCTTTCCATTAAGACACCAATAAAACCTACAACAATAATTGAAACAAAGATCGCAATCCAATAATGAAGTCCAAATTTGGTCATCATGGTTAGCGTTATGTATCCGCCCATCATGTATAGTGCACCATGAGCAAAGTTTGGAATGTGCAAAATTCCATAAACTAGGGTTAAGCCCAACGCTACCAGGGCGTAAACACTCCCTATGGTTAAACCGTTAAACAACTGCTGAATTAGAATATCCATTGCTCTCCTCCTTTGTGTTAGTTAGTATAATTTTTTCAAGAGGGGCCATCACTATGGTTGGCCCTCTTGATCATAAACGTTTAAATAACCTGATTCTGAACCTTTTCATTTTCTTCCTCCTGAAGGGTGCGCCAGAGAATTTTGCCGCTGGAGGTCATAGGAAACACCTCTCTGAACTCAATCAATCTTGGATATTTATAGGCAGCCATATGATGCTTAGACCACTCGATAATTTCACCCTCGCTGACTTTGCCTTCATACCCTTCATTTAAGATGACAAAAGCTTTAACGGTTTCCCCTCTTCTAGGGTCAGGTACGCCCACGACACAGGCTTGCTGAATAGCAGGGTGTTTGTAAAGGTATGACTCGACTTCAGTTGGCCATACCTTGAATCCGGAGGCATTAATCATGCGTTTAACACGATCGACCATAAAGAAGTATCCATCTTCATCAAAACGGCCAATATCCCCAGTACGGAAAAACCTTTTCCCCTCAATCTCAAGATATGCTTCCCGGTTTTCGTCATCGCGGTTATAGTAGCCAATCATTACCTGCGGTCCATTGACAATAATTTCACCGACTTCACCGACACCAAGTTCCTTTCCAGTTGACGGCTCAATAATTCTAGCATCGACATCGTAGGAAGGGATTCCAAGACACTGCATTTTTGGTCGATTCGGCGGATTGAAATGGGTCTGAGCAATCGTTTCTGATAGTCCATAACCTTCGACAAATCGCAATCCCGTCAGGTTAAATAATTTTTCACCGACCGCTTCTGGAAGAGCTGCTCCTCCACCAGCAAGATAGGTTAAGGAAGCTATGTCCTCCACCTTCAGATTTGGATTAGCAAGAAAATCGACAATCATAGTGGCGATCGTGACCCAATGTGTGCAGCCCAGGCTCTTTATTAGTTCCACTGCCGCATCCCGATTCCACCTCGTCATAATAACCATCATACTGCCGCTGAAAATTGGCATGTGCATGCTGTGCACCATACCCGTCACATGGAAAAGCGGCAAGGTCATTAGATGGATAGCATTTGGTGTTGTAGAGGACCAGTGGTAGCAGCCTACAGTATTCGCATTGACTGACCGGTTAGTATGCATACAACCTTTTGGAAGACCTGTTGTCCCTGATGTGTAGGGCATAACAGCCAAATCATCACCTTTTGCCGTATGTTCCGATGGAGTGAGATTTGCCTGAATCGCATCAACCCAGTTGTAATGATTAGGATTGTTCACCACTAATCTTTGTGCCTCCACCTCTTTTGGAAGCATTTTTTCAAATCCTTCACCTATATAATCTGAATAGGCTGCAAGGAGCAGGTGCTCCAAGGAGGTTTTTCCTAACAGAGGCTGCACTCGGTCTAAGAGTTCTTGTCCGGCAATTGCTGTTTTAATTCCGCAGTCGCGAATGTAAAATTCCAATTCATCCGCAACTAGCATTGGGTTAATTGGAACTACAACAGCGTTGGCCCTTAGAATGGCGTAGAAACCAATCACAAATTGCGGGGAATTTTGCATAAAGAGCAGGACTTTGTCCCCTTTTTTTACGCCTAACTCATGCTCTAAGTATCCGGCCAGGGCATTTACTTCTTCATCTAATTGCTGGTAAGTCAATTTATTCCCATAGTAGAAGATAGCATCCTGGTCAGGATAACGGCTTGCACTGACTCTTAGATTGTCATAGAGTGAAGTGGCAGGGACATTCAATGATTTTGGGATATTTGGCCAATGTTGATAATGAAGAGTTAACAATCTCGATCTCTCCTTTTTGCAAGAATGCTAGATGTTAGGCGTGTAAACGCTATCATTGCTAATTCCGTTTAAAATAAGGTCAAGAAAGATATCCGCAACCTTTTCTTCAGGGACTTCTCCCTCCGGGCTGAACCAATAATAGCTCCAGTTGGTCATGCCAAGGATAGCCATTGTTATTATATCGGCACGGCCCTTTTGGAGGATTCCTTGTGTGATACCTTCTTCTATTAATTTTTGGACATTATGACGAAATGCGCTTCGTTTTTCCTTGATTTCCAGGAAATTATCTCTGCTTAAATGCCGCATTTCTCTGGTAAATATTCGAGCACTTCTCAGTTCGATTCTAATGGTGCTAATCTGCATTAGGATAATCTCATGCAGCTTTTTGGCAAAATCATAGAAAGGATTATTCATGATTTCTTCCTGCTGTTTGATTATTGACTCAATATACAACAGGTGAATTTCCTTTAACAATTCCTCTTTACTACTGAAATAATAATAAAACGTACCCTTCGTTACACCCAGTTCCTGGACAATATCCTGTACTGAAGTTGACTTAAACCCATTTTTATCGAATAGTAAAATCCCCGTCTCCATTATCTTTCGCTTCATCGGTTTATCCTTTCAGCATTAAAACTAAAGTGCCGCTGTAGTGGTAGGTGGCGTCTGACACCAAGATTGACTTTTTCCCTTTAAATAAGGTGTTTGGTCAAGTTGGGTGCCTGACACCGATGAGTACCACGACAGTCAGTACCTTGTTTTTATTCGCTCTCGATGATTGTTGCGATTCCTTGGCCGCCGCCAATGCAGGCGGTGATAAGGGCATATCTTCCGCCGGTGCGTTTTAGTTCGTAGCAGGCTTTGGTGACGAGGATGGCACCTGTTGCTCCCAGCGGGTGACCATGGGCGATGGCCCCTCCGTTAACATTGACTTTTTCCATATTCATTTCAAGCTCGCGGTTGCAAGCGATTACTTGAGCGGCAAAAGCTTCATTGATTTCGATTAAGTCCATGTCTTCTATGGATAATCCTGATTTTTCGAGAACCTTTCTAACAGCCGGAACTGGGCCGATTCCCATGATATTCGGGTCAACACCAGCGACTGCATAGTGACGGATAACTGCTAGTGGAGTTAAATTTAATTCCTCTGCTTTTTCCCGTGACATGATAACTAGGGCCGATGCAGCATCGTTTAGGCCTGAGCTGCTGCCTGCTGTGACTGTTCCATCCTGGAGGAATGCTGGCGGAAGCTTTGCCAAACCCTCAATGGTCGTTTCCGGCCTTGGATGCTCATCACTAATAAAAACAATCGGCTCACCTTTTTTAACAGGTATGGCGATAGGAACGATTTGCTCATCAAAGCGTCCTTCTTCCATGGCAACTTTCATCCGCTGCTGGCTTTGGAGTGCGAATGCGTCCTGCTCTTCCCGCGTAATATTGTATTTTTTCACGAGATTTTCGGCCGTAATCCCCATTGGCGGATCGCCTATTTCTTTAGGAGAGAGCTGCGATTTCCGGAAACTTGGAGGATTCGCACCATACGGTTTTTCCGGCCGGTCCATCAAGTAAGGAGCACGGCTCATGCTTTCTGTCCCGCCGGCAATATAGATATCTCCATCCCCAGCTTTAATTGCCTGGGCTGCCAGATTAATAGCATTAATTCCAGATCCACACTGCCTATCGACTGTCACGCCAGGAATTTCGATGGATAGTCCCGTCTGCAATGCAGTTAATCTCGCAATATTTCCACCGCCTGATAAAACATTTCCCAAAAAAACGTCGTCTATCATATCAGGCGTGATATTTGCCCTTTTAACTGCTTCTTTAATTACTTCAGCTCCAAAAACATGTGCTGGAACGCTCGCTAGTGCGCCTCCCTGTCTGCCAATGGCAGTTCTAACTGCCGAAACAATGACAGCATCTCTTTTCATTAAGCAAATCCCCTCCTGCTTTTTTATAATTACGATCTTTTAATTTCTTACATTACATGTGAGCCGCCGTCTACAACAACGATTTCCCCGGTTACAAAGTCCGAAGCTCGTGATGCCAGGAACAATGCTACACCTTTCATATCTGTGTCAGTCCCAAACTTACGTAATGGAGTGCCTTCTAAGATGGCCTCACCGCCAGCATCAAGCAGCCCTTTTGACATTTTTGTTGGGAAGAATCCCGGTGCAATTGCATTAACATAAATACCATGATGGCCCCATTTCACAGCTAAATCCTTTGTGAAGGTAATAACTGCCCCTTTGCTGGCATTATAGCCAATCGCATTCATGTATTTTGGGTTCGATCCCTGCAGCCCAGCGACAGAAGCAATATTAATGATTTTGCCGCCCTTATGTTCAATCATCACTCTTCCGACTGCCTGGGACATTAAGAAGGTTCCGGTAACATTCGTATTCATTACCTTATTCCAAGCCTCAAGCGGCATTTCCTCGACAGGTGCTCCCCAAGATGCACCGCTGTTGTTGACGAGAATGTCAATGCGTCCGAATTTTTCCATTGTTCGTTCGACAACGTTTCTAACATCTTCAGGATTGGAGACATCACATTTTAGTGCTAGACTCTCGACTCCAATCTTTTTTAAGCCTTCACTTACTTCCTCACAGGCCTCAAGTTTACGGGAACAGACTACTACATTGGCGCCTGCCTCCGCAAAGCCTTCGGCAATTTGCTGGCCAAGTCCTCGGCCGCCGCCTGTTACAATGGCGACTTTACCTGTTAAATCAAAAAGTTCTTTAACATGCATCTATTTTTTCCTCCTAATACGATTAACGGTATTTTTTCAATTCGTAGCGGGCAATCGCGCGCTTATGCACTTCATCCGGACCATCAGCTAATCTTAGTGTACGGATATTGGCCCAGCTTGCAGCAAGAGGAGTGTCCTGGCTTACACCGGCAGCACCAAATGCCTGAATGGCACGGTCAATTACCTTTAATGCCATGTTAGGGGCAACCACTTTAATCATGGCGATTTCGCCTTTTGCTTCTTTATTTCCAACCGTATCCATCATGTAGGCAGCTTTCAATGTAAGTAAACGGGCCTGCTCGATATCGATTCTCGCTTCGGCAATCCATTCTTGAACTACGCCTTGCTCGGCAATTTTTTTACCGAATGCTGTCCGTTCCTGAACGCGTTTGCATAGAAGCTCAAGTGCACGTTCAGCTGCACCGATGGTTCTCATGCAGTGATGAATTCTTCCAGGTCCAAGACGTCCCTGCGCGATTGCGAAGCCTTTACCTTCGCCCCAAAGCATATTTGAAGCCGGTACACGAACATTGTTGTATTCAATTTCGGCATGTCCATGCGGTGCATGGTCATAACCAAATACAGTTGTAACTCGTTTGATTGTGACTCCAGGAGAATCGAGCGGTACTAGAATCATCGATTGCTGCTCATGCTTTGGTGCAGTAGGATCATTTTTACCCATTACAATTGCAATCTTACAGCGAGGGTCTCCAGCACCCGATGACCACCATTTTGTTCCATTGATGACGTATTCATCGCCATCACGGACAATACTTGCTTGAATATTGGTAGCATCTGATGATGCAACGTCCGGCTCTGTCATTGAGAAACAGGAGCGAATTTCGCCATTTAATAACGGCTTCAGCCATTTTTCTTTATCTTCTTCAGTCCCGTAACGGACCAATACTTCCATATTTCCGGTATCAGGCGCAGCACAGTTAAACACTTCTGGCGCAAAATGGACACGTCCCATGATTTCGCAAAGCGGTGCATATTCGAGGTTCGTTAAACCGGCACCATATTCACTCTCTGGTAAAAATAAGTTCCATAAACCAGCCTGCTTTGCCTTTTCTTTTAATTCTTCCATGATCGGCGGAATATTTGAAAATGGATCGTTTTTATCAATTTGATCATGATAGAGCTGTTCATTTGGATAAATATACTCTTCCATAAATTCAGTAAGCTTTTTTTGCAATTCTACTACCTTATCGGAATAACTAAAATTCATCCTTACCACTCCTCTTTTTTCTACATACTAACTAGTTGGTATGTCGAATAACCTAATATTATTAAAAATTTTTCGAATATTCAATTCGATATTTTCGACAATTTTCTCATTAATATAGTAGAAACATATTTTTAGATGTATTTTTTCCATTGCGCTTTCTGATTACTATAAATTACCGTAATTTAATTGACTTTTATTAGATTAGCAAGAACATGCAACGAAAGAAATTTCTATATTAATCTACTATTTCAAGTCGAAATTTCTTTAAAAATAATATTTAGAAATTTCTTCTCTATGCATTTCTAACTATCTTATAGGTACCGGTTCCTTTGGCAATTAATGTTGTATTCTCGTCAATAATTTCCGCTTCCAGCACAGCCATTTTATAGCCCTTTTGGAGAAGTTTAGCCCTTGCAAAAAGATAACCGGTATTTGCTGGAGCAAAATAGTGAACATCCAGATTCATAGCTGTAACCGGGCATTGATATAGGGAACGGAGAGCGATTGATTGCACCGTATCAAGCATCGAGGCGTGAACTCCTCCATGCAGGGTTTTATTCGTATTTAGCAGGTCGGTTTTTATTGAAAGCTTCAGCAAAATCTCTTTCTCTGAGGAATTTACGAGTTCAAATCCGATATGCTTGAAAAATGGATTCCTTTCTATCATTTCATATATCTCCCAATCCAGTCGGGGCACCCTATCACCACCTTTCAATTTCTTCATTGTTTAATTGGACTTGCCTTAAACATGCCTATTGCCTTGGCAGCAACAGCACCATCCTGCCCGTAAACGATTCCCTCAGCTGTTATGACTTTTCCCTCGATATTCACTATATTTGTTTTTGCATGATAGTTTTCTTTCGGGCTAAGGTCAAAAAAGGACACGTTAAGGTGAATTGTCGTTGCAAACGAATTTGTTTCCAGAGAGGCAGTCGCCCCCATAGAAATATCCAGCATTGTGGAAAAAACGCCAGGATGGACAGTGCCGTCATCCTGCAGCAAAATAGCCTGAAGCGGCAAATCAAGGTGAAACGTGTCGGTTTTAGTACTGTTAAAACCCAAGTATTCAAAAAATGTCGATCTCGTCACTGGTAATTTCACATTTACTGCCCTTTCCTATTGATTAACTGCTTCAACTAGGATTGCCATTCCTTGGCCACCGCCAACGCAAAGGGTGGCAATTCCGTATTTTTCACCACGGCGTTTCAATTCATAAATCAGAGTCGTCATAATCTTCGCACCCGTGGCACCAAGCGGATGGCCCAAAGCAATCGCACCACCATTGACATTCACTCGGGACGGATCTAAGTTTAACTCACGAATAACAGCAAGTGATTGCGAAGCGAACGCTTCATTCAGTTCGATTAAACTTATCTCGTCAAGCGTTAAGCCTGTACGTTCAAGGAGTTTTTTCACTGCAGGAACCGGGCCGATACCCATAACTTCAGGTGATACTCCAACAGCAGTCCAATCGACAATTCGCGCCATCGGTTTTAAGCCTAATTTCTCGGCATGGCTGCCTGATGTTAATACAAGCGCAGCTGCCCCGTCATTCCGCCCGCAGGCATTACCAGCCGTAACCGTGCCATTTTGTTTAAACGCCGGCTTTAGGCGGCTTAATGCCTCGATGGTTGTATCAGGTCTTGGATGTTCGTCCTCTGTAAACCAAACGGATCCTTTTTTCCCTTTAACTTCTACAGGGACAATCTCGTCCGCAAAGCGTTTCTCACTGATGGCGGCAGCTGCCCTGCGCTGGCTTTCTAGCGCAAAGGCATCTTGGTCCTCGCGGGAAATCGAAAATCTTTCAGCGACATTTTCCGCCGTTATCCCCATTCCAAGCCCGCTGCCGTATGTCTCCTGAGGCTGTTGGCCGGCCTCGGCATTGGAATCAACCAGCTTTGGATTGTCACCGCCAAAACGGGAGTTTCTTAGGTAAATAGGAGCATTGCTGAGGCTTTCAGTTCCCCCAGCAACTACAATGTCTGCATGCCCAAATGCGATTTGCTGCGCCCCTGAAGCAACTGCCTGCATTCCTGATGCACACAAACGGTTAATCGTAAATGCCGGCGCTGTTTCCGGAACCCCAGCCCGAAGCGCAGCGACTCTGGCTACATTGGAGGATTCTGTCGTTTGTCTAACCTCTCCTAAAATCACTTCATCTACTTGCTCAGGCTTAATACCGGCGCGATCAATAGCCTCTTTAATCGCAACCGCTGCCAACTGCCCGGAATTAAGGCTTTTTAATGTGCCGCCATATCTCCCAACTGGTGTTCTTACTGCACTTAAAATGACAATATCATTTTGCATTCTAAATCACCCTTTCCCTAGATTAATAGTTTAGCTGTATTCCTTCTCTAACTGCGCAGCAATAATGTTTTTCTGAATCTCTGAAGTTCCTTCATAGATTCTTGTGATCCGCGCATCACGATAAAAGCGTTCAATCGGATAGTCTGCAATATACCCAATTCCTCCATGGATCTGAACGGCCTTATCAGCAACACGATTGTATACCTCGGAACCGTATAGCTTCAGCATCGCTGCTTCCTTGATGACCTTCATTCCCTGATCAACCATCCAGGCAACGCGATACGTAAACGACCGCAATGCTTCGATATCTACGGCCATCTCGGAAAGCATATGACTGACTGCCTGATTCCTGATGATTGGTTTGCCAAATTGAATTCTCTCAAGCGCATATCGCGTTGACATATCGAGAAGCTTTTGGCAGGAGCCCAAATTCCGGGAAGCCAAACCAGCACGTCCGTTGGCAAGAATTTTCAAGGCATTCATATAGCCCTGCCCTTCTTCACCAAGCACATTTTCCACTGGAACCTCGCAATCTTCAAAAATCAATTCTGCTGAATGAGACCCTCTTAAGCCCATTTTTTTCTCAACGGCCCCCACCCTGAAGCCGGGGGAATCCTTTTCAACAATGAACGAGGTGATGCCCTTGGCCCCTTTAGATGGGTCGGTCACAGCCATCACAGTGAACACGCTGGCCTCAGTAGCATTGGTAATATAATGCTTCAAGCCGTTTAGAATATATTTATCGCCCTTACGAACAGCCGTTGTTTTCAAGTTAGCAGCATTGGACCCCGCTTCAGGTTCGGTTAAGGCAAATGCGCCAATTTTTTCACCGCTTGCCATTTCCGGCAAGTACTTACGCTTTTGCTGCTCATTTCCCATTTCAACAATCCCGACCGAACCGATACCTGTATGGGCGCCAATTAACGTGGTATAGCCATTGTGCGTCTGGCCGATTTCCTCGTATAGGGCACATTTGCCGACCATGCCAATTCCAAGCCCGCCGTATTCCTCAGGAATACTTAAACCGAAAAGCCCCATCTCTTTTGACATATTGATAATTCTTTCCGGAATTTGGTTCTCCTCTTCAATTTGCATCGCAACCGCTTCGACTTCAGTTTGAATAAATTCTCTTACATTCTTTTTTAAAAAAAGAATATCTTCATCCAGTTCAAAGTTCATGACTAAATCCCTCCGTTATGCTTTAAGCCTTTTTTGTTTCTTCTTCTACAAGGATTCTTTTTAAGAGCTTTCCTACTGTGTTTCGAGGCAGGGATTCTCTTATTTCAAATTGTTTCGGTACTTTGTAGCGGGTCAGGTTTTGGTAGCAATGTTCCTTTAATTCTTGAATATCAATTTCTCTACCGGCTTTTAGAACAATATAGGCCTTGACGATTTCGCCGGCTACCTTATCCGGAATTCCGACTACAGCTGCTTCTAGTACAGCGGGATGTTCATATAAAACCCCTTCAACCTCCTGGGGATATACATTAAATCCCCCGACAATCACCATTTCTTTTTTTCGTCCGACGATATAAAAGTATCCCTCATCATCCATCGTTGCCAAGTCACCTGTATAGAGCCAGCCATCCTTTAGTGCTTGTGCTGTTTCTTCTGGTTTATTCCAGTATCCAAGCATGACCTGCGGCCCCTTAATTAAGAGCTCGCCGATTGTCTTTTCCGGTACATCCACACCATTTTCGTCAACAATCCGGCAGTCCGTTGCTGGCAATGGAATCCCGATGCTGCCTATTTTGCTAACGCCATCAGGCGGATTCCGATGGGTCGTAGGAGAAGTTTCTGATAGTCCATAACCTTCCCCAATCGGCACTCCCGTCAAGTCTTTCAATTTTTTCATAATTTCAATCGGCAATGGAGCCGACCCGCTTGTACAGACCTTAAAGCAGGTTAAATCATATTGATCAATTTCCGGGTAATTGGCAAAAGCATTATACATTTTTGGAACACCCGGGAAGAAAGTAGGCCTGTAAGTTTGAATGAGCCTTAGAACCTTCTCAAGCTCAAAACGGTTTACTAATAGAATGGCTGCCCCAAGGTAAATCGGCAGGTTCATGCCGCTCGTCATTCCGTAAACATGGTAAAGCGGGGTTGCGGTCAAAATGATTTCCTGTCCGTATACCATTGTACTTCCATAAAGAACCTTGCTCTGCAACACATTCGCGCTCAAGTTAAAATGCGTCAGCATGGCGCCTTTCTTTTTACCGGTTGTTCCTCCGGTATATTGAATTACTGCAATGTCCTTCTTAGCTGAAATTGAACATGTTTCCTGTAGAGGAACGGCTTTTTCAATCAATTCCGAAATAGTTGGAATGTCATTGGTTTGCGAATCACCTGTAGAAAATATCTGCTTAAATGAATAAATTTCGGAAATCTTCGCAATTTTCTCGAGACCATCCGGCTCAGCTACCAAATAAGCGGTTTCAGAATCATTGAATATTTCAAGCAGTTCCCTTGATGTATAGTGCGGATTGATTTGCACGACAATCATCCCAAGCTTCAGGGCTGCATAATAGGATACAACATATATAGGGTGATTTCCGACCATCAACCCCAGCCGATCTCCTTTTGCTGCGCCAAGCTCTTTCCAAGCACCTGCCAGCCGGTCAACCTTATCCTTCAAGTCATGGTAGGTCAGCTTTTCATTTTCATAAATAATGGCCGTATTCTCAGGGGATTTCTCAGCTGTATGATCCAAAAATGTGTAAAGGCTCATTTCCGGAAATTCAATGGAAGATACCGCAGTTTCAGGATAGTGGCCAAGCCAAGGACGTTTGTGTTGTATTTGCAATTCTGAACACCTCTCTTAGCACATTTATTACTCAATCGTTCCTCGTTTGAAAGTTTAAAAGATGATAAATAGTATTGAGGACTGGGGTTTCTACCCCTAATTCTTTTCCTTTTTTCACGATATAACCGGCAATAGAGTCCAGTTCCAGCGGTCTCCCTTTAAGCTTATCCTGCAGCATCGAGGTTTGGTGACCTTGGGCAAACTGCCCTTGCATCATCACTGTTTCATACTGGTCTTCCTCGATTTCAACCCCTGCTGCTCTTGCAACAGCAATAGCTTCCTGACAGATTTTTATCGCCGTTTCTTTTAATCCCTTGTCCTCATAAATAGCCCCAACCTTTGCTTCTATTAAGGCTGTCAATGGGTTAAAGGTGACATTCCAAAGCAATTTTTTCCACTTGATTTTTAAAATGTCACGAGTTGGATAGGCTTCAATATTAGCAATGTTAAATAGCTCTTGAATTACACTGAGTCTTTCCTGTAAATCTTCCTCTAAAGCTCCAAATACCAGCTTTGGCGGGACACCGATTTGTTTAACTGTTCCTGATTCCGTCACACCTGCCTGAATATAAGCAGCAGCAGATAAGATCCGATCGCTGCCAAATATGGAAGCGAGAAATTCTTCATTATCTACCCCATTTTGGAGAGTCATAATCATGCATGATTCCTTTAATACATGGGTAAACCTCTCAGCCATTTCCATTGTGCTTGTTGACTTAACACAAAACAACAGCAGGTCTACATCCATAAAGTCCTCATAACAATCGGTAAACGTTGCATCCACTGTGAAGGATTCGGAATCGCTTTCAATGGTCAGCCCATTTTCCCTCATTCTTTCGAGATTGTTTCCCCGCGCTAAAAAAATGACCTCATTACCCGCCTTTTTTAAAAGGCCGCCAAAATAACCACCGACCGCACCTGTACCGGCCACGCCAATTTTCATGCTGCTTCCCCCTGCATATTCCATATGTATGGCTCTGAAAGGAATTTACTTCCCCCTTCAGAGAACATGATTAATCTAATAAATCCGGTTGTTCCTTGACAATCCGATTCCATAATGGCTGGAACTGGAACCATCCCGCACTGGAAGTACCGACAGTATTATAGGTATTGCTAGCACTTTCATTATCAATAATTACTGGTTTACCAACTGCCTCAGCAAGAAGCTGTGCCTGACAGGAGCGCTCCATCGTAATAAACCACCAGGCAGCCTCGTCAACGGATCTTCCGACCGTTAAAAGACCATGGTTTCTTAGGATACAGGCTTTCTTATCACCAAGCGCTTGGCCAATCCGTCTGCCTTCTTCAATTTCATGAACAACTCCAGTGAAATCATCAAACAAGGAATGATCCTGATAAAATGCACATGCATCCTGTGTGATTGGATCAAGAAGGCGTCCCAGCGAAGACCATGACTTCCCATAGACTGAATGGGCATGGGCAGCTGCAATAATATCCGGCCTTGCAGCATGGACCTGCGAATGAATAGCGAATGCGGCCCGGTTTACCGGATAATTTCCTTCGACAACTTCCCCTTTATGATTGCAGAGAATTAAGTCAGAAGCGCTGATTTGGCTGAAATGCATGCCGAACGGGTTTACCCAGAAGTGATCCTTCAGTTCAGGATCGCGTGCGGTAATATGTCCTGCAACACCTTCGTCAAATCCAAATTTTGAAAATAAGCGGAAGGCAGCAGCCAATTTCTGTTTTAAGTGCTGGCGTTCCTCTTCGACTGAGGAAAATACCGGCGGCTTATAACTTAATTTTAATTTGACCGTCATATTAATCATCCCTTTTTAAATTAAACTTTGATGCTGATTGGAGCCCCAACCAACAACCGATAACAATAAACCCAGCATTCAGAGGGGAGTCCATCTTTCGTGCCGGGTCTAGTCCTTCAATCTGCAATTCTGTCTCTCATGTTAGTAAAGCTGGTATACTACTTCGCCTTTTATTACATCCTTCCCTTGCTGGTTCACAGCCTGGACATCGAAGCGAAGCTGATTATCTTCCTTATCCTTTAAAGAAGCCTTTAATGTAATCACGTCATTTAAGAAAACCATGCCTTTAAAACGGATTGAGTAATCCTTGACGAAGCCTTCTTCATAATACTCTGTAAACAGTTTGGCCAGATTTCCCATCGTCCACATGCCGTGGGCAATGATTCCCGGCAGGCTTGCTTTTGTTGCTTCTTCGTCAATAGTATGGATTGGATTAAAATCTCCAGAAGCACCTGCATATTTAATCAAGGCTATCCTGGAAACGGGTGATAACTGGATTTCCTTTAAGGAATCACCGGTTTGCAATTGAGTAAGTGAACTCATTTCGCCAACACCTTCCTTACAGCTTCAGATATGACTACAGTGGAACTAGAAGTGAAAATTACATTTCCTTCTGAATCCTCACCACAGTTTTCCATTACCAGGAAGCCCATTTCTCCAAAGTTCCCTTTTTTCTCAAAGTAATTTTTCACCTGAGAATAACAATAAATTTCCTCACCTACAAATAATGGGCGCTCATAATGGAAAGACTGCTCTCCATGAATCAAGCCTATATTAGGCAGGTGTAAGCCTTCAATCACCCCATATTCAAATACCCTTGGGAAGGTTGGCGGGGCAATGTTCTTTTGATAACGTGAGAGTCTGCCTGCATCCTCATCAAAATAGATAGGATGCAAATCGCCAATGGCTTCAGCAAATTTCTTAACGGCCCCTCTTTCTACGGCATTTTTCACTTTATTAGATCGCTTGCCAATTTGATCTTTGAACAATTTAGCTCACCCCTAAATTAACATTTTGGTCCGCCGGCAACATAAATAACCTGGCCGTTAACAAAACCTGATTTCTCATCTGCAAAGAACGCTACTGCGTTTGCAATATCCGCTGGTTTACCGCTTCTGCCGACAGGAATATTCGCTACACTTCCTTGAATCATCTGTTCAAAGGAAATTCCAATTCTTTCAGCCGTTGCTTTTGTCATATCCGTTTCGATAAATCCAGGAGCAACCGAGTTTGCTGTGATTCCATAACGCCCTAGTTCAAGTGCAAGAGTTTTCGTAAAGCCCTGAAGGCCTGCTTTTGCTGCTGCATAGTTTGCCTGACCGCGGTTGCCTAGTGCAGAAGTTGAAGAGATATTGATAATCCGGCCATATTTTTGCTCAACCATGTATTTTTGGGCAGCACGTGCGGCATTAAAAGAACCTTTTAAGTGCACATCCATGACCGTTTGCCAATCGGCATCTGTCATTTTGAATAATAGGTTATCGCGGATTACTCCAGCATTGTTGACAAGAATATCAATGCGGCCAAAAGCATCATGAACCTCTTTTACTGCAGTCTCAACCTGCTCAGGGTCAACGACATTCGCAACCTTAGCGTAGACTTCATAGCCTTTTTCTTTTAGTTCGCTTGCTGTTTCGCTTAATGCCTCTTCATTTAAGTCGATAAGAGCAACACGAGCTCCTTCTTCTGCAAAATACTCGACAATCCCTTTGCCGATTCCACGGCTTCCGCCAGTGACAAACGCAACTCTTCCTTCAAATCTTCCTGCCATTTTTGTTCCTCCTTGCATCTGTATGTTTATTTTTTTAGACAACGCTTACAATAAGCTTATTAAATACCAAGTTTCACATGGCCCTTAAGCAGGTTACGAGAAATAATCAGGCGCTGAATTTCATCAGTTCCGTCGTAAATTCTCCAAAGTCTTGCTTCACGGTACCAGCGCTCAATTGGCAATTCTCTTGTGTAACCCATACCGCCATGAATCTGCATAACTTTGTCAACTACACGGTTGCCCATATTGGCACCATAAAGTTTTGCCATGGATGCATAATGACGATTATCTTCGCCTTGGTCAAGTGTCCATGCTGCGTTTAACACAAGCCATCTTGCTGCTTCAATATCAACTGCACTATCGGCAATCATCCATTGAATTGCTTGTCTTTCAGCAATCGGTTTGCCGAAAGTCTCGCGTTCTTTTGCATAATCAATCGCCATTTGCAATAAGCGTTCTGCTGTACCAACAGCTCTAGCGCCAACAACCCATCTTGCAAAGCCAATCCACTCAAGTCCAAGATTGTAACCTTTATGAAGTTCGCCAAGAATATTTTCTTCCGGAACGCGTACATTATCAAATACCAATCCGGCCGGACCCCATTCCCCCATGGTATGTATAAATTCCGATTTCCAGCCCATATCACGGTCAACGATGAAGCAAGTTACACCTTCACGGCCTCTTGTTTTTTGATGCAATTCTTTATCAGTAATTGCTATTGCCATAACGAAATCTGCTTCATTTCCGCCAGTAATGAATGTTTTTTCGCCATTTAGGACCCATTCATTGCCATCTTTAACAGCGGTCATTTTAATGTTTGTCGTATCAGATCCAGCACCTGGCTCTGTCATGGCAAAACAGGATTTCTTTTCACCGTTAATAGTTGGAAGTAGGTATTTTTTCTTTTGTTCCTCATTACCATAGTAAAGGATGTTGTCAGCAGAGCCACCAAATGTGAATGGTACGAATGTTTTGGAAACCTCCATGTAAACAAGCGCCATCATCATTTGTCCAAGATCGGCACCGCCATATTCTTCTGGTGTGTTAATTCCCCAGAAACCAGCTTCCTTAGCTTTTAACCGCAATTCTTGTAATTTGCCCTCCGGCAGGCTTGGCTTGCCTTCCCGCTCTCTTCTTAGAACTTCATTTTCTAAAGGCATTAGTTCTTTTTCAACAAACTTTCGAATCGTCTGCTGAACCATTTTTTGTTCGTCTGTTAAACGTAAATGCATGACCTTCACTCCAATCTAGGATTCTAGTATTTTTTACTGCCATTAATATTATGCCGGTTTAGTTTATTACATACCTACCGGTTGGTATGTTTAAGATTATTTTATTTCGAAATTTCAGAAAAAACAAGTTTAAATTTAAATTTATATTTAAAATTTTTTCAGATAGACTATTTTTCATTATGTTTACAAATGATAAAGATGATATTCCATTCGAATATCATCGTTTCGAAATCCTAATTTGAGGTGATTTGATGAGCTACAGGGAGCGTATTGATGCACACTCGGATATGTTTGTAAAAAATTCGACAAGGCATAAGCGTCAGAAATCTCAGGTGAATGGCGAAACGCAAATGTCGCAAAACAACATCATCTTAAGGAGTAATGCCAAGGCTCACCGCTGGTAGGGATTTGGCAATGAAACGAATCAGGGGAAAACCTTTTTCCGGGAAACCATTCCGGGAAAGGGTTTTTTCTTTTTAATAATCCTGCGGTTATTGATTTTGAATGGTAGAAGGTTTACCATAAAATTTAGTTATTTATTCAACTTATTGGGGTGTTAGGTCATGTTTGAAGAATTCAGAATCAGGGATGCAGAAATAAACGATTTAGAAGCTATTGTTCACATTTATAATACAACCATTCCAGGCAGAATGGTGACTGCAGATATAGAGCCTATCAGTGTTGAAAACCGGACGCGATGGTTTCACGATCATTCACCTGAATTTCGGCCTTTATGGGCAGTAGAACATGATGAAAGAATTTGTGCTTGGGTAAGCTTCCAATCCTTTTATGGGAGACCCGCTTACAATGCTACTGCTGAAATCAGCATTTACATTCATCCCGATTTTCGCGGAAAGAAGTTAGGTAAATATTTGATCCAAAAAGCGATTGACGTCTGTCCGAAAATTCGCATTAAAACCTTGCTAGGTTTTATATTTGCCCATAATGAGCCAAGCGTCAAACTCTTTAACAGCTTTGGTTTTGAAAAATGGGCCCATCTTCCAAATGTAGCCGAATTAGACGGAATTGAAAGAGACTTGCTGATTCTCGGCAAAAGAATTTACTAGATTTTTGCTCAACTGATTTTTTCCATGAATATGATGTTCCTAAATCACCCATTATCTAGTAATATTAATAAAAGAAAAATATATTACCCTATATAGGGAATTGGAGATTTTCATGCAGAAAAAAAAGCTGATTATCATCTACTTTTTTACTAGTTTAATATGGATTTATGGTTCCAACTATTTGGTTGCACATTTTGTGCCAGATTCTTATATGGAAATATTAGCAAGAATCAAAGAAATTTTTTATTTAATGGTCACAGGGGCATTCATTTATTTCTTTATGAATAAAGCAAATGAATTGAATGAGTCCAAGGAAGACCAGCAGCGCCTTTCTACCCTGATTAATTCGATGGTGGATTTTGTCAACTTTAAAGATGGGCAAGGCCGATGGATTGAGGCCAATGATTTTGGGTTACAATTGTTCCAGCTTGAAAATGTTGATTACCGAGGTAAAAAAGATTCCGAGTTAGCCGAGCATACAGATTTTTATGCCGATGCTCTTAGAAATTGTGAGATTTCAGATGAAGAAACTTGGAAAAATAAAAAAATTACCCGTGTTGAAGAGGCCCTCCCCCTTCCAAATGGGTCAACAAAATTTTTTGACACGATAAAGGTCCCTCTATTTAATCCTGATGGCTCTAGACAAGGACTAGTTGTTATAGGTCGCGATATAACAGAAAAAAGGGACATGGTAAAAAAACTTGAAGAAAGGGAAGAACGCCTGAGAAGGACCGAAAAGCTGTCAGTTGTAGGTGAACTGTCAGCGAGCGTAGCCCATGAAATACGTAATCCGCTTACCTCCCTTAAAGGCTTTGTACAGCTTCTTAAAGTCGAGGATGAAAGACACCAGTTTTATTATCAAATCATGCTCGATGAGCTAGACCGAATTAATCACATTGTCGGTGAACTTCTATTACTGGCGAAGCCTCAAGCCGTAAAATTCACAAAGGCGGATGTTAAAAAACTCTTAAAAGATGTCATTTCATTACTAAGTTCTGAAGCCAGTTACCATAATGTCCAGATTGAATCTCGTTTTGCAAATGACCATATGACGATTGAATGTGAGCCGAACCAATTAAAACAGTTGTTTATAAATATCATAAAAAATGCGATTGAAGCATCAGGGAATGGCGGCATGGTTACCATTTCTTTTAAACAAATGGAGCCTGAAACGATTTCGATTGTTATCGAAGACAATGGCTGTGGTATTTCTGAGAAAAGGCTTGCCAAAATTGGCGAACCTTTTTATTCATCCAAAGAAAAAGGCACTGGTTTAGGATTAACAGTTAGCTTTAAAATTGTTCAATCACATCATGGCACCATTCATTTTGAGAGCAAGGAAAATCAAGGCACATCTGTTCATATTGTCCTCCCTATACAACAGGCAAGCTATGTCCAATCCCATCAGGATAGCAAAAAACAGCCTTCACTGAGTTAAGTAAGGCTGTTTTTTGCTATATAGGATCCAAGCAATTATGATTGACTGGATTGTTGATTATGCTGTTGGTTTGATTGCTGTTTCGGTTGCTTCTTTCTATTTCTAAAAAAGGCGATCACTAGTAAAAATAATGGGATGATGATTTGAAAGGGCCAAGATAAATAGATTGTAACAACGTTCAGCCCCTCCTCGATATGTTCTGCAAAATTCGAGGCAATCATAAGAGATGCTAATAATATTACAAAACCGATTGGAAAATTCAGCTTTTGGTGGCTTTTTAATTTGAATAAATCGGCCGCTCCAATCACTGCGGCATAATAAAAAATGGTTATTTTAAAAAAGCCGCCAATCACCAAATAAAGCATAAAAAATACATCCAGCCGTTCAATAAAATTTGCCAATTGTATTTTTCCAATTGTTGTTAATAATGGAAAATTAGAACGAACAAAAAGATCTGGTCCCAACACTGCCACGTTGACTATTGCGGTAATGGCAATGTTTATGCCCGCTAAACCCATTCCCCCAATACAGGCGATTTTGACCTTTTTTGGATTGTTCAAATATGGCAGAAGCATGGTAAAAACGATCATTTCCCCAAATGGAAAGACAAGGGTTTCTTTTAGAAAAGTACGAAGTACAGGTTTCATTCCATTCTCGAGCATTGGACGGATATTTTCAAAGTGGATAAGCCCTGAACCGGTAACAAGAATCATTCCGGAAATCGCCATAAAATAAATTATTGCGAAGTACAACTCACCAATTCTGGCAATTACCTCAAATCCTTTATGAATCCCATAAATGATGGTCAAAATCATTAAAGAGTTAATGACAACTAGAGGAGTGGCTGTGTAAATAGTCGTTGTTAATAGCTCACCGAAGTCCCGTAATACTCTTGTGGCAACATACATAAAATAGACAACATAGAACAAGGCAAGTATTCTGCCAATCCATTTTCCTGTTATTTTTTGTAGATAGCTTGTCAGAGGAAGTTCCGGGTAATATTTAAAAAGCCGGTAATAAATAAAAAAGACTAAAATTCCTCCCGCCAGCCCTAATAAAATACTAATCCAAGCATCTTGCCTTGCACTTCCTCCAAGCCCAACGAGTATTGAACTTCCCATTTCAAATAGGACTACGAGGACAAACATCTGGGATGCTTTAATTTTTGCGTTTTCCATCCTTATCCCCTCACTAAGGGTTTATTGATTGATATCATACCAAAATGGCTTCGTCCGGATTCCTTCACGACGTGTAAAGGAATCTACCTTTACATTCACTTCAAGTTCCGCAAATCGTTCATTCCAGTTCCCTTTTATTTTTTTCCAAAGCTTAGGATTTTTTCGGTGAATTCTTTCCCCGAATCCAAAAATATCACTTTTCTTCTTTTGAACTTCGGTTATAGTCGACTGAATTTGTTTTTCGATTTCATTTGCTACGGACTTATCAATTTTTTCGATTACCTTCGGGTCCGTTAAATCCACTGTGGTATTTGCTTCACTTATCCACCCTTCAAATTCGATCGCTACATTTACAACAGGCTTCCCCTGTTTAATATTTACGGCAACTTTTGTTTTAGAGCGTATCGGAGCCATCGTGATGGCATTTTTTTTCCCATTCCAATCGATATTAATGGATGTGCTCTTCACCTTATCCATTATCCAGACAACACCGCGTGCCTTTTCTCGATCAATCCATCCTTCAAGCTTGCCATTCCTAAAAATCGCTAATCCTGAAGAAGAAAGAACGGCCTCTGATCTTGTGTTCTTTAAATCATCTGATTTTCCAGACATATTTTGGTTGCCGGAAATTTTATAACCATTTGTGATCGGCTCCCTCCCATGACTTATAAGACCGTTTATGAACTCATCAATATTTACTCTCATATTTTCACCTAACAGCGCTTCGGTCGATTCAATTTCTTTTGTCACCTTATTGACAGGCAGTTTATCAAGATTTGCCAGTGCTGAGACCAATTTTTCTGCACTAGTTTTTCTTGCTACGACTATCTCAGTGGTCGTTCTAAATTCCGGATCACGATCCAAGGCATCAAGAATATCAAGAAGTCCATCCTTCGCCACTTCCTCGCTTACGGCAATTAAATTGGTATGGGCGTAATAAAGACGGCGCGAAATTTTTTGGGTCGCTCTTCTAGCAGCTTCAGTAATTGTATCCCCTGAACTAGTATAGACCGCAATTGGAAGACCTTGACCCCCGCCACCGCCTCCTTGTCCGGATGCTACATTTCCCGGAATAACAATTTGAAATGAAACTTGAAACCGCCGATTTTCTCCTTTATCAATACCCATAGCCATTACAAATGCTAAATCTGTCAGCTCCTTTTGATTCCAGCAGGCGCTGAGAATCGGCATGAACAAACCGATTAGTAAAAAAATCATCATGGTTTTTCTCATCATGATTCACCTTTCGAATCTTGACTATCCTCTTGTTTAGGAGGCATTGGTTTCTGATTATCACCAGCCCTTACCAAATTTCCCTTACTTATAAATTTAGGGCGGTATTTCATAGCCCAAATAGGATATCGGATGAATATATCCTGCTGATTTTGAGCATTGAAAGGCGCAATCGGCATCATATAGGGAATCCCAAAAGAACGCAGTGCACATAAATGAATGGACATAAACATAAGTCCCAATACAATTCCGTATAAACCAAGGAAGGTAGCCAATGCCATCATAGCAAACCGAATTAGTCGTGCTGCAATAGCCATCATAAAGGTTGGCGTTGAAAAATTGGCAATCGCTGTAATTGATACAACAATAACCATAATTGGCGATACAATTCCCGCTTGAACAGCTGCCTGCCCAATAACTAACGCACCTACAATGGAAACCGCTTGACCCACTGCCCTTGGCAGTCTCAAGCCTGCTTCCCGTAAGATTTCAAACGTCACTTCCATGATTAGAGCCTCTATAAAGGCCGGAAAAGGAACATTCTCTCTTTGAGAAGCAATGGCAATGGCCAAAGTGGTAGGAATCATTTCCTGATGAAAGGTTGTCGCTGCAATATATAATGCTGGACCCATCAGAGCGATTAAAAAAGCCAAAATTCGTAGTATGCGAAGACTTGTCGAAATATCAAAGCGGGCATAATAATCGTCCGGCGCTTGAAAAAATTGAGCGAAAATAGCTGGTACTGTAATAACAAAGGGTGTTCCATCCACTAAAATGGCAATTCTCCCCTCGAGTAAATGTGACGCTATCACATCCGGCCTTTCGGAATGATGTGTCGTCGGAAAGGGTGTCCAAGTTTGGTCCTCAAACAATTGCTCAATATAACCCTCCGCCATCACAGCATCAATATTAATTTGATTAAGCCGCTCTTTGACTTCCCCGATAATTTTTTCATTCGCTATTCCCTTGATATACATAATGGCGATATCGGTTTGGGCAACGGTACCCAGCTTCATCGATTCCAGCCATAAATTCGGGCTTTTTATCCGCCGCCGGATTAATGCGGTATTAGTTCGTATCGTTTCCGTAAAGGAATCCTTTGGGCCCCCTATGGATAATTGAGTACTCGGTTCGGATATGGAACGTTTATCCCATCCCTTTGTTTCAACATTGATTGCTTGATTGTAGCCATCTAAAAAAAAGAGTGTATTTCCAGAAAGAAAAGAATCAAAAACTTGATTCCATTCAGTGGCAAACTGAAAATTTCCTAACCCTGCTGCTTTTTCAATTAAAAACTGGAACGGATCTTGATTCCCATTGAATCCTGAATTTAAAAGGGTCTCATTAAAAAAATCATTGATAAGCTGCCCATTTGCCAGACCATCTACGTATACAATAGTTCCTTTATGATCACCAATTTGATACTCACGGAACAGCAAGTCCGTACTGTTACCTAATTCTCCTTTAATTCGTGAAACATTATCTTCATAATTCCGCTGAATAGGTTGTTCTTCAGGTTTTTGCGGATCATTGTGCTGTCTTACATTATCATTCTTCCGTTTTTTTTGTTTGTTTTTCAACATGGTAGACCAAATCGACACAATGTCCGCCTCCTTTGCAGAACAAATTGGATATATTGGGTAGAATGCCCAAAAATAATTGGGTTATCCATTATTTACATAGTATTAATTTGTTAAGCATAACTAACTGATAATAATAAAATAATAATGTTATGAAGGTGACTTATTTGAAAATATTCTTCGCAACCGTTTTTATAGCTCTAACCTTGGCAATGCTAATTATTTCAATAGATATGATAATGGGCACTAAATTTTCCGGAATTGTCACAAAAGAACTAAATCCTTTTAGGGTTATGGAACCTGCGGAAAATATAATCATCTTCTTGTTTCTCCTCTATTTTTTCATTAAATCCGTTGTATCTTTTTTTAAGAAAAGAAATGAAAATGAAAAAAGCCCGCCTTAAAGCGAGCTTTTTTCATGATTATTTGGTTCTGTAGTTTCGGTATTTTTATGCTTCCGTCTAATTAGTGTGACTAAAATGGTCAACCGATTCTTCCATTTTTCTTTTCTCGGAACATTTGGTCCATAAACATATCGATTCCAAAAATAATAAGTCGTTTCCTCAATCACGAAAATCGACAAAATTACTATCACCAACCAGAACATTTACAGGACCCCTTTTTAAAAGGATTATTTAATCCTATTCAAAAAAAGCTTTTTCTTTTCCTATTATTTATCAAATTTTACCAAACTACAGATTTTTCGACAATCATAATGGTGTTAAAATGATTCAGCTTTCACAGTTATTGACTGAATAAACGTTTTGTTTCCTGCTGTAAAGAAAATAATGCTGGCTAGGGTTACTAACGAAATTATCAAAAACATGAACTGTCCTTGGATGTGGCTTAGTAGGTATCCGCCGAGGATTGGACCGAAGAAATGACCAATCTTTCGAAATTGTCCGGCTCCGAAATAGGTGCCGCGTAAATGTTCTGGGGCAAGTTTGTCCATCATCATGCTGTTGGCCGGGAAAATCAATATTTCACCAACCGTTAAGAGCACCATGGCAATAATTGCTGTTACCCAACCATTAATGAAGCTAAATCCGATTAATCCGGCTGTCATAAAGATAGCACCGAAAACCATTCCCTGCATCAAGCTTATCTTCTCCGCGATATGGCTGATTGGCATTTGCAAAAACACCACCATGACAGCATTGATGGTAAGAAGCACAGAGAAAATCACCACTCCATCTTCCACCGACTTTTCCAGGTACTGAGGCAGGTTCGAATCTATTTGGGAATACCCCATGTTAATTAAGATAATCCCAACTAATAAATATCTTAATGCCTTATCCGTCTTTATTATTTTAAACGCATCTGCCGCAGAAACTACTTTCTTCGCAGCAGCTTCATTTGAGATCACTAGTTTATTCATTATCCATAACAAAACTATGGCATACAATAGATAGGTACTGCCTGTAATGGCAAAGGAAACTTTTGCGGATGTATTGGCAAAATAGGCTCCAAGGAGCGGGCCAACAGATGCACCAATATTAATGGCAGTATACCTCAGTGAATAAACCTTCATCCTCTTCGTCTTCTCGGTTAAATCCGCCATAAGTGCTTGGGAGGTTGGCTCAAAAAAGGATGTGCAAAGTCCATTAATAGCATTTAATAGAATGAACCAAATTTGCTCGTTAGCAATAGTAAAGCCGAAGTAAACAAGTGTCAGCGTAAATAAAGCGGTCAGCATGATTGGCTTACGGCCAAAACGGTCCGACAAATGCCCCCCGATAAATCCCCCCACCGTTCCCATTAACGGGCTCATCCCAACTGTAATCCCGATTACAATTGGAGAAAGCTCCAAATTCCTTGATAAATAGATAGACAAAAATGGCAGAGTCATAAAAGCGGAGCCCCTGGTTAAAACGGTTCCTAATAACAAGACCCAAACGATAGGATGAAACTGTCCAATATACTGTTTTATTCTAGTCATATATATGTCCTCGCAAATTTTTAGATACATACTAGTAAACTATTTTATTAGAAAAATGTAAAGAATTTTCTTGAAGATATTGGAATGTGTTTCATTATACGAATACTTGGCAATAAAAGAATGTAGTATGATTTTTGATTGGAGCATTGGATTATGAAACTGGCTTACATAACAGCTGACCTGATTGTTGGCTTTATCCTTCTCGTTCTTTGGATAAAAATCATTGGAAGAAAAATTATTAAAAGAGCAACTCCCTTTACCTTTATTTCCTCCATTGTTCTAGGCGAAATAATTGGTAACGCCATCTATGATGATAAAATCAGTTTTTACTATATTATGTATTCAATGGTACTATGGGGGGTACTTCTTATAACTGTCGAATATCTTGGACAGAAGTTTCTAACCTTTCGCGGCATGGTCGAAGGAAAGCCCTCGGCACTAATTAGAAACGGTGTGGTGGACCGGCATGAATTGAAGAAAAACCGTATGAATATCAATCAGCTGCAAAGCCTGCTCCGGCAAAGTGAAACCTTTTCGATCCGCGAAGTCGCTTATTGCTATCTGGAGGCAAATGGCTCACTTAGCATTTTAAAAAAGACAAAGTATCAAAAAACCACTCAAGAGGATTTTAATATGCCGCCAAAACCTGTTTACATACCCGTAACAGTTATTCGTGATGGCGAGGTATTATGGGATGAAATCTACGACCTTGGCTATGACGAAGCATGGCTGACGACTCAACTACATTCACATAACATCACGGACTACAAGAATATTTTTATTGCTGAATGGCTCGAGGGGGAAGGTTTATTTGTGCAAACCATTACATAATACATCGAAAAAGAGGCTGCCTCGCTTGACAGCCTCTTTTATGGTTAATTTGGATCCTTATAATTTAAGGCTCGGGTACTGTCGCCATACCCTTTTGTCGTCGGGTCTTGAACAATTCCTAGCAACGAAAGCAATACAAATACAGCATTTGCCAAGGTAATTACCCAATCCTGAAGCGCATCCGAAAGCTGGAAACTAGTTATCCCCAAGGAATTTAATCCGCCTAGAATCATTTGCGCGACAATAAATAGCTGCGAGATAAATGCAATTACCCAGTTTCGGTTCTTGAACCGGACTTTCCAGTTAATCATGACACCATCCCTTTCCACAATAATGATTTATCTTTCTACTAACATATGCTTACTTTGGAATTGGTTGTCCACGATTGTCTTGGTATTAAAAGATTTCTATTCAAAGGTCTTTGTTGGTCTTTTTTAACTTGAATATTTATAATAGGAAGAAGCAAAAAATCATACGAAGGTTAGGAGATAATTATGGACAAGATTCGCCCAATCTGGGAATTAGTCGTCCGTTTCTGGAAAAAGAAACATTTAACTCAAATTCTATTTTTGATTTGTCTAGTAGTCGTGCTTTCAACTATTTCATATTTTGGCTGGCTCGCCTCACGAGCGAATGTGCAGTCATTAAAGGAAGGCCTAAGCCAGCCGACGGTTATTTATGATAAAAATGGCAATGTTGCTTCAAATGTGGCAACAAACCGAACAAAAGGTGTGAAAATTGAAGAGCTGCCCAAATATGTTCCGAATGCGGTGGTTGCTATAGAGGACGAGCGATTTTATGAGCATGGCGGTTTCGATATTCAGGGGATCGCCCGTGCCTTCTTCGGTAACTTATTCGCCGGCAGGATTACTGGGGGCGGAAGCACCCTTACGCAGCAGCTCACCAAAAACGCGCTGCTGTCACCAGAACGAACTTATAAACGGAAGGCTGAGGAATTATTTTTAGCGGTAAAAATTGAAAAAGTTTATACTAAAGACGAAATTCTGCAAATGTATCTAAACCAAGTTTATTTCGGCAGCGGTGCCTGGGGAATTGGCAATGCCTCAAAGAAATATTTTAATAAGGATGCCAAGGACATGACCATTAGTGAGGCTGCAATGATTGCCGGTCTTCTGCATGCGCCGAATTATCTTGATCCTTATAGAAATTATACGGGAGCAATGGACCGAAGAGATGTCGTGTTGGGTAAAATGAAGGAACTCGGGATGATAACCACAGCCCAATACAGCCAGGCTAAAAAAGAAAAAATCCACCTGCATGACGGCGGTGGCAGCTTCGTAGAGCGGAAATACCCTTATTATGTTGATGCTGTTTTAAACGAAGCCATTTCCCGATACGGTCTGACACAGGATGAAATTTTAACAAGAGGATACCAAATTTATACGGAAATGGATCAAAATTTACAGGCGGGCCTAGAAAAGATTTATGCTAATAAATCCTTTTTTCCTAGAGGGATGGGGGGAGAAACCGTCCAAAGCGGCTCTGTCTTGATGGACCCAGCATCAGGCGGTGTTCTTGCCCTCGTTGGCGGACGCGGTGAACAAGTGTTTCGCGGCTTTAACCGGGCGACGCAATTAAAGGCGCAGCCAGGTTCTTCAATCAAACCGTTGGCTGTCTATACAGCAGCTCTTGAGGAAGGTTATACTTATTCGTCAGAACTGGTGGATGAGCCGCTTACAATTGGCAATTACAAACCGGAAAATTTCACAAAAACATATCAGGGCAAGGTTCCATTGTATAAGGCTTTGGAAGACTCCTTAAATGTTCCGACCGTTTGGCTGTTGAATCAGGTAGGTTTAAACAAGGGACTTGATTCCTTGAAACGTTTCGGTATTCCTATAGAAAAAGAAGATAGAAATCTAGCGGTCGCACTTGGTGGGATGAGTAAAGGCGTTTCCCCTCTGCAGATGGCCAATGCTTACACAGTTTTTCCAAATGGCGGGAAGCGTCAGGACAGCCATTTGATTACAAAAATTGTCGGCCCAACAGACAATATTATTGCTGAACGGGAAGCTAAAACAACCAAAGTGACCTCCAAAAAGGTGGCAAATGAAATGACCTCCATTCTTCTAAATGTGGTTGAATCTGGAACAGGTCAAAAAGCCCGCATCCCAGGAGTACAAATTGCCGGAAAAACCGGTTCAACCCAGCTTCCGTTTGCTGATATAAACGGCACGAAGGATCAGTGGATGGTCGGCTATACGCCCAATCTGGTAGGTGCCATTTGGATTGGTTTTGACCAAACCGACCGCCAGCACTACCTGCCAAGCTCAAGTTCGGCAAATGTCGTTCCTATTTTTAAAGAAATCATGAGAACATCAACAGCCTCTCTTCCTAAAGAAAATTTTGAGGTTGTGTCCATAAATGCTAAGCTAGCCGGGGAAACAAACCCCGCATCAAACATACAAGACCAAGCAGAAGAAATTGGTAAAGAATTAAATGAAAATGCCAAGAAGATTGGGAAATCGATTAAAGAACAAGCACCTGAATGGAAAAAAGGTTTTGAGGAAGTTCTTTATAATGTTGGCGAAAAAGTCGATTCGTTGATTCAAAAACTGCAGAGTATGCAAAAATAGCACGCCGTTTGGCGTGCTATTTATTATCTGTTAACTCAATTGGGTCTTGATGAAATGTTTTTTCCTTATGCCTTTGTAAAAGCTTTAGCAGGACTGGACCAAGGGTTAAATAAAACAAAAAGTTGCCGGCCGCATGATATAAATCAAACGGGATCCCTCTTAAGTAGTAGACCCAAAAAGCAGCCGGGCCGCCAATGATGAAGACGTTTAAGGATACCATAAATCCAAAAAACAGCCCGGTAAATCCGGCGTATACCGATAAAAGTAGATGCGGGATTTTTTCATAAAATCTTCCGATCATGCCCGATAGAACGGCAACTGTCCCCCAAGCAATCAGCTGCATGATAACAAAGGGGCCGAAGCCTAACACAAGATTTGAACCTAATACAGTAAGAACAGCAATAATCAGCCCAAACCGCACCCCATAAATCAAGGCAGAGCAAATAATAATAACCGTTGATGGCTGGACGTTTGGAATCATCCCCATATAAATCCTGCCTACAATACTCAAGGTTGCTAAACACGCCATTAAGGTCATATTCCTTAAAGTAAAAAGTTGCCGTATCTTGGGCTTAAAAACGGAGTGAATACTCGTCATCACTTATCCTCCCTGTAATCGACGACATAATTCCACTCAATCGTGTCGCCCGGATTAACATCCTTTACGCCGGATGATCGGTCTCCTTTAACTCCATTTATTCTGTAGCTCCATCCGCTGTATGGTCCTTTATCAAACTCATGCCAGCCGCCAATGCCTTTTGTATAGAGCGTGGCACCCGTACCAGTGGTATCCAGCTTTATGCCGGCCTCCTGACAGACCTGCTTCAAAACATCGGCAGCTTTCGTTTGGTCATTTATTTCAACTTTTCTTGGTGCGATTAAATAGCCATCAGGTGTCTTTACTGAAACAGTTACTGTGTCTTGCTTTTTCTCTTCCACCTGTGCAGATGCTGGTGCCGTGCTGCTTGCTGCCTGTTGCGTTACCGTTGAGGTTTGTTTTACTGGCTGAGTAGTTATTACTTTTACTGTTGAATTTTTTCCAGCGGTATCAGATGACGTTGCTTCTGCATTGGAAACAATCCCTTCCACATTCTCAACTGTTTCGGCAGCGGTTTGCTGATCCTGCTGAACTTGTTTAACCTGAGGGGTGGTTGTTGTTGTTGTAATCGTTTTGCCCGGAGTATAGCCATATATAGCATAGCCAATCCCACCGATTACCAAGAGCCATGATGCAATATCACCGATGATTTTCTGCCAGCCTTTCATGCTTACACCCCCAAGAACTTTCTTCTAAGAACTAAAGCCAGTGCCCCAATAAATGCAGTAGTGCCCCCTACCTTGAGGTTATTGGAATTGAAGGTACCACTTTCTTTTTCAACTTTCACCTCAACTTTGGGTTCGCCTGCTGCTGTTTGAATCGCTGCTGGCTGCTGGACGACAATCACTTGCGGCTGTGAAGATGTATTTCCTGTAGTTCCTGCTGCGCCGGCATTATTGTTCGTAATGATTTCCCTAATTACCTCTTTCGTTGACTCTGAGACAGGTAATTTAGAAACGTCTGTAGTAGGTGTGACAGTCACGTAATTATTGTTGTTTACGACCGTTGGTGTTGGAGCAGGTATAGTCGGCTGTGATGGTACAGGCTCCTCATTCACTTGATATGGAAAACTAAAAAGTTGGTCTCCAGATTTAAATTTATCGTAAGCTACTAAAGCTTGAAAAACCTGCTCTGTTGCAAAACTATTCTCTGCCGTTTCGGATTTCATCCATTTATAGCCGCCATTTCCTATTTCATAGGTAAATAGATGATTAACAGGATTTTTTCCATCCTTAGTGAATTCAGTGGAAGTCGGGTCTACCCCAATAGAGGAAAGTCCAATTACCACCTGGGCCGTTGAAGATGAGTTTTCTCCCCAATTATCAAAACCGCCATTAGCCGTTTCAACCGCTTTTAAATAAGAGACGGCACTATTGATGTCTGCTTTGACAACACCATCTGACTTATGCTTGCCTAAAGCAGTCAGCACCATTCCAGTTGTATCCGGATCAGCTTGTTCACTTGTTGATCCAGCCCAGTTCCAGCCACCGGCAGTTGAATCCATAGTTGTAATCTTGGCGATAAGTTTATCTTTTGTCCATAAAGCATCAGCTGGGATAGTGTAATCTGCACTATCTAATGCAATTAATGCATATACATAGGCAGTAAATGCGTTCAAGGATGTATCACTGTAAGCCTTTTTTATTAAGTCTTGCCCCTCAAAATTAGCCGGATCTGCCCCTAAAGCACGAACAGCCAGGATAGTTTTATGAAGCTCCGTTCCTTTTAAATCAGTTCCATTTACCCTGCTTTTCAGCTTCATTAGATAGTCTTGCTTGTTTGCTGATGTCAATTTCCCTGCTTTTGATAGAGAAATAGCCAGCCAATCTGAATTTAGCTCTCCAGCCTGAACATGTTCGGCAGTAGAGGCAATCTCTGTGCTGACATCCTCAGCTGCATAAGCATTGTAAGGTACCGCCAGCGCCAGTGCTCCCGCAATAACCATCAATTTTGTTGCTTTTCTCATTATTTCTCTCTCCCTTTCTATCTTTACCCCAAAATTGGCATAAAAAAATCCTCCTATCAACTAGGAGGAGGTGTTATGTATGCTAAGTAACAAACGAGTGACGTTTCCTGCTTAACACTCTCCTATCCACGTAGGCAATTGTGTTTAAAAGCAGGCAGGTTTCCTGGCTCATGGTCATTGCTTCCTATGTCTTCCCATCTTTTGCGACAGTGACATCGTATAGGTTGCTCCCATTTACAGTGGCGGGACCGCGTTGGCTTTTAACCAACTTCCCTATTAAGCTAAGAGTCTTGTGTTAAGACTTTAGCACCTGTTTTTTAAAGATTATTTTTTTATGCTGTTATTATTATAGTAAAAGTCTGGTTCATTTGTACATGTTTTTGTTTTTGCTTTCATTTTTTTACTGAATTAAACAAGCAGGGAGCAACCCTAAAAAAGGTGCCCCCTAGGCTTGCTATTATTCAAAATTTCTTGTTAGGTTTGCCATTTCGATGGCGCCAGAAGCAGCTTCCCAGCCTTTGTTGCCTGCTTTTGTACCAGCCCGCTCGATTGCCTGCTCGATTGAATCTGTGGTTAATACCCCAAAAATAACCGGAATGCCAGTGTCAAGCGTGATGCGGGATACTCCCTTTGCCACTTCATTACACACGAAATCAAAATGTGGTGTGGAACCGCGGATAACTGTACCAAGTGTGATAACTGCATCATATTTTTTGCTGTCAGCCATTTTTTTAGCGATTAATGGAATCTCAAATGCGCCTGGAACCCACGCGACATCCACATCAGCCTCATTCACTCCATGGCGCTTTAAAGCATCCTGTGCGCCAGACAATAATTTGCTTGTAATAAATTCATTAAAACGTCCAACTACGATTCCGACTTTCAGTCCTGTACCAACTAAGTTTCCTTCAAAAATATGTCCCATTTCTATTCCTCCGTATTTTTAATAATGAAGCAGATGACCTAATTTATCATGTTTGGTTTTTAAATAGCTTTCGTTTTCGGGTCTCATTTCCATTTGCAGCGGTACCCGCTCGACGACTTCCAGGTCATAGCCCTTGAGGCCCTTAATTTTACGCGGATTATTCGTTAATAACATCATTTTTCTGATGCCAAGATCTCTTAAAATTTGTGCACCAATTCCGTAATCCCTTAAATCAGGCTTAAAGCCAAGTTTTTCATTTGCTTCTACCGTATCGTAGCCTTGTTCCTGAAGCTGATAGGCCTTCATTTTGTTAAGGAGGCCAATGCCTCTGCCTTCCTGGCGCATATACAACAGCACACCATTGCCGGCTTGTTCAATCTGCATCAGGGCGGCGTGGAGCTGCGGACCGCAGTCACAGCGGTAAGATCCAAAAACATCACCCGTTAAGCATTCCGAATGAACCCTGACCAGAATTGGCTTTTCCGGGTCAATTTCACCTTTAATGAGAGCAACATGCTCTTTGTCGTCTACCATATTTGAATACCCGATTGCTTTAAAATCGCCATATTCAGTCGGCAGCTTGATTTCAACTTCCCGCTTTACCAATTTATCCTTCTGATTTCGATATTCAATCAGATCTTTGATCGTAATCATTTTCAGGCCCAGCTTATCGGCGATTTTTCTAAGCTGCGGTACCCGGGCCATCGTCCCGTCTTCATTCATGATTTCACAAATGACGCCAGCTGGCTTGGCTCCAGATAGTTTTGCAAGATCTACTGCTGCTTCTGTGTGACCTGTTCTTCTAAGGACGCCGCCTTTTTTAGCAATAAGCGGAAAAACATGACCAGGTCGTTTAAAATCGGCAGCTTTTGACTGAGGGTTAATTAAATTCATGATTGTCGCGGACCGTTCAAAGGCCGAAATACCCGTTGTAGCATTTTTATGATCAATGCTGACTGTAAAAGCAGTCCCATGCGGGTCGGTATTGTTAGCTACCATCGGCATTAAATCCAGTTTTTTTGCTAATTCTTCCTCAATCGGAACACAGACAAGGCCTCTCCCATGCGTTACCATCAAATTGATAACCTCAGGAGTCGTTTTTTCAGCAAGCGCTATGAAATCTCCTTCATTTTCCCTGTCCTCATCGTCGCAAACAATGATAACCTTCCCTTGTTTCAATTCTTCGATTGCTTCTTCAATCCTGTCAAACATGCTGTATCACTCCTTTGTTCAGTTTTTTCATGCAATATTATAAAAATCCATTCGCTTCTAAAAATTGGGCCGTAATACCTGATTGGCCTTTAGGCTTCTGATTGTTCGAAAAATTATTCATAAAATGAGCGACATATTTGCCAATCATATCGCATTCTAAATTTACAATCTCACCCTGTCCTTTGATACCGACCACGGTTTCCGACATCGTATGGGGAATCAACGATAATGTAAACGAGTTTTCGGTCACTCCAAATACCGTTAAGCTTGTCCCATCCACTGTTATAGAGCCTTTATAAATGATGTATTTCAATATTTCCGGCTCGGCCTCAATTTCATAATACACAGCATTTTCAAGCGCATTTTTGCTTTTAATAACCCCGGTGCCATCGATATGCCCCGAAACAATATGACCGCCAAACCTTCCCCCGGCCGCCATTGCTCTCTCAAGATTTACTTTTGAGCCGCGCTTTAACGAATTTAAACTAGAGGCTTTAACCGTTTCCGGCATGACGTCGACCGTAAAGCGGGTTCCCGTAAAGGAGGTGACAGTTAAGCAAACCCCATTGACAGCAATACTGTCTCCAAGATGAACATCGGCAAGGATTTTTTTCGCTTCAATCGTCATCACAAATGAATTACCAGTCCGCTGTATAGCCGAAATTGTACCAATCTCTTCAATAATTCCGGTAAACATCCTTCTTTCTCCCTTCATTAGGTTTCCAGGGATAAAATATTCTTCTAAAAAGCAAAAAGACCCTGAGGTAACAACCTACAGGGCCTGTTTAAAGACAATAGAAAATTAAGGCTTAAAAAAGGCTAAATTTCTCCAATTTTAATCCTGCTATTTCCCTTCTCCCATCCAGACTTTAACTGTCGGCTCCGGAATTTCACCAGATCCACCGCTTAACAAAATTGTTAACCGGGTCACGGACTAAGAAGCATTCGCTTCATCACCGCCGGTAAGGACTTTCACCTTGCCCCGAAGGAATTACTGTTAAATTATTTTAATATTATTATACAGAAGTGCATCTGTAAAGGAAACCGTACTGCTTCATAAAAAATAAATGAGCTTTATTTATACACCATAACTGGCAAATAAATTTCAAAATGAAGATCACCGCTGGCATTTAGCGCTTTGTGCTCTTCCTTATAGATCTCTAAACTTAGTGCTTGATGATCTTGCTCATAGCCATATTCTTTCATCCACGTAAACAAAAGGTTATATGTATTTTCTACCTCTTCGGGTTTTCCTTTATGGGTTGTCACCACATAATTTTTACTTGGAATCGTAAAGCCAACCATTCCTTCCGGGATATCTGTAATTTTTTCAACGGGTGCTGTAACGTAATAGGTAAACTCCGTTTCCCGGCTATGAAACGGGGCAATTAGAACCGGTTCCTCTGTCTTAAAGGAAATTTCCTCTAAGCGTTGTTCAAATTCTGTAAATAGCTTGGGTATAGTGCTAGTTTGCGAATAACTTCCATTCCATGAAATTCCAACTACTCTCATTTCATTTTTTTCTACTACTTGAATATCCATGTTAACCCCCCTTTTTTCTATCTTATTTCTAATATTCTCACAATATCCTTAAATTCCTGCCAAAAAAATTCGACTTTTTCAAAAATTATTATTTTAAAAAAATCAAAAATGCAGCCAAAATGGTGGCTACACTTTATTTCTAAATGTTGGAATTAATTTCAAAAATATTCCACAAGAACTTCTTGAAATTTATCTCTTAGGTAGTTTGTTTAATAGAATACTCTCCCATCGGCTCCAGGGGATAAGATTTTTAATGAGGATAGCCGTTTTCACACCCTTACCAATAGGAAAACGTAGTGCTGGTTTTTGCATTTTGGCTATTACTGCGATTTTTTGGGCTACCTCCCGTGGGTCGCCAAACTTTTCTTCTCCGGATAGAATGTAATTTTCCATACCTTCCATTAGCCGGTAGTACGGTGAGTCGGGTTGGGAGCGGGTAAGTTGTTTTCCTGAAGACCAAATACTGGTCCTGTACGAACCAGGCTCTACCAAGATTACATCCACGCCAAATGGCTTCATTTCCAGGCGAAGGCATTCACTCCAGCCTTCGAGGGCGTGCTTTGATGCCACATATGGTGACATTCCTGGAAAGGCGACAACGCCACTGATGCTGCTAAGGTTAATGATTTTTCCATGGCGCTGCTGTCGCATATATGGCAAGATGGCTTTTGTAACTGCCATCACGCCAAAAACGTTTGTTTCAAATTGTTTGCGGTATTCCTCCATCGGGAGCTCCTCGACAAACCCGGCAGCAGCGTAGCCGGCGTTGTTGACGAGTACATCGATACGGCCTCGAGTTTCCGTTAGTTTGGCGAGTTGGTTGATTGAATCTTGTGAGGTAACGTCTAGTTGGTGGATGTATATTTTATCTTCAATGTTTTCTTTCTTGGCTTCTGAAAGAAGTCCGCCGCTTTTATCGGGATTCCTCATCGTCGCTATAACATGAAAACCCGACCGAGCAAGTTCCAGAGTGGTTAAAAGGCCGAATCCGCTTGAGGATCCTGTCACAATGGCAATTGGTTCGTTCATGTTAATCTCCTCCTTAAATAAAAGTGTAACAAAATTTTGACAAATCTCTGCAAAATCCAGCAGGAAATTTTCATCTTTTTTAGAAAAATTAACGGGAAATTAAAAAGGAGTGATGAAATTGATAATAAAACCACGCTTTATTCCACTGATTATTCTCATTTTGGAGGCACTACTAAGGCGTCTTCGAAAAACCCATCCAAAATGGCAGCTGATTGCAGATGAATTAGCCGGACGATGGGCCGGATACCGGGGTGAACAATCAATTGATTTCTACCTACACTCTCTTCCCGAAAAAGAATACCACATTTTCCACGATTTGAACCTTCCCGATGGAGAATACAACTGCCAAATTGATACCTTCCTGTTAACCTCAAAAAGCGGAATTATCATAGATGTAAAAAATAATAAAGGAAAGAACTTGATAGACACGGATTCAGAACAATTAATTCAAAAAGTAGATGGAGAAGAGATACCATATCCTTATCCAATCTTTCAAGTTGAAAGGCATCAAAGAGTCCTTAATAGTGTGCTAGCAGAAAACAATTTACCAACGTTACCCCTTGAATATTTAGTTGTTTTCAGTAATCCTAATGCCATTCTTTCCTTTGTCGGAAGAAATGGCTTAAAGGTTATGCAGCACATCTGCAAATCCCCTAGTATTCTTCATAAAATAGAGTTATTTGAGAATTTCCATAAACAAGAGAAACTTGATCCAAAAGAATTACGGAAGTTAGACAGGCTTTTGTTGAAGCTTAATACTATTCCAACAAAGCCCGTTCTAAAGAAATTTGATATAGTCCAAGGTGATTTGTTACCAGGGGTCCATTGTCCAAATTGTTTGCATTTACCAGTACAACGGAAAAACCAAAATTGGTATTGTCCTACTTGTGATACCTTTGTTCCCGATGCCCATCTTTACACTATACAGGATTATTTTTTATTGTATGGGCCGACTATTACCAATCAACAGTTTAGGGAGTTCGCGCAAATATCTTCGCCAGATTTAGCACGTAGATTACTTCATTCAGCAAATCTCAAATATGTGGGTGTAAACAAAGCGAGAGTCTATTTTCCTGTAGAAATTCCTTTTATTCAGCCAACAAATTTAAGGAAAAATTAGGACTTGGATGATTCGCTGATAAATTTGAAAATTCGCTGATATATTTAAAAATCCGCTGATATATCATTAGAATTCGCTGATAAAATCAAAAATCCGCTGATATATCATAAAAATTCGCTGATATCTTTTTCTTACTTTAAAAACGGTAACTATATTTTACTGGATTAACGGTATTTCCATGATTCTCCTATTCCTACAAGGGATTTTTTCTGAAAAATTGTAATTTTGCTTTTGAACAGGCTACCTCCGCGGCAATTTTGGCCCAGTTTTAAGCAAAACTCCGTGCCCACTCCCAACCGTTAGTTACCTTTTAAAAAAAACCAACCAAAAAAGGCCGTTCGGACATCAATACACGAACGGCCCAAATTTATTTTTACGAAAAAAACAGACCCTATAAAAGAGTCTGTTTAATTTTTAACAGTTATTAAGCTTTACGGACATTTACCGCTTGCGGCCCACGCTGGCCGTTTTCGATTTCAAACGTAACTTCTTGTCCTTCGTCTAAGGTTTTGAAACCCTCGATTTGAATTGCAGAGTAATGAACGAAAACGTCTTCTCCGCCATCTCTTTCGATAAATCCAAAACCTTTTTCACTGTTAAACCATTTTACCTTGCCATGTTCCATTTCTTTCGGTGCCTCCTAGCATAATCCCATAACTAAATTTTGCAAAATAATGCTTGCACATATATTTTTACCCGTATGCATTCCTCATATACCAATTCCAAGTAAAAAAATTTTATTTATCCAAAACCCATTTGTGAATAGCCTTCGCCACGCCATCTTCTTCATTAGAAGCTGTCACCCAATCAGCCGTTTCCTTTACAATCTCCTGGGCATTTCCCATAGCTACGCCAATGCCAGCTTCTTTAATCATGGCCAAATCATTACGGGAGTCTCCGACGGCCATTACATTTTTCATCTCAATACCGAGGCGCTCGCACACAAGCTTTAATCCTTGCGCTTTGTTAATACCTGAAGCGTTAACCTCTATGTTGAATGGGGCGGAATTTGACAGTTCAAATTCACCTCTAGCTTCTAGCTCTTTAATCACAATTTCTCGGACGGCATCATCATGAATATTGAAGCCAAATTTCATCCACTCAACCGAATGCAAATCCTCTGGCATTTCATTGTGCCAGTTTCGTTCCGTACTAATTGCCCAAAATGTCGCTTTGTGCTCATTGGCAAGCTTCAGCATCCATTCAATTTGTTCTGATTTTACAAGCGATCTTCTCACAAGTTCGCGTTTTTCATCCCAAATCTCACTCCCATTTACCGTCACCAAAAAGGAAGAAAGATTTAGAGAATCGGCATGATTATGACTATTTAAAAAAGAACGTCCTGTACTTAGAACAACAAATACGCCCTTATCCTGGGCTTCTTTGATCGCCTCACGGTTTGCCACAGAAATTTCATGCTGATTATTTAATAAGGTCCCATCCATATCAAGGGCAATTAATTTAATATCTATATGATTATTCAATTCCTCTTACTCTCCCTTCTGTTCTGCTCATTACATTAGATTACCATTTTTGAATACGTCTTTTCAAAGAAGGAGACTTTTTAATTTACATAATATTTTTATGGTAACCATAAAAAACTCCCTGCGATATTCCGCGGGGAGGGAGATGAAAATAAGAAACTAATATTACTCGTGATGATTAATGATGATGGTGATGGTGATGGCCGCCTCTGGTTGGGTTGGTAATTACCCACTCTTCATTAGGTACTTGGAAAAATTGAATCCAAACACCATCCAGCCATTCATTATCCTTTTCCAGAATAAAATCAATATCCTTATCGGATTTTACCACTTCGTCCTTGTCAGTTGGTGTATCAAGCATTAGGTCATAATGGGCATGATCGCCGTGGATGTTGGAAACATAAACACGAAACACTTTACCCTCCGCTTCCTCTTGTCCAAGCATTTTTTTCAATTCCTTTGCGGCACTACGATTTACTTTTACCTTCATTTCTTCTAAGCCCTCTTTCTAAAATGATTAACGAGTATTTCGTTTCCTTTTCTCTCTAACCAGCTGGAACCAAATAAACGCGATGTAAAGCGGGATGGCGACATAGAGAAAGTACGGAAAACGATATTGTTCTTTTTTGAAAAATAAATAAATGGCGCAGCCTAAAAAAGCAGTGACAATAATTCCGTATTTGGGCAGGGGAACGTCCTTCAGGCTTGGGATTTTAACGGTGCTTACCATTAAGAAACAAATCACAAAAAAGGCGATAGGCAGAACAATTGATGGCATTTTGCCGTGAAACAGCGTTAACAGCGTTAACACCCCGCCCCCAGCCGTGATGGGTACACCCGTAAAATACTTTAATGAAGATTTCACCGCATTTATGTTGAAGCGGGCTAATCGATAAGCTCCGAATAATGGAAACAAACCTGAAATCGCCATGCCCACGATGCCATATGTAGAAAAGTAGGAGTAATAAGCCATCATCGCAGGTGCAACACCAAAGGTAACGATGTCAGCGAGTGAATCAAGCTCCTTCCCCAGCTCACTTTCCACACGCAGTATTCTGGCGATCCGTCCGTCCATGCTATCGAGCATCATCCCGATTAAGATCAGAATGGCCGCATTCTTATAATCCCCCTGGGCCGAATACATGACCGACAAAAAGCCAAAAAATAAATTAAAAAGCGTAAACAAATTTGGAATACTGTTTCTAATAATATGTATCACTCCAATTTAAACAATAAAAAGGATTAAATTAATACCCTTTTATTCAAAATCATTCCTCTCTTAATAATATCTGTTAGGTTACGTTACTATGTCAATATTATATCATAACATATTTTAACAAAATTAATTTCAAAAACATAGAAGAGGCTGTTCCGTATTGAAACAGCCCCCCTTTTTATGATTTCATTATGATACTTCTTTTTCTGACGTTTTTAATACTTTATCCTTTGAGAAGAGCCATCCGGCTCCTGCAATTCCAACTAAAACAAGGTAAAAACTTACCTTCCACTCGGTTGAGTGGGCAAAATCTTCATTTAATATTGCTAGTTCAGGATGGGAAAGTGTATAGACTGCCAGTTTTACACCCACCCAGCCAACAATCGCAAATGCGGCAATTTCAAGGCCTGGGCGTCTTTCGAGAAGCTTAACAAACATATTAGCTGCAAAACGCATAATCACTAGACCGATAATTCCGCCGGCGAAGATGACCAAGAACTTTCCTCCATCTAGTCCGCCAATATTCGGAAGCGGCGTATTGGGAAGAACGACAGCCATGGCAACAGCTGCAAGAATAGAATCAACAGCAAAAGCAATATCCGCCAATTCCACCTTAAACACGGTGGTCCAAAACCCACTTTTTTTACCTATTTCCTTTTTCTCTTTTCCTTCAGCTTTTCTTTTTACTACTTTACGGAAAATGTGATTGCCGGCCATAAATAATAAATAAAGGGCACCAATGGCTTGAACCTGCCATACATCCACTAGGAAGGAAATGGCAAAAAGAGAAGCAAAACGGAAGATAAATGCACCAGCCAACCCGTAAAATAATGCCTTTTTTCGTTCTTCCTCTGGGAGATGTTTTACCATAATCGCCAATACCAAAGCATTATCCGCCGCTAGTAAACCTTCTAATGCCACCAAAATAATTAAAACCCAGCCGTACTCCAACAATAGAGATAAATCCACTATACAATTCCTCCTTTAAAAGGTTTTGGTTCACAAAATACCCTTTTGCCAAATAAAAAGGCCTTTACCGAATACAGTAAAGGCCTAAAAAAGCATATAAAAAGACCTTTACAGTAAAGTAAAGGTCTTGCTAACAACGTCCAGGTTGCCAATAAAGCCGGAGAATAAATTCTCGGAATGACGACTTTATTGTAGCAGCTACTCCCCTTTAAAAAGGAAATATTTTATTACTTATACTTTATTAAACTTTTAAAAAGATGTCAACATTAGTTTTTACGATTGGTAAAGTTTTTACAGTTCGTAAACTTCGGAGTATTTTTTCTCAAGGTAATCCACCAGGTAATCAGCATTTAATTCTTCTCCTGTTACCTTGACAATTAATTCATTCGGTGTATAAAGCTTCCCATATTGATGAATATTTGCCTTTAACCAGTCTTGCAGACAATCGAACCGGCCATTTTCAATAAGTTGATAAAATTCTGGCAAATCATTTTGAATCTTCTTGAGAATTTGCGCAGCATAAAGGTTCCCTAACGAATAAGATGGGAAATAACCAATGCCCCCAAAAGACCAGTGCACATCTTGGAGAACTCCCACTGTATCGGTACTCGGAGTTACTCCCAGGTAATCCTGCATCTTTTGATTCCAAATGACTGGGAGATCCTTTGCTTCGATTTCACCAGCGATTAGAGCCTTTTCGATTTCATAGCGGACCATAATATGCAAATTATAGGTCAGTTCATCTGCCTCAACACGGATGAACGATGGCTCAACTGTGTTAACCGCCCGATAAAACTCATCAACAGACACATTTGCAAGCTGCCCTGGGAATGTTTCCTTAAGCTTTGGATAGAAATAATTCCAAAATTCTTTACTACGGCCGACCATGTTTTCTAAAAATCTTGATTGAGATTCATGAATCCCAAACGAGGCACCGCTTTGAAGTACAGATTCCTCATATTTCGGATTAATATGCTGTTCGTAAATGCCATGACCCGCTTCGTGGATCGTGCCAAATAAAGCAGAGCGCACATTTTGCTCCAAATAACGTGTTGTCAAACGTACGTCCCCGATATTCACTGTTTGTGCAAACGGATGTACAGTCTCATCCAATCTTCCGGCCTCCATATCAAAACCAATGATTGGCAGGATATAGCGATTAAATTTTTTCTGCTTTTCAACTTCAAAAGCCTGGCTGAAAATTTCCGACTTTGTTCCTTTACCATTTTTTTGAATCCGATTTAATAACCGTACACTGGATTCTCTTAGCTTTGCAAACAGCGGATCCAGTATTTTTACGGTTAAACCAGGTTCAAATTCATCTAGCAAAGCATCATATGGATGGTCCTCATAGCCATAGATTTCAGCGAACTTTCGCTTATACTCCACAATCTTTTCCAGATACGGTAGGAAACGCTCAAAATCGTTATTTGCTCTTGCCTCCTCCCAGGCATCATTTGCCTGTCCTGTCAGCACGGAATAGTCCTGGAACATGTCAGCGGGAATGCTTTTGGATTTTTCATAAAAAGTCTTATATTCTCTTACCTTCGCTTTTGTTGCTTCATCTAAGACTGCAGAATTCGCAGGAAGTGTTAAAGTAGTAAGCAGTTCACCCATTTCCGGAGAAACCGATAATTTAAAGACCTCTGTCCTTAATGTGCCGGCTGCCTTTGCAAAAACGTGTCTCCCTTTTTTCGGCGCCATCACCTTCTGGTCCCAGTCAGCCAAACCGATAATACTTGAGTAATGCGTTATTTTTTCATCTAATGCCTTAAATTTCTCCAATGACTCTTGTAACTTCGGCTCCAATACCTTCTGTTCCATATTAGCCCCTCCCTGTATCTATTTTCCAATGGATGAAAAAGCTGCTAGTTCATCCCTATTTATTATAATGGATAACTGGTCATTAGGGAAAAATTTTGAAAGCACTTTCAAAATGAATTTTATTTCTTTTCTCCTCGTTTTTATGTCTGTATAAATTTTACAAATGGGTGGAAAATACAAACATTGTTAAATACTTCCGAAGCTTATTAATTAACAATTCATAGAAAAAAGGAAGTGAAAGCTAATTGGAGAAGGAAAAAAAGAAAAAATCCCACTTTCCCTTTCGTTTAAATTTCCTTTTTTTCAGTGTGTTTTTATTATTTTCCATCCTTATCCTAAGGCTTGGCTTTGTTCAGATTGTCTATGGAGAAAATTTCAAGAGGGATTTGGAACGGAAAGAAGGAATTACAGTCAGTAACCCTGTCCCAAGAGGAAAAATGTTTGACCGCAATGACCGAGTTATTGTGGATAATATCCCTAAAAGCGCCATTACCTTCAGCAACGAAGGATTTACCCTAACAGAAATGCTTGAAACAGCTGAGAAATTAGGAAAACTAATCGATAAAAAAACAGATAAGCTAACGGACAAAAATAAAAAGGATTATTGGATTATAAAAAATCCAATGCAAGCAGAAGCAAAAATCACCAGAAAAGAAAAGGAATTGTTTGCAGCAAAAAAATTAACGGATCAGGATTTATATAAATTAAAACTGGAACGCATAACTGACGCGGATATGAATTTATCCGAAGAGGAACTAGAAGCAGCCGCCATATTCCGAGAATTTACGAGCGGGTATAAATTCACTTCACAGCTTGTTAAAAATGAAAATGTCAGTGATGAGGAATACGCAGTGGTCAGCGAAAATCTTGAGTCCCTTCCTGGTGTAGATACGACCACCGATTGGGAGCGGTCCTACCCTTATGAATACACTCTTAGGTCTGTCCTTGGCAAGGTGACCAATTCAGATGAAGGACTCCCGGCCGATCAATTGGATTATTTTTTAGCAAGAGGATACAGCCGCAATGACCGGGTTGGCAAAAGCCAACTGGAACTGCAGTATGAGGAAGTACTAAGGGGATATAAAACAAAAGTAAAAAATGTAACCGATAAAGCCGGAAGGGTCATTGAATCGCAGCCTGTTTCAGACGGCCAAAAAGGGAAAGACCTTGTCTTAACCATTGACATGGACCTGCAAAAAGCGATTGACCAGATTATCGAAGAAGAACTCTGGGCTGCCAAAAAAATGCCGGGTACTGCCTTAACTGACAGGGCTTATGTTGTTTTAATGGACCCCTTTACAGGAGAAATATTGGCCATGTCAGGAAAAAAAATCGTCAAGGATTCTTCTGGGAGAAAAGCTATGGAGGATGATGCCCTTGGCACGTTTACAACTACATATAATGTCGGATCCACGGTGAAAGGGGCAACTGTCTTAACCGGATATAAAACGGGAGCGATTTCACCGGGAACAGTATTTGATGATGCCGGAATTAAAATTAAAGACACTCCGCTTAAAAAGTCTTATGCCTATTTAGGCAGATTAAATGAAATTGAGGCGTTAAAAAAGTCCTCGAACGTTTATATGTTTCATACAGCGTTAAGAATTGGAAACGCGCATTATGAATACGATAAACCATTAAATCTAAAAAATCTGCAAGCGTTTGAAACCATCAGAAACTCCTTCGCTTCATTTGGTCTTGGGACAAGAACGGGTATTGATTTGCCAAATGAGCAAACTGGATTTAAAGGAATGAGCAGGCTTCCAGGGTATTTGCTCGATCTGGTCATCGGGCAGTATGATACCTACTCAGCTATGCAGCTTGCCCAATATGTTTCGACCATCGCAAATGGCGGCTATCGGATGCAACCACATGTCGTGAAGGAAATTCGCCGGCCTGCTTCGGGAACGGAGGTGCTGGGTTCCGTGGCACAGGAAATTTCTCCTGTCGTTTTAAATACAATTGATGCTAAAAAGGAGTGGTTGAACCGAGTACAGACGGGCTTTCGCAAAGTCATGCAAGAACCGGGTGGTACGGCTTTTAAATTTTTCGAAGGTGCTCCTTATGCACCTGCCGGAAAAACCGGTACTGCGGAAGCCTTTTATGATGGGCCATTAAGAAGCCGCTTTGGAGAGATTCCTCCATCAGTTATGAATCTAAGTCTTGTCAGCTACGCTCCAAGTACTAATCCTGAGGTGGCGATGGCTGTTGTAGTTCCATGGGCGTTTCAAGGAGATGATGATAACAAGGCTAATTTAAAAATTGGCCGAAGGGTTTTGGATGCCTACTTCCAATTGAAAAACCGATAAGGGTAGAGGGTGCCCTTAAGCACCCTCTTATTTTTTCTCCAATACACTTTTTACTGCCTTCTCAATTTCAGCATAACCGGTGCACCGACAAATATTTGATTCAAGCCATTCCTTGATCGTATCATCACCCGCATCTGGATGCTGTTTAATTAGCGCATGGCAGTTCATGATAAAGCCTGGTGTACAATATCCGCATTGAAAGGCAAAATTTTCGACAAAGGCTTTTTGGATAGGTGTATCCTTTAACCCTTCAATTGTCGTTACCTCTTTTCCAATGGCCTCAACAGCCAGCATCAAGCATGATTTCATCGGCCAGCCATCCACATTTACCGAACATGCCCCACAATCACCATTTAAACAGCCTGGTTTAGCGCCTGTCAGTCCAAGTCTTCCGCGCAGTACAAATAAAAGGGTGTCCGCAAATCTGGCGGTCACCATCCGCTTATCTCCATTAACATTCAATGGAAAAGTGTGCAGGCTCATTAAATGCTTCCCCCTTTTACACTGTCATTCCATCCAAAGATCGAAGGACATCAATAAACAAATTTTTTAATACAAATAGGCGGTATTCAGTGGACCCTTCAATATCATTTAAAATGGGCCGAGGCAAAACAGTAAGTGCTCTTTCAACTCTTGCTTCTCCCGTCACTCCCTGCCTGTTTAATACTTCCTCCACTTCCCTCGAACGGAATGGAAACGGGCAGAGTCCGCTAATGGCGACGCGGATTTCCCTATCGATTTTGAGAGCCGCAATGGTAATCAGCGGATAGCCTGTGTCCCACTGTTGACGCCGTTTTATGCTGATAGAAGGTGCCTCAACAAACCTTCTTTCAGTGGCTAATTGAACGAGAAATTCTCCTTTTTCCAACTGAAGTTCCTGGTTAAAAACATCATGAATAAAGGCGGTTTTCACACCTTTAGGACCAACAAGAACTACCTGGCTATCTGATAATAAAAACGGCAGTACAGCCTCCCGATAAAAAATTTGTCCGCATATATTACCTCCCACTGTTATTTTTCCGCGGGCGGTGTGATCGGCAATTTCACTAGAGGTCTTTGTTAAGAGCGGGAAAGGGTTTGCCTCTTCGATATTTGTTAAAGACAGGGTACTTCCTAAAACCAAGTATTCCCCATCCATCTCCATAACTCTACCTTCTGCTATCCCCTTAATATCAATAACAGCATCGGCATGAGCCAAATCAATTCTTCCAAGTGTAATCAGCTCAGTTCCACCGGAAAAAAACATCGGCTTCTTTCCTTGCTGTGCTACGTATTGGTATAATTCAACAGCTTCACTGAGCGATTGCGGCCTGTAATAATCAAAATCAAATGGAAGCATTTCTTGCTGCCTCCTTTGCCTTCCATACTAATTCTGGAATGAGCGGCAAGTGGTGAAAGGATACTCCCGCCGCCAGTGACAATGCATTTCCGAGTGCTCCTGGCATCCCCATCAGCCCATGCTCCCCGACACCACGGGCACCGTATGCGGAATCAAGGGCAGGAGTTTCTACAAAGCCAACTAAAAACTCAGGGTTTTCGCCGTAGCGAAGGGGTCGATACGTACGCAACTGAGGATTTAGAACTCTGCCAAGCTCATCAAAATAAAAGGTTTCTCTGCCGGCAAAAGCGAGTCCCATGCTCATCGCTCCCATTACCTGGCCGAGGGCTGCTTTCTCATTCATTACTTTCCCTATATCGACAACCGTACAGGCCTTAACCAGTCTGTAGGTATAATCCCGGCGGTCAAATTCAATTTCAACACCATAAGCCGCAGGCGTCCATTCCGGCCCTGGTTTTCCGGCGCCGGTCTCAGGATCTAAATGGCTAAGATGCCTTAATACAATATTGCCCTTGCCAATAATTTGCCCGCCAATGGCGTTCCCATTTGGATACTGATAGCCGTAGCCAATATCTTTGAAATGCAGTCCGATCGCAGGATCATCGCGTAAATATACCCGGCTTCCGCCCACCTCTAAATCTTGGATCGGCGCCCTTAACACGCAGGCTGCGATCTCTGTTAACTGACGAATAACATCTTCTGCCGCCTCGAGTACCGCCCGGCCGCCCATATAGGTACCACGGCTGGCCACCGTTTTCCAATGTTCAGGTGTTGTCTGCGTATCCACCTCCATCCGCACATGAATTTTGTCAACATCCATTTTCAACCGTTCAGCAAGAATCTGCGCGAGAACTGTTTTCGTCCCAGTGCCAATTTCAATCACACCCGACATCAAATTGATGCTCCCGTCGCGGTTAAACGTCAAAATTACCCCCGAAGGTGCATCAGGGTCTATCGTTGATGTTTTCCAGCTGCAGCTTATCCCTTTTACTCTTACATACCGCTCATTTATTTCTTTTACGGGTCCTTCATTCCAATTGAACAGTTCTCTTAATTTCTCAATACATTTTCTCAGGTCCCCGATATTGCTTCGATTCAAAAGAACCCTTGTCGGCGTTGTATCCCCTGGCTGTATGGCGTTAATATGCCTGAGCTCCAGCGGATCCATGTTTAATTTCCCGGCGAGGATATCCATGGTCCGCTCGATTGCAAAGGAAAGCTCTGAATGGCTGAAGCCCCTGAATGGTGCAGCATAGGGGTGGTTTGTATACATACAATAGGAATCGCACCAGACATTTTCAAGCTTATAGGGCCCGGTACAATCTACCGCCCCAGACCTCGTTACATCAATCGCTTTATCGGAATATGCGCCCCCATCCCATAAGTATTGAATCTCGGCAGCCTTAAGTTTCCCGTTGCGGTCAGCGCCCAATTTTACAGTGGCATCTAGGCCGATATGGCACGGGGATGTAAGTATATCTTCTTCTCTTGTATTTAAAAGCTTAACTGGTTTTCCGCCGACTTCCTTTGAGGCAATGTAGGCAAGCACCTCAAGCTGTACAGATGCCTTCCCGCCATAGGCACCACCAACAAACGGGGTATGAACAATAATTTTCCCCATGTCCTCCCCAAAGTAATCGGCAATTAACCGTTTTGCCATAAAGGGCGCCTGTGAAGAGGTCATAATAATAATTTGTCCATCAGGTAAAATTTCTGCTGTCGAACACCTCGTTTCCATCGCCGCGTGATCAGATGGGGCAAATGAGAAACTCGCCTCCACCACAACCTCGCTTTCCGACCACCCCTTCTCCATATTCCCCTTTCGAATTTTGATATGAGTGGCAATATTGGTCCCAGGCACTGGATGGGAATCCTCTTCCTTTTTGTATTCACCTAACCGTTCATGGACCAAGGGCGCATCCCTTCTAAACGCTTGGGTAGGCGAATTAACGACAGGCAATGGTTCATATTGAACATGAATCAAATCAGCAGCCGTTTTCGCCTGCCCAGGAGTATCTGCCACAACGAGGGCAACTGGTTCGCCGTGATACCTAACCTTATCGACGGCAATTGGCGGCCGGTCGCGAATGGCTTCACCTGTTAACGGATAGCGTTTTCCTGCAATAATCGCCCTGACGCCCGGGACCTGCCTGGCCTTCGAGGTATCAATGCTGACAATTTTGGCATGGCCATATGGGCTGATGACCATTTTTGCTGACAGCATTCCGCTGGTTTGATAGTCATGTGTGTATCTGGCCCGGCCCGTCACTTTATCGAATGCTTCCTTGCGAATGACACTTTTACCAACAACCTCCAACTCAGGTCCCTCCCCAACTCTCTATCTTTCTTTTTCCGTGTCCGGTAAATCCGGCTAATCAGGTATGGTCCATAAGTGCTCTACTTTTTCACTGACCGGTTTTCGCCATGCCTCAATCATTTCCGCAATGATACTAATGGCAATTTCAGCGGACCCCTTCGCCCCGATTGACAATCCGACCGGTGAATGAACCCATTCCGGAATCTTTTCACCATTTAGGAGTCTTGCAGTTCTCTCTCTAGTTCCAAGAACCCCTAAGAATCTAATATTCTCATCTAGCAGCGGCCAGAGAATTTCCTGATCCCTTTGAAAATGATGCGTCATAATCACGACAAAATCATAGAATGAAAAAGAGATTTTCCGTAAAAGCTCCCCGGGGAACCCTATTAAAAGCTCGTTTGCTGCAGGAAAGTTTTGTTCCTGACAAAGCGCTTCCCGCCAATCGCACACCATAACTGAAAAACCGGTTTCTGCTGCCAAAGAAACGAGCGGTTTTGCATCCGGCCCCGCTCCAAAAACGATTAACCTTGGCTTTGGCTGATAGATGTGTTGAAAAATGATGCCATCAGTCAGCAGCCCACTCTTGGAGGCAAAATTAATAATTGGAAATGAACCTCCCCAACAGCCAAATACTTCACCTTTTTCAGGTACAAAAACATACTCCCCCAAAGGGTCCAAGCTCTTAAACCCTGCCACCTTGATATTGTTATCGAGTAATTTTTTTACCAATTTCATATCTTCTTCTAACTTCCTGTTAATCGGCTCAAGTAAAATATCAATGGTTCCGTTGCAGCCCTTTCCCCAGCCGATGTCATCCTCCGCAGTCAAATCGTACCGGACAAGCTGGGGCTCTTCGCTTTCAAGCACTTTTTTTGCCCACTCCGCTAAATCAGCTTCCACACAGCCGGCACTTACCATCCCGATCTGGGATCCGTCGTCGATAAAAATCATCGAAGAGCCTTCTCTTTTATAGGCAGATCCCTTTACATCAACAATAGTTGCCATCGCTTTTTTTCCAGGATGGTTAAGTGCATTGATCGTTTGAAAAAAATCCTCCATGACTCTCCCCCGCTTCAACACGTAAAGTCCTACTCTATTTATATGGCCGGGTAGGCTATTCCTAGAATGAAAATTCATTATTTAACGGCTAGAGACAATGGGTTAAGGAAATGCTAAAACAAAAATATGGGAATGATTCGACTTGAAACAAACACGTGCATTGTTTATAACAGGCGTTGCCTCGGGAACCATGCTGAATCCCCTAAATTCATCGATGATCGCGCTAGCGTTACATAGCATTCAGAAGGACTTCCAACTATCCTTTTCAACCGTTTCCTGGTTAATTACCGCCTTCTATTTATCGAGTGCTGTAGCACAGCCGGTAACAGGAAAAATTGGAGATATCTTCGGGAGAAAAAACACCTTTTTGTTTGGATTAGTCCTTGTTGCCCTTTCCGCCATTGGCGCTCCTTTCTCTACGACCTTCCTATTACTAGTGGTAATGAGATTAGTTCAATCGATTGGCAGCAGTGCGATTTATCCTTCAGGGATGGCGTTAATCAGGGAGCATATTAAAGAGCGGCAAGCATCTGCCCTCGCTGTTTTGTCAATTTTCGCCTCGGCAATGGTTGCGCTCGGGCCGACGATCGGCGGCTTTTTAATTGTCTGGGGAGGTTGGCCGGCAATTTTTTGGGTGAACCTGCCTTTTGTTTTCCTTAGTTTCATGCTTGGCTGGTACATGTTTCCTAAGGATGTGAAAAAGGATAAGGAAACGGTTAAAAGGTTATTTTCCCACCTTGATTTTTGGGGAATGGGATTTTTTGCTGCAGGAATGGTATTATTTTTGTGGTTCTTGCTTTCCTTTGAAAAAAGTGTCCATTTTTCAGCAGGGATTGGCGGCTTACTCTTTTTTGCTTTATTTGCTTGGAGAGAATTAAAGGTTAAAGAACCATTTATAGATATTCGTATTTTTAAAACCAATCCTCAACTAACTTTGGTTTACGTACAGTTCATTTTGTTAAATATCTTTTTTTATTGTTTATTTTTCGGTCTGCCTGCCTATTTTCAGGAGGCAATGGGACTTGGCGTAGAGAAAAGCGGCATGATTATGCTGTTTATGTCGGGAGTCAGCATTATCATTTCAACGTTTGCAGGGAAGTGGGCAGATAAATCAGGTGTGTATCAGCCGATTATGGCAGGAGCATTGTTATCAATTATCGGGGCCTGCGCCTTTACATTCTTTTTTGTTGGCGCCTCCATTATTGTGATTGGGATCCTGTTATCGATTATGGGGCTAAGCTATGGTATTGGCAATGTTGTGCTTCAAGTGGCGATGTTAAAGGAAAGTCCAAAAGCGATTATCGGGACTACTTCCGGATTGTTTCAAACCTGCCGTTATCTAGGTTCGATTTTTTCCACCATCATTCTTGGCATGATATTTGGCGCTGAAGCATCACCTGAAAAAATGAAAATCGTTGGCGGTATTATGATTATTCTCGGAACCATCAGCTTTTTAATGAGTGTATGGTTTTCTAGGCAATCATTACGATTCGGAAATTTTAAACAAGTGTGAAGAAAAGGAACAAGGCTTCTTTGGGCTTTGTTCCTTTATTTCTTTTCCATCAGCTTTTTAATTTCATCCCTTGGACTCCAGCAATTGAATTTATAGCTGGATTTTGTCTCATATCCCAAGCGTTTGCAATAATAAAGCATTCCTCCCGCTTTTTTCTCAGCTTTAAAATGCAGGCAGGTTGCGCAGCAATGATAATCTTTCATCGAATTTTCTCCTCCTGAGAAGGTTTCTTAATCTATTAATTTTTCATTCATAGTTTTTTCATATTTAACCATTATGATAGTAACAGGTTCGATATTGAACCATTCAACCTCCGCCCCCTTTTAATAGATATTTGTTTTTGCCCGGCCTTTCTTGGCCGGGTATTTTTTTATGTATAGTATAATGGCAAAATATAGTTTCATAAACTAATACTTTCTAATTTTTTGGAAAAAGAAAAGACCTTTACCGATTGCGAAAAGGTCTTTTCTGTCTTTATTAAAATGCTGTTCGCGCACCTAGGTAGCGAGATTTCCAGTAGGTAAGGCTCATATCGCTGATGGTGACCCCTTTTGATCCTGCATTAATGAATTTATTGTCCCCAATGTAAATGCCTACATGTGTTGGACCTGGGGCATATGTTTCATAAAACACTAAATCGCCGGGTTTAGGACTTGTGATAGAAGTTAATCCGGACCACTGTGTCGCAGCCGTTCGCGGAATGGATATTCCTACTTTATCAAACACGTATTTCGTAAACCCACTGCAATCAAATCCCGCAGGCGAATTTCCACCCCATAAATACGGAGCTCCAATCAATTTTTTCGCCTCATCGACTACCAATTGTGCTTTTGAAACTGTTGGCGCAGGTGCTGGTGCCGGAGCTGGTGTAGGTGTCGGAGCTGCTGCTGATTCCGGAATCCAAAGCTTTAGGACTTGTCCTACATAAATAGTGTCAGAAGTTAAATTATTGATAGATTTAAGCTGGGCAACTGAAACATTGTTGTTGACGCCAATACGGTAAAGAGTGTCTCCTTTTTGAACTGTGTATTCATGAGAATGAGGAGCAATTAATGATAGTTTTTGATTTGCGTAGATGGTATCGCTAGTGAGGTTATTCCATGTTTTTAAATCCGTAACTGATAGATTATTGGTGTGCGAAATTCTCCAAAGAGTATCACCAGATTGAACCGTGTAGGTCATTTCGTGGGCGCTTGCCGCTCCCGCATAAGAGGATAAGAAGATGCCGGCTGCCGAGACGGCTGTCAGTAGCTGTTTTTTCATTCCTGTTGCACTCCTTCAAGATATTTTATTTACATGTTATCGAATAGTTAAGTTGGATAAAATGCCAAAGATATGGTTTACATGGAATTCTTCTACACAATTGGAAATAAACAGGCCTAATATAACAAATAATAAATACTCTAAATCACATTCAATCCTTGATTTTATTACATTTTTTCTATTCTCATATAATTACTTGTGACATCAATGTAACAAAATTGTAATAGTTAAAAGACATTACTAGTAATGTAGAAATATTGTAACAAAACACCCATGCACTAGAAGACAACAATTTTATAATGAACCTATAGAACATTTTCAAGGTTACAAAAATATCTATGAAACATGGTGATGAAAATGCAAGGATTTAGTAAGGGACATCTTCAAGGGATGGAGCAAGGTCACCCACATGGTGGAGGAAAAACAATCGATTATGATCAAAACCCATTTATCGTCATTTGGGAGGTTACCAGGGCCTGCCAACTAAAATGTGTACATTGCCGGGCAGATGCACAGCTAACACCAGACCCGCGGGAGCTGACTCACGAAGAAGGAATCAATCTCATTGATCAAATCTATGAAATGGACAACCCGATGCTTGTGTTCACCGGTGGGGATTGTATGATGAGAGAAGATTTGTTTGAGCTGGCTGACTATGCTATCAAAAAAGGCATGCGCGTTTCGATGACACCGAGTGCAACACCAAATGTCACCATCGAGAAAATGAAGCGCGCCAAAGAAGTCGGCCTTTCGCGCTGGGGCTTCAGCCTTGATGGGCCGACCCCGGAAATTCATGACCATTTTAGGGGCACTCCTGGTTCCTTTGAATTAACTATTGAGAAAATAAAATACTTAAATGAATTACATATGCCGCTGCAAATTAACACGGTTATCTCACGATATAATTACGACCATCTAGAGCGAATGGCCGAGCTTGTCGGAGAACTTGGTGCTGTCATGTGGTATATCTTCCTGCTTGTTCCTACAGGAAGAGGACAACTGGATGCCTGCATTTCACCTGTTGAGCATGAGAAGGTTTTCCGTTGGCTTTATGAATTGAGCAAAACAGCGCCATATGATATCAAAACAACGGCTGCCCAGCATTATCGCCGCGTTGTCCTCCAGCAGAAAACACGTGATCATTTGATTGACAAAGGGGAAATTCGCTACGAGGATTCGATTACAACCGATTTCGCCTCGATGCATGACGGGCTGAAGCGGGCGCCAAAAGGCGTCAACGACGGTAATGGGTTTGCATTCGTTTCTCATATTGGCGATGTGATGCCAAGCGGACTGCTGCCGATTGTCGGCGGGAATGTTCGCGAAGAGCCATTGGCAAAGATTTATCGTGAGGCAAAAGTATTTAAAGAGCTGCGCCAGCCTGACAATTATAAAGGAAAATGTGGCATATGCGAATACAATAAAATCTGCGGCGGTTCCCGCTCAAGAACATATGCCGTTACTGGAAATTATTTAGAAAGTGAGCCATTCTGTGTTTATATCCCGCAAGCGATGCGAAATAAGGAAACTGCACCAGTTGTTTGAAGCAATTTTAAAAGGGCCTTCCTTAGAAGGAAAGGCCTTTTCTTCATTCTATTAATCCTGTATCCGTAATTTTTACCTTCGTATCTACCTTAAAGACTATCTTTGGATAAATCTTCTGCCATTCTTCCCAATCATTTTCATTAAAATGGCGGGATCGGTAGCGCAGTCCAAAGCCAATCGGGTCAATGCCCGACTTCTGGATTTTTACTAAAACGTTTTTTACAAATTTGTTTGTTTCCTTTTCTACCTCCTTTTCATATTTGGCTAATCTGGTATTGGGAATTTTTCTACTGGTCTCCTCCACTATCCCTTTTATTTTTATATCAAATTTTATATATGGCGGTTTCCCTTTTGGCGTATAAATTTTATACTTCGACCTTATTTTCTGCGTATCTATAAAAAACCTGGTTTTGCCCTTTCTTGCCCATATCGCCGATTTTTGCTCCTTATTCAATAGGAAGTTAAGGGCTTTTGTTTCCTCAGGATTAAGGGTGAGTTTCATATGATTTTTATTAAAGAGACTGGTGGTTTTAATTTCAAATAATTCCTTTTTAGCTTCCACAATCGGCAGCATCGGGTCCAACCCCCGTTCAATCAGCCTCATTTTAAAATCAAACAGGAAATCGGGCAGAATATACGGTGTTTCCGAGCCGTCTTTCCCCATGGCAAGAAATAAGGAATTGGACGGAATTTGTTCTGATTTCGGTTTGACCTTTAGCACATCAAGCGCAGTTGGTTTAGCAACAACCACCCAGGCAATCAATTGAATATCTCTTCTTCTTGCCAGCCAATAGTATATCCCCGCGTTACCCTTTTGTTTTGCCAACTCCTCACCAATCAAAATCATCTTGGCGTGACTAAAATCGATTTCCTTATCCACTTTTGTTTTAATAATGCGAACAGCATCCGACATCGAGTCAGCTTGTTCCGATACAATCGTGAATTCGTTTGGCTGTTGTTTTGACCCGCTAGGTACGGCAAGTTTTAGGTGGACATCATATTTTTTTGAACTGTTCTTGGCAAGATCGACCCCAATGCTGACGACAAACAGGCGCTTATCGATATCCTTGAAACCGCACCCGGTCAAAAGTAAAGAACCGATGACAATGATAGCTGCAACAGACCAATTTACAGCGCTTTTCATGCTAACTGCCTCCTTGCCCATAAGCTAAAAGAAATCACAATGACTACTTCAACTCCTAATCGGGCAATCATCCAATAGACCGTAATCTGATTTAAAAGGATTGTTTCAAGGAACATGACCGCAATTACTGCGCACCCAGAATAGGCTGAAAGGACAATCCATTTCATCTTTTTGTTTTCCTTTTTCCTGAACGTCCCCTTAAATAATTCAAATGCGCTATGCCAATGTATCGAGATACTCATAAGTGTGATACTCATATAAAACAATAAAAATATAAAAATGACTCGCTCTATCGGACTGTAAACGAGGCGCAGGGAATCTGACGTCGAAATCCAAGGGTATAGATATTCCTGGGCACCGTCGGATCCATGAAACCCAATTGGAATAAAAAAGGTAGTAAACAAATTGAAAATACCCATAAAGAAGATAATGACAAAGTTCCAAACTTTAAGTTTTTCTTTAATTACTCGATTAAAAATAACAAGATTGGCATAACCGCTAAAAACGTAAGAAGCTGCAGCAATGGCTTTAAGGCTTGGCCGATCGAACAGATGAGTGCCAACCTCAAGAATTGAATCCCAGCTAATATAATCACTGGTGAAGGCTTTAAAAACGATGAAACCGATTAACGGTGTATTCATAAACAGGACAATTTCTAAAATATACATAACCCTTTCGGTAGGAAGCTGAATAATAAATATAATAGCGATTAAATAAATCGACAGCAGTAATAATCTTGGCATTTCCGGGTTGATAAAACGGGTTAAGACATCAATAAAACCAACCAGTGTTATGAGCCCAGCAGAAAATACGGCGAGCTGAATGCTGCCAAAATGGAGAATTGTTAACCACCTGTGCTTAAAAAATTTATCAGCGATTTCAGGGAGGCCTTGCCCTGGGAATTTCGTGATTGCCTTACTATATAGGCAGGCAAGGGTAAAACCAATCGGAATGGCAATCAACATTCCCATTACCGCCCCTTCATACCGGTATTCGATTAAGATTTTCGGTACAAAAATGATTACGTTAATTAACATATTGGTTAATATTAAATAGAAAAAATATCGGTTCAATCCCCTCCCCCCTATACTAAGTTATTTTTTATTTGGCTTCGTTTGAATTAATGTAAGAAATGGCTGGCCAAAACTGTCAAGCTTAACCATGTACGCAATAAACAACAAAAACCCGATACCCACACCGACCAGCCCGAACACAGTGGCGAGTCCCAAAACGATATATTTCACAATTCTTACTGAAAAACTGAAGGCGTTAATAGGGACAACAAAGTTGGAAATGGCTACAGTCGATACAATAATAATCATAATATTACTCACTAGCCCTGCCTCTGTTGCTGCCTGTCCCAAAATTAAACCGCCTACGGTTGTCGCTGTCGGCCCAATTGCCTTTGGCAGCCGTATGCTGGCCTCTGTCAACATTTCCATCATAAACAGCATCAGCAATACTTCGACAAATGAAGGATACGGAACAAGATTTCGACTCCCAGCAATCGATAAGGCCAATTGCACCCGATATATCTCCGGGTTATAACTAGTTGTCGCCACATACAGCCCCGGTAAAACTATGCTGACAAACAGGCCGATATAACGCAATGTTTGCAGGAATCTCCCAACCCAATAGGTTTGATAAATATCAGCCATTGAAGCCATAAAATCCTTCATTGAAGTCGGCAATACAACTGCAAATGGCGAACCGTGGATTAATAAAATTATTTTTCCTGTTGACAAGTTTATGGCGACCCGGTCCGGTCTTTCTGTCACAAGCATGACCGGAAACAGGGAACGATTACTTTTTTTGATGCTGTCAAGCAGCTGTTCTCCTGTTTGAAACATATTAATTTTGACATTCGCCAAAAATTCTTTGATGCGTCCTAATGTGTCCATATCAGCAAATCTAGTGTCATAAAGAAGCATCACCTTGGTTTTGGAAATGGCTCCCACTTGTGAGGATTCAACTTTCAGTGTTGCTTCTGGATAACGATGCCGGATCAGTCCCAGATTTGTCGGCAAGCTTTCGCTAAACCCTGATTGCGGTCCTTGAATCGTCGTTTCTACCGTGGTATCTTGAACGGCATTATTACGGTCAACCTTGCAGTCAAATAAAAAAATATAGTCTTGATAAAAAAGGACTGCCTCTCCCCTAAGCAGGCTTTCGACCGTTTGTGCTTCGGTTTTGAACGTTGATATTTTGGGATGAGATTGAAGATAATCCAGAAATAACTCAGCGCCTTGAATTTCAAAAAAAGGTTTAAGAACATATTTGCCTAAAACCTGTTCATCACTTATTGATTTTATATAATAGGTTTCAAGATATTTTTCTTTCGTGAAGTTTTCTTTAAATACTACATCTTCCGCTTTTTGAATTTTGTTCATTATGCTTTTTTTGATGGATTCCACTTTAGTAGTCGGCATATGTCTCCCTCTTTAACAACTGCTTTGTACGTTACTGTCCCACATTGACTGGTATTTTATTCTAAAAAGAGAGGGTATTTATGGTGGGATACTTTATGGTTTTTCGTTATCTTTAGTGGTATGATCGTAGTAGTTTTTTAAACATTTGTGCGTTTTTTAAGGAGTCATTATGATTAGAACCGTTGCTATTAAAAACAATAAGGAAATCGTTAAAGACGTGGATATCATTCACTTGGTGAAAGGGAATTATAAGTGGTACTGGATTGATTTTAATCAGCCGACTGAAGAGGAAATTGAATTCCTAAGGGAGCCCCTATCCTTCCATCCACTAGCAATTGAAGATTGTATTCATCATTTACAAAGGCCGAAACTCGATTATTACGAAAACTATACCTTTTTTGTTACTCAATCCTTAAATCAGGAGACGATTTCAAAAGAAGAGGTGAATTTCTTTCTTAGTGAGAACTATGTTGTTACGTTTCATCAAAGTCCCTCAATGGAAATAAACGAGGTCTGGAACCGGCTAATTCAATCTCCACACATTCAAAAATGGGACCCCTCCCATGTGCTTTACAATATTATCGATAAAATGGTCGACAATTATTTCCCGCCCGTTTATAAGATTGAAGACCGCTTAAGTGAGATTGATGAGAATTCAACAGGAAGATCGATGGAGGTTTTGCTGGAGGATTTGTTTGATACTCGGCATCAGCTACTATCGTTACGACATACGATTACACCGATGCGCGACCTAATCTATCGAATGTTAAATTCGCAGCGGATGACGGAAATGCAAGGGAAAATGGTTTACTTTTCCGATATTCATGACCATTTGTTGAAACTAACGGAAATGATTGAAGCAAACAGGGAATTAACGACGGATATCCGGGACAGCTATATATCCATCAACTCCCACCAGACAAATCACGTTATGAAGGTCTTGACTGTCATCACAACCATTTTCATGCCGCTGACTTTTATTGCCGGCCTCTATGGAATGAACTTTCATTATATGCCAGAGCTTAATTGGAAATATGGTTATTTTGCTGTCCTTTTTCTGATGTTCCTAGTCGGGCTTTGGATGTTCTTATGGTTTAAGAAAAAAGGATGGTTTAAGTAAATAAAGGGGTGTCCTTAAAAGTTTTTTGATACTTTTGGGACCCCCTCTTTTAATCTCCACATGATATCATTTAATTATCTTCTCCCGGATTGTAATAGTAAGGATCCCCCTTATGCTCCTTTATTACATCATTATCAATAAATAACTTCCCATTTTCTAAATAAGTGGCTAATATGATGTTCTCCACTTTTTCACCCGTTTTTTCTACCTCGTTCATCAGCCAGCCTTGTTCTAGTTGGAGATATTTTAGATTATGATAAATAATTTGCCCGTCCATTATCAGTGGTATTGGGACATACTCCTTCTTCACCTTTAAATTTAAATCATTCGGCTGAATTGGCCGGTAATCTGATTTGGGTATCACACTGATGCTGCCTGTTTCCTCCATCACAGCAAGATCAATATTTTGCGTATCTGTATACCCTTGCACCCTCAAATGCGATAATAATTCATTCATCGGCATCCGCACCTTCTTCAGCCCTTTCCGATCAATATCACCATTGCGGATTAACACGGTAGGACTTTCATAGATGATCCATCTTAATTTATTATTTAGCGATAAACGGATTAAAATTTTATATAAAATAACTAAAATGGCTCCATAAATTAATGCTTTCCCTAAATCATTTACCTCGACGGGAGTACTGATAATATTGGTTAGGACAAAGATATACAGTAAATCAAAAGTATGCATTTGAGATACAGCTTTTTTCCCTGTCACCCTCAAATACAAATAGCCTGCAAGAAAAACAATAAATGTACGGTAGATTAATTCCAATTTATCTCTCTCCTAACAATAGTAAACATACTATTTAGCTTGATGTTAGTATTAGATTTTTTTTTGCATCTAAACCAGAACCATTGTTATCAAAACAAACTTTTATTAACATGGAAATTTAGATGTATAATAAAAAGGATCGCTATTTTAGAGAGGAGAACTTAATTGTGGCTTATCCAAACACGGAAGATACGATGGAGCTTTTAACAGAGTTAGTCTCCATTCCAAGCCCATCCGGCAACACGAATGAAGTGATTACCTTTGTTGAAAAATTCTTTGCTGAACTGCAGGTTGAAACGAAGAGAAATCGTAAAGGCGGCCTTATTGCAACATTGGAAGGCAAAGACAAAGTCCAGCACAGGATGCTGACCGCGCATGTGGATACACTCGGTGCCATGGTAAAGGAAATAAAATCTAATGGCAGACTGAAAATTGACCTGATTGGCGGATTTAAGTACAACTCGATCGAAGGTGAATACTGCCAAATTGAAACATCCAGCGGCAAGAAATTCACTGGGACCATCCTGATGCATCAAACATCCGTCCACGTTTACAAAGATGCCGGAAAAGCGGAACGGAATCAGGAGAATATGGAGATTCGGATTGATGAGAAAGTACATACAGCAGAAGAAGTCCGCGCACTTGGAATTGAGGTGGGAGATTTTGTTTCCTTTGACCCGCGCGTTGAGGTGACACCGAGCGGATATATCAAGTCTCGCCACTTGGATGATAAAGCGAGCGTGGCTGTTCTCCTGCAATTAATTAAACAAATTAAAACGGAGAACATCCTTCTACCTTACACAACGCATTTCCTAATTTCGAATAATGAGGAAATTGGCTATGGCGGCAATTCCAATATTACGCCTGAAACGGTTGAATATTTAGCGGTGGATATGGGAGCAATGGGAGACGGACAGTCAACCGATGAATACACGGTTTCGATCTGTGTGAAGGATTCCAGCGGCCCATATCATTACGGCTTACGAAAACATTTGGTGCAGCTTGCAGAAGCTAACAATGTTGGATATAAGCTTGATATTTATCCGCACTATGGGTCAGATGCCTCCGCTGCCATCCGTTCCGGACACGATATTGTCCATGGATTAATCGGCCCCGGAATTGATTCATCACACGCGTTTGAACGGACCCACAAATCGTCACTAGAAAATACAGCCAAGCTCTTGTATCATTACGTTCAATCTGAGCTAATTTTATAAAACATTCTTAATTAAAAAGACCATTTGGACAGATTGTCGAGAAAGAATTTTTTTCTCGGCAATTTTTTATTTTGAACAGAATTTTTATTAATTGATTATCTCTGCTATAGGGCCTGTTGATTTCCGCTCCGGGCACTCGCTTTCCGCGGGGAGGTCCTGGAGCCTCCTCGGCGCTTAAAGCGCCTGCGGGGTCTCCAGTGACCTCTCTATCCCGCAGGAGTCGAGTGCCCTCCGCTCCAATCAACAGGGGTGCAAATCAATCTAAATTATCGCCACACACTTTTTCCAACCTTGCTAAAGACATTTTACCCCTTTTCAAAGATTGTTTTGTCATTAATAACCCAATTTTTTACAATCCAATGACATTTCCACTTCTTTCTTGGACTGTTTTGTCTTTAATAAGCCTTATTAAAGACATTTTAACCATTTTTAAAGGTCGATTCGTCTTTAATAACCCAATTTTTTACAATCCAATGACATTTCCACTTCTTTCTTGGACTGTTTTGTCTTTAGTCCTTATTAAAGACATTTTAACCATTTTCAAAGGTCGATTTGTCTTTGAAGGACATTTCCTTCTTAGATTCCTTCGATTTTATCTTTTATTAGGGTCATGCATTGTGAGTTGAAGGTCTTTATTAAATACACCTGTTGATTGGAGCGAAAGGCGCGAAGACTCCTGCGGGAGTACGGGGCAGGGGAGACCCCGCAGGCGCTTTAGCGCCGAGGAGGCTCTCCGGCACGCCCGCGGAAAGCGAAGCGCCTGGAGCGCAAATCAACAGACTTTTCAACAGCCTGTCCCCCCCAATTCCTTTTGAGTTTCTTAATAAAATTTAATAATTTATTAAGTTTTTATTTATTGAGGCAGGACTAAAAGCTATTTATGATTAGTTAGTAGATTAAAAAAATGGTTCATTTTAACTACATCAAAACAACAATATTGGAGGATTCACCAATGATTGCTAGGTTAAAAGTTTTCTTTGCCAATCAAAAGATAAAATGGTTTGGCAGATTTTTTTATTACTTGCTTATCCTCCTTTTATTATTCTTTATGTATGGCTTCAACGACGCAAGCGCAGGTGCTTATATTTATAACGATTTTTAACGGGAGGCATCCAAGATGAAAATGTTATCAACCATTCAGAGCTTTGCAATTTCAAATCCAAATACATTGGCATATATCTCTCCCACTGAAGAAATCACTTATGGTGAGTTATGGAGACAATCTGAACAAGTAGGAGCATATCTTCTAAACGAAATGAATGAAAGAAAAACTCCTGTAATTGTTTACGGCCATATGGATGCTTCCATGATTAGTTCTTTTTTGGGCTGCGTAAAAGCGGGATTAGCCTATATCCCTGTTGATACCTCCATTCCAATCGAAAGAATCATGACGATCATCAGCCGTTCCCATGCGGAATTGGTTATCAATACAACTGGGTTGGACCTTGATTTTGACAATCTTCCTGTCACGACTGTAAATTTTGAAAAAATCATGGCCGAACAGGTAACAACTACCCCTATTCATGTTGAAAATTGGGTTGACGGTGATGAAAACTATTACATTATTTATACATCGGGCAGTACGGGCAATCCAAAAGGTGTGCAGATTTCCGCCAATAACCTGCAAAGCTTTGTCGATTGGATTTTGAATGACTTTCCAATCACAAGAAATCAGCGGTTTTTAAATCAGGCTCCCTACTCTTTTGATCTTTCCGTAATGGACCTATATCCAGCGCTTGCAAGCGGAGGGACTATTTTCGCGATTACAAAAGAGATGATTGCCAAGCCAAAGCTGCTATTCGAAGCATTAGCAAAATCAAAAACAGAGGTCTGGACCTCAACTCCATCTTTCGTGCAAATGTGCTTAATGGATCCATCCTTTAACCAAGAGCTTTTACCGGAACTGCGGATATTCTTATTTTGCGGTGAGATCTTGCCGTCAACGATTTGTCAGCAGTTAATGGAACGATTCCCTAAAGCTAGGATTTATAACACCTACGGGCCTACGGAAGCAACGGTTGCGGTCACTTCAGTTGAGGTAACTGCAGAATTGCTTGAAGCAAATCCTAATCTGCCAATCGGAAAACCTAAAGCAGATACCAAGATTTTCATTGTCGATGAAAACGGCACCCTTGTCTCACCGGGAGAAAAAGGTGAGATGATTATTATCGGTCCAAGTGTAAGTAAAGGCTATCTTGGAGAAAAAGAGCTGACTGAAAAAGCATTTCTTCAAATCGATGATAAACAGGCCTATCGAACAGGTGACGCTGCCTTTATCGACGAAAAAGGTTTTATTTTCTACAAAGGCAGAATGGATTTTCAAATCAAACTGCACGGCTACCGGATGGAATTGGAGGAGATTGAACATCATATTGCCAATTCCAAATATGTTAAATCCGCAGCGGTAGTGCCTATATACAACAATGACAAAATAGAGTATTTACTGGCAGCCATCATCCCTACTTCTCATGAGTTTGAAAAGGAATTTCAGTTGACCAATGCTATCAAAAAAGAGCTCAGTGAGATATTGCCCGTCTATATGATTCCGAGAAAGTTCTCTTATTTTGAAGAACTGCCGATGACAGCTAACGGAAAAATGGATCGCAAAAAATTTAAGGAATTGGTATTGCAATGACACCATATGGTTCTTTTACATTCTTTATCATCCTTGCTGTACTTTTAACGCCAACTGCTGTTATGGGACTTATGGGAAAAAGATTTCACACCTACAATATGGTTATAACGGTTGTTGCCCTAGGCTTAATCTTTGCTTCATCCCTTAAGCAGGCTGCGGCCTTAAGTCTATTTACCGTTTGGCAGTTAGTAATAATACAGTCATATATTTCTTACCGAAAAAAGAGCAATAGTAATGGCGTCTTTTATGGGGCCGTGATTCTATCGATTTTACCGCTTGTTCTTTCCAAGCTGCTGCCCTATTTTTCGGAGGTTAATTTCATCGGTTTCCTAGGAATTTCTTATCTAACTTTTAAGGGCACACAATTAGTGATGGAAACAAGGGACGGACTGATCAAGAAAAACCCTCCCCTTTCTCGTCTGCTCTATTTTATCTTGTTTTTCCCGACCATTTCATCAGGCCCGATTGACCGCTATCGCCGTTTTGAAAAAGATATGGACCTTGAAATACAGGGTGAACAATATAAATTGTTGCTCTATGAAGGAATCAATAAAATTTTTCGTGGTTTCCTATATAAATACATTATCGGATACTCTATTAATCACTATTTTATAGCCAATTTGAGATTTATTGCTCACAGTCATCTTGAGAATCATCTTTATTATATGTATGCTTACAGCCTTTACCTATTTTTTGATTTTGCCGGTTATAGTGCGTTTGCAGTTGGTGTCAGCTATATTATGGGGATTAAATCACCGGAAAACTTTAATAAGCCATTTCTCAGCAGGAATATTAAAGATTTCTGGAACCGCTGGCATATGAGCCTTTCTTTTTGGTTTAGGGACTATGTCTATATGAGATTTGTCTTTTGGATGACTAAGAAGAAATGGACAAAAAACAGAAACCTGCTCTCAAACCTTGGTTACATTCTGCTGTTTTTATTAATGGGAGTCTGGCACGGCCTTGAGATGCAATATATCATTTATGGAATTTACCACGCTGTATTAATGGTTGCCTATAATTCTTTTGAGCAGTTGAATAAAAAGCATAAATGGTGGCCGCAAAATAAATGGACCAATGTCATCTCAATTGTGATTACCTTCCATTTCATTTGCTTTGGTTTTTATATTTTCTCTGGACAATTATTTCATAAAGGAGCTTGATTAAGATGGAATTCAAAAATGAAGTGATTTCTTTGTTGGCAGAAATTTGTCAGGACGATATTGTGAAGGAAAATCCGGATATTGATTTATTTGATGCCGGTTTATTAGATTCATTTGGAACAGTCGAACTGCTTGTTCAAGCCGAGGAACGTTTCGGTATTACTGTTCCGATTACAGAATTTGATCGTGAAACATGGAATACACCGAATCAAATTGCCATTCAGCTGGCTGATTTAAAATGAAAAAAGCCTTATTTTCTCCCATCCTCATAGCCTTTCTTGGATTGGTTATGATCATTGGGATACCCAATAATTGGATTATCAGTATGATTCCCAAAAACAGGGTCGCACAATCTGCAACAGAGTTAAACCCATTTATGTTTCAAGGTAAGTATGTTCAAGATAAGATGCTTGAAGATCCTCGTTATTTACCTATTTATGGGTCTTCTGAGCTTGCAAGGCTTGACCGTTTCCACCCGAATAATTATTTTCAAGAAACCGGTGCAGATTTTACCCCTTTTCTTGTTGGCCGGGGAGGAATGGAATCATTAATCCATTTTTTAAATTTTTCCGAGCATGCCCATCAGCTAAAAGGCAAGAAGTTAGTTTTTGTTCTGTCCCCACAATGGTTTCAGCCTGAAGGTACAGACGAAACTCATTTTGTTCCAAACTATTCCTCTTTACAGGGATATGATTTAGCCTTTAACAAAAATATCAATCCAGAGCTTAAGAAAAAGGCTATGAAACGTCTTTTACAGTTCTCTCCTGTACAAAACGATCCGATTCTTTCTACTATGTACCGGGCGGAATTGACAAAAGATCCGTGGATAAAACGGGAAAGTTACCTGGTGCGTCCGATTGCGTTCACATATCGGGAATTATTGGAGAAGAAAGACCTTTATTATACGTTAGCGGGTGGGTTTTCAAGCAAACGGGACATTAGTCCTTCGGTTAAAAATAAATCATGGACTGAATTAGCGGAACAGGCAGACCGATATGGTGAGAAAAGAGCAACGAATAATGCCTTCTATATTAGTAACTATCAGTATAATAAAATTCGAAAATTATTGCCTTCATTAAAAAACTCAAAAACAGGTGCTTCTTATGGCAAATCACCTGAATACGATGATTTTGAACTTGTTCTTGATCTTTTAAAGGATTCAGGGGCAGAACCATTATTTATATCTGTTCCGGTCAATGGTAAATGGTATGACTATACTGATTTCCCTCAAGAAGGTCGAACCGCCTACTACGATCGTATTAAGAAGCAAATTGAGGCGAACGACTTTCGGGTTGCCGATTTCTCCAATCATGAATACGACCCCTACTTTATGAAGGATACTATTCATATTGGCTGGAAAGGCTGGGTTTATGTTGATAAAGCTATTAAAGATTTCTATGATGGACATGAAAATACTTCAGTAGCCTTGGAATAGACAGTGCTAGAATAATGGCGGATAAATCTGTATAATATACCTGAACAAATAATCATCGCTAGGAGATGAAGGAATGTTTTCCAACATTGGAGTACCCGGATTAATTTTGATCTTAATTGTTGCGTTAGTTATTTTTGGTCCAAATAAACTGCCGGAAATTGGCCGTGCCTTTGGTAAGTCCATCCGTGAATTTAAAAATGCCACCAGCGGAATTGCTGATGATATTAAGGCAGAAATACATGAAGACATTAAAGAGGCGAAAAAAGTCGACATTACAAAATAATCCAAAAAACAAGGCTGTCTCAAAACACAAGGGCTTGACCCGTGGTGAGTCAGCCCTTTTTTCTAGTCATTATCTTCTTGATTTTTCTGCCAGTCCCTGGAGTTGATTCATGAGTTTTTTACGGGACTTGTCATTCCGCATTAAATACGCAGCCCCTAATGCTACGGTTGTCATCATTAATTTTTTTCGATCCATACCCATACCTCCCTTTCATGTCTCCCTTTTAAAATTCCCCTTTGACAAGCTTTTAATAATGTAATTTTTATATTGGTATAAAAACTCAATAGAAAAAGTCAACTAAAAAAATTGGCTTTTTTCTTTAAGATTATTTTTTTATTCACCGAGTTTTTCTTTTAGCTTCGCATTGTGGTCCTTAAATTGTAATAATAGTTGATTAAGGGTTTCTACTGCCTTTTTCGAATCGTTCTTCTCTACCGCAATCCTAAGGTCATGAAATGTTTTCCATTTCATCATATCTTTTTCACCATGAGCCTTTTTGATAAATTCTTCTTTGGTAATTTTCCCTTCATCAAATTGTTTCTTAAGCTCAGTCATTTTTTGCATTTTCTCTTTCTTCCATTGCTCCCGTTTTCCGGCATTTTCCGGACCCATCCATTTGGTGCGAAGAGCATTTCTCTCCTTTAGCACAGCCTCCCATTCTTTTTTCTTATCTGGAGTATACTTCTCTACCCATGATAAAAGCTGCTTCTGCCGTTCTGCCATTTTAGCCTGCCAGTCACGATGCATCCCATGTTCATGCTTAGTCTCTTCCGATTCGCAGTCACATGGCTTTTCAAGCTGTTTCCCAGTGGTGTCAGGCACCATATTCGCCTTCCCAAAGCCAGGTACCGCCAAGAACAGTCCCAATATTAAACAAGCTATTTTGCTTTTCATAAAAATCTCCTTTCAAAATCTTTTATATTTTTTCGAAACCAACAAATGTATTTTGGCACGAATTTATAATGCCCAATTAACGAAAAAAAATTTACCAATTTGACAAAATTTTAGTGATTATTAACTTGTACTCTTTAACAAAATATCGTAATCTATATACATAAATTGTTTGTGAATATTTTCACATGTAAACAGAAATTAATAAATGAGTTTTGCCTTATTTTTTAAAAGTTATATGTGAAATATTTCACAATATAGACATTTTACTTGGAGCTGATGACATATGACGAAGCCAAAAATTCTAATTCTCGGTGCCGGATACGGGGGCATTATTACAAGCAAACGACTTGAGAAGTTGTTAAAAGACGGGGAAGCAGACGTAACCCTGATTAATAAACACGATTATCATTACATAACCACACAGCTCCACAAAATTGGAGTTGGTACGGCAGCAGATAGACAATTTGCCATTTCCATTCCAGATTTAATAGACTCAACCAAAACCCGATTTATTAAAGGTGCAGTATCCTCTGTCGATATCCATAACCAGCTAGTTCACCTAGAAGGCGGGGATACCATCGAATACGACTATTTAGTGACAGCATTAGGCTTTGAAGTAGAAACATTTGGAATTCCAGGCAGTAAAGAAAATGCCTTTGCAATCCGCAGCTTTAGAAGCTCAAAAGCAATTTATCATCATATCACAAAGCAGTTGAACCTCTATAAAGAGGATCAAGACCCTTCTCGGTTAACCTTCGTGGTTGCTGGCGGAGGATTTACCGGGATTGAGATGCTAGGAGAATTAGCTGAGGGACTGCCAAAACTTTGCAGTCAGCACAATATTCCATTTGAAAAGGTAAAAATTGTTGCCGTGGAAGCTGCTGAATCTGTTATTCCCTTCTTTCCAAAACAATCAATAAAGTATACAACTGAAACATTAGATAAATTTGATGTTGAATTAATTACTTCCAAGAAGATATTGGAATGCACTCCGGAAAAAATATTGTTAGAAACCAATTTGGAAATTCCTGCTCGAACCATCATATGGTCCTGTGGGGTAAAAGCAAATTCCATTGTCGAAAAATTTGGATTGCCGCTTGAAAAAGGAAAAATCCCTATTGATTCGTATCTTAGGGTAAAAAATATGACTAATGTCTTCAGTGTTGGGGATTGCTCGCTATTCATGAAGGATGAAAAAAGCTCTTTGCCTCCTACTGCGCAAGTTGCCCTCCAGCAAGCACCTGTTTGTGCACAGAACATTGTGTCCACAATCCGAGGCAATGAATTGAAGGTGTTTGAATATCATCATAAAGGGACAGTTGCTTCCATTGGCAATTTTGCTGCAGTCGGCTTAGTCAGTCGCTTCCGCCTTTCCGGTTTATTTGGAGCCTTCATGAAACAAGTGATTGAAGCTCGATATTTGTTCAATCTTGGCGGACCGGCATTAATCCTAAAACAGCACTTTAGAATCAACCGCGAACCTGTCAAAATCACGGTCAAACAATAGTTTGTGGATTATCGGCGGCCAAGCCACCTTCCCTGCAGCCGTTAAATAGATATATCCCTTTTATAGGCCTTATTTCCCCCATTAAGGCAGACAGCCCGCTAGTAACAAGCGGGCTGTTTTTAAATCCATTCCAACAACTCAAGGCGGTTTCCGAATGGATCATGCAGGTGGATTCGGTTTGCACCTGGGAGATTGTCGTCTGCAGTATAAGGTATATTGTTTTTACTTAGATGCTCTTTTAAGGAGTCGATGTTTTCCACAACCAGGGCAGGATGGGCTTTTTTAGCAGGGGTAAAGGGCTCCTCTACTCCAATATGAATTTGGAACGTACCAAACTCAAACCAAACGCCGCCGCGTTTCTTTAATTCCTCCGGTTTCTCCACCTCGACTAACCCTAAAACATCTCCAAAAAATTTTCTCGCTTCGTCTTCACAGCCTTTTGGAGCAGCCAGTTGAACATGATCAATTTTTTTGACGACAAAAGACATATTGATTCCCCCATTTTCTTCATTTTCACATTTTATTTTATAAAATTTAAAAATTTCTATCAAATTTTAATTTAGTAAACATCTCTCTTGGTAAAGACCATAAACGATACCATTAATGCTGCTGCCCACCACACTAAAAGGGTGAGTAATGAAAACGACAGCGTCATACCTTCGATTGGTGGTGCATTCCCCTTCATGTAGTCTGTCAGTCTTAAATTCACCATAAAAAAGAATTTAGCTGATTTCCATGATGAAACCATGTTATTTAAAATCGCCCCAGAAATTAAGGCGGCCAGCATAACCCCCATGCCTGCCGCGGTACTGCGGATTAAAACCGACAACATAAACGACAAGGTGCCAACAACGATGGCCACAAACCAAACGAGCCCAAAATCCATTAATAAAAACTTCCACAGACTTAACAGCCTTACTTCAGATGTATTTAACCCGGTATCGGTAACGCTGAATCCAGTCAGGATCGGCGCACCCCACCCTTTATATCCGAAAACAAGTCCGGAAATGCCATATGAGAGAATTCCGGCAATTGCAATTATTAATGAAACGGCAAGGCATAGTGTTATGTATTTGCTCAAGAGGATTTTCCATCGTTTGACGGGTCTGGTTAAGAGCAGTTTGACTGTGCCCAGACTATGCTCAGAGGAAACCAAGTCACTGGCTATAACCATCACCATTAAAGGAATAAACAGGTCAATCGAATTTTCCAGAAAAATCCTCATAAAAGTTGGTGCCCCGGGTTCTGAGGGATTGATATCATGCTCAAGATAATACTGCTGCTGCTGAAGCGAGATTTGTAATTGTTTTTTCCATTCGTCTGAAATCCGGCTGCTCGATAAACGGTTGGTGGTGTCGACAATCTGCTGCTGAAGGATGGTCCGCCAATCACTGGTGCCCAATTTCTCCCGCTGTGTTTGAATCTGCTTATATTGAGCATAAGTAAACAACATGACGAGAACCCCAATGATGATGGCAATTACGATTAAACGTTTCTTGGCGATTAGCTTGAGCATTTCATTTTGAATCAATTTATGCAATTGTCTCACCCCCAGTAAGCTCAAGAAACAAGTCTTCGAGCACAGGAAGCTTTCGATGGAATTCAATCACCGAAACCCCAGCTTCAACAAGCTGTTTATTCCACTCAGGCGTTCTTTGTTCGTCAAACTCTGTTAAAATGGTACCGTCTTCTTTTTCTTCTATTTCTGTCATAGCTGCTAATACTTGTTTTCCTTTGTCAATCGGCGCAAGTCTCCAGACGACTCTTTCACGATTTGATAACAACTTTTCAACTGTATCGATGCGTATGATGGCACCCTTTGAAATAATGGCAACCCGGTCACACAATAACTGAATTTCACTTAATAAATGGCTCGAGACAAGGACACTCAATCCTTCCTGTTCGGCCAAAAAGCGGATAAATTCGCGCATTTCACGAATTCCGGCGGGATCTAGTCCGTTTGTCGGCTCATCTAGAATCAGCACCTTCGGATTTCCCAATAGTGCTTGGGCAATTCCCAGGCGCTGCCTCATACCAAGTGAGTAAGTTTTTACTTTATCATGAATTCTTTCGGTCAAGCCAACAAGCTCCGTCACTTCCTTAATGCGTTCTTCGCCAATCCCTTCAAGCATGCGCGCAAAATGAAGCAGGTTATTATAGCCTGACAAATAAGGGTATAATTCTGGATTTTCGACAATACAGCCCAGACTTTCCATGGCCTTTTGAAAATGCTCTCTAATGTTAAAACCACAAATGTGAATGGTTCCCGAGGTTGGTCTAATTAAACCGACAAGCATACGGATCGTCGTTGTTTTGCCGGCGCCATTTGGCCCAAGGAAGCCAAATACCTCTCCTTCCCGCAGATCAAAGCTTAATCCCTTGATAATCTCTCTACGCCCAATTACTTTTTTCAAATCCTTGACGGACAATGTTATTTTTTTCTCCATGGGTTTAACTCCTTACCATGTCATCAATGCAGCAACTCGTTCAGCTATTAACCGATATCCTTTTTGATTCGGATGGAACTTATCCGAATATAAATAATCATTTACCTTCAATTCAAATAAATCGAACGTCGGAACAAATACTATTTTAGGGAATACGGAACTAACTTCAGCACTGTCGTAATTCCATTTTCGAACGACCTTGGACATTTCTTTTCCTTGATTTAATTCAATGAAAGGATTGTACAAACCAACAAAGAACACATTGGCAGTCTGATTGTGCTTTCGGATTTCAGTGAAAATAAAATTCAAATTATCCAGATATTTTTTCTCAATGGCGGTTATATCCTCCGCTTGAAAATCTATTAAACCCTGCCCGCCTCGAAACAAATCGTTGCCGCCGATCGTCACCAGCACAACATCTGCTTTTTGGATTTGTCTTCCGATTTCCTCCTCCTGAATCTGGTTGCGAAGCTGGTCTGATCTTTGACCATTAATGCCGAGGTTGGTTAACTGAACAGACTTTTTGGTTTTTTCTTTGATTTCGTCAACTAGGACACCTACATAGCCTTTACCCGTCTCATCACCAGTTCCTCGTGTTAAGGAATCTCCAAGAGCCACTACGGTTAATCCCTTTTTTTGATCAGCTTTCTGCTCCGAAACGGATGGCTTTGAGATATTTTCCGATGTACCTGCATAGTACTCCCCAACTGCCCAACCGAGTCCAGCCAGCCAGAGGAGACAAAGGAGGGCTGCCACGCCTGTTATCGCCCGAATTGAATTCTTACTCAATATGTTCATCCTTTCTGACCTTCATCTATCTTTAATTTAAACACTAATCGTTTGGGAAGCAAATTTGAGAATATGAATTTTAAGCGAAACTTAAAATATTTATTGACTCTATAATACGATTCTAGTATCTTTTATGTAGTTATGAAAACTACATGATTTACTATTTTGAAATGTAAGCTATTACATCTATTGAATTACGCGGAAGGAAGAGGACTTATGAACAAGGCAAAGATCGCATGGATTACCGATACAACATCTTCTCTCTCTAAGGAATTTATTGAGAAAAATGACATACATGTTATCCCGCTGCATGTTGTTATTAACGATGAATTTTATAAGGAAACGATTGATATTACTCAAGAGGAATTTTATGAGCGAATGAAAAATGAGGATGGAAAATTTCAATCTTCCCAGCCGTCCATCAATGATTTCGTAGAGCTCTATGAAAAGTTGAAAGAGGAATATGATTTCGGGATTGCTATCCATGCATCAAGTGTTCTAACCGGTACCTATCAAACTTCCGTTTTAGCCGCTAATATGGCTGGCTTTAAACTTTACGCTATTGATTCTCTTACAGGTTCTTATCCGCTTTCCTTTATTATTAAAAGAGGGATTGAGCTTGTTGAGGAGGGACTTGAGATTGAAGAAGTTGTAAACCAGCTAAATGCTTTGCGTGACCATACGCGGCTATTCTTAGTCCCTTCTAATCTCGATCAGCTGCACAAAAGCGGCCGGGTCTCGGGCGGACAAAAAATCCTGGCATCTCTTCTAAATATTAAGCCGATATTGGCCATCGAGGAAGGTACGGCAAAAATTAAAGACAAGGTCCGTTCCGATAAAAAAGCCTTCGCTTGGCTAATGAAGACATTAAAAGAAGATTTGGAAACAAAAAAGGTCCAAAAAGCGGCTATTCTTCATGCGAACGATTCAAAAAAGGCTTCAGAACTGGAGAAATTGCTTAACGAAACCTTCCCAAATGTAAAAACTGAGATTATGATGTTGATAACCGTTGCAGGAGTTCATACTGGGGTAGGGACAATAGGCCTTTCCTGGGTTTGTGAATAAATGAAAACTCGCCGATTGGCGAGTCCGTTAGGACGAAGACAGAGGCGTAGTTGAATTTATGCGTTAGGAAAGTATAAATTTGTGAAGATTTATACTTTCCTATTAGCTAAAAATAAAACCCGAATTCCTTCTTGGAAATTCGGGTTTTTGTTTATTAAACTGTAACTAAATCTTCAGACCGTTCGGCAATGGCTGTATCCTTTTCATTATTTTCTAAACTTCCCATTGGTCCAAAGAATTCAAAGTGGATTCTCTCATAAGTTACCCCAAGTCCTTTTAAAGAGCCATTAATGGCCTTCATGAATGGAACCGGTCCGCAGAAATAGAATTCAGCATCTTCAATTGCTACATTCTCTTCCAACCATTCTCGTGTCACATAACCTTCAACATCGAAACGGTTGTTTTGGCGATCATCTTCAGTTGGGGAATCATAAAAAATGCAGCTATTTACATTGTCAAGCTGTGCCAGTTCTTCAACTTCTTCCCTAAGCGCATGGACATTACCATTTGCAGCCGCATGGACAAATGTTACTTTTCTTTCCGGCTGAAGTTCTACCACGGTTTTTAACATACTCATCATTGGTGTTAAACCTACACCGCCGCTAAGTAAAACGACCGGATTTGTTTTTTCAGTGTCTAACACAAAATCCCCAGCTGGTGCACTTACTTTTAAAATGTCTCCTTCTTTTACTTCATCATGAAGGTAATTAGATACGATTCCATCGGGATTTGGAGTACCCGCTTCGCGTTTCACGCTGATTCGATAGAAATCTTTTCCTGGAGCATCTGAAAGACTGTATTGACGGATATGGGTAAACTTCTCCCCGTCGATTTCTAGTAGAATACTAATATATTGTCCTGGTTCAAAACCGGCAATTTCCTTCTGATCTTCAGGCTTTAAGTAGAAGGATGTAATGACATCACTTTCAATGACTTTGCGATCAACGATAAAGTTACGGAAACCGTCCCAACCGCCTTTTTGATTCGCTGCTACATCATACATTTCTGCTTCCACACCAATGAAGGCACCTGCTATTACTTCATAGGCTTGAGCCCAGGCATCGATGATTTCATCAGTTGCTGCATCTCCTAAAACATCTTTGATAGCAAGCAGCAAATGTATTCCGACAATCGGATAATGCTCAGGTTTGATGCCAAGGCTTCTATGCTTGTGGGCAATTTGTTTGACAACAGGAATAATGGCTTCAAGATTGTCAATATACATTGCCGCAGCATAAACCGTTCCGGCAAGAGCTTTTTGCTGTCTTCCCTGTTTTTGGTTGGCATGATTGAAAATGTTCAATAATTCAGGATGGTTCCCGAACATAATTTGATAAAAGCGTGTCGTAATTTTTTCACCGTGTTGTTCTAAAACTGGAACTGTTGATTTAATAATCTCGATGGTTTTTTGGTCTAACATCTTTATCACTCCTCATTGTGTTTCCACTATATATGTAGTGAATTTTATATCCATAGTGAATTATATGATAGAAATCACTGAGAATAAGTGATGCAAATCACATATTGATATTTTTGAATAATTCAGACTATTACTTTAGACGCAAATTTTTCCAGAAGATTCATTTATAATGTAAAATAATGATTATTGGTAAATTATTGAGGTGCGAAATCAATGAAAAGGATTCGAAAAAAAGTAGTTTTATTGTTTTGGGTAATATTTGCGGTGGGGATCATTTATGCAGCCTTTTTACAATATAAGATATCCTTAAATTATGGTGTAGTTCCTGCTAATAATGCAGATTACCTAATTGTTCTTGGCGCGAGAGTGAAAGGCACTGAACCATCGTTAACATTAGCTAGCCGAATAGATGCAGCTGCCGTATATTTAAAGAAAAACACGAGCACAATAGCCATTGCTTCAGGAGGGCAAGGTCCCGGAGAGGATATATCTGAAGCTGAATGTATTAAAAGAGAACTGCAGAAACTTGGGATTAACGAATCTCGGATTGTTTTAGAACCTAAATCAACTGATACATATGAAAATATACATTTTTCAAAAAAACTCATTCCGATATCTGCTAAAGATGGTGTTGTGGTAACGAATGACTTTCATCTCTATCGTGCCTTGTCACTTGCCTCTGACGCCGACCTTAAGGTACAAGGGCTTCCAGCGGGAACACCGTTGATTGCTGTCCCAAAATCATATATTCGTGAATATTTGGCGATTACAAAATATTATTTAGTTACGTCCCTAGCTAATTTAAAAACTCGACTTTAGGTCGAGTTTTTTTGTTACTTTATTTTATTTTTGCAAAAACACATGTATCTCTTGGTTCATTTCCAACAACAGAAATACTATCATTTTTTAAAATGCCTTCCAGGTCAAATCCCAAACGTTCTGGAATGGCCCGGCTTTTCACATTTTTAGAATCGCAGCGGATTTCTACCCGCTTGGCTTTCAATTCCTGAAAAGCATAATTGGTAATACCCTCAACCGCTTCCGTTATGTAGCCCTTTCCGCTATGCCGTGTATCAATCCAGTAGCCAATTTCAAATTTGGGAACATCCCAGTTGATTCTATGCAATCCGGAAGATGCAATAAATTCACCGGTTTCTTTATGAAATATATGCAATCTTAGATCTTCTCTAGTGAGAAACTTCGCATGCGCTTCACGCATGTTGGCCTCTACCTCTTCTGGCGTTTGATTGCGGTGGGCCCAAGGCATCCACTGCTTCAGATCGGTCAAGGAAACCTGCATTGCCTCATAAACCGCTTTTCCGTCACCCGGCATCGGCTTACGAATAACTAATCTTTCTGTGTAAAATTCTTCTGGGAAATCTATTAAGATAGGTTTCAATTTTGTGCACCTCCTATTATGTTAAGTTCGATATAAAATGTAAAATTCCTTTTTGCCCGGTTAAGTGACACTGCAAATTTGGCGATTCGCTGTTATATTTGAAAATCCGCTGATATCTTATAGAGATTCGCTGATAAATTTATGAATTCGCTGATAAAATTAAAAATCCGCTGATATCCCGAAAAAATCCGCTGATATCCTCCCTAATGTCATCGAGAGACTGGTTAAAAGGCAGCAAAACTGCATAAAGAAGGGCTCCTCCCATCGAAAGAGCCCCTCAAAAAGGTAATTTTTAATATGCTTTTGCCCAGTAAACCATCTGATCTGCGTCTTTCCCGCAGCAAACGCATTTATCAGATACTTTTTCCTGTTCAAATGGGATACAACGTGATGTAGCGCCAGTATCTTCTTTGATTTTTTCTTCGCAGGCTAACTCGCCGCACCACATTGCTTTGATAAAGCCTGGCTTTGCTTCCAAGGATTCCTTTAATTCAGCAAGTGTAGTGGCAACCGATGTTCTTTCTTCACGATGCTTCAACGCTTTGTTGTACAGGTTCGACTGAATCTCCTCAAGCAGCGCTACAAGCTTCTCTTCTAATTGATCCATTGAAACGACGATTTTTTCCAAAGTGTCCCGGCGTACCAAAACTACCTGCTTGTTTTCGATATCCTTTGGACCAACTTCCAAGCGGACCGGAATACCTTTCATTTCATACTCATTGAACTTCCAGCCTGGCTTTTTGTCGCTGGCATCGATATCGACGCGTGCCACTTTGCCAAGTGAATTTTTCAATTCATACGCAAAATCAAGCACGCCTTCTTTATGCTGGGCGATTGGGACAATCATCACTTGAGTTGGTGCTGCTTTTGGCGGAATCACCAAACCGCGGTCGTCGCCGTGAACCATAATTAAGGCACCGATAACACGAGTTGTAAAGCCCCATGATGTTTGATGAACATATTGAAGCTTTCCTTCTTTGTCAGTGTATTGGATGCCAAATGCTTCAGCAAAACCTGTGCCAAAGTGATGGGAAGTTCCTGACTGAAGCGCTTTTCCATCATGCATCAAGCTTTCAACAGTGAAGGTGGCTTTTGCACCGGCAAACTTTTCTTTTTCAGTTTTTTGCCCTTTTACAACTGGAATAGCTAGGATCCCTTCAAGAACCTCAGCATAGACATTCAACATTTTGATCGTTTCTTCCATTGCATCTTCATCTGTTGCATGGGCTGTGTGGCCCTCCTGCCATAAGAACTCCAATGTTCTTAAGAATGGGCGGGTTGTTTTCTCCCACCGGACAACGTTAGCCCATTGGTTATATAGTTTTGGTAAATCACGATAAGAATGGATGATATTTTTATAATGCTCGCAGAATAAAACCTCTGAAGTTGGGCGGACCACCAGTCTTTCAGCAAGTTCTTCAGAACCCCCGTGTGTTACCCAAGCAACTTCAGGAGCAAACCCTTCTACGTGGTCCTTCTCCTTCTGCAGCAGGCTTTCAGGAATAAATAATGGCATATACACATTTTCATGCCCGGTTTCTTTAATGCGGCGGTCCAGTTCATTTTTGATATTATCCCACAGGGCGAATCCGTATGGGCGGATAATCATTGAACCGCGGACGCTTGAATAATCGATTAAATCTGCTTTTGTAACAACATCTGTATACCACTGCGCGAAGTCCTCATCCATCGCAGTAATATCTTTTACAAATTCCTTAGCCATTTTGACACCTCATCATTTTCTGAAAAATATTTCCCGCTCCAGCGTCTGTTTTAGACGCATTTAGCTTTTTGCATATAAAAAGGCCCTGATCCTAAAAAGGGACCAAGGCCTGGCGGTACCACCCTAAATTCATAAAGCAAATGCTTTAAACTCTTTGCATGATAACGGATTTGATCCGCATGTATCTTCAATTCATCCGATACAGAACTCGGAGGCAGGTTCAAATGACCGTCTTAAGAAACCTCGCACCAATGGTTTCCTCTCTTGGTAAGACCTTTTTCATTTTACTAATCCCCGTCATTGTTTCAATCTATATTTTTGAAAAAATTATATATTTCCCTTAGCTAAAAGTCAATTCCTTTATAGGAATATTTTTCATTAGTATTAACCATTATTGCCTTTTTAAAATTTTTAATACCACTTTAATCGACGTTCCGAATCGGTTAAAATGCTATTAATAGCTAAATTGGGGTGATTTGCATGAAAAAGGAAAAAAAAGATGAACTTGAGCTCGATGAGGAAGAAAAAGAAACATTGCTTGAATACATGAGAATGCAAAATGAAGCCCTGAAACGTATTTTTAAAAATGCCGTTGAAAAAGAAAAAAATGAAGGATAATCCCTCAATTTGTTTCATAAACCTCTTTGTTAAAATCTAGCATTATTTCCCCCGCCCTGAATATGATTAATAGAGAAATGATAGATTTTAGGGGGCATGCGAGTGGTAAAGAAAGAGCCGGAAATAAAAAGTGGTCCTAGTACAACAAACAATAAAAGTGATATTAAGGTGAATAACCAATTCAGTTTAACAATTAACTTTGGCGATTCATTAAATGTGCTGGCATTGATAGCCGGTATATATCTAATCAAAAGAATCACGAAAAAGAAAAAACTACAAAAGCATATGGAGCAATGGCCTTGATTGTTATAAAATCAAGGTCTTTTTTTGCTGATTGTTCCTAATTGACACAATATTTACTTTGTTATATAGTTTAACAGGTGAATAGTTCAATAGATTAACTATTTTCCAAAAAGTAATGGGGTGAAAGCAAAATGGATAACAACACAATCCAGGATTTAATTGACCGCTATGTTAACATTTCCTTTCAGGTACATAAAAAAGCGGAAGCCTTAATTAAAAATCAACTTGGGAACGAATTGACCAATGACCAGCACTACATCTTAAGGTATATCCACCAGACTGGAGAATGTACGTCAACGGAATTGGCTGAAGTTTTTCAGGTAAATAAAAGTGCAATAACAGCCATCATAAATCGAATGACAGATAGAGGATTGATACAACGAACTAGGGATGAAAAAGATCGCAGAGTGGTTTATTTAACACCTACACAAGAAGGCGTCGAACTGTTTCAAAGTGCCCAGGAAAAAGTCCATCAATTGGTTGAATCTATCATTACCCAGTTCGATGAAACCGAAATCACAACTTTTATAAACACGTATGAAAAATTAGCACAAATTTTAGACAACAAGAAACAGGAAGAACTGGGGGAATAACAAGTGAGAGCCATCATTAAGGGAAAATGGTTTATCTTAATCGCTTGGATTGCTGTCATTGCTGCTCTTTTTATGGCAGCAACAAACATGGAAAATCTCGTTCGGGAGAAAGGACAAATTTCCGTTCCAGAAGGTTACTCCTCCACCCTTGCCGAAAAAATTCTCAAGGATGTTCAGTCGAGTGAAAATAAGGGCAATTCCCTGCAAACGGCGCTTGTCTTCCATAGTGAAAAAAAATTAACGAAGGACGACTTCGCTGATGCTGAAAAAGCTGTCAAAGAACTAGAAAAAAATAAAGAGACGCTCGGAATCACCGAAATCCTCACCCATTTCACTCAAGAGGAACTAAAGGACCAGCTGGTTTCAAAGGACGGCAAAACAATTCTAGTCTCCATTAAAGTTACATCGAACGATAGAGAAGCAAAAAAAATTGTCAAAGAATTAAATAAAGCGATTGATGATGTCAAACTTGAACATTACTATACAGGCGGCTGGGTGATTGGCGAGGACCTCGTCACAAACTCTCAGGAAGGATTGAAAAAAACCGAAGGCATAACGGTAGTTTTCATTTTAGCAGTGCTGCTGCTTGTCTTTAGATCAGTAGTGGCCCCAATTATTCCTTTGATAACGGTAGGATTTAGCTATCTGACAGCTCAATCCATTGTTGCTATTTTAGTAGATAAAGTGAACTTTCCCTTATCAACCTTTACACAGATTTTCTTGGTTGCCGTCCTCTTCGGGATTGGAACGGATTATTGCATCCTGCTCTTAAGCCGCTTTAAAGAGGAATTGTCTTCGGGTGAAAATGTAATAGAGGCCATCATTAAAACATATAAAACAGCTGGAAAAACGGTCTTTTTTAGCGGAGTCGCTGTTTTCATCGGATTTGCTTCGATAGGTTTATCAACCTTCCAACTATACAAATCCGCCGCTGCTGTAGCAGTTGGAGTTGCCATTTTATTAATCGCGCTCATCACGGTGGTGCCATTTTTCATGACAGTCCTTGGGAAAAAATTGTTTTGGCCAGCTAAGGGGAAGCTTGAACACGGCGATAGTAAGATATGGGGTGTAATGGGGAACTTTGCACTAAAACGTCCATTGATTGCTTTTATTCTTGTTGCCATTATCGCAATACCTTTCCTATTCACGTATAAGGACCAATTGTCATTTAATTCGCTTGAAGAAATCAGCGATGATTATCCATCTATTAAGGGGTTTAATCTAATCGCGGATTCATTCGGTCCTGGTGAATCCATGCCGACACAAATTGTCATAAAAAATGACGATAAAATGAACACCACGGAATATTTGTCGATTACCGAAAAAATCAGCCAAGAACTCAAAAAAGTCAATGATGTCAAAACCGTCCGTTCTGTCACCCGCCCGGCCGGCAAACCAATGGACGATTTTTATATTTCCAAGCAGGTGGCAAGCCTTGAGGACGGGCTTGGCAAAGGAAATGACGGGATTAAACAAATCAGCGGCGGACTCTCTGAAGCAAGCAGCCAGATGGCAGCTAATCAACCAAAAATGGAGCAGGCAACAGCAGGGATCAGCCAATTAATCTCTGGCACGAATGAAATCAAAACGAATCTGGCCAAAGTTCAAAGCGGCCTTTCAGATATCGAAACAGGACTTAAACAAGGTTCTTTAGGTTCAACACAAATAAAAGAAGGCTTAACCCAAATCAAAATTAATTCTCAAAAAGCTTTAGATGGAAGCAAACAAATACTTGCGGGCTATCAACAAACAGAAAGTGGGCTGGGCACCCTATTAAGCAATTATCAAAAAACGGCCGCTGGGTTGGAATTACTAAGCAGCAGCCTTAATTTGCAAGCTAATTTTAATCAGTTGGAAACAGATTATCCGATTGTCCAGAATAGTCAAGACTACCAAACTATTAAGGCGACAATTGAAGGCATTCCAGGTAAGCCAGATGCCCCTGGGGCCTATGTGGCGGCACAGCAGCTAGCTGCAGGCATGAATCAACTTAACGCAGGCCTTAAAGAAGTACAAAACGGTCTTAATACGGCCAATAGCGAATTTGCAAAATTAATTGCTGGCCAAGAACAGCTTGTTAAAGGAATGGAACAGCTCATCCCGGGTATTGAAGCACTTGAGTCCGGACTATATCAAATGGAAGACGGTCAGGGTCAAATCGTCGCAAATATGCCGAAATTTACCGACGGTCTGGATAGCATCAATGATGGCCAGCAGGGACTTCTGTCCGGGTTTGAAAATATCGGCAGCCAAATTAACCAGCTTTCTGACGGGTTAAATCAAAGCTCCGATGGATTAAATCAAGTCTCAAATGGACTGGCAAGTGCCCAAGATTACTTGGCTGATGTATCTAAGCAGCCGCGAAATGGTTTTTATATCCCTCAGAATGTTTTGGATAGCAATGATTTTGCGAAAGTGCTGAATGCCTATATGTCAAAGGATCGCAAGGTCATGACAATTGATGTTGTCTTTAATAAGAATCCATACTCTAATGAGGCGATAAACAGAATACCAGTCATAAAAGATGCTGTAAAACGTGCTGTTAAAGACACAAAGCTTGAAAATGCAAATGTTGCTATTGGAGGTGTATCAAGCATGCACCATGATTTAGATACCATTTCCAAAGGAGACTATTCCAGAACCGTTATTTTAATGCTTGCAGGAATCGGTATTATCCTTATCATCCTGCTCCGTTCATTGATAATGCCAATTTACCTAATCGGCTCTTTGGTCTTAACCTACTATACATCAATGTCAATCTCTGAGTTTATTTTTGTAAACTGGCTAGGTTACACAGGCATCAGCTGGGCTGTACCATTCTTTGCCTTTGTTATTCTCGTTGCGCTTGGAATTGACTACAGTATTTTCTTAATGGACCGCTTTAACGAGTACCGTGATTTACCTGTTGAAAAAGCCATTCTTGAATCAATGAAGAAGATGGGAACAGTCATCATCTCAGCGGCCGTCATCTTAGGCGGAACGTTCGCGGCGATGATGCCTTCCGGTGTTTTATCATTACTAGAAATTGCTACGATTCTATTAATTGGTCTTGCTTTATATACCCTAGTGGTTCTTCCGCTGTTTGTACCAGTTATGGTGCGCACCTTTGGAGAAGCCAACTGGTGGCCATTTAGAAAATGACGCCAATACTATCAAACGAACGAAAAAGCACGCTCAAGCCCAGCGTGCTATCTTTATTATTTCATTTTATCTAAGCTGACATCGAAAACAAAAATTAAGAAGAAGCTGAAGATCACAGAAATAAATAATGCGAGCAGTGGTTTGGAGTAATGAATTCTCAGTACTAGGAACATGACAATAACAAATATGCCTGACCAAAATAAATTCCAATTATGATGATAAGTGATCGCCCCTAATTTTATTTGACACATATTCAAGCACGAGGAACATCACTACATAAAAGCAGGTATACATTACTTGAATCGATAATTTTTTCCTAAAAGGGTATTTTGATAAAAAAATCCATGTAGACAAGGGCATTCCTATTAATATAAGTAACATCATCGGAATGATGGCTGCCGGCAATCCATTCGGTTCCATCTGCCAAAGCTGGTATTTATAGCAAATAATTTCGTATAATGCATTCCCCAGTGAGGAAAATAAAATGGTGGGATAATATTGTTTCCAATCCCTATCTGCCAATTTAAAGGCAGCAATTATCCATAGAATCGAATAGATAATGGCAATCATAAAATCTCTCCTTCAGATTTTATAATCCTAGTAAATGTAAATTTTTATCCCCCTCAAAATTTTTCTTCATGACATCCTTTGTATTTCAAAATGAAACTTTTTTGGGCTTGGTCCGTAAATATAATTATGGTCTTGTATTAGGAATTTTCCCCCTATTAGAAAATAGAGATAAAAAGAGTGAAATAATAAGGAGTGAAAAATGTGGGTGTTAAATTAAGCAAAGGTCAAAAAGTGGATTTAACAAAGTCCCATCCCGGCCTTCAAAAAGTTGTTGTGGGATTGGGTTGGAATATCAATCAAAACGGTTCGAATTTTGATTTGGATGCATCCGCTTTTTTATTAGGTCCATCAGGAAAAGTGCAAAGCGATCAGGATTTTGTTTTTTACAATAATCCATCCGGAGGGAATGGAGCCATTATTTATAGCGGCGATAATCGGATTGGCTCCGGCGATAAAGACGACGAACAAATACGAATTGATTTAAACCGGGTACCGGCTCACATCCACCGTATCGCCTTTACCATTACGATTCATGATGCCCAGGCGAAGCGGCAAAATTTCGGACAAGTATCTGATTCCTATGTTCGAATATTTAATGAGGAAAACAATGAAGAATTATTGAGGTTTGATCTAGGCAGGGATTTTACAGTTGAAACCGCGATTGTCGCAGCGGAGATATATCGTCATAACGGAGAATGGAAATTTAATGCCATTGCCAGCGGATTTCAAGGCGGATTAGCTGCCCTTTGTGGAAATTTTGGGGTAACTGTTGATGATGCCCCTGTCAATTCGTCCTATTCTGCTCCGGTTCAGCAGTCTGACCGCCAGCCTGGAAATTCATTTCAACCTAGCTCACCAAATCAGTTCACGGGAAATCCTTTTCAAAGTCAAAGCAATAATTCCTATCAAACGCAGTCCTTTTCCCCGCAGAACGGGAGCCAAAATTATAATAATTATGATCCGTATCGCCAAAGTCAAAATCAATATGATCCATATCCGCAAAGCCAAAATACAACCCAGCAGCCGATCCATCTTCAGCCGGATTCTGCGAACCGACAGCCTGCTTTTGGCTTTCCGTCTCAAACATTCCCATCTTCAACAAACTCACGGTCTACATATGGGGGCGATGATATCGTTTGCCCACGTTGTCATTCTTCAAATGTACGTACCGGTAAAAAAGGGTTTGGTTTGGGCAAAGCGGCAATTGGTGGTTTAATTTTAGGTCCTGTTGGCTTACTTGGCGGGTTTATTGGACATAACCAATTAAAATTTACCTGCAATAGCTGCGGTAGTAATTGGTCCCCTTCTCAAACAGACTACGCGGAATGGGCAAACACGCAAAAAAGACGAGCCCAGGAATTATTTAATCGTTACAAGAGTCAGGATGTATTGGATGCAGTCGTTGCGGCATGTGCTTTGGTTGCCATGGCAGACGGCTACTTGGATGCTTCTGAACGGCAAAAGATGGTCGATTTTGTTAATCAAAGCGAGGAATTGCGGGTATTTGATACTACCAAAGTTATTCAAAGATTCAACTTTTTCGTTTCCAGGATAGAAAATGATCGAATGCTTGGCCGTGCCGAAGCATTCCGGGCGCTTGGAAGAATTCGTACAAAACCGGAAATTGCCCGCTTGGTCGCCCGCTATTGCATTGCCATTGGCTATGCTGATGGGAACTTTGATCATAATGAAAAGCAGATGGTCGTTGATATCTGCCACGAACTTGGGTTAAACCCAGCTGAGTTTTTATCATAAGAATGAAAAAAAGCCTCTGCACTTTGGGATTTTGGCAGAGGCTTTTGACTATTTATTTTTCCAAACTCGCTTATTTTCGACTCGTTTTGTATAACCTTTTGCATCCAGCTTTTCCAAGAACGGAATCATGTACTTGCGCGAAAGTTCAAGGACCTCTTTCGCTTCTCCCACTTCAAATTCGAGCCCCGTAGCGGATTGAAGTTGATAAACGGCTTCTTTAAAAACATCTCCATGATAAGCAAACTGATCATCGAGCAACACAATCAACTCTTGGTCTTCTAGGAATCTTCGTAAATCCCCTTCCAGAGTATCCGGAATGCCTGCAGCCGATAAATAGTCTTTTAAATAACGAACTTTTAACTCATCTTTTTTCAATTCAGCGAGCAGATTTTCCGTCCGTTTTGCCCAGTTTTTTGGAACATGCGGTGAAAACTCAGCCAGCCAGACAAACTGTTCTCTCCGGTAAAATACCTTTTTAGAGATCGCATTTTCTACAACATAATCAAGAAGAGACTTCGAGAATTTCTTTTGCATCGATTGCAGGATTTCAGCTTTATTGATACCTTGCTTCATTGAATTTTGTTGATGGAAATCCTGCAGTCTGTCATAAATATCTTCCTCGATAGACTGGATTAACTGTTGTAATGTATATTCCTTTCCATTAAAAAGAACAAATTCATCATTCTGGAGATGCTCTGATAAGGTTTCTTCGTCAAGGGCAGTCCGTTTAATTAATTCTGGTAATGTCAGACTTTTCGCTTCCAACAAAGCGGCTGTTATTCGTTCTTTAGGAGTGCCGACTTTTTTCTTCTCCAGTTTTCCAATCGTTTGTTCTCCAAAACGATATTTATTTCCTCTAGGATCGATTACCCAGCCGCCGCCAATCGTTTCGGTCGGGCTAGGCCGTCTTAATATGAAACGATCGCCGCGTTTGGTCAGGATTTCTTCCTCAAGTCTTAACTGGCAAAGGATTTCTCCGTTCTCTTCTTTGATTTCATTTCGGTCAAAAAAGACAATCCGTCCCATTACTTCAGCTGTCCCAATATGCAGTTTAATCGGCATCCGCTGCTTGATTAAATGCTCTAATTCCTCCACAACACGAATGGCGACATCTATTATTCTGGTTACAATAAAATGCTCCGAGGAAACAAGAACTTCACCGCGTTCCAAATCTTCCTTTGAGACTCCTGACAAGTTAATTGCTGCACGTTGTCCGGCGTAGGCTTTTGGGGAAGGTTTGTGATGAACTTGAATCTGCCGGGCCCGGACCTCCAGCCCTTTAGGCATGACTTTTAAAGCCTGCCCCTCTTCCACCGTGCCTTCATAAACCGTGCCGCGGACAACTGTCCCCTGCCCTTTCACAGTAAACACCTGGTCAATCGGCAGACGAAACGCGCCTTTGGCATCGCGCATCTCTTGTTCCTTGAGCTTTTTAATGATTAGCTGTTTTATTTCTTCAATTCCTTTTTTGGATAAACTGTCAATTAAAACAAATGGTGCAGCCTCAAATACAGTGCCTTGCAGTTCTGCTAAAATATCATCCTTTACAAGTTCAATGAATTCTTCGTCAACTCTGTCTATTTTTGTAATGGCGATGATCCCGTTTTTGACACCGAGAAATTTTAAAATCTCGAGATGTTCTTTCGTTTGCGGCATGACGCCTTCATCGGCCGCTACAACCAGTACTACCAGATCAATTCCGGCAACTCCGGCAATCATTTGCCGTATAAAACGTTCATGCCCTGGGACATCGATAACGGAAATCTGGATTTCCTCATCTTCATATAATGGAGCAAATCCGAGTTCAATCGAGATTTGCCGCTCTTTTTCTTCTTTTAATCGATCTGTATCAACATTGGTCAGAGCCTTCGTTAGGGATGTTTTTCCATGGTCAATATGCCCCGCCATTCCAATCGTAAAATATCTTTTGTCCAAGCTTGCCACCTTCTTTACCGGTCTTCTACTCTACTGTAGCCTTAATAGGGGGATTGTTCAAGCGAACTTTATGGGACAATTATTTTTTGGTTTTTTCTAGCAAGTTTTTTGATGAAGGACTTTTTCATAAGTCTCTTTGTGTTGATTTTGTCTTTCATTAAGCCTATGAGGGACATTTCCCTCTTTCTCAGAGCTGGTTTTGTCCTTCATTGGGCTTATGAAGGACATTTTCCTCTTTCTATTGATCGATTTTGTCCTTCATTGGGCTTATGAAGGACATTTTCCTCTTTCTATTGATCGATTTTGTCCTTCATTGGGCTTATGAAGGACATTTTCCTCTTTCTATTGATCGATTTTGTCCTTCATCGTGCTTATGAAGGACGTTTTCGTCTTTCTAATGATTGATTTTGTCCTTCATCACGCTTATGAAGGACATTTTCCTCTTTCTCAAAGCCGATTTTGTCCTTCATTAGGCTAATGAAGGACATTTTCCTCTTATCCCGTGTCAATTTAGACTTCATCATCAATTTAATAATTTCAATAGCTGCCCCGATTTAAATTGATAGTAATGCCCCAACCGCACCACAGTACTCCCCATTTTTTAAAAACATTGACTGTAATCCAAGCATCTTCATATAGGTCTCAAGAGACTCTGTCAAAAACGGATTTCCTATCAATGAACTCCCGATGAACACGATTTGTTTCACCTGATGTATGGCTGCAGCCTGTACCGTTAATAGCATAATCGTTTCGGCGATCATATTAGTCAAAGCAGCCATCCTGTCTGCACCGCAATGCTTAACATTCAAACCTTTCGCAAAATTAGCCGCGGTAAGGTCACCGTTAATTGGAGGCTCGTCAGACTCATAAATATCTTTCACAAGTAAATCAAGATTTTCCTTCTGTCCCTTGACTGCCATTTCGGTTAAATGCTGAAAGCCCGACTCATTGGTAAGAATCGTGCCAAGCCCCATGAATGTTCCACCACCAACCCCACTACCGAGTATACGTTCATACCTTTCTCCATCTACCAAATGCCAGGAAGTTCCTGTCCCTACGTTAACAATGATATATGGATCCGGCGTTTTCTTTCCCTCTTCAAGGAAAAATAGCCTGACCCCTTCACAGGTTGCCTGAAATTCAGGAACAATCGTGCCGTTTGGGAAAAATTTTCCCTGCAAAATATGAGCCCTTCCACCTGTTAAAGCAGCCATTACATTCGGGGCAACCGCTTTTAACCAGGAAATAGCGGACTCTAATTCACCGATTGGATATTTTTTATAATGCATTACACCACGTTCTTGAAAAGCAATTTTTATTAGAGAACCGCCTGCATCGATTCCCACCTTTTGCCCCGTCAATCCCATCACCCCTTCAAGAATTACAATTATTTAATTCATTTTAAAAGGATATCGACCCGCCATGTCAAATCCTATATGTATTAAGACTAGGAGGAACAAATATGATTAAACTAGTGAAAGTTTTAAAGGAAGAAGAACAAATCTTGCATAATCTCATGCAATTTTATATTTACGAATTCAGCCAATTTATACCTGCTATCACTTTGGAGGAAAATGGCGCATATAAGCCCTTCGATTTAACACCATATTGGAGCAGTCCCAGCCATCATCCCTTTTTTATAAAAAAGGATGAAGAATTCATAGGCTTTGCTTTAGTAGAAAGTGCCACAGAATCGGAACCAAATACAATTCTAGAATTCTTTATCATTCGCAAATATTCAGGGAACGGCTTTGGAAAATTAGCCGCATATGATATTTTCACTCTTTTCCCGGGGAAGTGGCGAGTCACTCAAATCGAGAAGAACGAACCGGCCAAGGCTTTTTGGAGGAGTACCATTTCAAAATTCACTGGTGGTAGATTCAACGAAACTACTGATGAAAGAAGATGCACTATACAAGAGTTCGTAACGGTTTGATAAAGGGGTACCTTTTTGACACCCCTCCTTAAATTCTTCTGTTATGGTCTTCTTTTTTCAAAATGACTAATGAAAAAGCCCGGGGCTGCCTCCATATCCTCCACCATTTTGAAGCCATTTTTTTGATATAAATTTTTGGCAGGTTGATTGTCCTTACCAGTGGAAACCTTAAATACCTGTATATTCTGGTCAATGTCCTCAACAGCATTTAAAAGTTTCTCGGCAATTCCCTTTCTGAAGTGTTTAGGGTCGACTACCATTCGGCAAATCGTCAGTTCTTTGCCTTCGGTTTCATAAGAAACTGCTCCAGTAAGTTCCCCCATTTCAAAAAAGCCTAGAAAAGATTCACCGGAAATCAGAAATTCCTCAAAGCTCTCCTTTAGAGGCGGGATATCATCAAAGCCTACTATTCTAGCTTCCACTAGATAAGCGGACCTTTGCAGGTTATATAAGTCATTAGCTAGACTTAAATTTTTCATGTCTATTATTTGTATCATAAAGTTAATTCCTTTTAGTAATTTTCTTTTTTATTGCAGCATAAACTATCGACCGACTATTCATTATGAGAAAGATGTTCAACCCGATTATAAGCTTTAATTATCCAACCATTTTCCTCAAAATGAATATCATTAAAACAAGCGTTATCAATCCGCGATTTTCCGTAGCCTAATTCCCCATTAGACAAATGGGCGAGAATGGCATTAATGACTGCCCCGTGGGCGACTAGCAGAACGTTTTTATCCTCGTAGTTGTGTTTGATTTTTTCCAGCCCTCCCATTAGACGTTGAATCAGTGCATCAGCACTTTCTTGATTGGTATAATTCCTCTCAGGGAAGGCCACCCTTATTTCCTCAATGGTCATTCCTTCTGCGTCCCCAAAAGATTTTTCCTTAAAATCGTCCATTACAACTAAAGGAACATTTATATAAGTATTGATGATTTCCGCTGTCTTTTTTGCTCTTTGCAGTGGGCTGGTTATGATCACGTCCCACTGCGAGTTTTTAAGGAATTCGCCGCTTTCCTCGGCTTGCTTTACACCCTTCGCATTTAATGGGATATCCGACCTTCCTTGAAGTCGTCCAATCGCGTTCCAATCAGTTTCCCCGTGTCGTACGATGCAAATCTTCGTAATGTTAATCCTCACCTTTCATTATTTATGTTATCAATGATAATTGGAATCTCAAGCAAATCCTCGATCATATAATCTGTTTCAACTTCATTCAATTGAGTGTCTTTTTTCCAAATTGCTTTCATTCCAAGGTTTCGGGCAGCTTGGACATCGTTCTCGGGATGGTCTCCAACATAAATGCTTTCTTGAGGGAGAACTTTCAGCTTACGTAAAGCTCTGTAAAATATTTCGGGGTCTGGCTTTTTAATCCCTTCCCATTCGGAAATAAGAATCGTATCAAAAAACTTTTCAATACCTAAGGCTCGAATATTATCTAGTTGAAACTGGCCCTTGCCATTCGTAATAATTCCGAGTTTGATTCGCCTCTTCTTTAATACTTCTAGCATACTAATTATGTTTGGAAATGGCACACAGTGATTCTTAAAATTCCCCAAATAATCTTCGAGCAATAATTCCCATTTTATATTATTTATATATAGTTCAGAAATCAATTCCTTATACACTCGGTCCTTCCAAACATAGCCGCGGCTATCCAATTCTATGAATCTAGATATGTAAATTTCTTTTGGAATATGGCCCGTCCATTTTTTGAAGCGCTCATATTGGTTTCCGATAAATTTTTGAACTGAGGCATCTCGGTCCAACATTGTTCCGTCCAAATCAAATAATAACGCCTTTATCATGGTTTGTCCCCCCTTACTCTAGATTACCTGAAACCACCGCTAAAGACATCAGAACATCCACTGAAAGAATTTTTTTATCAAATACACCTCAAGTCTTAGGTAAAAATAAATCCCTGGTACATCGTGGAAAATCAAAGGATTTCTTATGCTATATATAGAAGATGTATGAGGGAAAAGGGGATGAATTTAATGAAGAGAATTTTAATACTACTATTGGTTATAACCGGCTTATATATTGTTTTTAACCAATCCTACACATTCGATGTATTTGGTTCAGGTAAAAATAATGGGCAAGTTGACATTACCGATGATACGAAGGTAATCAAGATAGATGTGGGCAGTGTCAAGACAACCATTATTCCTGAAGACAGGCAAGATTTAAAGGCAGTTTATGAAGGTAAACAAAAGCTGACTGTTAAAGAAAATGGGGATGCTGTAGAGGTTTCGCTAAAGAGTAAATGGTTTACATGGTTCAATTGGGGTAATAACAAAAGCAATCTAAAAATCTACATTCCGCAGGATTACGATAGAGATATGACCATTGATCTTGGATCAGGATATTTAACTTTTTCCGGGGAATCCAAAACTAAACCAATGCATTTACAAAAATTAACTGTTGATATTGGATCTGGATACATGAAGCTTAACAATCTTGATGTGAAAGAGCTTTATCAGGATGTATCATCAGGTAAAGTAGACATCCATACTATTAAAGCTGATAAAGGTATATTTGATCTCAGTTCTGGAGTTCTCGACATTAAGCATTATTCTGGTGCATTAGCAGCCGATGTCAGCTCGGGGAAGCTTGCGGTTCAAGTTGATGAATTAACGGATTCCGTTAAAATGGATGTCAGCTCAGGATTAGTTAATCTTGACCTGCCCGATGATGCTGATTTTAAATTAGATGCCGGGTTTAACAGCGGCGTGATTAAATGCGACTTGCCATTGAAAGAAAAGGTCCAGGATAAAGACAGCATCAATGGTACACATGGGTCTGGAAAGCATGCTGTTGATCTTGATGTATCAAGCGGGATCATTCATATATATTAATCACACTATAAATATGGTTTCCTAGCATTCTAAAAAAAGCGGCGCTTATTAATGATAAAGGATTCACTTTAGAGGTGCATGACCTTGTTTCGGCTTAGCAAATGCCATAGAATTCGACAACAAAATAACATAGAATAGAGTGCTTTATTGAATAGCACTCTTTTTTACTTAGGCTGTTTTCGAGGACTTTGTTCTTATTGGATTAGTTATTCAGGACAGTATTCGATTTTAAGGTTGGTTTTGGTCAAGAGCGGTGATTTGTGAAGGTTTTATTAAGATTTCTTTATTTCGATAACCAAGAACCCTTATTAGCAACCGAACTCATGCTCATTGGCTTTTCTTCATTTCGGTAGCCAAGCACTCCTATTGGCGACCGAACTCACTGAGTTTCCTTCATTTCTGTAGCCAGGCACTCCTATTGGCGACCGAACTCACTGAGTTTCCTTCATTTCGGTAGCCAAGCACCCCTATTGGCGACCGAACTCACTGAGTTTCCTCCATTTCGGTAGCCAAGAACCTCCATTGGCGACCGAACTCACTGAGTTTCCTTCATTTCGGGTAGCCAAGAACCTCTATTGGCGACCGAACTCACTGAGTTTCCTTCATTTCGGTAGCCAAGAACCTCTATTGGCGACCGAACTCACTGAGTTTCCTTCATTTCGGTAGCCAAGAACCTCTATTGGCGACCGAACTCACTGAGTTTCCTTCATTTCGGTAGCCAAGAACCCCTATTGGCGACCGAACTCACTGGGTTTCCTTCATTTCGGTAGCCAAGAACCTCTATTGGCGACCGAACTCACTGAGTTTCCTTCATTTCGGTAGCCAAGAACCCCTATTGGCGACCGAACTCACTGGGTTTCCTTCATTTCGGTAGCCAAGAACCTCTATTGGAACCGGTTTTGGTAATAGAAATGGCATTTAATTTGACGCTAATTTTTCGTTGACAATAAGTATTGTCACTTGATATTTAACTTATTTATTATCTGTCAATTCTTCTTTAATTCACCCTTCAAAACCTTGATACGACAACAAAAAGGCATGCGTCAATTCGCATGCAAATAAATATGCCAAATTGCGTTCGTGCACCTCTTAACGGTACTCTTTATTGTTAAAGAGTGCAGCTTTTTGTATGGTAGTACTCTGCAGCAACCTTCCAATCCTCCAAAAATACTGACCAAAGATTAGGACGGCGCCTGACTGCTAAGGGATGATAGCCGACTACAGTAGGATAACCCTTAATTTCATGAATGGTACCACGAAGTGATTTTACCTCTGCTTCCGGATTGTCGAAAAAGGATTGAACAGCTACATTTCCAAAGCAAAGAATCAGCCTAGGCTGTTTTTCCTCCAGCTGCTGTTTAAGATGTATCATGCATGTTTCACGCGCATGCTCTTTGTCATAGGCTCTTACCGGTTTTCTTTTTAAAATAAAAGTTACATACAAATCGTTCATAGTGAAACCAACTTCATTGGCAGCCTTTTGTAGTGTTTGCCGTGTCCCGCATACAAATGGATTACCTTCCCGGTCTTCACGTGCACCTGGGTTATCAAGGATAATTATAATCGGGGCATCCGGGTTCCCCTCTCCCCATACCATCCTCGAACCATGCTTATCTAAACCGCACTCACTGCAGTTTTTTAAGTTTTCCGGAGTTGGCTCTTCCGGCCATAATATTGGACAAAACTCAGACATGTTATCCCTCCCGCCATTATAAAAACTAATGGTAGTTTAACCTTTTTCTATTTATAAAAATACGAAAAATAGCGAGTGGGTTTCCCCACTCGCTGTTGGTTAATTCGTAAACACAAACTCCGTCCGGCTCCCGGCTTGGCCTGCAATAACCTCAAGTCTTGCATCTATTCGTTCCTTCAATTCCGGAACGTGCGAAATGATTCCGACTAAGCGCCCGCTGCTTTGGATATCCATTAACGCTTCAATCGCCTGTTCAAGTGATTCAGGGTCTAGTGTACCGAAGCCTTCATCAATAAACATTGTTTCCAACGAAACCCCGCCGGCATAGTTTTGTACCACGTCTGCCAGCCCAAGCGCAAGAGACAAGGAAGCCTTAAAGCTTTCTCCGCCTGATAATGTTTTAACGTGCCGTTCCTGGCCTGTGTATTGGTCAAACACCAGCAATTCTAAGCCGCTCTGAGCATTCCCTTTAGCACGGTCTGTTTTTCGCAGCAACTGGAAACGGCCCGACGTCATTTTCCTCAATCTGTGATTAGCTTCTTGTAAAATATCATCCAAGAAAGCTGCCAACACATACCGTTCAAAGGTAATCCGGAAACTGTTCTGGCCCTTCGTGATCTCGTAAAGATGTCCAATCAGCTTATACCGTTCCTCAAGGGCCTTCATATTTTCATTTAATTTTTCAACACGGTTGCAGATTTCCTCGTTATCCCGTTTTTTCACAAAAAGGTCCGTATAATTGCGGTTTAACGCCGCTATTTCACTGTCAATTATCGCAAGCTCATTTTTAAGCCCGTCCAAATCTGGAGTTTTCACATTCATTAATTTTTCCGTTAATTCATTCAATCGGTCGGAAACTGAACGTAATTCCTCCCTAAACCCGCGAATCTCTACTTCGAGACCGTGAATCACAGAATCAGAAAGTTTTGACGCATGATAGACATTATAGTTTTCGAAGCCCTGTTCCACCAATTTATTCTTAAAAATCTCACGTTCAGCAGTTAATTCCTGCTGTTTAGAATCAAAATGCTTCTCGGCGTCCTGCAATCTCGCAGATTCGGCAGCAAGCTTTGCATTTACGGATTGCAAATGCCGTTGTGCCTCTTCTAACTGTTTAATTAACGCATCATAGCGGTTTTTAGAAACGGTAAGTGCCTTTTCATATGTTGATTCAGAACGAAGATTCTCCGGAATTGTATTCATCATTCTCGTCAGAATTGTCTTCTTCTCAGTATATTGAATTGTCAGTTCCGAAACTTCTTGTCCTAATAGTTGAATCGCCTTTTGCAGCTTTTGTTTTTCTAATTCCTGATTCTCCAGTTCCCTTTTGACCAAATCGAGCTTATTCATCTTTTCCGCTAATTTTTGTTGCGTTTCCTGCAGACTATTTTTCTCAGCAGTAAGCTCCGATTTCAGAAGTGGTAAATCAGGTTCGGAGAACTCAGCACGGTAACCACGAATTTCCTTTAGAACTTCCTCTAAAGTTTCCCTTTGTGTATTTTCTGCAGACTGGCACTGGTAAAGCTTTGCTTCATCAAGTGATTTTTCTTTTTCCCATTTGGCCGCTTGTGCTTTAGCTGCCTTCATGTCTTCTTCACTAGGAACACTTCCATCGTGCAGGACGGCTTTAGCAGGGTGATGTTCAGAACCGCAAACTGGGCAAGCTTCCCCCTCGTGCAATTTTGCGGCTAAAAGCGAAGCCTGTCCATGCAGCCATTTTTGCTCAAGTTCTTCCACAAGGGCCTTTGCATCTTGAAATCTGGCTGCCGTATTTTCATATCGCCCTGTAATTACTTGCAGTTCCTGTTTAGCCTTGTGATGGCGGCCAAGCAAGTTTTCAAATTTGTCAAGACGCTCAAGCTCAGACAACAGTTTTTCAACCAGCTGTTTATTTTCAACAAATGCCAGCTTGCCTTTTTCAATTTCTTCCTTTTGCTGCTGAAGGAGTTTTAACCGCTGTTCTGTTAATTCAAGATTACGTTCCGTTGTCACCTGGTTGTTTCTTGCGGTTTGCAAGGAGGTTTCTACCTTAGCAACCTCTTTCATTAAAGATGCAAATGAATAAACATCCTCTTTCATGTTAACTAAACGGTTTACTTCCTCTTGCGCTGCTTGCCGGTCTGCTTCTCTTTCGAGTTCAATTTTAAGGCTAATTTCTGACTGTGCCTTGCTGCTAGTTAATTTTCCTACCTCCGCTTTTAGTGTAGCAACATTAACATTTATTCGATCACATTCGCTCTTCAAACGATGGCATAGCTCTTCCTGTTTGGCTAAAAGGGCAGCTTTTTGGGCACGCTGAACCTGGCTTTCTTTTTCCAAGAACAAATCAACCTGAGATTCCAGGAGAGCCTTCTTTTCCTTAAGTTCTTCCTTCTTCTGCAGTTGTTTGAGCGTCTCTTCTGCTTCAAACAGCTTGCCTTTAAGTGCATCTTGCTGCTTTACCTTTTCCTTTAATTCTTCGGACAATTGCCCCAATAATTCCCCCATACCGGCAATTTCCACTGCTAATAGCGGCATGATGAGAGTGTCATTATCACTTCCGGCAGTAACATATTCCCGTAGTTCATCATTGGTCACTACTTGAATCCGACGAATGGCTTCATTCCTAGCCTGTACTTGGTCTTCAACGGACTTTTTCAGCTCGTTCGCTTCCTCTTTCAGCTTATCCTCAACCATTTTATAAAGCTGCGTATGAAACAGCCGCTGCAAAATGACTTCCTTATCTTTACTGTCCGATGTTAGCAGCTTGCGGAATTCGCCTTGAGGTATCATTAAAATCTGCCGGAATTGATTGGCATCTATCAGCATGATTTCTTTAATTTTTTCCTCGACATCGCTGATTTTGGAGGCTAGCAGCTTTTTCTCCCCTTCGGCGTCCCACATATATAATTCGGCTTTAGCGCCGATTGAAGTGTAGCCGTCACCTTTTTCTTTTGGTTTCAACTGCTGTGGCGAGCGGGTAATGGAGTAGACCTTGCCTCTTAATGAAAAATCTAGTGAAACCTCGGTCAACAAATCATCCTTGGCAAATTGGCTCCTAAGCTCGGGACCGTTACGATCCTCGCCGCTTGCCTTACCGTAAATAGCATAGCTAATCGCATCGAAAATCGTTGTTTTTCCAGCGCCCGTTTTTCCGGATATGACGAACATCGTCCGATTTCCCAGTTCCGCAAAGTCAATTACTTCCGTTTCAGCATAAGGGCCAAATGCTTTAATCGTTAATTTCAACGGTCTCATTTTGCGACTGCCCCCTTCAACACTTTATCGATGATTTCTGTCATGGCTTCTTTTTTATCCACTGTAAATTCAGACGTTGTCATCTCGTTGTAGAATTGTTCAAACAAATCTATCTCCGACTTTTTCTCGCTCCGAAGGGCATTGAAGGATTGTTTTTTCTTTAAATCTGTCATCTCAATTTTCCGCTCTAAATGAAGCACATTCGGGTAAACCTGGCGCAACTTGTTGATAGGGTCAATAAGAGCACCTTCATCTAATAGGTTAATTTTTAAATAATCTTGGGTCCGTTCTTTCTCATAAAATTGCGGGTCGAGCAGTTGTTCGAGATATCCCTCAATCTCACGCATATCATGTGAAGGAGTAAGAGAACGATAACGGTGTTCAAAGTTTCCCGTCTCATCCATTTCAATGATGGAAATAGACTTTCTTTGTTTGGCTTCGGAAAAAGAATATTTTAACAGAGAGCCAGAATATTTAACCTTTTCGTGGTTAATAGCATCAGGGCTGTGAAGGTGGCCCAATGCGGTATAAGAAAACGGTTCAAACAATTCTGCGCCGACGCACCCTGAGCCGCCCACGGATAAGATTCGTTCAGAATCGGATTGAGCTCCGCCTAAAACAAAAGCATGTCCAACCAAAACATTTGGTTCATTCGGGTTTAAAGTTTCTTCGATTTTGCCAATCATCGCTTTCATAGCTTCTTGATGGGAGTGGATGGAATCATCCCCTAAAAGCTGGCGTACGACCCCGGGCTCTGCGTACGGTACGAGATAAAAGTTTACCCCGTTAATGCGGACTGGATCAAAGCTGTTCGTTAGTTTGCCTGATAAATAAAATTGGCTGTGCTTGTACCATGAACTGCCAAACGAAAGGCGCTCCGCGCTGTCATGATTTCCGGCAATGGACACAATCGGGGTTTTCAATTCAACATTTATTTTTAAAAGGATTTCGTCGAGAAGTTCAACGGCATCGGTAGGAGGAACAGAACGGTCGTAAAGATCACCGGCAATGACAACTGCATCTGGTTTCTCCTCCGCTACTACGTCCACGAATTGGTGTAGAACCTCGCGCTGATTTTCCGTCATGTAAACGCCGTGTACCAATTTCCCTAAATGCCAATCAGCGGTATGAATAAATTTCATCTGCATCACTCCATGTTTTAAATACGTTTATACAATACTATTATTATAGCAAAATATATAGCAGGCTGGCCTTGGAAATGGGTTATGTTTTTTGGAAGCTGGGGGGATAATATCCATTGTGTGCGGAGACAATAAAAAACAGTCCGGCACAAGTACCGGACTGTTATAGTTAGTTTGATAAAATTACTTCTTAGTTACGTTAGCAGCTTGTGGTCCACGAGCTCCTTCAACTACTTCGAAAGAAACTTCTTGGCCTTCTTCTAAAGTTTTGAAACCTTCAGTTTGGATTGCAGAGTAATGAACGAATACGTCGTTTCCGTCTTCTCCTTCGATGAATCCGAAACCTTTTTCTGAGTTAAACCATTTTACTTTACCGTTTTTCATAAAAAAAAATCCTCCTATTGGCTTGAAAAAAGCCATGTGTAAAATTCACCAAATTACAACGCAGATAGCTTTACTCATTACTTCATCCAAACTTCGGTCAAAACCTTGATCAAGCATATTACATAAATCTAATCTCGTGCAACGGCTGTTTACAATTTATCATTATTTAGTAGGTATGTCAAGAAAGGGCAAGACGACATAAACTGACATCATTTTCGCCAATCCCATGATATTTTATTATTTTCACAATAATAATTTGCATATTAATCTATCAGGTAAGGAGGAAAACAAGAATCATATGTCGTTTTTTGAAGAAAAATATTTGGGCTGTCCTTTTGGAAAAGTCGTGACAGGTTTACTATTTAAATAGAAAAAACCGAAGAATTCAATTCTTCGGCGTAACTGCTGGTACTTCTTCCTCTTCTTTAAATTTATCCAATATAGTGATGGTATTGACCAAATGATTGTTAAAAATCTGTCTTGCTACTGCTAAGAGGTCAATGATCATGGAATCCTTTAATGTATAAATAACTTTGTTTCCATCCTTGGTGCCGGTAACAATGTTTTTCGCCCTTAGTACCTGCAGCTGCTGTGAAACAGCCGAGCCTTCACTACCCGCAAGTGTCTGAATTTCATTGACACTTTTTTCTCCCTCAGCGAGAATTTCTAAAATACGAATTCTTAATGGATGAGCCAAAGCTTTAAAAAATTCTGCTTTAAACCGCTGCATTTCTAAATTCAATTCATCATCACCTTTACTACAAAACTAGAAGGTAGCCGTTAATTTCTGTCTGCTTCCCTCTTTTGCCTCAGTACCGGAAAGCTTCTTACATTCTCTAAATGCAAAATGCTTACAGCCCAGGCATTTGTTTTGATTTATTTCCTTTAAAGCATATTGAATGGCTTCACCTGTATGGGCAAAGAAATGTTCATCGCCTACAACCTCGTATAACCCCGTCTTTTTCAGTACACTTTCCGGCTGCGGATTTATTCCTGATATTAATACTATACCATTTTTGGAAAAGTGGCGTACAATACTTGCCAAATTCGCTTCCCCGGTTGTGTCCATAAATGGAACCCTGCCCATCCGCAACAACAGAATCTTCGGACGATAATTAATGGTATTCATGATCGTTTCTTCAAATGTAAGGGCTGCACCAAAGAACAGCGGTCCTTCAATATTAAAGATGCTAATCTGCGGACAGTCATGTGTATCGGTCACCATCCCAGTTTCCACCTTGGCGCGATTGGTTTGCGGGTTCGGCAGCGCTTTGGCCGTAATCATCACGTCGCTCATCCGTTTGACAAACAGAATGGCTGACATGACCAATCCTACCTCCACCGCCACGGTCAAGTTCACAAAGACTGTTAATAAAAATGTGACTACAAGAACAAGTGAGTCCGTTGATTTTGTTTTAAAAATATGGGCAAAAACCTTTCGCTCGCTCATATTCCAAGCAACGACCATTAATATCGGTGCCATGCTGGCAAGAGGAATAAACGATGCATATGGTGCAAAAAAGATTAACACAAGCAGAACCACAATTCCATGAAAAATCCCTGATAACGGTGAAACTGCTCCATTTTTTATATTTGTTGCTGTCCGGGCAATGGCACCTGTCGCTGGAATCCCGCCAAATAATGGCGTAATCATATTGGCAATACCCTGCCCGACAAGCTCTTTATTGCTGTTGTGACGACTGCCCGTCATCCCATCTGCGACCACGGCAGAAAGAAGCGATTCAATCCCGCCGAGCATGGCAATAATAAAGGCTGGCCTAATCAATTCTAGGATGATATCCATATTTAGCTCAGGCAGATGCAGTGCGGGCAGAGTACTAGGAATTTGACCGTACGCCGTACCAATGGTTGCTACCTGTCCAGGATAAAACAAGGAAGCGGCAGCCGTTGATACGACTAAACCGATTAAAGGGCCCGGTACCTTTGGCGCGATTTTAGGTGATATGATAATCGTTGCCAAACAGATCGCTGCTGTTAAAATACTGAAAATATTCGTAGACCCAAGGTGCACAACAATTTCCTTAATGTTTAAAATAAATTCCTCATGCTTTTTGATGCCCTCTAAACCTAGGAAACTGGCAATCTGTCCTGTAAAAATGGTTACCGCAATACCTGCGGTAAAGCCGATGGTAACAGGCCTTGGGATATATTTAATCAGCGAACCAAGCTTAAATACCCCCATTAAGACAAGGATTACTCCAGCCATGAAACCCGCTATCAGCAGGTTTTCATAGCCATACGTCATGACGATTCCGAACAAAATCGGAATAAATGCACCTGTTGGGCCGCCAATTTGATACTTGGAGCCGCCGAATAAGGAGATAAGAATCCCGGCAACAATGGTCGTGTAGATTCCATACTCTGGCTTCACTCCTGAAGCAATGGCAAAGGCCATACCAAGGGGGATCGCAATCACCCCGACAATCAACCCAGAGAGCAGATCCTTTGGTACACTCTTTAAAGAATAATGATGGAATCTTTTATCTGTAAACATACTCACCCTTCTTATCACATATTTTTGTATATCTGATTATTTGAATATACAATAATAGATAAATATAATCAATAGTAATTGTTAAATGAAAACTCGTCGATTGGCGAGTCCGATAGGACGGTTCATGAGGCGTAGTTGAATTTATGCGTTAAGAATAAAATTTGGAAAAATTTTATTCTTATTAGCTAAAAAATATACAATTGTTTTCTTTTTTCGTTTATGGTACAATAGCATAGCGATGAGCTGAATTGCATAAGACGAGAAACATTCCTTCTAGGAGCACACAATGTGGAGTGTGGTTTTTTCGCCGCAATACGCAAAGACGCCTGATCTTTCAGGCGTCTTTTTTATTTTGTCCCTTGATAAGATTAGCACTTTTTTCCTATTTCCTTTAAAATATAGATAGGTGTTAATTTTTAAAAGTGGAGGAATCCGTTATGAATAACCACGAGATTGATTTTAAAATTTACGGTGATGATATGCAGTTTGTGGAGGTGGAACTGGACCCGCAGGAAACAGTTATCGCAGAAGCGGGAAGTTTCATGATGATGGATGACGATATTCAGATGGAGACCATTTTTGGTGATGGTTCTGGCGGTAGTGGCGGCGGCCTGATGGGCAAGCTGTTTTCAGCGGGAAAACGCGTGTTAACGGGTGAAAGCTTATTTATGACAACCTTCACGAATGCAGGTGCAGGCAAACGCCATGTATCCTTTGCTTCCCCTTACCCTGGAAAAATCATTCCGATGGATTTAAGTCAGTTTGACGGCAAAATTGTCTGTCAAAAGGATGCATTTCTCGCAGCGGCAAAAGGTGTTCAGGTCGGCATTGAGTTCCAGCGAAAAATTGGCGTCGGCTTCTTCGGCGGCGAGGGCTTTATCATGCAGAAGCTCGAAGGCGACGGAATGGCGTTTGTTCACGCAGGCGGTACCATTATTGAAAAGAAGCTCGGTCACGGTGAAAGTTTACGGGTTGATACTGGATGCCTAGTGGCGATGACTCGTGATGTCCAATATGATATAGAGTTTGTAAAAGGCGTTAAAACTGCATTGTTCGGCGGCGAGGGCTTATTCTTCGCAACCTTGCGCGGCCCTGGCTCAGTTTGGATTCAGTCGCTGCCATTCAGCAGGCTGGCAAGCCGGGTATTTGCTGCAGCACCAGCACGAGGCGGCAGCAAGGATGAAGGCAGCATCGCCCGCGGTCTTTTTGATATGTTTAATGGCGATTAATTAAATTGTTCATTAACTAATAGAAAATTTACTAAAACTAAACCGGGCCTCCCAGCCCGGTTTTCGTCTTATTTGAAATTAAGCTTTCTTAGCTCCATAAATGCCTGCTCTCTTTTTAAATTATAGGACTGCCAAGATGCATCCTCTGTTAGGGCCTCCTTCTGCCTGACTTCTAAAATTTGCGTCAAACTTTCAATATTCTTATCTTTTTCGTAAAGGTCGATTAACCCCAGAACACCGGTATAGGACAGGCTGTCAAAGTGGTGAACATCAATTTTGCCTGTTAATTCATACCGGTCGAGGTTCTTACTTACGACAATTTGATTAGGATCGATCACCGTCATGACTGTGTAATAAAGTAAGGATGAAATAAAGAAAAAATGAAATAACGACAGCCGCTCTATCCAAACTTTCACCAATGTATAGGTAAAAATAAACACTAAAAATATCATAAACGAGTGTGCCATGACTCTTATAAAGGTAAATCCATACGCATCTTCATACATACTTAGCCTGATAAACGCGGAGCATAGCATCACAGCACTTGAAAACACCAAAAGTGTCAGCAGGATTTGCGTAAATCTTTTTATAAAATGAGATGTCAAGCCCACGAAAGTCAACACAACCACAATGATCGATAAATTAATGATGGTGACAAATAACAGTTCAAAAAAACCCTTTCTAGCGTACTCGGCATAGGTATAATCACCCTGAAGGGTTCCGCTGAAGAAATATTTAAACTGAACTACGGTAAATACTAGATAAACGATATTAATTAAACAAAGAACTGTTATGGTGATAATCGCATCCACTTTCAAGCCCTGTTGGAACTCAGGCTGCTTTATCACCTCAATTTGCTTTTTAATCAAGACCTGCATAAACCCAAAGAATGCTGCAGTAAAAATGAGAATGACGATTAACCTTATCATGCCTTCCGCATCAAATGCATTAAACCAATTCGGAATACCGCCCATAATCCGTTCAAACTGGGTATCCGCCGACATAAGAAGACTTAAGACCACAAATAGGACTGGGATTGAGATCAGAATACCGATGAAAACCTTTTTCCAGATGATAAATTTATCTTCATCCACACCTCGTTTTACACCGCTTCCAATCAGCTTAGTCATTGCCGCATTATATTTGATTGCATCTAACAGTCTAAAAAACAAATAAGGTATAAACCAAATTTTATTCCACTGCATACTTTTCGGACTTGTTACAATGACTATATGAAAAACAACTAGTGCAGGTATCACTATAATGTTTAATACATTAAAAAACATATTATCATTCAAAAAGTAGCTTGCGGCAAGAAGCCAGATGCAGCATAGAACCAGGTAACCGAATCGTTGGTGGGTAAACGAAAAGCGCCGGTACCGCCAAAAAAAGACCACATAAAACGCGAAAAGAAACACCAAATATGAAATCCCTATTTGCCCGCGGAAAAATGATTCTTCAGCCAAAATCCCAAGCAATAAGCACAAACCTAAAAACAACCAATCCATTTTTGCCATTTTGCTTTCCATATTCATCCCTCTTTTACATTGTTTTTCTATATACATCGTATTTCTAGGTAATATTGCAAAAAAAACTGCTTATATCGACGCTTTCCTCCCCCATCGATAGCCAAGCATACTTATTGGGTACAGAAATATCGTAAAAATGATACAAGCAATAATAAATGTTTTCGTTAATAAAGGAGCAAACCATGAATGTGGTATGATTTCGAAAACAGTTAACATCATTAAAATTAAATTAGGAATGAGCGATAAAAGAAATGTTTTTCTGAGCAGCTTTCGTCCGCCATGTCCAAAGCCTCTGCCCATTTCATACCCCAATAATGCCCAAAAAAACAAATACAAGAAGGCAATTAAAGCGGGAATGGATGTTAGATGATTCCAAATTGATGTCAGCCACGACCATTGGTACAAATTATGTATAAGCGTCAGAAAACTGCCTCCTGCAAAAAAAATAATATTGAGGAGAATGAATAGCCATTTCATATTGCTTGGAGTGACGGAAAGTTCTTCCTGCCAAGCGGCAGCTATTTCTTCTGGACTTCCGAGCCTTGTGAATAAAAGGTCCTCGAGCTTCCCATGATCCGTTTCTTCAAAGGATTCTAAGATGATTTCATCAATATGGGTCTCGTATTCTCGAAGAATATTTTCTTTATCATAGTGAGTACCGAGTTCTTGGGACAATTCATTAAGAAACTTATTCTTCAGCTGTTCCATGCTTCGATCTCCCAATAACCTTATTCATTACTTTTACAAAGTCCTGCCACTCTCGTGTTTTTTCTGCGAGCACTTCTTTTCCAGCTTCAGTGATGCGATAATACTTACGGGCCGGTCCCTTCTCTTGCTCCTGCCAATAGCATTCAATATATTCCTGCTTTTCTAGCTTATGGAGCGCGGGATATAACGTCCCTTCCTTTACACTCAAACCATTTTCACTGCGCTGCTCTAATTCCTTTACCAGCTCATATCCATACATGTCGCGTTCGTTTAATAATTGTAATAAGATTAACGATGTGCTTCCCTTTACCAGTTCGCGGTTAAACATTTTTTCACCTACCTAGATTTATTAGGTATATAGAAATTCTACATGATAATTTTTGCCTTGTAAAGGGTTTTTAGATAAATAAAAACTTGCCGATTTGCGAGTCCGATAGGACGAAGACAGAGGCGTAGTTGAATTTATGCGTTAAGTATAAAGCTTTCGACAGAAAGTTTATACTTATTAGCTAAAAAAGTGACGATTTAAAAAAATCGCCACTCCCTATGTCCATTATTTCATTTTAAAATCATCTTGTTGACGCTCAATATACTCATCACGTTCGCCGCCATCTGACAATTCCTCGGAAAATCCATATCCCGTGTCACTCTGCACCAAGTTACTTGTCTTGATTGTTTTTGGATGTAAATTGTTATTAGGTGCAGCTTGCTCATTCCACTTTCCCATCGATATCACCTCATAAGTAGTATTTGGCGATTTTAAAAGATTATCCACGAAAAAACGCTTCGAAGCCCAAGCGTTATAAGAATTAAATAACCATTTTTTTATCATTTTGAAGTTGTAATTCTTGCTCTTCTGTTCCGTCCTGCTCGCGGTTCTTTTTAATTTTAAAATGATAAATCAGGTAGCAGGCGATAACAAATGGAACACCAAGATACAATGCCAAGCGTTGCTCTGAGTCAAATGCCAAGCTGGACAATACCACAACGTTTAAAGTTAATGCAATAATTGGCAGGATTGGGAATAGTGGTGTTTTAAATTTCAAATCCTCCACTTTACCGCCTTCACGGATATATTTACGGCGGAAGGCAATTTGTGAAGCAGTGATGGAAATCCAGCCTACCTGTGCTCCTAAACCAGCTACTGACAAAAGCCAAACAAAGACAGTTTTTTCAGCAAAAAAGCCTGATAATAAAGATAGTAATGCAATCCCAAGTGTTAATACAAGCGCGTTAAATGGAACACCATTCTTGGTTACTTTTGTTAAAGCAGGGCTGGCCATCTTTTCCTTTGACATTGCATACAACATCCGGGTTGCAGCGTAAAGACCTGAGTTTGCTACAGAAAGTAAAGCTGTTAGGATTACAAAGTTCATAATATCAGCAGCATATGGGATACCGATGCTGTCAAATACCACAACAAACGGACTTTCCACCACACCTGCTTTTTCCATTGGAATTAACCCGGCCACGACAAAGATTGCTAACACGAAGAAGAATAGAGTACGCCAAACTGTTTGTTTAATCGATTTTGGAATGGTTTTCTCCGGCTCTTCACTTTCTCCGGCAGCAATCCCGATTAATTCGGTTCCCTGGAACGAGAAGTTAACTGCAATCATGGTAATTATTAAAGCAGTAAAGCCGTGCGGCATTATACCGTGAGCTGTAAAGTTCGATAAGAATGGGGCAGCATGTCCGCCTTTCATATGAATCAGGCCAAACATGGCAGCGCCGCCTAGTGCGATAAACATGATTATAGCTAAAATTTTTATACTTGAGAACCAAAATTCTGCTTCACCAAAAGCTTTAGCAGATAAAGCATTTAGAGCGAATAATACGATGGCAAAAATTGCACTCCATACCCAAACATCTACATGCGGAAACCAACGCTGCATCAGTTGTCCTGCTGATAGCAGTTCAAGAGCAACAGTAACAGCCCAGCCTAACCAATATAACCAACCAAGAGCAAATCCTGTCCCCGGTCCAATAAATTTAGTAGTATAAGTTTGGAACGATCCCGATACTGGCATGGCGACAGATAACTCACCAAGACAAAGCATGGTTAAAAACATTATGAAACCGCCGACGATATACGAAAGAATTGCTCCTGTCGGCCCTGCCTGGCTGATCGTATAACCAGATCCTAAGAACAAACCTGAACCGATGACTCCGCCCAGCGAAATCATGAACAGATGGCGGGACTTCATCGTTCTTTGCAGTTCATGGGTTTGATTGTTTTCAGGTAATTGCATGAAATTTCCCCTCTTTCCCATTGAAGTATACGCTTTCAAATTGATGTGATTGTAAAAATAGGAGAAAATGTGACTGCCAAGCTACCTTCACTTTTCTGTCACACAAGAAAGAATAAGCGAATTTAAAATTTTATACAACCGGCAAATCTTTCTAAAATTATCACTATTTTTACGTTATATTTAATTGCAATTTTCATGCCAAAATAAAAAGCTTAAATTTTGAACATTTTTCGAAATTATAGCGCCAAAATTTTTTGCATAATATTAAATATTTTGCGCTCCAGATGCAAAAATACTCTTCCCACTAAAATGGGAAGAGTATTAAATGGATGTAAAATGAACTATTTTTATTAATCGCAGCCGGTAATTTGTAAATCATCTTGGATGATTCCTAACTTGGTTTGCGGATCCACCTTTTGTCCCTTCTTTACATAAATGGATCTTACATAGCCGCTTATACCGAACGAAATCTCTACAATGGCACCGTTCTCTGCTCTTACTAGAAATAGTTTCTCCCATTCATACACGTGGTTGTTTTCCTTTGTGACAACTTTTTCAACAGTGCCTGAACAGGGACTATAAATAGTTTCATCCTTAAAAATCAATTTTGTTCTCTCCTTATCTAAGATTTCGTCCGATTTTGAAAGCTTCTTACACCCAGCCGCGGAATTGTGCTGCTTCCGCCATTTTTCGAATACCTGTCATGTAGGCGGCCAAACGCATGTCAACTTGATATTCCTTTGCTGTCCGATAGATTTTTTCGAAAGAGTCAACCATTACTTTTTTAAGTTTCTCGGCTACTTCCTCTTCAGTCCAATAATAGCCTTGATTATTTTGCACCCATTCAAAATAGGAAACTGTTACACCGCCTGCACTTGCCAAAATATCAGGGACAAGCAGGACTCCGCGTTCAGTCAGAATATTCGTTGCTTCTAGAGTTGTCGGACCATTGGCAGCTTCCACTACGATTGCTGCTTTAATATTGGCTGCGTTTTCCGCAGTGATTTGATTTGAAATGGCAGCAGGAACAAGGATGTCACACTCTAATTCAAGCAGTTCTTTATTGGTAATTGTCTCTTTAAAGAGCTGTGAGAACGTACCAAAACTATCTCTTCTATCAAGCAAGTAGTCAATGTCAAGACCATTTGGGTCATGGACTCCACCATAAACATCGGAAACAGCAATAACCTTTGCACCGGCATCATGCATGAATTTAGCTAAATAGCTGCCCGCGTTTCCGAAACCTTGGATAACTACCCGAGCACCTTGCAGTTCAATACCTTTTTTCTTGACCGCTTCTTCGATGCAAATGGTTACGCCGCGTGCCGTTGCTGTTTCACGCCCTTGGGAACCGCCCAATACGATTGGCTTACCGGTAATAAATCCTGGTGAGTCGAACTCGCGTAAACGGCTGTATTCATCCATCATCCACGCCATAATTTGGGAGTTCGTATAAACATCTGGCGCCGGAATGTCTTTTGTCGGACCAACAATCTGACTAATCGCACGAACATAGCCGCGGCTCAATCTTTCAAGCTCTCGAAAAGACATCTTCCGCGGGTCGCAGATGATGCCGCCTTTACCGCCGCCATAAGGAAGATTGGTGATCCCGCACTTTAAGCTCATCCAGATGGACAATGCTTTTACTTCTTCTTCATTCACTTCCGGATGGAAGCGAACGCCGCCCTTAGTTGGACCAACCGCATCATTATGTTGGGAGCGATAACCGGTAAATACTTTAACTGAACCGTCATCCATTCTGACTGGTATGCGGACTGTCAACAATCTTAATGGTTCTTTTAATAAGTCAAACATCTCGTTTTGGTAACCCAATTTTGCCAAAGCCTTTTGTATTACTGTTTGTGTAGAGTAAAACAAATTTAATGACTCCTGCTCCTTTTGCTGCTCTTTTGTCATTTCATTTACCACTGCATTAACAGACATGGAAGACACCTCGTCAAATTTTTAAATTATTTATAATTAATTAACCTAAAACCTTTTGAATTTTTGCAACTGCCCAATCGATTTCTTCTTTGGAAATGATCAGCGGCGGTGCAAAACGAATTACTGTATCATGCGTTTCTTTACATAACAAGCCTTCTTCTTTCAACTGTTCACAATATGGTCTTGCTTCTTCTGTTAGTTCCACCCCGATAAACAATCCTTTACCGCGGACTTCCTTAATCATCGGATTGCTGATTTTCTTCAATTGATTCAAGAAATATTTTCCTAATTCAAGTGAACGTTCAGGCAGTTTTTCCTCTTCGATGACATCAAGTGCTGCAAGGGACACCGCACAAGCAAGCGGATTACCGCCAAAAGTGGAACCGTGCGATCCTGGATTAAATACACCTAAAACATCGGCATTGGCAACCACGCAGGAAATTGGGAATACTCCGCCCCCTAATGCCTTACCTAAAATAAGCATATCTGGTTCAACCTCTTCCCAATCGCAGGCAAACATTTTACCCGTACGGGCTAAGCCAACTTGAATTTCATCAGCAATAAATAAGACGTTGTTTTCTTTACATAGTTCTGAAGCAGCCTTTAAAAATCCGTCAGGAGGTAAAATAATTCCCGCCTCACCTTGAATCGGTTCCATTAAGAATGCTGCAGTGTTTGGTGTAATCGCTGCCTTTAGCGCCTCAAGGTCACCGTAAGGAATTAAATTAATGCCAGGAAGCATCGGGCCAAAACCGCGCTTATATTCTGGGTCGGAAGATAAGGAAACCGCACCCATTGTCCGGCCATGGAAATTGCCTGTGCAAGCAATGATTTCTGCCTGATTTTCTGCAATGCCCTTCACATCATAACCCCAGCGGCGTGCAGCTTTTAACGCCGTTTCAACTGCTTCTGCACCAGTGTTCATTGGAAGTGCCATGTTCTTGTTGGTCAGCTTGCAGATTCTTTCATACCAAGGGCCCAGCTGGTCGTTATGGAATGCGCGTGATGTTAGAGTTACACGGTCTGCCTGGTCTTTCAAAGCTTGAATGATTTTTGGATGACGATGGCCCTGGTTTACTGCAGAATACGCACTAAGCATATCCATGTAGCGTGTTCCTTCAGGATCTTCCACCCAAACCCCTTCCGCCTTGGAAATGACGATTGGCAGCGGATGATAGTTATTAGCTCCAAATTTATGTGTTTGTTCAATAATTTCAGTAGATTTAATTGATGTCATAGTCATTTTATGTCCTCCCTTTATTTTTGCAAGAGAGGCTTGTGAGCCCCCCTTGCTATCCTCTTAAAATTACAGCGTTTCTGAAGTCGTCTTTGCCTGCATATGAAGAATTATATAATCAGGGCCGCCTGCTTTGGAGTCCGTTCCTGACATATTAAATCCGCCAAATGGCTGATAGCCGACAATCGCACCTGTACAGCCGCGGTTGAAATAGAGATTGCCAACATGGAACTCACGGCGTGCTCTCTCAATATGCTCACGGTTATTGGAAACCAATGCACCTGTTAAGCCGTAATCGGTGTTATTAGCAATCCGCATCATATGGTCAAAGTCACGCGCTTTAGCGATAGCCAATACCGGCCCGAATATTTCCTCAAGCATAATGCGGGCATTCTCATCAACATCGGCAAAAATGGTCGGCTGAATGAAGTAACCTTTGGAATCGTCCCCTTCACCACCGGTCATGAGTCTGCCTTCTTGTTTGCCAATTTCAATATAGCTCATAATTTTTTTGAAAGATCTTTCATCGATGACAGGTCCCATATAAGTATCTAGTGATTCAGGGCTGCCAAGCGTTAATGTCTTTGTAAGTGCAACCACTTTTTCAAGAACCTCATCATAAACATCTTGGTGAATAACAGCACGTGATCCTGCAGAACATTTTTGACCTGAGAATCCGAAAGCTGAGTAAACGATAGAAGACACGGCTAAATCTAAATCTGCATCTTTATCGACAACAACTGTATCTTTACCGCCCATTTCCGCAATCACACGCTTCAGCCAAATTTGTCCTGGGTTAACTTTAGCTGCACGTTCGTAAATGCGGCAGCCAACTTCACGGGATCCAGTGAAGGAAACAAAGCGTGTCTTTGGATGATCGACTAAGTAATCACCAATTTCTGCGCCACTGCCCGGAACATAGTTCAATACCCCATTAGGAAGACCTGCTTCATGCATCAGCTCTACAAATTTTGCAGCAATGATTGGCGTTGAGTTTGCCGGCTTTAAAAGCACAGTGTTCCCGCTAACGATTGCAGCTACTGTTGTTCCTGCCATAATCGCCAATGGGAAGTTGAATGGCGAAATGATGATACCAACCCCAAGCGGAATATAATGGAACTGATTAAATTCGCCAAAACGGCTGTTTACAGGAAAGCCATCTTTGATTTTCAGCATTTGTCGGCCGTAGTATTCTAAAAAGTCAATAGCTTCTGCAGTATCAGCGTCGGCTTCTTTCCATGGCTTCCCTGCTTCCTTCACCATGTAGCTGGAAAACTCATGCTTGCGGCGGCGCAGAATGGCAGCAGCGCGGAATATAATGTTGGCACGATGTTCAGGAGCCCAGTTTTTCCATGTTTCAAAAGTAGTTAATGCTGTTTGCATAGCACTTTCAGCTAATTCTAGGTCAACCATCGAAACGGTACCGATAACTTCTTCCTTATTTGCTGGATTGATAGACGCAATCTTTTTGTCGGTTGTAATTAGCTCTCCGCCAATTACGACTGGATAGTGTTTGCCAAGCTGTGATTGAACAAGATCAAGTGCATCTTGAAATGCTTTTTTATTTTTTTCTTCAGAAAAATTCGTAAGTGGTTCGTGTGTATACGATTGCATGTAATTAAACCTCCTTTGTTTGTAACACACTATTAATATGCAAGTTCCGTGCCAACTATTTTTTTGCAGTTTATCAACGTTTCAATATAAAAAACACGCCAATTTTTTTTGCTATTTTGCATACATTTAAGAATTTACGCAAAATTATTTTGCATTATAGTCTGATTTTTGATTAAATTAGTGCATAAGGGATTTGCAAGGAGAGAAAACGTCATGGAAAATACAAAAAGAACAATCCAACAGCTGCAATATATAAACAGCATGTACAAAAGGATATTGGACGAGGTCGACGTAGGTGTCCACGCCGTCGATAATACGGGGAAAACAATCGTTTACAATAAAAAAATGATGCAAATAGAGTCGATGGATATTCAGGAAGTGATCAATAAGAATTTGCTGGATGTTTTTAAATTTAAAGATAATCAATCTAGTACACTAGTAAAAGCTCTACAGGATGGCAAGGAAACCAGTAATGTCAAGCAAACCTATTTTAATAATAAGGGCCGTGAAATTACGACCATCAATAATACTATCCCAATTTATCAAAATGAAAATCTGCAAGGCGCAGTAGAAATTGCCAATGACGTAACAAAACTCGAACGCCTGATAAAAGGAAATACCAATAAAAGCGGCACCAGATATACCTTTGATAATATCATCGGGAATAGCCCTGCCCTTAAAGAAGTGATCGAAGCAGCGAAACGTGCCAGCCGGACTGCATCCTATGTATTAATCGTTGGGGAAACAGGTACAGGCAAAGAGCTTTTTGCGCAGAGTATTCATAATGCCAGCACTCGGCTGGCCGGTCCATTTATTTCGCAAAACTGTGCTGCCCTGCCTGATAATTTAATTGAAAGCCTTCTTTTCGGAACGAAACGCGGAGCTTTTACGGGCTCTGTTGATTCACCGGGATTATTTGAACAGGCTGAAGGCGGCACACTGTTACTTGATGAAATTAACTCTTTAAATATGAACCTTCAGGCAAAGCTGCTTCGTGTTCTACAGGAACGAATGATCCGTAGAATCGGCGATACAAAGGATACACCTGTTGATGTCAGGGTAATCGCCAATATCAACGAGGATCCGATTGATGCTGTCGCCAATAACAATCTTCGAAAAGATTTATATTATCGGCTAGGGGTGGTAACGATTTTCATCCCGCCATTAAGAGAAAGAAAAGAGGATATTCCATTATTGGTGGAGCACTTCATCGAAAAATATAATGAACGTTTTCAAATGAATGTTAAAGGATTATCTGATGAGGTTAAGCAATCATTTTTTGAATATGATTGGCACGGTAACATCCGCGAGCTTGAACATATCATTGAAGCTGCATTGAACATCATGATGGATGAAGAAATCATCAAGTACTCCCATTTACCGTATCAATACCGCAATAAAATGCAATTGAAGGAAAGAATGCTACCTCTTTCCACAGTTGATACCTATATTAATGAACAGGCAGATATTGCGATACCTCTTAAGGAGCAACTAGAGCTATTTGAAAAATCCTACATCGAGCATGTGTTGAAAAAGAATAACAACAATATTTCAAAGAGTGCCAAATTGCTAGGCCTAAGCCGGCAAAGCCTGCAATATCGGATGAAAAAACTAAATCTCAGCATTTAATATTCAAAAAAAAAGCGGTAATGAACGGGATTACCGCTTTTTTGCATTCACAAACAGGGCTTGTTTTACATAAAAATATTATTATATAAAAGTATTTGCAGCAGCTGTTACCTTTTTAAAAATAAAAGCATAATTATTCCATTTTTACCCCATACTAAATAAAAACGTTGAGGTGAAAAAAATGGGACTACTCAGCTCATTCAATCAATGGAGAGAAACACGCTATCAAAATCATCTCTCCACTATGAAAGACCAAGGCAAATGTCCAGATTGTTTTGGCCGAGGCTACACCGTTTACCCTTACAATGAATTTGCATATTTTAATTCGTTTGAATGTCCGGGATGTCAAGGCAGCGGCCATTACACGGATTGGGAAAGCTATCAATAAACTAGTCCAAAATAGAAAGAGGCAGTCTCACATGGGTTTTGATCCATTAGCCTTCGAGACTGCCTTCTTATTTACTTGATTGGAGGTAATGCAATGGCGGTTATTGTCCACCAGACATTCACGATTAAACAGGATAAATTTAAAGAAGGTATTGAAAATTTACGAGAAATAAAAAAATTTAGAATGGAAAATTATAACCATAAGGTTGAGATTCTAACTCCAATTTCTGGAAACGATCATACATATGCATTGCTCTCTACTTACGACGGGTTAGCGGAGATGGAATGGCAAAATAAGAAAATGTTTGATGATGAAGAATATCTGGAACTAATTGGACCGTTTTTTCTTGAAAATATAGCAGAAGGCAGCATGTATACGCAGATTTATCGCACGCTTAGCGATAAAAGCAATGAGAAGAAAAATGACAAATAACAGCAGAAAGCGTTCAAAAATTCTTTGCACGCTTTTTTCTAATAAAATCACATAGTGGTAGATGGCTGTTTTTCTTTCCAAATCTGTTCAAGTAAGATCGCCATGAAAGTCCCGACTAATAAACCATTTTTACCCAAATTTTGAATCACGTACGGAAGTCCATTTAAGCCATCTGCAGGTAAAAACATTGTTCCAATCCCTAATAGGAGTGAAATTCCAATAATGGCTATATTCCTATCGTTTAATGGGTGCTTTATCAATGACCTGATACCAATTGCCAGCATATCAATTAGTGTTGCTAAAAGCGCAGCACTTGCAACAGATAATGGCAGCGATGCCAACATACTCACTGCTCCAGGAAAAAAGGAAAAGGCCATTAAAACCCCACATGCTGCAACGAATGGAAAAATCCTGTATTGTTTGGTTATCTTAACAAACCCTGCAGTCGCCGGAAGCGGTACAACGGCAATAGTTGAAAATACGGCTGATAAAATATGAGAAAGTCCCCCAGCACATGTTCCTTTATAAAGCCTAACTTCTAATGATGTTTGTTGATTTGGAATTGTATCCGCTGCAGCACTGATAGCAGCAAATGTGTTTGAAATGAGTAAAAAGGTAAATAGTATCGATGTAATCAAAATACCACTTGTCAAATGTGGATATCCCCAAGGAAATATCTCAGGAAATTTAATCCATGATGCTGAATAGGATATAGACTGTGAACTCTTACCGAATATTAATAACAGCACCCAACCGCATAATATACCTATTAAAATTGCGTAACTTTTCAGCCAGCCCTTTCCTTTTGTGGAAAGGAAGATGATAAGGAAAAATACTAGTATTGCAGCAAAGAAACTCAGCTTGTCAATCTGGCCTGTAAGAGGATTTATGGATACCATTCCTTTTATAAATACACCACTTAGCTGGATAGCCAAAATAAAAAGAAAACAACCAGTTACCAATGGAGAGAAGAGGAATAACAAATGACGGACCCATTTCGACACGCCTAATAACAATAGCAGCATTCCTGCTAAAATTAATCCAGCTTCAAGAGTCTGTAATGTTTCTTTCATTGTTAACCCCTGCTCCGCGCCAACTCCTGCGAAAATAACAAAAATGCTTACCCAGGACCCAGCAGGTCCGTCTGCAATTGGAAATCGATGGCCAAATTTTGCCTGAATAAAAGAGCTTAATCCGACAATAAAAAACGTTCTTTGCATAAGGTCCGAAATTGCTGCATCAGAAAGGTGAAATACATTTCCAATCACAATCGGAAGCGCAATCGAATTTGCGAGTAAATAGATAAACCATTGAAGGGTACTAAAGAAATTATTACTTTTACTCATTTGCAAAGCAGCTTACCTCCAAAAAATAATTTTATTAGAATTCAAAGTCCGGCACCATCTAAAGAAAAGTGCCGGACAAATCCATTCAAGCAATCTTTATTACGCAACAACAAAATAATGGAAAGCTCATCAGTGTTCCAACATCTTGACTATATCTTCATTTTAGACACATTGCACAAATCCGTCTTTGTACGACTAATCCAAAATATCAGTATTTTTGTTAGGCAACATACACAATGACTTTTTTTACATTCTTTGATAAACTTGGCACGTTCTCAATACTTCATGATTGGACGTGCAAATTGATGAAGCAAACAGTTATATATAAGCAGAATGATTCTTTTGAACTAAAAGCAGATTACTTTGGAACAAATCGAGAGCATGCACCTGTTGTGGTTTATATTCATGGCGGGGGATTAATTTGGGGAACAAGAGAAGAAATTAGTGACGATATGATCCGGTTATATACCAACAATGGGTTCGCGTCGTTTTCCATCGATTATCGCCTGGCACCAGAAACGAAGCTGCCGAAAATTCTCGAGGACATTCAAGACGCAATAGATTGGATTATCACAAAAGGAGCCGAACAGTTCTCGATTAATCCAAAAAAAATCGCTGTAGTTGGTAGTTCCGCTGGCGGGTTTTTAGCACTAAGTACCGGCACCTTTAAAAATAAACCAAGCGCAATTGTCTCCTTCTATGGATATGGTGACATTTTAGGTAAATGGGCAACTTCACCAAGCAAATATTATTGTCAAAAAGACATGGTTCCACAAAATGTAGCAAATACTCTTATTTCAGATAAGACACTTACCGAAGCCTCTGTGGAAGAGCGGTTCCTTCTTTATGTACATGGCAGACAGCAAGGTACTTGGATTAATTTAATCACTGGCACGATGCAAGAAAGCAACAAAGAAGGGCTCAAGAAATATTGTCCAATTCACAATGTTACTAAAGACTATCCCCCAACACTAATGCTGCACGGGACAAAAGACATGGATGTTCCATACGAGCAGTCTGTCTTTATGAGAGCAGCAATTATAAAGGAATCTGTCGAAGCAAAGTTAATAACCATACCAAACGGAGAACATGTATTCGATAAAGATTTTCATAATCCAGTTGTTCAAAATGCACTTCAACAGGTTGTTGATTTCCTGCACTCCCACCTAAACATGTAAAAAAATATAAAACGTCTGGTACTGATTACCAGACGTTTTATATTTTTTATTACTTCTCGTTAAGCTTATGGAAGTGCTCAAATAAGTTATCGCAATCATCTCTTTGTTCTACTTTTACCATTTTAATAACGCTATCATCTTCACCTTTTAAATATTTGCGCAGGTGCATGTCGGAGAATCCATGCTTTTCAGCATCTTCTTTTGTATTAACGTAATATACCTCTTTAATCCCCGCCCAAATCATGACAGCCACACACATTGGACATGGCTCACAAGTTGCATACATTACGCAATCTGATAAATCAAAAGTCCCTAATTTTTTACAAGCTTCTCTTACCGCAACCAATTCTGCATGTGCAGAAGGGTCAGTATCTCTCATCATCGTATTGCTTACTGCAGCAATGACTTCACCATCGCGTACAATTGTGGCACCAAATGGTCCGCCGATCTTATTGTTCATACCTTCAATCGTTGCATCAACAGCCATTTTAATATATTTTTCCATAGCCAAATCCTCCAAGTTTTGTTTATAAAAATTTTTTGAATAACTAAATTTGGAAGTCATCTAATTTATATTCCTGAACACTTTCACTTTTACTCTGTAACAGGACCAATGTTTTCTTTCTTGTTTACATAGAGTTTATACGCTAAAAATCCTGCAATTAGTAGATATCCCCAAACGAAAGGCATAGCAGTTGGTTGGGCGAGTCCGACAGTGTTTGTATGAATGGCACCAACAAATGTTAAAATGGCCCCCAGCATTGCAGCTACTACGCCTCCAATAGGTGTGTTACGGATCGTAAAGATTGCAATACAACCCCAAAGAACACTAGTAATAGGTGCACCATTACCCAGAGCAACCAAGCCATCGTAGAAAAGTCCAGCATTATGCAGGGCATGTGAAGAAACTTGACCGGCAGCAGTCCCCACCGTCATCCCAGTAGCTGAAATTGCATTATTAACAGCAGTAAGCGCCCAGGTAGCAACCCATGGGAAGAAACATACAAAGATTACAGGGGCTTCAAATTGCGGACTGTTTTTGACAGCTTGATGCCCTGATACAATCGCAATAAACACGAGCATAGGAACAATCGCCGCAATCGGGATAACAGCCAGTAACAGACCCATAAGACTTAAAATCGATAATACAAATATTGCTGCACAGCTAGCAATAGAATAGCCTATACCTGCACCAACTTCTTTCCAACCAGCATGACCTACATATACAGTTACCGGGAATGGGTTTCCACAAAGGCCGCCTATCGCTGAACAAATACCATTTGTTAGCATTACGTCTCTAGTTTTGTATTCATCCCCAACAACAGCAGCAGCTTCAACATTTTCCAGATTAAAAATATAGTTCGCCAATCCTAGAGGTACAGCCGTCAATAAATATGGCAGCGCAGCGCCAATATGATCGAAAAGTCCATTTAAATGCAACATGGGAGGATTAAAGCCAAATGATTTTAGAGCTTCAGTAACGTCGGCAGGATTTTGATATCCAGCTATCCAAGCAATTGCCGTTCCAATTACAATCAATAATAAACCTGTAGGTATTTTCTTTAATATTGGATGTTTACTTAACCAGTTCATGAAGATGATGATAATTGCAACAAATGCCACTATAGGCATTTCAAAAGATTGCAGCATTGGGTTCATACCCAAGAATACAAAAGCCAAACCTGCTAAGGCTGCCAGTAATACAGTCCTTGGGACAAACTTTCTAAGAGTATCGCCCAGGAATGCACCTATTATTAGCATGGTTGCCTCAAAGAAGCACCAAAGCACACCCACTGTTGTAGTAAAAGCAGCATCCTTTGTTTGATGATATAGAGGAAGCATAATTACAAATACGATAAGAAAAATACCAGGTGAACTAGAACCTGATGGTAGTGCGGTAACATCTGATCTGCCTGTTTTTTTAGCTAATTTATAGCCAAAATAAGCAAATACAATGCCAGATAGAAGCACAGCAAGTCCAAAGCCAGGAACAATTTGTTTAAAAACAAACTCTTTTGGCATACCAACTACACCAATTAATAGTGAGATCATAACCAAAAAGTCTGTCAAAACATTAACGAACAAACCGAAGGAAGCAGCAAAGTCTCCTTTTTTCCATAAAGATATATTTGCATTTGCCATGTAAATTCTCCTCAAAAATGTATTAATTTTTAATACAGCTAAACCTTTTCTAAATTGGCTTATTCCATTTACTACCCATTAAGTTGTTGTTTTTTTAACAATATGGGTACCTGCTTTTTCTTGAATAGCATCCTTTAGACTCTCAGGGTTTGTGATGATGACCCTGGAACCGCCCTTTTCCAAGAAGTTTAAACTTGCTTCAATTTTGGGAAGCATGCTGCCTGGAGGGAAGTGTCCTTCTGCAACATACTGTTTTGTTTCTTCAATTGAAATATTTTCAAGTGCCTTTTGATTTGGTTTACCAAAATGAATGCAAACTCTGGACACGCCAGTCGTAATAATTAAGGTTTCTGCCTGTATTTGTTCTGCTAACAAACTTGTTGCAAAATCTTTATCGATAACCGCATCAATGCCTTCGTATGATCTATTTTCCGTTTTAACAACAGGAATTCCTCCGCCGCCAACAGCAACGACAACAAATCCAGCCTCTATTAATGTTTTAATTGCATCTTTTTCAACAATATTTATTGGTTTCGGCGAAGGAACCACTCTTCTATAGCCGCGGCCTGAGTCTTCAATTAAGATCCAATCCGGATGTTCTTTCTTCATTTCTTCTGCTAGTTCAAAAGTAAAGAAGGATCCTACCGGCTTTGTAGGGTTTTTAAAATTAGGGTCATCAGGACTTACCTCAACCTGTGTAATAACCGTAGCAACTTTTTTGTTCATGCCTCTCTTAGCAAATTCATTAATCAAAGCTTGTTGAATTTGATAGCCGATTCCGCCTTGAGTTTCAGCGCCGCAATTGACCAGAGGGACTGATGGCATTCCAGCAACTTCATTCGCAATTTCCGATCTTCTAAGACCGAACCCTACTTGCGGGCCATTTCCATGTGTAACTACCACATTGAAGCCCTCCGCAACCATATCAGCGATGTTTACAGCTGTTTCACTAACAGCTTCATATTGATCCTGAACGGAATCACGTCCATTTTCCCGGACTAAAGAATTCCCCCCAATTGCTACAATAACTAATTTTTCCACGGCGTATGCTCCTATCTAACTACTTGTTGTTTTTTTTAATAATTCAATAGACTGCTCTTTATGAAGATGATATAAAGGGTTCAACGGGTCGTGTTTAATGGCATTCTCAATTGCTTCGATCGCTTCCTCATGTTTTCCTAATGATCTTAGACTGTTAGCCTTGTGGAAGGAGAAATCATAGCGTTGTGGCTGCATTGCAAGCAGCTTATTCATTTCCCGTACTGCTTCCTCATGTCTGCCCAATTCTCTTAAATAATTGGATTTGTGGTAAAGGTAAAACGTTTCGTCAGGGTTTAATTTACAAGCTTTATCATATTCTGTAAGCGCTTCCTCAGGCTTGTTCATTAATCTTAAGCAATTTGCTGTGTAGAAATAGAAATCTAAATCATTGGTATTGAATGTTAAAGCTTTGTTATACTCCTCAAGCGCTTCTTCGTACCGCTTTAATTCTTGGAGGTTATAACCTTTGTAGAAATGATAATCAAGATTGTTTGGTTCCTCTGAAAGAGCTTGATTGATTACTAGGATTGCCTCTTCAAAGCAATTTTCTTTATATAGCTTTTTAGCTGATTGAATTACTTGGTTATCCTCTTGATATTCTTTTTTAAGAATTTTAACTACTCTTTCCTGATTTAACTCTGCGGCATGCTGCAGGGATGATTTTCCGTCCCTATCCTGCAAATTCACATCAGCCCCAGCCTCTACAAGAACTTCTATAATATTCGAGTATAAACGGCCCCCATTGCCTAAAATTACGGCTTCGAGAAGTGCTGACCAGCCTAAATTATTTACATGATTGACAGGAACTCCTGCATCAAGGCAAACTTGCACTGATTTTAAATAGCCTTTCTCACTTGAAGGCAATAGGGCTGTACCGCCAAAACGGTTGACACTTTTTAGGTCTGCACTATATTCCAGCATCATGCTAAGAATTTCATGAAAGCCATTTGCACCAGAACAAATGAAAGGTGTTAGCTGTGTAATATCTCTGGTATTAACATCACTGCCTGCTTCCAACAACAGTTTCACTGTATTTACTTGATTTTTTTGAGTTGCAGCCATTAATGCTGTCCGGCCATTTTCATCTTTAAAATCAACACTTGCTCCTTCTTCGAGCAATTTTTGTACAGTATTGACATCTCCTTGTTCACTAGCAAGGATCAATTCCATATTTAAAGACTTATTGTCCACCTACAATCGCTCCCGTTCTTATGTCCTGTCACACAATTTCCTATGGGGCTTTGGGGGGGAAGGTTCCCAAACCAAGAATAAAACTTGGGACATCAATCTCCCCCAAAAAGCATATTTGATTAATGAATATTTTCGTTTAATGCCAACATTGCTTTTTCAAAAGCTTCTACCGGCGGATAAGTGATACCTGCACCAATCATTCCGATGCCTGCTTCTTTATGCGCAATGGCGGTATTAATGACTGGCATTATTCCTGTTTGAACAACTTTTCTAACATCAATTCCAGTTGGAAGACCCATAAAATCAAGCAATGGGATTGTTACATTCGGATTCTGAGTTGTCGTGATTTCCTTCATTTTTGTTGAAAAACCGATAGCATCCTCAACTGTACCCCCTACAAGCGCAACAATTGCTGGAGCCGTTGCCATTGCAAATCCGCCAAAACCGTATGTTTCCGTGATGGCACTATCACCAATATCAAGTCCAGAATCCTCCGGCTTGTATCCAGCAAACATTGGACCAACAACCTTTTGTGCAGGGCCTGTAAACCATGTATTTCCTGGCATACCGCTTACACGGATACCGAATTCCACACCGTTACGGGCCATCGTTGTTACGATTGTGCTATTTTCAATGCCATGAGCAGCATCAAGAGCACATTTTGCCATTGCCATCCATGTTGGACCAGAGAAATAATCACTGCTGGCTACGAAATCAAATACTTCTTTTTTCTGCTCGATTGTATAATCTGTTTGTAAAATATAAGGTGTTAATGCTTGAATTAATAGAGTTGTACCAGCAACATTTCGGTTATGACACTCGTCACCCATATGGAGAGCCTGGGCAAGCATCAAACGCAAATCAATGCCCTCTGGATTCAATTTCATAGCATCTCTTAAAATAGGACCAAATACATCGCGCATCCATATCAATCTATCAATGACACTTTGATCATTAGCACCCATGCGAAGGATTTTTGCTAATTGCTCACTTAAGTTTGTATAGGCAATATTGCCATACGTTTTGTTTTCAACAATGTGCATGAACATTGATGCTGAAGTAACACCTGCCATGGAACCTACACAGTTGTGTTCATGACAAGGAGCGAAAGTAATTTCACCAGATGCTGCAAGTTCAGCTGCTTCTTCTAAATCCTTTGCCAAACCTTCAAATACCAGTGCGCCGGTAACAGCACCCTTCATTGGGCCATTCATTTTTTCCCAAGTGATAGGCGGGCCAGCATGAAGAATGGTTTTCTTCGTCATACCTGGTACGCAGTTAATCGCTTGGTCATAACCGATTAAAATCGGGTGAGAATTTATAATTCTTTCTACCGCCAACTTATTTGCTTCTTCAATTTTTTGCATGATGGCAGGGTTTTCAAATTTATCAAGTGCTGCAATTAACGCATGATTTCCTCTTCCAGGCGGTGTCCATTCTAAATGAATGACTTCTGCACCTTGTTTCGCTAAATCTTCCTTGAATGACTCAATACCTACGTTGATAACATTTGGTTTACCTTTAAAAAGTTCGTTAATTTTACTCATGGCTATTCTCCTTTCACAACAAATTCTCTTGCTAATAAACCTGCGTTCTGGCTGCTGCTTGCATGAGTGACACCTGCAGCCAATAATTTATTGATTTGCTCTTCATAATCTTGCGGATCTAATTCTGTACCAAGAACATACCCAATAATCTCCAAATGTCTTCCTTCTTGTTCTGCCAGCAGTTTAGCTTCCATGATTGCAGGAAGGAATGCTCCAACCGGATCTTCGTGAGCACCGTAACCTAATACAAAGTCCATTACAATAACACCAACGGATGGATCTTTTGCTTCCTGCATAAATCTGTCAAGACGTGTAGAAGGATCAATCATTGGATGCGGCTTGCCTTGTGTATATTCGTCATCACCAAAGTCGATGAATGTATGCTCTTGACTTGTATAACGATCTTTTAAACGATACTCAGGATTTCTTGCGATATTGCTGTAAGCATTATCGAATTTCTCCATAGCTGCGTGCATTGCCTCATCGCAAAGTGTACCGCCGCTGAATAAACCGCGAATATATCTTTGCTCTGGCTTTAATTTAGTACGAACATCTTCAATTAACGGAATGTTTAATGCACGCTTATTAAGTTTGCTCTCATCTGCACCAGCAAGTAAAACCGCTTTAAGTGCTGCTTCTTTTGACATTTTGGCAAAATGACCGCCAGCTGCAGTAATTTTCTCCTCATCGCCGCCAATAAACCAAACGACAACAGGCTTTTTACATGTTTTAATTTTCGCTAGCACTTTTTCTTCCACACTTGGTGCAGGAGGCTTCGAAACAAGTACAATAACCTTTGTTTCCTCGTCATCTTCTAGCGCTTGGATTCCATCAAGCATCATGATTCCGCCAACTTCTTCTTTAAGGTCTCTTCCGCCGGTTCCAATCAACTGAGTGATCCCGCCGCCAAATTCATGGATACGAACACTTACTTCTTGGGACCCGGTACCTGATGCACCAACAATCCCGATATCTCCTTTTCTAACAGCATTTGCAAAGCAAAGGGCAGTATTTCCGATAATCGCTGTACCACAGTCAGGACCCATCATTAATAATCCTTTTTCATGCGCTAAATTCTTTAAAGCAATTTCGTCTTCGACGCTGACATTGTCACTGAACATCATGACATTCAGGTTATTTTCAAGAGCTTTTCTCGCTTCTCTAGCAGCGTAAGCCCCATTCACAGCAATAATCGCTAGATTTGCATCCGGATTATTTTCTACAGCTGAGGAAATAGTAGAGTATTTAATATCACTTTTTCCTTTTTTGCCTGAATCCCTTTTAGTAAATAATTCATTTATGCTCAAGAAAGCGTTTTCGAAGAGCTCCTCAGTTTCAGCTTTCACTACAATAATCAAATCACTTGCTCCGGCTTCCTCGACTTCCGGTGTCATTAAACCGACATTTTTCATTACCTCTTTGTTCATTTCAGTACCCATTGCGATAATCGCTTGTTCAACACCATCAATTTGATTCGCTTTAGTAGATAGCGACATTAATGATACCGAATCGAAATACGTGTTAGGTTTAATCAATGCTTGTACTAACATATACTTTTCCTCCTGCTTTTATATTGGCCTCCAATCCGCCGACAAGACCTAATGCGATGTCAGTACCGGATGAAGATCCGATGTTTAATACTTTATTTAAAGAGAGAAATAAGTCTGCTTCATTCTCACCGAGCAAGGCGTTGAGTAACAAAATGATAGACTCTCTCACTTTACCTGTGGATGCTTTCTGCAATGCCATCCAGCTAATGTCATTCGTTAAGGTTTTGGCCTTGCTAACGACATCTTCACAGAATGACCTTCTTCCATAGAATGGACCGTTCAACATACTAAAAGAGGTAAATAGCCCAACTAGAAAATCATCCCCTGATGGTGTGAGCCCTGGTCCTAGACCAATAATCGAAATGGCATGTTCTAAAGCAGATGACATTCGATCTTCCGCTAATTCGTCTAAAAGTAAATTAGTTCGCAGTTCGAGCATGCTGGACATTTTAGCTTCAAATAGGCTATTGGGTAATTCGTGTTTTTTTATTCCGCCACTTTTCCCATGAATGTCGATAAATTTCTTCAACTTTTTTAAATTTTGATTCAAAATTTCTTCATTCGAAGGATATCCGGGAACAACACTGACCCATTTATTAACGTTTTTAAAAGAAATGGCAAGCTTATTTCCAATGTGCAAAATATTCTTCTTAGTAAATACTTGATCATTTACTGCAATTTCCATCGGCCTAATATTATCAACATCGATAATTAAGGTATTGGGTCCATTATCTACGTTTCTGCAAGCAATGGTGTATAACTCACCATTTTGATGACATTTAATATTAAATGTCCGATTAAATGTACTATGAACACTTCCTGTGAATTTTGAGCTATTCAACTTCTGTAAAAATTCAACATCACCCGATACTGTTTTTAACACTTAAAGCACCTCATAAATCTGACTCAGGGAGCCTAATTTATAATTGGACAAAACTTGCCTCCTTTTAAATCATGAACTTATTCTTGAGAAAGCTTTATACAATTTTCATTTGACAAAGTATGAAGCTTACATGATTATTCTAGATATAATGCATAACACCGTCATCGTTTATAAAATCCAAAAAGCTATCTATTCAATTGTGCAACTTGCATAATGGATTGTGTTTAAATTTTGACAAAGGAGCGAGAGAAGTTTGCTTACGGTTAAAGAACTATTTAATATAAAAGCAATTGATGGCATAAAGATTGTTGCGGGAGAAAAAGGAATTAACAATGAAATTTCAATCGTAAATATTATTGAAAATCCCGATGCTTTCGACTGGCTTTCACCAAATGAATTGCTGCTATCGACTGGCTATATTTTCAAGGATAATGAGGAATTACAAAACAGAATCATTAAAGAGCTTGCTGAAATTAACTGTGCTGGACTGATCGTGAAAATGAAACGTTACTTCGATACACTTCCGAAAAATATGATTGATAAAGCGAATGAGTATGGTTTTCCGCTTATAGAGCTTCCCTATCAATACACCCTTTCAAGGGTCATTTCGATTATCAATGAGAAAGCATCAGGCAGGTATGATTTATTAAATAGAAAAACTTTGGATATGCATAGTTTGTTCTTCAGAATTACACTTGAAGGCGGAGGAATTGAGCGGATTTCCTCCATGTTGTCAGAGACAATTGGTAATCCGGTAATCATAGTCGATCAAGATTGGAAGCTGGTGAACGCAATTGAGCACATCAACAACAAAGTACCGCTTTCGTATTGTTTTGATTTAATTAAAAATAGACCTTCCTTTCCTAAAGAGTTCATAGACGCTATACCTGAAGATATAAGTGATATGAAAAAATCAATTAAAAGAATATTCCGTTTAGAGGATATAGAAATAAAATGCCGTATTCTGCCCATAGCTGCAGCAAGCAATATTTACGGGTATATCATCGTTTGGGAAACTGTACGTGAGTTAACCGAGTTTGACTTTATCATTTTGGAACAAGCATCAACGAACATTGCCTTAGAAAGAATTAAAGCGAAGGAAATTGAGGAAGTGAAGTTAAAAATTAGGCAGGACTTTTTTGATGATTTGCTCACTGGAAAAATCACCTCAACTGAATCCATTCAGACTTTAAGTGAAATGCATGGATTAAATTCACAATATAAGTACCATAGTATGGTGATTAATATAGATTCCAATGATCAGAATCAATTTGAGGATTTGGTCGCTAGAAGGGTTCAAGTGGAGAACAGATCAAAAAAATGCGTGGATTTAGTTTATGAGCATTCTAATTATTCAAATGGAGAAGTTACCTGCTTTCACCGTAATAACCGAATTATTATTTTGATTGGACAGCACGAAAATAGAGCACCCATTTCCGTAAATGAAGCGAAACAATATGGCCAAAAAATTTACGATGTTCTAGGAAAATATATTAAAAATTCGACTTTCTTAATTGGAATTGGCAGACAGTATGAAAGAATACAGTCCCTGCATAAGAGCTTCTCTGAAGCCAATGAATCCATAAGACTAATGCAAAAGTTCGATGACCGTGGGGGTATCTCGCATTTTGAAGACCATAGCATCTATCACTTTTTGGATTCAAACGTAAAAGATATGGAGCTGGAAGACTTCTTCATGAAACGGCTCGGGAAAATATATGAGCATGATAAATTCCATGGTACCGGCTATATTAATACCTTAGAGAATTATTTTCACAATAACCTTAATATTAGTGAAACTGCGAAAGCAATGTTTTTGCACCGTAATACTCTCATATATAGAATTGAAAAAATTAAAGAAATCTTGAACAGTGATTTAAAAAATGCAGAAGAACTGCTTCAAATCCAATTAGCATTAAAAATATACAGACTGCTAAACAAAAAACTTCAAATAGATTCATAAAAAAGTATTAAACTCAATCCCTGCTGTGCAAGCAGAATTTATACTCCTTGCACAGCAGGGATTATTTTTTTTATTTTGCATGCAACTTCAAAGTTCTTTCACAAACCTTTGTACGGAATGCATAAGCGTTATCGTAGTTTTTTAGTTGCTATATCCAAAGACCGTTAAAATTTTCCACTTTAAAATAAGAATAAGGATCCTATAGAAAGCGCTTTAAAAAAGTAAAGGCGGTGGGAATAACACAATCAAATAAATATACCAACATTAAAATTGTTAGGAGGAAATGTATGTCTACTAATAATATGGATAATAATCTTTTGGATCCAGAGTTTGAAACCACTCCTGTACCAAAAGAATATAGAAAATCACTGGCTTCCGTTGCAGCCGTTTGGTTTGGATTTCCAATGGTTTTAACAAGTGCTGTAATTGGCGGCGTAATTACTGCCATGCTTGGATTCAAAGTGGGTGTTACCGCAATTCTGACCGGAAACTTGCTTTTATGCCTGATTGTCGGCTCATTAAGTTATTTGGCAGGAAAAACTGGAGAAAACTTTGCAATGGCCGCCCAGAAAACCTTTGGACGGCTTGGGTATATAGCTGTTTCAGGATTACTTTCAACAGTTGTTGTTGGTTGGTTTGCCTTGATGACAGGCCTTACAGGGGATACCATGGCCCGTTCATTTGGTGCTCCGATGTTGTTAATGACCTTGCTAGGTGGAGTTCTTTATGTAGCCGCAACGTTTATTGGAATTAAAGCGTTAACCATATTAGGATGGATTGCGGCACCGCTATATCTCATTTTGGGCTTTGTTGCAATAGGTTTCTCGATTAAAACGGGAAATCCAGATATTTTTAATTTTGAACCAATTGCCGGTGCGGGCCTAATGTCATTTGGCGCTGCAGTCACCTTGGTATTTGCGACTTTCGCTGATTCCGGCACGATGACCGCTGACTTTACGCGATGGTCCAAAAATGGGCGTGAAGGATTTTTAGCTGCATTTACAGCCTTTCCATTTGGGAAGTTCATTGCCGAAGTGGTTGGTGCAATTATCGTTGCGACAGGTGTCATTCAAAACCCTGTAACGAACGGCGGGGACTTTATGCCAATTTTATCTGGACAAGGACCGCTGCTTTCCATGTTGTCTATCATATTCGTGTTTATTAATCTGGGAGTTGGATGTACACACTGTTTATATAATGGAGCCGTCGGTTTTTCCCATATGACCGGAAAAAGTATGAGATTGCTGACAATTATTCTGGGGATTATTGGAATAATTGCAGCTGTTTCCGGGATTTGGAGCGCCTTCCAAAGCTGGCTGGAGCTTTTAGGCTTAATTGTTCCACCAATCGCTACAATCATCATCATGGACCAACTAATCCTCCGCAGGAACCAAGCTGTTGATTCGGCTAAATGGAAACCGCTGGCGTTTGTAGCATGGGGAATGGCAGCCATAGTTGCACTGATGGTCAATTTCTCCGCTCCACAGCTTTCCGTTGTGGCATTCGGTATAGGTTCAGCTGCATTGTTCTACTACGTTGGCAGCCTTTTGGTGAAATCCAAGAATTTAGAAAGTGCAAAAAAGAATGCTGTCTAGGTAATTATACGTGATTGCACACTAAAGAGAATTAGCCTCTATACTGAGATAATTTTAAATATTATTTATTTTTAAAAAACGGCGAGGACTTTTTAAAAAAAGTCTCGCCTTTTTTGTAGATGAGTATTCTCAAAAACTAATGTCTTTCTACCGTTTTGCACCCGCTTGCAGGAGAATTTTTTCAATTTCAGAAAAATTTCTTTCTTTTGCATGTTGAAGAGGTGTGACACCATCAGAATCCGGTATGTTTACATCAGCCCCATGTTCTATTAATAGCTTAATGGTTTCCTGCTGTTTCCTTCCCCCGTCTTTAAGTACAATAGCTTCCATTAATGCTGTCCATCCTAAATTATTCACATGATTAACATTTATTTCTGTATTTTCTAGGAGTTCTTTCACAACTTCAACAAATCCGTGCTCTGAGGCTGGGATTAAAGCTGTGCCGCCGTACCGATTAAGGAGTTTGGGGTTTGCGCCTGCTTCGATTGTCAGTTGCAATATTTCAATATACCCTTCTGCTCCAGCATAAAGGAAGGGATTATTTTTCATTTTATCCTGAATATTAACATCAGCCCCCTTTTCAATTAAGGCTTTGGCTGTTTCAACATCATTAGCATAGGCAGCAATCATGATTGCTGTCCTTCCCAAACCATCCTGGCTATTTATATTTACTCCCTTATTTATTAAGTTATTAATCTCGGCTATATTCCCCTTTTCTACAGCTTTAAAAAATTGTTCTTTCATACTATCCGCCTCTACAATCTGATTTTCATTTGAACTTTCCAATATTATTGGGTTTTGACAACCTACTAAAAAAAATAACATTATACAAATAGATCGTTTTATAAGTATCATAATCAAATCCTATCAAATTTTTCTAAAAAAATTAAAGTCATCCTTCGATTAAACCGACATCATATATCCCGCACCCCAAACTGTTTCAATAAATTGAGGATTCGAGGGATCATTTTCGATTTTTCCGCGAATCTTCCTGATATGAACCGTGATAGTGGTAATATCCCCAGATGAATCCAATCCCCAAATGCTTTCGAAGAGATCTTCTTTACTAAAGACCCGGTTTGGGTGCTGAGCTAAGAAAAGTAATAAGTCGAATTCTTTTGCAGTTAAAGAGATCTTTTGATTATTCACATAAACCTTTCGCGCCATTTCATCAATGACAAGCCCTCGGATTCTTATTTCCTTTTTGGCTGTATCCATATTTCCTATTAAACGCTCATAACGTGCCAAATGGGCCTTTACCCTGGCAACTAGCTCACTTGGACTGAAAGGTTTAATAATATAATCATCGGCACCAAGCCCCAGGCCTCTTATTTTATCAATATCTTCTTTCTTGGCCGAGACAATTAAGATGGGGATATTCTTTACAGCTCTTACTTGTTTACAAATTTCGAACCCATCCACCTCTGGAAGCATGATATCGATAATTAATAAGTCATACTCTTTATTTAGTGCACGTTTTAATCCTTCCTTGCCTGAGGTTTGTAATTCAACATCATATCCATTAATCTCAAGGTAGTCTTGTTGCAATTCCCCAATATCAAGATCATCTTCAATGATTAAAATTTTTTTCAATGTACTCACCACTCTAAATTGACTTCTTCAACGTAAAAAAGATACTCGTTCCTACCCCTATTTGACTTTCCACCCAAATATCTCCGTCATGCTCCGTAATAATCTGCTTTGCAATCGCAAGTCCAAGTCCGCTCCCGCCAGTTGATTTATTTCTTGAGGTATCTACACGATAAAAACGGTCAAAAATATATGGAAGAGACTGCTCCTCGATTCCGGAACCATTATCACGGACTTCAATTTCAACAAAATCTGCTTCTTCATTTATATTAATACATATATTTTTTTCTGACTTTTTCATATGCTTTACGGAGTTATTAATGATATTTGTCATTACCCGCCTTAATTTATCACGGTCGGCAATCACCTTCACTTCATTTTTCGTCCTATTTTCAACATTAACTTGAATACCTTTTTCCTCTAAATCAAAACTTGCTTCCTCAACAAAATTTATGATAAAACGGTTAATTTCAATGCCTTCGAAGTAAAATGGCAGCTTCTTTAAATCTAATTTAGAAAAAAGGAATAAATCATCAATTAGTTGATCCATATCTGTCGCTTTTCGTTTGATTGTTGAGAGGTATTTCTCCATTTTCCCTTGCGAATCTGCAACTCCATCCTGTATTCCTTCAATATAACCTTTGATAGCCGTTATTGGAGTTTTTAAATCATGTGAGATATTGGAAATTAACTCCTTTCTGCTTTCTTCATATTGAAGCTGAAGCTCTATTGAATCCTTAAGTTTTTTCCTCATTTTGTCAAATTCATAACTAAGTTGACCAATTTCATCCTGCCTCGCATGATCAATCTTCACGTTTAAATTACCTTCACCCATTTGTTCTGTTGCAGTTTTCAAAGAAAATAATGGCTTAATAATACTCCTAGAGACAAAATAACTTAATAAACCATTTACAAGAATTAAAGAAAGAAAAAGTGCCCCAAATATTAATGGAAATAAGCTTCTTGACAGTTCAACAAAAGGACTAACTTCCCTCATAATGATAACACTGCCTTCTTCCTGATCCGGAAAATAAAAATCGAACTTTACATATAAAAAAAATTGATGATCTATACTGATCGTTTCTCGTACTTTAATATTTTCCGGTTCAAAAGAAGGAAGTTTTTTTTCATCCTTTATAGAATTTAAAATTTTTGATGAGTGGACAATTTTTTTTCCTTTACGGATGATTAATCCAGAGGATACTGGATCTAACTTTTGATCAAATTGTTTAAGTGTGGTTTCATTTAATAATTGATTTGGTTGTTTTTTCGCTAAATATTTAACATCTAGAAATACATTTTCCTCTGGTTTTGTTAATGGCTTAAGCGCGTATTGACGTGTATACAAATCTTTAATACTTCGAATATCCCCTGTAATTGCCACTGGAATCAACAAGGCGCTTATTAAGAAAAGTACTAGCGTCACGATTAGCATCGTTGTATGTGAAATTAATAATCGCCACCGAATAGACATGAGAGTGCCTCCTGCCGAGGTACAGTTTTTTTAACTTTACCGTAAAGGAAACAAGGTTGTCACCTTTTGTAGACAACCTTGTTTTTAATTCATTTATTTCCCACCCATTTGTATATTAACTGCTTTTAAAAACTAAATTTTGGTTTAAAATCACCTTTATAAGGTTCATGTTCAACGAATATAGTTATGTCCTTGCCATCTTTGTCCTTACCAATTCTTTTATAAGTAAATTTATTTTTATTAAGCTCTGTAAGTTCAAGAGCAGCACCATACTTATTAGCTCCAATTGAAACATGGGCTCTTATCTTATTTCCGTGTACCACATCGAAGTATCCATAATCACCCCGGCTTTTGCCAGTTTCTTCATTGAAAAACTCATATTTATTTGTCTTATCATCAAATTTTGCCAGACTTATAAACATCGAATTATATTGTGTTACATCATTGCCGTTTTCATCCAATACCTTTGTTCCGTGCCATAGGGTGCTGCCTAAAATTTTATCTCCATCAATGTTTTTAACAATATCTCCTGTAGTAGTATCCAACAGCTTGTCCGGATCAGTAAAAGACAGCTCTTTGTCTTTATATGGAACATGTTCAACGAATACTTCTACTTCATTGCCATTAGCATCTTTTCCCATTCTTTTATAAGTAAAAACATCTTTATTTAGTTTTGTCATATCAACAACTGCTTGGTACTTCATTGATTCTGAAATTAAAATTCTCTTCTTCCCATCATTTGTGATAAAGAAAGTTCCTTTATCCCCACGACTGTTACCCGTTTTAGCATCAAAAAATTCATATCTGCCTGTTTTAGCATCATATTTTGCAAGGCCAATGAAATTTGTATTCTCTTTTGTTAAGTCATTATTATTTTTGTCGTATACTCTTGTACCTTGCCAATTTGTGCTGCTAAGAATATTAGCCATTTCCTGACCTTTAGTCATTTTATTTTCAGATTGGTGTTTTTTATTTGAATCTTGAGCTTTATTTGTTTTCGTTTGTTCTGTTTTTGTTGCATTCTTTTGTTCACTTGCGTTGACCTGCATACTTGTGCCCCACGCTGTTAATGCTAATGTCAATCCGAGTAAAGGTGTTAATATTTTTGTTTTCTTGATCATTTTTTCATCCCCTAATTCAATAACATTATTTACTGGTCCTAAAAGGTATTGTTTCATTTGTATTCTTGATTTTTGACTTCGTCGACGTACATTGATTGTACCTTACAGAACTTAACTCCTCGTATAAAAACCATTATCAAATTCTTAACTTTTTAGTTTGATATCTTAAACTCAAATTCATTGCAACCTGTCTCGAGCACTTTCCCTTGCTGCAGGCTTCTGGAATACATTAAAAAAGGATGAAATAGTTTAGAACCCTTCAAAAATTATTTTGAGGGGATCCTATACAAATGGTTTATCGCATTATCCCATTACCCATGGAGGAAATGGTTTTTCCATTCCTGTAATTTAAGTGCTGGAAGACATTACTAATGGAAGCTCCTGATCATGAAAGCCAGTAGCAATGATGGTTACTATAATCTCATCTTTTAAGTGTTCGTTAATAACAGAACCGAAAATCATATTTAACTCGGAGCTTGCCGTAGAAGTAACAATGTTTGCCGCCTCTTGTACTTCGTAAAGACTTAAATTTGTGCCCCCTGTGACTTTCATTAGCACACCTTGAACTCCATCGATAGAAGTACCAAGTAACGGGCTGGAAATAGCTCTCTTTGCAGCTTCAGCAGCGCGGTCTTTACCTGTTGCGATGCCAATTCCTATTAAGGCAGTTCCTTTATTGGACATGATTGTTTGTACATCAGCAAAATCAATGTTGATTAAACCAGGTACAGCTATTAAATCGGAAATACCTTGGATACTTTGACGAAGAAGATTATCCACTTCACGAAATGCCTCAACTATGGGTGTATTTTTATGTATAGTCTCTAATAATCGATCGTTTGGAATAACAATTAATGTGTCCACTGCTTTCTTCATTAAGGCGATTCCGCTTTCTGCTTGTTTTGCACGTTTACGGCCCTCAAACGAAAATGGAAGTGTTACAACTCCAATGGTCAGAATGCCCAGATCACGGGCAATTTGAGCAATAGCAGGGGCAGCACCCGTTCCTGTACCGCCGCCCATACCAGCTGTAATAAATACCATGTCTGTGCCTTTTAATACTTCTTGGATCTTCCCTTGGCTTTCTTTTACTGCTTTTTTACCTACTTCTGGATTTGCCCCTGATCCTAATCCTTTTGTCAATGTTTCACCGATTTGTATCTTGATCTCAGCGTTTAATAATTTAAGAACTTGTGCATCTGTATTAACAGCAATAAATTCTACACCCTGAACTCCATGCTCGATCATACGGTTAACAGCGTTATTCCCCCCACCGCCAACGCCGATTACTTTAATGTTGACTAATGAGTTTACTTTTGTAACAAACTCCATCATATGTTCCTCCTAGTTCATCGAATTACCCTTTTTTAAACTATTCATTCAAATATCAGAATCTTATTCTTTATTCAAAAAGTCGGTTCTTGCTTTTATTTAGATCCAGCTAAAGAAAAAGACATTGTCGCTAGCAGTCCCGTAAAGGAAGATGCTAACGACAATGCCTTTCATTGAATCCTGCCACTCTTTAAAAAAAGCCGGAAGGATTCGACACCCAAAAAAGGGAATCCCTACTTCTGATTACAAGGTACTTTCGCCCTTAAATCGATAGACAATTTATTACAATTTAAATACATATAGTTCTATGCTAACATAGGAAAAACTTTAAGAAAAATATAAAAAAATTAAGTTTTACTTAAGTTTTGCATATAAGTAACCAATAAGATGTAATCACAATCTCTTCATTTGCTTTCCTATAAAGCAAAACCGCATTTTCCATGGAAAATGCGGCTATTCTATAAAAACAATTTTTAATGATAGGATATGTTTCATTCCCTTTGTTACGGATGTAGTAATTTAGTAAATATTTCTATAAAGCTTGATCATTTAATCTTTTATTTTCTGTAGGGCTTTCTCCATTCTTACTTCCAACCCACTTAACGGAAACAAAGCTGCTAACCAGTAACACAAATGCTCCGAATAGATAAGGCAGGTTGATATGAATATCGAATAACCACCCCGCAAGCACTGGCCCAAAAATTTGTCCGAGACCCATATAGGCATTGTTCAACCCTGCTACAAATCCTTGTTCATTTCCAGCTTCCTTCGAAAGCAGCGTGTTAATCGTCGGCCGCAATATGTTATTAAATGTAAAAAACAACATCGTAATGACCATTACATAAAAGAAATTGCCCGAGAATAGCAAGAACACAAGAGATATTGCCGATAGCAAGAGCATGCTGCTAATAATTGGCTTTTCCCCAAATCTTTGTGTAAGCCGGTTAGTCAGCATCACTTGGTTGAATGTACCGATCAAGGAACAAACCATGAACAAGATGGAAATTTCTCTAGTTGTAAATCCATAGCTCTGGGTAACGAACAACGGGTATATCGCCTCAAAGTGAGTAAGTCCGAATGTAAGAGCGAATATCATTAACAATAGAGTAAAATAGCGAGATTTAACCGATTGTGCAAGCTGACGAAAAATATTTTCCTTCTTTGGTTTCGATTTCAGATGCATGTGACGGGCCTCTACAGATTGGGATTCCGGTAAAAATGGCAAACAACAGATCACCGACAATAGACCAATACTTGCAGACCCGAAGAAAGGAGCCCTAGTTCCAAACTCAGCAAGCAATCCTCCCAAACCCGGACCAATAATAAAACCGGATGACATCGAAGCGCCTAGAAATGACATCGCTCTAGGCCTCTGTTCTTCTGTCGTGATATCCACAACATAAGCCATAATGGAGGGAACCAAGGCAGCAGAACCCATACCGCCAATTAATCGTGAAACAAGAAAAAGCGAGAAATGATCTGCAACAGCAGCCAGTAAGTTGGAAATGACGAATAAGCACAGTCCAACGACGATCATCGGCTTGCGTCCGTATTTGTCTGAGAATTCGCCAGCAATTGGCGAGAACAAAAACTGCGTCAAACCGAAGGCGGATACTAAATATCCCGCTGCTTTTCCGCCGGCTCCGAATTCTTTTAGCAGTTCAGGCAGAATCGGAATAACAAGACCAATGCCAAGCATCGCAAGAAACATATATGTCAGTAAAAGTGGAAATGCAGATTTTTTTGGCACGGATTTTTCTCCTCTTTTGCTCGAAAAAATAATATTTGATTCTTCATGAAAATGGTGTATACAGAATGCTTATTTTGAATCCTGTGTCATGTAAGTGGAATCGTCTGTAATGGTTTCATCAGAGGATAGCATCATAACGGGTACAAATACGGAATGTTACCATTTATTGATCGAGGACGGAAAAATTGCGGAGATCAGATATCACTAGTAATCCTTTTCCTACCTGATAGAAATATGCTAACATGGGAACAACCATATTAAAAATATAAAAAAAATAAATTTTACTTAAGTTTTTCATATAATACAAGGAGTGTTTTAGCGTTGGACATAAGACAGCTGCGATATTTTATAGCCATTGTTGAGGAAAGAAAAATTTCTGCTGCCGCAGTAAGACTTCATATCTCTCAACCCCCTTTAAGTCAACATTTAAAAACAATGGAAGAGGAACTAGGCTCAAAATTAGTAGAGAGAAATGGAAAATTTTTTGAATTAACCGAAGCGGGGAAAGCCTTATATAAATACGCTTTGCGAGTGACCCAGTTAATGGAAGAAGCCAAAATGGAAGTGAAGGAAGTAGGAAATGGGACAAAAGGGAGACTATCGTTAGGAATCAATACATTTTCTGTTGTCGAATTACCTGAAATACTCCATCAGTTTCAAAAACTATACCCAAATGTTACATATAAAATTCAACAAAATGAATCCTCTCATCTTTGTAAGCTAGTCAAAGACCGGGTGGTGGAGCTGGCAATCATTCGAATGCCGCTCAATTTAGATGATTTTTCAGTTCTTCACCTTCAAACAGAACCATTTTATTTTATAACATCAAAAAAACAGAAACCGTTAGTTCATGAGGTCTCATTTGGAGAGCTTCAAAACTACCCGCTCATTTTACCAAGTACGGAAGGATTAGGTGTGCATTATTTAATTTTGGAGGCATTTTCTCGGTACGAAAAACATCCTAACATTGTTGGTGAGTGTTCAGACATTACTCTATTGATGGATTTGGTCTCATCTGGTTTTGGTGCATCCATTGTTCCAGAAACCATGCTTAAACTGCATAAAGGATATCCAATACAATCATACCAAATTCCAAGTTCTAAGCTGTCCTCCTCTGTCGGATTAATATGGCTGAAAAATCATTACTTATCAAAGACAGCTCAAAACTTTGTAAATTTATTAAAAAAGAGGTAAAATTTTAAATTTTTAAATTTTTTTCTCCTATATATGTGAGACGATTAAATGAAAACTCGCCGATTGGCAAGTCCGATAAGACGAAGATTGAGGCGTAGTTGAATTCAACTAACTTATTAGCAAAAAAAAGCCCATTTTCTGGGCTTCTTCTTTTTGAGAATATTATCATCCTGAATGATTAAATTTGTCCCGAGACCACTTTCCCTCTAAAAATAACAGCCTCCCGTTTCGGAGTTCTTGCAACCGCTTCAGCCGTACAAGATACATTAACAAGTACAAGGTTGGCCTCGTCTCCTTCAAGCGGCCAAGCCACTTCCCCATCTTTCGTTAATGGTGTTGGTCCGCCTGTTGCGTATTTTAACGATTGAGACAGGGACAGTTCATCGCTTTTGCGATATAACTCACCATAGCGAGTCACCTTTTCCAGTACATCACCTGTTCCAAACGGTCCCCATGAATCATAAAAACCATCACAGCCTAAATAGACATTAACCCCTTTTCGGTCTAATAAATCAATTGGAGGGAGCGTTCTGTTGATTGGAATCGTGGACATGATCGACATCCCTAAATTGCTAAGCTTTTCAGCAATCTCTTCCTGCTGTGGAATCGGCACGTCCCCTAAACTAAAGGCATGACTGACGGTTGCACGATTATGCCATTTTGCCTCTTCAACCAATTCAGCTAATTTATCTACCGTATAATAGCCAACATGACCGCCGTCATGCAAATGTATATCCACGTCAGCATCAAATTCTGTTGCTAGGTTCATTACTTCATATAAAGATTTTTCTATGTTACGGTCAATACCTGCTGGGTCAAGCCCGCCAACAATATTTGCACCATTTCTCATGGCTTCCTTCATTAAGGAAATAACGTTGTCCCTTAAAAGTCCATGCTGTGGAAAGGCAACAATTTCATAGGTTAATTTATCGGAATAATCTTCTAGCGCTGCTTTCACGCCTTCCAAATTTTTCAATCCGATGTAGGGATCAATATTCACATGAGTCCGGATATGCGTAGAACCTTGGCAAAGAAGTAGCTCAATCATCGCACTAGCCCTCTGCTTGGTCGTTGAAGCCAAATGCTCCAGTTCCATAGCTTCCAGCCGTAATCGTTCTGTTAAATTTTTTGCTGGAATGGGAGCCTTCCAGTTGAGAGATAAATAGGTTTTATCAAGGTGATTATGCATCTCCTTAAAGGTTGGAATCGCTAATAAACCTTTTCCATCTATTTTTATTTCCCCGGATGGGATGACAAAAGTAGCGTCTTTTTTCTCAACAAATTTCCCATCCTCTATTTTCAAATGGAAGAGTGATGTTTTTGTTTCGTAGTCACCTTTCTCATCCTGTTGATAGCCAGTTTCTAATCGAACGTTTGTTAACCAATATGGAGCAGACATCTTCATTTCCCCCTCGTTTACACTCTTACTTCATTTGTTTCCGTTAGCTTACTTTCGACCTTTTTCCCTTTAAAAAATAGTGCTTCTACAGTGGCCCGCCTTGCGATTGCTTCTGCTGAACAAGATGCATTTACAAACATCATGGTTGCGTCATCGCCAACCTTTGGCCAGACACGTTCGCCTCTTTCATTTAGAGGCGTCACTCCGCCAGTACCATATTTTAGGACAGTTGATAAAGAGTATTCATCACTCAATCGGAACCTCTCAGCAAGGGTTCCAAGCTTTTGAATAGTATTTCCAGTGCCAAATGGAGACCAGTGGTCCGTGATGCTATCATGGCCTACGGAAACCGGAACACCCAATTTATCAAGAGTCGGAATTGGTATAGTAGGACGATTAACCGGTACAGTTGTTGTCACATCAAGCTCTTGTTCTCTTAAAATAGCCGCCATTTCAACGAGTGCTTCCCCCGATAAATCGCCTAGTGCTATCCCATGACTGATGGTTGCTTTTCCCTTTAACCCGGCTTGCTCCGTATAGTAAGCCATTCTTTCAAAAGTAAATGCACCTAATGTGTTAGGATCATGAAGGTGAATATCGACACCCTTATCGTTTTCAACAGCAATTTCAAAAATCGTCGCCAATGATTTTTCAATATTTCTATCAACCGTTGCCGGGTCAACACCCCCTACGAGGGTAGCTCCATTTTTCATCGCATCGCGAATTAATTGAACAGAATCACTCCTAAGGAGTCCATGCTGCGGGAAGGCGACGATTTCATAGGTTAGGACATCCTCATATTTTTTCAAAGCATTCACAGTTGCTTCCAAATTTTTTAATCCTATGACCGGATCGACGTTACAATGGGTGCGGATATGGGTATGCCCATTCCGAATATATAATTCAATCATTTTTTCAGCGCGTTCCTGTGCAGTTGGTAAAAGCTTTGGCAAAAGCACCTTTTCTTCTTCTAATCTGGTAAAGATCCCTTTTGTGATTGGAGTACACGCTTTCCAAGGTCCGCCATAATAGGTTTTATCAATGTGAATATGCATATCTCGTAAGGATGGCAGTAATAGCTGCTGCTTCGCATCAACCTGCTTTTCACCCAAGTTAGGCAATTCACTAGTGATTTCGGTGATTTTGCCTCCTTCAATTTTCAAATGGCAAATTTCTGTTTCAGTAGCGGCAATACGTTCATTTTCATATTTGAAGCCTTTTTCTAAACGAACATTTGTTAACCAAAAAGTCGTCATTTCATTTCCTCCTATGAAAAAAAATTAGGAAAAGCACTTTTGTAAAAAAGTACTTTTCCTTCATCAACATTCAATCAAGCTTTTTACTTAATAACTACATCATCAATCATTAGGTAGTTTGAAGCGTTTAACCAATACCCACTTACATTTTTATTACTTACTGCTAAGTACTCGTAATTGCGGATTGGAATATAAACTGCATCGTCAATTTCTTTTTGCATAACTTCTTCATACAGTTTTAAGCGTGTTTTCTCATCAGTTTCTCTACGCGCATCTTCAATCAATTTGTCTACTTCAGGATTACTATAGTAGAAATGGTTCCCTGCAGGACCTTGTGAAGAAGTATGGAATAAGTTGTATTGGTTATAATCTCCATCGCCAGTGGCATTTCCCCATCCGTTGATGACCATTTCATGTTGTCCCTTATTAAGAGTTTCAATAAATGCGCCATATTCCATCACTTGAATCTTCACATTTACCCCAATCCCTTTTAACTGAGATTGAATAACTTCAGCCATATTTATACGTTCTTTACGATCGCTGGTAACTAAGGTAATCTCTAACCCTTTTTCATAGCCTGCTTCTTTTAACAATTTTTTGGCTTCATTTAAATCATAATCATACGGCTTTACCTTGTCGCTATAACCGAACACTTTAGGGCTCATGGCCACGTTAGCAAGGGTCCCCACATTATTATAAACACCTTTAATGATGGCTTCTCTTTCAATCGCATGGCTGATTGCTTTACGGACTCTTACATCATCAAATGGTTTTTTCTTTACGTTAAAGCCGAGGAATTCAACAGCAAGTCCTTCAGTGCGATAAAGCTCCATTGTATCAGAAGCTTCAATCCGTTCAATTTCAGTGACAGGGACTTGATCGTTGATATGCGCTTCGCCCGTTTCAATCATGGCTAGACGAGTTGCATCTTCTGGAACAACTTTAAATACTACCCCATCGATATTTGGTTTTTTCCCCCAGTAATTTTCATTTTTCACAAGTGAAATTTCTTGGCCGCTTTTCCATTCTTTAAAAACAAACGGGCCAGTTCCAACTGGATGTTCAGCTAATTTTTCTGGATTTTCAGCCAATGCTTTTGGACTAATGATGCTTCCTTCTTGGCTCGCTAATATAGATAGAAGTGGGGCATATGGATAGTCAAGCAAGAATTGAACGGTATAATCATCAACAATTTTTACTTCTTTAATCATGGCAAATTTCGTACGCTGTGGCGACCCCGTTTTTGGATCTAATAAACGATCAAATGTTGCCTTCACAGCTTCTGCATTAAATGATGCTCCATCATGGAATTTAACACCTTCTCTTAATTTAAATTCCCAAGTTGTATCATTTACGACCTTCCATTCTTTTGCTAACAGTGGTTGAATTTTAAAATCTTTGTCTGGTACAACCAGTCCCTGATATACCTTTTGATAAACAACATTAGCAGAAGGAATATCGGTTATAAAATGTGGGTCTAATTTCGTTGCATCAGAAAGACGAACTACAGTAAGTATTCCACCTTTTTTAACTTCATTTTTCTTCCCTGCTGTTTCGTTGGTATTAGCTGATTTCGTTGAACAAGCTTGAGCAAACAGCAGCATTAATCCTATTAAAACAAATAGAATGCCATTTTTAATGGTGCGACTTTTTTTCTCCATATCTCTTTCCCCTTTATGATGTTATTTAAATTCTATATCTAAGCTGTATCCGTTTTTTCACCTGCCTCTAAATTTGCTTATCTGCATTATAGAAGATGATGATTTGAAATATTTACAGAATATTTACTAAAATTTTAACTATTTTGACAAACAATTTAAAAAATATTTACTTTCACTTAAATTTTGATAATTTTGTACTTATTCCACATAAAAAAATTAGCTTTCATAAGGAGGAACATGACAACCAGAAACTACAGCATTCTTTCAAATAAAATAATTAAGGAGGGTTTTGCATGACACTTGAAGCAAAAACAAAACAAACAGTTGTAGTAACACAAACTATGAATCATCCAAAAGAATCTAAACTGAAAGATTTCCTTTCCATTTTAATGCAAAATAAAGCGGCAATGGTTGGTGCTATCATTATACTTTTCTATATAATAGTTGCACTCTTCGCACCATTACTTGCTCCTTATGATCCATACGAAATTAAATTGGAAAATAAATTAATACCCCCGTCCCCAGATCATTGGATGGGAACAGATGATAAAGGAAGAGATATTTTAAGTCGGATTCTTTTTGGATCGAGACTGTCAATGGGGATTGGATTCACTGCGGTAATCTTCGGTGCCTTTTTCGGTATTATTTTTGGACTTGTTGCGGGCTACTATGGAAAATGGATTGACTCTACGATTATGAGAATCATGGATATCCTGCTAGCTTTCCCTGGAATTTTACTAGCATTGGCAATCATCAGTGCACTTGGACCAGGCTTAACAAATGTAACCATTGCAGTAGGAGCATACTCGATTCCGTTATTTGCCCGAATTGTTCGCGGTTCGACTTTAGAAGTAAAGCGGCTTGAGTACATTGATGCCATCCGTTCGCTGGGAGCGAATGATATAACAATTATTTTTAAACATATATTACCGAATATTCTGTCACCTATTATTGTACAAGGGACACTTAGACTAGCAACAGTCATTCTCTCAGCAGCTGGCCTATCCTTCCTTGGGCTTGGTGCCCAGCCTCCATCTCCAGAGTGGGGGACCATGTTAAGCAACGGAAGGGATTTCTTATTCTCAGCACCTTATATCGCTATTTTTCCAGGGCTGGCCATTTCTATACTAGTTTTAGGTTTTAATATTTTTGGTGATGGATTACGAGATGCATTTGATCCAAGAATGAAGAAATAGGGAGGTTGACCAACGATGTTAATGTTTATCTTACGCCGTTTAATGCAAACAATTCCTGTGGTTATTGGGGTAACGTTTGTAGTGTTCATTATTATGCAGCTTGTTCCGGGGGACCCCGCTGTATTGCTTGCTGGTGAAGGTGCTTCAAAAGATACCATTGAAGCCATTCGGGAGCAATTAGGGTTAAATAGACCACTATACGTACAGTATTTTGATTACTTGATGAACGTTTTTCGTGGTGATTTTGGGGTGTCCCTTAAAAATAGCCAGCCCGTTCTAGAGGAAATATTGGTTAGATTACCAATAACTATGGAGCTTGCCTTTTTCAGTATTATCATTACGATCGTTCTAGGGATGGCTGCTGGCATCATATCTGCAGTTAAACCTTATTCCCTAACAGATACAACGGTTATGATTGTCGCATTATTAGGGATTTCATTACCAAGCTTTTGGTTCGGTTTAATGATGATGTATTTCTTTTCTGTAAAATTGCAGATACTGCCAGTCGCCGGATGGGAAAGCATTCTTCACGTGATCCTTCCAGCTCTTACATTAGGTGCTGGCGGCGCAGCTATTGTGGCCCGAATGACGAGATCAAGTATGCTTGAAGTTATTCGTCAGGATTATATTAGAACTGCTCGTGCTAAAGGTCTTCGTGAGCGAGTAATCGTTTATAAGCATGCATTACGTAACGCATTAATTCCTGTGATCACCGTTGTTGGCCTACAGTTTGGCGCATTGCTTGGCGGTACCGTTTTAGTCGAGTCGATTTTCGCTATTAATGGATTAGGAAGGATGATCGTAGATTCGATCAGGATGCGCGATCTTCCAATGGTACAAGGAGGAGTATTAGTAGCCTCGCTAGTTTTCGTTATCGTGAATTTATGTGTTGATGTACTATATCGATTCTTTAATAAACGGATTGAACTAAATTAAAAGGTGGTGAACGGTCATGAATGCTGAAAACAGACCGATTTTAGAAGTGAAAGGTTTAAAAACACATTTCCACACGAAGCGTGGGGTCAGTAGAGCCGTAGACGGCATCGATTTTACACTAAGGAAGGGCGAAACATTAGGGATTGTAGGTGAATCCGGCTGTGGAAAAAGTATGACATCTCTTTCCATTCTAAGGTTAATCCCCTCCCCTCCCGGAAAAATTGCCGGCGGGCAGATTCTGTTTAAAGGTAAAGACTTAGTCTCCCTTTCAGAAGATGAAATGAGGAAAATTCGCGGGAATGAAATCTCGATGATTTTCCAGGAACCGATGACCTCGTTAAACCCTGTCATCCCTGTTGGAGAACAAATCGCCGAAGCATTAAGACTCCATCAAAAGATGAGTAAAAAAGAGGCACGGGACAAAGCAGTAGAAATGCTGAAGTTAGTTGGTATACCCTCTCCTGAAAAAAGAGCAAAACAGGAACCTTTTCAATTAAGCGGTGGCATGAGGCAGCGTGTCATGATTGCAATGGCACTAGCTTGCACTCCTGAGGTGTTAATCGCGGATGAACCGACAACAGCCTTGGATGTAACTATTCAGGCGCAAATCTTAGAATTGATAAAAGATTTACAAACAAAGCTTGGCATGGGCGTTATTATGATTACCCATGATTTGGGTGTTGTTGCTGAAACCTGTGATACAGTTGCCGTCATGTATGCCGGTAACATTGTAGAACATGCTCCAACTAATAAGATTTTTTCGGATCCAAGACATCCTTACACGCAAGGTTTAATAGCCTCATTACCTAAAATCCATGAGGATCAAGATGAATTGAAAACCATTGAAGGCAGTGTCCCAAGTCCTTATAATATGCCTCTTGGCTGCCGATTTGCATCCAGATGTCCCTTTAAACAGCCAATTTGCCATGAGCGTCAACCAGAACTCGCAGCACAGCCGGATGGTGTAAAGGTCCGCTGCTGGATGTATACAAGTCAATGGACAGAATTCCAACAACAGGAGGCTGTAAAATAATGCAGGCACAAGCCGAGAAAAAGCTATTATTACAAGTAGAAAATTTAAAGCAGTATTTTCCTGTCAAATCAGACTCCCTTTTTAAACCAAAGTCATATGTAAAGGCAGTTGACGATGTTTCTTTCCATCTTTTTGAAGGTGAGACTTTAAGCATTGTCGGCGAATCCGGCTGCGGCAAATCTACCACCGGGCGGGCAATTTTAAGGCTTGATGAACCAACAGATGGCAAGGTTTATTATTCAGGACAAAATATTTTGGATTTAAACAAAAAAGAAATGCGAAAGTTAAGAGGAGACCTGCAGGTAATTTTTCAAGATCCTTTCGCCTCTCTTAATCCAAGACAAACAGTAAAACAAATTTTGAATGAAGCGATGGCCATTCAAGAGGTCGTTCCAAAACCAAAAAGAATGGAAAGAATGTTGGAATTACTCGGGTATGTTGGTCTCCCGCCAGAAGCATTAGATCGATATCCTCATGAGTTCAGCGGAGGCCAACGTCAGAGGATTGGGATTGCCAGGGCTCTGGCGGTGAATCCGAAATTAATCATTTGTGATGAAGCTGTCTCAGCTTTGGATGTATCGATCCAGGCACAAATTCTTAACCTATTAAAAAAGCTGCAAAATCAGTTTCAGCTCACTTTTCTTTTCATCTCACACGATCTAAGTGTGGTACGGCACATTTCTGACCGAGTCATGGTGATGTATTTAGGAAAGGTAGTCGAGATTGCTGAGAAAAAAGCTTTGTTTGATTCACCGCTCCACCCTTATACCAAAGCATTATTATCATCAATTCCGGTACCTGACCCGGAGTTGAAAAGAGAGCGGGTCATTTTAAAAGGTGATGTCCCCTCCCCTATTAACCCGCCAAGCGGATGCCGGTTCCATACACGTTGCCCGTTTGCAACAGAAAAGTGTAATAATGAGGAACCAGCCCTTAGAAAATTAGGGGAAAATCATTTTGTCAGCTGTCACTACGCGGATGAACTTGCAAAATAAAAATATTTTCAAATAATAAAAAATAAGTATAAAATATTATATTAAAAAAGGGAGTTAGTCATACTCCCTTTTCGCCATGTAAAGGAGAATCACTTTATATGCTTTCGATGGATGCTTTCTCCCTTTATATTATGTTTTGTGTGCTTGCACCTTTATTAGGTGCATTCACACTGCTGTTTTTATTCATCTTCGAAAAACGGATTGACCTTTTGGAAAAACAAACACGGGAAATTGCGTTGCAAAGAGAACTTCAAACTGCCCTATATAATCAATTAAATCAGGAAATACAGCCGCATTTCCTTTTTAACACATTGAATTCCATATTAAGTTTGGCAAGGCTCGAACGTAAAACTGAATTAATACGTTCTATTGAAGCTCTTTCAAGGCTGCTTAAATTTAAGTATCAAACGAATTCTCCCTTTATAACGATCAATGATGAACTGACTTATATTAAATATTACTTGGAAATTCAAAAGATAAGGTTTCGGGACAGACTCCATTATGAAATCGCTATGGATCCTTCTGTTGGACAGGCCGTTATTATCCCATTTTTAATCCAGACATTTGTGGAGAATGCATTTAAGCATTCATTTGAAAAATATGCTGGAGAAGCGTTCTTAAAAATAATTGTTGAGAAGAAAGAGAAGTATGTACATGTAACGGTATGGAACAGTTCCAGTGAAAAACATGAAGACCAGCCTTATAAGGGGGGACTGGGATTAGAGAATATCGCCAAAAGACTGGAGCTTTTATTTTCACCTGAACATACTTCTATTCAATTAACATCTTTAAATGATAAAACCAACGTTTTGGCTGTTTTTCCATATGTAAATAAGAACGAAAATCAAGGAGATAAACGATTATGAATATCATGTTAGTTGATGATGAGCCGCTAGAGTTAGAGCAGCTTGAATACTTAATCCAAAAAAGATTTCCAACATGGAAATTTTTCAAAGCACAAGATGCATCCCAGGCTGTTCAAATTCTGAAACAACATGATATCATGCTTGCCTTTTTGGATATTCAGCTTCCGGGAAAATCAGGATTAGAATTAGCCGCGGAACTAACTCGTTCTCATAAAATGGATATCATTATGGTAACAGCTTTTCAAAATTTTGAATATGCTCAAACTTCGATACGACTTGGGGTTGTTGATTACATTACTAAGCCGGTTATTGAAGATGAATTACTTGAAGTGTTAAAAAGATACGAACGTATAGGACGTTACTCTGAACCAATCATGAACGCCCTGCAAATTATTCACCAAGAATATAGTGAGAAATTGACATTGAATTATTTGGCTTCGAAAATTCATATAAATCCAGCTTATTTTAGCAGAAAATTTCATGAGGAAGTTGGGATGGGGTTTTCAGAATATTTAAATGACTATCGATTAAAGGAAGCTCAGAGAATGTTAATAGAAAATCCAGAACTAAGTATTAATACTATTTCAGACAGATGTGGATTTAACAGTCAGCATTATTTTAGTCAAATTTTCCGTAAAATAACTGGATATTCCCCACGTGACTATCGACTGAAGGAGACATTGCGTTGAATAGGAAGGATTATCAATTTTACATTAGTGGTGCTGTAAAATTAGGAGTAAGCTTTGGAGTTGTTAGCTTATTGGCACGCTGGATTACCGGAAATACGATACTTTCTGCACCTGAAACACTAGTAAAATACGGAATAACCGGTGCCATTGGTTATTCGTTAATGGGGGCTCTTGCTCTTGTCTTATTTGGATTTTTAGCAAAAAAAATCCGAAACAATTTTCACAATGAACAAACGATTGGGGATGTGATGCGGCAAAAGCTGACTCCTAGCGGATATTGGTATATAATGTTTATTCTTTTGGTTACGAGCTTTTATTCGCTTTTTATTCAAGCAATGGGTGCAGGGATTCTCATACATATTATTTTCCCTATTCCCGTATTTATCGGGATGATTCTGTTTATGGGCTTTTGTTTTTTTGTTGGTGGAGTAAGCGGAATGCAGCGAATTCATCAGTTTTCCGGCGTTAATGTAGCTTTAATATTTGGCGCAGTCCTCCTGATTCCTGTCTATTTTTATATTCAAGCAGGGGTTCATCCAGTATATGACGGAATAAAGCTTTACCATCCCTATATTTTATACTTCAAAAATATGGATGCGATATGGTTTATATTTACCGCCCTTTTAATCTTCTTTGGACAGATTATGATGGACCGTGCCACCTGGCAAAGAGTATTTATAATTCAAAAAGAAAAAGTAACAATGACCTTTTCTTTAGCGGGGGGGATCTGGGCAACCATCCCTCTTGCCTTATCATCTTTATTAATGATTATTATGTTCGGTAGAAGCTATAAGAATATATATTCGCTTTTGTTTGAATTAGTTGACAAGATTCAGTCCACAATGCTGATTATTTTATTTGTATTATTTTGTTTTAGCGCAATTTCTTCTGCGATAAATGCTGAATTGCACGCAACTACTACCTTGTTTGTAAAAAATGTGTTGGAATTGTTTCGGCCATTAACGAATCATGAAAGATGGAAATACTCCTATATTTTTTCTGGAATAGTTTGTGTGTGTTTGCTAGTAATAGTCAGTATTCTTACGCCGAATCCATTGAAATTATTGTTCTTTTTCGGAAATATTTATGCCTCGATAATTATTCCAATGCTGTACATCATTCTTAGCAGCAAGCCCATTCCCGTGGTCATACCATATTCCTCATTGATTGGAGCAGCGGGGGGCTTCTTATTGATTCCATTTACCAATGACCTGAAAGCGATTTGGATTAGCTTTGCTATATCGGGTGTCATCTGTTTGTTTGTATACATTTTAAAAAAAGCACCTATAAAATCTTAGGTATTTTACGACTTTTGGAGGGAGCTGCATTGGGACAATCACAATCCCTATTCGAAGATTTATCCATGTTAAGCCATGACCTATTACCAACACAACCTGAAGCAAGAACCTGGAAAAAAGGACATTTTTTCTCTATTTGGATGGGGTCTTCAATTGGGTGAACTTTCGGACAATAAAAGCGGTAAAGTATTTTCCAGGAACTGCAAAAAGGGGATGACCGTGTCATCCCCTTTTTGTTATGTTTCATTTTGTGTTTTAAAGTGAGCCAGATACGATGTTTCCATTATAAAAAACCGCTTTCCGCTTGGCTCTTCTTGCAACAGCTTCGGCCGAGCAGCTCGCTTCAACCAGAATCATATTGGCGGTATTCCCTGGTTTTGGCCAAATCTGATTACCTTCTTTGTCCAACGGTGTTAAACCGCCGGTAATATATTTAAGTGCTTGCCCTAAGGAAACTTCATTTGTCCAGCGGCTTCTTTCTACTAATCTGCCCACTCTTTCAAGTACATCCCCGTTACCAGTTGGCCACCATGAATCAAAGATATTATCATTCCCCACAGCCACTTCTACTCCAAATTCAGTAAGAAGCGGAACAGGAGGTATGTTGCGGCCGATTGGCAGGCTGGTCACAATCGATATTCCTGCATCCTTTAAAATCTCAGCCATTTCTACGGCCTCTCCCTGCGAAACATCTCCAAGGCCAAATGCATGGCTTATGGCAACTCTTCCCTCCCAGCCTGCCTGCTTCGTTAAATAGGCTAGCCGTTTCATCGTGAAGGTTCCTAAGTGTCCAGGGTCGTGTAAATGCAAATCGATATCGGCATTTGCCTCAACTGCCAAATCCATTAACTGTACTAATGATGCTTCGATATTATTATCAACAGTTGCAGGGTCGACAGCACCCACAATTCCGGCACCATTTCTTAATGCTTCTTTAACGAGTTCAACTGTCCCAGGCCGTAGCAAGCCGTGCTGGGCAAAGGCTACAATTTCGGAACTTAATTTATGCGAATACGTTTCTAAAGCTAGTTTTACTCCTTCTAAATTCTGCAAGCTTACTTCTGGATAAATATCCACGTGCGTTCTGACATGAGTCGAGCCATAAGATAATAACACCTCAAGCAGTGCTTCCGCACGATCCTTCGTGCTGGATGATATAGAAGTAAGAATATTTTTTTCTATTTCACATCGTTCAATCACACCTGATGCTGGTATACAGGCCCTCCAGCGATCTCCCATATAGGTTTTGTCTAAATGAACATGCTTTTCAACAAAGGATGGGATGAGAAGCAGGCCTTCCGCGTTCATCACGGGTAATTCATTCAAGAGTGTCTCTGATGCATCGATTATTGTCGTAATCTTGCCATTTTCAATTAATAACTGAAATAGCCCTGTTTGTGTCCCTACAACTCTTCCGTTCTCTTTAATGTAACCTGTTTCCAAACGAACATTCTTTAACCAAAAACTTCTATTCATTCTCTAACTTCCTTTCTTTTCAGAGCAAAAGATAAAAGGGGGTACCCCACAGAGATATCCCTTTTATCTGCCTTAAAGTTATTTAATAGATACATCGTTTATTTCTAAATAGCCTGACGGGCTTATCGCAAAGCCTTCTACATTTTTTGAGACAGCTGCTAGGTTTTCTATCACACGGACTGGAATATACACTACATCCTTCATTTCTAATTCTTGTGATTGTGCATAAAGCTCCTTGCGTTTTTCTTGATCCTTTTCTCTTCTAGCTGCTTCAATTAAACTATCAACCTCTTTGTTGCTGTAGAAAAAGGTGTTTCCTGCCCCACCTTGGGAACTTGTATGGAAAAGATTATATTGATTATAATCAGCATCTCCAGTAGCATTTCTCCAGCTGATAATAAACATTTCTGAATCACCTTTGTTTACTTGCTCTACAAATGTTCCATATTCCAATACTTGAATATTAACCTTAACGCCGATCCCTTTTAATTGAGATTGAAGAACTTCGGCCATATTGATTCGCTCTTTGCTATCCATTGTTTTAAGAGTTATTTCCAATCCATTCGAATAGCCTGCTTCTGCAAGCAGCTTTTTCGCTTCATTTAAATTATATTCAGAGGCCTTCATTGTATCATTGTAGCCAAATACTTTAGAGCCCAATAAGGAATTCGCTCTTTTCCCAACATTGTTATATACACCTTTAATAATGGAATCCATTTCAACAGCGTAGGATATAGCCTTTCGAACACGAACATCGTTAAAAGGTTTCTTCTGAACATTAAAACCAATATACTCTGTTCCATATCCTTCACTACGGTAAACATCGACAGCCTTTGAAGTTTTTACTGTATCCATCATCGGTACGGAAAGCGGTTCAGCTATATGAGCTTCTCCCGTTTCAAGCATCGATATTCTTGTCGTTTCTTCAGGAACAACCTTGAATACGACTTTATCCACCCTTGCTTTTTCTCCCCAATAATCGTTGTACTTTTTTAAGACAATTTCTTGACCCGGTGTCCAGGATTCGAATACAAATGGACCTGTTCCATTTGGCTCTTGGATAATTTTCTTGCCATATTTTTCAATCGTTTTTGGATTGATAATACCACCTTCATGGCTCGCTAAGATAGAGAGTAACGGAGAGAACGGCTCAGATAAGATAAACTGTACGGTATAATCATCAATAACCTTTACTTCCTTAACCATTTTAAATACAACCGCTCTCGGTGAACCAACGTTTGGGTCTAATAAACGATCAAAGGTAGCTTTGACAGCATTTGCCTTAAATTCGGTTCCATCATGGAACTTTACACCTTTTCTTAGGGTAAACTCCCAGGTTGTATCGTCCTTTTGCTCCCACTTTTCCGCTAGCAATGGCTTTATTTGAGCATTTTTATCACGGCCAACTAAACCCTCATAAATCTTCCGATGAGTAATACTTGCGGCATTAATGGTAGACATAAAATGGTGGTCCAAATTTTCAGCATCAGATAAGCGCGCAACGACCAAAGTTCCCCCTTCTTTAGCGGCTGAGTCACTTTTTTTGGTGTCACTGCTAACATCTTTTTTGGTAGAACAACCTGCCATGATTACCATCATCATGAACATGACGATAAAGAATTTTCCTACCCCCCTATTTCCCTTCATCAATCTTACCTCCTGAATATTTTTTAAAAGGGTTTAACCTTTGTCTAATTATAAAAAATATTCAGATAATAATATTTCAAATATCTTTACTTCCTTTTTTAATATCTTTACTACTTTCTTTCATTTTTAATAGATTCTACAACTCTAAAGGATGTTGGAAATAATTGTCGTTCCGGAAGCTTCTGATAATCTCTTTCCATATATCCCTTTCTCATTTTATTAAAATATTGTTGCCCTTTGAATTTAATTTCTTCTAAATTAACGTTTGGAATTTGCTGATCCTTCATGACAATTCTGCCATTGATGATAGATAATTTCACATCTCTTCCAGTTCCGCCTACGACCATCGTGCGAATTGGGTCATCCAGAACCCCCATGTGAAATCCATCCAAATCAATCGCAATAATATCAGCTTTCGCACCAACAGCGAGCCTGCCGAGATCGGCCCTGCCGAGGAATTTAGCACCACCGAGTGTTGCTGCCCTAAAGAAATCAGCGTATGTTGAATCTTTGACTTCTTTTTCAATAAAACGAGAAAACATGCTTCCGGTCCGGATGTTCTGGAAAATATCCGGAGGGAAGGTATCCGTTCCGAGCGCTATATTAATTCCTGCTCTTTTATATTTCGCAAAGGACTCTAAAGCTGACATGTGCCTGCCAATAATTAACGGACAATGAATCACTGTCGTCCCGGTTTCTCGCAGGAGTGCGATATCGTTCCCTTCACCAACTTTCGCTTCACTATATCCGGCAATATAGTGAGCGTGTGGGATCCCAGTTTTGGGCCCTAAGAAGCCAAGGTCGTATAAGAAGCGAATTGGAGTGACCCCATATTTATCCACAATGGTATGATATTCAAAAGTTCCTTGTGCCGCATGGAGTTTTATTGGAACTCCCAGCTTCTCGCTAAAATACTTCGTTTGTGCCATGCTATCGATTGTTTGGCATTCTATCCGTTCAGGTGCAAGCATGCCCCGAACTAGCCCATCAAAAGCACCGTCAAATTCCTCCACAAATCTAACCGCCCGTTTTAATCCCTCTTTACCGGCTTCTTCATCCAAATAAAGCTTGATAGTACCATCGGGTTGTACCACCCTGATCCCAGATTGATAGCTAGGACCAAGATAAATTCTTAACCCAAGGTTTCCGGCATGGTTTGCAGCTGCTGCTAATTCCTCATATGTTTCAGCCCATTTTTTATAAAAGACTGACGTAATTGGCATCGCCGTTGTAATCCCGTGTAGAATTAGCTGCGTATAGGCATAAAGAGATTTAAAAGCTTCTTCTTCAGCGGTCATCACTTCATGGTATCCGTCCTTAATATATTGCGCGGACCAGAGCAAGTTTTTCTGTCTGTTTGTACTGGCCTCGAGGTGTAAAATATCATGGTCGATATCTCCTAACGCATTTAAATCAATAAAACCAGGGCTAATGACGGCATTCCCTACATCGATTATTTCATTTATTACACCTGTGTAATTTTTACCGACATATATAATAGTGTCTTGTTCATAAACAACTTCAGCATTTTCGATGATAACATGGTCTTCCCCGTCATAGCCTATGACATACCTTCCCTTTATCTTTGTCTTCATCCACTTTCTCCTTTCTTCCTTTTACCTTTATTATAAAAAACTCTCGATGCCCCCATTTTCGGAATTATTACCCTTTTTTTAAATTTTTCTACTTTATTGCAGCAGAATATTTACTTCAAGTTAAAAAAAGAAAGGTTGTCAGCTTTTAGACAACCTCTCTTAATACATCCAATTTTAAATATAAAAAAAGCGAACAGTTCGCTAACTGTTCGCTCTTTGGGTTTTAATCTCGATCTAAAAGTGCCGCTCCGGCAATCCCCGGTTTTGTCATTTCATAAATATTAAGGATTTGATCCAATTCTTCCTCAGTTAAAACATCATGCTGCAGGCACAACTCACGAACAGATTTCCCTGTTAAAGTCGCTTCCCTTGCAATTCTTGCCGCTGCTTCATAACCAAGATGCGGATTTACTGCGGTAATAATGCCGACACTCTTTTCAACATATTCTTTCAATCTAGCTTCATTCGCCTCAATGCCAGCTAAACAGTGGTCAGTAAATGAGCGGAAACCATTGTTCATGATACTGATGGATTGCAGCAGATTGAAGACTAAAACAGGCTCCATTACGTTTAACTCAAGCTGCCCTGCTTCCGATGCCAGACAAATGGTATGGTCATTGCCAATCACCTGAAAAGCAATTTGGTTAATCAGTTCCGGCATAACTGGGTTTACTTTACCCGGCATGATGGAAGATCCAGGCTGGCGTGCCGGCAGTGAAATTTCAGCCAGACCTGCCCGTGGTCCCGAAGCCATCAGGCGTAGATCGTTAGCAATTTTCGACATATTCATCATACATACTTTTAGAGCGGCAGAAACCTCCGTATAGGCATCGGTATTCTGGGTGGCATCCACCAGGTGCTCCGCATTGACCAATGGCAGCCCGCTGATTTCGGCCAACTGTTTTACCACATCTTCAATATACTGAGGGTCAGCATTTAATCCTGTTCCAACTGCAGTTGCCCCCATATTTACCTCATATAAATGGTTCCGCGATTGAGAAATTCTCTTCATATCCCTTTCAAGTACACGGGAATACGCTTCAAATTCCTGGCCGAGGCGAATCGGTACAGCATCTTGAAGGTGAGTTCGGCCCATTTTGATTACTGTTTCAAATTGCTTTGCTTTTGCCTTGAAAACGCTATGCATGTACTGCATTGTCTCTAATAATTTGCTCAATAGATTTAGTGTTGCAATATGGATTGCCGTTGGGAAGGCATCATTTGTCGATTGTGACATATTGACATGGCTATTTGGGCTTAAATGCTTATAATCCCCTTTTTTGTGTCCCAGCAATTCAAGTGCGCGGTTGCCGATCACCTCATTTGCGTTCATATTCATGGATGTCCCGGCACCACCCTGAATTGGGTCGACGATAAACTCGTCATGCCACTTCCCTTCAATGATCTCCTCGGCTGCCTGAACGATTTTTTCCCCAAGTCCGCTGTATAAACGTTTGGTATTCATATTAGCAATAGCTGCTGCTTTCTTGACCATTGCTAATGCCTTAATTAATTCCTCATGGATTCGGTATCCTGTAATCGGAAAATTTTCAACGGCCCGTAATGTTTGAATCCCATAATAAGCATTTTCCGGTATTTCTTTTTTTCCTAAGAAGTCTTGTTCAACCCTTGTTGTATTCGCTTCCATTTTCTTACCTCACCTTTGTATTTAGGCATTCTATTTTAATAGAATCCTATTATATATAATAACATTTACAAAGTTATTGTATTACATTCCTGCTATAATTTCATTCTTAAAACAAAAATTCTTCAAAAATATTATTTTAAAAAAATATCACCTGATCAACAACCACTTTTAAGAGGACACTATAATCTTCTAAAATATCACTTCACTCTCTTTATAATATACTCCTTTTTGAAACCGTTTTCAATAATTTGTTTGTTTTTCAGCCTATTTTCGTAAAAAGCAAAAATGAAAAAAATGTAGAAATTTGTCTGAATATTTACTCATCAAATGCTTTATATTCGTATTATACACATGGTATAATCTTCTAAAATATTATTTTAAAATTATTTAAAAATTAAATTTCTCGAGGAGAAAGGAAGGTTGTAAAAACAAATATGTCTACTTCCGAAATTGCTGCGATACCGCAGCCGAAAACGTATGGCCCACTTGGCAACATGCCTTTGATTGATAAGGAGGCCCCGACACTCTCCTTATGGAAAATCGCGGAAAAATACGGTCCGATTTTTCGTATGGAATTTTTCGGCGGATTTTCTACCATTTTTGTTTCCGGCCATAAATGGGCCGGCGAGGTTCTGAACAGCGGAAAATTTGATAAAAGTTTGCTCGGCGGCCTCCATCAGGTCCGCGAATTCGCTGGCGATGGGCTATTTACAGGTAAAACATCTGAGCCAAACTGGCAAAAAGCCCATAACATTCTAATGCCTTCGTTTAGTCTGTCAGCTATGAAAGGGTATCACTCCATGATGGTAGACATAGCAAGCCAGCTCGTCCAAAAATGGGCACGGCTGAATCCAAATGATAGTATTGATGTACCGGATGATATGACCAGACTTACGCTTGATACGATTGGCTTGTGCGGCTTTAACTATCGTTTCAACAGCTTCTACCGTGAGACGCATGACCCGTTTATTATCAATATGGTGAATGCCCTAGATGAAGCCATGCATAAAGGGACCCGTCTCCCGATTCAAGATAAATTCATGGTAAAAAAACGACAGGAATACCAAAAGAACATCCAAGCGATGTTTTCCTTGGTAGACAAACTAATCGCTGAACGGAAGGAACGCGGTGATCAAGGGGAAACAGATTTGCTTGCTCGGATGCTAAGTGCTAAAGATCCGCAAACAGGCGAAATGCTCGATGATGAAAATATCCGTTACCAAATCATCACCTTCCTGATTGCCGGACACGAAACAACCAGCGGTCTTTTGTCCTTTACGCTTTACCTGCTGTTAAAGCACCCGGAAATCCTGAAAAAAGCCCGTGCGGAAGTTGACAGTGTATTGACAGGAGCAGTTCCAACCTTTAAACAAGTTTTGGAGCTGAAGTATATTCGGATGATTTTAAATGAATCGTTACGGCTTTATCCGACAGCACCGCAATTTACCCTATATGCCAAGGAAGATTTGGTTCTTGGAGGAAAATATAAGATAAATAAAAAGCAGACGGTTGCCATTCTCCTCCCTCAGCTGCACCGCGACAAAGAAGCTTGGGGTGAAGATGCTGAAGAGTTTCGTCCCGAACGGTTTGAAGACCCGAAAAAAATACCGCATGATGCTTATAAACCATTCGGCAATGGACAACGTGCATGTATCGGAATGCAGTTTGCCCTTCACGAGGCAACATTATTAATAGGAATGATTTTGCAAAACTTTGACTTAATTGACCATACGAACTATCAATTAAAAATTAAGCAAACGTTGACGCTTAAGCCTGAAAATTTCACGATGAGCGTCCAACTGCGTGATAAACGTCTTGTTGAATCATTTATAGTACCTGCTGAAGAAAAAAGCTCTTCTGTCTTAAAATCAGCTAATCAACAATACGATTCTTCGATAGGAAATAATACACCATTACTTGTTCTATACGGTTCCAATATGGGGACTGCGGAAGGAATCGCAAAAGATTTGGCAACAAGTGCTCGTTTTAAAGGTTTCAAAAGTGAAATAGCTCCGCTTGATGAATACGTTGGCGTATTGCCGAAAGAAGGAGTTACTGTAATTGTCACTTCCTCTTATAATGGCAATCCGCCAAAGAACGCTCGAAAGTTTGTCAAGTGGATGAAAGAGTCTGAAGGTGAGATGCTCGATGGTGTTCGTTACGCTGTTTTTGGCTGCGGAGATACAAACTGGGCGAACACTTATCAAAGTGTTCCTAATTTGATTGACGAAAAGCTTGCTGAAAAAGGTGCCAACAGAATATCGCCAAAAGGCCAAGGTGATGCAAGCAGTGATTTTGATCAACAGTTTGAAGATTGGCATGAACAATTATGGCCAAATGTGTTTGAGGCATTAGGGCTTAAAGTTGAAAATAAATCAGAAGAATCGAATCAGGCATTGACAATCCAATTTGTCGATGAAGTACAGACCACAGAGCATGGTTCAGGCGGTACTGCGGTCCAGACTGTGAAAACGCGCAATTCATTTAAGACGGTTGAACGTGTTCTTAACCGCTTCGCATTAGATACAAATACACAGGTTGTCTTGAGTGGAAACCCGAAATTTGCGACCCGGCTGCCACTAGATTTCCCTGTCCGGGTCAGCGACTTACTGAGTCTAAAGGTTAATTTAGAAGAAACTGTTACCCGTCCGCAGCTTCAAGAGCTGGCTGAACATACCGTATGCCCGCCTCATCAAAAAGAATTAGAAACACTTATAAACGAAGATGCCTATAAGGTTCACGTTGTAGAAAAAGGCATTACGATGCTGGATTTACTTGAAAAATACCCAGCCTGCCAAATGCCATTTGAAAAATTTTTAGAGCTATTAGCGCCTTATGAGACACACTAAAAGAATTAAAAAAGAGGATGACCTGGTCAATCCTCTTTTTTATTCTTGAATGGCTGCAATATTAAATCTTGTTAAAAGTTTACCAAATGTGGCCCGTTCTTCGTCAGACCAGTCCTTTGTCACTTCTCCTACCCTTATCTTCCTCGTTTGTCTCTCTTCCCTTAATTTCCTTAAACCCAATTCAGTAATTTCTAAGAAATATGCCCTTCCATCTGTTGGATCAGGAATTCGATATAGGAAGCCTTTTTGTTCTAATGCGGATGCCTGCCTGCTTATTGTGGAAATATCCAGTTGGGATTGTCCTGCTAATGTTTTCACTCCTGCTGGTCCATTTGTTGCGATTTGATGTAGTAGAAGATAAGCGGAACGATCAAGATTGCCAATTTTTTTATGAGAAGAGTAGGCCGTGATACGGCGAATCATAATGGCCAGTTCAAGTTCGATCGTTTCAAGGGATTCTTCAGACATAATTATCACCTCTCAAGGTGTCATTTCTTGTTCTTATGATATCATAAGAGCGCCCAAAATTATAACTTATAGGCGAATTCACTATTGACGTAGTGAAAAATGGTTGTATAATACAAATATATAGTTTCATTATACAACTATTTTTAATACTTACAAAGAAAAGATAAAACAAGGGGGATTCAGATGTCATCAACATCACAAACTGTTGTACCAAGAACTACTAGCATGTCTTCTATAGAAGAATCAAATCTTCTTAAGCAACCAAAGGCCGTCTGGGCTGTCTTCTTTGCCTGCATTATTGCCTTCATGGGTTTGGGACTTGTCGACCCGATTTTACCTGCAATCGCTAACCAATTACATGCTTCTCACAGTGAGGTTACACTTCTTTTTACAAGCTATAATGCTGTTATGGCCGTTGCCATGTTAATCACCGGCACGATATCATCAAGACTAGGCATTAAATGGACACTAATTGCCGGAATTATCATAATTGCTGTCTTTTCAGCGCTTGGCGGCTATTCAAATGGGATCTGGACACTTGTTGGCCTTCGCGGCGGATGGGGCCTTGGTAACGCACTGTTTGTCGCAACTGCCTTGGCGGCGATCGTCTCTCTTTCTAACAGCGGGACCGCAAAAGCCATCATCCTTTACGAAGCTGCTATTGGTTTAGGGATTTCTGTAGGTCCTTTACTTGGAGGCTGGCTTGGGGCCATTTCCTGGAGAGGTCCGTTTCTCGGTGTTGCCACACTTATGATTGTAGCCTTCGTTGGACTTTTGATATTAATGCCGCGAACACATCAGCAGCAGAGCACACAACAAAAGAAAACTTCCTTGCTTGATCCATTCCGCGCCTTAAAATATCGTTCATTATTGGTATTTGGTATTGCTGCGGCGCTTTATAACTTTGGTTTCTTCACCCTCCTTGCCTACGCTCCATTTGTAATGGGTCTTGACGAACATGGCTTGGGGTATGTGTTTCTGGGATGGGGTATTTTACTTGCCATTACATCAGTTGTTACTGCTCCAAAGCTTCAGCAAAGGTTTGGAACCATCAATTCTATGGGGGCAATGTTAACATTATTTGCCCTAGTCCTTTTAGCGATGGGTATTTGGACATCAACGCAATGGGTTATTATTGCGGCTGTTATTTTTGCTGGGGCTTTACTGGGGAATAATAATACGCTTATTACCACTGCTGTTATGAACTCTGCCCCGGTAGAACGCTCGACTGCATCTGCCGCATATAGCTTCCTTCGCTTTATAGGGGGTGCAATTGCACCATATACGGCAGGTAAGCTTGCCGAAATTTATACACCATCAACACCTTTTATTGTAGGTGCTGGATTTGTCCTTGTTTCTGTTATATTTATTTTCATGAATCGGCACCATGTCAAGCACGTCGACGATGTGGAGTTAGGGCATTAATTTAAACGTAAAAAAGCGAACAGTTTTACGGCTGTTCGCTTTTTTTGTGTTCTTTATTCGGTAAATCCATTCGTAAAATCATCCGGATCTGGGCCGACCCGCTCATCTTTGTTCAAGCCATCAATTCTTGCTATGTCCTCTGTTGATAACTCAAAATCGAAAATATCGGCATTTTCAATGATACGCTGTTCCTTAATTGATTTTGGTATAGTCACTACTTTTGATTGTAAATCCCAGCGTAAGATGACCTGGGCAACTGACTTTCCATATTTACGAGCAATATCACTTAAATTAGGATCATTCAATAATTTCCCCTGTTTAAGCGGCGACCATGCTTCTAATTGAATCCCTTCTTTTTGGCAAAAAGCAAGTAAATCCTTTTGAGTTAAATGTGGATGATATTCCACTTGATTCACCATCGGCTTAATCTCGGCATCCTTTAATAGTTCCTCTAAGTGATGGACCTTGAAGTTGCTGACACCGATGGCACGAACGCGTCCATCCTTATATAATTTTTCAAGGGCTTTCCAAGTTTCTTTGAATTTGTTTTTGCCTGGCCAGTGAATGAGGTATAAGTCAAGGTAATCTAGTCCCAGCTTATTTAAACTAGTTTCATATGCTTGAAGTGTGGACTCGTAACCTTGATCAGAGTTCCATACCTTTGAAGTGATGAATAACTCCTCACGAGAAACACCGGACTCTCTAATGCCCTGACCGACACCTTCTTCATTTTGATAAACCGCTGCAGTATCAATGCTGCGGTAGCCATTTTTGATAGCTGCCTTTACAGAGTCAATTACCTCTGAACCTTCCTGCACTTTAAAAACACCAAGGCCAAACCAAGGCATTTCAACACCATTATGTAATGTAGTTGTATCTTTTAAGCTTTTTACCATTGCGGTCACCTTTCCTCATGGAATTTTAGGCATATACCAACCTATTATGGCACTTATACCCAATGAAAATTCTATCTCAACTAGAAAAATCAATCCAATAAAAAGCTTATTTAGGAAGCATTTTCATATATCTGCGAATTTCTGAATATATCTGAGAATCCTTGAAAAAAGGAAACTTATTCATTTTCAATTGCCCGCTTAATAATGACATCTTCAATAACATGGTGCCTGCTCAATTGACCTGTATGTATAATCGAGTAACCTTCTTTTTCCTTTTTCCGCACTTTTTGGACCACTTCCGTTAATAGAAGTCCTGAAAACAGCAAGTAAGGAACGACAATGACCCGGCCCACTGCCTCGTTGCAGACAGTTTCCAATCCCTCATCGAACCTGGGTTCAGCGGCAGCTAAATAGCAAACAGAAACACGATTAAGTCCTAGACGATTTCGGATTCCATCAACAATGTTTGCAAAATCCGCTAATATATCCGGGTCGCTGCTCCCCCTGCCGACAAGCAAGATGCTGTCTTTAGCTGTCAGCGTCCCTGCCTCTTCATTAACAAGATCTGCTAAACCATCAAGAATGTTCCCCTGTACCCCAAAAGGATCCTTCACATTTACCTTAACATGAGGATATTTTTCATGAAGCCCTGCCAATGCATTTGGTATATCCTCTTTTATATGCCCCGCGGCAAGCAGAAAAAGAGGAACAACCGTTATTTCGGTGGCACCCCTTTCTACACAATGCCTGAAACCATCTTCAATCAGTGGCTCAGCCAGCTCCAGAAAACCCATTTCCTGAATTTGCACATCGATTCGGGCCATTATCCGCTGGATAAACGTCCTTGCCTCATCCGCCCCTTTCCTTGAGCGAGTACCGTGTCCAATGTAGAGAATTGCTTTCATGCTGGCTGCTCCTTTCACATTTTGCTTTTTAACTCAAACGGGTACTATGTGATTTCATAGTACCCGCTTCTTTTTAAAAAAGCTATTTTATTAAATAATATTCTTTTCCCGTAAATATCCTAACACTTGTTCCACTGATTCTTCAACTGTCACCAAATCAGAGCGGATGAGGATTTCCGGATTTCCCGGTGACTCGTATGGTGAATCAATCCCCGTAAAATCCTTAATTTCACCTTTGCGAGCCTTAACATAAAGCTGTTTTGGGTCACGGCGTTCGCATTCTTCAAGAGGACAATCAATGAAAACCTCGATAAATTCCCCTTCTGCAAATAACGCACGGACATTGTCCCGGTCGGAACGGAATGGTGAAATAAACGCAGTAGTGACAATCTGACCGCTGTCAACAAACAGCTTTGCCACTTCCCCGATGCGGCGGATATTTTCTGTTCTATCTTCTTCAGAAAAACCAAGATCCTTATTTAAGCCGTGACGGATATTGTCTCCATCAAGAACGTATTCGTTAATTCCCTGCCGAAACAATTCGTTTGAAACTGCATTCGCAATTGTTGATTTCCCAGAACCAGATAGCCCTGTAAACCATAGTGTACAGCTTCCATGACCGTTTTGCGCACGTCTGTCTTCTTTTGTAATGGTAGCGTTATGCCATGTAATATTCGATGATTTGCTCATTCTCCTACTCCTTATACTGTCGCTTTTTCTCTCATTCCTTCAATCAGGACTTCAACCACTTCTTTACGGCTGAAGGTTGCTGGCGGAAGAACTCCTGAGCGGAGCATCTCTCTAACTTTTGTTCCCGACAGGATTACACGATCTTCCTTGCCATGCGGGCAAGTTTTGTCAGATGCCATACCATCGCATTTTGTGCAAAAGAAGCTGTGTTCAAAGAATAATGGTTTAATACCAAGTTCCTCTTCAGTAAAATTGCTGAAAATATACTGGGCATCATAGGTTCCGTAATAGTTTCCTACCCCAGCATGGTCACGGCCGACAATAAAGTGTGTGCAGCCATAATTTTTGCGGGCAAGAGCGTGGAAAATAGCTTCTCTTGGACCTGCATAGCGCATTGCAGCTGGGTGGACGCCTAGCTGGACCCGTTCTTTTGGATAATAGTTTTCCAATAAAACACGATAGCTTTTCAGACGTACATCAGCTGGAACGTCATCAGATTTTGTTTCACCGACTAGCGGGTTCACGAACAAGCCATCAACCGTTTCAAGGGCAGCCTTTTGAATGTACTCATGCGCACGATGAATCGGATTTCTTGTTTGGAAACCAACAACTGTTTTCCAGCCTTTCTCTTCAAAAAAGGCGCGAGTCTGATTTGGTTCGAACCAGACATCACCGAACACGCCTTTTTCAGGTTTCTTAACAAGCACAACTTCCCCTGCCACATAGACAGGTCCTCTTTCAAATAGCCGCTTAACGCCTGGATGAGCAAGTTCTTCCGTTTTATAAACTTCTCTTGCTTCTTTGTTTAAATCCGGCTCATACCATTCAGAAACCTTAATTACACCGTAAACTTCATCGTTGTGTTTTAATTTAATTTCTTCACCGACTACTAAGGATTCCGCGATTTCATAGGATACAGGAAGAGTTACTGGAATGGACCAAATCGTATTGTCGGCTAAACGCATATTGCTGACAACAGATTCATAATCCTCTTTACCAAGAAAACCGTTTAACGGGCTGAAAACTCCCACTCCAATAAGTTCAAGATCGCTTAAAGCAATCGCATCAATTTCTAATTCTTTTGCTGCATTGGATAAATCATAGTTTGGATCAAAAGCTTGAATAAGTTTGCCTCCGTGAGGTTTTGGTAAAAATGACATTTTTGTTATCAACCCTTCTATTTGTTTTTATTTATTTGCAATATCGGTAGGCGCACCAATCGATGCGGATGAAGTTCGTTTCATTAAAAACAGCACTCCAAAAACAGAGATAAGGACGCCTGCCATGACAATAATCGGATAAAAGTTCCGAACTATCACTAATTGAATAATGGTGTATGAGAGCACCATTGAAATAACCGGTGAAACAATCCAGACCGTCAGAAGCTGAACGACAATACCCTTTTTCAAGACTGATTTTCCGTATTTTGCAAAACCAATTCCAATAATAGAAGATGTCGTAATTTGCGTAAGCGGAACTGGAATTCCAAAGAGCGATGCAGCCGTTACGATGCTGGCTCCAGTACCGGATATGATACATCCCTCTTCCAAGCGAAGCTTTGTTATTTTCTTCCCATTGGTTTCAATTACTCGGTGGCCGAGCAGGAATGCACCAAGTGCTACGGCCAAACCTCCCCAAAGGACAGCTGTCTCTTTAGACATTAATGATGCGGCAACAAGGGGGCCAACGGCATTGGCCACATTGTTCATTCCTGCCGAAAAGGCTTCGAACAATCCCATTAAGACGACAAGTACTGCAAGAAGAGGTCCTGCTTTTGGTTTCTCGACAATTTTTTTAATAGGTTTGATTTTTAAAAAATTAGCAGCAAGGATCGCCAGCACGAAAGCTGCAATTGGAGTTAACAGCCAAAACACCATAATCCAGAGGAGCTTGCCGACAAAAACGGATTGATAGACAATCCCCGCCCCCACGACGGCGCCCACTGCTACTTCACTTGTCGAGAGTGGTATTCCAAAAATGTTCGCTAAAAAAAGCGACATAGCTGCTGAAGCTAACACGATTAAAGCAATGGCATTTGTAAAGGTACTGCTTGGAACGATTCCGCCGCCAATGGTCTTTACGACCTCGCCGCCGCCAAGCCATGCACCAAGGAACACCGCAATTCCACAAAGGAATAAAGCCAGTTGTTTTTTGACAACGCCGGCACCATAGGATATCCCCATCGAAGCAGCTGCCCCGCTGGCCCCAATATTGACTGCAAAAAACAAACCTATCATTATAGCAATGATTGTGATCGTTTTGACCGCCCCCTTACGATGAGTGTAATCCACACTCGGTTTTACTACTGCCGGACCAGCGTCCGGCACGGGAATCACCGTCACCGGCAACTGCTTGCGTACAAGGGAAGCAGCCAATACTTGGGTAGTTGTGGTCATGCAACTCATTATATGGAAGGTCTTTTTCCCGAATATAGGACCATACCTCATCCCATGTCCAATGAATCAGCGGGCATATTTTAATATTTTTAAATTTTTCATCTTTGTTAACAAACTCAGTATCTTTCCTTGTCGGTGACTGTTCTCTGCGAAGACCAGAGATCCAAGCTTCTCTTGCTGTAAGAGTTTCCCTAAGAGGAATGACTTTTCGGATTTGGCAGCATTGGTTAGGGTCGCGTTTCCATAATGCTGTCCCATATTGAGCAGCCTGTTCATCAAGAGTTAATGCAGGTTTCTTCTTCTCGATTTTCAATGATGGAAAACGTTCTTCGATCCTTTTGATAACATCGTAGGTTTCTAGAAAGTGAAGATCTGTATCCAAGAAAACGATGTGCGCATCAGGTTTCACCTGAGCAATCAAGTCAATCAACACAATCGCTTCCGCCCCAAAGCTCGAAGCATAAACAATTTTATTGTCAGAATAATTCTGATAAGCCCATTCCAATACTGCTTTAGCGCCTTTCGTTTCATCTTGAATCGAAAAAGAGTCAGAAATGGAATACCAATTTTCATATGTCACTGCGTTTGTCATCATGCAAGCCTCCTTATTCCTTTTAAAAAAAGGCAGCCTTCGACCATTAATGGTGAAGACCGCCTCTAGTTTGTCTAGTCAGCGTGTTTTATTCGATTGAAGACGAACCTTTTCGTTTTTCTCAATTTGCACGACCTTACCGTCCTGGACAACCAGTGTAATCGATCCGAATTTGATTGATTCGAGCATCGGCCTAAGGTGTGCCGCAATTTCTTGCCATTCATCTGGTGTTTTCAGCCGATTCGCCCCCTTTTCCTAAAAAATTCCTCCTATTCCAGGAAAGGCATTTTACTGTTTCTATTTCTTAATATTAATCCCACTAGACCAATAGGAATTTATATATATAGTTGATGAAATTAATCCTACTAGACACATAGGGATTTGTCAATATAAATGATGAAAATATTTTAACTATTTTTTCATTAAAGCAGATGTCTATTTTGCCCGTACTAAACTTTTTTTCCTGATATAAGAATTTTAAGTCCGGACTAAAAAGGTTTCTCTAGACCCACATAATAATAGATTGCTAAGATAATGAAGGGAACAAAAAGCTAAGGGGCAATACATATGGAAAATGAAAAGTATTTAGCACTAAAAAAAGGGGAACAAGCCGCATATATCAGTATTTTGGCATACATTTTTCTATCCATTTTAAAACTGGCAGTTGGTTATGCATCCGACTCGGAGGCACTAAAGGCCGATGGGTTAAACAACAGTACGGATGTAATCGCATCTATTGTTGTGTTAATCGGCCTAAAACTTTCACAAAAGCCCGCAGATAAGGACCATCCTTATGGTCATTGGAAAGCGGAAACTGTTGCCTCCATGGTTTCTTCTTTTATCATGATGGCCGTGGGTATTGAGGTGCTATATGATGCGGTTACCACCATCATCAATGGAAAGAGCGAGTCGCCAGACCCCCTTTCTGCCGTAACCGGAATTTTTTGTGGTGCAGTCATGTATGCTGTCTATCGCTATAACCATAAGCTTGCTGCAAAAATTAACAGCCAGGCGGTAATGGCTGCCGCGAAAGACAATCTCTCTGATGCCTGGGTGAGCATCGGAACTGCTGCAGGAATTATTGGCGCTCAATTCAATCTGCCATGGCTAGATCCAATTACAGCAGTAATCGTAGGACTTCTTATCTGTAATACGGCATGGGATATTTTTCGCGATGCATCCCACAGCTTAACCGATGGTTTTGATGTGAAGGAGATGTCTTTTTTTAAAAATACAATTGAAGAGATTTCGGGCGTTAAAGGAATAAAGGACATCAAAGCACGGAATTATGGCAATAGCGCTGTCGTGGATGTGGTAATCCTCGTGAATTCCAATCTAAATATTCGGGAAGCACATGATGTTGCCACAAAGGTGGAAAATGCCTTAATCAAGGAACACGATGTGTTTGATGTTAATGTCCATGTGGAGCCTAACTAAGCTGATTGAATAATTGCTTTAAACAAAGGAAAACTATCCCTAAAATTAGGAAATTGATAAGGGGATCGTTTAATGGATAAAGAAATGTCATATGGAAGTGACTATAAATTGATTCCAGCCACTTCTATTGGTAGTGGAATCGGGATTCAGGTTTTGCCGGATTTATTTTCTTATACCATCCAAATCGTCAATATTTGTTTTGTAGGTAACCCTGATAATGGCGAGTTTGTTTTAGTGGATGCCGGTATGACGGGGTCAGCAGATGAAATTATCGGGGCAGCAGAGGAACGGTTTGGCGAGGGTTACCGCCCGAAAGCGATTATTTTAACGCATGGTCATTTTGACCATGTTGGAGCAATAATCGAACTGGTGAATCATTGGCAGGTACCGGTATATGCCCATGAAATTGAATTGCCTTATTTAACCGGGCAAAGGAGCTATCCTGAGCCCGACTCCAGTGTGGAAGGCGGGATGGTGGCGAAGATGTCACCGTTATTTCCGAATGAGCCAATTAACCTGGGTAACCATGTTGAAAAACTTCCTGCAGACGGCAGCGTCCCTCATATGCCTGGTTTCCGCTGGATCCACACTCCAGGTCACACACCTGGACATGTTTCCTTTTTTAGAGATGAGGACCGTGCGTTGATTGCGGGAGATGCTTTCATAAATGTGAAACAGGATTCTTTATATAAGGTCATTACCCAGGAGGAAGAGGTAAACGGTCCGCCTAGATACTTCACAACTGATTGGAGGGCCGCTTGGGACTCAGTTAAAAAGCTAGCTGAATTAAGTCCTTCGACAGCGATAACAGGGCATGGTACTCCGCTCGCAGGCGAGGCATTAACCAGCGGACTGCAAAGGCTGGTAAATAATTTTGACAGCTTAGCGATTCCGGATTACGGAAAATATGTGGATGGAAATATTCATTAACGTGTATATATTGAGCTTCCTATAGATACTTTATGGTTTATTGCGGAAATATTGGGTTTTAAAAGGTGATCAAGGACATTTCCATCTGTTTTTCAACCGGTTTTGTCCTTGATCCCGCCTATCAAAGACATTTTCTTCCGTTTTCCGACCGTTTTTGTCCTCGATCCGGCCTATCAAGGACATTTTCTTCCGTTTTTCTCCTGGTTTTGTCCTTGATCCTGCCTATCAAGGACATTTTCGTCTGTTTTCCGACCGGTTTTGTCCTTGATCCCGCCTATCAAGGACATTTTCGTCTGTTTTCCGACCGGTTTTGTCCTTGATCCCGCCTATCAAGGACATTTCCATCTGTTTTCCGACCGGTTTTGTCCTTGATCCGGCCTATCAAGGACATTTTCGTCTGTTTTCCGACCGGTTTTGTCCTTGATCCCGCCTATCAAGGACATTTCCATCTGTTTTCCGACCGTTTTTGTCCTTGATCCGGCCTATCAAGGACATTTTCGTCTGTTTTCCGACCGGTTTTGTCCTTGATCCCGCCTATCAAGGACATTTCCATCTGTTTTCCGACCGGTTTTGTCCTTGATCCGGCCTATCAAGGACATTTTCGTCTGTTTTCCGACTGGTTTTGTCTATGATCCGGCCAATACTCTAAAAATGGAGAAAAATTTAAAGGATTGCCGCATCACGTATCACGGCAATCCTTTCATCATCCATTACACCATTATTTTGCAAATATTATTCGTAAATTCAACCGGATCCTCAATTGGCAGGCCTTCAATTAGTAGTGCCTGATTATACAATAGGTGTGTATACAATGTCAGCTTGTCTTTGTCTCCGGCAAATGATTCTTTTAAGGCTTCAAAAACCTCGTGATTTGCATTGATTTCTAGTACCTTCTCAGCTTTAATTCCCTGGTTATTCGGCATTGCATTTAGGATTTTTTCCATCTCGATAGAGACTTCTCCATCTGTTGATAAGCAAACTGGATGCGACTTCAGGCGTTTAGAAATACGGACATCCTTCACTTTGCCAGCCAAGGTCTCCTTCATATAATCAAACAGTTCTTTGTTATCCTGCTCTTCTCCTGCCGAATCCTGAGACTTTTCATCTGCTTCAAAGCCTAAATCACCACTAGAAACGGACTTAAACTCTTTATCTTTGTAACTCATTAGCATTCTAATGGCGAATTCGTCAATTTCATCTGTGAAATACAGAATTTCATAGCCTTTGTCTGCAACCAACTCCGTTTGCGGCAGCTTTTCGATTCGCTCATTGGTTCCGCCAGTGGCGTAGAAAATATATTTTTGGTCCTCCGGCATTCTAGAAACATATTCATCTAACGTTACGAGCTTCTTCTCTTTGGAGGAATGGAACATCAATAAATCCTGCAATTCTTCCTTATGGGCACCAAATTCGCTATAGACGCCATACTTTAACTGGCGGCCAAATGCCTGATAAAACTGCTCGTATTTTTCCCGTTCATTTTTCAATAAGCTTACTAGCTCACTCTTGATTTTCTTGTTAATATTTTTCGCTATTAGCTTTAATTGACGGTCGTGCTGGAGCAACTCACGTGAAATATTCAAAGATAAATCTTCTGAGTCGACCATTCCCTTAACAAAGCTGAAATAGTCAGGCAGGAGGTCGGCGCACTTGTTCATAATTAAAACACCGCTCGAATAAAGCTCTAGACCCTTTTCATATTCTGCAGAATAATAGTCAAACGGCATGTTTTCTGGAATATAAAGAATCGCGTTATAACGGACCGCCCCATCCACACTGATATGAATATGCTTCAGCGGTTTGTCAAAGCCGTAACGCTTTTCCGCATAAAAATTTTCATAATCCTCCACTGTCAGTTCGTTTTTATTTTTCCGCCAAATCGGCACCATGCTGTTGATGGTTTCTTCAACTTGATAATCTTCATATTCCGTTTCGCTGCCCTCTTTAAGACGGCTTTTCGACACATCCATTTTAATAGGGTAGCGGATAAAGTCAGAGTATTTCTTGATAATTGCTTTTAAACGGTATTCCTCTAAATACTCATCATAATTTTCTTCTTCGGTATTATCTTTGATTTTTAAAATAATGTCAGTACCGACTGTTTCTTTTTCACATGGAACGATGGTGTATCCCTCGGCACCATGTGACTCCCACTTGTAGGCTTCGTTACTACCTAAAGCCTTACTAATGACTGTTACGACGTCGGCAACCATAAACGCTGAATAAAAACCAACGCCAAATTGGCCAATGATATCATAGCCATCCTTCAATTCATTCTCGCTTTTGAACGCTAAAGATCCACTCTTAGCAATCGTACCAAGGTTATTTTCCAATTCTTCCTTAGTCATCCCAATCCCAGTATCGATTAATCGTAAGGTTCTATTTTCTTTGTCAGCGATTATCTTTATGTAGTAATTGTCTTTATCGAATGACAAGGAATCATCCGTTAATGCTTTGTAATAGATTTTATCGATCGCATCACTCGCATTGGAGATTAACTCACGCAGAAAAATTTCGCGATGCGTATAAATCGAATTAATCATCATGTCCAACAAACGTTTCGATTCCGCTTTAAATTGTTTTGTTTCCATACCCAATTCTCCTTCCATTTTTACCCTTCTCATCATAATTGCAGGAGGTCAATAAATCAAATGATTAGCACTCTATTGAAATGAGTGCTAACAAATATTTAAATATCATAAAATGAAATTCTCGTCAATACAAAAACGGACGGTCTTCCCTCCGTCCGCTAACATTCACTAAATTGGCAGTAATATCTCCATCGTAGTTCCATTTTCATTACTAGAGATATGCATCGTGCCATTGTGATTTTCAATAATTTGCATGCTAATCATCAAACCTAATCCATTTCCATTATCCTTGGTTGTAAAAAATGGCTGGCCTATTCGTTCGAGATGCTCTTTCGGGATACCGCACCCTTGGTCAATAAACCGAATTTTTATTTGATTAGAATCTGTACATTGAACCTCTATAATGATTTCTCCACCCTTAGGCATGGCCTCAACAGAATTTTTGAGGAAATTAATAAACATTTGCTTAAGCTGGTTTTCATCGCAATAAACTTCAGGGATTTCTGTCAGGTAAAGAATATGAATACCTATATTTCTCATAATCGCCTGTGTATCAGCAAGCGTTTTAACGTGCTCTAAAATGGTCGGCAAATCACGTTTTTCAAATTTCATAGACTGCGGTTTCGCTAACAGCAACAATTCACCCAGAATCAGTTCGATGCGGTTCACTTCAGAATTGATAATATCCAAATAACTAGAATTAAATTCACGTCCTGTATCCATTAGCTTAATAAAGCCTTTTATAGCGGTTAATGGATTTCTTATTTCATGGGCGATTCCAGCGGCAAGCTGCCCGGCCACCGTTAACTTTTCAGACTGGAGAAGCAATTTTTGCGTTCTTTTCTTCTCCATTATGTCCCGAATGATAATATGACGTGCAGGTTCGTTTTGATAAATGGCTGGAATAGCTTTTACTTCGACTTCAATAATCGTGCCATCCATACGGACCAGCTTTTCCACGATAAAATCAACAGCCATGCCGTTTTCAACCTTCTTGGCCCGTTGTTTCACAATGTCTGAGTAAGGGCTGTCCAAAAAATCGTAAATGCTTTTTCCAATCACTTCATTTTTATCCTTCGCACCAATTAAATCCACGGCAGTATCGTTGGCAAAAAGGATTAGCTCATCTTTAACAATCGCGACTGCATCAGGTGAATGCTCTACAATATCCCGATAGGTATTCTCCCGCTGCTGAATATCTTCCATAAGCTTTTTTCGCTTTTGTTTGATTTCCGTAATATCCTTTGCTACTGCATAAACGCCTACAATTTCACCATCGATGACAATCGGATAATTTGTCATATTTAAATCAATTAATTTCCCGCTTTTATGAACGATTTGACAATCGAAATTCTGCAATTTGCCGTCAATTGCCTTGTAAAAAAATGAAATGGCTCGATCGAGATGCTCCAATTTCATGACTTTCATATACGTTAATTTTGAAAATTCGTCCGAATTATATCCAAAAATGAGCGCACAAGCAGGGTTTAATGGAATGAAATAACCATCTAAATCCATTGCATAAATGGCATCAGAATCGCATGCGAACAGAGACTGATAGCTATTCAGGCTGCCATTTAAATGCTTTTCTAACAAGATCCGCTTTTCCTTTTTAATATCAGTTATAGAACTTTGCATCACGATCAAAAGTTCCTTTCATTATTTATAAAAAAGCCAAATTAGAAATAGTCAAATGATCCTACTTCCGATTTGGCATGTCAAAGGTCTAGGTGCACTAGTTCATTTTCACTATTTCATATGATAATAGTCATTAATCTTACTATAATATTAATCTTAATAATTTTGATTTTCAATCCTAATATTGCAATTTAAAACATCGGTAGATTGGGAAAACTTTGTTTTTTCACAAAATATTCCCACATATTCTTTTTTCTCAACTCATAAAATGGACAAGAAAGGCAAGTCCAGGGAGGAATAACAGTGAATGTTATGACGAAAATTTTTAGAGATTATTTCTTTTAAATAATGAAAAAAACTTTGTTAATTTACCTATGTTTGCTTTTTGGGGCAACCTTGCAAGGTCTGTCAATGTCCCTGTTTTTATTTCCCCATTCCATCCCTTCCGGCGGTGCGGCAGGACTGGCCATCTTAATGAATTATTGGTTTGGTTTATCGCTTGGCTTCTCCCTATGGCTGGCCAATATTGTCTTCTTACTTTTTGCGCTAAAATATTTTGGCTATACATGGACATTTCGAACCATTCTATCAGTCGCTACTACCTCAACAGTTGTTAGCGTGATTACGACCCAAATACCACATCATCACGTTCATATGTTGTTTGATATGGTTTGCGGCAGCATCTTTTTTGGCATCGGCGTTGGTCTTTTGATTCGTGCAGGGGCATCAAGCGGCGGGATGGTCATTCCTGCGCTAATGATAGCCGCCTATAAAAATTGGAGTCCAGGAAAAGTGATGATGGGCATCAATATGATGATATTTTTATTAACCGCGTTGGTCATTGATTATAAAATTGTCGTGTACGCCATTGTTTGTCAATTCTTTTCAACCAATATTATTGATTTTATTTATGAATTAAGATTTAATCGATTACTTTTCCTTTCTGCCAATTGGCGAAGACGTTAAAGAGTAAAGAGGCTGTCTTGTTTAGGCAGCCTCTTTTTCAAATAGTCCATTAAATCTATAAATACCTCGATAAAATTACAAAAACCCGCTTACTTAGACCCATCCAGATTAAACTGTAGAACAAAGAGAACAGGAAAATTATTACGGAAGTTTTAAAATTAAATATAGATGAGATCGTTGGCCCTAAAACCGGAAACCGAAGAACGTAAAGCAAAAACATGATTCCAATCGAGAGACCAATTCCGCCGGCAAAAGTGATAGAAATCCAACTTTTCCACAACTTGAATGCGCCCCCCATGGAAATTCCTAATAGCCCTGTTGTAAAAGGAAATACTAACAACTCGCTGGGCTGGATAATAGCCAATAGAAAAACGGTAATAACATAAGACATGAACCCAATCCTTAAAGACAACATGGAAGCAAGAACAATGGGCAGTGTAGTTAACATACTGAAGGCATAGCCAATTCCTGTAAAAAATCCGGCGGCCTGCAGGATGGCTGCGATTCCAGCAAGGAGAGATCCTAGTACTAATTTCGTTGTATTAGAATAATTTTGAGTTGAAATTGATTGGGGATTTTGTCCTGAAATATTATTTGTTCCTTTTTTCACGGTAGCCCCCCAAATAAGGTAAAGGAAGACCTGTTAAAGGATCTTCCTTTCCTTTAAATACTCTAAAATTTCTTTTACTGATTCTTCAATCGACATTCGACCTGTTTCAATAATGATTTCTGGATTGTCGGGAATTTCGTATGGTGAGGAGATACCGGTAAATTCGGGGATTTCTCCAATTCTTGCCTTTCTGTACAAACCTTTCGGGTCCCGGTCTTCACAGATTTGAATCGGGCAATTCAAGTAAATTTCAATGAACTCCCCGTTTTCAAACATATTACGAACCTGCGCCCGGTCCTCAAGAAAAGGGGAAATAAAGGCTGAAGAAACGATTTGACCACTGTCCACGAATAGTTTTGCCACTTCCCCAATTCGGCGGATATTCTCTTTCCTGTCACTAACACCAAAACTTAAATCTTTGTTTAAACCATGACGAATATTATCCCCATCCAATACATAACTTCTAAAGCCTTCTTTAAAAAGTGCCTGGTCTACGGCATTTGCCAGCGTAGATTTTCCTGAACCTGATAAGCCTGTAAACCAAAGCACACAGCTTTTATGTCCATTCTTCTGATGCCGGTCTATTTTTGTGATCGTTGATTGGTGCCAGGTAAGATGATTACTTTTCCCCATTTCCTACACCTTCTAGTTTGTAGACTTCCCTCATCCCCTCGATAAGGATTTCAACGACTTCTGGACGGCTGAATTCCTTTGGAGGCTGCTCGCCATTTTTGAGCATCCCCCTGACTTTAGTTCCGGATAAGATGACATGATATTGCCTGTCATGCGGGCAGGTTTTTTCAGAAGCCATGTTCTCGCATTTTTTACAATAAAAGCTATGTTCAAAAAACAGCGGCTTGATTCCAAGCTCCTCTTCGGAAAAATTAGAAAATATTTTTTGGGCATCATAAGTGCCATAGTAGTTTCCTACCCCAGCATGGTCTCTTCCGACAATAAAATGGCTGCATCCGAAGTTTTTCCGGACAAGGGCATGAAAAATCGCTTCCCGCGGTCCGGCGTATCGCATCGCTGCCGGGAAAACGGACAGGAACACCCGGTTCTTTGGATAATAATTTTCAAGTAAGGCTTGATAGCTTTTCATTCTGATTTCGCCCGGAATATCATCTGCTTTTGTCTCGCCGACAAGAGGATTAAGGAACAGCCCGTCAACCGTTTCCAGTGCCGACTTTTGAATGTATTCATGAGCCCTGTGTACCGGATTACGTGTTTGGAACCCAACAACTGTTTTCCAGCCTAATTGCTGGAACATTTCCCTTGTTTGTATAGGGTCTAAATAAAAATCCTCAAACTGGCCTTTTTCAGGTCTTTTTATAAGTGTGATAGGTCCGGCCAGATAAACAGCGGGACGTTCAAAAAGTTTTTTTACACCGGGATGGGCTAGTTCCGTTGTCTTGAATACCTTTTCAGCCTCTATCCGTTTATCTGGTGAAAACTTTTCGGTTACCTTCATGACACCATAAACCTTGTCATTATGAATGAGGTTAATGGTCTCACCGATTGTTAATTCGGCCGCTTTGGTCTGGTGGACTGCCAGAGTAATCGGCAGTGACCACGGCAGTCCCGAAACAAGCCTCATTTTGTGTACAACCGACTCATAGTCGGCTTTTCCCATGAAACCTTCAATTGGACTGTAAGCACCGTTAGCGATTAACTCCAAATCGCTTAATTCCAATTTATCGAGTTCAACATAATTGAGAGTATAGTCCACTACACAATTTAAATTGATTCGATTGACTAATTTCCCGCCATGGGGAATTCTCTTATTCAACGGTTTTACCTCCCCAAATTTCTTTATCTCTAAGTTAAATGGAGTCCGCACTCCGTTTTTGATTGTCCCGCCCAGCGACCCGCCCGCTGGTCACCAGAATCAGTAACCGGCTGGGTACACGGTGCGCAGCCGATACTTGGATAACCGTTATCATGTAATGGGTTATAAGGCAATTTGTTTAAGTCGATGTACGTCAATATATCATCCCAAGTCCAATGAATAAGCGGACAAATCTTGATATTATGGAACTTTTCATCTTTATTGATGTACTGAGTATTGCTCCTTATAGCCGATTGTTCCCTTCTGAGCCCTGAAATCCATGCCTTTACGCCCTGCAGCGCCTCCTTTAAAGGGGCAACTTTTCTTATCTGGCAGCACAAATTTGGATTATGACGCCAAAGCTCTTCACCGTGCTCCTTTGCCTGTTCCAATAAAGATAGCTTCGGTTTTAACATTGTGATGTTAAATGAAGGGTATTTTTCCTTCACCTGATTTATTAATTCATACGTTTGCGGGAAATGAAGGCCAGTATCCAGGAAGATGATTTTTGCCTGTTTATTAACTTTATGAATTAAATCGATTAACACCATTCCTTCTGCTCCAAAGCTACAAGCGTAAACAATTTCCTCGCCATCATATTCCTGATATGCCCACTTTAAAATATCGAAATAATCCCTGCTTTGGCCGCTAATTTCTGCTATTTTTTGTTCGTCCCAATTTTCATACGTAAGTATCGAAGCCATTCCCACCCCTCCAAATTAATTATGAATCCATCGTTAACGTTACAAAGGAGTTATTTTCCAATAATACTTTGTTCATCTCATCAATATGACCATGCTTTGAAAAGGAAATCATAGCTCGAATCCAACAGCCATGGCCAAATACTAACATGTTTTTATATTCCCGATATTTCTCCAAGAACATGGAAATGCGTTTTTCAAGGTTATGAATACTTTCACCTAACACCAGCTTGCTTGGGTTCTCTAACCAGGCATCTCCAAATGCTTCAATCAACATTGCCTTTGGCTGGCCTTCAAATGGGCCAAAATCCAATTCATCCAATAAGCATTCGGTTTCAGGCTGAAACCCATAACATTGTGCTGTTTGTCGTGTTCTTTTTAAACTGCTGGCCAAAACAACTTCAAAAGGAGCAAGACCATTCAACATGCTTTTGTTTTCAGCAATGCCTTTGCGAAATTCCTCAGTTAACGGAGAAATTCCGATATCCCTTCTCCCTTGAAGCATATTGTTGTTATTCCATTCGGTAGGCAAATGGCGGATTAAGGTAATTTGCATTCCTGTGCCTCCATATAAAATGTTTCACTTCTCAGGCCGCAGCGCTGCGCCTCCAACATTAAAACATCCGAAAGCTTCACATTACCCAAATTTACATTAGGCCCAAACTCCCTAATAAAATACATTTGATGCTTTGCTGATGGCGCCTCGAAAATAATCTTATTCGGATCCAAATCTCTGACTAATTCCTGAATCAGGTCAGACTTAACCGTACCGCATTTTTCATAAATGCCGGAAGTCCCGGAATCACGCCCTTCTGTAATAACGTATTGACAACCTGCCTCAAGCAATTGCTTGATTTCTGCTCTCCATTCTGAAATGGGCATCTCTTTCTCGGTATCCTTCGATCCCACCTCGGCAATCACGTTAAAATTATTTTTTAGAAAATAAATCAATTCCAGCCTCTGGTCAAGTGGAATATCCAAGGTCCCATTTGAAACTTCAACCCATTCAATCCCAAGTTCACATAAATAAGAGAGGTATTCCGGGATTTTGTTTTGGTAATAACATTTTTCAAATAATGTGCCTCCACAATAAGGCTTGATTCCGTATTCCTTATACAGGTCCACCTTCTTCTTTAAATTGGGGGTGACATACGCAGAACCAATTCCAATTTTGGCAATGTCAATGATATGGCTGTAATCGGCCAATATATTCCTTAATTCTCCCATAGGAGTTCCGAAGTCGGCGACAGAGGTTAATCCATAAGTTCGGCTGCCGGAAGTCCGTTCAGGAAGTGTTAAAAAATCCATAGGCATTACGCCTCCTCTTTTTTTCTAGGATAGATTATTCAAAAACTGGGTGAATGTGTAGATAATGGGCCTTTTCCATAGAAATTAGGCATTCGCCTTGTATAAACTGATGTCCGCAATCACACACTAAAATAGCTTATTTCAACGATAGGGGTGCACTCCATTGCCTAAACAAAAACACAAAGGCATGACGATTTTTGCAATTGGTTCAATCCCGATGATTTTAGTCTTAGGAAACTCAATGTTAATCCCAATCCTCCCAAAAATGAAATCGGAGTTAGATATTTCTCAATTCCAGGTAAGTTTGGTTATTTCGGTGTTTTCGATTGCAGCAGCCATTTCGATTCCGGTATTAGGGTATTTTTCTGATCGTTTTTCAAGGAAAGCGGTCATCATCCCGGCCCTCATTTTATATGGTATCGGCGGGCTTTTAGCAGGAGCTTCAGCAGCGTGGTTTGGCAGCTCCTATACTTGGATTCTTGCCGGCAGAATCATGCAAGGAATAGGCGCAGCGGGAACAGCGCCTATTGCCATGGCGTTAACAGGAGATTTATTTAAAGGCGGAGAACAAAGTAAGGTATTAGGGTTAGTAGAAGCATCAAACGGTTTTGGCAAAGTGATTAGTCCAATAATCGGCTCGTTATTGGCCCTCATTTTCTGGTACGCCGCCTTCTTTGCCTTTCCGATTTTCTGTTTCTTATCCGTGTTATTAACGATCTTTTTTATCAAGGAAAAGAAAACAAAAAAAGAGCCGCCGCCAGTTGGAAAATATGTAAAAGGCCTTGTTTCTGTTTTTAAAACTGAAGGCCGCTGGCTATTTGCCGCTTACTTGACAGGAGCTGTATGCTTATTTACTTTATTTGGCATTTTATTTTACATTTCAGATATTCTTGAAAAGGACTATCAAATTGATGGAATATTAAAGGGGGCCATCCTGGCCATCCCACTTTTATTTATGACCACAACCTCTTACATCACAGGAAGTAAAATCGGCAAGAGAATGAAGCTGATGAAAGCATTGATTATTATTGGACTTCTCTTGATGACCGGCTCATTTGCATCGTTAATTTTCTTTAAAAAGCTGGTTCCATTCTTTTCTGTACTTGTTATAAGCAGTATCGGAACAGGGCTTGTGCTGCCTTGCATTAACAGCTTTATTACCGGCTCGGTTCCGGCAGACAGGAGAGGATTCGTCACCTCCTTATATGGCTCGGTCCGTTTCTTAGGAGTTGCCATTGGGCCGCCCATCTTTAGTAAATTAATGGATTGGTCACGGTCCGGAATGTTTTTAACGACAGCCGGGTTAACCCTCATTTGCGCTTTGCTATGTATGGTTCTGATTCATGTGGCGAAAAAAGAGTCTTCGAAGGAAAAGGAAAATGATACGCTATTTGAAAAATTGCAGTTTACGTAAGGGAGCTGAAAACAGTGCAAATATATTTTTCACCTGAAGTCATCACTCCTCATTTTCAAGTCCTAAATGTTGTCGATTCCACCAATAAGGCAGTCGGCAATGTTGCCTTCTTATTTGATGAGAAAAAACTGTTCGTGTATGGAATTTTGGAGGAAGAGGGGGTCGGACTCGACTTTAAGGATCTTGTTACCCCTTATATTAAAGGAATGACAAAAGCTAAACCAGGGGTTGATATTTTCTCTTGTTTATATGTTGGCTGTAAGAAAATTAAATTGAGTGAGGAAGAAGAAGAATAATAATATTTTTCGCAAAAGAGGGCTGTTGTCCTCTTTTTTATTTGAATAAATGGGCTGACAAGGCATTTGACTACTTCATATTTTATTGATGAAATGCAGTTTAGAGAAATAGGAGTGTTTGCCTATGAGTGTCGGCATTATCATCATGGGGCTTTTCATTGGCTTTATGGTCGGATTAACTGGGGTTGGCGGGGCTGCCCTTTTAACACCAATCCTCATTTTATTAGGAATCAGTCCTTCGATAGCAGTTGGTACAGACTTATTTTATAACTCGATTACAAAACTATTTGGTTCCATCCAGCATTGGCGGCAGAAAACCATCAATCTTAAACTTGTTAAGTATCTTGCCATCGGCAGCATCCCCAGCGCCCTTTTAGCGGTTGGACTGCTTCATTTATTTGATTCCTTTTTCCATAACCAGGAGCAGATTATCAAGCATGCCCTTGGATATGTACTTATTTTGGTTGCGGCGGCCACCCTATTTAAAACCTTTATGAAAAAGAAAATTGAGTGGAATCCTATGCAGATGAAACCCCAGGAGGAAAAAAAGGCACTAACTATTACAATTGGAGCGGTATTAGGCTTTATAGTCGGATTAACTTCTATTGGTTCTGGATCATTATTTGCCATAGCGATGCTTTACTTGTACCGGATGGGTTCGTCGGAACTGGTTGGAACTGATATAGCCCATGCATTTTTATTAGTTACCGCAGCGGGTTTTATGCACGCCGGAATCGGCAATGTCGATTATTTATTAACACTGAATCTGTTATTAGGCTCCATCCCTGGGGTTCTAATTGGAAGTACATTATCATCAAAGTTTCCTGCAAAACCACTAAGAACAATCATGGCTTTAATGATTTTATTTAGTGGTATCAAATTAATCTAACAACAAGTTGTATCCCATAAAGAAACACGGTGTTTATACCGTGTTTCTTTCCTCATTTAAGACGTATTAGCTGGTTTAGCTTCCTTCCTTTTAAGAACCATTCTTTTCAAAAAAAGAAATAAAATAACAATGCATCCTTCCAAAAAGATTCCTAGTGAATTCCAGGCATAAAAGGAAAAATGGATATGTTCCATGCTGTTTTTAAACAATAAAATCGACAAATACCCGAGAGTTAACGCAATAGGCGGAAGAAATTTATTTGTATTGGATTTATAGAAATAACTAAAACAAAAATTAATCGCATACATTAGAAAGGCGACTTTGCAGAATAAAACCGGGATCCATACTGACACAATGACTAAATCCAGCCGGTCAAGAAAATCAGTTAAGTTGATTTGCTGGACAAGTACGTAGGTTGGATAGGCTGCCTCCCGGACTATTTTTGTTCCTAAAACCGAGATGTTTAAAATAAGAACAATCAAAAACAGAAACACACCCAAAGCTGTACCGGTTATTACTGCTTTTCGGGCTGCCTTTAGCGGGTTCACATTTGCGATAATCAGAATGAAAAAAAACAGTTCCCCTATCCAGGAGAAGGATATAAAAACAGATTTCGTTAATGCTTTAAATGAGCGCAGGCCAGGGAGCGGCTGCAAATTTCCCGCATCCAGTTCGTTTAGCAAAAGAAATGGCAGGAAAAGGACCACAATGATGAGAATAAAAAAATGGATGGCATTAATTCTTGCAATCACCTCTATTCCAGCCATGCTGATATAAATGATGACCAAGGTCGAAAGAACCATTAACATATTAATAGGGGTGTTTGGCAAAAGTACGGATGCCACAAAATCAACAAGCGCCCGTAAATCACGTACAAAAACGAATAAAGCTAAAAAGAAAAATAAAATGATGATCCCTTTTTCCAAAAGGCTCCCTTTTTTCCCAATGGCAAAAAGATGTTCAAACCGTTCCGCCTTCCCTTTCTTTCCAAAAATCAGATAAATGATCAATAGAAAAAATGGAAATGAAAGAATCGGGACAAGCCAAGCGTTCTGCCGTCCCGTATGAACGATGATTTGCGGCAGGCTGATTATGGCTGCACTCATAATAAAGTTTGCGATTAAAAAGATTAACTGAAGATTGGAGATTTTTTCCTTCATATGTTCACAACCATTCTTGACAGCCTTCCAAATGAATCATTTAAAAATACGGTAACACTATTTAATGAAAGATGCAGTCCCGTCAAAACAGTGCATCCGACAGTTAAAATAATGAACAGGAACACCCATTTACGCTCTTTTTTATCAATAATTTTCGCCTTGAAAATAATCACAACATAAATGGTAAGAGATAACCAAACAATCGCTATATCCATACGTTAGTTCCTTTCCACATTCCCGGTATTCGTCGTTCTTTGAATATCGGCGTCCACCATAACCGTTACCTTTAAGTGAGGCAGCATCGATTTCCAATTCTGCTTCCACTCATGCTCCCATTTTTGATGATGACGTTTAAATAAAAACCATCCGAATCCATAAATATCTATACCTTGTGTATGAGCACGTTTTAATATTGAATGGATATCATTCTTTATTTTCTCTTCCATATTTTCAATAATTTTGTTATAGGTTGCTGGGTCTTCGATTCGTAAATTTGCTTCGTTTTCCACCAGATGCCCTGTTACCCTGACGGAAACGGCAAATTCAGGGTTCCCATTCACTATTTTTAAGTTTGGGTGGACACTATTTTCGTTAATATGAACTGTCATTTCCTTATTTTTCGAAACGGAAAAAGAATAGCTTTTCTTTTTCATCCGTTCGAGCAGCCATAAGATGCCGTGAGATTCCCTTTTACTTGTAAAGAAGGAAAGCTTGTCAGCCTTAAACACAGCAAATCTGCCCATTAGTACCTCTTTTCCATCCCTTTCCTTTTTTAATGTCCCAGTTGGTTCAACCATCGGAATGATCAGAGACTTTCCTTGCCGGTCTAAATTTTGCAGGACATCCATCACGGTCAAGTTCGCACCTGCTTTGGCCATTTCCCGCATCGCTTCAGCGGACGATAGTTCCATTCGCGGCTGGGCTTTTAACATTTTAACAGCCTCTCCTTTTGAAACAATTAGAAAGGTTGATAATCTTGACTGAGGCTGGGTAAAAACAGCATTAAGAATTTCCCTTATTCCTTCTTTTGCCTGATCCTCACCAATTACCAAGACCCTGCGGTGAGCAAAATAAAGCTTTCTTGATAATCTTGCCTGGATGTCTTCAACACCTTCCCTGATGTTTCGACCAGTCCCGGTTGCGATAAGAAAAGGCCCCTCACCGCTAGTCCCGCCGCCTCCCCCGCTCGAGCCTGTTCCGCCTAAAGAGCTTGGCAAGGGTACCTGCACCGAAAAACGGTATTGCTGCTTCGGGCCCTTATCAACTCCCGTTCCAACTACAAATGCCAAATCGTTTATTTCCGTTCGATCCCAACAGCCCGTTAGTGGTATGAGAAGGAACAGGATCAATAATAAAATCCGGGCCTTCTTCATGAGGGACTCCCTTCTTCGCCAGCCTTTGGAGGGCTAGGCATTAAATGATCAGCTTGTCTGATTACATCCTCTTTTACCAACTGATTTGGTCTCTCGTTCATTGCCCACCATGGGACCCTGATTAAGGTATCCTTTAGAGCTTTAAATGACATTGGGGCGATAGGCCAAAAATATGGAATCCCAAACGACCGTAATTTGCATAAATGTGTCAAAATAATCAGGAATCCCAATACTACACCAAACAGTCCAAACATACCGCCTAGAATCATCAGCGGAAAGCGGAGCATCCGTACAGAAATGGACATATTGTACCTTGGAATTGTGAATGATGCGATGCCCGTAAGCGCAATCATAATAACCGTTGGCGCGGAAACTATACCGGCTTCTACAGCCGCCTGTCCAATAACCAGAGCACCAAGAATCCCTACTGCCTGTCCGACAATTTGTGGAAGTCGAATTCCCGCTTCCCGCAATGCTTCAAACGCCAATTCCATAATCAATGCTTCTACAAACATGGGAAACGGTATGGCTTCCCGGCTTGCGGCAATCGATAAAAGAAGCGAAGTGGGAATCATCTCCTGGTGATAGGTGGTTACAGCGACATAAATACCCGGTAATGTGATGGCAATAAACACGAAGGAAATTCTGAGCAACCTTAAAAAAATAAAAATATGAAACCGGTCGTAATAATCTTCACTTGACTGAAAAAACTGCCAAAAGGTTGCCGGCAAAATTAATACAAAAGGTGTCCCGTCAACGATGATGGCAATTCTGCCCTCGAGGAGGTTAGCAGCCACTGTATCAGGTCTCTCGGTGTTTTGGATTTGGGGAAACATGCTCCAAGCACTATCCTCAATGAACTCTTCAATATAGCCGCTTTCTAATATCCCATCGATTTTTATTCGCTCAACCCTTGAGAGGACTTCTTCCACTAATTCCGGGGGCGCCAAACCTTCCACATACAAAATGGCTAAGTTCGTTTGGGTTTCTTCTCCGACGTCTTTTGAAAGAATTTTTAATCGATTGGAGCGGATCTTATGGCGGACCAGAGCCGTGTTTACCCTTAATATTTCGGTAAACCCTTCACGCGGTCCACGGACGGCGGATTCTGTAGTGGGCTCTGAAACCCCTCTTCTTTCTCCCCCTTTAGCATCAAAAATTATCGCCTTCGTCAGCCCATCAACCAAAAGTACGGTATTGGCTTTCAATACGTTTTTAACCACATCATCCAATTTGATTGTTTCAGATACAGAACTGATCGAAATAACTCTTTCTGTTAAAAAATCTGCTGTAATCCGGTTCACTTCATTTTCTTCTATCAGTTGTTTTAACCCATGAAGTTCAATTGCTTTCGTATCTACAAAGCCATCTACAAACAGCAAATAGGCATGGACGTTGCCGGCAATCAACGGACGGAAGACAACATCGGTACAATCCTGAAACAGCTCTTTTAAAATTTCTATATTATCCTTTAAATCAGCTTGAATTTCCTTATGTGTCTCATCACTTGATAGGGATTTTTCTTTAGAGGATTTCAATTTTTTTAATTTCTTCATTGGAGTCCTCCGTGTCAATAATTTTGGCCGTGGATATTTCAAAACCATTTTTAATATTACCCAGTAGTTGAAAATTATCCCTTTTGGTATTTTTAAAAACTTGTCCTTGTATACGGATTGTCTTCATATAATGAGAATGACTAACTGTTTTCAGGGGGTTACATATGTTTATTTTTATTGAAAAAGCTGTTTTGGCCATGGCTATGTTGAGGGTCTTGTCTGGCAGTATCGAAATATTTGCTGCTGTGCTGATGATAAAATTTAATTCAATTGAAAAAGCTCTAATCGTAAATAGTTCACTTGCACTGGTCGGGCCAGTGATCCTCATATTGACAACCACCATCGGCGTTCTTGGAATGGCAGGTGGAGAATTATCGATTGTAAAAATATTGTGGATCTTTCTTGGGGTAAGCTGTATTTTAATTGGGGTGAAATGGTAGATAACTAAAAATGAATTACTTTTTGCCGTTTCGTGAGTAAGTAATATATAATTCACAGATTCTTCGAATGGAATTAAAGGGGGTCTAAAATAACAATGATTCGGTATAAAATTGTCGTAAACGGGCTTGTCCAAGGTGTGGGTTTTAGGCAATTCACCCTCCGAAAAGCAGGTTTTTATGGTATCTACGGATGGGTGCGGAATTTGGAAAATGGAACAGTAGAAATTGAGGCAGAAGGGCTGCAGGAAAATATGGAACATTTTCTATCAGGTAATCGTGGAAAAATTGAAACAGCCTGCATTATGGCTACAAAATGCTTAAAGATTGGAAATAAAAACTGACCCAAAAGAGTCGTTATTCAAACAGCTTTTGGGTCAGACTGGTTCAACTTAAATTGTATGACTATTTAAAATTACTCATCTGACGGTATTCATAGTTCCGATAAAGATTTAACATTTTCCATAAATTTGGATTAGTAATATCTGGAGTTCCACTTTGGTTCAAACCAATATAAGCATTGATTCCATATGGCCAGCGGCTCATTCCTACCGGAACAGTAATCCCATTACTATTGGCATTTTTTTCGACGAATTTTACCATAAAGGAATAGGTTCCTGATGTTTGAGTCGGGAATTCACCAATCTTATTGAATAATGGATGAGTTATGCTGGTCTTTGGTCTGGATAACTGCCATTTACTAATATCATGAGTTTTAAACTGAGTTGAAAGCTGCTCTAGTGCACCTATAAAGCTTTGTAAAACGAGCTGCTCTTTAGTTTCAATTTCAGGTGTTTTGATGTTGTCAAAATAGTTCCGCGACGATAATGTTTGTTCATTCAAAGCGCGTAAAAGCATATTAATCCGATCGTCTTCAGTAGAGGTAAATGTAACCAAGCCCTTTAATTCATCATCAAACACACTACTCAATAATGTAGCAATCCATTTATCAAATATTAATTGTTCCGGTTTAAGCTGGGTACTGGTAACTACATCATCAATACCATGCCCATTCCAATTTGCTAGCAATTGATATGCACTATTCAATTTTTCATAGTTAGCATCCTCTTTCGGAACACCTTTTAGGGCATTATCCAAAAGCGGTAATAGGTCAGTAATGAGAATACCAGCTTCATATAGTCCTCCTGATGTTCCCATCTCGGTCCCAATTTTCTTTTGGACCTTTAGCATATCTTCCATAGTCATATTTTTCATATCTTTTAACTCGCGTTCTAGCCAGAGCCCACGATTATATGGACCAAAATAACGGGAATCGGGATTGTTAGATGATGGCGTGGATTTGCCATTCCAGCCGGTTACAAACCCTTTCTCAGGATTTATAGCAACAGGATTTGGTAGATACTCTCCGGTCCACTCCATATCCCCTTCACCACTTAATGGAAGACGGAAATCAGAGTTGGCCGGACGGACCGGCACTAATCCAGCTTGTGTATAGCCTATATTTCCTTTATCATCTGCACCGACCATATGAAGGGATGTGTAAACCTCTTTTGATCCTTTAATAAGGTCTTTGACTGAACTAGATTTCATCAACTCTAAAAATCCACCGATACTGCCGGCATCCTTCATCCAATGTGCTGATTTCCAGGTAAATACCTTGTCACCTGTATAAACGTTCGGGTCAAAATCTACAGGAGCAATTACAGGACCATGTACCGAACGGTAAACTGTGTATTGAACAGAGCCTCCACCTGCAACTGATATCGTTTCAACATGTTTTTCGAAATCAACCCATTTTCCTTTATACATATATTGGTTTTTATTGTTTGGATTTAGTGTTTCTTGATAGATGTCAACATTGTCACCCATACCAACCATAAAGGACCATGCCAAATGGTCGTTCATCCCAATGGCAATTACCGGCATACCTACAACGTTAAAGCCCTCAACATCATAACCTGAGCCTCCAGTTAAATGCGCTTCATAAACAATACTAGGATAATCGAATCCCATTTGTGGATTCCCAGATAACATCGGGCGGCCTGATTGCGTTTTATCCCCGGAAACGACCCACGCGAAACTGGCGAGTTGAGCTGTTGCACTTAAACCTAATTTTTTTGCCTCGTTATCGGCTTTTTGTTCTAAATTCCTAAAAGATGAGACTTGCTCCGAAACATTCTTAAGGCCGGCCAAATATTGCTCTGCTGTTTTTTCATCAAAAATTCTTGCTTTATTTTTATTATTACTCTGCAGCGTTATTTACATAGGTCGGAGCGGTCGGGTCATTTGCCCAATACCTGTCATTAAAAATTTTCCAGCCTTCGACTTGTCCGTGGGCAGCTATAAGTTTCTGCAAATCTTTTAGCCTCGTAAGTTCTGACCCGCCAATAGTGCCGAAACGACGCATCATGGCAGTCCCTGCTGCAAGGGAGTCAGAAATCTCCCAATTCGTGGGCAAAATCTTTAATGCTTTGAACTCAAGAGGGAGAGTATTTGGATTACTCTTCCATTCTTCTATTCTTGTATTAATCCCTTTTACATAGGATCTAATCGCTTCTTGTTCTTTTGGGCCCATAGAAGCATAAATCTGATTATACTCGTCTTCAGTGTAACCTTGTAGTCTTACCTTTTTGTCGGCGGCTATGTAACTTTGGCCGAATATTTCTGCTAATGACCCTTTCGCACCGCGTTTAATAATTTCAAGCTGCCATAAACGGTCCGTAGCTACTGTATAACCCAATCTTTCAAAAAGTTGCGCATCTGTATTAGCGGAAATCTTTGGTACATCAAAGTTATCCCTAACTACACCCACTCCAGGTGACTCTTTTTTATCTGCGAATGCTGCCTGCTGCGCTGTAAATGGAAATAATGACGATGCACATAGGGCCGTACTAAGGACCAGGCTGGATAAAACTTTTTTTTTTCATTTTTCTCCCCCTCTTAACATTAAAAGAACTTGTACATAATATTCATTATAAAGAACAATTCGAGTGTTATTAATCTAAATCATCCGACATTTCACTACCTAAATATACATTAATCTACAGAAATAAGTATTATTTATGATTAATTGGATGACAAAAGTTTTGTTCTTAATTAGGGACGTACTTTTATATAAATTTATTAGATACAAAAACAACTAGAAGAAGTCAATCTCGCTTCGAATATTTCCTATTACCAAGTAAAGCCCTAATTTTTTCTCCATTATCTTCTCTTCTCTAAAAAACGGGAGTGATCGCTCAGTATCATCCCGAACAAAACACATGAAAAAGGTGTGCCCTGAGTTAGAACACACCTTGCAAGTCTTTTATTTTTTATCCCTCTAATAATAAAGAGTGCGGATCTTCCAATAATTCTTTTACTGCTGCCAGGAAGCTGACAGCCTCTTTTCCGTCTACAATTCGGTGATCGTAAGACAAGGCAATATACATCATTGGACGGTTTTCCATTCGTTCTGCATCAATTGCAACCGGTCTTGTTTGAATTTTATGCATTCCGAGAATACCCACTTGCGGGCTATTCAAAATCGGTGTTGACATTAATGAACCGAAAACTCCACCGTTTGTGATCGTAAATGTTCCGCCTTGTAAATCATTTAAAGTAAGGGCGTTATCACGAGCCTTTTTACCAAGAGTGCTGATTTCTTGCTCGATTTCGGCAAAGTTTTTCTGGTTGGCATTACGGACAACTGGTACAACCAAACCCTCTGGGGCTGCTACGGCAATTCCGATATCATAAAACTTTTTAAGAATTAATTCATCGCCTTGAATTTCAGCATTTAAAAGAGGGTATTGCTTTAAGGCTGAAACCACGGCCTTTGTAAAGAAGGACATAAACCCTAAACGAACACCATGTTTTTCAAGGAATGCATCCTTCCGCTTATTACGTAAATCCATAATGGCGGACATGTCCACTTCATTAAAAGTAGTTAGCATCGCAGCAGTATGCTGGACCTCCACTAAGCGCTTAGCGATCGTTTGACGACGGCGGGACATTTTTACACGTTCTACTGGTTTATCAAACTCAACATCTATTTGTTGTGCGGCAGGTTTTGGGCTTGCCTTTTCTACTTTTGGTGCTTCCGGAACTGCTGGTGTTTGCGTATGTGCTTTCACATCATCTGGACGAATTCTGCCAAGCGGGTCACTGCTGTTTACTTGGTGTAAATCAATTCCCAACTCTCTTGCCAATTTTCTTGCCGCTGGTGAAGCAATCGGACGGGCGGCTAGAGAAAGTTCCGGCTCAGGCTGGGTGATTGGTTGATTGTTTGTTTCTTGTGCCGGTTTTTCCGGTGCTGCTGTCGGAGCAGCCGGTGCAGTTCCTTCAGCTGCATTCTCTTCGATAATGGCAATAACATCGCCAACTTCTACTGTATCACCAGGCTCTTTTAATAGCTTAGTGACAACCCCTGAGTCTTCGGCATTTAATTCAATATTTACTTTGTCCGTTTCCAACTCTACGATACTATTACCCTTGGTGACTTTGTCTCCAATATTAATGAGCCATTGTGAAATGGTTCCTTCTGAAATGGATTCCGCGAGCTCTGGTACTTTGATTTCAATCATGTGTCAAATCCTCCTAGGTATTTGTTACGTCAGGCTATTAATTTGAATTTTGCCAAATAGTGTGGCTCTATGGATATTTTTCATGGAATTCCCAGATGTTTTGTCCGATAGAACGTTTCTATTGGACAATTTCCTCTGCATTCACCAGCGTTTTGTCCATTAAAGTTTTGCTAATAGACTCTTTTCATTTTCAGCGTGTAACAAATTGTGTTTTTTGTTTCTGTGTATCTACTAAACTCTTAGAATTTAATGCCTGGTGGACAATGCGTTCTTGTTCCGTTTTATGAACGAGTGGATCTCCGCCTGCCGTGCTTGAACGGTACTGACGTCCAATGTAGCCGACTGACAGTTTGCCCGATGCAAGTTCAAAAAGGGTTGGTGCAATATAATGCCACGCTCCCATATTCTTCGGTTCTTCCTGTACCCAAAAAATTTCATTCAAGTTTGGATAACGCTTGATGATTGCTTCTATTTTTTCGTGTGGGAATGGATACAACTGTTCAATACGTACGATGTGTATCTCATCCAAGTTACGATTTTCTTTACTTGAGTCGATCTCAACTGCCAAATCGATGGCCATCTTACCAGTTGTTAATACTAATCGTTTTACTTTATCTAGCGCTTTTCCGAGTTGCGGCTGTTCAATGACCGTTTGGAAACTACCTTCGCTAAGAGCGGAAGCAGAAGAAGCGACCTGCGGGTGACGAAGCAGACTCTTCGGTGTCATAATCACTAATGGCCGAACAAATTCTGTTCCTAAAGTGGCTGCCTGACGCCGTAAAACATGAAAATATTGGGCCGCACTTGTCAGGTTGGCAACAGTCCAGTTGTTTTCAGCCGCCAACTGCAAGAAGCGTTCCGGACGAGCGCTGGAATGCTCAGGGCCTTGGCCTTCATAACCGTGCGGCAGAAGCAGAGTAAGCCCTGACTTTTGCCCCCATTTTGCTCTTGCCGATGAAACAAATTGATCAAATAGCGGTTGTGCCGTGTTGGCAAAGTCGCCATACTGCGCTTCCCACATGACAAGTGTCTCAGGTGCAAATACATTATATCCATATTCATAACCTACTACTGCCGCTTCCGATAGCGGGCTATTATGAACCGCAAACGAAGCGCCTGCCTGCGGAAGATGGTGCAGTGGTGAATACGTTTGGTTTGTTTCTGCATCATGAAGAACAATGTGCCGCTGCGCAAACGTTCCGCGCTCGGAGTCTTGACCCGTAAGACGGATCGGTGTGCCTTCTTGTAACATCGTCGCGAAAGCCAGCACTTCTGCTACTGCCCATTCCACTTTTCCGTTCTCTTCCAAAGCTGTTTCACGGCGCTCAAGAATCTTCTTTAATTTTGGATAAATATGAAAACCTTCTGGCCATTTTAGCAATTCACGATTTATTTCTTGAAGAGTGCCAAGCGGTACTTTTGTTTCCAAAGGTGGAATTCCTTTCGCTATAACACCCGGAACCGCTACTTCTGCCGGTGGTTCACTCTGCTTCTTCTCTGACGCTTTGTCATACTCAGTCTGCAATAGTTCCTGCACGCTAAGATTGATTTGTTCAACTTCTTGTTGATTTAGTGTTCCGTTGTTTAACAGTTGAGTAGAATACAATGCTCTTACAGTTGAATGCTTGGCAATTTTTTTGTACACCTGTGGCTGGGTGACCGCAGGATCGTCCATTTCATTGTGGCCAAAACGGCGGTAACCGACTAAATCAATCACAAAATCCTTTTGGAAACGAGCACGGTATTGATAAGCAAGGCGAACAGCTGCCAGACATGCTTCTGGCTCATCTGCATTCACATGTACAATCGGAATCTCAAATCCTTTTGCTAAGTCACTGGAATATCGAGTTGAACGAGAGTCGTGGCTATCTGTCGTAAAGCCGACCATGTTATTCGCAATAATATGGATGGTTCCTCCTGTTCGGTATCCCTTTAATCCACCTAAATTCAAAGTTTCCGCTACAATTCCCTGGCCCGGAAAGGCTGCATCGCCATGGACCAAAATCGCAAACGCCTTTTTAATATCCTGCTCCGGATAACCAGGTTTCTTTCGATCCTCTTGGGCTGCCCTTGCAAAACCTTCGACTACCGGATTGACAAATTCAAGATGGCTTGGATTATTCGCCAAGGTAATACGAGTGCGAGGGGTACCAGTGCCTTCAACGAATCGATTGCGTCCTAAATGGTATTTCACATCCCCTGTCCAGCCCTCGCTAATGTCGACTAAATCTGCTGACGGACCTTGTTGTTTGGCGTGGGAGTGCTGAAATTCAGAGAAAATCTTGCTGTATGGTTTTTTTAACACATGTGCGAGAACACTTAAACGTCCGCGATGCGCCATCCCAATTGCGACGTTGCAGACTCCTTCTTCGACACCTTCACGCACTGCTTCATCAAGCATTGGGACAAGCATGTCTACACCTTCAATGGAAAATCTTTTTTGACCAACAAAGGTTTTGTGTAAAAATTGTTCAAATCCCTCAACTTCTGTCAAACTCTTTAATAGGTTTGTTCGTTCTTCTTTAGATAAGGAGCGTTGTAAGGAACCCGTCTCCACCATCTGAGTCAGCCAAATTCGTTCCTCCGAATCACTAACATGCGTAAACTCGTATGCAAGGGCTGATGTATAGCGTTCCATTAAACGATTCATGGCCTCAAATGCGGTTTCAACATCTTTCGGTGCCTCTTCCCAAACCAATTTAGCTGGTATCGCTTTCAAATCCTGTTCACTTATTCCATGTTTTACAGGATTGAACAACTCTTGACCCTTTCGATTCTCCTCCAAAGGATTTATGTTTGCTGCCAAATGGCCATTTGTACGAATGTTTTCAAGCAGTTTGGCCGCTTTCAATACTTTCTCTATACTTGCTGAAGGAAGATCAGGTACATTTCCAATGGTTTCTTTCATTTGATTTGTTTCATAGGACAAAGGTGAGCCCCATTTAATGAAAAGCTCTTTTAAATTTAGATCAATGGATTCTTCTCCGTTCGTGAACCGTTCATATTGTTCAATCACGTATCCAAGGTTCGGACCAATAAATTTTTTCCATGGATTTGGTTGGTTGTCGTTTACTCCCATTTACAATACCCCCATGATTCAGTTCTTATGTTTTATATTTAAATAGATAAATAGTAATAATTATCAATTGCCTATGGATAAGGATAATGTAATAATTGAAATAAATAAAATGCTAAAAAATTATATTTTATTATAAAAATTATTTATATCAGATAGATAGGTGGAACAATGGATTATCGTGATTGGGAAATATTGAAGGTGCTATATAATCAAAAAAATCTAACGAAAACAGCTCGTCTATTATTTCTGACTCAACCTGCGTTAACGAGCCGATTAAAACATATGCAGGAAGAGCTGGGTGTTAAAATCGTAACCCGTGAAAGCCGGGGTGTACATTTTACCCCTCAGGGAGAATATCTGGTCCATTGTGCTGAGGAGGCACTAGCCCATTTTCAAAAAGTAAAAGAAAATGTCCAAAATATGAGCAATAACGAAAAGAATGAAGTGGCAGGTACATTGAAATTGGGGGTATCCAATTATTTCGCGAATAATGAACTTCCATATCTTTTGAAATTATTCAAAAATCAATATCCCCATGTGGAATTCAAAGTGATAACAGGATGGAGCAGAGACGTAACTCAGCTCATACACAATAAGGATGTTCATATCGGTTTTGTTCGAGGAGACTATGGCTGGAGGGGGCTATCAATACATCAATTATTTGAGGAAACCATCTGTATCGCTTCCACGAAAAAGATTGATATAACGGATCTTCCACGTCTTCCAAGAATCGATTATCGAGGGGATTACCTCCTAAAATCAATAATTGATCATTGGTGGGCCGAAAATTATGCGGAAGCACCCTTTATTAGTATTGAAGTCGACCAAGTTGATACCTGTAGAGAGATGGTTATAAATGGGTTAGGATATGGCATTTTATCCAGCAGGGTACTTGACGGAATAGAAGACATTTACAAAATCCCATTAACAGATCAAGAAGGAAATCCTCTATTGCGAAGAACTTGGATGTACTATCATAAGGAATCAATGGAATGGAATGTTGTAAAAGCATTCGTACATTTCATCGAAAATTTAGATTGGAAAAATCATTGATTATTAGATGTGCTAAATAAAAAGATTTCAGACTAATTTGGTCTGAATCTTTTTATTTTATGGAGTTTGTTAAAACTGTCAATGGCATATCCGGAAGCTCCTTAGCCATGTACCATGCCGATAAATAAAAAAACACTCAAACAGTTTGAGTGCCTAAATGGTGCTTGCTTATTTAAATTTTGTCCAATCATACATTTTTTGTCTTTGTTTTCTAAGCCGTTCTTTCTTTTTACTTTCAACTTGTTTTTCTTGGATGAAATTCATGATGAAACCACAATCTTCACAAATGTAGGTAAATAAATTTGATTGCTCCGGAATGTTTTTTAATGGATGTTCCTCTTCAGATTCCAGTAAGAACTCTAAGTCAGCATCAGCAGCCTCATTAATTTTATAATTCTCATGGTACCTTTCATATTTCACCGCAATATATCCTTTTCGAAAGTGGGTACCATTGCAAACAAGACACTCAATTTCATTTGTTTTATTTTTCAATATCAACACCTCCAATAGAAATTTTATTAAGATGCCTTATTATTCAAGACCGCTTAACCAACCCCTATCCAAAAAAAATGATCATTTAGAAAAATAGTAAATACTTATGGCCGATTTTCCGGCGTTTTATCCGCTCCATCATACCATTCGAAATATTTGATGGCGAATTCCTTCCCCGATTTCACAAGTGCTATTAATTATAATTTGTTGGAATTGATTTTTTTGTAAAAAAATGTATATCAATAAATTATAAAAAATGGCTTTAACAACAGTAGCCAAATCTATTACAAAAAAAATAGGTGAGGTCTATAGCCTCACCTAAACTTGAGATACGCTTAACGTTGATTTATCAATTCTTTCCTATTAAAAGTTTTAAAATCACTTGCTATTTCATAGTAGGCAGGTGTTATTTTTTTTAGTTGGTCCATTGTGATTTCATCACTCATTTCCACTAACCAAAGTTGCTGATCTCGAAATTTAAAAACGGCATACTCTGTGATAATGGTATCGACTCTTTTTTTAGCAGTAAGTGGGAACGTGCATTCACGGAGTATTTTTGGCTCACCTTTTTGATTCAAATGGGTCATGGCAGCAATTACCCTTTTGGCCCCGACTACTAAATCCATAGCGCCGCCAACCCCAAGCACATCTTTTCCTGGTATTGCCCAACTCGAGATATCACCTTGTTCCGATACTTGCAGTGCTCCAATAACGGTTGTATCTATATGACCACCCCGCATCATTCCAAAAGATATGGAACTATCAAAATAGGATACATGAGGCAAAACTGTAACCGGAGCTTTTCCGGCATTAACTAAATCAGGGTCGATTTGATCCGGACTAGGGTCTGGTCCCACCCCAAGAATCCCATTCTCCGAGTGGAGCGTCACCAGACCTTGTGGAAGATAATCAGCAACTAGAGTAGGAATACCAATTCCAAGATTAACGATGCCTGATGTTAATTCTTGTGCACAACGCCATGCAATATACTCTTTCATTGATTTTTCCATTACAGCTCCTCCCTTTTAACCACAATATCTACAAATGCAAAAGGAGTTACAATAGATTCTGGATCAAGCTCACCTATTTCAACGATTTCTCCTACTTCAACAATTGTAAGATCAGCTGCCATTGCCATGATTGGATTGAAATTTCGAGCGGACTTCCTATATATGAGATTACCAGCCTTATCTGCTTTATAAGCCTTTATTAGGGCAACATCGGCAAACAGGGTTTGTTCAAGAACATATTCCCGCCCCTTGAAGGTCCGCGTCTCTTTCCCTATTGCAAGTTCTGTCCCAGCTGCTGTCGGAGTGTAAAAGGCAGGAACTCCTGATCCGCCTAATCGAATAGCTTCCGAAAAGGTTCCTTGTGGTAATAATTCAATTTCTATTCGGCCTTCCCTATAAGCCTGAACCACCTCTTTATTGGTGGTAAAATACGACCCAATCGCTTTCTTAATCCGATCTTGTTGAAATAGAACATTCAAATTCGTCTCTTTTGTAATATTGTTGCTAATGATGGTTAGATCTTGAAGTTGCGTTCTATCGATTACTCCTTGCAGTAAATATTCCGGAACCCCTGTTGCACCAAATCCCCCTACTAACATCGTCGCACTCATTGGAATTTGCTTAATCGCTTCGTCAACTGATAGAAATTGAACATTCGTCTTAATCGGATTCTCCAACTCAGAATGCAAATTTCTTCCCCCTTTTCATTAACAAGCCCACTCTGACCTAGAGTGGAGGAGTTTGATAATTTTAAAATTTTAGATATTTTAATTTTAAAATAATATATGATTTGAGTCAATCGTATATTTTTTGCTAATACGCTAAGAGTAGCTTCAAGTAACGAAAAAAAAGTCCCCACGGTTGGGGACTTTTTCTTGCTTCACTGATATTTAAATTATTTTTTACTCCAATTTAAGAACCTGTTAAATATCCATCGACCGTACAATTTCAGTTATTTTAGGAATTACCCCAAGTAAATGATTTTTTGTCAGTTGTTCAGCTAAATCTCCATCTCGTTCAGAAACCGCCTTCAAAATTTGTCTATGTTCATTAAGTGACTTTTGCGTTGTCTCTTTATCCTGATAGTAAATTGGATACCTTGCCGCTAGACTAGTTATATCTTTAATCATTTTAACGAGCATTTGATTATTACAATGTCTATATAAGGAATTATGAAAGGTTTCGTTTATATGAAAATACCCTTCAAAATTTTCCTCTTCACAAATTCCGATTGACTCTTCTATGATAAGTTCCAGTTCTTTTATATGAGCATTTGAGATGTGTTCAATAGCAAGTCTTGTTGCTAATGATTCAAGATTGGCTCGAATTTCAAAGATTTGCCTTACCTCATCTTCTGTTAAGCTAGTTACTGTTGGCCCTGCATGGGGATGCAATTTAACATATCCTTTTTGGGCTAGTCTCTGAATAACCTCACGTACTGGAATTTCACTTACATTAAATTCTTTAGCTATTTGTGAAATGACTAATCTTGAACCAGGGCGAAAGACTCCCTTAACAATTTTCTCATGTAATTGTATATATACTTTATCGGTCTTTGTCATAGACATTTGTCTTTGCCCTCTCGTTCTATAATAAATACTCGTTTTCAATATTAGAAAAATATCTGTTTTCACAACTATTATACAAAAATTTGTTGAAAAGTAATATAGATGTATTCGGATAATTACAAAGATTAATCAACCACTCATTTACTGTTAGGGTAATTTTGGAAAACTAAGGAGTCATGGATGTATACAAAAGGGTCCAAGAAACAGTAGCTGCCGGAAAACAGCTATGCCTCATGGACCCTTTTTACCTTTTTAGATAGCCCAATCACCATTTCTGAAGATTGGCACGACGGTACCGTCTTGTTTGATGCCGTCAATATTCATTTTGTTAGAGCCAATCATGAAGTCCACATGAACAGTTGATGTATTCATCCCGTTTTGCTGCAGCTCTTCCTGGCTCATTTTTGTTCCGCCTTCAATCGTAGTCGGGTAGGCCGAGCCGATTGCCAAGTGGTTCGAAGCATTCTCGTCAAATAGAGTATTAAAGAAAATAATCCCAGATTGAGAAATCGGTGATGGATCTGGCACAAGCGCAACTTCACCAAGACCTGTTCCGCCTTCGTTGTCGAATACAAGCTTCTTGATGGCATCTCCACCTTTTTCAGCAGTGATATCGACAATTTTCCCGTCTTTAAAATGGACTTCAATTCCTTCAATTAACGTCCCCGCATAGCTTAATGGTTTAGAACTGCGAACTACCCCGTCCATGCGGCGAGTATCAGGAGCCGTGAACACTTCCTCCGTTGGCATGTTGGCAATAAATTCTTCTCCTTTTGGGTTTTGGCTTCCCGCACATGCCCAAATATGGCTTTTTGGCAGGCCGAGCGTTAAATCGGTGCCAGGTGCCGTATAGTGGAGTGCTTCAAATTGGATTTCATTTAATTTGTCAGCTTTTTCGTTCAATTTGTCTTTATGCTGGTCCCAGGCAGCTATCGGGTCATCTTCGTATACACGGCAGGTTTTAAAAATTTGATCCCATAAGGCATCTACCTGTTCTTCAGGGGTGGCCAAATCAGGGAATACTTTGGCCGCCCATCCCGCTCCGGCAGCAGCAGCAACCGTCCATTTTAAATCATCGTTCTGGGTCGCCTTGCGTTGGGCATGGAATGCCTTACCAGCAACCTTTTGATACTCCGCCACTTTAGCCGGGTCGACTTCATTCAACAAGCCCGGATCGCTTGAAAGAATGGAAAGACGGCTGACACGGTGGTTTAATACGTGGTCTTCAGATTCCTGAATTTCATAGTCAGGAATGTTGGTCAATACATCCACTGGTTGATGCAAGTAATGTTCTTTTGTAATTTCATCATCAGACCATTTGACAATAACCTTTTCAGCCCCCGTGGCATATGCCTCTTTCGTGATGTGGCGGGCTAAAGGCGCCTGATCTACGTTTATGGTCATTTTCACCCAATCCCCTGGTTGAACATTGATCCCTTTCGCCACTAAAAGCTTTGCATACTTATGTAAGTTCTCTTCAAAATTAGGCAGCACCATATATTTACCTCCCGGAATTTTTTGTCACGATATTATAGTAGCATACTTGGGAGAAAAAGATGCAACTAGGGACTATGCAGCTGTTGGCACGACGGCATTTAATGATTTTTGCTTATCAGGTTTTTATTTTAATTAAAATATCTGTAAACTAACCAAAAACTATAGTGGTTTTAAAAGCAGATTTTTTGTATGTTACATAATATCATGATACAATACTATTATGTAACATGGATTAAGGAGCGTTTAGCATGGAATATGTTGAAGCATTAAGGGATGTTAAGCAAATCAATGCAATTAAGAAATATTTAAAAAAGCATTCCGAGCGTGATTATCTTCTCTTTGTGTTTGGGATTAACACTGGGTTGAAAATTACCGAAATGCTGGAAATTAGGGTGGCCGATGTTTTAGAAAACGAGCACACGGCGAAGAATTTTTATCAGTATTTACACCACGATATCAACAAGGAGGTTTACCTTAACCAAAAGGTCAAAAAAGCCCTCCTCCATTATGTCCAAACCAACCAACTGGACACGGAAGTCTATTTGTTCAAATCCAATAAAACAGAAAAGCCTATCACTCGCCAACAAGCCTATCGAATCATTCATCAGGCAGCTGAAGCCATTGGTATTGAGGGGAAAATCGGGACCAATTCAATGAGGAAAACATTTGGATATCATGCGTATAGACGCGGGGTGGCCATCTCCCTTTTGCAAAAACATTTTAATCATTCAACCCCATCTGAAACTCTAAAATATCTTGGCATCTCTAAAGAGGAGAAAATTAAAACTGAAATTGATGTAAATCTATAATGTCAAAACCCGCTTAATCCATGAAGCAAATTTTTAGAGGAGGAATCAAAAAATGAACGTTCGCGAAATCGAACTGCCGGGAATTGGGAAAAAATTTGAAGTCATCACCAAAAACAAGGATAAAATCGTGGTGATTATTCACGATGACGGCAGAAGGGATCTTTATTATTTTGACCAAGATGATTACGAGGAGGCAATTGCCAGCACTTCCTTTGATGATGCCGAAGCACGACAGATTGCTGCAATTATCGGAGGAATGACGTATGCTCCAAAGGCATTGGAAACGATCGAAATGGCCTTTGATGAATTGGTTATAGAATGGTTTAAAGTACAAGACGGGTCAGAAGCAGCGGACCAAACTATCGGGCAGCTCAATATCCGTCAATCATATGAAGTCAATATCGTCGCTATCATTAAACAAAAGAATCACAAAGAAATTCATACCCCTGGACCTGAAACAATTTTAGAGGAAGGTGATACCGTGATCGTATCTGGACAGCGTAAGCAAGTAAAAATGTTCGTAAAAGAAGTTCTCACAAGAAGGGACGGGTGATACTAGAATGACTAACACTTTACTTTTTGAAGTCGGAACAGCTTTGGTCTTGGTTGCTCTAACCGCCTTTCTGGCAACCAAATTAAAATTCTCCTTCATCCCATTTCTCATCCTTTTAGGGATGGCACTTGGCCCCCATGCCCCTGAAATTGGTATATTTGATTTCACATTTATTGAAAGCGCAGAAATCATCGAGTTTTTCGGGCGCATTGGTGTTTTGTTTTTATTATTTTATTTGGGAATTGAGTTCTCAGTCGGAAAATTAATACGCTCAGGACGATCAATTGTTGTTGGCGGGACAATTTATGTAGCGATGAATTTCTTCCTTGGCCTGATTTACGGATTTGCTACAGGTTTTCCGATAATGGAAACGTTAATCATTGCAGGACTCTTAAGCGTTTCTTCCACTGCGATAGTGGCTAAAGTGGTGGTTGATTTAAAAAGAACGGCCAATTCCGAAACAGAATTGATTCTAGGGATCATTCTTTTTGATGATATATTCCTGGCATTATTTCTCTCCATCATGTCGGGACTCTTGTTAGGCGGTTCCACGACCGTATTAGGTACGATCGTTTCGGTTCTCATTTCTCTGGGTTACATGCTGCTATTTTTCGTTATCGCCCGTAAAGGTACCCCGATTCTAAACAAACTGTTAGATATTAAATCAAATGAAATCTTTATCCTCGTCATCTTTGCCTTGCTGTTTTTTGTAGCTGGCTTTTCTGAAAAACTCCATGTCGCTGAAGCGATTGGCGCATTATTATTAGGTTTAGCCCTTTCAGAAACAAAACACCGTGAACGAATCGAGCATTTGGTTATTCCCTTTAGAGACTTCTTTGGTGCCATATTTTTCTTCAGTTTCGGGTTAAGCATTGACCCATTTAGCTTAGGTGGCGCCATATGGCTTGCTTTAGGTGCCGTGATTCTCACAATCATTAGCAACTTTGTAGCTGGAATGATTTCCGGGAGAAAAGCTGGTTTATCACACAAAGCTTCCTCCAATATCGGATTGACAATCGTTTCAAGAGGCGAATTTTCGATCATTGTTGCTAATTTGGGACTTGCCGGAGGGCTGATGCCCATTCTCAAACCCTTTACCGCAGTATACGTTTTAATTTTGGCGATCCTCGGGCCGTTGCTGGCGAAGGAATCTAAGATTATATACAAATTTTTGAATAGATTTTTCAAATGGGAGGACAAAGCAAAAAAACGACTCACCCCTGTCCCACAAAAGTCAGTAGAGGATCAAAACAACACCTTTTAAAGGAGGCCTCGTATAAGTGGGCATTGAGTTAGCAATTGCATTGTTAACATATGTCTTATTGGTTGTCATGGCGTATCTTGTCTTTGTCTTATCTAGTGAGAAGGAGGAACGCTGCTATCTCATTATTAACCAGGCTTATAACTATGCGTTTGCCATATTATCCTTCGGCATTCTTGTCGTCATTGCCCTGGTCAAACTGCCAAATGTCACGTTGAATAATCAAACAACGACCTACTTAATTTTGGCAAGTAAGTTTATTTCAGTTATTACGCTTGGGGCGAGTGTTTTTATATTGAATAAACAATACAAAAGGTAATGATCGACAGGTTAGATAGGTACCCTTGGTAAAGATGGGATTTAAAGACAAACCCCATTTATCCCCCAAGAAATAAAAATCTGCCTCAAATAAATCCCGAGGCAGATTTTTAAACTTAAAGATCATTAATAACAATATAAGTCGCTTTCACCGGTCCGTGGACCCCAACCACAAGGTTCAGCTCAATGTCCGCTGAGTTGCTAGGTCCAGTGATAAAATTGATGCATGACGCGACGCGGCCGGTTTTTCCGTGGATTTCCCGCATTTTTTGAGCGGCCTGTGTCATTCTTGGGACTAACGAGCTTTTTGGAATAAGGACTACCGAAGCAGCAGGTAAAAAGCTTACTGTCCTGCCTTTATTCTCGTCACTAAATAAGACAGCTGTACCAGATTCAGCAAGCGTGACCTCACTAATTGTGATGCCAATATTGGCGTTTTCCGCTTTTGAAATGTTCTCTGTTCCTTTTGCAGAATCCCATTCAAAGACATCAATATTCTGTGATGGCCATTCTGACTTCATTAGGGAATTAATGCCCCATTCCGCAAACCGCTCATCCTTCCAAGTCACAATTGGACCTCCACCAAAATCAGCTACCACTCCATTGAGGGTGGAGCCCAAATTGATAAGATCAGTGGTATAAATCGTTGTATGAATCCTTTTACACTGCTCTTTTAACACTTCTAATAATTCATCCTGGGATGCGCCTTTAAATACCTCATCCTGCGGACGGAATTTCCATCGAGGGCGCTCAACTGGTGTGGTGATTCTTGAACGTCCAAGCTGTCCGGCAATTTTATTTAAAAATGCATCGCGATTTTGGATTGTACCAGTCATCGTTCTATTTGCCCCCTTTCTCGCGATTTTTAAACCAATCTCTGAATCTCTCTTTATTCGGTGCAGGGAATTCACGAATTTCTGTCCAAGCCTTCAATGGACCAGGTCCCTTCGAAATCTTATCCCCAACTGTAAATGGATTCATCGCCGTTGGTGCAATTTTCGAGCCAATTTTATATAAGGTCGGTGACGCTGCTCCTAAACCGAAAGCCTTCATGGCCAGCTTTTCCGAAATAGGTGCTTTGCCTTCCCTTTCCACGATAACTTCCCGATGTTTATGAAGCAGGTTATGCAGCGGAATTTTTACAGGACAAACCTCTGTGCAGGCCCCGCAAAGTGTCGATGCGTAAGGCAGTTCTTTGTATTCGTCATAACCACCAAGCAATGGAGACAACACAGCCCCTATTGGTCCGGAATAAATGGAACCGTATGAATGTCCGCCGACATGACGATAAACTGGACATACGTTAACACAGGCCGCACAGCGAATACATTGCAGGACTGATTGGAATTCCCCGCCTAGAATATTGGAACGGCCATTGTCCACGATTACCAGATGAAACTCTTCAGGACCGTCCACATCCATTTCCTCACGAGGTCCAGTCAACACAGTAATGTAACTAGTTAGTTTCTGCCCGACCGCACTCCTTGTTAATAAAGAAACGAGCACTTCCATTTCCTCAAAGGTAGGAACGATCCTTTCCATTCCCATCACGGTTATTTGCGTTTTTGGCAATGCCGTAACTAAATCCGCATTGCCTTCATTCGTAACTAGAGTAATAGAGCCTGTTTCTGCCACAGCAAAATTACAGCCGGTGATACCAATATCAGCAGACAGGTATTCCTCGCGCAGCATTTGCCGGGCGTGTCCAGCCAATTCCACTGGTTCTGAGGATTTATTATAACCAAGTTTTTTTGCAAAAACTTCACGGATTTCCTCTCTATTTTTATGTAGAGCAGGGGCAACGATATGGGAAGGGGGATCGTGATCATCCACTTGGAGAATGTATTCGCCAAGGTCTGTTTCAATAACCTCGCAGCCTTCTTCCTCCAACGCCTGATTTAAGCTGATTTCTTCGGTTACCATCGATTTTGATTTCACTATCTTTTTAGCATTTTTCCGTTTAGCCACTCCACGAATATATTCAACGGCTTCTTCCTTCGTTTGAGCAAAAAAGACGTGACCGCCCCGCTTTGCCACATTTTCACTTAATTGCTCCAAATAATAATCCAAATGTTCAAGAACATGCTGGCGAATTTCTTCCCCATGCGAACGCCATTCTTCCCAGTTCCCCAGCTCCTTGGCCGCAAGTTGTCTCTTCATGCCCATTCCGTCCTGAGCGCTGGAAACGGCTCCGCGCATAAAGTCATTATGGATTCCCTTATCGACACGTTCTTTAAATTGTTCATTGCCAATTTTCATAGCCATTCAAAAATCCCCCTCGTTTCTATCAATCTAGCAACAACTATTAACGGCTATTCAATACCTCAGCAATATGCAAAACCTTAACTGGTTTTCCTTTTCTATCGATACGGCCGCCAATATTCATGAGGCAGCCGGCATCTGCGCCTATCAAATAATCCGCACCCGTTTCTTCAACGTGGCACACTTTTTCGTCGACCATTTGCTCAGAGATTTGTGCCATTTTTACAGAAAAGGTCCCGCCAAAGCCACAGCATTGTTCCTTGCCAGGCAATTCAGTAAAGTTTAAACCTTTTACATTTTTTAATAGTGTCATTGGTGCTTCCTTTACTCCTAGCAATCTCGTCATATGGCAGGAGGTATGATAGGTAGCATTACCTTCAAATGTGGACCCGACATCCTCGACCTTTAAAACATCTACAATGAATTGAGTAAGTTCATAGGTTTTCTCCGCCAATTTCCTAGCTTTCGATTCCCAAACTGGGTCGCCTTTAAAAATATGAGGATATTCCTTAAACATAAACGCGCAAGAACCGGAGGGAGATACGACATATTCAGCATCCTCAAACGTTTCGATCATCCGTTTCATGGCTTCCTTCGATTCTTTTATATACCCGCTATTATATGACGGCTGTCCGCAGCAGACTTGTGATTCTGGAAAATCTATCTCGCAGCCTAGCCGCTCGAGCAGTTCAACCGTTGCTTTCCCTACATTGCCCTGAAACATATCAACCAAGCAGGTTGCAAATAGACTCACTCTCATTGTTGTATGCCATCCCCTTTGTCCGAAAAATTTGTTGCGAATCGGATCTGTTTTTGTTTTATTATAATATATTTCAGTTTATTTTGAACTGTTATATATGAAATTATTAACCTAATGTAGAAAAAGCCGTCTCAAATGAAACCGAGACAGCTTTTAAATTTGGACTATTAAATTTTTTTTGTCTTTTGCAACACATAATAATAGATTGATGATTGATCACTTTTCCTCAAGGCTGTTGCCATCCAGCCTCTATTAAAGTAATGGGTGAATACCTCCCGCGTCCGCATCCTCCACTCTAAGGCGAGAGACATCCGCTGAATTTTAATTTCCTGGATATTACCCGGAACTGGAACGTATAAAAGCTCTGCATTATTTCCGTAATCAAGGTGTACGGACTCTGGCACAGGAAATCCCTGCTCGTCATAGATCACATTTATCAATCGTGGGACGTCACCAGTTTCGTTCACATCAAGGATCACTTCAACCCTTTCTTCGGCAATTCGCCATTCCACTAAAAACCGGTCAGACGGCATTCCTGCATTAAGAACGTCGGGCATATCCCCATAGCAATTTTCAATATATTTCCTACAAACCCCGCCTAACTTGCTTAAATTCAAATATCCGTTTACGGTTTCAAGTGGATCATATGTCCACTCAATATGCTTGTAGCCTCTTTCCAAAGCAACTTCCCGCTGCTTTCGTTTTAATTTTTCACCGATCCCGATTCTTCTATAATCAGGATGTATCCCCATACTATGTGAGCATAAATAGACATTCGATCCGTTAAATCCCGGAAAGCTATATTGGAAACCAATTAGTTTTTCATCCAAGAAAGCTCCTATGACCAGCCCTCCGTTTTTTACTACTGCAACATAATGGTTGACAGGGACGGGATCATCATCTCCCCAAACAATCCGTTCAAGGTTGGTGACCAAAGCCAGTTCCTCGGGTGTAGTTATTGTTCGTAAAGAAATCGTTTCTGTTATTTCTTTCAAAAATTTCCCTGCTTTCTAAAAAATTTTTGTATACCCATAAGTTAATTTTGAGTATACCAAAAAGACTGAGTTCGTGTCTCAGCCTTTTTTCATTTCTATTAGCAGGATATGGGAGGTTTCATTTGAATTAATCTGAATATCCTCTTCAACAATTTCAAGAGCATCTCTTGTATTTAAAGTTAAAGTATTTATGGTAGAGTTTCCTTCGATTTGCACCAAATAGGCTTGTCTTCCTTCACTAACTGGAAAACTGATTTCTTTGCCTGCTTCAAGTTCCAATGAATAGATATTTGCATCCTGGTTTATTTTGATTGGGGCATCCCCTTCCTTACTTGAAACCATATGAAGCCACTGGTTGTGCCGGTCTTCCCAATTAAATCGGTAATCTCCATAGTTCGGTTCATACCCCGCCCTATCTGGGAGAATCCAGATTTGCAAAAATCGTAATGTCTCGCTGCCAAGATTGTGCTCGCTATGGAAAACACCTGTCCCCGCACTCATATATTGGACATGGCCGCGCGTAACCGTATTTTTGTTTCCCATACTGTCTCCATGTGTAAGATCTCCATTCACCACATAAGAAACAATCTCCATTTCTTTATGCGGGTGAAGATTAAAACCAGTACCGGGTGCAATCAAATCGTCATTGATGACTCTCAACTGCCCGAAATGGATATTTTTCGGATTATAGTACTCTGCAAACGAGAAATGAAAAATACTATTTAGCCAGCCTAAATTACTTCTTCCCATGTTTTCGTTATCTAATTTTCTGAGCATGTCATTGGCCTCCTTCATTGCCTCAAATAAAACCTCAATTTAAATCATTTCGAATTCGAGATAATTCTAGTACTTTTCAAACTGTTTGTCAAATCCTCCAAAATCCTCACAGGATTTAAAACGAACGGATATAAAGGCATTCTTATTTTGAAAAAAATTAAATATATTGTCTTATAGCTTTCATTAAAGGGGTGTGGACTTTCGTGAAGAAAATAGCTGTTGCCATTATTCATGGGATAGGCAGACAAGATAAGAACTTTGCTTCAGGTATGATTGGCATGCTAAAAAAGAATTTTTCCAAGAAATTAGGAAATTTGGTCACAGACCCTTCTTCCCAGCTGATATTCCAGCCAATACAATGGTCGGAGGTATTAGAGGACAGAGAGCAAGAACTTTATGAAAAAATCGTTTTGAATCACAATTTGGATTATCAAAAACTTCGTCATTTTATTATTCATTATTTGGGAGATGTCATCGCCTATCAGCCTGTGGAGTCGGCAAAGCATAATTACGAAAGAGTCCATGAAAAAATTGCTGAAAATCTCCATGAGCTTGCTAATAATGCAGGCGGGAGTGCCCCATTATGCGTGATTTCCCATAGTTTAGGGTCGGTCATCACCAGTAATTACTTCTATGATTTACAGAATAGGCAAAATGAATTTTCACCATTAGAAAACGGTGACACCATTACGCTTTTTTATACATTAGGTACGACCCTTCCATTGTGGAGCCTGCGTTATTATAATTTTGACCGACCCATTAAAATCCCTTCTCCTAAACTGAAAGAATTCTATCCTGGCCTAAAAGGTGAATGGATTAATTTTTATGACAAAGACGATATTCTTGGCTATCCATTACAGCCGATCAATGACATTTATAAAAATGCGGTGACGGAGGATAGGCAGGTGAACGTAGGAAATATTTTAACAAGCTGGAACCCTTTGTGCCATACGAGTTATTTTAGAGACAAGGATGTAATTGAAGGGATTGCGGATGGATTGGTTCGGACGTGGAGGCATATAAATAATCGGTAGTTTGTAGTGAACCGTAAATTTACTTTGTTTCATAGGTTTGGTCGTTATGAGCCTTTCATAACCACCGGACCTTTTATTTGCTTCCTCCTTCAGGTGTTATAAACCTTTTGTAACAAACTCAAGCTTGTTCTCGGATAAAACAAATCCAAACTGAAAAAAATAACAATAATGTCAACATACAATTAAACAATCGGGGTAATATTCAGATGAATGAAAACCAAATTCGGGCCATTAAAAATCACGCCATTCCACTAAAAGAGATGAATGACTTCCAGGCGTTAATAAACGAAATTAATCTCCAGAAATACGTATTATTAGGTGAATCCTCCCACGGAACCTCTGAATTCTACAAGATCCGCGCGGAGCTTACCAAAAGGCTGATCCAAGAAAAAAGCTTCACATTTATTGCTGTCGAGGGTGATTGGCCGGCCTGCCAAGAGGTTAACCGCTATATCAAAAGTTACGATAACAAATATACGAATGCCCGCAAGGTCTTAGCCTCGTTCAACCGCTGGCCGACATGGATGTGGGCAAATGAAGAAATTATTGGTTTGATTGAATGGTTAAAGGACTACAATCATGACCTGCCAACAGACCAACGGGTTGGATTTTATGGAGTCGATGTTTATAGCTTATGGGAATCGATGGACGAAATCATTAAGTACCTTGAAAAAACAAACCCTGCCAATGCTGAAGCAGCAAAAAAAGCCTTTGCCTGCTTTGAACCCTTTAACCGCGAGGGGCAAATTTACGGTGTATCAGCTTCCTTTTATGCAGAAGACTGCCATGATAAGGTCATTAATCTTCTGACAGATATTATGACAAACAAAAAGAAATATTCAAGTTCTAAAGAAAGCCAATTAAACTTGGAAGTAAATGCAATCGTCACAGCTAACGCCGAAAACTATTACCGGACGATGGTCGTAAATGATAATGAGTCCTGGAATATCCGTGACCGACACATGGTTGAGGTCATCAATAAAATCAGTTCCTATAATGGTAAAAACGCAAAAGGCATCATTTGGGAGCACAACACCCATGTCGGTGACGCAAGAGCAACAGACATGGCAGATGAAGGACTAGTGAATGTAGGGCAGCTATTAAGGGAACAGGAAGGACTGGAAAATGTCTATATCGTTGGATTTGGGACCCATAGCGGGACCGTTATTGCAGCAGATTCATGGGGGGTAGATTTTAAAAGAATGATTGTTCCACCCGCACAAAAAGGAAGCTGGGAGGACCTGATGCACGAAGCAGGAAATCACGACAAACTGCTTCTTTTCAACGAAACCATTCGGCAGCATTTTTCCAGCAGGATTGGCCATCGTGCAATCGGAGTTGTTTATGATCCCAGGTATGAACACTATGGAAACTATGTACCATCTGTAATGGCGGAACGATATGACGCCTTTATCTATATCAATTCTACAACTGCACTTGAGCCACTTGCGGTCGAAACAGTGTTTGTATAATAAAAAGCCGCTCATCCACGAGCGGCCTCTTTATATATTTTCGATATTATCTTGCTAACCAGCCGCCATCAATCGCCAAGATATGGCCATTCATATAATTAGAGGCGTCACTTGCAAGGAATACGACCACACCCATTAAGTCAGACGGGTCCGCCCAGCGTCCGGCAGGGATGCGGGAGAGAATCTCCGCATTGCGTTTTTCATCCGCCCGAATTGGCGCTGTGTTGTCTGTCGCAATATATCCTGGCGCAATCGCATTAATTTGAATATTATATTCGGCAAGTTCGTTGGCAAACGACTTAGTCAGGCCGGCAACAGCATGCTTGCTGGCTGTATAGGGAGGAACAAACTTGCCGCCCTGGAATGTCAGCATGGAGGCAATGTTGATAATCTTCCCGGATCTTTGCTCGACCATGACCTTCGCCACTTCCTGGCTGAGCAAGTAGATGGAATTAAGATTTATTTCCATTACGGCATCCCAATCCTCTTCCTTATACTCCAAGAGAGGAGCACGGCGGATAGTACCAGCGTTATTCACCAGAATATCAATCCTGCCATATTCCTTCATACATTCTGCAGCTGCCTGCTTGACTTTATCCCTGTCGCTTAAGTCTGCTTGGAAAAAGACAGCCCGTTGACCTGTCTCTTCGATTAGCTCCTTTGTTTCCTGCCAATCTTCACTGCGGGACACCACAAAAAGATCGGCCCCGGCTTTTGCAAGGGCAACGGCGTACGCCTGCCCAAGTCCCTTATTCCCCCCTGTAACGATGGCGACTTTTCCTGCTAGACTGAAAAAATCGAGAGAGAAGGATCTTAGATTATTCGTCATATCATTAGCCTCCGCTTTTTTATATTTTCATACTCCCGTAAAAACTAGCGTAAATCTTCCATTTTTACAAAATCCATGTCAGTGTAGGTGATATTCTCACCGCACATACCCCAAATAAACGTATAGTTGCTTGTGGCTGTACCTGTATGAATGGACCAGCTAGGAGAAATGGCCGCCTGCTCGTTTTTCAACACTAAGTGTCTTGTCTCATCCGGTTTGCCCATAAAGTGGAAAACGCGCGTTTCAGGTTCCATATCAAAATACAGGTAGACTTCCATTCTCCGTTCATGGGTGTGGCATGGCATGGTATTCCAAACGCTGCCCGGTGCTAGCATCGTTAACCCCATTTGCAGCTGGCAGGACTCACAAACATTCGGGTGAACATACTGATAAATTTTCCGTTCATTTAATGTACCCGGCTCGCCCGTTTCAAGGGGAACAATCTTGTTAATATCAATTTTGACTGTAGGATAGGTATGATGTGCTGGAGTCGAGTTGATATAGAATTTGGCCGGATTGTTTGCATCACTTGAACGGAACAGGACTTCCTTTGTTCCCTTGCCGACATACAGGCCGTCTCTTCCCTGCATCTCATATTCCACGCCATCAAGTATAACTGCACCATCGCCGCCGATGTTGATAATTCCCAGCTCACGACGTTCAAGGAAATACTCCACGCCAAGCTCTTTATCAAGTTTGATGGTCAATTCTTGTTCAGCAGGCGTGACCCCTCCAAAAATCATCCGGTCATTATGTGTATAGGTTAAGTGGACCTGCCCAAGCTCAAATAGGGTTTCCACTAAAAACTCCCTTCTTAATTCTTCCGTTGTGTATTTCTTCATATCCTCGGGGTGAATTGCATAACGAGTTTCCATTATTCATTACTCCTTCGTCAATAATTTATAGTTTTCAAAGCCTGCCGGACTCTTTGCCGATAGGTTTTGTGAAACGCGGATGCTTCGTACTGTCACGCCATTTTGCAAACGTTAACATTTCCATTCCTTTATAGTCTATCAAATCTAGTAATATATGTAAACGCTTATTGTTAACGTTAACATTTTTTCTTCTGTTGGCTCTTTCTTTCTTTATGAATTCAGCAAGAGAATAGGAGTCTTCTGCATTGCGGCATAGGGTCTATATATGTGACCGTACCTATGAAGTACTCTGGATTGAGCTCATAAAACCTTTATATGCTACCGTACTCTTGTTACTCTCTCTGGTTCGGGCGCATAGAGCCCATATATGCTACCATACTCTTGATACTCTCTTTGGTTCGGGCGCATAAAGCCTTTATATGCTACCGTATTCTTGTTACTCTCTCTGGTTCGGGCGCATAGAGCCTTTATATGCTACCGTACTCTTGATACTCTCTCTGGTTCAGGCGCATAGAGCCTTTATATGCTACCGTATTCTTGTTACTCTCTCAGGTTCGGGCGCATAAAGCCCTTATATGCTACCATACTCTTGATACTCTCTCTGGTTCGGGCGCATAGAGCCTTTATATGCTACCGTACTCTTAATACTCTCTCTGGTTCGGGCGCATAGAGCCTTTATATGCTACCGTACTCTTAATACTCTCTCTGGTTCGGGCGCATAGAGCCCTTATATGCTACCATACTCTTGATACTCTCTTTGGTTCGGGCGCATAGAGCCTTTATATGCTACCGTATTCTTGTTACTCTCTCTGGTTCGGGCGCATAGAGTCCTTATATGCCACCTTACTCTTGAAAAAAAAGGCACAGACGCATAGAAATTTTGTTTAAAAAAAGCAGCCGCCAAGACTTTGACCGCTCCTAAATTTTTTATCAATTTAGTTTAAATACATGCGAAATCCAATGATGATAAGTAATACCGACAACATTTGAAGGACAATCTTACCCGGGATTTTTTGTGCCATGATGACCCCAAACTGTGCACCGATGGTAACCCCCGCCCCTCCCCAGACGATCGTAAACCAATCAAAACTGCCATAATAAAAATGAAGAAAAACGCCTGCTGATGAATATATGCATAATGAAAAGATGGATGTTGCTGTCGCCTGGTGGGTAGAAACGTGAAACAAATAGATTAAAATTGGAACAAGTAACCAGCCTCCTCCAATTCCCAAATAGCTTGAGAGGATACCCATTAAAAAACCTAAAGGAAGCAGCCATTTTGACTGAACACTGGGTATGTCTACTGATTCGAACTCTGCATTTCGTGAAGATAGACCATCCCTTTCCCCCTCCAATAAAACTTGTTTCCTATTTAATTGAACCGAAGTATTTTTCACCATTAAGAAAATGCCCAAACAAACTAGGATACTGGCAAAAAGAATATAAAAAAAATTCGAAGAGTATAATTGCAGCAGCAAAAACCCGATGAGTGACCCGGGCAATGCTCCAATGGCGAGTGTCATTCCCATCCAATAATTAATTTGTCCTTTCCTTGCATACCCTACAACGCCAGATATAGCATTGATTAAGACAATTACTAAACCTGAGCCGGCTGCAACCGCAGGTTTTAATTGAAAAACCATCAATAGCACCGGTACAAAAATAAACCCGCCGCCGGCGCCTACAATGGTTCCGTATCCTCCAGCAATGATTCCAACTAATAGCAGCAAGAGGCCTGTTGAGATATCCATTCTTATGCCTCCCTTACGAATTAAAAACTGGGAATAAAACCATATTCCCAGTTTTCATTCTATTTAAATGGTTAGTAAACCTTGGGCATACATTTTCTTCAATTCTTTCTTATCAATCTTTCCAATTGGCGTAAGTGGAAACTGCTCCTGGAAATATACCACTTTCGGCACCATATACTTTGAAGTGCGCTCCTTACAGAATTGAATAATGTCCTCCTCCGTACAGCTGCTTCCTGCTCTTCCTGACACAACGACACAGACTGCTTCCCCCCAATCCGGATGTGGAACACCAATACACGCACTCATGGCTACGGCCGGATGCTGATTGACGACCCGTTCAACTTCTGAGGAATAAACATTCATGCCCCCGGAAATGATCATATCCTTCTTTCGGTCGACAATATAAAGGTATCCATATTCATCCCACTTGCCGATATCTCCCGTGTAGAACCAGCCACCACGAATGGCTTCCTGGGTCTGCTCCGGCCTTTGGTAGTAGCCTACCAGCATGGAAGGTGATTTTACAATAATCTCTCCCATCTCATTTTGTCCCACATCATGTCCGTTATCGTCAATTACTCGAACTTCAGTAAACAGGCACGGTTTGCCGCAGCTTTTCAAAACTTCCTGGTTATTATGATAGGCCCAAACATGGGCGCTTTTTGACAGTCTAGAAATTACAATATTACACTCTGTCATTCCGTATTGCTGGCGCATAATCGGCCCAAACACTTCGAAGGCTTCCTTAAGCCGCTTCGGTGAAATGGGTGAAGCACCATAAAAGATATTGCGCATGGAACTGACATCATATTCCATGATTTTCACCTGGTCGAGAAGTCTGTACAGCATGGTCGGGACCATAAATGTAGTAGTAATCTGATATTTTTTAATGGCCTTGATAAAATATTCTGCATCAAAAGCACGCATGACATAAACATGGACCCCGGAAATCAGGGCTCTCCACAACAGGGAACCGCCCGCATGAACGATAGGTGTACTTAACAGCAACCGGTCACGGTCATCTATTGGATCCTCAATAGCAGCAGAAAGGATGCCCGCTGCCAAACCTGCCTGGGAATGCATAACGCCCTTTGGTGTACCTGTTGTCCCGCCAGTGTAAGAAAGAAGCGCGATATCTTCCCCTGCCGATACAGGGAAATCCAAATCCTTTTTTTCTACAGGCCATTCGAATATCATAAATTTTTCTGGATAGTCGACACCAAAGCCCGGAATCCCGATTACATGAACATTCGGATCATTTGCCTCCTCTAAGTATTCGAGAATGGTCGTAACATGTGGCTTTGTTGCCATGATTACCAATTTAGGTTTTGCTTCCCGCAAAATAAAACCAACTTCCCATGTTCCCAGCTTTTCGCCGAGCGGGACTAAGGTTGCGCCAAGCCGCTGGACAGCCAGCCCGAAGATAACCGCTTCTAAGCTATTGGAAATAAGGGTAGCGATATGGGTCCCCCTTCTGGCACCTAAATTGTGTAAATAGGTTGAAACAAGCTCTATTTTTTCTAACAGCTCCCGATATGTTATCGTTTCCTCAGAAGGCAGTAGTGTGACTGCTGGGAGTTCTGCGAATCTCCTTAATCCCTTAAGGAGCAATGCCTGAAAAGTCGTCTGCTGCATAATAAGTCGTCCCTCCTTAAAAATTGAATTAATCCTTCAAAAGTTCCTTGGCAATTGTATTTTTTTGAATTTCCGAAGTTCCGGTCAGGATCCGGTACATCCGCGAACTTCTGTACATTTTTTCAACCGGGTGCCCTTTCACCAAGCCTTGGGATCCAAATATTTGGATGGCCTTATCGGCGACACGATTGTTTACTTCAGATGCAAACAACTTTGCCATGGAAGCTCCTGCCCGCTCTTCTTCTCCCCGGTCGATTTTTTCAACTACATCGTAAACCATACTTCTTGCCGCATAGATTTCCGTGGCCATTTCCGCCAGCATGTGCTGAATTGCCTGAAATTCACTAATTGGGCGGCCGAATTGAACCCTCTTTTTGGCCTGTTCCACTGCTAAATCAAGAAGGTGCTGAGCCATTCCTACGAAACTGGCAGCATGAGAGGCGCGATTCGTATTGATTCTCTTTAAGCCCAGCAACAAGCCTCTTCCCGGTGCACCGATAATATTTGTGGCAGGCACCCGACACTGATTGAAAAATAATTCAGCATGAATTCGTTCTCCTGAAATCGGAACTTGGATATTTCCGAGTTCAAAACCGTCATTTAGCGGTGTCTTTTTATCAACTAGGAAAGCTGTAATTCTAGGTTTCTCGTCTTCTACCAATTCTTTTGCTATGACAATAACAAAATCAGCATATGGGGCAGCACTGATAAAATGCTTTTTCCCTGTTAATATGTAGTCATCTCCATCTCTAACTGCCGTTGTTTCAATGGCAAACGCATCTGAACCGGCATTTGGCTCTGTCAATGCGAAACAGCATCCGATATCTCCCGTAACTACCGGGATGACGTATTTTTCAATTTGCTCTTTTGTAAAGCTTTCGAGCATCTGGCCAATTCGGAGCGGTCCACCGATTTCTCCAAGTACCTGGCCCCATAAAACAGAACCGGATCGGGCCAATTCCTCTTTCAACAGACAGAGCCCTTTTAAGCTTATATCCCGGCCTCCATATTCCTTTGGCAAATTAATTCCATAGAACCCTAACTCTCTAGATCTTTTTCTGACCCATTTAATCGACTCCATCGGGATGTCTTCTTCCGCATTTAGGCGCTGCTCTCGTTCATATGGAAGTAATTCATTTTGAATGAAATCGCGCAATTTCCTATGAACCGTTTTCAAATCTTCTCCCAAAGTCATTAACATTTACTCCCCTTCTTTCAGAATGAATTTTATTTAATATTTTAAATCTTAAATTAATTATATTTATAAATTATTTTTAAGTAAAATAACCATTTATTATAATCACTTAAATAAAATTTATGTTTAATATAAAAAAAACTAGTCCCCTATCATTAATAGGAAACTAGTATTTTAAGGTCGTAGTGTATACTTCAAGACATTTAATAAACTCTTTGGCTGATTTGGAAAAGTGCTGTTTCTTTGAACGCACATATCCTAGTTCCATTAAATCATGATGAAAATTCGTCAATGGAATAGGCACAAGCTCCCCGCTGAGGTAATACGGGTCGCTGTTGATTCCGATTTCATAAGAAAGGGTAATCGCCAATCCCTCGGCAACTGTTTTTTTAATCACTTCTGTATTATTGGTTAAAAACAAAACATCCAGTTCTCCGTATTTTGCGAAAAAATCATCGAGATATGCTTTCATATTTGGCCCATTGTAGAAAACCAGGGTTTGATCCTGCAGTTCTTGGGGTGTGATACTTTTTTTGCCGGCTAAGGGAGAGTTCCTGCCTACAGTTACAACCACCTTTGCTTCCATCAGTTTGCAAAACTCCAGTTCATCCTCTTTAGGATTTTCTTTAGGCATATTTAACAACCCGATGTCTATTTTATTTTGCAGAACATCTTGGATAATTTCTTTGCCGCCTTTTTCATCAATAACAATTCTTACTTCGGGATACTTCTTCTTAAATAAAGCCAATGATTTGGGAAGGACCGTCAGAAACAGGCCCTGTGTAGAGGAAAGGCGCAATTCTTTTTCAATCGTGTCCGAATGTGCTTGGGCACTGTCCTTCATTTCCTCAAGCTTACTCATTACCTCATAGGCTTTTTGAATGATGTCCATGCCTTCTTCAGTCGGAATCGTCCCCAATCTCGACCGTTTGAATATTTTGATTCCTAGTTCTTTTTCCAAGCTAGTAATCGCCATACTGATACCGGCCTGGGAAATATGAAGGCTTTCCGAGGCGGTAGAAATCGAACGCGTTTCAGCGACTTTAATGATATATTCCAATTGTTCAATATTCATGGATGATTCCCCTTCAATTTCTCATATTAGAATCATACCGCGAATTGTAAGCCCATTCAATCAAAGAGTTTAAGCATAGCCAGATGGATTTGGCTTAATAGAATTAAATGGCCGCAGTTTCATTTTCAAATTCCTTTGATGATTGTGATGTAATCGAAATGACAATAACCATAGCTAGTAGCGCTGAAATGACTAAAAACCAGAAAGCCGCATTATAGGAGCCCTTAAATAAGCTAATGATCAAGCCAATTGCTGTTGGAGAAACCGCGCCGGCAATTTGACCTGCAAAGGTGACAACACCAGATACCGAACCGGTAAGTTCCTTTGGTGAATATTTGATAATAATCGTATAAAGAACGGTTCCGAAAAAAGAAAGAGCGATGGAATTTAACGTAAGATACGTAATAAACTGTGTAACTGACGTAGCATTTGCCATAAAGTATAGGAAAATTGCACATAAAAGTGCACCGGCAGCAGCCAAGTATTTCTCACGACCGACCATCCATTTATCCAATACCAATCCGCTCACATTAAACATAAAGAACCCAAGAATGTAAGGGATGGCCAGTAAACTTCCGGCATGAACTAAATCCACTCCTTTTTCCTTTACCAGGTAGATTGGCATCCATGTAATTAATCCATAGTTAATAATATTGAATAAGAATTTAAAAGAGATGAGTTTCCATATATTATCTATTTTTAATAATTGCTTTAAAGGAACCTTTTTTCGCGCTAGGATGACGTTTGTTTTCTGTACTTTTTTAGGCTTTAAGATAAACCAAAATCCAATAGCAACAATCATTCCCAAAATACCTGCAACAGAAAACATGCCTCTCCATCCAAATGCAGCAATCATCGCAGCAGCAAGGGCTGTACCTAGGATTCCGCCTATATTTTGCGCAGATAGGAAAAAGGAATTGGCCCGGCCGCGTTCTTCTTGTGGAAAATTATCCCGGATGGTTGACATACTGGCTGGATAAAAAGGGCCCTCTCCCAATCCGAAAATGAAGCGAATGAATAATAAAGTTACAAAGGACCAAGCGAATCCAGTCATTAAGGTAAACAAAGACCAGCCAAACAGGGATAATGTAATCATGACTCTCGCACCATACTTGTCCGTCATCCATCCGCCAAGCGGCTGCATGAGCGAGTAACTAATGAAAAATATACTGATCAACAAACCTGTCTGAGAGGTGTTTAAGTGAAACTCATCGCCAATTGGGATTACCGCAACGTTAATGGCGACTCTGTCAAAAAAGCTTAAAACCATTCCTACAAATAAAAGCCCGCTAATGATTATTTTCCGTTTTTTATTTGCATACATCTCCATTTCCACTCTCACTCCATTTTAGTTCAGTTTGAAATACAACATTAGTAGACCTGCGGCCACAATTCACTAAAACCGGGGCTAGCAGTAAGCGTTTTCAATTTATAAATAATGACTAGCTAATTGAACAAAGTTGATACATCTGATTGATTATGCTAGTTTAATAGTTGGAAATATTCTTAATCTTAGGATTAATATTATCATAAAATAAATTTAAGAAAATTAAGCGATTATTATGATGATATAAATTAAATTGATAGATAATCATTCAATCAAATTTAAGTTTAGGCTGGTTCCGCATAGATTCGGAACCAGCACATATATAAATATTTATGGTGTCACGATATTTACCTTAGGATCAAATTTATCCTGTAAAGATAAAAACTCTTTAAATTGTTCCTTGTTTCCCGTAACGGATACCTTTCCGGAAGCCTCCATTTTATCCAAATCTTCTTTTCCTAGAGCGATAAGATAGAATGTTACTCGATCTAATACTAACGTGGCATCAGGCATTGATGCCGTTTGACCTTTCTTATAATTGACAACAGAGTTTCCTAAGGTAATTGTATAGTTCGTTTTTAAATCTGTGAACGACACATTAAAAGTCATATTTTTGCCTTCTGCCTTCGTTCCGTTTAACTTAATCGAGACTAAGTTTAGGAAATCATCCATCGGCATGTTCAGAAGCGTATCGAGATTCATCATGCCGCCTGAGCCTTTCGATTCTGCCACTCCATTTCTTAGCTCCTGGGCCCCTGTCAGGTAAAAGTTTCTCCAAACAGAGGATTCTGCCACATATCCTAACTGTTCGTATGCTTTGGCAAGTAAATCCTTTGCTTCCTTATTTTTGGGGTCTGCCATCACCACATGCTTTAACACTTGTGCTACCCAGCGGTATTCACCTTTGGCATAATCATGTTTTGCTTGTTTAAGAACATTTTTTTCGCCGCCCATGTATTCAACATATTTAGCCCCCGCTTCTTCCTGAGGCAACGGGTCCAAATCGGAAGGATTGCCGCTGAAATAGCCTAAATAATAGTTATAAACCGCTTTTACATTGTGCTTTAGTGTCCCGTAAAAGCCACGATTCGCCCAAACCTTGTCTATGCTTTCTGGCAGTTTAATTTTTTCAGCAATTTCATCTGCGGTGTAGCCTAAATTAGCCATATGGATTGTTTGGTCATGAATGTATTTATACAAATCACGCTGGTTTTTAAGTTGTTCGAACACACGATCTTTACCCCATGTTGGCCAGGAGTGAGCTGTCACCATGACCTCAATATCTTCACTACCATATAAATCGATTGTTTCATCAAGTGCTTCTACCCATTTTAATGTATCCCTGGTCTTGGCACCTCTTAACGTGTAGATATTGTGTAAGGTGTGTCCTGTATTCTCTGCTACCACCAGTGTTTTATAATCTTTAATATAGTAGTGCATTTCAGCAGGTGCTTCCGTGTTTGGTGTTAATAGAAACGAAAAAGTAATCCCGTCTATTTCCATTGTTTGCACGTTATCTTTTATCTCCACTGTTGGAGGCATGTAACTGAAGGTTCCATTACTTAATCCCGGTCCGATTCCTGAAGTGACAAAACCTTGTTCATTGGCAGGCAAGAGATTACCAAACATGTAGCCCGCCCGCCGGGACATGATGGTGCCTAAAAGAACGTTTTCACTTAGTGCCTCTTTATTGAATCCGTCCGGTACAATAATGGGAACTTTTTTTGGATCGGCAGCATATTGAGATACCCCTTTAATTCCTCCGAAGTGGTCAACATGGCTATGACTTATGACAATGGCGCTTACTGGTTTTTTAGGACGATGTTGAAAATAAAGTTCCATTGCCGCTTTAGCCGTTTCCACGGTTGAAAGGGTATCCAAAACAATTAATCCTGTTTTTCCCTCGACAATGGTAAGGACAGATAAATCTTGTCCACGAACTTGGTAGACCCCATCGATGACTTTAAACAAACCGGAAATATTTTGTAATTGGGCTTGTCTCCATAAACTTGGGTTAACCGTATGCGCTGCCGGGACATCCTCTTTTATAAACGAATACTGATTGCTTTCCCAGATCACATTCCCAGCCGGATTCTTTATTGGATCCATTTGTAAAGGCGAAATAAATCCTTTATGAGCATCATCAAAATCTTGCTTGTTTGAAAAATCCAACTGGTTGTAAACTGCCTTATTGGCCAGGATGGTAGTGCTAGAAGCGGGCATCGGCTTACTTGTGTCAGCACTTGCATTAGTTGAACCTAGCAATAACATAAAGGCAACTGGAACCGATACCGTACCTTTCATAAACGACTTTTTCGACAATTTGTTATAACCTCCCTTTTAAAATATCCTTCTTTTCTAGTTGCTACCTTAATTTTTGAAATTATCTAAATTCATTTTATAATTAAAATATTTTTAAGTAAATTTACTATTATTGATGGTAACTTCAGATTTATTTATATAAAAATCAAAAAAGGGCCCAAACTATATTTTGGGACACCCTCTAATTTTTTTATTAAATTTTACAAATCCGCTAAACCTTTGAACAGTTCCACACCTGTCTCAATGATATCATCACGGAAGTTATACTCATAGCTGTGCAGGTTCGGATAATCTTCCCCGTTTCCAATATAAGTATAGGCTCCCTTGGTGAGTTTTGTGTAATGACCAAAATCTTCGGAACCTCGGAACGCTTCCACTAGCTCAATCAAATCAAATCCTTTATCTCTACAAACCTGACGAATCTTATCGGAGCTTTCTTTGTCATTCGCTGTTTCAGGGAATTCATCTTGGTATTCGAAGCTGACCTTCAAACCATACTTCTCCGCTTCGGCCTTGGCAACTTCCTCAAGATTCTTCTGAAGGTTATCCATTTCTTCTTCATAAAGAGCACGAATTGTCATTCTAAGCACACCTTTGCTGGCGTTAACACCAAATGCTTTGGCGCCGATATCCACTTGAACAATCGTACATAGAACAATGCCTTCGTTCACATCAGGATCAATGAATCCAGGAATGGCATCGATGACCTTGGCAATCGCAAAGGATGGATTGATTCCCTTCTCCGGCTCGCTGGCGTGAGAAGGTACACCCTCCATATGTATGCTTATTCCCTTGGATGCACAATGGGCTGTTCCGTCTATGACCAATACGGAATTGTGTTTAAAACCGCTCATATTATGCCAAGCAAAAATTTCTTCAATGTTATTTTCCTTGATAAAAACAGCACACTCGGATGCACCGTCGCCTGTTTCCTCCGCATGCTGGAATAAGAAGTAGACGTTGTTGTCACATCCTTTTTGATCGATTTCCAACGCAAATCCAGCAAGAGTTGCGGAGTGCCCGTCATGTCCGCATTTGTGTGACACTCCAGGAATTTGAGAACCGTATGGAAGATTAATAGTTTCCTCTATTGGGAGGGCATCAAAGTCCGCACGGAAGGCAACGTTTCTTTTTCCAACATTAGAGTGATAGATGGCATAGAACCAGCGGCCCCGGTCAACGATTTCAAGTTTTGTGTTTGCTTTTAGGAAATCAATTAAATGTTGTTTAGTCCATACTTCATAATTGGATAATTCAGGATGTGCATGTAATTCATGACGAAGCTGCACCGCCAATTCAAGGTTTTTCTTTTCCAATCTGTTTCTCTCCTCTCCATTTAAGGACGAATCCCTAGTTTACATACTAGCAACTAGGGACCCGCCTTTACACATTACTAATATGAAAATTTGTGAGATTCATTATTTTATTTCTGTTTCTTTAATGTGGGCCTCTAAGAAAGGCTTATAGTCCGGATCTTTCAGTTTTCCTTTTTTATACAAGATGGTACCAATAATGGCGTACAAGACTAGCATTGGTGCTCCAATATAGAATGAAAATCTTGTATCAGGACTATAGGCCGTATAAGAGGCAATCGCAACTAATGCGATTAAACAAATAATGGTTGGAAGTGGATAAATATTCGTTTTGAACTTTAGTTTGTCCACAGAACCGCCATTTGACACCAGCCATTTTCTGAATTTATAGTGCGAAAGAAAACTACCGAACCAGCCAAGTAATGTATTGAAACCAGCGATGGAGATTAACCATACAAACACCTTATCTGGTGAAACGAAGTTTGTAATCAGAGAAACTTGTCCAAGGAACAATGTCAGAATAACCGCATTCATCGGGATCCCGCGTTTATTTACTTTACCCAAAGCTTTTGGAGCCTTTCCTTCTTTTGACAAGGCGACCAGCGTTCTGCTGATGGCATAAATCATCGAATTTGCCGCAGATGCGAGTGAAGTCAGAATGACAATATTCATTATGGTGGCAGCGCCGGGAACGCCTGCCAACCCAAATAGACCAGCATATCCATTATTTAAAACGCTTACTTCTTTGTAAGGAACAACCAATCCCATGACAGTCACGGAACCAACATAAAAAAGCAAAATCCGGAAGAAAATAGTATTTATCGCTTTAGGTACATTTTTCTGAGGATTCTCTGTTTCTCCAGATGCAGTAATAACGGTTTCAACCCCAAGATATGACCAGATAACGCCAGTCATCATCAAAATAACTGCTGCGAATCCGTTAGGGAACATGGACTTGTCTGTCCAGTTGGATAATCCAATAAATCCTTGATGTCCAATCAATCCAAAAATCATTAACACACCAACAATTAAGAAGATAATAATAGCAACAACCTTGATGCCGGCAAACCAGTATTCTGCTTCCCCGTATGATTTTACATCGATTAAATTCAAGGCCAATATCAATAATGAAATGATGATACAGAAGACAGAAGGAGGTACATTAGGAAAAAATTGATTTAGAATCATTCCTCCCCCAACGATTTCAGCGCCAAGGCCGAGGAATCCGTTGATGGATAAATTCCAGCCTACCATAAAGCCCAATACAGGATGAACAAAGAGCCCCGAATAGGATGTATAGGCACCCGGAACAGGCATGAAGGTAGACATTTCGCCTAGACCTTTCATTAAAACAAACACTAAAATCCCAATCACTAAATAGGCAATCGGGCCGCCTAGGGCTCCGGCCTTCGAAACGACATTACCAGAAGCAAGGAACAGACCTGTACCGATTGTTCCGCCAATGGAAATCATCGTAATATGCCGCTGTTTTAAGCCGCGTTGAAGGTCATTGGTGTTATTTGCCATAGATAAATTTCCCCTTTTTTAATTTAATAGTTTAATAAAATAAACCCTTTTCAATTTAAACACCTTTTCAAATATTCAGTTATTTGTATACTTTATATTATATATTTTATTTTTTCCTGTCAATAAAAAAAGATTCTGTCGAATAATCAACAAAATCTTTCGGGTTTTTCTTCTTATAGTGGCAGGTTTTCCACCTTTTCAGGGTTCCAATGGACTTCTTTCAATATTCTTTCCAATTCAACAGTATCTTTACTTTTAAAAAGCTCAAGCATTTTTCGATGCTCATTATTGGTTTGCATTAGTTTTTCTTTCAAGCCTTCCTGTGAGCCGTTTTCCCCTAAATTTTTCAAAAATTTCTTTTCCCATTGAAGCAAAAGGTTGACTAAGCTTTTGTTGGGACAAACAGATAAATAGACACTATGAAAAGCTTCTTGCATCTTATCATACATTCGATAATTCTCGGTATTCAGCGCCAAATCAATACTCTGTATGTAGAAATCCATTTCACTCAAGTGCTTTTCGGTTAAAAGCGGTGCAGCCAAGGAAGCAGCGAGACCATCCAATGCTCCGATGATAAAATAGGTTTCTTCAGCCTCTTGCTTTGTAAGACTTTTTATGACAAACCCTTTCCTTGGTACATTATCAATCAGCCCCTCCGACGCTAGTTGGATGAGTGCTTCCCTTACTGGGGTCCTGCTGACTTGAAGGCTTTCGCAAATATTGTTTTCATTTAACTTTGCCCCTGCAAGCAATTTCCCACTGTTGATTTGATCAACAATATAATTATAAACATGGTCTTTCAGTGATAAATATTCCATAATCAATTTCTCCAATACATTCTTTATTATATATATTGTATATAAACTAGCGGAATAAGAAAAGACCCACGCTGCATGCCCAGGTCTATCTCAAAGTACCAGCACATATTGAATTTGATTGGAAGAAATGGGTGTAATAGCCGCAACAGAATAGCCGATACTTAAAAGTTGTGATAAAGTTTCTGCACAATTATGCCGGGGGGGCTCAATCGGTGCGTGGTAGCTTTTATAAAGCTGCAGGAATTGATTATTATTTGTACAATGAAGCAGGATAACATGTTTACCTGTCCATGCCTGCCCAATAATAGGTTGTATTTGCACTTCATTCATGTTTCTCATATTGAACACCTTTTCTAGTTGATACAATAGATTATGAATGATAACCAGTCCATTGTTCGCAATATGGATATTCAATAAAAAAAACTGACTCCAAAAGTTGTGTCAGTTTTTCCGCTTTAATTTTATCCTGCCATTAAACAACAACCAGACCTAGTCTCTCTTTCGCTGCCATATACTCCTGATAAAGCTTGTCAACGAAATCTCCAGCACCGCTAACTTTATTAATGACGCCAATTCCTTGGCCAGAACCCCAAATTTCCTTCCATGCCTTCGGTTTCGAACTGCCGTCTGAAAAACTCATTTTAGACGGGTCACTTTCAGGGAGCGCATTAGGATCTAACCCTGCCGCACGTATGGATGGTGCCAAATAGTTTCCTGGAACACCTGTGAACAGACTGCTATAGACAATATCGTCAGATGTGGAATCTACAATTGCCTGCTTATACTCTTCTACAGCATTAGCTTCGTGAGTGGCAATAAATGGCGAACCAATGTAAGCAAAATCAGCCCCCATTGCTTGAGCGGCGAGTACAGCACTGCCGGTAGCAATCGAACCTGCCAAAGCAACCGGACCATCGTACCATTCACGGATTTCCTGAACTAAGGCAAACGGGCTCTTCACACCAGCATGACCACCGGCACCTGCGGCAACGGCAATCAACCCATCCGCACCTTTGTCAACTGCCTTATGTGCGAATGTATTATTAATAATATCGTGCAGCACAATACCTCCGTAACTATGTATTTCGGTATTTACTTCTTCACGTGCCCCAAGCGACGTAATAATGATAGGAACCTTATACTTCTTACACATTTCCACATCATGGTCAAGGCGATTATTGGACTTGTGCACAATTTGATTAATGGCAAATGGTGCAGCAGGCCGCTCCGGATTACGAGCGTTATATGCTGCTAGTTCCTCGGTGATTTCATGCAGCCATTCATCAAGTTGTGAGGCCGGTCTCGCATTTAGGGCCGGCATAGAGCCGACAATTCCAGCTTTACATTGAGCAATGACCAATTTTGGATTACTAATAATAAAAAGCGGTGAACCGATTACAGGTAAACGCAAGTCCTTCAGTACTGTTGGGATATTTGGCATTTTCCTTGTCCCTCCATTCAAATTTTTAACATTCTACTAAAATTTAATTCTCCAAATAATGTTTATTTTCCTTCTTTTATTTTTAAAACAGATTCCGTCTCAAAACTTCCATCCTTTATGATTAATGCGTTTAACTGGCCGTCGAAAGCACAGCCTCCATCGATTCCGATTACCCGGTTTGGACCAAAATAAACATTGTTTTGTTTATGGATCCTTCTGGTCGGAGTATGGCCAAAAATGACCGTTTCAGGATGCTGATATTCGTAAATAAATTCATCCCGAATATTTAGAAACTCCACTTTTGTAGTTTTTTCCAGACCTTTTTTCGGATGGATTCCTGCATGGACAAAAATCAAATCCTGTTCCTTGATAAATAAAGGGAGAGATTGTAAAAATGAAATTTGCGAAGAAAAATGATCTAGGATGATGTTTCTTATGTCATTTTCCTTTTTCATGTCATTCAGCAATTCTGAGTATTCAACCCGATCCATACCAAGTCTATGTAAACAGCTATTTATCGTCGCTATTCCGCCAACCCTGCCATAATAAAAGATAATTTCTTTTTCAGCTAGCCATTGCAAAAACATATCATCATGGTTGCCAAGCAAAGCAGTTGCCCCTTGACTGCACCATTCTTGTACTCTATCAAGTACAGCCATACTGTCGTGGCCTGTATCGACATAGTCACCTAAAAAAATTACCTCTTCCGGTTGTGCATTAGTTTTTGTTATCAATTGATCCAGTTCCGCTGCACAGCCATGAATATCAGATATCACAATTTTCCTCAAGGTTTCACCCCATAATTATCGACTTGTCCATTACATCTATAACTAATTTAAGTTCAATAACAAGTACGGAAATTCCTTTGATATTCTTATTTTTGTACGCACACACATAAAAAAAGAACCCCTATAATTCACGGGGCCCAGCAGAATGATGTTCTATATGAGCTTTTTGCATTAGCAATCGTAACTTCTGGTTTTTTGTTAACAATCTCCAAAATGCTACCTTGAATACCATATAAACCCCTCCCTCAAAACAAATAAGTTTTCTTAAAAAGCTTTTATTTCAAACTCCCCGACCTTCCTTCATGTTTTTCATTGTAACAAACTTCGCAGTTTATTAAAATTTAAATATTCCGACTACTTTAACCTTTTTTTTACAAATTTATTCTTTATTCTATTAGGAACCACCATCATTAGAAAGAAAAAAACAAGAACTTTGTATGTGAGTGTCGAAATGTAAAACAAAGATTTTGATAAAATATGTCATTCGTGTGAACATGTTTATTTATATCACCGGAAATCCTTGTCATAATTTCTTGAAAGTTCAGAATGTTTTTCTAAATTCTCTGAAGATTCACCATCTTTTTTAGTAAGCTTAGCTAAGATGAATATAAAAAGGTTGTTCCCAAGAACTTAAGAACAACCTTTTATTATAGGTTAGAAATTATTTTACAATCAGAACCGGGCAATTGGCCTTCTGTACTACATAATGACTTACACTTCCCAAGAACAGTTCCTTCAGTCCGCTTAATCCTCTGCTTCCCATGACAATAAAATCGGCGTCATTCTTTCTAACAAAATCGATAATGGTTCTTGCAGGATCCCCTTCCAACACAAATGTTCTTGTCTTATTTGGAAGCTTAAGCAGCTCTTGGTTTATTTCTTCGCGAATCGGTTCGATCGCTTTAAACTGTTCCTCGCGCCGATCTTGTATCGGAACTGCATAATGGTAAGCTAGCTGAATTTCCGGTTGAATAACCATGACAACATATAATTCAATTTTTTCGTCTTGCTTTACTAGATTCATTGCCATTTTTAAAGCTTTTTTGCTTAATTCGGAATGATCGTAAGGAACCACGATTCTTGAATAATCAGTCAGCATTTACTTATCCCCCTCATATTGGTATAAATACCATTTATTCACTTTTATTATATAACTTTTTCACACTTCCGATCGTGAGTGGATTAGAACATTATGTGAATTTTTTCATATTTTGCTGGAACATATTGTTCATTAATATATAGACTTTTCTGTATTATTATAGATTTATTAATACCTATCTGCTTATAGGGGAAATGTCTATGCTTAAGAAAATTATTACAACTTTGCTATCATTCTCATTTTTACTTTGTGGAAATTTTCCCGTATCCATTTTTGACATAGAAGAGGCAAAAGCTTCTTCCTATAATAGTTTAGCCGACCGGCCATTTATGGGCTGGAGCAGCTGGAGCTCGATTCGGAAAAAACCGACGGAGCAAAACATCAAAGATGCAGCTGATGTAATGGCTGCAAAATTCAAGTCGCACGGATACCAATATGTTAACTTGGATGATTACTATATGCTTGATTGGACCACAACCGTTGATAAATATGGTCGGTGGGTAGTAGATCCAAAGAAATTTCCAAGCGGGATGAAAGCACTTGGAGATTATATTCACCACAAAGGCTTAAAGTTTGGTCTCTATGTTACGCTAGGTATTCCACAAGGTGCGGTGGATCAAAACACGCCGATTGAGGGAACGCCCTATCACGCTAAAGATATTGTGAACTTCAGGAAAGGGCAAAAAGTGAATTTTAACTTCAAGAATATGTATGCCATTAATTTTTCCAAGCCGGGGGCACAGGAGTATATTGATTCGTGGGCTCAGCTGTTTGCTTCTTACGGGGTGGATTATCTAAAAATTGATGGTGTCCGCAACCAGGATATTCAAGATGTCGAGGCCTGGGCAAGGGCGTTGAAGAAAACTGGACGACCGATTCATGTGGAGCTGTCCAATAATCTTGATATCAAACATGCTTCTACATGGAGGGAATTATCGAATGGCTGGCGAACCGATCACGACGTAGAGGCATATGGAAAGCCAACTCTCACAAACTGGAAAAAGGTGTCTAGAAGATTTGATGATGCCGCAGAGTGGCACGAACATGCAGGTCCTGGCGGGTGGAATGATTTTGATTCACTTAATGTGGCAAATGGAAGTAAGGATGGCCTGACAGAGGAGGAAAAAAGAACTTATGTATCTCTGTGGGCGATTGCGGCATCCCAGTTTGTGATTGGGAACGACCTGACAAAGCTAGACGATTACGGGATCAGCTTGTTGACAAATGACGAAATTATTGGGGCCAACCAAAGTGGAGCAGCAGGGAAACGTCTATACAAAACCGCTGCCTCTCAAGTATTCTATCAAAAACTACCGGACGGCTCTTACACTATCGGACTCTTTAATACCGGACCAGCTTCACAAAACGTAAGTGTGAAATGGGCAGATTTGGGGGTCGAGGGCTCAGCAATGGTACATGATATGTGGAGCCATCAGGATTTAGGCAGCCTGGATTCAGGATTCACCACAGAACTTTCCACTCATGCTTCTCGTATGGTTCATGTAATTCCCACTTCATTGAGTGGAGACCGATATACTCCCTATAATGCAAATATATCAACAGTTCCTGCTGCCCCAGATTGGGTCATGGCTGACAGGAATAATCAAAATTCCGTTACAATTACTTGGAATCCTGTATATGGAGCGAAGTCCTATACCGTCTATCGTAAAACCATCAATAGATTTGGATTCAGCAGCGACTATACTCCTATTGCAACAAAACTAACAGAACCTAATTTTGAGGATAAAACTGCTACATTCCGTGACGGCGGCAGTTATTCGTATGTCGTAGCCGGAAGGAATGCAGTTGGGGAAAGTACAAAGTCTCCTAAAGCTCAAACAGACAGCCAATCCTTCGTGCTAGTTGTCGTTCCAATGATGTTATTTATTGCTGTTATCATCTTATTAAAACTCTTTAGTATGATTAGGGATAAATATCAATTCTATAGAACAGCTTGATCTCTATATTAAAAGCCGCACTGTGAATTGTGCGGCTTTTAGTTATGATGTTGCTACTCGAACATGCTGGTTTAATTTTAGAATTCCACTTCTTCACCAAAAATTTTTATCGTCGTTCCGTCTAATATTAACCGATTTTCCTCAGCTGCTACCATTAGTTCAACGCATTCAATAAACTCAAGTGGACTTACTTTCATTTCATACACCTCTTTTAGTGTTTTTTTAATAAATCCCTTGCACCCAAATTCTCATTGCGTCACCAATAAAGCGCTTACATGTTTCTAAAACCCAATTTGTACATTTTATTAACATGTTTATGTTTTAATTCTGTAAATTTTTTCTATTTCCTCTATTTTAGTTTAAATTTTCTAAAATTAAATTGTTTTGAACAAAACTAGTTCAATTGCCCTAATATCATGAATTTCTCGTTTAGGAAATAGCCCCGATGTCCATAACATTACAGTATGAATAAATTGGAGGCAGCTTATGAGTTACGTGGATATTATCTTTGAATTGGTAATTGGATATATTGCCCTTTTTATTACTGTAAAATTTTTAGGAAAAACCCAATTAAGTCAAATTACTCCATTCGATTTTATTTCAGCATTAGTCCTAGGTGATTTATTAAGTAGTGCGGTCTTTGATGATGGTGCCGGCATTTTGAAAGTCCTTCTAGCTATTGGTGTGTGGGGGTTCCTTATTTATATTACAGAGTTGCTTACACAGAAATCGCGGAAATTACGCTTGTTTTTTGAGGGTAAGCCTTCGATGATTATTAACAGAGGGAAGATTGACTGGAGAGAAATGAAAAAGAACCGGTTGGATTTGGATCAATTAAAGCAGTTCCTGCGTTCCAAAGACGTTTTTTCTCTCGAAGAGGTAGAGTATGCCATTTATGAAAACAGCGGCGGAATTAGTATTCTGAAGAAGCCAGAGGCGGATACTCCAACATGCAAGGATTTAAAAATCAAAGCGGAACAGAAAACAATTCCACTTACCATTATCAGTGACGGCGAAATTTTAGAAGAGAACCTTAAACAAGCCGGGTTAGATGAGAATTGGCTTTATAAGGAGTTGGATAAAGGCGGGGTTAAAAATCCCAAGGAAGTTTGTTACGCTGAATGGCAAACTGGGAAGTCTCTTTATTTGCAAAAATATTGAATTTATCCAGAGAACGTAAAATGAAAGAAGGACCTCTAGGGGTCCTTTACATATATTTATCGCAAATTATAATTTTGTTTTCTTAAATACTAAAACGCGTTTAAGCATTAAAGCATAATGCTAAAAAAATATTAAAATTCAAAATCAACGACAATGATGTCTTCGACCCCAATTTCCTGTAAATAGGCGAAAACCTCTTGGTGTGCCGGATGTGGTCCATAGTTTTCCAAGGACGTTCTGTCTTCAAATCGGACCGTTAATCCAATTTCAAAACCTTTGCTCCTATTTGAAAAATTGATTCCTTGCTGTATATCCATAATACCGGGGATTACTTCTTTTAGCAGCAGTGTCCGGCTAATTGTCTCTTGCTTTTGTTCTATAGTTGTCTTTGGTGAGAATTTCAGTAAAACAATGTGTTCTACCATTACCGTTTCCCCGCCTTGCTGTTTAATTTTTCGCGATCAAAACCGGCAATTTGCTTGTATTGATTGGCGATATCCTGTAATTCCTGCTGGGAAATGACATCATCTAAATTGGCAAAACCGTTAGGTGCGCGGTCTTCGACGATTTGCATGACCATTTCAGGCCCATTTTTCCGGTTTGCCATAACAATGTTGGCAGTTGGTTCTATTCTGGCTTCTTCATATGCCTTCAATGCCTGTTCTGCAGTCAGGTCTGCTAAAATGGCCTCTCCTAGGGCATCTGCATCCAAAATCGCCTGTGAAGCACCATTGGAGCCGATTGGGTACATAGGATGGGCTGCATCTCCAAGCAACGTGATACGTCCGAAGGTCCAAGCGGGAAGCGGGTCACGGTCAACCATTGGGAACTCATACACTGCATCTGTTTCCTCGATTAGCTGCGGAACATTCAGCCAGCCAAAATCCCATGCTGCAAACTGCGGAGCAAATTTTTCCTTATCAATTTTTTTATTCCAGTCGGCACGGTCAGGCATTTCATCTTCAATCGCCAATTCTGCAATCCAGTTAACCAAAGAGCGCCCTTTTGCTGCGGTTTCCGGACAAACTGGATAGGCGACAAACTTTTGATCTTGGTAACCCGCCATGATCATTGATCTTCCGGTCAAAAATGGATCAGCTTCGGTAATTCCACGCCATAAGATCCGGCCGCTGAATTTTGGCAGACCTTCATTTGGATAAAACGTTTTTCGGACAACCGAGTGGATGCCATCGGCGGCAATCATCAAGTCCGCATTGTAAGAGCCAAGAGACTCTCCTGTTTTTCGATTGATGAACCTAGCCGTCACCGTGTCTCCTGTCTGTTCAAACGATTGCAAATGATGTCCGGTTAAAACTGAATCCTCCCCTAATTTTTGAATGACAGCATTTAACAGCAGCATTTGCAGGCGTCCGCGATGAATCGAATATTGCGGCCAATGATAGCCGGCAGCTTTACCACGTGGTTCCTGCCAAATTTTCTTGCCGAATTTGTTAACATACATGAGTTCAGCGGTTGGCAGGCCAGTTTTTTCAAGTTCATCTGCGAGGCCGAGCTCGGTGAGGACCCTGACAGCATGTGGTAGAAGGTTAATCCCCACTCCCAGCGCTCTTATCGTTTCTACACTCTCGAAAACGCGGACAGACACTCCGGCTTGATTAAGTTTAAGTGCCGTTACAAGGCCGCCGATTCCGCCGCCGACAATGAGTGCGGTTTTTATCTCTGACATTGCGTTCCCTCCTATAAAAAATACTGCTTTAGTATTTTGATATTTCTTAATTATTGCAACAAAATAAAAATATATCAATATATTTGTTCACCCTGCCATTTTAAAAAAAGACCCACTTAATAGTGGGCCTGCAAATGATTATATTAATACTTTATAAATATTCATTTCTGTACTTTCTCGTCGTTTCCTAAGTTCTGGCACAATTCTCCGAACGTGTTCACTATTATCGTGCTGTCTCAAAGCTTCTTCATCTTCCCATTCTTCAATTGTAGCGAAAATGGTCGGATCGTTGATATCACCATGAAGCGTATACATGAAACAGCCTTTTTCTTTTCTCGATTCGGTAATCACTTCACTCGCCAATTTAAGATATTCCTCAACGTTTACGTCCGGTTTTAATTTAGATTTGCACACAACCCTAATCATGCTATTTGCTCCTTTTTTATAAAATTTTTTTACGAATTTCCATCCTCAATATAACAATACTAGCACTATTATAAAAATAAAAGTTATCGACTAATTTTGGATACTTTTATAAATATTTTAGGTAGATAAAAACCCGGCAGTTTCTTCCCGCCGCGTTTACTCAGATAATTAATTTTGTTGATAACTTACTGCTTGTTGCCCCATTTGAATCCATGATTCTTCAAAACTATTTCTTGGAACAGATTTATACGGCTGTTCCGCTAATGGATCTTTGAGATAAACATTATTTTCGTCATAGCCTACTAATAAAACACTATGCTCTCTATAGGTAATTTGTACTTTCCCTGATGCTGTATTCCAAGTCGAATATTCACTTTGAGGGAGAGAGGCAAATCTCGAATTGATAATAACCCATACAGGGGACCCATTGTTAAGCATATAATAAACAGAGTCAATACCCTGTCCTGTTAAATCTCGTTATATAAAAAAGAGGGGGATTACCCCCTCTTATCCATTAGGCCCCCATTTTTAGCATGACAAGCATGTAAACTGATGAAAGGATGGTGATGATGGCGATGGCCATTTTTAATTGGTGAATAGGCACCTTCGTAGCGAAGCGGGCGCCTGTTACAATCCCGACAATTGTCCCTATTAGACTAGCGATTATTAACGAGGGTGTATTTAGCGTACTTGCATGGGCAAAATATCCGAAAATAGACGGAATGGCAATGACGACGGAGTTTAGCAGGCTCACTCCTACTGCCACCCTAATATTGATCCCAAGACTTGCTAATAACGGCACTAGTAAAATAGGACCGCCTGCTCCTGTTAATGAGCAAATGGCAGATGTAATGAAACCGAGCAAAACAACCATTAATGAATGATCAAGAATTTTCGAATGGCTATTGCCATTTAGTGCATTTGTGTTTTTTTTATTTTTCTTCAATAAGATGGATAAGCCTGCAAACAAGACGAAAATATAAAGAAGGAGTTTTGCCAGGAAATCCGAAATCATCACATTAATTTGCACACCCAAAAAGGCACCGGGAAGACTGCCAATACTCAAGTAAAGTGCCAATTTTAAATCCATGTTTTTGGATTTCCAATAGGAATAGGCACCGATGATGCCTGAGACTGAAAAGGATAAGAAGCTAAGTGCAAGGGAATCATGCACGGGCATGTTTAAAACACCTACATAAATCAAAGGCAGGAGAAAACCAGAAATCCCCGACAACCCTAATAAAATTCCGATAATTAAATTGGAACCTATTACAAAACTCAATAAAAATAAATTAGCGAACATATTTGCGACCTCAATTCCGCCAATATTCCATTTGGCGAAAAATTAAATATTGCACTAATGGAAAGTTCCTTTAGGGCCTGCTTGCTTTCATATTTTATTTTTCTTCATCGAGAGTAAGAACTTTTCTGTTTTCATTAATATTTTACCATTAACCAAAACATTCGTAACTTAGTTACTGTTTACCTATTCGATTAGCTTGTTTAATTATGTGTATTCTGGGGATGGGAGATTAAAAAGCCAATAATAATGGGGACGTTTCTCGTGCATCAATTTGATGCATGAGAAACGTCCCCGCGCCTCAATATACTCTTTTAGCACCGACATAATATTTCCCCCAATATCCACTATCTAATGGTTGAATAGCAATCCCATTGGAGCTGGTCGCAGAAATAAATTGGTTGTCCCCTAAGTAAAAACCTACATGTGAAATGGTTCCAGGTGTGTTAACAGCGAAGAAAACCAAATCTCCAGGCTGTAAATGAGACCGGTCAATGGGTGTCCCTGTTTTAAAAAGTCCTTCAGAAGTATTGCGGGACATGTTTACACCATGCTGATTGAACATGTAATAGACAAATCCCGAACAATCAAAGCCATTAGGGGTCACACCACCCCACTTGTAAGGAACACCGCGATATTTAGCTGTGTCCGTGACTAATTCTTTCTTAATAACCGCGTGGTTAATGGCGGTATTTGTTGCTTCATTGATTGTCCCTGTCACAGGAAGACTGTAATCTGCCTGAAAGGTTTTGATCGCCTGTGTTGTTGTGGCATCATAGCTTCCAGTCATAGTTGGGACGGTATAGTAGCCGAGTATCTGTAGATTCTTTTGAATCGTTGCCAAATCGATACCGGGAGCTGCAGATGGCCCGGGTAGAGCAGGATCAGGCGCCGTCACTGCACCGCCTCTTCCAGTGTCCTTGGCTGCCGATGCCATCTGAACAGTTAGTAATTGGCCAACATGGAGATTATCGCTCGTTAATTGATTGGCTTGTTTTAATTGATTGACTGTAAGATTGTACCGCTTTGCAATCGAAAATAAAGTATCCCCTGGTACTACAGTATACGTTGTTTCCTCGAGATTGGAGGAAGCAGTTGGTTCCGTTGAAACTGTTGGGGCTGTAACACCCGCTTGCCCATTTGGAATGATTAGAGTCTGACCGATGTGTAGCAAATCATTTGGCAATTTATTGGCTATTCGCAATGTATCTAAACTTACTGTAAATTTCGCAGAAATTCCCCATAAAGTGTCTCCTGCGGCAACGGTATATTGAACATTCGCTGGTTCCTGCGATGGTACTGATTCAAGGGGACGTTCGGATACAGGCTTTTGAACTTCATTAGCAGTTTGGGGGATCGATAAAATTTGTCCAACTCTGAGGAAATCGGATGTTAATTGATTGGTGCTTTTTAGCACTTCAACCGTCGTACCAAACCGTTTTGCAATAACAGACAAACTGTCACCCGAAACAACCGTATATGTTGAAATAGTTGGGTTTTGGGGTGGTGCCTGAATTACCTCTTGGGCCTGCCCAATTGTCGGTCCGCTACCTATTAAGAAGGGAATAATTAGTGTTTGCCCAAGAAATGTGGCATCACTGTTTAGATTATTTGCCAGCTTGATACCCTCAACTGTCGTTCCATATTTTTTGGCAAGAACAGTTAAATAATCCCCTGTACCTACTGTGTGAAATGCCTTCGGGATGATTAAAAGCTGATTTACACTCAAACTATCAGTAGTCAGGTGGTTTGCTCTCTTGATATTATCAACAGTCGTTCCAAACTTAACGGATAATCCCCATAGAGTATCTCCGGCTGAAACGTGATAATAGATAGAGTCTGCGTGCGCCATCTGTGAAGGATTGTTTCCGTTGGAATCCTCCGCATATGCTGTTGAATGATGTGTCAGCGGAATCGAGGCTGCTGCCACTCCTCCAAGAATGACCTTAATCACTGTTACTTTTAAATAAGGGTACCGATCCTTTAAAAGCTGTTTAGCCAACGAAGTAATATCTTTCCTATCCCTCTGAATTGCCCCCAATTCACCTGCAAACTCCGTTAATTGGCTATCAAGATGGACAATCAATTCATACTCATCTCGACTAGAAGCCAGTCTTCTTAATTCATATCTTAGAAAATTCTCCATGCGTTATAAATCTCCTTTGCCTTAAATCTTTATTTAAGGTGAGGCATGGGGACGGTTCTTATGCATCAAAATGATGCATAAGAACCGTCCTCATGTTTCATTTTATTAAATGGAGGTGGTTAAGTGGAGATTAAAAGATATGAGTTGCTTCAAGAACGAGGCGGGTTTACGTTAGTGGTTTACCTCGATTCTTATTTGGAGGAGTTTTCGAATGAACTGGGACCCTCGGATTTCAGAAAAAAAACTCTCCAAGTACAAATCGATCATTTAATCAGGGAAAGATTCCCTTATTTAAATATTAATGCGGCCAAGGTTATGGCTGGTTCACTCTTGGTAACGACTATTTATTTTGGTTCCAACATTACAAGGGCAGGTGCAGAAACTACAATCGCTGTTCAGACTCAGCAAACCGGTCAATACGATGTGTATAAAGTCCAGGCTGGCGACAGTTTATATTCAATTGCAAGGAAGTTTAATGTAACAGTATCGTCTATTAAAACTACAAACAATTTAACTTCCGACACCATTTATGTAGGCCAGGTATTAAACCTGCCTTTTTATACATATACCGTCGTTGCAGGTGACTCTTTATATTCGATATCGAGGAAGTTTAACACAACCGTTGATAGTATTCGTTCTTATAATCAGCTTCCGAGCGATTTCCTTTCGATTGGACAAAAAATAAGGATTCCAAGGACTGTTGAGCAAACAACAGCTGTTACACCTGCACCAGCGCCGACACCTGCTCCGGAACCCGCGCCTGCTCCAACACCTGCCCCTACGGTGGAAAACACCACAACTACAACGAGTACATATCAAGTTGCAGCAGGTGATACGTTATATCAAATAGCAAAAAAATTCGCCACTACCGTGGATACAATTAAAAATCTAAACCATTTAACTACTGATAGCATTTATGTCGGGCAAGTCTTAATAGTATCGCAGACACAAACCGTTCAAAGCCCGGAACCGGTACAGAAGCAGACTCCTCCTGCTCCAGTAACCACCACAACCTATACAGTTGTAGGAGGCGACTCTTTATCACTTATTGCCAAACGATTTAACACGACTGTGGATCAAATTAAAGCAGCAAATAAATTAACAAGCGATTTGATTTTTGTCGGCCAGATCCTAACAATTTCAGCAGGCAGCACAGTCACTGCCGATACAACAGCACCTGCAGCACCTTTACTAAACTCAATTAGTAAAATTACTTCAATCAATCAGGCAAGTACTTCCATTTCAGGGACTACTGAAGCAAACGCAACCGTCTATCTAACACTATCAGATGGAATCAGTCCAGCAAAATTGCTTCAAATAAAAGCTGATGTCAGCGGCAGGTTTGAAACAAAAGTTGACACTTCCAGCTCATCAGACGGAACAATTACAATTACCGCTGTAGCAACGGACCAGGCAGGAAACCGAAGTCCAGAAAGCCGATTAATTGTCACGAAAGATACCATTGTTAATGAACCTGTTCTAGATGGTACCGTAAAAGTAACGATTGAGACTGTAAAAAATTACACCCTTTTTGGAGTAACTGACCCTGGAGCTTTCGTGGATTTGACCGTTTCAGACGGTGTCCATCCAAATGTAACGATGAGAGCAATTGCCAATGAAATAGGTGAATTTCGTGCAAATGCCGATTTGATTTCTCTAAATGATGGGCAATTAACCGTCACCGCACGGGCTATCGATCCATCGGGAAACATTAGCGCCATCAGACAAACGACGATTACAAAGGACACTAGTCTGGATGCACCGCTGATCGGAAATGCGAAAGTAATAAACAGCCAAACAGCTACAAATTATCCGATATTCGGGACTGCCCGGCCGGGGTCAAGAGTGGACATATCTGTTTCAGATGGGACTTTAGGTAATGCCATTACAACAACTGCTGTTGCGAATGCAAACGGCGAATTTATTGCTAATGTGGATGTAACTGGTCTGAAGGATGGTGCCCTCAACATTTTGGCTGTGCAAACAAGTCCAACGGGTATCAAAAGCCCAGCTGGAAAAATGACTGTTGCGAAAGATACAAGTGCTCCCCTTGCACCAATCTTAAATAATAACAATTTTATAAATCTGGAAAACAAGAGCTCATTTTTACTAAACGGAACTGGCGAACCAAATGCACAGGTGAACATCAAAGCCTTCGACGGGACAGGCAAAAGCGTTGAAACAATCGGGCAGGTGAATGAAACTGGCGGATACACCATTCCCGCAGACCTGTCCAACTTAAATGATGGCGATATCCGTTTCGAAATATCCCAAGTCGACCAAGCCGGTAATATGAGCCCATTGACCGTCAAGACGCTGAACAAAGATACGCTCGGTCCATCGAGTATCCAATTTAACCAGCCTTCAAGTATTTTTAGCGGAAACGTCAACACCTATAAACTAAGTGGTACTGCTGAACCGCTTATCACACTGGACTTGACCATTTCAGACGGTGTAACCAGTCTGATTAAAACTACCGTAACGGATTCGCGAGGCAATTTTTCTCTGCCTGTTGATGTTAGCAGCCTGAAGGATGGGGATATTATAGTAGCCGTTGTGGCCACTGATGCTGCCGGGAACAGGAGCCAGCTTCAGCCTCTGACCATAACAAAGGATACAACTGCACCGGAAGTGCCAGTAACAACCATGGCACCATATGTGAATCTGTTAAATCAAAATCAATTTTCTGTCAGTGGTTCTTCTGTGGAAGAAGGTGCTTCGGTTAAAACCACCGTTAGCGATGGGACCACCAATATAGTCAAAAACACCATGATTTCAAACGGCAAATTTAATCTCAACTTTGATTTAGCCAGTTTGAAAGATGGAAACTTAACGCTGGAAATCATGCTGATTGATAAAGCAGGAAATGCAAGTATCGTTCAAACTTCAACTGTTGTAAAAGATACCGTTGTTCCAAATCCAGTCATATCCAAAAACGGCTTTGGTTTTGAAAATAAACGTCCGATTTATACGATGCTTGGCACAGCAGAACCCTATTCTGTCGTTTATGCAACCATTCGCAACACAAATGGGGCAGAGTTAATGAGCACTTCTGGGACAGCGGACGCGGAAGGTTTTTATACCTTAAAATTCTATCTAGACCAAGCAGATATGACCGGCGCCGCGACGGCTTCTGTATATCAAACGGACTTTGCAGGAAATATCAGTACCTTAGCCTCGGTTCCACTTTACAGCCATACAGCTACAGCTGGCGAAACCCTGTATACGATTGCCAAACGCTATAACACCACGGTTGACGCATTAATGGCACTGAATCAGTTGTCCAATGATGCCATTCAGCCAAATCAGCTGTTGAGATTACCAGTAATGGCAAGTGAAGTAGTCAATCTTGGCTATATGTATTTTGGCAATACTCAAGATTACGGCTCGATGGTGAACCAAACCGCAAGTTCCGTCAATACCGTGTCGCCAAGTTATTTTGATATCAATGCCAACGGTACATTGAAACTAACGTACAGCTTGGACCCAGCCTTCATTTCAGCGATGCATTTGCAAGGAATCCGGGTGGTCCCATTCTTAAGTAATCATTGGGATCGAAATCTCGGCCGTGCTATGCTCGCCAATAAAGAACTTGCCGCCCAACAGATTGCCGATGCCGTTGCCCGCTTTAACTTGGATGGTGTCAACGTGGATATTGAAAATGTCACGGAAGTGGACCGGGCCAACTATACAGAATTTGTTCGGTTATTACGGGAAAAGATTCCAGCCTGGAAGGAAGTTTCAGTGGCGGTTGCGGCAAATCCTAATGGCTGGACGACAGGCTGGCATGGTTCGTATGACTATAACCGCTTAGCGAAATATGCTGATTATATAATGATCATGAGTTACGACGAAAGCTATCCGGGTGGAGAAGCAGGCCCTGTTGCCAGTCTCCCTTGGGTGGAAAGGTCGATTCAATATGCCCTTAATCAAAATGTTGCTTCTAATAAAATTTTACTTGGTATTGCTCAATATGGACGCTACTGGATTCAGGGACAAACCTATGGAGGCTTTGGAATTTCAAATTGGCAGGTGGAACAATTAATTAAACAATATAATGGAACGGTTGTTTTTGATGAAGTAAGTAAAACGCCAAAAGCCATTATTACCATTAGAGACGGAGACCCAAAGCCGGTTGTTGGGGGTACTACTTTGACTGCCGGTACCTATAGCATCTGGTACGAAAACGAGGAATCGATTCGGCAAAAATTACTGCTGATTAGTAAATATAATTTGCTCGGTGTTGGAAACTGGAGTATCGGACAGGAAAACAAAGAGGTTTGGAACAGTTATGCGACTACGCTTCCGACAACCGTGGTTGTAACTCAGACTCCTCCACCTTTGGAAGCGGCTGGTCCACCTGCTCCATCTTATGTATCGTATACAGTTGTTGCGGGCGATAATTTATATTCACTTGCCCTTCGATACAATACAACTGTCAGCCAAATTAAAGAAATCAACAAATTGACTACCGACACTCTTTATGTTGGCCAGACATTAACATTACCGAACACAACAGGGACGAATACAACACCTGCACCTACGCCGGCGCCTGCTGCGACCGCCACCACCGTGAACTATACGGTAGTGTCGGGCGATTCATTATCGGTCATTGCAAATCGGTATAATACGACAGTGACAGCCATTAAAGAAGAAAACCAGTTAACAACTGATACGATTTATATAGGGCAAACTTTAAAAATCACGACCACAAACACTACACAAGTGAATTCAACAGTCATTACGTACAAAGTGGTGTCCGGTGATTCCATATCAGCCATTGCGAAACGGTATAACACTACCGTCACCGCTATTAAAGAACTAAACGGCCTAACAACAGACACAATTTATGTGGGACAAACTTTAAAAATCCCAGGATGAGACGCAGGGACGGTTCTTGCATCACAAGCATGATGCACAAGAACCGTCCCCATGTTTCACTCTGCACAAAAAAACCTATAGGGTGACTTTTTTCAAAATGTCCACTCTATAGGTTCCTTGTTATTACTTCAGGTCCTTGCTGTATTCCTTCATCTGCCCGCCGTTTTTATCGTCGTATGCAATTAACACTAAGCCTAATTCATGTTCAAGCTGCTTTATCATTTCCTTCTGATTTTCTGTGATATCAGCTATTTGATACATTATCCCACTCCTTGTTTAAAAGAATCATGGGATTATTATCACCCGATCTATTCAGATTATTCGATACAAGCAGCTACCACAAAGTTATAATCAATTAGTATTTTTGCTATTCTTTGCGTTTAACTCGATAATATTTACCAGCTCCTCAATAATATCGTTTAACCTCATCATGCTTGTGTCTTTATTAAGGATTCGAGAAGTTTTATAAAGCAAAATTTCTTCTTGATCACTCATAAAAAAGCCTCCATTCGATGTAAGTTCCCTAATACCATTTCCTACTTATATATGTAATTTACACCTATTATACAACAGACCACCTTTATATGTAAATTACATATATAAAATATTCCTGAAACACGGGGACGGTTCTTGCGTCTCATTTTCTGACACACGAGAACCGTCCCCGTGTTTCACCCCTGTTTCAAAAAGGAACCTGAGTCTAAGACTCAAGTTCCCTCTACGATCTTATTTGCAGCTTTTCTCGCTCTCAAAAATCGGACTAGGTTTAAAACAATTACTTTTGAAACGGCGTAGGTTGGGACAGCCAATACCATTCCAAGTACTCCTGCCAGATTGCCTGCGGCCAATAGAATAATGATGATGGTTGCTGGATGCGTATCCAATGACTTTCCTAAGATCATCGGGGACAGGAAGTTTCCTTCTATTTGCTGGGCGACTAGGATGACGACGATGACCAGTAAAGCTTTTGTTGGAGAATCAAAGAATGCAACAAGCACAGCGGGAGTACCGCCAATGATTGGCCCAACATATGGGATGATATTGGTGAAGGCTACAATAAGCGCCAAGATTAACGCATATGGCATGTCAATGATTAAATAACCGATAAAAGACAAGGTTCCGACTGCCAGGGCAACCATAACCTGCCCCTGGATGTAGGCAGACAATGTCTCCCCTGTTTCTTTCAAAATCTTTAGGCCTTCATCTCTGTAACCTGACGGAAAAAATTTTGAAACGGCTTTTGGAAATTTATGACCATCCTTAAACATATAAAATAATAGGAATGGTACTGTGACAAGTATAATAGCTAGATTGGTGACCATTCCAAACAAACTCAATAGTGCATTCGTCAGGGTTTTTGGCAATGTATTTGCAAATTCCATTGACCGTTGCTGTACCGTATCAATAATTTCACTCTGAGTATCCCGAAAGCTTTTAAACTCTGAAGACTTAACCATATTTTTTAAAAACTCAGTAATCTCATGGGCAAAGACCGGCAAATTGTTGGCAAGGTCCGTCGCCTGTTTAGAAACAATTGGAACCAAGCTGCTAATCGCCAACACAAGGAGGCCAATAAACCCGACATATATGATAAGAATCGAGGCTATTCTTGGCAGCTTTTTACGTTCGAGAAAATTCACTAACGGATTTAAAAGGAAATAAAGAAATCCAGTGATCAGAATTGGAAAGAAAACCGTTGAGAAAAAGACTCCTATCGGCTTAAACATAAAGGTGATTTTTGTTGAAACGAAAATAATTGATAAAATAAGCAAAATTTGAATGAGCCAGAATTGTAATTTTGATTTTGACACGGTTTGTACCCCTTGCCTCTATATTTGGGTTAAAGTATATCAAAGTATTGGAATAATATACAGTATATTCATAGGGATTTTAATAGATTTTTCTATGTTCTTTTTAAAAATGATTGCTGATATAGGATCCACGACTCTACTTATCGCAGAAACTGCTATATATTATTACACCACATCTTACAAATAATGAAACATAGGGAAAGTTCTAGCGTATCAAATGCAAGAACCGTCCCTATTGTTCATTTAAGGAATCCCTTTAAAACATACTCAACTGATATTTTCTTGACAAAAGTTCCAGAAGTTTAAGTCCGGCCACACTGTTTCCTTTTTCATCTAATGCTGGACCGAAAATGCCAATTCCAAATTTACCTGGAACCGCCCCCATGATTCCGCCTGATACACCACTTTTAGCAGGAATACCAATTTTTATTGCGAATTCGCCGGATGCGTTATACATTCCGCACGTAACCATAAAGGTTTTGCAAATTCTTGCTACATCGTCAGGCAAAATTCGCTTCCCGTTAAGAGGATCCACTCCATCCATCGCAAAAATCATACCGATTCTCGCCAAGTCCAGACAATTCATTTCCACCGCACACTGTCTTGTATATAAATCTAATAATGTTTCGACATCCTCAGTGATGATTTTATGCTGCTTGAGAAAATAACATAATGCCCGGTTTAAATTCGCCGATTCAAACTCTGAGCGGGCTACCTTTTCGCTATAGCCAATAGCAGGGGCGCCAGCCAATTCCCTAATAAAGCCTAATAATCGATTGAACCGCTCCTCCACTGAACCCCCTTTTATCATATGAGTGACAACAAGGGCCCCGGCATTGATCATCGGGTTTAATGGTTTGGCCGGAGCCATGGTTTCCAACTTGGCAATCGAATTAAACGGGTCTCCAGTCGGTTCCATCCCAACCCGTTCAAACACGTAGCGAAAGCCATGTTCCATTAGAACAAGAGCTAAGCTAATAACCTTTGAAATACTTTGCAGCGTAAACTTCTTATCAATATCTCCCGCTGAGATACATCTTCCGTCAGGATAGTTTATCGCAATCGACAAGGCATTTGGATTTGCTTTACCCAATTCAGGAATATAATCTGCGACCTTTCCCTCTTTTGTGCATCGTTTTGCTTCTTCCACCAATTGCCGCAATTCGTCACTTGATTGACATGGCATTCTGCATCACCCGTAGTAGTATGGGCGAATGAAGTGACTGTCATTCATTAGTTTTTTGCTGCGTTTTAACCAAAGTGGTAATTATATAAACTTTTAACCTGAACACTTTTTAACACTACATATAAAAGGGCCTAACTCATATTTTAAGCCAGGCCCTCTACTTCATTTTTATTTTTCAAAAATGGCATTGGATAATAGTCGGAACAAGTAATCTGTATGATCACGGAAACCAGCTTCCAATCCAATTAGTGTTACATCTTTATCCTGCTCTTTCACAATGACAGCCTGACCCTTTGCTTCCGCTTTTTTATTAATCCAATGGCCAGCCATAAAGAAATCATCTTCGCTTCCTAAACTAGCAATTACTTCATCATTGCCTGTACCAGTATACCAAACCGGGCGGTAAACAAAACCAAGATCATCCTGGTCATAACCGGCAGCTACCCCAGTTCCCGAATAATTCACCTTTACGATTCCGTTACTGTTAGATCCGGCGGTATTAATGGTATCATCAGTAAGCCCTAGGGTTTTGGTTGCGCTCGATGCCCCTGCACCAACCGCAATATACTTTCCACCCTTACTTACAAAATCAGAAACATTGTTTTTAAAAGAATCAAATTGGCTGGCAGCTTGGAAGCCAAATTCTTTATTAGCAGCTGATAATCTATCTGGCAGGGCGATTAGACTTTCAGTTCCGCTAAATACAAATACATCAAATCCACTTAAACCATTTTCAGCAACTTCTACAGGCGTCACTTCGGTTACAGCAAAACCAAGTCGTTTAAGTGCCAGCTTTGTACCGCTGTGGGACTGTTGTTTTCCCATGCCGCCGTCCTTCAAGATTGCCACTTTTAAGCTCGATAGTTTAGCGGCATTTGCTGGTACCTTTTCAGTGCTTCCAACTTGGATGCCAGATGCCTTGACCGCTGCACCAATTTGATTAGCTGCTGCCTCTACATAAAAGTCACCGTTTTCATCACGCTTCACAGATACGCCTTGCTGAAGTAGTGTATTTACTAGATTAACAGCTTTTACAGAACTATTCGGTATAACAAATGGTCCTTTTCCGGTAACCGCACCTTGTTCTGTAACCTGATTAACTTTAGTTGTAACTACATTCACATCATTTTCCGTTGAAATAGCTTCAAAGCCCCAAAGCTCTGGTAAGCTCCATGCCGAAATATCATACATTGCTGGTGTATCGTTTGAGATATCCTCTCCATCCCATAGTATCGTGTTAGCTAAACCAGCCTTGGCTTGATCCATTTTTACAATATAGGTTCCTTTTGGATAGTTTTTTCCATCAACAGTGAAGCTTTTTGCGGCTTGTACCACTTCAATATCGTTTTTCAGCAAATGCTTAACGGCTTTATCCGTTACAGTTGGATCCTGTTCTTTAACCGGTAGGATGTATGCTTTTGGGAAAAAGCCGTCCTTATGGAACGGATGGTCAAAGTTGATACCACGTTTAAACATTTCAATTTGATCGGTAATCATTGCTTGCTTATTCTCCGTAGCAAATTTCAGTGCACCCATAATGGCATCATACTGCCAGCGAACACCATCCCAATCGTTTGTTGGTGCTTCTAATGTATGACCATAGGCACCATGGTACATTGCATACATTGGAGTAAAAATTGGCGGATAGTCGTCCCAGCCGGCGGAGTCATCGCGCTGAGGAACATAAACACCCTCCATACTCTTATACAAATTCCCTTTAAAAGTAGCTTTATCGGCCATGATGTTGGCTTCCATTGCTTCAGCCTGCTGAAATGCCCATTTGTTATACAAATCATATTCATAATTCGGATTATGCGGTGGTGTACAAGGTTCGATTAAGCCTTGATGGTTTGGAGCATAATTTTTTACATAACCATGTGTGTCAAGGAATACCATCGGATTCCATTCTTTAATCAACTCAACCGTTTCCTGGGTTTCCGGCTGTGATTGCGTAATAAAATCACGGTTTAAATCAATTCCTTCACCGTTAAAACGGGTAGCATTGACACGGCCATCAGGATTTTGGACAACATTAAAAATTAGTATATTGTTAGCTAAAATATCTTTGGTCTCTTGATCATCCTGTGTCGCAAAGCGTTCAATTAACTGAAGAACTGCATCACTTCCTACAAACTCTGTTCCATGTATTGAACCATTGATCATAATCGGAACTTTAAAATCCGGGTTGGCGGCAATCCAGTCTTGAGCCTTGCTTGGATTTTTAAACATTTGTTTCCGTAAAGCTTGTATTTTACCAAATTTCCCTTGTGTGGTTGGGTCTGCAATGGTGACAACATAAAGAGGGTTCCCATCTGCAGATGTTCCACGGACTTCAACCTTCACACGGTTGGATTGTTTCTCAATATCTTTCAGCTTCGTGCCGATTTGCGAGAACTTAACAAAATCATAGTTCTCACTATTAAACTTGCTTCCATCTTGTTCTTCATATGTATTAACGTTTGTCCACTTGTTCCCCTCAGCATAACCAGCTGAAAATGGAACAGTGGAAACTAGACTAATAATCAACAAGCTTGCTGCGGCTTTTTTCTTTTTGTTCTTTTTCATTGATTTACCCCCCAATTATGTATATTTACTACTTTTATAGTATTTTTATTCTATTATCAATAAATAAAAATAACATCCTACTATTTTCCTGAATTGTAAGTGAACGGAATAGGATTTAGTATCTATTATTATGAAACAGGCGTTTCCGCTGCTTAGCACCACTAATGTTTGAGCAAGGAGGAGGTAATTCCATAATTAACCATTTGAAAAAAAAGAAGCCCGAGTCTAAGACTCAAGCTCCATCTATTGGTCTGGACGCAGGCAGCAAATTCCCCACACAATTAAATCAAGCACTGGAACACTGGATTCCTGTCTCAAATATCAATCATTCAACCCAATCATTATTGTGAAAATAATCCATCCCCTTGTAGTCATCGCCATGCATAATAGGTAAGTTAATATATAGAAGAGTATAAATAATCGTAGTTAAATAGATAGATAAAAAGATAGTTTCCATTCCAAACACCTCATTAGTCTTTAAAAATTATAGATTAAAACTATTTGTAGGATGAAATTTTAATTCCGATTTATGTACTAATTCGATTTTATAATAATCAGCAGAATCAACTTCTTTTATTTCGCAAAAACCCGAAGTGTACTCATAAAGGAGAATATATTTTTTATTATTATAAAGAACGTTTTGATTTAACATTAATACAAATTCCCCCTTAATCAATCATTGTTACTCATTTTATTTTATAAGCGTTTTATTAAATATGATTAATTTAATGTAAAGTTCTATCAAGTAATTTCCACAGCATCCTACTATTTCCCTGAATATAGGAAAGGAAATGGAAGTATTTAGTTACATTTCTGTTGAGCCTTCAGGATTGAACAACAGTCAAAAAAAGCTTGGTTTAGGAGCTGCTAAACCAAGACTTTTTTGAGTTTGTTCATTTTATTGTGCAATAGCCAATGGAATTAATTGTTTAATGCGCTCTTCCGCTTTATATTCAAATGGTTTCGGAAGTGTTTTTACAAAGTTAACAGTCCCCTGAAGATCTTCCGGGCCAACCTCTAAGTCTGTAGCAAGGTCTTGAATACCATATTTGACATTACCGTACATATAGTTGTTAACAACCACTGTATATTCTTTATTTTTGTCAATCCTTGAACCATCAGGCAAGAAGATGTCAGCTACTTTACCTGTTTTTCCATCCCATGTGTACTTAAAACCTGCAACATGAAAATCTAACCTGTATGTTTGTGTCCCATCTGTCTCAGTAAACGGAGTAATTTGGTTATTTAGAACAGTTTCCAAATCTGAACCGCTAAGCTTTACTTTATTTAACACATTCCCGAAGGGCTGGATAGTGAAAAGGTCGCCAAACGTTACTGTCCCCGCATCAAGATTTGCACGGACACCGCCGCCATTCATTAAGGCAAAGTCCGCATTCATTTCGGCCTTCATTCCATCCGCAATCAAGTTTCCAAGTGCAAAATCACCTGTTACTGCACTAGGATAAGCTTTGTCTAGAATTGTTTTAGACTCTCCAACAACTTCTGCTTTAATTGGAGCGATCTTTTCCTCATACTTCTGCATGATCGCAGATACCTCTGGGTCCGGTTGGTAATCTTTTTGGAATACCGTTACAATCTCTGCTTTCTTGTCCACAATGTCCCCGGTTACTGGGTCAAGTTCAAGATCGACATCGGAAAAAGCAGAGCCATATGAATAAGCCTGGACGATAAGCTTGTTATCTACTACTTTATTAACCCCGACATGGTTATGAGCAGCAAAAATAACGTCTACTTCATCATCGATATTTTCAGCAATTTTTGAAGCATCATAGGAATCTGAACTACCTGTCTGTGTTGTTGGATTATGTGCCAGAACGACGATCGCTTTGATACCTTGCTTCTCTAATTCAGCAGCATATTTGTTGATGGCTTCTGCTTCATCGGTGATTTGAAGATTTTCGTTTCCTTTAGTAACAATCATATTAGGTGTTTCTTGCGTCACAACACCTATAAACCCAATCTTTTTGCCGCCAATTTCTTTTATTGCATAAGGTTCGGTAATTAATTTTCCGGTTGAATTATCATACACGTTCGCTGCTACTACCGGGAAATCCATTCCTTTATAACCAGGACTACCTTTTGGATGGTCGCCGCCATGGATCATGCGCTGTAATTCTGCGATTCCTTCATCGAATTCATGATTCCCTAGTGTACCAACATCAAAATGCATCGCATTCATCACTTCAACAGTCGGCTCATCTTGGAAAAGAGCGGAGATGAGCGGGCTGCCGCCAATCATATCACCAGCATGAACTAAAAGAGTATTAGGGTTTGTTGCTTTACGAACTTTCATCGCCGCAGCTGTGTACTTCATATTCCCAGCTAGCTCTGTTCCAACTTTTGTACTGGTATCAAGCTGCCCATGTAAGTCGTTTAAGCCTAGTAATTGTACTTTTATCGGACTAAGATTTAATTTGAAGATTCCAAAACCCTTGTCGTCTGTTTTGTTTGTATAAGTGATATTGCTGCCTTGGTTTATATAGCCTTCTGCATTAGGAGATGTTGTAAACGTAACATTTACATCCCCATCGATTGGAGCAATCGACCAATTGTTATCAGCAGTAGGCGTGATCTCTTTCATTTCAGAGATATAATCCATTAGAATTTGACGGCTCTCATCCGCAGAGTCGACTACTAGTTCACTCCCTTTTAGACCAGGGAAGTTTCCGCCGCCACCTGCGCGGTAGTTGTTTGTCACAACAATAAAGTCTTGATTTGGATCCACTGGTTGGCCGTTATAAGTCAAATTAATAACACGGCTTGAATCTGGATTAATCAGTTTACCAGCTGAATCGTACTTAGCAGGTTTTGTAATATCAAATTGATAGTGTACACCATCAATGACATCAAAGTTAAAACCTGGGAACGTCGAGTTTAAAAGTTGTTGCTCGTCCGTTTTTGCAGGATCAATCTGATTGAATTTCCCAGCCGACATTTCAACCCATTCTTTAACTACTGAGCCTTTTACCTTTATCGCCTTTAACGTGTTGTCATAAAGGTATAAATCACTAGCGCTACGGATGGTTAAATCCCCTTTATTAATTTCAGTGTATTCTGCCGGCCCATTGCCACCAGCCTTGAATGGAGCCCCCGCAGAAAGGATTGGAATGTCTTTATATTCTGGTTTACTTTGGGCGATGTATTTTTCGACATACCATTTTTGAGCATTTGTCACGACTTGAATAGAAGGATCATCCTGAACTAATGAAAAGTAACTGTGGATATCATCAGTCGTTTTACCGATTGGTGTATTTACATAGTTAACGGTCGCCTCGTGATCGGCTTTCAACAGATTGGTAATAGTTGGATCGGGCTCCACAGTGCTCTCTGTTTTCGTCTTACCAGTAGCAGGATCCTTTACATCCTTATAGGTCTCACGGGTGGAGGATTGCGAATTAACTACAGACCATTTGCCTTTTTCTTTCTTCAGCTGAAGATCGATTAGTCCTAAAGAACCACCGCCGTAACCTGCTTGTACTGCAGGAACGCCATTAATGGTTCCCTTTGCGTTATCCACTCCCGGTAAAGGTTTTTTGTCAGCACCTAAAAACGAACTGTCAAGAGCTGCTTCCGTTTTAGCAGGGAACAACTTATGAGTATGAGAAAAAGTAATAGCGTCTATGCCAGGTACTTCACTTAACGAATAAATCACATTTTCCGTACTTGCCTTATCACTGCTAAATCCAGAATGCGCCAAAGCGATGACGATATCAGCACCTTGTTCTCTCATCTGTGGGACGAACTTTTTTGCCGTTTCAACAATATTTTTGGTGATGACATTTCCATCAAGATTAGATTGATCCCAATCATTAATTTGCGGCGGAACAAAACCGATATATCCAATTTTTATCACATGCGTTTTACCACTCTCATCGATTACCTTTTTATTGACAATGCGATATGGAGTATATTTATTAATATCATTTTCTGGATTTTGATCATGATCATCAATATATACATTTGCATTTATAACGGGAAAGTTGGCATCATCATATACTTCATCTAGAAAGTCTAAGCCATAATTGAATTCATGGTTTCCGAGTGTAGCCATATCGTAACCCATTTTGTTCATGGCTTTAATGGCAGGATGTAGTTCACCTTCAATTATTGGTTCAATTTTTGCTTTATAAGTTCCAAGAGGAGTACCTTGGATTAAGTCTCCATTGTCTACTAAAATACTATTTTTTACTTCTTGTCTTGCTTGTTTTACGAGTGTTGAAGTCTTAGCCAATCCAACCTTCTCATAAGGGCCATCCTTAAAATAATCATAGGCTAATAGATTTGTATGAATATCAGTCGTTTCCATGAGACGTAAATTTACAAGGTCTTTATTGGATTGCTTTGCTAGAACGTTTACTGGTATGTTTTTATTTTGTAATTCTGCTGCATTTACTTGTGTGGAAAGCAGTGGTACTGTCATAATCGTTATAGCTAAGGAAGCTGAAAGAATATTTTTCGGCCTAAGAATGTTTCTTTTTTTCATTCTAATTCACCTTTCTTGTGAAAGTAGTTTTTTGAAAGCAGATTTTACTAGAACTTCTGCTGTTAGTAGTTTAACAAGATAATGTTTAATTCTTGTATTCATTCTGTTAAAGTAGTGTAAATTTGCGCTGTTTACAAATTTTTTACATTTGATTTATAGGGTTTTATTCATTTTTGGCAAATTCTATACATAAGAAACCTAAAAGGGGGAATTCGTTTATGAAACGTAAAAGAACCTATTTTATGATTGAAGATTTGGTGTTTGAAGTTGAGAAACCGGAAATTCCGGTAAAACATATAAAAAAAACACAGGTTAAAATCGAAAATGAGGAATATAAAGAATTACGAAAAGAATTCAATGAAGATGTTTATCATATTGTAAAGACACCTGATGGGTGGGTAATTTCAGAAAAAGAGTAACATAAGTTATTTTTTTCCATATACAAAAAAACCTAGATAATTCATCATTATCTAGGTACCCTTTCTTAGAGAATATCTCGTTTCAAAGGATTTTTAAGCAGTTTAATTTCTCCATTTGGTTTAGGAAATTCACTAATGTTTTCATATTTTTCGTCCCTATTTGGATTGGTTGAATCTTCAATCACATATTCCTTAAACGAACAGCTAAATAGTTTACGCGCGATTCTTCCTTTTTCACCAATTAGGTTGAACCAGCTTTGCCTAACATAAAAAGGGTTTGTTAATATTCTATCAATAATAAAAGAAATGCTTTCCTTTTCTTCCTCTGATGTAAATTTTACTTTTGAAGAAAGGGCTAAGATAAAATAGTTTTTCTCCTTATCTACTTCTAGTAATTGAAGATGGTACCTCTCACGCTGCTTTTCATTGAAATCCTTTAAGACCGTTTCGATACTTTTATCAATATCTATTTCAAATTTACCCGCGTCTCTCCAGCACGATACTCGTGGATCAAATAAAGACAGTGTTAGTATATAATATGCTGCATAGTTTTTGTGATCAAATACTTCATTGCGTTTTTTTTCATCTTCCGGTACTACAATAAATTTTTTATAGTCTGCAAAAAAATGATCCATCATATCATACACCTTCTCTCAAACCTTAATAGAATGGTTGAAAACAGTTTTTCTCCTTATCTTTCAACATATCTTTTATATTTCTTTTTTAAAACTTAAATTCCTGCTTATTATTACATAAATCCACATTAATCATGGTTTTTACTAAAAAAGTCCTATCACCTGATCAAAAAATGTCGTAATAATGGTTACAAAATGATCCCGATAGCATTTGCCATCGGGATCCTCTACCTACTTATTAGATTACTTTTTCCTCCAGGCTTAATTCATCTTCCCTTTTACGAGAAAATAAATGGGCAAGGGCCTCTGGCAGGGCAATCATCGCTGGCAAGAAGACAGGAAGCAGAATAAAGCATAGGACGACGAGACCTGTGATGACGGCAATTGCCAATTCACCCAACAGGATAATTCCGGATGGCATTAGTGTAGCAAAGGTGCCGCCGAGTATAATTACTGCCGAAATAATGACTCCACCTGTATTTCTGGAAGCCAAAACGATTGCCTCTTTTGGTGACAGATGTTGATATTCCTTATAGCGCATCATTAAGAATATACTGTAGTCCACACCTAAGGCTACAATGATGATGAAAGAGAAGAATGGAACAAAGGAAGAAATACCAGCATATCCCAACCAATCTATGAAAATATAGTTAATGATGAACATCGCAGTATAATATGCTCCTAAAAGGGACGCAGTGATAAAAACTGGTGTCCAGAACGAACGTATGACTAAGAATAAGACTAGTAATACTCCGATAATAACGATCGCGGTTGCTTTGTTCAAATCACGGCTCAATATATCGTACAAGCTAAATCTATTGTACGGTGATATTTCAATAGGTAGCAAGACAAGAATAGTCCTAGTCCATACGTAGGCTTAAAAAACTGTCAAAAAAGGCCCAAAGGTATTCCTTAGAGCCTGTTAAGTAATTTAATTTAGTTTTATAATACTTTCACCTAGAACCGAAGTTCCCCAAAGTAATGATAAATGATCCTTGTCCCTAACTGGTCCAACCCCTTCAGGAGTACCCGTAAAGATTAGATCCCCTTCCCCTAATCCAAAGTTTAGGGCAATGAAATCAATTATGGTCTGCAAATCAAAGATCATATTTTTTATGTTCCCATGCTGTACCTTTTTACCATTTATAAGAAGAGAAAATTCGGTCTTCTTCATTTCTTCTATCCCAGGAAAGGAGATGAATTTGCTCACAATAGCTGAGTTTGGAAATCCTTTTGCCAATAGCCATGGCTGGCCTTTTTTCTTGAGTTCACTTTGAACATCCCGTAAGGTAAAATCGATGCCAATGGCCATACTATTGACTATTTCCTCTACTCTAATCCCTTTTTCATATGATTTTCCTATCCTTATTACTATTTCTGTTTCAAAATGGATAGAACCTCGATTTCCAGGCAGTAAAATTTCCTCACCAACAGGTTCCACCAAGGCATGAGTAGGTTTGGAAAAAATAATCGGAGAAGTCGGCACTTCATTTTGCAGCTCCTTAGCATGCTCAGCGTAGTTTCGACCGACGCAGTAGATATTAGAGATCTTATTCATGACAATCCCTCGTTTTATAGTAAAAATTAAAACTTACTCTTAAAGTTGACATGGCATTATTCATCACCCGTAGTAGTATGCACCTTTAAATTTATTTTTTAAGATAAGCCATTCCATTCTATTCGATACAAATCATGTCTCCGGTCACGTAATTGTCGCATCGAACCGGAATTCCGAGAGCGTCTCAGTTTCTCAAGGTCAACGTCGCCAACAACGACGGTATCAACGTTAGCATCACATTCCCCGACAATCCCGTCCCTTGCGAACTCAAAATCGGCTGGCGAGAAAATTCCAGATTGAGCATATTGAATATCCATGTTTTCTACATGTGTTAAATTGCCCACAGTTCCGGCAATACAAGTATAAACTTGGTTTTCAATCGCACGGGCCTGGGCACAGTAGCGTACGCGAAGATAGCTTTGCCGATCTTCTGCACTGAATGGGACAAAAATAATATTAGCACCCTGTTCAACTGCAATTCGTGAGAGTTCAGGAAACTCGATGTCATAGGATACCTGAATTGCAATTTTTCCACAATCTGTATCAAATACATTGATCTCATTTCCTTCAGCGATTCCCCACCACTTTTTCTCGTTAGGTGTCACATGAAGCTTCGATTGTTTTTCAATTGTGCCGTCCCGGCGGAAAAGAAAGCCGACATTGTAAATATCTCCATCTTCTTCGATAAAATGAGTTCCGCCGACTATATTGATGTTATATCTTACAGCAAGCTGCGTAAACAGTTCTATATATTGATCTGTAAAGGTCGCCAGTCGCCTTACTGCCCGGTCTGGCCGTTTTTCTTCAAGATAGGACATCAATTGGGTTGTGAATATTTCTGGAAACACCGCAAAATCGGAACCAAAATCGGCGGCTACGTCCACATAATATTGCACTTGTGTACTGAAATCTTCATAAGAGTCAATTTTCTTCATCATATATTGGACGACGCAAATTCTAACGGGGAATGATGTACGATAAATACGCTTAGATTTGGGCCGATAATCGACATTATTCCATTCCATCAAAGTGGCCATTGAATCAGACGCTTTGTCGTCTGGGAGGTAGCTCGTATTTATCCGTTTAATTTTAAATCCTTGCAGAAGCTGAAAGGATAACACAGGATCATAAATATTGTGCTTCTCCACTTCTTCCACATATTCCCTTGCTGTCATTTCATCCTTGTATTTGTGATAATTTGGGATTCGTCCGCCAATAATGATGCTTTCTAGATTTAAACGAACGGCTAGCTCCTTTCGCGCCTCATAAAGACGGTGACCTAATTTCATGCGCCGATATTCGGGATCGACCATCACTTCAATTCCATATAAATTAAGTCCACTTGGGTCGTGATTAGTGATATACCCATGGTCTGTAATGGTATCCCAGGTGTGCTGGTCGTCGTATTCGTCAAAATTGACGATAAGGCTTGAACAGGACCCTACGATTTTGCCCTCATATTCCACACAAATTTGACCTTCAGGGAAAATTCGAATATGGCTAAGCAGTTGCTCCCGCTTCCATGGGTCCATGTTGGGGAAGCAAACTCTACCAAGCGCAATAATTTCATCTATGTCTTCAATAAAGATGTTGCGAATCTCAATTTTCTTCTCGTATTTCGACATATCTGTCTCTGACATGGTTTTCACACCCCTGCTCTCAAAGTAAAGCTATGAAGTTCCATAAAAAAATCCTTATCTTAAATTGCATTTTTGATTTAGGATGCCCTTATTTCAAAGTCAAATTCAAGTACACAGAAAAAGCTAAACAAATATGGTGTCATTCCCACCATTTAGTCAGCTTCTTTTTCCTTCATTATTAATTTTCTATTTTTCGTATATCCGTCTCAAATAGAGGATACTTTCATCAATAAAAGGTTCCTTAGTTCCTTCAATCAGAATATTGATATATAGTTTTTTGAGCTTTAATAAGTTAAACAACTTATCGTAATGTAACAACCCCTGTCCTACTGGCACTTGTTTCAAAGAGTTGCCCTCAATGATAAAGTCTTTGGCATGGAAAATAACGATCCTGTCTCCCAACAAAGCAAATGCTTCTTCAAATATCTCATCCTGCTGTAAATAGTTATCAATGGTTAAGAGATTCACAGGATCAAAAATAATTTGTAAATTATGCGAGTCAATCATATCTAAAAGACGCTTCAAGGTTTGGACAGAATAGACAGGATGATTTACTCCCGCCTCAACCCCCACAATGACACCAAATTTTTCTGCCTCTTTTACGAGTTCTGAGACAGTTTCAACTACCTCCATAAAAGGCTTTTCTTTAAAGTTTTCTTTAGTGTAAACAATCTCTGCGTTGACATTGCCCGTTTCTGTCCCGACGATGCTGCAGCCAAAATCCCTTGCAAATCGGATATGTTCTTTAAAACGGGCAAGGCCTTTTTTTCTCTCTGTTAAATCTGGATGAATCATATTAAAATAACAACCTAAGACGGCAAGCTGAATTCCCCTGGCAGAAAAAGCTCTACCGGCATGGCGGGCAAGGCCTGGAGATAGACTGCCTAATTCTGGATAAAGGAATGGCAATGACTTGCTTAATGCCAACTGAGCACAACTCAACCCTTTATCCGCTATTTTTGTCACCAGTTCTTCTAATGAATTTGCTTCGATGTCATGGGCCCGAATCCCTAAATTCATACTAATCCACCTCTTTCGTTCTATAGCCAAACACTGTCTTCAAAAATGTTAACGTGAACAATTCTCTAAACTACTTTCTGTCCCTCTATTTGCTTTCCCTTTCCTCTGCGGGTAACGACGAAGGAAACAGCCAATAGACCGATGATTTCGCCTGTGGAAGCTGCAATGGCTCCTGCCTTGCCATTCAACCCTGGATACCAATACACCAATGGAATAATCATCAGGATAACAGCGATCATATTAAAAATTTGCGGTTTCAAAAGAGATTTTGTGCTCTTTTGGAGCATAAGAATCCCGCCAAAATAATCAACCCACGGGAAGACCATGGTCTTAAAGATAAAGAATTTTAATACATCGAGGCTTTCGGCCGCCAATTTCGTTTCCGCCCCTAATACCGTGCCCATAAACCAAGGGCCGGCGCTAGTGAAACTAAGACTAGCCAAAAAGACAGATGGAACAATACTGAAAACAATCACACATCTTAAAACTGTCTGTTTGTTATGTTCATAAAATTGCAGAACAATTTGGTGTGTGTACATAAAAAAACTGAGAATCAGGTTAGTAATGCTAAAAGCCAATGCAAAGGAGGCAATCCCTAAATGAACATCCTGAATTTTGCCAAGAAACGCATAAATCATCGGAATTAAGATGGTCTGAAAGGACAAATAAAAAACCAACGGAAAATAAAAGGCAGAAATGTCTTTTTGCCTTAGGGCAGTATCAGGTTCCTTGACGTACCCTTTCATAATGGAATTCCCGCGCCAGACACTGATGAAGCACTCGATTCCCATTCCTGTCAAAAAAATCATTGCACCTGCAGCGCTCGTATTGGCCTGATTGGATAAAATTAAAAAAGCTGCAATAGCAAACATGCATACTAATCGAATAATGACTCCAATCGTTAACCATTTAGTTTCTAGCTTATTAATGATGACCCCCTGATATAAGCAACGGAGTCCGGAAAATAAAATGACCCCTGAAAGGACAAGAAAGGTTAACTTCAAGGATGACATTGATTCAGCTTCCGCATTAAACCCGTACCTAAACACTAAATTTCCAATCGGTGTAAGACCAATGATGGCACAAAGGGCTGTAATAATGAGAGAGACCTTTATAAAAAAGGCAGCAATTTTGTTAAAGGAAGCTTGCCCTTTTGCCAAAGCGGAGCTCGTTTGCCTAAACGCCAAGACCGGCCGTTCGAGAATTCCAAATAGTGAAAAGGCAATAGCATAATTTGCAATAATGACTTCCGCATGATCTGCTCTACTCAATGTTCCATTAATAATCACATGAGAAATGGATGTTAGGCTTGCAGAAACGGCCAATGGAATAAAAAATATAAGGATTCGTACAAAGCTAGAATCCTTAAAGATCTGAGGCAATGTAATTTCACTACTCCTTTCATTATATTTCGGTAATTACAGAGTCATTTATTTTTATCCGGATAGCACGAATTATATGCCTACTTTAGTTTTTTGAATTCAATTGGGGAGTACCCCGTGTATTTTTTAAAACTGCTGCTAAAATATTGGGGATTGGAATACCCTATCTTTTCCGCCACCTCATAAGTCTTTAAATCTGTTTGTTGAAAAAGCTCCATCGCTCTCTTCATCCTCGTTTCAAGGAGGAAATCGCCAAAGTTAAAGCCCTTTTCCACTTTGAAGAGGTTACTAAGATAGGCTGAACTGACATGAACCTCTTCGGATACCGTTTGAAGATTTAGATTAGCCACATGATAGTGTTCACGAATGAAATCAATGGCTTTATCAACGAGCGAGTGCTTTTGATTGGTATTGATCCTTTTGAGAAACTCAGATAAATCTACTGCAATGATTTTAATCTCTAAAAAAATTTCATCGATCGTCTGCATGTTTACTACTTTGCTTTCGGCATTCTCAAATCTTGAATAATCCCAGGTCTTCGCGATTTTGGATGATTCATGGAAAATTAAACTGATGATCCTGATAGCAAGCAGGGTCACTTCCTGTAAGGATGCTTTATTATTTGTTAAACGTTCCTTTGTTAGGTCCAATAGTTCCGTAACTTTTTCCGGAAGCCCCAGTGAAATATATTGGAAAAGATCCTCTTCTATGGCTAGCTGGGCAACCACCTCGTTACAATCGGAAGATTCAATATCATCGATGGAAAAAGCTTGATTGATACCAATCAAGTGGCGGAATTCCATCGCTTTAACTGCTTCTTGATACGAGCAGGAAAGGCCTGAAAGTTCATCATATACTCTCCCTCTCGTAACCGTAATGGTCGTATTAAACGTTTCCTTTATGGTCGAGAGGAGTTCACTTGTCACATTGGAAATAAAATGAATAAAATTATCAACCAATTGATTTGAACCAAAAAGAAACATGGTAAAATGATTGGATTCATCGTTCAAGACGCAGCCATCCATGTTGAAGAGATTGAGCATGCTTTTACAGTGATCCATCATATGTTCTTTCATCGTTTCCAAATTTGACTGAGGGCCAAAATCTGTTTGGTCCATTTTGACATATAGAGCTGTAATGGGTGACCCACTATGCTCTATTCCTACTAAACTCAACTCTTTGTAAATCTCTTCATCTGTTACCTTGTTAAGTCTTAGTTTTTTTAGAAACTGCTGTTGGATATAATGTTGGCTTTCGTTAAGATGGTTTTCTGTTCGTCTCTGAAAATCAAAATCAGCCGTTGCTTGTTTTAGCTTATCTAGTAGTTCACTAGTTTCTACAGGCTTTAGCAAGTAATCATATGCCCTTAATCGTATAGCTTCATGTGCATATTTAAAATCTTCATATCCCGTCAACAAGATGACTTTTATTTTTGGATTAAACTCCCTGATCGCCTTTGTCATTTCAAGACCATCCATAAACGGCATTTGGATATCGGATATGACAATATGAGGTTCTGTGGCCTCAATGATTTCTAAACCTTGTTCACCGTCTCCAGCAACACCCACCAGTTCAAACCCATGCTCAGTCCAAGGAATCACACTGGATAACCCCTTGCGGATAATTCGGTCGTCATCAACTATTACTACCTTATACATTAGTTAACTTCTCCCTTCGTCTTAGGAATCCTGACAATGGACCTTGTCCCTGCCCCCAGCTCGCTTTCAATAGTTAACCCGTAGGCCTCCCCGAAGTGCATCTGGATTCTTTCATGAACACTTCTAAGACCAATGCCAATAATCGCGGAAGTTCTACTTTTGTTTGAAAGTTCATCCCTAATGGCAGTTAATTTTTCGGTGTCGATACCTGAACCATTGTCGATCACTTCAAGGAATATAATATCCTCATTTTCATACCCTTTTACCGTAATCTTCCCTTTGCCTCTTTTTTGCTTGACTCCATGATAGATGGCATTTTCAATCAGAGGCTGCAGGGTAAGTTTAACAATTCTATATTGTAATAGATTAGAATCGACATTTATTTCATAGGAGAAATTATCTCCATATCTCATTTCCTGTATAATCAGATAATTTTGGATGTGAGCAATTTCTTCCTCCAAACTGATAATTTCTTTCCCCCTGCTAATACTAATTCGAAAAAAGTTGGACAGAGCTGTTATCATGCTGCTAGCTTCCTGATTCATTCCCATATCAGACAAGCCCTTTATGGAATAAAGGGTATTATATAAAAAGTGGGGATTAATTTGGGCGTGCATAATTGAGAATTCTAGATGCCGCTTTTCGTCCTGTTCAAGCCGTATTTGGTCTAATAGACTATTGATTTTAACCATTAAATCATCCAATGCCGTTCCTAAGATTCCAATTTCTCGAGGGCCATTGTGAGAGAAAGCCAATTGTAGATTTTTCTCATTGATGAGTTTTGTTTGTGATACTAGAGCAGAGACCGGATTTGTTATGTATTTTGAGAAAAAGTTGGCTATTAAGATGGCTATTCCAGTTAAAATGAGAATGACAACAACCGTTACAATTTTAATATAATTGACTTTCTTTAAAATCTCATCTGTGGGGAAAACAGCCGCCACTTTCCACTTATTGACACCCATCGTATCATAAATGATCGTCATCTTCTTCCCATCTGTATTTTGAAACTCATATCGGCCTCTTTCTTCCTTTAACGATTGCAAATGATTTAATTCTTTTGAATTCAAGCTGTATTCCTTTGCCACTGCTTTGGAATTGAAGGCTCCTTCAGGGCTTACTAGGGTGAGGTAACCATGGTCCCCAATCAAAGATTTATTTAAAACGTTTTCAAAAAATTCTTTTCTTAAATTAAAGAGTAAAATACCATTCGCTTTCGAGTTGCCATTACCGATCAACTTAAAAACGCTTACTACTTCTGAATCACTGGCAAAAATATCATCGGGATGCTCATTATGCCAATAAAACCCTTCCTTGCTGCCTTGATAAAGTTCTCCATATTTTTTATATGGAAATTGATTGAATTTCATCCGGAAATCGCTTCGATATAACGTAAACTTTCCATTTTGCATATCCACCAGAATAGAATCAATAATCGAGTTAAAGTTCAAATGAATCACTTTTAGCGAATTGTTTATTTTAATATAATCCTCAGGCATTACTTCTGAAGATTCTGAGTTAATCAAATCCAGTGTCTTCGGATCATTAGAGAAGGCAACCAGCTGTTCAAATATATCATATAATCTATTTTCCAAATAAGCCTTCGTCTGAAATACTGTATCATCGACACTTTTATAGGCGTTTTCCTCGAGCTGGGTTACAGCCAGTTGGTAGGAAATCCAGCCCGTAAATGCGATAAAAAAAATGATGACTGGCAGAAATAACGAAATAATCGTGGATCGAAGGGAGAATAGAAAATACTTTTTTATAAATGCGACAAGTTTGTTTCTCATAGGTAAACTAGGAAGCGTTTTCATATCTGCACCCTCCTCTCCATTCCTTTTATACTAAATCCTATTATAAAATACAATATTTTACTAAACTAGTAAATGGGTCTTCCCACGCATCCAAAAACTTCCTAGATGACACAGCTAGAACCCATAACAAAATTATGGGTTCCCTGCGCTTATTTAATGATATTGACAAGTGCCATGCTTGCTAAAATAAAGGCACCAACACCATGAAGATCATTTTCAGACACTGGACGAGAAACATAGTAGTCATACACACCTGCAGAAGTTCCGATACAAATTCCTTTCATCGTTAATAAATCACCATCGACTTCAATCATTTTGTTTAATAATCCTTGGTATCCTTTGACAGCAGCTTCAAGGTATTCTTTACCGACATACCCCTCTTCAACTGCTCTGGCAATGGTATAAATGAATAAGCTGGAGCAGGAGGATTCGAGCCAGTTATCCTCTTTGCTACCTTTATCTACAATTTGATACCATAATCCAGTCTTTTCATCCTGATAGTTTACAAGGCTTTTAATTAGGCTATGCAAGGATTCTATCAATTCTTCTCTTCCGCTATGTTCCTCTGAAAGATGATCGAGGATATCAATTAAAGCGGTGCCATACCAGCCAACCGACCGTCCCCAGAACTCGGGAGAGCAGCCTGTTTCTAGGTTTGCCCAAGGCATCTTTCTGCTTTCATCGTAGGCATGATAAAGGAGTCCGGTTTTTTCATCCTTCATATTTTTCCGCATCAGTTTTTCCTGATATAAAACCATGTCATCTAACCCTTGTTCGTTAAAGGCATTTTGGTACATTAAAGCAAACGGACCTGCCATATACAAACCATCCAGCCACATTTGATAAGGGTATTTGTCCTTATGCCAGAATCCGCCTTCTTTAGTTTTGTTCAATGTATAATATAGATATCTTAACTTATCGGCAGCTTTTTTATAGCGTTGATCCTTTGTCTCATCCAACAAAGGATATAATAATATCCCTACTTGAATCGAATCCAGCTGATCCCGCTCGAATAGAAAATTGCCCTCTTCGTCCAGAAGATTATCTAAATAGCTCTTTAGATAATCAAAATACTCCTGATTCTGCGTCTTTTCCCAAACACGCTGCATCCCGTAAAGATAAACTCCCTGGTGATAGTGCCACACATTGGCAGGCGGCAGTTCTTCCGGAGTAAATGTTCTCATCAGTGTTTTTGACGCCTTCTCAGCCATTGCAAGAGCAAGTTCTGCTGTTACATCAGTTGTTTTTGTCTCTGAATAACTCTTCATGCTTGTACCTCCTGTTAATCCTATGGATTTAAAATGTCAACTAAATAAAGATTTGTCGTACCTTCACGGTCGGAAGTGAATAAGATTTTTTCATTATCCCAGCTGAAGGTTGGATGGCAATGTGTTTGCTGGGTATTCCAGCTTGTCATATGGGTACATAGCGTCTCAATGGAAGCTTCTTCTCTTTCAATGTTGATTAACACTAGGTCCTCTACTTCATCCCCAACCAATAAGGTATTTTCCCTATTACTGTGATAATGGTTGCAGTAATAAGGCAAATCAACGGTCCGGAGAATGGTACCATTCTTGTCTGCCAGGCCAATAAAGGGAACTTGATCGGTTTCTACTTTTTCGACGGTAGCCTGGGTTTTATGTACTGTAATAGTTCCATCGTGGCCTTTTCGGCGATTGTCAAAAAATATCTTTCCATCTGTCGTCCAAAATTCATGACCGATACAATCATCTTCTCCTTGGCGGTAAACAGGCTGCACACTTCTGCTTGTGAGATCAATCAGCCACATCCTTTGGTGTACAAGGTTCCACGGCCCTTCATGACAAAACATCCCAACACTGCTGTCTGTCGGACAAAACTGAAAATGCCCCAGCCAATGGGTATCTTCAAAGACATCGATTACCTTTGAGCCATCGAGGCTTATGAGGGTAATCCAGCCCTTTTTTGTAGCAAACATCGTTTCTTTGAACCCTTTGTAGTTAGCTCCCCGAGGAATAGGAACCCGTTCATTCCTGGCCAAACCGATATACTTTTTATCTGGTGAAATATGTGGATGGCCGAGGTGAACATCGTTTCTCTCTTCATAAATAACTTGGATTTCCGATGTTCTTGTATTTAGTTTTTTTATCACCTTTCCCGTAACATAAACAACTAACTCGCTGTCCGGTGTTTTCGTGTGGCTGCCGGGCTCAATCCCATCTATTTCATCCGTTAATTGAACAATGAGCCCTGAATTCAAATCCATTTTAAATAGATTATAGATTCTCGGAGTCTTGGAAGAACGGTCAGAAAGGAAGTAAATCTCCTCGTCTCCTAGCGTGAAAGAATTATCTGTAAAATAAAAATGATAATTGTTAGAGCCATCAGATGTTAGCTGCAAAACAGTCTTGCCAGTCTTCTCATCTACGTATTCTTTGATTTCAGAGGGAAACTCTTTACCTATCAACCTATTCACCACCTTAGAAGAGGTAAAGCCGTCTCGAAAGTAAGTTTCTAGACGGCTTTATTTTTATTGTTTATTTCTTGAAATGCTCATCATATTTCTTCTGAGCATCTTCAATTGCTTTTGCCCACTCATTTAAGAATTCTTCTACTGTCATTTTTCCGCTCATTACAGCCTGTGTTCCAGGGTCCACGACAGTATCAAGAATCGATCTGTACTCAGGAAGATAGAACGGCGGCTCGTAAAGGATTGTTTCCTTGTCATCATAGACTTTAAATGCTGTTTGAATATGTGGAGAATCTTTTACCCAAGATTCACTTAAGACATCAGAGTTGGTAGGAATCTGTCCAACCTGTTGATTCCAGTAAGATTGGCTTTCTTTTGAGTTCAGGAATGCTGCCAGTTTCCATGCTGCATCAGGGTGCTTGGTTGTTTTAAAGACACTGATTCCGATTGTGTTACCACCTTCTGCCACATACTTGCCATCAGCAGTTTTTGGAAGTGGAATCGCTTGGAACTGGTCTGGCTGTAATGCCTCTTTATGCTCACCAAAAGAACCAATGTTATGCTGAACCATAGCAACAGCACCTGTATCGAAGCCAGCAATCATTTCCTTATAACCGTTGGTAATATCACTTTGCGGAGTATTTTGCTTATAGAGTGCAAAATACTTTTTCAAGAATTCAACATGCTTTTTGTTGTTGATGGTACTTTTGCCATCCTTGATGTAGTCCTTTTCCCCAGAGTATGCATACATTAAACGTTGTAATTGGAATGATCCGCCAGCGCCGCCGCGGATAGTATAACCATAGCGGTTGTTTGCTTTGTCAGTTTGCTGCTGGGCTGCTGTGAAGAACTCATCCCAAGTCTCAGGAATTTTAGTTCCCTTTTCCTTAAACCAGTCAGGGCGCACCCATAAGATGTCAAGATTTTGGGTATAAGGAACCCCGTATAATTTGTGGTCGACAACGATTTCCTTGTTAAAAGCTACCGCGCCTTTATTAATCTTGCCTTTTTCATCCCATTTATCAAAATAAGAATCAAGTGGCAGCAATGCTTCACGGAGCGCAAATTCAGGAAGCCAGCTTGTTTGAACACTGCCCACGTCAGGTGTGTCTTCTGCAGCAATCGATGCATCGTACTTTGCTTTGGCAGAATCCTTTGGCAGCCCGACATATTCCACGTCAATGTTAGGGTTTTTCTCTTCAAATCGTTTAATTAACTCTTCCCAGATTGGTGTACGCTGCGGCCCGGCATTTTCATCCCAGAACGTTAACGTAACTTTTTCATTTGGATCTTCTTTCTTTTCCTTTGTATTGGCTTCTTTACTGCTGCCGGAGTCGGAACTGCAGCCTGCTAACAGTAACGATGCAGCCATTGAAGTAGCGGCAACCGTTTTGAAAAACTTTGTGTACACAAAAATCCCCCTTAACATATTGTTATATAATTTTAATATTAAACCCTAGATTAGCCTTTGACAGCCCCACCCATGCCATTGACCAAATGCTTTTGCGCATAGGCGAACAAAATGACTGCCGGAATTAAAGCGATTACACTTCCAGCTGCTAAAGCACCATAGTTGATATTGAATTCACCCATCATGTAACTGAGGCCGACTGGCAGCGTGAACTTGCCCTGCTGGTTTGTCAGCATTAAAGCAATCAAGAATTCATTCCATGTGTAAATGAAGGTAAACACACTTGTGGCAACAATCCCAGGAACCAACAGTGGGAAGATGACATAGCGGATGGCCTGCAGCTTATTGCATCCGTCAACCATTGCTGCTTCCTCAAGCTCTCGTGGGACATTTGAAATAAAACCATTCATTAATACAGTCGTAAATGGAATTTCAACCGCCGCATAGGTAATTATTAAGGAAAGCGGGTTACTGATTAAGCCTAAAAATTTAAAGATAATAAACAGCGGGATAATGAGCATGGACCTTGGAATAAACTGCGTGCATAGAAGCATCAGCAGAAATGCCCGTTTTCCCTTGAATTTGTATCTACTTAATGCATAACCAGATAGTGTTGATAGAATTAAGACAATAAAAACTGTGCAAACACCTACTAGTAAACTATTTTTAAAGTAAGTGGAAAAACCAACATTTGTCCAGGCTGTCACAAAGTTATCGATGGTCGGGGACGCTGGTACATATCCAAGCGGGCGTTTGATGATATCTCCTTCATGCTTAAAAGCTGTATTGATGGTCCAGTATAACGGAAAGAGAGTAAAGATGAGCATCACCAGAAGCGGGAGATTGAATGTTAGCAGCCGGTCAACTCTTTTCTTTGTTTTGATCATTAGTTACCCTCCCTATCATATCTTGTAATGCGTAAATAAATGATGGCAAAGACTAGCAATATAGCAAAGACTACAACAGTTAGCGCCGATCCATAGCCAAAATTCGATCCGTGTACTGCCTGTTCTGCAATGTACATCGTCAAGGTGGTGGTACTGTGTGCCGGACCTCCCCCTGTCAGGTTGAATAGAAGGTCCACGTTATTAAATTCCCAAATTACACGAAGTAAAGTTGTCAAGACAATAGTATTTTTCAATGACGGCAATGTCACATATAAGAACGTTTTCACCCTATTAGCACCATCTACCTTTGCCGCCTCATACAGTTCTTCCGGAATACTTTGAAGTGAAGCGAGTAAAGTAATGGCAAAGAAAGGAATCCCTCTCCACAACTCTGCAATAACGACCGATATAAAGGCACTAGTGCTACCAGCCAGCCATGCTTTGCTTTCACTGATAATGCCTAATCTCATAAAAAGATCATTGATGACACCCATATGCTCGTTAAACATGAGAGACCACATGACAGAGGCTAACACACCCGAGATTGCCCACGGAATAAAGGCAGCTGATCTTACCATTCCTCTAAATTTAAATTTTTGATTGAGAAGAAGTGCTGCTGTTAAGCCAAAGATTAGCTGTAAGCCTACCTCTGAAACCACCCATTTTAAAGTGGTGAGCAAACTTGGAAAAAATAATTTATCCTCGGTAAAAATCTTCTTGAAATTGTCTAGCCCAGCAAAAGCGTTATAGAACGGTGCTGAGATATCATAGTGCTGAAGACTATAGTAAAATACTGTCCCGATAGGATAGAACAAAAATGTTACAATCATTAATGTAGAGGGGAGTATAAACAAATAAGGAATCCATTTATCTATTTTGAATTTTTTCAATGGTTTCTTTTTCTCTGTAGAAACAGCTGGTACTTCCAACTCTTGCCTTAGGTTCATTGTATGGATCCTCCTTTCTTGTATTTTATTGTAATCGAAACCGCTTACATGAAGAATTCAATATCTTTAGGAGATTGTTAGATATTTTTAGATGTTTATAGTTTTTTAGAATTCGTTTTCTTTTAGAAATACAGCAAAGATGGAAATTCTTTTATCAAAGGTCAATCAAAAAGGCAGCTCCAATTAGCTGCCTTTTCATCACTATTTATTGTTTCTTGTTAAGACCCGGCGGCATTTGTTTAACATGGATAGCAAGCTTGGCCTCCAATCCATGGTACGTAACGGAAACATTCGTCTTGCCTTTCTCATTTGCTTGAAGATGACCAGTTCTGTCCACTTCTGCAATGGAGTTATTTCCACTAGTAAACTGAGCACCGGAAGATAATGTTTTTTCAGAGCCATCAAAGAATGTGGCTTTGACTACAAGGTTCGCTGACTCGCCTTCTCTTAGAGTGGCAGGTCCTACTACCCTAATCGACACAGGATCTGCTGGAAGTGCCCCGACGAACCCTTTATCAACTCCTGCTTTATTTAGCAAACTATCAGGAGCTATCCGAAGAAAATTGCCATACACAATATTGCCATCGAAGTCTCTATCAAACTTTTCTGGAATATTGAGGCTGACAAAGTCTTTTTCAGTTACAGTGGTTCCCTCGCTGTTTGCTGTTTTTACCCCATCATAGAAGAAGTTCGTCAGATCACAATTACCGGAAATAAAATCTTTAACAGCACCGGAAGCAGTTCGGACCGAAAGGTTGTTTTTAAAAGTGCCCTGCTCTTGTGCAGTGAAGTATGGATTGATTCTGAACACATAGTTAAAGCGTTTATTGTTGAAGGCAGTATTGTTCTCGACAATCATCTTGCCCGGATTAAAATTGTCGGTAAATCCGTCCATGTTATTGTCAAAGGATATATTATTTCGGACAATATGATCCACCGGCAAGCCTTCCCCGCCAAGCTTAAACCCATTGCCGGCATGGCCATCTTTATTGTAGCCATTGCTCAGTTTACCGTTTGAATAGGCAATGTTTCCTTCCAGTGTTATCGGCATATTGGCGCCTTCATTCGTGCGGTTGTATAAATCCCAGCCATCATCAATATTGTGATGGGCGATGTTTCCTCTAAAGACATTTCCAACCCCAACACCCAGTTTGGCCGCAAATCCATCTGCATTTTCATCAGAAAGGTCGCGATTATCATGCGATTCGCAGTTTAAAATCAAATTGTACTTAGGCCAGAAATCAGGATTGGACCCGCTGCCGCTGATTTGCAGGCCGGTATCTCCGTTATAGTTGAACAGCATTTGCTCGACCACGTTGTGGTCACCGCTGACTCTCATTCCACTTGATACAGCCTTCGTAATCTGGATACCAAACAAGCGCCAGTAATCTCCATTTAACTGCAGGACGCTGCCAAGTTTCCCTTGTCCGTCGATCACGACTTTTTCACCATTGTAGGCCATTAATGTTTTGATTTTATCTTTGCTGCCGCTATATTCCTTCTTAATGTTAATGATCGAAGCAGGAGTATAGGTTCCTTCGCGCATATAAATGGTTTCACCAGGGATGACGAATTTGATCGCAGTTTCTAAATCTACTGGGTCATCTATTGTCCCTTTAGCCAAACTAGTTCCGTTTGGCGATACATACAGACCGGCTCCGTTTGTGTATATTTTCTTCGTTACTGTGATGTTTTTGGTGATTGGTGATGTTGAAGGTCCTTCACTTGGAGTATAGGTAACAGTAAAATCAGTGGTGTCTTGGTCCAAAGTTGTATTATACGAATAGACCTCGTCTTTTTGAACTTCAGCAGCACTTACTATTTCTTTACCGGCTTTTTTAATTGTTACGGTACCTTTATAATTTGCCATTGCTTTAAAGTCATAATGTTCTGAACCAGACTCAAGTGCAGAAACGATATTAATAGCTGGATTGGCGGGTACAGGTTCAGCAGGAGGTGTAGGCACAGTATGGGCCTCACTCAGAGTCAACTTTGCATTCTGAATGGTCATTTTAGCATTTCTGGCCGCATAAAAACCAACATACATGTTATCCTTATCCATCACTTGGACAAAGTCTGCGCCTTTTACTCTTTGTTCAAATGTTTTTTGCTCAGCCAAATGGGTAAAAGTAGCAGACATGATAAATTCAGTGTCCGTCCTCTCCAGCCTTACCTTTACAGGTGTTCCATTGGGGAGTTTATACTGTGAATCCGTTGTAAAAGGAGAGGCTTTTAATTGGCTTCCGAGATTCCCCCATGGATAAACGACACCTGTCCTGTAAATAGGGGCTACACCATTCCGCATCATACCGACTCCAAAAATATTGGAGGCAGCAGGAACCTCTTCATAGCCAAGGATCATCGGGTCTTGGCGCGGTGCACCGATCGTGTCCCTCACCATAATTCCGGCACTTTCTTGACCATTGGGTCCAGCCCCTGTCTCAGGTCCAAATTGCTCAATAGTCATGTCCGCTTCCAGGACAAAGTTATCAAGGTTAGGATTAAGCTTTGTAAAATAGTAGGTCAGCCCATCGTGTCCTGGCGCTAACTTGCCTCCCCTGCTCTCCAAGGTAATTTTGCCCTCAATCGTGCCCGGTTTTTCCGGCGCTGCATAGTTTGTTCCTATCTTTTCAGGCAGCACATTCGCGGCAAAGTTTAAATCGGTCGATTGTCCAAAGGTTACGCTTTGCCATACTAGATTCTCTTTGTTGGAAGCCTGCTGTTCAGTTCCTGTTTCTTCCGCAAACGCGGCCGGAATACTGCTGCAAACCATAAGTAAGGTAAGACCAATACTCCGGAATTTTGATAGTGCGGTCAATATGTTCACTCCCTTTTTACTATTTAATAGTCTTATAGAATACCACCTAAAGAAGATGTGTCTTGCCTACCCATTTGGCTAGGCATGAAAAGATAATTGTCTAAACATTGGCAACATCCTTAAATACAAAAAGCGGGTCGCTTGTAAGAGCATTTTTGGATTTGCATCCGGTTATTTCTACATCCTTACCGTTTTCCACATAGAAAGCTGGTCCTTCATGATTGCTGACTGTTACCCTGTGGAACCGAATATTCGAAACATTGCAGCAATAAAAACCCCTTTGTTTCATTGGCTCGAGTTCCGCCATCATCGCTGGCATTCCTGGTTCAGCTTCTTCAGCCATTGAAACAGAAACATTATCAAACGTAATATCTTCTAGATACATTTCAGCGAGACCATAAAGGAAACCAGCTGCGGCACTTACGTCACGGGCTGTAATATTGGAAAAATGAATTCTTCTAAACACCGGTGTTTCCTTTGTAATCGGGTAAGGATTTTTATCCCATACATATTTCTCCTCGCCGCGTGGACCCCAGAAGTAATATAGATTGGCAATGAAAGGACAGATTACCCCCTTCATGACAATATTGTTGATTCGAACATCCTCAATCACTCCGCCCCGGCCCCTTCTTGACTTCAGACGGATCCCGCGGTCTGTTCCCTCAAATATACAATTGCTTACTGTGACATTCCGGATATCTCCACTCATCTCACTGCCAAATACGATACCGCCATGGCCATGAATCATCGTACAATTGGTAATGGTAATATTCTCACAAGGTACCCGCTCCGCTGTTTCCTCTGTACCTGCCTTTATGGCAATACAATCATCGCCAACGTCAATATGGCAATCAGAAATACGGACGTTTCGGCAGGATTCCGGATTAATCCCATCCGTATTAGGAGAGTCGCTTGGATTTTGAATCCGAATATTGTGGATGGTGACATCTTCACAGCAAAGTGGATGAACGGTCCAGCTTGGAGAGTTCATCAGTTTCACTCCAGAAATCAGGACATTTTTACAATGGTCGAAGCCAATCAGTTTCGGCCTTGGGAATTGATTTTCCTTTTTCCGAAACAGGCTCCACCAAAAATGTCCGCTGCCATCCAACGTGCCACGACCGGTTACCGAAATATTTTCACTATTTTCAGCATAAATACAAGAGGTGTAGACTTGCCTCGATACACCTTCCCAGCGGGAATCGACGACTGGGTAATCTGTTTCATCAGGGCTGAACACTAAAATGGAGCCTGCCTCTAAATATAGATGAACATTGCTTCTTAAAATGACTACTCCCGTCAAGAATCGTCCAGCGGGCACATAAACAGTCCCGCCGCCCGCTTTTGCACATGCTTCAGTTGCCAATGAAATTGCTGTGGTATTAATCGTTTTTCCATCGCTGATCGCGCCATATTGTTTGATATCATAAATACTTGATGTCCCAATGGTAAACATTTTTTTCCTTCCTTTACATAAGTTGCAGTCGTATCGTATCTATCCTGGTGCATTTTATTTAAAGATGTTCTCATAAACATTGGATTCGGGCACCCATACCCTTTATTAGTTACCTTGCCGGCGGCTTTTCCTTGAGTTCGGGCATCCATTCCCTTTATTGGTTACCTTGCCGGCGGCTTTTCCTTGGGTTCGGGCATCCATTCCCTTTATTGGTTACCTTGCCGACGAGTTTTCCTTGGCTTCAGGCATTCATACCCTTTATTGGTTACCCTACCGGCGGGTTTCCCTTGGGTTCGGGCATCCATACCCTTTATTGGTTACCTTAACGGCGGGTTTTCTTTGGGTTCGGGCATCCATACTCTTTATTGGTTACCCTACCGGCGGGATTTCCTTGGGTTTGGGCACTCATTCCCTTTATTGGTTACCTAGCCAACGGGTTTTCCTTGGGTTCAGGCACCCATCCCCTTTATTGGTTACCTTGCCGGCTGTTTTTTCCTTAGGCCGGGCACCCATACCCCTTATTGGTTACCCTCCGGCGGCTTTTCCTTGAGTTTGGGCATCCATACCCTTTATTAGTTACCGTTTGAAAAATCCCCCCAGGCGTTCGGTTGTACATATCAGTAAATTATCAAAAAGTACCTATTTTAAAATGTGATTACGCAGAGGCACTAAATGAGATTCCTTGATGCCCTCAAGGACAAGCTCGGCTATCTGTTCTGCACCAGCCTCTTGAAAATGTGTATTATCCTGCACACCATTTGGATAGTTCACATTTTCGCCTGGATCTAGCAATAGAAAAATATCCTTAGTCCCTTCTGGCCCAAGCTCCTGGAATAACGCCTTGCTTTTAGCAGTAAGGTCAATAACAGGTACATTTTCTTCCTGACCAATCTCCTTCATCGCAGCAGGGTATTCACCATGGGAATCACGGGCCATCCCGTCTGCCGTAAAACTACGGCGCTCTACTGGAGTCACAAGGACGGGTTTAGCTCCTTTTGCCCTAGCACCATCAATGTACTGCTTTAAGTAGCTTTTATAAGTGGTATACGGTTCTGTATAACGAGTCGGATCCTCCATCTTCTCGTCGTTATGTCCAAATTGAATGAAAAGGTAATCCCCCTTTTCAATTTGATTTAAGATGGAATCGAGTCTCCCTTCATCGATAAAGCTTTTTGAGCTTCTCCCTGAGGAGGCCTCATTTTTGACGACAATTTTATCATCGAAAAATCGATTAAACACCTGTCCCCAGCCAGCCCTTGGCGCTAACGAATCGGCATAGTTAGAAACTGTTGAATCGCCCGCGAGATAAACAGTGATCCGGTTCTTGTGGATGTTACCATCACTAGCAGCTTTAGATGGGTAATTTTCCATAAAAGTACTACCTACTAATAAAAACAAGATTACCAATAACATCCTTTCTTTTAGTTTTTTTCTCATAAAACCCCTCCACGAATTCAAGTTTGGTAGAAACAGGGCATAATTTAGAAAAATTACACCCTGTTCTTTTCTCTGCGAGCATATTATTTTTGTTTCGCCTGCTCACTAATAGCTTTACCAGGCACTAAATGAGCCGATGCACTTGGTCCAAACCCGCTCCAGCGATATCCAAAAACTTTTTCAAGGCCGTTAGGAATCACATCAGAGAGTCTTTCCCTTTTTGAATACTTGATTCCTTTTCCAACAGCTTCCACCTTAAATGTATACTTTTTGCCTTGTTTTAGGCCCGTAACGGTATAATGGGTTTCAGCTGTTGTCAATTCCGCATTAATTGGTGTAAATACAGCTCCTTCTGACTTAATTGGCTGCCCGTTTACATAAACGCGGTACCCGATCACATCTTGATTCTTTGCAGTAGCCTTGTTCCAGGAAAGTGAAACGCTGGTACCATCCGTTCCAATCTCGGCTTTTAACCCACCGGCAAATGATGGAGCACCAATTGCGTACGGAACAGCGGTTTCAACTTCCAAAGAGGATCCGTATTTTGATTTATTACCTGCAAGGTCGACAGCCTCTACCTCCACCAAATATTTTGTACCTGGCTGAAGATTGGTTAAGGTATAATTGCTGGATTCCGCAAACCCATGCAGTTCCCCATTTGCATAAACATTATAGCCGGCGATGCCGGTATCATCACTCGCAGATTCCCAATCTAGTGATGCCCAGGTGAATCCTGGGTAAACCACTTCTGCTGCTTTGCCACTAAAGGTTTCGCTAGCTGAAATAGTGGTTTGCTGCTCTTTGATCTGAGTGTTCTCAGGAACCACCGGCGCTGTCACATCTGCTGTTCCATTAGTCTTCACGGCAATTTCTGGACCATCAGAAGTACGATTTCCTATTGCATCGGCAGCTTCTACTTTAAAGGTATACTCCTTAGCTGGCGTTAAACCGGACACAGTGTAGCTTGAGTCTTTGGTGGTGGTGTAATTTGTGCCGATTTTCTTTCCATCTTTATAGATGGTGTAGCCTGTGACCCTAGTATTGTCGGAGGCTCCGTCCCAATTCAGAGTAACGCTCTTCCCATCCTCTGACGATACTGCTTCTACAGCTTTGCTATTAGACCATTCTGGTCTTTGAGCAGCATCTTCAGGTGCCCCTGTAGTATTTTCAAAGACAAGTCCCGTTGAATTTGTAATTCTCCATGGGTTGCCGCCATTATCCTTGACGTTTGTAAAAGATACATTTTTAAAAGTAAAATCTTTTGCGTAATCCATTTTAACGGAATAAACATTGTCAAATTTAACATTTTCAAAGGTAATATTTTCGTGATAGACTTCCCCTACATCATTATTACCTTGGACAAGGATTGCCTGTTTCTTACTGCCGCCTTGATTACGCACTGTCGTATTCTCGACCTTAATATCCTTAAATTGAGAAATTTGCTGGGCCGGCTCGTACAGAATAGCTGCATTCGGATCATCATAGGAGGAAGTAAAAACAAACGGACCATCCCCGTCAATGCCTTCTAAAGCATTATCTCTGAACAGGATTTCTCTTGCTCCGCCCCCCATTGGCGTGTTTGTCTTGGCGCGCAAGCCGACATCTGTTTTATACATGATATTATCTTCTACTAAAAAGTCCTGGAACCAGCCTCCAGTATGGCTTCCAGTTACCACTCCGCCATGACCTTCACGGATATAATTGTTAAAAATCCAAGCCTCTCCAGTTGGCTCTTCTCCTGCGGCTGCCTGTCCCATGCCTGCTGCAAAGTTTATTGCGTCATCTCCGGTATCTACAAAGTTGTTGAAAACCATGATGTGTTGCGAATCACCAAACTCAAAGCCGTCGGCATTATTGGCATCGTATGTTTTAGCCGTTGTCCCATTTACCACGATATTTTTACTGTGAAGATTCACAATTCCATGGAAGGACGGGTTGAGCTGGGTGAATCCCTCGTAGTACATGCCGTCGACACCACGTACAGTAATCAGGTTGGAACGAGTAGAATAGGCAGATTTTGCATTCATTCCGTCTACTTGAGCTGCATACGTTTGGTTTGCTGCCAAAATCCCAAATGCTTCATCATGATTTAACGGGCTCATTTTTCCATTTTTTACTGAAACATTCCCTGTAACTTTAGTGTTGCTCCCTGCCATTAAAAGGGGAAGCTCATTTCCTGCTTCGTCGATTGTTGGAGAACTAGGGTCCTGCTTCCACCCGTTCCCATCAATCGTTCCTTTGCCGACAATCCGGATATTCTTTAGGCTTCCGTAATCATACGTATGAGCATTAATTAAGGAATAAGATCGTTCATCCGTTGAGTAGTCGTAAAGCCAGAAATTTCGGCTGTAGTCTTCAGCGTCGGGTGAACCAAGCAAATACCCATCAACCTGTAGTGTCACATCAGATTTTAGCCAAATTTCTCCGGAGATAAATTTCCCGTCCGGAATTAATACTTTCGCTCCAGGTGTTGCTGCATCAATTGCAGCCTGGATCGCTTTAGTATCCTTTGTTTCGTCATTCGGCGTCGCCCCGAAATCAACAATATTAAAAACCTCCGGTACAGGAGTAGTTTTTCCCGTAATTTTGTTGGAAGGAGCAGATTCGTCACCCTCCGCATTGACGGATGTCACATAAAATTCATGCGATTTGTTTGGTTTAAGATTTTCAACGGTGAAATTATGAATCAGAATATCTACGTGGAAACCGTCCTTATCGATATTCTTATAGAAATTATCGATATAGGCTTTTGCAGGGCCGCCATTATCTTTTTGGGCGCTGCCAATTTTCTTGCCATCCATATAAACGTTGAAATCTACGATAGAGCTGTAATCCTCTGGTTTTTCCCACACAAGGGTGATACTGTCCTCGTCATTAGCAAGGTTTGGGACTTGTAGGTTTACAGGCGATGCAGGTGCACTTCCGGAAGATGGTTTTCCGGCATGTGCTGCTGCACCTAGCTGGCTGAATACTAGTAACGATCCTAGAATGGTAGAGATACCTACTTTAAATCTCTTCAACTATGTTTCCACCTTTCATATGATTTTTGTGAAACAACTTTTTTTCCCTCCTTCCCCCCTTTTTCCTTTTAACATGCTAACCATTATAATTGAAACCGCTTTCTAAGATAATCAAATATTTTTAGATTTTTCTAAAATTTCTTTATGAATTTGTGTTTTTTTCAGTGTCCTCTTTGCCCAATGCCTTCTAAATTTCAAAAATAATGACTAAAGTCATATATCACTATTGACGAAGGTGACTATATTTGAATTTCCGGTGACCTTATAATCAAGTTGTAAATAAGAAAAACAAAATTAAATTGAAAATAAGCTCACAGAAAAGGAGAATGAAAGATGAACGGATTAGCAATGTATGGAATATTTTTTGTGATTTTTGGATTGGTATTTTGGAGACGTACGAGGGCGATGGTTCGTCCGGTTCAAGGGTCGGGGATCAAAATATTGCTCCCGATGCTCTTTTTACTTCCGGGGTTTTCCGCACTTTTACAATTTCAATTGCACTTAAAAGTTTGGGAAGTTGGCGTTGCAGCTTTAATCGGAGTATTGCTTGCAGTTCCGCTTATTTTTACAACCAACTATGAAATTCGTCAGGACGGAAAGATTTATGCACAAAAAAATAAAACCTTTTTTATTGCATTGATTGCCGTTCTAGTAATTCGAATCGCTTTAAGACAATTTATTTCCGGCATCGATCCAATCAGTTTAAGTATGCTTTTCTTTACAGTTGCTGTTGGCTATGTTGTTCCTTGGAGAATTATTTCCTTTATTAAATTTAGAAAGGTAAAACAGTCACAAATGCTTGGCGAAGAGATCGTAACGATTAAAGCATAACTTTATCTTAGCAATCTGGGCAGGACATTTTATCAATGAATGTCGTGCCCAGTTTATTTTACTTTATTCATCTAATTATCGGCGAGTATTAGTTCGATACAATACCAGGACAAGCCTATTTTTCTGCCATTAACTAATTTTGGGATAAGGCAGATTGGACATGGGAATAATGAAAAGTGTTCGTGAAACATCACAGGAAAGGAGAGATTTACATGCCACAAGGAGCTACTGAAACCAGCACCTTAAAGGTTGGTGACCAGGCACCTGATTTCACTTTGGAAGCACATGGCGGCCGCAGGGTTACTTTGAGCGAATTCCGCGGAACAAAAAATGTATTTCTTTGTTTTTATCCACTAGATTGGACCCCAGTTTGAGGCGCGCAAATGCCTTCTTACGAGGATGATTTACCTCGTTTTGAAGAGTTCGATACCCAGGTCTTGGGTATTTCAGTTGATAGTGTCCACAGTCATGACGCATGGCAAAAATCAATTGGCGGCATTTCTTACCCGCTTTGTTCCGATTTTTATCCGCATGGAGAAGTTTCGGAGAAATATGGTGTCCTTCGCAAAAACAAAGGCGAGGCTGCATATGGGGCTTCTGAGCGTGCCCTGTTTATCATTGATAAAGAAGGAATCGTCCAGTGGATTGATGTCCATCCAATTGATCGGCAGCCTGATAATGAAGAGTTGTTTGATATTCTGCGAAAGCTTTAAATGATTTTAAGAGAGTAAAATAAGGAGGATGGGTATGGAACTCTCAAGAAAAGCCATCCCATATACACCTAGCAGTAAACCGCTTCATGAAATGACCATTATGATTGTTTCAACTTCTGGGGTACATTTGAAGGAGCAGGAACCTTTTAACACGAATCCCTCAGAAGGAGATGCGACCTTCCGCATTATTCCAGGAGATATTGATTCCAAGGACTTAATGGTCACCCATGCAGCCCCAAAGGAGCATTATAATACAGATGCTCCTAATGAGGATATTAACTGCGTTTTCCCTATCGACCGCCTCAGGGAAATGGTTGAGGATGGAGACATTGGCGGAGTAGCAGAAAAACATCTAACCATGATGGGCTATTCCATGAGATTGAATAAAATTAATAATGAAACCATTCCCGCGCTGGTAAAAGAAGTTGTCCGTTCCAAAGCGGACGCTGTACTTTTAACTGCCGGCTGACCGCTCTGTCATCGCACTGTAGTTACAGTGCAGCGCGGCATTGAATCACAGGGAATTCCTACTACATTAATTACGTTGGACGTTGAACAATCCAGTTTGATGAGACCACCTCGTGCGATCCATCCAGTTGGGTTTGAATTCGGCCATTCATTGGGAAAGCCTCATGATAAAGTAACACAAATGAAAGTATTACTAGCAGCACTGGCAGAGTTAAATGAAAGACAAGAGCCGGGGCACATTCATGATGCTCATTTTCCAACATATAATTGAATCAAAGAAGGGTCGGCAGCTGCCGGCCCTTTTTCAAGTTGTATTTCGGACTCCAACTTGTTGGGTTCAAGCATTGCGATTAACCGGGATTCGGGCACTACCTCCTCTTTTAACAGGACTTTCCCGATGAAAGTAAATACCCGGTGCGGAAATCTACGAGCAATTTAGCAGGGACAATCAATAATAAAAAGGTAATTTAGATTAGTCAAAATAAAAAATTGCCGAGAAAAAGACCCTTTCTCGACAATAAAAGCCGCCAAAAAATAGCGGCTTTTTTCGTTTAGTGTTGAACCTGCTTTTGCTGCTCCATTACCTTCTTGTGTGAAGGAAGGAGGAAAGTAGCCAGTAAATTTGCAATTGCGATAAAGAACACGAGAATAAACACAAGGTGCATACCATGAGCGAGAGCCTCTTGAATCAACGTCATGACGTTTGCAGGAAGTTTATTGACAGCTTCTGAGCTTAAGAGACTGTTAATATTGCCGCCTCCGCTCCATGCTCCGTTTGAATGTTCTTTTCCAAACTGAATGAGTGAGTTGTTAAAAATAGTTCCAAACACAGCAATTCCTACCGTTTGTCCGATTGACCTGGTAAATGAGTTAGAAGCAGTTGCCGCCCCACGCATTTGCCAGCCTACTGCTGCTTGAACAAGTACAGTTGTCGGGGTTGTCGCGTAACCCATACCAAGACCGATAACAATCATAATCCCTACAAAATACCAATATGGGGAATCAAGTTCCACAGCCAATAACCATGTTCCGCCAAGGGCAATCAAAACAGCACCAATGACTGCAGTTAACTTGGAGCCGATTTTGTACATATAACGTCCGGCAAAAGTGGCACCTAAAGGCCATGCAATCGACATTGGCATCAGTGTAAGCCCTGAGCTTGTCGCACTATGTCCAAGAATAGTTTGAATCCACATTGGCAAATAAACATTCACTCCTATAAGTACAGCACTTACCAGAAAACCGATAAAATTTGAAACAAGAATGACCGGAATCTTGAATAACGATGGCGGAAGCATCGGTTCCTTCACCTTGGTTTCAATAAAGCCAAACAGCACAATAAAGATCACCGCAACAGCAAACAGCATATAAATTGCAGCTGAATTCCATGCATACTTTTGCCCTGGACCCGCATTTAGCAATGCATATAAAAGAGTCGAAATCCCGATTGTAAACGTAACGGCCCCAAGATAATCAACTTTACGTTCCTTTTTCAATTCAACTGTTTCGTGGAAGAAGAAGGTGATTAAGACTATGGACACTAACCCAACCGGTAAATTAATGTAGAAAATCCACCGCCAGCTGATTTGGTCGACGAAGAATCCGCCTACCAATGGACCGAGAAGTCCCGCAATTCCCCAAATTGAGCTAAAAACTCCCTGCATTTTTGCACGCTGCTCTCCAGGGTAAAGGTCACCGATAATCGTAAAGGTTAACGGCATCACCGCACCTGCTCCAATTCCTTGAAAAGCACGGAACCAAATTAATTGATGCATCGTCTGAGCAGCTCCTGACAACATCGAGCCAGCTACAAACAAAATAACCCCTGTCATAAAAACTTTCTTTCGGCCGAATAAGTCAGCTAATTTTCCGTAAATCGGTGTTGTTACAGACGTGGTGAGAGTATAGATGGCAAACACCCAGCTGATTAATCTTAACCCGCTAAGGTCACTGACAATCCGCGGCATTGCGGTACTGACAACCGTAACATCAATGGCGACGAGCAAAATCGCAACCAGCATCGCAACAGTAACCATTTTACGATTCGTAGTTGTTTTTGGCATGTTTCATGTCTCCTTATAATCTGCATAAATCGAGAAAATTCCTTGTTTGTCAAGTTGTTGACTAAAATAGTGTAAGTTATCATTGCATTTTAGTCAACAACTTGACTAAAATTATAAATAGTCAATATAACGGAGGTCTATATGGATAATTTAAAAACAAACATTACATTAGATTTTATGAGAATATCCAATTTATTAAGCAGATATGGAGCAAAAATGGTCTCCGATGTTGGATTGACCAGCATACAGCAATGGGTGATTCTAAGGACCATCATTCAAAAGGGAAGTATTTCCATCGGTGAACTTAAAGATGAAATGCTTGTCACGAAACAAAATATGACAGGAATGATCAACCGGTTGCAGCAATCCAATTTAGTAACACTATATCAAGACCCTGAGGATAAAAGACGAACTCGTGTGAAAATAACGGAGGAAGGACTCCGAGTCTATGAGCAATTGAGTTCTTTACGAAACGATTTTAATGCCCAGACTTATCATATTTATAATGACCAAGAAATAATGGTTTTAAGCGATTTGCTTAGCAGGCTTGTGGAGCATTTGAAAGAGGATTAAGGTGGGCAGAAAAAAAGACTGCAGGTGCGGAAACACCGTACAGTCTAAAAAATTTAAAACCTATATTATTTGAATAGAGCCGAACTCACCGTGAGGATGGTTTACTAATTTATATCTTCTGTATTCAGATTCTAGCTTTCTTAGTGTCATTCCATAAAGCTGTTGATCTTCTTTATTATATACGTTAATGAAAATTAGTTTATTAATAAGTTTTTGTCGCTTTTTTTCGTCGTTATTTCTCATTAGAAACACTCCTTTGGTTTTACAAAAGTTTACAGTACCGGTTAGTTGATAATTTTATTATAAACTGATAATTCCTATCTGTAAAGTATGAATTAAAAAATGTTTACGGAGGGGCACCACCATTCTGGCGTTGCACCAATAAAAAAAGACCGGGTGTACCGGTCTTTACTAAAGTAGATTAGTGAGAATCCTTCATCTCTATGGAGTTCTGAGTTTGCACCTTAAAGTACTCTCCTTTTTTCATGCTGATATGGCCCGATTCATAGGGCTTATTGTCAATGGTGAGGTATACTTTTGCCGTTTGATAATATTGCCCTACTGTATTGACAACGCTTTGAAGTAGCATTTCTTCATATGCTGCTCCAGCAGACATTTCATCCCTAAAGGCCTGATTCACATCGATATACACGATTCCATCTTGGTTTAAATATAAGCTGTTAATCTCAGTATTTTTCGAAAAAACAACTCCCAATTGATTGTTTATTGGCTCCTTGTATGCCTCCGCCAAAACTTTCCTCGTAATGTCATTGGTATAAAACTTTATTTGCTTGCTTTTAATATAAAGCTTTCCGTCATCAATATTCGGGTAAAAAAAGTTGATGATCTGAACCAAAGGCACATTTTCCTCCATTTTAGTTAGCGTGGAGGAAATTTCAGTACCGCCAGATACAAAAATAGATTTAACTAAACCAACGTTTTTAGCATAATAATCAATGGTTTTATCTTTTGTATTTTTTGTAGTAACTTCGATTGCTTTATATTTACCTGTTGGCGTTGTAATATCTACTTCCGTATTCGAGATCGTTCTCACTCTTCCATCCTTTAATGTCCAAGTAGTCCCCTTTGCTAATGGGGTCATCAAAATGACTTCTTTTTCATCATTGTTAGCTTTTAACAGATTTTCTCTGTAGTAGGTCTCTCCTTTTGAGAAGACTTTCGTAAGCTTGCCATCCTTAAGTTCCAATACATTGACCATAACCGTACCGCCATTATCGATTCTTTGTTGAACTTTTTCTTCAGAAATATAATCATTGTAAACTTCATAAGAGGCAAATTCGTTTCCTGTTCCTTCATATATATATCGAGTATTTTTCTTTATTGGATAATAATCATTAATGGTTTCTGAATTTGTCGTTGGTTCTTTTTCACCCTTATTATTGTCGGAAGTGCTATTATTGTTCTTATCATTATTGTTGGCAGTGCTATTGTTCTTGCTGTTATTGTTTTCGGGGCTATTATTTCCGAATTGTATGCCACAACCCACGAGGTTTCCAATAAAAATAACGACGGCAAAGAAGACGATCATCTTTTTCATATCCATATCCCCTTTTCCATTTCTTCATTAACCATGTTACAAAATCCGCCTTTCTTTAAATTATTCAATTTTGCATTCAAATATAGCATATCTAATAAAACGCTTCTTAAAATCAGGAAAAAACATGAGCATTACACTTCTTCTCCTTTGGATATAAAATATTGATTGCGTATAAAAAACAGAACTGGATTAATATCCACTCCCCGAAGGATTAGGAAAATAAAAAAAGATTGCCAAGAATTATTATTTTCTTGGCAATCTGGGTTTAATAGATATTTATATGAAAATTTTGTGAAAGACTCGTTCCTGTAAATGAGTAATAAAAATACAAAAGGCACCCAGTTTTCCCTCTTATGCATGCCTTTTGAATCATTCATATACATTATTATTGTAATAATTTTTTCATATTTATTATTTCACTACTGAATTCAGCGATTTGGTTTAATAATTCTTGATTGGTAATTTTGTTATCCTTAAAATCTTCATTATGAACGAATACATAATTGGGAGCTACATAAGCTCCGAAATACCCTGCAAGTGGTTTGAGTTGATTTTCAACCATTAAATAATGTTTATAATTATTCCCTACAATAGCGAATCCCATCACTTTATTTTTCATTACCTGAGGGGAAATTAAATCAAAAACGTTTTTCATCGCCCCACTAAAAGTCCCGTGAAAAATCGGTGTAACAATAATAAAAAGATCTGCATTAGATATAAGATTAATTACTTTCTTGGTGTCTTCGTTATATTTTTCCGATTCTCGGCCGTCACAAAATTGAATATCAAAAGCTTTTAAATTTAAAACTTCAGTTTCTATGCTCGGATCAATTTTTATAACATAATCCAAAATTTCCTCGGTGACAATCTCAGTTTTCGAGCCAACTATAGTCCCGCTTATACCTAATAATTTCATAGAAAGTAATCTTCCTCTCCCTTCTGTGGGAAAAGCTCCAATTTAATTTTCTATAAACGAACAGAAAATAACCCGATAATATTTTTAGTTTGAAATTTTTATTAACAATCGAAGTTTAATAAGCTAATTAATCAGAAAGATGAACAATCATTAAACAGTTATATAAAACTCTGGTGGAATTGAACTATAGTGTCTTCGGTGATATAGCATAGGCTCTCTTTTTTCAATCTGAATATCTATCACTTCACCAATTAAAATAGTGTGATCTCCAGCTTCTACTGTCTTGAATGTGTTGCATTGAAGAACTGCAAAAGTTCCTTCAATGATTGGAAGTTTCTGTTCTGAAAACTGCCATTGACATGTACTGAAACGATCTACATTTTTACTAGAAAAGTTCTTACATAAATCTTGCTGATTACCAGCTAAAATGTGTACAGCAAATTTCCCTCCATTTATAAAAGAATCAAGAGTAGTAACTTTGTGATCGATTGACCAGAGTACAAGAAGAGGATCGAGCGAAACAGAAGCAAATGAATTTACAGTTAAACCAACGGGATTTCCATCTTTATCTGTTGTAGTCACTACAGTTACTCCAGTTGGATAATTCCCCATTACTTCCTTGAACAAGGTTTGACTATTTTCCTTTGACACTATAAAACTCCTCTTTTCTTATTTTATTTTATAGAGTTCAACCGGTAGATACATATTGTTGTGGATTGATTTCGTTAATTCCCGAATACATCTTAGCTTAATTGATGTCCAAAAGCTCCTCTCTCTCCATTAACATTTATTTTATAAAAGATTTAACTTATTTATTGAGCAACTTTGTATTCACACCAAAATCTATTCAATAGATCTGTTAGTCCCCCATGACCAAACTTAATTTTCTTATTACTATTTTGGCTTGTTCTAACAAATAAAAAGAAATTCAAAATTACTTCTCTGCGGTTTATAATGTTATGAACCCCTTGATTATAAAACCACTGTTCTATTGTGTTGTAAATACCCCTATTTACTTTATATTCTTCTTCACAGAACCTAGAAAAATGCAAATCTGGCATATTAAGATATATATTGGTCTGAAATTTCTCCATAAAAACTCCTTTAACTTTCTAAAGACCTTATAAAAGTTAATATTTTTAACCTACAGTCACCATTTTATAAATGATGCTCGCAGCAAATTTGCCTTACAACTTATTAAGTAACTTTTCTTTTGACTAGGTGTGAATCTTGTGAATCTCATGTATGAATTTTTGCCACTTAATGATTTCTTCATCTAACTGCTGACTAATTCTTATTACTTGTGGATCTGATAGTCCCCTCTTTCCGGCCAATTCAATCATGTTCTGACGATATTCATTTATACTATTCTTTAAAGCTACTACCTTCCCTAAAATCATCTTATATTCCTTTTATAATAAAAGTGTTAATACCCGAAGCAAAAAAACTTATAAATTGCCAAGCATTCATCTTAAATATAAGTAACATTATTCTTTAACACTGGCTTTTTTATAAACTTTCCCCTAACTTGACACATCTTCCATGCTTGTTCAATGTCTTTGTTAAGTTGCTGTATAAGCTGATCTTTTGACTTAAAAGGTACTTCTTCTCGGATAAAACACACCACTTCTATACCTATACAATCACCATAAATATCCTGTTTAAAATCAAGAATATGGACCTCAACAGAAATACTTGGTTTTATGTCTTTGAATGTTGGTCTCACACCAATATTCATTACTCCATGATAAATAGATCCTTTATGATAAACTTCAACACCATATACTCCCTTTAAAAACTGCTTTTCCAGTTCTTGATTTAAATGAAGGTTTGCAGTTGGAAAACCAATTGTTCTGCCTATTTTACGTCCATGAATTACTCTTCCTTCAAAAAAATTAGGTATAAAATTCTCTACCACTGTCAGCTTTCACCTTACTTTCCTATAGATTTAACCATGAAACCATTAAGCTGTTAAACGAATCATAATAGAATAATTCAAAATTAATGACCCTATTACAGTAATCACTTTTATACATAGTATGGTTTAGCGGATAATGATAGAGAGGATTAATAATAATTAGAGAAGAAATAAGTCTAGCAAGCACAAGCACTTCCAAAGGGAATTTCAATATAAGGAGGAATAAATCACAAATTCAGCGTCCAAATTTCTAGAAGTTCATCGAGTAACAGGAGTCAAGGTTATGGACTAGAATTAGAGCAAGGGTATTCCGTTCTTATACTTAACACTGCTTAATTCCCTTGGTCGACGCTTTCAGTAATTCTTCATATTACGTCAAACACGCCGCCGCTGCTGAAATATGATTAATTTTTCTTAGAATCCCTCTCGAAACGAACAGCACTTATCATGATGTGCCAGTTCAGTCTCTTCCTTCCCGCGGCATTATTGGCAAATCACAATACAACAGGAAGGAAGTTCTCTACGTACACCAACACCGGGATTGCATAGGTACATATATAATTTGCAGCAGCTTGCAATAAAGTTTCTCCGGCTGCCTTTTTGCCTGCTACCTTTTCACTCCCTCCTGGAGAATGAACAGTACAGGCTCCAAAGGAGTATCGGCTTACCGAGGTAAAGCAACGCCGCTGGTTTTTAGAAAGTCTCGAATGAAGGCGATCACTTCCTCTGTCTGTTCAACATCGACAAGATGTGAAGCGTTTTCAATGATTTTCAACTTCGAGTTGGCAATGCGGCGATGAAATTCTTCCCCATATACGACTGGGATTAGTCCATCTTGTTTGCCCCAGATTAACAGCGTTTGTGCTTTAATCCGGTGTATTCGTGACTTTAACCCTTTATCGGGGATAGGCCATAAAAACTTAGCAGCCGCTACCTGGTTTTGGATCCGCTGGATCATCATTTCCGTTCGCTCCTCGAAGTCCTCCGGAACATAGCGCATCATTTGCGCTGCAGGTGAATCTTGATCCAGTACGACGAGTCTACCCAGTTCCTCCGGCAACATGGCAAACATATCCGGAATCGGATGATCTTCCCTAAACAGTCCTGCCGGAGCGATAGCTACTAATTGCTTCACCCTTCGTTGATCAGTCGCCGCTAGTTCCGCTGCAATCATGCCGCCCAGCGAATGGCCGATGACATGGACAGAGTCAAGTCCGAGTTCATCGAACAAGTCGTAATAGCAGAGAATTAGATCCCACAAGTCCCGGATTGTCTCAAGCCCTGTCGAGTCCCCTGTTCCAGGTAAGTGAGGTGCATATACTTGGTAATGATCGGACAGTTCATCGAGAAACCGGTTCCACTTTAACCCTTCTATATTATGCAAGAACACAACTGGCTCTCCGTGCCCCGCGATTTTCACTTCAAAAGAAACGTTTTCATTTATTTTAATAATTTTACTGATCGGCTGTGCCATGTTTTCCCTCCTCATCCATTGAAATGGCTACTTCGTTTGTGTTACCGCTTCTTGTGCCTTATCTTCAGCAAACCCTTTGGGCCAATAATGCGAGTGATCCCAATCACTGTGAATATCTTTAAGATATGGCATCACTTCTTCAGCAAAGAGCTGCATATTTTTCAGTGTAAGCCAATGAGGCATGGAACCGGCGTGCAATAAGCAGATAACGTTTCCGGCCCGCAGATTCTGCAGTACATCCCTCAACCGATCGCGAACTGTAGCCGGTGAACCCGCCACGATAAAACCTTCATCAATCAAATCTTGCCAGGTCATCGTACCGTCTTTGAGCATATCTCCCGGTCTTTTTTTAGATCCGTCAAACTGGGAGCGAAGTCCTGCTCGCAAACTCTTGACTGTACGGTAACCAGGTGCTTCGGCAAATCGACGATCAAGGTGCATACACTTATCGAAGAAGTAGCGGATATGTTCCTCATAATCTAGTTGGGCTCGCTCGTCAGTCTCAGATACAAAAATAAATTGGCAGATTCCTGTTTTATATGGATTCCTATCCCCACCTAACTCATCGTTACGCTCCCAGAACGGTCCCAACACCTTGTTGGCATACTTATGGCCGTAGTAACTTAGAAAGGAGAATGAATATTGGTTTTCTATGCAGAAATCATAAGTTTCCACACTGCCGCCGCCAGGAATCCAGACCGGCGGATGCGGCCGTTGAGCCGGGCGCGGCCATGGATTAATGTAACGCAATTGATGGTACTTTCCATTCCACATGACGACATCGTCACTTTTCCACGTTTTCATAATCAGGTCATGTGCTTCGTAGTATCTTTCCCGCAGTTCTGCCGGATTAATTCCATATGCGTAGTTTTGATCCATGGAGGTGCCTACCGGAAATCCGGCAATCAGCTTTCCGGCTGACAAGACATCCAGCATGGCCATTTCTTCGGCTACGCGTGTGGGAGGATTGTATGCAGCCAAGCTATTTCCGAGTATGAGTAGGCTGGTTTTGTCGCTTTTTCTTATTTTCCTAGACAAAATGGATGCCATCAGATTCGGGGATGGCATCATCCCATAGGCATTGCTGTGGTGTTCATTGACACCGACGCCATCAAAGCCCAAATCAATCGCATACTCCAATTCATCCAGATAGTCATGATACATGCCGTGTCCTAGCTTAGGATCAAAGAGTGTCTTTGGCGGTGTTACCCATACACTAGGGTACTTTTCTTCAAAGTCTGAAGGTAATGAGCGATACGGCATGAAATGAAAGGCAATAAACTTCATAATGGTTTCCTCCTGAATTTACTAGTTTTACAGTTGGTCAGTCTAGTTGTATGATACAACTCACCTACAAAGCTGTCTATTCCCTTAATGGGGACTGTCCATAAAGTTTAACTTAACATATATTTTCCCTGATCCAGTTCCCAGAGGGTGTGTTCCATTTTGTAAATCCTTTAAATTTGGTGGTTAAAAATTTTGTCCTCTCCCCTAATCTTGTGTTACAGGAATCTTGCATCAATGAGGCTATGTGTCAGGCACCGTGTTTTTATCTCGATTAACGCATAGTTCGGCAGCGTAATCCAACCTGGCGTTTCGTTAGCTCGTAAGCATCTTCCACCCAGTCGCACAGTACGGCGCGGGTTTCGCACGGCTCAATAATATCCACAATTCCGAATTTTTCAGCGGTACGGAACGGAGAAGCAAGCTTGTGATAGTATCGCTCCAACTCTTCACGGCGTGCATCCGGATTGGCTGCTTCTGCAATTTCCCTTTTATAAGCTGCGGCCACTCCGCCCTCAATTGGAACTGAGCCCCAGCGCGCCGACGGCCAAGCAAACCGATGGTTGAGTGAGCGACCTTCTGGCCCTTGTTTTGGCCCGTGCGCACCTCCGCCGACTCCGAAAGCTCGGCGGACAATGATCGAGCACCAAGGAGTTTGAGCCTGTTCGATCGCTGCTATCGCCCGGATGGCCGCAGCCATGGTTCCGTTGCGTTCGGCTTCCAATCCCGTCATCACTCCTGGCTGATCGACGAAATTAATAATCGGGATATGGAAGGTATCGCACAAGTCAACGAACCTCTCCATTTTCCGCGCCGCCTGCAGGGTTAATGCTCCCCCCATAACAATCGGATCGTTCGCCATCACACCTACGGTATAACCATTCAACCGCGCCAGGCACGTAATGGTGGCCCCCCCAAAGTACCTTGAAATTTCAAACAATGATCCTTTATCGAACACGGTTTCTAGAATCTTCCTAGGTTTGTAGATTTTTCGCCGGTCTTTCGGAATGATTGAGTTTAATTCTTTATCGACACGCCACGGGTCGTCATCAGTAGTCTTACGTTCAGGGACTTCCCAAACATTTCGAGGCATATAAGAGAGATATTGACGTACTTGGCGGAATGCATCAACTTCATCGACAGCTTCATTATTGACTACGCCGCTTAGCCGGGTGTGAACATACGAACCTCCCAATTCCTCCTTGGTCACATCCTGATTAAGACCTTGCTTCACCACCGGCGGACCTGCAGCAAAGACCTGGCTCATATCTTTCACCATCACAGAAAAATGCGAAAGTCCCACTTTAACCGCACCAAGACCTGCACAAGCACCTAACGCAACCCCGACAACGGGGACACGCCCCAAAATAGAAATATTCGTCCACGAGGAATAACCAGGAATCTTGGTTCCTTGCAGTTTTTCAAGATCTTTGACACTTCCGCCAGCCGTGTCTACTAACCGAACGAGCGGCATCTCCATTTCATGTGCCATTTGCTCTGCATAGACCCATTTCTCGGAAACGGCAGACTCGGAAGAACCGGCACGTATTGTGAAATCATCACTTGTTACGACAAGCTTTCTCCCATCGATTCGACCTGTGCCGGTAATAGCATTGGACGGAGTGAAAGATTCCAAATCTCCATCCTTGTTGTATTTGCCTTTACCCGCAATTTTCCCCAGTTCGCGAAAACTATCTTTATCAAATAAGAGATCAATCCGCTCACGGGCAGTAAGCTTGCCTTTGCTATGCTGATAGGCAATCGCATCAGGCCCGCCCAGTCCATCAGCTTCCTTGCGTCGATACCTCAGCTCCTCCAGTTCTGGGGTCCAATCCAATGCTACTTCCGTTTTCTTGTCTTCAATCTTTTCCATCTATCTTTCTCCTTTAACTTTGGAATTTCTCTACTTTTTAGCAACGTGTTGTCCATCAGGATACTCTCTCGTTACTTGGCAGCATGGACATTTTTTGCCATTTCCGCTGAATAAACAACATTCTGGGATTCCAACTCTGCGATGCGCAACTCGTTCAAGCCCAGTAAACCGGCCAGCACACTGCGTGTATCTCGTCCTACTTCACCGCCAAGCTGATAAATGGCCCCGGGTGTGGCAGAAAGCTTTGGTGCTACCCCGATAACGGTCAATTTTCCAAATTTTTCATGCGGCATTTCAACGAGCTGTTCACGCGCCCTGAAATGCGGGTCAGCAAAAATATCAGCAATCGTGTACACACGCGAGGTTGGTACCGCTGCTTCCAGTAAAATGGCTTCAATTTCTTTGCCCGTGCGCTCTCTTGACCACGCTGACACAATTGCATCTACTTCATCTACCCGCACCGACCTTGCCCTTTGTGTACTGTAACGCGGGTCATCTGCAAGCTCCGGTTGTACCATTGCCTCTGTAAGGCGACGGAAGATGGCATCGTTGTTTGCGGCGATTAACACATATTCGCCATCCTTAGTAGGATAAAGACTGTTGGGAGCGGTGTTTGGCAGCTTTGCCCCAACTCTTTTGGGTACGATACCAAGCTGTTCAAAAGCTGGAACGTGTGGCTCCATCAGGCTGAATGCGGCTTCATACAAAGATGCGTCAATCACCTGCCCTTTTCCCGTCTTTTCCCGATCAACAAGTGCCATCATCGAACCAAAAGCAGCGTAAACGGCGGTCAGATGGTCAGTGACGGCAAGTGCCACACGTGCCGGAGGCAGATTTGGTTCCCCTACCATGTGTCTTACGCCAGCCACTGCTTCGCAAGTGACACCGTAACCCGGGCGAGGACTGTAGGGGCCAGATTGACCGTACCCGCTGATGCGCACCATGATAAGACCTGGGTTATCTTTTGAGATTTCCTCATAATCCAGTCCTAGCCGCTCCAGCGTGCCGGGGCGAAAGTTTTCGATCACGATATCGACTTTGTTCATCAGTTCGCGTATAAGTTTCTGACCAGCGATGGACTTCATATCAACAGAAATTAGTCGCTTGTTACGAAGAATAGAAGCAGCATAAAGCGAAACGTCGTCGGCGTGACGCCCCATATTTCGAACGGGGTCACCGGTTGGTGGTTCTACTTTTATGACCTCTGCGCCAAAGTCAGCCAACAGGCGTGCGCAGAACGGACCAGCAATAGTTGAACCGAGTTCCAGCACACGATAGCCGGTCAAAGGACCTTCCGACTTATTTAGCTGCAGTACGGATTGTTTGTCGATACCTGCATTTTGATGTTTCTGAGACATTTGCATCTACCTCTCCTTTAAAGTTTTTTATTCCTCCAAAACGACTGCCAGATTACCCTCTGCTATGGTATCTCCTTCCATTACCTTGATTTCCTTGACAACACCTGCAGCGGGCGCCATAATCGGAATCTCCATTTTCATTGATTCCATAATTAGTAAAACATCCTCTTCCTCCACCCGCTGTCCTGCTTTTGTTTCAATTTTCCAAACAGATCCTGATATTTCTGCTCTTACTTCGATAAGTGCCATGTTAGCATCACCCTTCTAATTGAGTTAATATTTTAAATAGTTAGTATTTTATTTATTTGATATAATTTAAACATATAAGGATTTTCCATGTAAAATACGAATTTACAATATCAATATAAGCATGAGTTATGATTGATCTAACTCAAAACACCCCCTTCATTCTTTAAGAGATTCTCAAAACTATTTCATGGTAGTTCGGCTTGCAGAATCAACAAGTCCCTAGCGGTGTGAAAAACCTACCATTTTATGAAAAAAGGAGCTATGTGCAACTCCTGCACATAGCTCCTTTTGTTATGTTATCACGATCTTGCTAAATTACTCACTTTACTTACGGCTTTACCACTAACTTGCCCCAGGTTTTACGGCTTCCTAAAAGATCTAAAGCTTGCGGTACTTCATCGAATGACACAAGATTGTAAATTAGAGGACGTATATCCCCACGTTCATATAGGCTCAGAAGGTTCCTATGAATCTCACTAACCTGTTCAGGGAAGAGGTCCCAGAATAATCCCCAATGGACCCCAACTACAGAATAGTTCTTAACAAGTGCATGGTTAGTCGGTGCATCCGCAATGCGCCCCCCGGCAAAACCAATAACTAGCAGTCTACCGTCAAATGCAATGCACTTTCTGGAGCGATCAAAGGTATCACCACCAACCGGATCGCAAATCACATCTGCTCCGCGTCCTCCTGTTTCTTTTTTGACGATTTCGACGAAATCTTCCGTGAGATAATCGATGACCACGTCAGCGCCCAGATCCTTGCAAATCTGTGTCTTCTCAGGTCCACCTGCGGTTGCAATCACTCGTGCCCCTGCTGCCCGTCCCAACTGAATCGCTGCGGAACCCACGCCGCCAGATCCCGCATGTACAAGCAGTACTTCACCAGCTTTTAGATTTCCTCGTTTGTGCAGTGCATAATAAGATGTCTGATAAGTGATAAACATGGCTGCTGCCTCTTCAAAAGACATGGATTCAGGTATCGGGAAAACGGATTCTTCTGAAACAGTTACCCATTCGGAAAGACCACCAGCAGGCAACTGAGGCCTGGCAAGTACCCGCTGCCCAACAACAAATGAACTGCCCTCAACAACCGCACGGACTATCCCGGAAATTTCAGCACCCGGGGTAAACGGCAACGGCGGCTTTGATTGATACTTCCCTTGACACAGCAGGATATCAAAAAAGTTTAATGCCATTGCCTTAACCTCTATCAATACCTTTCCCGTTCCTAAACTGGGTTTAGGTACCTCTCTGATTTGCAAAACATCACTTGGATTCCCAATTTCAGTAACTACCCAACTACGCATTCATGATTACCTCCTTTTGAATCTATAAAAACACATATAAAGTTTCAATGTAAAATACTAAAATACTATAACAATATAAGCATCCCTTATGTCGACATCTGTCTTCTTTTGTTTCCTTAAGTAGACAATATAGTTGAGACAAGACCCGTGTGCACCTGGCCAGCCCTAAACTGTTCTGAGGCAAGCGCATCGAGCAGAAAAGGAATATTCGTCTTTATTCCAGAGACTTCAAATTCCCTCAGTGCATCTATTAAGATTCCGATTGTTTTTTCACGGTTTTCCGCATGGGCAATTACTTTAGCGATCATTGGATCGTAAAAGGGAGTTATTGTCAGTCCTTCTGCGTATCCCGTTTCTACACGAATGCCCTTTCCGCTGGGCATACGAAATGTATTGAGTCTACCTGGAGATGGAAAGAACTTCTTTGAATCTTCCGCGTACACCCTTACCTCGATGGCATGGCCTCTTCGCTCGATTTGCTTTGGGACAATATCACATAACCTTTCACCCGCAGCGGAACGAATTTGTGCTACCACCAGATCTACTCCCGTAATCTCTTCCGTAACAGCATGCTCCACCTGCAGACGGGTATTCATTTCCAGAAAGCTATAGGAACCGTCACTTCCCCGCAGCATCTCAACTGTTCCAATATTGTCGTATCCAATGTCTTGAAGCACTTTTATGATTTGTTGCGCCAACCCATCCATTTCTTTTCGATCTACAGAAGGTGCCGGTGCTTCCTCGATGATTTTTTGGTGACGTCGCTGTACGGAGCAATCTCTTTCAAACAGGTGCTGTACCCCTCCATGTTGGTCGCCAAGAATCTGGAATTCAATATGGCGCGGCTGAACCATGTACTTTTCAAGGTAAACTTGATTGTTTGAAAATGATCTATATGCCAAGGAACGGGCTTTTTCCACTACTTTTAGCAATTCTTCCTCGTCATAAGCAGGAAGCATGCCGATTCCGCCGCCTCCACCAGCGGGTTTAACCAACACCGGAAATCCAATTCGACGTCCTTGCGCGATGATTTCCTCTTGATTATCACTAAGAATGCCCGATCCACGCCCAATAGGCATACCATATTTGGACATCAATTCCCGTGCCTGACTCTTGTGGGACATTGCGTCAATCCAACGGGGTGCCGGTCCTATGAAACGTACTCCTGCACTTTCTATACGTGCAGCAAATTCTGTGTTCTCAGACAGAAACCCATATCCTGGGTGAACACCATCTGCTCCCGAATCTTTAATTACTTTTAATAGAGCATCCTGGTTCAGATAACTGGCTTGAGCATGGGCTTCTCCTATCAGATACGCCTCATCCGCTTCTGCAAGATACGGGGCCTCTGCATCAGCCTCGGAGTAAACGGCCACAGAACGGATGCCAAGCGTGCGGAGTGCACGGATAACACGCCTGGTCACATCGCCTCGATTCGCCACTACTACTTTATGAAATTGATGAATTCCTCTTGACTTGCGATCTAATTTAACGGTCCGTTGTGTACCTAGATTCATTTGCAACACCTCTTTCTTTATTTTGGTTTAATAAGGATAAAAACATTTGAAAAATTTTTAATATTACAACTTTATTTATACGTAAAAAGAGATATAATGTAAAATAATAATATTGAATATTTATATAAATACTACTTATAAGGTGTGATAACTTGCGTATTGAACAGCTAATCTACTTAATCGAAATAGCGAAATGTGGATCTATATCATCAGCAGCAGAGCAACTTCACATTTCACAGCCGGGCATCAGTCAAGCTGTTGATAGTCTTGAAGAAGAGATGAATACGAAATTATTTCAACGTTCCAAAAGATTTGGTACGCAACCGACGGAAGATGGAAAAAAAGCTATCAAAATTGCAAAAGAGATTTTGGGCAAGCTTGAAGAATTGAAAGAGGTTTCCAATGCAGAATCCGACCAATTAAACGGAACACTTTCCTTTTCTGTTATTCCAAGCGTATGTATGGGTGTCTTACCTAAAACTTTGGACGTGTATAAAAATAAGTTTCCCTTGGTAAAGATCGAACTTTCTGTACAAGGTTCATTTCAGATTGAGAGCGATGTACTTGATGGAAAAAGCGAGATTGGAATCATTTCCATTGGAAGCTGTGATCAAAATAATCTTAAAAATTCAGACAAGTTATCCTTTGAGAAATTGCACGACTTTAAGACTTTCGCATGTGTAGGCCAACGCTCCCCTTTATCGCGTAACGATTCCCTTTCACCCGAAGAAATACTTAACTATCCGATCGTTATTTCTAACTCCGATTTTAAAATGTATCATAAAATAACAGGATTGCTAAGAAAGTACGGTGAACCCAACATTCTTTTGACAACGGGAAATACGGAAGCCTCCAAACGTATTATAGCCGAGGGTGTAGGTATTGGATTTTATACGGATTTGGAATTAAAAAATGACCCCTATGTCCTTACGGGGAAAATTCTACCCTTACCAATCTCCGGAGAGGAGATGAGGGCTCAATTTGGCTGGATCAAGTTGAAAAACCAGTATCTCTCAACGATTAGTAGAGAATTCATCAAAGTTTTAAAATCAACCATCTTTGTAGATTTCTAGGGCAATCTGGGTACGTGGCCAGAAAAAAAGCTGACTTCAGATCAATTCTGAAGTCAGCTTTTAACTTCCGATAAAAAGACGGAATGTACTCTCTTTTTAATTGTTTAATAGGAAATCAAGGGCTATTTCATTAAATGCTTCTGCATCCTCAATATGTGCACAGTGGGAGCTATTTTTAAACACCCGAACTATAGCATGCGGTATGCTGCTCTGTAATTTTTGTGCGTAATCTGGGAACTTTAAAGTATCGTTTTCTCCCGCGCAGATCAGGACAGGAACCTTAATCTTTCCATAATCGGGAATATGGTGCTCCCTTTGTTTTGCAGCAGGCGATTTTAGGCGAGCAGCTGTGGCGGCTTCCCAAACGCCGGGAATTAAACTTGTCGCGTATCTTTTTTCTAAATACTCTCCGGATTTCCACTTATCGTCATAAAAAAGGAGATCCAAGATTTTTTCCATATACTCCTTACTGCAATCATAGTTATTCAGAATTTCAAAAACGTCGGGGTTGATTGGTCCTCCCCCGCTAATCGTGATTAGCTTTTTTATCGGCAGGAACGGTTGATCTTGTGCAGCTGCCGCTAAAATCATTCCCCCCCCCACTGAATTTCCTATAAAGGAGGCTTCTTGTATGCACATCACCCGCATGAATTCCCGGATATGATTCATTCGAAAGCCTTGCGCGTCATCAAAACTGAACAATTTATCCGTGTACCCAAATCCAACCATGTCCAGAGCATACACATGAAAGTGTTTACTAAGTGCTTCGATATTGTACTCCCAACTGTTTACCGCACTTGCTCCATATTCCCCGCTGTGCAGCAGCATTAACGGTTCTCCTTGACCAGCCTCTAAATAGTGAGTTCGTATATTCCCCACCATTACGTATTTACTTTGAAACATTGTATCCCTCCTGATTCGTTCATATTTTGGTAGATTTGTAGAGATAACCCCCAATAGCACATGTGAAGAGCAAAAGACTCACTATTACTTCAAAAGGACCAAGAAATCAAATTAACGCATGAATTTAATGATTTCGGCTGTGAATGGTCCGGCAGCCTCAATGTTCGACAAATGAGCAGCCGCCAATTCAAGATAACTAGAACCAGGAATCTCTTCAGCTAGAGATTGCACGACGCTCGGAGGCATGGATAAATCTTCACTGCCCGCAATCACCAATGTCGGAACAGATATACGGCAAACTGTATCCCTTTGATCCATGTCCCTTATTGCTGCACAGCAAGCTGTGTAACCCTCCGGTGACGTTGCCAATACCATGCTTCTTAACTTTTCCACCTCACTTGGTGCCCTATCGTGATAGGACGCACTAAAGCAGGTCTTTAAACTTCCGTTGACTACAGCATCTATACCGCCACTACGAACGGATGCAATACGAGTATCATAGATTTCAGCAGGCCCTTTATATGCCGCAGTATTACAAAGGGCGATTTTCATCAGGCGCTCCGGAACATGCCTGGCCAGCCATATACCGACCATTCCACCTATCGAAATGCCGCAAAAATTTGCCTGTTCAATTTCCAAACCATCCAACAAGCCCACTACATCCAATGCCAACTGCTCTATCGTATAAGGCCCAGGGGTTGCCTCTGACGCACCGTGCCCACGCATGTCATAGCGCAACACCCGAAAATGTTTTGTGAATTCCGGTATCTGCAAATCCCACATGGTAAGATCGGTTCCCAGCGAATTGGAGAGAACCAAGACAGGCCGATCCACAGCACCGTCAAAACGATAATGCAATTTGGCTCCGTTTACATTTATAAAATTCATACTCCATCACCTTATATTCTACAGTGTTTTTTACGCCCGCAACCCACCATCGATTTTATATTCACATCCTGTTATAAAAGATGCCTTATCGGATGACAAGAATAATACCAGCTCTGCAACTTCATGTGGCCTGGCATAACGTTTCAAGGGAATACGCTGCTCGGATTGCTCCCTTGCCTTCTCTGCGCTTTCCGGTGAATGAAACTCCTCGATTATATTCACCATAGGCGTATAAACAGCAGATGGACAGATTGCGTTAATTCGAACCCCCAAACCTGCCGACTCAAGAGCGGCTGTTTTCGTAAGCCCAATGATTCCATGCTTAGCAGCCACGTAGGCTGCTAGTCCGACACCTCCGTGCAATCCTAGGCCAGACGAAGTATTCACGATGCTTCCTGATTTTTGTTCTTGCATGACTTTCAACACGTGCTTTAAACCATAAAAAACACCCTTTAGATTTACATTTATAACCTTATCAAAATTTTCAGCTGTGATTTCTGTCATTCTTGCCAATTTGCCTACAATGCCGGCATTGTTAAAGAATATGTCAATCCTGCCGAACTTCTCTTTTGTTGCCTGAACGTAGTTTATCACTTGATTCTCATCTGAAACATCGGCTCCTATCGCCAAATAATCTTCTAATTCTAGTTCCGACGCCACGGATTCCAGTTCGGATTGATATAAATCTACCAATGCTAGTTTTGCCCCTTGCTTGGCAAAAAGGCGAGCTGTCTCCTTACCGATTCCTCCAGCTGCACCTGTAATGATTACTACCTTATCTGCAAATTCCACCTAAGTTTCCTCCTTACTTAAATACAGCGTAACCGTCATCTAACATAACGGTACTTCCATTTATAACATTTGCTTCATCTTGACAAAGGAGATAAACAGCATCAGCAATAGCTTCCGGTTGTATAAGCTCATTTCGCATGTGCTTACCTGAAGCCCTATCTTTAGGCAGTTTACTGATGGGTGTATCGACGTATCCTGGTGCTACCCCGACAACACGAATACCGTATGGTGCCAGCTCTAGCGCAGCACATTGTGTCATCATTTTCACAGCAGCTTTGGATGTATGGTAACTAATTATTCCTCCATCAGATGCAAGAAAACCAAATGTAGAACCGTTATTGACGATTACTCCTTGGATGCCAAGATCTTTCATTTTGCGTGCTGCTGCTAAAATGCCATAGTAGACACCATACTGGTTTACTTTTACAACACAATCGTAAATCTCCGGATCATGCTCAAGCAGTGGGGCTCTTCCACCCATTCCAGCGTTATTAAACATAATGTCTATGCTTCCATATTTCTCCACGGTAAAATTGACTGCTTTTTCAACATCTTCTATGTTTGCCACGTCGGTTTTGATATACGCTGCTTCTCCACCTGCTTTTTTTATCAAATCAACTGTTTCCATTCCGCCGGCTTCGTTAAGGTCAGCAACGACCACTTTCGCGCCTTCACGGGCAAATTTACATGCAGTCGCTCGACCAATCCCACTTGCTGCACCCGTAATGACAATTACCTTCTCTGTTACATTCATACTTTTTAACCTCCTCTTATAAACTAGTATCCAGTCAAATATTTTGAATTGATAAGACACTTAAACCATTTGCGTTTATTTGAAGATTCTATATATTTTGTTAATAAAGGTAATTGTCTATGACCTTACGCCCTACCATTTAACCCAAAGCTCTTTCGGTCCACGTGCAAACAGATTTACAACGATAGGTTTTATTTCACCCTCAACAAGCTGGAGATTTGGCAGCCGTTTGGCAAATTCTTCGAGAATCACTCGCAACTCAATGCGGGCAAGGGGAGCACCGATACAGAAATGTTTTCCAAAGCCAAAGCCTAAGTGGTCCTTCGTATTTTTACGGTGAATATCGAACTTTTCCGGCTCTTCAAACATGGCTTCATCATGGCCGGAGGAAGCCATGACCAACAGTAAGTTTCCACCTTCCGGAATCTCCACACCACCAATATTTACTGATTTCAGTGCACGCCGCCTCCAGTAGAAGACAGGCGGATTGTAGCGCAAAACTTCTTCTACCGCATTCGAAATGAGGCTAATATTAGCACAAATCTCATCCCAGGTATGCCGTAAGGTGAGCAAGGTGCGAATGGCGTTGCCCGCTAAGTTCGTCGTCGTCTCATGGCCCGCAAACAGGAGACCGTATAAGATTCCCGCGATTTCTTCTAAGGTTAATATGTTATCATCCCCATTCCTATAACGGAGCAAGTCTCCTAAGAAGTTATCCGGTATAACCTCGGCATCTGCGACCTCTTCTACCATGTTTTTAGCTAATCTCCAAAAATCAACTGTCGCATGGGCTTCCATCTCTTGCTCTTCTGCCGTAAGGTTACCAAAATTCAACAATAGACGCTTCTCGGAGAGTTTCTTAATTTCAGACATATACTGTTTCGGAAAACCCAGGAATTCAAAGAGAACCTCTGCGGGAAATTCAAAAAACATTTCAGCGACTAAATCGACTTTTTCCTTGTGAATAAAACGATCAATGTATTTAGTAACGAGAGCCCGCACCTTCGGCTCCATTTCATTCACCCGCTTCGGAACAAACGCATAGTTAATCGGTCTACGAATTTTTTTATGTTCAGGATCATCATTGGTGACAGTACCATTCGGGTTGACATCGCCCTCCCTAAGGATTTGGATGGCCCGTTGGGATATCGGACGGATGGCTTCCTTAAGAATCTTCGATGAAAACGAACCCGGCTCAGCAAGAATTTTCTTTATGTCCGGATAGCGAGTCACAACCCAGTAGTTCAAATCGGGGTGATAAAACACGGGTTCGTTTTGTCGAGCATTTTCCCAAAAAGGATAGGGATCTGCCCAATAGGTTTGGTCGAAGGGATTAAATTCGCTTCCCGCGCTGTGAAATGGACATTTACTAGTGGATACACCAATATTCTCAAGATTCATACATTTCCCTCCCTCTAAAAATCCGTGTTTGCTACTTTGGCAGTAACAAACAGGGGGAGACCCTAGATGACCAATTCTAATGGTCGTATCCGGATCTCACCTCAGCTTTTGTGGCTTTCTCTTCCTACTCGCTTAATTCAAAATGGTATCATATACTATTAAGAACTATCTATCACTTAAATTTAGGTATAGAATTAACTTGGAAAACAATAACCTGCTCTAGTTTACCCTATTGACAATTCTTCACTATGATGTACAATCTTTCTCATATGCAAATCAGGCTTACAGAATAAAGAGAAAACTAAACCGGAACACAATAATAGCGAGCCCATAAAGAGGATTGAATAGTTAAATCCAAGCGCTTCATTCGTACCGGCAATTTGGACAACGATTCCGGTCACAAGGGGTCCTACAACCCCTGCGAATTGGGCGCAACCCGTCCCCACACCGAGGATTAATCCTTTTCTTTCAGGAAGCAAGCTCGTCGCAATCGGCACCCACAGGACAAACACGGAACTTACCATCGCATTAGCTAAAATCATGGCGATAAGGATATAGATGGGATTATTGGTTAGAGTTATCGAGTAGAACAAGATACCTGACAGAGCGGCACCGATACCGGCCACCATGACTCGCGCTTTGCGCAGGCTCTTATGTTTCTGGAATAATCGATCGGAACACCAGGCAATTACCATGGTTAACACAACATACGAAGCCCCTAGGACGGATGAAAAATACCCCATCTCCATCGGTGTCAAATGAACCACTTTCAGCAAATAGGCAGGTAAAAAGGACTGTGTCCACACCAAAACCCAATAAGTCGAAAAGAGAATCAAACAAATCATTAAAAAGGGACGAGACAGTAATACAGGATAGATTTCTGACCATTTCAATTTCGGCATTGTTTTTACTCCCGTCGTCCCGGCGTCCAACGAAACCGGCTTATCCTTTCCTAACCATATCCACAAGATAACCCAAATTGCACTAATCGCACCTAAAACACCAAACGTAGGCCGCCAACCCATTTCCTGAATACCAAGAACGAGCAAAGGAGCCAAAATCAAACTGCCTACTACACCTCCGGCATTGACGATGGAAACGGCAAAACTAAGGCGTTCCGGCGGAAACCACTTGCTTACATGATTGTTCGATGTGGGAGAATACGGTCCTTCGAAAGCGCCTAACGCCACTCTCATGATAATCAGACTGTATAACCCCGTAAGGAGAAATGCGCCGGACTGAATGACCGACCAGCCAATCAGCATGATTGTCAACATCATTTTGGTTCCGATTCGGTCGGCTAATGCCGATCCGAAAATTCCCGCAACCATAAAGAGCCAAAAAAAGCTGCTGCTTACCAATCCCCATTGAGTATAGGATAGATTAAACTCTTTCATAATCGGAACTGCTGCATACCCTGCAACCATTTTGTCAGCAAAGTTTATCACCATACCCATAAACAAAAATACAACTATTCCCCAGCGCATATACAATTCACTCCTTCAAAATTGGAATATATCCCCTTGACACGCTTTTGCTTCTCAATGGTAGCGTTTTCTTCTTTTTGGTTGCAGTTTCCCAATTCGTTTGTTACGACCTATTGTCCAGTTAGATCCCCCTTTCCATATCCAAATCAGCCGTGAATAAATAATCATCCTGCACGCTCTGGAACAATGACTGCAGCTTCTGGGTCGAATGCAAGCAGAAGACTTTCTCCTGCCTTAAACCGTCGCCGCGAGTTATCATTTACGGTTAACAAACCCCCTGTTTCAAGCTTTACTTCAATTTGGTTTTCCCGACCAATAAAGCTGGACGATAAGATAACACCGGATATTCGGCACTCAGAAGTGTTGTCTTCCGTATTGCGGTCCACGATGCGAACCATCTCCGAACGCAGGACCAAGCACACGGAACTTCCTAAGGAAATTCCCGTATGAGCGGGAACCGATCCCAAAAGCTGCAAGTTTTTGTTCGAATTCTCCAGTTCGATTTTCCCAAGGCCACATTATGTGCTGGTTTTCACTTCCTCCGGAAGGATTACTAGTACAAGCGGAAAGTAGCGCTGTCGAAAACAATAGAATAAGAGCTTTCATCAGTATTCGGTTTCTACTATGAATCTCCATGTTCATGCCTCACCTTTCATTTTTGTAGTTTTTACTAGTTCGCACTTAGACCCAGTGCAAGTAGCAAACACCAAACCAGCAAGGTTCCCTAATCGGTATCACCGTCTTCATCATTTACATAAGCAACTCCCCTGTTTCATTGTAATATTCCATACAGATCCCTCAATATTGCCTCCTAGTTCGACTTATACCATAAAAACATTGGGTTATAGATTAGATTTAATTTTCTAAACAGTTTGAAATTTTATACTTAATTAATATATAAACATATATGTATTTTCTGTGTAAAATACTGATCTGCTATATCTATATAAGTGCGAGTTATATTAACTGAGGGTACATCTAGGTTGCCCCCCTTCACAAACAACACCAAAGGCACCCTCAAATTCCTAAAACGGCATATCAAAGGCCAATTCATTTGGGAACGACAAATAACGAGGTCTCCTCTTGAGTACCTCGTTTTTCATAAATTGTTTTGTTATTAAACATGCATTTTTGATTCACTATCTTCCTTTGAATTTTAAAAAACACTTTTCACTTAAAATGTGAATATATTCCTTCTTCTACTCAACATTCAGCCTTCTTCATTGATGTCCTGCAGGGTCACGTGATACCTGGTCAGTGAGCAAAACATGGCAATTTGCGTCCCCAATACTTCAGGTTCAACAGTCTATCAAATTCCTTGGAAATATGATATTTCTCATTAAACTTTTTCAGAATTCCATCTTAAGAGACAAATAAATGTGGCAGCTAAATAGTATTCATAATAAAGGAAGTGGAGAATAATAGTCATATACAAGGAGAAGGAACAACAATTATCATAAAAACAAGGGCATTAACTCTGGTTTTATAAAAAAATTCCCTTTCATAGCGGTTAATTTTAGGATATCTCTATATTTAACCGCTTTAAGGGAATCTGTTTAGGTTCACTTATTCTATTCTTTTTAAAATAGTTCCATAAGAGACAAAAAAAGGCGGTTGTATGCCACCTTTTTTCTCTACCTTTTTGAGAATTTCTGATTTATGTATCTCTCCCCAGCATCTTTTCATCAGCTTCAGCTGGTATTGCTTACCTTTTCTCTGGATAAAGCCTTTTGAAACTGTTCGATGAGTATAGGAACAATCTCAAAGGCATCACCAACAATTCCATAATATAAATTTTTAGGAAAGACTTAACATTGCTTCCATATCTTCTTTTGCTGAGCCGATTAATTTCAAATTAAACGTATCTTGAAGAACATTTAATACACCTTCAGAAATAAATTCAGGCGCTTTTGGCCCAATCCGAATATCCTGAATTCCTAAACTGAAGAGCCCTAATAGAATGGCTACTGCCTTTTGTTCAAACCATGATAATACAATACTGACTGGAAGTTCATTGATTTCGCATTCGAATGCATCTGCTAATGCTTTTGCTATCTTTATAGTAGAAACGGAATTATTACATTGTCCTAAATCAATATAGCGAGGAATATCTGTTCCTGGAACTACCCCATAATCCACGTCATTAAATCTGAACTTGCCGCATGATGTTGTTAAAATAACGGTATCTTGAGGCAATGAAGTGGCCAATTCACGATAATAAATGCCGCCTTGGCCAGGTGCATCACAGCCGGCAATCACAAAGAATCGTTTAATATTGCCGGACTTTACAGCTGCGATTACTTCTGGTGCCAATCCTAAAACGGTTTCATGGTGGAATCCTGTCAGTAAAGTTTCTTCTGAGTCAATCTCTGCTTCCGGTAATTCAAGTGCTCTTTCGATTAGTGGCGTGAAATCTTCGTTAAGGATTTTTTGAACATTCTCAAGACCAGCGACTTCATAGGAAAACATCCGATCAGCATAAGTTCCTTTAATTGGCATGACACAGTTGGTTGTTGCTAAGATGGCACCAGGGAATTTCTCAAAAAGCCTTCGCTGATCATACCATGCCTTTCCAATATTCCCTTTTAAGTGAGAGTATTTCTTTAATGCCGGATAACCATGGGCAGGAAGCATTTCGGAATGTGTGTATATATTGATTCCCCTTCCTTCTGTTTGCTTTAGTAATTCTTCCAAAGCAAATAGATTGTGCCCCGTCACAACGATACTTTTTCCTTCAATTTTATTTTGACTGACACGAATCGGTTCCGGAATTCCCAACCGTTTAGTATGGGCCTCATCAAGCAGCTCCATCACGCGGATGGCGGATTGCCCCACTTTCATGGCCATATCGATATGTTCCTGAACATTAAAGTTTGAATTGGTTAATGTCATATAAAGGGCTTCATGCGTTGTCGCATCAACAAACGGGTCTGTGAAACCAAGTTGGTTTGCATGTGTCCGATAAGCAGCAATCCCCTTTAATCCAAAGATAATTGTGTCTTGTAAACTCGCGATGGTTTCATCTTTTCCGCAAACACCAATCACATTACATCCTCCTGATGGTGTTTGCTCACATTGATAACAGAACATAGACATTTTTTTCACTTTCCTTCTTTCCATTGGTCTAGTTCTAGAATATCCAACAAACCCTATTTTTTTATGTGATATAAATCACAGTTCACTTTTTTGTCAATTGTAAATAGGAAAAAATTCAAGAAACTCTCCTGCTCAAGGAGAGTTTCCGTGTATCTAATACTCAGCTTTCTTCATTTTTGTTTCGTAAAACTGTTATAAAACCATCCAAAATTTCATGGCTAAAAACAAATCCTTTTCGTTTATAAAACTCCAACGCATCATTATTGCCATTCGAAACAAAAATAAAATAATCCTCGACATCCTCAAATTGATGCAGCCAACGCATTGACATTTCGAAAAGTGTTGAGCCAATCCCGTATTTTCTATATTCTTCTTTAATATAAAACTGGGATAGACAACCTACATTTTTTCTAGCAACAGAAAACATATCAAAAAAAGTGGCAAAATCATTGGAATAGACTTCTTTGGGAGAGATGTTCGAGTAAGCATAGCCAATTATCTTATCAGCATCTTTAGCAACCACAATATGATTGTAAATTGCACTTTTCAAAGAAGGAATCATTCGTGTTTCAAAATTCATGGTGTCAAACAATTCAGCTTTAATCTTTGTCTTTGACTTTTGAAAGGCCATAAGTTCATTACATAATTCCCTGCAATCTTCAGCCCTTTCAATAGATAGGATTTCATAATTTAAATTCAATTTTTTCTCCCGCCTTTACTTATCACTATACAAAGTCAGTGCTATACATCAAAAATTATACCATCTACTTCCGTTTCCATTGGCTTTAAAAATATAATGCCTTTGGCAGTTATTAAATTTCAATTCCGTTAGTGATACAAAAACATTTACGGCTGTAAATGAAAAAGAACCCCACTTTATTATGGGATTCTCTTAATAAAAAAGCTAAATTTGTATAGCAAGGCAGATTCCTGCCAGTACCGGCCCGGCACCAATACATCAGCCTTCGCTGGTACTGCTTACCTTCTCTCTGGATAGAGCCTTTTTAAACTGTTCGATTAGTACAGGAACGATTTCAAAGGCATCGCCTACAATTCCATAATGACAGTTTTGGAAAATTGGGGCTTCTTTGTCCTTATTGATGGCAATGATTAACCCGGAATTTTTCATTCCGACGATATGTTGAATCGCACCGGAAATTCCAATCGCAAAATAAATTTTCGGCGTTACCGTCACACCAGTTTGCCCTACTTGATGGGCATGGTCAATCCATCCCGCTTCTACTACATCCCGGCTGGCGCCAACCGCACCTCCTAGCGTTTCCGCCAAATGGTGGATTAACTGGAATCCCTCGTAACTCCCTAATCCTTTTCCACCGGCAACAATGATATCCGCTTCGTCGATTCTTACCTTCTTTAACGTTTCCCTTACAATCTCCAAGACTTTTGTCCGGATATCTTCTTCTTTTAATAGTATTGTTTCTTCAACCACCTTGCCTGTTCTCCCTGGCTGTGGAGGCAGCGCCTTCATGACTTTGGAACGGACTGTCGCCATTTGCGGCCGGTATTTTTTACAAAGAATGGTTGCCATAATATTTCCGCCAAAAGCTGGCCTGCTGGCGAGCAATAACCCTGTTTCCTCTTCCACATCCAGCTCCGTCGTATCGGCTGTCAAACCTGTCGGCAGGTCGGTGGCTACCGCGCTTGCCAGATCTTTTCCAGTCGACGTAGCCCCGAACAGGATAATTTCAGGTTTATGTTTATCGCTGCAATCCAGCAGTGCCTTCATATAAGACTCTGTCCGGTAATGTTTAAAGATAGCTTGGTCATAGACATACACGGTATCTGCCCCGTATTCAAATACAGTGTTTGTTAAATGCTTAACATTTTCTCCGATTATAATACCCGCTAATTCTACTCCCCGTTTATCTGCCAGCTTTCTGCCGGCACCCAATAGTTCAAGGGATACAGAAGCAACCACTCCATCTTTTTGTTCTATGAACACCCAAACACCTTTGTAATCTTGGAAATCCAATTACACTTCCCCCTTTGTTTCAAAGAGTTCTTTCTTTTCAAAAAGGACAGAGAGCAATTGCTCTACCTGTGCCGCTGGACTGCCTTCAAAGAACGTTCCCCCTGCCGGTTTTTGCGGAGCCCATACCTTGGAGACAATCGTTGGCGAGCCCTTTAAACCAAGCTGCTTAATATCTACATCCTCCAGGTCATCAACCGACCAGATATGGGGTTTATATCTGGCAGCCTTTAGCATGTTTGGAAGCGGAGAGTATGGCACTTCATTGATTGTTTTCTCAACAGAAAACAAGCACGGCAAGGTCGACTTTACGACTTCATAGCCTTCCTCTAACTTGCGATGGACAATGGCAGTTCCTTCTTCTTGATTGATTTCCTCCACCTTGTTCACCGAAGTCAGCGGTGGAATATCGAGCCTTCTTGCTATTCCAGGTCCGACTTGCCCGGTATCTCCATCGATGGACATTTTTCCGCAGATAATTAAATCTACTGGCTTTATTTTTGCAATCTTTTCAATCGCTTTTGTCACAGCATAGCTTGTTGCCAATGTATCTGCCCCGGCAAACCGTCGGTCCGTAATTAAATAACCCTCGTCGGCGCCTATTTCAATGCACGTTTTAATCGCGTTAACAGCAGGAGGTGGCCCCATCGTCACAACAGAAACATGTCCTCCATATCTATTCTTTATTCGAACCGCCTCTTCAACAGCATGGGCGTCATACGGATTCAAGATCGCAGGCGCTGTCCGTCGGTCCATCGTGTTTGTTTTTGGATTCATCTTGATAATTTTGGTGTCAGGCACTTGCTTGATACAAGCTACAATGTGCAGCATTTAATCCCTCCTTTTATTGTAAAAGCAAATGGCAGGGCCATTAATTAACCTTCTATATGAATCTCTCGGTTCTAAAAAGCTTTTCACCCGTTACCATTACTTTATTAACAGAGATGTCCTAACATTCGAATTTTCGGATAAATATCTTATTAATCCTCGCTGATTTTTGGATGCCAGGATGTCATGCCAATTTCAGAGCATTAAATATTCTCCAATTCAAAGAAACGGCAGGAGAAATCCATCTCCTGCCAAGCTATAAATATTTATTTGCTGTTTTCGTAATTATTGTAGAAAAGATCCCATTAAACAAGACTCCTTCTTCTATTCTTTACAAAATAAAAGCATTTATCATTCATTTATTCTTATTCTTTTGGTTTGACTTTTTGGAATTATTATTTTTATTATTGCTATTTTTAGATGTTGCATTGTTCTGCTTTTTGTTGTTGTTCGATTTTTTTGCCAACATTGTCACCCTTTCGAAACATTTGTCTTGGAGCGTAATATAGAATATTCATGTCCAGAAAAAAATTTCAACAGGGGGCAAAAAAAGGCGGTCTGCCGCCTTTTTTGGTCTGCCCTAATTTGGTACTAATAGACCAGTTCTAATCATATTTTTATACAAGAAAACCAGGAGAGGAGTGTATAGTTAGGTGAAAAAAGTGAAGGTTAATTTACTGCCCATTGTTAATAAGATAAATTTACCCACCGTCTTGAAAACAGCTATACTTCCGGGTGACTCAATGGAAAGATTATTTATTGCCACCCAGGTAGGAGAGATCATATACATAGGAAACGGTAGTTTACGGACTTTTTTAGATATACGCCCGCAAATCATAAAGCTAGGAACTTCTGAACCAGGTGTTTCTCGAGGTGGTTATGATGAACGGGGCTTGGTCGGGTTAGCGTTTCATCCCCAATTTTATTATAACGGTCTGTTTTATCTTCATTATTCAGTAGCTGGAACACAAGGTCCGGGTGCACTTTCTAAACATTTTAACCCTAACCCGTGTGATCCCGAAACTTTAAATCTAAGGTGGACAAATAGAGAAACTCAATATGATCATATTGATACAGTGGAAGAATGGATTTTACAATCGAATGGCCGGCCTCAAAAACGACGGACGTTACTTAACTTAAGAAGACCATTTTTCAATCATAATGGTGTCAATAGCTTAAACTTCTCACCTGAAACAGGAAAACTTGTATTAACAACCGGAGATGGCGGCGCAGGATATGATCCGTTTAATTTAAGTCAAGATAATATGGAAATAGCCGGTAAAATAATTGAAATTGACGTCGCTAAGGATACATTTATCTTAAATCCACCAGTAGTCACACGTTTTGATGAACTTGCCGTACCTATTCAGCAAACACTTACGGTCATTGTCAAAGGAGTTCGCAATATTCCAGGCATTTCATTTCAAAGGTTTTATAATCAATATATTAAATATGTTGGAAATGTCGGTCAGGATTTTGCAGAGTCGATTTTTTCATTCGCTCATTATAAACCAATACCGGTTACGCAGCTTATTCAAGCTTCCTTAAGAAATATCGAACCTGACCAAGGAGGATTGATTAACCTTGGCTGGCGAGGGTGGGAAGGTGTTTTTCCTACTTCGATTATTCGCAGCTGCTCAGGAAATCCAACAATAGATGAAAAAACAATTGCTTATTACAATGAAGCAGTAACCACTTCAGTGAGGCGTCTTCCGCCTCTAACTAGTTATTACCATAAAGATCCTCGCCCCGATAAGTTTGGAGGAACTGCCCTTACAGGAGTGCAAGCCTATATGGGAAATGCAATCCCAAATTTAACGGGAAGCGTTGTGTTTACCGACCTTGCCCGAAATGAAGAATCCGGGCCGCCAGTTAGAGGGGTTTTAGCTTATACCAGAGTAAGAACAGACGGTAAACTGAATGATTTTAGTGTTATTGAAGCCGATTATAATTTTGAGTCTCAATCAGCTTATTATGTTAGTTTAGGGACGAATCTGGATCAAACCAGACTATATTTAGGGGTTAATAGCTCTATGAAAGTCACTGATTTTAACCAAGGTAGTGTTTTTGAAATTGTTCCGTGATTCAAGGTTATGCGGAATCTTAGCTCTTACAGACTTGTTAAACATAAATGTTTGGAATTTGAACAGAATAAAGATTTGGAGGTGATAAAAAAATGGATGAAAATACAAAGATATACCCGAATGTAAAATTAGGCGGACAAAAGTCGAATGAAAAAGGTGAAGGTGATTCTAACCATAAGCGATATGACTATCCGGATAAAGACGAAATAAAAGGAAAGAAATAAGTAATTGTATAACAAGGTTGTACATTTAATTTTTTAAAGATAAACTTCATCTTATACAATAATAACCCAGCTGTTGCAGGGTTATTTTTTGTTTAACCGTTGTCCATATATTTCAAAAAATAGATTTGGCAAAACTTTTCCATATTTAGTTCATAATGTTTTCTACCTAAATCAAAAAAGATATGATATATCAATATTATAGATGTTCAAAAAAATACATAAACACGGGGGAATCATAAGACATGACGGTTCTACAAATTTTAAGTTTAATAGGAATCGATATTTTGTTATCGGGTGATAATGCGGTAGTTATCGCATTAGCTGCCAGCAAAGTGCCACCTCATATGAGAAATCGAGCCATTTTCGGAGGAACATTAATGGCTATTGTTTTAAGGATTGTTGCAGCAACTGTTTTAATTCAGTTTCTAGATTTACCATTCGTGCAATTAGTTGGCGGTTTAATCTTGTTGCGGATCAGTTATAATTTAATCGCACAAAAAGAAGAAGATGACCCGAATATCAAACCATCAGATAAAGTTTGGGGTGCAATCAAAACGATTGCGATTGCCGATTTCGCCATGTCTATTGATAATGTTATTGCGTTATCAAGCGTTGCAGAAGGAATTCTGCCGATTGCTGTTGGAATTGCCATCTCGATCCCAATCATTATTTTTGGCAGCAAATTATTAACGAGCTTAATGGAGAGATATCCAATCATCGTTTATGCCGGTGCAGGATTATTAACCTATGCTGCCGGTAAAATGATGGTTGAAGATAAAGGTTTAGAAAAGTTCCACATCTTAATTCCGGATTCACTTCATTTAGTTGTTCCAATTGCGATGGCGATCATTTTGGTGGTAGCAGTGTTTGTAAAGAACAACATGGCAAAAGAAGCAAAAGCCACAATATAATCTTGAAAAAGCACCGTTCACATCGGTGCTTTTTCGATGCTATTACTTGCCTAATATCATTCCATTTCATTATAATGGTAATATAGGAAAATATATAATTTCATAAAACCCTTTTATTCAATGTAATTATCACTGAAATGATTCTTCTAAGAGCTCTTTTACATTCTCATTTACAATTATTATTTTCATTCTCCTCTACTTTTTTTAGAACAGCTAATATAATAGTCCGGGTGCCCTGGATCATGAATTTAGTATTTCTCAAATATTTAATTTTTCCTCTTTGTCATGTATTTCACAACCCTAACTCAGATTTTACTTACATTACCTATGAAACTTCAATATTTAGTATTCCTTTTCAAAATTTATGATTGGTTTATTGTTGCTATTATATGTTTTTCCTCCTTCACTAAATTTATTTCGAAATTTTCTTTCAATTATATTTATTATTTGCTTTCAATTTGTTTCATAATTTATTATAATGACTACATAATAATTATTATAATTCTAGTTTAAAACTAGATATATAATTATAATACTTCTAAACTTATACAAAAGGAGAGATTAATAACATGGATGCTAAAAACAATGGAACTATCCAGGGATGCCCTTTTCACGGCGGGGCTACAAGTGTCAAATCAAGTGGTACGTCAACTCGAGACTGGTGGCCAAACGCGTTAAACTTGAATATTCTCCATCAGCATGACAGAAAATCTAACCCAATGGGTGAAGAATTTGATTATGTAGAAGAATTTAATAAATTAGACTACGCTGCTCTTAAGCAGGATCTTCAGACCCTAATGACAGACAGTCAAGATTGGTGGCCTGCTGACTATGGAAATTATGGTCCTTTCTTTATCCGTATGGCTTGGCACTCAGCAGGTTCTTATCGTACTGGTGACGGCCGTGGTGGCGGCGGCACTGGCAACCAGCGTTTTGCTCCGCTGAACAGCTGGCCAGACAACGGTAACCTTGATAAGGCACGTCGCCTGCTATGGCCAATTAAGCAGAAGTATGGGAACAAGATTTCTTGGGGCGACTTGATGATTCTAGCAGGTAATGTCGCGATTGAATCAATGGGCGGCAAGACATTTGGTTTTGGAGGCGGCCGCGCAGATATTTGGCATCCAGAAGAAGATATTTATTGGGGTAATGAAAAGGAATGGCTAGGTGATAATCGTTACACAGGCGAACGTGATCTTGAGAATCCACTTGCTGCTGTTCAAATGGGACTTATCTATGTTAACCCAGAAGGTCCAAATGGCAAACCAGATCCGCTTGCTTCGGCTCACGACATTCGCGAAACCTTTGCACGTATGGGAATGAACGACGAAGAAACAGTAGCACTAATTGCTGGCGGACATACTTTTGGTAAGGCACATGGTGCAGGAGATGCATCCCATGTTGGTCCTGAGCCAGAAGCTGCTCCTATTGAAGCGCAAGGTTTAGGCTGGTTAAGTACATACGGCAGCGGTAAAGGCCGTGACACCATCACCAGCGGTCTTGAAGGTTCTTGGACTGCTAACCCAACACAGTGGGATAATGGTTACTTTGATTTATTGTTTGGATATACTTGGTGGCTTACAAAGAGTCCTGCCGGTGCCTACCAGTGGCTTGCTGTAGATCCTGCCGAGGAACACCTTGCTCCGGATGCAGAGGATTCATCCAAGCGCGTTCCGACAGTGATGTTCACTTCAGATATGGCATTGCGTTATGATCCAATCTATGAAAAAATTTCTCGTCGTTTCCATGAGAATCCAGCAGAGTTTGCAGAGGCATTTGCTCGTGCTTGGTTCAAACTAACACACCGTGACATGGGTCCTGCTTCAAGATATCTAGGCCCGGAAGTTCCAGAAGAAGAGCTTATCTGGCAAGATCCTGTACCAGCTGGTAATTATGAATTAACAGATGCTGATGTGGCCGAGATTAAAGCAAAAATCTTAGACTCAGGACTTACAATCAGCAAGCTCGTAACAACTGCTTGGGCTTCTGCTAGTACCTACCGTGGTTCAGACCATCGCGGCGGTGCAAACGGTGCCCGTATCCGTCTTGCTCCACAGAGGGATTGGGAAGTGAATCAGCCGGAACAACTTGCACAAGTGCTACAAGTACTTGAAGGCATTCAAAAAGAGTTAGATAAGCCAGTCAGCTTGGCCGATTTGATTGTATTAGGCGGTAGTGCCGCAATCGAAAAAGCTGCACAAGATGCAGGCTTTGATGTAACGGTTCCTTTTGCTCCGGGACGCGGCGATGCAACACAAGAGCAAACGGATGTAGAAAGTTTTGCGGTACTAGAGCCTATCGCTGATGGTTTCCGCAACTATCAGAAGGGACATTTTACTGTAAGTCCTGAAGAGCTTCTAGTAGACAAGGCACAACTACTAAACCTTACTGCACCAGAAATGACTGCCCTGATTGGCGGTTTGCGTGTTCTGGGTACAAACCATGGCGGCACACAGCACGGTGTGTTCACTAATCGTGTAGGCCAACTTACGAATGACTTCTTTGTTAACTTGCTTGATATGGGAGTGCAGTGGAAGCCTGTAGGAGCCAACGCCTATGAAGGACGTGATCGTAAAACAGGTGAAGTAATCCGTACTGCAACTAGAGTGGACCTAGTGTTTGGCTCAAACTCCGTTCTACGTGCTATTGCTGAAGTTTATGCTCAAGATGATAACAAGGCAAAGTTTGTGAATGACTTTGTCGCTGCCTGGGTTAAGGTCATGAATGCAGATCGCTACGATCTTAAGTCGGCTGAGCTTAAGAAAGGTCAATTAGCAGCGAAGTAAGTTTATAAAGTAAAGAAACCGCCGTCACACTGACGGCGGTTTCTTTAGGATGTTATTACAGAATGTTGATTTCACTGTGTTTGAAAAATAAACGGAAAACTTCCGTTTATATTGGGAGATACCCATATTTCCTTTAAAATGAAGGAAGATTTTCCGTTTATATGATCCAAATCTTTAAATTTTGTCTTATTTAGAGAAGTTAATCGGAATTTCTCCGCCTATATCTGCTTCTTAAGCTTCCTCTATATACATTAGCCGGAAATTCTCCGCCTATGATTCTCATACCTTCATGAAAATCAAAAATTAATTACAGAGCCTTTTGTTAAAAAAATACTTATTTGAGGTACTGCGCTGGAATCGAACCCACCCCACATAAAATTCCTATACATCACTTTATCTATTTAATTGTTTCACTTTAATAGGCTTCGTTTCCTTACTCACTTTAATGATTTCCCCGATAATACTTATGGCAATTTCTTGTGTTGTTTCCGAGCTAATATCCAATCCGATTGGAGAAGAAACTCGCTCCAAAAGTTCTTCGCTCATCCCTTCACTTTTTAATTTTTGAAGTATGGTGATGGTTTTACGCTTGCTGGCAACCATGCCAACATACGCAATCGGATATTGCAGTGCCGTTTTTAATACAATATCATCGCCATCTTTAGTCACAATCACGACATAAGACTTTTCATTTGGGTTAGCTTCTCGCAAAGCTTCTCCTATATCTTCATTCACAAAAATGTTGGTGGCATTGGGAAAGCGTTCCTTTGTTGCATAACCAACCCGATCATCCACTACGCTGTAAGGAATTTCAAGGAAGTCTGCGAGCTTTGACAGCGCATGCGCCAGATGTCCGGCTCCCGCCAAAATGAGTTCAGGCCTGCTTTGATAAACTTCAATAAACACCCGCAACGTTCCGCCGCAACTCATTTGAATTCCATCTTTTGCATGTCTGTTCAATTTGTATTCAACAATTTTCGATTGACCTTTTTCGAGAGCCTTTACACTCTCCTCGATAATGTAGTGTTCGGCCAATCCCCCTCCGACAGTACCTTCAATCGAACCATCACGGTATACAATCATTTTTCCGACGTGCCTGGGTGTTGAGCCTTTTGATTCAATGATCATAGCTAGTGCAAAGGTTTCGTTTTGACGGTTCAACTTGGCCACTTTTTCCATCAATAGCATGAGTAGCTCCCCCCTTTATTGAAAGGCTATTTTCTAAAAGATTATTGTTTTTTCCTAATTAATGTATAACCGAAAAAGAATTCCTATTTGCTTTTCTAAACGACGAATGGAATGGAAAAATTCTGTGTCTTGGGCGCATAGGGCCTTTCTATGTGGTCGAACTCTTCTTTAAATCACTGGTTCGGGCGCATAGGCCCTTTCTATACGACTGAACTTTTCTTTAAATCACTAGCTCTGGCGCATAGGCCCTTTCTATGCGACCGAATGCTTCTTTAGATCACTGAATCGGGCACATAGAGCCTTTCTATGCGACCGAATGCTTCTTTAGATCACTGGTTCGGGCGTATAGAGCCTTTCGATGTGACCGAATGCTTCTCAAGATCACTGGTTCGGGCACATAGAGCCTTTCTATGCGACCGAATGCCTCTTTAGATCACTGGTTCGGGCGCATAGAGCCTTTCTATGCGATCGAATGCTTCTTTAAATCACTGGTTCGGGCACATAGATCTTTTCTATGCGACCGAATGCCTCTTTAGATCACTGGTTCGGGCGCATAGAGCCTTTCTATGTGACCAAATGCTTCTTCAGATCACTGGTTCGGGCGCATAGAGCCTTTCTATGTGACCGAATGCTTCTTTAGATTACTGGTTCGGTCGCATAGAGCCTTTCTATGCGACCGAATGCCTCTTTAGATCACTGCTTTTATGCGACCGAACCCTTCCAGTCGCATTCGACCTTTAACCGCTTCCGTATACTCTATTGAAAAAATTAATTCGGTTGATATTGCTTCGAACTTAGAAAATATCTTAATAGATTTAAAGCTACTTTTTTTCTATATAAAGCAGTGGAGCGCTGATCGTCTATTGGCTTAATGATCTTATCGAAGGCTGCGACAACATCAGCGATGTCTGTATCTGCTAATGGTATGGGTTTTCCAAGCAACTTCTTCTCAATATCAACGGAACGGACCATCGTAGGGCCGACCGTCCCGAAGGCAAAGCGAACATCTTCAATTCGGGCATCATTGATCCGGATAAGTCCTGCAAACCCCACTTTAGCAATGGCATCTGCGTTGCGGTTGCCCACCTTCTCAAAAACAACATGTGAACCTTCTTCGAGTACGGATGGCAAGATAATTTCCGTCAAAATTTCATTGTGTTGACGGCCAACCTTACGTACCCCTTGTATAAAATCGCTAATCGCTACTACCCGATCACCATTAACGGACCGCAGCAAAAGCTTGGCGTTGTATACATATAATAATGGCAGTGTGTCACCAGCCGGAGAAGCGTTGCAAATATTTCCTCCCAACGTCCCCCTGTTTCGAATCGCCGGTGCTGCAATCGTTTTAATTGCGTTCTTTAAGGGAAGAGGGATTAACGGGTGTTCAAGTAATTCACTATAGGTGCAGCAGGCACCGATGTGGAGATCCTTTTGATTTTGATATACCCGCTTTAGTTCAGATAGATGATCAATAAAAATTACTGGGTTCGGGATTTTCGGAGGGACTCCCCTTCGACTTTTGTGAAGAACCATGACATCGGTGCCTCCGGCAATAATGGAACAGTTTTCTTTATTCAATTGGCTCAACGTTTGGTCTAAACGATCGAAGCGATATGTGGTTATTTTTTCTGCCATAAGCCGTCCCCTTTTTTCGCTGCTAGGATGATCGCATCCACAATCATATTGTAGCCCGTACACCGGCACAGATTTCCGGAAATCCCTTCCCGAATTTCAGCCTCCGAAGGATGAGGGTTTTTGGATAATAAAGCGGCACTGGCCATGACCATCCCTGGAATGCAGTAACCGCATTGCACGCCTCCGGCACTGGAATAGCTCTCATCTAAAATCTTAAATTGTTCTGTATTCATAATCCCCTCTATCGTTACTATATCAGCTCCATCAATCGAACCAATTGGAATAAGGCAGCTGTTTTGCAGAAGATTATTGACAAACACGCTGCAGGCTCCGCATTCTCCTTCACCGCAGCCTTCCTTTGTTCCGATTAACGCAAACTCATTTCTAATAAAATCTAGTAATCTTGCTGTGGGAGGAGCATCCGTTTCTACCAATCTTCCATTAAGCGTAAATTTTATCAACCTTGTTCACCTGCTCTCATTCATAGACTTTCGATTATGACTTCCGGTGTAATGGGAATTTGCTGAAAAGACGTTTGCAGTGCATCCTCGATCGCCGCTTGAACCGCTGGAGCGCCGCCGATTAACGTCAATTCTCCTGCACCCTTCGCCCCGTACGGACCATCTGCATAAGGATTATCAAAGACCTTACTTTCGATAGAAACCACGTCCATGGAAGTCGGCGGTCCATAATCCGAAATGCTTTTTTGTTGGATTCTTCCTTCCTTTGACGTCATCTTTTCTAAATACCCGTACGCTAACCCTTGAGCCAAGCCGCCGTCAATTTGGCCTTTCATAATCCGGTCATCGATGACCTTACCCACTTCATAATTGCCGTATACTTTTTCCAGCTTTACATTTCCTGTTAACGTATCCACTTCCACTTCTACGATATTAACGCCCCAGGAATAAGCCGGGTAGGCATCCCCCGTAAAGGTCTTCTCATCCCACGGGATCATTTCACGGTGAACATAGTTCTCCACCACTTCCTGCTCCACCCCGGTTTGCCACTGCGCCTTCAGCTTTTTGGCTGCGCGTTCAAGCAATTTCCCGACAATCATGGTCGTCCGGGAGGCTACAGTTGGACCGGAGTCAGGAACCTCTTTTGTATCGGGGTCAGGGTACAAAACTCTGTCAAACGGGAGATCGAGTGCTTGGGCCACAATTTTACTCAGCGTTGTATAAATTCCTTGTCCCATATCAGAATTGGAGATCTTTAGTATAACGTTGTCATCCTTTGATTTAACCAGCTTGACTGTTGCTTTAATATGATCTCTTTCCCCGCTGCCTGTAAATCCGCAGCCGTGGAGGAACAGCGAAGTTCCGATGCCTTTTTTATAGCGCAGATTTTGTTGATTGAAACGCTGGAACTCCCCTTTTTTCTTTTTAAAATCTGACTCATTAAGCAAATCCTCAATCATGTCTTCCATTAAGATTGGGTCGCGGAATTGGCCTTTGGTAATGGTGGGGTCTCCTTGTTTGACGAGGTATTTTCGTTTATAGTCAAGTGGGTCTAGTTTTGATAGTTTACTAATATGGCCGATATGACTTTCAATTCCAGCAAAACTTTGTGGAGCACCAAAGCCTCTAAAGGCACCGTTCGGAACCGTATTGGTTTTTAAGACATAACCTTTTGCATGAAAATGTGGAATTTTATAAACGCCTGCGCTGTTTAATAAGGCACGCTGCAGCACGACTGAGCTTAATCCAGCATTTGCTCCTCCATCAAGAAATACATCCACACACATGCTCAAAATATTTCCTTCTTCATCAATAGCCGTTCGATATTTGAATTTGGCTGGATGCCTTTTCGTCGTTACCACCATATCTTCAGAGCGGTCGAACACAAGCATCACCGATTTCTTGACGGCATTTGCCGCAACCGCGACGTGACACGCCATCATCGAAGGAAATTCTTCTTTGCCGCCAAAACCTCCGCCGGTAGGGCTTTGAACCACCCTGACTTCATCAGCACCGCAGGCTAAAGCGCTTATTAACGCAGTTTTTATATAATAAAGGCATTGCATCGAGCCCTGGACAACAATTTCATCATCCTTATAGATGCCGAGCATTCCTTGCGGCTCTAAGTAGACATGCTCCTGATAACCCGTTGAATATTCTTCTTCAATGATTTTGTGGGCTCCCTGCTCGATCGTTCTAATCGCCTCTAAGCTTTCTCCAAATTCATAGCTTGCCATGGTAACCCCGGGTGCTGATTTTTGTTTGATGGCATCATCCAATGTGTAAATAGCCTGATGTTCTTCAAATTCAATCTTCACTTCATTTAGCAAACGGTACAGGATATCCAGCTCTTTTCCAACGAGCATAAGAATCGGTTCCCCAATATAATTAACCCACTCATTGGCAAATATGGGCTGATCTTCTTGAATAATTTTCACAATATTTGGACCGGGGATCTGCTCTGCCCCAACCGCTTCATACCCTTCAGGAAAGTTTGGCAATTGAATGGATTTGATTTTTCCATAAGCAATGGGCGAACGAACCAAAACGCCATAAACCATGTTTTCCACTTTCACATCACTAATATAAGCCAACTGGCCCGACACTTTACCCCTATGGTCCTTTTTGGGCACTGCGGTGCTTATGTCTTTGAGACTCATTACATACAACAACACCCTTCGACTCATTATTTATTAATAGAAACCTCTTCCTACAATTTTATAAATAAGAATGATATTTTATGATTCATTTTTGCCCCCATTACGTTGTATAAGCCATTTTAGTTTTAAAATAATCCATGGCTTCTTGGTAATCCTCCGGCGTATCGACATCCATTAAAACACCCGGATCATTTACATTCAGATAATTCTTATCGAAATTGGCGAGGACCATCCGTAAATTGCTTTTTGGATCGGTTTCAAGAATTTTCCCTTTCACATCACTTGATAATTTAATAGGGTGACCACCTTTATAATTAAAGCTGGGAATAACTACATCCCCTTTGTGTTTTGCAATTAGATGAACGGTCTCTTTTTTAACAAGCGGACAATCTCCCGGGGTTAGTAAGATGGTTTGGGCATTTACTTCAGAGCAGCCCTTTTGGATGGAACTAAACATTCCTTGGTTAAAGTTTTCATTATAAACAAACTTCATCTCAAATGAATAGGTATTTTTACAGCTGATTTTTACTATTTCCTCCAGGATGATTTCCGCCTGAAACCCCGCTACAACGATAGCCCTGCTAATTATTCCTTCAAATTTAGAAATCGTTTGCTCCAATACGGTCATATGCCCTAGTGGCAGAGTCATTTTATAGGCATTCGCCCGGCTGGAATATCCAGCTGCTAGGATGATAGCTTCTATATTGGTCACCTCCTAGAATAAAACGTAAAGGATCACAAAAATGAACAGTGATCCTTCGGATTTATTTATTCAAATACTTCCGTCTGCCGAATGATCCGATTTGAGATCTTCTAATATATCATTATTCTTTTGTTCTTCCCGTTTATTTAAAAATAGGTTAAGCACAATAGCGGTAAAACTTCCAATTACTATCCCGTTTTGGAAAAGCAAACGCAATCCCTCGGGCAATTTAGCAAATGCATCAGGGATAACTGCGGCTCCCAACCCAATTCCTACCGAAATCGCTATAATCAGCAAATTTTCATTTCTTTGGAAATCGACACGGGAAAGCATTTTGATACCAGAAGAAATTACCATACCAAACATCGCAATCATTGCTCCCCCAAGAACAGGATTTGGGATAATCAATGTAAGCGCTGCCACTTTTGGTACCAATCCTAATATCATCAGAATCACACCGGCGGCAATGACGACATTGCGTGTTTTTATTCTCGTAAGGGCGACCAACCCCACATTTTGGGAAAATGTCGTGTATGGAAAAGCGTTAAAGATTCCTCCAATAAAACTAGCCAAACCTTCTGCCCTCAATCCTTTTTTGATATCAGACGATTCCAGTTTCTTCTCGCAGACATCCCCCAATGCCAAAAATACACCTGTTGATTCAATCATGCTTACGATGGCGACGAGAATCATCGTTAAGATAGCAGTTATATGGAAAGTGGGAATCCCGAAGTAAAACGGCTGCACCATATGAAACCAGGAAGCCTGGCTAACTGATGATAAATTCACCATTCCCATCCCCATCGCAACCAGAGTACCTAAGATCATGGAAATTAGAACAGAAACAGCTCTCATGTAGCCTGATAGGTAGCGGTTAATAAAAATAATGAGGGCTAGAGTCAATGCCGCCAGAAATAAATTTCTTATGCTCCCAAAATCCGGTGCCCCTACTCCTCCTGCAACGTTGTTCATCGCTACAGGAATGAGTGATATCCCAATAATTGTTACAACAGATCCTGTTACGACAGGAGGAAAATACCTCATTACTTTACTCATAAATTGAGCAAGTATCATGACAATGATCCCGGAGACGATGATGGCACCATAAATAGCGGTTATGCCCTGAAGTTTCCCAATGGCAATCATCGGTCCAACTGCCGTAAAAGTACACCCTAATATAACTGGAAGCTTAATTCCAAAATACTTTCCTCCCACTACTTGAAGTAATGAGGCAATTCCGCAGGTAAACAGGTCGATAGAAATAAGGAAAGACAATTGCTCCGGGGTCATACCTACCGCAGGTCCAACAATAAGGGGAACGATAACGGCCCCAGCATACATGGCCAATACATGTTGAAGACCTAAAGTACCAATTTTCCATGGAGTTAACTTTTCCATTATTTTGCCTCCCTTGGTAACGACTTTTTGAGCAGAAATAATTTTCAGGACGTATGATCATACTCTTTAAATCTTTCCTATTGCTGTGCTCCCCCTTTTCAAAAGATTTTTAATAATTTTTTCTTTAAATTATATTTCTGATAATAATAGTTATACCGTTCTACAACATTAAGATTAAAAATGAGCATTTAACTAAAATAAGGAACCTATCAAATATTTGTTACTCAACTACACCGTGTCCAATCAAATGAACATCTGCGGTAACCTTAAATTTGGCATTTTTATATTCCGTATTCCACTTTTTAAAATCAAAATTTCGTGTCCTAGACTTTGCAAAGTGGCCAAAGCCGACTGGGTCAATGCCCTTTCTTTGAAAATCCTCAATTAACATTTTGCATTCCCGAGCGATTTGTTTTGCCAATTGCTTCTCAACTTTTCGTATCTCACCTTCCTTAAGCATCCTTTCCTGGTGTTCGGTGAGATCTCCCTTCAATTTAATCTTGATCGAGAATGTATAGGGGTCCCTTCTTATCAGCCTCATTTTTTTCTTTAACCCAATACTTTTGACAGTAGATTCACCATGAGCCTCCTTTACTTTAACTACCCCCAATATGTGATTGTCAACAAGGAGTTTGAAGTAAAACATTTTATTCTCATGGAGAATATCGACAACCTTTTCATCTTTAAAAAGGGCTAATCCAGTTATGGTCACTAAATTATGATTACTCTTCTTAAGCATTGGTAAATATGGATCCTGCCCTCTTTTATAAAAATTTGCCAAAAAACGATGAAGATTAGTTATAGGCAAATTTTGTTGATTCATATTATGTTCTAGTAACTGTGTCAGGTATTGGGAGTTCCCGCGGTCACCGTATCTTCCTTTAAAAATATCAACCGCTTTCCCATCTACTACAGCCAACTGAACCCTTGCTCCCACGCTTGGATCCCGTAAAAAGACGTCTAGAGTTTTAATTAGTCCCTCACGTGCGACATCCTCGCCAAAAAGGGCAATATCAAGACTTCCACTGACAATTGGCTGTGATGCCTTTTTCTGCATTTCAGATACCAAATCCCGGATAACATTTCCTTTGGAGACAAACGTAAAATTCCCGAATGACTTGTCTGGCTTAAACACGGGGATCATGATACTTCCAAGGAACTGGTTACCACTTTTATCAATCCCGATCCCAGTGGCAATATTTACATCATCAATCACTTTTCTATCCACGCATCCAGACAGGATTGTCATGCAAAACAATACCGCAACGATAAAGTGGCTCTTTTTCACTTCGCTTTCACCTTCTTTTTAATCAGTAGTGAAAAATATAGCAGCGGTGTGTAAACATAAGCTAAGGCAAAGCCAACAAGTGCCGTATAGTCGAAAAGAACGTTCAGTCTTTCTCTAGTAGAAATGAGCACCACAATAATCAGACATGCCAACGCAATAAAAATAACCGATTTTTTTTGACTAATATGAAAAATGCGTTTGGTCACTCTGCTGGCTACCCATAAAGAAAGGGCAATATTTGGGAGTAAAATCAAAGCCCAATTGGCAATTCCCAAATACTCAAACCTTTCTAGAATCGGAAGCCGGACAATTTTCCACATTTCCAATGTTGCCCAAATCGATTTTTCAAGCAGACCAAGAGGAAAATAGGCAAAGGTAATAACTGCTAAAGCAGCATAAATAAAAGTGGTTGCCAAAAGCCCGATATGAACAAATTTTTTTGATTGCTCAGGTTTCTTAATGAAAGGATAAAAAAACAATAAAATGCCATAGCCAAGGTAACTCAGTGACATATGGTAGCCGCTTTTTACTAGTTGAATAAAGGAATGATCAAATAATGGCAATAGATTGGTAAAATCCCCATACTGTAAGGCAAATCCGAAAGAAAAAAGTAAATAAAAAGGTATAACTAGTCCAAAAAAGGAGATTCCGGCTACGGTCCGAAAGCCTCCGTATACGATATAGATTCCTAAAAGTAAATATACAGCTGCGAACCAAAACGAGCTTAAACTTTGAAACATCCAAGTACGAATAATTTCAAACAGGCCGCCAAGTACCGCTGCACAAGTAACTGTATAATAAAAAATAAAGAGGGTATTTATACTGTTGCCGATTATTTTTCCAAATAAATAAACATTGGCATCCAGTACATCCCCATTTACAGTCTCACAAATCTTATACATAATCCACACGATGATGTGGATGGTTAATCCTGCCCCAATAACCGATATCCAGGCATCAGTGCCAGCATCTTTGGCAATAATGCGCTGAAAACCAAGAACTCCTATTCCAATCTGCATCGAAATGATGACATAGGCGGCCATAAATGGTGATATTTGGAGTCTCTCCTGGACGGGTCCCTGAATCATTACTCCTCTTCCTTCCTTATTCATCAATGTCCTTCTTTTTATTAGCCTTCTCCTTGCTGAACCGGGTGGAGTCTTTGGTCCTTAGAAACTGCGGACGTTTCGCCTGACTCTTGAAAGGCAGACGGAATAAAGCATCTTTAAAATCCTTCACTCTTAGCGGAAAGACTGGTTCCATAAAGGGGAAGCCCAACGATGTAAGCCGCAGCAAATGTGTAAGCAAAAAACAAAAAGCAATCGTAATCCCTACTAACCCCCATATTTCAGCCATGATCAGAAACGGAAAACGCAGAATCCGGATGGTATTGCTCATTTGATAGACAGGTGTGGTAAAGGAAGCTAATGCAGCAAGGGCAATTAAAATTAACAGAACATTACTTGTAAGCCCGGCTTCCACTGATGCTGTCCCCAAGACAATTCCGCCTACGATACCGATTGTCTGGCCCACCTTGGTTGGAAGCCTTGCCCCTGCTTCCCTTAGAAGTTCAATCGTTACTTCTAAAAACAAGACCTCAAGAATGGGCGGGAAAGGTACAACTCGCCTTGAGGTAACTAACGTAATTAATAAGTCTTTTGGAATCATTTGATAATGGTAAGTCACCACTGCCACATAAAGAGGTGTAACCATAATCGAGAAGATAACGGAAAATAAACGTATTAATCGAATAAAGGTTGCAAGAATCCAGTTAAGAAAATAATCTTCGAAAGAGTTAAAGAACTCTGTCAAAGAAGTTGGCCCAATCAAGGCATGCGGCGAGCCATCAACTAAAATAATCACTTTTCCCTCAGCCAAACTGGAGGTCACCCGGTCTGGCCTTTCTGTATCAAGCAGCTGTGGGAAAGGAGAATTCCCATTATCTGAAATAATCTGAGTAAAATAGGAACTGTCAGCGATTTCATCCTTTTCAAGATCGCTAATCCGCTGTTTGACAGTATTAATGATTTCCTTATTCGTAATCCCTTTGATATACAGGACACATACCTTGGTTAACGATAATTTTCCAACTATAAATTGTTCCGCGATGAGTTCCTTAATTGGCAAACGCTTTCGGATCATATTTATGTTTTGGTCAATGGCTTCTACAAAGGCTTCTTTAGGACCTACAACACTAAATTCAATCTCTGGTGCAGAAACCGACCGGACAACTTGTTTAGGTGAGGAGATGAAGGCAAACTCCTTTTCCCCTTCTAAGGTAAGCATGACAAAACCTTTCATCAACATTTCCGGGATATCATTAGAGCTGTTCGATAGTTCTACATCTGCTATAGGAAGAAGCTTTTTAACATCGGCAATTGTGTAAAACTCACCCTCGAGTAGAGGGGGAACAGCATTATTATCCATCACCTTTTCTTCAACAAGTGTAGAAAAGTACGTGAGTGTAAATTTCTTTCCTGACTTTTGATTAAAGTAATAGCTCTTTTGATAATCCTTTGATTTAGTAAGTTCCTTTTCCCAGTCTTCGGTTTGGTCCTTGCTATATTCACGTTTTACCAGGCTGCTTTGGTGGTCTTTTTGGTTAGTTGGTATATTTTTTTTGTTAATAATGTGTTTAATTGATTTAAAAAGATTAGCCATATTAGCACCATTTGGAAGTTTTTCTCTTATACTTTCCTAAATTGGCTAGAATATCCTGCATTAACTGAAAAACCACATTTTATATTCCTTGTTTTTCACGGGTCCATTTTGCAAGAGTAACCGAATCTGTTAAGGTGCTCCTTCTTTTCTTTGACATCATCTGTTTTTTGATTATTCGCTGTATGTGGAGTGAGATGCAAAGCTTTTTGTTTTTGTTTTTCTTTTTTATTTTCTTTTTCTTTTTCTTTTTGCCCACCTATCGTATAACAATGCGTGAACGTATCGTCTATCGCTTCGTATTCCTCATCGATATATGTATCATTTTCATCCGGATCGCTAACTTCATTGACAAAAGTCATCTCGTCTTGTTTACAAAAAGATTCATAGAGGCTGCGGATTTCCTCTCTTTGTATGGATTCCAAAACATAATAAATAAGCGTGGAATCCTCGACCTCCTTTAATTCTGAAAAAATACAGTCCATGACTGGCTTTCCAGCCTTATGCAGGTTATCTTTCCCCCAGTATTTAATCGCGAGCTCTCTCGTTTCAGGATTGTAACGAATCAATTTATGATGCTCGATGAATCGTTCCATTAAGGAGTGAACAGTCTCAATCGAATAGCCCAAATCAAAGGCCATTCGTTTTTTCGTAATTTTATAGATTCCAATTTGAGTTGTTTGTGGATTGGTAAGGAGATAGAGATAAAAATACCTGTCCTCCGGGGTCATCTCTTCCAAAACAATCGGATTGAACCAAAAGTCTGTACGAACCATTCGATACTTTGCCATCATCAAACACTGTCCTTCCTACAAAAAAAATCCTTTACATAATATTTAGTGTTTAATGAAGAATGCGGTCATGGTGTTTTTTCAAAATGTGTGGATATTTTTTGAAAAATAATTTCCTGATACGTAAAAGATCTGTAAATTTGCTGAAGCGGTTTTGCTGCCAAAAACAAAAAAGATTTATTGTAAAAAAATAGCTGTCAACATTGTCGACAGCCTAAACTAGCTAATACCCACTTTTTTATTAAAATTTAGATTGATAGTTTTCGATTATACATATGCGTGGCTTTACAATATTCTGTTTACTTTTTGTTTTTTCGGTTCTCAAACCGTTTGATTGCATCTTCGAATGTTCCGCTTAAGACACACAACACTTGCGATCTGTTCTCGACTTGAAGACTGGCCTCTAGATCGTTTTCAAGAGTTGTGTTTAATATTTCTTTTGTCATTTTCAAGCCAAGAGCTGATTTTTCCAACATCAAATTAGCCATTTCAAAGGCTACCGGAAGGACCTCACCCTCTCCAGTTAGCCGAGATACTAAACCGATTTGCAGTGCTTCTTCAGCTAAAACTTCGCGCCCTGTTAACAGCAATTCTGAGGCCCGGGACATTCCGACCAAACGTGGCAGAAAATAGCTGGCACCCAACTCACCCCCGGAAAGACCAACGTTCACGAAGGAGGCAATAAACCTGGAATTTGGACCGGCTATTCTCACATCAGAAGCTAAAGCAAAGCACATCCCACCGCCTGCTGCCACCCCGTTTACCGCAGCGATAACCGGTTGCGGAATTTGTCTAAACCTAACAATTAAATCGGACAACCTTTTTTGTGAATCAAAAAGCTGAGGTGCTCTATCTTTTATGTTTCCTTCAAATTGCCGCTGTTCTTTTAAATCAGTCCCTGAACAAAATGCCTTACCCGCACCCGTAAGCACCAAAACCCTACAGTCCGTGTCGTACTTTAAACTGTCCAACACAGCTGCCACTTCATCCATGAGCTGATACGAGATGGCATTGTATTTTTCGGGCCTATTAAAGGTCAATAAACCTATTTCCCCCTTCTTCTCCCATGTAATCGTCTCAAAACGCGCTGTTTCATTTTGCATTGCCTGAACACCTCTTTTTCTAATAAAAATAATAAATACCATTTTACTATTTTATTAAACACTTCCATTTATAATATACATAATTTTCTGATAATTATCAAATAGAAAGTATTTATTAATTAATCTATGTCCAAATGCTTATTAAAAAATAGATTCTGTACTCGTTACTCAAAAAAGGAATAAAGGAACATTCTGTTTATCATTAAGTATTGGGTACCTTTTTCCTATAACAAAGATATAGGGGCTTTTCTGCCGATTATCTGCATAGAATGTAGACAAGTATAAGTGACCTTAACCGGGAGGGAGATACCTAATGAATTTTATTGAAGACATTAAGGACGTGAAATTTAGCTTTTTGGAAAAACCGCCGGCGTCGTCTATGTCTTATGCCTTTGTTTATGTTAATAGCGACAACGAACACTTTGCAGTTAAAAATGGAGAGCGTTTGACACGTAGTGAATTGCGGATTGGAAAATATAAAAGAGTTTATACCGTCAATATGCAGCAGCAGACCTTCACCTATAATGAGGAAGTTCCCTCGGCCACAAGAGGAAGAAGCTTTTCTGTCAATTTATCTATCGATATTGCCGTTGAACACCCCGAATTGTTAGTTCAACAAAATGCAGGGGAAATTGGCCAGATCTTCAACAATCATCTGCCCTTCTGGGTGGAATCGGAAGCAAGATTTTATCCTATCGAAGAGGAACTGAGTTTTGCCAGACATATTGAAGAATTTTTTCAAACATCAAGATTGGTTAAGGTGTTAAGAGAGGCTGGGATTGTGGTTCGAAATGTTCGTGTTTTGACCCGGCAAGGTATTCGGGACCAGTACCATGATGAGGCGATTGCCGATTTAGACCGGAACGCAGAAATATCGGCCTATCAAGAGGCTCTCGATTTGGAGGAAGCGCGCCGGATATCGGCCTCCATTAAAGAGGCCCTTCAAGCGGGTGATTTTATCACAGCAGGGAAGCTTGGAGAAAAGAATGAAATGGCAAAGCGGTTAGTGGATTCGGAATTTAACCAAAATCGAGCCTTCAAATATGAGGTAAACAAACAGCTTTTAAACTTGATCAACGATCACTCTATTGACCAGTTTGAGGCAGAACAAAGATTGGCCAAGCTAAAAAAACTGTTCCCCTATCTCCCTGTTAATCTGGAAAATAGCAATAGAAAAAAACAGATTGATAGTCCAAGGAAAGAACTTCAATCCTATCTAAATAAAGGAGATTAGCGATTGTGGAATCCATTTTAAAACAGCTGTTTTGGATTTGGTCACCTATCTCTGCCCTGCCGGAATGGTTGCGTATTTTTTTGGTTCTCTTTGTGCTCCTGCATTTCGTAAGGCTAATTTTGTTGTATGTTGTTCCTCCCCTCTTAAACTTGACGGCCCATTTGTTGAAAAAAATGCTTTTTCTCATTTCTTATCCATTCATGGCATTTATTTGCACGATGCAAAGAAGACGGAGGGAAGCAGGAGAAGCTGGCATACCTGTTTGGATTGAGTTTATTGAAGGAATGTTTGCCTTGTTCGAAGGTTTTTTCAACAAAATCATTCAGCTTTTTACGAAACGGAAAAGGAATAGGACAAGGTTGAAAAGATGGACCTTCTACTCTGCTACCACATTAGTAATTTTGCTGACAGCGGCAATCATCAGCAATCCAAATAAGTGGTATACAGAAAAATGGAAGAAAGCTGAAGCTTGGTTAAACCAAGAACCTGTACCCGTACAAACAACCGTGGCTTCCCCTAATCAAAAAGAATTTATTTTAAATAAGCAATATAAAGAGGGCGGAAATATTCGGGAAGCTCCCACACTGACCGCAGCACGTCTTTACACGATTACAAATGGAGAAATCATCCACTTTTTGAATGAAGAACAAGTGGATTCCAAAGGAATTAAGTGGCTAAAAGTGGAAACCGCAAACGGGGTCGAAGGCTGGATTTCGGCCTTAATTGTCAGGGAAAAATAATAGATTAAGAGGATATTAGCTATCTTCTATAAAATATGGGAAAATGAGATGGCATAAACAAGAAGAAGAGTGGTATTGCTCTACTCTTCTTCTTACTTAAATTAAATAGCTTGTTTTCACTTGTATGCTTCCTGTAATTCCACAATATCGAATTTCTTCATTTTAAGAAATGCTTTTGTTAGCCGTGCAAGTTGCTCTGGTGTGCCCTTGCTCATCAACTCGTCTATAAGTTAGTTGCACTATTACTCAAAAATCGTTCCCTTTTTGAATTTTGAATCTTTAAACGCATACTTCGTAAGAAGAATATAGGCAATACCAGCAACAACCACGCCGATAATCCATGCCAGCTCGACTTTCAAAAAGGCCGCACCGGCCCCAATTAACATGGCAAGCACCGCTGCAGGATTATATCCGGCAAATGGACCCTCTTCCTTATATAAATCTGGAATATTTACTTTTTGTTTTCTAAAGATATAATATTCAATTAATAAAATCGATACGATTGGGCCTAAAAATGCAGAATAGATTAGAATGAAAATTCCTAGTCCCTTTGACGAGGAATCCTGAACGAGCACCCAAGGGAATGAGCACAACGCAAGCAAACCGGTTATGGTAACAGCAAGTTTAAATTTCGCTTTGGTAAGCAATGTAATCACATAGGCAGGCGGAACAATATTGGCCACCATGTTTACTGCAATCGCTCCCATAACAATAAATGCCGATACAAAAAATGTAATATAAGAGTTATCCACCACAATCGCAAACGCTTTCACAGGATTGGAATTGCCGGTTACTGTAGCAAGCATTGCGCCAATTGCAATTACAAAACCATACGCGATTAAAATCGGAGAAAAGTACAATAACCCTCGTTTTTTGTCACTGATACCGGTTTTCAGCTCTCTTGAATAGTCTGCTGCGCTTAAAAAGATAGCCGCATAATTGCCCATAAACACCATGATGAGCGCCCAGAAAGGCAGGCCCCATGTGCCGCTTGTATTAACCCATTTTTGTGTAATAACAGCACTATGGTCTGCCAGTAGAAGGTAAAATACATAAACAAGCGCCAGCATAATGACGATAGATATAAGCGATTCCACCCATTTAATCGCATGGAAGCCGTACATTGAAAGCACAATTTGCACCAGCTGAAGCACTACAAAGCAGATGGGTACACTATCAAAAGATCCGCCCGTAGCAATCTTCGCCATTTCGTTTAAGGCAGTGCCGCCAACCCAGCTTTGAAAACCGTACCAGACGATTGCGGGGATACCGCGCAAAAGAGACGAGATGACGGAGCCTTTATGCCCGAAGGACATTCTGAGCTGTACAACATAGGGAATTCCAGTTCTATATCCGACCCTGTCGTTTAAAGCAAAAATGATTGAAATAATGCCAATGGCTATGATGGCCGCGGCAAATGTCTGAATAATGTTTAGTGTTGCGACCCCCGCTACAACCAAACTGGCTCCAAGCGTCATATTGCCTAAATTAACGCCGTCTCCAATCCACATAAACATATAGGAAACCGGACCTACCGTTCTCTCATTCTCTGCTTTTGGATTTAGTGATTCATCTACACCAGTAGATTGAAGAGTCTGTGCTCCTTGTGTAACGCTGCTTTCTAAATTTGTCGACATTGTATACCCAACTCCTTTAATATTGTTTACCGTATTACCGATAAAGCATCAGTTCATAAGTTAGGTCTTAGAAGATTTTGATGTTGATATTATATATTCTCGTCTATGGCGTTAATAGTTCAGCCTTGCTATGGTAAGTAATTAATTGCCCTTTAGGATCCCCCACAATACCTTCATGAAGATCAAAAACAAGATTTCCTCTAACAAATGTTTTGGTGACACGGCAATTAATTTTTCTCCCGATGTATGGGCTATGCTGATGACGGTAATATAGCTCCTCCTTTTGGACAATATAGGATTGATTTGGATCTACAAAGATGAGATCTGCATCCTTTGATACTGCAATTTCTCCCTTAGTCGGCAAATGAAAGCGCACGGCTGGATTATAGGCAATCATGCGGACAAAATCGGTTACCGGGACATTTCGCTTAAGAACCGCTTCATCAAACATAAGATCGACATTGTTTTGGCACCCCGTAATTCCGCCCCATACTTCAAAAATATTATTGCTGTCACTAAATTTCATTTCAGGCGGACAAGGCGAGTGGTCAGATGTTAACATATCTATTTTTCCTTCAATTAATTTCTCCCAAAGCTTCGCTTGCGCTGCTTCGTCCCGTAATGGTGGTGAACATTTGGCGACCGGGCCAATTTCCTCAAATTGTGCTGTTGTAATGGTAAAATAATGCGGACACGATTCGAGAGTGACATCCATTCCTTTATTTCTTTCCTTCGTAATTTCTTCTACCGCTTCAGCTGTACTGACATGGACAAAATGCAGTTTACAACCAGTTTCTTTTGCAAAAAATAATGCCCGTTTTACCGCATCCACTTCTGTAAAAACCGGGCGTGAAGCAACATAATCTGTTGCACTGGTTTTGCCTTGTTTCATCATTTCCTGTCCCATCCGGTCAGTCATCTCAGCATTTTCGGCATGGATGGACAATACAGCCCCGAGCTCGGCTAATTTCTTCATCCCCATAAATAATGTATAATCATCGACATTTTTGAAATCATCTGGCAGCTCTGATCCACATGTGGCCATAAAGCACTTATATGCTACCACTCCTTCTTCAGAAAGCTCTTCTAACTTTTCAAGATTGCCAGGAACAAGTCCTCCATATAAAGCATAATCCACATAGTTTTTCCCTTTTGCTGCATTTAATTTTATTTGCAGCGATTTACGGTCAACCGTTGCAGGAAGAGCGTTTAGTGGCATATCTACATAGCATGTGGTACCGCCGGCAGCTAATGCTTTAGTTCCTGTCACAAATCCTTCCCATTCGGTCCGGCCTGGTTCACAAATATGGACATGTGTGTCAATCATACCTGGCATGACATATTGGCCTTTTGCATCAATAATCCGTAAAGCTTCATCATCAATTGTTTCAGCAATAGCGGAGATTTTTCCATCTTTTACGGCAATGTCGACGCTCTTTACTTCGTCCCTGAAAACCACTTTGCCACCTTTAATAACAAGATCATACTTCATGTAAATTCCCCCAAAATAAAGTTTGATAGGTCACAAATCGCCACTGTCGCTTGATAAGCAACGATGTTTTAAGAAATAGGTGAAAAAGAGACATATTTTCATATGAACGTTTTCCTTTACATCACCTCCAAAAGGGTCAGTAATGACATTCTTCTCCCCAAAATTAAGTACCTGCCTATAGGTATGAAGGAGAAGAATTAATCGTTTAAGAATGAAAACATTTTGTAAAATGGAAATTCAATTAAAATTGGTGGTAAAAGCGATTACAAATATGCGGGAATAAATAATTATGGGTGAAATATTTCTGATAATGTTGTTGGAATTTGAAGGTTCTCATGGAAGCGAAGGTTATCTTCAATGTCATTTAAATGTTCCAGGGTTACTTTTTCAGCCAGGTCCTCATCTCTTTTTTTAATAGCATTGAAGATATCAAGATGATGGAGGCAGGCACTTTTTTCTTCTTGGCCCCGTCCATAAATTGAAATAATAACATATGTTAAGGATATTAAGTCCTCCAGGTACCGATAAAAATATGAATTACCTGCCATCTCAGCTATCTTTAAATGGAACTCCCCGGACATTTGTATGGCTTCAACATAGTCAACATGCTGGTATGTACTTAATTCCTCTTTAACCATCTTTTCAAGTTCGCGAAGTTGTTCTTCTGAAGATAAACGACAAGCATTGCGGACTGCTCTAGATTCAAGGATTCGTCTCATTTCAAATACTTCTTTTGCCTCTTCTATTGATGAACATGTAACAAATGCCCCTTTATTTTCAATTATTTTTACTAGCCGTTCATAGGACAATCTGCGAAGCACGTTTCGAACCGGAGTTCGACTTACCCCAAATGCTTCTGCAATCTCTTTTTCAACCAATTGCATATTGGGACGTAATTTTTGTTGAATGATTGCCTGTTTGATTTTTTTGTAAATTTCTATTTCCTTCGTGTTCATCGAAATTTCCTTTCTCTCATTGATAGAACTTTAATGAATTCTAGATTGCATACAAAAAATTCCCAATAAAGCATACTCTCTTGTATAATTTATTGCAAACATGATTGTATACAATCGCTAATACAATAAGCTTACAATATTTTTATTGGATTAACAACCATTTTCTGAAAAATCAGATTATTATTATAATATATTTTTTGATATGTATTTTCATAAAAAAGAAGAAGCAGGAATCCATAAAAATTCAATATTAATATAAAGCTGTAATTCATGCATAAATCATTAGTTAGAAAACAAAAAATCCTCATAGCTATGGAGCAGTTGGATTAACGGGCATTCACTACTCCACAGCATGAGGTGTTTTCGAATCAGTGCTAACGATTTGCATTTAGCTGAAATATTTTCTCTAATTTGTTTTTACTTTTTCCTTTGGGATGATTTCGCCATCCTTAAATACAATAGTTCCTTTAACAAGTGTCATAACATTTTTACCTCTAAAAGACTTTCCAATGTATGGTGAATGAGGATGTCGATAAAATAGATCTTCCTTCTTTAATTGAAAATTCTCATGTAAATTAACGATTGAGAAATCGGCATCAGCTCCCGCCGAAATCGTGCCTTTGGATGGGTATAAGCCAAATCTTTTAGCGGGATTCGTAGAGGTTATTTCTACGATTTTTTGTAATGGAATATTTCGTTTCCAGTAGCCCTCTTCTAATAAAATTGATAAGGTCGATTGAGCTCCGCTAATCCCACCCCATGCCTTAAATATGTTGCCATCTGTCATAGTTTTCATGGATGGGGGGGCAGGAGAATGGTCCGAACCAATCACATCAATTTCCCCATTTGCTAACGATATCCATAATTCTTCAACCTCTTCCTGAACCCTAAGAGGGGGACAACACTTGGCAATCGGGCCTAATTCTGTAATATCATCAACCGTCAAAGAGAGATAATGAGGGCATGTTTCAACCGTTACATCAACCCCTCTTCTTTTTGCTTCTGTTACAAGTCTTACCACACTACTGCTGCTGGCATGAACAATATGAAGCTTGCAACCTGTTGCCTCAGCATATGATAGAATTCTTCTGACTGCTTCCATTTCTGAAATAATTGGACGTGATTCACAAAAATCCCTTGCTGTTATTTTCCCTTCCTGCTGCTTTTGATTAGCTAATTGTTCTGTTATAACCGTGCTTTCAGCATGAACAGCTAATATGGAATTAAGCCTGGCAATTTCATTCATACCCTTAAAAAGTGTCACATCGTCTGAATGATGAAAATCATCAATACCGCTTGGTGACATAAATGCCTTGAAGCCGATTACACCACACTGCACCAACTCTTCTAAAGCGCTTACATTTTCCGGCACTAATCCTCCCCAGAGCCTGTAATCGATTACCGATTTTTCTTCTGCTTGTTCTTGTTTTGCATCAAATCCCGATTTATTAACAGTCGGAGGATTGCTGTTTAATGGCATATCAAAAAAAGTAGTTACACCAGAGGCGGCTAAGCTTTTGCTACCCGACAAAATACCTTCCCACTCAGTTCGTCCAGGCTCATTGAAATGCACATGCGTATCAATTAATCCCGGGATGATATGAAGCCCCTCTGCATCAATGGTGTTATCTGAGCTTCCCTCTATAAGGATTTCTTCTGAAACCTCCATAATTTTTCCGTTTTTTATTCCAATATCACCTCTAAAAATACGATCATGGGTTACAATGGTTCCATTTTTAATGACTAAATCATAGGACATAGATAAATCTCCTTTCGGCTCAATAGTATTTTACTAGGGGGAAAATTCAGTAAAATCAACCCGCCTTTTTTTATATATTCAAGGTTTTCTTAATTCATATCATGAACTGTTAATTGAATAACAGTATCCAACAATACCTTTGCTCCAATTTCCATATCTTTATCGGATGTAAATTCCTCAGGATTATGGCTAATTCCTTTTTTGCAGCGGACAAAGATTATACCGATTTTTGTTATATTCGCCATTTCCATCGCATCATGTCCTGCACCACTTACTAAAGAAATGGGTTTGATGCCATTTGCAAGAATAGCAGATTCAATTGCCGCCTTAATGCTGTCATCACAAGGGGTTGGCGCTGATTCCAACATGAGTTCAGCATGGAAAGTTAAGTTGCGCCGTTCACAAATTTCGTCCGCTGCATTAAAAATCGATGAAATGACATCATTTTTTCTATGTGTATCTGTATCTCGAATATCTAGCGTACCCACCACTTCTCCCGGAATTACATTGCATGCTCCAGGCATCACTTTAAGCTTACCGACAGTAGCTACAATTGGGGCATTTTGTTTGGTCAATCTTTCTATTTCTAAAATTAATTCTGATGCACCCAATAAAGCATCCTGGCGTAATGGAACCGGAACTGTCCCTGCATGACCGGCAAAACCGGTTATTTTAAAGGAGTACCTAGAAGCTCCAGCAATTCCTGATACAATTCCACAAGGAAGGCCCTCAGCCTCAAGAGTTGGACCTTGTTCAATATGGAGTTCAAGATAGCCTAAGACATCCTTTGGGCGTTTAGCGGCAGTTTGATAGTGGTGTGGTTGTAATCCTAATTCTTGCAGAACTCCAGCTAAAGAAATACCCGCATCATCCTTCAATTCCAACATCGCTTCAGAAAAAGTCCCAGCGACTGCTTTACTGCCTAAAAATGTGGTATGGAAACGGACACCCTCCTCATCACTAAAGGCAATCACTTCAATTGGATGCTCCAATCTTGTGGCATTTTCATATAAAACGGTTACAATTTCGATAGCAGAAATTACCCCCAGCACCCCATCATACCTACCTCCATCAATAACAGTATCTAAATGGGAACCAATAATTAATACAGGTGCAATCGGATTTAACCCTTCATAGCGGCCAATCATATTATTTAGATTGTCAATCCGGACCGTCATCCCGGATTCAATCATCCATTTTTTAACCAATTCCTGACCTGCCTGAAATTCCTTTGTAAAAGATATCCGTGTCACACCATCTGACGGTTCTGAAATCGACGCCAATTCTTCTATTCTTTCAGAAATTCTCCGGCCGTTGATTTGTCCCGTACACTTACTCAACCTAGTTCCTCCTTAAATATAAAAATGATTTCAACTTATTAGGATGTTGCTTATTACGAAACACCGTTTCTCCGAATTCTTATATTTGTACTGGTAATTTTAGCACCTTAAATTCTAAATAGCAAGAGTTTTCTGATAAATTAACCTAGGCGTTTATGTTAGGAACAGGATAATTGTGTCTGCAAAAAAACTCCCCTAAATGAACGACAGATTTTTGTTTTAATATCTGTATTCTTTAAGGGGAGCATATCATTACAGGGTCAGTTGCCTTTCTTCCATTTCAAAATGGAAGAACCTTCTCCATGGTTTATCCAACAAGTTTTTGTCCGCAGTTTGAACAGAAGTTGGCACCTTCGTTTTTTGCACCGCAATTAGGGCAGAAGTTCGGCCGCTTTTGGCCTTCTGCCGGTGGTGGCGGTGCCGGTTGGTTATGGGGCTGCTGCTGATTCATTTGGTTCATCATATTACCAGCGATATTCATCCCCATCATCATGCCGGCCATATCCGATGCCACCCCGCCGCCGCTCATTTTACCCGAGGCCATGCCGTCCGATAACTCGATTTGCTGATATCGGCCTATATCGCTGACCAGCCATGCGAAGCATTTTTTGTAATTCGGTCTTGAATCTCCTTTGGATAACTAAAGCTCATGACATTAAAGCCCGTGACCGAAATACCGCTTTTGATCATTTGCATATCCAAATCCTCTTGAATACCTTTGGAAATGTCGAAGGAATTGGCCTGAAGATTGAACATATCCTTTCCTTCCCTTGTAATCCATTTCATCAACAGCTGGTCAAGGACAGCAGAAATCCGGATTTTGACATCCTCCACCAAGTATTGCTCGCGAACGCCGGCAATTTGATCAATCAATGCTATATAATCTGCTACTTTAAAATTAAACGTTCCATTTGCCCGGATTGGCATCCCGCCCGGAAGCCCCGGCGCCGGAATATTAATCGCGTTTTGCGTACCCCATTTCACGACAAATTCCTTGGTGTTCACAAACAGCACTTCCACCCGCATGCCGCTGTTGAAGCCGAATTTGAAACCCTTTAAAGTCGACAAGAAGGGAATGATTTGCGATTCGATATCATACTCGCCATCGTCTCGGAAAACAACAGGACTGTCCCAAAATGTGGGGCTTACTGTAGGAAGTTGGGAAATCATAATAGCTTTCATATTGATAGGTTGTAATTCATTTTTAAAAAGACAAAGACCAGAGGTTTTGGGGTTGTTAACAGCATTAATAACCGGTATTGGTATTGATATGTGGTTATTTCTATTGCACAATTTGATAACACCCGAACTGTGGTACAGCAAAGTTGTTTGTTTTGGAATCGGCTTAGTTGTGATAGGATTAGGAACGGCAACATATTTAGACACAAATTTTGCCCCGATTCCAATTGACCGATTGACCTTAATCATCCAAGAATTAACTAGAACAAATCTATTTTTTTCGAGAACGTTGATTTACCTTGTATTTTTGATTATGGCAATGATTTTTAATGGACCCATTGGCGTGGGAACTTTATTAACCGTTTGTTTAGGGGGGCTAACCCTTAATTACTTTATGCCAATTACTAAAAAAGTATTAGACCGCATATTAACACACTCTAGTACATCACCAAATTATGATAAAGATAAAGACCATTCGATATAGGATGGTTTTATTTTTCTTGTTCAACTAAGCAGTTAGGTCAATAAACAATAGGAGTTACCGCCACAACAACTCCTTTTTTCGTTTACACACATGTTAATAAAAAAAGTTCAGTCTCAGCACCCTGGATATTGTTAACCTCTTCCCATTCCTGTTTACTTCTTGTTCCATTTCCCCCTTTCCTGCCATTTTCCTCCCCAAAATCAAAAACTATCAAATCGGTACGAAAATCACGAATTTGGCCTTCTCATTTCCAATTTGGAGCCGAAAATCGCATTTTCCTACCTAAATTCGCTCCAAATTGGAAATGAGTGAATTCGACTCACTCTGCCAAACCCGATATCTTAAAAGTGCCAGAACCTTGAGTGTTAACGAGGAACTGGCCTAATAAACAGATTATAAAGGGTGGCGCATACAAATGAGTTTAAAATCAGGCAGTATTGAACACTTTGAAGAGTTTTCTCAATTTACTAGTCTCGCCCAATTTAATCACCATTTCGAACAGTGGCTGCTTAAGCACAAGGCCGACTTCTCCAAAGGCGAAATCGTAGGCTTAAAGCGACTCGTTCGATTTGCCGCCAAAATCCCTGGTGTCTGCAATGCCAAAATCGGTACCATCCTGAAGTCCATAAACGAGGAATACCACGAAAATGGCATTTCCCGTTCAACCTTTAAACGGATGATCTTAAAAGCAAAAGAATTCGGAATCATCACCGTTTACGAAACAGAGAGAAAAAACGGTTCACAGACTTGCAACTTATATGTTTTTAATCGTTTTCCTGTAAATGAACCACCTAAAGCGGAAAAAATGAACCAGCCAATAGAAACTAGTAATCTTTTAAAAACAGAAAAAGATCAAAAGAATAAAAAACGTAAAGAAGAACCGTTGGAATTAGATCATAGCTATGTTAGCAATCATGTTCCAAAAGAGTTCGTCAAGCTGGTTAAGTATTTCTATTCAGATGCTAAGACCATTGAGGAATTATGGCATATGACACAAATTGCTGCCTATAAATATTTCAGAGAAAACAAAACAGAGCAGATGCTTGATGTGGCCATTGAAGGCTTTAAACAGCTAATTCGCAAATTAAAATTCACAAAAGCTGTCAGAAATCCAATCTCCTACTTTTATGGCATTTTGCTCAATAAATTTAGTCAGCGTTTCTATGACGAACTCTATGAAAAATATGATGTATCAGGATCTACATCTAACAATTCCATCGTAGATATTCTGAATTATGATTATTTTAAATGCGCAATTTAATTATCATTGAATAACTTTTCAACAAAAAGATACACCAGAAACTGAGGGCCAGTCCCCCTCCAGATTAATGTACTAAAGAAACTGGGGACTGACCTTGCTCTTAAACGAACATTCGTTGTATGGATGCTTTTTTTGCTTTTATAATGAATCTAATTTTTCTTGTTGATTTTGTATTTTCATATCCAATAAATTTAATTTGTCATAGATTTACCATTTTTGGTTACTCTACAAACTTTTTACCATGCTATAATTTCTCCATAATTCAGTAATAAGGGGGAAGTTTAGTATGAAAAAGTTCTTTAAGTTTGGTTGTTTAGGAGTAATTGCTTTAGTTATTTTAGGAATAATCGGGGCGATTGCTTCTAGTGGTGGAAATGACAATGCTTCCACAAACACAAATAAGGAAACTACAGCAAGTAAACCTGCAGAAACTAGCAAGCCAGCAGAATCAACAAAAAAAGAAGAAAAACCTGCTGCAAAAGAAGGTGTCCTTACTAAAGAAAAATTTGAACAAATTAAAGAAGGAATGACATATGAGGAAGTTGTAAAAGTAGTTGGAGCAGAAGGAAAACTTCTATCTGAATCCGGTGAAAAAGGTACTCAATTCCACACAGTCATGTATGAGTTCGAAACAGATGGATTTATGTCAAGTGCTAGTATGATGTTCCAAGGTGGGAAGTTAATTAATAAGGCACAGTTTGGTTTAGGTGGAGGATCAGGAGTTGAAATTTCAATAGATCAGTTCAATAAAATCCAAAATGGTATGACACTAGAAGAGGTAATTGCCATTGTCGGTGGTGAAGGCGAAATTATTTCAGAATCTGGAGAAAAGGGTACACAATTCCATACCATCATGTACTCATATCCAGGTAAAGGTAGTATTGGAGCAAATGTTTCGTTAATGTTCCAAGGCAACAAGCTGCAGAATAAATCTCAATTTGGTCTAGAATAATTGAAGTAATAATAAGCCCCCTCTGATTTGGGGCTTATTATTTTTGGTCGTTTCAAAATAATTTTGTATTAAACCCTAGAATTTTAATTAGGGGTTTTATATAAAATTTATGGCGGCCATTACCTCAATCCGGATTCTCAGCCTTCCATTTCAGAAGCAAGGTATTTCTCCACAAAACCCAAAAAAATCTTTGCGCACGGTGATAGATATCATCCCTCACAGTAAAAGACAGAAACCCAGCGTGAAAGAGGAGGGTCTAAAGCTAAAATAGAAATTGATGGTCCCGGGGACTCCGCCATTAAACGCGGAAGAACGGAAACTCCTAGTCCCTCTGCCACCAGTGTTCGGGGAGAGGCGCACTCGTATGCAATTAGTGGCTCAAAACCCTCTCTAAGGCACGCCGCAATTAGTTGCGCACGGATTCCGGACCCCTCTTTAAAGGATACGAACGATTCTTCTCTAAGCTCATTTATGGAAATTGTTTTTTTCTTTTCCATTGGATGTCCGTTGGCGACAGCCAAAACCAATTCATCTTGATATAGTGGTTTGGAGCAAATCCCCTTTAGCGTAACTAAATTTAGTAAATGTTGTGAGTATTTAACATCCAAGCCGTGGGCCAAGGCGAGCTCTAATTCTCCCTTTTTCAGAGCATCTAACAGCGGTTCAGTCGTATTCTCCCTTATAAACACTTTAATCCCAGGGTACACTTTACCAAACTCTACGAGCAACTTTGGCAGCCTAGTTTGTACTAGGGATTCTAGCGCTCCTACCATAATGGTGCCGTGCGGGTCGTTTATAACCTCTTTAACTGAGTCTTTTGCCTTTTGCGCTTCAGCTAAAGTCTTTTCAGCACCAATAAAGAATTGCTCCCCTGCCTCTGTTAATGCTACTCCTCGCCCAGTTCGTTTAAATAGTTTTACGCCTAGTTCTTGTTCCAAATTACCTATCTGTTGTGAGAGAGCCGGTTGAGCTATATTTAGCCGTTTGGCTGCTCTTGTAAAATTATTTAGTCTTGCCACTTCGATGAAGTAAGTTAACTGTCTAAGCTCCATTAATTCAAAAACCACCTTTTGATATAAGAAATTCTTATACCTACAATAATACAAATATATTTTTCTTATCAATTATACCGTATTATAATTTTTTCTATGGAGAAGGGGAAACAGGAGGGTATGGGATTGGCTAGAAAACAACATTACTCGCTTCCTTTAGCGAAAAACAAAGAAGTATTGAACATGGATAACGACAAACGTCCTTATTATGGTTGGTATATTGTTTTATCTGCGACCATTATTGTTTTGCTTTCGAATGGAATGCGGATGGGAATTGGCCCTTTTATTAAACCAGTTATGGATGATTTAGATCTGTCTCGAACTGAGCTTTCGATCATTGTTGCCATTGGGATGATTGTTTATGGGATCGGAATGCCAATCGCGGGACTTCTTTTGAAAACTTTAAGTACGCGTTTTATGATTTTAACGGGATTAACGATTGTTTGTTTATCAATCGTGTGGACGGTCAACAGCAAAGAACTTGTTTCTTTTCTACTTTCTTTTGGTGTTTTTCTATCGCTTGGGCTTTCCTTTTTAAGCAATGTCTCATTATCTCCTATTATCAGTAAATGGTTTGTTAGACAAAGAGGTAAAGCACTTTTTTATCTGGCAACGGGTGGAATGGCAGGTATTGCCGTTATGACGCCTCTAGAAACGTGGCTAATCCACCTTGTAGGGTGGCAGCACACTCTTCTAATATTTGCAGGTGTATTCATCAGTATCACTATTCCTTCTGCCATTTTTATTATGCGAGAGAATGTTCCAGAAGGGGCTGACATTATAGGACCTGTCGGCAGTCTAGAAAAACAAGAACCACCAGAAATTAATTTGAGAGATGCAGTAAAGACAAACGCTTATTGGAAAATCGTTCTAGGCTTATTCGCTTGTGGGTTTGGGATGAATCTATTAGGTTCTCACGGGGTGCCTATGTTAATGGATCATCATTTTGAGCCAATGGCTGCTTCTTTAGGTGTTGGAATGATTGGCATTGTTGCCATGTTCAGTACATTTGTCTTAGGTCACATCGCAGATCGTTTCCCTAGAAAAAATATTTTATTTTTAGTTTATTTTGTTCGCGGCCTTGGGTTTTTAGGTTTAGTTTTTGCAGCTACGAATTGGCAGCTCTTTATTGTAGCATTTAGCGGAGGATTAGTATGGTCAGGATCTGTTGCTATGTCTACAGCTATTTTAGGTGATCTTTATGGAACACGTTTGCTTGGCATCTTAAATGGCTGGGCATACTTCGGACATCAAATAGGGGCAGCCCTGGGTTCGTTTCTTGGCGGCTGGTTATACGATGCTTTTGGCACTCATTTATATTCATTTATGACTGCTGCTGCACTTGCGATTATGGCTAGCTTAACTTCCCTTACATTGCCAAAACATCTATCATTCAATAAGCAAATAAAGATAATTGAACAGCATACTCTCGTTAAATAATATAATTGGGCTAACAATCGCCCATACTATTCAATTAAAAGTAGTAAGGAAGCAGAAAACCATTCTTCTGCTTCCTCCATGCTTATCCCCGTAAAACGTGTTTCAGGACTTTTCCACTGGCGTTGCGTGGTAATGTATCGAGAAAGTCTAGTTCTACGGGTAGTTTGTATTTAGCCAGTTTTGTTTTGCAGTAGGTGAGGACGTCCTCTTCTGTAAGAGTCCTTCCTTCTTTAGGTACCACAAACGCTTTGGGGACTTCACCGTAAATAGGATGCGGGACACCAACTACCGCAGCCTCCAAGATTTCCGGAATTTGGTATAGGACTTCTTCGACCTCGACGGGATAGACGTTTTCGCCGCCCCGGTTAATCATATCCTTTTTCCGGTCTACGATATATAACAGGCCATCCTGGTCAAAGCGGCCTAAATCTCCGCTGTATAACCAGCCATTTTTTAATGCCTGCCGGGTGGCTTCGTCATTTTTCAAGTAACCCTTCATCACAAGCGGCCCTTTGACAACAATTTCTCCTACTTCCCCGGTTGGCACTGGCTCGCCAAACTCATCAACGACCTCGACCTCGAGACCTGGCAAAGGTTCGCCGACAGAACCCACTTTGTCCAGAGCATAATGGTCTTTTAAGGTTGTGGCGCCAGGTGAATTTTCTGTCTGCCCATATAAGTTTTGTACTTTTACATCAGGATAGCGTTCCTTTACAGTACGAACCAGTTCATATGGCATAGGAGCGGCCCCGTAAGTGAACAAGCGCAGTCCAGATAGATCAGTATTCGCCATTTTAGGAGTATTTAAGAGAATACTATAAATGGCCGGAACCCCAAAGAAGATTGTCACCTTCTCTTTTTCCATTGTTCTCAAGGTTTGCTCAGGTGAAAAAGCCTCCTCAATCACCACTGTCCCGCCCTTATAAATAGTAGGAACGGTAAAACAATGGCTCGCAGCACAGTGGAACAGTGGGGTCACTATATGCATACGGTCAGCTGCGGATATTTCCATAACATCTGACCAAATTTGAGCAGCCGCACGGACATTTCCGGCTGATAACATAACCCCTTTTGGCTTGCCAGTCGTTCCGGATGTGTAAAAAACAACCGCTGTATCATTCTGATCTATCTTTACAGGCTGAAAAGGGATTTTGTCGTCTGCTAAAACTGCCAGGAACGAATCCTCACCTCCAACTGCTAAACGGTCTTTAAACTGCTCTAAAGTAGAGCCAATCTGATTCAAATGGGCTTCATACCTTACATCATAAATGATCGCTTTCGCTTCAGAATGGCTGAAAATATACTCCACTTCCGGTGCAGTTAATTTCGTATTGACGGGCATGACCGAAAATCCGCCCAGCTGGCAGGCATAATAACAGATTACAAAATAATCAGAGTTGGGCAGATAAACCGCAATGATGTCATCTTTTTGATAGCCCTTCCCCTGGAAATACCCTGCTAAATTTTTCGCCTGCTGGTATAATTGGCCGTAGGTCATCTCCCTGCCCTGATAAGCGGTAATCACCTTGTCCGGCTGCAGCTTTACATGTTCTTCTAATTGTTCTGAGACAAACATTTAATACAACCCCACTTCTTTATTAGGAATTTTCCGAATAAACTAAATAATTCTCTTTATTTTCTAAAATTCCTCTATATTCAACAAATTTCCGCAGGTTTCTGCCGAGTCTCAAGAATCTAATTCGTTCTTGTCACATTAGAATAAAAATAAAAAGCTGTTTTCGTAAATTAACGGGTTCACTTTTAGATTCAAAAAGGGAAAAAACAGGTCAATTCACTGACCCATTCGCAATATTATCCCCATTAAATTCCCAAGGCAATTATGTATGAGTTTGACGTCTGAAATTAGTTTAATAGAGCATTTTGAGTAACCAATGGAAGCTATTGCCGACCGTAATTGGGGAACAAGCAGCAAAACCACCCTAAAAAGGTAACTTTTCAATTACCTTTTTGGGGTGATTACCATATATTTGGATATACTTTCCGATTTGGAGTGGTTACTTTCCAATTGGGGGCAGTTACTTTCCATTTTTACGATTTTACTTACACTTTCTGGCCAAATACTTTTCAAAATACCTGATTTACTTTCCAAGCTATTTTACAGGCGGGAATTCACAGCAAAAAGCCCGGCGGAGAGCCTGGCTTAGGTAACATATGAGATCTTAATAATACCTTTTTAAAATTTACTCGCTGGATTTGGGGTTTTACTCGTCAACTTTTGACTTTTACTCGCCTAATTTCATGATTTACTCGCCCAAATCAAGATTTTACTCGCCAACCCTAAACTCAAGAGCATTTTGCGTTGCCAACGGAGGCTATATGCGACTGGACATATTATTTTTCCGAGTGTTCGGTCGCATATAACCAAGCAATAAGTTATTCCTTCTTACTTGGAGCAGTTTTTATATTCGGAAAGCAACATTCATTTAGAAAAGAGCCAAATAAAAAGCTGACCCAAAAGTGTCGTCATTCAACAACCTTTTGGGTCAGCCTCTTTACCTATATGATGAAAGATAAAAATCGCAGCAAATTATCCGCGTCTTCCACCTCTACCGCCCTGTTTTGCAGTACTGTTACGTTTTAGGGTAGACAAATTTTCTTCACTAGTCTTTAAAAATTTAGCCATTTTATCTTCAAAACTTTCCTTTGGCTTGAAATTACCTTTTGAACGAAAGTCTTTGGAGCGATTATCCCCTCTACCACCCGGACGTGATGGGCGTTGAGAATAAGAAGAGCTTTGTCCTTCGGGTCTATCAACTGCCTTTTTAATGGATAAGGAAGTTTTCCCGTCTTTCATACTAATTACTTTTACTTCAACTTGGTCGCCTATTTTAAGATGGTCATTTACATCTTTTACATAGCTATCCGCTACTTCACTGATATGCACAAGACCTGTTGATCCATCCGGTAATTCTACAAAAGCTCCGAAATTAGTAATGCCTGTTACTTTACCTTGTACTTTGCTGCCAATTTCTACTGACATATTAATGGTTTTCCCCCTCAAGAATGTTAAAAACACTTAATTATAACAAATTAAACGAAATGAAACAATTGATATTGATGCCTGGTTAATATTCTACTAATTATAAATGGTTTAGAAGTATTTTTCAATATATCATCATACCTGAGCTGCTTCAGTCCCCTGATAAATCCGATATGCTGGAACAATTGTGTCCGATACAATTTCTTTTCCTTTTTCACGAATGAAGTCCAATTTATAATAGGCATCGAATCTTCGGCTGATTTCCGTTTTCACCAGTTCGGGCGGAGTGACGACGATAAATTGGAACTTCAGTTTTTCGGCGACAGAGAAGATCGGGTCAAGGACGTGTGCTGACGCGGCTTGTCCGAACGGATTATCACAGACTAAAGGAACCCAGCTTTGGTCTGACTCATTTTTAACTGACAATAACATCATCATCATAACCATTCGGGCAGACAGCTTTTGTCCTCCACTGCCATCTGATTTCGTCTTTGAGCCCTGATTTATGGTCTGCCAGGTTGAATAATGCTCTCTTTGCGGTTTTCCGTACATAAAGGCATTATCCGTTCGCATGTTATAGACAAGAAGCTCAGGATATCGATTTCGTAGGGATACAAACAAAATCTGCTCATCGCTAATGAGTTGTTTTATTTCTTGGTCTACAGCAAGATTATTATGATCAATCGTATCAAATTGTTTGGTAATTTTGTTGATGGCAGTGACAAAATGCTGCTTCAGCAGCGGCTCGATATCTTCGGGCTTTTTAGGTAAAATATCTTCTTTTAGCTGCACAAGCGGGAAGGATCCTCGTTCATTTTTCAGCTTCATTTTTGCAATCATGGAACGAATCGCCTCTGAAATACTCATCACCTTCATGCTTGCCCGGCTGGCCCAGAAGTTTTGAGCCTTTTCTGCCCGTTCTTTGTCACGTTCTAATTGTTCCAAACCACCTTGTGAGAAGCGCTTCATATTTTTAACGATGCTTTGAATATGCGAATAATGCCTCGTATCCATATGGTCTAGTGTTGTTAATACTTCATTTTTAAAACGAATCTCCCAATCTTTTCCTTCAATCGTTTGCTTAACATTACGTAAGGATTGTTCGATTTTCGCATGCTTCTCTTTGCCTTCTTCCTGAATCACTTGATGTTTTTCACACCAGGATATGATACACGCTTTCCCTTGACTCCTGACTTTTTCTACATCCATATCAGTAAATGCTGCCGCTTCCTCCTTAAGGACCACGGATAAGGTTAACAAGTCCCCTTCGAAACCTGCAATGTTGGAGTCTATTTCTTTTTGGCGCTTTTCAGCCTGCTTTACTTCCTCTATCGTTAGTTTCGTTTGGTCTTGTATTTCTACTCCTTTTACTTCTAAGTCAAGCCCTTCCCATTCTTCAGGCGGCTTTTCATGTTTGGCCACTTTCTTTCCTGACTTATCACGCTGAACAATTGCATGCTTCAAGGAAGTTTCTGCGACGGTTACAGCCGTTCCTTGTTCCCGTTCTTCCTTTTCCGCAGTCTTTGCTTCCTTTTGGGCTGTTTGCAGCATATTTTCTAATATGGTTATAGGTTCATCTGGTTCAGGAGCGTCTTTCCACTCCTTGTTATAGGTATCTAGTTTTTTCTCTAATTTATTTTGCTGCTTTTGTTCTGTTTCTTTTTTTGCTTGAATAACCAGCAATTCTCTTGCTTGTTCTTCTTTTGACTTTTGGAGCTGTTTTAACTCTTCAATACTGCTATTTAGCTCCTCTAATAAATGAAATGACAACCGTGGGATGTCCTCACACTGCTCTGCTTTTTCATCAGAAGGAAATACCGCTGTTTCAATAAAGACGCCAATCTCTTTAATCGTTTGTTCGGTCGTAACCTTCCATTCTAAATACGTTTGATGCCACTTGGTTTGCAGGTCACTGATATTTTGGTGCTCTTTTCCTATTTCCTGCTGCGCTAAAACTGAAGCTTCCTTTTGTTTCTCTTTCTCAAACTTCACACGTTTATTTTCTTGATGAATTAACTTTTCACGATCAAATTCCTCTAAAGTTTCTACATCTTTTGTAAGCTTTTCGATTTTTTCTTTTGCAGCCTCAATCTGTTCTTTTAGCTGCAGCTGTAATTCTTTTTCTTTTTGCTGCTGTGTTGTGATTTCCTGTAATTTCGTCTTCATAGAATGAAGAGTGAACTGTTCCTGATTGAGCTCTCTCTCAATATCCACCGCAAGCTCGTGTGATAAAAATCGATCCATTTCTTTTAAAATACGACGTAAGGACGTTTCTGTTTTTTCAATTTCAATAAGTGTTTCTTTCTTTTCTTCTATTTGCTTAGCAATACTAATTTTCCAGTTGGTAAATTGATTTTTATCGGTTAATAGCTCTTTCTCTGTTCCGTTAATAATCACAAAGGTTGGCTGGTGATTTTCACTGTTCATTTCCTCACGTAAAAATATCGGAACTGGACTTTTAAACATTCTACTAGAAAGAACCTGCTGATTAATCTTTTGCCATTGCTGCCCGCTAACGACTAACCCATATGGAAGGAGCGGATATGTCTCAAGGTAATTCGCAAGTTCTTCTTTACTTAAAGATTGGAGAAATTGCGTTCCATAAAACACATCGATTCCAGTCTTTTCATCAATCCATTCTTTTAATTCTTTCACATCTTTATTCGGTATCCAGAAGTGCTCATCATTTAAGAAATGATCCAGTTGTATTTCCCATAGATCTTTTTTAATTTGTTCACCTTGTTCTCTATTATTGCCTAGTATGTCTTCAATCTGGATGACATATTTCGAAAGAAGCGCATGAGTTAGTGGTGCAGCGACATCTTCTAATAATCCACGAAGCCGATCCAACAGTTTTGCTTCTTTTTGTGTTTGCTCTGCATTTGCTTCCTTTAATTTTTCACATTTTTCTTCCGAAAACTGAATCGATTGGACAAGCGTACCGTGAGCAGTGGCTAATTGGTTTTGCACTTCACTAGATTCTTTATCTTTTGCTTGCAACTCTTCTATAGAGACCTTTTTGTTATCAATTTGTTTAGAAAGAAATTCGATAAATCCCTTTAAATCATAGGTTATCCGGTCACCAAATTCTTTTATGAGATTTTCTTCCTTAGACTCAAATGTATGCATTTGTGTATATAGGAGATCAATTTCCGTACTAAGCCGAGCAATCTCACCAGTCTTTAGTTTTTCCTGCTGCGACAGGTCGTTTCCTTTTTTCTTCAAGAACTTTTGATAGCCCAGATACTGCTTAACAGCTTCTTTAATGGAAAGATAAGACTGATCCCATTGCTTTCCTGCTTCTTCTTTGATTTCATCCATTCGTTGATTTACTTGCTCTAAACCGCTATTTTGTTCTAATGTCGCAATCTGCTGTGAAAGAGCGCGAATACTTTGCTCGTTTTCACTCCATTCTTTTAATAATACCTGAAAAGCTAGCTGTTCTTTTCGTTCTTGTTTTTCCTGAACTATTGCTTGTAAGGAAGTATGCTTATTCCTTTCTTCTCCTAACTTCTTCTCCCAATCCAGTACCTCTCGGTGAGCTTTTGCATATTCTAGATTGTCTTTTTGAAAGCGTAAATCAGCTTGCCTTATCGTTAATTTTTCAATATCTCCCTTTAAAACAAGCAGCATTTCCTCTTCCGATTGCTTTAAATGTTCTAAAGCACCTAACAGTTGTCTACCTTCTTTTATACTTGCTTGCACAATGTCTTTATGTTCTGCTCCTTTAGCTAGGTTCTCTTCAAAAGGGACAATGTCTTCTAAAAATTCCTTATGTGCTTGCTCTCTTTTTAGAAGAATAGGCAAATCTTTCGCGATACTCGCCTGACTTTTGAAAATCTCGACAAGATCGTTCTTTTGCTCTTCTGTCCGGTGCAAAACTTGACTAACCGTAGGAATGATACGTTTTTGGAATAGGGAATGATCATCCTCGGCCCCCTCAAAGTATTTGCCAACGCCGCCTTCATCCTTGTTAATGTCCTTCATAATATCCCAATCTTTACGGTTAATTCCGTATGTATCAAGAATGCGATAGTGTTTCTTTGTATCTCGGTAAACATCATAGCCATTCCATTTTAAATAGTCCTTCAGGCTTTCAGTATCAGCAACCACATCATTTTCAAATAATGGAATATGCTCTAGCGATACCTCTTCCTTCCGTTCAAATTCTCTTGTATAAAACGTAATATTAGGGACGATCTTCGCTTCCTGTTCCAAGGTTTTGCGATCATTACCACTTTCTTCATTCATCGAAATCCGCTGTTCGGCTGAGAACATTCCTCCCGTTACCAGATGCCGTCGGTCTGAACCGTCCAATTCCCATTGAATGAGAACATGAAAGGTATAAGGAATAAATTGCTCTTTATTATTAAAAAAGAACTGCTGATAATAACGATTGTTTTGTTTTCCCCATGAGGTTCCAGGTTTAAGAATTTGGAAGATGGTTTGCAGAAATACCCCTTTCCCGCCTCCATTCATCATCGCAATAAGGCCATTTGTGGATGTCTCGCCATTATGAAAGTGAAAGGTGGTATCTTTATATTGCTTTTGCATGCCATCATACTTCAGGCCTACAATTCTAATTCGATGGATTTTCGGCATGCTCCTCCTCCTCCGTAGTCATTAGTTTTTTGAATAATTCATAACGATCATAATCGTGATAGAGGTATTCAATTCGCTCAAACAGCTCTTGTTTCGGAATTGCTTTTGGAATATCATCCCGGTCCAGAATGATAATTAGTCCCTCTGTCTCTAATAAGCGCATGCTGCTTGCAATTAAACCGATTCTGGTTCGTCTATTGCCTTTTTTAGCCCCATAATCATCCGTTTCAACCTCCATGTATTTCCAGGTTGTCACAACATCCTTCATATCAATTCTTTCCTCTTCTCCGAAGGCAGGTTTCGCTTTAAGAATGCTATCCCATTTCATGATAAGATCGTTGACAAGACGCTCTAATGAGTAATAGCTAATTCCTTCCCGCTTGGTACGGATTTTAGCAGCCTGATTGCTGTCAATGGCCGCCAAAAAAGCCATGATGACAATACTAACAAGATGAAAGTGCTTTTTCGATTCGATTTGCTTATGCTTGTCTTTCAGATGCGTAAAATTTGTCGCAAAGATCGAGCCAGTGGGCTGGACAACCAAATGGATCCGTTTCGGCGATTCAATAATATATGTACCTGATTCGTCTGCTAATAAAAGAACGGTCTGTCTCACTTCCGGATCAAAATACGTCTCGAAATGTTCGCTATTTTCGTCAATTACTTTTTCTTTTAATAGAGTAAAATAGACGGCTGATGCTTTTTTAATAGATTCTGCATTCATCTTTTTTCCTCCAATACACAGATCTTAAACGGGGTAATCTTCGTTTGATACCAAAGAAAAGATTCCGCGCGATGATCAAACATGGTAAAGATTTTCAAGCCCTCAAACACTTGAAATTGTGGATATTCCTGCATTAGTTTAAAAAGAAGAATTTCCCGCTCGTCACTTAATGTTTCTTCTTTCCGATGCAGTACTTGAACCTTCAGCGGCTTTTTATCAAACATCATCCATAAATCAATCGATTCAGATTCTTCAAACCATAAATCCTGTACTTCTAATGGAAGCGTGGATAAATCAGCTAATGAGAACTCTCCGTATGTTTGTAAATGCTGAAAAACATAACTCCAGGCCTTAACAACAGATTCCCAGTTCGTCACTCGCAATCGAGTAATGCTTTCTTCTGATTCTTCTTCGATTACAGCATCCGTTAGTTGTTTTTCATCAAATTCTTGTTCACCCCAGATCCAATCAAGCGGCAGAATAAATTCATTCTTCGGTGAAAATAAGGGAGAAAGGACTCTTTCGATCGTCTCGAAACTTTTGATCCCTTCCTTCATTAACCAATTTTCATAAAAATGTTCGCGAAATGAAACCAGACTGGTTTCCCAAAACAAGGAGGGATTCTCCGCTTTTAATTTCATCTCATAGGAGATATTTTGAATGACTAGCTTAGCAAAACGGTCATGCAGCTGCCTTGTATGGCCAATTTTTTCTTGGAGCAGAAACAATTCTTTTTGGATAGGATGATCCTCATCATTTCTTCGTTTCGATTTCTCTATCATCCTAGTAATGGTCCGAAAGTGATTTTTTTCTTCCTCAAATTGCTTTTCAATTTCAACCCGATTGTCGGCCCTTTGCCATTCTTCTTCCATCAGCAAAATTTTAGGATTATTGATCATTTCCTTTTGGAAAGTGAATTCCTTTGCCATTAAGCGATTTACGCGTGAAATGAGGTGATCGAGGTTTCGGGTAGCTTTTCGAAAATTACCATTCTTAATTAGCTGCATACTATAAAGCTGTTCGATTGTGATGGAGAATTCTTCGGCCATTTCCCTGCTCATAAAAATCATTTCCTGAGAGACATCCGTAAGTTTATAAACAATCGATCCGCCCAACTCTAAATTCGTATATATTTCATCCATCGTGACATAACGAAAGACCTGAGTTTCCCATGATTGTTTTATTTCATCGTAATATAAAGCTTCAAACGGTTGGCTATACTCTTCTTTTCCTTGATATAATAGCCCGCTTGTAATCCGGTCTATTTGCTTATCGTCGGCCAGCAGCTTCATTTGCTTAATGGAATCCTCTACCATATACTTGATATCGGATTTGCGTCTATGATCATCATCATTTAGTTCCCGGTAAAAGATGGTCAGGAGCACTTGCATGAGAATCGTTTGGACATAAGGCTTCAGCTCCCCTACTTCCATTCCCCTGCCAAGCTCAAACAGTGGATTTAATCGTTGCATCCGCTGGGCAAAACCTTCCCATGATTCGTTCACATCCATCTCCTCCATGTTTCAATCGTTAATACCTCTTGCGGGATTCGCTTGTTTTCCTGCCATAATTGCTGTAATAATGCCTGCTCCTCATCTGTAAACCATTGAAAAAATAAATCACGGTATTTCAGGTTTTGCGTTTGCCCCATTTTCTGGTCATTATTTTGGTCTATACATTCCAGCATTTTTCGATAAATTTTTAAGGCAGGCTGAAGGCTGCAATCCGGGTATTTTTCGATCAGCCTGATGAGGATACCATAGCCAGCAGCATCAAGATCACCTGCGTAGTAGAATAGATAGGATTTTGGCGGAAACATTCGAAAGAAAAAGGAAAAGCTCTGCTCAATTTTCGTGCCTTCCCCGTAAATAATGAGTTCTGGCTCATAATCGAGTTGATTCGCTTCCAATAATTTAATAGAAGTATGAAAGAACGATAGATTTTCGACGATAAGTACTCTCTGAATATCTTTTATTTCTTTCCCTTGTTTCATCCAAAATACAAAAGGCTCCCCATACTTCACCATTTTAAGTTGGTCCTCAGATATTCCGATTCTCGTTAAAAAGCCTTTTCCATCAGGAAATTGATCACTATCCAATAAGAATTTTTCATGGCCAAAGAGCTCCAGGCTTCTTTCTTCGAATGATACAATTTCCCGTTCCTGGCTGGACTTTAGAAACGAATATACATTCTGGATTCGCTGCCACTCTTCTTTCGTCTGCCATTCGGGATGCCGTTCATAATAGGAAAAATCAAACCGGTCACTTAATTTCATCATCTCAAGACGATCCCATTTGTCGGCCTGAACTTTTATATTTACCCAGTAATATAAGGCAAGAGCAGGGGTTTTACCATTGTATTGATTATTTTGAATAGGGATTAGCTGTCCCTCCGCTTGCAATGTTTCAATTGCGCGATAAAACAACGAATAGCCGTCCATTTCAAAATAATCATCCACTAGCTTGCGCAACTGAAATTCTAAATCGTTACTATTAATTTTCTTTTTTTGTTTAGGGTGTTGAATATCGCTAATAAATCCTCTTACCCTTGTTTCAATGATGTCGATTGTACTCACCTACTTATATCTTCTTAGAGTCATGAATAGACTCCGAATACCTTATTTGGACATCCTTTTATTATAAACTAGTTGCGTGATTGTTCGTAAATGAAATTTTTCTAAAATAATAGATTGAATAAACAAAAAAACGCATCAGTGAAAAATTCACCGAAAAATAATGCCTGACCCCCGGCGCAGTAACGCTTAAAATGTCGGAGGTCAGGCACTGGAATTCAGTGTATAATTATTTTAGGGCTTTACTAACTTTTAGCTTCTTCCCTTTTATGGTTGTATTCTCCATGGCTTGTAAAACGAGAGAGCCTTTTCCATTTAGAATATCAACATAGGACATTTGATCCTGGATAGTAATTATCCCAATATCATCGGCAGTTACTCCAGGAATTTTCGCAATCGTTCCAACAAAATCTACTGCTCGAAGCTTCTTCTTTTTTCCACCGCCAAAATATAGTTTCATGATATCTTGGTTAATTCTGGCGGTTTTATTATTTCTTACGACCCGTCGGCCGCTGATTTTTTCCTCGAAAGCAGCTTTTTTATCAGCAACTTCGTGCGGATTAGGTGCATCCATTATTGGTATTTCAAAGCCAATATACCGTTCAATATCTTTAACGAATTTTCCTTCATAAGGTGTCGCAAACGTAATCGCTTTTCCTTCATTTCCTGCGCGACCGGTTCGGCCTGTCCGGTGGACATAACTCTCTTTTTCCATTGGAACATCATAGTTGATAACAAGTGTCACATTATCAATATCAATCCCTCGTGCTGCTACGTCGGTGGCAACTAAATAACGAAAATTTCCCATTTTGAAACCATCCATTACGGCAAACCGATCTTGTTGTTCTAATCCGCCATGGAGTCTTTCACAAGAATAATCGGATTCTTCCAATTTGGCATAGACAGTATCGACATGTTCTTTAGTTCGGCAAAAAATAAGACAGCTGTCTGGATTTTCAACGACAGTGACGGCCTTAAGGAGTGGAATTTTTTCATCTTCCGTCACTTCAATTAAACGATGTTCTATTGTATCCGCCGTGACACCGGCAGCCTCAATCTCGACATTAATAGGATTTTCCATATACTTATGGCAGAGTTTTTCAACATCCTTAGGTAATGTTGCCGAAAATACCATTGTTACTCTGTTTAAAGGGAGTTCATTGATAATTGTTTCTACTTCATCGATAAAACCCATATTAAGCATTTCATCAGCTTCATCTATAATGAGATACTTTATTTTATCTAGAACTAGGGTCCCTCTTTCAATATGATCCATAACTCGTCCTGGGGTACCAACAACTACATGGGTTTTTTGTTTCAATTCTTCTTTTTGTTTCGTAAAAGGTTCTTTTCCGTAAACAGCCATTGCTTTGATTCGTTTAAACCTTCCAATATTCGTGATGTCATCGCGAACTTGAACTGCCAATTCTCTGGTTGGTGTAAGAATTAAGACCTGTGGCAGTTTTTCTTCCCATTGGATCAGTTCGCAAATAGGTATTCCAAAAGACGCAGTCTTGCCGCTGCCTGTTTGAGATTTTACAACAAGATCTTGATTTGCCAATGCTAACGGAATGACTTTACCCTGAACCTCTGTCGGAGCTTCATATTTTAATACCTCTAAAGATCTTCTTATTTCATCGCTTAAATTATAAACCTCAAAACTAGTTTCACTCATGTATTAACCTCGTTTTTTATGTATTATCCGGCTTATATATAGGATTTCTCTCGAAGAAATATCATATGCATAATCTGAATAATAGTCATTATACTTGAAATGAGGGGAAAAACGAACAGTGAAAAACACTGTTGCAGCTGGGGGATTCAAAATGGGCAGTAAAACTCAAAAGTGGCTTTAGTAAATTCCATAAGAGATTAAATATTCCGATTTGTATAAATATTTAATTTCATTTCATTGTATTTCCACAGAGTCTAAGATAAAATTTTGATTAATATATATCTAAATTCTATAGGTGTGGGGTGAGAGTCTTGGAACCCAAAATCCTTCGCTATGTGATTATGCTAGCAAATGAGAAAAACTTTTCAAAAGCTGCGGAAAAACTTCATATGGCGCAGCCCTCCTTAAGTTATCAAATTATGAAACTAGAAAATGAGCTTGGTACTCAATTATTCAATAGAGGTCATGGTGAAGTACAACTGACCTATACAGGAAAAGTTTTTGTTGAACACGCCTTAAAAATAAATGATCAATTCAATCAGTTAAAAAAACAAATCGATGATGTAACCGATATGCAGAAAGGTCAGTTGTGTATTGGGAGTTTGGCAACAACAGGTGCATACTTATTACCTGAAGCCATTTCAGCATTTAAATATAAATATCCTGGAATAGAACTTGTCCTCCTTGAAGATAATGCTCCCAACCTAGAATTACTGGTGTTACGGGGGCAGGTTGAAATTAGCTTACAATCTATGCCCATAACACATAAAGAACTTGAAATAGAAACCATACTAGAAGACGATGTTTATCTCGCCGTTCCTCCTTCACATCCTCTAGCCAAATCTAAAAAGGTGAATTTGAGTGATTTTCAAGAAGAGTTCTTTATCCTATTAAAAAAAGAGTCTTCATTTAGAATAGAAACGGAGAATCTATGTAGAAAGGCTGGTTTTGAACCAACGATTATATTCGAAAGTATTAATATATTGACTTGTCTTTCTCTAGTATCAACAGGGATGGGAATTACCTTCGTCCCGGGTATGGTAATAAAAAACACGCCGGCTCCCCAACCGTTAGTTTATTTGCCAGTTCGTTTGGCTAACAACCATAAGAGAAAAGTCGTGTTTGTTTACAAGAATGGAAGGTATCTTTCTAAAGCAGCGCGTTCCTTTATCGACATTATGAAAATAGTTACCAATTCGAAATACACCGGTTAAAAGAAGACTAAATTAAAAAAATGTGGATAATATTCTTGAAAAACCCTCGAAATTATCCACATTAAAGTGTATGAACTTTATATTTTATACCATTACAGAATGCCAATTGCTACTGAAGGGAAAATCCAAACAATAACAAGTACTAGTACAGCAAAAAGCGCGAATGGCAAGACGCTTTTCATGATTAATTCTAAAGGTTCTTCGGGCATGATAGATTTGATTGCAAATAGGTTCATCCCCACAGGTGGAGTAATTACAGCAAGTTCCATATTTAATACCATAATAATTCCGAACCAAACAGGATCATATCCCATAGCCATTGCAATCGGAAAAAAGATAGGTGTCGTAATTAATAATATAGAAACTACCTCTAAAAACATACCCATAATGATCCAGATGATATTCATAATGAGCAGGACCAGTAATGGACTTACTGATAGTCCAATAAGAACATCTGATAAATACTTTGGAAGACCCACTAAAGTTAGAGCGGCACCAAAGACAAGTGCGCCAACAACGATGCTCAGAAGCATAGCCGTTGTTTTTACAGATTCCACTAGAACATTCCCTAAGTCCTTAATACTTAAATTTTTATGAATAAAGACTGTTAAAACTAAGGCATAAATCACACCAACTGCAGCTGCTTCTGTAGGTGTGTAAATTCCTTTATAAATTCCACCAAGAACAACCACTGGCAGCAACATATCAGGAAGAGCTTTAAGCGTGTTACGCAGTCGATCACTAGTCAAATGAGATGAATCAATATTGAGACCCCGAGGTGCTTTCATCGCCGTCCAAATGGAAAGAATAAAAGCCAAAATTAATCCGGGAATAATACCCGCCATAAATAGCTTACCCGGTGATGTATTAGTTAATGATGCATAAAGAATAAGCGGAATACTAGGCGGGATAAGGATACCTAACGAACCACCGATAGCCGAAAGACCATAGGTAAGTCCTTTGGAATATTTTTGTTTTTTCATTTCAGGAATAGCGATTTTTCCAATTGTCAGTACGGAAGTCATACTCGATCCAACAATGGCAGCAAAAAAGGTATAAGCTGCAACAGTAGCAACACCGGTTCCTCCACGAACTCGGTGTAACCAAGAATTAGCTACCCAAAATATGCGTTCTCCACTTTTACCCTGATATAAAATCTCCCCCATCAGAATATATAGTGGGATGGCTACAAAAACAAATTCAGATAATGACTTGTATAGAGTCATAGGTACCTGAATCATAAACTGATCGCCTACCGTAAAAAGGATTGTTAACAAACCGGACAGTCCTAGTGAAAACCCAATAGGTACACCTAAGATCAAACAAATCAATAGAGCAGCTAGCAATATAAGTATCGATGTTAAAGAGATCATTTTATACACTCCTTTCCGTTTTAAGCTGTTCTGGCATCCAAGCTTGGATTACTGAACATACCGCTGCAATTACAAGAAGAACCCCACCAATACAGATAAATGAATAGGGTATCCATAAAGGGATTTCAAGGAGGGTAGGTGACCCCATACCTAATCTAAAAGCATTTTTGGTATATTGATATCCGTACACTACAAGTACAATGGAGTAAGGGAGAATTAGAAACGCTGAAAAGGCTTCCAAAATTTTTCGTGGAGTCCCCTTCAATCTTTCGATTAAAAACGTTACACGCAACTGCTTTCCTTCCATTTGAATACAACCCATTGTGAAAAACACAATAAATTGTAAAATATAGGTTGATACTTCATTTGCCCAGATTGTAGGAGAATTAAAAATATACCTGGCTACTACATCATAAAAAATAGAAATAGCTAAAATTGCCATTAAAGATGCTGAAATATAGACGCAAGTATGTTGAACCTTATAGATCATTTTTAAGAAAAAATGCATTTGCTTTTCACCCTCCTTGTTTAAAGTTTTGGTACGGGAGGATCCATCCTCCCGTACCTATTATTCAATGAATGTAGCAATTTACTGATTCGTGTTAGTTTGCCTTTTGAGCTGCATCATATAGCTGTTTCCCCGTATCCCCTGATTTTTTTAAATAATAATCATAACGGCCCTTTACTGAATCTACCCATTTCTTCCGATCTTCCGCAGATGGTTTATAAAGCTCCAATCCCTTAGCGGAAAGTTTTTGTAGATACTCTTCAGCATCACTTTTAGCCTTTTCGCGAGAAGCTTTCTGCGCTGTCTCGGAAGCTTTTAGCACTGCATTTTGTACATCCTCTGGAAGCTTATTCCACCAATCCATATTTACAACCGACTGGAAGGGAAGGTAATGTATTTGCATATCAGTCCCATATTTTGTTACCTCGGTAAGTCCCCGGTCTACAACAGATGATGGTCCAGTTGAGTATCCATCTATGGTCCCTTGCTGCATGGCCTGATAAACTTCTTGGGAACTCATACTAACGGGCGATGCCCCTATTTCTTCTAACATAAGGGCGTTCCCTTTGCCAAATGCCCTCATTTTTAATCCCTTTAGATTTTCAGGCAGCTTTATTGTCTTATTCGCATATAATTCCACCGTTCCGTATTGTGCAAAGCCAATCATTTTCATGTTATACTTTTCTAACTGCTTACCAAATAGTTTTCCATATTCCCCATCCTCAGCTGCCCACTCTGCTTCCCATGAATCAAATAGGAAAGGTAAGTCAACAATACGCAGAGGCTCTGCATCTTCCCCTGCAAGAAAACCAACGTTTAATTGTCCAATTTCAACCGCTCCGTTACTTACCGCATCTGGTAATTGTTGGTCATTATATAACTGACCGTTTGGAAAGGTTTGAGGATTCAATTTAATAGAGGTATTTGCTGTATTTTTCTTAATTTCCTTTGCTAGCTCTTCAAAATAAATCCCTGTAGAATGTTCGGCTGGCAAATTATAGGAAATTCGTACATCCATCTCTTTTTGTGCGTCCCCATTTTGTTTTGAGGAGGTTTCCGAGGATTTACCGCATCCTGCAAGGATGAGAAGCAAAATCGTACCAATTAGTATACTTTTATTCCAAAATTTAAACATATTGAGCCTCCCTATTTTTTATTAATTAAATGAAATTCACGTAACTCTATCAACCAGCTACCAAATTTATCATAATCCTCTATTAATAAACCTTTATTAAATAGGTTACTAGCCCTTTCACCCAGATAAGCGGAATTATCTATACCTGATTTCTTTATCCAATGAGCGATACAGTCCTGCCATTTCAAACGAAGATCCTCTTGACTTAACGGGCTTTCCTTAGACCCTGGTGTAAGCAAAATGTCTTTTTTCAATATTCCATTCTTCGTTGTGACAAGAATCTGGATTGGATTTTTTTCTAAATCATGCCCTAGAAGTATCTCACCTTCCTCCTCGATGGCTTTAACCTGTGGTAAAAGTTGTTGAATTTCAGGCGTTTGTACCTGATCATCTTCAAACGTAGATAATCCTACATGACCATCTCTGATTGCAGCTAACACGGTATATTCAGCACTAAACTTTCCTTGTAAGCCTGTTTTCGGGAGATGATGTATTAATGCGACCAGCCCGGCTGGCGGCGTTACAATTTTTATTCCCATTACATCACTTAATTCAAGTTGAAACTCGTCCTTTAGATCTAACGCCCCTTGAATCATTCGATGTGTGAGGTAACAGCATGGGAACTTCTTAATAGAAAGACCTGCTTCTAGTATGCTATACGGTTTTCCAAACTGAATACCATCTATTAAATTCACCTTTTCCATTCCACCGCTAAATGAAAAGAAAAAGCCTCTACTTTCAAAAACATCCTTATTTGCGGTTAACCCTTGTTTAGCTAGCCATGCTGCTTGAAGACCATGTGAACTAGCTAGTCCTACATGGAACGGTTTAGTCATCGTACCAAAATTTTTCTGCAACCCTCCGGACATCGAGCATGCGATTCCAATTGCATGGGCAATCTGATCACGATTTAAATTCATGAGGTAGGCACAAGCAGCCGCAGCTCCAATGGTCCCAAGCGTATCTGTAGCATGCCATCCTAAGTCATAATGCTTGTGCCCCATGACAAGTCCTAACTTTATCATTACTTCAGTTCCGATAGCATAAGCAGTTATGACATCTTTACTCGAACACTGTAGATGCTCTGCAAGCGGAATGACTGCTGCTAGAATCGGTGCACTTGGATGAGCAAGGATACTAGGAGATACATCATCATAGTCTAAGGCGTGACTCGCTGTCCCATTAATAAGCGCCGCATATTCCAATTCCGTAAAACTTGGTTCTCCTAAAAGCGATGCTTTTTTAGATGGATTCTCTGACATGTACCCGCGTTTTACAATCTGAACAACGGGTTCGTTCCATCCCGCCACAGCAACACCAACAGTGTCCAAAATGGCATATTTAGCTTGTAATATCAATTTTTCCGGCAATTGTTGATAATGGCATGTTGTTATATATTCTACTAATCTATCTATTAGGGAAGATGGCATTCATCAACCCTCCTATCTGTTTTTCCATTTTGGTTTTCTTTTTTCATTAAATGCTGCTACCCCTTCTAACCTATCCTCGGTTGGAACCAACACATTATAGGCAGCAATATCAAGAGCATAAGCGGTATGGAAATCTACTTCAGTTCCTCTATTCATGGCCATTTTTGCCATTTTTATAGATAATGGGGCACTTTCTGCTATTTGGACAGCCAATTCTAGCGCTGTTTTCATAGCTTCCCCTTTTGAAACAATACGATTGACTAAACCCCATTCATAGGCAAGTTGAGCGTCAATCTGCCGGCCTGTAAAAATCATTTCCTTAGCTCTTCGTATCCCTATGCTTCTTGGCAAGTTTTGCAATCCCCCTCCGCCTGGCATAATACCTCTGGTTGTTTCAGTCAGAGCAAATTTAGCCGTTTCAGAAGCGATAATAAAATCACTCATAAGCGCTAGTTCACATCCACCCGCAAATGCATAACCCTCGACTGCCGTTATCACTGGGATTGGAAAATCTCTAACGCATAGGAACAATTCTTCTATTAAATGATGCTGCTTCTTCCAATCTTCATCTGACATGCCATTTCTTTCTTTTAAATCCCCACCTGAACAGAAAGCCTTTTCCCCTGCTCCGGTTAAAACAATACATCTTAGATCCTCATTATGTGATTGTTCTCTAAAAAGCTGCAGTAACTCCTTAAAAAGCTGTGTATTTAATGCATTCATAACCTCAGGTCTATTAAGCGTAACCGTCAAAATTTCATTTGCTGCTCCCTTATATTCTATTAGAAGGTCACTCATTCTATTTTTTTCTCCTTTTCCGCCCAAATTAATAAGATCTTGGTAATTTCAAACTATGCTCAGCAATATAACTCAATACTAGGTTATTGGAGATCGGGGCCGTACGGAATAAACGAGTTTCTCGCCATTTCCGTTCAATATGATATTCTTCTGCTACTCCGTATCCACCAAATGTAGTCATCGTTACGTCTCCAGCTTCCCAGGATGCCTCTGATGCCAAATATTTAGCCATATTCGCTTCCTCTCCGCAAGGAAGTCCGTTATCAAACTTTGATGCTGCTTTAAAATTCATCGTTTCAGCTGCTTGGACAGCCATGTAAGCTTTCGCAATAGGGAACTGGATACCCTGATTTTTCCCAATAGGACGATCAAAAACGACTCGTTCATTTGCATATCTTACTGCCTGTTCTATGAACCACTTTCCATCCCCTATGCATTCACTTGCAACTAAAATTCTCTCTGCATTAATTCCATCTAGTAAGTAGTAGAACCCTTTTCCCTCCTCGCCTACTAAACAGTTCTCGGGTACTTCCAATTCATTTATAAAAAGTATATTTGTCTCATGATTTATCATGGTCTTGATCGGTTTGGCCTCAATTGCACTTCCTACTTTTCTTAAGTCAATTAAAAAAAGACTCATCCCGTCAATTTTCCTTTTTACTTGTTCTAATGGTGTTGTCCGTGCAAGCAATAAAATCATGTCCGAATGCTGATAACGAGAAATAAAGATTTTTTGCCCATTAATGACATATCCATTATCTGTTTTTCTCGCAAACGTTTTAATCTTAGTTGTATCCGAACCAGCATCGGGTTCTGTGATACCGAAGGCCTGTAAACGCAGGGTTCCGTTTGCAATTAACGGTAAATATTTTTCCTTTTGTTCCTTACTTCCATGCCTAAGAACAGAGCCCATAGTATACATTTGCGCATGACAAGCCGCTCCGAGGCCGCCTGAACGATTAATCTCCTCTAATACAATCGCTGCCTCTGTCATACCCAAACCAGCCCCGCCATATTCCTCTGGAATAAGTATTCCTAACCATCCTGCTTCGCTCATTGATCTTACAAATTCCTCTGGATACACACCCTCTTTATCACAATTGCTCCAATAGTTCAAATCAAATCGCGAACATAAAGACCTCACACCTAAACGAATCTCATTCTGTAAGTCATTAAATTCAAAGTTCACCTTAAATCCTCCCATTCTTAATATGAAAATATTAAATAATGAATCTATCTTCTTAGAAGTCCCCCTCTTAAAAGATGTCCTGGCAGTGAATGACCAACGATCATTTCTGCCGCGGAAACGTTTTCAATTAATAAATCAAGATTGATCCCTGTGCCGATACCTAGTTCCATACACATAAAGACAAAATCTTCTGTGGCAATATTTCCAGCAGCACCTTTGACTGCCGCAAATGGACAGCCGCCTAACCCGCCAAGTGCGGTTTCAAATTCATTCACTCCTTCCTCCATTGCTGCATAAGCATTAGCCATTCCGAGACCACGTGTATCATGAAGATGCAAAAGAATTTTAATTTGTGGCCATTCATTTCTTATCGTATAGATCATGTTTTTTATTTGTTGCGGGTTCGCCCACCCCATGGTATCAGCCAACTTAAATTTTTGGATTGTTTCCCCATTTTCCTCTGCCATTTGGACGGTTCGCCTTAGAATATCCAATATTTTCCGTTGTTCTATATCCCCTTCAAAATTACAGCCAAATGCTGCCATAACTGCAATCTGTTCTACCGGAATTTTATATTCCTTATATGCTTGAATCCAGGAAGGAATAGTTGATAAGGTTTCTTTAATGTCTTTATTCGTATTCCTTTTTGAGAACGTATTACTTGCCGTAAGCATTAACACTCCATCCAATGTCACACTGTTCTGATATGCCCTATGTAATCCCTTTATATTAAGATATACAGTCCTATACGATACCCCTTCTTTCCTTTTTATTTGGGATAATACTTCTTCTGCATCTGCCATTTGGGGTACCCATTTCGGACTAACAAAGGAAGTTACTTCGATGCTTGTGAGTCCGGTTTCGCTAAGACCGTTAACCAATTTCACTTTATCATTCGTGGAAATAAGGCCATCTTCTATCTGGAATCCCTCTCGGGGGCCAACTTCATAAATAACGACACTTTTAGGTAATCCCACTTTTTGTTCTCCTTCCTACCCTCCAACAACTTTTTCAGTTTTAAGTAATTCAATTTCTTCTGAATTGTATCCAGCTTGCTTTAAAATCTCTTCGGTATGTTCACCAAGCAAAGGTGGCGGCAAACGGAAAGTACTTCTTTGATTATTGATGCGGATAGGTAGATCAATTATTTTAAAATTTGAAATTCTGAATCCATCTATTTTCTTTATTATTTCTAATGAATTAATTTGTTCGTCTTCATATACATCGTTAGTCGAATTAATAGGACTACAAGGGACATTTGCTTGTTGGAGAATTTTTATTATTGATGTAGTATTGAACCCAAGGCAGCGCTCTTCTACGGTCTGATGCAATTCTTTACGATTTGCAACTCTATTTTTATTACTTTCAAATCTCGGATCATTTAATAGCTCAGGTATACCAAGGGCATGGCATAAAGATGAAAAGAGACGATTGTTACCAGCGGCTATAATAACCCAGCTATCCTTGGTTCGAAAAGCCTCATATGGAGCTACCATGGCCGTACCAGTACCAAACTTCTCAGGGACCTTCCTCGTAGCCATATAGTTCGTCAAAGGTAAGTTCATCCATCCTAATCCTGTTTCTAGCAAACTCGCTCCAACTAAACAACCTTTACCCGTGTTTGAACGATTTATAATCGCAGAAAGAATGCCGGTAAGTGCCCACATACCAGTTGCCATATCAATAATAGAAACCCCAACTCGAGCAGGATCATCACCGGGGTTTCCAGTAACACTCATAATTCCCGTATATGCTTGAATAAGAGGATCATAACCTGGATATGCCCGTAATGGACCTGATTCACCAAATGCACTGATTGAGGTATAAATTAATGAAGGGTTAATTTTTGCTAGTTGTTCATATCCTAGTCCACGCTTCTCGGCGCTGCCTGGTTTTAAACTGTGAATGAATACATCCGCATGTTCCACTAATTTTTTTATGACTTCCTGGCCTTTTGAATCATTTGCATCTATACAGACACTCTTTTTATTTCTGTTGAATGCAAGAAAAGCGGTCGCTTCATCCTCCCATGAAGGCGAATTCCATTGTCTAGTATCATCTCCGGTACCTGGACGTTCAATTTTAATGATCGTTGCTCCAAGGTCTCCCAATAACTGGGTACAATAAGGTCCTGCAACATTTTGCGTCCAATCGATCACCGTAATATTTTCAAGAATGTTTGACATTGTTTGCATCACCTTTCGTTAAATTTATATATCTTTAAATCTAATACAGTTTGTAATTTCATTACTTTCTTCCCTATTATTCTGAATTAACTTAATTTCAAACACCCCTAATAGTTATACTATTTATAACATTCAGAAAAATATAAGTCTAAGATATAATTTCTATTATCATTATTAAGATTTTCTATAGCTTATATAAACCTACGTTTATTTGTACTAGGAATCAAATTTGATAAACAATGTGTGATCATACATTTATGAATTTTATGGTAAAACATGATTTAGAAATATAATATTAGAACTAATCAAACCTCCTATTTCAAGTGTGGGAATCATAAGTACATGGTGTGCATGAGGAGTTAAACAGTATTTGGAATTGGTTTCTTCGTTGTCTCGGTATTAGATTGGACGGAAATTTATCTTAATATGAGGGGATATCTAACAATTAATCCATTGATTATAAATCATTTTTGCCTTAAAAAAAGCTGCCGCTTAACCATGTGAGGTGAACTGCTTCATCAAGGAGCTTTATTTTGAAACAGGAAAAGCACCATTCCATTTAGTTTGGAAGGTGCTGTTTACATTAGATAAACATTTGTTGCATGAAGGCTTGTTTTTGATTAACTAATTGATGTTTTAAAATTTCTTTTTGTATTTTTTTATCAAGTATTTTTATAAATTCAGCAATCCTTTGCTGTTCTTCAATAATTGGAAATTCAGATTCGAACTCAATTAATTTTGAAAAGTACATATAGGTTCTAGAACCACCTTGTTGTTGAAGTAACCCATTCGTTTCCATAAAAATAACCTCCGATAAAAAATTATTCGGAGCTTTAAGGAAAAGTTCTTTACAGTCTTACAGTAGATAAGTTTGAAACTGTGAAGGAATATGTAAAAACTTTAATCAAAGGAAAGCTGCTAAACACTCAATACAATTGACTTAATGGCGGGAATGCGTGGGAATCGAACCCACCAGACCTGGCACGTATGCCTCAAGCAGTTATGAAGTTAGAGGATAGGTTTTATTTCTTCTAGGTATTTTTTGATAACTTAATTTAAAGGAATTTACCAATTGGTTTCATATTTCCAAATATGACACCATCAAACACTAGAAATTTCCACATTCCACATGTGCAGAGTGTATGTGGCAACACATGGGGTGTTAATGAGTTTACACTTGTTTTAAAAAGATTTTAATTAAGAACTCAACCAATTCTTTCGTTTTTTATAAAGTTATTCCCAAATGAGAATAACTCATATCTTGCCTCCAGGTTCGGTTGTATAATAGACTTACCCAATTGTTATACGCCCAAGTTAGTATAATTCAATAATCTAATTTAAATAAGAAGGGGGCAGACTTCAATTTAGCCCCAAAATCGAATTTACATTTTTCACAAAAATAACTTTAAGATAGAAAAAGCAGCTAAAATCTAGTAAGATATCCACATGTGATATTAGATAAGGGGTTAAAAAAATGAGTGTATTAAACGTAAAAAATTTAAGTCACGGTTTCGGTGATCGTGCGATTTTTAATGATGTGTCTTTTCGACTTTTAAAAGGAGAGCATGTTGGACTAGTTGGGGCAAATGGTGAGGGTAAGTCTACTTTCATGAATATTGTTACTGGGAAGTTGCAACCCGACGAGGGGAAAGTTGAGTGGTCACGAAAAGTTCGTGTAGGTTATTTAGATCAGCATGCTGTACTTCAAAAAGGTACTACGATGCGTGACGCTCTGAGTACTGCTTTTCAATATCTATTTGACGCTGAAGCAGAGATCAATGAACTTTATGCAAAAATGGGTGATGAAGGTGCTGATATCGATGCACTGCTTGCAGAAGTTGGAGAGCTACAAGAAACTCTAGATAGTAATGATTTCTATCAAATTAATTCAAAAGTTGAGGAAGTTGCTCGTGGTCTAGGATTAGACGATGTTGGACTCGATCGAGATGTAGATGATCTTAGCGGTGGGCAACGTACGAAAGTTTTGCTAGCTAAGCTTTTGCTAGAAAAACCTGAAATCCTATTACTAGACGAGCCTACGAACTATTTGGATGAACAGCATATCGAATGGTTGAAGCGCTATTTACAGGAATATGAGAATGCATTTATCTTGATTTCACATGATATTCCATTCTTGAACAATGTTGTAAACTTAATCTATCATATGGAAAACCAAGAGTTAAATCGCTATGTTGGTGACTATGATAACTTCTTAAAAATTCATGAAATGAAGAAGCAACAGCTAGAGTCCGCTTACAAGCGTCAACAACAAGAAATTGCTGATTTGAAGGATTTTGTTGCTCGTAACAAGGCAAGTGTTGCAACTCGTAATATGGCGATGTCTCGTCAGAAGAAGCTCGACAAAATGGAAGTTATCGAATTGGGGAGAGAGAAGCCGAAACCAGAGTTTAACTTCAAAGAAGCTCGTGCAGCTAGTCGTTATATTTTCACGGCTGAAGATCTTGTTATTGGTTACAATGAACCACTTTCTCGCCCTCTGAATTTGAAAATGGAACGCGGACAAAAAATTGCATTCGTGGGTGCAAACGGTATTGGTAAGTCTACTCTTTTAAAAAGTATTCTTGGATTGATTGATCCAATTTCAGGTAAAGTGGAACGTGGTGAATATCAACATATTGGTTACTTCGAGCAGGAAGTTAAACAGTCTAACTACAACACTTGTATTGAAGAGATTTGGAGCGAGTTCCCAAGTATGAATCAGGCTGAAGTCCGAGCTGCTCTTGCAAAATGTGGATTAACGACGAAACATATTGAAAGTAAAATCGAAGTCCTTTCTGGTGGCGAAAAAGCCAAAGTTCGCTTGTGTAAAATTATTAATACAGAAACGAATTTATTAATTCTAGACGAACCTACAAATCACTTGGATGTTGACGCAAAAGAAGAATTGAAGCGTGCTTTAAAGGCATATCGCGGAAGCATCTTGATGGTATCCCATGAACCAGATTTCTATCGTGAAATTGCGACCGATATTTGGAATTGTGAGGATTGGACTACGAAAGTGTTTTAAATAAAGATTAAGGGGTACCCAATGAAAAAAATTCACTTGGGTACCCCTTTTTATGTAGACAGACTCAGTAAAGTAATGAATTAAGCGAGCTCTAGCGAACAGATATAATTAATTTTAATTACGGTTTAAAAAACAAGAGCGACTTCTAATTATTGCTTTAATAATGAATTATTGTATGGCGGGACTGCGTGGGAATCGAACCCACCAGACCTGGCACGCAGGTCTCAAGCAGTTTTGAAGACTGTGGAGGACACCAGTACCCCATCCAGCCCCGTAATAAAAATAAAGTTATTAACAACACGTATTTCGTAATATTATATTACCTTGGAATATAGTATTAATCAACAGATTGGCTTGTATTGTCATTTTTTCGACAACTTTCTTAATAGAAGCAAACTTTAATAATTGCCTTATCAAATAGACTTTTCCATTATCGGCGTTTTATGATAACTTGTCAATTCCCTTAAAAACCGACTATAATGAAGGATGAATATAACGTTTATGTAGGTGAAATAACATGTTTCAACTTCAAGGTTGGTTTTTGTGGTTTATCCTTTTTTGGACATTCTTTTTAATAGGAGCATTTGGCATTGGCGGATTTTTTATGTTCCGTAAATTTTTAAAAAAGCTTCCGAAAGAAGATGGCAAGTCTGATATGGATTGGGAGGAGCATTACGTTAATGAATCCCGCCATTTATGGGGGCCTGAGGAAAAAGCGTTGCTTGAGGATTTAGTCAGCCCTGTTCCAGAATTATTCCGTGATGTCGCGCGGCACAAAATCGCCGGAAAGATTGGCGAGCTTGCCCTAAATGAAAAAGCTTCAAAAATTACAGAAGAATTGGTCATTCGCGGCTATATCCAAGCTACTCCTAAAAGGGATCATAAGTTTTTACGAAAAAAGCTATTTGAGAATAAAATTGATGTTGCTCCGTATGAGCATTTATTTTAGGCCGTTCTTAGGAACGGTTTTTTTGTTTTTATACATAACCATTTCCTGATCACATTTATCTTTCAAACACGAAGAACCCTTCTACGTGACCTTTCCTTCTCACCTTCACCCTTTTCGGGCACATAGATCTCTTCTACGTGACCTTTCCTTCGCATCTTCACCCTTTTCGGTCACGTAGAATTCTTCTACGTGACCTTTCCTTCTCACCTTCACCCTTTTCGGTCACGTAGAACCCTTCTACGTGACCTTTCCTTCTCACCTTCACCTTATTCGGTCACGTAGAACCTTCCTACGTGACCATTACTTAGCCTAATCACCCTTTTCGGGTACGTAGACCTTTCCTACGTGACCTTTCTTTAGCACTTTCATCCTTTTCAGGCACGTAGACCTCTATTAAATTAGAAAAACACTGGCCCTTAAAAGCCAGTGTTCCATAAACTACAACAATTTTATTCCATGAAGCTCTTTATAAAGCTTCTTATAAGACCGATACATCGCAACACGCCAAGGCACAATCATGCTAAATGCCAGCAGGAAGAACATGCCGCTTAATTGGCCGACGTCAATCGTGCTGCTTAGAATGGATTTCAAAACGATTCGAATAAGTAACAGGCCGACTAAGATAAAGACAAACGCTTTTGACCTCTTTAAATAAATATCATTGTCACGAATCTCGAACTTCGATGTTTTAATCAGGAAAATGGAGAAAAACATCCCCACCACCACAGCCTCGAGTATTTCCATTGGCGTTAATCTGAATTGCGGAACTACATACATTAATGCCCCACTCGACATAAATACTGGCGGTAAGATAATCTTTTTTACACTGGTGGGCTTTGCGGCAGCTTTCATTCGTACAAAAAATGCTAAAGTGCCCATAAAAACGGCACCAATCGTTGAAAGAAGAACGTAATTCATTGGATTCATTCCTTACCCTTTAATTTACTTTCCCATTATACTTCATAATTATGAAAATGGGATAAAGATTTTTACTGTTATCCTCGTGGAAAAATTGAATGCACAAGGAAACTAGTCCAAAAAAAGGAAACCATTTTTAACAAAATCAAAAATGGTTTCATGAAGTCTTTAGAATCCTGTAAAGCCGCCGAAAAGTGGCGATACGATTTGAATAATTTTTGTCATCCAATCAAAGAAAAGCATAACCCCCATGATAATCATTAAGGTGCCGCCTATTTTCATAATTTTAACGCTGTGTTTCTTGATCCAACTCATCCGGCCGACAAAGAATGATAAAATGAAGAACGGAATCGCAAAGCCAAGCGAATAGGCAGTCATGTATAAAACGCCAGAACCTGGATTGGACGCGGCAAGCAGAATAACCGATGAAAGAATCGGACCAGTACAAGGAGTCCATCCTGCTGCGAACGCCATCCCAATTAAAATCGAGCCAATATAACCGGATGGACGGTTTTTAAATTCAAAACGTCGATCCCTCATCAAAAATTCTGGATTTAAAATGCCGACAATCACTAATCCGAAGAAAACGATAAATATGGCGCCTAGCTGCCGGATTAAATCCTTGTATTCCTGAAAGAAGCTGCCAACGAATGATGTACCAAAACCAATCGCAATAAAAATAACGGAAAAACCAATCAGGAAAAATAATGTATGTAAAAGGCTCCGTTTCGTCAGCATCGCATTTTCGCTTTTTAATTCACCCACTGACATCCCCGTAATATACGACAAGAACGCAGGATAAAGCGGTAAGCAGCATGGAGAAATGAAGCTTAAAAACCCTGCCCCCAGCGCTAAAAATAAATTCACATCTGCCATATTAACACTCCCACTATAGTCGATACCCTTTCATTCTAACAAAACTAAAGGCTAAAAGATAATGATTATCATGAATATTTTGTGTCTATCATTGATATTAGCAAATATCGCCATTTTAGATGGATATTTATTTACAAATTATCTTTGAAATAATTTACAACTTAGGTTATACTAGTAAAACAGTTTCCATTTAATAGTTTAGAAGTCAGACCTTTAAGTAAAATTTCGGGACTTTTCCAGAAAGGATATCAGCCGTGGTTAAACAAGATATAGTTACTTTAATTGAAAAAAAGCGTGCTGAACTTTATAAAGTTGCGACCAAAAACGGTTTAACCTCCTCTATTGCCATTCGCTACAGTCAGGAGCTTGACCACTTAATAAATGAATATAATCGAGCATATATAGAAAAAGTCCCATCATCATTTGTTGCTCAATAACCTACAAATAAAAGAAGCCTGGCAACCCAGGCTTCTTTTATTTGTTTTCTCTTCTAGTTGATGACATCCTCCATCTTTTCTACCATCCCGTTTTGCAGCAGAAACATTTTATGATAGAGTCCCTTTTGCGCCAGAAGCTCCTGATGGTTCCCACGCTCTACAATTTCGCCTTGATGCAAGACTAAGATTAAATCGGCATCCTGAATGGTGGATAGACGGTGGGCAATCGCGATGGTAGTCCGGCCTTTACGCATTTTTGCCAGGGCCGTCTGGATTGCTTCCTCCGTCTCTGTATCAATATTGGCAGTCGCTTCGTCAAGAACTAAAACTTTTGGATTCGCCGCAATCGTCCTTGCAAATGCAATTAACTGTCGCTGTCCACTTGAGAAAGTGGCGCCTCGCTCGACTACCTTATGCCGATAGCCATCCTCAAGCTTCTCAATAAACGTATTGGCCTGAACAAACTGGGCAGCCTCTTCAATTTGCTCGTCAGTCAAGTCGGTATTATGAAGACGAATATTATCCTTTACGGTCCCGTAAAACAAAAACGGATCCTGAAGGACTAGACCAAGCTTCTTGCGTATCTCAACCTTTGAATAGTGGCGGATGGATTCCCCGTCAATCAAAATTTCACCGCGTTCAAATTCATAAAACCGCATCATCAGATTGATGATAGAGCTTTTCCCGCTTCCCGTATGTCCGACTAACGCAACCGTTTCACCTGGATTAGCGGCAAAGGAAATATTTTTTAAGACATCGCGTTTTCCGTCATAGGAAAAACTCACATTCATAAATTCTACTTTCCCTTTTTCAATCTGGCTTGCACCTTCCTCCTTCTGGGCAGGTGCCAAGGTGTCTTCATCGAGCAATTTAAATACCCGTGAGCCGGCCACAATCGCCTGCTGGTATAGAGACAGGCGCATCATCATCTGATTTACCGGTTCAAAGAAACGATCCAGATAATTGATAAATGCGTATATGACACCAATTTTCACACTAGTATTAAAGGAAGTAATCCCAAAGTAACTAAGCACGATGATTAAGGCAAAAATATAAATTAAATCAATAGCAGGCCTTAACAATAGACCGTCTATTTTAATATTCTTCATCCCCGCCTTATAGTGCTGCTCATTGATATCACCAAATTCACTGCGAAGGCGCTTTTCCTGACGAAACACCTGAATAATCGCCATCCCCTGCAGCGATTCGTTTAATTTGGCATTCAACTGACTTAACCGCTCCCGCATTTCCAAATAAAAGCGCGAACTCATCTTTCGATATAAGACCATAACAAAAATAAGAATCGGAATGATGATGACACATAGCAAGGCTAGCTTCACGTTTAAGATAAACATGGCTATGAAAATACCAAACAGCAAAAAACCGCTCTGAATAAAGGTTGCCAGCACCGTGACAAACATGTCTTTAATTGCTTCCGTATCATTGGTAACCCGTGAGACAATACTCCCCGCCGGTGTTTTATCAAAATACTTCAATCCCAATGCTTGCACTTTTGAAAAAACATCGATTCGAAGCTGCTGGATGATATACAGGGCAATCTCCTGAAATTTCACCAATTGAAAGAACAAGAGAATCGCTTTCACGATCTGGATTCCCATATACAAAGAGCCAAGCAGCAACAATGGCTTAAACTCCAGATTCCCCGGTGTTAAATAATCGTCTAGGAAGATTTTGACGAGAATCGGCAGGACAATATCCCCCACTGTTGTTAACAGCAGCAGGACGAAGGCAAGCGTAATCGTTCTTTTATGCGGTTTTGTATAGGAAAGGAGACGGTATAAGACTTTTCTTTGTTCACGTTCCGATAATTGAACTTTTTCTTCCATATTAATGTCCCCCATGCTCGACCAGCTCTTCTAGCTGCTGGTGTAAATACATTTCCCTATACCAGCCGTTCTGCTCCATCAATTCCTCATGTGTTCCTCGTTCGATGATTTTTCCGTCTTCTAAAACCAGGATGAGGTTGGCATGCGCAATGGCGCTTAATCGGTGGGACGTAATGATGGTTGTCTTCCCTTCACGATTTTCCTTAAGCGCCGAAAGGATCGCTTCCTCCGTTTTCGCATCAACGGCCGATAAGGAATCATCAAGCACCAGCAGTTCCGGATTCATCAGAAGTGCCCTTGCTATCGAAATTCGCTGTTTTTGCCCACCTGATAACGACACTCCCCGCTCACCGACGATTGTCTTATACCCATCCGTAAACTGGAGAATATCTTCATGAATATTAGCTAATTTCGCTGCCAATTCAATTTCTACACAGTCCGCTGATGGATTCGTAAAGGCAATGTTCTCCGCAACTGTAGCAGAGAATAAGAAATGATCCTGCGGTACATAACCAATGGCTTCTCTTAATTTTTCCAGTTTATAATCCTGTAGAGCCGCGCCGCCAAACAGGATTTCCCCATTGTACCCTTCAAACTCGCGAATCAGGAGTTTTAATAGTGTCGTTTTTCCGGCGCCTGTTTTTCCAACGATCCCCAGAGTTTCCCCTTTGTTTAATCTAAACTGAATATTTTTAAGTATTGGCTGCAATTCGCCCGGATACGCAAATTCATGGATTCGATACTCTACATCACCACATGGTACCATTTCCGTCGCTTGTTTTTGGTCCGTTATTTCGACCTTTTCGCCAAGGAGCTTTGCAACACGGTCATAGGAAGCCCGGCCGCGCTCCACAATGTTAAATAACCATCCGAATGCCAGCATCGGCCAGATTAATAAACCTAAATAAGTAGTAAAAGATATTAATTGACCAATCGTCAACTCACCATTCAGCACATACTTTGCACCGAATACAATGGATAGGAAAAAGGAAATTCCGACGATGATGGAAATAGTCGGATCGTAGAGGGAATCGATTTTGGCGACGACGATATTTTTCTGAACGACATCATCTGATTGTTTTCTGAAGTCTTCAATATCCTCTTGTTCCTGGCCAAATGTCTTGATGACCTTTATTCCTGTAATGCTTTCCTGGGTTTTATCATTTAAGGATGAAAAAGCTTCCTGGGCTTTATGAAAGCTTCTGTGCAGCATGGTACCAAACCAGCTTGTCAGCATCGCCATAAATGGCAGCGGGATTAAACAAATAAGCGTTAATTTCCAGCTGATTGTAAAAGCCATGGTCAGAATAACAAAACCACCGGTTGACAATGAGTCTACTAAAGTCAAAACCCCCGCCCCTGCTGTCTGCTGGATGGCTTGAAGGTCATTGGTAGCATGTGCCATTAAATCCCCAATCCTGCTTTTTTGATAAAAGGCAGGGGACATTTTTGTAAAATGATGATATAAACGATTTCTTAAAATTTTGCTTAGCTTTACTGAGGATCCGAAAATCATGATCCGCCAATAGTATCTTAGGATGTAGGTAGCAAGTCCGACAGCAACCAGAACAACGACCCATTCTGCAAGTAGTCCTTTTGTCACGGTTCCGTCATTTATATGGTCCGCCACAATTCCGATGACCTTTGGCGGCACAAGCTGTAAAAAAGCCACTACTAGTAAAAAGAATACCCCTGATATGTATGCTTTTTTCTCTTGTTTAAAAAACCAGCCTAGCTCCAAAAAAACCTTCATATAACCTCCCCCAAAACGGATCAAATTCATGTACCGTTCATTACTGGTAAAAAATATTTAGCCTGACGAAGATTTATTTTATCAAATTTTTCTAAAATAAGGAAGATTAAGAAATTAACGCTTTAACGCAATAAAAAAGACACTCAACGCTATTATGAGTGTACTTAGTAACAAATTTTCGAAAAAACTAGGTAATTTCAAGATTATATGATACACTTGGTTTACCATTTGATTTACTGTTTTCATGGCCCTATTCATTCGTGAATAGGGGTTTTTTTATGTATAAAAAAACAGACCCTTTACAGAGCCTGTTTGTTTTTGGTTTAATTAAGCTTTACGAACGTTAGCTGCTTGAGGTCCGCGTTGTCCTTGCTCAACATCGAAAGTCACTGCTTGACCTTCTTCTAAAGTTTTGAAACCTTCGCCTTGGATAGCTGAGAAATGAACGAATACATCGTCTCCACCTTCGCGCTCGATGAATCCGAAACCTTTTTCGCTGTTAAACCATTTTACTTTACCGTTTTCCATTTTTGTTGCCTCCTGGTGTGTGTACACACACAATGTTAATACTATCCTTGCTCTCAGTGATCATCAAGACGAAAAGTTTTCCTTATACTATCCTTTACACCGAACAAAAATAATTCTTTACTAGTATAACACGCTTCTATAACAAAAGCAAGCATCTAAAAAATAAAATAAAAAGCCACCCTTCCGGCTAATTTTTTCAACCGGTAAAAGTGGCTTTGAATTAAGGATTCTTATTTCATTTGCTTTTCATGGCTTGCATCATTTGGTTGATCTTCTTTTGTGAAGGCTTCATACCCATTTGCATCAAAACTCGGAAAAGCAATCTATCCTTTAAATCGTACACGGTTATACTTTCAAGTTCTGTTACTGCCCTTTTTTCTTTAAGAAATTGAAGTAATTGTTTATAATCCTGACGTTTATTTTTCATGGTTTTATCGGTGAAACCTTTTACTAAACAATGGTACAAATATTCTTCAATTACATCTTCTAATAGCACAAAAAAACCACCCTTCGGTTAATCATTCATCCGAAAAAGTGGTTTTGTGTTGAAATATTGAAGGATTAAGCAATTTTATAAGAATTTATGATGAAGGATTAAGTCTTTAACTTATCCTATTCTTAAAAATCACTCTCAACCATCTGAAAAACCTTGATATAACAACGTTTTACTTCCCAGTTTGCTTATTCATGGCTTGCATCATTTGGTTGATCTTCTTCTGTGAAGGCTTCATACCCATTTGCATCATCATGGTTTTAAGCATTTGCTCATTGATTGGCGGATTTTTCTTTAAATAGCTCATCATATAACGGCGAGCAATGAAAAATCCTAGTGCTACACCAGCTACAAGTGCCAGTATACCAACTAGAACGTACATCATATTATAATTTCCTCCTTCATGTTGTCTACCATACAACAGTGTACTAAATAAAACGAAATTAGACAATATTCGATTTTAATTAGACATATTTTCTTTCTTTAATCGGCTTTAACCAGCCAAACCGCTCATGTTCTAGGTCAATCGCCAAAAAGGAGGATTCACACTTTCTCAGCACTTCAAAAAACGCTGTCTCCGCTTCATAGCTTCCATGTGCCTCCAGCGAGATTAAATCCTGGTAGACTTCCAATTTTGCCCTACTTATTTTTCCACTAAGATCAATCGTATATGCACCATGGTCTGCTTTAAAGCCCTTTATTTTTCCAAGCTGTCTTTGAATCAGCTGGTGGATTTTTAATACTTCTATTTTCTTTGTTATATAGACAATTTGTTTTTTTGTTATAAATTGAAGCTCGCCCCGTGCTTGCTGATGTTCCTGGAATAGTTGAAAAAACAACCGCTCTCGTCCGAAGTAATGGGTGGCAAATTCATCTTCTATTAAATAAAGCTGATATTTCCTCATTCCAACCTCTCCTCCGCTGACAATCCTTTTATCTATTATAAAGAATCGGCAAAGAAACATTTGTCTTATCGCGGCAAAAACTTTCACTTATTTTGTCGATTTGCAATTAGAGTGCTATATCAGTAATTTATTTCGATAGAAGCTGACGGATTTCCTCCATAAAAAAGAGAGAGCGGAATTTCCCCTCTCCCTCGTCATTTGATTATTTTTGTACAAGTGCTTTCACACGAGCAACGACGTTTGGCACACTAAATCCGAACTCTTCCATGATTTTTTCACCTGGTGCAGATGCTCCAAAATGATCGATAGCTAATACGTCACCTTCATCACCAGCATATTTGTGCCAGCCGAAGGATGCTCCGACTTCCAGAGCAAGACGCTTCTTCACGCTCTTTGGAAGGACAGAGTCTTTGTATTCTTGTGATTGCTGTTCAAAGCGATCCCATGATGGCATACTGACTACAGAAACCTGGATTCCTTCACCAGCAAGTGCTTTCTGTGCTTCCACTGCAAGACTTACTTCGGATCCAGCTGCTAGTAATAGGGCATCTGGAGTATCTTTTCCTGCTGCGGAAACCACATATGCTCCTTTAGAAACTCCAACATATGCATTTTTATCTGTATCTTTTAATGTTGGTAAGTCCTGACGAGTTAATACTAAAGCTGTCGGCTTGTTTGTTGATTCTACTGCAAGCTTCCATGCTGCTGCTGTTTCATTGGCATCAGCAGGACGGATTAGTGATAGTCCTGGCATTGCGCGTAATGCCGCAAGTTGCTCAATTGGCTCGTGAGTTGGTCCATCTTCCCCAACTGCGATACTGTCATGTGTAAATACATAAGTAACTGGTAGACCCATTATTGCTGCAAGGCGAATTGCCGGACGAAGATAATCAGAGAATACAAAGAATGTTCCTCCAAAAACTTTAACCCCGCCATGCAGAGCAATACCATTCATTGCAGCACCCATTGCAAATTCACGAACGCCGAACCAGATGTTGCGGCCTTCATATGCGCCTGGCATGAAGTCTGTTGTCCCTTTAAGCATTGTTTTGTTAGAACCGGCAAGGTCAGCAGAACCACCAATTAAAATCGGCAGGTTCTTGGCAATGCCATTTAGCGCTTCACCTGAAGAAGCACGAGTTGCAAGCCCCTTGCCTTCAGTGTAAACCGGAACATCCTTATCCCATCCTTCAGGAAGTTCATGATTTAGTGCTTGTTCAAGCTGGCGAGCCAACTCTGGATATTCGTTTTTATACTGAGCGAACATGTCGTTCCACTCTTTTTCTTTTTTCTCACCATTTTCAACGATAAGCTTTTGGAAGTTATCGTAAACTTCTTGTGGAACATGGAAATCTTCCTCGAAAGTCCACTTATAAGCTTCTTTGGTAAGCTTTAGCTCATTTGCACCAAGTGGTGACCCATGAACACCTGATGTGCCGGCACGGTTAGGTGAACCGTAACCAATCACTGTTCTTACTTCAATCATGGTTGGTCTGTCTAAATCATTTCTTGCTTCTTCAAGTGCTTTAGCAATTTCTTCGTAGTTGTTACCGTCTTCGACACGAAGATACTGCCATCCGTAAGATTGGAAGCGCTCCTTCACACTTTCAGAGAAAGATTTATTCAAATCTCCGTCTAAGGAAATATCATTTGAATCATATAATACGACTAAACGGCCTAACTTTAGGTGACCGGCAAGTGATGCAGCCTCAGCAGATACGCCTTCCATTAAGTCGCCGTCTCCACAAACGCTGTATGTAAAATGATTCACAAGTTCATATTTGTCTTTGTTATAAACGCTAGCAACATGGCGTTCTGCCATAGCCATTCCCACTGCCATAGCAATCCCTTGACCAAGCGGCCCAGTCGTTGCTTCTACTCCTTCAGTATGGCCATATTCAGGATGTCCTGGAGTTTTGCTTCCCCATTGGCGGAATTGCTTTAAATCATCCATGGATAAATTATAGCCGGATAGATGAAGCATGCTGTAAAGCAATGCAGATCCATGACCTGCAGATAATACGAAGCGGTCACGGTTGAACCAATGTGGATTTTTAGGGTTGTGGTTCATAAATCTTGTCCATAATGTATAGGTCATTGGAGCAGCACCCATCGGCATTCCAGGGTGTCCAGAGTTTGCTTTCTCGATAGCATCAATTGAAAGCGTACGAATCGTGGTGACAGATAAATCATCAATTGTGTTAAACATCTTTTTACAACCTTCCTTCTTCGGAAAATACAAACAACTTTAATATTATAGTGCTGTGGATTTTTATTCAACAAATTACTACGTATTTTGTAGCAAAATTCACTTTATTATATATTTTGACACATGAAAGCGCTATATATGTAAAAAGGAATACAAATAACTTGTATTCCCAGATGCTTTAATGAAGATTATTTTTTTTCCTGGTTTTTATTTTTTCAGGTGTAACGTCATTACCAAGTGGATCAATTATTTTTGTATTTGTCAGGGTATCCAGCATTTGCGATCGAAAAGCAGCTAAATATTCACTTCTAAGTGATGACTGCTCTTTTGCTTCGATTTCTGTTAAACCTGTCGCTTTCTTTTTCCTTGCCAATTCATTGATTCTGGCCATTTTTTCCTTGGATAGCATTCAAGTACATTCCTTTCCAAAAAACTGCTAACATTAAGACAAGATTGTACTAGAAAAGAATCCACCTGGCAAGGATGAAGGTTTATTCCGCCTGCTCTTCTATGAATTCCTGGTATCTTCTATGTACAGTGGCTTTCGAAATGTTATAGCCAAAGCCTCTTAATGTTGCGGCAATTTCCGAAAAGGTCAGGCCATTTTTTCTCAACCTGACAATTTCTTGGACAGGTACTTCAATTTTATCCCGTCCCGAATGTTCGCCTAGATTTTTTAAATTTTTTTCCGGCCTATAGCCTTTTTCAACTGCCCGCTTCATGCCACGTTTTATTTTTACATTATGAAGCTTGCGCTGGTACTCTTCCACCATGCTGACGATTTTTAAGACCATTGAATCCGATTCGGAAAGCTGCAATTCACCATTATGCGAAATGCTGTATAGTTTAATTCCTTCTTTTAAAATGCAATGCAGGATGGCAATCTTGGCATTCCCTCGGCCGAGCCTTGTTTCATCCTGGATTAGTACAGCCTGGACTTGTTTATCTTTAATGCGCTCCAAAAGTTGCAGGATACCATCTCTTTCTAAATCATAGCCGCTCGCCTGCTCTTTAATGATTGAATCGATATGGAATTGATATCGGTTGGCGAGCTGGACTAGCTCGTCTTCCTGGCGTCTCAATGATGTTTCCTGTGTTTCCTTATTCGTACTTACTCGGCAGTAGATGATTGCGTTCATTTTTTAGGTCCTTCCTATTTCTCTAATGCACTTGCTAATTCCCTTTCTGCGGGTGCTTCATTACTAACCGGAATTAAAATTTCTTCACCTGGAAAAATTTCATCCCCAACATCCCGATTATGTTTTTTCACCCAGTTGACGAATTCCTTGTTTGATAATGAATGCTCGCCAGCATACTTTTGGGAAATTTCCCATAGTGTGTCTCCGTCTGCTACAGTCACTTTCAAATATTTATCCTGATTTTTCGGACTTTGCTGAAATGCTAATACAAATGCTAATGAGCAGCTTAATAATAGAAGAATAATAGCGTATGAGTATTGGTTCCATATTTTTTTCATTATAAAACACCCCTGATTAGAATGTATGTTCGTTTTATTTGATTTGATTATAATCCGAACGTTTGTTTGTTGTCAAGCATTATTCGAACTTATGTTTGTATAAATTATGCGAACATGTTATAATAAAGACAACATTAACCAGGCGAGGTGTAATTTATCATGGTAAAAGTATCAAAGCGGCAGCAGGATATCCTTGATTTCATAAAAGGAGAAGTGAAAACAAAGGGATATCCGCCATCTGTTCGGGAAATTGGCGAAGCAGTCGGACTAGCATCGAGTTCTACTGTACATGGGCATTTAGCCAGATTAGAAAGCAAGGGTTTAATTAGACGGGATCCAACAAAACCAAGGGCTATCGAAATCCTGGAAGCGGATGAAGCTGCTCATATCCCTCGAAACCATGTTGTAAATGTCCCAGTTGTCGGTAAAGTTACTGCCGGACTGCCGATTACGGCCATTGAAAATGTTGAGGAATATTTTCCTCTTCCCGAAAGACTAGCTCCTTCTAGCGAGAATGTCTTCATGCTTGAAATCATGGGAGAAAGTATGATTGAAGCAGGGATTCTTGACGGAGATTACGTTATTGTAAAACAGCAGCCGTCTGCGAACAACGGGGATATCGTTGTTGCGATGACCGAAGAAGACGAGGCTACCTGTAAGAGATTCTTCAAGGAGAAAGACTACATCCGCCTGCAGCCGGAAAACTCTTCTATGGATCCAATCATTTTAAACAACGTTACCATTTTGGGGAAGGTAATTGGGGTATATAGACAAATTCATTAAAAACACTCCATAGGGGTACGGTAAAGCCAGCATAACTGCTGGCTTTTTTTAATCAAAATTTAGGTGTTTACTAGACAGCGTACGCTTCGAAAGAGGAAGTCCATCTTTTCTATTTATTTATCACTCTAGTTATTTGACCATGAATATCCAAGATAAGCCGCCAAAATATTGGCTGCGTACATGGCAGCTCCATAAATCAAAAAATGAACCTTTCCGTTACTTTCCCCAAGCTGCAGCAATTCATAATTAAAGGTTGAAAAAGTAGTAAAGGACCCAAGAAAGCCAATCATCAGGAAATTTATTTGTGTTTCTGATATGTTGTCCTTTGCAAAAAGAACTCCTGCTGCAAACGAACCTGAGACATTTATGATGAGAGTGCCCAGTGGGATTTTATTAATATTCCATTTAAAGAAAAAGGTACTAAGTAGATAACGAGAAATAGCACCAAGAAATCCTCCTGCACCAATAACCAACAGTGTTATTATCATAGCCAAAATTACCCTTTCTCTATTTTCAATGCGATAACACGTCCAATTTTTACAGATCCATAACCTGCAATTATTGTTAGTGCCAAGTAAACAATGCTTGGTTGAATACCCCATTTCAGAAAAAGTTCAATTGTTTTCACACTGAAAGAGGAGAAAGTTGTAAATGAGCCTAGGAATCCAGTTACAAATCCAAGTTTAAACAACGAAGAGAAACGGTTTGGATTTAATGATAAAGTGAATCCAATGATAAAACAGCCGATCATGTTCACAAATAATATACCCGAGGAAAGAGGGAGTGCGGTACGGGAAATCAAACCATCTAATAAAAACCGAAATACCGCACCGATTACTCCTCCGCATCCAACAGCCAGATAGACCATTTCCATCACTTCTTTTTTATTCCCAATATATTCAATGCTATGAAATAAAATGCTAACTTGGACTATTATCAAAACGAACTTTAATCATTATCGCTGTTATACCATTCTTCCTCCCATTCGTCTTCTTCGTATTCACTACACCATTTATAATTTCTTTTTTGAAAAGTAAGAATATAGTTTTTTAACATGTTGTATCGAATGGTTTTTTGATCTTGAGTTAACGCTCCCGCCCAAGCATAGGTTTCAATCAAAGAAATATAATCCATATAAATCTGATGGTAAATTTGATCAAGACGTTTTTTTTGGGCTTCCGTAAATCGAATATCCTTTGTGCAGTCTAAGTCGTTATCCATTTCATTTTCATTTTCTGGATCATCCGTATCTTCTTTCGGTTGTTTATTGACTGGACTCTTTTCTTTCTTTAAACTTTCCTTATTTGAACCAGTATCTTCGACAGTTTTTTCTTTATTAAAGGACTCCATTTTGGCAGAGGCTTGGAAGGGCATGAGCGAATAGCTTAGAAACAAAACGACGATGCTTACATATTTTATTATCATTTCTTTTCTCCTTAAAAATAAATGACTTAAAAATGTAAAACTGCACATCTAAATTGATATGCAGCTTGAAGAATTATTTCAATACCTTCATGAGTGTGGATTTAATCGTCTCCATGGCCATCATCATCGTCATGGCCATCATCATCGTCATGACCATCCTCATCCTCACGGCCATTGTCATGCCGGCCTTCTTTTTCAATTTCCAAAACCTTGCCAGTTGCAGCATCAATCTCAACTTCGTAAATGGCTTCGTTTGTTTTCACCATTACCTCATAGACATTCCTGCCATCATCTTCTTCCAATTTCACGCTTAAAATCTTGCCTTTTACTTTCTGTAGGGCAATTTCTCCAGCCTCTTTTTCTGAAATTTGTTTTTGTTCTTTTGGCTGCCCATCCTTGACTGCAGCAAAGGCGTTTTCTAATTTTGCAGCAAAACTAATTGTTAATAGTAACGCAATTAACCATATTAATTTCTTCATACTCTTACACTCCCTAATTATTTTTTTATATCTTGTGTAAGAGTTTAAAACTTATTCATGTTTTGAGAATATTTTCAAAGACTCACATCAAATCCCATTCATTTTTCACTAAAAATCTTAGCCATGTACCGGTTATCCATGAGGTTGTAAGAGCTAGGAGAATGAGGATAGCAAAAAATTCCTGATTGATGATGCCAGACATATAAGCCACTGTTGAAAGGACGATTCCAGGACCACCCCTGGCATTCATGGCAAAGCCGAAATTCAAGCTGGTCAGTGAATTGAGTTTTATTAATCGGCATGTAAAGTAAACGATGGTTATTTGAATAAAGGTGGCAAGCAATAGATATTGTACGAAGAAAATGAAATCAAATGAATTTGCTAAATCGAGCTGCAGCCCAACCGTGGCAAAATAAATAGGGATAAACCAGGAGAAGGATAGATTTGATACTCCTTCTTCCACTTTCGATGATACTTCTTGCGGGAGATAAATTTTCGCCGCTATACCAACCAGTAAAGCTCCGAAAATGGTTTCAACCTGAAACAGATAGGCCAAGACACATGCTATAAATAAGATAAATAATAGGTAACCTAAATTGGAAGATCGAAAGAAAATGTTTCGGTTATGGATGGTAAAGTATTTAAAAAGGATTCTTAACACATACAGCATTCCGACCAGGAACAGACAGATGGTTCCAATGCTTAAAAATATATCATTAAAAGACAGTGTCTTACTATTGTTGGCAACCAGGTTGGTAGCCACGCCCAAAACTATCCATAAAATGATATCATGCACCCCTGCTATAATAATAACAAGTTTCGCAAACCTTGTTTTCATTATCCCCAAATCAATAAATATCTTTGAAATGACTGGTATAGACGTGACGGCGATTGAAATACAAACCACTAATTTAAAAGCCAGCAAGTTACCGACCTCACCCACAAATCTAGACATATCAAGAAAGTTGGTAATAATCCAGCCTAAAATAAATGGAAGAACACTTGAACCAATTGTAATGGCCGTTGTTATTTTCAAGTCCTCTTGTTTAAATTCCGTATGGAATTTTAAGCCTGACACAAACATCAACAGAATTAATCCCAATTGATAAATTAAACCGAACAGCTGATGCTCCAAAGGAAATCCATTAAACATCCAATCAAATATGTTTGGATAAAAATATCCTAACAAACTTGGACCTAGAATGATCCCCGCTCCAACCTCCCCTATTACTCTTGGTATATAAAAACGTTCGCAAAGATAGCCAAGGATATGAGCAGTAGCTAGTAAAAAGCCCATTGCAAACAAAAAATGGCTAACCTGTACTTGTGTAATTGTAAACATCTCTCTCCCTCCATTTTTTTACTAAAACCACCAACCAACTATAAATGCCCTTGTAGATTCCGCATTATCTTTTTATTTATTAATCAATATATGCTCGTCAGTATTTAAGGGGAAAGGTTTGTCTTAAAAAGGGCAAAGTTTATTAGAAACATTTAGACAAGCTGGGATAATGCCGTTCCATCTGTTCGAGGCAGTGCAGATAATATAGTAGGATATAAATCAGAAAGTGAGGAAATAAAATGGCTATGGAAGTTTTTAGGAAGAGAATACTCACTTTCCTATATACATTCTTACTAGGCTTGTTCCAGACACAAAGGGTAAAAAGGAAGAAAGAAAAGGGGGATCATTATCAATGGCGGCTGTGCGTGGATGTGCCATATTTTTTCACTTCAAAATTTTCGATAGACAACAACACCGTCACAGTGACTGGCACCCAATGTACCTATGATCATTCATGGCCGATTAGGTATTCCATCATAAAAGTGAGCCATTTTGGTTTACGCACTGAATATGTTGATAGTATCGTCATTAATGGCGACCAGTGCGAAAAAGAATTTAAGCATACCTTTGAAAATATTCCCAACGGAGAAGACTATCAGTTAGAAGTCTGTAATTATTTTAGATATTATTCTGAAGGGGACATACGATTATTGAAATAGATTGTTCATTATTTCTGTATTGATATGTACCAAACTATAGAGGAAAGACTATTCTTAAAAAATTGATAATAAAAAACACTCAGTACAATATTTACTGAGTGTTTTGCTGATGCTTTAATAGTAGATTAAGGTATTAATACATGCTCATATATTGTTCGCGTTCCCAAGGGTGTACAACGGTACGGAACATATCCCATTCAATCTCTTTTGCTTCCACAAAGTGTTCGAAGATATGCTCGCCTAAACCAGAAACGATAACTTCGTTTGATTTCAATAGCTCAAGTGCTGCTGCCAATGTTGCAGGAAGATCAATGATGCCTTCTTCGATTCTTTCTTCCTTCGTCATAACATAGATGTTCCGGTCAACTGGTTCTGGAGGTGTTAAATTGTTTTTGATTCCATCAAGACCAGCTTTTAAAATGACCGCCAACGCTAAGTACGGGTTTGCCGCAGGGTCAACACTGCGAACCTCGATACGTGTGCTCAAGCCTCGGGAAGCAGGGATACGGACAAGCGGTGAACGGTTTTGTGCAGACCATGCTACATAGCAAGGTGCCTCGTAACCTGGAACTAAACGCTTGTAAGAGTTAACAGTTGGGTTAGTTACTGCCGTGAAATATGGTGCATGCTTTAGAACACCTGCGATAAATTGACGGGCAGTGTCGCTCATTTGCAGGTCGCCTGTTGGTTCAAAGAATGCATTTTTGCCATTATTGAATAAGGAAACGTTGCAGTGCATTCCGGAACCGTTAACGCCGAACAATGGCTTTGGCATAAAGGTTGCATGCAAGCCGTGCTTGCGGGCAATTGTTTTTACAACTAGCTTGAAAGTTTGGATTTGGTCACATGCTGTAAGAGCATCTGCATATTTAAAATCGATTTCGTGCTGACCAGGTGCTACTTCGTGGTGGGATGCTTCGATTTCGAAGCCCATTTCTTCAAGCTCAAGTACGATATCACGGCGGCAGTTTTCACCAAGATCTGTAGGCGCTAAGTCAAAGTATCCGCCTTGGTCGTTCAACTCTAATGTTGGCTCGCCTTTTTGGTCTAATTTAAATAAGAAGAATTCTGGCTCAGGCCCAAGGTTGAAGTCAGTGAAGCCAAGCTCTTCCATTTCCCTTAATACACGCTTTAAGTTATTGCGCGGGTCCCCGGCAAATGGTGTTCCGTTTGAATTGTAAATATCACAGATTAAGCGGGCCACTTTCCCTTTTTCAGCAGTCCAAGGGAATACTACCCAAGTGTTTAAATCTGGGTACAGGTACATATCAGATTCTTCAATACGTACGAACCCTTCGATAGAGGAGCCGTCAAACATCATTTTGTTATCAAGTGCCTTTTCTAATTGGCTGATTGGAATTTCCACGTTTTTAATAGTTCCAAGAATATCCGTAAACTGAAGGCGGATAAATTTAACGTTTTCTTCTTTAGCCAAGCGTTGAATATCTTCTCTTGTGTACTTCGGCATTTGTAATTCCTCCAATTTTTATAAAAATTAATGAAAAAAGCGTGAAAGATCTCCTTGCCTTAAAGACGAACGATTCAGTCTGCCTGAATGCATCAGTTCATTGCGAAGAAGTTTCCTCAGCTCATCATCGGTAACCTCGCGCTTTGCACTTTTCGCTTGCTGTTCAAGTAGCGACTCTTGCTGTTCTTTGACCAATAATAACTGCTTAATGCCAGCCATATTTATTCCCTGGTCAATTAAGTCTTTTATTTCCAATAGCCTGTCAATGTCATTTAGGCTGTAAAGTCGCCTGTTTCCCTCCGTACGTGCCGGAGATATCAATTGGTGTTCTTCATAGTAGCGAATTTGCCTGGCGGTAAGTTCGGTCAGCTGCATCACTGTACCAATGGGAAACAACGGCATTGATCGGCGAATTTCTTTTCCACTCACCAATTTTCTCCTCCCTTTTGCTAATTTATATTTGTATTATATTTGGTGTTAGGAAATATGTCAATGATATGTAAGATAATCTAACATGGTTTTTTAGTAGTTTCTTATTATTGTAATTTTGGTTACAAACCTTGGCAAGAGGAGTGATGATTCATTGATAACGACCGAACCCAAACGAATTTCTTTTATTGAGTAGTTATGAAGCGGTCAAAACTACTGGATAGGGAATTTTTCTTTTGTTTCGGGGGTTATGAAGCGTTTATAACCACTGAATTGATATTTCACTCTTTGTTTCGGTCGTTATGAAGCCCTCCATAACGACTGAACTGGTATGATCTTCTTTGCTTCGGGCGTTATGGAGCCTCGATAACGACTGAACTGGTATATTCCTCTTTGCTTCAGTTGTTATGAAGCCTCCATAACAACTGAACTGGTATTATCTTCTTTGCTTCGGGCGTTATGGAGCCTCCTCAAAGCCCAACCCGCTGTCCTTCCCTATCCTCCCCTACTCTAGCACCAGTAACCCTTTCTCAACCAAATGATCCAAAGCCAAACATACAGCCATTTTCACGTGGGCATAGGTTAATCCGCCTTGCACATAAGCGACATATGGCGGGCGGATCGGGCCATCTGCCGTCAACTCGATGCTCGCACCTTGAATGAAGGTTCCAGCTGCCATAATTACATCATCCTCATAACCAGGCATGTAGCTTGGATGCGGAGTCACATAAGAATTCACAGGTGAGGCGAACTGGATGGCCTGGCAGAAGGCAACCATTTTATCCCGGTCATCAAATTGAACGGATTGGATCAAATCTGTCCGCCGCGCATCCCAGCGTGGAGAAGAATTCATCCCCAGCCTTTCCAGCATGGCAGCAGTAAAGACCGCACCTTTCAGAGCCTGCCCGACCACATGCGGCGCCAAGAAAAAGCCCTGATACATTTCCTGCAAACTATAAAGTGAAGCCCCCGCTTCGGCACCAATTCCCGGAGATGTCATCCGATAAGAACAAGCTTCGACCCATTGTTTTTTTCCAACGATATAGCCGCCGGTTTTAGCTAGGCCGCCGCCTGGATTTTTAATCAATGACCCCGCCATTAAATCAGCACCGACATGGCACGGCTCTATTTCCTCAACAAATTCTCCGTAGCAGTTATCAACAAACACGACAACATCCTGCTTAATCTCCTTAACGAAACTAATCATCTCGCCTATCTCAGCAACCGTAAACGATGGTCGGACCGCATAGCCTTTGGAACGCTGGATGCCAATCATTTTCGTATTAGGTTTAATCTTTCGAGCAATTCCTTCCCAATCAATCCCGCCTTCATCTATCAACGATACACTGTCATACGAAATCCCAAATTCCTTCAGGGAACCTACGCCATTCCCGCGGATTCCGACGATTTCCTCAAGGGTATCATAAGGTTTTCCGGTAATATACAAAAGTTCATCGCCGGGGCGAAGCACACCAAACAATGCAATCGATATGGCATGAGTGCCCGATATAATCTGTGGACGAACCAGTCCGGCCTCACCGCCGAAAACATCCGCATACACTAATTCCAATGTATCACGGCCGATATCGTCGTAACCATACCCAGTAGAAGGAATAAAGTGAGAATCACTTACCCGGTGCTTTTGAAAGCTTTGTAAAACTCGGAACTGATTGGATTCAATGCGTTCCTCGATTCCTTTATGGACTTCAGCAATTTGTTTTTCGACTTCCTTTACAATCGGCTGAAGCTTTTCCCCATTTTTCAAGTGTTGAAACATGCTGTTAACTCCCTTTATTCATTGAATTTCTGTAATTGGCCTGTTATTTGATGGTCCTTTAGGGAATATCCTTTGCAACGGTAGTCTTGAGTTTCTTCATCAAAGGTAAGTTCCCTGAGAATCGTATCATTTTTTAATTGCGACAAGAGCTTTCCTTCTGTTGAAGGCACCATTACTTCATATGGTTCCATCATGCCCACGACAAGCTGCTCGATTTTCACCTTTAACGCATGACGGTCATCTTCATTAAAAGCGCTGATGAACACTGTCGGCGTGTCGGCGGTCGGTACGAAATCGGGATGCTGAAGATCCCGTTTATTATAAACGGTTAATTGCGGGATATCTTTGACATCCAAGTCTTCAAGAAGTTTAATCACCGTTTTTTCATGCTGAAAATAATCCGGGTTCGACATATCGACGACATGAAGCAGCAGATCGGCTTCTTTCACCTCTTCAAGAGTTGAGCGGAAGGCAGCAATCAGCGCTGTCGGCAAGTCCTGAATGAATCCGACGGTGTCAGTAATTAATGACAAGAAGCCGCTTGGTAAAATAAGCTTTCTCGTCATCGGGTCAAGCGTGGCGAATAACTGGTTTTCTTCATATGAATCTGCCTCGGAAAGCCGGTTAAAAAGAGTCGATTTCCCGGCATTCGTGTAACCGACAATCGCAACCTGAAAGGCTTTATTTTTCTTCCTACGCTCACGGTAACGCTCGCGATGCTGAACAACCACCGAAAGTTGGCCTTTGATGTCGTCAATGCGGCGGCGGATGTGACGGCGGTCTGACTCCAGTTTTGTTTCCCCTGGGCCTCTTGTACCGATTCCACCACCAAGGCGTGATAACGCCGTACCCTGTCCGGCCAAACGCGGCAGAATATATTGTAACTGGGCAAGCTCTACCTGAAGTTTCCCCTCCTTGGAGCGGGCTCTTTGTGCAAAAATATCTAAAATCAGCTGGGTCCGGTCAATGATCCTCGCCTCAATTCCGGAAGCCAAATTCCGTTTCTGGCTTGGAGAGAGCTCATCGTTGAAAATGACCAGGTCAGCCTCCAATTCGGCCACAAGCGCCGATAATTCTTCCACTTTTCCTTTACCTATGTACGTTGCTGGATGGAGACGGTCTCTCTTTTGGACAAGCGAAGCCAATACTTCTCCTTGCGCCGTTTCCGTTAAGGATCCTAACTCATCCATTGAATATTGAAACCTTAGGTCGTCATCATCGATTTGGCAGCCGACCAGAATGGCTTTTTCCTTTGTTTCTCTTTGTTCCAAACGGCATCCTTCCTTTCCGTTAAAGCTCTAATTTCCATCTTAACAAAAAACACTCCGATACTCTAATTTTCCCAATACTTTTTTATTGTAATTTTGGAGTAACGTGATAAAATTTTATTGTTTGTTTATAAAAAGAATATTCATCGGAGAGAAGCTGAACGAAATGGCATGGGAAGTATTAAGCATGATCGGCACCATCGCTTTTGCGGTCAGTGGCGCGATTGTGGCCATGGAAGAAAAATATGATATTTTAGGAGTTTATATTTTGGGAATTGTCACTGCTTTTGGCGGCGGGGCGATTCGCAATCTTTTAATAGGAGTTCCCGTTTCAGCTATTTGGGAACAGGGGTTATTTTTTCAAATTGCTATATTATCGATTACGGCTGTATTCTTATTTCCAACTAATCTTTTAAAACATTGGCAAAAGTGGGGTAATTTCTCTGATGCCATTGGGCTGTCAGCATTTGCTATTCAAGGTGCCATTTATGCGGCAAATATGAATCACCCGCTGAGTGCTGTGATTGTAGCGGCTGTTTTAACAGGAAGCGGCGGCGGAATCATCCGTGATTTATTGGCTGGCAGAAAGCCGATTGTGCTGCGTTCCGAAATATACGCAGTTTGGGCGATTCTTGCCGGGGTCGTCATCGGACTTAAACTAGCTACACAAGCATGGGAATTGTATACATTGTTTATTATCATAACTGCGCTTCGCGTTCTTTCCTACACATATGACTGGAAACTGCCAACACGCGGGTTACAGCGAATGAACTAAAAATCGACGAGGGACTCTCCCCCGTCGATTTTTTTATCCATCCTCCTCAAACACCAAGTCATTACTGCGGATCGTCATCAATTCGTGCCGGTCATAACTGTTTTGCAATAACAGCCTCATCGCCTGGGCCCGAATCGATTTTTCAATGATGTTGCGGACATATCTCCCGTTGGAAAAATGATTGGGACTTAAGACAGACTTCACCCATATTAAATGATCCTTTATTTTCTTTTCTGCCTCATGACTTAACGAATATTCCCTTTCCACCAGCATCTTCGCCCCGATTTGCATTAATTGTTCAATATTGTAATCCGGGAAATCAATCACTAGTGGAAAACGGGAATGGAGCCCTGGATTTAACGATAGAAAATAATCCATTTCTCTTGAGTAGCCGGCTAGAATGAGGACAAACTCATGCTGTTTATCCTCCATATGCTTCACGAGAGTATCAATCGCTTCTTTGCCAAAATCCTTTTCGCCGCCGCGTCCTAAGGAATAAGCTTCATCAATAAACAATATCCCGCCATGAGCTTTCTTTACCAAGTCCCTCGTCTTTTGTGCTGTATGGCCGATATACTCCCCAACGAGGTCAGCCCGCTCCGCTTCGATTAAATGTCCCTTCGTTAGCACGTTCATTTTTTGAAAAAGCTTGCCAATCAGCCGTGCGACTGTGGTTTTCCCCGTTCCCGGATTACCTTTAAACATCATATGAAGGGCTTGCTTTTTTGCTTTGAGACCCATTTCTTCGCGCTTTTTATTGACATAAATCCATGCATAAATTTCTTTTATCGTTCGTTTCATTTCGTCCATGCCAACCAAAGCACCAAGTTCCTCTTCGATTTCCTTTAAGGCGGAATGCTCAGGGGGAATAACCTTTGGAGCAACTTGAAAATCAGTTAACGTTTTCGTTACTGTTTTTCTTTTTTGGGAGTTGAGAGAAACACTTATTTGGCCATTGCTTTTCATACGAATCGGTTGATCCAAAGCCTTCACCTCTCCTAAACGCAACCAGGATACGTAAAATAGCTTGCAGGAAATTTATGCCTTTCTTGTTTGTGGTGAGTTATTTCAAGAAAATCATAATCCTTCATTCTATTTGTATTCACCGTTCGGGAAATTCATTAAAAAAGTTTTCCTTTGAAAAAAATAAAAGAAAACTCGCCGATTGGCGAGTCCGTGAGGACGAAGACAGAGGCGTAGTTGAATTTATGCTTTCCTATTAGCAAAAAAAGAGCCCAAATGTATGGGCCCACGGGTGAAGATTTATTGATTTTCCAAGTCCAACTGCACATTTCTTTGCGGTGCAAAGGTTGAAATGGCATGCTTATAAACCAATTGCTGTTTCCCCTCTGATTCAAACAACACCGTAAAATTATCAAAGCCCTTGATTTGGCCTCGTAATTGGAATCCATTCAAAAGGAATACCGTTACATTGGTATTGTCTTTTCTGCATTGGTTTAAAAATTGGTCCTGAATATTGATTGTTGTTTTCATTTTGTATATCCTCCTCTTTTATCTCTACTAATATGTATTCGATTTTACTTGAAGCTTTCCTTCAACATATTGTGAAATTTCCATGATTTTTTTTGCGAAGCTGTTCACATTTGTCACATCAAACCATTCAACCTCCATCTTGTTTCGAAACCATGTCAGCTGCCGTTTGGCATAACGCCGCGAGTTTTGCTTTAGGTTCTCGACAGCTTGCTCTAATGATATTTTACCATCAAGATAGTCATAAATCTCTTTGTAGCCTATTGCCTGAATGGATTGGCAATCTCGCAAGCCCTGTCCGTACAATCCCTTTACTTCTTCAAATAGCCCTTCCTGCATCATTAAATCGACTCGGGCATTGATTCGCTCATAAAGTTTATCACGCTCCATCGTTAATCCGACAAGGGCGGTTTGGTAAAGCAGGTCCGGCACTTGAGACTTTTGAAATTCCTGTCTGGTTTTTCCTGTAAGATGGAAGATTTCAAGAGCACGAATTACCCTTCTGAGATTATTTGGATGAATCTCAGCTGCACTTTCTGGGTCAACCTCGATGAGTTCCTTATAGAGAGCCTCATTCCCTTCTCTATTCGCACGTTCCTCAAGCAGCCTGCGGAATTCGTCATCTCCAGAAGCATCGGAAAATTGATAATCATAGATGACAGATTGAACATAAAGCCCTGTCCCGCCAACAATGATGGGAAGTTTCCCTTTTTCGGCAATTTCCTTTATTTTAGCTCGAACAAGGGTTTGAAATTCAGCAACGGAAAAATTTTCATCCGGCTCCTTTATATCAATTAAATGATGCGGAATCCCTTCCATTTCATCTTTCCTGATTTTCGCCGTTCCAATATCCATGCCGCGGTAAATTTGCATCGAATCCCCGCTGATGATTTCGCCATTAAAACATTTAGCCATTTCAATGCTCAGCTTTGTTTTTCCTACAGCAGTTGGTCCGATGATCACTAATAATTTCTGATTTAATTCCAATCTTTTCACACTGCCTTATCCCTTTTTAGCTAATAAGAAAGTATAAACTTTCTATCGAAAGCTTTTTACTTTCTTAACGCATAAATTCAACTACGCCTCTGTCTTCGTCCTATCGGACTCGCCATCGACGAGTTTTCATTTACAATCGACGCCTGTTAGGGGCGTTTCTCCTTTATCGTAACATAATTTTTAAAAGCAGTAGAACATCAAATAAGTATATACAATAATATTCTTTTCTATGCACTTTTTGAAGAGGAATTTATATTTCAAATGTAAGAATTACATTTCGTGTAATTACAAAAAGATAACGGTTTTTTTACAAAGCGCTTTCTACCCCCACATTCATGATAGGCTTATTCGTAAGATATTTTGTAAAAAATAATCGCATTTTGTCATTGGATGGAGAAAAATTAGAAATTAGGTGAATAGAATGTTATCTACTTTTGATATTGGAATTGATTTAGGTACTGCAAATACATTGGTTTATAGCAAAAATAAGGGGATTGCCGTAAACGAGCCATCCGTTGTGGCAATAGATACCGTTTCGAAAAATATCGTCGCTGTCGGTACAGAAGCGAAAGAAATGATTGGGAAAACACCCGAAAAAATCGTGGCGATACGTCCGTTAAAAGATGGTGTCATTGCTGACTTTGATGTCACAACAGAAATGCTTAAACAAATCTTGAAAATGGCTTCTAAAAAGATTGGCTTTGCGATGCGGAAGCCGAATGTTGTAGTCTGTATTCCTTCCGGTTCGACAAGTGTTGAGAGAAGGGCGATTCAAGATGCCGTCCGTAACGCCGGAGCCAAGAAAATTACCTTGATTGAGGAGCCGGTAGCAGCGGCAATTGGTGCAGGCATGCCGATCGACGAGCCGGTTGCCAATGTGGTCGTGGATATCGGCGGCGGCAACACAGAGGTGGCAATTATTTCGTTCGGCGGCGTGGTTGCCTATCATTCTATAAAAATTGGCGGCGACCGTCTCGATGATGATATTATTCAGTATGTCCGCAAAGAGTACAATGTGCTAATCGGTGAAAGAACGGCTGAGAATGTGAAATTTGAAATCGGTTATGCATTAATCGACCATGAGGAAAAGTTCATGGATGTCCGCGGCCGCGACCTGTTGACTGGTCTGCCAAAAACCATTAAACTTTCATCCTACGAAATTCGCGCGGCGATGAAGGAATCACTATTGCATATTTTAGAGGTCATCCGCGCCACACTTGAAGATAGCCCGGCCGAGTTAAGCGGTGATATCGTCGATCGCGGTGTAATTATCACGGGCGGCGGTGCGCTTATGAACGGGATGGAGGCATGGCTGAGCAGTGAAATTTTTGTACCTGTCCAGCTGGCACCTAGTCCGCTTGAGTCAGTCGCAATCGGCACTGGTAAGGCACTGCAGTATATGAGTAAGATTCAGGTTGCGGTGAAATAAATTTAAAATCGGCGGTTCTTACAAGGCCGAAAATTCGGGATTCGTAGATATAATCTGATAATCGTAGATATATTGGAATATTTCGTAGATATATTCTGAGAATTGTAGATATATTGAAAAATTTCGTAGATATATTTGGAATCTCAATCTTGAAGTCACCAACTGATGCAAATTTTGTTGAGATACCATATAAATTATTAGAAATCCATTATAAGTAACTCAAGTTTTTAACTTTTCATGCAAAAAGCCGCATTCCTTCAACTATTGAAGGAGAATGCGGCTTTTTAATTTAGATATCATTCTGTTTTTTTCGTAAACTATTAAAATACAGAAAAATAGGCAATGGAATAATAATGAATCCCAGGCTTTTGATGATTTGGTTCTTTGCCTGTCCCCGTGTTTGGTTCTTTTGATCTTCGACGGCCTGTTCGTAATTCGCGCGCAGTTCTTTTTCTGTCAATTTTTCTCCATTTTCGTTCGGAATCTTACCGCTTTCTTTCATCATTTTGTAATCATCATAGCTTTGATAATAACTTGGCGGACTGATCAAATCAGCTGCCGCCATAAAAATCGATATCCCGCCTCCGATGACCATCATCAGGGTTGCAAATAATACCAAATACGTGTAAAGATGGCGAATCACTGCCTCTCCCCCCTTGTCTTTATATTTCACTACAGAAACAACAATAAAAATAAGCAAAACTGCAGGTAAAAATATACTTAATAGACTATAGGCAATCAAGGCCTCTCCCCCATTTTTTCAAATGGTCAATCCTTACAATATAATTATTTCACCAATGTTAAATCATTCCAATACGATTTAAGGTTATTTTGTTGCAAATTTCGCAATCTTTTTGGGTTTCTATTTCATTGGCAATCGGCAACTTATAGGTTATTTTCAGCTAAAGGACAGTTCTCCGGTAAAATAACGGCTCTATTTTTACCATCCCCCCCCCGAATTGAACCTTAGTTTTTTTGGCGGGCATTCTCATAAATACATATAATGAAAAAAACAGATAAGTTGGTGATAGCATGACCCATATCATAACCGGACCAAATTGGGCAATCTATTCAGGTGTACATGCACCTATAGTTGGTCCCTGGAACCAACCCTTACAGCACAACTATGATACCATTCACATTGGACATCATATCTATCACTTGGTACCCACACTTTACGGGTATCCACCCGCATTTCCATACCTGGGGCCATACGTCCCATTTCGAAATGTCTATTAATGTAAAATCAAATTTCAGAAGAAGGGGGGCAAATCCAAATTTCCCTCTCTTTTATTATCTAATTTAACAGCGCGAAATATTTTTATACATATGGGAACCAAAATCCCCATCTTAGGCTCTAATTAAACAGAATTATATTTTTGTTTAAAGGAGAGCTTCATCATGATTATTAAAAAGATTCCTGTTTTACTAGTTTCAACACTTTGTCTGTTCGGAGTATGGGTAAAGGGTTCAAACGGACCGGAGCAGCCGAATTTACCAATTAGGGCGGAAGCAGCCCTTTTGATGGATTTTCACTCAGGCCGGGTGTTATTTTCGAAAAATGAAAGTGAGAAACTTTTTCCTGCGAGTACAACTAAGGTTTTAACCGCTTGGGTTGCAATCAAACATGGAGATTTAAATGAACAGGTAAAGGTTGGAAAAGAGGTATCTTTTCGATCTCCTGGGGAAAGTACTGCTTGGCTGAAGGAAGGACAAACCCTTACACTAAGAGAATTATTAATCGGAATGATGCTTCCATCGGGGAATGACGCCGCAAGAACAGTGGCTGTTCATATTGGTAAAAAACACCTGGGTACGCCAAATATTTCAGATGAGGAAGCCATCAATCATTTTGTTGCCATGATGAATCAACAGGCTGAAGAAGTTGGAGCCAATCATTCTCATTTTATGAATCCAACAGGGCTTCACCATCCCGAACATTATTCTACTGCCGAGGATTTAGCTCTAATTTCTAAAGCAGTTATGAAACATAAAGACTTTCAAGAAATTGTAAACCTACAAAACTTTACAAATCCACTCCTTACATATCAAAATACGAATAAGCTTCTTGATTCTAATAGCACCTACTATTTTAAAGGAACGAACGGAATAAAGACTGGTTTTACGGATGAAGCAGGCTATTGTCTCATCTCTTCTGCAGAACGAAATGGAAAAGAATATATAGCTGTTGTTTTAAAATCTTCACAGGATGGTGTTTGGAAGGACTCAACAACCTTATTAAATAAGGGTTTTTCTACTTCCCCATAAAAATTTTAATTTAACGGGAACCATTTGTTGCCTATATTTGCTCAAATAAATGTAAAAAAAGAAAGGAGTGTAAGGAATTGGATTCACAAATGGAACTTGACGTTCTAAGGGCACAAAAGGGCGACCACGAAGCCTTTACACGCCTCATCAAAGCAATGGAGCCTAGCTTCTACCGAATAGCCTCCACGATTATGAAATCAGAAACTGACAGCCTGGATGCTGCTCAGGAAACGATTGTGAAGGCATATCTTTCCCTACATACACTAAAAGAGCCTCGATACTTTAAGACATGGGTTACGAGAATCTTAATAAGGGAGTGCATGCGTCTTTTAAAAGTAAAAAATAAGGTTGTTCCCTTGAATTTGGATATAAATACACAGCAGCCTGAAGCTTCTATAGAAGAAAAGTTAGATGTGAGAGATGGTATAAGCAGACTCGAAAGCGAATATAGGGTTGTCATTTCACTCTATTATCTTCAGGACCTATCCATTAAGGATATTGCTGAAATCATTGATCAACCCGAAGGAACGGTTAAATCCAGATTAAGCCGTGCCAGAAAAAAGCTTGAAAAATGGCTATCGAACGATACAGAAGCGGGAGGTATAAGAAATGAAAGAATCTAAATTGGACCGAGAACTGAATGCATTTGTTAATCAACAGAGAAATACTGTTGTACCAGCAGCTTTTAGCAAGGGCATTGATCAGGCATTAGCCAACCTGCCTGGTTTTACTGAAAATAAGCCTTTAAAAAAGAAGAGCAGAAAGTGGCTCTACTCTGCTGCGGCAGCAGGTTTTCTGGGCGTAGGGATACTCGGATCCGGATTTGCTTCTCCCGCTATGGCTGACATGCTCATCAAAGTGCCTGGTTTAAACTTCATTTTTTCTGCTGTTTATAAAGATGTATCTAAGGAGCAGGAAGATCCGCATTTGTTAAGGGGTTCCCAGTTTCACTACGGGGAAAAAGGTCCCTTTAATACCGAAGGGGACTCCGTTAAAGTAAAGATCTTTACTGATTATACAGAAGAAGTTGAGAGTTATATTAGAATGAAGATTCCCCACCTGGACAGGAATGCCGACCACTTGACTATTAGGGTAGATAAACACGGTGAAAAGCAGTTCGAGATTATCGAAATGGGATCTTTAAACGGTGAAGATGTCGTATTGAGTGTTGTTCCATATGCCGTTAATTCTCCACAGTTTGAGGGTCAAAGTGTAAATCCAGTAATCGGACCCACCATTGATATAAGTGGAGTAAAGGCTGACATGCTCTCCTATCAATTCAGCCAAACCGACAAAGAAAACAGAACGAATTATATTACATGGAAAAGAAATAAATTTACTTTCGTTTTAGCTGGTACAGCCTCCATCGAGAAACTAACTGGAATTGCAAAAAATATCGATAACCAGGCTATAAATTTAGAAAAGAATAAATAAAAAAATACAGTAATCTTTTTACTATGACAGCAAGATTCTTCAATAAGAAAAGCCTTGGTATTAAAAAATCCAAGGCTTTTCTCATAAATACAATATTTCCAAAAATATCCTACATCACGCGCTTAAACATCTTCTCCATCTCGTAAATCGAGTAATGAACAATAATCGGCCTGCCGTGCGGGCAGGTAAATGGATCTGATGCCTTTCGCAGATCGTCGAGAAGCGCTTGGATTTCATCATCCCTTAAGTGGCGGTTCGCTTTGATGGAGGCTTTACAGCTCATCATGATAGCCGCTTCCTCGCGGAGTTTTTTAATATCCACTTTTTTCATTAATAACAGCTGTTCAATCATTTCCTCAATGATTTCCTTCTCCTGCCCCTTTGGCAGCCATTGAGGGTGGGAGCGGACAATGAAACTATTGATTCCGAACTCTTCAAGGAAAACACCGACCTTCTCAAGTTCGTCCTTATGCTCGGTAATTTTAATATAATCATCTGTTGAATATTCAAAAGTCAACGGGACCAGCATCTCCTGCAGCTCCGGTGCGACCTGGCCGACCTTTTCGCGGAAGTACTCATACTTAAGCCGTTCCTGCGCCGCATGCTGGTCGATGATATATAAGCCATTCTCATTTTGTGCAAATATATACGTTCCGTGCATTTGTCCAATTGGATACAACCGTGGGACCCGGCTCTCTGTGTCTACAACCGGCTCCACTTCAGGGTATTCCTCAGGCTCGTGTTGAGGAATTTCCTCATCTTCAAATGAATCATATTCCCTTTCACTAGTCGGTTTATCTTTTTCAATTTCCCTAAAAAAAGGTATTCCAACTTCAGGTTGCGGGACGAATTCTTCTTTCATATTCGAAAAGCCAGTTTCCCGAACGGGTTCTTCTTTAATTTTTGTAAAAAATGGCTCAGCAACAGCAGTCGGCCGCTCCCCGCCACGCTCCCCGCCAAATCCAGAGGAAGAACGAGCAGGAGAGGTCCCCTCATCGAGCGCTAAAGCCGTCTGCTCTGTTTTAGGTTCCTCTCTTTTCGTATAGGCCGTTGGAATCAGTATCTTCGATTTAAATGCATTTTTTATTATAGAAGTTACTAGTTCGTTCATCTCTGCTTCTTTACTAAAGCGGACCTCCATTTTCGACGGGTGGACGTTCACATCGACGAGCAGCGGATCCATCTCAATATTGAGAAGCACGATTGGATACCGGCCAATCGGCAACAGCGTATGATACCCTTCGGTAATCGCCTTAGCCAGCGAATAATTTTTAATAAACCGGCCGTTAATCATCGTCGAGATATAGTTCCTTGAAGCCCTTGTCACCTCAGGCATGGAAGCAAATCCACTTACTTTATAATCTAGCGAGCTACCCGAAATCGGCACCAGCTGTTTGGCGATGCTCATGCCGTAAATGGACGCAAGAACCTGGCGGACATCGCCGTTTCCGTTTGTTTGCAGCAGTTTTCGCTCATTGTGAATCAAGCGGAAAGCTACTTCTGGATGAGAAAGCGCTAGTCGGTTAACAACATCGGTGATATTCCCAAGCTCTGTGTGAATCGTCTTCATGTATTTCAGACGTGCAGGCGTGTTGAAAAACAAATCGGTGATGGTGATGTCTGTTCCCCGTCTGCTTGAAGCTTTTTCAAAAATTTCAACCTTTCCGCCTTCGATCACCACTCGATTCCCAGCACCTTCACCGGTTGAGGTTTTCAGCTCAAGTCTCGAAACAGAGGCGATACTCGGCAGGGCCTCACCGCGGAAACCCAGCGTCCGAATGCGGAACAGGTCATTTTCATTTTTTATTTTTGACGTGGCATGTCGCTGGAAAGCGAGGAGCACGTCATCCTCTTCTATTCCATTGCCATTATCGGTGATGCGGATTTTCGCGAGTCCCGCTTCTTCGACCTCAATTTCAACCACCGTACTGCCGGCATCAATGGCGTTTTCCACCAGTTCTTTGACAACAGAGGCGGGGCGTTCGACTACTTCTCCCGCCGCTATTTTATTTGAAAGGGCATCATCTAGCTGGATAATCTTCCCCATCTTTTCCGCCTCCTTAAAAACTACTTTAATTTCTTCTGCAATTCGAACAGCACGTTTATCGCCTGAAGTGGGGTAACATCCAATAAATCCAGTTCCTTAATTTTATCAAGAACCTTCTTTTCTTTGGTAGAAAGCTCCGGTTTCTTCGTTTCCTTTGGTTCATCAAAGAACGAGAGCTGAGTGAGATGATCTGGAACCACTTGGTCAGCCTCCGCTGCTTTTGATTCCTGAACTGCAGCAGGAGCAGCCACGGCCACTCGTTGTTCCTTCACTTCCCCAGGACCTCCTGGTTGCTGTTCAAAAGCAGTCAAAATCTCATTTGCCCTTGCAATTAATTCAGCCGGAAGCTCGGCCAACTGTGCCACATGAATTCCGTAACTCTTATCTGCCGGGCCTTCCTTAATTTTGTGTAAAAAGACAACCTTGCCATTATGCTCAATCGCACTGACATGGATATTTTTCAATTTGGAAAGCTCTTCTTCCAATACCGTCAATTCGTGATAGTGCGTAGAAAATAGCGTTTTCGCCCCGATACGGGTATGAATATACTCGATGATCGCCTGGGCTAGTGCCATCCCGTCATAAGTGGATGTCCCGCGGCCGATTTCATCAAATAAAATCAAGCTGTTCTGCGTGGCATTGGCGATTGCATTCTTGGCTTCAAGCATTTCCACCATAAAGGTACTTTGCCCGGAAATCAAATCGTCTGCTGCTCCAATGCGGGTAAATACTTGGTCAAAAATCGGCAGAACTGCTTCAGATGCCGGTACATAACAACCGATTTGCGCTAGGATTGATGTCAACGCAATCTGGCGCATGTAAGTACTTTTACCTGACATATTCGGACCTGTAATCAACAGCACTTCACGGTCGCTGTCCATAAAACAGTCATTTGGTACATATTCCTGAGTATTTAACACCTTTTCCACAACTGGGTGGCGGCCATCCTTCACCACGACACGGCGTTCTGATGAAAACTGCGGTTTCACATATCGGCGATTTTCACTCACTTGTGCAAAGCATTGCAGGACATCTAAACCACTCACAGTTTTCGCCAAAGCTTGCAGACGTGGAATATATTCCTTTACAGTTTCACGGATTTCCGTAAACAACTCATATTCAAGCTCGCCAATTTTTTCTTCCGCTTGTAAAATTAATGCTTCTTTTTCCTTTAGTTCAGGAGTAATAAAGCGTTCCGCATTTGTTAAAGTCTGCTTCCGCTCATAACGGCCTTCTTCCAGAAGGTGCAGGTTCGCTCTTGTTACTTCTATATAATAGCCAAACACACGGTTGTAACCGACTTTCAAGGATTTGATACCGGTTTTCTCGCGCTCTTCCCGCTCCAGCTGGGCAATCCACGTTTTGCCGTTGCGGCTAGCATCACGGTACTGATCAAGCTGCTCATTGTAGCCGTCCTGGATGATATTTCCTTCTTTTAACGAAATCGGTGGATTCTCGACAATCGCCTGCTCTAATAAATCGGTAACTTCCTCACACGGATCCAATTTTTCCGCGATTTCGTTTACCCTGGAATCCTGCATGTTGAGAAGAATTTCTTTTAAAAATGGTACCTGCAGGAGCGAATACTTTAATTGCACCAAATCACGGGCGTTCACGTTACCAAAGGCAACACGACCCGCCAAACGTTCCAGATCATAAACTTCCTTTAGTTTTTCACGAAGCTCCTGACGCTCAAAATAATGGTTCATGAGAACTTCCACCAATGAATGGCGATGCTCTATTTGTTCACGGTCAATCAACGGCCGGTCAATCCAATGCTTTAATGTCCTGCCGCCCATTGCTGTCATCGTTTCATCCAACAGCCATAATAACGACCCTTTCTTCCCTTTCGAGCGAATCGTCTCGGTTAATTCCAGGTTGCGCTTCGAATAGTAATCAATTTTCATAAATTGATGGATTTGATAGGTTGTGACGGGCTGAAGATGGTCAAGGCTTCTCTTTTGCGACCGGTATAGATAGTGAAACAGCCTTGCTGCTGTTTGCTTCAATTTATCTTGGTTCAAATCTTCAAGAAGGTTGGCAAAATTCATCTCTATTGAACTATTATCCTCAAAAGAAATGGCCAGTACATCGCGTTCGCGCATCTTCTTCTGAAGTTCACCGTCAAAATTGCTTGCGACGACAACTTCTTTGGCGCCTAAAACTGCTAACTCGTTCAGGACCTCGTCAAAATTGGTCAGTAGAGTTACTCTGCTTTCACCTGTAGAAATATCGTTATATGCTAGTCCGTATGTGGTATCGTCGAAAGCGGTAACTGAGGCAATATAGTTGTTCTCTTTATCTGTTAACCCTTTGCCGTCCATCACCGTTCCCGGGGTGATTAACTGAACCACTTCCCTGCGTACGACCCCTTTGGCCTGCTTCGGATCCTCTGTTTGCTCACAAATTGCTACCTTGTAGCCCTTTGCAACTAATTGTTCAATATAGTTGGCAGCTGAATGGTAAGGAACGCCGCACATTGGAATCCGTTCCTCTGTACCGCCTTCGCGGCTGGTTAATGTAATCTCTAATTCCTGGGATGCATTAATGGCATCCTCGAAAAACATTTCATAAAAGTCGCCTAAGCGAAAAAATAAAAAGGCATCCTTGTAATCTGCCTTAACTGCTAAATATTGCTGTATCATCGGCGTGTATGCTGTCATAATTTCCTCCACCGTTTCAAAACTTTCGATTATCTTCGACAAACAATTATATCATAAATGAAGGGATTATTTGTTGGTAGAAAAAACTATCTGGGTTATCGGTCCAGCGGATTTTCTTCGGGTTCGGGCTTCAATACCCTTTATTGGCTACCGAACCAACGGATTTTTCTTGGGTTCGAGCTCCAATTCCCTTTATTGGCTAGCGAACTGGTGGATTTTTCTTGGGTTTAGGCTTCAATCTCCTTGATTGGCTACCAAACTGGCGGGATTTTTCTTGGGTTCGGGCTCCAATACCCTTTATTGGCTACCGAACTGGCGGATTTTTCTTGGATTCGGGCTCCAATACCCTTTATTGGCTACCGAACTGGCGGATTTTTCTTGGGTTCGGGCTCCAATACCCTTTATTGGCTACCCAACTGGTGGATTTTTCTTGGGTTCGGGCTCCAATACCCTTTATTGGCTACCGAACTGACGGATTTTTCTTGGGTTCGGGCTCCAATACCCTTTATTGGCTACTGAACCAGCAGATTTTTTGCGGGTTTGGGCTCCCATACCCTTTATTGGCTACCCAACCGGTGGATTTTTCTTGGGTTCGGGCTCCAATACCCTTTATTGGCTACCGAATTGGTGGATTTTTCTTGGGTTTGGGCTCCCATACCCTTTATTGGCTACCGAACTAGTGGATTTTTCTTGGGTTCGGGCTCCCATACCCTTTATTGGCTACCGAACTGGCGGATTTTTCTTAGGTTCGGGCTCCAATAACCTTTATTAGAAACTTCACCTGATTTTTGTAGTCTACATTTTCATAATTTATTACTTAAATTTTATTAGCTCATTTTTTTAATAAACTAATATTATGAAAAACGCAAGAAACCTGAGCTAAAAAAATTGCCCAGGTTTCCTCCTTTTCTATTATCTTGTACTTTCATTAGTATTATAGAAGAACTTCGCCGTAATTGACCCATCTGCATTTTCTTTAATATCGGTTACATGGATTCCAGAATCGGCCGGTGTTGCACTGTTACCCTTCCAGAAATAATACGAACCAGTATGGACATTAGAGGTGGTTGGTGTAATCTTGGAACCTGTCTTAAAGAAGTCCCCAGCATCACCGCGGTTTTTATTTTTCTCTAAGTCATATTTTCCGTCCGCCTGCACGACAGATAATCCATAGTGAGTAACAACTGTACCGTCGCTAGCTTTCGATGACTGGTTGGATTGGAAGCGTTTGTTCATCCAGTTTTCGACGTTATTCGGACGGAAACCTGCAGTCTGATAGAGACTGATGATATTTTCGTCAACATGCCATGCTACTAAACCATGGGAATCAGCACCTTGGCGAATTAACCCTTTGTTAAATCCGTCCTGCTGGACATTTTCAAACAAGAAATACTCTGTTCCATTGGAACTTGGGACTTCCATTTTTACAATACCGTTATTAGCAGCAGCCTTATTAATTGCTGGCAACGTGATTTCCTTAACAGCATCCCCTAGTTTAACCTCAATCGGCTCAGCCCATCCTAAGAATACTTTTGAAAAAGGATCAAAGTGAGTCGGTGAGTTTCCGGAATAAGCCCCACTATCTGGATAACGCATCCAAGAGCCACCTGCCATCATGGAATAGTTTCCTACTCCTTCAGATGAGTATGCTGTATCATAGAAATCCGGCAATCCTAAAGCGTGGCCGAATTCATGGGCATAAACCCCGGCAGTAGCAGGATATGGACCCGTTTTCGCTGCTTCGTCGTAACCACCAGTAGCCTCGTTAAATCCAGCGACGTTCCCGCCGATGGCCGGTTGGATGTTGTAGTTATTGACGATGACTCCATCATACGTCATGTCCTCCGCAACCGTCTTATTAATCCACGCAGGCTGGCTCATCCCAGCATAAACATCAGCAGGTTTACCAGTTTCATAGTATTTCCCATAATATAACGCACTTAATAGACTCCATTTATGTGACCAAAATTGAGCAGGGTCAGCGCTCCACTCCGCACCCGTTCCTTCATGGATAACGAATACATTTGGAACCTCTCCATCTACTGCGTACTTTGAAAAATCAATTTGGTCATCAGCAGCCTTTAACAGGTCACGGATAAATTCACCTGTGTGGGCATCACCATTCACATTACCTAAAACATATTTACCACTTTCAGCATACGTACCTTCCTGATCTAAATAGTAGGAAGCACCTTTAGGCAGTTCCACCCAAACAAACTCTGTGTTTTCCTTACGAACAAGGTTCACTTTGCCATAACTCGATTCTTTATAAGCATTATGCATAGTGCGATCAGTCGGAGCTTTCACACCATTAAATTCCGCATATTGTTTAAAATAATCTAACTCATAAGGGTTATATTCATCACCAAAAATCAAATCCTCATAGTAATGCGCCGGCACTTGTCCTGGCAGGTCCCCAATCGGCTCGTCACCATCTTTATATTTAGCCAAAATAACAAGTACTGGCACATCACCTTTTGCGTCACGGTAAGCAACATGATTGTCACCAGCCTGCTGGAATTTTGTCCCTTGGTTAGCTAGCTTTTCTGCAGGGTCAACCTTTGAAAGGTCTTTTCCCAACTTCTTAGCTTTTTCAGCTAGTTCCGGAGACGCACCTACATAATGCGCCAAACTTAAACCATATGTACTAGAAGCCTGTTTTGCTTCCCCGCCCGGCTGGAATCCCGCCAATGCGATACTTCCTGCCAACGCCAATGTTAGACCCGTTTTTGATAATACTTTTAACAAGAGCATCCCTCCTAATAAAATCGTACTATTCAAACATATCAAAATTTTCCAATAGTCAAAAGGTACTTAATCCCCATAACTTTGGTAGCGTTTTCAAAAAATTATAAGAAGTAAGACCTTTGATCAAAACTTAAATATTTTTTGTAAAATTTTGTAATAATTTGCAAACCGATAGGTCCTTACATGCAGCATATAAAACGGTCATAATATATTTAGAAGTGTTTAAAATCGAATGGAAATAGGAGATGGTGTCGATGGATTGGTTTGGGGGCAGCTATAAAGACTTTGATTTTGAAATGTTCTCAAACAGTCATTGGATGATCATTGCCATCTTACTTCTAGGATCCACTGCAATTTTTGTAAATCGGGAAAAATTTTTCGACAACAACAAATGGAGAAAGGCGGAGATTGGGGCAGCGGTCTCGTTAATTTTAATTGAACTGACCTATCATTTCTGGATGTATATAAACGGAGACTGGGACGTTAGTCACGCTATTCCATTAGAACTCTGCAGCATCAGCTTAATTTTAACTGTTCTTTTGTTATTAACTAGGAAGAAAATCATATACGAAATTTTGTTGTTCACAGCCCTATTGGGAGCGTCACAGGCCATTTTCACCCCAGCCTTAAACTTTGACTTCCCGCATTTTCGTTTCTTTCATTTCTTTTACACACATTTAATGGATATTTGGGTGGTGCTCTACTTTACATGGGCTAGGGGCTACCGGCCTACCATTTGGTCTGTCGTAAAGCTTTTTGTTTTCTTAAATGTGTTAATGCCAATCATCATGTGGATCAATAAACTAGTCGGCGGAAATTATATGTATTTAAGCCATAAACCGAAAACAGCAAGTTTATTAGACGTCTTGGGGCCATACCCATACTATATTTTATCGCTTGAAGCGCTGTTAATCTCACTTAGCCTAATCGTCTGGTTAATCTTCCGTGAAAAAGGAAACGGAAACACCAAAAGAATTAAGGAACTACCAATTCGCTAAACTTCATTATTGACCTTTTTCGAAGTTCGAATTATAATAATAAACGTTCCTTAATTTTAAATGTCCCGATAGCTCAGCACGTTCGAATCCGCTCCCTTGAATATGCTTCAGCCTACTGACCGAACTGCTGCTTGATTAAGCTTACTGAGGTCAGGACGGGATTTAGCCACACTTTTTTGTGTGATGGAACTAAATATTCAGTTGTAAATTTGTCCCGATAGCTCAGCAGGATAGAGCAACAGTTTCCTAAACTGTAGGTCGGAGGTTCGAATCCTCTTCGGGACGTACGTAAAGACACCCTTGCCGCTGCAAGGGTGTCTTTGTTTTGCTCTCTTAGTTTCCATTATCACTCAGTTAGCGTGTTCAACATATAAGTAATGAAATTCCTTTCATGGCATAAAAATAGATTATTAGACATGCTTCGGTTTCCCGAATCAGGTCAGGAGGAATATTATGATTGAAACATTTCATGAACTTATTAATATTGAAAACATAATCTGGTTGTTCCCTGTCATGTTTATGTTCCATGCCTTGGAAGAGATCATAACTATTGAGAGTTTTATAACAAAGTACAAAAAACAAATCTGTTAGGACAAAAATTAATTCGGTATTCTGTCTAATTATCAAATGAAGGTAGTTGTTTTGATTAGTGTGTTTAATCCTGCAAAATTGAATGTAATCCACTTGTCCCTTCATTTTTACTAAAAAACCAAGCCGGAAAAAATCCGGCTTGGTTTAATAATCCTTCCAAATATTATTTTCGCTTTAGGCTATCTGAGGCAAAAGAATAATAAATTCTGTCCCCACTCCCTTTTCGCTTTTCACTTGGATCTTCCCCTTAAAAGAACTGATAATTTGAAAGCTTACCATCATTCCGAGTCCCGTCCCGCTTTCCTTTAAGGAATAAAACGGAGAGCCAAGCCGGTCGATTTGCTCTTGGCTCATCCCGATTCCTTGATCCTTAATGCTAATTTTTATATACCCATCTTCATTTGAAACACATGAAATCCACACCATTCCACCGGTCGGCATCGACTCGATTGCATTTTTCAAAATATTAATCAAGGACTGGTTTAATTTTTGAGGATTAGCATAAATCCAACCATTTTCATAAATATCCGTTTTTATCTCAACATTATAGCCAAGGGCGTAACTGTGAATAAGATTAACCACACGATGTAATTGGTTTCCTACATCAACTCTTATTTCGTTATGGATGGTTGGTTTCCCAAAAGATAAGAAATCATTAATAATTTCATTGGCTCGATCTAATTCTTCGATGGATAGCTGGATGTATTCCTTTTTCTTTTGAGCCAAATTGGGTTCGTCAAGAAGCTGCAGAAAACCTCGAGTCACCTGCATCGGATTTCTAATTTCATGAGCAAAAACACTTGTTAACTCACTGATTACTCGTAATTTCTCTGAGTCTTGCATCTCTAGCCGCAGCTGGTGGATCTCCCTGATTTTTTCAATTAACAAAGTGAAGGACCAGGTAAATACGACAGCAAAAATCAAATGAATCATCTGTACTTTAAGATGTTCAAACGTAAAACCTCTTAACATCCCAAAAACAGTAAGGCCAATTAAACAGTAGTAAACGGAAAGGCCCACTGCAATTTTAACCCTTTTATCTTTTTTCGCCTTTTTGAAAGACTTTTGAAAAAACAATATAAAAGGAAGTGATATCAATAAGACAAGTACGGTATTATAAAAACCCACGCTGATGCCGAAATTAAGTCGATACAGTAGGATTAGGCCCGCGAGGAAAATACTCGGCCAAAATCCTCCGTATAGGCTTCCTAACAGAAGAGGGATAATTCTTAACTCCAACCTGGCATTTTGACCAAAACTCACTGGAAAGGACATGCAAAGTATTATTGAAATCCCCCACAAAATGGTCATTATGACATGTTTATTTTTTTCGCTCTTTACCTTTTCCGTAATAAAGGTAGAGTAAATAAATATGGGAATGACCGTAAGAGTCAGCTGTAGCAAAAAATCCTTTACGATACTCATCTTCGTTACCTTTCGTATACCGTTACCAAAATTCTATTAATAATATTCATATTATACTTTAAATTTTTCAAAATTTGTCGACTTAGTTTTTGAAAATAATGAAATTTTTTAAAATCTAGAAGAGTAATTTTTATGGAATGGTTTGATATGCTGGAATGGGTTCAACGCTTCAATTCAAAAAATGGCACCTACTTTCCATTAGGTGCCATTTCTGTTGTAAGGATACTGACAATTTGCCCTATTCATTCCCCGTTTAATCCATATTGTTCAATTTTTCGATAAAGATTCCTCACGCTAATCCCTAGTGAATCGGCTGCTTTCGTCTTATTCCAATTTTGTTTCTTCAGAGTAGATGCAATATGCTTCCTTTCTAGTTCTTCTAATGTAAAATAAGAAGAGGCCTCCAGCTCTGTTGGTCTTTTGTCAACGGGAAGCAGCAGATCATGTGTTTCAATACATTCACCTGTCGATAAGAGCAATCCCCTCTCGATAACATGGTGCAGCTCCCTTACATTCCCTGGAAAGGAGTAGCAGCAAAGCGCCTCAATCGCATCAGGAGACAGCTTTTTATGGGGTGTCCTTGATTGTTTAATAAAACAATCAATTAACAATGGAATGTCTTCTTTCCGTTTCCTAAGCGGAGGAATCACCAGCTTTACTACGTTTAAACGATAATAAAGGTCCTCGCGAAATTTGCCCTCCGCTATTTCCTTTTCCATCTCCCGATTGGTCGCGGCAACTACCCGTACCTTTACGCGCCTCTCTCTGATATCGCCAACCCTTCTAAATTCTCCGGATTCCAAAAATCTTAATAGCTTTACTTGTACAGAAAGCGGCATTTCGCCAAGTTCGTCCAAAAACAAGGTCCCCCCGTCCGCGGCCTCTACAAGCCCCTTTTTGTCCTGGTTTGCACCGGTAAACGCTCCTTTTACATAGCCAAATAGTTCACTTTCCAGCAGCTGTTCCGGCAATGCCCCGGAATTCACCGGCACAAACGGCTCTTCGGAACGAATGCTCCAATAATGGAGAGCCTTGGCAAATAACTCTTTGCCAGTACCGCTTTCCCCTTCAATCAAAACAGGAACGTCGCTGCTTGCAATTCTTCTGATCAAGTCCAATACCTGCTTGAAATTTGGACTTTCCCCGATAATATGAAATTCATTTTGCTGCTTGATAATTCTCCTCATACTATCATTCTTCGTTTTTAACAGTTTGCTTTGTTTGGCCTTTTCAATGGTCAGCTCTAATTCTGAAAGATTATACGGTTTGGTGATATAATCAAAGGCGCCAAACTTCATGGCTTCAATCGCTGTTTCAATCGTTCCATGGCCGGTCAGCATTAAGATTTCTGTTTCAGGCTGTAATCTCTTTGTTTCTTTTAAAAGGGAAATTCCGTCCATCCCTGGGAGCCTTATATCATAAACCGCCACATCATAATATTGTTTTTTTAATTTAGATAACGCATCTTCTGCATTTTCTGCACTCTCCACTTCATATCCTTTACGTTTTAATCGACGAACCAGAAGCTCAAGTAAATCCTTCTCGTCGTCAACAATTAAGAGCTTTGCTGCAGCCATCGCTTCTCTTCCCTCCCAACAGGAATGTGAATTTCTATAGTGGTACCCATTCCCAGTTCACTATCGATTTCAATCGTTCCCCCGAATTGCTGGATGATCCCATAACAAACGGATAAACCAAGTCCTGTCCCTTTACCAACCGGTTTGGTTGTATAAAAAGGGTCGAAAATTTTCGGGAGAATTCTTTTTGAAATGCCACTTCCATTATCAGAAACTATTAATACAAGATTCATGTTGTCTGTTTTGGCTCCAATCTTAATTATTCCGCCATCAGGCATGGCATCAACGGAATTATTGATTAAATTGACAAGCACTTGCATCAGTTTGATGCTGTCTCCAGCAATATTCGGAAGGTTTTCCCCCATCTCTACTTCCAGCTTGATGTGATTTTTTCTTAACGAATATTCAACTAAACTAATGCTGTTTTGAATCGTTTCAGACAAATCTATACGGGACAATGTCCAATTTGATTTTCGGGAGAAATTCAGGAGATTTCCAGTTATTCTTTTGCATCTCTCTGTATTTTCTTTAATTTTCTTCAAATATAAAAATACTTCTTCATGCACGATTTGTTCATCATCTTGGATACGGTCCATCAAGTCTTCTGCGTAAACATTTATTGTTGTAAGCGGGTTATTCACTTCATGGGCAAAACTGGATGCCATGAGCCCTAACGCTGCGAGTTTATCCGTTTGAATGATTTTTTCCTCCATATGTTTTTGCTCGGTAATATCCTCTATCACAATTAGGAATTCCCCTTCTCCAGCAATTGCATGATTTAGAGGAAAAACACGTCGTCTAAAAATCCTATCTGTCCCGGCATCGAATTTCAAATTCATTACTTTATCTACTGCAGTCTCCTTCTCTGGGCAAGGCAAGGGGCAATTTTCGCATGGTAAGTTTTTTTCGCCTATTAACCTATAACAAGGAAGAGAAACCTGGTCGTCTTTTAACCATTGTTTCAAAATGGGGTTCATCCACGTGACGGCATATTGGTTCGTTATGAGTGCCAGTCCGGCACCTATTCCGCTGACCACAACATCTAGTCGTTCTTTTTCCTGTGCCAGCCTGATGGTTTTATCCTCAAGCTCCTTGCTCATTTCATTAAACGATGCTGTTAGCTGTCCCAGCTCATCTTTTCTTGTAATTTCTACTGGTTTATTTTTGGAGCCAATTGTTAATTTTCTCATTGCATTCTCTAATATAATTATCGGCTTTGTAAAATAAAAGCCAGCATAAACACTAATAAAGCTAACAATTAAGGTAACTAGGGCAGCTGCCCAAAACCCGCTTTTCATCATATGATAAATGGGTTGATAGGCTGTATCTTTCGGCTGTTCCATCACAAGTGTCCAGTCAAGTTCGTTTATTTTTGTTTTTACCCCTAATACCTCTTTTGGGTTAACCGGCTCCTGTTTTGCCCACAACTTACGATAGTCTTGATGGGCAATCACTTTCCCATTTCGATCGACTAAATAAAGGTACGCAGAATCGTTAGGACGAAGAGAGGAAATTTGCCCGATGATTTTCTGCAATTGTACCACCACGCCAATACCCTTTCTCTCACCATTATCGTAAAAGGGAACCGCCAGCTTTATCACCGGTTGGTCGAACTGATTGAACTCGACTCCCCCGTAGATTTTTTCCTTCTTCTGAAAGGCAGACCACATGTCCTTCGTAAACCAGTTTTCATTTTTCTCTGGGCGATTCAATTTGTAACGGGAAACCCTCTTCTCCACCGTTCCATTTTTATCTGTGACAACAACTTCCTCTATTGAGTCATTTTTTACAAGAAGTTCGTATAAAGTATCTTTTTCCATCTGAAGATTTTTAAAGGAAGAAAATACTTGGATTCGCTGAATCGTTTGATCAAACTCCATTTCAATTTGATTAGAGAGATTCTCGAGTATCAGTTTCTGTTTATCTATGATTCTTTCTTCTAAATCTGCTTTTATAAAAGAGTAATAGTAAAAACTGATTAGCAAGAGAGGCACAGAGGACATGATTAATCCAAATACTAGGACCTTGTTTCGAATAGGGATGGAATTAATAAAAGTATTTCTGATTCTACTCATTCTTTTCCAACCCCTCCCCTTTTGCTGGGTTTATCGTTTCGGCCATGCTCCCAATATTTTTATTTAAGGAAAATCCTAATTTACCTCTCACCTGATCATTAATAATAAAACGGATCCGGTCTGGCACCTCAACTGGAAGGTCTCCTGGTGAGTTTCCTTGGATAATTAAGCTTACATACCTTGCAGCTTGGTATCCTTGATCAAAAAAGCTTGCCCCATAACTGGCTAAAAAGCCCTGCTCGACCTCATGCTCATAGATTCCCATTGTCGGAATCTTGTATTTTTGGGATAACGCGACAATTTCCTTTGTAGCTGATTCAATGCGAAATCCTGGCAAAATTAATATCGCATCATTCGGCCTTACACTCTTTTGCAGGCTCTGCAAAAAATCAGATTCAGCCGCATTTACAGGTAAAATTGGTATAGAAAGTATTTTTGCTGTTTCTACCGTCTCTTTTAAACTGATTCTGCTTATTTCAATCTCATCATCGTATAAAACGAGAACTCGATTAATTGACGGAACTAAGTCATGCAATATTTCCAGGCGTTTGCCCGAAATCTTTGTATGATAATTATTGACCCCAGTTAAAAGTCCCCCGGGAGATTGATAGTCTTGAATCAACCCAATTTCCCTCGGTGCTGCCACTCCCGCAAAAACAATAGGAATGTTAAGATGCTGTTTCTCCATTTCAGCTTTTAATGTAGTGGTTTCAATCCCGCCAAGAGTGACAATTAAATTGGGACGATCCTTTAACAAATCTTTAATTTGTCTCTCTAATCGTCCCTCTTGGTCATTCGCATTTTTTAAAATAAAGTTTATTTCTTTCTTCTTATAGCCGAGATCTTGGAGTCCCTGTTGCAACCCGGAAAACTTCTCGTTTCGGCTATCTCCCATCATAACGATGCCGATTTTTAACGACGGCTGCTCATTGGTTTCGACATAGTGATAAATGAAGACGGAAATCGTAAGGATGATTAGGATAGAAAGATACCATTTAATTTTCACTTCATTTGCCTCCACTTTTGTCTTCTTTTTTATAACTATATCGAAAAAAATAACATTACTACCTTAGTAATTAGGAGAACTTTATGAACAATACAAGCAAGCCTCTGCTCCTTCAAATAAATGTTTTGTAGGATGGGTCTTCCTTTAAAAGCCTGACAAATTGTCACACTGTGACTTTTTGTCATGGCTATGTTGGCAAAAAAATTTTTTAAACCCGTTAATATCCTAGAGCAAAGATTTGGCACGGAAATTGCATTAATAGTAATTGTAGATAAATAAATGAAACTAGGAGTGGGAAAAATGATTAAGTTAACCAAGACTCAAAAAGGATATGTCCTGACAATTGTAGCCAGTGCATTCCTACTGGCGGGATGCAATTCTGACAAGCCGGCTGAAGCTAAGCAATCAACAAAAACTCAGGAAGCAACAGTAGAACAAACAGCCATGAAATCGTATCAGCCGCCTAGTCTGGATAAAGTACCAGAAGGGCCCCTCGGTGACTCTATTAAATATGGATATAAATTAATGCATGAAACCAATACCGTAGTTCCTAACAATGTAGGCAATAATTTGGCATGTTCAAGCTGTCACGGTACGGCCGGAACGGATGCAACGTCCCCTTTAACGGGTGTTACAGCAGTCTATCCCGCTTATAATCCGCGGGCCGGTAAAGTATTGACAATCGAAGACAGAATCAATGGCTGCTTCAAGAGAAGTATGAATGGTAAGCCGCTGGAAGCAACTAGTGATGAAATGCGGGCGATGGTTGCCTACTTAAACTATATTTCTACAGATGTGCCAATTGGTATAAAAGAACGACCTTGGGTTGTGAAAAACTCAATGCAAAACGTTCCAAAACCAGATCTTGCAAATGGTGAAAAGCAATTTCAGCAATCCTGCTCACAATGTCATGGAGCAGATGGTTCTGGAACCGGCCCTACAACTGGTCCGGCACTTTGGGGAGATAAATCCTTTAATATCGGAGCCGGAATGGGAAGAATCTCAACAGCAGCAGGTTATATTAAAAGAAATATGCCTCTTGGGGAAATGGGCGGTATTAAACAGGGCAGCTTAAGCGATCAACAAGCTGCGGACCTTGCAGGCTTTATCCTTGCGAAAGAACGCCCTGATTTTGCTGAAAAGGCAAACGATTGGCCGTTAGGAGATGCTCCTGCAGATGTACCCTATGAATTAAAAAGCAGTAAAAAGTAATTGATGATCGCAAAAAAACTAGGACAAAAAAAGCTCTTGAATCATGGATTCAAGAGCTTTTTAATGGATGTTTTTTATTGTAGTAAATTTAAATTTCAATTGACTTTTAAATTGGGAATCCGCCATTTTGAAATTTATCCTAAGATTGCCGGTAAAGAAAGGATGACTTCTGTACCTTTACCGGGTGAACTATGAATCTTAATTTTGCCATTCATACTTTCAATGATTCTGTAAACCACCATCATCCCCAGCCCAGTTCCGTTTCCCGTCATGGTAAAATAGGGCTCGCCTAGCCTTTCGAGCACTTCTCTGCTCATTCCAATACCATTATCCAGTATGCGTATATGACATTCCCTATCCTTGAGATCAGTTTTAATGGTGATATCTCCACCATTCGGTATGGCTTCAATACTATTTTTTAAGATGTTCCCCAAGGCCTGTACCATTTTTGCTGGTTCTCCAAGTACATAACATTGGCAGCTAGAGTGATGATTGGAGATCTGGACGTTATACTGATTGGCATATGGTTCCATAATCGAAACCGCTTCCTTTATGGAAACTTCTATATCCATTTTTTCCATTTGGTTAGGGTAAGGTCTGGCAAATGTTAAATAGTCTGTTACGACCCGGTCAACGCGGTCGATTTCATCTAGAGCTAATTGAAATAACAAGTCTCTTTTTTCCTGAGGCATGGTTTGGTCATATTTCAGTAATTGCACCATCCCGCGAGCAGTGGTTAACGGGTTTTTAACCTCATGGTTGACTGCAGCTGCTAAATGACTCACCGTCTCGAGCCTGGCCGCTTGAAATAGCTCCATCCGCTTTCGATAATTTTTCCGTATCGCTTCCTCAGATAAACTTACTAGAATGATCCCTAAAAGGTTCACGATGAGATAGTTAATCGAAAAATTTATGGTATCTGATTGAATAAGGTGGTCAGATCCATAAAAAAGAACAATAACCGAAAAAAGCATATTAATGCCGGCAGCCAAAAACACTTTATTAAAAGTTTTCAATCGAAAATAAATAGGTCTAACAAAATGACCAATGAGAAACAGTGAAACTGTACTAATAATAGAACCGAGTATACCCGGACCACCTTGAATAATTCTAATGAAGATAGTTTCGATTGCGAGTAAAAATCCGATAAAAGGGCCGCCATACAAGGTACCCAACCAAAGAGGGATCCTCCGCAAATCAAAATTCAAACCATTATCTTTATAGAAGGAAAATACCATACAAAACAATATAGCGATTCCATAGGTGGCGAGAATTCCATACTTTTTTACAAATGGACTTTCAGGCTTACTTTCATTCCAGAATTGATGAACAATCATTGCGATTATGATAACCAATAAGTTAAAAAGCATATTACTGCTTTCATTAATCATTAAGAATTCCCCTTCATCTGCATTTCCTTCTATATATGCTGCATCACTATTTGGTTTTTGGGATTTAAAACGGTTAATCTAAAAAGATATTATCACAGACGAAATAGAATTCCCATATTAGTTTTATAAAACAATGAAAGAATATTTAAACAAAGAAAAAACAAGCCGAAATGAATCCGGCTTGTCATTATAATTATGGTTAATTAACTTGATTCCCCAAGCTAGGCGGCAATAACTTCTCACTTTCAAATACCTTTCCAAGTGCTTCGTCAGCTTTTTCAAAGGTTGCGTCGGCTGCTTCAAAATTTGGGGCTTCTTTTTTCAATTCATCAGCTTTTGCCTGATAGGACGCTGCAAATTCTTTTAGGACGGCTTCAAGCTCTGCCTGATGGTCCTTCAACTTTGCTGGAATTTGAATGCTGTTTAGTTCAGCGGCAATTGCTGCTGCAGCTGCAATTGCATCTGCTTTATCCTAAACAGTTGGCAGGTCTTCTGGCTTTGCGTCTTCCTTGGATGCCTTCGCTACATATGTATCTAAAGACACATCTTTCGCGTTAATTTTCTTACCAAGCTCCGTATAAAATTTAACTAATTCCTTCTTTACTTCCGTCTTGGGTGCTACTGCTTCCTCAGTATTTTTCTTTTCCTTCTCTGGCGTTTTTGCCTCGTCACTACTTGAGCATGCAGCAAGTCCAATAGTCATGGTTAATGCTGCGATTGATAATAAAAACTTCTCCATTTTGTTTTCCCCCTATTTCTCTATTGCTTTTTACAGCATTGTATTAGACGGAGGAAAAAGGTCATTATTGTTTCACAAAATAGGGATTTTTTGTATTTCTTTAATAGAAATAACTTATTTTAATTTGGAGAAAATAATGAAGGATTAGCATGGATATGTTAATAAACGACATTTAGGAAAGGAAGGATGAAACCATGTCGATTCAATCCTTTCAACCGGGACAAATAGTATATGTAATTATCCGCAATCCTCATGCACAGGATGTGGCCAATGTCCAAGAAGCAGCGGTTGTCCAAAATCCTGAGTCACCAGGTGATTTGGCGCTGTTTGTGTATGAAACCTATTATCCATTAAATGATGAAGTAGCAGTTTTTAGCTCTTCTTCCGAGGCAGAAAATGCCTTTCAGGAAGCATTCGGCTACACAGAAATCGAGGGTTATTATGGTTAAACCCTTTGTCCCTCAACTTGTCTATGTAGAACCCGATGCATTGACCTATCCACTTGGAAAAGAGCTTGTGTCCAAATTTGAGAATATGGGGATTGAGATAAGGCAAACCACCTCCCATAACCAAATTCGGAATTTACCCGGGGAGAATGACTTTCAGAGGTATCGTGTCGCCAAATCAACACTCGTCGTCGGAGTAAGAAAAACGCTGAAATTTGATACCTCCAAACCTTCAGCAGAATATGCGATTCCCTTTGTGACTGGCTGCATGGGTCATTGCCATTATTGTTATTTGCAAACGACGATGGGCAGCAAGCCTTATATCCGCACGTATGTCAACATTGATGATATTTTTGAAGCAGCCGAGAACTATATGAAAGAACGTGCTCCGGAACCTACACGGTTTGAAGCATCTTGTACTTCGGACATCGTCGGTGTGGATCATTTAACCCATACCTTAAAAAAAGCGATTGAGTTTTTTGGTGAATCTGAATATGGAAAGCTTCGTTTTGTCACAAAGTTCGCCCATGTTGATCATTTGCTCGATGCTAAACATAACGGGAAAACACGCTTTCGGTTCAGTATGAACGACGATTATATCATCAAAAATTTTGAGCCAGGCACCTCCCGCCAGCACGAAAGAATTGAGGCGGCTGGAAAAGTCGCAAATGCAGGATTTCCTTTAGGTTTTATTATCGCCCCTATCTATTTACATGACGGCTGGAAGGAAGGCTATAAGGAAATGTTTGAAAAATTAGAGGCCGAACTTCCAGATACAGCGAAAAGGGACTTAACCTTCGAGCTGATTCAACATCGCTTTACCAAACCGGCAAAAAAGGTCATAGAAAAAAACTATCCAATGACGAAATTGGAATTGGATGAGTCGAAACGGAAATGGAAATGGGGTCGCTATGGGATCGGAAAGTACGTGTATACCGACCAAGAGCAAGAGGATATCAAGGATACCTTGGGTTCATATATCCATAATTATTTCCCTGAAGCGAAAATTGAGTATTTCACTTAAAGGAGTAGATTTCATGACAAATTCAGATCTAAAAGAAAAGGTCCAGAAGGTTATCTCTGACCACAAAACGGGCATTCTTTCGACAGTTGAAAATAATAAACCCCATTCCCGGTATATGACTTTTTATAACGACGAATTAACCTTATATACACCAACAAAAAGGGATACTGAAAAAATCGGGGAAATTGAGAAAAATCCGAACGTATCTGTTCTATTGGGTTATGAAAAAAAAGGACAAACTGATTCCTATGTTGAAATATCCGGAACTACCGCTGTTAATGATTCTAATCAGCTGAAACAACAATATTGGGAAGAGTCATTTAGTCAATGGTTCAACGGCCCTGACGATCCGAACTATATTTTTCTTGAGATAAAACCAGAAACCGTTCGTATTATGAATCTTAACGGTGAACCATCACAAGAATTGAATTTGTAAACTTAACCACAAAGGTTACCCTTATCCACATAAATAGGAAGTTCTTGACTCACTAAACTTTTATATTAAATAGAGACTTTAATAGTAACAGGATTCAGTCGTGTAACTGAATCCTATTTGTAGTTTTCAGTGCGTACCATATATTTGTGACAAATCCGAAATATTTTTTGACAATTTTGTGAACAAAGTTTTGACAATTTTGTGAACTCGGTGAATAATATATAGTATAAGAGATTTGGAAGTGTAAATCATCCCCATCCCAAGGAGGTCGTAATGATGAATTCGCGAATGAAAATATTACATGCAACAAAATGGGCCGGCAGTATTACCTTACTAACGGGTATCATGATTTTTTTATACGGAATTGTAAGCGGTTTAATGCCGATCACCGGGATTGGGATTGGAACCATTGTTGGAGCGGTGATGTTCTTTCTGATGGGAATGTTTTTTATCGCGACAGAGGAAATGGTAGAAAAAACAGACAAGGGATTGGAAATCCCGCCAATGCCAATGAAACCGAGATTATATTTAGTAAAAAGATAAATGAAAACTCGTCGAATGGCGAGTTCGATAGGACGAAGACAGAGACGTAGTTGAATTTATTATTTCCTATAAGCTAAAGAAAGAGAGCGTCTCTAAAGACGCTCCCTTCTTCATTCTATTTACATATCCCAAAGGAAAATGAGTAATGTTCCAAAAACGGTAATCAGGGCCATGGCAATCATAAAAAACACCTTGCCATAAATTACCCACTTATCTTCTGATTCGCCAGCGTGCATAAACACAACAAGCTGCAGAAGAGCCTGAACAAATGCTGTGACAACTAGGACAACCATTCCTTGTGCAAAGGACAGTTTCAAGAAATAGACTGCAAGAGCAGCTGCCGTTAGAACTAAGGAAAAGACAAAACCTATTATTTGTTTTCGTGGGAATAATTCGCTCATCTTACATCATTCCTTTCAAATAGATGAAGCTGAAGATGAAGATCCAGACAACATCCAAGAAATGCCAGTAAAGTGAAAAGATAAAGGATTTATTCGCAGTTTCAGGCGTTAAGCCGCGTTTTTTCACTTGCAAAAGGATAGCTGTTCCCCAGAATAATCCGAAGGTAACGTGCAGTCCGTGAGTTCCTAATGTAGTCATCAGCATGGCTGTAAACGCGCTGGTCTGCAATGTTGCACCATCATGGATATAAGTGATGAACTCATCAATTTCAAAGCCTAAGAACCCTAGACCAAGAAGAAGTGTAATCACAAAGAAAGTCATCATTGCTTTTTTGCGTCCTAGACGCATTGCGTGAACGCCAAGTCCGATGGTAAAACTACTTGTTAATAACAAAAGTGTTTCTATTATAACCGGAGCTATTTCAAAAATCTCTGTACCACTTGGACCGCTTCCGGTTCTATGCTCTAACGTAAAGTAAGAGGTAAACAGTGTAGCAAACAGCATAATTTCAGCTGCAAGGAAAACCCAAAAGCCAAAAATATTCAGTCCATTTTGTTTTGTACCATATTCTAATGGCAGCGAGTGATCGACTTTCATTATTTAGCACCTCGCAGTTTTGTTTCAGTTTCTTCTATTTCTTTAACAGAAATATAACGGCCATGGTCCTGTTCGAATGAGCGAAGAGCCATACATGCCAAAATACCAATTAGTGAAAGAATTGCCGGAATCCATAAGGAGAAGACCAGTGAAAATCCTAACACAAAGAAGATCGCGCCCATAATAAATGGAACTCCGCTGTTATTTGGCATATGAATTTTTTCCACTTTACCCGGAAACAGCGCATGACCTTTTTTCTTAGCATCCCAGAATCCTTCACTAGAAGCAACCTGTGGCTCGACGGCAAAGTTGTATTCCGGTACTGGAGTATGTGTTGCCCATTCAAGCGAACGTGCATCCCATGGATCCGCACCAATGTTTCTTGGTGAATAACGAACACTGTAATAAACATTATAGACAATTAAGGCAAAGCTGATGGCCATAACACCTGCACCAACGAATGAAACCATATTTAATGGTCCATAACCTGTTGCTTCTGAATAAGTGTACATACGGCGTGCCTGACCATCTAAACCAGTAATATACATTGGGAAGAACGCTAAGCAGAATCCGATCGTAAGCGTCCAGAATGACCATTTCCCAATTCTTTCATTTAACATAAAGCCAAACATTTTTGGCCAATAATAGGTTAGACCAGCAAGCATAGCAAATACTACACCCGGGATAATTGTGTTATGGAAGTGAGCTACTAAGAACATTGTGTTATGGTACTGATAGTCAGCAGCTGACATCGCTAGCATGACCCCTGTCATCCCGCCGATTACAAATAGCGGAATAAACCCTAGAGAGTATAACATTGGAACGGTAAATCGTATTTTCCCCTTCCATAACGTAAATAACCAGTTGAAAATCTTAACACCTGTTGGAACGGCAATCATCATTGTTGTAATGGAGAAGAAGCTGTTTGCAACTGCCCCCTGCCCCATCGTAAAGAAATGGTGCGCCCAAACCATACAGGATAGTGCTGAGATAATAACCATGGATGCAACCATTGATTTATAGCCATAAAGGTTACGGCCTGCAAAGGTTGAGATAATCTCACTGTAAATACCAAATGCAGGTAATATAAGGATATAAACTTCAGGATGTCCCCAAACCCAGAATAGGTTGGCCCAGAGCATATCCATACCGCCATTTGTCGTTGCAAAGAAATGAGTTCCGAACAATCTGTCCATGGTTCCCATCGCAAGCGCAACTGTAATGACAGGGAAAACCGTTACGATGATAAGATTTGTTACTAAAACAGACCATGTAAACATCGGCATTTTCATTAAGGTCATGCCAGGTGCTCTCATTTTCATGATCGTTGTAATCATGTTAATACCGGTCATTAGTGACCCAATACCGGATATTTGAATCGCAATCATATAATAGTTCGTTCCGACATGTTGACTGAAATCATTACCTGCGAGCGGGAAATAAGAAGTCCATCCTGCATCAGGAGATCCGCCGATAACAAAAGAGATATTAAACAGCATCGCACCAAAGAAGAACAACCAGAAGCTCAATGCGTTCAATCTTGGGAAGGCCACATCACGGGCGCCAATTTGTAATGGAACAACATAGTTCATGAAAGCAAAGATGAATGGCATTGCCATAAACATGACCATGATAACCCCGTGTGTTGAGAAAACTTCATTGTAATGCTGAGGATCAAGCAGTTTATTATCAGGTACAGCCAGCTGGGCACGCAGCATAATCGCATCCACGCCGCCGCGGAATAACATAATTAAGGCAGAGAGTAAATACATAATCCCAATCCGTTTATGGTCAACTGTTGTTAACCATTCGCGCCATAAATATCCCCATTTTTTGAAATAGGTTAAGCCTGCAATAATGGCAACCACTGTTAGGCCAATCGCTACCATAGATGCATAGATTGCAAGACTTGGATTTGGTATGGCAAAACGTTCAAAGAACTCCATCCTTTATTAACTCCTTTCGAGAGATTAATTTTTTCAATAATTCGTTTCATTAACCCATTAACAATTACTCATGATTTTGGTGGTCTGACATATCCATATCCATTTTTGAGTGGTCAGTTTGACCTTCCTCTGGTTTGGCAGATGGACTGTGATCGTGTTCTGGTGCCGGACTAAATTTTAAATGAGTCCCTGTGAATGTCATTTGTCCAAGGTGTCCTGGTTTTAATAACTCATCAAAGTTTTTCTCTGATAAAGGTTTTGCCGTTTTCTTTACGTCTTTTACCCATTTATCGAAATCCTTTTCAGACATTGCTGTGACATTAAACGTATTTTCAGCAGTACCTTTACCGCTGAAGTTCGCGTTACGGCCCATCATTTCACCCGGTTCATCAGCAGCTAAGTGCAGTGTCGTCACCATATCGGACATGGCGTATTTTTGTCCGCCAAGTTGTGGAATCCAGAAGCTGGTGATTGGTCCGTAGGAATAAAGCTTAAATTCAATCGGCCGGTCTGTTGGAATATACAAATAGTTCACCGTTTCAATATTTTGTTCCGGATAACTAAAATGCCATTTCCAGTCAGAAGAGGATGCATAAATGACTAAAGGATCTTTATCCTGATATTTTATTGGTTTTGCTTCTACAATATTGTTACTTTGAACTGAAACGATTGAAAAGTAAGTAACAATAATGACAGGAATACCGACGCAAATCAGCTCAACCCATTTATTTCCTTCAATGTGAGGCGGTTCATAATCTGGGCTTGCCTTTGAGGCACGATATTTAATTAGCACATAAATCAAAATAGCGAAAACTACAATTACTATGAACGACATGATCCCAATAGATAACAAAATATCGTGGGCTTGCCTTTCGGCTTGCGGCCCTTTAGGATCAAGAACCATAAGAGGTTCACATCCTGTTAGCACTGTGGCAATAGTTAAAACAAGCAGTAATAATGCCGATTTTACTTTCATGCTAGTACCCCTTTCTTTTATTTAAAAAATGTCATGTTAAAAAAATTTTTTGTTTGTGATTTACATCACATCATTAGTAACTATCTTAATACCAAACATTATTAAAAGACACCCATTCATAAGATTTGTCACTAAATGTTCAAAAAGAATTCGACATTTTGTAAAGGTAGGCTCTATACATTTGCTTTTTTAATATATTTTTAATATTGGTTAGCGGGTAGTTTAAGGATTATGGAAAAGCACCCTTAAATTTCCTTCATATTTATGTTACGGTTAGAAAAGGGAATATAAAGAAGGAAGGAAATGAAATCGAAGGTCTTATTCACAACTGGAACAATTAGTGGGAAATTTAGTAGCAGGTTATAAAATGACGAATGGGAAATTGGACGGAGACAAGGTTGAGGAAATGGAATCCTTTATTTATTTAAATACAATGACGGCGAATAATTTCGCCGTCATTAAAGTCGTATGTCATTTATTTTTTAGCCTTTCTTTGTTCTGCTAAAACAATGCTAAGCTGTTTCATGCGCTGTTTTGTTAATGGATATAGAAAGACTAATATAAAGAAAATCAATAGATAGATGGCACCAGGTACGATGGTAGCCAATGTATATATTCCTTTAAGTGTACCCTCTGTTTGAACTTCCTTGGCAGCATTATATCCTATGGCTGTAATGGCAAAACCGCCGATTCCACCAGCCAATGCTTGTCCCACTTTGCGGGCAAAAGAATAGAAAGAATAAACTGTCCCATCTTCTCTTAGTCCAGTTAAAAATTCATGGTAATCGATTACATCTGTGACAAAAGCCCATATCATAATATTAAAGAAGGCATATCCAAACATCCCAATTGCTGTTAGCGCAATATATTGAGTTGCGGTTAAAGTTGGAAGTAAGAATAAAAGAATGTATACAGCAGCAGAAAGCAACATTCCTACTGTTGCCGTTTCCTTTTTGCCAAATTTACTCACTAATGGCTTTACAATTGGAATGGCAATGAATACTGTGACCGTTTGAATAACCCCTACAACACTTAATGCTGCAGTATTACTAAAATAATCTTTAAACAAGTACACATTAACTGTACCAATCAGCATCGTACTCATCATGAATATTAATGATGCTCCAAGGATTGATATTAAAGGTTTATTTTTTAAGAGCCCTTTTATTGTATTACCTAACTTACCTTTAGGCACTTCATTTTCATCCAACACAATCCGTTCAGTAGATAATTTATAACATGCTAGGTAACACGCGTAAGATAAAATCCCAAATATTACAGCAGCCGATAAAAATCCATTGGCACTTGCTTTATTATCTGTAAATATGATTATGGGTCCAACTCCATTGATAATTAAACTTGCCAGCATTGCCCCCATCGTTCTGTATGTTGATAGCGCTGTACGCTCTACAGAGTCATTGGTAATCACTGAAGCCATTGAACCGTAAGGAATATTAACAGTACTATATAAAGTTCCCCATAAGATGTATGTGACAAATGCATAGGCTTCATAAAACCCGTTTGACATTCCTGGAATATGTATGAATATTAATATTCCAGAAATAACAAGTGGAAGTGACATTCTAAAAATCCAGGGTTTAAATTTACCATGTTTTCCGGGTTTTCTTGTATCAATGAACCTTCCCCAGGTGATATCAGCAATGGCATCCCATAATCGTGCAACTAAAAAGAGTATTCCAACAAAAGCGGCACTAATCCCATAAACATCTGTATAATATACCATTAAAAATGAACTTACTAAAACAAAAGAGAAGTCATTCCCAAAATCCCCAAACATATAGCCAATTTTATCTCTAAATCCAAATTCTTTGACCTTTCTATTAGTGGAGATTGGTTTAGAATCTTTCATTTTATGACTGGTACTTTGAATCATTTTAATCCCTCAATTCTTTTCATCCGAAAACGATTATCGTTTTTGATTCAAACTGTGTTGTCCTTCAATAAAACGAATTGTCCCTGTTTTAGCACGCATAACAACCGAATGAGTTGTGCCAATATTCCCCTTATATTGCACTCCTCTTAATAGCTCACCATCGGTCACACCTGTTGCAACAAAATAGGCATCATCGCCTTTTACGATGTCATCCATCAACAAAACTTTATTAAAATCAGAAATGCCCATCTTATTTAAACGAATTTTTTCTTCTTCAGTTTGTTGGATTAGCTTTCCTTGAAAATCTCCTCCCAAGCTTTTGAGTGCTGCTGCTGCTATTACCCCTTCCGGCGCACCTCCAGAACCAAGCATGATATCAACACCTGTATTATCAAATGCTGTATTTATTGCTGCCGCAACATCTCCATCTTGCATCAGTTTGATTCTTGCTCCCGATTGGCGGATTTCATGAATCATTTTTTCATGTCTTTCTCGATCTAATATTGCTACAACCAGATCTTCAATGTTTTTATTTTTTGCTTTTGCAACAGCCTTTAAATTTTCAAAGACGGGTGCATTAATATCAATTTTCCCTGCTGCTTCAGGTCCAACAGCAATTTTTTCCATATACATATCTGGAGCATGCAATAAATGACCTCTCTCTGCAACTGCAATAATAGCAAGAGCATTCGAAGAACCTGCAGCAACAATATTGGTTCCCTCTAATGGGTCTACTGCAATATCAACTTCTACCCCTTCACAGGTTCCTAGTTGTTCACCAATATACAACATCGGTGCTTCATCCATTTCACCTTCTCCGATCACAACTTTTCCTTTCATCTGAATAGAATTGAACATCTCTCTCATAGCTTGTGTAGCTGCAGCATCCGCTTCTTCCTTCTTCCCTCTTCCTAACCACCGTCCGGCAGCAAGTGCTGCAGCCTCAGTTACACGAACAAGTTCCATTGATAAACTTCTATCCATTTCAAAACGCCTCCAAATTTTCTGAAAATATTTGTTCGAATTCAATAATCTCGAATTCAAGATATAATACAAAAAAACAATACCTACTTTTCCTATCATTTCAACCAACACACTTCGCATTAATTACTAGGTAACTTTATGTAACCATAATAACTTTTTATTTTTAAGCTGTCAATTTATTTGTGTCGAATTCGTGAACGAATAACGTCAGAACTTGTGTGTTTGGTAATTTAAATCCAGTAAATACTTTATTTTAACAACTGATTCTGATAATATTAAATTAAAGTTATTAAAAATAACCTAGAAACAATTTGGAGGTGTTTATAAATGGATACAGAAAATAAATTGTGCAACAAAGTTGAAGAATGCTATCATATTATGGGAAAAAAATGGATGGGTTTAATCGTCCATACACTAATGGAGGAACCGAAAAGATTTAGTGAAATCCATGCCTTTATACCAGATTTAAGCAAAAGAGTATTAAACGAACGGATGAAAGAGCTTGAGGACAATGGCATTGTATTAAGAAATGTCATTGCAGACCGTCCTGTACGGACCGAATATTCATTAACCAAAAAAGGAACAGAATTAGGAAGATCGCTCAAGGCCTTAGAGGCATGGGCAGATAAATGGTTATAAATTAAAAACCTCTTCAATTATACATTTTATTGAAGAGGTTTTTATTTATTGTCACGATAAACATTCTTTCTGTTTTAGAATTAAATAGATATAAAATAAAGGAACTTGGTATCCAAGTTCCTTTATTTTATATCTTAAATTGTTTATTTCATTATGATTAAACAGCTACTGCTGATAATTTCTTTGCTGCTTCTTTTACTTTTTCAAGACCTTCAGCTATAATTGCTTCTGCTTGAGCAGGCATTGCAGCATGACCTTCAATAATGACTTCATCTACAATTTCCATGCCGAATACGCCACCAACAACGTTTTTAATATAAGTTGCAGACATTTCCATAGGTGCTGCTTCAGGTGTTGAGTAAACGCCGCCGCGTGCATTTAAGATGATCGCTTTTTTGTGTGTCATTAATTGTACGGCTTGACCATTTTCATCGTATTTGAAAGTAAAACCAGCCTGGTATACGTAATCAATAAACGTTTGTAATGGTGCTGGAATGGTTAGGTTCCATAGTGGGAATGCAAAAACAACTACGTCAGCTGCTGTAAGAGCATCCATTGCTTTTTGCTTCGCAGCAAGAAGACGTTTTTCTAGATCCGTCATTTCCTCTCCTGATTCTAGTTTACCAAAAGCGTTGAATAAATCTTGGCCAATGTAAGGCATATCTTCAGCAAAAACATCGAAAGTTGATACATTTACACCCTCTAAGTTTCCCATAAAAGTTTCATACATTTTACTTGAAACTGCATCCGAAGCTGGTCGGTTATTTGCTTTAACAACTAATATATTCATATATAATTCTCCTTTTTACCTTTAATTTCAATATTTTAAATTAAAATATCTCGAATTGATAATATATTGATATAGTATTGTTGTCAATGAAATTTCCCTAGTAGATATTTCCTAATTTAATTATAAAATTTGAATTGGTTTCTCGTTTCCTTAGCTAAATACAAAGCTTGGTCAGCATGATTTATAAGTATTTCACTGCTCATTCCATCCTTTGGAAAAATAGAAATACCTATACTTGCAGTTGTATTAATGAAATGCCCCTTAATTTGATACGTCTGCTGAAGCGTTTTTTGCAGCCTTAACGCAACCTGTTTAACACTTTGTGAATCCTTAATATCTTTTAATAGGATTAAAAATTCATCGCCTCCTATACGGCCAATGATACTATTTCCTCTTACATTATTTTTTAACCTATTAGCAAATTGGATAAGGAGCTCATCTCCTACATCATGCCCTAATGTATCATTTACTTCTTTGAATTTGTCCAAATCCATGTACAATAAGGCCAACTTTTCTCCCTTTTCACTTGCAGACACAATCGATCGTCCCATCAATTCGTTGAAGCTTAGCCTATTTCTTATGCCAGTAAGCGAATCGTGGTAAGCCAAATTCTCCAACTCTTCCTCGTATAATTTTCGAGCCGTGATATCTTTAAAGAGAATTTGCATGACTGATTCTCCATTATAAACCATCGGGATGGCTGTAATTTCTGCAAAAAAATCCTTATTCTCAAATCCTACCAATCTCTCTATAATTGGAGTTGGTTTCGCGCCATCACTTTTTACCACCATGTCTGTTAACTGGTGCTGGATACTTTCTTTATTTTCAGCATCAATAAACTCCCAAATTGATCTACCGATTATGTACTTTAAACTGTCCTGTCCTAAAAACTTTACTCCAGCTGGATTTGCAAAAACAATATGATGGTTATTTTGAACAATTATTGCCTCTGGTAAAAATTCAACAAGTTTTCGATAACAGACTTCACTTTCCTCCAGCTGCCGTTGTATTTCCATCTGTTCGGTAAAGTCTTTATACATTCCTACAGCAAGAACCTCACCCTTGTTGATTGGTCGGTAGGTTGCTAAAATATCTAGTATTTCCCCATCTTTACACATTCTTTTTGTAAAACTATAATTAATATTTTCTCCTTCCCTTAATGTATTTAACAGTGCTTCATGTTGTTCTTTCGTCATGGTATGCAAGGCTGGGGGTGGAATCAGCCCTTTCATTTCCTCAATTGTCCAGCCAAGTAGGTCAGTAAAAGTCGGATTTGCATGTAGGATCTCTCCATCTTGGCCAATTAAAAAAATCGCATCATTAGTATTCTCCCAAATTAGTTCAAGTGCTTCTTCTCCAATTTTCGGATTATCTAATAATAGACTAGTCATTTTATTTCCCCATTTCTTTTATTCCTATAAACCGTACAGTGTGACAAGATTAGAAAAAGAGCCAATCATTACCCTTTGAAGAGACCTAGTTAAATAAGACAAAGGAAAAAGCACCCCCTGGATCGTATTTAAATAATACGTAACTCAGGAGGTGTTTTCTTATGGGGAAGAAAAATGCTTACTCAGAAGAAGTTAAAATGGCTGTTATTGAGATGAAATTAAGTGGTGAGTATTCAAACCGTGAGATTATGGACAAATTTGGAATAACAAATGTTACTCAGGTCAAAAGGTGGATGCAGTGGTATCGTGAAGGACAAAAATATCGTTTGGCACAGGGGATTGGTAAACAGTACAGTTATGGGAAGGGTCCCGAAGAATTATCTGATATGGAAAAATTAAAGAGAGAAAATGAGTATTTAAAGGCACAATTAGAAATTTTAAAAAAGTACCAAGAAATCGAGAGGAGTTGGTTCCAGAAGCTGTAGTCACCTTAGTTGAAAAATTAAAGGAAAAATATTCTGTAACCTTTCTTTGTAGGTGCCTAGGTATCCCGAAATCAACTTACTATAGATGGAGGAATCAAGGTCCAAAAGGTAAAACTGAACTCGAAATACAAATCACTGAAATTTGTAAACGTCATAAATTTTTAATTGGTCATCGGACAGTTAAAGCCTGGTTATTACGTGATTATAAAAGGAAAGTTAACCGAAATACTGTCCAACGTATTATGCAAAAATATAATCTCCAATGCCAGGTGAAGCCTAAACGTAAGAATAATATAGCTGGAGAAATTAAGATAGTAGTCCCTAACCATTTAAATAGAAATTTTACTTCTTCTAAACCAAATGAAAAATGGGTTACAGATATTACTTATCTGCCATTCGGCCAATCTATGTTGTATTTAAGTACAATCATGGATTTATTTAATAATGAAATAATCGCATACCGAATTAGTACCAGCCAAGATGTGTCTTTAGTGGTAAACACATTAAAAGACGCTGTAGAAGGCCGTGATACGAGTGGCTTAATATTACATAGCGATCAGGGAGCTCAGTATACGTCCCATTCATTTCAAAGAATAGCAAAAGAAAAAGGCATTACCACAAGCATGTCTAGGAAAGGCAATTGCTTGAATAATGCCGTTATTGAATCCTTCCACTCCACCATAAAGTCGGAAGAATTCTACTCTCAAGGAAGAGAGTTTCTTACAAATTCTATTGTAATCGAAAGAGTTGAGAAGTTCATCAATCATTATAATCAAACACGACTTCAGGCAAAATTAAACTATCTGTCCCCTATTGAGTTTAGGGAACAGGCAGCATAAATTGGTGCTTTTTCGTTGTCTCATTTTAATAGGTCAGTTCACCTTTGATTAGCTCTTTTTATTCTATTTATTCTATTTATTCCGTTTATTGATTTGCTTTTTTAACCCATTCTGCAACTGTAACTGTACGCTTAGCTTGATGTTTTACAGCGGCTTGAACATCCTCAATCATTTTTCCATCTTGTCCAACTGTCACACTTGTTCCATATGGATTACCACCTGCACCAAATGTTACAGGGTCAGTATAACCAGGAGCAGCAACAATTGCACCCCAATGATACATGGTTGTATAAAGTGATAAAATGGTTGCCTCTTGTCCACCGTGAGGGTTTTGTGCTGAAGCCATTGCACTAACAACTTTATTCACTAGCTTCCCATTAAACCAAAGACCACCAGTTGTATCTAGGAATTGTTTCATTTGAGATGGCATGTTACCGAATCGAGTAGGCACACTGAAAATAATCGCATCTGCCCATTCTAGGTCTTCTAATTTCACTTCTGGTACATCCTTTGTTTTTTCAACTGTAGCTTTCCAAACCGGATTTCCTTCGATAGCTGATTGTGGAGCTAATTCTGGTACTTTTAATACCTTTACTTCTGCACCAGCTTCTTTAGCACCTTCTTCAGCCCATCTTGCTAGTTGATAATTTGTTCCACCCATGCTGTAATAAATTACTGCTAATTTTACATTTGTCATTTTTTCTGTCTCCTTTTCTAATTTACTTCCAAATAATTTAGATAAGAACCCCATTTGTCACACCACCTATTTTGTCATTCTTTTAAATTTATTATTCCCGATTTTTTACTCATTAGAATCCTTTTTTATTTATCTCCTTCCAGTACACGAACATTCACAGGCGGTAAGGTTTTTTCTAATTCTTCTCTTTTTGACTCTAACCACGATGGAAGCATCAGCTTTCTTCCCAGTTCACCTGCATATTCATCAACCGTAAAACCTGGCGGGTCTGTCGCTATTTCGAAGAGGATCCCCCCTTCTTCATGAAAATACACTGCTTTAAAATAGTTTCGATCACGAATTTCTGTTGGATTGTATCCTTTGTCTTGGAGAAGTGAACTCCATCTTAGAAGATCTTCTTCATCCTTTGCTCTCCATGCTATGTGATGAACCGTTCCAGCCCCCATCAGCCCTCTGACTGAAGGATTTAATTGAATATCTATCGTATTCCCAAGATGTCCTTCAGATTTAAATCTAAGGAATTCATTCTCCTGCCCAATACATTCCAATCCCAAAGTATTTTCTAGCACGTCCGTCGTTTTATGAGGCTGTGCCGAAATCAGAACAGCACCACCAAAACCTTTAATGGCATGTTCGGCTTGAACTCCTCCAAAGTTCCAAGTATTCATGGGTCCTTCATCTCGTTCAGTCAGTTCAAGTTGCAGCCCATCTGGATCGTTAAATTTTAAATATTTTTCACCAAATCGAGTGGATGAAGTAAACTCAACTCCGAATTGACCTAATCGACTCTCCCAAAATGGAACTGAACCCTTCGGTATGATATAACTGGTTACACCAACTTGCCCCATACCAATTCGACCTTTTAATTGTTTAGCCCATGGAAAAAAAGTGATGACAGTACCTGGTTGACCTGATTCATTGCCAAAATATAGATGGTACACTTCAGGTCGATCAAAGTTTATTGTTTTTTTAACAAGCCTAAGCCCTAGGACGCCTGCATAAAAATCAATATTTCGTTGGGCATCGTTTACCATCGCTGAAATATGATGAATACCAGCAGTTTTTTGCATTTTTTTATCTCCATTCTTAAATGGATTATTTAGGTCGTTCGATTTCAAAAATCTCACCGATACTTCCTTTTTAATTATGATATCAATTTATTGTAGATTTATTTAAGTTATTCTTGAATTGATATTCTCGATTTCGAGATATTTATTAAAAAAATATTTTATTGAACTTCTTTATAAAAGCTACCAATTTCATCAAGTTGGAATACACGCCTATTACGTGGCAGAAAACTACGTATTTCCTCTTCATTAAAACCTACTTGAAATCTTTTTTCATCTAGGATTAATGGTCTTCTTAATAACCCAGGATTTTCTTCAATAATTTTATATAATTCTTGAAGTGATAAAGAATCCATATTTACATTCAACTTCTGGAAAGCTTTTGACTTTGTCGAGATAATTTCATCTGTTCCTTCCTCTGTAAATTGAAGGATATTCTTAATCTCATCTGTTGTAAGTTTTTCAGAAAAAATATTTCTTTCTTTAAAAGGAATTTGATGATCCTCAAACCAAGCTCTCGCTTTTCGGCATGAGGTACAACTTGGTGAAAGATATAAAGTTACCATTTTAAACACTTCCTCTTTACCTTTTTAATCAAAATTTTAAACTTCTTGAATTAAAATATCTTGAATTAAGGATATTTTTATTATATATCATCTTCCCCACTTGTCAACAACTATTGAACTAAGGAAAGGATGATAAATAATAATTTAAATAGAAGGAAGCTTTCCTAACAAAATCTCAGACAACCTTGTTGATTTATTTAACCAAGTTTACTATAATGTAGTTAGGTTACTTTTAGTATACATGTTACTTTTAATATAAAACTATTTTTGGAAAGAGGGAAAGAAAATGAATATGTTAGAATCCAAAGTAATTCAAACTAGATTTGAAAAAGAAATTTTTATTGATAAAAAATCAAACATTGTAATTAACGGCTTCCGCTCTCTTGATAAGAGTACTTCCTATTATGAATTTAAGATTGGCCTAGATCTTATTCGGATTAGAGAAGACGAATATTATGGTACTAAAAAAAGTTACGTTAGTATCAGAATTTCGGAAGATTTACAGTCTCTTTTCATTATAGAGCCTGAGATCCAAAGTATTTTTGCCGTCAAAAATAAACAAGAAAAAGAAGCTGCAATTGAATTAATTCGTTATTTATTAGTCGAATCGCAATCTTTTAAACACATGGTAACAGACATGATCAATAACTTAAAAAAGGAAAATGTATTTACTGGATTGGAAATGAAAGAGTTAAAGGTAAAATTAGCTGTACTGGAAAGATTATTAAATGTAAGTGATGAAGAAATTCACTTCAAGGTTCTAAGGGAAAATATAGCTTGAAGAACAAAAAAGAAAATCCTTAATCCTTAAAGAGCAGAGCAATTACTGTAGGGTAATGGCTCTGTTCCTGTAAACACAAGGATAAAACATAGGTTTTCATAAAATCAACCTTTATCATTCGGCTATATTTGGATGTTTTAATTTATCCAATTTCTTTATTAATCCAACCAATCCTCTTATAGTAAACAAAGTAAAGCTTACACTTCCGAAAGTATGAAACGGTGACCATTTTTTCCATTTAAATAGTCGGGAATTCTTTTCAAAGTACCATTGACCGATACTCATAGGCACACTAAAAATTAAACTTTTTAAAAGGATTTTCAAAAAGTTGTCATTATATGACATTTTAACCCAGATTACACTTAAAATCGGAAAAAATAATATGTCATAAATAATGTTTGTTTTAAAAATTTTAGGAAAAGGACGAACAGGGTATTCAATTCTCTTTGTCCCTACAACATAGGCATCAATTAATGTTGCAATAACTCCTTTTGAGAAAAAAATAACTAGATTTTCTCTCATTTTTGATCCTCTGAATAAAAAGGGAAGAGAAACGAGGCATAATGATGTAAGTAAGTTTAACAACTTTTTTTCCACATATGTTCTTCCTTTCAAATAGGTAATAGTTATACTAATACATTTTCCATAACACACCATAAATATTATTCGTTATTAGATTATTTCCTTCACTCTTATTTGATATCCTAATTAAGGAATACATATCTAGAAACACGTTAACAGTCATCTAGTGATTACAAGGGCATATTTCGCCACAAAATTTCTTGTTTTTAGGAGCATTTATAGTGGTGACATACAGGTAGTAGAAACTTTCAAAACTTTAAATTCAATTGAAGAGGAATATACTCAATATCCCTTAGTTTCATAATGGTAAAAGCTAACCGAAGTATCGATTAGCTTTTTACTGTTTTTAAATTTGCCTTTTTAACTCACTTTTAAACTATCTTTGTAAATCTTCATACATAATTAAGCAGCTCTTTTTAACTCAATTGAATCTTATTTAAGGGTTTTTTCTAATTCTTCTCATTTTGACTCTACCTATGCTTGTAACTTAAATTTTTCAACCTTCAGGCCTTGGACCTTCATTCATCCCGGAATTTTCCACCGTCATTATTGGCCGTACCTCTAAATCTCCATCAACGCGGATTTGACAGGACAGACGTAAATGATCATCAAAAATTCCCTTCTCATAAAATGCATTTTTTTCAACATTTGTTAAATCGCAATATTTCCCCCCCAATATTTCTACTCTGCAGGTTGTACATTTTGCCTTCCCACCACATTGGTGCAGGATTTTTACACCGTTATCTTCTAATGCTAGTACCAACTTTTTCCCACGTTCAACATCAAAAGTCCCATGTCCCAAAACAGTGATTTTGGGCATTTTTGTACCTCCTTGGCGGTTTTCAAATTAATGATTAGTGCACATTAAATTCCTCAAGCAGCATTTTTTCTGTTTGGGGCATAGTTAGACCCAGATGCCAGCAGCCCATTCCAGCTAATCCATATTGACGAACAAGACGGAACTTAACAAGCAGGCTTCGTGGGTCCTCAAACCATACTTCATGGTGATTTCCTTTTTTGTCAATATAACGGAACCAAGGCGCAGCAGCATTTTCATCATAGTGAACTTGACTTTGATAACCAGTATACAAGTCAATGGCATGTTGGGTGGAATAAGCAGAGCCTGATCGCTTATTAGTTCCGATAACCCAGTCATAGGCATATTGAGGAATTCCAAGCATCAACTTTGATTTATCTACAACTGAAACGGCATAATCAAGGGTTGCTTTTACTTTGTCTATTGGAGCAATCGGACCTGAGGGCCCCCCTGGCCAATGCCAATCATAAGTCATTAAAAACATTTTATCTAGGTATTTCCCAAGCGTTCGGTAATCATAGGCTGTAGAATAAGCTGGAATTTGATCTCCTTCTTTTGGAGGCACCGCCATCATAACTTCCATTCCTGCTGGATGCAGCTTTGCAGCTAATTCCACAATAAACTGGTTAAGGTTCGCCCGATCTTTTGTCTTTACTTGTTCAAAGTCAATGACTATTCCTTTATAGTCATGACTATCTAAAAGAGCATAAATATTTTTAACAAATTTCTGCCTTAACCAAGGAGTGCTTATTAATTTATGAGTAAGATTCGGATCAAATCCCTTTTCGCTTAGATTTGTAAGAGTTGCGAATGGCGGGAGGTTCTCTTTCCACGCAATCTTATGTGACTGGTTTTCAGGCGTTTCGATGATGTTTCCTTGTTCGTCAGAGCGATACTCAAACACGAAAATACTACTAAGAGTACTTTTATAATTTTTCAGCATCCAAGCATTAGAATTCTTATCTTTTGGAACAAAGTAGGTACCTGTCCAAATGTTCATTTTCGGCGGTCGAGGAATACTCAATTTCTGTCTTGGAAAAATCACACGACTTTTTAAACCATTTTGCCGCATCAATGTTTCCTCACTAATGGCGTGACGATTAGCTATTTCCCAAACACTTTCACCAGGTTGAACTATATAGTTCGCCTCGGGTATTAACAATGCTTGACCTAGGACTAGTTGGGCATTTTTAGCTAAACCATTTAGCTCAGCCAGATTGTCTTTGTTAATTTGGTACTGTTTCGAAATTTTGGACAGGCTGTCGCCATATTTCACTTCATGGATTACTTGGGCATAAGTTGAAATGGGAATCATTAAAATCATAAAAACTAAAATAAAGATAAAAAATAGTTTTTTAATCACAAGGAACCTCCTTAATATTTAATAGATCTTTAATGAAGTTCAAATTTAATGGGTTGAGTTGTGTTAATTGGATATAGCTTCCCTTTTAATGCAAATGAAATTTTTCCCGTTTCTTCGGATACAACCAATGCTAGCGCATCACTTCGCTCTGAAATACCAAGAGCTGCTCGATGCCGTGTTCCAAGTTTTTTTTCTTCAATTATAATTGTTGTTAATGGAAGGACATTTCCTGCCGATACAACGTGGTTTCCCCGAATTAAAACAGCCCCATCATGCAGTGGATTGCCCGGGTAAAAAATCGATTCCAATAATTTAGGTGTTACTATTGCTCCTATTGTTGTACCTTTTTGAATAATAGGCTCGACCAAATCACAACGTTCAACAACAATTAAGGCGCCATGCCTGTGTTTCGATAGGTGTTGAGCAGCAGTGGATAAATGTTCATAAGTGTCTGTAAAAGATGATAAATAGCAATTCAAATAAAAAGAAGCAGCCATTGATTCAATTTCCATTAGATGTTCTTTAACATCCTCAAGACTTCCCAATACACAAAAATTTTCGTTGCCCAGAATTTCTAAATTGGATTGGAGCATAAGAATCAGTTGTTGAATGCCATCTTCTAAATTTTGTTTCATAGGTGAAAAGTCACAATTATTGCTGTCCATTTACAATCACTCCATATCCGTTTTTACTTCAGGACTTACATATGTATAGTGGAAAATGCCCAAAACAAAAGCATATATTAAAAAAAACAAATAAGATTGTTTTGAAATAACAAAATCTCCATTTTAATTTAGAAATAGTATTTGTTAGTTACTTTGTTTATATAAATCGGAAATTTAAAACCAAACCAATAATTAAAAACACCCTTATCTTCAATTAAGACAAGGATGTTTCTTATGTTCCAATTATTTAGAAATGCGTTTTAGTAATTCTGCTTTTTCCGCTTCAAATCCTGGCTTGCCCAGAAGTGCAAACATATTCTTTTTATATGCTTCAACTCCTGGCTGGTCAAAAGGATTAACTCCCATTAGCAAACCGCTTATTCCACATGCCTTTTCGAAGAAATAAACCATTTCACCGAAGGTATACTCATTTAATTGATCCAGCTCTACGGATAGGTTAGGAACTCCTCCATCAACATGGGCTAAAACCGTACCTTGTGCAGCATTCTTATTGACATAGTCCATTGTTTTACCAGCAAGATAGTTTAAGCCATCCAGATCAGCGGCCTCTTCCTTAAGTGTAATATCTAGTTTAGGTGCTTTTACGGATATAACAGTTTCAATAAGGTCACGGCGTCCTTCTTGTACATATTGTCCCATGGAGTGAAGATCAGTGGATAAATCGACAGAAGCTGGATAAAGTCCTTTTTGGTCCTTTCCTTCACTTTCGCCTAATAACTGTTTCCACCATTCAGATACATAATGAAGGGATGGTTCAAAGTTCACCAATAGTTCAATTGATTTTCCTTTTCGGTAAAGGGCATTTCTGACAGCAGCATACTGATAACTTTGATTTTCTGCCAAGTTTGGATTATTATACTTATCCGCAGCAGCGGCAGCACCTGCCATCATTTTATCAATATCCAAGCCAGCAGTTGCAATCGGTAATAATCCTACTGCAGTTAATACGGAGTATCTGCCCCCAACATCATCAGGAATAACAAAGGTTTCATAACCTTCCTCGTCAGCAAGAGTTTTTAAAGCCCCTTTCGCACGATCCGTTGTCGCATAAATACGTTTTTTTGCTTCTTCTTTCCCGTACTTTTTCTCCATATAATCACGGAAAATCCGGAACGCAATGGCGGGCTCTGTAGTTGTTCCTGATTTAGAAATGACATTGACGGAAATGTCCTTGTCTTTCAGCACATCAAACAAGTGGGAAATATAAGTTGCACTTATATTTTGTCCGGCAAAATAAATTTCTGTTTTATCATCCATCTGGTTATGAAACGTATGGGACAATGCTTCAATGGCTGCTCTTGCACCAAGATAGGAGCCACCGATGCCTATGACAATTAAAGCATCTGAATTACTGCGAATTCTTTCAGCTGCCGCTTTGATACGCGCAAATTCTGCTTTATCGTAGTTATGCGGTAAATCTACCCAACCAAGGTAGTCAGATCCCGGTCCTTTTTTCTCATGAAGCATTTCATGGGCAGCTTTTACAAAATTACTTAAATAATCTACCTCATGCTGCTGCATGAAAGATAATGTATTAGAATAATCAAAAGTAATAGACATACGTTTGTTCTCCTCTTCAGTTTATTTATGTAAGGGCGTTAAGTCGAAAAATAACGCCCTTAGGCTTTTAATCGTTTTTATACAGTTTTCCAGTCAGCTGCAAACTTTTCAAGTCCTTGGTCTGTTAAAGGATGTTTTGATAATTGTTCAATAACCTTAAATGGTATGGTTGCAATATGAGCTCCAGCCATTGCTACACGAGTAACATGGTCTGGATGGCGGACAGATGCAGCAATGATTTGTGCATCCAAGTTTTGAACTCGGAACAACTCAGCAATTTTCGCAACAAGTTGGACACCATCTTCATTGATATCATCTAATCGGCCTAAGAATGGTGAAACATAAGTTGCGCCTGCGCGTGCAGCCAATAATGCTTGGTTCACACTAAAAATAAGGGTAACATTCGTTTTAACACCTTTTTTAGTTAGATAACGGCATGCCTCTAAGCCATCCAATGTCATTGGAAGTTTAATGGTTATATTCTTATCGCCGCCATTAATTTTGATGAGCTCGTTTGCTTCCGCAATCATTTGTTCCGCTGTCAAAGCATTAGGTGTTACTTCAGCGGAGACAGACTCTACCTCTGGTACGGCATTAAGAATCTCAGCAATCCGATCTTCAAATTTGACGCCTTCTTTCGCTACTAAAGAAGGGTTGGTGGTTACACCTGATAATACGCCAATCTTATAGGCTTTTTTGATTTCATCTAAGTTTGCAGTATCAATAAAAAATTTCATGGTATTTTTCCTCCAGATTTAATTTAGTATTTTTTTAATTCTTTTCGACAACATGTCCGCCAAATTCATTTCTTAACGCCGCTACCACTTTTCCTGTAAAGGTGTCATCCTCTAGGGAGCGATAACGCATTAATAATGACATGGCAATAACTGGCGTAGCAGTCTTAAGATCTAATGCTGCTTCTACTGTCCATTTTCCTTCACCTGAGGAATGCATAATCCCTTTAATTTCTTCCAAGTTTGGGTATTTAGAAAATGCATTTTCGGTTAATTCCATCAGCCATGAACGAATAACAGATCCATTATTCCAAACTCTTGCGACCTTTTCGTAATCAAAATCAAATTCGCTTTTCTCCAGCACTTCAAAGCCTTCGCCTATCGCAGCCATCATGGCATACTCGATGCCATTATGAACCATTTTCAAGAAATGCCCGCTGCCAACTTTACCCGCATATAAGAAGCCATTCTCAACAGCAGTATCTTTAAAAATAGGCTCCACCACCTCCCAGGCATCAGGGTCTCCGCCGATCATATAACAAGCTCCATTGCGAGCACCTTCCATACCGCCTGATGTCCCTGCATCCATAAACCTTACACCATGTGCAGCCAGTTCATTATACCGGCGGATTGATTCTTTATAATGGGAATTACCTGCTTCGATCACAATATCCCCCTTTTCCAAAAATGGTGTGATTTCACCAATTACGGAATCTACAACCGCATGAGGGACCATAATCCACAAAATTCTTGGATGTTCTAAGGACTGAACGAGTTCTTTATAACTTGATACACCGACAGCTCCATATTCTTTCATATTTTCTACTGCACTTGGATTTACATCATATGCTGCCACTTCATGATGGTGGTCGATTAAATTTTGTCCCAAGTTTAAGCCCATTTTTCCTAAACCAATAAGTCCAACCTTCATTATGTTTTCCTCCAATTGAATATGAATATTTTGCTATATTTTATTTACCCTTCTTAGGAAGGATTTAGGACGCTTTTTGAGATACGGACTACATTATCTGTAGTAAAACCAAACTCTTTCATGACTGCAGTTCCATCGCCTGAGGCACCAAATGTCTCAATTGAAAGGATTTTTCCTTCAAATCCAACAAACCGTTCCCAGCCAAGTGAAATACCCATTTCAATGGCAACACGTTTTGAATTCGATGAAGGGAGTACCGCTTCTTTATATTCTTTAGCTTGCTGGCTAAACAATTCCCAACTTGGCATTGAAACAACGCGAACAGAAATATTTTCCTTTTCAAGTTCTGCTTTTGCGTTCACTGCTAAGGTCACCTCTGAACCAGTAGCAATTAAAATGACATCTGGTGATGAAGTTGTTTCTGCTAATACATAAGCTCCTCTAGATAGGTTCTCTAGATTTGCTTTTGTTTCATTAAACACTGGCAAGTTTTGGCGGCTAAGAATCAATGCAACAGGTCCCTCTGTTTGCTGGAGTGCATATGCCCAAGCACTTGCTGTTTCATTTGCATCTGTTGGTCTAATAACCGTTAAGCCCGGAATGGAACGAAGTGCTGCCAGATGTTCAACCGGTTCATGTGTAGGCCCATCCTCTCCAACTGCAATGGAATCATGTGTAAATACATAGGTCACTGGCAGCTTTGATAATGCCGCCAGGCGGATAGACGGACGAAGATAATCATTAAAGACAAAGAATGTACTTACAAAAGGTTTTATACCGCCATGATAGGCCATACCATTGGCTGCAGCGCCCATTGCATGTTCACGAACTCCAAAGTAAACATTGCGCGCACCGTATGATTCAACGGCGTAAATTTGTTCCCCTTTTATTTCCGTCATCGTTGAATGGGATAAGTCTGCACTTCCACCAAATATCGCTGGAACAGATATCACATAATGGTTGATGGCTTCTCCGCTGGCCACACGTGTTGAAACAGCTTTTCCTGTATCAAAGGTTAAAATATCTTTTGCATCAATCAAAACTTTTCCTTCTATAGCATTTGTTAATTGATTGGCTAATTCTGGGTAGGCTTGCTTATAGGATTCGAACAAGCTCATCCAGCTTTGTTCAGCATCAATCCCTTTACGCTTTAATTGTGCAAAATGCTCTTTTACTTCTTCTGGAACATAGAAATCTTCTTCATAAAGCCAGTTATAGGCTTGTTTGGTTGCTTTTCCTTCTTCTGCCCCCAGTGGTGCTCCATGTGCTTTATTTGTTCCCGCCACCTTTGGACTTCCATATCCAATAATCGTTCTGATTTCAATCAAGCTTGGCTGATCTGTATTTTGTTTGGCTGCTTCAATGGCTTCAGAAATGGCTTCGATGTCATTTCCATCTTCTACTCTTAAATAGTGCCAGTGTGCTGATTCTACTCTTTTCTCAATATTTTCAGAGAACGAAACGTTTAACTCCCCATCCAGAGAAATATCATTTGAATCATATAGTACAATCAATTTCCCAAGTTTCATGTGACCAGCCATCGACATCGCTTCATAGGAGATTCCTTCCATTAAATCGCCATCACCAACTAACGCATAAGTATAATGATCAATAACCGGATGTCCCTCTTTATTAAACTTTGCTGCTAAATGTGCTTCTGCCATTGCCATTCCAACTGCGTTTGCAATTCCTTGGCCTAATGGACCTGTGGTTGCTTCTACTCCCTGTGTATGACCGAATTCAGGATGACCTGGCGTTCTGCTGTTTAACTTCCTAAAGTTTTTCAAATCATCAATGGTGACATTATAGCCGGCTAAATGAAGCATGCTATACAGCAAACTTGATCCATGGCCCGCCGATAAAACAAAGCGGTCCCGGTTAAACCATTTTGGGTTTTCAGGGTTGTGTTGAAGATGATTTGCCCATAATGCATACGTCATTGGCGCTGCCCCCATCGGGAGACCAGGATGACCTGAATTTGCTGCATTAATTGCATCAATTGATAAAGTACGAATGGTAGTAACGGATAGATTTTCAATGTTTTGTGACATCATTTATTTTTCCTCCTGGATATTCTTAGGTGTGTAGTACCTTTTCCTTGCTTTCTTGAATTGTTTCATTGAGCCACCATTTAAAGCCATTTTCCAAAAGCAATAAATCAGCTGCAACAGGACCATAAGAACCTGAATTGTATTCATAGAGCGGTACTCGATTGTCCTCGAATGCATTCAGAATCGGCTGAACCCATTCCCATGACAATTCAACTTCCGTCCAATGAGCAAAGAAAGTAGAATCTCCATTAAAAGCATCATAAATAAGTCTTTCATACGCTTCAGGTACTCCAAATTCTGTTTGTTCCTTCGAAAAATCAATCTTAACAGGTTCTACTTTTCCATTGTTCAATGGGTTTTTACTGTTTAATTGGAAAGAAATATTTTCATTAGGATTGATTTCAATAACCAATAAGTTAGGATCCATTTGAGAATTTTTATATTGGTGGTTCGCATTATTTTTGAATTCGATGACAATCCGCGTTGATTTTTCCTTCATTCTCTTTCCTGTGCGGATATAAAAAGGAACCCCAGCCCAAGATGGATTATCAATCCACAAACGAGCAGCAACAAATGTATCTGTGGTGGAAGGAGGATTGACTCCTGGCTCTCCTAAATACCCAGGTACATACTGACCATTTACCTCTCCAGAAATGTATTGCCCGCGGACAATATCATTTTGAACATCTTCTTCTTTTAAAGGACGCAGTGACTCCATGACCTTCTGCTTCATCTTTCTTATTTCTGCAGCATTGATTTTTTCGGGTGTATCCATCGCTGTCATCATCAGAATTTGCAGCAAATGGTTTTGAACCATATCGCGTATTGCTCCTGCATGATCGTAATAGCCTGCTCTCTTTTCTACCCCAACCGTCTCACTTGCTGTAATTTGGACATTGGCAATATGTTTTTTACTCCAAAGGGACTGTAGAATCGGGTTTGCATATGACAAAGCTTCGAGATTTTGAACCATTGGCTTACCTAAGTAATGGTCGATTCGATAGATTTCCTCTTCCGCAAAGGCACGGCTTAGTTTTTCATTCAGTTCACGTGCAGATTGGAGATCATGGCCAAATGGCTTTTCAATGATTAATCTTTTCCAGCCTTTTGTCTGACCAAGCCCGCTATTTTTTATATTTAAGGCAATGGTGTCAAAAAACTCTGGTGCTACTGAAAGATAAAACATCCGATTTTCTTCTAAATTTAGCTCCTCTTCACGCTGCTTCACTAACTGAAGTAAAGCTTGAAAATCTTCTTTGCGGTTAACATCCAACTTACTGTAGCGGAAGTCATCTAAAAATTCTCCCATACTCGCTGCATCATGTTCTAAGCGGCGTGAAAAATCCAAGACAGATTCTTTTACTTTTTCTTGGAATTCTCGGTGGGATAGATCTCCTCTACCGAGTCCGATAATGGAAATGGACTTTGGTAATTTTTGATCAACATACAAATTGTATAGTGCAGGGAAAATTTTCCTCTTTGCTAAATCCCCTGTTGCTCCAAATAAGACAAAGGTCATTGATTCCATGCTTCTTTCCCCCATGTTCGTCTTTTCTACCTGTGGACTTTCGTGATAATCTTTTTATGACGATTGATTGAAATGACAGCTTCTGCCATTCCAACAAATATAAACTACAGCTTTTTCTCCAACTTCTTTTTTCATTCAAGGCCTTCTGTCCCTTTTTCATTTAAAGATCTGGAGATTCATTTTTTAATTTAGCCATTGTTTCTTAATTTGCTCTTGTGCGATATGCAAAATTTGTTTTTCAGGTGTGTCCTTGTTGACAATTACATTGGTTAAATAATTTTTTCCTTTATAATTTAATTTCACTGTCACTTCTATCATTTGTTTCACCCCTAACCTTTTTAAATTCCACACTTTGATAACTTTTATTTAAAAGGAACTTAAAATATCCTTGGTTACTTTACGTAACCATAATATCTCTTACATAAATTATCGTCAAGTGAAGTATCTCGAATTTGAGATATTTTTTTTGTCGGCGTGTGATTTGGAAATAATAAAAAAAAGCGATCAAAACCGATCGCTTTTTTTGGTTCATTATTATTATTTTAAGGCACTAACCGCATTGATTAATCCAAACCCAGCCTTTTCATCATAGCCTGGTTTGAACACATCTTCCGCTGAAGACTGGATGATTTGTTTTACTTGCGCAGGTTTAAGAACGTCTTTTCCGTACTTCGCAATGATTACTCCCGCTAAGGCAGCTGTTTTTGGTGAAGCCATTGAGGTGCCGGCATAACCAGAATACCCTCCCGGTACAGAACTATAGCAAAGATAAGAATTGTCTCTTCCTGTTTTTGTAGCAGGATCATAATTTGGCCCTAGATCACCGCCTGGTGCCATTACATCAATTTTTCCTACGCCGTAATTAGAATAGAATGCTAGATTTTTTAGAGCTCCACCCGCTGAAACCCGAATCATGGTTTGACTGCTTGGGCTTCTGTGAACAGCACCTTTGTCATCACCAGCTAATTTTCCCGGACTGCTAATATCTACGCCATTATTACCGGCAGATCCAACAACTGTTACCCCTTTTTGGATGGCGTATTGAATGGCACGGTTAAATAAGCGAACATCTGCTACAACATCTTTTGTAGCATACTCAGGGTCTTGGAACCAATCGTACCCGCCTAGGGACATATTCACTACATCAACATTGTCATCAGCTGCTGTCATCAAAGCATCTGCAATATGAGCAGTTTCAGCACCGCCTGTTGGTCCAAAGACACGGTAGGCTGCTACTTTCAGATCCGGTCCAATTCCTAAAATTCTCCCCTTACCGGCAATTGAACCAGCAACATGAGTTCCATGGCCATCTTCATCCATAGCATCTGGATATCCCGGAACAAATGATTTTCCATAGGCATAATTGGGTTTAATATCTGGATGGTTATAGTCAATACCCGTATCAATAACACCCACAACAATGTCATCCCCGGAAACTGTCTTGCCGGTTCCTCCAGCCAGATTCCACGACGCCCCATTATTCGTTACCTGTTTGATATCCCACTGATAATTTTTATAGACATCTGCTCCGTCAGTTATATCGTCAAGTGTAACTGCTTCCTGATAAACTGGTTTTTCAGGGTAAATGGTATGTTCAACCCCAGCATCCAGAACTAGGTTCGATTTTTTCACCTTGTCCAAAAACGCAGTATTCGTTGAACTTACTTCAACAGCCCCTAGTTTATCCAGTTTACCTGTCACTTTCCCGCCGGCATCCTTAATTAATTTTTCATATCCGGCTGGCAGCTGGGATTGATACTTAAAAACAACTATGTATTCCTTGTCCACAGGTGCAGCACTGCTTTTTGAAATCCCTCCGCTAAAAATAACCGAAGCTCCTAAAGCAACAGATAAAGCGCTTCCAACAATCTTCTTCTTCATCGTTTCAACCTCTCCCTTTCTCTTTTTCTCAATTTTCATTATATTATTTTTAAAGGACTGTAGACATTCGACTAAAGTCCTCATTACAATCTTTTCACACACCACTTTTTCCCTATTTTTGAATAATCCCCCACTAAAATTTCCACCGATACCCAAATTCGTCCAATTGTTTGGATAACCCATGCAGGACAAACACTTTCCCAATAAAATAAATTACAAAACTTTTAATGCTCCATGTATTAGGGAGTGGTCAAATGGGAGCAATTAACGGAAAAGAATTTATCGAGCGAATGAATCGGTTAAACAAAGAAATTTGGCTGGATGGAGAACTATTGGAAGGGGATATTTCTGAACATCCTGCATTTAGAGGTCTAATTCAAAGTAAAGCATCATTATATGATTTGCAGTTTGATTCGACCCTGAAAGAAAAGCTAACCTTTCTATCTCCAGAAACGGGAGAACGGATTGGGCTATCCTATTTACAGCCATTGACGAAAGAGGATTTAAAAAGAAGGCGGGAAATGATTGAAATTTGGGCCAGGCATACCAATGGGCTGATGGGTAGAAGTCCGGATTATATGAATTCAGTCGTTATGGCCTTTGCCTCCTCCGCCTTATTTTTAAAAGGGAGTGAGAATTGCTTTCCGGAAAATATTATTTCCCTCTATGAAAGAGCAAAGAATCAAGATCTCTCGTTTACCCATACTTTTATAACCCCTCAGGTTAACCGGTCGCAAATCTACTTTGAAACATCAAAAGAACCTATTGCCGCCAAGATTGTTGAAAAAAATGAAAATGGAATTATTATTAAGGGTGCCCGCCTGTTAGCGACACAAGGAGGTTTAACCGACGAGGTCCTTGTTTATTCAGCTGGCGGTGTTATGAATGAGACGGATGCTTATGCCTTTTCCATCCCCTCCGATACGGAAGGCTTAAAATTTATTTGTCGGGAATCGTTCGTGGGTGGCAAGTCTTCCTTTGATTATCCGCTAAGCTCGCGCTATGAAGAAATGGATACTATTTTGGTTTTTGATCATGTCCTGGTGCCATGGGAGAGAGTCTTTTTTTACGAAAATGTGGGTGCGGCTAATGACTTCATGCTCAAAAGCTCATTTCATAATCATGCCTACCATCAGGCCATTACAAGGCAGACTGTGAAAACTGAATTTCTTCTGGGACTTGCTGAAACCTTGGCGGATACCATAAATGTTTACGGATATCAGCATATACAGGAAAAGCTTTCTGAAATCATCATCGGTCTTGAAACGATGAAGGCACTTTTACTTAAGTCAGAGGAAGAAGCGGCATTAGATGAGTGTGGTTATATGAGGCCAAGTCTCATCCCCCTTAAAGTTGCTAGTAATGTCTTTCCAAAAATTTATCCTAGATTCAGTGAAATCATTCAATTAATTGGTGCGAGCGGAATGATTACCTTACCAACGGAAAAGGATTTTGCTTCACCTCTAAAAAAAGATTTGGACATTTACCTGAAAGGCTCAAGCAAACATGCTGAGGACCGTGTGAAGCTTTTTCGATTGGCCTGGGACCTGACGATGAGCTCATTTGGCACAAGGCAAACCCAGTATGAACGGTACTTCTTCGGCGACCCTGTCCGCTTGTCTAGCGGTTTGTATCAAACCTATCCAAAAGAGGAGTATTGCAAGCGAATTAAAGATATGCTTGATTTAAAAGAATAGGATATCCCTCCATACGGGATATCCTATTCTTCTAACTATTTTGATGTGTCACCTGCAACTTTGACAGAAATGGTCTTTCATTTTCCCAAGAAACCCGAACCGGGAGATTGAAAAATTGGGTAAGGCTCTCGCTCGATAACATTTCACCGGTGTTTCCTGCTGCAAAAACCTGCCCATCCTTCAGCAATAAGGTTTTATTAAATACAGGCAGAATTTCTTCCACATGATGAGTAACATAAATGATGGCTGGTGCATTTGGATTTTTGGCAATCGTTTCGATTGATTCCAATAGTTTTTCACGGGCAATAAAGTCCAGACCGTTCGTTGGCTCATCTAGAATCAGCAAAGACGGGTCAGCCATTAACGCGCGGGCAATCAACACCCGCTGCTTTTCCCCTTGTGATAAAGTTTCATAATTTCGGTTGGCATAATCGATGCAGCCAAGCTCCTCAAGTAGGGAAATGGCCTTTATTCGTATTTCGTTTGTTGGATTTTCATAGAGACCGATGGAAGCGAATGCTCCGCTTAGTACCACTTCAAAGGCATTATCTCCCGGATGAAATTTTTCCTGAAGTGAGGATGAAACAAAGCCAATTTGCTTGCGCAGCTTTTCAGCAAGATAGGTTTTCCCAAACTCCATTCCTAAAACATTAATTCTTCCCTTTGTCGGGAAATTATAGGCGTTCAGCAAATTGAGGATGGCTGTTTTACCAGAACCGTTTAAACCGAATAAAACCCAATGCTCCCCTCTTTCTATTTGCCAATTGACATTTTTTAAAATCCACTTGTCGCTCCGTTTGAGCGAAACGTCCTCTAGTTGTAGAATCATTATTTTACTCCCTTCTTATGATTGCCTTGATACATTATATAGTATCAAAATTTTTAGAAAATAAAAATTTTAGAGTGTTTTCCACTTCAAAAATAGCAATTATGAACATTCTTTGAAACTATTCTATTTATAAGGGTTTCCCCAACTTTCGCAGCATAATTCTACAAAATTCTCGGTTCCCAATTGCTATATTTGATAACAGATTGAACGGGAGGAAAATAGTAATTCTCCCTTGTTCAATCATTCACAATAAAATATTTATGGGGAGGAACAATCAATGGCAGTGGAAGAAAAAATGTTACAGCAACAGCAGACAGTTTCGATGATTGACCGATTAGCAGCTAATGCGGCTCAGGCAGCTACGGAGTTTCGCAGCTTTACGCAGGAAATGGTCGATGAAATTGTCAAGCATATGGCAATTGTTGCACTCGAGAACCACGATAAATTTGCCAGAATGGCTGTTGAGGAAACGAATCGAGGCCTTTACGAAGATAAAATCACAAAAAATATGTTTGCAACAGAGATGATTTATCACACCCTTCGAAATCTGAAAACGGTCGGCATTATCAGTGAAAACAATCATGAGGGCAGCTATGAAATTGCCGAACCTGTCGGGGTCATCGCCGCGCTGGTGCCTGTAACAAATCCAACATCCACTGTCATTTATAAATCTCTTATTTCTATGAAAACAAGAAATCCGATTATTTTTTCCTTTCATCCTGTTTCACAGAAATCGGGAAGGTTCACAGCTGCACTTCTAAGAGAAGCCGCTGTCCGTGCAGGCGCTCCTGAAAATTGTATTCAATGGCTGGAAACTACCACTCTAGATGGTATCAATATGTTAATGAAGCATCCAAAGGTATCGCTAATTCTTGCGACTGGCGGTTCTGGCATGGTGAAAGCCGCATATAGTTCCGGCAAACCGGCAATTGGTGTCGGCCCAGGAAATGTACCTTGTTATTTCGAAAAAACTGCCAATATCAAGAGCTCCGTCCAAGACCTGATTATGTCGAAAACCTATGATAATGGAATGATATGTGCCTCTGAGCAAGCCTTAATCATCGATAAAGAAATCTATACCGAAGTCATTACGGAAATGATCGCCAATCACTGTTACTTTTTAAATGAGGAGGAAAGGAAACAGTTAGAAAAAGTAGCGATAAAAGAAGAAACCGGATTCCTCAATCCGATGATTGTCGGTCTTCCAGCCTTTAAAATTGCCCAAATGGCCGGAATCGAAGTCCCATTTGATACCAAGGTTTTAGTGGTCGAATTAGAAGGTGTTGGACCAAAATATCCGCTTTCCTGTGAAAAGCTAAGCCCTGTTCTTGCCTGCTATAAAGCAAATAGTACGGAAGAAGCTCTTAACCTTGCAGAAGCAATATTAGAATACGGCGGACTCGGCCACACCGCTTCCATTCATACGGCTAATGACCAGATTGTTGAACAGTACGCAATGAGAATGAGAGCAGGACGAATCCTTATCAATACTCCTTCCGCCCAAGGGGCAACTGGAAACGTTTATAACGATTTACTGCCGACACTAACTCTCGGTACAGGGACTTATGGAGGCAACTCCGTTTCAGTCAATGTCGGCGCCATGCATTTACTAAACATTAAAAAGGTCGCCAAACGCAATAATAACGCCCAAATCCTAAGGACACCGCCGCAAATTTATTATCGTAAGAATTCTGTTCAGGCATTGGAAATCATCCCGGATATTAAAAAGGCATTTATTGTCACGAGCCCAAGTTCGGTGAAAAACGGTTATGTCGATAAGGTACTCCATTTTCTAACAAAACGACCTGATTTTGTCCACTATGAGGTGTTTTCAGAGGTGGAACCGGACCCTAGCATCGAAACGGTCATGGCGGGTGCTGAACTGATGAGACACGCTAAGCCGAATATGATCATTGCCTTAGGAGGCGGTTCTGTCCTTGATGTAGCAAAAGCGATGTGGTTATTTTACGAGGATTCTGAAGCAAACTTTAACACTCTGAAACTGAAAACTCTTAATCCTAGAAAACGAGTTGTGACGTATCCGAAGCTTCGCGAGAAGGCAAAGTTTATCGCGATTCCGACTACTTCCGGAACCGGTTCGGAGGTTACCTCCTTTGCCGTCATCACGGATAAAAAAGCGAATATTAAATATCCGCTTTCCGATCCTGAACTTTTACCGGATGTAGCGATCATCGATCCACAGTTCTCGATGACTGTTCCGAAGGAAATCACGGCAGACACTGGAATGGATGTCTTAACACATGCTCTTGAAGCTTTTGTTTCAGTCGTTGCCAATGATTTTACAGATGGACAGATTATTAAGGCCATTCAGCTAGTATTTAAGTATTTGCCAAGGGCGTACCGTGACGGTTCTGATGAGCTGGCCCGCGAGAAAATGCATTACGCTTCAACGATTGCGGGTCTTGCATTTAATAACGCCTATTTAGGAATTAATCACAGTCTTGCCCATGCCGTTGGAGCCGAGTTCAATATCGCTCACGGTCGCGCAAACGCGATTTTCCTGCCGCTTGTTATTCGCTTTAATGCTGTTAAGCCGACAAAATTCACTCCATTTGCCGGCTATGAGTATTATAAGGCCGATAAACGTTATGCTGAGCTGGCAAAAATGCTGGAGCTTCCGGCACGGACAACGGAAGAAGGTATTGAAAGCTTGATTGAAGCTGTTATCAACCTAGCGAGAGAGCTCGATATGCCGTTAAGCGTTGAGGAATGCCGCGTTAGCCAACCTGTATATGAAAGCAAGATTACTGAGATGGCCCTACATGCCTTCCATGATCCTGATACAAACGTCAATCCGAAGCGTCCATTAACTAGAGAACTGATGGAAATCCTGCGTCAAGCTTATAAAGGGGTATAATTTTTATATATGGGAGGTGCCTCAAGTGGGGATTTGAGGCACTTTCTTTGGATTGTTTTATCCAATAATAACGATTCGCAGATAAGTTTGGGAATTCGCAGATATATTTCCGAAGTCGAGTCCGAGTATTGGAAATATACCTATTTCTAATAAAAATCTCAAATTTTCTTATAGATTTAAAGATATGTTTCCAGTCTCTTCCCCCATATTAGCCCTACTTGATTAAAGAAAACCACTAAGATGACGCCAACCGGGATGCTAATCCAAATCATTGGCCAATCAATGGCCTCAATCTCTAAAGCAAATTGATAGAAATATAGACAAAACGGGATCAATAAAATAACGGCCGTGACTACACCAGGAGTATATCTTCTAAGAATGATAGCCTGGCCAATGTGGGTAAATGAATGAATAAACAAAATGGAAACGACTGAAAGAATTCCGATTAAAGTCCAATGCTTTGCTGCCCCGCCCATTGCCAGAATAATAGTCAGCAAAATACCTATATACTCAAATAATACAGCCAAAGCAAAACCGGCTGTGTGCCGTGGAAAGACACGGATAAAGTAGTTATGGAACCTTTTTGGCAAGACCTTTAAAATATCCTTCTCGTTCCGTTTCAGCCAGCCTTCCATGACGATTATTTCTTCAAAATCATGGATGATGAAGACACTTGCGACCGCCCAGATAAGAATTGTTAATGTCATCTTCCTCCTCCCTCTAACTAAATGACTTATTTCTCAAAAACTATGATATCAAATTTCTATATCAAATTGAGATAATTATCCAAAACAAAAAAAGCCACCCCTTCAAACAAGCGGTTTGAATTAGGCTGGCTTAATCCATTTTTTGATTCTTATATCCTATTCTGATAGAGACCTGTATTTCCCGCTAAAATAAATAAGCGGGTCTGCGTTAGATTCTTCAACGGAAATTTCAATTACCCTACCTATAAATAGTGTATGGTCCCCTTCCACATGTGTAGCTGTTACTTCACATGCAGCCTGCGCCAGTGCCCCGGCAATAACTGGCACCCCGCCAAGCCGATCAAATACAACTTCTCGATGCTCCTTCAACTGCCCTGCGAAAATCATCGACAACTCCTGCTGGTCAGCCGACAGGATATTCACAGAGAATGTGTTGCTTTTTTTGATTTTTTCAAGCATAGATGCTTTTTCCGCGATTGATATGACAACAAGTTTTGGGTTTAGCGATACAGACATAAACGCATTTGCCGTCATTCCGTGAGCCTTGCCATCCACCTCTGTTGCCACCACTGTTACCCCTGTTGCAAACTTCCCCATCGCATTTCGAAATAAACGATCATCCATTAGTGTCCCTCCCAGTTTTCCACATTAATTTATAACTATGTTGCAAAACCAATATAAATGAATGTTAAAGCAGGCACCTCAAAAAAGCACCTGCTTCTCCTATTCTATAAACCACCCAGCCCGGAAATCAGGATCCCAAAACAAGCTGTAAATAATAGAATATTAATTCCGAGGCCAATCAAAGCCCCCTGGCCCATCCGCTTCCGTCCCTTCGAAAAACAAATGATCGGAATCAAAATCAAGGCAACGGCGGCTATACATAAATATGCAAAAAACATCGGGGAAAAGACAAACAAAATCAATAAGCCCATAAGATAGATCCCGATGGTGATGCCTATCCCAAGCCAAAGGTCTTTTAAACTTCCATCCTTCGAAGTGTTTCCTTGATTTTGGACCATGCCAGTCTCCCCCTTTAATTATGAAGGTGCTATTTATTAAATGTACGTTCTTCCAGTTCCTGCTGAATTTTCTTCAATTCTTCTTCCTTATTATCCCGATAAAATAAATTGTACGTATCAAACGGAATAATCCGGCCATCCGGATGGGCGATATGGACACAGGATTTTTTAACGGAACGGACATCAAAGTTATGTGCATCCAAGAACTGCATAATAATCACCCGAAAGACGTTGTCATATCCGATTTCTCCCGGCATTGCCACCTTTGGCAGACAGCATAGTAAGTCCTTCAAGGACAAGGCAGAGGAATCCGGAGAATGGTTCAATGAGAACAATTTAAAAATCATATTTTTAATGTTATCATCCTGTTCAAAAACGATGGTGTTGCGCTCGCCTTCCAGCAAAATATTCGGATCGATTAAGCCTGTTAGCGGCGTCACATCCCCATTAAGCTTTAAGGCATAGCCCATTGCCAGGCAATCAGGATGGCATGGGACAGGGATAATGTCCTTTGAACCAAACACATTCGATTGGTCGATAATCATTTGCCGCACTTCACTCAGCGTTAAGCGGTTAACAGAAGGGTCATATTCTTCCAATCTACCTGCAGCTTGAATCGGCTGGAAGGTCACCCCGCGGACACATTGCTGCTGCAGCCCATATTGAATGATTTTGCCTACTTCATGGTCGTTTAATCCCTTTTTCAATGTGACAACAAGTGTAGTAGATATATTAAATTCATTTAAATGGTCAATCGCCTTTTGACGAATATCTCGTAAATCTACTCCCCTTAATTCCTCCAATGCTTCTTTTTCAAAGCTGTCAAATTGAAGATAGATTTCAAAGCCAGGAGAATACGAGGCTAGGCGCTTGACGAATTCCTTGTCATTGGCAATTCGGAGCCCATTTGTATTAACCATTATATGACGGATCGGCCGTGATTTTGCCATGTCCAGGATGTCAAAGAACTGCGGATGAATCGTTGGTTCGCCGCCGCTAATTTGGACGATATCAGGCTCACGCTCATTTTTAATAATGCTATCTAGCATAAATTCTATTTTTTCTATGCTGCGGAAGGTCCCTTTATTCGGCGAGGAATCCGCATAGCAAATTGGGCATTTCAGGTTGCATCGCTCGGTAATCTCTAATAATGTCAAACAGCTATGCTGTTCATGGTCCGGACATAGGCCACAATCATACGGGCAGCCATATTTAATTGGCGTATTCCAGCGATATGGCATTTCCGAGGGCTTAATAAATTCACGGCACCACTTATAATAATCGACGTCTGTTGAAATCAAAACCTTTTCCCTGCCGTGCTGCATACAATGCTTAACCAAATAAACCTTTTCATTTTCAATGATGACCTTGGCTTCCACTTTACGATGACAGGTCGAGCAGATGCTGTTTGTTAATTCATAAAATAAATACGGCCGGTTAGGCATGAATTTCACTCCTCTTCTCTGTTTGTTTTTTATTAATGAGCCATATGTAATACAAGATCCCCAGCAAGCTTGCCACTTGAATATTGTTTAAAAGCCAATATGGGTGCGGGGTTGGTTTAATAAAATCAATCATGAACCGAAACGTTAAATAACCAAGCATGTACAGCTGAAATAGCAGGCCTTCCCAGCCGATACTATTTCTCTTTAGCTGAAGAAGTGCGAAGGCAAGAGCACCCAAAAAAGCTATTTCATAAAGCTGTGTGGGGTGCCGCTTTATTCCGTCACCAAAGTCCACCCCGGTGATCCAAGTTGTAGCCGTCCCATAAGTGTGGTCATCTAAGCCGGTTAAAAAACAGCCAATTCGGCCAATCATCATACCAACAGCCAATGGCAAAACAAAGTCATCGCCGGTCGAGCGCGTCCAGCCAATGCATTTTTTGGCTGTTTCAACTCCAATCAGCCCGCCTAGTAATCCGCCGACGATTGTTTTTCCTTCCATTAAATAAATAAGATTATGCCAATTTTCCAACGTTTTCTTTGGATCTTCAAGCCAATAGAGGAATTTGGAGCCTAAAGCAGCGCCTAAGATTGCCCCAACAATTACCCAAAGGGCTTTATCCATTGGGATTCTTTCTTTATTTCGTGTATATAAATAAACGCGGAAGCCGATAAAATAGGCTAATGATTCTAATAATAGATGGGGGTGAATGCCAAAAATATAGAAAGGGAAGTTCACTAATACGTTATGCTCCTTTCAAAGAATATTCCATGTTTTCTTCTTTATCTTAACAGAACCATAGGGAAAATTTATCATATTTTTTAAAATTTTCTAAACGTTGTTGTATTTCTTTCTTTTTTTCGATCCTCGATATAAACTGATAGATGAACAAGTTTTTGAACAAGTTTTATCCGAGGTGAATCTGTGAACTTTCCAATCCTTGAAACAAAAAGATTACAATTAATCAAACTCACCCATCGCCATGTCGACAGTTTGTTTGAAATATTTTCGCGAGATGAAGTAACGAGGTTCTACGGAACCGACCGGTTTACCCTGCCGGCCGAGGCCATGAAATTAATTGATTTGTTTCAAAAGAATTATCAAGATAAACGGGGAATCCGCTGGGGAATTAAGCTGAAGGAAAATCAAAAGATTATTGGAACCATTGGTCTTAATAACTTGCAATTGAAAAACAAACGGGCCGAAATTGGCTATGAACTTAATCCTGCCTATTGGAGAAAAGGATATGCGACTGAAGCCATTAGAGAAGTATTACAGTTTAGTTTTACGCAAATGGATCTGTATCGGATCGGGGCCATCGTCTATCCCGAAAACGTAGCCTCGGTCAACCTGCTTCAAAAAATGGGCTTTACGAAAGAGGGCATTCTACGGGGCTATATGCATCAAAGCAATCATATTCATGATACATATGTATTATCGATACTAAAGCCAGAATGGGAAAAGAGCCAGGAAAATAAGTAACCTGGCTCTTTTCATTCTTCAAAGTAGTCTTTAAATTCCTTCGGATCCTTTGCCTTTTCATTATGATAATAAGGATTATTTTCGGTAACGTTCTTTGGGTCCAAATTTGTTTTAATTACTAACATGGGTCCGGTTGGACTTTCCGCAATGATTCGGTCATTTAACTTATCAAAATCAGTCATATTGCTATTTCCCGGTTGTTTCGGTTCCAAGTGATTACCACCTCCTAGAAATTAGCATGCTGATTTTAACTGGTAAACATACATTTAAACATTTCTCGAAAAAAAGAAAAACTAGGAAGCAAAAACCTCCTAGTTAAAGTTATTCTTCTTCGCCACCTACTAAGAAATCGGGACTTAATTCCTCGAATTCCTCGTCGTCAACATCCATGCCCCATTCATCATCATTGTCTTTGCATCCTTCAGGATTTACGCGGACACAAACCTTGGTTTCGCCAATGACTTCAACCAAGAACTCCCTTTCGACATGAACGATGATTTTGTTGCCATTTGGGGAAATGACGGCTTCACAGGTGTTTGGCTGCTGCAGTACTTTTGCTACAATTTCACTGTCGTCCATGCAGTCATGGTCACGGTATTTTAACTTAATGACATCTGTGTATTGGACCCGTTCCGTAACCACTTCTGTTCTTGTGTTATCGTTAAAGGAGTACCAAGTATTGATGTCATAATGTCCGTGTATCTCAACTGTTTTACCAACTTTTTTCGCGTTATATTTATGGTTGATAACCCAACAGCCGAGAACGCTGGATGGATTGTGTGCCGGGCTAATCGTATGATTGGACTTTGTAAACTTCCGTCCCTTCGCTACTACGGCCTTCGCAAATATCTCTCTATATTCTCCCATTTTGCGCGAACCCTCCTCATTCAGTTTCATTTCATCCTATGCGAATGTCTATACTAGTGTGATATCTAAATCTGCGAATACTGGATAAAAGTTTAGTCATGATTCATCTTATGCGGGATGTCTAGGTGTGTGCCTTAAGGGGGTAGTCTTTTGCGGAGGAATCCATATTAGGAAAAAAATAAGCCAGACTTCAGAAAGTCCGGCTTACATTTTTAATGCTCGTGATCGCAATCATCATGTCCCGCGCAAGACCCGCCGCCATTTTTCATGCTGGCGCCCGTTTCCCCAAGCAGAACATCTCCGCCTGTTGAAATAATGACTTCATCTGTGACAGTATTTGAAATTGTTGTTGCAATTAACTGAAGCAATTCATTTACTTCGATTTGCGATTCCTTAAAATCTTGAACAACTGGAATGTCATCCAGCTCTTGTTCGATTGAAGCGATTTTATCTTCAACCTTTTTTAAGGCTTCCGGTTTTCCATAATGCTGCAGGTTAACGGCTTGCTTTTGCAATCCCTTAATATCAGCAATTAATGTTTTCACCTTTTGATTATCATGAATTTGCGCTTCTGCCCGTTTAAAGAAATCCACTTCCTGGGTATCTGCAATCATACGAGCCAATTCTTTTGCACGAGCGACGATATCGTCTTTTGTATACTTCGCCACTTTAGTTCACCTCTGCTGGTTCTAGTTCTTCCACCATTTCTCCGTTTAATGACCATGTTTTTGCTTCATTAATTTTTACTTTTACAATTTTGCCAATCGCTGACTTAGGACCAATAAAATTGACTAATTTGTTCTTGCTTGTATAGCCGGCAAGGACATCCGGATTGTTTTTACTTTCCCCATCCACAAGTACCTCGACAATTTGGCCTTGATATTTTTTCATAGCCTCAGCAGAAAGCTCGTTTACAAGGTTGTTTAAACGCTGTAAACGTTCTTTCTTTACTTCCATTGGGACGTTATCCTCCATCTTGGCCGCTGGAGTGCCTTCACGTGGAGAGTAAATAAACGTATAAGCAATTTCAAAACCTACTTCACGGTAAAGTGACATTGTTTCTTCAAATTGTTCGTCGGTCTCGTTTGGATATCCGACAATAATATCTGTTGACAATGCGACATCCGGAATTGCGGTTTTGATTTTTCTAACTAGCTCTAAATATTGTTCTCTAGTGTACTTACGAGCCATAATTTTCAATACATCAGTTGAGCCCGATTGTACTGGCAAGTGAATATGATTCATCAAATTGCCGCCCTGTGCTAGGACTTCAATTAAATGGTCATCAAAGTCGCGCGGGTGGCTTGTTGTGAAACGAACTCTTGGAATATCAATTTTACGGATTTCATCCATCAGGTCTCCAAGTCCATATTTCATATCCTCAAAGTCTTTTCCATAGGCATTCACGTTTTGACCAAGTAAGGTGATTTCCTTATAGCCCTGTGCTGCTAACTGGCGCACTTCCTGGATGATTTCTTCAGGACGACGACTGCGTTCTTTACCTCGTGTAAATGGAACGATACAATACGTACAGAATTTATCACAGCCGTACATAATGTTGACCCATGCCTTGATATTGCCGCGGCGTTCTTTTGGAAGGTTTTCAATTACGTCGCCTTCCTTGGACCATACTTCTACTACCATTTCCTTAGACATGTACGCTTCATGAAGGATATTAGGCAGTCTGTGAATATTATGAGTACCAAAAATCATATCTACTTGCTGATATGTTTTTAAAATTTTATTAACGACTGACTCTTCCTGTGACATACAGCCGCAGACACCGAGAAGCAGGTCCGGCTTTTCCATTTTTAATGCTTTCAGGTGGCCAAGCTCACCGAATACTTTATTCTCCGCATTTTCGCGAATCGCACAAGTATTTAACAGAATAACATTGGCATCCTCAGTACGGTCAGTCGGCTCATAACCTAAAGCTAAAAAGATCCCTGACATTACTTCTGTATCGTGTTCGTTCATCTGGCATCCGTAAGTGCGAATATAAAACTTACGGCCTTTACCCATTCCGCGAAATTCTTCTGGAATAGCAAAATCATTTTGGTACTTTACTTCTTCTTTACCACGCTTTTTTGCATCTTTTAAAGAAGGTCCAGTAATTACTTGTTCGAAGTATTTGCTGTAATCCTTGGCGGATTTTTTGTCCGAAGAATTAGCAGCGTTTACTTGCTGACCTTCTAATCGTTGCTTTTCGTTCATGTGGTTTAAACCCCTTTCTTAAAAAAATTACTTCTATTATTATAAAGAATGTTAATTTTTTACTGTGCATAGAATTAACCATACATCTGCACATTATAATAGTATAAAGGTTTACGAACCTGAAAACAATAGAAAATCTAGACTCCTTTCGACAATCACACTCTATAAAAAAAATCCCGAGGGAGTGCCTCGGGATTTTCTTCACCATTACATGAATTCCGCAACTAATTTATCAAAATAATTTTGATCAAGCTCAAGGTCTGCTTGAGTTAATGGAGTTTCTTTGTAGCCATGAACTAATTCTTGGTAGGATTTTTGCTCCGTATTTTGATAAATAAGACCAGTTACTAAGCCTTTATGCTTCATTAATGTTTGCATCGCCGCTTCGCGGTTATGTGGATCATAGCCCTCGATATCGCTAAGCTTAGTAAGATTTTCTTTGAACCAGTCATAAGTGTTTACTTTATTATAAGTTACACATGGGCTGAATACGTTGATTAAAGAGAAGCCCTTGTGATTAATACCAGCTTCAATTAACGCAGTTAAATCTTTCAAATCTGTTGAGAAGCTTTGAGCAACAAATGTTGCACCCACAGTCAGTGCCATTTCCATTGGGGAAATCGCTTGTTCGATGGAACCTGCTGGTGTTGACTTTGTTTTAAAGCCAGCAGCTGAGCGCGGAGAAGTTTGACCTTTTGTTAAACCGTAAATTTGGTTGTCCATAACGATATACGTAACGTCAATGTTACGACGGATTGCATGGATAGTATGACCCATACCAATCGCAAAGCCGTCACCGTCACCGCCGGAAGCGATAACCGTTAAATCGCGGTTAGCCATTTTAACGCCTTGTGCGATTGGCAGTGAACGGCCATGGATTCCATGGAATCCGTATGAATTAATATAACCGGAAATACGACCGGAACAGCCGATACCGGAAACAACCGCTAAATTTTCAGGTTGTAAACCAACGTTTGCAGCAGCACGTTGAATTGCCGCTTGTACAGAGAAGTCGCCACAGCCAGGGCACCAGTTCGGTTTTACATCATTTCTAAAATCTTTAAAAGTGGCCATTTAGAACAACTCCTTTGCTTTTGTATAAACTTCGTGAGGTAAGAATGGATTACCATCATATTTCACATGCTTTACAATCTTGTCTGCATGTCCAACGTTCATTTTTATAATATTAGCCAATTGACCAGTCGCATTATTTTCTAACACGACAACCTTCTTCGCTGATTGAATAAGCGGAAGAACCTCATCAGTTGGGAATGGGTGAATTAAGCGAATATGGGCATGGTTCACTTTTAAACCGTCATTTTCAAGACGTCCCATTGCTTCTTCAATAACACCGCGAGTAGAGTTAAAACCAACGAATAAAACGTCAGCTTCTTCATGCTTCGCATTTTTATATACAGGTGTATTAAAGCGAATATTTTCTAATTTACGCATACGCTTATCCATTTGTGCCAAGCGGTTTGCAGCTGATTCAGATGGTTTACCAGTTTCAGCGTGTTCAACACCTGTTACATGGTGAATACCATTTTTCATACCAGGGATGACACGTGGTGAAACACCATCTTCCGTTACTTCATAACGTTTGAAGTAGCCTTTTGCTTCGATCTCTGGAAGATCGCCAGATAACAGCTTACCACGACGAATTTCAACGTTATCAACGTTTAATGGTTCTACAGTTTGTTTTCCTAAGGATAATTGCAGGTCAGATAATATAATTACCGGAACTTGATATTCTTCAGCAAGGTTGAAAGCTTCTGCTGTATCATAGAAAGCTTCTTCTACTGTACTTGGAGCCATAACGATTTTTGGAATCTCTCCATGTGTTCCATAAATCATGGCCATAAGGTCTGATTGTTCTTGTTTTGTTGGTAATCCTGTTGAAGGACCACCGCGCTGTGTATCAACGATAACTAACGGGACTTCAGTCATACCCGCAAGGCCGATTGCTTCCATTTTCAAAGAAAGGCCAGGGCCTGCAGAGGCAGTAATTGTACGAACACCAGCATAGTTAGCACCAATAGCCATTGTAGCTGCAGCAATTTCGTCTTCTGTTTGAATAACTGTTCCGCCAAGTGCAGGAAGCTTCTTAATTAAGTATTCCATAATCTCAGAAGCAGGTGTAATAGGGTAAGCAGCCATAAAACGGCATCCGCCTGCAATAGCACCTAGGGCAATCGCATCGTTACCGATCATAAACATACGGTGTTTGCCGTCAGCTTTTTCAAGATGCATTGGCTCGACGCCTTGTCCAAGCTTATCTTTCATATTGTCAAAGCCAGCTTTAATGGCATCCATATTCTTTGCAACTACCTGGTCGCCTTTTTTGCCAAAAATTTCACGTACAACTTCCTCAAAGACTTGGATATCCAAATCTAAAACGGCCGCGGTAGCGCCGATTGCAACCATGTTCTTCATTAATGAAGTACCAAGCTCTGTTGCAATTTCCGTAAATGGAACTACAAATAAAGAAGCTTCTGTATCTTCAGGTTTAGTTGGACCAAATTTAGCATCAGCAAGGATTAGTCCTTTGCTGTGAAGTTCTTTGTAGTTTACATCAATTGTTTCTTGGTCAAAAGCGACTAGGATATCAAGATCATCAGAAATAGAACGAACTTCTGTCGTGCTTACTCTGATTTTATTATTCGTATGGCCGCCCTTAATACGTGATGAAAAGTGTCGATAACCATACAAGTAATAACCTAAGCGATTCAGTGCGATTGCAAAGATTTCACCGGTACTCTCAATACCTTCACCTTGTTGTCCGCCAACTTTCCATGAAAGTTGCTTAATCATGACTTACACCCCTTTGGATATGTAAAAGATAATTAAATAAAATCATGTAGATTATAGCACATTTCCGAGTAAACCACTAGAAATTGTGATTTTTAATGCTTTAAAGCCTAAAAACTAGCGTCACGGAGATGTACTAAACGCTTACAATTCTAGACCTATAAAGTAAAAAATGCAACCCTTTGGCTCGAAATAATGTCTAAAATATGAATATTTTTTTATTATTTTAAATTACTTGATTTACCTTCTAAAAATATCAAGAATAAATGGGCAATTACAGTATTTTTAAACAGTTTTGCCAATTCTTCAGCCTTTACGGTTATGCCCCCAGTTTTCCATTTCCAAAACATTCTCTCCTATATCAGAATAGTATTCTTTAATTATGGTAAGCAAACAATGAATTCTCTCAACAAGAACACAAAAATACCTGCTTGTATAAAACAACCAGGCAGATAAAAATTTTGAATTTTTTATACCCACGGCTTTTTTCTACCGCGGTTCTACAATTAATTTTATAGCTGTGCGTTCTTCCCCATCGATTAAAATATCGGTAAACGCAGGGACACAAATCAAGTCAACTCCGCTAGGCGCTACAAATCCTCTTGCAATGGCTACTGCCTTAACGGCTTGATTTAATGCACCCGCACCTATTGCCTGTATTTCTGCTGCACCTCTTTCACGCAGAACTCCGGCAAGTGCACCAGCTACAGAATTAGGATTAGATTTTGCTGAAACTTTTAATATTTCCATTCCTAGCTCCCCCTTGTAATAATCCCGATCCCGCATGAGCAGTTTCATGAATCAATCAGGTATAAAACATTCCACTGCTACTATATTCACGAATCAAATAACATATTCCAGCTTGGACAAAAATAAGGCATATAAAAAGAGCAAACGAGAGTGTTTGCTCCTATGAATACCATGGATGGTCATCATTGATTAAGATTGGTTCAATTTTTTTTGCAAGGCCTGTTTTTTGATCCAGGACCATATGCACTGCGCTTAATTGATTTCTTCCGCCTGTTGTGACTTCAAATCGTACAGGCAGGCTTGTAAGAAACCGTTTCAAGACCGCTTCCCTTTCCACGCCAAGAATACCGTCATACGGGCCCGTCATGCCCACATCAGTTAAATAAGCCGTTCCCCCTGGAAGAATGCGGTTATCGGCTGTTTGGACATGTGTGTGGGTCCCTACAACAGCCGATACCCTTCCGTCTAAATACCAGCCCATGGCCTGCTTTTCACTCGTCACTTCAGCGTGGAAGTCAACGAAGATGAATGGCGTGCGTGTCCGCGCCAATGCAACGAGCTCATCGGCCTTTTGAAACGGGCAATCAATAGGATTCATGAATGTCCTTCCCTGTAAATTAATGACTGCCACTTCAAAGCTGTTTATTTTTAGAAAAATAATTCCTTTACCAGGCGTGTTCTTCGGAAAATTGGCCGGTCGGACTAAATATTTGGCCTGATCGATAAATTCAAATATTTCGCGATTATCCCAGGCATGATTGCCTAATGTTACAGCCTGTGCACCCTGCTCTAAAAATTGCCGGTATATTTTTTCCGTAATTCCCTTACCGCCTGCGGCATTTTCACCATTAATAATCGTTATTTGCGGACGATATTTTTCTTTTAATCTTGGCAGATATTCTTTTACCATATCCCTGCCTGGAGAACCGACGACATCGCCGATAAAAAGTATGTTCATGTTTTTGCCCTTTCGTAAATAAAATGTGTTAATTAGAAGTTTAGCATATTTTTTTATGCAAAAAAATAAAGCGATGCAAAAGCACCGCTTTATTTCGCGTATTCAACAGCCCGAGTTTCACGGATAACTGTTACTTTAATATGACCTGGATAGTCAAGCTCTTCCTCAATTCGCTTCCGGATATCCCGTGCCAGGCGGTGTGCAGCCAAATCATCAATTGCTTCCGGTCTGACCATAATCCGTACCTCACGGCCTGCTTGGATAGCGAAGGATTTCTCAACACCCTCATAGGATTCAGAAATCTCCTCTAGCTTTTCAAGGCGGCGGATGTAGTTTTCAAGAGTTTCACTTCGTGCACCTGGTCTTGCTGCTGACAAGGCATCAGCTGCTGCAACAAGGACCGCAATAATCGATGTTGGTGCGGTATCTCCGTGGTGTGAAGCGATACTGTTGATGACTACCGGATGTTCCTTGTATTTGGTCGCAAGCTCAACACCTATTTCGACATGGCTTCCTTCCACTTCATGGTCAATTGCTTTCCCGATATCGTGGAGAAGTCCGGCACGTCTTGCCAGTGTTTCATCCTGTCCAAGCTCTGCGGCTAATAATCCCGAAAGCTGTGCTACTTCCATTGAGTGTTTTAACACGTTTTGACCGTAGCTTGTACGGAACTTCAGGCGGCCAAGGATTTTGATCAGGTCTGGATGGAGTCCATGAACGCCGACTTCAAAGGTGGTCTGTTCGCCAACTTCACGGATATACTCATCCACTTCGCGGCGTGATTTCTCAACCATTTCCTCAATCCGGGCTGGATGGATGCGTCCGTCTTGAACAAGCTTTTCAAGCGCCAAGCGAGCGGTTTCCCGACGAATAGGATCAAAGCCTGATAGAATGACAGCTTCAGGAGTATCATCAATGATTAAATCAATACCTGTTAACGTTTCAAGCGTACGAATGTTTCGTCCTTCACGTCCAATGATACGGCCCTTCATTTCGTCGTTTGGAAGGTTTACGACTGAGACAGTTGTTTCTGCTACATGGTCAGCTGCGCAACGCTGGATAGCCAAGGAAAGTATTTCTTTCGCTTTCTTATCAGCTTCCTCTTTTGCACGATTTTCGCTTTCCTTAATCATCATCGCGGTTTCATAAGCGAGTTCATTCTCAGTCCGATCTATAATGATCGACTTCGCTTCCTCACGAGTTAAGCCCGAAATTCGTTCGAGTTCTAATTGTTGTGTACGTACCAACTCGTCCACTTTGCTTTCCATCTCTTCAATATGCTGTTGTCTTTGATTTAGAGAATCATCCTTCTTTTCTAGAAGAACTTCACGCTTGTTTAACGTTTCATCCTTCCTGTCTAAATTCTCTTCTCTTTGCAGTAAACGGTTTTCTTGTTTTTGCAGTTCATTTCTTCGTTCACGAACCTCACGTTCTGCTTCAGTACGAAGCTTGTGAATTTCATCCTTTGCCTCTAACAGGGCTTCTTTCTTTAAGGATTCAGCATCGCGTTTTGCATCCTCTAAGATTTGCTCTGCAGCATTATTAGCTCCTGCTATTTTTGTTTCAGCAATGGATCTACGAATAAAATAGCCAACAACGGCACCGACGATAAGGCCAAGCAAAATGGAGATGATAGTAATTAAATCCAATCGTTACACCTCCTCTTGCTATGAACTTTTCTTACATTTTTTTAAGTGTCGGCATGTACATTGTTTAGACTCAACATACAGCAAGCACTAAGGCTTTTTCGCAATGTAATATTTCCAAAAATGTAAAATATACATGTTAATTGTAAATGTGGTGCCAATCATTGTCAAGGTTTAGTCCAATTGGCATTTTGAAATATTTCGAATTTAGTATGACGTGACTGGGAAATGGGCTGTTTTTACAGAAGTATTTTTATGTATATTACTGAATAAAAATGCAATTTGTTTCAAAAAGAGCAAAACCTTAGAGAAAAGGCTTTGCTCTTTAAAATTAATCTAGTAGCTCAATTTGATCATCGTCATCCGCTTCGGTGACAGTTTTTTCACCATCCAACCCGTAGTGTTCACGGATTTTTGTTTGGATATCAAGGCGGATATCAGGGTTTTCCTTTAGGAACAGTTTTGCATTTTCCCGGCCCTGTCCGATTCTTTGATCGCTATAGGAATACCAGGAACCACTTTTTTGGACAATTTCTAGTTCCGAACCCATATCGACGATTTCGCCTTCTTTTGAGATGCCTTCTCCATACATAATATCGACTTCAGCTGTACGGAATGGAGGCGCAACTTTGTTCTTAACAACCTTAATTTTTGTCTTGTTACCAACCATTTCAGCGCCTTGCTTAAGGGTTTCAGCACGGCGGACTTCAAGACGGATTGTCGAGTAGAACTTCAAAGCCCTACCACCAGGAGTTGTTTCTGGCATATTCTATAGATTTACCATTTCTATAGCACGGACTATCTCTTCATCTCTACTTAAATTAGAGAGCCTTGCACTTCCGGCAGCAGCCTATCCTCTGCCGTACCCTACTCAGTTAGCTATCTTAATAGCCCCTTTTGGTAGTCTCTACACCTTCCTCACACATATGTAAGGCTCGGCACGGTATTACCCATTTAGTGGCGGGCTTCACCGTTAGCGATGTTTCCATCACACCCCTAGGCAATTGGGTTCACAAGGTATTTTGCATGCTATCACTAGCAAGGGAAACCCAGTGTAAACTCCTTAATCTTTTAATAGATTAAGCAACTACGAGTTGATTTCCGAACATAACTCCGACTTTTTCACGGATTTGGTTGATAAATACTGCAATTGTTTTTGATTTGTTGATTGCACCTGATAGTTTACGAAGAGCTTGAGACATCAAACGGGCTTGTAAACCTACGTGGGCGTCCCCCATTTCACCTTCGATTTCTGCTTTTGGAACTAGGGCAGCTACTGAGTCGATTACGATGATATCAACTGCACCGCTTCGTACCAGTGCTTCAGCGATTTCAAGTGCTTGTTCACCAGTGTCTGGCTGGGATAATAATAGTTCATCAATGTTTACGCCTAATTTTTGGGCATAAGTAGGGTCCAAGGCATGCTCAGCGTCAATAAACGCCGCTTGTCCGCCTTTTGCCTGCACTTCTGCGATTGCGTGAAGGGCTACGGTTGTTTTACCAGATGATTCGGGCAGTATTGTTATACACAAGGCTTTTTATCCTTGCTTCTGGAGGTCACCCTCATCATTACACGCTCTGGTTAGACATGTAACTACAGCTGGTCCATTCCAGCTCAGCTCAGCGTACATATTCTCCCTCAGCTCACTCTGTTAGGGAAGGGACACTCTTGCCGAGATTATATTCTACATATTTATGTAGGTTCACTCGGTACGCGTTACGGTGCTGAATGCTTTTTAATTCATCCAGTTACCTCGGAATTTTCTCATGACCTGAGATGTTTTCCGATTTTGCCCCTTTCAACCTATTGGTTTCCCAATAAGCGGGCGATTTTTCGTTTCACTTTTGGAAAATCAGTATTAACATCATATTCCCAGATTTCATAGACTTTATATCCTAATTCCTCGAAATACCGTTTTTTTATCAGATCTTTTTCAATTGCAAGTTTCTGCATTTCATTAGGAATTGGATAAAGAATCGGATTTCCATGCCAATAATCCCCATTAGCCTCTATAACTATGGTACCAATTACAAAGTCTGCTTTAAAATTAAAATCAGAGCCTAAAATTACTTGTTTTAAATACTTTACACCAAGATCCTTTATAATCTTCTCTACTTTTTGTTCAAGGCTAGTATCTTGACCACTTTTGCGGGCAATTCCAAGTTTATTCAAACGATGTTTAATGGCTTTCGGACTTCTATCCAAAATAAATGCAATTTCCTCAATCGTTTTTCTTGAATATTGCATGAGAAGAGAATCTTCTTTTTCGGACCATTTCGATCCATTAGTTACTAAACCTAATTTAGAAGCTTTAATCATTACTGCTTTAACCGACCGCTTTAATTTTTGAGAAATTTCCTCATAAGTTAACATATCGATATTGGACACTAAAAACTCTATTTCTTCTTCAGTCCAATACTTATCAGGAGGATTCTCAACGATGTGAAAATCATTCCTGTGTAGCCCCAACTTTAATCTTTTTTTTAGAATTGATGAAGGGCTTCTTTCTAAAATACAAGCGATGCTCTCATCACCCATAGTCAAATAATTTTTAATTAAAAATACCTCTTCCTCATTTGACCAGAGTTTAGTTTTTGCAACATAACCTTTTGGATCATATTTACGATATATATTCCTAGCTTGTTCTCTTGTAATATGATACCTTTCAGCAATTTCCTGATAAGTTAATTTTGATGAAAGAATCTCTTTAATTGTCGATTGGTCAAGGCAAAGCTTCTCATTCTTATTTAACTTTAATTTGGCTCTTTTTCTTTCAATTGCATCCTTCGTTCTTGATAAATAGTTCCCAATCTCTTGGTCAGTCATAGTTAAGAAGTTATTAATCAGGAAATCAATCTCATCATCTGTCCATTTTCTTGAAATATGTGTCATGATTATTCTCCTTTATTAATTAATAGGAGAAAGCATTCCATCAGCTAACGATATCATTCACCATAAATTTCAATTATTCTTCCCCGTGGATATCCACCTACACCAAGTGCTACGTCAAGTGCTAGGGAGCCGCTTGGTACTGTGGAAATCCTTGTTTCCTGCTGCTCTCCCATTTTCATGATGGAACCTTTACCGAATTGTTTCTCTATTTGCTTTAGCGCCATTTCTAAGGCGGCCTTTCGGTCACTCACAAATAGTTCCTCCTTTTTATTTATAAATTTAAATTATTGCTGGAATCTATTAATTGAAACCTATTAATAATATAACCTCTTTTGGGCAATTTGTCGAGGAAAAACGCGAACATCTATTCGACCTATTTCTAAGTAATTTATGTAAGGAAAAATACAATTACACTTGAGAAAATTTATTTTTCATAATGGTTTATGAATAAACAAAGGAAATTCACTAATTGTCAGAAAACTATAAAATGACTAGAGTTCACTCGTATTTTTACCAATGCAAGCCTTCAACCAGCTTACTAGGTAATATTGCCTTTCTATTTTTACCAATGCCCCCTCACTCAGACCAAACGGGTAAAATAACCCCTCTATTTTTACCGTTGCCCCTCCCCTTCACGACTAACGGGCAAAATAACCGCTTCATTTTTACCGTTGCCCATCTCCTTCACGTCAAACGGGTAAAATAATCGCTCTATTTTTACCACTAGTTCCTCAACAGCACCTTTACGGGAAAAATACATCACTAATTTTTACCATTTTTGCCTATCAAGCGCCTCTCAGGGAAATAAACCCTTCATGAAAACATTCTCCGCCCTTCACAAACCTTCGAAAAACAAAAAAACCACAAAACACCTAAACGGTATCCTGTGGTTTAGCTTTTAATAACTTTAATAGATAATAACACCCAAATTTAACAGCCCTCACCCTGTTTGCGGCCCTTCCACCGGCAAGAGTTAATTTTTCTACGACCGTCGGCTTACCAGCAACAGCCATCCCAATATAAACCGTCCCAACCGGTTTCCCTTCCAGTTCATCCGGTCCGGCCACACCGGTAAAGCTAATTCCGATATCAGTCCCAAAAATCCGAGCCGAATTTTCCGCCAGCTCACGGGCACATTCTTCACTTACAGCCCCATGCTGATCAAGCGTTTCCTGCCTAACTCCGACAACATCCCGCTTAATTTCATTGGCATAACATACAACGCCGCCTTTGAATACAGAGCTTGCTCCAGAAATCGAGGTAATCTCCTGCTGGAACAGCCCGCCTGTTAAACTCTCAGCTGCTGTAATGGTTAATTGCCGAGCCTTTAATACCTTAGTCAGTTCTTCTAACAACGAGGAGCCACCATATCCATAAATAAATTGTCCGACCCTCCCGCGAATCTCAGCCTCAACTTCATCCAGCATTGCCTCAGCAGCCGCAGTATCCAAGTGCTTTGCAGTCAAGCGCAACGTCACTTCCCCATCACCTGCAAGCGGCGCAATCGTCGGGTTGCTTTGAGCATCAATCAAATCGATAATTTCTGTTTCCAGGGCCGCCTCGCCAATCCCAAAAAAGCGCAGCACTCGGGAAACAATTTGTTCCGTCGAGCCGGTTGCCGAAGCAAGCGCCTGTCTGCCATAGCGGGAAAACATCGGCTCCATTTCCTTTGGAGGTCCTGGCAGGAGCATATAAATATGACCGCCCGTTTTCATCACCATACCCGGAGCCATGCCAAAGTCATTCGGCAAAACTTCAGATCCCTTCAAAACCAATGCCTGTTTCCTGTTATTCTCCGTCATTACCCGGTTTGTTCGTTTGAAATAATCCTCAATCGATTCTAATGCCGTTTCATCATGCGCAAGTTCTGTACCAATATGGCGGGCAATTGTTTCCTTCGTTAAATCATCCTTGGTCGGTCCCAGTCCGCCAGTAAAAATAATGATTTCCGAACGCTTCTCGGCTATGTCAATCGCTGCCTTCAGCCTGTCAGGGTTATCGCCAACCACCGTATGAAAATATACATCCACTCCGAGCTCAGCTAATTGCTGAGATAGAAATCGTGCATTCGTATTCACAATCTGCCCGAGTAAAAGCTCTGAGCCAACTGCAATAATCTCAGCATTCACATCTATCGCCCCTTCCAAATCAAAGTTTACTTCGAATTCTTCAGCACATGGCTATTTTTCGCAAAATAATCCCATCCTGACCAAATCGTGAAAAACATCGCGACCCACAATGCCAGAATATCAAAGCGGAAAGGAAACAGCGCAAAAATAATGTTATGTAATAGTAAAGCGGAAATCGCAATAATTTGTGTCCAGGTTTTAATTTTTCCAAGCATATTGGCTGCGACAACCTCTCCTTCTCCTGCAAGCAGGAGGCGGAGACCTGTGACAGCAAATTCCCGGCTGATGATGATGATGACAATCCAGGACGGGGCATATCCAAGTTCCACAAGAACAATCAAAGCAGCTGAAACAAGCAACTTATCGGCAAGCGGATCGAGAAATTTGCCCATGTTGGTTACAAGGTTATACTTACGGGCATAATGGCCATCTACCCAGTCAGTCGTGGAGGCTAAAATAAAAATCAGCGCCCCGACAAAATGTGTAACAGGCATGTCCGCCCCAAGCAAGGACATTTGTCCCCAATCAAAAGGAACCAACATAATAATCATAAATATCGGGATTAAAAATATTCTTGAAACGGTAATTCTATTTGGTATATTCATCAAAATTTCCTCCTAAAAAACCAGCGTGCTTTAAGTGCACTATAAAATACACGCCAAAAATAGCCATCGAAAGGATGACTATTGTTGGGTCTTCGGAACATATTGGATCGTAATGTCCTGACGAACCTTCTCAGTTGGTGCGACTGCATACTCGATCTTTTGATCATTTACATAAATATCGGCATCCAACGTTCTTCCAATCGTGATGACAGCTTCTGTTTCCGCTGATAAATCAATAGTCTGGGATTCAACACCGCCTGCTTGCAGTGTTCCGGAATAGAAAGATTTTCCTTTGCCATTCCTTACACTAACCCAGGACACGCCACGCGATACAATCTTGACGACGAATTTATCCGCATTATTCACTGAATAAGTCGAATTTCTTCCACTGGTTTGTACCACTGATAAAACTTGCTTCGGGGGTTCCTCCACAGGTGTTTTAGCTTCTTCCTTTTTTGGTTCTTCCTTAGCAATCTCTTTTTTCTTTTTTTCTTCCTTCGCCTTTTCCTCGGCTTGAGCTTTTTCAAGCTGTGCGTTCTTGACTAATTTTACCTGTTCATTATCCTTGTTCGTTGATTGATTTGAATCTGTACCCGCATTCGTAGCGAAAAAATAATATAAAAGACTAGCAATACCAATGACGAAAACACCAATTAACACCTTTGGCAGCACATCAAAAATTTTCGAATTTCCTTGTGAAATTTTCTTGTGCGTAGTTACTCTTGATAATTGCTGCGGCAGTTCATCGCTATAAGAAGCCGGGATTTCACTTTTATACGTTTCAAAAAGCTCTTCGGGATTTAGATTTAAGGCTTCTGCATATTGCTTAATAAATGCCCGCACATAGAAATTTCCGGGCATGGCTGAATAGTTGCCTTCCTCAATTCCAACTAAATAACGCTTTTGGATTTTTGTCATAGACTGCAAATCATCAAGACTCAAACCTTTGGCTAAACGGGCTTCTTTTAATCGATTCCCTAATTCAGTCACCGTTAACACCTTCCAATTTTTTAAAAATCAAAATCTCCAAAATCCGATCCGGAGAACATATTGTGTTGATCAACTACCTCATATGTAATTTCTTCGTCAGCGTGATTCCTTAACTCAATAATATAATCAAAATCATCAAGCGTATACTCGGAGTTTTGGACGAAAATATCCGGATGCTCAATCACCTTTACAGAAGGGAGACGCATAATTTCACGGACTAGCTGCCAATGCCGCTCATTTGCCCTGCGGGTCGAAACAATGCCATCAAGAATAAACAGATTATTTGCATTGTATTCGTCTTCGATTAGCTGATTACGGATCGTTTGCTTAAGCAGGGTTGATGAGACGAACAGCCAGCGCTTATTGGCACAAACGCTTGCGGCAACCAGTGATTCCGTTTTACCGACACGTGGCATGCCGCGAATGCCAATCAGCTTGTGGCCTTCCTCCTTAAATATTTCTGCCATAAAATCCACTAAAACCCCAAGCTCGCTTCTGATGAATCGGAACGTTTTTTTATCATCTGCGTCCCGTTGTATATAGCGGCCATGTCTGACAGCAAGACGGTCCCGCAGTTTTGGTTCTCTTAATTTTATTAGTTTTATTGTGTCCATAGTATTTAAAATTGACTCAAGACGTTTAATTTGATCATCATCTTTTGCCAGTATAAGCAAGCCGCGTCTTCCTTCATCGACACCATTAATAGTTACAATATTAATAGCAAGCATTCCTAAGAGGGATGAAATATCACCTAACAAACCCGGACGGTTTTTTGTAATTTCATATTCTAGATACCATTCTTTCTTCATGCTTTAACCCCCATTTAGGATATCAATCATTTTCAGTTTCAAAACGCCCTAAACCTTATCATAAATGATTTTGATAGAAGATGAAAGAAAAAACATGTCCAAATAGTAATTAATATCTATCAAAAAAGAGAGGAGATTTCTCCTCTCTTTACACACTATTGTTTTACAAGCTTAACCATTACGTTGGCAATGGCTTGCTGCTCCTGTGGATCAGCAACTGACCACATATCGGAAAGAACTCTTTCTTGCTCATTCTTTGGATCAACGTTCCTTGCCAGATAGTCACCAATTTGGTAAGCAATGGTGTTGATTGCTCCTTCACTCATTCCTTGAGATTGTGCGTTGTTTAGGCGATCCCCAAGGAAGTCCTGCCATTGTTTCCAGTTATCTAAAACAGACATAATTTTGCCTCCTTTTAAGATGGTACAAGTATATTTTGCAAAGCGGAGGCAATTTCTATACATCCTGAAAATATGAATTTTTAGGTATACCAGCCGCCATTGATGGCAAGCACCTGGCCTGTCATATAACTGGAATCATCAGATAAAAGGAAGGCTGTGCCCTTAGCAATTTCTTCGGCCTGCCCCAGCCTGCCCATCGGAATTTCAAAGGCAATTCTTTCGGTTTCTTCCTCCGTAAAGCCGGCCATCATCGGCGTATCTATCGCCCCAGGAGCGATGGCATTCACACGAATTCCATTTAATGCAACTTCCTTGCTTAAGGCCTTCACAAAGGAAATCTGCGCTCCTTTTGCGGCAGAATAGGCAACTTCACAGGCAGCACCAGTCTGTCCCCAAATTGATGTGATTACCACAATATTTCCTGATTTTTTAGTGATAAGTTTTGGCAGAAGTTCTTTTGTCAGCATTAAGGGACTTAATACATGGACATTCATGAGTGCCATCGCTTCGTCCAGCTTTAAATCCATTAACAATCCATATTGCCCCATTCCGCCGCAATGTACAATCGCATCCAGCGAAAAGATTTGCGAGCTAACCTTTAAATAACCTTCCGGCACAGCCAAATCGGCATGAATCGGTATGTACTCCCCCTTAAAGGGGGAAAGCTTGTTCAGCAACTCTTTAATCGACTCTTCATTTTGATTGTAATGCAAGTAAAGATGATATCCTTTTTCTGCCAATTGGTAAGCTACCGCCTGGCCAATTCCTCCGCTCGCTCCCGTAATAAGAACATATTTATGCATATTGTTCACTCTCTCTTTAAATAAGGAGGCCTGATCCCTAGGGGGCAGGCCTCTGGATTTCTATTGTTTATTTTTGGGCACGACCTGGCAGACTGAAATCCGCTCGTCGGCAATTACTTCCGAAGCCAGTGACTGAACGTCTCCCAGAGTGATTTTTTCAAGTGTTGGCACGACATCAAATAGGTTCATGTCGTTAAAGGCGTAGCGGGTAAATTGGTTTGCGATATATTCAGGAGAGTTGACCGCCCTCAGGAATGCACCAATTTTCTTTTTCTTAGCCCTTTCTAGCTGTTCTTCGGTAAATGTTTGGACACCCTTTGCATCCAACAGGATTTTTTGGATTCTGTCTGCTAGTTGGTCCGGATTATTCGTATCGCCGCCGATCATCGCAAAGCCAAAGCCCTGCTCCTGCGTATAATCGAAGGAGAATGATTCATCGACCAATCCGTCATTATATAGCTTGTAATAGTTTTCAGAGCTCTTCCCAAATAGTAAATCAAGGAGCACATTCATGGTTAACTCATTTTTTAACATTTCCGGGCCTTGCTGATCCACGTGCAGCGCCTTAATACCAACCAAGCATTTTGATGTTTGCACATTCATTTGCAAAACCTGTTTTTTCTCCGCTGCCTTTAGGGGTTCCTCTTCGAACTTCCGCTTAATTTCAGGCATTTCCTTATAGTCCTTCTTAGCCTGATTGTCTTTTACCTGTTTCATGATTTTGTCCGGGTCAACCGCTCCAACAATAAACAAAAGCATGTTGCTTGGGTGATAAAAAGTATTATAGCACTCATACAGCCATTCTTTTGTGATTTCGGAAATGGACTCAATTGTTCCCGCAATGTCAATTTTGACGGGATGGTTTTGGAATAGATTTTCGATGATCCCGAAATATAAGCGCCAATCTGGGTTATCGTCATACATCGTGATTTCTTGCCCAATGATGCCTTTCTCTTTTTCCACTGTTTTGTCAGAGAAATATGGGTCCTGAACAAAATCCACCAATGTTTCTAAGTTTTTTTCAACATCTGAGGTGCTCGAAAACAAATAGGCAGTCCGTGTAAATGATGTAAAGGCGTTGGCCGATGCTCCCTGTTTGCTGAATTGCTGAAAGACATCGCCATCTTCTTTTTCAAACAGCTTATGCTCCAAAAAATGGGCAATCCCATCAGGAACCTTGACAAATTCGTCTTTTCCCAAAGGCACAAACGTATTATCAACCGAACCGTACTTAGTTGTAAAGGTTGCATAGGTTTTATTAAAGCCTTTTTTCGGTAAGATGTAGACATGTAAGCCGTTTGACATTTTCTCGTGATAAAGCTCTTCTTGAAGCTGGTCAAAGCTGATTTTCTCCATTACTTGCCCGCCTCCGTTCCTGTTAAGAAATAAATGGTATCAAGGTTGATCTTATTAGCCACTGCGATAATTTCTTCTTTGGTTATTTTCTGCATATCAGTAATCCATGATTCGAGCTTAATATCTTGGTTTGCAACGACGTTATGATATAGAAGCTCGAGTAACCCCCGCGATGTATCAATGGTTTCAAGAATTTGGTTGCGAATGACGGCTTTAGTTTGAACTAGCTCGGCGTCCGTGAAGTCCCCCTTTTGCATTGCTTCCATTTGCTCGCGAATGATTTTAACAGCCTGATCATAATTTTTATTATCGATACCCGACATGACCATCATTAAACCCTTATGGCTTTCAAGCCGGCTGGCTGCATAATAGGCGAGACTTGCCTTTTCCCGGACATTGATAAACAGTTTCGAATGGGCAAAGCCGCCAAAAATGCCGTTAAAAACCTGCAATGCAAAATAATCGGGATTGCCAAAGACGATATTTGTTCGGTAACCCATATTTAATTTTCCTTGTTTGACATCTTGAACTTCCTTAACCTCATTTACTTCTGTTCTGTTTTGAACCTCAGTAGCGGAAGCCTTTTGTGGAGTGCGATTTTCAAATTGCAGAAGCCCTTCTGCAATAGTCTTCACTTCTTCTTCTTTTACATCGCCAATCACGTAAAGATCCATTTCATCCTCATTAAAGGCTCTCTGGAAATATTCGAATAAGTTTTCAGGAGAAATTGCATCGACTGCTTCAGCCTCGCCATTAACCTCTAGAGCATACTGCTCCCCTTTGCACATTTCCTGAATGAGGCGGACATTGGAGTAGCGCATTTTATCATCATACACTGATTGAATTCTTTGCTTTTGTGTGCGTTTTTCTTTTTCAACTGTTTCCTTATCAAACGCCTGACCGGAGACATTGGGCTTCGTCAAAATTTCTGCCAATAATTCAAAGCCCTTTTTCAATAAAGGACTAGGGTCGGTCAAGAATTTTTCATTTGCAATTTCTATCAGAAAGCTGACAATATGATACTCGCCCTTTTTTCCTAAATCGACATAAAGAGTAGCTCCGTATAGATCATCCAAATAGGAACGGAGCTGTGTCGTCGTTGGATATTTGGCAGAACTAGACTGCAGCACATAGGGCAAAAGCGCTCTTTTCGTGACATCCTCATTTGACAATGGCGCTTTCATTCTCCAGACCAGAGTATTCGTTTTATATTTATCAGTTTCAACAACATGGAGTTTATAGCCTTGCATTTGCGTTATTTTTTCAACGACTGCTTCCATTTATCTTCCTCCTGTCTGTTAAAGGGTCTTAACATATGATATGAAAACATTTTTCTTTATATTTTTTCCTTTCATATAAAACCTATACTATAAAACCTGTACAATTCAAGCTTAAAAAAAGAACCCCCAGAAAATCTGGGGGTCCAAGCAAGTATCTACCTGCTTCCTTTTATATAATGTGTTCCAACTGCCTTTGGGGCATCGGCGCGGCCGATGAATCCAGTTAAGGCTAGAATAGTTAAAACGTATGGAGCAATTAACAAATACACGTTTGGTATTTCTTTTAAGAATGGCAAGCTTGAACCGATGATACTAATACTTTGTGCGAATCCAAAGAAAATAGCTGCTCCAAGTGCTCCAAGCGGATGCCATTTTCCGAAAATCATGGCCGCCAGCGCCATGAAGCCCTGTCCGCTGATGGTAGCATGACTGAAATTAGAAGTTATGGACTGTGCATAGACAGCTCCGCCGATTCCGCCAAGTGCTCCAGAAAGCATTACACCTAAATAACGCATTTTAGTTACATTGATTCCCATTGTATCTGCCGCCATTGGATGCTCTCCGACGGAACGAAGACGAAGGCCGAACGGTGTTTTATAAACAATATACCAAGCAATAATGGCAACGATAATCGCTACAAAGGATGTCCAATAGGTATTTTGGAAAAAGATTTCCCCAATAACTGGAATGTCTTTTAAAACAGGCACATCAATTTTGCTGAAGCCCTTGGAAATAATCCCTGTTTCACCTTTGCCATAAATTTGTTTAACAAGGAACATTGTTAAACCAACTGCAAGTAAGTTAATAGCTACACCGGAAACGGTGTGATCGGCTCGAAAAGTGATGGACGCTACTGCATGCAATAGCGAGAAAATGGCACCGGCGACCATCGCTACTAAGATGGCAATCCAAGGGGTTGCATTTCCGAATGTATCAAAAAATGTTAAGTTAAACACGATGGAAGTAAATGCCCCAATAACCATTAATCCTTCGAGACCGATGTTTACGACACCGGAACGCTCTGAGAAAATACCGCCTAACGCAGTGAAGATAAGTGGAGCAGCCCATAAAAGTGTAGATGGAACAACAATTGTTAAAATGTCCATTAAGCTCACTTACTTCACCCCCTTCTTACCGATTCGATCAAGAAATGCTCTGATTATATAGCTGGATGCAACAAAGAAAACAATAAGTGCGATAATAATATCAACGAGTTCATTTGGCACACCCGCTTCAAGCGGCATGTTTAAAGCCCCTACTTTTAAGGCGCCGAATAAAATCGCTGAGAAGAATACCCCTAATGCCGTGTTAGAACCAAGCAAGGCAATCGCGATACCGTCAAACCCTACACCGGTAAATCCGCCTTTAACGGCCGCATATCCGAAGGTTCCGAGTCCCTCCATTGCACCTGCCAAACCAGCAAAAGCACCGGAAATTACCATGGAAAGAATGATATTTCTATTTACATTCATCCCAGCGTAGTGCGCTGCATGCTGGTTAAAACCCACTGCCCGCAGTTCGAATCCTCTTGTTGTTTTTTCTAATAAGAACCACATGATAAAACAGCAGGCAATTGCAAGGATAATCCCCCAGTGAAGACGGGAATAATCTGTCAGGCTTTGGAGCCATTCTGAACGCAGGCTTGCAGATTCATGAATCATTTCTGTCTTATCACCGCTCTTAGCAGCTAAAACATTTCTTATAATATAGTTAGTCACATGCAAAGCAACATAGTTCAACATAATGGTGACAATAACTTCATGGACGCGAAAACGCGCCTTCAAAAAGCCAGGGATAAAGGCCCACAGGGCACCTGCAACAATAGCTGCCAAGATGGCAAGCGGCAGATGAATGACTTTTGGAAGGTCAAAAGCAACCCCTACCCAGACCGATGCCAGCCAACCGACAATAAATTGTCCCTCTACCCCGATGTTAAATAGACCCACACGGAAAGCAAACGCTACCGCCAACCCCGCCAAAATATACGGTGTAAACTGGCGAATAACTTCCCCAACATAGTAAACTTCCCCAAAAGCACCGTTCCAAAGTGCTGTATAAGCGGCAACCGGGTCATATCCGCTGATTAACATAATAATGGTTCCTACGATAATTCCTAATAACACCGAAATGATTGGTGTTAAGATACCTGTTAAGCGCTTAGACATTTGCACCCGCTTCCTTTCTATTCGATCCTGCCATTAACAATCCAAGTTCTTGTTCGTCTGTCTCTTTTGGATTGACAACAGCAACGATCTTCCCCTCATAAATAACAGCAATTCGGTCGCTGACATTCATAATCTCATCTAATTCAAAAGAAACAAGCAAGACGGCCTTGCCATGATCGCGCTGCTCAATGAGGCGTTTGTGGATAAATTCAATGGCACCCACATCCAAGCCACGTGTCGGCTGAGCGGCAATCAACAAATCAGGATTCCTGTCCACTTCACGGCCGATGATTGCCTTTTGCTGGTTACCTCCAGAAAGAGCGCGCGCCAACGTATATTCACTTGGTGTACGTACGTCAAATTCACTGATTAATTTTCTTGCCTTATTATAAATTTCCTTAAAATTCAATACTCCGCTTTTAGAAAAAGGCTTCTGATAATAGGTTTGCAAAACCATATTTTCGGCAATTGGATAATTTAACACAAGTCCATGTTTATGACGGTCCTGTGGAATATGGCCTACCCCTGATTCTGTAATTTTTCTAGGGGCATGGTTAATTAATTCTTTTCCATTCAGTTGAATGCTGCCGTTATCTGATTTGCGTAGTCCTGTAAGCGCTTCAATTAGTTCTGACTGTCCGTTTCCATCTACACCAGCAATTCCAACAATTTCACCGGCCCGAACTGTTAAATCCAAACTATTAACAACCGTGACACCACGTGAATCCTTCACCGTTAAATCTTTAACCACTAACACTTCTTGCTTTGGTTCGGCAGGCTTCTTTTCTGTTTTAAAGACAACCTCCCGTCCAACCATCAAGCTAGCCAGTTCATTTGGATTGGTTTCACTGACATTGACCGTACCAATTCCCTTACCTTTACGGATAACAGTACAGCGGTCGGCGACCTCCATTATCTCTTTTAACTTATGGGTAATCAGAATAATAGATTTACCCTCTTTAATAAGAGTTTTCATAATTTGAATTAACTCTTTAATTTCTTGTGGAGTCAACACGGCAGTCGGTTCGTCGAAAATTAAAATCTCCGCTCCTCGGTATAACGTTTTTAATATTTCTACCCTTTGCTGCATACCTACAGAGATATCGGATATTTTAGCCTGTGGATCAACAGCTAATCCGTACTGTTCGGAAATTTGCCGGACTTCCTGTTCTGCCTTTTTAATGTCAATCCGGCCAGCAGATGTAATCTCTCTGCCAAGGATAATGTTTTCAGTTACTGTAAATGTGTCCACTAACATAAAGTGCTGATGGACCATTCCGATTCCAAGGTCATTAGCGACGTTAGGATCGGTAATTTTAACAGACTTTCCTTTTACTCTAATTTCTCCTGCTTCCGGTTGATACAAACCAAAAAGCACGTTCATCAAAGTTGATTTACCTGCTCCGTTTTCGCCAAGCAAGGCATGAATTTCTCCCTTTTTCAATTGGAGAGTAATGTTATCATTAGCAACAAAGCTGCCGAATTCTTTTCGAATATTAAGCATCTCAATTACATATTCCATTTATTCTCACTCCCTGTAATAAAGGTGATGGAAATTTCGACCAATAAAAGTAAGAGGTCAGACCTTTCCAAGATTTAAAAAACAGGGATATCTCCCCATTAAAACCTTAATTGAAAGGCAGAAAATCATTTCTGCACTTCAATTAAGATTTCATTAAGAAGGAATAAGCGGATTATCTCGATAATATCCGCTTATTCCCTGTTAGTAGTTTTATTTTGCACTAAAGTTTTTCAATTCATCACGAGTTTGAGGAACTTTTAAGTCACCGGATTTGATTTTTTCAATATATTCTTTAACCGCTTTATCAATCGCATCTTTGTTTGGAGCCTTTGCGTTAATTGGTGCCAAACCTACGCCATCTTCATGTAAACCGTATAATACCACTTCGCCGCCAGGGAAGTTGCCATCCATTGACTTTTTGGACAAGTCTTGAACTGCTACGTCAACACGCTTTAATGCAGATGTTAAGACAACGTCTGGTCCCATGTCAGCTTGGTCACGGTCAACCCCGATCGCCCAGAAGTCTTTGCTTGGTTCTTTCGCTTTACGGTCAACTGCTTCTTTGAACAGACCGTTACCAGTAGCACCAGCTGCGTGGAAGACAACGTCTGCACCAGAAGAGTACATTTTGGATGCAATAGATTGCCCTAATTCTGCCTTGTCAAATGCACCAGAATATTGAACGTCAACCTGTACTTCTGGTTTAGCAGCTTTTACACCAGCAAGGAAGCCTGATTCAAAGCGCTCGATAACTGGAATTTCCATACCACCGATAAAACCGATATGGTTTGTTTTTGTTGTTAAAGCAGCCGCTACACCCGCAAGGAATGCTGCTTCCTGCTCTTTAAAAAGGATACTTGCTACGTTTGGCTGTTTTACTTCAGCGTCAACGATTGCAAAATGATGGTCTTTTTGTTGTTTTGCAATTTCTTCAACGGCTGCCTGCATTAAGAAGCCGATTCCATATACTAAGTCAAAATCTTGGCGAGCAAGAGTATTTAAGTTTGTTGCATAGTCAGCATCTGATTTAGACTGAAGGTAAGAATAACCGCCTTTTCCTTCTTTCATGCCGTTATCTTTACCGAACTTTTGAAGACCTTCCCACGCTGATTGGTTAAAGGATTTGTCATCTACACCGCCGACGTCAGTAACCATTGCTACAGAGAATGCTTTTCCTTTTTCTCCGCCTTTTGATGTTTCAGTTCCTTTGTTGTCATCACTTTTTCCACAAGCACCTAATAGTGTTCCAGCAGCAAGAACAAGTGATAGCGCCATTCCAACTTTACGCTTTTTCAAGGTATTTTCCCCCTAAGAATGTTGTTTGTTAGTAGAAATGTTAAAGCATGGACTGATTACGTTTTCATTGCCAATTAAAAAAAATTAAACACGTTTTCTTAGAACATGAAAACTAAATTTGTCCGCTTTAAAATAGTTTACTGAAAAAAGGACAGGTTCATCCATTTCATCGAAATGCATCTGTTTTAAAACCAACAATGCAGTTTCGGGATCACATTCCAATATTGGGGAAATTTTCTCATGATAGCCAATTGGCTCGATTTGGGCAACCGCATATGTAATCCTTCTGTTGGCCTCTTCTACCAAAATGTTGAAGATTGATTCTTCACCATGTAAAAAGGTTTCCGGCAGTATATGTGATGGAACCTTGTCAATGCAATAAACGACCGGTTCCCCATTTGCGGTTCTTACTCTCTCAATCACGACCATTTCCTCATCAGCGGAACATGAGAAACGACGTATATCCTCTTCCGTTGGGCTTTGAGTTGACGACTTTAAGAAAATGGTTCCTGGTTTCATGCCAGCCTGTTTAATCATGTCAGTAACACTGCTAAGCTGTTCAATCCCTGATGTGAACAATGGCTTTGCGTTAACAAACGTACCAACCCCATGGCGCCTGATAATCACATTTTCCTCTTCAAGAATCCTTAGAGCTTCTCGAAGTGTAGCCCTGCTAATACCAAGCTGCTTGGCAAGATCGAATTCCGATGGCAGTTTTTCTTTTTCTTTGTATATCCCGTCATCAATATCCTGCTTAAGCCGATCGATTACTTGTAAATATAAATGCCGGTTATCTGACTTGATGGACATGCTGCTTTCCTCCAGCCTTTTCCTTAGACATCAGACCTCTGATATCATTCCTACTAATCGCAATAATCTTATCATGTTTTCTGTGAGAAATAAATAGAAATTCATAATTTTGTCGAAAAAAGACGAAATCATAAAAATCATTATTCACCACTATTACTATCTTATCAATTCCCGATAAAAATAGAATAAAAAAAGAGTCCTAAGACTCTTTTTTATGAGCTTTTTTCTTCGTTTGGCTTAGTAATTAAGACCGCCCTAGGTTTGCTTCCTTCATATGGCCCTACCACTCCGCGGAGCTCCATTTCGTCAATCAGTCTTGCTGCTCTTGTATAGCCAATCCGGAAGCGGCGCTGCAGCATTGATACAGATGCTGTTTGCATATCAACAATCAATTCAACTGCCTCGTCATATAATTCGTCTTCAACCTCGCCAGTAGCCTCTGGAATATCATCAGGGATCATTTCCTCCTGATATTGGGCCTTTTGCTGGGAGATAACAAATTCAACCGTGTCCTCTACTTCTTGATCGGAGAGGAAGGCGCCTTGGACGCGGACCGGTTTTGTGGCACCGACCGGCATAAAAAGCATGTCCCCTCTGCCAAGAAGCTTTTCCGCCCCGCCCATATCGAGGATCGTGCGTGAGTCTGTTCCGCTTGATACTGCGAATGCGATCCGTGAAGGAATATTTGCCTTGATGACCCCGGTGATGACATCGACCGAAGGGCGCTGGGTCGCAATAATAAGATGAATCCCGGCCGCACGGGCCATCTGCGCTAGACGAGTGATGGAATCCTCTACATCTGAAGAGGCAACCATCATTAAATCGGCTAGCTCGTCCACTATAACGACAATATACGGTAATAACGGCTGCTTATCATCTTCTTCAAGATTATGTTTTCTAACATGGTCGTTATAGCCTTCAATATTCCTTGTTCCGGTGTGAGAAAATAATTCATATCTTCTTTCCATCTCGCTGACCACTTTTTTCAAGGCCTGGGAGGCCTTTTTGGGTTCTGTCACAACTGGCGCAAGCAGATGGGGTATCCCGTTATATACATTAAGCTCGACCATTTTTGGATCTATCATCATTAATTTCACTTCATGAGGCTTGGCCCTCATCAGAATGCTGGTAATAATACCATTGATGCAGACACTTTTACCGCTTCCTGTCGCTCCAGCTACAAGCAGATGGGGCATTTTATTAAGTTCAGCCATTACTGCTTCGCCGGTAATATCCCTGCCGAGACCTATCATCAACTTGGCATCCGGCTTGTCATTTTGGGTTGCCTCCAATACCTCTCTCAGTGAAACCATGGCAATTTCCGAATTTGGCACCTCTATTCCAATCGCTGATTTTCCGGGAATAGGGGCTTCCATTCGAATATCCTTCGCTGCCAGTGCTAATGCCAAATCATCGCTGAGACTGACGATTTTGCTGACTTTTACACCGACATCAGGATGAACCTCATATTTTGTGACCGCAGGCCCTAGGTGAACCTGAGTGACGCGTGCTTTGACCCCGAAGCTTTGAAAGGTTCTTTCCAGTTTAGCTGCATTCTTGTTGATTAGCTCATATTCACCGCTTTGATCGGTTTTCTTTGGAAGTTTCAGAAGCCTGAGCGGCGGCAATTCATAGGCGGCATTTTCCACTTCAGCAAATGAGATAGGTGGAGTAATATCTTCCTCTGGTTCCTCTTGCTTGCTCCTTCTGCTCTTTGCCGGCTCTCGCTGCGGTCTTTCCCTAGGCAGCTCCTCCTGATATGCCCGGTCCGCAAAATTGGAGATTAACGGTTCCGGGATGACAGCTTCGTCCGTAGCCGCCCGTGGTTCGGGAACATTTACGGCAGTCTCCTGAGTCCGCCTGTTTTCTTGGGCCTGCCTTCTTTGATTGCTACGCTCGGTCCGCCTTTCCTGCTGTTTCTCTTTCCATTCGGCTACATCCGTTTTAAAGGCTTGCCACTGGGTTTTTGAAAAGCCAAAAACCCCCATCAAGATTTTTGCTACGAAATCGCCAAATGATTTGCCGGTTAATAAAATAAACCCTACTAAAATAAAAATAAAGGCAATGATTTTTGTACCGGTTTCTGCAAATAAATAATGAAACAGAGCAAACAATATGGCCCCAAGGATTCCTCCACCGAGATCATGTGTACTGGTTTCCCCCCGGACCTCCATCATGAATAACTCCCATGTATTGTTGATGACACTGGGGTTCTTAAATTTCCCATTATTGCTCAGCAAATCAAACAATGTAACGTGACTCAATAGAAGAAGAGCTAAAACAATAAAATAACTGCCTACAATTTTAATATGAAAGAAAAATGGAATCTCCCTTTTCCACATTAAATAAATACTCAGTATAACCAGCCCCAGTAAACTAAGCATATACCATTCACCCATCCAAAAACGGAAGAACAGGACGGTTGCTCTGCCGACTGCCCCAAGCTTTGCAATTGAAATAATCGCTAATGCTAGGATTGCCAGTGCCGATAATTCATATTGGACCGTCCGTTTTAACTGGGTATCTCGTCTTTTCGGTTGTCGTTTCTTTTTTTTGGCCATTCAATCACCTTTATATTATTGATTTTATTCTAATGATGCCTCGACTTTTTTGTGATAAAGGCAGAAAAGCAGCCTTATTTTGGCTGCTCTTGTCTCTTTACCCTTATTATACCATAATGCGTTAATAGTTTTCCTTTATCCTTATAGATTAGAAAAAGAAATTTTTGCACCAGGGCAAATCTGATCATTCAAAAAATGCTGCGGATCACTACTTAATACTCGAATGACTTGATAATTTTGCTGGTCTGTTTGCTCGACCAATAAAGGGATGCCCTGGTAGGAAATCGTTTGCTGATTTTTGAAGGCATCTGCATCATAAGGGAATATTAGCTCCTGCGGCATCATCGTATATAAAATCATTGAATCAGTCCCTTATTTTCATCCTTTTTTAACTCAATCAATTCATTCAGTTTCTTCATCGCATAGCCGAGGCCCCCTACTTCGTCTATCAACCCATATTTCACAGCTTCTTCACCAATCACGTTTGTTCCAATATCTCTCGTTAAATTCCCTTTAGCAAACATTAATTCTTTAAAGGTTTCTTCCGGTATTTTTGAATGCTTGGTTACGAAACTAACAACCCGCTCCTGCATTTTGTCCAGATATTCAAAGGTTGCAGGGACACCGATGACCAGTCCTGTCAAGCGGATTGGATGGATTGTCATCGTTGCTGTTTCTGCAATAAAGCTGTACGTGCAGGAAACAGCGATCGGAACTCCAATTGAATGGCCGCCGCCAAGAACAATCGAAACGGTTGGTTTCGATAAAGTGGCCAGCATTTCCGAAATGGCGAGTCCCGCCTCAACATCACCGCCTACCGTATTTAAGATAATCAATAATCCTTCAATATTCGGGTTTTGTTCAATCGCTACAAGCTGAGGAATAATATGTTCATATTTCGTCGTTTTGTTTTGCGGTGGAAGCGCCATATGCCCCTCAATTTGTCCCACGATTGTCAAACAGTGAATTTTTGAATCGGCGGATAATTGAGGGACATTCGTTTGACCTAGTTGCTGTATTTTTTCTATTAACGGAGAAGCAGATTTTTCCTCTTTTTGCGGCTCAGCGCCTCCTGGATTCTCCGCATCATTTCTAATAAAATTGTTATTCATCCCAATACTCCCTTCAAGCATGATATCTTTTAGTATTTGCCTATGAAATAAATTCATGCTTGAAAAATAAACATCAAAAAGGGCCTTTCCCCCGCTGCGTGGATCTTAAGCAGCGGGGGCAGGCCCCTATAAGTTTATACTTCCATTATAATAGGCAGAATCATCGGCCGTCTTTTTGTCTTTTCAAAGAGGTAGCGATTTAGTTCATCTCTAATTTCCTGCTTTAAGCTGGACCATTCAAAGCTTTCCTTGGCAATATTTCTTTCAACGATATCACGGACTAATTTAGTGGAGTCATCCATTAACTTTTCAGACTCCCGGACATAAACAAATCCCCTTGAGATAATTTCTGGTCCGGCGGCAATTTTCTTTTCCTGCTTTGTCAGGGTGACGACAACTATTAATATGCCATCCTGAGACAATAATTTACGGTCCCGCAACACAATGTTCCCTACATCGCCTACGCCAATTCCATCAATCAGAACATTTCCGGATGGCACTTTACCTGTAATGGCAATCTTCCCATCCTTCCACTCCACCACGTCACCGCGATCAGGAATGGAAATCTGCTCATCGCGAAGACCGCATTCCATTGCAATTTTCCGATGGGCTTTCAACATCCGGTATTCGCCGTGAACAGGAATAAAGAATTTAGGCTTCATTAGGTTAATCATAAATTTTAATTCTTCTTGGCTGCCATGGCTTGAAACATGGATGGTTCGTTTTCCGGAAACAACATTAGCGCCCGCTCTAAACAGCATATCAATTGTTTTAAATAAAAATACTTCGCTGCCCTTTAGCGGCGAGGCTGCTATCAAGACAGTATCACCGGGCTGGATATTGATTAGCTTGTGTGTCTGCTTGGCCATTTTTTGCAGAGCCTCAATAGGTTCACCCTGGCTCCCAGTCATCAAGACGGCAATTTCCTTGTCTTGATAATTCTTAATCTCATCAATAGATATGATTAAATCATCCGCCACCTCTAAATAACCTAAATCCATGGCGATGTGGTAAATTCGTTCAAGACTTTTTCCAACTACTGCGACTTTACGGTTGTTCTCCTTGGCAGCATTAAAAATATGCTGAATTCTATTAATATCAGATGCAAAGCAGGCAGCAATAATCCGCCCCGGTGCATTGTAAAACGCGTTCGACAATTCGCGCTCGACAATCGCTTCAGACGTTGTATAACCCGGCTTTTCAGCTTCGGTACTGTCTGACAGCAAGCATAATACACCTTGTTCACCGATGGCTGCCATTTTTCCAATCTCCGGCCTATAAAGCCTGGTGGCTGCCTGATCAAATTTAAAGTCGCCCGTGTAAACAATGATTCCTTCTGAAGTGTGGATACAAACCCCAACTGAATCTGGAATACTATGATTTGTTCTGAAGAAGCTTACTTGGACAGTATCTAAATCGAGAACCATATTGGAATCTATTTCGATAAAGTTAGCTTTTCCATTAAAGTCCTGCTCCTTTAATTTGGCTCCTGCCAGTGCAAGTGTCAGTTTCATTCCGTAGACAGGCACATTGATCTGCCGAAGTATATAGGAAAGCGCTCCAATATGATCCTCGTGGCCATGCGTTAAAAATATTGCTTTAACCCGGTCCTTATTCTCCTTTAAGTAGGTAATATCAGGTATAACCATGTCAATGCCCAGCATTTCTTCCTCGGGGAACATTAGCCCAGCATCAATGACGAATATGTCCTTGTCCACTTCCACCAAATACATATTCTTTCCGATTTCCCCTATTCCACCAAGTCCAATAATCTTGATGGATTGATTTTTTTTCTTTATCAAATCCTTTTCCTCCTAAACCTAAGTTGCTCCGATCGAAATCAGTTAGGTTTATTATACTTGAAATCGGAAAACCTTTACAATGGTAAAAAAGGAAAAAACCAACCGAGCTTTTGGCGGTTGGTTTCTTCGCATTTATTTCTCATTTAAAATTTCAATCAAATTAGCACGTTCCTGCTCTGTTAATCCCACTAGCGGCAATCTGACGGATCCAACATCCAAGCCTTTGATTTGCAGGGCTGTTTTCACAGGTGCTGGACTTGGTGCAGCAAATAATCCCTGCATCATCGGGAGCAGACGCTGATGTAATTTGGCTGCCAGTTGATTTTCTCCGTCAAAAAATGCTTTTACCATCTCTTGTAATTCATTGCCAATGACATGAGAGGCAACTGAAACAACCCCTGCGCCCCCGATGGACAGCACAGGCAGCGTGACTGCGTCATCGCCGCTGTATAATGCAAAGTCATCATCGGTATTAGCAATTATGTGCGTCATGGCATTTAAATCTCCACTCGCTTCTTTCACAGCCACAATATTTGGTATTTTTGACAAGCGGATAATCGTATCTGGGTGAATTGTCACGACCGACCTGCTCGGGATATTGTAGACCATTACCGGAAGGGTAGTTGATTCGGCAATTGCTTTAAAATGCTGGTATAGACCCTCTTGATTCGGTTTATTGTAATACGGTGCGACCAGCATAATAGCGTCCACACCGACCTGCTCCGCTTTTTTTGTCATCTCGATTGATGCGTACGTATTATTGCTGCCTGTTCCGGCAATAACAGGGATTCGCTTATTTACGGCTTTCACAACATGGCTGAATAATGCCAGTTTTTCTTCTTTCGATAAGGTTGGTGATTCACCTGTTGTACCTGCCACAACAAGTGAATCTGTACCATTATCAATTAAATAATTAATTAGCTTCGTGGTTTTGCCAAAGTCAATATGCCCTTTCTTATCAAAAGGCGTTACCATTGCAGTGGATACTCGCCCGAAATGAACCATTTTATTACTCCTTTCGAAACTTTCGCTCCCCAAATCTGGTGCTTCCAACTTCCTATTCAAAAGGTTTTCTTAAAAATCCAAGCTATTTAATTCTAGTGATTCATCTTCAAGGTGAAAGGCACTATGCAAGGCGTTTACTGATTTTACTAAATCCTCCTGCTTGACAAGGACCCAGATCGTCGTATGGCTGTCTGCCGATTGCAGAATCCGGATTCCTTGATTTGAAAGGGCAGTTACAATTTTTGAAGTAACCCCCGGCACTCCTGCGATCCCGGCACCCACTACGGAAACCTTGGCACAATGACGTTCAACCTCTGGCTCGTGTCCCAATTCATTTAGTACCCGGATTGCTTTATCTGTCATTTCTTCTGTAACCGTATATACAACTCCACTTGGAGAAATGTTGATAAAATCCACACTAATCTTCTCATTTGCCATCGCTTTAAATACTTCTGCCTGCAGGTAGTACTGTTCCTTTTTGGCAAAAACCTTTATTTGCGAAACGTTCGAAACATGGGCAATTCCCGTTACCAACCGTTCCTTGATGTCACTGCCGCGATTATTTTTATTTAAAGTAGTCACTAATGTTCCCTCGGATTCTGAATAAGTGGAACGAATCCGAATCGGAACCTTTGCTTGCATTGCGATTTCAACTGCCCTAGGGTGAATGACCTTTGCTCCCTGATAGGCCATATTACAAACCTCTGTATAGGTAACAACCGATAATGGCCGGGCATTTTCGGCAATGCGCGGGTCAGCAGTCATAATTCCTTCTACATCGGTAAAAATATCAATCCATTCAGCATTAAGTGCTGCTCCCAAGGCAGCAGCGGATGTATCGCTGCCGCCGCGGCCAATCGTCGTCACATCGCCATTTTTTGCTGCTCCTTGGAATCCGGCAACCACGACGACATCATGGCTTTCCAGTTCCCTAAGCAAGCGGTCGCACTTCATCTCGACAATTTTTGCATTGGTATGGTCGTTATTGGTTCTAAACCCTGCTTGAGCCCCAGTTAATCCCGTTGCATTAATACCGCTCTCAAGCAGCATATTCGTAAACACAATGCTAGAGATTACTTCTCCACAGGATAGCAATAAATCATGCTCACGTTTAGAAATGTTACTTGTATTGCCGCCAATCAGGGACAGTAACGTGTCAGTTGCATAAGGATCGCCCTTTCTTCCCATCGCGGATACGACAACGACTACTTTATAGCCTTCAGCCAATGCTTTTTCGATATGTCCCTGTGCATATTTCCTGCTAGTTTCATCTTTGACGGAGGTTCCGCCAAATTTTTGAACAATGATTTTCATGGTAAACACCAAAACCTGCCTTCTCTATTTTACAAGCCCTAATTCCACTAATCTTTGCGCAATTTGTACGGAGTTCCATGCTGCTCCTTTAAGAAGATTGTCGGAAACAACCCACATGTGGAATCCTTTTGGTTCATCAAGGTCGTTTCTAATTCTTCCTACAAAGACATCATTCTTTCCAACACAGTCAGCCGGCATTGGATAAACTTGGTTTTCCGGGTCGTCCTGCAAAATTACTCCAGGTGCATCCTTAAGAAGCGCTTTGATGTCAGCGGCGCTTACATTATCTTCTTCGATTTCAAAATAAACAGATTCTGAATGTCCCACAGCTACAGGCAGGCGGACACAAGTTGCAGAAACCTGAAGCTCCGGAAGATGCATGATCTTTTTGGTTTCATTAATCATTTTCATTTCTTCATAGGTATAGCCATTTTCCTGGAATTTATCAATTTGCGGAATCGCATTAAAAGCAATCTGATAGTGTTTTTTATCAGATTTCACAGGTAAAATTTGTGGTTCATACGATTCTTCATTTAAAATTGCCTTTGTCTGTTGAAAAAGTTCTTCCACCGCTGCAGCACCTGAGCCAGAAACAGCTTGGTAGGTGGAAACAATAATTTTTTTCAAGCCAAACTTTTGACGGATTGGTTCTAAAGCAACCACCATCTGGATGGTAGAACAGTTTGGATTAGCAATGATTCCATTATGTTCAAATAAGTCTTTTTCATTAACTTCTGGAACAACTAAAGGAATATCGGTGTCCATACGGAATGCACTGGTGTTATCAACGCAAACTGCACCGCGTTTTGCTGCCTCAGGAGCTAATTCTTTGGAGACGCTTCCACCCGCACTGAACAATGCGATATCTACACCCTCAAAGCTCTCTGGCTTTGCTTCTTGCACTGTATATTCACTGCCATTTATATCGACCTTTTTTCCTGCCGAACGAGCGGAGGAAAGCAGGGTTAACTCTCTAATTGGAAAATTTTCTTTCATTAAAGTTTGGATCATTTGTTGGCCAACAGCGCCTGTTGCTCCGACAACTGCGACGTGAAATCCATTTTGATGACTCATTCTAGTTCCCCTTCCTATTCACTGGCCGGTTATTCCTTAAGTTTAAGTTATTTTGCTGCCAGTATAGTAATATTTTTATGAATTGTTTTCATCAGCGGATTAACTTATTAACCCACTGATGAAAGATTAATTTATTTTATCATATTATTTGAAAGAAATAACCTTTTTTAATGAAGGGAAAGGAATTTAGTCCTCATCTTTGTATCTTTCAACCAATACCGGCTGAATCTGTCTACCTTCCATTGCTGCTTCCACTGTTTCCGGAAGCATTGTCATTCTCGCGACCATCGAATTTGGTTTATTAATAGGGTCATCCTGTCCGTAAGGAATAAAGAAAATGTTTTTAGTGGCCATCAGTCTCATCAAGTTTACCCCATTTAACCCTAAAGCGTCATTCGTGGAAATACCTAAGACAACCGGCTTTAGATTTCGAAGCGTTGCTTTTGCCGCCATTAAAACAGGGCTGTCATTCAAGGCATTTGCAAACTTGCTCATCGATACTCCAGTTAAAGGAGCAATTACCATACAATCGAGCGGCATTTTCGGTCCTAACGGTTCTGCCTTTACAATGGAATCAATTAGGTTATTGCCAGTTAAATCGACAATTCGCTGGACCCAATCTTCGCCTTTTCCAAAGCGGGTATCGGTATTTTTAACCGTAAAGGTTACAATCGGAACCACCTCTGCGCCAGCCTGCACCAGTTTTTCAATTTCCGGAAAAACAGCGTCATACGTACAATGTGAACCCGTTAATCCAAAACCAATTCTTTTACCTTTTAAACTCATTTTCCATTCCCCTTTCGATCTGGTTCTGTCTCTGAAAGCAGCTGGGATAGGACATCTGCTAAAATTTGCCCCGCTGTTTTGGGAGCGACAATTCCAGGCAGGCTGGGTGCAAGGAGGGCTTTGATTCCTCTCTTTTCTGCGTAACGAAAATCGGTTCCTCCCGGTTTTGAGGCAATGTCGATTACTATGGTATGTGCGGGTAGTTTGGCAATTACTGCTGCATTAACAATTGGCAGCGGAATTGTATTGATTAAAATGTCTGTACCCGACACTTCCTTTTCGATATTGCTTAATTGAAACGGTGTCAGTGCCATTTCCGTAATTCTAGCAAGATGCTCACTTTTTCTTGCCCCGACTTTTACTTTTGCCCCTAATGCATGGAACGCCCTTGCAATACTCATACCGCACCGTCCCAATCCTAAGACAGTTACATTAGAACCATGAATCGTAAAGTCAGTATGCTGGATGGCCATCATAAGCGTTCCTTCAACAGTAGGAATCGAATTATAAATGGCTACATCGTCTCTTGAAAACAACTGGACTAGTTTTTTGCTTGTTTGCTCAACAATCCCGTTTAAATAGGAATTGCTGATTCCTGAATAAATGGTACAATGCTCAGGAGTTTTCGAAAGAATATCCTCTGTTAAGACCACTTTCTCGTTGGAGAAAATCGTCTCTACTTGACCTTCTAAATTTGTGCCAGCAACTGGCAGAATAATGGCATCGATATTCGAAAAGTCAACCTCGGAGATTTTCTCCTTGACTGCACCGGTAAAGGCGTGGTCAAGCTGTTCAAATCCAATCAGTGCTAGTTTAGCATCTAATTCCGTTAACTTTCGGATAATTTCCAGCTGCCTGGCATCTCCACCAATAACGGCTATCTGCATCCCTGTCAGCATGAAAACATTCACCTTCTTTTTTTAAAGAATCCATTCAATTTTCCTTTGTTCTTTATCACTTCCCCATCTTATGTAAGAAAGTTTCAATCGGTGAGTTTTCCACGCGGGAATATGCAAAAAAGCCCAAGCAAATTAAATTGCTTGGGCTTCAGGCTGTCTTTTTTCTACTTATTAAATGTTATTAATATAGAGGCTTTAAATAGGTCTGTTGATTTCCGCTCCAGGAGCTTCGCTTTCCGCGGGCGTGCCGGGGAGCCTCCTCGGCGCTAAAGCGCCTGCGGGGTCTCCCCAGCCCCGTACTCCCGCAGGAGTCTTCGCTCCTTCCGCTCCAATCAACAGTTTTTCAATTAGGACATTTAACTCACAATAAATAATATAAATAAGTGGTGAAATAAATGTTTCAGCAAAAAAAGTATAGCTAAAGTGAATAATTTCCTTTTTATAGATGAATTAGTACCACGCGAAAAATCGCTACTCGACTGCAGACTGCCAAAATATGAAAAAGATTGCAACACACTTAGAAACGATGCAAAATGTGTGTTGCAATCCTTTAGGTTGATTTGGATACCCTGATGATTGGAGCGGAGGGCACTCGACTCCTGCGGGAAATAGAGGTCACTGGAGACCTCGCAGGCGCAAAAAGCGCCGAGGAGGCTTCAGGACCTCCCCGCGGAAAGCGAGTGCCCGGAGCGGAAATCATCAGGCCCATTAGCAGGGACCATCAATATTAATCTTCTTCCGGAACATCGATGATGATCATATCTGATCCAATCTTTTTAATGTGCTGCCAGGGTACTCTTATTTCATCCCCTTGCTTTCTCAATCCAAACCATTTGACGGAAGGGATTAAGAGCGCCTGGATCTGACCTGTGTTTTCATTTATTTCTAGATCAGTTTGGCCCAAGACACCAAGTCGCTCTGCTTTTTTTACATCGACAATTTCTTTTCCGCTTAATTCACTCAACCTCATATAAGCCGCCCCCTATTCCTCACTTACTATATATTTATAGAGGGAAGTCCTTATTTAGAATAAAGAAAAAAACAGTTCACCGAGGCAAACTGTTTATTTCTTTAATTATACTAAATTGGTTGGGAATTCTCCGTCAGGGCTGATTAACGATACGGAATACTTATCGGTAAATACATCCCTTGCCATTTTGTCTACGCTTTCTTTTGTCACTGCATCAATTTGTTCAATGATTTCATCAAGCGAGCGGTGGCGTTTTAAAAGAAGTTCATTTTTTCCGTTCCGGCTCATCCGGCTGTTCGTGCTTTCCAGACTCAACATAAGACTGCCCTTCAGCTGTTCCTTGCTGTTCGTTAATTCCTTTTCCGTTATACCTGTTTGTTTTAATTTATCAAGCGTTTCCTGAACAGTATCAAACAATACATTTAATTGCTTTGCCCCGGTACCGCCGTAAATAGTCACAATGCCGCTGTCTTGATAAGCAGAATGATAGGAAAAAACGGAATAAGCTAATCCTCTTTGCTCACGTACCTCTTGAAATAATCTGGAGCTCATGCTTCCACCCAAAATATTATTCAAGGTAATTAAGCTATAAATATCTTCATGACCAACCTTTAATCCTTTAAACCCGATACAAAGGTGCGCCTGTTCAGTTTCCTTTTTCCGTGAGATCCGGTTGGCATGGAAAACAGGAACATTTTCTTGTACTGTTGTGCTTCCGCCTTGGTAGGAGCCAAAGTAGGCTTCCACTTCTTGAATGAAGCTTTCTGGAACATTACCTGCAATCGAAATCACAACATTCTCAGGTGTGTATCTTTCATGGATATATTCCTTTAACGAATTGCCTGTAAAAGCGTTCAATGTTTCTTCTGTACCAAGAATTGGATAGCCAAGCGGATGGTCTTCATAAACAGCCCTGCTCAGCAAATCATGGACAATATCATCAGGTGTATCTTCATACATCTTTATTTCTTCTAAAACCACATTTTTTTCTTTCTTTAATTCCTCTTCCACAAAGGTAGAGTTAAAGAACATATCTGCCAATACGTCTAAAGCAAACTTTGAATGGGTATCAAGTACCTTAGCGTAATAGCATGTGTATTCCTTTGAGGTAAACGCATTTACCTGACCGCCAATGCTGTCAAAGGATTCCGCAATTTCTTTGGCAGTTTTGGTAGTGGTTCCTTTAAAAAACATATGTTCGAGGAAATGGGAAATCCCGTTTGTCTCAGGATTTTCATCTCTTGATCCCGTTCCAATCCAGATACCAATGGCAACGGACCTTACGGTAGGGATTTGTTCTAATACAATTCTTACTCCATTTTGGCACGTGTATTTGTTAATCATCGACTTCCTCCTGTCTATAAACAGCAGATGCTACTTCCCAATTGTTAATTATACCTATAATCACTATATTCTCCAACTTTTAGGTATTTCTTCCCTCAATTTATTTTATGACCCTTTCCTCGCTCATTAATTCAGAAACCGTCCCAATCTGTAAATTCTTTTGTTCGATTAAGGTAATTAATCGATCTAAAGATTTCGCCGTCGATTCAGTTGGATGCATAAGGATTAACGAACCATTGCTAACCTTGCCCATAACCCTATTAATCAAGGCGTCTGGAGATGGCTTTCTCCAGTCCACTGTATCTACCGTCCACATGACTGTTTTCATGTTTAATTCGTCAGCGATTTTGACTGTTTCGTCGCGATAACTGCCGCTCGGAGGAGCAAACCATTCTGTCTTTTTATCAGTTACCGCTTCGATAATTTCATTGGTTTTCACCATTTGTTCTCTGGTCTGGGCAGCTGTAAGCTTTGCCATATCCGGGTGGGAATATGAATGGTTTCCTACCTCATGCCCGGCACTGATAATCATTTTGGCCAACTCAGGATTCTTTTTTGCCCAGTTGCCTTCTAGAAAAAAACTTGCCGATACGTTATGATTTTTTAACGTTGCCAGCATATCTGATAAATATTCATTTCCCCATGCAACATTAATGATAAAGCTGACCATCGGTTTATCGGGATGCCCCTTATAAATAGGTGAGGGCGGCAGATCCTTAAGCTGCACTTTAGGCTTCACCTGTTTAAAGACAAGCTTCTTCTCATCAAAAGTGCCTTTCTTTTTCATATTTTGATAAGAAGCAGCTAGGTCAACTACAAGGCCATTGTATCCCGGTATCGCCTTCCAAACCGGATCGATTTTCGCATCTGAAGGTGGTTTCTCATATTCAGGCGCATTTTTTACAATGCTTTGGTATAAGGAATCCGTCTCCTTTACTGCTGGAAGTGCTGATCCCTTTAAGGCGGAAACATAATTATGTACAATTGGACTATTTACAATCAGGAAAGCAGCAAGCACAATTACCGCGATAATTATCTTTTTTTTCATTCTTCCTCTTCCCCCTTCTATACAGATTATGACGAGCAGGGACAAGGTAGAACGATGATAAAGCAGGCCAATAGAAAAAGAAAAAGTCAGGAGCGGCCTCCTGACTTTTTGAACGATTATTGATTTTGTTCAGCTTTTTCCTTCTGTTCCTTAAGGACAGCTTTACGTGATAAATTAACGCGGCCTTGTTTATCAATTTCGGTCACTTTCACTAAAATTTCGTCGCCGATTTTCACGACATCTTCCACTTTTCCTACCCGCTCTTCGGCCAGTTCAGAAATATGGACTAAGCCGTCTTTACCAGCAAAGATTTCGACGAAAGCACCGAATTTTTCAATCCGTTTTACTTTACCAAGATACAATTGCCCGACCACAACTTCACGGACAATATCTTCGATAATTTGCTTTGCTTTTTGATTCATTTCTGAGTCAGCTGAAGCAATGAAAATGGTTCCATCCTGCTCGATGTCAATCTTAACCCCAGTTTCTTCAATAATTTTGTTAATTTGCTTCCCACTAGGTCCAATAACATCGCGGATCTTATCCGGATTAATCGCCATCGTCAGAATTTTTGGCGCAAAACGTGAAAGTTCAAGTCTTGGTTCAGCAAGCGTAGCAAGCATGGAATCAAGGATTTGCATTCTTCCGACCTTGGCCTGCTGCAATGCTTCCTCTAAAATCTCACGGGAAAGACCCTCAATTTTAATGTCCATTTGCAGAGCGGTAACACCTTTTGCTGTACCGGCTACTTTAAAGTCCATATCACCAAGATGGTCTTCCATCCCTTGAATGTCCGTTAAAACGGTATAATGTTCACCAGATTTCACAAGACCCATAGCGATACCGGCAACAGGTGCTTTAATCGGTACACCGGCATCCATCATGGCTAATGTACTGGCACAAATACTTGCCTGTGAGGTAGAACCATTTGATTCAAGAACCTCGGATACTAAGCGGATTGTATATGGAAAATCCTTTTCATTTGGAACTACCGGTTCGAGGGCACGTTCCCCTAAAGCACCGTGACCGATTTCGCGGCGGCCTGGCCCGCGGATTGGTCCCGTTTCCCCAACGCTGAAGGAAGGGAAATTGTAATGGTGCATAAAGCGTTTTTCTTCTTCAATCCCAAGACCATCAAGAATTTGCACATCCCCCATTGCACCAAGGGTACAAATGCTTAACGCTTGGGTTTGTCCTCTTGTAAATAACCCCGAACCATGGGTACGCGGCAGGATCCCTACTTGGGATGATAAAGGACGAATCTCATCAATCTTTCGGCCGTCTGGACGGACTTTTTCAACCGTGATTAAGCGGCGGACTTCACCTTTGACCATCTTGTCCAAAATTTGTTTAACCTGTTTTCGCTCATCATCGGCAACTTCCTGCTCATCGAAATGAGCCAATACTCGATTTTTCACATCAGTGATGGCAGCTTCTCTAGCATGCTTCTCTTGAACCTGAATGGCACTGATCATGTCTGTTTCACACATTTCTCGTACCTTTGCTTCAAGCTCCTTGTCGAGCTCATACAGGTTTATCTGCCTTTTTTCTTTGCCGATTTCAGCAACGATTTTCTCTTGGAATTCAATTAACCGCTTGATTTCTTCATGACCAAACATGATTGCCTCGAGCATGATTTCTTCAGGTACCTCATCGGCCCCTGCTTCAACCATGTTAATAGCATCCTTTGTACCGGCAACCGTTAGATGGATGTCACTCTTTTCAGCCTGCTCCACCGTTGGATTGATCACGAATTCATTATTTACGCGGCCGACTACGACGCCGGCAATCGGGCCCTCAAACGGGATATCCGATACCGATAAAGCAAGTGATGACCCGAACATAGCGGCCATTTCTGAAGAACAATCCTGATCCACACTCATGACAATGCTGATGACTTGAACTTCATTTCGGAAACCATCGGCGAAAAGCGGGCGGATTGGCCGGTCAATCAAACGGCTTGCCAAGATGGCTTTTTCACTTGGACGTCCTTCCCGCTTGATAAAGCCACCAGGAATTTTTCCGACTGCATATAATCTTTCCTCATAATTCACTGTTAATGGAAAAAAGTCCAAGTTTTTAGGTTCTTTAGACGCTGTAGCCGTACTTAGAACGGCTGTGTCTCCATAACGGACCAAGGCTGCACCATTTGCCTGCTTGGCAAGCTGGCCAATTTCAACCGTCAGTTTACGGCCGGCCCATTCCATGGAATACTCATGTTTTTGCTGATCCATATTTTTACCCCTCTCTATCTAAATCACTTAGGAGGATGACGCGAAACCTATTCGCTGGTATCATCTTTCTAATGTAACTATAAAAAAGCGAAAACGCTTGTGATGTCAAACCAAATTAGTATTAGTATGCACAAAAAATCATGACTTAAAAATTATGTATGAAATATTCAATAACTTTTAAAAGCTAACAAAAAAGCGGGAAAAATCCCGCTTCTGTAAACTAACGACGTAGACCAAGCTTATTGATTAACACGCGGTAACGTTGAACATCTTTGTTACGCAGGTAAGTCAAAAGATTACGACGTTTACCAACCATTTTCAAAAGACCACGGCGTGAGTGATGATCTTTCTTGTGAGTACGTAAGTGCTCGTTCAAATTGTTGATTGATTCTGTAAGGACAGCGATTTGAACTTCAGCAGATCCTGTGTCGTTCTCATGAGTTTTATACTCATTGATGATTTCGTTTTTACGTTCTTGTGTGATTGCCATCCAGGTTCACCTCCTATTTCTCAATCCCCTCATGCCGAGCAAGCGTCGGTGATTCGACTTGCCAAGCAAAGGTTCATTTAGTACGTATTTAAGAATACAATGTTTTGTCGCAAAATGCAAGTTCAATCCATCATATATTATAGGAAAACTTCTCTTCTTCTATACATCAAGTAGCTTGTGTTTTGCCGCAAAATATTCCAAAGCCTTATTTTTATCTTTTTCAATTTGCTTTACAAGCTCTTCTATTCCAGAAAACTTTTGTTCATTTCGTAGGAATAGATGCCACTCAATTACGGCATCCTCCCCATAGATATCCTTATGAAAATCAAATAAATGAACTTCAATCGACAGCTTGACTGCCTCCTTATTAAAGGTAGGCTTATAGCCAACATTGCAAACACCATTATGCATAATGCCGCTAACCATCATCCTTACCGCATAAACACCTGTAGGGGGAATAATGTATTCATCATTTAATTCAATATTTGCCGTCGGAAAACCAATGGTCCGTCCGCGTTTATCGCCATGGACGACATGCCCTGAAGTTGTGTAATACCTTCCCAAAAGGTGCGAAAGTTCCTCAACAGTCCCTTCTTTAAGAAGTCGGCGAATTCTGGTCGAGCTCACCTTTTCGTTCCCCTCGGTAAATTCCGGTATAACAGAAAAGGTAAATTTCTCTCTTGAGTGAAATGGAATGGTCTCCATCGTCCCTTTGCCCATCCGGCCGTAGGTAAAATCAAAGCCTGCGGTCGCGTGCTGCACATTCAGCCCGATGACGTATTGATCAATAAATTCTTGAGGCAGAAGATTGGCAAATTCAACGGTAAAGTGAACGACAAAAAGATAATCAATACCCATTCCCTCGATAATTTTGATTTTTTCTGCTAATGGGGTAATGGATTTTACATGCTTTTCATTTTTCCCTAAAACCACTGAAGGATGAGGGTCAAAAGTCATGACTGCGCTTGACAGTCCTTGTTCATCAGCTTGCTTCTTTGCTTCAAGTATTACCTGCCTATGTCCGCGATGCACGCCATCGAAATAGCCAAGGGCCATTGATAAGGGAGGCAGCGCCCGCAGATCTGACACATTTAGTGGAAAACTTAATCTTTTTACTTCCAACTGAAACTCACCTTTTCTATACAGGAACCTTTATTCGAGTTCATTTCTTAGAACCTTCATCGGCTTTAAGAGGCCTTGCTTATTGGGATGCTTTGCATAGATAGCAAGCGCCAGCCCTTCAGCCGTTTCGGCAATAATAGGTCCGTCACAAGTTTTTAAATTCTCTGGAATTTCTAAAAGTGCACCGTTTTTCACTTTCTCTGCTACTTTATCATTAATCCGCATTTTCGGCAAATGAGAAAGTGCCGATTCCAATGGTCGTAAAACCTGTGAAATGCTCCCTTCAGCCATAAACCTTTCCACTTCTTCAAGCGTTAGGCAATCAGTAAGCGTGAACGAAGCCGATTGCGTCCTTACCAATTTCGACATATGCGCTGGAAACCCCAAGGCCTCACCAATCATGACAGCCAAGGTTCGAATATAAGTGCCTTTACTGCAACTAACCCGAAAGCGGAAGCTGATGGTTTCGCCAGCAAATTCAGTCCTCTCATCCATAAGGTTAATCGAATAAATCATTACTTTCCTCGATGGGCGTTCCACCACAATCCCTTTTCGGGCATATTCATAAAGACGGACCCCATTCACTTTAACGGCGGAATACATTGGCGGTGTTTGCTCAATTTCGCCGGTTAACGACTGCAGTACCTTTAGAATTTCTTCGCGGCTGATGGTCCGGTTAACCATTTTCTTTTCTACCACTTCACCAGAAGCATCTTCCGTTGTCGTGGAAAAACCAATGGTTACTTCCCCTTCATACGCCTTGCCTGCATCTGTAATATACTCGGCTATTTTTGTCGCTTTCCCGATACAGATTGGGAGAACTCCGGTTACATCAGGGTCAAGTGTTCCAGTATGACCGATTTTCTTTGTTTTTAAGATTTTCCGTAATTTAAAAACACAATCATGAGAGGTAAGCCCCGCCGGCTTCAATAATGGTAAAATGCCTTCCAATTTTCACAACCTCTTTCCTGTTATCCCCGAAAAAAATGGATAGACTTTTTCGTCTATCCATTTTCCTCATTTGTGAGGATATGCAAACTATTTGGTATAAGATGAGTTATTCTTCTTCATTTTTTTCCATCGGGCTTCCGTCGGAATGTAAATCATGAAGAAGTGTTTCGATGCGATTCCCATAATCAATGGATTCGTCGAATTCAAAGATAATTTCCGGAGTTTTGCGAAGGCGAATACGATGGCCGATTTCGCTTCGAATAAATCCTTTTGCTTTTGCAAGGCCTTTAAGCGTATTCTCCTTCTGTTCATCATCACCCAATACCGAAATAAAAACTTTAGCTTGCTGCAAATCGCCTGTTACCTGAACGTCTGTAACGGTCACAAAACCAATCCGAGGATCTTTTATCTTGCGTCCGATAATGTCACTCAGTTCTTTTTTCATTTGCTCTCCAACACGATTTGGTCTGTGGCTCATTCAATTCACCTCTTCATTTAAAGCCATTCCATTTCGGTGACTGTTCTTTCTATCTCTGGAAATGAGTCAATTAGTTTTAATGCATTCTGCAGCTCATGCTCTGTTGAGACCCGCGCTGCTGTAACAGCGACAATGGCTATTTTTGTTCGCTGCCAGACATCGTGATAATCAACCTCTGCTGCTGACACATTAAATTTTTGTTTTAAACGAGTTAGAATTCGCTGTAAAACAGCTCGCTTCTCTTTTAAGGAATGTGCATCGTAAATGATGCATTCACAAACGGCGGCGCCGATTATCATTTCCGCTCGATTTCCTCCATTACAAACGCTTCAATAATATCTCCCTCTTTAACATCGTTAAAGTTCTTAATGGTGATACCGCATTCGTAGCCTTGGGATACTTCCTTGGCATCATCCTTGAAGCGTTTTAAGGCATCAATCTCACCTTCAAAAATAACAACCCCATCACGAATGACACGAATACCGCTATCACGGGTAATTTTTCCGTCGATTACATATGAACCGGCAATCGTTCCGACCTTTGAAACTTTAAATGTCTGGCGGACCTCAGCCTGACCGATAACTTTCTCAACAAATTCCGGATCAAGCATACCCTTCATGGCCGCTTCCATCTCTTCAATGACTTTATAAATAATGCGGTGCAAACGGACATCTACTTTTTCCGCATCTGCTGCACGTTTGGCATTCACGTCAGGACGAACATTAAAGCCGATGACTATGGCGTTTGAAGCAGCCGCGAGCGTGATATCAGATTCGTTAATGGCACCTGTTCCATTATGGATAATTTTGATGTTTACACCTTCGACATCAATTTTTTGCAAGGAAGCAGCTAACGCCTCTGCAGAACCTTGAACGTCTGATTTCAAAATGACATTCAGATCCTTCATTTCTCCCTGCTTTAATTGTTCAAAGAGATTGTCTAGGCTGACACGGGTTTTTTCACCGCGCTGGGCAACCAATGCGATTTGAGCACGTGATTCTCCAACTTGACGGGCTGTTTTCTCATCGTCAAATACAACGAAGCGGTCTCCAGCCTGAGGTACATCACTTAGTCCGGTAATTTCAACCGGTGTAGATGGACCTGCATCCTTAACCCGGCGTCCTAAATCGTTCACCATTGCCCGTACACGTCCGAATGTATTACCGACGACAATTGGATCGCCAATTTTTAGCGTTCCATTCTGAACAAGCAAGGTTGCAACGGATCCGCGTCCTTTATCCAATCTAGCCTCAATGACAGTTCCTACTGCATTCCGTTTCGGATTTGCTTTATATTCTTCTACTTCACTTACTAACAGGATCATTTCAAGAAGACTGTCGATTCCCTCACCTGTTTTAGCGGAAAGCGGAACAAAAATAGTATCCCCGCCCCAAGCCTCGGCTACTAAACCGTGCTCAGTAAGCTCTTGCATAACCCGGTCGGCATTTGCTGCTGGTTTATCCATTTTATTAACAGCAACAATAATCGGAACTTCAGCTGCCTTAGCATGGTTAATTGCTTCTACTGTCTGCGGCATAACTCCGTCATCAGCAGCAACCACTAGGATTGTAATATCTGTAATTTGCGCACCACGGGCCCGCATTGTTGTAAACGCAGCGTGTCCAGGTGTGTCAAGGAATGTAATTTTCTTACCGTTTTCGATTACCTGGTAGGCACCAATATGCTGAGTGATTCCGCCTGCCTCTCCCTCGGTAACTTTTGTATTTCGGATGGAGTCAAGCAAGGTTGTTTTACCATGGTCAACGTGTCCCATGATTGTCACAACAGCAGGGCGTTCCACTTGGTTTTCCGCTGTATCCTCTGTGAAGTAAATTTCTAAATCGGTCGTATCAACTTTAATTTCTTCTTCGACCTCGACACCATACTCACCGGCAATTAATTCAATCGCATCTTTGTCTAAATCCTGATTGATTGTTGCCATGATGCCAAGCAGGAACAGCTTTTTGATTATTTCAGAAGGCTCTCTGTGCAGCTTCTTGGCCAGTTCTGCAACCGTTAAAGATTCACTGAAGGTAATTTTAGCTGGAAGCTCCTTCTCTTTCTTCTTTTGCGGCGCTTGGGATTGCTGCGTATGGTTTTGTTGATGATTCCGCTTCTTATTTTGTTGATGATTACGATTTTGTTGTTGATTATTATGGGGACGATTTTTGTTTTTCCCAGCTTGAAATGCTTTATTTTCTTTGGATTGAAATTCCTGTTCATGTTTTTTGCCTTCTTTGGCTTTTGGTGCTCCCGGAGCAACCTTTACTTTGGAAGGCACGACAAGTTTTTCATCATCTTCCTCATAAGCCTTTGGCGTCGTTTTAGTCTGCACCTGAGGCTTTGTCTGAACCTTTTGCTGAGTTTGTCGACCATTGTTATTGTTATTGTTTCGGTTTTGTTCGGCTGTATTTCCAGTCTTTTTCTGCTGCTCTTTAGTTTCCTTTTTATTGTAGGCAGCATCAAGCTTTTTAATATCTGATGATTCTAGAGTTGCCATATGATTTGAAACCTCTATGTTCATTTCTTTTAATTTTGTAATGATTTCTTTACTAGATAGGTTATGTTTTTTTGCATACTCATAAACACGCATTTTACTCATTATTTTCACCCCCGCAAGATTTAATCGAGCACTTGTTTAAGTTTTTTGGCAAATCCATCATCCAAAACGGCTGCCACAACGCGGGCCTCTTTGCCAATCGCCTGGCCAAGAAGGTAACGATTTTCAACCATTTTAATTGGAACCTCATACGAATTACATTTGTCGGTAATTTTTTTTGTCGTATTTTGAGATGCATCTGCGGATAATAAAACGAGCTTCGCATTTCCACTGCGGATTTGCTTAACGGTCAGCTCCTCACCTGATATTACTTTTCGTGCTCGATTGGCCAGTCCAAGTAATGACATCCATTGGTTTTCGTTCATTTAGACGACCCGTTCTCCTTCTCTATCAACTCTAAAAGCTCATCATATAACGATTCGGAAATCGTAACCTCTAAATGGTTTGCCAAAATATTCTTTTTCTTTGCCAAGAGGACGGCATCTTTTTCCTTTGAAAGATATGCACCCCTGCCCGATTTTTTTCCAGTTAAATCGACGGATACATCTCCTTCTTTTGAGCGAACGATGCGAACGAGTTCTTTTTTCGGCTTCATTTCACCAGTGGCCACACATTTCCGCATAGGAACTTTTTTTCTTGTGTTCACCATCATTCACCTCTGCTCTAATCTAATTCTTCATCGTTAAAATCGTCAAAATCGGTATCGGCCCCATCATCGAATAGACGAATTGTTTCTTCACGAGGATAAATCCCCATTTCACGAGCCTCAGATTCTGATTTAATATCAATTTTCCAGCCTGTTAATTTAGCCGCTAAACGGGCATTTTGGCCGCGTTTCCCGATTGCTAAGGAAAGCTGATAATCTGGCACGACAACCGTCGTCGCTTTTTCTTCTTCATTTACTGAAACATCCAGCACTTTCGATGGGCTGAGCGCATTGGCGACAAAAACAACAGGGTCATCAGACCATTTTACAATATCGATTTTTTCGCCCTTTAATTCGTTAACAACTGCTTGAACACGGGCACCCTTCGGACCAACACAGGATCCAACTGGATCTACCTCAGGGTTATCGGAATGAACTGAAATCTTCGAACGGTCGCCTGCTTCACGGGCAACGGATTTAATTTCTACCGTCCCATCATAGATTTCCGGCACTTCGATTTCAAATAAACGTTTTAATAATCCCGGATGAGTCCTTGAAACAAATATTTGAGGCCCTTTTGTTGTTTTTTCTACCTTAGTAATAAATACTTTAATTCGATCATGCGGCTTATAACGTTCATTTGGCATCTGCTCATTGATTGGGAGCAGAGCTTCTATTTTACCAAGGCTGACATAAATAAATTTTGAATCGAGCCTTTGGACGATACCAGTCATGATATCTTCTTCACGGTCAATAAATTCAGAATAAATAATTCCTCTTTCCGCTTCTCTGACTCTTTGTGTCACAACCTGTTTAGCAGTTTGGGCAGCAATTCGGCCGAAATCCTTCGGTGTAACTTCCATTTCGACGATATCCTCAACTTGATAGTTTGGATTGATTCTTGTCGCATCTTCTAAGGAAATTTCAAGACGTGGATCAAACACTTCGTCCACTACTTCTTTACGTGCAAAAACACGCATTGAACCAGTTTCCAGGTTTAAATCAATTCTGACGTTTTGCGCTTGATTAAAATTGCGGCGGTAGGCCGAGATAAGTGCTGCTTCAATGGCTTCAATTAAAACATCCCTGGAAATACCTTTTTCTCTTTCCAGGACAATAAGAGCATCTATTAATTCGCTGCTCATTTGAGTATTTCCCCCTATTCTATTGTATTTTTCTAAGTTTAAGAAAACGTTACAGCAAGCCTTGCATTTGCCACTTTTTCGTATGGAATTTCAATCGTTTTTTTACGGGTTTTTATTTTCACTTCGATTGTAACAGTTTGACCATCGAAAGCTAAGAGAGTCCCTTCAAAACCTTTTTCACCATCAAGGGGCTCATAAGTTTTGATAAAAATATTTTTCCCGATTGCTTTTTCAAAATCTTTATCCTTCTTTAAAGGGCGTTCTGCACCTGGCGATGATACTTCAAGAAAATAGTTATGAGGAATTGGATCCACTTCATCAAGTTTTTCACTAAGTCGTTCACTGACAATTCCGCAGTCTTCAATATCAACGCCTGTGTCTTTATCGATATATACGCGAAGGAACCAGCTTTTTCCTTCTTTAACGTATTCAATTTCTACTAATTCTAAGCCAAGCTCTTGAAAAATAGGTGCAGCCAGTTCTTCAACAACCTCGGTGACTTTACTCATGCCCTACCTCCTTTTCCAGCAATATCTTCTATGTAGCTATGCAAGTTTAAAATACTGATGAAAAACTATCCTAAACAACACGAAAGAGTGGGAGAATCCCCACTCTTGTACACGAGAGTATGTCTTAGTATTTCCAATAAAACTATAACATAACCATGAATTAGTTGCAAATATTATCAAAAGCTGAAGCGCCTTGCACAGGGGCGACAGGCATAAGACGAGCCGGCGAGAAGGCTGTTCTTTAGCCTTCTTGACGGATTGGCTTATGACCCCGAGCCCCTAGGCGCTGAAGCTAGAGTCAGAAAAGCGGAAGGTTAAAAGAGCGAAAGCTGGTTTTGCTCAGGCAATGCGCCTAGGCAGCCTTGCTTGTCCAGATACTCAAGGATTGTTTTGGAAACCTTCCCTCTTTGCTGGAGGTCTTCTTTCGATAGAAATTCTCCATCTCCGCGGGCATTAACAATATTTACGGCAGCATTTGTTCCCAGCCCAGGAATGGAGTTGAACGGCGGAATTAACGTATTTCCTTCAATAATAAATTCCGATGCATCCGATTTGTACAAATCATAATTCTGGAAGGAATAGCCGCGTTCAGTCATTTCAAGCGCAAGCTCCAACACCGTCAGCAGGTTTTTCTCCTTGTTCGATGCTTCCAAACCCTTCGCATTTATTTCGCCAATTTTCGCACGGATGGCCTCAGAGCCGCGCGTCATTGTTTCTAAATCAAAGTCCTCTGCCCTGACAGTGAAATAAGCAGCATAATAAAGAAGGGGAAGATGAACTTTAAAATAGGCAATCCTTACAGCCATCAAGACATATGCAGCCGCGTGGGCTTTCGGGAACATGTACTTAATTTTTTTACAAGAGTCAATGTACCATTCCGGTACCTCGTTCCTTCTCATTTCCGCTTCCATTTCTTCCGACAATCCTTTTCCTTTACGGACGGATTCCATTATTTTGAAAGCGAAGGATGGCTCAAGTCCCTGATAAATTAGGTAAACCATGATATCGTCCCGGCAGCCGATTACTTCACTAAGGGTACAAGTCTTATTCTGAATCAATTCCTGCGCATTTCCGAGCCAAACATCCGTACCATGTGACAAACCTGAAATCTGAACAAGTTCTGAGAAGGTTGTTGGCTTTGTATCTTCAAGCATTTGTCGAACAAACCGGGTACCAAATTCGGGAATGCCTAGCGTTCCCGTTTTACACATGATTTGTTCTTCTGTTACACCTAGGGATTCCGTTCCGCTAAATATTTTCATAACTTCAGGGTCATCCGTAGGGATTGTTTTTGGATCGATACCGCTCAAATCCTGTAGCATCCTGATCACTGTCGGGTCATCGTGTCCGAGAATATCAAGCTTTAGAACGTTATCGTGAATGGAATGGAAATCAAAATGGGTCGTTTTCCATTCCGAATTTCGATCGTCAGCCGGAAATTGGATTGGCGTAAAATCGTAAACGTCCATATAATCAGGAATAACGATGATACCGCCGGGATGCTGACCAGTTGTTCTTTTTACACCCGTACAGCCAGAAGCAAGCCGTTCCACTTCGGCGCCGCGCATTTGTAGATTGTTATCCTGCTGATAGGCCTTTACATATCCGAAAGCTGTTTTATCGGCAACCGTACCTATTGTCCCAGCACGGTAAACATATTCCTCTCCAAAAAGGACCTTTGTATAGTTATGGGCACGGGGCTGATATTCACCGCTGAAGTTCAAATCAATATCGGGAACCTTATCTCCTTTAAAGCCAAGGAAGGTTTCGAACGGGATGTCATGGCCATCTTTTCGATATTTTGTGCCGCAATGTGGGCAATCCTTATCAGGCAAATCGAAGCCTGAACCGACCGATCCATCATTAAAAAACTCTGAATGCTTACAGGATGGACAAATATAATGCGGCGGCAATGGGTTAACCTCGGTAATTTCCGTCATCGTTGCGACAAGTGAGGAACCGACCGATCCACGCGATCCGACCAAGTACCCATCATCCAAGGACTTTTTAACAAGCTTATGGGAAATCAAATAAATAACGGCAAATCCGTGCCCGATGATACTTTTCAATTCCTTTTCCAAACGGGCTTCAACAATTTCTGGAAGCTCTTCGCCGTATATTTTCCGGGCCATGGCATAACTCATTTCCCGCATTTCCTCATCGGCACCTTCAATTCTCGGTGTATACAAATCATCCTTAATTGGCTTAATGACGTCAATCATATCCGCAATTTTATTTGTATTTGTGACGACGATTTCCTTTGCCTTTTCTTTGCCTAAGAATGAAAAGGCATCGAGCATTTCATTTGTCGTTCTAAAATGAACATCCGGAAGTTCATGACGGTTCAGCGGGTTAGCACCGCCCTGTGAGTTGATTAATATTTTTCTGTAAATCTTATCGTTTTCGTTCAAGTAGTGAACATTGCCCGTAGCCACAACCGGTATTCCAAGCTTGTCTCCAAGCGCAACGATGTTGCCGATAATTTCCTCAAGCGCCCGTTCATCACGGACCAGTTCCATTTCTAGGAGCGGAGCATAGACCTGTTTTGGCATGACCTCGATATAATCATAAAAGACTGCTGCAGACTCCACTTCGTCTGGAGACTTTTGCATCATTCCCTCGAATACTTCTCCCTTATCACAGGCGGAACCAACAAGGATGCCTTCGCGGTATTTTTGCAGCACCGACCGTGGAATTCGCGGCACACGGTAGAAATATTCAATATGGGCAATGGAAATGAGCTTAAATAAATTTTTTAAGCCGTGCTCTGTCTGCGCCATCAGTGTGCAGTGGTACGGACGGGCCCTTTGATAAGCATTTCCTTTTCCCATGTGATCATTAAATTCATCATGGTAATTTATCTCTTTTGCCTGTGCATCCTTCAGCATCTTCATTAACAAATATCCGGTCGCTTCCGCATCATAAATCGCTCTATGGTGCTGTGTCAGCTCGATATCAAATTTTTTGGCCAAGGTATTTAAACGATGGTTTTTTAATTCTGGATACAGGAAACGGCCCAATTCCAGCGTATCGATGACAGGGTTTTTGGCTTTTCCAATACCAATTTTTTTATAACCGACATTCAAGAATCCCATGTCAAAGGAAGCATTGTGTGCAACTAAGACCGCATCCCCAGTCCAGTCAAAGAATTTCTGTAAAACCTCAGCTACTTCCGGAGCGTTTTGCACCATATCATCGGTAATGCCCGTCAGGTTGATGGTGGTCGCTGACAAGCGATGGTGCGGATTGGCAAACGATTCAAACCGATCGATGATTTCGCCGTTCCTTATCTTTACAGCAGCAAGCTCGATTATCGTATCGTATACGGCTGAAAGACCGGTTGTTTCAACGTCAAACACGACATAAGTATCTTCAGCAAGAAGCCTGTGGGCATCGTTAAAGGTAATCGGTACACCATCATCGACCAGATTCACTTCAACACCATAAAGAATCTTTATATCATTCTTCTTCCCGGCACTGTAGGCTTCCGGGAAGGATTGAGCGACGGCGTGGTCTGTAACGGCAATCGCTTTATGGCCCCATTTTTTGGCTTGGGCAATTAAAGTGCCGACAGGAGTGACGGCATCCATCTGGCTCATCGGGGTATGCAAATGCAGTTCGACCCGTTTTTCATCATCTGGAGCAGTATCTTTCCGGCCAGCAGGCTTAATCTCATTAATATCATTACCGATCATGACAAGGTCACGAACGAAAGTATCATTTTGAATGCTGCCGCGGACCTTTACCCACATTCCCTTTTTAACAAGTTGGAAAGCATTTGCGTCCTCTTTATCACGGGAGAACATTTTAACCATTATGGAACTGGTGTAGTCGGTAATTTTAAAGGTTAACAAGGAGCGGCCGCTGCGCAGCTCGCGAATATCCGCATCAAATATATAACCTTCGACGACAACTCGTCTTTCTTCATCGACAATATCAATTAAGCTGCGGTGCTCGCTGTTATCCTTAATTGTCAAACCGATTGAAAGCGGACCTTGCGGCATATCACCGCCGCCCTGTTCTTTCTCGGCATCCTGTTTCTGCATTTCGATCATTGCCATTAAGGCACGTTCTTGGTCTTCCTTTTGTTTAGCAAGTAAAAATTGTTGATATTCCTCATTATGTTCTTCACTTTTTATATCAATCTCAAAGGAAAACAGCGGGAATCCGAAGGACTGATAAATCTCACCGATTAATGGCCCATATTTACGTTTTAGGGTTAATCCCTCTGCCTCGTTTCTAACCGAAACGGTAAGCTTATTGCCACTTACTACAGGCAACTGTTCATGTAAAAGTTTAATGAGCGGCGGGGAGATTCCATCAATTTGCTGGATGCAATAGCTCCAGTATTCGCTGATTAATTCTGAGGCGTTTTCTTGATTGGTAACATTAATATCATATGATACTGCTGCAATGTTTGAAAAAGTTCGCTCGATTTGGGCAGTAAACCGCGTGAATACATTGAATGGCAGGACTTTATCCAATAAAAATTGAAAATGCCATTTTCTCGCTTTCTTTTCTACCAGTAGCCTTTCGATTTGCGCATTTTGGAAATGCATAACGACTGCATCTTCAGTTAATTGCAGCTGCTGGAGCAAGAGTTGGAATCGCTCTTTTTTGCCTAAGGCATTTTCGCTCATCCTCTCATCTCTCCCCTCTATCAAAATTCTTTTTATCTAGTCTATTTCAGAAAGTAATTATACCATATCATCCGAAAAGATTCGGGTTAATTCGACAGAAACCTTTATCCATTTTTAGCAAAAAAATTTCACTCAATTTCTTTAACAATTCATCGCGTTAATTTGTTTTAATGTTATTAATATAAGGCTTTTCAACAAGTCTGTTGATTGGCGCTCCAGGCACTTCGCGCACCTTAGGGCGTGCCGGGGAGCCTCCTCGTCGCTAAAGCTCCTGCGGGGTCTCCCCTGCCCCGTACTCCCGCAGGAGTCTTCGTGCCTTCCGCGCAAATCAACAGGTGTTTTCCATTAGTCCTTCAACTCCAATAACATAAGTAGTGAATTTATTTTTTAAGCCAAATGTCGTTGGTTTTTAGGCTTAAACTTCCATGATGCAGTTCCACATCATTCTACGATTAGTTGGAATCGTCAACACCTCTTTAAAGGTACTAATATCTTTCAGGATGTTTTTGCTGAAATTAATCTTCTAGCAATGAAACACAAAATGGTTGGGGGACGTGCATTATTTACAGATTCAACTCATTTAAAGGCAAACCCCAATAAACATAAGTTTAATGTGTGTTGCAATACTTAGGTTGATTTTCCCCCCTGTTGATTGGAGCGGAGGGCACTCGACTCCTGCGGGATATAGAGGTCACTGGAGACCCCGCAGGCGCTTTCATCGCCGAGGAGGCTTCAGGACCTCCCCGCGGAAAGCGAGTGCCTGGAGCGGAAATCAACAGGCCAGTTAGCAGGAATAAACAATAAAAGTTTAGTAATTAAGGTTTTGACAAAAAAAATGCCGAGAAAAATACCCTTTCTCGACAATCTGAAGGGGCCTTATAAAGGTCCCTTCTTTATTATTTTAAGAAAAATCTTTGGATATCGTTCCAGGTCACAACCAGCATCAGCAGCATTAGCAGAGCGAAGCCGATAAAGTGGACCATTCCTTCCTTTTGACGGTCAATCGGTTTGCCTCTAACTGCCTCTACTGCGAAGAACATCAGCCTTCCCCCGTCCAATGCCGGGATTGGCAGTAAGTTCATAATCCCAAGGTTGATACTTAAAATTCCGGCCCACTTCATGAGGTAGAAGATCCCCGATTTGGCCACTTCATCCGTGGAAACATAAATTCCGACCGGGCCTGATAAGGCATCAATGGAAAATTGTCCGGTTACTAATTTGCCAAGCATAACAAAAATCTGCGTTGTCCAGAAATAGGTTTCTTTGGCGCCTGCTGTAACGGCTTGGACTGGCGACTTTTCAACTGGGCTGTAAACACCGATAATCCCCATTTTTTTGCCTTCCACCGTTTTCTCATTAGGCGTAACTGATATATCCATTTCCTTTCCGTTACGTACAATTGAAAAATCAAGCTTTTCGTTTGGATTTTTGCGGATAATTTCAACAACATCAGACCAGCTGCTAATTTCAGAGCCATCGATACTTTGGACAATATCCCCTTTTTGTAGTCCTGCTGCCTTCGCGGCACCATCCGAGGTAATCTCACCCAGTTTCGGATCGTTAGTCGGTACTCCCTGCAATAAAGCAATGATAATAAATACTACAAATGCCAATACAAAATTCATCATCGGGCCCGCAAAGATGGCCATAAATCTTTGTCCTAACGTTTTAGAAGCAAATTGCCGATCCAATGGTGCGATTTGTGATGCCACGCCATTTTCAACAATGACTGCCTTTGGATGAATCGTAAAGGTTTGCAAATTTTCATCGTCATCCTCTGGGTACCCTTTGATGATTAGGTCCTTTTCAATATCTGCATATTCAACCTCAACAATACGGCAATTTGGATACTTTTCTTTATTATTCAAGATAAGCTTGGTTGCTTGGCCGTTCTTATCAAATAATAGTCCAATTCTATAGCCAGGTTTTATTTCAACCATTTCCGGATCTTCGCCAGCCATTCGAACAAATCCGCCGATTGGCAATAGACGAATAGTGTATGTGGTTTCCCCTTTTTGGTGGGAAAAAACCTTCGGACCCATCCCAATCGCAAATTCGCGGCAAAGGATGCCTGCCCGTTTTGCAAATATAAAATGTCCTAATTCATGAAAAAAAACGAGTGCGCCAAATATCACAATAAAGGCAATGACTGTACTCAATAATAAAACCACCTTTTTATTTGGTTTAGAAAGTACCTTTAGACCTCAATATCTGTCTGTCGCCCTTGGTCAAGGCGCTTATTAACTTTATAGCAATGAATTTACAAACTGTCGCGTTTCCTTGTCAACCTCTTGGATTACACTTAGACTCGGATTTTTGGTTGTTTGATGAGCGCTTAATGCCTGCTCAATCAAGTCTTCTATTTGCAGGAAGCGAATCTTTCCTTCTAGGAATGCTGCGACTGCCGCTTCATTTGCTGCATTCAAAACAGTTGGCATCGTTCCACCGATTTTCCCAGCTTCATAGGCAAACTTCAAACAGCGGAACCTTTCCATGTCCATTTCCTGGAAATGAAGGGTGCCAATTTGCGCCAAATTTAAGCGGTTCCCTGTGGTAAGAGGCAAACGATCCGGATAGGTGAGCGCAAATTGGATAGGTACTCTCATATCCGGTGTTCCCAGCTGTGCAATCACGCTTGTATCATGGAATTCGACCATGGAATGAATAATACTTTCCTTGTGAAGCAATACATCAATTTTTTCATAACTGAGTGAAAACAGCCAATGCGCTTCTATTACTTCGAGTCCCTTATTCATCATGGTTGCCGAATCAATCGTGATTTTCGCACCCATCGACCAGTTAGGATGATTTAATGCTTCCTCAACTGTCACTTTCTCTAGTTCACTGCGGGCGCGGTCACGGAAGCTGCCGCCGGAGGCAGTTAGAATTAAGCGTTCAATGTTTTTCTCTTTCTCTCCTTGCAGCGCTTGAAAAATGGCCGAATGCTCGCTGTCTACCGGGAGAAGTGCCACATTATTTTTCTTCGCTGCTTCAATCACTAAATGTCCGGCCGTCACCAGCGTTTCTTTATTGGCAATGGCTATTGTTTTCCCGCATTCAATCGCCTGCAGAGTCGGGTTTAACCCTACGCTGCCGAGAACGGCATTGACAAGAATATCGGACTTGTCATAAACCGCTGCCTCAATTAGCCCTTCCTCGCCAAACGTAAACTTGTTTTTCGGGAATTCTGCTTTTAATGTATTATAATCAGCCATCGTTTGTACAGAAACAAGCTCAGGCTGAAATTCCGCAATTATTTTTCGCGTTAAATCGATGTTTTTGCCAACGGAAATGGCAGCTAATTTAAACTCTTCAGAGTGCTCCCGGATAATATCCATGGTTTGGGTACCGATGGACCCGGTCGCCCCCAGTAAGCTAATTGTCTTCAAACTAGTCAACTCCTAAAAAGAAAAGCCTTTTTACCAAAGGTGGAAAAAATGCAATAATGGCAACACAAATAATAAACTGTCAAACCGGTCTAGAATGCCTCCATGTCCCGGTAAAATGGTCCCTGAATCCTTTACATTAAAATGGCGTTTATAGGCAGATTGGACAAGGTCCCCGATTTGTCCAAAAACAGATAGAACGATGGTCATGCCTATTAGTGTTACAATCCCTGCATTCATTTCGCCAAAAACACCAAACAAAATAGCCACTACAGCGGCACAAATAATACCGCCAATCGAGCCTTCAACCGTTTTGTTAGGACTGATTTCCGGCCATAATTTCTTCTTGCCCATTGCCTTACCAATAAAGTAAGCCCCTGAGTCCGTTGCCCAAATGATGAATAAGGAATAAAAAATATACACAAGACCAGCTTCTCGCGTTTCCATGAAATAATAAAAACCAATACCTGTATAAATTGCCGAAAGCACTGTAAAAGCGGCATCCTCAAAAGTAAAACTATTTTTTGTAATGACTGTATAGGTCAATAACAATAGGATAAACGCAATGCCTAGCTCCGTTTTTGAATAGTAAAAGTCCGCCATTATTTCATTATATTGTGCAGGGAATAAAATAACCCAAAGGAAAAGCAGAGAAAGGAACCCGTATGGAGAAAAGATGCTCAAGCCCTTCATCCTTAATAGTTCATATAGTCCAATGGTTGCGAGCAAATAAGTCAATAATACGAACGGAAGCCCGCCGTAAAATACAATTGGCAAAAAAAGTGCCGCTGCTACGACTCCTGTAATAATTCTTTGTTTCATTTACTGTTTCAACACCTTTTTTGACTGCAAATTTATATACCTCCAAATCGACGCTGGCGCTTTTGAAACACCTCGATCGCCTCTAACAAATGATCCTCACTGAAATCAGGCCACAACACATCAGTAAACCAAAACTCCGAATAGGCTAACTGCCATAACATAAAATTGCTTAAGCGAATTTCGCCGCTTGTCCGGATTAATAGGTCAGGATCTTTGAAATTGGAAGTCATTAGATAGGAGGAAAATGCCTCCTCATTTAAATCGGTTTCCTTCAGTATGCCACTATTATAATCATTTAAGACTTGCTTGACCGCATCAAGAATCTCAGCCCTGCTTCCATAATTCAAAGCAAAGTTTAATACAAGTCCTGTATTATTCTTTGTTTGTTCCATCGCCTTTTCAATGGCATTTAAAGTATGTTTTGGCAGTTGATGCTTATAGCCCATCATTTTCACTTGAACATTATTGGCCACCAATTCTGGAAGGAAGGTCCCTAGGAATTCCTCTGGAAGCTTCATAATATAATCCACTTCATTTTTTGGCCTTTTCCAATTCTCTGTTGAAAAAGCATACAATGTCAGCACTTTTAGCCCAAGGTCATTGGCCAGCATAGTTGTTTTTCGGACAACCTTCATTCCTTCATGATGACCGGCAATGCGCGGCAGTGCCCGTTTTTTAGCCCATCGGCCATTTCCATCCATAATAATGGCCACATGTTCCGGTACCGGCAATTTTTTAATTCCTTCAATTTTATCTCGGAGTGTGGAAGAGTTATTTTGGTTCTTCCAGATTTTTATTTTATTTAACATGGCAAGCGCTCCTCCATTATTAGCTTTCCTCCGATAATAAACTTCATCGAACTTGTTATAGTATGTAATAGATTGGAATCCAGCATGCCTATATCATACCAAAAAAGAAAAAAGATATCTCATTTCATACTATGTAAAATAGAAAGAATTAAGAATAATGTCAAACAATCCTAACTTATGTATTTTAAATTTTTTCTATTAATAGTGAAAAAACCCCCTAAAAAGAGGGTCATTCTTAACTATTTAAGTTACACTTCCATAATTTCTTTTTCTTTATCTTTTGTGATTTGATCAATTTTATGGATGTGGTCATCGGTAAGTTTTTGAATATCATCAGAGTAACCGCGCAGGGCGTCTTCTGTGATTTCACCATTTTTTTCAAGCTTTTTCAACTCATCGTTGGCATCGCGGCGAACGTTGCGGATCGCGATTTTCGCTTCTTCTGATTCCTTTTTCACCACTTTTACCAATTCTTTACGGCGCTCCTCTGTTAATTGAGGAATTGCAAGCCGAATGATGGAACCATCATTGGAAGGATTTAAGCCTAAATCAGATTTCAGAATCGCTTTTTCAATATCGCCAAGGATCGTTTTATCATATGGCTGGATGACCAATAGCCGGGCTTCAGGAGTCGAGATTCCCGCCAGCTGATTAACAGGCGTTGGCGCACCGTAATAATCGACCGTAATTCGATCTAAAAGCGAAGCACTCGCTCTGCCGGCACGAATGCTGGCAAGCTCGCGAGTATAAGCTTGAATTCCTTTTGTCATTCTTTCTTTTGCGGAATTGATGACTTCTTTTGCCATTAGTTTTTCCCCCTAACAATCGTTCCGATTTTTTCACCCATAACGGCCCTTTTGATATTGCCCTGCTCCATGATAGAAAAAACAATTAGTGGAATATCATTATCCATACATAGGGATGATGCTGTTGAATCCATAACTGCCAAGCCTTCCTTTAAAACATCCAGGAATGAAAGGTCATCATATTTTACAGCGTTGGAATCAACACGTGGGTCAGCAGAATAAACACCATCGACATTATTCTTCGCCATCAAGATAACTTCCGCATCAATTTCCGCGGCTCTTAAAGCAGCTGTTGTATCTGTCGAAAAGTACGGATTTCCAGTTCCTGCTGCAAAAATGACTACCCGTTTCTTCTCCAAGTGTCTGATTGCACGGCGTCTTATGTATGGTTCTGCAACTTGGCGCATTTCAATTGAGGTTTGTACCCGTGATTCAATCCCTAAGTGCTCTAAACTGTCTTGTAAGGCAAGAGAGTTCATTACTGTTGCCAACATCCCCATATAATCGGCAGTTGCCCGGTCCATCCCCATTTCACTGCCAATTTTACCACGCCAGATGTTGCCGCCGCCGACAACTACGGCCACTTCTACATCAAGCTCAGCAATTTCCTTTACTTGAGTGGCAATTGATTTGATGATAGATGGTTTAATTCCAAAGCCCGAATCACCAGCAAGAGCCTCTCCGCTTAATTTTAACACAACGCGTTTGTACTTAGGACCGCTCATATAAACCTCCATAAAAAATTCTAACTTTTTTTCGTCTTAAAAAATAGGGAACACAGCGTGTCCCCTATTCAAACATCAATTACAAAAACTTCAAACCTGTTAGCCCGAGAATAATTGACTATTTTTTATTCACTTGGTTCATTACTTCTTCAGCAAAGTTATCTTCACGCTTTTCGATACCTTCGCCTACTTCGTAGCGAATGAATTCACGGATTGTAGCGCCCTTAGATTCAACAAATTGGCGAACCTTTTGATCAGGATTTTTAACGAATGCCTGGTCAAGAACACAAACATCTTCAAAGTATTTGCCGAGGCGGCCTTCAACCATTTTAGTCACGATATTTTCAGGCTTGCCTTCGTTAAGGGCTTGCTGAGTTAATACTTGACGCTCATGCTCAACTTCTTCTTGAGACACTTGGTCACGAGAAACATATTTAGGATTTAACGCAGCGATGTGCATAGAAACATCTTTTGCAGCATCTGCTTCTGTAGTACCTTCAAGAACAGTTAATACAGAAATGCGTCCGCCCATATGAAGGTAAGCACCAAATGCATCATTGTCAGTCTTAGAAACTACTGTAAAGCGGCGAAGAGACAGTTTTTCGCCGATCTTTGCGATTGCCGCATTGATATGAGCATCAACTGTTGCGCCGTTTTCCATTGTTTGAGTTAATGCTTCTTCCACTGTAGCAGGCTTGTTCTTAAGTAAATGTTCAGCAAGCTCCTTTACAAGTGTTTGGAAGCCCTCGTTTTTCGCAACGAAGTCAGTTTCGGAGTTTACTTCTAGGATAACAGCATCGTTGCCATTTGTTGAAATGGAAGTTAAGCCTTCTGCCGCAATACGGTCTGCTTTCTTCGCAGCTTTTGCGATACCTTTTTCGCGTAGGTAGTCAATGGCTTTGTCCATGTCACCGTCTGATTCTGTCAACGCTTTTTTGCAATCAAGCATACCTGCGCCAGTTTTTTCACGTAATTCTTTAACCATTTGAGCAGTAATTGCCATAATTTAATATCCTCCTTCAATTAACTATGTATTCATATCTTTACCAATGAGACCCGGGTTAAACTTTCATTCTCTAAAAAAAGGTGATAAAGGGTCTCCCTCTTATCACCTTTTATTAGTTCTGGCTATTTGAACTGTCCAGCTCCAGCGCCTAGCCCCTCGAGGTCATAAGCCAATCCGTCATGAAGGTTAAAAAGCAACCTTCCTGCCGGCTTGTCTTATGCTTGTCGGGGCTGATCAAGGCGCTTCCGCTTTTCTATGCTTCTACAGCTACTTCTTCGCCTTGTTTTGCTTCTAAGATAGCATCCGCCATTTTGCCAGTTAATAATTTAACAGCACGGATTGCGTCGTCGTTTGCTGGGATAACAACATCGATTTCATCCGGATCGCAGTTTGTATCAACGATACCTACGATAGGAATGTTCAATTTCTTAGCTTCTGCTACTGCAATGCGCTCTTTACGAGGGTCGATGATGAACAATGCATCTGGAAGCTGTTTCATATCTTTGATTCCGCCTAAGAATTTCTCAAGGCGTTCTTGTTCTTTCTTAAGTTGAACAACTTCTTTCTTAGGTAATACTTCAAAAGTACCGTCTTCTGACATTCTTTCAATATCTTTTAAGCGGCCGATACGCTTTTGAATTGTTTCAAAGTTTGTTAATGTACCACCTAACCAACGTTGGTTAACATAGTACATACCAGAACGAGCTGCTTCTTCTTTAACAGAATCTTGAGCTTGTTTCTTTGTACCAACGAAAAGGACTGTACCGCCTTCTGCAGCAAGTTCCTTAACCCAGTTATAAGCTTCTTCTACCTTCTTAACTGTCTTTTGAAGGTCGATGATGTAGATGCCGTTACGCTCTGTGAAGATATATTTCTTCATCTTTGGGTTCCAACGGCGAGTTTGGTGTCCGAAATGTACACCAGCTTCAAGCAATTGCTTCATAGAAATGACTGACATGTTTTTTCCTCCTAATGGTTTGTTTTCCTCCGCTTATCTCATCTTTAAGCAGGACTTAAAGTTAAGCACCATCTGCCTAAATCAACAAGCGTGTGTAATAACACCATGAAATAATATAGCACATGGCCATTAAACAATCAAGGTTTTGTTTCAAAAAAAATTCCCGGCTCCTGCCGGGAATCCATTAAAACATTAATGTGATTTTAATTTTTCAAGCTCGACCAAGAACTTGTCATTAAGAACTTTAATGTAAGTTCCTTTCATTCCAAGGGAGCGGGATTCAATAACTCCAGCGCTTTCGAGCTTTCTTAAAGCGTTAACAATAACGGAGCGGGTAATTCCTACACGGTCTGCAATTTTTGAAGCGACTAATAACCCTTCATTACCGTTTAGCTCTTCAAAAATATGTTCAATGGCTTCTAGCTCACTGTAAGATAAGGAGCTGATGGCCATTTGCACAACAGCTTTGCTTCGTGCTTCCTCTTCAATTTCCTCGGATTTTTCACGAAGGATTTCCATTCCAACAACAGTTGCACCATATTCAGCTAAGATTAAATCGTCATCATTGAACTTATCATGCAATCTTGCCAGGATCAAAGTACCAAGACGTTCACCGCCGCCAATAATCGGAACAATTGTTGTTAAACCTTCCTGGAATAAATCCTTATTTTCCACAGGGAAAGCTGTATATTGACTATCCACATCTAAATTCGGGGATGTTTCGGTAATTGAGAACAAATTGTTTGTGTATTCTTCCGGAAATTGACGATCCTCGAACATTTTTTTCATACGTTCGTTTTCGATTTGCTGATAAATAGTAATACCAAGCAATTTCCCACGGCGGCTGACGATGTAAACATTTGCTTCAATGGTTTCACTTAATGTTGCTGCCATTTCTTTAAAGTTTACCGGTTTGCCTGCTGCCTTTTGCAACAAAATATTAATTCTTCTTGTTTTTGTAAGTAAATCCATCTGTTTCTTCCTCCTAAATAACTACAACCATTATTAAATTTTTATTGGTAATACGATTTTTGCAACGTATTAGGTAACAAGATAAGAACTTAAAGAATAAATTGACTCAAATCTTTGTTTTTCGATATAGCGCCTAGCTTCTCGTCAACATATTGAGGTGTTATGGTGATTTTATCCATCGTAATATCCGGCGCTTCGAAGGATAGATCCTCTAATAGTTTTTCGAGGATCGTGTGAAGCCGTCTGGCACCGATATTGTCGGTATTTTGATTCACTTCAAATGCTACTTCAGCTATTCTACGAATAGCTTCGTCAGAAAATTCAATTTGTATACCCTCTGTTTCCAATAATGCCTGATATTGCTTAATTAAGGCATTGTCTGGTTCGATTAAAATCCTAAAGAAGTCCTCGACTGTAAGCTTTGTCAATTCCACCCGGATTGGAAAACGCCCTTGCAATTCCGGGATCAAATCGGAAGGCTTCGCCATATGAAAGGCACCCGCCGCAATGAATAAGACATGGTCGGTTTTAATCGGGCCAAATTTTGTTACCACCGTGGAACCTTCAACCACTGGCAGAATGTCCCTTTGCACACCTTCTCTGGAAACATCAGCCGATGAGCCGCCATGATTTTTGCTGGCTATTTTATCAATTTCATCAATAAAAATGATTCCGTTTTGCTCAGCGCGATAAATGGCTTCTGATGTTACTTCATCCATATCAATCAGCTTCGCAGCTTCTTCACTCGTTAATACTTTTCTTGCTTCTCGAACAGTAAGTTTTCTTTTTTTGCGCTTTTTCGGCATGAAGCTGCTTAGGGCATCCTGCATATTCATCCCCATTTGTTCTATACCTGAGCCTTGGAGCATGTCAAACATGGAAGGCGCCTGCTCTTCCACTTCAACCGTGACAATTTCATCCTCCATTTGACCAAGAGCCAATCTTTCTTTGACAATCTTTCTTTTTTCCTGGACAGAAAAATCCTCTTGGTGTGTTTCCTGCTCGTTTGCAGTGTTCCCGCCGCCAAATAACATTTCGAGCGGGTTTTTATAGTTAGATGATTTTTTTGCTGATGGAACCAATAGGTCAACAAGTCTGCTGTTTGCATTTTCTTCAGCACGTTCTTTCACGCTTAGCATCCGTTCTTCCTTTACAAGACGGACAGATGTTTCTGCCAAATCACGAACCATGGATTCTACATCACGACCGACGTAACCGACTTCGGTAAACTTCGTTGCTTCCACCTTAATAAATGGTGCACCGACAAGCTTGGCAATTCTCCGGGCAATTTCCGTTTTCCCAACTCCAGTCGGGCCAATCATTAAGATATTTTTAGGGATAATTTCATCTCGAAGCTTATCGTCCAGAAGGCCCCTTCTGTATCGGTTTCTTAGGGCTACCGCAACGGCTTTCTTCGCATCCTTTTGGCCGATAATATATTGATCCAGCTTTTCAACAATTTGCCGGGGGGTTAAATTGGTTGTTCTGACCATTATTTTTAGCTCCTTCCCGCTATAGCTCTTCCACGATAATATTATGGTTTGTATAGACGCAGATTTCAGCAGCGATTTCTAACGATGCTTTCGCAATTTCCCTAGCCGATAAATGATCTCCGGCATATTTCTTTAATGAGCGACCTGCTGATAATGCATAGTTCCCGCCTGATCCAATTGCAAGAATTCCATCATCGGGCTCAATAACTTCACCTGTGCCGGACACAAGCAGCAAACTTTCACGATTCATCACAATCAGCATAGCTTCCAGTTTTCTTAGGACTTTATCACTTCGCCACTCTTTTGCAAGCTCAACTGCTGCTCTTTGAAGATTCCCGTTAAATTCCTCTAACTTTCCTTCAAACAATTCAAAAAGAGTAAAAGCATCTGCTACAGAACCAGCAAAGCCTGCCAATACCTTCCCATTAAATATCTTTCTAACCTTACGAGCTGTATGTTTCATCACAACAGCGTTGCCCATGGTAACTTGGCCATCACCTGACATTGAGCATTCGCCATTATGATGGATGGCAAATATCGTGGTGGCATGAAATTGTTCCATTAAGATATCCTCCTTCATTTTTGGAGTTTTTTCTTTTAGTTCAAAACAAAGTATGTAAAAAAACCCTTACAAGATAATTATGAAAACTGTATTCATTTATACCCCGGGATGTTTTTTTCTATACATTTTTCTTCACCTTTTGCTCAGCTATGAACATAACAAAATCACTAAAATAAAGCTGAATAAGTCCCTTAGTATTTTGCGCAATTCCTGTCCAGTTGTAAATAACGAATCGAAAATGTTAACAAAACATTCACAATTATCAACATTTTCTATCACAAGGGCTTCTAAATAGTATCACAATTCGATAGCCCTTGCAATAAATTTTACAAAACCTTCACAAAGTTCTGAATTGTTTCCAACGCTCTATTTGCATGCTGCAAATTCCGTTCTTGCTTTCCTTTTATTTTCATAGGCAGTTCTGGAAATAATCCAAAATTGGCATTCATCGGCTGGAAATTTTTCGGGTTTGCAGAAGTAATATAACGTGCCATACTGCCGATTGCCGTTTCAGCAGGGAATTCTACAGTTTCCATTCCCGTCGCGAGCCTTGCAGCATTAATTCCCGCGATTAAACCGCTCGCAGCAGATTCCACATACCCTTCAACACCCGTCATTTGTCCAGCGAAAAATAAATTTTCCTGGTTTCTGAATTGGTAAGTTGCTTTTAGCACTTTTGGTGAATTGATAAAGGTATTGCGATGCATTACTCCATAGCGAACAATTTCAGCATTTTCAAGACCTGGTATTAATTGAAGCACTTCCTTCTGCGGGCCCCACTTTAAATGGGTTTGAAAACCAACAATATTATACAGTGTACCTGCTGCATCGTCCTGCCTTAACTGAACAACTGCGAAGGGTCTTTTACCTGTCTTTGGATCCTCTAGCCCGACTGGCTTTAATGGACCGAAGAGCATGGTTTTCTTCCCTCTTGCTGCCATTACTTCAATCGGCATGCAGCCTTCGAAAAAGATTTCCTTTTCAAATTCCTTTAAAGGGACGGTTTCAGCTGAGACCAAAGCTTCATAAAAACGATCGAATTCCTCTTCCGTCATCGGACAATTTAAATATGCTGCCTCCCCTTTATCATAGCGGGATTTTAAATAAACTTTATCCATGTCAATGCTGTCTTTTTCGATAATCGGTGCCGCTGCATCATAAAAATATAAATAGTCTTCATTTGTTAAACTTTTCAGTTTGGCCGATAAATCCGGACTTGTTAGTGGGCCAGTTGCGATGACCGTTAGTCCTTCCGGAATATCTGTGACTTCTTCATGGATGACTGTCACATTTTCATGGTTTTTCACCATTTCGGTAACTTTTGCCGCAAATTCATGACGGTCAACAGCCAATGCCCCTCCGGCCGGAACACTGCAGGCATCAGCAGCAGCGATAATAACGGAATCAAGCCTTCTCATTTCTTCTTTTAATACACCGACTGCATTTGTTAATGTATTAGCTCTAAGCGAGTTACTGCAGACCAGTTCGGCAAATTTATCTGTATGATGGGCTGGAGTTTGTTTGACTGGTCTCATTTCGTAAAGACGTACCTTTACACCGCGCTTGGCGAGCTGCCACGCTGCTTCGCTGCCTGCCAAACCGGCACCTACAACGTTTACTGTTATATCCATGTTAATCCTCCTGAAACATTCAAATATTAAATATGTCCTTACTTTTTACCATTCCCTCGAATTCAGTCCATCTTGCATTTTACTATACGAATGACAAACAAAAAAGTTTTATGTTCAAAAAAATTAAAAAGAGTGGAATATTTCCCACTCCTTAGCTTTGCGGTTCTTCTTTATAGTCACAGGATACACATTGGACTTGGACACCCTTTTTGAGTTTTTTCTCGACAAGGAGTCCCTCACATTTTGGACAGTTTCTAGGAAGCGGCTTATCCCATGATAGGAAATCGCACTCTGGGAAGCGGCTGCAGCCATAGAACAATCTCTTTTTCTTACTTTTTCTTTCAACGATTGTTCCCTCTTTACAAGTAGGACAGGTAACGCCGATTTCTTTAACAATCGGTTTTGTGTTCCGGCAGTCCGGGAAATTACTGCAAGCCATGAATTTGCCGTAGCGGCCCATTTTAAACACCATCGGGCTGCCGCAATTTTCACAGTCTTCACCGGCAGGTTCGTCTTTGATTTCAACTTCCTGCATTTCCTTTTCCGCTTTTTTTAGGTGAACTTCAAAATCCTGATAGAATTCATCGATGATCTTTACCCAGGGTGTTTTTCCTTCTTCAACATTATCCAAATCTTGTTCCATTTTGGCGGTAAACTCCACATTCACAATCTCCGGAAAAAACTCGACCATTAATTCGTGGACAATTTCTCCAAGCTCCGTCGGAACAAAACGCTTATTGTCGAGTGCTACATAGCCCCGTTTTTGAATGGTATCGAGCGTTGGGGCATAGGTAGAAGGCCTGCCGATTCCAAGTTCCTCAAGCGTCTTTACAAGCCTTGCCTCCGTATACCGAGGCGGCGGCTGTGTGAAATGCTGTTTCGGCTCAACATCCTTCTGGAAAACTTCATCCCCTTCATTGAGGTCAGGAAGCATTTTGTTGGATTCCTCCACTTGATCATCCGTACCTTCAACATATAGCTTCATAAATCCGGGGAACTTTATTTTCGAACCAGTAGCCCGAAACACCGCATTGCCATTTTGTAAATCAACACTCATTGTATCCATTACAGCTTGGGCCATTTGACTGGCTAAGAATCGTTCCCAAATTAATTTATATAAACGCAGTTGATCTCTTGAAAGGAACTCCTTCAAACTGCTCGGATCTCTGAATGTGCTGGTCGGCCGAATCGCTTCATGCGCATCCTGAGCATTTGTCTGTTTCTTCTCTTTCCTTTGCTCTGTTTTTAGAAATTGCTCCCCATATTCAGCCTTGATATAATTAGCCGCTTCTTCCTGAGCTATTTCAGAAATCCTGGTGGAATCTGTTCTCATATAGGTAATCAAACCGACTGTCCCTTCTTTGCCAAGTTCGATTCCTTCGTACAGCTGCTGGGCCAGCATCATGGTCTTTTTGGCCCTAAAGTTTAATTTTCTGGCTGCTTCTTGCTGCAGGGAGGAGGTTATAAATGGCGGGGCAGGATTTCTGCGCCGCTCTTTTTTTGTTACGGCAATGACCGTGAACTTGTTTCCCTCCATTTGCTGCAGAATCTTTTGCACATCTTCTTCAGAGCTTACTTCTGTTTTATTCTGTCCTACAAGACTATGAAACGAAGCACTGAATTGATCTTTCCCCTTTAAAAATTCGCCGTCAATCGTCCAATATTCTTCTGGAATGAAGGCTTTAATTTCATTTTCCCGGTCAATAATCAATCTGACAGAAACCGATTGGACTCTTCCCGCACTTAACCCTTTTTTGACTTTTTTCCATAACAGCGGACTGATATTATAGCCCACCAGGCGGTCAAGAATTCTGCGGGCCTGCTGTGCATCCACCAAGTCTTTATTGATTGGCCGTGGATGTTTAAAGGATTCCTGGATGGCATCCTTGGTGATTTCATTAAATACTACCCGGCAGTCCGAGTTAATATCCACATCAAGGCTATGCGCCAAATGCCAAGCGATTGCTTCTCCTTCACGATCGGGGTCGGCCGCCAGATAAATCTTTTTGGCTTTTTTGGCTGCTGTCTTTAATTCCTTTAAAACAGGGCCTTTCCCGCGTATCGTAATATATTTCGGTTCAAAACCGTTGTTAACATCAACCCCCGTTTGACTGCGCGGCAAATCTCTAACGTGTCCCATTGATGCTTTTACTTTATATTTTTTTCCTAAATATCGCTCAATCGTTTTCGCTTTTGCAGGCGATTCAACGATGACAAGAAACTCCGACATGTATGTTCCTCCTTAAGAGGGAAAGTGTGAAAGCGCCTCGAATCTGGCAAAAGCCTGCTTCTAAGATGCTCGATTTTTTTGAGAAGTTTTCTAAATTCTAGTTATGACAACTTTGCTTCAAGAAATACTTTCCAAAACTCCCATATCCCAAATTATTTATATAATACTTTCAATAGTATTGTCTCATTCTAGTTTTTGAACTTATGTTGGAAAATGTAATACATATTAGAAATTATTTCAACCTTTTTATCCTAACTTTTCTTCATTTATACAAAAAACCCTGCAAAAATTAAAAATTTATTCAATAAAATACAGTTTTATCTTATTTCCTCTAATATATCCCCGGCTTTTGTGACAAGTTTTGCTCCTTGCTGAATAAGTTCATTTGCCCCGATTGAATAGGGATTAAAAATGCTTCCAGGAAGCGAAAAAACGTCTCTGCCCTCATTAACGGCATAGTTGGCGGTTATTAATGAGCCGCTTTTCCTTTTTGCTTCTATAATAAATGTTCCCCGGGACATTCCACTAATGATTCGGTTTCGCGCTGGAAAATGCCATCTCTGCGGCTGTGTATCCGGGGGGTATTCGGACAGTACAAGCTGTGTTTTCATCATTTCCAATGCCAGATTCATATTTTCCTTTGGATAAATATGGTACAGGCCTCCGGCAATCACAGCAATCGTCTTTCCTCCATTTTTAATAGCGTATTCATGGGCGAGTGTATCAATACCTTTCGCTAAACCGCTGACAATTAGCAATCCATTATCAATTAATTCCGGGAAAATTAAACGGATGGCATTTTTTCCGTACTGGGTCGCTTGCCTAGAACCAACCACAGCTAATTTCGGCTCTTTCTCAAGCAGAGATAAGTCACCTTTGGCGAAGATTGCCCAAGGAGGCTGATAAATTTCTTTTAAATAACGGGGATACAGCGGGTCAAATACGGTGATGACGGAGATATCATTTGTTTTGTATTGGCGGATTTGATCATAAATGATTTCGGGATAAAAGGGTTCGGTTGCAGGGTATGCAGCAATGGCGGAGGCCGGAGGAGGGAACATGCTCAATTGATCTGTTTGTTGATAGGATTTTAGAGATTCAAGTCCCGGGTCTCTTTTTAATATTTGATAGATCGTATGCCACGATATATCAGGATAATGAAGCAGGGATATTAGTTTTTCAGTAAACTCATTCACTGTTAATTTCCTCCATTTTAAATTTTTTAAACAGAAATAGCCCCTCAAAGTATGAGGGACTATCTGTTGATCATGGTGTATTTTAGTGAGTCTTACACTTTTCGTATAAGCCTTGTTCTTTAAGTACTTCAATTAAAGTTTCACCCATTACGGAAGGTGTAGCAGCTACTTTCATGCCGCATTCGTTCATAACGCGGATTTTTTCATCAGCAGTACCTTTTCCGCCGGAAATAATCGCACCAGCATGGCCCATGCGCTTTCCAGGAGGTGCAGTACGTCCGCCGATGAAGCCGACAACAGGCTTAGTCATGTTTGCTTTAACCCACTCAGCCGCTTCCTCTTCTGCTGTTCCACCGATTTCACCAATCATGATAACCGCATATGTTTCAGGATCTTCATTGAATGCTTTTAATACATCGATGAAGTTTGTTCCGTTAACAGGGTCTCCGCCAATACCAACTGCAGTTGTCTGGCCAATACCTGCTTGAGTTAATTGATGAACAGCTTCATATGTTAAAGTACCAGAGCGGGAAACAACGCCAACATGTCCTTTAGTGTGAATGTAGCCAGGCATAATACCGATTTTACACTCATCAGCTGTAATAACTCCAGGGCAGTTTGGACCCACTAAGCGAGTCTTCTTGCCTTCCATGTAACGCTTAACTTTCACCATATCCAATACAGGAATATGCTCTGTAATACAAATAGCAAGATCTAGTTCAGCATCAACCGCTTCGATAATGGAATCTGCAGCAAATGGTGCTGGAACATAAATAACGGATGCATTTGCGCCTGTTGCTTCAACTGCCTCTTTCACAGTATTGAAAACAGGAACACCTTCCACCTCTTGGCCGCCTTTGCCTGGTGAAGTTCCGCCGACGATTTGTGTACCGTATTCAAGCATCTGCTTTGTATGGAAACGGGCAGTTCCGCCTGTAATACCTTGAACAATTACTTTTGTGTCTTTATTAATAAAAACGCTCACGTTAATTCCCCTTTCTCTTGATCCTATTTCACTAATGAAACGATTTTTTGTGCGCCGTCTGCCATGGATTCAGCAGCTGTGATATTAAGACCTGACTCAGATAGGATTTTCTTACCTAAGTCAACATTTGTTCCCTCTAAACGAACGACAAGCGGAATAGATAGGCCAACTTGTTTTGCTGCTTCTACTACTCCATCAGCAATGACATCACACTTCATGATACCGCCGAAGATATTAACAAAAATACCTTTTACGTTTGGATCGGAAAGGATAATTTTAAATGCTTCCGTAACCTTCTCAGCTGTTGCACCGCCGCCAACATCAAGGAAGTTTGCCGGTTCGCCGCCATAGTGCTTAACGATATCCATTGTAGCCATTGCCAGTCCGGCACCGTTAACCATACAGCCGATATTGCCGTCTAATGCGATATAGCTTAAGTCATACTTGGAAGCTTCGATTTCTTTTGGATCTTCTTCTTCAAGGTCACGATAATCTAAAACCTCATTTTGACGGTACAGTGCATTGGAATCGAAGTTTAATTTTGCATCTAATGCCATAACGTTACCATCGCCAGTTACAACTAACGGGTTGATTTCGGCAATTGAGCAATCATTGTCAATATAAGCGTTGTAAAGGCCTGTCATAAACTTAACAGCTTTATTGACTAATTCCTTTGGAATATTGATATTAAATGCCAAACGACGTGCTTGGAATGGCATTAATCCAAGAACTGGATCAATTTCCTCTTTGAAAATTTTCTCAGGTGTATTAGCGGCAACTTCTTCGATTTCTGTTCCGCCCTCTTCAGAACCCATTAATACCACGCGGGAAGTAGCACGATCTAATACTAATCCAATGTAGTATTCTTTTTTAATGTCGCAGCCCTCTTCAATTAGGAGACGCTTAACTTCTTTACCTTCAGGTCCTGTTTGGTGTGTAACCAATGTTTTACCAAGAATTTCGCTGGCATATGTACGAACCTCATCAAGGTTTTTGGCAACCTTAACACCGCCGGCTTTTCCCCGTCCGCCTGCGTGGATTTGCGCTTTTACCACACATACTTGTGTGCCTAATTCTTTCGCTGCTTCAACTGCTTCTTCAACAGTGAAAGCCACTTTTCCATTCGGAACCGCTACCCCATATTTTCTGAGGATTTCTTTCCCCTGATACTCATGGATATTCATTTCCCATCCTCCTAATCAAACTGTTCAAAAAATTTGACTCCGTTTACATTTTATATAATGAAACAAACCTTGTCCACCATTATGCTATAAATAATATTTATATAAAAATCAAGGAAAATAATTAGTTATATAATGCAAAACTATTATTTTCCAAAAATAAAAAACAGGCTTTATTCAGCCTGTTTTATTATAAATCACCTAAGCTAGATTTATGTACCCAACGAAAACGATAATTGATTTGTCAAAGTATCCTTGATGGGTGAGAAGCTCTTACGATGATAAGGAGTGATTCCATACTTGTTAATCGCAAGCAGGTGTTCCTTCGTTCCATAGCCTGCGTTTTCTTGAAAACCATATTGCGGAAACCGCCCCGAAATTTCTTTCATAAGGGAATCTCTTGCTGTTTTAGCCACAATAGATGCGGCTGCAATCGAAATACTTTTGGCGTCCCCTTTAATGATCGATTCTGTCAGGTAAGGAGTGTCAAGTTTCATGGCATCGATGAGCACTACATCCGGGTTTGTTCCTAGACCTGCAATAGCCGATTTCATTGCTTTTTTAGTTGCCTGATAGATATTGATTTCGTCTATTACTGGAGCATGAACCATGGCCACGCTGAATGCAAGCGCCTCTCTCCTAATGATTTCATCAAATTCAAGCCGTTTTTTTTCAGACAGCTTTTTCGAATCATCAATCCCTGGCAGGAAAAAATCCGTCGGCAAAATGACCGCTGCGGACACAACCGGACCAGCCAGCGGCCCCCTGCCCACTTCGTCCACACCAGCGATATACTGAAAGCCTTGACCGCGGTATTTACGCTCAAAGGTCGTCATTTCAAAAAATTTCTCCGCAAGGTCGTTTTCTTGGGCCCGCTGCTTCTTCCATCTCGCTAGGCAGGTTTGCACCCCTTTTCGCTCATCTCCTTCTAGACTAATTAGGAAAGGGTCGTTATCTGCTTTAATGTTATTCAGCTGTTCTTCAATTTCTGTAATCGACAAACGTTTCATTCTTATTCACCTTTTAGGTTAGCGTTAATAAAGCTCCCCATTAGGAGAGCTTTTCGTTATTCTTCATTTTCTGTTTGAAAATCCTTGGGCCTTTCGAATGATAGAGGACCAAACTTCTCGGAACGGGTTTCTCTGATCACCAATTCCGCCACTTTATCGTAGTCTACCATTCCTCCGCCCATCAGGCAGCCGCGAAGCTTGCCGATGTGGTCGAACTTAAGGACAACGTCATCCGGAATTTCGGTAAACTTATAGCGCTCCGTCAAGCGTTCGGGATATTCTCGCTCTAAAAAATCCAGTGCGTAAACGGTCAAGTCCTGCAGATTTAAGAGCGTATCCTTTATTGCCCCAGTGATCGCCAATTTCATGCCGACCTCTTGATCCTCAAACTTTGGCCATAATATTCCCGGAGTATCTAGAAGCTCCATTTCTTTGCCTACTTTTATCCACTGCTGGGATTTCGTCACACCCGGGGTATTGCCAGTTTTGGCGATATTTTTTTTCGCCAGGCGGTTAATGAGTGTTGATTTACCGGCATTGGGAATGCCGACAATCATGGCCCGGATCGCTCTCGGCTTTACTCCTTTTGCCCGCATGCGGTCAAATTTTTCTTTCAAAATTTCCTGGGCAGCATTGGCAATTTCCTTCATTCCTTCTCCTGCCTGGGAATTAATCGCCAGTGCCTTCACACCTTTTTTGGCAAAAAAGGCAATCCATTCCTTGGTAACATTCTTATCGGCCATATCCGCTTTATTCAATAACACCAAACGCGGTTTATGTTGAATGATTTCATCTATCATCGGATTTCTTGATGAGTATGGAATTCTGGCATCTACTAATTCAAAAATGATATCAACTAATTTTAATTTTTCCGTGACCTCTCTGCGAGCCTTAGCCATGTGACCGGGAAACCATTGAATCGTCAAAGCAGTCACCTCCTTTTACTATACACTCTGCAAAAATATTATTTATTTCACAGAAACTATATGGGCATCGTTTAGCGGCCAGTAGACGATGCTTGTCTTGCCAATGACTTTGCTCATTGGAACGGATCCGATATGACGGGAATCTTTGCTGAAGCGGCGGTTATCACCCATTACAAATAATTCCCCTTTTGGAACTGTAATTTGACCGACCGGTGTTTCTTCCAATGTGAAGGAGTCTGTTAATGGACCGTCCTCCACTTGTTTTTTATATTCATCCAAATATGGCTCTTTATACGCTTTGCCATTCACATATAAAGTATCATTCTTATATTCAATTCTATCTCCTGGAAGACCAATGACCCGTTTTATGTAATCTTTATGCTCAGGTGCATGAAAAACAATGATGTCGAATCGATGCGGTTCACCTATTTTATAACTCAACTTATTAACAATCATACGATCCTGATTTTTTAAAGTAGGCATCATTGATAAGCCGTCCACTACTATCGGTGCAAAGAGAAAATAGCGAATTACTGCTGCCAGGATGACAGCAATTAAAAGCGCTTTTGTCCATTCCCAAAATTCATTTTTCTTTTTTGCCATTCTTTTGTCCCCACCAATCCAGTAAAAAATGTCTTATAAAGCCTATTTTACATAACTTGCAACTAATTAACACGAGGGGATTAAAGTTTTTTATCAAATTTAATAATTTGTTAATAGATAAAAAAAGAGCTTGCAGAGCAAGCTCTCTTTTTCTTATTAGCGAATTTCTTTAATACGAGCTTTTTTACCGCGTAGTTCACGCAAGTAGTAAAGCTTAGCACGGCGAACTTTACCGCGGCGAATCACTTCAAGTTTCGCGATTTTTGGTGTGTGTACAGGGAATGTACGCTCAACGCCTACACCGTAAGAAATTTTACGAACTGTGAAAGTTTCGCTGATACCACCACCACGACGCTTAATCACAACACCTTCAAATAACTGAATACGCTCACGAGTACCCTCGACAACCTTAACGTGAACACGTACAGTGTCACCAGGACGGAACGCAGGAAGGTCAGAACGAAGTTGTTCCTTCGTGATTTCTTCTATTAATTTATGCATCGTTTTCAACTCCTTCCAACAGACGCTCATGCATACCAAGAATTTATCAATTGCAGCGGAACATCGTTATAAGACATTAAACTGAGAGACTCAGCTCAAGTCACAAGAAATATCATAACATAATCTTAAAGACCCTGCAATACTACTCGTATTCTTTTTTTACTTCTTCCAGCCACTTTTGTTGGTCTGGTGTTAGTTCTATTTTTTCAAATAGGTCAGGTCTTCTTAATAGAGTTCTTCTTAGGGTTTCTTTATTGCGCCATTCTTCAATTAACTTGTGATTGCCGGATAATAGTACATCCGGCACCTTCATGCCGCGGAAATCAGCAGGCCTTGTATAGTGAGGGTGTTCAAGCAGACCTGTACTAAACGAATCCTTAATATGGGATTCTTGATTGCCAAGCACCTCGGGGAGCAGACGGACAACACTATCAATCACAACCATGGCACCAAGCTCACCACCTGTTAAAACATAGTCGCCTATTGATATTTCATCGGTGACCAAATGCTCCCTGATCCTTTCATCATAGCCTTCATAATGACCGCAAATAAATATCAGATGTTCCTCACCGGCCAATTCTTCCGCTTTCCTTTGGCTGTAGCGCTCCCCTTGAGGGCAAAGCAAAATGATTCTTGGGCGGCTGGTGTTAGCCTGTTCTGTAAGAGAGGCAACCGCATCAAAAATCGGCTGCGGTTTTAAAACCATGCCAGCACCGCCTCCGTATGGATAATCATCCACTGTGGAATGCTTGTTATCGGAGAATTCACGGAAGTTAACGACATTGTATTGGACAGCTGACTTTTCCGCTGCTTTGCTTAAAATCGAACTCCCAAGTACCCCGGTAAACATCTCAGGAAAAAGGGTAAGAATGTCGATTTGCATCATGACAAAAGTCCTTCCATTGGTTCAATAAGGACAACCTTTTCCTTTACATCCACTTTCTTGACAACATCATGGATATACGGGATTAAAACCTCTTTTCCGTCTTTTCCTTTGACCACCCAAACATCGTTCGCACCCGGAGTAAGGATTTCAGTAATTTTTCCAATCTCTTCCCCATCTATAGTGGCTACGAGACAGCCGATAATTTCATGATAATAGAATTCATCTTCCTCTAGTTCACTTAGCTGTGACTCCGGAACCTTCAAAATTCCTTCACGAAACTTCTCCACCAGGTTAATATTTTCATACCCTTCAAAAACAAGCAAATCAAAGTTTTTATGGCTGCGGTGGCTTTTAACGGTTAATTCAAGCGGTGTGCTTGATGCCTTTTGAAATAAATATAATGTATTCCCCGGTTTATAGCGCTCTCCCGGAAAATCGGTTTTCGAAATGACGCGGACTTCTCCTTTTATACCATGGGTATTGACTATTTTACCAACATTGAACCATCTTTCCATATGTACTCACCTTCTAATTTCCTCAATGATACCATCTTTAATAATAATCTCAGGCTGTAAATCTTGGTCAATCCAAAGGTCCCCTGCTTTAACCTCAATGAGAGCCTGGACTTCCTTTTCCTTTAATTCACTGCCTATTGGTAGGATATGTAATTGTTCTATTTGAAAATCAAGTAATTTTATTTTTTCCCGTCTCATTTCAATTTCTTTTTCAAAGTGCTTTTTTAGTGTGCCCTGAGGGTAGTTTTTCGATTTTTCCAAGCGTTTTAATTCGAATTGAAGCTGGTCGCATTCTTTTTCAAACTGCCGTTTCCTTGCATGATACTTGTCAAAAAGCTGTTGTTTGCTTTTTTCGGTTAAGACTTGCTTCACCACAACGTGTTGAATAATTTGCATGTTTATTGCCCCCTTAAAAATTTGAACAACTAACAAAAAAGGGAGGACTTTAATCCCTCCCTTTCTTTCTTGATGCAAAAAGCTATTCACCAATTTCCAAGAAAATCTTCTTTTGTTGTGATGATCCTGCTGCGTAGACAACAGTCCTAATGGCCTTTGCAACACGCCCCTGCTTGCCAATTACCTTACCGATGTCCGTTTTATTGACGGTTAAGTGATAGGTAATTCGAGTATCATCTTCAATGGTTTCAACCCGAACTTCCTCAGGAAAATCAACAAGGGGCTTAACAATCGTTTCGATCAGTTCTTTCATCGCTTCTCCACGATTACTTGCTTAATTTTGCATTGTGGAATTTTTCCATAATGCCTTGTTTTGAGAACAAGTTACGTACTGTATCAGATGGCTTCGCGCCGTTTTGCAACCACTTAAGAGCTAGTTCTTCGTTGATTTGAACTAAAGCTGGTTCAGCAACTGGGTTGTAAGTTCCAACTGTTTCGATGAAACGTCCATCACGTGGTGAACGAGAATCTGCTACTACAATACGATAGAAAGGAGTTTTCTTAGCTCCCATACGCTTTAAACGAATTTTTACTGCCATTTTAAATAAGCACCTCCGAATAGTTTCACACAAGATAGTATAATACCAATTGTTTTTTTATTTGTAAAGTGTTTTTTCTTTACAGTTATTATTTCCAAATATTACAGAATTAAAACAGAATGCAAACATGAACTTAGACTGGTGTCCAGCTCCAGCGCCTAGGGGCTCGGGGTCATAAGCCAATCCGTCAAGAAGGCTCGTCTTATGCCTGTCGCCCCTGAACAAGGCGCTTCCGCATTTCGAATTAAAACGGCTTAAAAGGAAATTTAAATCCGCCTTTTTTCTTGGCTTTTTGCTGCATGCCAGTCATTTGCTTCATCATTTTCTTCATGTCCTCAAACTGTTTTAACAGACGGTTTACCTCGGCAACGGTACGTCCGCTTCCTGCGGCAATCCGGCGTTTGCGGCTTGAGTTCATGATTTCGGGGTGAAGCTTTTCTTGTTTAGTCATCGACCTGATAATGGCCTCAACATGGGCTATTTGCTTTTCATCGATTTGCAGATTGTTCAAACCTTTGATTTTATTAGCGCCAGGCATCATCTTTAACAGTTCGTCAAGCGGACCAAGTTGGCGGACCTGCCCTAACTGGTCGAGAAAATCATCAAGTGTAAACGACGCTGTCCGCATTTTCTGCTCAAGCTCTTTGGCTTTTTCTTCGTCGATATTGGCCTGTGCTTTTTCAATTAAGGTCAGCACATCACCCATGCCCAAAATTCGTGATGCCATTCGCTCCGGATGGAACGGTTCCAAGGCATCCATCTTTTCACCCATACCAATAAATTTAATTGGTGTCTGAGTGACGGACCGGATAGACAGAGCAGCACCGCCCCTTGTATCACCGTCAAGCTTTGTCAGCACGACCCCAGTCAGGCCAAGCTGTTCATTAAAGCTTTGTGCCACGTTGACAGCATCTTGACCTGTCATCGCATCGACAACTAGAAAGATTTCATCCGGCTTGGTCAGTTCCTTAATGTCCTTTAGTTCGTTCATTAAGGTCTCATCAACATGGAGCCGGCCGGCAGTATCGATCAGAACATAATCATGATGCTCCTCTTTGGCTTTGACGATAGCTTGTCTGGCAATCTCAACCGGACTTACCTTGTCACCAAGGGAGAAAACAGGCATGTTTAATTGCTTGCCTAGTGTTTCAAGCTGTTTGATTGCGGCTGGGCGATAAATATCGGCAGCAACGAGCATCGGCTGTTTGTTATACTTCTTCCGCAGCAAATTAGCCAGCTTCCCTGAGGTCGTTGTTTTACCAGCCCCCTGCAGACCGACCATCATGATAACGGTTGGCGGGCGATTTGACACAGCAATTTTGCTTTGCTCTCCGCCCATTAATTCCGTTAATTCTTCATTAACGATTTTAATGATTTGCTGTCCGGGAGTTAAGCTCTTTAGTACCTCTTGTCCAACGGCGCGTTCGCTTACCTTTTTAACAAAATCTTTGACGACCTTGAAGTTAACGTCCGCCTCAAGCAAGGCGAGACGCACTTCACGCATCATTTCTTTTACATCCGCTTCAGAGACTTTCCCTTTGCCGCGGATTTTTTGGATTGTATTTTGCAGTCGGTCGGCTAATCCTTCAAACGCCATTTATCCCAACTCCTAATCTAAATTCTCCAGCTCAGCGATTGTGGCTTGCATCGCCTGCTTGCTTGGCTGCTCTTCATCGAGCAGTTCTTTCAGAAGCTTGACGAGCCGGTTGCGTTCCTGAAATTTTTGAAATAATAATAGCTTTTCTTCGTACTCCTCGAGCATTGCCTCTGTCCGTTTGATATTATCATAAACGGCCTGACGGCTGACTTCGTATTCTTCGGCGATTTCACCGAGTGAGTAGTCGTCCAAATAATAGAGAGACATATAGCTTTGCTGCTTTGGCGTTAACAGCGAATGATAGAAGTCGTACAGGTAGTTCATTCGTGTCGTCTTTTCAAGCATGCTGCATCCCCCTTTTTGTAAAGCGAAAAGCCTTTACGAAGTAGTTTACATGGGCGAACAGTTAGTGTCAAGCAAAACATCTTTACAAAAAGAAAAGCGGAAGCGCCTCGAAAAGGCGCTGAAGCTGGACATTATTCTATTCAGACTTTTCAATCTGCTCCGCGAATAGTCCATAGACGTATTTTTCGGCGTCGAATTCTTGCAGGTCGTCCATTTTTTCTCCTAGTCCTACGAATTTAACGGGGATTTTCAATTCGTTGCGGATTGCTAGGACGATTCCGCCTTTGGCGGTTCCGTCGAGTTTGGACAGGACAATTCCGCTTACATTGGTGGCTTCTTTAAAGGTTTTTGCCTGAATGAGTGCGTTTTGGCCGGTTGTGGCATCAAGCACCAAGAGAACTTCGTGCGGCGCACCCGGGATTTCCCTTTCAATTACCCGCTTCACCTTTTCAAGCTCTTTCATCAGGTTTACTTTGTTTTGCAATCTGCCGGCTGTATCGCAGAGGAGAATATCAGCGTTTCTTGATTTTGCGGCCTGGATGGCATCATACATGACAGCTGCCGGATCTGAGCCCTCAGCCTGCTTAATGGTTTCGACTCCCACTCGGTCTCCCCAAACCTCAAGCTGATCAATCGCACCGGCACGGAAGGTGTCTCCAGCCGCTAATATTACTTTTCTTCCCTCGGACTTAAACTTATAGGCAAGCTTGCCGATGGTTGTAGTTTTACCGACACCATTTACTCCGACGAATAGAATTACCGTCAGTCCATCCTTCTGTATATTTAATTGCGATGATTGTTCTTCCCCGGAATTATAAATATCGACCAGCTTTTCAGAGATGACACTTTGGACTTCAACAGGGTCCTGAATATTTTGGCGCTTTACCTCCATTTTCAGCTCATCAATCAGCTCCATAACTGTATCAAAACCGACATCCGCCTGGATTAAGATTTCTTCGAGCTCTTCAAAGAATTCCTCGTCGACTTTCCGGTATCTTGCAATCAGGTCGGTGACCTTGCCGGAAAAGCTGTCCCTTGTTTTGGTGAGTCCTTCCTTAAATTTTTCTGTTACATTATCCGTCGACTTTGTAATCTTTTCTTTTAATTTTTTAAAAAAACTCATTTTCTCACTTCCTGACCTTATGATTCTACTAGTTCTTTGGTATCCTCCAAGCGGACCGATACAAGCTTTGATACGCCGGATTCCTGCATTGTCACCCCGTAAAGGACATCGGCACCCTCCATTGTCCCTTTTCGATGAGTGATAACAATAAACTGGGTTTCCTTACTAAAGCGTTTTAAATATTGACTGAAACGGTGGACATTGGCCTCATCTAAGGCGGCTTCAACCTCATCAAGGATACAGAATGGAACAGGCCGTACCTTTAAAATCGAAAATAACAGAGCAATTGCCGTTAAGGCCCGCTCTCCCCCAGACAAAAGCCCTAAATTTTGCAGTTTTTTACCAGGCGGCTGGGCAACGATTTCAACACCGGTATTCAAGAGATCTTCTGGCTCTGTTAAGATTAGGTCTGCGCGGCCGCCGCCAAATAACGCCCGAAAAACCGGTTCAAAATGTTCCCGGATTCCCTCGAAGGTTTGGCTGAACCGTTTCTTCATCTCTTCATCCATTTCTCCAATGACCTGGAATAGTGTATCCTTTGCTTCTTGAAGATCAGCCTTTTGTTCACTTAGAAATTCATAGCGTTCCGATACCCGTTCATATTCTTCAATCGCACCAAGATTAACATGGCCTAGCTCTTCAATGGCAAGCTTAATCAATTTCACCTTTTTGCGTGCTTCCTCGACCGAAACAGTTAGTGGGAATTGCTCCTTGGCTCCCTCAAAGGATAATAAATACTCCTCTCTAAGGTGCGTCAGCCTGTTTTCCAGCTCTACATCCAAACGGTTCATTTTTACTTCCTCGTCCTTGATGGCGATGGTTAATCCTTTATGAACTCGTTTTAATTCCTTTGTTTCAAGCTCCAAATTCTCCAGGTCGCCTTGCAGCTCTAGGCGTTCCTGTCTCCTGGCCGCAATCAGCTTAAGCGTATTTTCTTTGTCCTGCTGCTTGCGTTTGGCGGCTTCCTCTAGCTGCTCCTCACCGGTTGAACTGTTGGTCATTTCCGCTGTCAGGAAATTCAGGTCCTCGGTGAAAATAGTCAGCTTTTGTTCGTTTTCAACGATATCCCGCTTCATTTGCTCGAGCCGTTCTTTTGCATGTAAAAACTGTTCATTTTTTGAGGCAAATTCAATCTTAAGTTCATTTATCGCAGTGGTGAGCGATTCTTTGGATGTTAAATCCTGTGTCTTTTGATTTGTCAGGATCAGGATTTTCTGATCCAGGTCAGCAATGGTCTTTTTAAATGTTTCGAGTGAGTCGGACACCTTCGTTTTTCTTGCCAAAAGTTCTGAACGGTCTTTGGCTATTTGATTCTTTTCCAAATCATAAATGGCCAGTCGGTCATTAATATTCTTTTCTTCAAGCTCCGCTTCTCGTAAATCCCCTTTAATCGACTGCTCCGATAGTCTTAAATCCTCCCCGGATTTGCGGATTTCCTCAAGCGCAGCTTCTGAGGTCTGCACTTCCTCTTTCAGGGATTTAACGGTCTTCTCTAAATCAGCCGTTTTATCTTCCATGATGACCAGTTTTTCTTTTAAACCCTCTAGCTCTGTTTTTCGTGATAATAAAGATGAACTTTTTTGTTTGACGGCACCACCTGTCATCGAACCGCCAGGATTTACGACGTCCCCGTCTAGGGTTACCAGGCGTACCCGATATTGCAGCATCTTTGCCAGTTCATTAGCCCCTTTTAGGTCCTTTGCGATGACTACATTACCAAGGAGATTATTCATAACCTCTGCATATTTCCCGTCAAACTGAACGAGGCTTACGGCCGTTCCGATTAAAGCTGGATGGTGTTGTATTAAATTCAATTGAGCCGCTGATAAGGGCCTTCCTTTAATGACCGTTAATGGTAAGAAGGTGGCGCGGCCAAAGGAATTTTGTTTTAGGTATCCAATTGCCTTGCGGGCGTTTTCCTCAGTATCTACGACGATATGCTGTAGAGCCCCGCCGAAGGCTGTTTCAAGGGCTGTTTCATATTCCTTCGGAACAGTGACGAGTTCTGCAACGGCACCTTCAATGCCGGCAAGCTTTTTTCCACGCTCCTTAAGGATTTCCTTAACCCCTTGAAAAAAGCCTGCAAAGTCCTCTTCCATTTCTTCCAGCATTTCTTTTTTTGATTTTGCCTGCTGAAGCAGCTGATATGCTTGGTATAATGTTTTCTCCTGTTTTTGGTAATTGGCCCTGAGTGACTCCAGCTTTCGCTGCTGCTCGCGGAACGTTACGACCTGTGCTTCCAGCTTAGCCTGAACAGCAACTAAAGAAGATTGAACCTGCTGCTTTTTAGTAAGAGCCGCCTCCCGTTCTAACAGGAATTTTTCATTTTCCGCATCAAGCCGCGTACTTTTATGATCCTGCTGCTCAAGCTGTTCGTTGATGTATTTCCACTCATTTTTTGCACCTGCCTGCTCATTTAACAGGTCGATATACTCACTCTTTAAGCTATCAATTTTCTCATCAAGATTTTCCGCAAACAAATGAAGCTTCTCTTGCTTTTCCTTCAGTTGGGCCTGCAATTCCTTAACCTGTTTCTCCAATGTGTTGAAAGTCTCAATTTGCAAGTCCCGGGCACCTGACAGCTCGGCGATACGATTCGTTAAATCAGTAATATTTTGCTTGAGCTGATCTTTATTTTGCGATGCGTTTTTCTTCCGTTCTTTCAGAACCTCTTTACGCCCTTCAAGCTTTTCAAGCTCTTCGCTGGCATGAAGGAGGACATTCTGAAGGTCGGTTATCGACTCATCCAACGCAGCAATTTGATCCCTTATTTCAACAATCTTTGCTTCTTTTAGCTGCAAATCCGAAGAAATCCCAAGTTCTTTGTGTTGATGCTCATCAAGCTGTTTCGAAAGACTTTCCCACTTTTGATGGAGGTCTTCGATTTCATACACCGTCAACGAAACCTCGAATTTTTCAAGCTCTTCCTTTTTCTCCAAATAGTCTTTGGCCATGGATGCCTGGATTTTTAAAGGTTCTACCTGGCTTTCCAGCTCAAATAAAATGTCATGAACCCGATTAAGGTTCTCCTGGGTTTCTGAAAGCTTAAATTCTGCCTTTTTTTTGCGGTTTTTATATTTTAATACCCCGGCCGCTTCCTCAAAAATAGTCCTTCGGTCTTCAGCCTTGCTGTTTAAAATTTCTTCTACCTTTCCTTGGCTTATGATTGAGAAGGCTTCTCTGCCAAGGCCGGAATCCATGAATAAATCAATAATATCCTTAAGCCTGCAGTGCTGTTTATTAATATAAAAATCGCTATCCCCTGAGCGAGTCACCCTTCTCGTGACACTTACTTCGTTATAATCAATCGAGAGCCCCTGATCCTGATTATCTAATGTCAAGGTTACTTCGGCAAAATTGAGCGCTTTTCTCGTATCGCTGCCGGCAAAGATGATGTCCTCCATCTTGCTTCCCCTTAGTGATTTGGCCGATTGCTCCCCTAACACCCAGCGGATGGCATCAGTAATATTACTTTTGCCGCTCCCATTTGGACCAACCACTGCGGTAATGCCAGGGACAAACTCCACGCCAACTCGCTCCGCAAAGGATTTAAAGCCAATAATGTCCAACCGTTTTAAAAACATTCATTAATCCTCCTAAAATGCCCGGGGATTTCTCCTCAAAAACTTTTTTTGTTAATTCTGGGCTGACTCATTTTTTAACATTTGTAGTGCCATTTGAGCAGCATGCTGTTCTGCTTCCTTTTTCGACCTTCCTGTACCCACTCCCAGCTCATCGCCGTTTAAAGTCACTTTAGAGACAAACTCCTTATTATGGGCAGGGCCTTTTTCCTGAAGGACACAATATTCAATCATGCCCGATCCATCTCTTTGGATTAGCTCCTGCAATTGGCTTTTAAAATCCATCACATGAGAAAAAGCACCAGCATCAATTTTAGGAAAAACTACCTTTTCAAGAAACTGAATAACCACTTCGATTCCTTTATCCAAATAGAGAGCGCCGATGAACGCTTCAAACACATCGGCCAAAAGAGCAGGGCGCTCCCTGCCGCCGGTCATTTCTTCACCCTTGCCAAGCAAGATTAGTTTGCCAAAATGAAGTTCATTCGCAAATGCTACCAGGGATGGTTCGCATACTATGGCTGCTCTAAGCTTGGTCAATTCTCCTTCGGTCATAGTCGGATATTTTTTAAAAAGGAATTGGGAGATCGTCAGTTCTAGCACAGCGTCTCCTAAAAATTCGAGCCTCTCATTATCTTCAAAAGGTTTTCTGCGATGCTCATTCACATATGATGAATGGGTGAAAGCCTGTTTTAGTAATTTTTCGTTTTCAAAAATGACACCGATTGAATTTTGCAGTTCTTTAAATTGTTTTTCGTTTGCGCGATTGTTAATTTCTTTTTCCTTCCAGTTCTTGCGCATTAAATTCTCCACCTTGTTTCCAATTTGCATAGCCTAAGTTTAAGTAATTTACGTTTAAAACGCAAAGAAACTTGGCAATTGTTGTGCCAAGTTCTATATTACAGAATAAAGCTCCGTTTGAAAACGGAGCTTTAGGAATTATTCCAAGAAGATTACTTTTGGCTTTCTATGTAGGTCACAGCATCACCAACAGTGCTGATTTTTTCGGCATCTTCATCGGAAATTTCCATATCGAATTCATCTTCTAATTCCATCACTAGTTCTACAACGTCAAGGGAATCTGCGCCAAGGTCGTCTTTGAAAGACGCTTCAAGTTTAACTTGAGATTCGTCTACTCCTAAACGGTCAACGATGATCTTTGTTACACGCTCTAATACTTCTGCCATCACTTTCACCTCCCCTCAAGTATTATAGTGATTTTCCTGGATGAATACAAATTGTTTTTTATTTTTTACATTACCATGCCGCCGTTGATATGCAGCGTTTGTCCTGTAATGTATGCAGAATCATCGGAAGCAAGAAATGTTGCGGCTTTGGCGATGTCCTTTGGTTCGCCAAGTCTAGCTAACGGAATTTGTTTTAACATTTCCGCTTTTACATCCTCAGGCAGTTTATCGGTCATATCTGTTGTAATAAACCCTGGGGCGATCGCATTAACCGTAATATTGCGGGACGCCAGTTCCTTTGCGGTTGTTTTCGTTAAACCAATCACACCGGCTTTCGCTGCCACATAATTGGCCTGTCCAGGATTTCCGCTTTCGCCGACAACAGAGGAAATATTAATAATTCTGCCAACCCGCTGTTTCATCATCTGTCTTGTAACAGCCTTTGTGACCAGGAAGACTCCCTTGAGATTAATATTGAGGACATCATCCCATTCTTCTTCCTTCATTCTCATTAACAAATTATCCCTTGTTATTCCAGCATTATTAACAAGGATGTCGAGCCTGCCAAATTGCTCAATAACTGCCTTGACCATTTCACTTACTTCTTCAGTATTTGAAACATTACATTTAATCGCGAAAGCTTCTTGGCCGAGCGCCTTAATCTCGTCGACAACTTCATTTGCCTTAGCTTCACTTCCGGAAAAATTAACAGCTACATTTGCGCCCTGCCTTGCCAATTCAAGAGCGATTTCCCTGCCGATTCCCCGTGATGCACCGGTAACAAGAGCAGCTTTTCCTGCTAAACTCATAGCTTTTCCTCCTTCAACGCGTCGATTACTGCGAGTGAACTTTCCTCATCTGATACAGAATAGATTTTCACCGTTTTATCGATTTTCTTGATCAAGCCGGAAAGAACCTTGCCCGGACCAATTTCAATAAAGGTATCGACACCTAATTCAATCATTTTTTGAACAGAGTCTTCCCATAAAACAGGTGAATATAGCTGTTCAATTAACTTATCCTTAATTTCAGCTGCGGAGGTTACCGGCTCAGCAGATACGTTAGCAACTACCGGTACCTCCGCATCTTTCATATCGATTCCATCTAAAACTTCACGCAATTGTCCGGATGCAGGCTTCATCAGCGGTGAATGGAACGGACCACTCACTTCCAATGGCAGGACCCTTTTGGCACCTGCCTCTTTTGCTTTCGCTCCTGCATCTTCAACACCCTTTTTGGATCCGGAAATGACAATCTGCCCTGGGCAATTTAAATTGGCCAGGGCCACCGGATTGCCCTCATTTGTCACTTCTTCGGTTACCGCAGCTAACTTATCCCGATCAAGACCAAGAACTGCCGCCATGGAGCCTTCCCCATTAGGCACGGCATTTTCCATGAACTCGCCTCTTTTTCTAACGGCATATACGCCTTCTTCAAAACTCATCACGCCTGCCGCTACAAGGGCTGTATACTCCCCTAAGCTGTGACCGGCGACAAAGTCTGGTTTAACCCCTGAATTTTGGAAGAACGATAAGACCGCCAAACTGGTTGTTAAAAGGGCTGGCTGTGTATTAATTGTCAGTGTCAAATCTTCTTTAGGCCCTTCAAAAATCAGCTGGCTTAAAGGGACTTTAAGAGTTTCATCCGCCTTTTTAAAATAGGACATCACTTCAGGATATTTTTCTGCCAAGTCTTTACCCATTCCAACTGTTTGGGAACCTTGCCCAGGAAACACAAAAGCTATTTTACTCAAAATAAGAATCCCCCTATCGTACTATAGTTTCGTTATTTGCTTCGACTGTTTGTTTAATTAAGCCGACTACATCGTTTGTAACCATCTCTCTTGTCTGGCGGATGGCACTAAAGACAGCCTGGGCATTTGACGAACCATGCGCCTTAATAACCGGTGCCTTTAAGCCAAATAACCCTGCCCCGCCATATTCTGAATAATCCAGCTTACCTTTTAACTGCATTAAATTCGGTTTTAAAACGGCTGCTGCCAGCTTGCTTGTAAAACTGCTCATCAGCGCTGTTTTCAACATTTTAAACATGGAAAGGGCCGTTCCCTCAATGGTTTTCAATACCATGTTACCTGTAAAACCATCCGTTACGACGACATCAGCGACGCCATCAAGCAGATCACGGGCCTCGACATTGCCAACAAAATTCAAATCGGCCTGTTTTAAAAGATCAAAGGCATGTCTTGTTAGTTCATTGCCTTTCTTCTCTTCTGTTCCAATATTTAAAAGTCCGACACGCGGACTCTCAATCCCTCTTACTTTTTTACTATAAATGGAGCCCATGATGGCATACTGCACCAGATGTTCCGGTTTGGCATCGGCATTAGCGCCCACATCAAGCAATAAAAATCCTTCCCCACCTATGGTTGGCAGAGTTGGGGCTAAGGCAGGCCGGTCAATTCCTTCAATTCTTCCGACCACAAAAAGTCCGGCAGCCATAAGCGCACCCGTATTCCCTGCGGACAAACAGGCATCTGCTGCACCATCGGCAACTTGTTGCGCCGCTAGAACCATAGAGGCCGTTTTTTTTCGGCGGACTGCTCTTACAGGTTCATCTGTTCCGAGAATAACTTCTGTCGTATGTAAAACCGTGATCCGGTCATGTTTCTTTAAAGTTTCGTTAATTTTATTTTCATCCCCGACAAGGGTGATATGTAAGTCTGGAAAGGTTTCTACCGCCTTCATGGCTCCCAAAACGATTTCCTTTGGGGCATTATCTCCGCCCATTGCATCAATCGCAAGTTTCATATGTCTCATCCTTTAGTTGTTTTTCGAACGGTACATTTGAAAATCACCCGTAAATACAAGTTCATTATTTACGAAGCTTGATACCTGGACCAACGTCCGGCCCGTCACATCATCAATATTCATGACCCTGGCTTTGGCAATGACCCGTTCATTTAATCTTACGGAACGCTTAAATTGGATGTTGGCTTTTGCCGTTAATGCTAATTCATCGTTAATGACAGCAACAGCAAGCGAATTTGCCTGGGCAAATAAGTGATGGCCCCGGGCAATTTGGTTTCGTTTAAAAACATGCTCCTCTTTTACATCAAAAATGGAGATGGCGCTCTGGTCTAGTTCCATATCAATGATTTCCCCGATTACCTCTTCAAGCGGAAGGGAACGAACCTCATCATCGAAGCGTTTTTCTGCAACTGTTTTAATTCGTTCGCGAAGTTCGGGTATCGATAATTCCAGGCGGTCTAATCGAATCGTTTGGACACTTACCTGAAACTTTTCAGCAAGCTCTTCATCTGTAATAAATGGATTCTCTTGAATGGTTGAGCTAAGCAGCTGCTGACGTTCTTTTTTGCTTCTTCTCATTTTTCACACCGTCCGAAAACTTATGACTAGGTACTAAGAGTAGTATAAAATTTAAAAAAGCAGATTGCAAGGATTAGTTTTCTCCTGCAGTCTGCTTTTTACTTATGAGATGTTGATTTACGCTCCACTAAGGAAAGCTCCTTTAGAATAATCATCGCAGGGACAGGCTGCTCTTTGCCTGTCCCGAGGGGCTCGCTTTCCGCGGGCGGTTCGGGGAGCCTCCTCGTCGCTGCGCTCCTGCGGGGTCTCCCCTGTCCCGTACTCCCGCAGGAGTCGAGCCCCTTCCGCTCCAATCAACCGGTTGCAATTTGTACGCAGCAAAAAATTAATCCAGCTTTTCTCCTTCAAGGACCCCAGATTCTTCTAGCTGGCTTCTTAACAATTGATATTCTTCCGATTTCCAGAAGGTTTCGGACTGGATTAGGGTGGCGGCGTCGCTTCTTGCGGTTTCGAGGGCGCGGTAGTCATGAACCATATCAGCCACTTTAAATTCTGGCATGCCGCTTTGTTTTTTGCCAAAAAAGTCTCCCGGTCCCCTTAGCTCCAAATCTTTTTCACTTAATACAAAACCATCATTGGTTTCCGTCATGATCCGCATTCTTTCCTGGCCTGTCTCTGATTTTGGACTGGCCAGCAAAATGCAATAGGATTGATCACTTCCCCGGCCGACACGGCCACGGAGCTGGTGAAGCTGGGAGAGACCAAATCTTTCTGCATCATAAATAACCATGACTGTTGCATTGGGCACATTCACGCCAACCTCAACTACAGTTGTCGAGACGAGCACTTGAACCTCGTTTGCACTGAACGCCTTCATAACGGAATCCTTTTCTTCAGAGCTTAATCGCCCATGCATCAGCCCTGCTGTAAAGCGATTTTGAAAATAGCCGCTTAATGTTGCATGCACATCAATAGCATTTTGCACATCAAGCTTTTCCGATTCCTCAATTAATGGACAAATGACGTATGCCTGATGGCCCTTCCGTAATTCTTTTTCTACGAATGCCAATACCCGTTCAAGCATTTCTGGCTTGGCCCAATAGGTTTCAATTGTTTTCCTGCCAGCAGGCATTTCGTCAATGATGGATACATCCATCTCGCCAAAAACGGTAATGGCAAGCGTCCGGGGTATCGGGGTGGCAGTCATGAACAGCACATCAGGATTTTCTCCCTTTTCCCTTAGGATACGGCGCTGCTCCACACCGAAACGATGCTGCTCATCGGTAATAACAAAACCTAATTTCTTAAATGTTACCTCATCCTGAATTAGCGCATGTGTCCCTATTAAGATATCAATATTTCCCTCCGTAAGCTGCTCAAGGATTTCCCGGCGGCGCTTTCCTTTTATGGAACTTGTCAGCAATTCACATTTTATTCCAAAGGGTTCCAATAAGGTTTTCAATGATTCTGCATGCTGCTCGGCCAATATTTCCGTCGGTACCATCAGCGCCCCCTGATAGCCTGACGTTACACTTGCGTACAGACCAACCGCTGCCACCACCGTTTTTCCTGATCCAACATCTCCCTGCAGAAGGCGGTTCATTCGATAAGGCGACTTAAGGTCGGATAGTATTTCATTTACTACTCGTTTCTGGGCATTTGTTAATGGGAACGGCAGGCGGACGATGAATTCCTTCAATTTCCCAAGGTCATAGTTTTGGCTGATTCCGGGTGAATGCTCACGCTCAAACTTCCGAAGTGCCTGCATTTTTAGCTGAAAGATTAGAAATTCCTCGTACACAAAGCGTCGTCTTGCCTGCTTGAGATCCTCCCCGCCGCCAGGAAAATGCATCGCTTTTATGGCATCTCTCCGGTTTAAAAGCCGATATTTTGTTATGAAGTAATCCGGCAGCGTTTCATCAATATACGCTCCAAATTGTTGAAAAGCTAAGTTAATAAATTTGCGCATGCCCTTTGTTGTCAGTCTTCCTTTAAGAGAATATACAGGTTCAAAATCTTTACCTTTCACATTTTCCCCTATCTGGAGTTCACTGGCAGTAATCGTCTGCCGATGGGCATCCCACTTTCCCGTAATTGTTAACGTTTCATTGATGGTGATTTTATTTTTTAAATAGGGCTGGTTAAAGAAAACGACTTTGATTAAGTATTGTCCTGCAAAAAAGCGGAAGGAGAGCTTTGACTTCTTCCTGCCATAATAGACAAGAGAAGGCTCACTTTGAACCTTCCCTTCGATCGTCACTTTCTCGTCATGTTGTACTTCCATCAAATCGCGAAGGCGGTAATCCTCATAACGATAGGGAAAATACTCCAGTAAATCATGAATGTTGAAAATGTTCATTTCTGAAAAAATTTCCGCCGTTTCGTCACCAATGCCCTTTATAACTGTTATTGGCTGGTTTAGATATGAATTCACTTTTCTGTAAGCGGCATTCCGAAAATTTTGGCCTGCAGCGCCCGGCCAGTTGGTGTTGCCGCTAACCCTCCCTGCGCTGTTTCTTTTAAGGCTGTTGGCATTGATTGGCCGATTCTATACATTGCGTCAATCACTTCATCACATGGAATTCGGCTCTTGATTCCGGCGAGTGCCATATCTGCGGCTACCATGGCATTGGCTGCACCCATGGCATTTCGTTTTACACAAGGTACTTCCACAAGACCGGCAACCGGGTCACAAACTAAGCCAAGCATATTTTTTAATGTGATGGCCATTGCTTCGGCACATTGTTCCGGTGTTCCGCCGGCCATTTCGACGATTGCCGCTGCGGCCATTCCAGCTGCAGATCCCACCTCGGCTTGGCAGCCCCCTGCAGCACCGGATATGGAGGCATTGTTTGCGACAACAAAGCCGAACGCTCCGGCGGTAAATAAAAACGAAATCATTTGCTCTCTTGTTGGGTTTAGCTTTTTCTTTACAGCAAACAACGTCCCCGGAACGACACCTGCTGATCCGGCAGTCGGTGTGGCACAAATCGTACCCATCGCCGCATTTACTTCATTTGTTGCGACAGCCCGGCTGACGGCATCGAGAATCGTTTCACCGGATAAGAAATTGCCTTTTTCAATATATTTTTGCAATAGTACTGCATCTCCGCCTGTTAAGCCGGTAACAGATGTAACCCCTTTCAATCCGCGTTCAACTGCTTCTTCCATCACTTTGAGGTTACGGTCCATAAAGCCGATTACTTCTTCCTTGGACCGTCCCGTTACGGTGACTTCCTGCTCAATCATAATTTCGGAAATTTTTTTATTTTGACTGTTGGCCAGTTCTATTAATTCTGCAACATTACGAAACATAAAATGCCCCCCTTTCGCTGTGTATGTTTAATCAACAATTTTTGTTACCTTCAAGATGTTTGGCAGCTGTTCGAGTTCCTCGATCAGGGTATCATCAATATTTTGGTCGACCTCAATTGTCATCAGGGCCATTTTTCCGACTTCCTTACGGGAAACCTCCATATGGCCGATATTTATTTCATATTTCGCCAGTGTATTGGCGACACTTGCAATGGCACCGAACCGGTCATTATGAACAACTAAGATGGCAGGGTGATTGCCAGAAAGCTTCAATTCAAAACCGTTCAACTCGATGATTTCAATCTTTCCTCCGCCAATGGAAATGCCTACCAATTCAAGCTCCCCATTGTGATCGCCAATTATGATTCTAGCGGTATTGGGGTGGTCTGTAACAGCATCCTCTTCAATGAAGCGAATTTTCATTCCGTGTTCTTCAGCAATCTCAATAGCATTGATAATCCTTTTATCGTCCGTATCGAAATCCAATAATCCGCCCACAATCGCAACATCCGTACCGTGACCCTTGTACGTTTGCGCGAAGGATCCGTATAACGAAATATTTGCCCATTTTGGCTCCCTGCCAAATAAACTTCTAGCGACGCGGCCGATTCTCGCAGCACCGGCAGTGTGAGAGCTTGATGGGCCAATCATGACCGGGCCAATGATATCAAACACACTTCTATACTTCATGAATCTATTCCCCCTTGCCTATGTCTTTCTATCTTTATTAAAAAATAGTTAGTATATATTATCCAAAAAAAGAAGGGTGGTCCCTATGGACCCCCTTCTATTTTAGCCGTTATTTATTCAATTGAAAAGATATAAGAATATAATGGTTGTTTGCCATTATGAACCTCTATTTCCACATCGCTAAATTTTTCTTCAACGAATTCGGTAAGCTGGCTGAGTTCTTCCTCTGTCACATCTTCACCATAAATGATGGTAAGAATTTCAGAATCTTCATCAAGCATATTTGTTAACAGGTCTTCTGCTGCTTTTTCTTTATCTTTGTTTTTAACAATAATTTTCCCTTCGGCAATCCCCATGAAATCCCCAGTTTCAATATCCAGTCCATCAATTTGTGTATCGCGGACCGCAAAGGTGATTTGTCCGGTTTTCACATGGCTTAGCGCCTCTGTCATGGCAGCAGCATTTGCCTCGGCATCTGCGGAAGGATTAAAGACAAGCAGAGCGGAAAGCCCTTGCGGAACAGTTTTGGATGGAATCACATAAATTTCTTCATCCGATACATCGCGAGCCTGCTCAGCTGCCATAATGATGTTTTTATTATTCGGCAAAATAAATACTTTTTTGGCATTTACTTCTTTGACAGCCTTGACAATATCCTCTGTGCTTGGATTCATCGTCTGGCCGCCTTCAATGACTGAATGGGCCCCGATGCTCTTGAAAAGGTCGGCAACGCCCGAGCCCATTGAAACAGCGACAATTCCGTATTCCTGCTTTTCTTTTGGTGTTTCTTTCACAGCAGCGGCAAGCGGAGTATGTGTTTCTCCGACAATATTGGAATGCTGCTGGCGCATATTTTCAATTTTCATATTAATAAGGTTGCCGTAGCGCTGACCGTATGTTAATACTTCACCAGGCTGCTCGGAATGAATATGAACTTTCACAATATCATCATCAGAGATCACCAATAATGAATCTCCATAATTGCTTAGATCATTGCGGAAAGCAGTCTCATTAAATGGATGCTTTGCTATCTTTTCTGTTTCAAAACGGACCATAAACTCTGTACAGTAGCCATATACAATATCTTCAGTGTTAATATGGCCCTGAACGCTTTTATGATGCTCGGCATTGACTAATTCATCCATTGATGGCATGGCTTCTGGTGAGTCCGGCAGTTTTTCTCCCTTTAATTCAGCAAGAAAGCCTTCATACACACAGACAAGCCCCTGCCCGCCGGAATCAACAACCCCGACTTCCTTTAAGACAGGCAATAGGTCAGGCGTACGCTTTAGGGAAGCTTTAGCCTCCTTTAGAACATCTTCCATAATAACAACAATATCATTTGATTTTTGCGCAGTTTGCACAGCTTTTTTGGCAGCATCTTTGGCAACGGTCAGAATTGTTCCTTCGACCGGCTTCATAACAGCTTTATAAGCAGTTTCAACTCCGGCCTCAAGCGCTCCTGCAAATTCTTTTCCATTAATGATTTCTTTAGCTTCTATTGCTTTAGAAAAACCGCGGAACAATTGTGAAAGAATAACGCCAGAGTTTCCCCGTGCTCCCATGAGCAGTCCTTTTGAGAGGGAAACCCCAACTTTTCCAATATGTTCTTGAACATTATTTTTAACCTCTTTTGCACCGGAGGTCATGGATAAATTCATATTAGTCCCTGTATCGCCATCCGGAACTGGAAAAACGTTAAGAGCATCTACCATTTTAGCATTGGCTGACAGATGATTGGCGCCTTGAATAATCATCTCGGCAAAACGTTTTCCATCTAATGCTGTAATTGACACAAACTTCACTCCTTACTACGGGTTCGTCACACGAACTCCCTGAACGAAAATATTAACCGAATCAACGGCAAGTCCAACTGTCTTATCAAGGGTGTACTTAACCTTTGATTGCACGTTGTGAGCAATTTCAGAAATCTTGGTTCCATAGCTGACAATAATATACATATCAATATGTAATGCTTCATTTTCCTGGCGGACAATGACACCGCGGGTGAAATTTTCTCTTCTAAGAATTTCAGTTATGCCATCTTTGATCTGATTTTTAGAGGCCATGCCGACAATTCCATAGCATTCTACCGCTGCTCCTCCGGCAATGGTTGCGATTACTTCATTTGAAATATCAATTTGTCCGTACTTCGTTTTTAATTCAATGGACATGAATCGTTCCCCCTCCTGAAAAATTGCTCCTTAACTACAGTCATTTTACTATAGTAGCTTAAATATTGAAAGCCATTCCTGGTACGTTTACTATAACAGCATTTATTTCAGGGTAATGTCAAGGTTTTTTTCTTGAAACCATTTAACTAAGCTATTGCATTCATAATGGTTGTGTGATAAATTATTAAGGTATCTTAAGACAGAAAATTTGGCTATGCCATTTTTCTATATGATTAGTATCTTAAAGAATACTGGTTAAGCTTTTCGTGTTAAGGAGGGAAATTTAATGCCGCGCAAATGTGTAGTAACTGGAAAGAAAACCACTACTGGTAACGCCCGTTCTCACGCTATGAACGCTAACAAGCGTACATGGGGTGCTAACCTACAAAAAGTACGTATCCTTGTTGATGGAAAACCAAAGCGTGTTTGGGTTTCTGCAAGAGCGTTAAGATCCGGTAAAGTAGAACGCGTATAATTTTTTAGTGAGGCTGTCATCTGACAGCCTCATTTTCTTTTATTTTGTCCTAATTAATAAAAATAAAAAGCACCCATTTTATTCGAATGGGTGCTTTAGGTTTATGAAAGGTAATAAGCCCTTTTTGGGGGAATGAGGCCTTTTCCTATTCTTTTTTATTAAACACGCCAATCATCGCTCGGACAATTCCACCTAAAAATCTCGGCAGTTTAATTGTATAAAATTTCATACTGTCCCTCCTCACAAATCTCACGTCTAACATTTTATTCTTTACCCTAAATCCGTACGCCCTTACCATTTTATTCAAACGAACAAAATCAGTACCGATTTTTCGAGGCTTTTAATCATGGCTTCTTATCACTAATAATATGCCTTCCGAAAATGAAAAAGTACCATAATCGCTAATAAGTTCATTACTTATACATAGTGTGGATCCGAGGGAAATATGACGGTTCTTCAAAGGATATTTGAACCCATCCAGGGTAATCCCGAAAACATCTAGGGTTAATGGCACAAAAGAAATATATTTTTTATCCTTCATTTTTCTAAGTGTATGTGTGCCTGGCCCTTTTAAAAAAGCAATATTGTAACGGTCAATCAGAAAAATTTCCGTTTCAGTTTTGGCATTTAGCGGATGAATTAACAGCTGGACATTCGCCAGTAAATGGTCAAGCCTTCCCCCTGTGGCGCCAAAAAGAAGGATTTTCTCCGGCTGTTGCTTTAATGCCCAGTTTAAAGCTAACTCCATATCCGTTTCATCTTTTTCAGGAATAAATTTTTTTAATTTAATTACCTTATCTTCGATAACCGCTAATTCCGCTTTTGTCACGGAATCAAAATCACCAAAGGCAATTGCTGGTGTAATGTTTCTCGATATCAAATGAAATACACCGCGGTCAACACCCACCCATATTGCATCTTCTTCGATATATTCCGTTAAATCGGGCAGAAGATCCTCCGGACCTCCGGCGAGTATATGAATAATCATCATCTTAACTCCTTTTATATAAACAAAAAGCCGGCGTTAAGCCGACTTTGTTAGCTAATAGTGAAGTATAAGTGCAACTACGCCTCTGTCTGCGCCCTTTGGGGCTTGCCAATCGGCGAGTTTTCTTTATCCTCTTATATGCGAAATGGCCTTCGCATAATCCTCTTGATTATAGATGGCCGACCCTGCGACAAGGACATTTGCGCCGGCCTCAATACATAGCTTTGCTGTTTCCGGATTGACACCGCCATCGATTTCAATTTCAATTTCTAATCCTTTTTCCACTGCCATTTGTTTTACTTTCTTGATTTTCGGCAACACCTCAGGAATAAACTTTTGCCCGCCAAATCCTGGATTGACTGACATTAACAGTACCATATCGATATCCCCGATAATATGCTGGATTGACTCTACAGGTGTGGCAGGATTTAAGACAACCCCGGCCTTTACACCAAAGGATTTAATGTTTTGAATCGTGCGGTGCAGGTGACGGCATGCTTCGACATGGACCGTTATATAATCCGCACCTGCCTTCGCAAAGGCTTCAATATATTGGTCCGGATTTTCAATCATTAAATGAACATCAAGCGGCAGTTTGGTTACCGGACGAATGGCTTCGACGATAAGTGGACCGATTGTGATATTCGGGACAAAATGACCATCCATCACATCTACATGAATGTAATCTGCTCCCCCTTTTTCAACTGCTAAGATTTCTTCCCCTAATTTTGCAAAATCAGCTGAAAGAATAGATGGGGCGATTTTTACCATAACTAGTACCTCGGCTTTCTATCTTTAATTTCCTGGAGGAAATCGACATAATGGTCGTAACGATACGTTGGAATCTCACCAGATTCTACTGCCTGTTTAACACCGCATTTCGGTTCGCTCAGATGAAAGCAGCCGCGGAATTTACAATTTTCACTTGCCCTTAAGATTTCCGGAAAACAGGAGGTTAATTCCTCTGCTTCGATATCCGTGAAATCCAAAGAGCTAAATCCTGGTGTATCCGCTAATAGTCCATTGCCGACTTTTATCAGTTCAACGTGTCTTGTTGTATGCTTTCCCCTTCCCAAATGGGTAGAGATATCATTTGTTTTTAATTCCAAATCGGGTCTTAGTACATTCAACAAAGATGATTTGCCAACCCCTGATTGGCCGGCAAAAACAGATATTTTATCCTCAAGATGTGGATGCAATAATTCAATGCCTGTTTCGGTCTCGGATGATGTCATAATCACTTCATAACCGGCGGCCTGATAGTGTGCGGCATATTCTGAAATCTTCTGCTGCTCCTCATCATTTGTTAAGTCCATTTTGGTAATACATATAATCGGCTCAATTTGATTAAACTCGACTAGGACAAGGAAACGATCCAGGAGTACGGTACTAAATTCAGGTTCGACGGCGGAAAAAACCAAAATCGCCAAGTCGACATTTGCAATTGGCGGGCGAACCAATTCATTTTTTCGTTCCTTCACTTCCAAAATGTACCCTTCTTGGTCATTTTCCGCTTGAAAAACAACTTCATCCCCCACAAGGGGAGTGATTTTATTTTTCCGAAACACTCCTCTTCCCCGGCACTGAATTAAATCATCGTTGTAAAGAACATAATAAAAACCGCTCAATGCTTTTACAATTTTCCCTTCAGGCATAGCAGCCCTCCTTGTAAAAAGATTTAATTTAAAAAAGTTATTCTACGTCGTTATAATTAATCGTTTCTTCTGCAATAACTTTTGAATCACGAAACACCTGATAGCTGGCTTTTTTACCTTCCACAATAATCAATTTAATTTGCCTTGTTGTTGTTTCTGTAATATAGAAGACATCCGCAGGCACACTCATATTGTGATTCATATCATCAATATAAATCCTTACCTCTTGTTTTTGTCCAGGCTGACCTGGTATAGGAGGTTCGTAATCAATGGTAACTTCTTTCGTTTTTTCCTTAGGGGGTTTTTCTTCTTTTCCTTTTGAGACAATCACGGTGACTTTATCACCTTTTTGAAGCTGAGTCCCTTGTTTAGGTTCTTGCGAAATGATCATACCCTTTGGAATGGTTTCATTATATTGTTCCTGAGAAGCATCTAACGTTAAACCGAACGATGCCGCATAATCCTGTGCAGCTTTTACACTATATTGTGTTAGATCCAATAAAACGATTTTTTCCGGGCCCTTACTAACTTCAAATTCCAAAACAGTATCCTCTGGAACTACCTTTTTCCCGCCGGAAGGATTTTGGCTGAGAATCGTTCCCGGTTCGCTGTCATCGTTTTTCTCAGTCTTCTTTATATCTTTAAAATTCTGATTATCTAACAAACGAATTACATCATCGTATTGCCGGCCCACATAATCGGATAATTCATATTTTTCTTTTCCGGTACTAATATAAAGTGTTACCTTTGATTTTTCTTTAACGATTGTATCCGCTTCGGGATTCGTTTTAATAACACTGCCCTTTTCGATTTCTTCGTCAGTTAGTTTAATTCTCTTATCAATAGTCAGCCCCTGAGTTCTTAACTTTGAAATTGCATCGTCTTCCTTCATTCCGCTGACATCAGGAATCTTGACATCCTTTGCTGAGATTAATCCCGGAACAAAATAGGCGGATAGTCCAAGCAAAACCAGCAAAACTAAAAGTGATGTTAAAACGATTGGCCATTTTCTTCGCTTTTTATTTGCCCCTTTTCCTTGTTTCGAATCTGAAGTGCCACCCGAACCGCTAGTATTTTTTTCACTGGTGTGAACAATTGTTTCATCTAAGTTTTTTAATGGCTTATCATTTGTAATAATCGGGATGGCCTTTGTCGCTTCATCATCAATCGGTATGATAAATTTGGGTTCAAACAGTCGATCCGGATCAAGCGCTGTCCGTAAATCCTCCTCCATTTCATCGACGCTATTATAGCGATGAAATGGATCTTTCGCCGTCGCTTTTAAGACGATATTTTCTACACTCTGCGGAATGTTTGGATTCCATCTTCTGACAGACGGAGTTTCGGATTGCAAATGCTTAAGAGCAATTGATACAGCAGATTCTCCGGAAAAAGGAAGTCTGCCGGTCAATAATTCGAACATAACAATCCCCAGCGAATATATATCTGACTTTCGATTGGCCATACCGCCTCGGGCCTGCTCTGGCGATAAATAATGGACAGACCCAAGAACTGAATTAGTCTGCGTAATGCTTGTGGCACTTAAAGCCATGGCAATACCAAAATCCGTGATTTTCACATTCCCATCATGGTCTACCAAAATATTATGCGGTTTAATATCACGGTGAATAATATGGTTATGATGAGCATGAGAAATTGCCGAGGTCAACTGTTTCATAATTTCAATTGCCTCTTCCACTTTAAGAGGAGAATTTTGCTGTATGTATTGTTTCAATGTATTCCCATCTACAAATTCCATAACGATATAATATAAATCATCTTCTTCGCCAACATCAAATATATTGACAATGTTTGGGTGTGCAAGGCTTGTAGCAGATTGTGCTTCTCGATGAAACCGCCGAATAAACTCTTCATCATTTGCAAAATCAAGCCGGAGCATTTTAACCGCAACGTCCCGGTCAAGGATCATATCATGAGCAAGGTAAACGTTGGCCATGCCGCCTCCGCCAATCATATCAATGATTTTATAGCGGCCGCTTAGTCTTTTACCAATCAACATTACATACCACCCTCACTGGCTTCCAAAAACTCTACTATAGCCAATGTAATGTTGTCTTCTCCGCCATTTTCATTTGCAAGTGAGATAAGGGTTTTCGCTTTTTCCTCAAGATGGCCGCTGCTTAACAGCGTATCTTTCATCCTTGTTTCACTGACTTTATTGGAAAGACCGTCAGAACATAAAAGGAGTAAATCGCCTTCTTCGAAAGTGATTGTTTTAATATCCATTTCGACTGTTTTTTCAGTCCCCAATGCCCTCAGCAATACATTTTTACGAGGATGATGCTCTGCATCCTCTTTGGAAATTTGCCCGGTTCTGACTAATTCATTAACAAGGGAATGGTCTTCGGTAATTTGCTTAAAACCAGATTCATTAAGAATATAACCGCGGCTGTCGCCTATATTTGCCATTGTCGCAAACAAACTCGTAGCGATGGCAGCGACAATCGTCGTCCCCATTCCGTCACATTCCGTATGACTTAAGGCATGGTCAAAAAGAATTTCATTTACCTTTTTAATATGCTCCTCGAGCCACGTTTCGGCCGTCTCGGCATCTTTAATTCCTTTGGTTTTTTCCCATTCTTGTTTTAAATGCGATACGCTCATTTCACTTGCTACATCACCCGCACGGTGGCCGCCCATCCCATCGGCTACGATGGCAAGGCGGTCCCCGTCAAGGTTAATAAAAACTCCCCCGGCATCCTCATTGTGAAGACGCACTTTCCCTCGGTCTGTTTGAAATACTTCTTTCATACCTTTACATCGTCTCCTCTTTTCGCTCCTTTGCACGAAGCTGCCCGCATGCTGCATCAATATCATGGCCGTGCTCCCGGCGAATGGTTACATTTATACCACGCGTTTTTAGCGTTTTCTCAAAAGCAAAAATCTTTTCTCTAGGCGTGCGGACGTAATCCCTTTCCGGAACGTAGTTAACAGGTATCAGATTCACATGGCATTTAAGCCCTTTTATCAGTTCTGCCAATTCCTCGGCATGCTCTACAGAATCGTTAACACCGCCAAAAAGGCCATACTCAAAACTTATTCTTCTGCCTGTCTTATCGATATAATACCGCACTGCTTTCATTAAGTCATCAAGTTTAAAAGCTTTATTAATCGGCATTAACCTTGACCTTAATTCCGTATTAGGAGCATGCAGGGAGATGGCAAAATTAATTTGCATATTTTCATCGGCAAATTGATAGATTTTCGGGATAATACCGCTTGTTGAAACAGTGATATGACGAGCCCCGATATTTAACGCCTTTTCGTGATTGATAATTTTTAGAAAAGACAGCATATTATCGTAATTATCAAATGGCTCGCCAATACCCATAATGACAACGGAACTGACGCGTTCATCTGATTCATCAAGAGCTTGCTGGACCTTGACAACCTGGGCAACGATTTCACCAGCTTCTAAATGTCTTTTTAAGCCGCCAAGAGTGGAAGCACAAAAGGTACAGCCAATTCTGCAGCCAACCTGAGTCGTTACACAAACTGAGTTTCCATAATCGTGACGCATTAAAACTGTCTCAATGGAATATCCATCATGAAGTTCAAACAGAAATTTGATCGTTCCATCCGAGGATGTTTGCTGAATAACCGTATTTAAGGTAGTAATTTGAAACGCGGCGTCCAGTTTCTCTCTTAATCCTTTGGACAAATTGCTCATATCCTCAATGGTAGTGACCCGTTTTTTATAAAGCCAGTCAAAAATTTGCTCAGCTCTGAATGGTTTTTCGCCATTCTCTTTCAGCCATTCCTTTAAATCTTGAAGCTCCAGTGAGTAAATCGATTTCTTTTTGTCCAATGCTGTATTCTTCTCTGCTGTATTTAGTTGTTCCAATCGTTACACCTTCCTTTTTAAAGCGGCTATATAAAAGCCGTCTGACCCAAAATCCTGTGGGAATATTTGTAAATCAAATCCGGTAATGAGCGGTTGAATCGCTTCTGGCATCCTGTTTTTGAATGATAAATCTCCCTCAAACTCCGGATTGTTTTCTAAAAATGTCTTTACTGTATGTTCATTTTCCTCTTTATCTACTGTACAGGTACTATATACAAGGGTACCGCCTTTTTTCAGTAGAGGCGCAACAGATGTTAATAGACTTTGTTGAATACTGCTTAAACGCTCTAAGTCCTTTTCGGTCTTGGTATACTTCATATCAGGCTTTCTTCTCATTACCCCAAGCCCGGAACATGGTGCATCAAGCAGAATGCGATGAAATGTTTCCTGCTTGAACTTTTCCTGCAACAATCTTGAATCAGAGACATTTGTCTTTATATTTGATAACCCTAATCGGCGGGCATTTTCATTGATTAGTCTTACTTTGTGCTGGTGAAGGTCAACGGAAATCACTTCGCCAGTATTTTGCATCTTTTCAGCAATATGCGTGCTTTTACCTCCAGGGGCTGCACAAGCATCAAGGACAAATTCATTTTTTTCGGCTCCTAATGCATAGGCTGCAAGCATTGAACTTTCATCTTGAATTGTGAACATTCCATATTTAAAAGCAATGCTAGTAGCCAGATTTCCCTTTAACGACCTAATCGCCTCTGGAATAATCGGGCTTTTTTCAATTTCAAACCCCTCTTCTTCCAGCACCTGGGCACATTCATCTCGAGAAATCTTGGTGAGATTGACTCTGGCAATTTGCATCGGTGCCGTCAGATTGATCTCACACATTTCTTTTGTTTTATCATAGCCAAATTGGCTGACCCAGCGGCCCACAAGCCATAATGGGTGACTCGTTTCCAGTGATAATCTTTCAATTGGGTCAGAAACTTCATTTAAAGATGGAAGTCCTTCTCTTTGAATGCTTCTAAGCACACCATTAACCAAACCTGCAATTCCTTTATGTCCACGTTTTTTGGCTATTTCTACTGCCTCATATATAGCAGCACGATCAGGAATTCGGTCAAGATAAACCATTTGATAAACAGTAAGTCTAAGTAAATGAATAATCCAATCCGCCAATTTTTTATGGTCTTTTATATAAGGCTTGAGAAAGAAATCTAAGGCCATTCTTCTTTGTAACGTCCCATAGGTTAATTCCGTTAATAAGCCGATATCCTTTTGCGAAATTTGATTATTATTGATTGCATGATTAAGCAGAAGATTGCTGTAGGATTGATTTTTTTCTATCGTAACAAGAAGATCCATTGCCGCTTCCCGTACATTCGTTCTCGCTTTGGTTGTCATTTTATTCTCCTAATTTACTGCCTGCTGAAATTTTCGAACCCGCTCCCCGTAAAAATTGCTCACTGGCCATTTTTGTTTTTCCAGATGGCTGCAGTTCGATAATTTTAATCGCCGTATCATCTCCGGTGCTGACCGTTAAGCCGTCCGGCTCAATGTTGATGATTGTCCCGGGTACGTCCTGCTTGGCATTTTTAATTTTCTCCGCTTGCCAAATTTTTAGCACCTGGCCATCTAATATCGTAAAAGCAACAGGCCATGGATTTAAGCCGCGAATTTGATTATATATTTCAGCGCCTGTTTTGGCCCAATTAATTTTTTCCTGTTCTCGCTTAATATTGGGAGCAAAGGTCGCCTCGCTGTCATTCTGCGGCACTGGGTTTAATTTGCCCTCGAGGAGCCTAGTCAACGTTTCTGAAAGCAGTTTGGCACCTGCCGCACTAAGTTTTTCATGTAGTGTACCAACGTTATCATCTTCGGCAATTGGAACTTCCACTTTTGATAACATATCACCGGCATCTAATTTCTCGACCATATACATAATGGTAACGCCTGTTTTCTTTTTCCCCTGCATAATAGCATAATGGATTGGAGCTCCGCCGCGTAATTCCGGAAGCAAGGAAGCATGGACATTGATACAGCCAAATTTCGGGGCATCCAGCAGCTCCTTTGGTAAAATTTGGCCAAAGGCTGCCGTTACGATTAAGTCCGGCTTCAAAGCGAGGATTTTACTGAGCTCTTCTGAATGACGAATTTTTTCCGGCTGCAAGACAGGGATGCCCTGCTTTACCGCTTCTACCTTAACGGGAGGCGGTGTTAAAACCTTTTTTCTACCGACGGGCCTGTCCGGCTGGGTTACCACGCCAATTACCTCGTAGCCATCTTTAATGATTTGTCCTAAAATAGGCACTGAAAAATCAGGTGTACCCATAAAAACAATTTTCGTCATTCAGCCTCTACTCCTTTTAACTCATCTTCCTCGAGATATCGCAATACCTTTGCTGTAAACAAAATCCCGTCTAAATGGTCGATTTCATGCTGAATAGCCCGTGCCAGGAACCCTTCAGCCTCCACTACATATTTTCTCCCTTTTCGGTCCAAGGCTTCAATTTTCACAAAATTTGGTCTTGATACTTCCCCAAACAAATCAGGAAAGCTTAAACAGCCCTCCGGTCCTGTTTGTTCTCCGGCTGTTTCGAGAATACGCGGATTTATCATTTCGATCGTCCCTGATTCATCATCAATGTCGACGATCGCCACACGGGCGTCTATACCAATTTGCGGAGCGGCAAGCCCCACCCCATCAAATTCAATCATGGTGTCATACATATCATCTAGCATTTTTGCCAGTTTTTTATCAAACTTTACTACCTCTTGGCATTTTGTTTCCAGTATCTCCGCAGGGTAGTTTACAATTTTACGTATCGCCAAAACTGTTCCTCCAGTATTTTTCTACTAATTATTATTTCATTTTCACCCAGTTTACATTAAGATAAACGGATTTACGTCAACGGACACAAGAAGTCCATTTTTCGCTTCATTTTGATGTTGATCAATGATTGTTTTCAATGTTTTTGTCAGATTCGGTTCCCGCTTGTATTTTATCAGACATTGATAGCGATATCTATTATTAATCCTTGCGATTGGCGAGACTGAGGGGCCAAGAACAACAGCCTGGTTAGAAACCTGTGATCTCAAGAATCGGGCAATTTTCTCTGTCGCGGACATTACTGTCATCAACTGCTCATGACTGACCGTAATAAGAGCAAGAAAATAAAAAGGCGGATAATGGTGCATTTTCCTGACAAACATTTCCCGCTGATAAAAAAGGTCATAGTTCTGTGTTCCTGCCAGCTCGATGCTGTAGTGTTCCGGAGTATAGGTTTGAATAATCACCTCTCCGGGCAGCTGATGACGCCCGGCCCGGCCGCTTACCTGTGTTAATAATTGAAAGGTTTTTTCTGATGACCGGAAGTCAGGCAAATGAAGCATCGTATCAGCGGAAAGCACACCGACAAGAGTAATATTAGGGAAGTCCAGCCCTTTTGCAATCATTTGCGTTCCCAATAAAATATCTGCTTTGCCGTCCTGAAACTCCTTCAGCAATCTTTCATGTGAACCCTTACGGCCTGTTGTGTCCACATCCATCCGAATGACCCTGGCCTCGGGTAAAATTTTTCCAAGCTCGTCCTCAACCTTTTGTGTCCCTGTTCCAAAGTAGCGGATATATTCGCTTGAACACTCAGGGCATATCTTTGGAACCGGGCTTTCAAAACCGCAATAGTGACATTTCATTTGAACTCCGGCCCGATGGTAGGTAAGGGAGATGTCACAGTTAGGACAGCTTACAACATAGCCGCAATCCCTGCACATGACAAACGAAGAATGTCCGCGTTTATTTAAAAATAAAACGGACTGCTGGTTTTTTTCGAGCCTGTCCTTAAGCATTTCAAAAAGTTTCGTGGAAAACATTGAACGGTTCCCGGCGCGAAGCTCTTCACGCATATCAATAATTTCCACAGACGGCAATGCTTGATTATTCATTCGCGTCGGCAAGGACAAGAGATGATATACCTTCTTTTGCGCTCTCGCAAACGATTCTAAAGATGGAGTGGCACTGCCTAACACAACCGGACAAGAATAGGTTTTCGCTCTTTCAATCGCCACATCTTTAGCATGATAGCGCGGCATTTCCTCCTGTTTATAACTTGTCTCATGCTCTTCATCAATAATGATAATGCCGATATTTTCAAACGGGGCAAAGATAGCGGATCTTGCTCCGACCGCTACCTTAACCTGTTTCCGTTGGATTTTCCGCCATTCATCGTACTTTTCACCGGCCGATAAACCGCTGTGGAGCACCGCAACCTGGTCACCGAATCTTCCTTTAAACCGATTGACCATCTGCGGTGTAAGAGCAATTTCCGGAACAAGGACTATCGCTTCCTTGCCTTTTTCAATGACCTCCTGAATGGATTGCAGGTAAATTTCTGTTTTACCGCTGCCAGTAACACCATAAAGCAGAAATACCTCATGTTGATTTCCTTCAATCGAATCAAGAATCGGTTTAATGGCGGTGGTTTGGGCCTCTGTTAAGGGCAGCGGGCTGGTTCGTTCAAAGATGCGGTTTTCATATGGGTCCCGGTATACTTCTTTTTCCGCTTCCCATAGCAGTTTCTTTTCAACAAGGGCTTTGACTGTGGTCGAGGAGACTTTAATTTTTTCGGTTAATTGCCGCAATTCAATTTCGCTGTGGTGTTCTATAAAATACGCCAGCACTTGCTTCTGCTTTTCCGCGTTTCCAGGCAGCCTCTCCAGCTCTAGCTTCATGTCCTGCGCACCTAAAGCAGGGCCTATCACATGAACATGTTTTTTCCTAACCTTTTCCTTGACTTCATATAACACCTCCAGAAGCCCTTCGGCCGAAGCCCGCTGAAGATATGGAACAAGGCCATTTTTTAATGCTATCTCCCAATTGAGCGTACTGCTGTTAGAAAAGTACGACTGGAGCGGCAATTGCAAATCCGCGACGTCCGCTCCAGGAGCAAGTTTTACCTTTTTTTCGTACTTAGCTTTTAAAGCCGCGGGAAGCATGACCTGAAAGGCAAAAATCTTAAAGCATAGGGTATGGTCTGTGAGCCAAGTTCCAAGCTTTAATAATTCATGATTCAAAACCGGCTCAAGGTCCATCGGTTCAATAATTTCCCTTAACTGTTTGAATTCGGACTCACGCTTCACCTCAATAACAAACCCTTGAATATGACGCGGGCCAAACGGAACAACGACTCTCATTCCCGGTTGAATCGTCTCCTCCCATTGGGATGGAATAAGATAATCGAATGCTTTATCTGTTTGTTTCGCCGGCACGTCTACAATGACACTGGCAATTTTCATTTTTTCTCCAAATCCTTTAGAAGGGCGGCAATTTCTTCAATAATTTTTCCGGCGACGTCCGCTTTAGACATCAAAGGCAATTCAACAATTGAGCCGTCACGTTTGTATAGGGTGACGATGTTTGTATCTGTGCCAAATCCTGCTCCCTCGGCCTTCACATTGTTTGCAACAATCATATTAACATTTTTTGTTAACAGTTTTTTCCGAGCATATTCATCGACATTATTTGTTTCCGCCGCAAAACCAATCAGCAACTGATTTTTCTTTCTTTGGCCAAGTTCAAATAAAATATCCTTTGTTCGTTCAAGCTCTAGTGTAGTGCCGCCAGGCTGTTTTTTCACCTTTTCATCATAAGCAAATTTCGGACGGTAATCAGCAACAGCCGCTGTTTTTATCACAATATCCGCCTTATCAAAAACTTCTATACAAGCGTTGTACATATCTTCCGCGCTCTCAACCTTGACTAGGTCAATACCAGTGGGAGCGGGTATTTGCACCGGACCGGAAATCAACACTACACGGGCCCCTTGCTTCCTAGCTTCTTCTGCAATGGAATAACCCATTTTTCCGCTTGAATGATTCGATATAAAACGGACAGGGTCAATTTTTTCCCTTGTCGGTCCAGCCGTAATCACCACTGTTTTCCCTTTAAGCAGTTTAAATTCCTTTTTGGCAAAAAAACCTTGAATTAATTCAACAATCTTCTCTGGTTCTTCTAAGCGTCCTTTGCCAACATAGCCGCAGGCAAGATAGCCTTCGCTTGGTTCGATGAACCGATATCCGTAGTCCGCTAAAGTGTCAAGATTCTTTTTAACCGCTGGGTGGTCATACATATGGACGTTCATGGCTGGTGCAATCCAGACGGGTGCCGTTGTTGCAAGCAACGTAGTCGTGACCATATTATCAGCAATCCCGCCCGCCAGTTTGGCGATCGTATTGGCTGTGGCTGGTGCCACGAGGATCAGATCGGCCCAGTCGGCTAAGTCGATATGGGCAATGACCTGCGGATTTTTTTCATCAAATGTATCTGTATAAACTTCATGGCGTGAAAGTGCTTGGAAGGTTAATGGGGTTACGAATTGGCTGGCTGATTCGGTAATTATAACCTTAACTTGGGCACCGGCTTGAACGAGTTTACTTGTCAAGGCCGCTGCTTTGTAAACAGCAATTCCACCTGTTACACATAATAATATTCTTTTATTGGTTAACATACTTTTCCCCCGCTTTATGTAAACACCTTTTTCTTTATTATGATTGAATTTTACTTATTTTTCACCTTTTACTATTCGAATTCGACAAATTTCTATTAATGGGTCTGTTGATTTCCGCTCCACAAGGAAAGCTTCGGCAGCATAGGCATCGCACGACTGAAAGCGATAGCTTTTAGGAGGAGGCGCTCGCTTTCCGCGGGCGGTACGGGGAGCCTCCTCGGCGCTTAAGCGCCTGTGGGGTCTCCCCTGCCCCGTACTCCCGCAGGAGTCGAGCGCCTTTCGCTCCAATCAACAGAGAGAAAAATACTTATCATAACTTTAACAAAAATAAAAAGGCTGACTGTTATGTCAAGCCTTCATTAAATGGTTTTCTACATTTATTCAGCAGGAGTATCTGCTTTTTTGGCAATGCGGTAGGTTAGCTCGCCACTGTAAATTTCTTCAAGTGCTTTTCCAACATATTTGTAGGAAACATATTTTGGCAGTCTCTCGTCTTTTGCCTGCGACATGGCGCGGGCACGCTTAGCTGCCACGGATACCAAGGAATATTTTGAATCAATTTTTTCCAGCAATGAATCGATAGAAGGGTATAACATTCTAATCAACCTCCAGCAATTTTTTATATCGTTTTTCTACTCGTTCCCTGCGGCAATGCTCTGCAACTACAATCGCTTTAATGCGTTCGCAGGCGAGTTCCACTTGGTCATTCTCAACAACATAATCATATAATTCCATCATTTCAATTTCTTCACGGGCTGTCAGCATCCGATTATGAATAATATCTTCTGTTTCCGTTCCTCTTGTCACAATTCGGTTTTTTAATTCCGATAGACTTGGCGGCATCAGAAAAATAAATAAACCTTCAGGGAATTTTTCACGAACTTGGCGGGCACCCTTGACCTCTATCTCGAGGAAAACATCCTTGCCTTCATCTAGGGTTTGCCGGACGTAATCCACTGGAGTGCCATAATAGTTATCAACAAATTCAGCATACTCAAGCAGCTTGCCGTGCCTGATCATTTCCTCAAACTCTTCGCGGGTTCGGAAAAAATAATCCACTCCATCCACTTCTCCAGCACGAGGCTTTCGGGTTGTAACTGAAATAGAATATTCAAAAGCCGTATCAGGCTGTGAAAAAATCTCTTTTCTTACAGTTCCTTTACCAACCCCTGATGGACCGGAAAGTACAATTAACAATCCTTTTTCTGGCATATTACTAAAATCCTACCCTTCTTCAATAGTATCCTCACGGTCCGTTAAGCGGTGCGCTACTGTCTCAGGCTGAACGGCGGAAAGAATAACATGGTCACTATCCATTACAATAACAGCACGAGTCCGTCTTCCGTATGTAGCATCGATTAATGACCCGCGGTCCCGGGCATCTTGGATAATTCTTTTTATAGGAGCTGATTCGGGACTTACGATAGAAATAATTCGATTTGCCGATACAATATTACCAAAACCAATATTAATTAATTTAATTGCCATGAAAATCATCCAATCATTAATAATATATTTTGACCGTGTCAATGCATTTCTAAACAAATCCTATTCGATATTTTGAACCTGCTCCTTCAGTTTCTCAAGCAAGCTTTTCATCTCAACTGCCTTCTTGGCAATTTTTGCATCATTTGCTTTTGACCCTATGGTATTGACCTCTCGATTCATCTCCTGAACGATAAAATCAAGTTTTCTTCCAATCGGTTCAGCTTCATTTAATGTTTGCACAAACTGCTCCAGATGGCTTGTCAATCTGGTAATCTCTTCATTTATATCGGCTTTTTCTGCAAAAACAGCCACTTCTGTCAAAAGCCTTGTCTCGTCCACCTGACCGCCGGTAAACTCCTGCATTCTCTTTAAGACACGCTCCTTGTATAGCTGAACCACTTCAGGCGCATAATTTTGCAGCTCCTTTACATGGGTTTCCAACTGGGCAATAATGGCAAGCAAGTCTTTCTTTAAAACCGCGCCTTCTGCGAGCCTCATTTGTTTCAACAGGATGACCGCTTCCTCAGTAGCGGATAGCACTAAATTTTCAAGCTCTTCATTACCGGCTTCATTTTCTTCAATATGTAATAGGTCTGCACGAAGGAGCAAATCCTGAAGGGTTACTTTTCCTTCAAATCCATATCTGCTCTTTGCCTGTTCGATAAACTGATAATATTCATCAATCAATTTCCAATCAACTTGAAGTTTTCGAGTAATTAGACCTGCACCTTCAATGTTGATATATACCTCCGACCGGCCACGGCGGATATACTGATTCAGCTTCTTCTTAATTTTATCTTCTATTTTTAATAGCTGTCTTGGCATTCGAATATTTATTTCAGTAAAGCGATGATTAACCGATTTCACTTCGGCATTCACGATAAAGAAATCCGATTCTGCCCGGCCTCTTCCAAAGCCTGTCATACTTACAACCATCTAGGCGCACATCCATTCTTTGAATTTATGCTATAAGCCAAAAAATCCAAAAGGTAATAGAATGGATTCTATTACCTTTTGGATTATAACACACTTTATTTCGTTTTTCTTAATAAAAATGAGCCTGCTAGTAAAAAAGTTGGGATGGAGGATAATCCGATAATCAACAGCCAATCCTTTGCAGCGATTGGAAGGGTGTGGAAGATCGGCTGCAGCGGCGGATAGTAGATAACTACCAACACCATTAGCAATGATGATATAACTGCCCATACAAGGTATTGGTTACCAAAAGGGTTTCTTGACAGGACAGATTTCTCACTGCGGCAATCGAAGACATGGATCAGCTGAGCCATAACAAGGGTGGCAAAAGCAACAGTCTGAGCATATTGCAGCTGTGATGGGTCATTATGATAGACAATCATGAAGGCAAAAAGCGTCACCAGTCCGATTAAAAATCCGCGGGAGACTACCTTCCAGCCAAGTCCACGTGAGAATACTCCTTCATTAGGACTTCTAGGCCCACGTTTCATAACGTTTTCCTCCGGGCGATCAAGTCCAAGTGCCATCGCCGGCAGTCCATCTGTCACCAGGTTCACCCAAAGAATCTGGATTGGCACGAGCGGCAAAGGAAGACCAAGAAGCATGGCAAACAACATCACCAAAATTTCACCGACGTTTGAAGCTAACAAGTAACGAACGAACTTGCGGATATTTTCATAAATATTTCTGCCCTCTTTGATGGCTGCTTTAATGGTTGCAAAATTATCGTCTAGTAAAACGAGTGCCGATGCCTCTTTAGCTACATCCGTTCCGGTGATACCCATGGCTACCCCAATGTCTGCGGCTTTGATGGCAGGAGCATCATTGACGCCATCCCCTGTCATCGCTACAATATGACCTCTGTTCTGAAGGGCTTTAACAATTTTCAGTTTATGTTCTGGTGATACCCTGGCAAAAACCGAAACATCTTCCACCACATTTTCTAAATCCTCAACCGACATTTCAGATAATTGCTTACCGTCAAGCACCTTGCTTTTACTCGTTAAGATCCCAAGCTGAGCTGCAATTGCTTTAGCGGTGATGGCGTGGTCGCCGGTAATCATGACAGTTTTTATGCCTGCCTCTTTACACTCTTTAACGGCTAATTTCACTTCAGGTCTTGGCGGGTCAATCATCCCTTGGACACCAATAAAGGTCAATTTGCTTTCAGCTTCTTTTTCGCTGAAAATGTACGTGTTCGCGGGAATTGGCTTAAAGGCAATCGCAATCGTCCTTAATGCCTGTGATGCCAGATTGTCAATCGCGGATTGAACCTTTTGGTTTGTTTCCTTGTTTAAATATTGGGTTCGCCCGTCCCAAAGAATCGATTCACTGATTCCCAAAATAACATCCGGGGCCCCTTTTGTGATGATAAAATGTCTGCCCTGTTTGTCTTTTACATGGATGCTCATCATTTTTCTTGAGGAATCGAAAGGAAATTCATTCATAATGGTAAATTCCTCAAGTAGCTTCGGACGATTAAAACCTGCCTTCATGGCACTTACCAAAAGTGCGCCTTCCGTTGGATCACCGTCAAGAATATAGTCCTCACCTTTAAGGTTTATCTCAGAATGGTTGCATAGCATCCCAAAAATCAGCATTTGTTGCAAGGCTTTTTCATCCTTAGGATGAACCTTCTTTTCATTCCGGTAAAAATCACCCTTTGGCTGATAGCCGCCACCGTCAACTGTCCATGTTTGGCCGCCGCTCCAAAGATGGGTTACCGTCATTTTGTTTTGCGTCATGGTTCCCGTTTTATCGGAACAAATGACCGATGCACAGCCGAGGGTTTCAACTGCTGGCAGTTTGCGGACAATCGCCTTTTGCTTGATCATTTTTTGGACACCCAGGGATAAAGCTACCGTCACGATCGCCGGCAGACCTTCAGGTATTGCCGCTACTGCTAAGGAAACGCCTGCCAAAAACATTGTATAAATATCATGTCCCTGAATCACACCAACCGCTACTACAAGAAAGGTCAGAAGAAGTGCCACTGTAATTAGAATTTTGCCTAACTGTTCGAGCCTCCGCTGCAGCGGTGTTTCTTGGGATTCTGCCGTTTGCATAAGTCCGGCAATCTGACCCATTGCTGTTTTCATACCGATAGCAATGACCACACCCACACCGTTGCCTCTCGTCACCATCGTTCCCATAAAGGCTGTATTTTCCATATCGCCAATGCCTGGATTTTCATTCGTCAGCTTTTCCGTAATTTTCGAAACGGGTACCGATTCACCGGTCAGCGCTGATTCTTCAATTTCCAAACTTTTCGATTCAATCAGACGAACATCCGCACCAATCCGGTCGCCGCTCGTAAATTTCAAAATATCGCCAACGACGATTTCCTTTGAGGGAATCTTCATCCATTTTCCATCTCTTAACACTGAAACCTGCGGAGCAGATAACTCCTTTAATGCCTGAAGTGACTTTTCCGCTCTCCGTTCTTGGAAGAAGCCAAGAAATCCATTGATAATGACAATGGCAATGATTGCAATTGCATCGATATATTCACCAAGCAGCCCCGATATTAACGTTGCTGCAAGGAGTACCAACACCATGAAATCTTTAAATTGGCTAAAAAATAAGAGTAAAGCCGATTGCTTCTCCCCTTCTTCTAGCTCATTTAAACCAAATTGCTTTACCCTTTTTTTCACTTCCTCTGCTGATAATCCAGATGAAAAGTCGGTTTCTAGAGCCCTTTCAACTTGTTTTATCTCCATCTCATGGAATTTCATCCGACCATCTCACTTCCCCCTTAGCTCTAATTCTAATGACAAGCCTGTGAATCTCTGCATAAAAATAGTTGAAGCCAATGCAAAGTACCCACAAGCAAGAACTCTATAGACAGCTTATTCAGGGTCGTCCAAAAAAATGCTATGATAAAAGACAGATTCTCAATTGAAAGGTTATACTTATATAGAAAACTATTGTTAATAGAAAAGGATGTTCACCATGTCATTTGATGGTTTATTTACAAAAGCGATTAGTCATGAACTTTCCCGTGCCCTAAAAGGCGGCCGGATTAATAAAGTTCATCAGCCTTATAAAAATGAAATTATTTTAACGATTCGCGCTGGAGGGGTTAATCACAGACTGCTTTTATCTGCCCATCCGAGCTATGCAAGGGCACAGCTTACCACCGAAACCCACGAAAACCCGAGTGAGCCGCCAATGTTTTGTATGCTGCTAAGAAAGCATATTGAGGGTCATATTTTGGAGGATTTATATCAAGTTGAAACCGACCGAATGATTATTTTTGAAATCAAAGGCCGGAATGAAATTGGCGATATCAGTTATAAGCAATTAATTATCGAAATTATGGGCAGGCACAGTAATATCATCTTAGTTGATAAAACCCGGAATATTATTTTGGACAGTATCAAACATGTTTCGTTTGCTGTTAACAGTCACAGGGCCATCCTGCCTGGGCAGCCGTTTGTGTTCCCGCCCGAGCAAAACAAGCAAAATCCATTTCTGGCAAATGAAGATGATGTTGTAAGGAGCATTGATTTTAATGCTGGACGGCTTGACCGCCAACTCGTCGAGCAGTTCGCTGGCATCTCGCCGCTGTTTGCGAAAGAGGTCATTTTTCAAAGCGGACTTGCCAATCGGACGACCGTTCCCAAAACATTTTTAAGCCTAATTAAAAAAATCGAATCAGGGACGATTGCACCGTCAATCATCGCTGCTCCCGAAAAGGAAGCCTTTTATTTGTTTCCGCTTGAGCACCTGAAAGGTGAAGTAAAGAGTTTTTCCAGCCTCAGCGAAATGTTGGAGCGTTATTATTTTGGCAAGGCGGAACGGGACAGGGTCAAACAGCAAGGGAATGATATTGAGAAGCTTATTACGAATGAAAAAGAAAAAAATGAAAAGAAAATAGATAAACTGGAAGCGACCCTAAAGGAAGCGGAAAAAGCCGATGAATATCAGCGTTACGGGGAATTATTAACAGCCAATCTTTATGCAGCCAAAAAGGGTATGAGAGAAATCGAGGTTCTTGATTATTATGATGAAAACGGCGGAACAATTGTTATTCCACTTGACCCTCGGAAATCTCCTTCTGATAACGCGCAAAAATATTTTTCCAAGTATCAGAAAGCGAAAAACGCGGTTTCGATAGTCATCGAACAGATTGACAAGGCGCGCGTTGAAGCTGCTTATTTTGACAGCCTTCTGCAGCAGGTCCAGTCTGCTTCCCCAAGAGATTTGCAGGAGATACGCGATGAGCTTGTGGAGGGCGGATATATTCGCGACCGTAAAAAGCGGAACGGCAAAAAAGTGCAAAACGCCAAGCCGGTTCTTGATTTCTATCAGTCCTCAGTTGGAACTGAAATTATCGTTGGAAAAAATAATAAACAAAATGACTATCTAACTAATAAGCTTGCGGCAAGGGATGAAATTTGGCTGCATACGAAGGACATTCCCGGTTCGCATGTCGTTATTCGCAGTAAGGAGCCATCGGAGCAAACAATTCACGAGGCGGCAATGCTGGCAGCCTATTTTAGCAAGGCGAAAAATTCCAGTTCAGTTCCGGTTGATTTTACAAAAGTGCGACACGTCAAAAAGCCTAGCGGTGCTAAGCCAGGATTTGTCATTTATGATCACCAGCAGACGGTTTACGTGACGCCGGATGAGGAAATGGTACTGAAATTAAAGAAATGAGCTAATAATATGTAAAGCCCCGGGGCGGCCCGGGGCTTTTTTATGATTAGATCAACGAAACAGCTTGTTGATAATAGTTATCGACACGTTTCTGTGATATATCGACACAAATTTATATTATATCTACAATTTTTAAGATTATATCTACAAATTTCATTAATATATCGACAATTCTTCAAATTTATCTACAATTTCTATAAATATATTACTCGAACCGCTTGCTCCACTCACCAGGGTCCTTGCTCCAGGAAAGCAGGCTTGCCTGATCATCCTGGCTGATATTGCCTTTTTCAATGGCCGTCTCAACAAGTGAAGGAAAATCAGTCAAGGAGTAACTTGTAATTCCTTCCGCAGCAAATGCTTCTTTACCTTTTTCAAGACCGTATGTAAAAATGGATACGACCCCAAGTACTTCACAGCCAGCTTCTCTAAGAGCCTCTACAGCTGTGATGACACTTCCGCCGGTGGAGATTAAATCTTCAACCACAACCACTTTTTGTCCCTGCTCGACTTTTCCTTCAATCTGATTACCTTTGCCATGGCCCTTTGCTTTAGAGCGGACATAGCACATCGGCAAATCCATCAGCTCGCTGACCCAGGCAGCGTGAGGAATACCGGCAGTTGCTGTTCCTGCCACCACTTCAGTAGCGGGAAAATTCTCAGCAATTAGTTTTTGCAGCCCACTAGCAATAGCCCTGCGGACGGCCGGATAGGATAAGGTGAGCCGATTGTCACAATAAATGGGGGAACGAAGTCCCGAAGTCCAAGTAAATGGATTTTGCGGGCTTAATCCCACCGCGTTAATGTCTAGTAATTTTTCAGCAATAGTGTGTTTCATTGATGTACTCCCTTCCATACTTCCATCCAGTGTTCATAGCTTTTCAGAGGATCAGCCGACCTTGTGATCGAACGCCCGACAACAATCGCACTGACACCTGCTTTTCTCGCAAATTCAGGTGTTGCTACCCGTTTTTGATCCCCAACAGAATCCGAAGAAAGCCGGATTCCCGGACATACAGACAAAAAGTCAGCGCCAATCTTTTCACGGATGGACGCTGCTTCCCATGCTGAACAAACGACTCCGTCGAGCCCTGCTTCCTTTGTCAGAGAAGCATAGCGCAGGACCGATTCCTCAAGCGAAACCCCAATCAGCTGCTCTCTTTTCATTTGCTCCTCTGATGTACTTGTCAGCTGGGTAACGGCAATGCAGTACGGCCTTTTCTTTCCGGAAGCAGTACCAGCCTCCAGTCCCTCTAACGCCGCTGCCATCATTTCTTTTCCGCCCGCAGCATGTACATTGACAAGGTCACAGTTCATGCGGGCAAGCCCCTTCATCGCACTGTAAACAGTATTTGGTATATCATGAAGCTTCAAATCCAAGAAAATGCGGTGTCCTGATTCCTTTAAGCGGTGAATGATCGAAGGCCCTTCTTGGTAAAAAAGCTCCATTCCCACTTTAACAAAAAGCTCTTTGCCGGCAAATGGTTGTAAAAATTGATCTACTTCAGCTGCATTAGCATAATCAAGCGCGATGATAAGCGAGTTGTCCATCCTATTTCCAGCTCCTTCCCGTACATTCACTAATATGTTCAAATCCTAGTTGATTTAGCAGCTCCGGCAGCTGTTCAATAATCTCCGGGCAGACAAACGGATTTACAAAGTTTGCTGTACCTACAGCGACGGCACTTGCTCCCGCATAGAAAAATTCAATGACATCCTCCGCAGATTCAATCCCGCCCATTCCGATAATCGGTATATTTACCGATTGGCTTACTTCATACACCATTCGAATCGCAACAGGTTTTACAGCAGGGCCAGAAAGGCCGCCCGTTCGGTTCGCCAAAATTGGCTTGCCTGTTTTTAAATTCAGCCGCATTCCTACAAGCGTGTTAATCATTGTAATGCCATCAGCACCGCCATCCTCTACTGCCTTTGCCATCTCGACAATATTGGTGACGTTTGGAGACAACTTTACATAAACCGGAACCTCGGAAACTTCCTTTACTCTTCGTGTTAATTGCATAGCCACTTCTGGGATAGTTCCAAAGGCAATTCCACCCGTTTTAACGTTAGGGCACGAAATATTTAATTCCAGTGCATGGACGTTTGGCGCTTTTGAGATTTCCCGTGCAACCTTCACATAATCCTCTTCAAGCGACCCAGCCACATTGGCAATAATCGGTACATCATATTGGGACAGCCATGCCAGCTCTTCGGAAACAACCTTTTCTAATCCTGGGTTTTGCAGCCCGATTGCATTTAGCATCCCTGCTGAAGTTTCAGCAACCCTTGGTGTCGGGTTTCCAAACCGGGGCTCTGCCGTTGTTGCTTTGATCATGATTGCACCAAGAATGCTTAAATCGTAAAATTGGCTGTACTCGCGGCCAAATCCGAAGCAGCCTGAGGCCGGTATGATTGGGTTTTTCAAGCTTAATCCTGGTAATTCAACATGTAATCGGCTCATATTATCACCTCTCCGGCACGGAATACAGGTCCGTCACTGCATACTTTTTTATAGGAAGCTCCTGACGGGTCATCCACCTTTTTGCATACGCAGGCAAAGCAAGCCCCAACGCCGCAGCCCATCCGTTCCTCTAAAGATAAAAACATTTTTTTATGAGAGTACTGCTGTTCAAGTGCTCTTAACATCGGGGTCGGACCACAGGAATATACACAATCAAATTGTAAATCCTTTATGACATCTGTTACAAACCCTTTAACTCCGTAAGAACCATCCGCAGTAGCAACATATGTTTCGCCCAGTTCCGAAAATTCCTGTTCGTAGAAGACGGCGGATTCAGCTTGGAAGCCTAGGACATTGATGACTTTAACGCCTTTTGCTGTCAACTGTTTCGCAAGCTCATAGAGGGGAGGAACACCAATTCCTCCACCCACGAGCAATGCAGTCTCACCAATACTAGCTTCATTAATAGGGAAGCCATTGCCAAGAGGGCCAAGGATATCGAGTTCCATCCCCGGCACCATAGAGGCCAATTGCGACGTTCCTTTTCCATCTTTTCTATAGATCATCGTAAACTGCTCTTCCGTTACATCATACGAGGAAATGCTGATTGGTCTTCGCAATAGTGGATCCAATCCATTTCCTACCCGAATATGAACAAATTGTCCAGGCTCGGTGATGTCATGAACCATCTCAGCCTTTACGGTAAGCTCATAAATGTTTTCAGCAATTAACTTTTGACTGATGATTTTGCAAATTTCCTTCCGTATCATGCAAAAACTGCCTCCCTGCTTGGTACACTCATCGCTTCAGCGGAAAAGTTCATGGACTCCACCACTTTTAAGATAGCATCAGCAGTATCTAATGAAGTCAAGCAAGGAACTCCATTTTCAACAGCATCACGGCGGATTCTAAAACCGTCACGCTCAGGCTGCTTGCCTTTTGTCAATGTATTAACGATTAACTGCGCTTCACCGTTTTGGATGATATCCAATAATGTTCGGCCTTCTGCACCAATTTTGCCGACTACTTCAACCGGAAGACCGGCAGATTTTATTATAGCTGCTGTTCCGCTTGTGGCCACCAGTCGATAGCCAATGCTGGCAAACCGTTTCGCAAGCTTAAGTGCTTCTTGTTTATCCTTATCTGCGACTGTAAACAAAACTGTCCCAAACGGCTTAATATTCATTCCTGATGCAACTAATCCCTTGTAAAGAGCCTTCTCAAGTGTGATATCCTTGCCCATTACCTCGCCAGTTGATTTCATTTCTGGTCCAAGCGTGATATCAACATCTTTTAATTTGGCAAAAGAGAATACCGGAACTTTCACATATACACCTGATTGTTCAAGCACCAGTCCGGATTGATAGCCCTGCTCAACGATTGAAACTCCAAGAATAGCCTTTGTTGCAATCTTGGCCATCGGAACATGGGTGATTTTACTTAAGAATGGCACCGTCCTGCTCGAACGTGGATTAACTTCCAGCACGTAAACCTGACCGCCCGATAACACATATTGAATGTTTAGGAGACCCACAATGTTCAAGCCCCTTGCTAATCTTTCTGTATATTCAACAAGTGTCTTCTTAACATCCTCAGATAATGTTTGCGGCGGATATACGGCGATTGAGTCACCGGAGTGCACCCCTGCCCGCTCAATATGCTCCATAATACCTGGAATCAAAACATTTTGTCCGTCGCAAATGGCATCTACTTCAATTTCTTTACCGGTTAGATAACGGTCAATTAAGACTGGATGATCAGGATTGATTTTGACGGCATTCTCCATATAATGGAGCAGTTCTTCCTTACGATACACAATTTCCATCGCCCGGCCGCCAAGCACATAGGATGGACGGACAAGGACCGGATAGCCGATTTCCTCAGCAATTATGACTGCTTCTGCGACTGAAAGGGCGGTCTTTCCAAGCGGCTGCGGAATGTTCAACAATTCAAGCGCCTGCTCAAATTTATCCCTGTTCTCTGCACGGTCTAAGTCCTCTAAGCTTGTTCCTAAAATGTTAACACCATTTTCCTCAAGCTTCGCAGCAAGGTTAATCGCTGTCTGCCCGCCAAATTGAACGACTACTCCAATCGGTTGTTCCAAATCAATGATGCTCATTACATCTTCAATTGTCAGCGGTTCAAAGTACAGCTTGTCGGAGATACTGAAATCCGTCGAGACTGTTTCCGGGTTGTTGTTAATGATAATTGCCTCATATCCAGCTTCCTTAATGGCTTTTACAGAATGGACAGTCGCATAATCAAACTCAATCCCCTGGCCAATCCGAATTGGGCCTGATCCGAGAACGATGACACTTTTTCTATCTGACACAAGAGATTCGTTTTCCTCTTCGTATGTTCCATAGAAATATGGAGTTTCTGACTCAAACTCCGCAGCGCATGTATCTACCATTTTATAAACCGGGATGAGACATGAGTCTTTCCGAAGCTTGTAAATCTCGCCTTCTGTTTTATCCCAAATCTCAGCAATTTTCTTATCGGTAAAGCCTTTTTGCTTTGCTTCTTTAAGAAGTTCAATATCAAGCTGATTGTCAGCCAATTTTGCCTCAAGCTTGATAATGCCCTCCATTTTCTTCAAGAAAAATAAGTCAATCTTGCTCCACTCATGAATCGTATCAATCGTAATGCCGCGTTTTAACGCTTCAGCAATGTAAAAGAGACGCTCATCACCAGCTTTTCTGATTCGTTTTTCTATTAGGTCGTTATCAATTTCGGCGGCACCGTTAAGTTGGAAATGATAAACACCCGCTTCGAGGGAACGAATTGCTTTTAACAATGATTCTTCAAAAGTTCGGCCAATTGCCATGACCTCACCAGTTGCCTTCATTTGTGTTCCAAGCGAACGGTTTCCGGACTCAAACTTGTCAAACGGCCATCTAGGGATTTTCGTTACCACATAATCAAGGGCTGGCTCGAAGCTCGCATATGTTTTTCCGGTAACAGGGTTCAGCATTTCATCAAGTGTCAATCCAACTGCGATCTTTGCTGCAAGCTTGGCAATTGGATATCCTGTTGCCTTTGATGCTAAGGCCGAAGAACGGCTTACCCTTGGGTTTACTTCAATGACATAGTAGTTAAAGCTGCATGGGTCTAGGGCAAGCTGAACATTACAGCCTCCTTCAATACCCAGCGCACGGATAATTTTTAAAGACACATTTCTTAATAATTGGTATTCTCTATCACTTAATGTCTGACTTGGCGCAACAACAATGGAATCACCCGTATGAACACCGACCGGATCGATGTTTTCCATGTTGCAGACCACGATGGCATTGTCATTTGCATCGCGCATCACTTCATATTCAATTTCTTTGTAACCAGCGATGCTTTTTTCCAATAAACATTGGTGAACAGGGCTGTTCTTAAGTCCGCTTGTTACGATTTCCTCAAGCTCGGCGTCATTATGGCAGATGCCGCCGCCAGTTCCACCCAGTGTAAAGGCCGGACGGACAATGACCGGAAAACCTACCCTTTCCACAAAAACTTTGGCTTCATTAAGCCCATGGATAATTTCGCTGTCAGGTACCGGTTGATTCAATTCATTCATAAGTGCACGGAACAATTCACGGTCTTCTGCTTGATTAATGGCAGTAAGCTTCGTTCCCAGAATCTCAACGCTGCACTCTTCAAGAACGCCTGATTTTGCCAGTTCAACAGTCAAATTTAGCCCAGTCTGACCGCCTAAAGTTCCTAAAACGGCGTCAGGACGCTCCTTACGGATAATTCTTGAGACAAAATCCAGTGTCAGAGGCTCAATATAAACGGCATCGGCAATCTCTGCGTCTGTCATAATGGTAGCAGGATTGGAGTTGACGAGGATCACCCGGTATCCTTCCTCCTTAAGGGCCAGACAAGCTTGAGTACCTGCGTAATCAAATTCTGCCGCTTGACCGATGACGATTGGCCCCGAGCCAATCACTAGAATGGAGTTGATATCTGTGCGTTTAGGCATTTGCTGCTACCTCCTGTTTTTCAGCTTCAATCATCGCAAGAAATTGTTCAAATAGTCCGTTTGCATCCTCAGGACCTGGTGAGGCCTCTGGGTGATACTGCACGGTAAAGGCCGGGACATCCAGATGCTTAAGGCCCTCGACGGTTCCATCATTTAAAGCGATATGTGTTACTTCTAATCTAGTATTTTTAACTGATTTTTCATCGACTGTATAACCATGATTCTGAGAAGTAATCGAAACTTTACCAGTTGCCAAGTCCTTAACTGGATGATTCGCACCGCGATGTCCGAACTTCATTTTAATGGTATCAGCGCCGCATGCCAGGGCAAACAATTGATGGCCAAGGCAAATTCCGAAAAGAGGCACTTTTCCCAAGATGTCCTTTATCATTTGGATTCCTTCCGGAACATCCTTTGGATCCCCAGGTCCGTTGGAAAGCATGACTCCATCAGGACGCAATCTTAAGATCTCATCGGCTGTTGTATGGTATGGAACGACAACTACATCACAGCCGCGTTCATTTAATTCCCGCAAAATTCCGTGCTTCATCCCGAAATCGACAAGCACGATTCTTTTTCCGCGTCCCGGACTTGGATAAGGATTCTTTGTGGAAACCCTTCTTACTTGGTCAATTGGAAGACGAGTCTGTCTTAACTGTCTTAACACTTCCGTTGCATCGTTTTCAATACTGCAAATCGCTCCCTTTAACGTGCCGTGCTGGCGGATAATCCTTGCCAGTTTACGGGTGTCGATCCCGGCAATTCCAGGGATTTTTTTCATTTTAAAATATTCATCAACAGTAAACTCACTTCTCCAGTTAGACGGAAAGTCGCTGACTTCTTTAACAATAAAACCTTTTACGGCAGGAGTAATGGATTCAAAATCATCGCGGTTAATCCCATAGTTCCCGATTAACGGGTATGTGAGCATAACGATTTGTCCGCAATAGGATGGGTCGGATAGAATCTCCTGATAGCCTGTCATTCCTGTATTAAAAACAACTTCACCAATTGTATCTACATGGCTTCCAAAGCCATCACCGATAAAAACAGTTCCATCTTCTAATATAAGCTGCGCCTTCATGCTGTAACACGTCCTTTTTCCCAAACTATTTGGCCAGATGCGATTGTCAATACCGGCCACCCTTTGCACTTCCATCCGGCAAATGGGGTGTTTTTCCCTTTTGATAAAAACTCATCAGGATTGATTTCTTTTTCTTCGTTCAAGTCTAATAACACGATATCCGCTGCCGCACCCTCTTCAATTCTTCCGAAAGGAAGTTCAAAGCAATCAGCAGGCTTTGTCGTCATATAAGCAATTAACTGTTCAAGTGTGATGATGTTTTTCAAGACAAAATGGGTATAAAGAAGTGGAAAGGCAGTTTCCAGACCGACAATTCCAAATGGCGCCAGCTGCATTCCCTCAGCTTTTTCTTCGGCAGTATGCGGTGCATGGTCAGTGGCGATAAAATCAATCGTACCATCCAGCAGCCCTTCGATTAACGCCTTTTTATCGTCTTCCCCCCGTAGCGGAGGATTCATCTTAAAGTTAGCATCCAGTCCTGGAATATCATTTTCTGATAATAATAGATGATGCGGAGTTACTTCCGCGGTAACTTTAATGCCGGCCCGCTTGGCGTCACGGACGGTCCTCACCGATTCCTTTGTGCTGATATGGCAGACGTGATAATGGCAGCCGGAAGCTTCAGCAAGCAGGACATCTCTGGAAATTTGAACGGATTCGCAAATAGAAGGGATCCCGTTTAACCCGTGCTGCTTGGAGAATGTACCTTCATGTACACAACCTTTATGAATCAACGTATTTTCCTCACAATGGGCTACGATTGCCATATTTACTTCTTTTGCTTTTTGCATTGCCTGAAGCATCATATCTGCTGATTGGACACCTACACCGTCATCAGTAAAGGCAAATGCTCCAGCCTCTTTCAGCGCCGCAAAATCAGTTAATTCCTGACCAAGCTGTCTTGTTGTAATGGAGGCATATGGCAAAACACGTACGCTTGCTGTTTCCTTAATCCTGTCCATCACCCAATCCAACTGCTCCTTGGTGTCAGGCACCGGTCTCGTATTTGGCATGGCCGCTACTGTCGTAAAACCACCCCGGGCTGCTGCCATCGTACCAGTTGCGATGGTTTCCTTTTTCTCGCCGCCAGGTTCCCTTAGGTGGACGTGAAGATCAACAAACCCTGGTGATACAAGCATTCCTTGTGCATCTACAGTTCTTTCAGCCGATTCTGTTAAACTAGGTGCCAGTTTGATAATAATCCCATTTTCTATTAAAATATCAGATTGTTTCATTTCACCATTAGATGCTATATATTTTGCGTTCTGAATAAGCAGCTTCATATTGATTTCCTCCTCCTAAGCTTTCAAGTGACCGCTTCAGGGCAGCCATTCTTACATAAACACCATTTTGCATTTGTTTAAAAATTCTTGACCGTTCACATTCAACTAAGCTGTCTGCAATTTCAACGTTTCGGTTTACCGGGGCCGGATGCATGATAATGCTGTGCGGCTGCATTTGCTTTTCCCTCTCTATGGTTAGGCCATATTTTTTATGGTACTCAGAGGCAGTAAAGCTTCCCTTTTTCTGATGGCGTTCATGCTGCACACGCAGAAACATGACAACATCGGATTCGCTGATAGCCACATCAATTGGCTTAAAACGGGAAGTACTTAAACTATGATAGTCAAACCATTCTTCCGGCCCTGAAAAAATGACCTCCGCCCCCAGCCTGGTCAATGCATCCGCGTTGGAACGCGCTACGCGGCTATGACTGATGTCCCCAATTATTGCAATTTTCAAGCCTGAAAAACTGCCAAACTCCTGCTTTATCGTTAACAAATCAAGAAGGGATTGTGTCGGGTGGTGTCCGCAGCCATCGCCTCCATTTAAAATTGGAATATTGATATTTTCAACCAATTCATCAAAATAGCGATCCTGGCTGTGGCGGATGACAACAGTATCAACACCGATTGATTCCAGCGTTTTTACAGTATCATATAATGTCTCACCTTTTTGAACGCTAGAGGTTTGGACTTCAAAAGGAATGACGCTTAATCCTAATCTTCTTTGAGCCATTTCAAAGCTGCTTTTCGTTCGGGTACTAGCTTCAAAAAAGAGGTTTGCTGTATACATTTGTCTTTCCGGTTTCCAAAACAGTCCTTGTGAAAACCTTTCAGCATCCTCAAGGATTTGATAAATCTCCTCAACTTTTAACTCGTTTGTTGTTAATAGGTGCTGTAACATCCTTTTTCCCCACCTTCTCTGATTGCTAAAAAAAACACCCTGACTAAGTGGTCAGGGTGCCAAAAGTTTAACTTAAGATATGGACACAACTGCAGCCCATATCCAAGTTAAGTAACACACCCTTCCAAGTCTCTCTGTACTTAATTTAAAAGGCATTTTTTTATGCTGTTTTTTTGTTAGTTGTTTCTTCTGTTTCAAACATGTTTTCACTGACTTTAGGTCTTCCAGGAAGGATCAGGTTTAATAACACTCCGGAAATTGCCGCCAGGGCCATACCTTGGATTTCTATATTAAAAGGCAATTTGACAATCGCACCACCGATACCAATGACAAGGATTACCGATGAAATCACGAGGTTACGTTTGTCTCCAAAATCAATTTTACTGTCAACTAACATTCTTAATCCTGAGGAAGCGATAATTCCGAACAGGAGAATGGAAACTCCCCCCATTACAGGTGTTGGTATCGTTTGGATTAAAGCTGTTATTTTTCCAATAAACCCGAAGATGATGGCTAGAACCGCAGCACCTGCTAAGACATATACACTGTAGACTCTTGTAATTGCCAATACGCCAATATTTTCACCATAGGTGGTTTTGGGAGGTCCACCTACTAGTGCCGAGATTATTGTTGCTGTTCCATCACCAAGGATTGAACGGTGCAGGCCCGGCTCTTTTATGTAATCACGGCCGACAACCTTGCTAAGAACAAGCTGGTGTCCAATATGCTCAGATAGTGTAACAATGGCAACAGGCACCATTAACCAGAAAATATTCCACGTAAACTTGACATCATAGCTGACAAACGGAATTAAGAAATCAGGAGCGGCAAACCACTTTGCTTCTAGTACAGGTTTGAAATCAACAATCCCTACAATCACAGCATACACATAGCCGACAATAATCCCGGCCAAGATAGGGATAATGCTGAGCATTTTTTTAGCATATATTGAGAAAATAATAGTCGCTGCCAGCGTCACAAGCGCCACTGAGAAGTGCAGCATGCTATACTTTCCGGCTGGGTTGTTCATTGCCATTCCAACCGCAGTTCCGGAAATGGCGAGGCCAATCACAACTATGACCGGGCCAACAACAATTGGCGGGAGTAAGTTCATAATCCAGCGATGCCCCGCTCTGCTTATAATTAAAGCGACAATTCCATAAACAAGACCAGCCAAAAATGTACCGACCATCGCGGCTGCAGGTCCGCCAGAGGCTTTTGCGGCAATTACCGGTGCAATATAAGCGAAAGATGAACCGAGATAGGCAGGAACCTGAAATTTCGTAATCAATAGGAATGCCAACGTTCCGAGTCCGCTGGATATTAGTGCTATCGCTGGGTCTAAACCAACCAGGTATGGTACTAGGATTGTTGCCCCGAACATCGCAAATAAATGCTGCAAGCTTAAGGTCAGCCATTGGGCTGGTTTTGGTCTATCTTTAACATCTAGGATTGGTTTATTACTCATTTTCTGTTCTCTCCTAATTTCTATATTGTTTTCTTTATTTTCTTCAATTGTTCATATAAAAAACCCTCTTTGCCTTGTGGTTGACAAAGAGGGGTGAAAGGCGCACCGGAACATGGTCCAAGGTTTGCGCTTTTCCCTTTGTCAGCCTCACGGGACTGAAATTAAAAGGGCTGCTATTTATTTGTCATAAATACTTACTTGATCAACTTTATCTACTTCCAGCAGCTCAACGACAATTTTTTCATTGCTTGAAGTAGGGATATTTTTCCCAACATAGTCTGCTCTGATTGGCAGCTCCCTGTGACCGCGGTCGACTAGTACCGCAAGCTGGATGGAAGCAGGACGTCCAAGGTCCATAAGGGCATCAAGTCCAGCCCTAACTGTTCTTCCTGTATAAAGAACATCGTCCACGAGGACTACTTTTTTGTCACTTATGTCAAACGGAATGTCCGATCCTTTTACTAGCGGTTCCTGACTCTCCGTTTTCTTTGTTAAATCATCCCGATAAAGAGTGATGTCTAATTCACCGACTTGAATCGGACTTCCCTCAATTTGGGCTATTTTTAAAGCGAGTCGTTTTGCTATGTAAATTCCCCTGGTCCGAATTCCTACAAGCACGCAGTCTTCGATTCCTTTGTTTTTTTCGATGATTTGATGGGCAATCCTTGTCAACGCCCGCCCGATTGCCTGTTCATCCAGAACAATTGCTTTTTGGCTCATAGTCTCACCTTCTTATTATACTGAAATAAAAAACCTCTCGCCTGTGATGGCGAGAGGGAGACAGTTCTTCCTTAGGGAAATAACCTATTAACCGTTCCTTCTCGGCCTCACGGGACCGACTTAAAGGCTTATTAAACTATAGTAAGCATACTTTAATTTATTTATCCTGTCAACGATTATTTCTTAACCGGTCAAGAAGCTCTTCAAAATCCTCGGGAAGCGGGGCTTCGAATTCTAGATACTCATTTGTTCTTGGATGTATGAAACCGAGCAGACCGGCATGCAATGCCTGTCCATTTAAATCAAGTGTTTTTCTTGGTCCATATTTTGGATCACCGGCAAGCGGATAACCGATATATTTCATATGGACACGAATCTGATGGGTCCGGCCTGTCTCCAATTGACATTCCACGAATGTGAATTCATTAAAAAGCTCAAGGACACGAAAATGTGTAACAGCATGCTTCCCGTTATCAACAACCGTCATGCTTTGCCGATCTTTTGGATCCCTCCCAAGCGGAGCATCGATGGTTCCATATTCATGAGGGATCACTCCATGGACAATCGCCTTATATTTCCGTGTCACAGACTTTTCCACCAGTTGGTTAACTAGACTTTCGTGGGCCAAATCATTTTTCGCAACCATTAACAGCCCTGATGTATCCTTGTCAATCCGATGCACAATACCGGGTCTTAATACACCATTGATACCGGATAAATCCTTACAATGGGCCATTAACCCATTAACAAGTGTCCCAGTAAGGTGCCCAGGTGCAGGATGGACCACCATCCCTTTTGGCTTATTTACGACCAATACATCCTTATCTTCATAATAGATATCTAAATCCATTTCTTCCGGAACCACGTCCAATTCTTCCGGTTCTGGAATGGAAATAACGATAAAATCACTTACACTGCATTTGTAATTCGTTTTTACATTTTTCCCATTCACAAGTACATTGCCTTCTTTTATCCAATCCTGCACCTGTGTTCTAGACCATTCTTCATTCAGGCCGGAGATTACCTTATCAATCCGGTCTCCTTTTTGTTCCTCAAGAATGGTGTGTTCCATTTTCTCCATAAGACTTCTCCTTTGACGACTTCTCTTCAAGCAGCATTTGAATCATTAATAATCCAACACCAATAACTAATGCTGAATCAGCAATATTAAATACAGGGAAATTATAGCCGAAAATAAAGGTATGAATAAAATCAACAACCTCTTTCCGAACCACTCGGTCGATAAAATTCCCAATTGCACCTCCAAGCATGAAAGCAAGAGATACACCTAACAGCCATTTTCCTTTGGCCGCTTTGTAAAGATAATACATAATCGCAATAATTACAATAACCGTAATGACATAAAAAAGCCACATCTGCCCTTGAAGGATTCCCCATGCGGCCCCGCGATTCCGGTGAGAAGTAATATATAAAAATTTATCAATGATGGGTATACTCTCACCGATATACATATTTTTTTCAATAAGCCATTTAGTAATTTGGTCGAGCACAATAACGAATAGGGCGATTAAGTAATAATACACTAAGAAATACCTCCAACTTAAGCTAGACTTGCTCCCCTAGTTTAGCATACTTAATCGCTATATCACAATGAAACAAAAATTACGGTGTGGGGAAGATCGGTTTCTTGCAAAAGCCGCCAAGCAAGCTGGGATCATTGACTGTTCTAATGGTTGGAATCAAATTTAACAAGTCGAGGGGTAATAATTCACCGGAAAGTTCACATTGGCCAAAATTTCCTTCTTTGATTTTTTTCAGTGCTAAATCAATGTCCGCCATTTCTTCCTCTAAAATGGTTGTAAGCCAATTCTCTGTTTGTTTTTTCTTTAATGACCTTTCGATTTCTGTTTTTGTTTGACGGAGTTCTTGAAACAGCTTTTCCTGCATTGCATTCATAGTGTTAATACCTCCGTTATGTTATTTGTCTTATTATTACCGATCGTTTTCCATTGACCCGGATAATAATTTGACATCAGCAACAACAATTAACGGAGGTGGAAATAAATGAAAACTCACCGTTAGGCGATTCCGATAGGACGGTTCATGAGGCGTAGTTGAATTTATACTTTTCTTTTAGCAAAATGAAAGAGGCTGACAAGTCAGCCCCTTTCTATTTTACGCTAAGTGTGAATAATTTTCTTTTACAACTTGGGCACATCGAGGGCAAAGAGTTGGATGCTCCGCATCTTGGCCAACATCAGGCGTCACTACCCAGCAGCGTTCACAGGTTTCACCTTCTGCTTTTGTGACCACAATTGCCGCTGTATCTAATTTCAAGGCATCTTCTGGCGCCTCATCATAAGCACCAGCCACTTCAAAACCAGATACGATAAACAATTGTTTCAAGTTCTCTGAAACAGAATCGAGCAGCGCTTTTGTATTATCATTTACGTATAAGGTTACTTTCGCTGTTAATGACTTACCGATCACCTTTGCATTCCGGGCTTCTTCAAGTGCCTTTAAGACATCATCGCGCAGCTTCATGAATGCAGACCATTTCTCCTCCAACTCTGTAGCACCTGGAAGTTCCTGATATTCAGGAAGATCTGTCAACTGAACACTTTCCTCCTGAACCTTCGGAATATATTTCCACACCTCGTCTGCAGTGTGAGAAAGGATTGGCGAAACCAATTTGGTCAGAGCAAGCAATGATTCATATAAAACAGTTTGAATCGCCCTGCGTTCTGGATGATCAACTGCTTCAATGTACAGAACATCTTTTGCAAAATCTAGGTAGAACGCGCTTAAATCAAGCGTACAGAAATTATTAACAGAATGGTAAATGCCTGCATAATCGTAATTTTCATAAGAATTGCGAACACTCTTAATCAGCTTATTTAATTTTACCAGCATAAATTGATCTACTTCACGAAGGTTTTCGTAAGCAACCTTATTAACAGCCGGGTCAAAGTCCGCTAAATTCCCCAACAAGAAGCGGAATGTATTGCGGATTTTCCGATATACTTCAGCAACCTGCTTTAAAATTGCATCGGATACGCGGACATCGGATTGATAATCTACAGAAGCCACCCATAGGCGTAAAATATCTGCTCCCAATTGATTCATAACCTTCGCAGGGACGACGACATTACCTAATGATTTACTCATTTTTCTACCTTCACCATCAAGAGCAAATCCATGGCTTAATACTCCCTTATATGGAGCCTTGCCTGTGACAGCTACTGCAGTAGATAAAGACGAGTTAAACCAGCCGCGGTATTGGTCAGAACCTTCAAGATAAAGGTCTGCCGGACGGACCAAATCCTCTCTTTCTAAAAGCACAGCCTGATGGGAAGAACCAGAATCAAACCAAACGTCCATAATATCTGTTTCCTTCGTAAACTTGCCATTCGGACTTCCAGGATGCGAAAATCCTTCCGGAAGCAGATCCTTTGTCTCCCGCTCAAACCAAATGTTTGATCCATTCTCGCGGAATAAATTAGAAACGTGTTCAATCGTCTCGTCGGTAATGATTTCTTCTCCATTTTCGGCGTAGAATACCGGAATTGGCACACCCCAGACGCGCTGGCGGGAAATACACCAATCACCGCGGTCACGGACCATATTGAAAAGCCTTGTTTCGCCCCATGCCGGCACCCATTTGGTTGCTTTCACAGCTTCGAGCAATTGGTCGCGGAAATCTTTAATGGACGCAAACCACTGAGCAGTTGCCCGGAAAATAACCGGCTTCTTTGTTCTCCAGTCATGTGGATAGGAGTGAGTAATAAATGTAAGCTTTAACAAAGCTCCTTTTTCCTCTAGGGCTTGGGAAATCGGTTTGTTGGCCTCGTCGTAAAATAATCCTTCAAATCCCGGTGCTTCATTTGTCATATTTCCTTTATCATCAACCGGACAAAGGACATCCAAGCCGTATTTTTGACCAACATGGAAGTCATCTTCCCCGTGACCAGGAGCAGTATGAACGCAGCCAGTACCAGCATCAGTTGTCACATGCTCGCCTAACATGACAAGAGAATCACGGTCATAAAGCGGATGACGGGCTACAACATATTCAAGCTCAGCCCCTTTGACCTTTTTAAGAACGGCCGCTTCTTCCCATCCAATTTCATTCGTTACACTTTCCAATAAGCTTTCAGCCACAACATATTTTTTATCATTTACAGCTACAACCACGTAAGTTAGCTCAGGATGAACCGAAATTCCCAAGTTGGCAGGAATGGTCCATGGGGTTGTTGTCCAGATGACGATTTCCGTATCCGTATCAAGTACTCCCTTGCCATCCTTCACCGGAAAACCAACATAAATGGACGGTGAACGTTTATCTTTATATTCAATTTCTGCCTCAGCCAAAGCGGATTCACTTGACGGAGACCAATATACTGGCTTCAACCCTTTATAGATATAACCTTTTTTTGCCATTTCTCCGAAAACCTTGATTTGCTGGGCTTCGTATTCAGGCTTTAAAGTGATATATGGATTCTCCCAATCACCGCGGACACCAAGGCGTTTAAACTGGGTCCGTTGATTGTCAATCTGTTCAAGCGCATAATCTGTACAAAGCTGGCGGAATTCTGCAACGGACATTTCCTTCCGTTTAACCCCTTTATTAGTTAAAGCCTGCTCAATCGGCAGACCGTGAGTATCCCAGCCCGGCACATATGGGGCATGATAGCCGCTCATTGACTTATAGCGGACAATAAAATCCTTTAAAATTTTATTTAATGCATGGCCCATATGGATATCACCATTTGCATATGGAGGGCCATCATGCAAAACAAACATCGGACGCCCTTTAGTGCGCTCCTGTACTTTTTGGTAAATATTCATTTCTTCCCATTTTGCCTGCATCTCCGGTTCTCTTTGCGGAAGATTACCACGCATTGGGAAATCCGTTTGCGGCATTAATAACGTGTCTTTGTATTCCATTTTATTTCCTCCAATACCTTTCTATTGAACAGAATTGACATTCTTGCAAATAAAAAAACCCCCTCATCCCAAAAAAGGGACGAGAAGGTTTTATTCCCGCGGTACCACCCTGATTGATAGAACTGTCTTATTCTATCCTCTTGCGAATTCGTAACGTGAATACACGCCTTAGTCTACTGTTCTAAATATAGAGGTTCGACCTCGGAACTCGAGGGTGATTTTCCAATCTTTCGGCTTTATCGGGCTTCCACCATCCCCGACTCGCTAATAAGCTTTTTGAAAAATTGTACTGTCCCTGTCTTCGTCATTTTCATTCAATTAATCTGTTAAGAAATTATATGCTACTAAATAGCTGTTCGTCAAGCTAATGAATCCTCTTCTTCGTGGATTTTCAGCTCGGTGGCATCAAGTTCGTACTCTAAAAGGTGATCCCAATCGTCAGTATTCAGCATATCGAGCTGTGCCTCAATCAGCATTTTGAAACGGGTGCGGAAAATTTTCGACTGCTTCTTTAAATCTTCTATCTCCAGAGCAATCTTTCTCGCTTTAGATAGGGATTCGTTAACGATACGGTCCGCATTCTTTTCCGCTTCCTTGACGATTAGCTTCGCTTCCTTTTGGGCATTGCGTTTTACTTCTTCCCCTGCCTCCTGGGCAATCACAATCGATTTATTAAGTGTTTCTTCAATACTTGTAAAATGCCCTAAACGCTCCTGCAGGTCAGTTAAACGCTCTTCCAATTCTTTTTTCTCTCTTAGGACAAGCTCGTAATCCTTGATTACCTGATCAAGAAATTCGTTTACTTCATCCTCGTCATACCCTCTAAATCCTTTATTAAATTCTTTATTATGAATATCTAACGGCGTTAACGGCATGATGCCACCTCCAACAATCTGTGCAATCTATGTAAATGTGAATATTCGACAAGTTTTTTGAAAATCCTGCAAGAAAATAAATTATTTTTGTCTTCCGACAGAAATTCGCCATTTTTCTTTCTTTGTTTTCCCCTCAATACCGGACAATCTTACCCTTCCATGGCCCCGGACCGACAGCATATCGCCAATTTCACAAACAAAGGCCGGGCTTTCAATCTGAGTCCAATTGACCTTAACTAGGCCTGCCGCAATATAGTTTTGCGATTTTTGCCGAGAAAGATTATAAACACCAGAAATAACAGTATCCAGCCTTAAAGAAGATACTGTTAATTCATGTTCCTCCCATAATTCTTTAGGAGAAATTATATTTTCGGGCGGCTTCTCAAATAAATGAACCGTTGCTTTACCGATTGATTCAAGATTAGTGCTGATATAGCCGCCGATTTCCTTGGCTGCCAAGAATTGGATTTGTTCATCATCGACAAGAATATCGCCAAATTTCCCACGTTTTAGTCCCAACGACATCAATGTGCCTAGGACGTTGGGATGTTCAATTTTGATAAACTTCTTTGGATAGTCAATTTCAAACAAGCTGATTTGAAAATCCTCTTGAACTGGCACTAGATATTCAGGGAATAGAAGAGCCCTTTTTCGTTCTGCCCCTGGCCAGCCGCCAAAGAGTTGATATTTTACATCACCATTTTCACCGATGATCGTCTTTAAGATATGCTGTTCTCTTGGGTCAAGAAAGTCCGTTAATTTCGGGGCATACTGAAGTTCGACAGTGTTTTTCCACTGCATGACCTGGTCAATATAATCCCGTTCTTCTGGACGAAAATGCTGATATATATTCATGCTCTAAAAACCAACCTATTTTAATTATTATGAGAGCCAGACAGCTACATAGCTTAAGCCCCGTGTTGCAAAGTTGAGCACAAGAAATGCGACAATCGGAGAAATGTCAATCATGCCGATTGCGGGAATAATCCTTCTGAATGGTTCTAAATATGGCTCACAAATTCTTGCTAAGAATTGACCGATTGCGGATTCTTTGGCACCCGGAAACCAAGACATCAATATGTAAATAATTAATGCCCACGAGTAAGCCCAAATGAGTTTTTGTATTAAACCGATAACAAAAAACATCTCTTTACCACCTCGTATTCATATTTTCGTGGTCAGGGAGCAATTCCGAAATATTCCCCGATACTTCCATATTATCCGGGGTGCACAAGAATATATTGGCGCCAATTTTCTGGATTTCCCCGCCAAGAGTATATACTACTCCTCCTAAGAAATGAACAATCTGCCGGCCTTCCTCTGGATCAATCCGCTGCAAATTCACCACCACCGCACGGCGGTTTTTTAGATGGTCGGCAATCTCGGTTGCCTCAGATTCGGAATGCGGTTCCGCCAATATAAGCTTTGAAGGCTTTACTTGGACAGGGGGCTTTTGCACACTTTGCAGGCTGACTACATTATGACTTTTTAACGGCTGTTTTTTCTGCTTTATCGGTTCCTTCGGCTCACTATAATCTTCATTTTGCTCATCGTTGTCATCGTCTAAAAAGAAAAATGTTTTTAGTTTAGATTTAATTGTCATATCAACTCTCCTAACCAGCTTCACCAACAAGCGCTGTACCTATTCTTACCATCGTAGCCCCTTCTTCGATGGCGATAGCAAAATCATTAGACATACCCATCGACAGCTCTGAACAAGGAGCATAGTCTAAGTGAAAGGATTGAACTTGAGTACGAAGTTCTCTAAGTTTTTGAAAACAATCACGCAAGACTTCTTCATCGTCCGTGAATGGGGCCATTGTCATTAAACCAGCAACAATAATATTTTCTAGGGAGCCAAGTGATTTAATAAAGTCGATCACTTCTTCAACCGCTAAACCGTGCTTTGAGTCCTCTTCTGCTACATTAACTTGTACCAAACACTTTACTTTTGAATTGGCACGTTTATTTATTTCTTGAGCCAAAGAAAGACGGTCAAGGGAATGAATGTACTCCACTTTATCGATAATATTCTTTACCTTTCGTGTTTGCAGAGTTCCAATAAAATGCCAAATTGGCTTGTCCTGAAGAACTTCCCATTTTTCAAGCATTCCTTCGTCCCGGTTTTCACCAAGATGCTGAATGCCTGCATCAAGCGCTTCCTGCGCTCTTTGGGTACTGACGTATTTTGTAACGGCAATTACTGTTACCTCATCTGGTTTCCTGCCTGTCTTTTCGCACGCTTCATGTATTTGCTGTCTAATAAGTTCATACTTTGCTGCTACTCTCATAAGCGGTTCTAATTCTCCTTCCAGCCAATAAAGCTTAACATTCTTCCGGCTTTGCCATGGCTCTTCCGGTGGGAAAAAAACAAATGGTTGTTACAGCTTGAGCAATAATTGGTGACGATTATATTTTCCTTTGGAACTCCTGCCTTGACAAGAGTCTGCTTGTTCAATTCCCTTAGGTTTAATGAATATTGACCTTCACTAATTAAATTATAGGGTTTTCTATCGACATCTTCTAGTATATTTTCAACCAAGTTAACGACACGTTCATCCACAATATAACATTTTTCGCAAATCGATGGACCGATGGCGACAAAAACCTTCTCAGCCTTGATGCCTTCCTCTTGCCATCTTTTTATCATCTCACGGCCAATTTGTCCTACCGTCCCCTTCCATCCAGCATGTGCCGCCCCAATCATCCGATATTCGGGAGCAATAAAAAAAAGAGGGACACAGTCGGCAAAACAGAGCGTTAACAATATTCCCTCTTCACTTGTATAGAAGCCGTCTGTGCTCTTAAACGACTGTTCGTAGGAAATAGACCCTCGCCCGCGATCTGCTTTTGTTACTTTTTGCAGAAAAATATCATGTGTTTGCTCAGCGCTAACCCATGTAGCTAATGGAAAATCAAGCAGTTCGGAAACTTTCATTCTATTTGCGCAAACATCATTGAAAATATCACCAACATGAAAGCCGAGATTCAGGGCTTCAAAGCTGCCTTTACTTTGTCCCCCCAGCTTGGTTGTTATTCCTGCCACAAGGCCGGGATTACTATTCATCCAACCGTCGATGGTTAATAAGGATTCATTCTTTATAATAAATGGTTCCATTCCATTACCTCTGAACTTTTTTCTATAGTTTACCATGAAACCGGGCTTTGGTCATCGAAGCAGTTTTATTTCCTTTAATGCCTACTCTTCTTCCGTTATTTTTTCATCGCTGATTTTATAGCGGACCAAGATGACATCCTGACCAATTTTAATAATGTTTTTCCACGGGATCACTATATCTTCGTCCTTCCCAAAAAAGCCAAGCACGCGCCCGTTTCCGGAAATTACAACCGCTTCTATTTTTCCCGTCGTTAAATTAATTTCTATATCTCCAACATTCCCTAGTCTTTTGCCATCTGAAACATTCACAACATCTTTTATCTGAAAATCGGAAATTTTAACCATTAAACAACCACTCCCAATCTTACGATACTATATAAAATATATGTTTGTATTTTGGAAATTAGAAAGGAAAAATTAAGCTAGTCTTTTATTTCACTTATTTAACTCACCGAGTAATTTTCCTATTTTAAAAAATTTAAAGCTTTCAACAGGCCCAATAGCAGAGACAATCATTAATTTAAACAAAAAGATTGCCGAGAAAACACCATTTCCCGGCAATATAATAAGCTGCCTTTACAAGGCAGCTTAGCTTTGGATATTTTTATTCATTTGTCTGATTGCTGCTTTTTCTAAGCGGGATACTTGCGCTTGGGAGATGCCAATTTCGTCTGCAACCTCCATTTGTGTTTTCCCCTGAAAGAAACGCTTTCTCAAAATCAACTTTTCACGTTCGTTTAATCTTCTCATTCCCTCTTTAAGGGCGATTTCTTCGATCCAATGGATATCTTTATTTTTTTCATCGCTCAGCTGGTCCATAACATAAATAGGATCCCCGCCATCATTATAAATCGGCTCAAATAGAGATACCGGGTCTTGTATTGCATCAAGCGCAAAGACAATTTCTTCATGCGGTACTTCTAGGACCTTCGCAATTTCTTCAGCAGTCGGTTCCCGAGAGGTTTCACTCATCAGCCTCTCCCTGACCTGGAGGGCTTTGTAAGCAATATCCCTTAGAGAGCGGGATACTCGGATCGGATTATTGTCACGCAGATAGCGCCGGATTTCGCCAATAATCATCGGGACGGCATAAGTGGAAAACTTGACGTTTTGGCCTAAATCAAAATTATCAATGGATTTCATCAGTCCAATACAGCCAACCTGAAACAGGTCATCAACAAACTCGCCCCGGTTATTGAACCTTTGGATAACACTTAATACTAGGCGTAGATTGCCGTTTACTAGCTTTTCTCTGGCGGTTATATCGCCCTCTTGCATTTGCTTGAAGAGTATTCTCATTTCTTCGTTCTTCAATACAGGAAGTTTTGATGTGTCTACACCGCAAATTTCAACTTTATTTCGAGTCAATTCTTTTCCCTCCTCGAGAGAGCTGCTGTACAAAAAACAGTATCTCCTTGAGGAGGAAAAATATGCACTTGATGAATGGAAGGAAAAGTCAGCTATTGTCGAAAAATGCATTAGAGGCAATATTTTTCAAAGCTTTTTTACGGAAAAAAATTTTTCTAGACCTTGTCTTTTAGACCATTTTATTAAATTCCTTGCGGAGCCTTTTAATGATTCTTTTTTCAAGTCTTGATATATAGGATTGGGAGATGCCAAGCATATCGGCAACATCCTTCTGTGTCTTTTCTTCCCCATTTGTCAGGCCGAACCTTAACTCCATGATTTGCTTTTCCCGGTCGCTAAGCTGATGCAATGCTTTGGTTAACAGTTTTCGGTCCACATTTGCTTCAAGATCCTTTGTAATGATGTCGTCATCCGTTCCCAAAACATCTGACAAAAGCAGTTCATTGCCGTCCCAATCAATATTAAGCGGCTCGTCGAAGGAAACCTCTGACCTGATTTTATTATTGCGTCTAAGGTACATGAGAATTTCATTTTCGATACATCTTGAAGCGTATGTAGCCAGTTTTATTTTCTTTTCCGGGTTAAATGTATTAACGGCCTTAATTAAGCCAATTGTCCCAATGCTGATTAAGTCTTCAATGTTGATGCCGGTATTTTCAAACTTCCTGGCGATATAGACTACGAGTCTGAGATTTCGCTCGATTAATATCGATCTTGCCGCCTTATCGCCGCCAGGTAATTTCTTTAATAACATTTCTTCTTCGTCTTTTGTTAAAGGAGGCGGCAGTGCTTCGCTTCCGCCAATATAATATATTTCATCTGTTTTCAGACCTAATTTCATTAATAGTTTATACCAATAATAGGATAAGCGAAGTCTCCATTTTTTCATGTGTATTCCTCCTTCTAAAATTTTGTTTTTCTGAGTATAGTAATATTAACTTACCTTCACTGTTTCCCCATTCTGCCTTGACCCGGTTAGCATTTTTGGATGAACAATGCACTGAAAGGCATCATCAGATGAAAGCTGCTGAAGTGTAAATGTTACCAGCCCCTTATCACACAAGTATTCGTAACCATTATGTTCAATCAATATCCTATCGGGTTTAACCGCAATAATGAGCTGAGAGGTTTGGCCTACTACCTGGTAAGGGATAATTCTCATTCTGCTCTGCCATTCTTCGGGGAACTCAGAATTGCCTAATACAAGTGCTTCAGGGTCCGCCGCCATTTTCTTGATTAGGTCCGACATATTATCAAATTGATTCTTAATAGAAACAAACATGACAGGTAGCTTTGACAGAGGGTCATAGAGCTGATTGCCGCTATCGACTAAGCCCTTCAAATATAAAGTTTGTTCCTCAATCACTACCGTTACAGTTACAATTTGATCGTATTGAATTTTTGTCATTTCCATGCTTTCAATATTTTTTCTTGAAAAGTGCCACGCAACAGGAAATCCGATAAGGACAAACAACCAGCTAATCGGATCGCCAAATCCCAACACGCTCGACTTTAGAACACCGACGGTAAGTTTCGGGTCATATTGGATAAAAAAATGAACGCCCATTAATGCGCCGCCAATTAAAAAAGTTGACACATATAACGTCATCAATGCCTTTATAAAAAAGGACAAACGCTTATACCCAAAGGCTATTAAGACCATCACAATCGAAAATAACAGTTTTGAAAGCGGGTGGCCGGAGATGGCATTTACTGGCGTAAAAGATAATAGAATGATCAGTGAACCAATGAATCCCCCGGCAAAGATTCTCCACAGCCGAATCCTTCTTTTTAGAATAATAGCTGTTAAAAAAAGGAGAAGACTATCAAATAGCAGGTTAAGAGCCCAAATCACATCCAAATAGACAATCAAAAAACGCTTCCTCCTTCTTCATGGCCCTTTCTATTATTCTGATTATGGAAAAGTATACCTTAGATGTATGTCTGAAGTGTGTCACTTTCTGTAATCAAAAAAACAGAAATTTTCCCTATTCTGTTCGGATTTTGTCAGATAAATTTTATATAATGGCTATTAACAAGTTCGTTGATTTGCGCTCCACAAGGAATGCTTCGGCAGCATAAGCATCGCACGACTAAAAGCAGTAGCTTTTAGGAGGAGGGGCTCGCTTTCCGCGGGCGTGCAGGGGAGCCTCCTCGGAGCTATCGCTCCTGCGGGGTCTCCCCTGCCCCGTACTCCCGCAGGAGTCTCGCCCCTTCCACTCCAATCAACTAAGCGATTAAAATATGGTAAAAACCCCAAAATAAAAAAGGTACAGCCTTCAGGCCATACCTTTTATCTTTTAGATAATTCTATCGTCTTCTGTTGCGGTTGCGCAGGAAGGTTGGGATGTCTAGTGTGTCTTCCTGGTATGAATTGTTATTACGTACTGGCTCTTGTTGTGGAGCCTGCTGCTGTGGTGGTGCTTCTTCGCGTTTTGGCTCTCTCTTGACGCCGCCGACTGGAGGTTTAACTTGTCCAAAAGTTGGACGTGTTACCTTTGGCTGGATTACCTCTTCCTTAAAGCCTGTAGCAATCACAGTTACGATGATCTCATCTTTAAGGTTCTCGTTGATGACAGAACCGAAGATCATGTTAACTTCTTGGTCAGAAGCAGAAGCAACGATATCTGCAGCTTCTTGAACTTCATAAAGGCTTAAGTTTGTTCCGCCGGTAATGTTCATTAGGACACCTTGAGCACCGTCAATAGAAGTTTCCAATAAAGGAGAACTGATTGCTTTTTTCGCCGCCTCTGCAGCACGGTTTTCACCTGCAGATACACCGATACCCATTAAAGCAGAACCTTTATTCGACATAATCGTTTTTACATCGGCAAAGTCCAGGTTAATAAGACCAGGCACGGCAATCAAATCGGAAATACCTTGAACACCTTGGCGAAGAACATTATCCGCTTCACGGAATGCTTCAAGCATCGGAGTGCTCTTGTCCACAATTTCAAGCAGGCGGTCATTGGGAATCACAATCAGTGTATCCACTGCCTCTTTCATTGAGCCGATTCCGCCGGAGGCTTGTGTAGCCCGCTTTTTACCTTCAAACGTAAACGGACGGGTAACTACTCCTACTGTCAAAGCTCCTAAATCACGGGCAATTTGAGCAATTACAGGTGCAGCACCAGTTCCAGTACCACCGCCCATGCCGGCTGTAACGAACACCATATCCGCACCGCGCAATGCTTCCTCAAGTTGCTCTTTGCTTTCTTCCGCGGCCTTTTTGCCCACTTCAGGGTTTGCCCCTGCCCCAAGACCGCGGGTTAGCTTAGCGCCGATCTGCATTCTTACTTCTGCTTTTGAAAGATTTAACGCTTGTGCGTCTGTATTCACTGCAATAAATTCCACACCTTGCACACCATGCTCAATCATTCGGTTTACTGCATTATTACCGCCGCCGCCAACCCCGATTACCTTTATTGTGGCAAGAGAATCTAAATTTGTATCAAACTCTAACATGAAAAATCCTCCTAATTCTTCGATATCCTTTTCAATTTAGCTTATTCGAAAAAGTATCCAAGGAATTTTTTTACTCTTGAAGTCATTTTTTCTTCCGGATGCTTTTCTACTTTTGTTTTTGGCTGTTGCTGCTTCGGGGCCCTCTTTTCGACTGGCTCTGAAACTGCGGATTGCGGGCTCGCCACGCTCCCTGGTAATCTAGCATTCTTGTAAGCATACTTTATCAAGCCAACCGCTGTTGTATATTGAGGCTCTCTTACACCTATATAATCGGGACGGGCAATGCGGACGGGATTTTTAAACATATCCTGAGCAAGTTCTAGCAGCCCCTGCATATTGGCTGTTCCGCCCGTTAATACGAAACCGCCTGGCAGGTCGGACACGCCCATACGTTTTAATTCCTTTGCTATAAGCTCAAAAATCTCTTCCATTCTGGCTTCAATAATCTCTGATACATAAAGCTGATTAAATTGTTGATGCTGGTCGCTTCCGATAATCGGTACACTGAAAAATTGGTCTTCAGATGCATGATCATAGAATGCATGTCCATATTTTAATTTTATATTTTCTGCATCCTCTGTGGATGTGTGCAGCACTTTAGATAGATCATTCGTGAGCAAATCACCACCTACAGGAATGACACTTGTAGCTTTTAAATAGCCTTCCTCATAAACTGCAATTGTAGTCGAGCCGCCGCCCATATCAATCAAGGCGACGCCAAGATTTTTTTCATCCTTTGATAAAGCGTAATCTCCCGCTGCCAAAGGTTGAAGAATAATATCTGAAAATTGAAGTCCGGCGCGCTCAACGCAACGAATGATATTTGCCAGAACTGAATTTGATCCGGTCACAAGTGTTCCATCCATCTCAAGGCGGACACCTATCATCCCGCGAGGATCATTGATTTCATCTTTTCCATCCAAAATAAATTGCCTTTGGATAACCCCCATATTCACTCTTTCAGGTGGAATAGAACCAGCATAGGACGCTTCAATAACACGTGCAACGTCATCGTTCGTAATTTCACGGTTTTGACCAGAGACAGCTACTATTCCATGGCAGGGCTGCATCATGATATTGTGTCCCGGTATTCCGACAACAACCTCATGAATTTCCATTCCGATCATTCTTTCCGCTTGTTCAATCGCCCTTTTTATAGAATGAACGGTGTCGTCCATGTCGACGATTGAGCCTTTGCGCAAGCCTTCAGAATTTACGTTGCCAACTCCAATTATATTTAACGAGCCTTTTCCTGAGTCATTGACCATTTCACCAATGATTACTTTTACACTGGATGTACCGATGTCAAGACTTACGTATATTTCATTGCTGTTCATTCTCTGGCACCTCCTTTAATTTCCCTTTTATTGAACAACAATTTATTTGTTCAAATGAATTATTCATAGTAATATCTTATAAAAATATTCGTCAAAACTAAATGATTCCCTTTAAAAATTTTCAACTTTTTTCTAATTTTTCTTTCTTTGTTGACCATTTCGTTAACAAAATTCGACGAATTACAGCAATATTTTGAAAAAGCCTTACGCCAAATGCAAAAACCGCTGCTAAATACAAGTCTACACCAAGATGAACACCGAGAAAAGCTAAACTTGCAGCAAGTATTATATTAAAAAAGAATCCAGAAACAAAGACCTTTTCATCATAAATATTTTGCAAATAAGCACGGATTCCTCCGAATAATGTGTCGAGTGCTGCTAAGACAGCAATCGACAAATAATTGGAATATTCTTCAGGAATCCGAATTTCTGTCAGCAAGCCCAGAATAATGCCAATTATTAATCCCATGACCGGAAGCCACATTAGGAACCGCTCCCCTCTTTAACCGGCTCCATATACCGGATGCGAATTGGATTCTGATAAGCAGGGACTGTTATTTCCGGATTTGGCGCATTCACATCGAGCCTTAAGTTCTCCGTGAAAAATTCGTCTCTCGCTTTGGAAACTTTCATTCGGTTATATAACTTTTCAGCCGTACTAAGATCATTGACGACTACTTTTACCTCGAGTGGCAGTTCCTTTACGGTATGGCCATCAATTTTCGTTTCGGTATTGATATCCCGGATAACAGTCGTATTAATAACCCTTTGTCCATCAATCGAAACATATTTGGCTTCATACATGTTTAGCTCATTTAACAGTCTTTTCAAGAGTTCCGGTGAAACAACATTCTTCGTCGTTTCCCCAAGTTGAATATTTTCCATGACGGGTTCAATCATTAAAGTAATTCCCGGGCCAGTTACTTCTGTTAAGCCTGCGTCTGTCTTTAATTCATTTAGGGTGTCCCGCAGAGCCTTTTCTTTGCTTTGCTCTCTTTTAGATTTATAGGCTGATAGTTTTTCCTCATTTGATCGAATTTCATTCAATAAATTAGATTGCAGCTCCTTTTCCTTTAGCAAGGCTTCTCTAAGCTGCCAAATATCCCTTGTATCCCTGTCCTCAGGCTTTTTTACCGTTTGAAATTGGACTGCTATCATAAAACCAATTATCGCCGCAATCAGCGTAAAGTTTATTTTCATTTTCCGTTTGTCCACTTTTTCCACCCAGCCTTCTCATATATACTTGTGGACACATTATTAACCGCCAAGAATAGGGTTTAAAACAATTTCACTTTCTTTTTCTAGTGTGAAAATGATATTATCGTTAACCAGCTGATCCTTCACCCCGCCGACTAAGTTAATAGATGATGCAAGGACCTCAGGGTCTCCGATAGCTGTGATGACAAAAGGGGCTGGATACTGCACTCCATCAACTGTTATGACAGGGCCCTCACAGTTAATATAAGAATGGCTCGTTAACCTTTGGCCATTTATCGCAACCGCAGCCGCTCCTGATATGTAAAGCTCATTGATCACCTTGAAAACATGATGTTCATGAACCAAATAACTGTTTATATTCTGTTCTTTCGGATTGTAAGCCCCATCAGTCAGAGTAATTTTTACTCCCTTTCCCGTAACCTTTACCTTACCTAAAAACATCCTGTATTTTTCTGCATCCTCGGCAAGGTTGGTAAACACCTGTGCTTCCTTTGCTAGGCTTTTTTCATTTTCTGTCACACTGGCCTGTTTTTGCCGCAGTTCCTTTTGCAGTTTTCGATTCGCCTCTTCCTGCGAAATTAACTGGTTTCGTAAGGCAAGGGTTGTTTTATATTGGTTATCAGAAAGGCTTGTCCTTTCCGATTCATGTTCCAATTGGGTTAAATGATACGAGAATGCCATAATGAACCCCAAAACTAAACAGACAAGGGATAAAACGAGATGATTACCCTTCACCTTCATGATTTTCAACTTTATTTTCCTCCACTTCCGTATCAAAAGCCTTAAAATATGAACCTACCTCTAAATCAATAATGCCCTTTTTATTTGGGTCTAACTGGCTGATTATGGAAGGATAGTGGACCATCTTTTCAGCGAAGCTTCTAAGTGTGGCACTTACCTCAAAACCATCATTCATAAAAAGAGTAATATGATATTTGTCGGTTTTTTTCGGAGTGTAATGAATTTCAGAAATGGAGTTCACAATTCCAACCGGAAGATTTTTTAACCCTTCAACCATTTCATCGAGGACTGGCCCTTCTTTGAATTTAACTAGAATCGGAGAATTGCTGGGAATCATATCAGTTTTTTTATCGGTTAGGATTTTTCCGTTTTCCATCACCGGAAGGTAGGCATTGTCTTGATATAGATAAGCCATCCTTTTATGTTCTTTTACTTGGATCAAGATTGAATTCGGCCAAATAACCTTAACTTCTGCACTATTAATTTCAGATAGCCGTTTCAGGCTGGCGGCTACTTTATCCTTTCTGACTTCCCAAATGTTCGTGCTGTTCGTTAGGCCGCTTGTTTTGATGATTTCGGCTTGGGAATATACCTCATTTCCTTTTATGGTAATCTTTTTTATATGGGCTAACGGTGATTGTGTATAAGCAACAGCTGCTATCATTGTAAAAAACAAAAACAATAAAAGCACAAGCCTTTTGTTTGCCTTTTTCCGCCTTTGTTCTTTTAATTTAGGAATTCGATCCTCTAGAGCAACTATTTTTCCATTTTCCATTTATAATTCCTCCACCATAAAAAGTGGTTTCCCTTGATTTTTGTCGTGCTTGTCCAAAAGATTGGAAGACGCTTCTAAGAAAGAGAAACAACGGCACGAAAAGTCATGCCGTCATTCATTTTCTACCGCATTTTTCCTATAATATTACCAGTAATTATATCACAATATTTGTCATTCGTAAGACATTTCTTGCTCAAAATAAGGGTAAAATTTTGGAACTAATGTCAGGAAAATTCCACAGGCGGCCTTGCTTATTTTCTCCCGATGATTTCAACTTCCGTTTCCATTTTTATTTGATATAAATTGTAAATCGTATCTTTAACATGCTGAATTAAGGCAAGCACATCCCCTGCCGTGGCATTGCCGGCATTGACAATAAAATTCCCATGCATTTCGGAAATCTTTGCACCGCCAATACTAAAGCCCTTAAGGCCTGCTACTTCAATTAATTTTCCGGCGTAATTAGGTAGTGGATTCCGAAAAATACTGCCTGCACACGGAAAATTCCAAGGCTGAGTTTCCTTTCTGTAATCTTTGTTTTTTTGCATCTGGGCTACTATCGAGTTCCTTTCTCCTGCCTCGAGTTGAAATACAGCTTCGACGACGATACCCGGACGTTTATTCTGCAGAATGGAGGTCCGATAAGAAAACTCTAGCTCATCATTAGAAAGCCACTCCATTGAACCATCCAAAAATAGGATATGTGCTTTTGTAAGAACCCTGCTGATGTCAGACCCGTGCGCTCCAGCGTTCATGTACACGGCCCCGCCGACAGAACCGGGAATTCCGCTAGCAAATTCCAGACCGGATAGACCTTTTTTGCTAATTAGGGTAGATAGACTAACAAGCGAATGTCCGCCGCCAACAGTTATTTCAGTTCCATTAATCTCAAGCGAATCGATACCATTGCCCAGTTTCAGGACAACTCCCTCAATTCCTTTATCTGACACTAAAAGGTTGGAGCCTCTGCCGATGGCCCGCCAATTTAAGTGATGGTTTCTAATGACTTCCATTACCTTTTGCAAATTTTCAACTGAAGAAGGTTCAATAAGTATATCAGCGGGACCGCCGATTTTAATTGTGGTGTGATGGGCAAGAGGTTCATTTATCTTCACTCTTCCGATATTTAATTCTTGCAATTCTTTTACAGCTTCAACCAATTTATACCACCTAGCTTTCCTAACTTACATATCGTTTTAGTTTATGCCAAAAAAATAATTTGGGCTACTAATGATTACCATTATTTCATCAGATTCCTCATAACTTTGTAAAGTCTAACAGCTGAATCCGGAACACCCATTTCCCTGGATTTTTGCTTCATTTCCTTGAGTATGTCTTTATTTAGCAAAATCCGATCTATTTCCTTAACAAGGGCCACGCTCGTTAAATCCTTTTCCAGTAAAACTTGTGCAGCTCCATGGCTGCTAAGTGACCTGGCATTTTTTTCTTGATGATTATTCGTTACGTACGGACTTGGGATTAAAATACTAGGTATTCCAAGCGAAGTGAGCTCTGCCAATGTGGTAGCCCCTGCTCTCGCTACAACTAAATCAGTCCCCGCCAAAACTTCGGGCATATTATGAATAAAAGGTTTGATGACGACATTTTTGGGGCTTCCAATCAATTCAGCTTCTTTTTTAACATCTTCATAATGCACTTCACCGGTTACATAAAGCACCTGATATGGTTTACCTGCAAACTCAGGGATTGCCTTAATAACCGCCTCGTTTATAGGCCTCGCCCCTCTCGACCCGCCAACTATTAAGACACAAGGCTCTGTCGTGCTCAAACCCGCAGAAAGCCGCCCCTTAATGCCATCCGTACCAATGACCTCAGATGCGCGGGGGTTACCTGTAAAGACTACTTTGTCTTTAGGGAAAAACTCTTTCGCTTCATCAAAACAGATGGCAATTTTGCTGACGTAACGGCTCAAAAACTTGTTCGTTAAGCCTGGAACACTATTTTGCTCATGGATAATCGTAGGGATATGCAGTTTGGCAGCAGCATAGACAACCGGCCCGCAAACATATCCTCCTGTCCCAATCACTATGTCCGGTTTAAATTCTTTTAATATTTTTTTGCTGTCTCTTACTCCTTTAAGAAACCGCCAAATCGTTTTCACATTTTCAAAGGATAGCTTTCTCTTAAAGCCTGTAATGTGGATGGACTTAAAAGAGATATTTTCCCTAGGAACAAGTTTACTTTCCAAACCATTATTTGTACCTATGTATAGAAATTCGGCTTGATTATTTTCCTTTTGGATTTCTCGAATAAGTGCAAGTGCAGGGTATATATGACCTCCTGTACCGCCGCCGCTTACCGCTATTTTCAAATTTCTCACCTCGTAAAAGTCAGCTAAACACATTCTACTATAAAAATTATATGAAAAAAGCTATCGAAAAAAGAATGTTATCTATTTGTAATGAAAAAGAAAATTAGAAACAAACAAAAAGACCCTGTCAACCAACAGGGTACTCTTTAATATCTCGAATAGCGGCTTATATTCAGGAGCACACCAATTGCCATTAGCATAAGTGTCAAGGAAGATCCTCCATAGCTTAAGAATGGCAGGGTAATCCCCGTAACCGGCATCAATCCTGTAACAACACCTATATTAATCATAACCTGAATCGCAACCATTGCGATTATTCCGACGGCTAGAAAACTTCCATATAAGTCAGGTGCACCTAAGGCAATACGGATCCCGCGCCATAATAAAAGCGCAAATAAAAGAATAACGAATGATCCGCCAATAAAGCCCAGTTCCTCCGAGAGAATCGCGAAAATAAAATCTGTTTGCGGTTCAGGCAGGTAGAAAAACTTTTGCCGGCTTTCACCAAGACCAAGTCCGAACAAACCGCCAGGGCCTATGGCATAAAGCGATTGAATGATTTGAAATCCGCTTCCCAAAGGGTCAGACCATGGATCTAAAAATGACGTGATCCTTTTAATACGATAGGGAGCAGAGGCAATTAAGCCGATAAATCCGGCTACTCCAATGAGTCCCAGAAAGGCAAAATGACTGATGCGTGCACCCGCGATAAAGATCATCACCACGCACGTGCCCATCATGACAGTACCAGTCCCTAAATCTGGCTGGAGCATAATCATTGCAAACGCAACGAAAGCGAGGCCCAATGAAGGGACAAGTCCTTTTTTAAAGGAAGTAATCAATTTTTGCCGTTCCGAAAGATACTTTGCCAAAAAGGCAATCATCGCAAGCTTCATAAATTCTGACGGCTGAATCGAGAACGCCCCTACCCCAATCCAGCTTCGTGACCCATTCCGAACATTTCCGATACCCGGGATTAAGACGAGAATTAATAAGACAAAGCAAACAATTAAAATAGTTTTAGACCACGTCCGCCATGTCCAGTAGTTAATATTCATAATAAAAAACATTGCCAGTATGCCAACACCCGCGAATAAGGTTTGCCGTTTTGCAAAGAAAAAGGAATCTTCGAATTTATATTCAGCCCAGATTGCACTAGCGCTGTACACCATAATCAACCCTACGGCGAGCAAGGTAAAGGTAACGATCATTAAAATAAAATCGGGAGTTGTTCTCTTTGTCGGCACAGCTAAACACCTCAACTACAAGTTTTAGGGCTTGAAACATCACCGCCTTAGAACTCTAAGTTGGACATGCCCTTACTTAAGCTTATGCACCGCTTCGATAAAAATGTCTCCCCTGATTTCAAAACTTTTATATTGATCCCAGCTGGCGCAGGCAGGAGATAACAAAATTACGTCACCCGGTTCCGAAAATCCGAATGCAGCAGGTACAGCCTTGTCAACATTATCGACACGCTTTATGCATTTTATTCCCGCAACTTGCCCCACGCGTTCAAGCTTTGGCGCTGTCTGGCCGAACGTAACCATTGCTTTTACATTTTCAAAGTAAGGAATTAACTCATCAAACTCATTACCCCGATCCAGCCCGCCTGCAAGCAGGACAATCGGACCGTCAAATGCCGAAAGTGCTTTGATTGTTGCTAACGTATTCGTTGCCTTTGAATCATTATAGAATTTTCTCCCATTCACTTCAGCAACGTATTGCAAGCGATGTCTGACTCCTGTAAATGTAAGAAGAACCTGTTGAATGGCATGATTTTCAACACCTGAAAGCTTGGCTGCAGCCATGGCCGATAAGATGTTTTCCAAATTATGGCGGCCCGGCAGAACAATTTTCTCAATTTCCATGACTTTTTCTTGATTAAAACAAATCCAGCCGTCCTTGATGCAGGCCCCTTCCATCAGCACTTTTTTGGTAGAGAAGGGAATGATTTTCGCTTTGGAATGGCGGGCCATTTCGAAAGTTTCTTCCTGGTCGGCATTTATGATTAAATAATCATCCTCTGTTTGGTTTTTCGTAATGTTTGCTTTTGCCCTTTTATATTCCTCTCTAGTCCCATGATAATCCAGATGGGCATCATAGATGTTTGTAATAATAGCAATTTTCGGTTTAAAAGTATTAATCCCCATTAACTGGAAGGATGATAATTCAATAACAATTGTATTGTCTTTCCCCGCTATCTCAGCTACACCAGATGCAACTGTCCCGATATTCCCTGCAATTAACGGCTGCTTTTCACCCTCATTCAGCATTTCATACACGAGTGTTGTCGTAGTGGTTTTCCCATTCGTTCCGGTAATCCCGATAAGTGGGGCTTCGGAGATTTCATAGGCAAGCTCCACTTCAGTTATGACAGGAATACCTTTTTCAAATGCGCCTTCAATCATTGGATTGGTATATGGAATTCCGGGATTTTTGACAATCAACTCAAATCCCTCATCCAGCAGCTCAACCGGATGCTCCCCGCAAATTACTTTAATCCCTTGTTCTAACAGCCCTTGAGCCTCGGGATTTTCCGACAATGGCTTTTTGTCATTAACTGTTACAAAGGCTCCAAGCTTATGTAAAAGAGCGGCGGCCGTAACTCCGCTTTTGGCTAACCCTAAGACAAGAATTTTTTTATGGCGATAAGATTCAATCTGCTTCAATTACAACCACACCTCGATATAGATTCCAAGAATCGCAAAAATTAGGCCGACACTCCAAAAAGTAACAACTACTCTCCATTCAGACCAGCCGACAAGCTCATAATGATGATGCAGGGGACTCATTCGGAAGATGCGCTTTCCAGTTGTTTTAAAGGAAGCAACCTGAAGAATGACTGATAAAGTTTCAATCACAAAGATCCCGCCAATGATCAGAAGCAATACTTCTAGCTTCGTAAGGATGGAAATGGCGGCAATGGCTCCTCCCAGCGCAAGCGAGCCTGTATCCCCCATGAAAACCTTGGCCGGATGGGCATTAAATACCAAAAAGCCAAGTACAGCACCGACAATGGCAACAGAAAAAATCGCAACTTCCATTTGCGACTGATTCCAGGCAAGGACGGCGAACGCGCCGAACGCAATAGCGGCAGTACCGGACACCAAGCCATCTAATCCGTCCGTTAAATTGACAGCATTGGAAAAACCTACTAGCCAAAAAACAATAAAAATGACAAAAAACCATCCCAAATCAAGCGACTTGTCGGTAAATGGAAGGATGATTTCGGTTGAAAAACCGTTTTGTTTGTACACCAAGTAAAATATAACGGAAATAATAATTTGTCCTAAAAACTTTTGCTTGGAGGTTAATCCCAGGTTTCTCTTCAGGACTACTTTTATAAAATCATCTAAAAATCCCAATAAACCAAACCCAAGCGTGACCAAAAGCAGCAAATACGTTTTAACCGTCGGTTCGGAAAATTTGCCCGTCATCACCAGCGTTGTTATGACAATTGCAAATAAAATCATGATGCCGCCCATCGTCGGTGTTCCTGATTTTTTCTGGTGTGATTTAGGTCCTTCCTCCCGGATGCTTTGTCCAAATTTCAACCTTCTTAAGAAGGGAATAAAAACTGGTGATAGCAGCACCGATATTAGAAACGCCATGATGATTGTGAAAAATATAACTTGCTCCAGCATATTATCCCCTCCCCCCGTGTATCTTTTCTTGTTTTTCGATTATTTTTTTTAGCATTACAGCAATATCATATGATTCGTTATTTTTATTAAGAAGTTTTTTATTTGAAAATTTAAAGTTAGTTGTCTCCATTTTTGCAGTTGTTTCTCCATCCAATTTTTCAATATATCGTGTTAAAATCTGTACAATTGCATCCCCTAAATCATCTGTAAAAAATACCGGAAAATGATTTGGAGTGTAATTCGGCAGTTTTTTTCGTTTGTCCCAAAGAACCGCGATAGCACCTTGAGCAATGGCTTCAGATAGACTGCCGCTATCTTCGCTTATATGGATAAACAGTCCCTTTGGCTGTATATCCCCCGCCATATCAGTCACCGTATAAAAAGCAAAATCACCTTGGACTCCTTGTTTTTCCGAAAAAATTTCAGCCAAGTCCCGATAGGTCAAAACCATTATTTTCTCTCCTCAATTGCTTCCCTAGCGACAAGCCGGTCATCGAAATCATAAACTTCACTGCCGATAATCTGATAGGTTTCGTGTCCCTTGCCGGCAATCAAAATGACATCACCTGCTGTTGCCTGCTTTACCGCTTCGCCAATGGCTTCTTTACGGTCAGGAATCACCCGATAAATATAGTTCCTGCCTTGAACCCCAGATTCCATTTCCTTTAAAATTTCAAGCGGATTCTCACTGCGTGGATTATCCGACGTGAAGATCGGATCAGTTGCATATTGGCAGGCAATTTGCGCCATCAGAGGACGTTTCGTCCTGTCCCTGTCACCGCCGCACCCGACCACAACGAAGATTTTTTGCTTGGCAAAATGCTGAATTGTCTTCAAAACATTTTCCAAGCTGTCCGGTGTATGGGCATAATCGACAATCACGGTAAAATCTTGACCTGCTTGGACCAGCTCAAACCTTCCTGCCACTCCCTTAATACTTTCAAGAGAGCCAATAATCGTCTCTATTGGAAGCCCTGATACCAGTGCGGCCGAGATACTGGCCAAAACATTATAAACGCTGAATTTGCCGATAAACTGAATGTTTACGGGATATCTATGATTGCCAATCACGACCTCAAATTCGGTGCCTGATGCGTTCATCTGGATATTTTCCGCTTGAATGTCCGCTTTTGAGTCGATCCCATAAGTCACAACATAGGCAGCCGTCGACCGTTTAAACATGATTGACGCAGGGTCATCAGCATTTAACACGGCAAATTTTGGATTTTTCTGGTTAAAGGTGTTACCGAGCTGAGCAAATAATAGACTCTTTGCCCGTTGGTATTCATCCATTGTCTTATGATAATCGAGATGGTCTTGAGTAAGGTTGGTAAATACGGCCACGTCAAAGTCGCAGCCATGGACCCTTCCTAAATCCAAAGCATGTGAAGAGACCTCCATGACGGCTGTTTCCACCCCATCATCCACCATTTGTTTAAAGGTTTTTTGCAGCGTTAAGCTTTCAGGTGTGGTATTTTTAGTTTCAATCAGCTTATCAGCAATTTTTGTATACATCGTGCCAATTAATCCGGTAGTCCGCCCATAATCAGCAACAATCTTTTCAATCATATGGCTGGTTGTTGTTTTTCCGTTTGTACCTGTAATTCCAATCAAGTGCAGTTTCTTTGAAGGCTGTTCGAAAAAGGTATCAGCCAGAACCGCCATTGCTCTTGTTGTATCATTCACAACGATAACAGGAACATCGAGCATAAGCGGACGTTCCGCGAGAATAGCAGCAGCACCGCTTGCTGCAGCCGATTCAGCAAAATCGTGCCCGTCCACGGTGTAGCCTTTAATGCAAATAAATAAGCTCCCATTTTGCACCTTGCGGTTGTCATTTTCTATTGAAGTGATTTCCCGGTCTTCTCCTTCATAGGGAATTATCAGATGCAAACTCTCAAGCAGCTTTTTCAGCTTCATGTTCATCTCAAATCCTCTCATTACCTTACCTCTGCTTTTGCCAATGCCCCTTTAGAAGAGACTAGTGGGCGAAAGTTTCACTTTATTTTACATGAAAATAAATTTTTTTGCCATTTTGTTTTTTGTATTGGCAAAAGCTAGAGGTGAGAATTGATTTAAGACTTATTAATTAATCACCACTGCCGAAGTATAGTCTAATTTTTGAACCTTCCTTAACTTTCGTTCCAGGTGCAGGAGATTGTCTCACAACAACATCGCCCTCGCCGCTTACATCAACTCGAAGGTTCAAGATTTGTTCCATAAGTTCAACTTTTGTCATGCCGACAAAATCAGGTAGTTCGATTGGTGCAGTATCAGGCCATTTGATTTCTTTTTCAATTTGCTCTTTTCTTGGTTCTACTCCCATCGCACTTAAACTGTCCTTCATTATATTCCCTACAATCGGAGCACTAACAGTACCTCCAAATGCAGTTACGCCTTTCGGGTTATCAACAGCAACATAAACAACAATTTGCGGGTCATCCGCGGGAGCAAAGCCAACAAACGAGACGATATAGTTATTTTCTAAGTATCGGCCACCCTGAGCTTTTTGGGCTGTTCCAGTTTTGCCGCCAATCCGATATGAATCAACAAATGCTTTACCTCCAGTTCCTTGGGCAACAACACTTTCAAGGGCATGGCGAATTTCTTTAGATGTGTCCTCAGAAATAACCCTGCGCTTTTCAACCGGAGTATTTCTCATTACGATTTCTTTTGTTACTGGATCGATTAATTCCTTTGCAATAAAAGGTTTATATAAGATCCCGCCGTTTACGGCAGCAGACACTGCAGCAACCTGCTGGATTGGTGTAACAGATACCCCTTGTCCGAAAGCAGTTGTTGCCAATTCAACCGGGCCGACGCGGTTCATATTAAATAGAATCCCGGTTGCTTCCCCCTGTAAATCAATCCCTGTCTTTTGGCCAAAGCCAAAATCCTTTACATATTGGAAAAGCTTTTCCTTGCCCAGCCTTTGACCAAGCTCCACGAATCCGGGGTTGCAGGAATTTTGCACAACTTCTAAAAAGGTTTGATCTCCATGTCCGCCTCGTTTCCAGCATTTCAACCTGGCACCGGCTACCTGAACTGAGCCGGAATCATGAAAATGTTCTTTCTCTAAGTCTACCTTTCCCTCATTCAATGCCGCTGCCAGCGTAATGATTTTAAAAGTCGACCCCGGCTCATACGTCATCCAGACAGGTAAATTCCGGTTGTAAACCTCCTGCGGAACGTTGCGGAAATTTGCCGGGTCAAAGGATGGCCTGCTTGACATCGCTAAAATCTCCCCACTGTTCGGGTTCATCGCGATGGCAATAATTCCATCTGGATTATATTTCGCTTCGGCAATATCCAGCTCTCTTTCGACAATCGTCTGGACCTTTGTGTCAATCGTTAATTTTAGGTCAAGACCGTTGACGGGCTTCTCATAATCATCAGCCATATCATTCATTCGTTCGCCTTTGGCATTTGCATAAAATTTAACAGAGCCTCTTTCCCCGCTCAGCTCTTTATCATAATATTTTTCAAGGCCCATCAATCCCTGGTTGTCCACTCCTGCAAAGCCTAGAACATGGGCTAAATAGCTGCCGTAAGGATAATGTCGTTTAGAATCTTCCCCTATATAGACACCATCAAGACCTAATGCCCGGATCTCTTTTGCTTTTTCATGGGAGATCTTTCGCCCTTCCTTTATCCGAACAATTCTCTCTTTTTGTGTGATCTCGCGATAGGCTGTTTCTTTAGGCATATTTAATACTGTGGCCAGTTTTTCAGCTGTTGTCGCCGGGTCTTTAACCTGCCTTGGGACAACCCAGACAGTTGGGGCACTCATATTAGTCGCTAATGGAACACCATTGCGGTCAACAATTTCGCCTCGCTGAGGCTCAAATGGAATATTCCGGCTCCAAGAATCCTTTGCACGTCCAGTCAACATGTCTCCGAGATAAAATTGTACATAACCTAGCCTGACATCAATAATCAAAAAGATCAGAATTCCGATGATTAGTGCAAGTAATAACCGTTTACGGACCGTTACATTTGAAACGCGCATATTTGAACAATGCCTCCTACTCCTTTACTTTATCGTTCATTTATATGCTTGTACTTCCTTGATTAGAACGGGTCCAAACGGTTCAAACCGCGGAAAAGAGGCTGTCCGATTACAGCCTCTTCTCTTAGTTAATCCTGCACTTTTTCTTCCTGATTGTCCTCTTGATTTGTTCCCTCTTGCTGCTGCCCATTTATTTCCTCTGTCCATTGTTCTTCGGGCGTTTTAAGTTCGACAATCAAGAAATCATCCTTACGCAATAACGCTTGTGGTTGAATATTTTGACTAACAACATATCCTTTTCCTTTTGGATTCAAATTTAATCCGGCCAAATTGGCAACCTTCATGACATCCCTTAGTGACCAGCCTGTTAGATCCGGAGCAGTCAATTCACCATTTGTTCGTATAACCACCTTTTCACCCTCGAGAATCTCCGTTCCGGCTTTAGGCAGCTGCTTGTCCACCTTGGTTCCGGTTCCGAGAACCACTGCTTCAATTCCCTTGTCCTTTAGACTTTTTACCGCCTCATTTACGTCCATCCCCTGTAAATCAGGCAATTCGCTGACATTCGTTTTTTCCGCAGCAGACGGCTGAATATTTAAGTAGTGTAAGCTGTTCTGCATGACAGGGTTAAAAATGGCCGACACAGGAATGGCGCCTTGGCCTGCATCAAGTCCTTTCAAATCAGGCTGCTGAACGGCCACATAAACAATCAGTTTCGGGTCATCCTTTGGAGCCATCCCTAAAAAGGAGAACATATAATTGTTAACCCCGCTTAGATATTTTCCATCCGGACCGGGAATATTAGCTGTTCCTGTTTTCCCTGCCACACTGTAGCCGTCAATTTTATAACGCCCGCCGGTGCCTTTTGGAGAGGTGACCACCGTTTCTAGGTAATCGAGAACCTTGCTGGCAGTTTCGGCGGAAATCGGGCTAGAAACAACCTCAGCAGTTTCTTCTTTGATCGTTTCACCGGTATCATGATTGACAATTTTCTTGACCACATGCGGCTTTACCATTTTCCCGCCATTGGCAACGGCCGTAGCCGCCTGGATTTGCTGAATTGGTGTTATCGCTGTTCCTTGACCATAGGCGGTGGTGATTTTTTCAATTGGATAAGTGTATTGAATTTTCCCGGATGTTTCATTTGGCAGTTCAATGCCTGTCGGCTTATCAAAACCAAATTTCGTTAAATACTCTCTGAATCTTTCAAAGCCCAATTTTTCCTTAGCAATTTTCGCAAACGCCACATTCGAGGAGCGCTGTACACCTTCAAGATAAGTAATGCTGCCCCAGCCAGACCCGTTGTGGTCATGGATGGCTTTATCCTTATCCGTCACCCGGTAGGACCCGGACTGATACAGTTCATTTGGATCGAACTCATTTTCTTGAACGGCTGCAGCAAGTGTAAAGATTTTCATCGTCGAACCTGGCTCAAACGAAGTTTCAATCGCTTCGTTATGCCAGCTTTTATCAATCCCGTCTTTTGTCTTTGGATCAAAGGACGGCCGCTGGCCCATTGCTAATATCTCACCTGTTTTCGGATCGGCCACAATCGCAATAATTTTCTTCGGCTTGTAGTCCTTAACCACTTTGTCCATGGCATCCTCTAAAAATGTCTGGATTTTCTTATCAATCGTTAAATAGACATCATTTCCATCTTTTGCGGGGGTGACTTTTTCTTTTCCGGTAGGAAGAATATATCCCCATTTATCACTTTCATATTGTATTTTTCCGTCTTTGCCAGTCAAGGCATCGTTATACGATTTTTCAACTCCCATTATCCCTTCATATTTGAAGGTATTATCCTTTTGTTTAACGCTGTCTGTATAACCTACTAAATGCGAGGCAAAGGTACCATTTGGATAAAACCTTTTCGAATCACGGATAAATGTAATTCCTGGCAGTTTCAGTGCCTCTATCTTTGTTTTTGTTTCATGGGTAATATCTTTTCCTGCCTTTCCAAACTCCACCTGAAACCTGCCTTTTATCGTTAGTCTGCGGTAAATCTCTGATTCATCCATTTTAATATATTTGGCCAGCTCTTTTGCCGTTTTCTCCGGGTCCTTTACATGCATCGGTTTCTTCGGGTCAGTCGTCATTTTCTTATCAAGAATTGCTACTAAGGAATAAGATGCAGTATCCTCCGCAACCACCTCACCATTCCGATCGTAAATGACTCCCCGTACAGCAGGGATGGTTCCATTTCGGTTATATTTTTCCTGAGCAAGTGCTGATAACTTCTGGCCTGCTGCTTCACCAGTAACTTGAATGTAAAGAAATCTGCACAATAAGACAAAAAAGAGCAGACTGAATATTATAAACAATATCGCTGCTCCAGAATTTATATATGGCTGTTTCTTAATCATTTCTGCTGCACAACCTTGACGTTATTTTCGTTTAAAATTAATCCCATTTGTTTGGCTTTTTCATAAATCCGCTCGTACGTACTTAATTCGCTAACTTGTACCTGCAGGTCGCTATTAACTTTCTGCTGTTCCTTCAACTTGGCATCAACCGTTTGAATTTCTTTATTCACGTCATAGATTTTTGCCTGATTGTTTAGGAGATGGGCAGCCCCAAAGCAAACGACACCTGCAAAAACAACTCCGATTATTTTTTCCCCTGGAGTAAGCCAGGATTTTTTTATTTTTACCTGTCTTTCGTCGCGTACTGTTTGTTCTGTTCGCTGCTGCTCTTGAACTTTCCTGGCAAGATTACTCAATCTTTTTCCCCTCCGGTTTGATTATTTATATTCTATATTTTTTCGGCAATACGTAGCTTTGCCGATCGTGCACGATTGTTGTGTTCCACCTCTTCTTCGGATGGAATAATCGGTTTCCTTGTGATTAATTTTAAAATAGGCTTGTACTCATCCGGAATGACCGGCAAACCTGGCGGCAGCGGTGGTGTTTCACTTGCCTTTTTAAATGTTGCTTTACAAATTCTATCTTCAAGCGAATGGAACGTGATGCAGCTGATACGCCCGCCTTTATTCAGTAAAGAAATCGCCTGGTTTAAAGACTTCTCAAACACACCCAGTTCATCGTTAACTGCAATTCTGACCGCTTGAAAAATTCGTTTGGCAGGGTGCCCGCCTTTTCTCCTTGCAGGGGCCGGAATGGCTTCCTTAATCAAATCAACCAATTCAAATGTCGTTTCAATTGGTTTGACCGCTCTCGCCGCTTCAATCTTACGGGTGATTTGTTTCGAGAATTTTTCCTCACCATAGTGAAAAAAGATTCGGACTAAATCCTCATAAGACCAATGGTTAATTACATCATAGGCAGAGATTGGTGCACCCGTATCCATCCTCATATCGAGAGGGGCATCATGATGATAACTAAAGCCTCTCTCAGGAGTATCAAGCTGTGGGGAGGATACACCCAAGTCATACAGAACTCCATCAACTTTTTCAATTCCTTGTTTTTCAAGTTCTTCTTTTAAATGTAAAAAATTGCTTTTAATAATGGTTAAGCGGTCGCCATATTCGGCTAATTTCTGCTCTGCATTTCTGATGGCTGTATCATCCTGGTCAAATGCAAACAATTTGCCTTCTGTCCCGAGTTTCGAGAGGATTAAAGAGCTATGCCCTGCACCACCCAATGTACAATCCACATAAATACCATCAGGCTTAATATTCAAGCCTTCTACCGCTTCATCCAATAACACAGTTGTATGTTTAAACATTTACGTACCACCTTTTCCAATCTATCGCTAAACATTTGTATGCAGAAAATATATTAAGATAACTTATCCATTATATATCAAAGCCAATCATATTTTCTGCAATTTCCGCAAAAGATTCTTCAGACTGTGAAAAATAGTCTTCCCAAATCTGCTTGCTCCAAATTTCGATTCGATTGGAAACACCCAAAATCACACATTCTTTATCTAATTTTGCATACTGCAATAATGGTGCGGGGATGTTAATTCTTCCTTGTTTATCCAGTTCACTCTCTGTTGCGCCGGAAAAGAAGAATCGTGTAAAGGCACGGGCGTCTTTTTTTGTCAGCGGCAAGCCTTTTAATTTTTCTTCAATCAGCTTCCATTCTGATAATGGGTAACCAAACAAACATTGATCCAAACCCCTAGTGATGATGAACATCTCGCCGAGTTCATCGCGGAATTTGGAGGGCACAATCAGTCGGCCTTTGTTATCAATGCTATGATGGTATTCACCCATGAACATACCCACTACCCCCACTTTCTATTAAAAATGTACCACATTCCCCCACTTTCCACCACCTATTTTTTAACTATTCTTCTTTAAATCCAAAAATCCTTTTCAAATTGGTTATTTTTACAAAAAAAAGAAAACCCCACATAGGCGAAGTTTTCTCGGATTGTAAAAAATTTATTTTATCGGCAATTTTTTATTGATCGATTGCCCCTGCTAATGGGCCTGTTGATTTCCGCTCCGGGCACTCGCTTTCCGCGGGGAGGTCCACGTAACGCCCGCGGAAAGCGAGCCCCTGAAGCGGAAATCAACAGACTTATTCCAGACTTATTACACAGTCAAATAAAATAAAGAGGGGCTTCCAAAAGTCAGTTACCTGACTTTTTGGACAGCCCCTAGATTTTGATAACCTTATGCAGACCGTCAAATTCGAATGGTAATATCATGAGGTCTTTGATAAAGGTTAATCCATATTGATTTAGGTAATAGAAAATATTCCAGACCCTTTCCTGCGGGGAGCCGTCTGGTCTTAAGGCGAGATTGATCCGGCTGAATTTTTTTAATTGGATATCGTGTCTCTGCTTTACTGCATCTTCGAGCTTTGTTTCCATGAACCCTATCTCCTTAAGAAGATAGCTTTCATTTTTCTTGAGCAGCGGCAGGAGACCCCGGTCGATTACAGCTGTTTTTGTTTCAATAAACTGATATTGTTTAAGCAGTTCTTCCTTAACAGTAGAAAATAACGCTTCAACTTCCTTATCCTTTACCGTTTCAAGAAATTGCTCTTTTTCTTGATTCGTTCCCCTTTGTAAAACTTCCTCTAGCTTTAAATTTAATTGTGTCACTTCCGCTTCCACGGAGCGGTCCAAAAACGTAATATTTAAACGAGGAACAATTGGCGGCATTTTCATGTTAAAATGTTCAAAGACAAGCTTTAGTTCCGCCCAATACGATATCTCGCCTGGACCTGCTATAAAGGCAAGGGTAGGAAAGAGCCATTCCTGCATGAGCGGCCTGGTCACCACATTATTGCTAAATTTTTCAGGATATTGTGCTGCCATCTCCACTAATTCCTGTTGGGTAAAGGTAACTCTTCCACTTTTCCCCACAAAGAGATTGGCGGCCCTGTCATATTCCAGCAAAATGCGTTCTTTTAATTTTTGATCATAATAAAACAAATTAGCCGCATTTTCCCCCGCTTCAATGGTGATTGGGAATCCTTTCTCGCCTATTTGCTTTTGCTGTTCCAATAGTGAAAAGGTGATTACCTCATGATTGCCAATTTGCTCCGTTAGAAAATCCTTTTGAAGCTGCCGGAAGCTTTTGTCGCCGGAGTCGACAAGTAATAAACCATAATCCTTAAAAAGCTCCATAATTATATAAGCGAAAAAGTCAACAAAGGTGGCTGATTTTTCAATCTGCCTTTCAGCAAAGTCTAATAGCTGCTTCGTATGCTCCGATTCACCGAAATTCTCAATAATATTCCGAACCCATTCCCGGCAGATTTCCTGGTCCAACGGAATATCAGTAACCATTGGCTTGCTATGAACCTTTTTCGGATAGGTCCATTTATCAAGCTTTTCTTCCATCGGAACATAGACATGATTCACTTCTTGATAATCATGGTCTTCACCCGCAATCCAAAACACAGGGACAACCGGAATCCCAAGAAGTTTCTCTTTTTGTTCTGCCAATTTAATGATCGAAATAACCTTATGTATCGAATAAAGCGGACCTGTGAGGATTCCTGCCTGCTGTCCCCCGATTACGACTGCACTGTCCTCACGCTTCAGCTTCTCAAGGGAGTTTTCCACCGCTTCCGAGTTGCCAAATCGCTCCATAAAGCTTTCAATATGTCTAGCAGTCTCAATGCGCGGAAAGCTTCTCTCCCTTAATTCAGCCATCCTCTTTAAATCTTCGTTTAAATCATTGAAGTGATAATGAAAAAAAGGCATAACATCCTTTGATTGCGCCAAGTAATTTGAAGCGAACCGGTTGGCCGCTGGTAAAGAGAGATTTAAAATCTCCATTCATGAACTCCCTTTCTGTAAACCCAAATTATTCTTTTAAGAGTATACCACTCCCCGGCCTATATAAAAAAAACATATGCTTCAATTTTTTTAAGATGCTAACGAAAAGATAATGGCCCGATGAATTACACCAAATAGCGTCAGGGATATATAGGCAAGAAAAAATAGAAGAAAATTAAACCGCCAAAAACCTTTCATCACCTTTGTTAAAATGATCTCATCTTTCACCTTCCAATGGACAACAACAAAAATGATCGCGATGAAAATCATTACTAGTAGTATTATCCAAAAAAATGAATTCCCCCAAATTGTTTTTACTAAAAAATGAACAGAAATAATAAATAAAATGGTTGAATAATCAAGGGCATGATGCACTGATTTTCGAGTGTCATTCGTGATGAGTTTAAAGACGAGAAAAACGAGTAAAAAGCCAAGGAACGGCATAATGAACAACAGCGTTAACAAAGTTGATAGGATGGAGCTCAAAACTGCTCACTCCTTTCTTCTTGTTCTTTTCCCTTAATTAGAAAATATAGCCCCTGTATTTGTGCGGCCTTTTTATGCAGCGTCTCTGCCTCATCCAAGAGAAAGCCTAAAATAGCGTCCACCTCGGTCATTCTGCCCGCTTCCAAATCCTTCAGCATGGACGAACGATTTTCGGCTGTTGATTGACAAACATAATGAATATGCTGCAAATAGGCTTCCTTATCATCTAAACGCAGCACGTCCGAGATTTCCTCGAATAAGTTGTTCAGTGCCTGCAGGTAATATGGATTCTCGATTAAGTCTCCGTTTTTGACGCGAAGAATAGCCGTCAGAGGATTAATTGCTGCATTGACAATCAATTTCTTTAGCAGCATATCAAAATAATTTTCTCTTATCACAATCGGAAAATCATTCGGTACTTTAGCTGCAAGAAAATGCAGCCAATCGGCCGTTCCTTGAAACCTGGCAGCATTCGTGATTCCTTCGCCATTATGATAAACCGTGTAGGCATTTTCTCTTAAGGCACCGTGTTCTACAGAGCCTACCGCAATATTTTTTTCCTTAATTGCTTCGAGCAGCTTTAAATGCCCCATACCATTTTGGATAAAAAGTAAGTTAGGTGCCGCCGAGCTGTTCACTTTTTCAATAATCGTTTGCAGATGATATTGTTTTACAGCAACAACCGTAACAGTTTCCGTTCCTTTCCAATCGCTGATTGGGAAGGCTTGTACGTTGGTGCTCGTCTCAGTATCTCCTTTTTTAAGCACGATTCCATTTTGGTTAATTTGCTCTGCTTGTGCCGGGGTTCTTGTGTAAATAATGGTTTCAAAAGCCCGGCTCAAATAGGCAGCAAATAATAAACCTAATGAACCCGCTCCAATAATTCCAACCTTCATCGCTATCCCTTCTTTAAATCGTCTTACCCGTATTTTACCAAAAGCAATTAATTGTTTGTAAAAAAATAAACCCTTTTCGACAGAAAGTTCGAAAAGGGATATTTTTTTAGACCGGGTAGACAGGATGTTTCCTGACACCGAAGTTCAATTCTTTTGTTTCATAGTAATCAAAGCGCTGAATGAGTACGCTTCTTAATTCGGATGGGGCAACAATTTCATCAACAATAAGCTCAGAAGCCAGCTTATAAATGTCAATAGCTTCTTTATATTCCTTTTGTTTCGCCTGAACATAAGCGATTCTTTCCTTTGGATCGTTAATTTCATTTATTTTATTGGAGTAGACAGCATTTACCGCAGCTTCAGGACCCATTACGGCGATTTGTGCGGTAGGCAGAGCGATACAGCAATCCGGTTCAAAGGCAGGGCCTGCCATCGCATAAAGCCCGGCACCGTAAGCCTTGCGAACAATGACTGAGATTTTTGGCACTGTGGCAGAACTCATAGCAGCAATTAATTTAGCCCCATGACGGATGATGCCCGCACGCTCGACCTTTGTTCCAATCATAAAGCCCGGCACATCTGCCAAGAACAATAACGGAATATGAAAGGCATCACAAAGCTGAATGAATTTTGCGGCTTTATCCGCGGAATCGACAAACAGGACGCCGCCCTTTACCTTTGGCTGATTGGCAATGATTCCAACCGCTCTTCCATCTATTCTAGCAAGTCCAGTTATTAACTCAGGTGCAAATAATTTTTTAATTTCATAGAAGCTGCCGGCATCAACCAGTCGATCAATACACTCATACATATCAAACGGGGCATTTTGGTTTTCCGGAATAATCGCCTCTAATTCCCTTCCTTCCTTAGCCGCCGCACCAGCAATCTTTTTTGTCTTCTCTTTAAAATTGGCTGGAAAAAAGCTGATATATCTTTTGGCAGACTCAATTGCCTCCTCCTCGTTGAAAACCAGAACATCACCACAGCCCGAAATTGTACAATGCATTCGAGCCCCGCCCATTTCCTCTAGCGTCACCTTTTCGCCGATGACCTTTTCCGCCATTCGCGGCGACCCTAAGTACATGGAGGCATTTTGGTCGACCATGATGACAATATCGCAAAAAGCTGGGATATAGGCCCCGCCTGCTGCGGATGGCCCAAACAGGATACAAATCTGCGGAATCATGCCGGACAGCTTTACCTGATTATAAAAAATTTTTCCGGCCCCGCGGCGGTTTGGAAACATCTCTAATTGGTCGGTGATTCTCGCACCTGCCGAATCCACCAAATACAATAAAGGCACCTGCAATTTCTCAGCTGTTTCTTGAATACGGATGATTTTTTCAACGGTCCGTGCTCCCCAGGAGCCTGCCTTTATAGTGGAGTCATTTGCCATTACACATACAGTCTGGCCATTTATTTTGCCAATTGCTGTTACCACGCCATCAGCAGGCAAATCACCTGCCGTAAAGTTGGCAAATTTGCCGTCTTCTTCATATTGCCCATCATCAAACAATAACCTTAAGCGGTCACGGACGAACAGCTTATTCTGCTCTTTGGCCTTTTCATGATATTTTGGATGCCCGCCCGCTTCGATTTGTTTCCGGTATTCGTTTAATTGATCATTTAATGTATTTGTCTGTGCCATAATGCCCCTCCTAAACTAGAACAATCAGCACATCGCCTTCATTTACGAAGTCTCCGATGTTAACCTTTACTTCCTTGACAACACCTTCGATACTGCTTTCAATCGGAATTTCCATTTTCATGGATTCAAGCATTAATACCTCTTGACCCATGTTGATGGATTCGCCTGCTGCTGTGAAAATATTAAGTACGGTTCCTGCCATTGATGCTGTTATTTCTTTCATCTTTAAAACACTCCTTAGTTCACTAATGTTTTTGTTAAAAAGCTTGTGGTATAATTTCCATTTTGAAAATCTCTATTAGCAAGAATATTTAAGAATAATGGGGCATTTGTTTTAATCCCCTCAATTTTAATTTCCTGGAAGAAAGTCTCAGCCGCTTCCAATGCTTTTTGTCGGTCTGCACCATAAAAAATGCATTTAGCTATCATCGGATCATAAAATGGGGTGACCGTTCCACCTTCTTCATAACCCGAATCGATCCGTACACCTTCTTTTTCTTCCCACTTCAAGGTGGTGATTTTGCCAGGAGAAGGCAAAAACCGTACAGGATCTTCCGCATAAAGACGAAATTCTACAGCATGGCCGGAAGAATGGACTTCTGATTGCAGCAGCGGCAGCCTTTCTCCCCGTGCAACGAGAATCTGCCATTTTACTAAATCAAGACCTGTAATAGATTCAGTTACTGGATGTTCAACTTGAAGTCTCGTATTCATTTCAAGAAAATAAAAATTCTCGTTCTCATCAACAATAAATTCAATCGTTCCCGCATTTGTATAATTGACGGCACGAGCCGCTTTAACGGCCGTTTCATACATTTGCTGCCGGACTGAATCGGAAAGAAACGGCGATGGCGATTCCTCGATAACCTTCTGGTGCCTTCTTTGGACGGAACAGTCCCTTTCAAATAAGTGAATGAGATTGCCAAATTCATCACCGAAAACTTGTACCTCAATATGTCTGGCATCCGCGATATATTTTTCGATAAATACCTCATCCGACCCAAAATAGGCAAGCGCCCTTGCCTTGGTGGATGCGTATGACTTAGCGAGCGCTTGCTCATTTTCACATAACACCATGCCGATTCCCCCGCCGCCGCCGCTCGCCTTCAGCATTATCGGATAGCCTATATTTTCTGCTAAGGCAAGGGCCGCTTCAACCGTTTTTAAACCGGTGCCGCTGCCTGGGACGACCGGAACTCCCGCTTTTTCCATTGTTTGTCGGGAAACAATTTTATCTCCCATTAAATCAATTGTTTCGGGCTTCGGTCCAATAAAGATCATGCCTTCGTTTCTGGCTTGCTGTGCAAAGGCTGCATTCTCCGATAAAAAGCCATAGCCTGGATGGATGGCATCCACTTTTTCTGCTCTTGCTACCTCTAAAATTTTCTCTGCCTGCAAATAAGACTTGTTAACTTGCGCTTCCCCAATACATACCGCCCTCGTCGCAGCCTTTACATAAGGCATCTCCCTATCTGCTTCGGAATAAACAGCAATTGTCTCAATTCCCATCGCTTGGCACGTTCTAATAATACGAAGGGCAATTTCTCCCCGATTGGCAATTAAAATTTTTTGCACATTTCTTCCCCTTTCCTGACCCAATGTCACTTTCACTATTAAGTTTCTACATCATTCTTCGAATTTCCTGCCACCTTTGAAACCGCTTTCGATTATTCAATGAGGAAATTTTAGTTTTTTTGTATTATAATGATAGTAATTCATTTGAATAATGAAAAAATTATTCATATCATGTTATTCAGTTAAAAAAAATATATACAAGATTACAGAATATAATTTCTAGGAGGAAGAACATGGGGACTAAAGTGGAAAAATTAAAAGTTAATTTCAAAACTCTAGAAGAATTTAAAAAGTTTAAAGAATATGGTCTTCAAGAGCTTTCAATGTTCGAAGATCTTGAAGCCAATATGATAGACAATGATATCGATTCACCGTTTTATGGTATTTACTATGGAGATAAGCTTGTTGCCCGGATGAGCTTATACCAAATTGAAGCTAAATTCGATCGATATTTTTATCCGCCACAAAGTTATTTGGAATTATGGAAACTGGAAGTATTACAAGACTATCAGGGAAAAGACTTTGGTAGACAACTTGTAGATTTCGCCAAAAGCTTTGGACTTCCAATTAAGACAAATGCAAGAATGCAATCTCGCGGCTTTTGGGAAAAAATGGGCTTTACAAGTGTTGATTACGATATGGAACGAGACCGCGGGGAAAATCCGCTTGTCTGGTATCCAGAAGGTGTGGAAGCACAATAATATAAATGAAAACTCGCCGATTGGCGAGTCCGATAGGACGAAGACAGAGGCGTAGTTGAATTTATGCGTTAAGAAAGTATAATGCTTTCGACAGAAAGTTTATACTTTCTTATTAGCTAAGCGAAAAAGCGGACCGGATGTCCGCTTTTTTCTATTTCTCTACTCTTTCCAGGTTGCCGTTTTTATCCATCTGGAATCTAACTTTAGATTGTCGGTCTTCATCCTGAAGGACAACCATTTTGCGAGCTCTTTCCATAATTTCCAGTAATGAACGGTAGTCCTCTTCGATGGCCTTTAGGTTCTCCGTGAGTCTTTCATTCTCTGCTGCTAAATAATAAGTTTTCTTCTCTAATTCTTTTATTTTTTCGGAAGACTTCCTGCTTCCCTCTTCAAGCTCAGCAAAATTCTCCACTTGTTTAAAAATGCCCTCTAAAAACTGAATGACAGCCGGAAATGTCAAAGTACCCCCCGGCTCGGTCGAGACAGCTTCCTTTTTGATTATTTCAGGGGCTGGATCAGCTTCAGCAGGAGTAATATGTTTTTTCAATTCTTTACGCTGCTTCTTGGCAAGCTCTATTCCAGACTTGTATTGCTTTCTTACATATGAGTTCCAACGGAATCCACAGGCCGCAGGTGTCCGCGATAGCTGTTTCCCTACCTCCTCAAATGCTTGAAGCTGTGTCCCGCCTTCTCGAATATGCCTTAATACAACTTCAGCTAGCAGTAAATCCTCATCTTGGCTCCAAGCATCTTGTCGAGTTGGTGACATCAAATCCCCTCCTAGTAGTGTTTTTATAAACATATGCATCTACTAGAAAAGATAGACTTAATCTGGAGCCGTGAATTCATCTTATCTGGTGTTTTTCTTAATAAAATTTTTTACATATTGATGATGGGCATCACTTTCCCAAAGGATGGCACAGTTTTTAACCTCTTCCTCTATTCTTTCACGAAGGCCTGCCTGCTTCCACTTGTTAATCCATATTCTTTTATAGGATTTGAGAACCTCTAAATCATTGGACAGCATTTTCTCAAGGTAATCTCCACATTGTTGAAGGGAGTCTCCGTCGAATAGGTGATTAATAAAACCGGTTTTAAATAAATATTCTGCGGTTTCGAGGTCTGCTTCCATCAAAAGCTTCATGGCAAATGGGGATGGGAACTTTTCGACTAGAATAGAGCCTCCACCCCAACCGGTCGTAATGGCTTGTTTTCCTTGAACAAACCCTGCTTTAACGCCTTTTCTAGCGAGCCGGAAATCACAGGCAACTGCAAGCTCACAGCCTCCGCCAACCGCTGGACCGTTCATTAGTGCAATAGTAGGAATGGGCAAGGTTAATAAGGAATACAGAATATTGGACATTTTTGAAAGCATTGGATACGCATCCTCTTTGGTGTGCAGGAGATGAAAAACGGATAAGTCTCCGCCGGAGCAAAACGCACTCTCACCACTCCCCGTAATGACAAGAGCTTTTATTTCAGGTTCACTAGCTTTTTCTAACGCTTGCGATAGCCCTTCCATAACATCGTAGTTTATGGCGTTTCGCTTTTCGCTTCTTTCGATGGTAAATAATAAATATCCCGGGTCCCGCCTTTCAATCGAAAAAGCCATTTTTTGCTCACCCTCTCAATTAAAAAAGTATGTATTTGTTTTGAAATGACAAAAGCACAAGGGCGTTTGCTCCTTGTGCTTTATCTAAGTAGAAATTAGTCGTTTACTACTTCTTTTCCTTTGTATGTTCCGCAAGATTTGCATACGCGGTGAGCAAGTTTCATTTCACCACAGTTTGGGCATGCTACCATACCAGGAACGTTTAATTTAAAATGAGTACGACGCTTTCTCTTCGCAGTTTTAGAAGTCCTTCTAAAAGGTACAGCCATTCTTCCCACCTCCTTATAAAAAATGCGCAGGAGCGCTTGAAGTCAGATCATTTCGATTAGCTTTCCGAAGAATTGTTTTTGTCAAAAAACTTTGCAAGCCCTGCAAGGCGTGGATCAATCTTTTTAGATTGTTCCTCCTCCTGAATAACCTCCCAATCCTTACCGGATTGCGGTGCTGCATCTTCAGATTGGACATCATCGCAGAATACTTGCATTGGAACCTCAAGTATCAGAATTTCTCTTATGATTGGTTTTAAATCAATCATATCTCCTTTTACCTGATGGGCCTCCTCTTCAGTTTGGTAAACTGAATTTTGCAGGAGGAAGGTTTCCGTCGTTTCGACATTAATTGGAAATTTGACATCCACTAAGGTTCGCGAACATGGAAGAATCAGATACCCCTCAATTTTTAAATGAAAGGTAACTTTTGAAGAATCTATATCTCCACGTCCGGTAATTTGCATTGGAGACACTTCACGAATAGTTGGGTCATCCAGTTTAAGCTCGTCAACCCGAATGGTATCGTCAATCGAAAATTCCTTATTTCGATATTTTTGCAATTGATTTAATGTCCATTTCAATTGAATCACCCCAAGGCAACAAAGGTAATTATAGCTTTCGATAAAATTTTTGTCAATATTTTTTCTTTACACTTCACCTTATGTTGCATAAATAAATAAATTTTTTCCATTATAGTGTATCCATAAATACCTTTTGCAAACATATGTATCATCATATCATATTATTCGATTGGAAAACGGAATAAATTGCTATAATGATAGTAATTAAATTTCAAGGAGAGAGTTATGAGAGCAGTTGGTGTTATTGTTGAATACAACCCATTTCATAATGGACATGCCTTTCATTTGCAGGCATCCCGCGAGGCAGCCCAAGCAGATGTGGTTATTGCGGTAATGAGCGGAAATTTTCTGCAAAGGGGGGAGCCTGCACTTGTTTCGAAATGGCAGAGAACGAAAATGGCCATATTAAATGGCGTGGACATCGTTTTTGAACTTCCCTACCGCTATGCCACACAAAATGCCGAAACCTTTGCAAATGGGGCAGTGTCCATTCTTGCTGCTGCAGGCTGTCAGTACCTTTGTTTTGGCAGCGAAAGCGGGGAGATTGAAGCCTTTCAACAAACGATTCATTTTTTGGAAAGTCAGCAGGATTCCCATGAAAAAAATATAAAGCATTTTATGGGTTCAGGTGTCAGCTATCCGAAGGCTTTAGCATTGTCATACAAACAGCTGTCAAATTCGGAAAATTATTTAGATTTGTCCAGGCCAAACAACATACTAGGCTTTCACTACATAAAAGCGATCCATGAGCAAAGAAGTCAGATTACTCCCTTAACTGTAGCACGCAAAATCGCCGACTATCATGATGAACATTTTGCCTCCGAAACAATTGCCAGTGCAACCAGCATCAGGAAAGCACTATTCTCAGATATAAACCGCCCATCTGAAATTAATCAGTATGTGCCGGAGGCTACTAGGCAATTATTACATGAATATCTAAATCAACATGGTCTTTACCACCGCTGGGAAAATTATTGGCCGTTTCTTCAGCTTCGTCTCCTCCATTCCTCCCCAGAAGAGTTAAAAGAAATATATGAGGCTGAAGAGGGACTTGAGAACAGGTTACAACATGCAGCAACCGAAGCAGGAAGCTTTCAGGAGTTTATGGAAAGAATAAAAACAAAACGCTATACATGGACGAGGCTGCAGCGATTATGTGTTCACATATTGACCAATAGCAAAAAAATAGACATGGAAGGAAGCAAAAGAGCGGGCTATTTAAGGCTCCTTGGGATGTCAGAGAGAGGACAAGAATACCTAAATAAAATGAAAAAGGAATTTGCTTTGCCTCTGGTTGCGAAATTGTCTTCATTTAAGGACGAAGAGGTTAACCTCGACCTAAAGGCTGCTAGGGTATATGCAATGGGGGTCCCGGGCCCGGCAAAAAAAATTTTGATGGAACAGGAATTCAAACAGCCTCCAATCATTATAAAGAAATAGGACGGCGCCTCTTTGGCACCATCCTATTTCTTTTTAGGCAATTTTTCTAAATATTTTACCGCATCGTCAAAGGTATCGACCGGAACAATTTTCATCTTTGTTTTGATATCTCGTGCTGCCTTTAAGGCTGCCCGATAATTGGAGTCCTTAGCACCCTTTTCGTTCGGTGCAAAAAAGATTTCTGCGCCGGCATTATCAGCGGCAACAATTTTTTGTTCGATACCGCCAATCGGCCCAACGGTGCCATCTGGGTCAATCGTTCCCGTTCCGGCAATTTGGTAGCCTTTCGTTAGGTCATTCTTTGTTAACTGGTTATATATCTCCAAGGTAAACATAAAACCCGCAGAAGGCCCGCCGATTTCATCTGTTCTGACTTTAACCTCGGGATCGACGGTGATTTCTTTATCGTCCACAAGTGAAATGCCTATGCCTGCCTTCCCAGGCTGATCCTTAAAGGGCTGCAGAATAAGATTCACACTTTTTTCCTCGTTATTTCTGGAATAGGTTAATTTCACATGATCTCCGGCACTTTTTTTCCCTAAATATTCAATGAAATCTTTTGATGAGGGAAATGTGTGTCCATCCATTTTAAAAACGCGGTCACCTGCCTGGAGCTTCCCTTCTGCAGGCATTCCCGGCAGGACCTGCATCACATATATTCCCTTATATTTATAATGTACAGGCAGCCCTGCTTTATGGTATGCCACCTCAATCGCATTAAGTTTTGATGCTGCCATCAAATGCAGCTGCCTGACATTATATTCTTCTTCCGTTTCCTGTTCATTTAATACCATATCGAGCGGATAGATTTCCTCATATTTTCTCATTTTGGCCTCTATATAGGAATAGATATTAGCCCTTCCCATCCGGACAGTTGTCAGCATAAAATTTCCTTTTTCCTGATAACCGCCTTCAACTGTAATGATTGGAGCAAGTTCTTTTGCCATCCCTGGTTTTGAAACATAGTAAGGTAATGAATAATACATTCCGCCTATCAGAAATACTGCAAGGATAAAGAAAATGCCAATTGATAGTTTTTTACGCAAGCTGCCATCACCCCTTCCAATTATCAATTACCTTCTTAATTTGCTCAAGATACTTTTTTGCCTCGTCTTCGCCAATTTTAATGATTTCTTCAATGTTAGTAAATGCCCGCGAACTATAGCCCTCGACAGGGGGACGAATCATCACATTTGCAGATGTTTCATGGAAATTGATAATCTCAGTCTGCATAATATCAATACTTTGCATGATGACATCGTAAATGGAGGTAATTTCCGCGTTTCGCTTAACCCGTGAGACATCCACGGCAATCACAATATCCGCCCCCATCTCTTGCACAACAGAAATGGGAACACGGTCAGCAACTCCGCCATCCACGAGGATTCTTCCCTTATACTTCTCAGGCACAAAAATTCCTGGTATGGAAATGCTTGCCCTGACAGCCTCTGCCACCGGCCCCTCTTTAAAGACAACTTTTTCTCCGGTTAATAAATCCGTTGCCACAATCCCAAGTGGTATTGACAAGTCTTCGATATTTTTCCCATGGGTAAAGATACGAATAAATTCCTTTACTTTCTTGCCTGTAATAAATCCCATTTTCGGGACAGTAAAATCAAGAAAATACTTTCTCCTAAAAGCGGTTGAATATTTATATAGAAGGTCTAAATCAATCCCAGCTCCATAAAAACAAGCGACCAGGGCTCCCATGCTGCTGCCTGCAATTAAATCAATCGGAATACCGGCATCCTTTAACACCTTTATAACACCCAAATGAGCAAACCCGCGAGCTCCTCCAGAGCCGAGCGCCAAGCCAATCTTAGGGTGCTCCATAGCAGAACCCTCCTATTATACATCTAATAAATCACGTTCAATCTTATGGTCTAAAACAACATTCTATGAGTATATTTATTTTATATGAGGACAAGTAGAAAGAAAAGCAGAAGGCGCCCGTTTATCGGCGATATAGGGCGACTTATCACTGACAAGCGTAGAGAAGACAGGGATTAGTCGCCCTTAATGCGTACAGAAAGCGAAAGCTTTCTATAGCCAAGCACAAGACGAGTCGGCCGAAAGGGAGTTCTTTAACCTTTTGGAGGACCCGCTTGTGACCACGAGCCGATGGCGCCTGAAGCTGGACAGCTTCACAAGGAAGGAGAACTCTTCGATGTTTCGGTCAAAGCTCAAAACGCTTGCTTTAGCCATCTCCGGCATCGTTTTAGCGGCGTCACTTATTTTCTATCCAAAAGAATCATTTGAAGGCTCTATCCGTGGCCTTAATTTGTGGTGGGAAATCGTATTCCCTTCCCTCCTGCCTTTTTTTATTGTATCAGAAATGTTGATTGGATTTGGAGTAGTCAAGTTCATTGGGGTTCTTCTCGAACCTTTTATGAGACCGCTTTTCAAAGTTCCTGGTGTAGGGGGATTCGTCTGGGCCATGGGAATGGCATCAGGGAATCCAGCAGGCGCAAAATTTACTGCAAGAATGCGGCAAGAAGGCCACATAACACGGATTGAAGCCGAGAGACTCGTCTCCTTTACCAACTCCTCTAATCCCCTATTTATCTTTGGCGCAGTAGCTGTGGGATTTTTTCATAATACCCAATTAGGGATACTCTTAGCGGCTGCTCACTATTTGGGCAACGTATGTGTTGGAATTATGATGCGGTTTTATGGAAAGGAATCACCTGATAAAGCGAAAAACGCCAAAAAACTTAAGATTCGAGCAGCCTTATCGGCTTTGCACCAAACAAGGCTAAAGGATAACCGCCCGATTGGAAAGCTTCTTGGCGATGCTGTTACCTCTTCGATTCAAACATTATTGATGGTCGGCGGTTTTATCATCCTGTTCTCTGTCATAAATAAACTTCTTTACCATCTACATATCACGGCTGCGCTGGCAAAATTCGTGGAAATGATTTTTTCCGTGTTTAATTTTCCAGAAATGTTAAGCATACCGTTTATCTCCGGATTGTTTGAAATCACACTTGGGAGCGATCTGACCAGCAGGGTGGATGAGGCGTTATTGTTACAGAAAGCAATCATAACAAGCTTTATTTTAGCCTTTGGCGGTTTTAGTGTCCAAGCGCAGGTTGCCAGTATCTTAGCCCAGACTGACATCCGCTTTCGGCCATTCTTTATTGCGCGAATCTTCCAAGGCATTTTTGCCGGGCTCTTAACGCTCCTCTTATGGAATCCCATTTATGTGCGCTTCCAAGGCCATAATCAGCCTGCAGGCGCCCTGCCAGTATTTGGAGATGGAATATGGACAAAGGATTTTTATCATAAAATGCTGGAAACTGGCCCACTCATCACGATTTGCTCCCTATCAATATATATACTAATCTTATTTATCAAGCTAAAAGAAAGTAATATAAAAAAGAGCTAAAAATTAGCTCTTTTTTTATCTGTATTTTTTTTGCAATTCTTTTTGGACTGGAGGCGGAACAAGCCCTGAAATATCCCCTTTGTACTTTGCTGCTTCTTTCACGATGCTTGAGCTCAAAAAGGAATATTGATTATTGGTCATCATAAAAAAGGTTTCCACATGATCGTTTAAAAACCTATTCATCGAGGTAATCTGCATTTCATATTCAAAATCGGAAACAGCCCTAAGGCCCCGAAGGATTGCATTTGCGTTCACACTCTTGGCATAATCGACAAGCAGCCCGGAAAATTGATCGACAGCCACGTTAGGGATGTCCTTTGTAACTTCCTTTATCAGGTCAAGCCTTTCCTCAACAGTAAAGAGTGGATTTTTTGAGACATTATTTAATACCACAACATAAACCTTATCGAAAACCTTAGCCCCTCTGCGGATGATATCTAAATGGCCATATGTAATTGGATCAAAACTCCCCGGACAAACGGCTATACTTGCCAACTTGACTCCCCCTTATTCCCCATTAGATTTTAAATATATTGTTATAGCAATAATCCCATATTTCTCATGTTTTATCTGCGAGAACCGCCCGACAGAGGAAGGTAAATCGACATCAAAACTATGTTCACAGACAATAATTCCTTGGTCCTTAACCACATTCTCTTTATCCATTTTTTCCATTAACCTGATCAGCTCTTGAAGCTTGTACGGCGGGTCCAAGAAAATATAGTCAAACATAATTTCTCGTTTAATTAAAGCCTTAAGTGCCCTGTCTGCATCATTCCTGTATACCTCAGTTTTGTCTTCAAACCTGCATGCGCTGATATTGTCTTGGATTGTCTGAATTGCTTTGGCGTCCCTGTCGATAAATATCACTTTATCCAAGCCTCTGCTCAGTGCTTCCAAACCTAATCCTCCGCTCCCAGCAAAGAGGTCAAGCCCGGTACCCCCGTCAAAATAAGGGCCAATCATATTAAATAGGGCTCCCTTCACCTTATCTGTTGTAGGTCTTGTTGTATTACCAGGGACAGCTTTAAGAGGACGGCCTTTACAGATGCCAGAAACTACTCTCACGTGTTCACCACCACATTTTATCCAAAATTACGTTTTTTTACATCCTACCATAGGCTGCAAAATATAAACAAATTTGTCACATTAGTTTTTTCTTTTCTTACATTTTATAAAAAATTTGCGAAAAAAGGAAATTTTAAATTTCGACGTATAAGGTTTTGGGTTGTGGAAATAATGTAAGTAACAACATCAATTCGAGGATGTTGTTGCCAACCGCGGAGAAGACTTACGTTTCCCCATAAGTTCTTCCTCCGGTTTCTCCTCTCCCTTTGCCTTCTGTCCTATATCAGGATTTAGAAGGACCCTGCAAAATTTTTGCAGGGTTTTTTTCTTTTTAGGGCAAAAAAAAGATGAGATGATTCTCACCTTTTTATATCCCCATTTTATAGTCATATTCTTTTGCCTTGTCAGGTGCTGAATTTTCGTATTCCATTTTTAAAAAGGGCTTGTATGAAGGCTCTACTTTTTTCACGAACGAAAAGGATTGGAGCTTTTCTATAATTTCCTCTGCATCGTCTTGGTTACAGTACACCACAACATATTTTAGCTTTTTTGACACATAATGGACATTTCCAAAACGTCTGAGCATTTTGGCCTGTTTTAATGAATACAGCCAAACAACTAATCCTTGTCTTTGAACAAACATAATTTTTTCCCCTTCATTGCAGGCTTCTTTTTAAATAAGTCTAGCACATGAAAAGGTTTTATTTCAATCCTTACCCCTTTATCCCACATGCTCATTTTTTTAACTGCAGCCACAGCTTCCTCCGCCACCGCAGCCGCTTGAATGACCGTTATCAAAAAACGGGTTGCCGGTCGGGACTTTTATATGCTCGGAGACGGATCGACCAACGTGGAGACTGATTTCATCCAAAAGGCTTTGCAAATCATTTTCCGCCAATTTAAATTCGGCTACGTTTGCGTCCAAGTCCATTTCCCGTTTATATTGACGAATTTGAGTCATCACATTTTTATAATCAGGATGGTACTTACCAAACCTTTGCACCTCTTCATAAAGGTCTTTAAGCTTCGCAAAACGCTGTATCTTTTGCTGCGTTTCACGGCTGCTTTGCATTTTATATAAACAAATCCGATAATGTTCAACAATGTCAGATTCGAGAACCATTTTTGCCAGCTGTTCAGCGTAGTCCAGTAATTCAACTCTTTCTGATGTAGCAAGCATGTACGCTCACCTCCACTGACATTTTATCACGAAAACCTCCTGAAAGCGAAAAAATCCATTTAATTAGGGGATATTTATTACAAACTCCTTTTTCAAACCGTAGGAATTATATTTTAAATCAACCACATCCAGCTTTACCTTGTGGTTCCCTGGAGAAAGATCCTTGATAATGAATACTGCCGAGGAGGCTTCGGATTTTTTCTGTCCGTCTACCCAAATGACAATTTTACCCGTTTTTTGTTTTGAATCCTCTGTCTCCCTAAAACTAATTCCCGTTAAAATGCATTCTACCAGCACTTGATTTCCTTTTGTTTCGTGTTGAACAATCAGCTCAGGTATTTCGTTTGAGATTGCCTTTGCCTCGTGAAGCATTGAGGCTCCTAAAACCCAGCACAAAATAAAACCAATGAGGATATGTTTTTTCACCAATATCACTCCTTCTCATGTTTGTATTGTTCGCCTTCTCAATATTTTTTAATCCAAACAAAAAAAGGCCACATCCAAATTTGGGTGCCCTTTGTTAATTTTGGTTTTTCATGGCTTGGAACATGGAGTACATCATTGAAGCCATTTGCACTCCATTTGTGAATTTCTCCACTTGATCGGGAATGGTTTTTTTGTAATGATGTAATGCTGCAATTTCTAATGATTGAATATCATAAGGGTTTCTTGACAGTTTCCGATACCAAAGTGGCTGCTCCCGAATAAACCGTTTTAAATCCTTTTGTCCTTCTACATATTCTAAAATTTCCTTGCGCATATCCCCCACCCTTTAATTAGTCTTGTCTAAATGAAAATGGATGTTTTGGCCCTTCAGGAGGTTTTACAGGATTATTAGGTGCATTACCGCCTTGAAATTGGGAAACTAGGCCTTGGATGGCGCCAATCGCCTGGCTGATATTCTGTAGATGGGACTGCATTTGATTGGGATCCATTTTTTTGAAAATCCCCATCACATTGGACATTAAGTCCCCTTTGGCTTCTTTCTCATCTTTTACCTCCGCAGCTTCACCATCTGAACCAATTTTCTCCCAACGCTGGTCTTCTTCGCCTAATAAGTACCAGTCCTCGTATAATTCCTGCCAGGTGGCGTTTCCCTTGCGGACCTCCTTAATAATTTTTGGATTGTTTCTAACAAATTCTTTAAATTTTTCAACGGATGGGTGCAATTTCTTTTGCGTCATTATCCTCACCTCTGCCCCTATTCATTCCAATAATAAAGTATGATAAATCATAAGAAATGTGAAACGGCGAATTAGGTTCAAAACATTTATTATTAGGCACACAAGTGGTAAGATGGTCAAAGAAACGCAAATGAAAACTCGCCGATTGGCGAGGCCGATAGGACGGTTCATGAGGCATAGTTGAATTTATGCGTTAGGAAGTATAAATTTGTGAAAATTTATACTTTCCTATTAGCCAAAAAGAAAGAGGTAAAAAAATGAAACAAGAGTTACGGCAGCTTTTAGAAGATTGTATCGAGAATGGCTCGGAATCAGACTTGGAAAGTCTCGCTTCCCTATTACGGGGAGTTCAACAAAAGATTGATATGAACAGTGATACTTATATTGGCCATCTTCTCCATATGGACAGAAAAATGGACAAAAACACGTGTGAAATTACCATCCCCATTAATCCAATCATTCATAATAATTTAGACATTGTTCATGGCGGAATAACAGCCACAGTTTTGGATACGGCAATGGGTTCATTAGCAAACTATGTTTTGCCAGAAGGTTTGGGGGCTGTAACCAATCAGCTTAATATCCACTATATTGCTCCTGGAATTGGGGACACATTAAGCTGCAAGGCTGACATCATTCATCATGGCACGAAAACAATCGTCGTCTCAGGCACTGCCTACCGAAATGACGGCAAAAAAATAGCCTATGCCACTGGCACATTTTTTATCATAAATAAATAAGAAGGGGTTTAATGATAATGGTTACTGCCATTCTTATCCCGATTATTTGTTTTTATTTCTACCTGCTGACTAAAAAAGAGATGAAAGAGCACGATGAAAAATGGCTTGCTGCAGGGAATGTAGGGGAAGAAGCGATATTAACAGGTGAAATTAAAAGCATCGACGAAAGCAAGGAACGTTATTATTATCACCGTTATCTTTTGGTTCAGACAATTAAACTTCAAACTGATGCTAAAATAATCACTGCCAAAAGAATGACTCCTGTTACGAAAAACATGGAAAAATGCTTATTTACACCAGGCCATTTCATTCGTCTATATGGGAGCTGGGAAGGAAATACGTTTTTATTTAACCGATTTGAATCGAAAACTTCAAATGTCAAATAATGAATAAAAAAGGAGAAAAATGCAGGATATACTGCTTTTTCTCCTTTTTATTGTTCTGTTTTTTGGATAAAGTTTTGCGTATAATATTTTTGATATACACCAACACCAAGATGGGTGAATTCCTTATTTAATAACGAATCCCTGTGGCCCTTGCTGTTCAGCCACCCTTCAACCGCAGCAGGCCCGTCCGTATAATTCGCGGCGATATTCTCACCAGCCGTTTTATAGGCAACCTCAGCTTTATTTAATCGATCGGCAAGACTGCCAAATTTTTTAGATGTATGTGAAAAATCATTATTCAATGCCATATCCTTACTATGGCCAAATGCTACTTCAGCCGTACTGTCGTCCCATTTTAATGGATCCAATTTGTACCTTTGCCTTAACACATTTGAAATATCAAAAATTTCTTGTTCTGCCCCTGTTTCGATCTTTTCCCACATTTCTTCGTCAGGCAGAGGCTGATCGATTAATTCACCGCGGTACACGAGCTCATATGGGCGCTGCTTGATAAACGTCTCTGCATTTAAAATGCGTACGCTTGAAAGAGTACCAGTGAATTTATCAATATAAAGCTGAAAAAAAACATCCCCCAGCTGAATGATTGGTCGAAGGTTTAAATCTGTGTCATTTAATTCAAACCGATAGTTATTCCCATTCAAATCGATATTGATATTCGTTTCGAAAAATTGAGTATTAAATATTTCTTCCACCGGCTGCCCGATCTCAAAAGGCGATATATTCAAATTTTCACCAAGGACGAAAATCGTTGCTACCTGACTATTTTCAATCCCAACTTGAACATAACGTTTAAAGTCCAAGTTATAAATATACCATTGATAGCCATATGGAGTCTCATCAATTCGCTGTGGTTCCCCTAGTTCTTTGACAATGTCCGCAGCATTTTTGCCTATCAATAAAGACAAACCTTCTTCAGGTTTTTTCAATTTATTGTTTGATTGTGAATTAGAATTTTGCTGATAAGTTTGTTCCATTTCTGATGTGCTGTCTTTCTTTATTAAAACCTTATCCTGATTTTTTTCATTTATGCCAACATAAAAGCCAATTGTGACGATTACCGCAGAAAGTACCAAAATTCTTAAAAGCGTCTTCAGAGGCTACACCCTCTCTATTACTATTTCTACCATTGTATGTACTGTTAGAATAATTATAGCATTTATATCTTTTTAAGTAATACCCGTTTTCCTAAAATGTCTGAAAATGCTTAATTAAAAAAGAAAACAGGCACCGGGGCGCCTGTTTAGAAATATTTGTCCTATAATAAATTACTATTTTAATGCTGCGCACTATTATAATTTTGTTCGGAAATTTGTGTCAAGGCCTGCTTCGCTTGATCATCCGTTAGTTCACGGATTGCAAAATCGCCAAGTGATACAATACCAATCAACTTCTCATCCTCTACAACAGGCAAACGACGAATTTGATGTTGTGCCATCAATTTTGCCGCCTCTCTAGTAGAAGCCTCTGGAGAAATAGTAATCAGGTCATTGCTCATGATTTCCTCCACTTTGGATGAGCCAGGATGCTTTTCTGCCACGCCTCTAATGACAATATCACGATCAGTAATCATTCCAACAATTTTTTCTTTATCGACAATAGGAATAGCCCCGACATTTAATTCTTTCATTTTTACAGCTACTTCATAGATATTATCTAATAGAGTACAGCAGTCTACATCATCAGTCATAATATCACGGATTTTTTCCATAAAATCGCCTCCAAAAATTATAGCTCTTTTCGTAAATTAGAATATCCAGCCATAATGGATTTATTCGTTATATGATTTCGTTGCAAGTTACAGAAATTTCATCTATTATTAAATTGAATTAATCTTGCTTTATTACCAAATAATGAATACAGGCAAGCGTTTCTAGGAGGGATTTATTTATGAAATTCGAAAACACTGGAATTGAGGAGTTTAAAGCAGACATAAACCGGCTTGATGACGTAATGCAACAGCATGGTTTAGTGCGCGCAGGACAATGGGATTATGAACGCGTTACATACGACAAAAAGTTTGAACTAAGAGAGGGAGTATTTTACCTTCGGATTCAAGGCTATTCGGTTGAAGGAGATGTAGATACCTTCAAAGCTGTAATACAATTGATGACTCCTTTGTTAGGAAAACATTATTACCCGCACGGTGTTGAATACGGTGAAGGCGAAACCTTCCCTGCATCACTTGTGAATCAATGTAAAAAAATTATCGAAGATATCAAAAACGAAATCAGCAAATTTGCTGTATAATGCTGAAAAAGCCGCATGAATGTTAATCATGCGGCTTTTTTGATCTTATAAACCTAAAATCGCTTTTATCATGGAAGTCGTTTCCCCGCCTCGGTAAAATACATATAAAAGCAGGTAGACAACTACTCCGGTAGCGGCTGTAAAAAACCAGACGATGCTGGTAATGGGGCCAAGGCGGCGATGGAAAGAGAGTTTATTTTTATAACCTGAATTAAGAGACAATATCCCCAAAACTGCTCCTACCGTGGCCAAGGTAATATGAAAAATCAAAAATACAGTATAGTATATTTTGATATTATCTGGTCCTCCAAACGATGTGTTCCCAATGAAAATAGTTCTAGATGCATAAATAATAAAGAAAATAAGAGCAAAAATAGCTGCAAAAAACATAGTCCGTTTGTGAGCTTCCAATTTTCTTTGCTTAATCTGCCACCAACCGATGGCAACTGTAATCCCGCTTAAAACAATAAAAGTGGTACTAATCGTGGGTAAAATTGGTATCGAATCCATGCATAAATCCTCTCTTTTTGTTTATTCTCCTCTTATAGTAGAGTAAACCTTCCTAAACTTCAACCAAAAGAAAAAGAGGTTGTCGTTCGGACAGCCTCTATTTAATGAGCGATGGATTTAATTTTTGATTTAAATCGCGCTCTGTTTCTGCTTGGTCCTTACGATACCATTCAAAAAAGACGCGGAAAAGGATTACCCCATAAATGATTTCCTGCATAATCTTCATCAATACGCCGCCAAGCTGTTGGTCATGGATTAAGGACATCGAACTAAACAGCTCTGGACCGCTCAAATTTAAACTTTCAAAATTGGCAGTACCCACACACAGGCTCATCACTTTGCCCCATACATGCGGATCAGAATAGGTGGCATAAATAGGTGTTTCAGCAAAGATAATCAAAGCGCAGGCAGGTGTTAAGAGAATCCCATCAGCAAAAATATAACCAACCTTTTTTAGACCACTTAGGGTTTGATGCTCAGGAAGCTGATTAATTAATGGCCACCACATAAAAATGGCAACTACAAACAATAGAATCGAATAGCCTGCATGCAGCCATATATTTTGCATGACATGATCAAAAATTATTGGAACATGGTAAAACGAAAATAACCCGTTAAAGATTAATAGAGCCATAAGTGGTCTAGTGAAAAACTTAAAGAGAGACTTAAATACTTCGATGCGCAAAACCGCTCTCCACAGCCATGCAGGTACACCCAAAATGAATAAAGGCGGAACAATTAAGACAAGTGCAGCCATCTGTATCATATGAATATAAAACATTAAATGGGCCATTAAGTCCAATGGAGATCCTTTAATAGCATACAAAAGAATCATTGAGGTAAGAAATAAAGCCCCTTGCTGCTTTGTTAAGCGCAAACTGTCCTGGAAACGGTGTCTAAATCTTGTGGTTAGAAGAAAAAATCCTCCTGTCAAAACAATCATAATCAATAAAAAGTACGGGCTCCATAGCGCTTGAAAACCAAATATATCCAAGGTAAGCACTGCAATATCACCTCAAAATTAATTAAAGAATCATCAACTTTATTATACCCTTGGCCTTTGGGATAGGCAAAGAAATGATGCTGCATATGTTTTCCAATTACTAAAAAAGAAAATCGGCTTAAAAGCCGATTTTCCTTTTAACTCCTACCACCAGATAATGGTCGAAAATGCCCAAATCATAACCAAGCCAACAAATAATCCTGAAAAAAGGAATAATGTTGGGGCCTCATGGCCTTTATGACTCATATGCATAAAATAAAACAATTGGAAGACTACTTGCACCGCAGCCAAAAGAACGATAAATGGTATTGTAAACCACGCTGTAAATCCTTTAGCAGCTACAGCAGCAAAAGCAACCAATGTTAAGAAAATCATCAAAGCAAATGAAATGACTTGATATCTCATCTCTTCCGCACTTTTACGGCGGCGATATTCAAGGTCAACTCTTGGGTTCCCTGAATTTAATTGTTGATTTGCCATCAGTTTATCCCACCATTCCCATTAAATATACAACAGTAAAGATGAATACCCATACAACGTCAATAAAGTGCCAATATAAACTAAATACATAGAATTTTGGCGCATTGTACAAGTTTAAGCCACGTTTTGCATTACGGAACATTAACGATAAGCACCAAGCTAATCCAAAAGCAACGTGTGCTCCGTGGAAGCCAACCAAGGTATAGAAGGCAGATCCAAAGGCGCTGCTGGTAAATTTATGGCCTAAATGGACATAATGGTTAAACTCATAAACTTCTAGTCCTAAGAACCCGAATCCTAATAAAGCAGTAAGCCCTAACCACACCATCATTTTTTTGAAAGCAAAATTTTTCATGTGGTAAATTGCGTAAACACTTGTTAAAGAGCTTGTCAATAACAGCATCGTTGCCACGAATGTCAACGGAAGTTCAAATAAATCCTTGGCCAGCGGCTGAGAAGTATTTGGCACCTTATCCTTTAATGAAAGGTAAGTGGCGAAGAGAGAGGCGAAAAGCACAGTCTCTCCCCCTAAGAATAACCAAAAACCTAAAAATTTATTTTTCGCTTCAAGGGTTGATTTCTCCGGCTCTGCAGGCCAAGTTTCATAAGTTAATTTTTCTTCAGCGTGCATTATGCCTTAACCCCCTTATTATCATCTTCGTTCATTAATTCTTCTTTATGAATATGGAAACCATGGTCGTCTTTAACAGACCGTAATAACATGGAACCAAATGTTACGAGCAGACCAATAAACAAGACTGGCAATGCCCATCCCTTATCATCTACATGGTACATAGCACCAAAAGCGGCGATGAAAAGACCAAGCGATGTTGTAAATGGCAAGAAAGAAGAGTTTGGCATATGAATATCACCAAGCGGCTCAGCAGGAGTCATTTCTTTCTTTCCTTCCATTTTTTCTATCCAATAAGCATCCAAACCGCGAACAAGTGGAAGCTGCTTAAAGTTATAGAAAGGCGGTGGAGATGGAATAGACCACTCTAATGTACGTCCGTCACCCCAAGGGTCATTTCCAACTCTAACATTTTTAACAGATGTCACAATAATGTTGATTAATAGGACAATAACACCGACAGACATGAAGGCAGCTCCTATGGAACTGATCATGTTTGAGGTTTCAAAGCCCTGACCTGGCAGATAGGTAAATACGCGGCGAGGCATACCCCATAGACCAAGGAAGTGCTGGATAAAGAATGTCATATGGAATCCGATAAAGAAAGTCCAGAACGTAATCTTACCCATTGTTTCATTTAACATTGTTCCAAACATTTTTGGCCAATACAGATGTGTACCAGCTAAAAGCGCTAAGACTACCCCACCAACAATAACATAGTGGAAGTGGGCAACAACGAAATATGTGTCATGGTATTGATAGTCAGCAGCAGCAGAAGCAAGCATTATCCCTGTTACTCCACCCATAACAAATGTAGGTATAAAAGCAAACGCATAGTGCATTGGAGTTGTAAATTTAACACTTCCGCCCCACATGGTGAACAGCCAGTTAAAAATCTTAATACCTGTCGGCACCCCAATTGCCATCGTAGCTACAGCGAAGATAGCATTTGCTACCGGACCAAGTCCTGTTGTAAACATATGGTGCGCCCAAACCATGAATCCTAAGAAACCGATTAGGACTGTTGCAAACACCATAGACGAATAACCAAATAAACGTTTTCTTGAGAACATTGCAAAGATTTCCGAGAAAATACCGAAAGCTGGCAAGATCAAGATATATACTTCCGGGTGACCAAAAATCCAGAATAAGTGTTCCCAAATTACGGTATTACCACCTTGTGCAACTTCAAAGAAATTAGCTCCAAATAAACGGTCAAACATCATTAATACTAATCCCACTGTTAATGGAGGGAATGCAAAAAGAATAAGTGCTGACGTTACAAATGTTGTCCAAGTAAACAACGGCATCCGCATATAGGTCATTCCAGGCGCACGCATGTTAATGATCGTTACAAGGAAGTTAATACCACCAATCAACGTACCTAAACCAGAAATCTGTAAACCTAGAACATAGAAATCAACACCATGTCCTTTGGAGTGTATAGCGAGAGATGCATAAGAAGTCCAACCAGCATCTGGCGCTCCTCCTAAGAACCATGAAAGGTTTAGAAAAATACCACCAAAGAAGAACAACCAAAACCCTAATGCGTTCACATAAGGAAAAGCTACGTCACGAGCTCCTATCTGGAGTGGCATAACGGCATTCATGAACGCGAACACAAGCGGCATGGCAGCTAAGAAAATCATTGTTGTTCCGTGCATTGTAATGATTTCATTAAATGCACCGGCGCTTACAAAATCATTGTTAGGAACTGCAAGCTGGATACGGATAAAGACAGCTTCAATACCGCCAATTAAGAAGAAAAATCCACCTGCAATCAGATATAGGATGGCGATTTTTTTATGGTCAACTGTTGTTAAAAAGTCCCATAAAGTTGCACCGAATCCCTTTTTTTGAGCATAGGTACTCACGTTTTTACCTCCCTTTCAACCAAATCCCCTATTAGTCCTGAACCTTTAAGCCCATCAGATATTCTGCTAAAGCATTTAGCTGATCTTCCGTCATTTGCGGATACTTACCAGTCATAGTGTTGCCTGGCTTATAGGTTTCTGGATTACGAATCCAATTTTTTACTTCTTCCTTATTATGGTCCAAAATACCAGCAACACGTGATCTTTCGCCAAAGTTTGAAAGGTTCGGCGCGATACGGGCTGTTTCCGGCATTTTGTTTTCAGGTGTTACAGCATGACAGCCAATACAGCTTTTATTGAAAATATCCTGACCTTGCTGTGCTAAAGCAGTTTGGGCTTTTTCAGGCGCTTTGACGCTCTGCATATCTTTCACCCAAGCATTGAAATCGTCTTTGCTCATTGCTTTTACTTTAAAGTCCATTAAAGCATGGGATGGTCCGCAAAGTTCAGCACATTTTCCATAGAAAAGATTTCCTGCTTCATTAGATTTTTCTGCATCAAACTCTAACCAAAATTTATTAATATTGTCTGTATTCGTATCAAGTTTTCCGCCTACAGCCGGAATCCAGAAGGAGTGTTTAACGTCCATGGATTTCAAACTGAAATATACTTTTTCATCAGTTGGTACTACTAGTTCTTGGCTGGTTACAATCTTTTGTTTAGGATATTCGAAATCCCACCAATATAAATGGGAACGAACATTAACTACAACTGCTTTAGAGTTTTTGTCATCCATTGTTTTAACATCCGCAAGCTTAAATGTTGCGGAAACAGTTGGAACAGCTAGAACCAAAAGCAAAAGAATCGGAATAACGGTCCAAATAATTTCTAATTTATGACTTCCTTCCACCTGTTTAGGTATCCTGTCATCCTTCCTTCTAAAACGGAAAAAGACGATAACAAAAACTAACATAACTACAATAATAACGCCAACCATAATTATCGTACTTAGCCCCATCAAATCGTACTGGATGTCAGCAACTTCACCGGCTGGAGTTAATGTGGATAAATATGGTTTACCACAACCGGAAAGTACAAGCGCTACTATCGCAAACAGCGAGAATAAACGCCAATTTGCAAGCCTTTTCATGCTTAATCAAACCCCTCTTTCACTCTTAGTTTATTATTTTTTTGATTGATCAAAGAAGTATGTACGACCCCTTTCCCGAAAGAAATTACTTCAGGAAAGATACGTCAGCAAAACTAGATTAATGTAACTATAACCATCGCCACAAAAATAATAGTCAAATATTGCAATGAGTAAACAAACATTAGTTTTGCCCACTTTATGTCATCTTTGATCTTATATCCATAAATCCCTAATGCCAGCCAGCCGAGATTTAAGACGGTGGCAAGAATTAGAAATGGGATTCCTAATTTAGTAAGAAAAAATGGGATTGGCAAAAGTGCTGTAACCCAGAGTACAATGTGAATTTTTGTGGTTTTAAACCCTTTTACTACCGGAAGCATTGGGATGTTCGCAGCTTTATACTCCTTCACCCTTCTCATCGCCAAAGCATAGAAATGAGGCGGCTGCCATACAAACATTAAAACAAATAATGCCCATGCCATGACATCAAGATTTGCATCTACTGCAGCCCAGCCAATCAACGGTGGTACAGCCCCGGAAATACTGCCAATGATGGTATTAGAGACAAGCTGTCTTTTTGACCATAGTGTATATAAGAAAACATAACTAAAAACTCCAAGCAGTCCTATTACTGTTGCAGTTATCGTTGTAAACAATAAAAACAGTGTTCCCAGTCCTATAAGTAAAATACCTAACCCCAAAACTTTTACCGGCACCACTTTCCCGGTAACTGTAGGTCTAGATTTTGTTCTTTCCATTAAGTGATCGATATCCCGGTCAACGTAATTGTTTATTGCACAGGAACCAGCAACGATTAAAGCTGAACCCGCCACTGTAAAGAAGACAATATCTAAATTATTCAAAAAGCTAAGGCCGGAAAAATGCAATGCAAGCCAAAGACCTGTAAAGACAGTGATCAGATTGGAATTAACGATTCCAATTTTGATAAGGGCCATAAAGTCTTTCCAAACGGATGTTTTTTCTGAAACAGAATCCAGGCTTGTTGCACCATTTCCAATGGCAGCCTTTGAGTTGGACATTTAATTTCTCCTCCTGATTCTTAATACTGACCTTTATCACTTGATGAAGCATACCCTCTTTATGTATACCGTGATTTTAATAACACTTTCTCTGTATATTAAATCACACTTTCAGGAATTTTTGTGAACTTTTTTTGAATAATTTTTGACTAATTTGTGACCAAAAAAAATTTCTTCTTATATTCCCATTGTTCAGACCATTAAAGTTTTGTAAAAAAATAAAAAAGAAGTCTTTTATGTATTTATTTCAACAGGCAGAACATAGGATTGTTGAATTAAGACTGCGTATGCAAACCCTGTCGAACCTCTTGAAAATTTCATCCCTCTATAGTTCTAACAGACTACACCTTAAGTTTCAACGTTTTTCACTATAATAATAGTGATAAATTAACATTATCCATTTTTAAAGAAAACTCGCCGATTGGCGAGCCCCTAAGGGCGAAGACAGAGGCGTAGTTGCACTTATGCGTTAAGAAAGTATAAAGCTTTCGAAAGAAAGTTTATACTTTCTTATTAGCCAAAAAAAATCCTTTAAGAAACTAGGCTGAAATTCTGTTCTTTTTTTGGATAATTCGTTATGATGTATAAGTACTTTTAATCTTGCTTCTTTTTTTATCCATTATACTGTCAAGATTTTTTTTTGACAAATTATTGAACTTTAGTTAGAGGTGAAATTTTTTGCGACGCTCTTTGAAGTGGTTGGCTGTTGCCACCACCATTGGAATGATACTTATTTTACTCGGCGGGGCACTCGTTACCAAAACGGGTTCAGGAATGGGCTGCGGCAGATCTTGGCCATTATGCCACGGCAAAATTCTGCCTTCGGACATTACACCGGAACTTATTATTGAACTTGCCCACCGGCTTGTTTCAGGTGCTGTCGGCATGATGGTATTAATATTGTCCGTTTGGTCTTGGAAGGCAATCGGACATATAAGGGAAACAAAATTTCTTTCCTTTCTGTCTTTTTTCTTTCTGCTGCTCCAGGGGTTAATTGGGGCTGCGGCAGTAAAATGGGGACAATCCGATTTCGTCCTGGCTTTACATTTCGGTATTTCTCTTATTTCATTTGCGGCTGTTTTCTTATTAACGCTGCTCATTTTTGAAATCGATAAAAAGTTCGCCGCTGAGAAACTCTATATTGATAAACGGATGGGTTTCCATATTATTGGCGTTACCATTTATAGTTATATCGTCATTTACACCGGCGCCCTTGTCCGTCATACAAAATCAAGCCTAGTCTGCAGGGATTGGCCATTTTGTCTAAACGATTCTCCCGGACTTCCAACCAATCTATACGAGTGGGTGCAAATGGGCCACCGAACGGCCGCGGGCTTGATTTTTCTCTGGATCCTTTACATTACTGTGCTCGCTGTCCGTCATTATAAGCACCAGAGAGTCCTGTATTGGGGCTGGATTATTTCGTTTATATTGGTATCATTGCAAGTAACCGCAGGCGCATTTATCATTTTCAGCCGCCTAAACCTTTACATTGCCTTGCTGCATGCATTTTTTATTACCTGTTTATTTGGTCTCTTAAGCTATTTTGTCCTTTTATATTCAAGGTCAAAAAGGAACTTTCAATAAAAAAAGGCTGTCTCGAGTTGAGACAGCCTTTTTCTTACGCTTTAACTAGTTCAATCAAGAGGTCACTGGTTTGGATAGAGTCACCGTTTAATGCATAAATGTCTTTTACGACTCCGGAAAATGGTGCTTGAACGGTCGTTTCCATCTTCATTGCTTCTGTAATCATCAAATGATCACCACGTTCGACCTTTTCGCCCTTCTCTACCAATACTTTTATAACTGTTCCAGGCATCGAGGCGGAAATATGGTTTTCATTTTTCGGATCCCCTTTAAGTCTAGAGACAACCTTTGCTTTAATACTCTCATCTTTTATAACCACTTCACGAGGCTGGCCATTTAATTCAAAATATATGACTCTTGTCCCGTCTGCCTGCGGCTGACCAATCGAAACTAGTTTCACAATGAGCGTTTTTCCTGTTTCGATTTCTACTTCAATTTCTTCGCCCAAGCGCATTCCATACAAGAAGGTTGGAGTATCAAGAACGGAAATATCCCCATACAGCTCTGTTGTTTTAGCATATTCCATAAACACCTTTGGATAAAGGGCATACGAAATAATTTCAAAATCAGTTACCTGTCTTCCCAATTCCTCATAAAGCTCTTCTTGTAACGAATTAAAATCAATTGGTTCAAGCAGTTCTCCAGGTCGCACTTCCAAAGGCTTCTTGCCCTTTAAAATCACCTTCTGCAGCTCCTCAGGGAATCCGCCATGCGGTTGACCTAAATAACCTTCAAACAATTCAACAACTGAATCAGGGAAATCGAGCGAATTTCCTTTTAATATGACGTCTTCCTCATTTAAGTCATTTTGCACCATGAATAACGCCATATCGCCAACAACCTTTGAGGATGGGGTTACCTTGACAATATCGCCAAACATTTGGTTAACACGGGAGTACATTTCCTTAACTTCATCCCAGCGCTCGCCAAGCCCGACTGCCTTTGCCTGCTGCTGAAGGTTGCTGTATTGTCCTCCTGGCATTTCATGCTGATAAATTTCCGAATGCGGCGACATCATTCCGGACTCAAAATCTTGATAATATTTGCGGACATCCTCCCAATAATGGGATAGCTTTTCTAGAGCATCGATGTTTACATCAGGCTTTCGCTGATTGCCTTCTAAAGCGTAATAAAGGGAGTTACCACTCGGCTGGGATGTTAACCCTGCCATTGTACTCATGGCAACATCGACAATATCTACACCTCCATCGATTGCACGGGCATAAGTATAAATCCCATTACCACTAGTATCATGAGTATGAAGGTGGATTGGTATATCGATTGTCGCTTTTAATTCTGACACCAGCCGGTAAGCAGCTTCTGGCTTCAATAGGCCTGCCATATCCTTTATGCCAAGAATATGGGCACCTTGATTTTCAAGCTCTTTGGCGAGGTTTTTATAATATTCAAGATTGTATTTCGTTCTCGTTGGGTCCAATATATCCCCAGTATAACAAATGGAGGCTTCGGCGATCTTTCCGGTCTGCCTTACAGCGTCGATAGCCACTTCCATTCCCTTGATCCAGTTTAAGCTGTCAAAAATTCGAAACACATCTATCCCAGCCGACGCCGATTGCGTAACAAATTCCCTGATCAAATTGTCAGGATAGTTTTTATACCCAACAGCATTTGCTCCGCGAATTAACATTTGGAACAGAACATTCGGAATCTTTTCGCGAAGATTCAAGAGTCGGTCCCAAGGGTCTTCCTTAAGGAACCGGTAGGCCACGTCAAACGTAGCTCCTCCCCACATTTCAAAAGAAAATAGCTCCGGCAATAGCTTTGCTGTCGGTTCGGCGATATGAGCGATATCAGTTGTGCGCATCCGTGTTGCCAGCAATGATTGATGGGCATCTCGGAAAGTTGTGTCAGTTAACAGCACCTGCTTTTGGTCTTTTACCCACTGGACGAGGCCATCTGCTCCTTGCTTTTCTAAAATTTGTTTAGTCCCTTCTTTATATGCTAAATCATATGGCAGAGAAGGAATTCGCGGCTTAGAAAAAACGGGTCTTTTCTTTTTTTCCACGCCCGGAAAACCATTTACTGTGACAGTGCCGATATAGGACAGCATTTTTGTTCCCCTGTCTTTACGGACTGGGAAAATAAACAGCTCTGGTGTTGTATCAATAAAGGAGGTATCATACTTGCCGTTTAGGAACAATTCGTGTTTCACAACGTTTTCTAAAAATGGAATATTCGTTTTGATTCCTCTTATCCTGAATTCCTGCAAATTACGAACCATTTTTGCAGATGCCTGTTCAAACGTCAATGCCCATGTGGAAAGCTTCACTAATAAAGAATCATAGTAAGGAGTAATGACTGCGCCTTGAAATCCATTCCCGGCATCCAGTCGTACGCCAAAACCACCGCCAGAGCGGTACGCCATAATTTTACCGGTATCAGGCATAAAGTTATTTAACGGGTCTTCTGTTGTAACCCTGGATTGAATAGCATATCCATATAAAAGAATCTTTTCTTGTTCTGGTATCCCAATTAAAGGCCCATGCAGTTCATGTCCTTCTGCAACTAAAATCTGTGTCTGGACAATATCGATACCTGTTACCATTTCCGTAATGGTATGCTCCACTTGAACACGGGGGTTTACCTCAATAAAATAAAAATCATTCTCCGAAACTAGAAATTCCACTGTTCCTGCATTGATGTAATTGACATTTTTCATTAATTTTACAGCCGCATCACAAATCCGCTTTCTTAACTCAGCAGTAAGGGAGACGCTTGGAGCAATCTCGACCACCTTTTGGTGGCGCCGCTGGACAGAGCAATCCCTGTCAAAAAGATGAACGATATTTCCTTCTTTATCTCCAATAATCTGAACCTCAATATGTTTTGGTTTTTCAATTAATTTTTCCAGATAAACATCATCGTTTCCGAAGGCTGCCTTTGCTTCTGATTTAGCCCGTTCAAATGCTTCACGAACTTCTTCGCGGCTTCTGACAATTCTCATTCCTCGTCCACCGCCGCCAAGCGCTGCTTTGATGATGATTGGGAAGCTATGTTCTTCGGCAAATTCCAGCACTTCCTCAACACTGTTAACAGGTCCACCGCTCCCTGGTATAACTGGTATTCCCGCCAGTTCAGCCTGGTAGCGGGCTTTTACCTTATCGCCAAACATATCTAAATGTTTAGAAGCAGGACCGATAAACACGATCCCTTCTTCCTCGCAGCGTCTGGCAAAGTGGATATTCTCCGACAAAAACCCATAGCCCGGATGAATGGCGTCTGCACCACTTCTTTTAGCAATCCCAATGATTCCTTCAATATCTAGATAGGCATCAATTGGTTTCTTCCCTTCGCCCACTAAATATGCCTCATCTGCTTTATAGCGATGATAAGAGCCGGAATCCTCCTTAGAATAAATCGCAACAGTTCGAATATTCAGTTCAGTACAGGCGCGAAAAACCCTAATTGCAATTTCCCCACGGTTTGCAACCAATATTTTATTTATTTGTCTTGCCACATAAAACACCTCAATCTATGTATTTTTAAAAATGCGGGAGGCTGATAATCAGCCCCCTCATTTTTATTTCATATAAATAACTTTTCCATTACCGCTTTGCACTTTAGTATCAGCTGTTTGTTTTTTTGTTTTATATTTTTTCTCATATTTAACAAACATAGAAACGTTCACAAGGATTCCCATTGCCGCAGCCAGCATTAACAAGGAGGAACCTCCATAGCTGATGAACGGCAGCGGAACACCTGTTAACGGAATAACCCCAGATATCCCGCCAAGATTAATAAAGGTTTGAATCCCAATCATACTTGAAATCCCAATCGCAAGGAGACTACCGAAGGGGTCCTTACATTGTAAGCCGATATAAATCCCACGCAAAACAATATAAGCTAGTAACAGAATGACAAAGCCTACACCCCAGATTCCTAATTCTTCGGCAATTACCGCCATAATAAAGTCAGTATGAGATTCCGGCAAATAGCCTAGCTTTTGAATGCTTTTACCTAGCCCCAAACCATTTATTCCGCCCTGTCCTATTGCAATAAAGGAATTTGCAAGGTGAAATCCAGCGTTTTGGGCATCAGCAAACGGATCACCCCAAGATGAGAATCGTTCAAGCCGTTTTTCAGAAAAGATAAAACCCTTAGCCGCAATAAAAAGAGGCAGGATAATGATTAAAGCCATCACAAGCAGTTTCCCGATCGTTTTATAATTCATTCCAGAACTAAAAATGACCATGCCGGCAATGAGCGCAATGATGCTCGCTGTGCCGTAATCAGGCTGAAGAGCAATTAATACACAAACAATAAAAAGAAAGAAAATTGGAGGAAGTACCCCTTTGTTAAATTGGTTTATATAATCCTGCTTCTTCGAATAAACAGCTGCCAAATAAATGATAATAGCCAGTTTCACAAATTCAGAAGGCTGAAATTTAAAACCACCAATCTGATACCAGCTTTGTGCACCACCTGCGACAGTACCAAATACGAAAAGTCCCAATAAAGTGATAAGGGAGGTCAGAACAATAAATACCATTACTTGCGTAAACTTCATAATTTTATACGGAATGATAGCTGTAAAAAGGAAGATGCAAGCAAACAATAGCAGCCACATTTTTTGCTTTTGATAAAAATAATCACTTGGCACATCATACCTTTGGACGGCCCAAGCCATGCTGGAGCTATAGATCATGATTAATCCAAAAGTACATAAAAGTATAATGGTAATGATTAGGGAATAATCATATGATTTCAATATTTTCTTTACCATGCTTACATCCTCATTTTCAATTTAGGTTTATATCATTCTATTATAATCGAAATTTCATGTTATGACTTGATGAAACAATTATTTGTTACAAGATTTTAATAGAGAAAATTCAGAAAAGTGAGGTAAAAAATATTAACTCTATATATAACAAAAAACTCAAACAATCGCAAGCATTGTTTGAGTCCTTTTGCGTTATTTTTTTATGGATGCATCGTGAAGCACAGATAGTTCTCGTTCCAATTGATCTAAAATCGCTTTCCCATCCTTGCTATCTATTAAGCCCAATCTTACCGCAAAGTCTATTTCTCTAGATAGGCCAAACATTTGGGTATCCAACACCTCTTCATAAAGAGGGCATTGAGGCATCGTGAGATTGTCCATTTGCACTTTGATAAGCTTTAATATTTTTTCAGCGTCTGCCTGCAATAAGGCAAAAGCTTTTTCCTGGTGATTCACGATCATTTCAGACGCCAACATTGATCCCCCCATTTCAGAGCGAATATTCAACTTATCTATAAATTTTACCTTTTGCAGCGGAAAATTGCAAGAACAATGAGGCTTAGCTGCCGCTCGATTGAATAATTATGACTTTCGAGCAGAAAAAGGCTATACTTAGTAATGTAAATGGAAACTCGCCTATTGGCGAGTCCGTTAGGACGAAGACAGAGGCGTAGTTGAATTTATGCGTTAAGAAGGCATAAAATTTAGGGAAATTTTATGCTTTCTTATTAGCTAAAAAGGAGGATTGACAATGGAACGCATTATCAATATTACAGGTAAAGTAAAATATCCAATCACACTTGACCCAAGTGTTTGGATTTTCGATGATCGCCGGCTTGATTTAACTACTCATTTTTCAACTGAAAAAGATAATACCGATTCTACGGAAGCATATACAAAAGCCGTGTCAAAGCACTGGGACCGTGAAATTATGGAAGGAGCCGTCTTCCCTCCGACATTAAAAACAGAGCGCATATATGAAAAACAAAAGATGCTAACCGGAACCTTTGGAATTCTGTTTAAACCATTTCTGAAAAATTCCGAGCCGGAAAGCACTGCCAGAGCGCTTGTAATTGAAACAGAAGATGATAATTATGAGCTGCCTTTAAATGAGGCCTATGAACTGATTTTGGGCTTCTCAGATAAAGGCAAGCAGCTATCCGCTGATGGTCCTGTTCACGTTTATTTTGGGGACGGCTCAAACCAGCAAAACCCTATTAAAAAAGTAACAAGTTTTATCGTAAAATAGGACGGGCAATCTTGCCCGTTTTTACTTACAATAAATCCGCGGCCAGTCGTGCCAATCCCGACCTTTCCCCTTTTAATAGTTTCACATGACCGGAAATGACTTGATTTTTAAATTTCTCCACGACATAGGTTAAACCGTTATTATAAGCATCAAGATATGGATGATCAATCTGCTCCGGATCCCCCATTAAAACTATCTTACTGTCCTCTCCAACCCTGGTTATAATCGTTTTCACTTCATGTTTGGTCAGATTCTGCGCCTCATCGATAATAATAAATTGCTTAGGAAGACTCCTTCCCCGAATATAAGTTAGTGCCTCCACCTCAATGGATCCCATACCAGCTAAGATTGCATCCAGTTCCCCAGGTTTTTTTGTATTAAACAGAAATTCCAAATTATCATAAATTGGCTGCATCCACGGCCGCAGCTTTTCCTGTTTTTCACCTGGCAAAAAGCCTAAATCCTTGCCGACAGGAACAATCGGCCGGGCTACGAGCAGTTTTTTATATTCGTGAAAATCTTCTGTCTGCATAAGTCCAGCGGCTAATGCCAGCAAGGTTTTTCCTGTTCCTGCTTTGCCGATTAAAGTTACTAGCGGGATATCTTTTCGCAGCAACAATTCGATTGCCATTGTTTGCTGTACATTCCGCGAATGAATTCCCCAAACATGTTCTTGGTTCAGCGCTAGCTTCTTGACCTTCTTGGCCGTTATATTAACCATCCCAATCGCCGAGGCCGAGCTGCCGAGGGCATCCTTTAATATCAGAAATTGGTTTGGATAAAAGGTATAATTCGTAATTTCTGATAGTAGAAGTTCTCCTTTCTCATAATAACGGTTTAACAGGTCTTTTGGGATATAGACCTCAAGAAATCCCGTATATAAAGAATCAACTTCCACCACCCTGTCATTTAGAAAATCCTCTGCAGATAGACCGATGGCATCCGCTTTTACTCTTACTAATGCATCCTTGCTGACTAGAATAACAGGTTTCCCATTCTCCTTTGTTTGTTCCTCTAAAAACAAATTCTTTGCAACCGCAAGAATTCTATTATCATTCGTTTTTTCAACAAAAATATCTTGAAGCTCATGAAATGATCGGTGATTTAGCTCAATTCTGATGGTTCCCCCATTTTCGAGCGGGATTCTTTCATGGAGCTTTCCCGAGGCTCTGAGACCATCAATTAATCTTGATACATGCCTAGCGTTTCTACCTATTTCATCCATGTACCTTTTCTTTGAGTCCACTTCTTCGAGTACGACTGCAGGAATAACTACTTCATTATCTTGAAAGGAAAAAATGGAATACGGGTCTTGTAATAAGACGTTTGTATCTAACACGTATATTTTACTCAAAGCGACGCCTCCTGCTTTACTTGGTGTAAGGAAAGTGTAACGTTACTATACATGCCATTTTGCCGGTTGGACTTTGGTAAAATATATGTTTATTGGAATAAAGATAGAAGGTGTTCCGCACAATAATTGTTAGTTGGGACCTTCATATCAAAGAGAATCTCATGTGAATTTTCCCAGTCTTTTAATTAGCTTTTTGGGAGGGTTTTTTATGAAGAAGATTTTAGTGACAGCTGCCATTTTCTTATTATTAACGGGATGTAATACGAATCAAAAAAACGAGACAGCAAAAAATCAACAAAATAAATTAGTAAATGTAAAAAATAGCTACATAGAAAGTGTAGACCGAAAAACGGGTCAGGAAATATCAAAGCGGTTGGTGGAGCTGGCGACAAGTGTACCGAATGTAAATGATGCAACTGCCGTGGTAATAGGGCGTTACGCAATCGTTGGAATCGATGTAAATGCCAAAATTGACCGTTCTCAGGTGGGGACTATAAAATATTCCGTGGCAGAAAGCCTCAAAAAGGACCGCTATGGTGCCAATGCCATCGTTGTAGCAGATGCCGATACCACTGAGCGGCTCAAAGAAATTCAGGCAGATATAAACAATGGGCGTCCAATCCAAGGGATTATGGAGGAGCTGGCTGACGTTGCCGGGAGGTTAATGCCGGAAATACCTGGAGATTTAATAACCCCTAATCCGAAAAATGCAACGGAAGAACCCGATAAAAAGCTCCCTGCAAAACAAGAAAACCAGCTTGAAAAAGAGCAGGAAAAACAGTCTAATTATCATAAATGAGAAAAAAGCTTAGCTGTAGGCTAAGCTTTTCTTATTGCATCCATGACCTGCCTGTCCAATCTTTCAGCGGCATTTTTATCATAGGTTTTGTCATATTGGACTTCCTGAACAATTTTAGAGCCATAAAACATGACATCCCTTACTTCCTTAATTTTCACTTCAATAAGGGCCAGTTTTAACGGAACATCTTTCAGTCTTTCTTCTTTTAAATTAGCTTCTCCCTGGATGGAGTATGTAGACTCATTAGCAATTATATTAATCACGACATGATTATTTTTATTTATATTTTCGATGATTCTGGAACGGTTATCAACCGCAAAATAGATGATATTTTCATCTTTTGCAAGTACCCAGGATATTGCACTGACATTTGGTCCACCTGTTTCATAATCAACGGTAGCCAGCGTAACAAATCTTTCTTTTTGCAATTCCTCATATAATGGTTTAATTAATTTTGGTTCGACTTGATTGACCATTTCTATTTTCAACTCCCTTTTCTTCATGCTGTCTTAAAACAGATATTCCCATATTACTACTATCTCTTTTTTTCTTCAACTAATACACAGTTCCCCTACAGACAGCCTTGATACTATAGTATAATAAGTAGTAACCAAGAAATATAAAGAGGTGCAAAATGAGAGTTAAATGCGTGCTTTGTGATAAAATTGAAACGATTGATGACGAATCTCCAGAGGCAAAACGCTTAAGAAATCGTCCAATCCATACATATATGTGCGATCCATGTCAGGAACGTATAGCGAAAAAAACGAACGACCGGCTGGAAACCGGAAATTTCCGTTTTCTCAGGCCAAAATCAGATAGGGATGAATGGTAAAGAGGCTGACTTTTCGGGTCAGCCTCTTTTTTTAATCTGCAATAGGAAAGTTTTCGTATTTCTCTGGTTCTCTACTGATTTGATCCAGCATAACTTCAATTAATTCCCGTGGGAAGCGTGTTTTCTTACTATCTTCACCCTGCTGATAGGCAACATAATACATCATTTCATCGTGCGTAATTTCAACATTGCTAATAAGGTATTCATCCTTAAGCATTCGTTCGAAATGCTTTAGGGTATCTATCGCAGCCGTATCTTCCGGACGGGCATCACTAACTACTTTTATGGTAAGCCAATTATATAAAACATCCTGAACGGAATTCATCGTATCCCCCCATTACTTTGCTTCTGACTGCTGCTTTTTCGATTGATGCAGGCGGATTTTATATATTATTAAGATTAGCGCAGATACAGCTAACGCTTCGGCTACTGGCAATGCATAAGAAAGGATCAGCAAAACTAAGCATCCAATTACGAGACAGGTATAAATGACCACGTTTTTTAAAAGAGGCAGCTTCTTCGCATATCCTAATTTATAAACAACGACAGCTAAAATCACGATATATATAAACTGTAGCCAAACAGCCGTTTTAACATCTGTAAGCTGCATGAAAAATCTTAGAGTGGGGGAGAATCCTTCCATTTAAATTGCACTCCTTTTATTAACTCATTTCAGCATATTTTTTCTTTTTAGCCAAACGTTCCCGTTCGTTTTTATCTAAAATTTTCTTCCGCAAGCGGATTGATTGTGGAGTGACTTCACAAAATTCATCATCGTTTAAATACTCCAATGATTCCTCCAAGGTCAAGAGACGAGGTTTTTTAATAACAGAAGTCTGATCTTTATTAGCAGAACGAACGTTTGTTGCCTGCTTAACCTTCGTAATATTAACTGTAAGGTCATTTTCTCGGGTATGTTCCCCTACGATCATTCCTTCGTAAATTTCCGTTCCCGGCTCAACAAAAATGGTTCCGCGGTCTTCCACTTGCATTATACCATAAGTCGATGCTTTACCAGACTCCATTGAGACAAGAACACCTTGTCTTCTTCCGCCAACCTGACCCGTAGCCATTGGCTGGTAGCTGTCAAATGTATGATTGATGATTCCGTACCCTCTAGTCAGCGTCAAAAATTCTGTTGTGTAGCCAATTAAGCCGCGGGCAGGAACATTAAATATTAGCCGAACCTGACCTGTTCCATTATTAATCATATCAAGCATTTCACCTTTGCGAGCTCCAAGAGATTCCATGACAGAACCTGTATGCTCCTCAGGAACATCAATTTGTACCCTCTCGATTGGCTCACAGCGTACTCCATCAATTTCCTTAACAATAACTTCTGGTTTGGATACTTGAAGCTCATATCCTTCACGGCGCATGTTTTCAATTAAGATGGACAAATGCAGTTCTCCGCGTCCGGAAACAATCCAGGCATCCGGTGAATCCGTATTTTCAACACGTAAGCTGACGTCTGTTTGCAATTGAGCTTGAAGTCTTTCCTCAATCTTTCTGGATGTTAAATATTTGCCTTCACGGCCGGCAAATGGGCTGTTATTGACTGCAAAGGTCATCTGCAGGGTCGGTTCATCAATCCTTAGCACCGGCAGGGCTTCTTGATTTTCTACTGGACAGACGGTTTCCCCGACATTAATATCTTCCATACCAGAAACAGCCACTAAGTCACCGGCAACCGCTTCTTGAACTTCCTCGCGCTTTAATCCAAAGAAACCAAAAATTTTCGTTACTCTGAACTGTTTGACTGAGCCATCAAGCTTCATTAAAGCAACCTGTTGTCCAACCTTCATCGTTCCGCGGAAGACCCGGCCAATCCCAATTCTTCCAACATAGTCACTGTAATCTAGAAGGGCTACCTGAAATTGCAGGGGTTCATCCTTGTTATCGATTGGAGCAGGAATGTGTTCAATAATGGCTTCATATAATGACTGCATGTTTTCATCCTGTTTGTCTGGAGTCAAACTTGCTGTTCCATTGATGCCTGATGCATAAATGACAGGGAATTCTAATTGCTCCTCATTGGCATCCAATTCGATGAACAAGTCAATAACTTCATCTACAACCTCGGCTGGTCGGGCAAAGTCACGGTCGATTTTATTCACGACAACGATTGGAGTCAGATTTTGTTCCAACGCCTTTTTTAACACAAATCTTGTTTGCGGCATAGTGCCTTCATAGGCGTCCACCACGAGCAGAACACCATCGACCATTCTCATAATCCGCTCTACTTCCCCGCCGAAGTCAGCGTGTCCGGGAGTATCCAGGATGTTAATTCTCGTATCTTTATATTGAATAGCAGTATTTTTGGCAAGGATTGTAATGCCGCGCTCTCTTTCCAAATCATTGGAATCCATAGCTCGTTCCTCAACATGCTCATTTGAACGGAACGTTCCTGCCTGTTTTAATAACTGGTCCACCAAGGTGGTTTTTCCGTGGTCAACGTGTGCAATAATCGCAATGTTTCTTATATTATCTCTTTTTTTCAAAGAAGTTCCACTCCTGACTATTTTCGGGTAAAATCTATTTATAGTTTCATTTACAACTAAAACATTATACCATAATAGAAGTGGAAACCTAAAAGTATTTTTTTGTAAATGAAAAATAAAGTTTTGATAAAGGGGTAAAAATCATGAAAGAAGTGAAATGGCCGTTCCTCATTTATGCAATCCTTACCGCAGCAAGCATTATGGGAATAGGTATTGCAATAGCCGAAAAGAGCCTGCTAGGAATATTAGGATGTATTATTGCTGTTGTCGTTATAATGGGACTTGGTTTTAAAACAAAAAAGAAAATGCGCGAAAACGGAACATTATAAATGAAAACTCGCCGATTGGCGAGTCCGTGAGGACGGTTCATGAGGCGTAGTTAAATTTATACTTTCTTATTAGCGTAAAAAAGAGGCCGACCTTTAAGTCCGCCTCTTACCATTTTCCGTCCTTTAAATATTCTTGAAGAATCGTTTGATGCAGCCCCGGCTTGGCGACAAAAAGGGAGTCCTGTGTTAGGTAATCCAGCTTTTCTCCCCTTAAATTAGTGACAACTCCACCAAGCTCCTCGATAATCACAGCCCCTGCAGCATAATCCCATGGTGACAGACGCATAGAAATATACGCATCTACCCGTCCAGTAGCCACAAACACCATTTCTAAAGCCGCTGACCCATAAGATCTTGTCCCTCTTGCATCCCTAACTAATGGAATTAACAAATTATGATCAATTCGGTGATTTTTCATTACCCATGTTGCGTTCAAGGCAATAATGGACTTATTCACTGCAGTCTCGCTTAAATTCGCAATGGGAGTTTCATTCAAATAGGCTCCCTTGCCGGAGAAAGCATGGTACAATTCATCATGAACCACATCATAAACTAACCCAATTTTACCAACACCGTCTTCATAGACCCCGATAGAAATCGCAAAATTTCTTTGCTGATGAATAAAGTTCATCGTTCCATCGATTGGATCAATCATCCAGACGATTCCCTTAAGGCTGTCCAATTTATCTCCGAACCCTTCTTCTCCCATGATTTTATGATGAGGGTAAGCCTCTTTTATTTTTTTGATAAAAAATTGTTCTGTTTCTTTATCAATATTTGTTACCAAATCATTGGCATTTGATTTGGTTTGAATACTTAAGCGCTGATTAAAGGATTGCCGAATCCTCTCTCCTGCTTCGTTTACCCATTGTTTCGCCTGGGAATAAAGACTTTCCCATTTCATCCTTCTTCACTCCAATTTATCTTTATTTCTTGTGAGCTTTCGATGTATGTAGTATGAGATACGGAAAAAATTTCATGTATCTATAGCTTAATCAAAGATAAGCCAATCATCAACTTTTAGCCGCCTTTATTGCTCTTATTAGCGTTTTTCCCAACACAATAATAAACGAACTCCCCCGTCCATATTGGAGTTCGTTTAGAGCATGAAAACTTTTCGTTTCATTCTATTTTGTATCCCCTTAAATTATTAATACAAATTTATTTTTAAAAAGCTTTTAGCCGCATTAATTCTAAACGGATTCTTTCAAGCTTCTGTTTGCATTCTTTGATTTTTTTCTCGTCTTTTTCTTCAATCGCTTCAAATAAAACTGCTAATTCATAGTCCATTTCCAATCTTAGAACCGCTGCTTTTTGCTTTTCGCCAACTTTTTTAAGTGATGTATTCATCAACTGCTTCACCTTTTCTCCTCCCCTATCGATTCATTTTGGATTATTTTTTTACTGTATAATATGAGGCATTTTGAAATGTTGGAACAAATATGTGCTTTAACCCAGAATGCTATTCATTTCATGTCTGTTAAGGCATTATGCTACAATGTTTGGGGAATTGCTTGTAGGAGGTATAGGGATGGATTTTAAAGGATTTACTGAAGAAGATTTTAATGTGTTTTTGGTCGAAGGATTGGAGAATAGAATGGAAGCCTTAAAAACCTCCATTCGTCCTAAATTAGAGCAATTGGGCCATCATTTCACCCCAGCCTTGAATGTATTAACAGGAGATGAAATGTTTGTTCATATTGCCAAACATGCAAGGCGGACAGTTAATCCGCCAAAGGATACCTGGGTGGCTTTCGCCAATAATCCGCGCGGCTATAAAATGCTGCCACATTTTCAAATCGGCTTGTGGCATACCCACTTATTTATTTGGTTTGCGGTTATTTATGAAGCTCCACAAAAGGAAGTAATCGCAGCTCGCCTGTCAAAAAAATTGACCAAAATATATAAAGAAATACCAAAAGAATTTGCGTGGTCCGCTGATCATACGAAGCCTGATACTTTATCACACAGGGAAATGTCAAAGGAAGAATTAAAGGGGCTTATCGACCGCTTACAAACAATAAAAAAAGCAGAACTATTATGCGGCTATACAATAGAGCGAGAAGCTGCTATTGCGCTTGGCTCTGAAGGCTTGATAAACGAAATCGAAAATGTTTTTCAAAAAGTTGCGCCGATTTATAAAATTGCTTGTAATTTAAAATAAAAGAGACAGTTGCTGTCTCTCTTGGGCTGTCGAAAAACTTACGATAGCCTTTTATTATACTTATTTTTTTAATAATTCACACCTTAATTGTTAAGACATAATGAATATATAAGCTTTTCAACAGGTGTATTCATTAAAGACCTTCAACTTACAAAATAAGAAAAGATGATATAGGACAAGGGTAGGAAGCCAAATGGAAAATGTCCAATAAAAGGCTTCTTAAAGACAAAACAGGTGTGGCTTTGAGTGTAGGAGGCTTCTAATGGACAAAACGGGTGGTTTTTCATATGAAAATGTCCAATAAAACACTTCTATTGGACAAAACGGGTGGCACTTGGTGTTAAATTGTTCAATAGAAGGCTCTTCTAACTGCCTGCCAAAAATATAAAAATATTGCAACACACTTAGCAAGGTTAGAAAAAGGTGTGTTGCAATCTTTTAGATAGATTTGCCCCCCTGTTGGTTGGAGCCGAGGGCACTCGACTCCTGCGGGATATAGAGGTCACTGGAGACCCCGCAGGCGCTTTCAGCGCCGAGGAGGCTCCAGGACCTCCCCGCGGAAAGCGAGTGCCCGGAGCGGAAATCAACAGGCAGGTTATCAGGGACAAGCACAATTTAGGTTTAAACAAAAAATAAAAAATTGCCGAGAAAAATACACTTTCTCGACAATCTGAGGAGACAGTTGCTGTCTCCTTTGTTTATTTCATCGTAATCCGGTCACCGGGAGAAGCTTCTTTTGCTTTTTTTATGGCCCGATAGGATGAATATCCGCTGATTTCTTCAAATTCACCGCAAATGGTCTTTTCCTCTGCTTTACTTGGGACAATTTCCTTAAATCTCCGGTAGACGGACATCAACTGGTCGCGTTCAATTCCGGATTCATACGCTTTTTCAATGGCTTCAAAGAAATGAACGACATCGACAATCTCCTCTGTCGACCATCTGTAGTCTATTGGATACTGATATTCCATGTGATCACCTGCTGTTTTCTCTTTTGTATTGTTTCTTATTCTTTCCACTTCCGGCGAATTTGTTCAGCTTCAAGGATAATCCGATCAAAAAGCTCGGCAGTAGACGGTACGTCTTTAATAAGTCCCATGACCTGGCCCGCCCACGCGAAGCCTTCATCTACTTCACCATTATAAATGTACCGTTGATTAGCTTTTCCACTAATAAAATCCTTAAGCTCTTCATAACCGCCATGATTCTTTTCAATTTCAAGAATTTTATCTGTCCATGTGTTCGCAATTGCTCTTGCTGGTGCGCCGAGCGAGCGCTTAATCACCACTGTATCAGTTTCAGTGCCTTCAATCAATGCATTTTTATACACATCATTAGCATGAACACATTCCTTAGTGGCAATAAAACGAGTACCCATCTCTATTCCTTCAGCACCTAAACTGAGTGCAGCCATTAGCCCTCTGCCGTCACCTATTCCGCCCGAAGCAATAACAGGTATTGACACTGAATCGACAACCTGAGGAATTAACACCATGGTACCTAGATCATCACGGCCAAGATGCCCTCCACCTTCCTGACCAACTACCATTACGGCATCAGCGCCAAGTTCCTCCGCCTTCACTGCCTGCCTTCTTGCAGCAACAAGGACAAGCTTTTTAATGGTTGTACCCTGTAATTGTTCAAAAATAGGAGCCGGATTTCCGCCAGTCATAGAAATAACAGGTACCTCTTCATCAATAGCAACCTGCAAAAAGTCAGCAAAAGGCCTTCCGGTTTGTCCGATGGCAAAATTCACTCCAAAAGGATTATCGGTTAATTCTCTAACCTTCTTAATTTCTTCTCTAAGAAGTTCAGGACTTGCCAAGGACATGGCCGTAATTTGCCCAAGGCCGCCACTATTGGATACGGCTGCGGCTAAATCAGAATAAGCTAAATACGCAAGCCCGCCTTGAATAATTGGATAGCGGATATTTAATATTTCCGTTACTCGTGTCTGCCAATTCATTTTAAAAATCACTCCTTAATTAGTCGTTATTTGTTATTTCGTTTCAAACGGGTAAATTTCCTTTTCTTTTGGGAAACTAAATTTTATAAATCCATTCGGATAAAAATTTACAGAATTCCTATGCAGACCACATATTTAATGCTATAATTCAATTTGTTTTTTTGAATTTATTTATAAGAGATCTTTAATAAGAGGTGTGTATAAATTGTCCCAAAATCAAACACCGCTCTTTAGCGGTTTATTAGCACATGCCAATAGAAATCCAATTCAATTTCATATACCTGGACATAAAAAAGGAGCCGGTATGGATCCGGAATTCCGAGAGTTCATTGGTGAGAATGCTCTTTCCATTGACTTAATCAATATTGGACCACTTGATGACCTGCATTCACCTAAAGGAATGATCAAGCAGGCCCAGGAATTGGCGGCAGAAGCTTTTGGTGCCGACCATACTTTCTTTTCCGTCCAAGGTACCAGCGGAGCCATTATGACAATGGTTATGGCAGTTTGCGGCCCTGGAGATAAAATCATTGTGCCACGAAATGTCCATAAATCAGTCATGTCAGGGATTGTCTTTTCAGGTGCAATTCCTGTATTTATCCATCCGGAAATTGACATGGAGCTGGGGATTTCCCATGGCATTACACCGGAATCAGTAGAAAAAGCACTTGAACAGCACCCTGATGCTAAAGGGGTATTAGTCATTAACCCTACTTACTTTGGAGTTTCCGCCGACTTAAAAAGAATCGTGGAAATTGCCCACTCTTATGAAGTGCCTGTCCTTGTAGACGAGGCCCATGGAGTTCATATTCATTTCCATGAAGACCTTCCAATATCAGCCATGCAGGCAGGTGCGGATATGGCTGCAACAAGCGTTCATAAGCTTGGCGGTTCGATGACGCAAAGCTCCATTTTAAATGTTAAAGAAGGTCTTGTTTCGGTTAAACATGTTCAATCCATTCTCAGCATGCTGACGACAACATCCACTTCTTATTTATTATTGGCTTCGCTGGATGTTGCCAGGAAACAGCTGGTGATGAAAGGAAGAGAATTAATTGACAGAACGATTCGCCTTTCGCAGTCCATCCGTCAAAGAGTGAACGAAATTGAACATCTTTATTGCCCTGGTGAAGAAATTTTAGATTCCAAAGCCATATTTGATTATGACCCGACAAAACTGATTATTTCCGTCAAAGATTTAGGGCTTACGGGCTATGAAGTAGAAAATTGGCTCCGGGAAAAGCACAATATTGAAGTGGAAATGTCTGATCTTTACAATATCCTCTGTATAATTACTTTAGGAGATACGGAAAATGAAGGGGATCTTTTAGTAACCGCATTAAGGGAGCTTTCTAAAGAGTATGAGCATCGTTCTGAAAAGATTGAGCCTGTTGAGGTTCTCCTTCCGGAAATTCCTTTACTTGCCTTAACTCCGAGGGATGCGTTTTACTCTGAAACGGAAGTAGTTGCACTTGAGGAATCTGAGGGCAGAATAATTGCTGAATTCATTATGGTGTATCCTCCAGGAATCCCAATTTTTATTCCTGGTGAGATTATTACGAAAGAAAACCTCCACTATATAAAGAAAAACCTGGAGGCCGGACTGCCTGTTCAAGGACCTGAGGACGATGAACTGAAAACAATCCGGGTTATTAAAGAATATAAGGCAATTCAATAGCAAATAAAAAATACAGGATTCCTAATGGAATCCTGTTTATTTTTAAGTAAATTATATTTATTTTACTTCTTTTTCCCCATGGCTTTCGCAGCAGCAGCCGCATTTTGAATAGAGAACCGTAACTTTTTCATCTTCAAAATGATCAATTGTTGAATTACAAGTTTGGCATACAATAGTACCCATGCTTATTAGTCCCCTTTTTTATGGAATTATCACTAAATTGAAAGCGATTTACTATCCTTGAAATCATAATAATATATCACATTAAAAATTTCAAGCCTAATTGTATGTCACATTTAAAATTAATAATTTAAATAGGAGTTAAAAATGTCCCAATAACAAACATTTTAGCTTCGAACTGGACAAATAAAGAAAAGTTTATAAATATTCCTATTTAAGTTGTCATTATTTTTTATTCAATGCTAGAATAAAAGAGGTGATATTACAGGTATATAAGGGGGATAATGATGGCTTTAAATGCATATATAAAGCTCGTGCCTTCATCAGCGAAGCAAACGATTACAATCGAAGAAGTAAAGGATTTATTTCACTACTATAAAGACATTACAAGCAAAACAGGCGATCAGCTGAATTGGCAATTTGAGGATGCAGCACTACCTTATGAGATAAAAGAAACGTCTGAAGGAAAAGGAAACTGGTTTTATTTACATTCTGACCATGAGCGTTACTTTGCCATTTTAATAGGTGTTGATAAAGAAACTGTCAAAACAGAAGAAGGCGGGGAATATGAGCAGACATATATTCAGGTTACCTTGCCGGAACAATCTACATACGGAGATAAAGGAAAAGCAAATGAATTTTGCAAATTCCTGGCCAAAAAACTTCAAGGAGAATTGCACCTCTTTAACGAAAGAATTATGTATTTTTACCCAAGAAAATAAGCTCCCATCGGGAGCTTTTTTTAATGTATATAACGTGCCATGGTGTAATGGATTGATGTATAGACCACTAGGCTTAATGTGGTAATAAAAAGTGTCTTACGGAAAGAATTGGTGATTTTGTTGCCGATAATGAAAGCCAAATAAAAAAAGACGAAAAACATAATAACTTTAAATAGAAGCTGATCATGTTTTGACAGCCATTCGATTAATGTATAGCCACTCCAAATAATAAATTGCAGCATCATGACGATATAAACCTTCATCTTTGTCACCACGCAGTTACATTTATTAAAATAATTATATTATAGGAACAGCAAATTATTTGTAAAACTTTGCAATACTAACTACAAATATTTGATTTCCCCCATAAAAAAAGTCCCTTTCGTGTTTATGCACAAAAGGGACTCTTTTTTATTATTTAAGGATGTGAATTGGACTTCCTAGAGCTACTTCCGCTGCTTCCATAGTGATTTCACCAAGGGTTGGATGGGCATGAATGGTCATAGCCAAATCTTCTGCAGTCATCCCTGCTTCAATCGCAAGGCCAAGCTCAGCAATCATATCAGAAGCGTTTGCACCGGCAATTTGTGCACCGATTACAAGGCCGTCTTCTTTCCGAGTAACTAATCGTAAGAAACCATCACTTGAGTCAAGCGATAGAGCACGGCCATTTGCTGCAAATGGGAACTTAGCAACCGTTACTTCCATTCCTTCTTCCTTCGCCTGCGCCTCAGTATATCCAACTGCAGCCAACTCAGGCTCAGAGAAGACAACGGCTGGAATTCCTAAATAATCAATTTCAGACGGATGTCCCGAAATTGCCTCCGCCGCAATTTTAGCCTCATATGATGCCTTGTGGGCTAATTGAGGGCCTGCCACGACATCACCGATAGCGTAAATATTACTAATATTAGTTCGGCATTGTTTATCGATTTCGATCAATCCGCGGTCTGATAATTTCACCCCGGCTTGTTCAAGACCCATTTCATCAGTATTAGGACGTCGTCCAACCATGACGAAAACATAATCAGCTTCGATTTTCTTTTCTTCACCTTTTGTTTCAAAGGTTACCACGACGCCGTTTTCTGTCTCTTCCACACCTTTAGCTAAGGCTTTCGTATAAAACTCCGCACCTTTTTTCTTCATGTTGCGCTTAACTAAGGCCGCCATTTGCTTATCAAAAACGCCCATTCCTAAAATTTCCTCGGCACCTTCCAAAATCGTCACCTGACTGCCAAAGTTTGCATAAGCACCGCCAAGTTCAATCCCGATAACACCGCCGCCAATCACGACAATTTTCTCAGGAATTTCGTTTAGATTAAGGGCACCAGTCGAATTTAGAACACGCTTTGAATATTTAAATGCCGGCAGTTCAATAGGACGGGAACCAGTTGCAATAATAGCATTATTAAAAGTATAAGTTTGAGCAGAATCTTCATTGATTACACGAAGGGTATTAGCATCCACAAAGTATGCTTCTCCGCGTACAATGTTCACTTTATTCCCTTTTAATAAGCCCTCTACACCGCCGGTTAATTTTTTAACGATACCAGCTTTAAATTCTTGAACTTTCGAGAAGTCAACCTTTACATTTTCAGCTGTAATCCCGAAGCCCTCGGAATGAAGCGCAGTTTCATAACGATGACCTGCGGCGATTAAAGCTTTTGAAGGAATACAGCCGACATTTAAACATACTCCGCCTACATATTCCTTTTCTACAATTGTTACCTTTTGTCCTAGTTGAGCCGCACGAATAGCTGCCACATACCCGCCAGGACCAGAGCCGATGACTATAGTTTCTGTTTCAATCGGAAAATCTCCAACTACCATTTTTCTTACGCCTCCATTAACAATAGTTCTGGATCGTTCAACAATCGCTTGATATGATTTAGTGCATTCTGAGCAGTTGCACCGTCAATCATGCGATGGTCGAAGCTTAAGCTGATGGCTAATACAGGGGCTGCAACGATTTCGCCATTTCTGACAATCGGTTTCTCGGCAATACGGCCAATTCCTAAAATAGCCACTTCAGGATGGTTAATGACTGGAGTAAACCATTGTCCTCCAGCAGAACCGATATTGCTGATTGTGCATGAGCCGCCTTTCATTTCATCAGGAGCTAGCTTTCCGCTTCTAGCCTTGTCAGCCAATTCATTAATTTCTTGAGAGATTGAGAAAACTGATTTACGGTCTGCATCCTTAACAACCGGAACTAATAGACCTTTTTCAGTATCAGCAGCAATGCCAATATTGAAGTAGTGCTTATGAACAATTTCCCCGGCAGCATCGTCAATCGATGTATTTAAAACAGGGTATTCACGCAATGCACTTGTTAAAGCTTTTACGACATATGGAAGGAAGGTTAACTTGATGCCTTTCTGGGCAGCAACTTCCTTGAATTTTTTACGGTGGGCAACAAGCTTTGTTACATCCACTTCATCCATTAATGTAACATGTGGAGCAGTATGTTTGGAATTGACCATCGCTTTCGCAATTGCTTTGCGGATTCCGCTTAACTTCTCGCGAGTTTCCGGATATTGCCCTTGCGGAATTTGTGCAGCAGCTTTAGGCGCTTCAACCGTTTCAGCAGCTTCAGTTGCAGGTGCTGCTGCTTGAGGTGCCGCTGCTTGTGCACCACCGTTTAAGAATGAATCAATATCTTCTTTTAGAACCCGGCCATTTTTCCCTGACCCAGCCACTAAACTGATTTCTACACCTTTATCACGTGAATATTTACGAACAGATGGCATAGCAATAATGCGTCTATTAGGATCCACATCAGCCTGCGGTTGTGCCGCTGCAGCTTCTTGAGGCTGTGCAGCAGGCTGAGATGGCGCTTCTACAGGTTTTGTATCTGGAGAAGGTGCCGGCTGAGGAGCTGCTTGTGCTTCTGGCTGCGGCTGTTCTTCCGCATGGTCTCCTTTAAATTGTAAGTCTTCATAACCCGGTGCATCAAAAGTCACCAGAACTTGTCCTACTGTTGCTACCGTTCCTTCACCAATTAATACTTCAAGTACTGTTCCTTCAACAGGGGAAGGAATTTCAACTACAGCTTTATCGTTTTGAATTTCACAAAGGACATCATCTTCTTTTACCTGATCTCCAGGTTTGATGAACCATTTAACAATTTCCCCTTCGTGAATACCTTCACCGATGTCAGGCATTTTAAATTGAAATGACACTGGTATTCATCCTCCTATTTCGCTTGTGGTTTGCTTTTAGTATCAAGGGCAATAGGGAAACAGTTAAGCCCTATTTCCCTTTTCATTAAAATGTTAATACTTTTTTAGCTGTTTCAATTACGTCTTTGTAATTTGGAAGCCAAACAGACTCGGCTTGTGAGAAAGGATAAATAGTATCCGGTGCAGCCACGCGCAGAACTGGTGCTTCTAGGCTTAAAATTGCACGGTCATTGATTTCAGCCACTACATTGGCAGCAACACCGGCCATTTTTTGTGCTTCTTGAACGACAATCGCACGGCCCGTTTTTTCAACAGATGCAATAATAGTGTCGATATCAAGTGGGCTGATTGTACGCAAGTCGATTACTTCAACAGAATGTCCTTCCTTCGCTAACTCATCTGCCGCTTTTAAAGATTCGTGCACCATTGCACCATAAGTAATAATAGATAAATCAGTACCTTCACGTTTTACATCAGCTTTACCAAGTGGAATAGTATACTCTTCCTCTGGCACCTCTTGGCGGAAAGCACGATAAAGCTTCAAATGCTCAAGGAAAATGACAGGGTCATTATCACGGATTGCTGAAAGCAATAATCCTTTTGCATCATACGGCGTAGATGGGACAACGACTTTTAACCCTGGTGTTTGCGCCATCAAACCTTCTAAGCTATCGGAATGCAGCTCAGGCGTGTGGACACCGCCGCCAAATGGAGAACGAACAGTAATCGGCATATGATAACGACCGCCTGAACGGTAGCGCATACGTGACATTTGCCCTGCAATAGAATCCATTACCTCAAATACGAAGCCAAAGAATTGAATCTCAGGGATTGGGCGGAATCCTGTCATAGCAAGACCAATTGCTAGTCCGCCAATTCCTGATTCGGCAAGAGGAGTGTCAAATACACGATCTTCACTAAATTCTTTTTGAAGGCCTTCTGTCGCCCGGAATACACCGCCGTTTACGCCAACGTCTTCGCCGAATACTAACGTTTTAGGGTCATTTTTCAACTCCGTACGAAGTGCATCAGTAATTGCTTGAATCATTGTCATTTGAGCCATGACTTACTTCGACTCCTTTGCTTGATAAATTTCATTTTGTTCTTTTAAATTAACCGGCATTTCCTCAAACATGATGGATAATAAATCGGTAACCTTTTGTTTAGGAGCCGAATCCGCCTTTTTAATTGCCTCTTTAATATCTTCTTTTGCTTGTTCAATTACTTCATTTTCTTTTTCTTCACTCCATAAGCCTTTCTTCTCAAGGAATTTACGGAAACGGACAAGCGGATCTTTCTTTTCCCATTCATTATCAAGGTCAGCAGTACGGTAACGGGTTGGATCGTCACCAGCCATCGTATGTGGTCCATAACGATAGGTTAACGTTTCAATTAAGGTAGGTCCTTCGCCATTGATGGCACGGTCGCGAGCATCTTTTACGGCAGCATATACTGCAAGCGGGTCCATTCCATCGACTTGGATACCAGGGATTCCAGCAGCCATCGCTTTCTGGGCAATTGTTTTAGCCGCAGATTGCTTTTCAACTGGAGTGGAAATCGCAAATCGGTTGTTTTGAACTATGAAAATAGCTGGCGCCTTGAATGCACCTGCAAAGTTAATACCTTCATAGAAGTCTCCTTGGGACGCGCCGCCATCACCTGTATAGGTAATCGCTACTGCCTTCGTGCCGTTCTTTTTAAGTCCTAATGCCACACCTGCTGTCTGCACATATTGGGCACCAATAATAATTTGTGGAGATAAAACATTAACTCCCTCAGGAATTTGGTTGCCATGAAAATGTCCACGTGAAAACAGGAATGCTTGGTAAAGCGGCAGTCCGTGCCAAATTAACTGAGGAACATCCCGATATCCAGGTAAAATAAAATCTTCTTTCTCAAGAGCAAATTGTGATGCCAACTGGGACGCTTCCTGTCCTGCTGTCGGTGCATAGAAACCCAAACGGCCCTGACGATTTAGGGAAATGGATCTCTGGTCTAAAATTCTTGTGTACACCATCCGCCGCATAAGTTCCTGCAGCTGCTCGTCTGTTAATTCTGGCATTGCGCCTTCATTAACAACTTCCCCTTCTTCATTTAAGATTTGGAATGTTTTAAACTGTTCTTCTGCTGCTTGGAGTGACTTAACTGCATCCAACGGCATATTTTTGGTTTGAGAAGCCATCGTGGTCACATCTTCCTTTCATTATTTAAATACTTATTATTAAAATAAAATCCACTACGTTAGGTTACCCAAAAAAGCAAGAAAATAGGGTATTCCAAATTTTTTCAAGTAAAAATCATGAACCTAACTGCCACATATAATCTGTATTAATATTTCCAATAGAAAATATTAATACAACATATCATTCCATAACCGAGTTTACACCATCCAATCTGAAGCGTCAAATCCTTTACACCATAATTTTTCACCACATCCATATTATTTATTTTTCGCCCAGACTAATAACCTGTATTAATTTATAATCCTAATCTGTTATATAAAAAACATCATTTATCTGGAGTTGTTATAATATAGAAAAAAGCCAGCCTTGTTTTTCGGCTGACTTTCTATAATGTCATTTATTAGATGATTTTATTCCTGCCTGTTTATAGAACGAAAGCTTTGTCGCATTGTATTCCTCTGTTAACTTATTAAAACTTTCGTTTGCTGCAAGAACGTTTTTATACGTCTCATTTACTTTCATAACTTGGGCTTCCAGAGCATCTAGCGGGAGCTCTTTGTTTTTAAACATTTCATACAATTCTTTATCATTTTTTAATGCCTCGGAATAATTACTGTATAAGACATCATGCGCCCTATATCTTTGCATCATAATATCATACAGTTCATTTGCAAATTTTTTTTGTTCCGGGTCTTTTAACTGATCCTTTATTTTTTTTACCTTTTGAAATTCTTTTTCAGACTCTTTTAAGCTGTTTGTTTCTTTTTCCAAAAGCTCTTTTCTTTTATCCGCAGAGTCTAATGCCTCATCGGATAGCTTAACAATTTGCTCATATTCCTTCATTCCTAGTTTTATGATTTGGTCATATAGGGCTTTTTCTTTCTTTTCCAGAGAAACGAGTGGTTCCTGTTGTTCTTCAAACCCTTTCTCTTTTGCTACAACCTTTTCTAGGACATCATACATTTCCTTCGTGGGATCTTTTTCATTTGTGCAGCCCGATAATATCAAAATAAGAGCGAAAATAAACAGAACATACCGTTTTCTTTTCATCATAAAGCACCTTACTTTCCTTCTTATCACCCTCTACTATATCTTTACTTTGTTTATTTGACAACATACCCTTTTGTCGAGAAGTAAAGAACCATCACCGTTAACAAATCCCAAAATGTTTGATAGACTAATGAGTACAATAATTTTATTCGAACATAGGAGTGAAGGTTTATGTTAACGATGGATGATATCATTCGTGATGGACATCCCACTTTAAGGATGGCAGCAGCAGAAGTTTCCATGCCGCCAAGTAATGAGGATAAACAGATTCTTTCGAGTCTGTTAGAATATGTTATCAACAGCCAGGACCCTGAAATAGCGCAAAAATATGGTCTGCGGCCTGGGATAGGACTTGCAGCACCGCAAATAAATGTATCCAAACGGATGATTGCTGTTCACTGCACCGATGACAAGGGACAGCTTATCAGCTATGCTCTATTTAACCCCAAAATCATCAGTCATTCGGTTGAAAAGGCCTATTTACAAACAGGCGAAGGCTGTCTATCGGTTGATGAATCGATTCCGGGCTTTGTGCCGAGGTATGCCCGTGTCACTGTAAAAGGAACAAGTCTAACTGGCGAGGAAATTAAAATCCGCTTAAAAGGTTTGCCTGCTATTTGTTTTCAACATGAAATCGACCATTTAAATGGGATTATGTTTTATGATCATATTGATAAAAAGGACCCTTTAAAGCCAATTGAAGGGGCCAGCGCGATTGAACGATGATGAGGCTGTTTTAAGGACAGCCTTTTTTTATGTTTGCTTCCCCCCTTATTCCATGTTTATCCATGAAAAAATTCAGCCATTTCACCATATAATAATAGTAAAAAAAGGCTCTTTCAAAAAATTTCAATTATCTGCCATCACCACCTTTACATTGGACAAGGATTGTTTAAAATAAGAAGTAAGGAGATGATCCACTATGTTAAAGAAGCTAAGGAAGAAGCTTTTAAAACAGTGGAAAGAATTACTCAGAAAAAAATCGATTGCCTAAACTTTTCGAGCCCTTCAAAGTTGCGAAGGGCTCCTTCGTTATTGTAAATTAAATAAAAACTCGCCGGATTGCGAGTCCGTTAGGACGGTTCATGAGGCGTAGTTGAATTTATGCGTTAAGAAAGTATAAAATTCGGGGAAATTTTACACTTTCTTATTAGCTATTAAAACATGCATTTTTACATACATTTCATAATGAAACTAAGTTTTCCACTGAAAATAATGAAAAAGATGAAAATGTTTTATATAATAGAAAAAGTCATGATGAATTAAGGAGCGAGAATAATGATATTTAAGGTCTACTATCAAGAAAGCATTAGCGAAGTCCCAGTTAGAGAAAATACAAAAACCCTTTTCGTTGAAAGTGAATCAAAACGGAATGTTCTTTCAAAAATTGCGGAACGGAAATTTAATGTTGAATATGTTCAAGAGGTAAAAGGAGCCTATTTAGAATATGAGCAGCAAAACGAAAACTTTAAAGTATTGGAGATATGATAATTTATGAAATTTGTAAAAAACGATCAAGCAGCTGTTTTTGCCCTGGGGGGATTGGGTGAAATAGGCAAAAACACATACGGGGTACAATTCCAAGATGAAATTATCTTAATTGATGCTGGAATTAAATTTCCCGAGGATGAATTATTAGGAATAGATTATGTCATTCCTGATTACAGTTATTTAGTTAAAAATGAAGACAAAATTAAGGGCTTATTCGTCACCCACGGCCACGAAGACCACATAGGCGGCATTCCTTATTTATTGCGCGAAGTCAATATTCCGATTTATGGAGGGAAGCTGGCACTTGGGTTAATTAAAAATAAGCTGGAAGAGCATGGTCTATTGCGGAATGCTAAATTAATCGAAATCAAAGAAGATGATGTGATTAAGTTCCGGAAAACATCGGTTACCTTTTTCCGGACAACCCATAGTATCCCAGATTCATATGGCATTGTCGTAAAAACGCCTCCGGGCCAGATCGTCCACACAGGTGATTTTAAATTTGATTTCACACCAGTCGGAGAACCAGCAAATTTAACAAAAATGGCGGAAATCGGCAAAGAAGGCGTGCTTTGTTTATTATCTGATAGTACCAATAGTGAAATTCCTGATTTCACTATGTCGGAACGTCGGGTTGGTGAAAGCATCGATGATATTTTCCGCAAGGTAGACGGACGAATCATTTTTGCCACTTTTGCTTCCAATATTCATAGACTTCAGCAGGTAACAGAAGCAGCCGTTACATACGGCCGCAAAATTGCTGTATTTGGACGGAGTATGGAAGCAGCGATTAATATCGGTCTTGATTTAGGCTATATTAGGGCACCGAAAGAAACCTTTGTTGATGCTGGTCAGATTAATCGCCTGCCGGCTGATAAAGTAACCATCCTTTGCACAGGAAGCCAAGGAGAGCCAATGGCTGCGTTATCGAGAATCGCTAACGGCACACATAGACAAATTCAAATTATTCCTGGTGATACTGTGGTCTTTTCCTCATCTCCTATTCCAGGAAATACTATTAGTGTCTCAAGAACGATTAATATGTTGTTTAGAGCGGGCGCCGAGGTAATCCATGGTAAATTAAGTAATATTCACACATCCGGTCATGGCGGACAAGAAGAACAAAAGTTAATGCTCCGATTAATCAAGCCGAAATTCTTTATGCCTATTCATGGCGAATATAGGATGCAAAAAATGCATGCTAAACTTGCCGTCGATTGCGGCGTGCTAGAAGAAAATTGCTTCATTATGGACAATGGCGAAGTCCTTGCTTTATCAGAAAATACAGCCCAGGTTGCCGGAAAGATTCCATCTGGGAATGTATATATTGATGGAAGCGGTGTGGGTGATATTGGCAATATCGTTTTAAGAGACAGAAGAATTTTATCTGAAGAGGGCTTAGTAGTAGTTGTTGTCAGCATCAACATGAAGGAATTTAAAATTGCTTCCGGTCCAGATTTAATTTCACGAGGATTTGTTTATATGCGTGAGTCTGGGGACCTAATCAATGATGCACAAAATTTAATTACCAAGCATCTTAACAAGATAATGGAGCGAAAAACAAGCCAATGGTCAGAAATTAAAAATGAAATTACCGATACGCTGGCTCCATTCCTATATGAAAAAACGAAGAGAAGACCAATGATTTTACCTATTATTATGGAAGTATAAAAAAAGGAACCGCTAGCGGTTCCTCAAGGCTATCGAAAAACTTTCGATAGCCTTTTATTATGCTCCTTTTTTAAAAATCCACCGCGGTTTCAACAAGTCTGTTGATTAGCGCTCCAGGCACTTCGCTTTCCGCGGGCGTGCCGTGGAGCCTCCTCGTCGCTACGCTCCTGCGGGGTCTCCCCTGCCCCGTACTCCCGCAGGAGTCTTCGTGCCTTCCGCACTAATCAACAGGTGTTTTACATACAGACCATCACCTACAATAAATATAAAATAAGTGACGAATTAAATGTTGTGCCAATAGAGAATTGCCAAAGTGAAAAAGATCTGTTTCTATTTATAAATGGGTTCTAAACTAACACCGTTTTTTGCTTGATGGACAAAGATATTGAATTCTTTTTTTCCTTGTAAAATTGTTCCTTTTTATAGTAAGAATATTGGCCACCAATCTGATTCCTCTTCTTTTTTAAGATGATGGTTATAGGGTATTTTTTTGTTTTTCGTGTGTTGGAATCAATTTGGTCGAATTGCATCCTTTTGATTGGAGTGGAGGGCACTCGACTCCTGCGGGAAATAGAGGTCGCTGGAGACCCGCAGGCGCTTTCAGCGCCGAGGAGGCTCCAGGACCTCCCAGTGGAAAGCGAGTACCCGGAACGGAAATCAACAGGCCTAGTTGCAGTCACAATAAATATAGATTTTGACCAAATAAAAAATTGCCGAGAAAAATAGCCTTTCTCGACAAATAGTGGAACAGCTTGGCCGGTTCCCTTTTTTTAGCTAATAAGAAATTCAACTACGTCTCTGTCTTCGTCCTAACGGACTCGCCAATCGACGAGTTTTCATTTATTCCATCACTTTATGTTCAAATCGGTCTATATCATTGTCGGTGCCAATCACGATCAAAACGTCATTGACATTGATCATCTCTCCTGCTTGAGGAGAAACAATAATGTCCTCTCCCCTTTTGATGGCCACTATATTCAAACCGTATTTTTTCCGGATATCCAGATCCATAATGGTATGGCCGCCAATTTTACCGTTTGCAACGATTTCGACGATGCTATGTTCATCCGATAACTCAAGATAATCAACAACATTACTTGAGGTCATATTATGGGCGATTCTCCGTCCCATATCCCTTTCAGGATGAACAACATGATCTGCGCCGATTTTTCTTAAAACCTTTTCGTGATAATCATTCTGCGCCTTTGCGGTTACGCGGCTCACTCCTAATTCTTTTAGAATTAAAGTGGTTAAAATACTTGATTGAATATCATCGCCAATAGCGACAATGACATGGTCAAAATTACGAATTCCTAAACTTTTTAAAACTGTTTCATCGGTTGAGTCGCCGACAACGGCATGTGATGCAATCATCGAAAATTCATTTACCCGTTCCTCGTTTACGTCAATTGCCAATACTTCCATTCCCTCATCTGTTAAGGTCCGGCAGATACTGCCGCCAAATCGTCCAAGACCAATAACAGCAAAACTTTTCTTCACAAATAATTCCCCCAGGAAATTCAATTAGTTAACTGGTATCATTTTAACATCCATCATAATTTTTATATAGAGCGAGATTTCAGCGATTTAATCACGGTTTCTCTGCTGCTTTCTTTTTTTATAAATAACTATGCCCGCTGCTGCTAATATGATAAATAGTATTATTATCGGCATATTGCCAAAAATAAAAACGACCAACCCGGAAAAGAAGGATAACAGAAGATTGGTACTCTTCATAAACTGTTTTTTCGTTTTTTCCCAAGTATTTAGTTTGTCCTTTTCAATATCAGGAACAATAATTTTATTTTCATAGAGAGCAATATTTACTGTTGAGAAAGATGTTTGATTTTCGAGATATTTCATTTTTCCTTCGATTGTTTCGATTTCCTCTTGAACAGCCGCTAAATCTGCAGAGATTTTTAAAAGGTCTTCTGTCTTAACTGCCCCATTCATAAAGGAAAGAAGACGTTCCTCCACGACCCGTTTGGATTTTAGCCTTGACTCAAGGTCGACATATTCCTCGGTTACATCCTGCCCGATAATATTCCGCTGGAACACTTCAACTGCTTGCCCCTCTGCATCGTGCAAAAAATCCTGGAAATGTTTTTGCGGGATTCTTATCTTCATATGTCCGCTGATTTGTTCTTTTCCTGCTTTTGCAACATTGGACTCAGCAATATAGCCGCCATATTGGGCGACTTTTTCTTCAAAAGTCCGAACAGTCCGGTCAAATTTCTTTACACGGAGTTCTAGGTCTGCTTGATAGATGACCATTTTACTTTGAACCTCTAAGCTGACCGTTTCAGAAGCCTTATTTGCGGTTGATTTGTCACTAGCAGATAAGGAGGGTTTCTCAGCATTGTCCGAACCTGCAGAATCCATTTGTGCCATGTTTTCCACATTCATTTTCCCACTTTCACTTCTGCTATTGTTCGAGCTGCAGCCAGTCAGTATAACCATCAATGTCATAATAAAAATAATGAAAAGTTGTATTCCATTTTTCATATCTTAAGACACCCCTTTTTTATAAAATAGTCCATTTAATACACTGACGATTTTATAAGGGTATGGTTACATCATTTCCTTCTGATAAAAAATAAAATACGGCGCGTGATTAAAACAGCTTCACAAGATTTATTCTGTTTTCTCTATCTCACCCAACACCCGGTTAATGCGTTTTTCGAGCATTTTTATGCCGCTGCCTCCGGCTTGGAAATGGCGGAGCTTGCCTTTTTTGTCAAACACATAGTAGGCAGGAACATATTTATTTTCAAAGGCAGCTGTCAATTTATGTTCGCTGTCGACAAAAGTCGGCTGGGTGACGCCATGTTCAGCCGCTGCCTGTTTGATATCTTGAATATTTAAATCATTCTCTGACCTTGGCATATGAATTGAGACAACATTCAATTTGTCCTTGTATTGGTCGCGAAATTGATTAATCCGCGGCATGTCTTCTTTACAAAGATGACAGCTGATGGACCAAAAATGAAATAGGGTCGGCTTTTCACCAACTAACTCATCCTTGGTTACCTGACCATTTAGCCATTCAACCGCTCCCACTAACTCGGGCATTTCCTCCCTTAGCTTCATCTCTTTTCCCTCCTATGAAATAGACCTAACACGAAGGTTAGGTCTAGCTAAGCATGCTTTATGAATGATTTCCTTTTAAGGCAATATATTTTGTGATCACTCTTACCGCAACATCGATTGCCGCTTCACTTGGTGTTAATTTGGCATGATGCAGTCCGTAGGGGGAATCGACACCGAGCCAAAACATAAATCCAGGAATTTCTTTCAGCATGTAGCCAAAATCTTCCCCTGTCATGGCTTCTTTACATTCTACGAATTGAACCGCATCATCTTCTTTTATAAAATTTATGAATTCCCTGGTAATTTCCTCGTTATTATACACCTGATGGTACATAGATCCGTAGTCAATTACTGCCTCACATTCAAAACCGGCTTCAATTCCTTTTACAATCGCTTCAACTCGATGCTTGACCTTTTTCATCGATTCCGGGGACAATGTTCGGATTGTCCCTTCTAGCCTTGCTTTCTCGGCAATAATGTTTTGAACAGTTCCTCCTGTGATTTTTCCAATCGTGATTACGGCACTGTCTAATGGGTTAACATTTCGAGAAACAATGGTTTGCAGCTGATTGACAAGCTGGCAAGCAGCGATGACCATATCATTGGTTTGATGCGGATAGGCAGCATGACCTCCCTTTCCCTTCAAATCAATAAATAGTTCAGATGTATTTGCAAACAATAATCCTTCTTTCACAGCGATGGTTCCGACTGGATACTCGGGTGCAATATGAAGCGCAAGAATCACATCTGGCATCCATTCCCGCATTTCCGCTGTCCTTAACATCGGTTCGGCACCGCCAGGACCTTCCTCAGCAGGCTGAAAAATAAATAATAAATCGTCATCAATTGGGTTCTCTACAAAAAAGGTAAGCACTCCAAGTGCAATGCTCATGTGAAAATCATGCCCACAGGCATGCATTTGCTCGCTGTGCTGTGAAGAAAATGGAAGACCCGTTTCCTCAGTAATGGGAAGACCATCAATGTCGGTCCTATAACCAATTGTTTTTTTCGAGTTCAACCCTGAAACCTTGACAAAGAGGCCAGTTTTCCATTTTTTTAAGGCAACCCGCTCTTGGGGTAATGAGTGTATGTAAGCTAATAAATAGGCCTGAGTTTTATATTCTTGGAACCCAAGTTCAGGTATTTGATGAAGATCACGGCGGATTTTAACAAATGGATTCATGGTTACCACTCCAATCTATGCAGAAAGCGTGGAACAATTCCACGCTTTTTTGTCCTAATTATAATTGACGAAGTGCATCTAAAATCTCTGTTTTGGATTTTGTTTGCTCGTCAATATCTTTAATTTTTCTTGCTGGCGTTCCTGCAACCACTGTATATGGCGGAACATCTTGGGTAACGATAGCTCCGGCAGCGACAACCGAGCCTTTTCCAACTGTTACTCCTTCAAGAACAACGGCGTTGGCGCCAATTAAAACATCATCTTCAATAATAACCGGTTTTGCTGATGGCGGCTCAACCACTCCAGCCAATACAGCACCTGCACCGATATGACATTTCTTACCAACCGTAGCCCTGCCGCCAAGAACTGCGTTCATGTCAATCATCGTTCCTTCACCAATTACAGCTCCAATATTGATGACGGCCCCCATCATGATAATGGCATTATCGCCAATCTCTACTTGGTCACGAATAAAAGCACCTGGTTCAATTCGGGCATTAATATGCTTCATATCCAATAATGGAATGGCTGAATTACGGCGGTCGTTTTCAACAACAAAATCTTCAATTTTTGCCGGATTTGCCTCAAGAGCAGTGTTGATTTCAGACCATTCACCGAAGACAACCCCGGTATTACCATTAATGAATGCTTTTGCATTGGCACCAAAGTCAATGCCTTCAAGCTCACCTTTTACATAAACCTTTACTGGTGTTGATTTTTTGCTATTTTGGATAAAGGATATAATTTCATGTGCATCCATCATTTTCATTTTCTAAATCCCCCTATACTTGTACTAAAAAATACTTTAGCAAACAAAAGCGCTGAAAACAAGAAAAACATATGCTTTATTTAAGATTCCGAAACATATTCTTTAATCAACTCTACAAATGCTTGTACTTGTTTCAATTGAAAAGCAGACTCATACCCAAGAAGCCATGTATCGCGGCTTAAAGGTTCATTTTTTTCATTCACAAGGGGAATTTTGCAAATATCTCTTTCTGCCTTCGTTAAGGTAATTCCAGGCAGAATCGCATAGCCAATTCCATTAAAGGCCATTTGCTTACAGGTTTCAATTTGGTCAACGACAACGGTCCTTTTCGGCGTGGTTTTAAAGTTCCGCATCCACCAATCCTGTATTTCTTGGTAATAATTAGAGTCACTCTTAAATTGGATAAACGGGCGGTCTGTTTCAAGGACTTGATCTGGGTTGGTGATTTCTCTATCCACCAAATACAGCGGATCACGAAACAGGTGTACTTTAACCCCCTTCCAATCAGGTGTACCACGAATAATGCCAACATGGACCTGGTCTTCATACAAACAGTTTAAAATCTCACTGCTCCAGCCTGTTACTAGTGAAAGCTTTACTTGGGGATATTTATCGATAAATTTCTTCAGAACTTGTGGCAGCCAGTTTTGCCCGACAATGGAGGCTACAGCAATTTTTAAGGTACCCGATACGCCCTCTTGCAGGGAGTAAATTGTTTCCCGTACCTTTTCCTCTTTTTTCAGGACCTCGTTTACAAAGGCTATCACATGTTCACCGGCAGGGGTCAGCGCTAATCCTTTTTGTGAGCGGATAAAAAGCTTAGTCCCCCAATCCTTCTCGATGGTTTGCAGACGCTGTGAGAGGGCCGGCTGGGAAACAAACAGCCGTTCCGAGGCTTTGCGCATATTCATTTCCTGTGCCAAAACAGACAGTAGTTGAAATTCCGACAATGATGACACTGTTTTTTCCCCTCCTTTTTCCTTTTCACCTGCAAAAAATAGCCCCCAAAAAAGGGGGCCCTGCTTTTCGTAAGTTATCTATTACCGCGCTTAATAAACAGATTTAATTGATTTAATACCGTACTTCTTGGCAAAATCCCCTCAAAAAAACCATCTTCTGTCTCAACACAAAGAAATGGTTGGGTAACTAGCAAATCTAAACATTTGTTAAATGGGGTGGATATTGTGACTCTAGGCATAGACTTTTTCATTACTTCTTCTACCCGTCTTTGTTCAAGCTTTTCAAATTCAATTCTTTCAAGACCTAAAATGGAATCCATTATAATGGGTGTACTGATTAAACCATGAAGCTTGTAGGATGGGTCCAAAACAGGAATAGCCGTGTAACCGCTTTTCGTTAACACCAATAAGGCATGTTCCACACTATTTCCGATTTGTACATGTGCGACCCGCTCAGACGGGATAATCAAGTCTTTTATCATTAATTCTAGAAATTCCCCGCTGGGAAGATTAATCATCACCGAAAACTCCTCATGTTTGTTTTTCTACAGACCTATTCTATCATAGTTTTCGGACCTCATGCCAAAAATTGCGATTGCCCTGATAAAAAAAAGGAACCATACAGGCTCCTATTGAATCAAGTCAAAAATCTCGATTGTAATCATATCAATATTATCGAATTGATATCGTTTTGGCTTTTCCTTCTCAAAATAAACCTCTAACTCAAATGTTTCAGTTTTTGGATGGAAAGTGACTTGACATTTCCTTTCTCCATTAACCTCAAAATAACGCTGCGCCGGCTCTCCGCTAGCGGATTGTTCCTGAAGGTTTTTTAATCTTGTTAATATACCTTGAAGCTGTGACATGTGCTTATCTCCTTTCAAACACAAACAAGAATTCTATAAATTAGGTTTTGCATTTGACATGTTTCTATCCTAATGAATTATTTTCATCAATAAAAAAATCATCTTTTAAACATGCCAATATTAAAAGAATAAAATAACGTCCTCTATTTGTCCAAATAAAAATGAAAAAATTGGCTAAAAAATTTTTCTAAATGAAAAAAGAAGGCCCTCATTGACTGAGACCTTCTCAAAAAAATCTGATGGCTATAAAAAGTATAATAAATAAAGTCAGTGCAAAGAAGATGCCGTAGGATAAAAAAATAGGGTTTTTGACATATACATTTTTTTGAATTCCTTTGTCTAACTGGGTATCAAATTCACCCTCCACAGCTTTTTGCTGCCTTCCAAGGGCAAGTGTATAAATGAGGGAAACAGCCAAAATACCAACAATAAGAATGGCAACCGTCATTTCAAAAAGAGTCATTGAGCATTTCTCCTTTAAAGATAAACTATATCTTTAAATTGCCACTCCGTGACACATTCTATTCTTACAGCAATTGATCGTGTTCAAACAAATATTGGTATGAAATATCGATAAATAAGTATTCACTGCCATTGATGGGAAATGAAAAGGTTCGAATCGGCTCACCGGTTTCAATATCACTATATAGGTCCGACAAAATGCCTTTTCTTTCATTCCGCATTTTGATGATGTTCTCTAGAAAATACGGCCTCCAGCTCCAGTTTTTATTGATATATTCAGCCTGAATACTCCAGCCTCCGTTTTCCTTAAAAAGATTGGCCGACTTTTGAAAGCCGTCTTCATCACAAATATATAACCGAAAGACGATGTGATCCATTTCTTTTCCCAGGACATGCAGGAGCTCTTCATAGCCGGACTTCCGGTTTTTCATTACAATTTCCTGAACCTTTGCTTGAAAATATTCAGCAGTTGTATAAACAGCCTCCAATTTTCTTTTTTCATATACAATAAAGTCGTGGAATTTTTCCTTTAATCGGGGTTTTAAGAAATCCCGGCTGATAAATTCTGCGGCTGGAGGGTGCAAATAATAACCCTGATAATAACGGCCGCCATTTTTCCAAGCAAACTGCAACTGGTAGCTCATCTCAATATTTTCAAACAAGAGCGTTGCTCCAATTTTTCTAGCAAGGACCGACACGGAAAATAAAACATCATTGAAATTGGTACCAATTGAGGTTGATTTTAAAGCTTCTAAATTAATTTTTAAAATGTCCGGTTCAAGCTCCCCGATTCGTTCGAAAAAATGATTTTCACTGCCAAGATTTGCAATGGCAATTTTAATTCCATAGGTCCGATAATATTGCAAAAGATTATCAAATTGGTCTAAATCTCCTGAGTAGTTGTGATCAGAAATTTCAAGGACAATTCGACTTAACTTAAAACCCCTGCTTTCGAATTCTAAAAGCTCCTGAAGAAATGGTTCTCCATGTCCATACATAAGCAGTTCAGCATTCCGGTTCAGGAATATGCTGACATCTTCATCCAGCTCCTCCGCCTTTTCCAGCGCTTTTCGAACTAAAAGCAAATCAACTTCGAATTTATATTCTTCAGGAATTTGTTCATCACAAAAAAACGGACCTAAGCTTATAACATTTTCTGCTGATTTATATCTTCCTAACACTTCATAGGCGATTACACGCTGTTCATCGGCACTAAAAATCGGCTGGAAATAAGGAAAAACATCATTTAGATTTGAGAGTATTTCCAGTGCATCCATCCAAAGTACCTCCAAAAAATTGTTAATTTCATTATACCATACGCACAAGAATTACCGTCTGTTCTTTGCCAAAAGGATACCATTATAACTCTAAAGAAACAATCAAACAATATTCTTAGCTCTTCAAAAGAGGAGGTAAGGATGTGAAAAAGCTAAGTCTGTTCGCTTTAATCCTTCCATTGCTTGGATGCAGCCATGTTGGTGAAAATAACGAAGTGAGTTCTAAGCAAAACAATATTAAGCAAGAGCCTCCGATCATTGAGGATGAAAAACCCAAGAACGTTTCTTCTACAAAAGAGGATAATCGCTCCTATAATTTCAATGACCTAAACAGTCAGATCATAAATATAAGCCAAGAAGAGGAAACAGCAAAGCCCTTTGTAAAGAAGGAATCCACCTTATTGGACGTTATCATAATCCGGCAAACCCCAGAGCTTAGAAACGGATGTGAAGTGACCAGCCTTGCGATGATGCTAAACTACGCCGGGGTTCAAACAAACAAAATGGAGTTGTACCGGCAGATAAAAAAAGACCCCGATCCGCTCATCAAATCACCAAAAGGTGATTTCTTGCATTGGGGGAATCCCGATCACGGATTTGTTGGTGATATGACCGGCAAACAACCGGGGTATGCTGCTTTTGAGCAGCCAATGATTGATTTAATAAATAAAAAGTTGCCGGGCAGAGCCGTTAATTTGACCAATCAGCCATTTGAAAAAATATTGGAACATGTTTCAAGTGGGTTTCCTGTCGTGATCTGGACAACAGGTGATTACCGGCTCCCAGATCGGTGGGAAGCATGGAATCATGGAAAAGAATATATAAAAACACCGCTTGATTTACATGTCGTCTTGCTCGTCGGCTATGACGAGGGTCATGTATATCTGAATGATCCACTTTCAGGAAAAAAACAAGTCAAAGTAAACAAAGATCAATTTATCGCTTCATGGAATGCCCTAAAAAATCGTGCTGTCAGTTACAAATAAACAACAAAGAGCAGCCACCCCGGCTGCTCAGGCTATCGGAAAACTTTCGATAGCCTTTTATTTTTGCTCTTTTTTAGTGATACACCGCTTTTTACAATATTATTAATGTTAGGTTTTTCAACAAGTCTGTTGATTGGCACTCCAGGCACTTCGCTTTCCGCGGGCGTGCCGGCGAGCCTCCTCGTCGCTTCGCTCCTGCGGGGTCTCCCCTGCCCCGTACTCCCGCAGGAGTCTTCGTGCCTTCCGCGCCAATCAACAGGTGTTTTATAATAGAGACCTTCAAATACAATAAAAATAAAATAAGTAGTGAATTCAATGTTTTAGCCAAAATTGAATAGCCAAAGTGAATGTGAATTTGTTTCAATTGATGAATTGTTCCCCGCGAATTCTTACTGCAGCCTGCCAAAATATGAAAAAGATTGTAACTCACTAGCAAGGCTGGAAATTGTGTGTTGCTATACTTTAGTTGATTTGCCTCCCTGTTGATTGGAGCGGAGGGCACTCGACTCCTGCGGGATATAGAGGTCACTGGAGACCCCGCAGGCGCCATAGCGCCGAGGAGGCTCCAGGACCTCCCCGCGGAAAGCGAGTGCCCGGAGTGGAAATCAACGGGCCTAATTGCAGAGACAGCATATAGATTTAGACAAAACAAAAAGCAGTCGTCTAGGCTGCTTTTTATTGGTATTTTTTATGATTTTTCAGAATAAACACTAACATGAGCCTTTATTCTTGCAATAAGCTTTATTTTTTCTGAAAATACATAAGGGACTCTAATAAAAAAATAGGCTGGTAATAAAAATGTTTCAAAATTTAACTCGGAGGACATTTATTAAAAGAACATTTGGTTCCCTGCTTACAGTCCTCGGAATGGGGGCGGGGGGATATTATTATGCAAATCGAATTGAACCATCTCTTCTTGAAATTAAACAATTGGAAATCATTCATGAACGAATTCCCAGCAGCTTTAACGGAAAAAAAATAGTCCAATTCAGCGACACCCATCTTGGTTTTCAATATACCTTGGATAAGTTTATAGGTTTAGTTGATTCCATCAATGACCTCAAGCCGGACATTATTGTTTTTACGGGCGATTTAATGGACGAGCCAAATAAATATTTGGAAACGAATCAGCTCGCGCCAATTCTAAAGAAATTGCATGCGCCATTAGGAAAGTATTGTATATATGGGAACCATGATCATGGCGGTTATGGCTCAGAAATATATCGGGAAATTATGAATACAGCGGGTTTTACTATCCTGTTAAATTCAGCAGTTTCAGTTACCTTAGAGGATAACAGTTTTATCAGCCTGCTTGGGATTGATGACCGAATGTTAGGCAGACCTGATATTACGACAGCCATAAAAAATGTGCCAAATAATTGTTTTAAAATATTATTATCACACGCGCCAGATATGGCCGATACCGCAAGCTCATACCCGATCGAATGGCAGCTGAGCGGACACAGTCACGGCGGTCAGGTTAAACTTCCGTTTATCGGCGCTCTTGTTATTCCGCCTTTTGCGAAGATTTATCAGGAAGGTCATTACATTGTCCGCGGCGGCCATGAGCTAAATCTTTATGTAAATAGGGGAATCGGCACGACACGCCTGCCTTTCCGATTTATGGCCAAGCCAGAGCTTACAGTGTTTACTTTAAAAAATTAAAAAACGCTCTTCCAGCAAGGTTGGTGGGATAGGCTCCGAATAATAAAAGCCTTGAATTTTGTGGCAGCCCGCCTGAATCAAAAATTCAGCCTGTTCTTTCCTCTCCACGCCCTCGGCAATCACTTCAAGGCCAAGGCTTCTGCCAAGGTGGATAATGGTCGATGTGATTGCCGCATCCTTATCATCGTCTAATATTTCCTTGATGAACGATTGGTCGATTTTCAGACAATCAAGTGGGAACCTTTTCAAATAGTTTAACGATGAATACTCTGTTCCAAAATCATCAACTGATATTAAAAGACCCAAGTCTTTTAGCTTTCTTAGAAGCGGGATTGTTTCCTTCATGTCCCGCATAATGCCTTCGGTAATTTCAATTTCTAATGACGTTGGCTGAATTGAATATTTATTGATCATCGATTGAATAAAAGAAACCAAATTAGGCTGTTGAAATTGTTTCGGTGAAATATTTATTGCAATCCGTATACCCATGATCCCTTTATCATTCCAGCTTTTAATTTGTTTACAGGCATTTTCTATTACCCAATTCCCTATAGAAACAATAAGGCCTGTATCTTCAGCGATTGGAATAAAAACCCCTGGGGAAATCCAGCCGAACTCTGTATTCTTCCAGCGCAGAAGCGCCTCAAAAGATGCAGCTTTCCCGGTCAGGACATCTATTTGGGGCTGATAATACAATGTAAGCTCGCCCCTGTCTATCGCTCTTCTTAGATGAGTTTCCAAAGTTACAATATTGGAAAATAACGAATTCATATCTGATCGATAAAATTGGTAATGCGCCCGGCCTCTCTCCTTAACGCGAAAAAGCGCCTCATCTGCATTCTTAATTAACATTTCTGCATCCTTCCCATCATTAGGGTACATGCTGATTCCAATGCTTGGAGAAATAAAATACTCATGGGAATTAAAATAAAAGGATCGAGAAAAGGAAGTAAGCAGCTTTCCTACAAAAAAATTAGCCCCGGAACGATTTGTGTTAAGCAATAGAATAGTAAATTCATCCCCGCCAACCCGGTAAATAAAACAGCATTCATTTTGGAATTGTAATAACCGGTTGGAAACCTGCTTTAAAATTTCATCCCCAGCCAAATGTCCAAGAGTATCGTTCAAATATTTAAATCTGTCCAAGTCGATTGAGATTAAGGCAAACTCCTCTGCCGGATGATGGTCAGCCGGGATACGTTCATTTAAATGTTCAAGCAGGGCGCGGCGGTTAAATAATCCTGTCAATTGATCATGAAATGCCATGAATTTTATCATTTCCATGTTTTTTGCCTGCTCTGACAAATCTCTTAAAATTATGTAGACCCCGTTTATTTCCCCGTATACGACAATTGGTACTGTTTTTATATGTACAATGAGCCGTTTCCCTTTATTGTTTAAAATTTTACAATCCAGTGACTCAAGAGAAAAACCGGAACACGTCTTTTCGATAAGACCTTTAAACTTTTCCAAATCATGGTCATCAATTAAATCATAAATCGACCGATTTGACAGATGTCTTTCCAATGATCCCGTCAAAATAGCAGCAGCCGGGTTTGCTTCCATTATTTTTCCTTCCGGACTAATGATAATAATTGCATCCAAGTTATGGTCAACTATAGAGCGGTATCGCTGCTCACTTTCGCCGATTCTTTTTCTCTCAAGGGACCATTCGGTAATATCTCTTGTTACTGCTACAATATAACGAATGGCGTTATCCTCATCATAGATTGGAGTTAAAATGGATTCCCCGTAAACCTCTTTCCCGTTATCGCCATAAAATACATCGTCAAAAGTAATGATTTCCCTTTTTTTTAATAGTTTCTCATACATTCGCTGAAGCGATTTGGCAAAATCCTCTGGCAGAACATCCTGAAAAGTCCTCCCTATCGCCTCCACATTTAAGTTTGCCTTTCTCATTCCCGCCTCATTGATAAACAGGTATCGAAAGCTTGGGCCTTCTTCCACTTTGACGACAAATACCATATCCTGTATATATTGAAAAATAATATCGAAGATGATTTCCTGTATTTTAGGCCCGGCTTTCCCGGATTCAATTTCACTTATAAAAAACTGATTGAATTGGGTCATTTCATCATCCTCACGAACAAAATAAATTTTTTCCTTATCCTATACAATATTTCTAAATTTATTTTACAACGAAATAATTTGATTGGAAGTAATTTATAGAAAATAATGACTATTCTACAAAAATTTTTCCTCTTTTACTTAATGTATTTCTATTTTCCTAAAAAAAACGGTATAATATAATTGTCTAAAAAAGAAAGGAGATATGATTTTGAATCCCGACCAGAAATCCCCCCATAAAAAAGTAAACCTAACCATCGAAAACCTCTCACAAGCTGTCTTTATCGTGAACCGACATGCAAAGACAGCGCCAAATCCCAAGTTTTTGTATAAACTAAAACAAGAATCATTAAAGAAATTGATTGAAGAAGGTAAAGCTAAAAAAGTGGGTCTTCACTTTTCCGAACATCCCAGAAATAGTCAGCAGCAATCCGATGTTTTAGTAGAATGCGGAAATTACCTATTCCACATTCCGCCTACTAAGAGTGACTTTATGGATCTTCCTCATTTAGGAAAATTGGACGGACATATCCGAAATCCAAAGGCAGTACTGTCCCTTAATGCAGCAAAAGCCCTGCTGCAGACTTATACAGGCATAACCGAGCTAGATCCTCCGCCAGGCAGCCCGAGAAAAAGGCCTCGGACCTATCAAAAACCGATCTTTAAAAAATTGGGTGAAAGATATTCATAGTGGTTTAAAAGCCGGACTTTTCCGGCCTTTTTCATTTGTTCTTAATACTAGAAACATCTCTTGTAAATATTCTATAATTAAGCAAAATAACTTTTATTGATTTTATCGCGGGAAGGACGGACAATTTTGGAGCATTTACTTAATGAACGTGTAAAAAACATTGAAATTTCAGGGATTCGAAGGTTTTCCAATATGGTTTCCCATGTTGAGGACGTGATTTCCTTAACAATCGGGCAGCCTGATTTCCCTACCCCGGAGCATGTAAAAAAGGCGGGTATCGAAGCAATTACTGATAATTTTACCTCTTATACACATAATGCCGGCACAATAGAATTAAGAAAGGCTGCTTGTGAATTTGTAAAAAAGAAATATCAGTTGAACTACCAGCCGGAATCGGAAGTAATCGTCACAATGGGAGCTAGTGAAGCAATTGATATTGCTTTAAGGACCATCTTAACGGAAGGCACTGAGGTTATTTTACCCGGACCGATATACCCGGGTTACGAACCGGTGATTCGAATGATGGGGGCACAGCCGATCTATAGTGATATTCGCGAAAATCAATTTCGCTTTACGCTGGATATGATAAAACCATACATAACAGAAAAGACTCGCTGTATCGTCCTCCCTTATCCATCAAATCCTACCGGAGTAAGTCTAAACGAAGTAGAGCTACGAGAAATAGCGGATTATTTAAGGGATAAAGATATTTTCGTTCTTGCTGACGAAATATATAGCGAGCTTTCCTATAACCAGATGCATTATTCGATTGCAAGCTTTCTTAAAGAACAAACAATAGTCATTAACGGATTATCTAAGTCCCATTCAATGACGGGCTGGCGAATCGGCTTTTTGTTTGCTCCCGAAAATATTGCAAAGCATATCTTAAAGGTTCATCAATATAATGTTTCCTGTGCAAATTCTATTGCTCAAAAAGCTGCATATGAGGCGCTTACAACAGGGATTGATGATGCCCTTTCCATGAAAAAGGAATATGAAAAGCGTCGTGATTATGTCTATCAGCGCCTTGAGACAATGGGTTTTGAAGTGGTCAAGCCAGACGGGGCCTTTTACTTCTTTATAAAAATTCCAAGCACGATTGCTTTGAATAGCTTTGATTTTGCAGTTAAACTTGTGAATGACGTAAAGGTAGCAGTAGTACCCGGTAGTGCTTTTTCTGAATACGGAGAAGGATATTTCCGTTTATCCTTTGCCTGCTCAATGGGCACGCTTGAAGAAGGACTAAATCGAATCGAACAGTTCCTAAAAAAGTAAAAGAGGCCAATCAGCCTCTTTTACTTTTTTATGGATTCAACCTTTATATTTTCCGTTATTTTTCGCTGCTTTTACCTTTTTTGCCTTATCATGATGAATTTTATTCGTATCGGCAGAGCCCATTTCGTGGGCAAATTCTTCATTTAATACTGCAGAATCAAAACCTTTTTTGTTTTTTTGCTGCGGGTCGTTTTTCTTTGTTCGCTTTGCCATAAACATTCCTCCTATTTTAGTTTCTAGAATAGTTTCATGTAGGAAGGAGGTAATTATGCCTGGCAGTTTGTGGCCGGTCCGCTACTTTTTCCAGTACTTATATAAAGCTTGGGTACCGCTATTTTCTTCACCCAGGGAAGCTAACTTATCATACATGGATTTTGCCAAAGCCAATCCTGGCACTTCCATATCCATACGTTCAGCCTCATCCAATGCTATTTTCATATCTTTAATAAAATGCTTTATGTAAAATCCAGGCTCAAAGTCCCCTTTTAACATTCTTGGCGCCAGATTGCTCAATGACCAGCTTCCGGCAGCACCTGCTGTGATACTTTTTAAAACAGTTTCAGGATCAAGTCCCGCCTTTTCAGCATAAATAATGGCTTCACAGACACCAATCATATTAGAAGCGATCGCAATTTGGTTGCACATCTTGGTATGCTGTCCTGCTCCTGCCTGTCCTTGGTAAACAATATTGGTTCCCAACAATTTTAATAGCGGGTGAACGGCTTCAAAGGCATCGTAGTCTCCGCCAATCATAATGGAGAGCTTTCCATCCCTTGCACCGATATCACCGCCGGAAACAGGAGCATCAATCGCATAGATGTCTCTTTTTTTAGCCTCGTTGTATATTTTTTCAGCCAGAGATGGTGAAGAAGTCGTCATGTCAATATAATAACTGCCCGGAATTCCATTTGGAATTAAGCCGTTTTCACCCAAATAGACCTCCTCAACATCGTTTGGGTACCCTACCATCGTAATAACCACGTTTGCCTTTTCGGCAACGGCCCTCGGGGATTCCGCCCATAAAGCTCCTTTTTCGATTATTCCTGCAGCTTTTTCTTTTGTTCTTGAATAAACCATTACAGGGAATCCTGCAGCAAGCAGATGACCTGCCATGCTTTTACCCATCACCCCTATTCCAATAAAACCGATTACTGTATTATCTGCTGTTAACAAAAAAATCTCTCCTCTCGTATATTTGCTTTTATTTTAGCATTTTCCGCCAATATTATCGTAATAAAAAAGACCGAAACTTTTTATTCCGGTCTTAAAGTTCAGACGAAAAATTTGTTAAAAAGGCTCTACCAAAGACCTTTTTGTTATTGAACACTTCGATAGAGACAGCGTTATTCTGTTCAATCATATTTTGAAGCTCTTGGATATGCAAATCCTTTTGCAGAGGAAGCGGGTCCATAAAGATATATTTCTCCTTTTTCCCCTTAACGTCTATATATTCTCCGTTAAGAACCTGCTCCTCACCATAGACAATTTCCCGCCTGCCGATGGCAGCCGCCAAGCGGTCATCGTGGATGGTTACTTTCACCTTATATAATTGGTGTCCCTCCAAAATTTCATTGTTTATTCGAAAGCGAAATTGGATTTCGTTATTTTTCGTTAACAGAGCATCCGCATAACGGTTCGCAATTAATTCATTGGAAGTCAATATTCCACATCCGCTTAATAGAAAAGACCCGAAAATGATATAGAGACCTAAAATAAGTTTAAAGTTTTTATTCATTTTGACCACTCCTTTATATCTTTCACCATCGCCAAAAATTTTTGGTGTTAAACATAAGGAGAAGCATAAACTCCTTCTATGAATTACCTCGTTATACATTTAGTATTAAATACATTCAAACATGCCTTTTAGCAGAGACAATCAATTAATAAAGATATAGCTATACAAAAAGAGGCTGCCACTAAAAGTTACACTTTTGGGACAGCCTCTATCATAATTAGCTATTAGAATGTATGAGCTAAATCCTTTGCGCGAGCAATTGCTTTTTCTTTGATTTCCTGCGCTTTGTCAGGCATGGCATTATGGCCCTCCACAAACAGTCCTTCGAAGGAAGGTACACCGAAGAAACTCATCATGACATTGATATAACGGTGCCCCATTTCTAGTTCTGCTGCCGGCCCTGTGGAATAAAAGCCTCCTCTGGCTTGAATATGTAATGCCTTTTTATCGGTTAATAGACCAATTGGACCCTTTTCCGTATATTTAAAAGTTTTACCCGCAACTGCCACGGAATCAAAATATGCCTTCATGACAGGAGGAAATGAGAAATTCCATAGAGGGGTAACAAAAACATACTTGTCTGCTGCAATAAATTGCTCGCTTAACTCATTTAAACGGCCGACTTTTGCCTTTTCGTCTGCTGATAAATCATCAAAAGACTGACCGGACCGTAACTTTCCCCATCCACTGAACACATCCACATCAATTTCAGGGATATTTTCAGAATATAGATCCAAATGGATCACATCGTCATTAGGATTAACTTGTTTGTAAGTGTCAATAAACGCTTTACCCACTGCCATACTGTAAGATTGAGCCTCATCATGAGGGTGAGCTGTGATATATAAAACCTGTGCCATGTCATTCACCTTTCTCTTCGATTGATATACATAGTCTGATTCAAAATCATATTTTTTAACCAATCAAAATTTATTTCAGTTTGAAATGATTAAAATCAAGGTAACTTTAAAATAAAAGCTTTAACGTATCAATTATTTTGCTTTTCAAACATAAAAAAAGGATTTGTCATTTTGACAAATCCAATAGTAGTTTTTATTCATTTGCGTCAATTGAATAAGGACTTTGACCTACGTTTTTTCTCATTTCATCAGTCATTAGAAAAGGTTCATTAACATTCACTTCATTTTCTGCTTGTTCAAGATGGAAACTGCCGTCATAATGTACTGGTTTTTGTTCCATAATACTACCCACTCCCACATTGATTTACACTTAAGATGCCCAAGTTTCATTCAAATTACTTAGAAGACTTTCAAATTTCCTCATACTATCAACATGGTATGAAGTTAAAATTCAGGTCTTTATGACTAATATTATAACTAAAAATTCTCTGAAAGAACATAATAAATTGAAAATAAAAACAGTAAAAAAGGACTAGCCATATTAGCCAGTCCTTTTGAAAGATATGTTGAGTTTTCAATTATTTAACAGCAGCATTTACTGCTTCAATTACTTGATCGGTTGTCTGCATGTTCAAGACTTGCTGCACAAGCTTTTCCATATCTGATTTCTGTAAATTTTTGATTAATGATCGTGCTTTAAGAATGGATGTGGCGCTCATTGAAAATTCGTCAAGTCCAAGACCGAGCAGAATTGGAATCGCTGTTTCGTCGCCAGCCATTTCTCCGCACATACCTGCCCATTTACCTTCTGCATGAGCAGCATCGATGACCATTTTTACTAATCGTAAAATTGATGGGCTATATGGCTGGTATAGATAGGAGACACGCTGATTCATACGGTCGGCTGCCATTGTATATTGAATCAAATCATTAGTACCAATACTGAAGAAATCTACTTCTTTGGCGAATTGATCAGCCAGAACCGCAGTCGATGGAATTTCAACCATGATACCAAGTTCAATTTTTTCAGCAACCTTTTGCCCTTCTGAAATCAATTTTTGCTTTTCCTCTTCAAGAATCGTTTTTGCTGCCCTGAATTCATCTAGAGTGGCAATCATCGGAAACATAATTTTCAAGTTTCCGTATACACTTGCGCGTAATAATGCCTTAAGCTGTGTCCGAAAAATTCCTTGCTCTTCCAGACATAAACGAATCGCTCGGAAGCCTAAGAATGGATTCATCTCTTTCGGTAATTCCAAGTATGGAAGCTCTTTGTCGCCACCTATGTCCAATGTCCGCACTACAACTGGCTTTCCTTCCATTCCTTCTAGGACTGCCTTATATGCCTCGAACTGCTCTTCCTCTGTTGGCAGCTGGTCTCGTCCCATATAAAGGAATTCTGTACGATAGAGGCCAACTCCCTCGCCACCATTTTCTTTTACTCCTTTTAAATCTTTTGGAGTACCGATGTTAGCAGCCAGTTCAACATGATGCCCGTCAGCGGAAACAGTAGGCTCGTTGACAAGCTTGGCCCATTCTGCTTTTTGTGTTTCGAAATCTTCATGAACTTTTTTGTACTGCTCCACGAGTTCAGGGGTTGGGTTAATATGTACTTCACCCTTTAGCCCATCAACAATGACCAAATCGCCATTTTGAATTTCTTCGGTAGCTGTCTTGGTTCCCACGACTGCAGGAATTTCCAATGAGCGCGCCATAATAGCGGAGTGGGATGTCCGTCCGCCAATATTTGTAGTAAACCCTTTTACAAATTGTCGGTTTAATTGTGCTGTATCCGAAGGGGTCAGATCTTCTGAAACGATAATGACTTCTTCCGCAATCATGCTTGGATTTGGCAGCTGCACATCTAATAAATGAGCTAGTACGCGCTTGGTCACGTCGCGGATATCCGCAGCACGCTCCTTCATGTATTCATTATCCATTTGTTCGAACATCATCACAAACATATCCGCAGTTTCTTTAAGCGCTGCTTCTGCATTTACGTTCTCGGACCCGATCTTATCTTCAATCGGATTATTTAATTCCGGATCACTTAAAACAAGGAGATGCGCTTCAAAAATAGCTGCCTTATCAGGGCCAAGGTCAACCTTTGCTCGGTCGCGAATGATTTCAAGTTCAGACTTCGCTTTTGCCATGGCATCACGAAAACGCGCTACTTCAGATGAAGCATCTTCAATTTTTTTCTGTTCAAAAGATAAATCTGGTTCAACCATGCGGTATGCTTTAGCAATGGCGATACCATTTGATGCAGCAATTCCTTTTAAAAAAGTCATTATTCAGCCAATCCTTCTTTTCTCAATGTTTCTTCCAGGCTGTTTAAAGCATCGTTTGCATCGCTGCCTTCTGCTGTAATTTTGATTTCGGCTCCCTTGCCAATGCCGAGAGACATAACGCCCATAATTGATTTTAAGTTAACTGTTTTGCCTTTATGTTCAAGATTGATTTCTGAATCAAATCTGCTAGCTGTTTGGACTAAGAGTGTTGCCGGTCTAGCATGAATTCCTGTATCTGCTGTTACTGTAAATTGTTTTTCTGCCATCTTCAATCAAACTCCTTTTTTTATGTAGATAAATAAAAATTAATGCTCACTTTCATAAAATAGCCAAAATACCTTCTTTAGTCAAATAAGACATTTAAGAAATAAAGTAAAGAATTTAAATTTATTTTCCCCTGAAAGTTATCCAAACATGTAATGATTATTTATCTATCAAGGTTATATAATAATGTTACAAATGGTAGAATAGCATTTTCTTTAAATTCATTCAAATATTTTGTGTTTACGTTCACAAAAACGTCAAAAACATTAAAAACCGCCCAAACGGACGGCTTTTGGTACCTTTAATGCTAATTTTTTTTATTCTCGCTCACTGCTTGGGGAAAATCGTTCGGTTCATCGACCGGTGTGACTGCGGACACTAAAGCCTCCTCGACCGCTAAAGAGTATTTTGCCTGATCCTTGTCACTCCAGCCAAATTTGGCAGACATATAATTTATTACTTGTTTTTTATATTTCCGAACTGTTTGTATGTCAAATAATATTGAACCAGTGCGGCGATTTAAGAAGTCGATTGGCGTAGCAATCATTTCATGCTCAATTGCGTAAATTAGTTTTGCAAATAAATCCAAAGGCAGTTTGTATTTTACTGCATCATCCTTATTCTCTTTTAAGAGGTTAAAGACAGAGTCAATATTTGACCCGTACATTCTCGTTAATTTTTCAGCTTCTTTGCTGGACAGCCCCAGCTCTGTCCCGTTCTGAACTTGTTTTGCAACATAGGAATTAAAATTGGCAGAACCTCCTACATTTCCTCCTGATATCGGCATGTTTCTTGTTTGGCATGAAGGGAGCGTTCTCCCTTCTCCTGATTGAAATTTATCAACTAGCAAATCAACAACTGTCTCCGCCATTTTCCGATAGCCCGTTAATTTGCCGCCGGCAATTGTAATCAAACCAGAATTTGATTCCCAAATTTCATCCTTACGGGAAATTTCTGACGCATTCTTTCCTTCCTCATAAATCAGCGGCCGTACGCCAGCCCAGCTGGATTCAATATCCTGTTCCGTAATCTTAACCTCTGGAAACATATAATTAATTGCATTAATGATATAGGTACGGTCTGATTTTGTCATTTGTGGATGTACTGCATCTTCATTATAAAAAGTATCAGTCGTACCAACATAAGCCTTCCCATCTCTCGGAATTGCGAAAACCATTCGACCGTCTGGTGTATCAAAATATATTGCTTGCTTTAATGGGAATCGGGATTGGTCGATAACTAGATGAACCCCTTTTGAAAGCTGAAGTGTTTTTCCTTTTTTAGATTTGTCCATTTCACGGATATGATCAACCCAAGGACCGGCAGCATTAACAATTTTTTTCGCCCTGATTTCGTATTTTTCACCAGTTATCTGATCCTCACCAACTACTCCGACAACTTTTCCATTTTTATAAATAAGCTTGGTTACCTTTGTATAGTTGCAGGCAGTTGCTCCATTTTCAACTGCCGCCTTCATCACTTCAATGGTCAGTCTAGCATCATCAGTACGATATTCAACATAATAGCCCGCGCCCTTTAAACCATCCTTTTTCACCAGTGGCTCCTTAGCGAGCGTTTGTTCTGCTGATAACATGCTGCGGCGTTCGGATTTTTTCACCCCTGCCAAAAAGTCATATACCCTAAGTCCAATCGAAGTGCTGAACGGGCCGAAAGTACCGCCTGTATGCATGGGCAAGAGCATCCATTCAGGTGTCGTCACATGAGGTCCATTTTCATACACAATGGCCCTTTCCTTTCCTACTTCAGCCACCATCTTCACTTCAAATTGTTTTAAATAACGAAGCCCGCCATGGACCAGCTTCGTTGATCTGCTGGAGGTTCCTGCCGCAAAATCCTGCATTTCAACCAAGGCTGTACTCATTCCTCTTGTTGCCGCGTCTAATGCGATTCCGGCACCTGTAATGCCTCCGCCAATTACTAAAATGTCAAATCGTTTATTTTTTAGTTTAGTTGCAATTTCAATACGATTTAAATTTGAAAATTTCATCGTCATTTCCTCCAATTTAATTGCCATATTATATGCAAACTTTTTTAAGGGGAAATAAAAAGAGACCACAAAAGCCATTATCTATTTTTAGATAATGTTTTGTGGTCTCTCCAATTTCTCCAGACAATTTATTAACTTGATAATATTATACCATAATTTACCTCAAATGGTTATTAATTATTTAAAAACCATCGCTGCTTTTACTGCTTTTTTCCAGCCGGCATACAATCCAGTCCGGATTTCTTCTGACATGGTTGGATTGAATTGATTATCAATAGCCCATTGTTTTGAAATTTCCTCTTGGCTTTTCCAGAAACCGACCGCAAGACCTGCTAAATAGGCTGCACCGAGTGCGGTCGTTTCATTAATGACTGGTCTTTCAACCGGCACATTGAGGATACCGCTTTGGAAAGTCATTAAGAGGTTATTCTTTACAGCACCGCCGTCAACACGCAAAGTCTTCAGTTCAATACCTGAATCAGCTTCCATCGCAGATAACACATCTTTAGTTTGGTAAGCCAGTGATTCAAGTGTCGCCCTAATAAAATGTTCCTTTGTTGTTCCGCGTGTCAAGCCAAATACGGCCCCACGCACTTCACTATCCCAGTATGGTGTTCCTAATCCAACGAATGCCGGTACGATATATACACCTTCAGTCGATTCCACCTTTTGGGCATATACCTCACTATCCTTTGCATCCTTGAACATCCTTAACCCATCGCGCAACCATTGAATCGCCGATCCAGCAACAAAGATGCTGCCTTCGAGCGCATATTCAACCTTGCCATTCAATCCCCAAGCAATCGTTGTCAGCAGACCATGGTCTGAACGGACAGCCTTTTCCCCAGTATTCATTAACATAAAGCAGCCTGTGCCATACGTATTTTTGGCCATCCCTTTTTCAAAGCAAGCCTGGCCAAACAAGGCTGCCTGCTGATCGCCTGCAACACCGGCAATCGGTATTTCTTTGCCAAAAAAGTGGTAATCGATTGTGTTGGCATAAACCTCAGATGATGGGCGAACTTCAGGCAACATGGACTTTGGAACACTTAAAATTCCCAATAGTTCATCATCCCATTTTAGCTCATTGATGTTAAACATCAACGTACGTGAAGCATTGGAATAATCTGTCACATGTGCTCGCCTGCCGGACAATTTCCAAATCAGCCAAGTGTCAATTGTCCCGAATAGCAGTTTCCCTGCTTCCGCTCTTTCCCGTGCGCCTTCAACATTGTCTAAAATCCATTTTACTTTCGTTCCTGAAAAATAGGCATCAATCAGCAAACCTGTTTTATTACGGAAGGTTTCCTGATACCCTTTTTCTTTTAACTCTTCACATATTTCGGTCGTTTGTCTAGACTGCCAGACGATAGCATTATAAACAGGAACTCCTGTTTCTTTATCCCAGACAACAGTTGTTTCCCGCTGATTGGTAATTCCGATTCCGGCAACCTGTTCGGGCTTAACTCCTGATTCCGAGAGGACAGCAGCTATAACAGCAAGAATAGAACCCCATATTTCATTGGGATTGTGCTCTACCCAGCCCGGTTTCGGAAAATACTGGGTAAATTCCTTCTGGGCAGAATAAACTATTTCGCCACTTTGATTAAAAAGAATTGCACGGGAACTTGTAGTTCCCTGATCTAGTGATAAAATATACTTTTCCATACTTACACCTCACATTCAAAAAAGGAGAACCACAAACTAGCCGCATTAAACGACCAACTGTGTTTCTCCTTATCTCCGTCACAAAGTATTAACTTGTTAAATTGAGTATATAAAGTTAGGAAAACGGTGTCAACCTATTTTTTCAAATCGGTTCCAGAGTTCTTTTTTTGAGGTTGTTATTGCAGTGGCGCCTGCATTTAAGGCATTTTCGATCTCAACTGCTGTTCGAATTAGGCCGCCTGCAAAAATCGGGATATTAACGCGTTCTTTCACTTCTTTAATCATCCACGGCATTGCCCCTGGAAGTACTTCAATATAATCCGGCTGGGTTTTTTCGATTAGCTTATAGCTTTTTTCAAGGGCGTGGCTGTCAATTAAAAAAATTCTCTGCACCGCAATGACTCCCTTTTGCTTGGCTTTCTGTATCACACCAGCCTTTGTGGAAATAAGTCCGTACGGCTTGAATTCCTGGCAAATATATTCCGTTGCATATTCATCATTTTTAATGCCATGAATTAAGTCAACATGGTAGATCATTTTTTTCCCAGATTGCTTGGCCATTTGATTAATATTTTTCAGCTGGGCAATATGCATATCTAAAAAAACCCCAATTTCGTACGGACTTTGTAAAAACCGCTCAAATTCCTTCATATTTCCAGAGGCCGGCAAGATATTTTGTTTCATCGTATTTAAGTTCACCTACTAGTTTTAAATGTCTATTTTTTTTGTTCTTTTCGTATTTCCTTCAGATGTAATTTTAATGCTTGTGCTTCCTGTTGAACATATTTCTTATCCTCAATAGAAGCCTCATCTCCGCCATAGCGTACCCTTTCATAAATTTGAATGGTTTCATTTGACAAATGAAGTCCAGTCCTTTGCCGCCACTCTTTAAGCGTCTCGTTTGCCGCTCGTCCTAAACGCAGACGATGCGCAAATTTTTCCAGCCGAAAAATTTCCTTTCGAATAAAATCATCCGGCGGCACTTCCTTTCTTTTAAAAATGGAGGTGAATACTCCGCCAGGCTCGCCTTCAGAAATAATCACGGAATGATGAAAATGGCTGCCTGTTTCCTTCAGTCTTGATTTCCTTCGGAGCAAATATATAACAAACCCAACTACAGTGCAGAGAGCAAGAAAATACAAAACATTTTCCGTTACTTCGAAGGATCTTGGCTGATAGTCAAACCCCTCGTTTGTACCTTCCCCAGTCTTTGTAGTAGGTTTATAGGCGCTGCTGCCAAATAAGGATAGCGCAAATTCGATAAAACGAATCACGGGGACTGCAAGGCCTGAAAATAAAAAAACAATACCTTGCAAAATACTCGAGAAAATCAGCTGAATATATTTTAATAAGAACATAAAGGCAATTCCAATCACTGTCACACTTGCCATTATTCTAAAAAAATAAAAGGCAAATTTCGTTTTGTCATTGGTAATTGCAGACCACTTCCTACAGAAACCGTCCATTATGATGACGACAATAAAAAGGATAATTTGAAAAATAATCTCATTTTGATATGGATAGGAAATCATTGCGGAATACACAAGGGCGATAATCCCAAGAATAAAGGAAAAAAATAACAGTATGGTTTTTGAAAGCCCTGAACTTTCATCATAAATGGTAATTCCACGCCAAAAAACAAACAAACCTATTACCGATGTGAAAAAAAGAGATAGCCCCCCAAGATGACCGATGATGATGATAACCGGCAAGATGATGATTAAAAAAAGCCATTTCCCCTTACTTGCAAACCTTTCAAGCAATATGAAAAATAAAATGATGCTGATAAAACCTAAAGAAGAAAACAGCAAAATAGGGGGAAACGCTTTTTGACCGATAAAAAATAAAAACAGAAATAAATTAGCAATGATTATTTCTAATATAAAATGTGAGGATGCGGCTGCAATTCGATACATCATAGCAGCTGCCTTCTTTCTTTGTGAATTTCCAACTCACCTAAAAGGCAATCTTCGGCTGCTAACCTCAATTCCATTAATCTTACACCTTTTTGCGCTTCATTTAATAGTAGCCTATTTGTTTCGTCAGTCCTGACTCCGAGATGAATCAAAAAGGGCTGTCTTTCGAAATGGCGCTGATAGAATGAAACAAGCTGATGATAGGGTAAGGTTGTATTAAGTGAACTGATGGAGGAAAGGGTTTCCAGGGCCTTTTGTAAATGTTCTTTTCCCTCCCCTTTGGGCAAATAAAGAAAAGGGGTGCTCCCTGCTGTTCGAACGTTGATACATAAAGAATAAGGCAGCTGCTGTTGATAGGCATAATATGCAAATTCCGCAATCGCACTTATGTATGTTTCAAGATCGCCGGTAATGGAATGCCCATTAGAAATATTCAGGGCGATTACGCAGCCCTTTTCAGAAATTTTTTCATAAAGTTTCGTTTGTAAAATCTGCTTTCTAGCACTTGCTTTCCAATGAATTCGGTTAAAGCTGTCGGTTGCAACATAGTCCCGCGTTCCTAACGGTCCAAGACGCTCCTCAAAAACAGAAAAGGGAACGGCATTATATCCTTGGCGGATCGTCTTTTGTTCCGCTAAACCTTTTACCGGTACGGTGGATGGATAAACAACAGCCTGTTGTTTTAACAGAAATCTGGACTCTAACACCATTTCCCCAAACCCAATTAAACTTGGAATACGGTATTCGATTTTGCGAATCCGAGCAATGCCTCTTTTGATTGCTGTAAATGGAATCTCCACATGTTTTGTTTGATTCGGAAAAAGTGAAAAAGGGACATTAACCTCGTACAAAGAAAACCTATCTTCTTGTTCATTTCCTTTGGGAGCTACATAGGAATCAAAGGAGACTCTTAATTCACCTTTAATGATTGGATACCCATGGTTTTTGAACACAATGTTCCAGTTACCCTCCTCACCAATAAAAAAGCGATTCAACTCATTCCTATCTTCTAAAAAAAGGCCGTTCCCTACTTTTTTCAAATAATAACGATTAAATATGATTATTGCCAGAAAAAAGCCGGCTAAAAAAAGAGTCCATTTTGATTGGATATAGAGTCCAATTATAATCATAACAATAGCCAAACCGACAAGGCTGGGAATTACCTGGTCCTCTATTGAGTATTTGTTCCAATTCATCCGTCTGCCCCCGCTTCTACTGGAACCGGAACCGAATCGATAATTTCCAAAATAATCTCTTCTTGGGATTTGGTTAACGACCCTTCGATTGATAGGATGATTCGATGTCCAATTACAAATGGAGCAACTGACTTTATATCATCAGGCGTTACAAAGGTGCGCCCGTTTAAAAAAGCTTTCCCTTGAGAAGCTTTCATTAGTGCCAATGTTCCCCGCGGGCTGACCCCGAGCTCAATACTGCTGTGCTCCCTTGTTCTTCTGACAATAGATAGCAGGTAATCTTCCATATCGTTTGTCATGTAAACCTTATTTATTGTCTTCTTTAACTCAACAAGATCAGAAAGTGAAAAAACTTGACGGAGTGGATCCTGCCCTGGATTTACCCGCCCATTATGCATAATCTGTTTTTCTTCTTCAAATGCAGGATACCCCACCTTTATTTTCATAAAAAAACGGTCCATTTGCGCAACAGGCAGTGGGAAAGTCCCTTGCTGGGATTCTACAGGGTTTTGCGTTGCGATGACCATAAATGGCTCATTAATTGGAACAGTAATACCGTCAATCGTGACCTGTCTCTCTTCCATAACCTCTAATAAACTGGATTGTGTTCTCGGAGTCGCGCGATTAATCTCATCTGCCAAGACAAGATTAGCCATGATTGGCCCAGGGCGAAGCTCAAATTCCTGTACCTTCGGATTAAAAAATTGAATTCCCGTGACGTCACTCGGAAGAACATCGGGGGTAAACTGAATTCTTGAAAAGTGCCCGCCAATAGCTGCTGCAAAACTTTTCGCAAGCATGGTCTTTCCTGTCCCCGGCACACTTTCAAGTAAAATATGTCCATTAAACAATAACGAAATTGCCATCAACTCTACTTCCAAGTCTTTTCCGACAATTACTTTACTAATCTCCTGCTTTAACGATTGTATATTTTCTGTTACAGTCATTTTCTCATCCCCCTGGAAGTTTCATCTATATACGTAACCCTTTTATTTTATCAAATTTTTCCACCTTCCCAAACATACTGGTAAAAAAAGAACCCTATAAAAACGGGTTCGTTCATTTAACTTCTCGGCTCTTTTAAATATTGGTAGAGAACATCTCCATTTCGCTGAGCAATGCCGCGGAAGTGTTTAAAATCTTTTCGTTTTACCAGCACCTGACGGAAATCCATAAATTCCTCAACGTTAACGTAATATTCGGAAAGCTCTCCGTTCATAAGACGATCTAATATATCGTTAACTGTTTCTTCCCTCATTTTTCAGCACCTCTTTCCACTTCCTTATTTTAACGTAAAAACCTATTTTAAAGCTAATTTCATCCCTAAATATGAAAACGTTACCATAATCTAATTGTATTTCCAGAATTTTTTTACAAAAACATATAAGAAATTAACTAAATTGTAACATTAACACCTTTACGAATTTGGAAAAATAGTGCAAACTGTTATTTAAATAGTTTTTAAGTTTGCTAGATAAAGGAGAGAGGAAATTTGAAAAAAGCAGAGGTAGGAAATATCATCGAATTTCGCGGCGGACTGCAAGGGATTGTTGAAAAAGTTAATGAAAATTCTGTAATAGTTGACTTAACATATATGGATAATTATCGTGATTTAGAATTAGATCAGCGTACAGTCGTTAATCATAAAAATTATAAGGTTATCAAAGAAACCGCTTACTAATTGTTTGAAAAGGCAGAATGCACACTGCCTTTTCTTCTTTTTTATACCAGAAAGCCGTTTATTTTCCTTGGTCCGTTTCCTTTGAAAGCTCTTTAAACGATTTAACCTTGCCATGAGGATTTTGATCCTGCTTTCTGACCGTCCATTCACGTTCCTTTTGACTTTGTGCTTTACTCATTCTCTTCACTCCTTTCTCGATTATATTTTTTTCATTTAAAGATATTCTTATCAATGTTATTGGATAAAATGTATATTGAAATCTTTTCCTTTACATATTGAGTTATGATTTTCGAAGGAGCCTATTATGGAATTAAAACGAACCCTGGATTTACGTCTAATTACCGGATTGATTATCGCCCATGCCCTTCTCTTTTTTTCTTTTCATGATAAGGCGATATTTTGGTACATTTTTTCCGGTTCCATCCTAATACTAATCGCCTTTGCCACGTTTCAGGGAGACGTGGAAGATGAGGCCTCTTTTATCAAGTATTTATTTTTAGGCGTCATTTCCGGTTTGCTATTATATTTGCTGTTTTGGATTGGCTATCAGCTTTTCGAGATGGCCAATTCAGGCTTTAAAAAAGATGTAAGACGTTTGTACCGATGGTTTGCCCCTTCGTTATTCTGGCACTATTTAGCCTTGATTTTGGTGGCAGCACCTGGCGAAGAGATGTTCTGGAGAGGGTTTGTCCAAAAAAGACTGTTAAAACACCTGAAACCGTACGTCGCCATTATTGCTGGCTCTTTATTATATGGGTCAGTTCATATTTATTCGGGGTCCTTTTTACTAATGTTCGCTGCATTCTCCTCCGGTCTTGTGTGGGGGTTTTTATACTTTTGGAAAAAAAGCATGCCCCTCGTGATTGTTTCTCATATCATTTTTGACATGATGATGTTTATCTTTCTGCCACTAACATAAAAGCAGCTGGCCTGAGCAGCTGCTTTTCAATTTCTTTCTGGGGGTGTAAATGGCTTCATCCACAGGAGAATAAAAAAACTCATGCAAATATACCCGAACAATGGATATAGATAGGACAAAAGTGTTCCGTAATTCACCAAGCTAATTAAGTAAGATACTGTAAAAATAGCTGTTACAGAAACTAGCGTCGGTACAGGCATATATTGCTTTAACTGCCGGTCGAGACCAAAAACATTACCAATAACTGAAGTAAAAATCTCTCCATAAATGATAATAACAAAAATCCAATAGAAAAACGGGGCTAAATTTCTCATAATAACGGCCATCGGAATTTCATATAATTCCAGGTTTGGGAGCATGATTAATGTAAAGTGGCTCGCAATTAATATTACCGTTAAAGCCACACCACCAAGAATCCCTCCCCATTTGATCGTCCAATCGTCCTTCACTTCTGATGCAATCGGCACTAGTACCGCTTGAGCAAGTCCAAGATTCAAGGCAGCATACGAAAATGGTGCAATAACGCTTTTCCACCCATCAGAAGCATGAGGAATATACAAAAATTGCTCTAAAAAGTTTGGCATTTGCAAAGACAAAAGCATTAAAATCAGACTAAAGCCAATCATTAAAGGAACCACAAAAGTATTGACAGCAAAAAGCCCCTTAGTACCTACAAGCATCACCAAATAAGATAAAAAAATGGTTATAAACACCCCCGCATTTTTTGGCAATCCAAGCTGTTCTTCAAAAACGGCCCCTGCTCCTGCCAGCATGACGGCACTTACCCCAAGCAGCATAAATAGCATAAAAAAATTGATGATGCCTCCAGCCCATTTTCCAAATAAATAATCATTAAATTCCTGGTACGATTTTGCATTAATTTGTGCAGCAATCCGCATCAGTTTTGAACCGATCACAACGAAAAGATAGCCGCTCATTAATATACTTATAAAGCCAAAGAAACCAAACCGTGAGAAAAATTCCACGATTTCTTTTCCTGTAGCGAATCCTGCTCCAACAACAGTCCCCACATAGACTGCCGCTATTTGAAAAGCTTGATTCCAGCTTTTTTTCACATCATCTCCCCCTTATCACAAATATATGACCAAAGGGACAAACAATGACGAGCTTTTTCTCGTAAGCTTATTTTCCTATCATGGAAAAAATTTCACCAAGCGAAAGACTTGAAAGTCAAAAAAGGTCAGAGTATACTATGGTCATAAGGTCAAATATAGTCAAAGTCAAATTGATAAAAGCTAATAACAAGGAGGTTGTTTACATGCTTTGTCAAAAATGTAATCAAAATCAAGCAAATGTACAATTAAACATGAATGTTAATGGGCAGCATCATGATTTGAAACTTTGCCATGAATGTTATACAAAGGAGAAAAAAGCATTAGGTGCAGGCTTTGGAATGAATATGAACCCATTCAACGGTTTTCCATTTGAAGAGCTTTTTGCTAGCAAGAACTTTTCCCAAGGCCACATTCCAAATGGTCAATTTAGTCAGGCAGTTGAAAATAAAAACGGCCGCGGCGGCTTTATCGACCAATTTGGCCGTAACCTAACACAAATGGCAAAAGCCGGCTTAATTGACCCGGTTATTGGCCGTGATCACGAGATTAAACGAGTCATTGAGGTATTAAACAGAAGAAATAAAAACAATCCTGTGTTAATTGGTGAACCTGGTGTTGGAAAAACGGCCATAGCGGAAGGTCTTGCCTTAAAGATTGCCGATGGCAATGTACCAGGCAAGCTGCAAAATAAAGAAGTTTATTTATTAGATGTAGCTTCTTTAGTTGCCAATACCGGAATCCGCGGTCAATTTGAAGAGCGGATGAAGCAGTTAATCGCTGAATTGCAGGAGCGGAAAAACATCATTTTATTCATTGATGAAATCCATCTGCTTGTTGGTGCAGGCTCCGCTGAAGGCTCTATGGATGCCGGCAATATTTTAAAACCAGCCCTTGCCCGCGGTGAACTTCAGGTTATTGGTGCTACGACATTAAAAGAATACCGTCAAATTGAAAAGGATTCAGCCTTAGAACGCCGCTTCCAGCCTATTCAGGTTCAAGAGCCGGATACAGATGCAGCCATTGCCATCCTTAAAGGGATTCAGAAAAAATATGAGGACTTTCATGAGGTCAATTATTCAGACGAAGCCATCCACGCTTGTGTGACCTTATCGCAGCGCTATATTCAAGACCGCTTCCTGCCTGATAAGGCGATTGATTTATTAGATGAATCAGGTTCAAAACTAAATCTAACTTCAGATTATCGGAATAATGAACAAATCGAGGCCCGTCTTAAGGAAATTGCTGCTAAAAAGGAAACAGCATTGAAAAAGGAAAACTATGAACTGGCAGCAAAGCTTCGTGATGAAGAAGCACAACTTGAAAAGGCATTAAATAGTGCCTCAAAAACGGAGCGACCGGTTGTTACAGTTTCTGATATCCAAAAAATTATTGAAGAAAAAACTGGGATTCCGGTCGGTAAACTTCAAGAAGACGAGCAGCTTAAAATGAAATCACTGGAAGAGAATTTGAATAAAAAGGTTATTGGCCAGGAACAAGCCGTTCAGAAGGTCGCAAAAGCTGTTCGCCGCAGCCGTGCCGGTTTAAAAGCAAAAAATCGTCCGATCGGGTCCTTCTTATTTGTCGGTCCAACAGGTGTTGGGAAAACAGAATTATCTAAGACTCTTGCAGAAGAATTATTTGGCACGAAGGATTCGATGATTCGACTTGATATGAGCGAATACATGGAAAAACACAGCGTGTCAAAATTAATTGGTTCACCTCCAGGTTATGTTGGCCATGAGGAGGCTGGTCAATTAACCGAAAAAGTCCGCCGCAACCCATATAGCATTATTCTCTTGGATGAGATAGAAAAGGCCCATCCCGACGTAATGCATATGTTCCTGCAAATTCTTGAGGACGGACGTCTTACTGACAGCCAAGGAAGAGTGGTAAGCTTTAAGGACACCGTCCTTATTATGACTAGTAATGCCGGCGTTGGACACAAAAACATTCACGTTGGCTTTGGAACATCCAATGCTATGGAAGAAGCTAGCATCCTTGACTCTCTTGGCAGCTTCTTCAAGCCGGAATTCTTAAATCGCTTTGACAGCATCATTGAATTTACATCGCTGGATAAAGAGCATATCTTATCTATTGTCGACCTAATGGCTTCTGAGTTGCAAGAAACATTAAAAGAACAAAACATTGAACTAACCATTTCAGTAGAGGTAAAAGGAAAATTAGCAGAACTTGGCTACCATCCTGCATTTGGTGCTCGTCCATTAAGACGTGCCATTCAGGAACAGCTTGAGGACAAAATTACTGATTTTATTTTAGACCAGCCAGATGCTAAACAGCTTGCTGCTATTTTAGAAGATGGCCAAATCAAAGTTATACTTTCTTATTAGCCAAAAAAAAAAGCGAAGCCCTGCGGCTTCGCTTTTTTTATAGCTTTTTATCATCAACCGAATTCAGCCAATTCTCGATTTCACCAACAACAGATTCTACACAGCCGGTTTTAAATGGTGATATTAAATTGGCTGCTTCCACTAGTTTAGTAAATGACATAGAACCGCCAAGCTTACAAAGCTTGACATAGTCTGCCCATGCCTCTGGATGATTCTCCCTTGACCGCTTCCAGAATTGGAAGGCGCAAATTTGCGCAAGCGTATAGTCAATATAATAGAACGGTGAGTTATAAATATGTCCCTGACGCTGCCAGAAGCCGCCGTTCTCCAAATACTTATTGCCGTCATAATCCTTATGCGGCAAATATTTTTTCTCAATTTCCCGCCATTTTTGCTTGCGCTCTGTTGGCGTGGCTTCCGGGTTATCATAAACCCAGTGCTGGAATTCATCAACGGAAACTCCGTATGGCAGGAACAAGAGCGCATCACTAAGATGAGAGAACTTATATTTATCGGTGTCTTCTTTAAAGAACAGCTCCATCCACGGCCAGGTAAAAAACTCCATACTCATCGAATGAATTTCACATGCCTCATAGGTTGGCCAATTATATTCAGGTATTTCAAACTGACGGCTCGAATAAACCTGGAAGGCATGGCCTGCCTCATGAGTCAGGACATCAATATCACCTGATGTGCCATTGAAGTTCGAAAAAATAAACGGAGCTTTATAATTTTCGATATAAGTGCAGTAGCCCCCGCTTGCCTTTCCCTTCTTGGCAACAAGGTCCATCAGATTATTTTCCATCATAAAGGTAAAAAATTCTCCGGTTTCCTCTGAAAGATCCTGATACATTTTTTGTCCGTTCTCAATGATCCATTCTGGACTACCCTTCGGTACAGCGTTTCCGGTCTCGAACACAAAACCTTCATCATAGAATTTTAATTTATCAAGGCCAAGCCGTTCCCGCTGCCGCTCTTTTAGCTTAGATGCGATTGGAACAATAAAGTCCTTTACCTGCTGACGGAAATTAGCCACCATCTCGGCGTTGTAATCGGTTCTCATCATGCGGTTATAACCAAGCTCGACAAAGTTTTTATAACCCAAGGCGTGAGCAATCTCGGTCCGCACCTTTACCAATTCATCATAAATCCGGTCAAACTCCGCATCGTGCTCTGCAAAGAAACCAAATTTCGCCGTACTCGCGCGTTTGCGCATCTCCCGGTCTGTCGATTCAATAAACGGGTCGATTTGCGCAAGTGTACGCTCTTCCCCTTCAAATTCGATTTTCGCCGATGCAACAAGCTTGGTGTATTCTGACGATAATCGGTTTTCCCTTTGCAGCAAAGGAACAATTTCCGGTTTAAACGTCTTTAGCTGACTTTCAGCAAGGGCGAAAAGCTGAGTGCCCCACTTGTTTTCCAATTGCGGGCGGAATTTGGAATCAACCAAAGCCTGATAATATCCTGTGATTAACCCTTCAACCTCAGGCTGGATTTCATCCATGTAATCCTGCTCATTTTTATAAAATTCATCATTCGTATCAATGGTATGGCGAATATTACAAAGATTGAACATCGTCCCCAAGTCATTTCTCAGTTGATTGATTTCATTCATGACCCCGCTCTGCTTTTCCACTGAGTCAGCGTTTTTGAAACGCTCTAATGCTTCATTAAATTTTGCCCGAACCTCGTCTAAGTTAGGTCGTACGTATGTATACTGTTCAAAGCCCATGAAAAAACCCCCTTTTTCATTTTTTTCGGCTATATTCATTTCGACACTATTGATTAATATTCCTTTTTGCAAAAAAAATACGACTAAAAGCCGTATTAAAATTTTCCTGCAGGCAGACCTAATTTTTTTAACAAGTCAATTGCCTCCAGCTTTTCGGAATCAGATAAACTTGACATAAGTTTATCAATTTGTTGGGCATGTTCAGGAAAAATATCCTGAATCAATTTTTTCCCCTCATCTGTTATTTGCGCAAAAATTACACGTCTATCTGTCGGGCAGGCGCTCCTTCTCAATAATCCCTTTTGTTCCAGCTTATCGACAACATACGTAATGCTTCCGCTCGCAAGCAGAATTTTTGCACCAATTTGTTGCAGCGGCTGGTCGCCTTTGTGGTAAAGAAGCTCTAATACGGCAAACTCAGTTGGGTTTAAACCGCTTGCTTGGATAACTTTATTGACGTGTTCATTAATGGCTTTATAGGCTCTTGAGAGAACAATGAATAGCTTTAACGAAACAGCTGTTGAATCTTTTTCCATAACAACTCATCCTTTATCTTTTTGGGAAATTGCCCTCAAAAGCAAAATACCCATAATATCTCGATTTCAAAATTATTATAAAAAAATTTCGAACCTCTGTCAATTGACGGCAAAGTCACACTTTTTATCCTAAATGTTTCTATTGCGAAAAAAGTAAAAAGGATGGAATGTCCATCCTTTTTACTTAATTTTTTGAATCCTTTGATGTAACTCTTCTTTTTCTTCATCAGAGAGCAATCTCGGCCATTGGGATGAGGACGTTTTCTTCCTTGTTAAAATGCTCTGTTAAAATAAAGTAAGCATTTTGGATGTATCCGGCTAATATTTTTAATTCATCATGTGAAGCAGGGGTCCTGGCTGCCTGTTCAAGAAAGGATTTAATATGTGCTTTTGCTTGGTCATGCTCATACTCCATTACCGCTATTGGTCCAGAAGTTGTCCCAATATAAGTCCCCATTATTGGGAACAGCACACCTTCTTCTCTTTCCGAATGCGGGTCAAGCGCTGCCTGAAATTCTTTTACCTTCATAATTAACTCTTGGAAATTAGCTTCTATATCAATATCTTTATCGATTTTTTGGGTTAAGCTGAACAATCCTTCCATTTGGCTTCTTAATGAGGGATGTTCTTCCTTTAATTGCCTTAATCCCTTACTTTTTAGTTCAGCATTCGGCATCCCGCCGATACCGCTCATACAACTGCTCATTCCATTCACTTCTTTCAATCTTCTGCTTATAGTATAAAAGCGCCATTCCTATTATGTAGTGACAATCGTCACATCTATACCAAATTTACAACGTCCTCGGAATATTATTGACAACTTTTTGAAAACGTTTTATTTTTTTGAAAAATTATAACATTTATCACTCAAAAATATCTTTATAGTTTCATATAATAAAGTTAGATATTATGAAAGGGAGGTAAATATATTGAAAACCCCAAATTATCATGACTTTTATCAAACGGCATTTTTACCGATTGGTGCAAATGATTTTGTTTCGCTTAAGGATACAGATGCCTACATTCCAGAATCCAATTCTACACATTGGCTAATTGCCGTAGAAGGGGTCCAGCTCCCTCAGCCACGGATTTATTATCATTGGAAAGTCAGTATATATCCAGCCGCAAATGACGGCGACTTCAATTGGAAAAAGCCGTATTTTTGCTCACAAAATATGGAACAAATGGATCATGCCATAGCCCTTGCTTCCTCGCTTGCAGCCTCCTGCAAAAAAGATGAACTTTCCTCGGCAGCCCTTTTAGAGAAAATAAGCTGACCCTGTAAATACTTACCTTCTAGCTTCACCTTCTTTTTAAAATCCCTTGTGAAAAAATATACATATAGTGTAAATTACAATTAGCAAAAAAAGGTGCTGCCTGCAAATAGCAAACAGCACCTTTTTTTTACGCTAACCTGAAGACAATTCCATGACCGCCTTTTGGATATTCCCATTTAATATTTTGGTAAGGGCAGCCAATCCGGCAGCTTCCGCATTCGTGACAACCTTCATAACCTACCTGCATCCGCGTTCCTTCCCACTTATATACCTCGGCTGGGCAAAATACTGTACAAATTTTATCAGGACATTGGGTCATACAAACGTCATGATCAAGAACGGTAAGATGGGACTTTGTGTCACACTTAAACCTGAGAAGATACTGTTTTTCCTCAATATTCTTCGTTGACATTATTTCACCGCCTTCCATGCACGATAGAGATCTTGCAATACGCGAAGCGTTCCTCTTTGCGAGGTCATATTCTTAATAATTTGCTTTTGTTTATCACGTTTTGGCGTGCCATCAACCGTAAAGAATTTGCTAGCTGCCTGATTCATCATCGGAACATACTCTTTAAAATATTGCGGGTATTTTTCGAATGTATGGGCAGCATCTTTGTACTTTTCTAAATCTTTGATGATAAAGCTATTATATAGGGCCTCGCGGTAGTTATTTAACATTGATTGGCTGAAATTGCCGAGGCGGTGCGCCTCAATAACAGTCTCGGCAGCCAATAAGCCAGAGTGCATCGCCATGTTCGAACCTTCACGATGAATGGCGTTAACAAGCTGGGCAGCGTCCCCAACAACAATAACTCCATTGCCTGCCACTTTAGGAACTGAGCGGTAGCCGCCTTCCGGAATGAGGTGGGCAAGATATTCAGCAGACTCGCCTCCGGCAATGAACGGCTTGACCATTGGATGGTTCTTTAAGTAATCCAGCAGTTCATATGGCTTCATTTTTGCTTTTATCATACTCGATAGTGTTGTCCCTACACCGATATTCAAACTCTCTTTGTTGGTATATAGGAAAGCCGTACCCAGATTTCCTTTTGTGGAATCTCCAAAGATCTCAATCGTGCAGCCTTGGTTGTCCTCCAAATTAAAGCGGTCATTTATTTTGTCTTTTGGAAGATTAACAACTTCCATAACCGTCAGTGCCACTTCGTCTGGGCGGAACTCCTTATGGAACCCAAGCTGTTTGGATAAAAGCGAGTTAACTCCGTCAGCAAGGACGACTACATCTGCAAAAACCTCACCATCCGGCCGGTCGGTTCGGACGCCAACTACCTTGCCGTCTTCGACAATACATTCCGTGACAACTGTTTCGGTAATTAGAAGCGCTCCTGCCTCCACAGCTTTCTTTGCGAACCATTGGTCAAACTGGGCCCTTAGGACTGTAAAGTTATTATATGGCTCCACGCCCCATTCGAGGCCCTTATATCCGAACGAAAGAACTGATTCTTTGTCCATCATCCAGAACCGCTGTTCAATGACCGGTCTTTCAAGCGGCGCTTCTTTCCAAAAGTCAGGAATCAATTCTTCCATTTGCTGGCGGTACAATACTCCACCCATAACGTTTTTGGCCCCTGGATACTCTCCACGTTCAATCAGCAGCACATTCAGACCGTTTTTAGCACAAGTGTAAGCACAAGAGGTTCCTGCAGGGCCAGCCCCTACCACAATCACGTCAAACTTCTCAGGCATAGCTCAGTTCACCGCCCTTTTCAGCTTTAAGCTTCTTAAATTGCTCGATTAGTTTAGGGACAATTTCCATTGCGTCTCCTACAATGCCGTACGTTGCCACGTCAAAAATCGGGGCGTTCGGGTCTTTGTTGATTGCAATTATAAACTCGGAATTCTTCATACCGACCACATGCTGAATCGCTCCGGATACTCCAATGGCAAAATAAATTTTCGGTGTGACCGTTTCTCCTGTCTGTCCAACCTGCTGCTCATGCGGCAGCCATCCTGCTTCAACGACATCGCGGGTTCCGCCTGCGCTGGCGCCGATTGTTTCCGCCAATTCATGTATTAGCTGGAAATTTTGCAGGTCGCCCATTCCTTTGCCACCGCATACGATAACATGGGCATCGGCTAATTTAGCTTTTTTTGTTACGTCATTCACAATTTGCAGTACTTTTGTACGCATTTCCTCTTCGTTCAAAGCTATTTTCTCTTCAATAATTTTTCCTTGTCTTACTGCATCTGGCTCAAGTGCCTTCATTACTTTAGGTCTTACTGTTGCCATTTGCGGGCGATGCTTCTTACAGAGAATCGTTGCCATAATATTACCGCCGAATGCCGGCCGGCTTGCTTCTAGCAATCTATTATCTACGTCCACATCCAGCATCGTCGTATCTGCTGTTAATCCTGTAACTAAATCAGTTGCAACAGCACTTGCCAAGTCCTTTCCGTTGGGTGTTGCACCGTAAAGAATAATTTCCGGCATATATTTTTGCGCTAGCAGCATAACACCGCTCATATAAGATTCTGTACGATAATCCTTCAAAACTGGATGGTCAATTAGGTAGACCTCGTCAGCCCCATAAGAAATAACCTGATTGGCTAATGGCCTTATTTGATTGCCCAGCAAGAATCCCCCTAATGGAACCTCAAGCTTATCTGCCAGCTTCTTGCCGGCACCCAGCAATTCTAGTGAAACATCTTCAATTTTACCGTCATTTTGTTCAATGAATACCCAGACTCCACGGTAATCGTCAAGATTCATTTAAGACCCCTCCTGCTCTATACCCTAAAATTTATTAACATTATTTAGTTGACTGTAATGTAAACAGGTCTTTTTTCTCCATCAGAATATCCATTAGCTGACTTACCTGCTCATCGGCGGACCCATCTAGCTTTTTCCCGCCTTCAGGCCGTGGAGGTGTGAACATCTTACCGACAACCGTAGGTGACCCTTTTAGTCCAAGCTGTGAGCGGTCAACATTTTCAAGATCATCCACTGCCCAAATAATCGGTTCATATCTTGCAGCACTAATCATGTTCGGCATTGGTGAATACTCGATATCATTGATTTCTTTTTCAACTGTTAATAGACAAGGCATTTCCGACTGGACCAGTTCGTATCCGTTGGTTAATTTCCGTTTAATTAAGACCGTTTTCTCACGCTCATTCACTTCTGTTACCTCAATCACATTTGTAACAGGAGGAATATCTAATCTCCGTGCGATACCAGGGCCAACCTGGCCGGTATCTCCATCAATGGCATGCTTTCCACAAATAATCATGTCAATCGGGAGTTCCTTGGCAATTCTTTCTAACGCCTTTGATAAGGCGTAACTGGTAGCAAGAGTATCGGCACCGGCAAAAGCACGATCCGATATTAAATACCCCTGATCTGCGCCTATTTCAACGCTTTTCTTAATGACAGCAGTTGCCTGCGGAGGTCCCATTGATAAAACCGAGATGGTCCCGCCAGTTTTTTCTTTGATTTTAACAGCTTCTTGAACCGCATGGGCATCATATGGGTTCAAAATAGCCGGGGCACTCCTGCGGTCGAGTGTATTTGTTTTTGGATTGATTTTGATGATTTTTGTATCGGGTACTTGTTTGACACATACGACAATGTGCATGTAGGACTTCCCTCCTCCAAATAAGCTAAAAATGATGAAAGCGTTTGACTTTCTGGTTGGTTATTAAAAATGCTTTTATTAACGATATATGAATCGCAATTTAAGCATATTACCCAAAATTAATAGATTTCTTTAATTGAATGAAAAAAGCTGGAAAATTCATATAAGAGAAATTTGCTGCATGTGCAGCAAGCACGGGTGAAGTTCATCATGGTGTGGGTATTTTAGATAGAAAATAGTACTAATTTAACTATATGAAATATTGAGATATAGACAATGATAAAAATCACAGCACTGTCTATACATGTAGAAAATATTTTTCTCTCTGAAAAATTTGTTTTTAAAGGAGGCACTAAAAAGAATGGGCCTTCTGCTACAATAATTAAATGTAACGGAAGGCCTTTATTTTGAGGTTTCTGGGCATTTTACAGTTAGATACTTACTAAAGTAGTTTTCATTAGAACAGTGATAAGATACCTTTTAGTTAGACTAATACTTTGGGCCAAATCATGATCATTTGCTTTAAGGCGAATTTGATTTCTTCGGGTGGTTTGGAGGCTTGTCCCATCATTCGGTGATACTCATTGATTAACTCGTCCAGTTCTTGACTGTATTTAATGGTTTGTTCACTTGTAAATCCCAATGTATTTGCACTTTTTATCATAAGTTCTCGTTTTGCTTTTATCTTTTCAATCATTTGACTATGGCTCGGACTGTGACTAGTGGTATTACTATACTCGTACAATGTTATCCTCCTACCTCTTACACACTTACTGTAATTCGCTAAAAAATTAGACTACTTGATGAATTATGACAAGAATTTCTTCAATTGTAAATACATTCGCAAAAGTAGACAAAACATTCTAAAACTTTCTATTTTCGACAGTTTATTTGCTCGTTTCCTTGAAATTTCGACATAAATTTCCAAATCGTTAGTTACGGATTGGAATTATTAAAGAAAACCGCTTTGTTCCAATAATGAAAGCGCATTCACTTTTGTGGAAGGATTGTACATTTTTTTAAAATATTTTTTTAGTACAAAAGTCCCTGAATCTAATATAAAAAAGCTGGCTCAAAAAAATCTAAGCCAGCTTTGTAACTTTATATTTTTAGCTTTTTTTAAATATCTCTAACTCACTGATCCGTTTGACTGCTACTGCAAGGCGCTCTTCTGAGGTCAGCAGGCCGATTCGGACATATCCTTCACCATACGAACCAAAACCAACTCCCGGTGCTGCTACTACTTGAGCCTTTTCCAACAAAATGTTGGAAAATTCTTCAGAAGAAAAACCATTCGGCACTTTTAGCCAAGCAAAGAAAGATCCCTTTGGCGCAGTCACGTCCCAGCCTATCGAACAGAGGCCGTCAATGAGGCAATTTCGTCTTTGCTCATACATCTCATTTAATTCCTTCACGCAGTCCTGAGGGCCTGTCAGCGCTTCTGCCGCTGCCTCCTGGACGGCACCAAACAAACTGACATATAAGTGATCCTGAATGAGCTCTAGTGCAGAAATCACACTTTCATTTCCTACTGCAAAAGCAACGCGCCAGCCTGCCATATTATAAGTTTTGGAGAGTGTGTATATTTCAATGCCGACATCCTTGGCACCCTGTGCCTGGAGGAAGCTTGGTGGTTTTACACCATCGAACCCGATGCCTCCATAGGCAAAGTCGTGTACAATACAAATATCATGGTCATTTGCAAGCCTTACAGTCTCTTCAAAAAATTCTAGGTCAGCTACAGCCCCGGTCGGATTATTAGGATAGTTTAGGAACATTAATTTTGCCTTCTCAAGGTCCTCTGTCCTTAGTTCGCTATAGTTAGGAAGGAAACGATTTTCTTCTTTCAAAGGCATGGTGACCATTTCGGCTTTAGCCAGTGCGACCCCGGACCAATAGTCAGGATATCCTGGATCAGGAACCAAAACGGTATCCCCAGGGTTTAACAAACATTGGGGAATCTCCACCAAACCCGCTTTGCCGCCAAAAAGGATTGCGACTTCCTTTTCGGGGTTGAGTTCTACACCATATTCCCGAAAATAAAAATCTGCGACCGCTTTTTTTAAATAAGGAAATCCCTGAAATGGAGAATATTTATGGTTTATAGGGTTTGCCGCTGCCTCCTGAAGCTTAACAACGATATGCCCTGGTGTCGGCTGGTCAGGATTCCCCTGGCCTAAATTGATCACATCAAATCCCCGTTCTATGTATTCACCTGCCTTTTTTACGAGTGATGCAAAAAATTGCTTTGGAAGACTATTCAATATTTCCGATTGAGGAAAATGCTTCATGTTCTCACCTGCTATTTTCTTAATTTTAAGGTTGAAATTCTAGTCACAAATGATATAACTTTTATAACGGCTTGTAAAGGAAAAATTCCGAAATTTCATAAGGGAGAGAGAATAATGAAATTAAAGATTGCTTGTTTGCAGATGGATATTGCCTTTGGCAATCCCGAAAAAAACTATCAGAATGCAGAAAAACTAATCGAAACAGCTATTAGCGAACAGCCGGATATCATTGTATTGCCCGAGCTGTGGACAACAGGCTATGATTTGACCCGCCTTGATACAATCGCTGATAAGGGAGCGCTTCAAACAATAGAATTTTTAAAAAATGCTGCCAAAAAGTACAATGTTAACTTTGTCGGCGGGTCTGTCGCCAATCAGGACGACCAGGGAGTGAAAAATACCCTTCTCATCATAAACCGTGAGGGCGAACTTAGTTCCGAATATAGTAAACTTCATTTATTCAAGCTGATGGATGAGCACCTTTATTTGGAAGCGGGTAGTGAAAAAGGCCTGTTTAAGCTTGATAACCACGCATTTGCCGGAGTCATTTGCTATGATATCCGCTTCCCGGAATGGATTCGTGCCCATACATCTGAAGGGGCGGAAGCACTGTTTGTAGTGGCGGAATGGCCTGCTCCAAGATTATCACATTGGAGAAATCTATTAATTGCGAGAGCAATCGAAAACCAATGTTTTGTGATTGCCTGTAACCGTTCCGGAAGCGATCCGAATAATCAATTTGCCGGACATTCACTCGTCATTGATCCATGGGGTGAGATTATCGCCGAAGCGGGCGCAGATGAGGAGATTTTAACCGCAGAGATTGATTTAAAGCTTGTTGGAGAAATCCGTAAGCAAATTCCAATCTTTGAAGACCGAAGACCAGATTATTACAAATAATTTTTCACAGAAAATAAGAGGCTGTCGAAAAACTTTTCGATAGCCTTTCATTTCGCTCTATTTCTTTAGTGATATTCCGCGATAGTTTATTATAATATTATTAATATATTGGCCCTTTCAACAGGTCTGCTGATTGGCGCTCCAGGCACTTCGCTTTCCGCGGGTGTGCCGGGGAGCCTCCTCGTCGCTAAAGCTCCTGCGGGGTCTCCCCTGCCCCATACTCCCGCAGGAGTCTTCGTGCCTTCCGCGCCAATCAACAGGTGTATTAAATTAAAACTTCAACTCACAAGATGAAGCTTCTATTATCTTGCCAGAAGACCAATGAAGGACAAAATCGATGGAATCATTGAGGGAAATGTCTCTCATAAAGGCGATACACTTAGCAAGGTTCGAAAAAGTGTGTGGCAATAATTTAGATTAATTTGTCTCCCTGTTGATTGGAGCGTAGGGCACTCGACTCCTGCGGGATATAGAGGTCACTGGAGACCCCACAGGCGCTAAAGCGCCGAGGAGGCTCCAGGACCTCCCCGCGGAAAGCGAGTGCCCGGAGCGGAAATCAACAGCCCTAGTTGCATAGACTATCAATTTAGATAAAATAAAAAATTGCCGAGAAAGATAACCTTTCTCGACAATTTGGGAGACTGCAATCATACTTTTTAAGTTTTAAAGCAGCGGCAGGGTGATATAGAATGTAGTCCCTTTTCCTACTTCGCTTTCAATCCGTATTGAGCCTTTATGCTCCTCAATAATTTTATAGCTGACCATTAACCCAAGTCCTGTGCCTCTTTCTTTGGTTGTGAAAAAAGCTTCCCCCAGCCTTTGTAATTTCTCTTTGGATATTCCTATCCCTTCATCCTGGATTGAAATCAGAGCTTGATTATTTTCAAAGGCCTCTATAGTAACCGTAATTGTCCCGCCGTCTGGCATGACTTCGATCGCATTTTTGATTAAATTAATAAAAACTTTTTTCAACTGATTGGGTTCACAAAAAATCGGCGCAAGCGTTTCATCAAATCTTGTTGAGAATTGAACATTATGTAAAACAGCCTGGGCGTGTAAAATGTCTAAGGTTTCCCTCATTATTTGATTCAGATTCTTCTCCTGAAAACGGATTTCCTGGGGTTTAGCCAATAGTAAAAATTCGTTAATGATGGTATCAATCCGCTCTAGCTCACTAGTTATCACTTCATAGTACATGGAATGTTCTTGTTTGATGCTACCTTCAAGTAGCTGGATAAAGCCTTTTAAAGCTGTCATCGGATTTCTGATTTCGTGGGCAATTCCAGCCGCAAGCTCGCCTATAACCTTTAACGTTTCTGATTTCCTAAGCTGTTCCTGCATATCCATCTTTTCAGTAATATCCTTTAAGGCAGTAAAATTCAAGTCCTCCATAATGTCTAATTTTGAACTGATTTCGATATGCCTATTTTTGCCGGAAATCATCTCAAAAACAATAATGGATGTATGATACCCCTTTTCAATTACCTGCTTAATATGTTTCTTTATTTCTAGCGTTTGTTTTTCAAGCTTGCTAAATGGCTCAAAAAACAATCTACCTATTAATTTTTCCTTTGGAAGACCAAATAGCTTTTCTGCTGTAAAATTTACATCTACTATGCGATATTGGTAATCCCAAAGGATGAGTCCATCAATGGAATCTTCAAAAATGCGTTTATATCTTTGTTCGTGCTTTTGCAATTTTGCATTTTTTGAAAACACTACATCAGGCTTGCTCGGTAAAGTACCATCCTGTTCCAATTTAATTTCCACTAAACGGCCACCCCGCTATCAACCAAAGTTCAGCGTTAATTTAAAAACTTATATTCTATACAAAACTTGTTAATTCCTTTTTTCTGCCAATATTTTTTATTTCTTCCTATAAAAAGAAAAACGCAAAGCTAAATTGCTTTGAGTCATGCTGTCGAAGAGGTCTGTTGATTAGCAGGGGCAATCAAAAATATCGATAGTTGATTCTGGAAAAGCACAAAAAATTGTCGAGAAAAATATCCTTTCTCGACAATTTGGCGTAAAGCTAATTTGCTTTGCGTTTTTCTATTTTTATAGCCATGGATTTTCATGCTTTGCTTTAAGGCGCTGCCACCTTTTTTCTACTTCTCTTTCGAATTCGTCTACTAGATGTTTGTTTTCTTCTTTGAGGAGATGTTTCGTTTTCCCCATATATTTAAACCATTCTGTTACCGGAACGCGCTTTTTCTTTTCTTCTGGGTTATAGGTAATAGCGGTAACACCCTGTTCTACTTCATACAGTGGGAAGAAACAGGAGTTGACGGCCTCTTCAAGAATTTTTGTTCCATAACGGTCCTCGGATTTCCAGTTTAATGGACAGGTTATTAAAAGTTTTCCGTATACTGGTCCGACATTTTGTGCGTACCACTGGGCTTTCGCACCTTTTTTAACCAAATCCTGTGGGAATGCTTCTGAACCAGTAAATACATAAGGGATATTTGTCGCAGCCATAATTTGTACTGTATCTTTGTGGTGGAAACTTTTCCCTTGCTGTGTTTTTCCCACACCAGAAGTACTTGTCATATGGCCAAGCGGTGTTGAATAAGACATTTGTGACCCGGTATTCATATAGCCTTCATTATCGTATTCGAGCATAATCAGCTTATGGCCGCGAAGTGCCGTCCCAATTGCCGATCCCATACCGATATCCATTCCGCCGTCACCGGTAATCATCACGAATGTTGCATCATCAGACACTTGAATTTCCCCGCGCCGCTTTAATTCCATGAAGGCCTCAACAGTACCTGAAAGGGTTGCTGCACCATTCTGGAACAGGTTATGCATCATCGTCTGCTTATGCGAGCTATATGGATAGGCAGTTGTTGTAACGTAGGCACAGCCAGTTTGGAATAGAGTGACAATATCCCCTTCAATCCCTTTAAAGAACAACTCCAGTCCGCCGAATATGCCGCAGCCCGGGCAGGCGCCATGACCGGAAGCAATTCTTTTCGGCTTATTTGTCAGCATCCGCAGTGGCGGGATTTTCACTTTTAATTTATTTGTTTCTTCATCCATTTTTACTTCAATTAAACCAGATTTATAGGCATCACCCTGCTGCGGAGTGATGACAGGCTTCAGGATTTTTTCCGGATTTCCCGGTACATGCCCAAAATAATCAAATGGTTTTTCTGCATAGCCTTTCTCCATCGCATCAATCGCCATATTAAAGAATTCTTGGGCATCATTTGCATAGAAATCCTTACCGCCCATTCCGAATACACGGCTTAACACGATAGTTTGATTATTCTTGTCATCCTGCAGGGCAGACTTGACCTCATGCGTTAAGTTTGGACCATGTGCACCATAGGAATCAGCACGCTCACCAACTAATAATGCTTTCACATTTTTAAGAGCTTCACGGATTTCTTTAACCGGGAATGGACGAATAATATTTGGACTGATTACCCCGGCTTTAATTCCTTGGGCGCGTAGCTGGTCGACAACATCCTTTGCCGATTCGGCTGCAGAGTTTAATAGGAATAACGCAACTTCAGCGTCCTCCATTTTGTATAAGTCCAAAACAGAATATTCTCTTCCTGAAAGTTTTGCATATTCGGCAGACACTTCCCTGAATACCTCTCCAGCATTGTACATAGCTTCGGATTGCTGGAAGTGATTGTTCATCAAATCTTCGCCGTTCATGTGGGCACCGATCGTTACCGGTTTTTGCGGATCTCTAATAAAATTGTAATCAGTCGGGCATTCGCCGACAAATTGCTGGACTACCCGGCGGTCCTTGAAGTATTGAACTCTCCGTTTTTGGTGGGAGGTCCAGAATCCATCATATGCAACAATGACAGGGAGCCGGACTTTGGAGTGTTCGGCAATTTTCAATGCCATAATATTCATGTCATAGACCGCTTGCGGAGTTCTTGCCGTTAAAATAACCCAACCGGTATTTAGACCAAAGTAAAGATCTGAGTGGTCCCCGCGGATATCAAGCGGACCACTGACAGCCCGAGTGACAAGATTCATGACCATCGGGAATCGTGTGCCTGCCTGAACTGGAAGCTGTTCAATCATATATAAAAAGCCGTTAGCACTTGTTGCATTGAAGACGCGCGCCCCAGTGGCGGCAGCACCATAGCAAATACCGGCCGAGCCATGCTCGCCATCTGCCGGAATCAACTTAATATCATGCTCGCCGCGGGCTTTCATTTGATCTAAAAATTGTGCCACCTCTGTAGATGGAGTAATCGGGAAATAACCCATGATATGATAGTTGATTTGCGCTGCCGCCATCGCAGCCATTTCATTGCCGGATTCAAAGGTCGAAATCTGCTCGGCTCCAACCTGCGCTGTTAATTTTTCCTCTAAAATAGCCATTATAAATTCCCTCCTACTGCATAAGGAAAGTTTTGCTTCACACGATTTGCGTCTGCGTATCCGATCATTTCTCGAAGATCCGATAAAGCACTTGTCGGACATGCTTCCACACATTTTAAGCAGCCCTTGCAATATTGATAGTCAATTCCCTTAAGAAACATTTGCTCTCTGCCGCGTTTGTCCGCTCCCTCTTCCCAGACGAAACAGAAATCTGGACAAACGTTATCGCAGGCCGCACAGTCTATACACTTATCGCGTTCAAACTTTGGCAAGAAGCCTTGTCTTGAGCCGCTCAAATCTTTTAATATACTATTTGCCTGAGTGGTGATAACACCACCAAGCTCTTGGGTCATATAGCCTAGCTGCGGAAGCGGGCGGGTAAAGGCTTTACCTTGGGCATCCTCCGGAACATGGTATGTTTTAAATTCAACTTCACTATAGCCGCGGTCAAACGTACGCAGATTCGGTTCGACAAAGTGCGGGTATTTTTTCTCGAATGTCTTCCGGATAACTTTTCTCATGGCGTCCGGATCCAAAAAATCACATATGCGGAATAACGCCCCGAGCATCGCTGTATTTACTTTCGTTTTTTCCTCGACGGCAATAGTTAAAGCATCTACAATCGCTAATGTTCCATATTCCAGTTTTAAGTCCTGTTTCACATCATCGAAATCCCTTGATGAGTTGACTAAGACGATACCGTCAGCATTTAAACCGCTGACCACATTAATCGTTTTATACAATGCTTCGTAGAAAACGCCCACAATATGAGGCTGCTCAATCGGACTGTGGTCACGAATTTCAACCCTAGGTTCACAAAAGCGGATAAAGCTTTTAACCGGAGTTCCTTTTTTCTCCGAGCCATACGACGAAAAGTTGGAGCCATTTAAACCAAGCCCTAATACCCCTGCTTCCGCCAGCATTTTTCCGGCAAGATTTGCTCCAAGACCACCGATTGATTCGAGACGGATTTCAAAAAAACCCAGCTCATTTTTTTGCGGTAAAATAGACATAATGTCCCTCTCCTTCTTTGTTCAATAAAACTACCCGAAAAAGACATAAATAATTAACTTATCTCACCGCTATTGTAGGCCATATTATTTTTTAAATCTGTGACAAAAATCAAACATCCAAACATTTTTTTTAAAACACATTTTAATCCATCGAAAAAATTCTTTATTTACAAAGCATCTTCATTGTTTTCAATTATATAACAGGTTTCACGTTGTATTATAACAGAGTAATTGCAATTGATAATCAACTTAGCATAAGCTAAAGTGGCACCGGTTTGTCCCCTGTCCTTTTCGGCTAAAATAAGCTATAATAATATTTTGTTTTATTATAAAGAAAACTCGCCGATTGGCGAGCCCCTAAGGGTGGTTCATGAGGCGTAGTTGCACTTATGCGTTAAGAAAGTATAAAGCTTTCGACAGAAAGTTTATACTTTCTTATTAGCTAAAAAAGGAGCTTTTTTATGAAAGTCATTTGTTCCACACTTAACGCAAAATACATTCATACCAATCTGGCCATCAGGTTCTTAAAGGCATATGCAGCGCCTGAATTTGATATCATATTAAAGGAATACACCATCAAAGATCCGGTGATGAACATTGTCTCAGATCTACACCAGCAAAAGCCGGATGTTATCGGTTTTAGCTGTTATATTTGGAATATTGAAGAGACCCTTAAGGTCGTCAATATGCTTAAGAAAATTGACCCTTCCCTCATCATTGTATTAGGAGGCCCTGAGGTTTCCTACGACACACGTGAATGGATGGAAAAACATTCAGAAATCGACTTTATCGTAATGGGCGAAGGGGAACAAACCTTTAAACAATTGCTGACGGAGCTTAATACAAACAAAAATATCGAAAATGTCCATGGAGTTGCATATCGTGACAATGGAAACTTAGCCAGCACACCACAGAGAAATAAGCTTGATTTAAAAGAATTACCTTCTCCATTCCGCTTTCCTGAGGATATTCCCCAGTTGGGGAAACGGGTTACTTATATCGAAACAAGCCGAGGCTGTCCGTTCAGCTGTCAATTTTGCCTATCTTCCATCGAAGTCGGTGTCCGCTATTTTGACCGGGAACGAATTAAAGAGGATATTCGCTATTTAATGGCAAACGGTGCAAAAACAATTAAATTTGTTGACCGGACCTTTAATATTAGCAGAAGCTATGCAATGGAAATGTTCCGTTTCCTTATTGATGAACATCTTCCCGGAACTGTGTTCCAATTTGAAATTACTGCCGATATTATGCGGCCGGAAGTCATTGAATTTCTTAACCAAGAGGCACCAAAAGGACTTTTCCGTTTCGAAATTGGTGTACAGTCAACGAATGACTATACAAATGAGCTTGTGAGAAGAAAGCAAAATTTTGAAAAACTGAAAAGAACAGTGACGATGGTGAAAGATGGGGGGAAAATCGATCAGCATCTTGATCTTATTGCGGGACTGCCTGAAGAAGATTATGCCTCCTTCCGGAAGACCTTCAACGATGTGTTTGAAATGAGGCCGGAAGAACTGCAGTTAGGGTTTTTAAAAATGCTGCGCGGAACAGGGGTACGTATACGTGCTGCAGAACATGATTATGTATATATGGATCATTCCCCATATGAGATTTTAAGCAACAATGTTCTATCGTTTGACGATATTGTTAAAATAAAGCAAGTGGAAGATGTGTTAGAGAAATATTGGAATGACCACCGTATGGATCACACAGTTGAATACCTGGTGACACATGTTTTCCCTTCACCGTTCGATTTCTTTCAGGATTTTGGTTCCTACTGGGATGAACAGGGCTGGTCAAGAATCGGCCATCAGTTGGAGGATCTTTTTCGGCGATTACATTCATTTTTAGTCAAGAGGGCGGTTCCGAACCTTGATGTTATTTCCGGTTTAATGAAATATGATTATTTAAATCATCATAAATACAAACCGAGAAAACCTTGGTGGGAAGCAGGGCTGGAAAAAAGCGAACGTTCGAAAATCTACAAACGAATTTCCGAGACTCCGCAGCTTTTAGGACCGGAATTTCTCAAACTTGAGCTTGATGAAAAAGAACTTTATAAGCATACCATGCTGGAACTTTTGTCTTTTGACTTGACAAAGTATTTTCTAAACGGTGAAATAGACCACCAGTCCTCAGGTTTATTGGCGTATTTTGACCCTACCAACCTAGAGACAATCTTATTTCCTTTTAAAATCTAAAATAAGCCGGTGCTCCCGGCTTATTTTTCTTTTTTAGGTACGTTTTTTCTTAAATCTGTTTTTTATTTTTTCAACCAATGGAATACCGTTTACATCACCAAATTCTACACTAAATTCCTCTGTAGGTATTCTTGGCGGGGTCTTGCGACGGCCTTTCATTTTAACTTCTTCCCTTTTTTCCTAGCTTTGAATTGCGGTTTTGAAATCTGATTGCATTATTGTTATCGGTAAATTCAGCGGAAAATTCACTTTCCTGGACATTCTTCTTTGGTGTTTTGGTGTACTTTTCCACTGCATCAAATTCAGCCTTCCTCTTAGCCATCTTGGAAAACCTCCTTAAAATTCATGTTACATAGATAGTTTTAAGCAATTTTTGTGGAATCATTCGTTTCCTTATTTTTCATAAATAAAAAAAAGGTTTACGCAAATAATAAATGAAAACAGGGGGAATGCTGGATGAAAAAAGATAATAGGAAGAAAATTGAACAGAAAGTAAGTATCGATGAAACTTTGCCGCATCAAATAAATGCACCAAGCTTTGAAGGAACAGGAATAAAAATGGAAGCGCCATTTGTTAATGAGCACGGAGTAGTCATTGGAGATAGCTTATATGCCTCAGAAAATTCTCCACTAGAAAATTGGTCAGAGGATACGGACCCAGCCATAATGTCGGGTGATGCGTGGGTGCACCCGACAAACGATATCGGCTGGAACACAGCAGAAAATCGGGAACTGCTAGAAAGCAAAAGAAAGCCGCAAGCATATCCTTTTATGCATCCCACCAAGGATGTAAGCAAAGGGACAGATTGAAAAGCTAACCAGATTCGATAAACATTTCCACTTATGAATAAAGTCAAAGCAATCAATACTACCCTTACAGAGAAATAAATCTCTGGATAGAATAAGGAGTGAAAAATATGGCTAACAGCAGAAATAAATTATTAGTGCCTGGGATTGAACAATACCTTGATCAAGTTAAATATGAAATAGCCCAAGAATTCGGAGTACATTTGGGATCCGATACCGTTTCTAGAGCCAATGGTTCGGTCGGTGGGGAAATAACTAAAAGACTTGTCCAGCAGGCACAGGCACAATTATCAGGACGTGAATAATTTCATAAAAATGGCAAAGAGGCAGCTCTTATGGAGCGCCTCTTTTTATTTGTTTCTTTGTTTAATTTTGGTTGTCTGAATGATGGTATTTGCCTTTGGGATTGGGATTTCCCTGTGAATTTCCCTGTGAATTTCCTTGTGAATTTCCATGTGAATTTCCATGTGAATTTCCTTGTGAATTTCCTTGTGAATTTCCATGTGAAATTTCCTGTTGATTGGCTTGCTTCTTGGCCTGCCCCGGATTTTGCTTTTGTTGGTTATCATCCATCTTTTTTGCCTGTCCAGGTGGGATTTTATCTTCGACTGGAGATTGGCCTACGGTCGCCTGCGGAGTATTATCAACGGCAGGAGGTTCCTGAGTAACATTTTCCTCCATTTGTTTCTTTAATTGCCCTGGCGGTGCATTTGCTTCCGGACCAGTAGGATTATTATGATTTTTGTACTTTTTCCAATTATTCTCCACTTTCTCTTTTGCCACCGGATTATTTATTGCCTTGTATTTACCAGCAGTGACACCTTTTTCGTGAGCAGTTTCAAGATCCTTTTCAGTGCCTGATAAAACAGTATATGCTAGCTGCTGCTCGGAAACAGCTTTGGTAATCTCTTTAATATCAGTTTCAAGCTTTTGCTCTTCCTTCTTTTCCATATGACCGGTCGGAACGGTTGAAATAATAACATGCTTATTCGTTTTGAAATACCCTTCTTTACCTATTTCCGACAAAATTTCTTCAGTCACCTTCGTAACATCTTGTTTCTTCCAATCATCCAAATGGGAAATAATCTTTTTACCTTCAGGATTATAGCCTGTCAATTCCACAACCTGCATCTTTTTATTTATTCCTAGTTCAATACTCGGATTCACATCAATTGACATATAGGCATAAGCTTTATTATTTTGATACATTGGAATAAATGAACCGGAAAATAGTAAAATTGCAGCCGCTGCAGCCCAAACGGTTTTCATTTTGGCAACTTTCTTTATGGACGATAGATATTTTAATTGATTCTTGCTTTCAACGGGATAAAAAGTTATTTCCTCTCCAATTGAATAGGATTGTTTTAGTCTCTTAGCCCGTAAGAACTCACCTTCAGGGGTTAAAAGCGTGAGAAAAAAATCATCCATTTCCATTATTATTCCCTTTTTCATGTATCAAGCACCCCCTTTATATAATCCTTCATATACACATAATCACTTGATAAAATTAAAGCAATGGCAATAATATATTTGCGATTTCTTTCTAAGGTTTTTCTAGAGACATTTACCATTTTTTCAAGCTGATTAATAGGCAGCCGCTTCTTTTCGCGTAATGATTTAAATAATTCTTCATTGTCAACCAATTTTTTTGCCGCGATGATTGCATTTTTCCTGGCATCTGCATGCTTCGGGGAATTCTCCACCAAATCGCTAAAGGTTAAATCAAATGAAGCTAATAATGATTGAAAATGAATAATTTCCTCTTTTCTTAGCTGTTCGTCAGTCTTTTTCTGATATTCATCAAGGGAAAGCTCATTGACTATTGCCGTTCCAGGTAATTCCTCATCTTGGAGGGAATTCGTTATATCAATACTGATGTGCTGATTTTTTGTTTGCTTTCGGATGTAGTCAATAACTCGTCTTTTAATAATCACTTCTGAAAAGCTTAATAAAGAGCTGCCACGGTCTTTTGAATATTTTTCAATCGCCTCATTAAAAGCAATAAGGCCAATGCTAAATTCATCATCGGATTCATAGATATACCGGCGGCATACTGAAGAAACAGTTTTAGCGATAAATGGTTTATAGGCCTGGATGAGTTCATTCAGCAATGACTTATCACCTTGCTGAATCAAGGCAACTGTATCTTCTAATGTTCTTTTATTCTTTTTAGCCATAAACAATAAACCTAGCATTTGCTCACCTCTTATTCGACCAATTATAACATAAGAACAAGCTTTGGTCTTTATGGGGTTAAGCATAGGAAAAGACTGCATTTAGCCCACGAGCCTTCGTTTATTTGTTATTGTTCATGTCTTATTAAATAAATGTTACGTATATGGAAATACTCTTTATGGGGGTTTTTAAAAAATTTTCCCAATAAGAAAAGCGAAGCCTATGCTGACGAAGTATCCCTTTTGCAGCTGGACAATAAAAAAATTAAGGCTGCCTCGTCCGAGGCAGCCTTAATTTTTTGGATTTTATTCATGCTGGTCCATTGGATTATAAAGCTTTACATTCGGATTTTTCTCCTGGAACCACCGTAATGCAAAATCGTTCTCAAATAAAAATACATAATGCTCATAACGATCCTTCACGAGAAGGCTTCTAGTGCTAGACAGATTTTCATCAACCTCGTCCTGATCAATCCAGCGGGCAATTTTTGAACCCATTCGTTCCATTAAAACCTCGGCATTGTATTCATTCCTCATTCTGTGCTCGAATACTTCAAACTGCAGCTGACCTACAGCCCCTAATAAATACTCGTCTGTTTTAACGGTTTTAAAGAGCTGTATAGCACCTTCCTGAACAAGCTGATGCAGCCCTTTATAAAAGGACTTCTGCTTCATAACGTTCTTGGCAGATACCCTGACGTAAAGCTCCGGGGTAAACTGCGGAAGCCTCTCATATTGAAAATTGTGCTTACCCGTGGTAAGCGTATCGCCGATTTGGTAAGTTCCCGTATCATATAAACCGATGATATCCCCACTGACTGCTTCTTCCACTGTATTTCGTTCTTCTGCCATAAAGGAAGTGGATTGAGAAAGCTTTAATTGCTTATCAAGCCGTGGAACGTTTACCGTCATTCCTCTTTCAAATTTTCCAGAACAAATTCGTACGAAAGCAATCCGGTCCCGGTGTGCGGGATTCATATTCGCTTGAATTTTAAAAATAAAACCGGAAAATTGGTCGGAAAGCGGATCAATTTCCCCAATAGATGAATTTCTCGCCTTAGGAGGCGGCGCAAATTGCAGGTAAGTCTCTAGAAATGTCTGGACCCCGAAATTCGTCAATGCACTTCCGAAGAACACAGGTGTCAGGCTTCCTGCTGCCACTTTTTCAGCAGAAAAATCATTTCCCGCTTCATTTAACAGCATGATTTCCTCTAGTGTCTGCTCATAAAGACCTGAAGATTTCAGCTTGTGATCACCATCAATTTCTCCATCATCATTTAAGGGAATATAGCGTGCATCTTCATCAACCCGGAATTGTTCTACCCGATTATAATATCTGTCGTAAATTCCCAAGAACTCTTTTCCCATTCCAATTGGCCAATTCATAGGGTAGGATTCAATTCCCAGAACTTCTTCCAGTTCTGCCAGAAGTTCTAGCGGTGGTTTTCCTTGGCGGTCAAGTTTATTAATAAACGTAAAAATAGGAATTCCCCGCATCCGGCAAACCTTGAAAAGCTTAATGGTCTGATCCTCGATTCCTTTCGCCGAATCCACAATCATCACGGCACTGTCAACTGCCATTAAGGTCCTATACGTATCTTCACTAAAATCCTGGTGTCCAGGAGTATCTAAAATATTGACGCGAAAACCGCTATAATCAAATTGCATGACACTGGAGGTAACAGAAATTCCCCGTTGCTTTTCAATTTCCATCCAGTCACTAGTGGCAAATTTTCCTGTCTTCTTTGCCTTTACTGTTCCGGCATCGCGGATTGCGCCGCCAAACAATAGCAATTTTTCCGTTAAGGTTGTTTTACCCGCATCCGGATGCGAGATAATCGCAAATGTACGGCGCGATAATACTTCTTTTTTAAAATCGTTTCCCATTATGTCTTCCTCTCTTTTAACAGCCTAAGTTTTTTCCATAACTTCAATCTTATCGCTCAAACGTTTACTTTGCAATATTTCAATAATAGACAATTGAGATTTTCTTTAATCGGGCTGAAATAATGACTATAATAAATATATACATAATTGATGATTTTGGGAGGATTTATGGAAATTACAAAATTTGATCGACAAACATTAAATTTATTGCAAAAGGCATTTGAAATCGTGCTGGAACAAAACAAGATTCCCTTTAAAAAAATCGGGATTGCCGAAGAAGCTGAGCAGCTTGTATTTTTATATGAAGGTAAAGCTGAAGAGGTTCATGTATTTAAATGGAAAAAGGCATCGAGCATTGGCGTCAGCATCGGTGTTCTAGCGCAAAGCGTTCTCACACCCATTATTCCCCATCTTCGGCTATTATCCTAATTTTGAGCAGCACTTCCTGTTTTTTATGGGAAGTGTTTTTTCTTCGATCAGCTTCCATCGATTCCCACATCCATTTTATTGGAAATCCCTTTATAATAGAGGTTGTACTTCTGTTAAAGGAGGAATAGCCCATGAATCAAAGCAAAAAAACAGTTTCAAAAAAATTCTTTCCGCTGTTCGCTGCATTTATTATAGTGATTGGCGGAATTATTTGGTTCGTTCAATCAACTACTAACCAAGTATCTATTCCGTTTTCGTCTGTAGAAACAATTATTCAAGAGCAAAACGGAAAAACAGTCACCCTAACTGAACAATCCGATGGAAGTCTCTTTATAAAAGCAGGAAAATCTGAATATGTTTCCCAAGTTCCCCCTAATAGCCAAATGGTGGATAAACTGGTTGAGAAATATAATATCAAATATTCCTTTTCATCTAGCAGCCGCTATGGTAAATGGATCATGGCTGGAGTCCTTCTTTTATTAGGAGGTGCTGTCTACACTGTCCAAAAAAGAAAGGGCGGCATCGGCTTAGGAAATTCCATGAAAAACAGCGTCGCAAAGGCCCGCCCTCTGCCAAACATCAGTTTAAAGGATGTAGGCGGTCTAGGCGATGAAATGAAAGAAGAGATATTGCAAACTTTAACAACTTTAAAGGATAAGGAAAGAGCGTTAAAGCTTGGGATTAAACCGCCGAAAGGAATCCTGTTATACGGACCTCCTGGAACCGGAAAAACCTTGCTTGCGCAAGCAATCGCCCATGAGCTGAATGCTTCGTTTTTCTCTGCCAGCGGGTCGGCGTTTAATGAATTATTTGTCGGCGTCGGTGCAAGCCGTGTCCGCTCATTGTTTCAGGCGGCCAGAAAACAGCGTCCTGCTGTCATTTTTATCGATGAAGTAGATGCCCTTGCCGGCAGACGTAAAGCCCATGGCGGCGAAGAAGGAGAAAAAACATTAACTGAACTTCTTGTCCAGCTTGACGGCGGCCATTCCAATGACGGCATTTTATTTATTGCCGCTACAAACAGAAAAGATATGCTTGATGAAGCATTCTTGCGTCCCGGGAGGATTGATTTCTCATTCCATGTTCCTCTGCCTGATACAAAAGGTCGCAGGGAAATCATTGAAATTCATTCAAAAGGAAAAGCGATTGCCAAAAATGTCCTTACGTCATTAGATGATTTAGCGGAAAGTACTTCCGGGTTTTCCGGAGCAGAGCTGTTTTCATTATTTGAATCAGCAAGCCGTCATGCAGTCCGTAATGGGCGTGATATGATTCAAAAACAGGACCTAGATTATGCTCTTGACCGAACCATTTTAGGAAGTACTTCACGGTCGTTGCAGGATCATGAGACAAAGCGGCGGGTAGCCATCCACGAAGCCGGGCACGCCCTTGTTGCTTCTGTAACAAAACCGGGTTCAGTCAGAAAAGCGACAATTATTCCACGGGGTGAAGCCTTGGGGTATGTAGCACCAATTCCAAAAGAATTAAATTTATCTACAACAAGCGACCTGCTTGACCGAGTTGCCATGATATTAGCCGGCGGTACCGCCGAAAGGATGTTTCTAGGTGAACACAGTATCGGTGTATCCGGTGATGTGCAACAGGCTAAACATATTATTGAACAAATGGTTGAAATTGGAATGCTTCAGGACGGCTTTACGTTAACCTTTAGTAAACCGGATAAAGAAATCAAAATGCAAGAACTGTTTGCAGAGGGTATAGAGAAAGCAGAAAAATTAATCGAAAGCCATCAAGTGCAGTATTTACAATTGGTGGATGCCTTATTAAAAAAAGAAACTTTGGAAGGGCATGAAGTCGAAGAAATCGTTTGTGCGAATATGAATGTAGCCGGATAAATGAAAACTTGCCGATTGGCGAGTCCGATAGGACGAGGACAGAGGCGTAGTTGAATTTATACTTTCCTTTTAGCTAACAGGCAAAACCCGCTTGGGAAACCGAGCGGGTTTTTTGGGCTAATTACCCATTCATTTTCTTAATAGTAGCAAGCTGCTCCTACAATAATCAAGAGGATAAATAACACCACGATTAAAGTGAAGCCACCACAGCCATAGCCAAAGCCGCCGTAGCCACAGCCGCCATAGCCGTAGCCGCCAAAACCGCCATATCCAAACATACTTTTTACCTCCTTATATTTTTATATAACCCAAGAAGCCCCTACAATGATTAATAAAATGAACAGAACCACGATTAGGGCAAATCCTGCTCCGTAGCCACCTGCTACACCAGTCATTTAACATTACCTCCTTTTTTGAATTCCATATATCCTATTCACCTAGATAAAAATGTGCAATAGACACTTATCCCTATTACCCAGATTTGTAAAAAAGGAAAAGCCCATTCTTAGAAAGAAATTGGGCTTAAAGTAAAAAAGCCACATCTCCCTGTAAAATAGAGAGTGCGGCTTTAATTCAAGTATATACACATTCTGTGATAATCCTTTGCTGCGATATGCTAGTAGTTAATTCGATTTAACAAGCTCTTTCAAACTATTCTTCCCGCGTTCAACTAAATCAAGATGGGTATTACGTGCCAATTTAACGTATTCCTTTCTAACTTGCAGCCACGCATTTCTGCGCTCGCGAGCAAAGCCAATTCCTGCTTCAGTATTTTTCACAAAATTGTCTTCCATTTGTTCGACAAATTGGAAAAAGGTTTTAACTGGGGTCAAAGCCAATATCTCCAATTGGCTGGAAACCTCGCTAAGCTGCTTTTTAAGCTCTTCCCGATCGTTATTTGGCACTGCCTCATCCTTTGCATCCTCTTTACGAAAATTAACTTGTTGGGCAACCTCAGATACCATTTCTTTGTTTGTTTTTCTTGCCTGGTCATATAATTTCGCGACGGATTTTCTATATTGCTTATTGAACTTGATGACTTCCTTTACAGAATTAAGGTAGGCATCCTCCCGGCTCTCCCTTAGCTTCCGTGCCCGTTCCTGGGAAAGCTCATATTGTTCCCAAAAAGTGTTCACAAACGAAACTTCAGCAATAGATTCCTCCGCAGCTTGTGGAACTGTTTTTACGTCGACTTCAGGAATCGCTTCGATCTTCTTCTGCGCCATCGTCCTTCCTCCTCTTACGATTATTTACTTTCTCTATTGCATCCTTCTTTTGGAAAGAAGGAATATAGAGCTCAAGGACACTGGTATACATTTTGAAAAATTGATCGAGGAGTGATTGATACGTTTCTAGTTGATTGGCATATCCTTTTAAGTATGTAATACCAGCTTTTGTAATGGAATACCTTCTTTTGGCTGGACCTGCACCAGTAGTATCCCATTCAGATGAAACCAAATCCTCTTTTTCTAATTGTCTTAACATTCTGTACAGGTTTCCTTGATCCAAAGTTTTAAAGCCAAATGACTCCAGCTTTTGACTCAATTCATACCCATGCAGAGAAACCCTGCTAAGAAGCAATAAAATAAATGGCAGCACAAAATTTTTTGATGGATTGACTGATTGATTATCTTGGTTTACCATGTCTTTATCACCTCACCTATATGTATTTTACACCTATCAGTAATATTTTGTCAATCTTGTCAATAAATATTACTAAAAGCTGAGTAAACCTGTTTACAATTTTACCAACTTGGATATAAACTATTAAAAATGAAAGGTGGTGTAAAATGGAAAAAGCAAAGGTTAGCAAATTGGGTGTTCCTTATTTACATTTAGGTAAAGGCGAGCCATTAGTGTTTATTCATGGTCTTGGTGAGATAAAGGAGGGGTGGCAGCACCAATTTGAATTTGCCGATGAATATGAATTAATTATTCCAGACCTAAGAGGCCACGGGGAGTGTACCAAGACCTATGGAATCACGATTCAGAATTTTGCTGCAGACATTATCAGCCTATTAAAGGAGTTAAAAATTGAAAACGCTCACATTGTTGGATTATCAATGGGTGGAGCCGTTGCACAGGAAATCTACCGCCAGTCGCCCTCAATCTGCCGTTCTCTCATGCTAGTAAGTACATTCCACTACTTTCCAAATAAACTCAAACGCCTACTATTCGAAAATCGAAAAGCAAAGTTTCAAAAAGTCGCTTCTGCCGGGAAGGAATCAGAATATTTAGCCCGAATGGCCCTGTATTCCTGGGATAAGGAAACTGTTGAACAATTCAACCAACTTTTTCGACCTAAACATGAGATTTTTATTGAATCATTGAAAGCTTGCCTAGAAGTGAATAATTTATCATTACTGCCAACAATTGAAGTGCCAACCCTTATAATCGGCGGACAGTATGATTCTGTATTGCCGGTTTGGATACAGGCATGGATGCATAAGTTAATACCAAACTCTAAATTCATTATTATGAGGAATACCGGCCATCTTGCCAAACTCGAAGCAAAAGACCGGTTTAACCTTCTCTTGCGTGAATTCCTCAACCAGCATCGAAATGCCGGATAATTTATATTAGCGGGAAGGATGGGGCCCCCACTCCGTTCTTCCCGTTAATAAATTTATTCTCGTCCTTGGAAATTATGAACGGATTTCTTGTAAATCATGTGAACGAGTGGATAACCATGGGTCCATTATTTCTGCGAAAACCCCTGTGAGCACGAGAGAAACATGGCCGCCTTCATATACTTCATATGTCTTATCTTCACTTGAAACAAGGTCCATGATCGGCAGACTTTGCTTTTCAGCAATTAATGTATCGCGGGAACAAGAGAACACAAACAACGGGCATTTAATATTCTTCAAATCTACTTTCCTTCCATCCATCACTAATTCACCTTTTAATAATTTGTTTTCTTTATAAAAATCATTAAAAAATTGCTTAAAGGCGGCACCCGTAAATGCCTGAGCATCCTTCGTCCACTTATCCATCCGGCGCCACTTTTCAACATATATCTCATCATGAGCGCGGGTATATAGGTTGGCCATTGTGGCCGCGTTTAACGGTGTGATCAGCTTAAACATCAAGTAAAGGAACTCGGATGGAAGGGTTTGATAAGCATTGGCAAAGCGGTCAAAGCTTAGCTCACCATTTTGAATCCCATCCAGCCATTTTTGCGGTACAGTCCCTATGCTAAAATCAATCGGGACTGCGGCTAGTACTAAATTCTTAATTGGCAGACTTGTAATAGAGGCAAGAATAGCGGCCATTGTCCCGCCTAAACAATATCCCATTAAGGACATTTCTTTTGCACCAGAATGTCTTATCGCTCGTTTTAGTGCGTTTTCCAAATAATCAATAATATAGTTTTCTAAAGTAAGATCAGCATCTTCCAGGCCCGGAGTACCCCAATCCAGCAGGTAAACATCGTATCCTCTTTCCGTTAAACCGCCAACCACGCTGCTGCCTTCTCCTACATCCAAAATGTACACTTTGTTCAAAAGCGAATATACAAGAAATACTGGTACGGCATGCTTCTTTTCCTTTGCAGGATGATACCATAAAGTAGTTTTATTTTTTTTCCATACACATTTTCTCGGTGTAGGGATGATATCCGGCTTTGGCTCAGTCATGACTTTATAAAGCTGATTCCATCGTTTCGTTTCCTTCTCGATATTTAAAAGCGGTAAAAAACTTTTTGTCGAAACTCTAGCACTCATTTACCAATACCCCCTTCACGTTATTTTGTAGTGCTGGCCCCTGGCAGGACCAGCTCTTTTTCCGGTTCCTTTTTTTGTTTTCTTTCTTTCTCTTTTCCCATTAATTCCTTTAATGAGGCAATTTCGCTTTTTATTTCAGCCAATTGCGCAATCTCCTGCCTTAGTTCCTCCAAACCGCGATCCGTTTTTGGCGGTTCTTGATGGGTGAGAGAATCTTTAAGTTCTGCTTGAATTACCTTTAGTCCCTCAAGCTCCTTGCACATTTCTTGGAGGTTCACCTGGAGGATTTTGATATCAACCAAACCCTGCCGTAAATCTTGAAGATCTGTCTTAATTTTTTTCGTTTCTGCCAGCTCTGCTTTTGTTTTCAGTGATTCAGCTTTCATTTGATTGATAGTGTTGATTATTTCTTGAAGGAAGGTCAAATTTTCTTTACTAAAGCTTGCCAAACCGTCTTGCAAATTCCATACCTGTTCTTCTAAACTATCAAATTTTTCTTCAGCCTGAATCGACATTTTTGCCGCGTTTGCGACATCCTTCTTGGTTGGAATATTCATTAATGCAGCGATAAACTCCTGATTTTTTCGCACCCTTTCCATATATCGCGAATGCAGGTCAAGTCCTATATTTGCCGTGCGGACAAATTCTTTGTTGTCAGTCGCCTTAAATAAAAGATCCATTAATTGTTTTTCCCACATTTCACTTAGCAGTTTATAACCTGCAAATAGATCATAGGTTTTTTCTTTAGACATGCCGCCTCACTCCTTGTATTAAAATTTTCTAATCGTACTTCTCTCCAGATATTTGTTTAGCGGAAAGACAAACGTACTGACTTGTTTGGAAAATAAGTTTACAAACACTTTTTGATTTTCATAGACTAGATTTCCAGCCTGTTTTATAGTTGTAAGGTATCGGCTTCTTGCCTTTTTTCTTAGCGAAATATACTGTTCTATCATTGCAGAATATTTATCTGCTGCGTCCGTATTAGTTATAAATTGGCATGGCCTGTTAAGAAGTGACAGTGTTTTTTGATGAATGCGCTCGAGTTGCTCATTTATTTCTTTAAAAGACTTAATCGGGAAAAAGTGTGCCAGAGTGGTTGTTGACATAAAAAATTCATCGCGTGCTGTTTTTTCCCATTGTGCAAATTCCTTTGTAAATTTATCAGTGATTTCTTTCATATCTGCTTGGCTTCGTCCTACACTATCTGCAAATAGCTTAGCCCTCTTCAAAAATACCTCATCTTCGAATTCAGCACGTTTTGCCCATTCATCCATTTTCCTAAAAGTTGCACGCCAGAGCAGGTCTAAACCGCTGACCTCAAGCTGAATATGTTCTTCACCTACTGTTTTGGTTTCCTGTTTTTGCTCCATTTCCTCCGACAATTTTTTCTCCCTCCATAGACTGACTTTATTTAGACACCTTTGTATGCTTGAAGATAGATTTGTGCTAATTCAGTTACTAGAGGCATTTTTGGATTGGCAATTGTATCCTGATCATCAAATGCCCGTTCAGCAAGTTCTGATAATTTGCTTTCAAATTCATCTTTCCTAACACCAGACGCTTCGATGCACATTGGTATATCCAATTCCTCAGCAAGTTCAACGATTGCTGCGATTAAGCTTTTCACTCCCTCTTCGGTTGTGCTTGCAGGCAGGCCAAGCATTTTGGCAATTTCCGCATAACGTACATCCGCAATAAAGTGTTCATATTTAGGGAAAGTCATTAATTTATTGGGCTTCATCGCGTTAAAGCGGATGACATGCGGCAGCATGATGGCATTTGCCCGTCCATGAGGAATATTACATTCCGCACCAATGACATGAGCAAGACTGTGATTAATGCCTAAGAAAGCATTGCCAAATGCCATACCGGCAATCGTGGCCGCATTATGCATTTTTTCACGGGCAAGTTCATCGCTTCCATCCCTGTATGCCTTAGGCAGAAATTCAAAGACCAACTGAATAGCCTTCATTGCAAGTCCATCCGTATAATCATTGGCTAGAACCGATACATAGGCTTCAATCGCGTGTGTTAATACATCCATGCCCGTATCCGCAGTTACATGTTTAGGAACAGTCATGACAAACTGTGGATCGACAATGGCAACATCTGGTGTCAGCTGCGCATCAACCATTGGATATTTGATATTTGTCTTTTTATCTGAAATAACGGAGGCGGATGTTACCTCGGATCCTGTGCCGGATGTGGTTGGGATCGCAATAAAATTCGCCTTAGTTCGTAGAGCCGGGAATTTAACCACTCGCTTGCTTGGATCAAAGAATTTATGCGTCAGGCTCTTGAAATCTGTGTCTGGGTGTTCATAAAACAGCCACATGGCTTTGGCTGCATCCATGACCGAACCTCCGCCAAGGGCGATTATACAATCAGGCTGGAACTTTTTCATCCGTTCTGCACCGGCCATTACCGTTTCAATACTTGGGTCCTGTTCAATCTCCCAGAAAATATCACAAAGAACATTGTTCGGATTCTTTTTTAAATAATACTGCACTTTTTCGACATAGCCATTCTTTAGCGGGCTTGTGCTGGTCACAATAAATGCTTTTGAAATACCGGGAACGGCTGCAAGTGTTTGAACCGAATTCTTCTCAAAGTAAATCTGTGATGGAACTTTAAACCACTGAGTCATAGTTCTTCTTTTGGCTACTTTTTTGATATTGAGTAAATTTGCTGCTCCCACATTCTGTGACACAGAATTCCCTCCATATGTTCCGCATCCGATAGTTAAGGACGGTAATGATGTATTATAGATGTCGCCGATTGCCCCGTGTGTGGATGGTGTATTGACAATAATCCTGCCAGCTTTCATTCTTTGCGAAAATGTATCAATCACATCCTGATTGGAAGTATGAATCGCTGCCGAATGCCCAAGACCGCCATATTCAAGTGTCTCTTCAGCAACAAGAAGTCCTTCTGCAAAACTATTTACCTTGTAGCACGCTAAAATCGGACTTAATTTTTCACAGGATAGTGGATACTGCGGCCCTACACCATCTAACTCGGCAATTAGAATCTTTGTATTGAGCGGCACATTGATTCCAGCCATTTTTGCAATCATATAAGCAGGAAGACCGACAATCATTGGGTTAAGCTCTTTTGTTTTCGGATCAATTGCGGCGCGTTCGAGCAATTGCTTTTCTTCCCCATTGAGAAAATAGCAGTGATTGGCGATCAATTCCTGTCTTACTTCATCATAAATTTCTTGATCAATGATTAGGGCTTGTTCGGAAGCACAAATCATACCGTTGTCAAAGGTCTTTGACAAAATTAAGTCATTGACTGCACGTTTAATGTTGGCCGATTTTTCAATATAACAAGGTACATTTCCGGCACCAACGCCTAGTGCAGGCTTTCCTGAGCTGTAGGCTGCCTTCACTAGATTCGGGCCGCCGGTTGCAAGGATGAGCGATATCTGCGGATGTTTCATTAGGGCCTGAAATGTTTCATGAGAAGGTACCTCAATCCACTGGATGCAATTCTTTGGTGCGCCAGCCTTTTCAGCCGCTTCGCTAAGCAGTTGGGCTGTTATTGTACAGCATTTTTGAGCATATCGTGGAAATGCAAAGATGATTGGATTCCTTGTTTTAAGTGAAATCAACGATTTAAAAATGACTGTCGATGTCGGATTGGTGATGGGGATAACACCGGCAATGACACCAACCGGCTCGGCCATTTCGACCATCCCATCATTATCATTTTCGGCAATGACACCCACCGTTTTCATATCCCTGATGTTGTTGTAAATCATTTCGGTGGCAAACATGTTTTTAAAAACTTTGTCCTCGTAAACCCCTCTTTGTGTTTCTTTTACTGCAAGCTTGGCCAAATACTTGTGGTTTTCAAGTGCAGCAAGAGCCATCTGTTTAACAATTTCGTCCACCATTTCCTGATTATAACAGCGGAATTCATTCAGTGCTTTCGCTCCGTTATTGGCTAATTCATCGATCATTGCATAAACCTGATGTTTCTCCTGCACAACTTTTTCTTTTACTGCCATGTAGACATCCCTCCGGTAAAATGAATTATGGAATCACTCCTTTTCCCCTCTGCATAAATATAGCACGTGACTTTTTTCGATTTTGTCGAATTTTGCGACAAAATGAATGAACAGCCATTCATTTTACAAAAGTTCACAAAAAATTCAAAAAAGCCACAAACCCTAAAATAGGTTTGTGGCTAAAGATCAACCTGTATTACGCAAACCGGCGGAGATACCGCTAATGGTCAAGAGAACTTCCGTCAAAACAGCAGCGTCAGGCTCGTCCTGTTTTCTAAGTTCTTTTATTAATTCGACCTGAAGGAAATTAAGCGGGTCGACATACGGATTGCGGCGGAACACAGATTCTTTTATGTTAGGAGTATGGTCAAGTAATTCTTGATCCCCCGTAATTTTCAAAAGAATCGCTCTTGTTTTCTCATATTCCTCGAATATATTCGTAAAAATTCTTTCAGCAATCGTTTTATCTTCAACAAGTGTTAAATATTCTTTAGCAGTTGTAATATCAGCCTTCATAAGAGCCATTTGCAAGTTATCAATCGTTGATTGGAAGAAAGGCCACTTCAGATACATTTCCTTTAGCAGCTTTAAGTTCTGCTCACTGCCTGATGCAAAAGCTTCCAGACCTGATCCTGCCGCATACCACCCCGGAAGGAGTTGTCTGCTTTGGGTCCAGGCAAAAACCCATGGAATCGCTCGCAGGTCTTCAAAGCGTCCTTGGTTTTTGCGGCTCATTGGTCTTGAGCCGATGTTTAATGCACCCACTTCCCTTAGTGGTGTTGCAGATTGAAAATAGGTTAGAAAATCGGGATCCTCAAACACAAGAGATTGATATTTAGCAAGAGCAGCATTTGATATTTCTTCAATTGCTTTTTCCCATGACGCCTCCCGCATTTCTCCTTCTTCCGTAACATGCGCTGCGGCAAGAATCAGGGTCGATACAGCTTGTTCCAAGCTTCTATAGGCAATATCCTCAAGCAGGTATCGAGAAGATAAAACCTCTCCCTGCTCGGTAATTTTCACGCCGTCACCAATTGTTTCAGCCGGTTGTGATAAAAGGCTTTTGTTTAAAGGACCGCCGCCGCGGCCAAATGAACCGCCGCGCCCATGGAAGAATTTCAGGCTGATTTGATATTTTTTCGCCATTTCATGAATTTCAACCTGTGCCTTATAAAGCTTCCAGTTCGCCGTCAGCGTGCCGCCGTCTTTGCTGCCATCAGAATAGCCGAGCATAATTTCCTGCTGATTCCGCAAGCTCTGCAAATGATTGCGGTAAACTGGCATATTGAAAAGTTCTTCCATAATAAGTGAACCGGCTGTTAGATCATCAATGGTCTCCAATAGCGGAGCAACATTTAAATGGCTTGTCAACGTCCCGTCCGCATGAAGACGATAGAGTCCAGCTTCTTTGGCTAAAACTAAAACCTCCAATAAATCACTCGGTGATTTAGTCATGCTTACCAGATATACTGTAATTGCTCTTTGTCCAAATTCTTCATGAGCGTTTTTAATCATCTGAAATACTTTAATCATTTCCTGTGTTTCCGTGGAGTAATCTTCATGTAATAAAAGGAGCGGCCGAGGATCAAGGAGAATCCTTTGCAATATTTCTAATTTTTCTGTTTCGCTTAGTGCTGCATAGTTTTCAGTGATGCCTACTTTTCCAAGTATCTCAGTTATTGCGGCCTCATGCTCCCCGCTATGATTTCTAATATCAAGTGTGGCTAAATGGAAACCAAACAGCTGGACCTGACGAATCAGTTTTTCAATGTTCCCGAGTTCGTGGCGGGCAGGGTGATGCTGCTTTAAGCTTCTATTAATTAAAAACAGATCTTCCAGCAATTCTTCCGCACTGCTGTAGCCTAGTTCAGATTTCCCAGTCTGCTTCACCCGCTCAATTATAATGGCGAAAGCGCGACGGTATACCTCCGCTTGGACCGGCCATTTTTTATCTTCTGTCAAATAGAAATCTTCTTTTTCATCAATATATTTCAGCAGATCTTCGCTGACCTTTACCCTTGAGGTGGAATGGCTGTAGCGTTTCATTAAATCTACTAAAACATTTTTATATTTTTGCAAGACAAGACGCCTTTGCCGGTCCAATGTTTCCCAGGTCACATCATGGGTCACGTTCGGGTTACCATCCCGATCCCCGCCAATCCATGACCCGAACCTCAAGAAATTTGGAACATCCCAGGAGGTTTCAGGATAATATTTCTCGAGACTATCTGAAACCTCTTGATGGATATCAGGGAGGACTTCAAATAATGTCTGATCAAAATAATACAGCCCATTTCTAACCTCATCCATTACGGTTGGTTTATTTTCCCGCAATTCATCGGTCTGCCAAAGAATAGCGACTTCATTAAACAAACTTTCTTCGAGCTTTTTTTGTTCCCTGCCTGAAAGAAGCGGATGATCAAGATTTTTTAGAATTTCGGCAATCCGCTGTTGTATTTCAAGAATGGAACGCTTTGTTGCCTCTGTTGGATGTGCCGTAATAACAAGCTCAAGTGATATGCTTTGCAGCACGTTTTGAATAGTTTGCATGTTAATGTTATTTTCTTTCAGTGAAAGGATTGCACTTTCAATTGAAGCAGGCTGGACGATGTTGTCACTTTGAAGCTGATATTGCCTGCGCCTGCGGATTCGATGGTTTTGCTCAGCAACATTTATTAAATGGAAATACATAGAAAATGCTCGGATTACCTGCTTGCGCATTGGCGGTGTCAAGGTAACGATTTCCTGTTTTAATGCTGAATAAATTTCTTCGTCAAAGTGAATCCTAAGTGATTTAGCCATAAGTCTTATTTTTTCGACTTTCTCATATAGCTCCTCGCCACCGTGGTTCACCAGAATCTCACCTAACATTTTGCCAAGTAGTTTAACATCGCGACGCAACGGAAGACTGCTGTCTTTTTTCATCAAATCTGCTGCCATTCTCTCACCTTCCCTTTAATCAAATAAAGTACTAAAATTTTTATTTATTAATATACCATATCTTCTGAATTTTGTTAAAAAAATTTTGCCTTTTACAGCAATAAAAAAGTTTCTTTCTATAAATCGAATCATTTTACATTCTAGTCATCTTCCCTATTTCTTTCTCCTCTTATTTCATATGAAAAGCCGGTCAAAAAATATATTTGACTATATTATTGTTGGCACTGGGCACAGCGGTGCTTTTCTGCCGCATCCTCTATCAAAAAATAGTAACCGCCGCAGTGTACAGCTGATTGGAACAGTTGCAGGTGGAAAATTGAATATCATCATACTTTTTATTCAACCTAGGAGCCGGGGATCTATTAAACTACAAAATAACGCCCCCCTTAAGATCGTGCTAGCAGATGAAGGGTTTCTTAATAACAGCTTTGACTTGGAAACTATAAAGGCGATTTATAAGATTTACATTCGTGATATAGCCGATAAACTTTCAAAAATTGACCCCGCCTATAAACTTATCAATCCGACTCTTGACACAATTGATAATGATAAAGAAATTGAAAACTTTATTAAGGAAAACTTTGGTCATAATCACCATCAATAAAGCTCACTGCGAATGGCACCGTTAAATAATGGCGGTGTGGTGGACCGTTTCGGAAGAGTTCACGGTGTCAATAACTTAATTGTTTCGGATGCCTCAATTATACCGTTTACAGTTGATGGATATACATCTTCAACAGCTTATCTAATTGGATATACCATCACAAAACAATTATTAGAAGAAAATATGTTCTAAATCTAATAAAAAGGGTGCTTGTCCATATCAATTCGTCCATTCGTCTAGCAAAACAAAGAATAAACTGATTAGTGATTCAGATGGACAAGGAGGTTGTTATTGTGAATAATGATTTTTTTGATAACAGAGGCAATCAAAACTTCTTAAGAACTTCAAATGTCCCCAATCAATTAAGTTCGCATCATCGTCAAACAACAAGGAGAAACCAAAATGTTAAACGTACTGGTGGTCAGGCAATGAAAACTTCAACATGTCAACCAGCTGACAAACATTATCGGAGGAGAAGTTATTACTGCAGCACCAGTTTGTGTGGTTCAGCGCCTTCGTGATATTAATGCAACAATTTTAGGCCGCCGCACTCAATCTCCCTTAGCTCTGCCATTTGCACTTTCCTTTGAAAATAATCAAAATGGAAGAACGCTAAATCTTGGTGAAACAGTAATTCTTCAAAAAGAAATATAACGATTCATGACAGCATTGCGCAGAAGAGGACTTATTGTAACAGCTGTACACAATCATTGGTTGTTTGATAGTCCAAGATTAATGTATATGCACTGGGAAAATGTCGGCGATCCGTTTGTGTTTGCTCAAAAAAGCTTTGACGCAGCATTAGAGGCCGGCCTCTTCTGAATGGATGCCATTTGTGATATTTCGTAAAATTTCACAAATGGCTGCTTTTTTATTCTATATTAATTCTTTTTGCAAATTGATAGGTTCTACCTTTCCACTAAATTACTTCTTCATCGTATTTTCCATATTTGGAATGTAAGGAATACTGTTTGGAAAAACAAAACAGGTATTTGTCCTCGGTAAAATGACTAAGCCTTTTTCTAACTAATGAATAATATGTAAATCAAGTACAGGGGTAAGGAGGGGAAATTATGAGTTCAAGAAATCGGAATCGCGAAAACATTGATGTAAATACTGATATTGATACTGATATTGATAATGATATTCGTAACAGAACGGAGTCTGAAGCTGAGGCTGAGGTCCGTAATACTGACAACAACACCAATGTCGCGCGTGCAATTCTTAACAATTCCGGAAATTCTCGCGTTAATGTAAGGTTGAATAACAGAAGTAATGCACGGGTAAGAACAGACCAAGAACAAGAAAACGATCAAGATATTAATAATGATTTTGATATTGATTTTGATCGGTAAATGGCAGGTTGTAGTTAAAACAATTATTTTAATTAAAAGCTGCCCTCGTATATTTAAAGATTACGAACATCTGGAACGATGGCTTAATTTCAAGTGCTGATTTAAATTAGGGAGGAATATCAAATGGCAGGAAGAAGAAGAAATCGAAATGTAAATAGGCAAAATCGTCGAAATAATACTAATGTTAACGTAGATATCGATACTGATTTGGATAATGAGGTTCGAAACAGAACGGAGTCGGAAGCCGAAGCAGAAGTTCGGAACGTTGATAAAAATACGAACGTTGCCCGTGCTGAATTAACTAACTCCGGAAATGCAAGAGTGGATGTTACTTTGAATAGCAGAAGCAATGCACGTGTAAGATCCGATCAAGATCAGGAAAATGATTTAGATCAAAATACTGACTTTGATCTTGAATTCTAATATATATATTGGAGGGTGGGGTTATTAAACCCCATCCTTAAGAAGAATAGGTGAAAACATGAATAGAAAAAGTTCACAAAGACAAAATATTCCTCAAAATTGGGTAAATCAAAAGGGACGTAATTCACAAAGAGATTCAATTGAAAACAAAAATAACTTAAGATCACGCGCCTCACAAATAGACAATATTAAAATAAGGAACGAAGGATTAAATTCAATTGAGCAAAGTGGAAACTCTGACGTTGATGTACATGTTGATGTACATGTTGATACAACCCCAATTGCATTTGCGATACTTTGTTCATTACTTGCCACTAAACAAATGAGCAATTTCGAGTTTGAAGAAGCAGTTGATAGACTTCAAAGTCTTAATCCAAAAGAAGATTTTATTTATTCCTTAAATCCCCCAAATAATACAAATTTATTGGAAAACAAAAGGGATAGAAAGAGAGTGGATTAATGTTGTTCCACTTTCTTTTATTGAGCTATTTTTTGGTGGATTATTTTGAACGGGACTTAAAAAACATACCCTCCATATTTTGAATTTATATATGAAGGGTATGTTAGTCACGTTATTTGTCAAATACAAGTACATAAGTTTTCCGATCGTTATCACTATAGGTCACGACTACTGATAAAATTGTTTTATTATCATTGTCCAGTTGGATTGTTTTAGTGGTACCTCCTTCAATCTTAATTGAGGCTCCTTGGTTTGCAGCAGTTGGATGGATAGTCACGGCTGTTGCATCACTTGGAACAGCAATATGATATGTATAATCATCGGATGAAAACGAACTATCCCAAGTGCCTTCAGAGACCTTTAGTGAAGACAATTTCGCCTTACTAACAGTTTGAGTTGTTTCGCTCATGGACTGTGTTGAAGATTGAGAAGCATTATTAGCATTGGTACGTATTAGGCTTGCCTGAAAACTGGAATTAGTGCCGGGCAAAGAGGTTGTTTGTGAAACATTGCCTACAGCCGTGTCTGACGAATTTGCAACAGCGGCAGGAGTAACCGGTTCAACCTTTGCGGACCTAGTTACATGAACTGAGTAAGTAGCTTCTGCATGATTGGCATCATAGATGATAATTTGTAAAATATTCTCACCAGACTGAAGTGAAAAAACAGCAGGTGTCCCGCTAAGAACAGATTGACCATTAATGGTGATGGCAGAGGCTGATTCATTCCCTTCTACCAGCATTTTAATCGTTTCAACTTCATTTACAACGGAAGCGGAGTATTCTTTTACATCTGCTGAAAACTCCTTGTCGAGCTTTACTCCGTCGATTTCCAGTTTTGTCAATGGACTTGCCGTCTGGGTTTGTTGGGTTGTTTCAGTCGTTTCGGCATAAACAACAGGTGTAAAATAGCCCAAACTCATACCGGCCATAGCGGTAACAAGAAATAAATTTATACTTCTTTTATGCCCTGTGCTTAACATAAGCTAATCCCCCTGTCTACTATCTGATTGATAGTGGATTTGGGACTAACATACCATGCTAAGCTTAAGATTACCTTAACTTTTACATATGGCGAATTTCTAGTTTGTCGATATCGATGCACCTATTAAACAGATTTTACTTCCACAAGCTTTTCCGAAATAGCCTCCGCCATTTCTTTCACCGCTTCTGGGAGAGCGGTTTCCAGTTTTGAGTTCAACGCTCCGGCCATCTTCCCAATAACGTTCACTTCAAGAAAGCCTGTTAATCTTGTTCTTTTTACGTTTATTGCCTTCGCTTCGAAAAATCCTTCGCCAGAATATTTTTCACTTTTGCCTTTTAAGGCAAAGCTGACTCTTATTGGTTCTTTCCATTCATTAATATCAATTATTAAACTGATTTTTTTCTTGATTATGCCAATATCGCTTTTAAACTCCCATGTGGACCTATGCTCATTTAGCTTTTCGTGTTGAATATAGTTGGGCACAAGCGGTGCCCAATTGTCCATATCCTTTACAAAGTCCCAAATCACATCAATTGGCAAATCTAGTTCGACCTGATGCATTCCGCTAGGCATAATCTCCCTCTCCCCTTCAAAGTAAAAGACCTTCAGTTCGTGTGAAGGCCTTTTGTTAAAGATATATGTTTAGAAAGGTTTAAATAGAAGAATTAAACTTGAGTTTCCCTGAGGAATTCTTGAATTCGCTCTGCCGCCTCGGAGAGCCGTTCCGAAGGCTGAACCAAGGCAATCCGGACATAGCCTTCACCAAGCTTTCCAAACGCATCTCCAGGAATAACCGCAACTCCTTTACTGTCAATCAGTTCAAAGGCAAAGCGACGGGATGTCCATCCTGATGGGATTTTTGCCCAAACAAACATTGTCGCCGGAGATTTTGCCGCCTGCCACCCGCCTTTTGATAGGCCTGATATCAATGCATCACGGCGTTTCTCATATTCTCTCACTTGAGATTGCAAAAATGAGAAATCCGAAGTCAAAGCAGTTATGGCTGCTTTTTGGATTGGATAAAACACACCATAATCGATATGAGATTTTAAAGAAGCTAAGATGGCAAGAGCTTGTTCATTCCCTACCGCATAGCCAATCCGGCAGCCTGCCATATTAAATGTTTTGGAAAGTGAATTAAACTCAATCCCGACCTCCTTTGCTCCCGGCATAGACATGAAACTAATTTGCGGATTGTTATCAAAAATTAACTCAGAATAGGCAAAATCATGCAAAACTAGGATATCATGCTTTTTGGCAAAACGGACCACCTCTTGGAAAAAGCTTCTGTCAGCGAGAGCGGTAACCGGATTACCTGGATAACTGATAATCATCAATTTGGTTTTCTTTAGAACCACTAAAGGAATTTCATCTAGTTGAGGTAGAAACCTGTTTTCCTCCAATAACGGCATTGGATAAATATTTCCGCCCGCAATCGTCACACTTGCCTCATAGATTGGATATCCAGGATCAGGTACCAGAACATAATCGCCAGGGTTAATAACCGCCATCGCTAAATGAGCAAGTCCATCCTGCGAACCCATTAGCTGAATAACTTCAGATGCTGGATTAAGTTCTACACCGTAACGCTGTTTATAAAAATAACTGACCGCTTCATTAAATTCAGGAATCCCTTTTAAAGTGTAACCATATTTACTTCGGTCCATTGCCGCTTCTGCTAATGCCTCGACCACAAAAGCTGGCGGTGCAAAATCCGGGCTTCCGACACTTAAATCGATGACATCAATTCCATTTTTTAATGCCTTTTGCTTTTGATCGGCCACCTCTTGAAAAATACTCGATGACATTTTTTGAAGTTTCTCGGATGCAACGATATTCATAGAATTCCCCTCATTCTTTATTTTTTCAAAATCTTTCGGAAAATAATATTTTTATATATTTTAACATATTTTTTGGTAATCATGGCCATACCTCGTCAAGTATGTCCCTAAATAGTTCATCCAGTATTGGGGAAATATCTTGTTTTGGAAAAGACGTTTTCTTTGCGTAATCTTCAATACGATTTATTTCATTCTCCAAAAATTCATTAATAATAACAACCTTTGGCTCGAAGTTAAGTTCATCGCCGCGTATTTTCCTGTCAAGCAATGTATTGATTTCATTTTTAAGAGGGCCGTCCATAATCAGGTCCGCCACTAATGCCTGGAATTCAATAGGTGGGACACTATTATATTTTTCAATCCATTTACAGGCTAAAACTGGCCTCAGCACATAAAAGTATTTCTTAATTTTCACTTCATCTGCTTGAAGATAGTCACGGTAATTCCCCTTGGCCATATTCAGGTAATGATAAAGGGCCGACTGCGGCCGGAACACCTGGTTTTGGATGGCCATCATTTTATCCACCAAAGAATAGGCCTGATAATAGACAATTCCCGAATGAAGCCATTCCATTAGGGGCGGGTTTGATTTTTTAAAAAGCCTGAGTGCTTTACGAAGCTCCCATCCATTTATATCCAAGAGATTATTTATTGGCAGTTCTATAACATCCCGCTTTTCTTCAATGGAAAGATACCATTCTTTTTTGGGGACATAAATAAACCTAACATCATAGTCGCTGTCTTTTGAAGGAAATCCCCAGGACCTGCTGCCTGACTCAACAGCATAGCAAATTTTTACGGCATATTGTTCTTCGATTTTTTTTAATTCCTCGATAATTTTCTCTTTCACTACTAACCGCCCCCGATTCCTTTTCTTTATCATACAAAAAAAGGGTTCAGGGTCCAAATGAAATTCCCGTCAGAACGGCCAAGAAGCCCTATCCGTATTGGATAGGGCTTCTTTTTTTAAATTTGTCATAATAGATAGTTGGTTGTTCGGAACTAGTTAATTTTCTTCAATTCTTCTGTCAATTGAAGAAATAATTCCTTGTTCCCATCTTGTAACGTTTGGTCGATTTCCTTCCGGATCTTCTCCCTTTTAAATTCAAGCAGGGCGTTGTTTAAAAACATCTCAGCAAGGACAGAATCAGTGTTTTCATCCGAATGTTGCGGGGAATTAAGTAACTTCTTTTCCATGGAAATCAACTCCTTGAGCTTTTTCTTATTATACAGTTAGTTTTCTAAAAATTCAAACACTTTATTTTGGAAATTTTTAAAAATTTAGGAATTAAAAAAGGAGTTATTTTAATTTATTGTTGTATGGATTAATAAAAGGGGGAATATTAATTTCATCTATTTTTATTAATTGGGAGGAAGGATGATGGAGCAGAATGTTGTAGCAGGGTATAAGCCGCTAAATAACATTAATGTTTATTATGAATTTTATCCTAATCCAAACGCAGAAAGGACCTTCGTTTTATTGCACGGTTTTCTTTCTTCCACCTTCACCTATCGTCATTTAATTTCGTTATTAAAAAATGAGTATCAGGTGTTATCTATTGATCTTCCCCCTTTTGGGAAAAGTGCAAAATGCAGCCGATATATCTACTCCTATAAAAATTTAGCCGATACCGTCATACAACTTATCGAATCACTGGGCTTAAAAAAAATGACTTTTATCGGCCATTCTATGGGTGGACAAATTGTTTTAAATATTCTTCACCTAAAACAGGAGCTTGCCGACAAGGCAATTTTACTCTGCAGCTCAGCCTATTTAAAACGCGCGAAACTTCCGCTCATTCTTACCAGCTACCTGCCTTACTTTCATCGCTTCGTAAAGTATTGGTTTGCCAGAACCGGGGTAGAGAAAAACCTTCAGGAGGCCCTTTATAACCATTCCATTATTAATGAAGAGATGATAAATGGCTATCTGCAGCCCTTTTTACAGGATGAAATATTTGTTGCGTTAACACGGATGATTCGCGACCGCGAAGGCGATCTTCCATCGGAAATTTTAAAACAAATCAAAACACCATGCTTATTAATCTGGGGTGACCAGGATAAATCAGTGCCTTTAAAAATTGGGGAGAAATTAAACAAGGACCTAGCAAACTCGGAATTGATTATCTTAAAAGAAACCGGCCATGCTCTGCCAGAGGAACGTCCCATGGAGGTATTCGAATATATAAAAAACTACATTGGCAAATTCCAAACAACTGCGTCTAGCTGAAATACTTATGAATTATGCAAAATAAACCCGCCAGGTTGGAGATACTGGCGGGTTATTCCTTATTTATATCGGTTATCTGCATTTTGGTATTTTTCATCATGAAGATGATCAATAAACTCATTGGAGATTTCCCCCAAATGAATCATTAGTTCTCCCTGGTCAATTGTTTCTCCAGTTTGGAAATATGACCCTGGAATTGTAAAGTCAATCAAATGTTCACCTGCAATACTGGATATACCGACATACAAATTATCAGGTGCTTCCTTCATTTTAAGCAGTTCTTTTAAGGAGATATTCTGATTGTTGACTTTAAATTGAACCTTGATTTCATAAGTTTCAATGGTTTCAGTGAGTATTTGCACCAATTCATCCAGCTGTTCTTCTGTAAGGTCGGTGGTATCATCAAGACCTACAAATTTTTCCAAAAGAGAGTCATACAAATCCATTTGGTCCAGCTGATATCTGTTTTTCTCTTCTACCTGCCCAAGATAATTAAAAAACTTCTCAGATTCTTCTTCAGTAATCCCAATTTCGTTTAATTCACTTTCTATATCAGCCATATACTTATCATGATTGACATAAAAGTCTAATGCAGAATCCAAATCCTCTATGAACTTATACTCCCCCAGAGAATCACCAAAATGATTCAACAAATCATCCAGTTCTTTCTGGGACAGGTGATACTTCGTTAATAGTTCCTGTAAATTTTGTTCATTGATAGGTGTCCCGAGGAACTCACGAAGTTCATCAATTGAAGCAAATTCATCCAAGGGAATTTCATAAAAATCAAGATAATCCTGAAGTTCTTGCTTCGTCCAACCAATTTCCTGCAAATACTGGTTTAGTTCTGTATCTGTTGGTGCTGCAGATACAAAAGGAACACTAAACAAAAACATGAACAGGATGAAGGAAAAGCTAATGATCCTCTTTATATTCAAATTTATTTCCCTCCTCAGAACTTTGTTCAATATTAATGTTCCCTTTGTAAAAAAGTTAAGAAATGAAAATTATTGGCTGATTTGGTTAAATAAAAAATTGGTAAAAAAAAGATGCCTTATATCGGCACCCGTTTCGATTAATAAAAACAAGCTAGCTGGAAAACCTATTTAAACCAGCCTTTCTCCTTTGATTGGGTTATGGCTTCAATCCGGTTTTTTACCTCCAGTTTATCGAGAATAATGGAGATGTAATTCCGGACCGTCCCTGTTTTGATGCTAAGCTCTTCCGCTATTTCTTTTGTGTTTTTGCCGTCTGCTACTAGTTCTAATACCTCTCGTTCCCGGTCTGTTAATGGATTTTCTTCGGCGTACACATCGTCCATTAATTCTGGCGCATAGATTCGTCTTCCTGCCACAACACTTCGGATGGAACTTGCCAATTCTTCACTTGGGCTATCCTTTAAAAGATATCCGCTCACCCCTGCCTTTAAAGCCCGCTGAAAATACCCTGATCTGGCAAAGGTTGTCAAAATGATCACCTTGCAGCTTAGACCCTTAATTTCCTCTGCGGCCTCAAGTCCGCTTTTGCCGGGCATCTCAATATCCATAATACAGACATCAGGACTTAGATTCTTGACAAGAGTAACGGCATCTTCTCCGTTGGTGGCCTTCCCCACTACCTCCATGTCCTCTTCCAAATTAAGTAATGACCCAAATGCACCGAGAAGCATTTGTTGATCTTCGGCGATGACAATCCTAATCATTTCCAACTCTCCTATCCTGGCGAGGTTTTAAGTCTACTGGGACTTTAATAATTATAGCAGTACCATTGCTTGTCAATAGCTCTAAACTGCCGTTGATAAATTCCAGCCTTTCCTGCATCCCTCTCAAACCATGGCCATCAGAAATTTTCCCCTTGACAGTTTTAAATGAACCATTATCATGTATCGTCATCACGACTTCTTTCCACGTTTGCTCAATAGAGATTAAACAACTGCTAGCCCCGCTGTGTTTCACAACATTATTAATCGCTTCTTTTAAGCACATGCTTAAAATATTCTCAGTAAATGGCGTGACATTTGTTAAAATAAATTCTCCGCTGCATTCCAGACCGATTTGAGCGGCTGCAAGCATTTGTTTAATACGCTGAATTTCATCCTTTAAACGAATTCCCCGCATGGAGGAAACCATTTTTCTCACTTCACTTAATGCAGTTCGTGCCGTAGCTTGAACATCTTTTAGTTCGTTTCGGGCCTGATCGGGGTCCTTCGAGATTAACTTTCTTGCTAAATCAGACTTTAGCCCAATCATGGAAAGCTTTTGCCCCAGTGTGTCATGAAGATCGCGGGCAATCCGTTCCCGCTCCTCAAGTTTAATCAGTTCAGAAATCCGTTTGTTGGCATCCTCGAGTTTTTCTTCAAGCTGCCCTCTCTCCTTGCGGTTATGGATACTAAATGGAAGGAGAATGACGCTAATCCAAATAATGATGACAAACGGGAGTTGCTGCAAAAACAATTTTTCATGGATGACAATGCTGTAATTGATGGAAGCGGAAGTACTTAGCAAATGGATAAAGTACAATGTAAAGAAAGCAACCCGATCCTTGATATTTCCTAGAAAGTAAGCAAGAAAAAAAGCGAAATATACATAGCTGAAAAGGCTGGTTGCAGTTATGGAAATCGCAATCAAAATCATTGTCCAAACATATACAAGCCAGCCTTTGGAAATAAAGGCAATCCGATAGAAAATAAAGAACGCCAATGTCAGCGCGATCCCAACAACGATTTGCAGTGTTGTTGGAGCCTGAAATATAAAATAAAATGGCAAAATACAAAGAACAGTCCAAATATACGGTGCAATCCCGTTCGCTTTTTGGAATGTCAGTAAACTCTTTAGCATAGCTGAACCTCTTTTTTCCTGAAATCCTTTACTTTCTATCATAGCCGAAAATGATTAAATTTTCCTCTTTATACTCTTTATTTTATGAAAACAAAACAGCTTTAAAGCCAACGAATAAAAAATAAAAACACCGCTATCCAAATGAACAGCAGTGTTTAAAATCATTATTTTGCATTTACAAATACTTTTACACTTTCTTCAAGGCGATTAACCACTTGTTGATGGCTTTTTCTTGCGGCTTTTACATAACCATCTGTAACTTGCTGCCAGCTGCCTCTGCGCGCTCTTGAGTACTCAACATATTTTTCACTATTCTCAATAAAACTATTTTCGGTGCGGGCAACCAAATCAAGGCCGGCAGCTATCGGAGCTGCTACCAATTGTTCAATCCGGCCATTTACTTCTTCAATTTGTTCTTTTAATTCTGGGCGAACAACTTTTTTTGCTTCTGCTTCTTTTACAAGTCCGTTTGAAACACCCTTGACTAATTCACTATTGGTGTTTCTAAAAGTACGGTATAGATTTCCAAGCGAAAATCTGAATTCTTGATTAAACTTTACTACCTCTTTAACTGCATTTAAATAAGCATCTTCCCTGTTTTCACGAATCTTTCTGGCACGGTCTAAGGATTGTTCATATTGATTCCAAAGTGTGTCAACTAATTGGTTGGTCTGAAGAGATTCTTCAGCTTGGCCATTTTTCTTTGTTGTGCTCATGTTTCTTCCTCCTTTTTCATTTTTAGTCCAATCGCTTAAATCTGGCATTTTCTTTATGTAATTTCATTGCTAGTCTATATATGTAATTTACACCTATGTGTTATATTTTGTCAACACCAATTATATAATAAAATAATCAGAATATTATAAATGTATATATTATAGAAATGAAGGAAACAAAGGTTATTAAAATTCACAGGGAGGAATGCAATTTGCGTAATTTTTTTAAAGTCACCCATGAAATTCCTTATTTACGACTCGGTGCCGGTGAGCCTTTAGTTTTTATTCATGGACTTGGGGAGGTAAAAGAAGGTTGGTTACATCAGTTTGAATTAGCAGATCAATATGACTTAATTATTCCTGATTTACGAGGACACGGTGAATATCAAAAGCCTGGTGAGATTTCAATAAAAAATTTCGCAGCCGATTGTATAAGTCTTATAAAAGGGCTAGGCTTTGAAAGCGCACACATATGCGGTTTATCCATGGGCGGTATGGTTGCACAAGAGATTTACCGTCAGGCACCAGAAGTATGCCGTTCCTTAATGCTGGTCAGCACGTTCCATTATGCCCCGAAAAATTTCGGGAAATTATTTTTAGCCTATAGAAAGGCACGGGCAGCAAATAAAACTCCAGACATTACTAGGGAAACTGCAGCAAAGGTTTGCCTGTATACTTGGTCGAATGAGAATTTTGAACAATTTTACGAATTTTACCGTCCGAACAAGGAATATTATTTTAAAGCCATGGAAGCGTGTCTTAAGGTCAATAATTTAACACTCCTTCCAAAAATCGAGGTGCCGACCCTTATTATTGGCGGACAATATGATTCCGTAACACCTGTCTGGATTCAATATTTAATGCATAAACAAATCCGCCACTCCGAGTTTGTGGTTTTTAGAAATACCGGCCATGTTGCTAAACTTGAAGCAAAAGATGCATTTAATGAAGTGCTTCGCAATTTTTTGAATAAACACCAGGCTGCAAGTTAAGGGGAAGGAAATTATTCCTTCCTCTTTTATGCAACACTATATACTATATATGCCCTTGTACCGTACTATATTCCTATTTCTTTGTTATAGGGGATTGGAACGGCTGGATGCCCATTGATCTACAATTTTTCCAAATAATCCAGAAAGCGCCAAGCCTACATGCCCGGTTTCCACAACAACATACGTTTTATCCTCGCTGGAAACTAGGTCCATGATTGGTTTACTTTGATCTTCCAGGATTAAATGGTCTCTAGAACCAGAAATAACATATAAATTGGCTTTAATATTTTTTAAGTCCGCCTTTTTATTGCCAATAACTAACTCACCTTTAACAAGCTTATTTTGTTTAAAAAGCTCATTAGCTAATTGACGGTAGGCTTCGCCTGCAAATGGAACCTGATCAACTGTCCATTTGTTCATACGCTGCCATTTATCAACATAACGCTGGTCATGTGCCCTCGAAAGCAGCATTGTGTAGTTAGTAAAATAAACAGGTGCTTGCATTGCCCTGAACATGCCTTCGACCATTTTAGGCGGGATGTTGCCATAAACATCAATAAAGCTGTCTATGTTAATATCTCCGTTTCTAAAGCCTTCTGTCCATTTATCCGGACCGATAGCCGGTTTGAAATCAATTGGCACAGTTGCAACAATTAAATTTTTAATCGGCTCATCAGCAATTGACGCATAAATGGAAGCAATCGTTCCGCCAAGGCAATAGCCGACCACGGTAATTTCATCCGCACCTGAATGGCGGATTGCACGCTTGACCGCAGTTCTTAAATACTTGTCGATATAAGTATCGAGACCAATTTTTTTGTCCTCATAGCCTGGTGTACCCCAATCTAACAAATACACCTCATAGCCTAAATTTGTGAGACCCTCGATCACGCTGGTCTTGGGAGCAACATCTAAAATATATGGCTTATTAAATAAGGAGTAAACAAAAAATAATGGAATTTCATATTTTTTTTGTTTAGCAGGATAATGCCATAATACCGATTTATTTTTCCGCCATACTTCGTTCCTTGGCGAGTGTCCCATTTTCGGCGCCGGTCCAGTTAAAGCTTTTACAACATTCTTCCAACGATTCGTTTCTTTCTCATAATTCAATTCTGGAATCAAATTCTTAAAAGGTGTCTCTATCGCCACAGTTAAGTTTCCCTCCCTTTAAAATTATTTAGATGATCCTGCACTAGATAACACAGGTTGCTCCGTTTTTTCCTTTTCAATCAGACCCTTAATAGCGTCAAGTTCTTCTTTAAAGTTACTTAACTTCAATAGTTCAAATTTCATTTCCTGAAGTTCAGCGTGCAGGCTCTTTGTATCGGCCAGTTCTTTTTTTGACTTAACCAATTCCTGTTTTAGCTGTTTTGTCAGTTTAATGATTTCCTGAGAGACTTCTACGACACTTGCAATCTCTTTACTCTGTGATTTTACAGAATCCTGTAAATCCCAAATTTGCTCTTCAAGTGCCTCCATTTTCTCTTCTGCTTGAATCGTTAAGTTTGCCACATTTGTAACGTCGCTCTTCGTCGGTAAATTTAGGACACTTGCGAAGGCTTCTTGATTTTTTTTCAATTGCTCCAGATAACGGGTTTGCACTTCAGTTCCGAAATTGGACATTTTGACAAACTCATTGTTATTTGTCCACAGGTAGATAAAATCATTGATTTGCTTTTCCCACAAAAGACTTAATTTATGAAAGGATTCATAAGGATCGTATTTTTTCTCCGACATTAACATTCACCTCGTTATGATTTTGTTGATTCAACCGCGTTTTTCATGAATTTTTGAAAAGGGAAAATAGCTGCTTTTAATTGTTTTGAGAATAAATCAACAAATATTTTTTGATTTTCATATAATACATTAGTAGTTTTCTTTACACTATCAATATATTTTTCACGTGCTTTTTTCCTGAAAGCCAGATATTGCGCAACGGCATCCAGATACTTGTCGAGTGCCTGACCGCCGGTTAATGCCTTTACCGGAGTTAACAGTAGAGCTGCTGTTTTTTGTTGGATGTCATCTACAACTTTATTGATTTCTTCATAAGATTTAACAGGGAAGAAATGCTGCAAAGTGGTGGTTGTCACAAGTAATTCTTCACGCGCAGCTTTTTCCCATTCCTTGACTTCCCGGTTAAATTGCTCAGTGACGGCTTTTAGATTATCCTGATTGCGTTTAACACTTTCTACATAGTTTTTAACCGCTGACAGGAATAGCTCATCGCGTTTATTAAAACGATTGGCCCATGCATCTAATTCATCAAAGCCAATCTTCCAAATTAGCTCAAGGCTTGACAATTGATTTTCAACATTAACCTCAACCTCTAACTCTTTTTCATTTTTCTCAGACATTGGTTATTCCTCCATTTCGAATTCTATTTGAAATAATCGCTTTAGTTCTATTAATTCCTTTTCAAGCGATGTAAGATTACCTGCTTTTAATTCTTTTTCTTCCGTCCGCAAAACAACCAGCAGTTCTTCCCATGATTGTCGTACCATTTTTAAATGAGTTAAATTTATTTGCTGCCGTTTTTTAAAACTATAGATCGTGTCGTCGAGCAGGTCGATTTTCTCCACACAATCAACCAATCTTATTGAAAGCTCTGCTACTTCATCTTTATTGGGAATGTCTAATCGTTTTAACCATCTAGTTGTTAATTTTTTGTGAATTTTTAACCGAGCCAAATGGGCATCCATTGCCCTCCCCCATGCTAGGGTAAAGCCCCGGCTATTAGTGAGTTCATGGATTCTTTTATTTATTTTTGCTTCGAGTTCTTTGGAAAAAGCAACTTCATCATGGTGCGTGGTTTCCATTTGATTCCCTCTTACTAACCGGTTGGTATGTTCTTCTTAACATATGTACTAATATGTCAATCTAAACATATTTACCGGAACCCTACAAGGCTATCTCTTAAAAATTCAGAAAAATTTTAAAAAGTGCTTGCGGACTTATTCCACACTTGCAGTCGTTCCACCATCAACAACCAGTACATGACCAAATACATAATCTGATGCTGATGATGCTAAAAATAGCGCCGGCCCCTTCATATCTTCATCGGAACCAAAACGTCCTGCAGGTGTACGATCAAGAATACTTTCACCAGAATAGCCTAATATAGCTTTGGTCATTTTTGTTGGGAAAAACCCTGGCGCAATGGCATTCACATGGACATTATGCGGTGCCAATTTTACTGCTAAATCTTTCGTTAATGTAATAACTGCACCCTTGCTGACAGAATAACCAATGGCATCCATAACTTCTGGTTTCTGACCGCCCATACCGGCAATCGAAGCAATATTAATGATTTTTCCGGAGCGCTGCTCGACCATAATTTTTCCAACAGCCTGAGAAAATAAAAATACTGCTTTCAGGTTGATATCCATTACCTTATCCCATTTATCTGCTGGCATTTCAAGCGCAGGGGCTCCCCAGCTTGTTCCGCTGTTATTAACCAAGATATCAATTGAGCCAAATTCTTTTAGCGTTTCATCCACAACATGCTGGATATCTTCAGGATTTGATACATCACATTTAAATGCAAGTGAGCGAACGCCTTTTTCCTTAAGGGCATCGCTTAATTGCTGACATGCTTCAACATCTCTTGAACAAACCACAACATTAGCACCTGCTTCTGCATACACAGTGGCAATTTGCTGTCCTAAGCCTCTGCCACCGCCTGTAACAATCGCCGTTTTTCCTTGTAAACTGAATAAATCTTGCAAACTCATCTTAAATTCCTCCTAGTTGACTATTAGGCTTTTACTTTTTGTTTCTCTTGGTCTCTTAATACTCTTCTTAGCAGTTTCCCAACTGAAGATTTTGGCAGCTCCGGAAGGATTTCTACATCCTTTGGCGCCTTATATGGTGCTAGGTTTTCCTTACCAAACTGTTTGATTTCTTCTTCGCTAATAGAATAACCCTCTTTTAGCTTTACATAAGCCTTTACGGTTTCGCCGCGGTAAGGATCCGGGACGCCCACTACGACCACTTCTTCGATTTCTTCCAGCTGATAGAGAACCCCTTCAATTTCGGTTGGATAAACATTGAAGCCGCTTGCAATAATCATATCTTTCTTACGGTCAACAATATAAAAATATCCATCTTCGTCCATTTTTGCCATATCGCCAGTAAACAGCCAGCCATCCTTTATTACTGCTTTCGTATCTTCAGGTCGATTCCAGTAACCTTTCATAACTTGCGGCCCTTTGATGATTATCTCCCCAGCCTCACCAACTGGTGCATCGACAAAGCCATCTTCTGTTTCGTGAACGATTCTGGCAACTGTACTTTGAACTGGAATGCCGATGCTTCCGTGCTTTCTTGGCACAAATGGAGGACTAAAGATGACTGTTGGTGCTGCTTCAGATAAACCGTATCCATCACGCAGTTGTTTCCCTGTCCTTTTTTCGAACACTTTGGCCGCTTCTATTGGAAGTGGAGCACCACCGCAGTTTACGTAGTATAGTGAATCAAAACCTGCATCCTCTAGTCCCTCTTGGCTGTTTAATGCAAAGAACATGGTTGGAACACCTGAGAATTGGAATGGTTTTTCACGTTTGACTATCTCCATTACTTCCTTTGGATCAAAGCGCGGTAGGATAATTTGGTTAGCACCTTCTCTGATTCCGCAAAGCGCAACACTTGATAATCCATAGACATGGAACATCGGCAATACGGTTATGATTTTAAAATCTTCTGGTTTGTCATCACATGTTTTATAAGCAAAATCACAAACCTGTGTTAAATTGGCTAAAAGATTCGTATGGGTAAGCATTACCCCTTTGGAGAGACCGGTTGTTCCACCGGTATATTGAAGCACAGCGACATCTTCATCACGGTCAATGTCCACCTCTGGAAGACTGGCCTCCTTATCAAGGAATTCATCGAAATAAACATCACCATCTGCAAGATCAATTTTGGCACCGCCAAAATTAACAACAATCACCTTTTTTAACGAAGTATTTGACTGGATTTTTTTTACTTTTGGGTAAAGCGCATCGAGGACCACCATGTACTCTGAACCGGAGTCATTTAAAACATGCTCTATCTCTCTTTCAACATACATGGGATTTACTTGGACATTGATCCCTCCAAGGCGAAAAGTCCCGAATAATGTAAATATGTAATGAGGGGAATTTGGCAGCATGATTGCTAAACGATCGCCTTTAGCAAATCCTGCTCTATGTAAGGCAGAGGCAAACTGGTCAATAATCAGTTTGGTATCATTGAAACTAGTCACTTTCCCCAAAAAAGTCATTGCCGGTTTGGTATTATAACGATTTACTGCTTCCTCAAAAAAATGATAAAGAGAATTATAGTCAATTCTAAGATGCTCTTCCAGTCTTGAATCATAAACATTAAGCCATGGCTTTTGCTGATAAACCATAAAACACGATGCCTCCTCTTGATAATAACTTTAATAATATTTGTTAGAATATTAATATAATTTTAATTATTGAAGGAAAGTTTAGATTTGTAAACCAATGCTTATCGACAAAATTCCGCAAAAAATTTCAAACTTCCAGAACGAACACCACATAATTTACAATCAATACCTAAATAATAAGTGCTTATTCTGAACCCCCTTCCAAAAACAATACTATTTGTGTCGAAAAATGTTGGAAATTTTCTCATCCTCCACCCCATCCCCACCGTTATCCCCGCCAAAACTTCCTTTAAGACACTATTTTAAGAAAACGCTTTCATTTTGAGGTGAATAGCATACTTAGTGTCAGCCTCCACAAAAGACATTTGTCTGTGTTGGGTAGACAGTTTAATGATTATGCGGTCAGTTCTTTTTTAAAATGGATAAGCGATTTTTTAGACATGTCCTTAGAGTTATGGTCATATATTTTAATATTATGATTAAAGGAGTTGTGCTTGCGTGCCGATTACGAATGCAAATGGAATTGATCTTTATTATGAGGTTCATGGTGAAGGAGAGCCGCTTTTATTGATTATGGGGTTATCCCTTGATTCCAGGTCATGGTATAGAACTATGCCAGCTCTATCGGAACACTATAAAGTAATTATTTTTGATAATCGCGGTGTTGGCTTAAGCGATAAGCCAACTACCCCGTATTCTATTGAATTGATGGCAGAGGATGCAAGAGCCGTCCTCGATGCGGCAGGAGTTGAAGCCGCACATGTTTATGGTATTTCCATGGGCGGGATGATTGCCCAAAGGCTGGCGATAAAATATCCGGAGCGGATTAAATCCCTTATCCTTGGGTGTACCACTTCCGGCGGTACAAATCATGTTCAGCCAGGGGCGGATGTCTCTATGCTTATGCTGTCTAGAGCTTCGTCCACTGCGACTCCTGAGGAAATGGCTTGGGCCACTGCCCCCATTCTATACAGCCAATCATTTATTGAAAATCAGCGCAATCTCGTCGCAGAGGATATTAAAGTAAGAGTTGAAAGGCCGATTCTTCCATACGCATATATGCTTCAGCTCCAAGCATGCCTTGCTCACGACACTTACAGTGAACTCGAACAACTTAAGGTACCAACTCTAGTTATTCACGGCGATGAAGACCGTTTAGTCCCATATGAAAATGGCGTTACCCTGGCAGAGAATATCGAAAATGCCGAATTCCTGACCATTAAAGGCACAGGACATATCTATGTTACCGAAGCCACTGAGCTTGTTAATCAAAAGGTACTGGAATTTCTAAAAAAGCAATAATACAGAAAAATGCCCTATCGATTAGACTGGGCATTTTTCTGTGCAGCTAAAACTATTAAACTTTATTCCTACAAGCAAATTGAATTTAAAGATATTAAGCCTTCACTTTTGCAATCTCTTCATCCCGCAAAACTCTTCTAAGCAGCTTTCCAACTGATGATTTTGGCAATTCCGCTAGTATTTCTACCTCTTTAGGAGCCTTATAAGGTGCCAGGTTGGCTTTTGCAAACGCAATAATCTCTTCTACAGAAATTCCACAGCCATCTTTAAGTTTAATAAACGCCTTCACCGTTTCCCCACGATAGCTATCAGGGACACCGATCACAATCGCCTCTTCTACACCCTCCAGCTTATAGAGGACTTCTTCCACCTCGCGCGGATAAACATTGTAACCGCTGGCAATAATCATGTCCTTCTTCCGGTCAAGAATATAAAGATAGCCCTCTTCATCCATTTTTGCAATATCACCAGTGAACAGCCAGCCATCCTTGATTACATCTTCCGTATCTTTCGGACGGTTCCAATATCCTTTCATGACCTGAGGCCCTTTAACAATTAATTCTCCTGATTCACCTACAGGAACATCCACATATTCGCCGTCTTCAATCTCCCGGACAATTCTAACAAATGTACTTGGTACCGGTATGCCGATACTTCCATACTTTCTTGGCAAAAACGGCGGATTGAATGCAATCGTTGGTGATGCTTCAGAAAGCCCGTAGCCATCACGGAGGGTTGAACCAGTAATGTTTTCAAATGCTTTCGCCTGCTCCACTGGTAACGGTGCCCCGCCGCTGCCCGCATAATATACATCTGAAAAACCGCAATCCTTTAATGCTTCAGGCAAACTATTCAATGCAAAATACATGGTAGGAACTCCAGCAAAGATAAATGGCTTTTCCCGCTTAATGGTTTCCATTACTTCTTTTAAATCAAAGCGAGGCAGGATAATCTGGTTAGCGCCTTCGCGAATTCCGCAAAGAGCTACACTTGAAAGTCCATAGACGTGAAACATTGGCAGGACGGTAATCATTTTAAAAGATTCTGGAACATCATCACAGGTATTATAAATAAAATCGCAGACTTGATTGAAATTCGCTAAAAGATTGTAGTGTGTCAGCATAACGCCTTTCGGTACACCAGTTGTTCCACCAGTATATTGCAGCACCGCGACATCCTCATGCGGGTCTATTTCCACTTCAGGAAGATTAACATCATCATCTTGAAGTGCTGCTTCAAAATAATAATCTCCTTCGCCAAGCTCGCCGCGGTTACCGGTTAAGTTCACTGCTATGACCCTTTTTAGAGATGTGCTCGGCTGAACCTTTTTAACCCTAGGATAGAATGAATCCAGTACAATCATATATTTAGCGCCCGAGTCCTCCAATACGTATTCGATTTCCCTTTCGACATACATTGGGTTCATTTGGACAACAATCCCGCCTAAACGGAAAACGGCAAATAAGCTGAATATATAGTGAGGGCAATTAGGAAGCATAATTGCAGCTCGGTCGCCTTTTTTAAAGCCTTCTTTATGTAATGCAGACGCGAGTCTCTCCACCATCCATTTTGTTTCCTTATAACTGAAAACCTTTCCATAAAAAGTGAATGCTGGTTTTTCGCTAAAACGATCTACGGCACTTTCTAAAAAATCATACAGGGACTCATGCTTTACACTTACATGTTCTTCCACTCTAGGATCATACCATTTCAACCAAGGCTTTTGCTGATACACCATTACACATCCTCCTCAAAAATTTAATGAATGGTCATATTCCACCAAGCAAATTCCGTAAAAATTACTTATTGGAATATAATTCAATTTAAATTATTGATAGGTTTGGAAAAATTGTAAACGCGATAATCTCGACACGTTTCGGCATGCATCCTGTTATTTATGAACTAATACTCCCGTAATTATCTACCTCTGGAACTGTCAACGAGAGAAAGATGTCGAAATTCGGCAATTTATCAGAAGTATTTCACAAAACTTTAACAATTTTTTGTGAATAACTTTTGACAAAAAAAGGACGACCCGAAAAAAGGGTCATCCTTCATTACATTATTTTTTTAACATCTGAAAAACCTGCTCAACGTCTTTATCCCCACGTCCTGAAAGGTTTACAATTAACACATCGTCCGATGATAATTCTTTGGCCAGCTTCACTGCATGTGCAACCGCATGAGAGCTTTCAAGCGCCGGAATTATGCCTTCTGTTTTACATAAAAGTTGAAACGCTTCTAACGCATCCTGACCAGTTGCTGTAACATACTCCGCCCTGCCGCTCTCTTTTAAATAGCTGTGTTCTGGACCAACACCTGGATAGTCAAGACCTGCCGCAATGGAATAGGTGGGCTTCGGCTCCCCATTTTCATCGATCAGCGTCAAGCATTTAAAACCGTGGATTACAGCCGGCACCCCTTCTGTCAAGGTCGGAGCCTCTGCTGGTTCAACACCGATTAACCGGACATTTTCCTCATCGATATAGTGGGCAAATGCACCGATGGCATTGCTGCCCCCACCTGCACAGGCAATTACCGCTGTTGGGAGCTTTCCTTCTTTTTCAAGAACCTGGCGCTTCGATTCCTCACTGATAATCGCTTGGAAATGCTTCACCATGGTTGGATATGGATGCGGGCCAACTGCTGAACCAAGCAAATAAAAGGTATTTTGATAGTTTTGGACAAGGTCCCCTAAAGCCTCATCAACAGCATCCTTTAAACGCCCCTGTCCTTTGGTTACTGGGATCACCTTTGCCCCCAATAATTCCATACGGAAAACATTTAATGCTTGGCGCTCTGTGTCCAATTTTCCCATATAGATGATACATTCCATGCCAAACATGGCACAGGCGGTTGCGGTTGCTACACCATGTTGGCCAGCGCCCGTTTCTGCGATAATCCGCTTCGCTCCCATCCGTTTAGCCAGCAAAATCTGCCCAATCGCGTTATTAATTTTATGGGCCCCGGTATGATTTAAATCTTCCCGTTTCAAATAGATTTTCGCCCCGCCAATTTGCTTTGTTAAATTTTCAGCGAATGTTAATGGATTTTCTCTTCCAATGTACTCCCTGAGATAATATTTATATTCTTCAATGAATTCGGGGTCATCCTTGTATTTTAAAAATTGCTGTTCCAATTCGTTTAGAACTCCTTGTAAATCCTCTGGAACAAAACTGCCTCCGAATTCGCCAAAATACCCTTTTCTTGCTACGCTCAAATTTTCCATACTCATCTCTACTCGTCTCCTTCAAAAACAATTTATAAACAAAACATTAACTGAATATTAAAATATTATCACTATTTTAATATTCTGCCAATAATCAGCTTTAGGCCTGTGAGGTAAGCGGATGTTTAAACCCATTTGGCAATGAAACGCCTGTAAGATTTTTGATAAATAAAACATTACTGGACTTATCAACCATAGTCTTAAGCGGCAGCCTGTCATCCTCAGGCTGGAAGTGAAAAACAACTTTTGCAGTATTCTTATTAACAAGTTTACTTAAGACACTTATTAATTCTACTTTCTCCTTACTAATAACATCATAAAGGTGAAGCGTATCCTCCTCATGCTGCATGATGACTACAGCCTGCTCATCCTGGGCATAGTAGAGGTCTTCGTTAAAGACCATCAAACAATAAAACATTAGCAGCTCCTCTGTTCCGTGTGTCCCAAAGGCAGCTGACCCTGATAGCCGGTCAGCTGCCAATCTATAAATAAATGCTAAATCTTCAATATTTCTCCCATTTAATTTTCGTATGCCGGTTTCGTTTTTTGCCTCGAACGAACGATCCATAGAAAATTGGAGTTCTTCATATTCTTTAAAACCAAACTTTGGGTAAAAATCTAGTACAGATTGATTAGCAAATAAATACATTAAATCTATATCCTTGTAATCTTCCAAAACCTGATTCATCAGTTTTTTGGACAAACCTTGATTTCGATAATCGGGATGCGTCATAACCGTACCGATTTGGACAGACTGTTTTTTTTCGTTATCAATGATTAAATCCACAAGATTTACTGATACATTTGCTACGACTCTGCCATATTCAATATACGAATAAGGTATATATTTTTCTGTCCAGAAGCCGTGCTGATACCAAACTTCGAAGTCAATTCCAAAGATAGAGGAAGCTAATTCATTAAAACTTTTTCTTAAGAGTTCGTTTTCTTGATAGCCCTTTGCGAATACCAATTCTTTCATACGACACCATCCTTTCTGGAAACCAGACCATATTATACCATTTTATATAATGGAAGAATCCATAAAAATATTAAAGGATTTTCGAAAATGATATAGAAGAGGTAAATGTTGGTTTATTTTTCATTTAAATGAAAACTCGTCGATTGGCGAATCCGTTAGGACGGTTCATGAGGCGCAGTTGAATTTATGCGTTAAGAAAGTATAAAATTCGGAAAATTTTACACTTTCTTTTTAGCAAAAAAAGTCTATTTAGGAGGAACGAAAAATGCGTAACGAAGAGATGCTGCTTATCCCCGGCCCGACACCTGTCGTTGATTCCATTTATGATGCGCTGGCACAGGAAACCCGGGGTCATACTGATCCAAGATTTGTGAAAATATTTAAGAGTGCTATTGAAAAAACAAGAGAGATGTTTAAAACAGACGGGGAAGTCTTTGTAGTTTCCGGGTCCGGAACCCTTGCGATGGAAATGGCCATTGTAAATACAGTGGCTGGAGGAGAGAAATTACTGGTCATCAGTCAAGGCTATTTTGGCGACCGCTTTATTCATTTAGGAAAGGCGTTTGGAATTGAGGTTGACGTCATTCAGTCAGAATGGGGCAGTCAGGTTCAGACAAAGGATGTAGAAGAAAAATTAACTGCCGGGAATTACAAAGCGGTTACCATTACCCATGCCGATACTTCAACAGGTGTCGCCGCAAACTTGGATGCACTTGTTCCCGTAATTAAAAAACACGGGGGACTGGTTATTCTGGATGGTGTTTGTGCCACTGCTGCGATGGAAGAAGACATGAGTAAGACATACGGCCATCCGGATTATAAAATCGATGTTGTGTTAACAGGATCGCAGAAAGCAATCGGTGTTCCTCCAGGACTGGCAGTTGTCGCCTTTAACCAATCGGCATTGGCCGCACGTGAAAAAATCGGGCGTGTACCAGCCTACTATTGTGACATTCATAATTGGATCCCAATTATGAATGATCCTGGCAAATACTTTGCAACACCGCCGGTTAACCTTATTTACGCCTACGACGAGGGAATGAAATTGGTGCTTGCCGAAGGGATGGAAAATCGCTATAAACGTCACAAAGCTTACGGACGAGCAGTCCGGACCGCTCTCGTCGAATACGGCATGAAGGCAATAGCCAATGAGGATGTAGCTGCCGCTACTCTTAGCTGTATTCTGTACCCAGAAGGCTTGAACGATGCCGCCTTCCGCGCTGCCCTTGCCGAAAAAGGTGTCATTGTCGCCGGTGCGCTTGCGCATTTAGCAGGAAAGGCATTCCGAATCGGCCATATGGGCAACACCACAAATGAAATGCTTGAGAAAGCAGTTGTTTTAATCGGGGAAACGATGAAGGAAATGGGCTTTTCAGTAAACCCGGAAAAGGCAGCTGTAATTTTCCAGCAGTGCCTATCGCCATTGAAAATGTAATAGAGAAAGACCTGTCCCAAAGTAAGGGCAGGTCTTTTTAGCTTAGCTTATTTCCGCTTAATGATAAAGCATTGAAAGACATATAAAAAGTTGGATTTATTCTAATTATAAATTAAGGCACAATATTCCCCGCAGCTTTATAAATTTGATACCATTCTTCTCTTGTTAATTTGATTTCAGACCCTTTGCAGGCATCTTTTAATCGTCCCGGATTGGTCGTTCCGAGTACGACTTGGATGTTGGCCGGATGGCGAGTAATCCAAGCAACCGCAATTGCAGTGTTGGTTACACTGTATTTTTCAGCAATTCCGTCAATAGTTTTGTTCAATTCAGGAAAACGTTCCAAATCCCCAAGGAATGAACCTTCAAAAAAGCCGTGCTGAAATGGGGACCATGCTTGAATGGTTAAATCGTTCAAACGGCAGTATTCTAAAATGCTGCTATCACGATTAATAGCCTGGTCAATTTTCATATTTAATGAAATTCCGGAGTCAATCATCGGAGTATGGGCTATGCTAAACTGGAGCTGGTTAATCACTAGTTTAAAAGGTATGTATTTTTGCAGCAGTTCAATTTGGGACGGATTGTGGTTCGACACACCAAAATATTTTACCTTTCCGCTTGTATGAAGCTGTTCAAAAGCTTCAGCAACTTCCTCAGGCTCCATTAGCGGGTCAGGGCGATGCAGGAGGAGAATATCAAGATAGTCCGTTTTTAAACGTTTTAAGATACCTTCAACAGAATTCAGGATATGATCCTTTGAAAAATCAAAAATGCCCTCCGGCAAACGGATCCCGCATTTGCTCTGCAAAATCATGTTTTCACGAATTCTGGAATTCATTTGAATGGCGTCAGAAAATATTTCTTCGCATTTACCTCTTCCGTAAATATCGGCATGGTCAAAGAAATTGATCCCTTCTTCCAAAGCCGTACGGATTAACTTTTCTGCCTCTGGTACCGATAACGAGGTTAACCGCATATTGCCCATAATCATGTTAGAAGTTTTTAAATCGGTATTGGCAATGTTTATATATTCCACACTCTATTCCTTCTTTCATTGTCTTTTCCTTCTTATATATTAAATGAAAACTCGCCAATTGGCGAGGCCGTTAGGACGGTTCATGAGGCGTAGTTGAATTTCTTATTAGCTAAAAAAGCCATTGCAAAAAACAATGGCTTTTAATGAAGCATTCATACTATTTCTTTAATCGAGAAATCATATTCATAACATATACGGTATAATTGTTCAATTTCTTGCTGTGTGGGGACTTTTGGATTATTGGCTGGACTGCCGCTATCTAATGCATCCTTGGCCATTTTACTGATGGTGCCGGTAAATTTATGTCTGTCAATTCCCCACTCCATTAAATTCGGTATTTTTAAAGCAGAACATAGCTGTTTGACCGATTCCACTGCAAATTTCGCCCTTTCTTCTTTAGAACGATTGGAATGATTGGGGTCAAAGATATCCCCTAAATCGGATAGCCTGTCAATACAGGAATCCATACTAAATTCAAGTACAGCCGGAAGCAGCATGGCATTGGAATACCCATGCGGAACATGAAACAGCGCCCCAATCGGCCTCGACATTCCATGTACGAGACATACAGACGCATTGGAAAACGCCATTCCTGCCTGAAGGGCTCCGAGCGACATGGCTTCCCTTGCTTCAAGGTTTTCTCCATTCGTATAAGCTTGATAAAGATTTCGGACAATGAGTTTCATGGCTGATAATGCCAGCGTATCTGTCATAGGATTCGCTTTTTTGGAAAGATATGCTTCAATGGCATGGCTTAATGCATCCACGCCTGTTGCGGCGGTTACATGCTGCGGGGAGGAAACGGTTAAAAGCGGATCGACTATGGCTACTGTTGGCATGAGCGCGGGCTGTTTGACCATAATTTTTACATTAGTGGAGGTGTCGGTAATGACAGTGACATCAGTTGATTCTGAGCCTGTCCCTGCAGTGGTAGGTATCGCTATATGTGGGATTGGTTTCTCTCCGGCAATTTTTGCACTGCCCGCATAGTCTCCAATATCTCCTCCGTTTGTTTCTAATACAGCAACTGCTTTGGCGGTATCGATACAACTGCCGCCGCCAATAGATATAAGTAAATTACACTTTTCCAAACTGAACTGCTCATGTGCTTCAGAAACATAATTGACTGTCGGTTCAGAGTCCACGCCTAGAAATACATGGCTTTGAACACCATGATTTGCTAATAACTGTATACATTTATCAACAAACCCAAGGTGATTCATGACTTTGTCTGAAATAATTAACGCTCTATCCCCTAATCCTGCTGCTTCCTCTCCTACTCGATTAAATGCCTGTTTTCCATAAACGATACTTTGCGGAGCCCTAAAATAAGCAATATCCCCCATCAAAAAATCCTCCTTTCTATGTAAACGATTACATCATAACAAAAGGAGAAAAAGAATTGTGTTGAAACTTGTTATATTCATTCAATTTTTTTAAAACCTTTTAGCCTAAGCACCAATAAAAAATTATTGAACCGTACCAAATTGTCTGTCATATTCCATGATAATCCGGGACAAACTGATTAGTACGATATATGTTTACTTTAAAAATAAGCATTTAGTCCTAAAGACATATCCTTGGAAGGGGAAGTTGGCTTGTCAAATCCAATTGAAAAGTTATTTTGGAGCATTGCCCTTCCAGGGTTTGGGCAATTATTAAATAAAAAATATCTTAAAGGTCTCTTGTTTGTTTTTTTAGAAATTCTGGTGAATACACAAGCAAATTTCAATACCATCATCATGCTAAGCTTTCATGGAGAGATTGAAAAGGCAATTGCTTTAACTGATTATCAGTGGCTGATGTTTTATCCTTGCTTATATTTCTTTGCGATGTGGGATGCGTATAAGGATGGAGGCGGAGGCAGTGAAAGATATTCCTTTCTTCCCTTCGTATTTGCCGCTTATTTTGTCACGGTCGGCTGTATTTATTCCTCGAAATTAAAAATCTTTGGTGTCCTGTTTGGACCAGTCTGGCTGCCGATGTTGTTTGTCATACCCGGGGTCGCGGCAGGGTTTATTATAAAAGCTATAATAAAAAAATTCGCTGAGCCAAAAAAGCAGGCTTTTGATTAAAGTTTGCTTTTTTAATATTTATTTTTCCATCATATCCAAGACAAAATAAAAATCCTAACATCTGCAAATGTTAGGATTAATTGAAATTCAAGTAGGGTGTAATTAAATTATTATTAGCTCTATACTCCTTTTGTAATACTTAAATCAAACAAGGGAAATATTAGGATACTCATCATATGTTTTATTATCCCCTTAAATCGCGAAGTAAAAAAAAAGCGTTTTAAGGCGCTTCAATTAAAAGAAACTTCTCCATGTCCTATATTATGCATATGAAAAATTTATGTATTTGCTTTTACAGTAGAAAATGAAGATGCTCTCTTTCGCATTAACGATCTAAGAAAAATACCTGCACATGTGCGTTTTCTTTTAATCGTTATTTTCAAGCTTTATTATAAAAGGATGAAGCTAAAAAACTCCATCCCATAACCAAATGTTAAAAACTTTCATCAAAATTCTCTACGTCTACGTCTCTCTTCTTCAACATCAATATCAATGTTTTGATCCAGGTCCAGGTCGTTTTCTTGTTCTTGATCAGTATTAGCTTTCGCATTACTTCTGCTGTTTAAACGAACATCTACTCTTGAATTACCTGAGTTAGTTATTATTGCACGAGCCTCATTGGTATTTTTATCTACATTACGTACCTCTGCTTCAGCCTCTGATTCACTTCGATTTCTTAATCGATTATCGATATCTGTATCCACATCAACATTTGTATTATTATTACGCCTTCTGTTCATTCAAAATTCCTCCTTAATTTTGTACTTTCAAAAATATGATATTCTTTATGAATAAAAAAGCTTGGTCACATGTCCTAGCACAACTACCCGTTTTAGTAGAACGAGATTCTTTCCAATCCGTATACCGTATTCTTTTCGTGTTGCGTTGAAATATATGGTTAAAAGCCCCATGCTACTCATATTTCACGTTTTTGCTTGGGGTTCGTGATTTTTATCGTGGAAAAGCGGCTGCATAAATAATACCCATTAAAGTTTATGGAAACACTTCTGCCGCTGCATTCCTAATAGGATATACCATTGGAAAGCGCCTATTACGTGATTAGAGGTATTGAAATAAATATTACAAGTTATCAATTAATATAATAATAGTAAAAAAGTCTTTTTAACCATAGTCATGTATCTATTCCTTTCCACAATCACAGAATGTGCTGTTTAATGAGTAGGTCGGACAAGGAGATGGTTTTAAGTGAGTAGAAGAGAAATTGATAACTTTGGTAATCAAAATATCTTTAGAGGTTCAGATGAAAGATCAAGTTTTGATTTACTAGAATCGGGTTCATACTCATCTAGGCATCATTCAGGAAAACGAAAGACAAATGTTGCTCATCGGGATGTTATGGGCATAAGTGCCTCAAAGTGCCAACAACTTGCAGATATTATCGGTGGAGAGGTTATCTCATCCACTCCTGTGTGTACTATAATGCGTCTTAGAGATGATATTAAAGCAACTATTTTAGGTCTTCCCACCCGTTCCCCACTAGCACTGCCATTTATGTTAACCTTTGAAAATAATAGTCTTAACCTGGGTGAAACTGTACTCCGCCAAAAAGAAGTGAATCCAATGCTAACTGCTTTACGAAGAAGAGGACTTATTGTTACAGCTTTTCACAACCACTGGCTTTTTGAAAAACCACGGTTAATGTATATGCATTAGGAAAATGTAGGAATGGATCCGTTTGAATTTGCTAGAATCAGTTTTGCCGCCGCAAGAGAAGCAGGCCTTTTCCAAAGCTGAAAGTTGACTACACCCCCCCTTAAAATATCCTTTGCTAAACCATTTTGCTTCTGAGCCTTAATGTCTCCTTTTTTACGTTGTCCATTATTATTGCGGCATGTCTAAGAGGGGCTTCTTTATTAACTTCGCATTTTGTATCAATACAAAATAGACTTTTGCCCAAACTACTTCATAAGAATTTCATAAAATAATTATGCTCAAGGGGAAACTTTCCGTCTATTCGTTGAAGCGTCTTAGGACGCTTCTTTTTTTTCGGATTTTGTGTCTAATTAGACATAAATGAGAGATTGATTTTCATCTTTCTTATTCCACTAACCTCCGTTAATTGAAGAACAAAAAAAGATGGGGGCTTTCCTGCAATCCCATCTTTAAGTAAAAGACCTTATTTATTAGCTATTTAAAGAACAATCATTAAAGTAAGACGTTCTCTTTTGGAGTACCTGCATTGGATATTCCAAATAATAAAAAATATAAAAGCAGTGCAATTTGTAAGTGAATTCGCACTGCTTTTCGCATTCTCCAAAACAAATAGTTGACGAAATCAGTAGAACTTTATATTACTGCCAACTTTAAATAAGGGAAAAACATTATTGACTTTTTCCCTTGTGCAACTTAATTGCATGTCCCTTATTAATATAAAACAATGCAAAAAGATTGCTCTAGACCCACCTATATTTTAGCTGTTATCATTGTGAAGGGCTTTGTGGGGAGGAACTGAAATGGAGCAGGAAAAGTATAATGACCTTAAATTAGGTGAACGTGGAGCCATCATTAGTATTATTGCATATATATGTCTTTCATTCTTAAAACTAGTTATTGGATATATAAGTGATTCCGATGCTTTGAAAGCCGATGGTCTAAACAATACAACTGATATTATCGCATCTATTACTGTACTCATTGGACTCAAGATTTCGCAAAGACCCCCCGATAAAAACCATCGATATGGACATTGGAAGAGCGAAACAATTGCGTCAATGGTCGCTTCATTTATTATGGCTGCGGTCGGTATTCAAGTATTAATTGAGGCGAGTACCTCTATGTTTCAAGGAACAAAAGAATCACCGAATATTATGGCTGCGTATGTAGGTGTTTTTTCAGCGCTAGTCATGTATTTTGTTTATCGTTATAACAAGAAATTAGCTCTTAGGATAAATAGCAAATCTGTAATGGCTGCTGCAAAAGATAACATTTCCGATGCTTGGGTGAGTATAGGAACAGCAATAGGTATTTTGGGTTCACAATTAAAAATGCCTTGGCTGGATAGCATAACTGCAATTATTGTCGGATTATTAATATGTAAAACTGCTTGGGACATCTTTCGAGAATCATCACATGAACTTTCAGACGGTTTCAATGAAGATAAAATTAAGCTTTATCACGATGTCATTAAACAATTGGATGGCGTCAAAGGGGTAAAAGAAATTAAAGGAAGAAACTATGGAAATAATGAAGTAATAGATGTTGTGATTCTTGTTAATTCTACGCTAGGTATTAAAGAAGCTCACGATATAGCTTCCTATGTTGAAAAAGTCATGATGAAAGATTATGGTGTACTCGATGTTCATGTCCATGTAGAACCCAATTTAATTCGATAAAGATAAGTGAAAGTTCTTCTGTCAAAGAGGGACTTTTCTTTTGTGCTAAATACTAAGTATGTTGAACAACAAATATATACCCGAAAGTTGTTAGGTCTTTCTAACGATCAAAACTATTTTATTGTGCAAATAACGGGATTCTATCCAACGTAATATCTTTCGTTATATATTCTCTGTATAAGTAAACATCATGTCAGTCATCAAAACAGGCAATACCTGGGCCTTTAGAACCGATGTTGAACCCATTGGATTTAGTGATTCCTTCGCAAGCAGGCAGCTACATGAACCCAAGAAACTTATTAAGAAAGTTTCAGGCATTAATAAAAAAGCAAAGGTGCCAGCGATACCGTTTCATAATCTTAGGCACACTCATGCCACCATTCTGATGCGAATGGGTGAAAACCCGAAAGTGGTGAGTGAGCGATTAGGACATGCCAGAGTGGGAATTACACTGGACATTTACTCACATACAAGGAAGAAATGCAGAAGAAAACAGCCGAGCGCTTGGATACTTATTTTGGACACAATGGACAAAAATGAACAGAAAAGAATCAATGGAAGCCTTGCTGCACCTAGCCCTATCAGCTCTCTCGTACAGCGTTTGTGCAGTCATTGTGCAATGTATAAAAATACAGGGCAAAAATGGAAGACCCAAGAGACAAACAAAAAGCTCAAACCCTTGATACATAAGGATTTGAGCCTCGTTTAGATGATGACCTGTGAGGGGTTCGAACCCCCGACCTCAACCCTGTCAAGGTTGCGCTCTCCCAGCTGAGCTAACAGATCGATATTTAAGCTACAAATATTATTATAGTAAAAAAAACAAAAAAGTCAATACAATTTTTTAATAAATATTCCTCCAAAGAACACACATTCCACTTTTTATTGATTATAGAACTAACGTTCGGTTATAATGATTTATAGAAAGGAGGAGTTTTAAAATGGATGGCCTGTTTATTCGTTCCATCGAAGAAAATATTCCTTTGGAGATGATTTATCTTGCCGAAAACCAGGAAATTACCCGGCGAAGATTAATAATTAAAGAGGTAACTGACGAATACATTCGCGCTTACTGCCTGCTGCGGAAACAAATCCGCACCTTTAAACGGGACAACATTCTTTCCATCATGCCTGATCAGCATAATAAAAGCCGTTACCTGCATTAATCCTCAACCTAGCCCCCTTATCCTTACACACATTTCTGCATTTCCACTTTCATTATGATAAAATTCTTTTTATAAAACAGTTGAACTCGGGGGGATTTTTCAATATGGATTATCCAAGAGGTACCATTAAAGAACAAACATTTTATAGCAATGAACTTGGAGAAGAAATGCAGCTGCTCATTTACCAACCAGCCAATTTCTCACCGCTATATAAATACTCGCTGCTGATTGCTCAGGATGGCCGTGATTATTTTCAGCTTGGCCGAATTGGTCGAGTGGCAGACGAGTATCTTTCTATAAAAGAAATGGAAAATTTAATTATTGTTGGGGTACCCTATAAGAATGTAAAGGACCGCCGCAGAAAATATCATCCTGCCGGGGACCAAAACCGGCAATACATACGCTTCCTTGCTCATGAATTAGTCCCCTTTTTGGACAGTGAATACCCAACGTACCAAGTTGGGACAACCAGAGCACTTATTGGGGACTCGCTGGGTGCAGCGGTTTCCTTAATGACTGCATTGCAATACCCGCATACGTTTGGGAAAGTGCTGCTTCAATCTCCCTATGTGGACGAGATTGTTTTAGAAGCTGCCAAGCATTATACAGAGCCGTTATCACTGGAAATTTATCATGTCATAGGAAAACTTGAAACTGAAGTGAAAACAACAGATGGAAAAATCAGCGATTTTCTGACACCCAATCGGGAGCTTTCAAAAGTCCTTTCCAAAAAGCCTTTTACTTATTTTTATGAAGAATTTAATGGAAATCACACTTGGACCTATTGGCAGCCAGACTTACGACGGGCCCTTAAAATGATGTTCTAGTAAGCCATTTGAATTATTTATTATATTTAGAAAATTTGTTATAATAAAAAGTACCCATTTCTACTCGCTATTTTCCTTGTCATTCCTTGACTTATGATAGAACCCACTACTTAAAACGGAGGTACTACCATGAAATTTGGAGTTGTTATTTTTCCATCGAAAAAGCTTCAAGACCTTGCAAATTCTTATCGCAAGCGCTATGATTCGCATTATGCTTTAATTACACCACATTTGACATTAAAAAATACCTTTGAAGCAACTGAGGAAGATGTTAAAGAATTTGCCGATAAACTGCGGAGAATTGCCGGCAATACGCAGCCTTTCACCATAAAAACTACTAAAGTTAGTTCTTTTCATCCGGTTAACAATGTTATTTACTTTAAAGTTGAGCCGACAGAAGAACTAACTTCCTTACATGCAGAAGTTAATAAAGAATTTAGCGAACAAAATCCGGAATACGCATTTGTTCCCCATATTACGATTGGCCAGAACCTTTCAAATGATGAGCACTCCGATGTTTACGGGTCGCTGCGTATGAAAAAAATTGACCACGAAGAAACGATTGACCGTTTCCATCTCCTCTACCAGCTGGATAACGGCTCTTGGACAGTTTCTGAAACATTTCGGTTTAGAAAGGAATAGTTCTAAGTGACAGTAAAAGTTGTTGAAAACCCAAAAGAACTCGAGGATGCCTATACAATAAGGAAGACAGTTTTTGTAGATGAGCAAAACGTCCCCCTTGACGAGGAAATTGATCAATTCGAAAAGGATGCCACTCATTTTGTGATGTACCATGAAGGCATCCCAGTAGGTGCCGGACGATTCCGCAATGTTGAGGGCTTTGGAAAGGTAGAACGAATTTGTGTCCTCAAAGAGGCTAGAAACATTGGTGCCGGTAAAGCCATTATGGAGACAATCGAGTCCCATGCCCGGGATAAAGACTTCCAAAAGCTAAAACTTAACGCTCAGACGCAGGCCATCCCCTTTTACGAAAAATTGGGCTACGAGGTAGTTTCAGAGGAATTCATGGATGCCGGAATTCCACACAAAACAATGGTAAAGAATTTATAGAAATATGCACTTGCCAATATTAAGGTTGGCAGGTGCTTTTTATTGGTATTCTTCAAAACTTCTTTCCCATCATTCCAGGTTTTGATATGATAGAACATGTCTTATTTCAAAATAGAGGGTTATAAAAATGAAAACAGCAGTTTATCGAAATCGGAATATTGTGATTGACGAGCTCAATCGTGAGGAATTCCAGTCTATTTACATCGCCGGCAAAAGAGGCGAATTATCATGTCCTACTTGTAAAGAAAAGGTGCAGCTGTATCTGGGAATCCTGAGTGACCCCCATTTTTTCCACCATTCTTTACCGGAAAAGAGGTGTCCGGTACCCGAAAGACTTGACACAGGACTACATCCACACACAGAAAATCACTATATTGAACGAAACGGGTTTAGAATTCCCCAGGGCAGAACCATTACAGAAGAAAATCCTGCTCCTGTAAAATTTAAAACAGCAAAACCTATCGAATATAAAGTTCCGTTTAAGCAAACACAGACAAATTCTCCAGAAAGCCTTCCCCCATATTTGCAACAGCTATCAGCAAATGGAGTTATTTTAGATGATAGTCAGACGAAAGCAGTAATAGATACGGAAGGCCCCTTATTAGTGCTTGCCGGTGCAGGAAGCGGCAAAACAAGAGTGCTGACTTGCCGGACAGCGTTCATGCTCGAGGCTAAACAAATCGATCCTCGAACCATCATGTTGGTTACATTCACCACCAAAGCAGCAGCTGAAATGAAAAATCGTCTTCTTTCTTATCCAAATATGAAGCGTGAAAAAATCCAGCAGCTCATAACCGGCACGTTCCACAGTATCTTTTACCGGATTCTCATGTTTCATGATGCCGCTAGTTGGACCTCTGACAAGCTATTAAAAAAAGAGTGGCAACGGGATAGAATATTGAAAGAGGTCGGTAAAGAACTCGATTTGTCCGAAAAGGAATTTGCTTATGATCTAGCACTGCAGCAGATTGGACTATGGAAAAATACGATGCTCCTTCCCGCAGAGGTCAGACCGACATCAGAATGGGAAGAAAAAACCGCAATTTTATATAAAAAATATGAGGATTACAAAAAGCGTGAAGGTTTGTTTGATTTTGATGACATGCTGATTGGCTGCTATTGGCTGTTGAAAACCACTCCTGCCATATTGGAGTATTATCAAGACCGATTTCATTATTTTTTAATCGATGAGTTCCAGGACATCAACAAAGTTCAATATGAATTGATTAAACTACTATCGAAAAAGCACCAAAATGTTTGTGCTGTTGGTGACGATGACCAGGCCATATACTCCTTCAGAGGAAGCGACCCAAATTTTCTGCTCGAATTCGAAATGGACTTCCATTCATCAAAGACATTAACTCTTGAACAAAATTACCGTTCTTCTCATGAGATTGTTTCAACCGCCAATCAAGTAATTTCTGCTAATAAATTGAGAAAAGCAAAAAAAATGCAGGCGCAATTTTCTAGCAGTGAAATGCCACATACTTTTTTCCCTTTTGACGAAGAGGAAGAAGCCACTATGATTGTCACTGATCTTTCTGAGCGGATTGCAAACGGAGCAACTCCCGCTGATTTTGCGATTTTGTATCGGACCAATGCTGCTTCAAGGGCAGTGTTTGAAAGGCTGGCAGGTTCGAACCTCCCTTTTAAAATCGACATGGACGCTGAAGCCTTTTATGACCGTTATATCGTCAGATGCGCCCTAGCCTTTTTAAAGGTCAGCTTAAATGAAGAAGACCCAAAAAGCATGACCGAAATTTTGCCATTATTATTTTTAAAACAATCAGCCCTTAAGGACATGAAAGCACTTAGTATCCTTCAGGACTGCAGTCTCCTTGAGGCACTGATGCATTTAAAAACATCCCATGCCTTTCAGGAAAAAAAATTAAAAAAGGCAGTTCCGCTAATTCGCGCCCTTAAAACCTTGACACCGGCAAAAGCGATTGAAAAGATTGAAAAGGAGATAGGCTTCCTGGATTTTCTTAAAAAACGCGGCAACGAAGCAAATCAAATCGAAAAAGGATCAGATGATTTGAAGGATTTAAAAGTGGCGGCGAAAAGCTTTGACACGATCGATGGTTTTTTAGAACATGCCGAACATATGGCAGCAATGAATAAAGAAATAAAAAATTTAAGCAAGCATTTTCGCGACGCTATCACCTTAAGCACCATTCACAGGGCTAAAGGACTTGAGTATAAATATGTATATTTGCTTGGCGCAGTCGACGGCAGCCTCCCGCACGAATACGCTTTGGAAACCAGTCGAAACGGTGACTTTTCCGGTCTCGAAGAAGAAAGAAGGCTGTTTTATGTTGCCATGACCCGGGCTCAAGAAGGTCTTTATTTATCTATTCCGGACAATCGAAGAGGAAAGAAAGTCAACCGTTCCAGATTTCTCGCACCACTTTTAAAATTAAGCAAAAAGGCCAAATTCCAATAAGGAAAGCGGCCTTTTTGCTTATTTCTTATTCATCATGTTTGAAATGGTATTGAAATCAAGACTTTTTCCATCTTTAATGATGGTGTTGCAAATCTGATCTTCTAATTCCCTGCTTATCGGCTTGTTTGCAAGCTGAGATACTTTGCGAATGACTCCACGGACTGTCTTTTCGTCTTTAAAGTTGGCATTCTGAAGAGAATTAGCCAAATCAAAAATATCTTTCATATTTACGCCAGTTTTTTTCTCTATATTTTTAAAGAAACCATTATCCATGATCAAAATTCACACTCCTTCATAAACTACTTTATTGTATGAAGGAATGAAAAAATGGTGAAAAAAGAAAAGGATAGCCTTTAATTGGCCATCCCTTTCCTGCTGTCCGTTTACCTATTAATAGAAGCTAGTACCTACAATGATCAATAGGATGAACAGAACTACAATTAGTACGAAGGTGCTGCCATAACCAAAGCCACCGCCGTAGCCGTAGCCGTAACCTCCACAACCCCACATCGATTCATTCACCTCTCTTTAGTAATCTCATTAATACAATATGAAATCACTTAAAAAAGTGTATAGGCACGAATAAGCTATTCATTCATTTAAGAAAAAAATCAGCATTTACCCTTTCGGCTTAAACACAAGTGCTCCGATAAATCCAAAAATAATCGCGGCTGATACACCAGAACTGGTCACCTGAAACATCCCGGTTAACACGCCTATCAGCCCATGGTTGTTGGCATCATCAAGCGCTCCGTGAACCAATGCATTTCCAAAGCTGGTTATCGGAATGGTCGCACCTGCTCCAGCAAAATTAATAAGTGGCTCATACAACCCAAATCCCGCCAAAATCGCCCCGGCTACAACCAATAAGCTTAATGTATGTCCTGGTGTAAGCTTGGCAACATCAAATAATAGCTGGCCAATGACACAAATCAATCCGCCTATGACAAAGGCCCAAAAAAACATCGCTAACATAATCGTCACCCCTTTAATTGTTCATTTCTATACCAACTGCGTGGGCAATACATGGAATCGATTCATTTTGTTGAAAGGTGAGCGGGGATAACAATGCACCGGTAGCAACAAGCAAAATCCGTCTGTATGTACCCTTTCTCATTTCATTCAGCAGATGTCCATACAACACTGTCGCCGAACATCCTGCTCCGCTTGCTCCGGATTGAACGGGCTGGTCATCCTTATAGATGAGGATCCCGCAATCCTGAAATTGATTTCTTTCAAGCTTAAGGCCGCTTTTATTAATTAATTCAAAAGCCGTGTCATGGCCGACTCTCCCCAAGTCGCCAGTAATAATTAGATCATAATAAGATGGATCAAGGTCAAGATCCCGAAAATGGGCCATAATCGTATCTGCTGCTGCAGGAGCCATCGCACCTCCCATATTGAACGGGTCTGTTAAACCCATATCAATTACCTTTCCAATGGTTGCAGATATTGTGACAGGGTTTTTCTTCCCCGGTTCGTTTGGCTGAATGATTCCCACACCAGCCCCTGTAACCGTCCATTGAGCCGTCGGAGGCTTTTGGCTGCCGTATTCTGTTGGATAGCGAAACTGTTTTTCAACCGCGGCATTGTGGCTAGATGCTCCGGTCACCACATTTTGTGCTCCATGATAATTGACAATAAATGAGGCTAGCGCTAAGCCTTCCATGGAAGTGGAACAGGCCCCAAATAACCCGAAATAGGGGATCTGCATAGTCCTTGCCGTAAAGCTAGTCGGCGTTATTTGATTAATTAAATCACCGGCAATTAAAAATTGAATTTTTTCTTTTTCAATATTTGCTTTATCCAGTGCGATTTTTATCGCTTCTTCAAGCAAGATTCGATGGGCTTTTTCATAGGACTCTTGGCCCATCCATAGGTCTTCATACAATAAATCGAAGTCATTTGCCAAATTTCCGTTAGCCTCAAAGGGGCCTCCTGTTACTCCAGTCGCCGATATCATCGGTTTATTTTGAAAGACCCATGATTGATGTCCTTTTAGCAATTACAATACCCCCCAAATACTTAAAACCGTTCTAATCAGCGCTACCACAAAGGCTGCAAATACACCAAAAAGAAGAACTGAGCCTGCAAGCTTAAACATATTGCCGCCGACTCCTAACACAAACCCCTCTGTGCGATGTTCAATGGCTGCAGAGATGACGGCATTGCCAAAACCAGTGACCGGCACCGCACTCCCTGCCCCGCCAAACTGCCCCAGCCGGTCATAAACACCGAAGCCGGTCAAAAGCATGGAGAAAAACACCATTGTTGCCACCGTTGGATTCCCGACACTTTGTTCCGTAAAATTAAAAAAGTAAATGTAAAAATAACTGATGGCCTGGCCGATTGCGCATATCAGTCCGCCAACAAAAAAAGCCCTGATACAATTTTTTAAAACTGGCCGTTTTTTTTCGTGCTTTTGCTGAAGCTGCTGGTATTTTTGCTGCTCGGGTGTCATATTTTTCTGTTTGCTCGCCATCATTAAATCCCCTTTCCTACTTGATATCCTCTGTCATTTTAACGATCTCATTAAAACGTTTTTCTGCATCTCGATGGTTAAACTTAGACGAGGACCTCATCTTTTCATCAAGCCGTACGACTTCCAGAAATATTTTATAGTCACTTGAGACGGTAAATTTCTCTTTTGGATATTTTTTCTCAAGCATTTTGGTAACATTTTTTTCAATCTTTTTCATTTTAAAGCGATGCAAATGCTTTACCTTATAGGCAACAAGGATTGCTTTTTTCCCTTTGACGACAGCGACATCATACAATTCTGGAAAAGAACTTACATCTTGTTTAATTTTCTCTACCTGGTCATTTCCTTTATGCCCATCAGTGACAACTGGTGGGGGATTTGTAGTTTTCACGAGCGCGAGCTGGCTGTCTTTTGCTTTTTGATCCTGATTGCAGGAAACCAGTAAGATTACACTCATCAATATAATGAATCGATATGTATTATGCATAACGGTTTTCATCCCTTTTTTATAAATATGACTGTCATTAGTTTTTTCGACATTGACTAAAAATATGACTAAGTTAAGAGAAAAAAATAAAACTGCCAGTTACCCAGCAGTTTTCACTCCTACTTATATGTTGTCTTTTTACCACAGCCGCATCCCTGTTTTTTTATAGCATTTGATGGTTGTGTAACCTTCGTTGTCTGATTTGTCTGGGATTTCTTCTTTTTCCTTGTCACGTTTTTTCCTCCATTCAAATACAATTCATTAGTTACTAATCATCATATGAAAAAAACGAAAGTCTTGTCTCAGGCAAAATCCTTATTTCTCAATTAAATATTGAATAACTGTTTCCACCATCGCCGCTATACCTGCAACGGCTAGTATGAGTATCATCGGCTCCGCCCATCTAGGGGAGAGATAGGATATACCTACAATAATGGCAGAAGACCATATTCCTGTACACCAATAACAACTCAGCAGTTCGCCTATAAATCGTCTTATTCCAGATTTTTTGGGAATATAATATAATTCCACTTCACCTTCTGGATTTACTTCCTCTACCTCATCAAAAAAGGGATTTCGTAAAAATTCAGTAATTTTATCAAAAACAATTAACCTTGTAAACCGAAAGCTTGCCAACGCTAAAAGGAGCAGGTTGATTAAATTTATCTTCATATTGAAAAACCCTTTCATTTTTGGACATATGTCTGTATATGGAAATAGCCTAATTTTGTTAAATAAGGCAATTGTCCGTAACCCATAAGGCTTTCGTGAAATATGTTAGTAATGTAAGATATATAACGGATTAAGGAGGAAAAAATAAATGGGTTCTGGAAATTTTCGTAATGATCACAAAAGCACCAACTGTGTATGCGAAGTAGTCCGCGCGATTAAAGAGCTCCAAGATAACGCTGTTGAAGAAGCAGAATGTCAATCATGTACCAGCTGCTTTAATGAGCCGCTTGGTTCATTAGTCTCACCTGTAAAAGAAATGGTTGACACGCGCGTATTCGTTTTAAAAACAGCTGATGGCACACCATTTCACGCATTCTTTAATGACGATTACAATGCATGCGTCTCCATCTATTTCCGCGTAGAGGATGTGTTCGATAACTGCTGTGCTACACTTCGCGTATTAGTTCCTGGCAAAAAAGACGGTGGAAACTTTGTTCCAGTCAATTTCGTAAGAGGCGATGACAAATGCTGCATTAACCTTTCTAAACATTGCCAAGTAACTTGCTTTAAGGCAAGCAACGATTGTGTAACAGTTGACTTAAGCTGCTTCTGTGCAATCCAATGTATTGCAGACGTAAACCTTGGAATTTGCGATTAAATAAATTAGCCAGTCGGTGAATCGGCTGGCCTTTTTTTGTCTAGCTATAAGAAGAATATGGTATTTTAAAGCTATTCATTATCTCTTTATTCCAATCATAATGACATTTGTAATTTCATCAGCATAAAATGTTTTTTGCATTTTATTATGATATTGAATGGTTATTTGATTATCCTCATAACTGGTCAGGTAGCCTAAATGTTTTTCATCTTTTGTATAAAAGACACAGGGAACAGGCGGAAGTACTTTCGGAAAGTTAATTAAATATTCCAACCTTTCCTTTACCGACATTTCCTTAAATGGTTTAACCCGTTTAAAGGCAGAGCGGTTATGTTCGGGGGGTATAGAAGATGCAGAATTCTTTTTTTCTGTTTTTGCATCTAACGATTCTGCCCCCCTGTTAGCATTAGTGACAATTTTTTTATTTTCCTCTGTACTTAGGTTCTCTTCCTCTTCCGCTTCCGGCTCAGCATCAATCTTAATTCTAAAAATCTCCTGCATATTTTGGTTTGTATGATTCCTTGAAAAAGGCTGCCCAATGTTGAAAAATGGCCCCTGATTTTTTGTATTTGACATAAAAAGCACCTCCCTTATGGCATCCTACACTTTTATATATATGTAAATGGCCTATAGTCGTTAACTTTTTTTCAACACAAAAAAGCCCGCAGTTCATTTTGCGGGCTTTTTTGTATTACACAATATGATATCCAGAGTCTACGTGAATATTTTCCCCTGTAATTCCACGGGAAAGATGGCTGAATAGGAAAACTGCCGTATCGCCTACTTCCTCCGGCGTTGTTGTTCTCCGTAATGGGGCTTTTTCTTCAATTTCCTTTAGAATCATGTTAAATTCACTGATTCCTTTTGCGGATAGTGTTCGGATTGGACCGGCAGAAATGGAATTTACACGAATATTATCTTTACCTAGATCTGCAGCTAAATAGCGAACGCTTGCATCAAGGGAAGCTTTTGCAACACCCATAACATTGTAGTTTTTGATGGCTCTTTCTCCCCCAAGGTATGTGAGAGTTACGATGCTGCCGCCTTCTGTCATGAGGCCGCGTGCTTCCTTCGCTACTGCCGTTAAGGAATAGGAGCTGATATTATGTGCCAGCAGGAAGCCGTCCCTAGTTGTATTCATATATTCGCCAGATAATTCTTCCTTATTAGCGAATGCAATACAATGGGCCACTCCATGAATAGTTCCAACCGCTTCTTTTATTTCGGCAAAACACGTAGCAATTGCTTCGTCACTAGTCACATCACATGGCAGCACTAAAGTTCCCTCTGCATTTAAGGAATCCGCTAATTCCCGTACACTGCTCTCAAGTCTTTCCCCGGCAAACGTAAATACCAACCGTGCCCCAGCGTCATGCAGTGAGCGGGCAATCCCCCAAGCGATACTCCGCTTATTAGCAACACCCATTACGACAAATGTTTTTCCAGTTAAAGATAAATTCATTTTAAAAAAATCCTCCTACATGATAACTGATATTAGTACTTGGTACTAATTCTACACTAATTCTGAATAAATGAAAAGTACTTGCCTTTTCTAATAATAGCTTTTGCCTGGTTCTGAAAATTCAAGCTCTCTCTTCAGTTCATCCACATATTCCTTTGAACCTGTGACAATCAGGCGGTCATGTATTTGCAGCTCCGTATCTCCATGAGGCACGATGGAATCCTTTCCTCTGAAAATCCTGACAAAAATAACATCCCCGGTAAACGGAAATCTTCTTAATGACATACCGTCAAATAATTCATTTTTCATGACAATTTCATATAACCCTGTTTCCTGATTCGTCAATATATTTATGACTGTAGGAGACTCAATCATCGCCCGAAGCAACGCTTTAGTTGACGTAAAAGATGAAAACACCTCAACCCCTTGTTCCCGCAATCTAGTCTCCAGTTCAGGACTTTCAATCCTAGCAATGACCCTTTGGACACCTTTTTCTTTTGCAGCCATAGCCAGATTTGCATTCACTTCCTGGTTTCCTGTTAAAATAACCACTATTTCAGACTCAAATACTTTTGTATTTTCAATGGCCTCCTGCGAATAATCCGGGATTTCCTTTATTTCAAATACCGAGTCAGCAAATGGTTTTTCTGCTTTTTCAATTTTTTGATGATATAGGACGGGATTATAGAGTCCGGACTTTAATTCCCGGGAGACAGGCAAAGTAATCTGGTTAGCACCTAAAAAGGCAATGGACACCCTTCTTCCCTCTGCTGCTTCTCGAGGAAACAACTTTTTAAAAACAATCGGCGTAAAAATAGAAGTGATTACTGCGACAAGGATTAGTGTTCCTTTCATCTGCTCTGATATAACTCCAATCCGTTCTCCGATTGTCGCCGCCGCAATCACAAGTGACAATGTGGAGGTAAGCAGAAAGCCCGAGGCAATGACTGTTTTCATATCGTACCATATCTTTAAAAGGTATACAGGAATCAGCTTTGACAATAAAAGCCCTATCAATAATAACGGTATTAATAACAACAGTTTCTTTTCACTGAATAACGTCCAAATATCCAGTTCTACACCTACCATTACAAAGAAGATAGGAATTAAAAAACCGTACCCAAAGGAATCAAGCTTATGAACCAGCTCTTGGTTTGGTGCCAATAAAGAAACGAGAACACCTGCCAAAAATGCACCCAAGATATTTTCGGCCCCGACAGTTTCGGATAATCCCACCAATACAATAATCAGCATAAATACAGCCCTCGTGCCGATTTGGACAGTCCCTGTTGACAGTGTTTCAATAAAACTGCGATTTTTAAATCTTTTGCCGATAAAATAGAGGATAACTCCTGCTCCGAATAATATCAGCAGAAGCCATGTATCTCCCTCTCCTCCTTCATTCAAGGACACAAAGAGGGCAAGAAGAATCATTGTAGCTAAATCAGCGATTACCGCCACCAATAAGATAATCTGCCCTATCACCGTTTTCATTAAGTGGGCTTCTTTTAAGGTGGGCACGACTACTCCCAATGAAATCGTCGAAATGATCAGTGTCATTAAAAAAGCATTATCGATAAATCCTGCCAAAACAAAGAGATACGATAAACCGAGTGAGAGAATGAAGACACCGGCAAAGATAACGGATGAGACCAGAAAGGAGTTCGGTTCTTTTTTCCCGTTTGGAAGGGTCTCACGTTTTTTCCCACCTGAAAATGCAGTAAAGTCAATTTCAAGTCCACTTAAGAACATAAGAAAAATAAAGCCAAGTGTTGACAAGGTAGACAGCCACATATCTTCATGAACGATATTGAATCCACTCGACCCAATAATGAGGCCCATGATAATTTCCGCAACAACAACTGGAATGAAATTTAATTTAAATCGATGCAAAAGAATTGGAGTTAAAAATGCCATTGTCACAACAATCAATAATGAAATAATGGAGACGTGTTGTTCCATCATACTCCTCCCTTACGAATAGTAATAAATGCTGACAATCCGACAAAAAATAAGAATTGGAAAGGGGCAACTATCATGAAAATAGATATTATCGGAGATATCCATGGATGCTTCACAGAATTCTCGGAGTTAACCGCAAAATTAGGTTACGATTGGAAAAGTGGGATTCCCCTCCATTCGGAAAACAGAATACTTGGGTTTGTCGGTGATTTAACCGACAGAGGGCCAAATTCTCTTAAAGTAATTGAAGTCGTTTGGAAGCTGGTCATCGAGCAGAAAAAAGCTTTCTATACTCCTGGAAACCATTGCAATAAGCTGTATCGCTTTTTCCTTGGCAACAAAGTTCAAATTGCTCACGGACTCGAAACAACTGTTGCGGAATATGAATCATTATATAGGAAAGACCAAGAGTCCATTCGTAAAAAATTTATGGAACTTTATGAAAAGGCTCCAATGTATCTAGTATTAGACAACAAACAGCTAGTAATCGCCCATGCGGGAATTAAACAAGAACTAATCGGAAAGAGAAATAATGAAGTGAAAAAATTCGTCCTTTACGGAGATATTACAGGTGAAAAGCACCCGGATGGATCCCCTGTCAGAAGAGACTGGGCTAAACAGTATCATGGGGAAGCTTATATTGTTTATGGACATACGCCTGTGAAGGAACCAAGAATCATTAATAAAACGTATAATATTGACACAGGAGCAGTATTTGGCGGCCAACTTTCAGCGTTAAGATATCCGGAAATGGAAGTCGTCTCCGTCCCTTCCACTATGCCATACATTGAAGAAAAGTTTAAACATTTTGAATAAAATAAATGAAAACTCGCCGATTGGGGAGTCCGATAGGACGAAGACAGAGGCGTAGTTGAATTTATACTTTCTTATTAGCTAAAAGAAGGCTGGCCTTTTTAATCACGACCAGCCTCTATTAATTTCTTCATATCATCCGGCAAAGGTGCCGTAAAGATCATTTCCTCCCGGGTAAGGGGGTGAATGAAGTGGATTTCTTTACAATGTAACGCCTGCCTATCAATTAACGAGATGTCTCCCCCATACAAATCATCACCGAGCAAAGGATGACCCAAATAAGACATATGGACCCTGATTTGATGGGTCCGTCCAGTTTCCAGGTTCAGTTCAACCTGGGTAAATTCCCTATGCCTTGATATGACTCGGTAATGGGTACAAGCATATTGTCCATCCTCACGGACCTCCCTTTCGATGATGCTTTCCGCTTTACGTCCGATTGGGGCGTTTACCGTGCCTCTATCCACTGACAACAAACCACCTGCAAATGCTTCATAGGTTCGTTTCACTTGAGATTTTCGCTGCATTAAACTAAACAAATGATGAACATGACGATGTTTGGCCACTAAAACAATCCCAGAGGTATCCCGATCCAGCCGAGTTACAATATGGGCTGTGGCGGTTAGACCTGTTTTTTGATAATATCCTAGAAGGGCATTTGCCAGGCTCCCGGCAGGATGCTCCCTTGATGGAATTGTACTCATACCGGCTGGTTTAACTACAACAAGCAAAAATTCATCCTCAAACAGAATCGTCAATGGAAGCTTCTCTCCCGGAAAACTCGGGCTCTCGGAAGGGAATATAACTGTCAGTACATCCCCTTCGACGAGCTTATACCTAACATTTACATCTTCACTGTTGACAAGGATTCTCCCGCCCTTGAATTTAATATCCGTCAAAGCAGTCCGAGAGATTTCTTCCATCTTTAAAAACTCTTTAATGAGCAATCCGGCACTATTATGATCAATACTCCAATGAAGTTTAAAATTTTGTGTCATTCCGTGTTTTCCTTCAATTAGTCCGAAATAAATGAATCATGTACTCTTTTCCAGAAAGGAAACGGACGGAACCTAGCAAAACGGATTTTTTCCTCCGGAACCCTGAATTGGATTGACTTTACATCCTTATGGAGCAGGGTTAAATGATCAATCGTAATCTGGAAATCCGTCCGATTTACGGGCTTTAACATACATGTGTGGTGTGCAGGCAGAATAAGCGGCGACCCTACTGTTCTGAAAACCCTGTTGTTAATGGATGCCATTTCCGCCACTTGAAGGGCTTGGATGGACGGGTGAATAATGGCTCCGCCTAGCGCTTTATTATAGGCTGTACTGCCTGAAGGGGTAGAAATACAAAGACCATCTCCACGAAATCTTTCAAAATGCTGGCCGCGTATTTCTACATCCATGACCAGCGTTCCCTCCACACCCTTTACGGTAGATTCATTTAACGCTAGGTACCTGGATTCCTTACCCGCATGAGAATAACGAATAATGACCTCCAAAAGTGGATATTCAACAACCTGAAACGGTGTCTTTGCAATAGCAATGACCAGCTTTTCGATTTCCTCAGGGGTCCAATCTGCATAAAAACCGAGGTGTCCAGTATGGATCCCAACAAATGCCGTTTTATCCAAACGGCTGCTATAACGGTGGAAAGCATATAGGAGCGTCCCGTCTCCTCCTACGGAGATGACGATATCCGGCTGGTCTTCATCATACTTTAACTCAAAATCCAGCAAATAGGTCCTCATTTTATGCATTAGAATATTTGATTTTTGATCCCCTTTAGATGTTATCGCAAATTTCATTTTTTTACCCCTTGTATTGGAATAATCTATATAAACAGCGGCTCATTTTTTTTCTTCTTGGGCTGTTTCCTTCTTTCTCGTAAAAAAAGCCTGTGCTTCTTTAATTTCACCCCGAATAAGTGACATTTCCTCATCTAAACGGAAAGCTGCCTCTGCCGCACGCTGGAGTCGCATTTTTATATCAGTAGGAAAGGCACCTTTATACTTATAGTTTAAGGAGTGTTCAATGGTTGCCCAAAAATTCATGGCCAAGGTCCGAATTTGTATTTCGGCTAGAATTTTCTTTTCCCCGTGAATAGTTTGCACCGGGTATTGAATGACAACGTGATAGGAACGGTATCCACTGATTTTTTCATGAGAAATATAATCCCTTTCCTCCACTATTTCAAAATCATTGCGGTTTCGGAGCAGCGAAACGACCCGATAAATATCCTCCACAAACTGACACATAATCCGAAGGCCGGCAATATCCTGCATTTCCACTTCAAGTTTATCTAACGGTATTCCTTTTTGAGTTGCTTTATCTAAAATACTGGCAATTGGCTTTACACGGCCGGTAACAAATTCAATTGGTGAATGTGTCGAATCGAGTTCAAATTGACCTCTCATTCCCTTTAATTTTATCTTGAGCTCATTAATTGCCTGCTTATAAGGGGTTAAAAATTGGTCCCAATGCTTCATGACTCCACCTCGACAAGAACAAATTATGGATGAAAAACTGATTCTGCTTTTTCAACCATTTCTTTACCGTAATTGCTATTTCCTTTTATGTTGTTAATAATAAAATCAAACTCTTCATTAAAACGCTGAAGTTCTATTTTTTCATTTCCGTCGGAAATCCAAACCGGAAGTTCTGCAGCCATCTTCAAGTCTGGCCAGATTGGTTCCGGAAACACGATGTATGTATAGTCATCTGAATCTTCCATTAGATAAATAAAGGAATAATGTTCAGAATCCACCAGGATTTGTTCGGCTGGAACTAAACCATTTATTGCTTCCGATACTTCTAAAACAAGTGCATTTTCCATTACATTTGCCGCTTGGACTATTAGTTTTTTCCTCATTTTTTACCTCCATCTTCCATACCCACTATTTTAACATAATTCCTCATTTCTCCCAAGGATTGCAGTTTCAACTGAAGATGAGATAATGTAAATAATTTTTATCGGAAAGGAAGACAAACGATGCCGCAAAATATTGAAATAGAATTTAAAAACATGCTGACAAAAGAAGAATATTTAAGATTATTAACCGATTTTCAAATTGATGAAATAAATATTTTTTTTCAGGAGAACCATTACTTCGATACGAAGGAGTTTGCCTTAAAGGATAAGGGTTCAGCTTTAAGAATCCGGTTAAAAAAGAATAGCTGGGAAATGACGTTAAAGCAGCCTGCAGAAATCGGACTTCTTGAAACAAATCAAATACTTAGCGAAAGGGAAGCTCTAGAAGCAATTCAATTTGGGAGACTTCCTTTGGGCCAAATAAAGCTGATCATAGAAGAAATGGGTATCCCCTTTGGTAAATTGGTTTATTTCGGATCTTTGGCAACAAGACGTGCTGAAGCAGCGTTTAAGAAAGGCGTACTCGTTTTCGACCACAATATTTACCTAAATCAAGAGGATTTTGAACTAGAATATGAGGTTGAAAACTTTCAGGAGGGGCAGGAAGTCTTTTTGCAGCTGTTAAAAAATTATCAAATTCCTGTTAGAAAAACAGAAAACAAAATTCGCCGCTTTTACAGGCAGAAATACAACTTATAAATTAGTTTCGTAAGAAAAGCCATATTGGACACATTAATAATATCCTTTTTTCTGAAGCAATTCATTTGAGATAAAAATTAGGCATTGTTAAAATGAATGTAAACTTGATAATGACGAGAGGAGGAGTTGTCAACATGATGAATAATCAACTAACACCATTTGAGGTTATTGGAGAAGAAACGCTCCATCGTCTTGTGGACACTTTTTATGGCCTTGTTGCACAACATCCTGACCTTGCTCCTATATTCCCAAATGATTTTTCTGAAATTGCCCATAAACAAAAGCAATTTTTAACACAATATTTAGGCGGCCCTCCACTTTATTCTGAGGAACATGGACACCCGATGATGCGTGCCCGCCATCTGCCCTTTCCGGTTACGCCAAAGCGTGCCAAAGCCTGGCTTTCATGCATGACCAAAGCAATGGATAAAATCGGCTTAGAAGGACCGATTAGGGATGAATTTTATTACAGGCTTTATCTAACTGCCCAGCACATGATAAATACACCTGACAATCAAGAAAATTCCGGTGAGCCATCGTGAATAATTTTGATTACTCAAATTCTTTGCAGCCAATCAATAGCAGCGATAAAAAACCGATAGAAATTTATTTATTTATTGATCCGCTTTGTCCCGAATGCTGGTCACTTGAGCCTATCATGAAAAAGCTTCAGATTGAGTATGGACGTTACTTTTCTATCAAGCATGTTCTAAGTGGAAAATTGACGAATTTAAATATAAGCCGAAAAAAAAATGTTGAAAACCTTGCGCAGGTTTGGGAGAAAACAACGAGCAGGTCAATAATATCTTGTGAAGGAAATCATGGGTTTGAAGACCCTGTACATGCTCCCTATAATGTATCGATTGCGTTAAAAGCAGCAGAGCTTCAGGGGAGACGTGCAGGAATTCGCTTCCTCCGCGCAATCCAAGAGGTATTATTTTTGGAAAAAAGGAATATTTCAGATTTAGGAGTATTAAGAGAGTGTGCAGATAAAGCAGGACTTGAAATTCAAGAATTTCTTCAAGACATGCATTCGGAGAGTGCTGCAAAAGCTTTTCAGTGCGACCTGCAAATTACTTCCGAAATGGAAGTTCGCGAAATTCCCACTCTTGTCTTCTTCAATGAGAACGTTGAAGAAGAAGGAATAAAAATAACAGGAACATATCCATATGAGGTTTATGTTCAAATTCTGGAGGAAATGCTCGCAGAAAAACCGATTAAATCTCCACTTCCTCCACTGGAAATATTTTTAAAGAATTTTAAATTTGTCGCCTCAAAGGAAATTGCTCTTGTATATAATATGACCATTTCACAAATTGAACGGGAAATGAAAAAATTGCTCCTTAAGCAGGTGGTGCAGCAAATCCCTGCAAAGTTCGGGACCTTTTGGAAGTATATTAAATAGCTTATGATAATGTATAACAGAAATGCCCTGCAGCCATCAACTGCAGGGCATTTCTCTTAATACGAACAAAGGGGATGGGAGAAATTTTTCACGGTCAAACAAAGGGGTATATGTTTGTTGTGATCAACTTCACGTATTAAATATAGCATGGGCTGAGATGGGTGACAATAAGTTTGTGCTTTATTTCACATTATTGTCAAAATATCATAAATTCATAGAGTAGACCATAAATATAAAGGAAAGATATTTACTAAAAAAGGATGGATTAAGAAATTGAAAAAGTTCTCCATTACGCTGATGATTCTTTTTTTTATTTTTGCATTTTTTTTACATGTACTGGCACTCATGAAAATTTTCCCGATTATAATTAGCATCCCCGTATTGTTTCTTTCCATCTTAACCCCCATAATCTCCATCAATGACAGAAAAAAATTTAAGGGATTTTAAATGAAAACTCACCGATTGGCTAGTCCGATAGGACGGTTCATGAGGCGTAGTTGAAATTATTCGTTAGGAAAGGGATGGCGACTATACCATCCCTCCTTCTTTATTTTTTTAGCAATAGTTGTTCTAATTCACCTAGTTTTTCTTCAAACACCTTGCAGGCATCCTTGATTGGCTCAGAGCTTGTCATATCCACTCCGGCTTTCTTTAATACTTCGATTGGATAATCGGAGCTTCCTGCACTGAGGAATTCAATATACCGTTTTACTGCTGGCTTGCCTTCCTCTAAAATCTGCTTGCTTAGTGCTGTGGCCGCGCTGAAGCCTGTCGCATATTGGTAGACATAATAGTTGTAATAGAAATGCGGGATGCGGGTCCATTCAAGGCCGATTTCCTCATCAATGACAATATCCTCTTCACCGAAGTACTTTTTATTTAATTCATAATAGGTTTTTGTTAATGTTTCAGCCGTTAATGCCTCATTATTCTGCGCCATCTGGTGGATTAAATGCTCGAATTCAGCAAACATCGTCTGACGGAATACCGTCCCTCTAAAGCCTTCCAAATAATGATTCAACAGATAAATCCTCTTTTGTTCATCATCAATTGTTTTTAACAAATAGTCGTTCAGCAGCGCCTCATTGCAGGTAGAAGCCACCTCGGCAACAAAAATCGAATAGTCCCCATATGGGAACGGCTGATTCTTCCGCGTATAGAAGCTGTGTACAGAGTGGCCAAACTCATGTGCTAAGGTGAATAAATTGTTTACGTTATCCTGCCAGTTCATCAGGATATATGGATGCGTTCCGTATGCTCCTGAGGAGTAAGCCCCGCTTCGCTTGCCCTTATTCTCATGGACATCCACCCAGCGGTTTTCAAAGCCTTCTTTTAGAATCTGGGCATACTCATCACCTAACGGAGCTAGCCCTTTTATAACAAGGTCTTTTGCTTCTTCATACTTAATTTCCATTTTCACATCTTTAACTAGTGGTGTGTACAAATCATACATATGAAGCTCCTGAACCCCTAATACTTGTTTGCGGAGCTTTACATAACGGTGCAGCAGATGCAGATTCTCATTAACGGTATTCACTAAGTTATCATAGACCGTTTCAGGAATATTATTAGCAGCAAGGGCTGAATGTCTTGCTGAGTCATAGTTCCGGACCCTAGCATTAAAATTATCCTTTTTTACATTACCGCCTAAGGTACTTGCGAATGTATTTTTAAACTGGCCATAGGTTTGATATACCCCTTTAAAAGCGTCATGCCTAACCCTCTGGTCTTCACTTTCAAGGAAACGGATATAACGGCCATGAGTAATTTCAACCTCGTTTCCATTTTCATCCTTAATGGACGGGAACTCCAAATCGGCATTATTCAGCATGCCGAATGTATTACTAGACGCATTCATTACTTCACTCGCCTCAGCAAGCAGAGCTTCCTGCTCCGCACTCAATACATGCGGCCGTTGCAAATTAATTTCTTCAAGAGAATGTTCATATAGCTTTAATTCCGTTTTTTCACTTAAAAAACCAGTTACTTTACTTTCGTCAATTGCTAGAATTTCCGGAACAATAAAGGCAAATTGGCTCGCTGCTTGAGAATAAAGATTCTTCATTCGATCATCCAAGCCCTGATAAAAAGAGTTTGTCGTATCTTGGTCGTATCTCATATGTGAATATGTATAGAGCTTGCCGATTCTTTCAAAAAGCTGGTCCTGAAATTGAAGGGCTTTATAAAGCGTCTCTGCACTTTCTCCCAATTTTCCTTCGAACTGCTTAATTCCCGGAATTTGTGCCTTCACCTCTTGGAATTCTTTTTCCCATCCCTCATCACTTGCAAAAATATCCTCCAGCTTCCACGTATCTTCAACTGGAATTTCACTTCTTGCCGGGAGTGACTTTACAGCCGTTTCATTTGTCATGATTGATCCTCCATTTCCATTCGATAATCCAATTCCACTTTATTATATTCCATTTTTTCTTTATTTTTCCTCCTTTACGCTTATAAGCAGTAAAGCCTCTCCTATATTATGCCCTGTCATCTATTTTCATTTATTATTTTGATAAAATTTTGACTTTGCCTCATCCTTTTCTCGGTTTGATTGTGGAATCTTGATTTTTCGGTTTATTTCGCATAACCAGTCCCCTTTTCGAATTAAAACGCCCAATTCAATCAGCGTCCGGAAATATTCTATGACCGGTATCATCGGATTAATAGTTTCTAGTAAAGGAAAAGTTCGGATCGTAATATCTTTTTTTGAGATTCTTTTCTGCACCTGGTAATGTATATCCTGATACGAGATCAATGCTCCAGGATTTTTATCAGCTAGACAATCAAGGAATAAGTAGGTTTGCCATACAACTGGAGGGGTTTGAATGTAAACTGCATGAGGAACTGGCAGGCCTATTTCTGGTGGTAATAAAAAGAGATTTAATTTCCGCTGATAAATTTCATGGAGAAAGGGATTTTTTACGGCACCTGCATGAAGAACCCAACTAATTTGATAATTTTCTGCGGCTTCCTTCCACTTTAATAGGTTAATCTTCCATGCATCGGGCTTAGGATTGAGCAAATCCTCAAGTCGCAAACGATCAAGGGAATTGAATGATTGCTCCGCAAAAGCATTTTTAATGGAATACGGAGTAATAGAACTAATTAATTGGAAGGCTTTCTTTTCAGTAGAATAGCAGGGTATATACAATTGACCTGCCATGCCCGTTCGTAAAAATAAGTAATGAAAATTTGAAAAAGGAATGATGTAGCGGTTTTTTTGATGAATGTGATGGCTGGAGATAATCCATAGAGGAGTATAGTGGTGTTCAAGGTAGTTTTTTGTTCTTTTCCAAAATATCTCTTCTGATAGTGTGGAGCATTGAAACTCTAGGGCAAATCTCTGACCATTATGTTCAAACATGATATCGGGACGCTGTTGCATCTTCCGATCATAAAATTCGAGGATACAAGGAATTTTTTGCATGCATAGCCAATGATATAACTGAAGCTTTCCTTCAATATGATTGATGGACTCTGCTTCGTATACTTCGCAGCAGGTGCTTCCTTTTTTATGGGCAAAATGGAATATTCGCTGCTCACCAAGCTTTAATGAAACATTTTCCCCACAGACAGGACATATGAACTCCTCGGATTTTCTAAGGCTTAAAAGTGCTTCTTTCGAGTAACAATTTCCAAGCGAAATTTGTTTACCTGTTTTCGTCTGGGCTGTTAACAATCGGAATCCCCCTCCTTCTTTTCTTCTCCAATTCGACTAAACTTGCCAAAATTCCTTTACAAAAAAAATAAAACCCGCCGGTTTCGACGAGTTTTAACAAAATTTTCACAATAACGGTGAGAGCAGTCTTGCAGTGGATTCTAGCAACCGATACCCCAAATGCCGCTGTTGGAATGTTTTTAAATCTAATTGTATTGCAAATTCTATATCGTTTAGGTATTCTGCAACAAGCTTTTGGGTACTTTTCGTCCGGAAAAGAAACGCATTTACCTCAAAATTCAAATGAAAGCTTCGCATATCCATATTAGAGGTTCCTATCGAAGCCAATTCCCCATCAACAATGACAATTTTGCTGTGCATAAACCCTCTTTCATATTCAAACACCTTTACTCCTGCCTCTAAAAGCTCAGGAAAATAGGATCTTGAAGCATGAAAGACAATCCGCTTATCCGGACGGTTTGGAACTAGAAGCCGTACATCAATTCCACTTAAGGCGGCTACTTTAATGGCGGAGAAAATATCCTCATCTGGTATAAAGTAAGGAGAAGCAATCCAGACTGATTTTCTTGCCGATCCAATCATGGAGAAAAATATATTCTTGATGACACTCCATTCGTTATCCGGGCCTCCTGCGATTAACTGAACACCGCCGTGGCTTTTATGGTCAATTTGTGGAGATAAGTATTCTGCCGTCAGAAAACTATGATTCGTCATATAATACCAATCCTGAAGAAAAATGAGCTGCAGAGTCCGCACTGCTTCGCCCCGAAGCATCAAATGGGTATCCCGCCAGAATCCAATATCCTTATTTCGTCCCAGATATTCATCGCCAATATTTAATCCGCCGACAAACCCAATATTCCCGTCTATGACAATTATTTTTCGGTGGTTGCGGAAATTAAACTTATTATTTAAAAAAGGCAATTTTACCGGCCCAAATGGAACAGTTTCTATTCCTGCATTCTTTAAATCATTGATATAAGCTTTTGAAAGCTTCCAGGACCCAACGGCATCATACATAAAACGAACCTTTACACCTTGATTCGCTTTTTCAATTAATATATTCTTTATTTCTTGACCAATCTGATCATGCCTAATAATATAATATTCCAGATGAATATGGTGCCTCGCCCTTTTTAGTTCCTCCATTATATGAGAAAAAGTTTCCTCACCGTTTGTTAAAACCTTGGTTGCTGTATCAAAGGATATTGGACTATTCCCCAGTTTTTGAGCGAGCATGAATAATTTGCCTTGATGCTCCCCCATTAACTGCAGCTTTTCTTCACTTCTTGGGTCATTTTCACCCTCAATAGTTAAAAAAGCCTGTTTATCAAGAAAATACTTTTTTCTAAACATCCGTTCCTTTCGATAATTCCTGCCAAAGAGAAGATAAAAAATAAACCCCACCAGCGGAAAGCTTCCAAGAACAACCAGCCATGTTATGGTTTGTGTAGGATGTCGGTTTTCCAGAAATATAACAAACCCGATAAAGATGACGGAAAGCGAAATCATTACACTTAGGAACCCTAAAATGCCACTCTCCAACTGATTTTTGAATGCAAAAAGAAGAATTGAAAGAACCAACAAAAATATGACAACCCGAACCGTATTCTTCAGTGTCCTCACCTGCTTTGAAACACCAATATTTAAAGTTAGATAAATGAAAACTCGCCGATTGGCGAGTCCGATAGGACGAAGACAGAGGCATAGTTGAATTTATAATTTCCTATGAGCTAAAATAATACCGATTTCAACTGTGAAATCGGTACCTTTTTTAGCTAAAATGGTTTCGAATAACTTCAAAAACATTCTCAGCAATTATTTCTTTACCGTACTCCTGAATTCGGTGAATCGTTAACTGTGTTTCATACCCATATTCCAGCAATACGCTTAAAACATCATCAATCTCATCTTCACCGAAAACATCTTCCGGGAATTCAGTATATAAGTAATACTTTCCTTCAAAGTGATATAGCGTTGTGACTAAGTTATCAAGACCCGGCCTTTTTGCCAAACTGATCACATCTTCAAAATCTCTAAATGCAAGAATAAACTCCAAATTATCTTCCTCAAGGAGGACTTCCTCATCATCTGAATAATTTGGATTAAAATGCTGATCTAAAAGTTCGTCAATCTTATCGTCAACAGGTAAATCCTTAATTTTATCATTAGGAATGGGAAGTTCAAATTTCTGGCCATCTTTAGAAAGCTGCGCTTTGGTCACAAGTACCTCTAAGCCTTTATCCAAGGCTTGAACCTGAATCCATAACGGACCTTCAACCACAAACTCTTCCTCTCCATGAACTTCATCCATCATTTCCCAAAAGAGTTCTTCACTTCGTTCACGATTGTACCAAATCTCTTCCCGATCAAAGCCTCTTTCTTCTATATCACCATAGGAAATATAAAATTTAACCGTATTTTCATTAATACGTTCAATCTCCATTTTAACCTCTCCCTTCCATTGTTCATATTGAAGGGACTAAATACCCCCAAGCAGATAACTCCCTTAGCATTCACTCTTAAAAAAAGTTTATTCAATGAAACTTTAAATAAAAAAGCAAATACTCTTGTACTTTCATTTTATGATAAAAGAACCAATAAGGGAAATAAAAAAGCGCAATTTCACAAAATCCGTAAATCCGCCCAATATCCAATACGAACAGTAGTCCAGTCAACATTCAGAGGGAAAATTTCCAATATAGATATTCCTTTAATAATAACAAAATTAAATAAAAATTTCAAACAATAAAAATGAAAAAAAGACCTTTATAAAAAAGGTCTTACTCTCAATTAATTTACCATCCGCTGTGCTTCTCGCAATTGATACGTTCTGACCTTTCTAGGCAGGAATCTGCGGATTTCATCTTCATTATATCCAACTTGCAAACGTTTTTCATCAATGATGATTGGGCGGCGAAGCAAACCTGGGTTTTCTTTAATTAATTTGAATAAATCCTGAAGAGGCATTGTATCCAAATTCACATCTAACTTTTGAAAGGTTTTAGATCTCGTTGAAATAATTTCATCCGTTCCATCTTCAGTCATACGTAGAATTTCTTTGATTTCTTCCATAGATAAAGGTTCAGAGAAAATATTTCTTTCCTTATATGGAATCTCATGCTCTTCTAACCATGACTTTGCTTTCCGACATGATGTACAGCTCGGTGAGGTGTATAGTGTTACCATCTGTGTTTCACACTCCTCTATTATTTGCAAATCTATCATATATCAATCCGAAATAAGGGAAATTAACACAATTCCAATGTATTACAGTTTATAAAATTAAAATTATTATAAATAAGGAATTTATATCACCCATTATACACTACAATATCGAAAAAAGGTATCCCTTTTTCAAAAATAATCACTATCAGAATCCCCCCTAAATTATACGTCCTTTATTATATTAGACGAATAATTTCTGCAAAAGTTTCAAAAATTTTTTTATTTTTTTATTTTTTATTACTTTTCTTTGTTAATCATACTAAAATGTTCGTATCTTTATTTATGCTTTCTGAGGGTAATGCATTGTGAATTAAATCTCTTTTTAATAACAAATAACCTGCTAGGATTTTTTCTAAAAAATCCATTCTCAATTAAAATCACAAGATGAAAACGATATCAGTATTTAAATATAGCTTTTCAATAGTTTTTTATTTTTCTCTTTTCTTAAAGGCAAAGTTCTTTTACAATAGGTATAGTGAATAAAATAAAATCAATTCTTTGATTCATCAAATGGAGGGACAATCATGGCTGGATACATAACTGATTTAACAGTTGTTGCACTGTTAGTGATCGGGATTACAGCTTTTATGGGAGTCATCACAAACGGTATTGGTGAAAAGGTATTTGGCGGAAAACGCCGCAGCGAATTTGTCGACCAAAGTGCCAGATTTCAAACTGGCTGGAAAACCGTTGGCGGAAAGAAAAAGTAAAATAATAAAAAAACGATCTCGAAATTCGAGGTCGTTTTTTTTATTATTGTTTAGATTGTGCTTGATATTGTTTAAATTCTGTTTCTGAACAAAGGACAAAGTGTCCCGGCGTAACTTCTCGGAATTCAACCGGCTCATTGTCCTGATAATTATGAGTTGCCGGATCATATGTTTTACGTTTCCGTGTCCGCTCACTAATCGGATCAGGAGCAGGAATCGCAGATAATAATGATTGCGTGTATGGATGAAGCGGGTTTCGGTAAAGTTCATCTGCTGGTGCAAGCTCAACTATTTTCCCAAAATACATAACACCGATACGGTCGCTGATGTATTTTACCATTGACAAGTCATGTGCAATGAACAGATAGGTTAACCCTTTTTCATGCTGGAGCTTTTTCATTAGGTTTACAACCTGCGCTTGAATCGATACGTCCAATGCTGAAATAGGCTCATCCGCAATAATGAACTCCGGTTGAACTGCCAGAGCACGGGCAATCCCAATCCGCTGCCGCTGTCCGCCAGAAAATTCATGTGGATAACGATTAGCATGTTCCTTGTTCAATCCAACAGTTTCAAGCAATTCGTATACCTTTTCCATTCGCTCTTGTTTTGATTTAGCTAACCCGTGGATATCGATTCCCTCGGCAATAACATCCGCAATTTTCAAGCGAGGATTTAATGATGCATATGGATCTTGGAAAATCATTTGCATCTTACGGTTGAATTGTTTCAGTTCCTTCTTGGATTTATTTCCGTGAACATTAACACCATCATAAAGGACTTCTCCGCCTGTGGCATCGTATAGACGAATAATTGTCCGGCCTGTTGTAGATTTACCGCAGCCTGATTCACCCACAAGCCCCATTACCTCTCCTTTATAAATATCAAAAGAGACATTATCAACCGCTTTTACCTCATTAGGTTTGCCTTCATTAAAATACTGTTTTAAATTTTTTATTTCTAATAATTTTTTTCTTTCACTCATTTATTTTCCCACCTTTACACCAGGGAATTGACTTTGACGCCTTTTCACAGCCTCAGGCGGTTCCACCTTTGGAGCATCCGGATGCAATAGCCAAGTGGCTGCATAATGAGTGTCAGATACCTTAAAGAATGGCGGCTCCTGTTCTAGGTCGATTTTCATCACATAAGGGTTACGGGGTGCAAATGCATCACCCTTTGGCGGATCTAATAAATCAGGCGGTGTTCCCGGGATTGAGTATAATTCCTCATCATTTGTTTCCATATCCGGCATGGAGCTAATCAATCCCCATGTATATGGGTGTTTAGGATTATAGAAAATTTCATCAGCAGTCCCAACTTCTACGATTTTACCGCCATACATAACAGCGACTCGGTCAGCAACATTAGCTACAACGCCAAGGTCATGGGTAATAAAGATGATTGATGTATCAATTTTCTTTTGCAAATCCTTCATTAATTCCAGAATTTGAGCCTGGATTGTAACGTCCAAAGCCGTTGTTGGTTCATCTGCGATTAAAACTTTAGGATTACAAGCTAACGCAATAGCTATAACAACCCTTTGTCTCATCCCGCCCGAAAACTGATGCGGGTATTGATCAACACGAATTTCCGGCTTAGGAATACCAACCAGCCTTAAAAGTTCAACTGCTCTTTCTCTGGCGGCACCTTTAGACATGTTTTGGTGCTTAATCAGCGGTTCCATAATTTGATTTCCGATTTTCATTGTAGGGTTTAATGATGTCATCGGGTCTTGGAAAATCATCGAAATGTCTTTACCACGGATTTTTTGCATTTGCTTATCAGATAATTTGGTTAGGTCTTTGCCATCAAAAAGGACCTGGCCTCCTTTTATCTCGGAATTATGTTCTGGAAGAAGCCGCATAATGGATTTTGTGGTAACAGACTTACCAGAACCAGATTCCCCTACAATTGCCAGAGTTTCCCCTTTAAATAAATCAAAACTCACTCCGCGAATTGCTTTAACTTCCCCAGCAAAGGTGTGGAATGAAATATTTAAATCTTTTATTTGTAAAATTTTCTCCACTATAAATCACCCGCCTTCTAATCACGCATTTTTGGATCGAATGCATCTCGTAAACCATCTGCCACCAGATTGAAACAAACCATAATTAACGCAATCATGATCGATGGAATAATCATTTGATATGGAAAAGCAATCATTGAATGATAGCCGTCATTCACCAATGTCCCCAAGGACGCATTTGGCTCTTGCAGACCTAACCCAATAAAGCTTAGGAATGCTTCGAAGAAAATCGCATTCGGGATAGAGAACATTGTATTTATGATAATGACGCCAAACATGTTTGGAATCATATGTTTAAATATGATAGATCCATTTGAAGCGCCTAACGTTTTGGCAGCCAAAACAAATTCCTGATTTTTAAATTTTAATACCTGGGCACGGACCACACGGGCCATACTTGTCCAACCGGTAAGAGCGATTGCAATAATGATCGGAACAATACCCGGTTTTAACACAAGAATCATTAATACGACGACAATTAGGTTAGGAATCCCGACGATAATTTCCACTATCCTCTGCATGACGCTATCTACGCGCCCACCTAGGTAACCTGAAATCGCCCCATAGGTCACCCCTATCAGCATGTCCACTAGTGCTGCCATAAAAGCGATGAAAAGTGATATTTGAGTTCCTTTCCAAAGACGTGCAAAGAGATCCCGGCCAAGGCCATCTGTACCAAACCAATAGTACTCCTTTACCTCTCGGATCTCATAAGGGTTGTACTCCGTCCCATTCTTTCGCTTTAATGTCCCATCAAACGGGAGCCAGTGGATGTTTTCCAACCCTTGTATACGAGGTGGTAAGTTATTATTCTTTGTATTTTGCGTATCAAATTTATATGGTGTCAATAAAGGCCCGACAAACGCTAAAAAGATGACGATGACAATTATCACTAAACTTAGCACTGCACCTTTATTTTTTTTGACCCTTAGCCAAGAATCCTGCCAAAAGTTTAAGCTGGGCTTGGAAATTTTCTCACTTTTAGATGGATCTATATGGGCGGGCGCAAACATATCCTTCGAAATAGCTGTTTCTTTGTTTAACATTTAACTTTTCCCCCCCGAGATACGAATACGTGGGTCAATTATACCGTAAAGAATATCTACTACTAATATTATGACCACAAACAAAGCAGCAAATAAAATATTCGTTCCCATAATAACCGGATAGTCGTTTACCATAATCGCTTTAACAAATTGCTCACCAATACCTGGTATTCCAAAGATATTTTCAATAACGAGGGAACCTGTCATAAGCCCTACTGCTAAGGGGCCAAGAACTGTAACAACTGGAATTAAGGCATTTCTTAAAGCGTGTTTTACACTTATCTGCCAATAACTTGCGCCTTTTGCTTTTGCCAATGTAATGTATTCTGTACCCAAAACTTCCACCATTTCAGTCCGCATAAAACGTGCCGTAATCGAGATTGGGAACATCGCCAAAGCAATCGTTGGCATAATGGTATATTCCGGCCCTTTCCAAAACATTACAGGGAACCAACCAAGTTTGACTCCTAGGTAATACTGAAGCAATCCCGCAAAAATAAATGATGGGATTGATTTACCAACAACAGCAATAAATGTCGAACCGTAGTCCACCCATGTATTCTGCTTTAATGCGGCAACTACTCCTAAGACAATTCCTATTAAAGCACCTAAAATCATTGCCTGAATACCAAGTACAGCAGATGGACCAATTCGTATTTGAAGAAGTTTTGTAACCGGGGTATTATCAAATTGAAAGGAGACTCCTAAATCACCTTTAACCAAGTTCGCTATATAATGAACATATTGAATAGGCACAGGATCATTCAATCCATACTTTTCTTGCATGATATGAAGCTGTTGAGGCGTTAATTTTTCCGCACTATTAAAAGGAGTACCCGGTATAAGTTTCATGAGGAAAAAAGTAACAGAAGCTACAATGAATAAGGTCAATATCATATAGACAATTCGTTGCAAAAGATACTTTGCCATGCCTACACCTCCTATTAATGAAATATTCGACGTTTTTCGACAATTTAGATACAGGTGAAAAGAGAGTATATTTCGACAATATACTCTCTCCCCTATTTGGTTAATTATGATTACTTATTGGTTTCAACAATCTTAACATGTTGGAAATCCATGTCTGGGCTCATTGCATGAGTAACAAGACCTTTTACTTTCGGGTTAACTAAGATGTTAGCTGCACGTTGATACATCGGTACAATTGCTGCATCGTCTTCTAAAAGAACTTTCTCCGCATCATGAAGAGCTTTCCAGCGCTCATCAGCCTTCGCTCCCAAAGTGGTTTGGGCTGCTTTGACCAACTCATCATATTTTGCAGAGCTATAGCTCATGCGGTTATTTTGTCCGCCAGTTAAGAATAAATCCATATAAGTCATAGGGTCTGCGTAGTCAGGTCCCCATCCGGCAAATAATAAATCATAATCTTGTTTATTTTCACGGTCGATACGGATTTTGAACGGAACACTTTCAATATTGATTTTTAAACCAGGTAAGGTTTTCTCTAATTGGTCTTTTACGAACGCATCCGTTTTCTTAGAAGATTCAGTATCTTGACCTACATAAGTGAACGTTAATTCTTTTTGACCAAGCTCTTGAAGACCTTTTTCCCAAAACTTTTTGGCTTCCTCTTTATTCATTTTCATATAAGTGGCTGCGCCATCACGGAAATCCTTGCCATTATTAAAAGCAAATTCCTTTGGAACAATGTAATCTGCAGCAATAGAACCGTTAGCCAATACGTCTTTAACAAGGGCATTCTTATCAACTGTTAATGCAATAGCCTTACGAATATTTAAGTTCTGGAATGCAGGATTTTTTTGATTCATTTTTAGCCAGAATACTGATGGTTCTGTGTAAGTAAGCAATTCTTCAGATCCTTGATATTGTGAAAGAATAGCAGCTTGAGCAAGCTTAGGCGTAACGTCTACTTCCCCCGCTTCAAAAGCATTTGCAGAAGCTTGCGGGTCTTTTGAAACATTAAAGTTAACTTTCTTTAATGTAATATTTTTAGCATTCCAATAGGTGTCGTTTTTCTCTAACGCCCATTCAGTTGCTGTCGGGCCGTCCCATTTTGTCATTTTGAACGGACCATTAAAAAGAATGTGTGCAGCATCTGTCGCATATTTATCACCCTGTGCCTCAACATACTTTTGGTTTTGAGGGAAGAATGTATAAAACGCAAGGTACGATTCAATATATGGAAGCGGTCTTACTAAATCGATTTCAAGTGTATAGTCATCTAAAGCTTTAATACCTAAAGTTTTGATATCTTCAGGAGTAGCTTTTTCCCCTTTGGCGATGATTTCAGAAGCATTTTTAATTCTGTCTTCCATGAAATATGGACCATATTCAGAAGCAGTTTTTGGGTCAAGCGCACGCTGCCATCCAAATACGAAGTCATGTGCGGTTACAGGATCGCCATTAGACCATTTAGCATCTTTTCTCAACTTGATTGTAATTACAGTTTTATCTTCGTTATATTTTGGCATGCTCTCAGCTGCGGCTGGAACGATCTTTTGGTTTTCATCCAAGCGGAATAAACCTTCATTCACAGCATTCAACATGATGCCGCCCATGGTGTCTTGGTTTTTAGCACTATCCATTGTTGGAATTTCGGCTGACTCAAGAACATTTAGCGTTTGATCTGCCGCTAATTTTTCCTCTGTAGTTTTGGTTTTTCCTTCGTCCTTGCTTTTTTCCTCGTTCTTAGTACCACCAGAACAGGCTGCAAGGAACATGCTAAGTACTAGCGATAAAACTAGAAGTAGTGAAAGTTTTGATTTCTTCACTAGTAGACCTCCCTTTTCTATTATTCTGAAAAATTACTACATTCTCTATTATACATATTTTCATTCTCTTGTACATTACTTTTTGAAAATTAATTTACATTTTCGAGACAATTCTTACGTATGAATTACAATTTACTATGTTATAATTTATATTTATAAAGGTTTTTTCATTTAAAAAACCCTACTAATACAGTGTTTTGGAGGAATTTAATTGAAAATTGTCCCTAATAAAAGTGTCTTTTTGGTAGCGTTTACACAAATTGTCATTTTTATTTTATCGTTTATTTTTTACGGTGAAATTTCCATTGTTAGTTATATCAATATATCTTTTTATATCTCACTTGCACTGCTCCTTTCCTTTTTGCTTATTTTCACAATTCAAAGCGGATTTTATGATGCGATTTCCAAGTCGTTTAACTTTACCCAATCGCTTAAGACTAATAAACGGAAATTTGAAGACATTCCTGGTTTATCACAACTTGTAACAATTGATAAAAAACCCTTCCTTTTTTATGCTATTGTAAACGGCATTCTTATGCTGATTGCCCTCGTTGTTTATTATGTTTTACTAGCTTGAAATGAAATATGTAAATCATTTATAATGGGAAATAATCGAATATATTAGATAAGCAATGAAAAAGAGTAGTACGTATCGTCCTTTGTTTTAGAGAGTTTGTGGGTGGTGGAAACAAACACAAAGAAATACGGAATGGACTTTGGAGCTTCTTTCTGAGCCTTATAAAAGGAAAAGTAGGAGTAGACGTTCCCCGCGTTAAAGGGTTTTAAAGTGACTCAGTATACTGAGTAATTAGGGTGGTACCGCGAGCCATTCGTCCCTATTTTTGGGGATGAATGGCTTTTTTTATATATTTGTTTAGGAGGATTATTTATGAAGACAATATTTTCGGGAATTCAGCCAAGTGGAACAATCACACTTGGTAACTATATTGGTGCACTTAAGCAATTCGTTGAGCTGCAGAATGAATATAATTGCTACTTCTGCATAGTCGACCAGCATGCAATAACTGTCCCGCAAGATCCCGCAACTTTGAGAAAGAACATCCGCAGCTTGGCAGCCTTGTATATCGCAGTGGGAATCGATCCGGAAAAAGCGACATTGTTTATCCAATCAGAAGTTCCCGCCCACGCTCAAGCCGGATGGTTGATGCAGTGTGTGTCCTATATCGGAGAACTAGAGAGAATGACCCAATTTAAGGATAAATCTGCAGGTAAAGAGGCTGTATCTGCAAGTTTATTAACCTACCCGCCATTAATGGCCGCAGATATTTTATTGTATAATGCTGAACTTGTTCCAGTAGGTGAAGACCAAAAACAACATTTAGAGCTTACACGTGATCTTGCCGAAAGATTTAATAAAAAATATAGAGAAATTCTCACGATGCCTGAAGTCCGCATTCCGGAGGTCGGTGCCCGTATTATGTCCCTGCAGGACCCGACTAGGAAAATGAGCAAATCCGACCCGAATCAAAAAGCATTCCTTGCATTGCTTGATGACCCAAAACAAATTGAAAAGAAAATTAAAAGTGCTGTGACCGATTCAGAGGGAATTGTTAAGTATGATAAAGAAAATAAACCAGGTATTTCAAATCTTTTATCCATATACTCTATCTTAGGAAATATGACTATTGCTGAACTTGAAGTGATGTACCATGGTAAAGGTTATGGGGACTTTAAGGGTGATTTGGCCGATGTTGTTATTAAGGCATTTAAACCAATCCAAGATAAATACTATGAATTAATGGAATCAACTGAATTAGACGAAATATTAGACCTTGGTGCAGAGAAAGCAAATAAAGTTGCTAGCAAAACCTTGAAGAAAATGGAAAATGCAATGGGCCTTGGAAGAAAGCGCAAATAGCTAATAAATGAAAACTCGCCGATTGGCGAGTCCGATAGGACGTTCATGAGGCGTAGTTGAATTTATGCGACAGGAAAGTATAAATTTTTGAAAATTTATACTTTCCTATTAGCAAAAAAAGCCTGAACCGCAAAAGGAATGAAATATATTCCTTTTGGGTCAGGCTTTTAGTTTACCTTTGGACCGTGTTCCATTTCCCATAGCTTTTCAAAAAATGGCTGTCCCTTTATTAAATTTTCACAAAAGATTTCGTGTTTTTTTGACCAGCCAAATTTGATTTCTTCATAAAGCTGTTCCCAGGCATCAGCAAAATTTAGTTCTTGGATTGTTTGGTAGCGTTCTGGGCACCACTCAGTAAACCAATAACGAATCTCAGCTTCATTATTCGATGAAAACAACTGATCTAAAGCCATAAACAGAAGCTGCTTTATCTGCCGCTCTTTTCTTGTCAAACCCAGCATTAACGTAGGTTCTGGAGAAAGAATATGGAAGTCTTTTTTACTCGATTGATTATAAAATATAAATTCCTTAGGTTCATGATTGCTGATCATTTCGTACACAAGCTGTTCCTGTCTTGGAATTAACCGGCTTTTTCGAATAGGAATATTATAGCCAATCGTATCAACAGCAAGAATGCCTACCCCATCGGTTACCACAAAGCAGTAATCCAGTTGGATCCGTTCATGGTTTTTTCGCAAGTATGCTTTTTGGTAAATATCATCTAGAAGCTGCTGTGGCAATTCAGATAAATCATTTTCAATATAGTTAAAAAGAATTGGCTCCACTTTTAGCAGCGGTACTTGGTCAAGTAGTTCAACTCCGTCATCCTTGCGCCATTCGTGGAAGTGGCAGACATTATAACCGTTTTCTTCTCCTTCAAACCAATTCACCCATACATCATGAAGATATAACATTGTATAATCCCTCACTTCAAGAAACTGTTTGTCAATCAGTATGGGCAGGCGACAGTTAAATTATTCCTTTATATACATTTTGCTCCGGTTGTTTCCATATTATTAGGTATAAAGCCTCATAAAAAAATCTACCATGTCTAAATGGTAGATTTTTATCTTCTTGATTTAGGGTTAAAAGCGTCTTTTAGGCCTTCACCAATAAAGTTGATGGACAGAATGGTCATGGTAATGATGAGTGCTGGCGGCATCCATATCCAGAGCTTGTACTGAAGGACATCAGGTTCATTCGCAGAATTAAGCATATTGCCCCAGCTTGGCGTTTCTTGCGGTACACCAAATCCAAGGTAACTCAGTGCCGATTCAATGACAATCATCGAAGCAAATGTAATGGTTGCTTGAACAATGATAGTTGATAATACGTTTGGTAAAAGATGTTTAACGATTACTTTTGCCGGTGAACAACCAATAGAGATGGCCGCTGTAATATATTCGTTTTCTTTTTCGGCTAGAATTTTACTTCTGACAATCCGAGCAATACCACCCCAATAAAGGAAACTAATTACAGCGATTAAAACCCATAAGCCGCTTACTTTCCCAAAGAAAATGGCATTAATAACAATGACAAAAACCAAAAATGGGAAGTTTAGGATAAAATCAGTAAATCTCATTAATAGGTTATCAACTGCTCCGCCAAAATAACCTGCTACAGAGCCAATTAATGTCCCAATAAAAATAACAAATATCGTACAGCTTAATCCAACCAATAGCGAAATCCTACCGCCATATATCAGTCTGGTAAACACATCCCGGCCTGATTTGTCCGTTCCGAGCCAATGCTTACTCGAAGGCTCTAAGGACATGTCCGCAATATTTACTCTCGTTATATCAGCCGTTGTGATATAAGGAGCCAAAAAGGAGATAATCCCAACAATAACTAAGAAAATGAAACTAATCATTGCGAGTTTATTCTGAACGAATTTTTTCCTAGCGATTGCCCATGGTGATAAGCTTTTTTTCGGGGGTGCTGCCGATATATTGGTATCCTTTTGTGTATCGATTTGCATCTTTTCTCCCCCTTTAATCCAATCTGATTCTCGGGTCTACAACACCATATAAAACATCAGCAATTAGGTTTCCGATTAGTGTTAAGAACGAGAACAACATGGTCAACGTCATTAAAACTGGATAATCCCTTGTTCCAACTGATTGGAGGAACAGCTGTCCAAGACCCGGATATGTAAAAATGGTTTCCGTAATGATGGCACCGCTAATAATCGCAACAAGGTCAAATCCCAAAAAGGTAATCAAAGGAATAATCGAATTCCTTAAAATATGAACATTATAAATTTTTCTTTCAGGCGTCCCTTTAGCGCGTGCTGTCCGAACAAAATCCTTGCGGCTGTTTTCAATAATATCGTTCCGTAAAAATTGTGTATAACTTGCTGTACTTAATAAACCAAGTACAATGGCTGGCAGCAATACATGATGAAGACGACTTAACCAATATTCCAATGTACCATCGGTAACCCCGATGTCAACCGATCCATTGGAAGGAAACCATCCTAAAGTAAAGGAAAATAAGTATATCGCAAATACACCGGCAATAAACGATGGAATAGATAAACCTAAATAGTTTAATCCCCCAATAAAATTATCTCCAAATGTATAGGGTTTTCGGCCTGCATATGAGCCCATAATAAAAGCGAGAATATAAGTTATTAGTATGGATGTAATGCCAAGCATAAGAGTATTAGGAAGGCGTTCGGAAATAACATCTGCTACAGGAATTTTAAAGCGTGTTGACTTGCCAAAATCCCCTTGGACAAAATTATCGATCCAGCGAAAATATTGCTGAGGCATTGGATCATTATAGCCTAATTTTTCCCTCATCTCAGCGATATATTGTGGATCTGTATTCCGTGGGTCGATTTCGCCGCTGATGCCGTCACCCGGCATTAATTTTGCTAAAGTAAAAACGACGATGGAGATGAGGAATAACATCGGAATCATGCCCAAAATTCTTCGAAATGAGTACTTCAGCATGTGCATTCTCCTTGTCTATAACTATGTTAAATACGGTGGTGCAATGCCCCGTTGATTAAAACGGGAGAGAAAAGAAAGACCCTAAGTCTCCCCTTCCTCTTCCCATTTATATCAATAGCTTACATATTCATGTGAAAATGCATTTACATAGTTTAATGCATGTCTATTTGCTGTGATTATTGCTTAATCCACCATTCATTTGGACGATTCTTACCTGATACGTCAAATGTAACGCCTTGAACACGCTTAGAAACTGCCATTGTTTCTTCTAATTCAGCAATCGGTAAAATAGGCAGATCCTTCATAAATAGTTTTTGCCATTGAATATAGAGATCCTTACGCTTGTTGGTGTCTGTTCCAACAACATTAATGTCAAGTGCCTCATCTAGTAACTTGTCACTTTCATCATTTACCCAGCGTGGGTAGTTCCAAAGTGCTTTGGAGCCCCATAGTGGAGTTGGATCTGGATCGGACCCAGTGGACCAGCCGCCGAAGAATACTTCCATAGACTTATCTGCTTTTTCAAGTTGATCATAATACAAGTTGAAATCAACCATGGAAACCTTCGTTTTTAAGCCAACTGCTTCCCAATATTGAGCCATTGCTTTCGCACGGGCTTCAAATGTAGGGTTTTGTGTTGCATAGTGAGAGAAGTTCACAACAAATTCCTTACCGTTTGGATCTTCACGGAAACCATCACCGTTAACATCCTTATAACCTGCTTCATCAAGCAATTCTTTTGCTTTCTTCGGATTATATTTGTACTGCTCTAATTGGTCGTTTGGTGCTGCAATCCAGTGGTTCGTTGGGATAGGACGGTTAACCGGCTTACCTACGCCGAAGAAGAACGCTTTTACCCACTCTTCACGGTTAATTGCATAGAACATCGCTTCACGAAGCTTTTTGTCAGCGTATTTTGGTTCATTCATGACGTTTTTCTCGCCATCCCAAGTACCTAAGCGGAAACCAACATAATAGTAGCTAACGCCAGGATATGTTATTGCATTGACATTATCTAGAGCTTTAACTTGATCAATAATGCTTGGGTGGAATGAAGTCATGTCAAGTGTACCGTTTTTTAGTTCGCCAACGGATAGAGATGGGTCAATTACCTTAACTACAATTTTGTCGATATGAGGCTTGCCAGCAAAATAGTCATTAAATCGTTCCATTTCAACAGATTCACCTGGAACGATTTTTGTTACCTTGTATGGTCCAAGACCCACTGGTTTAGTGCGGACTGCTTCAGCGCTCATCATATCTTTAACAGCGACACCTTTAAAAGCAGTACGGTTCATTGGGTATGTCCAAAGATTATCCAAGTTGTTGACACGGGCTTTGTCAAATGTAATTTGGACATGATAATCATCGGTGACTTTAATACCTTCAATTTTGTCAGTTTTTCCATCATGGAAATCTTGAGCACCTACGATATTTCTTACGTTATCAAAACGAGGGCCTTCATAATCTTTGTCGGCAATAGTATATAGGGCAAATTCCCAGTCTTTTACTGATAATTCATCGCCGTTGTGCCATTTAACACCTTTTTTGATTTCAAAATCAAACACTTTATTGTCTTCGGTTTTCCAAGAAGCGATGTATGGCTGTGCCTTTAATTGCGCATCATAATCGATTAGGTTTTCATCAAATAATTGAAGAATTTCATCATCAACTGCATCGCCGTAGAAAGAGTAGTTTAATAATCCCTTGAAGGAAGAATCCAAAGCATAAACTAATGTCCCGCCATCCTGAGGTTTTCCTGCAGTTTCACCGGATTTTCCTCCGTTTTCTTCTTTCTTAGTACCAGCTTTTTCGCCGCCGGAGCATGCAGCTAAAAATGCTGATAACACGAGCATTAAAACTGCAAGCCAGAGCATACTTCTCTTCTTCATTTGTTTCCCCCCTAATAAGTTTTACTGCTTTTGTAGATGTCCAGCTTCAGCGTCAAGGCGCTTCCGCTTTTCTACTAATAAAGGTGGCAAGCTACTCGGTGAGAGGGCTTCACCTCCTTTAATGTAGGTTTGCTTTTAGAACATTCCTCCATTGCCATTGGGCAGCGAGGATGGAATGGACAGCCTGCAGGAGGATTGATTGGGCTTGGCACATCTCCAGTTAAAATGATCCGCTCCTTCTTATGCCGTGGATCCGGATTTGGTATTGCGGAAATTAATGCCTGGGTATATGGGTGCAAGGGTTCGGCATAAAGGCTATTTTTATCGGAAATCTCTACCATATTCCCTAAATACATAACCCCAATGCGATCACTCATATGTTTGACAACACTTAAATCGTGAGCGATAAAAAGAAAAGTCAGGTCAAATTCTTCCTGTAAATCCTTTAATAGATTTAATACTTGGGATTGCACGGATACGTCTAAAGCAGACACCGGTTCATCCGCTATTATCAATTTTGGCCGCAGCGCAAGGGCTCGGGCAATTCCAATCCGCTGGCGCTGTCCACCAGAAAATTCATGCGCATATTTATAATAGGCATCCGGCGGCAAGCCTACCTTTTCTAACAAATCCATTACTTCATTTTTTAATTCAGATTTGCTTTTTTTGTGAAAGTTATAGATTGGTTCGGCAATAATATCCCCTACCATTTGCATCGGGTTCAAAGAAGCGTAGGGATCCTGGAATACCATCTGCATATCTTGACGGATTTCCCTTAAATGTTTTCCGGAAATTTTCGTAATGTCTTTTCCGTCAAACAGAATACTACCTTCCGTTGGTTTTAGAAGTCTTAAAATGGTCCTGCCCGCCGTGGATTTTCCACAGCCGGATTCCCCTACAAGCCCTAGCGTTTCCCCTTTTTTAATCTCAAAGGAAATATTATCAACCGCTTTGACATGGCCGACAGTCCGTTTAATAAAACCACCTTTAACAGGATAATAGGTTTTTAGATTTTGAATTTGTAATAGTGTTTCAGATTGAGAGGAAAATGCTTCTTGGTTATGTACAGAAGTAGGTCTCATTACCTCACCCCTTCTCTTGGTTTACTTGTTTCGTAGAGCAGGCAGGCAACTTCATGGCCATAATCGGTTTCAGCGAGAATTGGGGTTGTTGTCAGACATTCTGGCATCGCCTTTGGACAGCGGTTCGCAAACCGGCAGCCGACCTTAGGCATATTCGTTAAAGAAGGTACGATTCCTTGAATGGAGCTAAGTCTTTCTTCCTCTTGTTCCATTTTTGGAACCGCTCCCAAAAGTAAAGTCGTATAAGGATGCTTTGGATTATAGAACAATGTTTCAACATCAGTACGTTCAACAATTTTGCCGGCATACATAACGATGACTTCGTCACACATCTCGGCAACCACACCCAAATCGTGGGTAATTAAAATGACGGACATATCATTTACTTCCTGAATGCTTTTCAATAATTCGAGAATTTGTGCCTGAACCGTCACATCAAGGGCTGTAGTCGGCTCATCAGCAATTAACAATTTAGGCTGACAAGCAATCGCGATTGCAATCATAACGCGTTGTCTCATACCGCCTGAAAGCTGATGCGGATACTCATCAACGATTTTTTCCGGGCGGGAGATTCCTACGCTTTTCAACAAAGCAATAGATTTCTGCCTAGCTTCTTTTTTTGATATTTTCATATGGTTAAAAAGAACCTCTTCAAGCTGATATCCTATTGTAAAAACAGGGTTGAGAGAGGTCATTGGTTCTTGGAAGATCATTGAAATATCTTTTCCGCGAATTTTATTAATTTGTGCTTCAGTCATTTTTTCAAGATTTATGCCATCAAAAACGATTTCACCTGCCTTGATTTTCCCTATCCCTTTAGGAAGGAGCTGCATGACTGACAAACTCATGACAGATTTACCGCAGCCTGATTCACCGACAACTCCGACAATTTGCCTCGGTTTAACCTTAAATGAAACATTATCGACAGCATTATAAAAAGTCCCGTCAATATCGAAAGCAGTTTCTAAATTTTTTACTTCTAGCATTGGTGCCTCTTTGAGTGATGATTTATTTGCGCTCATGCTACACCTTCTTACTTTTTGTATTATTCTGTTAATTAGTTATATTTAGATAGAATTTTATTACAGAGTTATTACAATTGCAAGACTTTTTTGTTTAATTAGTCAATTCTAAATTAACTGAAATGGGAAAAGCCTGAAAAATCAGGCTCTACCTGGAAAAATCAACATTCTCTTTTAAATATTTTGAAGCAGGCTGAGTAAAACTTAGTTTTGTAGAATAATTTTGTTTCTCGTAGAATTTTCGGATAATATTATATCCTGCAGCATATCCGAGTAGCAACGGAAATCTTCCCCCGCCATATAGAAGTTCATCATGGAGTTTTTGATTTTTACTTATATCTAGCTGTTTTTTTATATAACGATCCCAAAAATAAGAGATTTCCCTATCTGTATACATACGGCACCAGTTTGCTAAATATTCCTTGCCACAATGTTTATAGACAGCATATTCCGCAAGGCCCTCAATGATAAGGGAGTCCAAAAGGGTGTATTCTTTAAAATCTTTATTAAGTGCACGAAGCCGGCAGACATGATGATATTCATGTACAAATAGAGCTTCAACCTCTTTTAAATCTTCGTAGCTGGAAAGAAAAAGGAACATCTTATCAGGGAAAGATACCCCTGCCTTCCGCCTCTCATCTCTCCTAATAAATAACCCTCCCCTTTCATTTAACGGGAAAAGGAAAATGGGTATATTCGGGCCTGACCATTTCTTTATATAGATATTGAACAATTCTTCCACCCTATCCCAGGCGTTGTATTCCTTCATTTCACTTACATTATTTCGGGATTTCCAGGATGGCCGGTACATTCCAAAGTTTTGCAGCTGATTATATATTTCATTGGCCTTTTGCCCCTTAAAATATGGGAGCAGCCGTTCACAGATTTTTATTGGACGATCAAAATCTTTTTCAAGCCATTGATCGGTTCTGATGATCCCCATTATTGCACCCCATTTAAGTGTTCATTCTAATTTATAGTTTATGATGGCTTTTAGGGGTGGTTCTCGGTTGAAAGGCGCTGTAACATAAAAAGAAAAGAGACCAAGATATTCTCGGTCCCCATTTCATATTATTGATATTTTTTAAAGACAATGGTTGCGTTGTGACCGCCGAATCCTAATGAGTTACTCATGGCAACGTTGATTTCTTTTGGTCTTGCTTCATTGACAACATAATCCAAGTCACATTCCGGATCTGGTGTCTCATAATTCATTGTTGGCGGAAGAATGCTCTCTTGAATAGCCCTAACGGTAATAATAGCTTCTACCGCCCCCGCAGCGCCAAGTAAATGTCCCGTCATCGATTTTGTTGAACTCATGGCTACCTTATAGGAATGTTCTCCAAAAACATTTTTAACAGCCATTGTTTCAAATTTATCGTTATATTCAGTACTTGTTCCGTGAGCGTTGATATAGTCGATATCCTCCGGACTCAACCCGGCATCTTCAATTGCCATTTTCATTGCCCTGGCACCGCCTTCTCCTCCTGGCGCCGGTGCAGTGATATGATAGGCATCTCCGGTTGCTCCATAACCAACAATCTCCGCATATATTTTTGCTCCGCGGGAGAGCGCATGCTCTAACTCTTCTAGAATAACGATTCCGGCACCCTCGCCAATAACGAAGCCATCACGGTTTTTATCAAATGGACGGCTGGCCGTTTTTGGATCCGGGTTTGTCGATAAAGCTGTATTTGCACAGAAGCCTGCTACCGCCATTCTCGTAATCGGAGCCTCTGCACCACCTGTTACCATGACATCTGCATCCCCGCGTTGAATGACTTTAAATGCATCCCCAATGGAATTTGTCCCTGTCGCACAAGCGGTAACGGTACACGAATTAAAACCTCTTGCACCAAGTGTGATGGAAACCTGGCCTGTGGCCATGTCAGGAATCATCATAGGAACAAAGAACGGGCTGACCCGCTTGTAGCCTCTTTTTTGAAACATCTCAAATTGATTTTCAAAAGTTTCCATGCCGCCGATACCAGAACCAATCCAGACTCCGACACGGTGAGAGTTTTCTTCATTTATTGTTAAGTTCGCATCCTTTACAGCCATTAATGCACTCGCTACTGCATAATGCGTAAAACGATCCATTTTTCTTGCATCTTTTTTGTCAATAAAGGTTTCCGCATTAAAATCCTTGACCTCTGCTGCAACCTTGGCCGGATATTCATCTGCATTTAAGCGGGTAAGCGGCCCGACTCCTGATTTACCTTCAATTATGCCTTTCCAAGTTGTTTCAGCATCATTCCCGAGTGGTGTTACCGCTCCAACGCCTGTCACAACTACCCTGCGTTTATTCATTTTTCCATCTCCTTTTTAGGATTTCCTTTTCCCTATAAATAAACCTTGTTCTATTATTAGCTAAACTTACGATTATTTTCCCCAGCGGATGGCAATGGCTCCCCATGTTAGGCCGCCGCCAAATCCAACCATCACGATTAGATCATCATCTTTTATTTTACCTGCTTCCAACTCTTCAACTATCGAAATTGGAATCGAAGCTGCTGAAGTATTTCCGTATTTATGAACTGTTTTAGACATTTTTTCGACAGGCAGCTCCAATCTTTGTCTTGAAGCCTCCATAATCCTGATATTGGCTTGATGAGGAATCAGAAAATCAACGTCTTCTTTCTTTAAACCTGCTTTTTCAAGAACATTTATACAGCTTTCACCCATTTGCCTTACCGCAAACTTAAATACTTCACGGCCATTCATAATGATGTATTCGTCTTGATATAAATGCTTTGCTCCTGTTCCGTCTGCACCTAGTTCAAAGGAAAGGATTCCCCTATTGTCCGAAACCGGTCCGATGATCACTGCACCCGCTCCGTCCCCGAATAGAACTGCGGTATTGCGATCATTCCAGTCGGTGATTTTTGAAAGCTTTTCGACACCAACAACAAGGACATTTTTATAAACTTCACTTTCAATAAATTGTTTGGCTGTCACAATTCCATACATAAAACCTGCACATGCTGCACTGACATCCATTGCAGCAGCTTTATGAGCACCTAGTCTTTCTTGAATTTTACAAGCTACTGATGGAAAAGGTGTATCCGGAGTAACCGTTGCTACTAAGATTAAATCTAGATCTTCCGCACGTATACCTGCATCACTAATCGCTTTTTCAGCCGCAAAAAAGGCCATATCTGAAGTATTCACATCATCCGTTGCAATTCTCCGCTCTTCAATACCTGTTCTTGTGCGAATCCATTCATCAGAGGTGTCCATCATTTTCTCTAAATCAAAGTTGGTTACCACTTTCTCCGGTAAATATCTTCCAATACCAACAATGCCTGCTCGCATATTTCCATCTCCTTTGGATTTATCCAAATACATTTAATATCAATTATTATGACTTGGTACTAATTTTATCAAATTAGTGCTTTGTTTAGCAATAGTTTCTTCCTGGATCCCTCCGCTAATGTACATTCCATTTATTGGTTTATTCATAAGGTAATACTAAACGAATTATTTTTGAAGGGAGCCAAATTAGCAGTGGACGATCAGGAACTGAATGAACTGAGGGATTTTGGTAATGACAAGGCGGAAGACCTAGAGAGTTTAGCTAACCATGATGGAAAAGAAGAGGAGTGGGAGGAAGATCCATTCACGGCATTAATGTTTGGACATGGACGGGGGCGTCAGGGCCAGGAGACGGTCCAACATGACCATCTTTTCCAGCACCCGCAACATCAGCCATATCAGCCGCCGAATATTGATTACACGGAGGTCATGGGGCATGTAGATACTTTAATGGAATCTGCCCGGGGATTAAAGCCCTTATTTCAAAAAATTTATCCCTTTGTCGAACAGCTTTTGAAAAAAAAATAGAGCTGCCTTCCAAAAAGGCAGCTTTATCCATTATTTGGGGAGATTCCCGGAATTTTTATAGGTCTCGATATATTTATCCATTTTATGGATAAAACCCTTGTCTACTAAAGGGCTGTATTTGCCTAATGAAATGACATCATCTTGAAAATCAAAGGAAAGATTCCCCGACTTTAGTTTCTGGTTATTAAACTGTTCGGCAACCTTAACGTACAATTTATCAACCTGTTGAATCGTGCTGGTTAAGACCGTCGATTCTCCAAAATCCGATTGTTCAGAAACATAACCAATCACATATTGCCCTCGGTCTTTTACTCTTTCTATCACGGGTACGTTAAACCCATCCCCGGCAGGATAAACAACATCCACACCGGTATCAAGCATTCGATCAACTAATTGGATGGATTTATTATCATCATCCCAATTGCCGACATATTCAATACTTACATGGGTATTTTTATCCTCCGCCATGGCTCCTTGGTAAAACCCTTCGATTTCCGGCTGCCATTCATAGGCGGCCAAGACTCCGACTTTATGCTGCTTTGACATATGGGCTGCAACCATCCCCCCAAAAAAGCCCATCGCATGCCCCTTGAAGTTCAGGCTGGTGGTGTTGGGTGTTTTGGCATCACCATTAAAACTGACAAAGTGAATATTAGGATAATCCTTTGAAATTTTATTAAAATATTCGGCGTATTCCGACCCGTGCCCGAAAATGAGATTGACCCCTTTTTGATCAAACTCTTTTACGGCCTTTTCTACTTTATCCTCTGAATTCATGCCCTCTTTATAAAATACATCGATATTAAATTTGGATTGAATCTTTAACAGTCCATTAAAGCCTTTCGTGGCCCACACTTGATCATTTACGGTATCGGGCACTAATAAACCAGCCTTTTGCAGGTGGCCTTGTGCTTTCGTTTCCCCGCAAGCACTTAGTAAAAAAAGGCATAAAAAAATGATGCCGAAGCGGCTAAGCATTGAATGCAACTCCTTCGTACGGCGGCCTAGCTCTCAAACCTAAACTAAACTAACCTTTTAGTAAATCTTGTTAATTATTATTCTACCTGTTCAATAAATAATTGAAAAGTAAATTTCTTCGCTTCCCCCGTACAAAGGAGCCTATCGTCCATCATTTTCAAAACAATTGAGATACAGCATCTGAGTATGCTGCTTTTGTCTGTTCAGTGATTCAGTTAAATCAGTTATCTTTTTAACAGGTACTCTTACCACAAAATGGTCAGAGAGATGCGGCACTATCCGCCTTTTGGACTGTTCCCACTGTTCCGTAATATTTAAATAAGTGACACATTTATCCCAATAATTCTCCTGACCGCTTTCCACAATAAATGCCCCTGATTCCTCTCCTTCAATCAGTTCAAGTATAGATTCAGCAGCATCTTCAACATATACTGCATCTTCAGTCCATTCCCTATCATTAATTGAAATAGCTATATCTGTAATGGCCGCAACAATAGCTTGTTGAATAAAAAAAGCGTTGGGCTGCCAAGGTCCGTAAGCAGATGGCAGGTAAATAATTTTGAAGTTTTCCACCAGATTTTTTATTTGCCTTTGAAAATCTAAAACAGCAGTTTCCTCGTTCGTTTCCAACATTTGCATAGGCAAAATAAAAAGTACCTCTATATTTCTATTATACTTTTTAAGATAATCCAATATTGTTTCTCTAACTTGCACATTTAATAATAGATGTTCTTGCCGAAGCATGTAAAGATCATAAATAGAAAAAATAAACAGTTGGTTTTCAGCTGATCGGTTCTGTATTTTTTTCCTCCATTGTGAGAAGGAGTACTCGTCAAAATTAGCATTTCTCCCCACTTCAAGCCTTTTTTCATCTAAATAAGGGATTTTGCCTGTATCCTCTAAATGGATACCAGTAACCTCTATGCCTTTATTTAATAACGTTTTACAAACGTGAAAATTGACAAAGTCGAAAACGCCCCAAATGACAGCCTTGTCCATTTCATCACCCTCCCCAAACTACCTTACTGAATCCTATGCTCTTCAATAAGGAATTATTTCACTTGAGGAGGGATGGTCACAAGACCGATTCGTGGCTGCTTAGAAATTTGGCACATATTTTACCTAGCTGTTTCTTTTTTTCCAGAAGAATAAACGTTGGATTTATTTTTGAGGGTCCGAGGATCTGCTGATATTGTTTCGATTGGTTATAGGATCTGCCGCCGGCCAAGATATGGATGATTTGTATCGGGCAGTCGTAATTAAGATTTACAATATCGTCCATTTTAGAAATGGCACTTTCAAGGTCTTGCTGATTTGTTTGATAGGCTGCAACTAATTCCCTGATTAATTTTTTATAAAAAAATTTATGTTCTTTTTCTTGCTGGAGATGATATTTTAAAGAAAGCACAGGATTTAGGAGGATAACCGATCTGATGTTGTCTTTCATTTTCTCCATTAATTTTAGAGCAACTAGCGCGCCCATGCCCTCTGCCAAAATATGAATTTTTTGATTAAGAATTTCACTTCGAATGACATGTTGATACAGGCTTTGCGCAAGCTCAACCGCATTATCACTGCCCCAGTTCCGCCCATAAAGATTTGAGGAAAAAATGGTGTATCCTTTTTCTTTTAAATCGTTGATTATGATTTGCTTTCCTTCATTTTGAGTCCAAAAGCTTTTACTCTCGTCCACAAAATGCCGTTCATCTCCGATTACTAAGACCCCAAACCCGGTAGGCTTTTCAGGATAATAAATAATGTTCCATTGGGAATCCATTTGAAAACTCCGACATTCCATAGATAAAACTCCTTTTTCCATATTTCCTCATGATAATGTATGTCATTTCACAAAAGATGAATGGGGCATTGCCTATTTTTTATTACTCGTTTATTTGTAAATGGAAACTCGCCGATTGGCGAGTCCGTTAGGACGAAGTCAGAGGCGTAGTTGAATTTATGCGTTAAGAAAATATAAAATTTGGGGAAATTTTATATTTTCTTATTAGCTTAAAGAAACCCTTTCATTAATTTCATATCATGTGGTAATATAAGATTGGATGTATAGAAAACTCGCCGATTGGCGAGCCCTAAAGGGCGAAGACAGAGGCGTAGTTGCACTTAATGCGTTAGGAAAGAATAAATTTGATAAAATTTATTCTTTCCTATTAGCTAAAATAGGCAGGTGAAAAAATATGCGTTTCTTTTGGACTTTTTTCTGGGCTTTTCTTTTAACGGAAATGCTTACATATGTAGTCAGCTCGATGTCCGGTGCGGCATTTGATTTCAAGCTTGGTGCCATTTTATCTGTAGGAATTACCATTTTAATTTTCATTATTTCGACAGTTATTCCAAATGAACCTGTTGAAAAACACTAAGACTTTTTAAAAAAGGTCCTCCCCCAATGGGAGGACCTTTTTTAATTCGATGGCTTTTATGAAATGATTTTTAAAGCCACTTCCCCGTCTTCAACTGTAATCTCGACGTTTGTCCCATCATGAATTTTTCCTGCAATAATATCACGGGCAAGCTTTGTTTCAAGATTTCGCTGAATATAACGTTTCAGCGGTCTTGCCCCGTATACAGGATCAAAGCCATTTGCGGCAATGAATTCCTTCGCTTGATCATCAATCGTGATATCGATTTGTTTCTCTTTTAACCTTGCCTTAAGCTCTTTTAAAAGCTTGACGACAATATTCTTAATATCGTCCATAGACAATGGCTTAAAGAGAATTGTTTCGTCTACACGATTTAAAAATTCCGGCCGGAAGTGTGCTCTCAGAAGATTCAACACTTTTTCTCTCGTTCCTTCTGAGATTTCTTGTTCATTTTCATTTCGTTCAAGTAAAATGTGTGACCCAATATTGGATGTCATAATAATGACTGTATTTTTAAAGTCAACAACCCGGCCTTGGGAATCTGTAATTCGCCCATCATCAAGTGCCTGCAGGAGGATATTGAATACTTCAGGATGCGCCTTTTCAATTTCATCCATCAATATAACCGAATACGGTTTTCGACGGACTGCTTCCGTTAATTGGCCGCCTTCCTCGTAACCTACGTAGCCGGGAGGTGCACCAATAAGACGTGAAACAGCATGCTTCTCCATATACTCCGACATATCAATCCGGATCATATGTTCTTCACTATCGAATAAGCTTTCCGCTAGCGCCTTCGCAAGTTCTGTTTTACCAACTCCAGTCGGTCCTAAAAACAAAAATGAACCAATTGGTCTGTTCGGGTCTTTAATCCCTGCGCGTGCCCTCAAAACAGCGTCAGCAGTTAAACTTACTGCTTCATCCTGTCCAATGACCCGTTCATGCAGGATTGATTCCAGTCTTAATAGCTTTTCCCGCTCACCTTCGACAAGCTTGGAAAGCGGAATCCCTGTCCATCTTGAAACAATATTGGAAATCTCTTCTGCAGTTACTTCTTCACGTAGAAGCCGGTCGTCACTTTCAGCTTTTTCTTCAAGTGCCAATAGCTCTTTCTCCGTAGCTGGGATGAGACCGTGACGAAGTTCTGCTGCCTTGTTTAAATCATATTTATCTTCTGCCTGCTCCAGCTCGCGGCGAAGTTTTTCAATTTGCTCCCGTTTTTCCTGTAATTTATTAATGGTTTGTTTTTCCTCAAGCCACTTCGCCTTCATAGCATTCGTCTGTTCCTTCAAATCAGCCAACTCTTTTTGCAAGGAGCGGAGTCTTTGTTTACTAACCTCATCCTGCTCTTTTGTTAACGCAGCTTCTTCTATTTCCAATTGCATCACCCGGCGGATCACTTCATCCAGCTCAGTTGGCATCGAGTCAATTTCGGTCCGAATCATCGCACAGGCTTCATCGACAAGGTCTATTGCTTTATCAGGCAAAAAGCGGTCCGTAATATAGCGGTCAGATAAGGTAGTAGCAGCGACCAAGGCCTGGTCGTGAATTTTCACCCCATGATGTACTTCAAACCGTTCCTTTAACCCCCGCAAGATGGAGATTGTATCTTCAACATCCGGTTCTTGAACAAGGACCTGCTGAAATCTCCGTTCAAGTGCAGGGTCTTTTTCAATATATTTACGGTGCTCATCAAGTGTGGTTGCCCCGATGCAATGTAGCTCACCCCGGGCCAGCATTGGTTTTAACATATTTCCGGCATCCATCGCTCCATCAGTTCTTCCCGCACCTACAATCGTGTGGATTTCATCGATAAATAGCAATATTTGCCCTTCACTTTTTTTAATTTCATTCAAAACTGCCTTTAATCTTTCTTCGAATTCACCTCTAAATTTCGCACCAGCAATCAGAGAACTCATATCCAAGGCAAAAATAGTCTTATCCTTCAAGCCTTCTGGTACATCTTTTCTAACAATCCGCTGGGCCAATCCTTCAACAATGGCGGTTTTCCCCACACCAGGCTCACCAATTAGAACGGGATTATTTTTTGTTTTCCTTGAAAGAATGCGGATAACATTTCTTATTTCTGTATCTCTGCCAATGACAGGGTCCATTTTCCCGGCTCTTACTTCTGCTACAAGATCCCGCCCGTATTTTTTTAAAGCATCATATCCCGCTTCAGGATGTTGTGTTGTCACCCTTTGATTCCCCCTTATTTCTTTTATAACCTTTAAAAGATCTTCCGAGGTGCGGCCAAATGAATGAATAATTGTTTTAATTTCCGTATCGTTCGCGTTTGCTGCGGCAAGCAGAATATGCTCGATGGATAGATATTCATCAGCGAATTTTGCCGCGTATTCTTCAGCACTTACCAATAATTTTTGCAGTTTGGCTGTGATATAAAGCTTTCCCTGTTCAATTCCACTGCCGGTGACCTGTGGTTTCTTGGCAAGTGCCTTAAGCAAACTTTCTTCTGCTTTTTTAGCGGAAATCCCGACCCTTTCCAATACGGATGCAGCAAGACTGTCATCTTGATTTAAAAGCGCTAAAAACAAATGGGGCTCATCTATTTCTTGGTGGTTATATTTAATGGCAATACTTTGAGCATCCATTAAACCATTCTGCATCCGCTCCGTCATTCGGTTTAAATCCATGAGTTTTCACATCCTTTGACCTTTTTTGACCTATTACTTATATTATAATTCATCCTTTATTTAAAAGTAAAATTTGAAAGAGCCATCCGGTCCGGACAGCTCTTTCAACAAATTTATATTAATCATGGCTTTCTCTGGTAAGTCCATACACGGTCATCATTTGAGTTTTCCGGAAATCTGTCGCCGGCTTTTAACTTTATTTTTTTGGGATTGACTACGTTATCACCTGTATCCCCAACTTCAATATAAACACCATTATTCGGTGCTTTTTTTCCCGGCCCGAATTGACGGCTTTGTCCCATGCTTTTCCCTCCTTATCGATTTCGATTTTATTATTCCCTTTAAGCATTTGTTCATTAAAGGAAGTTCCTTCAATTTCACAATGTTCGACAATATTTCCTAAGAAATATTGCTTTGTACCCAAATTTTGACGATTATATGAACTTATCCATCCATTTATTGCGATTGATTCATTATTAACAATATAATTACAGTAATATCTTATAAATTTTTACTGAGCGATTCATCGCTTTTAAATTCCCATAAAAGGGGGTATCGGCATGCAGTCCATTAAAGAAATGCCTGTCACATTGTCTCGTCTTTTCGAAACAGTACAACATACAAAGAAAATGGAGAAAGGCTCCTTTCTATTTCAAGAGGGAATGCCAGCAAATGAGTTATATATTGTTAAAAGCGGGATTCTTCATGTTAGTAAAATTATTCCTGATGGTAGAGAGCTTACCTTAAGGATGTGTTCAAGCGGAGATTTTGTGGGAGAGTTACATTTATTCTCCCCTCAGCCAAAATATCTGTTAAGCGGACGAATTATTGAAAGCGGTGAAGCGGCGGTAATAAAGAGAGAGTTTCTGGAAGAAAAATTATCGCAAAATCTTCCTCTTTCATTTGAATTCATTCAATGGATGAGTCTTCAATACCGAAAAACTCAAACAAAATTTCGCGACTTGGTTTTACACGGAAAAAAAGGTGCCTTATATTCAACCTTAATCAGAATCAGCAACAGTTTTGCTGTCAAAACGATCAATGGAATCTTGATTGAATTGCCTTTAACCAATCAGGAACTGGCAAATTTCTGTGGAACCTCCAGGGAGGTTGTCAATCGACTATTGGCTGACTTAAGGAAGACAGGGGTTATTTCCATAAATAAAGGCACGATCACCATTCATGACATTGATTATTTAAAAAATGAAATTGATTGCGAAGATTGTCCTGTGGACATTTGCAGGGTAGATTGAAATCAAATTAACGGCTGACTCAGTTATTCGAGTCAGCCGTTTCCATATCATGCATCTGTTTTAATAATCGAACAATCTGATGCTCAGCTTTTGCATCGCCAATATGAAAGCATGGAACTTCCAAAACCTCACTAATTGCCCCCTCCATCCCTTCCTCCCAATAAACAACCGCTGCAATATTTTTCAGCATTTTTATCAGGGAAAGGTCACGCGTATCCCGCAGGAGGACCATCTTTGGAAAACTTTCTTGTTTATGTCCTTCAACTAAGATAATATCCGGATTGAATAAGCCAAGCAGGTTTATTTGTTTATCCAATTTGAACTCCAACTGTTCGGTTTGCAGGAGCAGCCTTCCCTCTCCTTCAACAATCGAAGCAATCGCACCAGCTTCAAGATGCCTGGTTGAGTCCTTTTTAGGCAAAACATCTGGTTTACCACCATGACCATGGTGTTTAATAACAGCCGTCATTAATCCCTCTGCCTTCAAGCCATGAAGAAGCTTTTCAATAAATGTTGTTTTCCCGCTATCCTGGTAACCGGTAACTTGAAAAATGACCGGCCCTACCAAGGCCATCCACTGCCAAACTGATCTTCAAGCAAAAGAACATCTACCTCAGTTCCGGCAGCGAACCCACGTGTTCCACCCGGGAGGATGGCTAATGAATTTGCACCGGCAAGACTCATGATAATGTTGGATTTATCCAGGCCGCTTGGCGTCACCTTTAACCGGCCGTTCTCGATAAAAACAGAGCTGCGAACAAATCTTGTAAATGGATTGGCTTTTAGAAAATCCACCTCCAGGATTGCTTGCTCCTTCCTTAAATGAGGTTTTTCAGAAAAAAGCATTCTGCGCAAAATTGGCCTTGCGAACAATTCAAATCCGACATAGCAAGCAGACGGATTACCGGATAAACCAAAGAGAAGCTTTCTGTTATGGCTGGCCACTGTTGTAACACTTCCAGGCCGCATTGCCACTTTATTAAATAAAACCTCGGCACCAAGCTTTTCGTAAATCTCTGGCAGGTAATCAAAATCACCAACTGAAACCCCGCCAGTTGTAATCAACAAATCAACCTTGTTTACGGCATTTTTCACAGCCTCGAAGCAGGTATCAAATTCATCTGGAAGCTTTCCAAAATAGTGAACGATACCACCAACCCTCTCAATCTGGGCGGCAATCATATGAGAATTGCTATTGCGGATTTTGCCAGGAACTAAAGGGTCACCAACATCCAATAATTCTGTACCAGTTGCAAACAGGCCAACAATCGGTTTTTTGGCTGCGGGAACATGCTTATAGCCAAAAGTGGCAAGCATTGCTTGAATTCCAGGGTTAATTAGTGTACCTTTTTTAACTAGTACCTCTCCCTCTTTTGCATCCTCCCCACGAAAGGAGACGTTATCCCCCTTTTTAAAACTGCGCTTAATGGACATAAACGGCTTCCCATCTTTTTCGTAGGTTTTCGCTACTTCGAACATAACAACAGCATCAGTTCCTTCAGGCATAATCGCGCCAGTCATAATTCTGACTGCCTGATTTTCTGTTACGGTCATGTTAGAAATCATCCCCGCCCCAATATGGTCAATTACCTCAAATTCCACCGGATTAGCTTGGGATGCATTTTGTGTATCTATTGCTCTAACAGCAAAACCATCATAGGGTGCCCTGTCAAAGTGAGGGACATCGCAGGTGGCAACTAAATCCTTAGATAAAAATCGGCCAAAGCTTTCTTCTATGTTGATATATTCCGTCTCACCGGACAATTGGTATTCCATTATTTTTTGAACTGCTTCTCCGATTGGAATGGGTTGTCGTCTTTCAAACAAATTCATCGGCTCCTATCATTTTTGAACGTTATGTATTTTAACTGTATCCATTATAAGCTTACAAAAAACTTATAGACATATCAAAAGTCACAAAATCGAAACTTTTCTGCTGAGGGAAAAATCAAAATCACGCAGATAGTGTGATTTTAGTCACCATTTTTTATTTCATTTTCGATTATGCTTAATGTAAATAGAAAAACCCTTTTATCAAGGAGGAATATTCATGATGACTTTCCCATTTTCGGCAAATTCATTAGTTAAAGATATTGTAAACGAATTACCAAAAACAAGTGATGTATTTAAACGTTATCGAATCGATTTCTGCTGCGGCGGTAATATCCCGCTTTCCGAAGCTGCAACCCAAGGCGATCTTGATATCGATTCTATTTTAGAGGATTTAAAAGCGGTTTATGAAAAAAATGAGTCCAAAGAAACCGATTTAGAAGTTTGGACTAACTCTGATTCCAACACCATCATTGACCATGTGATCGCTAATTACCACCGGGCAACGGAAGAAGAATTTAAAATGCTTAGTCCTTATGTGACAAAGGTGTCCCGCGTTCATGGAGACAATCATCCTGAATTGCTAAAGGTCTATGAGCTCTACCAGGAATTGAAAAAAGAAATGTTAGAACATATGGCAAAAGAAGAAGAAACCGTATTCCCAATCATTCGTAAACTGGCAGACGGAACAGTGGAAAATCGCGAAGAAGCGATTAACATGATAATCGAACTTGAGAAAGAACATGACAATGCCGGCGCCATATTGAAAGAGCTTCGGAAGATTACCGGCGACTTTACGCCGCCGATTGATACCTGCGGTACGTATCGGCTGGTTTATAACCGTTTAGAAGATCTCGAAGGACTAACCTTTATGCATGTTCATTTGGAAAATAACATTCTATTCCCAAGATATATTTAAGAAAAGAAAACAGCCTGTGATTGCAGGCTGTTTTCTTTTCTTTGCAATTTGTTTAACCGCCGATATAGGACATTTCGATTTTTTTTCGATTTTTGTTTGTTTCGGCCGTTCTTTCATCTGAATATCTATCATTTCTGCCATTCCAAATCTCCGCAATTCTTCCGGAAATTTGTTGGTCGGATGCGCCGTTTCTCATAAAATTACGAAGATCTTGGCCATTGCCGTTAAATAAACAAGTAAAAATCTGGCCATTCGCAGAAAGACGGGCCCGGGTACAGCTGGAACAGAACGATTCCGAAACGGAGGTAATAAAACCAACATTGGCATCGGTACCTTTGTAGCGATAATGCTTAGCAACCTCACCATAGTAAGCAGGGTCAACCGGTTCCAATTCAAATTCCGCCTTTAGCATTTCGTAAATTTCCTTTTTCGTCACAACATCATCCATTTTCCAGCCATTGGTGGAGCCAACATCCATATATTCAATATACCTCAGCTCCAGCCCTTTTTCTTTACAGAATTTAGCCATTGGAATAATGTCTTGGTCGTTTAAATTCTTTTTGACGACCATATTTAATTTTACGCCTAATCCTGCATCTTTAGCAGCTTGAATTCCTTCAAGAACAGGACCGGTCCCAATTCCCCTGCCATTGATTTTGCCAAATAATTCATCATCAAGACTATCGAGGCTGATATTCACTCTCTTCAAGCCTGCTTCCTTCAATTTCGCAGCCAATTTAGGAAGAAGAACGCCATTTGTTGTTAAGCCAATATCACTAAGGCCTTCAATTGCGGCAAGCTTTTCAATGAGAATCGGTAAATCCCTTCTTAACAGTGGCTCACCGCCTGTCAAGCGGATTTTTTTCACGCCTAGCCGCACGAAGATTTTTGCTAACCGTTCAATTTCCTCATAGGTCAGAAGGGCGCTTCTTGGCAGAAATTCAAAATCCGGCCCGAATTGATCGGCTGGCATACAGTATTGACAACGAAAATTACATCTATCGATAACGGAAATTCTTAAATCCCTTAACGGTCTATTAAATTTATCTGTAATGATTGTTTTTTCCATTTAATCAACTCCAATAAATAAAGAAGCTCATTTTAATACCATTGTAACAGATGGTTTAAAAAAATACTGTTACTTTCTTCACTATCCATATTTCCCTCAAAAAAAATCGTACAGTTTTCACTATATTGTCATTGTTTACTACTTCTACGTGACTAATCTTGATATAAAATGTTACTAACGAATCCAAGTTATTTATATAGAAATATAGTACAGGGGTGGAGAAAAATGGTTACGACAATGAAACCAACTCATTCAATTGAAATAAAAGAACTGCTTAATTTTGCTGATCGGAAGTTTAAAAGTGAACGGGGAAGATTTCTATTTCAGGAAGGGATGCTTGCTGATGATTTATATGTCATTATCTCCGGTAAAATTCAAATCAGCAAAATTACAGCAGATGGGCGGGAGTTGTCACTAAGAATTTGCGGAGAAAACGATATTTGCGGAGAATTAACCCTTTTCACTGATAGTCCAAAATATTTATTAAGTGCCAAAGTTCTTGAAGAAGGTGAGATCGCGGCAATAAAAAAAGAAGTACTTGAAAGTGAAATTTTCCAAAACAGCAAGCTTGCCTTTGAATTTATGAAGTGGATGAGCGATCACTTCCGCAAAACGCAGACAAAATTTCGCGACCTTGTCCTAAACGGAAAGCGCGGCGCTTTATTTTCAACCTTAATCCGGATGACCAATAGCTATGGGGTACCAAAAAGTGATGGAATATTAATCGATCTGCCGTTGACCAATCAAGAGCTGGCAAATTTCTGCGGCACTTCACGGGAAAGTACAAACCGTATCTTAAGTGAGCTGAAGCGTGATAACATCATTTCCATTAAACGAGGTAAAATTACCGTCCTCGATTTGCAATATTTAAAAGATGAAATTGGCTGTGAAAATTGTTCCACTGTTTATTGCAGCATTGAATAGTTTTTTGAGAGGAGGCAATCGAGAATCGATTGCCTCTATAAATTTATTGTGTTTGTTTTTCCCTTAAAGACTTAGGAATATAAACGCAGAATGGTTCACTTTCTAAATAATCCCCAGTCATGGCGTATGCCCTTGATCTTGAGCCGCCGCATACATGTCGGAATTCACAGACACCGCATTTCCCTTTAAATCCATCTGGATTTCTAAGTGCCTTAAAGATTGGCGACTCGCGATAAATTTCCGCCAAAGGGGTTTCCCTAATATTTCCTGCTTTAACCGGAAGCAGGCCGCTCGGATAGACATCTCCAATATGAGAAATAAACACAAAGCCATTGCCGTCATTTACACCCTTTGGTGCACGGCCTAGGCCATCAATCGAGCCAGTTAAGCCTTTTTCTGTCAACGCAGATAAATAGCTGATCTCCTCCGTCTGTTCTTTGGCTTCACGCATTTTTTGCTGGATTACTACACGGCGGTAATGCATCGCCTCCGTGGTTTTAATATCAAAAGGAACTCGCTTGCTTAGATCATAGAGCCATCTTAGCACCTTTTCATGCTCCACAGGCGATATCATATCAGATGCCTGTCCCCTTCCGGTGGGAACAAGGAAAAAGACACTCCACAGAACACATTTTAATTCTTCAACCAATTTCGCCATTTCATCAAGATGTTCGTAATTATATCTGGATACTACGGTGTTAATCTGAATCGGCATTTCCAGTTCATGTAAATATTTAATTCGTTCCATTGTTAAGTCAAAAGAGCCCGCTGTCCCACGAAAATGGTCATGAATCTCAGCAGTAGGACCATCAAGGCTGAACGCCCAACGAGAAAGTCCGACTTCTTTAGCCTTACGCATTGCATCAATTGTTACGTTAGGAGTAGCGCTTGGTGTCATCGAAACACGTACCCCTTTTGAGACTGCGTATTTGGTAATTTCAAAAATATCCTCTCTCATAAGCGGATCTCCGCCGGTAAATACAAGAAGCGGATTATTCATTTCATATATCTGATCAATCAAATGCTTGCCTTCTTCAAGCGTAAGTTCTCGAGGGTCCCTCGTATACTGGGCATCTGCACGGCAGTGCAGACATTTTAATTGACATGCTCGAGTTAGTTCCCAAATGACAATAAACGGATCTTTATTAAAGTCTCGGCTAAAATCCATCTTGAAACGCCTCCTATAAAACGGCTAGTTCAAACTAAATAGCCTTATTACTTCGTATTATAAAGGTGTTTATGTTTGAAAAAAGTGAACTACCTCACAATCTGCTTTCATTATATGGACGATTTGTGAATATAAAAAGCAGAGCATATCGCTCTGCTTTTATGAGATGGTTAAAACTTCGTATTTTGAAGACAGCTCAACAAAGTCAGCCATTCCGCTTATTTTGCCAACTGTTAATTTTTCGCTAACACCGTAGTGGTCGGCACAGGTTTTACACGCAAAAATGTTAACACCTTTATCCTCCAACTCTTTTAAATGAACGGATACAAAGGAATCCTCAGTCAACGTTAATACCCCACTGTTCATGCAAAAAACAGCTGCTGGGAGTTCCTCTCTTTGTTTTAAAACAGTAAAGAAAGTCTCTAAAACATTCTCCCCTAAAACCTGATCGCCTTTACCCAACTGATTTGAACTAACTAAAATGACTTTATTTTTCATCCTGCTGAAGGTCCTCCTTAACGAATTCCCAGTGCAATTTTTGCATAACGGGACATCATGTCCTTATTCCAAGGAGGATTCCAGACGATATTGACATCGACATCCTTGACTTCCGGGATATCAGCCAATGCTCTTTTTACCTGATCAACAATTGTACCGGCAAGTGGGCAGCCCATTGCTGTTAATGTCATAGTAACCGTCAGTTTTCCCTCGTCGTCCATTTCAGTATTATATATTAAGCCTAAATTGACGATATCGACGCCAAGCTCAGGGTCAATAACAAGCTCAAGGGCACCCATTATATTTTCTTTTAGATCTTCATTCATTTTATCTTCACTCCTGTTCAGTTTTATTGTAACCATTATAACAAAAGGTATTTCGAAAACCAGTATAGCGCGTTTCAGAAACATTTGAAGTGAATTTTTTTACAGTTTTAATATAAATTGATAACATATTGATAATAGAAACAAATACTTCCAAAGAGAGGTTTCAAATGACAGATAGACATTTAATTGCATTGGACTTAGACGGAACTTTATTAAAAGATGATAAAACGATTTCGGAAAAAACGAAGGAAGTTTTAAGAAAAGCAAGAGAAGATGGCCATATCGTGATGATCGCCACTGGGAGGCCATATCGTTCCAGCGAAATGTATTATCGAGAGTTGGATTTAGATACCCCAATTGTTAATTTCAATGGAGCCTTCATGCATCATCCCCGGAATCCGAAATGGGGCTTTTTCCATGAGCCGCTTGATATTAGCGTGGCAAAAGATATCGTGGAGGCCTGCCGCAGCTTTCATTTTCACAACATAATTGCTGAAGTGATGGATGATGTTTACTTCCATTATCATGACCAAAAGCTGATTGAGATTTTTAATTTTGGCAATCCCAATATTACCACAGGTGATTTAAGCAATTATTTGAAGGATTCACCGACAAGCCTGCTCATCCATACAGAGGAAGACCAATTAAAGAAGATCCGCGGCCATCTATCTGACGCCCATGCCGAAGTCATCGATCACCGCAGTTGGGCTGCCCCATGGCATGTTATCGAAATCATTAAGTCCGGCTTAAATAAGGCAGTAGGGTTAAAAAAAGCGGCGGATTATTATGGTATCTCCAAACAAAGAGTGATTGCCTTTGGTGATGAGGATAATGACTTAGAAATGCTTGAATATGCCGGTTATGGAATTGCGATGGGAAATGGCATTGACCAAGTGAAAAATATCGCCAATGATGTTACCCTTACCAATGAAGAAGATGGAGTCGCAGAATATTTGACTGATTTGTTACGTTTAAAATAATTACATCTAGTCACCATTGTTTACCTATATGAACCCCTCAATGTTGGAGCATACTATGGATGAGGCAGCGAAGCTGTTTCAATCCGAGCTTTTTAGCATATTGGAGGGATTCGAATGGGTAGATCAAACAAATCAAAACGCTTTGTCCAGCAAGGAAAGGATTCGGTCAACAAGCATTCAGAACGGATTCCTTATCACATGACCTACGCTGAAGCGGAAGCTCAGAAAATGGCCAATGTGCAAGAATCCTCGCTTGGAGGAATTTAACGATGGGTAACCGTTTATTCCAGGAAGCACGTAGATTTGTTGAATCGGCAATAACTGCCGGCCCAGGTGAACGTGACACAGCAGTGGCAAAAGCCAAGAATGCCCTAAGTTCTGCTTATGCCAACTCGACGGTCGCTGAGCAAAGACAGCTCCAAGAAATGCAACAAGAGCTTGACCAGATCCAATAATAAGAAAAGCGGAAGCGCCTTGAACAGGGGCGACAGGCATAAGACGAGCCTGCTAGAAGGCTGCCTTTTAGCCTTCTTGACGATTGGCTGTAGACCTGCGAGCCCCTAGGCGCTGAAGCTGGACAGTAAATGAGGAAAGCGGAAGTACCTAGGGAGGCGACTTCCGCTTTTTTCATTCAAATCTTTCTAATAATGCAGGGTAAGGATTACTCCTCTTGCCCTCAGCATTTTTTTCATAAAAATTCAGAAAGACCCCACCATGGTTTGGAAGCTTTTCAGCTGGAATCTGAATATCTACCTTAAAAGGTCTCCATTTATCACCTTTTCCGGCAACATCAAGCTTTTGCTCCCTCAGGAATTCTCTATGCCCATCCTCCACTGAATAATAAACCAACCTGTTTGGTGACTTTACTTCTCCGCTGACTTGGTAGTTTCCTTTTGTTCCTGATATTTTTATATTTCGGAAAACAGCATTTTCCTCAGGTACATATATTTTTTGCATTATGTTCAGTTTCGAGCGGTCAGTTACTGGCTTGCTGTTCAAGCTTGCTGCCCTTAAAACGGCTTGGATGGTATATTCCCCCGCTGGAACTCTTTTTCCCATAAAATGATAGTCCCATGTCTCAAGCCATTTCTTGCTACCATGTGCTTTAAGACTGATGGTTTGAAACGCCTGAAGGAAAAACCGGCCTTTTGAGTAGTCATATACTTCACGGCCCGCAGTATCAAAAATTTTAATTTCATAAAATTGTGAAGTGGGAAATTCAAAATGGAGCGGGAAATCCTCCTCATTTTTTAAAAACATTTCGATCGTTAATTGCTCAGGCATGCTTGTTGGGATTACATAAAATTTGTATGCCAATTGGTCCACCCCATTTGCATCTGTTTTTATTACCATAGGAAAGAAAAGTAACATGATACAACATAATATACGCATATGGAGCTCCTTTTTCCTTTAGTCTCTGCGAAAAAAACCGTAAACTCCGGTTGTTTGAATTATATTTGTAAACGCATGGGGGTCAACTTCTTTAATCACTCTCTCTAAATCAAATAATTCATAGCGGGTAATGACGATCATTAACATTTCCCTTGTTTCGTTAGAAAAAGCACCCTTCGCCGGAAGCATGGTGATTCCTCTGACCAGTTTCTTATGAATCGCTTTCTTAAGCTCATCCGCATTTTTCGTAATAATAAACGCGGTAAGCTTGGCATGCCTGGTATGAATCGCATCAATCACCCTTGTTGAAGTGTATAAAAAAACAAGCGTGTACAAAGCTTTTTCCCAGCCATATAGAAAACCGGCCGTAATAATAATAATGCCATTCAAGAGAAGCATATACGGGCCAATCGGTTTATCCTTCATTCTTGAAAGCACCATCGCAATAATATCAAGCCCTCCGGTAGAGGCGCCCCATTTTAAGGTGATCCCGACGCCCGCCGCAATAATGACACCGCCAAAGACAGCATTAAGCAAAATATCATGAGACATCCGATGGATTGGAATAAGCTCCAGAAATAATGAAGAAAGAACCACGCTAAGAAAACTATAAATGGTAAAGGACTTCCCTACCTTTTTCCATCCTAGGAACGCAACCGGGATATTTAATAACAACAGCAAGACCCCCATTGAAATGTTCAACGGTGTATATTCGGTCAATACTTTAGAAAGCAGTTGAGCAATTCCTGTAAAACCGCTTGAATAAACATTGGCGGGAATAAGAAATAAATTCATTCCAAGGGCAGTCAAAAAAGCACCCACAATGACGATGACGATTTTTTTTGTTTCCTGCCAAACCATTGATAAATCCCCCTTTATTTTTACTTCAACCTTAATAAATTAATTGTTTTTTCCAGATGAAACCGATACACTTAAAACGAGTATGATAAGATTTTGAATGAGGTGAGCTTCATGCAGGTAAAAATACTAGCTGACAGCGCATGCGATTTACCTAAAAGTTTTTATGAAGAAAACAACGTCACATTACTTCCCTTAAAGGTCCTCATTAACGGTGAAGAATATGAAGATGTCAAAAGCATAGACCCGAAAGCGGTTTATGATTCTATCCGGAATGGATCAGTACCGAAAACTTCTCAGGTTTCACCACTTCTGTTTGAGGAAGTATTTACAAAAATGGCGGAAAATAATGAATACGGAATATACATAGCCTTTTCATCCGAACTATCCGGAACATATTCAACCGCTGTTATGATTCTTGACCAAGTCAAGGAAAAATATCCAAATTTTAATTTAACCATTGTCGATACTAAATGTGCCTCTCTCGGTCAAGGCTTAATTGTGATGGAAGCAGCAAAACTTGCAGCACAAAATGCAGCAAAAGATGAAATCTTAAGAGATGTCCAGTTTAGAGCAAACCATATGGAGCATCTTTTTACGGTTGAAGATTTGGATTATTTAGCTAAAGGCGGCCGTGTCTCAAAAGCTTCAGCATTTCTTGGGGGCTTATTAAATATTAAGCCAATTTTGAATGTGGAAGACGGCAAACTGGTTCCAATTGAAAAAATCCGCGGTAAGAAAAAAGTGCTCCGGCGCCTAATTGAACTTGCATATGAACGTGGCGAGAACTTGTCAAACCAGATCATTGGCATCAGTCATGCGGATAATGAAGTGACGGCACTAGAAGTAAAAGCGATGCTTGAGGAGGAATTCCAGCCAAAAGAAGTTTATATTTCCTCCATCGGCTCAGCAATTGGGGCCCATACCGGTGCAGGGACCATCTCCATTTTCTTCTTGAATAAAATTCCTTCATAAATAAAAAACAGAGCTCTGGGCTCTGTTTTTTATTTTGTTAATAGCATAAATTAAACTACGCCTCATGAACCGTCCTATCGGACATGCCAATCGGCAAGTTTTCATTTATGATCGGTTTTCTTCGAGTACTGATTTTTTCCTGCTTGGCGATTTTTTTCTCGCATCATATTTTTTTCATGGTGCAACGCATTATTGTCTTGTGCCTTTTTATCATTATCGGATGTGTGTGGCATTTTCTTACCCCTTTCCATCTGCTTTCGCTTAGTAGTGTCTGTCAATTTGGAAAAGAGTATGTACGCCAAAATCTACTCCTTCTTGACGTAGGTCCAAAAGTCTTCCTGGTATACCTTTCCTTCTTTGATGAGCTTACCAAGAGCTCGCTTAAATGCGGCTTTGCTTAAGCCAAAACGCTCTTGAATGTCTTCTGGCATGCTTTTATCACTGTAAGGCATAGCACCATTTCTGCTCATCAGATATTCATATATTTTGACTGCATCAGTATCCTGGGACTCCTGTTTTCTGGCAAGTAAGGAAACGTTTATCGTTCCGTCTTCCTTAACATCGATGACTCGCCCCTCAACCTTCTCACCCAGACGTGGCTCAATCCGACGCTGCGATTCATGAATGAATCCTTTGAAGCCTTCAATAGTGTAAAGCCAACTGCCGACTTTGGCCGTTCGGTAAATGTACCCTTGAACATTTTTATTAAATTCGTTTCTCGAAGCTTTTGTGGATATAGACTGGATTACCGGGTCACTGGCAAGCTTGGCGTACAAAAGAGAATTTCGGTTGACCCTTAAGGTTATATAAACCATATCCCCTTCCTTGGGCCAAACCGATTTATGCACCGGTAAATCTTCGGCACCAAGCAGAATGTCTTTCATTAACCCGATATTTAAAAAGACACCAATCTCCTCTTTTACATCTGTCACCTTAACCCATGCGTAGCGGCCGACGGCCACTTCAGGTATCGTCGTGGAGGCCGCTGGACGTCCCTGAGAATCCACATAGATAAACACTTCTATTTCGTCGCCTTCCGCAACATCTCGATTCACTTCATTATTATGAAGCAATACATCTTCATTGCCATCTGTTAAAAAATAGCCGAACTCAGCTTGACGGGCTACCGTTAAAGTTGTTGTTTGTCCTATAAGTTCTTTTATTGCCATTATCTTATACTCCCCTTTTCCATCTCGGAGTTATCCTTTAGGTTGTTTGAACTGCTATATTTTACTATAATGTAGACATAAAGGGAAACTTTAGCAAATTCGGAGGTTTTGTCATGTCAAAAGATAGCTCATTTGATATTGTATCCAAAGTTGAATTTTCAGAAGTCACCAATGCCATTACACAAACGATGAAGGAAATTAGTACGCGCTACGATTTTAAAGGAAGTAAAAGTGAAGTTTCGTTAGACAAAGAAGAATTGGTACTTATTTCTGACGATGAATATAAAATGGACCAGCTTAAAGATGTTTTGCTCAGCAAATTAATTAAACGGGGCGTCCCGATTAAAAATCTTGATTATAGTAAAATCGAAAAGGCCTCAGGCGGTACCGTCCGTCAAAGAGCCAAACTTGTTCAAGGCATTGATAAGGAAAATGCAAAAAAAATTAACACTATTATTAAAAATAGCGGACTGAAGGTCAAAAGTCAGGTCCAGGATGACCAAGTCCGGGTCAGTGGCAAAAACCGAGATGATTTACAAAAAATCATATCCCTTGTTCGTGAAGCAGATCTCACCATTGATGTTCAATTTATTAATTATCGGTAATCGAGTAGAGGGAAAATAGGTTGACTATTTTCGCCCCTCTCACAACACCGTACGTACGGTTCGCGTATACGGCGTTTCAATTTATATTACAGTGTGTACTTTTAGGTAACGTTCTAGAGCAGAGGGTACTCCCCTCTGCTTTAGTCTTTTGTTTGAGATTGCTCTTTGGACAACTTTTGATAACCCGATATACCGGTATCCTTTCCGGCAGAACGTTAATCCTTTCGCTTCTTCTTCGGGTATTCCTAGTTGAATTAGCGACTTGATTTGTTTTGCCGATACTTTCCATTGTTTCCAGATGATTACTCTTATTCTTGAGCGTAGTTTCTTATCAATTCGACTTGTTAATTTTTTCATATTTGCGATTCTAAAGTAATTTACCCACCCGAACATGACTTGTTTCAGTTTCAATATTCGGTAGTCTAGCGGAACACTCCAGTTTCGCTTTGTCAGTTGTCGAAGCTTCCTTTGAAATTTCTGTACTGAAGTTGGGTGAGGTTTCGCTTGGTATCTCTTGTTTGTGAAATCGTAGTAATACCCAAATCCTAAGAATTTCAATTCTTTTGGGCGAGAGATTTTACTCTTTTCGACATTGACTATCAACCCTAATTTTTCTTCTATAAATTTCACGATTGATTTCATCACTCTGTTCGCTGCTTTTTCACTCTTCATAAAGATGAGGGCATCATCCGCATATCTCACGAATCGTAGTCCTCTACTTTCTAATTCCTTATCGAATTCATTTAACATAATATTACTTAAGAGCGGACTGAGGTTGCCTCCTTGCGGAGTCCCAATTGGTGTTTCTTCATATTTCCCATTCACCATAACCCCACTGACAAGGTATTTTCTTATTAGTGATATGACGTCTCTATCATTTATTGTGTTAGATATGATTCGCATAAGTTTATCGTGGTGGACTGTATCGAAGAATCTTTCAAGGTCAATGTCTACTACCCAATCGTGTCCATCATTCAGAATTTCCAAGCTTTTTATAATCGCCATTTCACAACTTCTTTTTGGTCTAAAGCCGTAACTGAATTCACTGAACTGCTCTTCAAATATCGGACTGAGAACTTGATGAATGGCTTGCTGAACTACTCTATCCACTACTGTTGGTATTCCCAATTTGCGCATCTTTCCATTTTCTTTTGGGATTTCCACTCTTAAGGCAGCTTGTGGTTGGTATTTTCTTGTTCTGATACGCTGACGCAGCTCATCCTTATTCTCTTTCAGATATTGCTTTAATTCATCGACCGTTACTCCATCGACCCCACTTGCACCTTTATTTTTATAGACACGTAAGTAGGCTTCATTCATATTTTTATTACTTAGAATCTGTTCTAAAAGTTCCACACTCGTTTCTCCTTCCCTCTCACGTAGTAAGTGATAGCTCCCTTTTGGTTATCCTTTGAGATACGCTCATACTTTCGCCATTAACACATTCGGAGTACGTCACTCACGCATTCGTGGTGTTGAAACACTATAAATTGTTCAGCCCTTCATGAATTTTCATTCATTACTATGGCTTCTGCTGACTTCTTGCGGCTAACCTTTTTCGACTGTATTTCTGTACATCCGCAAGACCTCCCAGGGTAAGACAACTATCTTTCCTCTTTTACTCGCCTGATTTACTCTATAAAGTTACGCACATCTTTTGGACTTTGACTTGATATGGAGCCTTATCCTTTTATAAAGCCTTGGTATCAGATTTCTGTTCGTCGAGCCAAGATTTTATTCCACGCTTCCTCCAGCCCCTACCTCACGGTAAGCGCCTTGCGTTTCCTTAGTGGTTGGTCGATGTGTACCCCCACAGTGGACTTTCACCACCTAGATAGTTGTCATGCCTGGCACACATAATAAAAGAGGCTGTCCTTAGGCAGCCTCTTTATTCTACGATATTCGTTTTACCCCGTCTAAAAACTAACAGAAGAAACCAAATGGCAAGTATCCCCGGTATCACTGCCGCAGCAATAAATTTCAGGTTAAAGCCTGTTTTTTCCGCCAATACATATATTTCAGAATTGTCCCTATCAACGATTAGAATATATTGATTATCCCTGCTACGGACAAGGTCTCCGCCCAGGAGGCCGCGAAGCTCTTTGCCGCCTTCCACTTGATCGCCAGTTAAGGTAACCTTTTGGGATTTGTTTGTATTATTGATGGCAATTATCGATGTTTCCCCTTTATAGACACGCTTATAAACCGCCATTCCGGACTTTTCATAGAGCATTTCCATCGTTCCTCTTGTTAAGGAAGGCAGTTGATTTCTTAATTCACCAAGCTTTGTTATATAGTCGATTAGATCTTTTTCCGTCCGGAAATTCATCAGCCTGCGGTTATCCGGAATATCTCCGCCCGTCAAGGCAATTTCCGTCCCATAATACATAACGGGAATCCCTGGTGTCGTATAAATATAGGTTAAGGCAGTTTTCCATCTGGCTCCAGGGAATTGTCTTTCATCTACTATATCTTTGGTAAATCTTTTGGTAAATTCATTATCAAAAAAATGAGCATCTAAGTTTTGTTTGTCCGCTGCAGGAGGAATCGATTGAAAGGAGCGGTCTGTAGTGGCAAACACCTGCCTCATCTGTTCACTCTCGTTATAATCAAATAAGCTATCAATTCCCGCTTCATGATAAACTTCCAAGTCATCGGCTGTGTTTCCCGAGGAGACTCCCATCAATAAAAAGTCTTTTTTCTCCTGCTTTACAGCAGCCGAAAACTCCCGCCAAAAGCTAATTGGAACTTTATTGACTTCTGGGAGGCTGTATCCATCAATATTCGTTTTCTTGATCCACCATGTGGCGGCATCAATTAAATTTTTGCCCTTTACCTCTGAATTTGCAGGAAAATCAATTATTACCCGCAATTTCCTTTTATGTGCTTCGTTGACAAGCTTCTCGAAATCTTTCATTGTTCCAAAATGCTCGTCCACTTTATAGTAATCCTTCACCCAATAACCGTGATAACCATTTTCCCTATTATCAAAAATTGGAGTCAGGCGAATTGCCGTGAATTCCATGTCTTTTATGTAATCAAGCTTATCGATAATTCCTTGAAAATCCCCGCCATTGTACTTTTCGAGATTCTTTGTATCCACATCGAAATCATTTTGGGTATTCCCATTATTAAACCGGTCAATCATAATAGAATAAATGGTTTCATCCTGCCACTGTCGATTTTCTTTTGTTACATTTGCATAGGCCGGTGACGAAACCCCAAGTAAAATTGCGATTAAAATGAGTATAATCCTGTTCATCTAGCTTCCTCCTCATAAAAAGAGAAGAGGATTCCCTCTTCCCTACATCCATTTTAATCTAATTAAGTTTTTATTCCAAATTTAATTTACGATATTGATATTGTAATCCTTAAACCATGTGTGAAGCTGAACAAAGTAGGCTAATAATTGCGGTCCTGTCATCAACTGGCCAAACCAAGGCTCTTTGAACGATTTTCCTCCAGATTGAGTCAGTTTTTCCAATTGCTCTTTGTCAAAGAATTCATGAATAGCTGAAGACTTATCCTGTAAAATAGCCAGCATCTGATTTTGAACGGCCTTGGTATATTCCGGATTATGTGTTTTTGGATAAGGGCTTTTTTTACGGTACAATACTTCCTCAGGCAAAATGCCCTCAAAGGCCTTACGCAGAAGTCCTTTTTCCCTGCCGCAGTACATTTTCATCTCCCACGGGATATTCCAAACGTATTCTACTACTCGGTGGTCTGCAAACGGGACTCTGACCTCGAGGCTAGCCCCCATGCTCATTCGGTCTTTCCGATCCAACAGAGTGTTCATAAACCATATCATATTGATATAAAATAACTCTCTTCGCTTTGATTCCTCCAAGCTTTCCCCTTCTAGTTTAGGCGTTTCGGAGATGGTCTGACGATATTGTTCCAAGCTATATTCACTTAAATTTAACCGGTCCTTCCAAAACGGCTTTAATAAATTTTCCCTTTCCGCAACCGATCGCATCCACGGAAAGCCGGGGCGCTCTAAGTCTTCCTTGCGATGAAACCATGGGTAGCCGCCAAAAATTTCATCCGCACATTCACCTGACAGACTTACAACAAAATCCTTTTTTATCTGTCTGCAAAACCATAGTAAGGAAGAGTCTATATCGGCCATGCCGGGTAAATCACGAACGTGAACAGCTTCCACTAATTCATCAACTAATTGCTGCTGTTTAATAATTTCGTTATGGTGTTTCGTTTGAAACGTATTTGTCATAAGATTAATATATTTTTCGTCGGAATCCGGCTGAAATTCATTCGCAGTAAAAAATTGCTGATTACCCTCATAATCAATCGAATACGTTTGAAGCTGCCCTTTCCCCTGCTCTTTTAAACCTTTAGCGGCAACGGCTGTAATGATACTCGAATCGAGACCTCCTGACAATAAGGTACATAAGGGTACATCCGAAACAAGCTGTCTTGTGATGGCATCGCTGACTAAGAAACGTACTTTTTCCGCTGTTTCCTCCGCATTATCCTTATGCTCCTCACTTTTTACATTCCAATAACGCCAAATTTTCAAGCCGTTTTTGGAAAAGGTAAGGGCATGTGCCGGCCGTAATTCGTTAATCCCTTTAAAAACTCCAGACCCTGGCGACCTCGATGGCCCAACACCCAAAACCTCTGCCAGACCCTCATGAGTAATCTCTGTTTTCACCTCTGGGTGGGCAAGGATAGCTTTTAACTCTGATGCAAACAACACCCCATCCTGATGTTCTTTGTAAAATAATGGTTTTACACCCAATCGGTCGCGTCCGATAAAGAGTTGCTCTTTTTTGCTATCCCAAACTACAAAGGCATAGATCCCATTTAAATAGTTCACACACTCTTCCGCCCATTCTATATAGGCACTTAACAGTACTTCAGTATCAGAATGACCATTAAAAGAATATCCTTTAGTAAGGAGAATTTTGCGCAAATCTTCGGTGTTGTATAATTCTCCATTGTAGCAAATTGTATATGTTGATCCATTCTTTTGTTTGGACATGGGCTGACGTCCCCCGGCAGGGTCGACGACGATCAGCCGCTTATGACCGAAACCAACATGTGTATCTGCCCATAGATTCGTTTCATCAGGACCTCTTTTTGCCAATGTTTGCGTCATCTTTTCAATTGAATGTTGTTCTCTTCCAACCCATTTTTTAAAATCAACCCATCCTGAGATACCACACATGTAATTTGTACTCCTCTCGGTGATTGCAGTTAAATTTACTGCCTAGATGGTGATTATTCTATTCAGCCCAAAAGAATTGGTTAATTGTCCATAACAGAAATGGAATCGGTCAGATTGTATATATACTTACGATTCAATTGATTTTTTTAAAATAGGTGTAGTTATAAAATCCCTTTAAGATGTCAAAAAAGGAAAATGAAAGCATCTGGCATGGAGGTTAACGATGAATCGACAACAACGAATCCATCTATACGATATTCAAGAGCGGTCTTATACAGAAGGGACCGTAGAACAAATAAATGATCAATGGATATTTTTTGATGAGGAAACTGAGGAAGCTTCTATGTTAGAGGAATTTCTTCACCAGGAAATTGAAATCTTCCGGATGAACCGCTGGAAAAAGGGAATATTGTATGAACCAGGCAACATCAGAATTGGAAACGAAGTAACGATGCTGCGGGATCATGATACTGTAAGAATTAGGAAGCATTTAATCTACTCTCTCGAACGGCTTTTAGATGGAATTAATGATGATGCCTTTTTCCAATTTGTCACGACCTTGAATTCTTTGGATTTTTCCATTTATGACTGTATTTACTGTTATAATCATTTGTCCTTTCTTTCGGATGAGAATCGTAAAGATGGGGTCAATTTTATGGTTTTTGATAATCAAGAGCTCATTTGCAATGTCCAGCATCATTTTTATTATTATGAAAAGGTCAACGACCGGTTTGAGTTTACAATTAACACTGGCAAGCGATTAATCATTGAAAAAATGATTTCATAAATAAAAAAAGGCTGAGTCGTCAGCCTTTTTTTATTTAATCTCCAATATATTTGGCATAAAGTGATTTTGCTTTGATGATATCGTTAGTTCCATGGATTAGGACCCTGGCATCTTTGAAAATGACAATGGAAATCCCTTCTTCGGGGGAAAATCGGACGAGAAAGTCATTTCCGGCCGCTTGAGTGCTGTTTACAAGCCTTGCACGAACTGTTTTTAAATCTAGCTCCCGTTTCCTTCTAGGATTGACCTGCACTGTGTTCCGCCCGCAAAGAGATGTATAGGATGCCTGCTGCTCCGAGGAGCGGTCCAGAAAGTCAAATCTCCTTTCCACGCAGGCCGGACAATTAGGATTTCGCCCCTGTGAAATATCCATTTGCATCATCGTCATATCCCAGATGTCGATTTGTTCAAGATTAGGAGTCGTCTTTGCATCAACTAGATATTTGATGGTTTCCATCGCCTGAAAGGAACCGATAATATCCGTTAACGGAGAAAGAACGCCAACAGTATCACAGGTTTCGCCCAATCCTTCCGGAACATCTGGAAATAGACAGCGATAGCAAGGAGTAATCCCTGGTTTGATGACGGCAAACATTCCTCTTGAACTGACAGCCGCCCCATGAACCCAAGGAATGTCATACTTAATGGCCACATCATTGATTAAGAAACGGGTCATAAAATTGTCCGTTCCATCCACAATTATATCCATCCCACTTATCAGCTCTTCAGCATTATCCAAATTAACATCGGCAATAACAGCATCAACCTTAACGGATGAATTAATTTTATTCAGCCTTTTTTGCGCGGCAATCGCTTTTGGAAGATTTAATTCCGCATCCTCTTCATCAAATAGCGTCTGCCGCTGGAGATTGGACAGCTCCACTACATCCCGGTCAATCAGCCTAAGATAACCGACACCTGAGCGGACTAGATGATTCGCAATAACCGTCCCAAGCGCACCTGCTCCGATCACAACCACTCGGGCTTCCAGCAATTTCTTTTGTCCCTCTTCTCCAATGGCCCGAAACAGAATTTGTCTCGAATACCGCTCTAAGTTACTCATCCAACCGCCCCATTTCTACAAGTTAATGAATTGCAATTATTTCTATTTTATCAAATTCATAATTTCCTACTATCACATAAATTTTAATTTTAAAAATATTGTAAAAATGATACAATAAATATTGGATTTAAAGATAATTTTTGGGAGAAATCTCTTATTAAAAAAATATATAAAAATAAGAGATGTTGCTATACATTTTTATAGGAAGAGGGGTATTAGCTTGAATTTAGGTGGTTTTAAAAACAAAGAAGTAGTCGTCGATTTATCATCTCGTACCATTGATTACAGAGCCATCAACGAAGCAGATGCGAAAAAGTATATTGGCGGACGGGGGCTTGGCGTTAAATATGTTTTAGATAACGGCCCCGATGTGGAACCGCTCTCATCTGAGAACCTGCTTTGCATCATGACTGGTCCTGTTACAGGTTCACGCTCCTCGATGAGCGGACGCCTTTGTGTTGTCACAAAATCCCCGCTTACAGGTACCGTAACAGATTCTCACATGGGGGGGTGGACAGCGGCACGCCTTAAATGGGCAGGTGTCGATAATATTCTCATCAAAGGGAAAAGTGACCAGCCTGTTTATCTCTATATCGAAGAAGGCAAAGCCGAGCTTCGCGACGCCTCAAGCCTGTGGGGAACAAGCGCCAGAGAATTTGTTAAAACGATGAAGGACCAATACGGTGAGAAGGACCTGAGTGTCATGACCATTGGCCAGGCCGGTGAAAATACCGTCCGCTTCTCATGCTTCATCAACGAGCATGATCGGGCTGCAGGACGCGGCGGAACAGGCGCGGTTGCTGGTTATAAAAAATTAAAAGCGATTGTCATTAAAGCAGCCCAAAAAGGCAATATGCCGGCGCCAAAGCTTGAAAACGAATATAAAGAAGCCAACAAAAAGGCTGTGAAAGCGATTTTAGATGGCGGTTTGACCGCTCCAAATAAAGGCGGCTTATCCGTATACGGAACGAACGTATTAACCAATATCATCAATGAGGTTGGCGCGCTTCCAACAAAGAACTCCCAATTCACTCACTGGGAAGAAGCCGAAAAGCATAGCGGTGAATATGTAAACACACACCTTCGTGTTGCCAACAACACCTGCCATGCCTGCCCGGTCGGTTGTAAAATTGAAGTTGAAGTAAAGGATGGCAAGTATAAGACGAGGGTTGAAAGCATCGAGTTTGAATCTGCTTGGTCACTTGGTTCCAACTGCTTATTAAGCGATTCCGAGGCCATCTCCTACTTAATTGACCGCTGCAATGAGTACGGTCTTGATACCATTGAGCTTGGTCATGCGTTTTCAGTAACAATGGAAGCTTACGAAAAAGGGATTATTACCGACAAACTCAACTGGGGCGATGCAGATGCGATGATTGAATTGACAAGAAAGATTGCTCTGCGTGAAGGTTTGGGCGGCATTCTTGCCGAAGGTCCTGCCCGTGCGGCAGCCCATTTTGGAGCGCCTGAATTATCCATGTCCGTTAAAGGGCAGTCCATACCTGCCTATGACCCACGCGGAATTCAGGGTATTGGTCTTGGGTATGCGACAAGCAATCGTGGTGCCTGTCACCTGCGCGGTTATACCGTGGCAAGTGAGATTGCCGGAATTCCGGAGCCTACCGACCGCTTAAAGCCAGAAGGAAAGGGCGAATTATTAAAGGTATTCCAGGATATGCTGGCCTTTGGTGATTCCATGAATATTTGTAAGTTCTCCTCCTTCTCTGAGAATGCTGAGCATTATGCCGAGCAGTATAGTGCAATGACCGGTATTTCACTCACTGCTGAAGATGTAATGAAGGCAGGGGAAAGAATTTACAATCTTGAACGCTATTATAATAACCTTGCCGGCTTTAACAAGAGAGAAAATGATTTCCTTCCAAAACGCTTTACGGAGGAACCTGCCTCAGGAAATAGTGCTGGGTTTGTAAGCCGCATGGATATCATGCTTGAAGAATACTACCAGGTACGCGGATGGAAAGATGGAGTTGTAACGGAAGAAAAACTTCGTGAATTAGGGATTATCGACCATGAAGGTCAATTAGTTTAATAGTTCATTTAAAAGAGGCTGACTCATTATGAGTCAGCCTCTTTTCTTAACCTCCTACCCTGGAGGTTTTATATCGATATTTTTTGATTAGTTCCTCAAGGGCGCTCGTACTTTCTGCACAAAAACGAACAAAAACAGCATTCACCTTAAAAGTTGATGTAATGGATATGATTTCTTCTGATAGAATCTGACCCGTCCAGCATTCTGCTGAATATGTATATGGGAAGAAATCCGTCACCTTTTCGGCGCCAAGTTCCTCGAAATACATTCCAAGATGTTCTTTACGGATGCCGCGAAACTCTAACTCTTTCACCAGCATATTATCCTCCAGCAACGGGCGGAAATAAGGCGAACTGGTCGGTATCCACTACTTTTGTCTCCAGGTCATCAAGATGGATGATATTTCTGCCGTTGATGAACACATGGACAAATTGCCGCAATTTTTTTTCCTCTGTAAAAATTTCCTCCCTTAGTGCAGGAAACATTTCCACCAATTTATCAAGAACGTCAATGACCCGATCTCCCTCAGGCAATACATTTACGGATACACCACCGCAAATTTCTCTTAGGTTAGCAAATACCTTTACAACCACCGGCTCCACTCCTCTCTATTTATTAAAATATTAAAAGAAAAACACCTAGTTGTCATCCTATTAATGGTAATAAATAAAATAAATGAAAACTCGCCGATTGGCGAGTCTGATAGGACGAAGACTGAGGCATAGTTGAATTTATGCGTTAGGAAATTATAAATTTGTGAAAATTTATAATTTCCTATAGCTAAAAAAGCCATCGGAACAATCCGACAGCTTAAAAATTTTAAGGGTTTAGAATGGACATTGGCAGTTCAACAAAACCCAAATATAAAACAAGGGCCCATGCAATCACAAACTGAATCCAAAATACTGAAGTTTTTCGCTTAGCTGTTGCGCGGCTGAGAATCATTTCAAAAAGGCCGATAATCCAAAGTCCTACAACTGCTTTTAAAATATACAACACGCTGATATTTGACAGCATGAATAGCAGACCAACACCAGTTGCGATGATAACAAGATAAAGCACCCTTAAAATCATTTGTACAATTTTTGCCCCTTTTGCCTTCCCGCTCGAATGCAAGGAAAGGGCCACAAAAAACAAAATGAGAGCTAACGCCCAAGCCGTAACGTGACCATGAATCATATAATAACTGCCTCCTATGTATTGTTATCCTGTCTATCATATCATAGGGAAATGAAAAAAACGAAGAAAAGGAATGGTAAGAGCCTTATTTGAATAAAAATCACGATAATAAGTTTATTTGGGCTTTTTTATCACATTATATGAGCCCAAACATAGAATGGTAAGGACCAAATAAAACATAAGGGTGTTGTTTATGCCAGCCATCGTTGGAGTTGCGCAAGTCATTACACTGGGTAACAGCTCTGTTTTTCACATTGGCGATGTTTATAAGATTATGCCGTTTGCAGCTGCGAAAACATTTTCCGGGGCTGGATCCTTTAATACCGGTGAAAGATTGGATGTTAATAACAGAATGAGTTCCACAAATACCTACGATCCAGAGCTGATTGATCAAGCAAATGCCTTTAATATGTAATGAATGGGTGGGGTATTATGAATTTTTTTATTCAACAATCCATTCACATCAATTATATCAAAATCGGCGGTATCACCAATTCTTCTATCTTACAAATTGGGAGTGCCGGGATCATTAAATCAGCCGCCTATTTAAGCAATACCGGCGGATTTACACAGCCGGCTCCAACCGCTATTAAACCTGGTGAAGTCGTAAGCCCGACTACATCCCCACTAACACTGGCCCCTGCTGTTCCACTGCAAGCGCCAGTCACGTAGCAGAAAAGAATGGAATCCTTTAAAGATAAGCATTCTTGTAAAATAACAACCAGAATACCATTGCTGCTGCATATATTTACTTAACAGGAAAAAGTAATTTTCTAGTGAGGTGAGATATATGTATCAGGATTTGAACCAATATATTCAATGGCTGGTTCGGAGTGTTCAGGAACAGGAAAACCGAATTGCTTCATTAGAAAGGGCTATTCAACAAATGAAGGATGAAATCAAAAAGTTAAATGAAAAGCCGCCTATCAATGTGGAGAGAATTGAATACAAATTTGACCAGTTAAAGGTGGAAACACTTGAAGGAACATTAACGATTGGGTTAAATCCGAATGACCTTTCCGGGATTGAGGATTTTGCGGTTCAAAATCAATCTCCTAAGGCTCCAATTACACCCCAGGATTTCATGCAAAGAACAATGAAAATAGAAGAGGCTATTTATCAATATTTAGAATCAGATTTGCCGCAAATTATTGAAAATGCCCAAAATCAGCTGGCTATCCCGCCAAATGAATCCTATTTTAGCTTCATTCGGGATGATATTATGAAACAGCTTCCGAACAGGATTGATTTTCATTTTAAGGCATTGAGCCAAGACCGGACAATTGATGTAAATACAACTGAGGAACAAATTATAGAACTTATAAAAAAGGAAATTCAAAATGGCGTATTCGTTTTTCTGCAAAATATACCTGATAATATGAAAGGAATGAACAAGGAATGATTTTTGAAGTCTATAACAGGGATATTTGTGTAGGGAATATTAAAATCACCGGGGTTGCAAGCTCTTCATTGGTCATGGTGGGCGATACTCAAACCATCCAGTTGGCAAGTGCTTTTGATACTCCTCCGGAATCCTTAATCATCGGCCCCTTCGTTCCGCTTGCACCGGATGTGACTCCTGGTTATGCTTGAACGAATATCTAAAGTCGATTTTTTAGGTACAAAGGTTGTCTCTTTCTCCTCCATTATTCAGGTGGGTGATTCCTGCATTTTAGATGCATTCTCTCGGGCTCTTGCCGTTCAAAGAGAAGCGGAAATCTTTTATGGTCAAGAAGGGAATACTCCTTCATTTCCGGTAACGACAAAACCGATTCCGTTTCTGCCGATTAATGAAAACATATCCATCAGGTCGCATCATTCCAATCCTGTTATAAAGGTTCAGAAAATAGATATCGTAGGAATTTCCAATGCCTCCGTACTGAATGTCGGTAATACGAGGAATGTTTCAATGGAAGCACGTGTAAAACATATCCGGCAGCTCCTTCCACATGGACATGAAGAGGATCTGCGGTAAGAGATACGCGATCAACAAGTTTTTTTGCAAAGGATGTTATAAATGCCTGCAATTATAGGACCAGTTCAGATTGTTAATGTTTCCGGCGGAATCGTGCAATTTGGAGATACCTTTTATATTTCGCCAAAATCCACTTCGAAAACTGCCGCGGGTTCTGGAGGGTTCAATACTGGTGGAGTAGTGATTGCCAACAATGGCCTTAGCGGGACCAATGTGGTTGATACAAAGCTGCTTGACCAGCCAATTGTCGGGAACAATTAAAAATGACATAAACCTTCAAATTAGGTTTATGTCATTTTATGTTTTTATTAAAACCTTAAAATATGGGCACCATCAAAGAAAAATAAATATCTTTCGCTTACATTTCTTTTCCAAATTTGTTCGATTGCTTTTGTATATAAATTAATTTGCACTTTGTATCTTTCTTCAAGAATTGGTTTTGCCTGTTCAACCCCGCCTTTAAACCTGTCGGTAATTCCATCTGATTTATAATCGATGAGGACAAGACCCCTTTCATCCTCGAGAATGCAGTCGATGATTCCTTGGACAAAGACGGATTCTTCTTCATTCTTCCAATCAGGGTAAACCTCCCCTGCAGGCAAGGCAAGCGTAAAGGGAACTTCACGATGGATCGCAGCAGCTTGAAAATATCTTCTTCCCAATTCCGTTTGAAAGAATTGAACAATTAACTCAACCGGAATTACTTCTGCCTGTTCAAGTGTTAATAATTCATTATTTACCATCCAGTAAATCTTTTCGGTAATATTTTCCGCCTGAACAGGTTTAGTCAAATCAAGATGCTGCATGACCATGTGCATGGCTGTCCCGCGTTCCGCAGGAGTGATCGATTTTTCCTGCATAAACCTCGGCCGCTTCAGAATCGGTTTCTTCATTCTGCGGACAATGTCTGTACCGCTTTGCTCATCTTTGAGTTCCGAGAAGCGTTTAATCTCCGAAACCGATTGCTTTGAGCGATGAATAGAAGCCTCTGGAAACGAATATACCCATGATAGTCTGGATGCTATCTCATCAGAGAGTGCGGAGGACTGGGGAACTTTTTTCCCTGACATGACCAGATCTAAATAGTGGTTTTCTTCTTCCTCCTGAACGATTACTTGGTTTTGAATCTCATCTGCGTGCATAATGGCTATTTTCCAGGAGGAAGGATGCTGGGTGATTTCCTCAGGAACCAGGTCATTTGCCGCACCTACAGCCTTTAATACTCCACTGTCCTGGTGACGGATTATAGCCGGCCCGATCCAGTCTATATAGCTTGTGGCCGAAGCCCGTTCAAAGTCCTTCAGCAGCCAATCCAGATGATTAGCGGAGTCGTTCCACTGATCGATTTTCTTTCTGGCATCTTTTAGTGTGGCTGTCAAATACAGCTTTTCCTTTGCCCTTGTCATGGCCACATATAATACACGCATTTCTTCAGCCAGCATCTCCATTTTCTTTTTACGCTTAAAGGCAATTTGCGGCAAAGACGGATAGGAGATTCGCTTTTCCGGATTAACATATTTAGATGCAAACCCATATTCTTTATCAAGTAAATATGGATTACGTATATCCGCCATGTTAAAGCTTCGAGCCATTCCTGCCATGAAAACTACTGGAAATTCCAGCCCTTTACTGCTGTGGATGGTCATAACCCTGACAACATCCTCCTGCTCCCCAAGTGCTCTTGCAGCCCCAAGATCATCGCCTCGCTCCATCATCCGTTCAATAAAGCGTAAAAAGCGGAATAGACCGCGAAAGGAGGTTTTTTCATAGGCCCGCGCCCTGTCATATAAGGCTCTGAGGTTAGCCTGCCGCTGCTTTCCTCCCGGCAGACCACCGACAAAATCATAAAAATGAGTATCGCGGTATAGCTGCCAAATAAGCTCTGAAAGCGAGCTCTGCCGCGCCACTGAGCGCCATTCCTTCAATATATCGTAGAAGTGCCGAACTTTTTCATAAAAGAATTCAGAGTGTTCAGCTGGTTTACTCATGCAAAAAGAATGAACAGCTTCCCAAAATGATCCGATTTTCTTGCATAATCGGATTTGCGCCAGCTCTTCCTCGTTCAAGCCCACAATGGGTGACCGCAACACTGACGCTAATGGAATATCTTGAAACGGGTTATCGATGATTCGCAGCAGCGACATCATAATGGCCACTTCGGAAGCCTCGAAATAACCAGTTGATAGGTTGGCATAAATTGGTATCCCTTGTTGCTTGAATTCCTCCATAATCTGCGGAGCCCATGTCATGGAACGGAGTAGAATGACGATGTCCCGATACATAACCGGCCGGCCTGACTTCGTTTTTGGATTATACACTTCAGCCCTATTTTCCACTAATTCCTTTATTTTGGCCGCGATCTTCCGTGCTTCCAGCTGTGATTGTTCAAGATCGATCTGATCGAATTCAGCAGGCTGGGAATCATCATCAATCCCCCCTGCCGATTCTGATCCATCGGTATCACGATTTTGGTCAATCAGAATCAGCTCAGCAGGAAATGGCTGATCCTCAGGATAGGGAGCTCCTTTTTTCAATTCAGCAGCTTCATCGTATTCAATTTCCCCGACCTTTACACCCATGATTTGTTTGAAAATATAGTTTGTCGCATCAAGGACTTCCTTACGGCTGCGGAAATTGCGGGCTAAATCAATTCTTAATCCTGAAGCTTCCCCATCGAGCCGAAATCGATTATATTTTGAAAGAAACAGGTTGGGTTCCGCTAACCGAAAGCGATAGATGGATTGCTTTACATCCCCGACCATAAATAAATTACCCTTGGCCTCGTCCTCTTTCGCGATAAGTTTTAAAATCGTTTCTTGAACCATGTTGGTGTCTTGGTACTCATCCACATACACCTCTTTAAAATGACGCCGGTAGGCAAGTCCTGCCTCTGAAGGATGAAAAACCCCGTCTACCGTAATTTCACCTGTCAATATATCAAGGCAATAGTGCTCCAAATCCGCATAATCGACAAGCCCTTTATCCTTTTTTACACTTTCAAAGCGAACAGAAAATTCTTTTACAAGACTTACGATCGTTTGAATCAGTGGCTTCATTTCATCCATATCCCGTAAAAAGCTATCAGGCTTTCGCGAAAAAAGTTCATCCTTCAAATCTTGAAGCTTTTTCTTTGCTTTATCCCGAAGCTTTTGAGCCTTTTCCGTCAATTCTTTATCAAAAGAGTCACCTTTGACTTGTTTCGCTCTTGAAAATGACCATGCCTGCATAGCCTCATAGAGAATAGTCCAGGATTCCTGTTTTGCCAGCATCAAAGAGTCGATTAGCTGCAGGTCCTCGAGAAAATTTTCCGCTCTCGGAGCCGGCCCGCCCGGCAGCTTGGCAATCTCTAAAGCTTTTAAAATCATATCTCTGGCAGCCTCTAATTGAAGCTCAATATCAAAGAGAAGCAATTGAACGAAGGGCAGCTCCTCGATATTTTTTACAGCAGAAACGTCATACATATCCACAAGTGACTGCAAATAACCTTGTGGTGAAGGATTTGCCCGGGCAAAATCGTAAATGGAAAGCACAATTTCCATTAAGGCAGCATCACTGCGGTCGCTTGTAAAGGAGTCTACTAATCTAAAAAATGCCTCATTATTCTCTTTCCCATACTCCTCTTCAAACAGCTCATCCAACACTTCATCCCGGAGTAGCTGCGCTTCTGTGACATCCGCAATTCGGAAACCAGGGTCGACATCAATCAGATAATAATATTTGCGGATGACCTCCATACAAAAAGAATGCAGTGTTGATATGGATGCTTTATTCAACAAGCTGAGCTGCTTTCTTAAATGCCTTGAAGCAGGGTCATTGTCAATTGCTTTTTCCAATGCCTCTCCAATTCGATGACGCATTTCCGCCGCGGAGGCATTCGTAAATGTAACCACGAGCAATTCATCAACATTGATGGGGTCTTCTTCAGCAAGGATTTTTTGGATCATTCTTTCAACCAGCACTGCCGTTTTACCCGAACCCGCTGCAGCCGCAACAAGAATGTCCTTATCACGCGCCTGAATGGCTTTCCATTGGTCATCCGTCCAGGTTACGCCTTCAGGCTTTTTGGGAATAACGATTTTACTCATTCTCATGCAGCTCCTTCCTGATTAACTCGAGTACCTCATCCTTGGCACGCGGGAAAAGAATACGATAATGATTATTTTCAATCGATTCATCAAAATGACAGACAGATTTAAAGGCGCAGAAAGTACATGGCGTTTTGTCCTTTAACTTATATGGCGCGATATCCGTACGGCCTTCCATGATGTCATTTCCTGTTTTCTGATATAAATTGCGAACGTAAACCTTTAGATCCTCAAAATCTTGCAAACTAGCAACCTTTGATTTTTTTGATAATTGTCCATCCTTTTTGATTCCGGCAGCGATAATCTGCGAGTCACCTGATTCAAGCGTTTGATCCATAAGCTGGATGACCTGCTGATCTCCAAGCATTAAACCATTCATTTTAAACTTTTTCATGATTTCCTTTTCAATTTCGTCGATGGTCAGCATTTTCGTCGACTGGACAAAGGGGTTATGCACATGGAAATAGAGCACACCTGCCGGGCTTGCCTTCATCTCAACTAATTCATTTGAATGAGTCATAACAATATCAAGATAGGTTAGCATCTGAAGGGCAAGTCCATAATAGACTTCGGTTAAATTGACATCCTTTTCGCTCGATTTATAATCAATGACCCGCAAAAAGATGCTGCTATCTTCGGCTTTAGCCTGATCAACCCGGTCTATTCTTCCCGCCAGTTCCATCCGTTTTCCATTTTTTAATGTAAAGGATAAAGGCGGAAGCTTCTCATTCCGGCCAAAGCCTAATTCTAAGCCAATTGGCGAAAAGCCGCTAACCTTTGCATGCTCGCTCAATACCACGGAAGCCCGGGTAATAATCTGCTCCAGCTTTCGTTTAATATAATGATGGCGCTCCGAGCTTAATAGGATTTGATTTTGCAGCTTAGGTGCCAGGCTTTTAACAGCATCTTTCGAAAGCTCCTCACATTGTTTTCTCGTTAAGCTTGCCCATGATAAATTTTGTTCAGTAACTGTGTCTGCTATTTGCTTTAAGGCCGCATGAAACAGCTCCCCAATATCTGGGGCTTCAAGGCGGAAAATTTGCCGTTCCTTTAACTTCAGCCCATGCTGAGCAAAATGGGAAAAGGCGCACGAGTTGTAAAGCTCCATTCTTGAAACGCTGGCCTGAATCGTTTCCCCATACAGGTTATCAGCTGTCTCCGTTGACAATTTTACAGTTTGATTAGCATAAAAAAGACTAGAAAATACTTTTTGTGCCCTGTCTTTCCACTGGCCATCCATATAAAAGTTATAGACATCCCACCAAAGGTCAGGAATCCCATAATTCCGCTTTTTCAATTGAAGCTGGGCATTAAGGTATGAAAGAGTAGCGCCAGTATTGGAAACAAAGGTCAGCTGCTCTTCTTCTGAAACCTGTGAAGGGTCGATACTCAGCAGCCGTTCAGTAACCTCCGGAAACATATCTTTTATTCTCTTAATGTATGAAGAAGGAATTAGCGCTTTTCCTTCATCATTTGCAAGCGGATAACTGATATAAAGCATATCTGTTGGGGCGGTAAAGGCTTTATAGGCAATAAAGCTTTCATCCAGCAAGCGTATTCTGCTGCTTGGCGCAACCGAAATGCCGCCGACTGCAAGCAGCTCCCGATCCTCGTCTGAAAGAATCCCCTCGTCAGCGATTTTCGCCGGCAGAACACCTTCATTCACGCCAACAACGAAAACAATTTTGACATCATTCAGCCGCGATTTCTCCAAATCACCTACTAAAACCTGGTCAAGGGCCGGGGGAATTAGGGAGAAATGCATGGATTCAAAACCGGCCTCCAAAATGGCTGCAAATGATTTTAAAGAAACAGGCTCCTCACCCAATATTTCCACATACTGGTCAAGGAGATCAATTACTGCATTCCAAACCTGCTCATGCTCTCGTGCCTTAACCAGATTCCCCTTTTCTTCCGCAGCTATCTTCCATTTCTCAAGCTTAGCCGGAACATCTAATTCTTCTAAAAATAAATAGATGGCCTCACAAAATTTTTTGCCTGAATCCGACTTTTTCAATCTTCTAGACAGCCGAAGAATAGGAGCTGTTATCATAAGCTTCAGCTCATTCAGTTCTTGTTCCATCTTTCTTTCAGCATCTGTTTGCACATTTTGCTCTACATCTAGTCCTTGGTAACGCCGATAAGTCCAGCGATCCTTTTTCGTCCAGCTGCTTCCATTTATTCCGTAAGCTAAACAATAGTTTTCCAGCCTATCCATTCGTTCACGCATTTTCACAGGGTTTTCCTGAAGCGGATAGATTAACTCTGTTTTTATTACCCTAAAGACCGGGTCATAGCGCCAATAAGAATTGATGACTTCAAGCGTAGAACGAATCAGTTCAACTAGCGGATGGCTTTGCATCGTCCGTTTTTGATCAATAAAAAAGGGAATTTGATGGTCGGTAAACACCGGTTCCACTAATTCATGATATTCCCCGCCGTTTCGAACCAATAAAGCAATATCACGCCAGCGGTATCCTCTTAATCGGACTAAATCACGAATCTCACGGGCAATTCCTTCAATTTCAGCCCTTCTGTTAGCAGCTTGGAATAGATTTAAATTTGCTTTTTCGTGATAGGGCTCAGCAGGCCTGGCATCGAAATGTTCCTCTAGGTAACTTAAGACGCTCCCAGACCATTTTTTTGATCCTCTAAGAATAACAGGCTGCTCAACCGCTATCCCTTCGATCTTTGCTATCTCATTGATTGTAAAACAAGCTTCGCTCGAAGCACGAAACAAATCTAGTTCATCCGGTCCGGAATCAACCTTAATGGAATCGGTTGTCAGCGCAACCGAAACTCTCCTGCAACGCTTCATTAACTCCGCTATCACTTGATATTCTTGTGGAGAAAAGCTGTAAAAACCATCAATATAAATTTCCGCATCTCTTAAATAGTGGGAGGAGGAAATTTTCTCAGAAAGCAGCCGAAAATAATCCTCGGAATCCAAATATTTACCGAAGATTTCATCCTCAACCCTTTGATAAATCAGTTCCACATCACTCAATTTATCCTGCAAGGATTTTGAAGCAGAAGAACCTTCCGCTTCCATCCGGAATGAACCTAGGGCAAGATCCTGAGGGCTTATACAATACCGCCTAAGCTCCGTAATCATTTGCTCTACCTGCTGAATAAAACCATTTTTATCCGCTGCCCGATTGAACAGTTTCAGCTGTTCCTTCTTTTCATCGATAATTTTACGGATTAGCATACTCATGCCGACAGTGCTTAAATGCATCCGGCTGATTCCGCCTGTTTCCTGCAGGATTCTCCATGCCAAGCGCGGAAAACTATATACCTGGGCGCGAATCATTCCGCCAATATTTGTGTCTGTTGCTAAACGATATTCAGACATGAAGGTCATTTGCTCAGGAACAATATATATAATCGGCTTTCCTTCCGGGTTCTCCGAAAGGCTGCTGGTAATTTCATTAAAAAACATGGCCGTTTTGCCGGTTCCCGACCGTCCGATTACCATTCTTAATGACATGTATTCCCCTCCGTCCTCTCCTAACTACGTATCCTTCATTTTATCATAAAAGAAGTACAAACGTTTGCAATAGCCAGTGATAGATTAAAGCCAAAAATGGTAAAACTAAGCTTAAAAAGACAAAAAACACGATAGCTTACTATCGTGTTCAGAAACGAAAAAATATTAAAAATGAACGTCCACTTCATCTAACGGCCAATACCGCAAGTCGACCTTACCGACCACTTGCGTCTCTGAAATGAATCCGAAGTGTCTGCTGTCCCAGCTTCCCAAACGATTATCGCCAAGGACAAATAATTTCCCCTCAGGGACCTTATCTTCACCGGTAATCTCTTTTAAACTGAAATCACCAGTCAATTTCATACCAAGCGACTCTTGTTTATACTTCTTTAAAAAAGGTTCTTCATATTTATGGCCATTAATAAATAATTGGTCATCCCGATATTCAATTTTGTCGCCGGGGAGGCCGATAATCCGTTTGACAAAATCCTCTTTTTCATTAGCATGAAAAACAATAACATCAAATCTTTCCAGTTCGCCTGTTTGAAAGCCCAGCTTGTTAACAACAAGTTTATTCCCATCCTGGAGCGTTGGCATCATCGATTCACCTTCAACTACGTAATTCGAGAAAAAAAATGTTCGAATAAAAACGAAAATAATAATACCGATTGCAAAAGCCTTAACCCATTCGATTCCTTCCTGTCTCCATTCACTCCTCACTTTATCCCCTCCGTTTTTTTAGCTCTTTCCCCTGGCGCTTCTCCTCTACATGATCATTTTTAACATTTTTGTTTAGTCTTGCTTCAATTCTTTTTCCAGCGACCCAAAGAATAAAAATGATAATAAAAACAATAATCGTCCGAAACGGCTGAGTAACCAAGGAGCGAATATCATATCCAATGAAACTAATGGTAAAAATCATCACCATTTTTCCAATGCATACAGCAAGCATATACTGGGCAAAGCTTAGCTTCGAAAGCCCAGCTACAATATTAACCACTGCAGATGGTGTGAAGGGAAAACAAAGCAGCAAAAACAACGGGCCAAACCCATGCCGCTCCACCCAGTCCATCAGCCTTCGGACTTTCTGGTGCCTCGGCAAAAAGGCAAGCAATCGTTTTTGACTATATTTTCTGATGAACGAAAAGACTAGCAGTGCGCCAATGCAGGCACCCAGCCAGGAATACAGAAATCCCAGCCAGAGCCCAAAAGCACTGGCATTGGCCATCACAAATAAAAATAATGGGAGAAACGGCAGGAAGGCTTCAAGTATCGTCAACAGAATTCCAGGCAGAGGCCCAAGGGCTTTATAGTCCTGAATAAGGTTCATGATATTTTCTAGTGTAAACCAAGCTCTAAATGTTTCAAAATCCATCCGTGTTCTCCTACCCACTTCTAATTCTATTTTATATCCTAGACAAGTATTATTTTGTAATAAATTGGTGAAGCGCCTCTTTATTTTTTGCAAGATTTATATCCAAAATGGCGCCCTCCCCTTTAACACGCGTCTCTTCAAAACTGTTATCAACAGGGATCCGTAATGTTTCGACACTTCCTCTTTTATCGGCGAAGAAGTCTTTACCCATAAAGAGAATATCCGATGTTTTCATATTTGTATTAACGTACGGAGTTACCACACCTATTAGCTTTGGCAGCTTTGGAAGGGTTTGAATAGCACTTAGTTGGTCACCAATGGCCTTAACTGCCTTCTGCTGCCGCTCGACCCGCCCAAAATCACCAATGGCATCATGACGGAAGCGAACATAACTTAACATCTGCTGGCCATTCAACTTTTGCAGCCCGGGCTGCAGCGGCGGATCAACATATGCGGACATTTTCTTCTCCACATCGATCTCTACCCCATGTGGGAACGCTTCATCAATCAGCTGGACAAACCCTTGGAAATCAACAATCGCATAATACTGCAAATCAATATCAAAATTCTGCTTAATCGTTTGTCTCATTAACTCCGGACCGCCAATGGCGAAAGCAGAATTTATTTTATGCTTGCCATGCCCAGGGATGGCCACATAGCTGTCGCGCATAATTGAGGTAAGTTTAAAAGTCCCTTTGTCCTCGTTGTAATGGGCAATCATGATGGTATCTGAGCGAGCTTTTTCTTCCCCGCGCGAATCGCTTCCGAGCATCAGAACATTTGTGTCGCCATACTGGTCCTTCTGTCCATTAAATTTATACACTACCTTTTGCTCTTTCGTTTCATTATCAATTTTTTTTAATGATTGATTGACTCCCTGTTTATATTGAAAATAGGAGTAAGCCGCTCCGGCCCCAATTAAAAGTAATAACACCAATAATATGGATTTCCATCTTCTCCTTTTCTTATTTCGATGTTTATCAGCCCGCATGTTTATCACCTTAATCTATGTATTTTTGGTTTCACCACTATATATGACTGTTTTTTTCTATCCTTCGTTTCTTCTTTAATTCATTTTCCCCTATCAGATATCCTTCTATTAATAAAAACTTTCTCATGAATTTGTCGAATATTTCAATTAAAAAGCTCACCTAAAGCAAAGCTAGAAGCGTGGCAGCAGTATTGCATTTCTGTTTTCTTTTTTGTAAAATAAAAACAGGAACACAGGTTCGCATAAAATGAAGGGTGAGATCTTATTATGACGCGAATTCCGGAGAATGACCGTGATATGATGGAAAAGGCCATTTATTTACCGATGGTTTTAACGATCTTAAATAGGGATTTGAATGTGGTGGAAAAGAGTCCATTTAAATTAAAAAAGCCATATTTGGAGTTAATCGAAGAAACGATGAAGGCTATTCAAGGGGAATTAGCCGAGGTAAAGCAATATATGAAAAAGAATAAGCTTCAGGTTAGTGAAACCAAACGGGACGATGCCTTTACCATGTACATGTTTATCTATAAAGGTTATGAAGAGCATCATAATTATTTTAATCCGCGCATCCGCAATAAGGTCCAAGAATTAATGGAAACCTACTTATTAAAAAAACACCTGTCCCGTTAACCCGCCACAAAGTCATTTTTATTTATAATCATGTGAATGTTCAGAGGCTTTAATAGGCTTTGGAGCATTAAATATGTAAGTCATTTTTTTATTACCTTCGATTCTTTGGAGGAGCTTTGTTTTTAATAAGGCCGTTCTTAACATTTGGCCTTCAATAGTCCCAAATGAAACTGAAAAAAGATGCGTTTGTTTGTTTTGGAAAGTAACTTGAGTTTGATGAGGCCCTACACGACGGTAATTCTCAACGTGCTCATGTGAAATCCAAATACATTCGGGGCGGCTCGGTGATGTGGTTGGAAAAAAGAAAATATGGTTTGCAGGCTCAATGGCAATAGGAATCTTACGGGAATATCCAATTAGTTGTCTAGTCCCCTTCTTTCTACTTTCATAATCGACGCCAAAATAGTCGCAGCTTTTTTTGATGATGTCTAATGGTTTAAAAGGTGAAATAAATTCATCATCCACCTCAATAATCTTTGTGTATACTTTACTTCCGTATTCCATTGGTGCCAAAAACATGGTACATGAATTAATCTCATACTCTTCTATTTGTTTTTTCAAACTCGTCAACTCCTATTCATATGACTTCCACCATATCTTAACACTTTTATTTCCCAAAGCATTTACTTTTCTGAATTGTTACTAAATTATTCACAAATCCTGTCAAGGAAAAAGTTTTACGAAAATTATAAATATTATTGATAATATACTAAAAACTCCATATAATAAAAAAAAGCATCAGAGGTGATTTTCTTGAATGAAAAATCCTACACGGACTTAATGAAAGTTGCTGCCATGAAACGGAACCAAAGGAAAGAGAATTTCGTCCAGGACCTCTACATCGACATGCTTTTATCGGAAATCCAGCTTACGGTTGAAAAGGAAAAATTGCTGCGGAAAATTGACTCGGCTATTGATCGGCGGGACAAAAAATTATTTCTCCAATTATCGCGCCAGCTTAGGGAAATCAATAAAAAGTTCGGAACTTAAAAATTTCTACATTGAACCGTCATTGACGGTTTTTCTTTTTGTCAAGCGAAAAAGCTGAAGATCAATGATCCTCAGCTTTATTTAATAAAATTTTATTCTGTTCGATGCTTGACCTCATATTCTTCCAGTTTGGAAATTCGGTCCAGCATTGGCGGGTGGGTGTAGCGGAAAATTTTCACCAGCATCGGCGGGTTGACTTGACTTAAGCCGTTGCGGGTCAACTCTTGAAATGATGTGATGGCGGCATCCGGATTTTTCGTCATCTCGATCGCATAGGTGTCAGCCCTTGTTTCCTGATATCGCGAAACAAAATTGGACAGCGGGCTTGACGCAAATAACAGCATTGAAATAATCATGTAAAATAACGGAAGCGACCTTATATCCTTTGTGTCCGAAATTTTCAGTTCTTTACCAAAGCGGGCAACAGCCCAATTCATCAGCCGGTAGGTTAAATACAACCCGAAAAGCGAAAGCAGCAGGTAGCCGGCAATTCCCCAATATATATGCTTCTCCACATAATGCCCCATCTCATGAGCCATAATAAATAAAATTTGCTCATCTGAGAGCTTATTTAAGGTTGTATCCCAAAGAACAATTCTCGCATTGGAGCCAATCCCGGAAACATAGGCATTCATGGCATTTGTTTCTTCCGACATATTCACCTCAAAGACGTGCTCCGCAGGGATATGGGCTTTATCGGCCAACGTCAGGATTTTGGTTTCTAATGCTTTGTTTTTCAAAGGATAAAAGTCATTATATAATGGATCGATAATGACAGGCTGAATAAACATCATAAATAGAGTGAAAGGAACCGATAATATCCACAGGTAAAGCCACCAACGTTTTTGGCTTTTTCTCATTAGCCAGTATAAAACTGGAACAATAATGAGCCATGTTGCATAATTAAGCCAGAAATCAATCAGTTCGTCCTTCATCCAAGAAGGGAAGGATTGCGTTGAAATATGATACGTTTTTGATAAAGAATAGCTGATATAGCTTAATGGCAATACCGCAATAAAGGCAAACAAGGATAACCAAAATAGGTAGATTGGGGTGTGCAGCAGTTTATGTTTCACTGAGTCCTCGGCCCAGCGTTTGAATGCCTTCGACAAGCCAAATAATAAAATCAAAAAATAAATCAGCCATTCGAGCGGAGTAGACAGGAAAAACAGTAGATTTCTAATTTTCGAATATTCCTCACTCAAACTAAGTTCTCTTCCATTTAAAAAAGTTGCCGGATCCGCATTTGTTCCTTCATATTCAAACGGAAGCTTCGGGTCGGCAAACTGGAATAAATACCAGTAAAAGAATAAGCCATATAAAACAAAGGCCAAAACCGCATAGACCCCCATTTTTCTCGCCATGATTTGTCCCCCTTTGTGTACAACCCTCTATATTTAGTTTAGTTAAAAATACAGGAAATAGAACTTCGTGTTTTTTTTCTGCTAAAATAGTTTCGGCCACGCAGAAACATCTACGTGACCGAATTTGAAAAACTAGCTTATTTCCCCTTAAAAACCGGTTTTCTTTTCTCTGCAAATGCCTGAAGTGCCTCGATTCTGTCTTCTGTCGGGAGCGTTACCTCATATGCCTTGCGCTCAATTTGCAGCCCGGTATTCAAATCAGTATTCATCCCCTGTTTAACCGCAAATTTCGCCTGCTGTAGGGCCACTGGACCATTAGCAATGATTTGTGTGCAGAATGCGAGACTTTCAGCCAAAAGCTCATTACCTTCTACCACTCTTGTTAAAATGCCATAGCTAAAGGCTTCATCTGCCGTTAGCCTCCTAGCAGTTAAAATCAGCTCCAACGCCTTCGCCTGCCCAATCAAGCGCGGCAGCCGCTGTGTTCCCCCTGCCCCAGGAATGATGGCAAGACTCGTTTCTGTCAGCCCCATCAAGGCACCGCTTGCGGCAAACCGAAAATCGCAAGCCAAAGCAAGCTCCATCCCGCCGCCAAAGGCAAATCCATTAATCGCCGCTATCGTCGGCTGCGGCAGCTGGTCAATTGCATTAAAACATTCGTTGATTTTAAATAGATTACGCTTCACCAGTTCATCCGACAGACTTTTGCGTTCTTTTAAATCTGCACCGACACTGAATGCCTTCTCCCCTGCACCTGTAAAAACAACAGCCCGTATATCCGAATTAACGCGTATTTCCTCAACTGTATCCTGCAATTCCATTAAAGTTTCATGGTTAAAGGCATTCAGCGCATTAGAGCGATTGAGCGTAACAACCGCTATGTGGTTGGCAACCTCAAGTAAAATGGACTTCATTTATCCTGCACCCCTTTCGCCTTTATAAATTCGAAAAAGGCAAGCTAAAAGCCTGCCTTTTTCATTAAAAAATTTTAGTTCCCAACAGTTTGAGCTACCTGCGTCTTTAAAGCCCGTCTTAAGATTTTACCGGTTGTATTCTTTGGAAGTTCCTCTAGAAAGACAACCGAAGAAGGAACTTTATACTTGGCAAGATGCTCCTTGCAGTAGCTAATCATCTCTTTTTCCGTAAGATCTGCCCTTTTACTTACGACATATGCCTGTACCGCTTCTCCTTGGTTCAAGTCCGGAACACCAAGCACCGCGACTTCGACAACATCAGGATGATTATAGATAACTTCTTCTACCTCTCGTGGGTATACATTGTAGCCGCCAACGATAATCATATCTTTTTTACGGTCAACAATATAAAAATAGCCATCTTCATCCATTCTTGCCATATCGCCTGTATGAAGCCAGCCGTCCTTAATGCTCGCTTCCGTTTCCTCCGGCATTTTATAATAGCCCTTCATAACGTTTGGACCACGGACATTCAGTTCTCCAACCTCGCCGACAGGAACCTCTTCACCAAGTTCATTCACGACTCTGTTTTCCACATTAACGATGGAAGGTCCGATCGAACCTGCTTTGCGCGGACGATCAAGCGGGTTAAAGCAGGTAACCGGAGAAGCCTCCGAAAGACCATAGCCTTCAGAAATGAGCACATCAAATTTCTTTTCGAAGTTTTCTAATAGGGCAACAGGCATCGCTGCACCGCCGGAAATGCAGAGACGTAATGAACTTAAGTCCTCAGGGCTTCCTTCCGGATATTGAAATAAGAAATTATACATGGTTGGGACACCCGCAAACACAGTCGCCTTATATTCCTTCGCAAGATGAAAAATATCCTTCGGGCTAAATTTTGGAGCAATTAAAAGTGTTGCTCCTTTTAACAGCGGTGCATTCAACGCAACCGTTAAACAAAAGACGTGGAACATTGGCAAGGTTGTAATCACACGGTCGTCATCATTCATTTTCAAATAAGTGCCGACATCACTAGCATTGCTATACAGATTTTTATGTGTTAGCATCGCGCCCTTTGGCTTACCCGTTGTACCGGAAGTATAAAGGATAATGGCGGTATCATCGTCTTGAAGTTCAGGACCCTGGAAACTTAATTCACCGGATGCCACCACATCTGTAAACGATTTCATTTTAGGATACACGGAAAGTCCCTCAACACCAGGCTGTGCCAATCCATTTTGCTCTGTTTCGCAAATAATATAGTGGCTCACTTTCGGAAGCATGGTATGAACTTTTTCTGCTAATGGGATCATCAGATCAAGGCCGACAACCACTTTTACATCGCCATTATTCAGGATATAACCGATCTCATCAGCAGTATAAATCGGATTGACCGGAATAACTGTTGCTCCTAGGCGGAGTGCCCCATACAACCCAATGACAAAATGCGGGGAATTTCCCAGCAATAGTGCTATATGGTCCCCTTGTTTTACCCCCAATTTTTCAAGGCCTGAAGCAAACTTGGTAATCGCCCCATCTAGTTCGGCATATGTGCTGGATTTGCCCATAAAGTGATAAGCAATTTTCGTGGTTGAAGCCTTGGCAGTTTCATGAAGCTGTGACGATAGATTCATATTCTCTCTCCTCTCAAATGAATGAATACTCATTCACAAATTTTTAACAATTTTCTAAATATATTATATTGCTAGAAATTTATCTATACAAGTATAATACTTAAAAATTTCAGAAAAAAATAATAATGGGAAGCGTTTTAATTCCAACACTTCCCACAACCTAAAATTAGTATATTAAGTTAATAAAATCATCTTTGGAAACATTTCCGAAATAATACGTGGTATCCACATCTTCCAGCGCACTCTCCATTTCGCTTTTTTCATAACGAATTCCACTAAGCCGCTGTTCTATTTCACTGACATCGCCCACACCAAAAAAGTCACCATAAATTTTGCAATTCTCGATGATTCCTTTGCTCACTTCAAGCCGGACATCAATGGAACCAACCGGGAACCTGTGCGAGTGCTGTAAATTGAATTTTGGAGACCTTCCGTAATTCCAATCCCAGTTTTGATATCTTTCTTGGGAAAGCTGATTGATTTTTTGCCAATCTTCTTCCGTTAACACATACTCAGGAACATCTTCCTGTCCTTCAAAAATATATTTAAGGAGCAGGGAGCGGAATTCCTCGATGCTTATTTTTTCAGATAAAAATTCAGAAATGTTAGCAACCCGGCTGCGGACTGATTTGATTCCTTTTGATTCAATCTTATCTTTCTTGACCTTTAAGGCAGACGCAACGTTTTCCATTTCTGAATTCAAAAGCAGCGTTCCATGGCTGAACATTCTCCCCTTAGTTGAAAATTGGGCATTCCCAGAAATCTTCCGTCCTTCTACTTCAATATCATTACGGCCGCTTAGCTCCGCATTTACTCCTAACTTTCTTAAGGCCGCAATCACAGGTTCAGTAAATTTACGGAAATTATGAAAACTTTCACCGTCATCCTTCGTGATGAAACTAAAGTTTAAATTCCCCAAATCATGATAAACCGCCCCGCCGCCTGATAAACGGCGAACCACATGGATTCCGTTTTTCTCCACATAATCGGTATTAATTTCTTCAATCGTATTTTGATTTTTTCCAATGATGATGGATGGCTCATTTATGTAAAATAATAAATACGTCTCATTAATATCAAGATTCTTTAATGCATACTCTTCAATCGCAAGGTTAATGCGCGGATCGGTAATCCCTTTATTATCAATAAACAGCATACTCCTTAAATCCCCCTTTAAAGTGCAATGGTTTGAAATTCTTCTGCGAGTTTTATTATACCAGTAAATTCAATTGATGCCTCATGAACTAAATCACTTACATTTCCATAATGCGGCAGGTGAGTAAGAATTAATTGCTTTATGCCTGCTTCACGAGCAAATCGGCCAGCCTCTACACTGTTCATATGTCCGGCTGATTTGCCATTTTGATGCCCGTAAAAGTTGCATTCGCATAACAACAAATCTGCATTGCTGCTAAACTGAATAAATTCCTCTTTAAACGCGCTATCCCCTGTATAGACTAATGACTTGCCGCCCGCCTCAAACCTCATTGCATAGCAAGGCACAGGATGGTCTGTTTTTAAAAAGCTTACTTGAAACGGACCGATAGACAGGACCTGATTTGGTTCATAGGCAATCCCTTTCGTAATTGTTTTATAGGTTAATTTAGTAAATTCATGTTGATCAAAATGGTGCCCATAAATCGGCAGGGTCGGAAATTGCTTTCCCAAAAAGCCTTGGATTAGACGGGCATGCTGCAGGACACCGATATCGGCAATATGATCAGGATGATAATGGGAAAGAATAACCGCATCAAGCTCCTCAGGCTCAACGATATTTGGAAGTTTCGCAAGAACTCCGCTGCCGCAATCGACTAGCAGCCGAAACCCTTCATGTTCAAGTAAATAGCCTGAGCTTGCTGCATCCTTTTTCGGATAGCCGCCCCAAAACCCGATGACCGTCAATTTCATGATAAATCCCTCCAGAATTCCAGTTCATTTTTAATATGTACATTATCAGCAGTTCTTTACTATATTCATACACGAAAAGACCAGCCGTATCAATGTTGAAGGCTGGTCTTTGAAGTTTATTCATGTCCTAATTTAAATTGATGCTTCATCCTTATCGCATAGTTGGCAATTGACAATACGCAGAAGCCGAAAATAAAGCCAAATAAAATGAGGGCATTTTCCCACATAAAGCTGAAATCACCGCTTGAAATCACGGCTTTAAAGCCCTGCACCGAATATGTCATCGGCAGAAATGCATTAAAATGCTGCAAGAAATTAGGAATCAATTCAAGTGGGAATGTTCCTGCACTTGTTGTTAATTGGAAAATCAAAATGATAATTGCAATAAACCGCCCGGCATCAGCAAGTACCGATACAAGCAGTTGAATTAACGCGATAAAAGTTAAGCTTGTAATAATCGAGAACAAGATAAACTTTGGCGTACTTTGAACTTCAAGATTTAATCCAAACAGAAGGATTGCATCAGCAATTAATGCCTGGATTATTCCGATCCCTGCCATAATGGCAAATTTGCTGGCAAACCAATTAAAACCGTTCGCCGGTCGAATGGCAGCATCCCTGATTGGGAAGACGATGGATAATAATAAGGCACCGACAAATAACCCCAATGATAGGAAGTATGGCGCAAACCCCGTTCCATAGTTTGGTACAGTGTTTAAACTTTCCTTATCCAGTTTTACTGGTTTAGCCATCATATCATAGGTTTTGTTATCTGTGTGGACCTTTGCCGCATCATCAGAACCCTCTTTCAATTTATCAGCCAGCTCCTTGGCACCAGCAGACAGTTTGCCTGCTCCATCTTTTAACTGCCCCGATCCATCTGCTAGCTGTCCGGCACCAGAGGCAATAGCATCGGCACCAGCTGTTAATTGCTTCATCCCTGTTGAGAGACTGCCCGCACCGCCGTTTAACTCATTAGAGCCTAAATATAATTGATGGACCCCTGCCTGTAAGGCCTGCTGCCCTTGGTTGATCGATCCGATTCCTGATAACAATTGATCAAAGTATGGGTTTGTTTGGCTGGCAATTTTTTGCTCCAGGCCTGAGGTTGCTCCTGAAAGTTTACCAGTCAACTCTGATTTAAACGTATCAAACCCCACTCCCAAATTGGAGGTCAGCTTGGCAGATACAATTGGCTTCATGATTGCCTTGATTTGGTCCTTTGTTTCCGCCTGAATAATTTGTTGTGCGTACTGTTCCGGGATACCGTTGGCGACTAGTGCCTTTGTTTGATTTTCAATGATTGGCCCCATTATGCCTTGCACTTCAGCCGGAGTAAATTTCCCACTTGAGAGTAGGCTTTGAGCTATTTGATTCAAAGCTTGCTTTTGTTGATAAATTTGCCCTGCAGTCTGGTCAGCCATTTGTTCAATTAATGACGTGGATAACTGGGATTCAAAACTGTTTATCCCATTATTTAATTCCACGACACTGCCGCTCAATTGGTTATTGATTTCTTTGGCAATTCCAGAAGGAAGTTCCTGCTTTAATTGGGCAGCACCCGCATAAGCCTCCTTTGTTCCTGCAACAAGCTTTGGAAGATTGGAATCCACCTCAGACAAACCAGCGCTAAGCTTAGATGAGCCATCTGCAAGCTTATCCGATCCTGCATCCGCCGTTTTCATGCCGTCATCAAATTCGATGGATTTTTCTGCCAGTGTGGTGAGACCTTCGTAAAGATCCTTCGATCCTTGATTTAATTCAACCGAACCATCGCTTAACTTGCCGGCCCCATCACTAGCCAGTTGAACTCCATCAGCTAGATCGGTGATTTTGGAAAAAATAGTCTCAGCATACGTTTCCGTTACCTTTTCAGAAACTGCTGTTTTTATTTTTTCTGCAGCCGTACCGCCAATTTGAGCAGATAGGAAGTTATAGCCTTCGTTTGGGACATAGGTTAATTTTAATTTTTTCGGTTGGTCGTCCATTAATGTGGTCGCATTTTCCGAAAAATCCTTCGGAATTTCAATCAGCATATAATATTTTTGTTCTTTGAGCTTTTTATAACCCTCACTTTTACCAACCGATTCAAAGCCAAACTCCTTGCTTTTCTCCAGTTTTCGCACTAGGTCATTGCCAAGCTTAAGCTTTTCTCCGTCAAGTGTTGCCCCTTTATCTTCATTAACTATGGCAACAGGCAGCTTATCCAGTTTGGCGTATGGATCCCAAAATGCCCAAAGGAACATGCCAGCATATAACACCGGGACCAGCATGACCGCAATGATCGGGATTAAGATTTTTCTATTTTTAAGAATAGTTGATAGTTCAGCCTTTAATAGGTTTGACTTCAATTTTATCCTCCTCTCTATTATTGACTAATTTGTTCATACGGTCATTTATATCCTAAAAAGAAGGACTATCCAGCAGACAATCCTAAATGAATCACTAATAAAATGACCAAATGAACATTTCAGTCATTAATCACTTAATGAGTATACTCCCTTTTTAATTTGTTGACAAGAAAAATTAAAAAAGAAGCTGATTTTAAGTTCAGCTTCCTTTGTTTTTTAAATACTCTAGTACATTTTTAACGGCTGCTTCTCCTTGGTCGATACAATCCGGGACACCGACACCACCATAGGATGCTCCGGCTAAAAATACGCCCGGCAGTTCTTGTTTCATAGCCTCCAGAATTGAAGTGAGCCGCTGTTTATGCCCGACTGTATATTGAGGCATCGAGTTGTTCCAGCGGGAAATGACGGCAAAATCAGGGCTCATATTAATTTGCATGATTTTGTTTAAATCATCAAGTACTATTTTAACGATTTGGTCATCGGATAAGTCGACGACCGTTTCATCCCCGGCCCTGCCTACATAACAGCGGAGCAAAACTTTCCCCTTTGGCGTAGAATGCTCCCATTTTTTATGTGTCCAGGTACAGGCCGTTATTGTATAATCACTGTTTCTAGAAACGACAAAGCCAGTCCCATCTATGTCTTCATTTATGGCCGCTTCTGGGAAGGCCAAGGCAACTGTGGCAACGGAAGTCGAGGGAACATATTTTAAAGGTTCAAAAAAACGATAATCAGAAAACATCGCCTGTGTTACTTTATGGGGTGTAGCAGCAATAATACTATCGGCTGTCAAGCATTCCCCATTGTTTAGATAAACCTCATATTTATTATTTACCCGAGCGATGTTCTCCACCCGATGCCCTTTTAAAACCGAGTTGGCATCTAGTTTCGCTTCAATCGCTTCAGCAAACGATTGTAAGCCTGTTTTAAAGGTGAGGAATCCGCCTTTTTTTGATTTCCCTTTATCACCTTGCTGTATTGGCTGCACCGGAGTTGATTTTTTCATCCCCAATATCAGGCTGCGGTGTTTCTGTTCCACTTCATAAAATTGCGGAAAGGTGGCCATCAAACTCATTTGATCGATATCGCCTGCGTAAATTCCCGAAAGCAGCGGTTCAATTAAGTTCTCGACCACTTCATCGCCCAACCGTCTTCTAAAAAAATGGCCTAATGCTTGGTCTTTTCCACTTTCAGAGCGGGGCAATATTAAATCGGCCGCTGCTCTCAGCTTCCCTGGAATGGAAAATAAGCCTGTTGTCATAAACGGCCCAACTTCGGTCGGGATTCCCATAATCGACCCGCCTGGCATGGAATGGAGCTTTTCATTTACCAAAACATAGGATTTTCCCGTTGAGTTTGGTACTAATTGATCGTCCATCCCAACTTCCTTCGCCAGCCTGATGATACTCGTTTTTCTGGCCAAGAAGGAATCCGGACCTCTTTCAATGGTAAAACCATCTCTTACAACGGTCTGCATTTTTCCACCGAGTCGATGTGAAGCTTCAATAAGTTGAATCTCCAGCGGGAGATTTTTCTCCTTCACTTCTTTTTGAAGATAATAGGCTGCGGTCAAACCGGCAGCTCCCCCACCAATAATAATTACCTTCTGTTTTTCTTCTGCCACCTGACGTCACCTTCTTCAAATTAAATTTTCACGTTCCTAATCCGCTAACTTCTTTAAGATGACGGTTGACAATGTATCAATGAATTCTTCCTTTGCATTAGGCATTTCCGGGCGATAGTAGCTCACACCTAATTCACGGGTAACAGCCTTACATTCATAATCATTATCATATAGAACCTCAAGGTGGTCCGAAACAAACCCGACTGGTGCATAGACGAATGCCTTATAGTGATGGTTATGATATAAATCTCTCGTTAAATCTTGAACATCAGGTCCTAACCATGGCTCCGGCGTATTTCCTGCACTTTGCCAGCCAATCACATAATTCTTTACTCCTGCTTCAGCAGCAATTAAATCCGCAGTTTCTTGCAGCTGTTTTGGATATGGATCGCCAAACTGAAGAATTTTTTCCGGCAGACTATGAGCTGAAACGACAAACACCGCATGATTCTTTTCTTCTTCAGGCATTTGTTCAAAAGTTTGTTTGAGCTTATCCGCCCAATATGAAATAAACTTTGGTTCCTGATACCAGCTTTCAATCGTTTTTATCGTAAGTCCACCTAATTTTTCTGCCTCTTCAACCGCTCTGCCATTGTAGGATTTTACGCTGAATGTAGAAAAATGAGGGGCCAGTACGATACTGACAGCTTCTTTAATGCCATCGTCATGCATCTGTTTAACTGCATCTTCAATAAACGGCTCAATATGCTTTAATCCAAGATACATTTTAAATTCAACTTCATCCTGAATTTTATTTAAATATGCTTCCAGCTTTTCACCTTGTTCAAGAGTGATTTTTGCAAGCGGAGAAATCCCGCCAATCGCTTCATAGCGGTTACGAAGGTCCTCAATCATTTCCGGGGTTGGTTTTCTTCCATGCCGGATATGGGTATAGTATCTTTCCAGGTCGTCTGCATTATAGGGGGTGCCGTATGCCATCACCAGCAAGCCCATTTTCTCTTTCGTCATCGTTTGCACCTCTTATGTAATTTTCCGTATTCCATTTATAATTAGGGATAGGGCCACAAGGCCTGTACAGTCTCAACCTGACATCCCTTATGGCCCTTTTTAATAGCTTTTTTATTTTGCCAAAAATCTGCTCTTAATACCAATAAAAAGCTTAATTCAACAGGTTATCTGCCGTTTTTCGCTGCTGAATATTCATGAATAAAAGCCGTAAGTTTTTTCAGGTTTTCCGGATTAACAGACGGGAATACCCCGTGGCCTAAATTAAAGATATAGCCGCCTTGCTCCATTCCCTGATCTAAGATAGCTTTTGCCCTCTCTTCAATTACTTCCCATGGAGCCAGAAGGATCGCTGGATCAAGATTTCCCTGGACTGTTTTATGAATACCCATTTCCCGTGCTTGGCGGATTGGCAAACGCCAATCAAGCCCAACAACATCTAGCGGCAGGTCATTCCATTCCAATGCCAGGTGGCTTGCGCCGACACCGAACATGATTAATGGAACATTCTCTTCTCTTAATGAAGCAAAAATCCGGTTCATGACTGGTTTAATAAAATAACGGTAATCCTCTACATTTACAGCGCCAACCCAAGAATCAAAAATTTGAATGGCGCGTGCTCCGGCTTTGATTTGCGCTTTTACGTATGTAATGACCATATCGCCTAGTTTATCCATCAAAGCAAACCAGGCCTTCGGCTCAGCGTACATAAACGCTTTTGTCTTATTATAGTTTTTTGAAGGGCCGCCTTCGATCATATAACTGGCAAGCGTAAATGGGGCACCGGAAAATCCGATTAACGGCACGGTTAATTGTTCCTCTGTCAATAATTTAATCGTATCGATGACATAAGGAATATCTTCTTCAGGATTCAATTCCCCTAGTTTTTCCACATCCGCAAGCGAACAAATTGGATTATCAATGACTGGACCGATGCCGCCTTTGATTTCCACATTCATCCCAATGGCAGGAAGCGGTGTCATGATATCCTTGTACAAGATCGCGGCATCAACATTATATTGTTCAACAGGCAGGCGGGTGACATAAGCACACAATTCCGGCTGATGAGTAATTTCAAATAGAGAGTATTTTTCTTTAATTTCCCGGTACTCCGGCTGTGAACGTCCTGCCTGGCGCATGTACCAAACTGGAACATAATCCGTCTTCTCTCCCCGAGCTGCTTTTAAAAATGTTTCATTAATAGGCTTTGCCATAAAAATAAGTCCACCTTTCAAGACATTCTGTTTTCCATTTTAATATATAGAACAGGATTTTAAAAACTTTCTTTCATACACAGTTGTCTTCACTATATCGATAATTTCCTCCTCTGCATAGCAAACGATTACTTTTGTCAAAAAAAAGTCGATTTTTACGTTTGAAAATGAGTTTAAATAAGAAAATAGTTTTTGCATAAGCTATTACTTAAGATAAACTTATGGGGGGATTTGAAAATGACCGTTTATATTACCAGTGGAACGCTCGATTTTTTAAAAACGATTAAAGCGAAATATCCCGCTGAAAAAATTATTATGATGAGCAGTGCAAATGGAGCATTATTATTCCATGAAACTGCCGGAAAAACCATTTTTAATGAACCAAGGAAATATGAAGTCTTTGAATCAATCGGAGAAATGAGTGGCGAAGGGTTTGTTGTGATGAAAAATATTCCCGTTACACCTGAAGGCCACCCAATATTTGAACATCACCTAAAAAATCAAAGCAGGAAACTGGAAGGCACACCTGGTTTTATCGCCCTTCGCGGGCTCCGCCCCTTGGCCTCAAATACATATATAATTATGATCGTGTGGACCGATGAAAAATCTTTTGAAGATTGGCATGTCACGAGTTCATTTCTTGAAGGGGATAAAAACAATCCCGAGAATGACGATCTTCTAAACATATTCGAAAGTGCACCCTATATCAGCAGCTACACAATTGAAGATTAATTTTTCAAAAGGAATGGAGAATCTAAAGCCATTCCTTTTTCCTTTCCACGGTTTAAAAATTTGTTTTTCCCCCGCTCACCTCTTTTAAGCAATTTCATATTCTGTATTACATCCAGCCGGGCAGATACCTATTATGAAAAGTCCATGGATGAAAGAAAGGAGGTTAATTTTATGCTCGTGGAGCTTACTGCTCTTCATTGGATATATGTCGTCTTTATTGCACTGATTATTGGTTTTATGGTCATGAGACGAGACACGACGATTGTCTGCATTGCCGGTATTTTCTTAATTGGTCTTATCGCTACAGGCAGTTTAAGTCATGCGATAAGCAGCATTTTTAATAGTTTTGCTTATGCGATAACAGAATTATTGTCCACCATCCTTGTCATCTCCATCATTGTGGCGATGAGCCATACGTTAACCACAACAGGGATCAATGATGTGATGATTTCGCCTTTTCGGAAGCTGATTCGCAACCCGGCATTAGCATACTGGACAATCGGAATTTTAATGATGGTCATCTCCTGGTTCTTTTGGCCATCCCCTGCCGTAGCCCTGCTTGGTGCTGTTCTCCTCCCGGTAGCGATTAGAGCAGGCTTGCCGGCGCTAGGTGTTGCCATGGCCATGAACCTGTTCGGGCACGGAATTGCTTTATCGGGGGATTTTGTCATTCAAGCTGCACCGAAACTTACATCTGATGCCGCCGGGATCCCCATCCAAGATGTCATTGATGCCAGCATTCCTTTAGTATTTATCATGGGTATTGTGACAACGATTGCGGCCTTTTACTTCCTGCGCCGTGACATGAAGCGGGGAATTCTCAAGGCCGATACATCAATTATCTCCGCTTCTGAAGCTGAAACCATACAGCCAGGGCTGCTTTCTCTCTCCCAAAAACGATTCTTTGCCATAATAGTTCCTTTATTATTTGCCGCTGACGTTGCTGCTATGACAATCCTTGATTTAACCGGGGGAGATGCAACAGCTTTGATTGGCGGAACCTCGATTTTAATTCTTCTGTTAATCTCATTGACAAGTTTTAAAAATGAAGGTCTTGAAAAAACAACTAATTACTTGATTGAGGGCTTCCAATTTGGTTTTAAAGTCTTTGGTCCAGTCATTCCAATTGCCGCTTTCTTCTACTTGGGAGATGCCGGCTTTACAAAAATCATTGGAGAATATCTGCCGAAAGCCTCTCAAGGAATAGTCAACGATCTAGGTCTGGCACTAGCTAACATCGTTCCGTTAAGCAAGGCGGTTGGAGCCGTTACTCTGACTGCTGTTGGTGCCATTACCGGACTTGACGGCTCAGGATTTTCCGGTATCTCACTAGCCGGTTCAGTTGCTGCTCTTTTTGCCGTCGCAATTGGAAAAGGTGCGGCTACCCTGACTGCGCTAGGTCAAATCGCTGCAATCTGGGTTGGCGGTGGAACACTGATACCGACAAAAGACAAAAAATATAGAAAGATAGTGCTCTCTCCTTAGAGGGTATTAGCAATTTTCACCCGAAACGGCTTAACTTCTACTTTTACCCTCTCTTCACGCATTTTCAAACTAGCTTCAAATTTCTCGAACGACTCCGCTTGGAAAACTTTAAAGGGATACTGCCCATCCAGTGCATAACGTTGATCAGAAAGAATCAAAATATGAGGGAAGGGCGTACCCATGTTGCCGGTGTTATACAAATCAACATATCGGTCTAATTTTACATTCATTTGCTTCTCGGAATAAACCGTTCTTTGAACCTCCACAAAGAAATTGGTCCTCCTATATTGGCAAAATATATCCGGCTCGGCACACTCGCCCTTCTTCCCGAATTTTGGTTCAACCAGGAATGTTTCCAGGTTCCCTAATCGTTTTAGCTCCTTATACACTTCTAAGATTGCGAGAAAATGATTTATCTTCGCTGAATCCTTTTTAATGTTAGTTTCAGCTGCAAAGTAAACGTATGGTACGAATTTGGTTGACCGCTGCACATGCCCTTCCCGGAGCAGTCTTAACAAAACGCTGTTGGCTGCATATGTGGGATTCTTAAGATGGCCGAAATATAATTCCGCTATTGAATCGCGATCCATTACTCTGAATTTGCTTAAATCCTTCAAAATTGCCTTATCCCTGTTGGTCAATGGCATCATTAAACACGTCCTTCTCAGTTAATACTGGTTGCTCTTCCTTCGCTTCTTTTTCCTCTGGAGCTTGCTTTTGATAGTTATGATTTTTCCAATCAGTCTTTTTGTAAGGCTTTAAAATTTTTTCTGTTTTATCCTCATTTAAAAATGGGGCCCGTAATTCTGTTAATTCATCAAGATTTAATAAGAATGTCCCCGGCTGTTCTTTACTGATAAGCTCGCTTCCAGGTGTCTCTCCTATCAATGCATTGCGTTTATCTACGGTTCTAAAGCCCATTCGTACCGACAACAGCCCTCTAACATCAGTGGATAAAATTTTATGGCTGGGCCGCTGCATGGCTAAGATTAAATAAATTCCGTATGCCCTACCCAGGCTTGCAATTTGGAGCAAATCAGCCATGATGTCTTCGTCCCTAATCATCACAAATTCATCCACACAAAGAACGATATAAGGTGGTTTTTTGGTGTTTGGCAGCTTGTTAATATGACGGACTCTATGATCCTTTAATAATTGGCCTCTTTTCGTTAATTCTTTTTTCAAATGTTTTAATACCGGCGCAAATTCCTTTTGGGTATAGCAGACGCTTTTTACATGTTCAATTCCTTCATACAGGTTTAATTCAGACATTTTGAAGTCAGCAAAAAAAAATTGGATTTGTTGAGGAGAATAAAACTGGATTAGGGTTGTGGATATTACATGTAGGATGGAACTTTTTCCGCTGCCTGGTTCACCATAAATTAGTAAGTTTGGACTGTTAGTTGCATCGTAAATTCTGAAGTTGCCCAGGGCATCACCTCCACAGACAATCGGGATGATCAGATTTTCCTTTTTGATGATTTCTAAGTACTTTGGATAGGTGTAATCGACTTCCCCTATTTTTTGACTTTCCCTAATGGTTAGTTTGAATTTTTTAAAATCACCTTCCAAGTTAACGCCATCCCCAAAACACTGCTGAAATACATAAAAATGCTTTTTGAGTAACTTTGGATCAACACCATTTGGAAGGGTGAAAACAAAATAGTTATATTTATCGCCTGGTACGTTGTGGATTTTAGGAAACACTTTTCGTTCCCCGTTATCTGTTTTAAAAGTCTTATAAATACCAGCTAATTTAAAAGCATTAATCAGCTGCTTTCTTTGTTTCATTGAATTTATAAACTGTCCAATCATCTTAACCACCCTAATATCGGATTTGTTTCTAAGAAGTAGACTCCAAGAGCCATTCCTGCTAAGGGAACCGCTAGTTTTAAAATTGTTCCTAGCCAGAAAAATCCGGTATCCTCCAAAGCTTTATCCGCAATAGCAATTACAATGGTTCCGCCAGCTGCCATAATTAATCCGGTTGAAAACATCATTTATTCCTCCCTTAATTCAGCTAGACATTCGCCGCAGTACCAACCGTCCAATGCGTCAGACCAATTACCGTGAGTACGATAAGTTTCTTCGCCGCAATTTTCACAAATGTGCATTTTGATTTTCCTCCTATAAATAAACTTCATTTTCCTCTGCCCAATCCTCTAAACAATCTTCACAAAAACGGCAATTCCAATGATCTTCGTCCTTTTGGCATCCACAGTTAACACAAAACTCGCTCATAAAATCGCCTCCTTTCAAATTGCCAGATTTTCAGAAAATTGCCCACCTCCCCCGGACCCCCTCTTTTAGGACGTCCGGCTTTCGCCTCCCTATTAACAGATTTTGTTTTTCGTATCAGATAAGCTTTTTTTCTTGTACAAGTGCACTGATAATGATGATGTGGAAATGATACAAAATAGAAGAATAAATCAGCTGTAAATGTTTTGCGGATGATTTGTTGTTGATATAGCCTATGGGCGAATACCCGTAATCTTGCCTGTCCTTTAAATTTTATTTTGATTCCTCTGCAAATTAAATTTTGAAAGGATTTTAAATGGACTAGAAGAATATAAATATAGAGGTGTTTACTGATGAAAAGCCGAATCGGAGAATTTATTGATGCAGCTGGGTACAAGAAGAAATACATAGCAAAAGAATTGGAAGTATCTCCAACTCAATTATCGAACTGGATAAGCGGGCGCTCTTATCCGACGATTGAAAAGGCTTTTAAATTGGCCGCATTATTAAGTGTTAAGGTCGATGATCTATACACAAAGGAGGAAAATGAAGTTGAAAAAAGTGATTAGTTTATTTGTGGCAGCCGCTTTACTATCCGGATGTACAAAATATGAAAACGGCAAGCCTGTTAACCAGGAAGAAAAACCAAAAGTTGAACAAAAACAAAAAAAGGCTGCAGCTCCAAAAGAAGAACCTAAGAAAGAGCTGACACTAGAAGAGAAAATCACAAAGGATATCGAAAAGAAACTTGGTAAGCAGACCAACACCAAAAAGAAAAGAATTGTTGATCTGACTGCGAATGATAATGCTGGAACAGAGGTAGAAGGAGATAAGATTATACTTTTAACTTTGGCCGGCGATGAAAATTTGTCTAACAAAATGACAATTAAGGGAATGTTAATGGATAGCAGCAAGGCGTTCCAAGAAGTTTTTAAGAATAAAGATGCTTCCGAGGTCACTTTATTTTGGCAGTTTCCAATGGTTGACTCTTATGGAAAATCTAAAGAAGAAAATGTCATAAAAATATCGTTAACACGTGAAACTTTTGATAAAGTCGAATGGCAAAACTTTGATTACAACAACTTTGAGAAGATTGCAGATCAATATTGGATTCATCCGGCTTTAGCGAATGAGTTGAATAAATAATGACCATACACATTCAAATAAACTACATCGCATCCAGTAAATTATCTCAAAGTGGAACATTCCAGTTAAGAGGGCGCCGCCCGGAACAAGTCGCACTCGCTTTTTGGAAGCAAATTAAAAAAGATATGTCTTACCACGCCAATCTGGTGACCGTTATCCTAAACGGTGATCAGGATATAACTCAGATGGTAATAGAATTGGAGAAGCAGGAATGGGATAAATCGCTAGATGATAATTTGCCCTTTTAAGCCCGAATATGGGCTTTTTATTTTGCCATAAAACGTCCATATTTGGCGCTAGGGAATAAAGAATTGATATCGAAATCAATCATGGAAAGGAGGCAATATTATGCCATTGTGGATACGCGACTTTTGGGATTGGTTTTGGTATTATCGACGCGGGAAAATCAAGTTTACTGTTTATGGTTACGAAGGTAATTATGAGGCATCAGCCGGAAACGGAAAGACATTTGTTTGGCACTGTTATGGAAATACTCCAGAGGCAGCAAAAGAAATGGCTCTATTTAAATTAAAGCAAGCTCTCGAAGAAATGCAAAAAGAACATTGATAATCTTGGTTAAGCTCCTTACTCAATGAGCCAGGCACTTTTCCCATTTTGTAACCAAATTATTACTACCCAATACTCATTCTATTTGGTAAAATTATCCCATATTTACTTTAAAGTGGGAGAGAAATAAAGTGAGCAATGATGAATTGACCAAGAAAATCGAACTAATAAGGGGGAAAATGATACATACGGGGATGACTGAGGGCCTTACATCTGCAGCTACTATTAATTTAAGTCAAATGCTAGATAAATTATTAAATTTAAAAATGAATACATAATAATAAGCCCTCCTGCTCAATCGAGAAAGAGGGCTTATTTTGTTAGGCTAATTTAATTTCAATGGCTTCTATTCTCTTGGCTTCCCCTACTGTTCCAGCAACTTCACCGTTTTTCTTCCAATCAGTCCAGCCAATATTTTGAACGTGTACTCTATATAATAAGTTAAGTTTGTCAGAATTTATTTTTACAGCTTCCAGTCTAAGACCTTCACCAATTGTTCCAACAACTTCCCCGTTGGTGCGAGCTGGTGTCCATCCTTTATTTTCTACATGTCCTTCAACCGAAACAGCTGCATCTGAATTATCCAGTCTTACGGTTAAAGCTTCTAATCTTAGGGATCGTCCAATCGTCCCAGCTGTTTGACCATCTCTACGAGGCCCTTGCCACCCAATACTTTGTACGTGGGCTTCATACACGATAGATGGCTTAGTGGTAGAAGTGGATTGAAATTGTTGTTTTTCTGGCAATCCCAAATACTTCGCCACTCCTCTTGCATGAGCCTCGCCTAGAGCTTTCAAAAATGCTTCATCCTTTAATCGGTTGCCATCATTGCTATCGATAAACAGGTTTTCAGTTAGGATAGATGGCATATTGGTTGTCCTTAACACAGCGAAATTTGCGCGCTTTTTACCGCGGTCTGTAATAGATCCGTACTGTCGCATAGCTGCTAAAATTTCAGCATGGAGAATATTCTGCAAAGCAATGGAGGAAGCTCCAGCGCCGTTATATACATAACTTTCAAAACCGGTTCCCCCACCTGCATTAATATGGACGGAAACAAAAACATCTGCGGGCCAGGCATTTGCCCCATCATCACGTCTAGTTAATTCCACGGTTGCATCCTTTGTTCGGGTTGCCCGCTGCTCAAAATCGTAATAGTAAGATTCTAAGTAAGTCATGGCATACTGAACAATTTTTAGGGTCAAATCTGCTTCACGCAATCCGTTCCCTAATGCTCCGGGGTCAATACCTCCATGCCCAGGGTCAAAATAAATTCTTTTAACCATCACTTATCCTCTCCTTTATATATTTTTATGTGTAACATTTCATATTCGGGTGGGCGATTTCTCTTTTTGAGTAATTGGGACTATGAGTAATCATTTCGAATCAATTAGGCTCTGAATACTGTTTTGCCCGCTCGCTGTCCTCATATCCTTTTGTGGTTGGGTCCTGTACCATTCCGAGCATGGACAAAAGCACAAAAATAGCGTTAGCCAATGCCAACGCCCACCCTTTGAATTCTTCTGTTATTTGGAAATCAGTTATTCCCAGGTTGTTTAAAGCGAATAACACCAGCTGCACGACAATCATAATCTGTGATACGAATCCGGCAACCCACGGCCAATTCTTAAAACGGACTTTCCAGTTAATCATTACAATCCCCCATTTTTCGCGTAATGAAATAATAGGTTGACGGCCCCGACCAGGACTGCTGCTATGACTGTTCGCCAAAGCCAAGTAATATTACCCTGCATTTCGTCCAATCTTTTGTGTGCGCTCCTGGTACTCTGCAGAGCTTCTGTTGAGTCCTTTTCTACACCGTTTATCATGGCCATCTTTGTTTCAATAACAATGAGACGGTCCTTGATATCGTCTAATTTTTCTTCGAGTTTGCTAACGTTTGGCTCCATTTTGACCTCCTGAATTCAAAATAAAAAGAGCCCCTAAGAGCTCTTTTGTCGAAATATTTTTCAAAATAATTAAAGTTAATCTTTGTTGATTTCACCAGTATTTGGGTCTACAGAATATGTTTCCTCAATTTCTACCCCATTCTCTACCCAAGTAACTGTCATACTCATATCTGAATTTTTAACGAGTTTAAAACCTTTAAGATGTTTTGTTAATAATAAATCTAATCCATCGAGGTCCATGCTTTTATAACCTGTCGCTGTAGTTTTGTTACTAACTAATTTTTTTAATACTTGTTTTACGTAATGCTCAAGATTCTTTTTGTCTGTCTCAACTCTCTTTACCATTTTTATTACCTCCCATATTGGATGGTAATATTGTCCAACAAAAAAAGAATTTTTTCAATATTTAAGTCCTAAATATTTTCACATCATGACTCATAAAATTTTTGAGCTATTTGATAAACTGAATCGAGATTTGAACTAAAGTTCATCTTCTAACTTCCCCTGCTATCTGAGAAAGCTCTTGCTTAATTTTCTTAATTAAGGTTGGGCGATTGTTTCCAAATGTAGCTTCTAGCTTAAATCCGGATACTTCATAGATTTCTTTGATTTCGGTTATCCTGGAATCCAATGTCACTCCCCAGTCTTTGTTTTGGATGGTAACGACATCGCCAAGGTCGTAATCTTTTTCGTACTTAAAAGGTGATTTAGTTAAAATCTGTCCTTCCAGGTATTGCTCCTGTAGGAATTCATTTAGCTGATGTTGTCCCCGGTCGGTTAGAGTTTGGATAACCTGCGCTTCTGGAATAGGTACATCATTATCATCCTTCTCTGCCACGTCCCGGGCATCGATAAAGATTTCGTGCCTAGATAAACCTATATCGGTTCCAACGGTAACTATTCGCCTGTCTACGCCCTCTCCCTGGCCGCCCACATAAGCATAATTTTTATAATTGAGCTCGCTCTCGGTGTACTGGAGGGATTGCAAGCTATCAAACTGTGGGCTAAAAATAACTGGTGGAAGGGTTGATTTATTAACCGTTAAATCTCTGCCGGCAGCTACGTCGAAAACCCATTTTTTAGACTGAATATCAAGACTTACATCCCAACCTAATCCACTATATAAAGATATTTCCGACAAATCCTCTGCTAAATTTTTATACCTGGACTGCCACGAAATAGACTGACCCCGATTTTGATTAGCTGCCAAGATCAATTGAGAAATTTTTCGGTTAGGATCAGCAGCATTAATCAGATTATTATTAACATAGTGCTGCATCACCGTTTCAGTGTTTCCGGATTTATTATCATAAGCCGTTGTGGAAGGTGGAACTGTCACCCTTTGGCCAATAAGAGACTTTAAAGCTAAAGCATTGATTGCCCAGTTTTCTGAGGCTTTTCCATTTTCATCAAGAGCAATTTCACGATGCTTAATAATAAACGCCTTTTTAGGATTAATATAAATGATATTACCTTTTACAAGATGTTCCACATGCTTTTTATATCGATTAATCCTTAGTTCCAGCTGACCAATGCCGTGCCATGAACGAGTAAAAAACATAGACTCATAGTTATCTATTTCGGCTAACAGTTCAAAACTCGGTGTGATTATTCGTATTGGCTGCATGATCCACCTGCTTTCTAATAAAAAAGGACCTAATAAGTGATTAGGCTCTCTTTATTGTATTCAAAATAAAAAAGAGGACTGTTAGTGTCCTCTTTTACCCCACTTCTTACTGGTTTAACTTAATGACAATATTGTCTCAACGTTCATCTTTAAATAGGAAAATGCCATCATCTTTTACATTTTCAGTTTGATAGGTCCTATCCACGATTCCTTCTTTAATGGACATTATTTGAAATACATACTGCTTTTGCTGTATGAAATCATCTTTTCGGATATTACATAATAAAAAGTTTTTATTAAATAACAAATCATGTTTTTCATCTAGATGTTCATGATATTCAGATTTTAGCGTATGCCCATTAATCGAGACACTAATACTGTTTAAAATTGTGATAGCTGTGAAGTCTAATTCCGCTAATGTTTTATATTGTGCTACCGAAAGCTTAAATGGTTTACTTGGATTATTAAAAACCTGATTATCAAAGTAGCGAAGATTATAGGATCGCGATAAAAAATCCATAAAATCTTCGTTAAGCTTTTTGCTTAATTCAGCATCGAATGTTATTACCTCCGCAAAAAGCTTATCCACCTGATGTGTTTTCTTTGAGCTTCCGTTCAAAACAATAAACACTTTCAACAATTTTTCAATAGCTGTAGCCGAAAGAATTATCCCTCTAAAAAGTAACCCATTGATTAAAAGTGTTCTAGCAGCCAAATAATCTCTATATCCTACAGTCAGAAACCCTGAAATTCTAGCGAATTTACTGCTATCTATATCAAAACTTTTCATAATTATCCCCCCTTAAAAATCAGTAATATTTTACCAAAATCCTTAAGGGAAGTACATAGGTTAACATTTTATATAAAAGGTGTTTGCATTTGTGTATATGCAATTGTATCATCATATTCTTGCTGAGTAATCCATCCTTGAGCGAGTGCGTTATTGATTTGCACATCAGTGAAATTAGCTGCAGCATACTGTTTAATTTCTTCATGATAGCTTTCAATCGTCCCCGAAAACGTGCGTGTACCATCAATATAAATAGAATAAGAGTATCCTCTAACAAGTCTCTGTCTTAATGTCTCAGCCATAGAGTTAGCCTCCTAATGTTTCCAAAATGAAATTAATATCGTCTTGCATTTTTGCATCCCTCTGCCGAAGCGCTTTGGCTTCAGCTTTTAGTTTTTCGTTTTCTTCTCGTAAAATTTCAATCTCTGACTTTTCAGGAGGTGCGTTTAATTCTGCCTCAATTTCTTCTTTTGTTTTCCATATTATCTTCGGCATTACCTACACCTCTTTCCATTCAGGAAATAAGTCCTCTTGATCCGCATTTACACCAATAAAATTCAACAACTGAACCGACAAAACACCATTCACTCGTTCTGCAGAAAGGATTGGATTAACAGATAAGGTCGTTTCTACGCTATCTAATCGTCCGTCAGGCATCTCGGAAAAATCAAATACTTCCGATTCTCCGTTTAGAGTAACAGTAATCGCTTCTCCATTAAACTCGTAAACTAGAGAATCGTCAGAACGAACAGGACTAAAATAAACTCTCATTATTTCCACCATCCAATCGCAAAACAATTCATTCCAGCAACACTATTTACGGTGCTTCCTGAAGTATTTTTAAAACTGAATCTCCAAGCGCCTAAAACGCCAATAGTACCAGTTCCAGTAGCTTGGTCATCCATAATAGGGATATACAAACGACTTCCATCAGAATTAGTAGGATAGCCCATAATGGATACGGCTGGAACGCCAGTAAATGTAGCAGGATAAGGTAGCTCAGGAGAAGTGTAAGTTCCACCAGGTGCAACATTTATGCTTGATACGGAAACAGGAGAACTACGCAACCAGCACATTTGAAGACCATTTGCAAACCGGATATAATACCCATTCACGTTGCTCCCGCTTTCAACTATTTCGCTAGTTTGTCTTAAAGTGGAAAGCCCATTTTCCAAAGCAGTAATTCTAGACCCATCCACAAACGGATCTACAAAATCTGCAGACCGCTTATCCGTAATCTGAGCCTGATCAATAGTCGATTTGCTTTTTGTTACCCGGATTTCCGCTAACGCAATTTCTTTAATAAAAGTCGAATTAGCTGGCACAGGAGCAACTGGATTTGCCGCAGCTGTCCCTTTTACTACGAAACTTCTAATATATCGATTTTGCTCGGTCAAGTCTAAGCGTAAAACTACCAAATCGATACGGTCTAAGGTCGCCTCAGCTGCATCCACATTTAAAGTTAAAACTGCATCGTTTTCGTACATATGCCCATCGATAAATGCGCAACCAATACCAACCTTAACTTTCATCCCGGTACCATCAGCCGATACCGCCAGGTTGTCCCCTTCCTTGTAAATACCGTTTTCTAAAAACTTCGAAAGTACCTTTGACCAATCAGAGGAAGCGTAAAGTCGCCTGTCATTAATCGATGTATTTGAATCAAAGAAATAATATTTTTCCAAGGTCTCACCTCCTAGATTGCTAGGTATCTATTTTTATAACGTATCTCCACGTATCCACTGCTTTCCGCGTCATCGGATGAAAAGGAAATTTCGTTTTCACCCGTTAAAAGCTGAAAGAACGAAGAATCTAAATCGATGTAATTAAACACATCAGTCCTGTTCCCATCTGCAGAAACGATTTCCACCGTCTTATTGCCAAACTCCGTTGAAACTTCTAGAACATCGCCTGCACCTAAAGAACGATTGACTTTGATATATTCCCCGGTCGTTTCATTTGTGACTGTCGGGTTTGTAGCCGGTCCATAAAAGTCGATTGTGACAGGTGTGGATACATCACCATCATTAACAAGAGTTGCCCGATTAGCTCTCTCTCCAAATTCGACAGGAAACTCAAACGGGAATTCGAATTTGCCAAGCCAAGCTGTAAGTGGTTTCTCTGTTTCTATCAAATCCATCCAATGTGGATTTGCACACTTAAGGGTAACAATCGACATTTGTAAATTGTCAAATCGATTATCTTTTCCCGATGGGTAAATCGGTACATGTTCCGGTACCGCTTTAATCGTTTTTATTTCATTTCCGTAAATGTATTGCAAAAAACCTTCTCCGTGTTTCGGGCTAAAAACGGATGAAAAATGCCTCCTCGTTTCTGATAATTCACCTTTGGAAGGAGCTAAGATACTTATCTCCATCGAGATAATTCTTTCATTTAACAAGCTATCAATATAAGTTGAACCGTCTTGATATGGGGCCTTTTGCGTCTGATTTTCGGCCTCCACATCTCCGAGACCATCTATTTTTGAAAGAATAAAAGGGGGATTATCCCCCAACTCTACTGTTTTACCTCTACTATTTGTAAATAATAAGCGTTGCATATTTAAATACCCCATTCCATCGCTAATTGTCTAGCAACTTGGAGATTTTTTCGGGCTGTTTCGGATGCAGATAATAGTGATGGACTGTTAATCGTGATATTCTGTGTAATTCCACCAAAACCTCCTTGAGCGAGCTGAGCACCGCTAGAACTTCCTCTGCCACCCACATTTAATTCTGTGTTGACTAAAGGAATGTCTGGAATAGCTGCATTGGCCAACTCCGTGGAAGTTCGGTTAATTTTTGAAACCATACTGCTTAAACCATCATCAAGACCCATGCCTGTCCATTTACCTATCTGAAGCATGACCTTAGATGGAGAATTAATTTCTAGCTTCTTCCTTATTGACTCGCCAATGCTGCTGGCAATACCTTTCGCTTTTTCCCAAACCGCAGACCCCATTGAACCTATACCATTTACAAGGCCTTGAATGATGTCTTTTCCGATTTGCCACAAGTCAATTCCTCTGAAAAAGCTCATTACATTATTCCAAATTCCTTCTACCGTTCCCCTGACAGTTCCAAATATAGAGCTGATGCCGTTTAACATTCCTCTAAATGCTCCAGTTACTCCGTTCCAAATCATTGAGGCTCCATTGGTCAGGAAACTTATAATAAAATTCCAAACAGCTTCTAATCCAGCTTTTAAAGAGTTAAATATGGACATAACCACGCCTCTGAAAGCTTCCCAACTGGATGCACCACGAGCTCTGAATAGGTCAAATAAAGTGATTACTGCATCTACTAAACTTCTAAAGAATCCTACGATGCTGTTAACGAATCCATTTGCCAAGCTTTGTCCAGACGTAACGAAATTCTTGAAGAAGTTTACGATGCCATCTGCTAACCCTTTGACCAGGCTTAAACCAGATTTTAAAAGATTAGTAAGAAGTGATCTAAGACCTCCGACAAAGGTTAAAGTCATTATCCCCAGCACAAAATCTATAGCACCCCAGAATATTTGCTTTATGCCTTCCCACATCTTGCTAAAATCTACAGTGAATAGTCCGGCGAATACTTTCATGAGCCCCATGATGATATCCAACGCCCCGCCAATTACTTGCTTAATGGCCGTCCAGACCATTTCAATAATGAATTTAATAGCTGGCATGACGAAGTTAACAACGGCCATTATGCCGTTAAATACGTTCTCAACAGCCGCGAGAAATTGATCCCCGTTTTCGTCCCAAAACTTTTTAATAGTCGCTATTTTTTCCTGGACAAAACTTGAAACAATTCCAAATGCCGTTACTACCGCATCTTTTACTTTATTAAATATCTCTGTGACGGAAGTCCGGAAGGTTTCACTATGCTTCCACAGAGCTATTAATGCCGCTCCTAGCGCAACAACTGCCACAACAGCAATACCTATCGGACCCGTAATAATCCCCATTACTCCTCCAGCTGCCGCAATTGAACCGCTAAGGCTCGCAAAAGCTGTGGTAATAACGCCAATACTGGATATTACCCCGCCGACCACCATTAAGATTACGCCGAACGCTGTGGCAAGCCCCGTTAATGCTGCCGCTCCCAATAGTATTTTGGCAATCAAATCTACCATTTCAGGAGATAAGCCGTTAAACCAGTTAGTCATTTTTTGAATAGCCCCAACTACTTTGTCGATAGTTGGGAGAAATGCATTCCCGATTGATATTGCGGCTGTTTCGATTGTCCCTTTTAGGATTTCAATTCTACCTTTTACGTTGTCAAGCTTTGTAGCCGCGACATCGGCAGCTGAGATTTTATTCATTGCCGTATTCATCGACTCGATGCCTTTTGCCCCCTCTTTATAGAGGATATTAGCCGCCCTGATTGCGTCCGTACCGAACATTGTCTTTAAAGCCATTTGCCGTTGTTCGTCAGTCAATCCGGATAATTTTGTTTTTAGGAGCTCTGCAATCTCAGCCATTGTTTTAATGGATCCATTCGCATTATAAAACTCACTTGTGCCCTTTTTAGTCAAAAGTCCTAATTCCTTCATCTGCACTGTAGCTTCTTTAGTGCTAGGAGAAAGATTTAATAACATAGTTTTTAAAGATGTACCAGCGTCACTGCCTTTTAACCCGTTTTGTGCAAATGTCGCCAATGCAGTCGTAGTATCTTCAAACGTTGATCCGACCCCACTGGCAACAGCTGACACCATGGATAGACCGAATTTCATTTCCCCGACAGAGGTTGCCGAGGCATTTGCTGCCCCTGCTAAAAGGTCTGCCGCCCTGGTAACGGTTAAACTATCCTTCTTAAAGGCATTCAATGCTGTAGAAGCAATCTCAGAAGCACTGGCCAAATCCAGTTCCCCTGCCACAGCAAGAGAGAGCGATCCCTTTAATCCGCCTTTAATGATATCGTCTAGACTGACACCGGCTTTGATCAATTCCTCAATCCCCTGAGCAGCTTCAAGTGAGGAATATTTCGTTTCCGCTCCCATTTGTATGGCCAGCTTTTCAAGTGATTTCCCAAATTTTTTTACTTCTTCTGGAGCCATAACGGAATATACCGATGACATTTGCGACTCAAAATCCATAGCTTTTTTAACGGTAAATGCCATAGCTCCACCTAATGCCAGGAATGCCGGTCCGAACGTTTGAGTAATAGCCGAACCTGCATCAGTTAAATTTTTACCTATGTTTTCCATTTGTCGGCCGAACTGTCGAACAGAGTTTTGCGCATCAGTAAATGTGTTTGACAGACCGCTCATATTACCGAGAATACCGACTGTCAAATTTCCTAATAGACTCATGCTTTACCTCCCTTCTCTGGCCGTTTAATCCGGTCTCCGTAATGCTTATAAAACGCCTCTTTATCAGGCGTTTCTGCATAGTCTTTTTTCTTTTTCTTAGGTGGCTCTTTTGCACCAAATAAGCCAACAGCAATTCTGCTGACTAAAATGTTCGATTTGATTTCTTCGTGCTCTAGGCCGTAATCGTAATACATTAAAACAGCATCTAGAGACATACAATCCAAAAGGTATTCTGGTGTAGCCCAAGCATACATAGAACCCATACGGGCGAAAATACGCCCCATTTCTATGGGCTCGGGCTTACCTCGTTTTTTCCATTTCCAGAAGCCCGGTCTTTAATCGGTTTTAGGATGAATTCAATTAATGCCATCAACTGATCAAGGCTAGTGTTATCAATAATCCATTCGCTGGTGATATCCGGCTGAGATGGTTTACAAATTTTCACGATTAATTCAAGAAGGAGAGGAAAACTTTCCTCTGAACCAGATTTGAGGACATCTGATTTTTTCGCGATTTCCAGAGTAACTCGAGAGGGTATTTTGGAAACATCGATCTCTTTTCCCGATAACCGCACAATACGTTGCTCGGGAATAAGCTTGTCTAAATCAAGAATATCTTGAGCCATTTATTTTCATCCTTTCAAGTCAAAAATAAAAAAGCACTTCTAGAAATTAGAAGTGCTTAAACAGCAGGAGAGACTCCCTGCTCGTCGTAAATCTCGAATAATTGTTCTCCGATAGCACGGGAAGTATCAAGAGTACCTGTCATTTCAATTGGTGTCATAACTGGATCCTCTCCGTCTGCTTCCGGGAAGGAAATATTTAATCCTGTAGCAGAATTCGCCTTAAATACAGTGATTCTGAATTCTTCATTTTTATCGTTATAGTTTGTAATCCTCACAATGCGTGGGCTAAAAGTGCTTACTCCGCCGCTTAATAGTTTAACGGCTGCTTTCTTTCCTGCTTGTTGGTCCGCCGGAATTTCAGAATATTTATCAATACCACCACGAAGTAAAGCAAGATTTTTAAGGTTAATTTCCATCAAATCACCGGAAACCTTCACCTGATGGTTGCTAATACCAGCACTGATCACGCCTGCATTATCACTTGTTACTTGCCGCTCATCCCAGGACTCTTCAAAAGCGATGCCGCGCATTGCTCCTAAATCGACTAAAGTTTCCTCGGTTTCCCCAACCTCGAACTTAGCCGAGCCGAAACGGATAGTATTGGCATGCTGAACCGTTGTCATATTACGTCCCATTTAATTCACTCCCAAAAAATAAATTTAAAATCCATTGCAATATGATAGAGTTTTGTATTTTGTTCGTAGGTCTCATATTCATTTTGAAATGCAACCTGTATTATATTTGAATCTCCCATTTTACCTTTAAAACGCTGGAGGATATTTCGAATTTCTGCCGTAACCTCTTTTGCTTCGAGATACCTGGGAGAAAATACAGAAAATTGATATCGGGGATAGGCCACATCGATATCATGGTGCCGGACCCCGGAAACTTCAAGAAAAGCAACAGAAGGCATAGTTGCGTTTTCAGGTATCCACCCCGGGTAAAGACGGCTACCTATTTTTTCTTTCAAAGACTCATGGGAAAGCAAATAGTTTCGAATATCAATTTCTAGCAAGCTATCACCTTCCTTGTCTTGCCAGTGCTGCTCTTAATCCGTTAATTAGGTGGTCCCGTATCTTTCTCTTACTTTTATCGAGAGACGGGCGCATAAACGGTCTAGGCTGCTGTCTTGAGGTTCCTAATTCATTAAAGGTAATGTAATATGGATCATTCTTTCCGGTTCCATTACCAATTACAACATTAGCGTAAAAAACGCCTTTGCTATTTTTACCTACCTCAATGCGCAGTGTTTCCCGGGCTTTTCCTGTCTCAATAGGTACCCTTGAATCGGCCTCACGGAAAACAATTTCGGCACATTCAGACACAAGATCATTTAATTCCTTTTGCAGTTCCTCATCTGCTTGTTGAAGCTCTCTAATGATATCTTCCATGCCATCGACCCTTAACCGCATTCTAGTATTGAGCCGCATTCGTCTGCCCATTATTGCCGCTCCTTACACATCAGCTGTAATTCTTTTTTAGCATAATCCGTGTGGATGATATAAAGAATTTCAAATTCAGTCCCGTCATAAACAACTTTCATGGTCCGGTCAATTCCAGTTCGATAACGAATGGTAATTCGAGTCGTAACCTCTGCGCTGGCTTGCTGAGCCGCAAATAATTCACGGCCTCGTAAAGGGAATACATCTGCCCAGGTCTCTGCCACCGGAATCCAATCCTCCAAAGGCTGACCTGCTTCGTCTACATCGATTTCCGGGTCTGGAGGTTTAAAGATGCTGATGCGATGTCTAAATAGGCCGGAATTTCTATTAGGCTTATATTTAAACGGCTGCATCTGCATCTTCCTCCTCTAAGGCTTTAGCAAGGCCCAAATTATTAATCTGGCTAAGGAAATTATCGTTAAAATACTCTAACGAATCGTTATAGACGTACCGGGAACGCTCAAAAACTAGCTCTTTGAACTCTTCGTCATCGTCTATATCGTAATCCCCGCACATCCTTGTCAATGCCGCAACAGACGCAGAAAGGATGCGTCTTAGATTCTCGTCTTCATGATCCCCTAAGTGCATCCTTTCCTTGAATTCATTTAAAATGTCGTTAGTGATGCTCAATCACATCACTCCTTTTCAGATGCTTTCTTTTCCTCTTTTACTTCCTCGATAAACACCTTCTTGTATTGTGGATGGACTTCAGATAGCTCTTTAATACGCTTTTTAGTAGGCTTGTAGTCTCCTTTTGGGTACTCGTCGCCGGATCGATAAAAAGTATTTTTACTTTCCTTATCGTAAAAATCATTAATTACCTTAAACATTTAATTCACTCCTCATTTACACTGCTGGAGCAGGATCTAAATCAATGTTAAGGTCATATACTAAAGCTGTCTTATTATCCTTTGGCTTCCCATTAGCAAATTGCTTCATGGTGTATAAACGCGCATCTTCAATCGCTAAAGTTTCATCGAATTTATTAATCTTGTAACCACCTGCAATTGCCGCTAAGTAAGCCTCTTTCACAAAGAATAATGCTTTACCTGCTGGTACTTCTTCTGATTCAATTGGAGAAATGTTATAAGGCAATGTCGTTACCCATTGACCGTTTGGAGTTTGAATGGTGTTGCCGATTTGCACTTTAATTGCATCTACCGGATTCACTACCATAACAACTTTATTTAAGACTTTACGAGATTTGCCTTTTGCATCAGTTGACAAATTAATAACTACTCCGCCTAATTCTTTAGCAACAATTTCACCTTTTTCTGAAGGTGCAAATGTTAAGATTCCAGAAGAAGTTTTTGTTGTCACTGCACCTGTTTCTGCATTCACATCTTTCATCAAACCAATAGGTTCGTTTTGTGCTTGGCCGCGACCATTCACAAGACCATATTCCAATCCAACAGAGTAAGATTCAACTAAAACTGTACGCACATAACGCTCAACATATTCAGGTCCAAGCTCTAGCATATCCTTAGGAATAACGGCAAAAGCAGTAAGTTTTAACTGACCAATTTGCTCTTCACGGAATGCTGCAGAAATTTGCCCTTTTATTTCTCCAAATAGTGCACCCCAAGCATATGCCTTTGTTGCATCTGAATAAATATAGCGAGTAATAGCCCCTAAATCTTTTAATCCAATAACATCAAGTAATGGATGTTGAGTTACTAAATCCTCAAACACTCGCTCCTGAGTTGTGATTGGCAGGATAGTATCTTCAGCAAAACCACCACTTGCAATTACTTCATTGAAGAATTTGCGCTCTGTAGATGTTAAAACGTTTTGGCCGCGTGCTGCTAAAATTTGAGCATCGTGCACTTCTTTGCGTGCTTCATTAGTGATCTGCTCCGTTAAATCAGTTTGAAGAGCAGAAAACATTTCACTGAATGCTGCTTCCAACTGTTCAGGAGTTGAATTTTCAGCCTTCATAACATTCATGTACGCTTGCTTTTTTGCTTCAAAATTTGCCATAGTACCTTTTAATTTCATAACCATAATTTGTTACCTCCATTTTTTAAGTAAATTAAAAGAACCTTTCCCTTTGTTTTCCACAGTTGTTGAGGATGTAGGAGAAGGTTCTTTTGATTGATTATCCGGTTTTAAAATACCGTTTAATTCATTAAGGATTTGACGTTTCTGGTCTGCATTTAAAACAGTATTGCTTGGTTCTGGTGGTTCCTCTGCTTCTGTACCTTCTGCTTTACTAGCAAAGCCGATTTCAACAGCCTTTTTAGCACTAAACCAAGTTTCAGCATCGACTTTTTCTCGAATTTCCTCACGACTAACATTTGCCTTAGTCATGTAAATATCGATGATGCCTTCCTCCAGTTCCTCAAGTACAGCAGCTTCTTTACGCATATCCGTTTTGGTACCCCAAACAATGTTACTGGCTTCGTGGATCATCATCATTGAACCAAGCCCCATGATTAATTCATCCGCTGCCATTGCAATAACAGAAGCCGCTGAACATGCCCAGCCATCAACGTGGATAGTCACCTTTCCTTCGTGACGCTTCAAACGATTGAAAATGGAAATACCGTCAAATGCATCTCCACCAGGACTATTTAGGTTGATAATTATGTCATTACTTCCTGCTGATTTGATGGCCTCGTCAATATCACTTGCAGAAAAGCTATCGTTCCACCATGAAGTACCAATCACACCATAAATAGTGATTTCACTAGTTTTTGTTTCCTCGTTGTGGACAGCATTAAACTTTTGCGGGATGTTTTTTAATTGTTCAACATAAGACTGATTCTTGAATTGCTTGAAAAAATCTTCTTTTGTCATTCCTCTCATTCACTTTCACCTCCCTCCACAGAATCTGCAGATTGATAGTTTTTCGTAATTACAAACTTATCTAATTCAGGATTGTCGGAACGCTCATCACCAAATTTTTCACGGACTTCATTACGAGTGTAAGCACCAGAAGCAACTAGCTTATCCACCGCTTCCGCATTCTCGATAGGATCGCTTTCAATGACACCTCTCACTTCAATCTTGGCTCCCTCCAAATATTCATTTTTATCAAGAAGTTTTGCGTTCAACTCGTCTGAAATTTTCTTGATGAGAGGACCAATACAGAATTTCAAATACGCTTTAATGCTAGTCTCATAATCCGAGAGTTCTCCGTGCACTAACGCATTTGGAATGCCGAGTATATCTGCAACATCATCAATCAAAGATTTCTTGAGCTTAATAATCTCTTCGATGGACTTTCCATTAACATCACCTTTAGAGACCTCGCTATAATCAAAACCTTTTAATTTTGGGACGATGGCAACGAGATTATTTTTAAATGCATTGAACAATTTGTCGATAAAATTCTGCAACTTGGTTTGATTTTCTTTTGAAAGCGATTGTGTGGAATCAATATCAACAGTACCGCGGATCTGATTAGCCCTCTTGCTTGTTTCAATCATTCTACTAAATAAATCGCCAAAGTCCTCAAACATACCTTCCATGAATTTCGATAATTTTTCATTATTGTAGGTAAGATAAATAACTTCATCCATCTTGAATGAGCGTTTAAAAGTATAGTCTTTGACAGTAACATCAGTAAAAATATCAGGGTAAACAGCATATTCATTTCGGGTAAAATCATCAGCAATCAGCAAATCGTTTTTATCTGATAGGATGACTAGGACCTCATTTTCATTAATTAATTCATAAATAAACCTCTGCCAAAAATCTGCAGCTGACTGATCTGTATTAGGTCGAACATTAAGCAAATAATGCCAATCTTCAAGTTTCCGCTTTCCGTTCTTCATTACCCTAAAATCGGATTGACTTATGGTGCGGCCGATAAAATTAATACATGTCTCGAGAGCCATCTTTTTTAAGTAAGCCCGATGAGGTACATTTTCAGAGAACAAATCTAAATCAATCATTGATTCTAGTTCTTTGTTGCGCCTTAATACAGTGTCCAAGAATCCCATTTACATATTCACCCCCTCCCTAAAAGTCCAATGAGTCTAGAGCATCTAAAGCATCCGAAACATCGTAATCATCTAAATCCCTAGATGCCCATACTCCGTATAAAAACATCATAAAACCGTCAGTTTTACGCTTAACTTCCTCTTTTTTCTTAAACACTTTATTTCCGTTGGGTAGTCGTTTAACAAGTACATTATTTGTATACCAACGCATTAATGGATTATCGCCAAAAATAATTTTCTCGTTTTGGAAAGCTATTTCGATGCGTGGAGCTAGTAATCCACTTGCAGCATCTGGATTTCGTATTACTTCAACTTCAAAGCCAGCCGCTTCAAATAATGGTTTTAAAATATCCATTTTAAAGCTATCTCCAATAATCTTTTTAATGTTCCAGCCTTCTTCGCGTCTATCGACAAACCATTTAACTACAAGGTGTGGATCCATTGTTTCAATGTCCAGGACAGTCAAAAGACCATCGTTTTCCCACTCTCTAATTGGAGCGAATTTTCGATGGTCTTTCTTGTTATTATTCTCGGCTTTCTTCTTGCTGTATGCATAATGTTTATCAGCAAATGGCTTACAAATATATGAGTGTGTCAATTCTTTTGGTATAAAATAATTTTCATTCTTCAAAAATAACAATCCCATTGAAACAAAGTCACGAACAGCTGCATAATATAAACAGCCAATGCATTCTCGTTTTTTTAATTCGTCTAAATCATATTCTTGATTAGTTGCCATAATCTTCTTCCATGAGGTTACGCTTTTCTCTAAATCCACTTTTGGTAAGTTCATCCTTTTTGTAACAAATTCTTCATAACCGTCTGGATTGTGTTCCAATTTGTTATATTGCTTCATCACAGTTTTCAAAAGTGTTTTAGCGTAATCTGTGAGTGGTGGATGGAATTGCGAATTCGCTTTTTGCCACATCTCGGAACTATGCATTTCTTCCTCTTTATCTAAGCAACACAAAAACGGAAATAAACCATCCTCACGAATACTCACTTGGCCATCTAAAATATTATCAGCACGTTCTAAAAGCTTGTCTAAAAATCCTTCACGCACATAACCATCCGAACCAACATAAAAGATTCTTGGATTCGGAACTTTACCAAGCCCGGATGTAAATACATCAACTGTGGAGGAATTTTCATATTGATGAATTTCTTCAAAAATAACACAACCATCCCGCAAACCATCTTTTGTATTCGCATTAGATGTATGATATTGGAATACGGATTTCGTGACACGGGATTCGATTAAAGCTTTTTTATGATGGAAATGTCCTTTCAATCTGTCGTCTTTATCGATTTTATTAAACACTTCAGTGAACGACATTTTCGCTTGCTTCTCGCTATTCGCTACAACCGATACGTTGTAATTATCTATCCCGTGCAAATCACTAATAAAATAATTTGCCAGCGTTGATATTCGGCCTGTCTTACCGCCGCCGCGACCTTCATAATCTAAATGTTCATCGAATACTAATGAACCATCTTTGTAATAAAGGAAGATAAAACAGGTTTTGAATTTTTGAGTAAGCGTTAGAGGGAAATAATATTTCTCAGTAAAAGCAATATAATTTTCAATTTGCTCGCTATCGAAATACATATCATCTGCTGTTAATATGTCGCGTTCAATTAACTTCAGCAGCTTGATACGTCTTTTATTTAGAATGATTTTTCCCTCTCGCCACTGGCGAATATATTCTTCGATGTACGGATAACTAATCAAAGTAAACTACCACGCTTCGGGTTGTCTTCCACACTAGATGATGGAGGGGCAGGGGCTGCCTTCAATTTAAATTTAATCGATTTCTCCAGTGCGATTTTTTGAGCATTAATTTTCATTTTTTCATTCATGCTCGGATGGCTCTTGGTGAATTTTTGCTTTCCGTTCTCGACAGTAATACTTACTCCATCACGATCAATTACTTCATCGCAAGCTGCATCCAATTCATGCAGCCGAATTAAATCATTTACCTTCTTTACTTCCAGCAAATCCTCTGTATCAATTCGAGACAGCAACTGTTTTCTAAGTTTCTCTAATTCTTCCTTTTCCATGTTACCCCTCCCCCCTACCTCCCCTAATGTGAAGGATTTATTTTTACATATTTTCAGAGAGTCGAGCCCGCGACCGCTCCTTAGCCGGAAAAAAATTTAAAAAATTTTTGACCGGGGGGGATATTTGTTCGTATTTTTTATTTTTATTCTAATTTCGACATTTTTTACCACTTTTCATCATCCCACTTGTTTTCTTTTTTCGAAAAGCGTCCATGCTTCTCGTTATGATGCCAAACACAAAGGACTTGAAGGTTATCCAGTTCTAATGCAAGCTCAGGATGATGCTCAATCTCTTTGATATGGTCCACATCTAATCGCTTGCGCTTATCCGGATCATGATGGTCTGTATAAACTTTTCCCTGGCGTTTACATTCTTGGCACTCATAGTTGTCACGTACTAATGCTTGCTGCCTAATTGCTTGCCACCCAGCTGACTTATAGAAGCGCATCTTTTGTTCATAGGTTTTATAGTCTGCCATTAGATTAATCTCCAATCGGCTGTCCTTAAAGGCGGTTCCAATACTGCATAAGTAACTGAGGCACCAGAACAAAGGAATAAAGCAAACAGGATTACTCTAATCATTTTCTCCGAATCGCTCCATTCTTCCGAGTATACGTATCCCGGTTCATACCCATTATTTCTTTCCAGTTAACCTTTTCTTGTTTCCTTTTCTTAGGTGATTTTATTTCCTCTAGCTCTTTAATCTGTTCATCTGATAAATGATCAGCCAATTTCAAAGTCATCACCTACTTGGGCAAAATAAAAACACCCTCAAATGAGGATGTTTACTCGATTACTTCAATAATATTTTTTTCGGAAGAATTGTGATTCAAAATTTCCTTTTCATATTCTGTTATTACTTCATTGTAGAGATCAACAGCATGAGCTCTTGATAATCCGTAACGTTTTATTGTATTTTCAATAACAGCCCCAACTGGATCACGAGTCAATGCACATTTCAAAATAAAATTCTTTGCAGCAGCAATTTTCCTAGGACTATCATCTCTAAACTTCAGATTATTATATTCAATTTCTCGTACTCTTTTATCCATTGATCTTGTCATTGCTAATAACTCTTTAAGTAAATCATTTTCACTTCTAACTGCAACTTTTTCTTCTACTGGACCCATTGCAAGAATTTCATTAAATTTCTTTTCAAATACTGGCCAATAAGTTTCAAATACTTGGGTAATAACTTTTTCCTTAAGTGCATTTTCACCTAAGCTAGAGTTTAATGTCATTACCAAGTTATACATTCCGGTTTTATCAGGCATTGTATGATTAAATTGTGCTAAAGGATCTTGAATATCACTTGGTTCTAAATCAATTAGCAATGTGCAAACTCTACTCGAATTAAGACCTTTAGCAAGAGCACCTGCTTCGAACAATATCCAAGGTTTATTTAAATTTTCTTTAGTTAAACAAATAATACCTACCGATGTGTCATTTAATTGGGAAGTTATTTCTGTAAACCATAACGCTCCCCTATCAATATACCTTGTTGAAATCCATGGATCTATTGCCTGTATTACACACTGCAACCATTCTTCTAGTAAATCACCAACTGCTTTTGATTGTGTTCCAGACCAACTTATAAAAACTTTCATATGCAAATACCACCCTTTCACTAAATCATTATTAATGAAAGGAGAGCTCTTAACAAATACTATCGTTCGTCAAATTATGACAAATAAAAGGGAACTGAAAAGGTTGTCCCTTAATCAATTCCCGATAATATAAATTTAACAGGATATTTACCTAATAACATAAAATAACTTTAAATATTTATTAAAAAATATTTCTAAAATTTTTAAATATATTGTAATATAAAGGAAAATCAACCCGAAAGGTGAATTTCAATGTTCAAGTGGATTACAAAAAAAGACTTAACATATTGGATTATTATCATAATTAGCATTTGGCTATTAACTTCAAATTATGACGTGACTTTAAGTAAGTGGAGTTTTGCCGGTACTATTATTTCAATAATCCTTGCAGTTCTAGCAATCATATATTCATTCGACCAAAGTTCTACCACACTATACTCCACTAGAAAATTGGAGGACTCTGCAAAACAAATTGAAAATGTTACAAAAATTTTACAAGAAACTAGTATTAATGATCTGTTCATTAATTTAGAAAAAAAAATAGAATCATTAAATGGATCGCTTGATGAAAGTATGAATATAAAATTAAAAGAGCACCAAAAAGGTATTGAATCAATCATAAATAGTCTATTTAAGAAAAACAATGCTTCTGATTTCGAAGTTTTTTCCAAAGATGAATGGAAAAAATATCTACAAGATTATTTTTCTATTGGAACCGTTTCGGGTCTAGTTTTACTTTATATTTACCAAACATATAAAAATCAAGTTAAGTTGGATTTTGAATTATTAGGTGTTTATATTGCAAATAAATCTGATAATAAACAAGAAAGAGAGGAATACCCATTAATATTCAAAAATGTCTTTCATGGAGCATATACTGTATTTTCAAGTTTAAATGTATGTGATGAATCAGTAGAATCTAAAATGATAATACAGCTCTCTCCGAATTTTGAAATAGCAATGGATGAATTAATGGATGTCCTAAAAGAAAACACTTTTGTGAAAGATATTTGTGAACTTGTTGAACTACAAAAAAGCCACTAAACAGTGGCTTTTATTTTGTAACTGCTATGTTCAAATTTAAGGCTAACTTATAAAATGCTTTCCACCGTATATTTCCATATGTGACATGACTAATGGGCGGTTGGAATTTGAAACAGTATACATTGAAATCGGTTAAGTATTCGGCATCCTCACTCATATATCGTTCTTCAATTAAGAACCTCTCCATTTTAGGAAGACGCTTTACAGCCCATTCAATCCGTTCACAGAATTGCTTTCTTTTCTGCTGTTCATCCACATTATAAATAGCAATGGAACCAGTTTGGTCACTAGTGACATTAGTTGCCCCATGATAACGAGGTGTGCTGCTTGCAGTAATGGAAGCTTCTCTTTCTTCAAATTCTAAATATTTAAAGAGACGATATTTTGCTAAGTATTCCTCGACTTTTTCTTGAGTTGCTTTTCTGTCTAATTCAGGCAGTTCAAAATCCAATATTCGACACCCCTTTGGGGAACCCTGAGGAATCCCAGGGTTTTATCTATTTTAATTACTTGGTTCTAAATTATTTCACCCTCTGAAGCTTCGGCGCTTCGGCCTCTTCATCCTCTATGGATAATTGACCAGCTGGCATCGAGACATTGCCACTTCCGTCCACAGAATACTCAATGCCTTCATGATCATCAATGCTCATTTGTCCTTCTGGCACATTATCTTTTTGTGGACGACTCTCCATTACTTCTTTAGGAGTTTGATAAGCGTAAGTTAAATCGATTAAGAAATATTGACCGTACTTGTTATACTTCTCTGCAATTTTGTGCATTTGAAGATTTTCATTTTCTTTAGCAGCTGAAATAATTTCCTCAGCTTGCTCACGTGTATCTGCATAATGTTGTTCCTTTTGATTAAGTTGTACTTTTGCCATGTTATTTTCTCCTTTATTAATAGATTAGTAAGCTTTTCCACCATGCTTGTAAGGCCTTGTTTTGTTATATTCCATCTTTCTTGAAATGGCAGTTTCCAGGTCAATTCCTCTGGATCCACACAAATCGAATACACGAATACAAACATCTGATAATTCCTCAGCGAAATGCTCCTGGTCACCTTTGCGGTCAGCCTCTAAAGCCTCACTAACCTCACTATGGATTAGTGCTAATAAAGTGCCGGTTTCTCGTTCTTCATCATGCCATCCCTTAGACTTTGCTGTCAGATAAGCTTCTTTGCATAAATTGTTAATCATCTTATTACTCCTTCCCTTTCATTCTTTAATCTAAGACCTAATTCCTCAAACCACGCTTTATCGTTCATTTCTAATGCCATGTGCTGCATAGCTAATAAATCATCTTCCCAAATATCCAGTGGAGCTAAAACCATTTCATTTTCATCAAACCAGCCAGAGGCATGAACACGACCTCCGTCCATATAGCGAAAAAACTTAACAAAATAAACAATTACGTCTGTGAAAATATCATCTGTTTCAATTTTAGTGATATAACCAAAGCGGTAATGGTTAATAACCAAATCCCAAATCTTAAACATGTTCTCACCCTCCAAAACGATAAGTTTTGTCCGAATAAGCTGCCTTATGTTTAAACTGTGATACCTTTCGGCTGATTTCGTTTTCTTTACTGCTTAATAATTCAAGGGCCGCCCGCCTTTTATAACCATGCGGGCAATCCTCTGACAAGATTGTTAATAGCTGTTGTTTATTTGCTTTGGTAAAATCTAAAACCATTTTCCTGCCTCACAATCCGAATCAATTTCCCGAAAGGCAGCAAGCACTAATTCATACTTCAGATCGTCATAACTCAGTTCCTCAATGCTTGTCCCGTTCTTTGTATGAGTTATGCCTTGTTCATGTAATTTTTCAATAACGAATTTCCGTTTCAATTCCTGTTGTAGCATGACTGAGTTGTATAAGACTCCCATACTATCACACCCTAGGATTAAATTTTTTAACGCTTGTTTAAATACTGCTGCCGTAATTGTTCAATTTGTTCCATAGTTGGTTTTGGATTAATCTGCTGCATGAATTCAGCTAATTGCTTTTTAAAGATTCGATGGTCCTCATCTACAAAAGTGATAGATTGCTTGCTTTCCAATTCCTTTATCCGTTCATTAGCCTGGGCGAGCATTCCTTCCAGTTGGGCAACATCATCGATGTATCCATTTAGTTCATTTTCCAATTTCCTATTCTCCTCTTTTGCCCTCACAAGTTCCCCCGCAACCTGTAGAATTCTACGGACCAAATACTTCTGTAAGTCGGCAGTCTCTTCAAGCGCCATAAGCTCCCAGTTATAATCCTTGTTATCAGCCTGATCGATGGTTGTGCCGTATTTCTTAAAGCCTTTTTCATCCTGTAAATCTATGATTTTAGTAAACTCATCAATAACCATTTGACTAGTTAAAGGTCTTTGCATGTTTTCCCCCTACTTATTCTTTATCTTCGCCATCTATCCAACAATCACTGCAAATATAAACACCATTTGATGAAACAGAGAAATGCTTATTCCGTTATTGATCCGAAATTTAACATAAATTTATAAAGTCTTAACAAAGATACATGATTGAGTTAATAAAAGAGATTTATATTATTAAATAATCACAATTCCAATATGGAGGAATTATTTTGAACAAAAAAATTATTGTTTTGTTTCCATTTTCTTTAATAATATTGTGTATTTTGTGTATTTGGTTATTACCTATAGCCATTAAAACTATTGGAGAGATAATCACCATAATTTGCGAATTTTATTTCACTTTATAACCATTTTTTATATACAAGATAAATAGGTATAGATCCGAAATGCGCATTAGTCATATGGTATAAATCGTTCATCAAGTTCTTTTCCACAATCCTTACAGACTTGGTACTGTCTTTCTCCATTAAGAGCGTGAAACATTGATTTTTTAGCAAACCAACCTTTGTTTTTATGCCTACACAGTAACTTTCCAAGCCAATTCTTAACAACAATGTCTGGCACATTATTTCACCCTTCCTTAATGAACAATTTAGTTCGACTATGCATTTTCCAGGCTGTAAGCAAACTTGCAATTCTTGCAATCAAAGCCGGACTCAGGAACAAAGTTATCTTCAAACACTTCGTAAAGATCACACGTGTTCCAATCTTTTGTACAGCCATTACATTTTGCGGCCATAATTTCCTTGCACCAATTGTAAAACTGCTGGCGAGGCATTACTGCATTTTGAATTTTATCCTGCGCATCCCGGCTCATTTTCTGGAAAGTGTAATCGTCAACTAATTGGAAAGCATATTTGAACAATTTCTTTTGAATTTTTTCCTGCTCTTTCGGACTCAACCTGTTATAAACGGACATGATGAATTTTTCCATATATGTCTCAATCGTTTTCAAACTTCTGTGTTCCTCTTTGGTCAGGTTTCCTCCTTTTGCCCATTCTTCCCTCATAGTTTTTAGTTTGGGACCATCGACTCCAGAGTTTTTTATACCTAAAATCGACTGCAAAATAGAATTCATGACCATAAATTGATTTGTCTCAAATTTATTCAAATAATCTTTCATGGTTTTAAAATCCCAGCTTTCACAAAGATATTTCGCCAGCACCAGTTAAGATAGTCCTTTTCCCGGCGTTTAATGGCTTTTTTCAACCTTCTTTTGCACTTTCGTTTATTGGCCATTATTAAAAAGCCCCCGTTCTAAGATAATGTTTGGCTTGATAATAAAAATGGTGGTATATCCAGTTGCCGGTGTATTTTTGGTCTAAGTACACAATTTCAAAATTATATTTGGCTTTAAATGTATTGAGTCTTCCGAGCAATGCCAGTGGATTATATTTGGAACGATATTCACCTTTCAGCATCTTTTCGTACCCATGTAGGTCCTCCACAATTAAAGTGAAGGGAATGTCTTTGGAACGGATCAATTCATTTTCAAAAGCTGTTGCCGTATCTTTTTGGAGATTCCCTGTGATTTCATCCATGTGAGCTTTCCGTTCCACTCGACTATTCAAATAGATATCGCGCGTTATCCCCAGCTCCTCATTTTTCGGTATCATGCAGCCATAATCACCGGTATCTAATTTTTGAATTTTTACTTGCACATCTTTTTGGCGAAAATAATTTAGAATATGACCATTGACCTGTTCCCTAGTGTCAATAACGATGGTTAATGTTTTGAGTATTTTATTTAATTCCGTGTCTGAGTAATGGTAGGAAATCATTAATCTATTCCTCCAATAGCTCAGGATTTTCGTAAATGTTACCAATGACTTCAACAGAGTCCACCATTCCATTGTCAAACATTAATCCGACTTTTCTTTCATGATTTAAGTAATCCTTGTGAAGCATATCAAAGCACGCTCCGCTACTTCTCCACTGGACAACGTATATTTCAGGGTTAAATTGAACATCTAAAACTTTATGAGAAGTATTAAGAACAACAATATCCCCTTCATAAATCTCGCGGCTGTTCTTATCAGATAATCCGGTGTATTGCATCAATTCAATTTCATCGAAAAGCCGCCAAGCAGAATCTGTATTAATCATTCTTTTTTCAAAATTTATATCATCTACAGGAATTATTTCTTTTAGATATTTTTCCCACGCACGAAACTTAATTTCCCTCATACTCATGCACCTTTCCTGGCATATGTAACAGCACGGATGTATAATTCTTTTGCCAATTTATTAGATTCCTCATTTTCAAATTGCCGAAAATCGTCATATATATCTTTCCAGCCATTCTTATTAAGAGCGATCATCCAATCATCAAACATCATTAGAGAATCTTTTTCATCCAATAACCAATCAAGCAACTTTTCATTTTCTTGCCAGCCACAGAATTGATGAACCATTTTCATAAGTGTAATTTTCTCTGGACTCGCATCTTTCCAAGATTTAAACCAAGCATCAATAGCTTGGAAATTCTGTTCAGCAGCTTGCATAACTTCTGGAGGAATTAATTTCTGTCTATCAATTGCAATCCGATCATCTTTTCTATCAAGATAGATATTTGCACCGGATTTCCAAATTTGGCTTAAAATCATTAATACTTGCATGAGATTCACCTCTTAGTTACTAAAAAACAACTATTTTTATCGAATAGTTACTTTTTAAAAACGCCTTTTAACCTTACTGCCCCAAGGCTTTGCACGATAGGGTTACTAAGAGTTACCTAAAAAGGTGTTTAACGCTACTAATAGACTTATATTTATATATATTTTTTTGTTTATATATTTTTTAGGTAACTAAGTAACTAAATAACTAAAAAAAATAACTACAAACCGTTGATACTAAAGGGTTTTTAGGTGATTTTGAAAAAGTTACTTTTTGAAGAATTATGCTGATTTTCGTCTAAACCTGATAACTTTTGCTGATAATGACTAACTTTTCGCTCTTGTAAAGTAACTCCAAGAATGAAAAATTTATTTCCAGTGCCACGCTCTTTTTTAAAACCCTTCGTTTCAAGCGCCCGATAAAATGCTCGATTTTTTAAAGAAAATTCACCATTTGAGAAACACCAATCTGAATAAACTTCATATAGTTCTTTTGCGGAAATTTTTTGGTCATCTCCGATATAACATCGTTCATACAAGAATGGTCCTAAGATATCCATATCTTCTTTGTAATCATTGGTTGCTTTCATAACTGTTTTCGGATCGTTTAATCCTGTCTGCTGCCACTTCAAGCAACCTTCGATGGCCCAGTTCAGAATGCCAGGCATTTCAAGAGACAACTTTTCTGGAAGCTTCTTATCACGTTTCTCTTTTGGAAGCTGCAGATTAAATGGAACTAATCGAACGCGTCTCCAAATACCCTCATCAACACCTTTGATTACTGGCTTATGATTTGTAGTAAAGAAAACTTTGAACTCTGGAATGAACTCGAAATACTCTTGTCTAAGGAATCGGGCCAACACTGGCTCTCCACCCGTTATTTGCTTTACGAATGCTTCTGATAGTTGTTCCCCATCTTCACTTTCGATTGCAGATACAAAGCGGGCGCCTACTAACCTAGCAATATCATTGTTCGCACCTGTTTCCTTTTTCTTAATGAAAGTATCTGATTTTGCCTGTTTGCCGTATTCACCCATAAGGTCCTTAATGGTATTAATGAAAGTTGATTTACCATTGGATCCACCACCGATTAGAAAAACCATTATTTGCTCTGTGATTTCTCCAGTGAGAGAATAGCCGATTAATCGTTGCATGTATTCGATGAGCTCGTTATCCCCTTGAAATATTTGCTCTAAAAAACTTAACCATTCGGGGCATTTGGCATTTTCATCGAAAGCAACATTTGTGATTTTTGTTAGGCCGAGTTCCCGATCATGGGGCTGTAGCTTTCCTGTTTTCAAATCAACTATGCCATTTTCGACATTGAACAAATATTTGTGCCGGTCAAAGTCTTCCCGTTCTCCTGGAACCAATGGCATAAGGTCCTTAATGCTGTTCATTCGGATATTTCTTCGTTCACACATTCGGGCCCATTTTGTCTCAGCTTCATCTTCTGACTTATAGAGACTACGCAGCACCTTTGCCGTAATCCGTTCAATCTCTTTTTTAGTGTCCAGCTTCCACCGTTTACAGTCCCATATTAACCAACCCATGTCAGAAACATATTTGATTACATGGCCATATTCATATGCGATCCGTTCTGCATTACCAAGTTCGGTTAAACGGAATTTCTTTTTTGGCTTTTCCTCCACAACTTCTGCAGCTTCCTCATTGAGGAAGTCAAAAGAGAATTCTGCGAATTGTTCTTTGTTATCTAAAATCGTTGTAGCAGTAGAAGAAATAGCAGTCGCTATTGTTCTTTCGCCATAAGTTTCATTTGTATCTCTGTAATGGATAACGTCCCATTTATCACGCATAAGGCCTGATTCTCGAAACATGGTATCTATTCGAGTTGCTGATTTTCCTGTCCAGAACGCGAGGTGATTACAAAGAGCCAAATCACTTGCCGAATGATCACCATTGATTAAATTGCCGTTAAACAATGAACGAATTTCGTCACCATTTTTAGAGCGAAATATTCTTTCCCAGAGTGCATCATTCGAAATTTTGATTTCGTCTTTTTCAAATTCTGCTAAATTGATGCGGCCTTGAATATCGCTGTCATCGAAATATTGCTCAAACACATCTGCTAGCTCATCGGTCCGATCATAAATTTCATTGGAATTTTCCCTATTACCAGTGAAGGTAAAATAACGACCATGCGCGTATATTTCAAGTCCGTGTTTTGTGTTTTTACGGCCGGTCCCTATAACACCTTGTGGAAGATTCCCTTTTACGATGATGTGAATGCCTTTTCCGGAAGGAGAAAACTCTGTATAACTATCGAGAGTGTCTATGACTTCCGTTGAAAAAGCATTAGTTTTTCCATCAGTTACACACTTATCAATATCAATTCCGATGTAATTGTCTTGCCGGCTAAAAACAAAACCTATACCGTCATAATCGCCCTGGAGATAAAACTTAACAGCCGTTGCAAAAGTGCTCCATGTTCGACGATTATTAGCCTGCGCCATTTCACCATTTGCTTGATATGGTACCTTTGTTGGCTTGCCATTGCGCTTCTCTGATTTCCACAAAATCCATTGCGGCAGGGCTTTTAATTCGGCAGGGATATCGTTAAAATAGTATGGATTTTCTTTCATTTCGCCCTCCGATTACGTTTTTAGGGTATAAAAAAGAGAAGCCGGCAAGACCAACCTCTCTATTTAGTTATTAGAACGGTAAATCATCATCGCCGATTTGAATTGCACCAGCTGACATAATCGGATTTACATCGGACACATCGTAATATTTCGCTTTAGCAGCAGTGCGTTTTTGTTTCTCACCATCAACCACTTTTTCATATTCCTCATGCTTAACAGTAATTTTCAAATTTTTGTTGATAAGCTGCTTTGCCATATCTTCGGCCGAACTAAATGGATGACCATTTGGGAAGCCACAAGCTTTTAATAATGAGTTGACGATTCTTACTGAAACCTCATGTTCGAAGGTGAATGTGTTGTAAAGAACCTTTGCGCCTTGATGCTGCTGAGGTACATCACTACGAATCTCAAAATCTACTGATAATTTAGGTTTCCCAGCTTGAGTTTTCCCCGCTTCGGCGTTAACAATAACTGCCTCATATTTATCTTCAGCAACTAGTTCGAAGCCTGCACTTGCGTTTTCTTCATCGAATTTAAAAAATGACATTGTTTATTCCCCCTATTTTCTAATTTGTGGATGATACTATTAATTCTTCTTGAACACAGCCTTTACGATCATCTAAATGATTTTTCGCAAAAATACTTTGATTGCCTTCAAGGATAAATCCTCTTGTTCCATCTGCTTTTCGGACCAATCTAGCAACGACATGTACGATCCCCATAACGTGATTGACGATTTTATCCCGAATATCCGGAATGAATTGGTTATACTGCTGGCCATCGTCATGGATGATAGTTCGTGTAGTTTCCCATGCGGTGTAAATGACATTGGCATTTAATCCATTAAAAGCTTCAACAACTTTTAGCAAATGAGTGTCGTAAAGAGCATAATCTTTTAATTCAGGCATACCGCTTTTTGTGTTTTCCCCTTTATGCATCAACCATAATTTTTGATAGTGTGTAAGGTTGTCCACAAAAACATTGTCATAGTTTGCGATATTCGCCTTAGCATGGGCATAGAACTCTAAAATGCTGCGGTGTGGGTCATCTCCATTGATTTTTGCAACATCGACATTTGCGTACCCTTCTAACACTTGGCTGGTACCATCGATATCTAATACCAATGTTTTGCCTGGAAGCTTACCTGCTACTGTAGTTTTTCCATCACCCGGTTTTGAGTAGATGATGATTTTGGCTTTTTTACTTTTGGTGATTTGGGCACCGTTTGTGATTTCCACTTTCATTCCTCCTAACTATTCAAATAATCGCAGTAAGCTAGGCACTCTTCTTCAGTTTTAAAGAAAGTGCTATATTGTTTTATATCCTCAAATTTCATGTTGGGACTATATATGCTGTCCGCATGAATGGAACTTTCGTGAATATAACCATCTTCATCGTCACTGTATTGCCTGTACCATGCAGTCACACCATTTTTATCCCTATTTAACCTAAACTCATACCGTATAAATTCACGAGGGTAATAAACTGTTTTGACTTCTTTACATAAACAATCTTCACTTGTTTTTCTTCCCAAAGGAGAAATATACTGAATCCTTCTGTGTTTATCGCACTTATCGCACTTTGGAGGATATTCTGTCTTTGAGTATGCTTTATACAGAATGATTTTATGGTCTTTCAAAAGGTCCACTAATCGTTCTCTACGAACATTACTTTTAAGTGTTTGATATTCACTTTCTAGCTTTCTTTTTTCATTTTCAAAGTCCCGTTTGATTTCTTCAAAATTAGCTTTTACATCTTGAAGTTCTTTATTTTCTTTTATCAAACGTTCCATTTCGGAAACGAATTCTTCTTTAACGGATTTCATTAACCTTTGCTTAAATTCATCCACTTGGATATCGAATTCACTTGGTTCATCGTAAAAATCATTTTCGTACCAATCCACTTTTATACCTCCATTTCGTATTTTTGGTGTGCTATAAGAACATTTGCCTTAGCGATTCTTTATTAATTAGCCACCGCCGACTTATACCGGCTTTCTTTGCTACAGTATTCTGGTAGGTTAGCCCTTACTAATGACTCGGCAAATGGCGGAGGCACTGAATTGCCAACCCTTGCTACTTGCTCTGTTTTAGGATACGGCTTGCCTGTGTTATCCCTGTCGATAATATAGTTCTCAGGAAAGCCCTGGGCTGGATACAGCTCGTGTGGTTGCAGCATCCTCATTCCTATGTCCATGATTCTGTAATCTTGCCCTTGCAATGTAACCAACCCAAAACGGTCTCTCGTTGTAATAGTGTGTAACGGTTCTGACAACCTCTGGCCCACATCACTGCCATAATATTTGAGCAGAAAGGCAGATACTAAGCTGGCTTTATTTACAGTTGTTATTGCTCCTAAAGGCTGGTCAACTCTATTCCCTGTAGATGTTTTATAATGCTGTGCAATAAATGCTGTCACTAAACCAAATCTGTTTGCCGTAGGAATGGTATATATCGGTTCCCTTAATGACTGCCCTCTCACTTCATCTGGATTAGTTTCGGTATAGTATTGAGTGAGAAATGCCGCCGCTTCTTTATCTGGCAAAACATATGGATTCGGGTCCTCGATGATAAACTTCTGAATCCCCCGGGCAATCCTTCGCATTGTATTTTCCGCAAGAGGCTTTTTCCTCTCGAAAATAGAAGGAGTGCCTATGGACCAATCAATAATTTCACTTGCCGTCCGCCATGGCTTCAATCTTCCTGTTTGCACAGCCAAACTATGCGGATCACCGTGAGTAGGTTCCGGCCATACGATTGGATTACCATCACATCTAGCAATCATAAAGAACCTTTTCCTAATGGTTGGCGCTCCATAATCACAGGCTCGCAGCTCCTTGAATTCCACTTTGTATCCTAATGCCTCAAGCGACTTAACAAAGCTATTGAATGTCCTTCCCTTTTTAGCCTCATCCGGATAGCCTTCCTCCGTTAGCGGCCCCCAGGTCTTAAATTCTTCCACATTCTCAAGCATGATGACTCTCGGCTTAACAGCTATGGCCCATTTGACCGCAATCCAAGCCAGCCCCCTGATATTTTTATTTACCGGCTTGCGGCCCTTTGCCTTGCTGAAATGCTTGCAATCCGGGCTGAACCATGCCAGCCCAACTTTTCGACCTTTGACAGCCTGAACAGGGTCTACATCCCAAACCGACTCGCAGTAATGCTCAGTGTCGGGATGATTGGCTTTGTGCATGGCGATTGCGGCAGGATCATGATTGATGGCTATGTCCACCGATAAGCCGGTTGCCATTTCAATTCCGGTACTGGCACCGCCGCCACCCGCGAAGTTGTCCACTATTATTTCTCTAAATAAATCGAGTTGCATTAGATCAAACTTCCACAGCATAAGAGATTGACTCAGGCTTTACGGTCATACCAGGAACAATAGCTCCATTTTCATCGACTACAACCTTTTCGCCGGATATTTCCACAATCTTGACAGCCTTTTTGAAATCAGCCCATTTTAGACTGTTCTTGATGTAATCATCCATTCCGTTTTCGATAACATGCTGCAGGATGGCTTCTTCATTCGCTTTATCAGGTGCTTCCTTAGTTTTCCTAGATTTTGATTTACCGTAAGGTGTGCTGATAGTTTTTGCTTTTGGATCCTGAGCCAATTGGTTGGCATGGTAAACAGAAATCATATTTTCAAAGAATTCAACACTGCTAGAAATTGTGGACAGCTCCCCGCGTTCCCATTGGGCAATGCGCTCCCTTTCAACGTCAGCCACCTGCTTGATTTCCTTTTCCTTTGACTTTAAAGCAGACAATTTACGGAATGCCCAGTTAAGGCTATTAAGGTCTGTAATTTCAAACTTAGTTTCCTGTGCTTGGATTTCTTCAACTTCCATGAGTTCAATCTGTTGTAATGAGTTCATTTAAGTTACCTCCCCTTATTTTGAAAATAAATTGTAGTTTCTAATTTGTTGTCACGATCATCAGCTGAACACCAATGTGTACCATGGTTGCTTCCATATTCGGTCTGAACAACTGGTTGCAAATTATCCATAATTTCAGCTGCTTTTTCCTGGTTTTTAATAAAGAAAAACTTCATCTCTACCAGTGCACCTAATTCAAGTGCTTTGCGAATATAAGCTAATTTATCCTCAATATTCATTTCGTTCCCTCCCTATTGATTCATCCTGTAACATCCTCTATGATGTAAGTAGATATGTTTTAGAAAAACCTTCTTTAAAGACTCATCCTGGCCGATGGGTCTTTTATTTTTCCCCTGCCGTTCTGCAAAAAGACATTTCCCCAACATACTGCTGGCAACATTCAGGACTTTGATGAACAAGAATTGTTTCTCTGTGGGCTTGTCCTTCTGCAATTTCAACACTTACAAATTCGTAGTAATCATCACCGGCAATAATATCTTCCTTGCAGCCGGCACACTCACCGAATACTTGCGGTTCTTTTTCGCGGTGGCGCCAAAGTGAATCTATAACCATAGGATTCTCGATTTCTTTCAAACTACTCACCTCCTCCAAGGGTGTCTATAAGGCCATTTTTCCGGATCAATTTCGCGCTGCTCTTTGATGTAATTGCTTAACGTTGCCTCAGTAATTTGTAAGGCTTTTGCGATGTAATTTAAGGGATTTCCTTGGATAAACAATTCATGCAGTAATTTAACATCCACACTATCCATGATTTTCTTGTATTTCCGGTTCTTCCGGCCGTTTTCTTTGGCTTTTTCATATTGCGCTTGCGATGTATTCTCAAATGTTGCCCCCGATGGTTTTTCCGTTGGAACAATAGGATGCTTTTTGATATAAGCTAGGCGCTCTTCTTCCGTCATGTACCAAACTGTTACTTTACCCAATGACATTATTTAACCTCCAATTCCCACAGATCTAACATCCAACCGGCTACGACACCAACTGCCATTATTCCAAAAACTATTACGGCTGTAACTCCGATACCCGTATAAATCACCTCCTTCAAATTTTTAAGACTAGCAATTGTTTCCTTTGATATGGATGTTTAAAAGTTTGAGAGTATGTGAGACTGCTATCGATTTATGCCAATCCGCTGAAAATTCACGGCTCGTATCAAGACTTTGGTAATAATCCATTACTTTTTCTTCTGGCCCCGGCTCTACTTCATACCCGACATACAATGCAGTGCAAACTGTGTTCAAATCCAAATCGTTTAAAACCGCAAGTTTATCTGACCACAAATCTTGGGAGTGCCATGAGATAACATGTGCTTTATCTCCTCCATTAATTTCAAGAGCACTTTTTAACGCCTCAGCTTCTTGATTGGATAACAAAACTTTTTCCATTTCGATTTTTCCTCCCCTATGAATCTATTAATTTTTTATTCCTAAATTCGTTCCTCAAATTTCGCCAAATAGCTAAAAAGAGAAGGCTTATTCAGCCTTAGTAACCAGCTTCTCTAATAAGTTCATGCATTCGCTTTTACGAATTTTCCCAAAAATAAAACCAGTAAAAAATTAAGTTTTTATTGTTATTTTCCCCATAGTAAGAGTGACAAATTTTATTTCCTTCCCGTACTTTCTAGATAAAATACTCTCGAAGACAGGTTTTAACTTACGAAGTTTTTCTTCTGTAATGTTAAGCTTCAAGCTGATCACCTCTTTATATGCTTATGCAGGGATTTTATGAGGACTGCTCTACAAGTTCGATATTTTTTAACATTTCGATACGCTTTTCGATCTCTTTACGTATAAGTACGATTTTTTCGTACTTTGGACCAAAAAAAATTTCCTCATAAGTTACATTGAACAAGTACATGTATTTTTTGATTAAATCATCTGGAAGATTGCTAGAGTCCTGTTCATATAACCAGAGAGTTTTTGGTGACACATGCATTATTTCCTTAGCAAATTGCGCTTGACTATAACCAGTTCTTTCACGCAGTTCACTGATTGTCCACTGCTTATTTATCAATGTCATCTCCTCCTTATATTTCCAATGATAGTACCAATTTTATGTAATTTCAATATAAAAATACGATATTTTCATACAATATTCATACTTTACGAATTTTTCGTAATGTGGTATTGTGTATTTGTAAAGAGTAATTTACCAAAAAAAATTTATAAGGTGGTGATTTTGATGGATAAACAAAAGCAGGTCATCGCTAGTAATATCAAAAGACTTCTAGAGGAAAATAATATGACACAATCTGAACTAGCGAATAGAATTGGAATTGCAAAGAGCACCATGAGTGATTATATGAATTATAGAGCTAAGCCTGGTCCGGGAGTACTTGAAAAAATGGCCTTGGTGTTTGGCGTTACAAAAGCAGATATTGATACAACTTATAAGAATACAACTGCTGAAATTATTGCTGGAAAATTACAATATGTAACAAAAAGACAGGGAGTAGATTTAGTAACTGAATATTTATCTTTACAAAATAAGAAAATTCCTATCATAGGAAAAATAGCAGCTGGACAACCAATAGAAGCAGTTGAAGATATTGTGGATGAAATTGTTCCACCATATGATTTTACTAATCCAACTGAAATTTTTGGATTAGTTGTTCAAGGTGAAAGTATGAATAGGATAGTTCCTAATGGATATTATGCGATATTAAGAAAGCAATCAGAGGTTGAAAATGGAGAAATAGCTGCGGTAATTGTAAATGGGAATTATGCAACACTAAAAAAAGTATATAAGTTTACGGATTTAATTGTATTAGAACCATTTTCTTATGATGAAACATTTATTGATCAGAAATATACAAAAGAAAATTGTGAAGACATAAAAATAATTGGAAAATTTTTATATAGTGTAAGCCCTATGATCAGTAACTAGGCGGTGAAAGAGTGTTTGATGTCGGCAGATGCCGACTAAATGAAATCCTTAAAGAAAAGAAAATGTCACAAGTTGAATTAGCAGAAAAACTAGGAATGAAGAAACAACAAATTAACGCCTATGCTAATAATGAAACCACCATGTCCTATAGAACAGCGAAGAATATCGCCTATCAACTGAATGTGCTAATGGAAGATCTATATGATTTCATTTGGTCGGAAAAACAGTGAGTTTACCTCACTGGGCACGACAGTCAAGTACTTACTTTACTCCAAATATTACATACTACAGAATTCCTTCACATACCTACATACATAACTTCCAAGAATATAAATAAGTTTTATTGAGGTGACCAAAAATGAAATGTGTTATTTATATAAGAGTATCAACTGATGAACAGGCAAAACACGGATATTCTATTGCTGCGCAGGAAGAAAAGTTACGAGCTTTTTGCCTTTCACAAGGTTGGGAAATTGTTGGTGAACCTTTTATTGATGACGGGTATTCTGCTAAAGACTTAGAAAGGCCTAAATTTCAATTGATGATGAACGAAATAAAAAAAGGGAATGCAGATGTTTTACTTGTTTATAAACTAGATCGTTTAACTCGTTCAGTACTTGACTTATACAAAGTTCTACAAGTATTAGATGAGTATAATTGTAAGTTCAGAAGTGCTACGGAAGTTTATGATACTACAAACGCAATGGGAAGATTATTTATTACACTCGTAGCTGCTATCGCCCAGTGGGAAAGAGAAAATACAGCTGAACGCGTAAGTTTTGGTATGGAGAAAAAAACAAAAATGGGAAAATGGCCAGGCGGCGAACCACCCTATGGTTATTTTTTTATCAATGATGAACTTATTATTAATTCTAAAGAAGCTACAGTGGTTAAAAAGATATTTGAAATGGCTAAAACTACAGGCTTTTACACGATTGCAAAAACACTCACTAATAACACTAATTATCAGACTAAAAAAGGCGGAGATTGGCACGTAGATACAGTAAGAGGAATCGCAAATAATCCTGTATACTCAGGATACCTCACCCATAATAAAAATCGAAAAGACTCCAAAAAACCTCCGAGAGAACAAACATTATTCGAAGGACTTCACCCAAGAATTATTAATCGTGATGAATTCTGGGAATTGCAAGATATTTTGGATAAACGTAGAGGAGTTGGTGGTAAACGCGAAACAAGTAACTATTACTTTTCATCAATACTAATATGCGGACGTTGTGGTCACTCCATGTCAGGGCACATGAGTGCTGGTAAAAAGACTTATCGATGTTCCGGAAAAAAAGCTGGAAAAAATTGTTCGAGCCATATAATTCTTGAAGATAATTTAGTAAAAACTATATTTGTCTCATTTGATGCTTTGATTGATTCTGTAAAGGGAAAAACAGAAATAAGTGATATATCTCAAGAGAAAATTAATGAACTTGAAGGTGAACTAAAATTAATACAGAAACTTTTAACAAAGCAAAAAAACATGTATGAAAATGACATTATAGATATTGATGAATTGATTGAAAAATCCGAGTCACTACGGGAAAAAGAGAAGAAGATAAACTCTGAACTTCAACAATATTTTCAAGCTCAAAAAACTAACAATGAAGAAATTCTTTATATTTCAGAAAATATTTGGACTTTATGGGAATATGCAAATGACTTTGAGAGAAAACAAATGATTAACACACTATTTACCCAATTAGTTATAGATACTAAAGATGAGTATAAAAGAGGAACTGGAAAACCTCGAGAAATACTCATTATTTCTGCTAAATAATAAAATGTCTTTTGTCGGTGGAAGTACCCTTGTCCCTTGGGCCCTCATCCCAGCTGCAGCAATTTGTAATGTTGACCCCTTCGAACTGGCACGGCGAAATCTCGTTCCGGTCGTGATTGGCCTTGTGGTGACCACGATAGCAGCAATGTTTCTAATCTAAATCTCTAAATGGGGCTGAAAATCTTCAGCCTCTTCTATTTGTTCCATATCTTATATAAATGTTAAAATAGTATGAAAAATAGATTATTTATTTCTAAAGAAAACTCGCTGATTGTCGAGCCCTAAGGGCGAAGACAGAAGGCGTAGTTGCACTTATGCGTTAAGAAAGTATAAAGCTTTCTACAGAAAGTTCATACTTTCTTATTAGCCTAGTAAAAACTGAGAGGGGGATTTACATATGTTAGATGAATTGTTTGCCAAATTAGAAAATTCCTATGCGGAAATGGTCTCCATTCGCCGACATCTTCACCAGCATCCAGAACTATCCTTTCAAGAATACGAAACGGCCAAATTTATTGTTTCCTTTTATGAAAAACTTGAAATTGAAGTGAACAGCAATGTCGGCGGAAACGGTGTAGTGGCAAAGGTTTATGGTAAAAAGCCGGGTAAAACCGTGGCATTGCGAGCTGATTTTGATGCCCTGCCAATTCAGGATGAAAAGGATGTCCCATATAAATCAACAGTGCCAGGAGTTATGCATGCTTGCGGACATGATGGGCACACCGCCACTCTCCTGCTCCTTGCCAAAGCATTGAATGAACTTAAGGACAATCTCGAAGGAACCTATGTGTTTATTCACCAGCATGCCGAGGAATATGCCCCAGGTGGTGCCATTTCGATGATTGAGGATGGCTGCTTGGAAGGTGTGGATGTTATCTTTGGCACCCACTTATGGGCAAGCGTGCCAACTGGTACAATTCAATATCGAACTGGCCCTATTATGGCAGCTGCTGACCGGTTTGAAATTGAAATTCAAGGCAAAGGCGGGCATGGCGCACAGCCTCATACTACAAAAGATGCAATCGTGACAGCCTCCCAGCTTGTCTTAAATCTTCAGCAAATTGTCAGCCGCAGGGTTAATCCGATTGATTCTGCTGTTGTCTCCATTGGATCATTTACTGCCCAAAATGCCTTCAATGTCATTGCCGATAAAGCAAAGCTTATCGGCACTGTGCGGACCTTCAATGAGGAGCTTAGAAGCTTTATTGAAGAAGAAATCGAACGAATTGTCCACGGCACCTGTTATATGTCAGGCAGCACTTACGACTATAAGTATTTTCGCGGCTATCCGCCAGTGGTGAATCATGCCAAGGAAACGGAATTCCTGGCTGCCTGTGCTCACCTTGCAGCAGAAGTAAAAATCGTGGAAGAGACCGAACCGGACATGGGCGGAGAAGATTTTGCCTATTATTTGCAAAAGGTGCCGGGAACCTTCTTCTACACCGGAGCAAAGCCGGAACCAGATGATGCTGCTTACCCGCATCACCATCCACGATTTGATATCGATGAAAAAGCCATGCTGATTGCTGCCAAGACATTGGGAACAGCAGCCATAAAGGTGCATAACGAATAAATGAAAACTCGTCAATTGGCGAGTCCGTTAGGACGGAGACAGAGACGTAGTTGAATTTATACCTTCTTATTAGCAAAAGAAAAAACCCCTGAACTTTATTTAATGCTCAGGGGTTCAGGCTTTCGAATAACTAACGACAGCCTTATATTTTACTCATTTTCTTTATTGATTCACCGCGTTAATTTGTTATTACATTATTAATATAAGGCTTTTCAACAAGTCTGTTGCTTGGCGCTCCAGGCACTTCGCTTTCCGCGGGCGGTACGGGGAGCCTCCTCGGCGCCGTAGGCGCCTGCGGGGTCTCCCCTGTTCCGTACTCCCGCAGGAGTCTTCGTGCCTTCCGCGCCAATCAACAGGTGTATTCAATTAAGTTCTTCAACTCCAATAAAATAAGTGGTGAATATAATATTTAATCCAAAAGAGTATAGCCAAAGTGAATATGGATTTGTTTTTCTTGATTGACAAATATATTGATTTCTCGTTTCTTGAAAAAGTTCCGTCCTTTTTATAGTGACGGCAATGGCGCCCATCCGTTCTCCTCACTCTTTTAAAATGATGTTTATTGGGTATTTTTTTGGTATTCTTTCTGAAAGGACATTACTGCAACCTGCCAGAATATGAAAAAGATTGCAAAACACTTATCAAGGAAATGTGTGTTGCAACAATTAGGTTAATTTCCCTCCCTGTTGATTGGAGCGGAGGGCACTCGACTCCTGCGGGATACAGAGGTCACTGGAGACCCCGCAGGCGCTTTTAGCGCCGAGGAGGCTCCAGGAGCTCCCCGCGGAAAGCGAGTGCCCGGAGCGGAAATCAACAGGCCAGTTAGCAGGGATAAACAACAAAAGTTTGGTAATTAGGTTTGGATAAAATAAAAAAAATGCCGAGAAAATACCCTTTTTCGACAATCTGAACCCCTGAAGCTTATTTAAAGCTCAGGGGCTTTTTGCAAAATTCTTAACCGATAAGCGTTCATCGCCGTTTGGCCTAATGTTTTCATTAAGTTGTTATTGGCGTATGCCCCAACAAAGGCGCCGATCCCCGGAACAAGCTGAAGCATTTTGACAAAATCAATATAATCCCGGTATTCCTGCTGGAACTTCCGCCAATCCATCTCCACAAGAACCTGCTTTCGCTCCTCCCAGTTTTCAATCTCAGCTAACGTATTTCTGCGGATTTCATCGCTTGAAAAAGCAAGCTGAAAGACATGAAGAATAAATAACCTTTCCGCATATTCCTTTGTATTGAAGCCGTAAACGGATGCTGCATCAAATAGAAACTTCATCTTGATGGTTAATAGCAACGGGAAGTCTGCCAGCCCCAGCAAAATCCCACCCGCACCAGTGCCGGCCCCCTCCACCATCGCTGTTTTTTGGTAGGTGGAAATTTTCTTGCGGACTAATTCATCTCTTTCTTCAAGAGTTAACCCTTCTGCGGCGTTTCTGTTGATGGTCATCTGCGAACCAAATAAAGTAGCCTTTACCATTGTTTTAATGCTATCCGTCATGACTTCATGAACTTTTTCGGGGATGATTTCATTGATTTTCCCTTGCGCCTTCTTGGAGATCCTGTTCATCATTCCTGACCGTCTCGTCAATTTTCGTTTCCAATCTTGAACTTCATCATATACCTTTAATTCATAATCGTTCATAAAACCTCACCTCACCATACTAATTTTATGCGTAAATGCGTAAGAATCAGCTATTTGGTTTCAAAAAAACCCTCTTTGCCTAAACTCAAAGAGGGTTCATTTTATCCTTCATTCTATTTTTACTGTAAAAATAAACAAATAAGAAGTTAAACAATAAGCCTCCGGCAAGCTCCAATAATGCCAGGTACATTTCTCCCTTTAGAAAAATAAACAAGGCAAAAGCAATGTTTTCAATTGTTAAAATGACCATCAGCAATAAATGAAAAGCGTCACGCTTGTGTTTTTCAGCAACCGGATAAAGGTCGACCCACAGCTTGTTTTGGTGGTGATGGATAAGCGGAAGCAGTTGAAATCCAGTTAAATATAAAAACAAAATACTGATGAGAATTTGTCCCAATCCAAACGAAATGAAATAAATCCCTAGTATGCCAATAACCGTTAAGCGGAAAAACAGTCCGAGATAATCCGATGACCGCAAAAAAGTCCTTGCATACAAATAGAGATACGTTTTTTCTTGCGAAAAGGGCCCCCCCCCCAAGAGGAAATCCAGCCATTTTCTTCTTTTTACCGTATCCTTTAGTTTCGGCACATCAGTAAACATATTCGCAAGCCGATAAAAGGAAGCCATTCTTTTTTCTTCCTGGTCAATTAATAAATCCCATTTTAACCCTAGGACTTTTGTTTTGTTATGGAAAAAGAAATAATACAAGACCATAATCAAAGCAATTACCAAAAGGACCACAAAATTTGCCTGTTTAAACAGCAGATAGGTTAGTGAGAGATTAATGAAATATCTCACGGTCAGATCCCATCTATGTACTGATGTCTGAACAAAATAAGAAATCCGCCAGCCGACTAATAGATTCCATCCCTTGATGATAAAAAGAACAATGAGAAACGGCAAAAACAAGCGGAAGCCAGTGCTGCTTATATGGGCATACATTGGCATTAGAACAGCAAAAATGATTAACAGTATGTAGCCTTGAAAGACAAAGCTCACGAATCCGGAACGAAGAAAATACCCTTTTAATTTATCTTCTAACGGAAGTAAAAATACCTTATCCGCTTCCAATAAAAAATTATAAACTGGGCTGTACGTTAAGAAAAAACTGATAAACAGGGCGAGAATGATTTCCGCAGGAAAATCAGTAGATAAAGTTTTAATCCACTCCTGATAATAATAAGCACCGCTGCCAATCAGAAACAATAAAACAATGACAAGATGGCCATTGAAAATATAGCGAAGATACGTGCTCAAATCCTTAACACGCCGGCCTGCCCGTTCCTTCCAAAGTTTCACCGCATTAAACATAATTTTCTTCCTTTGTTAACTGAATATAGATGTCATCTAATGACGCGGCCGGCATCGAAAATAGCTCCCTAAGCTCTGAAAGTGTCCCTTTTGCCCGAATTTTCCCTTCATGCAAAATAACAAACCGGTCGCAATATTTTTCCGCAGTAGCTAGAATATGGGTCGACATTAAGATTCCCGCCCCATTTTCTTTCATTTTCTTCATTAAATCGAGCAATGATTGGATACCGAGCGGGTCGAGGCCGACAAACGGCTCGTCTACGATGTAGAGGGATGGCTGCACAAGAAACGCACACATAATCATTACTTTTTGCTTCATCCCTTTAGAAAAATGAGCTGGAAACCACTTTAGGCGCTTCTCCATCCGAAATTCAGTGAGCAATGGAGAAACGCGGGCTTTATAGTCCGTTTCAGAAAGTCCATAAGCCATCGCCGTTAAGCGTAAATGCTCCTCCAATGTTAATTCTTCATATAAAATTGGTGTTTCCGGAACAAACGTAAACATTTTACGATATGCCTCTTTATGATCTGTGATGGTTTGTCCATTTATTTTTATGGCACCTTGATGTGGTTCCATTAATCCGATGATATGCTTAATGGTTGTGCTCTTTCCTGCGCCATTCAAGCCAATTAGGCCAACCATTTCTTTTTCGTTCACCTCAAAAGAAACGTCTTTTAAGACCGGATTCCTTGTGTAACCGCCAACTAGATTTTCAATCGTTAATAAAGACATTTTTTTAAGTCCTTCCCATTAGATTATCCTTTATTTTATCAAATCGTTTTCAATAAAAATAGAAATTCAATTTTATTTGTATATTTCCTTTTCAATCGGACATCATAATATTCGAAGGGGAGTTCAATTGATGAAGTGATTCATCAACCATTTGAAATGAGGTGTCTACAAAAGACAATATCCGTTTCAAACCCAGAAGCTTCTAAAAACGTTTCAAAACAAGGGGATGGTTGTATTGTACAATGTGCATGGTAACCATTTTGAGTTCAAATAACACCAGGTTTTTGGATAAAAAACTGAAAATGAGGTGTTTGTCGCAGACATCGTCCGTTTTTAAAGGTAAGAAAACCGATAAAAACAAATAGGGGATGGTCAGCTTGAACAATGATGTTTCTTTATAACAACACTCTAATGTAAAATGAGGTGTTTATCAAAGAACACTCCTATTGAACGTCAAATTTGAAGCAATTTCCCCTTCGAGAGGGCGGGATTCTAAGCGAATCCTGCTCTTTTCTTTTTTGCGAAAGAATTCTATGGTAAAATATACAAAATATAATGAAAGGCTGGTCCCAAAAATGAACGATTGTATTTTTTGTAAAATTGTTAATGGTGAAATTCCTTCCGCAAAAGTATTTGAAAATGAACATGTCCTAGCCTTTATGGACATCAGTCAAGTGACGAAAGGGCATACACTGGTCATCCCAAAAATACATAAAGAAAATGTCTTTGAACTGACGCCCGAAATCGCCAGAAACCTTTTCGAAGTGGTCCCTGCCATTGCCAACGCTTTAAAACAGGAATTTGAACCGGCCGGTTTAAATTCCATTAACAATAATGGCGAGTTAGCTGGACAAACTGTTTTTCATTACCACATGCATTTAATTCCTCGTTATGGCAAAGGAGATGGCCTTGGTGTAGTCTGGAAAAATAATCAAAGTGACTATACACCACAAATGCTCCAGGAAATGGCGGCCAATATTGCCAAGAAATTATAGGCCCGTACCGGAAGTTATCTGAAAATTATTTCTTTATTATTATTATCGTAATATGCTATAATGTGTATAACTTCTTCGCTGCAGGCAATGAGTGCACTGCAGGAAGAAAAAAGCTTTAGAAGAGCAGAGGAGAGATGAGAAATGAAAACAAAAAACCTTGTCATTTTAGCACTTTTAGCGGCGATTGGATTTGTGCTGCACGCGGTAATGCCGGCATTCCTAACGATTAAACCTGATATGATGTTGGCGATGATGTTCTTAGGAATTATTCTTATTCCGGAAATCAAAAGCGTTATGCTTTTGGCGATTGTAACAGGAGTATTATCCGCTATCACTACTCAGTTCCCTGGTGGGCAATTTCCAAATATCATTGATAAGCCCGTCACTGCATTAGTCTTCTTCGGTTTATTTTTAGCATTAAAAAAATACCGCAATTCTATTGTAAGTGTTGGTGCTTTAACAGCGATTGGAACGATCGTGTCCGGAACAGTCTTTTTAACATCTGCCTATTTCTTGGTAGGTCTGCCTGGTCCATTTGCAGCGCTGTTTGGCGTAGCTGTCTTACCTGCTGCTGCCATCAATACTGTCACAATGGTTATCTTGTACCCAATCGCGCAATCGATTGCTAAAAGAACTAAATCATCAACTGTTTCCGTCATTGAAAAGTAATGACAGGTACGTTAAGAAAAGAACCCTTAAGGGTTCTTTTCTTAAATTCACTTTAGAAAAAATAGGTAAACAATAAGGCTAATACTAAAAAGATTCCCCCGCCGCTAGCGCAGACAGCTGCCCTTTTCTTTATTATTTGTTTAGGCGGATATACACCTGGTCTCGTTAAATCAATGACGAACTTACCTGTACCCATGAAAAAAATGGCACTTAGAACAAAAAACATGATAGCTGCACTTTTCATAGTAAGATCCCCCTGCAGGATTCCAATTTTCAATTGATGTTGTAACTATTTATATGTTTTTCTGTCCATACCTATGAAAAATTTAGTAACACTATATAAGTAAATTAAATTTTTAACAAAAATATTCAAAAAGTTTCCATTTTTCTTATTAATCAATTATAATAAAATAGAAATCTTTTAAACAATTTTAATTTCAATATAAAATTATCGTAATTTCTAAAAATTTTGTGAATTTTTTCTTTATTAATTTTTATTTTATTGGCATAATGAAAATAGAGTAATAATAAAGTAGGTGAAAATGGAGATGACGGAGAAACAATATTCGGCGAAGGAAGCAATGATTTTTAGTCAAAGAATTGCGCAATTAAGCAAGGCGTTATGGAAATCAATTGAAAAAGACTGGCAGCAATGGATAAAACCTTATGATTTAAATATCAATGAACACCACATTCTTTGGATTGCCTACCATTTGAACGGTGCATCTATTTCCGATGTAGCCAAGTTTGGTGTCATGCATGTCTCAACAGCTTTTAATTTTTCAAAAAAATTAGAAGAACGAGGCTTGCTGAAATTTTCTAAAAAGGAAAATGACAAACGGAATACGTATATTCAATTGACACCAGAGGGTGAAAACATTCTCCTGCAGTTAATGGAAACCTATGATCCAAATGCCTACTCAGCATTTACCGGAGCACTGCCTTTAAGGGAATTATACGGGAAATTTCCGGACATCATTGAAATGATGGCGATTATCCGGAATATTTATGGACAGGACTTCATGGAGATTTTTGAACGTTCCTTCCATAATCTTGAAAGTAAGTTTGTGGAAGAAGACGGGAAGCTAAAAAAATCAGAAGAAAAAGAACAAGAACTTGCCTAACTAGGCTCAATAAATTTTTCAAATTCCTGAAAAAGTGATTTGTATAGATTCTGTGATAGACATGCTTTGATGGTTTGTCCGATATCCAGTTTGTCTGGCATTGAGATCGAAAGCTCATCAAAAAGCGGATGAAAGTATACGTACCCTTCCGCTTTTTGTTCTTCCAATTTTTTGCTCAGTTTATCACATATGGAATAAAAATGATTCACTTCTGATTCGGAAAGGCCGGATTCAATGATCAGTCGAGTGAACTTCTTGGATGGATGATCCACTACCTCTAATAACAGCTTTTGATGAAATTCAAGCATATTTATTTTTTCTGCCAGCATTTCATATTTATCCATGAAAAGCCCCCCTTTTTCCATATTATTCACCTTTTTGGGACTTGGATAAACGTATTTCAGTATTACTTATTTGGCATCAAAATCTAAGAACCTTCCATTCTTTTTGACTATCTTTTTAATAAATTATTTGGTAAGGTAAAATGGAACAGTATCTGGGGGGAGGGATTTCTTATGATCTCCATTTTTATCGTCTTTGCCATTTTTATTTTGTTTTATGTAAATAAAATGACCAGTTCATTATGTATTCAAAAAGAAATTCCGGAAGAACGTCAGCACAAGGTGTTTCGTACGATTAATGTTCTCGTTACCATTTTATTAATTTCTTCCTATTTGGAAATTTTGTATACATAGTGTATAAGTAAAAAACAAGCGATGAGGTGTCTCTCATCGCTTTTTACTTATGCTTAAATTACCCAAGCAGCACCAACGATAATCAATAAAATGAATAGAACAACGATTAACGCAAAGCCTGCTCCGTAACCTGCTCCACCAGTCATATTTATTCCTCCTTTCGTAATCTACGATATACTATTCAAACAATCGCCAATTGACTAGGCTCTTATCTTATTTTTTGGGTAAAGACCAGTTTGGGCTTGGTGAATTTTTTAAAATGATAATCCTTTTAATTTTTTGCAGGAGTTGCCATTTATGTTATAGTTAAGGATGTGGACAAAAACCCATAAGAATTTACTATTTAGGAGAGATTCATCATGAAAAAATGGATAATGGCCCTAACGCTTGCAAGCTCAATTCTTGCCTTAAGTGCATGTAATCAAAATGGTTCGGAAACGGTTGCAGAGAGCAAAGCTGGGGATGTAACACAAGAGGATCTTTACAAGGCAATGAAGGATAAATTCGGCAATCAGGCATTACAGCAGCTTGTCTATGAAAAGGTTCTTTCTAAAAAGTACAAAGTAACCGACAAAGAATTAGATGACAAAATTAATCAAATCAAAGAGGACCTTGGCTCAAACTTTGAAATGACCTTGGCCCAATATGGTTATAAAAGTGAAGCCGACCTTAAGAAAACAATGAAGCTTGGTATGCTGCAGGAAAAAGCGGCGATGAAAGACATTAAAGTAACCGATAAAGAATTAAAGGATTACTATGATAATTATCAGCCTGAAATTAAGGCACGTCATATTCTCGTTGCCGATGAAGCAACAGCAAACACTGTAAAACAAAAGCTTGATGGCGGAGCAAAATTCGAAGATGTGGCAAAAGAATACTCAACTGATAAAGCTTCTGCCCAAAATGGCGGCGATTTAGGCTGGTTTGGAGCTGGAAAAATGGATCCTGATTTTGAAAAGGCTGCCTATGCCCTAAAAGTTAATGAAATCAGTGCTCCAGTAAAAACTCAATTCGGTTACCATATTATTCAGGTTACTGATAAAAAAGAGAAAAAATCCTATGATGAAATGAAAAAAGATATTGAATATCAAGTAAAATCTCAAAAGTTAACTACCGATGTGATTAATAAAGCCATGGAACGTGAATTAAAAGACGCTAATGTAAAGATTAATGACAAAGACTTAAAAGACGCACTTACACCTCAGAGTGCAGCCCAATAAATGAAAACTTGCCGATTGGCGAGTCCAATAGGACGGTTCATGAGGCATAGTTGAATTTATACTTTTCTATTAGCTAAATCAGAAAAACGGAAGCGCCTAATTTTGCGCTTCCGTTTTTTTATTCGCTTGTTGCATGTTCACCTTTTCGTGCTTCCTTTTCTTTTTCAAGGCGCATCATATAGATTTCTCCCTCACGTTCTATATCTTCTTGTTCAAGCTGACGCTCTTCCCGCCCTGTTTTAATGGCCATTAACGCGCTAATGATAATCCCAACCACAACTGCATAAACCCAAATAGGTATAGTCAACTTCACTTGCCCCCTTCATAATGGTTGTCCAATTTTCTAATAAATAATATTCATGGATTAAAAAATTATGCATAAAAAAAGGATAACCCCCAATAAAGAGGTTACCCTTCCTATTTATGAAAAGTAGGCTTGTAGAAGGAACGATTATCCAGCGCAAAAACCCGTTCAGTAAATTCCCCTGGCTTGACTCTTTCCAAAGCCCGATCAAGCATGTTCATTTTTGCATCGAGATTATCAATGTAATGAAGGATTTCTGCTTCTTTCACTAACGGAGGTTTCGGGCTTCCCCACTCCGCTTTTCCGTGATGGCTTAGAACGAGATGCTGGAGGATTAACACTTCCTCCCCGTTAATACCAAGTTCTTCGGCTGCTTTGCCAATTTCATTGATCATAATCGTAATATGCCCAAGTAAATTTCCTTCGAGCGTATAAACAGTTGAAATTGGCCCGGATAATTCCATGACTTTGCCCATATCATGCAGGATAATACCTGCATACAGCAGGTCCCTGTCAAGACTTGGGTATAGGCCGGAGATTGCTTTGGCGAGGTCAAGCATGCTGACCACATGATAGGCAAGCCCGGAAACAAACTCATGATGATTTTTGGTCGCCGCCGGATACTCCAAAAATGCCTTCTGGTGCTTCTTTATTAAATGGCGGGTAATCCTTTGGATATTCGGGTTTTTCATATCAAAAATATACTGGGTCAGTTTACTCACCATTTCATCTTGACTTAACGGTGCGGTTTCAAGGAAGTCTTCCAATTTCACCGCATCCGCTGGTCCGGTTCTCCGAATCTGGCGGATTTTCAACTGGCTTTTGCCCCGGTAATTTTGCACGTCTCCCTGAATTTTGACAATGGTTTGGGCGGCATACATTTTTTCATCCTCTTCATTGGCATCCCAAAGTTTGGCTTCAATATCCCCACTTTGGTCTTGCAGGATTAACGTTAAGAACGGCTTTCCGTTGCTCGCAATTCCTTTTGTGGACGTTTTAATTAATAAATATAACTCAATCTGTTCCCCAACTTCATAATCTAAAATACCTTTCGCCAACCTAGACACGCTCCCTTCCGATAGTAAAAGTATAACATATCCTTCTTTCACTCTATGAAATTATCTGAACAGCACCTTTTTCCAAGAAAAGAACATTTTCCTTTGGAAAGAACTGTAGTAAATGCTGATGACAAGTAAAAAATAAGATTTGATTTTGTTCCAGCGTTTTTATAAGCGCGATGACCCTTTCTGTTCTGCCGATATCAAAGTTTACGAAGCTGTCATCAATGATAATCGGGAACCGGTATTTTTCATAAAGGGTTGTAGCCAGTGCCAGTCTGATCGAAACATATAGCTGTTCTGTGGTGGCTTGGCTTAATTCGTTTGCTTCAAATAGGGTCCGGTCCTCCCGTTCTACTAGGAAACCAGTCCCCAATGGATGCAGGTGTATTCGGTGGTATCTGCCATTCGTAAGAAAAGACAGAAACTCCTCCGCCCTTTCCAGCATTCTGGGCAAATGTTCATTTTTGTATTTCTCGATTGTTTCCGTCAGAATATTTTGTGCAAGAGAATAAACAGCCCACTCTTTTGCTGCCTCCTCGAGTTCAAATTTTTTCTGTATATAATGATGGAGAATATCGGAATAAACGCCACCTTCTTCGAGAACCTGTAATTCGTACTTGACCTTGGCTTGCTCCTCCTGCAGCTCTTTTAATCTAGCTTGCAAGCGCTTGGATTCATCAAGGCCATCAGTTATTAATTCATCCCAATTATGGATGGTTAGGAAGCTTTCCCTCTCTCCCTCAGACAGGCTTGAATAGTTGAGCTGACTGCGGATATTATCCAAAGCAGCCATCAGTTCGGATCTTTTTTCCGCCTTTTTTCCAAGTTCATAGAATTGCTGTTCCGTATCTGTATTAGCAGACTGAAGCAGTAAAGCATACTCCGCTTCGAGCTGCTCCAATTCTTGTGATTTGCCTTGACGATCCGCTTCCATGCCAGCAAGTTTATTTTTTCTTTCCTGGTTTTTGATTCTCTTTTCAAGTTCTTCCTTAAGCTTTGTCCTCAATAAAAATGCGGTCTTATGTAAACCGAGATCCTTTTCCGGCAAAAAGCGTTTGCCATATTCCTGAATTCCTCCGGCGATCTGGCTTTGCTGTTGATTAGCTTTGTCCACTTTTGCAATAAGTTTATCTCGTTCCCATAAAATCTCTTTAAATTTTTCGATTTGTTTAAATGCTTCCTCCAAAAAGGCGTCGGCAAGATTATGAGGTATTTTTAACTCCCTGCTAATTGTAAGCAGCGTCTCTTTATGCTGACTTGAGGCAATCTCCCATTCTTCAAATTTCGAAATCACTTTTTCAAATTGGCTTTGCTGCTGCTTGAGCTTTAATTTTAATAGCTGTAGCTTTTCGCGCCGCTGATTGTCTATCTTCAACTCTTCAGTTGCCTTGCTCAAATCCACGTATTCGGCAGATTGCAGTTTTTCGCTTATCTGTTTTTCTTTTTCCTGCAGCCCGTCAAGCTGTTGAATAAGCTGCTTTTCCTTAGCATGCTTTAAGGATTGCAGCATGTACACGGCAAAAGCCAAACAGCCTCCTAACCCCAAGATCATCAGTACCCATTGTTTTGTCAGAAGTCCATAAAGGATTAGTCCGAGGAGAATCAGCTCTAACGTGATAAATTGAAGCTTAATCCTTGATTTAGCAGCCTGCTCCTGGTCAAGCGAGCTTTGGTGGAAATGGATTTTTTCCTTGATTCCCTTTAATTCCTCTTCTAAGCCCCTTTTATCATTTCCGTGAACCTGTTTTTCAAGGAGCATTCTGTCTTGGTCTGGCAAACATAAGTCCTCGGTCAAGAGAACCTCCTTTTCAATCATCTCTAAGGCATTTTTTTCTTCCTCATACCGTTCATCCAGTTCTTCTTTTGCTTCCGCCAGTTTTCTGCTTTGTTTTACGGTTGTTTCAACCTGGCTTTTCATATACATATTTGTATTAATGGCTTGAAAATCTTGATCCTGCAATGGGAGATGAAGCCTAGCTTTAATATTGGAAAGTTCCGCATCACAGTCAGCCATTCTCTGTTCATATTGGCCCAGTTCCAATTTGAACTGGTCATAAACTGGCATCTGATCCAATAACATTAATATCGCCGGCTCGTTCTCGAGAAGCCCCTCATTTGGCTCCAAATCGGCTATTTCCAGCTTTACCTTTTCGATTCGTTCCGCAAGACTGTTCAGCTCGGCTTTGTAGGGAAGAATAAGTTGGTTTAATTTTTCGAGTCTTTCCATTCCTCGTACAGGGAACTGTACTTCTCCAAGTTCAGCAAGCTCGTTCTCAATCCATTTTTCTTGTTTAACAGAAGATTCTATCCTTTTCCACTCCGAAAGCTTTGCTGTATTTACCTGAAGGGTGGTAAGCTGTTCGTGAAGATTAGCGATTTCCTGCCGCAGGCTTTCTTTTCTCGCTGCCAAGGTCTCATATTCCTTATTTTTCGCAGCGGCTTTTTTTAGCTCCTGATTGACCTCATGAAGCTCCTGCAGTTTTTCATTTAGCTCGGGCTTTTTTCCCCCTGGCTTAAAGCGGATATCCAGCTCCTTTTGGAGGGCAGCCTCTGCCTTTGCCAGCTGTTCTGTCCCTAGTGTTCCGGCCGAAAATAGGTATTTGCCCAGCTCTTCACCCTTCATCTGGTGGATGTTTTGCAGCCCGTGAATATTAAAGGAAAAAATGGCTTGAAATAGATTTTTATCAAAGCTTTCTAGTAATTCCTTTAAAAGTTCTTCACCGCCAATGATCCCGTTATCCATGACTACCTTGACATCACCGGCGGCTTTTCCTTTTACCCGTTCTATGACGGCAAAGCCTTGCCCCTCAAGATAAATTCGGATATTCCCGCCGTACTTTGTACCATGTTTCGGTTCGTAGCGCAGCTCGGATTGCTGCTTAGTTGGAAAACCAAATAAAATACTATGTATAAAGGCCATAATAGTAGATTTTCCAGCCTCATTTTCTCCGAAGAAAACCTGAAATTCATTCAGATTTTCGATGATGATATTTTCCAGTTGTCCAAAACCGTAAATATTCATTGCCGTGATTTTCAATTTGGATTCACTCCTTTCTATTTATAAAGTAATTCAATTAGCAGCTTCTCCGCCCTATTAATCAGTTCATGCTGCTCACCTGAGGATAGGGGCGGCAAATATTTTTTACCCAAGCGGTGCTCGTACAAAACGGACAAGGCTTCATCTACATGATCGAATTGCTCAATTGCAGCAAAAAGTTCACCATAAAAATTGGCTTCTTTTTTTAATTGCTCCTTGTTCACATGCTGCCTTTCGGACAAAGATAACTCCACAATCCAGACAAATGCTTCCTCTTCCTGTTCATCTTCCAACAAAAGATCAAGCAGGTCCGTTTGTAAGCTTCTTTTCTCCATGTCGTCTTCAAGGAGAATATTTTTGATGGCTAGGGACAAGAATGTGCCTGTTTTATCCTTTCTCCAGGTATTTAGGCTTGACTGACATAATTGAAGAATATCATGAAAATTTATCGCTGATGCTGCATCAATTTCAGCCTCTTCCCAGACAATATCTGCTGCTTCTACAAAGTCCAGTTTTGCCTCAAGTTCCGTAAGCATGATATGATAAAATCCTTTTGCGTCTTTTTCCTTCTTATTTCTCCCTTGAATATTACCGGGATAGATAATCGGAGGATGTTCAGATAATACAGAGCGTTTATGGATATGGCCCAATGCCCAATAATCAAAGTCCTTATCAAGTAAATCCTTAACAGTAAACGGGGCATAGTTATCGTGTTCAGAGGAAGAGCTTTCATTTCCATGAAGGATGCCAATGTGGAAATCTGAACCCACTGACTTCACATACTCATCTATTTTTCTCTCAAACACATGTCGGGTTGGGTAGCTGAAGCCATAGAAGGATACTGTTTCACCAGTCTTTGTCTGCAGTTCTATCCTTTCGACCTTGCTGCCAAACACATGGACGTTTTCCGGCATGTCAAGGTGCACCCAGGAACCATTTAAATGGTCATGATTGCCGTGGATCACATAGACAGGAATACCATGTTTTGCAAGCCTCTGCATTTCCGCTCTGAATCGTGACTGGGCCCGGAGACTGCGATCTTCCCCGTCAAATAAATCACCTGCTATGATGACAAAATCAACCTGCCTTTCAATTGCTGTTTCAGTTAGCTTTTTTAAGGAAGTAAAGGTGCTCTCTTTTACTCTTGAAAAAATAGCAGCGGGCAAATGCTTTAAACCCACCATCGGACTGTCCAAATGTAAATCGGCAGCATGAAGAAATGATAATTTTTTCATAAAATTTCCTCTCAAACGTTCTTTTCTTTCATTTTATCACGGCTCAAATACGAATGCACGTTCTGTGTCGTAATTAATAAAAAGCTTTACCAAAAATGGTAAAGCTGAGACAGACTATTCGTTTTTTGTTAATTGCAGCGCTTTTTTAATATCTTTAAAGGAATTGGATTTGCCATACATCAAAACACCGCCGCGATAGACTCGTGCACCAAAAATAGCTAATACGGCAATCGTTACCACAAGAATGGCAATCCCCAAAACAGCCTCCCATGCCGGAATGGTCAGCATCCCGACGCGTAGGAACATAATCATTGGCGTAAAGAATGGGATATAGGACGTGATGGTAATAAACGCAGCATCCGGCTTGCCAAGGCCAAACATAGCAATCATAAAACCGCCAACAACCAATAACGTCATCGGGGTAATCATTTGCTGGACATCCTCAATCCTGCTGACCAGCGAGCCTAAAAAGGCTGCAAGGGTGGCATAAAGAAAATAGCCAAGGATAAAGAAAATCACTGCATAGACGATGGTTGCCCCCGGGATATCACCAAACCCATACACCCCAAAGAATCCATCCTTTAACGACTCCATATTGCTCTTTAAGGAGAAGTAACCGACAATCAAAAACACGGCCAACTGGGTTAAACTCAATAAACCGATCCCGAGAATCTTGGCAAACATCTGCTTGATTGGCGAGACACTGGAAATCAGGATTTCCATCACCCTGGATGATTTTTCCGTTGCCACCTCCATGGCAATCATATTAGCATACATAATGACAGCAAAATAGATGATAAATAAGAGGACATAGACAAGCCCGCGTGCTTGATTGAGTTCTTCTTCTGTTTTCGCATTTTTCTCAAGCGCTGTTTTTTCAAACGAAACCGGCTCGTAAAGCTTTTGCAGCTGATCAGGAGCCAAATTAATTTTCGAAGCGGCGAGCATCGTTTTAACCTGCTGCAAGCTGGTCTGAAGATCCGTATACAACGCAGAATCAGCAATGCTCATTGCCTTATAGCCCGCTTCCGGAAGTTCTTCCTTGTTGAAACGCAATTCAAGCAATCCAGCAAACTCACCATTTTCAACCGCTTTTTCCGCTTCTTTTTCAGTGCCTTTATAGGATGTTAAGTTTATATCTTTATTGATCGTTTTCAATTGCTGCTTGAAAGGCTCGTAAAGCTTACCCGTTTCATCCAGGACAGCAACATTTTCTTTACCACCGTTTTTATCAAAAATTTCAATGATATTTTGAAAGTTTGTTAACCCCAGAACAATTACGATTGTCAAAAAGGTTGTCACAATAAAGGATTTGCTTTTTAATTTATTCATGTAGGTATGTACTAAAATAATCCAAAAATTATTCATATGCATTACCTACTTTCTCGATAAAAATATCATTCAATGACGGCTCTTCAAGGGCAAATTTCCGCAGCAAGCCTTTCCCAGCAATTTCCTTAAGGATTCCTTCCGCGACCTGTTCTCCTTCAATCTGTAATTCCATCCCCTCCATCGTGGGTTTCGTCTTTACCACACCTGGAAACTCCTTTAGCGACTCCAAAGAAAAATCCGCATGGATAATTAGGTTCTTCTTCCCATAGGCGCGCTTGATTTCCTTTAAGGAGCCATGAACCACGGGACTTCCTTTTTGGAGAATACAGAGATGCTCGCACATTTCCTCAACATGGTGCATTTGATGACTCGAAAAGACAATGGTTGTTCCGTTTTCCTTTAGCCCTAAAACCGCCTCTTTTAACTGCTCGACATTGACAGGGTCCAGCCCACTAAACGGTTCATCTAATATTAACAGCCTGGGTTTATGGATCACAGCAGCAATGAATTGAATCTTCTGCTGATTCCCCTTGGAAAGCTCTTCGACTCTTTTATTTTCATATTCGGGTATTTTAAATTTCTCGAGCCAGCTTCTAAGCTCCCTTAAAGCCTCACCTTTAGGCATTCCTCTTAATCTAGCTAAATAAACAATCTGGTCCCGGACTTTGAGTTTTGGATACAGCCCTCTCTCTTCAGGAAGATAGCCCACCAGATGGCTGGTAGAATAATCAAGTGGTTTATCGTCCCAGGTTATTTTACCGGAGCTTGCATCGAGTAACCCTAAAATCATTCGAAACGTTGTTGTTTTCCCAGCGCCATTTGCCCCCAAAAAACCAAACATTTCTTTTTCCGGAATCGTCAGGGATAAATCGCTGACAGCAATAAATTCTCCGAAACGTTTGGTAACCCGTTCCAGTTTAAGTACCATTTTACCTACTCCTTTCCTCCAACAATACAATTGTACCATATTATGGATTTTATTTTCTCTTTGCACAATTTATAGAATTATGCAAAAATAATAGTAAGAATTTTTTTAAAAAGGGGTATGTGGAATGAAAACTTATAAATTAACGGCTTTTGAGGCAAATGGAGAAAAGATTTTAGACGAAGCCTTCCAAGCAGAAAACGATGATGTTGCAAAGGCGCAGGGGGAAAAACTATTATCAGAGAAAAATTTACTAGATAAAACGCACCGCTGCACATCTCCTGCAGGCAAACTGCTACTTTTCCATGCTTAAAAATCAGCAATAAGAGGCCGTCTTATGACAGCCTCTTGTTTTTTATTTTCCGATAAAATTTGGCTTTCTTTTTTCAATAAACGCCTTGATTCCCTCTTTGTGGTCCTCGGTTTCGCGCATTTTCTGCTGGCCGTACTTCTCCAACTCTAGTATTTTCAAGAGCTGCGGGCGATTCTTTTCAGCTAATATCTTTTTAGTTTTGATCATCGCTTGAACAGGTCTTTGCAGCCAATCTGCCACTCTAGTATGTACAGCATCCTGCAGCTCGCCATCAGCTACTTCCTGAATAAGACCGATTGAATGCGCTTCCTCCGCACTCATCATTTTACCCTCCCAGATAACCAGCTTGGCCTTGGTTTCTCCTAATCTTTTTTCCATGAAGAAATGGGCACCGCCATCTGGGATCAGCCCTATACCAATAAAATTCATTGCCAGTTTGCTAGATTTTTCAGCGATAATATGATCGGTTGCTAACGCTAAACTAAACCCTAAGCCCGCTGCTGCACCGGTAATCGCGCTGATTGTTAATTTTGGCATGCTATATAAGGTGATAACCAGCTCACTGATACAGTCCATGAGCGGAAGAAATCCATTCTCGTTCATATATGATAGCATTGTTTTAATATCTCCCCCGGCTGAAAACGCTTTTCCTTTTCCGGTTAAAATCAGGATATCCACATCATCCGATTCGCTGATTTCTTTCAGTTTGCTGACAAGGCCTTTAATCATATCCACGTCCATCGCGTTAAGCGCTTCCGGCCGATTCATTTCCAATGTGGCTACCCGGCCCTCTACTTTTAAGTTCACCTTTTCTGTGACAAAATTTAAAGCCATTTCCAATCCCCCCAATAAACTTGTTCATCTTCATTATATAGAGAAATGAACAGAATAAAAACAAACTTTCGTAATAGATTGAATTTTCCGCGGGCAAAAAGGACAAAGAGCTGGCCCCCCTTGTCCTTGTCAATTAACCTTTTTGACTTACTTCCTTTTGCACCTGGTCACGAAGGGCCATTTTCAAAAATTTCCCTACAGAGGTTTTTGGAACTTCTTCGATGAATAAAATATCGTCCGGAATCCACCATTTTGCAAATTGAGGCAGAAGAAATTCAAATAGCTCTTCTTTGGTTGTTTTTCCTTTATATGCTTCTTTTAGCACAACGCAGGCAATTGGACGTTCCTGCCACCTTTCATGAGGAACTGCTACAACGGCCGCTTCAAACACTGCTTCATGGGCCATTAAAGCATTTTCCAAATCAACAGATGAGATCCATTCCCCGCCGCTCTTGATCAGGTCCTTGGTTCTGTCGACTATTTTAACAAACCCTTCTTCGTCAATAGTAGCGACATCCCCGGTGTGCAGCCAGCCATCGTGGAAAGCATCCTTCGTCCGTTCATCCTTATAATATTCGGAAGCAATCCATGGTCCTCTTAAGCATAATTCGCCCATTTCCTTGCCATTCCATGCGACTTCACCGTTCTGACCAAGTATTTTCATCTCTAGTCCAGGGACAAGAACTCCTTGTTTAGCTCTTAATTCCAATCTTTCCTCGTAATCGAGCTCCTGTTGATAGCTTTTTAATGAGGAGAATACCGCAAGCGGGCTTGTTTCAGTCATCCCATAGCCGTGCATAAACGGAATATTGTATTTTTGTTCAAATGTTTTAATCATTCCTTTAGGCGCTGCAGAACCGCCGCACAGGATTCCTCTTAGGCTGCTTAGATCATAGCTGCCCTCTTCAAGTTCTTTCAGCAGTCCCATCCAAATCGTTGGAACCCCGGCTGTGATGCTCACTTTTTCCTGCTGGATTAATTCAGCTAACAGCTTTGGTGTAAAATTTGGTCCGGGAAGGACTAACGTTGTTCCAAACCAAACGCCGGCAAACGGCATTCCCCAAGCATTTGCATGGAACATCGGGACAACCGCAAGGGCAACATCCTTTTCACTAATTGCTAAAGTGTCAGCTAAACCTATCGCCAGGCTATGCAGAAAAATCCCCCGGTGAGAATATACAACTCCTTTTGGATTTCCAGTAGTCGCTGATGTATAACACATCCCGGCTGGGTCATTTTCATCAATTTGAGTAGTGTATTGGAATTCTGGGTTTGCTTCAGCTAAAAGTGTTTCGTAATGATATACAGGTGCGAGTGTGGTCTGAGGGATCTCTTTTTCGTCTGTCATGATAATAAATGCTTTAACAGTTTTCAGTTCATGTGAACATTTTTCAAGCAATGGAAGGATGTCTGCATCAACAAGGAGTATTTTGTCTTCGGCATGATTAATGATAAAGCTGATGTGCTGTGGTGAAAGACGGATGTTGATGGTGTGAGCTACTGCACCAATGCAAGGAATGCCGAAGTAGGCTTCGAGATGGCGGTGGTGGTTCCAAGCTAATGTACCCACCCTGTCACCCTTTTCAACGCCGAGTTTTGTTAAGGCATCTGAAAGCCTCCGTGTTCGTTCACCAATTTGTTTGTAAGTCAGCTTTTGGATTCCGCTGGCGGTTCTTGAGACAACCTGCTTCTTTGGAAAGTACCTTTCAGCCCTTTCCAACATTTGCGTCATTGTTAAAGGTGTTTGCATCATAGCTTAGTCCCCCTTAAATGCGTTTTAACCCCATAGTATCCTATGTGGCAGTTCCTCTTAAATATTCGACATCGGGGAAAATAATCCTTTATTAAGAACATAATTGATTGGTTTTTCAGGGGTAAATGCTGTTTGCTGGACCTCTTTTATTCCGGTTAACCCTTCTACGCCTGCTAGCGGTCAAAATAGCGGCTCTTTTTTTACCGGTTGACCCCTCGACCGACCCATTACGGGAAATACCCACCCCCCAAAATTTAAAAATCCCCCGCTTAAAATTAAGCAGGAGATCCTTTTTCCGAAAATAACTCATCTAATATTTTTATCTTATCTTCAGTATATGCTTCAAATCCGTCGTTATAAGATTTTGGGTCTTTCGGATTGGCAAAGTGCGTAATTTTCCCAGTGACAGGGTCAATGAATTTGCTCGATGCCCCGCAGCCGAGTCCGATGATGGTCTGCTGCTCTTCCATAATCATGATATTGTAGATACTTTCTTGATTCGGCAGAGAGTAGCCGACATTTTCCAGGTTGCCCAGGATGTTTTTCTGGCGGTATAAATAGTAAGGGACATAGCCATGGTCAGCGGTCCAGTCCTCGGCCAGATTCATCATTTTTTCAACCTCAGTACGGTCTGCCACCTTATATTTTTCCTTATTCTTCGTCATTTCAGACGCACGCTTGAATGATAGAGTATGAACGGTTACCGACTCAGGCATCAGCTTTTCAGTTTCAGCTAAGGAATGGGTGAATTCCTTGAGTCCCTCACCTGGAAGGCCGATGATAAGGTCCATATTGATATTATTCATCCCCATTTCCCGAGCCAAGTGATATTTTTCAATCGTTTCTGTAACCGTATGATGCCGTCCGATTGCCTTCAATGTTTCCTGCGTATACGATTGCGGATTGATGCTGATCCGGTCAATATTCCACTTTTTCAAAACGTCAAGCTTCTCTGGGGTAATCGTATCCGGACGCCCTGCCTCCACAGTAATTTCCCGAATATTAGAGACATCAGGAAACGAGTTGTACATCTCTTCATAGAGCATGTCCATCTCTTCGGCGGTAATGCTTGTCGGTGTGCCGCCGCCGTAGTAAACGGTTGTAATCCGCACCCCTTTTTCCTTCAGCCACTCGCCGATTTTCCTCATTTCATAATGAAGGCCGCCTAAGAAGGAATCAACAGAGCCCTGCCGCCCGTTGATGGCATAGGCTGGGAAGGTGCAGTAAGCACATTTCGTAGGACAGAACGGAATGCCAATATAAATGCTCACTTCCCGCTCGAGTGAGTAAAGGTCTGGAACAACCGTCAACTGCCGGTTGACGATGTGCTGCATTAGCGCAATTTTTTCGTCAGTAATTAGATATTCATCCTTTAATTGCTGATGGGCCACTTCAGCTGGAATGCCTTCCTGCAGTTTTTTGTGAAGCAGCTTAGTCGGTCTCACACCCGTTAAAATCCCCCATTTTTGCGTAATGCCGGTCAAGTCCTGGAGAACCGTTAAATAAACGTGGGAAACGGCATTTTTAATCTGTTTAAACCGTTCTTTTTCAGAATCGGCTCCCTTAAAATCCTGCTGATATTCAGCAAATAGGGCTTTTCCACTTTGATCCGTTAATTTTGCCGAAACAACAATATTTTCCTGAACCTGTAATTGAAATGCTATCTGTATATCAGCATCATCCGTCTGAGATGTCAAAATCTGTGACTCTTCAAAAAATAAATTCGCAATAAGCGTCAATGGCCGGTTGAATCTTTCATCCTCTAAGCCTAGTATCCAAATTCGCAAGCTTTATCACCTTTCAAAAATAAACTTCTTTAAGTGTACAAAATCACAAAAATAAGGTCAATATAGTGGAAATCATTGGACTAAATAAATGAAAACTCGCCGATTGGCGAGTCCGGCAGGACGGTTCATGAGGCGTAGTTGAATTTATGCGTTAAGTATAAAGCTTTCGACAGAAAGTTTATACTTATTAGCAAAAAAGATACCAGAGGCTCAACGCCCTGATATCTCCATTCAAGATTAATTTTTGATAATCTTCATTTTTCTTAAAAATTCAATCGGTTGCTGCTTTCTGAAGTGTTCCTTCACCATATAGGAAACGCCATGTTCGTTTTCCGACCTTGTTACCCAATCTGATGCTTTCTTCACCTCAAAAGGAGCATTCCACATCGAAACCCCTAGACCAGCCGCTTCAATTAACGGGATGTCATCGAGGCTGTCACCAATATAGACCATCTCTTTTAACTGGAAACCGAGTTGGCTGCCAAGAAACGCTAACCCATTAAGTTTGGAAACTCCGGCCGGAACAAGATCGAGCCGCAATGAATCAAGTTTAATTGGAGTGATTTCCGTAAACATTTTTTCAATGGCGGTTTTGGCATCCTCCAAATCACGTTTATTTTCAAAATAAACCTCAATCTTCGGAGGGGTTGCCGGCTGATCATGCAAATATTCGCTGAGGGATTCGACAAATTGCTGTGAATAAACAAAAGGGTCGCCTGTGGTGAAAACCGTTTTTGCTAATAATTGCTGGTGCAGTTTATATTTATTGGCAATCGAAAAATTCTCGTGAACCAAACGGATTTGACACGGCAGCGCCTCAAGCAGACGAATGGTATCATAGGTAATTTCCTCATTAATCCGCTTCGCGTATACCGGCTTATTTTCCTCCCGCGCAATGAATGCCCCCTGATGGGTGACAAGAGGTGACGATATCTTTAAGGCTTTCGCTGCCTTCTTGGCTGAGTGAAAGCTCCGTGATGTAACGAGTGTGACATAAATCCCCTTTTGCTGAACATATTCTACGGCTTCCTTTGTCGATTTATGGATTTTGCCATTGCTTTGTAAGAGTGTGCCATCAATATTTAACGCAAGTAAGCGATAAATCATTATGCTGCCCCCTGTTCTTGGTGAAAATACCTTTATATCACTTTTATGATTTTTCACCAATTTATAGAACAGTGCTTGTAAAAGTGAGGGCTTGGCAGCTTCTTAAAAAATTAAATTTGTCCGTATAAATCAGCTAATGGCTTTAGGACGATCTGGTTTAACTCACCGATTACATTATTCATTCGCTGTTCCACCTGCATAAGATGGGCGATTTTCGGATTCTGCTGAACAACTCCGACTGTTGCTTGGGCCTGCTGAATTTCCTGCTCGGAAATGTTTTGTCCCATCATTTGTTTTTGCTGCAAATTCATTTGGATGTGGCGAAATTGATCAAACAGCTGCTTCGCTGCCTGGTCAGCATTTACCTCTTGATAAGCTTGCTGTAGTTGTTTAAATTCATCACTTTGACGAATCGCATTTTCTAAAGCATAGGCGGAATCATATAAATTTACTGCCATTTGCGGGCTCACTCCTTTTTAGTTAACAATACTTCCCAACTATATCAAACTATTCAAGGGAATGCGAGAATGTTCAAATCACCATCCCGTAAGCTTCCACATAGGATACTACATCAGCGGATGCCTATTTAATAAAGAATGAGGAGTGATTATGTCCGGTTCATTAACGAGCGTAACAATTTTACCAGAGAAATCCGAAGAAACCAATTCTCGTTTGATTAAAATGTCCCGCAGGCTGTATCACTACCTGCAAATGGAGAATCACCGCGAATTACAAATCATGGTCGGCACAAAAACAATTCGTGCCAATATCCAGATTAGCGATAGCCTTCCCCGGGAACTGCATATGCCGGAGGACTTCTTTACCTATTTTAGTTTGCCTGTCCGAAAGGTTAACCTTCAGGCAAAATACTTTTCTGGGTCCAACACACTTAAGCTTGGTCCTGTCATCGGATTGCTGACAGATTTTTCACCGAAGAATGGTGAAGAACCTAATTTCCGTTCCATTCATAAGTTTTGTGAGGACCTCCATCAAGTGGTATCAGAAAATGGCGGCTTTCTTTATGTTTTTTCTTTTAAACATTTTTTACAGCACGGCTATTATTTTGAAAACGGAAGCTGGATAGGAACAAGCCCGCCTGCCCCTGATGTTATTTACAATCGGATCCATTCTCGAATACTAGAAAACAAACAAGAATTTGTTGAATTTCGAGGGACGCTTGAACAACTAGCCATTCCCATCTTCAATGACCGCTTTCTGTCAAAATGGGAAGTATACGACCAGTTGAAAAATGAACATCATTTGTCATCCTACATTCCCGAGACAGCCTTGCTCTCAAGGGATACTTTACATTCCTTCCTGCAAACCTATGAAACCATTTTTATTAAACCGATTCATGGCAGCCAGGGAAAAAATATTATTAAACTGGAAAAAATCTCGGAAGACCAATTTACCCTCCAAACTTCAGGCCAATCCCAGGCTGATGCTTTACAAGCCCTAGCAGCGCATGAAATCTATCAAGAAATAAAATTACTGATGCAAAACCGAATTTGTATTGTTCAGGAGGGTATTTCTTTTATTGACTATCAATCATCTGCCATGGACTTCAGGGTATTGGTCCATCGAAATTATGGAAAAAAGTGGGAAATTACATCGATTGTGGCAAGAATCGGGGCTGTACAGGAATTTGTCTCCAATGTTGCCAGGGGCGGCCATACGATAAAACCGGTAACTGCCTTACGTTCCAAAATGGCCCCAAAAACCGCTTTGCAAACATTTAAGCTAATAAAAGAGCTATCGTTGGAAACCGCAGAAAAGGTCAGTGCACTGTCCGCCGGAATTACCGGTGAACTGGGGATCGATGTCGGCGTTGATGAAAAGGGGAAGCCCTGGCTGATTGAAGTAAACTCAAAACCATCAAAGGCATTTGAAGATGATTCAGGGAAAATCAGACCGTCTGCAAAAGCAATCATTCGCTTTTGCACAAGCCTGGCCTTTGAAACCCTGAATGAAAAGGAGGTTTAATTCACTTGATTACATTTGGTATTATGTCCTTAAACCTAGAAACAGAGGCCCCCTATATAACGGAAATGGCCGAACATGCAAAAGACTTAGGTATCGAAGCTTTTCGCTTCGTTCCAACCAATATCAATCCAAATACACTTCAGGTTCAAGGGAAAAAATTTGACGCTGAACAAAAGGATTGGGTCAATGCCGAATTCCCCATCCCCCGCATCCTCTATGACCGTTGCTTCTACGGGGAGGATGAACAATCGAAACAATGCCTTCCGATTGTATCGTGGCTAAAAAGCAGGAAGGATATTAACTTTTTAGGATATGGTCTGCCTAATAAACTGGACCTCTATCAGGCCCTGAAAGACACGAAGCTATCCGCCTATCTGCCGCCGACAAAGCAGGTAATCGATACAATTGAAATTTTAAAAGAATTAAACAGTGGAAAAAGGATTGTCATAAAACCCATTAACGGTTCACAGGGTTATGGCATTTATTACTTGAAGAAAAATGACAAATCAATTCATGTTAAAACGGAAAAACAAAAACAGATTATATCAAGGATTTTTCCAAACGAAGGAAAATTTTCGCAGTGGCTTAGTAGCTTGCTCGCGCGGCATCAATATCTTATGCAGCCCTATCTTGAATTAACCAACAGTGAATTGCAGCCCTTTGACATCCGAATTCTCCTGCAAAAAAATGAGCATGGCAATTGGGGAGAAATCGGGCGCGGAGTGCGAAACGGTACCAGCGGCGGGATTTTATCGAATTTAAGTGCAGGTGGGATGGCAACAGCTTTCTCAGAATGGTCAGCTTCCCTGCCTGCAACGAGAAGGGAATTTATTCAGCAGGAATTAACCAGCATTCTTACAGAATTACCACATCTTCTTGAAAAAAGCTTCCTGCCGCTCTTTGAAATTGGAGTCGATATTGGCATCGCCAAAAACGACTCGATCTGGATTTTAGATATGAACTCAAAGCCTGGCAGGAAGGTTATTTTGCAAACCCGGCCTAATCTTAAGGAAAAGCTGTACTGTGCACCACTGCTTTACGCAAAATACCTGTCGGAATCGAAAGACCAAGAAAGGAAGAACATCTATGAGAAAACGTTATCTCATTGAGGTCGTCCAAAATGATCAATTGATTGTTTTTTGCCCTCCTTCCCTCCTTCAAGAAGATGGGCCTAAGCGAATTGCTTTTGGTTCAAATTCAATGGCAGTAGAATTTCTGCCCCATCCTGACCGAAAAGATCGGATTGTGATTAGCAGGGCCATTCAAAAAGAACTCCAATTTCCAGAATTCAAGCTGCCGCTCCATGTCTTTTTAGATAATCAAACCCTGTATATCGGTCCTCTTGTTGGCATTTTCACAGCTGGATTTACAATGCTACCTGATCAGCTCATCGGCGAGAGAACACAGTTTTTTTCAAAGCTTTTATCCGTAAATAAAAACGTCGGCGCCCTCGCTTTTGTTTTCGGAAAGCAGCATATTGATTGGGAACAAGGAACGATTGATGGTTATTTTTTCCACGATGGAGATTGGGAACAGCGGGAGGTCCCTTTCCCTAACGTCATTTATGATCGTCTGCCAAACCGAAGGAGTGAAGGAACTCCCAAATTAGTTAAAGTAAAAAAACGGCTTCAAAAGGAATATTTAATCCCTTGGTATAATCCCGGCTTTTTCAACAAGTTAGATATTTACGAAAGGCTTCTCCAAGACCATTCGGTTGATAAATACCTTCCTGAGACCCATCCATTTACCTCTTTTTCCTTAATCGAGAGGATGCTTTCAAAATACGGGCATGTGTATATAAAGCCGAAAAACGGCAGTCTTGGCTTTGGCATTCATCAAATTATTTTTGATAAAAACACAAACGACTATTACTGCCGTTATCAAGATGACGAGGGGGCAAACAGATTACAAAAATTCCACAGCCTGGAGAAATTGTTTGAGCGGGTATTCGCGAAGCAATCGCTTGAAAAAATGGTTGTCCAACAGGGTATTCATTTAGTTCGCAACGAGCAGCGGCCTGTTGATTTTCGCGTTCATACGAACAAGGACGAAACAGGCAGCTGGCATGTTTCCGCGCTCGCAGCAAAAATAGCCGGGCCGGGAAGCCCGACAACCCATAAGAGAAGCGGCGGGGAAATTAAAACCATCAGCGAGATCTTTCCTGCTGAAGAAGCCGGCATGTTCGAAGAGAAGCTTTCCAACGCTGCCCTTTCCTTAAGTCATGCCCTAGACCGAAATGTCGAAGGAATTATCGGCGAAATTGGCTTTGATCTAGGCATTGACCGTAACGGCGATGTCTGGCTGTTCGAGGCAAATTCCAAACCCGGACGTTCAATTTTCAGCCATCCAGAATTAAAAGAATTTGATTTATTGACGCGTGAATTGTCCCTTGCCTTCGCCGTTTTTCTCACCGAGCAATCCTTACTCCATCCCGAGGAACTTTATCAATGATCGACAAACAAGCAGGGCCGGTGATTGGCATCATGACCGCGCTTAAATCCGATGGAACAGTCGCTGGAAACGGGGAGCTTTTTATCAAACTGCAAAAAAAGCTTATTTCGCTCAATGGAATAAGCTTTATTTTTACCCTTGAGGGGACTGGAGCGGAATATATCGAGGGATTCAGTTATTCACCCGATGAAAACCGCTGGATAAAGGGCTCTTTCCCCAATCCAGATTTGGTGTATAACCGAATTCCCTTTAGAAAAACAGAACAGACCGAAGATTGTAAAAGGTTCTTTCAGCATTTAAAGGATAAAGGAATTCCCTATTTCAACCCAGGTTTTATAGATAAGTACGAGCTTTATCAACTAATGGAAAACCATCCCGTCCTTAAAGATTATGTACCTAAGACGATCCTCCTTCAGGAAAAAAAAGACCTAGAATTGTTATTGAAAGCAAATTCTAGTGTTTATCTAAAGCCGGCAGCCTCTTCAAAGGGGAAAGGCATTTTTCGCGTCAGGCATTTATCCTCGCCATACATCCAATTTGAATCAAGGAAAAGAAGCATCTCCTACCCATCTTTTGAAGATTTTTGGCAGGATTGGAGCGAATTGCTCTTATCAAAAACCTATTTGGCACAGATTGATATCAATTCTGCTGAATATGAAGGGTTTCGCTATGATTTTCGGATTATTGCCCACGCGGAAAAAGAGGAATACGCCATAACCGGCGTCGGCATCCGGCAATCCCAGGAGCAAGGAGTCACCACCCATATTCCATCGGGCGGAAGACTTCTTCCCTACTCTTTATTGCAAACGAACGAACATGATAGGTTTTTTCAAATGATCATCCCGCACATTGGGAAAGCATTATCGGAACAGTTTGGCTTTTTCGGGGAATTTTCCATTGATGCCGGCATGAGCAAAAATGGAAAATATTATATTTATGAAGTGAATTCAAAACCAATGCGCTTTGATGAAGCTGAAATTGAAGAGAAAAAAATTGAACAGCTATGCCGTGTTTTCCTCCACTTAACAAGCTCCTGCCCATAAAAAATTTTATTTGCATAATATTCAAAACGAGGTAAGCTATAAGTAATATAAGGTGTTAGGGGAGGACAATAGGATGATCATGCATTTTCAATATAATCCGCTTTTTGAAAATACCAATATTCCCGGCTGGAATATTTCCTTCTATTTTAAAAAACAGAGATATACAGGAATTTATCACCAAACTGGAAATCTTGAATGGACCTCAAATCCTCCTGCCGAAGAAGATTTGACGGCATTGACGAGCCAGATTCATGAGCTAATGCTTTATCATGTATATGAATAATCGACTATTCCCTGCATGAAACTCCATCCTTTCTGTACAAACTAAAAACGAATTAGAAGGAAAGGATGGTTGAACGTGACTAAAAAAAATGAACAGCCTATTGCTGAAGGGTCTGCTTATGAAGGAAGGGACATGGCTTACATGGATATTGACAGAATGATTAATGAAGGAATGTCCGGAGGATCTGTCCACGCCCGATATGATTCAACAAATATTGAAGAAGCGCGCGATCTTATAGAAGAATCACCGCCAAATGAAAATACATGATAACATTTGCCGAACCAGTTTAGAGGGTTCGGCAATTTTTCTGTGGAAACAAATTGAAACTGGTATAATAGGCTCTAAGAAATCTAATGGGGAAATGAACTATGCTAAGAAAATTACTTACTGTATATGAAAATTCAGTGCTGTTTTCCGAAAGGCCAGATGTGCCATCTGAACAGCTTTATCTTTTTTACGACCAGGCAGCTGATGAATGGCTGAGTATTCCCAAAAAGGAAATTAGCGATATAGAGCTCCACCTTCTAAAGACTTTGTATGAACTGGTGGAATGGCAGTCTTCAGCCGTGTCGTCCAGAGTAAACACCTGGTATGAGTTTTTATTTTTAAATGGGGTTCTCCCTTCAGAAAAGCAGGACACGTCATTTCGCTTTATCCATTTTCATTTAAATGGCGATGATACAGATCAAAAGGAAATGGAATCTGCGTTAAAAGGCTTCTTTTCGGATGAGGCAGTGTTTCTTTGGGAAAGTCAATCCAAAGGTGTGATTATTGAAGAACAAAAACAAATTTCTCTTTCCGAAGAAGAATTACTGGCCATATCAGAAACATTGGAAAGCGATTTTTATGAAAGTGTCACTTTTTTCATCGGAAAAGTTCATCCTTTTTCTGAGCAGTTACGAGCATTCTTCCAAGAGGAAAGAGAATTATTCCAGTTTGCTCTAGCGAAAGTGCACAATTCCAAGATTTTTTCTTTTGAAAGAATTTTTCCTGCTTACCTTTCTGCCCGCTTGCCCGCTGAAATAAAAAATATGGTTCCCGAAGCGGTTTTTGCCCTTTTTGCGGATGACCCTGAAATGTTTTCAACGATAAAAGTATTTCTTGAAACCAATTTAAATGCCAGTCTTACAGCTAAAAAATTATATATCCACCGAAACACGCTGCAATATCGGATTGATAAATTCGTGGAAAAAACCGGAATAGTATTAAAGGATTTTAACGGTGCGTTTATCGTTTTTTTAGCGTGCCTGCTCTTTGAACAAAAGGGCTAATGTCAATCTGCCCAAAAAAGCGTTTTCAATATTTGTGCAGCCTTACCATATCGATTAAAGCGCTTTCCTTGTAAACTTAAAGTACAAACAACACAAGGAGGCTGTGAACATGGCTGAATTAAAATTAGACCATATTTATAAAATTTACGATAACAAGGTAACAGCAGTTAAAGACTTTAATTTACACATTGATGATAAGGAATTTATCGTATTTGTCGGTCCATCCGGATGCGGAAAATCAACGACACTTAGAATGATTGCCGGTCTTGAAGAAATCTCAAAAGGGGATTTTCTCATTGATGGCAAACGCGTAAACGACGTAGCACCAAAAGACCGCGATATCGCGATGGTTTTCCAAAACTATGCGCTTTATCCGCATATGACCGTTTATGATAATATGGCATTTGGTTTAAAGCTTCGTAAGTTTCCTAAAGATGAAATCGACCGCCGCGTGAAAGAAGCTGCTAAAATCCTTGGCCTTGAAGCATATTTAGCTCGTAAGCCGAAAGCGCTATCAGGTGGACAGCGCCAGCGTGTTGCATTAGGCCGTGCGATTGTACGTGATGCTAAAGTATTCTTAATGGACGAGCCATTATCAAACCTTGATGCGAAACTTCGTGTGCAAATGCGCGCTGAAATCGCCAAGCTTCACCGCCGCTTAAATACAACGACTATTTATGTAACGCACGACCAAACTGAGGCCATGACAATGGCTACCCGTTTAGTCGTTATGAAGGATGGCATCATCCAGCAGGTTGGTTCACCAAAAGAAGTTTATGAGAAGCCTGAAAATGTCTTTGTTGGCGGCTTTATCGGATCACCAGCGATGAACTTCTTCAACGGAAAATTAGAAGACGGCAAGTTTATCATTGGTAAAAACTCCATTGCTGTTCCGGAAGGAAAAATGAAATTCCTTCGTGAGCAAGGCTATGTCGGCAAATCGCTGATCCTTGGTGTCCGCCCTGAGGATATTCATGATGAGCCTCTATTTATTGAAGCTTCTTCAGGTACAAAAATTGCTGCCCATATTGATGTTGCCGAATTAACTGGTGCTGAATTAATGATATACTCCAGCATCGATGGTCAAGATTATGTGGCCCGCCTTGATTCTCGCAGCAACGTAAGACCAGGCGATAAATTAGAGTTGGCATTTGATTTAAACAAAGCCCACTTCTTCGACGTGGAAACCGAACTACGTATCCGCCCACAAAGCGAAAAATAAACTATGATTCTTTTGGGTCCTGACCACCCTGCTATACCGCAGAATGAGGTCAGGACCTTTTGATTATTCTTTAATAAAGATAACCTCATCTTTATGGCAGGCAGAGCAACGATACAGATGCGGGCATTTATTCTCAGAATAGGTATCCGCATATCCATCTTCCATTTTCATCAATTCAATTTCCATATAGGGACTGTAATCGTCGTAGTAATCTTGAAGTCTGCCGCTTTCCAACATTGGCTCCCCACAATCCCTACATAATAAATATACTTCCCTCAAGCCATTACATACTGGGCACACGGTCATCTAATTCACCCTTTAATTTGTTTTCTTTAGTTTGCGTCACTTTGTAACCCCTATGATAGGGAATAAATTTCCACTTAAAATTTTCGAATAAGCTTTTTAGATTTAGTCATAATAAGATTACAAGCAGCACCCCACCAAGAAAAACAAGCAACACTTACAACGATGGATGAAGCCAGACAGGGTTACAACCGGTGCAACTCCGGTTCATCCAACTAAGAAAAGCTTCAAGCGCCTCGACCAGGGGCGACAGGCATAAGACGAGCCGGCATGAAGGGTGCTTTTTAACCTTCAGGACGGATTGCTGTAGACCTTCGTCCCCCTAGGCGCTGAAGCTAGACAATATTTATTATCATGGGTTAGGCCTAGGAGGCTATGGTAATAATCCCATTATGGTTCAACTCCATACTAACCCCAAAACTAAAAAGAGGAGTGTTAACTTACTATGGCTAACAACAACAACTCTAACCAACTTTTAGTACCAGGAGTACAACAAGCACTTGATTCAATGAAGTATGAAATTGCTCAAGAATTTGGCGTAAATCTTGGAGCAGACACAACTTCTCGCGCTAACGGATCTGTTGGAGGAGAAATCACTAAGCGTCTTGTCGCTATGGCTGAATCTCAACTTGGCGGTTTCCAACGCTAATTAGTAAACCTAATTGATAAAAGTTCATAATATGGCTAAGAGCCCCCTCCTTTAGAGGGGGCTTTCATTTGTTTAAATCATTTTTTCTGGCTTAATCCACTCATCGAATTGCTCAGCGGTCAGATAGCCCGTTTTGATTGCCGCTTCCTTCAGGGTGCTATTTTCTTTAAAGGCAAGTTTGGCGATTGCAGCTGCCTTTTCATAGCCGATATAAGGGTTTAAGGCGGTAACCAGCATTAACGAACGTCCAACATGCTCTTTAATGGCTTCTTCATTTGCTTCAATCCCAACTGCACAGTTGACGTTAAAGGAACGAATGCTGTCAGTTAAAAGCCTGATTGATTGGATTAAATTATAAATAATCACCGGTTTAAAAACATTTAACTCGAAATTGCCCTGGCTTGCGGCAAAGCCAATGGATGTATCATTTCCAAAGATTTGGCAGGCTACCATCGTCAATGCTTCACTTTGCGTTGGATTCACTTTCCCAGGCATAATAGAGCTGCCAGGTTCATTGGCCGGTATCGTCAGTTCGCCAATGCCGCTGCGCGGGCCGCTTGCAAGCCATCTGACATCATTGGCAATTTTCATTAAATCGGCCGCCAATGCTTTTAAAGCCCCATGGGCATAAACGATTTCATCATGGCTTGTCAGAGCGTGGAATTTATTTTCTGAGGATTGAAACGGGAAACCAGTCAGCGTGTGGAGCTCTTCAGCGACTTTTACGCCAAACTCCGGACTAGCGTTAATTCCAGTACCGACTGCAGTTCCTCCGATAGCTAATTGGAGCAAGTGCTGGCTTGCCTCTGTAATCATTCGCTCATTATTCTCCAGCATATACCTCCAGCCGCTGATTTCCTGCCCCAAAGTCAACGGTGTAGCATCCTGCAGATGGGTTCGGCCAATTTTTACGATGTTTGCGAAGGCTTTTTCCTTTTCTATCAGCGTATTTTTTAATTCCTGTATTGCCGGAATAAGGTTTTCGGTAATTTTTATAAAAGCAGCAATATGCATTGCCGTCGGGAACGTATCATTTGAACTCTGCGACATATTAACATCATCATTTGGATGAATCTTTTCAGTGCTATTTTGACTTTTTAACCATTCATTTGCGCGATTGGCAATGACTTCATTAACGTTCATATTGGATTGTGTACCGCTGCCTGTCTGCCAAACCGCCAATGGAAAATGTTCATCATGTTGTCCCGCTAAAATGTCTTCAGACACCTTTTTGATAGCGTTCATTTTACCCTCACTCAATTTACCGAGCTGATGATTAACGATCGCAGCCGCCTGCTTAATGTAAACCAAACCATAAACGAGCTCGAGCGGCATTTTTTCCATCCCGATTTTAAAATTCTCTTTGCTCCGCTGCGTCTGTGCTCCCCAAAATTTATCTTCAGGAACACGGACTTCACCTAATGTATCGTGTTCTATTCTAAATTTCTCCATCATTTCCACCTCACTTTTTATCATCCTTTCATATGTATTCCCAAACTAATCTGTTTTATAAATAAAAAAAACTGCGGAACTTTGTCCGCAGCCTTAATGTCTGCTAATAAGTGTATAGCCAATGTAATACGTAAGAACTAAAAAACTGCCAATGGTTAGAACAACTGTGTAATCTGACATTGATTTGCCACCCCATTTTTAATTTGAATTAAAACTACAATATCATGGGGTGAAACGAATACAAGTGATAAAAATTACACTTTCTTGGCGAAGATATGAATTTTTTATGAACGTTTTTATTTAACCTGCCATGTCTGTGCTTCCAACTTGAAGCTCATACATTTGATAATATTTTCCCTTAAACGCCATTAATTCATCATGGGTCCCGCGTTCAACGATGGTACCGCGGTCTAGGACTAGAATTTGATCGGCATTTCGAATCGTCGACAGACGGTGGGCAATGATAAAGGTTGTTCTCCCTTTTTTCAAGACATCCATTGCCTCTTGGATCAGCGCTTCGGTTTCCGTATCAATGCTGGAGGTGGCTTCATCCAGAATAAGAATAGCCGGATTAAAAGCAAGGGCGCGGGCAAAGGAAATTAGCTGGCGCTGCCCGCTTGATAGTGTGCTGCCTTTTTCTATTACCGGTTCATCAAAACCGTTTTCAAGGTTTTTAAATACTTTTTCCGCACCAACATCACGTAATGCTTTTTCGACTTTTTCGCTTGTAATGGACGGATCATTTAAACTCACATTGGAGGAGATTGTTCCTGTAAATAAATACGGGTCCTGCAAGACAATCCCCATATGCTGACGTATCGTTTGCCGCGGGATGCATTCGATATCTTTTCCGTCTATCAAGATTTGTCCTTTCTGACAGTCGTAATATCGAAAAAGCAGATTCATGATGGAGCTTTTCCCGGAACCGGTATGGCCAACAAGCGCCACCGTTTCCCCAGGCTTTGCCTCAAATTGAATATTCTTTAAAACATATTCACCGTCTTTGTAACCAAAAGAAACATTTTCGAATGTGACGTTACCTTTAATCCGTGAAATTCGTTCCGGACTGACGTTTTCCCCCGGCTCATCCATCAGCTTAAATACCCTCTCACCAGCAACAAGTGCTGTCTCCAGATTGGCCAATTGGTTTACAATGCCTTGGACGGGCTGAAACAGCCGATTGACGTAATCGACAAAAGCGTACAGCATTCCCAATGAAATAACAGATTCAGGTGAAAGTGCCTGGCCTCCAAAGTACCAGATAAATGCCACAAAGACGAGATTTCTTAAAATTCCAACCAGGTTGTGACCTGTTAAGGCATTCAGGTTTAACAGTTTATTTTGGTAGGTAAAATGGCCATGGTTAAGATTTTCGAAATCCTTCATCGTTTCCTGTTCCCGGTTGAAGGCCTGGATAATGTTCATCCCCTGAATCGATTCATTAACCATCGCATTGATTTCACTGTTCCGTGAACGAATCACCCGATTATATCTGGAAGCATACTTCCGGTAAATCAAAATCCAAATATACAAAATGGGCAAGAGCAGCAAACAAATTGCCGCCAGCTTTGCGTTTAAAATAAACAAAGCTGAGTAAATGCCAGTAATATAAATGGCGCTTGTAAAAAAGGCTGCCAATACGGTTACATAAAGCTCACGAATCGCCTCGGTGTCATTTGTGATTCTGGCAACGACCTTGCCTGCGGGAAGCTTGTCAAAATAGCGGACTGGAAGTCTTTGAATATGATGAAAAACATCCTCGCGCATTTTTTGAATAATCCGATTGGCTGACTTTTTCAAAAAGAAGTGCTCGCCGTATTGAAAAACCGCCGAAACCACCAAGAGTCCAAAATAAAGTGCCAGCAGTTTAAAGATCCCCGGTATTTCTGGCTGATAAAACGCTAAAAGTTCAGGCCCTTTGATAATTTTTGCAGGGTATTCTGCTTGCTTCTTCCCTTTTGAAATAAATAGTTTGCTGTCCTTGAGGTTTCTTTTACCGTCAAATTCCAGATCATCCTCTATAAACACAAACTTTATTCCTACCTGAAGGATCCGGACTTTTTCTCCCTTTTCCTCGCCTTTTGTAAAATACTTTTCCCGTTTATAAAACGTTCCGTTATAGCTTACGGCTTTATCACCTTTTGCTGCTGTTTCATACCAAACCGACTCAATCCCTAAAATATGCTGATCGATGATGTTCTTCGCGATAAACGGGCCGGCCAAATCCGTTACGACCGAGATGGTCAGCATGAACAGGGCCGCGATAATGATTTTTTTATAAAATAAAGCGTAATTAATTAAGCGTCTGCCGACCTTCATGCTGATACCTCCTCTTCGATTTTGGCTTCCACCTGCTGGCGCAAAAATTGCTCCTTATACCAGCCGTCCCGCTCAAGCACCTGTTCATGAGTTCCTTCCTCAATAATGAACCCCTCATCAAGAACGATGATATGGTCGGCATGCTGGACTGCAGACATTCTGTGCGTAGTAATAATTGTTGTTTTCCCGTTTCTTACTGTACGGATATTGTCGATGATTTTCTTCTCCGTTTCCGCATCTACCGCAGATAAGGAATCATCGAGAATCAATATTTCCGGATTTTTAATGAGCGCGCGGGCAATCGAAATCCGCTGCTTTTGCCCGCCCGATAACGCGACTCCCTTTTCTCCAACTAGTGTCTCGAGACCTTCCGGGAGCATTTGCAAATCTTTGCGAAAAGCCGCGAGATCAATGGCTGTCTGCAGGTCGTCCTCAGATGCGTCCTTACAGCCGAACAAAATATTTTCCTTTACACTTCTCGAAAAAAGAACATGGTCCTGCGGGACGTAGCCAATCCATTGGCGTACTTGTTCTAGTGTTTGGTCTTCAATGGAGGCCCCGCCGATTGAAAGTCCGCCTTTTCCAAGTGGATATTGCCGCAATAATTGCTTGATAAAAGTTGTTTTTCCGCTGCCCGTCTTGCCGACAACCCCAAGTGTTTGGCCTTGAAGCAGCTTGACGGTGACATTTTGCAGATTATCCGTTTTCGAAGATGGGTAACGAAACGTTACTTTTTCGAAATGGATTGGGTTTGGTTCGGTTATCTTTATTGGCTGGGATGGGTTTTTGACCTCTTCCTGATAGCTGAGTGTTTCATGGACCCGGTCGAGCGACGCATTCCCCCGCTGCATTACGTTGATCAGTTCGCCGACGGCAAACATTGGCCAAATCATCATCCCCAGGTACACATTAAAGGAAACAAGGTCCCCCAAAGTGATAGCCTGATGGAAAACGAGAGTTGCCCCGTATCCAATGCCAATTAAATAGCTGATGCCGACCAGTATTTTAATGGTCGGATCAAATAATGAATCGATTCTTGCGACGTTTATATTTTTTTGATAAACATCTTCGGTCAATTCGTGAAATCGCTCGCGGTCCGCATTTTCTTGGACATAGGCACGGATGACTCTCACTCCGGCAATCGATTCGAGAACGCGGTCATTTAATTCCCCGAAGGCATCCTGTGCTTCGGTAAAGCGGGTGTGGATCTTTTTTCCATACATTTGCATCAGGATGGCCATGATCGGCAGGGGCAATATCGCCGCCAAGGTCAGCTTCCAGCTGATGAAAAAGCCCATCGTAAACAGAATCGTCAGCATCCAGACACTCGAATCGACAAGAGTTAAAATCCCGAACCCGGCTGTAATGGAAATAGCCTTTAAATCGTTGGTGGCACGAGCCATTAAATCTCCAGTACGATTCTTTTCAAAAAAGGCCGGCGTCATTTTTAAAAGATGTCCCATAAATCTTGAGCGCAGCTTTCTTTCGATTAAAAATGCACCGCCGAACAATTGATATTGCCATATATAAGTGATAGCGTACGATGAAACCATAATGATGGTGAGATAGACAAGATACATGTAGATTTTCTGGTTTGTCATCGCCCCGGAATGAATATCGTCGATTGCCAAGCCAATTAATTTGGGAGGTATGACATCCAGCAAACCCACGAATATAAGTAAAGTGACCGCTACTAGGTAGCGCTTCCAATTTTCTTTAAAAAACCAGCTTAATTTCTTCAATACGGAAAACATGCTGTTTTTCCCCCTATTTCTGTTTAATCTATCCGCTTTCTAGATCTCCTATTTTGTGTACAAGCCTTACATTTAGTCTTTTCAGCATGCTAATTCCTCCTTTTTTATAAAAAAAGAGACATACTGCCGCAACTGTGCAGTATGCCTCTTTTTTAAAAATAAAAAACACACGCCGCGCATCACAAAGTAACGCAGCCTGTGTTTGAAAATACATAAGTAAAGTGTATATTACAAGGAAATCCCTTCAGGGTTGGCTGCGTTTACATATTCAGTTGATTGATAAATTAAGTGGTTTAAGATAATCATTTTGCAGCCCTCCATTTCCTTTTTTTTCTTACTTTGTAAGATTAACACCAGATGTTTTAAATGTCAATTCCCATTTTTCAGAATTGTCACATCGGCCAATGTTAACAAAATATTCATACATTTGAATTTGCCTTTCTGTAAACTGGAGTAAAATGGAAGATGGGTATTTAATAAATTTGAAAGGATGTGGACTATGCCTACACCGAAAAAATCCCGCCAAGAAACAGAGGAGTTACTTATATTACGTGCCTTAAACCTGCGTATGAAACTTTCTGACAAAGACAGGAGAAAGTATTACGCTCTTGAAAAAGGCTATCAAGGAGAAGTGATGTTTGATGTTTTAACCGAAGGATTGAAGAATAACTGCATCGTATTAAATGGCTTGCTCTTTAAATTGAAGGAAAAGCACTTTCAAATCGATACTATTATTATTTTTCAAAAAACGATTTACCTGATTGATGTTAAAAATTTTGAAGGAGACTATATTTATAAGTCTGACCCCGACCGTTTTTGTAAAAATGATACTGAAATTGACGACCCTATCCTTCAATTGTTTCGAAGCGAGTCAAAACTACGGCAGCTTCTCGATGAGTACAGATTTAATTTGATGGTTGAATCCTACGTGGTTCATATTAACCCCACGTTCACCTTATACAATGCTCCTCAAAACAATCATGTTATTCTCCCAACACAAATCAATCGCTTCATAAGAAAATTAGAAAATATCCCATCAAACCTGAATGGCGGCCTTGAGAGGTTGGCAGACCTGTTAATTTCTTTGGATCAAGGTGATTATCCTAATGCTCCAAAGCCCGCTTATAGTTATGAGGAGCTGAAAAAGGGTCCTTATTGTTCGAAGTGCCACTCATTTTCGGTTTCTGTGGGGGAGAGGAAAATGGTATGTAATACTTGTGGGTGTGAGGAGCGTTTGGAATCTGTGGTGCGGCGGTTCGTGAGGGAGTTAATTTTGCTTTTTCCGGAGAGGCAGATTACGACAAGTGAGGTTTATGAGTGGTGTGGGTGTGCAGTCCCGAGAAAAACGATTGGAAGAGTACTAAAACAGAACTATAAGGTGATGTCATCTGGAAAATGGACTTATTATGTATAAATGGGAAAGGTGCATGGCAGACTTTTTCTTCAACCAAGATCTTGGTTTTTAATGCGATTTCGGTAGCTTACACCATTTTTATAATACAGAATTTTTGATTTTCCTGGTTGCGGTAGCATATACCCTTTTTATGCTACCCAACTCTTCGTTCTTTCGTTGTTTCGAACTCATATACCTTTTCTATGCTACTCAACTCTTGGTTCAATCGACATTTCGGGCTCATAGACCCTTTCTATGCTACCCAACTCTTCGTTCTTTCGACGTTTCGGGCTCATAGACCCTTTCTATGCTACCCAACTCTTTGTTCTTTCAACGGTTCGGGCTCATAGACCCTTTCTATGCTACCCAACTCTTTGTTTTTTCAACGGTTCGGGCTCATAGACCCTTTCTATGCTACCCAACTCTTCGTTCAATCGACATTTCGGGCTCATATACCCTTTCTATGCCACCTAACTCTTCGTTCTTTCGATGGTTCGGGCTCATAGACCCTTTCTATGCTACCCAACTCTTCGTTCTTTCGATGGTTCGGGCTCATTTACCCGACCATAGAACAATCCCCAAAAAAGAAAAAGACAGCCACCCACGGCTATCCCATCTTCATGTATTTAGTCTTCATCTTTAGACAATTCCTTGAACCGCTGCTTAGAAAGCTTTTCGTCAAAGCTGCTAAAAATACGGTAATTTCCCCCATCCAAGATCCGAAAATGCTTGCTTAGAATATTCTGCTGGAGCATGAATCCGTTCTTCTTTAAAACGACCCGCCACCAGACCCGGCCGCCAAGTGTTTTGGCTTTCCGATAATCGATCCCTTCTCTTGCTACCGTTTCAAGTACTTCGAGGGGCTCGTTTCCAAATAAAAATTGGACCGTTTCCGTTTCACGAAATAAGGCACAAACAGAAACTACCGTTGACCAGTTGGCAAGAACTCTTCCTTTTTCAATCTGTACAAGGGTTTTCTTAGAAACACCAATAATATCTGCCATTTTATCCTGAGTATAGCCTGCTTCAGTCCGGATTAGCCGCAATTTCTCTGAAACATTCTGAATAATTTCATCTCTGGTCATACAAAGCCCTTCCTTCAATAACATCTAGTGTAATTTTACACAAGTTTTCCCAATTTTAAAAGTAATAAGGGTATTCACATAAAAAAAACTGCTATCCCATATAGATAGCAGTTCGTTCATTACCTATTGATTTCTGGCGGTACACTACATCCGCCGGAGCAAGATTTGTTCAATTCGCATGCAGCGCATTTACCTTGTTTCGAGCGGTTAATAAATCGTACAAGAGCCCAAGCGGCATATCCAAAAATAGCAACTCCAATAACAATGCTAGCAATCATAGAATTTCACTCCTTTTGTTTATACCAGACCAAACAGCTTGCCGCCCTGATAAATAATCAGCGATAAAACATAAGCAATGACTAAAGCATAGCCGATCGCGAAGGCTGTCCATTTTTTTGAACCTGTTTCTTTATAAATGGTTGCGGTAGTGGCCAAGCATGGAATGTACAATAAAATAAAGACCATAAAGCTGTAAGCAGCAAGCGGTGTATAGTAATTGGCTAGCAGCCCCTGCAGACTTGAATCACTCGGCACAAAATAAATAATGTTCATGGTCGAAATGATTGCTTCTTTGGCAAGGAAGCCGGTAATTAAGGATGCTGCCGCCTGCCATGTTCCAAAGCCAATCGGTGCTAAAATCGGTGCAATGACACCACCGATTGCTGCAAGGAAACTGTCATCCATCTCCACCTTCAAGCCGCCCGGTCCTGCATAGGATAAAATCCAAATGAAAACGGAACCGGCAAATATAAACGTACCTGCTTTCCGAACAAAACCCTTGCCTTTATCCCAGGTGCTTCTCCATAAGGATTGAAACTGCGGCAGCCGATATGGCGGCAATTCAATGACAAATAAGGAAGTCTGCGATTTTAACATGGTCGATGAAAAGAGTTTTGCTAAAATTAACGCAACCACAATCCCTAATACATATAAGCTTAAGACAATAAAAGCTTTATGGGCTGCAAAAAATGCCCCGACAAATAAGGCATACACTGGCAGACGAGCCGAGCAAGACATTAACGGTGTCAGCAAAATCGTTAACAGCCGTTCGCGCGGTGTTTCGATCGTTCTTGCCGCCATGATGCCTGGAACATTACAGCCAAACCCAATCATCATTGGGATAAATGCTTTCCCGTTCAAACCAACCGATTCCATAATTCTGTCCATAACCAGCGCGACGCGGGCCATATAGCCGGAATCCTCTAATAACGATATGAAAAAGAACAAAATAAAAATCTGCGGTACAAAAACAAGAACACCGCCAACCCCGGCAACTAATCCTTCAATAATCAGCGCATGAATAAAGGCGGACGCATGGACAGCCGTCAGGGCGTTTTCAATACCTGACGCAACCGGTCCAGTCAATAACCCATCAAGTGCATCAGACATCGGTGTCCCAAGCCAGTCAAACGTCAGCATAAACATTAAATACATTAGCAATAAGAAGATTGGCATACCAAGATATTTATTGGTGACAATGCTGTCAATTTTTTCAGATAATGGTACGACACCATCACGTCTACTCGTTGTTTCAGCGATAATTGTTTCAATCGCTGCTTTTCTTTTCATATAAATAAAGTTTGGTAACGTTTTAACCTCATACGATTTCTTGATGGACTCTTCCAATTTAGCTGAAATAGCCTGAAGTTTTTCGCCATCCACAATTTGCGTAACGTAATTTTTAACGTATTCATTTCCTTCAAAATACTGAATCGCCAAAAAGCGTTTTGAATGCTCTGTTTTCCCAGCCAGTTCCTGAGATAGATCGGCAATTGCCTTTTCCACTTCCACGCCATAGTTTACAAGGTTCTTTTTCACCGGCGTAAATGATTTTGTGGAAATAGTATCAACCAATTGGTCACAGCCCTTACCACTTCTGGCGACAACCGGGACAACCGGGACACCCAATTTTTCCGAAAGTTTCTTGGCATCAATCATAATCCCACGCTGGCTAGCAACATCAATCATATTTAAACCAATTAAGAGCGGTTTTTCAAACTCCAGCAGCTGCATGGTTAAATGTAGATTCCGTTCTAATTGAGATGCATCCAATATATTCAATAGCCGATCCACGGAATCGTTTAGAAAAAAGGAAGTGACGACTCCCTCATCTCTTGAAAGCGGGTTTAGTGTGTAGACACCCGGTAAATCTATTAATCTGCCAATATTATTTTTGAAAACGCCAACTTTCTTTTCAACCGTTACTCCGCTCCAGTTGCCGACATACTCATAGGATCCAGTGAGGTTATTAAACAATGATGTTTTTCCAGTATTCGGGTTTCCAATTAGAGCAATTTCCATTTATATTCTCTCCACTTCAATCTGGACGGCTTCCTTGCGGCGGATACCGACGCATTGACCGCAGGACTCAATCATAATCGGGCCGCCAAAAGGCATAACACATTTCACACATATTTCCGATCCTTCGGTTATTCCTAAATCAAGCAAACGTCTTTTCACAAGGTTGCCGACATGGGAAATATCTACGATTTTCCCCTTTTCCCCTGCTTTCAATGATGTAAACATATATTATCACCCAATCCATTGTAATTGAGAATGATTATCTTTCTATATTGACATTTTACACCTAAATTTCAAAAAAAAATATATAAATTGTGACAAAAAAAGAAAAAAAGAAAAGCACGAGGCTTTTCTTCATTAATATTATTGATATTTAACAACCATTCTTTTCGGCATAGCGGCAAGGACTAAAACAACGATTATGGCACTGATGATAGAGTTTGGAAGCATATAGGTCCCATTATAAATCAAGGAATACACAGCAACCGGTTGTCCTTTAGGGGCATACTCGCCAAAGAAAGCAATTCCTGAATACACATGGCAAATATATCGAAGCAAGCTTCCTAAGAACGTTCCAAGGATAGAATAGACCATCCAGCTTCCTTTATTTCCCTCCTCAAGAGAATTCTTAACCTGGCGGGCAAAAATTCCGGCAAAACCGAGAACCGTAAACGCAATAAAATAATCGATAATTCCCTGAATAATTGTGTAGATTTGCGCAAAACCAAGAATGAATTGCAATAATCCCAACAAGAAGCCAGTTAATAAGCCACCCTTAATTCCCCAGCGATACGCCATAATAAAGACCGGAACCATCGCAATGGAGATTGATCCTCCTTGTGGCCAAATTTTCAAGGACAAAATACTTGCAGCTAAGTCTAATAAATAAGCAAGTGCCGAAAAGACGGCAACCTCTGCGATAAAACGTGTATTGCTTCCATTTTGATTCACACCATTTTCCCCCTTGTTTATAAAAAATAAAAAAGCAATGCAGGACGTAAGGATTGTCTGCATTGCTTTTTAATATCGGCAAAACCACATCCCTACGCTAGCGTTAACTAACAGGTTCATAGGGTCAGAACTCGAACGTTCACTCTCAGCCGCTTATGCGCAGCTCCCCCTGTGGACTATTTACTTGTTTACATAACGAATGATACTACTGATTAAAAGGTTTGACAAGGAAATTATTACAAGCGTGTTGTAAATCCGGAACTATTTTTTTCAAAAAAAAAACATCATCACAGCCCAAATCCAATTTGCATAGTATGTAGTAAAAATTTTTCAGGAGTTATGACCTATGTTTACTTTAAAGGCTGACCATGAAATTGAACTTCTTGTCTTTCAACGCCAGCATGCTTTACAGCTTTATCAGCTTGTCGAGAAGAACCGTGACCACTTGCGAACATGGCTTCCCTGGGTCGATAGCATGACCACTCCCTATCAATTCGAAACTGTGATCACTCATTGGCTGAATCAATTGGCCGAGGGTAACGCCTGCAACCTTGGCATCCTCTACAAAGGAAAGCTTGTTGGGTCAATAGGACTTCATCAAATTGACTGGTACAATAAAATGGCCAGCATCGGTTATTATTTAGCAAAGGATGCAGAAGGTCATGGGATTATGATCCGCTCTGTTCATGCCGTGCTTAATTATGCATTTTTAGATTTAGGCTTAAACCGGATTGAAATCCGCTGTGGCGTAAAGAACATCAGAAGCCGGGCTATTCCCGAAAAACTAAGATTTCGGAAAGAAGGTATATTAAGGGACGGAGAACATTTGAACGATTATTTCCATGATATTATCGTGTACAGTATGCTCGCCCGCGAATGGCAGCAGCCCCCCTCATATTAAACCCCTTTCACCAGCTGCCAGATGGCGGCTTTTATATTGGTTTGTTCATTAATTTGCTCAAGAAGCATTTTTTTGAAATAATAAAACTATACACAAATACGGGAAGGCCGTAAGAAGAAAAAGATTATTTTGTAAGTGAGGTGGCATACCTTACGCATCGTAAGGTCCCCAATGATTTGGATAAATATCTTGATAATAGCTCTGCTCATACTATTTACTGCATTTTTTGTCGCATCAGAATTTGCGATCGTCAGAGTACGGACAACCAGAATCGACCAATTGGTTGCCGAAGGCAATAAAAAAGCCGAAGCCGCCAAGAAAGTCATTTCCAATTTGGATGGATATTTATCGGCCACTCAGGTCGGAATTACGATTATTTCGTTAATCTTGGGGTGGCTTGGCGAACCCACAATTCGAATGCTGTTAAAACCTATCTTGGATTGGCTGCAAATTCCGGCTTCACTGGGACACATAATTTCCGTTATTTTTTCGTTTATTGCCATCACCTTTGTCCATGTGGTCATTGGTGAATTATCGCCAAAAACGTTTGCAATACAAAAGTCGGAGGAAATTATCCTGCATGTTGCCAAGCCTATGATTTTGTTTTATAAGCTAATGTACCCGTTCATATGGGCGTTAAACCACTCCGCTCGTTATGTTACGGGACTGTTTGGGATTAGACCAGCCTCGGAAAATGATATCGTCCTTTCCGAAGAAGAATTACGGCTAATTTTATCGCAGAGCTATAAGAGCGGTGAAATTAACCAGTCGGAATATAGCTACATGAATCGGATTTTTGAATTTGATGATCGCATCGCCAAGGAAATTATGGTGCCGCGGACGGAGGTCATCACCTTTTCCAAAGATGCCTCTCTTAATGAAATTATTGAAACTGTCCAGGAAGAAGGATACACCCGTTATCCCGTCATTGATGGGGATAAGGATAACATTTTAGGTGTCGTCAATATCAAGGAGGTGCTGACCGACTGCATCCAGCAGAAATGCAGCGGCGAAGAACCGCTTGCTACTTACATAAAGCCTGTTATACATGTGATTGAAACTATCCCGATTCAGGAACTGTTAGTAAAACTGCAAAAAAACCGCTCTCATATGGCGGTTCTATCCGATGAGTATGGCGGTACAGCCGGGGTTGTCACGGTCGAGGATATTTTAGAAGAAATCGTCGGGGAAATCAGGGATGAATTTGATTTGGATGAAGTACCCCTTATTCAGAAAAAGGGTGAGAATCATTATATTTTAGATGGGAAAGTCCTCATCAGTGAGGTCAACGATATTTTAGGCACTACCCTCGAGGACGATGATGTTGATACCATTGGCGGATGGTTTTTGACCCAAAAATTTGATGTCCAAAAAGACGATACACTCGAAAGAGATGGCTTCACCTTTCAAATCAAAGAAATCGACGGCCACCATATCGGCTATATAGAAGTAAAAAAATTGCCAGCGTCTCCCGAATAAGGAGACGTTTTTTATTTTTTTATAATATTTTGACATTAGTATTCATATTACCTATAATTCACCATAAAATATAGTTAACAATGCCTATAATAACCGAAACGTTTGACTGTACGGTTTAAATTCTCTATAATATTGTTAATTTATATATATGTCGAGGTGGTATGATGGGGCTGTCTATCGAATTGGCGAATTAGCGGAAAGAGCAATGGTTTCCAAGAGAACAATTGATTACTATACGTCTATTGGACTGCTCAAAGCAGATCGATCTAAGTCCAATTACCGCATCTATACGGACGAATCATTACATGATTTAAAATTTATCGAAGAATGCAAGAGTTTGCATTATCCATTAGACGAGATTAAAAGAAAACTAGAAATGCGCAAAGCAGCAGGCAGCATTCAGGCTTCAGAAGTGGAAAAACATGTGTGTACGCTGACCCAGCAAATGCTCAAGCTACACAATGATTTATTTGACATCATCCCATTTATTGAAAAATTGGATGAAAAGCAAAAAGAGACGCTGACGAATAACCTAAGTCTGCTTAGAACAGCATTATTGAAATCGCTTTTAAAGGTTTCAAGTTAATCTTTGAAAATACCAGGAGGTGACTACCTTACTCGTCTAAACAACGAGTTAAGGGAACTTATTTGGACATATTTAATTTGGTTTTAATAGCCATTTTAATAGCATTAACTGCTTTTTTTGTAACTTCAGAGTTTGCGATTGTGAAGATTAGGAGTTCAAGAATCGATCAGTTAATTGAAGAAGGAAGTTCGAAGGCCGTTTCAGCCAAAAGAGTGATTTCAAATTTAGATGAATATCTTTCTGCCTGTCAGCTTGGAATTACCATCACGGCTCTTGGGTTAGGTTGGATTGGGGAATCAACGATTGAACATTTGCTTGGTCCTCTCTTCATTTCATTGAATCTTCCCGACAATGCTGTAAAAATATTATCCATTTCGATTGCATTTGGAACAATTACATTTTTACACGTCGTAGTCGGAGAACTTGCGCCTAAAACATTGGCCATTCAAAAAGCAGAATGGATAACACTTAAGGTAGCTCGCCCGCTCATTCTCTTCTATAAAATTATGTACCCGTTTATTTGGGTATTGAACGGATCCGCTCGAATCATTTCGAGAATCTTTGGGCTTAAACCTGTTTCCGAAAATGAAATCGCTCATACGGAGGAAGAGCTTCGAATTATCTTATCGGAGAGCTATAAAAGTGGTGAAATTAACCAATCAGAGTTCAAGTATGTAAATAAAATATTTGATTTTGATAATCGAATAGCAAAAGAAATTATGGTACCGCGGACCGAAATCGTCTCATTGTCTAAGGATGACTCGCTTGATGCCTTTTTATCAACGATCCGGGAAGAAAAATTCACCAGATATCCTGTAATCGATGGGGATAAGGACCATATCGTTGGGATTGTCAACGCCAAGGAAGTCATGACAGATTTTATTGGAAACGAACAGCTTTCGGCACAAACTCTCGAAGGCTACATCCGTCCTATCATCCGTGTAATTGAAACGATCCCTATTCATGATTTGCTTGTAAAAATGCAAAAAGAGCGAATGCATATGGCGGTTTTAATGGATGAATACGGTGGAACTTCAGGTTTGGTAACGGTAGAAGATATCCTTGAAGAAATTGTCGGGGAAATTCGCGATGAATTTGATATGGATGAGATTCCTGAAATTCGCAAAATCAAGGAAAATCATTATATTATTGATTCAAAGGTTTTAGTGAGCGAAGTCAATGATTTATTGGGCGTCGAAATTAATGACGAAGATGTTGATACTATCGGCGGCTGGATTTTAACCGAGAATTACGATGCCAAAGAAGGCGACATTATTGCACATGAAACGTACACTTTTAAAATTATTGAAATGGAAGACCATCATATTAAATATATAGAAGTCATGAAAAGTATAAACGACGGTGAACCAACAAACCTCAAGCAGGTGTCTTTATCCAACTCGGAGGTTCTGTACTGACATAATATAAACAAACCTGCAAAAGGTTTGTTTTTTTTGTCCTTTTAATCAGGACAATTGACTCATTCCAACATTTGTCTTGCCTGCATATCCTGCTAACAAGGAGGGGATAAAATTGAACCAAACAGCTATTCTTTTCTTGGCCTGTATTTTGGCTGGCTTCGCCTTAGTTAAAATGCCGACCATTTCATTTTTAGCTAGCCTGTCATCATTATTTCATGTTATCGGTGCACTTGCCATTCTTATCTTCGCACTTGCAACACTTTACCTTGGTGCTAAAGCTTTCTTCAAAAAGCTGTAAGCGCATTCGCCTCTGGATAGAAAAAGACCAGTGTCCCTGGTCTTTTTTATCTTGACTTTAAAATCAAAGTTTCTTCTTCTACTTTTGCAATTTTAATAAGGTGGGAATCAAGACGGCGATTGATATGCTGGATATCATTTTTTTGCGATTCCTCGATCCGTTCTAAAACTTCTTTAATATCAGATAAATCGATTTGGTTAACAGCGACGCGATGTTCTATACTATCCATTTTCTCTAATCTTGAAAGTCTTTTTTCAATGTTTTCTAAAGTTTTGTTAAAAGTATTTATTAGAGACTTCATGTCATTTACATTCTCATTTAATTTCTCAAATTGCTTTTCCATCAACAACATCCCCTTTCATGTGGTTATCATATCACCATTATCACCATAAAGATGTTACAAAAACAGTAACTCTATGATCATTTTTTAAAAATGAATTTTTTATTACAATTAACCCTGAAAATAGCTTCATGTGAATATTATCATAGGCAATTTTCAAGAAAAAACGTAACCTTTTAGTAAAGATATTTCTTTAGAATTGTCACCTCATTAGAAAAGGTTGGTGTTTGAATATGTTGATTTCTATTGATGAAAAAGCAGTAACGTGGTTTGCAGGAGAATTCGAATACAAAAGGCCCTTTAGCGTTCGTCTGTTCCCGCAATATGCCGGCTTTGGCGAAAAGCACAAAGGCTATAGTCTTGCATTTTCAATTGAAACACCAGCAAACTCTGGGTTCTCGAAAGAAGTTAATGGAATGAACTTCTATATAGAAGAAAATGATTTATGGTTTTTTGAGGATACCGAAACCTATTTATCCGTTGATGATTTCCTTAAAGAGTTACACGTTATATACAAGGATGTAAATTTCGCAAATTAATCTCACTAAGAGCATATGAAAAGGTATCCTGCTGGATACCTTTTCATATTTTTCAAAACCCCTCGACATTATCACCAAAAAATGGCAGAATTTTATAAGATGAAATATTAAATGTTAATAATACTTCTAAATAGGGAGGCATGGATATTATATTAATTTATATTATCTTAGGACTTGGAGTAGGCGGAGCAGCAATTTATTTATTCTTAAAACTTACTAGTCACAAAAAGGAACTAAAGGTTCCAGTCAATGGTACAACGAAGGAAAGACAATATCCGATTATAGGTGCAACGTTAGAAGATATAAAAAAAACTGTTCATGATTTTTCTAACAGCTTACCCAAAGGGGTATACAGAACCATTCTTGTTAAAGAGGATAACAGCATCGATTTTAAACAGCTTGCCCATCTTCTTGGCGGGATACCTGAAAGAAAATACTTTATGTCGAAGGAAACCTATGACATATTTGAAGAACACGAAAAGCATATCCCGGGGGAAATGGACATTGTCCAAAAAGCAGTCGACCTATATGTCAAGGAGCACAATGAATATCCGATGCTGCCGTTTGACCCGGAGCACAGGGTAAATTATTATCAGCTAATCCAGGACAAATATTTAAAATCAGCTCCAGAAATACAATTCTATATTACTGATTTAGACGGGTTGATTACCCACAAAAAACCCGCGAAAAAAACCTCCTCTTAAGTCAATGAGAAGGTTTTTTTCTTTCTTAACAAGAATAGGTTTTTTAGATAGGTTTTTTTTGCTTTTTTTTCTACAATATTGAGATAATAGCAATATGACTTTATCTTTATGAAAAAATGAGGGGTAAAATAATGGGTAATAAGAAAACAAATACACGACATCTAGCTACCATTTCATTAATTATTATGGCAGCCGGGTTTCTTGCTACAATTCCAATGCCGCAATCCATTTGGAGAACTGTTCTCCAAGGCGGTTTTGAAGCAGGGCTGGTAGGGGGCCTTGCCGACTGGTTTGCCGTGACGGCACTTTTTCGGCATCCGCTAGGGCTGCCCATCCCACATACTGCGCTTTTGCCGAAAAATCGCAGTAAAATTATCGCAAAAATCATCTCGATGCTGGAAAATGATTGGCTGACGAAAGAAAGTATCCAGCAGAAAATAAACAATTTCCAGTTCACTGAGAAAATTTTTTCACTCATCAATGAGGAAATACACGGAAATAATCTAAAAAAGAATAGCATAAAGGTTATTAAACATTTAATTAAGATGGTAAACCTGCAAAAAGTTGCCCCGGCCATTGAAAAGGAGCTTAAATCCCAACTGAATAGCTTAGATACAAAGCATTATCTCCCCCTTCTTATTGACCAGGTTACAGTCCGAAAATATGATGAAAAAGCACTGGATTTGGTTCTGAAGGAAATTGATGTTTGGGCCAAAAAGGATAGTACTAAATATCGGCTCGGCGGAATTGCCGTGGACATGATTGAAAATATTCCAGCCGACGGCATTATGCAGTTTGCGATACGTTCATTTAGCAATCTCGTGAATGAGGAAAAGCTGGGCAATATTATCCAGAATCTAATCATTAAGGGTGTCGATAGCTTTCGTGACCCCTTTAACCAAAACAGGCAAACCCTATTGATTCACATCCATCAGAAACTTGAGAGCCTGAAAAGTGACGAAAAAATGTATGAAGAATTGGAACGCTTTAAATCCCAATTGATAGCAAAATGGGAACCTGGAGAAAAAATCAACGAATTCTTGGCGAATGCTCAAGCTAAGGCACTGGATTTTGTTGAAGACCCTATTTTCTACGATGAATATCTTCTTCCTTTCATAAAGGAAGGACTAAGTGAATTCGGTTCAGATCAGGAAAAGATGGGGCAGCTTGAAGCTTGGATTAAATTGCAAATTGCCGGGTTTGTTGATAAAAACCATTCCAAAGTCGGAAAACTGGTCGAAGAAAATCTTGAAAAGCTGGATAATAAAACGCTCATCCACATGATTGAAACTAATGTAGGAAAAGACCTGCAATGGATTCGGGTAAATGGAGCATTGTGTGGTTTCCTCATCGGGCTGGCACTAGTGGGAATTAAAGCGTTATTTTAAATGAAAACTCGCCGATTGGCGAGTCCGCTAGGACGGTTCATGAGGCGTAGTTGAATTTATACTTTCTTATTAGCTAAAATAGAAAGCACCTTTTTTTAGGGTGCTTTTTTTCCATTACTTTAGTCCCTCAAAAATCCGTTCAAGTCCTAGTAAATGATGGTTCTATAATGAAATAGACCTACATATTTACTACTATAGTCATTATTTTTAAGGGAGGTAGGTAAGAAAATGGGTGTTAAGTTTATTAAAGTTTCTGTGTGCTACTTTGTCATTGGGGTATGCCTCGGAATGTACATGTCGATGACGGAAAACTTTAATTTTACTCCAGTTCATGTCCATATTAATTTATTAGGATGGACAGCGATGACGCTTGCCGGTCTTATTTATGTTGCCTTTCCTCAAGCCGCGGAAACCACATTGGCAAAAGTTCACTTCTGGCTTCATAATATTGCCCTTCCTGTCATGATGATCTCACTGGCACTGCTCGTTTCAGGTAATGAGTCTGCCGGTCCAGGTGTTGCTACTGGCGGAACATTAATGGTACTCGGTATTATCCTTTTTGCCATCAATATCCTTAAGAATGTAAAAGCAAATTAATATTCTGGCTTAACAAATTAAATTTCCTGCATTTATTCTGATAGTCCTTCTAAAATTTCAATAAAAAGCGCTACGGACTTTTTTCTGCAGCGCTTTTTAAATGAAAATTATGGTTCAAAGCTTTGAAGGTTGTCTTTTCTTATTTTCATATATTCTGCAGGAGTCTTCTTTAAATCATAATCGTAAATGGCCCCTTCCCAATCCCCATACATTGGATTCGGAAAGACGATAAACTTGCTGCCGAACTCAGCATTTATTCTGTCAACTGACTTTATCCTATCTACAGCAGATAATTGATCAAACCCTTTAAAATCCCCGAGATTATCTCCAAATAACAAGACAATATCGTAATCTTTCGCCACCTGTTCCCGCCGTATTTCCTTGCCGATTTCTTTCTCCTGCTGTAATAAAACATGCTTCGCATCCGCTTTCGGAGCGCCGACCATTTGTAAATTTTTGATTGTTGCTTCCTTTTGTGCTTCCTTGCGGTTAGAAATATAGAAGATCTCCACTTCCCTTGATTCGGCATACTTCAGGAAATCCAGGGCACCTGGCAGCGGTTTTGCTTCCGCCCTGTTAAACCAATCACTCCAATCAATTGGGTCTCCTTTGCCGGTCTGAACCATCCAGGCATGATATGGACTGTTATCCAGGACAGTTTCGTCAATATCAAGCACAATCGCTGGTTTTAACCCATTCCCTTTTTCCTTCTTGGAAAGAATTTCATCCAGTCTTAGTCTGCCAAGGTAGTACCCTTGATAATATAATGCCTTTGCCTCACCAGACTTTTGAAACCAAAGTACTGACATGGTATTCTGCTCATACAGGCTTTCAAGCGGACTTTTTTCAGTCATCGCCAAGCCAAGTGAATTTGGGAAAATCAATAAACAAAGAGCTGCGGCAAATAACATTGTCAGTTTCCTCATTGTACATACCTCCTTTACGCATATAATTTTAGTATGCGAAAAAATAAATCATTCAACCTTATCTTGTAATTTTGTAAAATAAAACAAAGAGCATTATATAACAGAAAAGTTTTCCTACATAAATGGAGGTCAACAAATTGGAAGGTAATCGATATGACCCTTTTAAGGCCGCTTTTGATAGTTTAGATGAATTTGCCGACATGATTAGCCAGGTGCTTAAATGCCCGATTACAATTGAAGATGCGAACCATCGTCTGCTTGCCTATAGCACCCATGACGAGCGAACGGATCCGGCTAGAATTTCCACCATCATTGGCCGCCGAGTACCTGAAAAAGTTATTAATCAATTATGGAAAGAAGGAACGATTCCTGCCCTTCTTAAAACCAAGGAACCGATTCGGGTAAAAAGCATGGAGGATATCGGACTGGGTCATCGGGTCGCGATTTCGATCTGGAAGCAGGATGAGGTATTAGGATTCATTTGGGCACTGGAAATCGATCGGTCATTAACAAACGATGATTTTACCTTATTAAAAAATGCTGCAGACGCAGTCAAAAACAAACTGCTGCAGCTTCAGACCAGAAAAAATAAAAAGGAAGAGCGTACCCAGGAATTCTTTTGGAAACTGTTAACCCGGCATTTGAACTCCCCGAGGGAAATAATGGAGCACTTCCATTCTTTGCAAATAACTCCCGCTAAATTCTTTGCCGTGCAGGTTTACAAACTGCCGCATAACATTACTAACAAAGAAGAGCAGGCTATTTCCTATTTATTAAAGACGACTCAGCGGGTCAAAATTTTGCTTTATGCCATTGATTGTAACCAGCTAATCTTACTGGCCGCAGCCGATTATTTTGATAACCTGATCCCAGAACTAGATTATTTTGCGAAAATGTTTGCCGCCAAATTGGATGACCGATTCGGAATTAAAGAGATTACCCCCGCCTGCAGCGGCATTTATGAGGATTATTCAAAAATCAGCAAAGCTTACGACGAGGCAAATGCTGTATTAACGGTAAAAAGCAAATTCCCTAAGGAAACAAAAAACATCATTAACTATCAAAAGTTGGGGATTTATCAGTTATTTGATTTGCTTTTAGAAAAAAGAAGAAATGAAGAATACGAAAACTATTCCTTAAAAAAGCTTCACGAATATGATCAAAAACATAACAGCAATCTTCTTGAAACGTTGGAAAGTTTCTTGAACTTTGATGACAATATAAACGATGCAGCGAAGGATTTGAATGTCCACGCCAACACTTTGGCCTATCGACTTAAACGAATTTCAGAAATTGGCGACATTAATTTTAAAGACCCTAATCAAAAAATGATGCTCTACATTGATTTAAAGCTTAATAAATATAAGGGGATTTAAACAAAACTTTTTGTGAAAATCCCCAAAAAGTTAAATAATTATTTTTCTTTCCTGACAAAGAAATCCTTCCTTAAACCTTTTATACTTTATCCATAGGATTTTTGATTGTAGATTAGGGAGGAATTAACAATATGATTATCGGGGTACCTAAAGAAATAAAGAATAATGAAAATCGAGTAGCACTTACTCCAGCAGGTGTTATTTCATTTATTAATGCCGGCCACACGGTTTTAATCGAAAAGGACGCCGGAATTGGAAGCGGTTTCAATAATGAATCATACGAAAAAGCCGGCGCCGAAATTATTAATAGCGCCGAACAGGTCTGGATAAAAGCGGATATGGTTATGAAAGTCAAAGAGCCGCTCGCCAGTGAGTATCAATACTTCAGACAAGGGCTGATTTTATTTACTTATCTACACCTTGCTGCTGAGCCTGCATTAGCACAGGCATTAAAAGATAAAGGCGTCATTGCTATTGCCTATGAAACCGTATCAGTAAACAATACACTTCCATTGCTAACGCCGATGAGTGAAGTGGCAGGCCGAATGGCTGCACAAATCGGGGCCGCATTCCTGCAAAAAAATAACGGCGGTCAAGGGATTCTGCTTGCTGGTGTACCGGGAGTGAACCGCGGAAAAGTAACTATCATTGGCGGCGGTGTTGTAGGAACAAATGCGGCTAAAATGGCCATCGGCTTAGGTGCTGACGTAACGATTATTGACCTAAGTGCTGACCGGCTGCGCCAGCTTGATGATATTTTTGGTAATCAAATTAAAACTTTAATGTCCAATCCATATAATATTGCTGAAGCGGTTGCTGAAGCTGATCTGTTAATTGGGGCAGTGTTAATTCCTGGTGCTAAAGCGCCTAGGCTTGTTAAAGAAGAAATGGTGAAAGCAATGAAACCGGGGGCAGTTATTGTTGATGTGGCAATTGACCAAGGCGGTATCGTAGAAACAATTGATCACGTAACCACCCATGATAACCCAACCTTTGAGAAGCATGGAGTTATTCACTACTCTGTTGCCAATATGCCAGGTGCGGTTCCTAGAACCTCTACAATTGCCTTAACAAATGTAACGGTTCCTTATGCACTAAAAATTGCTGATAATGGGGTTTGTAAAGCGATTTCGGAAAACCCAGCATTGAAACTTGGCGTAAACGTGGCAAACGGAGAAATCACTTACGAAGCAGTTGCCCACGATTTGGGATATGCTTATGTACCTGTTGAAACCGCATTAGAAAAGGAACTTTCTTCAAAATAATCACGCTTGCTTACAAAAAGGAAATCCCATTTACTTACGGGATTTCCTTTTTCATTTTTCCAAATATACTGGGTCTGCCAATTGAGTGATATTCGATTGGATATTTTTCAACGATATCAAGCTGAAAGCAATTTCTTCCATCAAAAACAACCGGCTGTTTCATGAGTTCAGAAAAGGTATTTAAGTTAATCGTTTTAATTTCCTCCCAATCTGTCACGATCAACGCCAACTCAGCCCCCTTAAGTGCCTCATTTAGTGAATTTGTATAGGAGATGAGCTCCCCTAATTCCACTTTGGCATTCTCTATTGACACAGGATCAAAGGCAATGACTGAGGCCTCATCCTGCACCAACTGTCTTGCCAGCTTGATTGCAGCACTCTCACGGACATCATCTGTATCGGGTTTATAGGCAATACCTAATATCGCTACTCTCTTCCCTTTTAAATTAGAAAATCTGGTCTTTGCCTTTTGAAATAGTCGTAATTCCTGCCTTCGATTTATATGTAATGCTTCCTCCAGCAGTTTGTTTGGCTCTCCTGCCTTTTTGGCCATATTAACAAGTGCCTCGGTATCTTTCGGAAGGCATGAGCCGCCAAAACCGATGCCGGCATTTAAAAACGACAGGCCAATCCGATTGTCCATCCCCATTCCTGCTGCAACATCTTCAATATTTCCTCCGATTTGTTCGCAGTAATTGGACAAGACGTTCACATAACTAATTTTCAAGGCCAAAAATGCATTTGCAGCAACCTTAATTAGTTCTGCACTGCTTGTATCTGTTTTCATAATCGGAATGCCAAATGGCTTATATAAATCCTCTAAGCAATTTAAAGCATATTCACTTTCCGAACCAATAATGATCCTGTCCCCATGAAACATATCGTAAATAGCTGAACCTTGGCGCAGAAATTCAGGGTTTGCCGCCATGTGAAAATTGAGCTGTTGCGATAGATTTGACTTAATCCATCCCTTAATCTTTTCACTAGTTCCAGCAGGTACTGTACTTTTCGTTACGATAATGACATCTGGACGAACAATGGATTGGCCGATTTCGATTGAGACTTGGTTAATATATTGTAAATCCAACAATCCATCTATTGTTTTCGGCGTTCCCACAGTAATGATGATTATTTCCGCATCCTTATATCCCTCCGAAGAACTTGCCGTAAATGAAATCCTGCCCGCCTCTAAATTTCTCTTTAGCATCTCTTCCAAGCCAGGTTCATAAATCGTTGATATTCCTTTTTTGAGGATTTCAACTTTAGGCGATTCTTTATCAACACAAATCACCGAATGACCAATCTCCGCTAAACAAACCCCTGTGACTAGTCCAGCATATCCTGTTCCTGCGATCGTAATTTTATTCAATGCCTAAGTCCTTTCTCTTACAACAATTAATGGTCGATCCATTTATATAAGGTTATTTCATTATAAACTGGGTCATAAAGCTCTCGAGATTTGAAGCTCTTTAGCTTTTTTATTTTCCCCTTAACCGAACCCCCCTGCGAAACAAACCCTTTTACTACTTTGTCCGTCAGCAGCACCGTTCTTCCTTGATAATATTTTGTTTCCATTTGAAATAATTGGTACGTGTTAATCCTTTTGTGGGTGTACGGTGCATGTAAATATTGCAATACCCGTGTTTCCTCCCATGTGTAAAGAATAACCGGTTCATTCATTTTTTCAATATACGCATTCATTTGATAAACGGCAGGCAGTTCAGCCGCTTCCGTTTTTAATAACTCAACACTTTTTACTGTTTGAAATCCTAGCAAAATAACGGCTAAAACAGTGATGAACCAGGGAATCCTGTTTGCGAAAAGCTGAAAACAAAGATAGAAAATAAGCAGAACCGCAAGCGGGAGGATATGCCTTGGCTTTTCAATATTTTGTGCCAACAGTGCCCATAAAAAATAACTGAAAAACAACAGATAAATTAAATTTACCAAAGGCTTTCTTGCTTCATGCCCTATTTGGGTTCCCTTGCTAACTCCCAACATGATAAACAAGCAAAGATAAATAACAGCAATTATGTACTCTTTTGCGGCAATACCTGTCCAAAGAATATTATCCCATAAAAATATCGATGATCTCTTCAAAAAACTAATCTCAGATGTTTCGACTGCTCCGCCCCAATCTGTAAAATGTCCACTTGTAAAGGCTAAAGAAAGCTTAATAAAACCTGTCAGACTTCCCTCTGAGATGATTAGAGCGACAACCCAGCAGGCCTGAAAGACAAGCCCAAAGAGAGCATAATAACCTGCCTCTTTTACGGTTAGTAGCCCATTTTTCCATTTCCAAAAAAATAATAACAAGATGCCCAATGCAAACGGCAGATAGGAAAGACGGGTACCTAGCATGATACTTAAAATGCCTAATGGCAATAAAATAAGGGAGGAGTTGTGTCTTTCCATAGCTAATGAAAGACTCCAAACAAACCACCAAAATACAGCGAGCGCCGTACCTTCTGACATCGGCTGATTGACCATGATCACAATATAGGATTGCGAAAAAATGATGGCCGTTGCCAGCCATGAAAAGTGGTTAGGTAAAAATTTTCGAAATAATCGATAAATCGGAAAAAGCGAGCTTGCATAAGCCAGAATATTAAACATGGTCAGGGCCTCTGCTGGATTTCCTAAAAAAGGATAAAGGATTTTTCCACCCAATATAAAGAAGGGATACCCAGGAAAATGAGGCTGCATAGCCATTAAATCAAAACGATTAACCGCCAGGGAAAAATCCACCTGATCCCATGTTGAGGCGAATGGATTTAAAAAATAAAGCTGGGAGGCAATCACAATTATGATTGTAACCATGCTTATCGCAATTAGTAATCCACGATTGAATCCTGCTAACTTCATATAATCACCTCTTTTGGTAAGAGAAAAAGTACAAGGCTTCCGCCTTGTACTTTTTAGTTTCGCTGAACTATTTTGCCTGTGGTTTAAGCAGCTTGGCTGATTTGGCCGCTTCTTCCTTTTTTGCTTTTACCGGAGTATTTTTAGAGGAAGTAAGCAATAAAATAGCTACAAAATAACCAATATAGGCAAGTACCTCTTCAATCGAAGGCATCGATGAATAGCCGAATAATGCCTTTAAAAAGATGCCAATATCCCCTGAAAGGAGCGGCGCAGTACCATGATCCCGAAGATAATGGCTATAATCAATCGGATGCTCAGGTAAAAACCAGGTAAGGTCATAAACATGTGGAATGACACTGCCGATAATGTTTAAATCCTGCATCATCGAAATCGCCTGTACCAATAAGCCTGCGGAAATTAAAATAATAAATGCGCCAGTTAGTTTAAAGAAAGTGCTTAATGGAATTCTCATTGTCCCTTTAAAGAAGAAATATGAGACGACAGCGGCGATGATCACCCCGGTTATTGCACCCCAGCCCTGCATGGCAGCGCCTATGTTACCGCCGGTAATAGCAGCAAAGAAAAATACCGTTTCAATTCCTTCACGAAGGACGACAAGAAAGGAATGAATGACCATGCCAACAACGTTGCCGGTGGTAATAAACTTACTCATTTTTCCTTCCATGTTCCCTTTTAAATCACGGGCATGACTGGCCATCCAAAACACCATTTGCGTGAGGAGGACGGTTGAAACAAGCATAATCCCTATTTTCAGATACATCTCGCTTCCCATTGCCGCAAATCCAGTAAACACGACCTGGAATAACATGGCCGCCCCAAAGCTCGCCAGGACGGCAAGGCCTGCTCCCAACCAGACATATTTGGTGTATTGCTTTTGGTTCACTCTTTTTAAATAGGTCGTAATAATCCCGACAATGAGCAATGCCTCTAAAACTTCCCGAAATGTAATCAGCAGCGCTTGAATTTCCACAGCCGCCTCTCCTCTCTCCAAAGGTGTCTTTTCGTTTTTATTTCCTTCTTCTTCGGACAACAAATATGACAACTGCAATAATCACTGCAGCAATTAAGATCAGCGGAATCCAATTTCGAATATTCGAAACATCTGTCCAATCCTTTTTGCCACCGGCATTAGATTCTGTCGCACTCTCTGAAAAATGTCCTACATCAAGGCTTTTTATTTTAAATTCTGTTTTTAAAGTATCCAAAATCTCATCTTTATTTTGCTTAAAGGAATCTAGACTAGCTTCCTTTTTCCCTACGCCAAACAAACCAGGGTTCCCCAATGCTTGAAGTGCCTCATCAAAATCCGCTCGGATTTTCTTATTGTTTTCCGGATGCTCAGCTTCAACCTTTGGTGACAATGCTTCGTATGTAGCAAATCCTTTAGCAAGGAGTCTTTTCGTAGTCTCATATTCTGAAAAATTATTTTCAATACTATCAAGGCGTCTCGCGATATTTAAGACAAGAAGCTTTTCCATATTATCGGTTAGCGCCTGTTTATCTTCATCAGCCAAGTTTTTCAGAATAAGTTTTGAGGGCTCAGGCCCCATGTGCATATCAATTTCTTCTTGAACAGATTCATAAGACTTTTTTGCAGCTGTAAAATTTGGAGGATTCTCATCAAGCTTTACGAGCATTTCTTTGTAAACTTCAGCAACTTTCTCTTCGTTGGGGTCACCGTAGGAATAAGCTTCCACCCCGTGAATGGAAAGGGCATTTATGATAAAAAAAGTAATGAAAAACAATACTGAAAATTTCTTCATTAAAAAATTTCCTCCTCCACTGATAATGATAATGATTATCATCCTCGCTGTCAATCCGATAAATTAGAAATTCACATAAATAACATAATTATAATACTTATTAATCCTTCTTATTATTCATTAACGGAAAAACGCTGTCTTGTTCAAGATAAACCCTTCTCTTTCTAACAGGCCTTGTCATCTCTTTGATAATGGCCGGCAGGACTGAGGTCATATAGGCCCTAAACTTAATAAATGATTCTCCTGCTTTTCGAACCTGATAATGAATAGGAATTTCTTTCATTCGAAATCCTTTTCTTATTAAATTTAATGTAAGCACTTGGGCATAGTTATAATCATGAATGATTTCAGCCTCCCTCATTGCCTGTCTAGAGAAAGCCCGCATACCGGATTGACCATCATAGATCCATTTCCGAAGTAAGAGTGCTTGAAGTAGCGTAAAACAATAATTTCCGAGTCTCCGGTTCCACTTCATCCCCTTAATTGTTCCCATGAACCGTGACCCCATAACATAGTCACTCGTTCCAGTTAGGATAGGCTCAATTAATTCAGGAATCTGCTCAGCAGGATACTCATTATCCGCATCAATCATGACACCGATATCCGCCTTTTTCTCTACACAAAGCTCCAATCCTTTTCGAACAGCTGCCCCTAATCCTTGATTCTTTTCAAATGTATAGATATGATCTGCTCCAGCCCTTAGAGATTGTTCAACCGTTTGATCACTGGAGCCGTCATTGACAACTAAAACTTCTACTTGCACACGTGGATTAAAATCTCTAGGTATCTTTTTAATAACCTCCGCGATTGACTCTTCCTCATTATGAGCTGGAAGAAATACGATCACCTTTTGCTGCATCATTTATTAATACTTCCTTCCTAATTGCTTCGTTTAATACTGGCCCACGGGCTTTATTTGGAAACGGCGCCCCTAATAAATAGGAAATGGTTGAAGCAAGGGAAACAAGACTATGCTTTTCTTCGACAACCTTGCCACTCTCAATCGCCTGACCGTACATGAAAAATGGTACGAACCGTTCACCTTCATCGAGGTGACCGTGACCGCCAATGCCATCCGCCTGGCCATGATCCGCACAAACGATGAACGTGTAATTTTCCAGCATTCCTTTTTCCTTCAGCCAATCAAAATACTCTTTGACTAGCGCATCGGCTTCCTCAATCTTTTGAATATATTCGTCGTATAATACTCCCCGGCTGTGGCCGGTTTGGTCGGTACTGATCAACTGAACTATTTGCAAATCGGGATTTTTTTCCTCCATAATCAACTTTGCCCTCTCGATAATTTTTCGATCGACAACATCGTTATGCATGACCGCCGTGAAGGTATCAACATCACTGCCAAACGAATCAACCAGATGGGCCACTGCCAAAAGAGATCCCTTTTTACTAACCTTTCTTAAACTATCAAAAACACTTTCAACCTTAATTCCCAGCTTCCACACCATATTTGATTTAATCCCATGTTCAAATGGATAGGTTCCGGTAAACATAGACGAAAAACAAACAACGGTTCGAGCAGGGTAGACCGTTTCCATCCGGGCATACTCTGTTCCATTTTTCCTTAAAAAATCAAGAAACGGCGTATTCGCTTCCTCAAACCGTTCCTTTCTCATCCCGTCAATGACCATCACAATAACTTTTTGATTGATTGCCCTTGTGGTTGCCACAACATTAGAGGTGTAGGTTGGAATAACCTTTGGTTTCCAATCAAAAAGATTTTTGTGAAGAATCCATGAAAATAGAAGGACTCCTACATAAAACAGGATAAGCTGTCCGATTTCAGCCCCTGACCATGTATGTTCCGAAAGCGAAAAATTCCATAGTGATAATAACAAAAGAAACTTTGGCAGCTGTTCCTGAGCATTGCCACTGGTAGAATCGCTGTTTTTCAAGACTAGCTTCCAAAAGCGGGTAAAATTAAGCCATGAGGTACCAATTCGTAAATGATAATAAAAGGTGCCCCAAAAAAAGACGGTAAAGAAGAAATATAATCCTACTGCCGTAAACAGTAATCCTAGATTCACGTTGTTCCAAATAATAAGATAGGCAACTAGCGGAATCCATAAATAATTTCTTAAAAATAACGGGAAATCAAAAACGTAATAAATCACTAGCAACGGCAAAATGGCTAACAAGCCTAGCAAAAAATCGGCTAGAAAGCCGGAATTTCCGAGGTTTGTAACCGAGTAAATCGCCATTGTCCCAACTGTAAAGATCGGTGTAAAGGGCTTCCCTTCGTTTAAAAGATTCCAGCATCTTGCTGCTGCTTTTTCAAAAGATGATGCTTTTTTCATTCTTATAATCCTCTCCTTGCTAGGATTTCTTTAATTTGATTTATTTTTAAGACAGGGGAATGGAGGAGCAGAAGCATTCCAGCCAAATAAGAAAAGACAAATTTATAGCTGTGACTGATAATGGCCGCCATATAGCCGTCTTTAACTGAAAAATGAAATGTCGTTAAAGCTGCCGTCATGACAGATTCATATGTTGAGATGCCACCAGGTGTAATTTGAAAAATTTGTCCGCCAACGGTAATCGAGTTAACCCAAATAGCCTTATAAATCGAAAGACCACTGCCCATGGAAGCAGTAACGCCCCATATGACAGCCCCTTCTAATGCCCAACTCACGGCAATCATAAGAAAAATAAGCAAGGCATTCCTTCCTGATAAATTGGTTTTAACTAATTGAATTTGCCTGTGAACAAATGTGGGAAGAAACCTCCACAACATGATGCCTCCTACCAGACAAGCAATCGCTAAAATTACAATTACCAAAATTGAATACCGGAAAACAAACGCCTTTGCAAAAACAATCAAGCCAATAAAAGAAAAGAACAAGAGCATGGCCATATCGATAAACCGAAGTATGACCACAGATTGAAGGGATTCCCCCGGGCTCACCTGTTTTTCTCTTAAAGACAAAACGCCTATCCTCACGACATCGCCAAGCTTGATGGGGGTAATATGGTTAACGAATAGGCTTAAGAGCACTCCCTCGAGGCAACTATAAAATTTGACTCTATTCCCAAAAAACAATTTCCAGGCTTCAGCCCTGAGTATAAACGATAAACTATAGCAAATCGTCACCCCAATAATCAGATAGGGGCTCTCCCAAAAGAACCGTTTCGTTTCTTTTAAAAATTCTCCAAAATGAAAATAGCGGATGGACAAATAAATAAAGATGCCAAAAAGAATGACCCCTGCTATGTATTTAAAATTCTTTTGCATGCGCCTTTGCCCATTCAATTGTTATGCTTAGTCCATCCGTAAATGACATAGACGGGTAAAAGCCAAGCTCGCCCTTAGCCTTCGAAACATCTGCCCATGTTGAATGAACATCGCCCTGACGAAATCCAGCATGTTTGACCCTCATTCCGGGAAAAAAACCGCGCAGCTGCTCAATTAACTCTTCAATCAGGATTGGACTGCCTGAACCGATATTAAAAATAGCGAATTGATCCTTTTGCTGAAACGCACTAATGATCCCTGTAACGCAATCATCAATATATGTATAGTCCCTGGCTGTTCTGCTGCCAAATACGACAATTTCCTGGTCAGCCATCAACTGTTTAATAAATTTCGTGATCGCCATATCCGGACGTCCCCATGGGCCATAAACCGTAAAAAAGCGGAGAATCGATACCTGATAATCATAAATGGTCGAGTAGGCATGACAAAACGCCTCTGCGCCGTACTTAGCCGCCGCATACGGGGAAACTACCTTTCCATTAGCCATCTCTTCTTTTAACGGGATGTTTTGCTTGTCACCGTAGACGGACGATGACGAAGCGAATATAAACTGCTTGGCACCTGTTTCACCAGCAAGTCTTAAAGCGTTAATAGTTGCCTTGATGTCATAATCTACATATTCATTCGGAACCACAATCGAGTTGGGGACTCCAGGAATGGCAGCAAGATGAATGACCTTATCAGGCTTAAATAAATGAAAAAGGTCCCTTACTTCCCCTTCATGATGAATCAGGCTCTTCTGATAAAAGGTAAATTTCCCGGCACGTTTGATCATTTCAAGCTGCCGCTTTTTCCTTTCAACGGAGTAATACGGGTGTAATTCATCAATGATTAGCACTTGGTGCCCTTCTTTTATCAACCTGCTTGATAGGTGGGAACCAATAAATCCTGCTCCACCGGTGACGATTATTTTCAAGTAAAAACACCTCTACAACACAGTAATATTCCCATTTTCTCATAACCGGAAACAAAAGGAAAAACCTTGCCTTTAGTCAAGGTTTTTCCTGAAAATTATTTTGCCTTGTCTACGATGGAGTATAGAGCAGCAATTAGCTCGTCAACCTGTCCCTCGCCTGCCGCCTTATCTTTCGCTTTTGCTGTTTCAACATATTCTGTCGCTTTATCAGTTAAGGATTTATATTCTGCTTCGCCAATAAGCGTTTTAATATCCTCACCAATCACATCGATAAATAAAGCTCCCTCTAATCCGGTAATGACACCTTTATCTTCACCAATCGATTCTTTACTTTCTTTGTATTCATCAATGGCAATTTTCGCAAAGCCACGAACAAATGCTTTATTAACAGCGGCTGGATCAATTGTTTTGGCATCTGTTTCAAGATTAAATTGCTTTTCAATAAAGGCAGTTTCATCAGCAGCATGCTTGTTTAAGTAAGTATAAATGGATTGTAAGAAAGCCCATCCTTCAGCCTGTTCAACCTTTGCAAGAGCAGCATCCTTCTGCGCATCAGCTGCTGCCTTTGTTGCATAGCCGTTTGGAAGCGCACCGGTTGCAAGATAGAAGGTCTTCATTAACGTTTTATCGATTACTTGCTTGCCTAAATTTACTGCCAGTTGGTCATTGTTTTTAATACCATTATCAATTTCGCTAAAGCCGCCCTCAATGGCGCTTGCCATTTTTGTTCCATAGGCAGCATCACGCTTTTCAACAGTCGATTTGATGATAGCATAAAATTCTTTTGCTTCCTCAAGTTCTTTATTCACTTCTTCTGTTTTGCCCCAGTATTCTACCATCTCTGTGAAATCATGCTTGATGGATGTATAGAATACCTTTTGCATTAATTTATCGAAAATTTGCCTTACAACCACTTTGTCCATGGACCCGTCTTTACCTGCTGCTAAAGCGGCTGTTATTTTTTCATCCAGCGTATCTTGGAATTCTGAATCACGTTGTTTAACTAATTCTTGTAAGTTTGCATTATACAATTCTGTTACTTTAGCAAAATCTACATCTTGGCCCTCTTTGGCTTTATCGAGCTCAGCAATAGCCTCTTTATATGAATCTGCATAGTTTGCTACTTCTTTTTCTGCTGCTTCTTTCTTTTCGGCTGGCTTTTCCGTATTTTCAACCTTTGGCTTGTTTTCTGTCTCTTCTGCTTTTCCGCATGCACCAAGAATAAGTGATAATGCTGCAAGTGATGTAATAAGTTTCAGTTTTAGTGACATGTTGTAACTCCCCCGATTAATTTTTATGTAAACCATTTATTTGATAATGATTATCATTCACATTTTTGATTATAGAGAGAATGATTCTCAATGTCAACATTCATTTTTAAGGTTTCACAAAATATACACGATTTATAGATAAAAAAAGACTGCCCTAATGAACTCTTATGGCAGTCAACTTTATTAAAAATTATATTTTGGATAACCAATGAATTTAAAATCTTTTCCGATTGATGTAAAAGAACAGTCTGTTAATTCAACTGCATCACGCATTTTTTCTATACCTGTCCCTTCAAGGAAGGTTGGTGCGTTAGTACCGCCAATTAGTTTAGGGGCAAAATACAATACCACTTTATCGATCAGTTTTCTTTCAAGGAAAGAAGCATGAACCGCCCCTCCCCCTTCAATAAACACAGAGGAAATGAGATTTTCACCCAAAATACGTACAACCTGTTCGGGACATACACGGTTTGACCCATTTGTTTGAAAAACTTTGATTCCCAAGTCCTCTAATCTGTTTTGCTTTTCAGTATCATACTGTTCACTAGTAAAAATCCAGGTTGGAGCAAGTTTGTCCGTAACCACCTTAGCATCCAGCGGAATTTTTAAGGTAGAATCCAAAATAACCCGTAATGGGTTTCGTCCGTTCGGAATGCGTGCCGTTAATTCCGGATTATCTTTTATGACAGTATTGATTCCCACAAGAATGGCCATATTTTCGTTTCGCAGTTGGTGGACATCGAGTCTTGCTTCCTCGGCGGTAATCCACTTGCTGTCAGAGGTATGAGTGGCAATTTTTCCATCCAGGGTGGATCCAGCCTTCATGGTCACAAATGGCGTTTTTTGAACGATAAACTTATTAAAAACCTCATTCATTCGGTTGGATTCCGCTTCCCTAACGCCGACCACGACCTCAATTCCGGCATCTTTAAGAATTTTAACGCCATTGCCCGCTACCACCGGGTTCGGGTCGAGGGTTGCGATTACTACCTTTTTAATACCTGCTTCCACTAAAGCAACAGCACAAGGGCCTGTCCTTCCGTAGTGGGAACATGGTTCAAGGGTTACATAAATAGTTCCGCCTTTTGCTTTCTCACCTGCCATTCTTAAGGCATGAATCTCGGCATGAGGTTCACCGGCCTTCAAGTGGGCACCGATTCCGACCACCCGGTTATCATTAACAATCACCGCACCCACTAATGGATTGGGGGCCGTCTGTCCCTTCATCGCCCCAGCATTTTTTAATGCTAAATCCATATAAAATTCGTGATTAGTCATTTGGACAGGTCCCTTCGTCCTTTAAATGGCCTGAACGGTTAATCTTTGTTTGCAGGTATTTCTCGTTATACTCGGATACATCTCCCCATAACGGCTTCCTCCCGGAAACAGGTAGACCAGCGTTTTTCAATGCATCTAATTTTTTTGGATTATTTGTAATCAAGGTTACCGGTTTAGAACGCAATGCTTTAAGAACCCGAATGGCATCGCTATAATTTCTTGCATCATCCACGAATCCAAGCGCATGATTCGCTTCGACGGTGTCATAATTGTTTTCTTGAAGGATATACGCCATTGCCTTGCTAAATAAACCAATTCCACGCCCTTCATGATTGGCCAAATAAAACAAGGCGCCTGTCCCATGTTCGACAATCATTTTCATGGACCGTTTCAATTGAAAGCCGCAGTCGCATCTTTTGCTGCCAAAAATATCGCCTGTGTGGCAAATCGAATGCATTCGCATAATGGCATCCTCACCATATGTGAAGTCGCCATATACAAGTACACTGGATTGTTGAAGCTCGGCTAAATTAACCGAAGACAATTTATCAATAATCCTTTCAAAATCCTCGGTTACCTCATTGCAATTCAGCCAACAATACCATTGAAATACAACGGTTTCACCGTATAAATTTACCGGAAGGCGAATCGGTCCAACTAAATAGATGGCACCTTTTTCTGTTTTAATTAATTGAATTTTATCTTGAAGCACATCAAGCACTTTAGAATCCAATTTGGTATCTTTCATCATTCAATCCCCCTTAAGATTAGTTTGGATTAAGGTATGTATTTTCATTTATGACACAATAAAAAAGAGACTGGAATTTTTCAGCCTCTAACATAATATCATGTTTGTCATTAAGTGCATATTTATAAGTACTTGCGGTGAACTCCTTTACCATCATAGGAAAACAACATGGCTCTGTCTTCAATGGTAGTTTCCATATGGACCGTCCTGCCCCATAGCTGATGTACATATGGCAGAACCTTCTCAAGATATTTGACATCAAGCTCTACACCCTCAAACCAATGCTTCAAATATAGCTCGCCATTTTTCATATAGTCGCCATCATTCACCGTGATATACGGGAATCCACCATTTACCCGCATATTCACCAATTGATCGCGGACATGTTCCCATTCTTTATCAACAATCTTATAATCGCGGCCTTGCTTTTGGAAAAGATACATATCTTCCCTAAAGACTAAATCCTTGGTTAAATAATTCCTAAGGAAGGAAATATCCGATTCAATTTCCCTGACTTCAAAGATTTTCTCACGTCCTGAATTCGGCTCAACACCTCGTCTTTTCATTTCCTCAGACGGATTATTATATCTATCCTCGATGTCTTCGAAAATTTTCAAGCCAAGATAATAAGGGTTAATTCCCGTTTTTGACGGCTGAACGACCCCAGCATTTAATTTGGCAAACTCAATGGATTCACCGCTGGTCAGATTCATTTCCCTTAATATCCTTTGATGCCAGAAAGAGGCCCAGCCTTCGTTCATGATTTTTGTTTCTAACTGCGGCCAGAAATACAGCATTTCTTCCCGCATCATCGTAAGAATATCACGCTGCCAATCCTCCAGTTCGCGGCTATATGTTTCAATGAAGAGTAATATATCTTTCTCTGGTCTTGGCGGAAATTTTTTTCGACGTGGCGGCTTTGAATCCTTTTCGTCTTTTTTGTCCAAACCCCAAAGATCATCATACGGTGAAACTGCCCGGTGTTCTTCCTCGTCCTCATCGTCCTCCAAGGACCATGCCAATTTTGGACGCATCAAGGAAGGGTCGATATGCTCATCAATAGACAATATTGCATCAAGAAAGCTTTCTACTTCTTTTTTTCCATATTGAATTTCGTACTGATGAATTCTTTCCGCCGTAGCTGCCATGCTTTCAACCATATCCCGTTTTGTATTTTGGAACCGGACATTGTTTTTAAAGAAATCACAATGGGCCAAAACGTGGGCAACAATCAGTTTATTTTGGATTAACGTATTGGAATCCAGCAAAAATGCGTAACATGGGTCAGAATTAATGACGAGTTCATAAATCTTACTTAGACCTAAATCATAATGAATCTTCATTTTGTGAAATTGCTTCCCGAAGCTCCAGTGTGAAAATCGGGTCGGCATCCCATAAGCTCCAAATGTATAAATGATTTCGGCAGGGCAAATTTCATAACGCATCGGATAAAATTCTAAGCCAAAACCTTTGGCGATTTCCGTTATTTCATCGATCGCATATTCGAGTGCCTTCTTATCTCCCTCATTCATCCGCCATTCCCCCTTTTCCTCTTACCACAATGTATGAAGAAAGAGAAGGATTGATGAAACAAGATAATAACAATTACAAAATATACAGGTAAATGTTGAAAACGTTGTGAGGACAAGGTGTCCAAATTTTTGCGTGAAAGTTCAGCGCAAAACTTCATAAAATAATCTCAACTCCTAGTAAGGAGGAGAGAAAATTAAATGAATAAATTGGATTATGACCGGGCGCTGTTTTATACACACCGGTCTGAATGGGATAATTTATTGATATTAATGGTGAGAACCACAGACCAGTTCTTATCTAAGAAGATTGAACATTTCCTGCACGCCTACAATTTTGAACGCGACTATTCCGTTATCGAGACTAAACTATACAGCCTGCTTCGCTACATCGACCATGCCAACGAAACATTTGAACAATCGCCAAATGAGATACCGATGTATAGTCTTTCCTGAAACATCAAGTGGATACTGATTTTATTAAAGAACCTTTTTCCAAACCAAACCTATGAATTCCACCAAAAAAACACGGCATCCAAAACCTTTTGGATGTCGTGTTTTCATAAATAATACTATACGTTTTGAATTTGCTTAACCTTTTGATCAACCAAATCCATGAAGTCCTTTTCAATGGTTTGCAATTTGCTTTTGCTGTCCGCAAGCGTCCCGCTGTTAACACCAAAGTAAAATTTAACCTTTGGCTCAGTCCCCGATGGGCGTAAGCAAACCCATGATCCATCCTCAAAAATATACTTCAACACGTTTGATTTTGGAAGGTCAATTTTCTCTTCTCGGTTATCAATCGTCCTAATACCTGTTAAATAGTCTTCGGTTATAGACGTTTTTAAGGAACCCAGCCCCGTTAACGGTTCGCTGCGGAAGGAAGCCAAAATACGCTGAATCAATTCTGCTCCTTCTTTTCCCTTTAATGTTAAAGAGCGGAGTCCTTCCTGGTAATAGCCGTATTTTTCAAAAACCTGCATCATACCTTCATATAAGTTCAATCCCTGCTTCTTATAATACGCGCAAACCTCTGTCGCCAAAAGGGCTGCTTGAACGGCATCCTTATCACGGGCAAAGTCGCCGATTAAATAGCCGTAAGATTCTTCATAGCCAAATAAATAGGTATGTTCACCTGTTTCTTCATATTGCTTGATTTTTTCGGCAATGAATTTGAAGCCAGTTAAAACATCGACCGTTTCTAAATCATAGGCTGATGCAATTTTGCGTCCTAATTCAGAGGTTACAATTGTTTTTAACACCACACCGTTTTGTGGCAAAGTCCCTTTTTGCTGTTTCTGAGAAAGTAAGTAATCAAGCAATAATGCTCCGGTTTGGTTACCAGTTAATACTACATACTCACCCTCTGGATTTTGAACAGCTATTCCCAGGCGGTCAGCATCTGGGTCTGTTGCAATTAACAGGTCGGCCCCCACTGCTTTGCCATCACGAATGGCTAACTCAAAAGCGGCATGTTCTTCTGGGTTAGGGCTTTTCACGGTTGAAAACTCGGGATCAGGCAGTTCCTGCTCCTTTACCACCGTTACATTTTTATAGCCTAATGCCCGAAGCGCAGACCGGACAGGTTTATTCGCCGTCCCATGCAATGGTGTAAAGACAATTTGAATATTCGTTTCTTCGGCAAGCTGCGGATTTTCGGAAATCGTCTTTAGCTTATAAATATAGGCTTGGTCGACTTCTTCACCAATGGTTTTAATTAAACCGGAAGCCCTTAAAGTTTCTTCCTTATCGACCTTGATAACCAATTCATTGTCAATTTCATTTACTTTCGCAATAACCTGATCGGCAGCCTCCGGAGGCAGCTGACCGCCATCTGATCCGTATACTTTATAGCCATTATATTCCGGTGGATTATGGCTGGCGGTAATGACAATCCCCGAAAATGCGTTTAAATACCGTAAGGCAAATGAAAGCTCCGGAGTAGGGCGAAGCTCATCAAACACATAGGTTTGAATTCCTCGCGTTGCAAGGGTTTTAGCAGCCTCCAGCGCGAATTCCGGTGATTTATGGCGAGAGTCAAACGCAATGACAACGCCGCGTTGTTTTGCTTCTTCCCCCTGCTCTTCTATGTATGCAGCCAGACCAGCTGATGCTTTGCGGACAGTATATATATTCATTCTATTTGTCCCGACACCAAGTTCTCCGCGCATTCCGCCTGTTCCAAACTCTAAATTTTTATAAAAAGCTTCTTCAAGCAGTTTTTCGTCTCTCTCAAGCGTTTTTAATTGGCTCTTTAATTCGGAGTCCAATTCATTAAATTCGATCCAGCTCTTTGCTGCATTTCTCCAATTCATTTTAGGTTCCCTCCAGTATGTTATCTATACCTAATATTGGTTCTAAGCAGGTGGTTGATACTCCTTTAAAACCTAGCGTCAAAATCCCGACAATTTTCGCAGGCCCAATATTTTCGGCAATCCAATACTTATATTACCTTAAAATGAGCCGTTTTTTTATAAAAAAAAGAAAAAGCCAGCATAACGGCTTTTTCTTCTATTAAATAAGCAGTTGGTTATCTGCCTTCGTGTAAATGCTGAGAACAGTATTTTTCATGCTTTTTGCTTCAGCAAACTGTTCAAACTCAAACGGAAAAAACAAGCCGAAATCATGAAGGTTTGCCGCATTTTTATTAAAAATAGCTTCGTATTGGTCGTCTAGCTGATGTGACTCCAGTATCGATATTAAGGTTTGAATACTGGCCATCACTTGAAACGCATCCTTTAACGTGCTGAATTCTTCAAAATGTTGTTTAGAGGTATGCAATATTTTTAATTTTTCAAAGCGGTTAATTTCTTCGTCCGTAAAATATAGCGGAAATATATTGGAATAAATATATCCCACGAGCTCACAAATTTTTTCTTCCTGACTTGGAGTCGAGGCAAAAACGATCTTCACTCCATAACCCACCTTTGCTCACGCGCTTATTTCTGTCGTATTATATATGATAAGAATAACATATCTTAGTTTGTATTTAGGGTGGTAATTACTGTTAGCTGCCCTGCTGGAATAAGAAGGAGATATTATGCTGAAAACAATACGGCTCGGGGAATGGTTTCAGATTATCGTTCCTAAAAAATGGGCAGGAACGACAATCGAAGAAATCTTCCGTCATGAATGGGAAGCCCCTAAAAAGTTAACACATGCGTTTCGAATGGAAAAAAAGGTTCAGGTTGATGGCACTGAATGTTCCTGGACGACTCCGCTCTCAGAGGGCACGAAACTGCAAATTCAATTATTTACCGAAGAGGAACCGCATGTGATCCCTAACTATCTGGATATCGATGTCCTCTTTGAGGATGACCATTTATTGATTATTAATAAACCGCCATTCATGAACACACATCCAAATGACTCTGAAAATGATACCGATACTTTAATCAATGCAGCGGCCTTTTATTTGCAAGCAAAAGGGGAAATCAGGGATGTCCGCCAGATTCATCGGTTAGACCGTGATACTTCCGGTGCCATCCTGCTAGCTAAACATGCACTGGCAGGAGCACTTTTGGACGGAAAGCTTGCAAAAAGGGAAATCAAAAGAACATACCTTGCCTTGGTCCATGGATTGTTGAAGCAAAAAAAAGGGACGATTAATGCCCCGATTGGCCGCGATCGGCATCACCCCACCAAAAGAAGGGTATCCCCCTCTGGGCAAGCCGCGATTACGCATTATCAAGTGGTGAAGGAAGACAGAAAGGGTAATTTATCCTACGTAAAATGCTGGCTTGATACGGGGCGGACGCACCAAATTCGTGTGCATTTAAGCCATCTAGGCCACCCTATAGTTGGGGATGTTGTTTATGGGGGGAAACCGCTCGTGAACAGACAGGCCCTCCATGCCGGAAAACTGGAGTTAACCCACCCCTTAACAGAGGAAAAAATCGTTGTATATGGACCATTTACGGATGACCCGGTTATTTTTAAAGAATTTGATATTTACTCACTATAAAAAGCCTCCCAAAAATTCGGGAGGCTTTCTTCATGATGATTAGTCTGCTTTCCTGAAGGCCCTCATGATAAAGCTTAATAAAAGCACTAGGACTGCTGCACCAATGATCGCCGGTATGATGGCGAAATCAGCCACATGCGGGCCCCAGTTTCCCAATACCAGAGTCCCCAACCATGCACCAACAAAACCAGCAATGATATTACCAATAATTCCCCCAGGTACGTCTCTTCCTACAATAAGGCCGGCTAACCAACCGATTATACCGCCAACAATTAATGCCCAAATAAAGCTCACATAGAACACTCCTTTTTTAGTATTCATTCGATTTTTTCTTGAGCCTGCCAAGCAGAGCATCTGAGGATGTCTGCCTGTTACCTTATAAATTACCCTGTTTTCTTTTTTTTACTCATGGCTATGCCAAAATTCATACATAAATTTTGGCATCTTGGCAAAAGTAAAATAGTACATCTGCAAAATAATTGTCTGAAAATTCTTTTGTTAAGTTTTTGTAAATTTATTTTTAAATTATTTATTTTTTACACTATCTTCATTAAAATTATTCCGTTGATGAACAACACGTACAAATATGGAGGGTATCTCTAATGGCATTTAAGAAAAATGACAAATTCTCAGTTTTGCTAAGCAATATTTCTTCCAACCTTAAAGAAGGGGCAAATTTTTTTACAGAATATAAGCTGAAAAACGTCAGTGATTTAAAAATTTTCTCTGAAAAAATGAAGGAAATTGAAACGAAGGGAGATTCCTTTGTTCATGAAGTCATTAAAGAATTAAATGATGCTTTTATCACACCAATCGAACGGGAAGACATCCTTCACCTTGCAATGGTAATGGACGATGTATTAGACGGTCTTGAAGCAACTTCCGCATTATTTGAAATGTACTCCATCACTCAGGCAGATGATTTCATGCTTCAGTTTGTGGACGCCATTCGAGGCAGTGTTATTGAAATTGATAAAGCCGTGGAGCTTCTATCTAATAAAAAGCTTCCGCAAATAAGAGAACATGCTATTAAAATTAAGGATTTCGAATCCAAGTGCGATAATATTTTACGACAATCCATTAAAAATCTGTTTAATGTAGAAAAGGATCCAATCCGTATCATCCAATATAAAGAAATTTATGAGAACCTTGAGGACGTTGCCGACAGCTGCCAGACAGTTGCCAATATTCTTGAAACCATTATCATGAAAAATGCATAAGGAGTCTTAATATGAGTGCTGTCTTAATACTTACAATATTAATCGTCATCGGGGCTCTTGCATTTGACTTTATTAATGGTTTCCATGATACGGCAAATGCAATTGCTACCTCGGTTTCGACAAAAGCATTGAAACCACGACAGGCAATCTTGCTTGCCGCTGTCATGAATTTCGTCGGGGCCCTTACGTTCACAGGCGTTGCTAAAACAATTTCAAAGGATATCGTTGACCCATTTAATTTAGCTCACGGATCAATTGTTATCTTAGCTGCACTGCTTGCGGCAATAGCCTGGAATTTAATCACTTGGTATTACGGAATCCCGAGCAGTTCTTCCCATGCACTAATTGGTTCCATTGCCGGTGCCGCTGTTGCAGCGGAAGGACTAAAAGTATTAAATTACACAGGATTTATAAAAATTCTGGAAGCTTTAATCCTTTCACCGATTTTAGCTTTCGTTGTTGGTTTCATTATTTATAGTATTTTTAAAGTTGTTTTTAAAAATTTCAATTTAACAAAAACAAATCGAAATTTCCGTTTTATCCAAATCGCAACTGCGGCATTGCAATCTTATTCACATGGAACAAACGATGCCCAAAAATCGATGGGGATTATCACAATGGCACTGATTGCGAATCAGTATCTTCCACATAATGCCGAGGTACCTTTTTGGGTCCAATTATCCTGTGCGATAGCGATGGGACTTGGTACTTCTATCGGTGGATGGAAAATTATAAAAACCGTTGGCGGCAAAATCATGAAAATCCGTCCAATTAATGGTGTTGCCGCTGATTTAACTGGTGCAGCAATAATTTTTGGCGCCACTTATATCCATTTGCCTGTCAGTACAACACATGTCATATCTTCCGGAATTTTAGGTGTGGGTGCTTCTCACAGACTTAAAGGAGTCAAATGGGATACAGCCCAACGGATGCTGATTACTTGGGTAATTACTTTGCCAATAACCGCACTATTAGCTGGTATTTTATATTACGTTCTACATCTTTTCTTTTAGTCACGAAAGAGGCTGTCCTTTAAGGGCAGCCTCTTTTTGTCATATAAGTATTAGTAGTTGCTTGAGGAAACTTCTCCTTTACAGATGGCCACACCTGAACTTGCGCCAATCCGTGTTGCACCGGCTTCAACCATTGCAAGGGCATCTTCCCTGCTTCTTACGCCACCGGATGCTTTAACACCGATATCCGGGCCAACTGTTTCGCGCATTAAGCGGATATCTTCTACCGTAGCCCCACCGGTAGAGAATCCTGTCGAAGTTTTAACAAAATCAGCACCAGCCTTGACTGAAAGCTCACATGCCCGTTTCTTTTCTTCATCAGTCAACAGTGAAGTCTCGATAATGACCTTTACTAATGCTTGCCCCTTCGCTGCCTCCACAACATTGCGAATGTCCGATTCAACTAAATCATCCTGCTGATCTTTAAGTGCACCAATGTTGATGACCATATCCACTTCATCCGCACCATTGTCAATCGCATTTTTTGTTTCAAATGCTTTCGTCTCTGAGGTCGTTGCCCCAAGCGGAAAGCCGATGACAGTACAAACTTTAACATCTGGTGTATCTTTAAGTATTTCAGCAGCTGTTTTTACCCAGGTAGGATTTACACAAACGGAAGCAAATGAATATTCTTTTGCCTCTTCCGCTAATTTAACGATTTGCTCTTTTGTTGCTTCTGGTTTTAATAATGTATGGTCAATCATTCTTGCTATGTTTTGGCTCATTGCTGATTCCCCCTATTTTTATATCATTATGCATCTTAGCTTGCCCAGAAATAACTATAACAAAGCGGTTGAACATTTGTAAATATGTACATTTTCACTGGATAAGAAGGGAAATATTTATAGAAGGTTTTCTTTTTAAAAAGTCATGAAATAGTCAAACGTTTATCGCTGTAATATTTGTATACTTAATTTGGTTGTTATTTTTTATTGGGGTGATGGGTTGGAAAAGCTCGGTGGATTTATTTATCGGAATCGAAAATGGGTGATACTGGTTTGGATTTTAGCTATTATCCTGTTTGGCTTTTTCGCTTTGAAACTGCCTGCGGTGTTAAGCGGAAACGGTTTTGAATATAAGGGAGAATATAACGAAACGAGGCGGATTTTGGAAAAAGACTTTGGACAGGCCAAATCCTCTATCATCCTTGTTTTTCAAAAAGAAAAGGGCGTCAGCGATGAAAAGTTTCAGGATTTTATGCAGGATACCTTTGTAAGACTTAAGGACTTTGACCATGCAGAGGACATTATTCCCCCATTTGCCCAGGACGGTATGATAAAAGGGAATTACGCTTATGGCATGCTTACTTTTAATAAAAAAGCGGAAAGCCTTGGGGCAGAAATAAGCGATTTAAAAAAGCTGCTTAAAAATAAAAAGGGGTTAAAGGTAACGATGACGGGGGAACCAATCATCGTTAAAGATTTAAATACAGCCAGCCAAGAGGATTTGGCTAAAGCGGAGATGATTGGCCTGCCAATTGCCCTGCTCGTTCTCATCCTCGCTTTCGGCAGTCTTGTCGCTTCAGCCCTTCCGCTGATTATTGGTGTGGTATCCATTTTAACCACCATGGGGACAGTTTATTTTTTCAGTTACGGCATCGACCTAACTATTTTTATTTTAAATATAGTGCCGATGATCGGTCTTGCCTTAAGTATCGACTTTGCGCTGTTATTTATTAACCGCTATAAGGAAGAATTAACAAGGAAATCAGTGGGCGAAGCCATCGCGATCACCGTTGCCACGGCCGGCAGGTCCATTATCTTTTCCGGCCTATGCGTATTTATCGGATTATCAGGGCTTTGGTTTATCCAAATTGATATTTTTCAAAATGTCGCCCTTGGCGGAATGACTGTCGTCCTTGTTTCCGCACTCTGCTCTTTAACGTTTCTGCCGGCGTTCTTGGCACTATTAGGACACAGAATCAATAAATTTAGCTTGTGGCAGATTTCAGACAATCGGCTAAGCGGCTGGTACTTATTTGCCAAGTTTGTCATGCGCCGGCCCGTTCTGATGGCAGTCTGCGCTCTAGCCATTTTGCTGGTTGGACTTATTCCTGTTAAGCAAATGGTTCTTACGATTCCGGGCACCGATTCCCTGCCGCCTAATTATCCATCACGTGTCGCTTTAGAAAAATTTAAGGATCATTTTTTCGAAAAAGAAAAACGCGATGAAAAAAAGGTATCGATTATTCTGGAGACCAGCGGCGGTGTGCTGACGAGGGATAATCTCGAAAAGGTAAGCCTAGTGATCAATAAATTGGAGAAGGACCCACTAGTTTATACGGTCGATTCGCCCTTTTCTGCCTTTGGCATTAAGAATGCTGCGCAATTCCAACAGCTGCTGCTTTATGGTGAAATGAGCAAGCTTACCCCTGTTTTCGATCACTTCATCCGTGAAAATAAAATGCTTGTTGAGGTCTACTTAAAGACCGGTGAGCATTCAGCTAAAGCCCGGCAATTGGTTAAGGATTGGTCGGACAAAGATTTAGGTGTGAAGGCTTCGGTTGGCGGTCCCATTAAGTTCGAGCAGGAAATCTTTGATGAGATTATCGAGAAGGCTCCGTATGGTTTGCTGTTGATTATGATTTCAACTTTGGTAATTTTAATGGCTGCTTTTCGGTCGATTCTCATTCCGTTTAAAGCCATCTTGATGAACGCCTTGAGCCTTGGCTGCACATTTGGGATTGTTGTATGGGTTTTCCAGGAGGGACATCTCGGGGTTTCTCCCGTTAACATCGGATTGATTCTGCCCGTTTTTGTGTTTACGCTTGTATTTGGACTGTCAATGGATTACGAGGTGTTCCTCATTTCCAGGATACAAGAATTTTATTTGAGGACTGGCGATAATACCGAAGCGACCATTTCCGGTTTAACGTATACGAGTAAAATCATTACCTCCGCGGCAGCGATTATGATTGTCGTAACAGGTGCTTTTGCTTTTACTGGCGTCATGCCCATCAAGCAATTGGGAGTCGGCATTGCGGTCGCCATCTTTATTGACGCTACCATTGTCCGGATGGTCCTTGTTCCTTCTTTAATGAAGCTGTTGGGTGATTGGAATTGGTGGTTTTTTGGATTCAAGAATAAACGTGATATTTCGCATCGTAAAAAGCCAGCCTGATTGGGCTGGCTTTTGCTGTTAAATATTTTTAGCATATAGCTCGCTTGGAATTTTACTTAATACTACATATAAACTTACAGGTTCACTGCCCGTATTTTTGAAGGACATTTCCTCTTCGCTTTGAACATGGATGAGGTCTGCCTCAGTTACCGTTGTCTCTGTTCCATCTATGATTATTGTGCCGCTGCCGGTTAGAACATACAGATAAACCTCTGTTCCTGGGTGTTTATGAGTTGGGAGGGTTTGATTTGGCAGAAAGTTTAAAACAAATGCTGTCGTTTCACCCTTCTTGTAAATAATCCTTTTCGTGAATTTCTCTTCACTGTATTCCATATAGGCTTTAACTGAATTCTTTTCCATTGTTTATGCCTCCTTTATGTTTTCATTATAAATGATAATCATTTTCAGTTAAGTGAGTTGGGTCACTTTTTTTAATATGTCACTATTTTTTCAAAAAATATCTAGTTTGCAGGAAAATGTTAACAAATATTTCATAGTTCGTGCCGTTGTGAAAGTTATTTTTTTAGTAAAATAAATCTGAGATTTTAATAAAGGATGGTGGACTATGCTTAAGAAACCGCGCACATTAAGAAAGGAATTAAGGAAAATGAGGTCATTGAATGCCCGCATGCTGTTGTCAGATGATGACAAATGGAATTATCTGAATGCGGAAAAGGGTTTTGCCGGTGAATTGGAGTTTGACAAGTTGACTGAAAAGCTTCAGTGTCAGTGTCTAGTTATTAACGATTTGCAGCTCAAGCTCAACAAATCTTATTTTCAAATTGATACAGTAATTATGTATCAAAGAGAAATTTATCTGATTGATGTGAAAAATTTTGAAGGGGATTTTTATTACGATGCTGACGGGCATTTAAAGAAAGGCAATCGAGAGATAAGAAACCCTATTAATCAGTTGGAGCGATGTGAAAATCTATTTAGGCAATTGCTTCAAAACTATGGATACAAATATCATGTTGAATCTTACCTAGTCCACATAAACCCCGAGTTTACCTTATACCAAGCGCCTCAAAATGACCATGTTATTTTCCCGACACAAATCAAGAAATTTATGAAGAAATTGGATAAACCATATTCGATACTGAATGAGGGTCATGAGAAACTGGCAGAGCTGCTCATTTCGCTTGATCAAGAAGAATTGCCCTTTGCTGAATTTCCTTTATATGAATATACTCACTTGCAAAAAGGGATCCTTTCTTCTTCCTGCCATACACTTTCAACATCTTTAAAGGGGAATACAATTCTGTGCGGATTATGCGGGCATGAGGAGTACGTTGATTCTGCGGTTTTGCGGTGTGTACGGGAGTTGGTAATGCTGTTTCCGGGAATTAAGATTACTACCAATTTGGTTTTTGAGTGGTGTAATGAAATGGTATCAAAAAAGACAATTAGAAGAATTTTACTACAAAATTATATAGCTAAAGGGAATACATTAGGGCGTTATTTTGAATAAAAAGGGGAAAAAGCCCCTATTTTTACCGCTAGCTTGTTTTTTTGGTGCTCCTGGGCAATATAGCTGCCTTATTTTTACCGTTAGCTTATTTTTCTGGTATTCCTGGGCAATATAGCTACCTTATTTTTCCGCCGACCATATTTTTGTTGGTCCACGGGCAATATAGCTGTCTTATTTTTACCGTTAGCTTATTTTTCTGGTATTCCTGGGCAATATAGCTACCTTATTTTTACCGCCGACCATATTTTTGTTGGTCCACGGGCAATATAGCCGCCTTATTTTTACCGTTAGCTTATTTTTCTGGTGCTCCTGGGCAATATAGCCGCTCTATTTTTACCGTTAGCTTATTTTTCTGGTGCTCCTGGGCAATATAGCCGCTCTATTTTTACCGTTAGCTTATTTTTCTGGTGCTCCTGGGCAATATAGCTGCCTTATTTTTACCGCCGACCATATTTTTGTTGGTCCACGGGCAATATAGCTGCCTTATTTTTACCACCGGCCATATTTTTGTTGGTCCACGGGCAATATAGCTGCCTTATTTTTACTGCCGACCATATTTTTGTTGGTCCACGGGCAATATAGCTACCTTATTTTTACCGTCGACCATATTTTTGTTGGTCCACGGGCAATATAGGTACCTTATTTTTACCGTCGACCATATTTTTGTTGGTCCACGGGCAATATAGCTGCCTTATTTTTACCGCCGACCATATTTTTGTTGGTCCACGGGCAATATAGCTACCTTATTTTTACCGCCGACCATATTTTTGTTGGTCCACGGGCAATATAGCTGCCTTATTTTTACCGCCGTCCATATTTTTGTTGGTCCACGGGCAATATAGCTGCCTTATTTTTACCACCGGCCATTTTTTTGTTGGTCCATGGGCAATATAGCTGCCTTATTTTACCACCGACCATTTTTTGGTCCTTGAGCAATATAGCGTCTCTTCCTCGAAGATTATATTATTAATGAGAGGTACGAGAAAAGCCAGCCGAACCCTCGGCTGGCCCTCCACCATCAAACATCAAACAACCATTCTTCCCCCAACAAAAGCCGCTCCCTTTTTCAATGCCAACTTATTGACCTCAATCAAGTGCTGTTTCTCTTCACCAAGAACCTTCTTCAACGATTCAATAACAGCCCCCTCTGAGACGACCTTCGTTTGTTCCAGGAACGCACCCAATAAAATCATATTGGCCACACGCGAATTTCCAAGATCATTGGCCATGTCGGTTGCTGATATTTCAATCATTTCAATATCTTCCCGCCCCGAGGTCTTTGTCACCAGTGACGAATTAACGATGAGCAGCCCACCCGGACGAACACAAGGTTCAAACTTGTCAAAGGAAGGGTTATTTAAAATAATCGCCGTTGACGGCCGTGTTACGACCGGCGATCCGACTGGTTCATCACTCACCACTACCGCACAGTTCGCTGTCCCGCCGCGCTGTTCAGGGCCGTATGAAGGAAGCCAGGAGACACCTTTCCCTTCAAGCATACCGGCATAGGCAATCAGCTGTCCCATCGACATCACTCCCTGGCCACCAAGGCCGGCAATAATCATTTCCTCAAGCATAATTCCGCCCACCCCCTCTAATCCCTTCTACAGGTTCCCAGTCGCTTTATTTTTATAAACCCCCAAAGGGTAAACTGGCACCATATTGTCCCTTACCCATTCAAGTGACTCCGCCGGGTCCAGTCCCCAGTTGGTCGGGCATGTCGATAAAATCTCAACCATTGAAAATCCACCGCCTCTTTTTTGTGTTTCAAAGGCCCGGCGAATGGCCTTCTTGGCTTTCTGTATATTGGGAACATCATGCGTCGATACCCGCTCAATATAAGCGGCGCCATCCAGCACAGAAATCATTTCACAAACCTTGATCGGTGAACCATGGACCGAGACATCCCGGCCATAAGGGGTGGTCGCTGTCTTTTGCCCAATCAAACTTGTTGGCGCCATTTGTCCGCCTGTCATCCCGTAAATGGCGTTATTTACAAAAATCACGGTAATATTCTCACCACGAGCAGCGGCGTGGATGACCTCGCTTATACCAATTGAAGCAAGGTCGCCGTCACCTTGATAGGTAAACACCATCCGATCCGGCAAAACCCGCTTCACTCCGGTCGCAACAGCAGGGGCGCGGCCATGGGCGGCCTGTGTCATATCACAATTAAAATATTCATACGATAAAACCGAACAGCCGACTGAAGCCACGCCAACCGTATCTTCCAAAACACCCATTTCCTCCAAAACCTCGGCCACCAAGCGGTGAATGACGCCATGGGTACAGCCGGGACAGTAATGCGTGGGCTTGTCAGTTAGTCCGCTCGTTTTTTGAAAGACTATCTTCATTGTCATACCGTAACCCCCCCGGCAGCCATCATGATTTTTTCAAAAATTTCATCTTGCGTTGGCACTATGCCGCCTGTTCGTCCGAAGAAGTCAACCTGAGCATGTCCCTCAACAACCAGCCTGACATCCTCGACCATTTGTCCGGCGCTCATTTCTACTGAAATATAGCCTTTTACCCGGTCACGCGATTCAAGAAACGGCTTCTCTGGGAATGGCCATAATGAAATCGGCCTGATCAATCCAACCTTGACGCCTGCCTCCCTTGCCTTATTAACAGCATTCATGGTAATCCGTGCTACCGTCCCCAAAGCCACCATAATATAATCCGCATCTTCCGTCAGGTAAGTTTCATAGCGGATCTCATTTGCCTTCATGACAGCAAACTTTTGCTGCAAATCCCAGTTTCGTTTTTCCAAACTTTCAGCATCAAGTTCAAGCGATGTGATCGTCCTAGGAGGGCCGTCACCAAGGGTTCCGGTTGTCGCCCACGGCTTTGCAAATTTACGAATTTCTGTACCCTCCGTGAATTCCACCGGTTCCATCATTTGCCCAAGCATTCCGTCCCCCAGCAAAATTACCGGTGTTCGGTAACGGTCGGCAATATCAAATGCAGCCTTGGTCAAGTCTACAATTTCCTGCAGACTGGCTGGAGCCAAAACGGGAGTATGATAATCACCGTGCCCGCCCCCTTTCGTTACCTGAAAATAATCCGATTGGGCGGGCTGGATATTGCCGAGCCCGGGGCCGCCTCTGGCAATATTGACAATCACGGCCGGCAGCTGTGCTCCTGCTAAATAAGAAATCCCTTCTTGCTTCAAGCTAAAGCCTGGGCTTGACGAGGAAGTCATCACTCGGACACCAGCCGAAGCGGCACCGTACACCATATTAATGGCGGCGACTTCACTTTCTGCCTGCAAAAACAATCCGCCCACTTCCGGCAGCCGTCTTGCCATGTAGGCAACCAGCTCACTTTGCGGCGTAATCGGGTAACCAAAAAAATATTTGCAGCCAGCATGGACTGCCGACTCTGCAATCACTTCATTTCCCTTCATTAATACTTTCCCCATACAACTAACGCCCCCTATCACACCGTTTGTAATACCTTGACTGGCCTATACACTAAGATGACCGTATCCGGACAAACCTGGGCGCACTTGGCACAGCTAATGCAGTTCTCCTGATCAACAACTGCGGCAGGCCGGTATCCATTACCGTTTAAATAGTCTGCGAGACAAATAACATTGGTGGGACAAACCTGCACACAAAGGCTGCACGATTTACAACTGGCTTCATTAAAAACAACTCGTTTTTCCATAGAACTCACCCTTCCCAAGGTAACTTCATATACCGCTTAATAAAAAACGCTTCATATCTGTAAGCAAAATTGCAGGCATCTTTTTGTAGATGATTGGCTATCGTTGTAAATAAAAATGTGATATTCAGCTTTTCCGCCAATAGACTACTTAACTCATGGCCCCGCCAAACATCTTCCATGGTGGTTTCAAGACCGATGTTGGTATTATTAATGATGCCGGTCACCTTCAAGCGGGAGGCGTTTTCAATCTTGCCAATCGTGTATGCCGCCCCCTCTAATGTACTGACAAAAGGCCTGTTCGCATTCAAGACAAACCATAGTTCTGGCTGCATATCTTTCCATTCGTGATAATATTGCCCAAGCGCTGTCGCCCCGTCCTTGTCCCCACCGGCATCGACGATTAAGCGATACCTGGAGTCATGGAGCACCCGGTAAATCTCCCCTGATACGATTGGCAAATCCGCTGAAGCCAAGCGGTTTTGTGGGGCGATTAATTCTACATCATGCTCCCTGAAAACTGAGGCAGCATCCCGGGAACGATAGTAAGGGTTGATAATATCCAAATCATTGATGGCAACTTTATCATGTTTCGTCCGTTCTGATAAAGCCAAATTGATGGCAATCTCGGTTTTTCCGCTGCCAAAATGCCCTGATAAAATGGTAATCTTGCCATTCGCCTTCAAATTAACAGCCGCCCCCTAACGTTTGTAAGCGTTTACAAATGAGTTATCTGAACCAATCTCCAAGGTTTACCAATTCCATTATAATGCACATGGAAGCTTCTGGCTTCGACTTATGTCACACTTACTTACAACTCAGAATGGAAAAAAGAAGCTCCAAGGAACTTCTTTATGACACAAATGATAGAATAACTTTTTGCGGAATGTCGGCCATATTATCAGCTTTGCTTTTTAATCTCTCACAGGATGGCAGTTCAAAGGAAAACTCCTCGACATTTTCGGGAATAATTCCATCTTCCTGCAATTTGGCAAACACTCTTTCCATAGCTTCTTCCGTTGAAATCCGATCCTCGGAATCATCCTCTTGAAAACATTCCACACAGGTCTCGATGATATTTTCCTCAATTTGTTCCTGGGCGAACACTAATTTTGCACCGGCGATCGTTTCAACTTCTTGATTCTCTAATTCAATAATAGTAGTTATATTCATGTCAAATTACCTCCCTGATTTAACTACCATCATTATAAAAAATTTATCTTCTTTTTTATTATGAAGATAGTATTATTCACTATTTGTTCATATGTTTTTGACAAATTTCTGACCAGTATCCCTAGCATTTGCTTTTTAAATCTAGGGTATCAACAGGTAAATATGACAAATACTATTAATTATTAAACATCAATGTTAGGTGATTGGCTGATATGAATAAGATTTTGAAAATTTTTCAAGATGATATAAAAAGTGTCATGACGAATTGGGCTGCAGCCCTCGTGATTATCGCACTGATGTTTCTACCGTCTCTTTATGCCTGGTTTAATATAATAGCGTCATGGGATCCATACGGCAATACGGGCGGAATTCCAATTGCCGTTATCAATGAGGATAACGGCACCGTCCTAAGAGGGAAAAAGATCAACATCGGCGAAGAGGTTGTGAAATCTCTTAAACAAAATAAATCGCTTGGCTGGGATTTTGTTGATGCTAAAAAAGCGGACCAAGGCGTGAAACACGGAGATTATTTCGCGAGCATTACGATTCCGAAGGATTTCTCTAAAAAAATTGGAACTGTCCTCAGCGATAACCCGCAAAAGCCGGTACTCATCTATGTTGTAAATGAAAAAATTAATGCTATTGCCCCAAAAATCACAGCTAAAGGAGCCACAGGCATCAAAGAGCAAATCAGCAAAAACTTTGTGAAGACAGCCAATGGCGTTATTTTTGATATTTTTAATCAGCTTGGCATTGAACTGCAAAAAAACCTGCCTGATATTGAGAAACTGAAAACCATGATTTTTTGGTTAAACGATCATTTGACGGAGGCCGAAAATATCATTAATACCTCGAATCAAGACGCAGACCAGGCGGAAAAAATCGTGGCAGACTTACAAGTAAAAATCAATGAAGTAGACTCCATATTGGGCCACGCCCAAGAGCTATCCGAACAACTAACAACGTTTTTTGACAGTAATAAAGAAACATTCGAAAATCTCGCACCCGCCGTTAAGCAAAATCTAATCTTTATGGAGCAAACAGCAGCAGATGTGGAACAAGTCACGGGAATTTTATTATCAAATACCGCCAATACAGAGGAAAAGCAGAGTGCACTAAATGATGGAATCACCCGCCTTACCGCATTAATCCATGCGGAAACACTTTTAATCAACCTATTAAATCAAGTAAATGGCTTAGGGACTGCACCACTCTTTACGGGTGAAATAGCACAACTAAATAAGCAAAAAGACTCCGCCGAAAGACTATTAAATAATTTAAAAACGATTCAAAGCCTTGGAACACCCTCACAGGACCTGCTGGTGCGGACTAACCAAATTGCTTCGGATCTGTCATCAGGTTTAGGACAGCTTGTGAATCAATATGACAGCAAAATCGAACCGAAGTTTGCGCAAATCAGTGATGCCGCCAAACAAGTTCCCGTCAAGGCAAATGAATTTTTTGCAAACGCTGACCAAACACTTTTACAAATTAAAAAAATCCTTCAGGATGCCGCAGCCGGAATTGCCATCGGGAAACGGGATTTGGCCCTAATAAAAAGGGATTTCCCTGCTGTAAAGCAAAAAATCACAAATCTAGCCAATCAAATCCGTGAATTTGAAAAAACGGAGGATATCCGTGACATTATTGATTTGCTGCGTAACGATGTCAAAAAGGAAAGTGACTTTTTTGCCGAGCCTGTTCTATTAAAGGAAAAAAGGCTATTTCCGATTCCGAATTACGGATCGGCCATGTCTCCCTTTTTTACCACACTTGCTTTATGGGTAGGTGCGACTCTGCTTATTTCATTAATCCCTGTCGAAGTGCATGATTTGCCAGGTACGTATCATCCGAATCATGTCTATTTAGGCCGCTTTTTAACCTTTTTGACCGTCGCGCTATGCCAAGCTCTCATCGTAACCGCGGGTGATATTCTGCTGTTGAAGACCTATGTAGTTGATAAGACCTGGTTTATCTTATTTGGATTACTGATTAGTGCTATCTTTATGCTGATTACCTATACACTGGTATCCATTTTCGGAAATGTTGGAAAAGGGTTGGCCATAGTTTTTCTTGTCCTGCAAATTTCCGGTGCTGGGGGCACTTTTCCTGTTCAGGTGATGCCGTCATTCTTTCAAAAGCTTCATCCCTTTTTACCCTTTACCTATGCCATCAGCCTGATGCGGGAAGCCGTCGGAGGAATCGAGTGGGATGTTGCCAAACATGACCTTACCATCCTTTCGATGATCACCGTGATCACTTTGATCTTTGGTTTAGTTTTAAAAGGGCCCATTGAAAAATACGGCGGCACCATGCAAAAAAAAGCAAAAGAAAGCAGACTCATACATTAAGAGGAATGTCCGTCCAATTTTAATTAATAATTGTTTTAAAAAAACAAATACTATTTGGACCTATACTTTTAAGACCAAAGGAGGTCCCTCTATTGTTTAAAAAAACTTCCTTTCTATTTTTGCTTGCCCTTGTATTCATGTTGCAGCCTTCCGCAACGCATCCGGTTGCAAAAGCAACGGCACAGAAAAGCACGTCGATTGACTTAAGATTGCTTGAAACGACCGATTTGCATGCAGATTTAATCAACTATGATTACTATCTATCAAGGGAAAATAATCGAATCGGCCTGGTTCAAACTGCTTCTCTCATTCGCCAGGCACGAAACGAAGTGAAGAATTCACTATTATTTGATGGTGGCGATCACTTAAAGGGGAATCCCCTTGGCGAATATCTGGCCAGAATTAAAGGAATCAACAAAGGCAAGATCCACCCCGTTTACCGGGCCTTCAATCATTTAAAGTATGATGCCATCGCAATCGGCAATCACGAATTTAATTATGGATTAAAATTTTTAAATACTGCTTTAAAAGGGGCCGAAATGCCTGCCATTAACGCCAATGTTATTTCTATAAAAACAAACACCCCATATTTTAAACCCTACGTCATTTTAAAACGAAAGCTGGAGGACCAAGATGGGAAGAAACATGACCTGAATATTGGTGTGATTAGCTTTATGCCAACACAGATTATGAAGTGGGATAAGTCAAACCTTGAAGGCAGAGTTTTCCCGCGGCCGATTGTGGAAACCGCAAAGGAATATGTCCCTATCATGAAGGCGGAAGGTGCAGATGTTGTAATAGCCCTAGCCCATACGGGAATCACCGACGAACCATACCATCCCGATACGGAAGATGCGGTTTACTATTTAACAAAAATCCCTGGGATTGACGCTATCCTTTCAGGGCATTCCCACAGCGTGTTTCCCGGGCCTTCCTATCAAAAGATTGCCAACACGGATATGAAAACCGGACGAATAAATGGAAAACCGATAGTCATGGCAGGAGCCTTTGGAAGTCATCTGGGGATTATTGATTTAAATATAAAAAAAGTGGCCGGCAAATGGAAGGTCGTAAATGGCATATCCCAGGTCAGGCCAATTGCGGACGAAAAAGGCAAGCCGCTTGTCCAAACAGATACTCAGCTGTATAAATTATTAATGCCAGAGCATAAGGAAATGGTTAAAACTATAAATAAATTAGGCCACTAGGTCTTAAAATGTTATCTTTTTATTCACAAATTATCCATTGTTTTGCAGATGGATATGATTAAAATAATAATTGTTGTCCGGCTTTCTTGCTCTGGCTGTCCATTTCCATTGGAGGAATGTGCGGCTACAGACGAAAGCTTGGACAACATCTATTTGTTTAGACACTTTACAACCTATGCAGACTTTTATAAAATAAAATAAGGAAATATTCGGTGAATTATAGAGGAGTCTGTCGTATTTTCGGGCTCCTTTTTGTATTCACACTTATAGCAGAAATTAGGGAGAAGAGGTCGAAACATGTCAACACAAGCACTCATAGCATTAGGCGTTTTTCTCGTCATCTATGCCTTTATCGTCACAGAAAAGATTCACCGAACCATTATCGCCATGATTGGTGGAATTTTAATGGTTGTACTGGGAATTGTCGGTCAAGAAGAAGCACTTCATCATATTGATTTTAATACCATTGGATTATTAACCGGTATGATGATTATCGTTACCATTACAGCCGAAACGGGTTTGTTCAAATATCTTGCTATATGGTCCGCCAAAAAAGCTGGAGCTGATCCTTTAAAAACGCTAATTATGTTCGGGATCATAACGGCAGTAGTTTCAGCTTTCTTGGACAATGTCACCACCGTCCTGTTGATGGTCCCTGTTACCTTCAGTATTACTCGCCAACTGCAGGTGAATCCAATACCCTTTTTAATAACGCAAATTCTTGCGTCAAATATTGGCGGAACCGCTACTCTGATTGGTGATCCTCCGAATATCATGCTTGGAAGCGCTGTTAAAGAACTAACCTTTATGGAATTCATTTATAACCTTTCAGCTATTTCATTTCTTATCCTTTTTGTGAATATTGCCATTTTGGCTTTCATATATCGAAAACAACTTAAAACATCGACTGAACTAAAAGCTAATGTAATGGATTTGGATGAAAAAGAGGAAATAACCGATAAAGTGTTATTAACAAAATCGTTAACTGTCATCGGATTAACGATATTAGGATTCTTCCTGCATCAATTACTACATATTGAATCAGCCACTGTTGCTTTAGCCGGAGCTTTCCTGCTGCTTTTATTAACAGGCGAAAAGTATTTGGATAAGGCTTTAGAAAAAGTAGAATGGACAACCATTTTCTTCTTTATCGGACTGTTTGTCCTTGTATCCGGATTGGTTGAGACGGGCGTCATTTCCTTATTGGCAGACAAAGCTGTTCATCTTACTGGTGGAAACGTTACCTCCACTTCGCTTTTAATTCTGTGGGTAAGTGCGATTGCATCTGCATTTATAGACAATATCCCGTTTGTTGCCACGATGATTCCAATGATAAAAGATATGGGCGACCTTGGTATTCAAAACCTTGAACCGCTTTGGTGGAGCCTGGCACTAGGGGCATGTCTCGGCGGAAACGGGACCTTGATTGGTGCTAGCGCCAATGTCATTGTGGCTGGGTTGGCAGCTAAGGAAGGTCATCATATTTCATTCGGTAAATTCTTGCTCATCGCCTTTCCATTAATGATTCTTTCAATTATGATTTGTACAGTTTATATCTATTTGAGATATTTAATTTAGGAGGGGATTAGATGAAGGTTAAGTATAAATTGAACGAGAAACTGATTGAATTAACGGAAAAGAAAAATGGAGATGATTATGAATTCTCCATCACCCTTCTATCAAAGGAGCAGAAAAAAGGACTTGAAAAGGTCCGTGAATATTTCGACAATAATAAGGTTCTGACAGACATTCACTTTTATATTCATGCCAACAACCGCTATCAAATAATCGTCAGAAACGACTACTATAATGAGTTTTTAATTCAGCTATTTAAGGAACAATTTTTGTTAGAACTAAAATGGGTATGATTAATAACGGCTGCCATTCAAATGGCAGCCGTTATTTTTTCCATTTCAGTCAATGCCTGCTTCTTCATGTTTGGGGTAAAGAGTGAATAGCGATTTCTCCCTTTTTCCTTCGAATGGTACATCGCGATGTCGGCATTTTTTATTAATGTATTAATATCTTCTCCATGAAATGGGTGTATGCTGATTCCGATACTTGGGGTAATTTTAAAATTCTGGCTATGAACGCAAAAAGGTTCCTCCATGAGATTTAGGACCAATTGGCTAATTTCTACAGCATCCTCCACACCATTTAAGTGTGGAAGAAGGATAATAAATTCATCTCCGCCAAACCGAGCAAGAATATTTCCCGTACCAGTCTCGGTTTTAAGCCGATCAGCAACGGATTGCAATAACACATCTCCTGCTTGATGGCCTAGACTGTCATTAATGATTTTGAAATGGTCCAAGTCCAAAAGAATCAGCCCGAGCATTTCGTTTGGATTCCTTTGCTCCGCTTGATATTGCTCGAGGTATGATTTTATAAACCATCTGTTGGGAAGTCCGGTTAAGGCATCATGATAAGCCATATGGGAAATCTGCTTCTGGGCCAATTTTAATTCGGTAATATCCAACCCAAAGCCGAGAAGATATTCCTCCCCAGATTCAGGTACGTGAATTATGGTTCTGCCGGTAAACATATGGTGTTCCTTACCTTTGAATCCAGCCTTTAATTCACAGGTAATCAGGTCACGCTTTTGCCAAACCTCAAGGTCCATTTTCCGATTCATTTCCGCAATATGTTTCGGAAAAAAATCAAAAACCGTTTTGCCGATGAGATCTTCTAATTTCATACCATTCATTTGACATGCCTGCTTATTAGCAAATATCGTCTTCCCATCCGGTTCCTCTAAAAAAACATTAATAGGAAGGGCATCCAAAACCATAGCACGAAGGGATGTATGATAATCGAGTTTTTTTAAAAGCTCTTTTTCTCGTTTTTCAAGATCAGTAATTTTCTTTTTCAAACTTTCGATATTTTCATGTTCAAGGGATTGTCTGTTCAATTCTGATCCCGCCCTCTTTGTCCTGCTAATATATATAAAACTATCTATATCATATTATAGTTTATCATTAAATTATTTTTCATTTCTAACAATTTTATGAAAATAACATGTCAGGGCTGTCCCCAGTAGAGACAGCCCTGACATGTTATTTTTTATTTTTTTTGGGCATGAGCAGGTGTGCCAATTTCCCCCGCATGGTCTGGTTTTCCAACAGCTTTTCCTTGATTATAAGAAAGACCAAATCCATACTCGTATTTGTTACCAGCTTTATTTAAATAAGAATAATTAGGGGTTTCTTCAGGTGCAAAGCTCGGGACATCGCCAACTTCCTTGTCCACAGCTTCAGCACTAGCAGGGATGGCCATTGGCAGCTTTCCAATCGGGTTAAATTCGCCGCGAATGACATCTATTACTGCTTCAGGCTTCGTACCGTATGTGGCTAAAACAGCAGCCGCATTTGGTTCAATTTGATTAATTAACCAAGGGCTGATAAAGTTGATTGCCGTAATTGTTGGAACGGTTTTTTGAATTTCAACAATTCGATCTACATTCGCGACTCCTGTTTCAGGACCTACTGTGATTCGTGGATTATTATCCCAGTTGGATTGTGCCGGTTTCACCCAAACAAACGCATGTGTTGCTTCCGAAAGATTATCCACGATAGTGATAGAGGCATCATGATTTTTAATAGTCTGTTTTAAATTGGCTGTAGCAGCGGCTGCATCTCCGCCGAACATTTCAACATAAAGCTTCACTTTTTGCAGCTTAGCATCTTTTAACGGCAAGATATTTTTATCGTTGCGTAATAAAACCACTGATTTAAGGTGTGCTTCATCTGCAAGTGCTTTTGCTTTAGGATCTGCGACAACTTCCAAAGCTTGCAGTGGATTTACATATGGATCTTCGAATAGACCTAAATTCATCATTTCTGTCAGCAGCAATGAGACAGATTCGTTAACTTCTGATTCTGACAGCAACCCTGATTTTACTGCATTGATAATAACCTGTGGGTCGGATGATCCTGAAATGATATCTGTTCCTGCTTGAATGGCCTTAGCTACTTTCGCTTCCGGCGATAAATCTTCAGCACCCCAAGCGTTGCCACCAACAGCACCAGTATCAGAGTTTACATATCCTTTGAAACCAAGGCCGTTGCGCAAGAAATCCAAAATTCCTTTGTTTAATGCAAAGCCGACTTCTTCAAATTGCTGATCAGGTTTATACCATGGCAATCCTTGATCAGCGCTATACTCGTTACTCGGAAAAGCGTAATATGGCATGACAGACGTAACATTAGCTTTAATAGCTGCCTGGAAAGGAGGAATATGGTACTTTAACAAGCTGCCTTCTGTCGGATATGGATTGAATTTCCCTTCCACAAAGTGAGGGTCCAAACCATTATCACGTGCCCCTCCGCCTGGGAAGTGCTTGACCGTAATCGAAACACTGTCGCTGCCAAGCTTTTCGCCCTGGAAGCCGGTTATGACGTTATATACCATGTCTGATGCTAGAGTAGGGTCCTCACCAAAGGTGTCTTCGATTCTTGCCCATAATGGGTCTGTGGAGACATCTGCTGTATAACCATAAACCTTGCGAATGCCGGCCGCTCTCCATTCCTTTGCAGCAATTTGTCCGAATTCCTTAACTGCTTCTGCGTCTCGTGCTGCTGCAAACCCTAGCGGCCCAGGCCAGAAGGTGTGCATACCTGCACCGTCACTATTATTAGTGTAATCTGTGGAAGCATGGTTACGAGGGTTTGAAGTGACAACAACTGGGATACCCAACCTCGATTCCTCTGCTAATTCCTGAAGCTGATTTGTATATTTTGCTATCACATCGACGGTCGGAGTTTGCCGGAAGATGACATGGCGCATATTTTTCCCAACAATCATCGGGTCATCTGCACTTACATATCTTCCATCAGCCGGGTTGGCAATCGGAGTGTGCGTGTTAATTAACATCATGCCCGCCTTTTCAGCCAAAGTCATCTTTGACACCAGATCGGCTACCCGCTCATTAACAGGTTTTCTCCAGTCCTCATAAGGATCTAAACTCCTGTCACCATCTAAATCTCTGAATTGCTTCCCATCCGCCGTCAGAACGCCTTTCTTTGCTGCCTCAATTTCTGGTTGACCGGTAACCGAGTTGGCTGCAATACGATATGTAACCGTATCTGCCCCGCCGTTTCCGGCATTTTGTGAAGCTGGGTCAACGTACCCCAAGTCTTCATTACTATTTGCACTTACCTGTGGGACCATGACTGGAGCTAACAGAGATAAAGCAAGTGTACCAGTAAGAAGTGTTTTTCTCAGTCTTGACGTTTTTCTTATTTGTTTTGATACTGACGCCATTTTTCTTCCCCCTATTAATTGGTTTTAGTAAACGCTTTCAACTATAATTTTAAGAGGATATTGAATGATAGTAGTATAGGATTTTTTTTGCTATATTTGTGTTTTTTTAATATTTAGAAAAATAGGTCAACTTACCTATTTCTAAATTCCTATTAATCTTTTTAAGGCATAAAAAAAAAGAGCCATTTAATAGATTCCGTTAATCGCTTGACTTTCTAAATTCAGAGGGAGAACTACCCGTAATTCTTTTAAAATTATTACTAAAATAAGCTAAATCTGAATAACCGACCCGTTCCGCAATCTCTGACATGCGTAATGATGTATTCTGAAGCAATCTTTTACTCTCTTGAATTCGCAGCTCAGTGATATAGCCAACAAATTTTTTATTGAACTGCTGTTTGAATAATTGACTTAAATAGCTGGGATTAATATGGACATGTTCTGCGGCAGCCTTTAGAGTTATTTGATCTAAAGGGGTTTTTTCTATATATTGTAATACCCTTTCAATGGTAGATGATGGAATTGCCTCATCCTGTACTTGAGCAATTTTTCTGAATGCCTCTTCTTTATTTCGTTTAAATAACCATCTTTCCAGGCATTCTTTTAATTCATTTTCCTCAATCGGTTTAATAAGATAATCCGTCACACCGCTCCTCAACGCCTGATGCGCTAATTGAAACTCATGATGAACACTAATGATAAAACAATCCTGTTTCTTGTTTAATTTTGATAGCTCATTCGCCAACGAAAGTCCGTCCATTATCGGCATTTGGATATCTGTGATGACAAGGTCAACGTCATTTTGCTTGATCCAGTCCAGTGCCTCTAAACCATTCTCGCATTCATGAATAATTTCTAGGGGAAGTGCCAACTTTTTGATTGTCCACTTAAGGGCTGTCCGAACCCACCTTTCATCGTCAACCAATAAGATTTTTTTCATTGTGCTAACCTCTATCCACTTTTTTTATTAACCGTCAATCTAGTAATCTACAAAAAAGGCTTTGGAAAAATCCAAAACCTTTTTTATTGGTGAATTTTCTATGGAGGCAAAACAAATTAAAAAGCTGTTAGGAAAGAACCTTATTCATACTTCCGCTCTGATAGCCAATTAAATCAAGTGTTATATATTTATAGCCAAACTCTTGTAAATTACGCACAATGGTATCATGATTTTCAAGAATGATCGCCATATCTTTAGGTTCTACCTCAATTCGGGCGATATCCTGGTGAGTTCTTACGCGAACTTGGCGGATTTGCAGGGATTTTAAATAGTATTCTGCTTTTTCCACCTTTGTCAGCTTTTCTTTCGTAATGTACTCACCATACGCAATCCTTGAAGAAAGACAGGCGAACGATGGTTTATCCCACGTAGGCAAATCAAACTCCCGGGAAAGCTCGCGGATTTCTTCCTTATAGAGGTCCGCTTCCTGAAGCGGGCCGCGAATTCCCTTCTCTTTAGCTGCCTGCATGCCTGGACGGAATTCATTCATATCATCGGCAATAACACCATAAATGGCATTTTTAAAGCCCTTTTCTTCCATGACAGGGATTAAATGATCAAACAAACTGCTTTTGCAAAAATAGCAGCGGTTTTTACTGTTTTCTGCATAACCAGGAATCGCTAACTCGGAAGTTTCAATTACCTGATGTTTCACGCCGATTTGTTCCGCTAGTTTAATCGCCTCTTGAAGCTCGCTGGATGGATAGGTTTCTGAATCGGCTGTAACCGCCAGGACCTTCTCAGGCCCTAATGTCTCGACTGCAGCCTTTAGCAGAAACGTACTATCCACACCGCCTGAAAAGGCAACGACAACTGAATCCATTTCTCGGAGAATAGACTGTAATTTACTGTATTTCTCGGTAAGCATTGTCCCCTCTCCCCTCAATAAAATCAATCTATTTATACTTCATCATTGTTATCTTATTAGGGAATTGCTTGTCATTATGTTTAAATGGTCATCGCTCCGAAACCGCCATCGACACGGATCATGGCACCTGTCACAAAGCTGGAGGCTTTTTCAGACGCAAGCCATACAGTTGCCCCTTGAAGCTCTTCCGCTTCACCAAAGCGGTTCATTGGCGTATGACGCATAATGGACTCGATCCGCTCCTTGTCCAAAATTTTGCGATTTTGTTCAGCCGGGAAGAACCCAGGGATGATCGCATTGACACGGATTCCATTTTGCGCAAATTCACGCGCTAAAAATTGTGTCACGCTATTAAGGCCGGCTTTTGATACAGAATACGTAAAGACGCGAGAAAGCGGAGTTGTCGATGAAACAGACGAAATATTAATAATGCTGCCCTTACGCTCCTGCTCAATCATTCGCTTCGCAAAAATTTGGCAGGTCATCACAATACCTTTTAAGTTTATATCCATGATTTTGTCGTACTCATCCATATCAAGTTCAAAGAATGGTGTGGCACTGTTTGTTCCTGGTGCATTCAAAAGAATATCCCAGCCGCCTGCCCATTGTTCGATTTCATTAGCTGCCTGCTGCAAAGAGTCCTTGGAACTGACATCTGCTTGAAAAGCCTTCGCTTCCCCGCCCGCTTCGACAATTTCCTTTACAACCTTTTCAGCCGTTTCGAGATTGCGGCCGACAATCGCAACCTTTGCCCCATGCTCTGCTAATCCTTTGGCCATAGCTGAGCCTAATACGCCATTTCCACCCACGGCTACTGCTGTTTTTCCGGTTAGGTCAAATAAGTTTGTCATATTGTTCTCCCCCTGATTTTTCTAGAATAAATTTCCATTTTCATCAAAGTTAATATCATATAAATCTGAAACTTGCTCCATATTTGGATGATTGCCTATATAATCTAGCAATGCCTCAGAAACTTCTATTTCACTAATCTTCAATGTATTTTTAATGCGCACCATTTTCACTTTGGTAAAATCTAAAATATTACACGTCTTAACGGCAGCCTGAATCGCCTGTTTATCATTTGGCAGCGTAGTGGCAATTTTTGTAGGCGACACAACCGTTGAAGTTAAGCCGTTGGCATATGTTCCTTCTAAGTCCATATTGTCTACTAGGCGCTGAGTTGTAAAATCAGCGGTACCTACCCCATTGGCATTTCCTTCGGATTCAGGAGTAACAGATAGCACGACCATTTTGTTAACATCCGGACCTCCGGTTGCATATGGAGTTGGATAACGTCCGGTTATGTTCGGATCCATTCCATCACCGCTGATATTTTTTCCAATCTCATCAATCACTAGCACATCCAATTGATCAAAGAAAAGCTTAGGCAATAGCTCTTTTGCTTTTTTCTGCAGGTCGGCTTCCTTTTCGATAATTTCTGAAGGTGTAAGAACGTCCACAGCTGCCACTTTATCAAAAGCATTTTCAACGGACGCCACACCAAACAGGACTGGCTTTTTCGCCATTATGACCTTGGCCATTGCCGGAACATTTTCCGCCATATACTTAAAGCCTAGTTGATGGCAGGCCTCTGCACCTCTTTGCTTTCCTAAACCAATGCTGATCATTTTCATAATGCCGCTTTCAACAGGGCCCCTAAAAGCAGTATGAGGCTTCACACGGTTGATGACGACAATTCCATCAGCTTCTGAAGCATACTTATCAATATAAATTGGCAAACCATTTGGCAGTTCGTCAATCTTAACCACTTCCATCGAGGAGCGGATTTCACAGCCAACACTTTCTTCTGTGACGCCAAGATGTGCTAACACTTCACGCTGTCCTTCAGCAGTTGCACCGCCATGGCTTCCCATACTTGGCACGATGAAAGGATTTGCCCCAAGTTCCTTTAAGAATCTAACGGTCACTTCCGTTAGTTCAACAAGTCGGTCAAGTCCCCTGCTGCCAACGGCCAAGGCAATTTCCATTCCAGGCTTAACTGTTTTTCTTATATGTTCTTGCTGTAATTTTTCCATTAACGCATGTTCAAGATTATCAATTTTCTCGTCGCTAAAATTCACTTTCACTTTTGCCATCTTCGGCACTGGTATATCTTTTAGTAAGTCTTGAATAACACCCACAATTCTTCACTCCTTCTCTATATCTTTAGTGTTTCCTTATGAAAAATTTACATGTACGGCCTTTTTTCAAGATCTGTTACGTAGTGTAATCCCTTTCAAATTATTTCAAAAAGGAGATGTAAACCACCATTCATTTTAATTTGTTTATCAAACTAACAAATTCATTTGTATCATATCACTATCGTTATTTTACGTCAATTTATTTGCGAAAGTGTACTCTTATTTTTGGTGATCCAATAACGGATTACAGTGTTTGTAGTTTTTGAAATTTATCTGCACCTTGTACCCCCTGAAAAACGGAGAAAAACAGCGAAATACTGAGAAAAAGGTAGATGAAGTACGCTTTCAGTATCCTTGTTTTCGTTTTCATCTCGAATGTTTCCGTTTTCAGCCGCTTTGTAAAAATCCTTCCATTCCCTGATAATGAGAGTATCAAATCACTAGGAGGAAATAAAACATGAAAAAGCTTATTAAAACAGTTGTTGAGTTAATCGAAAAGCACGGAGAATTCGTACCATTCGATTCATCAGAACCAGTAAAAACCAATTCACAAAAATAATGTGTGAATTGGTTTTTATTTTTTATTTCTTTATAGGATACTTATTTTCTTCTGAAATTCTTTTATTTAATTCTGCCAAAAACAATTCTTCATCGACTGGTAATTCCACTTCTTTCCCCAACCAAGTTGAGAGATGCATGGCGTTTGCCAGTTCCACTTGATTAATCCCATCATTGCAAGGGGCAAGTAAAGGCGTGTCTTCAAGGATACTTGAGGCGAAATTTTCCATTGCAGCGGTATGTTGTCCACCCCAGACAGAATTAAACTCCAAAACTTCTTCCTTGTAAATATCTCCAAGATACCCGTGTTTGAAAATATTTGCCACTTCCTCCTGGGTCAACGAAGCGCTCATTTCAGATTCTGACTTGTAAAGCCGTTTGATCGTAACTTTTTTACTGTCATCGACAACGATTTTTCCTTTGTCACCTAATATTTCAAAACGGTCCGTCCCCATCACATCATGTGTACAAGCAATAAATACACCCGTTGCTCCATTCCCATAATCAAAAACAGCGGTAACATCATCTTCCACCGCTATATTTCGTTGATAGCCAAACTTGACATTAGAATATACTTTTTTCGGCATGCCGCAAATCCATTGAAATAAATCAAGCTGGTGTGGCGCTTGGTTAACCAGGATCCCGCCGCCTTCACCGCCCCAGGTTGCTCTCCATTCGTTTTGTTCGTAATACCCCTGCGGCCGCCACGAGGTTGTAATCATCCAGTTTGCCCGGCGAATGCCGCCAATCTCGCCATTATCAATAATCTCTTTTACCTTTTGGTAAAGCGGGTTTGTTCTCTGATTAAACAATATACCAACTTTTATTTCGGGTTTTGCTGCCGCAATTTCGTTTAATTCTTTTACCTGCTTCGTATAAATTCCGGCAGGTTTTTCAATTAATACATGTACATCTCTTTTAATTGCTTCAATCCCCATCTCCGGGTGAAGATAGTGCGGTGTACAAATAATGACAGCATCAACATTTCCGCTTTCAAGCAACTCTGTATAATCTTGATAAAATGGGACACCCGGGAACTTCTCGGCAGCCATTTCCTTTTTTGTCGCGCTTGTGGCACATAGGGCTCCAAGGACCATGTTTTTCACTTTTCCGGCAGATATAAATTCGGCATATGCATTGCCTTGTGCCCCTAAGCCAATGATCCCTACTTTCACTTGAACCATGTTTAATTTCCCCTCCTATTAAGAATGACATTTAATTTGTTAACTAAACATATATTTATTTTAAGATAGCTGCCACATAAAGAAAAGACATTATTCTACTTTGTTTACAACAAAAGCCGGCCTAAATGGCCGACTCAGGCTGTCGAGAAACTATCGACAACCTTTTATTTTACTCATTTTCTTTAAGGATCGACCGCGTTAATTTGAATATCATTTATATAAAGCTTTTTAACAAGTCTGTTGATTGGCGCTCCAGGCACTTCGCTTTCCGCGGGCGTGCAGGGGAGCCTCCTCATCGCTTCGCTCCTGCGGGGTCTCCCCTGCCCCGTACTCCCGCAGGAGTCTTCGTGCCTTCCGCGCCAATCAACAGGTGTATTCAATTAAGTCCTTCAACTCCAATAAAAATAAGTGTTAAATTTAATGGTTAAGCCCATAAGAATATAGCCAAAGTGAATATGAATTTGTTTCTATTGATGGATTGGTTCCAAATAACCACCTTCTTCGCTTGATTGACAAATATATTGAATTCTCGTTTCTTCTTGAAAAAATTCGTCCTTTTTATAGTGAGGACAATAGCCGCCCATCTGATCCCTCTTCTTTTTTATATGGTGGTTATAGGGTATTTTTTTGTTTTTCGTGTGTTGCAATCCTTTAGGTCGAATTGCATCCTTGTTGATTGGAGCGGAGGGCACTCGACTCCTGCGGGATATAGAGGTCACTGGAGACCCCGCAGGCGCCAAAAGCGTCGAGGAGGCTCCAGGAGCTCCCCGCGGAAAGCGAGTGCCTGGAGCGGAAATCAACAGGCCTGTTAGCAGGGATAAACAATAAAAAGTTTGGTAATTTAGGTTTGGACAAAATAAAAAATTGCCGAGAAAAATACCCTTTCTCGACAATCTGAGCCGGCCTAAATGGCCGACTTTTACATTTATTTATCTTCCTATTCCATCCAGTTTGTATGGAATACTCCCTCTTTATCAACACGTTGATAAGTGTGAGCACCAAAGTAGTCCCGTTGTGCCTGTAATAGATTCGCAGGAAGTGTTTCCGTACGGTAGCTGTCATAGTAAGCAATTGCGCTTGCAAACGATGGTACCGGAATACCGCGTTCAATTGCCAAGGATAGCACTTGACGTAGTGATTGCTGATAGCCTTCAACAATTTCCTTAAAGTAAGGATCAAGTAAAAGGTTCGCTAATGCTGGGTCACGATCGTAAGCGTCTTTAATTTTTTGCAGGAATTGGGCACGAATGATACAGCCGCCGCGGAAAATCATCGCGATATCGCCGTAACGAAGGTTCCAATCGTACTCTTCAGATGCTGCACGCATTTGCGCGAAGCCTTGAGCGTAAGAGCAAATTTTACTCATGTATAATGCCTTGCGAACCGCTTCAATCAACTCTTCTTTATTGCCCTCAAATGGTTTTGCCTCTGGTCCATTCAACACTTTACTTGCCTTTACACGTTCTTCTTTCATTGCTGAAATAAAGCGCGCAAATACAGATTCAGTAATAAGCGGAAGCGGTACACCTAAATCTAAAGCGTTTTGGCTTGTCCATTTACCGGTACCTTTTTGGCCGGCAGTATCCATGATGACATCAACCATTGGCTTTCCAGTTTCTTCATCCACTTTTGTAAAAATGTCAGCGGTAATTTCAATTAAATAACTGTCTAGTTCGCCTTTATTCCACTCGGCAAATACTTGATGAAGCTCCTCTGCATTTAAACCAAGGACATTCTTAAGGATAAAGTATGCTTCACAAATTAGCTGCATATCGCCGTACTCGATGCCATTATGAACCATTTTCACATAGTGTCCAGCACCATTTGGACCGATATACGTACAGCATGGGTCACCTTCCACTTTTGCAGAGATAGCTTCTAAAATCGGTTTGACAAGCTCATAAGCTTCCTGTTTACCGCCAGGCATAATCGAAGGTCCTTTTAATGCGCCTTCTTCCCCGCCGGATACGCCAGTTCCGATAAAATGGTATCCTGCTGTTGCTAGTTCCTTATTCCGTCTGATGGTGTCCTGGAAGAAGGTATTTCCGCCATCGATAAGAATATCGCCTTCCTCAAGATATGGCTTTAAAGAGTCAATTGTGGCATCGGTAGCAGTACCTGCTTTAACCATTAATAAAATTTTGCGAGGCTTTTCTAAAGAGTTAACAAATTCCTCGACAGTGCGGGCACCAACAAAGTTTTTACCCTCTGCTTCATTTTTCAAAAATTCCTCTGTTTTTTCGTAGGATCTGTTAAAGACTGCAACAGAATAACCTCTGCTTTCAATATTTAAAGCAAGATTTTTCCCCATTACAGCTAATCCAACTACACCAATTTGTTGCTTTGACATATTACAATCTCCCTCCGTTTATCGGTTTGGGCTCGTGGGCACCATTAATATACCATTCATAATAGCGGTTTAAGTAAAGAACATCAAGAAAGGCATTTTCTAACTTATCGCTGTAAGAAATACTTTTCTGCATTGTGATAGCCAATATTTCTAACCATTTGCTCCATGAACTCCTGATTATTTGGCGCTAAGCCTCTTTCCACCCATTCTCCAAGAATGTTGCAGAGGATTCGACGGAAATAATCATGCCTTGCGTAAGATAGGAAACTGCGGGAATCTGTTAGCATACCAATAAAGTGGCTTAATAGCCCAACGTTTGCGAGATCCTTCATTTGTCTTTCCATTCCATCGATATGATCGAGGAACCACCATCCTGAACCAAATTGAACCTTACCCGGGATACCCTCTTCATAAAAATTACCCATCATGCCAGCAAGAACAACATTATCCTTCTGATTTAGATTAAACAATACTGTTCTTGGCAATGCATTCTGTACGTCAAGAGCATCAAGAAAGCGGGAAATGCCTTCAGCAAAATTAGTTTCACCGACAGAATCAAAACCTGTATCAGGACCAAGCAGATTTTTCATTTTCGTATTATTGCTGCGCATGGCGCCCATATGAAGCTGCATGACCCATTGTTTTTCCGCATACATTTTTCCAAGCTCCGTCAATAGGAACGCTCTATATAGAGTGATTTCTTCTTCATTAAGCTCTTCACCGTTGAACCGCTTATCAAAAATTGGTGAAATCTCTTCTTTTGTCGTTTGAACATATTCCATTTTTTGAATATCATGGTCAGATGCCCGGCCGCCATTTTCATGGAAGAAATCAACCCGCTGTTTTAATGCTTGTAAAAAAGAATCTAAAGAGTCCACCTTGATCCCGGATACTTCAGATAAACTTTCAAGCCAAGTTTTAAAGGTTGGACGCTCAATGAAAAGCGCACCGTCAGGACGGAAAGTAGGCGCAATAATGGCCTTAAACGTTTCATCCTTCTTCAACAATTGGTGGTATTCAAGAGTTGAAACTGGGTCATCAGTAGTACCGATAAATTTTACATTAGATCGTTCAATGAAAGCTCTTGGCATGAATTCCGGCTTCTCGAGTTTTTCATTGCACTCGTCAAAAATTTCACGTGCGGTTTCCGGACTAAGAACCTTCTCGATTCCAAAAAACATTTTTAATTCCATATGTGTCCAATGATAAAGCGGGTTGCCAATTAAATGAGGCACTGTTTCCGCCCATGCAGCAAACTTCTCCCAGTCATCAGCGTCGCCGGTAATGAATCTTTCGCCAATACCATGCATACGCATTGCCCGCCATTTATAATGGTCGCCGCCAAGCCAAACCTCCGTAATACTACGATAAGGTTTGTTTTCCCAAACCTCTTGGGGATTTAAATGGCAGTGAAAGTCAAAAATCGGCAATCCCTGTGCGGCAGTTTCATAAAGTCCCTTAGCTGTTTCGGTATTTAATAAGAAATGACTATCTAAAAAAGCTTTCATTCTATTCCCTCCCAATAGTAAAGCTTTAGCTGTAAACCCTTTCAATTGTGCTAAAAAATTTAAAAAATACATATAGTTTAATTTGATTTGTTTATTAAACTAATTAAATACAAGTATAAATTATCACGTTTATCTAAATTCGTCAATGAAGGAAATCAATAATATGTTTTTCCGCCATTTAATAATTTGATATAATAGAAATGCTTATAAAAGTGTATAAAATGGAGGAAATCAATGATTACCGGTGATGCGGCATATATAAAAAAAATAAATCGTTCCTTAATCATTAAGGAAATTGTAAAAGCAGGAATGATTTCCCGCGCAGATATATCCAAGGTTACTGACCTGACGAGAGCTACCATCTCCGCCCAGGTTGCTGACCTTTTGGATGAAGGACTGATTATTGAGACACAGCTAGAGCATTTTTCTGTCGGAAGAAAGCCGATTATGCTTTCATTAAACAGCAAGGCAGGCTATGCCCTTGGGATCGACCTTGATTATGGTCAAATATCTTTTACCTTATCAGACCTGCTAGGTCATCCTGTTACATCTACTATTATTAAAATAAATACAAAAGACTATGCAGAGATTCTTCTTATATTAGTTGAACAAATAAAAAAATTCAAAGCAGAATACACTGAAAGCCTCTACGGTATTGTCGGAATTGTCATTGCCATCCATGGCCTTGTTGGAAAGGACGAAGTGGTTCATTTTGTACCACGGCTTGGATGGGAGGATATTCATTTAAAAACCGATCTTGAAAATGAAATTGATATCGATGTTTATCTTGAGAACAATGCCAACCTAAGCTCTTTTGCAGAACGGGTATTTTTCCACCATGAAACAGATAACCTGCTCTGTGCCACTCTCTATTCTGGAATTGGAATGGGAATGATGATGAAAGATGACTTTTTCCGCGGGCATGACGGCTATGCTGGTGAGATTGGCCATATGATTGTTGTCCCAGAAGGCAGGCCATGCAACTGCGGCAATAAAGGATGCTGGGAGAAATACTCTTCTGAATCAAGTGTATTCGAGTATCTGTCTGAAAAAAGACAAATGAAAAACCTTACCTATGAGGATATTCAAAAATGGCTTGATGAAGGTGACCAGGAAGTACACGAGCTGCTGGAACAGTTACTCTACTATCTCTCCATCGGCTTAAATAATATGATTAATATTTACAATCCTGATGTCCTTGTGCTAGACAGTGAACTTCTAAGGATGTATCCGGATGCTCTTGATAAAATTAAGCAAAATTTACATTCGTCCATTAGTCATTACCGTGAGTTATCCATATCTTCAATTGGGAAAAAGTCTTGCGTATTAGGTGCATGTGCCCTTGCGATTAAACATTTCCTTAGTGTTCCGATGTTGAATTTACCATTTGAACAGCAGGATAATGAAACCGTTTCCTAAAAATGAGATGATTGTCGAGAAAGTATTTTTCTCGGCAATTTTTGTTTCTGCTAATAGGTCTCCTGTTTAAAAGCCTTTCACGTTAAAAAAGGGTATTGTTTTTTGCACAAAAAAAAGAAGATAGCTAAGTTCCCTTAACTATCTTCCATCATTCATATTAAGAAGCTTTTCTCTTTTCAGCTAAATCAATAGCAAGCTGTTGTGTCTTTTTCTTATTTAATGGATAAAGGAATACAAGAATTAAAAAAATCACGATTAGGATAACTGCCGGAACCAATGTACCAAGTGTATGAATTCCACTCAATGTTTCCTGTGTTTGCGCCTTAAGAGTAGCGTTATATCCAACTGATGCAATCGCAAATCCGCCAATACCACCGGCAATCGCCTGACCGACCTTACGGGCAAAGGAATAGATCGAGTAAACAGTTCCATCTTCACGCAATCCTGTCAGGTATTCATGATAATCGATAACGTCAGTCACAAACGCCCAAACAACTAAGTTAAACAATCCATACCCAAACATGGCAATCGCTAAAATTCCAATAAATTGGTTTGCATTTAGGTTTGGAAGCAGGTATAAAACTCCATATACAACTGCAGCAAGTAACAAGCCAGCAGCGGCAACTTCTTTTTTCCCGAATTTAGATACTAATGGCTTAACCATTGGCATTCCAACAAATACTGCAACGGATTGAAGAAGCCCAACCATACTCAATGCTTTTGCATTGCCAAAGTAATCTTTAAATAAATATACGTTTACTGTACCAATTAACATAAAGGTAATCATAAATGCCAAGGATGCGATAAGGATCCATAACAATGGTTTATTTTTCGCAAGACCTTTTAATGTCTGCCCTAAATTCATTTTTTCCTGTTTTGTTTCAGTCATTGTAATACGTTCTACTGACATTTTGTAGCAGGCCATATAACAAGCAATGGCAAGCACACCAAAAATAATGGCCCCTAATAAAAAGTGATTGGCATCAGCCTTATTATTGACAAACAGAATCATTGGGCCAACTACGTTAATGATTAAACCAGCCAAGTTTGCTCCTAATGTTCTCCAACTTGATAAAGATGTACGTTCAACCGGATCACTTGTAACAACGGAAGCCATTGAACCATATGGAATATTAACCGTACTATATAATGTTCCCCATAAAATATATGTTACAAAGGCATATGCTTCATAAAATCCTGTTGACATTCCCGGAATGTGTACAAACATTAACACACCAGTGATGACAAGCGGAAATGACATTCTGAAAATCCATGGTCTGAATTTGCCGTTTTTCCCTGCTTTTCTTGTGTCAATAAAACGTCCCCAAGAAACATCGGCTACGGCATCCCATAGGCGCGCAACTAAGAAAAGGGTTCCTACGAATGCAGGATTAAGACCATAAACATCTGTGTAATAGACCATTAAGAAAGATGCTACTAAAATAAAGAAGAAATCGTTTCCAAAATCACCAAACAAATAACCTAATTTATCTCTCATTCCAAAAGGACGAACTGCTGCTTTTTCTACAAATTCTGGTGCTTTCACTTTGGCACTTTGAGCCATGTTTCTTCCCTCCATAGTCCTTTATTTGTAATCCTTTTCATAAATGTTTAAAAATATTTAGTTCATCTCGAGATTGGTTTATCCTTCCATTAATTTGTTTAATGAACTAACAAATTAATTTCTGTATAAGTAGAATATCACCCTCGACTTTTTTCGTCAATAACTTTATGTAAGCGTTATAACAAAAAAATGTTTCCAATTCATAACTGCTGAAAACTATAATAGACACCTAATGTTCAAGAACTTCACCTATTGTTCAAAATTGAGCAAAGTAAATTCCTTATAATAGAAGTAATGAAATCATTTAAACAGATGGGTTGTGTGTTGATGGAGAAATTACTTTATATTACCGCAAATCCAAAGGGTCTTGAAAAATCAAAAGGGTTGCAAATTGGAGAGGCCTTTCTCGAATCCTTTTTGAAGGAAAGGCCGGATGTAGAAATTAAGAGAATGGATTTGTTCCAATTAGATTTTGTCCAAATGGATGCTGATTTAGTGTTTGCACGCGGGAAATTAGCAGGATATGGCTATACAATGGACCAGCTTTCAGAGACCGAAAGGGAAAAAATCCTCAAAATGCACGCTCTTGCAGATGAATTTATTGGATTTGACTACTATGTCTTTGTTTCGCCATTATGGAATTTAAATTCACCGGCGGTCTTAAAAGCATTCCTCGATAATCTGTTTATTGCGGGAAAAACCTTCACCCATACTCCTAACGGACCAAAAGGATTATTATCAGGGAAAAAGGCGATTCACATTCAAACCCGTGGCGGCCAATATACAGGTTCCCCTATTCAGGAATTAGAATCTGGAGATCGTTATTTAAAAATTGCTCTTAATTTCCTAGGGATTGAAGTCATGGATAGTGTCATTGTTGAGGGCTTGGACCTTTATCCGCAAAAAGTCCCGGAAATTGTTGCCGCTGCCAAAGAAAAAGCTCGTATAGCCTCGAAGGAACTAGCTGGTATTCCCCTGCCTGTCATCCTATAAAAAAAATGGCTTCCCTTCTATTGGGAAGCTATTTTTGTATAAAAATTTCCCGGAAAATGTCGGAGGCTTATTGCTTATTTCTTTGTTTTTTGTCGAAATTTCCCTTATTGTAGTATAATCGGATTATAGGAACGAACCACTCCTGACCAAAAGAACACACCGGAGATATATGAATGTTTAAAGATTTTGTTTCAAATACAGCCATGTTAGTATCCTCCTTTTATGTAATGGGGCAATTATTTAAAAATAGACCATTACTGGCTACTTCACCATTATCCACTAAACTATATTGGGGAATTTCTTATGGTATCCTGGGAAACATACTAATGATTTTCAGTATTAAAATTTCAACTACAACCATTGCAGACCTCCGCCATCTAGTGATTGTTCTTGCCGCAGCATTCGGCGGATTCATTCCCGCGATGGTCGCTTCTGCCCTAATTGTAATAGGGAGATTTCTGCATTTCGGTTATAGTGATGCAGCCCTTTTTGCTTCTATTGGAATGCTGTTCATAGGAATCATAAGCAGCGGAATCGCAAGATTGAATTATAATTTAACAATTAAAGCTTTTTTCATGAACCTGATAGGATTATTTATCCTAACAATTGTTTTTACCATCAATATTGAAGATCCGATTGTTTTAAAAAAATTATTAATCATGCATTATATTTTTTCGTTAACGGGCGGATTTATCGCCTATCATTTTTCTGTCTTTATCGCCCATTCAAATGAAAACCAAAGAAAATTAAAGAATAGTCTTATCGAACTGAAAGAAACACAGCATAAATTGGAAAAATCCAATGAAAGATTAAATCAACTCTCTTATGTAGACGGATTAACCGGTGTGGGGAATCGCAGATATTTTGATACGAAACTGGAAAAGGCGTGGCTTCATGCTCAATCGAATCAAGTCCCGATTTCTTTACTAATGTTTGATATTGATTTCTTTAAAAAATATAATGATACCTATGGCCATCTTACTGGTGATTATTGCTTGCAAACCATTGCCCAAGCTATTAAAAATCTCGTAACGGAAGATTCAGGCTATACACTCTGCCGTTATGGAGGTGAGGAATTCAGCCTCATCATGCCTGCAGCAAACCAGGAAAATGCCGAACAATTTGCCGCACAAATCAAGAAAACAGTTAAGGAACTAAATATTCCTCATATTAATTCAGAAATAGCAGAAACCGTCACCTTAAGCATCGGGAGCGCCTCATTTATACCTGGTCCGGCAGCCAAACCGGAGGATTTGATTCGGTTGGCAGATGAGGCCCTTTATACTTCAAAAACAAAAGGCAGGAACACGATTTCCGTTTTATAAAAAAAACCGGGCAGCAGAAGCCCGGTTTTTTGATTTAAATCATAGAAAATCTTCACGCTGAGGTGTAAAAACATCCAATATAATCGAGTCATCTTCAAGCGCTTTAACACCATGTAAAGTATTTGAAGGGATGTAGATGCTATCCCCTTTCACCACTCGCTGGACTTTTCCATCCAAATTGAACTCAAAACTTCCTTGAACAATATAACTTACCTGCTCGTGCGGGTGGGAGTGGATTGCACCAATTGCATCCTTTTGGAAACTTACTTCTGTCATCATCAGGCTTCCGCCCCTTCCCAAAAGCTTCCTTTTGGCACCTTCTCCTGCTTCCACAGAATTTTCCTTATTTCCAAAGTAAAACAAGTCAATCACCTCACTTATTACATGTTTATCTTGTAGCTTCTACCCTGCCTGCGATAATAGAATTGATCTCCTCAAGTGAAGGGTTCCCTTCCCAATCACCCTTAAATTGAGTTGCCAGTGCACCCAAAATATTGGCCCTGGTTAAGGCAATTTCTAGGGATACATGAGTCAAAGCAGCCTCATTATCTAAATACACAGAGAGGAACCCTGCTGCAAACGCATCTCCAGCCCCGACCGTATCAATGACCTGTGTGACTACATGTGGGGCTGCTTTAACAGAATCGCCGTTGATAAAGCCAATCGAACCTTCGGCACCAAGCTTCAAGACAACTACTTTCGGCCCCATTTGCAGAAAACTCTCGCCATATTCTTCAATGGATTGTTGACCTAAAAGGAACTCTGCTTCCTCCACGCCTGGCAGAAACACATCACATAACGGGATAAGCGAAAGTAAAACACTCCGCGCCTTCTCCTCACTCCAGAGCTTTCTCCGTAAATTGGGGTCAAAAGAAATGGTCAGTCCCATATCCTTGGCCATTTTCATTGCTTTTCGGATAGCTTCGGCAGCATTTTCACTTAAGGCCGGTGTTATTCCTGTAACATGCAAATGCTTGACACCATCAAACCACTCTTTTTGCACATCTTCTGGCTGAAGATTGCTAGCGGCTGAGTTTTTCCGATAATAATAAACGGTTGGATCCCCATAGCTTTTACTTTCTTTAAAATAAACCGCCGTAGGTTTTTCCACATCACGAAGGGCATAGGATACATCTACTCCCTCTCCGCCAAGTGTTGACAAAATATAGTCACCAAACGGATCTTTACCTAGTTTACTGACCCATCTAACCTTCTTGCCTAAACGCGTCAGGGTGATGGCAACATTTGATTCGGCACCTGCCAAGGACTTTGTAAACAGCGGCTCATATTTAATCCCTTTTTCTCCGATTGTTTGAAAAAGGACCATACTTTCTCCAATTGTCAGTACATCCGTACGGTTATTTGGCTGCATGTACCTGCACCTCTTTAGCTAGTCTAGTATACGCTGCAGCTAATTGTGTAATTTGCTCAAAATCACCTTTTTTAATTAACTCATTGTTTACTAGATTTCCACCGAGCCCAACAGCAATGGCTCCGTAGCCCAAAACCTCTTTGATATTGTCCAGATTCACTCCGCCGGTTACCATCATTGGAATATGGTTAAGCGGTCCTCTGATATCTTTAATATATTTCACTCCCATTGAGCCGACTGGGAAAACCTTAACAGCGCTTGCCCCGAGGCGATACGCCCGGACAATCTCTGTAGGTGTCAAGGTTCCTGGCCAAACTTCCACACCTTGTTCAAGCCCGTAAGCCAATACCTCTTCATCCAGATTTGGCGACACAAGATATTCCGCACCTGCCTGAACCGCTTCCTTTGCCATTTCAAGGTCTAATACAGTTCCCGCACCAATTCGTAATTGACTTCCAAATTTCCCTTTCAGATCATGAATCATGTTAAGGGCACCATCAGTGTTTAATGTCACTTCTAAAAATGAAATTCCGCCTGCTGCCAGGGCTTTGGCTGTCTCTTCACCGCTGCTGTTTGGAATGCCGCGAATAATCGCCACAATTTTTTCTTGCTTTAATAAAGAAACTAAGTTTTGCTCCATTGAAAACTGCCTCCATTACTGAGTTCTTTTTTCAGGTTTTATTTGTGAATCGAGCACTTTTATTTGCGATTTTACGAGTTTTTTTTGCGAATTCAACCCTAATATTTGCAATTTTGCAAGTCTTATTTGCGAATCCTTATTAGCAACAACCTTTTAGAAAAGAGCCAAACCTATAAAGTTACACCCGTTTTAAAAATAGCAATCTCTCTAAAGTCGTTTTTCTCGTTGTTCACCAACTCACCGCTCGCCACTTTAATCACATAGTCAATAAATTGTCTCAAGACAACATCTGCTGATTGCTCCAGCAATACTCCTGCGTCGAAGTCAATCCAATGGGGTTTTGCTTCAAATAGCGGGGTATTGGTTGAAATTTTCATGGTTGGAACGAAGGTGCCAAATGGTGTTCCTCTTCCCGTTGTAAACAGGACTAGCTGACAGCCTGCTGATGCCAGCGCAGATGCGGCAACAAGGTCATTTCCTGGGGCGCTCAACAGGTTTAGTCCTTTTTTCTTTAATCTTTCACCATATTTTAACACATCTGTAACGGTGGAAGTCCCCGCTTTTTGTGTACAACCGAGCGATTTATCTTCAAGCGTTGTGATCCCGCCCGCTTTATTCCCTGGCGACGGGTTTTCATATACAGGCTGATTGTTGGCGATAAAGTATTGTTTAAAGTCATTGATTAATTCTACCGTTTTTTCAAAAACCTCTTTATTTTCTGCTCGTTCCATGAGGATCGTTTCCGCTCCGAACATTTCAGGTACTTCAGTTAACACCGTGGTTCCTCCCTGGGCAGCAAGGAAATCCGACAATCTGCCAAGCAATGGATTGGCCGTGATTCCTGATAAGCCGTCTGAACCGCCGCATTTCAATCCAAGTTTCAGTTCGGATAATGGGACCTCTTCGCGCTTATCGTTTTTGGCATTTTCATAGATTTCCTTTAATAGCTTAACCCCTTCCTCGATTTCGTTGCCGACCTCTTGGGAAGCAAGGAACTTCACTCTGCCTTCATCAAATTCGCCAAGGCTTTCCTTAAATTCATATAGATTATTATTCTCGCAGCCAAGTGCTAACACGAGGACGCCGCCAGCATTAGGATGAAGGGCTGCATCCTGCAAAATTGTCCTTGTGTTGTGATGGTCGTCGCCAAGCTGGGAGCAGCCATAATTGTGCTTTAATACAAGGACATTTTCAAACGGGCTGATATCGCCCACTTCCTTTTGAAAACGTTTAATAATCGTTTCCGCTACACCGTTGACGCAGCCAACAGTCGGTACGATCCACAATTCATTGCGGATTCCGACGGTACCGTTTTTCCGTCGATGGCCCTTAAAGGTCAGGTTTTCATTTTTATAAGGATTGGCGGCTAGCTTCTGGTTAAATTGATAGTCTTTTATTCCATCAAGATTTGTTTTCGTATTTTGTGTATGAACATGCTCACCGGCAGAAATTACTTTTGTGGCATGACCGATTGGATAGCCATATTTTACTATAAATTCATTTTCTTGAATGTCCTTAACAGCGATCTTATGACCACGTTTTAGGTCATCTTTTAGCTCAACCTCACGCCCATTGACCGAAATGAATTGACCTTTTTGTAAATCCTGCAATGCCACAACAACATTATCATTTTCGTTAATCTGGATAAATTCCAACATTGCTTAAATCCCCCTTATCTTGCCGTTTTCTCCTTTAAAACTGCCCGGGTAGCCTGCTTCATTCCCTTTGTTTCGATTTCATGCAGATAATTCGTTACGGCGTCCGCTAATCCTTGAACAGAATTTAAGTCCATTCCCCAATTCTTCTTGTAACCTAAGACCGCACAAACGATTTCCCTCAGACTTTCAATGGATCCGTCAAAAGTACCCCATTGCGCTTTGAACAACTCAAGAATGTCTTCGTCATCACTAAGATTAATATCTTCCGCCCCTCTTTTTCCCTTATAAAAAGCAATCAATGCCGCAAGGGAGAAGACCAGTTTTCCCGGTAATTCCTTTTTACGGTTCATATACTCTAATAATGTTGGCAGGTCTCTAGTAGTATATTTAGAGATGGAATTCAATGAAATACTCATCAGAAAATGCTTGATATATGGGTTTCTAAATCGATCCAGAACATCATTCGCAAAAGAGGATAATTCTTCGGCTGGAAGATCTAATGTCGGAATAATTTCATCAAAAATCAGCTCTTTAATAAAGCTGCCAATCACCGGATGCTCGACCGCTTCTGCGACTGTTTCTAAACCGTAAAGATAGGAAACTGGTGTCATCGCCGTATGAGCGCCGTTTAAAATCCTCACCTTTCTTGTCCGATACGGTGTCAAGTCATCAACAAACATGGTGTCTAATCCAGCCAAATGGGTTGGAAATTCTTCTTTTATCCACTGTGGCCCTTCAATGACGAAGTTGTAGAATTGTTCGCTGGCAACGACAAAATCATCCTGGTAGCCAAGCTCTTCCGTCATTTCTGTGATCTTATCAACCGGAAAGCCTGGAACGATCCGGTCAACGAGGCTATTGCAAAATGTATTGGCATCATTGATCCATTGAACAAATTCCGCACCAAGATTCCAAGCAGCGGCATATTGGAGAATAATTTCTTTTAGTTTCTCGCCATTTTTTTCAATAAGTTCACAAGGAATGATGATTAACCCTTTGCTGTTATCCCCGTTAAAGGCCTGGAAACGATGATAAAGAAAGGCAGTCAGCTTCCCTGGAAAACTCTTTTGCGGACGGTCTTCCAAACGGTCCGTTTCCTGATAGGCAATCCCAGCTTCTGTTGTATTTGAAAAAACAAAGCGCAGCTCTGGATTTTGTGCGAGTTCAAGATATTTTTCATAATCAGAATAAAGGTTTATGCCTCTATTGATGGATTGGATTAAGGTATGCTCCTTCACCGGCTTACCATCCTTCATCCCTTGCAAATAAAGCGTATATAAGCCATCCTGGGCGTTTAATCTTTCTACCTTTTCATACCCGCGTGGCTGAACAACCACGATACTGCCGTTAAAAAGGTTAGCTTTATTCATAACATCGATTTGCCAATCAACAAATGCCCGTAAAAAGTTCCCTTCGCCAAATTGCAGGACCTTTTCCGGATAAGATTCAATGCCTTGGATGGTCTTTCGATTAAGTTTCTGCAAAGTTATCTCTCCTTTTATGCACACGTGAACATTTTTGCAATTTATATAACCGTTTAAAAGCTTCCCGCCCTTTAAACGGTATAAGTTTACTTCACTAAGGATACAGACTTTCTAATCACTAATTCCGTTTCAACAAAAATCTTATCAGCATTGTGTTCATTATTTTCAATCACTTCAAACAGTTTTTCAGCGCCAAGTTTACAGATTTTTTCAACTGGTTTCTTGACAGTTGTCAAAGGCGGGTTGGTATACTGTGCCGAGGCTATATCATCAAAGCCTGTGATCGAAATATCCTTCGGAACATTTAACCCTTTAGCAAATGCCGCATGGAGAGCACCGACTGCCATATCATCATTTGAGCAAAAGACGGCAGTAGGCGGATTTTCTAAGGCAAGCAGGTTTTCCATTGCTTCATATCCGCTTTGCAAGTCATAATTTCCTTTTACCATATACTCCTTACGGATTGGGATATCATTTTCCATCAATGCCTGCAGGTAGCCTTCCCTGCGTTCCAGTGTTGATTGGAAGCCTGTAATCCCTTCGATAATCGCAATATTCGAATGGCCATTTTCAATCAAATAGTTTACAGCATTGCAGGAACCTTCATGTTCATTCGATAGAATGTTAATGATAGACTGATCGTTGATTTCCCGATTCATTACCACAAGCGGAATTTTTTGATTTAACACATGATAAATAAAGGAATTATCAGCGTCACTTTGGCTCATTAAAATAATGCCGTCGAACCTTTTGCTATGAATCGTGGAAAAGTCTTCATAATCGTCAATCCCTCTCACAAACAAGTTGTAATCCTCATTGATGACGGCATTTACGCCTGTTACCGCATCAGCAAAGAAACTGGAAGATGTTCCATTGGATATGCTCGTAAAGAAAAGGCCGATGGTATATGACTTTTGCGTGACAAGGCTTTTGGCATTAAAGTTTGGTGTATAGTTAAGCTGAGCGGCTATTTCAAGGATCTTTTTTTTCGTATTTGGCTTGATTAGCGGACTGTCATTCAAGGCTCTGGATACAGTCGTATGGGATACATTTGCTAATTTCGCGATATCTTTTATTGTAACCATTTTGTTTCACCCTTTATTTACCTTCCGCTTTTCATTTTACTTGGAATAACGCTTTTTGAAAAGACGAGAGACTATATTTGCGCTCTCGTCTTTTACATGAAAATTATAGTTCAAAGCCAAAGTATTCGTTTGCGTTTTGATAGCTGATGCCTTGAACAATTTTACCTAAAAATTCGATGTTATTTGGTACTTCACCATTTTCAACCCATTCAGCAATTAGGGCGCACACAATTCTTCTGAAATATTCATGTCTTGTATACGATAAGAAGCTTCTTGAGTCAGTCAGCATGCCAATGAAGCGGCTGAATAGACCCATATTAGATAGTGATTTCATTTGCTCAATCATGCCATCTTTATTGTCATTAAACCACCAGGCTGTTCCGAATTGGATTTTCCCTGGGACACCTCCGCCTTGGAAATTGCCAATCATCGGAGCAATGATATTATTATCGTTTGGATTTAATGAATATATAATTGTCTTCGGAAGTCCGCTTTCCTGTTCGATCAAATCCAGAAGTTTAGCTAATGGCTTGGCGATGTTCTCATCATTAATCGAATCCCAGCCCGTATCCGGCCCCAATACCTTAAACATTTTTGAATTCGTATTACGTAATGCATTAATGTGAAGCTGCATTGCCCAGCCTAATTCCGTATAATGTTTACCTAAAAACTTGAAGGTATAGGTTTTGAATTTCTTTTCATCCTCTAAGGAGATTTTTTTCCCCTTCAAGGCTTCGCTGAAAATGACTGCTGCTTCTTCTTTAGTAGTGTCAGCATACAACATTTGATCAATGGCATGGTCAGAAACCAGACAGCCAACAGAATGGAAGAACATGATTCTTGACTCAATTGCTGTTAAATAGTCGTCATAAGAGTTAATAGACACCCCTGAAACCTCTTGCAGCTTTTTAACCCACGGCAGGAATGTATCACGGTTAATTTCTAATCCTTTGTCAGGTCTGAAGCTTGGTAAAACCTTGACAGCAAAACTTGAATCTTCTTTAAGCTTGAGGTGGTATTCCAGGCTGTCCACAGGATCATCGGTTGTGCAAACTACTTTTACATTTGATTTTGTAATGAAATCCCGAGCGCCAAAACCCTCGCTATTCAATTGTGCATTGACCTTCTCCCAAATTTCTGGTGCACTTTCCTCATCAAGTAAATCATAAATCCCGAAAAATCTTTGTAATTCTAAATGAGTCCAATTATAAAGCGGGTTTCCAATCGTCATTGGAACGGTTTTCGCCCACGCCATGAATTTGTCATAGTCATTTGCGCTGCCGGTAATGAATTCCTCTTGAACCCCATTTGCCCGCATTAAACGCCATTTATAATGGTCACCATATAACCAAGCTTCGGTAATATTTTTAAATGTTTTATTTTCATAAATTTCCTTTGGACTTAAATGGCAATGATAATCGATTATTGGCATTTGCTTTGCATAATCATGATATAAACGGACAGCAGTTTCATTTTTCAAAAGAAAATTCTCATCCATAAAGTTTTGCATATGTCCACCATCTTCCTAGTAAGTAAAGTATTGTTAACGTTAACAAATTGATTGAAAAAAATTTGTTGTTAATAGCAACCTTTTCCGTTAGTTCAACTAAATGTTAACGTTAACATTTATAGTTTTATTTTACCTTAGATCCGAATAGATTGCAATCGGTTTCAAAGAAATGCCAAGTAAAACCTGGATAGAAAAAAATCTACACAGGTTTTACGATGGAGGAAATTTTTAGCTTGTCTGGACACGCTTCCGATATTCAGATGGAGTCACTCCTGTTTTTCGCTTAAATAAGTTACTAAAATACGTAATATCTGAATAACCCAGCCGATCAGCTATTTCTGAAATCCTTAAGGAGGTCCTCTCAAGTAGTTTTTTTGCTTCATTCATTCGGATTTCAAGCACAAAGTCAACAAAGTTCTGTTCTGTTTTATCTTTAAAAAGCTTACTTAAATAACTTGGATTTAAATGCACGTAGTTGGCCGCTTCGGATAATGTTACCTCTCCTGGAACTTTGCTTTTGACGTATTGAATGACCTTCTCAACAGTGGATAATTCTGATGGATCGGCTTCTTTTTGGGGGGCAGCTGCCGCTTCTTCACTTTCCTGGCGATGCTTTACCCATTTATCCAGACATTCTTTTAATTCTTCAAGCTCTACCGGCTTAAGCAGGTAGTCAAATACCCCTGACCTTAGAGCATGCTGTACATACTTAAAATCATCGTAACCGCTGATCATAATACAGTCAGTACGAGACTCGCCATTTGCCAATGCCGTTACGAAGGCTAACCCGTCCATCACGGCCATCCTTACGTCTGTCATAACCAAATCAGCAGGTTTTTCCTTTAAAAAATCCAGCGCCTCTAGACCATTGGTGCATTCCCCAATGACCTCAAAAGGCAGTTCCGCCTTGGCGATTGTATGCCTCAGTGCAGTACGAACCCATTTCTCATCATCAACCAAGAGTATTGTGTACATGCCATCACTTCCCAATAAAGCAAAAAAATTTATGTTTTTGACTTCAGATCCTTCATTCAGCTAACCCCTAGGCCTGTTCATCGGCAAGCGAATGCTTATGACTGCACCATTGCCTTCGCAGCTTTCAACGCTGATACCATACTCGTCGCCAAAAAGGTGAACGATTCTTCGATGCACATTCACCATACCTATTCCGGGCCCGCCTTCTGTGACATCTTTTTGTCTTAGATTTTGACGGATTTCTTCCAACCTTGGCAGAGCAATCCCTATTCCATTGTCCTGAATTCTAATGACATAGGCATCTTCCGATTCTTGTAACGCCGTGATGGTGATTTTTGAGATGCCACCGGACGGTTCAAGCCCATGCTTAAAGGAATTTTCAACGATCGGCTGAATTGAAAATTTAGCAATCGTTTGTTTTTTCGCCCAGTCAGGAATCGCAAATTCATACTCGAATTTATCAGCAAAACGATGCTTCTGAATGCGCAGGTATACCTTTGTATGGAGAATTTCTTCGTCCAACAATACGGTTTGCGATTTATTATTTATATTATAACGCAATAATTTGGCCAATGCTGCGGAAATATCCGATATTTCCTCCATCCCATGTTCCAAGGCCATTCCGCGAATGGTTTCTAGAGAGTTAAACAAAAAATGCGGATTAATTTGGGCCTGAAGTGCTTTTAGTTCAATTTCTTTTTGACGCAGCAGCATTTCCGTTTCCCTGATTTTAGAAAGATATACTTCATCTACAAGCTCATTTAATCGGATTAGCATTTTATTGAACCCGTGCGTCAAATCACCAATTTCATCTTTTGACAAGACTTGGACCTGTCCGCTGAAATCACCTTCTTCCACTTTCTTCATGGTCTTTTGCAGACCTCTTATCGGCTTAATGATACTAATGGCTAAACCAATTCCGAGGACGGCGGCAACAAGCACGGTGAAAAGAGCATACATAAAAATCGTATTCCTGATATATACAGAACTTTTAATTAGTTCCTTATAGGGAATAGCGGTAATGACTGTCCAGCCAAGAAACCCAGAATGGCTGTATGTGAGTAATTTTTTCTCCTTTCCGCTTGTGACAAACGCCCCTGTTCCTCCAAGTAGAATTTCTTTCATATGCGGAAAAGAAGCTTTTTTCCCTAGCTCGGAGAAGTTTGGATTATACACATAATTCCCTTGCGAATCAACGATATACATAAACCCCGAATTCCCTATGTTAACCTGACTAGCAATTTCTTTAAAGCGCTTAAAATTTACATCCATAACAATAAATCCGATTGGTTTCAAGGTCTTCGAGCTAAACAGCCTTCTCGCGATGGATATGACATACTCCTGGTTCTCGTCATCCTCAAGTGTCCGTGTGAAAATGACAGGTTCACCTGTGTTCGGAAGTATTTTTTGAAAGAACTCTGACTGAAAAGACTCGATTGGATGGAAACGATTATAGCGGATATTCAGTGCATCTACCGCTGCCACATTGTTCACGTATATCGTAATATTCGAAATGTCCGACCTAGAGTAGGCAGCATTTTCTAACACGTGCTTTAGTTCATTTTCCATCCCGCTTGAGTTAAATTCCTCATTGGTATCCATTTGCATAAAACGTTTAACCGTCTGGTTGTTCAAAATTTTTAAAACCTCAATTTCAAAATCGCCCACATAATACTCAATATGTGTATTTACCTGTCTAATGATTTGCCAGCTGTATGAAGTTGCTTCATTCTCAAGCACTTCCACTGATTTCTCGTATGTAAAAAAACCAATAAAACCAATTGGGACCACAACAAGCAGCGCAGAAAATACAAACAACTTACGTATAAGGGACTGATCCTTCAAAAGCAGTGCATTTCTTAGCCGCCGGAATGCGTATCTTCCATAACGTTGCATATCACACCTTGTTTCTCTATAAAATGAAAAAAGAAAGACTATGCATAAATAGTAGCATAGTCTTTCCCAGTATCTTAAGAAAATATAGATTATTTTCTTGCCTTATCGATTGCATCTAGGACGTCGCTATATTCAGCACGATACTTATCGATTACAGGTTTAACCTTTTGCTGCCAAGGCTTAACATCTTCAACCTTAACAATGTTTACGCCAGATTCTTTCATTTTTGCTTCTGACTCTTTCTCCATCTTAGCCCATTCTTCTCTTTCTGTTTTAACAGATTCTTGGGCAGCTTCCTGGATAATCTTTTTATCTTTGTCGCTTAATTTATCCCAAACAGATTTGCTCATGATCACAACTTCAGGTACCCGCTGGTGGCCGTCAAGAATGATATTCTTCGCAACTTGATAGTGGTTAGCTGAAACATAGCTTGGCAGGTTATTTTCTGCTCCATCGATAACGCCAGTCTGCAGTGAGCTGAACACTTCTCCATAAGGCATTGGAGTCGCGCTGCCGCCTAGGGCTGAAATCATATCAATATTAATCTGGCTCTGTTGAACACGGATTTTGTGCCCCTTCAGTTCATCAACACTCTTGACAGGTTTATTGGTGTAGAAGTTACGGGAACCGGAATCATAATAAGCAAGGCCCAACATTTTGGCTCCTTCTAGGCTCTTTAATAATTCCTGCCCTTTTTCACCGTTTAAGAAATTCCATTGGTGTTCGGAATTGTCAAAGATGTAAGGAAGACTGAAAACACCCAGCTGTTTACTGAACTCAGCAAGCGGCCCAGTACTTACACGAGCAAATTCAACCGCTCCCAGCTGTACCTGTTCAATGACAGATTTCTCATCCCCAAGCTGTCCATTTGCGAAAACACTAACTTTAATGCGACCATTTGATTTTTGATTAACAAGCTCGGCAAATTTCTTATCACCCAATACAGTTGGGTAATTATCCGGCTGGTTATCAGCAATACGGAAAGAATACGTTTTTTCATCAGAGGCTGATTTTGACCCATCGGAAGAGTTTGACTTTTCTGCGGCTCCTCCACATGCGGATAGAATCAAACTTGCTCCAAGAATTGCACTAAGCGTTACAGATACACGTTTCGTTGACTTCTTCATTTTAAATCCCCTTTCCCAATTTTAAATTTGATTTTTATCTAGTTAAATCTCTGAAACCATTATTAATGACCTAACACTTTAGGCAGCCATAATGAAAGACTTGGTACATAGGTTAACAGCATCAATGCTGCCAAGAGTACCAATCCAAACGGTGCCATTGCCTTGGCGGCTCTCATGATAGGGATTTCGCCGATTGCAGAGCCGATGAAAAGAACCGTACCAACCGGAGGTGTCAAAAGCCCAATTCCTAAGTTCAACATTAGAATGATACCGAAATGAACCGGATCCATGCCCATTGCAGTAACAACAGGAAGCAAGATTGGTGTCATAATCAGGATAAGCGGTGCCATATCCATGCCACATCCGAGGATGAGCAGCAACACGTTTATAATCAATAGGATAATAATCGGATTATCAGAGATACTTAATAGTCCATTTGTCACCATGTTAGGTATTTGCAGGAACGAAAGTACATAACCTAAAGCATTGGATGCTGCAATCAGAAACAATACCATCGAAACTGTCCTGAAGGTACGAATCAGGATGGCCCCCATCCGGCTGAACGGAATTTCCTTGAAGACAAAGAAAGTAACAATGACTGCATACAGAACAGCGATAGCGCCTGATTCCGATGCGGTAAACCAACCCGAGAATATTCCGCCCAGGATGATCACAATTGGCATAACCGAAATGATTCCATCTTTAATGACCTTAGGTCTATCTTTTTTCTCAATGATAGTAGTTTGAGTGAAGCCTTGGCGGATAGCCAAAATGCGGGCTACAACCATAAGCGTTACACAAAGCAGGATTCCTGGCACTACACCAGCCATAAATAAGGTTGCAATGGATACACCGCCGGAAGCAAGAGAGTACAAAATTAAGTTATGGCTTGGCGGAACAACTACACCCTGAATCGCAGCAGCGGAAGTTAAACCAGTTGCAAATTCCTTACTGTACCCTTTTTTCTTCATCATCGGGATCATAACTGAACCGATAGATGATACGTCCGCAGCAGCAGAACCCGAAATATTACCAAACAATAGACAGGCAAGAACGTTTACCATCGCCAAACCGCCGCGTACACGGCCGACTATAAGCATGGCAAAATTAATTAAGCGAGCGGCCAAACCACCCTCATTCATTAATTGTCCAGCCAGGATAAAGAACGGGATTGTTAATAATGCAAATGAATTTACACCTTGAATCATCCGTTGTCCAACAACCTCAAGCGGAATGTTCAAATATATCATTGTAAGAACAGTTGAACCTGCCAATGTAAGTGCCACCGGAAAACGCAGCACCAGCATGATAACAAAGCTAGAAAGCAAAATAATTATGGCTATCGTTGTTTGATCCATCGTTAGTGGCCACCACCTTGAACATTATGTCTCCTTGTGTCAATACCAATTAATTGCAAGAAAGCGTAAATGATCATCATAAATCCTGTAATCGGCATAACACCATATTCCCAAGCATTGGATAGTTTTGTTGCTGGCAGAGTCGATTCACTCATTAGAACGGTAAAATCCCAGCCATATTTCAACAAATAATAACCGAATGCCATTGTAGCAAGAGATACCACTTTGTCGATGACGTTAATCGCTGCTGGTGGCAGTTTTGTGGTAAAGGATTCAATGGCTAAATGCAGTTTCTCACGAACGCCAATGGCAATTCCCATAAACGAAAACCAGCATAACATCAGAAGAGTAACCTCCTCTGACCAAAACAATACGAAATTAAACAATTTTCGAGTAAAAACCTGCAGCGTTACGATGATAATCATGGCAACCAGTGAGCCTAACGCCACTTTTTCAAAAAGACTATCTATGAGCAGACAAAATCGTTTCAGCGCTTTCACTAGCAAATCCTCCTCCTTTTTTTGATTTTTTTAATTCTTCATGATTTTGTAAGTGCTTTCTAAAATTATTGTAAATGTTTTCATTCCTATCGTTAACCCTGCTGATTTTAGATTTTTTTATACTTTTTTTAGGTCAGCGCAAAAATTCGACAAAAAATGGACTAAATTCTAAAAAAAGAAGAACGGGGCATCGCAGACTTTAGCCCCGTTCTCGATTATTTTTATTTTTCTTTAGCACTACGCTTCCGTTTCATTCATTTCGCATGCGTAAATTTCACAATTTATGATGGCTTCATCAAAGGTCGTTGCGGTACCAGTGATTCTTGCAGAACCGTAAAATTTGCGTCCCAATTCGATGGCACTTAATTTTAATTTCTCATTTTTAGGGTCCTTTTCCAATTCTGTCAATGCTTCATAATACTTGGATTTATTCTCCGAAATGGTTGATGATTTAAATAAAAAGACGGGTCCGAAAACGATAAAAGCGGCTAAGATGGGTGTAGCATAATAGAGTAAATGAACCATTTGAATCCCTCCGATATACTTTTTCCACATATTTGTCGTAATTTTGAGAAAAAAAGGTAAAATTTGTTGAAACCTGCGGAATTTACCTGTAAAATTTTCCTAACAGGTCTTTTGGATGGTGAAGTTAATGGAAGTAACAAAACATCTTTTCTTAAATCTATCCATTTTAATCATCTTTCTCTTTTTCAGTTTTATTTTAGTCGACAAAAGTAAAAAGATTACCCTTTCTAAGTCCTCTTATATCGTATTTTTTATTGTGATGCTTTGGATTTGCATCCAATTTTCCTATAATCCTATTTCTTCCGCTAGGTTCGATTTAAGAATCATTCCACTCGTCATCGGCGGATTATATATTGGTATTGGTCCGATTCTAGTAGCGGCCGCCATTATTATGAGAAGCTTTTTTGGAATTAATTCTGGCTTGTTTTTAACGACCCTGCTATTTATTCCCTATGCCATTGTTGTTTGGAGGATTTTCCCATGGTTTTGGAAGCAAGGTCCTGAAAGACGCATTTTCATATCTATTTGCTTCGGAATGACTCTGAGTGCTTTGACAGTAGTGGGCATGGTATTAACGGATACCCATGCATATTGGCTCGATGTTTGGGTCGCTTATTTAATAATCCCCGCACTTGGAATTGGAATTATCGCCTATGCTATTGAATTCATTCAAAAAAATATTGAAATGAGACAGCAATTAGTGAAGGCGGAAAAGTTAAAAGCAGTGGAACAAATGGGCGCGGCCATTTCACATGAAATCAGAAATCCCTTGACGGCGGCAAGCGGATTTGTACAGCTTTTGGAGGATGACCATCTCCCGCGGCAAAAAAGAAAAGAATACTTATCTATCGTCAAGGAAGAGCTAAATTCTGCAGAAAGAGTCATCCAAGATTATTTGACTTTTGCCAAGCCTTCCATCGAAACGTACGAGGAGCTTAATCTTAAAAGTGAACTCAAGCAAATCATAAATATTGTCCAGCCTTTAGCCAAACAGAATTCTGTTGAGATTATTACCGACTTTTCAGTTATTGGGATGATTAAAGGAGATCGGCAGAAATTTCGCCAATGCTTTGTGAATGTTTTAAAAAATGCCATTGAAGCAATGCCAAATGGCGGATATTTGAGTGTATCTACAGAATTTAATCAAACCTATGTAACGATTTGTGTCAATGATACTGGCATGGGCATGACAGGCAAACAAATCGAACGGCTTGGAGAGCCGTTTTACTCGACAAAAGGAAAAAATGGCACAGGCCTTGGTATGATGGTTGTCTACAGTATTGTCCGGGCCATGGGAGGAACCATTTCGGTAGAAAGCAAAGAAGGCATAGGGACAACCTTTTTATTCAAATTCCCCACTCTTACATCCATTTTGAAAAAACAAATATGATGAAAACCGACGGTACATTCGTGCCGTCGGTTTTTTGCTGTGTTTTTAGCTAATAAGTATAAACTCAACTACGCCTCATGAACCGTCCTGACGGACTTGCCAATCGGCGAGTTTTCATTTAGCTAATAAGTATAAACTTTCTATCGAAAGCTTTATACTTAACGCATAAATTCAACTACGCCTCTGTCTTCGTCCTAACGGACTTGCCAATCGGCGAGTTTTCATTTATTTCCCGATAAACATCTGCGACCAATGCTTGCCTGTTTCTTCAAACCCTACACCAATATGGGTAAAGTTAGGGCTGAGAATGTTTTTGCGGTGGCCTTCACTGTTCATCCAGGCATTCACTACCTCTTGTGGGGTCCGCTGTCCTTGCGCAATATTTTCTCCTGCTGATTTATAAGTGACACCAAAGTCCCTCATCATGTCAAATGGCGAGCCATACGTTGGGCTTGTATGAGAGAAATAGTGGTTTTGCTGCATGTCTAGGGCCTTCTTTTGAGCAACACTACTTAACTGTGCATCGGCCTTTAAGGCTGGAAGACCATTTTTGCTCCGCTGGGCATTCGTTAAATCAATCACCTGCTGCGCATATTGACCGACTGTGCCAGTCGTCGGTGCAGTACTTTTAGCTGGTGCCTTAGGCTGCGGCGCCGGTGTCGTCTGCTTCGGTGCAGGAGCAGGTGCTGGTGCTGGTGCTGGTGCCGGCTGAGTCTGCTTTGGTGCTGGTGTTGGTGCTGGTGTTGGTGCTGGCGCAGGAGCCGGGACAGGCTGGGTCTGCTTCGGTGCAGGTGCTGGTGCTGGCGTCGGCACGTTTACGTTTGGTCCCTGTAGGAACGGCTGTGCCTGCTCGATTACTCCAGTTTGGAACCAATTGCCTTGACTAGGGTCGAGACGGGCAAATTGATATTTAGCATCCCTGATTAAGACAGCTCTCGTATGAGGATATTGATCGCTGTCTAAATTTGTGAAATAAGCTGAAACCGTATCATCATTGGTTCGTCTTATTTTTCGATTATCATTAAACAGATTTGCATCAAAGTCCGGGTCGTTGTTGTCATTATTTGTATAATCTTCCGTCAGTGGACCATTATGGTCAATCCCATCATCTCTGCCATTACGAACATTGAAGATGCCATTATTTCGGTTGTTCGTATCCAGACTCACCCTGTTACGATCGTTAATGTCATTTCTGTCATTGTTACACGCAGCCAAACCCATTGTAAGGATAGCAGTTAAAGTTAAGCTAACCGATTTTTTTATCAATTGTAATACCCCCTTTTGAAAAAATTTTCGCTTGCTTACTTATTTTCTAAATTTCTTAAGGAAAGTATTAATGGAAATTAACGTCTTAAAACACAAAAAAAGCCCGCGATTTCACAAGCTTTTTGAGTAATTAAATGCTTTATTTATCCAGCATAGGAATTCTGTTTTTATATCTATTGATTAACTCACGATTATGTTTAGCCGAACCATCAGCATTGCCGCTTTTAAAGATAGGCGGAGTAAACTGATGTTCCACCATCATATTCACCGCCTCGGCCATGATTCCATTGGCAATTGCTGTGCCCACAACAGTGGAACCCGATCCAAACGATACTTCCAGATCTGGCAGCTCCATCATGGCATCCCCTATAGGAATGTGGTTATCGATGACAAGGTCCGCCGCTTGAAACAGATAATGTCCGTCTTTATGTCGGGACGAAACATTTTTTGGATAAGCAAGTGAAGTAATGGCAATGACAAAGGCCTTCTGTTTCTTAGCCCATTTTGCCACATCAATGGGGACCGGATTTCTTCCTGATGTAGAAACAATCATGACGACATCATTTGGCGCTATACTGATGTTCCCCATAAATGAATCGGCAAAATCATTTTGCTGTTCCAGTTGAGACGAACGTACTGCTCCTTTATGAAGCATAAGGTCTTCGATCAAGATGGGGTTTATTGGAACCAATCCGCCAGCACGGTAAAAAAGCTCCTCCCCAATCATGTGCGAGTGGCCGCAGCCAAATACATGAACAATTCCATCATTTTCAATACACTTGGCAATCTCGTGTGCTGCCGCTTTTATGCTTTTTCCTTCCACCTCTTCAACAGTGGTCAATAGCTCTTTTAGTTTTTTAAAGTATTGATTGAACATAGCAAAATCTCCATCATTTTTATCTCTTCATCTGAATCATGAATTTGTAACGGTCTGCCCGATAAACTGACTTTACTAACTCAACAGGGGTCCCGTCCTTTAAGTAAGTGTTTCGCTGGATGAGCATGACGGGCGCTCCCTTGTTGATTTTAAGCAATTTTGCTTCATTTTGATTCGCAATTGAAGACTCAATCATCTGAGAGGCGCTGTCGATTTTTAAATGTAACTGCCCTTCAATATAGGCATATAATGATTGATTGACAATTTGTTCTGTAAGTCCTTTAATAAGATTGGCGGATATGTAGTTCGTTTCATACGCCATGGGAACACCATCTGCCAAACGAATCCTTTTGATTTCATATACTGGAGCAAACTCCGAAATGGAAAGCTGACTGGCAACTTGTATCGATGCCGGAATCATTTCAAAATGAATTAACTGACTCCCCGGAATCATTCCTCGTGTCTTCATATCCTCGGTAAAACTGGTTAATCCTTGCAGGGGCTGCTCGATTTTCCGCTCTGCAACAAAGGTTCCCTTTCCTTGCAAGCGATATAAATAGCCATCATTAACGAGCTGGGTAAAGGCCTGCCTCACCGTCATTCGGCTGATTTTATACTTTTCAGCGTATTCCCGTTCTGGAGGAAGGGCATCTCCCGGCAGTAGTTCCCCTTTTTCAATTAACTCTTTAATATGCTCTTCCAATTGATAATAAATAGGAATGGGGGAGTTCTTATTAATCATTTTGCCATTAACACCTTTCTCTCTTTACTCAGGACGTTTTGATGTCCTAATGCCTGCCTTTAACAAGGCAGCTTTAAATCTGCAACAGCCGCTTTATCTGCAATTATTGTAACATAAGGATGTTTTTTCAGAGCAGAGGCCGGGAAATTTTCTGTTAATTCCCCATTCAACAGCTTAAACATGGCGTCATTCTTGGATTCTCCAGAAACTAAAAGTAAAATTTCCTTGCTTCTTAGTATGGAAGCAATCCCCATGGTAATGGCTTTGGTTGGTACTTCCTCTATATTGTTAAAAAATCTGGCGTTAGCTTGAATGGTTGACGGCGCCAACTGAACGACATGCGTGTTAGAACGAAATGAGGTTCCCGGTTCATTAAAGCCGATATGACCGTTTTGGCCAATTCCCAGTAGTTGCAAATCAATCCCGCCATGTTTTTCGATTAAATCGTCATAATAAAGGCATTCAGCCTGCATATCTTTAACAATCCCGCTCGGAATAAAGGTTTTACTTTCATGGACATCGATATGGTTGAACAATTGCTCATTCATGAAATAACGATAGCTGTTTTGATTATCGCCGGAAAGCCCTATATATTCATCCAAATTAAATGTTGTAACATGTTGATAGGAAGTTCCGTTCTTCCGATGATCGGCAATTAAATTTTTGTAAGTTCCAACAGGAGTGCCGCCTGTTGCTAAACCAAGTTTTATTCTAGGATTGTTTATAACTTTTTCAATGATATATTCCGCCGCTTTCAGACTCATTTCGTTATAATCTTTAACTTCAATAATTTTCATTTTTTTTCTGCCTCCTTTTTAAAAGCAACTGCTCCCCGGCAAAGAGTCATGAAGATTTCCATATTGTGATCAAGAATGACGATGTCCGCATCTTTTCCAGCCGCAATGCTGCCTTTCTTGTCATATATATTTAGCTGTTTTGCCGGATTCACGGAAACCATTTGAACAGCCTCTTCAAGGGTACAGCCTGTAAATGATAGGACATTTTTTACTGCATGTCCCAATTTCAAAATACTGCCGGCCAAAGTCCCATCCGCAAGTGTAGCTTTGCCATCTTTCACGGTTACCTCTTGTCCGCCAAGGTCATAATGGCCGTTTTTCAAGCATTTAGCCCGCATCGAGTCAGTAATTAAGATAATTCCTTCACTCTGTTTTTGTTTAAAGGCAAGTTTGACCATTTCCGGGTGAACATGCACGCCATCAACAATCATCTCTGCCTTTAACTCATCATGCAAAAAGGCTGCACCCACTATGCCGGGTTCACGATGATGAAGGCCTCTCATTTGATTGAATAAATGTGTAACATGATTGGCACCGGCTTTTACTGCTTCCCCTACCTCTTCAAAGGTGGCATCTGAATGTCCGATGGAAGCAATAATACCGTTTTCCCTTAAATAACGGACCATCTCTAAACCGCCTGGCCGCTCGGGAGCTAAGGTGACAAGTTTTATCATTCCATTGGATCGTTCTTGCCACTCTTTTAATAATGAGAGATTTGGATCTATGATGTATTGTGCGGGCTGTGCTCCTGCGCGGCTGGCATTGACAAACGGCCCTTCCAAATGGATCCCAAGAATTTCTGCCTGGCCTTTATCCGGTTGATTAGATATATAATCACCAGCATTGATAACGGCTTTTTCAATTTGTTCTGGTTCATGGGTCATGGTGGTGGCTAAAAAGCTTGTTGTTCCTTCACCAGGCAAGGACGACGCCATGTTGTCCAAGGCTTCTTTTGTTGCATCCATCGTATCGGCACCGTTCACTCCATGGATATGGACATCAATGAATCCCGGTACCGCAATATAATTGGAAGGAACCTCAATTATTTCAAAGTTTCCTTCATTAGAAAGATCCTCTAATCTCCCAACTTCAATGATGTGGTTATTTTCAATTTTTATATATCCTTTTTCAATAATGCGATCTTCTGTATAGATTTTTATATCTTTAATTAAGATAAGATTATCTATTGGGTTCATTTTCATTACTTCCTTTCAGATTCTCACTTAATAGTAGCATTACTTTTTTCTAGTTGTCTATACCAATTTTTATTAAGGAAATAAATTAGAGCGTTTTCAACCTTTATAAACATTGATTTATCAAGTATTTGAATAATTTTAAAAAATAACACTTTTAAATTGGTATAGACATCTATAATCGGTTGGTGGTATATTTGTACACGAAAAGCGCTTTCAACTAGGATAATCTTTTAATAAAAGGAGAGAAAACATCATGTTAGGCTTTTTACAACGAATCGGTAAAGCTCTCATGCTTCCTATCGCAGTATTGCCAGCAGCAGGATTGCTGCTTCGTTTTGGGCAGCCGGATTTATTGGATATTCCGTTTATTGCCAATGCGGGGAATGCCATATTTGCTAACCTCGCTTTGATTTTCGCTATTGGGGTAGCAATGGGATTTGCTAAAGATAATAATGGTGCGGCAGCATTGGCTGGTGCAATTGGTTATTTAGTTTTAACAGAAGGAACAAAAGCAATCGATAAAAACATCAACATGGGTGTTCTCGGAGGGATTCTCACAGGGATCATCGCGGGACTTCTTTACAATCGCTACCGTGATGTGAAGCTTCCTGAGTGGTTAGGATTCTTTAGCGGCAGACGTTTTGTTCCGATTATTACCTCCTTAGCGATGGTCGTTTTAGCGGGAATTGCCGGCTTTGTTTGGCCGCCAATCCAGGATGCGATTAATGGAGTTGGCAACTGGATTATTGGATTAGGCGCAGTTGGCTCCGGTATTTTCGGATTCTTAAACCGCCTGCTTATTCCTTTAGGTTTGCACCATGTATTAAATAGCTTATTCTGGTTCCAGTTTGGCGAATTTGAAGGCAAAGCTGGAGACATTGCCCGCTTCTTCGCAGGCGATCCAACAGCCGGGGGATACATGACCGGATTCTTCCCGATTATGATGTTTGGACTTCCTGCAGCAGCATTTGCCATTATCGCTGCCGCTAAGCCGGAAAAGCGAAAAGCAACTTCCGGGATGTTTATCGGTCTGGCGTTAACGTCATTCTTAACAGGTATTACTGAACCAATTGAATTTTCTTTCATGTTTATCGCGCCAATTCTTTACGGAATTCACGCTGTCTTAACAGGATTGTCCATGTGGATTACCTCCCTTTTGGGAATTAGGGATGGATTTACTTTTTCAGCGGGTGCAATCGACTATTTGTTAAATTTCAATATCGCTGAAAAACCGATCTTGTTATTAGTTGTAGGTCTTGTTTATGCTGTTGTTTATTTCGCTATTTTCTATTTCTTAATAAAGGCACTTGATATTAAAACTCCTGGACGTGAGGACGAATCTGCTGAGGAAATTTCTGAATCCCCAGCTGCTGCAACTGCTGGAGGCAACAAATATGAAATGATGGCTTATCATTTTATCAATGATATCGGCGGTCGGGATAACATTACAACGATTGATAACTGTACAACCCGCCTCCGTTTAAATGTGGTGGATATGGATAAAGTTAACGATTCTGCCTTGAAAACGCATGGTGCTAAAGGGATCATGAAATTGAATAAAAAGAACCTGCAGGTTGTTGTCGGTACTGAGGTTGAATTTGTCGCCGATGCCATGAAGAACATGGATACGAAGGCGGTAAATTTCGATAAAAGTGTTGAAGAAAATAAACCAGTAGTTTCAAACGGTCTCCAGCCGTTGACTGATAAAGACTTTGTGATGCCAATTGAAGGGGAAATCATCCCGCTTTCAGAGGTTCCTGATCAGGTATTCTCACAAAAAATGATGGGTGACGGCTTTGGAATTATCCCTGCCAACGGGGTTGTTGTATCACCAGTAGACGGGGAAATAATGAATGTTTTTCCAACCAAACATGCGATTGGCATCAAATCGAAGCAAGGTTATGAAATTTTAATCCATATCGGTTTGGATACCGTTAATTTAAAAGGTGAAGGATTTAACGTACTTGTTCACGAGGGCCAGCAAGTAGTTAATGGTCAAGAGATTTTGAAGTTTGATTTGAATTTTGTTAAGAAATCCGTACCATCTGTTGTAACACCAGTTATCTTCACAAATTTAACAAAATTAAATGTGAAGAAGCTTGGAAAAGCGGAACAAGGTAAGAGCGGAATTTTATCAATTGAATAGAAATAAAAGGCTGTCGAAAAACTTTCGATGGCCTTTTATTTTTGGCTTTCCAATATATTGATTTCTCGATTCTTTTTAAAAAGTTCGGATGATGGAGGCCCATCTTATCCCCTCATTCTTTTAAGCCCCAGCCCCTCATGAGGACATGAAGGACATAATCGAAGCAATCTTAGAGGAAAATGTCCTCGCATTACCATTTATTTGGATATACTTTCCGATTTGGTGTGGTTACTTTCCAAATGGGGAGAAATACTTGCCATATTCATGATTTTATTTACACTTTTTTGCCATATACTTACCGGAATACCTGATTTACTTTCCAAACTTATTTTTCAGGGGGAATTCACCCCAAAAAGCCAGGCGGCGAGCCTGGCTCAGGTAACATATGAGATCTAAAAAATACCTTTTTAAAATTTACTCGCTTGATTTGAGGATTTACTCGCCAACTTTTGACTTTTACTCGCCTAATTTCAAAATTTACTCGCCCAAATCAAGATTTTACTCGCCAAACCCTAACTCCTTTAGGTTTAGACAAAATAAAAAATTGCCGAGAAAAATCTCGACAATCTGAATCGCCAGGCCCAAACCTGTCGATTTCTATCAGCGATATGTCTTGCTATATAAAGTATATTTTTTAACTTTATCCATGCTTACTTCATATCCCATTCCAGGTGTGGTTGGCACTGTGATGGTACCATTTTCGACCGTGACCTCCGGCTCGATAATGTCTTCTGCCCAGTAAAGTGATGAACCGGCTGTATCACCAGGAAGAGTAAATCCAGGCATGGCGGTCATGGCGATATTGTGGGCCCTGCCGACACCTGCTTCTAGCATGCCGCCGCACCAAAGCGGGACATTCCGCTCTAGGCAGTAATCATGGATTTTCTTAGCCTCCGTTAAACCGCCAACACGGCCGACCTTTACGTTAATAATTTTACAGCTTCCCAATTTCAAAGCCTTCTTTGTATCCTCAAGTGAATGGATACTTTCATCAAGGCAAATTGACGTTTTTAAATTAGCCTGCAATTCTGCATGGTCAATAATATCATTGTACGCCAAGGGCTGTTCAATCATCATTAGATTATAGTCATCCAGCGCTTTTAATAAATTCATATCCGCTAAGGTGTAAGCGGAATTAGCGTCCGCCATGAGCGGAATATCTGGGAAAACTTTACGAACCTTATCAATTAATTCAACATCCCAGCCCGGCTTAATTTTTAACTTAAAGCGTTTGTAGCCTTCCGCACGGCGCTGTTCAATTACATCCAATGTTGCCTCAATGGAATCCTTGATGCCGATACTCACGCCTACATCGATTATTTTTTTCGTTCCTCCCAGCACACTTGCTAGAGATGCATTTTGCTCTCTGGCATATAAATCCCAAACAGCCATATTCAAGCATGCCTTCGCCATATAGTTGCCGCGAATATGAGCAAATTTCTCAGCAAGTTCATCCGGATGGTGAATTTCACTATTTAATAAAATCGGAATCAGAAAATCCTCCAGCATGTGCCAATTGGTTTTGACCGTTTCTTCATTATAATAAGGAGTCGGCATAGCCACATTCTCAGCCCAGCCAACAAGCCCGTCCTCATTCATGATTTCAACAAGGATAAAATCCTTATCATACTCTGCACCGAAACTAGTTACAAATGGATAAAGCAAATCCATCTTTAAATGACGCAGGTTAACTTGTTTTATTTTCACCTTGTGTCCCCTCCTCAATTGATATGTATATCATTCATTATTTCATAATTTTTCAAAAAGCCAAACCGCCGTATTTGGCGGTTTGGGGAGCAAATTTATTCGCGGCTGAAATCACACTCTTGAAGTGGAACCATTTTGGATTTCTTCATGATTTTATAACTTAAATAACCCAAAATAAATAATGGCAGTCCAATGTAGGAAACAGCAATTCCATACCAGTCTATCTTGTCGCCGATAAAGGCTCCATAGTTGGTGCCGAGCATCGCGACTAAACATAATGCTGTAGCCAAAATAGGGCCTAATGGGAACCATTTGGCGACATAAGGCAGGTCTTTCATATCTCTGCCTTGGGCTTTATAAGCTTTTCTAAACCGGTAGTGGGTGACGGAAATACTCAACCAAGAAAGATATCCTGCCAACCCGGCAGCGTTTAATAACCAATTATAAACCGTTCCGTCGCCAAACAGGGACGTAAGAAAGCATAACATTCCGACTAACGTAGTCAAATAAATGGCGTTAACCGGTACGCCGCCTTTACTCACTTTTTTCAAAAATCTAGGTGCTTTACCTTCCTCAGCAAGCGTCCAAAGGACACGAGAGCCTACATATAAAGAGGAATTTCCTGCCGATAAAACCGAAGTTAGAATAACAGCATTCATGGCCGCAGCAGCAAACGCAAATCCTGCGTGTTTAAACACAAGTGTAAACGGACTGACAGCAATATTTTCCAAATCGCCGCCTAATAAATTTGGATCTTTGTAACTGATTAAAGCACCAATAACAAAAATCGCAAGAACATAGAACAAAAGAATCCGCCAAAAGATTTGTTTGATGGAACGCGGCATATCCCTTTCTGGATTTTCACTTTCACCCGCTGCAACACCGACCATTTCCGTTCCTTGGAAGGCAAATCCGACTACCATGAAAACACTGAAGATGGCAAACAGGCCGCCTTTAAATGGTGCTTCCCCCTTTGTGAAGTTTTCAAATCCGTCAGTATGACCGCTCATGATTCCAAAAATCATTAATAAACCAATGGCGATGAAAACAATAATCGTGACAACCTTGATCAGTGAAAACCAGAATTCTGCTTCTCCATATCCTTTAACAGATAAAATATTTAATGCAAAAATAATAGCTAGAAAACTTGCACTCCATACGATTCCCGGTGTATTGGGAAACCAGTATTTCATGATTAATGAAGACGCAGATAACTCCAAGGCCAGAATGATTGAGTTATTGTACCAATAGTTCCAGCCCACTGCAAAGCCAAGAGCGGGGTCCACAAACCTTGCCGAATAGGTCGAAAACGACCCTGAAATCGGAATAAGGGCTGCCATTTCAGCCAAGCTGGTCATTAGGAAATAAACCATAATTCCAGCAATCATATAGGCTGCAAGCGCACCGCCAGGACCAGCATCATGTATGGTAGCACCACTTGCAAGGAACAGACCGGTACCAATCGTCCCGCCGATGGCAATCATCGTTAAATGTCTAGTTTTGAGCTTACGTTCTAAATGTTCTTTTCCCTGGGGTGAAGTTTGAACGACAGCATCCGCTTTACGAGCAGTATTTTGCATAAAACACCTCTTTTTTTTTAGTATTCTTCTAAAGCTAGCATTATGGTTTTTGTTAAGATTTTAGCGCCATAATGCAGTGCTTCTAATTGAAATGTCATCTTTGGATGATGCAGGCCGGGAGCAAGGCCACAGCCCAATCCAATCATTGTGGCAGGAAGCCCTGGGTTTTTCACTGTGTAAAAATGGAAGTCCTCACCCCCTTGAGAAACACAGACTGGAACAACCTGATGTTCCCCGAGAATATCCTTGATAGCGTTTTCAGCAAACTTTATAGCTTTTTCATTCTTAATTGCTGCAGGAACGTACTCTTCCATCTTCCACTGAACAAAAGCACCCGATTCCTCCATTACTTGCTCCATGATTTCATGAGTCCGTTGTGTTAGTATATCCATTACTTCATTGGATTGGGCTCTGGCATCGATGGTAAAGCCCGCCGTTTCCGGAATCACATTAGATGATTCGTTCTCAGTGTGCAGCTGGGTCATTTTGATGGAATAAGGCAGCTTGGTTTCAAGCTTAATCCCTTTAAGTTTCTGGACAATCAGCGCCGCAGCTTCTATCGCATTGATCCCGTCTTGAGGACGTGCCGCATGGGCTTGTCTACCTTTAATCGTCCCTTTCACTGTCCCTGCAGAACCGTGGATAATCACAGGTGAGGCATGCGAATAAGGAACCTCAAATTGCGGGCGCATATGAACGCCAAACAACAGTTTAACCTGTTCTAGTGCACCGTCCTCCATCATCTGTAGGGCACCTTCGCCTTTTTCTTCTGCAGGCTGAAAAATAAATCTTAGGGTATGCTTCGGGTTCATGCCACTCGCAGCTAAAGCCAAGGCAGAATAAAGAACCATGGTACTGTGGGCATCATGTCCGCATGAATGATTGGCCTTTACCACACCATCCACTTCCTGAACAAGAGCGTCCAGATCTGCTCTTAAAGCGATAACCTGGTCGGATTGTCCGGGAATCTCGGCGACAATTCCGTAATGGGTGGGAAACGTCTTGATGAGAAGACCTGCATTTTTCAAGCGGTTCACTAAATATTGTGATGTTTTTTGCTCTTCCCAGCTGGGCTCCGCCACTCTATGCAAATCGTGATAGGTTTGAAATAGTAATTCTTTGTTTTGCTCAATATAATCAATTGGATTCATGATCGACATCTCATTTCTAATTTCTGCTCGCAATCATTCACTAAAAACATTAAAGCTTGAATACATTTCTTCTAATTTTTGCTGATGGGCCCGAATCCGCTCCGTGTCTTTTTCGTGAATACCTTCAATAATTAAATCAACCAAACTAATGACCGACGCAATAGAATTGCTGCCGGTTTGGACATTTTCTTCTGTTGTCAGGACAATATCGGAAATTCTCCCAACTGGGGAAAGCATCCGGTCTGTCACCGTAATTAAACAAATTCCATTTTCCGAAACATACTCAGCCATCTTCATAGTTTGAGTGGAATACCTTGAAAAGGAAAATACTACAGCAACAGAATCTTTAGTCAGATTAGATAATTTCTCTATAAAGTCCCCTGTTGGAGAGCATAAGTCTACATGGTCTCTGATCGATCCAAGCATATAGGAAAACCAATAGGCAGCAGCGTGGGATAGCATATGCCCGGCGATTAACACTTGATCTGCCTTTATAAGTGCATCAACCGCTTTCCAAATCTCCTGTACATTTCTTCTATTAATCAATTGTTTTAAAATTTGAATCTCGTTTAAGATGACTCTTTTAAAAGGATCGCTAGAACCAATTTGCATAATGGTATGTTCGCTAATGGCAGCTTGATTTTCGCGGAGCAGCTCTTCTTGAATGACAGCCTGCATCTCACTAAAGCTTTCAAAGCCCAATGCATACGAAAGGCGGATCACTGTGGTTTCACTCACTGCTGCTTGACGGCCAATTTGAAAAGCCGTTTTAAAGGCAGCTTGGTTAAGATGTTCAATCAGGTAATTAGCCACTTTTTTTTGACCTGTTGATAAATCAGGGAATTTTTCTTTAATCCTTTGTTTAAATGATTGTGAGTTCATTCCATCACCTCACTAGAAAAACGAAGGTAATCCTTCATTTATATTATTTGTTGCAGGAAATCCTTTATTTAAGATTACACTATCACAAATTCGTCAAAATTTAAAGGAGAATTTTAATTGTTTGGATAATTCAAAAACCCACTACATCTCGTTGCACGAAAAAAGGCAGGTGTCGGCACCTGCCTTTTTTTATGCAAATACTTCGTTCTCCTCTTTTTGGAAGAAGCTTTTCATAGCGTGGAATACGTCTGCTTTCTGCTTGAGGATATAGTGGCGGAAATGCTCATCTTTGATGTTTTTGTAGGCGGACATTAGAGTAGAATGACGGTTGTATTGATTAACTTCTCCATAGCCAAACATATTGGATACTTTCATTAATTCCTCCACCAGCTTTACGCAGCGCGCATTATCTGATGTGAGATTATCTCCGTCTGAAAAGTGGAATGGATAAATATTATACTTGCGTGGATTGTATTTCGTTTCGATAATCTCAAGAGCTTTTCTATAAGCAGAGGAGCAGATCGTTCCGCCGCTTTCCCCTTTCGAGAAAAAGTCCTCCTCAGATACGACCTTCGCCTCGGTATGGTGGGCAATAAATTCAATTTCGACCGTTTCATATTTTGTCCGTAAGAAACGGGTCATCCAGAAGAAGAAACTGCGTGCCATATACTTTTCCCATATTCCCATCGAACCGCTTGTATCCATCATCGCTAGCACCACAGCCTTAGAATCCGGCTTCACCACTTCATTCCAGGTTTTAAATTTCAAATCTTCCTTGTAAATAGGATGGAAAGCCGGTTTCCCGCTCATCGCATTCCGCTTAAAAGCAGTCATCATCGTCCGCTTTTTATCGATATTTCCCATCAGCCCTGTTTTTCGGATATCGTTGAATTCAATGTTTTCAACGAGATGTTCCTGGTCTTCTTTTTTCTTTAAATTTGGCAGCTCCAATTGCTTGAAAAGGGCTTCTTCAAGCTCCATTAGAGAAACCTCCGCCTCAAAATAGTCCTCTCCCGCCTGGTCGCCGGCACCCTGCCCTTTGCCTGGACCTTTTTGGCCGCTGTTTGATCCATCACGCGCCACAACGTCCCCTACTTGACTCTCACCGTCACCTTGGCCCACGTGTTTGTTTTTATCATAATTATATCGAATTTTATATTCGTCCAAAGAACGTATCGGAATTTTTACCACATCTCGACCGTTAGACATGATAATACTCTCTTCTGTAATTAGATCTGGTAAATTATTGCGAATAGCCTCTTGGACTTTTTCCTGATGGCGCTGCTGGTCATCGTGGCCTTTACGGTGGAGGGACCAATCTTCTTTCGAAATCACAAATTGATGGTTATTTACAGACATTGAAAACCCCTCCTTAAAATGAAATCTTTCAATTAATCACACATTTTTATCAAAAAACATACAATAACGAGAATGGAAAAATGAAGAGAAATATGGATTACTTTATCCTATGCAGAAAGGGAGAATAATTTACAAATTATTTTGACAATTGGTTCGTTCGCCTATGAAAATGGACGAGCCGAAAAGAAAAACGGATGCGCCTTGACCAGGGGCGCAAGGCTACAGACGAGCCGGCGAGAAGGCTGTTTTTTAGCCTTCTTGACGGATTGGCTGTAGACCTTCGAGCCCTAGGCGCTGTAACTGGACAATTTTCAAAGTTAAGTGAAAAAAACAGACTGGCAGAATAACATCCACCAGTCTTTTAACCCTACCTATTTAATAAACTGCCGACATACCGTAATAGTTCATTTGCGGATGTTGAATTGTATCCATGCTCATCAATTAAGCGGGCGACAACCTCGTTAATTTTCTTCAGCTGCTGCTCATCCGGCGTTTTGGTTGAAGTGGTAATCTTCACTACATCTTTCAAGTCGGCAAACAGCTTCTTCTGGATCGCTTCACGAAGACGGTCATGGGAATTATAATCGAACCGTTTACCCTTCCTTGCAAAAGCAGAAATTCGAATTAAGATTTCCTCACGGAAGGCCTTCTTTGCATTCTCCGAAATGCCAATTTGTTCTTCAATCGAACGCATCAGCTTTTCATCCGGATTGATTTCTTCCCCGGTTAACGGATCGCGCAGCTTGGCTTTGTTGCAATAAGCCTCGACGTTATCGAGATAATTATCCATCAGCGTTTTCGCAGACTCTTCATAAGAATATACGAATGCTTTTTGAACTTCCTTCTTCGCAATATTATCATACTCTTTACGTGCTAAAGAGATATAATTCATATAGCGCTCGCGCAGTTCAGCGGTAATTGACGGATGCTGGTCAAGACCATCCTTCAATGACCTCAATACATCCAATGCATTAATAGACGGCACTTCTTTTCTTATAATGGTTGAGGAAATTCGGTTGATGACGTAACGAGGGTCAATTCCGCTCATTCCTTCATCCGGATATTCCTTCTTAAGTTCATCCACATCGGCGGAATTAAAGCCTTCGACACTTTGGCCATCGTAAAGGCGCATTTTCTTAATGAGATCGATATCGCCTTTTTTCGGTTCCTTTAATCGGGTAAGAATCGTAAACATGGATGCTACCTTTAACGTATGCGGTGCAATATGAACATCGGAAACATCACTTTCACGGATCATTTTTTCATAAATCCGCTCTTCTTGGGAAGCCTTTAAGTTATACGGAATTGGCATTACAATAATCCGTGAATGCAAGGCCTCGTTTTTCTTGTTGGAGATGAAGGAGCGGTATTCGGTTTCGTTGGTATGGGCGACAATAAGCTCATCGGCACTGATGAGCGCAAATCTTCCCGCTTTGAAATTCCCCTCTTGGGTTAACGATAATAAATGCCAGAGGAATTTCTCATCACATTTCAGCATTTCCTGGAATTCCATCATCCCGCGGTTAGCCTTATTTAATTCCCCGTCAAAACGGTAAGCACGCGGGTCAGACTCTGAACCAAATTCAGCGATTGTTGAAAAATCAATGCTTCCTGTTAAGTCGGCAATATCCTGAGACTTTGGATCAGATGGACTGAAGGTTCCAATCCCGGTTCGCTTATCTTCAGAGAAAAAGATTCTTTCTACCAGAACATCTTCAATTCTGCCGCCGTAATCCTGCTCTAAACGCATCATATTCAATGGGGAAAGATTGCCTTCAATCCTGATTCCGTATTCGTCAAAGAAATCCTGCCTTAGATGATGGGGAATCAAATGGAGCGGATCCTCATGCATTGGGCACCCTTTAATGGCAAATACAGAGCCGCGATCCGTATGTGAGTATTTTTCTAAACCTCTTTTCAGCATGGTTACAAGTGTGGATTTTCCTCCGCTGACCGGTCCCATTAACAGCAAGATCCGTTTTCTAACATCAAGACGTTTGGCTGCAGGGTGGAAATACTCCTCTACTAATCGTTCTAATGCTTCCTCCAGACCGTATAACTGATTACTAAAGAAATTATATTTCTTCGTCCCGTTAACTTCTTCGATTCCGGCATCCTTTATCATATTATAAACTCGAGAATGTGCGGACTGTGCAACCCATGGCTTTTCCTTTAACAGCTCCAAATAATCGGCAAACGTTCCTTCCCAGCGAAGTTTCTCTTCTTCTTCACGAAATCTCTCGATTTTTTTTAAAATGTCCATAAGGCCCTCCCCCTGTAGTTTAATCAGAGACGATTAATATACTCTATGCACCTTAACAATCGAACATGCGTAACCAAGACGTATTACTCTTTTTCTTTTTCTTTTTTCACCAACTTGCCCTTTTCATTTTTGGAAGTTAGGCTATAATAATTATATGTGTATAAAATGAAAACTTGATTAAAGAAGGGGGATATACATAATGGGTACTTTTCTAATCATTTTAGTTATGATCGCATTTTTATCAGCTATTTTCACTGCAGGATTCAACGACAAACCAGGTTCGAATAAATAAAAAAAGACTGCTCCGGCAGTCTTTTTTTATTTAAGGTTTGGATAGTTTTGCTGGCGCAGTGCTTCATAAATGAGGATCGCTGCGGTATTGGACAGGTTTAATGAACGAACCTTGTCATTCATCGGAATCCTTAAAGCTGCGTCCTTATTTTTTTCAATGACCGCTTTTGGGAGACCGGTTGTTTCGCGACCGAAAATAAAATAATAATCTTTAGTGGTGTCGCTGTAGTCAAAGGTTGTATGCGGCTTCGTTCCGAATTTCGTTACATAATAAAATTCGCCGCCTGCATTTTTTTCGTAAAATACATCTAAAGAATCGTAGTAAACCAAGTTAACGAATTCCCAATAGTCTAGCCCCGCTCTTTTCAGCATTTTGTCTTCTAAAGAAAAACCTAATGGCCCGATTAAGTGTAAGTTAGTATTGGTGGCAGCACAGCTGCGCGCAATATTCCCGGTGTTGGATGGGTTTTCTGGCTGGTATAGGACAACGTGCACTGACATGAATTTCACCTCTTAAAAAACTCTAAAAGCTATTATACCACTTTTTCAAGAATGGGGCCTTAGCCGTCTATTATGGAATAAAACCTATACTTAATATTTGGCGTATAGGCGGAGGAATCTTCATATGCCCAGTACCGCTGCCGGCTGTTGTACGTATGGGCATTGACGAGCGGCATCCCGTATGCATCCCTGCCCGTTACGATCGTATTATGATTAAACCTGCCGTCCCCTTCAAAATCATAACAAATGATATCTCCCAATGTTAGCTGGTCGGGGCTTGATACCACTTGTGCTCTTAACCCAAGCTTGGATTGCGCGAAATACATTTTGAGCGAGTGGGCCACTGCCCAGCTGTAGCTCCAATTATGGCTTCGCAGCCACCAGCCTGTGCCGCGGTTTGGATAGCCCCGCATTGGAGCTTCCCCGGCATGAAGGCATTGCGAGATAAAGTTGGTACAGTCGTTTTCAAATTTTTTATAGGCGGGATTGTAGCTGTTCCACCAGCGCTCCGCGTATTGGACAGCTTGGAGTCGGTTGTATTGGTAGCTGATTCGTTCTTCATTGGGTTCTGGGGGCACTGCTTCGGATGGGGGCTGGTTTTCGGATTGATACTCCTGATATAATGGCGGGTGGATTTCTTCATCCATAATTAAAGCCCCGTGATAAAACTTTGCCATTCTTTCTTCGGTCTCTTCCTCAAGATATAAACTTCCTTTTTGTTTGATTAAATATTGATAATGGGCAAGGTATTTCACCTGCTGGAAATCGTCTTCATCGGTGGTGGTAAGAATTTTCCCGGACGCTTTCACCTTGACGATTTCTGCTGACCTTTTCGAGAGAGTATCCCGTTTCTGCACGGCTTTTGAAAAAAAGTCTTTGGCATTTCGCTGGTTTGGATTAGCAACGAATTGCTGGACCCTGAAATCAAAAAGCTTCTGAAGGGCATCACGCATTTGGCTTTTCACTCCTTTCACTTTCATACATATGAAAGGAAGCGGGATAAAATCAAGAGTTTGACAATTTTCGTTAGGGGTATTTAATTAATGGGGTAAATTTCCCTAATTGCGGGAACGATTTTGACGGGTCCACCTCTTATTTTGATGAAACGGGAAAAATAACAGGCCCTATTTTGACCAGGACACCTCAAATTTCATGAGGACGGTTAAAATAAAGGCGCTATTTTAACCAGTTCAGTCTACTTTACGAGGAAATGGTAAAAAGAGCAGAACCATTTATCTGCTCTTCCTTCATTTAATAAAATTCAACCCTTTTTCAATCTCATTCCGCACTTCGATATCTGCTTCATGGTCCAACGCTTTTACTAATGCTGCCTCTGCAGAGTCCCCGCCAATTTTGCCAAGCGCCCAGGCCGCTGTCCCTCTCGCAACGGGACTTGCCTCGTTTTCCAGAACTTCAATTAAATCATCAACTGCCGTCTCATCCTTAAAATGGGCCAGCGCAATCATGGCGTTCCGCTGAATCGGCTTCTTCCCTCTCCAGGATCCTGCCAAATAGCCAAAGCGATTTTTAAATTCGCGATTACTTAATTTTAAAATAGGCTTCAACAGCGGTTTTACAGCCTCTGGGTCCGGCTCCATTTCAGCATGAAAATGAAAGTTCTTTCCCTTGTTATGCGGGCACGCGGTCTGGCAGGAATCGCAGCCATAGATACGATTGCCGATTTTCTCGCGGAACTCGTCAGGAATAAATCCCTTCGTCTGGGTTAAAAAAGAAACACAACGCTGCGCGTTAATCTGTCCGCCTTGAATCAATGCTCCCGTCGGACAAGCCTCAAGGCATTTCGTGCAGGAGCCGCATTGGTCTTCGACTAAAGAATCCGGTTCAAATGGAATACTCGTAATCATTTCTCCTAAATAAACATACGAACCGAACTCCGGGGTAATAATGGCACAATTTTTTCCGCTCCAGCCAATTCCCGCCCGCTCGGCGACAGCCCGGTCCGAGAGCTCGCCTGTATCGACCATCGATTTCAGCTGCGCTTCTGGAACCTTCATTAAAATAAACTCCTCAAGCTTCTGCAGACGGTCTTTAATAATATGATGATAATCTTGGCCCCACGAAGCGCGGGCATAAATCCCCCGCCTTTCCCCCTTTTTGCTCTCCACACGGTATGTCATTTTTGAAGGGTATGCTAACGCGATCGAAATAATCGACTGAGCACCATTCATTATTAATGCAGGAGTGGTCCGTTTTTCAATATCCGGCTCTTCAAATCCTGATTGATATCCCAGTTCCTGCTGGCGGATTAAACGGTTTTTCAATTCCGTAAATGGGTCAGCAGTCGTGAAACCAATTTTATCGATACCGATTTCTTTGCTGTAAGCTATGATTTCTTGTTTTAATGTCTGAATGTCCATTTATTTGTACCTCCCTTCGTCCCTGTATTTATCTATTTGAAGTAATAAAATTATTATCAGCCATCTATCTATGATAAACTATTTTAAGGAAATTTTGGAGGTGGAAACGTTGGAAATTCAGGTTTCAACAGAGTTAACAGAACTGATACCCAATTTTAAAGTCGGGGTAATCGAATATAGCAATATAACAGTGGGCGAGTCGCCGCAGATGCTAAAAGGGCGGCTTCAGCTTTTTCAAGAATCAATTTTCTTTGACCTGGAAGAAAAAAGTGTCACCGACCTTCCCGGAATCCAGGAATGGCGGAATGTTTTTAAGAAGACTGGGAAGGATCCGAACCGGTATCGCCATTCGGCCGAAGCTTTGTTCAGAAGAGTAAAAAAGCAAAATTACTTTGCGTCCGGGCAGAGTGCGGTTGACTTATATAATTTTTTCTCGTTGCAATATCAGGTGCCGATTGGCCTTTATGATAGGGATTTATTGGAGGAACCAGTGGAAATCCGTATTGGAAGAGCGGGCGAGGATTATATAGGATTAAACGGCAGAAGCAATTCTCTCGAGCGACTTATTTTAACATCTGATGCAAACGGACCGTTTGGAAGTCCATTTGTCGATTCTGAAAGATCTGCCGTCACCACCGCAACTAAAAATGCTTTGCAAATCATTTACCTAAGACCATCAACTGATTTGGAAAACGCCAAAAAGCTAACAGAATCATTAATGAACATGTTTGTTCAAATACATGGCGGGGAAGCTTCCTATCGGATTCTCGGGAATTCCTAAGGAAAAATAATAAAACGCAGCGCAACGTTCTTTGCGAAACGGTACACTGCGTTGGTTACTATGTAATGGAGCGGGTGATGAGAATCGAACTCACAACAACAGCTTGGAAGGCTGTGGTTTTACCACTAAACTACACCCGCATATTAAAAAGTGTGAAATATTTTTGAACAAATCCGACCTTTATAATATTACATATTTCACAAACTATCGTCAAGAGAAAAACACGAATTTTGTCGAATTTTTTTCAAAGATGATGAAAAGAGACTCTGCAAAGCCAGAGATAAGCGATTCAAATCTTGCCTTCGCATGGGCTTTGAGATGATGGAGAGTAAAGATTCAAGAGATGGAAGGGCAATTTTAAAAGAGTAAATGATGAATTTTAAAAAAATGAGGGTGAAATATTGAATATTTCAGTTTTAGGTTGTGGGCGTTGGGGAACCTTTTTAGCTTGGTATGCTAATAAAGTTGGGCACAATGTTATGTTATGGGGGAGAGAAAGCTCCAGGAATTTTATTGGATTAAAAGAGACTCAAAAAAATGACTATCTATCTTTACCAGAGGATGTAGCACTAACTAATTCATTAGAAAAAGCTATATCATCTGCAGAAATAATAATTATTTCCATTAGTGCGCAAGAATTACGTTCATTTGCAAATCAATTAAGTACATTAAATACAATACAAGGTAAAACCTTTATTTTGTGTATGAAGGGGTTAGAAGCTAGTAGTGGAAAAAGACTTTCCCAAGTATTTGGAGAAGAGGTTGGAAAAAATGTAAATACTGCAGTATGGGTTGGACCTGGGCACGTACAAGATTTCGTGAGTAATATACCAAACTGTATGGTTATCGGTTCTGACAATATTGAAGTAACCAAAAAAATTGTCCAAGAGTTAAATAGTGATTTAATTAGGTTCTACTATGGGCAAGACCTTATTGGGAATGAGATTGGTGCTGCAGCAAAAAATGTAATGGGTATAGCAGCAGGAATGTTGGATGGGTTAAATTATAGCAGTTTAAAAGGTTCACTTATGGCAAGGGGAACAAGGGAAATCTCTCGGCTAGTTAGAGCAATGGGAGGAAATGATGTAACTGTATATGGATTAAGTCATCTGGGAGATTTTGAAGCAACGTTATTCTCTGAACATAGTCACAATAGAAAATTCGGTCAGTTATTAGTAGAAGGAAAAGAGTTTGGAAGATTAGCAGAAGGTGTTGCAACTGTAAGGGCATTGATGGAATTATCCAATCAGTATGACGTTCAACTCCCAATTTGTAATGCGTTATTTGAGATCATATTTGAGAATAAAAATGCAGAAGAAACATTAAAAGATTTATTTTTAAGACCTGTAAAATTTGAGTTTTAGTGGATGGGAAATGGCTCAGTATAGTTGAACTGAGCCATTTCTTTTAGTACAAAACACGGTACAAATTGGTTTGCATATTCGGCTGTTTTTTCGGGTTTTGCGATAGGGAACGGGACCAGTTACTAAATTATGGACTTATTAAATAAGTTTATGAATCCAGTTCACAACATCCGCGTGAACTTCGTCCCTATTGGTCTCATTCAATAGTTCATGGCGGGCATCTTCATATAATTTATAGCTTACATCAGCCAGCCCGGCCTGTTTATAGGCATTATAAGTTTTGATGACACCTTTTGAATTCGCGCCAACCGGGTCCTTACTTCCGGAAATAATGAAAATGGGCAGCATGGCTGGAACTGACCTTATGTTTTCAGGTTTATTGATGGTTTCCAGTCCGAGAAGCAGATCATGGAAAAAGCCACTTGAAAAAACACCGCCGCAATACGGGTCGGCCAAATATAAATCAACCTCTTGTTCATCCCTGCTTAACCAATCAAACTCTGTCCTGGCTGGACGAAACGCTTTATTATAGCTTCCGAAGGTTAAATTATTCATCAAAGGACTCGGTGTCCTGCTTCCTTTCGTTTTTTTCTCCCTAGAAGCAACCATTTTGCCGATTTTCCCAAGAAGACCTGGGTCGCCGCCTGTGCCGGAAAGAATCACCCCAGCTAGCCTGTCTCCAAATAATTGAATATAGCGTCTTGATAGAAAAGAACCCATACTATGCCCGAATAAAAAAACCGGCACATCTGGATTTTCTTTTTCGATGATGGTTGTCAGTGTTTGCATATCTTGGACTACTTTTTCAAATCCTTGCTCTTCGGCAAAATATCCGATACTGTTTGTCTGATTACCGGTTCTACCGTGACCGCGGTGATCGTTTCCGTAGACAAATATATTGTGGAAAACCAATTCCCTTGCAAACCTATCGTAACGCATTATATGCTCGGCCATACCATGTGAAAGCTGTACAATGGCACGAGGCTTTTCCTCGCTCCCCTTCACCCACTTGCTAGCATAGATTTCCACGCCATCAGTTGTTTGAAAAGCAAAATCTGTCTGCATTGCCACCGCAATCACTCCCATTCTTACAATTTTTATAAAAAAAGACTCACGCAATTACAGCTATAGCAATTGTGTGAGTCTCCAATTCTCCGTCACTTTCATTAACTTAATAAGAATATATAGGTGGACTTAAAATTTGTCAACGCTTACCTTTATTTAACTAGCAATCGTTAGTTCCGTAATATGGACTAATTCGACAATATATAAAGAGTCTATTTCTTTAATTTCGCAATAACCGGAAGTATACCTGTAGATAATTTCATAATCTTTTCCCTTGTATCTAACATGCGTATTTTGCTCCAATAGACTCACCTCAATAATATTTATTAAATTAGTTATATAATTTTTTTACTGAAGAAACTATAAGTCATTTATACATATTTTTTTATGCAGCTATTACTTTAGTATTATTTTCTATGAAAAATAATTGAAAATTTCGTTGTACATACAAAAAAACGTCTCTACCTTTTCGTAAAGACGTCCCTATCCATCTATTAATCTATGTTAATTCTGCAGCAATGGCCCTTCCCGCAACACGGCCAGTGAACAGACATCCGCCCAAAAAGGTCCCTTCGAGAGCACGATAGCCGTGGATACCACCGCCGCCAAATCCTGATACCTCACCGGCAGCATAAAGACCTGGAACCGGATTGCCCGATTCATTCAAAATCCTTCCTGATAAATCCGTTTGCAACCCGCCCAGTGTTTTCCGGCTGACGATATTCAGCCTGACGGCAATCAGCGGGCCGTTTTTCGGGTCGAGGATTTTATGCGGCGGAGCAACCCGGATTAGCTTATCTCCGATATAATGACGCGCCCCGCGCATCGCTGTAATCTGCAGGTCTTTCGTAAATTTATTATCGATTTCCCGATCCCGTGCCTGAATCTGGCGTTCGATATCCGCGAGATTCAATAAATTTTCCCCTGTCAGGTTATTCATTCCTTTGACGAGGTCAGCCAAGTTATCGGCGATGACAAAGTCCTCCCCTTTGTCCATAAAAGCTTTTACTGGAGCGGGTGCATCGCCAATTGCTCTGCCTAACACCTTACGAATGCTTTTTCCCGTTAAATCAGGGTTTTGTTCTGAGCCGGATAGGGCAAATTCCTTTTTAATGATTTTTTTCGTTAAAATAAACCAGGAGTAATCATAGCCTGTCTTTTTGATGGCTTCAAGGGTGCCCAATGTGTCGAAGCCCGGAAAGTTTGGCGCCTGAAAACGCTGACCACGAGCGTCCAGCCAAATGGAGGAAGGCCCCGGCAGAATCCGAATACCATGCTTGCTCCAAATCGGATTCCAATTCTTGATGCCCTCCGTGTAATGCCACATGCGGTCGCGGTTGACAATTCTGCCGCCAGCTTCCTCGGTAATGGCAAGCATCCGGCCGTCAACATGCGCCGGTACGCCTGAAAGCATTTGTTTAGGAGGCTCGCCAAGACTGCATGGCCAATTTTTTCGAATCAATTCGTGGTTACCACCAATTCCTCCGCTTGAAATTAATACGGCATGGGCACTGTATTCAAAGCTGCCTGCAACTTCCCTGCTGCTGTCCTCCCCGCGGGCGGCGGAACTAGGGACAAGAACAGAACCACTTACGCCTGTAACAGCACCGTTACTTGTTATGAGATTGTCCACCCGATGACGCGGAAGAAACTGAACCAGCCCATTTTTCATGTGCTCACGGACACGACGTTCAAATGGCTCCACAATACCGGGGCCTGTTCCCCAGACAATATGGAAGCGTGGGACCGAGTTTCCATGCCCATCAGCAAGATAGCCGCCGCGTTCGGCCCAGCCTACAACCGGAAAGAAGCGTACACCCAGCTCATGCAGCCACGCGCGCTTTTCCCTCGCCGCAAAATCAATGTAGGCTTCCGCCCATTTTCGTCCCCAATAATCTTCGTCTTCCTCCCGGTCAAATCCAGCCGCTCCCAGCCAATCCTGCCAGGCTAGCTCTTTGGAATCCTTAATCCCCATCCGCCGCTGCTCCGGGGAATCTATTAAAAACAGACCACCGAACGACCACCAGGCCTGTCCACCCATAGAAACTTCGGGCTCTTGATCCAAGAGCAGCACTTTTTTCCCGGCATCAGCGATTTCCGCCGTTGCTACTAGCCCGGCAAGTCCGGCACCTACCACAATTACGTCAAAATCCATTCCTTTTTCCTCCATCCCCATCCAACACCTGTTTAAATTTTCAGATAATGATATGTTACCATTTTTTTATTATTTTTTTAATCATCATCGAAAAATTTGTGGAGATGAAAACTTATTAGAGAAATCTTACTGTTAATTTTAATTGGCTATCCATTTGGTTAAATATTCCTTATCAACCAACCAGAAAAGGTATTCTAAATTATGGTTAATCGTTTCAAGTTTACCCTGACTCAAATTCTTCGGAAGCCCTGTAAGTTGATAATCTATTACCAATTTCCCACCTTTTTGAGTAACATCATTTACCTGCAGGCCTAAATCAAACAGGGCCTGATAGGTTGCTTCTTGGACAACATCCAAACATCTTCTTCGTTATGTACGTAAAGATAGGCCGTACGGTAGATTCTTTCATAATGTTGTTGTACTAACTTTTCAAAGGTGCTTTTATTGCAATTAAAATCCTAAGTTCAAAATGAATAAAAAGGGTGCCTTCTTTAAAGAAAGCACCCGATTAAAACAACCAAATTGGATTCATAAATAAAAGCCCTCTTGGGCTTCTTGTGGGCTTATTTTAGGTTTGTGCGAAATAGGATTGCTTTAGATTTTGCTACAATATCTTGTTTATCGTTATAAATCGAACACTCCGTATGTATTAAAGTTTTGCCTTGTTTTTCAATTTTGGCATTTGCCATCAAGTATGTACCAGTGGCGGGTTTCAAAAAAGAAACATTTAAATCAACGGTTACAGCTTGTTGTATACCGTCTTCAGTTGCTGGTAACAAGTTTGATACGGCTACATCAGCCAATGAAGAAATAATACCACCATGTATAACACCTGCACTATTAATGAATAGATCCTGAACTGGCAATATGATTTGCAAATTATCATCATCAATCTTTTTGTATTTCAAACCTAAAAATTCATCAAATGGCTGTCTTATAAACATCTGATACACCTCTTATATGTTAATTTTACGCTATATTACATATTCTTTTATGTTCTTAAACAATCCTGCCTCGTGTGTTCAATAAGAAAAAGGAAAGATTTATGGGGCTCTAGCTATTTTGATAGAGCCCTTTTTACCTGAATTTTATCTTCTAGCTATCATCTCGATTTCAACCTGTGCACCAAGAGGTAAGGATGCCACACCTATAGTGGTACGAGCAGGATATGGCTCAGAAAATTGTTTAGAATAAACCTCATTCATTGCTGAGAAATTATTCATATCAGTTAAGAATACATTCACTTTTTTAACATGATCAGGAGTTAAACCTGCTGCTTCCAATACATTGAATAGATTCTTAAAACATTGCTTTGTCTGTTCAGCAATATCACCTTCTACAAGCTTTCCAGTCTTTGAGTCTACTGGGGTTTGCCCAGATAGAAAGATTAAATCTCCCGCTTCAATTGCATGTGAGTAAGGACCAACAGCAACAGCTCCAGATGCACTAAAAGCCTTTCTTGGCATATCAAACTCCTCCTTTAAATATAAAGAAAAAAATAGGTATATGACGAAATTGTAAGGTATATGGAAGATATAAGCAATACAACCAGCCTTCCAAGCAATGTTTGCACAAGCCCATTTGGAATTATAAAAAAGTGTTAACCTCATCCTTTTTAAACAATAGTTTCCAGATTAAACAAACGTTTGTAAACTACTTAATTATATACTATACTTTTAAAAAGTAATCTTATAGATTTGTAAAAAATAGTCGCTCTTTGCTTTATAATAGTAGTTTTGACTTTTTCTTAAAAAGATAAAAAAATATTGGAGGAGGTAGAATATGAAGAAGTATCTGTATCCTCTCTTGGTTATTATGGCCGCGAGTAGTTATGGTGTAGTTTCAACGATTATAAAACTGGCAATGAATAGCGGTTTTTCAGCATCGGAAGCTGTTACAAGTCAATTCTTTATTGGTTTTTGCATTGCTATGAGTATTTATTTCATGACAAGCAGAACAAAAATAAGCTTTAAAGGAGTTAAAATGCTTATCTTTGCAGGCATTTTAACTGGATTGACAAATATTGTATATGGACATTCACTGAACTATTTACCAGCTTCTTTGGCAGTTGTTCTCCTATTTCAATTTACATGGATCGGTATGCTGATTTCCTGTATAACAAAGCGTCAGCTGCCCACTCGAATTGAATTTATTTCTTTACTATTATTGGTTTTGGGAACCATTCCGGCTGCCGGTTTGATTGATGTTGATTTAACAAAAATACCTTTGCAAGGGTGGATTTGGGGGTTAGCGGCAGCCTTTTGTTATTCACTATTTTTATTTGTAAACGGTCGGGCAACCGCAAGTATGAATACTTCAGGCCGTTTAGTGTTTGTTTCTTTCTTTGCTTTTATGATGTCTGCTGCATTTCAATCTCCAGAGATTATTTGGAATGGTACTTTGTTTAACGAAGGACTTTGGATTTATGGTTCGGCATTAGGGTTATTTGGCATGATTATTCCGGTGTTTTTATTTACTATTGCCGTTCCTAAAGTTGGATTAGGCATGACATCCATTTTGAGTGCTATTGAATTGCCAATCGCGGTGATGGTGTCCGTGATATTACTAAGTGAAACTGTCACTACGATACAGATAGCGGGGATCGTAGTCATCCTTATTGGTATAAGTTTACCAACAATGTCAAATGGGAAATTATCGAAAAACAAAGTCACAAAACAAAAAGCAAAAAATAAATCTTACATGCTTCGTGACTTAAAAAAACACATTAGTTAAGGATATTAACTCAACTTTCGCACCAATAAAGCAGGTGGAAATGAATCAAGGACCTCGGATTTGGTCCTTGATAACTTTGCCCTCGGTACTTCAATAAGAATGAGCAGATTTTAACTCTTTTCCAATAAAATTAGCAGATATAGGTTGTAGTTCTAAAAATTCAGCAATTTCATTTCGTAATTGATCTGAAAGTGATTTAACCTTTGCAAGTGAATGATAATCTTCAAACTGAAAAACTACATCTTCCTTTCCCTGAATACCACGAATCCAACTATATTCCACATCAGCAATATAAAAAAGGGTTTTTAAAATACTTCCTACACCACCTCTGCGTTCTATTAATAACTCTTCAGTAGCTAATTGATTGCACCAGTCAAACCATTCATCCCTTACTTTCCAGTTATACTCAAAAAATTTTATCAATGAAAACACTCCCATATTTAACTTTGTTTTAATGATAAAAATTAGTGTTCTATCCCTAAATTCCTCTTTTGATTCATTTAAAACATACTGCCAAAACACGGATAACCAAGCAATCAACTTTTGGATATTTTAGATCAGCTAAAACATTCTTCCCTTTTCTTAATAACAATCTCAAAAAAATGGATGAAAGCCTTTCCCGCTTTTTTACTTTCAACATACTTTATTACTACCGAAAAGTAAGGGAGGGATTTGGATGACAGATGGTGCAGGATACGGCGCTGGGTTTGCGCTGATTGTTGTATTGTTTATCCTTTTAATTATCGTCGGTGCTTCTTTTGTCGGCGGATACGGTGGCTATGGCGGCTTTTATTACTAAGTCCGTTTATTAAATTCAATGAAAGGGAGGATTTTATAATGTTCGGATGTGGCGGATTTGGCGGCTATGGCTATGGCGGTTTTGGCTATGGCGGCGGCACTTTTGTTTTAATCGTTGTATTGTTCATTCTTTTAATCATTGTTGGTGCATCTTGCTTTTATTGATTAGATTAGAACCCCAATAAATTTAGGGTTTTCTAAAAAAACAAAAGGTCAACTCTTCGGACGAATCGAAGAAGTTGACCTTTTGTTTGCTATTTTATTTTTGTCAAATAGACATTTGCACCTTTTACATAGAAAACAGAAGATGTTTCATCATCTTGAGGAAGCATGAAGTGCAATTCATCATAGACTAATTCAGTGACCATCCCCCAATACCCTAACAAAAAAGACCGCGCTGATAAATTCAGACACGGTCAATTATTCTTTAGTTTTTTCTTTTTAAATAGGATTTAGCCTTGTCAGAAAAAACAGTCAAGCATATCTTAATGTAAGCCATTGCATTACAAGCATATGAATTACCTACCCATTAAGAAGGAAGTCTCTGCCCAAGACTTCCTTCTTTTATATTTTTCCTAAGGGTAATTTTTTTCATTTTGTCCTTTAAAAATAAAACATCTTGTCTAATTAAAGTCCTTTTTGACATTTGACCATTAAAAATTTAAATGGAGGTTTATTTTCCTTATCCTTATGTGGCTCAACAATTTCCGAAATTTCTATCAGTCCATATTTTCCAAATTCTTGTTTGATCGAGTCAGCATCATAAAAAAACATATTTACTCCATTCGTTGTCTCGAAATAGTCTTTACCCAGTTGTTTGCCCTTTCCAAACATTGGGGCTTCTTTAGAAATAGTAGTAAAAATCATATATCCGTTTGGCTTTAACTGATTATAGCAATCATTAATAAACTTCTCTCTCTCACGATGATTCAATAAATGAATAAGCGCATAACAAAATATACCATCATAAAGTTTGTTTTCAAAAGGCATATCGGTTACTGAACCATGAAAAATAGTAAAATTAAGCCCGTTTTGCCTTGCCAAATCAATTGCTGTTTTTGAAATCTCAATACCTGTTACATTTATTCCGTTATCTATAAAAACCTTTGCATTTCTGCCATAGCCAATACCAGGAATCAATATTTCCTTCACTTTCTTTTCAAGGAAAAAGTCCTTTGTTAAGATGGCGGAGTCTGCAGGTTCAAATCCCCACATCATTTGATTTTCTATAAAACTTGATTCCCAAAATTCAGTCATACCTCAGGTCTCCTTTACAAACATTGGCCATTCATATATTCTCGAAATTATATCAAATTTCAACATTAATTTAAAACAAGGCCAATTCAATATAAAAGTTTTTATCAGAAGATTGCGGCATTTTTTATTCTATTTTGGAATCGTTTTCTTATAATTTTTGGCTCTGTTATGATTCATTGTTGATTTTCGTGTAGGTATGAGAATTCATAGGCGGAGAAATTCCGGCTAATGTATATAGAGGAAGCTTAAGAAGCAGATATAAGCGGAGAAATTCCGATTAACTGCTCTAAATAAGACAAAATTTAAAGATTTGGATCATATAAACGGAAAATCTTCCTTTATTTTTAAGGAAATACGGGTATTTCCCAATTTAAGCGGAATTTTGCCGTTTATTTTTCAAACACAGTGAAATCAACATTCAATTATAAACTAGGTCTCAGAAACAAAATTCCAAGACCTAACTAAATACAGTGCCAAACATAAAATCATTTATTTTGGCAAACGGACTTTAATTAACTCTGCAAAATACTCCGCTCCAATTGTAAGGATCTTATCATTGAAGTCATAGCTTGAGTTATGAAGTGGAACATTGCCTATTCCTTCAGAATCGTCACCATTGCCTATAAATACAAAACAGCCAGGGGTTTTCTGTAAAAACGCACCAAAGTCTTCTGAAGCCATCCACGGTTGACAATTTCCATCCACATTATTTTTGCCGACCACATTTTGGGCTGCTTTTACGGCAATTTCAACACAATCTGCCCAGTTAACCGTTGGTGCAAATTCATGGGTATATTCAAATTGACATTCCGCTCCATTTATTTGGCAAATACCCTCACTAATAGTCCGCATCCGTTCTTCCAGCAGCTTTTGTACCTCTGTTGTATAACTTCTAGTATCCCCTTTAATTTCTACATTCGTAGGAATCGCATTGCGAATCCCGTCTGTAATAAACTCAGTACACGAAATGACAGCAGGAACATTTGGGTTCATATTACGGGAAATAATGGTTTGCAAAGCAAGAACAATTTCAGACGCAATAACGATTGGATCTTTACCCATATGAGGACTTGAAGCATGTGAGCCTTGTCCCTTAATACGGATCACAAAGTTATCTTCACTCGCCATAATTCCGCCCGCCCGTGTTGAAATGGAACCAGCAGGCATGCCTGGCATATTGTGCATTCCATAAATCTCATCTACTGGAAATCGTTCAAAAAGTCCATCCTGCATCATGGCAAAAGCGCCTTTACCTGTTTCCTCTGCAGGTTGAAAAATAAATCGAACTGTCCCGTTAAAATTTTTCCGCTCTGTTAATAACTTGGCTGCACCCAATACAGTGGCCATATGTCCATCATGACCACACGCATGCATTTTACCTGGATTTTGGGAGGTGTATGGATGTTTCCCCACCTCTGTAAGATTAATAGCATCTATGTCAGATCGAATACCTATAATGCCTTTCCCATCGCCCACTGTAAGATTAGCAACGATTCCAGTACCACCAATATTTCTGTGAACCTCTAATCCCATATCTGTTAAGACTACAGCTAGAAATTCAGATGTATGTTTTTCTTCAAAAGCGCTCTCAGGATGCGCATGAAGATAGTGCCTCCACTCAGTAAGCTGTCTTTCAAAATTATCACTGTTCAAATTCATTCACCCTCTCATAATCTATTAACAATTATTAAACTGATGGATAGGCCCCGTCCCATACTACTTTTCTGTAATGATCCGGATCAGTGTCACCTTCTGTGCTGATAATAAGAATTTTCGAATCTTGATTCAGGTTCAATGTTTCTTTCATATCATTGAGCGCCAAATTATCAGCCACTAGACAAACTAATCCCAAACCAACTGCACCAGATTCACCCGAAACAATTTGAGGGTCCCTGCCCAATGGGTTTGCAAGAATTCGCATACCTCGTGCGGCCACATGATCCGGACATGAGACAAAGATTTCTGCATAATCTTTTAAAACACCCCAAGAAGTGGTACTAGGCTCCCCGCACGCTAAACCTGCCATAATCGTATCCAAAGCGCCAGTCACGGAATGAGGCTTCCCATCACCCACATTAATAGATTGGTATAGACAATCAGCTTTATCTGGTTCGACTATAACTGTAATAGGACGTTCCTCTCCAAATCTCTCTTCTAGATATCCGAGCATACTGCCTGCAAAAGAACCCACTCCAGCTTGTAAAAACACATGCGTCGGGCGGTCCTGACCAGCTTCAGTAATCTGCTCCACTGCTTCATCCAGGATCGTTCCATACCCCTGCATAATCCAGGTTGGAATCTTTTCATATCCATCCCAGGCCGTATCCTGTACCAAGACCCAGCCATTTTCTTCAGCCTTCTGACTCGCCAGCCTAACTGTATCATCATAGTTAAGATCTGTTATAGAAGCTTCTGCTCCTTCTTTTCGTATATTGTTTAATCTTATTTCCGAAGACCCTTTTGGCATTAATACGACTGATTTTTGTCCTAGCTGGTTTGCCGCCCAAGCGATGCCTCTTCCATGATTTCCATCCGTTGCTGTTATAAACGTAATACTCCCAAGTTTCTCTTTCACTTCTTTACTTCTTAGTTTTTCAAAAGAGAGCTCTGAAATATCGACGTTTAATTTCTCTGCCAAGTATTTGCCGATAGCATAGGAACCACCTAATACTTTAAAAGCATTAAGTCCAAATCGATACGATTCATCCTTCACCCATATATGGCTTACACCTAATTGTTTGGACAACTTATCTAAGCTGTGAAGTGGAGTTACTTCATACTCTGGGAAACTCTTATGAAAATTTCTTACCTTTTCCACTACTTCACGGTTCATAAATGCCGCAGATGCGTTCTCAGCATCTGCTTTTCTCGCATTTTCATTTACAATATATTTAATATCTGTATTCATTTCAGTTAAAATCTCCTTTTTTTATCTCCTTTTAAAATGTAAGCCATGCTTTTTTATTTGTCCCAATAAATAATTTACTGATTACCCGCAAGATTGCTAACTACGTCAAGTAATACATTGGTTCCAGCTGCCAAGTCGGCATCTTTTGTATACTCCTTAGGATTATGACTAATACCGTCGATGCTAGGAACGAAAATCATGGCTGTAGGACAAATACGTGCCATCATTTGAGCATCATGTCCCGCGCCGGATGTCATTCGTCTTGACCCGAGTCCGTGTCCGCCTGCAGATTGCTCTATCAATTTAACGATTGTTTCATCAAAAGTTACTGGTTGAAAACGTACCAGTTGTTCAGATGTAATGGATACTTCTTCCGATGCCGCCAGTTCTTTGAGATAGCTGGCAAGTGATTGCTCTTCCTCTTTCAATCGCTGCTCGTTAGGATCACGCAAATCAACAGTAAATGTGGCCAAAGAAGGAATGACATTAACAGCATTTGGCTTAAATTCAATGGTTCCAACTGTTGCAACAGTTTGCCCATTAGAAGCGTTTGCACAATCACGTAAATAGGTGATTACCCGTGCCGCCGCAAGTCCTGCATCACGCCGCATATCAGTTGGAGTAGTACCAGCGTGATTGGCAACACCTTCAATCGTAATCCGCTGCCAAGAAATGCCTTGAAGGTTCTCGACCGCACCAATTGAAATACCCTTTTTATCCAAAATTGGACCTTGTTCAATATGAAGCTCAATGTAAGCGTGTGGCTTTAAAAAGCCAGGCTCCTTCGTACCAGCATATCCAATACGTTTGAGTTCCTCGCCCAAAATGGTACCATCCGTACCTACCTGTGCAAGCGCCTCATCGGCAGAGAGCCCGCCAGCATACACAAGAGATCCCATCATGTCAGGCTGATAGCGCACTCCCTCTTCATTGGTAAATGCCGCGACTGCAATTGGACGAGATGGAACAAAACCTGTCTCCAGTAAAGTGTTTATTACTTCAAGTCCAGAAAGAACTCCGTAACATCCGTCGTACATCCCTGCGTTAATGACTGTGTCGATGTGAGAACCCAGCATAATTGGTGCTTCATTTCTATTTTCAGTACTATACCAAATCCCAAAGGTATTACCGATTCTGTCGATTTCAACTTCCAATCCAGCATCCTTCATCCAAGTGACTAATTGGTCACGTCCAGCCTTATCTGCATCTGAAGCAGCTAATCTTGTTCGTTTGTTATCATCATCCAGACCAGTTCGACCAAGTTCTTGTAAGCGGTTAAGTAAACGTTCACTATTGATTGATAGATTTAACTTTGAAATCATGTTCATTTCCCCTTTTCAACATGTAAAGTAGTTCAGAAACAACTTAAGACATAATGGCAATCAGCTGATCTTTGGTGAATCACATTATTAAAATGTAACTATAATGTTATAATAATTGAGTATTTGTACGAAATAATACTAAAATCGAATAGAAAAATATAAATATATTGAGGTGATAGCTATGCAAATGAAAAACTTCATGATTGACGAAAGCCTAAAAGAACTAACCAAACACCATACAGTTGTTATGCCAATTGCATGTTATAAAACCACCATTAATCAAAATATCCATGGCTATATTCCTCTTCATTGGCATGACGAAATTCAATTTGTGTTAATCGTAAAAGGGGAAGCAATTTTTCAAGTTAATGAAGATTGGATCGTGGTTCGAGAAGCTGATGGACTGTTTATCAATAGTGGATGCCTGCACATGGCACAGGAAAAGGATCGCTCGGGTTGTGTCTATATTTGCTTAAATCTTTCACCCTATTTTGTATTATCACAAGAACTCTATCCTACTTATGTAAAACCTTATGTTCAAGCGACTAATTTACCCTACTTATATATAGATGCAAATGAGATTTGGGGAAAAAACATTTTAGATGCAATTTTAGAAATCTATCAATGTATTGAGCAAAAGTCCCAATACTATGAAATAGATATATCGATGCGACTACCATTCATTTGGAAAAACTTAATCGATAATGGTTTTAAACTAGAATTTGTTCAGACAGAAATAGTAAAGAGTCAAAGAATGAAGCAGATGCTAAGCTGGATCCAACAGCATTATACAGAAAAAATTATGTTAGAGGATATTGCAAGGGCAGGTCAGCTGAGCCGTTCTGAATGCTGTCGATATTTCAAGCGATTTTTAAAATGTACACCATTAAATTATGTTATCGATTATCGTATTCAAAAGAGCCTATATCTACTGCAGCAAGATGATTCGAATATTACCGAAGTTGCTTATCAAGTCGGTTTTAATAGTACGAGTTATTTTATTAATAAATTCAGAGATTCCATGAACATGACTCCATTAGCATACAAAAAAAACAAAATGCAATGACGAAGCAGTTTTTGGCTAAGCACAATTATGCGAATTTGCACTATGGTTTGAATCTTATTTTTTAATAAAAAGAAAATGGCCCAGTTGAACCGAGCCATTTTCTTTATTTTACAACTAAAGTTGACGTTACTTAAAATGCACTTCTACACAATGTTTAACTTTATTCAGCTGGTGTTTTCATTAATTGATTTGAACAGTTGACTGATCTAATTTCACTAACAAATGTAGAGCCTAATAGGAGTACACCACCAAGCACTTGAATAATTGTCATTTGTTCTTGCAGAATAATGGCGGAAATCAATATAGCTACAAATGGATCCACATAACTTAGCATAGCTATACTCTGACCTTTCAATCCTTCCATACCAGAGAAAAATAACCAAAACCCAATCCCTGTATTGATAATCCCTAAAATTAAAATAAAAGGAATGGAAGAGCTTGATACTTCAAAGATACCAAATCCGGAAGTCCAGAAAACATATGGCATTAGAAGTAAAGTGGTTGTTCCTAGCTGAATGATGGTTAGCTCTAACTTTCCCATATCTTTAATAAATTTATTTAGAAGCAATAACGCAGCATAAAATGCAGCTGCGATTAATCCAAAGGAAAGTCCAAGAAGATCATCTGAGCTGGATGCTCTCAGGCCTTCTCCGACAATCATTAACATCCCTATAATCGCTACACCAATACACACATTTTTCTTGATGGATAATTGTTCCCGAAGTACAAATGGAGAAAGAAGCATCACAAATACAGGTGCAAAGTAATAACCTAGCGTTGCATTGGCAATTGTGGTATGGTCATACGATTGATAAAGAAAAATCCAATTTCCTCCCAATGAAATACCTGAAAGAATCAAAAATAAAGCATTAGATTTAACTAAATTCCATGATAATTTTTTCTTTATCACGAAGAATATTAACAGTAAAAATAAGCATCCTATGAAACTGCTTAATAAAGCTCTTTCGCTCGAAGATAGATCAATGTTTCGAACAACTAAACCAATTGTACCGAAAATAATCATTGATAATATAAACTGAATTTTAGATTTCATCATCTACTCCTACGAAACATAATTCGCAGATTCTGAGACTTGTAGCTGGCTGGTGCTTTTTCCATAACATCACTCACAAAAAACATCGTTAAACACCTTTTCCTTTCCTAACTTGAATAATTAATAGTAAAAATATATCATAATCACATACATTACAAAAACGAATGTTTATCATGATATACATGACAAATCCAGATGGAAAGAGGAAAGAGATATGAATATTCAAAAATATATGGCATTTGTCAAAGCAGTAGAATTTGGTAGTTTTACAAAAGCTGCCGAAATATTGGACTATTCACAGTCTGGGATAAGCCGTATGATTAACGATTTAGAAAAGGAATGGGGGATTTCTCTTTTTGAAAGGGGACGTGCCGGTATCAATTTAACCTCGGATGGTTTAAAGGTACTGCCCCAATTAAAGCGAATTTGCAATGAGTATGAAATCTTAATGAAGCAGATTGAAGAACTAAATAATATGGAATCTGGGATGATTCGAATTGGGACATTTTCCAGCGTAGCATCTCATTGGCTCCCTAACATCATTAAAATTTTTAAGAAGGATTACCCAATGATAGATTTTGAATTTCTGCTTGGTGATTATACAGAAATTGAGAGTTGGATCCTAAATGGGCGTGTTGACTTTGGATTTTTGCGGCTACCGACAAAAGCAGAACTTGAAACAGTCTTTTTGGAACAAGACCGTTTGCTGGTAGTGATTCCACAAAATCATCCTCTTGCTAATTGCGAGAAGTTTCCCATAAACGGCTTACTGAACAGCCCGTTTATGCTGTTGGAAAAGGGGGCAAAAGCAGAAATCTCCGAAATTTTTGAGAGGCACCAAATTTCTCCGCATGTAAATTTTACAACATGGGATGACTATGCCATTATGTCTATGGTGGAAAATGGGCTAGGAATCAGTATATTACCAGAATTGATATTACAGCGTATTCCACACAAAATTATAGCGAAAGAGCTTGAAGTTCCTGCTTTTAGAAATATTGGTGTTGCTATGAGAGAACAAAAATCACTTTCCCTTGCGTCCAAGAAGTTTTTAGAATATTTATCATATAGGAACAGAAAATGAATGAGTAGATGAAAATATTCAGACGGGCAACAATGAATGTTTGTTTCTGAAAATCCTTTTTGCACTAAACTGACGGTTACTTCAATAAGAAAAGTGCCTTGCTCCAATATTGAAGCAAAGCACTCCGTTTGTTCTATAAGAAAAGCTACCATACAGACAGCTTAAATCTTGAACTCTTGCCCATTTTAGTTGAATTACTTAGATGTATTCAGTGGTTTGGTGGATCAAGTGGATAATAAGAATTCATGCCATGTTCGGGAGGGCATTCCTTTATTTTTCCGTATTATATTAAAAATTTAGCTTTCTTTTACTAAAATAATTACTTAAACGATGCGGTTAGTGAAAAGACGATTCAACTTTTTTGCAGAAACTCAACCTATATACCAAGTTGCTCATTAAACAAACTATTGACTGTTAAATTCTTTTTTTATAAGTTATCAATTATTTAGTAAGAGCTTCTTCTAGCTGAATTTCCAGTTAATCTGATACTCCGGTATTTAATAAACTTACAGTTTTACTCAAAAACCTTTTCCATTATCATTACATCCACAAAGCGACCATCTAATTTTCCCTGATTCTTAAATACTCCAACTTCTCTATAACCATTCTTTCTATAAAGCCCTTGCCCCAGATTATTAAATGGAAATGTAAATAAAACAATTTTGTTAAAGTCATTGTTAATCGCAGCACGTTCAATTTCATTTAGCAATACGGAACCAACCCCTTTTCCCCTGTAATCCCTTCTAATATAGATGGATAAATCAGCGACACCGGCATAAGCGCACCGGTTTGAATATGGATTTAACGATGCCCAGCCAATAACCTCCTCGTCTTGTTCCACTACGATTACCGCAAAACGTCCAGTATGATTTTTAAACCATTCTCTCATATATTCACTATCTTTCTGGTCTTCCTCTAATGTTGCTATCCTGTCCTCAATTCCTTGATTATAAATACTTAATATCGATTCTAAGTCACTTACTGATGCCGGCCTTGTTTTTATCTCTATTTTCATGATAATCCCCCTAGAAATTAATGGCTTATAACCATTATATAAAAAATTTTCCATTTTTAAAAGAAAATTAGTTGCATTTTGCAAATGATTAGTATATAAATAAATCAGAGGTGAAAAATATGGAAAACCTTAGAGAACTGTTCCAGGTAATGACAAGGCGTTTTGGTCTTTTAAATAAAAACTGTTGTCAAATAGGCGGAACTGAAATATCCCTCGTTCAAAGCCATATCCTATATGAACTACTTCGCCGGGAAAAGCCTTCGATGCAACAGGTTGCTGATACGTTAGGGATGGATATAACCACCTTTAGCCGGCAAATTCAAACGCTAGTAAAAATGGAACTAGTTGTGAAATCACCTCTCCCTGAAGATAGACGTGTTTCTCAACTAGCCCTAACCACACAGGGAAAGTATGTTGCTGCGAAGATCGATGCAGACATGAACCAATATCTTAACGAAGTATTTTCAAATATGAGCGAGTTTGAACGGGAAATGGTCATCAAATCAGTCAAACTTTTAAACGAAGCAATGTCAAAATCTACTGTTTGTTGTAAACCATTAATTTGAGCAAGATCCACTTGCTCATTTATTAAAAATAATTACTTGCAATTTGCAAGTAATAAGGAGATAGCAATATGTATTTCAATGAAATGAAATTAAAAGTTTATTATGAAATGAAAAAAGAAGAAATGGAGAAAGCTGTACTGGCTAGCCAGTATTAAAAAAATAGTCCAACGTCAAAACTCTATAGAAATTTCTTAAATATGTTTAAGAAAAGCCAAAAACAAAATGCTGTGCCAAAACCGGATTGCTGTGAAATTAAAATCCAAGAAGTATGCTGCGGAAATAAAAAAATGTTGTTTATAAATAAGGGGGTTGCTTATGTGGTCTGAAGTGTTTCATAGTTTTTTATCCATTGCATTAGAATTAACTTTATTGTTTATTGGAATCTCTTTTCTAATCAACCTATTACAAGCTTTCATTCCCTATAAAAAGATGGAACGAGTGATGGAAAAAAGCCATCCATTGGTAAGTGCCTTTGTTGCACTAGGGTTCGCCTTTATCACTCCGTTTTGTTCCTGCTCAACTATACCGGTAGTAGTTAATCTACTAAACAAAAAAGTGCGATTTGGAATTGTCATGATTTTCTTATTCTCTTCTCCTGTTTTAGACCCAACCATCATAACATTAATGATGGCCGTACTCGGAGTAAAAGTTGCCTTTGCTTACACTGTCATAACATCCCTCCTCTCCGTAATTATTGGTTTCGCTTTAGAAAAGTTTGGTTTTGAAGAACAGATAAAAAATGTGGTAGTAAAGGGTTACCAGGAACCGGATAAGAAATTTCAACTAAAAGCAGCATTTATTGAAACGCTGCAACTAATGAAAAGTGTATATCCTTATTTGCTAATAGGTGCATTTATCGGTGCATTCATACATGGAGCTGTTCCAACCAGTTGGATCTCTACATTTTTGGGAGGTGATAAGTGGTGGCTCGTTCCTATAGCTGCGATTATTGGTATCCCACTCTATATTAGACTTTCTACTATGATACCAATTTCTCAAATCATGATTGCCAAAGGGATGGCTTTGGGTCCAGTGATGGCTCTTATGATAAGTTCAGCAGGTGCAAGTCTACCTGAGTTGACTTTATTAAATAGCATCTTCAAAAAGAAGCTCGTATTTGCATTCGTTGGTTCAGTCTTTACGATGTCTACTATATCAGGATTTCTATTTTACATTATTTAAGGGGGATATTTAAAATGGGTATTTTTAAAAGTCTATTTCAAAAGAAAGAAAGTTCTTGCTGCAATGTTAAGATTGAGGAAGTAAAAGAAGACACTAATGTTCAATCACAAGATGAACAAAAAAGCAGTTGCTGTAAATAAGACATCTTTCAAAGTTTTCTATGTTAAAAATAGGCACTAAGAAAATGGTATTCACACACATTTCAAATCCAGGAGGATAAATCCCTCCTGGATTTTATTCAATCTTACTCTCCTGTTTCGGAAAAACGCTTAATTCTATCGCCGATTTCATCGCGCACTCTTTGGAAAAATGCCCATTTTTCCTCATCTGTTCCTTGAGCTTTTGCCGGGTCATCAAATCCCCAATGTACTCGTTTTACACTTGGTGGTGTTACAGGGCATTTATCAGCAGCATCACCACACAGGGTTACGACTAAATCCGCAATGTTCAGATAATCAGGGTCGATCATGTCAGAAGTATGATTGGAAATGTCGAAGCCCGCTTCCTTCATAGCTTTTACAGCATTTGGGTTTAATCCGTGCGCTTCAATACCAGCACTACGTACTTCCCACTTATCGCCTAAAAATTTTTTTGCCCACCCTTCTGCCATTTGGCTCCGGCAGGAGTTTCCTGTGCATAAGAAGTAAAGTTTCTTTTTGTTTTCCATGTTGAAAGCCACCTTTATTATGATTGTTAGGCTGCGTGTTCTTTAAAATATTTTCGTTTAAACCATAATGCCACATTGACTAATGCAATCATGACCGGCACTTCCACAAGTGGTCCGATTACTGCTGCAAAGGCTGCGCCAGAATGGATACCGAAAACACCAACCGCTACAGCTATCGCTAATTCAAAGTTATTGCTTCCAGCTGTAAACGCAAGTGTTGTTGTAACGGGATAGCTCGCGCCAATTTTTCTTCCCATGAAAAAGGAAACAAAGAACATGACAACAAAATAGATCAACAATGGGATTGCTATCCGAACCACATCCAGAGGCAGACTAACAATAACGTCCCCTTTTAAAGAAAACATAAGGATAATGGTAAATAGCAATGCAATTAATGTGATGGGACTTATTTTGGGAATAAACACTTTTTCATACCATTGTCTTCCTTTAGCTTTAACTAATGTGAAGCGAGTAATCATACCAGCTATAAATGGAATTCCGAGATAAATGAAGACTGATTTAGCTACCTCTGCAATCGTAATGTCAACAACCGCCCCTTGTATTCCAAACCATTCAGGAATGACGGTCACAAACACATAGGCATAAACAGAGAAGAATAGCATTTGGAAAATAGAATTGAATGCCACTAATCCAGCTGCATATTCTGTGTCCCCTTTTGCAAGATCATTCCATACGATAACCATAGCAATACACCTGGCTAAACCAATCATGATGAGTCCTACCATATACTCCGGCTTATCCGGCAGAAAGATAATTGCCAGCAAAAACATTAGAATTGGTCCAATAATCCAGTTTTGCACAAGTGATAAAGATAGTACCTTCACATCTTTAAAAACCCGGCCAATCTCTTCATACCTAACTTTTGCTAACGGAGGATACATCATTAGGATTAAGCCGATGGCTAATGGAATGGATGTAGTCCCTACCTGCAAACTATTCAAACTGTCTGCAAATCCTGGAAAAATGAATCCTAATCCAATCCCTAATGCCATCGCAATAAAAATCCAAAGCGTTAAGTATCGATCCAAAAAGGAAAGACGCTTTTTCCCCGTGTTACTCATGATCTACACTTCCTTATTCAATTAAAAGTTAACAACCACATCGAAGTGTGGGATTACTTTTATTAATAATTTCGATTTTATCTTTCAGGTCTGGTACATGTTGCAAAATAGGATCTATAAGTCCATAAAGCTCATTTTCTGGGTTCAAGGAATAATAAATCCATTGACCTCTTCGTTCTTCTTTAACAAGTCCTGCATCCTTTAACTTGCGTAGATGCTGGCTGATGGATGGTTGACTCATATCAAATACTTCTTGCAATTCACAAACACAACACTCTCGTTGTTTTAACATCCCAACAATCGTTAACCGTGTTTTATCCCCTAATAATTTTAAAAAGTTGGCAGTTTGTTCAATTGCAACAGTTGATTGTAACATTAAATACACCTCCTAAATTTCATATAGGTAAATAACTATTTACTTATTTATATTATAAATTGATATATAATTATTTGCTTATATATTAGATTAATAAACATGTTAATTCAAGTGGTTAATTGTAAAGTTACTGTAAATATCTCATATTTATAAGGTGTTCTTGGGAAAATAAACAGATTAAATGCAATTTAGTCATGGCTAAAAGGTTCGAGGGGATGAACCGGGGCATCAGTTACTGTACGGGTATGTCTAACTATTTATAAAAAAATAAACTCTTCCTAATTTAATTATAACATGTAAAAAATGGTTAAAATAGACTGTTTATTCTTATTTATGACTGCTAAAATCAATAGAACATTACTGTTTGGGAGAGATGTTAAATGAGTTCTTTAGTTCTCGGTTTTCAGGAAATGGAAAAAACGCAGCTTTTGCTCGTTGGTGGAAAAGGGGTAAATTTAGGGGAATTATTAAAAATTGAAGGAATACAAGTACCAGAAGGTTTTTGTGTGACAACAGTGGGATATCAAAAAGCCATCGAACAAAACGTTACGTATCATGCTTTGTTGGATCAACTAACAATGCTAAAAGTAGAGGATCGAGATCAAATTGCAGAAATTAGCAGGAAGATCCGACAAATCCTTATGAAAATTGAAATTCCTTCCGATGTTGCGTTTGCTGTTACTCACTATCTCTCCCAGTTTGGCGAGGACCATGCTTATGCAGTAAGGTCTAGCGCGACCGCTGAAGATTTACCACATGCCTCTTTTGCTGGCCAGCAAGACACCTATTTAAATATCATTGGAAAAGAAGCCATCTTGCAGCATATCAGCAAATGTTGGGCTTCCCTATTTACAGATCGTGCGGTTATCTACCGTATGCAAAATGGATTTGACCACAAACAAGTGTATTTATCCGTTATCGTTCAACGGATGGTTTTTCCACAGGCTTCAGGGATTTTATTTACTGCTGATCCGATTACTTCTAACCGAAAGCTGCTATCCATCGATGCCAGTTTTGGACTTGGAGAAGCACTGGTCTCTAGCTTAGTATCCGCGGATAGTTATAAAGTACAGGAAGAGAAAATCGTCAACAAGATGATAGCAACGAAAAAACTGGCTATCTATGGACGAAAAGAAGGCGGAACAGAGACACAGCCAATCGATCCGGGCCAGCAAAAAACACAAACACTTACTGACCAACAAATTTTACAACTAGCACGCATCGGAAGACAGATCGAAGCTTATTTTGGCTGTCCGCAAGATATCGAATGGTGTTTGGTTGATGATACCTTTTATATTGTCCAGAGCCGTCCAGTCACGACTCTTTTTCCCATCCCTGAAGCGAATGATCAAGAAAACCAAGTCTTTATATCTGTCGGCCATCAGCAAATGATGACAGACCCCATCAAACCATTGGGATTGTCATTTTTCCTGTTAACGACTCCTGCACCCATGCGTAAAGCTGGTGGGAGGCTGTTTGTTAATGTCACACAACAACTGGCTTCACCTGTCAGTAGAAACATTTTATTAAATGCCATGGGACAACATGATCCGCTCATGAAAGACGCACTTATGAATATCATTGAGCGAGGAGATTTTATAAAATCATTACCAAATGATAATAAAGCACCGAGTCCCCGCAGAGGCAATACAGATATGCTGGCACAAATCGAAAACAATCCATCAATTGTTTCTGTTTTGATTAATCGTAGCCAAACATCCATTGAAGAGTTAAAACAAAACATTAAAACCAAATCAGGATTGGATTTATTTGATTTTATTCTAGAAGATATTCAAGAATTAAAGAAGATTTTATTTGACCCACAAAGTTCGGCTGTATTTATGTCTGCAATAAATGCTTCAACATGGATCAATGAAAAAATGAACGAATGGTTAGGTGAAAAAAACGCAGCAGACATACTTTCTCAATCTGTACCAAACAATATTACTTCGGAAATGGGTCTAGCATTATTGGATGTCGCAGATGTGATTCGTCCATATCCAGAAGTAATTGATTATTTCGAACAAGTAAAAGATGATAACTTTCTGGATGAACTGGATAAGTTTGATGGTGGACGGGAAGCTAGAGACGCCTTCTTCGCTTTTCTCAATAAATACGGAATGCGATGTGCCGGAGAAATCGATATGACCAGAAGTCGTTGGAGCGAAAAACCAACAACACTTATACCCTTAATTCTTGGTAATATAAGAAACTTTGAGCCTAATGCCAGCAATCGAAAATTTGAGCAAGGGCGGCAGGAAGCTTTGAAAAAAGAACAAGAGTTATTAGAACGATTGAAGCAATTACCAGATGGTGAACAAAAAGCCAAAGAAACAAAACGAATGATTGACCTAATCCGGAATTTCATCGGCTATCGGGAATATCCAAAATACGGTATGATTAATCGCTACTTCGTTTATAAGCAGGCTTTACTGAAAGAAGCCGAACAACTCGTACAAAATGGCGTTATTCATGAAAAGGAAGATATATACTATCTCACCTTTGAAGAACTTCGTGAAGTCGTACGCACAAATAAACTGGATTACCAAATCATCTGCAAACAAAAAGACGAGTACAAATTATATGAAAAACTAACTCCTCCACGTGTTATCACGTCTGATGGTGAAATTTTAACAGGTAAGTACAAACGAGAAAATCTCCCAGCCGAAGCTATTGTTGGCTTGCCGGTTTCTTCTGGTGTTATAGAGGGACGCGCTCGTGTCATCTTAAATATGGAAGATGCAAATTTAGAAGATGGGAATATATTAGTCACCACCTTTACAGACCCTAGCTGGACACCATTGTTTGTCTCTATAAAAGGCCTCGTCACCGAAGTTGGCGGCCTGATGACCCATGGAGCAGTAATCGCACGTGAATATGGATTACCAGCAGTCGTCGGGGTGGAGAATGCTACCAAACTGATCAAAGATGGGCAACGAATACGCGTGAATGGAACAGAAGGATATATCGAAATATTGTAATGATTAAAAAAATCCAAAGGAGTAGACTACTCCTTTGGTAAATCCTTGTGCTCATATTTTATAAGCTTACTGGTAATTGAGGGTTTTCCTGGTGCGTCGGGATGGCTATCGACGACCACACCGAAGGTTAGAGTATCCGTCCCTAATGGTTTCTCGTTGGCAGGAATAACATTTACTATAACTATAAATGGATATTCCGCATTTTCGCCTGTTACTTGAGGCTCTGTTACCTCAACAACATTGTAGTTTTTCTCCCAGTCAAATGCCATACCAGAAATGTTTTTATCTTTATAAAACTCTCTTGCAGATAGAATGATTTCCTTGTTAATTAAATTAAGCATAAAATGTTTTAAATGTTGTTCTTGAGTAACATCATTAGTTACGTTGTATAAATCATCTTGTAACCTTTTTTTATTGTATTCTTCTCCTTGTACAACACTTGGTATAGTTAAAAAGAAAAACATGAAAGCTAGCATTAAGATATTTTTCACACAGATCACCTCTTTTTTCCGGCCTTTTTTGACATCATTATATTTTGTTTAAAATAGGAATATATACATTTGAGTGAATCTTCTAATTGAACATTTGGATTGTTTTATAACTCCAAGGATTTCACTATTACTTTGTGACCTTAGTTAAACATATACAAAAATATTAACGATACGAAAAATTTGCTGGCACTGATTATTCAGTGCTCTTCTGCAAACAGGGAGTTTGTTGAAGAAGGATATTTTCTAGTTATAGTGAAATAGAATGACAAACACATTTCCAGAATACAGGATATTGCAAAATAACAGGAACATAGGAGGTAATGAGCTATGAAGATTCACAGAATAGATCATGTAGGTATAATCGTAAATGATCTCACTGCTGCTAAAGAGTTCTTTGTCGATTTTGGCCTTGAGGTGCAAGGGGAATGGGAAGGAAAGTGGATCGATCAGGTAGTTGGGCTTAATGACGTTAAAGTAGCATGTGTAGGATTGCGGGCGCCAGACGGTCAGGCATGGATAGAGCTAATCAAATTTTATTCGTCGTCAGACGAAAGAGAAATTCAGCAACCTTTTGCAAATACCTTGGGTATGCAACATATTGCCTTTGCTGTTGAAGATATTGAAGCTGTTGTGGCCAAATTGAAAAAGAAAGGTACAGAAATCTTTAGTGGGATACAACAATATGAAGATAGTTATAAGTTATGCTTCGTTCGTGGGCCGGAAGGAATTATTTTAGAGTTGGCTGAGAAAATCAAATAAATTAACGGTAATTCATAAGTATACGGCCGATAATTAAAAGCCTAATTCCTCCCTAGAGTTCCGAGAAATTAGGCTTTTTTATTGTGTTAAAGCACCGTTACTTGAAAAAGAATTTTATAAGAGTAACCTACTCCTATTTAGTTGGCATTTGTCAGCCACCTTCAATACAGGTAGCGGAGGAACTTCCAACTGCAGAATTTAATTCAGTAAGAAGATTGGGAAGAATCTCGGAATCAATTGTGATTTCTAATGTTTTATCAGTTAATGGTACTTTATATTTTGCAAAAATAGGTGATGTAATTTCCCAAACTTTGACTATTGCTTTTGGAGACATATTAGATTGTATAACCATATTAAAACCTCCATTTCTGTTATTTATTTCACTTCAACCATTAGCTCGTTTCAATTATGATACATTCGTATAAAGTTTTATTATCTGGGCAACATTCTTTTAAATTTAACAGCATTTTAATATTGAGTGTCTACATTATTCTTTAATCTCATTTAAATAGATGTAAGATTCTAGCTCAACAGCAAGATATAATCTATATGATGAGGATAATCTATGGTTGGTGAAGAAATGAAAAGAAACAGGTTGTTATATTTATCAATATTCAGCAGTGTTTTAGTCATTCTATATATGTTCTTCCAATGGAAATTAATTGATATAATAACGGAATTTCTAATGTTTCCTGTTCTTTTATTGGTGTTTGGATTTTTTATTTTTATAACAGTACTAGCAATAATATCATTGTTTAAAAATAAAACTTGGAAGCCTATAGTTATCCAAGTTATCACAATCCTATTGTTATTTTTCGTTCCTTTCAATCAAATCATATTGGATATAGATTTTAAATTAAACAAATCTGAAAGAAATCAAGTAGTTAAAATGGTTGAGAACGGAGAACTCAGGCCAAACATTTCACACAATTCTTCACACCTTCAGTTACCTAAGAAATACGAACATCTTTCTATTGGTGGCGGTGAAATAGTGGTGGAGAAATCTGGAGATGGCTATAACATCCTCTTTTTTACCTATCGTGGGATACTGGATAACTTTTCAGGGTTCGTATATACGCCTAACGACCAAAAGCCTTCTAAAAATGCGTTCGATGGCGATTTCAAAGCAATAGATAAAATGGAGAAAAACTGGTACTTTGTTGGTTCTTACTAGTAAAAATGTTAAAACGGCAGCGAAATGGCTTTTATTAGCTTATTCTTGAGTAAACTTTCATCAAAAGATAGTATATAGTGTGGGAACTAATTAGGAAGGAAGACAATATGGATAAGCGTATTTATTTTTTAATGATCATATCCTTTGTAATAGGGATGGTTGAACTGATCATTAGCGGCATTTTAGATTTAATTGCAGGGGATTTACATGTAAGCATCGGGCAAGCCGGTTTACTGATAACTGTTTTTGCTGTAATTTTTGCAGTTGCATCCCCAATTCTACTTGTTATGACAGCTAAAATAGAAAGAAAACGGCTAACATTAGTTTGCTTATACATATTTTTAATTGGCTGTATCGTAACAGTATTTGCACCTACTTTTTCTATTTTGTTTATAGGAAGAATTATTTTAGGGATAAGTGGAGCGCTATTAATCATATTATGTTTAGTTATGGCTCCTAGCTTAGCAGGAGAACAGTATAAAGGCAGGGCTATTGGGATTGTCTCTGTTGGAGTAAGTGCTTCATTAGTTTTAGGGGTACCGATCGGGCTTATATTGGGAACTAATTTTGGCTGGAGAGCACCATTCATCCTTATAACTGTATTGACAGCATTATCAATTATTGGCGTTCATGTATTTATGGGACGTATAACACCAAAACCTCAAATTCCATTGAGGCAACAGCTTGCAGCATTTAAAAATCACAAAATCACATTAGGGCTGACAACGACATTCCTGTATATGACAGGTCATTCAATTATGTATGCATATTTTAAGCCTTATTTAGAAGCAACCACTGATTTTAATGCTAATTGGGTTAGTGTCATCTATTTAATTTTTGGTTTTGCTGCTGTATGCGGTGGAGGAATTGGCGGACTACTGGCAGATTTATTGGGCTCAAGAAAAACAATGGTTATTGCTCTAGCAGTTTTTAGTGCTTTATTTTTTGTATTTCCATATACAACAGATTTCTATCCAATATTTTTCCTCATCTTGATCTTATGGGGGATGCTCAGTTGGGCAATTTCACCGGCCATGCAATCTTATTTGATTGAAATAGCACCCGAATCATCGGAAATTCAGCAAAGCTTGAATAATTCATCTCTTCATTTAGGTGTTGCGGCTGGTTCAGTTATTGGTGCTGGAATAGTTGATACACTTTCAGTCAATGTGATTCCATTTGCAGGCGGATTATTCATCATCTTATCATTAATTACTGTAATCATTTCTGTTAGCAGTAAGAAAAAGACTTCATATAAAACAAAGAACGCAATTTGAGTTATTTCAAGTTGCGCTCTTGAAGGTTTCATAATATCCAAAAATTGATGGTAAAGGATGTACAGAATTTGCTAAATACTTTAACCCAAAATAATATATTTGTTTATTACAAAGCTGCAAATTTGGTTGCAACTTCATGACCAAATTACCTTCCTAAACAGAAATAGAAATTGATTTAGCAATAAAAAGAAAGAGCATACAATTGCTTTGCAATTCAATACTCAAGTTGGTACCTCTAACTGAATTACTTATGGCATGAAGGTTCTTAGCTTTCGAAAATTTTCCGCCATAATATTATATTTAATAATACTTGATGGGGCCAGACCTTCCGGATAGCCTGACTTTTAAAATAAACTTCCAAACAAAATTAAAACGCCAGAGGCCGCCAATACACCGATTCCCGTAAAAATAAACTTGATCCGTTCCATTGAAATTCCTCCTTTTGATTTGTTAATTACAATTTAACTATCAAAAATGAAATCTTTATGAAAGTTATTATTTTGGCTGGTAATTTTAAAATAAATGATAAAAAGGCCAATGCTTTGACAAAACATTGACCTGTCTAGTATCAGTTATTTATTAAAACAGCTAAACTTTTCATCATGGCTTCAAGACTTTTGCCAAGTGGATTGTGTTCCGTGAATTAATATGCTTCAACCATTTTTATTTTCAAGGCAAAAGTTGGACATATTATCCGTAGGAGGTGATATGGTGGCTGACAAAAACAAAACTTCCAAAGACATAGAAAGAGACAATAAATTAGATAGTTACAAAAACGATCGACATAATATTAATGCTAGGGAAGCAACGGCTCTTGAACCAGAAATTCCAAGAATTAATACAGAAAATCTTTAACAGTATGTTTGTTATTCAAACATTTGAAATAGCATCCTGAATAACAAACTAAATGCTAAACCTTTCAACGCTTGGATCTAAATCCAGGCGTTATTAATTCCTAATATGCCTTTATTTCTCTTGAACCCGTTCTTTAAGTATATTTATTCACCATATTTTAAAATAAATACTTTCTAAACTAATGTTGAATTATTTATCGTTGTATTGTCATTACTTAACATTTCAATAAATATCCTCAAAGAAGTTGATATATATTTATCTTTACGATAAATGAAAATGGTTTTGACTTTCCCGAATTTATTTGGAATGGGATGTTGGATAAGTTGATTGTCTTTCATATGTTTATCAACCACACTTCGAGGGAGTAAACTTATACCCAGTCCCGCAGAGACACAGCCAATAATTCCATCAAGTGTTCCAAATTCCATTATTTTTTCTGGAATAACCCCTTCATGCTGCAACCACTCTTCAAACCTTGCCCGATACGAACAGCCATTTCGAAAAACCAATATTGTTCGATTTTGTATTTCTTTTATAGAAGATAAACGGTGGTGTAACGTGTCCGTTATCAGTACTAAATCTTCCTCTATTATTGTTTTAAATGTGAGTTCTGGATGCTCAATAGGTCCAGCAACAAAAGCCCCATCTAATTCATATTGTAGAACACCTTGAACATTTTGCTCAGTTGGACCTGTTTTTAACGTAAGGTCAACAGCAGGATATTCACGATGGAACTTTGAAAGTATTGTTGGTAAACGAACTGCTGCAGTCGTTTCCATTGAACCTATTAATAAAGGACCTTTAGGTGTTTGATCATCACTCATAACGTTTTGAATCTCATCTAAAAGTTGAAATATTTCGTATGTATACGAAAGTAATGCTTTACCTTTGTCTGTTAGAGTAGTCCCCCGGTTATGTCGATAAAATAGCTTTGTTTGAAGATCCGATTCCAATTGTTGAATTCTTGCTGTGAGATTGGATTGTGCGTAGTTCATTTCCCTTGCTGCCTTTGAAATGCTTCCTAACTCTGCAACAGCTTGAAAAAATCTCAATGCTTGCAAATCCATAGTTATCACCTCTTCCTTTTTTGATATATAGAAAAGTGATATCTATACATCATTTTTTAGTATTATAGCATATGGCAAAAAACAGATAAGATAAAAATATAACAAAATTATTATTATTGAAGGTGAAAATTTGAATAAAAATCCTTTTTTATTTTTGATTGGGGGAATTTTTTCATTAATGATTGCGATGGGAATTGGAAGGTTTGCTTATACTCCAATCTTACCGCTCATGCAGAAGGCTCTTGCCTTTACTGATGCTGTTGCGGGCTACCTCGCTTCAAGCAATTATGCAGGGTACTTTGCCGGGGCAATTTTAGCAGGAGTTCTTCCTTTGAAAAAGCATAGAACATTTTATTTAAGAATTAGTCTTGCAGTAAGTATTATTACCACTTACTTGATGGGACTGACTCACTCCTACACACTGATGCTCATCATTCGCTTTATTTCAGGAGTGTCTAGTGCATTCATTTTTGTATTAGCTTCCAGTATTGTTCTAGATAAACTGGCTATTGTAGGAAAAACAAATTGGGCAGGATATTTTTATTCTGGGGTAGGCTTTGGAATCTTTTTTTCGACGCTCTTTATACCGAGTTTTAACGATTTATTTATGTGGGAAGGCGTATGGATAGGACTAGCCATTATAAGCGGTATCCTTACTATCTTCGTATGGTTTTGGCTAAAAGATTCCCCAAACTCGAAGGTACAAAAGGATAAACAAATGGTTACTATACAAGCACCACCCCTTAAATGGCTTCCTTGGTTAATTATTGCCTATGGACTGGAAGGGTTAGGCTATATTGTAACAGGGACATTTATTGTGTCAATTGCTGAAAAGGCCTCAATCTTTAGCAGTGACCCTGCAATTGTCTGGATGGTTGTTGGCTTAGGTGCAATTCCATCATGTATCGTATGGTCCACCCTCGCAAAAAAATGGGGATTTGTAAGATCATTAGTAATTGCGATGACTCTTCAATCAATCGGAATTGCACTGCCTGTCTTCTGGTTGACCCAATCCAGTTTAATGATAAGTGCCTTCTTATTTGGAGCAACTTTTATGGGTATTACCACACTCGCCACAACATTGGCACGCCAAATGAGTCCATCAAATAGCAGTCGAATTATTGGTTATCTAACCGCCATTTATGCTGCTGGTCAAATGATAGGACCAACAATCGCAGGAGTTTTATTATCTTATACTCAAAGCTTTAATTCAGCGTTGATTGGAGCAGCTAGCGTAGTATTCATTGGATCTATGTTACTTGTAAGTGGTATTCGATTTGATCGAATGCCAAACATAGAAACATCGTCTATAAAATCAAATTGAAAGAGGGAATCTTGATGAAACATTGACCCGTCTAATCTCTCTTATTTATAAAAAATTGGCAAAACCTTTTACCTAACGCACACGATTTTTGTCGTATGAATCGTGTGCGGTGATTCAAAATGGTATCAAGGCATGAATAAAAGCTCCATAACACCCGAACGGCATTGTGGTCCTCCGTTCAGGTAGTTATAAAAGCTCCATAACACCCGAACGGCATTGTGGTCCTCCGTTCAGGTAGTTATAAAAGCTCCATAACGCCCGAACGGGATTGTGGCCATCCATTTAGGTAGTTATAAAAGGTTCATAACGCCCGAACGGGATTGTGACCCTCCGTTCGGGGAGTTATAAAAGGTTCATAACACCTGAACCGGATTGTGGTCCTCCGTTCAGGTAGTTATAAAAGCTCCATAACACCCAAACGGCATTGTGGTCCTCCGTTCAGGTAGTTATAAAAGCTCCATAACACCCGAACGGCATTGTGGTCCTTCGTTCAGGTAGTTATAAAAGGTTCATAACGCCCAAACGGGATTGTGACCTTTCGTTCAGGTGGTTATGACGGGCCTCATAACGCCCGAACTGAAAAGGGACCTCAGCCCAGGTAGTTTTTTGACGCCCTAAACCGAAGGAGTCCCTTAACAGGCGATTTCCTAATCCAAATAATTACCTATACTCCCTCAAACATTCCCCCTATCATCTCAATCGCTTTTTCCAGCCGTTCCTGATAGGTCCCGCTAATGCTTACGAATTTGATCCCGTTTTCCTTCAATAAATCCTTCAAACGCTGATTATTTTCTTCTCGGACCTTTTGTTCTCCATGCACCCTTAATCCGTCATCTACCCATTTGACGTCAGGCTCTAAAAATAAGCATAGATGATACTGTTGAATTCTGGCGATTTCATCCAAGACCCGTTGGTGTTTCTGGTTATACAGTTCGGAGTAAAATTGAGTGACAGCTGCTTCTGTGTCAATAAAAACAATTTTATTTGCCTGTTTAATAGCTTCATATTCTTTCAGTTTATGGCCATAGGCAATGATCGGGTAATCTTCCTCTAAAATAATACCATCACATCCTCCTAAATCTTCGCAATACTCTCTACCGTATTCTCGTACATAAGTTGTGTTATAGATGAGTGCTAGATTCCTCGTAAGCGTCGATTTTCCACAGCTTTCCGTCCCTAAAATGACGACCTTTTTAATAAAATAAGGTTTCGCTACCTCGGGGATGTAGTCCCAATAATGAAAGACTCCTTTATTCCTAATCTCCGTTGCTGAAACCGGATATTGTTGTCTTTTTTCATCAATCAAAACGTGTTTTGCCTCAGGATATAGCTCTTTAAAAATCGGGTCATAATCGTTTTCAGAGCTAAACACCAAATCAATTCCCTTCCCGATCACCTCTCTTATTTTCAAGGCCCCTTCCTTCCAATTGTAATCCTCATCACCGTCATGATCCTCCACTTCCACGACCTTGATGTGTTCCATCTCCTTCGTTAGTTGAGAAAGCCAGCGCAGCCGGATCCGACTTGGAATATAGGAAAGCTTGCTCCCCTTACACAATGCCTGATCTCTTTTTTCACTATGGGACAAGACCACATACAGTTCATCGACCATCGTGGAAGCTTTGATGATGGCATACACATGACCTTGATGCAAAGGTAAAAACTTTCCACCGTAAAATCCAATCTTCTTCATTAGATCTCTTCTCCCTTCTGCTTTTTATAAACTTTAGACCAATTGTAATAGCCGTATATACTGTTAATCAGAAAAGCTGACCACATCACAAGCATGGAGACATCGTTACCATCCTGTAAAATTAAAGCCTTCACCCAAAGAGCAATCGAAAGCACATTTACCGCAATCCAAAATAACCACTGTTCCGTTAACCTTTTTAGCATGAGTATCTGGGCTATAACCGATAATGTCGTTGAAGCGGAATCAATCCAGACTACATTGCCTCCTAATTTTTCGAGCAGGTAAGCGTAGAGAACAAAGATGACCAAAAAGGTTGAAAGCGTAATACCCCACCCTTTTTTCGTCAAAGAACTGATTTGAATTTCTTCCCCTTTTACTGTGTGTTTCGTTTTATGGTTCTTCCATAAGTAGATCCCAACGAACTGGAGAGGAAAATAAAACAAGGCATTTAGCATGACCTCACCGTATAGGCCATAACCGTAAGAGATGTAGGCATAGGTTCCGGTTTGGATAATGCCGAAATAGTAATTACTCACCTTCCCTTTGGCGACCAATACGACGCAAAGCATACCTGAAATAGAGGTGATTAGCCCAAAAATCGTATCGTCCCAGGCAAAAAACAAATACACATTCACAAGCGTAAACGTAACAAGCCATAGCTTTTCAAATAAGGTCCAGTCTTTGAGGATCTTCATTTTCAATCGCTCCCATATAATTATTAATTAACAAATTGTTAATTGTAATAATGAAAAAAAATTAGTATTTGGCATTATAAATGGATACATACGGATTAAAATCATTAAAACGGTACAGCTGTGCTTTATTCTTTGACCAACGATTAGTTTTTTGCGGCTCTCCATCCTTCTCTACTTTTTCAATAAAAGGGAGAGTTGGGGCCTTTCTAAAAAATTGCGAGTCAAGCTTTAGCCAAGGCTCATCCATCACTGTTAGCAACACACCTTGCAGCTCAGATAGAACAAATTCCTTTGGTAAAAAGTTTTTGGCGAGGGTTGTTAATGACATATCCTTTTTGATAAACCACAAAGCATCATCAATTATTTGCTTGTGATCAAAAGCGAGGTCCAACTGAAACACTTCATCCATTGAGAATAGCTCTACCTCCTCTGCATCGTCTGCAGCTTTCCTTTTAACCAGCTTACTCTCCGGAACAATCGCATAATGAGCGTTCGATATGATCCAGCCGCGCTTGTCACGCCCAAATTTGTCATATACTTCATAGTGCTTGATTTTTAATCCTGCTACTCCAGTTTCTTCTCTTAACTCGCGAACGGCTGCATCATAGGCAGTTTCCTCTGGCTTAATAAAGCCGCCAGGCAAAGCCCATTTCCCCCCTTCGATATTGGGGTCACCTTCTTTCGTCCGCTCCGCTCGTTTTATCAGCATGATTTTTAATGTTTTTTGAGGCGGCTTATAAGGGCCCACTTCCGTTGAAATAATCGTAAAAACGGCAATATCACTCGTATATCCATCAGGAGTCCGATATTTGCTCACATCATAATTTAACAAAGTCTCGCTCACCTATTTCTGTTGTTTTATTAATTAACATTTTGTTAATTGTTATTTATATAATATCACTTGTTTCCACTCCATGTTACATAAATTGTTCGACAAAAAGCGATACTTATTGGGTAAGGAGAATATTAGAAATTTATAATGGTAGAATAATATAATAGAAGTGGATATTAAATTGAGACAAGGAGGCTAGTTATGGAGACAATCAATTTGCAAAAGAAATCTGTCAAAGTTGTTTTGGAAAAGAAGAATTTAGTAAAGGTAACCGCTCGAGTTGGGCTGGTCCTCGATATTACCGGTTCCATGAGGAACTTGTATAAAAACGGGACCGTTCAGAGAGTGGTCGAGCGAATTTTAGCGATCGCCGCTCAGTTTGATGATGATGGCGTGTTGGATGTTTGGGTTTATGATAATGAATTCTCCCGTTTAAAACCTGTAACTGAAAGGGATATCGAAGGCTATGTCAATCGCATTATCCTCGAGGATGATTTAGTACATAAATTTGGAAGAAATGAAGAACTGCCTGTTATGAAGGACGTTTTGACAAAGTATCTTGAAGAAGATTCATCACCAGATCCTGCCTATATTGTGTTTATCAATGACGGTGGCTGCAAAAAGTCGATTAAATCATTAATCGAAAGTTCAGCAAAGTATCCGGTCTTTTGGCAATTTGTTGGCATCGGAAATGGCAACTTTGATTTTCTTAGGACACTCGATACATTGGAAGGTCGAGTGGTCGACAACGCCAATTTCTTGGATATTGAAGATATCGATAAAATTCCAGATCATCAGCTTTATGAATCATTGTTAAATGAGTTCCCAAGCTGGCTTCAAGAGGCACGTCAAAAAGGAATCATTAAAGCATCAGAACAAAAGCCGCCATCCAACGCACCATCTGTACAACAGGAAGAAAGGAAATCAGGTTTTTGGAATAAGGTTTTTAGACGATAGGAATCAGAAAAAAAATTCCAGCACATGTATCACAGCGCTGGGATTTTTTTTATGCCTCAAACTCTAAACCTTTTTTATAAAATAATACTTACAATCGTCCCCGAAAGGATGCTTACAAGTGTAGCTCCGTAAAGCAGCTTTAAACCGAAGCGGGCAACCACATTCCCCTGCTTTTCATTCAAACTCTTGACCGCCCCGGTAATAATGCCGATTGATGAGAAGTTGGCGAAGGAAACAAGGAATACGGACAGAATCCCAACTGTACGGTCACTAAAGTTGTGAGTGCCCTTAGACAAGTCCAACATTGCAACGAATTCATTGGTCACCAGCTTCGTTGCCATAATCCCGCCAGCACTGACTGACTCAGATAATGGAATCCCCATAATAAAGGCAATGGGAGCAAAGAGATACCCTAATAACTGCTGAAAAGAAATGCTGAACAGCAACTCAAATACATTATTAATGGCCGCCATTAGAGCAATAAATCCAATCAGCATCGCACCCACAATAACAGCAACCTTAAATCCATCCAGGATATACTCACCCAGCATTTCGAAAAAGGACTGTTTCTCCACATTCTGAATTTCTAAAATATCTTCACTTGGCTTTACCTCGTAAGGATTGATGATCGATGCAACGATAAAACCGCCTAATAAATTTAGAACTAAAGCTGTGACGACATATTTTGGATCCAGCATCGTCATATAGGCACCAACAATCGACATCGATACTGTCGACATCGCCGAGGCACAGAGCGTATACAGACGCTTTTTTGAAAGCATGCCCAGTTGTTTTTTTACCGTAATGAAAACCTCCGATTGCCCGACCATTAACGACGCAACCGCATTATAAGATTCAAGCTTTCCCATGCCATTCACTTTGCTTAACAGCCATCCGATTCCTCTCATAAGGATCGGAAGAATTTTCAAATATTGCAGGATTCCTATTAATACAGAGATGAAGACAATTGGCAGCAGCACAGTTAAGAAGAATGGTGCCTCTCCTTTATTCGCCATTCCGCCAAACACAAAGGAAACTCCTTCATTTGCATAGTCGAGCAATTTGCTGAATACCTTTGAAATTCCTTGGATGATGATAAAGCCAAACTCTGTATTTAACAACAATATGGATAAGGTTATTTGAATAGCAATCATCACAATAATGGGTATAAATTTTACCTCTTTTCGATTCGAGCTTGCCAGCCAAGCGGCAAACACGACAGTTATAATACCTAAGATTGAAATAACATAGTGCATTTTTTACCTCCTGATGTGTTGAAACATTATGTAGGGGTTCCCTTCCCAATTGTCTATAGTGTAGTAACCTTGTATGTCCGCTGAAAGCATTGGTATATTTTGTCCATATTTTATTTAAAAAATTAATGGAATGATATGAGTAGAATTGATATTAGCTTTAAAAAAGAGGAGTGATTCTGTGATTAATCAAGTGAAAGGAAAGCTAAGCTTTTGCAAGAGTAGAGGAGCATAGAAAGGCCGGACAAGTTTATTTTCCAAAGTCTTAGGTCGCTTACAGCTAGGCAATAAGTTATTCCTTCTAAATTAGAGCCATTTTTAATATTCGGCCAGCATCAATCTTTTCGAAAAGAGACTAATAAAATACAATAGAACCCGCTACTCATGCAGCTGGCCAAACTTTATGCAAAATAAAAAACACTCACATTAATATGAGTGTTTTTATGATACCGGTGGTCGGGGTCGAACCGACACTCCTCACGGAACACGATTTTGAGTCGTGCGCGTCTGCCAATTCCGCCACACCGGCATAATATGGAGGCGGCAACCGGATTCGAACCGGTGGTAAAGGTGTTGCAGACCTGTGCCTTACCACTTGGCTATGCCGCCATATTATTTGGAGCGGAAGACGGGATTCGAACCCGCGACCCCCACCTTGGCAAGGTGGTGTTCTACCACTGAACTACTTCCGCATATTTGACTGGGCTAGCAGGATTTGAACCTACGAATGACGGAGTCAAAGTCCGTTGCCTTACCGCTTGGCTATAGCCCAATAATACAACATTTTCACTAATTCATCAATAAAAAATTAATGGGGCGGCTGATGGGAATCGAACCCACGAATGTCGGAACCACAATCCGATGCGTTAACCACTTCGCCACAACCGCCATTACAGCATTGGCAGGGGTAGTAGGAATCGAACCCACACCAAAGGTTTTGGAGACCTTCGTTCTACCTTTAAACTATACCCCTATAAATGGTGGAGGGGGACGGATTCGAACCGCCGAACCCTGAGGGAGCGGATTTACAGTCCGCCGCGTTTAGCCACTTCGCTACCCCTCCATCTATACTATGCACTTGCTGCTTGCAAGTGCCGGCAAGAGGACTTGAACCCCCAACCTACTGATTACGATTCAGTTGCTCTACCGATTGAGCTATACCGGCAAAATTGAATCAAAATGGTGGCTCAGGACGGAATCGAACCGCCGACACAAGGATTTTCAGTCCTTTGCTCTACCGACTGAGCTACTGAGCCAAATTAAGATGATTTCCAATACCACATTCTAAAAAATAAGTGGCGGTCTGGACGGGACTCGAACCCGCGACCTCCTGCGTGACAGGCAGGCATTCTAACCAACTGAACTACCAGACCGAATTGCGGGGGCAGGATTTGAACCTGCGACCTTCGGGTTATGAGCCCGACGAGCTACCGGACTGCTCCACCCCGCGATAACATTATGGTGGAGGATGACGGGATCGAACCGCCGACCCTCTGCTTGTAAGGCAGATGCTCTCCCAGCTGAGCTAATCCTCCGTTAAATGGTGACCCCTACGGGATTCGAACCCGTGTTACCGCCGTGAAAGGGCGGTGTCTTAACCGCTTGACCAAGGGGCCATTTTGAAAAACTTATAATGGCGGAGAGCAAGGGATTTGAACCCTTGATACGCGGTTAACGTATACACGATTTCCAATCGTGCTCCTTCGGCCACTCGGACAGCTCTCCATAAATGGCTCCGCAGGTAGGACTCGAACCTACGACCGATCGGTTAACAGCCGATAGCTCTACCACTGAGCTACTGCGGAATAATATAACAGCCTGGCGATGTCCTACTCTCACGGGGGCTTTCGCCCCAACTACCATCGGCGCTGAGAAGCTTAACTTCTGTGTTCGGGATGGGAACAGGTGTGACCTTCTCGCCATTACCGCCAGACCATTTATCAGACACTATTTTATTATAATGTTTTTTTCATATTTTGCAAGAGGAAATTTAAATTTTTTCATTCCCTCAAAACTAGATAATGCAGAAGAAGTAAATTAGAACGAGTTCACCTAAAAACATGACTTGGTTAAGTCCTCGATCGATTAGTATCAGTCAGCTCCACACGTCACCGCGCTTCCACCTCTGACCTATCAACCTGATCATCTTTCAGGGATCTTACTAGCTTGACGCTATGGGAAATCTCATCTCGAGGGGGGCTTCATGCTTAGATGCTTTCAGCACTTATCCCGTCCGCACATAGCTACCCAGCGATGCCTTTGGCAAGACAACTGGTACACCAGCGGTGCGTCCATCCCGGTCCTCTCGTACTAAGGACAGCTCCTCTCAAATTTCCTGCGCCCACGACGGATAGGGACCGAACTGTCTCACGACGTTCTGAACCCAGCTCGCGTACCGCTTTAATGGGCGAACAGCCCAACCCTTGGGACCGACTACAGCCCCAGGATGCGATGAGCCGACATCGAGGTGCCAAACCTCCCCGTCGATGTGGACTCTTGGGGGAGATAAGCCTGTTATCCCCAGGGTAGCTTTTATCCGTTGAGCGATGGCCCTTCCATGCGGAACCACCGGATCACTAAGCCCGACTTTCGTCCCTGCTCGACTTGTAGGTCTCGCAGTCAAGCTCCCTTGTGCCTTTACACTCTGCGAATGATTTCCAACCATTCTGAGGGAACCTTTGGGCGCCTCCGTTACATTTTAGGAGGCGACCGCCCCAGTCAAACTGCCCACCTGACACTGTCTCCCACCCCGATGAGGGGTGCGGGTTAGAATTTCAATACAGCCAGGGTAGTATCCCACCGACGCCTCCACCGAAGCTGGCGCTCCGGCTTCTCAGGCTCCTACCTATCCTGTACAAGCTGTACCAAAATTCAATATCAGGCTACAGTAAAGCTCCATGGGGTCTTTCCGTCCTGTCGCGGGTAACCTGCATCTTCACAGGTACTATAATTTCACCGAGTCTCTCGTTGAGACAGTGCCCAGATCGTTACGCCTTTCGTGCGGGTCGGAACTTACCCGACAAGGAATTTCGCTACCTTAGGACCGTTATAGTTACGGCCGCCGTTTACTGGGGCTTCGATTCAGAGCTTCGCTTGCGCTAACCCCTCCTCTTAACCTTCCAGCACCGGGCAGGCGTCAGCCCCTATACTTCGCCTTGCGGCTTTGCAGAGACCTGTGTTTTTGCTAAACAGTCGCCTGGGCCTATTCACTGCGGCTCTTCGGGGCTATTCACCCCAAAAAGCACCCCTTCTCCCGAAGTTACGGGGTCATTTTGCCGAGTTCCTTAACGAGAGTTCTCTCGCTCACCTTAGGATTCTCTCCTCGCCTACCTGTGTCGGTTTGCGGTACGGGCACCTTTTATCTCGCTAGAGGCTTTTCTTGGCAGTGTGGAATCAGGAACTTCGGTACTATAATTCCCTCGGCATCACAGCTCAGCCTTAAGGTGAACGGATTTTCCTATTCACCAGCCTAACTGCTTACACGCACATATCCAGCAGTGCGCTTACCCTATCCTCCTGCGTCCCCCCATCACTCAAACGATAAAGAGGTGGTACAGGAATATCAACCTGTTGTCCATCGCCTACGCCTTTCGGCCTCGGCTTAGGTCCCGACTAACCCTGAGCGGACGAGCCTTCCTCAGGAAACCTTAGGCATACGGTGGATGAGATTCTCACTCATCTTTCGCTACTCATACCGGCATTCTCACTTCTAAGCGCTCCACCAGTCCTTACGGTCTAGCTTCAACGCCCTTAGAACGCTCTCCTACCGCGGACACCATAAGGTGTCCACCCACAGCTTCGGTGATACGTTTAGCCCCGGTACATTTTCGGCGCAGAGTCACTCGACCAGTGAGCTATTACGCACTCTTTAAATGGTGGCTGCTTCTAAGCCAACATCCTGGTTGTCTAAGCAACTCCACATCCTTTTCCACTTAACGTATACTTTGGGACCTTAGCTGGTGGTCTGGGCTGTTTCCCTTTTGACTACGGATCTTATCACTCGCAGTCTGACTCCCACGGATAAGTCATTGGCATTCGGAGTTTGTCTGAATTCGGTAACCCGATGAGGGCCCCTAGTCCAAACAGTGCTCTACCTCCAAGACTCTAACTACGTGAGGCTAGCCCTAAAGCTATTTCGGAGAGAACCAGCTATCTCCAAGTTCGATTGGAATTTCTCCGCTACCCACACCTCATCCCCGCACTTTTCAACGTGCGTGGGTTCGGGCCTCCATCCAGTGTTACCTGGACTTCACCCTGGACATGGGTAGATCACCTGGTTTCGGGTCTACGACTACATACTATTTCGCCCTATTCAGACTCGCTTTCGCTGCGGCTCCGTCTCTTCAACTTAACCTCGCATGCAATCGTAACTCGCCGGTTCATTCTACAAAAGGCACGCCATCACCCATGAACGGGCTCTGACTACTTGTAGGCACACGGTTTCAGGATCTCTTTCACTCCCCTTCCGGGGTGCTTTTCACCTTTCCCTCACGGTACTGGTTCACTATCGGTCACTAGGGAGTATTTAGCCTTGGGAGATGGTCCTCCCTGCTTCCGACCGGATTTCACGTGTCCGGCCGTACTCAGGATCCACTCAGGAGGGAACGAAGTTTCGACTACAGGGCTTTTACCTTCTATGGCCGGCCTTTCCAGACCGCTTCATCTACCCCGTTCCTTTGTAACTCCATGTTGAGTGTCCTACAACCCCGAAAGGCAAGCCTTTCGGTTTGGGCTGTTCCCGTTTCGCTCGCCGCTACTCAGGGAATCGCGTTTGCTTTCTCTTCCTCCGGGTACTTAGATGTTTCAGTTCCCCGGGTCTGCCTTCAATACCCTATGTATTCAGGTAAAGATACTGTTCCATTACGAACAGTGGGTTTCCCCATTCGGAAATCTCCGGATCGGCGCTTACTTACAGCTCCCCGAAGCATATCGGTGTTAGTCCCGTCCTTCATCGGCTCCTAGTGCCAAGGCATTCACCGTGCGCCCTTTCTAACTTAACCTAAAAGGTTTTACTTACTCTTAAAAATAAGAGAGAAAAACTAAAATGGCGATTACTCGGTTCTTACTTGGTTACTTCTTCTTTTACGATTATCTAGTTTTCAAGGAACAAAAAGTTTTGAGAGATAATTCCCTCAAAACTAAACAAACAAGAAACAATCAAACAAACATGTATTGTCTGGCTCATATGTCCAGCTTATATCCTTAGAAAGGAGGTGATCCAGCCGCACCTTCCGATACGGCTACCTTGTTACGACTTCACCCCAATCATCTGTCCCACCTTAGGCGGCTGGCTCCTTACGGTTACCCCACCGACTTCGGGTGTTACAAACTCTCGTGGTGTGACGGGCGGTGTGTACAAGGCCCGGGAACGTATTCACCGCGGCATGCTGATCCGCGATTACTAGCGATTCCGGCTTCATGCAGGCGAGTTGCAGCCTGCAATCCGAACTGAGAATGGTTTTATGGGATTGGCTCCACCTCGCGGCTTCGCTGCCCTTTGTACCATCCATTGTAGCACGTGTGTAGCCCAGGTCATAAGGGGCATGATGATTTGACGTCATCCCCACCTTCCTCCGGTTTGTCACCGGCAGTCACCTTAGAGTGCCCAACTGAATGCTGGCAACTAAGATCAAGGGTTGCGCTCGTTGCGGGACTTAACCCAACATCTCACGACACGAGCTGACGACAACCATGCACCACCTGTCACTCTGTCCCCCGAAGGGGAAATTCCTATCTCTAGGAGTGTCAGAGGATGTCAAGACCTGGTAAGGTTCTTCGCGTTGCTTCGAATTAAACCACATGCTCCACCGCTTGTGCGGGCCCCCGTCAATTCCTTTGAGTTTCAGCCTTGCGGCCGTACTCCCCAGGCGGAGTGCTTAATGCGTTAGCTGCAGCACTAAAGGGCGGAAACCCTCTAACACTTAGCACTCATCGTTTACGGCGTGGACTACCAGGGTATCTAATCCTGTTTGCTCCCCACGCTTTCGCGCCTCAGCGTCAGTTACAGACCAGAAAGCCGCCTTCGCCACTGGTGTTCCTCCACATCTCTACGCATTTCACCGCTACACGTGGAATTCCGCTTTCCTCTTCTGCACTCAAGTCCCCCAGTTTCCAATGACCCTCCACGGTTGAGCCGTGGGCTTTCACATCAGACTTAAAGGACCGCCTGCGCGCGCTTTACGCCCAATAATTCCGGACAACGCTTGCCACCTACGTATTACCGCGGCTGCTGGCACGTAGTTAGCCGTGGCTTTCTGGTCAGGTACCGTCAAGGTACCGGCAGTTACTCCGATACTTGTTCTTCCCTGACAACAGAGCTTTACGACCCGAAGGCCTTCATCGCTCACGCGGCGTTGCTCCATCAGACTTTCGTCCATTGTGGAAGATTCCCTACTGCTGCCTCCCGTAGGAGTCTGGGCCGTGTCTCAGTCCCAGTGTGGCCGATCACCCTCTCAGGTCGGCTACGCATCGTCGCCTTGGTGAGCCGTTACCTCACCAACTAGCTAATGCGCCGCGGGCCCATCTGTAAGTGTCAGCCGAAACCGACTTTCAACCTTCCCTCATGCGAGGGAAGAAGTTATCCGGTATTAGCTCCGGTTTCCCGAAGTTATCCCAGTCTTACAGGCAGGTTGCCCACGTGTTACTCACCCGTCCGCCGCTAACCACCGGGAGCAAGCTCCCAGTGATTCGCTCGACTTGCATGTATTAGGCACGCCGCCAGCGTTCGTCCTGAGCCAGGATCAAACTCTCCAATAAAGTTGAGTTGATTAGCTCAAAAATGTTACGTTGGCTTCGTTTCAAATGAAACGAATATTATTGTTTGTTGACGTTTTTGTTTGTTTAGTTTTCAAAGAACCATCTTGCGCGTCGCTCAAAAGCGACTTTATCAATATAACACATGGTGTTTATTTGTGTCAACACCTTTTTTAAAACCGTCCACTGCGTAAAACTTTTTGAAAATGTTTCGCAGCGACGGTTATTAATATATCAAGTATTCACGAAAAGGTCAATAGCTTTTTTTGTTTTTTTACGATAGTTTTTGGCTAACGCGGTAACAGCGATGAAAAACACCCTGTCCCTTTGTCTCAACATTAACGATTTCTAATAAATGTTTTTCAATTAAGTATTCAAGCAGGACTGACATATCAACGGAATACGGCATCAATTCCGGTTCACTCATGATTTCGCTAAACATCCAATGTTCTTTTTTACTTAAAACGTCTATTAAGTGTGAGGAACCGATGTTAGTTCTCGAATGAATCAAGAATTCACTGGCAAGGAATAAAAGCTCGAGCCTTTGTTCCAATGTTTCCTCACTTACAACTAACTCAACATATAATTTATAAATTTCCGGTTCAATTTGTTTCACTTGCTGCCAAACGGTCAGTTCAGGATGAAGGCCATTTTCAATAATCGCTAATCTCGCCAAATGATGCAGGGAGTGAACGACATAATTATAGGCATCTAAATACTGTTTATTTTCAAACAGCGCTTTCCCATCCACATAGCGGCGGATTAACTTCGCAAACTCCAATCCCATTTTTATTTTTCGGCCATGAAACGGAAATTCTTCTAGTTCCTTTTTTAGATTGGCTACATACTCATTACGGTCAAATAAAATTTTGGAATGATGAAGCCATTCAAAAATCTTTCGGTTGCTGCCTAATAAGATCCATTCTTGCAGCTGTAACTCGGTGATAATATGCATGGCAGCTTTTTTGTCATCATACGAATAATGTTTTGTATATACATGCTGATCTGCTTCTTTCACAATCATTAAAAGAATCGCATCAAACGAATCGGTTGTTTGACTTGACCGTTGTTTCTTTTCTACCAATAAAATCCCCAGCGTATTTAATTGGCTTGCCCTTTCTTGATAAATGGGCCGAAGAATGTCTTCCATTCTCAATACCTCCATTTTTCTAGCTAGCAATATATGTTCGACAGGAATAAGAAATATCCTTCTAAAATTTAAGACAAAATTCGACATTCTTCTGTGTATCCTTTTTTCTCGATAGAGAATTGTGGTATAGTTTGTCTAGGAGGGAGAATCATGGCAAAATACTCGAGTAAAATAAATAAAATTAGAACGTTCGCATTGTCGTTAATCTTTGTAGGTTTTATCGTTATGTATGGTGGTATTTATTTTCGCACTTCACCACTTATTATGACCATCTTTATGATTTTTGGTCTGCTTTTTATTATCGCCAGCACGGTTGTTTATTTCTGGATTGGCATGCTATCAACCAAAACCATTTCTGTCATATGTCCCAGCTGCAGCAAACCGACTAAAATGCTTGGCAGGGTAGATATGTGCATGCACTGCCGCGAACCTTTGACTATGGATAAAGCCCTTGAAGGCAAGGAATTTGACGAAACTTATAATAAAAATAAAATGAAATAAAGGGATGACCAGCAATCGGTCATCCCCTTTTTTATAAACAAATAGCCGACTCCAATTAGAATCGGCTTTACATTAATGAACTTCTTTTGCAGAGCAATCAGGACAAGTGCCGTAAATTTCCATGCGGTGATTCGCCACTTTAAAACCAGTGACATGTGTTGCCAAATGCTCCACTTCATCCAAGCCAGGATAGTGGAAATCAACAATTTTCCCGCATTCCTCACAGATCACATGATAGTGATGCGAGGTAACAAAATCAAAGCGGCTGGATGCATCTCCATAGGTCAATTCCTTTACAAGGCCTACTTCACGAAATACTCGTAAATTATTGTAAACCGTCGCCACACTCATATTCGGGAATTTGCCCTCTAACGCTTTATAGATTTCATCTGCAGTAGGATGTGACATCGAGCTTATTAAATATTCAAGTATCGCATGACGTTGCGGAGTAATACGCACCCCTGTATCCTTTAAGGTATCCAACGCTTCTTTTAATTGATTCATCGCCATGCACCTCTTTTCTAAAAGATATTATTACATTGTAATTGTTATAATTAGTTTACTAGGTAATTTGTACTTTTGTCAATATTGTAATACTGCAAACACCGAAGTTCATCAGCTATGTAATGTTTGTTCAGAAGCTCCTAACTGGTGGTTGACAAATCTCGCCGTGACAAACAACAAGTCGGAAAGACGGTTTAAATACGCTAGCACAAACGGATTGACATCCTCCCCTAAACCGACGGCACATCTTTCCGCCCTTCTTGCAATGGTCCGGGCCACATGAAAGGCTGCACCTGCAGGATGTCCCCCAGGTAAAATGAAATTCGTCAACGCCGGCAGGCTTGAGTCCCATACGTCAATTTGTTTTTCCAGTTCTTCGATATCCACTAAAGCTAATGACCACTTTACTTCCTTCCCTTTCGGAGTCGCGAGCTCGGCACCGACATGAAATAGGTTTGTTTGTATTTTATGAAATACTTTTTCAATTATTTCTTTCCCTTGAAAATTTTCCTTAGTTAAATAACTTAATGCCAGTCCAATCATGGAATTCGTTTCATCACAGGTTCCGTAGGCCTCGACGCGAAGGTCGTTCTTTGCCACCCTTTGCCCGTAAATTAGAGAAGTTGTTCCTTTATCTCCTGTTTTTGTATAGATTTTCATTTTTCAATACCCCCTATTGGTAAATTTCAGCTCCACATGTTTATTAAATCTTTACTTCATCATATCACCTGGGTCATTTATTAGAAAAGAAAGAAGGCATAAAAAAGGGGTCCGGATGGACCCAAAAAGTTTTATCTGAGGAGGTATGCCCTAATAAAATGATATTCACATGAAGTACTTTTGCATTGGACAAAAGCCTTTTCTCGTGAAAATAGGCAGTCTATTATTGGTTTTCCCTGATATAGGTTAAGGCTTCTTCGACATGCCCTTTCACCTGAACTTTTCTCCATTCCTTCGCAATATTACCCTCTTTATCAATGATAAAAGTCGACCGTTCAATGCCCATGTACTCTTTCCCAAAGTTTTTCTTTAGCTTCCAAACACCGTAATCCTCCGCCACTTGATGATCTGTATCGGCAAGGAGCAGGAACGGCAGACCGTATTTCTCAACGAATTTTTGATGGCGGTCTACCGGATCTGGGCTGACGCCTAAAATAACGGCATTCAAGTCGGCAAACTGCTCATGTTGATCACGGAAATCACACGCTTCCGTCGTGCATCCAGGCGTCATATCCTTTGGATAAAAATAAAGCACAACATATTTTCCTTTTAACTCTGACAAAGTAACCTTCTCGCCATTTTGTGCTTCTAGTGTAAAGTCTGGTGCTTGTTTACCAATTTCTACTATCATTTTATTCACTCCACTTTGAAAAATATTCCTATTTATAGCCTAACCAATATGATGGAACAATACAACTTTCGTGCACCTCGGGATTTATTTTTCCCGATCAAACATGACCTTCGCTACGAAGGCTGCCGGTAGCGTATAGCCAATTAATGCTTCAATGACCGCAACCAGCCTTCCGAGTCCTTGAGGTATCACATCTCCATTACCGACCGAGAACAGCATCATTGCGCTAAAATAAAAGCTTGATTCAAAAATGTTCCGGTTTTGGCTGTCGGTTATTTCCGCCAAGACTTTCATTCCCGCCAATTCAAAAATTAAATAAATCAGCCCAAATCCGAAGATGACAGTTAAATAGCATGTTCCTAAATAAAAGAAATTGTCAAAGGACACCAATTTGCCCTTGATCGTATTGGGTATAAATAAAGTGCGAATACTCATGAAGATGCAAAAAATCACGATCGGCAGCAAGAAATAAATCACAAGACCACCTCTAATATTTGTACAGGTTAGTTCATTGTATGTGGACTTGGCCAATAAAATATCAAAAAACCGTGCCGAATGTAGCGCGGTTTTAATTAATTATTAATTGCCTGCACCGCGGTATTTTTTGACACCCTGATTCCAGAGGAATACAGAGAGGGCAAAAAAGATGATGCCGATTACAGGTGTTAAAAACGAATAGATATACCATTCTTTTTTTTCAAGAAAAAAGGCCGCGGGATAGACGCCGACGAAAGCAAACGGCAAAATCCAAGTGAGAACGAACCGGATCACCGTATTATAGATATTGACCGGATAGCGGCCGTAGTTGCTGATATTGTACATCATCGGCATGAGCGAGGTTTTCGCATCCGCCCAAAAGCTGACACAGGCCAGCATCACAAAGATGCCGCCGTAAACAAGCGCGCCGCCGATGACGAAAATGATAAATAGAATCGGGTCAAACCAATCCAGCTGCAGGTTTAACCGGGTTCCTGCATAAAACATAACCGCCAAGCCGGTGACCGCCCCTAATAAAGCTTCCAGTTCCAGCCGCTCCAGAATGATCTGAAAAAGACTATGAATCGGCCTAGTTAGAATGCGGTCAAGCTCTCCCCTTACAATATAACGCTCGTTGAAATCCCAGATATTAAAGAAGGCTGAAAAGACCGCGTAAGGAACTAAGAAAAATCCATATATAAAAATAATTTCATCACGGCTCCAGCCTCCAAGCAGCTGGGTGTGGCCAAATACGACCAGGATAAAGACGAGATTGATGGCCTGGGACATCAGGTCTGAGAAAAACTCAACAATGAGGTCAGACCGATATTGCAATCTTGTTTTTATATATTGTGACATGTATTGAAAAAACATTGTTACGTAAAACACCATTTACCCTCCTTGTATGACCAGCTGTTTTTTCGCAATAACCCAAAGAATTTGGATGGGAATGAGGAGGATGATAACCCAAATAAATTGCTGGCCAATGGCTTGAATGGCCTGCTGGTGCGTGAATCCCTCTGTATAGATCATGCTTGGTATATAGCTGATTCCTTGAAACGGCAGGAATTTCATAATTCCCTGCGCCCAGCCCGGGAAAAAGCTCATCGGCAAGAGCAGCCCGGAAAACAGGTCAATGACGACCCGCTTTGCGCGGATAAGGCCTGTATTATTATATAAGAAGAAAGTCGTAATTCCGGTTAATAGATTTAACTGGGTGTTGATGAAAAAGCTTAATAGGATGGAGATGGCGAATAATCCCCATACGCTTGGCTTTAATGTGATTTGGATTGGAAATACGAAATAGACAATAATTAGTCCCGGTAGCGAGAAGAAAAATAACCGGAAAATCCCTTCCCCCAGTCCCTGCATGGTTTTCATGCCGAGGTAGTTGTAGGGACGGATCAGCTCAACGGCCACCTTCCCTTCCATGATTTCCATCGCCATTTCCCGGTCCAGGTTGTTGAAATAAAAGGCCCGTGCCATCCAGGAAATCGCCACATAGGTTGTCATTTGTGTAATGGATAGACCCTGGATTTCCTCCTTACCACTGTAGATCGCTGTCCACAGAAAATAATAGGCGCCGATGTTAATGCCGTAGATGAGGATGCCCGTATAATAATTTGTTCGGTAGGCGAGCATCATTAAAAAACGGATGCGAATCATTTCTAAATATTTATCCAACTTCCACCGCACCCTTTTCATAAATATTGCGGATGATTTCTTCCGTGGATGTTTCGTTTATTTTAATGTCCTTTATTTTAAAAGCGGCGACAATTTTGGCAATCAGCTGTGAGATAAGTTCGTCGTTGTTTTGCATGTTGGCGGTAAAGATTTGCTCCTTTTCATCGTGCTCCCATTTGACAGGGAGGGCGGCTGTGAGTTTTTTCACGGCTGGTAGATCGACTTTTTCAAGGAACTGGAATTGCAGCTCTTTGCCATCCCCTAATGTGTCTTTTAAATTTTTCAAAGCCCCATCATAGATGATATTTCCTTCATCAAGCATAATGACGCGTTCGCATAATGCCTCGATGTCAGAGAGATCGTGCGTTGTTAAGAGAATGGTTGTATTGTATTTTTCATTGACTTCTTTTAAAAATTCACGGATTTTTAATTTTACTAGGACATCGAGGCCGATTGTCGGTTCATCCAGAAAAAGAAGCGGTGGATTGTGGATGAGTGCGGCGGCCAGCTCGCAGCGCATTCTTTGACCGAGCGATAGCTTTCTTACTGGTTTGTCAAGAAGCGGCTCGATATCGAGTGTTTTGATGACATGGTTCATATGGTCGTCATATTGTTCATCCGTTACCTTATATACCTTTTTTAGGAGCCGGAATGATTCCTGGACGGCGATGTCCCACCATAGTTGGGAACGCTGGCCAAACACAACACCAATGGTTTGGACAAATTTTTCCCGCTCCTTATGGGGATTCATGCCGTTCACTTTGATTTGCCCCCCGGATGGGGTTAAAATACCTGTTAACATTTTGATGGTTGTTGATTTACCGGCCCCGTTTTCGCCGATATAGCCGACCATTTCCCCTTGCTTGACGTTAAAACTGATATCGTTGACGGCGCGTGCTATTTTATAATTTCGTGTAAAAAGGTCGCGAAATGCGCCCGCTAAACCGGAACGGCTGGAATAAGCTTTGAATTCTTTTCGTAAGTTGTTTACTTCTATGGCGTTCTTCATTTATACGGCACCTCCTGATGTGGCATGTGGCTTACCCTAATGTTTTAGTTTAGCCAATTGGGAGCGGAGGTACAACTTTTGTGCATTTAATATTTTGGAGGAGGATTAAGGCTGGGAGTGGCTTGTTGTTTTAATAAATGGAGTTCAAGTTGGGTATTATTAGACAGTTTTTTATTTGACGGGGGGAAATGTCTTTGGCAGGCATTCTTATTGGACAATTTCGGCTGGGCGTTGGGTGAAATGTCCTTTAGAAGTTGTTCTATTGGACGATTCCGGCTTGCCGCTGAGGCAAAATGTCCTTTAGAGGCGTTCTATTGGACAAAACTACCTCACCTCCATCTCATAATGTCCTTCATCTGCCTCATGAAGGACAAAACTTTCCTCCTTCCGCCACATAATGTCCTTCATCTCCTCTACGAAGACCAAAGCCAACTCATCTCTCCCCCATAATGTCCTTCATCTCCCCTATGAAGACCAAAATCCACTCATCTCTCCCCCATAATGTCCTTCATCTCCCCTATGAAGACCAAAATCCACTCATCTCTCCCCCATAATGTCCTTCATCTCCCCTATGAAGACCAAAATCCACTCATCTCTCCCCCATAATGTCCTTCATCTCCTCTACGAAGACCAAAACCAACTCATCACCGCCTCATAATGTCCTTCATCAACCCTCTGAAGACCAAAATCCACTCATCTCCCCCCATAATGTCCTTCATCCCCTCCTCCACCCCAAAATGTCAAAATAGTAAATCACCAAAAACATGCTAGAATAGGAATGTTAATAAAAAAGGAGGAAACCCAAGTGCATTTTACCAATTCAGAACGAATACATAATGAAGCTCTCGAACATATTGTCGGCGGGGTTAACAGCCCATCCCGTTCCTATAAGGCAGTCGGCGGCGGTGCACCGGTTGTGATGGAACGCGCCCATGGCGCTTATTTTTGGGATGTTGACGGCAACCAGTACATCGATTACCTTGCTGCCTACGGACCAATCATTACCGGTCATGCCCACCCGCATATAACCGAAGCCATCAAGCGCGCAGCAGAAACCGGCGTCCTATACGGAACCTCGACGCCGCATGAAGTAAAATTCGCGAAAATGCTGAAGGAAGCTATTCCGTCATTAGACAAGGTCCGCTTTGTTAACTCCGGAACAGAAGCGGTCATGACGACAATCCGTGTAGCCCGTGCGTACACAGGCCGTGACAAAATCATCAAATTTGCCGGCTGCTATCATGGTCACTCTGACCTTGTTCTTGTCGCTGCCGGTTCTGGACCGTCAACCTTAGGTACTCCGGATTCAGCAGGCGTACCGAAGTCGATCGCCCAAGAAGTTATTACTGTCCCATTCAATGATATTGAACCGTACAAAGAAGCACTAGAAAAATGGGGCGATCAAATTGCCGCTGTTCTCGTTGAACCGATTGTCGGCAACTTCGGAATCGTCGAACCAAACCCTGGTTTCCTAGAACAGGTAAATGAACTTACCCACGCGGCTGGTGCGCTAGTAATCTACGATGAAGTCATTACAGCCTTCCGGTTCATGTACGGCGGGGCCCAAGACCTCCTCAACGTCAAGCCTGACCTTACCGCAATGGGGAAAATCATTGGCGGCGGACTGCCAATTGGGGCCTATGGCGGACGGAAGGAAATCATGGAAACAGTCGCTCCTCTAGGCCCTGCCTACCAGGCGGGAACAATGGCCGGCAACCCCGCCTCGATCCTATCGGGAATCGCCTGCTTAGAAGTGTTAAAACAAGAGGGCCTTTATGAATACTTAGATCGCCTTGGCGCGATGCTGGAAGAAGGTATTCTTGAGGCTTCTAAGGAACACAATATCCAAATTACCATCAACCGCTTAAAGGGTGCCTTAACCGTCTATTTCACTGATGAGAAAATTGAAAATTATGAGCAGGCGGAAAAAACGGACGGTGAGATGTTTGCCAAGTTCTTTAAACTGATGCTGCATCAAGGAATCAACCTCGCTCCATCCAAATATGAAGCTTGGTTCCTCACAATCGCCCATACTGAGGAAGATGTGGAAGCAACTCTCCACGCGGTCAGGAATGCATTTTCTTCACTAAAACAAGAATAAATATGCATATTTCATGCAAGAAAGGGAGCTATACATGCTCTCTTTTTATTTTAAAAAACAAATTGTAAACGTTTTCATGTAAGGCTTTTCATCTATATTTTCGATTAGAATCATGCCAAATTGATATCCAAATTCTTGAATAATTATTTGATTTCTGAAAATTCGTATGATACTATATGTTTATTATTTTTCCTTTTTTCTCTTAACTTTTTCCTGCAATTTTTCAAGTTATCAATAATCAGGAGGTGAAGCGGCTTCCTTTAGGAATTCTGAAGAAGCCCGACAAAATGACACAAAGATGGACGCCATCTCAATTTAAAGATTTTCATAAACATGAACACGATGCTTGTGGAATAGTCGCTTGCCTTGAAAAAGCACAGACCCCAACAAGGAACAACATTTTTGCTTGTATAGACGCTCTAGTGACCATGAACCACCGCGCAGGCTTTATTAACGGTGAGGGAGATGGCGTTGGAATCCATACAGATATCCCAAGGGACCTTTGGAAGGAAAAGCTGCTTCTGGCAGACCTGGACCCGGCACTCACGGAAAAAGAGGGCTTTGCTGTAGGTCATGTTTTTATCAGCAGGAAAGCAAATTGGGCTGAGGTTAAGCAAGGATTAGCAGACAAACTAGTAAAATATGAATTGGAGCTAATCTTTGAAACAACTGAGGTCACCAATCCATCAGCATTAGGTCCAATTGCCATTCAGGAAAACCCGATTTTCTGGCAATTTGCCATCCTATCAAACAAGAACGGCCAGGAATTAAACAAGGTCCTGTTCGAAGCATTGGTTGATTTTGAAAAAAATGAACTTGTTCACGTAGCGTCTTTCAGCCAAAACCATGTTGTTTACAAAGTAATGGGCGCAGGTGACATTCTGCCGCGCTATTACCAAGACTTAGCAAACCCACTTGTGGCTTCCACCATGACACTTGGCCACAACCGTTATTCTACAAACACTCTCTCCAGCTTTTTCCGGGTACAGCCTTTCAGCGTGCTTGGTCACAATGGTGAAATCAATACCATTTCCAAGCTTCGTGATGAGGCAAGAATGATTGGTGTACCACTTGTAAAAGACGGAAGTGATTCCCAGGATTTAAGCAGAACGATGGAAACATTAATCTGTCGTGATGGCTACTCCTTATTTGAAGTAATGGATTTATTATTCCCGCCGATTATTAATGAAATCAAAGCTTATCCAGAGCATTTACAAGATTTATATACTTATATGCGTGAAGCTTGGGGACATTTTGCCCAAGGGCCTGCCGGCATTATTTCCAGATATGGCGATGAGGCCGTGTTCAGTGTCGATGCACTTGGACTCCGCCCGCTGTGGATGCTTGAAACGGAAACTTCCTACCTATTCTCGTCTGAACCAGGAATCATTCCTTCAAGCGAATACGTGAACGATCCGAAGCCATTAGCACCTGGTGAAAAGGTTGGCTTTAAGTGGAACGGAAACCAGCTTGAAGTTTTTGAACAAAGCCAATACCAAAATGTCGTTTATAACCGTTTTTCAAAACGGGTTAACCTCCAAGGAGCAAGACTGCGTCTGCAGCCGCCGGCACTTGGCAAAACCGTAACCATGAATTATCCAGATAAAATTCATAACGGGCAATACAAATCATTTGGCTGGGAACGCGAGCATATTCAATTAATCGAGCAAATGGCCGAAAAAGGCGTCGAGCCGATTCGTTCACTTGGCCACGACTCACCGCTTGCAGCCTTAAATCCAGAGCGTGTCAACATTGCCGATTATATTAAAGAAAGCGTAGCAGTTGTCACAAACCCAGCGATTGACCGCGACCGGGAAACAGAGCATTTCTCTACCCGTGTCATTATTGGCAAGCGCCCAACATTATTTGCAGCTGCCGAAAAAGCGGAATCAGTCATTGAATTGACAACACCGCTGCTCTTAGAAGGAAAAGCGGGCTTCGCATGTGCAGAAAGCTTAGGACAGCCGACTTTTGATCAGCTTGTCCAGCATTTCCAAGAGCAAAAGCTGATCGCTTATATTTCAACTACCTTCCAAACGGATGAAACGGTTGATGCGGCCATTGAAAGACTTGCAAACCAAGCTGTTCAAGCTGTTCAGGCCGGTAAGTCGCTGCTTGTCCTTGACGATGCAAAAGCCCATCAAGAGAATTCTTATTGGCTTGACCCGCATCTCGTCACATCATCGATTGATCAAGCTTTAGTGAAAGCAGAATTAAGAAGAGATTGTTCATTATTGCTTCGCTCTGCTGCGATTCGTTCGCTTCATGACATTATTACTGTTTTTGGCTTAGGTGCAGATTTAATCAGCCCATACTACATGTTCTTAACGGTTCAGAATGAATCAACAACGCCGTTAACGAACCTTTACAGTGCATTAACGAAAGGTATAGAAAAAGTCATTTCAACGATTGGTATCCATGAACTGCGCGGCTATGGACGACTGTTCTCTAGTATCGGTCTGCACGAGTCGATTGCCAATGTATTAAACATTGTGAACTTCTTCGGCTCCGATGAAATTGAAAATAATTTTGAAGCAATGAAACAGGATGCTTTAAAAAGAGCAGAAGATTATCAGAATGATAAGGAAAGAGTCGGAAAAACGTTCAGCCTCTTCCCACGGATTTGGAAAGCGATTGGCGAAGTGGCCTCCACTGGTGATTACAGCGCATATCGCGATAAAATCTCCGAGCAGGAAGCAGCAAATCCGGTTACAATCCGCCATTTAGTTCAATTAAAGCAAGGCCTAAATCAGGTATCGCCTAACGATGTTGATCTTCGTGTCGGTGATCATGATCTGCCGTTTTTGATTTCCTCTATGTCCTTCGGTTCGCAAAACGAAATTGCCTTCAGAGCTTATGCTGAAGGGGCTGACCGCTTAAACATGGTGAGCTTGAACGGTGAAGGCGGCGAGATCAAGGATATGCTTGGCAAATACCCAAGAACACGCGGCCAGCAGATTGCTTCCGGACGATTTGGGGTTAACGCCGAACTTTTAAACTCTTCTAATCTATTAGAAATCAAAATCGGTCAAGGTGCAAAGCCTGGTGAAGGCGGACACTTGCCCGGTTCTAAGGTGACGGCCAAGGTTGCGGCAGCACGTAATGCTACACTTGGTTCTGACTTAATTTCACCGTCCAATAACCATGATATTTATTCGATTGAAGACTTGGCACAAATGATTCAGGAGCTAAAAACAGCAAACGACCAGGCAAAGATTGCCGTTAAGGTTCCGGTTGTTCCAAACATCGGAACAATTGCAGTCGGTATCGCTAAAGCTGGCGCAGATATTATTACTCTAAGCGGTTTTGATGGCGGTACAGGGGCAGCCAGAATCCACGCCCTGCAGCACGTCGGCCTGCCTGTTGAAATTGGCGTAAAAGCGGCTCACAATGCATTACTTGAAAGCGGCCTGCGCCACAAGGTGGAATTATGGGCTGACGGCGGCATGAAGAGTGTAATGGACGTTATGAAAATCATGCTTCTTGGTGCCAACCGTGTTGGCTTTGGTACATTAGCAATGCTGTCGATCGGTTGTACGACCTGCCGCGGCTGTCATTTAGACACTTGCCACGTTGGTATTGCCACTCAGATTGAAACGGAAGCACAGGCAAAAGACCACGGTCTTCGCCGCTTCGTACCGCGTCAATTTGATTTAGCTGTACAAGGAATTATGAATCTATTCACTGCATTTGGTACTGAATTAAAAGCACTTGCAGCAAGCCTTGGAATCCGCAATCTGCAAGATGCAGTCGGTCGTTCCGAACTATTAGAGCAAGTGAAAGGCCAAAATCAGTTGAACCTTTCTTACCTATTAAAGCCATTAGAAATCAGCCAATTTGCTAAAGTTGAAGCTTCTAAGTCTGTTTCCGAAGCGCAAATGCAAGTGGCAGCTGGCGCTGAGTATCTTGATGCGAGTGTGGATCAGCTTCACTCTTCAAGAGAATTCGTCAGCGTAACATCTGAACAGCGGGTATTGGGAAGCCGAGTTTCCTGCCACCGTGTCCGCGGCAGATTGGATGGCTCTTACAAGCAGCTTCCTCCAGTTCAGCTTAAGTACAAAGAAGGCTCCATCCCTGGTAACGGACTAGGCGCATACAACAGTGAAGGAATTGAAATCACCGTTAACGGAGGCGGTCAGGACGGCGTTGGAAAGACCTCCTTTGGCGGTAACATTCATGTTCTAAAATCAAAAGGCAAAAACGGCTATTACGTCAACGGCTCTGTTGGTAAAGGCTTCGGATACGGTGCCCAAAAGGGTCTCCTTGTTGCTCAGGGCAACGCTGATGCCCGTGCCGGAATCCGTCTCTCCGGTGCCGACTTAATCATCGGCGGCCAGCTTAAAAGTGCGCTACCTGAAAAAGAAAACGGCAATATCGGTTCCAACGCTAATATCAAAGGATTTGCGTTTGAATATATGACAAACGGACGCGGTCTTGTTCTTGGAGACCCAGGTCCATGGATTTGCGCAGGTATGACCGGCGGTGTTATTTATGTCCGCCAGCAGCCTGAACTTGGATTAACCAAGGAAGCTGTACAGAGAAGGGTTGCCAAAGGCGCCAAAGTATCTGTCGTCAATTTAACCGAAAAAGGCAAACAGGACATCAATGAGCTCTTAGGCAAATATACAGCCCTGTTAGCCGAGAACGGCCAAACGGAAGAAGCCGAACAGCTTCAAAGCTTGCTAGCAAGCCCAGAGGAGCACTTCGTGCAAATTACTCCTGTCAAAGAGCAGGCTGACCCATCTGTATCTACAGAATAATAATATTGCAAAAAGCATTCGCATATTATTGCGGATGCTTTTTGATTTAAAAAAGTAATTTCGACTTTGAGAATTGTTCAGCTCCAGCGCCCTGTGACTAGTGTACTTCGCCTTCGTGTTTCCTTTATCTCAGTCGAAGCGCTACAGTCCTGTCGTGCGCTAACCGGGGGCTTCCGCTTTTCGTCTATTAAGCAACTTTTAAAAATAATGTCATATAATTTCTCTTGATTAAATAGTTTAATCCCTGTATAGTACTTAATTGTTTAGCTCTCGAGCAAACTATAATAAATTATTTATCTTTGAAAGGAATCTATTAACAAATGAAGTTAGGTGCCCGCATTTTAAAAACGGGAATTGCGATTGTCTTGTCTCTATACTTGGCATATTTGCTGCATTCACCCTCTCCTGTCTTTGCAGCTATTGCCGCAATCTTTGCCATCCAACCGACTATTTACCGCTCTTTTTTAACAATTATTGAACAGGTTCAAGGGAATATCATTGGCGCCATCCTAGCAGTCGTCTTTGTTCTTCTGTTAGGAAATCATACGATCGTCATTGGACTGGCAGCGATTACTGTCATCACTCTTAACCTTAAATTTAAATTGGAAAATACCATTGGGTTATCGCTTGTTACGCTTATTTCTATTATGGAGGCACCGGGAAGTGATTTTATCACCTTTGCGGCAATCCGCTTCTCCACGATCATGATTGGGGTATTTTCGGCCTTTATCGTCAACCTGGTGTTTATGCCGCCCAAATATGAAAATAAGCTTTATTTAAAAATTGGCAGCACAACCGAGGAAATCATCAGATGGATCCGCTTGAGCATACGCCACGATTACGACCACCAATTGCTGAAAACGGATATTGGTAAGCTAAAGGAAAATATTAAAAGCATTGAACAATTTTATACGATGTATAAAGAAGAGCGAAGCTATTTTAAAAAGAACCTTTTAGAAAAATCAAGAAAACTCGTTGTTTACCGACAAATGACCATAGCCGCCAGAAAAGGTCTTGATACCTTAAAAAGGATTCATCGCTTTGAAAATGAACTATTGCTGCTGCCAGAACCATTTAAGGAAGCCATCCGGGAGCAGCTTGACAGCCTCATTTACCAGCATGAGCAGATTATGCTACAGTTCATTAAGAAAATACCTATTTCAACAGCTTCACCCGTCGAAAAGGTCAGCATAGATAAAAAGCTGCTCTTTGACCTCTTCTTAGTCCATCAAAAAGAGTTTGCAGCTGATGATGATAATCAGCATCTCTACCATACCATGCAAATTGTCGCCTCAATTATTGATTACAGCGAGCAGGTGGAGCATCTCGATGTGTTAATTACCAGCTTTCATTCGTTCCACCACAACGAAGTATCCATTGAGGAAGAAAGCAACCAATAGAAAAACCGAAGCCATTACGCTTCGGTTTTTTTTGTGAATCCAGCACTTTTATTTGCGATTTTTCGAGTTTTATTTGCTAATTCAACCCTTTTATTTGCGTTTTTGCAAACTTTATACGTTGGCTTGCTCTTCCTTACTATCCAGCTGCTGGACTTGAAATAGTTTATAATAATTCCCTTGCTTAGCCATTAACTCATCGTGCGTACCTGATTCCACAATCTGCCCATGTTCAATCAGAATAATTCTGTCAGCATGTGTGATCGTTGATAGCCGGTGGGCGACGATAAAGGTCGTTCTGTCCTTCGCCAGTTCCTCCAGTGCCTCTTGAATGTAGTGTTCACTTTCCAAATCGAGTGCTGAAGTTGCCTCGTCAAGAATTAAGATAGGTGGATTTTTCAAAAAGACACGGGCGATGGCGACCCGCTGCTTTTGTCCGCCGGACAGCTTGACGCCTCTTTCCCCCACCTTCGTATCATAGCCATCCGCTAGATGCTGGATAAACTCGTGGGCATTGGCCGCTATAGCAGCCGCAAACACTTCTTTTTCGGTAGATTCCGGCTTACCTAGTAAAATATTATCCTTAACCGACTCGCTGAATAAAATATTGTCTTGGAACACGACACCGATTTTATCCCGTAACGATTGAACCCTAAATTGGCGGATATCTACCCCATCAAGCGTAATCCGGCCTTTGGTGACATCGTAAAAGCGCGGAATCAGACTTACCAGTGTGGATTTACCTCCGCCGCTCATCCCGACAAGCGCGATCGTTTCTCCCTTTTTCACCTGAAGGTTTATATTTTTTAATACCGACTCTTCGTTTTCGTTATAGGCGAAGGAAACATTTTCAAAGTTGATATTCCCAGTTACCTGCTCGCATTCCACCGCATCCGGGGAATCCACCACATCATATTTTTCATCCAAAAATTCAAAAACCCGGTCCATCGATGCAAACGACTGCGTAATTGTCGTGGACGAGTTCACCAATCTTCTAAGTGGATTGTACAGCTTATCAATGTAGGCGAAAAACGCCACCATCGTCCCTAAGGAAAGCTGATGGTGAATCACGAGATAAGCGGAGTACCCAATCACAATCAATGGAGCAATATCCGTAATCGTATTTACCGCTGAAAATGATTTCGCATTCCAGCTCGTGTGTTGGAGTGCTTTTTCTAAAAAGTTCTTATTCTGCTTATCAAACTGGGTTTGTTCGTATTCCTCAATCGCAAAGCTCTTAATTACCGGCATGCCCTGCACCCGCTCGTGGAGATAGCTTTGTACCTCAGCAAGGGCTTGTGACCGTCTTCTCGTGAGATTGCGCAGATTCCCGAAAAAGTACTTAATCGAGAAAGCATACAGCGGGAACAACAAAATAGACACAAGCGTCAGCTTTACATTCATGGAAAACATAAGAATGATGGCAATAACAATGGTGGCGATATCAAGCCAGAGGTTCATCAATCCGGTCACAACAAACGTTTTTGTCTGCTCAACATCATTGATGACCCGTGAAATGATTTCTCCTGCCCGGGTATTGGCATAATATTTGAAGCTTAATTTTTGAATATGCTTATACATTTTATTGCGGATATCATATAAGACCTTGTTTGATGTCCATTGCGCATAATACTGGCGATAATACTCAATCGGCGGCCTCAGGATTACAAAAACGAGCAGCATGACGCCCATAATGAGCATTAATTTATGAATTTTTCCATCGGTGGATAAGGCATGATTGCCAATGATATCATCGATCACATACTGAATTAAAATGGGAATGATGAGCGGAATGGAAAATTTAATAATACCGATGAAAATCGTGGCGATGATTTGCCAGCGATATGGTTTGACAAATTGAAGGTATCTGCGGATGCTCTCCAAACCAGTTTCCCCCCTTCTTTCTAAAGTGAAAATAATGAAAACTCGCGATTCGCGAGTCCGATAGGACGGTTCATAAGGCGTAGTTGAATTTATACTTTCTTTTTAGCCAAATAAAAACCTGTTGATGAAAATCAACAGGCGTTTGTTTCATAACACACCAATTAACGTCTGTATGTTAAATAACGCTCATACCAAATATCAATAAAATCTGGTGCGAATGGGCCGCTTCGCTGCCTAATCCATTGGATTAGTTTGTCTACATTCCGTTTTAGGATTTGGTCAATGACATCGGGATAATTCATTTCCCGGCGGTGACGTTCATATTCATCCTCGTCAAGAAGATTAAAAGTCATGTCAGGATACACCTTAATATCAAGATCATAATCAATATATTTTAACGCCTCTCCATCAAAGATGAAGGGTGAGCTTATATTGCAATAATAATAAATCCCGTCTTCCCGAATCATGCCAATGACGTTAAACCAATATTGGGAATGAAAATAACAAATGGCTGGTTCCCGTGTAATCCACGTTCTGCCATCCGACTCCGTGACAAGTGTCCGATCATTTGCGCCAATCACTAAATTCTGCGACCCTTTTAAAATCGTTGTTTCTTCCCAGACGCGATGGATGTGCCCATTATGTTTATAGCTATGTATTTGTACTGGTTCACCTTCGATGGGTACGCCCATTTTCTCCCCTACCTTCATTTCCGAACCTTTGCTAACCTGACCTGCTATTCAAATTAAACGACAAAAGGCAACAAAGTAAATTCCTGTTTTCTATTATTATAACGGTTGAAGCCGGAATTTAAAACAAAAGAACCATATTTCTATGGCTCTTTGTAAAAATTTGCGGATTATTTTTTCCTCTAAATGGTTTGTGTTAAATTTATTTCCCGGTAGGAATTGATCACTTCTTCAGTCTGTTTTTCAAACATCGCTTGAATTTCTTTTAATTCCTTTTTCATTTGTTGAATATCGGCTTGGATACTTTCTAAATCAGTTTCATTTTGCAAAACCTGCAATTCCCCTTCGATCTGCTGGCAACGCTCAAGTTCAGCCTGAAGAAAAAGCAACTTTTCCATTGTTGCCATTTGCTCGGAAACTAATCGATTAAAATGATCCATTTCCCTCACCGCCTTAATAATTGTCCTTACTAATAATTCTTTGTGGCAGATATTTTTTCCTTTGACTACTTATGTAAAGTAAAGGGAGGTTTTGTCGAATTTCCGCATAAAGAAAACTCGATCATTGGCGAGCCCTAAAGGGCGAAGACAGAGGCGTAGTTGCACTTAAGTTTATACTTGCTTACTAGCCGAAAAAAAGAAGGCACTCTACCGGTTAAGAGTGCCTTCCATGTAAGTATTGTTATTAGCTTTGGCCATATTGACCAGATGTACCTTGGTTTTTACGAGCTTCTGATTGCTGATTTTGCTGTCTTACTTCTTGTGCATTTGTTTCAGCACCAAATTCAGTTCCGAATTGGCCAGCAGCACCTGCGCCAGCAGCACCTGCGCCAGCAGCACCTGCACCAGCAGACTGAGCGTTTTGTTGTCTTACTTCCTGGATGTTAGTTCCAGCAGAAGTTTTGTTTGGTTGTTGATTGAAGTTAGCCATTTGTTATCACCTCCACGAGTTTAATTTACCCCGGCTCGTGGAGTTTATCCGTCTATTTTTCAAAAATAATTTTTAAACAAGTAACGAAATGCCCCCATCGACGATGATGGTCTGGCCGCGAATCATGTTTGAGTCGTTTGAAAGCAGGAACATAATGCAATTCACCATATCATCCACTTCAACCATTTTTCCGGCAGGCGTTTTTTGTCTTGCCTCTTCTAGGAGTTCTTCGCGATTTGGAAAAGATTTTAGGGCATCCGTATCAACAGCACCACCTGAAACGGCATTCACGATAATATTTTTCGGTGCAAGTTCCACTGCTAAATATCTAGTGAGTGCTTCTAGCGCCGCTTTTGATACCCCAACGGCTGTGTAATTTTCCAAATAGCGGATCGATCCTAATGAGCTGATGCTGACAATTTTTCCGCCGCCGTTTCTTTCCATCAGTTTTGCCGCTTCCTGGGCGCAAAATAACAAGGCTTTACTGTTGATGTTTAGTGTCCAATCCCAATGCGATTCCTCCAGTTCCATCGCTGGACGCTGGACACCGGATGCGGCATTGTTTACGAATACATCTAAGCGGCCAAATTCCTCGTCAATTTGCTTGAACATTTCTTTTATTTTACTGACATCGCCGACATTGGCTTTGACAATAAACGCTTTCCTGCCTAATGCTTCCACTTGCTCTGCAGTTTCTAAGGCCCCCTTTTTGCTGCGCGCATAATTAATGACGATATCATATCCCGCTTCTGCTAAGCGGATGGCGGCTGCTCTGCCAATTCCACGGCTGCTGCCTGTTACTAATGCTACTTTTTCTGTCATCTTTCTGTCTCCTATCTTTTATTCAATTGGGTTCATTTTAGCTTTTCCATGAATAGATGACAATTAATATACAAAACTAAGGCAAGAAACCCTATTGAAAGGATGTAGTCAAATGTATGTAGGACGAGATATGACCGAACTCTCGATGATGGCAAAAAACGATTGGAAGGATAGCGAACTTGCCTTTTTTCATCATGCCATGCAGCAGATTACTCCCTATTTGAACAGTGAGGGGCAATCTATTCACAGACAGATTATTGAAGAAATTGAAAGCCGAGGCGGCTTAGACAGAACTGAAGCAAATTACACACACGGCACCAAGGCCACATACGATTAAAGATTTATGCTCAAAAAAAGGGCCTAGCCCCAGAGCTGCATGACTGTGTTAAGCTTTAGCAGCATTGGGGTCAGGCCTATTTGAATATTCGAGATAGATTTTGAACATTTTTTGATAAGGGACTGGGAAGGCGTAGTCCTTTATTTCATCTAAAGTGACGAGTTTCCAATCGCTTCCTTCCGGTATGTTAGATTGTAATTCTCCGTTATAAATTTTGATATTCCAGACAAGATGAGAAAAAACATGCTCGAGTTGCCCGATGATTTTTTCTAACTTTAAATGGATTTGCAGTTCTTGCTCGAAAAGCTCGGAAATCTTTTCACGCTCATGGTGCAGCGGGTGCTGAATTTCGACGTTCGGGAATTCCCATAAATTAGCAAGCAATCCATCTGATGGCCGCTTATGAATAAGAATTCTTCCTTCTTCATCTGTAAGCAGTACTGCTGCAAGCTGCACATCCCGGGTTTTATTCTTTTTCGTTTTGATTGGCAGTTCCGCTTGAACCCCTTCCTCAAACGCTTGGCAGTGTTCGCGGACTGGACAAAGCAGACAGGATGGCGAAGTCGGAGTACAAACTAGCGCCCCAAGCTCCATTAATGCTTGATTAAATGCTGAAGGATCCTCATGCGAAATCATTTCCCGGACAGCATGTTCAAAAACTTTCCGTGAAGATGGCTTCGCGATATCCTCCCATATATTTAAAATCCTCGAAAACACCCTCATCACATTGCCATCTACTGCAGGTTCTGGAATACCGTAGGCAATGCTTAAAATGGCCCCTGCCGTATATGGGCCTACCCCTTTAAGCGTAGAAATTACTTCAGGGGTGTTCGGCACTTCGCCATTATATTTTTCTTTAACTTCTCGAACGGCGGATTGCAAATTCCGGACCCGAGAATAATAGCCGAGTCCCTCCCACGCCTTAAGGACCTTGTCCTCCTCGGCTTCTGCCAAGTCATCTATTGTTGGAAACCAATCTATAAAACGGTTAAAGTACGGGATAACGGTATCCACTCTTGTCTGCTGCAACATAATTTCGGAAACCCATACCTTATAAGGGTCACGGTCCTTCCGCCAAGGCAAGTCACGCTGCTCTGCCTTAAACCAAGAAATTAAATCATGTTGAAAATCATTTATATTGATTTTTTCGATATTTTTTAGCTCAATCATCATAAACTTACTCCTTTTTGCTTGTAAACAACTCTAAAAAAGGGGAATATAATATTAACAATTCTTTTTTAACGATATGCCAAATTGGGCGTTTTGACAAGATAATTTGAAGGGGGATTTTTTACCTTTGGATACTGGAACTCATATTGTAATGGGCATTGCGCTCGGGGGGCTGGCCACGCTTGACCCGGCCGTTTCCGCCAGCCATGCCACTGCTGCCAGTGTTTTAATTGGAACGATTGCCGGTTCACAAATTCCGGACATTGATACAGTCTTAAAGCTACGAAATAACGCCATTTATATACGAAATCACCGGGGAATTACCCACTCTGTTCCTGCCGTCCTGTTATGGCCGCTTCTACTTACTGGGCTGATTTATTTCTTTTTCCCCGATGCAAACCTGCTTCACCTCTGGGCGTGGACGTTTGCTGCAGTTTTTATTCATGTCTTTGTTGATATTTTTAACGCCTATGGAACGCAGGCACTAAGGCCTTTTTCGGCTAAATGGGTTGCACTTGGTGTCATTAATACGTTTGATCCGTTTATTTTTACCATGCATGTTATTGGGATCATCGCTTGGGTTCTCGGTGCACCTCCTGGATTTACCTTTTTAGCGATGTATATCATCATAATCGGCTATTATTTACGAAGGTACCAAGCTAAAAAACGTGTTCTTGTGGAAGTCAGGGCTTTGATCCCTGATGCGACTGAGATTATCATCGCCCCTACAATGAGGTTCCATCAATGGCGGATTGCGGCCATGAACGAAAATATTTTTTTTGTGGCTAGTTCGATTAACGGTAAGGTCGAAATTCTTGACCGTTTCAGACGGATTCCTGTACCAAAAACACCTGTCATTGAAGCAGCCAAAAAGGATCATAACATATCAGCGTTCCTATCCTTCTCTCCGGTTTATCGCTGGGAGGTGGACGAATATGACAACTATTACGAGGTGCGCTTCATTGACCTGCGCTACCGGAGTAACGGCCACTATCCGTTCGTCGCTGTTGTCCAGCTTGACTGCGATTTAAAGCCAATCAGCTCTTACACCGGCTGGGTTTTCAGCGAGAAAAAACTACGAAAAAAATTGGGGATTATTCCAGGATAACATAGAAAAAGCGGGGGATATTTTAATCACCCGCTTTTTTTAATGCAATATATTTTTTGCATGAGCTAAATATATTTCATATTTAGGATTGGTTGCCGTGAAATCATGCAGTTTGTCTCCATAATTTTCAATCCACTGTTTGACAACTCTTTCCGTCATTTCGCTGCCCATATACTCTTGGCCTGCCCTGGCGAATGTCGTTTCAAAATCATCCCATAAAAGCTCCACCCATGTCCGGGCTTCGTTATAAGAAAGATGGTCGTTTTTGTTTAATAAAATTTTGGTCAGTTTTTCATGGTAGTCGTTCATCTATCCACCCCATTGGCAATTTCTTATCACATAAGCAAAAAAATTAAGTAAATAATAATAGTACGTGGTCAGCATTAGGCTGTCCTATGCTTTTTACGTTTTCTCATTCCCTTTAATTGGAGGTACAGCATGAGAAATAAACAGCGCAGCTTTCCAAATCAAAATAACAATAAGTTCGAAGGAGAGCCACGGGCGAAAGCCGAATATGCCTCTAAAAGAGCTAACGGCACCATTAACACGCATCCACAGGAGCGCATGAGAGCATCTGGTGAGCGTGATGATGAATCGCCTCAAGTTTGGCAATAAGTATTAAAAACAAGCCAGAGACCTTGGGTTCTCTGGTTTGTTTTTATATTAATTCAGCCATTTTAATAAAGAAATCGGCAGTGCCTCTTGGGTTCCGTCCCCCTTCGTACGATAGCCCCAGGCAAAAACGCCATTCATATAATCGATTTTGAAATACTCTCCAGGTGCACCCTCAATTTCGTAAATTTCACCTGGCTTAAAGGTACTAGGGTCCATTATGTACGCCTTTGCCATAAGCACCTTTCTTTCCAACACGGCAAATTCACTGACCATTCCCATTTGTTCCGCTTTGCGGGCTTTCTCTTGAAGCTTGGATATTTCCTGTCTTAATTCCTGCTCGGTCATGTCACTATACCGTTTCTCCTGCTGCATCGATAATTCCTCCCCGTTCCTCTTTATTTTAGTATAGTGATTTTTGTAAAATTAATAAAGGCAAAACTACGGAAGGATATGACGATATGAAAACAATTATTATTACCGGGGGAGGATCCGGATTAGGAAAAGAATTAGCGCTGCTTTTTTCCCAGAAAGGGTATCATGTGGTGCTGGCCGGCCGGACTGTTGAAAAATTGTCTTCTGTGAGGAATGAGCTTGCGGATGGCGGCGGGAATGCTGATGTTATGGTAGTGGATATTAGGAATCGTGAGGATGTTTTTTCAAAGGTAAAAGAATTGTGTGGCAAGTATGATGTGTACGGCTTGGTGAATAATGCCGGGGTCGGCCATTTTGGGCCTTTCGGTGATATGGATGATGCTCAGATTGTGGAGATGTTAGATACCAATGTGTTGGGAACCATTCTTATGACAAAAGCCGTTCTGCCTATTTTGCTTGGACGCAGCGAAGGCCGGATAATGAATATAATCTCCACTGCCGGCCTGCGCGGGAAGGTAAACGAAGCCGTTTATTGTGCCAGCAAATTTGCGGTGCGGGGGTTTACCGAAAGCCTACAGAAGGAATTTGAAGGGCGAAGCATAAAAATAAACGCTGTCTATATGGGCGGCATGGACACACCGTTTTGGACTGACAGCGACCATGTGAAAGACCCATCGCGTTTGCGATCGGCCCGAGAAGTGGCGGAATTTATTATGGAGCAGATGGAGCAGGATACGATTGTTATTGAGAGCAATAAAGGATGACGGGTATTATTTAGTGCTCTGGACTCCATGAAGGACATTTTGAAGGCTTCCGGGTGCGATTTGTCCTTCATTGGTTGGATGAAGGACATATTAAGGGGTATATGGGGCAGTATGATGTCTTCATTTGCTTGATGAGGACCATTTTGAGGCGGCTCCCAGGGTACTTTGTCCTTCATAAGCTTAATGAAGGACATTTTGGGGCGGCATCTGATGTGTTTTGTCCTTCATGGGCTTGATGAAGGACATTTTGGGGCGGCTCCTGATGTGTTTTGTCCTTCATGGGCTTGATGAAGGACATTTTGCGACAGCTCCTGATGTGTTTTGTCCTTCATGGGCTTGATGAAGGACATTTTGGGGCGGCTCCTAATGTGTTTTGTCCTTCATGGGCTTGATGAAGGACATTTTGGGGCGGACCCTGATGTGTTTTGTCCTTCATGGGCTTGATGAAGGACATTTTAAGGCGATCCCTGATGTGTTTTGTCCTTCATGGGCTTGATGAAGGACATTTTGAGGCGGCTCCTGATGTGTTTTGTCCTTCATGGGCTTGATGAAGGACATTTTGGGGCGGCCCCTGGTGTGTTTTGTCCTTCATGGGCTTGATGAAGGACATTTTGAGGTGGCTCCTAATGTGTTTTGTCCTTCATGGGCTTGATGAAGGACATTTTGGGGCGGACCCTGGTGTATTTTGTCCTTCATGGGCTTGATGAAGGACATTTTGGGGCGGACCCTGGTGTGTTTTGTCCTTCATGGGCTTGATGAAGGACATTTTGCGGCAACTCCAGATGTGTTTTGTCCTTCATGGGCTTGATGAAGGACATTTTGACCCGGACCCCCTTGTATTTTGTCCCTCATTAGCTTAATGAAGGACATTTTGAGGCGGCCACTAGGGTATTTTGTCCTTTAGAGATCTCCTATTGGACATTTCCTCTCCAAGCCCTACCCGTTTTGTCCTTTACCTGCTTTCTATTGGACATTTCCACTCAAACCCGCACCCGTTTTGTCTTTTAAAAGCCTCTTAATAGTCATTTTGCTTCCAAAGGGAGAACATATTGTCTTTTACAGCTCAGACAAGTATTTCTCAATCAACTCCATGGAAAAACCTTTCCGATAAAGTACCTGTTTCATTTTTTGCTCGAATTCAAAACCACTATATTGCGAGTATTTCCAAAGGGCCTTTTCACCTTGATAGCGGATCGCTTCAAGCTCGCCACCACCACCATCATCGTCAGCATTATCTGCCTTCCTCGTACCCGCATCCTCAAGCGCAATCTGAATAACTTCATAGGAATACCCTTTACGAAGCAGCATCTGTTCCAGCTTTTGTTTCTTGGTCCGCAGCGAATCCTTAGATCCCTTTTTGAAAAACTTCTCGATAAGCTTAGAGGCCTTTTCGATTTGCTGTTCCTGCGTAAATTCCTTTAGCGCCTCAACCAAAATTACCTCGCTAATCCCCTTTTGCTTTAGTTCCTGCTTGACCACATCAGGGCCTTTATCCGTGGTATTTGCCTGCGTCCGCACAAAGGCGAAGGCAAATTCCCTGTCATTTATGTATTTCTGAGCTGTCAGCTTATGAATAACCTCATTAATAACTGGCTCTTCCATTTCTTTTTCATCAAGATAGTCTCTGATTTCTTTTTCTGACCTTATTCGCCGCGCCAGGTAATGAACTGCTAAATTATAGGCTTTGCGGATGTCGTCTTGATATTGAATTTCCAAAAGGGAAAATTCGTCCACTTCCATCCCTTTCTTTAAGCCAAATTTGATCAGCACATCACTGTCAACACTAAAGGCAAATTCTTCACCTTTGCCGTAATCCATAAAAATATTAAAACGGTCTGTATTTTTTTGCTGTGTGGTGATTTTTGTAATTATAGCCATCACGGTCACCCCCACTCTAATTTACCATATTGGTTAAAAAATATAATAAAATAAAGGTAATAAGGAGGGCGAAAAAATGAAAATTGCGATTGCGGGCGGAACAGGCTTTGTTGGTAAAGCACTTGTAAAAGAATTAACCAAAAACGGCCACCAGGTAATTGTTTTAACGCGAAAAGCAAATCAGGATGGACCTGTTCAATACGTTCAATGGCTGCACCCAAATTCTAACCCAGCCACGTTAATGGCAGGAACGGATGTCATCATCAACCTAGCCGGTGAATCCATAAACAGCGGGCGCTGGACAGAGCATAGAAAGAAAACCATCTTGAACAGCCGGCTCGAAGCCGTCCATGAGCTTCTAACAATCATGAACGAATTAAACCCAAAACCAAAAGCATTTATTAATGCCAGTGCGGTCGGGTATTACGGGACCTCATTGGATAAGACTTTTTCAGAAGATAACAAAGGCAGCGGTGATGACTTCCTGTCACGTACAGTCATGGAATGGGAAAAAGAAGCCGCAAAAGCAACCGAAATTGGGATACGATCCGTTTTTTGCAGATTTGGCATCATCCTTGATCAAGAAGAAGGTGCCCTGCCAAAAATCGCACTCCCTTATAAATCATTTATTGGCGGGCCAATCGGCACAGGAAAGCAGTGGATGTCATGGATTCATATTGAAGACGTTGTTAAAGCCATACTCTTTATCATCGAAAATGAAACCGTTCAAGGTCCGGTCAACTTTACGGCCCCAAATCCTGTCACCATGAATGAATTCGGCTTAGTACTAAGCGAAGTTCTCAAGCGGCCGAACTGGCTTCCAGTGCCTAGCTTTGCCTTAAAAACTCTATTAGGGGAAATGAGCACACTGGTGATCGATGGCCAAAAAGTGCTGCCAGCCAAACTCTTAGAATCCGGCTACACCTTCCAATATCCAGATTTAAAACCTGCGCTGAAAAATATATTTACTTAAAACCGTATCTTTCAGAGTTGATAAGGCAAAAATGGTGAAGTGTACATTATGTACCATTTTTACCTAATTCAAATAGTTGAAAGGATGAGCATGATGTCAGAAAATAAGAAGCGCAATAAGGATCGGGAAAGAACAAATTTAACAAGTATGCAGGAAGTCGCGTACGGTCATGAGTTTAAAATGGCGGACCGGGCCGGCGGCTACACGAAACGTAAAAGGTAACTTACTAAAAACTTTATATAAATTTTCCATTAATGGACCCCTTGCCATTTGCAAATGCTAGTAAAGGGAGCAAGCCTTTAGCTCCACTAGCGATAAAATGAAAGGGGTTTTTTTTAATGGGCCGTTCACACGGGCATAAAAGTCGTGACAAAAACAAAGCCTCACTTCCTCAAGTACCGAAAAATATGAAATCAGATGGACAGGACGTAGAATTCTCCAAGGAAATGGCGGATGGAGCTGACTTAGAAGCAATGGCGCGTGCAAATGCGGCAAACCAGCGTGTCAGAAATCGCAAATAGATAAATGAAAACCCGACGATTGGCGAGTCCGATAGGACGAAGACAGAGGCGTAGTTGAATTTATGCGTTAGGAAAGAATAAATTTGTGAAAATTTATTCTTTCCTATTTGCTAAAAAAAGAAGAAGCAGGATTCCTGCTTCTTTAAATGTATTTAAAAGGGGGAATTAACGATTATTAATTGGTGCTGCCTTATTGCATTTTTACCTCATTTACATGAGCCTTTTTGAAATAGCCTTTGATAAAAGGAACTGCATATCGGTCAAGCCCGAAATAGTAAGCTCCTGCACCTGCGAATAAAAGAATCATCGCGGCTGTATAAAGAATTGGGTTCGTGCTTGTCGTACCTGCCAGCATAAAGTTCAGGTTCATAAATGCACCGGCAACCAAGGCTGGGATAGTGGCAAGGCCAACGATTAAGCCAATACCGACTAACATTTCTCCCCAAGGTATTAATGTATTAAAAATTCCCACGTTAGGAACAGCGAATTGCTGTAAGAAATCTGCGTACCACGCTTGAACTGCAGGGTGATCGCCGGTTGCTGCCGCCATTGCTCCTTTTAGGAATCCGGTTGCATCAAAACCGCCTGTTAACTTATGATATCCTGCCTCAATCCATTGTAATCCAAGCCAAACACGTAATACTGTCCAAACAACAGCTGCGTATGGAGTTTTGTACCATCTCATCATAATCATCTCCAAGTTTTTTGTGAAATCATTCACAATTTTATTTGGTTATACCCCTTTTTAAAGGGATTGATCAGCTAGCTGTTTCTTATAAAGAAGTGTTTGTGAATTGTTTCACTATCTTCTTTACACTTTTAATATACTCCCCTCCTATTGAAAAAACAACGGCTTTCACAGTTTCTTAACATATTAAAGTTAGAAATTTGAAAAGAATGTGAACTCGATACGGCATGTTAGTGTTATCCTTCCCCTTCACCTTTTGTGGACAATGTGAATAATGTGGACAACACCAGCTTCCCCCTTATAAAACCTGATTTTTAAAATCAGCCTTTCTGTTAATAATAATCGGTAGGTAACCGCTTCCGAAATTTGGATAATGTGCATAAACCTGCGGAATGCCTATAAATACAGGACTTTAGATGTGGAAAAAACGCTGGATAAATTAATGTCCATTCATAGCAAAGGAGCATCAGATAAAAGATGCCCCTTAAACCCTATAATGCCTTTGCTTCCTCGTTCCCCCGAACAAGGAATTCTTCCTTACCCAGGATCGAAAAATATTGAACCGATGGTTGTCTTTGAGCAAGCTGCTCTATGTCCTTTTTAGTACCCTTTAGAACAAAGATTCCTTCAGAGATTTCATCCACCAGTGTAATAGCGGGACTGCCATATTTTTGGACCAGTCCTTGAACCAGCCAGTATTCCCTCTGGTGTTCATTTTTTAACTCAATGTCCTCCCCTGAGGTTTTCAAATAATTAGATTTAGTCATGTGGCTTTGACATACATGGACTAAATCCTCAATGATGGCACTAGCAGTTGGGTACATGCCTGCACCCGGTCCTTGAAGGGTGATTTCGCCAACGATATCAGATTTTACATTCACCGCGTTCTCCACCCCTTCAACATGGTAAAAAGGGTGTTCAGAACCGACCAGAACCGGCTTCACCGATGCCTGAATGCGGGTGCCAGACTTCCAGATGCTCGCGATATGTTTAAACCTTAGCCCTAAGTTTTGCGCTGCTTCGATCAATTCACTTGTAATAGACGTAATCCCTACCCGCTCGACATTACGCCAGTCAGGCTCTTCTCCAAATGCCAGCCTGCTGAGGATCATTGTTTTATAAAAAGCATCAAAGCCTTCCACATCATTGGTCGGATCCGCCTCGGCATAGCCATTTTCCTGTGCACGCAGCAAGCTTTCGGCAAATGACTGCCGCTTCTCCCTCATCTCGGTCAAGATGAAATTTGACGTTCCATTAAGGATTCCCAGGATCCGCTGGACACGATTAATTTTTAAAAGCTGTCCGAGAGTTTGAATGACCGGAATCCCTCCCGCCACTGTTGCCTCAAAACCAACCGACACCTGATGCTGTTCCGCTAACTCTATAAGCTCATTCCCGTGGTGGGCAAACATCTCTTTGTTCGCTGTAATGATGTGGCAGCCCCGTTGGATTGCTTTTTTCAAGTAGGTAAAAGTCGGGTCTTTATCCACGATGCACTCAATCACGACATCAAGCTTCGGCAATTGCAGAATTTCTTCGAAGTCCGTTGTCAGCAGAACATTTCCGTTAATCTCCCGCGGCTTTCGCTTGTTTCTGACAAGGACGGCGGCAACCTCTACTTCCTTCCCTAATTCTGCCGCTAGCTCATCGCTATGTGATTGAATGGTCCGATAAACCCCTTCACCAACCGTACCGAACCCGAGAATTGCCACTTTAATTACAGACATGTCTGCCACCCCTTTATTTTTTTGAAAAATAAAAACCCTCTTCATAAGAAGAGGGCTTTATTCCTCCTCTTATCTATCAGGCTACAAATAACCTGCAGGAATTAGCACCTTTTCAAGGAATACCTTGAAGGTTGCCGGGCTTCATCGGGCCTAGTCCCTCCGCCGCTCTGGATAAGAGATATTTATTTGATTTTTCATTAAATTTCCAAAGATATATAAAAAGTATATTATCTGAATTTTCAAGAGTTGTCAATATTAAAGTGGTAAAAGGGCGACCGTTTCTTTTGCTGCTAATTTCTCAACCATATCCAGCCATTTCTGTGGTTTGTTTGAGAGCACCGAGTAATAGGTGGTAAGAAAGTCTCTAACAAGTGATGCCGGAATTTCGGCGATTTCTTCCTTTATCGGCATGAAGCATAGATCGAGGCCAGACACCGCTTCCCCGTTGTTTTCCCAGGACGGGTGAACGTAAGCAAGGTCAAGGCGCTTATAGCCTAAATGTGACAGAACCTCACGGCGCACGTACGGGTCCATGACCTTCACGCCGCCAAATTCGTGGTGCTCTACACGGTATGGGTCATAGATTTCGGCAAACATTCCGAAAAGCTCTTTTCCGTTTTGGGCAGCAAGCTGTTTTAAGTCTTTCAGACGATTTTCTGCTAAAAATCGGCCAAGCGAGAGGCCTGGTTTGCTGATGATGGTGAAGTCGGTCATCGCAATGTTCCAGTCCGGATAATAGCGGTATTCAGTGGCACCGACGACCTCTTCCTCATAGACGGCAACGAATACGCGGATACTTGGGTCTTCTAACGGTTCTTTCCACAATTCATATTCGAGGACCTCTTCCGGAGGAAAAATCTGTCCCATTAAATCGTGAAGCTTTTTAAAATTTGGGTCTTCGATATTGGTAATGCGTTTAAATTCCATTTTTTCTAATTCCCCTTCTAAATTATTTAAATGGGTTCTTCCATTCCATTAATGCCGCATTGTTGAGGGATTCTTCATCCTCTAAATAGTTTCTGGCGACACCGATTGGGACACGTCCGCAGCGGAGGAGAAAGCTGATGACGGGATCCTTCAGCTCGCCTTTAATGACAGCTTCTAGATACTCTTCCGGCGTCATTTTTTCAGCCACTTTATGATAGCACGGCATCCGACCGCCACCCAGCAGTCGGTCATAGCCTTTTTCAATGACCACATGGTACATGGCATACATCATTAATTTTCCGAGCCCAAGCTTGCGGTACTTCGGACGGACGCTGATATCAACAATGTAGAGGGTGTTGCCGTTCGTATTATGGTTGCGGATGTAGCCGTGGTCGGTAACTTCTTCCCAAGTATGGCTGTAATTGTCCGGATCCAACTCGACACAAACTCCGGTGAGCGAGCCCGCCAATTTCCCATTGATTTCAACGCATAATGCCCCTTCCTGAAACAGGGTCACATGATTAGTTAATTGTTCTTTATTCCACCAAAGCTCTGATGGAAAAGGAGGCGGGAAGCATTCGGACTGGATTTCGATGAGCTGATCAAAGTCCTCCATTGTGTAATTACGGATGCAAACCGGCAGAGGCCGGTCCTGATCATAAACGTAAAATTCACTACGATACATGGCAAGACCTCCCTCGTTTTAATTCCAATCTGTATATAAATCGGTGCGGCGGTCGCGCCAGGTGGTCACAGAACCGCGCTCGCGAACTTCGTATAGCAGTTCCAGGTCAAGGTCGGCTGTTACGACCATGTCGTTGTTGATTTCCCCTTCTACTAAAAGTCCTTTTGGCGGGAACGGGATATCGTTTGGAGTGATGATGACGGCCTGGCCAAAGTTTGCCCGCATGAAATCAACGGTAGGCAGCGCGCCAACCGTTCCGGTTAACACCACATATACCTGATTTTCAATCGCTCGGGCATGGCTCGTGTAACGAACGCGGTGGAAGCCGTGGCGGTCGTCCGTACAGGATGGACAGAAAATCACGTCTGCTCCCTTCGCCTTCGCCATCCGGACGATTTCTGGAAATTCAATATCATAGCAGGTTAACAGAGCAATTTTTCCTTTTTCTGTTTCAAAAATTTGAAACGAGTCCCCTGCTGCCATATTCCATTCGTTAACCTCGGTTGGCGTGATATGCAGTTTAGCCTGCTCGCCTACACGGCCATCTGGGTAAAATAAATGGGCAGTATTGTAGAGCTTGCCATCCTTTTCAAGAACATGGGTCCCCGCGTTGATATGCATGTTGGTTTCTTTTGCAAATTTAATAAATAGTTCACGGTATTGGTTGGTGAAGCTAGGCAGGTCATTGATGGTCAGGCTTTGTCCTTGACCATTTCCAATGGAAAGTAATTGCGTAGTAAAGAATTCAGGAAAAAGGACAAATTCAGCCCCGAATTCTTCGGCGGTTTTTATATAATGCTCACATTGAGCGGCAAATTCCTCAAATGAGTTGATTGTGTGAAGATGGTACTGAACAACAGATACTCTAAGTTTCATTTTTCGCCTCCAGATTGGTTATTGGAAGTTAGATTCCATATAGAATTATCTTATAATCTAGCATTTTATACAAATGAAATGCCTTCCATATTTACGGGCATATAAAAAGCCAGCACGGGCGCTGGCTTTAATTGTAGAGATCCTACTAATTTCTTTTCCAAAAGGTAATTTAGTTACCTATTTAAAAAGCTTACTGCTCTAGTTTTCCCTCAGCAAGTTTAATTTGCTCTCTTACCTGCTCCGGCGAGGTACCGCCAAAGCTGTTTCGGACCGCTACTACATGCTCCGGCGCCAACACAACGTAAATATCCTCTTCAAACAGAGTACTAAACTGCTGGTATTCGTCCATCGTCAAATCCAACAGGAATTTGCCGGATTGGATCGAGTAAAGAACAATTTTCCCAATCACTTCATGTGCCTCACGGAATGGCAATCCTTTGCGGACAAGGTAATCGGCAATGTCAGTAGCATTAGAAAAGTCATTATTGATAGCTTTTCGCATGACATCCTTGCGAACGGTCATTGTTTCAATCATTGGTGCCAAAAGCTTCAATGAGCCTTCTAGGGTAACCACAGTATCAAACATGCCTTCCTTGTCTTCCTGAAGATCTTTGTTATAAGCTAGCGGCAGTCCTTTCAACACAGTCAGCAAGCCAATCAGATTGCCATACGTGCGTCCTGTTTTTCCGCGCAGAAGCTCTGGTACGTCAGGATTCTTTTTCTGTGGCATGATGCTGGATCCTGTACAGAACGAATCATCGAGCTCGACAAACTGAAATTCCTGGCTTGACCAAATAACCAATTCCTCTGAAAGACGAGAAATATGTGTCATTATGATTGAGCCAATCGACAGGAATTCTAGGATAAAGTCGCGGTCGCTGACGGCATCCATACTATTTGGATAGATGGTCTCAAAGCCTAGTTGCTCGGCAACAATCTCACGGTTAATCGGGAATGTTGTTCCTGCCAACGCTCCCGAACCAAGTGGCAGCCAGTTCACGCGTTTCAACGAATCCATCAGTCTCTCCTTATCCCGCTCGAACATCCAGAAATAAGCCATTAAATGATGGGCGAATGAGACAGGCTGCGCGCGCTGCAAATGGGTGTAGCCCGGAATCAGCGTTTCCACATGCTCCTTCGCTTGTCCGATAATCGCCTGCTGAACCTCTTCAACCAACGTGATCAACTCAGTTGTCTTTGTTCTTAAATAAAGATGCATATCCGTCGCCACTTGGTCGTTCCGGCTGCGGCCTGTGTGGAGTTTCCCGCCAACAGGTCCAATCTCTTCAATTAGCTGTCTTTCAATATTCATATGAATGTCTTCATCTTCAACTAAAAATTCGACCTCGCCGCGGTCTACTTTTTCCTTAATCAGCAGAAGGCCGTTTTTAATTTTTTCCGCATCCTCCACTGGGATAATGCCACATTCACCAAGCATTTGCACATGAGCAAGGCTTCCTGCAATATCTTCCTTAGCCAGCTTTTGGTCAAAGGAAATCGATGCTGTAAACTCTTCCACTAATTTGTTGGTTTCCTTTGTAAAACGTCCGCCCCATAGCTTAGACATCACTTGCTCCTCCTAAATGTAAGAAGATTGCCCCCGAAACAGCTTCGAGGGCACTCCAAATTTATTTTTCAAATAAGATTATTGTTTCACAACAGATTCTTCTTTTTTATTAACCTCAGAATATACCTTTGTTGGCAGACCCCAAAGCTTAATGAAACCGACCGCTGCATTATGATCAAAGGCATCGCCTTTTGTATAAGTAGCAAGCTCTTCATTGTAAAGGCTATGAACGGACTTACGGCCGACAACCGTATGGTTACCTTTATGAAGCTTCACGCGGATTGTTCCGGAAACAACCTTTTGAGTTTCGTCGATAAACGCATCAAGCGCAGCTTTCAATGGTGAATACCAAAGACCTTCGTAAATGATTTTTGCCATTTGCTGGTCTACCTGTGTTTTGAATTGAGTTACTTCACGTGGTAATGTCAAGAACTCCAATTCTTTGTGAGCATTGATTAAAATCAGTGCAGCTGGGTTTTCGTATACTTCACGGGATTTAATCCCTACTAATCTATTTTCGATGTGGTCGATACGGCCGACACCATGTTTGCCGCCAAGGGCATTTAACGTTTCAATCATTTGAACAAGCGGTAAAGTTTCACCATTAAGGGCTACAGGAACACCTTGTTCAAATTCGATTTCAATATATTCAGCCTGATCTGGAGCTAATTCAATTGGGTTGGTCCAATCGTATGCTGCTTCAGGTGCTTCTGCCCATGGATCCTCGAGAACTCCTGCTTCGCAGGCACGGCCCCAGATGTTGGCGTCAATCGAGAATGGATTGTCTAAATCCACTGGAATCGGAATCCCATTCTCCTGTGCATAGGCGATTTCTTCGTCACGGGTCATACCCCATTCACGAACTGGTGCGACAACCTTTAGACTTGGATTTAATGCCTGTACGGAAACCTCAAAGCGGACTTGATCGTTTCCTTTACCAGTACAACCATGGGCAACCGCTGCTGCTCCTTCCTGCTCTGCCACATCAACCAATAATTTAGAAATTAACGGTCTTGATAGAGCAGAGGATAAAGGATATTTGCCTTCGTATAAGCAGTTAGACTTTAATGCAGGAATAATATAATCCTTTGCTAGCATTTCTTTGGCATCTACCATGATGGCTTTGATAGCCCCAACGTTCAATGCCTTATTTTTAATAGCTTCTAAGTCTTTTCCTTCGCCGACATCAAGTCCTAGCGCGATAACATCATAGCCATATTTTTCTTGGATCCATTTAACCGAAACGGATGTATCTAAACCGCCTGAATAGGCCAATACGATTTTTTCCTTAGCCATTTTAAACGCTCCTTACATTACTGTGTATTTAAATTCATTCAATGGTATTATTATACATCAAATCTCAAAAAAAGAAAGTCTATTTCTTAAAGAAAATTCGCCGATTGGCAAGCCCCTTAGGGCGAAGACAGAGGCGTAGTTGCCCTTATGCGTTTGGGAATAATAAATTTTGGAAAAAATTTATTATTCCCTATTAGCCTAGTAAAAGTTTTAAAATTGCTTTTTGTGCATGAAGACGGTTCTCTGCTTCATCAAAAACAACGGAATGAGAGCCATCGATAATTTCTGCCGTTACCTCTTCACCGCGGTGGGCAGGCAGACAATGTAAGAAAAGATAGTCATCTTTTGCCAGTTTGCATAGTTCTGCATTCACTTGATAGCTTTGGAATGCCTCAAGGCGTTTTGCCGTTTCTTCTTCCTGACCCATGCTGGTCCAAACATCTGTTACGATTACATCTGCATCCTTAACTGCTTCCTGTGGGTTGTTTGTAATCGTAACGGTACTTCCTGTTTGTTGACCAAACTTGATGGCTCTTTCGGTAATTTCCCCATTTGGCAAATATCCTGACGGGCTCGCGATGCTGATATCCATGCCTACTTTTGCAGCACCTTCCATTAATGAATGAGCCATATTGTTATTTCCGTCGCCTACATAGGCAAGCTTTAAACCCGCTAATTTCCCTTTATTCTCTAAAATGGTTAATAAATCGGCCAGGACCTGGGTTGGGTGCTGCAGATCAGTTAAACCGTTAATAACCGGAACGGTAGCATGCTCTGCAAATTCTTCAACCGTCTCGTGTGCAAATGTACGAATCATAATGCCGTCAACATAGCGTGATAAGACCTTGGCTGTGTCAGAAATGCTCTCCCCGCGGCCAATCTGAATGTCTCTTGAACTTAAGAAAATCGCATGGCCGCCTAGCTGCAGCATTCCTACTTCAAAGGATACTCTTGTACGTGTGGATGATTTTTCAAAAATCATTCCCAGGACCTTCCCGCCCAAATGCGGATGCGGCTTTCCTTGCTTTTGCTGGGCCTTTAATTCCTGGGCCACTTCTAGCATATAAAGAATTTCTTCTGTTGTATAATCAGCCAGCTGAAGGAAATCCTTCCCCTTCAGCTGTAATTTATTTGAATTTAATTTAACGGCTTCTAACATGAACCGCACCTTCCTTTTCCAATTGATAAAACTCGCTTACAGTATGAACTGTAAAATCTGCTGCTACTGTTTTTTGCAAGTCGAGGATTGCTTTCACCGTATCAAGGTGGGTGTACACCGGCACCTTATAGCGGATCGCCTGCTCGCGGATATAAAAGCCAAATTTCTGTTTGTTCCGTCCTTGATTTGGCATATTGATTACAGCTTTCATGGGTTGCTTTTTGAACAGGTCATTCACATCCTGGTCGTTTTTCACAACAGTCTCTACAATGATGCCATTCGCTGCTAAAAAGGCTGCAGTGCCTTCTGTTGCGGCAAGCTTCCATTTTCCTGCAAGCTCTTTTAAAATTGGCAGGCTTCCCGCTTTCTCACGGTCAGAAATGGAGCATAACAGGTAATCTTCTTCGGCAGTTCCTCCTATGGAAGGAAGCGCCTTATTGAGGGCCTCCTGGAAAGTTCCGCCCATACCAAGTACCTCACCAGTTGACTTCATTTCCGGACCAAGCACATGGTCAACACCCTTTAACTTGCTTGATGAAAAAATTGGTGCTTTTACGGAATAGTATGCCGGTTCAGGAAGCAAACCTGTTGTTTGACTTACATCCTTAAGAGTCTCGCCTAATTGAACTCGTACTGCCCATTCAATCATTGGAACGCCAGTTACCTTGCTGATTATCGGCACCGTTCTTGACGAACGAGGATTCACTTCTAAACAATAGACGATATTTTCATAGACAACGAATTGGATATTCATCATGCCGATGATTGAGGTAACCTTGGCAATTCTGGCACCGTACTCGATTAACGTCTCTTTCGTTTCTGCTGTTAACGAAATCGGCGGGAATACGGAGATACTATCACCGGAGTGAACCCCTGCTTTTTCAATATGTTCAAAGATTCCAGGAACGACAATATCGTTACCGTCACTGATAACATCAATTTCACACTCTAATCCTGGCATATATTTATCTACTAATAATGGCCACATTTTTTCGTTAGAATTTTTTTCAAGCTGCTGAATGTAACTGATTAATTCTTCTTCTGAAAAAATGGTAAACATGGACTGTCCACCGATTACGTAAGATGGTCTTACGAGTACCGGGTAACCAAGGATTGTTGCCGCATCGAGCAATTCCTGAGCACTTTCAGCTGTTTTCCCTTCGATATGCGGAATATCTAGTTCCTCTAAGAGCTGATAAAATTCTTTTCGGTCTTCGAGTTGGTCGACATGTTTTACAGAAGTTCCTAAAATTTTGACGCCCTCTGCTTCTAACTCATGGGCAAGATTAATAGCCGTCTGCCCGCCGAACTGAATTAGGACGCCTTCAATCTGTTCTTTTTCAATCACATGCAGAACATCCTCGGCAGCAAGAGGTTCAAAGTAAAGGCTGTCGGCAACTGAGTAATCCGTGCTGACTGTTTCCGGGTTATTATTGATGACAACCGCCTGATAGCCTTTTTTCTTAATGGCCTTTGCGGCGTGTACAGAGCAATAATCGAATTCGATTCCCTGGCCGATTCGGATTGGCCCTGAACCGATGACAAGGATTTTCGGCAAGTCTTTAGCTTCAACCTCGTCAAAGCCCTGCCAAGTAGAGTAATAATATGGCGTTACCGCATCAAATTCTGCGGAGCAGGTATCAACCATCTTATAGCCTGGTTTCAGGTTTAGTGCTTTACGTTTGCTTCTAATTTCTTTTTCAGGAACACCATAAATTTGCGACAATAACTTATCACCAACATTGGTGCGCTTGGCTTTCTTCAGGAGTGTGTCAGGCACTTCGCTCCATTGGTAACTAGCCAATTCCTTTTCCATGGCCACCATAGAGCTAATTTTGTGTAAAAACCACGGGTCAATCTGAGTCAACTGTTGCACTTGTTCAAGCGTCAGCCCTCTTCTGAACGCTTCAGCAATAATGAATAACCGCTGATCATTGGCCGTTTCCAAAAGCTGTACCAGGGCAATATCTTCTAAAGATTGATTTGCTTCTTTGCAAAGACCGTATACATTCATTTCCATCGAACGGATTGCCTTGTTTAAAGCTCCCTCGAAGGTCCGGTCAATCGCCATGACTTCTCCCGTTGCTTTCATCTGCGTTCCTAGCGTCCGGTCAGCTTCAGGGAACTTGTCAAACGGGAAGCGCGGCAGTTTTACCACAATATAATCAATCGCCGGTTCAAAAGATGCGAAGGTATTGCCTGTTATCGGATTCACAATCTCATCCAAGTGATAACCGATTGCGCACTTTGCCGCCATCCTTGCAATCGGATAACCCGTAGCTTTGGAGGCAAGTGCCGAAGAACGGCTGACCCTTGGGTTTACTTCGATGATGTAATATTCGTTGGATTCCGGATGGAGTGCGAACTGAATGTTGCAGCCCCCGATAATCTCTAATTCTCTGATAACTTTTATCGAAACGTCACGGAGCATTTGATACTGAACATCTGTTAATGTTTGCGATGGAGCAACGACAATCGAGTCGCCGGTATGAACACCGACCGGGTCCATGTTTTCCATGTTACAAACGATGATGCACGTATCATTGGCATCCCGCATGACCTCATATTCAATTTCCTTCCAGCCCTTGATGCTCTTTTCCACTAATACTTGATGAATCGGGCTGGCTGCCAAACCTTTTTTCAAAACGATCTCAAGGTCCTCTTCGTTATAGGCAAAACCTCCGCCATCTCCGCCTAGCGTATAGGCAGGGCGAATAATAACTGGATAGCCGATTTCGTTAACGAATGCAAGGCCTTCGTCGTATGTGTGAATGATCGCCGATTCCGGAATCGGTTCGCCGATTTGCAGCATCAAATTCCGGAACTTCTCGCGATCCTCGCCGTTTTTAATGGAGGCAACCGAGGTTCCCAGCAGCTCCACATTATATTTTTCAGGAATTTTTTGCTCAAATAATTCAACAGTTAAGTTCAAGCCTGTTTGCCCGCCAAGGGTACCGATGACCCCGTCCGGTTTTTCTTTTTGAATGATTTTTTCAATCGTTTCCACATTTAGCGGTTCAATATATACCTTATCGGCAACTGCCTCATCTGTCATGATGGTCGCCGGGTTGTTATTGATGAGGACAACCTCAAGTCCCTCTTCCTTCAGGGCGATACACGCCTGCGTTCCTGCATAATCAAATTCTGCAGCCTGCCCGATGACAATCGGGCCTGATCCGATGACTAGTACTTTTTTCAGGTTCTTATTTAATGGCATAACGTGTCTCTCCCACTGAAGCAATCTTGCTTACGAATTCTGTTAAAATATAAGTGGTGTCGCTTGGTCCCGGGTGCGCTTCCGGATGAAATTGCACGGTTTGAATTTGATAGTTTTTATGTGTTAATCCTTCAATGGACTTGTCATTCACATTTCGGTAGGTGACGTTGAATACCTTTTCGTCGATGCTGTTATCAACGACTACGTAGCCATGGTTCTGGGCGGTGATTTTTACTTTGCCGGTCATTAATTCTTTAACCGGATGGTTGCCGCCGCGATGACCGTAGGCAAGCTTTTCTGTTTTAGCACCGTAAGCAAGGGCAATAAGCTGGTGTCCCAAGCAAATACCAAGTGTCGGATAGTTCTGGCTGATTTTCTTGATTTCCGGGAACCATTTTTGCAGTGACATCGGGTCCCCAGGTCCGTTGCTGATGAGCACACCATCCGGTTCTAAAGATTTTATTTTTTCAAACGGCGTGTTGTAAGGAACAACCGTTACCGCGCAATTTTCTGCTAACAGAGCGGTAAGGATCGATTTTTTATAACCGAAATCCATTAAGACCACATGCGGGCCGTTATTTTTGAAAAATTGCACCTTTTTCGTGGATACTTGGTCTACCCATAATGGCGTTTTTTCTTCTAACGGGAAGCTTTCTTCAATCTTTTTGCTGATATAACCCTTAACGGTTCCGCGGCTGCGGATTGTTTTAACTAGTAGTCTTGTATCGACGTTTACGATTCCGGGAACACCGGCCTGTTTTAGTTTTTCAGAAAACTTTTGAAAGGATTGATAATGGCTCGGTGTTTCACATAAGTCGCCGATGACAACCCCAGCAAGTGCCGGTGAAATGCTTTCATCATCCAAGGCGTTGATTCCATAGTTTCCGATAATCGGATAGCAAAATGTAATGATTTGTCCAGCGTAGGACGGGTCAGTGATAATTTCCTGATAGCCGGTCATGCTTGTATTAAAAACTACTTCCCCGAGAGATTCGTTATTTGCGCCGATTAGCACACCTTCAAATACTTCTCCCGTTTCCAAAGTAAGATATCCATGTTCCAACCTACCTCACTCGCCTTTCTCTAAACTTTGGAACGCCTTTTCCAGTTTTATTATAAATTCGTCAATTTCGTCTTTTGTAACAGTTAACGGTGGTAAAATTCTGATGACATTAGGACCTGCTGTTAAAATTAACAGGTTTTGTTCGATGGCTTTCTTGACAATGGCTGATGCATCATTGTCGACGACTAAGCCTTTTAAAAGTCCTTTGCCACGGAGTTCTTTGATAAAAGTGTATTTTGCAGACAGGTTCTCAAGCTGTTGGTCGAGATACTCTGCCATTTCGTTCGCGTTGGTAAGTATGTTGTTTTCAAGTATATGTGTAACGGTTGCCAACCCTGCTGCTGTTGCCAGCGGGTTGCCGCCGAATGTGCTGCCGTGGCTGCCTGGTTCAAAGCCTTTTGCCGCTTCTTCCTTGGCAATAATGGCGCCAATTGGAAATCCAGAGCCAAGACCTTTAGCAACGCTGATGACATCCGGTTCGATGTTGTATTGTTGGTATGCAAAAAGGGTTCCTGTACGGCCGATGCCGGTTTGGATTTCGTCAACCATTAAGAGAATTCCGTTCTCCTTACAAATCTGGTCAAGCTTTTGCACCCATTCTGGGAATGCTGGAATGACGCCGCCCTCACCTTGGACAAGTTCGAGAAGAACTGCCGCCGGTTTTAGCTCCACCAAGTCATTGAGTGCCTCCATGTCGTTGTATGGCAGATAGCTGAAACCAGGCATCAATGGTGCAAAGCCGTTTTGAATTTTCTCCTGGCCGGTTGCCGTTAGGGTTGCTAATGTTCGGCCGTGGAAGGATTGCTTGAAGGTCACGACTGTGGATAAGCCGCTGCCTTTTACTTTGTTTGCATATCTTCTTGCAAGTTTAATCGCTGCTTCGTTTGCTTCCGCCCCGCTGTTGCAGAAAAAGACTTGATCGCCGCAGCTGTTGGCTGCAAGGAGGCCTGCTAATTTTTCTTGGTTTGGGATATTATATAGATTTGAACAGTGCCAAAGGTTTTGCAGCTGTTCTTCAAGTTTTTCTTTTATAACATCCGGTACATGGCCCAGGTTGCAGGTTGCGATACCGGAGGTGAAATCTAAATATTTTGTGCCTTTGTCGTCCCAGACGTAGCTTCCTTTGCCTTTTTCGAGAGTGACAGGGAAGCGTCCGTAGGTTGGCATTACCGGTGAAATGTGAGAGACGGTATTATTGGCTGTCATTACGCTATCTCCTCTTCTAAAACAATTTTTGTTCCTATATTTTTTCCGTTCACGTAATCTAGTAAGCTGCTTTTTTCAAAACCGTTGATGATGGCCACTTCACTAATGTTATGGACAAGGCCATCGATGGCCGCTTTTACTTTTGGAATCATGCCGCCGTAAATAGTTTTGTTTTCGATCAATTCTTCAATAATCGCTTTAGAAACTTTATCAAGCTTCTTCTTGGCTCCTTCTTCTTCGACCAGGATTCCTGGGATGTCGCTGATAAAGCAGAGGTTAGCCTGGAGCGCCTTGGCGATGGCAGACGCCGCGATATCACCATTGATGTTGTAGCGCTGGCCGTTTGCATCAATTCCGATTGGGGAAATGACTGGGATGTAGCCTTGGCTGACGATTCCCTCAATAACATTTTTATTTACATCAACAACTTCCCCCACGAATCCAAGGGTTTGGGCGTCTGCTGTTGGTTCAGCTTTTAACAAGCTTCCATCTACGCCGCTGACCCCAAAGGCAGTGCCGCCGACTTCTGCGATGTTTCTAACAACCTGCTTATTGACCATGCCGCTTAATACCATTTCAACGATATCGAGGACATCATGGTTGGTCACTCGAAGTCCGTTCACAAATTTAGTTTCTATATTTAAACTTTTTAATAATTGATTGATTAATGGGCCGCCGCCATGGACAATAACTGGAGTCCATTCGCCTGATTCTTGCATCTTTACTATGTCTTCATAAAATGACCTTGGCAGATTTTCTAACACACTTCCGCCACACTTAATGACTAGGTATTTCATTTTTCAAAAAGCCTCCTTAAGTGCGATAGGATGCGTTGATTTTTACGTAATCGTAGGTAAGGTCGCATCCCCAGGCGGTTGCACTGCTATTTCCTTGATTTAACTCTACAAAAATTTGTACAGTTTCTTGTTCTAGGTAACTCTTTGCTTCTACTTCGTCAAACGGACAAGGCAGCCCATTTTCAAATACAGGGATGGAGCCTAATGACACCTTTACTAAGTTTGGTTCAACAGGGACATCGCTGTACCCAATCGCTGTCACGATTCTGCCCCAGTTGGCATCTGTTCCGTAGATGGCCGTTTTTACGAGGTTGGAAGAAATAATCGATTTTCCAACCGCTCTCGCATCTTCAGCCGTTAAAGCACCATTTACCTGAACCTCGACAAGTTTTGTTGCCCCTTCACCGTCACGGGCAATTTTTTTAGCAAGGGTTTCACTGACAACTTTTAATCCGTTTACGAATACATCCCAATCAGGATGCTCTTTGGTAAGCTGGTCATTTTCAGCTAATCCATTTGCCATGACTAAAACCATGTCATTCGTACTTGTATCGCCATCAACTGTAATCATATTGAAAGTTTGGTTGGTAACTTCTCTAAGTGCTGATAAAAGGTCTTCATGTGCAATGTTTGCATCGGTTGTGACAAAGCCAAGCATGGTTGCCATATTTGGATGGATCATACCGGAGCCTTTCGCCGCTCCACCGATGCTGACTGTTTTGCCGTCAATTGTGAACTGAACGGCTATGTGCTTTGCGCAAGTGTCAGTAGTTAGGATGGCTTGTAGGAAGTTCTCCTCTGCTTCAAACTCCGGTTGAAGGATTTGGCTAATTCCTGTCGTTATCTTATCCATTGGCATTAATTCGCCAATCACTCCTGTTGAAGTGACGGAGACTAGGTGCTCTTGAATATTTAATTGACTTGCAAACTCTTTTTGCATCTGGTAAGCGTCTTGAATACCCTGCTCCCCTGTACAAGCGTTGGCGTTACCGGAATTGACAATGATTGCCTGGGTCTTATTTTCTTTTGCGATGCTTTCTTGTGTTACTAATAGTGGAGCTGCTTGGAATAAATTAGTTGTGTAAACACCAGCCACATCAGCGGGAACTTCTGACACAATATATGCCAAATCAAGTCTTTTTCTTTTCACTCCGCAGTGCATTCCGCCTGCTTTGTATCCCTGTGGTAATGTTATTCCTGCATTTTCTAAAACAACGATTTCGTTGGTTGATGTTGCTTGTGTCAATGTAATTTCCCCCTTTATGGTTCCCTTGTTCATATTCAATCAAACTATTTAACTATCAATTTATTATGGATACATCGGGATATCTTGGAGACCTGCTTGCTCATCCCAGCCGTTCATTATATTTGCATTTTGGATTGCCTGCCCTGCCGCACCTTTTACCAAGTTATCGATTACAGAGATGACTGTAAGTCGATTGGTCCGAGGGTCAACATGTAAGCCGATATCACAATAGTTGCTTCCCCATACTTCCTTTGTAGAAGGCACCTTCCCTATTGGCCTTACTCTTACAAATGGTTTATTTTTATAAAATTCATCATATATTTGATGAACATCTTCTGTAGTAACCTTTTCTTTTAGTTTTATATAAATAGAACACATAATTCCTCTAGTCATCGGTACTAAATGTGTTGTAAAAGATACCGTTATCGGGTTACCGGCCTCGTCTGTGAGGACCTGCTCAATTTCCGGTATATGTTGATGTGCTCCAAGTTTGTAAGCCTTTAGGTTTTCATTGATTTCTGCGTAATGGTTGGTGAGAGAAAGCCCCCGTCCTGCTCCACTTACACCTGACTTTGCGTCAATTATTATAGAATCATAGTCTCCTAGGTTTGTTTTAAGGATTGGTATTAGCCCCAGTGTTGTTGCTGTTGGATAGCAGCCTGGATTGGCAATTAAATTTGCGGTTTTAATTTTTTCCGGATAAATCTCGCTTAGCCCATAGACCGCTTTCTTTAAATACCTCTCATCCGCGGGGGAATGTTTATACCAGGTTTCGTATTCTTCAACCGACCTTAACCTGAAATCTCCAGATAAATCTATACATTTAATCCCTTTATCGATTAATTCTGGGACCATCCTGCTACTTACCCCAGATGGTGTTGCCAGAAATACTACATCATTTTTATCGGCTAATTGATTTGGTTCAAATTTTTCTAGTGGTTGCTCAATTATTTCCGAGATATGCGGGTAAGTATCACTAAATTTATTTCCTGCCTGGGAGTTTGAAACGACAGTGCCAACCTCCAAATAAGGATGCTTATTGATAAGCCTAATTAGTTCAATTGATCCGTAACCCGTACCGCCTATAATAGCAGCCTTCATTATGTCTTCACTCCCGATTTCGTTTATAATGAATTATTATACATTCACATATATAATTATTCAATGAAAAAATCACATATTTTTCAGATTTAATTCTATTTTCAGGTATAAATTTGTGTAAACGCTTTCAATAATTTTTAAATAAATATACAACTATTTATGCAATAAATCATAAAAAAAAGCCCATAAAGGGCCAGATTACTATGTATTCTTATTATTGATTCAACAGGTTTAACATACTTCTTAATTCATTAACCGCAATTTGTCCAGGTGCAGAACCCACCTTCGCCGCGCCAAACGTCAGTGCGGATCCAAATCCTGCTACACGGCTGATTGCCCCTTTTTGTCCCATTGAAATAGTAATTATCGGTCTGTCTGCATATTTTTCATACATTATATTCGTTGCATCTAATAGAGCTAGTACATCTTCATTTGTTTTAGGCATTACAGCAATTTTGGGGATGTCGCCTCCAAGGTCCTGGGCACTGCGTAAGCGTGATACAATTTCTTCTTTCGGCGGTGTTTTTTCAAAATCATGGTTGGAAACAATCACGAAAACATCGTGTGAATGAGCAAAGTTAATTAGGGTTTTAACATCCTTTTCTTCATTAAATAACTCCACATCTATAAAATCAACCTGACCAGTTTGCAAAATTTCCTTATTTAATTCAATGTAATGGTCATTGCTAATTTCTTTTTCTCCGCCTTCCTTAGTGCTTCGGAAAGTAAAGATTAAGGGTATGTCGGTTAAAACACTACGAATATTGGCTAGTGCCTCTTTTACTTGCATGAGGTCATCTACCTGTTCGAAATGATCAACCCTCCATTCTACAAGATCCAGGTCAAGTGTCTTATGAAGTCTAGCCTCTTCTATTAATTGAGATGTAGTTCTCCCTACCATCGGTACGCATATTTTTGGGGTACCTTCACCTAACGTTATCCCTTTAACTTTAATTGTTTTCTTCATTAAACTGCACCTTCTCTAAAATTTCGTCCGCAATTTGCTCGGGAATCTTATAATCAGTACTTATTTTTATATGGTGGTTAGAATAAATTTCTCTTCTATTATTATAAAGTTGTTCCATTTCTTCGATTGTTTTTCCATGTAGGACTGGGCGGCTGTCAATGATTAGATCTAATCGTTCCTTCCAGCAATCAAAAGAAATATCAAGTAAAATGACTGTAGCCTTGGATAAACAGACCGCACGGATTTCCTCTTGAAGAAATGCTCCGCCGCCTAGCGAGAGAACCAAGTTTTTTTCTTCATTTAAGCTAGTAATTAGGCTTTTTTCCTTTTCTCTAAAAACCTTTTCTCCATATACTTTAAATATTTGCGATGGGGGCATTTTGAATTCCTCTTCAATTAATTCATCCGTATCGATAAATTGTCGATGTAGTTTTTCTGCAAGAAGTTTACCAACGGTTGTTTTGCCCGCTCCCATAAATCCGATAAAAATAATGTTTTTATCTTCTGCGTTTTGGTGTGCCGTCAAAATTTTCAGCTCCTATCATAGATGTTTTGCATTTATCTTACAAACGATTTTTTATCATGATAAACAGCCACTGTGAGGCCGAAACTGCCATTGGGATGATGAGATCCCATAACATTAAGTCCCATGATAAAAAGGAATCTGCACCATAAAACTTCAAAGCTATTATAACCATTAATCCTGGTATTGTTGAAATTAGCAGCCAATATATTAGCAGCCTCTTTTCATCTCTTTTTATAAAATGAACTACTAGAAAACACAATATTAGCATGATTGATATAGAAATTACCGATAGAAAAGGCATAGCCACTACGAAACTACCGCCTAAGGCAAAAGTAAAAAGAGCTAGAATGATTATTAAAGCCGGTACTGCTAGGTACTTCAATCTAAATCTCTCCTTAACATAATACCTTTTTAAGAGTCTATACTTATGAAGGACATTTCCTTCACGTTCTTTATCGAATTTGTCCTTCATCCTATTATGAAAGATATTTTACCAAAACACCACAAGAAACTTAAATATTCTGCAAACTCATCAAATAGCACCCATATAGAAAAGAGACCCCTCTAGGAGCCTCTCACATTATTGTTTCATCTTCGGATCAAGCACATCGCGCAGTCCGTCCCCCATCAGGTTAAAGCCTAATACAGTCAACATAATAGCCACACCTGGAAAGAACAGTGTCCACGGTGCTTGGGTTATATAGTTCTTAGAGTCAGCCAGCATTTTCCCCCATTCAGGCTCTGGCGGCTGGGCGCCTAATCCCAAGAAACCAAGTGCTGCCGCTTCGATAATCGCAGTTGCAATCGCCAATGTTGCTTGGACAATGACCGGGGAAATACTGTTCGGTAAAATATGCCTCAAGAGAATCCGGGAATCCTTCATCCCAATGGCTCGGGCAGCCATGATATATTCCTCCTGCTTGACGCTTAACACCTTCGAGCGAACAAGTCGGCCAAAGTTTGGGATGTTGATTACCGCAATCGCGATTAGAGCATTGCGTAAAGACGGTCCTAAAATAGATACTACTGCAATCGCTAATAGAATACTAGGAAACGCCAGCATGACATCAAAAACCCTTGAAATGATAGCGTCCACCCAGCGGCCATAATAACCGGCGACGATGCCAAGTAGAGTTCCAACTACGACAGATCCTAGTACGGAAAAGAATCCAACCCATAAAGAAATTCGCGCACCATATAAAATCCTTGAAAAGATGTCCCGGCCAAAGTCATCCGTGCCAAACCAATGCTTGCTCGATGGGGCCTGCATCCGGTCTGCTAATACTTGTTCTTTGAACCCGTATGGCGCTACCAAAGGAGCAATAATCGCGATAACAATAAAAAATAGCACGATTCCCAAGCCAACAACGGCAAGTTTATTTTTATAGAAAGATTTTAGTGCTTCCTTCCATGGAGGTGTCAGCTTTTCTTCAGCGGGTATCACTAGGATATCTGCTGCATTTTTAGCAAGTTCAGCCACATTAACTCCCCCCTACTTATTATATTTAATCCGTGGATCAACAAAGACATACAATAAATCCACGATTAAGTTAATCAATACGAAAATCGCAGCGATCAGCAAAATTCCTGACTGGATAACGGGATAATCACGATACGCAATCGCGTCATATAGGTATCTTCCGATTCCCGGCCAGCCAAAGATTGTTTCTGTTAGTATCGCACCACCTAAGAGAAGGCCTGTTTGTAGACCGATAACCGTTAAAACAGGTATAATGGCATTTTTCAAAGAATGTTTGTAAACTACCCAGAACATCCTTAAGCCTTTCGCACGTGCTGTACGAACGTAATCCGAGCGCATGACCTCAAGCATGGTGGCGCGAGTCATCCGGGCAATGATTGCCATTGGAATTGTCGCCAGCGCAAGGCTTGGCAGAATTAGATGTTGAACAACGACCCAAAATTGATCGAATCTACCCTGCAACAAGGTATCGATTAAATAAAGATTCGTAATCGCCGAAATGGGATCTCTGACATTCTCCCGGCCAGTTGTAGGCAGCCACCCTAACTCAATCGAAAAAGCCCATTGCTCCATTAGACCGAGCCAGAAAATTGGCATCGATACGCCTACCAGGGCAAGAACCATTGCAACATAATCAAACCATGATTTAGAGAACCAGGCGCTGATGATTCCCGCGTTTACGCCTACAATCACGGCGATAATCATCGCAACCAGTGTGAGTTCAAATGTTGCTGCTAGATATGGCCAAATTTCCACGTTTATTGGACCTCTAGTCCTCAAAGAGGTTCCTAAATCGCCTTGAAAAAGCTGACCAATATAATCAAAATATTGTATGTACCAAGGCCTGTCCAACCCTAATTCCCTTGTTAACGTTGCAATCGCTTCGGCGGTAGCCCTTTGTCCAAGGATCACCTGGGCAGGATTCCCCGGAATCGCATGGATAATCGCAAATACTACCAGCGTCATTCCAAATAAAACTGGGATTAAGGAAAGAATTCGGCGAACTGTGTAAGTAAACATTTGTTTCACCTCTTTTTTTCAAAAAATAAAACCGTACCGTTTGTTGATAAAAGGGGAGGAAAAAAACTCCTCCCCCATTCAAGATGGATTATTTAAAGTACACTTTTGTTAATGCTTCAGATCCAGTTGGATGTGGTAAATAATCTGCCACATCTTTGGCTGCTGCTAACAGCGGTGTAGAGTGAACAAGCGGAACCCATGGAGCATCATCATGAATGATTTCCTGAGCTTTCTTGTAAAGCTCGTTACGCTTAGCTTGTTCTGTTTCAGTCTGTGCAGCAATCAATACATCATGAAGTTCGTCATTGCTGTATTGAGAGTAGTTGTTGCTGCCAATGCTGTCTTTATCAAGCAATGTGTATAAGAAGTTATCTGGATCACCATTGTCACCAGTCCAGCCAAGCATGAACATGTCAAACTCGCCTTTTGTTGCTTTCTGTAAATAAGTAGCCCAGTCAACAGATTGAATCTTAGCTTTTACATTGATTTTCGCTAAGTCCGCTTGAATAACCTCTGCAACCTTTTGTGCTTCAGGCATGTAAGGACGTGCTACAGGCATTGCCCATAGGTCGATTTCAAAGCCTTTTTCATAGCCTGCTTCTTTTAATAATGCTTTTGCCTTTTCTAAATCGTAATCATAATCCTTGATGCTATCGTTGTAGCCTTCAATGGACGGAGGCATTGGGTTCTTCGCTGCAAGAGCCTTTCCGCCGTAGAATGCTTTGATAATATCTTTCTTATTAACTGCGTGGTTGATTGCTTGACGTACTAACTTGTTATCAAATGGCTTACGAGTAGTTGTTAATCCAAGGTAACCAACGTTCATAGATGGACGCTCGATCACTTGAAGCTTGTCATTTCCTTTAACAGTAGCTTCGTCTGAGTTGTTCAGACCGTCCATTACATCGATTTCGCCATTAGCAAGAGCGTTTAGACGTGCAGTGTTTTCCGGAATAACACGGAAGACCACTTTGTTTAACTTAGGAAGACCTTTTTGCCAGTAGTCAGGATTCTTTTCAAGTGTAATTGTATCGTTTTGCTTCCACTCTACGAATTTGAATGGACCTGTTCCAACCGGATTTTTTCTAAAGTCGTCGCCAAATTTTTTCACAGCCGTTGGGCTCGCGATACCAAATGGAGACATTGCCAGGTTCTTTAAGAAAGGAGCCTGTGGCCTTTTTAATACAAACTCTACTGTGTATGGGTCAACTGCTTTTACTTCTTTAATAACGTGGCCTTCATCAGCCTTGTAACCGCCAAACATGGTATAATACGGGAATTTATCTTCGTTCCCGTTCATCCAGCGGTCAAAGTTGAAGACTACAGCGTCTGCATTGAAGTCTGTTCCATCATGGAATTTTACGCCTTCTTGCAGTTTGAATGTGTAGGTTAAACCGTCATCAGAAACCTTCCATTCTTTAGCAAGACCAGGGTGCAGGGTTGTATCCTGCTCGCCATACTCTAATAGTGTTTCAAAAATGTTCTCAGTTACTTTAAAGGCTTCCCCTTCAGTTGTGGTGATTGGGTCTAATGATGTGGAGTCACCGCCACGACCATAGACTAGCGTATCCTTTGCTGAACCGCCGCTAGTAGCAGGCTCTTTCTTGCCGCCAGTTTCTTTGGTCGTTTTGCCGCCGCAGCCTGCTAAGAACATGCTAAGGGCCAATAAGGAAATCAACAGCAATTTAATTGACTTTTTGCTCATAAGCGTTTTTTTACCCCCTAAAGCTTTTTTATTTATCATCAATGCCGCCTACTACTTGTTATACAAATGACAGGCAACAAAATGACCATTAAGGTTGTGTTCTGTTGGTCTAGTAGTTTTACAAATATCCATGCACTCCCCGCATCTTGTGTGGAAGGCACAGCCTGAAGGAGGATTTGCCGGACTTGGCAGTTCACCTTCTATTAAAATAGTCTTCTTTTTGACATCCGGGTCCGGAATCGGGACTGCGGACAGCAGTGCTTTCGTATAGGGATGCTTTGGATTTTCATAGAGTTCCTCACTATCAGCTAACTCTATCAATCTTCCTAAATACATCACGCCAACGCGGTCGCTGATATGGCGAACCACTCCTAGGTCATGAGCGATAAATATGTAGGTTAACTGAAACTCTTTTTGGATGTCTTTCATCAGGTTAAGCACCTGTGCTTGAATCGAAACATCGAGTGCGGATACAGGTTCGTCGGCAATGATTAGCTTTGGCTTTGTCATCAATGCTCTGGCGATGCCAATCCGCTGGCGCTGCCCGCCGCTGAATTGATGCGGATAGCGTTTCGCATGATAGCTGCTCAAGCCTACTACCTCAAGCATTTCTTTAACACGTTTTTGGCGTTCCGTTTTTGTTCCAATTCCGTGCACAATTAAAGGCTCTTCGAGAATTTGCTCTACCGAATGCCGAGGGTTCAATGATGCATATGGGTCCTGGAAAACCATCTGGATATCGCGACGAACCTTCCTTAATTCCGAGTTCGACATACTCGTAATCTCTTTATCTTCAAAAACAATTTTCCCATCACTAGCTTCAATTAAGCGCATAAGCAAGCGGCCGGTCGTTGATTTACCACAGCCGGATTCGCCTACGATGCCTAAAGTTTCACCTTTTTTCACATAAAAAGAAACATCGTCAACGGCCTTTACTTCCCCTTGTTTTTTTCCAAAAAGTCCACCGGTGATTGGAAAGTACTTTTTTAAACCATTAACCTCAAGAAGTAACTCCGACATGTTTGTCACTCTCCTCTTTCAATGTATATAGGAAACAGCGCACTTCATGTCCGTCTTTTTCCGATTTAAATAATTGTGGGGAATCGGTATGGCACTGGTCAAACGCTTCCGCACATCTGGCGGCGAAGCGGCAGCCATTGTGAACAGTACCTGGTACCGGAACCGTTCCTGGAATGCTGTAGAGTCGTTCTTTCTTGCCTCTCAAGTCTGGAACCGATTTCAATAATCCTTTTGTGTAAGGATGCTGCGGGTCTTTTAGAATTCTTCTGACATCGCCCTGCTCAACGATTTGTCCGGCATACATGACGACGACACGTTCACATATTTCTGCGACTACGCCCAAATCATGAGTAATAAGGATGATGGATGTTTTCGTTTTTTCATTTAAATCCTTCATTAAGGCAAGGATTTGCGCTTGGATGGTGACGTCGAGTGCCGTTGTCGGCTCATCCGCAATCAGGACTCTTGGGTTGCAGGCCATCGCCATGGCGATCATCACCCGCTGCCGCATGCCGCCTGATAATTGATGCGGATGTTCTTTTAAAATCCCTTCCGCTCTCGGTATTCCAACTAGCTTAAGTAATTCAATGCTCCGGACTCTTGTCTCTGCCTTAGAGAGGTCCGTATGTAATCGAATGGCTTCCGTCAACTGATTCCCGATGGTAAACAGCGGGTTCAAGGATGTCATCGGCTCCTGAAAAATCATCGAGATTTGGTTGCCGCGTATTTTCCGCCACTCTTTTTCTGTTAAGTTCGTTAAATCAGTTCCATTAAAAATAATTTCGCCCTTTTCAATTTTCCCCGGCGGTGATGGAATCAAGCCCATAGTTGCTAAGGAGGTAACACTTTTACCGCTGCCGGATTCCCCTACAATTCCTAGGATTTCGCCTTCCTTAAGTTCAAAACTAATCCCATCCACTGCAGGTAAGAGCTTTTTTCCGGATTGGAAGGAAACTTTTAAATCGTTTATTCGAAGAATGGAATTTTGATCCATACTAAACACCTGCCTGACTAGACTATTATTTTCAAATGAATAACGTTCTGAAATATTATAATATAATAAATTTTAAAATTATTATGACATAAGTCACCCTGTAAGTGCTATCTAAAAATGTCATTTTGGGGAAAAATTTTAAAATGAGGGAAAATAAGGGATATTACTTTAAAGCATTAAAGTGGAAATAAGTTACGAATAAGGCAATTTAAGTCATTAATGTAAAGAGGCCAGACCCTTGCGCTTTAATATGTTACGCAGTTTCGGCCTGACCTAAATGGTTAGTTATTTTTTTATACCAGTATAGATTTCGATCGCGTCTCTTAGAAATTCGGCTGTGCCAGGTTGGTCTTTGTCGTAGTAGGCTTTGAATCTTTCATCGTCGACATACATTTGCGCCAGTCCTGCGTGGGCTTCTTTACTGTAATCCTTCCAGTAATAGGTGAGCCATCGCTTATGGAGGTCTGCTGCTTTCTGTGCCAACTCTCCTGCAGGGTTGCCAGTTTTCATAGCCGCCGCTAAGATGGTTTTAATTTCTTCAGCTAACGCGGTTACCTCTTGATACTGCTCCTCGCTCATATTCATGACCTTGGCATTCGATTGATTGACCACATCATCGCCGTACTTGGCGCGGACTTCCTTGCCATATTTTTTCTCATTTTCATCTATCATTTTCTTCTTGAAGCCTTCGAATTTTTCTTTATTAGACATCTTGAATCTCCCTTCTGTCATCGCGATTGTCTTTTCAACATTCGCGATTAACAAGTCTAATTGTTCCCGCTTTTCGAGGAGCTTTTGGCGATGTTCCATGAGTGCTGCGGCACCATCGAAGGAAGGGTCCGTTACAATCTCCTTGATTTGGTCGAGACTAACACCTAACTCCCGGTAAAACAGAATTTGTTGGAGCCGATCCACTTCTATCTGTCCGTAAATTCGGTAACCTGATGAATTGATTCTTGCCGGCTTAAGAATCCCTATTTCATCATAATACCTTAGCGTCCGGGTGCTAATCCCAGCCAAACTCGCAAGCTTTTGTACCGTATATTCCATTCCTTTCACCTCCTCACCAACAACGATACACCTTTACGCAACGTCAATGTCAATTACTAATATGCCTTTATTTTTAAAATTTCTTTGCACAAATTGTCGAGTAGTTTTAATAATAATTGGTTCTTTTTCCCTTTATAATGAGAGGGTGATTGTACTATTTTAGAGGTTGAAAGGGGAAAGCAAAGATGGCTAAATTAGTTGTTATTTATGATCAACCGAAGGATCAAGAAGGTTTCGAAAACTATTATTTCAATGTTCATATTCCTTTAGCAGCAAAACTGCCTAATATCACAGGTGCGGAAGTTCACCGCGTTTTGCAAAAGCAAAACACAAGCGATAACCAATATCTTCTTGCAGAACTTCATTTTGAAAACCCAGCCATTCTAGCTCAGTCATTAGCAACCCCTGAGGGCCGTGAAGTCACTGCAGACGTGGCCAATATGATGCAATTTCTGAATAAGCCTCCAGTTGTTTTAATCGTGGATTAATTAATAGGGATATGAACAAACAGCAGGCACCAGGCCTGCTGTTTGTTCATTCCAGAGAAACTATCTGTCATTGTTTGTCCCCATTATTGCATATGTATTACAAAGGAGGCGGACAAACATGCATACTTCATTTTCAACTATGAATCTACTGCGCTATTCGGTCGCATACGTGTTTATCATCTCAGGTTTAATGAAACTACTTAACACTGATTTAGCCAACTATTTTTTGAGCCTGAGGCTGCCATATCCTCAGCTCATGTTGAAGCTTGTCATTCTTCTAGAAATTGGCTGCGGTGCTTTAATTCTGGCGGGCAAAGCTGTAAAAAATGCCGTCATACCCTTAATCGCAATTATGATAGCAGCTATTTTATTAACGAAGCTGCCAACACTTAACACGGGGCTTTTGCAATCTGCTTTTAACGCACGCTTAGACATCGTCATGTTAATCCTATTAATCGCTTTATACAAACAAAGTCCATGATTAAGTTTACCAGATTGTTAATGCAATCTGGTTTTTTATTTACAGGAAATATTAGACAGAATCCACGATATATTCCCTATGATAAAATTATAGGAACAATATGTTTGGGAAGGAAAAAAACATGGATTTAAAAGAAAAGGTAAAAAATCTCCCCATTACTCCCGGGGTTTATTTGATGAAGGATTCTGCTGGCCAAATCATATATGTGGGAAAAGCCAAAAATTTAAAGAATCGAGTTCGTTCCTATTTCCAGCATTCCAAGGCCCATTCTAAAAAAACGATAAAACTTGTTGCTACATTAAAGGATTTTGACTACATCCTGACAGACACGGAGTTTGAAGCCTTTCTCCTGGAATGCCAGTTAATAAAAGATATCAAACCTTTTTTCAACAGGAAAATGAAAAACCCGCAGAACTATTCCTATATCGTCATGAGAATGGACGAGCTTCATCCTACGCTTGAAGTAACGAATGTTTGCATTGAAAATGACGGAAATCTTTATTTCGGACCCTTTATCAGTAAGTTTGCAGTAGAAAAAGCGGTACAGGGGATCAAGGAATTTTTTAAAATTAGCTGCAGCAACCGTTCCACAGTAGGTTCTCCATGTTTGAATCATTCTCTTGGCCTCTGCATCGGCTTGTGTACAGGAAAAGTCCCGAGAGAAAAATATGATTCGATATTAACCCGCATCATCGCCTTGATCAAGGGAGATGACTTAAGTCCGCTTGCGGAAATGGAGGAAAAAATGGCTGCTGCTGCGGGGCAATTGGATTTTGAACTGGCCGCAAAGTATAAAGGATATTTGGAGGCAATCAGTTTTCTTCATTATAAAGAGGGTGTCGTTGATTTTGCGGAGGCCAATCAAAATATCGTCACGATCGAATTTTTGGATGACCGCACCTTTAAACTTTTTTTAATCAAAGGCAACACGGTGTTATTTTCAGAGAAGTTTTCGCTTGAAGGAACGGATGTCGTTATAACGGTAAGGGCGAATATCTTGAACTTTTTCAAAGGTGTCAGGGATGAAACACCCCTTAATGTCCACAAAGAAGACCTTGACGAAGCACAAATTATTTATAGCTATTTAACAGGTAATCATGGCAGATACGCCCTAATTCCTGATGCTCTGCTTACTGCACAGGATCACACTCTCATGGATGAGACAATTCTAAAATTACTAACAAAGCCCTAGAGATCTCGAGGGCTTTTTATTATGGATAAATCATCCAAAAGATACCAAAATACAAACTTATCCGAAAATAATTATTATTTTAAAAAAACTTTCTTTTCGCGTGAACATTTTCTGAAAACATAATAAAATCAAGGTTTTTAACCGTTTTGTAAATCTAATTCCAGAAAAAAGATTTTGACCATTCACAACTTTAAAAGTATTATAGAATAACAAAAGGAGGTAGATTTATGTCAAACATAAATAAACAGAAAATTGTGGACAGTGTACCTCAGAAGGGCTTTTTCGGTCACCCTAAAGGCTTATTTACACTGTTCTTTACAGAGTTTTGGGAACGTTTTTCTTATTATGGAATGAGAGCAATTCTCGTATACTATATGTACTATGAAGTTTCCAAGGGCGGCCTTGGAATGGACCAAACTCTGGCATTATCTATCATGTCCATTTACGGATCGTTAGTTTACATGTCCGGAATCATTGGCGGCTGGCTGGCTGACCGGATTTTCGGTACATCAAAAGCAGTGTTCTATGGTGGTATTTTAATCATGTTTGGTCATATTGCGCTAGCCATTCCGGGAAATATTACGTTATTCTTTGTTTCCATGGTATTGATTGTTCTTGGTACAGGGCTGCTTAAGCCTAACGTTTCCACCGTGGTTGGTGATATGTATGCAGAGAACGACAATCGCCGTGATGCAGGTTTCAGTATTTTCTATATGGGGATTAACCTTGGGGGATTTATTTCACCATTAATCGTTGGGTCCCTAATGGGTGTCAGCTTCCATTTAGGATTTGGTATCGCAGCGATTGGTATGTTCGTAGGGTTAGTAATGTTTGTTTTAACAAAGAAGAAAAACCTTGGATTAGCCGGTACTACAGTTGCAAACCCGCTGTCACCTGCTGAAAGGAAAAAAGTCTTTACTTATATTGGATTAGGCATTGTCGTGATTGCCGTAATTTGCGCCATTGCGATTCCTAATGGCTATTTAACATTTGAAACATTTGTTAACCTAATTGGTATTTTGGGTATCTTAATTCCTACTATGTACTTCATTGTCATGTACCGAAGCAAAAAAACAACATCGGTGGAACGCTCTCGATTAATCGCTTATATTCCGTTATTTATCGCGTCTGTTATGTTCTGGGCGATTCAAGAACAGGGTTCAACGATTTTAGCAAACTATGCGGACAAACGTACCCAGCTTGATTTTGCAGGAATTCATATTTCTCCTGCATGGTTCCAATCCTTAAATCCATTATTCGTTATTATATTAGCGCCTGTTTTTGCATGGCTTTGGGTGAAGCTCGGAAAAAAAGAACCGAATATTCCACAGAAGTTTTCATTAGCATTATTGTTCTCTGGTTTATCATTTATCGTGATCTTGCTTCCTGCTTACTTTGGCGGAACAGATTCTTTGGTAAACCCATTATGGTTGGTGCTTAGCTATTTAATCTGCGTACTTGGTGAATTGTGCTTATCACCAGTTGGATTATCAGCTACAACTAAGCTGGCGCCTGCTGCGTTCTCAGCCCAAACAATGAGCTTGTGGTTCTTATCAAGTGCTGCTGCTCAGGCGATCAACGCACAAATCGTAAAATTCTACACACCAGCAACCGAAATGGCCTACTTTGGCACAGTCGGCGGTGCTTCATTAGTATTAGGTATTATCCTGTTAATGCTTGCACCTAAGATTCAAGGGTACATGAAGGGCATTCGATAATTTTTATAAAAAGCAAAGGTGTCTGCCGTATAGTCAATCGGCAGACACCTTTTTTATCTTTTATTAAATAAATGTTTAACGCCATAAATCGGATGATACAATAGCATCCACGGGCCGGAGTAGCGCATGACGGCTTTGATTTTTTGTCGGTAGGCTGGTTTATAACAGTGAACTTTACAATGGGAGCAGGATGATTTCTCCTCACCAAAACGGCAGAAGGAGAGCCTCAACATACAGTAGTTTTTCAACTCCTGACATTCATTGCACAAACCATTGGGATGTTTATGCTTATGGCGGCAATAAATCTCAATCATTTGCTTGACGATTTCTTTTTCCTTTTGGATAACTGGACCAGTGTTTGGTTCTATTAAACGCGCTCCCATGTTAAAAACCTCCTACCTATAGATTCATCACTTACCTTTAAGATAACATGAAAGCTAGTTTATAGATGGAAAACTTTTTACAAATTCCGCACATTTAATAGAAACTAAAAAAGTACTCCCGCGAGTACTTTTTAGAAAACTCTATACCTCTTGCAAATCCTTGTGAAAAACAATATCGTTCAAGGCTAATTGCAGTGTTCCTTTAAACTCTACCTTATGACTAATATCAACTCCCGAGGTAATAAGACTTTTGACAATTTCCGCCCGCATCCCGGTGAGGATCGTTTTACAGCCCATCATCGAAAAGCCTTGGATGATTTGGACAAAGTTCCGGGCGGCTTCTTTTTCCATCGATGCCACACCTGAAAGGTCAATAATTAAAGTTTGAATTTGCCGATATTCAATTTCAGCCAGCACTTTATTCTGAATCGTTGAAATACGCAGATCATCAAGTGTTCCAATTAAGGGCAAAATGCAAATCTCTTTATTAATTGGAATAATCGGAACAGACAGGTTTTCGACAAGCTTTCTTTGGTTCTCCAGCAACTCATCCTTATATTTTGTGTACGTGATAAAAAAGTGTGTCAGGAACTGATCAATTAATTCATTAATACTTTTTTCCATTGAAAAAAATGTGATCCTATCAGTCTCCAATTTATTTAAGGCATCAAAGTTATAGAGAAAATCCCACAGTGTTCGGCGGATTGCCTGAATCCATTCCAACTTAAACGCAAGGGTCAAGGAATGCATCGCCCAAGCCATGCCCTCCTGCTTGGCAAATGAGATTAGTTCATGTTCCCTACCTTCAACGACATATAGTACTAACTTATGGGCATTGTTAAGTAAATTAATTCCAACATTATGTATATCATCAATTTTGTCACTTACAGTCGTCGCCTCAGCCAGCAAACGGTCCTCAAATAATTTTTGATTTCCCAAAAAGTATTCCTTTATTGAATATTTATCGTCAAACATAACATCCAATTTTCTCACACCCCGTTGTGTTTTTTGCTGCTGCTGCGGAAGCCTTATCGTAAAAGAGGTTCCTTGATTTTTCTTGCTGTCAACCAAAATCATGCCGCCATGTTGATAAATGACCGAGAACACCTGAGCAAGTCCCATCCCTGTCCCCTGATCCTTGGTCGTAAAAAAGGGCGTGCCTAATAGCGAAAGCTTCTCCTCGGGGATACCAACTCCTGTATCTTGAATCGTCACAATGACTTCATTATTCTTTGTGTAATGTGTCAGAGTAATGGCGCCTTCCCCGTCAATCGCTTCAATTGCATTTTTAATTAAATTAAAGAAAGCCTTTTTAAACTGATTTTTCCTACCATAAATAGCAGCACCAGTATTTTGAAAATCAGTTTGGATGGTAATCTCATACATCTTGTCCTGGAATAAGTTAATGATGGATTCCAATTCGACTGACAAATAAATAGTTTGGAATTCTTCGTCCTCCAGATCAGGCTTAGAAACCTGAAGGAGATTATTTAAAGTTTTCAGGGCGTTATCAAGTTCGGAATGAGCAATTTCTAGGTATTCATTTTTTTGATCCTGCTGCAAAAGCTGTAAAAACCCTTTGACCGCTGTTAATGGATTTCGCACTTCATGGGCAATTCCTGCAGCGATTTGGCCAATCGAAGCCAGCTGGCTTAAATGATTTGTCATTCCACTCTCGGCGTAAACCTTTTCTTCGGTGTTCATCTTTTATAAACTCCTTTCTAACAAAAGGTACATAAGGGTTTATTTAAATAGTTTGAATATTCCCACTCCCTAAATATTAGTTTACTAGAAAAATTTCCAAGGTAAATACTAAGAATTATGCATTCTTTTCCATTTTATATAGTAAAAAAGTATTAATATCCAAAAATAAAAAGCCTTTCTAGGAAGAAAGACTGGTTATTTTAACTGCTCTTTTATTCCTTCTATGATGTCCAAGGGCATGACTCCGTAATGAGAGAGAACTTTTGCTTTTTCTTGTCCGGCCCTTGCATGAAGGTAACTTGCGGCTATCATGGCGTGTAAGGGTTCGGCACCCTGGGCAAGAAATGAAGCAATCAGACCAGTAAGAACGTCCCCGCTGCCTCCTTTTCCAAGGGCATCATGACCGAGCGGATTTATATAGACCTGTCCATCCGGTGCTGCCATAATTGACCGGTGTCCTTTTAACAGTAAGTACACATTGTTTGACTTCGCATATTCCCGGGCGATTTCGATGCGATTTTCCTCCACCTCTTTAACGGTCTTATGGACTAACCTTGCCATTTCACCCGGATGCGGAGTGAAAATGATAGGCCCATTATACTGGTGAACCAAGTCCATCAAGTCGCGAATGAAATAAAGTCCATCCGCATCAATAATCAAAGGCTGATCGCTCAAGGACCCAATCAACGATTTAAGCCACTCCTCCCCTCCAGGAAACCGCCCCATCCCAGGACCAACTGCTATACAGTCAAACTGCTGAAGCTGCGGAATAATTTCATGAACCGCCCTGGCCGCAAAATGACCATGCTCATCAGATAAAGGCATAAATAATGATTCCGGGTTTTGCGCCGCCGCCATCGGATAAATCCCTTCCGGAACTGCCAGCGTTACCAGACCTGCACCGGAATGTAAGGCTGCCTTCGCTGAGAAGATCGGAGCGCCAACATATGGGCGTGATCCTCCGACTATCAAAGCATGACCGAAAGTCCCTTTATGACCGTGCCTTGGCCGTTTTGGCAGCACCTCCCGCACAAAAGGCCCTGTTATCACCCTTGGCATGTCCAGTCCTAATTCGGCCGCGGCCGAGGGCGGTACAGAAATATCAACCGCCTTCCAGTCACCGATATATTTTGGTCCGTCATGTAAAAAGAAGCCTTTTTTCGGAAAAACAAATGTTATCGTCTTATCAGCCCTTATCGCTTCTCCTGCTGCCTTCCCGGTATCACTGCTGACACCTGAAGGGATATCAACAGACAAGACCAATTTCTTTCCGGAAAATTCATTGACCAGTGAAATCACCTTGCTGATGGGTTCCCTGACAGGGCCATTTACCCCAGTCCCCAAAATGGCATCAACAATCACATCCGAAGTGTTCAATTCATTTTTCAAACCCTTAAGTGAATGTTCTTGAAGGTTAAAGACAGGCAGCCCGCGATTCATATACACATCAAAGTGGATTTTTGCATCTCCCTTTAAACGGTCAGGATTGACGAGCAGACACAACAACGCCTTGACTCCTGCATCAATCAGCCTGCGGGCAATGACAAAACCGTCGCCGCCATTATTCCCGCCGCCTGCAAGAACGATGACCCGTGGATTAGGGCAAGGTAAGTCCGCGATAATTTCCTCAACTACCCTTGCACCGGCATTTTCCATTAGGACCACACCCGGTAAACCAATCCTTTCCATCGTATACTGATCCATCCGTTGCATATCCCTTTGCCCTGCCGCAAACATGTCAAACCAGCCCCCTCATCGATTATATCTAGTTTCATTTTACATCTTTTCCTCTAAAAAGAGCCCAATTGACTCGGGACGCCTTTTTAAAAATTTATTCAGACTGAAGTTCTGATTTGTTTACGTACATGATAAAATCAATCATTTCGTCTCCACTATGAAAGGAATTTCCGTTCGTAGTGGCCTTGATGGCCGCTTCTTCCCCAGAGCTTTTATAGGGCGTCCATCCAAAAAACACGTCTCTTGCAGGAAATACATTTTGAAAGAAATTCAGCTGCTTTGCCTTGTTTATTTCATCAAAAGAATCGATAACGGAGCTCCATTCATCCGGAATTCTTAGAACACCATAGGATTTACCGTTAAGGGACGCCGTTGCTTCTAGCTGGATGCCCGGATGATAGGTCTCTATCCCATCCCTTATTAGATAATTCCTGTCTTTCTTTAAATAAAACTTCATATAGCTGACGGCATCATCCGGGTGGATGTTCCAGACAATCGTGTAGATTGAAGAATTCTTTGGGTTAACTCTCCAAACCTTGGGTTCACCGGCATTATCAATATATACAGCCTTCCATTGATGATTTTTCCATGCCCAATAGCTTAATCCATAACGGTTATCCTTTGTTACAAACGGGATAACTTTATGATGTTCATCCACGTGGATTATATCTTGAATGGTGTCAGCTGCCACTTCGGGAAAAACATGATTAATTTTCTCAACCAATTGCTGATTCGTTAAAAATCTATCCGGGTTGGAATAATAAAACCAATATACTGTTACCGAGGACAAGAGCAGAATTACTATTCCGAAAATCATCATCTTTTTTCTCATGTCATTGTCCGCCCTTTAATATCGATTCTTCCGAGCGAAAATAATGCTGCTTTTCCGGTGTCGAAATCAATAACCCTTTTCCTTCGTTTTCAACGTAAACAATAACATTAAGGCCACTACCAAACTTGGGTATGGAACCAATAAGCTGATAAGGGAATCGTTCACTTTTTTTATCGATCTCTTCCTCTGACTCATGGAACCATTCCGTGCTGTGGATGGATTCTTCCATCATTTTTGGGAGCTGTTCTTGCAATGATTTTTTATCCAGGGTGAGGTTTTGTGCAGTAGGGAAGGTACTAATAATAGAGGCTCTCTCGATGTTTGAAATATAGACGTCTGCCTGGTTTTCCGGATAAACAACATGATATAGCGGCATATAAACTAAGGTTGTCACTAGAAAAATATAATTGGCAAAAAAGCCAAGCCAAGCAAAGTGCCGATAAATCTGCCACTGTTCTGTCCTGCCTCTTAACCAGAACAAGAACCAAACTCCTAATGGCAAAATGGCAAGCTTAATGGTCGTTTCAGACATCCTCCAATCGAAGGAAAAAGAAAAAACACCAACGAATAAAATGACAATCACTTTCCATACAGTTATTTTAATAGTCTGTTTTTTATAAATTCGATAGGCGAAATAACCGGTCATTCCCCATCCCAAAATCCTCAGTAAAACAGCGATGAGATTTACATTCTCCATAGAAACTCATCCCTTTCTATGTTTCCTTAATTTAACAATAAAGCATAACTCAGAATTTGCACATCCTAACTTAAATAATATTTCACATTTTTGGATATATAGTTTAATTCATGGATCATAAGAAATTTTTTAAGAATTTAAAATATTTATATCTCATCCTCAATGGCATCACTGACTGAGAACAAATTCCCCTAATATTGGGAAAATTATCTAAAAAGAAGAGCCCTCCTTATAAAGAAAGACTCCTTACCTGCAATATTTTTTTAAACGCTGGGAAATTGGATTGTGAAGATGGTCCCCTTATCTATTTTACTTTCTACAAAAATTCTTCCCTTCATAGCTTGGACAATTTGATATGAAATCGTCAGACCAACGCCCGTACCCTTCTCCTTGGTTGTATAAAAAGGCGTTCCCAACTTTTTCAACTGGGCTTTTGTCATGCCCTTTCCACTATCAATCACTTCAATAGAAATAACACTATCCTTTTCATACGCTTTAATTGTAAGATTCCCACCGGTATTCATTGCTTCAATGCCATTCTTGATAATATTGACTAAAACCTGCTTTATTTCGCTCTTGTTACCTCTTATATATAGTGAATCTTGGATGCTTGGCTGAATTGTTATATTTTGAATATTAGAGTAAGAGGTCATAAGGGCAACTGTTTTCATCACTTCATCAGAAATATTGATTGTAGATAACTCTTCAGTATTTGGTTTAGCTAATGAGAGATAGTCATTAATGATTGATTGAGCATGGTCCAATTCACTAAGGGCAATCTTAATATACGATCTTTGAGCCTGTTTCAGATTATCATCATCGGTCATTAGTTGTAAAAATCCGCGGACAGATGTGAGCGGATTCCGAACTTCATGAGCTACCGAAGCGGCTAGCTGGCTGACGACGTTTAATTTTTCATCCTTCTGAAGTCTTTCGCGAATTTCGATTTGCTGATTGACGTTTTCGATGACAAATACAACCATCATTAAGCAAATCCAGGTAATGAAATAGAAGACAAACATAAAATAAAGTTGATTATTTTGGTTATGTGTGAAAAGTGTAAGCATAATCATGAGCGTGTTCGCCCAAAAAACAATACTGACAAATATAAGATTTCTCTTCTTTTGAAAGCGCTGGATTTTTTCGCCCATAAAAATAAGGACTATGCAGGTGATCAAATAGCTGATGAAAACGACATAAAAGCCGTCACCACCGATTATAAACCGGTAAGTCAGCAAAACAGCCCCAGTTATTAAACCTGGTATAGTTCCCCCATATACAAATGAGATAATAAAAGGTATGAGGCGAAAATCATAAATGTACCCTTCGGAAAACTGTACTGGAAAAGACATTGCCAGAACTAAGATGAGTATCAGAATGAAGGTTAGTTTTGAAAGAGGTTTTCGACGGTCACTCGTCTTCTCGTAAAAAAATAAATGATAGACAAAAATCGGAAAGAGAACGATCAGCACTTGATATAAAATAATTTCAATGTCAATAGACATACTAACTCCTCTGAAGGATAGGACCCTCCTTAAAATGATTTTACTGTCAATTTTCCACCTAAAAGCGAAAAAGGACACAAAAAATAAGGAATTTTCTGTATTATTCCCACACATTATATTAAAACGTTTTCTCTTCTAAATCAATTAATATTTAAAGGAAAAATCCCCCATCTGTTAAGATGGGGGATAATCAAAGCTTCTAGTTTATTCGTGTTCTTCCTTTAGTTCATCTATTAGCTGTTTCGTTCTTTTCGCATTTCCTTCCGCAAAGTTTTCAAGGCGTTCCTTTAATTCGTCATCGTCATGAATTCGCTCAGCAGTAACTAAATATGTACGCATTAAATCTTCTTCAATTTCTAGGGAGTTTTTTAAGACTGTTTCGATATTTACCTTTTCTTCTTTTCCATTAAAAAAACCCATCTGAAATCCTCCTTTTTTTCATAGGATTCCCATTAGGTTATTGTATATCCAACATAAAAAAGGATATGGAGTTAAATCCATATCCTCTACTTCAAAAATTATTTTTTCATCCAAGATGGTTTTCCAAAACCCTTGAATTGGTCATCAATCACTTTTTCAAAATCTGCAGATTCGACAACAGCTTTAATATCTTTTGATAACTGTGAATCTTTGTTGGAAGTTTTTACTGCTACAATATTACGGTAATTGTCTGCCATGTCTTCTAGAGTTAAAGCATCTAACAGATTCATTTTTGCAGCAAGTGCAAAGTTTCCAGGTACTGCAGCTAAATCTGCACTCTCAACAGAGCGTGGAAGCTGGCCTGCTTCGATTGGTTGGAACTTCAAGTTCTTATTGTTTTCGTCGATGTCCTTCTCAGACACTTTTAGCGGATCGGCATCCTTTTTAATCGTGATCAAACCTGCATCACGAAGAGTGTTTAAGGCACGAGCAGCGTTAGTCGGGTCGTTAGGAAGTGTAACAGTAGCACCGTCTTTTACATCGTCAATCGATTTGAATTTGTTCGAATAAATTCCCATTGGTGCTGTTGGCACAGAAATAAGTGCTGTTAAATCCATGTTGTTTTCTTTCGCGAAATTTTGAAGGTAAATCGTGTGCTGGAAAAGGTTTGCATCGATATCGCCATTGTTTAATGCTTTGTTTGGCTGGATGTAGTCACTAAATTCAACAAGCTCAACCTTGTAGCCCTTTTTTTCTAAGCCTGGTTTAATCGCTTTTGTTACCATGTCGCTATATGGGCCGGCGGTCGCGCCTATTTTAATATCTTTTGATTCTGCTGCTTTTTCCTTGCCGCTAGCTGCTTTTTCTTCGGAGTTTCCGCAAGCTGCCAACGCGAATACTACGCATAGTAATATAATGCTTGTTAACCATTTTTTCATTGTAATTTTCCCCTTTTCCTGTTTATCTTTTATCTACAACTTTGGCGATGTAATCGCCAAGAAGCTGAATGACCTGAACTAAAATAATTAAGATTAAAACTGTTGAAATCATGATGGTATTGTCGTACCGGTAATAACCGAAGCGAATCGCCAAGTCTCCAATACCGCCGCCGCCGACTGTTCCGGCCATGGCGGAAAATCCTACTAAACTTATTAATGTTAAGGTTACACCTGAGATGATTCCGGATCTTGCTTCAAGTAATAGGACATCTTTGATAATCATCCAAGGTGTTGCCCCAGCAGCAATGGCCGCTTCGATTACGCCTTTATCGATTTCTCTTAGAGCATTTTCTACGATTCTTGCGAAAAAAGGAATTGCCGCTACTGATAATGAAACACTAGCTGCAGTTGGACCGATGGTTGTGCTGACAAGTAAGTTCGTTAGTGGGAGCAATGCCACCAACAATATAATGAAAGGAATCGACCGGACCATGTTGACGACAAAACCCAAGATATTTTGGACCATACGATTTTCTAGAAATAATCCTTTGTCGGTTATGTAAAGCAGGATCCCAACAGGAAGTCCGATAACTGTTGAAACAACCAACGAGATAGCAATCATATAGATGGTTTGAAAAAATGCTTTATTGATATCCGGAATAAGCTCCATTAGATGTGCAAAATCAAAGCCCATTGCGTAACACCTCCACTTGTGCGGCCCGGTTTTCAATGTATTGAAGGGCTTTTTCGATTTCTTGTTTTTGTCCTTTTAGCTCCATAATAAATATGCCAAGCGGTAATTCTTGAATATATTCAATAGATCCATGTAGGAAATTACCCTTAAGGTTAAATTGTTGAAGGGTATCAGAAATGACTCCTTCTCCAGCAACCTTCCCTCTAAAAGTAACCTTAACGATTGGCCCTTCACAGCCATTTAAAATTACTTCTGGGATTTCAAGGGTTACGACACTCTCAATAAATTCTTTGGTGAGTGCTGCCTGTGGATTAGCAAAAATATCGTATACTGAACCATCTTCTATGACTTTTCCATCCTGCATAATCGCCATACGGCTGCAGATTTCTTTAACAACATCCATCTCGTGCGTGATTAAAACGATAGTGATGTTGAGTTCTTTATTGATTTTTTTCAGCAGATTGAGTATCGACTTTGTTGTCGTAGGGTCAAGTGCTGATGTTGCTTCGTCACATAAAAGCACCTTCGGATTATTTGCAAGAGCCCTTGCAATACCGACCCGCTGTTTTTGACCGCCACTTAGCTGTGACGGATAGACATCACGCTTATCGGAAAGACCAACCATTTTGAGTAGTTCCTCTACTCTCTGCTTTACCTGGTCTTTAGGGTAGTTCGCTGCCTTTAAAGAGAAAGAAATATTTTCATAGACTGTTTTTTGGCTGATTAGGTAAAAGTGTTGAAAAATCATGCCTATTTTTAAACGTGAAGATCGTAATTGCTCGCCTTTTAGGGATGTCAGGTCAGTGCCATCGACCGTTATACTGCCAGAGGTTGGCCGCTCTAAAAGATTGATACAACGAAGCAGCGAGCTTTTTCCAGCACCGGAATAGCCAACAATGCCAAAGATTTCGCCTTCTTTTACGGTGAGTGAAACGTTATCCACACCTTTTACTTCACCTTTTTTTGTTTTGTAAACTTTAGTAAGGTTTTTTATTTCAATCATACTGATTACCTCATTTTTCCGATATCTAAACTAGACTTTATACCCAAATAAAAAGCCCCTTTCATTCTGAAAGGAGCATCGAAATAAACATCTCGGTAGCTTATCTTTCAGAATGAAATCATTCTGCAGGAATTGGCACCTTCCCAATCGGGGGTTGCCGGACGTCATCGGGCCATGTCCCTCGGTCGCTCTGGATAAGAAAATTAAATTAACAAATAATTAAGTTATATTAAGATACTACAAATCTATTCTTATTTTGTCAATCATCTAAATTATAATGCAATTTATCCGACAGCGTTTTCAATATTGCCATATCAACATATTATTTAAAAAAATAATTTTTTTATTAGACTAGAAAAGAGCTTTTCGCATGAAAAGCTCTTTGTATTATTTAACATTACGTTAATGCACCAGCAACACTATAGTTAATTAAATCAATCTCCGTCTGTTTATCAAGTGCTAATTTAGCTAGTTCAGCTCCTAGATAAGGTCCGCTAGTTAGCCCGGAAGAACCTAGGCCATTTGCCACTAACATCCCTTCAAAACTAGGCAATCCACCTATTATGGGAAGAAAACCTGGTGTAAAAGGCCTGAAACCTACCCTAGTTTCCAAAATTGTTCCACCGGCAAGACCTGGTGCAATCGCTAAAGCTTTATTTAAGATTTCTTGGACTCCTCCAGCCGTTACTCGATTATCAAATCCTGCATCATTTTCGTGTGTAGCTCCTATTACTACACGACCATCTGCAAATGAGAGTATATATTGGTCAGATGGCGGCATGACAACCGGCCATGAGTTAGTATCCATGTCTGACAACTGTAAATGAATTATTTGCGCCTTTTGTGGCCTTACCAAAAATTCAACTCCCAGTGGTCCCAAAAGTTCTTTTGCCCATGCTCCTGCTGTGACGATAACTTGATCAGCAAAAAATAATTTTTCAGACACTTTAACCCCTTGGACTTTATTATCGTTACTAATTAATGAGGCATCCCCTTTAATAACTTGGGCCCCATGCTTTACTGCAGCGTTTACAAGTGCATTACGTAAAGCACGGCCATTTACACGTGCCCCGCCACTAACATAAACTGCACCAAATTCCTCGGACAAAGCTGGAAACAGTCGATTCGTTTCGGTTGGAGACAAGATAGTAATCTCACCTATTTCAGGAGCATCCTCCCGGCGGACTCGCGCACGTTCCGCCATTTGTTCTAACTTTTTAGTATCAGAATGAATACTTAATGCCCCAACTCCTTTATAACCCGTATCTTTTTCCCCATCTGCTTCTAACTGTGTAATTAATTCTGGGTAATACCGCGCCCCGCCTTTAACCAACTGATACCAAGCTTTATTACGTCGTTGGGACAACCATGGGCAAACAATCCCTGCAGCTGCGTCAGTGGCTTGCCCATGGTCTTGCCGGTCCACTATGATAACTTCTGCCCCCCATTTGGCAAGGTGATAAGCAGTGGATGCCCCGAGTATTCCTGCACCAATTACAATTACCTTTTGCATAACTCACCTCAAAACAAAAACTCAGTCGTATAGACTGAGCAAAATAGATACTATATATTTTACAACAAATACACTACTGCTTTAAAGTTTCCTTGTGCGCAGCCTTCTCTCCATTACTTGCTCACACACCATATTATACATAACCTCAACACCTTTTTCAGATGCCTCAAAGTTAAAGGCATTTTCAACGTCTATTCCTAAGCTATCCGCTTCCTTCGCAGCATCTATGTTTGCTCCTAAAAAGATAAACTCCCAATTGTATTTCTCCTGCTGATGTCTTAATAGCTCTTTCACTTTTTCATAGGTGAATTCAGAGCTTGCATTCTCCATTCCGTCAGTCGTGATAACAAATATCACCTTGCCAGGCCGCTTATTCTCATCTTTTTTGGATAATCGATATCCTACATCTAGAATTGTTTTCCCCACTGCATCCAACAATGCTGTCATACCTCTTACATAGTAATCCTGATCCGTAAGTTTAGCCTTCTTTGCCTCAATTCCATTCCAAAGTATTTCATATTGGTCATCAAATAACACGGCTGTAACCAACGTGTCACCCTTTAGCTTCCTCTGTTTTTCAATAAACCCGTTAAATCCGCCAATTGTGTCACTTTCAAGTCCTGCCATTGACCCGCTACGGTCAAGCAGGAAAATAATTTCAGTCAAATTCGTGTTCATCTCTATCATCCTTTCCATATTGTTTATAAAATAATAATAGAAATTTTCATTTGAAAATTGGTCGCCTTGAAAGCGACATTTCAAGGGAGAGAGAAATATGCTGAATAAACAACTATTAATTTAATTGCAGGAATATGTTGAAAGAAACTTAAACTTCCTTACTTACTCAATGATGGAGTCTAATGAAAAACATAGTATTGGGTTAGAAGATTTTATTAAAAATAAGCGCCAGCCGACCTTCAACCAAACTCTATTCAAATTGATAGATAAAAAAGGAACTGCCGACACAGAAATCTACAAAAAAGCCGGATTGGATCGCAGGCATTTTTCTAAAATCCGCTCGAATCCAGAATACCGCCCACGAAAAAATACAGTAGTAGCCTTGGCGCTTGCCCTTGAATTAAACAAAAAAGAAACCGACAAACTGTTAAGTTCGGCAGGCTATTCTTTATCTGACAGCGATACTTTCGATTTAGTTATTCAATTCTGTTTGGAGAAAAAAATTTATAATGTTCACGATGTCAATCAGGCGCTGGACTATTTCAGCCTGAAGCCGTTTATGGGGGTCCTAGATTAGGTTCACTAAATCAAAAAAACACCCAGTCCAAAAGACTGGGTTTACCCAATATTTAATGTGATACTTTTTCTCCTCTTCTTGAACGAATTCCATGGATTATAAACGTAACCACAAACGCCAAGATAAGGACAACGATAAAGATTTCATTTGCAATATGAATATCAATCAATGTCAATCCCATTTTTACAGCAATAAAGGTAATCAGTACATAAGCCGTTGTTTCAAGCTCCGGCACTCTGTTCATCAGCGAAATGAAGAATGTCGCAACCCCTCGCATCATTAGAATCCCAATCATCCCTCCAAGCAGGATCACCCAAACCTCATCGGAAACCGCAAGTGCGGTAAGGATACTATCAACGGAAAAGGCCAAATCCATGAGCTCAACGCTGATAACAGTCGCCCAGAAGACTCCGAAAGTTTTCATTAACCAGCCTTTTGGCTCCCGTGCTTTTTCCTCGTCTCCATCCTCACTGCTCTTAAATTTGTCAATAAAGAACTTAACCGCAAGCCAAAGCAAATACAACGCACCAATTAATTTAATAAACCAAAGCTTTATCAAAAAAGTTCCCAAACCGATGAAAATAAAGCGGAATAAATACGCTCCCCAAAGACCGTATACTAATGCTTTCTTTTGCTGTTTTTTCGGCAAAGGTTTTACGAACGCCGACAACACTAGCGCATTATCCGCCGATAAGATACATTCCAGTACAGCCAATGAGAGAATCAGCCCCCATGCCTTTGGCGAAGTTAATACTTCTGCCCACATATGCCAATCCAGCATCGAAGCATATGTCGCTAAAATATTTTCTACCATTCAACATTACTCCTTTGTGTTTCTATAGCTAATGTTACTACTATTCCAGATTATTTAAAAATATTTTGCCACGATAATGAAATTGTTACTCGACTTGAATACTTAAGATGATGATAAAAAAAGCATCAGACATAATTGATGATTATGAATGATGCTTTTTTCCTTCTATTCAGTTCTTTGTTCATGGACAATATTGCGCCAGTCTATGTCGCCTCGTTCTAAACCATGAATAAGTATTTCCGCCGTTCCCATGTTGGTGGCTAACGGAATGGAGTACACATCACACAAACGGATTAATGCTGAAATGTCAGGCTCATGCGGCTGCGCTGTCAATGGGTCACGGAAGAAGAACACAATATCCATTTGGTTCTTAGCGATTAGGGAACCTATTTCCTGGTCTCCCCCAAGAGGACCCGAATTAAATCGGTGAATTTTCAGGTTGGTTTTTTCCATGATTCTGCTGCCAGTTGTGCCAGTCGAGTATAATTCATGCTTGCAAAAGATCGGCTCATATGCCACAGCAAAATTCACTATGTCGTTTTTCTTTTGGTCATGTGCTATAAATGCAATTTTCAAAACATACACCTCGTTCTTATTTCAATACACTCTATTTTATATCTTAAACCTTTTCCTACCTTTAAGTCGATAATCTATGTGATTCCCCTCTTATTTTTTTAATATTAAGATGATTTTAAGAAAAATTTAAGATTGGTCCTTTAGAATGAGGGAAATACTAAATTTAAAAGGGAGGGCCAAATGCAAAAGAATATTAAGGTTTATATTCCTATTATCATTACTGTTCTAATTTGCCTAATATTAATCGGATTATTTCTATATTATCAAATTACAACTCCCCACGATGGTCCGGAAAAATTGGCGGGCAAGCCCCGGGAGCGCGAGGACGAAGGCGGAATTTTTAAGCTAATGGGGAACGGCGCGATTTTGGCAGGGGCGTTGAGTTTTTCATGGTTTCTTTTGAAAAAGAAATTGAAATCTCCGTTTCCGATTGTTAAAGTAGGTGCTCGGAAAGCTCACAGCATTCATACGTATACCGGCTGGGCGGCATTGGCCCTTGTTGCCATCCATGGCGGATACTACTTAATTAAGGAATTCACAAAAACAGACAATTTAACGGGCGCTTCTGCCTTTTTATTGCTGCTTTGTTTGGCTATATACGGATATGTACTGGACCGGAAGAAGAAAAAACCGATTCGCTCGGCTCACTTTATTCTAAGTATCCTATGGATTGGCGCTGTTCTTGTTCATGGCGGCGGGTTTGTTATCGGGACCGGAGTGACCATGGCAGTATTATATATTGGTTTAACATGGCTTGAGAAGAAGAACTTAAAGCCTGCAGATGCACGGTAAGAACAAAAGCACAAGCGCCCTGGTCAGCGGCGTATGGCCTGGAGCTCTCCAACCTGAGATAAAGGTAACACGAAGAGCGCAAGCGCATTCGTGCTTGACTTATCGTAGGGCGGAGAGCGAAGGTCACTAGCCGCTAGAGCGTTGGAGCTGGACGTGTCTATCCAGGTAACAAGTTATCAATGACTTAATCTGTAATTCCCTAGACCATAATAAAATGGATCGTCTATCGAAGACGGTCCATTTTTTTTGAGTTAATTTAGCAAAGCTTTGACCATAGTCTGCTGCTGACAGCTTCTGTGCTTCTTTCGATGATCGAGTAGGCTGCATTAGTAATCGCCTGAGCCAATGTTTCCCCAGTTCCCGTTACATCATTGAAGCAAACCTCTGATGGCCCTTTGTTTGTATAGGTAAATCCTAAATTCTCTAATCTGTCAACAATCATCATCGCATGATCAAGGTTGTGCTCAGGTTGAAAGTCTGCGTCATGGATGAACATTCCCTTTTCATAATCGTACCAACGATCCCACCTATTTAACTTCCAACCAAGAATTCTCCGTGCAATTGAATCTACCTTGTTCATCATTTTTTCCCCTTTCGTTCAAATTGTTATATAACAACTTTGGTATTTACAAAGAATTATATAACAGTATTTTTGGAAATGCCACTGTCTTTTTTTAAAAATTTTCTCTACTTTTTTGATTTTTTCCCAACATCAAAATGAAAACCTTTTCTTTTTCATGGCTATTTTTGATAGTAAAATGAATTCACGACCTATCGAGGTAATATGATAGTTTTAAAAATTAATATGTTTTCCAAGGAGGAGTTTTAGTGAAGAAAAAGGTTTTAGCTTTCGGATTGTCAATCGGTCTCGCTGCCAGTGCCATTGCCCCAGCATCATCATTTGCCGCACCGAAAAATGTCCTGTCCAACTACAAATACAATGAGCTAGTTGGATCCCCAGAGTTTATTTCAGGCAAGCTTACAAACCCCTCAGGTAAAAGTGCAGAAGCTATTGTTCTTGATTATGTAAACGCTAACAAAGACAAATTTAAACTTGGTTCCAAATCCGCATTGGAATCGTTCAAAATCACCTCCAGCAATAAAGACAAGCTTGGCGGAACGGCGCTGAGACTCCAACAATTGTACAACGGTGTTCCTGTTTGGGGCGCTGCACAGGCAGCGTTTGTCGCGGAGGACGGAACTCTGAATGTATTCTCCGGAACAGTCACTCCAGACTTGGAAACGAAAAAAGGGCTGAACAAGGAGAAAAAGGTCAATGCCAATCAAGCAATAAAAATTGCGGAAGCAGATCTTGGGCTTTCTCCTGAATACGAGAAAAAGCCATCTGCTGATCTGGTTGTTTTCACACAAGGTAATGATGCTAACTATGCATATCTAGTAAACTTAAATTTCCTAGAACCAAAACCAGGAAACTATAATTATTTTATTGATGCGGCCACTGGGGAAATTTTAAATAAATACAATGACCTTCATGAAGCAAAAACCGGCCCAGGCGTAACAGGTACAAATACAACGGGCAGCGGAGTTGGTGTTTTAGGAGATACGAAGGCCTTAAACATGCTTTTATCCAGTTCAACTTATTATCTGCAGGATAATACAAGAGGAAACGGTGTAATCACATATGATGCGTCCAACCGTTCCCGTACGCCAGGGACACTTTGGACAAGTGTTGACAACCTGTTAAATAGTTCTTATGAGAGTCCTGCGGTTGATGCCCACTATTATGCAGGCAAAACCTTTGATTACTATAAAAATGTCTTTGCCCGCAATTCCTATGATAATAAGGGAGGAGCCTTAAAATCGACGGTCCACTATGGCCGAAACTACAACAACGCCTTCTGGAATGGCAGTCAAATGGTGTATGGGGATGGAGACGGAACTACCTTTATCCCGTTATCAGGTGGTATTGATGTTGTTGCCCACGAGCTGACCCATGCGGTTACAGACACTAGTTCAGATTTAGTCTACCAAAATGAGTCCGGAGCATTAAATGAAGCCATTTCTGATATTTTTGGTACACTTGTTGAATTTTATAATGGGAAAAATCCAGATTATGAGATTGGCGAGGACGTTTATACTCCAGCAAAGGCAAATGATGCCCTTCGTTCGATGAGTGATCCAACGAAATACGGCGATCCGGATCATTATTCAAAACGTTATACTGGAACAAGTGATAACGGCGGCGTTCATACGAACAGCGGCATTATCAATAAAGCTGCCTACCTGCTGGCTGTCGGTGGAACTCATTATGGTGTAACGGTTCAGGGGATCGGCAATGATAAAGTGGGGGCAATTTATTATCGTGCAAATACCGTCTACTTAACAGCCTCCTCTACCTTCAGCCAGGCACGCGCTGCTCTGGTACAAGCTGCTGCGGATCTTTATGGGGCTAGCTCTGCGGAGGTTACTGCAGTTAATAAATCATTTGATGCGGTAGGAGTATATTAAATTTTTTTCATAAAATAAAAAGAAGCTCCAGCCTGGGTTGGAGCTTCTTTTTCAATTCAAATTTCACTGCGCTCATTACATAAAAATAGGAACTCACGACATAATTTTGCTTCTTAACTACAAAATTCAGGAGTCTCACGACAAACTTAGGAATAAAACGGAAACCGACGAAGTTTTCCTTTCCTAATCATGTACCGCAATAAGTTCTGTATGGTTTGTTCGTAACTGCAGGAATTGTACAGTATTCTTCCTGTTCTGGTACGTAGGCAAAAGGGTGCGACAGAGCACTTAGGAGGTTCATCATTACGCTGAAGTCGCCTTGACTGACTGCTGCATCAAGAGCTTCCTCCACTCGGTGGTTGCGCGGGATGACAGAGGGATTGGAATTCCGCATTAACTTTTGGGATTCCTCTGTTGCTTCCTGCTGCATGCCGAGTCTTGCCTGCCAACGCTTATGCCATTCGGAAAATTCCGGTGCATTATACAGCTCCGCTCCCTCCAAACGATTCAATGTTAAAGCTCGGAAGGTATTGGTGTAGTCAGCACGATTTTTTTGCATTAGGCTAAGCAGGTCTTCCACAAGCGATTCATCTTCTGCCTCTTCATTAATAAGACCCAGCTTTGCCCGCATTCCGGCAAGCCAATTTTGGCGGTATAACCCGTCATATTCTGAAATAGCCTCTTGGGCCAATTTAACTGCTTCCTCCTCGTTTTCATGAAGCAGCGGCAATAAGCTTTCCGCAAATCGGGCCAGATTCCACCCGCCAATAAACGGCTGATTGCCATAGGCATAACGTCCCTCCCTGTCGATAGAACTGAATACCGTTGCCGGATCATAGGTGTCCATAAAGGCACAAGGGCCATAATCGATGGTCTCTCCGCTAATAGTCATATTGTCCGTATTCATGACCCCGTGAATAAAACCGACGAGCTGCCATTTGGCAATCAGTGAGGCCTGACGTTTTATGACTTCCTTAAGAAATGACAGGTACTTTTTATTATCATCAGCGACTTCAGGATAATGGCGTTTTATTGTATAGTCAGCCAGAATCCTTAATTCATCCACATTGCCTTTCCCGGCAGCATATTGAAAGGTTCCAACCCTAATATGACTGGACGCAACGCGTGTCAAAATGGCACCAGGAAGCTCGGTTTCACGATAAATGGCTTCCCCTGTAGTCACCACGGCCAGACTGCGGGTAGTCGGAATACCTAGAGCATGCATGGCTTCACTAATGATATATTCTCGAAGCATCGGTCCAAGCGCCGCCCGTCCATCCCCTCCGCGGGAAAACGGTGTTCTGCCTGAGCCCTTTAGTTGAATATCATACCGTTTTCCGTCCGGAGTGATTTGCTCCCCCAGCAGCACTGCCCGTCCATCCCCCAGCATTGTAAAATAGCCAAATTGATGCCCGGCATAGGCTTGCGCAAGCGGCGCAGCACCTTCGGGTATTTTGTTTCCAGCAAACACCTCAACAGCTTCTTCACCCTGAAGAACCTCGGGATTCAACCCCAAAGCAGATGCCAAATGACCGTTAAGAATAACCAATTTTGGTGAATCAACTGGAGCAGGTTTCGTATCAGTAAAAAAAGCTTTCGGGAGTTGTGCATAACTATTATCAAAATTCCAGCCTGGATTACTCATATTTTCTTTATCCCTTCTTTGAAGCATGGGGACGGTTCTTTTGCTTCTGAAGCAAAAGAACCGTCCCTATGCTCTAATTTATATTCAGTTTATCCTAAGATGGTTTAAATTAGCACTTATTTTATACTATGAAAATCTAGTAAATTATTAATGATTAATTAAGCATATTGTTGTAGACTAAAAGGGAGTTATGGGATTAAAGTCGGTGGAAATTATACCGATGTTATTAGGCATTTATGGGGGAAGATTAATGAGTAACACAGAAGTGAATTTGGCTGGCGAAATCCAGAGCAGACGAGGCAAATCGGTCAAACAGCATAAAAGTTGGAAGTTTATCACAGCAGGCAGCACCGTCATTATCGTACTCATTATTGCAGGAGTCAGTTATTACCAGGCAACCCGATTCAATTCGCAGACTACGATTAATGATATAAAAGTCGGTGGGATGACGGCTGATCAAGCATTAAAAAAATTACAAACCACTGTCCTACAAAATAGGGTCTTTGTCGGACAGCAGCAAATTTTAGATGAAGAAGATACAAAGATGGGTTTTGCGGACCAGGATTTGCCTGAGGTTAAGAAAATACTAAAAAGCCAGTGGACATTTTTTCCATCTACAAAGGCAAAAAATTATCATCTGATACCTGAAAAGGCAGACCAATTCCGAAGCGAAACAATGAAAAAACTTGTGGAAGAAAAGCTCCTATCCATGAATAAAAGTTTAAAAGCACCCCAAGATGCAGAGGCGAAGCTTGCGCAGGGCAGTATTGTTATCACCAAAAGCAAGGATGGAGAGCAGTATGACGTCTCAAGCCTATTGAAGGAATACGACAAGCAGCATTATCAGAGTGACATTCATCTTAATCCTTTATACATACAGCCAATCAAAGAAAATAGCGCCATTGTAAAAAATGAACAGAAAAAGCTGCAAGAACTTCTTGGGCAGACTGTTGAGTATAAGGTTCAGGATCAAGTCTTTTCTTTAAAAGCTAGTGAAGTAATTAAAAATGCCTCTGTGACTAAGGATTTGAAAGTTACAATTGACCCGAATGACATAAAAAACAAAGTTGCGGAAATAAATGAGACAAAATCCACATTAAATAAAGACTTCTCATTTAAGACCCACTCGGGTTCGGTCATATCTGTAAAAGGAAAAGGCTACGGCTGGGCATTAGATATTGACAAAGAAACTGCTCAAATTCAAGCAGCTTTTGAAAAGGGAGAGAATTCCATTGCAGCATCCAATGTTATTGGACACGGATGGAAGGGTGAAGGCTACGGTTACGATACAACCGCGAACAACGGAATTGGCGACACGTATGCTGAAGTATCCCTTGCCGAACAGCGAATTTGGATTTACAAAGATGGTAAATTGGTCATCACAACAAATGTCGTGACTGGAAAACACAGCACTGGCAATGATACTTCAACAGGAGTTTGGTATATTCTCTATAAACGATCTCCTTCCATACTAACAGGCAGGGAACTCGGAGGAAAACCAAGTTATCAAGTACAGGTAAATTATTGGGCTCCTTTTACGAACGATGGACAAGGGTTCCACGATGCCAGCTGGCGGAAAAACTGGGCAAGCAATGCCTATCTTAACGATGGCTCGCACGGCTGCGTCAACACACAACCAGACGATATGAAAGTCGTATACGAAAATCTCAGCACATACGAACCGGTTGTCATATACTGAAACATGGGGACGGTTCTTTTGCTTCAAAAAATGAAGCAAAAGAACCGTCCCCTCTTTTTAATGATCCCTATTAACAATATAGTTCATTAAATGTTTCAAAAAAGTCGTGTTGCGCGGCACTTCCTCTAGTGTGTCCATTGCCAGACAATAATGGTCCCACATCGCTTTTTTTGCATCTTCTGCGCCCAGGATGGATACAAACGTTGAGCTGTTGTTATCAGCATCCTTGCCTGCGGGTTTCCCTAATACGTTCTGATCCCCTTCCAAATCTAGAAGATCATCCTTAATCTGAAAGGCAATGCCGGCATGCCTGGCGAATTTTTTCAAGGCGGACTGTTCGGACGCGTGAGCTTGTGCAAGAATTGCCGGCATGATTAAAGCCGCTTCGAAAGCAATTCCGGTTTTATAAAAGCACATGACATTCAGTTGTTCCAGTGTTAATGGCTTGCCTTTAGATTCCAGGTCCATCGCCTGCCCCTTACACATATCCTCTGTTACCTGGACCGAATATTGAATCAAGCGAAGCACTGTTTCTGCATTGAACGAGGTAAGCGAAGTCTGTTCCTCGATCGCCTTTTGGGTTAAAAAAAGAGCAGTTAGTTCAGCAATGGCGATGTTATAGGTCTTATGCAGAGTTGGCCGTCCCCTGCGGATTGCAGCATTGTCCTGAGACGGAAGGTCATCAAAAATAAGTGATGCCGTATGCATGTATTCTAATGACCGTAAAAGCGGAGTAATGGCGGAACCGTCCAAACCATATCCATCAACACCCATGACCCACGTCATAATGGGCCGCAGCCGCTTCCCGTCACCCTCAAGACTGTAATTGGCGGCATCGCTAATGGGGTCATTCCTTAATGGCACATCTTCAATTTTCAAGGTCCCGTTAATTTGGTCGCGCACCGTTTCGATTCTATCTAAAAAGTCGTCTTGCTCCAAACGGTCATTTTTTAAATTTGTAATAATATGGTCGCGCAGCAGCTTATCAAAGAAATCCACATCGTCTGCCTTCTGAACCATATTTTGAATAACACGATTAAATGTAGGATTGCCCGAAGCAAATAAATCCATCACTTCATTGTATTTGTTTGTTCCTAGACGCACCTTAAATCGTTTCAGGCCGTTTATGGCTCGGTCCAGTATGACCTCGCATGTCTTTGGATCGGAGTGAAAGACATTGTGAATCAAATTAGCAATAACCGCCCAGTACAACTCAAATGGGTTGATAAGGTCATCGCGCTGGTTGTGGTATTTCATATAGTAGGTATACGGCGTGACGGCACCGTCTTTTATGTCATCGAACATATCGGCAAAATCATCCGCCAGTTGATTATAAATGCCGTAAAAGAAGGTCCGGTTGTCAAACCCCTCATCCTCAGGAGCGCTGATGACAGAACGGGCAATTAATCGGGACGAAGACGATTTTAAAATGATCGGTATGTACAGTTCTTCATTGGTGTAATTAGGGTTGGATAAACTTTTAACACGGTCCACTTCTTGAGAATTAAAAAAGATGTAGGCCTGCTCGGAAAAATGCTTTCTCGTTTCCGGATGCTGATGGGACTTAATATAGTCAAAGGCATCGCGGAGTTCAGAATGAATATAACAAATGAGACTGGCATTAGGTCCTATCCAGTTGCCTAAATCAGGAACAGATCCTGTAACAAGGGTGGTCCGGATTAAACTGGAGTATTCCTCTTTTTCTTTATTGGACAAAACATGGGCATCTAGTAGATCGTCAATAAAGGGATAGGTCAGACCGTAGGCATAACCCAGCCTGATGGCTTCATCAAGCCTCTGGCTCCGTTCTTCTTGGGCAGTTTCATCAGCCATTTCTTCATTTACATGCAGGATGACCCCCGCAATGATTTTAATCAATTTTCGTTTGGCATGCTCGGGATCCATTCCCTCCGGAATGTTGTCGGATACGATTTTCAGTTTGTTCATCAGCCAAATAAAGGCGGATTCAATCCCTTCCTTCTGCGCCCAGCGATACAAACCGGCCATGCTGAAAAAATCAGTTTTGTCATCAAGGCTTGTCAGGTGATTTTTTAAATTGGACACAACACTCCGTACCCTGGCCTGTATTTCTGGTGACTCCAGAGATTTGCCGAGGTCCCGCATGTAAAGATAGGAAATGCTTCGATCCAGATAATCGTCCAGTTTACCGGTATAGTCGAGCCATTGAATATATTGGTAGTATCCCCGAACATCCGGCCTTTGCCTTCTTCGAAATAGGAAGGTTAATAGAGGATGACGAATATGGTTGTGTTTCCACTCTTGGAAATCCGTTGTCAAAGCAGTGACATAGCTTTTTTCTGTGACCAGTTTGTATAGCGTCCGAAAATATTCAGCAGCCTTTTGCTCAGCCTGCTGATAACACTCATCGGCATTTATTAATAACTCTTCGATCATTTGAAGCACAACCTCTGCTTAAGGTTTTTTATCTTGCGATACTTATTAAATTGAGATTAACACAATCCTCTTCATTTTTTCTTAAAAACTAGCAAATATATTAAAATATAGTACTGGAAAAATAACTTTATAACCGGAAAGCTTAATAAGTGCAAAAAAGCAAGCAGACTTGTCCACATTTAGACATCGTCTACTTGCCTGTTTTCGCAACTAGTTCTTTATAAATTTCTTAAACAATTCCAGTTACCATATAAACACCAATTACAAAGAATGCAGCGATTGTTTTGATAATCGTAATCGCAAATATATCGCGATAGGATTGCTTATGTGTCAGACCAGTGATCGCGAGTAATGTAATAACAGCTCCGTTATGTGGAAGTGTATCCATCCCTCCCGATGCCATAGAAATAACACGGTGCATAACTTCTAGTGGAATATCAAATTGATTAGCCAGTTCAATATAGGTTTTACTCATAATACCTAATGAAATGGCAATACCCGCCGATGCAGAGCCTGAAATAGCAGACAGAACGTTTGTCGTTACGGCACCGTTTAATAAAGGATTTTCAAATGCTTTGGAGATGCCGTCTCTTGCAATCGCAAATCCAGGCAAATTTGAAATAACAGCACCAAAACCATATTCAGTAGCAGAGTTCATGATTGCTAGCAGTGCCCCGCCAATCCCGACATTCATGCCAACCTTAAAATTCGTCAGAACAGGTTTTCGATTATACAAAATAGTGGCAAAAATCCCTGCAAGAAGAGCAATTTCAACTGACCAAATACCAACGACTTGTGCCGTTTCAATGTTCGGGAAAGTCGTTAAACCGATCTTCGAAAAATCAAAACCATTTGGATACCATTTTGGAATCACTGTGGTTAACACCTTATTTAACACACCAACTAGGACAACCGGAACAAAGGCAAATATTTTGCGGCCGACGCTTTCTTTTACATCTAAGTCGATTTTAATTTCCTCTTCGGTAATCGTTCCAAAGCTATCATAGCCTTCACCGGCTTTTTCTGCTTTTTTCCGGCGTGAATCTAAATACAGCATCCCGACTGTAAAGATGAAAATGGCCCCGATAATTCCAAGTGTAGGTGCGGCATAAAGGTTTGTTTTAAAAAATGTTGTCGGAATAACGTTTTGCACCTGTGGGGAACCTGGCAGCGCATCCATTGTAAAGGTAAAAGAACCAAGGGCAATCGTTCCCGGAATTAACCGTTTCGGAATATTGGATTGTCTAAACAAATTGGCTGCAAACGGATATACAGCAAATGCCACAACGACTAAGCTTACGCCGCTGTAGGTAAGAATTGCGCACAATAAAACAATAACTAACATGGCACGCTTGCGTCCCACTAATTGAATCAAGGTGGTGGCGATGGAACGTGCTAAACCGGACATTTCTACTACTTTACCAAAAATAGCTCCCAGCAAGAAAATAGGAAAATATAATTTTATATATTCCACCATTTTTCCCATAAAGACATTCGAATAAAACGGGAGAACATAATCTGGATTTGTTAATAATACCGCAAATAATGCACATACCGGTGCAAAAATGATGACTGAAAATCCGCGGTAGGCGATAAACATTAACAACCCCAGCGCTAAGAGAATAATAACTAGTTCCATAAAATTTCTCCTCTATCTTAGATGATCTAACCCTTTGCTGAAAAATGTTAATTGTGCGTATTCTAAGATGTCCAAAAAGACTTAGTTTTTGTTTTTAGCAATTTCCGCTGCTACATCCACGATCATATCCTCTTGACCGCCGACAACTTTACGTTTTCCTAACTCTATTAAAATGTCACGTGAATCGATGCCAAATTTAGTTGCAGCACGTTTCGCATGAAGGGCAAAGCTTGAATAAACCCCTGCATATCCTAGTGTCAGGCTGTCTCTAGTAATTTCCTGTGGTACCGGCAGAATCGGTGCGACGATATCTTCTGCCATATCCATTATTTTATATAAATCGATGCCTGTTTTAATTCCCATCCGTTCACAAACGGCAACCAGCACTTCTGTCTGGGTGTTTCCGGCACCGGCACCTAAGCAGCGAACACTGCCATCGATGCGGGTCGCCCCTTCTTCAATTGCAACAAGCGTATTGGCCATGGAAAGAGAAAGATTGTTATGACCGTGGAAGCCGATATTAATTCCTACAGATTGTTTAAGGGCACGAATCCGTTCACGTACTTGTTCCGGAAGAAGATAACCTGCTGAATCAACCACATAAACAGTATCAGCACCGTAGCTTTCCATTAATTTAGCCTGTTCAACAAGTTTGTCTACTGGTGCCATGTGGTTCATCATTAAGAATCCAACTGTTTCCATACCAAGTTCTTTTGCATAAGCAATATGCTGCGGTGCCACATCTGCTTCAGTAACATGTGTAGCAATACGAGCCATTTTTGCCCCTAAATTAGCCGCTTCCTTTAGCTCATGCAGTGTACCGATTCCCGGTATTAATAAAACAGCAATTTTTGATTTATCAGCAACCGAAACAGCTGCTTCGATTAATTCCATTTCATTTGTTTTTGACAGGCCATATTGTAAAGAAGACCCTGCAAGTCCATCACCGTGTGATACTTCAATAAATGGTACATTGGCATCATTCAATGCTTTTGCTACTTTCAATACTTGCTCGACAGTATATTGATGGGCAATCGCATGGCTGCCGTCCCGTAATGCTACTTCAGTAATGATAATATCCCTGTTGTTTTCCATTGTTTTTTCGGCCCCTTTCTTAAACGGTTTGTTTCTGTAATAAGTTTTTTGCAAATTCTTCTGCGATTTTAACACCTGCAGCTGTCATAATATCTAGGTTTCCAGAGTATTTTGGCAGATAATCCCCTGCTCCTTCTACCTCTAAGAAAATGGTTACCTTATTTCCATCAAAAATCGGCTCTGTACGTAGACGATACCCCGGAACATAGGATTGAACGACCTTAGTCATTTCTGCAATTGATTGTCTGATCGCTTCCTCGTTCATCTTTCCTTCTTCGACAAGCGTATAAACGGTGTCACGCATAAGGATCGGCGGTTCAGCAGGATTCAGGATAATGATGGCCTTTCCTTTTTTCGCGCCCCCAACTACCTCAATCGCACGGGATGTCGTTTCAGTAAACTCATCGATATTTGCGCGAGTCCCTGGTCCGGCACTGCGGCTTGAAATGGTTGCCACAATCTCGGCATATTCAACTGGGCAAACACGATTGACTGCATGCACCATTGGGATCGTCGCTTGGCCCCCGCAAGTAATCAAATTGATATTATCTTTCTCTAAATGCTCTTGAATGTTTACCGCAGCACACACATATGGTCCAACCGCAGCAGGAGTCATATCGATTACTTTCTTTCCTGCTTCCTTTAACACTTTTGAGTTATAGAGATGTGCTTTGGCAGAAGTTGCATCAAAAATGATGTCAGCCAATTCCGGTGTTTTCAGAAACCCATCAATACCATCGCTTATAGTTGTATATCCTAATTCCTTGGCACGGCGCAGTCCATCCGAATTTGGATCAATCCCAATCACAGTGGTTAATTCCAAAATTTCAGAGCGGCCAAGCTTAATCATTAAATCTGTCCCAATATTTCCTGAGCCAAGAATGGCAACTTTTACTTTTTCCACTTCATTTCTCCTCCTAAAAATTAGTTCACGGGTAGTTCACGGGGACGGTTCTCGTGTCCCATTTTATTCAATCCCTATTCCAAAATAGCTGCCAGAACAGTCCCTATCGTTGCATTACACCTTTGTAGCCCAGTGCCTTTGAAATCTCTAATGCAGCTTTCCGGATTCCGGCGATGACCTTTGGAAGACGTTCTTCATCTAGCCTGATTTTAGGGGCGGCACAGCTTATTGAAGCGATTACATTCCCTTGATGGTTAAAGATCGGAGCAGCGATACATTTCAGCCCTAACTCAATTTCTTCATCGTCAACCGCATAGCCGCACTCACGGATGGATTTTAAATGATTTTTAATTTCCTCTTTATCCGTCATCGTGAACTCCGTAAACGACAGCAAATTTTGGATTGACAGCAGCCGATCTACCTCTTGATCGCTTAAGTGGGCCAAAATAGCTTTCCCGACTCCTGTACAATGTACCGGGGCTCTTTTTCCAATATGCGAGTACATCGTCAGGGTTCTCGGTCCATCTTCCTTTTCGATATAAATAATTTCGTTGCGGTTCAATAAAACTAAGTGAACGGTTTCATTTAGTTCATTGACTAAATCCTTGATAATTGGTCGAGCAATGCTTCTTATGTCCAAATGTTTGCCGACAAAATTACCTAGTTCAAAAAGCTTTATACCTAAACGGTATTTGAGGTCATCCGGGTTTTGCTGAAGGTATCCCCTGTGTTCCAAAGTCTTAATAATCCCATGGACAGTACTTTTCGATAGATTTACCTTCTCGCTTATTTCCTTGACGCTTAGCTCTGAATTTGTTGTTAAAAAAATTTCAAGGACATCTGCTGCTCTTTCAATCGATTGAATTAAACGTTCAGACATTATTAATCCTCCATTGCGTTCGATATTGTCGAACACCATTCGATAATATCAACCTACAAATTTATAATATCTTGCATTTTTTATTGTGTCAATATTTTTAGAATTCATAAATTTTAAGTAAACCTGCTTGAAATGGGTGGTTAAAAGCAAAAAAAAGAGCCTAATCCTTGCGGAATAAGCTCTTTGAAAAATTAGATAATCTCAAATTGTTTAAAACCAGTCGTGTCGGGGATAAAATCCAATGTTTTGTTCCTGAAATAATGGCATTCGGATTGGTCAATGATAAACTGAAGTTCATCCAATTTTATTAATTCGTCATTTGCCTGAATGGAATCTTCAAAGGTCAGTTTAGCTTTCATAAAACAACTTTTCCGCATTTGCAAGCGGATAAATGTGTTTGAATTTTGCAATCGGTTTTGTAATTCTGCTTTCGCTGCTTCAGTTAAAATAAACATATAATCATCTCGTTTTTTCGTTTTTTAATCAATCTATAACTCTATTTAAAATTAAGTGGAAATTAATTTCAAGTTTTTATGTAAGCGTTTTTGGTCTAAAACCACCTTTCAATAAATATTTTTGTAGAGAGACAACCCATTAAAAATGAAAGGTGAGGCCCGCCCATGTTTGCAGTTCATTTTCTTGAAAATAAAAATGTTTTATTAACTCAGCTGCTAAAACGTATTCCAGCAGTTGGAGAGGATCTAACCATTAAAGGCCGCAAAGCCAAGGTTTCAAACGTCGAGCATATTGACGAAAAAACGATACATGTGAAAGTGGTTTTAGAAGAAATCAAAAAAGGTAAAGTGGCAGTTGTCGATAATTCTAAGAAGAAAAAGAAATAAGGAACACGGGGACGGTTCTTTTGTTTCAATTTTTGAAACAAAAGAACCGTCCCTATTTATCCTTATTTATCTTCCCTTAACAAATAATCATTGCCGTCCTGGTCATGGAAGGAAAACATCGTTCCGAATGGCATTCTTAACATTTCCCCTACTTTTACTCCATTTTGTTTCATTTTTTCATAAGCAGATTCGATATCGGCCGTGCTGAAGAGGATCGATGGGTGCTGAACCTTTGATGGGTCATGCTGTTCCATCGCAGCTTTTGCATAAAGGACTAAGTTAGTGAATTCATCGCCACTTGGTCCGACTTCTATCCAAGAGAAGTCTGGCCCCATTGGCTGCTCTTCTTTTAGGACAAAGCCGACTTTATTAATCCAAAAATCTTTTGCTTCTTCTTGATCATTTACATAAACAGTAACTTTTGCAACTTTATTAATCATCCTGCTAAAACTCCTTTTCTAAATATACAAAATAAGTTTATCAACCTAATTTTGCAAAAGCAATTTTAAATGAAAACTCGTCGATCGGCGAGTCCGTTAGGACGAAGACAGAGACCTAGTTGAATTTATGCGTTAAGAAAGTGTAAAATTAGGGGGAATTTTACACTTTCTTATTAGCCAAAAAAATGAACTATTTTTGAGTTCCCCCCTGAGGGTCAGATATCAACCCCATAAATAAAATAGTTCCGCTTTCTTCTTCGGTAATCGCCATGAAAAATGGCCGATTTACTTCTATAAAGAAGGGATTATCTATGCTTGCCGACTCTTTTACCATTTGGACAGAGGTTGCCGCAGCCGCTTCTGTCCCTGCTTCATTCACATCGATAAATGTCTTTTGTTTCACTTCACTGATCATTATGGGATCCGTCTCTTTCACCATTTTTGAAAAATTAGCACGAGTGTCAAAAGCGGTCTCCATCCCCAGATTCTTTAATGGGTCATTCAATATCACTTCATACTCCAATTGAAACTTTGGCAGCAGAACGGTCCCCTTTTTTTCGGTAAATTCAGAGTTCCACTTCTCCCAATTTTCAGTTGTCAGCATTTTTTGGAATGCTGCTAAATTGGAACTCTCCCTTGGAAGAAATATCTTCATGCTCATTTGACCATCACCATATGGAAGCGAAACCGCCTGGAAATCTTCGGTTTCCAAATAAGCCAATTTTTCGTTCAGCGTCATAAGCGGCACCTTTTTGGTGGTCCCTTCTGTCAGATAAAAAGTTTGTTCCTTTGTTTGCTCTTTATCAAATTCATATTGCCATTTCCCGTTAAAATAAATCGCGTTAATCAGAACAGCGACTAAATCTGGATCTAAAGGAGCTTCAATAATTTCCTTAATTTTACCATTCGTCGATTTCTTCACCCAATCATTAATCAACGGAACCGATTGGCTATCATTGATATCAATCTCTTTTATTTCTGCATTAAAATAATCTCTGTTGTTCGTTGCAAAATCGTCCTGAAAGTGGAAGTCTTTGTTTAACCAAATGGAGTTTGCGATATTGAGCTGAATTTGCTTTGAATGCTTATGTAACATCGACATCATTGAGGCGTTTGCTTGACTTAACTCACTGGCATCCATTCCGGTCGTTTGCAAAACCTTCGCCATCTCTTCCTTTGTTGCCCCATCGGCCCCGTTGTAGACCATTGACAACGCCATGAATAAACTTGTCGGAGAAATAACCGTATTGCCGCCGTTTCCTGCTCCTATCTCTGTTAACAGTTTCATCCCCAATTGATTATTGGCGGAAACAATTTCCGTATAATCTTCCTTTCCAAAAATAGCGTTAATGGATGGAGCCAAATTTCCGGTTTGTTTCATTCCCATCCCCCACACCATTAGAATAAAGAAAACCACTAGTATAAGCGGAAAAATGAATTTTTTCATCACACCACCACTCCTTTACTAGATTAGACTGCCCACCTAAATTAAAAGTTTCAAAGCAAAGGGACGGTTCTTGTGCTTCAAATTGAAGCACAAGAACCGTCCCCATGTTTCACTTATTCTCCTACTATCTTAGCGTCCTTAATTAAATCTTCTGTTAGGGTGATGCCTTCTTCAGCAGCGGCTTTTTTGTTGATGACGAGTTCTAGCTTTTCTGGGAAGCCGACTGGAATTTCGCTTGGTTTCTTTCCTTTTAGGATTTCGACTGCCATTTTACCAGTTGAATAGCCAAGATCATGGTAGTTTAGACCATAAGAGGCGAATGTTCCTCGTTTTACAGAATCACCTTCACCAACAAATGTTGGGATATCTTTCGCATTTGCTACAGTAATAACGGATTCAAGAGCAGCAACAACCGTATTGTCCTTAGGAATGTAAAGGACATCCACACGACCAACTAATGATTCAGCAGCCTGCTTCACTTCGGAACCGGCTGTAATAGTTGTCTCAACTGACTCCAGTCCCTCTGCCTCAATCGCTTTCTTGGCATTCTTCACGTTTACAACAGAGTTAGGTTCACCATTGTTATAGATGATGCCGACCTTCTTGGCATTAGGAACAAACTTCTTTATCGCAGCAATCGTATTCTTAATGGCATCTGGGTGCGTATCAGATGTTCCAGTGGCATTGCCGCCTGGCTTATCTAAACTTTTAACTAATTGCGCACCAACCGGATCCGTAATAGCCGTAAATAAAACTGGTATCTCCTTCGTGTTTTTCAATACAGCCTGTGCACTTGGCGTGGCAATTGCTAAAATTAGATCATTCTTGTCCGAAACTAATTTTTGGGCAATTGATAAATTGGTATTCATGTCGCCCTGTGCATTTTGGTAATCAAGCTTCAAGTTCTTTCCTTCTTCATAACCAGCATCCTTCAAGGCCGCGATAAACCCTTCGCGGGCAGCATCAAGGGACGGATGCTCAACGATTTGCGTGATCCCTATTTTTACTTCTTTTTCTTTCTTTTCCCCACTAGTTTCCTTGCTTCCCCCACCACAAGCAGAAAGCAGCAACAATACTCCCATCAAAACAATGGCTAAACTCTTTTTCACCTTTTCTCCCCCTCAGCGGACTATGAACGCAGTAATAACCGCTCTAATTTTTCTGAAAAATAAATAATATTCAGATTTTACCATATATTATTGTTATAGAACAATAGATTTTCGATAAAAATTTTATCACTTTAAACCAAAAAAGCGTTGCTCATTTTTGATAAAGCAAAGGGACGTTTCTTGTGCTTCAAAAATTGAAGCACAAGAAACGTCCCCACGTATCATATTTTTGTAAAAATAATCCCAAGAATCGCAGAGAATATGCCGACAAGCTGGTATCGTTTTAATTTCTCCTTAAAGAACCAACAACCAGCCAGGATGACAACAAGGCAATTCAAGCTGACGATTGGGAAGATAATACTGGCAATACCTTTTTGCAATGCATAGAAATAACAGCTGTACCCGATGACACTGACTAAACCGGCCATGGACCCGACATTCACTTCGGACCTCAGCCAGCTTTCCTTTTCCCTCAAACTGGTCAGGGCCAAATAAATGCTGCCCCCGCCGTACATACAAATTAATGTACTTAGCGAACTAATTTGCAAATAGGATGTTGTTTTCATTAATATTCCCAGAATCCCAAAGGACAGAATTGCCATTACGACCCGATAAATCCATGGACCATAATTTGTGCCGTGACTTTTGCCCGGCGAATATTGAATCATCAGGGCTGAACCGAGTATTACCACAATCCCAATCCAATGGGCCAGACTGATTTCTTCATGAAAAATAATCGCTGCCCCAAGAATCGGCATGATTGCATTGGCGCCAATTAAAGGCGACGTTAGGCTGGCAGGACCCTTTTCGAAGGCCTTGGACATCTGAATATTGCCATTCGCATTTAAGATGCCAATCAGGCCGCCCAAAATGATGGCATAAAGGTTAAACCGTAAATCCCCAACATAAATTCCATAAGCAAGTGTTAAGATAAACGCTACAAAATAAAAGAAAAACTGGATATGCACTTTGGACAAACCACGGCTTGTACTCCATTTAAAAATCGTATTATTTGTACCGAAGCTTAAGGTTGTTACCAATGCTGCAGCAATCCACATGCTGAAACCTTCTTCCCTATCATTTTCCACTCTCATTTTAAATCTATTAGAAAGTCCTAGCAATATATTTTTTTGGGAAAGGAACACGGGGACTGTTCTCATGTTTCAAAACTTGAAACTACCAAAATAAACGTGCTTTCTCCCGGTCAATAGAATTAAATAAAATGAATGACTTCATTCTATTGCACATTAGGTCTATCTATCAATTATTTAAATTTTCATACCTTGGCATTACACCAATAAAGGAACCCAAACTTTACAGGGTTCCTCTACTAAATCAGCTATTCCATTAGGCTGCCTGCTGCTTTGTATCATTCAAGGTTTGTAAGTACGAACTTGCTTTTTCTTTATCAAACTGGCCTTCCCATTTAGACATAACCACTACAGCCAATGAGTTTCCAATGACATTGACAACGGTTCTGGCCATATCGAGAATACGGTCGATACCAGCAATAAACGCAAGTCCTTCCAACGGAATTCCTACTGTTCCGAGCGTGGCCAAGAGAACCACGAACGAAACCCCCGGAACACCGGCAATTCCTTTTGATGTTACCATTAAGACAAGCATCAAAGAAATTTGGTCAGCAATGGATAAATCGATGCCATACATTTGGGCAATAAACAGTGCTGCTAATGCTTGGTACAGTGTTGAGCCATCAAGGTTAAAGGAATAACCCGTAGGAATAACAAAGGAGGTAATCGCCTTTGGACAACCGAACTTCTCCATTTTCTCCATTAATCTTGGCATTACCGTTTCAGAACTTGACGTGGAATAGGCCAAAATTAACTCATCTTTTAGCAGACGGATGATATTAAAAATATTCACGCCTGCTAATTTGCCAACTGCCCCCAGGATAACTAATACAAAGAACAGCATCGTCGCATAGCCAATAATGACTAATTTGCCCAATGGCAGTAATGATTCAATACCGAACTTAGATACCGTCACGCCTATTAATGCGAACACACCGAAAGGGGCAAATTTCATCACTTGATTCGTTACCCAGAACATCGTTTCCGCTGTCCCTTGGAAAAAGGCAATTACCGGTTTTCCTTTATCTCCGATGGCAGTAACGCCTAGTCCAAATAAAATTGAGAAGAAAATGATGGCTAGCATGTTTCCATCAACAATTGCCTTAATAAAATTTGGCGGGACTACGTTCACAAATGTTTCTGCCATCCCATGGCTTTCAACAGTTTCAGCAGTATCTACGTAACTGCCAATATCTGTTTTTTGCAATGAACTCATATCAACCCCAGAGCCCGGCTGAAAAATATTCGCTGATAATAGTCCAATAATAATCGCGATAGTAGTAATAATTTCAAAGTAGATAATTGTTTTGCCGCCAATTTTCCCGAGCTTCTTTGTATCACCTACACTGGAAACCCCTACAATTAAACTGGAGATAACGATTGGAATGACAATCATTTTGATTAGTCTTAAGAAGATATCCCCGATTGGCTGTAAGTACTTTGCAACATCAGGATTACCATAGAAAATGGCACCAATCACAATACCAAGGATTAGTCCGATTAAGATTTGCCAAGCTAAACCTAATTTTTTCATTCAAGCACCTCTTTTTAATTTTTTTACGATTTGGTCTTAGAAGAGTTTTTTTCCAATGGATTTCTAGCTAAAATAAAACTATAATTTGAGGCAGCGATTTCCTGAGAGCGTTTTCAGCGGGGCTGCTCTTAATGTAAAATAGTAACTACACAATATAACAAGAAATCTACAAAAACCTACAAATTTTTTTTGCATTAAATGAGAGATTGTTAGGATAAGAGGTTGTGGCGGAAATTGTACATTAAATTTTTTTCAAAAAATGAACTTACCTTACTGGCGGCAATGGCCATTTTGGTTCCGCTTGCTGGGGAGGTAAAATTTTATCCATTTAATGAGGTCTATCGGGTGAGCTTTGGACCCCCTGCCCTTTTTCTCTTTTTATTGGGGCTAAGAAAAGTACCCGCTATTTTGTGCGGCACGCTTGCAGGGGTTTCCGTGCTAGCTTTTCGAATCCTTCTTGATGCTGTTTTTCTCGAACCGTTTGATTGGCTGGTATCCATTCATGCTAACCTACCATCCTTTGTCTACTATTTCGCCTATGCTTTGGTCTTTTTCTTATTGAAAATCCACCAGTTTAACCAGCGGCCTTGGGTGATAGGCCTATTGGGAATTGTAACAGAATTTGCTGCTGGAATGTCAGAGTTGTTTTTCGAAAGGCTTTTATTTGAAGAATTAACAACTATTGATGCCGTCCATAAAATTTTTATTTTCGCTGTATTTCGAAGCTTTTTTGTAGTTGGTCTATTTAGTACTCTTAAATACCATGAATCAAAGCTGAAGGAAACGGAAATCCAAAAGCGAAATGAACATATGATCATGGTCGTTTCGAATCTTTATGAAGAGACCATCCTTTTGAAAAAAACCCTTCAGTTTGCCGAGAAGGTCACCAAACAATCCTACAATCTATACAAGGATTTGCACGAAATCAAGGAGGGACAGAGAAACTTCTCATTGGAAGGGATACCTCAGCAAGCCTTAAGGATTGCTGGTGAAGTTCATGAGATTAAAAAGGATAATCAACGAATTTTATCAGGGCTTTCCAAACTGATTACCGAGGAAAGTTTGCTTGATTATATTGACATTGACTCCCTTTTTTCAATTATTGTAAGGACAAATAAAAAGTATGCTGAGCTGTTGGGGAAAAAAATTGAGTTCGTCTTTTCAATTAGCGGAACACACCCCGATTATCATGCGTACACATTTACCTCCATTGTCAACAACCTTGTTTCCAATTCCGTCGAGGCGATCAATGAAACGGGTAAAATTGAGCTATTGGCTGAACAAAATCAAGATTGGCTGACAATCCGCGTTAAGGATACTGGACCCGGAATTCCCAGCCAATATAAAGATGTCATTTTTAAACCTGGATTCACTTTAAAGTTTGACAGCACTGGCAAATCTTCCACTGGGATTGGGTTGACCTACGTAAAGGAAGTGGTAGAAATGCATGATGGCAATGTTCTGCTGAATAATTCGGAAGATGGCAAAGGGGCAGCTTTCACTGTTCACCTGCCAATGGCAAAAATAACGAGAAAAGAGTGATTTCATGCGATTTTTTATTATTGATGATGATATATCGATTCGTACGATGCTTAGCCATATTATTGAAGATGATGACCTTGGCGAAGTCGTGGGCGAGGCTGCCGACGGTTTCGAGGTTAGCGGAGAACTTTTAGATATGAAGAAGGTTGATATTTTACTAATTGACCTGTTAATGCCGGGTCAAGACGGCATCGAAACGGTCCAAAAAATCAAGCCGGTTTTTAAAGGAAAGGTCATCATGATTTCTCAAGTGGAATCTAAGGACCTGATTGGACAAGCTTACTTAAAGGGGATTGATCATTACATAACAAAGCCGATTAATAAAATCGAGGTCGTTTCGGTTGTAAAGAAGGTTATCGAGCATGCCCGATTAGAGCAATCTATCCAGGATATCCAAAGGTCTATCCAAAATGCGATGAATATTAGCTTTCATAAAACAGAGGGCAATTTACATCGGGAAAAAGGGAAAACATTCTCGGACGCCGGGCGGTTTCTTCTTTCGGAACTGGGCATTGCCGGGGAAAGCGGCAGTAAAGACCTTATGGAGATTATGCAGTTTTTCCATGACTACGAACAGATGCAAACATTCACTAATGGATTTCCTTCACTAAAGGAGACTTTTAGAATCATAGCTTTGAAGAAGCTTGGTGAAGCAGCCAGCGAGGCTGATCTTCAAAGAGAAATCAAAGCATCCGAACAGCGTGTCCGAAGGGCGATTTATCAATCCTTAAACGGCCTCGCCTCACTAGGGCTGACAGACTTTTCCCACCCAAAATTCGAAAATTACTCATCCAAATTTTTCGATTTCACAACCGTCCGTCAAAAAATGAAAGAACTACAAGACAAAAAAAATGTCACACCAGCCCCCATTCGAATCAACATGAAAAAATTTATTCAGGCACTCTATTTTGAAATACACCACAAAATATAACACGGTGACGGTTCTCATGCATCATTCCTTAAAACTGATGCAAAAGGGTGGTGCATGGGGACGGTTCTTTTGCATCATTCTGAAAAATACGGTATAGCCAATTAAAGCTCATGCTATGTATTAGTAATCCCCATAGGAATTCGATTAGAAGCCTCACTAAAGAGAGAAAAAAGCAAAAAGCCCAGTCCCGAAAAAGGACTAGGCTTATTTTTGACCATTTATGATACAGAATAGGCATAGGTATTACCCTTGTGATATATGCAAAATCGAATAAACGACTCCACTCATATCTTTTACATGGCTTAAATCTTTTAAGAAATAAAAAACATCGTACTTCCATCTCTCCGGACTATAAGTAACGAGATATTCCGTCTCTTCTATGATGGGAATGCTTTCTGCAATTTTATCCTTTAGGTTGTTTAGACTTTCTTGCGGTGGTATTTCTGATGTGATTTGAAATAAGTACTTAATCTCAATGATTTTAGATGTAGTGGTATCAATCAGGGGTATTCCGACATCAACTTGCTGCCAACCAAAGGAGTTTAAGATATTGTCATAAAACCCATTAAATAAAAACTTGTTCAGTCCATTATTCCCTTTCCAAAGATATAATGGGCTATAACTGTTTTGCAAATTATTATGGATTCCTCTTTCGGTGGTCAAATAGAGTTTAAACTTCAAATCTTCAAACCCGTCAGTTTTATAGCCATTATTCCTCACTCTGTCTCTGATTATATTCATATTGTAATCGCTCGGCAGTGTAATCTTGTATTGGGTTGCAATCATTTTATATTCCACCTCCACGACACTATTTTATCAATTTTCCTTTAGTTGTTCCTCTACTTCCACCAATTAGTCGGAATCTTTTTTAAATTAATAAACCTCATTTTTTCTTCGGAACGGTTGTCTTCTTTCCAAACGATAAAAAAGAGAAGTTCATCCTCTTTATCATAAAACCCACAGTCATCCTTGCATTCCCAGTGGTAAAAGCCTTTTTCTTTCATGGAAGGGATACCTACTTCATAATGTGGTGGATGGATATTAAAATCCACATACTCGATTGATTTGTTACCTTTATAGCGAACTTTAATACTGTAACTACCATTAAAGCCCACTAACTTTGAGTTTATTTTAATAGACCAATTCGCATCTTCACCCAAATACGTTACTGTTTTTGGTCGAAAATTAAAATCATATATTAAGATCAGCACTACCAATACAATAAGCGTTCGAATCAGTTTCCTTTTCACAAAAATACACCTCTTTATAAGAGATGTACAACATGGGCAAATATGACAGGATATTACCTTTCTTATAGAACCATGAACACAAAATTTACTTTTTCTTTTTCACTTTGTCTTCCGCCTTCTTTAAATTCTCAGCAACTCTAAATTTAACAATTTTGCCGATTAATTCATATGGAATAGGCTTTTCTAGAGGAAACTGAACGGTACCTTTTGACGTTTTATATTCCGATAATTCATGTTGAAAAGCAGCAATACCACTTGAAGTTGGGAAAAAACCTATATGCTTTTTAAAAGCTGCGAAATATACTAGATTGCCATACAAAAAAAACGCGGGCATTTGATAACTTATCTTTTCTTCTGCATTTGGAACCATCTCTTTAATAAAGTTTCTAATACTATTTAATTTTTCCTGAATATCAGGTGGAAATTGTATAATATAGTCATCTATCGATTGAATTGTAGCTTTATTCTTGTCCATGGATTTCTCCTTTTGTTAAAAATACCTTCCTTCAATTAATTTTAACACTAGGCCCCATTCTTCAAAAGGTAATTCAAACATATATCAAAGTTATCAGGTCAAACCAAAGATGGAAACACGTATCCATTTAGTGGTATTATTTTTTTAAAAAGCGGAGATGTGGGGAGTTGATTAAATGGTGAAAATAGCCTTTATTTCTGATATTCATGGGAATGCAGTTGCTTTAGATGCGGTCCTTGCTGATATTAAGCAAAAAGATGTAGACAAAATTTACGTTCTTGGTGACATTTGCTATCGAGGACCGGAGCCAAAGCGCTCCCTTGAATTGATTCAGTCGTTAAATACCGATGTCATCAAAGGAAATGCCGATGAGTGGGTGGTTCGCGGTGTTCGTGCAGGAGAAGTTCCGGATCATGCGTTGGAGTTGATGAATACTGAACGACAATGGACAGTTGGGAAACTGGATTCGGCCGATCTCCAATACCTTGAAAATCTGCAAACCCACTTGGACACAAACGTGGACGGAATTACAATTGCTGCCTTCCATGCAACACCGGATAGTTTATTCGAAATCACTCTTCCCGATGCCGATGACGAAACGATCAAGACTAGCTTGATGAAGCCCTCCGATGCAGATGTTTTTGTATATGCCCATATTCATCGGCCCTATATCCGATATATTAATGGAAAAGTAGTCATGAACATTGGCAGCGTCGGCCTCCCATTTGATGGTCTAACAAAGGCCTCCTACGGACTGGTGGAAATCAATCAAGGAAATATCAACACCTCCATCCAGCGGGTCAACTATAATCTAGAAAAAGTCATCCAGCTTTATGAGGAAGTAAACTATCCCAATAAGGATATGATGAAACAGGTTATTCGGAACGGAAAAATTTGATGCACAGGGACGGTTCTTTCGCATCAATAATAATGATGCAAAAGAACCGTCCCCGTGTTACATTAATGGATGGAGGTGGCATTATGGCACGGGAGCGCAAGTTTTCGACGGAGGAATTATTTCAGTACACCAAGCAGCTGCTGCTTGAACATGGATATGAGGGTTTTACTTTCAGTCTATTAGCAGAACGATTGGAGATTTCCCGTGGCGCGATTTACAAATATTTCGAGAACAAGGAAGAATTAATCACCGATTTTATGTTATTTGAGATGAAGTATTTCCTCGCAGAATTAAAGGAAATAGCCGAATTAAATGACTTTGACAGGCAATTTGAATTCCTTTTTGAACTTATTTTTAGAAATAGAGAAATCCACCAACTCATTGAGATAGGCAGACAAATTCCCTCCTCCCTCAATGAAAAGGTTCGGAACAATACGCAAAACCTAGAAAAAATGCACTTGGAAATGTACAGTTATATGCAGAACTTTGTAACACTAGGAAAAGGCGAGAACAAGCTGAAGCCCCATATTCCGGACGTATTGGTGCTCGGAATAATTTTTCAGACCATTGCCATTCCTAATCACTTCGGCATTCCTCAAGATTTATGGGTTCAGTCGATCAAAGAAATTATTAGTCACGGAATGTTCACAAATAAATAATTGACACATGTGTCACCTTTAAAAGATAATGTTAGTGACAATAGTGTCAATTATTTTTTGCCAAAAGTGACACGAGTGTCACTTTTAGTCGACTTTTGAAAAATAGCCCCTTATAAACTAGTGCAAAGGAGTACCAATATGAAATCATTCTTGCAATCTCTCACAGACCGTGTCTCGACCAAAAAAGGAATGTGGATTACGCTTGGAATCTGGTTTGCGGCCGCGATGCTGCTGGCAGTCTTGGCTCCAGGCGCCAAGGACTACGAAGTGTCAAGCATAAAGTCTATTCCGGAAGATGCCCAGTCGGTCATCGCCCAAAAGAAAGTGGATAAATACTTTAAAGACAATGAAGGAATTCCTGCTATTCTAGTTTTTCAAGCGAAGAAAAGTGAAATCACTTTTCCTCAGCTAGCCAGCATCGTCGACAGCATAGAGAAGGAAAAAATCGATGGTGTCGATCAGATGGTGCCACTATCGAAACTGCCTCCGCAGGCTGCCGCAGATTTCTTTTCTGACGATAAAACCACAGCTATTCTTCCTTTAACCATTGATTCATCCTTAGAGACAAAGGAAATTAAAAAGGTGGAGGAAGCGATTCAGGAAATCGTCAAGAAAAACTCCGATTTAACCTTTTACGTAACTGGTCCTGCAGGTATTGCCACCGATACCCTGGATCTATTTTCAAGAGCAGATATTGTCCTTTTATTATCAACAGTCGGCCTAATCCTTGTGCTATTGATTGTGATTTACCGCTCACCGCTTTTGGCGTTAATTCCGCTACTGGCTGCCGCCTTTGTGTATGAAGTGGTGATGCAGACACTTGGCCTGATGGGCAAGGCAGGGCTGGTAATGAGCAGCCAAACGCTGTCTATCATGACTATTCTTCTGTTTGCGGCCGTGATTGATTATTCTTTATTTGTATTCTCGCGGTTTAGAGAAGAATTGAAAAAACATGAGAATAAATTTGATGCGATGAGGCAGGCGATGCGGGAAGTCGGAACCCCTGTGTTTTATTCCGGCGGTACCGTTCTTGCGGCCATGTTGGTATTATTTTTTGCAAGATTTGGTGATTACCGGAACTTTGCTCCAACATTTGCCACCACCATGCTGATTATCATGATTGCATCGGTGACTTTGGTTCCAGCCTTGTTTGCACTTTTTGGCAGAAAATCCTTTTGGCCGATGATTCCTAAGGTGGGCCAGGATGCTATCAAAACTAATTCGTTATGGAGCCGGATCGGGCACTTTGTTGCTAGAAAACCGGGGCTTTCTGTTGCGGTGCTCGGATTGATTCTAATCGTGTCAGCAAGCAATATGGTGAACATGAAATTTGAATTTGATACGATGAAATCATTTCCGAAAGATATGCCGTCCCGAATGGGCTATGAAATTCTTGAGGAGAAATTTGAAAAAGGCGACCTCGCCCCAACGACCGTTTTATTTGAAGGTTCAGAGCCACTATCTGCCGAACAACAGGATGCATTGAAAAACAAACTTGCTGAACAGGACTTGGTAAGCTCCGTAAGTGTCAATGGTACCGCAGAAGAAGGTAAAGTCGTTCAATACAGTTTAACTTTTGCAGAAAATCCATACTCCGCCAAAACGATGGATGCTTTGGAGGATATGCGGGACAGCGCTGATAAAATCGCTGCCTCGGCTGGTGTGAACGGGGACATTTATTTTGCCGGCGAAACAGCCACGAAAGTCGATGACCGCTCTATTAATGACCGAGACCTAATCGTCATTGTGGCGCTTGAGACGCTTTTGATTTTCGTGATGCTAATAAGTTTGACCAGGTCAATCAAGATGTCGGTTTATATGATTGGGACCATCTTGATTTCATTCCTTGCCGCCCTGGGGCTGGGAATGTTTCTAAGCAATCTGTTCTTTGATATCGATACCATCAGCAACCGCGTTCCGCTGTATTCGTTTGTGTTCTTAATTGCACTTGGGATTGATTACAATATCATGTTGATTTCCCGTTATCAAGAAGAAAGAGCTAAGTACTCGGTTCGAGAGGCAGTCCAAATTGCAGTCGCCAGCACGGGCGGAGTCATTTCTTCCGCAGGACTAATTCTCGCGGCTACCTTTGCCGTTCTGATGACACAGCCAATTCAACTCCTATTCGTTTTCGGCTTCATCGTCGCCATTGGGATCCTGCTGGATACCTTTTTGGTAAGGGGCATCCTCCTGCCGGGACTTATTGTACTATTTGAAAAGGAAAAGGCTTCAGGGAAACAGATGTGAGACAAAGGGACGGTTCTTATGCATCAATTCTAAATGATGTATAAGAACCGTCCCCATGCACTCCATGCACTATCTTTCCTCTATTCTTCCATCCCCATGACGTGCAAATCTGCCATCACTTGGTTCATTGACAGGGTCCATCCGGCCCCATGGCCAGCCGCCGAATTGTGTTCTGCGATAGTCGTTGAAGGCTTCTCGGATTTCCTGTTCTGAATTCATGACGAACGGGCCATGCTGCACGACTGGTTCGCCAATCGGTTCACCTTCAAGAACGAGAATATATGCCTCTTTTTCGCCATTGGTGATTTCGATTTCCTGGTCCCCTGTAAGCTTGGCACGATGATAAGCTTGGACAGTTGTCCCCTCCAGATAGATTTCTTCTCCTTCGTAAAAATAAATGTTACGATTCAATGTTTTGGATACCGCCGGCATTGTAAACACCGCTCCCGGTTCCATCCGAATAAGATAGATTCCGACATGATTATTAGGGTCATTTGCCCATGAAGCAGCAGCCGGATCTAAGCTGTTTTTTCCCTGAAGTTTTCCTGCAATCAGCCGGACTGTCGTTTTCTTCCCATTTGCATCTGCGGATTCTATTTCAGGAATATCTTCAGCCCACAGCATTTTATAATCTGGATTTGCTGTTTTATCCTTAGCGGCAAGATTCAGCCAAATTTGAAAAAGCTCCAGCGGGTTGCCTTTGTCCTTATGGACAAGCGGAAACATTTCCGTATGCAGGCAGCCTTTCCCGGTTGTCAGCCACTGCACATCCCCATTTCCATACCGCCCTCTTGCTCCTGTAGAATCAAAATGATCAACCAATCCTTCCAAAACAATCGTTACTGTTTCAAATCCCTTGTGCGGGTGCGCCGGAAATCCTGGTACCGTTGTGCCATGATACATCCGAAAACCATCTTTAATCATAAAATCCTGACCGAGATTCCTGCCAGCCAATGATGTGCTAGGCCCCTGTTCATCATTTCCCGCTGGATAAGCATCATTATGATGCACGGTCATTAAAAATGGATCCTCCGTCACCCATGGAAAGCCCAACTTCTGTATATTAAGGATTTTCTTATTAGACATTTTATTTACCCTCCTAAATTTTCAAAAAATGTTCTTATTTATCTCAAAACAAAGTTATCTGAATCACACCTTCTTATACTTTCCAAAAGTACAATCGAAATGATTTTAACAAAAACAAAGGAGATGATGCATCTTTGCGGATTTTGAAGCCCGGGGACGGTTCTCTTGCTTCAATTCTGAATGAGGCAAAAGAACCGTCCCCATGCATCACTTATCTTGATTTAGGAGGTTATTTTTTTGTTAAATATTTTGGTTTTTGTGTTGATTGCGGTTACTTTGGTTTTGCTGAGTATTTTTGTGGATGGGCTGATTGAGTTGAATAGGCAGGAGCAGGAGGATAAGAACCATTTTGTAAGAGATGGTTTGGAGGGTTATATGGACCAGACTTTTGGTATTGGTAGATTTAAAGTTTTCAAAACATTGCTTGATAGCGAAGGAAACATTAGATATCTGGTGTATTTGCCGAAGTACGAGTGGCTCAAAGCGCCTACATATCATTGGTATGAAGTTTATGAAGCCCCTAATGGCTACCGTCATATCGCATACGAAAGATAATTTTTCTAAAAAACACCCCAAGTCTATTGAGGTGTTTTTTCCTTTCATTATTATCTTGTATTCTAGGTTAAACTCAATTTACAAATTGGTCATTTCCCCCATGACCCAATTTGTCCGCGCACCTGACTCTCCAGTACTAGGGCACTTGTTGCCATCTCCAGTCAATTCTTCCACTATTGTTTCCACAAGAGGCTGATGAACATGCTGCGGCGGTTCAAAACTCCATTGCTCCGCGCCTTTAGAAGTTGTCAAAACAATAGGTTCCGACCCAAAAGTGGAAAAGGTAATTTTCCCTTTACTACCAACGATTTCGTTGACATCGACATTTTCAAAAGCGGAAAAGCACCAAGTTCCTGTGCCATGGATTCCTGATTCGAACATGTATGTACCAGTCACAATATCTTCCGCCCGGTAAAAACCCCCCTGGTTGGAGGCAAATCCGTTAACGTCCTTTATCGGCCCCAGCAGGAAATCAAATAAATCAAGGGTGTGGCTGGCGAGGTCGTAATACAGCCCGCCGCCTGAAATTTCAGGTTGTACTCTCCATGAGAGTTTTTCGGGGTCCTTTACGTCATCTGAAGCTTTTTGATACTGCGCTGTTGAAACAAAACGGACATCTCCGATTGCGTTGTTCTCCAACAACTCTTTAATTTTTAAAAATCGAGGCATTGCCCTGCGGTAGTAGGCAACAAATAATGGAACGCCGGCGGCCTTGCAGGCAGCAATCATTTCCTGGCATTCGGCAAAGTTGAGCGCCATTGGCTTTTCTACATAGACAGGTTTTCCCGCCTGTGCAGCTTTAAGGGTATATTCTTTGTGTGAACCGGGTGGTGTCGCAATGTACACAGCATCCACATCCGGGTCGTTTATAAGTGAATCGGCATTATCGTACCATTTCGGGACATGGTGCCTCTCCGCATAGTCTTTCGCTAGTTCACCGGTTCTTCTCATAACAGCAACTAACTCTGAATTTTTAACTTTTTGAAAAGCTGGCCCGCTCTTTACCTCAGTAACATTACCGCAGCCAATAATACCCCAACGAACCTTTTTGAATTTCATGGTCATAGGTCTCCTTCTTCTTTGTTGTCTCGGATTTATTTAATCTTTCCCAATGATCTAGAAAAGCAGATCACTTTTAATATAAGGCCATTATCTCTAAGTATATTATAAAAATCGGTAAAATCGGTAGAATTTGTTGGGATGCAAGCACCTGGATACGGATGTGGAACGTTCGTCCATATATAGTGAAGCCTCGGCTTTTATTACCATAAACGATTGGACTTAAATGATTAACGGGGACGGTTCTTTTGCATCACTAAACGATGCAAAAGAACGTCCCCATGCTTCACTTGATTAGATTTGCTGGAGTATCGCCTTTTAGGCCGGAAACGAGGTTAGTTGCCGCTGTCATTGCCATTTGAAAGCGGGTTTCATAGGTGGCTGAGCCGATATGCGGCAGAGTTACGACGTTCTTCATTGAAAGTAGCGGATTGTCCATATTGATTGGTTCCTGAACAAACACATCCAAGCCGGCACCGGCAATTTCACCAGTTTGCAGGGCCTTAATTAACTCTTCTTCGTCAACGGTTTTCCCTCTTGACGCATTGATAAAAATCGCCGACTTTTTCATCAGCCCAAACTCTCTTTTTCCGATTAAGTTTTCGGTTTCCGGCGTTAGCGGCGTCAGGAGGCAGACAAAATCGGAGTTCTTCAACAATTCTTCCATTGAACAATAGGTAGCGCCATACTTCTCTTCTGCAGCCATATTTCTAGACCGATTGTGGTATAGAATTTCCATATCAAAGCCACAGTGCGCCCTTTTGGCCACGGTAGTGCCGACTCCCCCCATGCCAATGATTCCTAATACCTTATGATGGACATCTACCCCATACCACTGTTCTTTCAGTTCGGATTTCCACTGCCCGGCTCTCACCCATTGGTCCAATTCCGGAATCCTCCTGGCCGAAGCCAATATTAATCCCATAATCGTATCCGCTACCGTATCATTCAATACTTCTGGGGTATTCGTTGCCATGACTCCACGAGCTGTCAATGCCGCTATATCCAGATTATCGTACCCAACTGACATATTGCTTACAATTTTTAACTGGGGAGCCTTGTCCAATAAATCGGCGTACACTTTCAACCTAGAACCCAATATCCCATCCGCATTTACCAACTCCTGAAAAAATGCAGGATATGTATTTGAATCTAGTTCCTCAAAATAAACGACCTCACAGGTTTGCTGTACAAATTCCAATATTTTAGGATCTACTTTTTTATAAACTATCACTTTTGGTTTCAACTCTACCCCTCCTAATTTACATTGAAACATAGGGACGGTTCTTTTGCCTCACTAAATGAGGCAAAAGAACCGTCCCCATGCATCACAAAATCTTATATTGGTTAACAGGCCGGCCAATTCCGCCATATTCGATGATGATTTCCACTTTTCCGCTTTGTTCGAGATATTCTAGGTACCTTCTCGCGGTGACACGGGCGAGGCCGATGCCTTCGGCGACTGCTTCTGCAGAGATGGCCTGGTCCCGCCCTTTTAAATATTCGATTACCTTTTCAAGTGTCAACATATTCAGTCCTTTTGGCAGCTCGCTTTTGTCCTGCTTGCCTCGCTGAAATAACAAATGATCCAATTCCTGCTGGGAAATCGCATCTTTTTTCAAAAGACTGCTATGATAATTCCGGTAATTCATCAAAGCTTGCTGGATCCTCTCAAATTTAAAGGGCTTCATGATATAATCAACGGCCCCATGCTGCAGAACATCACGGACCGTTTCAATATCACTTGCGGCCGTTACCGCAATTACATCCGTTCCGAGTTCCTCTGACCGAATTTGTTTGATTGTCGTAATTCCATTTTGGTTGGGCATATAAATATCGATAAAAACGAGGTCCGGCTTTTCTTTTTTGATAAGCTCAATCCCCTCTTTTCCATTTGAGGCAATACCAATGACCTTATACCCTTCTACCCTCTCCACAAACTGCCTGTTTATTTCTTGAACCATCGGATCATCCTCTATTAATAGAACCCGAATTAGCCCTTCAGCCATATAACAATCCCCCTTGTTAAATCGTTACAATAAAGGTCGTCCCTTTTCCAAGGTCAGATTCTACCTGAATTGTTCCCCCCGCCCGATCAACGATTTCTTTTATTAAATAAAGCCCAATTCCATGATCCAAGCTGTCCTTGGTTGAAAAGCCCTTTGTAAAAATATGCGGCAGAACGTTTTCAGGAATGCCGCTCCCGTTGTCTTCAACCAGAATCGATAAAATCTCCTCATCATGTTCGATACTAACATAAATATTTTTCTCATCTATTTCCTTGTTCCTATAGGAATCAAACGCATTTTCAATGAGGTTTCCGATAATAATCACAAAATCATGTTCATCCAGTGGTTCTGGGAACGAATGCAGCCGGCTGTTGCGGTCAATATGTAAATGAATGCCCAATTCCTTGGCACGACTAACCTTACTAATCATCAGACCTGAAAGACTTTCACTCTTAATATTCTTCGACAAAAATTGTGTCAGTTCTTCTTGCTCTTCTGCTGTTTGAAATACATATTCAAGCGCTTTTTTCGGGTTCCCAAGCTGCAACAGGCCAGCAATTGTATGGAGCTTGTTCATATGTTCGTGATTTTGCACCCTTAAGGCACTGACAAAAGCTTTAAAGCCGGTTAACTCTTCGGCCAGTTTTTTTACTTCGGTCCGGTCTTGGAATATGGCAAGAGCTCCAATGATTTCATTATTTGCTTTAATCGGAATGCGATTACTGTGTATATTTAAATTTCGAACGGTCAGCTCTTTGTTATAAATTGGCTTCTTGAGCTCGAGAATTTCCGGCAATCTTGTGTCCGGTACTACCTCGGCAATAGACCTGCCAATTACATCTCCTGAAATCCCCATCATTGTCTTTGCTTTATCATTAAAAATTGTAATCTTTTCGTCTTTGTCAATGGCGATAATCCCTTCATGCATGGCATTAAAGGTTTCCGTCCGCTCCTGTACTAATTGAGCAATCTCATGCGGTTCCAAATTAAACATTTGCTTTTTCATTTTAGAAGCAAACAGCCAGGACCCCCAGCCGCCAAACAATAATGAGATAAAGCCGGCAAATAGAATTTCCATCCTTAAATCCCAAATCATTTCAAAAAAAGTAGGAAGTTTATAACCTGCCAGGACTACCCCAACTTGCTGATGCTCCTCATTCATAATCGGCACAAAGGCTCGAATCATCGTGCCTACTTCACCTTTTGCTTTCGTCGTGTAGGTAAGTTCGGCAAATGCCGGTCCCTCATCGCTCCCATTCGACCTTTTTCCGATCAAGCTTGGAAGGGGGTGGGATAGACGGATATGATTCATATCCATTACAACTATATAGTCCGCGTGATGGATGATTCGTAGTGTTTCTACTCGTTTGCGAATCTTTACCCTGTCCTCCATGCTTCCCGTAATATTGGACTTGATTCCTACATCCTCTGCAATGGTTTGTGCCGAAAGTAGAGCCCTTTTTTGTAATTCAGCCTCTTCAGTATTGATGAAATTACTTATAACGATAATTCCGGCAAGTAACAAAGAGAATGAAACAATAAAAAAGATCAGCGCCGTAATCTTGGTTTGTATAGAGAGACGATTCATAGAAGAATTCCTTTCAGATGAAATCTACTAAAATAATTTTAACATGTTAAAATAATAAGGAAAACAAGGAGGAAGTTCTGATGAAGTATTTAATTGCATCAAGCGTGCTTGTCATCACCTTAATAATTGGTTTCTTCTTCTTGCCCGAAAGCTTCCTAAGTGGGAAGGAAATCCCCTATGACGATGAACAGGACGGATTGTCCAAACAAATCGTCATCCGTTTCAGCCACGTTGTTGCTGAAAATACTCCTAAGGGGCTGGCCGCGCAAAAGTTCGCCCGGCTGGTGGAGGAAAAAACAGATGGCTTAGTCAAAGTAGAAGTGTATCCAAATGGAAGTTTGCATACTGACGAAGATGAGCTCGACGCTCTTATTGATAACGATGTCCAAATGATTGCCCCCTCCGTATCCAAACTGACAAACCTGGCACCAGAATGGGGACTGTTTGACTTGCCGTTTTTGTTTGATAATGATCAGGATATTGAAGAGACACTTTCAAGCGAGCTTGGTCATAGGTTTTTATCATTAAATGAGAATAAAGGAATCAAAGGGCTGGCCTTATGGAGCAATGGCTTTAAGCAAATGTCGAGCAATCTTAATCCCCTTTTGTACCCAGATGATTTTAAAGGTCAAAGATTTCGAATTATGCCCAGTCCTATTATAGCTGAACAATTCAAGGCATTAGGCGCTAAGCCTGTCGAGGTTCCTTTTAACCAATTATATACATCGCTTCAGGAAGACCAATTTGACGGTCAAGAAAATACGATTTCAAATATTTATTCCAGACGCATTTATGGTATGCAAAAGTATATGACGGTCAGTAATCATGGATTTTTGGGTTATGCGGTTCTAATGAACAAAGAGTTTTGGGACAAGCTGCCTAAAGAGGTCCAGAGGGATATTCAAGAGGCAATGTCCGAAACCACCTCGTGGATGATTTCCGAATCACAACGGGTAAATGAAGAGCAGCTCAATCTAATAGCGCGGGAATCCTCCATCCAAATTTATCGATTAACGGAGCAGGAAAAAATGGAGTGGTATCAAGCATTAAGACCTGTTTACCAAAAGTTTCTGCAAACTACAAATGACAAGGAAATGAAAGAATTTGTAAAGAAAAGGATGGACCACCTTGAGACACACTAAAGTGTCCCCTATTGAAGAATTCTAATATGACCATTAGAGCCTTGATTTTTTTAAGGCTTTTTTTGTTGATGTTTTTAGAACAGAGGAATGTCGAACATGCGGTACAGTACTAGCATATGTTACTACAAAGGCTCAACATAAATTGTTCGGTCCACCCATTAGGTAATGAAAGGATGGTGAAACTGAGTGGAGTGGTTTGGGGATCAATATGCTAAGTTCGATTTTGAAATGTTTTCATCAAGTCATTTTATCATTATGGGTATCTTCTTGGGTTTTACAGCGGGACTTTATTATATGCGAGGCCGGTTAAAGGACGAAAAATGGAGACACGCAGAAATAGGCTTAGCCATCTCATTGATTATACTAGAATTGATTAACCATTTATGGATGTATGCAAATGGAAACTGGAAAGCAAGTCATTCTCTCCCACTTGAATTGTGCAATATTAGTTTGCTATTAACGATTATTTTCTTATTTTCCAGAAAGAAACTTCTTTATGAAATTTTGTTGTTCACAGGCCTGCTAGGTGCCACGCAAGCTATTTTCACCCCATCATTAAACTACGACTTCCCACATTTCCGCTTTTTTCATTTCTTTATTACCCATATGGTGATCGTTTGGGTACCGCTTTATTTCACATGGGCAAAGGGGTACCGCCCAACGTTTTGGTCCTGTGTAAAGCTGTTTGTATTCATGAATGTTTTGGCGCCGACTGTCTTCCTAATCAATCATCTTGTAGATGGAAATTATATGTACCTAAATCATAAACCCAAACATGCCAGTTTATTAGACGTCTTGGGCCCTTACCCATACTATATTCTTTCACTAGAAGTACTTACCATTATACTTACCCTAAGCGTTTGGTTAGTTTTCAGAGATAAAAAGGGGAAAATAAGATAGCTAGAAAATAGTTGAAATTGGGATTGCCTAGGCAGGCAGTCCCTTTTCTTATTATTAACACTAAATCTACTTTGTCCCCATTCTAAGACCAAAAAGACCAAAAAGACCATTATCACCTAAAATATTAAAATTTTAAATTATCAATTAATATGAATACAAGGAGAAATGAAAACGTTATCAAACAAAGGGGGTAAAAGGAATGAAAATTAATTTTCGCAATTTAACGGTTCAAGTTATTATCGGTATTATTCTAGGTATTGCTGTCGGATTTCTGTTTCCAGAGTTTGGGGCAAAATTAAAGGTATTAGCAGATATCTTTATTAAACTAATAAAAATGGTCATCGCACCAATCATCTTCTTTACTATCGTCATCGGTATTGGAAATATGGGAGATTTAAAGAAGGTTGGCCGTATCGGCGGTAAGGCACTGCTTTATTTTGAAATTGTCACTACATTTGCCTTAGCGATTGGTATTCTAGTAGTTTCTATTATTAAACCAGGGCATGGCTTTAACACGAAAGCTGCTGAAGGGGCAGACGTTTCACAGTACACAAAGGCTGCTGCCGAAACTAGCCATGGTGTGATGGACTTTATCTTAGGAATCGTTCCTGATAATGCGCTGGCAGCTCTATCTGGTGGAACTTTACTGCCGGTTCTATTCTTTGCAGTGATATTCGGAATTGCCGCTGCTTCTTTGGGGGAAAAAGCAGCACCAGTCATTTCATTCCTTGAAAAGGTTTCGGAAATTTTCTTCGCTATTGTAAATATGGTCATGAAGGTATCTCCAATTGCAGCATTCGGCGCAATGGCTTTTACCATCGGTAACTTCGGTATTGGCTCTCTTATCTCATTAGGTAAATTAATGGGTTCCGTTTATATTACGATGTTCCTGTTTATCGTGTTCGTTCTTGGCACTATTGCTAAATTCTATAACTTCAATATCTTTAGTTTCTTAAAATATATTAAAGAAGAAATCCTGCTTGTTTTAGGAACATCATCTTCAGAATCTGCTCTTCCAAAGATGATGGAGAGACTAGAAAAGTATGGCTGTTCAAAATCAGTTGTAGGTCTTGTTGTTCCAACAGGTTATTCTTTCAATCTTGATGGAACCTCCATCTACCTATCCATGGCTGCAGTCTTTATTGCCCAAGCCTATGGAGTCGAATTAACCATTTGGCAGCTAGTAACCCTGCTTGGCGTATTAATGCTTACTTCTAAAGGGGCTGCTGGTGTTACTGGTTCAGGATTTATCACTTTAGCAGCAACTTTAGCAGCTTTCCCAATGATTCCGGTAGAAGGAATGGCACTTATTCTTGGGGTAGACCGCTTTATGTCAGAAGCACGTGCCATTACAAACCTAATCGGTAATGGTGTCGCTACAGTCGTTATTTCAAAAACGGAAAAAGAATTTAACCCAAGTGGTGTAACCCAAACAAAATCTCAAAAAACTTCCATCGCTTCTTAATTTAAAAGCAAAAAAATTAGGACTGGCTCTTCCTGAGCCGGTCCTTTTTTGACTATTCTCCTTTTTTCTTCGGTACTAATTTCACCACTTTATACCCAGGCTTTAATTTAACCCTCCTTGTTTCCTTATCTGTTTTAAGTTGATAAATCGTATATTTACGCGGCTGCTGTTCAACCAAATCAATTTTTTGGATTTGTTCGTTTTTATAATATTTCCGTATTTTCTTTTCCTGCTTCTCTTGTTTTTCTCCATAAAACACATCATATAAAAAAATGAATACATACACGAAAATGGCGCCGACTATTAGCGTATAAAGAATTGAAGACAAAATTGACACATGTGACATCCTTTCTTAATTAGCGGAAATAAAATATATTTTATCGTTTCTTCCGGCCGCTTTCCATTTTTTCTACAATTGTTCTTAGCTTGTTCATTTTTTATTCATATTCATTCTGTACCATAGATTTTATAAATGAAAACTCGCCGATTGGCGAGTCCGTTAGGACGAAGACAGAGGCGTAGTTGAATTTATACTTTCTTATTAGCTAAAAATTTAGGAGTGAAATAATTGAAAAAATGGATTCTTTCAGGATTAATGGTTGGCGCTTTGGCTTTGGCAGGCTGTAGCAGCGGTGCCATCATGAAATCCGATGCAGGAAATATCTCTCAGGATGAATTATATCAAGCGATGAAAGACAAATATGGAACACAAACCCTTCAGCAGCTTGCAGTGGAAAAAGTGCTGGCAAAAAACTATTCCGTTTCTAAGTCTGAAGTGGACGCCCAAGTGAATAAAACAAAGGAGCAGATTGGTGATTCATTTCTCTCCACCCTTCAGCAATATGGCTTTAAAGACGAAAACGACTACCGAAGCTCTGTAAAACTAAATCTGCTGGAACAAAAGGCAGTGTTTAAAACCATTAAGGTAACGGATAAAGAACTGAAGCAGGCATACGATGATTACACACCGGAAATTCGTGCCCGTCATATTTTAGTGAGCGACGAAGCAAAAGCAAATGAAATTGCTGCGAAACTTAAGTCTGGAGCTAAGTTTGAAGATTTAGCGAAGGAATCAGAGGATACCGCCACTGCCTCCAAAGGCGGCGACCTTGGCTGGTTTGGCACCGGCGTCATGGACCCTGATTTTGAAAAAGCAGCCTATGCTTTAGAAAAAAATCAAATCAGCGACCCGATTAAAACCTCTTACGGATACCATATCATCCAGGTAACAGATAAAAAGGAGAAAAAATCATTCGAGGAAATGAAAAAAACCCTTACCGAACAGGTAAAGCAATCAAAAGTCACACAGGACCAGATTGTTAAAGTGTTAAAAGACGAGTTCAAAAAGGCTGATGTCAGCATTTCTGATAAAGATTTAAAAGCGGCAGCCGAGTTCTCTACGACAACTGTTCAATAAGAACAGCCCAAATAAAAAAAGCCGAGAATGCTCTCGGCTTTTTTATATTTTGTCTACCAGGATCTTGGGTATTTGTCTTTGCGTATTTCTATTCCTTCTTAAGATCTTGGATGACATCCAGCAAAGGCCGGATTTTTAATTTTCTTCTATTTCTCTTCGGTTTTTCTTGAACATCTTCGATAATACTTCATACACGATTGGAACAACGATTAAGGTTAATAGCGTTGAACTTGCTAAGCCGCCGATAACAGTAATGGCAAGACCTTTCGAGATTAATCCTCCACCGCCTTCACCAAGTGCCAATGGGATTAACGCTCCAATGGTAGCAATAGCGGTCATGAGGATTGGACGAAGACGTGTCGCTCCGGCCTCCAAAACAGCTTTCCTCATACTCAAGCCATCGCGTTCCATATGAATAATCCGGTCCACCAAGACGATGGCGTTCGTAACAACAATACCAATCAGCATCAGCAGCCCCATCATGACTGAAACGGAAATGGTTTCCCCAGCAATTAACAAACCTACAAAGGAACCAATTACTGCAAACGGAAGCGAGAATAGGATTGCAAACGGTGCAACACCTTCACGGAAAGTAACAACAAGGATGAAGTAGACGATAGCAATCGCTGCAGCCATGGCCGCTCCAAGCTGGGTGAAGGTTTCCGTCATATCCGCTTGGACACCGGCAACGCCAACTGTCACTCCTTTAGGGAGATCCAATTTATCTACTTCTTTACCAATCTTAGCGGTTACTTTCGAAATATCCTCGCCTTTGATTGTGGCTGAAACGGTCGCAAAGTATTCACCTTTACTACGCGCCAACGTATTCATCGTGGTCCCCTTCTTAACAGTAACTAACTCAGAAAGCGGCACATTCGCCCCCACTGCCGTCGGTACCTGTTTAGAAAGCATCTCATCGATAGATTCCGGCTGGGCCGTTTGTTCCTGTTGAACAATGACATCTAAAGCCTTCCCGTCTTTTTCAACAGTTGTTAAAACATCCTTCGTTTTCTGCGGATTTAACATCATCACAAGCTGGCCTGTTGTTAATCCATACTTTAGCAGATGGGCTTGTTCAACCCGGAAGGTATATTCGACATAAGCATCCTCGGCAGTTGAAGTCACATCTTTTAAATCTTTATGTTTCTTCAGTACTGACTCGACTTTTTTCACCGAATCGTTTAATTTGTTTAAATTTTCACTGTAGAACGTATAGCTTACTTCATTGGTCGATCCCGACATGGACGAGAAGTTCTGGCTCTTCCATGTTCCTGATTGGCCAATACCTGTTACATACTTTTCAATCTTCTCCTTAACGGAAGGGAAGTTCTTCGTATCCGGATCAAAAATCAGGTACATTAATCCTCCTTTGGAGCCGCCGCCCATCATCGCCCGCTGCGGGTCGCCTTCTTCTGTAATGGATATTTGAACAATATCAATATCTTTACGTTTCATCATTTTTTCTTCAACCGCTTTAACATTTTCCAATGTCTGCTCGTGAAGTTCGCCAGCTTTTGGTGTGTAGGTTAAGTACATGACCTTATCTTCTTCGCTCCCCATAAAGCTGAAACCAATTAATGGCGTTAATGCTAAGCTGCCGGCTAATAACAGTACAGCCAAAATAGAAGCGATGACTTTGTGGTTAAGTGCTTTTTCCAAAAACCATTTATACCATTCGGCGAGCTCCCCGGCATCTTTATGACGAATGGCCGTCTTCTCGCTGTATAATTTTTTCCTAAATAGGAAATGCGAAAGAGCTGGCACGATGGTAATTGCTATGAGTAAGGAAGCCCCGAGTGAAAATGCCATCGTTAAGGCAAACGGTGTGAACAATTCACCAACCATACCGCCTACGAAGATCAGCGGTGCAAAAACGGCGACCGTTACCAATGTCGAGGACATAATCGGTTTGAACATTTCAATGGTCGCTTCGCGGACCAAGGCGCGCCCAGTTAACTTCTCTTCCTTTAGATGCAGGCGTCGATAAATATTTTCCACGACTACTATTGAGTCATCGATAACCCGGCCGATCGCGACTGTTACCGCGCCGAGCGTCATGATATTCAAGGTTATATCCATCCAGTTCAGAATCAGCAGGGCCATAAGAATTGACACTGGAATCGATATGATAGAAATAATCGTCGATTTAAAATCACGTAAGAACAAAAGAATGATTAAAACGGCTATCAAACCGCCAAACACGGCCTTTTCTACCATCGTGTTCACAGATTCCTGAATTGGTTTTCCCTGGTCAAGGGTTACATCGATAGTAAGCCCCTCATATTTGGCCTTTTCATCTTTTATTAGTTTCTTTACCTTATTAACGACATCAACAGTATTAGCCTGCTGGGCTTTGACAATTTGAATAGCAATCGCGTCTTTGCCGTTTGTTCGGGAAATTGATTGCACCTTACCAATTGTCTTAACCTCAGCAATATCGCCAAGTTTCACAATAGGTGATGGATTAGCTGCTGATGGTGTAACAGGAATTAGCATATTATTTAATTCATCCACCGTCATGAACTTTCCATCAATCGCAACAGCCTGCTCCCCTTCTTTAAACTGGTAAAGTCCTAAGGAAACGGCCATGTTGCTTGCTTGAATCATTTGCTTTACTTTATCTTCAGTTAAACCTAACTCAGCCATTTTGGCCTTATTGTACGTAAGGTCTACTTCGTCAATATGCTGACCGGTAATGGTTGCAGATGCTACACCATCGAGTTTCTCGATTTTAGGAACCAAGCTTTCCTCAACGGTTGACGTAAGCTCAACAATATCCTCTTTTGAACTGCTGACACTTAGTGCAACGACAGGCATCATGTTCATGCTGATCGCCGTTGTCGTTGGTTTCTGCGCCCCTTCCGGCAATTTCAAGGAATCCAATGCCGATTTTAATTCACGCTTCGCCTCATCCATATCGATACCATATTCGTATTCCACCTGGATGCTCGCCATATTTGAATAGGAATTGGAATAAACGGCTTTTACGTGGTCAAGGCCCTCCGCCGCTTTTTCAATTGGCATGGAGATGTCGTTCATGACCTGTTCTGGGGTGGCACCAGGATAAACGTCCGTTACCATTAAATACGGAATGGAAATATCGGGAATCATCTCGGTTTTCATTCGTAATCCCGAATATATACCCGATACCGTAATGATGATAGTCAATAACCAAACTGCTAATTTATTTCTCAAGACAAAATTGACTAACCCTTTCACTATTACACCTGCCCTAAATTGACTTAATGAACTCAATTCCTTATAATAATGACCAATCAGTCATTTGTCAATTAAAGACCATAGGAGCGAGGTCAATAGATGATTAAAAAACAATTAATTATGGAAAAAGCGCTGGAGCTTTTTGCGGAGCAAGGGTTTGAGGCCACTTCGGTACAGCAAATTACGGAGCATTGCGGAATATCTAAAGGAGCTTTTTACCTGTCTTTTAAGTCAAAGGACGAATTGATTATTGCTTTAATCGACCAATTTATGATGCAGGTTGTTACTGACATTGACCGCATAGTCAGAGATACTTGTGATGAGCAGCTTTTATATGAATTTTATTATTCTATTTATCAGTCTTTTCACAAGCATTCAGACTTTGCCAAGGTCCTCATGAAGGAGCATTCGCAAACACTGAATAAAGAACTCATTCAAAAGATGAGATATTATGACAAATTATTAGAGAACATTATCCTATCGATGATTGAACGTTTATACGGAGATAGAGTGCAAGAGATAAAGTATGACTTAATGTATTCAATAAAAAGCTTTATGAATATGTATTCTCATTTATTTGTATTCTACAGTATTCCAGTAGATTTGAAGTTACTTGCTAACTCCCTTGAGGAAAAAACAAATCTGCTGGCTAACAACGCCACCATGCCATTTGTTTCTGTGGAGCTTCACCATATGATGCAGCCTATGAATGTAGAAATAACGAAGGAACAAATACTTGACACTCTAGAACAAAAAATAGCAGAAATAGAAGAGCCAATTGAGAAAGAATCGTTGATTCTGTTAAAGCAGCAGCTTGTAGAGCCGACCTTTAGTCAGGCAATTGTGAAGGGGCTGCTAGAGAATATTCGGAATCATCCCCATTGTAAATGGATCTCCTATTTACTTCGCCGGTATTATAAAGTTTAAATTTAGATCCATCGTATTTAAATAAAAAAAGCCGAGATCAGTCTCGACTTTTTTTATGTCAATGGATGACAAGTCTTTTATATTTCTTCGTACCATCAATCCTAAGAATCCAGCCGTACAAGCATTCCAGTTCGAATGGATTCATAGCAAGCCTGAATAGCCCTTGTGTTATTGATTGAACTTTCTGCGGTGTAGGATGGTTCCCCATCCTCTAAAATGACATTTGAAATATGTTCGACCTCTAATTTATAAATATCGCCGGTAATTTTTTCTTCTCTTTTAACGAATTCCTTCTGAACAATGACTAGGCCTTCCCCGCCTTGATGGTCTGGGCGGAATGCTCGTGGGACTTGAATTTTTCCTTCCGTTCCGATAATTTCATACTCAGCTCTAAATGTCATATCAAAGCTGCAATCAAAATAACCAGCCATTCCATTTTCTAGTTTCATGTAGACAAAGGCTGAAGTATCCACCTGATGATCCGGGTCGATGTTGGCATGAACATGGACTTCGACAGGTTCTGTTTGCAATACATTGCGAATCGCATGGACACAGTAGCAACCCACGTCATAAATACTTCCGCCGCCTTTTTGCTTATCCATTTTGATATTCCCTTCCCGCTGGGCGAGTGAGAATGAAAAACTGGCGCGCATGTATTTCACTTCACCGATTTCACCTGAGGCAATAATTTCTCGGACCCGATCATGCTGCGGATGAAACTGATACATAAATGCTTCCATAAATTTCACGTTTTTCTCCCGGCAAAACTCCGCCATTTCCCGTGTTTCATCAGGAGTCATCGACGCTGGTTTTTCGCAAAGAACATGCTTGCCATGCTTTGCCGCTTCCATCGTCCATTGTTTATGTAAATGATTTGGCAGCGGTATATAGACGGCATCTATCTCGGGGTCTTGAAGAAGTTCTTCGTAGCTGCCGTAGCATTTGGGAATGTCAAACTTCGCCGCTACTTCCTCCGCTTTTCCGCTTCCGCTGGCGATAGCGGCCACTTCCGCATTTTGCGCTCGGCCAAATGCGGGGATTAACTCTCTTTGGGCAATTTTTGCAGTACTTAAAATACCCCAACGAACCTTTTTCATTTCAAATCATCCTTTATATTTTAGAATTAAACACCAAAGTAGGCCATAAAACACCGGCAACATGAACTGTAATCCCTGTTGTTTTTTTCCCTCCTGCTACACCGTTTGATAGTCACCCTATAATCATCAAAGGGCTTTCCTAATAGTTTATTAGAGAAAGGATGCCGAGTAGTCAGCATCCTTGTCCATTAAAAGCTTTTTCTAAAGAAAACTCGCCGATTGGCGAGCCCCTAAGGGCGGTTCATGAGGCGTAGTTGCACTTATGCATTAAGAAAGTATAAAGCTTTCGGCAGAAAGTTTATACTTCTTATTAGCCGGAATATTAAACCTTCAGTATATTGGAATCGTTTGCAGGTTTACTTCTATCCTAGCATATCCTTTTTTATCAAATCAATAATTTATTCAGTAAACAAACAAATTTTCCGAATATATTGTAATGAACAAAAAAACGCCTAGAGCAGAATTACTCTAAGCGTTTTTTCTCCATATTTTCACCGTTACTATTGTATACTTCTTTTACCGCAATACTCTCGCTGCACTTGAGAATTTGGATGGGTCATAAGATGCAATCTTCACCACATCACCCGTTTGCGGCGCATGGATATACTGACCGCCGCCAATATAAATACCGACATGATAAGCAGGGCTACCCCTAAATACTAAATCTCCTGGCTGCACTTGGCTTGGTGAAATTCTTGTTCCAACACCTTGCTGGGAACTGGACACTCGTGGAAGATTGATCCCAACTGCATTTCTGAACACGTACGAAGTAAATCCAGAACAATCAAATCCACTCGGCGTTGAACCGCCCCAAACGTAAGGAACACCTAAGAATTGTTTTGCATAAGAAATAACCTTATTTGCCGCATCAGGGTCAGATGGATTAGCAGCTGCAACCGTTGGTGCTGGCGCTGGGTTTGAAGCAGTTTTGACAGAAGACTGCTGCACCTGCGCTGGCTGTTGCTGCTGGGCCAAACGAGCTTGGCGCTCTGCCTCTTCCCTTGCTGCTATTTGAGCCTGACGCTCAGCCTCTTGTTGAGCAGCGAATTGGTCCTGTTGGCCTTGTAATTGGGTTTGAGCTGCCGCCAATGCCTGCCCAACTGAAGCCTTATCTTCTTCAATCTGTTTCTGTTCAGCAGCTAATTCTACCTGGCTCTTTTTTAAATTAGCTAGCTCATTTTGAAGTTTATCTTCTGCATCTGTTAATGCTTGTTGTTTTTCCTTTAACCCGTTTAGTTTATCAGTGTCATTTTGAATAATTTGCGAAATCGCTGAAAAGCGTGTTAAAAACTCAGATAGATTATTAGAAGAAAGCAAAACCTCTGCGTAAGCGGCGACCGAGATTTTACCCTCTGACTGAATACTTTTTAACCGCTCGGTATAAGCCTGTTTGTAAGCTTCCAAGTCATTTTTTGCTGTTTCAATTTCAACCTTGGATTTTTCGATTTCCCCTTGTTGAGTTTGAATTTGGTCGTTCAATTTTTGACTTTTCTCTATCGCTAAGTTAATTCGGTTATCTAATTGTTGAACTTGTGTTTCAAGGTCATCGACATGCCCTTGAGTCGCATTTATTTGACTTTGTGTGACTTGTCCTGGTTCTGCAAAAGCAGGTGTTGCTTGTATCAAAGATGCGAGGACGACAGCCGATACTGTATATGTAAAAAATTTTTTTATCATCACAAATCTCCTCTAACTACCTATTATTATTTCAAATTCTTAATCTATTATTAGTTTATATTCCCATTAGACTAAAAACAATGAAACTGTCGGATTTGTAATGTAATTGTAATTTTATGTAGAAAAATATTACAAAAATTTCGACATCCCCCTGTTTTTTACTTTTTAAAGACAAAAAAAACCCAAATAAATCTATTTATTCGGGTGGAATTTAGAAAGCTAATAGGAGCTGCTTGAGATTGTGTTAAAGAATATTTACTAATCCCTCAGGAAAAATCCCCTTTTTAAAATCCAGCCAGGTGCTTTAAGCAGAGATAATACGAATTTTGAATATCTCTGTACAACTTCGTATCATTTATACCAAGGGGGAAGGGTATCATCCACAAAGCGATGACTCAACTCAATAATCCAAATATGTTTATTTTTATCAACAGCCATATCCACTCCTAAATCGCCAAACAGCTTCCCTGATTGCTTCTCTAAACATTCAGCCGCACGACAGGCAACAGTGAAGAATTGCTGTTTCAGGTCCTCAGTTGTTTCCGATGTCAATCCTAAGCTTTCCTGTAAAGTATAAAAAGCCGGTTGAACGGTACCGCCATTACTATGATTACTAACAATGCTCCCCGGCACGCCGTTTTTTGCCACCCAACCAGTACATAGCCATTTTCCTGTTTGGTCTTTGGCAAGGTACAAACGGTAATCAATGACTTGATTATTGTAGAAATTCAAATCAAGCTTTTGCTGGATTATATGTTGTTTTCTTCCAATCTTGTTGGAGGAGACATTAATGATAATATTTCGAAGAAGATTATTTAATCCTAATGACAAAGGTGAGGAACTTTCCCTCACCTTTTACTTTATACAATAAGTCTAATTAATTCATCTTTCATTTCGACACTCACATCTTTGCTTGGAATCACATCTAAATATTGACCGGAATTGGTAATGACTACCGGAGTTTTAACATCGTAGCCTGCTGCTTTAATTCTTTCAATGTCAAATTGAATCAGCAAGTCTCCCTTTTTAACGGTATCCCATTGTTTAACATGCGCAGTAAAAAATTGACCGTTCAGATTAATGGTATCTACCCCAACATAAATTAAGATTTCAGCCCCATCTTCTGATGTAATACCAATAGCGTGATCAGTTGGAAAAAGAGTGGTAACCATACCATCCACCGGAGAAACCACTTCTCCCTTGGATGGATCAATGACAATGCCTTTTCCTACCACTTCAGTTGAAAATAACGGATCTTCAATTTTGGTTAAAGGAATAATTCCTCCGCTTAATGGGCTAAAAATGGTTTCTCGTTTTACACCCGCTAGTCCAAATTCTTTAATCGTTTTAGCCGATTCAGCGTTATTTTTTCCTTCATAGCCAATCACTAATGTAAGAACCAGTGCAAGTATTAACGCTGCAATAGTCCCAATTAAATAGAGTCCGATTGGTGTAAAGACAGGAATAGACAAGAAACTCGGGAGAGCAAAGGCAGTCCCTTTTACTCCAAATGCCCCATTAATAGCTCCACCAATTGCTCCGGCTATTGCCACAATTACCATCGTTCGTTTGTACCGTACAAGGATACCATATGTAATGATTTCAGTTGTCCCAGCTAAGGCACTAGGAATAAGCCCAGATCCAGCGAGTGTTTTCAAGTCCCTATCCCTAGTTTTTAAGAGAACCCCAAGGCCCATCCCAATTTGCGCAAATGGAGCAGCAGCTACCATCGGGCTAATCGGGTCACCGCCAGTTGCTAAATTCGCAATCATGATTGGAACAACTGCCCAGTGAAGACCTAATATGGTCAAGAATGACCATCCAGCCCCCAGCACTGCTCCAGTCAGAATGCCGCTTTTTGCACTTAGAAATTTGATCACCAATGCTAAGCCCCCTCCCACATATGTACCAAAAGGGCCAAAAACAAGTACGGTCAAGGGAACAATAATAGCTAATGAAATAAGAGGATTCAAAAACATTTGTAAGTCTTTATATATCACTTTTTTCAAAAACTTATCTAAAACGGCATAAATGGAAACAGCAATTAATATAGGAAAAACGGTTGAGGAATAGTTCGCCAATATAACCGGAATCCCTAAGAAATCTACGTTTTGAGCTTTTGATGCAACTAAATCCGTATAATGGGGTTCCAATAGTGCAGCACCGATCGCACCACCAACGTAGCCATTAGCTCCAAGTTTTGTGGCTAATGTGATGCCGAGAAAAACTGGGAAGAAGTAAAAAATAGCATGTCCAGCTGCAGAAAGAATGGCAAAGGTTCCGCTTTTAGGAGATATCCACCCTAATGTCATTAAAATTGATAATAACGCTGAAATTAATCCGGATCCAGCAAGAACCCCTAGAATAGGCGCGAAACTTCCACTGATTACTCCTAATATTTTATTCATGACCGTTTCTTGTTTTTCTTCAGCAACATCTCTCGAAGTATTAATCGCGTTCACATTTATGATCTCCTTGATTGAAATTTACGTTATCAATTGTTCCTATAGTAAGAACTTTACAGCGGGTACTTCTTCTTATAATTACTCTTTCTAATAAAATCATCCTTAACTTTGCCTATAAAAAATAAAACCATTCGTAAAGAACACTTTTACGAATGGTTTCTAAAAAATTTTAGCTTTTGCTAGTTGCGTACGGTTTCTGTTGAGCACACCAAAACTTGAGATTGTACGTTTTCTTCACTTGGTTTGTTGACAAATAATGAACAGATGAACAAAAAGACTGAAATTCCTGTAACAAAGTAGAAGGCATATTTTACACCTGCCGCTAATATTTCTGCTTGCGAGGCAGCGGGAACATCGCTGGCAAAGCTAGTTTGACCTGCAGTAAGCAAAGTAATGGCAATCGCTGTACCTGATGCACCAGCAACTTGGTTCAATGTATTCATAGCAGCTGAGCCATCTGCATAAAACTCACGCGGCAATGCATTAAGTCCATTTGTTTGTGATGGGATCGTTACCATCGTTAACCCAAAGAATAAAACCATAAATGCTATGACAATTTGCCAAGCAGGTGTTGTCGCTGAAATAGAAGCAGCGAAAATAATATTACCAATCAATACAATAATGGATCCTACTAATGCTAATTTACGCGGTCCAATTTTATCAAACATCGTTCCAACAATCGGTGACAGAATAACATTGACAGCATTACCTGGCAGTAATAATAGACCAGCCACTGCAGCACTAAATAATAAAGATCCCTTTAAATACATTGGCAATAAAATAGATGTTGATAAAATGACTAAAATACTTAGGAACATCATCGCTGTTCCTAATGTGAACATGGGATACTTGAATACCCCTAAATTAATCATCGGCTTATCCATTGTATTTTGACGAATTCCAAATAATACAAGGGCAATAATCCCTACTAGTAAAGGTGCCCATACTAATGGAGCAGTAAAAGGTGCACCTGCCATAGAAGCCAGACCATAGATTAATCCGCCAAAACCGATTGTGGATAAAACAATGGATAACGCATCGATTTTAGGTTTCGTAATTTCCCCTACATTTTCTATTTTCGCTACAGCAGTAAGAGTCAGTAGTACATAAAAAGCGGCGCTAATCCAGAAAATATAATGCCAGCCTAAAGTGCTAATAACGACCCCTGAAAGTGTTGGTCCTAAAGCTGGACCTAATGTAATCACCAGACCCATAATTCCCATGACTACTCCGCGTTTATGAATAGGGAAAATCACTAAAAGTACACTTACCATGACCGGCATGATAATACCTGTGCCGATTGCTTGAACGATACGGCCAGTTTCTAAAATTGCAAAACTTGGAGAAATGGCTGCTAGAATCGCTCCTACTAGCGAAATAACAATTCCCCCAATAACTAATTTACGAGTACTAAACCATTTCATTAAAAGGGCTGAAATAGGCACTAATATAGCTAATGTTAATAAATATCCTGTTGTCAGCCACTGTGCAGTAGCCGCTTTAACAGCAAATTGATCCATGACATTTGTTAATGCCATATTTAAGGCTGTTTCACCAAATAATCCAATAAAGGCACCTAGCATTAAGATCGCTGCCATGACCTTAGGACTTTTTACTTGTATTTGCGTTTTCATAAAACTCTCCTTCGTAAATTAATAAGACCAATCTTGTAAAACCCGGAAATAATTGTTAGTGATTCACGGGCCAGTAATTGTATCTTTTTCACCCAAATTCAGCTGATTATTTTCAATCATTCCAATCAGCTTGTGTTCCATTCCCGTTGCACACCCCCACATACCAACGGACCAGCTAACTATATCAAAAAATTTTTTCTAACGTCAACCAAGTTGACAAAAATTTTTTTTAATGTTAATATGGTATTATCAACTTAGTTGACATCAATTTGAATTGGAAGTGATTAAATGTTTAGTATTGGAGATATGGTCATCTATTCCGTACATGGCATATGCAAAATTGATGATATTTGTGAAAAAACAGTATCGGGTAAAACAAGCCTGTATTATGTATTACATCCTACGGAAGGCAATAATCATTTAACAATTAGTACTCCAGTTCATAATAGTAAAGTAGTTATGCACGAACTTCCTGATAGAGAGGAAGCAAATGAAATAATTGAGTCCTTTAAATATCCGGGGGTAAAATGGAATGACAAACCTAACGTACGGCACCAGTTATATTCCAACATTGTAAATACAGGTGAACGAAAAGAAATTGCTAAATTGGTAAATACGCTTATGAGGCAAAAAATTGAAGTCGATCTACTCGGAAGAAAACTTTACGAACAAGACCGCAAACTTTTGGACACTGTACAAAGCATCTTATTTAAAGAATTAGCTATTTCGTTGAATACCACTTCTGGTGAGATAAATGAAATGATCATTGATTTGATAACTGAAAATAAATAAAAAAGTGTTTTTAACGTAATAAAAACCTCCTCTTGTTTATCACAAGAGGAGGTTTCTATTTAACCTAGCAATGTTTATTCTATTCCCCAATCTAACTTTAATAGCTCCTTAAGGATTTTCACTTGTTCAGCACCTATTTTTTCTGCAATTTTATTCTCAAACTGTTCTTTAAGAGCCGCGTTTTTTTCGTAGCATTCTTCCCCTAAGACTGTTAACTGGATACACTTCTCTTTCTTGTTGTTTTCTGCATTGCTAATCTCCACTAATCCTTTTGCAGCAAGGTTTTTCATAAATTTATGGGTCGCCTGGCGGGAAATTTCTACATTTTTCGTAACATACGAGATGGTAGGTCTCTTTTTATAAATCCTGGCCATGATATACCACTCAGAATTTGAAATATATATATCACTTTGGTCATTCCATGCTTTCTCCGAAATTCTTCTGACCAAAGTATGACGCTCGCTTAATAAATCTATAAGGTCTAAATTTTGTAATCCAGAGGCGGAATTCAAACGATTCACTCCAATCATCATCTTCGCCACTTACTATACAAAATTCCGTTATAAAATGTCAACTTGCTTGACATCTATTCATTGCAACCTATTTTGCATTCACATCCGGTTGATGAATCCCAAAAATATTCCCTTCGGTATCCAGATAGTATCCTTGCCAGGCCATCCCAGGCAGGGCATATTTGGGCATAGCAACCTTGCCGCCATGCTCAAGAATTTTAGCTTCGGTTACGTCGTAATTTTCCACTCCCATTGTACAAGCAAAAGCATTTAAAGCTTGGTTTGTTTCCGGCGGAGCACTTTGGCGTTGCATCAAGGCACCATTAATTCCAGGTTCGTCTTCATTCCCTGTCACTGCTCCAAAGTAAGGCATTCCAGCATAGTCACTCCAATCTTGGAATGTCCATCCGAATACCTCTCCATAAAACATCTTTGCCCGTTCCATATCATTCACATGAATTTCAAAATGAACTAATCTTCCCATGATAAACCTCCTAATATTATAAAAAATTTTCCTTTAAATCTATTCGTCTGTCATCTTGTAATTCCCTCTATATTATCGTGGAATTTTTGGAAAAATATCCAATTATCATTCATGTTCCAAGCTTCAGAAATATGCTGCGGCTGTTGTTGTATAAGTGCTAACCTAATGCCACATCTAGAATCATCATCAGCACGAAACCAACCATTAAACTCATCGAAGCCAAATCTTTATTGCCATTTTCTTGTGAACCTGGAATCACTTCTTCCGTCACCACAAAGATCATGGCCCCAGCCGCAAAACTTAATGCATAGGGTAATAATGTTTCAATAAATGAGACAGCAAATGCACCAAGGAGAGCAGCAATCGGTTCGACCATGCCCGAGAATTGCCCGTACAAGAAGCTCTTTCTTCGAGACATTCCCTCTCTTCTTAATGGCATGGAAACCGCAACGCCTTCTGGAAAGTTTTGAATACCGATCCCAAGGGCCAGCGTCAAAGCTCCCGCTAAAGAGGCTTCTGTACCCCCATTTGCAAGCGCACCAAAGGCAATCCCGACAGCCAGCCCCTCTGGGATATTATGCAATGTGATCGCGAGTACCAACAGTGTACTCCTTTTTCTTCCTTTCGGATGATAACCCTCCGCTTTACCAATCGGCGCATTCGGATGAAGATGGGGTAAAATTTTATCAATACCCCATAAAAAAATGCCTCCTATTAAAAATCCAAAGGCTGCCGGAAACCAAGTTCCTATAGGATGATTTCCCGACATTTCGATGGCCGGAGCCAGTAATGACCAATAGCTGGCCGCAATCATGACACCGCCCGCAAATCCTAACATACTATCCATTAATCTTTGGTTGATTGCTTTCGTGGCAAAAACCAGGGCAGCCCCAATTGCAGTCATTCCCCAAGTAAATAGAGTAGCTATGAAAGCTTGCATTATAGGATTGAATTCCTGAAAAAACTCCACCATTATGTTGGGCCCCTTTTTAAGAAGAAATAATGTTTTAAAATCATTACCAATCATTATTTCTAGATTTTTGAAATTTACTCTTTTTTATATATTCTGAGTGCTTGCAGCCATAAGGGAGAAAGTTACCTGAGCTATTTTTCCCCCTACCCAGGTATGGTACACTTAAAAAGTGAAGAAGTTTGAAATAATTAAGAGGTGGCAGCAGTGAAAACAGTCGTAGTAATTGGCGGCGGTATTACGGGGCTATCAGCCATGTATGAATTGCAAAAATGGAAAAAGGCGAATCAAGCAGATATGAAGCTTGTTCTGGTTGAAGCGTCCAATCAGTTGGGCGGAAAAATCCGTACTGTCAAACAAGATGGCTTTATCATGGAGGCAGGAGCAGATTCCATCGTGGCCCGTAAAATGGAGTCCATGCCTATCTTAGAGGAACTTGGTCTGGAGAAAGAAATTGTCTACAATGCAACAGGCCGTTCGTTTATTTATGCAGATGGAGAATTGAAGCCCATTCCGGTGGATGCAGTGTTCGGAATTCCAGCAAGCATTGAATCGCTGGCAAAAAGCACGCTCGTTTCAGCTGAAGGAAAAGTGGCTGCACTGAAGGATTTTTATTCAAAAAATGAAACATTCACCAAGAATGACTCTATCGGTTCCTTTCTGGAGCATTTTCTTGGAAAGGAATTGGTTGAAAAACAAATTGCCCCTGTCCTTTCCGGCGTCTATTCCGGAAAACTTAGTGACTTAACTATCGCCTCCACCCTTCCATATTTAATTGATTATAAAGAAAAATACGGAAGTATCATCAAAGGCCTCGAAGCCAATAAGCAGAAATTTACAGGCGGAGAAAGGAAGTTTCTTTCTTTCCAAAATGGCTTAGGCTCGCTTATAGATGCGTTTGAGGAAAAGCTTGATGAAGTGGAAATTTTACTTAATTCAAATGTCACGAAAATAGAAAAAGAAGGCAGTAATTACCTAGTGGTTCTAAACAATCTGGAAATCATCGAAGCGGATTACGTTATCCTTAGTATTCCGCATACGGCTGCTGAATCCTTAATCACTGACCCGGACCTGTCAAAAGATTTCGCTGGGTTGAAAAACAGTTCATTGATAAGTGTGTATGTTGGTTTTGACGTGCCTGACAGTGTCCTTCCTGCTGATGGAACAGGGTTTATCGCCGCGAATACAGATGAGTTGTCCTGCAACGCCTGTACTTGGACAAGCCGGAAATGGGAGCATACATCAAAGTCAGGGAACCTGCTTGTCAGATTGTTTTATAAAAGCAGCCACCCATCCTTCGCTTCATTAAAGGAAATGGACCAAGAAGAACTACTCAATGTTGCGCTTAGCGATATTAACAAAGCCCTTGGCATTACCGCCAAGCCTGCTGACAGTGAAATCACCAAATGGACCGAGCAAATGCCGAATTATTTGATTTCCCATCCTAAAAGTGTCGAAGCACTAGAAAGCAAAATGGCAGCCGCTTACCCAGGGGTTATCCTTGCCGGTTGTTCTTACTATGGCGTGGGAATCCCTGATTGCATTGAAAACGGAATAGATTCAGCAAGAAAGATTATTCACACATTCTAACATTTAGAGGATAGCTGCTTTTATTCAGCTATCCTCGTTTTAAATCAAACATTATCAAACCGGTAATTCAACTATAAAAGTAGTCCCTTCATTTTCCTTACTGCTTACTTGAATGTGGCCGCTATGCAAATCTATGATCGTTTTGACTATTGACAAACCGAGCCCTGTACCTTCAATAGTTCTTGTTCGTGCCTTGTCTGCCCGATAAAAGCGGTCAAAGATCCTGTCTAATTCCAAATTATTCATCCCTATTCCTGTATCATCAAAAGTCACGTATACGGATTGCCCTCTTTTTTCAATGGAAATATCAATAGTCCCATTTGGTCTATTATATTTCATGGCATTGGACAGAAGGTTATCCCAGACCGTATTCAGCATGGAGGGGTCCCCGACAATCTCGATATCCGGCAGGGAATAGCTTAGCATTATCTCTTTTTCATTTATTGCCCATTGATGATTTCGCACCAATTCCTTTATTTGCGCACCGACATTAAATGGATTTTTCCTTAAAATATCCTCATTTCGATCTAGCGAGGCGAGAAGCAATAATTGCTTTGTTAAGGTGGAAAGCCTGCTAATTTCACCATTAATGATGGATAAATATTGTTCTCTTTCTTCTTTACTTAACGATTGATTTTCTAATAGGTTCGTATATCCTTTAATATTGGAAAGCGGCGACTGGATATCATGAGAAATATTCGAGATAAATTCCTTTCTCATGTCTTCCATTTGTGCTAATTTTCTCGCCATCCGCGAAAAACTATCGGATAGTTCTCCTAACTCATCATGGCGGGTACTATCCAATTCCACATTAAAATCACCATTTGCCAGTGATTTTGTGGCTTTTGTCAGGTTAGAAATTGGCTTCACCAAATATTTTGTATTAATCAGGACCATTACGATGGTCAAAGTAATTGCTAGTACAAGGATCCAACCAAATAAAATGTGCATCTCGTTGAAAAGGAACTTGATATCCGGCCTAATAAAAAGAGCATAGCTTCTTCCTTTATGTTGCAATGGAACACCGATAGTATTCTTTAGTTCATCAGCAAAAAAGCCTGTAACAAATGTTTCCTGTGGAAAATGAAGCATCCCGTGAAAAATATCGCCCTTTAATACATCCTGTTGAGTGGAAACTGGAAGACTTTTATCCCGAAACGGATCACCAAAAAAGGTTCGGTTTCCATCCTTATCTACAAGGTAAATTTGATAACCGACTTTAGTGATGCTTTTTAGATACTCTGTCAGGCTAATCTCAGGATGCGCCTCAGCAAAGGCAGCAATATCTAATGCCACCTTTGTGTTTTTATCGTCATTATAAGGCTTCAATTTTTGCTGGTAATAGATATTGGATATGACAAAAGCTAAGATAAAGCTTATCAACATCATTCCAATCGTAATCACGATAAATTTCACATAAAGTGTTTTCACTAATGTTGGACCTCCAATAGATATCCGATACCACGGATTGTTTTTATTTGGAAGTCATGCGTCAGCTTAGAAAACCGTTCTCGCAATCTTTTTATATGAACATCTACTGTTCGCGCATCCCCTTCATAATCCAAGCCCCAGATTTGTTCAATAAGGTGTTCTCTGGAAAAAACTTGCTTAGGATTAGATGCGAGATAATATAAAAGTTCAAATTCCTTTAAAGGCAAGAGTAATGTTCGGTTTCCACTCTGAACTTCATAGCTCTTTTTGTTGATTGTTGTACTGCCAACTCTTACGATCGATTCATCTATTTGATGATCATATCGCCTTAACAAAGCTTTAATACGGTATGTTAACTCCCTGGGTTCAAAGGGCTTAACGAGATAATCATCTGTTCCTGCTTTAAATCCCTGCTCTTTATCTTCGATTTGATTTTTTGCCGTCAAAAGAATAACTGGAATGTCGTAATCTCTACGAATCTCTTTTGTCAATTGATAGCCATCCATGAATGGCATCATTACATCCACTACTGCTATATCACAAGCATCCTTTTTCAGCATCTCCAATGCGTCCATTCCGTTCTTCGCCTGGAATACCGTATAGCCTTGTTCAGTTAAGTGAATATTTAATAGCCTTAATATATTGATATCATCGTCAACAATTAAAATATTTGGCATTCATGGTTCTCCTATTTTTCTATATCCTAAAAAATTAAACTGCACTTGGCAAAATCTGGCCATCACTCATTTTAATAATACGGTCAGCAAATGACAGCATTTCCTCATCGTGAGTCACCATTAATGTCGTTATGTTTAGCGTTTTTGTTAAATTGCTGATTAACGTCATCACATCTTTAGACCTTTTTGAATCTAAACTGGCAGTGGGTTCATCCGCAAAGAGGACTTTTGGTTTATGGATTATGGCGCGGGCAATGGCAACTCGCTGCCTTTCTCCTCCGGATAAGGAAGCCGGGTAGGCATTTTTCCGATGTTCCATTTCGACTAATTTTAGGATTTTATCAATTTCCTTTTTTTGCTCACGTTTCTTTAGTTTAGATTCAGATACATCCAACATTAGCATCAACTGCTCTTCTACGGTCAGAAAAGGTACCAGATGGGCAAATTGAAAGACGAACCCGAAATTATTAGCTCGGATTTTTCGCACCTGTTCTGAACTCATCGTAGTAATATTTTGCCCTTCAAATATCACTTGCCCGTCTGATGCCGGCTGGAGTCCTGCCGCTATCGTAAGCAGTGTGCTTTTCCCGGAGCCCGAAGCACCCACTAAGGCGGTTACCTCACCTTCTTTTAAAGAAAGGTTAATTCCCTTTAGGATTTCCTCGTTAATTTCACCGATTGAAAAAGTTTTCCGTACTTCATCAATTGTAAATATAGTCATATTATACCTCTCCTTGTTGAATCGCCTGCAATGGCTCGACTTTTTTTATTTGAATGCCAGATAGTGTAGCCCCAATAAAGCCAATCAATAGGAAAATGACGGACAATTGTACTGTTGTTACAAGGGGTAGATGAAAAGGCAATCCTTTAGGTGCTGCAATATTAAATATTTGGCTTAGGGCAACAGATAAACTAAGCGAAATGGCTGTTATAAAAACCATTTGAGTCCACATCATTTTAAACAACGCACTCGTTTTGACACCAATTGCTTTAAGAATACCGTACAATCCAATTTTTTGAACGTTCATCATGTAGAAAAAGATGGCAAACAACATTCCACTAATGACTACCAAAAACCAGATGATCATATTAAGTGACATCTGTTCCGCTTTATAACTCGAAATAGTACTTAGAAACTGATTGTTCGAAAAAGCTTGTAAGCCTGCGAATGATGGTGCTCCATCCCCTCCTGGTATAAAAATCAATTGCATATCGTTAACCCGGTACATTTCTTTGTAGTCCTCCATATTGATAAAGGCAACTGGTGCATGGCTGAATTTTTGGTTATCCACAAAGCCTTTAACAACAAACTTTCCATTATACTGATTGTTTGTAAAAGTATCGCCTATTTTAATACCCTCTTCTTTCATCGACTTGTCCAGGATGATTTCTCCCTTTTTCACATTTTTAAACAGCATTGAATCGGTTGATGTAACAAAGGCTACGCTCCGCTGCTTCCCCTCACTGTCATTCAAAAATCCCATTTGAATGGAAATTGCTGCAGCGTTTTTTTGCTTGTTTAAAACTTTTTCTTGGACTCTGTGATTTATTCTTGAAAGGTTGTAGTTTTTATCTGCTTCTTTGGTCATATAAAATGTTCCATCGGGCAGTTTTTTTATTAACGCTGCATTATCTTGTGATAATCCATTGGCCAAGCCAGATATAATAAACGTGAGAAAACTGACGAGAAAAACGATCGAACCTAATATCAAAAACCGTGCTTTATTTTTCTTCATTTCTTTCCAAGCAATGTTCATGTTCATACCTCCAATTCCTTAATGACATCCTTAGTTTATAATCGCTGTGTGAACAGACGGTGAACAGGAGGTTACATTAAATGAAAACTCGCCGATTGGCGAGTCCGTTAGGACGGTTCATGAGGCGTAGTTGAATTTATGCTTTTTGCTAAATAAAAAAAGAAACAATTTCTAATCGCTAGTTTAGAAACTGTTTCTTTTCTTTAGATTGACATTCCTTATAGTAACCCGACCATTTTCAGGCCGTGGAAAATTCCATTGTCATCAACGGATTTGGTTACATATTTTGCGGCTTTTTTCACCTTTTCTTCTGCATTCCCCATTGCCACACTATTCTCTACGGTTGTGAGCATTTCCATATCATTCAGTGCATCGCCAAAGGCATATTGCCGTTCCGGAGGAATTCCTAGTTTTTCAGCTATTCTTTCAATTCCTTTTGCTTTTGACCCTCCCTTTGGAAGAACATCAACAGCGAGGGGATGCCATCTTATATAATCAAAGTCATGGAAATCCCGTTCGTATTGTTTTTCTTCACCTTCCGTACAAAACAGGAGCGTTTGAAACAAATCTCGCCCTTTGTAATAGTGCGGGTCGTGCGTAGGAGTTCGATCGATTTTTAATGTTCCAATGCTTTCATTAATGTAGGCATGGTCCGGCACATTGGCTTTCATATCCTCATGGTCCATGAAGACAACAGGATGATTATTTAAAAGCGCCGTTTCAGTTAGTTTTTCCAACGAAATCGTATTCAGTGGATTGGTATATAAAACTTCCCCGTTTAACACAACATATTGACCGTTGTAGCTTACATATGTATTTATATCCAATTCTTCTCGCAAATCTTCAAACATAAAAGGAGCCCTTCCGGTAGCAATTGCGACAACATGTCCCAGTTCCTTTAATTTAAAAACTGCCTCTTTTGTCGCTGCAGGAAGCTCTTTTTTTGAGTCAAGCAACGTTCCGTCTATATCGAAAAAAATCACGCTTTGTTTCACATTCTGTCCCACTTTCAAAGTATAATATTTAAAAAGTTCGTTTCTTTGTAACATTCCCAAATATTTGTATTCACAACCGTTTGCTTCAATTCATTTATAAGTCTAAATTATGAAACCCGTTTCATGTCAAATGAAAAGAAAAAGGGCTATAATGCCCCTTTGTAACCTTCATCTTCATCGAGATATACATAATTTTCAAAAACTGCTGGGATTCTTCTCCCAGCAGTTTTTTTATTGTGTATAATCTATCCAATCCAACTAGAGTGTCGTCGATTCCAATCGAAATCCTTCCACGACCACCTCTTCATCAACTTCGAGCAGTAAGCATCGTTTTCCTTCGAAGGTGATATATTTGACATTTTTCAAGTCTTTCGGGTTGATGGTTACCTCAGCAACCTTGGTGCTGATTTTTATCGTTTTTGGAACTAAACTGCTCGCTTTGAATTCATGTTTTTCGTCCGCTACGACACTTTTGAAAGCATGTTCCACTTTGGCCGTATCGATATTTTCGACACCGCTGACTGTCAAAATCCGTTCGATGTCCCGATAGTCTAATGTAGGGATTTCACTTTCCTCGTTTTCTATATTCTCTTGTACTACCCTGTCGATTTCCTCGTAAACATTTGAAATAACCGCGGAATCTACTTCGTCTCCTATTACTTCTTTTAAGACCTGATCAAAACTGTCCTTATCTTCCTGAGCGGTAATGATGTCTTCACAATTGAGAACCTCTTCAATAAATGTGAAATCAGGTTGATTTGCTTTCCCCGCACAGTAAAGAATATGGTTCACATCTGCTGCATTGTCATTAAATGCTGGGAACAGAAAACCCGATAATGGAGAGTCTAAATTAATAATAGGATCCACAAAATTATAGGATTTGAATTCTTTCTCGATATAATCAAACATTAATGCCTTTTTCGGTTGATCGGTTTTATTTAGGCTGCAAAGGATAATTCCGCTGGAATAAACCTCATCATCCCCGCCTTCTTCGGACTCCTGGTTCCGCTTCTTCGTCTGTTTTCGGTATTCTGCCCGAATAAATGTTACAACTGTATCAAATTCATAAGCCCCACGCGCAAACATTTTTGTGACGATTTCCAGCATGTATTCCTGCCAGTCTTCCGAGTCTGCCTGCAATCCTTCGTAGAGGAATGATTGTGTGCTGTCTTCCACATCACGCCTGAACTTCAGCTCAAACAATTTGGCATCAAGATGGCCTGTCAAAACCTTTTTAAAGTTTTTCAAAAACAATTCCTGCGTTTCCTGTTCTAACATTTGAAATGGCTGGCTGACTTGATGGTAGATCTCGCCTGATTCTTTCTTTACATAAACATTGAAGATTTCATGAATGTTCATCCGATAATTGTCCAATTTAAATTCCTTGCGGATATTAGCAATGTCTTTTTTATTCATTTGTCTCATCTCCCATCCCTGATTATACTGTCTAAAAAAATATTCGGAAACCTCTATCCTAGCTATGCTTGTACAATTTGGTTTGATTCGTAGACGTGGATTCCTGAAGTGCCTTTTTGCGCAATACGAATCATTGCACCAGCTACCGTTTCTGCATGTACAGGCTTGTACTTTTTCAGTGTTCCTAAGAAGAGAGGGGACAGTATACTAGAAAGGACTGCCGAAATGCGTTCTCCGAATCGAAACTCCTCCCGGTTACCAAGTAAAAGCGATGGCCGGAAAATGTGTAGTGCGGAAAGGCCAAGTCCAAGCAATTCCTTCTCAACCTCTCCCTTTACGCGAATGTAAAATGTCCGGGACGCGGGATTTGCTCCCATTGATGTTATAATGAGGAACTGCTTCGCACCCTGGGCTTTTGCCATTCGGCCAAGTGCCAGCGGATATTCATAGTCTACCAAGCGGAAAGCCTTTTGGCTGCCTGCTTTTTTAATCGTCGTTCCAAGAGCGCAAAACACATCCGCTCCCGCTAAATCTACATCCGACTGCTCCAATCGGTTGAAATCGACGATCTTCTCCTGCAGTTTTGGATGGGCAATCCCTGTTGGCCGCCGGACAATAAGCGTTACAGCTGTGTATGCCGGATTGATTAGTAAAAGATGTACAAGCTCCTTTCCTACCAAGCCGGTCGCCCCAGCAACAACTGCTTTTTGATTCATCCTATAATTCCTCCCAATTTCCCACTAAAAATCTCTTTAAACAAGCTTTTTGTCAATATCTGACGTGTCAACGTGATCGCCAAACCAATCTTTAAGCTTTTCTTTTGCTTTATTTTTTATATCCTCATCAATATACATAGCAACTTGTAATAGCGCGACTCCTAACGCTCCCAAGTCATCCGTGTACCCGACTCCAACTGCAACATCAGGAATTAAATCTAATGGCAGGATGAAATATCCCAAAGCGCCTATAATGATGGTTTTTGCTTTAGCCGGTACTTCCGGCTTTTGAAGTGTATAATATAAGAGCAAAACTGCATATACAACGGATGAACCCGCCTTTTTGGCAAATTTCTTTAATTTATCCCAGAACTTATCATCGGAATAATTTTGACCAGAGGCTTCCATTTGTTTTTTGACATCTTCTTCGTTATTAGCCACTTTCCACAATCCTTTCATTTGTTCATATCATTATTTTACCTCAATTTATTATCATTAAGTAAAAAAGGAACCTCGTCCAATGAACGAAAGGTTCCTTTCTAAATGTATTTAACATCATTTTATTCTAATAAACATCGCGCAGGTAACGTCCTTGCTTCTGCAACTCCTTCAGATATGCCTCGGCTGCCTCACGGTCAAGCGCACCTTCTTTTTCTATCACAGTAATTAGCGCATCGTTGACGTCTTTCGCCATATGTTCCTTATCTCCACAAACGAAGAAGTAAGCGCCTTTTTCCAGCCATTCAAATAATTCTTTGCCATGTTCAAGCATTTTATGCTGTACATAAACTTTTTGATCTGAATCACGGGAGAAGGCAGTATCAAGCTTTGTCAGAACCCCATCTTTTTGATAGGTTTCCAACTCTGCTTGGTATAGGAAATCTGAAGCTGCATGCTGGTCCCCAAAGAATAACCATGTGCGGCCAGCTGCTTTATTAACGGCACGTTCCTGGATAAAAGACCGGAACGGTGCAATGCCAGTCCCCGGGCCGACCATAATAATATCTGTATCAGCGGACTCCGGCAAATGGAAGTGTTTATTTGCCTGAACAAAGACTGGTAAAGTATCTCCCTCTTGAACACGTTCCGCACACAAAACAGAGCAAACTCCTTTTCGCTCACGTCCATGTGATGTGTAGCGAACAGCACCAATAGTTAGATGAACTTCATCCGGATTAGCAGCAATACTGCTTGCAATAGAATAGAGTCGCGGCGTCATTTTTCTTAATAAAGAAACGATCTCCTGTGCAGAAGCCTTCCATGGGCCAAAATCACGTAACATATCAAGCAGATCTCGCCCATAGCAATATTCCTTTAACTGAGCAGCATTTTCAACCAAAATAAGCTTTTGCAGATCTTCGTTTTCTGTGAATGTTGCTGCCTGTTGTAAAATTTTCTTCGATAGCAGTGTAATTTCAAAGTAGCTTGTCAGCGCTTCCTTAAGTGACAGTGTCTCACCCTGCTTGCCAACCGTTACTTCCGCTTCTTCGTCCCAGGTCATTTCCTCAAGAAGGGCAGCCACAAGTTCCGGGTCATTTGCAGGGACAACGCCAAGTGCATCACCTGGATTGTAAGAAAGACCAGAACCTTTTAATGATAACTCAATATGCCTTGTTTCTTTACTAGAGCCTGACCCATTTAAATTAATATTTTTTAGAACCTTTGCCTGAAAAGGATTAGTCCTTGAAAATGGCTGGATGTCACTTTTGGTATTTTTAGTATTTTCTAAAGTAAGTTGCATTCTCCATTACCTCCAAAAGTAATATATATCTAAGATAACATACCACTATCATATCAGATGTGTGGTTTAACACACACTGGTAAATAATTTTAAAATTATTGAAAAAATTATTTTTTTGGTAGGATTTAATGATGTAAAGAAGGAGATAGTCAACAAATGGCTATCTCCTTTTTAATGATGAATATTATCCTTAACCATACGTAAGTTTAACTTTTAATATGTTCCAACAAGTATCTTCCCGTGATCGAATGCTCTGAATTGATGATCTTTGATGGTGTACCCTCGACAACAATCTGGCCGCCCTTGCTGCCTCCGTCCGGTCCCATATCAATGATCCAATCCGCTTGGCTGATTACGTCGAGGTTGTGCTCGATGACAATCACGGTATTGCCGGTATCCACAAGGCGGTTCATGATTCCTAAAAGGTGACCGATATCTGACATATGCAGGCCGGTCGTCGGCTCGTCCATCACGTAAATGCTTCCCTTTTTATGCAGCTCGCTTGCAAGCTTGATCCGCTGACATTCCCCGCCAGAGAGCGTGCTAAGCGGCTGACCGAGTGTAAGATAGTTCAGCCCCACATCACTCATCGCCTGAAGCTTTTTCACAACCTCTTTTAGCTGAAAAAAATCCAACGCCTGCTCCACGGTCAGCTCCAACACATCTGCAATTGATTTGCCGTTCAGCTTGTACTCGAGTACCTCTTCCTTAAACCGCCTACCTTCGCATACTTCACATGGCAGCTTTACACTGTCGAAGTATGAAAGGTCCTTATACACAACACCCAGTCCTTGACAGTTCTCGCAAGCCCCCTTGGAATTGAAGCTGAACAATCCTTGGTTAACTTTGTTCGCAGAAGCAAACGCCTTGCGCACGTCATCCATGATGCCTGTGTAGGTCGCGGGATTCGAGCGTGTTGATACTCCAATCGATGATTGGTCGATGACGATTGCATCCGGATGCTGGCTAAGGAATACGTCGTTAATCAGCGTACTCTTGCCTGAGCCGGCGACACCCGTAACGACTGTCAGCACTCCGGTTGGAATATCTACACTCACGTTCCTTAGATTGTGCAGTGTGGCATCCTTGATAGACAGCTTGCCTGATGGCTGCCGTGAGGTCTGCTTTAGCTGGAGCGGCCGCTTCATATGGGTGCCTGTCAGTGTGCCTGACTCCAGCAGTCCTGGGAAGCTTCCTTCATACACGATGGTACCGCCGTGGCTGCCAGCGTGAGGCCCGACGTCGACGATATGATCTGCCACCTTAATTACATCGGGATCATGCTCGACAACAAGAACGGTATTGCCCTTGTCGCGAAGCTTCTGAAGCAACCCATTTAACCGGTGTACATCACGGGGGTGTAAGCCAACGCTGGGCTCATCGAAGATGTAAGTGACATCCACCAGACTGCCGCTCAGATGCTTCACCATCTTGACTCGCTGCGACTCTCCGCCGGACAATGTATCAGTCACACGGTCCAGCGTCAAGTAGTCTAGTCCGATATCCACCAGATGCTGCAGCCGCTCCTTTAGTGATTTGACGACCGGAGCGGCTGCAGGAGCATTAATCTCTTTAAGGATGCGGATCAGCTGCCCGACCTCCATAGAAGACATTTCAGCTATGTTAAGTCCATTGATCCTGCAGTCCAGCGCGGCCTGACTGAGTCTCGCACCGTGGCAGCTGGGACAAATCCCCTCGGAGATGTACGGTGCAACTGCTTGTTGTGTGCGCTCGGAATACGTCTTTAAATCCTTTTTGATGTACTTGTTGGTGAACTTCTCGATGACGCCTTCCACTGTAATATTAACGGTCTTCCCGCCAAACTGTGTCGGCACTTTCCTCGCCTTGCTGTACAGAAGTTGTTTCAGCTCCTCCTCCGAATAACACTGGAGCTTCTTGTCGGGATCGAATGACCCCGACTGCAGGATCATGTTCCATTCCATGCTGTCCACCGAATAGCCCGGCAGCATGATGGCCCCTTCATTCAACGATTTTGACATGTCCAGTGCCTTACTTATGTCGACGGACATACTGCGGCCAATCCCGTTGCAAACTGGACACATACCTAGCGGATCGTTAAACGAGAAACTCGACGCACTTCCTACATAAGGCTGACCCACTCGCGAGAAGAGAAGACGGAGAAGAGGCGAGATATCGGTAATCGTGCCCATTGTAGAATGGGAACCTCCACCCAACCGTTTCTGGTCGACGACAACCGCCATGCTAAGATTTTCAATGGCGTCTGCATCCGGTTGCGGAAAACTCGGCAGAAAGGTACGGACGAATGTACTGAAGTTTTCGTTCAGCAGACGCTGGGATTCGGCGGCAACGGTATCGAAAACGATTGACGATTTGCCAGAACCGGATACTCCAGTAAAGATAGTGATTTTGCGCTTGGGAATACGTAAAGACACATCTTTAAGGTTATTTTCCCGAGCGCCACGGATTTCTATATATTCTTGGGTCATAAAATAACTTCCTTTACTCGTATTAAGGTCTTTATCGACCGAATCTGTTAATTCGTTCCATTACTTATTAATAGAACTTGTAAACTGAAAATCTAATGATATTTCTGCCATTAATTTTTCATTTTTGACAAATGGTATTTGTTTTATTCTCCTATCATCAAGTATATAGGATTAAGCTTCAAAAGTAATGATCACACAAAAAGGGCGAACCCCCATTTTTCTTTTAAGGTTTCGCCACTTATTCGCTCACTATTTTTGTTTATAACACCTTGCTTAAGAAAGCCTTCGTTCTATCATGCTGTGGGTTGCCGAATAACTGATTCGGTTCATTTTCTTCGACAATATACCCACCATCCATGAAAATGACACGATCTCCAACTTCTCGGGCAAATCCCATTTCATGCGTCACAACCACCATCGTCATACCTTCTTTGGCAAGCTGTTTCATAACTTCTAAAACATCTCCGACCATTTCCGGGTCAAGTGCAGAAGTCGGTTCGTCAAAAAGCATGATTTTTGGATTCATGGCCAATGCCCTTGCGATGGCAACCCGCTGTTTTTGTCCGCCGGACAGTTCTCCCGGATAACTGCCTGCTTTTTCTTTAAGTCCTACCTTATTAAGTAACTCAAGAGCCTTTTTTTCAGCTTCCGCTTTATCTTTAGAAAGAATCTTAATCGGCCCTAACGTGATATTTTCTAAAACAGTTTTATGAGGGAACAGATTAAATTGTTGGAAAACCATTCCAACTTCTTGTCTGACTTTATTGATATTAATTTTCGGATCAGTGATATTATGTCCGTTAATCACCACTTCGCCGCCTGAGATTTCCTCCAAGCGATTTAGACAGCGAAGGAATGTACTCTTTCCCGATCCAGAAGGACCGATTACACAGATAACTTCTTTTTCTTGCACTTCAGCATTAATATCTTTTAATACCTCTAGGTTCCCGAAGGACTTTCTTAAGTTTTTTACAGTAATAATGCTCATCGCACCTCGATCCTCCTTTCTATAAAGTTAGCAAGTATGGTTAATAGATAAATAATGATAAAATAAATGACACCTACAGTCAGCCAAATTTTAAAGGCTTCAAAGGTTGCAGCTGCCTGTATTTGACCCTGTTGTGTTAAGTCAGCAATACCGATAACGGATAAAAGAGAGGTGTCCTTTAAACTAATAATGGATTGGTTCGTAATAGTAGGAAGCATTCTTCTAAACGCCTGAGGCAGGATAATGAAACGCATCGTTTGTGCAGACGTAAAACCAATTGACCTAGCTGCCTCTGTTTGCCCCTTATCAATTGATTGAATACCCGCTCTGATAATCTCTGCAAAATATGCCCCCGCATTGATCGCAACAGTGATGATACCCGCTGTCGTATTGTTTAGGGAAACCAAATGCAGTGAATTTATTCCAAAATAAATAAAAAATAACTGCACGATAAATGGTGTTCCGCGAATGGCGTCAACATACACCTTCGCAATCCATTGCAAGATTTTAATAGGTGCAAGCCGTAACATGGCCATTAATAAACCAATTAAAAACCCTAGAATAATAGCAATAACAAATATATAAAGCGTGACTTCAAGTCCTTTTAATAATATTGGTAATGCTGCCGTTATAATATCCACTCTTTTTCATCCCCTTTCTAGAAGAAAAAGCGCGCTGTGAGCGCGCCCTATATTTGATATTTATTTTTTGCCAAGGTATGTTTCTACAATTTTATCGTATGTTCCGTCTTTTTTGAGTTCTTCAAGGCCTTTATTAATCTTCTTTAATACATCCTGATTTTGTCCTTTTAGAACAGCAATTCCATATTGGTCGCCATTTAAGCGGTCACCAACGATTTTCAATCCAAGGTCTTTTTGGGCAATAGCATAAGAAATTACAGGATAGTCTTCGATAAGCGCGTCTGCATTTCCATTAGAAACTTCCTGGAACATTGCCGGGCTATCGTTGAATTGAACCACTTTAATTTCTAGTTTTGATGCATTATCTTCTGCATATTTAGCACCTGTTGTTCCTTTTTTAACAGCAACAGTTTTTCCTTTAAGGTCATTAACTGATTTAATAGTTGAATTGTCTTTTTTAACAACAACTGTTAAACCTGCATCAAAATACGGAGTTGAAAAATCTACTACCTTTTTTCTTTCATCTGTAATACTCATTCCGGCAATGGCTACATCAAGCTGGTTAGCTTGCATAGCTGGAATAATTCCACCAAAATCCATTGGATTAAGCTCAATTTTAATGCCCTGATTTTTCGCGATTGCATTAATCAAATCGATATCGATACCCTTATAATCATTTCCATCTTTATATTCGAATGGAGGATATGTGGTATCCACGCCAACCTTATATACTTTTTCACTACTAGTTTTCTCCCCCGATGTTTCCTTGCTTCCACATGCTGCGATAAAGATCGTAAGGATTAAAAATAAACTAAATAAACCAATCTTTTTCATTCAATGTACCCCTTTTTAGATTATTTTTAATATAAATAACATTAACACTTTATTAATATATCATACCTAAAAAACATATAAAACTATTAGTTTTTGGTAAATTGAATATTTTTCAAGTATTCCATTATCTTTTATTTTACCAATTTCAGATTTTGTTATTTATATATAACAAATATAGTTTTGTAAATTCCTTTCGGGAAATGAAAACAGGCAGTACCCATTATTGGTTAGCTGCCTTCTATTTTAGGCTATGGGCTCACTTTTTAGATTTTTTGAAAACGTCACAATATATCCAAATCATTCAATAGGAAGCACATAACAATTGTTGAATTTTAAAAGTAGAGAAAGTGGGGTGAATTTAATGCCTTGGTTGATAAAGAAAATTCGGAATGGGATTTGGTATCGGCACGGGAAAGTTAGATATCGTATTTGGCTTGACGAAGATAGATACATTATCTCTGTAACGAATGGCGAAATAACCGTTCATGATTGTTATGGCAGTACACATGAAACAGCTAAAAACTTAGCGCTATTTAAGCTTCATCAAGCATTAAGCGATAAAGATAAAAAACGAAAATGGATTACCAAAGGGAATGGATATGAATTATTTCGGATTAAATAAAAGACAAAGCCCTTCCATCCATTTGGAAAGGCTTTTTTTCATCGAATATACTAATCGTTTAATCCCTTTCCATCGAGAATTTTCTCCATACATTTTTCAATCCTTGACACCCGAGTTTTGGATTGTTTGGGTGCTGAAAAATGAAGAATGTATGCTCTTTTCCGCCCCGGCGTCAATGCATCAAAAGCAGTTTTCAAGGCAGGGATTTCATCAAATTTATTTTGAAGTTCTTCAGGAATTTGCTCTGGATTCGTTTTAGTATTCACTTTCAAACCGGCTTTTTCCGCTTCAATGGCTTCATAAATATACTCTTTTAAGACTAGTTCGAGCTCAACTATTTGCTTAACATTGGTGAACTTTACCAGGCGTCCCGCCTGCGTATTTTCCCCGGGCTTTTCTAGAATCCGATGGGCATCTTTTAACAGAGCACCTTTAAAAAAACTAAGTGAACAGTATTCTTTAAAAGCACTTAATATCAGTACATTACTTTGCTGAAATGTGTAACAAGGAACTCCCCATTTCAATTCTTCTGTCAACCCGCAGTCAAGAACAATCTTCCTTAATTTCGCTAATTCTTCCGGCCATTTGTTGACTTTACAGTCGGGAGTAGCCCCCAGCGGACAACGCATACAACCATCAATTAAATATTTATCAACCTTAGGATTCATTCACTGTCCCCGTCCCATCAATATTGTTCTCAAAGTGATCAAGCAATGCACGCACTTCATCTGTTGATTTCGTGTTCATTAATTGATTTCTTAATTCACCAGCTCCACGGAATCCTTTGACATAAATTTTGAAAAAGCGATGAAGCCCTGTGATTGAACGCGGCAGTACTTCCGCATATCGATCTTGAAGATCAAGCTGCAGTCTTAAAAGATCAAGGTATTCTTTACTGCTATGCTCTTTTGGCTCTTTTTCAAAAGCAAAAGGATTTTTAAAAATACCTCGCCCGATCATAACGCCATCAATACCATATTGTTCAGCAAGTTGCAGCCCAGTTTGACGGTCAGGAATGTCTCCATTGATTGTTAGTAGCGTATTCGGTGCGATACGGTCACGTAATTTTTTGATTTCCGGAATTAGCTCCCAATGCGCATCTACTTGGCTCATTTCCTTTCGTGTACGTAAATGAATAGAAAGGTTCGCAATATCCTGTTTTAAAATATGCGTTAGCCACTCCTCCCACTCCTGAACCTCCTTATAGCCAAGTCGTGTTTTCACGCTGACAGGCAGTCCGCCCGCCTTTGCTGCTTGAATAAGTTCTGCCGCAACGTCTGGACGCAGAATAAGGCCACTACCTTTCCCCCTCGATGCCACATTCGGTACAGGGCAGCCCATATTAATATCGATGCCTTTAAATCCTAGCTCTGCCATGCCAATACTCATTTGGCGGAAATATTCGGGATTATCCCCCCAAATATGTGCCACCATTGGCTGTTCATCTTCTGTAAAAATCAAACGGCCACGCACACTTTTCATGCCCTCTGGATGACAATAGCTATCCGAGTTTGTAAACTCTGTGAAAAATACATCCGGTCGACCGGCTTCACTTACTACGTGACGAAAAACAACATCTGTCACATCTTCCATTGGTGCAAGTATAAAAAATGGTCGTGGTAAATCACGCCAAAAATTTTCTATCAATTCAAACTCAAATCCTCTCATTATGGATATATTCAGTACTCGGCCAAAAAATATAAAGCCAAATGTTCCACTTCTTTTACACTTATATCATGCTTTATTACTTATTATCAAACACAAAATGTTCCTTTCAGGCGATGGTTCAATTTCCCAAATAAAAATAAACCCAGTCTTAAGACTGGGCAAGTTTTAACTAATTTAAAATAAGCTTAACCACACACTCCACATGTGCCGTCTGCGGGAACATGTCCACCGGCTGTATATATTTTACATCATATTTGGAACTTAATGTTTGAATGTCTTTTGCCAAGGTCGATGGATTGCAAGATACATAGATAAGTTTCTTGGCTTCAACTTGGAGAATTGTTTGAATTAGCTGCTTATCAAGACCGGTTCTTGGCGGATCGACAACGATAACATCTGGTTTCCAGCCCTTTTTGACCCATTTCGGAAGAACTTCCTCCGCTTTTCCTGGGACGTATTTCGTGTTAGTAAATCCATGGCGTTTAGCGTTTTTCTTAGCATCCTCTATAGATTCAGGAATCACGTCCATACCACGGACTTCCGCTGCTTGGTCTGCTAACCACAGGCCAATGGTGCCTACACCACAATAGGCGTCAACAACCTTTTCTTTCCCCGTTAGTGCTGCTGCTTTTTTAACTTCATCATATAACCTCACAGTTTGGGTCGGATTCAGCTGGAAAAATGTTCTAGCGGAAAGTTCGAATTGCAGGTCACCCAAAGTCTCTTGAATAAAATCTTCGCCAGCAAGCGATAGCGTTTCTTCTCCAAAAATAAGCGAAGTATTTTCACCGTTAATGTTCTGGACAATCGATTTCACATTAGGAATCTGTTTTTGGATTTCTTGAAGGACGAGCTCTTTCTTTGGCAGTTCCTTTTGTGAAGTAATAAGAACAACTTGAAGTTCGCCTGTCTGCACACCCACCCGGGTAACGATTGTCCTGACGATCCCTTTTCTTGTTTTTTCATTATAGATAGGTATTTGTAAGCTCTCTAAAATTTGCTTCACTTTGGCGGTTGCTTCGTTTGTCTGTGAGTGCTGGACCGCACATTGGTCGATGTTGATTAACTGATGGGAATTTAGGCCATATAACCCTGCCAAGACTTTGCCTTGTTTTTCTCCGACCTGAAAGCTGCCTTTATTGCGGTAACCCCAAGGATTTTCCATTCCACTCGTTTCGCGGATATCCAATTTTTCAATGTTGAGCTTTGTATGGCGCTCAAGCGATTGAATTACGATATCGCGCTTTTCCTTAAGCTGCTGATTATAGTCCAAATGCTGCAACTGGCAGCCACCGCAAAGGTCGTACACAGGACAAAGCGGTTGCACACGGTGAGGCGATTTGATGCGAATTTTCTTAATCTTGGCTTCAGCATGTTTCGGGTGAATTTTTGTTGCCTCCACTACAACTTCTTCTCCTGGCAGCGCCCCTGGCACAAACACGACTTGCTTTTTAAAATAACCGACACCTTCTCCATTGATGCCGAGCCTTTTGATGGTCAGTGGGAAGGTCTGCTTTGGTTGTATTTTGATATTTTGTTCTGTTTTCATAAAGTTCACTCCAAATTATTCAATGCTTCTCCATAAGTATAGGGAAGCGTAGCTTAGATACGGTACCCAGCCTTGTTTGTATTGTTCCATTTCTTCATAAGTCGGCTTTTTTTCAAGCTGGTATAGTTTTTTGATGGCATTTTGAATACCAATGTCAGCCATTGGAAAAAGATTAGGTCGGCCTAGTCCGAAAAGGAGAAAATTCTCCACCGTCCACCTGCCAACGCCTCGAATTTTCATCAGCCTTTCGAAAATTTCCTCATCCGGCTGCTTTTTTAGATTATCGAGGTCGAGACCATTTTCAACAATTTCTCTTGCAATCCCAATCATGTATTCAGCCTTCCTGCCGCTGATTTGCAGTGGTCTTAATTCTTCCACCGTTAACCTAGCGGTTGCTTCCGGCTGGGGGAAAAACCACACTCCATCTATCTCATAGCCGAACGTTTTCACAAATCGCTCGGTCAGCGTATAGGCAAACTTCATATTAATCTGCTGGTGGATAATGCATTTTAATAGCGACCCAAACAAATCGAAATCTAGAACCAGCGGGGTGCCAACGAAAGCATCAAATATTTCCTTTAAGTCTGTTTTTTCAAAGTGGTCATGGACTTTCGCTAAAGAAACATTCCATTGAAAAATTTCCCCTGTGCGCTGGATGATTGCATCTTTGTCGGCATCACTTTTTCCTGAAACGATGAACGACGGTTCGTGGATTGTTCCAATTGCCGTTACCTGTACTGCATGGGAGCTGCTCCCGATTACTATCGGGATTTGAATTGTACGTTTGGCTAAGTCGAGTACCTTCAAAGGATCCGGCGCATGCCTTTCCAATACACGGTCAAAATTATAAGGACCGTCAATACGTATGGCTTCTTGCCACATATGGGCTCCATCCTTTAGTATTTTCCCCGTATTATAGCATGAAACAGAAAAAAACCGAATTTCAATGAAATTCGGTTACTTCTTTTTCACTTTCTTCTTCTTCTCCTTCGGTTTCATCATCAAATGGTCAAGACTTTTGAATTTGTATCCTTTCTTTTTCATATCTTGGATGGTTTTTTCTAGAGCATCCGCGTTGTCTTTCGAAACGGAATGTAAAAGAATGATTGCACCTGGATGAACTTGCCTCATCATATTGTTGTATGAGTAATGCCAGCCCTTTTGGCTGTTTACGTTCCAATCGACGAAAGCCAGGGACCAAAAAATATGCGTGAAGCCCTCTTCTTTTGCAATTTGCATTGTTCTTTCACTAAAAACACCGCGCGGCGGGCGCAGATAGTGCATTTCTTTTTGACCAGTAATCTCCTTGGTTTTGTCCCTTACTTTTCGCAGTTCTGTACGGACCCTTTCGTCACTAACGCGGGTAAAGTCAGGATGGTGCCAGGAATGATTCCCGATGATGTGCCCTTCATCGACAATTTGTTTAGAGAGTTCCGGCTGTGACAGCAGGAAATGCCCAGTCACAAAAAATGTCGCCGGCACTTTTTCTTTTTTTAGGACCTTAAGAATCTTAGGAAGGTGCCCATTTTCATAGCCGCTGTCAAAGGTCAGATAGATGATTTTTTTATTCGGGTCGCCTTTGTAAACTGCCCCGTATTTGGCAAGAATTTCGTCATATTCTGCCCCTGCCTCCGGCGGCACTTCATCGACTGCTTTTTTAAATCCCCAATGGATCGGTCGATTCGGCAGCGCTGCATATGTAAGAGTCGGTAACAATAGGACCATTATGCTAAGTAAGCACAATAATTTTTTCATCCAAGTTTCCCCCAATATTGTTTTTTATAGTGTTTGTTCCCGGGGGGAAAACATAATTAACATATAAAGGAAAATGGGTTTATTTTGGTTGGTAGTAGATGCGGCCTTTATTAGATCCGGTGGATGGGAGTTTTTTAAGGTTTAAGAAATAGGTAGCCTGCCTTGAAGAAGGAATATGTAGAAATTCACGTAATTCTCTATTTGTTATCGAATTTTTTATAATTAAAAAATGGTCATTGATTGCTTCGATGTAGGCATCCTGAGAAAGCAGCTCGCAAACTGGGCAATACCATTTCTGCCTTCGATATTGCATCGGGATATGTAAGCATCGTGGACAACAAACTCCCGGAATAATTTCCTTTATTCCAATATCGAATTTTCGTAATACATCAATTTTAAGTGGAGTGTGTTTACTTAAAACCAGCCTTTTTATTTTTCCAATTGTTTTCTGATCAATTCTTTCTGCGGTGTAACGGATCTCCAGTTCTTCGATCTTTCTTAAAAGATTGCCTACTTTTAATATCTTTTTTTCTGCTTCATGGTATCCTGGTGCAATCTTGATTATACTTGAGGACCTTGTCATTACAGCTAAAACCTCAACTGGAGCTGCTGGTAATTGGTATTTTTCGAGCAGGTATTGTAAAAGGATTTTATGACGTATTGCCTGTGCTAACGGATTATCATATACCTCTTTTGATTCATTCACCTCCTGTATTAATTGGTCCTTTTCAATTGTAAGTGTCCCTGCATAGTTTTTGGATTCAATAATAAGAGTTAGTTTAGGGGAAAGAAGAAGTGCATCTATTTGAAAGTAAGTATTTCCAATAGGGAGACGAAGGCCATGAAAAATGTGATATTTTTTGTCAGGAATTAATCCAAGAAAATAGCGAAGTTTTTTTCACCATGGTAGCCAGAATTTAAATTTCTTATTTCTGTCTCAATTTTAGGCTTTTTAGGATGATTTTGCGTTATTCTTCTTATTAGTGCTTCTGTTTGTTCCAGTGGAATAGGTTTATAAAGCTCTAATTCAAACAAAATGTTCCCTCCTTAAAAGTTATCCCCGATATTTTCGACAGAAAACGTCAATATCCCTGCTGAATTTTTGTAATTGTGTATTTTATTTTTGTGGTTGAAAATATATCTACAAATTTTGGAGAGATATCTACAATTTCGTAATTTTATCTACCAAATTATTAAGGATATCTACAAATTACCGGAACATATCTACAAATCGTCCCCAAGGACCCTTTTCGGAGGAAAATCCTGGTACTAATTACACCGATTTTTTAACCGAAACTTGTCACTTGAAAGGATAACTACAAAAATTCGGATGATATCTACAATTTTTCAAATATATCTACAAAATTTCCGAGGATTTCTACAATTTCCGGAACATATCTACAATTCCCCTCTCAGCACCCACAAAAAAAGATAGATCCGCATAAGCGAATCTATCCCAATCCCAAAGATCTTATTTAAAAACCGGCTCCTTAAACTGCGCCAATTTCTCCAATGAAGATTTGTCAACATCAGCATGTAAGCTGTTGCCGTGGGAATCCATCGTAACAACCGCTTTGAAGCCTTCGACACGTAGATGCCACATCGCTTCAGGAATACCAAATTGCATTAAATCAACGCCCTCGACGCCCTTGATACAGTCAGCATAGTACTGGGCAGCGCCGCCAATGGCGTTCAAATAAACTCCGCCATGCTCGGCCAAAGCGGCCAATGTCTTAGGACCCATTCCGCCTTTTCCGATAACAGCGCGGATGCCAAACTTCTTCATAATGTCGCCTTGGTAAGGCTCCTCACGGATACTTGTTGTTGGGCCGGCAGCTTTCACGTGCCATACGCCGTCTTCATCCTTCAGCATAACCGGGCCACAGTGGTAAATCACTTGACCGTTTAAATCAACAGGTGCATCGTGGTCACTCAAATACTTATGAATCGCGTCGCGGCCAGTATACATCATGCCATTGATTTGCACAACGTCACCGACTTTTAAAGCACGAATTTGCTCTTCAGTAATTGGCGCCTGCAACGTGATGACTTCCTGTTCAGAAGCAGCAGCAACTTCTTGTTCTGCCCCCTCCTGTGCGAAATCAATGAACTCGCCCTCTTGGTAAGCCCATTCCACAATTGCGCCAGTCTCAGGATCAACGGAAACACCCATGCGGCGGTATGCCCAGCAGTTGTAGGCAACGGACACATAGAAGCTGGCAGGAATGCGGTGCATGACGCCGATTTTACAACCTAGCAAAGTCGCTTCGCCACCAAAGCCCATTGTGCCGATCCCTAATTTATTTGCATTTTCAAGTACATACTCTTCCAATTTACGAAGGTCTTCATTTGGATTCACATCATCAACCGAACGGAATAACTGTTCCTTTGCCAAATCATAGCCGGAGGAACGGTCGCCGCCGATGCCGACGCCAATGAAGCCTGCAGAACAGCCTTGTCCCTGTGCTTGGTAAACAGAGTGCATGATACACTTGCGGATCCCATCAAGGTCGCGCCCTGCGCGTCCAAGTCCTTCTAATTCACAAGGCAGGCTATACTGAATGTTTTTGTTTTCGCAGCCGCCGCCTTTTAAAATCAGCTTCACATCAATATAATCTTTTTCCCATTGATCAAATTTAACAACCGGAACGCCAGCACCTAGGTTGTCGCCGCTGTTGGCACCAGTCAAAGAGTCAACAGCGTTAGGGCGCAGCTTGCCCTCTTTTGTTGCTTGAATAATCGCCTTTTTAATGGCTTCTTTTATTTCTAATTGGTTGACACCAACTGGAGTTTTAATTTTAAAAGTAGGAAGTCCTGTATCCTGGCAGATTGGTGACACCTGGTCGTCCGCCATTTTAATATTGTTAGTAATGGTAGCTAGGCTCATTGCAGCGCGAGTCCCGGCATTTTCTTGTTCCTTCGCTGCCTTGATAGCGCGGCGCACATCCTTTGGCAGCTTTGTGGAAGTTTCAACAACTAGCTCGTACATGCTTTCTTGGAATTTCTCGATATTCACGTGTCGGTTTCCCCTTTCCCTATTTTCCCCTAATTATGCATAATTTTTTACAACTTTTTGACGGTTATAATTATACTCCTATAGGCGGGAGATTTAAAGGATTTGGATGTAATCGATTTCGTGGAAACTTTTTCTCAAAAAAATGAGCCTGCTATTTAACAGACTCACTTAATTCACGGTTATTAAATTCTCTTATTTTTGATTCCAACTCGTCAATCATTGTAATCAGACGGTCAATATCGTCTAAATCAGTATCTTCCGGGTCGATGGCTTCGAGAATGTCGAGAAACATATTAAGACGATGCTTTAAAAAGTCTAATTGGGAATTTTTATTATGAGTGGGACTGCCCATCGTAAATTCGCTCCTTTTTTTCAATTGCCTTTTTCATCCTAACCAAATTTCAGTGGTTTGGCAATCTTCTTTTTTTAACTGAAAACGCGTCGATTGGCGAGTCCGTTAGGACGAAGACAGAGGCGTAATTGAATTTATGCGTTAGGAAATTATAAATTTGTGAAAAATTATAATTTCCTATTAGCTAAAAAAGCTCCTGCCGGAAACATTGGCAGGAGCTTCTTCAGAAAAAATTTATCGTGGACGTTCGGATGCGAGAAATCCAAAGGAAACATAGTCCTGCACAGGAATCCAAGCACCGATTCCCTGTGAGGTTACGTTTTTGATGACGATGAATTTGCGGTTTCCTTTTAACATTAAGTAGACTTCACCGTAAGTTACTTTTCCCTTTTCATTCACGGCAGGCGCATAGGCATAAAGGTAGCCAAGCCGGTTCGAAGGGATGTTATAAATGTGATCGTTCTTTGTACCGGCACCGATAATTGTATCAAATGCGAGCGGTAGATTCGTTTTTTGCATCGCCTTTAAAATAATCATTTTCTTCACGTCTTCGGCATTCGGAATTTTAGCCGTTAAACCGCCTCTGACAATTTTCTGCGCTTCCTGAACATATTTAATTTGATATGGGGCGTTGCCGCCGCGATTATCAAAGTAATTCGTATTGATTTTTTGATACTCCCAATTTGTCGAGGTTTCCAAAGACTCATAGTTCAAAGGCCACTGGCCAAGGTAAATGATGGCACGGTAGCCGACAGCAAACGGAGTGCCGTTTATGCTTGATTCGTTAAGCATGCGAATAAGGTCAGGGTTTTCAATTTTGACCTTTGAAGAATTTATAAGTTTTTTTGTCAAATCACTTGGCTGTAGAAAAGGCAAATCCTGAGTCGAATTAGGATATGTATTTTCCTTTGTGATATTCCTTACCGAGGATGGAATTTGGGTCTTTATCGGTTCCTTTTTTACAGCAGTTTTTTCAGAGAAGACAGACGGTATGAAAGAAATCATTAAAACAAAAATTAAAAGACCCGAGGCAATTTTTTTCAAAAGAAAAACTCCTTTCGCAAATAGCATAAATAATCTGCTAGTAGTTTCCTCGGAGTTGGGCCATATTATCCATTGGCAAGCACCGCTTTTGCAAATTTTCTCAGTGTCCTAATCCTGTATCTAATTGGGTAGTCGAAAAGTAATAAAAATGTAATAATCTGAACATTTACAAAATTCAAATTAACAGTTATAATAAACTTAACTTTCAAAAAGGAGGGCTGCAATCAATCGACATAGCTTACTTAGTTTTTAATTATTTATTAAGGAGGTTGGGATACTCTTATATATGCATTCAACAGTCGTGTTTTTCCTAAACTAAACATGAAGGTTGGTGGTTGATGGTCCCAAATAAAAGCGATTGATGAAACTACCCTATATGAAAGATGATCGGTCCAAAACATAAGACTTACCCCGTAGGATAAAGAAAACTCGCCGATTTGCGAGCCCCTAAGGGCAAAGACAGAGGCGTAGTTGCACTTATGCGTTAAGAAAAGACTCTAAGCCAATCGGCTTGGAGTCTTTTTAGTGTCTGCATAATTGATTATAAGAGGTAAAAACCAATCCCCATAATGACATAGGCGGCAAGTAAGGTGAGCCCTTCGAACCAGTTGGTTTCACCGTCGTTAGAAATGACAACCATCAATAAGACCGACGAAACCATTGCGATTAGTTCCTGCCAGCTGAATAGTAATGGCATGGATTTTTCAAAAAACAAGGAAATCAACACTAATACCGGTGCGACGAACATCGCAACTTGCAAAGTGGAGCCGATGGCAATTTCCACAGCAACGTCCATTTTATTTTTAAAGGCCATTAACACCGCTGAAGCATGCTCTGCCGCGTTTCCGACAATGGCTACAATGATAATCCCGATAAATAGCTCCGTCCAGCCAAAGGATTCCGCCACAAATTCGAAGGTATGAACGAGATTCTCGGAAATGTAGGCAACCGCCAGCGTTGCTATAAGCAACACCAGGATGGCTCTTCCTTTCCCCCACTCCGGCTCTTCATCATGATGCTGAGCCTCGTTATCACTTTGATAAACCCCACGATGCGTAACAAGCTTAAAAAATAAAGCTGCGAGGTAAAGCAGGATTAAAATGACCGAGATTCCGACACTCAGAGATAATTTCTTAGTATCATTCATATCCATTGAAAAAACTTCCGGTATAACAAATGCAATCATCACCGCAAACATTAGCAATCCGGAATTATGGCGGGCATCATAGACGTTAAACTTCTGCCGCTTGTATTTCAAGCCGCCGATAAAGAAGGACAGGCCTGCAACGAGCAGCAAATTCCCGAGCACCGAACCTGTCAACGAAGCAAGGACAACCCCGACAAGCCCCGCCTTTAAGGCAAACACGGAGATAATCAGTTCGACGGCATTTCCAAAAGTGGCGTTCAACAGACCGCCGATACGCGGCCCTGCCACAATGGCTAAGCTTTCCGTTGCCCGCCCCATATAGCTTGATAAAGCAATGATCGTTAAACAGTAAATAATAAATAGGAAAATACTTGGCCAATGCATCAGTGTCCCAATAACTGAAACGGGGACCCCGATAAATGTCAGCAGCATAAAAATTTTATTTGTCACCGATTTCCCTCCATCTATGTATTTTAAACGCTTCTCTTTTTTATCATTCTTTCCATTATACCCAAATTTTTCAAACTAAAGATTACCATTTAAAGGAATGGACTTGCAACATTTTTCTTGCAAATAAAGCATATTCTCGTTTACCATCATTAGGAAGAACGTCTGAAGTAGAGGAATATTCAATGAAAAATAATTATCGGTTTACCATCCTAGTCAGCATTGTGGCCATCTCGGGTTTCTCGCAGGGAATGCTGCTGCCGCTGATTGCGGTTATTTTTGAAAAAGGCGGGGTGTCTTCCTCATTAAATGGACTTAACGCAACCGCTCTTTACATTGGAATTTTGTTGGTTGCCCCTTTTATGGAATTGCCGTTACGAAAATATGGCTATAAACCAATCATTATTGTGGGTGGCGGGCTTGTATTTACTGCGCTTGCTTTATTTCCGTTATGGAAGGCCTTTTGGTTTTGGTTTTTCCTAAGGCTGATGATTGGAATTGGCGATCACGCGCTACATTTTGCGACACAAACCTGGATTACATCCTTCTCTCCTCCGGATAAACTTGGCAGGAACGTTTCCTTGTACGGGCTTTTCTTTGGCATTGGTTTTGCCGCCGGTCCGCTGATGACACCGCTGGTCAATCTAAATGAAGCCCTGCCATTTATAGTATCTTCCATTCTATGCTTAATCGGATGGGGATTTGTCTTTGTACTAAAAAATGAATTTCCTGAACAGGAAGTCAAAATTAATTCTTTTTTTTCGATGATCAAACAGTTTACAAAAGCCTTAAAATACGGCTGGGTTGCTTTTTTACCAACATTTGTTTATGGCTTTCTGGAAGCTTCCTTGAACGGAAGCTTTCCTATCTACGCCTTACGAATGGATTTAGCAGTATCGAGCGTATCCCTAGTTTTATCGGGATTTGCCATTGGCAGCATTATAACCCAGCTGCCATTAGGACTGTTAAGTGACCAATATGGGCGGAGGAAAGTTTTAATGACAGTTCTTTTTCTCGGCTTTTGCAGTTTTACAGCCGCCAGCTTTCTTGAACATTCATCATTTGGTTTATTCGTGACTTTCCTTATCTCCGGCATGCTCGTTGGATCTACTTTCTCATTAGGAATCAGCTTCATGGCCGATTTGGTTCCAAGAAACCTGCTGCCGACCGGAAATTTATTATGCGGCATCTTTTACAGCCTTGGAAGCTTAGCCGGCCCAGTTATCGGCGGTCTATTTATTAAGTATTTTCAAAACGTCAGCTTCTTTTATATTATTAGTACGCTGCTGTTGTTTGTCTCCTTCACTATCTTTATGTTTGGAAAAAGAAACGTCTTTATTCCGCACCAAGAAAATTCTTAGCGCAAAACCATATCATTCTCATAAAATGTATGGTAGAATGAAAACAAATAAGAATAATTCTAATCTGCAAGTTCTGCTGTCATCCCTTGATGACAGCTTTCGTGTTTTTTAAGGGTTGTGATTTTGATTATTTTTCTCAATTAGATTTTATTAAAGGAGAGTGACAAGCATGGTTTCCGAAACAAAAGTTCTCACGAAGGGAATTCCAAAGACCAGTTTTTTAGAAAAAATAAAACCGCAAGCAGAATTGATTGCTGCCGGGTTAAGTGGTGTCTTCATCCTTGCAGGCTGGCTTCTCGATAAAAACGGCCAAGAAGCAGAATCAATTGTTGCCTATCTGCTCGCATTCGTCATCGGCGGCTTTGCCAAAGCAAAGGAAGGCATTGAGGCAACCTATGAAAACAAAGAATTAAATGTTGAAATGCTGATGATCTTTGCTGCGATTGGTTCTGCCATTATCGGCTACTGGACAGAGGGGGCTATCCTCATCTTTATTTTTGCTGTCAGCGGAGCAATGGAAACCTACACGATGAATAAAAGCCATAAGGAAATTTCCTCACTCATGGAGCTGCAGCCTGAAGAGGCCGTTCTGATCTCCGGCATTTTAGAAAAGCTTGTATCTGTATCTGAACTTCGGGTCGGCGACCTGATTCTCATTAAGCCGGGTGAACGGGTTCCGGCCGATGGAACGATTGTCAAAGGGCATACAAATATCGACGAAGCCGCGATTACCGGTGAGTCAATGCCTGTGTCCAAAGGCGAACAGGAAGAGGTGTTTGCCGGAACTGTGAATCTGTCCGGCGCCATTACCGTCAATGTTTCAAAGGAAAGCAGCGATACTCTTTTTCAAAAAATTATTCAGCTCGTGCAATCGGCCCAAAGTGAAAAGTCGCCGTCACAGCTTTTCATTGAGCGCTTTGAAGGAACGTATGTTAAGGTCGTCCTGCTTGTAGTATTGGCGATGTTCTTCGTACCACACTTTTTGCTTGGCTGGGACTGGAACGAATCCTTTTACCGGGCGATGATTTTATTGGTGGTAGCCTCCCCATGTGCGCTGGTGGCTTCGATTATGCCTGCCACTTTATCGGCTATTTCCAATGGAGCAAGGCACGGAATATTGGTAAAGGGCGGCGTCCATTTGGAAAACCTCAGCCATCTAGGAGCCATTGCTTTCGATAAAACCGGTACTCTTACAAAAGGCAAACCGGTCGTCACACAAGTTATTGTTAAGAATGGACTTGATAAAGACAGCCTGATTTGGAAGGCAGCTTCGATTGAAAGTCACTCCAATCATCCGCTTGCACAGGCGATTGTGAAATATGCGAAGGAAAACGTTTCTAAGGAGTTATTTCACCCTGACAGCCTTGAGGACGTCCCAGGCTGGGGAATTAAAGCGGTAGTAAATGGGGAACAGTGGAAGATTGGTAAAGCTGCGTTTGTCGGTACAGAACTAACGGAGAAATTCGCGGACGGTCTTGCAAAAGATCTTGCGAGCCAGGGTAATACCCTTGTTTATGTGGAAATTGACGGAGAATTAAGTGCCGCATTTGGCTTAAAGGATGTTGTCCGCGAAGAAACAAAGCTTGCTATTGACCACTTGAAAAAACAAGGCATTCATACGATTATGCTAACCGGTGACAGTGAAAAAACGGCGAAGGCGATTGCCGCAGAAAGCCACGTCGCTGAATTCTTTGCTGAATGCCTGCCGGAAACAAAAGTGGAGCATCTGAAAAAGTTAAAAGACAAATATAAAAATGTCGCAATGGTCGGTGACGGTATCAACGATGCCCCGGCACTTGCCATTGCCAATGTCGGGATTGCCATGGGAGAAGGATCGGATGTGGCCCTGGAAACAGCAGATATTGTTCTTATGAAAAACGACCTGCCACGAATTTCAGAAGCCATTCGGTTGTCACAACGAATGAACCGGATCATTAAGCAAAATGTTGTTTTCTCCATTGCGGTCATCATGGTGTTGATTTCGTCGAACTTCTTTCAGATAATCGACCTGCCATTTGGCGTCATCGGCCATGAGGGCAGCACAATTCTGGTCATTTTAAATAGTTTACGGCTTTTAAAATAAGGATGGGGGCCACTTCGCAAGTTGGGAGCGACAATCTGCAACTTGGGGCGCATTATACACAAGTTGGGAGCTGCTATCCGCAAGGTGGAGCCAGCCATGCGCAAGTTGAGAACCGCTATCCGCAAGTGACAAGCGCCTATCCGCAAATTAGGCAAACATAAAGGACCGGGTACAAAAGTACCCAGTCCTTTTCTATAACTATAACCATTAATGGTATCCGTTTGACCCATTAGCGGATCCTGATGTCTTATTCCCTTTGCTGCCTTTGCCTTTTTGTTTCGTGCCGCCGTCTTTTTTTGTATGCTTTGTCAAAGTCCAAACCTCCCTAGTAATGAAGTAGTCCCCAATCCTAGTTTGGACAGATAAACGATTTTCATAAAGGTAAGTATTAGCAGTTAGAACGTTTTTCTTCACTGTAGAATGCATTGATTTCGCCGCCTAAAATGATGATAAAGGCAGAAATGTACAGCCAAAGCATCAACACAATAATTGCTCCAATACTACCGTATGTAACCGAATAATTGCCGAAATTCCCCACATAGTAGGATAAGCCTAGCGAGGAAATGATCCAGCCAACAGTCGCAAAGGCGGCACCTGGAAAGGCACTACGGCAGCGCAGTTTAACATTTGGGGCCACCCAGTATAATCCTGTAAAAATTAGAAATAAAATAATCGCGCTGACAGCCAGGCTTAATGTATTCCAAAGTTTTAAAAATTCACTTGAATAGCCAAATTGGGAAAATAAAAACAAACCAATTTCCCTGCCAAACACCGGCAGAACAATGGCAACAATAAAAACCAAAATCATCCCGAATGTCAGCAAAATGGCCATGCCGCGGGAAACAATAAACGGGCGGCTCTCCTCCACATTATAAGCCTTGTTAAAAGCCCTCATAATCGCATGAATTCCATTAGAGGACGACCAAATCGTCCCGATTACCCCGAAAGAAAGCAACCCGCTATTCCGGTGACTCATGATTTCACTTATATTTTTTTTAATCAATTCCATAGCATCTTCCGGCGCAAAGCCACTAATTATCCCTAAAACATCTTGTTCGTGAAAAGGGAGATATGGCATTAGGGAAAAAATTACAATTAAAAGTGGAAACAGTGAAAGAAGAAAATAATAGGCTAACTGCGCACTCATTCCCGGAAGATCATCCTCGTCAATCCGGTGCCAAAGCAGGCGGATTAACGAAGAGCGAACATTTCCTTTGTCCTTCATTATCACCTCTCCTTTATTCAGTTATATTCTTTCTCTGCAAAGATTTCCTCCACCATATCAGCTTGGTCCTCATTTTTAAAAGACTCTTTGATTTTAGGTGTCAGGTCGCGAAGCTCATCCACCTTATCCATGATATAGGAGATATCTTCTCCCGCATGTTCGACGGTATCCATAATTTTCTCTGCTGTTTCCTTTACCTTCCCGACCATTTCACCCGGATGCCGGACAACATAGGACACCTTTCCGGAAACTCTTCCCACGTGTTCTTTCATAATTTGCCGGGTTTGTTTATCGAAAAGGCTGACCGCTCCGCCAGCAATGGCTCCAATCAGCATTCCCTGCCAAAATTTATTCTTTGTCATCTTAACCTCTCCTTGCTTAATCATAAAAATGAATGAAAATTATTCCAATGAATTTACCTATCATTTATTTTGCTTTATCTAGAGAGGGTATGCAAGTCTGGCCCTAATTTTTATGTATTGACATCATCCATTGAACATGAAAAGATTAAATGGAAACTAACCGATTGGCGAGTCCGTTAGGACGAAGACAGAGGCGTAGTTGAATTTATGCGTTAATAAAGAATAAAATTTGGGAAAATTTTATTCTTTCTTATTAGCTAACATATGAATTTCTGAAAGGGTGACCGAAATGGATTTATCGCTGAAGTCGGTAGAAAATGTTGAATATATGATTGAGCAAATTAAAGAGAAGTTAAAGGTTTTGAATCTTGGTGCGATTAAGCCTTCCCATTTTGATGAGGAAATGTATGAAGAGTTGAAAGAGATTTATGAAATGGTAATGAAAAAGAATTCCTTCAGCCCTAATGAAATGCAGGCTCTAGTTGAAGAATTGGGAAACTTGCGTAAAAAATAAAAACAGACCTCGAACGAGATCTGTTTTTATTTTTTAATCTTGATCAGTTAAAATGATCGGGCCATCTCTGGTGATGGCGATTGTGTGCTCATATTGGGCGGAATAGGTGCTATCGACAGTCCTTGCTGTCCATCCGTTGGAATCCATTTTGGTGAATAATAATCCGATATTCACCATTGGCTCAATCGTAAATACCATTCCCTCTTTAATTCTTGGGCCTTTACCTGGCAAACCGTAATGCGGTACATCCGGCTTTTCGTGAATCACTGCTCCAATCCCATGTCCAATAAAGTCGCGAACAACCGATAGTCCTTCACTTTCCACATAAGTCTGGATGGCATGACCGATATCGCCAATCCGGTTGCCTGGAACCGCTTGTTCAATTCCCCTGTACAAGGCTTCCTTTGTAACTTTTAACAAATGCTTAGTCTCTTCGGAAACTTCGCCAACTGCGTAAGACCAGGCTGAATCAGCCAAGGCTCCGTTGTAATTAACAACCATATCAATCGTGACGATGTCCCCTTCCAGCAATGGGTCTTTGCGCGGGAAGCCATGGCAGACTTCATCGTTAATACTTGCGCATGTTGCGTATTCGTAGCCCTTATAACCTTTTTGTTCCGGAGTAGCATTATGCTTTTTTAAAAATCCCTCCACAAACTGATCAATTTCCCAAGTGGTAATCCCTGGCTTAATCATTTTGGCAATTTCTTTGTGACAGGCAGCGAGGATTTCTCCTGCCTTTTTCATTGCTTCGATTTCTCGTTGTGACTTTAAGACAATCATGTAATGTTCCCCTGCCTTTTTGAATAAATTCTTTTGTTTGGAGACCGTTTTGTGCGAATCCTGGTATATAAAAACGATTACTTTATGACATTTTTGGCAACACTTTAATATTAACGCTAACGGACTTATTTTTCAAAACTACTTTCTCAATATAAAAATTAATTATTCAAATTTCGATAATTTGCCATATTCCTTTGTTCTTAATATGGTACTCTCAAATTCTTTTTGATAGAATGATGTTATAAATTATTTTTAGGTGTGTGAGAATTCATGATAGGTGACCGCGTAAAGAAATTCCGCCAAGAGAAGAAGATGTCACTTTCCGAACTAGCAGAGCAGGCAGGAGTTGCAAAATCCTATTTAAGCTCGCTTGAGAGAAACCTTCAAAAAAATCCGTCCATACAGTTTCTTGAAAAGATTGCCGGTGTATTAAACATTCCAGTTGAACATTTTATACATGAGCAGATTGACAAGACGGAATTGGACAATGATTGGATGAATTTAGTAAAAGAAGCCATGACCTCCGGTGTTTCAAAAGATCAATTCCGCGAGTTCTTGGAATTTAATAAATGGCGGAACAATCAAAACAACAGTTAAAATGTATAAAAAAAAGGCATCCTACAAAAATTCTTAATTTTTGTAGGATGCTTTTTCATTTTGGTATGTAACGAATTGTTCCGATTGGTGATTACCGCTTAGGAAATTTCGAATATCTTCTACTGATAATCCAATCTTCTTAGCTTCCATAATTAGTACCAGCCACTCCTTGTCAAGCTTCTCCATCTGCTCAATCCCCAAATTCATTTTAACAACCCCCTAAAATACTTACCCGTATTTCAGGCAGCCCGGCCATCATAGCTTCTCCTATTTCCACCTTAGACCCTCGGCTTTGCGTCCTTGATTTTCACCAAGTTTGCCTTTTTCTGAAAAATAACTGTCTATTTATTATTTCATTAGTTCATCTTTTCTAGGACTAAATTCACACTAACTCTTTAGTAAGTTCATTATAACTAGTCCTTTTATAACAAAGTGTTAGTTTTTGTCAGCATTTTTAATATTCCGAACCTCTTTTTTAGACATTTTTTGACAAACCCCCACACTTTTTCCTCTAATTACCATTACCTAAAATTGGAATATATAAATAATAGAGAATTTAAAGTCGAATATTCTCCTAATTTGTGGGAAGAAAAATTTTCTTTATTTATTTTGGGCTCTGATTTTATGACGAAAACATTTGTCTAATTTGTGACGATTAGCATATAATATTAACAACATAACAAAACACAGAATATTATTAATATTCCGAATAAAAATAGAGGTGATAGGCATTGACCATTGTTCATGTGTTAAACTTTTCAATCCCCATTGCTTTTATGGTATTTGCAGGTTATTTCTTAGACCGCATCTGCAAGCCTGCCAAATTAGAAGAAAAAGCTGGTGAAGAGGAATTGTAAAAATTCTCTCCTCGCCAGCTTTTTTTACTAATCAGAATTTATTTAAACCGTTTTTCTACCTTTTGTTCGTAATTTTTAAAAATGGACGAATTTGTTTTCGCCCCCCGTTTTGACATCAATTGATTAAAGCGAAGGAGCTTTTCATTTAACTTTTTTTGCAAATCTTCTTTCTCGCCGCTGTCGTCACATTTTTTGATGAGATCCTCGATGCTCATCATCTCTTTGCGTAAATGGTTTTCCTCTTCTGTAAAGCCAGCATTTTTCATGATTTTGTAAGCCATCCGAAGCTCTTCAGGAATACCTGATAAATCATCAAGCTTAAGGGGTTTTCCATATCCAGGAAGGTTATCAAATTCACCATCTTTGTATGCTTTTTTAATCCGATCTTCTGAGACAATATGAAACATATCCATGTTCTTGCCCTCCTTTTTTAGCATACTCACTATATTTATTATAACAAAGCTCCATTTCGGTTGAAAAATAAATCGGTAATGTTTTCAGCTTTATTGGGGCATGCTACAAGCGATAACGAAAGGAGTGTTAGACTTGGCACGTGGAGAACATTTTAATCATAAAAACAAAAACCATCCGGGTGAATTCCCCAAGAACACCATGACCGAGAGTCATGCTGAGCAGGCAATCGGGGATGAAGAATTTATTGTCACCCAGGAGGCCTTCAAAAATAGAATTGAGGAAGAGGACACCAGGCAGGATACCGCCCGCCTGCTTCCTGAGCAGACAGAGTAAAAGGCGTGAAGAGTTTTCACGCCTTTTTACACTGTTTATTTTTCGAAGCTTAATTTCTTCATAAACTGAGAAAATTCCACGGTTTTCATCCATTCTGCCAGTCTTTCGATATCCTTTGAGAAGATGCGGTCCTGGTTAATGGATGCCACCTGCTCACGACCTTTTTCATAGAAGTTCTTCGTATGGGTCGCCATTTTCTCTACACCGCGATATTCGACGGCCTGCATGGCGCAAATCATCTCAATCGCAAGGACTCTGCGGGTATTTTGGATTATTTGATATGCATGCCTTGATGCAATCGTCCCCATGCTTACATGATCCTCTTGGTTTGCCGATGATGGAATGGAATCCACACTTGCTGGATGTGCCAAAGTTTTATTTTCTGAAACAAGGGCAGCGGCTGCATACTGCATAATCATTGCCCCTGATTGAAGGCCTGGCTGCGGGCTTAAAAACGGCGGCAGATCGCTTAATTGCGGATTAACTAACCGTTCCACACGACGTTCCGAAATATTAGCAAGCTCTGCTACTGCGATTTTCATAAAGTCCATTGCAAATGCAATTGGCTGCCCGTGGAAGTTTCCACCGGAGATGACCTTTTCCCCGTCATCAAAAATCAATGGGTTATCGGTCGCTGCATTCATTTCGATTTCCAGCTTTTCTTTTACATAATCAAGGGCTTGCCAGGAAGCACCTTGAACCTGTGGGATGCAGCGAAGAGAGTAAGCATCCTGAACCCTCAGTTCTCCCTGCATCGTTGTTAATAAGCTGTCACTCAAATAGCGGCGGATTCTTGCTGCTGTATCAATCTGTTGCTGGTAGCCTCTTGCCACTTGAACCTCTTCTGCAAAAGCATCGAGAATTCCGTTTAACCCTTCAATCGTCATGGAGGCAATCAATTCACTTTCGAAAGCAAGCTGCTCTGCTTCTAGGTATCCGACGACCCCCATAGCTGTCATGGCCTGCGTTCCGTTAATGAGAGCAAGACCTTCTTTAGCCTCAAGTGTTAGTGGGAAAAGACCTTCCTGCTGAAGTGCTTTGCCTGCTTCCACACGCTCGCCTTTATAGAATACTTCGCCTTCACCTACAACCACTAATGCCAAATGGGATAATGGCGCCAAATCCCCGCTAGCACCTAGTGAACCCTGCTGTGGAATAACCGGAATAATGTCTTTGTTAGCTAGCTCAATCAGTCTTTCAATGACTACCGGACGAATGCCTGAGTAACCTTTTAACAGGGCATTGGCACGAAGAACGACCATTGCTTTTGACACCACTTCTGGGAATGGCTCCCCTACTCCACAGGCATGCGAGCGGATTAAATTCAACTGCAGATCCTGTACATGTTCTTTATCGATAAGTACATCGCTGAACTTTCCAAACCCGGTATTGATTCCATAAACCACTCTACGCTCAGAAACAATTCGTTCCACTGCTTCCCGGCTCTTGGCTGCTGCCTCCATGCTTTGTTCCGAAGCGCCAACCTTTTGGCCGCGGTACAATACTTCCTTCATTTGCTCCAATGTTAGACTGTTACCTGTTAATGTGATCATTTCTCTCCACTCCTCTATTACTTTAGTAAGATAAAGAAAGAGGCTGGATTCCATTTCTGATTAGATTTGGAATCCAGCCTCTTTAATAAACGTTATAAAATTTTGAACGGTTCTTCGGCGCTGCCTCATGATTTTTTCACCCATTCTAAAAATTATTATTAGTTTGATAATATTTTATGTGACAGATACCTTGCCTGTCAACTAAATTTTCTGAATTTTAGCGCATTATCACTTTAGCAGGATAATGAATGAAAGAGGCTATTCATAAAGAAATTCAATCTTCTTGAATAGCCCCTTAAGTATGGTGTTAATCAAACTTCAACCCTTTTAACGCGTCAGCCAACGCACTATTCAAGGGTTCTTCATCTTTGTGCTGGTTCTTTAAATATTTTTGTACTGTCCGTTTATCCACTTTCCCACCGGATTCTTTTTTCCGGCGTTCTTGGAAAACAGAAAGTTTTTCACGATATCCACATTTACATGCGAAGATTTGGCCCTCACCCTCGCCACGAAGCTCAAGTTTTTTATGGCATTGTGGACAGCGTGCGTTTGTAACACGTGAGACATTTTTACGATGCCCACATTCCCGATCCTGGCAAACGAGCATTTTTCCCTTTTTTCCATTCACTTCAAGCATTGGTTTTCCACAGTCAGGACAATTTTTTGTAGAAATATTATCGTGCTTATATTTTTTACTGCTTGCTTTAATTTCAGCCACGATTTCTTTAGTGTAGTTTTTCATTTGACCGATAAACACTTCTTTTTTCAACTTGCCATGCGCAATTTGATCAAGCTTTTGTTCCCACTCCGCTGTTAAAGCAGGGGATTTTAGCTCTTCCGGCACTAAATCCAGCAATTGCCGGCCTTTGGAAGTAATATGAATGTCTTTGCCCCGCTTTTCGATTAAGAACGAGTTGAATAGCTTGTCAATAATGTCAGCACGTGTTGCAACCGTTCCCAGTCCACCTGTAGATTTTAATGTTTCTGCGAGCTGTTTATTGGTTGTTTCCATGTACTTTACTGGGTTTTCCATTGCCGAAAGCAATGTCGCCTCGTTAAAGCGTGCTGGGGGATTTGTTTGTCCAGCCGTTTGCGCGATTAGTTTCACATTTAATGTGTCGCCTTTTTCGATGCGAGGTAAAATCTGTTCTTTCAGATCATCTGCCACATCATCATCTTCAAAGCGATTATTGTAAACTTCTTTCCAGCCCATTGATAAAATAGTTTTTCCGCGAGCCACGAAGTTCTCATCACCAATTTTGGCCCGGAGCGTTAACTGCTCGTACTCGAATGCCGGGAATAATACCGCTAAGAAACGTTTTACGACTAAATCATATATTTTACGCTCTTTATCTGTGAAGGCTGAGAAGTTTACATAGCTTTCTGTTGGTATTATCGCATGATGATCGGATACTTTGCTGTCATCAACAAAAGCTTTAGTAGCTTTAATAGGCTTACTTAAGACCTTATTAGCTATTGGACGATATTCACCTATTGCACATGCTTTCAACCGTTCAGGGAGTGTTCCGACAATGTCAGAAGAAAGGTATCGCGAATCGGTACGAGGATACGTTAAAACTTTATGCTGCTCGTACAGCTTTTGCATAATGTTTAACGTTTCCTTAGCAGAGTAGCCAAAGATTTTATTCGCATCTCGCTGCAATTCTGTTAAATCATAAAGACCCGGGGAAAAAGACTTCTTAGGCTTTTTCTCAATTTCCGTTACAATCGCATTTTGTCTGCCAAGCTTTTTGACAATCGACTCAATTTTTTCTTTATCGAAGCTTCGGCTGTTTCCTTTTGCATCCTGCCAAGTCAGCTTTAGTTGGTTGGATGTTTGAGCTTCAATACCATAATAGGTTTGTGCTCTGAAGTTTTTGATTTCGTCCTCACGTGCTGCAATCATCGCAACAGTAGGTGTTTGTACACGTCCGCAGTTTAGTTGGGCATTGAACCTGGTCGTTAAAGCACGTGTTGCATTCAGCCCAATATACCAGTCAGCTTCTGAACGTGCGACAGCTGAAGCATATAAATTGTCATAAGACTTACCAGGCTTCAAGTTTGCAAAACCATCTTTAATCGCTTTATCAGTAACAGATGAGATCCATAGACGTTTAATGGGTTTATTGACTTTTACTTTATCAATAATCCAACGTGCAACTAATTCTCCCTCTCTCCCTGCATCAGTCGCCACGACTATTTCGTTGACATCATTTCTAGTCAGTTGACTCTTAACGGCATTAAACTGTTTCCCGGTCTGCCTAATTACTGTTAACTTCAAACGTTCAGGCAGCATTGGCAGATCTTCTAATTTCCATGTTTTATATTTCACATCATAATCTTCTGGGTCAGCAAGCGTGACGAGGTGTCCTAGTGCCCAGGTAACGACATATTTATCGCCTTCTAGATACCCATTTCCTTTTTTATTACAATTAAGCACACGTGCAATATCACGTGCGACAGAAGGTTTTTCAGCAATTACAACACTTTTTGCCATATTTAAAACATCCTTTCAAATTACAGTAAGTTAAATATAGCATACGTCTCTAATGGATTCAGTAATTCCGAAACTTCAACTACATTATTGCTAAGAAGTGATGGGATAGCAGTCTCTTTTTTTCTTGTATTCCCTTCCACTTGAATAGTATGATAAATTGGCACCATTTTTGGAAATGAGGATATTTTTCATGCGGATTAGAGATTGGGATACGAATTTAAAGGTTCGCCTGTTCGGTGAGGCGGCCATGAATATTACTTATTGGATGTTCTTTCCGTTTCTGTCGATATATTTTGCAGAGGAATTCGGCAAGAGCAAAGCTGGTTTGTTATTGGTTTTTTCACAAATATTTGCGGTGGCAGCTAACCTGTTGGGCGGCTACTGTGCCGACCGATTTGGGCGGAAACGAATGATGGTTCTCTCTTCCATCGGGCAAGGATTTTCCTTTTTAGCTTTTTCAGCAGCAAGTTCTCCCTGGTTTCAGTCCCCCATACTTGGATTCGCAGCGTTTGCGGCGGCCGGTGTTTTCGGCTCCTTTTATTGGCCAGCAAGCCAGGCCATGGTTGCCGACTTAGTGGAGGAAAAACACCGCGGCCAGGTATTCGCCATATTTTATACATCTATCAATATTGCAGTAGTCATCGGCCCTATTTTAGGCGGGATTTTTTATGCCCATTACCGCTTCCAGTTATTGCTTGCTGCTGCGATTGTTTGTATGATGCTTGGCATTATATTAGCAAAATTAACAAAAGAAACAGTGCCCGTTCAAAAAACTTCAGCTTTATCCGTCGACGGAAAATGGTACTATTTTTTAATCAATCAATTTCGGGATTATGTAATAATTGTACGGGATAAAACGTTTCTCTTGTTTATCGTGGCGGGGGTTTTAGCCGGCCAAACATTCATGCAGTTGGACCTATTGTTTCCTGTGTATATGAAGGATGTTGTTCACAATCAAAATCTACTTTCCTTTGGGGATTGGTCATTTAAGGTTGGCGGCGAGCAAGCCTTTGGGTTAGTACTCGCAGAAAACGGTCTTCTAGTTGCGTTATTAACTGTCATCGTGACCAAATGGACAGCTAATTTTAATGAAAGAAATATTTTCGTATTTTCATCGGTTGTATATGGAGTTTCATTGATTCTGTTTAGCCAAACGCAGTGGATTTGGGGATTGATTTTGGCAATGGCGGTATTTACTTTTGCAGAATTGATGGGTGCAGGTCTACAGCAAAGCTTTGTGTCCAAACTCGCTCCCGAGCATATGCGGGGACAGTACTTTGCTGCCGCGAGCCTGCGCTTTACGCTCAGCCGTACCATTGCCCCGTTGTCCATTCCAATGACGGTTTGGATTGGATACAACTGGACATTTTTTGTACTATTTTTGCTTACTCTCCTCAGCGCCTTCTTTTATTGGCTGATGTTTTATTCATTTGAAAAAGAATCTATTAAACTGGGATCCTAGCATAGCAGGCTTTAATTATTGTTCAAATTTCAGACAAAAAATTGTACTAAATTATTCACAATTACCCCTTCTAGTATTATACTTAGAGTGTAAACATTACATATTTCAAAGGCGGTGGACAAAGTGGAATTGTCAACATTTATGGCTCCCACTTCATTGTCAGGTATTATTACATTTATCGTTTTATTTTCCGCGGGGGTATATTTTAATATAAAGGTTTATGGAAGCAAACTTCAGTAGGAACACTGTTCCTGCTGTTTTTTTTGCTTAAAAATACACATTACCTCTATCATTTTCTTTTTTAAAATAAAAACGCTACAATAAAAGAAGATTCTGATAAAGGAGATTATACATATGAGTCAATTCCAGACAAACCTTGAAAAATACGCAGAGCTTGCCGTTAAAGTCGGCGTCAATATTCAAAAAGGTCAAAGCTTAGTGGTCAACGCTTCCTTGGATTCTGCCGAGTTTGTTCGCTTGGTCGTCAAAAAGGCTTATGGAGCGGGTGCCCGCAATGTCATTGTCAACTGGACCGATGATGTAGTCACGAAAACAAAATATGAATTGGCACCGGATGAAGTCTTCAACGAATACCCGCAGTGGCGGGCAAAAGAAATGGAAGAATTAGTCGGGCAGGGTGCAGCCTTTATGTCGGTGGTGTCTTCAAGCCCGGACTTGCTAAAAGGTGTAGACCCGCAGAGGATTGCCAATTTCCAAAAAGCTGCCGGAAAAGCAATGACTAAGCATCGTCAAGCGATACAATCAGACAAGGTCAGCTGGACGGTCGTCGCCTCTGCCTCCCCTGCCTGGGCTGCCAAGGTATTTCCGAATGAGCCCACTGAAAAGCAGGTTGAAAAGCTTTGGGAAGCCATTTTTAAAGCAGTCCGTGTGGATGCAGAAAATCCAGTCGAAGCCTGGAAAAAGCATGATGAAACCCTTCATGAAAAAGTCAAATACCTCAACGAAAAACGGTATGCAAAGCTGCATTACAAAGCACCTGGCACAGATTTAACGATCGAGCTGCCGAAAAACCATCTTTGGGTTGGCGCAGGCAGTATCAACGAAAATGGTGTGGAGTTTATGGCGAATATGCCGACGGAAGAGGTATTTACAGTTCCGTTAAAAACTGGCGTAAACGGCACCGTCGCCAGCACGAAACCGCTCAGCTACGGCGGAAATATCATCGATCGTTTTTCGATCACTTTTGAAAATGGCAAAATTGTCGGAGTAAAAGCAGAGGAAGGCGAAGAAGTTTTGAAGCATCTTGTGGAAACCGATGAAGGCTCCCACTATCTGGGTGAAGTGGCACTAGTTCCGTATAACTCGCCAATCTCCCAATCTAACATTCTTTTCTTCAACACTTTGTTTGATGAAAACGCCTCAAACCATCTTGCCATTGGCAGCGCTTATTCTTTCTGTATTGATGGCGGCAAGAAAATGTCATCTGATGAACTGAAAGAAAATGGACTGAATGAAAGCATCACCCACGTTGATTTCATGATTGGGTCAGCCGAAATGGACATCAATGGCATCACCAAAGATGGACAGACAGAACCTATTTTTAAAGCAGGAAATTGGGCATTTTAATCCAAAAAAAAATGAAAGAGCAGGCACACCTGCTCTTTTTCTATTGACTATAAATGACCGATCCATCCGGTTTTTTCACAATCTCATCACGCAATTTGGTAAGCTTCGAAACAGGATCATTCGGAATCAGTAATCCCAGCAACTTTGAAATTCCCAGTGTATTCAATAAGCTTTCTTCTATTTTTACCAATTGGTTAGTCAGAGTCGTATCTGTCGGACATACCTGATTTAGATCGACCTTTTTCGCCAATGCTTCATCGATTAATTGCAAACCAAGCTCCTTCGTAATTACACCGTTTGCAGACTGAAGCTTTGAACAAACCGTCTGCACCGTTTGATTTGCCGTATTAACCGTACCGTTTATCACCGGTTCTAACGGTTTGATGACAGGTTCCAACTGCTGAACGACCGGATCAAGCGGTTTTAGTGCAGGCTTAAGCGGATTTAAAGCTGGTTCCAGCGGCTGCAATACCGGATCCAAGACGGTCTCAACAGGTTTCAAAACTGGATCAAGTACACTAACAACCGGGTCTAGCGGTTTCAAAACCGGCTCTAAAGGCTTTGTCACTGGACTTAGCGGGTCCGTGATTCCACCAATTACGTCCTGAATCGGGTCAGTAATTTTTCCAACCAAATCCTCCGAGGCCCCAGCAGTGTTGCTATCAGCACAGGTAAGCGGCAGGTGTCCCGACATGATTTTTTCAATTTCCTTTTTCAATTGCTCCAAAGGAAGCTTGCTTAAATCTTGAAGGATTTGCAGCTGGTCCGGCTTTTCAGGGCCAGCGTTTCCTGAAACCGTTTTTAGTGTCAATTGATTGATGACGCTGTCATCTGACTCCATAAAGTGAGCCACCATCGTAACATTTTCCATCCCTAGCTGTGGGACTGTTTCTGCCGCATGGATACAGGCTCCTTTAAAGGAAATGGCCGAGATATCAACTGTCATTCCATATACGGTAACTGGTCCTTTTGCATTTAAGACAATGCTTATTGGTCCGTTGCCGGAATTAACCCGCTTTGTTAATTTCATACCATATATCGTGGCCGATTTATATTTAATTTGCAGCATCGGCTTTTTGTCAGTTGCGGATGTTTCTCGCTCTACAATGGAAGCTGACATCCCAGTCCCAACCACTCGGTCTGCCTCAATGATAAAGCCTTCCATATCGGTTGTTGTTTCTGCCCTAGCACCGTAACTAAAAGAGAAGAGCGAGAAAAACATGATCGCAACACTGCAGCTTATCAAGAAAGATTTGTTTTTCCACCACATAATTTGGTCTCCTTTAGAAGGTGAAGGTGTGTTGAACGGTTTCTTCGACACCGCTTGACCTTGTAGACTTCACTTTAGCCGGTCCCAAGTGCCATGCTGTCAAGAGTGAACCTCCGATAATTCCAAAGATTGTTCCAAAGAGAAACCCGCCTAACGCCCCAATTACAGATAATATCGATAGGAATATTGTAAAAATCCCTAGAATTCGTGACGCATTAGGGAAAAATAAGGCAATGATTCCGATTAACGTTATCATCCCGCCAAATAATAAACCAATAACGGCAATCGACCCAGGAAGGAAGGTGCTTAAATATAAGTTTAACGGTACCCATAAAATCATCAGCCCGCTTATAATTGTTAGCATGGCACCCCAAAACGGCCGCTTTTTTCGCCATTTTTTCATACTAGTTCCCTCCTTATTTTTTAATTCTTTCTACAGTCAGCTTCATTCCGTTCATATTAATCGTTTTCTGAAATAGATAATGAGTTTTTAATTTGGCATGCTCTAATGTGATCGTGGACGATTTTTGCTGGAATTGCTTTTGCCAGTCATCACTGTGATTCTCCTCGAGGACCAGGTTCTGGAACTTGGCATCTGCTTCAATAAGGCCGGCATCATGCTGCAGTCCGCTGATTTGAACTGGCTTGGAAGCCTGAATCTTGACTCGTATCCACTCACTGCCTACCTTAAAATCCTTGTATAATTGCAAATTGGTAATCGTTAAATTTTCAATAAGGTTTGTTCCTTGTGGTGCAGAATCCTCTGAGCTTGTTTCCCCCATTTTTGGATAGAAGGTATATCCTGTGCCTTCTAATTTATCAAACTCAACATAGAAATCACCTACACCCGCAATTGGTACTGCATAAGCGACACCAGAAATGCCGAATGACACTAAAAGCAGTCCAAGAGCTAAAAACCCCGCTGTCAATGCAGACCAAAAAGCTTTCTTACTAGTTGTTCCTTCAAGTTGAACCGGATTCTCCATAAAAACCCTCCTACAATTCGGAATATTTAAATAATAATCACTTACTTTACCTTACACTTCTTTCAAGACAACTACAATCACTGAAAATATCGGAAATTTATAGGCACCCCCGTCAAATGTCGGGGGAATACTACTAAGGGCGTATTGGAAATTTTTCCATTCCATATTATTATATAAATATAGATTGTCCGGAGGTGGAAGCTTTATGGAAGAAAAAGTGGAGCGGCTTTTATTAAAAGGACTTTCCATTCTTTACGAGCTAAGTTCTCCCTTTTTAAAAGAGTGGAAGGAACTTATGCCTTCATTAAAATATCGCAATCAAAGTTTAGTAGATGAAATTGATGTCATCATTCAGTTCGCTATTAAAGATGTATTTCAAAATAAAAACCTTAATGCTGATTCTTTTATCCTATCCTTGCTTGCAGAATGGCAAAAGCGTTTTTCCAGCAAGTATGATGAATATGAAGCCCTTTCCCTTATCACAACCATTGAAAATATGTTTCACAAGCTTCTGGACAGAGATCCGGAGTCCACATTTCTTGACCATCAGGCCATTCAAGCCTTTTTCATAAGAATACTTGACCAGGCACTGCTCAGTCAGGACACGGAATACCGAAACGACTACAGCGCAAAAATCATTATTGAAACTAATGTTCTCCCAATGAAATGGGTTGCCATTTTGAAAAAAGACAAAGAAGAGTATGTCATCGATAGCGTTGTCTGTTCCAATGAGAATCCAGTAGACGATCATTTGCTTGAAATGTGTAAAACCTTAAAGGCTCGGAAAACCAGCCACCTATCCATGGCAATTGAAAGATTAATAGGCCAAAACTCGGGTGATTCTCCCCTTATCCAAATTCCTTGCTTAAATGACACCCTGCTTATTTGCCTTAACAATAAGAATTTTCAAGTAAAAGAACAGCAAATCGATTTTATTAGGGAAATGTATCTTCATCAGCTAAAGCTTTACCATTTGGAAAGCAAAATTGATTGGAAAAATACTTCGCTTTTATTTTTACAACACCTACTTCTTTCCCGCAGTGCAGGCGATGCCGTTAATGCGATTACGACAGGCTTAGTGGAATATATGCCGTTCGAACGCTGTGCCTTATTTTTATACAATCAATATGAAGAAAAAGGGATTGGTGTTTCCGGACATAACGTCAGTACATCATCTGTTCAGCAAATTAGGGAGGAGATTTTTAAACTCCCCCTTATTAAAAAGTATTTAAATTCGTTAACGCATTCACAGCCGCTCTATTTTTCCAATGCTGCAGAAGTACTGCCGGAAAAATATATTCACGAATTTAAACTGCGGTCGTTAGTGGTGCTGCCTATTTTTGTTCCGACAAAAAACAAACTGATTGGAATCGCCATCTTGGACCAAGGGGAATATTCTGATTTTCTTGTGTCGAATCAAACCTTAACCACACTGATTAAATTTGGCCATTACGCTGGGGAATTGCTGTTTTCCATTTGGGATGAGGCACTCCAGCAGTTTGGAAGCTTTGATACACTGTTAACACCTCGGGAGAAAGACGTGCTAAAGCTGATTGCCGAAGGGGCTTCCATTAGTGAAGCAGCTAAGGAGCTACATTTAAGTAGCTACACAGTGCGTGATTACGTGTCAGTTATTATCCAAAAGCTGGAGGCAAAGAACCGAACGGATGCGGCTGTTAAAGCAATCAAAATGAAGTTAATTTCATAAGACTTTTATCACGGTTGCAGATTAACTCCATTTATGGTTACAATTATATATTGGACCATTTTATGGAGGTTGAAATGTATGTGGAATGAGTTTAAGCAATTCGCGATGAAAGGTAATGTCATCGACTTGGCAGTCGGTGTGATTATCGGCGGGGCGTTTGGGAAAATCGTCTCCTCGTTAGTTGATAATGTGATTATGCCAATCATTGTTTTATTAACTGGTCAAGTAGACGTGAAAGATCTGGCCTTTAAAAGTATTAAATACGGAGTATTTATCCAAAACATTATCGACTTTTTTATCATTGCCTTCACGATATTTCTTTTTATCAAGTTTTTAAACCGTTTCAAGAAAAAGGAAGAGGTAAAAGAACAAGCACCGGTAAAAGTAGGTCGCTCAGAAGAATTGCTTGCTGAGATTCGTGATTTACTAAAAGAAGACAAAGATTTTTTACGAAAAAATGAAACTCCTTGACCACTTTTTCGTATATATTTAATGTAAGCAAATTATTTATGAGGTGAAGATAAATTGTATAATACACAAACTTCAACTGGAATGATGCCTTCGGTATTACGGACGTTCGCGTTATCACTTGCCGTTGCCTTTCTTGGTACAATGGCAGGTGTCTATGTTCCGCCTGCATTATTTATGCCATTAGCTATTTTAGAATTTATTATGATTCTCGCTGCTGTTTTCTTTAGAAGAAGGAAAGCCATCTCTTACTCTTTCCTTTATGTCTTTACGTTTATTTCAGGAATCACCCTGTATCCAATTGTCGCTTATTATGCAGCAACTGCCGGCGCCAATGTTGTTGTAATGGCGTTTGCTACAACAACCGTCGTGTTTGGCGGGATTTCCATTTATGCGGCTAAATCCAAACGGAACTTCTCTTTCCTAGGCGGATTCCTGCTCGCTGCCTTGCTTGCGTTAGTAGCAATTTCGATTTTTAACATTTTCTTCCCGTTAAGCTCAACCGGAATGCTTGCCTACTCCTTCATCGGTGTACTGGTATTCAGCGGATATGTTCTCTTTGATATCAGCCGGATGAAGCATTACGGTGTCCGTCCGGAAGATGTACCAATGATGGCGTTAAGCTTATATTTAGACTTCATCAACCTATTCGTCAGCATCCTTCGTATTTTCGGGATTTTGAATAGCCGGGACTAATTAAACTAGAAAAGGAGCTTGGTTCAAAGTGAACCAAGCTCCTTTTTCATTTATTAATGCTCCATTGTTTTTGGAACAGTACCCTTCATAAAAAAGGTAAGTCCAATTTTTTTGCAAACAGTAGCATAATGCATCAAGAACAATAAAACCGAACCTGTATTCATGCCAATGATGACTCCATTCATTCTCCACTCATACATCGAGCCAAGCCAAAGAATCAGAGCGAAGCCAATGACCGTCGACCAAATAATATGGAAAAACGCCTCTTTAATCATATCCAGTCCAATCATAAACGCCTGAAGCGGCATGATGAAGTAATGGAATAAGAAAAACGGCCAGAGCAGCTGCAGGTAAATAGCCGATGTTTCTGATTTAAAAAATAAAGAGGTTAACTCGGGTGCAAAAAAATAAAAAAGCGTAACGGCCGCAATGCCGTAGACGAAGGTAAGGACCATTACCTGCTGCAGCATCTTTCTAAGCGATGGGTAATCCCTTTCAGAATGGGTTTTCGAGACGGCCGGGATAAGTACGATCAGCAAGGAATGGGCTATAAACGCCGGGAAAAAGCCGATCGACATCGCGACTCCCATCAGCATCCCAAACTGTTCAGTCGCCGCTGTGTGAGTTAGGCCGGCATGAACGAGGGCCGCTTTGATAATAAAGGGCTGGATGGCACCCGTAAAAGCCGAAAACAAGCGCATGCTAGTGGTTGGAATAGAGACCGCCATTAAATTTTTCCTGACAAGCTTGCGATTGAGATTAGAGAACGGCTGGCGTTTCACGTGGTGATATTGAATCATGAACATGTAAATTAAGTAAAGAAAGACGACAATTTCACTGCCAATCAGCGTCCCAAGGGCCACTAGCAAGGAGGTCTCAGCGTTAAATTCAAAAAAGCGGAACAGCGCAAACAAAAGCCCTAGCTGGACGGCTTTCCTAAGGAAATTAGAAATCGCAATCTTCCCCATTTGCTGTCGCCCCATAAAATAGCCTCTGGCAACGGAGGTAAAGGAAATCACCGGAATTAAGAGGAGCACGAGCCACCTGATGTACGGGTGGTAGGTATCAAATACTGGGATAAACGGTATCAGCGCTGTTCCTGCCAGCAATAAGATACTCGTGAAGACAATCGTAAGTGTTATCGCATGATATAAGATATTCCGATGATAGCGTTCCTCCCTTTCCGCGACAAATTTGGAAATTGAGACAGGCAATTCAAAGCTCGATAGCAAGACAATGAGAAAAACGGTCGGAAGAATGGACATATACAGCCCGAGACCATGGGAGCCCAATTCCCGCGCCAGGATCATATTAACCAAAACTTCAATTCCTTCACCTAAAAAAGCGGTTGCCGCCAAAAAGAAAATACCCTTGTAGTAAATAGCCATTTTGGATTCCCCTTTATCAATCTCACTTTTATAAACTTATGAGACAAGTTCTCGGATTAGTAGGGGATTTTTTCGGTGCATACAAAAAAGACTTCCCAATCTCGGGAAGCCTTTAAAAGATCTATTGAATCAACGAATGCTTAAACGCATAAATAACCGCCTGGGTGCGGTCCTGGACGTTAAGCTTGCTTAAAATATTGCTAACATGAGTTTTGACCGTTTTCAATGCAATAAAAAGTTCGTCGGCAATTTCCTGATTGGTCTTGCCCTGAGCCATCAAAAGCAAAATTTCCAGTTCGCGGCTGGTTAAGTCCTCATGGGGCAGGTGCTGGCTTTTTTGGCGCATTTTCACCATCATTTTTCCGGTTACTTCCGGCTCAAGAACGGTTTGGCCCTGGTATGTGGCTCGAACAGCATTGGCGATTTCACTCGCTTTTGAGGTTTTCAACATATAGCTTGTTGCCCCAGCCTCCAACGCCGGGTACACTTTTTCATCATCCAAAAAGCTGGTCACGATAATGATCTTGGCTTCCGGCCACTGTTCGATAATTTGCCTTGTCGCCTCAATCCCATCCATTTCCTTCATGACCAAATCCATTAAAATGATATCTGGGCGCAGCTGCAACGCCAGCTCGACTCCAGTTTTTCCATTATCCGCCTCACCTACAACCTTAATATCAGGCTGTGCTGAAAGATAAGCGGACACACCAATTCTCACCATTTCATGATCATCGACAAAGACTACTCTAATCATCCGCATCCTCTCCATTACTCATCACCGGGACCTTCACTTCAAGCCTCGTCCCCTTATTTTTCATACTGACAACCTTTAGCGTACCGCCAATTTCCAGCGCCCGCTCATGCATATTCTGCATGCCATAAGAGCCGGCTTTCGCAGACTCAACCTCAAAACCAAGCCCATCATCGACAACCCGCATGATAATCAGATGGTCCCTCTTGATTAACAGCACTTCCAGTTTTTTTGCCTTCGCATGCCGTAATGTGTTGGAAACCGATTCCTGAAGAATCCGGAAAAGATGATCCTCGACACCCTTATCAAGCTGAAATTCCTCAACCTTCCACTGAATATCCATTGTTACCTTTTGCCTTAATTCGAGCAGCAGCTCTTCAATTCCTTCCTGCAGCGATTTGTTCTTTAAGGCAATCGGACGCAGATGAAGAAGAAGTGCCCGCATCTCAAGCTGGGATTGATGAATCATTTCCTCCACCATTTTTAACTGTTTTGACTCAAAGGATTCCGCAGATACTTCCCTCGTCTCATTGATGGCTGACATCATCATCGAGGCTGCAAATAGCTGCTGGCTGACGGAGTCGTGTAGTTCTCTTGCTAACCGATTCCGCTCCTGTTCAATAATTTCCTGGATGCGTGCTTCCTGATCCTCGACCTTTTCGGTAGCAAGCCGTTGCGAAAGCTTTGCCTGCTCGGCGAGCTGTTTGCCGATTTTTTCAATTCGTCCGGCAATCGCCTGCATTTCTGCCACCGGCTGCTTGCCGGTAACATCCGTATACCTTCCCTCCTCCAATTGATGGAGGGAGTGTTCAATACTGTGAAACTGCCTTCGCCAAAAAAGCCCCGTCACAGCACCAAGCAGAATCCCGCCAGCAATACTGAAAGCAGGAACAAAAATGATAATCGGAATATCCATGAAATTTCTCGTCCACAGTTCCGACCAATTTTCCAAAACTACCGTAAAAACGGCAGTAATCATAATCGCCAAACCTAAGGCAAAACCGATACTCCACACTATCTGACGGCCTGTTGTACTCATATGCGGGTCACCTCTAAATTCCCGACGATGAGCGATGTAAAGATTTTCACCTTGTGCTCGGCCTCTTCATATCCCGGTGTTTTTAATTGAAAAACCTGGTTAAACATTTTCCGTTCATGATGTTCTAAAACAACAGAGGAACCTACCAGGCAGGAATGCTGGACACTGACGTCCACCTCATACGGGACGAGAATCTGCACATTCCCAATCAGGTTGCGGATAAATATGACCGTTTCCCCTTTAGGCAGCATCGTATAGCTAAGGTCAATGATTGTGTCGCCGATGCCGGCCTGGATATTGATATCATTCCATTCATAAACACCGACCGGCGTTTTTTGCTGGCCCAAAAAGATATTCTCAAACAAAGGCTTTGTTTGAATGAGAGTTTCTTCTTTTTCTGTATTCTCCGTTTCGATGATTTGCAGATCAATTTTATTGGGATTCTTTTTCGAGGTAATAAACTGTATAAAAAAGTGCAGTAATATCGCTAATAGAAAAAATTTAAAGGTCATCATGTTTAAAACGCTGATGACAAAGAAAAAGATTCCGCCGATGAATAGAAGTTTGCCAAGCTTTTTTCCGGACCTTTTTCGGCCCAGATAGACCATGCCGCCTGCTATAAATAAAGAGAAAATGAGCCCGCTGTTGAAAAATAATATTTCTAATAGCAATATGACCACGCCGACAAGCATCAGCCAGCCTAAATAGTCATTTTTTACATTTTTAAACATCGGTTCACCTCTCCTCTCGTTATATGTATGGGCAAAAGGCGTAGGACCCTACGCCTTCATTCTTAAGAATACCATGTTTTGGTTAAGAAATGGACTTGCTTTCTTCCAATTTTATGTTTTTTTCTAATTCGGCAACCCTTGCGTCAATCGTGCTGCGGTAATATGAGCTGTTCACCTTGTGTTCAAGGCCGTCAAGATAGTTCTCAATATCCTTGAAGCGGGAGAAGGCTTTATCCGAATAGGTATTATTGGAGTCTAATACCTGATTCATGCGCTGGTTGGCACGCGTGACGTTCTCACGGCCCATCAGTTCCATCCGGCGAAGCTGCATGTCTTTCAGCTTATGCTTCATTTCTTCATATTTTCTTTCCAATTCCCCAAGCTGACCTTTTGTTTGTTCAAGTGAGGCACTTAGGCGCTCAACACGGGCAGCATATTGTTGGAGTTCGCTTTGAGCAAATTGATATAACTCTTCCTCGCCGGCTTTCGCAGCCACTTCGGCTTGATACTTTCTTTTCGCGGCCATTTCCGAAGCCTGATGGAGTTCTTTTGTAAATTCATCCCGCAGACGGTACTGACGTTCTACCAGTTTTCTTACCTTTTCAGTTTCCTGCTCGCTTTCACGAAGATATTGATTCAGCAGGGCAATCGGGTTTTTGTTTTCCTTTTGGTCAAGTGCCTCATGTAAATCGGCTAAAACAGTGTTTTTAATTCTTGTAAATAAGTTGGTCATGATCATACTCTCCTTTAAATATTAGTTTTTGTTTAGATCGGTCCATTGTTTTTCAAAATTAACGAATGGATCGGATTCTTCCTTAAACTTGATAGTTTTGTTTTGATTCCATTTTTTGTAGATGATATATAGCACATATGCTGCGACGGCACCGATGATGGCAGGTACATTATGGAAAGCTGCCATCAGGACGATGAATCCGATAATCCCAAGACCTATTTTTGCCCAGATGGAATCTGCTTTTAAAAATTGCTTTGCTATGAAGTAAAGAAGCACCAGGCTGACCACTAATCCTACCATTGGACCGATAGTGGAAAGTAACACCACTGCAGCGATACCCCCCGCAACCAATAAACCAAACTTTTTCATTTCGTTGTTCACTCCCTTTCTTTATCTTGATTTCATCTTACCTTTTTTCCATGGTTTCCATAATTGCGCTAGAGCTGGATTTTTGGATAGGTCTAGAGTCTTAGAAGGGATCGGCCCGAAGAAACATAAAGAAAACTCGCCGATTGGCGAGCCCCAAAGGGCGAAGACAGAGGCGTAGTTGCACTTATGCGTTAAGAAAGTATAAATTTGATAAAATTTATACTTTCTTATTAGCCAAAAAAGGCCAGTTTCCTACGAAACCGACCCTTCTTCCATGTTATTTAGATATAAACATTTGCACCCAATAATGTCCGTATGAACCGCCCTTTGCGTAACCAACGCCGATATAAGTGTTAGAGCTTAAAATGTTGGCGCGGTGCCCAGAGCTGTTCATCCATGACTGAACCACAGAGGCCGGTGTTGTCTGCCCAGCAGCAATGTTCTCGGCTGCGCTGCGATAGGAAATTCCAAAACTCTTCATCATTGTAAATGGACTTCCGTACGTAGGGCTTGTATGGCTAAAATAACCCTTGTCCCGCATATCCATCGCTTTATAACGGGCAACCCGTGAAAGTTCCCAATCCGCGGTCATCGGCTTTAAGCCATTTTTCGCCCGTTCTTGATTGGTCAATTGAATGACTTGATTCTCAATTGATTTTACACCGCCTAAATCCGGAATCGTTACCTTTTGGCCTGGATAGATGAGAGCCGGATTTTTAAACTGGGGATTTGCGGAGATAATTTCCGAGAGACCTACCTGATACCTGACTGCAATTTTCCAAAGCGAGTCTCCCGGCTGAACCGTATAGATTTGCTGGGCAAATGACACGCTTGGGATACAAAATAGAGCTAGCAAAAACAAGAAACTAAACCATAGAGATTTTTTCATTTTACACCTCCTCCGAATATAGAATTTTGATTTCAGGCTCAAAATATACAGGGAAGGATAAATATAATTTAAAGCCGTTGCTACGAGGCTTGTGGAGGCCTAAAAACAAGTGAAAGACATTTCTTGGATGACTTATATTATGTTAATTTTGGCGAGCTATCGTTTTACCCATTTAATCGTTTTTGATAAAATCACCGAATCCATTCGCAGGCCATTTATGAAAAAAGTGGAGGTGAAAACGGAGAACGGGGAGGTACATACCAAGGAGGTCCCAAAATCCCTGTTTGGTTACTTATTAAAGTGTTATTGGTGTGCCGGTGTCTGGAGCGCGATTATTCTGGGAGGCGCCTATTTGATTTTTCCCAAAATAACTTTAGTTTTTATTTTTATTTTTTCCATTGCCGGAGGCCAATCCATTATTGAGACGTTTGTCGGCGTCAATATTAAAAAAGTTGATTATTATTCTGAGTTAAAGAAAAAGGATAATTAGCAAGATTATTTCCCCTTGCGCATATATTTTTAAAAAGATTTTAAGGGGGAATATCGTGGGTGTCTGGTGGGTTACGACAATTGGCATGGTGATTTGTCTTGGTCTTGCAGGTGGTGTATTGGTTCACTTTCTAAGAAGTGCCTTGGATATTGAAGACTCGACCCGTATAGATAAAATCGACAGCAATACCGAAACCCAATTTACAGACAAGTCTTAAATGGTGAAAATAATTGAACGGAACCCTGTTTAACGCAGGGTTTTTTTTTATTTTATAAACTTACATTGATTTTTCAATTTAGGAAAAATTAAACATGAGATTATTTTGGTAATGGAGGGTATTTATGAGTTCTAATAAAATTCCAAGGTTTCCGAAGCCTTATTGGCGGGAAATTGAATTGCCTTCTTTTGAAGCCTTAAATGAGGATTTGTCTGTTGATGTGGCTATAGTCGGCGCTGGAATAACCGGTATCACCGCTGCCTATTTATTGACACAGGAAGGCCTGAAGGTCGCAATTTTGGAGGCCGGCACTGTGTTAAACGGCACTACAGGTCATACGACCGCTAAATTAACGGCCCAGCATGACATTATTTATGATGAATTAATTAGCCATTTTGGCGAGGAAAAAGCCCGGCAGTATTACGAATCAACCTCTTCGGCTATTGAGTTCGTGGAACGGCTTGTAAATGAAAAAGGAATTGACTGTGATTTTAGCAAGGAAGATGCCTATGTTTATGCCACTACGGAGCAGTCGAAGAAGAAGCTTGGAACCGAATCGGAAGCCTACCAGCGCTTGGGGATTCCTGGCACGTTAAAGGATACGATTCCTTTTAATATTCAAGTCACAGGAGCCTTGGCCATGCACAACCAGGCTCAGTATCATCCGTTGAAGTTTTTGCGGGCACTTTTGGATGAAGCTGTGAAGGCCGGCAGTCAGGTTTATGAACATACGACGGCTTGGGATATTGAGGATGCGGAAGGTCCGCAGCCTGTGGTAGTAACCAAAGGAGGCAATCGTGTAGCCTGCAAGCATATCATCATGGCTTCGCATTTTCCTTTTTACGATAAACCGGGGCTATATTTTGCAAGAATGTATGCTAGCAGATCCTACGCAATTGGAATCAAGACGGATAAAGAGTTTCCCGGCGGCATGTATATCAGCGCCGACGACCCGCCCCGCTCCATCCGTTATACGCCTATAGATGGGGAAAAGTTGATTATTGTGGGCGGCGAGAAGCATAAAACTGGCCAGGGCGAAGACACGATGAAGCATTTTGAAGCCTTGGAGGCATTTGCTGAAGAGGTATTTGGGATTAAGGAATATGCCTACCGCTGGTCCGCGCAGGATTTGATCACTTTGGACAAGGTTCCGTATATCGGCCCGATTACGGAAGACCGGTTGAATGTTTTGCTGGCGACCGGATTTAAGAAGTGGGGCATGACGACAGGCATTTTTGCCGGGCATCTGCTTCGTGATTATGTATTGGGCCGGGACAATCCTTATAAAGACCTGTATTCTCCGCACCGGTTCAATGCTGACCCTGAATTAAAAAATGTCATTACGACGAACTTGGACGTTGCCAAGCATCTTATTAAAGGGAAAATTGAATTTGTTCCGAAGGATGCAGATGAGTTGGTTGCCGGTGAGGGCTGTTCCGTCATGTTTAACGGAAAAAGAGCCGGCGGCTACAAGGATGATAACGGCAAACTTTTTGTGGTAGACACCACCTGCACCCATCTCGGCTGCGAATGTGAGTGGAACCATGCCGAAAAGACCTGGGACTGCCCATGCCACGGTTCCCGGTATTCCTTTAAAGGCGAAGTGATCGAAGGTCCGGCCAAGGAAGGACTGGAATTGCTGTCGGAAGGGTGAATTTGGTAGAATAGGTGCGGATTATGACCTAAGATGTGGGTAACGACCTTCGTTGACCAATAGTCAAAGGACACCCAATTGGATATCTACAAATTTTTAGCGGATATCTACAATTTTTCAGTGGATATCTACAATTCGACCTTTCTCCAAAAAAACGCCTCCCAGTCGCTCAAGGGAGGCGTTTTTATCTCAGTTATCTAGGGTTCCCGTGCGGACGGTTCTGTTTTAAAGCTTCGCCAGTTTCAAATTCAACCAATTCAGAGCTTGTTTTCATGGCTTTCTTGCGGTTGTTATTACGCTGGGCATTTGCGTTGCCGAGTTTCGTTCTACCCACACTAATCAGCTCCTTTTTTAAAAAGTCATTGATAGTATGAGTGAAAACAAAATGACTTATTCTAAACTTAAAACAGGTGCTTTTCTTAATTTTGTCAGCTGTTCGAAGGCATAGGCCACCTCAATCAAAACAGGTTCACTGTAGGCGGTTCCGGCAAACGTGATCCCCACCGGCTCACCACTAACAGTAAACCCAGCCGGCACAGCGATGGATGGATACCCCGCTTTGGCGCTGATGTGTGACCCTTCATCGCCTGGAAAAACAATTGCATCCAACCGATATTTTTCCAAAGCATAATCAATTCCTTGCTCTGTCGAGTGATATAAGTCAAATTCCAACGCATCCACATAAGCAGACTCTGTTAAAGATCCGCTTGTCTGTTCGGACTCCAGCAGCACTGCCTGGCTATATTTCAGCATTCGCTCTTCATCCGCATTGTTAAACGCAATCAAGTCGCGCAAACTGCGAATTGTGACAGATGGGTGTAAACCGTTCAAATAGGCATTCAGGTCTGGCTTAAATTCATATGTTAACACATCATATTTCCATTCCGCTTTGGCGCAAGGAATTTCAATTTTCTCCACCACTTCCGCACCAGATGATTTCAAAGCCTCCACCGCAGCCTTAAAAACTTCTTGCTTTTCCTTCGTTAAAAGCTCAAGGAACCCATCAACCGCGATGCCAATCCTTTTACCTGCCAGACCGTCCTTAAGAAGGCTTTTTGAAAAATCGACCCCGGCCAGTGGATTCAACAATGTAATTGGGTCTGCCTCATCCCGGCCGCTTAAAGCGCCAAGGAGAATCGCAGCATCCTCCACCGTTCTTGCCATTGGCCCTGCTGTATCCTGGGTATGAGCAATTGGAATAATCCCGCGGCGGCTAATCAGCCCGACTGTCGGTTTAATGCCGACTAGGGAATTTTGACAGGATGGATTTAAAATTGATCCAGAAGTTTCCGTCCCAACCGCGGCGGCGGCGAAATTGGCAGCCACTGCTGCACCCGAACCCGAACTCGACCCGCCGACATCAAATTTGCCTGGGCCATACGGATTTAATACCTGTCCACCGCGCGAGCTATAGCCACTTTTCATTCCATACGCCATGAAATTGGCCCATTCCGTCATATTTGTTTTTCCGAGAATAATCGCACCGGCCTTGCGCAATTGCTCGGCAACATAGGAGTCCTTCAAGGCAATAGAATCCTTTAAAGCTAGCGACCCAGCACTGGTATGCATTTTGTCATGAGTGTCAATATTGTCCTTTATTAAAATCGGAACGCCATGCAGCGGACTGCGCGGCCCCTTCACTTTTCGTTCTACATCAAGTGCTTCCGCTATCTGTAAGGCATCTGGATTTATTTCCAGAACCGAATGAATCTCCTTATCATAAACTGAAATCCGTTTTAAATATAACAGGACCAATTCCTTGGATGTAAGCTCGCCGATTTCTAATTTTTCTTGAATTTCACTAATGGTGACTTCCTCAAGCCATTCTTCAAAAAACGTTTTTAATTTTGGACTTTGCATCACGTTTCCCCTCCAATTTCACCTCTTATTATTCAAGAAAGTTACCTAAAATCCTTTTCCATTATGAAAAAAAGGCTGTGGAAAATCCACAACCCTCTAACGCCGTAGCGTCTGCTGCTCCGCCACGATTTGTCCTCTAAAGAAAATTCTTTTTTCAACCGACACTTTTAATTCCCGGCCGTACTGTTTTAATTCCCGCTCTTCCCGGTCTGTTACCAATGAGATGACCATACCATCCGCACCCATCCTTCCAGTTCTGCCGGCGCGGTGGATATACTGGGTGATATCCTTTGGCAAATCAATTTGGACAACATGAGTGACCCCCTGAATATCCAGCCCTCTTGCGGCCACATCGGTAGCAATCAGCATGTTCAGCTTTCCATCACGGAACGCTTTCAGGATCGCCTGACGGTCTAGCTTTTTCATTTCACTATGTAATATTCCAACAGAAAGGTCTTTAAAATCGAACTTTTCCTTCATCACCTGGAGTTCGCCGATATCATTGATAAAGGCAAGCGACTTGCTACCTTCTAGGCGGGCTATTTTTTCAAGCAATTTTATTTTGTCACGGCGTTCGCTGACAAAATAAACATGCTCAACCTCTCCACCGGCTGAAGCCGCATCATTCCGAGAAACTCGTATAAATTCTGGCTCTTTTGCTAATTCCCTAGCAGTCTTTTCGACTGCAGGCTTCAGTGTCGCAGAAAACAACACGACTTGCCGGTCAGCCATCGTGGATTTCACAATAGTTTGCACTGAGCCCAAATGCTCATGAATTAGCAACTGGTCGCCTTCGTCCAGGACAATCATTTTAACCTCGTGCATTTTCACTTTTTTCTGCTTAATCAATTCGAGCAGCCTTCCTGGCGTGGCAAAGATGACATGCGGGCGCTTTTTTAATTTTTCAAGCTGGCGTTTCAGGTTGGCCCCGCCGATAATCGATGTGCCCCTGATGCCGCTGCCTTCCGACCACTTCTGGAATTCTTGAAAAATCTGCATCACCAGCTCCTGGGAGGAAGCCAGGACAACCGCTTGAAGGGACTGCGCATCAGCATCTATTTGATTCAGCAATGGCAGTAAATAGGCTAGAGTTTTCCCGGTTCCCGTGGGCGATTCGGCAATCACATCTTTTCCCTCTAGAATTAATGGAACAGCCTGTTCTTGAACGGCGGTGGCAGATTGAAATCCAGACTTTTCCCATGTCTCTTGTAAAAATGGCTTTAAATTATTTAACATGTTGTACTCCCTTTTCTAAATCATTTTTCATGTTGTATTTGATACTAACGTAATTAGTTGCAAGTGTCTAGTTGGCAAAGGTTAGGCCGAGGTATTGAGATAGAGGAGAATCCATACCATATGGAAAATTAGCACAGAAGAATAAAGAACACAAGCGGAAATTAAAAGGGTGCGAACCCTTCCCTTTAAGGGATTAAGATAATATAAACCAATTAACAAAATGGGAAGGAAAACTTTAATTAGGTAAAAATACTCCCAGCCTTTTTCAATGACCGCCTTTATCAGAGGATTTCCCTCTTCTACGACTCCTAAAGATATTCCGAAATGTGTCAAAAGCGCATCCAACGTTCCTGCACCCAACAAGAAAAAACAAAGCCTCACATTAGCCCCCCTCTCACTATACAGTCTTTCAACAAATTAATGTGCCGATACGTGATATATATAAAGACAAAGATAAATTTATTATAGCAGATAAACGAACATTACGTTCTTAAAATAGAACGTAATATCAAAAAATTGTATTGATAGATATCACTACAAGCAGATTAGAAACCAGATAAAATGGAATTAGAAATGGTCGATTAAGGAGTGGACTTAGAATGTGCTGTGAACACGCCTGCTCACATGAAGCTTCATGTCTGTACCTGTTTTTAAAGGGTTGAATGAAGTAGTTCGGCAAATTTTGCAAAAGGTAACAAGGAGCCAATCCTTCAGTAAAGGGGAATTCATTTCTAAGCAATCCTACAGATAATTTGACATGTTTGTGAACAATGCCGTCAAACTAATATTCATTCGGAGAAAAATGATAGAATGAACAACAAGGAAGTTAACAATATAATGGAGTTGAAAACAATGATAAAGAAAATCTCCTTCATGGTATCCATGTTGTTTTTTCTATTAGGAACGAATGTATTCGCGCACTCCCATTTGGAGGATTCCTCTCCGAAAAACGGCGAGGTGGTAACACAGGAGCTTAAAGATATTACCCTTACCTTTGAAACAAAATTAGAACAGACCAGCACCTTCACAATGAAAAATCAAAACGGTACGGAAGTCCCTCTGTCACTGGTTACTGTTGATGGCAATAAATTAGTCGGAACACCAACGGATAAATTAGAAAACGGCGGATATACTGTTCATTGGAAGATTATCGGAATTGACGGCCATCTATTAGAGGGCGATATTCCATTTACGGTACAGCTGCCTGAGGTTCAAAAAGCTGCTGCTTCAACGGAAGGCACTTCTACCGAGCAAGCATCAACGGAAAAGGCAGACAAAACTGCGGATACTCCAGTAAAAGAACAGAAAGCTAATAGTGCCTCTGTCATGGCCAAGAATGTTCAAACAGACGAACCAACCTTTAAAAACTATGTGATCCCTGCCTCTGTCGGCCTTTTAATTGTCGTCGGTGCGGGAAGCTATTGGTTACTCTATAGAAGGAAGCGTGCTTAATGTTCATAGCGAATGTCCTTAGCGAAGCCTTACTTTATTTGTGCTTTTCCATATTGTTAGGTAGTTTTATTTTACAGCTTGTTCCGGAAACGGCACGCCCTCAAATAAAAATCTCAAAAGGTCTATTGCTGACAGCAACTCTCGGAGTTGCTTTTCTTTCGTTTGTACCGGTTTTAAAAATTATTCTTTATTTGTATAAGGACCTAGGACTAGGCATGACCGTTAAATCCGTACTCCTCAACTTTGAAGTTGGAAAGTCTTGGGTCCGTACTGCTGTAATCAGCTTTATTCTGTTGATTTTTTTAATACCTATCCGCCTTGATAAAAAGCGAATCTTTTCCTTTATAGGGCTTATCTTTACCATCATTTTAATTAATGTGCGTGGTTCAGCGAGTCATGCCAGCTCCATTGCTGGATGGCAGGGTTATTTCACCCATTCGACCCATTTTCTTGCCGTTTGCACATGGATAGGAATTCTTGTCACGGTCAGCTGGTTTTCAAAAAATCACGCCAATTGGCAGCGGTTCTTAAAGTGGTTTACCCCTGTAGCAGGGGCTTGTTTAGTCCTGATTGCCCTGACAGGATTTGACTTAATGAGCTATACGATGAATGAAGGTGATTATGTCAATTCGTGGTCTTTATCTTGGGGACAGGCACTATTGCTTAAACATTTAGCCATTGCTCCGCTGTTGGCGTATGCTTTTATTAACAGCATCCTGATTCGGAAAAAACTATCAAGTGACTCGGCATTTAATCCGCTGCCTTGGACTCGGCTTGAAAGTGTTGTCGTGTTACTGATCTTTTCAATGACAGGGGCACTTGGCCAGGAATCGCCTCCGCATAATATCCAAACAACCCTTTCTGAGTCTGGTTATTCACCGCTTTTTACCTTTATTCATGATGGCAAGGTTGCATTTCCGCTTCATTTTTCACCTGGTCTCATGTCAATTGGGCTTTTCATATTAGCATTCATTTTTTTGGGAATGATCATCTTAACCTTTACCAAAAAGGCGCCAAAAATGATGTCCATTATCACGAGTATCTTGTTTATCCTTGCTGGATATTTAGCTTTAATGCTGGCTGTTTAATGTCCAATATAAAATTAGCGTGAACCGATGATGGTTCACGCTTTTGGTTTTAATGGCCGCTGCCTCGCTCATGACTGACCGATAATCCAACTGCTGCTTCGTTAGCGGCAATCCGCATATCCATAAAGCTTTCCTCCGAGTAAGCATGTTCGATAACGTCCTTGTATTTTTTCTGAATTTCCGGCAGGCGGACCTTTAAGGAAGGGGTTAGTTCACCATCATCAACCGTCCACTCCTTGCCAATAATGACCACCTTTTTTGGCTGTTCATACTTGGCAAACTTATTCGTGAATTTGGCCACTTCCTTTAATAACAAGTGTTGCACTTCCGGCTCTCTTAGCAGCTGTTCGATATTTCCGGAAAGTCCTTTCTTTTCTGCCCATGGTAAAAGATTCTCCAGGCTTGGGGTGATTAAGGCAATGACATACTTTTTGTCCTGGCCAACGAGTACCGCATTTGATATATAAATACTTTGGGTCATGGCATTTTCTACTGGCTGCGGGGCGACATTCTTTCCTGTCGTCAGGACAATAATCCGTTTTTTCCTGTCGACAATTTTTAAATAGCCTTCTTCATCGATACTGCCGATGTCACCAGTCTTAAACCAGCCATCTTCGAATACCTCTGCAGTTGCTTCTTCATTCTTGTAATAGCCCTTCATAACACTTGGGCCTTTTACTAATACCTCACCATCCGGAGCAATTTTGATTTCCAGATTCGGAAGCGGTTTGCCAACCGTCCCTACCTTTGAACGGACCATCGGATTTGTACAGACGACAGGCGCTGTTTCCGTCAGGCCATAGCCTTCAAGAGCAGGAATATCAACAGCCCAGAAGAACTTGCCGATTTCTGGATTCAAAGCACCTCCTCCAGAAATAAGCCCTCTTACTCTGCCGCCAAGCTTATCTTTAATCTTTTTGTAGACAAGGGCATTGGCAATCTTCCAACTGCGCTTGATTTCTTTAGGGAGGAAGCCTTCTTTCATGAAATCATCAAAACTTTTGCTTAAATAATGCTCGTATTTTTTCAAACCCACTCCAATTGCCCATTTAAATATTTTCTTCCGCAATGGCGTACCGGATTCGACCATTTTCTGGGCAGTTGCATATACTCGTTCAAACAGGAGCGGCACACTTACTAACACAGTTGGCCTGACCTCCAAAAGGTTTTCTTGAACCTTTTCAATTCCTTCAGCATAAGCGATGGTTGAGCCGACTGATAATGGCATGAATTGCCCAGCCATCCGCTCGAACACGTGGGACAGCGGCAAATGGGAAAGCATCACATCGGATGGTCTTGCTTCAAGCACCCAGAATTGGACCCCTTCGATGTTAGCCAGTATATTGCCGTGTGAGAGCATTACTCCTTTCGGATTGCCTGTTGTTCCTGACGTGTGGATAATCGTGGCGAGGTCGTCTCTGGTCAGTTCATCCCAATTTGCTTCCCAATTATCTAATGGATTGACAGAACCAAGCTGGGCCAAATGCTGCAGTGATAGAAGGGTGTCTGTTTCGGTGAAGTTCTTAGGTGTGAAGATAAGCGCCGTTTTCATGGGAACGCTCCCATTTTGAAGCACCTTTTTTAAATAGTTTTCATCTTGGACAAAAATAAAGGTGCAATCGGCATTATTTAAAATATACTCGACCTGATCATTTGGAAGCGTTGAGTGGATGGGCACGCTGACAGCCCCCAGACTTATAATGGCCAAATCGGCTACCGGCCAGTAGGGGTTATTTTCTGATAATATCGCAATCTTATCATTTCGTTTTACACCAAGATGGGCAAGGCCTGCTGCAACCTGTTTCACTTTTTCCCAAAAGGTAAAATAGCTGATTCCATGCCAAATCCCATTTTGCTTCCATAAAAATGCATCCTTATCTGCATAGCGGCGGGCGGTGCTGGCAACGGCTTCCACTAAATTATTCGCCTTCATTGGTGACCTCCTATCAAATTTAGATTTTAAAGAAAACCCGGTAAAATTACCGGGCCGCTTAATCTTACAAACTGTCTTTTACGTTATATTGACGAAGAATGCTTTCAATCTTTAAGGCCTTACCCATATCCCCTTTAATTTTCAGCTTGCCGGTCATGAATGCCATCGTGCCGTTTAATTTGCCGAGCATGAATTGGTGGAAACTTCCCAAAGACATAATCAAAGTACAGTCCGCTGGTGTTTCAGAGCCTTCCTTGACCGCTGACTTGCCATCTTGGAATTGAAGCTGGTATGTGCCGCCGTCATCGCCTGTTATGTCAAATTGATAGGTTGCTTGGAAGCCCTCAATCGGACCGGAATTCCCATTCAATGTTTCCTCAATTTTTTTCATTAAATCTGCTAAAGAATATTCTTCAATTGTTTTTGACATGATTATTCCCTCCTAAAATAGATATAAAGTATTAGTGGTCCGGAAGCTTTATTGGTATCATATTCTTCTCCGCCCAGAAGGTTCTGTTCTGTGTCAAAGCAGTCCTTAAATACACCATCGTTATATTTAAAAGAAACCGATCCGCTTTGCCTCCTTTGAACAGATGAAGCTGAATTTTCAGATATTTTTATGATACCAATACGTATCAGTATTATACAACCGAAAAATTTCGATGCTTTTCGACATTCCCCCTTTGCATATGTTGTTTTCCTTCGCATTCGGGAAAGAATGCCAAAAAAAAGCACCCGTTAATTAGTTAAATTAACGAATGCTGAGATGACTATTCGGTTGAGAAGCCGGGCTAAATCATCATAATGGTAAGGACTGTCATCCTTTCCTTTATAGTTTTGTACGACTACTTCATTTATAGCTCCAATCATGGCCTGGGATACGATATGTAGTTCCGTCTCGGAAGCAGTTTCAGGAAGGTAGCCTCGGACCGTTTGAAACATCAGCTGCGCAAAGCGGCGATGGGCCTCACTTCTGGCCATCTCGACGTCTTGGGAAACACCCACAGACTCCACCAGCATTAAATTAGCCACTTTCACGTCAGTAAAACATATCTCGATATAGCGGCGAATTCCTACGTACGCCTTATAAGCTGTCCGGGTTTCCTTGTCAATGGCCAGGTTTACCTCTTGAAGTATTTCGGTTGCCACCACGTCAAAGAGGTTGGCCAATAATTCTTCCTTGCTGTTAAAATGCTGGTAAAAGGTTGTTTTTGAGACTCTTGCCATCTCGACAATATCAAGAACTGAGGTGTTTTTATACCCCTCATTTGTAAATAGAACTAGTGAGGAATAAAGGATTTTTTCCTTCGCTTCCTTTGGCATTTCCGTAACAAAAAGCATCAATAAATCAGTCCAATCTATTTACTACCTGTTCATATGAGTTGTCTTAATTTTAAAAGATATTTTTCTATTTAACAAGAAACAGTTTTTCAAAAAAAATAATGCTGCTTCTTAGTGGCCAACATAGTTTGCATCCGGAATCAATTGCTGCCATTCTTTATAGGTGATAATCGTGTCCCAGTGGCCGGTTATTTTTGCAACAACAACTACAATGAAGAACAGTGCAAGAAAGCCAACAGGTATAAACCATTTATTTACCTTTTTGTTCACTACCGTCATGTTCAATGTATCCTTAATAGGGCAAGCCTCCACACAGGACATGCAGGCGTTGCAATTTGGCGAAGCGACAACCTTTTTTGTATGAACTTTGATTCTTTGCGGACATACCTTTGTACACATTTCACAGTTCGTACAGGTATCTTCATTACGGCGCACCTTTGTAATTCTGAATAGGGAGCCAAGACCGATCATTGCGCCATATGGGCAAAGGAAGCGACACCAGAAGTTTCTGAAAAATGAGGACAGGACAAAAATCACTAAGATGACCTTCAAAGCAAAACCGCCGATGTTTAAAAAGAACAGCAGCATTTTTACATCAGAAATTTTATTATACGGTTCATCTAAAAATGCCTTTGCCTCAAACGTCGGCATCGCAAGAATCATGCTGATGAAAAAATACAGGAGCAAATATTTTAACGGAGTTAATATCCAAGTCAGCCAAGTTGGTATCTCAAAATTCTTTTTAAAAAGCTTTCGCCCAAACCAGGCAGTTATTTCACTAATAGTTCCAACTGGACAGAACCAGCTGCAAAACGATTTGCGAAAGATAAGCCCCGAACCGATAAAAAAGGCAAATAAGACAAGTCCGGCGGGGTGAATCCTATCAAATTCGCCGCTTGTCAGCCAAACCTTCAACGCTACCAAGGCGCTAATTGGAAGGAACCCCTCGACTGCCGATGGACGTTCAATAAAAGGCTTTTCCCCAAGCGTTTCAAAGTGCATATAAAACTGATAGAATCTTAGTCCAACATATAACAAAAATAAAAGGAAAATTGCTAGAACAGCATATCGTGTTATTTGAACAGGCTTCCGTTTCAACTGTTTCTTGTACCAGGCTTTTGACTTCATAAAGTTCCCTCCGTTCCTCATATCTTAACTATAAGGAACAGGAAAATATGGATATGTGATTTTAATCATCGCATTTATGTATTTCATAAAGCTGTCAAATTAGCGACTACATTCTGTCAAATATTTTTTATTATTCTTAGACTCCAGAGAACCGACGGGTTTTGCGGTCCGCCGCTATCTTTTTCCGATTACCACCTTTCTACCTGTTTTTCGGATGAAATGATGGGAACAATGGAAAAATATCAGTATTTATGTTATGAATAATAAGTAGATACGATGAAAGAGGTTGAAAAGGATGGATAATCAAACATCTAACTTTATTAAGGATATAATGATAAAAGATTTGGAATCAGGCAAGCACGACAAAATCGTGACCCGTTTCCCGCCTGAACCAAACGGCTATTTACATATTGGCCATGCCAAATCCATCATCTTAAATTTTGGCTTGGCGGATGATTTTAACGGACTGACTAACTTGCGCTTTGATGACACGAATCCATTAAAAGAAGATATTGAATATGTAAACTCTATCAAAGAGGACGTCAAATGGCTCGGCTTTGAATGGGACGACTTATTATTTGCCTCCAACTATTTTGAGGAAATGTACAACCGCGCTGTCCTGCTAATCAAAAAAGGGCTTGCTTACGTTGATGACTTAAGTGCCGATGAAATTCGTGAATATCGAGGAACCCTGACTGAGCCTGGTAAGGAAAGCCCGTATCGGGACCGTTCAATTGAAGAGAATCTCGACTTATTTGAACGGATGCGTGCTGGTGAGTTTAGTAACGGTGAAAAGGTGTTACGTGCGAAAATCGATATGGCTTCGCCGAATATTAACCTGCGCGACCCGGTTATTTACCGCATTTCTCACGCCACACATCATAATACAGGCGATAAATGGTGTATCTATCCGATGTATGCATTCGCTCATCCGCTCGAGGATGCAATTGAAGGAGTTACCCACTCTATCTGTACGATTGAGTTCGAGGATCAGCGTCCACTTTATAATTGGGTTGTTGAACAATGTGAGATGGAGAACACACCGCAGCAAATCGAATTTGGCCGCTTGAATTTAACCAATACCGTAATGAGCAAGCGGAAGCTGAAGCAGCTAGTTGATGAAGGGTTTGTTGATGGCTGGGATGACCCACGCATGCCGACCATTTCGGGAATGCGCAGAAGAGGCTTCACCCCTGAGTCCATCCGGGCGTTTGTTCGCGAAACGGCTGTTACCAAAAATAATGCTACAGTTGATGTGGAAATGCTCGAGCACTTCGTCCGCGAGGATTTAAAATTAAAGGCGCCGCGGACAATGGGCATTATCAACCCTTTAAAGGTTGTCATTACCAATTACCCTGAGGGCCAAATCGAATTGTTAGACGCGGAAATCAACCCAGAAAATCCGGATATGGGCATGCGGAAAATACCTTTCTCCCGCGAGATTTATATCGAGCAGGATGATTTTATGGAAAATCCGCCGGCAAAGTACTTCCGTCTCTTCCCTGGCAATGAGGTCCGTCTGAAGCATGCGTATTTCATTAAATGCGAGGAAATTGTTAAGGATGCAGATGGTAAAGTGGTTGAGCTACGATGCACCTATGATCCTGAAACAAAGAGCGGTACGGGCTTTACTGGCAGAAAAGTAAAAGGCACCATCCACTGGGTGGAAGCAACCCATGCCGTTCCTGCTGAATTCCGTCTTTACGAACCGTTGATTTTGGACGAGACTGAGGAAGAGGAAGGCACGACTTTCCTTGATAAAGTGAATCCAAATTCGCTTGAAGTTCACCAAGGCTATGTTGAGCCAAACATGAAGGAATCCCAGCCGCATGACAAATTCCAATTTTTCCGGCATGGTTATTTCAATGTTGATCCTAAGGATACCTCGTATGGTGAAAAGCTTGTGTTTAACCAGATTGTTTCACTTAAGAGCTCATTTAAACTATAATAAAGAGGCTGGCACAAAATTGTGTCAGCCTTTCATTTAGTCTTTTGTTATTGGTACTTCTAAGATTATTTTCGTCCCATTTCCAAGGGAGGTATTAATCGTAAGGGTCCCGCCAACAGAACGAGCCCGTTCATCCATACTGAAAAGGCCGACTCCCGGGGATTGCGTCCCCAAATCAAACCCTTTCCCCTTATCTTCAACCATTACCCGTACAACATTGTCCATTTCCCTTACTGTTACGGAAGCATTTAAAACCTCAGCATATTTCCGAATGTTTGTCAGGGCTTCCTGGATTATTCGATAAATCGTCAATTCAATACTGATGTCAAGGCGCCGGTTTAACGCACAATCAAAATAGACGTCAATATTATAATGATTGGAATACCGAGAAAGATAAGAGCGAATCGCCGGAATTAAACCTAGGTCATCCAAGACGGACGGCCTCAGTTCCCAAGAGATTTCCCGGATTTCTTCAATTAATTGGGTCGCTTCCTCCTGCATCTGCTCCAAGAGAGGATGGTCCATCTCTGACAACAAGCGGTTAATAGTAATCAGGTGGCTGTAGAGATTCTGACCAATCCCATCGTGGAGATTTCGCGATAAGCGCTTCCTCTCCTCTTCTTGAACATCGATTATCCGCGTCATCATTTTTTGCAGTTCCTGCTCCACCCGCTTGCGTTCGGTAATTTCATAACGAATCGCCAAATACTGATACGGCCTGCTATTATCGTTTAAAAACGGTACAATCGTCGTATCAACCCAATAATAGGTCCCGTCCTTGGCTTTATTACAAATCTCGCCCTTCCACACCTGGCCGCTGCCAATCGTTCTCCACATCTCTTTAAAAAATTCTTTTGAATGATGTCCCGAATTGATGATACGGTGATCCTGCCCAATCAGTTCTTCTCTAGAAAATTTAGATATTAGGCAAAACTGGTCGTTAACATATGTAATCATCCCCCTCGCATCGGTGATGGCAACAATTGAGGAGGCATCAAGGGCAAATTTGTAATCCGTCAATTCATTTCTTGTTTGCTGTAAATCCTTGTCCATTTCCATCCCCCGCATCAAAATAAATGCTCCTTTATTAGCTGTTCGAGAGCTTGGGCAGATTCAGCCATCTTTTCCTGCTCCTCTTCTGCAAAAAAGTACTCCTCTCTTTTTCCAATAAGGAGCACTCCCTTTGGTATGCCACTAAAAAATAAAGGGACCGCATAAGTAGCCACAAGTTTTTCAGCAAGATTAATGGGATAATCCGTAACTTTTCCTATGATGGAGTTTGGAAAATTTGTGATCATCATAGGGCTGCCGCTTGATATAATTTTTCCTGCGATTCCTTTTCCGAAACGGACCGTTATTCGTTTGTATTTATCGTTTAAATTTCCTGAAGCGTAATGCCACCTGACATCAGGACCTGATTCATTTTGCAGGGCAAGCCCGACAAAATCGCAGCCGATTTCAGCTCTTAACCGCTCACAAACTATAACCAATTCTGGGAGTTCCCTTAACTCTGACATCTACGCACGTTCTCCTTAAATGCCATATCCCAATAGCCCCTTCCTAACGGCATACTCGACCAGCTCTGGCCGAGTTTTTAGCTGTAATTTCTCCATCAGATTGCTTTTATGGGTTTCGACGGTTTTGACACTGATAATCAGCTGTTCGGCAATCTCTTTATTAGAGTACCCCTTAGCAATGAGTGTGAGCACTTCTTTTTCCCGTTCGGACAACAGATTGTACGTATCATTACCGTCCTGCTTTACGCCTGCTAAATATTCCTCCATCAAGCGCTTTTGTGCGGACGGATGCAGGTAGGCATCTCCTCGAGCCACCGATTCAATCGCGGACATTAATTCATCATGCGGTGCGCTTTTTAAAATACAGCCGCTTGCGCCGCCTTGAATGGCACGAAATAGGTATTCTTCATCAGCATGCATCGTTAAAATTAAAATATTCACTTCCGGCATTTGCTTTTTTAATTCCGTTGTTGCCGTTAGGCCGTCTTTTCCATGCGGCATGCTTAGGTCCATGACGACCACATTCGGTTTTAGCTTCAACGCTTTTTTGATGCCTTCATTGCCTTCAGATGCTTCTCCGACTACTTCCATTTCAGGATTCGTTTGCAGCAGCATTTTCAGGCCGCTTCTTACCACGGCATGGTCATCTACCAACAGAATTCTTATCAATGTAAACTCCCCTTTAATTCGATAATGGAAGAGATATTTCTATCGATGTTCCTTCTCCTATATTAGAGGATATCACACACTTACCACCAATCAGAAGCATTCTTTCCTTCATCGCAGCTAGTCCTGAAGAAGGTTCATTTCCTTGGAACTCTTCAGGCTGGAATCCTTTCCCGAAATCACGGATGGTAATCTTTAGTTCAGTTTCTTTCCAGAAAAAATTCATTTTTACAATGGCTGTATCTGCGTACTTTGCAATATTGGTTAATGCTTCCTGACATACACGAAATACGGCAATCCGTTGTTTTTCCGTGATTAATTTCCCCTCACCGCTGGACTCTAACTCCACGATTATGCCAAATGTAGAGGTATAACATCGAATATAGCTTTTCATGGCCGGTAACAATCCAAGTGTTGTCAGGGCAGGCGGATGGAGTTCGACGGAGAGCAATCTAATTTCCTGGATTGTTTTTTCAATCAGCAGGTTCATTTCACTCATGTAGCTTTTCTTGGACGAGTCTTGTTCTCCTGTTGCGAGAAATTGTAAGCCTGTTAAAATACTATATAAGTTCTGGCCGACCCCTTCATGCAGTTCATGCGCAATTCTTTTGATTTCCTCTTCTTGAGAGTCAATGATATATGTGCAAACATTAGGGTTTGTTTTTAATGAATCCATTTTTACCTGCCCTCCTGTCTTCTAATTCTCAATTTAAATATATTTCGAGTTGAATTTTAAACCTATTGGCGAATTTTGGACTTCTATTGGCGAATATAACGGTCCTATTGGCGATTAAAAAAACTTATAAAAAAATTCAGGTTCTCCTAGAAGACCTGAACCTTTTTAAACGTATAGGTTAAACCACTTTCCACATTGGCAGCCGACCACAAACCAGCAGACTCCGTTACGCGGCTTGCCAAAGGCACTGCCAAAAAGTAAAAATCATCAAAATAGAAGCGGAGATGGGTTCCATCTGGGCAAAGCTGAACCTTTTTTATCGATTTGCTCACGACAGGGGCCTGGTCCCCGCCCTCCCGGTCCTGAATCACAATTTCAACTTCAGCACCGGCGAAGCGCTCCTGTATTTTCTCAATATCAATGGACGCCACAGCTATTACATCCTCTCTCAACAGGGTAGATGAACATCTTGTAGCCTTGCAGGTACTCCCAAAACTTCTCTCCCGCGTTTTTCTCGATAAACTTAATCGTTTCGTCCTCGGACACCCAATTGCTCATCCCTTTAATTTCAGCGACCACCATTTCGGCATCTTCAACGACCTTTTCTTCGAGATACCAATTTAAACGTTTCTTAGCAAACAGTGATTTTAGCAGTTCGTCAATCTCCGCAGAAAATTCTCCGGCCTGCGGGCGAACAAAGCAGAAATCAATATACGTTTCACTAGTCATTGACATTCACACCTTTTTTATAAATGATGAATGCGACCGGGAATAACAAAACATTCACAACAGCAGCGATGATGGTGTTTGTGTAATTTTCATAAAAATATTGATGCACCATGTATTGTGTAAAAATAATATTTAACATCAGCACCACAAGCAACAGTCCGACTGGAATGTAACTACGCTTCATAACGCTTCACCCCCACGGCATATACAGCGCCGTTCTCCACTTTCACATGGATTTCAGGCAATGGCCGTCTTGGCGGGCCGGCAATCGGTGCGCCTGTTTCAACATCAAATTTTCCGTGATGGCAAGGACATAGCATTTCGCCTTCATCCTTTTGCCAAAAAACAGGACATCTTAGGTGCGTGCATGCATTTTGGTACGCGACAAATTTCTTTTCCGATAAGCGAATCAAAATGGCGCTGTCGTGCTCGCCTGGAAACTGAAAATCAACAGCATCACCGACAGGAACCTTGTCTAAATCGGCAATTTTATGCTTCGGATATTTTTTATCTCCTAAACGGTTAAGCTCCTTCGCCGCCATGACTCCCCAAGGAAGTGATGAAACGGCGAACACTCCAGCGGCACCTACCAAGGTCTTCATGAAACTGCGGCGGTCCAGCTTTCTTTCATTGTTACGGTTTATATTATGAGTGTAATTATCTTCATTGAACGGGATTTTATTATTTTTATCGCTCATGGTAATCCCTCCTAGAACAGTTTTGTGACGCCCTGCAGGATTCCAGGGAGATTCACACGTACGTTAGTTTCGCCTTCTAAATATGGCATGCTGGTTACCCATTTGCCATTATCAAGGTTAAATTGCTTTTGTTTTGCTTCGATTTCTTCGTCTGTTAACCATTGCAGCGTATTGGATGGACATACGCTCGCGCACATTGGCGGGATACCGTCCTTGGTGCGATCAATACATAGGTCGCACTTATACATTAAATTCTGCTCTGTATCGAACTTTGGTATTCCATATGGGCAGGCAATTGTACAGTTTTGGCAGCCGATACATTTTTCCACAAGAGCCGAAAGAACTGCTCCTGTTTCATGGATTTGGATTGCTTGGGCCGGACAACTCCGCGCACATGCCGGATTCACACAGTGAAGGCACATTAAAGGCATCGTCTGCCGGTTTTTAAGCGGATTTACATCATAAACATAGTTGCGGTTGCGCTGCTCGTGCCCTCCGCACTGTGTGCAGGCAGCCAAGCAGGAACGGCAGCCGATACAATTTTCCAGTTCAAGATATAACCTCTTTTTTACCACTTTATTGCACCTTCTTCATTTCTAGTTTTTCAATCTGTGCGGCACATGCCTTGAATTCCGGCATCCTTGAGATCGGATCAAGGGCTGCAATTGTTAGTAGATTGATAGATTTTTCATGTCCGAAGTGGTACGGAACAAACACCGTATCTTTACGGATGGCTTCTGTGATTTTCACTTTATATTCTGCTTCCCCTCTGCGAGTGTAGAGGCGGACGTATTCTTCATGTTCGATATTATATTTTGCTGCTGTTTCTGGATGAACTTCTACATACGGTTCCGGACACATATCACGAAGGAATTGGATTCGGCGCGTCTGGTTACCTGATAGGTAATGGAATACTACACGTCCAGTAGTCAAACGTAATGGATATTCCGCATCCGGCTCTTCAGCAGGCGGACGATACGGAAGTGCACAAATTTTCGCTTTTCCATCTGGATGATAGAACTTCTTATCTAAAAACATATGCGGTGTACCAGGATCCTCTTCATCACGGCAAGGCCAGAAGACACCATCCTGTTTGTCGATTTTATCCCAAGTTGCTCCGTAGTAATCTGCGTAACCGCCTTTTGAGGCTAAACGGAATTCATCGGCTACATCTCTGGCTGTTTTTAAATGAGAGAAGTATTTTCCTCTGCCAAGTCTTTCAGAAAGCTCGACTTGGATTTGCCAGTCTGGCTTTGATTCACCAAGCGGCTCTTGTGCTTTATTTATTTTAATGATGCGGCCTTCCAAGTTTGTAACCGTACCTTCGTCCTCTGACCAAGTTACGGTTGGAAGAATGACATCCGCAAACTCTGCTGATTCTGATAGATAGAAATCGACACAGACCATAAAGTCTAATCCTTTTAATGCTTTGCGGACAAAGTTTTGGTTTGGTGCAGAAACCGCGGGATTGGAGCATAGCAGGTATAGTCCGCGAATGGTTTTTTGATCCATCAATTCAAACATTTCGTAAGCAGAAACACCTGGCTGCGGCATTTCTTCAGGGGTGATTCCCCAAACCTGACAAACTTCTTCGACATGCTTTGGATTGGTAATTTTACGGTAGCCTGGGAGCAGGTCGGATTTCTGGCCATGCTCACGGCCGCCTTGACCGTTACCTTGGCCGGTAAATGTCGCAACACCTGATTTCGGACGGCCGATTTTTCCGGTAACTAACGCCATGTTGGTATAGCCAGATACGTTGTCGACCCCTTTATGCTGCTGTTCAATACCGCGGGCAAACATGACAACCGCGTTTGGTGCTTTACCGTAAATTTCAGCAGCACGGATGATTTTCTCCACTGCAACACCGGTAATTTGACTTGTATATTCTAGTGTGAATTGGTTCACCAATTCTTTTGTTTCTTCAAAGCCATTTGTGTGTTGGTTGACGAATTCTTCATCAACATAGCCATTTTGAATCAATAGGTTCACGATTCCATTGGCCAGTGCCAAGTCTGTTCCTGGTCTTAGATCCAAGTGAACATCGGCGCGTCTCGCAATTGGAGTTTCACGCGGATCGGCAACAATCAGGTAGCCGCCTCTTTCCTGTACGTTCCAAACACGAAACATCGAAGTTGGGTGACATTCGGCTGTGTTGCTTCCGGCGATGAACAAGCAATCTGTTTCATGGATGTCAGTCCATGGCAATGTTGAACCACGGTCAACACCGAATGAACGAAGGAAGCCGCCCGCCGCACTGGACATACAGAAGCGGCCGTTATAATCGATATAGCGGGTTTGCAAAGCAACGCGTGCAAACTTACCAGTTAAATAGCATTTTTCATTGGTCATCGATACACCGCTGAATACAGACAATGTATCTTTGCCGTATTTCCCTTGCAACTCTTTAAATTTCCGAGCGATTAAATCATACGCTTCCTCCCATGAAGCTTCACGGAAACCTTTGTCTGTTCCTTTTAAGGAAGCATCGTCACGGATTAATGGTTTTAAGATGCGGTCCGGATGGTTCGTCTGCTGGTAGGCAGTTACCCCTTTTGGACACATTTTTCCAACCGTTACCGGCCAGTCATATCGGGGTTCAACCCCGATGATTTGATTTGTTTTAGTATTTACACGTAAATTCATCCCACACTGCATGCCACAATAGGCACAGTGTGTTTTAATTAATGTTTCATTTGGGTGGCGTACATTTTCGATTTCTCTAAAAAATTTATCTTTAGGGGCCTTTGTATTAACCTCTTGCATTCTGATTTGCCTCCTTGACCTTCACTTGATGGGTTGCGAATCCTGAGAATCTGGCGATACGGTACTTTCTGCGGCATGGCAAGCACAATTCCGCAAGATTAAAGCCGTCTTCCATGTTAAACTCCATGTTGTTGGTTCCCAATACTTGAATAACATCGTTCGATTGTTCGACTGATACAAATTTATCTCCGCACACTTTACATTCTTTCATATGCTGTTCTCCATAATGTTCACGGTAGTTTCTTGCCAGCACGCTCATCGGACGGAACGGAATGTGAGCAAGTTTACCGAATGGTAAGTAGATTAACGTTACGATCACTGAAAACTGGTGAATCAGCGACATTTGCGGCTGCATCCATCCATGTAAAAATACGTTTTGGACTGTTAATAATAGACCAGTTACTGAAATAAATAACAACATATAGAGCGGCAAGAAATCGTACATGAATTTTTGCTCTGCTCTTGCCTGCATATTTTTCATGCGGCGGTAAAGCGCCATGCAAACTCCTGTAATCACCATGATGGCTGAAATATTTAAAGCATTGTAAGAAAACCAGGCGATGATTCCATCTGCTTTAATCCGTACTAGATCGACTCCCATCAATACAACTGTGTAGTAGCCGTTGCCATCCATATTAAAGTACATCCAGCTGAATACGAGAGGGAATGTAACCAAGCAGGCCAACACGCAGCCCCATCCGATTAAGATATGCTGCATCCAGCGGTAGAAGCCACGTTTTTTAATGAAATCGTAAATGGCTAAATGGCTGACAGCTGTCTTCGCTGTACTTTTTCTAAAAAGAAGCTTTAAGCCTTTTTTAATAATAATTTTGGTTGGCGGTCTTTCACCCCAGGAGATGAAGCGATAGAAGAAGCCTCCTAAGAAAGTAATGGTTCCCACCATATATCCATAAAGGTTTAAGTCGATATGTGTAAACATTCTTGTACCGATAAACACTAGAATCGCCAGTCCGACCACAGTTAAAAACATCGATTTGGCAAAATGGGAAGCAAATGCATTATTGACGGTATTATCCCGTTTTTTCGCCGATTGAATAGTTGACTCCATTTTCTTGATCCTCCCTAAAAAAATAACACTATCGTTTTGTTACTATTATTGTAAGAAAAACGACAGCGTTATCTTTATCAGGGAACTCCCCCATCTAGGGGGGGAAAAACCCCTAACTATGACGGATTTTGACAAAAGTTCGTCACAAATAGAAAAGCCCCAGCATCTTGTGGCTGGAGCTAGATATTTTGCTTTTTGATGTACTTTTTTCGTAAAGAATACAGAAGCAGCAAGAACCCAATTAACAGCTGCAGTGAGGACAAGGCGGCATCCCAGAAATGATAAGTGGATGGCCCGTAGTGAAAACAGTGGTGAATCTTTGTCATGGCAAATAAGACTTGGGGAAGGTAGTAACCGAAGAATAAAGATAGCGTCAGTCCCACACCGAGCACATAAAAAATGGTATAAGTGAAAACTGTCCCCTTTTCCTCTTCAAACATTACCTCTTTTTGACGGGCCGGTTTAATAAATGTAAACAAGTTCCTAAACACCTGCTGGGCATTTTCAATGAGATTGTAGGCACCCGTCGTGTTTTCAAAAACATAATATAAATCTGTTTTCATATAGATACAGCACTGGTAGACCATCCGAATAAAGGTATCTAATACAACTAACTTCAGCACACTCAGGAAAATCCCTGATCCCACCGGAAAAATTGACTGGCCAATAAGAGCAAAAAACAGAATTACCGTATCAAAACGAAGTCCTGCTAAATACAAAACATTGCGATCCTTTGCTGGCAGCTTCCAACTAGATGACATATCCGTTTCTAATACAACTAGGAATAAGCGGTGCCCTATTTCCAATTTAGTTGGGAGTTGGTAGGCTCTTATGGCCAAAACATGCCCAAATTCATGAATTAACACTAAAAGGAAAGATAGGACGAGCCAGGCTGGGATATTCAATACCATCAGATCAAAAATAAACAAATCCTTATAATGTGGAAATAAAGATGGGTTTAACACAAACAAGACAATACAACCTAGAAACAGAACCGAATAAACGGAATTGGTGTAGCGGTTAAAGAAGAATTGCCCAAGTTTTTGGGGAACCCATAAAAAGCCTGAGTGGCTCTTTTGGGCTGTTGGAGGATCTAATTTAACACCATCCATTTCGGCTATTAGATGAAGCTCGAGAAGCTGTTGAGCAAAATCAAGTATGTCAATCTCCTCAGTCGGGTACTTTTCTTTCAGCAGCTTTTCTGTCCGCCCAAGTGACTCTCCTTTGTTCATCAAGTTTATAGCATCAATACAAACCTCAGGCATTTCATAAAATTCACCGGAAACCTCAGCTTCAACAATATAGTGTTTTTTATCTTTGCGTATCTCGATTGGTACTAGATGAAGAATAGAATTGCTTGTCAGGTTCATATAAACATCCTTTATTTTATATAATTTATGAAAAAAGGATGCTGAGCAAAAAGCAAGCATCCTAGACCATATATTTCTTACATCATCCATAAGCACCACCAGCATGTTACTTTAACTTTCTTAAGTTTGCGTATTTTCATCCTTCCACCTCCTTTTCAACCCAAAAGTTATTATGGAGCATGATTTTGTCTATTTCTTCATTAAAGGAATCATGGATTTTTTTCCATTTCGGAAATACCTTTTGAAAATTATCTACCAGTTCAGGGTCAAACTGTGAACCTTTTCCTTCTAATATCCTCTTATATGCCTCTTCAACTGATAGGGCCGACCTATAAGACCTCGTGGAGGTCATGGCATCGAAAGCATCTGCAATAGCTGAAACTCTTGCAAGGTACGGAATTTCTTCCCCCTTTAATTGATCCGGGTACCCCTTTCCATCCCAGCGTTCATGATGAGACCGAATGACTTCAATACTATGCTTAAAACCAACAATTTTCGATACGGCTTCAGCCCCTACGACTGTGTGCGCTTTGATTATTTCGTACTCTTCATTTGTAAGTCTCCCAGGCTTCATCAGTATTCGGTCAGGGATATGAATTTTACCGATATCGTGAAGTAAACATGCGTAATTAAAATCTTTTAAATCGTCTACAGAGAATTTACCGTTGATTTTTGCCAACTCTAGTGCATAGCTGGCAACCCTTTCACTATGTCCTCTTGTGTACGGATCTTTTAGTTCAAGGGTAGCGATTACGCCTTTAACCAGACCAACTAATTGCTGGTCGTATGAAGTTTTAATCGCCCTAACATAAGATTGAAACCTATTTAAAATGATGAAAGAAAAAATTGATAATACAGCTAGCAGTAATAAAGCAGATAACACATTCGGAGTTTGGATAATTAAACCTGCTATACTGTATTTTAATAATAACCCAAGGGAAACTACCTTAAAAAAGGTATTGCTTACAAATATTGGTGATAACAACAACCATAAAATTTCAACTGCATTCCCACTCTTATAGATCTCGGGTTTGCCAATAAATGAAATGACATCATTTATTAACGTTAAAGTTGTATATGATATAAAATAAACATATTTTATTTGATGCTGCCTTTGATTTTTGTACAAATAACGTGCAACAGGAATTAAAGCAAACATAAATACATAAATCCATAAGCCTAGTAAATCAGGTGTTTTATACTGCAATATTGGATTATATTTTGAAATAATACTATAAATTAAATCATATGATATGGAGATGATATAAAATAAAACAATAAACCATTTGATTGTTTGACTCTCTTCATTTAGTATATTTGGATCTATTTTTTTTGTTTTCATTTTCCAACCTCACATTAGAAATTCCATTCTTCTATCATAAGAAAAAATCTAAGTTACGGTTTTCTGCATCAGACATTTTTCCTATATTTTTGTATTTACGACACTTTTCTTCATTATAAATCATTTATTTTAATCCGAATACATATGTTTATGTATAATTAAAGAAAATTTTGTCCTGTTATCATTATTAACTCATTTAGTACTTTTGGATTAGAGGCAACTCAACTTCTACCGTTGTTCCTTTACCAAGCTTTGTTGCTATTTTTATTTCCCCTTTATGCTCCTCAATAATTTGCTTTGTTATATAGAAGCCTAAACCAGTACCATTCTCCTTAGTTGAATAAAATGGCGTACCTAGATTTTGAACAGTTTCGTCTGTAATTCCGCAACCTTCATCCTCGACAGCTACTAGCAGTTTTTCTTTATCTGCCATTTTGATTTGGATTCTGATCAACCCGCCATTCGGCATAGCTTCAATTGCATTTTTCAGTAAGTTGATAAATACCTGTTTTAATTGCTTCTCTCCACATTCAATCAATGGCAGAGGTTCTGTGACTGTCTTTTCAATTTTAATCCCGTTAACCTTAGCCTGTTGTCTCATAATTGACAAAGTATAATCAATAATTTCTTCCATACTAGTTTTTTCAAACTGTATCCTTCTCGGCTTTCCAAGGTACATCAAGTCATCGACAATGACATTAATTCTATCAATCTCTTGGATCATAATAGGATAATAATCCTTAGTTTGTAAATTGTTCTCAAACTGCAATTGCGTAAACCCCTTTAATGCTGCAAGCGGGTTTCGAATCTCGTGCCCAATCACCGTTGCCATTTGACCAATAACTGCGAGTTTTTCTTTTTGACGGAGTTCCTCATGAACGTTGGTTAAGGAATTTATATATGAATAAAATCTAATTAAGATGATATAGGCAATTGCTGAGATGGCCGTGCTAATAATAATTGGCGGCAGGACATTGGCGGTTGATAATATCAGTCCGAGTAAAATATATTTTACAACTATTCCTAATGAAGTGGTCCAAAAGTATATTTTATTTACAAATACGGGTGAAAATATGAGAAATAGAAGTTCAACAACACTTCCCGATGCAAAAGTTCGAGATGTTCCATAATACCTTAATAAATTATCGACTAAATCAATTAAAATATAGCCAAACAAGAAAAAATATTTAACTTTATACGAGTCATTCTTTTTAATAAGATACATTGACACTAGCAACAGTATTAACACTAAGGGGTAAAGCCATATTCCCAAACCAGAATTTAGAGGCTCTAATTCTCCATAATCTGTGTATCTAGGCAATATAACATTCCAGGCTAAGTCATATAAAAAGAATAAGAAATAAAATAGCCACAAAAATAACTTAATAGCCTTTTTTTCTTCATATATTAGCTTTGGACTTTTGCTGCTTATTTCCATGAGTGTTCTCCTTAACAAAGATACTATTCTAAAAATTCAAAATTCCATTCTTTCCCCATACTATTCTACCATTTTTTTAGAATAACATTATAAAAAAAAAGAAAAATACGATGATTTTCGACATTTTTTTATTGGGAAAATTTAAAGGGGGAGTCCCATTTGATTGGAACTCCCCTTTAAATTAGCTGACCTTTTTCAATTGTCCAGATGAATTATTTAATGTTGAATGCTTTCGTCCATAGCCGAAGTAGTTTAACTGAATAAAAAAACAGATGACATCAAACAAAAGGATGTCATCTGTTTTTACATTATTTTAACAACTGTCGGTTCTTCATTATTAATACTGCTAACTAACTCTTCCTTTTTACCTCCTGGAAGAACAATTGTTACCGTTGTTCCCAAACCTGTTTCACTTTGATAGAAAACTCTTCCTTTTATCGTTTCAATAATTCTTAAGGATACCGAAGTCCCCAGCCCCGTCCCCTTATCTTTGGTCGTATAAAACAATGTTCCAATCCTCGATAGTTGTTCGGGTGTCATTCCTTTTCCGTTATCAGTAATCAAAACGGAGCCATGTGTTCGGTCGGACTTTGTATGTATCGTGACAACGCCCTCCTCTGAGGTCGCTTCAATCGCATTTTTCACAAGGTTTACAAGAGCCTGTTTCAACTGATTTCGATCTGTATAAAGGCAAAAATCGGATGTGTCCAGTTCACTTTCTAGTCGTACACCCTGCTTTACAGCATAAGGTTCGAGCAGCATGACTATTTCCTTCAATATGTCTTTTAAGGCGAATTCCTCTAGTTTTTCGAATTTCGGCTTGGCAAAATTCAAGTAATCGCTAATGATCGCCTCAGCCCGTCCTAATTCACTTAAAACCAGCCCGAAATATTCATAATTCTTCCCTTTCTCATCCTGCTGCATCAATTGTAGAAATCCCTTAACCACTGTTAAAGGGTTGCGGACTTCATGGGCGATAGAAGCAGCCAGTTCACTTAATGTATTAAGCTTTTCTGCTTTCAGTATCTCTTCCTTCATTTTGGCTTTCTCAATCTGTCCCTCGTATAACTTAGCAGCAAGTGTCAGGGAACCAGTATAAATGAGCGCGAATAGCAGTAAATCCGGGATGTTGATAAATATTTTGAAGGTATTTCCGTTTAAATAATGATAAGTCAAAAGTGATAAATAACATAAAACTATTGACCAACCGCCCGATAATAAGGTGAACCGTACTCGTCTATTTGAAGAAGTATTCCAATAGCATTTTCGTAGAAGAAAAGGGACAATAGCAGTAAGAAGGCAGCCCACAATGGCAAAATAGACAGTACCTCCACCCATTATAAGGCGGGCCCCAATGATGGAGGTAATAACCATTCCGCCGGCAGCAGGTCCTGCATATAAAATGGCAAGAATAAGAGGAGCGTAGCGAAGATCCCAAATAATTCCATAATTTGAATAATTAAAGATAATGCAGGCTATCGCGGCCAGACTATGCATGATACCACTGATGATTGGTATATTCCACTTTTTCTTATGGTCAAATAAGGAGCTGCAAAGCAGGACTGGTGCTAATACGATTAACAGTTGCAAAAGAAGTTTTTCCGCCAGCATCGATATTCCTCCGAGGAATCAATTATATTATTATTACAATACGACAAAAAACAGTACTTTCCTCCTATACTTAAAAAAAATGTTGGAAAATGTCAGCGGCTGTTGCCGGTAAAGGTTCCGTAGTATACATAGCATTTGCGATCTTCATCAATCTCCCGTGAATCCATCGCAAATTCTAAAAACTTTTCTCCCCTTTATATATAGATGAAATCTGAGTGAAGGGCAGCGGAGGGGAAAACCTCTTCTAATGTCGTTTTTACAGCCCATCTGGATCACATGGAGGATTGGCTGTTGGATTTTTTTTGATGTTTTTGTCGGTTTCTATCGGTGTGGTCATCGCCGGATGTTTGACTTATTAAGTTAAAAACCGCATCTCCTCATCGTTCATAACGACCCAAGCCTCGGTCTCTTATACTTTACGGGAGTTATGCCCTCCTCCACTAAATCGAATTTAAAATATCGGATTCGATTGCACCGGGATCCATATATCTGTTTGTTCAAGCTGTGCGGCTAGAGTATACAATAAATCTTCCCGTCCCCGGGCAGCCATGAATTGTACTCCGACCGGCAGTCCATCCGGGGTGAGATGCACCGGAACTGTCATTGCCGGCTGACCGGTTAAATTGGCAAGCTGCGTAAAAGGAGTTCTCTTAAGATTATTTTTTGCTACCTGTTCGACCGTGCCGGCCTTTTTCAAAATACCGCTCAAGGATAGCTTTCCTGCAGCTGTCATCGCCAGTTTTTCCGAAGCAGTTGGCTCTAGTTCTCCGATTTTTGCTGGCGGGAAAGCAGTCGTTGGCGTCATAAAGAAGTCGTATGTTTCATGAAATGCCTCCATCGCAATGGCCGCGTTGTCCCATTCGCGAATACTTAAAACAATCTCCTCTGCCGAAGTCGCCTTCCCAACCAACCCTAAAATCCAAGTGGGCAGCTCCACATCGCTCATTTTCGCTTTCCGGCCAAGGACATCTTCTAGAGATGCCAATGTCGCAGCAACTTCCCCGAAATACATCGTTAAATAGCTTTTTGCAATTTTCCTGCCATCCACAGGCGCATCCATTTCGACCATATTATGACCCATTGATTCCAGCAACCTGGCTGTTTTATAGACTGCCTCCTGACATTCCTTGTGGACTTCAGCCCCTAAGGGAGACTGGACCGAAAAAGCAATCGTTAATTTCTCTGCTGGTCCGCCCTGTACCTGCTGAAGGTAAGAGCCTGCAAATGGCTGGGTATGAAATGCAGCCGCTTTTTCGTAAATCTTGATTTCATCAAGCATCGCCGCACTATCTCTTACAGTTCTCGAGAGGATATGGTCAACAGAAGCACCCTGCCATAGCCGACCATAAACGGGACCGACGGGTGTCCTGCCTCTGGTTGGCTTCATTCCAAAAAGACCACAATAAGAACCCGGAATCCGAATCGACCCGCCGCCATCATTTGCTCCTGCAATCGGTACCATTCCGGTTGCAACCGCCGCTGCCGAACCGCCGCTCGAACCGCCTGGTGTATGCCCTAGATTCCATGGATTTCGGGTAGGGCCATAATACTTTGGCTCAGTAATGCCCATCAAGGCAAATTCCGGTACATTCGTCTGCCCGACAAATAGGGCGCCCGTCTTACGCACTTGCTTTACATACGTGGAGTCAATTTTTGCCCGGTAGCCTTGATAAGCCTTGGACCCAGCCGTAATCTTCTCCCCTTCCACTTCTTGAGCAATATCCTTTAACAGCATCGGCACACCTGCAAAGGTCCCCTCTAAATCAACATTTTCCGCCTGTTTTTCAGCTTTATCGTAAAATTTATTAATAACAGCGTTTAGCTTGGGGTTATGTTCCTCAATAGCTTTGATGGCTTCCGAAAGCACCTCGGTCGGTTTAACTTCTTTTCTTTTTATCAATTCAGCCAATCCAAGTCCGTCATACTCTTTATAACGAAAATCCTCCATCCGCTCCCCCTCCTTTTTTAAATAAATACTTCTATTTACTATTCAAATAATCCTTTTTATAGAAATGTTTTAAAAGAGTGGATCAACATTGAAAATATTTCAATTAACCAATTGACAAATACAGGTTAATCATGTAATATTATTAATTGTGCTTTTCATTTGTGTAACTTGAAATAAATAGAGAATACACAATGTAAGAATTTTACTGGCTTTTCACTCGTGTTTTTTTTGGAAAGACTTATTCACACTGGAACGGCCTCGGAGCCGTAAGGATGTTAGAGAGGTAGGGCTGGCATCGTTTAGGTTTATAAAACCTACTGGTGGAAATTGTACCGCGGCATATTTAATTAAGAAATATTTAAATTTTTACATTACGACAGCATAATGAACTTGCAGAAATTCAAGTTACAATAAATCCTAAAATAAGGAAAGCAAAAGAAGGCAGAGGAACCATTCCTCTGCCTTCGTCCAATTTACAGGACACTATTGGATAACGATTGCTTGTTTGCCCATTTGCTCCCAGGCTTTGATGAAGTTTTCGCGGTTTAATTTTTTGTTCTTTGTACCGTATGGATCATTGATATAGATGTGGGACTGGTCGTAGCCGGTAATGACCGCGCTGTGTTCACTGAAGGTGATGTCGATTTTTCCCTCAGGGGTATTCCAGGTTTGAAATACGTTTACCGGAGAAAAGTTTATAGTCGTGATAATCCATACTGGGTGTCCTTGGTTTACTTTTTTCAACAGGTCTGTAAATGGACTGCCCGTTAAATTCATGGCACGTTCCCCTGCATATTTTTGGGCAAGATCGTAAACGGGGCCATTGTACACCCCAAGTCCCGGCCCATGTGCCATATCTCCAACAAATCCAGTATTTGGATTTCCTTTAAGACCATTACTGTAAGTAAACGGAACTGTTTTAATATTTTCAGCAAGCTCATTTTTCGTCACACTAATTCCATGAAATTGCATAACCATCGCAAGGCTCGTCACTTCGCAGCCATTGTATAGCATCGGCTTATCCATTTGATTAATCAACGGGACATCGAGCAGTTTGCTCTCAGGCAAAATAGGATAATCTTTTTGAAGTGCTATCTGGCGTGTTTTTAAAGGCGGGTCCTCCAAAAACGTTTTTATTGCAGATCTTATTGCTTCTACCCCAATTATGTTTTTTGAACCAAAGAGAATCGCAGTGAAAACAATAAGCGCAATAATCGTTTTCTTCATAAATGATAAATCCCTTCCCTGTGAACTTTTCATTTTGCTAGTAGTACTAATATACTAATATATTACTATACCAAACGTTAAAAGAACCGAAAAGAGGAACAGTATCCAAATCAAATCAAGAGGCTGTCTCAGGAATAAAGGTGAAATGACAACCTCTTAGAAAAATTTATATTTTTAACTTTCTTTCATTGATTTTCCGGATCACTTGATTAATCACTTCTGAGAAAACTAACCCAAAGGCGATGGTTCCCGCAAGCATCAAAACCTGAGCAGCAGACCCAAGTGCCGTGTTATAATTCTCTTCCACAAAATTTCTCATGGCATTATAAGCGAGTCCCCCCGGAACTAATGGAATAATTCCCGCAACGCTAAAAATAATCACAGGGGTTTTATATAATTTTGCCAATTCTTGGCTTAGCACAGCTATAAAGACCGTCGCCAGTAATGTCCCTAAAACAGGATCATCATAATATCCTTCTACAAGATAATAAACCAGCCAGCCGCCTGCACCAATCAACCCGCATTTCACTAAGGTATTCTTTGGTGCATTAAAAAGGATGCCAAATGCCCCTGTTGCAATAAAGCTGGTTATTACCTGAGCTAAAATATCCACTTTTCCAAGACCTCACTCACAAGAATTTCAGTATGACCGCAATTCCAGCCCCAATGGCAAAGGCTGTCAGAAACGCTTCCGCACCTTTTGACAGTCCAGAAACAAGGTGGCCCGCCATTAAGTCTCTGATGGCGTTGGTTACTAATAAACCGGGGACTAACGGCATCACCGATCCAATAATGATTTTATCCAGCTGATGGCCAACGCCGATGATTACAAAAAGCAATGAAAGGAGCCCAATCACAAATGCCGCCAAAAACTCGGAGAAAAACTTGATCGGTACAAAGCGATGGAAATAAACAAAGCTTAAATATCCTGCACCTCCGGCAATCATTGAAGGCAAAAAATCATTCCATTCTCCTTTAAACATAATCATAAAACAGCCGCTTGCCAAGGAGGCTGCCGCCACCTGCATCCTGAATGGGAAGGAAAGGTCCTTGGCTTCAATTTCCTTAAGCTGTTTCATAGCCTCTCTGCTATTCAGATCACCACTTGATATTTTTCGTGAAATACTATTTACGATAGCGACCTTCTCCAAATCTGTCGAACGCTCTGAAATTCTAATCAACTTGGTTTTTGTCGGTTCCGACCCTTCGGCGGAAAAAATAATGCCCGTTGGCGTCACATAGCTATGTGACTTTTCAATCCCGAACGAGGCTGCCATCCGCATCATCGTATCTTCCACCCGATACGTTTCCCCTCCGCTCTGCAGCATAATTTTCCCCGCCAGAAGACAAACCTCCATGATTTCATACGTTCGTTCTGCTTCGTTGTTCATCTATAGCTCACCACATTATTTTACATTTGATAATTAGTTTAATTCAAAACCAAGTTATAAGGCAATTTCCAGTCATTCTATCAAAATTTCGGGAAATTTGTCAAAATTCACAAAAAATTACCTTGAATTCAGAAAAAACAATAAAATATAATAATATTATTCTAGATAGGAAGGTGTGAACTTTTTTGAAAGCGTTTAAATCCATTATTATCTGGGGAGTCATTGCCGCCCTTGGAGCAGCAGGTTTTGCAGTCATGGCCTTAAACAGAGGTGAAAGCATCAATGCGATTTGGCTGTTAACAGCTGCTGTCTGCGTGTATGCCATTGCTTATCGCTTTTACAGCAAGTTTATCGCAGAAAAAGTTTTTCAGTTAAATGATAAAAGGAAAACTCCTGCCGAAATTCATAACGACGGAAAAGATTTTGTGCCAACGAACAAATGGGTTCTGTTTGGTCATCACTTCGCCGCTATTGCCGGTGCAGGTCCATTAGTTGGTCCTATTCTCGCAGCCCAAATGGGATATTTGCCTGGAACACTTTGGATTGTCGTTGGTGTTGTTTTGGCCGGTGCTGTTCAAGACTTTGTGATTCTTTTCGCATCTATGCGCCGAAATGGTAAATCACTCGGTGAAATGATAAAAGAAGAAATGGGCAAAGTTACAGGTGTCATTGCGATGATTGGGATTTTAGGAATCATGGTTATTTTATTAGCAGTTTTAGCCCTTGTCGTCGTAAAAGCACTTGTAGGAAGCCCTTGGGGAATGTTCACGATCGCAGCGACGATTCCGATTGCGATATTAATGGGAATTTACATGCGTTTCATCCGCCCAGGCCGCGTTGGCGAAGCATCCATCATCGGTATTGTTTTACTTTTACTTGCGTTAGTTTTCGGACAGACAGTTGCCGAAAATCCAACGTTAGCAGCCATGTTCACGTTTAAGGGCGAAGCTATTGCGATTATGATGATTATTTATGGTTTTGTTGCATCAGTATTGCCAGTATGGCTGCTGCTAGCACCGCGCGACTATTTAAGTACGTTCTTAAAAGTGGGTACCATTTTGGGACTTGCCATTGGTATTGTCGTAGTTGCTCCACATTTAGAAATGCCCGGGGTAACGAAGTTTATTGATGGTACAGGACCAGTATTTGCAGGAAATCTCTTCCCATTCTTATTTATTACAATAGCTTGTGGTTCTGTTTCCGGTTTCCATGCCCTAGTTTCCTCCGGTACAACACCTAAGATGATTGAAACTGAATCCCACGCCCGTCCAATCGGATATGGTGCGATGCTGACTGAATCCTTTGTTGCCGTCATGGCAATGATTGCTGCCTGTGTGCTGCATCCTGGTGTGTATTTTGCGATTAACAGCCCAGCTGCCTTAATCGGAACTGACGTTACCCAAGCTGCTTCTGTTGTATCCAGTTGGGGCTTTACGGTCACTCCTCAAGATTTAGCGAATTATGCCAAGGATGTAGGGGAAGCTTCGATTCTCTCCAGAACCGGCGGTGCCCCAACCCTAGCGATTGGTATGGCGGTTATTTTTTCAAAAGTTATTGGCGGAAAGGCGTTAATGGCATTCTGGTACCATTTCGCGATTCTTTTCGAAGCGTTGTTCATCTTAACAACGATTGACGCCGGTACTCGTGTCGGCCGCTTTATGATTCAAGATATTTTAGGAACAGTTTATAAGCCATTTGCGAAAACTGAAGCACTGGTTCCAAACCTTATTGCAACCGCCTTATGCGTTCTTTTCTGGGGGTACTTCCTGTATCAGGGCGTTATCGACCCGCTTGGCGGTATTAATACGTTATGGCCGCTGTTCGGTATTGCCAACCAAATGCTTGCCGGAATCGCCCTGCTCTTTGGAACTACGATTCTCTTTAAAATGGGCAAAAAAGCATATGCCTGGGTTACTTTGGTGCCAACCGGTTGGTTGTTAATTGTTACTTTAACAGCAGGCTGGCAAAAGCTATTCCATGAAAATCCAAAAATCGGCTTCCTAGCCCATGCCAAGATTTTCAAAGAAGCAAATGATGCCGGCAAGGTGCTTGCGCCAGCGACTTCTCCTGCGCAAATGAACCAAGTCCTCCTTAATGACTACGTGGATGCCACACTTACTGGTATTTTCATGGTAGTCGTGATTCTGGTATTAATAGCTGCCATTCGAATTTGGCTGCAAGTCCTTAACGGCAAAAAATTACCGTTACACGAAGAACCAATCATTCCGCGTAACGAAGGGGATTTGAAGAAATATGCTTAATCAGTTGAAAATAATTAACTCCTACCGCAAGCAGTTTATCAGCTTGCTGGTTGGGGTCCCGAGCTATGAAACATATGTAGCCCATATGGAATCGCATCATCCCGGCGAGCCTGTCAAAACAAGAAAGGAATTCTTCTGCGAAGCCCAGGATGCGCGTTACAATGCCAAAGGCGGAAAAGTTTCACGCTGCTGTTAACGCACAAAAACAGCCTAAGACCCAAGGATGGGTTTTAGGCTGTTTTTTTACTAATTGGCTGCAGGTGATTTCGCCATTTGGACAATCTGCTTATTTCTTCTTTCTCTAAATATCAAACCAGTTAATACACAAAGGAACACAAACGGAATACTTGTTTTATATAGGTCTGCAAAACTTGTAGAAATCCTTTCTTCAGCAAAATTCCTTATTTGATTGGTATACCCTTTTATTATTGTTCCCGTTTTGAAGATTTCCTCATCCACCTGATTTTCAACTTGTTTATAGATTTCATCTTTGGCTGCGCTCCTTTGATTTTCAGGAATGGTGGCTAATACTTTTGCAGCGTTGGCATCGATGATTCGCTGGCGTTCCGCTTTGGTGATAAATGTGGTAGAGGTTTGCAGCGCTTCTTTTTCACTGGTGATTAATTTTTTTGTTTCCGATAAAATCTGCGCTTTGACGGTTTCCGGCACATTCAGTTTTTCAAGTTTTTGCTGTGCATAATGCATAACATCCTGTTTTTTATCATGAATATTGTTCGTCAACCCGGCTACAAAAATTGCTACAGCTAAAACAACCCCCACCTGACGCAGCATCGAAAAAACACTCTGCGATGCCGTAAGCATTTCCCCTTCAAACGATGACGTGCTGGCAATTGTTGCGGAAGAAATCACGAAGCTAAATCCCAGGCCAAGCAAACTGCAAAGCAGAATTATCTCCTTTGGTGTGCTGTGAAGATTTAAGTTATGCAACAAATAATAAGCTATTCCCATGATGGCAAAGCCAATCATGACAGGAATCGTGTAGCCAATTTTTTTCGTTAGCAAACCGGCAAAGTTGGAAAATACAAAGATGGCGGCGGATACAGGTGTGACGAGGAGTGCGGCTTGGAGCTCTGTCTTGTGCTGGAAGTTGGTTAAAAACTGTGGAAGCAAGACCATGACACCGATAAGGAAGATGAACCCTGTAGTCACGATCACAACTGAACCTGTAAATAAACGATCTTTAAAAAGATTTAAATTAACCATTGGCGCTTTTGATTTTTTCTCTGCGATAATAAATAGTACGATGGAGGCGGCTGTTAATAGATAACAAATAATCGCCTGGCTGCTATCCCAGCCCCAGTTGTTCCCTTTGATTAGGACCAGATTTAGCGGGAATATGGCAGAAACCGAGAAGATTAGGCCGAACCAATCGATGGATGATTTTATTCTGCTTTCGTTTTTTACAGTTAAGATTACAAAGGAGGCGGCGATGGCGAGTATGCAAATTGGTACATTGACATAAAAGACCCAGTGCCAGCTAAGCTTTTCTGTGATAATCCCTCCGACTGTGGGACCGAGAGCAGTTGATAATCCTTGTGTTGCCCCAAGAAGCGTCAATGGCAGCACCCTCTTTTCAATCGGCATCGCAGCAATCCCGATCACCATGCTGCAAGGAATTAGGATAGCGGCCCCAAAACTTTGGATGAACCTTGAGGCAATTAAGAATTCTCCGCTGTTTGCCAGGCCGCATAAAGCCGAGCCCAATCCGAAAATAAACAACCCGACAATAAAAAATTTATTACGTCCAAACATTTCAGCAAACCTTGCCAGCGGAATCGCCAAAACCGCAATCGTCATCGTGTATACATTCAGCATCCACGAACTTGTTTCTAGCGATGTGTGCAGACTGTCCTGAATTGCCGGCAGCGTAATATTCATAATTGTGGAATCAAGCATACAAACAAATACCCCGACGCACATTAATAGAACGACCTTCATTCCGCCCGTCCCCCTCATGTTATTGCTCCCCTTGCTCATTTAATTTTTTTAACTCTTCATCAATCATGTTCACGACCATTTCTGCCTGACGGATGCCAAACTGCAGTGTAAATCGCTTATAGTGCTCCATGTCTGCACCGCACATTTCATCGATTCTGTTAAGATTGTTATACATCGCCTGGTTCTTTTCACGTTCTTCCTCAAGCCACTCGATGATCTTTTCCTTTGTGGTAAACCGCCCGAAAAAAATACGGATTAGGATGTCTGATCTCGTCACAGTTGGGTTTATTGGGCTGTTAAGGTATTGCTGGAATTGTTCCCGGCCGGCTTCTGTTATCGCAAATAGGTTCTTGTTTGGCTTCCCTTCCTGCTGAATGACCTGTTTTTCCACCAGTCCCTCTTTTTCCATTTTTCTTAATGCCGGGTAAATAGCACCAAACGATGCATCAAAGAAGTATGACACGGAATTCTCCATCATTTGCTTTATATCGTAGCCGCTCATTGGCTCCTCATATAGAAAACCTAGAATCACATCTTGCATGTTCATATATTGTTCACCTCAATATTATTTATGTTTATATTATCGATGTTAATATGTATGATGTCAATATAGAAACTGGATATTTTTTCATATTTTTAAAAAAACTGCTTCATAAATTTAAAAAGCCAATCGATCCAAATCGATTGGCTCCCTACTTGGGCTGCTGTAGTTGCACAAAGTTTAATTTAGGTTTAGCGGCCGCAGCTTTTCTTCAATCTCTTTTCGTTGCGGCTCCAAAAATGGCGGTAATGCCAGTTTTTGCCCCATTGTTTCCATCGGTTCGTCTGTTGCAAAGCCTGGTTTGTCTGTAGATAATTCAAACAAAATGCCATTTGGCTCTCTGAAATATAATGCTTTAAAATAATAACGTTCGACTTTCCCTGAATTCGGCAAGCGATAATCCTTCAAACGCTGTGCCCATTGGTTGTATTCTTCTTCATTTGGTACACGGAAAGCAACATGATGCACTCCTCCACGGCCTAAACGGGCTTTTGGCAGGTCCGGCCTTCTTTCAATATGAACTTCTGCACCACTGCCTCCTTCACCTGTTGCATAAACTAATATTTCAGGAAAATCTCCTTCCAGTGATGGGTATGCTCCGACATATCGAAATCCCATAACTTCAGTAAGAACTCCGATGGTCGGTTCGGCAATTCCAACAGTAAGGGTAACAGGCCCTAAACCTATAATGGCGTGTTCCGTTGGAATATCTTCCCGTACCCAAGGAACCCCCGGCCTAACTCCTTCTTCACCATTGTCGGCGACAAGTATTAAACGAGTCCCATCGAAATCTTTGAAGGCTAATGTATCACGATTTGCTCTTTTTTCAATCTCATCATGTTGAACACCAGCCTGTTTAAATCGTTCCTTCCAAAACAACAAAGAATCTGTATTCGGCACCCTTAAAGATACAGTGGAAATATCTGAAGTTCCTCTATATGAACTACCAAGATTAGGTATGTCAAAAAAGGTCACCTCCGTGCCAGGATTTCCTTCTGCATCCGCATAGAAAAGATGATAAGAAGATGTATCATCTTGATTGACTGTTTTCTTAACCAATCGCATTCCTAAAATTTTTGTATAAAACTTATAATTTCTTTCCGCTTTTTCGGTCAAAATCGATACATGATGTAATCCTAATAGGTTCATTTCTTCCACTCCTTACATCCTTTATTTTTTCAGAATCGGTTAGAATAAATGTGATTATCTCGAATTCGAGATATTATTTTAAAAATAACCTTCAATTACCCTAAAACAGGATATCTTGAAGTTGAGATAATAATAACCCTTTTAAATTTATATGTCAATAGCTTTTATATTAGGGGCTAAATGAAAACTCCCACTTGGTTTACGGAAGCGAGAGTTTTTCGTTCTTATCGGCATAACTGCGGGCCATCCATTCCTGTGGCTTTGTTGCTAAAACTACTCCCCAATATTGTTCTCAAACCATTCCTGCAGCTCTTGTAATGAGGTAAAGGAGAAGATTTCCTCTCCATTCTGGCCATTATCAAAACCGTTGTTTCCCCTTAAGGTAATCATCCCTTCATCCTCTGAAATCAGAATCGCATATGGATGATTGACATTTATGTACCTTGCATCCAAATCATTATCAATCCAATTCTTACTTCGTAAAAATGTTTCACAATGGTTCACTAATAATCACTCCTTCACTAAATATTGTTCCAAAAATGCAACAAAAAAAGAGACAAAAAAAATTTGTCTCCATTAACGATTCTTATCGATAAATTTTAATGTTTTTTCGATAATTACCTGCTGGTCGTTATCTAGTGTGGCCACATGATAGCTGTCTTTCAACTGATGAAGTTCTTTAATCTCTGAGCCGATTTCATCATAAATGATTTGTGAATTATCCGGAGGGACGACATGGTCTTCATCCGAAACAAAAATCAATACTGGGCAGGTAATTATATGAAGATCTGCTTTTACCTCATCCATAAAGGTCAAGATTTCCTTCACGGATTGAACCGGTGTTTTTTCATAGGCAAGTTCCACGACACCCGGCTTTTTAATATCTGAACCGATCGCATCTAAATACCGCATATCTTCTAACTGGCGGACCGGTAACATGGCCGGAATATCTACGGCAGCATTAATCGGGATAATCGCGCGAATTTCTGGATGTTTTTCCGCCATATACAAGGTTAATGTTCCGCCCATCGAAAGCCCCGTTACGAAAATTGTATCGCAGCGTTCCTTTAACCATTGATAAGCCTCTTCAACTGAAGCAATCCAATCGTGATAGGTTGTTTGCTCCATATCCTCATAATGAGTTCCGTGCCCTTTTAAGCGCGGTCCGCACACCGTGTAGCCTGCTTTGGCATAAGCCTCCCCAAGCGGGCGCATGCTTTGGGTGGACCCCGTAAAACCGTGCGAAACCAAGATACCGACGCGATTCCCTTCAAAATAAAACGGTTCAGCTCCCTCTAGAACTGGATATTTTTCAGATATGAACTTCCCTCCCGTAAAAATTGCACATACCCTTAAAATATTCGCTGCAAACACCTTTTTCCCTTTCTTTTTTAAAACTATCTATAATCTGTTTATGTATGTTTAACAATAGTTATAGGACAAATTGTAGTGTGCAGGAATATTTTTTCTTATATAATGATACTGGAGTAAAAATTTTTTGAACTATACAATAACGCTTCATAAAGGAGATTAACCCAATGACTAGAACCTCTTACTATCTCGGTGTTGATATTGGTACAACCAGTACAAAGTCAGTTCTTTTTGCAGAAAAAGGTAAAGTTATCAGCATGCATCATGTTGAATACCCTTTATACAGCCCTGCCCCGTCCATTGCAGAACAGGATCCGGAGGAAATTTTCCAAGCTGTCCTGGAAACGATGAAAGTAGCTATCAAAAAGGGCAAAATCAATACGGAACAGCTTAAGCTTGTTTCCTTTAGTTCGGCCATGCACAGCCTTATTGCCATGGATGATAACGGTAAACCAATTACCCGCTGCATTACGTGGGCAGATAGCCGCGCTACGGAAACAGCTGAAAAAATTAAAAACGAATTGAATGGTCTTGCCATCTATCGTAGAACCGGAACACCGATTCATCCGATGTCACCGCTTGCCAAAATTACTTGGCTAAAAGAGGACCATCCTGAAATCTTCAGCAAAACCAGCAAATTTATCGGTATTAAAGAGTACATATTCTTTAAGCTGTTTAATCGTTATGTGATGGATTATTCAATCGCCTCTGCAACAGGGCTGTTTAACCTCGAACAGCTAAATTGGGATGCAGAAGCGCTAAGTGTTGCTGGTATTACCACTGAACAATTGCCTGAGCCAGTTTCAACAAAGTTTTATTTAACCGGCTTAAAAAATGAATATGTCGAGGAGCTTGGAATACCAGGGAACACTCCATTTGTAGTTGGAGCAAGTGACGGCGTTCTTTCCAATCTCGGCGTCAACGCCATTGACCCAGGAGTAATGGCTGTCACGATCGGCACCAGCGGCGCGATTCGGACTGTAACGGACAAGCCAATCACCGATCCAAAAGGAAGAATTTTCTGTTATGCGTTAACTGAAAATCATTGGGTTGTCGGCGGTCCAGTCAACAACGGCGGGATGACCTTCCGCTGGGTTCGCGATCAGCTTGCCTGGTCTGAAGTGGAAACGGCTAAACGCCTTGGAATCGACCCTTACGATGTCTTAACGAAAATTGCCGACAGAGTCACACCTGGTGCAGAGGGTCTCATTTTCCATCCGTATTTAGCGGGTGAACGTGCACCTTTATGGAATGCCAATGCCCGCGGTTCGTTTTTTGGGCTTGGCCTTCATCACAAAAAAGAGCATATGATTCGTTCAGTCCTTGAAGGTGTCATTCTAAATTTATATACCGTTATGCTCGCCCTTCAGGAAATGATTGGCGTTCCGCAAAAAATCCAGGCAACAGGCGGGTTTGCCCGGTCAGCATTGTGGAGACAAATGATGGCGGATATTTTCAACCAGGAAGTTGTTGTGCCGGAAAGCTTTGAAAGTTCCTGCCTAGGTGCTGTTGTCCTTGGTATGTATGCACTTGGGGAAATTGAAGATTTCTCAATTATGTCGGAGTTGGTCGGTTCTACCCATGCCCATCAACCGATTGAAGAAAACGTGGAGATTTATCAGGATCTAATCCCGATTTATATCCGCCTTTCCCGTTTGTTAAGCGAAGAATATGGTGCTATCAGCAGCTTCCAGCAAAAATGGGTGAGGTAATCACCAATGCCGCAAAACTGTCTAGGAAAAATTCGTTCCTATTACGCAAGACTTAGTGAAAAAGAAAAAAAGATTGCTGACTACATCTTGGACAGTCCCGAAAAAATCATTCATAACACCATTAACGAAGTGGCAGAGGATTTGAATGTCGCCGATGCCACTGTTTTTCGGTTTTGCAAAAGGATTGGCTTCAAGGGGTACCAGGCAATGAAAATTGCCCTCGCTTCTGAAATATTTGAACCTATTCAACAGATTCATGAAGAAATTAAGGAAGATGATACTGAGAAGACGGTAGCGGTGAAAATTTTTCAATCAAATATTAGAGCATTGGAAAACACCTTGCAGATTCTCGATGGGCCTTCTATTCAAAAGGCAGTTGATTTATTATTGCAGGCGGACCGTGTTGAGTTCTATGGAACGGGTGGCTCAAATGTAATCGCCATGGATGCTTTCCACAAGTTTGTCCGGACAGGGATCAAAGCATTTGCCTTTATCGATTCCCATTTCCAGCTTATGTCTGCTTCCCAGCTTGGCGAAAAAGATGTGGCTGTGGTGATTTCTCATTCGGGAACAAACAAAGACACCATCAATATTTTAAGAACAGCGCAAAAAAATGGCGCTAAAACAATCGGTATTACAAGCTATCCAAAATCACCAATTGGACAAAACGTGGATGTTGCTCTTTTTACAAGCTCTGAAGAGACCGAATTCCGCTCCGAAGCACTGTCTTCTAGAATCGGTCAATTAAGCTTGATAGATGCCCTTTATGTCAACATGATTATCCGCAATAAGGAAAAGGCCAAAAACTCACTTGATAAAGTTAGAGAAGCCATTTCTAATACTCGAATGTAAATCTAAAAGAGGATGCCTTTTTAGGGCATCCTCTGCTTTTTTACTTAGACAAACATATTCACTATAAGTGCCCCAATAAAGGCGACAAAGGAAAGAATGGTTTCAAGTACCGTCCACGTTTTGAAGGTTTCTTCAAGAGACAGTCCCAAGTATTCTTTAACCATCCAGAACCCGGCGTCATTGACGTGTGAGAACATTAACGAGCCTGCGCCTGTTGCAATAACCAGCAATTCTAAATTGACTCCGGATATTCCGGCAACAATTGGAGCGACGATTCCGGCAGCAGTCGTTAATGCTACTGTTGCTGAGCCTGTGGCAATCCGGATTAACCCTGCAATCAAGAACGCCAGCACAAGTGGTGATATATTCAAATCCTGAGACATGCTGGCAATTACTTTTGCCACGCCGCTATCAATCAGAATTTGCTTAAAACCGCCTCCTGCTCCAATGATTAAAATAATTGAACCGACTGGTATAATACATTCTTCCACGAGTTTTTTAATTAAGTTCCTATCCATTCCATGACGGAAGCCAAGGAAATAAAAAGCTAAGAAACAAGAAATTAACAGAGCGATTACTGGGCTGCCGATAAAGGCCAACACTTTTTGCGCACCGGCTGAAAGATGCAGATATGGTGCGGCTGTTCCTAAAATCATTAAAATGACTGGCATTAAGATTGATAGGAATGAAATACCAACACTTGGGATTGACTTTTTATTGGCTTGATCGTCAATTTTCACCAACGTTGGTTCGCCAGTCGGGACAACCCGTTTGTTAATCATCCATGCAAATAACGGTCCGCCAATAATCCCCGAAGGAATCGCAATAATTAAAGAGTATAGCAATACTTTTCCAAGATTGGCCCCATAAATTCCGATTGCCGCAATCGCCCCCGGATGCGGCGGAACAAGACCGTGTGTGATGGACAAACCGGCAATAGCCGGAAGACCAACCAATAAAATATTTTGTTTAGACGCTTTTTGAATGGAAATAACAAGCGGTAACAGAATTAAAATTCCAACTTCAAAGAACACTGGAATACCGATAATAAAGCCTGAGAAGAACATCGCCCACGGCAGCTTCTTTTCGCCAAATGCCCTGATAAAGAAATTGGCAATTTGCAAGCCTGCCCCTGATTCAGCGAGCATTTTACCTAAAATCGTACCAAGTGCCAAAATGCCTACTAAGTGTCCTAAAACTGCGCCGACTCCTGTTTCATAGGAACCGACAATCTTGTCCCAGCCCATTCCGGAAAAAATAGCCAAGAATAGTGCTGCGACCATTAAACTAATAAATGCATGCCATTTAAACCAAGAAACTCCTAAAATGACAATGATGATTGCCAGCAGTGTGATGAGTAACAAATATGCATCCATTAAAACTGCCCCTTTCTGTGATGTAGCTTTTAAATGATTTGAAACCATTTAAATGCCTATTTGCTAAATTTCTCCTTATTGTTCTTCAACGAGTACGAGCTTATACAAATAGCCAATCCTTCAAACTATAAATGTGAATTGAATTTCCTATTTAAATTTTTCTGAAATTTCGGTAAAATAATATTTAGAGATTCGAAATAAATACAGAAAGAAGTGTTATCTAATTTGAAACAACAGGACCAGGCAAAACGAAATTTGGCCATCATGTGGTTTGCCAACTTTTTTGTAGCTGGAAGCATGACAATGGTTCTGCCATTTATCTCCCTGTACATCGAGTCACTGGGAAATTTTTCAGAGAAATACGTCCAGCATTGGTCAGGTTTAACATTCGGTATTACATTTGTATCCGCCTTCCTCTTTTCGCCGATTTGGGGCAGGATCGGCGACCGTTATGGCAGAAGAAAAATCCTGATCATTTCCGGAATGGGAATGGCTTTTTCGATCCTGTTAATTGGGTTTGCCCAATCGGTCTGGCAACTTTTCATGCTCCGCTTTTTTATGGGCTTCTTCTCAGGATTTATTCCTATGTCACAGGCACTTATCTCCACACAAACGCCGAAGGAAATTGCCGGCCGTGTCCTCGGCACCCTGCAAACAGGAAGTATTACCGGTACCTTATTAGGCCCAATGCTTGGAGGGATTCTCGCGGATACATTTGGTTATGCAGACACCTTTAAGTGGACCTCAGTCACGATTTTTCTCTCCGCCCTGCTTGTGCTCGCTGTGAAAGAAGTACGAATGGAAGTAAAAAAGGGAGTGAGGTCCTACTATTCCAGTAAAGAAGTTGTCCAGCATATTATCCATAATCCGATCATGCTGACTGTTTTGCTTATCTCAGCCCTTGTCCAAATAGCCCATTTTAGTATTCAGCCAATCCTATCATTATTTGTCGGCGAGCTGCATGGTCCTAAAAATATCGCGTTTTATTCAGGAATTGCTTTTTCTGCGGCTGGCTTGGGGAACTTATTGATGTCCAGAAGATGGGGGAAAATTGCCGACAGGCACGGTTATATTAAGGTTTTGGTGGTTCTCCTTTTCCTTGCGGGGATTATTTACTTACCTGGTGCAGCGGTAACAAATCTTTGGCAGCTAGTCATCATTCGGTTTGTTCTTGGGGTTGCCATCGGGGGAATTATTCCAGTACGAATTGCTTATATCCGTCAGGAGGCACCTCTTGCCATGCAGGGCGAGGTTCTTGGCTATAACAACAGCCTTAGGTTTCTTGGTAACATCATTGGCCCAATGCTCGGCGGCGTTATTTCCGGATACCTTGGTTTTTCGGCTGTATTTATCAGTACCAGCGCATTATTAATCATTAGCGGTGTGATTTTGCTAGTATCTATGCATAAGCATCCAAATCTGGCAAAGCATACAGCATAAAGGGTGAGCAACTTTGCGCTCACCCTTTTTATCATGTTATTGGTCTTTCTGCAGCTGCAGTTCATACACCTTTAAATTGGCATAGACAGCTTCTAAAACCGGAACTGGAATTTGTTCTTTACGGGCGATAGTTAATACGTACCCATGCAGATGATCTGCTTCGACAGAAAGCTGCTTCTCCATATCCCGCTGCATCGAGGATTTCATCGAGTAGCCCAAGCTATCAATTTGATTCAGTTGAAGTGCTGCTATATCTTCAGGCAGCGGCGCACCCATTTTGTTCATCACGGAAATGATTTCTTGTGACAGTTTTTCAATAGTTGCCCGGCCGCTTGGCATTTCCCTGATTGGACCAATCGGCGCCCTCATAAGGGTTGTAATTCCAGACATCGTCGAAATAAACAAATACTTATTCCATAAATCCTGATTAATATTGTCACTTAAACGATAGACGGACTTCGTTCCACTGAAAGCATCTTCAATTTTTAAGATTCTATCGGTCTTTTCGCCGGATAACTCTCCAAAGACAATATCATGTCTTGGGCTTGTTTGGATGATTCTTCCCTCTTGGTCTAGGGTAGTTTCAATAAAGCACAGGCCGCCGATGATCCGCTCTTGGCCGAACTCTGCTGCTAATTGTTCAATATGGGAGATTCCGTTTAATAAGGGAAGAATGGCTGTCTTTTCATTTACATATTGCCGGAAGCTATCAAATGCACCTTGCAGGTGATAGGCTTTCGTCGAGAGCAGGATTAAATCAAACGCATCCGCTTCCTCTCCTGACAAAATTGTTTTTGGGGTTAGCGTGACTTTGCCATGGACACTATCAATGACAAGTCCGGTTTGGTCCAGCTGCTTCTTTCTTCCTTCTCTCACTAAAAATGTGACATCAACGCCTTTTTCCTGCAAGCGTCCGCCAAAATATCCGCCTACGGCCCCTGCACCAACGACTAAAATCCTCATGCTACAAACCCCCTATGTATAGAACTATAAATCTAGTATAAGGGAATTTTTACTAAAGAGTAAGAGAAAAAAGCAGGATAATCTGCCTTCCTGCTCTTAAATATTGGTCTGCCTTTTTGAAAAATCAATGTCTTGATAGTAACTGTTTTTGACAAGAACATTTGGGCCAAGACACTTAACAGATGGACAGTGACAGCTCAGTTCTTTTGCTAGATTAGAGGACTGCCATGTTTGATAAGCATCTAGAAGCTTTGTCGTTTGAATATTACCGAGCGGAGGAGTGTCACCAAAATCAGTTACGATGATATCCCCGTTGAAGATGTTAACATTAAGACGTGAGCGGCCGTCGGGATCGTTTCGGACGGTAACATTTTTGCTGGAATAAAGCCGTTTTAATAGATTAAGTTCCTCCGCTTTATCGCTGCACGGATAAAATGGCAACGTGCCAAACAGCATCCACGTATGTTCATCCCTGATGTCGAGCAAATGATGGATTGCCTCTCTTATTTCTTTTAGCGTCAGCACTTCCAAATTGCTGGCGAAGTCACTTGGGTACATTGGGTGCACCTCGTGCCTTTGGCAAAGCATCTCATCGACAATTTGCCGGTGGATTTTTTCAAGATGGGGCAGCGTCCGCTTGTTTAGCATTGTTTCGGCGGATACCATTACTCCTGCTTTGACAAGCTCGCGGCTATTTTCTATCATTCTTTCAAAATACTTTGCCCGCTGCGAGTAATCAGGCTTTTTTTCCATCCGGGCAAAACCACCCTCGACAAAATCATTAACAGTGCCCCAGTTATGCGAAATATGTAAGACGTCCAAATAAGGAATGATTAGTTCATAGCGGTCGAGGTCCAGCGTTAAATTGGAGTTGATTTGTGTCCTTACGCCGCGTTCATGTGCGTATTTTAAAATGGGAACGACATAATTTTTGACCGAGGAAAGGGAAAGCATCGGTTCGCCGCCGGTAATGCTTAGTGCTCTTAGTGTCGGGATTTCCTCCAGCCTTTGTAGAAGCAGTTCAAGCGGAAGCGCGTCCGGGTCTTTAGTCTGCAATGTATAGCCGACCGCACAATGCTCGCAGCGCATATTACATAGTGTTGTCGTGGTGAATTCAATATTGGTCAACTGGGGCTTACCGTACTGCTCAATATCCAGATAGGCTTCCCAGGGATCATACTGAGGGGAAATTTTTTTCATTGTTTTCATGATTTGCTCCTTTAAATCGGTTCTAATAAACTTAATTATTATAGCCGATTTTGTGGATTTGATGGTATACAAAAGCTTATGAACACCATAACGTTTATATTCAGCTGGATGCTTTCCAATCAGCATCATCCGTTTATCGACAAATTGCCGGGGAAATAGAACAAATATATAGGAACATCGACAAATATTATGAATTTTCGGAGATTTACATTCTCGACTTGCAAAAAGGCTGTACCTGACACTAGCGCCTTGTACAGCCATGTTTTATTTCTTTTTGCTTAAAAAATACACATATACTTTAATCATAAAATAACTCACTTCATCTGGAAGCAAATCTTTAATAGGTTTTAGGCGGTCTCGGCCAGCTTGTTCCACTGCTTTTTCTAATAGCGGAATATACTCGCCTGGAATCAGCCTTGTAAAATCAACAGCAAGTCCCTGCTGGGCACATTGCAGCAAGTGATTTTCGACGGTGCTAACTGCCAGCTCGCGCTGTTCGGCTATTTCCTGAATGGATAATTGGCTTTGATGCAGGTTCAATGTCTCTAAGTGCGAATCTGTCACCGCTTTTTTCGCAGGCTTTTTTGCCGCGACCGGTTCAGGTTCCAATTCGCTTTGGTAGTTTGGGTTTTCCTCTAAAAACGCTCGAATCACTTGGATAAACTCCAGTCCATATTTTTGAAGCTTGTGTTCCCCTACCCCGCTCACATTTAACATTTCTTCACTTGTTTTCGGCAGCTTAGCACACATATCCTTTAGCGAAGCATCCGAGAAAATCACAAAAGGAGGAACTTTTTCGACCTCAGCAATCCGTTTGCGGGCTTCTCTTAATTCTTCAAATAATGGGTCACTCTTAGATACTTGTTTCACCTGGACAGTTTCCCTGCGATGAACCTGCTGATTTCCCAGTAAGACCTCTTTGCCTTTCGGTGACACATAAATGGTTGGAAAGGTCCCCTGCTCAATCGCAAGCAAGTCCTGTGAAATCAAGAATTCGATAAAATCGCTGACATCCTTTGTACTTTTGTCCTTCATGATTCCGTACGTTGATAACCTTTCGAAACCCATTTCGGTAACTTTTTTATTTTTAGAGCCTGTCAATACTTGTGCGGTGATATTTTTACCGAAGCGCTGTCCCATTCGAATGACACAGGACAATACCATTTGTGCTTCTTTTGTTACATCGATGCTTGTTCTTTCGTCAGTACAATTCCCGCATCTGCCGCAGGGCTCGGTTTCTGCTTCACCAAAATAATGCAAAATAAATTCCTGCAGGCAGCTTTCTGTATGGCAATAATCGACCATCTGCTGGAGCTTTTCAAGTTCTTGAGTCATTCTGGTCCTGTCGCTGGATTGGTCAATCAGAAAACGCTGAATTTGCACATCCTGCGGAGAGTAGAGCACGATACATTCGCTGGCGAGTCCGTCACGGCCGGCACGGCCCGCTTCCTGATAATAGCTTTCCATATTTTTTGGAAGTTGCAGGTGAATACAATAGCGGATATTGGATTTGTCGATTCCCATTCCAAATGCAGATGTCGCTACCATGACCGAAGCTTGGTCTGTTAGGAACCGTTCTTGTTCGCGGGCGCGTTCCGCATCCCCCATTCCGGCATGATAGCGGGCGACATTGATGTTTTCCTTTCGGAGCCGTTCGTAAAGGATGTCGACATTTTTCCGTGTCGCAGCATAAATAATGCCCGCCTCTTTGTCATTCTTTTTCAGATAATCTAACAGATATTTAAGGCGATCCTGCCCTTTAATCACAGAGAATGAAAGATTTTCTCGTTCGAAGCCTGTGATAATGGTGTTTCGTTCATCTATTTCCAGCAGGTTGCAAATATCTTCCCGCACCCTTGGTGTTGCCGTTGCGGTTAAGGCGATGACTCTTGGCCTTTGCGGCATCATTTGAATCATTTTTTGGATATGCCGATAGCTCGGTCGGAAATCATGGCCCCATTGTGAAATACAGTGAGCTTCGTCCACTGCAATTAATGGGATTTCCATGTATTTTAGATCCTCTATAAATTCGGGCGATTCCAACCGCTCAGGTGCTATGTATAATAATTTATATTCTCCTTGCTTGGCCGCTTGGATTCGGTCATAGGCCTCCTGGAAACTTAGCGAGCTGTTGATAAAGGTGGCTGGAATTCCTACCTGGATTAGGGCATCAACTTGATCCTTCATTAATGAGATCAGCGGAGAGACAACAATGGTGGTTCCCGGGAGAATGAGAGCAGGAATCTGGTAGCAAATCGATTTTCCGCCGCCAGTCGGCATGACGCATATACTGTTATTTCCTGTTAAAACGGATTGAATGGCCTGCTCTTGGCCGGTGCGGAAGGAGCTGTAGCCAAAGTGGGATTGCAGCAGGGGAAGTGCTTGTTCAAACAAGGGAAGTCCTCCTTTTACTTTGAAGATAGGTTTAATCTCCTCTATTATACTACTTTCTAAATGGATATGAAAAATTGAATATTTATGGTTGGTGAATCTTCATAACGACTGGGCTCCAATTTTACCCATCGGTCGGGTGTTATGAATCTTTCATAACACCTCGCCCTATAATAAATAGATTAAACCTGACTAGATGAAGTCTGCTGCAAATTAAAATCCGCCACCAATTCACCAATTACTTCATTACGGGCATTGCGCAATTTCGGGCGGCAGTAACCAGCAAGTTCTTCGATTTGCTCAGCAGTTAATAGATTCAGTTGTTTCATCACTTCAACTGCCGCAGGATAGACGGCACGACTATTGCCATCCTCAATTTTGATTGCAATCCCGAGCCCTGTTTCAAGATCACCAATACAATAAACAGCCTCAGCTCCGACCTTGCCTATGAATCTGCCATTTCCTACCCTCATGAAATCAGAACAAAAACGGTCTGTTCCCCCAACCATTTCCGGAGCTGTAATCATTGCCTTAGCCACCCGTCTGACGGCATTGCGGCGTTTTTCAGGCAGGTCATCGGGCTGTGCCAAGCGGGCATAGCCATAAGCAATTTTTTCAAGAGGCAGGCCATGAACCGGTACACCGCATCCGTCGATACCTATTTCTATTTCTTCTATCGGATAATCTGTCATCTCACTGACAGCCGCAAGAATCCGTTGTTGAACGGGGTGATTCAGCTCGTAATAGTTTTCGAGTGTTTCTTCTAAATGCTTTGCAGTAACGAGCATCCCGGCATGCTTTCCGGAACAATTGTTATATAAAGGAGTAATCTCTTTTCCTTCACGGATTAACTCTCTATACCTTTCTTCCCACCGCGGTGGATGGGTTCCGCATTTTAAGCAAGTGTCCTCAAGGCCTGCCCTTGCAAGAATTGCTAGAACCCTGTCTGTATGCATTTTCTCCCCATTGTGCGAAGCACAGCATAACGAAAGATCGGCATCGCTGAAGCTATAATGATCAGCAGCTCCTGTTTCTACTACAGGAATTGCCTGAATCGGTTTCATGGAAGAACGGGCGAAGACCACTCCTTCAGGATTGCCTGCATAATAAAGTAAATTCCCCTTGGCATCCACCACTGCAATATGTCCATGGTGAACGCTTTCAATTAAATTACCCCTTGTTACGTTTACTAAGTTGGTAGACTCCAAGTACACTCATCCCTTAAAAAAATTTCTAAATCTTATAACAATTATGTGATAAAAATAGGACTTTCACAACCGATAAAAAAGTTTTAAAAATGTTCAAATTTCACCCCTATTTTATGTGACATACGTCACACAAAGCGAAGAAAACATTGTTTACAATTTAATTAAGTTATTAAAAGGAGGAATTAAGAATGGCAGTCGCTTGGTTAGTTACAATTGGTTCGTTTATTCTTTTTTATTATACAACATCCGTTATTATTGAAGGACTTAGAGAAAGAGAACAATATGAATTATCTATTTTAGATGCTCAAATTCAGAGTAACTTTGCAAATTATTCAGAGATTCAGAAACAAGCAAGTTAGTTTGTGTTTTTAATAAGCCTTACTATTATAAAAACAGACTGCCGGTACTAACACGGCAGTCTTTACTATTTTAATTAGGCTAAATCCCAAATTCCTTTGGTACCGCATCGCTCAAGCTATCACTTATTTGTTGAACCTGGGCTGAAAAGCTCCTCTAATTGTTTACGCAGAATGAATTTCTGGATTTTTCCGCTGGCGTTCCGCGGCAGCGCTTCACAGAAAATGTATTTGCGCGGACGTTTATAGTTTGCTAGGCTGTTGCTGTTTTTACAATATTCGTCTAGGTCCTGCTCCGTGACATTCGGGTCTTTTTTCACCACGAAGGCCGTGACGGTTTCCCCCCAGCGGTCATCAGGCTGTCCGATGACAGCCACATCAAGCACACCATCATGTGCATGGAGCACGTCTTCCACTTCGCGTGGGTAAATATTTTCACCGCCGCTGATGATCATGTCATCAACCCGGTCATTTACAAAAAGGTAACCTTCTTCATCCATGTAGCCGATGTCGCCTGAATGATACCAGCCTTTATACATCGACTTTTCTGTAGCCTCTTCACGATTGTAATAGCCGAGCATCATACTTGGTCCTCTTACAATAATTTCGCCTGCTTCTCCAGCTAGACAAACATCATCTGGATCGGAAGGTCCATCCTCCCGGGTCCTGACAACTCGAATTTCATGGTTTAATCCCGCCTGTCCTGCAGACCCCGCTTTTCTCAGTTGGTCTTTTTCCGACAGGAAGGTTATGGCAGGGCCCATTTCTGTCATCCCGTAGGCTTGAATTAAGGAGATGCCCAAGCGGTCATGGAGAGCATGAACGAGTGATGGCGCCATCGGAGCCGCACCATATAGGCCCAGCTTTAGGCTTTCGGTATTGTACTTGCTTAAGTCTTCCTGCAGAAGCATATTCCACATTGTAGGTGCTGCAAAGAACTTTGTAATTTTTTCGCTTTCGATTAATGACAGTATTACTTTCGGATTAAATTGATGCAGGACGACGTTTTTCGCCCCTATTTGCACCCTTGGCAGGAAAGCACAGTGCAGTTCGGCACAATGGAACATCGGGGCTGTCACAAGGCCGACATCCTCTTTTTCAAGCTTTTGAGAGGCAATACAGAGCAGGCTTTGGTCGACCATATTACGGTGGCTATGCATGACCCCTTTAGGTCTTCCAGTTGTACCGCTCGTATAAATAAAGGCATAAACATCATTTTCGTTTACTTCGGCTTGGATTGTTTCTGCAGTGGCGGAGGTGAGTTTTTCTTGGTAGCTGGCGGCATAAGCTGGAGTCTCATCATCAATAAACCAGAACGAGATTTTGTCAAAGCGGCTGGCAATAGCCGTGATTACTGGCTCCAATGCCTTTTCAAAAATAACGACCTTAGGTGCGGCATCGGATAAAATAAACGCTACTTCCTCTGACATCAGGCGGAAGTTTATTGGGTTAAAGATGGCGCCAATTTTCGCACAGGCAAAAAAGGCGGTTCCTAGTTCTTCTGTATTAAACATGAATGTAGAGACGCGGTCTCCTTTTTTCACTCCTTGTTTAAGGAGGGCATTTGCCAAGCGATTAACCTGCTCATTCCACTCTTTATAAGTATAGCGGACATTTTTGCGGACATCATAGAGGGCTTCCTTGTTGGGGTACTTTTGGACTGTTAATTCAAAAATTTTACCGATAGTCGTATTGCTCATTTACTCGCCTCCATTTTATTTGGATTTATAAGGAGGCAATCGGCCGGTGGCCAATTGCCATCATTATCATGAGGTTTTTTATAATCCTAAATTTTTTGCAATTATGGTTTTCATAATTTCGTTGGTACCTGCATAAATGGCTCCTACTTGAATATCACGGAACCGTCTAGCAATCTCGTATTCTTCCATGTAGCCGTAGCCGCCATGTAACTGCATACATTCAGACGCGACCTTTTTGGCAATATCGGTCAGCTTCCATTTTGCCATTGACACCTTGGTCACAACGTTTTTCCCTTCCATATGCTCGGCAATCAATTGATCCAAAAAGGCTCTGCCCATTTCAATATCGGTGGCCATTTCGACAATTTTGAATTGCGTATTTTGGAATTGGCTGACTGGTTTTCCGAACGCTTCACGGCTTTTTACATATTCAATCGTTTTTTGAAGCATTACTTCGGCAGCTGTTTGCGCTCCAATTGCCACTAGCAGGCGTTCCTGCTGGAGTTTTTCCATCAAATATAGGAAGCCTTTTCCCTCTTCTCCTAGAAGGTTTTCCTTTGGCACCCGGCAGTCTTCAAAAATTAATTCTGCCGTGTCCTGGGAATGGAGACCAACCTTGTTCAGCTTGCGGCCCCTCGAAAATCCAGGAGCGTCCCGCTCAATGACCAGCAGGCTGACGCCTTTATGCTTTGGAACTGCCTGCGGATCGGTCTTCACCGCCACCACAATGAGGTCCGATTGAATACCATTGGTGATAAAAGTTTTTTGTCCATTAACAATATAATGGTCCCCATCAAGCTTGGCTGTGGTTTTAATATTGGCAAGGTCAGAACCTGTCCCTGGCTCCGTCATCGCAATCGCGGTAATGATTTCACCGGAAACGCACTTCGGCAGCCAGCGCTGCTTTTGTTCCTCTGTTCCATAGGCGGTTATGTAAGGAACGACTATGTCACTATGAAGTCCAATTCCAATCGTTCCGGTTCCGACTCGTTCAAGCTCTTCATTAATAACAACCGAAAAGCCCCAATCTACCCCGCTGCCGCCATATTGTTCATCGATGTCTGGACAAAGGAAGCCTTGCTCACCCATCTTCGTCCAAAAGGAGCGGGGAATGAGTCGATTTTCCTCCCATTGTTCATAAAAGGGATATGCTTCCTTTTCTAAAAACTTTCTTAAAGACTGGCGAAAAATTTCATGATCTTCGTTTAAATAGGGATGTTTCATTTCTATAAACCTCTCTTTCCAAGAAAACGCTTTCTACATTTTCTATTTTAACAAAAATTGTAACATTTTTGAATTTTAAAACGGTTTATTTTTAATAAAACGGTTAAGTATTCTCGTTTTTCTACTATAAAAGACTTAGGTCCTTTGGCGTAATTTGTAGAAATATATTTATTGAATAGTCTGTTAATTAAAAACATAATTGTATTTGTCAAATAATATATTGGGAGGGGATTTTTTTGTATTTTAAACGTTTTTCAGTGCTTTTTGCTATTATTCTGGCATTTAGTACGTTCATTTCATCTTTTGCATTTGCCGAAAGTAACGTAAAACCTAATTTAGTAGCTTTGGGGGATTCTATTACATATGGATGGAACCTTGATGATACGAACGGGAATACAACACCATCCTCAAAAGCTTTTCCATACTTAATTGGGAACGGTAATTATGTTGTTGGAAAGAACATCAGCGGCGGCGGCTGGACCTCTGCTAGGCTATTAACTGAAATTAGCAAACCCGAAAATATTCTGGCAATTAAAAATGCTGATGTTATTACGTTAGATATTGGGAGCAATGATTTTTTACAAGATGCTAGGATTCAAGCTATTCTTAATAACCCTGCACAGCTTGGGGATCCAGCCAACCAAGCAATACTTACTGGTGCGGTTAATGATATTTCTACTAAATTAGCTCAAAATTTAATTACAATCATTACCAGCATTCGAACTGTAAATACCAGCTCCCCTGTTATTCTTTACAATATTTACAATCCATTTCCAAAGACAAATCCTGCTTTATACGGAATTGGAGAACAATTATTAACTGGGGTTTCGGGAGTTAACACACTTGTGTATCAGCAAGTCGCTGGTGGCACCAACTCTTTTTTAGCAGACGCCTATTCGGCCTTTAAGACTTTACAAACAGATCCTATTATTCCTGGAGATATACACCCAACTGTAGTAGGCCAGCAAGTTTTAGCCGGGATAGCTACTGCAATTTTATCCGCCCTACCAAAAGGAGAATTAACAATTAACTTGGCTTCAACTTCAACCGACTCAACAAAAGACCCGGTGACTATCACTGTGTCTACCAATGTGGAAAAAGTTTATGCAATCCAATGGCTTAAAGGCGAAAAAACCATAGAAGATTTTGCAGCAGTAGGAACTGGAACTGATATAAGCCAGAATCAATTCCAAGTTACGGAAAATGGAACATATACGGTGTACATCAGAGATTCAAAAGGTGCTAAGGCTGTTAAGAGTATTACTGTCAGCAATATTCAAAAGGATACTCCTCCTGCCAATAACCCTGGTAACAGCAGTAATAATCCTGCACCAACTCAGACGACAACGACTACAACAACACCTACTACTACCACCCAGCCTGCAGCAGCTACTCTAACCAGGACTGCTACAGGACATACATTACCAAATACTGCATCGCCAATGTACAACTATCTTGCCATCGGTTTAGCCTTCATTTTTGCAGGGCTATTTGCAATGAAGCTTCAAAACAGAAAAAGAGAAAATAATTAACTAGCAAAGGCCAGATTCGCAAATTAAATTTACGTTTCTGGCTTTTGTTTTTGTTAAAATCAATCACTATTTTTTCAATATTCATATATCATTATATTAGATACATATTCTATGAACGGAGGTACAACCCATGACGGGAAAAATAGTAATTACTCATAATCTTGAAGAACATCAGCTTAGCCAAATAAAAGAGGTGGTCCCTGATTGGGAATTGATAGCCAGCAAGGAGAAAGAAATCTGGCAAGCACATGCCAAGGATGCTGAAATCATTGCCGGGTGGAAAAAAGGCCTTGAAGAATATTGCCTTGCTCCTGATTCAAAACTGAAGTGGCTCCAAAGCTGGAGTGCCGGTGTCAATACCTTGCCGCTTGAAAAGCTGGAAGCCCATAATATTCTGTTAACAGGTGCAAGCGGCGTGCATGCCTATCCCATTTCTGAAACAATTTTTGCCCTAATGCTTGGTCTAACCCGAAAAATCCATACATATGTACGAAACCAGCAAGCCAAAACCTGGCATCATGCCAATATGAAGCTCGAGATCCATGGAAATACGATTGGCATTATCGGGGTCGGAACAATCGGAAAAGAAACCGCCAAAATAGCCAAAGCCTTTGGAATGAAGGTTCTCGGTGTACGGCATTCGGGCCAGCCGACGGAGTTTGTCGATGAGATGTACACTACCGATCAATTGGACGCACTTTTACCGCAGTGCGATTATGTTGTAGTCACCTTGCCGCTGACGAAAGAAACACGCCGCATGTTTGGTGCCGAACAGTTTAAACTCATGAAATCAACTGCCTTCTTTATCAATATCGGCCGCGGTGAAATCGTGGTTGAAGAGGAAATCGTCAAAGCCCTGCAGGAAGGTGAGATTGCCGGAGCAGGTCTTGATGTTTTCGAAAAAGAGCCATTAAGCCAGGACAGTCCGCTTTGGGAAATGGAAAATGTCATTATCACTCCGCACACCTCCGGCTCCACTGAGCATTATAATGATCGTGTCGTCGAAAATATCTTGATACCGAATTTAAAAAGCTACCTTTCTGGAGAAGCTCCTTCTATTAATCTTGTTGATTTTGCAAAAGGGTATTAACTTGAAAAGAACGGAGACTATCTCAACCATTACGAGATAGTCTCTTTCGTTTCTGTTAAAAAAAAGAGACCACATTTGGCCACTCTACTATGATTTTTTATATCTTCCTGGAGTGTATTTTTCACTCGCCTTAAAGTTATATACCGGTTTAATAAAGCTTGCAATCTCTACGGTTTCTTCCACTTTTTCAAGAATTTCATTGATTGACTTGTAGGCCATTGGCGCTTCATCGAGGGTTTCTTCAGACACCGATGTCGTCCATATGCCCTTCATGGTGTTGTGGAAATCATCCATCCTTAAGGTCTTCATGGCCTGGGTTCGGCTCAAGACACGGCCCGCTCCGTGCGGTGCCGAGTAATTCCACTCGTCGTTACCCTTACCGACAGCTAAAATTGACCCGTCCCTCATATTGATAGGAATAATCAGCCGCTCTCCTTTTTGCGCAGTTACTGCGCCCTTTCGCAAAATGAGGTTATCGGTATCGATATAGTTGTGTATTGTATCGAAACGGTCCGCTTCTTCGAACCCCATATTTTCAGTAATCGCTCTGGCGATTTCTTCACGGTTGGCTTTTGCGAATGCCTGGGCCAGTTTCATGTCGTGAATATAGTCATTAAAATCCTCGTACTCCAAATAGGCTAAATCATCCGGAATGATGGGATTTTTTTCTTTGTAGTTTTGAATCATAGCTTGAATTTCCCTTTGGCGCCCCTCAGCCTTTAGTTTTTCAATGATTTCGCTTAAATCATGCTTGCGGAGCTTAGAAATGGCCAGCTTTTGATAATATTGTGCAATCTTTGCCCCCACATAGCGGCTGCCGGTATGGATAGTTAAATAGTGAAATCCGTCAGAGTCAGTCGAAACCTCAATGAAATGATTGCCGCCACCAAGCGTTCCAAGACTATATAAGCTTTTATTCTGACTCAGAATGTGGGCTGCTTTAAATTCTTCCGTGGACGGAAAACTCGTGTTAACGAAACCGACGGTCTCATCCGTATGAATCTCCTGTCCACTAGGGACGTACGTCCGGATCACTTTATCCAGTTTATTAAAATCGACCTTTTTTTCTTGAAGTTTGACGGTTAGAACGCCGCAGCCGACATCAACGCCTACCAGGTTCGGGACCACTTTATCCTTCAACTGAATGGTCGTGCCGATCACGCAGCCTTTCCCAGCATGATAGTCTGGCATGATACTAATTTTGGTATCTTTTAAAAAAGCTTGATTACACAGCTCCTTGATTTGCTCAAGCGCTGATTCCTGCGGGTAATTGGAGAATACCTTTGCCTCCGTCTGTGTTCCCGTTATTTTAATCACGAGTTTTTTCGCCTCCTTTTACAGATATTAACATTAGGCTACCATCGATGACGTAATTAGGCAACGGATATTTGTGCGACAATTTTCATATATCAAGCAATAAGATATTTGAAGAACATTTCGCTACGGTGGTCATTCATTTTTGCCCTTCGTCCGGCTTATCAAGGACATTTTGCTACGGACAGCACCGATTTTGTCCTCCATCCAGCTTATCTAGGACATTTCGCTTCTGCCGGCACCTGATTTTGTCCTTCATCCCACTTATCAAGGACATTTTGCTACGGACGGCACCCCATTTTGTCCTTCATCCCGCTTATCAAGGACATGCCACAACTGCCGGCACCTGATTTTGTCCTTCATCCCCCCGCAAATAAAAAAAGAGATGCCCACCACTGGACATCTCCCAACAAAACTATTAATATATCGTCTGCATTCCTTTCCCAGCCACTGTCATCCACTCGAACTGGCGCAGCCTTACTTCGAACAGCGTCAACGGGTCGCGGAACATTTCCGGATTGGCGTTCAACTTGTTCAGCATCTCGCGGTTTGATGCCGCTTCTCCGCGCGTTTCTTCCACTGCTGATTTTAAGACACCCAGCGGACTCTTGAAAAACCAAGCGACATCCCTCTCCAACGATTTTTCGAATAGCTCGAACGGCTGAAAAAACTGGCGGCAGACCTGTGCAGCAACCTCTGTATAATCCTCGTTTTCCACAAAGGACTTGTATTTGTTATATACCATCGTTTTGTTCTGCGACAAGGCCCCAAACAGCTTCCCGGCACTTTTCAATAAGAACTGCGAAGGTGTCCGCTTCAGCAAAATATTGACAGGCTCAAGCACGAATCGGCTCGTCATTCGGTCGATATCGCGGCGCCAATCATCAAGCACCTTAAAATCACAGTCAAGGGTAAGCCTCTCTTCGCCATACATTTGGTTGAAACCTGCGCCGAGCTCAATTAATAAATCCTGCCCTTGGTCAAATTCCTCCCGGCAGCCCTTAATCCATTCCTGAAGCCTTGTATAGTAATTCGGCATTATCTGCTGCTCCAGATAATCCTGAATGCGGTTGTTCATCTCATGATTAAGGTCCAAATGAATGGTACTGAAATTGCTATCCTCCTCGATCAAGTTCGAGCACTCTGACAGCATTTTGGGAATAGCTTCAAAAATATCCGCTTCAATCGATTCCTTTACAGAGCGGTACAGCTTGGTGATTGTCTTTGTTTTCTGCGAAACTTCATCATTCAATTGATGGACAGCACCACTTAACTTCGTATTCATTTCCTCGTTCCAATGAACCGTTTCAATTAAGCGGTTTTCAACGTCAAGTCGCTTTTGCAAAAGACCGGCAATCGTCGCGCGAATAAAATAAAGCAGTTTAGCAAGACGTTTATCTTCTATGTTTCTTGTATTCCGAATTGAGTCGATAAACACTTGGAGATCGCTTAACTGCTGTACACGGTCATATTGCGAAGAAAAGCCTAATAACTTGGCATCTGGCAAATAAGAATGAATCGCATGCTTCGTTTCCTCATAAACCTGAATGGCATCCTGTTCATTTACAATTGTGTCCAGCTTACTCAACAGAAAATGAATCGGCAGGTCAGGGGCAAGTCCCTGGATTTGCGCCACAACCGCACGCTCTTTTTCCGTAAACGGAGCATTCGCATCCAACACAAACAAAACAGAGTCAGCGAGGTTTAGATACTTCAATACCTCAAAACGGTCGTTTTGGTTCCCTTTTAACCCTGGTGTATCAATTATAGACAAACTATTTTCCAGTAAAAAAGGAGTTGGCTGCTTAAATTCAATGATGGACTCAAGCGCGTTCCGAAGACGATCCATGCGCTCTTGGAAGTCCGTAAATCCAGAAAGCAGCTTAACCTCTCCGTCAGTTATTTCGGTAATATCCACTTCCCCGCCGTTTTTAAACATCACAATGGATGAAGTCGGGCTATCCTGGACGTCCTCACCAAAGATGGTATTTATAAATGTAGACTTTCCGCTGCCTACGAGTCCGGTAACGAACAGATGCTGCGTATCGAAATCAACAAGCTGGTCAACAATCCAATTCACACGGTTGTTTTTCCCCATATCATTAACTTCGGCCCATTTAATAATCGATTCAAACAATGACAAGCACTCTTCCAGTTCATCCATGTCACACTCTATCTTGCTGATTAAATGTTCAGCCTCCTCCACAATGGAGACGCTGAGGCTTGCTGGAAATAGTTCGTTCCAGGACAAAACAGCAGCTGCCGCCGCAACAACATTCCCGCCATCAGCTAACCGAACCCAATTTGTCAGCAAGTCCGGAAGAAAATCGTCAATTTGTTTAATGTAGTACCTACCGCCAATATAGTGAAAATACGTTTCTTTATGCAGTTGTGTAAGGTCGCGCAATTGATCTTGGCGATCCAACTCCAGATTCAACAATAATTGATTGATTTCCTTAATCCAAAGCAGATAGGAATTTTCATTCTTATAACTGTTCCATAACGATAAAACAAGCTGCTCAAATTTTTCCTTATTTAAGTCGTACAAAACAAATAGGGCATGTGAAAAATAACTTGGAGACAGTGCCTGCGTCACGCCTTTTTCCACATAGGCCTTCAGAATTTCAAACCACTCAAGCGATTCTGTCCGCTTTGCTTCGTTTACCGCTAGTTCAATGGCATTATCCCAATCCTCCCGCTCTTCAAAAAAAGCGCGGGCTACATTCGTGACATTTGGGTAATCCGGATAAGCAGCAACCGTTCTTTTGATGACTGCAACAGCGGCATCAATTTTGCCGCGCTCAATATAAAGAGCAAATAACTTTAACGCGACCTCAGCATTCAATGTAGGATGGTCGGTTTCAATCACCGTGTATATATCTTCCGCCGCCGACAACAGGCCCAGTTCATAATAGGCATCGGCGGTATTTTTTCTGGCCCACGGTTCAAGCTCGTTAATAATATTTTCCCATTTGAAAATTGCAGCTTCGAAATCTTTATGGTGAAAATATACTTCCCCTTGGGCAAACCTTATCCGGGTTAAATCCGGGAGATCCTTTCGGGCTTCCTCCTGAAACGCTTCCCCCAGCACCTTAATGGGGTGTTCATCTTCATGTTCATTAATGAACATTTTATAATAGGTTTTATCCTTTAACTGATCTTCTAATGTCATTTCTATCCCCCCAATTGCCAACACTCTATTGTATATATGGTAAAGAGGCATAATTATTCCTCATACTATTCGAAGCTGATGTGGATTATAAGTCCCTTTTTACCGATTTTACCAAATGTTTTTATGTAAATTATTTCAGTTGTATTTCATTTTCGAGACAAACTGCATACCTTCATTCTGTTTTAAAAAATAAAAATTGGACCATACTTCCTTATTTACCTTCTCAAAAAGTATAATAAGACAAATAATCCAAAGGAGAACTCTATTATGGAAAGGGAGCAGGCTTTATTTTTATCAAAAAAAATCGAAAACTTGAGGTCCGCTGAATACGAGATAAAAAAATTAGAAACCGTTAATGGTACATTACCAAAGTTCCACCAATGGACGAACGGGAAGACTACTTTAGCTGCCTTTGAAGTAAATAGGCCAAGTACTGAAACAGGCTGTTACCTTTTATTTATTGATTGGCACCGGAAGGGCATCTATTACTTAGTTATATATGCTTATGACAAGTCTACTACCTTGGCAGAATTACGGCAGGTTCAGGATATTGACGGAACTCCTCATATTATTTGGAGCTATAAACCTTTTAAGCGGGACGGAAAAAACGATCAACGAAAAGCTTATTTTAAACAGATGTTCGGTTCCACTTCAGTTCAAATTCCCTTCCCGGCTTCCGAAACGGATGTTGATGACTTTTTAGCACAATTATTTAAGCTATGTCAAAATCGAATAAAAGCTGATCAAATTGTAAACGTATTCGAGCTTTAACCGATATTTTTCTTCTTGCGCCAAGCGATACCTAAAGAAAAGGGAGGCATAATCCGCCTCCTTCGTTTTTCTATAGAACTTTACTTAAAAACGCCTTTGTCCGTTCTTCTTGAGGATTTTCAAAAATATCCCTCGGTACCCCTTCTTCGACCACAAAGCCACCATCCATAAAAATCACCCGGTCGCCTACCTCGCGGGCAAAGCCCATTTCGTGGGTCACGACAACCATGGTCATCCCTTCTTTGGCCAGCTGTTTCATAACTTCAAGTACCTCGCCGACCATTTCCGGGTCCAACGCCGAGGTTGGCTCATCAAACAGCATGATTTTCGGCTCCATCGCTAGTGCTCTGGCAATAGCCACCCGCTGCTTCTGCCCGCCTGAAAGCGAATCCGGATAAGCATCTGCTTTTTCTGCCAATCCGACTTTGCGTAAAAGCTCCAATCCTTTTTCCCGTGCTTTTTCCGTTGGGACTTTTCTTACCTTCAGTGGCGCCAGCATGATATTTTCGATAACCGTTTTATGCGGGAACAGGTTAAATTGTTGAAACACCATGCCCACTTCAGTACGGATCGCGTTGATATCCGTTTTCTTATCGGTAATGTCAGTCCCTTCAATCCAAACATGGCCGTCTGTTATAGTTTCTAGCAAATTAAGACAGCGCAAAAAGGTGGATTTGCCAGATCCTGACGGGCCGATGACCACTACTACCTCCTGAGGCTTTACGGATACGTTAATTCCTTTCAATACCTCGTTCTGTCCAAATGTTTTTTTCAGATTCTTTACTTCTATCATTCTGTGGCCAACCTTCTTTCAAGTCGATTTAACAGTAAGCTGAGTGAAAAAGTTAAGACCAAATAAATGAGTGCTGCGGTAATATACGGTTCCCACGCACGATAATACTGTCCCTGCATCGCTTGTCCCCAATACATCAGTTCCTTTACAGCGATAATGGCTGCCAGCGACGAATCCTTGATTAAGACAATAAATTCATTTCCAAGTGGTGGAATCATCCTTTTAATAGCCTGTGGCAGGATGACGAAACGCATTGCCTGAACATGGTTCATCCCAAGCGAGCGGGCGGCTTCCATCTGCCCTTTATCGATCGATTGAATACCAGCGCGGAATATTTCTGCCACATAAGCAGCTGAGTTCAATGAAAGCGCTGTAATTGCAGCAGCAATACCATTTGTTTCACCCATAAAAAGCGGAATTAGTCCAAAGTGAACTAGTAAAATCTGCACTAATAATGGCGTTCCCCGGAAAAACGTAATATAAGCCTTAAACGGGAAAGCAAGCCACTTATTCTGCACCATTTTCCCAAGACCGATAGCTAGTCCGAGGACAGAGCCTATTAAAATACTTACAATGGAGAGGCCAATGGTAAGCAATGTTCCTTTTGCAAAAAATGGAGCATATTCAGCAAGTATGTCCCAACGAATATCCATTCATGAATCCCCCTATTTAAACCTTGTGCTTAACTGTGATGCGTTAAGACAAAAATTGCGTAACTGCTAGTTTGTAAGAGTTACGCAATTCTAGTTTAAAGATTATTTTTGTTTTGCTTTGACTTCGGTAAGGTCCGGATCTACCTTAAACCACTTCTTGTAGATTTTCGCATATTCTCCGTTTTCCATGACTTCTTTAACTGCCTTATCAAAATCAGCTTTTAACTTACTTCCCTTAGGGAACAACAATCCATAAAACTCTTTATCAAAGGCAGCTTCATCTTCTATGATTACAAAATTTTCTTTCGGATTATTTTTTACATACTCTTCAATGACAGTGTTATCAGCAACAACTGCGTCCGCACCGCCGCCTTTTAACTCCATAATTGCCAGATTGTTATCCTTAAACTTTTTAAGATTTTTACTTTCTGCTCCAAGGAGCTTTTCAACTGCTTCCTGACCAGTTGTGCCATTTTGCACTGCCACGACCTTGTCCTTTAAATCCTCTGCGCTTTTAATCGGACTGTCTTTTGGAATCATGATTTTATTAGTAGATAAGAAGTAGGGCACTGAGAAATCATAAGTTTGTTTGCGTTTGTCGTTAATCGTAATGGCGGAAATTCCAATGTCTGCTGTTTTCCCCTTAATTTCTACGAATAAAGGATCCCAGCCAACATGTTCAACCTTTACCTTGTAGCCTGCCTGCTTTGCGACTGCGTTAATGAAGTCGATATCAAATCCGACCACTTCCCCTTTATCTTGATACTCGAACGGAGCATATGCGGCATCTGTCACGACTCTTAACGTCTTATCCTTGTCCCCATCGCCCCCGCTTGTTTTGCTTGTTCCGCATGCCGAGAGAATGAACACAAATGCAGCAGCTAAAATAGTTGTGAATAATTTTAATTTCTTCATTTTGGACCTCCCAATATTTTTTTAATTTATACCATTTTTTTAATTCTAATAATATTTTGAATATACACTATTGCGTAGATTTTTAAAAGTAGTTTTTCAAAAATATTTATAATATTGAGATAATAATTTTTTATACCTAATAACGTTTATCTATTCATAGATTTTAATTTATTACTTTATTAATAAGCTAAAATAATATTATGTATATAGTTTTTTAAAGTCTTACATGTCCCTAATTCACTTAGTTCACTTTTTTAGAATATTCAAAGCGGTATCCCCTGGGTATTAGCCGTTGCTCCTCCACTAATACCTACATATTGTATATCACATGCACATAAATAAAGGAGATCAGCCCAATGAATCCATACGGTTATTATCATATCCCGCAATCGCAAGTGGACTATAATGCCTATGTCCCACAAACCCTCCCTCAAGGAACCCAAGTTCAGTTTGACCCGAATAGACAACCGCAGCAGCTTGAGCCCAGGGTAAACCAACTCGAAAGGGAAAATAATCGCCAGCAGCAGGAAATTGAGCGGCTTTCTCGTGAAGTTAACCAGCTTTCGCGCCGCCTGCAGCGTGTAAATCAACGCCTTCGTGCTGTTGAAAGAAGATTTAACTTTCCGTTTACTCCATTCGATGGGGAATTTTAATAAAAATGAACCAGGTCCAGCACCTGGTTCATTTTTATTCCCCCGTAAGGTTTCCTTTCAAGTTCTCAAACCTCGTTATAAAAAATATGTTACATAATCTCACAGAATCCCTGACAAAACTCAAAAATTCAGATAAATTTTTCCATATAAAACTTGAGAGGATGATTCATATGAATCAAAAAAATTCTGTTCGATTAGCTAAAACGATTCTTCTTTTAGATCAATTACGGGATGAGTTATATGAAGAACTCATGAAAAACCTGGGTTCAAGGGGACACGAATTATTAAGAAGACTTCAAAACCTTTAAGCGTGGAGGATGTTTCACTATATACCCTGTTAAATTTATTCCCAAATCAAAACAAAATAAATGTCAAATCCAATTACATGTGAGAAAATATAACATAAAAATATATTAAGATGTATTGGACCTTAGAATGGAGTGTGGTGAGAATAAAACATGGGAAATGAATCATCTTACAAAGATAAAAAGGTCATTACCATCGGCATTGTCAGAGAACTTACCGGTTTATCCGAAAGACAGATTCGTTACTATGAAGAGCGGAAACTCATTTTTCCGGAAAGAACCGCCGGCGGCAGCCGGAAATACTCGTTCGCAGACGTGGAACTATTAGTGGAAATCGCAAACAAAATTGAGGACGGTGTCCAGACACACGAAATCAGAAAGGAAATGTTGAAAGCACAAAAGAAACAAAACCAGGAAGAAATTCGCAGAAAGATGATACAAGGCCAGCTAAATGCCCAATTTGGGATACGAAAAGGCCCAGCTTCTCATTAAAGAAGCCGGGCTTTTTTGTTGTCTCTGGGCTGACTCTGATTCAAATTTCAACATCGAAGACCTTCTAAGTAGCAAAAACCATGTAAGAATTCCTAACAAGATTGTAGAACTACTAACAAATTAATGTAAAAATACAACTACACCAAACGTTACAAATACTAACATACTTTAAAGGAGGAACAATCATGGATACTTTATTTTTAATGAACAGTCTGTGGGTGATGCTGGGAGCAGTCCTAGTCATCTTGATGATCGGTGGCTTCATCCTCTTGGAAACAGGATCAACTCGAATGAAAAATGCCGGTCATGTGGCCGGGAAAACCATTCTTACCTTTGGTATTGGCTCCATTGTATTTTGGGCCGTTGGCTATGGCCTCATTTTTGGTAAAGGAAATTCGCTTATTGGTTTCTCCGACTTCTTTTACTCAGGATATGAAATTGATGGTTTAGCGCTATCAGGTTCAGTATTCTTCCTATTCCAATTAGCATTTGCAGGCATTTCATTAACAATCGCCCTTGGGGGATTTGCCGAACGCGCTAAATTAGGCGCCTATCTCGTCTTCGCCCTCCTATTTTCCGTTATCGTCTATCCGCCGATTGCCCATTGGATCTGGGGTGGAGGCTGGCTCGCGGAGCATGGTAAACAAGATTTTGCTGGCTCCACTGTTGTTCATTTAACAGGAGCGATGGCGGCATTGGCAGCTACGATTATCTTAAAACCGAGGATCGGCAAATATAATAAGGATGGCTCCGCTAATAATCTTGCCGGTCATAACCAAGTATTTACCGCCCTTAGCGTGTTGCTTTTATGGGTAGGCTGGTTCGGCTTCAACGCCGGCAGCACGTTATCGGTTGACAAAGCCTTTTTCGGTTTTGTTGCCATCAATACCAACTTGGCCGCCGCAGCCGGTACCGTCGCGGCGATGATTATCTCTTGGATGGTTTTAGGAAAAGCCGATGTGCCGATGATGCTTAACGGGGCACTAGCAGGCCTTGTAGCAATTACCGCTTCTTGCGCATTTGTTGAAACTTGGGCTGCAGTGGTGATCGGATTTATTGCAGGAATCCTCGTCTTCTACAGCATTCGTTTTTTTGAAAAAAGAAAAATTGATGATCCGATTGCAGCATTATCCGTTCATGGTACAGCAGGAGTTTGGGGTACCCTGTCAACTGGATTCTTCGCCACAAAAGATTTAGCAACGGTTGGGCAGCCGGGATTATTTTATGGTGGCGGCCTGCACCAACTAGGTGTTCAAGCAATGGGGGTTTTGGTGTGCGGCGCCTTTGCCTTTATTGTCTCTTTTATCCTTCTTAAGATAATGAAAACAGCAATGAACGGACTGAGAGTAACTGAAGAGGAAGAAATTATCGGTCTTGATATGAGCGAACACGGCAGCTACGGCTACCCTGAATTACTGAAATCCGAACAACGGCTTAATGCTTAAATTATTTATTACAAAGAGGCTGTCGAGGACAGCCTCCTCTTTCTAAAAGGGGTGGAAGTTAATGGCGTACTCCTGCTATATGGAAATCCGTAAATTTCGCGATGACAAAATAAAGCAAGCATCTCACGACCACATTAAATTAAATCAACTCCACGATGAAATAATGAAAAAGGTCATCCATTTAGCCTTAAGTCAAACTGCTGAAAAGCTCGGACCTTTGCCCTGTCCATTCTCATTTTTTGTCATGGGTTCAGCCGGCCGGCTTGAACAGTCTATCTGGAGCGACCAAGATCATGGAATTATTTATCAGGATGATCGTGTTGAAACAAAGGTTTATTTCCTTGAACTAGGAAAAGAAATTTCAAAGGGGTTATTCCAAGCCGGATATTCTTATTGTGATGGCGGGGTGATGGCCAGCAATCCGTTGTGGTGCAAATCCTTATATGAATGGCATCATCAATTGATGAAGTGGATTTTTGAGTTCTCATGGGAGTCTGTTCGCTATCTATTAATCTTTATAGACGCGAGAACATTATTGGGAGATGAGGAATTTGTAGATACTTTAAAAAATCAAATCTATCAGACCGCAAATAAAGATCAGCTTGTTAAAAAAATGCTTAACAACACGAAGTATCTCAAAAATGGCATTAACGTATTCGGAAAGTTAGTGACTGAAACACACGGGCCATACGCTGGATTGCTAAACATCAAAGAAATCGGCATCTTACCTTACGTAAATGCCGTCCGTCTCATTGCAATCAAAGAGAATCTGCTCACAACACCAACACTTGAACGACTAGATACACTTTCAGAACTACATTTTTCCGATATCGATATAGATTTTTTCAAAGATCAGTTTATTAGATTATTAAACTTTCGGCTAATCTATTGTAATCAAACAAATTACGATTCTGGTCATTATTTGCCGGTCGCCCACTTATCGAGAGAGCAATCGAAAGAATTAAAAGATATGATCAAAAACGGCTCAGCCCTTTTTCACTCTGTCCGAAAGTTAATTGAAAAGGAAGATTCCCATGCCAATGAATGAAATGATTCAATTCTTCAGACAACTTTCCGGAAAAATCAATTCCAATCTTTACGCTGGCCTGCCGTGGAGCTCTTCACCGCAGCACCACGCATTCCTCAGGGGGCTGCAGAAAGAACTCAAGCAGACTAACACACTGCAAATCCCTCTCCATGAGCTGCCGGTAGTTGTATTTGATATAGAGACAACAGGTTTTTATCCAGAGAAGGGGGATCAGATGATTTCGATTGGAGCGGTCAAAATGATAGGAGCAGAAATGAAAGCGGAGGAAACTTTTTATACTCTCGTAAAGTCAGACCTTCCTCTATCAAAGGAGATTTCTGAACTAACCAGTATTCAAGAGATGGAATTACGTCATGCCCCTAATCCCGCAGATGTGCTTGTGGATTTTTTCAAATTTATCAAAAGTAATATTCTTGTCGCCCATCACTCCAATCATGAGCTGAATTTTATGAGAAAGATGACAAGGGATTATCTGCGCTGTAGTTTTGACCACCGTATTGTCGATACATCCTTCCTGCTTCGGCTTGAAGACCCATCCGTTAATCCAAGGCCGCTCGAGGAAATCTGCAAGAACTGCGGCATTGAAATAAAGAACCGGCATCATGCTCTTGGAGATGCGCTTATGACAGCCAAGATTTGGAGTCATTATCTAAATGCGGCAGAAACAAAAGGCTTTAAAAATCTGCAGGAAATATATGAATATCTTTCAAAGCTTAAGTAACGATAACAGTCTGTTGAATAAATATACAAGCCGCTACATTTTTTCTACTATAATTAATGGAAGGAAAAATTAACTTTCTTTCCGTTTATTTCCTCCCCCCCCAATTTAAATTCCCACAATAAATCTGCAAATAAAAAAATTCACAAATTTTTTTATTTTCGTTATATCCCCATGATAAAAGGATTGTAAACGCTCCCAGTTTGTTTAACTAGTTTGAATTGTCAGATTTTTATGTTGACCATGTCTTTAATTGGTTGTATGATAATCGTCAATAAGTACTAAGAAATTTTTCTTGGCGCCTTTATTCAATTCTTTATAAATGAGAACGACAAAGGCTCTTCTTTTTAATAACGGAATGGCTTGTCAATATGAAGAAACAAACCATGACCTGTCAGTTAGGAGATCGTAAAATGAGAAGCGATATGATTAAAAAGGGGATTGATCGTGCTCCCCACCGCAGCTTACTATACGCAACAGGGGTCAAAACGAGTGACCTGGAAAAACCGTTTATCGGTGTTTGTAACTCGTACATTGATATTATTCCTGGTCATAAACACCTTAATCATTTCGGTGAAATAGTCAAGGAAGCCATCCGCGAAGCTGGCGGTATTCCTTTCGAATTTAATACAATCGGTGTCGATGACGGAATTGCTATGGGACATATCGGAATGCGTTATTCGCTTCCAAGCCGTGAAATTATCGCGGACAGTGCCGAAACAGTCATCAATGCCCATTGGTTCGATGGAGTCTTTTACATTCCGAACTGTGACAAGATCACGCCAGGAATGTTGATGGCAGCAGCCCGAACCAATGTACCATCAGTTTTTGTATCAGGCGGTCCGATGGAGGCTGGTGTTTCACCAACAACTGGAAAAAGTCTTTCCCTTACTTCAGTTTTTGAAGGTGTTGGTGCTTACCACAATGGTACCATCAGCCAGCAGCAGCTACTTGAAATTGAAACCAATGCTTGCCCTACTTGCGGCTCATGTTCTGGAATGTTCACAGCGAACTCCATGAATTGTTTAATGGAAGTTTTAGGAATGACCGTACCTGGTAACGGTACGATGGTGGCTACTTCTGACGAACGTCATGAACTAATTAGGCAAGCTGCAAGACATTTAATTGAATTAGTAAAAAAAGATATTAAACCTCGTGACATTATAACAAGAGAAGCCATTGATAATGCATTTGCACTTGATATGGCTATGGGCGGATCAACTAATACTGTGTTACACACATTAGCTATCGCCCATGAAGCTGGTATTGAATATGATCTTCGCGACATTAATAAAATCGCTGAAAGAGTTCCATACCTAGCCAAAATTATGCCAGCATCTGATTATTCAATGGACGATGTTCATCGTGCCGGCGGCGTAAGTGCCATCATCAATGAGCTTTATAAAGTAGAAGGCGCATTGCATGATAACTGCCTAACGATTACAGGAAAAACTCTTCAGGAAAATGTGAAGGAAGCAACAATCACCAATGAAGCAGTCATCCGGACAAAAGATAATCCATATAGCCCAGTTGGTGGACTATCCATCCTATATGGAAATATTGCTCCAGATGGCGCAGTAATCAAGGTTGGCGCTGTAGATCCTTCGATTAAAACATTCTTAGGTGAAGCAATTGTGTTTGAATCCCAAGATGAGGCATTAGAAAGCATTCATAACGGGACAGTTAAAGCCGGCCATGTAGTGGTTATCCGCTATGAAGGTCCTAAAGGCGGTCCAGGAATGCCAGAAATGCTAGCTCCTACCTCCGCAATTATGGGCCGGGGCCTAGGTAAAGAAGTTGCCCTTATCACTGATGGACGTTTCTCCGGAGCAAGCCGAGGCATTTCTATCGGCCATATCTCACCGGAAGCAGCCGAAGGCGGTCCAATCGCTTTAGTACAAAATGGCGATAAAATCTTAATTGATCTTGAAGCCCGCTCTATTGAACTTCTTATCGATGATGAAGAGCTTGCTGAAAGACGCCGCAATTGGGTAAAGCCGGAGCCTAAAATCAAATCTGGCTATCTAGCAAAATATGCAAAACTCGTTACTTCAGCCAATACCGGCGGGGTAATGAAAATATAAATGTTAACAATTTCACTGGGAACCAATTAGTGCCCCTCCCCTTCACTCAAGAAGTTAAGGTACTAAAACAAAACCTTTGACAAAAAAATAGTCAAATCGATGACGGGAATAAAGGTGTAGGAAATTGTATTTTCAGAGAGCTGGGGTTGCTGGAAGCCCAGTAATACAACCTACACCGACATCATCCCTGAGTGTTATTCTGAACGGTTTTTAACTCAGTAGGTCTAACCGGGTGTCAACTTAGAGCACCTGTTACAAAAAGAAGCGTTTCTTTTAGATTAGTTGTCGCTTCATGAGGCAGTATTCGTAAGGATACTGTGAAAACCGGGTGGTACCGAGAAAATGAAAGGCCTTTTCTCCCCGAACATTCTGCTTTTGATGTACTTGACTGCAGTTTATTCGGAGAGAACAGGCCTTTTTTACTGTGTTTAAACACAGTTGAAGTTTTAGTTTTTTAAATATTCAATTACCCATAAGGAGGGAACTACGACGTGAAAGCAGAAGCAAAGCTGGAATTCCAAACCAGTACGGCACCAAAAACAGGTGCAGACCTTCTCATCGATCTTTTAATTAAAGAAGGTGTTGATACATTATTCGGGTATCCTGGAGGTGCCGTCCTGCCGATTTATGATGCGATTTATCGGGCACAAAAATCCATTAAGCACGTCCTCTTCCGCCACGAGCAAGGAATGATTCATGCCGCTGAAGGGTATGCCCGAATTACCGGAAAGCCTGGGGTTGTCATCGCTACTTCAGGTCCCGGGGCAACGAACTTGGTTACTGGAATTACAGATGCCATGATGGATTCCTTACCACTTGTGATTTTCACAGGGCAGGTAGCACGGACAGTCATCGGAACAGATGCCTTCCAAGAAGCAGATGTAATGGCGATTACCACGCCGATTACAAAACACAATTATCAAGTGCAATCTGTAACCGACCTGCCAAGAATTGTTAAGGAAGCTTTTCATATTGCTTCTACAGGAAGACCAGGCCCGGTTTTAGTTGATGTACCGAAGGATATCTCTTCTGAAATTTTAACGGTAATCCCAGGAAATGCTGCCATGGACCTGCCAGGCTATCAGCCAACCATCAAACCGAATCCATTGCAAATTCGTAAGCTTGCTGAGGCCCTTCCAAAAGCTAAAAAGCCTGTAATTCTTTCCGGCGCTGGCGTTCTCCATGCAAAAGCCTCCGCAGAATTAACGGCTTTTGCTGAAAAACATAAGATTCCAGTCGTAACCACCCTGCTTGGACTTGGAACCTTTCCAGCAGATAGTCCGCTCTCCTTGGGAATGGGCGGTATGCACGGAACTTATGCAGCTAACATGGCTTTATACGAATGCGATTTGCTCATCAATTTCGGTGCTCGTTTTGATGATAGATTAACAGGAAACTTGAAGCATTTTGCTCCATTTGCGAAAGTCGCGCACATCGACATCGACCCTGCGGAAATTGGCAAGAACGTTCCAACCCAAATTCCAATTGTGGCCGATGCCAAAGTAGCTTTAACACAATTGATTGAAGAAGCAGCGAATTCCCCTTCACATGAGGATTGGCTGGAAACTCTTAATCAAAATAAAAAGGACTTTCCGCTTTGGTATCAGCATGATCCAAACGGCATGAGCCCGCAATGGTTAATCGAAGCAGTTCATAAGGTTACAAATGGTAATGCGATTGTAGCCACAGATGTTGGTCAGCATCAAATGTGGGCTGCACAGTTTTATAACTTCAATCATCCGCACCGCTGGATTACTTCGGGCGGACTTGGAACAATGGGCTTCGGCTTCCCTGCTGCGATTGGGGCGCAGATGGCTGAACCAGACAGTACAGTAGTGGCAATTGTCGGCGATGCCGGGTTCCAAATGACACTGCAGGAATTATCGGTCATTTACGAACGCAACCTGCCAGTTAAAATCATTATTGTTAATAACGGCGCACTTGGGATGGTCCGGCAGTGGCAGGAGCTTCAATATGATAATCGCATTTCCGAATCCCTGCTTCATACCCAGCCTGATTTTGTCAAACTAGCTGAAAGCTACGGAATCCGCGGTGCAAAAATTGATAATCAAGAAGACCTAGTTGCCTCCCTGCCAGAGCTTATGGCCTATGATGGTCCGGTTCTAATTGATGCCCGAGTCCTTCAGAAGGAAAAAGTTTTTCCAATGGTTGCTCCTGGCAAAGGGCTTCATGAAATGATTGGGGTGAAACCAGAATGAAACGCATCATCACATTAACTGTTCAAGACCGCAGCGGTGTTCTAAATCGCGTGACAGGACTGCTGCAAAGACGTCAATTTAACATTTCCAGCATTTCTGTTGGTCCTACTGAATCCGAAGGCATTTCAAAAATGACTCTTGTGGTTGAAGTGGAAGACGAACAGCGTCTTGAACAGGTGACAAAACAATTAAATAAGCAAATTGATGTTTTAAAAGTTTCTGATATTACCGATAAGGCTATTGTCGCCCGGGAACTTGCCCTGATCAAAGTATCATCTGGTTCACAGCTGCGCAGCGAAATTAACGGGCTCATCGACCCATTCCGCGCCATTATTGTGGATGTATGTAAAGAAAGCATCACCGTTCAAGTTACAGGCAAACCTGAAAAAATTGATGCCTTAATTGAACTGCTTAAACCTTTTGGCATTAAAGAAATTGCCAGAACAGGCTTGACCGCCTTCTTACGCGGACACCAGCCACAAGTAAATGATTTAGCAGCATACTCACTAACAAAATAACACTTAATTTTGAAAGGATGATTGTAATGGTTAAAGTATTATATAACGGAGATATTCAAGAGGAAGTTTTACAAGGAAAGAAAATCGCAGTAATCGGCTACGGCTCTCAAGGCCATGCCCATGCCCTTAACTTAAAGGAAAGCGGCTTTGATGTAGTAGTTGGTTTACGCGGCGGAAAATCTTGGGATAAAGCTGTTGAAGATGGTGTAGAAGTAAAATCTGTTGCTGATGCAACTGCTGAAGCAGATGTTGTTATGATTCTTCTTCCAGACGAAATGCAGCCAAAAGTATATGAAGAAAGCATCAAGCCTAATCTTCAGGCCGGTAACTCTTTAGTATTTGCACATGGTTTCAATATTCATTTCAGCCAAATCGTTCCTCCTGCTGATGTTGACGTATTCTTAGTGGCACCAAAAGGTCCTGGACATTTAGTTCGCCGTACCTATACAGAAGGTGCTGGAGTTCCTGCACTGTATGCAGTTTACCAAGACTACACTGGCCAGGCTCGCGAGATCGCGCTTGCTTACGCAAAAGGTATCGGCGCTGCCCGTGCAGGTGTATTAGAAACAACATTCCAAGAAGAAACAGAAACTGACCTTTTCGGTGAGCAGGCTGTTCTTTGCGGCGGTACAACTGCTCTTATCAAAGCAGGCTTTGAAACACTTGTTGAAGCAGGTTATCAGCCTGAGGTTGCTTACTTCGAATGTTTACATGAATTGAAATTAATCGTTGACCTTCTATATGAAGGAGGACTTGAAAACATGCGTTACTCCATCTCTGACACTGCTCAATGGGGAGATTTCGTATCAGGTCCGCGCGTTGTAAACGAAGATACAAAAGCACGTATGAAAGAAGTACTAAAAGATATCCAAACAGGCGCATTTGCTAAGGGCTGGATCTTGGAAAACCAAGCTAACCGTCCACAATTCAATGCAATCAACCGTGCTGAAAATAACCATCAAATTGAAGTGGTTGGCCGCGAACTTCGTGCGTTAATGCCGTTTATTAAAAAGCCAGTAAATCAAAAGAAAGAAGTGGTGGTAAATGGTTCACGTTAACATCTTTGATACAACCTTACGCGATGGTGAACAGTCCCCTGGTGTAAATTTAAACCAACTTGAAAAATTGGAAATTGCCAGACAGCTCGAACGGTTTGGCGTTAACATTATGGAGGCCGGCTTCCCGGCTTCCTCTCAAGGAGATTTCGAAGCGGTAAGAGCCATCGCCAGAACGATTAAAAACTCTTCCGTCACAGGTCTGGCCCGTGCCACTAAATCGGACATTGACATTGCGTGGGATGCTTTAAAAGATGCTGCAGAACCAAGATTGCATGTATTCATTGCAACCTCCCCTATCCATATGCAGTACAAACTGATGAAAAAACCTGAGGAAGTCGTGAAGACCGCTGTTGATATGGTGAAATACGCACGGAAAAACTTCCCGCAGGTGGAATGGTCAGCAGAAGACGCTTCACGTTCAGATTTAGATTTTCTTGTCCAAATCATTACGAAGGTAATCGATGCCGGCGCTACCGTCATCAATCTTCCTGACACCGTTGGTTATACCACACCAGCCGAATATGGACGCATGTTCCGCTATATCCGCGAAAATGTGCCTAACATCCATAAAGTAGCATTATCTTGCCACTGTCATGATGACTTGGGGATGGCTGTTGCCAACTCATTGGCTGCTATCGAAAACGGCGTTACTCAGGTCGAGGGCACCATTAATGGAATCGGTGAACGAGCCGGAAACGCAGCGTTAGAAGAATTTGCTGTGGCATTAAATATTCGTCAGGACTTCTATCCGTACACAACGGATCTTGTGTTAAAAGAAATCAAGCGCACCAGTGACTTAGTCAGCCGCTTTACAGGAATGAAGGTCCCTGGCAACAAAGCCGTTGTCGGTAAAAATGCCTTCGCACATGAATCCGGAATTCATCAGGATGGCGTGTTAAAAAATACGTTAACCTATGAAATTATTACACCAGAGCTTGTTGGTGTCGGATCCAATGACCTTGTTCTTGGAAAACACTCAGGACGTCATGCTTTTAAAGACAAAATTGAGCAAATGGGCTTTGAATTAGAGCAGGATAAACTAAATGAAGCATTCCAGTCATTTAAGTCCTTAACAGATAAGAAAAAAGAAGTAACGGATGAAGATTTATTCACGATCCTAACAGACATTCAAACCTCGGGCTTCGATGTGAAAAAATATGAGTTAGTCGCATTCCAGGTTCAATATGCTTCAGCTAACCTGCCTACAGCTACTGTCGCATTAACCACTCCTGACGGTGAAAAAGTGGAAACAGCACGCACTGGCTCCGGAAGTGTAGAAGCACTTTTTAACACGTTAGATGCTCTTATTAAAGAAGAGATTCATCTTACAGATTATAGTTTAAGCTCAGTCGGCCGAGGACGTGATGCCCTGGCTGAAGCAAATGTCAAATTGACCGTAAATGGCGTCAATGTTAGCGGCCGCGGCTCTGCCCAAGACGTTCTTGAAGCATCTGGGAAAGCATTTATCAACGCGGTCAACCGAGTCTTCTTCAACCAAAAAGTCGGTGTTAAAGAACCGGCAGCACTATAAAACAGTTGTAATGCAGGTTTTGGTATAGGTACTGAACCCTGCATTATACAGAAATAAACTAGGAACTAAATTTTTAAAAATAATAAGGAGGTTGCTTCTAGTGAAAAAACGAATTGTCTTACTTCCCGGTGATGGTATCGGCAAGGAAGTTATGCATTCCGCGAAGGAAGTATTAACGGCGATTGCAGAAGAATATAATCATACTTTTAGCTTTGAAACCCATGAAATCGGAGGAGCAGCCATTGACCAATATGGCACTCCCCTGCCGGAAACAACAGTTGATGCCTGTAAGCAGGCTGATGCCGTTCTTTTAGGTGCTGTCGGCGGTCCGAAATGGGATAACAATCCTTCCCACCTGCGTCCTGAACGAGGCCTCTTGGGAATCAGAAAGGCCCTTGATTTATATGCCAACTTACGGCCAATCAAAGGCTTCAAGAATCTTCTTCACGCTTCGCCGCTTAAAGAAGAAATTGTTTCTGGAAGCGACCTCCTTATTGTCCGTGAATTAACTGGCGGTATTTACTTTGGTACTCCAAGTGAACGGCGTGATAACGGCGAATCGGTTGTCGATACTCTAGCTTATACTCGCCGCGAGATTGAAAGAATCGTAGATAAGGCATTCCAAGCAGCTCAAGGGCGCCGCGGCAAGCTTACTTCGGTTGACAAGGCGAATGTACTTGAATCCAGCAAGATGTGGCGTGAAATCGTCGAGGAGAAAAAAGCACAGTACCCTGAAGTGTCTGTTGAGCATGTATTGGTCGATGCTGCAGCAATGAAGCTAATCACCAACCCTGCTTCTTTCGATGTTGTTGTCACTGAGAACATGTTTGGCGACATCTTAAGCGATGAAGCATCTGTTTTAACAGGCTCCCTGGGTATGCTTCCTTCTGCCAGCTTAAATGAATCTGGCGTCGGACTTTATGAACCGGTTCACGGCTCAGCTCCTGACATTGCTGGAAAAGGCCTAGCCAACCCGGTTGCGATGATTTTATCCGCTGCCTTGATGCTTAGGTATTCCTTCGAACTTGAGGACGAAGCCAAAATTATCGAAGATGCTGTCCAGTCTGTACTCGATGCAGGCTATCATACTGCTGATTTGCAGATTCCAAACGGCCGCCAAGTGGGCACCGAAGAAATGACAAAATTAATCGTCGACTATATCCGTACATTAAACGCATCTAAGTGTATCGCAAGCTGTTACTATTAAATCTTTGGGCGCGCCAGGCCGTGGCAGGATTGGGCCTGGCGTTTTCTTCTAAAAAGAAGGTTCCTTTATCAATCGGCACGTCGAATTTGTTGGCTTTAGTATCGTATTTGTCCTATAAAGTGGATTCGCTGATATATTTTAAAATTCGCCGATATATTCCTAGAATTCGCTGATATATCTTAAAATTCGCCGATATCATGAGTAAATTCGCTGATATATTCCAAAAATCCGCTGATAAAATTTGTTTTATTAAAACCATACGAATTTTTCTTACCTATTTTCCTTGTTTACCAGCCATTTGAGGAAAAAATCTATTCAAGTGAGGAAGGAAGCTATGCAAACACCAAAAAATATCATTCAAAAAATTTGGGAACGGCATGTTGTCCATCAAGAAGAAGGAAAGCCGGATTTACTTTATATTGATTTGCATCTCGTTCATGAAGTTACCTCTCCTCAGGCATTTGAGGGCTTACGCATGACCGGACGCAAGGTTCGCCGCACTGACCTTACTTATGCAACAATGGACCATAACATCCCAACCCGCCAGCGTCTTGTAATCAATGACCCTATTTCCAAAAAACAAGTCGATACATTACAGCAAAACTGTGAGGAATTCGGTATTACGCTTGCAGACCTTCACCACCCGGATAATGGAATCGTCCATGTTATCGGTCCTGAACTAGGTTTGACCCAGCCTGGAAAAACCATCGTCTGCGGCGACAGCCATACCTCCACACACGGTGCATTCGGTGCCCTTGCTTTTGGTATCGGTACAAGTGAAGTCGAGCATGTTCTAGCCACACAAACCCTTTGGCAGGCACCGCCGAAAACGATGAACGTCAAAGTCAATGGCAAGCTTGGGACAGGCGTCACCGCAAAGGACTTAATCCTTGCGATTATCGGAAAGTTCGGCGTCAAATTTGGAACTGGCTATGTCATCGAATATACCGGGGAAACCATCCGTGGATTTTCCATGGAAGAGCGCATGACCGTCTGCAACATGTCAATTGAGGGTGGTGCAAGAGCAGGACTTATCTCCCCAGATGATACAACGGTTGAATATTTACGCGGCAGAAGACACGTTCCGCAAGGTGAAGCTTTCGATGAAGCCGCTGCTGACTGGAAGTCCCTTGCAACAGACGAAGGCGCCACTTACGATACAGTTGTTGAAATCGAAGCTTCAGAAGTAGAACCTCAGGTAACTTGGGGAACGAACCCTGGGATGTGTATTCCGGTAACAGCAAATGTGCCAAGCCCGGATGACACAGATAAACCAAGTGATAAAGACGAAATTCAGCGTGCACTTGAGTATATGGGTCTTGAAGCTGGCCAGCCGATTTCCAGCGTAACAATCGACCATGTCTTCATTGGTTCTTGTACCAATTCACGTCTAAGCGACCTGCGTAAAGCAGCTAACATCGTCCGCGGCAAGAAGGTAAACCCTTCGGTTACTGCGATTGTCGTTCCAGGTTCCTTCAGCGTCAAGCTTGCAGCTGAAAAAGAAGGCTTGGATCAAGTCTTTAAAGAAGCAGGCTTTGAATGGCGCGAAGCGGGCTGCAGTATGTGTCTCGGAATGAACGACGATATCATTCCATCTGGTGAGCGCTGTGCTTCCACATCCAACCGGAACTTTGAAGGACGTCAAGGTAAAGGTGCCCGCACTCATCTTGTCAGCCCTGAAATGGCGGCTGCAGCAGCTATTGCTGGCCATTTCGTCGATGTCCGCAAGTTCACTGCTCAGGAGGTTATGTAGAAATGGAACCATTACGCATACATCAAGGTCTTGTCTGTCCAATTAACCGCTCAAACATTGATACAGACCAAATTATTCCGAAGCAATTTTTAAAGCGGATTGAACGCAGCGGCTTTGGCCAATTCCTATTTTATAACTGGCGTTTTGACGATGACGGTAATCCAAATCCGAATTTCGAATTAAATCAACCGCAATATAAGGGTGCTTCTATCCTGGTTGCCGGTGAAAACTTCGGCTGCGGCTCCTCCCGCGAGCATGCCCCTTGGTCAGTTCAGGACTTTGGCTTTAAGGTTATCATCGCTCCTAGCTATGCAGATATTTTTAAAAATAACTGTGTAAAGAACGGGATCCTTGCCATCGCTGCAACTGAAGAGCAAGTCCAAACTATTATGAAAAAAGCAGAAGCTGAGGGCTATTCGCTTACAGTAAACCTTGAAGAACAAAAGGTTTATGACAACGATGGTTTTGAATTGACTTTCGAAATCGCTCCTTACCCAAAGGAAATGCTCCTAAATGGTTGGGACGAAATTGGCGTTACTTTAACCTATGAAGATAAGATTAATGAATATGAACTTGCCCATAAATAAACATAAAGAAATGAGCCTGAAAATCAGGCTCATTTCTTTATGTGGCTGCTTCTGCAACTTCGTTGTTTTTATTGCGGTTCTGAAAGACATTAGGAGTAAAGCTTACTCTTAAAGATGATCCAATATATTTTGACTATCTGGTTCTTCATTAAAGGTCAACACCTCATCAGCCGGCTGATAGGATTCCCCATAAAAATGTTCATCCTTATAGGTATGAATCAAATTATATGTTTTTTTCATAGCTTCAAAAATCATTTCCTCCGACTCTTGATGCGGCGCCCAATAGAGTATTTCCATCTTATTTACTTCATTTGTTGCCAAGGATCTTCGCTCGTACCCAATTGACTCCGCATGCTCAAAGCCTTCACGCTTATAATAGCGCAGTCTCTTTTCCGTATCGCTGTCCTTGTAATTAACCGGCTCCACTTCGAGGATAATTGGCTTCCCTTTTTGCTTCATTTTTTCCATTAGCTTATGTCCAAGTCCCTGGCCCCGAGCATTGCTTGAAACAAACAGATAATCAATAAAGACAAAATTATCAAATTCAGCATACATCAACACATGATTGGGTCCTTCATCCTTATGATATATATTGGGCCGCTCCCGAAGCAGGGTTTCCATATGTTCCCTCGACTTCATTTCCTCAACCGGAAAGTATTGATTCAACTTTTCATACCAATGCATTAACATGGCTCCTTTTTTAAAGTATATATTGATTTTCCGCATATCGTGACTGGTTTATTCCGAACTTTAAGAACGTAAAAAACTGCGCAGGAACTTCACTGCCCAGTTTTTCTAAAATTAAAACTCCGGTAAATTATCCAGATTATTTTCTTTAATACCATCTGGTTCGCTGCGGATAATGTCTCTCCCGTATTTATGAAAAACATCAATATGGGCGATTCTTCCTGACTTTGCTTCATCCAAGGCCTGCAGATAATCCAGTTCCCGGCCAGTGTTTGTCTTAAAAGCAATGATGTCTCCATCATCGTTTTTCTTAACAGCAACAAACTCTTCCCTTCCATCGGGATCAGTTTTCCCTGCCTCAGCCTGGGCTTGTTGCTCCCCTTGCTGCTTGTATTGTTCATAAACTTTTTCAAAATCCTTTTGTTCCATCGAAACCACCTCCGAACACTTGTTAGTATTTTTCCTTTCAAAGAAATTATCCCTTGATTTAATAATTGTCAAAAAAGCACTGCCAGAATGCTTGTTGTCAGCATAATCCCTATTGGATTATTAATAGCAGGATTGGTTATTTAGGACATTCCAGCAGGGCCCTGTTTGGTTTCACTTTTTTTAAAAATAATAGTCCAAAATGTGGTTTTTTTGGAAAAGGGCTATAATACTTATATCATGCCATCAATTCTCGGAGTGAACAACGATGTTATATTTAAAGAAAACTCATGATCCACGCAGCAATAATGAGCTACTTGCCCAAATTTCAGGAAGACGCTTAGACATTAAAAAGATCCTTAATGAAACAGAACAGCTTTTTCAGCCGTTTTATAAAAAAAATAGCGCCTTCAAGCCTAGAAATCCCTCAATTCCTTTTAAGCAAAAAATCATAGAAAGGCTTTTTCGGCTTCTAGCAAAACCATCAGCACGCTTGGAACCAACAAGACTTTCTGTTGATTCAGAAGGGAATGTCATTCCTAACTGGAAGGATAGTTTGGATCAGGAATTTACTAAGCTGATGGGGTGCATAAAGTTGGAAGTCAATGTTGAAGATTTCGGGGCAGTTGGAGACGGATTCACTGATAATACTTCAGCTTTTAAAAAGGCAATTGGAAATGGCCGAGTAAAAGTCATCGTCCCGCCAGGCGTATACAACATAACAAAAGGAATTCGCATCCCATCATGGACATGCCTTATTGGGGCAGGTAAAGGGGTTACGACCATCCGGTTGCACGACTCTGCACCAAAAGGGATGAGGCTTGTAACCAATACAAACCATTGGCGAGGAAATCACCATATCTTCGTACAAGGCCTTAGCCTGGACTGGAATGTCGAAAGACTTGGGGATACTGCCAAAACAAGTACATGGGGGAACCATTCTAGCTGCCTAACCTATGCAAATGTAACCTATGGGTGGGTAAAGGACGTAGAAGCCATTAATCCTGGACTCCATTGCTTTGATATTACTTCCACCCTGTACAATTATGCTGGAGATGGCTTTCGGGCCCGCGGAGGCAGCAAGTATGTCTGGCTAGATAATTTAAACGGGCATGGCTTTGGTGATGACGGAATCACCACCCACCATAGTGATTATATTTGGATTTCAAATTCACATATGTGCGATCCGAGCGGTCGCGCCCACCAGATAGGATTTTCAAACTCGAATGGGATTGAGGTGGATGATGGGTCGAGGAATGTCCTCCTCGTCAATAATTCCACGGCCAGGTGCTTTGGAGGAGTGGAAATCAAGGCGCATCAAAATTCTTCGGCGGCATCCAACGTGCAAATCGTCGGGCACATTTCCCTGAACGATAACCGGTCCTTTAACTTCCGGCATATCGGCCATCACAAAAGCACGGACATGGAGTCGCAGTCTGCCTATAATATTCTCGCGATAAACCTGGCTAGCATCGCACCTATTTTTACAGATTTGTATAAAGAATCCACGCCGCGTGGCTTAGTGGTTTCCGCCTATAAGAATGTGGTGCTGAATTATGTAACTTTTATTGGCGATCCCGGCTATGACTATAAAGGAAATCCAATCGTTGCCATTCAATATCGGGCAAGAAATGTTGCCCTAAACAATGTTTCATTTAAAAATTTTAAAACTGCAGGTGCCGGAATAAAAGTGTTTGGGGGAGATAACCGGGCCGATGGAGTCCAGATTCGGGATGTCGTCATTCAGGATTCCACTGTAAAAGCAGTTCAAATAGGAGCCAGCATTCAAGACGTAAATCTGCATAATATTAAAGAACTCAAGCCGCAAACATAATAAAAGGCCTCCCAAAAAACATAAGTGCTTCATCACTTTATGGTTTTTGAAGGCCTCCCTATTAAAGCATTTTCTCAATGACAGCTTTAGCTGTACTGTCTTTATTAACAGTCGATTCTTTGTGGGTTCTTTTGAAATATTCAGCATAGAGCAAATCCAGCAAGTAAAGCTGAGAAAGCTTGGCCGAAAGGCTGCCGCCTTGAAGGGGTCCTTCATTTGCTCCGCAAAGCAGGGTAATATCCGCATAACTCGTTAAAGGGGACTTTGCAAAACGAGTTATCGCAATAATCTTTGCTCCTCTTTCTTTTACCACCCTTGCCACTTCAATCGTGTCCTTTGTTGAACCGGAGTAAGAGATCAGAACAGCGACATCTTTATCCGTCATCAAAGCAGCCGACATTATTTGCAGGTGAGTATCAATGGAACATTCTGTTTTATTGGTAACCCTCATAAACTTGTTCTTAGCTTCCATAGCAGTCATTAATGAGGCACCAACTCCAAAAAAGTGAACTCTATCTGCAGCTATGATGTAGTCTATCGCTGTTGAAATATCGCCCTCATTAATTAGGTTAAACGTGTCTGTAAGAGCACTTACATTCGTTGTCAAAATCTTGGAGGCAAGTTCCCCAATCGTATCCTGCATCGTAATTTGACCTGATATCTGAGGCGTTTCTTCTCCTTGTGAAATGCTATGGGCTAATGCAATCTTAAATTCTTGATACCCTTTAAGATTCATAGTTTTGCAAAACCGAAAAACGCTTGATTCGCCTACATCGCAGGCGTCAGCCAAGTCGGTAATCGACATATAGATGACATCCTTAATATTTTCAAGGACGTAATCCGCCACCTTTTTTTCAGTATTTGTAAATGAATTATATCTTGACCGTATAAGTGAAAAGATATCTACCGTTGTCATAAAGCACCCCTTCTATTTCCCGCTTGTTAAATGAAGTGAAACGGCACCCAGCATGCCCGCTTTATTTCCCAAAGAAGCCTTGATGATTTTCACATCAGAAAAGCTTTCCATAATCAACTCTTTTACTTTACCAGAAACCATTTCAACTAAAAATTCCTGCTCCATGACGCCGCCGCCGATAATAATGGCAGGAGGGTTGAATATATGGATTAATGAAGCCAAGCCAAGTCCAGCTTCATGAGCCCAAGATTCGACTATCTTCAACAACCGTTGTTCACCATGGTTTATTTTATCAAAAATAATCTTACCATTTACACATTCTTGGTCAATCCCAGATGCCATTCTTACTAACGCAGTAGTAGAAGCATATGTTTCATAACATCCTCTTCCACCGCAATTGCAATGATTTCCTCCAGGATGGGTAATAATATGGCCGAATTCAGCTGCAATTCCTTTATGACCCTTGTAAACCTTGGAATCAGCTATAATGGCACCGCCAATTCCTGTTCCATATGTCAAGCAAAGGAAATCATTAAACCCTCGGCCGGCACCAAAATATTTTTCACCTAATGCTGCCGAATTTACATCATTTTCTACTTTAACGGGAACTTTAAATTTTTCCTCAAAAATCTTTTTTAAATGTGTACCTGTATAATTCGGAATATTATCATTGGCAAAAATAATGTACCCTTCTTCACTGTTAACCTGCCCTGCCGTGCTGATGCCAATAGCATCAAAACCGGCAAATTCTGAAATAATCTGAATCAGTTTTTCAACTAAATATGGCCCGCCCTTTTTACCTTCCGAATCATATTCTCTAAATACCTTTATATTACCTTTTTCGTCGGAGAGGCCTAACTTGATGGATGTCCCTCCAATATCGACAGCTAATATTTCCACAATTCCCACTCCCCGTCAATATCTACCTAAGAAGACATTAATCCCGCGAGAAACTCGGGGGATTAATGTTGGAAAAAATTTTCTCCATTATTGAATAACGTGAACAAATCTTTTGGTAATTTCCATCGGTCTTGTGATAGCAGTTCCAACTACCGCGGTATGAATACCAAGCTCAAAAACAGTTTTTAATTGCTCAGGTGTCCAGATACCCCCCTCAGCAATTACCGGAATGGGCAGTTCACGAACTAAGTTCTCTATTAAATCCGTATCCGGCAGGCTCGTTCCTTTTGTATATTCTGTATACCCGCTTAAGGTGGTACCAACACAATCGAAACCTAATTTATAGGCTGTCATACCTTCCTCATAAGTAGAACAATCCGCCATAAAGAGTTGATCTTTATATTTTTCTCTTATTTTAGGAAATACCTCTTCAATGGTCATGCCATCAGGTCTGACTCTTTTTGTTGCATCTAAAGCAATGATGTCCACACCTTCCCGGTAAAGAAGGTCAATTTCCTCCATTGTGGGTGTGATAAATACATCAGACCCTTCGTAGTCCCGTTTAATAATTCCTATGATCGGCAAATCAACTGTTTTTTTAATTTCCTTAATATCCTCTACACTATTAGCGCGGATGCCGCACGCTCCACCTAGCTTGGCTGCATACGCCATTCTCCCCATAATGTATGGACTGTGCAGCGGCTCCTCCGGAAGAGCTTGACATGAAACGATTAATTTACCTTTAACTTGTTCAAAAATTTTATCCTTATTATCCATTTAAAAGCATCTCCAAGTTGAATTTTATCCCTTTTCTGCCCCAATTGCTAAGCCTTTGGTAAAGTATTTTTGGAAGAAAATAAAGATTAATAGCATTGGAACTGCAGCCACGGTAGCTCCCGCCATCTTGTAAGCAAAGTTTGGATTTAGGTCCTGCATTAATGAAGCAATACCAACCATTAATGTTTTCGATTCTTCACTCTGCCCAACCACCAGCTGCCATAGGTAATCGTTCCATACCTGAACAAAATTTAGAATAAATAATGCTCCAATACCCGGTTTTACAATTGGCAGAATAATTTTGTAGAAGGTATATAATTCACCAGCACCGTCAATTCTGGCTGCTTCGCGTAATGAGTCAGGTATCGAATCAAAGAATCCCTTTAACAGGAATACACCAAAAGCAGTTGCCACGTTCGGCCAAATCATGCCATTTAGCGAATTGACCATACCTAAGTCTTGAATAATTCTGAACAAAGGAACAATCATAACCTCTTTTGGAATCATTAAGCTTGAAATAAAGATAATGTAAATAACATTTTTTCCTTTAAATTGCAGCTTTGAAAAAGCATAGGCTGCCAGGGAACTGACTACGATAACCGCAATGGTTGAAATAAGTGATACAAAAATACTATTAAATGTCCATCTTAATGCCGGCTGATTTTGGAACACATCCACATAATTGTTGAAGGATATGGTTTTTGGAAACCAATCTGGCGGCATTTTGATTACATCTGAACTATTTTTTAAAGAACTGGTAAATAACCAGTAAAGCGGAAATAGGTTTAGGATTGCGAAGAAAAGAATAATCACGTTTGCAACTACGTCAACGGTTTCTCTTTTTCTTTTATTTTTATTTTTCAACATACTCAGTCACCTCAATCCTTCTTAAACATTGCTCTTAATTGTGGAATCGACAACACTAATGTAATTAAGAACATAATGACACCAACAGCGGAAGCAATTCCAAGTTGATTGAACTTAAACGCGTTATTATATAAGAAATACATCAGCGTAGTAGAAGCATTATTTGGTCCGCCGCCCGTTAAGAGTTGGATGACAACGAATATTTTTAATACGGCAATTATATTCATGATAATAATGTAGATGGTAGTTGGCTTGACCATTGGAATTAGGATCTTAAAGATGATTGTCGTACGGCTGGCACCGTCAACCTCTGCCGCCTCGAATAAATCCTTTGGAACTCCAATCATCGACGCTATATAAAGTATGATCGCTTGACCAACGTTAGTTGCAAAGGTTACAAAAATGATGACCGGCAATACTGTTTTAGGGTTGCCCAAGAAATTGATTGATGACATTTCCATCTGTTTTGCAATATAAGGAATGAGACCGTTAGCTGGATTTAGTAAGAAGCTCCAAACCATACTCATGACGACCATTGAAACCATTACCGGAATGTAATAGCTTCCTCTAATAAAAGAAACATATTTCGCATTTTTATCAAAAACAGCCGCAGAAACGAATAGGGCAAAAATAACAGTTAAAGCAACGATAAAAATAACAAATACGACAGTATTTATAGTTGATTTTACAAAGACCGGATTCTGAAATAACTTTTGATAGTTTTCAAAACCAACAAAAACTTCATTCGTATAGTTAATCCGATATAAGCTTAAGCGAATTCCTTCAATAATTGGATAAACGAGAAATACCAAGAAGAGTATAAGCTGTGGAGCAATAAACAGGTATCCCGTCAAATTCTCTTTTAAAGCATGCTTGTTGAAATTCATAAGAAGCCTCAACCTTTCTAAAACTTAAGCCCCAATATCGGGGCTTAAGCTTTTATTTATAACGCTGAAGGTTATTTAATCACCGAGTTTTCTTTTGCATCCTTAATTACTTGATTACCATTCTTCTGATAATCTTTGATTGCCTGTTCAGGTGATTTTTGACCAGTATAGAGGGCTTGAAGTTCAGGGAATAATACCTGTCTTAACTGGCTGTAACCTGGAACGCTTCCTGTAAAGTTGAATAAATACTGAGCGTTTTTGTCATATGCTGCGAATAATGGATTTTGTGATTTGAACTCATTTGCCACTGAAGTTCTAACAGGAACACCATTTTTAGATGCTTTTACTAGCTCAGGATCAGTTGAGAAGAATTTTACAAAATCCTTACTTACTTTAATTCTAGTTTCATCTTGTGTGTTAAATACGGCAGCACCTGATACATAAGTAAATGTTAATGGGTCGCCGCTTTCAGAAGGAATGTTTGCAAGTCTGATATCGAACTTAGGAGCCTTGCCTTGTTCCATTTCAGCTTTTGTGTTGTTAAATAGTACTGAGTTAGTGAAGGCAATAGCAATCTTTTGGTTCTTAAACATAGCTAGTACGTCGTTAGAAGAAACTGATTCGGCACCAGGGTTGGTTAAACCAGCATCATAGGTTTTCTTTAACCATTCTGCAGCTTTCACACCTTTAGCATCATCCAGGACGATATTTCCCTTTTTATCAAAGAATTGATTGCCAAACATTCTTAGATACGCTAGGTTCCAAGTATCCGCTTGGTTGTTAAGAGCATATAATCCCATTGGATAGGCATTCGGATATTTATCTTTTGGCAAGTCCTTCTTAAGGGAATTTAAAATTGTTTCATATTCTTCTAAAGTCCACGTTTTAATTTCATTCTCGCCGCCGATATATTTTTCAAGTCCGGCTGCCTTTAACATATCAGCGTTGTAAGCAAATGTTCCTGGCATATGGGAGAATGGATAGAAGTAAATATCTTTTCCAAATGTAACAGTATCCCAGTAGTTCTGATCAATATCTTTCTTTGCTGCATCATCGACAATATCATTTAATGGTACTAATGCACCGCGATGAGCGTAGTCACCCATAGCAAACGTATTTTCAAAGAAGATATCTGGCGGGGTGCCGCCGTTTAACTTAACGTTTAACAGTTCGTCCCGTTGTTCACTGGCAACGACTTCAACCTTAACCTTTACGTCATAGTCCTTATATTGCTTTGAAAATTTATCTGCTGCATACTTGAAGAAGCTGTCGTAATCAGCCCCTTGTTCAGTTGCATCCATAACACCCTTCCATTGCGGTGTTAACATCAGGGATAATTCTACGGTCTTTTTGTCTTTGGACCCTCCGGCAGGTTTGCTTGATTCTTTGTCCGAACAACCAGCTAATGCTGATAGGGCCAATACACCTGATAAAGCAGTTGCAAGAAAACGCTTCTTGAACATATGTTTCTCCCCTTTTATACAAAAGTTTGTAATTTATTGAAGACAAGCTCTGCAAGAAGCCTGTGTCCTTCCTCATCGAGATGCATATAATCAATGTGATTCATAGGAACGATTCCTTTTGTATCAAGAAATTCAGTTTTCTGAATACGCATCAATTCTTCCAAATGGGCAGAAAGTTCCGTTGATTTGATGTCACAGTCTTTTCCCATGGATTTTCCTACTTCTGTTTCGTAGTACTCTTTGCCAATTGGCGGCGGTGCAATGACTAATACTTCAGGGAAAGCCCCTTTGACGCCAGCCGGTATGCTTTTTGCCTTTTGTGATAGTCTTGCTATGCCTTGGGCAATGTTATAAGAGGTTAAATGGAACCTCTCTTTCGTATCATTTGTCCCAAGCATTATGATTACTAGCTCTAGCGGAGAATGACTCATCAAACATGGATGAATATAATCGTATCCATTTAGCCCTTCAAATAGGGGGTCATCCACTACAGATGTCCTGCCTGATAGTCCTTCTTCGACCACTTGAAACTCTTCCCCCAAAAGGTCTGCCAGAATGCTGGTCCACCTGATACCTTCCGGGAATCTTCCCAATGTTTTGGCATCATAGCCCCATGTGTTGGAATCTCCAAAGCACACTATTCTTCTTTTCATCCTTCTACCTGCCGTATTTAAGGATAGCTTGATCAATCATATTCTTGATTTCTTCAACCTTGTTCAAATCCTCGCCGGTTACAGGCTCAAGCGGTCCTCTTACACTTCCAACATTGACCCCTCGTAATTTTAGAAGTTCCTTAATCGTAGAGTACATATGGCCATTTAGAGAACATAAAGCAATAATGATATCGTTAATATCCCGTTGAATATTTTTCGCTTGTTCAAAATTCCCTGATGACACGAACTCTTCCGCTTTTAAAAGCAGTTCAGGCATTGCCGCATACGTACCGCCGATTCCACTGTCAGCGCCAATTACTCTGCCAGAAACATACTGTTCATCAGGACCATTAAAGACGATGAAATCTTCTCCTGCTGCTGCCTTAAAGCGTTCGATATCCATTACCGGCATTGATGAATTCTTTACGCCGATTACCTTTTTATTTTCAATCAATTTCTTAAAGGCCTGCAGCGAAAGATTGTATCCTGTTGTTTGCGGAATGTTGTAGATAATAAACGGCAGTTTAGTAGATTCCATGATTTCTGTCCAATACTTAATAACAGAGCTGTCTGGAAGTTTAAAATAGATTGGCGGAATGGCAGAAAGTGCATCATAGCCAAGCTCTTCTGCGTATTTAGCCAAGGCGACGCTTTCCCGCGTTGATGGTGCGCCGACATGTGCGATTAATGTCAGCTTCCCTTTGACCGCTTCGGCAACATATTTTAAGGTTGCTTTTCTTTCCTCAAGATTTTGGTAAATGCATTCTCCTGAGCTCCCGCCGACATAAAGCCCCTTTACCCCTTTTTCATAAAGATAGTTGCAGAGGTCTTTTGTTCTCATTTCCGATACTTCACCTGCATCATCATAACAGGCATAAAATGCAGGAATGATCCCTTTAAACTTTTCTAAATTCATGTATATCCCCACCTGAGTGAAAGTAATGTTAGCGTTTACAGTCAAAATATATCATAAAATTTCTTGTGTGTAAATAATTTTCTTCACATTTTATTTTTTTGAAAAAAATCTCCACTTTTTTCTCGAACTAAACAGACATCCTATCTGCTTCAAAGTCCAGCTTAATATCATTATCTATTCGTGATATTACTAACCTTTTGCTATAGGCTTCATCCTCAAACGGATAGTCCTCGCGATAATGAGCGCCCCTGCTTTCCTTTCTTTGGAGCATTGCCTTTAGAAGCAGGTCGGAAAGAATCAGGAAGTTTCGTGCTTTAAAGGCACTTTTTCGCTCTTTTATAGTATTTGTAAAAATCCCCATATTAAAAGAAGCTTTCAATTCCTTAATTTCATTCAAGGCCGTTTGGAGATTTTTTTCATTGCGAATGACGTTACCATGGAACCACATGATTTCTCTGACTGCGTCCATTACATCATGTGGAGTCATTGTATTTTGGGTATCTGCTGAAAAGGCATGAATCTCCTGTGTCAACTGCGTTGTCACCTGATGTGGATTGATTTCTAGCCGCTCGATGCTTTCTGCATATTCAAGGCAATTTTGGGCAGCGCGTTTTCCGAACACCATGCAAGCTCCGGTAGAATTCCCCCCCAAACGGTTGGCACCCTCAATCCCGCCGGCCAGCTCTCCTATTGCATATAGCCCGGGTACGCCTGTCCTGCCATAGCTGTCAATTTTGACGCCCCCGTTGCTGGCATGGGCAAACGGAGCAATCTTCATCTTATCCTTGATTAGGTTTATGCCGCGTTCTTCCAGCCAATTTAAATAGATCGTATAGAAATCACTTTTATTCTTGTAAATTTCCGGATCGTAAAGTAACTCAAAACCATCTTCACTTTTCGTTCTGAAAATTTCTTTCATCATCGCAATATCAAAGTATTTGGATGGCAGGGAGTTTGTAAACGGACCATGGGTACTGCGGATTATAAGGCATTCTTGCTTGGAAAGACCTTCCGGGAGCACACTATCTAAAATGCTGTTCCCGTCCTCATCCACAAAATCCTTGCAATAATTTAACGTGTGTTCGCCCCATAATGTCTTGTATTTTGGTGAGGTAAAGCCCGGGATAAATTGAATAAACTCCATATTAACCAGACTCGCGCCTGCTTCAAGCGCCAGAATATGGCCCGAGCCATCAACATCATTTGGGTTCAAATTATGCTTATAGATATTCCCAAATCCCCCGGAAGCAAGGACAACGGCTTTACAATTAATCATGATAAAGTCATTATCCCGGTTCAACAGAATCGCCCCAGCCACTCTACCATCCTGCTTTACCAAGGAAATGACTGCAGTTCTCTCCATGAGGGTAATATTAGGGTAATGATCGATGATTTCAGTAACATTTTCCCTGATTTTATTCCAATCCTTCAGCATATAAATAGTTCTGCCATGGTTGGCAAAACAGGCCTTTCGGTCATCAGAAAGCTTATAAGGCTCAATTCCGATTTCGGGAAACTCCTCGACCCTGTCCCGAATCTCATCAATATAGATTTTTGCCATCTCCCGGTCTTGCATATGATGGCTGACGGCATCAATATCCTCCAAAAACACACCCTTATCTTCATCGTTTTTTGTCACTTGTGTCCCTAAAGAAGCCTTTAAGGGAAAAAAACTTGATCCGGAACAAAGCTGTGTTTTTGTCGACATGATGATGCTTTGTCCGGCTTTGGCTAGTTCCATGCTTACCTTAAGCCCGGCAATCCCGCTGCCAACGACCAAAACATCCGTTGTCATAAGCTCTTTAATCATCTGTTCCGCACATCCTAAATAAGAATTTTAAAAACTACTTTTCTGACCCTTTCCGCTCCGTCTACTTTGATACCCGTCATATGAACATCTTTCGGATATAGGAGCATGAAATTGCCCTGTTCTAGCTTCACTTTAGACTGTACTTTTCCTTCCAGCAGGAAAAAATCGTCCTGTTCATCGTAGTCCTGTTTTACCGACATTCTTTCAAATAGCTCATAAGCGACAAACTCTTTTCCCTCAAGTATATAGTGAAGGTCGATATATTTTTTATGGGATTCCCAGAACCGTTCCTCGGCTTCTTTCGTGTCATATTCTATTAAATTGAAAAAAAGTTCTTCCCCATAAACTTCATGCATGCCTGTTTGAAGACCTGAAAAATCGTGTGTTTGAATATAATGAATGGCACGATTCACTCTTTCGTTTATCCCTTTATATAACTCAGAGTTACTAATGTGATCGGCAATCATCTTTCTCGGCTCCTTCATAAATTGGATTCTTAGTGTTAAACGCTTTCAAACAAAATATAGCATAATCAAAAAGTTTCGTAAATTATTTTCTTTTTTTAAAGTAAAGACGGAAGAAATTTTCACCAAATAGGTATACAAAAAAAACAGAGACCATTATGATCTCTGGCGCTTTCCTTCTTTATCAATCACGATGCCATCAACAAGCTTCTCAGCCGCTTTTCGATATAAGTTACTCATATGGACAAGGGACGAAATCATCAGGACCCGTTCCAGATAGGGCGACGTATCCTCCTGCCCTTCAGCGATTTCTTCCTTTACCTCCAACCCTCTTCTAGTCATTTCCTCTTTGAAATCGGAGACATTTTGGGCAGTCAAATTTAGATAACTGTTATAGAAAGAGTCTAAACCGATATCTTCCTTCATAATTCTTTTATTAAGCCCATCAAGAGTCGTTTTGATATCGTTAATTGATAGTGCACCTTTCAGTTGATAGATTAAACTAATAAGGATGAGATGCTCTTTGGAGTATTTTTTATTTTTAATAGGAAAAATAAGCTTTCCTTTGGCGTAATTGTTAATCATTGTTTTCGTAAGAATTTTTTCCTCATCGTTCCGCTTCGATTCCGCAAATTTATTTTCAAAGAGCTGGATGACCTGGTCCATATATAAATCTATCTTTGGAATCTCATCCAACGGCAAATTCGCTTCCAAATCAAGTTCTTCAATGATTTGATTGATTTTTTCCATTACTGTTAACCCCGTTCACTTCATAATATTTTTTATTATACCTGAAGATATAGTCATTGACTAGATTCTGATATACTTGTATCATTATATGTAGTTATTAAAACTACGTGTTGGAATAGGAGTGTTACATAATGAATGCGTATATTCGGGAGCCCATTAACGGACTCACTCATTTAACGGGAGCGATTCTGTCTTTTGTCGGATTGTTGGCGATGGTGATCAAAGCCTCACTGACTTCCCATTCGCCCCTTGCCATTGCCGCTGTCATCATTTTTGGTATCAGCATGATTCTTCTTTATTCAGCCTCGGCAACCTACCATATGGTAATTGCACGGGCTAAAGTGATTGCTTTTTTAAGAAAACTTGACCATTCGATGATTTTTATCCTGATTGCCGGTACGTACACTCCATTCTGTTTTATCAGCTTAAATGGAAAAACAGGTGCTGTTCTCTTTTCGATTATTGCAGCAGTGGCCATCTGCGGCGTTGTTTTTAAAATGGTTTGGTTTCACTGCCCGCGCTGGATTTCAACCGCGTTGTATATTGTGATGGGATGGATGGTGGTTTTTGTTTTCTCGCCGCTGGCAGGCAGCATCAATCCAAACGGCTTGTTTCTGCTCATACTTGGCGGTGTTTTCTACACGGTTGGCGGTGTCATTTATGGAGCAAAGCCTAAGTTTTTGCAAGTTAAAAATTGGGGTTTCCATGAAATTTTCCATATCTTCATTATGCTCGGAAGCTTAGCCCATTTTATGTGCGTGTTTTTATATGTCATCTAATAAAAAAAGTGCTTGGTCTTCCAAGCTTAGGCTGTCGAGAATCTTTCGATAGCCTTTATTTAATTATTCAATTTAGGGCTGTGCAACAAGTCTGTTGATTGGCGCTCCAGACACTTCGCGCACCTTAGGGCGTGCCGGGGAGCCTCCTCGTCGCTTCGCTCCTGCGGGGTCTCCCCTGCCCCGTACTCCCGCAGGAGTCTTCTTGCCTTCCGCGCCAATCAACAGGTGTATCAAAAAGACCATCAACTCCAATAAATAATGAAAATAAGTTGTAAATTCAATGTTTATGTCCGCTATCCAGCTCCATTATTAAGCTGATGAAGGACAAAATGAAAGGATCCCAAGAAGGAAATGTCCCTCATAAGGCTGATGAAGGACAAAAACGAAGAAATCGAGAAGAAAATGTCCCACATAAAGCCAATGAAGGACAAAATCGAAGAAATCGAGAAGGAAATGTCCCTAATACGAACTAGTTGGGTAAGAAAAAAGTGTGTTGCTATAATTAAGTGGATTTGCCTCCCTGTTGATTGGAGCGGAGGGCACTCGACTCCTGCGGGATATAGAGGTCACTGGAGACCCCGCAGGCGCCATAGCGCCGAGGAGGCTCTAGGACCTCCCCGCGGAAAGCAAGTGCCCGGAGTGGAAATCAACAGACCTATCAGCATAGCCATATCTAATAATAAAAATCGAAATTTTGGATCCTAACAAAAATTAAAAATTGCCGAGAAAAATACACCTTCTTGACAATCTGAGCTTGGTCTTCCAGGCTCTTTTTCATGCTTAATGTATTTTTTTAAATCCGTATTTTTTAAAAATGTCCATTGATGTTTGATTTTGAAGATATTCGAGAAACAACTCGGCTTCTTTTGGATGTGCCGTTTCTTTTACAACACCTACCGGATAGATGATGGGGGTATGTGTGTTGTCCTCTGCCGTTGCTGCTATTTTAACCTTATTGGAGGTTAAAGCATCGGTTTTATAGACTACTCCCGCATCCACATTTCCGGTTTCAACATAGGTAAGGACTTGGCGGACGTCTTTTGCGTAGACTACTTTACCTTGAAGGGAATTCCAAATATTCAATGCATCGAATGTTTCCTGCGCATATTTTCCGGCAGGCACCGATTCCGGGGTACCAACCGAAATGGTTTCCGCGCGCGAAACATCTTTAAAATTATTAATACTTTTCCTATTATCCTTCGGAACAACTAACACCAGGTCATTTCCCACAAGATTAACGCTTCTTTTCTGTTCAATGTCGCCTTTTTGGACCAATAAATTGAATTTATCCTCTGCAGCGGAAAAGAACAAATCTACAGGCGCTCCTTGGGAAATTTGCTGCTGCAGCGCTCCAGAAGCACCAAAGTTATAATTTATTTGTACATTGGGATGGGCTTTTTCAAAGCTTGCTTTAATATCATTCAAGGAATCTTGCAGACTTGCGGCAGCAGAAATGGTTAATTCCACTTTCGCGTCTTTCTTATCTGGTTTATTCGCTTGATCATTTGAAGAACATCCGGATAGGACTAACACTAACAGCAGTGCTGTGAAAAATATTTTTTTCACCCGATGTCCCCTCTTCCCATTAACTCCTCATACAAAACCACCGCATGGTTATAGACCGTGTCCTTCGCACCGTATAAAAGCGTTACGTTTTGAGAAGCTGCCATCTCGAATATTTGACTAGTTAATTGAAGTTTTTCCTCATTAGTACGGAGTTCTTGAATATAACGGCTTCGAAACTCATCAAACAGCTCCGGTTTATGGCAAAACCACTTTCTAAGATCTGGGCTTGGCGCGATCTCTTTATACCAATGATCGAGCCTTGCCGCATCCTTCGAAATCCCCCTCGGCCAGAGCCGATCCACCAAAATCCGGCACCCATCCGATTCATCGTAAGGCTCATATACTCGCTTTAAATAAATGTTTGCCATTAATCCTCATCCTTTACGTCCAAGTCTTCAGGTATGGGTTCACTCAAGATTTCTTCTACAAGCTGTTTGTATTTTTCCATTTGTTTTAAATGGGTGTTGAATTGTTCTTTGTTGATTAGGTAATCACTGCCGTCAAAAAGAGCGCGGATCTTTTTCTGCTGGATGAACTTTTTAACGTCAGCTTCTGAGATGGATAAAAACTCTGCTGTTTCTTTTATTGAAAGATACATTTAATTTCCTTCTTTCCTTAAGCAAATAGCTTCGACAACATGGCCTTCCCTTCCCTGTGTGGTTACGGCCTGGGTCAAGGAATTAAGAATCGCTTCCTCCACCGCTTCAGCTGCTGCGGCAAATAGCTGATTCATAATGGGATGGTCTTCGCGAAGCTGTGTCCGTATTTCAGCCGTCTCATCTAAAAAATGAGGAATTTTATGAGCGGTTGAAAAGGCAATCACAATATCGCCACTGCCGTGACTGAAATGACTACCAGTCCGCCCAAGACCAATCCCGCAACGCTTCGCCACCCGTTTTAGTTGCCGATCGTTCAACGGGGCATCTGTCGCCAAAACGATAATAATGGAACCGTCAGCAGTTTCAGAAAGTCCGCCTCCTGTTTCATATTGGAAGCCGCGGAAATCTTCCTTTCTGCCAAAATTACTGAGTACCATGCATCCCACTGTATAGTCTGTTGCTACTCGGGATGATGAGCCAATTCCGCCTTTGTAGCCAAAGCAGACCATGCCTTTTCCGGCACCAACGGCCCCTTCGTCAGCTTGTTGATTCGATGCCTTTTTAATCGCTTCAATGGCATGCTTGGGTTTAACTGGAAACTTACGAATTGAGTTTAAATAGCTGTCATTGCATTCCCCAACCACAATATTGGTGGTTCCGGTCGTATCACCGATTTCCGGATTTTCCTCTAGCATATATTCAAGCGTGCCTTGAGTCACCGCCGAGACCCCAAAGGTGTTTGTTAACATAATCGGCGATTCGAGAACACCTAATTCATTTACCTGTACTAGTCCGGTTGTTTTGCCAAAACCATTCAGGACACAGCTTGCCGCCGTCACTTTTTCTTTAAACATGTTTCCGCTATGGGGTAAAATGGCGGTTACTCCCGTACAGGCATAGTCGGTGCCTGTTTCGTTTAAAGGATAATCTAGTGTCACGTGCCCAACCATTACTCCTGGGACATCTGTTAGGCAGTTTTTTTCGCCAGTGGTAAGCTTTCCAATGGCCATACCCATTTCGCGAATTTTCATCGTACTGCACCCGGCCGGAGGTCAAGGAAGTTTTGTGAGGCAAAGCCCCTAACCTCTTCTTCACTGTAATGTTTTAAAAGTTCATTGATCAGGTTTTGCGATTTGGCAGCATTCTCTAAATCAATGATAAATTGGGAGATTCCATCAAAATCAGACCCTAGGCCAATTTGCTTTACCCCGCCAAGGGAGCAGAAATGGTCAATATGCTTGATGAGGTCACTTATGTGTGCATCCCCAGATTCATTAATAAATGGCGGATTATAGACGACATGGATCAGTCCGCCCTTTTGGAACATTGCCGCAGCTTGCTCATCAGTTAAATTGCGCGGGTGGTTACAAAGGGATTTGGCATTGGAGTGGCTCGCAATCGGGTAATCTGCGAGTTCCATGACATCCCAGAATGCTTTTTCGCACAAATGAGAAACATCCGTCAAGACTTGATTCTCATTGTTTAATTGCACGATTTCCTTACCAAATAGTGTAAGCCCCGCCCCGCGCGGCTCGCCGGCACCGTCAGCCGCCAAATTGGCGTTATTCCAGGTAAGGCCGACAGAACGGACACCTAATCGGAACAATGTACGCAACTTCATAAGGTCGTTGCCAATCGCGTCGACACCTTCAAGCGTCAGCATCGCACCAATCTGGCCAATTTTGAGCTGGTCAAAATCAGCCCAATTCTTTATATGAAACATGTCGGGATTTTCCCCCAAGACTTCCTTGTAAAAATAATCAACTTGCTCCAGCGCTGCCTGGAATTTTCGATCGGATGGGATATCCGGTTCGATAAAGATTGCAAAGCACTGAGCTTTGATTTTGCCTTGCTGCAGGCGAGCTTTGTTTGTCTCTAATTCCGGGGCATCGGCAAAACGCAGCTTACCTTTACCTTCCGAAAGCTTAAGTAATGCATCACAATGCAGGTCAATGATATTCATGTTGGCCGACTCCTTTTTTAAGAAAATTGTATCATAAAAAAGCTAGGGGGTTATAACCTAGCTTTTAATCGCTTATATTCAATTTTCAGCAAACCGCTTTATTTTTGGAAGGACTTATCCAAACCCTGTAATAATTACGTACACTTACAGAATACTAGTATGGAAAGAATATATGTCAGATATAGAGTTTAGGGGGGATGGTGCGCATGGAAAGACGACAATTGGCAAGAAGAATTTCGGTTGCATCCGGCAAAGAACCTGCGGATACAGTTATTAAAAGCGCAAAAATTATCGATGTTTTTAATGGGGAAATTATTGAAGGGGACATTGCGATTGCAGATGGTTACTTTGCCGGCATTGGCACATATGAGGGGAAACAGGTGATTGATGCAAATGGGGCTTATTTAACTCCAGCCTTCATCGATGGTCATGTTCATATCGAGTCATCCATCGTCACACCTTCCGAATTTGCCAAAGTTCTTCTCCTGCATGGTGTAACGACTGTAATCGCAGATCCACATGAAATTGCCAACGTTCTAGGTACTGAAGGAATCCAATATATGCTTGATGCTTCCGAAAACCTACCGTTTGACTTTTACTTTATGCTCCCTTCCTGTGTCCCTGCGACTGAGTTCGAACATTCCGGTGCTGTTTTAAAAGCCGAACATTTAAAACCATTTTTTCAGCAGCCAAAAGTTCTAGGATTGGCTGAAGTCATGAATTTTCCTGCAGTTGTTAACTGTGACAAGGATATGCTCGAAAAGATTGCTGCTTCCAAAGCCTTTGGGAAAAAAATTGATGGCCATGCTGCAGGTCTTTCCGCAAATGATATAAATGTGTACATGGCTGCCGGCATCCGAACCGATCACGAGTGTACAAACGTAGCAGAAGCAAAAGAACGTCTCAATCGGGGGATGTATGTGATGATCCGCGAAGGGACTGTGGCCAAGGATTTACGTCAATTGATCCCCGTCGTAAATGAGCGTAATGCCCGCCGCTGCTTATTCGTGACAGATGATAAACATCTTGACGACCTGCTTCATGAAGGAAGTATTGATCACAATGTTAGGCTGGCGGTCGCATCGGGTATCTCCCCAATAACCGCTATTCAAATGGCAACGATCAACGCGGCAGAATGTTTTGGACTTGAGGAAAAGGGGGCTATCGCTCCCGGATATAAAGCAGATTTCATCATCATGGAAGATCTTGAAAGTTTTAAAATTGCCGATGTTTATAAGGACGGGACAGCTGTTGTCAAAAAAGGAGCCATTGTACACTTTCCAGAAAGCAGCCAGCCGGATATACCAAGCTCTTTAACCCAAACAGTTCATTTCCTTGAAATTTCCGAGGATGAATTTCAAATTCCGGTTCAATCCCACAAGGCGAACATTATCGAAATCATTCCAAATAGCCTGGTGACACGCCATATCGTTGAACAGGTGGAAACAAATGAGTCCGGTTTCTTTCAATGCTCTTTGGATAAAGACCAGCTAAAACTGGCCGTGATTGAACGCCATCACCAGACTGGTTTTATCGGTTTGGGAATTGTCAATGGTCTAGGGCTTAAATCAGGTGCCATAGCGACTACAATCGCCCATGATTCCCATAATCTTGTTATCGCCGGCACAAACGATCATGATATGGTGATGGCCGCCAAAACAATTAAGGAGATGCAAGGCGGGATGGTGGTTATAAAAGACGGCAAGGTCCTTGCAGCATTGAAGCTTTCCATCGCGGGATTGATGTCGGACCGCTCCTATCAAGAGGTTTACGCCAATCTGAACAATATCCATGGTGCACTAAACCAGTTAAGAGCAAATCGCCAGTTCAACCCATTTTTAACTCTTTCCTTTTTAACACTGCCGGTGATACCTGAATTAAAGCTAACCGACAAAGGCTTGTTTCAGGTTTCCAAGTTTCAGCATATTTCTATTGATGCAGGTTAAAATTAGCTTTGTTCAAGTGTAAAAAAGACCCTTTTCATAAGATTGTTGCTTTGTCATTTAAAAAACGAGCTTTAAGAAGCAATGAATATCTTATTGCTTTGTATTGGTGCCCATAGCCAAGAATAATCCGCTAGTGGGGTAACCAATAAAGAGTATGGGTGCCCGAAACCGACAAAATTCCGCTGGTTCGGTAACCAATAAAGGATATGGGTGCCCGAAACCGACAAAATTCCGCCGGTTCGGTAACCAATAAAGGATATGGGTGCCCGAAACCGACAAAATTCCGCCGGTTCGGTAACCAATAAAGGATATGGGTGCCCGAAACCGACAAAATTCCGCTGGTTCGGTAACCAATAAAGGGTATGGGTGCCCGAAACCAAAAGAAATACCTCGGTTCGGTAACCAATAAAGAATATGGGTGCCCGAAACCGACAAAATTCCGCAGGTTCGGTAACCAATAAAGGATATGGGTGCCCGAAACCGACAAAATTCCGCTGGTTCGGTAACCAATAAAGGGTATGGGTGCCCGAAACCAAAAGAAATACCTCGGTTCGGTAACCAATAAAGAATATGGGTGCCCGAAACCGACAAAATTCCGCAGGTTCGGTAACCAATAAAGGATATGGGTGCCCGAAACCGACAAAATTCCGCTGGTTTGGTAACCAATAGGTACCCAAGGATAACGGGAAATTTATCAAATTGGGAAGCAATCTTAAAGCCACAATATTTACGAAAAAAAAAGAACCGGTTAAGGTTCTTTTTTTTCTGTCTCTGATGGAATCAATTTCAGGCCGCTGTGTTCTCCGCCCGTTTCCACGATATGCTTTAGAACAGAAAGCCTATTGCTCCAGAATTGGTCATAAAACTGCTTTAGCTCAGATAGAGGTTCGGGATGGAGCCGGTATATTTTTTCCCGTCCTTCCTTTCGTCCGCTTACCAATTCCACTTCAGAGAGAATTTTCAAATGCTTGGCAATAGCCGTCCTGCTGATTGAAAAATGTGATGTGATTTCCGAAATCGGCAATTCTCTTTCAGAGAGAAGCTTTAGCACTTCTCTCCTTGTGGGGTCTGCTATTGCTTGAAACACATCATGCTTTTGTGCTGAGGCTGACACTTAGCCCTCCACAATCCTTTTTAATTTTTCGATAATGCCATTCCAGCCGCCAGACATGTGTTCGCGAATGACACCAGACTTTTGACCGGCTTTACCGATGATTTCATCCGCAGGCTTCCAGCCGCCATGAATTAAAGTAAACTCCGTTTTCCCACCTAAATCTTTCAAAATAAAGGATGCAAACCATCCCTCTGTATCCCATTTGAAGGAAAGACGGTTTGGAGGGTCGAATTCGGTTACTTTACAAGGAGATGGACCGAACGGAGATTGCAAGTGAAATTCATTGCCCACTTCCGGTTTGAAGTCGTTTGGCATGAACCATTCTCCAATCGCTTCAGCGGTAGAAACATGCTCCCAAACCTTTTCAATTGGTGCCTCGATGACGATCGATTTCTTGATATCTTCTAGAGTATTTACCATTATAATTCGCCTGCTTTCTCAAAAAGTATACAACCATTTGGTTTCACATTTTCGATTATATAAAACCTTTTGGTTTCATGTCAACATAAATTTCCTTTTTACTTTCCCCAAAAACGCAAATAAAAAATCCCTTCCATAAATAGAAGGGATTACGCAGTCTGCTCGATTTGCTTTTTTCGAAATACAACGTGCTCTAATATGAAACATAAAATAAGGCCTACGAGCAGTCCATTGGACACAATGTTCCGCAGCCAAGGAGCGATATTTTCAAAGGCTTCTGGCGGTAAAAACATGATGCCGATTCCTGTCATTAAGGAAATCCCTATCACCATCAGGTTCCGTCCCGTCGGCTCCTGCCCCATTAAATCGCGGATACCAAACCCAAGCAACTGTGTAAACATGGTAAAGAGGGAAGCATAAGCAACTTCTAATGGCAAGGTTGCCAAAAATCCGCCTATATATGGAAAAAATCCAGATACCGTGATTAAAACAGCCCCTATGATGAGCGGGAACAATTTTTTTATGCCAGTCGTCATGATGAATCCAGCGGAAATAGCTAACGGGATTACGCCCACAACAGAAAAGAGGCCAGAGAAGATTAAACCCACCCCATTACCAAAAATCCCCTTTTGATACTGATTAGGCTTTATCCTTTTTTCTAAAGCTATTCCAACTACCAGAACGCTGGAGATAACATTGGAAATAAGGACAATCGAAGTAAGGAGCGTGGTAACTGCAATCCCAATATCAAACTTCGGAGTTCCCCAAGCAAAAATCTTCGGAATGCTGAACCATCTGGAGGGCTCGTAGGATTGATTTGTATCAATCAAACCGAAAAAATGAAACATGGCCCAGCCAACAATTATCCCAGCTAGCGGCCCTAAACTTTTTAAAATGCCATTGGCTTTTAATGATATGAATAAAATGATGAAAATAACAAGAAAACAAATAAGAGCAATTTTCCCATTTAAATGGCCGGTGGCGGTGAAGCCTAGCATGCTTTTTAAAAACGAGCCGCTCAATTGACTGACCAGTAAAATTAAGTAAACGCCAGTAACTATCGGTGTAAATAGGAGGCGTATTTTTTCAATAATCGGCAAAAATCCGATGATGGCCAACAATATTCCGGCGATGATTAATCCCATTTCTAATTGCTGAAGCACATTTCCTTGATTGGCCGGGGTACTCATGGACCCAAGCAAAATAAAAATGGCCCACCACATTCCTGCTGCCCCTTCCACCAGTGGAAGACGGTGGCCGAAAAAAATCTGAATTAGGGTAGCAATTCCGGTTACAAAAAGCATGCGTTGCATAAAGTCCGCGATTTCTGCCGGGGCCATATGAAAGGCTGCTCCGACAACAACCGGTACTGCAATAACATTCGTCAACATAAAAACAGCCCACTGAATCCCTTGTATGCCAACAATCAGCCCGCTATCTTTGTTCGTTTGATTTTCCATGGTGAAATTCCTTCTTTCTACACAGCAACTGAATCCTGCTTTTCCTCGCCTTTTTGGTAGTATTTTGCGATAAAATGTCCATTTAAAGACGCTAATATTTGTTGGAAAAGCATCCCGACGACAACTGGCACCGCTACCGACGGCGGGAAATAGGTAACACTAATGACAGCCCCGGCACTGATATTTCTCATTCCTCCAGAAAAAGTCAAGGTGATGGCCGTGTCCCGGTCGCCGATCAAAATCCTCCCAAGGAAAAAAGAAAGCAAATATCCGCACAATGCAATAATAAAGACTGTAACCATGATACCGACTAGTTTAAGGTCAATATTTCTTAGATAGGGAGCAACAACCGCTCCATTCAGCATCACAACAAACCCCATACTGATTTTTGAAAATGGGGCAAGCTTTACCCCTAATTGTTGATTTATTTTTCCTTTTGTCCACTGATTTAACAGCATGCCGATAATGGATGGGATCACGACCATTCCGAATAAACCTTTCATTATATCGACATAATCCATTTCAATTTTTTGTCCCATAAAAACCGAGAGAGAATACGGAACAATAATCGGAGATAACAAGGTATCGAGTAAAATGATCGATAACACAAGCGGGATATTTCCTTTATAAATAGAAACCCAAACAAAGCTCGTAATGCCTGTTGGAATTACCATACCTAAAATTAAACCCGTAATGGTATAGGCATCATTTGGGAAAGTGATATGCCCCACTCCCCATGCAAACAGCGGCATGAGAAGATGGAGAATCAGCATTGCTATAAAAATCGGAAAAGGGTGAAGCATCGCGTCTTTCAACGATTTAAAATTAGAGTTTAAGCTTCCGGCAAAGGTCATAAAGGCGAAAATCCACGGGATTAAAAAGGAAAAATCCTTTATATAAGCACTTAAGATAACCCCGGTTATAACACTAACCGGGGTAATAAATGGCATAATTTTCTCTAGTTTTTTATTCAATTTTTGCAGCATAAAGGGTCTCTCCCTTTTTTAATCTTCAAGTGACTTTAAGAAGTCCTTCCAGGCTGTAACGCCGCCTTCCAATAGCGTGACCTGGTAATTTTTCCGGTCAAGGATATTCGCGCATTTTGCTGCCGAATTCCCGGTCGTGCAGGTAACGATGACCTCTCTGTCTTTCGGTAAGGTAAGCTGTTTGTCCATGTTTTCGTCAAGTTCAAATATTTCCGTTTTTGGAATATTGCGGCTTTCTACATGGGAATCTTCTATGTGAAACTTGTTATATTTCTCGTTTGCACGGACATCTAAAATCATAACATTTTCTCGTGCCTGCAATCTTTCATGCAGCTCTTTAGCTGTAATTTTTTTCACTGACATTACAAACACCCCCATCCAAAAGAATAACACAATTTTATTACTTGGGGAGGTAATATCTTTCGTTAGCCGAAAAAAAGCTGAACAAAAATGACATCCATTGTTGTATAATGTTGGCATTATATTTTATGGAAAAAGAAAGAAGTGGGGATATGGCAAAAGCGCAAAAATTCCAGATGTATGTTCTACTCGTTATGGTGATGGCAGCATGGGGTTTTAATGTTGTCGGCATCAAAGTGATTGTCTCGCATTTTCCTATCGTTACGATAACGTCATTACGGATTTTCACCGCAGCAATATCTGTCTTTACTATCCTTGCGTTTTTAAGGAAGATCCGGATACCGACTAGAAAGGAACTCCGTTATATCGCTGCGGCTGGATTTTTCAACGTGGTCTGTCACCATTTCTTTTTGTCGATTGGTTTAGCCAAAACAACTGCTTCAAACGGTGGACTTATTCTAGGGCTGGGACCGCTCTTGTCGGCCATTCTGGCATTTATTTTTTTAAAGAGCAGAGTAACGTTAGTAAAAGTTTTGGGAATCATCTTAGGCTTTACTGGGGTTGCCTTTATTGTTTTGGCAGGACATGGCGGTTTGTCCCTAAGCAGCATTTCACTTGGGGATCTGTACATCTTTTTATCGATTCTTACACAAGCATATAGTTTTGTGTTAATAAAGAAAGTTTCCGATACATTGGACCCCCGCTTATTGACTGGATACATGATGCTTTTCGGGTCGATTGTATTATTTTTTCTAAGTTTAGTTATGGAGCCAGGCGGGTTAAGGGAATTATCTAACGGGTCCTTCGGTATTTGGATGATTTTTCTCGCTTCCGCCGTAATCGCCACTGCGATTGGTCATATGATTTACAATTATGCGGTAAGCATGGTTGGCGTAACGGAAGCAGCCATCTTCATCAACTTCGAGCCCGTCTTTACCTTAGTCGGCGCGGTGACGTTTCTCGGAGAAAATATATCCATGGCGCAAATCCTTGGGTTCCTCCTTATTTTATTTGGGGTGTTATTTGGCTCTGGGGCGCTCGAGGAATTCCTTCATCAGTCGCGGAGGAATAGGAAAACGGTGTATGGCGGAAAAGCAAAGCATTTATAGTTTCTAAAAAATCGTGGGCGCTTGAAAAGTCATTTTTCAAGCGCCTTCTGAATTGAATTAGTCAAAACTTTTCCTGTCTCCCTGCGGCCTAATCTCTTTAAGGCCGGAAACCGGCACAACTGCTCTTCCACCTAAATAAATCCTTGCCTCGCTGACAATCGCAAACAGGGCGGTTCCAATAGCAAGATGAAGGACTGCCCATGGGATGGCAATCGAATTTTCAATAACGGCCGCACCAATGACCAGTTGAAGCAGGACGGTTAATGTACCCAATAATAAGCGTTTCTGAAGACTCCTTGCCCAGTTTTTTGAAAAAGACCAGTATGTCAAAAATAGGATGTAAGCTGCGGAAATACCAGCAAGACCGCGGTGGAGAGTTTGCAGCAACTCAGGTGTGCTTGAAGGAAAAAATGTTTGTCGGCAGCCAAGCCACCCGCAAGCCATACCAAACGATTCATGTTTAATATAGGCTCCAAATGCAAGTGTACATGTCAGAAGAATGAGTAATATGTTCAAGTGGATAGTAGCGGTTTTAGTCTTTTCAGTAAATCTATTTACAATTTAACAAAAACGGACAATCATTTCGGTGATATGTATCACGATTCTGCCGCTAGGAACCAAATTACCTCCTTAAACATACCGTATACTGCTATGCTGTTTTGCTATAAAAGGAGTGTTATGATGTATTACAACCCTTTTCATCATCCTGTAAATCCGCCAATGACGTATTATCCTGCCTACACCATACACTTTCCTCCGCCAAGGGCCTACCCGCCAGTGGATACGAAAATATTTGAACAATCCATCAAGACTTTCCGTGTTTTAATGAGGCAGGGCAGCATGTTGCTAGATCGGCTTAGTGATGTCGGATTTGCCCGTAAAATCATGAACGCCGCTCAGCAAGGGAAGCATGCCGAGGTTGACATCCTCATTAAATCGATTGGACTCACCATTCCTGTTAGCACAAGGTTTACGCCATCAGGTGTGGCTTTCATCCTCACTACACCAGCGACTCAGGCTCAGCCTGCAGACTGCTGCACTTTATCTATTAACATGAAATGGGGGCAATGAATTACCCTAATCGCCATCTTCATATAAATTCCTTCCGAGCAGCGGCCGGTGGTATTTTTCTAAAGAAAACTCGCCGACTGGCGAGCCCCTAAGGGTGCGGTTCATGAGGCGTAGTTGCACTTATGCGCTAAGAAAGTATAAAGCTTTCGACAGAAGGTTTATACTTTCTTATTAGCCAAATAAAAAGTGGTACCCATTAAAAACGGATACCACTTTTATTGCGTTCAAGATACCTTTCAATCTGGTCTGCCGGTAATGGTTTAGTGAATAAATAGCCTTGGCCGACAGCACATTCATTTTGCCGCAGAAACTCCAATTGATGCTTGGTTTCAATGCCTTCTGCGATGACTATATAATTTAGGTTTAACCCCATATCAATAATTGTTTTTACCAGCATTTCTTGGCTTGCAAGGAAAGGAACTTCCTGAACAAAGGACTTATCGATTTTAATTTTTTGAATCGGTAATCGGTTCAAATAACTAAGCGAGGAATAGCCCGTCCCGAAATCGTCGATTGCTAAAAGCACCCCCATCCCTTCCAATTGATGAAGGATGTAAGACGATCTTTGCAGGTTCTGCATGATGCTTTCCGTGATTTCCAATTCAAGAAGCCCTGCATCGAGATCCATTTCTTCCAAAACCGCTGCAATATATTCGATAAAATGGTCATCTTCGAATTGGCGGACTGATACATTAACAGCGATTGGAAAATCCGCTATTCCCGCTTTGCTCCAATTCTTCCTTTGTCTGCAGGCTTCCCTTAGAACCCACTTGCCAATTGGTACAATCAGCCCCGTCTCCTCAGCAAGCGGAATAAATTCAGATGGTGGGACAAAGCCGTGTTCAGGGTGATCCCAACGGATTAACGCCTCCATTCCCACAATCTCCCCGGTTGTCAAGGAACATTGCGGCTGATAATAGAGCATCAGTTGATTGAATTCCAATGCTTTACGCAGACCATTTTCCAATTCCATCTTTCGGACGGATATTCCATTTAAGCTGGATGAATAAAATTGAAAGTTGTTGCCGCGCTCTTTTGCCTTATACATGGCAGTATCGGCATTTTTTATTAAGCTTTCCTCATCCGCGCCATCTTCTGGATAAAGACTAATTCCTATACTTGTTGAGACAAAGAATTCCTGATTATTTACGTAGAAGGGCTTGGAAAATGCATTTAGGATTTTTTCGGCTATATAGGTCACTTGCTCCTTATTGGTGTTTTCTAGTAAAATGATAAATTCATCTCCACCCTGCCGTGAAACAATCCCATTCTGTTGCACTGCCCCTTGCAGTCTGCCTGCTGCCATTTGCAGGATTATATCCCCAATAGAATGGCCTTTCGTATCGTTAATAATCTTAAAGCGATCCAAGTCTAAAAATAACACAGCCGGTTTTTGGTGTTGGTGATTTGTTACTGCCTCTGTTAAGTGGGCCTTAAAGCTGTTTCGATTTGGCAAGCCAGTTAAGGCGTCATAATAAGCCATTGTTTTAATCGTTTGCTCTGCCCTTTTCCTTTCCGTAATATCCCTGCCGACAATTTGCACAGCAAATCTGCCTTCGAAAAGAATTGGAGTTGAAGCCATTTCGACATCTATTTTTTCACCATCGAGCCGTTTTACCTGGAATTCGAAACTTACTCTTTCCTGAATAGGGTTATCATAGGATCCAACCCTCCTTCGAATTGTCCGGATAATATTATTGGGAACATAATTTAATGGTGACTTGCCAATTAGTTCCTCCGGATGGGCTGCGCCCATCAGCCTCCATCCAGCCTCATTAATATATTCAATTTTCTCCTCACTAACTACAGCTATGATGTCAGGGGACATTTCTACTAAACTGCGATAGCGGTCCTCACTTTCTTTCCGATCGGTAATATCAAATAGTACACTACTAAAATAAACAAAGTTTCCTTTTGAATCCAAAGTCGGGAAACCTCTGTCATAAATCCAGCGCACCTCACCGTTGGGCCGGATAATTCGATACTCACTTGTAACTGTTTCCCCAAGTACTATTTTCTGCTCACGTTCAGATATGATGGGTAAATCATCCGAAAAAATGACCTTTTTCCATAAAGCATGGTCATGATAAAAGTCTTCTAACGATACTCCATACAATTTTTCAATCCCTTGGGTAATGAAAAGCTGATTGGTTTTGAGGTCATGGGACCAAATCGCTACATCTAGGGAATCATAAATATTTTTTAACTTTTCTTCATTTTTTTCATATTCTACTGATTTTTTCCCCATTTCCTTAAAAGTGACCAGGAGAAAAGGGATGGCACATACAATCACAGCAATTGTTGTAAAGTGAAATAGTTTAATAGAAGGAAAATTGAAAGAAACAAATAAATCAAGTAGCTCTGAAAAAACAAGCAAACAAATGATGATAATCCACTTTATTCGAAAATTTGCCAATTTCATTCCCATCAACGTTCTTTCCCCTTTTTCGTTTCGAAAATCATTAATTTTAAAATAACAAAAAACATCTAACTTTACAATTGTTGTCACGGCAAGAATGGCAGTGTTTTCAACATTAAAAAATGCGAGCATACGCTTTGAATTTTGCACCGTTCAAAGAACTGTCAAAACATTTCGAACAAACTTTGAACTTATTACTATATCCATGTTTTTTACAAAAAAATCCTATATATTGAAATTAGAAAGAGAAACAAATAAATGTTTGAAAGGGGAATGTAAGATGTTTAACAAATTTTTAAGAGAGAATAAAATTTCCGCAGCCATCCTACTGGTTATCCGTTTATACCTTGGTTATTCTTGGTTCACAGCAGGTTTTCATAAATTAACAGGCGGCTTTGATGCAGCAGGATTCCTAAAAGGAGTAACAGCAAATCCGGTCAAAGGTCCAGATGGCGCCGTTGTTTACGGCTGGTATGTAGAATTCTTAAAAGGTGTGGCCCTGCCAAATGTCGATCTTTTCAACTTTATCGTCCCTTGGGGTGAAACATTAATCGGTCTTGGCTTACTTCTCGGATGCTTAACAACAGCTGCCATGTTCTTTGGTCTCGTAATGAACTTCTCTTTCTTCTTAGCAGGAACTGTATCTCATAACCCTACTGACATCTTCCTTGGCTTCATCATCCTGGCAGCAGGCTACAACGCCGGCAGATTTGGCTTAGATTATTGGGTAGTACCTTTCCTTAGAAAGATTGGCAAAAAGAATGCAGCTGATAAACCAAAAGTAACAGTGTAACAACTCTAGCAAAAAGACGATTCGGTTTCCCCGAATCGTCTTTCTTTATTTCAGCCGGTATACTCTTGTTTCGTATGGTCTTAAAATCTGCTCTGACATCTTGGAAATTTCATAATTATGAAGCAGCAAAGAACTATTTTCAAAGCTCACACCTTTTACCTCAGCCTTTCGGTCTGAAAGATTCGCAATCACCAGCACTTTTTCTCCGTCAAGTGTTCTCGTGTAGGCAAAACTCTGCGGATCTTCCGGCAATAGTAAATCGTACGTACCGTACGTAAACACTTCATTCGCCTTTTTCAACCGAATCAGTTTTTTGTAGAAATTCAGGACGGAATCTGGGTCTTGTTCCTGTGCTTCGACATTGATTTGGCGATAGTTTGGGTTGACCTTTAACCATGGGATTCCCCTGGTAAACCCAGCATTCCCTTCATTTGACCACTGCATCGGCGTCCGGGAATTATCGCGGCCGCTCGCCCAGATCATCTCCATGATTTCCTCATGTGGGACACCATCCGCTCGTTTCAAGCGGTACATATTTTTTGCCGACACATCATCATAATCCTCAATGGAATCAAAGCGGACGTTGGTCATGCCGATTTCCTGCCCTTGATAAATAAATGGCGTCCCCTGCATCAAAAAATAAATCGCAGCAAAGGCAGTGGCGCTTTCCCGCCAGTATTCCTTATCATTTCCCCAGGTGGAGACTACGCGGGCCTTGTCGTGATTTTCAATAAAAAGGGCATTCCAGCCGTTCCCTTCCAGCCCTTTCTGCCAGCGCGATAGGACATCCTTAAATTCTACTATATCCAATTCTTTTTTTACCTCGGCATCCCAAAGGGCAAGGTGCTCGAATTGAAAAATCATGTTGAATTTGCCCTTCTGTTCCCCGACCCAAAGCTCAACGTCCTCTTCATCATCGGCGGTGACACCATTTGCTTCACCAACCGTCATAATGTCATACTTGGAGAACGTCTCTTCCTTTAATTCCTGAAGAAAATCGTGTATCCCGGTCACATTCATCATTTTTTCAAAGCATGGAACAAAGGGAAGCTCCTTTGGATTCGGCATGTCTGGGAGGCCAGTTTCCTTTTTGATATGGCTGATGGCATCAACACGGAAGCCGTCAATCCCTTTATCAAGCCACCAATTCACTGTTTGATAGAGGGCTTGGCGGACTTCTTCGTTTTCCCAATTAAGGTCAGGCTGTTTTTTTGAGAAAAGATGCATGTAATATTGGTCAGTTGATTCATCATATTCCCATGCTGGCCCAGAAAAAATGCTTTCCCAGTTATTAGGTTCCTTTCCGCCCTTACCGTCGCGCCAAATATACCAGTCGCGCTTCGGATGGTCCTTAGAGGAGCGGGATTCAACAAACCATGGGTGTTCATCGCTCGTGTGGTTGATGACTAAATCAAGGATTAGCTTCATCCCTCGGCGGTGGGTTTCTTGTAAAAGAAAATCAAAATCCGCCATCGTTCCAAACTCTTTCATGATTTCCTGATAATTGCTGATATCGTACCCGTTATCATCATTCGGCGACTCGAACATTGGGCAGACCCAGATGACGTCGGTTCCTAAATCCTTAAGGTAATCAAGCTTCGTGATGATCCCCTGGATATCGCCAATCCCGTCTCCATTCGAGTCCATAAAGCTACGTGGGTATATTTGATAGGCCACCGCTTCTTTCCACCATAATTTACTCATATCTTCCTCACTGACTTTCTATTTGTTAGTCCATTGTTAGTACTTACCTTTTTGGGGCGCATGATTTTCGTTCAATCAGCTTCGTCGGGATCGTAATTCGTTTTGGCAGGGTGTCAAGATGCTCAATTTTTTCAATTAAACATTGCGTTGCCACCTGGCCTAGTTGAAAGGTACCGATATCCACTGATGTTAATGGAGGCTTCGAATGCTCCGATAATGAAAGGTTATTAAAGCTGACAATCGAAATATCCTCTGGAACTCTAATGTTCAAAGCATCCAAGTGGCTGATGATTTCATACGCCATTAAATCGTCCTGGGTGACAAATGCAGTTGGCGGCACTTCCAAATTGATCAAAGATTGGATGGCATCCCGTCCATTATCATTAACAAAGCTTTCATGAACCAAATAAGCTTCATTTACGGGAAGACCCGCTTCTGTTAAAGCCATCCGATAACCGTTTAAACGGTCATGGGCGACAACAAAGTCCAAATTCCCGCCCACGAAGGCAATATTTTTATGACCAAGGTCAATCAAATATTTTGTCACCTGGTTGGTAATAAAAATATTATCGTTGTCAACATACGTAATTCTTTCTTCATATGTGCTTGGCCGGCCTACTACGGTAAATGGGAAGTCTATTTCCGCAAGGTACTGCATGGTGCGGTCATTGACCCGTGAATATAACATGACAATCCCATCGACACGTCTCCCATTTACCATCGACAGCACTTCCTCGTGAATCTCCTCCTCCGTTGAACCCGTGGAAAGGTAAATCCCGTATCTGCTGTCATGGGCATTCATACTGATTCCTCGTAAGACTTCAGGGAAGAACGGGTTGCGGAAAGCATGATAAGCTGAGTTCGGCATAATGACACCGATCGTTTGTGTGCTTTTGGCGGCCAGACTTCTTGCTTGCAAATTAGGATAGTATCCTAAATCCTCCATGACCTCTTTCACACGCCTCTTAGTCTTCTCACTGATTCTCGGATTGTTGGCAATCACCCGAGAAACCGTTGAGGGCGCCACATTAGCTGCCTTTGCTACATCCTTAATCGTTACCACAGTGCTTCCCCCTAAGCCAATAAAGTTTGCTTCTATTATATAGTAAATTTGTTATTTAACTGCACCTTCGGAAATCCCTTTAATAATTTCACGCTGGGCAAAGAAATAAGCGATGATGACTGGAATAATCGCAATGGTAAGTCCAGCAAGGGCCAGATGCCACTGCTTCGTATACTCTCCAAAGAAGAAGAACATCTTGAGCGGAATCGTCTCCATTCCTTCTTGGTTAATAACTAGGGACGGCAATAGGTAGTCATTCCAAATCCAGATCGTATTTAAAATCGCAACGGTGACCGTAATCGGTTTTAACATCGGGAAGATGATATGCCAAAAGATTTGGAATCGGTTTGCCCCGTCAATGGTTGCCGCTTCATCCAAAGATTTTGGAATCCCATTTAATGTACCATGATATAAGAAGATCGATAAACTTGCGCCAAATCCGAGGTACATAAAGATAATGCCGGCTCGGTTCAACATTTCTAATTTACCAAATATCGTAACCAACGGAATCATCACCGATTGGAACGGAATTAGCATTGCTGCAACAAACAGGAAGAATATAAAACTACTGATTTTGCTTTTATTCCGCGATAAAGCATAAGCTGCCATCGATGAAAAAACAATGATAACAAGTACGCTGACCACGGTAATCAACACGGAATTCATGAAAGTTTGAATAAAATTCAACTCTGTAAAGGCTTCGATATAGTTATCGAAGTTAAAGCCTGCCGGAAGCTTTAGTGTATCCTCAAACATTTCACGCTTTGTTTTAAAGGAGTTCACAATCATTAAGTAAAAGGGAGACAGCCATATTATTCCTAAAATAATACCTAGGATTTCAATGGGCCATTTATGTTTCCTCATTACATTTCAACCTCCCTTTTCTTATTGATATATACCTGCGTCAAAGAAATGACCGCCACAATCACAAAGAAAATAACTGCTTTGGCCTGTGCATATGCCATTTCACTTTCAGTAAAGGCCGTCTTAAAAATTTCCATTGCCACCATTTGCGTGGAGTTATACGGCCCCCCGCCTGTCAACGACAGGTTCTGGTCGTAAAGTTTAAATGTATTGGACAAAGTAAGGAACATGCTGACCGTAAAAGCTGGAGCAACCAATGGGAAAATGATATAGCGAAGACGCTGGAACGGACTTGCACCATCAATTTCTGCTGCCTCAATCAACTCACCAGGGACGCCTTCTAAATAGGCAATGTAGATGACCATAATGTATCCGGACATTTGCCAGCTCATCAAAATGACAAGTCCCCAGAATCCTGTTTGTGTAGTAGAAAGCCATCCTTCTAAACTTTGTATTCCAAACACTGAACCAATTCCGGCGAAAACTTTAATAAAAATAAACTGCCAGATAAAACCAAGAATCAACCCGCCAATTAAGTTTGGCATAAAGAAAATCGTTCTTAAGAACTTATTGGATTTAATTTTTGAAGTCACAATAAGGGCCAAAGATAAGCCAAAAAAGTTAATCAGAATAATGGAAACCACGGAAAATTTCACGGTAAACCACATGGAATCTAAAAATTCCTTATCATCCAAAATGGCTAAATAATTTTTAAGGCCGACAAAACTACCGACTTCAATTCCATTCCAGTTAGTAAAGGAATAATAAATACCAAATACCAGCGGGATGATCACAACCATGGATAAGGCTAAAAGAACCGGGGCCAAAAAAAGCCAATAGGATAAATCCCGAGTACGCATCATGGTAAAAAACCTCCAAGCAATAATCTAGAGTCTCTCGTTTATGATGAGAGAAAAGGGGCTGATTGATAAGGTGAAGCTTCCTTACGAACCAGCCGCTTGCCTCTCTTAAAAATAATGGGTCCTTTTTATTGAAAGGACCCATTATAAATTTGTATTAGGCCAACGCATTTGCCTTCATTGATTATTTATTTCTGGATTTCTCCCAGGCTGCTTGAGTAGTTTTCACAACATCTTCCCACTTAGCTTCTTTGCTCAAGTATTTCTGGATTTGCACTCCAAGCTCGTTCTGTCCCCAGCCAGTTGGGTAGCCCATGAAGGTCCAGCCGATAGTTTTGCCATCTTGAGCATATTGATAAATTTCTTTTGAAAGCGGGTCACTGATTTTTGATGCATCAAAGCCATCATAAGCAGGGATAAATTTAAAGTCGTTGATAACGGCTTCTTTACCTTCGTCAGAAGTATATAGCCAGTCTAAGAATTTCTTTGCTTCAGCAACAGTTGCTTTGTCCTTGTTGCTGTTTACGCCCCAGTACATTGGAATCCCTACAGGAATTGCATCTTCTTTATAGCCTTCAACAGGGATTGGCAGGATGCCGATGCCTTTTTGGGCAAATTCTTTGTCAATGCCTTCGATGGATCCATATACCCAGTTACCTTGCTGGATCAATGCTACTTTTTGCAGTGAGAACAATTCTTCAACCTGCTTAGAGTAATCTAAGCTTACAGTTGGCTGAACAGAATAGTCGTTTTGCAGATCAAGCACTTTCTTGAATGCATCGCCATATTTGAAGTCAACCTTCTTAGCGTTATAAGCGTTTAATACGTTGTTATCAAATTCCGGAGCAAGGAAGGCATTGGATAAGTGCAGTCCAGTTACCCATGTTTCCTTACCAGGAAGCGCGAATACTGCTTCAAGACCAAGATCTTTTTTCTTTGAGTCTAGAGTTTTAACTGCCTTTTCAAGGTCGGCATAGCTCTTGATAGATTTTGCATCAATGCCGGCTTTTTCAAAAACAGCCTTGTTGTAAATCAAACCATAACCTTCTTGGTTGTATGGCAATCCAAGAATTTTACCGTCCTTGCTTACCCCATCAAGAGTACCTTTTAGAGCAGCTTTTGATGCTTCTGTATCAGAAAGGTCAGCCAGTTTCTTTTGCCAATCTTCTACGTCCTGCGGACCGCCGATATTATAGATCGCTGGTTCTTTGCCGGAAGCAAATTTGGATTTTAGGGCCGCACCGTAATCTTCACCGCCGCCAACAGTCGTGATGTTGATTTTTACACCCTTGTGTTCTTGCTCATATTTCTTAGCAACTGTTTCAAATTGCTTTTTAAATTCAACCTTAAATTGGAAAACATCAATTGTCACATTGCCTTTTGAACTTTCGTTGGAAGAGCCCTTATCAGCGTTTCCACAGCCAGTTAAAAGAAGGCTTAGCGATAAAATCCCTGCACCTATGCCGGAAAATAACTTTTTCTTGTTCATCATTTACCCCCATGCTTTGCATAATAATTTTTGGTACACCATCTTTTGCGCAGCTACCATATTGACAGAGATGTAGGTAGTATTGACAGATACGACTTCTAATACTCTATTAAAGATTTGCGAAATCGTTTGCACAATTCCGTATAGTAAAAAATCTAACTATTTTGTTAAAGGAAAGTAGAAATTGTCTTCTATCAAAATACTATTTTGTGAAACCGTTTGCGCAAAAGTGCAAAAAAACATAATAAATCTAGCAGGCAACAATTCAATTTAACTGCGTTTAACAGCCTTTGTCTAATTAGACCCCCTATCTCATTATGTAGCAATTAGTGAAAACGTTTGCACTAATCGGTAGATTCATAGTAACACTTCTGGGCTAAATGTGCAAACATTTTTTTGCAGAGCCTGGATCCCCACTCTTTAATCAGGACAGTTCGGGTTCAGGCCCCTGGTTAATTAGCGTGTTAAAACGACTACTTCAAATGGCCGGAGTTTTTCTATGTTTGAGCCTTCGTAATTTGAAAGAATGACGTTGTAATCAGAAATTCTTGTCAAAAGTTCATTCTCCACAGACATGTCCTTATCCCCAAAATTGCAAATTACAATCACGCTTTCTTCTTTCCATTTACGTTCATAAGCAAACAATTCGGGGTGGTCTTCAAGCAGCAATTGAAAATCACCTTCGACAATGATGTCCAATTCCTTTCTTAAGGCGATTAATTTTTGATAAAAATAAAAAATAGAATTCTTATCATCCAGAGCACTCTTCACATTTACTTCTTGATACCTCGGGTTCACCTTAATCCAAGGGGTTCCTGTGGTGAAACCTGCATGTTCCGCATCATCCCATTGCATCGGGGTTCTAGCATTATCCCTTCCCTTTGCATAAATGGAGGTCATAATTTCCTCATGGGAATATCCTTGAGATTTCCGTTCCTTGTACATATTGATCGTCTCAATATCGCGGTAATCTTCAAGAGATTTGAATTTCACATTGGTCATGCCAATTTCCTCGCCTTGGTAAATATAAGGTGTTCCTTGCATAAAGTGCAGGCACGCGGCCAGCATTTTTGCCGATTCCACCCGATATTCTTCGTCATTGCCAAAACGCGAGACAATCCGAGGCTGATCGTGATTGTTCCAGTACAGGCTGTTCCAGCCCCTGTTATGTATAGCTGTTTGCCATTTAGCCAAGTTTTCTTTTAAATCGAGGAGATTTAAAGGCTTGAGATTCCACTTTCCGCCGGGCGCGCTGTCAAGGTCCATATGCTCAAACGTAAAAATCATGTTCACTTCACGGCGGTTTGGATTCGTATAGAGAATGGCATCCTCTGGAGTGGTTCCAGGCATTTCCCCGACTGAGATGGTTGGGTACTGGGACAATACTTCGTTATTCATTTCTTGTAAAAACTCATGAATTCTAGGGCCATTCATAAAATAAGGAGCTCCGTCACCAAATAATTGCCCGCTATGCTGCACTCCATCCGGCAGCCCTGGAGCTTTGGAAATCATGTTGATGACATCCATCCGGAAGCCGTCTACACCCTTTTTCAGCCAAAACTTCATCATCTGGTAAACCTCTTGGCGAACCTTTGGGTTTTCCCAATTTAAGTCGGGCTGCTTTTTCGAAAAAAGGTGCAAATAATATTCATTCGTCGCCTCATCGTATTCCCAGGCCGGGCCGCTGAAAAAAGAGCCCCAGTTATTCGGTTCTTTTCCGTCCTTGCCTTCCCGCCAAATATAGTAATCACGATAAGGATTGTCCTTAGATTGTTTCGATTGGACAAACCACTCATGTTCATCAGAAGTATGATTGACGACTAGGTCCATCATTAACTTCATATCCCGCTTATGAATTTCTTCAAGAAGCCGGTCAAAATCAGCCATCGTTCCAAATTCGTTCATGATTTCCTGATAGTTCCGGATATCATAGCCGTTATCGTCGTTGGGCGAATCATAGATCGGACTCAGCCAGATGATATCGACACCTAATAATTTTAGATAATCCAGTTTTTCAATAATCCCCGGAAGGTCTCCAATTCCATCCCCGTTCGAATCACGGAAGCTGCGCGGATAGATTTGATATACGACGCTTTTTTTCCACCATTGGTCAGTTGTATTCATTTTTGCTGCTCCTTCCCTTCAATAACACCTACATCATAACACAACGGCCACATTTTGAAAGGGCTGCCAAAATAAATGAAAACTCGCCGATTGGCGAGTCCGATAGGACGGTTCATGAGGCATAGTTGAATTTATGCGTTAGGAAAGTATAAATTTGTGAAAGTTTATACTTTCCTATTAGCTAAAATAAAAGCAACCCGAAATGGTTGCTTTTACCCTGTTAATCCTGTTGCTCCGTTGATTTTTGTTCCGCAGTACTGCCTTTCATTGTTTCAGCAATTTTTTCGTTCATTTCTATTTGCTCATTATCTAATTTGGTATCCCAAATACTATATGGAATTGAATTGGGTGCGTTTTTCTTTGACATTTTTTCATACACCTCCAATTCATATCATTTCTTTTTAAAAATTAAACTATGCAGCAATGACGTTTGGGCATCAAAAAAGATCCTCAATTTTGGCTGAGGATCTTTTGCATTATTCACGGTCTGGGCTATTCACCATAATGCCGGCCACTTGTGTTAAGCGTTCATAGAATGCCTTTCCTGCCGGATTCTGGTCAAGGCCGATTTCTCGAAATGCTTCTTTCATGCAGCGAAGCCAGCATTTCGCCCGTTTTGGTGTCACTTCGAACGGGAGATGGCGGTGTTGCATTGCAGGTGGGCCAAATTCCTGGCTGTAGAGTGCCGGACCGCCTGTAAATTGCGGCAGGAACATTTTCTGCTTCCGTTTGATTTCTTCCATATCGCCTTCAAATAATGGAGCTAAATCAGGATCGGCATAGACGCGCGGATAGAAAGCTTCCACCAGCTTATCAATCGTCTCCTGGCCGCCGATTTCCGAATAAAGTGTTTTTAGTTGGTATTCCATACTTCTTCACCATCCTCTGCAAAGTTTTCCCTGTTTTAATCATTATACTGATTTACCTGATGGTGTTTCGTGATTTATATCACACTTTCCAAAGATTACACAATTTCCCATAGTGTTTAATTCAGGTTGAAACAATTTTTTTTGCGCTTGTGATATCCTAATATACTATAGGGTAAAGCTGGCTTGTTAAAATGGCTTGCCAGCATCATGAGGTGAGATAATTGAAAAAAGCTTGGTTATTTGTAGCTTTAACTTGTTTATTTGAATTAATGTGGGTATATGGATTTAATGTTGCTGAAACCTGGTGGCAGTGGGCCATCGTGATCGCGATTATCTTTACGGATTTTCACTTTCTGCCTGAAGCCTGCAAAGGGCTGCCAACCGGAACGGTTTATGCTGTTTTTTCAGGAGTTGGCACGATCGGCACCGTCTTGATGGATGTGTTCCTTTTTGGGGAAGGGTTCAATAGCGGCAAGCTTTTGTTTATTGCCATTATTGTATTAGGGGTCATCGGTTTAAATCTGGCAGACAACAAACACAGCAAAAAAGAAACGGCAAAGGAGGCTGCCTAGCATGGGCTGGTTATTTGTCCTATTGGCAAGTGTTAGTGAGATTATCGGGGCGGCAGGGCTGAAATTATACAGCCAAGGGAAAACCTTGAGAAATGGCGCACTCTATATTGGCGGTTTCAGTGCCTCCTTTGGCTTTTTATATACCTCTTTTCAATATTTGCAGGTCAGCATCGCTTATGCGGTTTGGATTGGGATTGGCACAGCTGGGGCGGTTTTGATAAATATGTTTTTGTTCGATGAATCGAAAAACATCGGGAGGTTTGTCAGTGTCGGTTTGATAATTGCGGGGGTTATCGGGCTTCGTTCGGTATCGTAATGCGGCTTGATACATGCATTTTTTCATAGCGGAAAAATTTATCTGCGAATTTTTTGAAGTTATCTGCGAATCTGGCATCCTTGTTTACATAAGGCACATATTTATGATTAAAGTAGTCAGGCTTAATATTTAGTTTAATTGCCATTTTATCCTCTCCTATCTAAAAAATTGCATAAAAAAAGAGGACAACCTGTGTTGCCAGGAAGTCCTCAGACAAAATTAGATTTAGTTTTATTGGAGTTGTGTTCATTTGATTTTGAATGATTATGCCCTTATTTGATATAGGCAGACCTGCAACTGGTTAATGTAAGTGTAAAGAAAAAATAATTCATCAGTTTGATTCAATTCAATCTCCATGTACTTTACTATACTTACCATAACCATAGAACTAAGTGTACTAATTGGTAATATATCAAGTTCTTCATACAGCCTAATAGAAGCATCCTCTAAGTTAGCAAATTTTTGTAACATAACCTTGTCAGTAGTTTTCCCTTGCCAGAAGTATATTTCACCCTGCAATTCAGCAAGCACCTCATACATTCTGTCAATAGCTTGTGCTTTGTCCATATTCTCCACCCCAAATTGTATATTTTTAAAATAATATCTTTTTGACCTCACTTTCCTTTTATAGATTTGAAAAAAAGTTAAAGTGAAATCTTCACCTACTTAATAAGGTAGCTAAAGCCATTTATAACAACCTGACATAAACTTTTTCTAGTTATTTTGTTGATATGTGGATATTGTATCTTATTAAGGATGCAGTGTAGAAAAGGTTTTGCAACAAAATTACCTTTAAAAAGTATGAAAAATGGGGTGTTGAGTTTAGATTTATTCAGCAAAATTCTTATCTGGCTAGGGTTAAAGGTTTGTTTATGTTTGTATGTGGGAACAATCCCTTTTTGACATTTGGTGGCATGGTGGCAAAGCCATTGCAAATAAAAAGACAGAGTTTCCCCTGCCTGTCTTACTTTTCTTCTTTTAGGTTTTGGTAGAATTCTGTCTTCCTTACTGCTATCCCATCTGGGTCTGGGTACAGTGGCATTTTTTCTTCCTCTACCACCCATACATCAATTGCTTCTTCAAGCCAGTCTGAGTAGATTTCCTTTACCTGTTCCAGTGCTTCCTCTGGTTTCTTGGCTGTGTAGATTGCAGGTGAGTGATTGTCTTGGCTTGATTGGATGTACTGCATTGTCACCGAATTTTTCATTTTATCTGCGGATTTTCAATTATATCTGCGAATCCAAAAATAACGCCACTGCCACATACAAATAGAAAAATCGGTACCTAATAAGATACCGATTTTTTTATTGTTATAATTGCTCCCCATTGGTAGCAATGACATTTTTATACCAATAGAAGGACTTTTTCGGTTTACGCTCTAATGTACCGCTGCCGTCATCTTGTTTGTCCACGTAGATAAATCCATAACGCTTGGACATTTCGCCAGTAGACATACTGACTAAATCAATACAGCCCCAGCTTGTATAGCCCATTAGCTCTACACCATCTTCAATAGCTTCACCCATGGCTTTTATATGTTCAAGGAGGTAATCAATCCGGTGATCATCGTTGATGGAGCCGTCTTCCTCTACCTGGTCGTATGCCCCTAACCCATTTTCGACCACAAAAAGCGGCACCTGATACCTGCCGTATAGCTTGTTTAAGCTGATTCGCAAACCGACAGGGTCGATTTCCCAGCCCCAATCACTTGCTTTCAGGAATGGGTTTTTCACTCCTCCAACAATATTGCCATTTGCTTTTTCCTCTTCGGCCTTAACTTTTTTATCTGTACGGGACATGTAATAGCTTAGGCCGATATAATCTACCGTTCCTTCTTTGATTAATTCCAAGTCCCCTTCCTGAATCTCAAGTTCTACATTATGCTCCTTAAAGAAGCGATTACTGAAAGTTGGGTATTCGCCGCGCACATGAACATCTGCGCAAAAGTAATTGAACAGTTCCTCTTCTTTTAAGGCAAAGAGGACGTTTTCCGGATTACTATCGTACGAATAAACAGGTGCAAACAGGATCATGCAGCCAATCTGTGCATCTAGAATGATTTGCTTACAGGTTTTTACGGCCATCGCACTGGCCACAAATTGATGGTGAAAAGCCTGGAAGGTCTGCTGGTATCGGACTTCTTCGTTTTGGGGTGAGAAGCCCATACTCATGATTGGCATCTTCAAGGCACCGTTAATTTCATTAAAGGTCATCCAATACTTCACTTTATCCTTATAACGGTTAAAAATCGATGTAGCATATCTTTCAAAGAAAGTAACCACCTGACGGCTTCTCCAGCCGCCATATTCTTTCACCAAATGCAGCGGCATTTCATAGTGAGAGATGGTCACTACGGGCTCAATTCCGTACTTATGTAATTCATCAAAGACCCGGTCATAAAAAGCCAGACCTTCTTCATTCGGCTCTAACTCATCACCATTGGGAAAAATTCTTGTCCAAGCAATCGACATCCGAAATACTTTGAAGCCCATTTCCGCAAACAAGGCGATATCTTCCTTATAACGATGATAAAAATCAATCGCTTCATGGTTCGGGTACCTATATTTCTCATTGTCAATTTCAAAGTTAAAGCCAGGCGACATCAATATTTTAAGTCGCTCTTTCCCGCCCGGCAAGACATCTGAGATATTCAAACCTTTATTGCCTTCGCGAAATCCACCTTCTATTTGATTGGCAGCGGTTGCCCCGCCCCATAGAAATCCTTCGGGGAATCTTTGTTGGTTTTGTTCCATTAGAAATCATCCTTTTCTTTAAATATCAATTATGTACTCTCTTTATTATTCTTTTTTTTGCCTGAAAGATGTCCGTAAGAGGAAAATATAAGCAAAGGGCTGACATAAGGTTTCCTTGTCAGCCCTATCAGCTTATTACAAATTCTCGCCGTTGTTTGCAATGACTTCCTTATACCAATAGAAGCTATGTTTAGGGATACGGCGTAATTCTTTTAAGTCAAATTCCTCACGATCCACAAAAATAAAGCCGTAACGTTTCTTCGCACCCTGGTGTGTGGAAATCAAATCAATTGCTGACCAAGGGCAGTAGCCAAACACTTCTACACCATCGGTAATCGCAAGCTGCATTTGTTCAAGGTGTTTTTTCAAATAATCGATCCGATACAGGTCACGAACGGTGCCGTCTTCTTCTACCTTATCAAAGGCACCAAGACCATTTTCCGTAATGATGATTGGCAGCTGGTAGCGGTCATATACTTCACGAAGCGTTGTGCGGAAGCCAATCGGGTCAATTTCCCAGCCGAATTCATTTTTTGGAAGGTTCGAATTGCTGTGCCCCTTATAAACACCTGCTTCACCAATGACAATTTCCTGGTCACCAGTATTATTTTTATCATTACCTTCCCCATTGCTTGCTTCTACTGTTTTAGACGTGTAGTAGTTGAACGCAATAAAGTCAGGCTTGGCATTTTTTAAGATTTCCATGTCGCCTTCGACAATGGTTGGAACATAGCCCTTTTCTTCCAAAAAGCTCCAAGCTGTCTTATTGTAACGTCCATATACTGCCGCATCTAAGTACAGCCAGTTGCGGATTGAATTAAAGTTTTGCGCTGCCAATATATCCTCCGGCTTCGAGCTGGCAGGATATATATAGGAAATATTTGGAGCCGGCCCAATTAACGCCTGTGGCAGCATTTGGTGACAATCATCCATAGCTTTTGCTTGTGCCACTAACATATGATGGTTTTGCTGATAAAGCTCTCTGTCTGGGTCTTCTAAATTTGGATCCAGAGTTCCTAGTGCCTTTCCATGCATAATCATCATGTTTTGTTCGTTAATCGTCAGCCAATATTTAACACGATCACCATAGTTCCCAAACAGCACTTTCGCATACTCCACAAAGGCATCAATCGTTTCACGATTCGACCAGCCGCCGCGAGCTTGAAGCACATATGGCAAATCAAAGTGATACATCGTTACAATGGGCTCAATCTTATATTTAATAAGTTCATTGATTAAATTGCTGTAGAATTCAAGTCCTTTTGGATTCACTTCACCTGTTCCGTTAGGGATAATTCGTGTCCAGGCGATGGAAAAGCGATAAGCTTTAAAACCCATCTCTGCCATTAATCTAACATCCTCTTGATAACGGTGATAATGGTCGCTTGCTACCTTATAATCCGTCGTACCCTCTGGGTATTTCTGACGCATATCAATGACAGACGGACCTTTACCATCCTCATTCCATGCTCCTTCTACTTGGTATGCAGAGGTCGAAGCTCCCCAGAAGAAATCCTTTGGAAATGGTTTTAGCTGTGTGTGTTTCATGATTTATTCCTCTCCTTCAAAAAAATATATGGCTTTAGCTATAGCCAAAATCATATATCTTATTAAGTTTTTAATCTATGAAGCAGTAAGTAGTGACTACCTACGCAATACTTTCTTTTGTATGGATATCCAGGATTAAGATTGGTTCCTTTTCGCCAATATCCCCTTGTCTTGCTGCTGTTACTTCTGTATAGATACTGGAGTTCGTAACAATCACAGGTGTTGTTACCTCGTAGCCAGCTTGTTTGATTTTTTCAATATCGAATTCTACTAATAAATCGCCAACTGAAACTTTATCGCCTTGTTTAACATGTGAGGTGAAGTATTTTCCATCCAATTGGACAGTATCGATCCCAACATGAATTAAGATTTCTGCACCTTGCTCGGAAACAAGGCCGATCGCATGCTTCGTCTTAAAAGCAACTGTTACAACTCCATTTACAGGCGATACAACTCGGCCAACAGATGGTTCAATCGCAATTCCTTTTCCCATCGATTCTGAAGCAAATACTGGGTCAGATACATCAGATAAGTTAACTACTTTACCTGTAATAGGACTGGCAATTTGTTCACTGCTAGCTGCTTTGCCTGTTTCTGGAGCAGTTATTTCTTCTTCAACTGGATCTTCAAAACCTAATACATAAGTAAGACCTGCAGATACTAAGAATGCCACTACAATACCGATAATTAGACCGGTGAACCCTTGGCCGCCTGGTCCGTAGAAGATTGGTAAAGTCAATAATCCAGGAGCACCAGAAGCAAATGCGTTCGTTCCAGCGTAACCAATGATTCCTCCACCGATTGCCGCACCAATGATTCCAGCAATGAATGGTTTTTTAAGCGGTAATGTTACGCCGTAAATTCCTGGTTCTGTAATACCAAAAAGACCTGTGATCGCAGCCGAACCTGCTAATGTTTTTAACTTTTTATTTTTCGTTTTTAACATAACCCCGACCATTGCACCAGTTTGAGCAAATACAGAAGCGGTTGCGGCCGGCTTTACACCGTCTTTTCCGTGAACGGCAATATTGTTAATGAATACTGGCACCAAGCCCCAGTGAATACCGAACATGACGAGTAACTGCCAGCTTGCCCCCATGATGGCGCCAGCTAAAATTGGGTTGAATGCGAATGCGGCGACCATCGCTTTTGCTACGGCATTACCTGCATTTACACCGATTGGACCAAATACCAACAATGTTAATGGAAGCATAATCACTAATAACAATAACGGAGTAACGAAGTTTTTAACGCTTTCGTGAATCTTTTTATTAAAGTAAATATCAAGCTTGCTCATGACGAAGATCGAAAGAATGATTGGAACAACCGTTGATGAGTAGCTCATCATGGTAACAGGAATGCTAAAGAAATGGATTCCGCCCTCAGGTGGAGTCGCTTTAAGCGCCACAATGGACGGATAGAGCAGCGCACCTGCAATGGTTACGGCGACAAAGATATTTCCGCCAAACTTACGTGCGGTTGTGATGGCTAACAATACTGGCAGGAAGTAGAACATCGCATCTGCAGCCGCGTATAAAATCGTATAAGTCGTATCAGTATTGACCAGCCAGCCGAAATTCACAGCAATTAACAATAACCCTTTAAGGATACCGGCCCCTGCCATTAAACCAAGGAGCGGTGCAAAAATACTGGAAACGACATCTACCGCTTTCCCCAAGAAATTTCCTTTTTCTCCACTATCTTTAGCGGCAGCATGTTTTGAATCCCTTGTGATGTTTGAGATTTTTCCGATTTCAGCATACACTTCCGGAACATTATTTCCTACTACCACTTGGAACTGTCCGCCGCTTTCTTTAACAGTGATGACCCCATCAGTTTTTTCTAAATTTGCTTTATTGGCTTTTGATTTATCCTTTAGTCCGAAACGCAGTCTCGTTGCACAGTGAACAAGTGAATTTACATTCTCTTCTCCGCCAACTAGCTGTAGAATTTCTTTAGCTAATCTTTCGTTTTTCGACATCTTTATCACCTCTAGTATTTTGGTAAAAAAAATACCTAAGCCATTAAGAAGCCGGGGACATAGCGTCCCTGAAACATTCTTTATGACTTAGGTTTTGCCTGCATGACCAGTAACAATCCTGTTTTTATATTTACTTTTTGATTTTACTTTTGCTGTGTTTCCTGTCCGGACCAGGATGGCACACCTTTAAGAAAATAAAAAAAACCTAAACTGCATGCCATAAACATAAGTATGGTTTGCAATTTAGGTTTTGCCTGCATAATCAGTAACAATCCTAATAAATTTATATTAATTTGTATTCACATAATAGCATTCGCTTTCATTAGGTGTCAACGCTTTCTTACCATAAAAAATTTACTAGTTTCGATTCACGACACGATGTATATGAATGGCAAGGTAGCCCATTTCTTCCTTTGTGATCTCATGCTGATGCGCTTTTGTAATATAATCTTTAATCTTTTGCGCACAAGCAAATGCTTCTTTATGTTTTTCCTTTACCAGGTTATAAAGAAAATCATCCTCGCTGTCTAAATGCGAACCGCTGAAAAGGCGCTGCGCAAAAAATTTAAGATGGGTAAGGAACCGGAAATAATTTAAGGATTCCTCATCAAGTTCAATCTTGAAATGATACTTGACGATGTTTAAAATATCCTGAATGAGTTTGGTTATGTTGACAAGGTTTGGCATCTCATCGTTTAATTCCGCATTCACGATATGCATCGCAATAAAGCCCGCTTCATCCTCTGGAAGCGTAATACCAAGCTTGTTTTGAATCATTTTTAACGCTTCCCGACCAATGGAGAATTCGTCTTGATAAATCTTTTTAATCTCCCAAAGGAGCGCATTCGAGATATTGATTCCTTTTTGATGCCTTTCAATCGCAAAATGAATATGGTCGGTTAAGGAGACATAGATGCTGTCATTTAGCTTCTTCCCTAGTTTCACTTTCGCATAGTTGATGATTTCTTCGGAAACGGCCATATATTCTAATGGAATCTCATACAATAGCGTTTTAAACTTTTCGGAAACATCCTTGTTTTCGAGTCTGAAGACCTTTTCGATTTTACTCTCATCCACTACGTCACCCGGCCGTTTTTGAAACGCGATTCCTCTTCCCATAATGACCAATTCTTTATTTTGCTCGTCCATGACGCTGATTACATTGTTATTGATTACCTTTGCGATTTTCATACAAATCACCTATTTGTGGAATATTTGTGATAAAAAGGAAAATAAAAAAACCTAAAACTAATGCAAAAAAACATTAGTCATAGGTTTTGCCTGATTAGTCAGTAACAATCCTAAAAATTTGAAGTTATTTGGTTAGATTTTATCATTCTTTTAATTTTGGCGCAATTCTTATTGAGTTTCTTTGATGCATGTTCAGATATTATTTGTATTTCTTTAATCTACTTTTCTTTCAAATATGGCTTCATAATAAGCCGCGGACCCATATGCAGCAATTCCCGGCGCAAAAATCTGGACCAGTCTCCAGCCGTTTTTGGCATTTTGTTGAATGATTTCATGGTAATCTTCCTTAGGTTTTCCGCTTAACTTGCTTAATTCAATTCTTTCAAATTTATATTCGTACATGGTTCCCCTCCGACATTATGTTTTGTATATTCTTATTATCCCAAAAACTGTAATTGACCGCCAATTTTTTATGTATTAATATAATAGTTTGTTAGTATATTACTTTAAGTGGTTCGAGATCCTCCCACTTTAAAAAACTAAGGAGAAATGAATATGGAAAAAACAACAAACATGCTTGACGCCCAGTACACGACAGGCACATCGAGCAGCAAGGTAAGGGAAATCGTTGTAAACGGGATTATTGCGGCCCTGTACATTGCGGTTTCGGCGTTAATTCAGCCATTTGGGTTTACCCAGGTGCAATTCCGCGTTTCAGAGATGTTTAACCATCTCGTCGTTTTCAACAAAAAGTATTTATACGGGATCATTTTAGGGGTATTTTTAACGAATTTATTCTTCTCACCAATGAAGGCGTATGACCTTATTTTCGGTGTAGGGCAGTCATTGATTGCTTTAGTGATTACGATTTTGTGTGCACGGTTCATTAAAGGAATTTGGACACGGATGATTGTGAATACATTGGTGTTCACCTTTACGATGTTCCTCATTGCGATTGAACTGCATTTAGCGTTCGATCTGCCATTCCTGTTTACATGGTTAACAACGGCGGTTGGGGAATTCGTTGTGATGGCTGTCGGCATGCCGGTCATGTATTTCATTAACAAGCGCGTTCATTTTGATAAAATTTTTAAATAATTTATGAAGAGCTGTTGCTTCGGGGAGGACCTGGGCAACGGCTCTTTTTTATGGTATTTATTTGAATAAACTACTAAAATAGGGATAGATAATCATGTTTACAGGATGGAAAGTCTATATTTTATGAGACTAGAAAGGGGATTTTTCGAATGGTACAGCGTCCAAATAACAATGAGTTTCCGGAGTATTATGTTCCTTACGTCCAGTTAGTTCCAGAGGGAGATTTATTGGCGACTCTTAAAGAAAGCCTGGAAGAGGTGGTTTCTCTTTTCGAAGGGATTTCAGAGGAAGAGGCGCACTTCCGCTATGAATCTGGCAAATGGAGCATCAAAGAGGTGCTTGGCCATATGGCAGATACCGAAAGAATCATGAGCTACCGCCTGCTTCGAGTTGGGCGTGGCGACAAGACACCGCTGGCAGGCTTTAACGAAAATGATTATGTAGCAGGAGCACAAATGAGTGAACTGCCGCTGCAATCTATTCTTTCTGACTTCATTGCAGTCAGAAAAGCATCAATCACTCTGATCGAGAACATGCCGGAGTCAGCCTGGACAAATGTCGGCAACGCCAATGGCATGGAGGTCACCGCCCGTGCCATCGCCTACATCATCGCCGGCCATGCAATCCACCACCGCAGCATCGTGACAGAACGATACTTATCTAAATTGAAATAACGAGCGGCGCCTGACACCAATCGTGGACAGTGTCTGCCTCAGGCGGACACTGTTTTTTAAATCCGATAGTTTGAGATAAACTCGAGAAATTCTTTTTGTTTGGAGTGGTCGTATTTCATGATTGCGTAAGTGTTGGCTTCGGGCAGGTGGATGGTTTGGCAGTCTACTTCTATAAGCCTCCCTTCTAGCAGTTCCCTTCTGACCGTTGATGTCGGAAGGAAAGAGACACCCAGCCCTTCAACGATGAATCTTTTTGTAATGTGTACCTGTGATACTTTCATCATTTTTACTTTTGGATATTTGGTTTTTACTGCATGACAAAGACCATCCCAGTAACCTGGGTGATTATGGGTTAACAAATAGTTCGATGTTAAAACCTCTTCTTCGTCTAACGGAGGTGCTGTTTCGGAATCTCTCCCATCATGAGGCGCTACCAGCATAACATTATCTTTATATAAGAGTTCACTAATTAATTGAGGGTGAAGACTATTTAAACATGACAGCCCGATATCAACTTCTTCCCTTAATACCGCATCTTCGATACCAACGGATTCGATAATTTTAACCGAAATCTCTACCTCAGGATGCTTGTTTGTATAGCTTTTTAAGACATATGGCAGGATGGTATCCGCGATCAAAGGCGAAATGGCAATAGAAAATTTGGTCGAGTATCCTTGACTAAAAGAGTGAATGTCCTCGAGCCCCCCTTGATAAACCTCTAACAATCTCTTTGCATGAACTAAATATCTTCTCCCCGCTTCGGTCAGTTTTACTTTTTTCCCTTCCCGATCAAATAACTGAATTCCAAGTTCTTGTTCTAATTGTTTTATATGAACGGTAACAGAAGGCTGTGAAATATAAAGGATTTCCGCCGTTCTGCGGAAATTCCCACAATCAGCAGCCGTAATAAATGTGTTGAGCCATTGGAATTCCATATTCTCCTCCTTATTAAAAATATTAATCATTTCATTTAAAATTATTTAATTTCATTAATCGAACTCATTATATACACTATTAGTAAATAAAGGAAGGAGAGATTTTTATGATCCAAAAGGGTTTAAAAGGAATTGTCGCTGCCGAAACATTAATCAGTCATATTGATGGTGAAAAGGGAGAGCTTATTTACCGGGGATATGAAATTGGGAAGCTTACTAATCGATACTCTTTTGAAGAAGTTGCCTACTTGCTCTGGCATGGCTATTTACCTGATGAAGTACAGTTACGAGCTTTGAAAAATGAGTTAATGAGCAACCGTGATCTACCGGAAAATATGAAAAAATTAATCGACCTGCTCCCTTCTGGTATGGATCTAATGAGTGTGATGAGAACAGCCATTTCAGCTGAAGGCGGGAATTTCAATTATGGCTGGAAGCCGACTGTGTCACAGGCTATTCGTATCACCGCCCTCGCCCCGACAATCATTGCTTACCGGAAAAGACAGCTGGAGAGTAAAGAATTTGTTCCACCGTTGAATGAATTGGATCATGTGGCAAATTACCTTTATATGCTTAATGGTTCGGTCCCATTAGATGCCCATGTAGAGGTACTCGAAACCTATATGATTTTAACTCTTGAACATGGCATGAATGCCTCAACCTTTTCAGCAAGGGTTACGGCATCTACTGAATCTGATTTAGTATCAGCCGTTTCATCAGCTATTGGAACGATGAAAGGACCGCTTCATGGCGGCGCCCCTTCAGGAGTAATTGAACTTTTGGATGAGATTGCGGCGGTTGGAGATGCTGAAAAGGTGATGCGTGATAAAATATCGAAGGGTGAAAGATTAATGGGATTTGGGCATCGGGTGTACAAAACCCATGACCCGCGTGCCATTGCCTTAAAGGCCAAATTATGGGAGCTAGTTGGTCAAGATGCATGGCTTGATCTTGCTATGGACGCAGAAAAAACCGCAGTAAGGGTGTTAGAGGAGTTAAAACCCGGCCGCTCCCTTTATACAAATGTAGAATTCTATGCCGCAGCTATCATGAAAGCCATTAACATGGAGGCAGACCTTTTCACACCAACCTTCACCGCTAGCAGAATCGTTGGCTGGACAGCCCACATCCTGGAACAATCAGAAAACAACACCATCTACCGGCCGCAATCCAAATACATTGGAACACTCAAATAAACCATAACACACTAATTATGGCTGTTTTCCCTTTCTCGCAGGCGGCATCACTTTTTTAAAAATAATTGACGAACGTTTGTTCCGTGTCTTATAATGAAATTATTGGTTAATAATAGAAATTGTGTTGTTTTCAATGGCTATTGGCCAATGGAGGCCTCATTACTAAAATGTTAACTAATAAATTTTGATGGATTCGAGGAGTGAATGTTCATGTCAGTAAAATTAATTCCCTATTTCGTGATGAACGGTACAGCTAAGGAAGCGATCCAGTTCTATCAACAGGCATTGGATGCACAGGTTTTATTCTCTCAAAGTTTTGGTGAAATGCCTGAAAACCCGGAATACCCTCTTCCTGCTGAAGCCAAGGATTTGGTAAGTCATGCGACCATTAAAATTGGTGAGTCAGAAGTTATGTTTTCCGACACCTTCCCTGGACAGGAGCATCATAGTGGAAATCAAGTGACGATTTGTATTTCAACCAATGATGCAGACCAAGCAAGAAAAATGTTTGAGGGACTTTCCCAAGGCGGTCAAGTTGGATTGCCTTTACAGGAAACTTTCTTTAGCCCTGCCTATGGCCAAGTAACAGATAAATTCGGCATAACCTTCCAAATTTTCACAGAAGGAAAACCACACCAATAATATCCTTTCTTAAAACAAAATGGCTCTGTTCGCAGCAAGGGAACAGAGCCTTTATTTGTTTGTTTGATTGTCAATATCTTCAATGAAGCCCCAATCAACAACCCTATTACATTCGTTCCCTTTTCCCATCATAAATTTTCCTCATTTTTCTAAAACTAACGAGAGATGAAAATTAATGGAGGGTTAGAAAATGAGCAGCAATAAAAGCAAAAAAAAGCAGACGTTTCCGCCACAGCATCAGAACCATCAGCCGGGAACTGAGAGTGAAATGAACCCAAAGCCGATTTCCATTGATTCCAACTATAAGCCAGCCGGAAAATTATCCGGAAAAACCGCGATTATTACTGGCGGTGACAGCGGAATTGGAAAATCAGTTGCGATTTATTTTGCTAAAGAGGGTGCAGATGTAGCAATTGTATACCTAGAAGAACATCAGGATGCTGAGGAAACCAAAGGAATCATAGAAGCTGAAGGACGAAGATGCCTTCTCTTTTCTGGCGATATTGGCAATGAGGACTATTGCAAAGAGGTTGTGAAGAAAACAATTGATGAGTTCGGGAGATTGGATATTTTGGTCAACAACGGGGCGGAGCAGCACCCGCAGCCAAGTATTTTAAATATCACTTCAGCACAGCTGGAAAAAACATTCAGGACCAATATTTTCTCCTATTTTTATATGACGAAAATGACTCTTCCTTTTTTAAAGAAAGGGGCATCAATCATAAATACGGCTTCCATAACAGCCTACCATGGAAATGAACAATTGCTCGATTACTCGGCCACAAAAGGAGCGATAGTCACCTATACTCGTTCGTTGTCCCTTTCATTAGCGAAGCAGGGAATCCGAGTAAACGGGGTTGCCCCTGGTCCAATCTGGACTCCGCTCATTCCATCGACCTTTACGGCAGACCAGGTCGCCACTTTCGGATCAGATACTCCAATGGGACGTGCGGGACAGCCTTATGAACTGGCGGCAAGCTATGTTTTCTTAGCCTCAGAGGATTCGTCTTATATGAGTGGACAAATGATTCATGTTAATGGAGGGACGATTATTAATGGGTAGAAAAAACGCACCGGATTACCGATGCGTTTTTTCTAAAGCTCTGGCGCCTGACCGTTACACTTGATTTTTTTATAGTTTGGGCGCCAATAGGATACAACTACCCCATCTTCGCTCTTGATGCAGCCGGCTGATACTTTCTCATCGGTCCGAATTCAAGAACTTCTTGAAGATATAGATTGCCTTTTGGACTTGTCCGCTTAAGCAGTTCCATTAGGTATGTAATATCATCCATCGCTCTATGTGTTTGATAGTTTGTGATTTCATGGGCTTCCAAAAGGGTAAGCAGCTTACCATTTGGAAAGCCGTACTGTTTCCAAGGCACATTCCTCATTGTGCAAAACCACTGCAAGTCATTCACTTCCGGATACATGTGGTAAAGGAAACTGCGGTCAAAGGAAGCATTATGTGCAAAAACAGAATCAGCACGATGAAAATATGTTTTAATCTTCACATCATAAAAGCTCTTTCCCTGAACCATGTCAAATGGGATGCCATGAACCCGGAATGCCCTGTCATAGTTCCGGCGAGCCGAACCTGAAAGGGGTTCTCTTAAAAAGGAATCTTCCTCCAAAACCTCGATTATTTCACCGGTTTCGGTTGAATAGGAAAATAACTTTAGAGCCAGTTCAATAACCTCATCCGTTGTTGGCCCTAAACCTGTCGTTTCTACATCCAGCACCAATCCTAATTGTTTTTGCACAGCAATCTCATCCTTTTAATCAAATATTGATTTCATTATAACAAAGGCTTGACCATTAACGCACATCAAAAAGCATCCAACTTCTTCCACACAGACATAAAATCAAACTAACATTGAATTTTTACCCATTAACGGTATAATTGTTCCCAAAACCTACTTTCTAAGGGGGGTGTCTACCATGACAAATACTTCCATTATCCAATTCAAAAATGTAACAAAGCAATATGATCAGGATCCGCCTGTACTTGATGATGTAAGTTTCGAGATTGAGCAGGGGAAATTTTATACACTTCTTGGCCCATCCGGCTGCGGTAAAACAACCATATTAAGATTAATAGCTGGATTTATTGAGCCAAGCAAAGGTGAGATCTATTTTAAAGAAAAAAAAATCAATAATATTCCTGCCAATAAACGGCAGGTTAATACCGTATTTCAGGATTATGCTCTGTTCCCTCATTTAAATGTGTTTGAAAATGTGGCATTTGGTCTGCGCATCAAGAAACTAAAAAAGGAGGTAATCCAAGCCAAAGTAAAGGAAGCGCTGAGCTTTGTCAATCTCAGCGGGTTCGAAAACCGGGAGATACGTGAGATGTCCGGGGGACAAAAGCAGCGTGTTGCCATCGCTCGGGCGATTGTTAACGAACCGGAAGTCATCCTGCTTGATGAGCCTCTTTCTGCCCTCGATTTAAAGCTGCGCACCGAAATGCAATATGAGCTCCGCGAACTGCAGCAGCGATTAGGGATTACGTTTATATTTGTCACCCACGACCAGGAAGAAGCACTGGCCATGTCCGATGAAATCTTTGTTCTTAACAAAGGGAAAATTCAACAAAGCGGAACGCCGACAGATATTTATGATGAACCGGTTAATCGCTTTGTTGCCGACTTTATCGGGGAGTCTAATATTGTAACCGGAAAAATGATTAGAGATTATCTGGTAGAATTCGGGGGCACTGAATTTGACTGTGTCGACAAGGGCTTTCGTGAGGGAGAGCAGGTGGAAATAGTCATTCGGCCTGAGGACCTTGAGATTACGACCGTCGAGCGAGGCAAACTGAAGGTCCTAGTCGATTCCCAGCTGTTCCGCGGCGTTCATTATGAGATTAGCTGCTATGATAAAGACAGGAATGAGTGGCTTGTCCATTCGACGAAAAAGGCGATGGTCGGAGCTGAAATTGGACTCCATTTTGACCCGGAAGCCATTCATATCATGAAGCCAGGCGAAACGGAGGAAGAGTTCGACAGGCGCTTGGAAACTTATACGGGTGGGAACCGCCATGGATAGGAAGCTGACCGGCAATTTATTTAAAATCCCTTATTATCTTTGGATTATTCTGTTTGTCGTTGGTCCTATTTTGTTAGTCCTTTACTATTCATTTTTTGATATTGAAGGTCATTTTTCACTCACGAACTATCAGAAATTTTTTACGCCCGTCTATTTAAAAATGACCTTTAGTTCATTTTGGTATGCATTTTTAATTACGGCCATTACACTGTTGATTTCGTATCCGGTCGCTTACCTTTTGACGAAAACAAAGCACAAGCAATTGTGGCTGCTGTTAATCATTGTGCCGTCCTGGATCAACCTTTTATTAAAAGCTTATGCCTTTCTTGGCATTTTTGGGACATACGGTGCAGCCAACAGCTTTTTAAAAATCATCGGGATTGGCCAGAAGCAAATTTTATTTACCGACTTCAGCTTTGTGTTTGTATCGGTTTATATCTTTATTCCTTTTATGATATTGCCCATTTTTAACGCTCTAGACGAATTGAACCCTGCCTTGATTGATGCTGCCAATGACTTGGGAGCCTCAAAGTGGACAACCTTTCGAAGGGTTATTTTCCCATTAACGATTGACGGGGTGAAATCCGGCTGTCAGGTGACGTTTATACCGGCACTTTCCCTGTTTATGCTGACCAGATTAATCGCAGGGAATCGTGTCATCACACTTGGCACAGCCATTGAGCAGCACTTTCTGGTCACCCAGGACTGGGGGATGGGCTCAACAATCGCAGTCTTTTTAATCATTGCTATGTTTTTGATTATGGTTATGACCAATACTCGAAAGCGAGGTGTGTAACTTGGAAAGAAGAATATCGCCATTTTCTAGGCTATTTTTGGCCATTATTTTTTTCGTCCTTTATGCACCCATCTTTTTTCTCGTCTTTTACTCCTTTAACAGCGGAGAAACGATGTATAACTTTGAAGGCTTTACCTTGGATTGGTACCGGGAACTGTTTGGTGATACAAGACTGTTAATTATTGTGCTGAATACTGTTGTCGTTGCCCTATTGTCGGCATTATTTTCGACCATCATCGGCATAATCGGAGCTTTGGCCATTTATATCGCAAAAAGAAAGCAAACGAAACATACATTATTGGCAATGAACAATGTCCTGATTGTCAGCCCGGATGTAATTATTGGAGCCTCTTTTTTAATTTTATTTACCACAGCAGGAATCAAGCTCGGTTTTTATTCGGTACTTTTATCGCATATCGCCTTTTGCATTCCGATTGTGGTTTTAATGGTGCTGCCAAAGTTAATGGAAATGAGCCCGTCTTTGATTGATGCGGCGCGCGACCTTGGGGCAAATCACTGGGATGTCATGACAAAGGTAATCATCCCTTATATTTCTCCTGGCATTTTGGCAGGTTTTTTCATGGCGCTAACGTATTCCTTCGACGACTTTGCTGTGACATTTTTTGTTACCGGCAATGGGTTCTCAACGCTGTCGGTTGAAATTTATTCATTGGCCCGCCGCGGAATTTCCTTAAGCATCAATGCGTTGTCGGCTTTGCTATTCCTATTTACGATGATACTGGTAGTCATCTATTACTTTATTGTCCAAAACAATAAAGTAAACGGAGCGGGGGTGCGTAAACGATGAAAAATCTGGTTAGATTTTTCCTGGTTATCGCCGTTTCCTCCGCCCTGATTTTAATTGCCATATCCAGCTTGAATTCCTCACAAGGCTATTCAGGCGGGAACACTTTAACTGTCTATAACTGGGGGGATTATATTGACCCCGCGCTGATTAAGAAATTTGAAAAAGAAACAGGCATTAAAGTCATCTATGAAACGTTTGATTCAAATGAGGCGATGATGACCAAAATCCAGCAGGGCGGCACTACTTATGATGTTGCTGTTCCTTCTGAGTATACGATTGACAAAATGCGCCATGAGAATTTGCTGATTCCATTAGATTATACCAAGCTTCCAAATTTAAAGAATATTGATAAACGGTTTATGGACCTCCCATTTGATCCCGACAATCAATATTCAGTTCCATATTTTTGGGGAACCGTCGGAATCGTCTATAATCCAAGCAAGCTTAACGGAAAGAAAATAACCAGCTGGAATGACCTTTGGGCCCCCGATTTAAAAAATGAAATCCTATTAATTGACGGTGCCCGCGAGGTAATGGGGATGGGGCTGAACAGCCTGGGATATTCTCTTAATGACACGAACAAGGAACACCTGCTGGAAGCAAAAAATAAACTTGATACATTAACCCCTAATGTCAAGGCGATTGTCGGTGATGAAATCAAGATGCTCATGGCCAATGAAGAAGCCTCGATTGGGTTGGTATGGTCTGGAGACGCTTCAGAAATTATGTCAGAAAATGAGCACTTGGATTATGTTGTCCCAAAGGAAGGGTCCAACTTGTGGTTTGATAACATGGTCATTCCAAAAACAGCAAAAAATATCGATGGTGCGCAAAAGTTCATTAATTTCATGCTTGACCCAAAAGTTGCCGCGCAAAACACCGAATATGTCGGCTACTCGACGCCAAATAAAGCGGCCCTTAAATTTCTGCCAAAAGATGTTGTCAATGATAAACGGTTCTACCCGTCACCTGAACTGACAAAGAAGCTGGAAGTCTATGAAAACCTTGGCAAGAAGAACTTGGCCTACTATAATGAGCTATTTTTGCAATTCAAAATGCATCGGAAATGAAAGCCATGCGGCTTCATAAACGAAAAAACTCCCCAAAACAGCAGAGTAATCGTGTTTTGATGAGTTTTTTCTGTTTATCGGCCCTTCCGGATTCCCTCGATAAACGCCGTTATGATGATCTCCAAACTCTTATCCAAGTCCAAAGCCATTTTGAATCCACCTCTTTGCTCAAGGGAGGAGAATCCATGGAGGATGCTGCGCAGCCCCCTCACGGCATGCAGAGCCATGTCGCCCTCTAGCTTATAGGCCTGCAAAACCCGGACGGAAAGATCGACTATTTTGGCACCCGCCTGCTGAACGTCAACATCCTCCGGGTCCGGTGCCATTAAGGTGGCCTCATAGATTCCTGGATGCGTTCTGGCAAACCCCACATAAGCCTTGCTAATCGCTAGCAGCGCTTCTGCTCCAGACACCCCGATAGCCGCTGGGGCTAATTCGTCATACAACAGATTGAGCCCATATATGGCTAGCTTTTTCCTTAGTCCCGGGAGGCCATCAAAATGATTATAAAGAGACGGCGGGCGGATATTTAGCTCTTTCGCCAGGTTTGCCAAGGTAACTTCCTGAAGACCATATTGGTCGGCAAGCTCCCCCGCCACTTCCAGAATTTCGGTTAATTCAAGTCCAACTTTCGGTCTAGCCATTTTATTTCTCCTTTTTGCGTAATTTCTTTTCCATTTTATTGATAGCCATCTTCATAGCCTCTGCAGGGTTTTCCACCATTTCCCCATGGCCGATGGCAAGCAAACTTGGATTCACTGCGGCTAATTTCCTGGCGCTTGTTAACGCGGTTTGTTTGCTCCATGTCCCGAAGGCCGGGAATGGAAAAAATGGTCTGAAATCCCCCGCAATCGCTATGCCGCCTCTTGTTTGGAATGCATCCCCTGCCACTAAGGCTTGGGTCCTCATATCTAAAAAGGACATAGACCCAGGAGTGTGACCTGGCGATTCGAAGGCTTTTAACGATCCAACGATATCCCCTTCCTTCAATAAAACATTGGCTCTTGTTTTCAATTTCTTAGGGACACCGCCTTTTATCGGGGTCTGATCCTCATGAGAATCCAGGGAGCGGTCGCCGTTCATTAATCGGTTATCCCTCACCGAAATATAAACAGATGCATCTGGCAGTCTTTCCTTTAACAAATCCAGTGCTCCAACATGATCCTCATGGGCATGGGTTAAGACAATCTTTGTAATAGGTTTACCAATTCTCTCGGCTGCCTGCAATATTCCCTTTGCAACAAACCCTAAAGCCGCATCAATTAGTGTTAAACCGTCCTCTTCTTCCACCAAATAGCAATTTACTGGAAACACATTCGCCATAAACGTTACCTGATACAAATATCCCTTTTGGATCATTCTCATTTTGACCAACCCCTTAACTATTATCGTTAGTTTTATTTTAACTAATAACATTAGTTTTATCAAGTCGTTTTTTGAAAAAATTTCCTACAGTATCTTCCCTTCCAGTATGTAACAAATTGTTCAAAGCTTTTTTACGAATATGTGAATTAGTGAACAAAAAGCCCTCGATTCAAACTAAATTTGCTATATTTACAGTGTAGTAATTATTTAAAACTTATATAAATCTTTTAAGGAGATGTTTCAAATGTTTGCTCGTTGGTTAAGAGAAAACAAAATTGCTGCTGGTATTTTAACTGTCTTACGTTTATATCTTGGGTATTCTTGGTTTACCGCAGGTTTTCATAAATTGACTGGAGGCTTTGATGCTGCTGGATTTTTAAAAGGAGTAACTGCGAACCCTGTAAAAGGTCCGGATGGTGCCGTTGTGTATGGCTGGTATGTTGAATTCTTAAAAGGCTTCGCCATTCCAAACGTCGATATCTTCAACTTTATCGTTCCTTGGGGAGAAACTTTAGTCGGCTTAGGATTAATGTTAGGCTGCTTAACAACTGCCGCTGCATTCTTTGCTTTAGTCATGAACTTTGCGTTCTTCCTTGCCGGAACTGTATCTCACATTCCGACTGACATTTTCCTTGGCATGATTATTCTTATTGCAGGCTACAATGCAGGACACTTTGGTTTAGACCGCTGGGTTGTTCCTTTCTTCCGTAAGGCTGTTTTCAAAGGAAAAGAACCCATTAGACAAAACGCTTAACTAAATAAAATGTCATGTAACAAATTGTTCAAAGCTTTTTTACGAATATGTGAATTAGCGAACAAAGAGCTCTCAGTTCAAATTAAATTTGCTATATTTACAGTGTAGAAATTATTTAAAACTTATATAAACCTTTTAAGGAGATGTTTCAAATGTTTGCAAATTGGTTGAGAGAAAACAAGATCGCCGCTGGAATTTTAACCGTCTTACGTTTATATCTCGGATATTCTTGGTTCACTGCCGGTTTTCATAAATTAACTGGAGGATTTGATGCAGCAGGATTTTTAAAAGGAGTTACTGCCAATCCTGTAAAAGGTCCGGATGGGGCGGTTGTTTATGGCTGGTATGTTGAATTCTTAAAAGGCTTCGCCCTTCCTAACGTTGATATCTTTAACTTTATCGTTCCTTGGGGAGAAGTTTTAGTCGGCTTAGGATTAATGTTAGGCTGCTTGACAACTGCTGCTGCATTCTTTGCCTTAGTCATGAACTTTGCGTTCTTCCTTGCTGGAACCGTATCTCACATTCCTACTGACATTTTCCTTGGCGTGATTATCTTAGCTGCAGGCTACAACGCAGGCCGCATCGGTTTAGACCGCTGGGTTGTTCCTTTCTTCCGCAAAACAGTTTTAAAAGCAAATGATCCGGTTAAACGCACTGCATAACCAAAAACACCTCTATCTCAGCCTTGAGATGGAGGTGTTTGTTCTTGTAGATTAATAGCTGTTATCTTCCTTGAAACTCTGTCTGCTAACGTACCAATTTGTAACCTGTGTCAGGATGGCAAAAACAACGAAGAAATTCATCGCCCAAACGTTAATGAACGGTTTAAGGCCGCCGAATTCAATAGTAGCGTAGCCTTTAAACTTCATGACAATCATGGACTCAATAAAAATTAAAATGAAACCAACAACACCAGCAACTGCCGCCCTAATCATTTCTAATCCCCCCGATAAATTTTTGCTATATACTCAAATGGAATTTTGACAATTTAGTGAACATGTTACTCCCATTATATAGCAAGTCGGTAAGATTCAAAAGCAAAACTACCTCGTCTTTTAAAAAATAATCTTTCAGAAAGAATGATTTCCACAGTGTTAATATTAGTGTTAGTTGCGTGAAATTCTGCTTCATTTAGGCAAAAGTAATTTTACAGTAGTCCCCGATCCTTCATTGCTCTCTATTTCTATTTCACCTTTGTGCAATTTCATAATACTTTTGGCGATATGCAGACCCAATCCAGTCCCCCCGGTTTCTCTGCTCCTCGCTTTATCCACTCGGTAAAACCGCTCAAAAATATTATGGATCTCCTCCTGCGGGATTCCAATCCCATAATCTTTTACACGAATAATGGCAAATTGTTCTTTCTGCTCTAAGAAAACCTCAATTTTTTCCTGACTGTATTTCATGGCATTGTCTAGCAAAATGATAATAACCTGTTTGAGCTTTAATTCATCTGCATGAACAATGAGAGAAGACGTATCATATTCCAAGGTTATTTCTCGTTTATATACTTGTTTTAGTTGCTTCAAAATATTTTGGCATAAAGAAACCAGGTTTACTTCATGGATTTCTAATTCTGATTCTCGTTCAAGAGTGGCTAAGTCTAAAAAAGTATCTGTCATTTTTTGTATCCTAGTTGCCTCAGAATGAATAGCTTGAATGGCTTCGTCAGCCATTTCTTTATTTTCAAGCCCGTGCCTTCTCAGTAGATTTGCATAGCTTTTAATGACCGTTAACGGGGTTTTTAATTCATGAGAGGCATCAGAAATAAACTGCGATTGCTTTGCTAAGTTCTCTTGAAGTCTATCTATCATTCGATTAAATGTTTTAGCCAAAGTTTGCAGCTCATCTTTTGCCCTATTTTGAATGGTGATAGTCTTCGGAACACCACTCTTTTCAATTTCCTCCATGGTAGTAATCATATTGGAAATCGGCCTCATGATCATATTCGACAGCCATCTTCCTCCGAGTAAGGATATTATAGCAGCTAGGATAGTACTAAATATTAAAATTGCTCTAAGAATCTCTTTCCTTGCTTCTAAACCCTGTAATCGTTCTCCAATTTCCAGACTTTCTTTAAATTGTTTACCAGTATGAATTGGAAAATGCACAACCAATACTTGCTCTTCTCCATTTTTCCCAGAAATTAAATAAGTTTGGGACTGTTGATTTTCTGCATATCTCCCTTTAATCTTTGTGGATAATACCTTATCATTCGAAACTTCGTAGATGATTTTGTTCCCGGGACCGATGATTCGGATATAGGAGTATTCTGATAAAAATCCTTTTAATTTGTCCTCAATACCACGAGGGGATTGGCTGTTATCAATCTGTTTTTCGATATCTGCAGCTTTTTGAAAAAGCATATCCTCTTCCATATTGATGGTTGTTTTCATAAATAAGAAGAAGACGACAACATTAACGAGTATTAAAATGCAAAGCATCCAGGCAGTTGTTAAAAGGTTAATTTTTGTCGTGATCTTCATCCGTTTTCTCCTTTATCGTAAAACCAATCCCTCTGACTGTTGTAATTAACGGGACAGAAAAGCCCTCGTCAACCTTTTTTCGCAGATGTCTGATAAAAACATCGATTACGTTGGTCTCTCCCTCGTATTCATAGCCCCATACATTAAGGATGATGTTCTCACGTGTGACGACCTTATTTTTATTCATGACTAAATAGACCAAGAAATCATATTCCTTCGGTGTTAATGAAATGGGTTTTCCGTCCCTTTTCACTTCTCTTGATTCCTTATTGATAATAAGATCCTCTACAATCAATTGAGATTTTTCCCCATTCGGGCGATTCCGCAGACACGCGCGAATACGGGCTAGGAGTTCTTCAATTTCAAAAGGCTTTGTGACATAATCATTAGCACCATGATCTAGCCCTGATACTTTGTCAAAAGTTGAATTCCGTGCTGTCAAAAGAATGACAGGGGTGACTGTGTTTTCCCTTCTAAATCTCCTTAATACTTCCATTCCGCTTAGCTCTGGCAGCATGACATCCAATAAAATTAAATCAGTTTCTGTTTGTAAGGCCGTTTCTAATCCTGCCTTCCCAGTGTGTTCAACTGTTACCTGATACCCTTCATACTCAAGCTCCATCTTTAAGACACGAGCAATTTGCGTCTCATCCTCAATGACTAAAATATGTGTTTTCACGAAACCTTCGCCCTTCCAAAGACTTTTATTAACTTAATTTTTTTCCAATACAAGCCGGAACATTTCAAACATCAAGAAGTTAAAAAAGATCCAGACTCCACCATATACATATCCTCCAGCAATGTCGCTTGGAAGTACTTCCGTTGAAGCTATATTTGCTATCGCAATTTCTATTAATAAGATTACACCAAATAGAGAACCAAAGAGATGTATAAAATTATTTTTCGAATGACGGACGAGCAAAAATAAGCAAGTCCCATAAATGATAATTGTTAAAGTACTCAGTAAATCAGGAAAATTACTTGAATGAATTTTCCCTACAAACCCGATTGATTCAAGAAAGGAAAAAAGCTGAAGGACTGATTCATGAAACAACCTTGCCCCTAAAATAGGAACAAAAAGTAATAGAAACTCAAGTACCCTGTTCTTTCCTTTTCTCCAAATGCGGATGATGGTAATTCCGATAATAGCACCGAAGGCATATGGAAATTGGAAAACAAGAAAAGCTTTCATCCAGTTCCTATAAATTGCAGATTCAACCATATATTCAGTAATTTCATTGAACTGACTAAACTCACCATATAAATAGTCTTGAGCCATTCCCAGCATCAAGGTCACCATACCTATTAAAACGAAAGTGAGGAAAATAAGAAAGATTTCCGTCTTTCTAACGGTTTTTAGATAACTCAATAACCCCTGTATGAAATGAATAAGAAAGTCCTTAATTTGATTTTTATAATAACGATATACCAAATAGCCTGCTAACAATACAGCCAAAACAATGATAAAGATAACGAAGTATTTACTTGCCGCGTGATGAAAAACCTCCCAGCGGGGCCCCAAGACCTTTCCTAAAGTAATAAAGCAAAGACCCCATAAAAAAGACCCTAAGTAAGCAGGAATGATGAATTTTTTAAACGGCATTTTTGAAATCCCGGATATATAACCAGTGAAATGCCTAATTCCAGGTATAAAATAGGCAAAAATCAACAATTTACTACCATACCGTTCAAACCAAGCAGCTGTTTTTTTATACCGCTCAGGTCCAAGATGAATATATTTCCCGTATTTTTCTATAAGTTTATATCCTCCCGCTTTTCCAATCCAGTACGTTGCGGTTATTCCTGCGCCACCCGATAAAAAAACTGTCAGAAGTGCTAAAATATAATTCATTTTTCCCTGATAGACAAAATAGCCAGCATAGCTCATTAAAAATTCGCCTGAAATAGGCAGAGCCATTAATTCTAGAAAAATCCCCATAAATAGTATCAGATAACTATGCTGTTCAAATAAAGTAATTAAATGTGACATATACATGCCTCCAAAATTTATAAAAAGAAAAACAAAAGGATCAACTATCGTTCTAAAAACAATGTAGCACGATAAATCCATATATTTACTATATTAATGAATTCTTAATCCTTTATTAAGAAAACAAAAAGGCGAATGGATAAAATAAAAAAGCTATGAATATGAAGGTTCCTAGCTTTTTTAAAAAGGAAAATTTAATTAAATTTTTTTAACTCTAATTGGACTTACCATTAAGAGGGCTAGGATTAACGTAATCCATGCATTGCTATATGAGAAGAATCCCATACCAGCCAGTGGCAGGCCGGCCGCTGGAATGGGCAGTCCTTTAAAATAGCCGATCGTTGGCTTGACGCTAAACCTGGCTAATCTTAATGCCCCCATCATCGGAAAAAGGATAAATGCCAAAGAAGTTAATATAGATGGTGCAGCAATTGAATGGAATAAAAGAGCAGGGGCAACCCCAAAACTCACAATATCGGCCAAGGAGTCCAGTTCTACGCCCAATTCACTGTTCACTTTTAATTTCCTCGCAATCCTTCCGTCAAGAAGATCAAAAACAGCTGAAAAAAAGATAAAAATGGCGGCAGCTTCGATAAAGCCACTCATATTCAAGGTTATAGAAAGAACACCGCACAATAAATTTCCTAGTGTAAATAAATTAGGAATCGCTTTTATTAAATGTTTGAACAAGGTTGTCCCCCCTGACTTTTAAATCCCCCATTTATTTAGCTTTTTCTATATATTCTTCCGTTATTCTTAAAATGATTTTTCCATCTTAATGAAATATTAATCTTTTATTAAGTGAACAAACAGGTTCGTTTTATATACTTTGAAGTGCCCAATTTTATTGTAAGTCCATTCATGAATTCACAGCAGAAACGATCATGTTTTGGGTTATATCATATATGGAGTAATGGGAGGAAAAACAATGAAAAAGTTAGTAGAGGCAACCATGCAAAGAGCCATTCTTATGATTGTGTGTGTTGCCATAATCTTGTCCTGGGGAGGTATTTCTGCTTACCAGATGCAAAGAGATTATTTACCTGGGATTAATAACACCACCCTTTCAGTTAGTATGAGAGTACCTGGTTATCAAGCGGCTCAGGTGAAACAACAGGTTACTGATAACCTTGCAAGTGCCGTCAAAACCGTGGATGGTTTGTCCAATGTCGAAACCACTTCATATGACGGCGGCATATTTATGAGTTTGTATTTTCCGATGAATACAGATATGAAGCTAGCCGAGGACCAAGTAAATAAAGCCTTGGCCAATGCCGACCTTCCGTCAACGCTTACAAGCACTCCTTCCGTGACTCGATTAACAACAAGCTCATTTCCAATTTTGACTTACAGTGTAACAAGTTCAAAATTGGATGAACAAACACTTCGTTCCACTGCAACACAGGAAATAATCAAACAATTAAAATCCGTTCCTGGAGTAGCGGATGTATCCGCAATCGGGGGAGCAAAAGATGGATATGTATTAACTGTCCGCATGAAAGACCTTGTGAAAAATGGATTAACATTAGATGATGTGAATAAATCGTTTGCTATGGCTGTTCCATCGATGCCGCAAGGGAATATTGTAAACAACCAATTATCAATTCCAGTTTCCTTTGATGGTTTACCATTAACCGAGCAGCAAATGGAAAACGCAACAATTAAGAATAAGGAAGGAAAAGTCATTCCTGTATCGGCATTCGGTACCATTACACATTCCTTAAATGACGTAAAGACTGTCTCAAGAACAAATGGAGCGCCAAGTGTTACTTTAAATGTGATTAAAACACCATCGGCCAATATTACTGATGTTGCTGAACAAGTTAAAGACCGTGTTTCTCATCTTCACTTGGATACAGTAAATCCAAAAGATGTTTCATTCCAAGTTTTACTTGATAGGGAAAAAGAATTAAACAGTTCTCTTTTCGGTTTAATTCGAGAAGGTTTGCTTGGCTGTTTATTCTCGATGATCTGTGTGTTCTTCTTTTTCCGAAATGTAAGATCAACTTTATTAATAGCTATTTCACTACCAATTTCCTTATTAGCGACAACGGCTTTTTTAAAGTCAATGGGTATCACGTTAAACATCCTAACGGTTTCCGGTTTGATCGTAGCGATGGGACGTATTGTCGATGATTCGATTGTTATCTTAGACAACATGTATCGGAAACGGGAAGAATCGAAAGATAAACCGTTGCTTTCCATTCTTGCTTCATCTGTTGTTGAAATGATTCCAGCGATTTTAGGCTCTACCTTAACGACTATTGCAGTCTATATACCAATCGCCTTTGTTGGCGGCGTCATTAGTGCATCATACAGCGGATTCGCTTGGTCTGTCGTGATTGCACTCGTCATTTCATTCTTTGTTGCCATGCTTGTCATTCCTGCTCTTGCGTTTATGGGATGGAAAGGCGGAAACGGAGAAAAACAAACGGTCAAACTCGATTCGAAAATGAAACCAATTTTACAATCTGCATTCAAGCACAAAAAAGCGATGATTATTGTTTCGATCTTAGTCTTTTTAGGTGCCGGCATCTATTCTGCGTTCCTTCCGGTAAGTCTATTGCCTAGTGGAAAAATCGGACAAATTGCCATAAAAGCAGAATTACCTAAAGGAAGCACCTTAATCCAGGTAGATTCTGAAGTGCAAAAAATTGAAAAAACATTAAAAGAAAATCCAAAGGTGGATGCCTATTCTGCCAATTTTGGTTCAACCATGACACCTCAAAGTGACGACGTGTTTGACCAAGGCGGCGGCTTTATCACCTATCCGAATGTTGCTAACCTTTCAGTTGTTTTGAAGAACGACAAGGATGCAGATTCCGTCATTAAAGAGCTGCAAAAACAGCTTCCGACCTTAGCGAAAGATGTAACTTATACAGTAACAAGCCAGAACATTTCTGGTGATGATTCACAAATGCGTATTTTGTTCACTGGTTCCGACCAAGCGACATTGGATCAGGTAGCGCAGGAAGCACGAACAAACCTATCGAAAATTGCAGACTTGAGTGTCGATGGAAAAGTTGATTTAACAAACGGTGCTCCTAAGTACAAGGTGACGTTTGACCAAAAGGCAATTCAGGATAAGGGGGTTAAAGTGGCGGACATTTTGACCGTTGTAAATCGTTATATGTCTGCATCGAAGGATGCTACAATTATGGTGGATCATAAGGCCCTTCCTGTGGACCAATTTTTAGATCAAATTGCTTCAGGTGACAACTCAAATATTACATTAGAGGCTTCTGCTGATGATGTTTTAGCATCTCTTGCTGCTGAAACGTTTAGCGGGAATAATGGTGAAGTGGTCCGATTTGACCAAATCGCTAAAATCTCGAAAGACCAGTCCCCATCAACTATTAGCGAACGGGATGGTCAGCCATTCTCTCTGGTGACAGCACAGATTACATCCAATGATATTGGTAAAGTGTCAAGCCAAGCAGAGAAAGCTCTAAGCAGCATGAAACTTCCTAGCGATGTAACGTACTCATTGGGAGGAATCTCTGAGCAAGTAAAAGACATGATTTTTGATATGTCTGTTGCAGTAGCATTTTCTATCCTTTTAGTATTACTGATTACTTCATCCATTTTCAAAGGCTGGAGAGCTCCATTATCAGTGCTATTAAGCATTCCGCTGGCATTAAGCGGCGTGGTTATCGCGTTAATTTTATTCCATGGTGAATGGAATCTAGCAGCATTGATTGGAATTCTCATGCTTACAGGTATAGTGGTAACCAATGGTATTGTGTTAATTGACAAAATCGAAAGAAATCGAAAAGAGGGCATGCCTGTTGAGGAAGCGGTATTGAATGGCAGCCTTTCAAGGATTAGACCAATCTTGATGACAGCAGCAGCAACTGTACTTACATTATTGCCATTGGCATTTTCTCATAATGCCGATACCGTTATATCGCAGACACTCGGCATTGTCGTGATTGGCGGTATGGTCACTTCGACCATCAACAGCTTTATTATCATTCCGATTATTTATGAATGGCTGCATAAAAAGGCTTCAAAAAATATATCGATGAATGCAAAAAGTATCAGCTAAAAAGCTTATAGAAATGGCTTGGAGTAATGATAAAAAAGGTGATTGACACATTTTGTGCCATCACCTTTTCTTTTTTACATTAGAATGTCACCAGCATATCCCAAGATGTTCCATCAACACCTATCTTTTTAAAGCCAAATCTTTTGTATAACTGCAGGGCAGGATTAGTTGGGTCGACGCTTAAAGAAATCCCTTTATATCCGAATTCTTTTGTGGTTCTTAGTATTTCGCCAAGCAAAACAGTCCCTATCCCCTTTCCCCGATATTCCGGCATAAGCGCCATACCCAATAGAGGGGTTTGACTATCGACAAAGCCGTAGGTTTTATTGGATTCATCGAACAATCGAACCCAAACCGCCCCGATAGGTTGATGATCATGATCCTCCGCAATAATGGCCGTGTCCCCGTTTCTGCCCCAGTCAATTAGAGATTTTTCAATATGCGGTTCGTTCAAAATATCCCTGGTTGGCCGCGGCTGACCTTCTGGTATATAGATAGCTTGATATAGCATTTCCCATAAAAATTGTTCATCTTTGGTGGTACCGAGCCTAATATTATATCCGTTCATTCGTTTCCCCCCTTAATTTTTTGCAATAATTGCTTCAAGTTTATCTCTTCCATTGAAGACAGCCTGTGGCTATGGCCATGAAACTCTAAATGCGATGTAACTTGGTTTGGCACTACTACGCAATGAATTCCTGCTTCTCTTGCCGCTCTGAGACCATTCAAAGAATCTTCAAAGGCAACCGCTTCGGATGGTTTGATGCCTAGTGCTTTGACAGCTTGAATATATAATTCTGGGTTCGGTTTCACTTTAGAAACATCGTCCCGTGTTTTTATGACATTAAAGTACTTGAAAATATGGAGCTTTTTTAAAAAACCTTCCACCCACTCACGGCTTGAGCTGGTGGCCAAGCCAATTTTCAATCCTAATTCTTTTGCTTCTTTAAGGTACTCCTCCACGCCTTCCCGTGCGGCAGGCTCCTTCATTTTTTCTAAAACTATTTGTTTGACAGAGTTTTCAATGACTTCGGAATTTATTGGTGTCGACAGGTTTTCTTGGATATAAGCAAATAGTTCGGTGTCGTCCGTTCCTATGACTTTGGAAAACTGCTGCAGCGTAAGGTTTATTCCATAGCCTTTTTCTAGGACTTCCTTATAAGCCTCGAACCAGATGGTTTCCGTATCCACAATTAATCCATCAAAATCAAATATGATTGCCTTCAATTATGTATCACCTCTTTTAATTTAGACGAAAGTTTTTGGAAAAGGTTTTACCGGGTCGGAATGTTTTGCTGGGGTGAAAATTCATAACGATCGGGGCATCGGTTTTTTATGCTGTCCAGGTGTTATAGATTTTCAAAGAATTACGGGACCCTATAGGAAAAATATGTTAGATTTTATTTAAGCCGTACTTCATATGGACTACATTATTTAAAAATAGCTAAGGAGTGTTAAAAATTATTAAAAATCAGGAAGATATTATTCAAGTTATCAGAGAAGATATCTGGATGATGGAAATTTTAAAAATAGCAAAAACCATGAATCTGCCTGATTGGTGGATATGCGCAGGGTTTGTCCGCTCAAAAATATGGGATGTATTGCATGGATTTACCACCAGGACCCCTCTTCAGGATATCGATGTAATTTATTTTAATCCGGAAAATATAGATGAGTATGATGAAAAGAAGCGTGAAGAAAAACTAAAAATCCTGAGGCCTGACATTCCATGGTCGATAAAAAATCAGGCCAGAATGCATGTTATTAACAAACTTGCTCCCTACTCTTCGGCTGTGGATGGTATTTCGAAATTTCCCGAAACAGCAACAGCGGTTGGAGTGAAACTCGATGAAAAAGACAACTTAGTAATTGCTGCCCCATGGGGAATCGAGGATTTGATTCATATGGAAGTTAAACCGACTCCATTATTTTTGGCAAATATGGAGCTTAATAAAGTTTATTTTAATCGGGTTAAAACAAAGAAATGGGAAGAAACATGGAATCAATTAAAGATATCAACCTAATTTTCGGATAACAAAAATCTTCATAACTTCCACGTAAGTTCTCTATAAGTTCTACACAAGAATCTAATAATATAAAAGTAACTTAATTAGGAAATAAGTTTATTGAACTCATTTCTTAAAACTTCCCATAATTTTGATTGGTGCTTACACCAATCTATTTTTTTGCCATTTAAAAATTATCCCCCCACCATTCAGCGAGCAGTGAGGGGGCTTTCTTTAATAGGTTTCCGCAAATGTCTGGCTTTCTGTTTCAAATGGGTTCTCTTCAATTTCGAAGCCTAGGTCTTTAATGAGTTGATAGTCTTCACTTGCCCCTTGGCCGGCAGTTGTCAGGTAATCACCGACGAATATGGAGTTGGCGATGAACAGCCCTAGATTCTGCAGGGAACGCAAGTTAAATTCACGGCCGCCTGAGATGCGGATTTCTTTTGTCGGATTGATGAAACGGAATAGCGCTAAGATTTTGAGACATCGCATCGGTGTAAGGTCGTTTAAATCCTCTAGCTTCGTTCCTTTGATTGGGTGAAGGAAATTGACCGGGATGGAGTCGGCATCCAGTTCCCTTAGCGCAAATGCCATCTCAACAATATCATCATCAGTCTCTCCCATTCCACAAATGACGCCAGAGCAAGGGGAAATCCCTGCTTTCTTCACATTTTCAATCGTTTCGATACGGTCGTCATAATCATGTGTGGTGGTGATATTAGCATGGTGATTGGCACTTGTATTGATATTGTGATTGAAGCGGTCTACTCCTGCTGCCTTCAATTTGTAAGCTTGCTCCTCACTGACCAATCCCATACAAGCGCAAATCTTGATTTGCTCGACCTCGCTCTTAATCTCTTGAACTGCAGAAATGACGGTATCAACTTCGTTATTGGTCGGTTTCCGTCCGCTCATGACGATACAGTATGTACCGATTTTGTTTTTCTTTGCTTCCTTGGCGCCCTCCACAATGGTCTGCTTGCTGATGAGGGTATACCGATCGATTTCCGTTTTTGCTTTAATGGACTGCGCACAATATCCGCAATCCTCTGGACATAGACCGCTTTTGGCGTTAATGATTAAATTTAACTTTACCTTCTTACCATAATAATGTCTGCGGATTTCATAGGCGGCATTGACTAGAGACAAGATATCGTCGTCTTTAGAGTGCAAAATTTCCTTGGCTTGTTCTTTTGTTAGAACGTATCCTTCGAGCACTTCATTTGCTAGTTTTGACCAACTCACATTATCACCTCAATTTTATTTGTTAACTAAAATTACAAACAGGTTAACATATAAAATTATAAAACAAGTAAACTGTAAATTAAACCATTTTGTACCAAAGTTTTTAGGGATGCTATTTGCGAGTTAGCAGTTGGCTTTTAAAAAGTATAATCTTCACAAATTCCACACATCTTCCCCCTAACTTCTACATAACTTTTCCCTATTATAAAGGTAACTTAATTAAGAAATAAGTTCGTCGAACTCATTTCTTAAAACTTCCCATAATCTTGATTGGTGCTGTCACCAATCTATTTTTTTGCCTCCTTTTCACAAGTGTCCACGAGCGGTGCCTGACACCCATTTCCTATACATTGTTACGTTGCAGTTGGAATATATATTTTATAAGAAAAGGAGGAGACCGATGAACGTAGAAGATTTTGTGCCAACGCTGGATTTTGCCAGAAAATTGGACAATGAAGATGCTCTTTCGGGATTTCGTGATGAGTTTTTCATCAAGCCGGATTCCATTTATATGGACGGAAACTCTCTAGGTTTGCTTTCCAAACGGGCGGAACGGACCCTTCTCGATACTATCGAAGCTTGGAAGGAATTTGGAATCGATGGCTGGACAAAAGGAAAGCAGCCATGGTTTTTCCTATCAGAAAAATTGGGAGAAATGACGGCACCCCTTATTGGAGCAGCTCGGGACGAGATAATTGCCTGCAGTTCCACAACTACTAATCTCCATCAGCTCATTGCTACTTTTTATAAACCAACAGGATCCCGGACGAAAATATTAGCCGATGAATTAAACTTTCCTAGTGATATTTATGCATTAAAAAGCCAGCTACAGCTTCATGGTCATGATCCGGATGCCCACCTTATATGCGTGAGGAGCCGCGATGGTAGATTCATAGAAGAGGACGATATTATCGAAGCGATGACCGATGACGTTGCCTTGGTCATCCTTCCGACAGTATTGTACCGGAGCGGGCAAGTACTGGATATGAAACGGTTAACGGCGGAAGCACATAAGAGGAATATTTTAATAGGTTTTGATGCCTGCCATTCGATTGGCGCCATCCCTCATTCCTTCAGCGAATGGGATGTTGATTTTGCCTATTGGTGCAATTACAAATATTTAAACGGCGGGCCTGGGGCAGTCGGTGGTTTGTATGTGAATCGGAAACATTTTGGGGTATCCCCTGGTTTAGCTGGATGGTTTGGCTCGAACAAAGAGAAGCAATTTGATTTGGAGCATACCTTTACACCGGCGGAAACAGCGGCCGCTTATCAAATTGGCACACCACATGTTTTGAGCCTCGCCCCTCTTATTGGCTCCCTGGAGATTTTCGCTGAAGCCGGGATTGAGAATATTCGATTAAAATCCCTTCAATTTACCCGCTATTTGATGAAATTAATTGAACATGAGTTGACTGATTTGGATTTCGTGGTTGGAAATCCTCAAGAGGATTCTCGCCGCGGTGGACATGTCAGTCTTGAGCATGATGAGGCGGCCCGCATTTGCAAAGCATTAAAAGAAAATGGGGTCGTTCCAGATTTCCGAGCTCCTAATATCATCCGGCTGGCTCCGGTTGCTCTTTACAACACCTTTGAAGAAGTTTGGAAGGTTGTTCAAGTTCTGAAGGTGATTATGTCGGAGAAGCAGTATGAGAAGTTTGCCAATGAGCGGGATATCGTCGCGTAGTATTTGGTCTTTTTTAAAAAAAATTTAATAAAGGAGCCTAAATGTATGGAAAGCGATGCGCAAGACCAAAACTTTGGTTTAGATAAGGAAATTAAGACTGACTTTCAAAAAGAAATGTCCTACGGGGATTATCTTCAGCTCGATAACATCCTATCGAGCCAGCGGCTGTTATCCGACCACCACGATGAAATGCTGTTTATCATCATCCACCAGACGAGCGAGCTATGGATGAAGCTAATTCTGCACGAAGTGAACGCAGCCATCCAATGTATTCTCCGAAACGATTTGGAGCCCTCGTTTAAGATGTTGTCTCGTGTTTCCAAGATTCAGCAGCAGTTAATCCAGTCGTGGAATGTTCTCACGACCTTGACGCCTGCTGATTACATGCAATTTCGCCATAAACTTGGACGTTCTTCTGGGTTCCAATCGTATCAAAATAGGTTGATTGAGTTTGCGTTAGGTCAGAAAAACCCAGGGAAATTGGCTGTTTATCGGCATCAGGCTGATCTATATAAAAAGATGTGCGATGCTCTTGGCGAGCCTAGCATTTATGATGCAGCCATCTCCGCCCTTGCAGCTAATGGATTACCTGTTGATGGAGTTGTGCTGAAACGAGATTGGTCGGTGTGTTATGAGCCAAATAACAGTGTCGAGGAGGCGTGGCTGGATGTATACCGCAATACTGATAAATACTGGGACCTCTACGAACTGGCTGAAAAACTGGTCGACATCGGCAATCAGCAGCAGCTCTGGAGGTTTCATCACTTGACGACCGTGGAGAGAATTATTGGCCATAAAAAAGGAACTGGCGGATCCTCCGGTGTCCCATATTTAAAAAAGGTCATTGACCATCAATTCTTCCCGGAGCTCTTGAGCCTAAGGACAAAGCTGTAATACACTTAGGCTATAAATGTGTTGGAGGCGGTATTTGAATGAATAAATGGATAGATATTTCGCAGCGGCTGGATAACAATATTGTCGTTTGGCCGGGGGATACCCCTTTCTCATATAAGGTAAGCTGGAGCATGGAGGAAAGCGGCTCCTGCAATGTCGGCGAAATCACGATGAGTGCTCACACCGGTACCCACATTGATGCTCCATTCCATTTTGATAATGATGGAAAAAGGGTTATTGATTTGGATATTAATTTGTATATTGGCCCGGCGCGGGTTGTTCATTTGCCGAATGTGGCAAAAATAGGAGTTAAGGAGCTTAATGGTGTGGATTTGGGAGGCGTTGAGCGACTTTTAATTCGGACTGATGCTTGGTCAGACCGTCGTGCGTTTCCTAGTTTGATTCCCCCGGTAGAGCCGGAGTTGGCGGCGTATCTTTCTGAGAGGGGTGTACGACTGCTTGGACTCGATTTACCATCCGTGGACGCTATTGATAGTAAAGAGCTTTCCGCTCACCATGAGCTTACTCGCTGCGGGATTCATATTTTAGAGGGATTGGTCTTGGATGAGGTAGAGCCAGGGGATTATGAGTTGGCTGCTCTGCCGCTGCCATTGGTGGAGGCAGATGGAAGTCCGGTGCGGGCTGTGATTCGGAAATTAAGATAAGAAGAATCCCTGCCGTTTGGCAGGGTCTTTTCTTTTATGTGAGCAGGGTTGCGGTATTTTTACCCGTAACAGTCTTATTTTTGTTAAAAGGTAAAAATAGAAGGTTTATTTTTACCGTTCCATCCTCCATTTTCAAGGTTCGGGCAAAATAGCGGGCTTATTCTTCCCGTTCTAGCCTCTATTTTCAAGGTTCGGGCAAAATACCGGGCTTTATTTTCCTGTTCCATCATCCATTTTCAGGTTTTGGGCAAAATAGCAGGCTATATTTTTACCGTTCTACTCAAAATTTTCATGTTTCGGGCAAAATAGCGGCCTTATTTTTACCGTTCCACTCAAAATTTTCATGTTTCGGGCAAAATAGCGGCCTTATTTTTACCGTTCTACTCAAAATTTTCATGTTTCGGGCAAAATAGCGGCCTTATTTTTACCGTTCCACTCAAAATTTTCATGCTTCGCGCAAAATAGATGCCTTATTTTTACCGTTCCACTCAAAATTTTCATGTTTCGGGCAAAATAGCGGCCTTATATTTTTACCGTTCTACTCAAAATTTTCATGTTTCGGGCAAAATAGATGCCTTATTTTTACCGTTCCACTCAAAATTTCATGCTTCGGGCAAAATAGATGCCTTATTTTTACCGTTCCACTCAAAATTTTCATGTTTCGGGCAAAATAGCGGCCTTATTTTTACCGTTCTACTCAAAATTTTCATGTTTCGGGCAAAATAGCGGCCTTATTTTTACCGTTCCACTCAAAATTTTCATGCTTCGGGCAAAATAGAGGCCTTATTTTTACCGTTCCACTCAAAAATTTCACGTTTCGGGCAAAATAGCAGGCTTTGTTTTTCCCGTTCAATACTTAAAGCCCATTTTCAAATATTCATTGATTTTGAAAAATTTACCCTTTATAATAAATCCAATATATTCATCATAAGCGATGATGAGGAAAAGTAAAATGACGATACTTTCACCAGAGAGCTTCGGGAGCTGAAAAGAAGCAAAGTGACTCATTTGAACAATGGCCTCTGAGCTCCGTCCTGAACGTTACTCCCTGTAACTAGTAGGCTGCGGCGAGAGTTGGTACTCGTTATCAAAACCACAGTATCGAACATCAACGTTCCGTACTTGCAGAGACTGATTGCGTGAGCAGTTAGTAAATTAAGGTGGTACCACGGGATATTAATATAACCCCGTCCTTATCTATTTTCTATGGATAAGGGCGGGGTTTTTTGTTTTTCAAAAAAGGAGGTAATTGAAATGAATGTATTTATTGGAGGAGCATGGCCGTATGCGAATGGATCGCTGCATCTCGGTCATATCGCAAGCCTTTTGCCGGGCGATATTTTGGCCCGTTACTATCGGCAACGAGGAGAAAATGTATTGTACGTTTCTGGAAGTGACTGCAACGGGACACCGATTGCTATCCGCGCCAAACAGGAAGGTGTTTCCCCAAAGGAAATTGCCGACCGCTACCATAACGAGTTCGACGACAATTTTAAAAGGCTAGGATTTTCATACGATTGCTACACGAGAACAGATTCAGAGCACCACCATAAAACGGTTCAGCAAATTTTCTTGGATCTCATCAACAATGGCTATATTTATAAAAAAGAAATCGAGCAAACGTATTGTGAATCCTGCGAGCAGTTTCTTCCTGACCGATACGTCGAGGGGATTTGTCCCAATTGCGGTCAGCCATCACGCGGCGACCAATGTGATTATTGCTCCACCATGCTGGACCCAATCGACCTATTAGAGAAAAAGTGCAAGCTATGCGGGAATACTCCGGCCATCAGGCAAACGGAGCACTTCTATTTTTCATTAACAAAATTCAAAGAACCGCTCACAAACTTGGTTTCCAGAGCTAAAAAGAATGCTGCCTGGCGGCAGAATGCTATCCAATTAACAGAAAGATATATCAACGAAGGACTGCAAGACCGAGCTGTATCCAGAGATTTACCTGTGGGAATCAGCGTACCCGTAAAAGGATATGAAGAGAAAAAAATCTATGTTTGGATTGAGGCAGTCTCGGGGTATTATTCCGCCAGCAAAAAATGGGCCTTGGATTCCGGAAAAAACGATTCAAAATTTTGGAGTGAGGACGCCATTTCTTATTATGTGCACGGAAAAGATAATATTCCTTTTCATAGCATCATTTGGCCAGCGATTTTACTAGGCATTCAAAACAAAAAGCTTCCTGACCATATTGTTTCGAATGAATATTTAACGCTTGAAAAGAAAAAGATTTCGACCAGCCGCAATTGGGCTGTTTGGGTGCCGGACATATTGGAAAAATACCATCCCGATTCGCTTCGTTATTTTTTAACAATAAACGCCCCTGAGAATCGGGATACTGATTTTTCTTGGAGGGAATTTATTTATAGCCACAACTCCGAGTTGCTTGGCGGGTATGGGAACCTGGTCAATAGGACGTTGAAGTTTATTGAAAAATATTACGGAGGCCATATACCAATTGGTTCTATTAAACCTGATATTCACGCCAAAATAAAAAAGGCCTATCAGACGGTTGGTAAGAGTATTGAAGGCGGGCATTTCAAACAGGCATTAGAAGAGGTTTTCATTCTCGTCCGATTAACGAATAAATATTTTGACGAACAAAAGCCATGGAAACAAATTGCTGAAAATAAAAGCGAATGCGACCAAACCATTTTCAATTGTACGATCGTCATATTGAATTTAGCGCAATTATTAGCACCGTTTTTGCCGTTCTCCAGCAAAGAGGTCAATCAGATGTTTGCTCGTTCCGAGTTTACATGGGAATCTACCGATTCTGTCCCGGACAAAATTACTGGAGTGAAGCCATTATTTGAACGAATTGACGTGAAGGCAATTCAAGATGAATTAGAAAAATTAAATACCCAATCCAATTAAAAAAGCTAGCCTTCGCTAGCTTTTTTTATCTATATTTATTGATTTCCGTAACCAGCGTCTGCAGGGCTTCCCCTTGCTGTGAACGCTTCATATTCTGGCGGATCTCCGCACTTTTTTGGTCAAGCTCTTCCAGATGTTTCAAAAGCGATTCACTAGTTAATTGTTCTTCTTCAAGGGTGAAGGAGAATCCTTTTTGCGCAAAGGCTTTTGCATTTAAAATCTGGTCGCCCCTGCTTTGCTGCAGACCGAGTGGAATAATTAACATCGGGATATTTAATGCCAAAAATTCAAAAATGGCATTGGAGCCTCCCCTTGTAATCACCAGGTCTGTTGCTGCTAAAATATCCGAGAGCTCTTCATGTACATATTCAAATTGCTTGTACCCTGGAACGCCTTCAAGGCTGGGATCAAGATTATTTTTCCCACACAAATGAGCAATTTGGTACTTTACCGTCAGCTCTTTTAGCGAGCCTCTTACTGCCTCATTGATCTTTCTTGCCCCCAGGCTTCCACCCATAATGGTCAGAATCGGCCGGCCGCCATGGAATCCTAGGGAGCGTTTCCCTTTGTCCGCCGAGCCCTCTAAAATTTCCTTCCTTATTGGTGAGCCAATGGCCTTCACTTTACCTTTCGGAAAGTATTTTTCCGTCTCTTCAAAGGATGTAAAGATTTTGTTCGCAAACCGTTGGGAAATCTTATTCGCCAGACCCGGAGTCATATCACTTTCATGGATAAAGATCGGGATTTTTAAAGAACTGGCTGCAATTATGACCGGAACAGACACAAATCCACCTTTCGAAAACACCAAATCGGGCTTTAATTTTTTCAAAACCCTTCTTGCCTCTAGGCAGCCCTTCAACACTCGGAAGATATCCTTAACATTTTCAAAATCAATATACCTTCTCAGCTTCCCGCTGCTTATTCCATAATACGGGACTCCGATTTTTTCAATTAATTCCTTTTCAATGCCCTTTTTGGAGCCAATATATTTTATATCCCAGTCATTTCTTATCTCACTGATGATGGCGAGATTTGGTGTAACATGGCCTGCGGTACCCCCGCCTGTAAAAACAATCGTCTTTTTCGACATTTCTGCCTCCTACAATCTTTGCATAATAGAATAATTATATGAAATTGTTGAAGGCAATACCATCTTTTAGAATTTTATTTTTTCAACAGATAAAGATATTTCGGTATAATTCCATACTTGTCCAGTTCAAAAAATAAACCCTTTGAATACATTGTAGTACCTGAAAAGGAGGTGAGGTTATGTACGGCATGGGCAACAGTTTCGTATTGATTGTCGTTCTGTTCATCCTTTTGATTATTGTAGGAACAAGCTTCATGGGATACTAATTCTGTTTGGACAACCCTCCTAAACATCCAACCGTTTTGAAGCGTGGCAGCCACCACGCTTTTTTTTATTTTATTAGAATAAGGACGAACAAGACCAAACCTGGGATTTGGTCTTTTTAACGATTTTAGGCCACTTTAATTGCTTTGCCAAACGGCACTCTTGGAAGGAATACGCCCGGTACAAGCCAAAACATTTCATAATCGAGCTTTTCTATGTCTTCGGAAAAAAAGCCGGTGACATCGGTAATATAAAACAGCGTATCGATTTGTTCTTGCTTCGCCCACTCTAGAACTAATGTATAGGAGGATTTCCCGTGAGAATACCATTTAATCGTGTCGCTCTTCACCGGAGAAATGCTCCTTATTTTAAAATCTGCTTGAACCAAAATCGTATCAGGTTTGACTGTTTCAAACAGTTTGACTATGTTATTGATGAGAATCGTTGGGGCATCATTACTTGAAGTGTCCACTGCCAAGGCCACCTTTTTATCCTGACGCTCCTGAATCATCGAAAGAATCCGCTTATGCCATTTCATACCGTTTCCCCCTTTGCAATATTCAAGCGACCGCTATTATTTTCGGTAATCGAGAATCGGTTTATGATTGGATAAATACGGCAGTAACATGCATAATGGCGCAGATTTCAGACGAAAAATTATACCCATCATTTATATTTTTTTGTCGATTATTTGAGAGGCTTACTGGCGAAAATACTTCATGAACATATTTTCAATCCCGAGATTCATACCGTTCGCGACAGGTAAATGCAGTCTTCATCTTCATAAAATCATACATTAGCGCCGCTTTTCTTCCTTTATCTGTATGTCGATTTCGTTTGTGGCGCAGGCAATCCATGAATCCAAAATCACAGTGACATGGGTCAATTCCACGTTTTAGGCAATTGTCATGCCACTGACAACATTCATCAACATCATTAATGGGGGCACCCGGCCCGCTGCAGCCTGGACCTCACCAGCGGTAACCAGGGAATATACAAAAGCCAAATGGATTTCTTTGTCCTCCGTTATGCAAAAAATTGCACCTCCCTCAAGTGGTTGTCCTATATTACTAAAATATGTGTAACCATTTGAAAAGGTATTGGCGCATTTACTACTATTTTACATTTTCAGAGATTGCAAAAAAAACGCCTGGAACTTCTTCCAGGCGTTTTTTCGTCAAAATATTAACAATATTTTACAAACCTTCACAAATGTAGTTTTACCTTTATTCTTGGTAATTTTTTCAGACTAATCTAATTAAACAAGGACCTATTTTTTCAAAGTTCGCCATAATAAAAAGGCGCCTGACACCATAAAAGTATCAGACACCTTGATTTATTATTACCACTATGCCACTAATTCTTTTACCTCGTCATCAACCTTATGGCCTTCCCATCTTGAGATTACGATGGCAGCCAAAGAGTTGCCGACGATATTGACGCAAGTCCGTGCCATGTCTAGAATACGGTCAATCCCGGCGATGAAGGCAAGACCTTCTACTGGGATACCTACGGTTCCCAAAGTGGCAAGAAGAACAACGAATGATACACCTGGAACCCCGGCAATCCCTTTAGAGGTAATCATCAATACCAGCACCAACGTAATTTGGTGGCCGATGCTCATATGGATTCCGTACATTTGTGCAATAAACAACGCCGCAATAGCTTGGTACAAGGTAGAACCATCCAGATTAAAGGAATAGCCCGTTGGTATAACGAAGGAGGTAATCGCCTTTGGACAGCCGAGTTTCTCCATTTTTTCCATAATTTTTGGAAGAACTGTTTCCGAGCTTGCTGTAGAATAACCTAATAATAGTTCGTCTTTCAAATATTTCAATAGCTTAAAGATATTAAAACCGACTATTTTAGCTGTTAATCCTAAGACCACTAAAATAAAGAACGCCATGGCACCGTACACAACGATGACCAATTTCCCTAAAGGAATTAGCGAAGATAACCCAAATTTTGAAACTGTTACACCAATTAAGGCAAATACACCAATTGGAGCAACCTTCATAATTTGATTGGTCACATAGAACATAGCATCAGCTGTTCCCTTGAAGAAATTGATTATCGGGGTTCCTTTTTCCCCAATAGCGGCAACGCCCAATCCGAACATGACGGAGAAGAAGATGATCGCTAACATATCACCGTTCGCTAATGACTGCATGATATTGGTCGGAACAATATTGACAAAAGTATCAACCATTGAATGGGTTTCTGTTGTTTTGGCAGTTTCCACATACGTGTTAATGTCAGTTTTAGTTAAGTGAGAACGGTCAACGCCAGTCCCTGGATGGAAGATGTTACCGGCCAAAAGACCAACAACAATGGCAATTGTCGTAATGATTTCAAAATATAGCAGCGTTTTGCCGCCGAGTTTCCCTAAAGATTTCATATCACCGGTACCGGCAACCCCTACTATGATACTCGAAACCACAATTGGTACAACAATCATTTTAATTAACCGAATAAAAACGTTTCCAATTGGCTGTAAGTAATCAGCAATATGCGGGTTTCCATAGAAAATGGCACCAACAATAATACCAAGCACTAAACCAATGAAGATTTGCCAAGCCAAGCTAATTCTTTTCATAACATGCACCTCTCCTTGTTGAAATTAAAACTGCATAGAGGAATTTTTCATTTTACCTCTTTACTTTCAAAAAACAAATGAAGATAATCACAATTCCTTCGCCTAATATAATTTTATTTTTAAATTGTATTTAAATCAATGGCAAAGTGATACCATTTTTATCTAAACCATTTGGACTATTTTGAAAATATAACTATTTCACAATATCAATTAACTATGTAAATTGAACTATAACATAAATGAAAACTCGCCGATTGGCGAGTCCGATAGGACGAAGACAGAGGCGTAGTTGAATTTATGCGTTAGTAAAGTATAAATTTGTGAAAATTTACACTTTACTATTAGCCAAAAAAGAACTCTGTTGCCAGAGTTCAGTTTATTTATGACAGCCTTTGTTTAATTTTTATACATTCCTGAAAAAATTTTTCAGGCTCTTCAAAGTTCAGCAGATGGGCCGAGTTTTCAAACCAAACGAATTCTTTCTGCGGGCATTGCAGTACATCAAAATATTGCTTGGCCAGCTGCGATGGTGTTTGATAATCCTGCCTGCCGGCAAAAATGTAAACCGGCACCTCCAACTTCGCCGCATTCGTTATGAAATCTACCGCCAAAAGCTCTTCCCACATGGTCTCCAAACAAAATCTTCCCGCTTTTATATAAGAAAACCAGTCCTTCAGTGTATATTCCTTGGCAAACAGCATGTTGGAATAAATCAAATTAAATTCATTGACCCCGATATAGGAGCCCCCAAACTTTGTCAGCCATTTCCTTTGGACATTTAAGTAGTCCATGTCAGCAGGATTATAAACAAGCCCTTCTAGTTCCTTAAGAGCTTTCACATTTTTTAGTTCACGGGCCTTGTTCAATGTATATTCATATGATAGCTTTTCCCCCGCACGCATATCGGCCACCTGGCCAATGCCGATATAGCTAGAGATATATTGCGGACACTTCTGAACAGCCAATATACCAAGGACCGTTCCCCATGAATGTCCTACGAGGATCAGCTTTTCCTTTTTGAAACGTTTGAGGAGATATTCGATTAATTGAATAGTGTCGCTTAAAATGATATCAACGGTCAGTTCCTCTTTTCTGACATCGGGAGAGTAAGATAATCCTGCCCCTCTTTGGTCCCAATTGACGATTAAGAACTCCTTTTCAAGGTCCTTTTGAAATTTGGGAGCGAATCCAATTTGCGCTGTGCCCGGTCCGCCGTGCAAAAACAGCATAATAGGCTGGTCAACATTTTCCCCTCTGAATAGGACCCATTGCTTTCTGCCGCCAATCATCACCTCTTCCAAGGATGCAATGGATTCCGTTTGGCTCTGTATCTTTTTCGTTTTCCTCGCGAGCATTTCGCACCACTCCAATAGTCTGGAATTTTTTCCACATCAAACCATATTATAAATCCTGTTAACTTCTTTTTATATAAAAAATTTAGGCAAAAATTGGTGTTTATGATAAATTTAAGTTTAGGAGATTGCATGATTGGAAGTGGTTCATTGTGTTGGAAAAATTCACCCTTTATATGACATCATTTCAGCAGGATAGAATGATTCGTGTTTTTTTGCCAGAATCCTATCAGAACGGACTGAAACGGTATCCCGTTCTCTATATGCACGACGGGCAGAATGTGTTTGAGGATGAAGGTGCTATTAACGGAACTTCATTAGGTTTGAAAAAGTTTTTAGAGGAATCTGGTCTTGAAATTATCGTGGTTGGGATTGATTTGAATACTGAGGGCGAGGGTCGGATAGACGAATACTGCCCGTGGAAACAAGGAAAGTTAAGTGAGGAAATATTAGGCTATGCCAGTCCTTCAGGCGGGAAGGGCGAGGACTATTTGGATTTTATTGTCCACGAATTGAAGCCTTTCATCGACCGTAAATACCGGACACTTGAGCATGAATCAGCGATGGCTGGGATTTCGTTAGGAGCGATCATTTCCACTTATGCAGCCTGTTGTTATCCGCAGATATTCAGAAAAATCGCCGTACTTTCGCCAGGCTTTTATCGGAACCAAGAAACCTTGGAGGAATTTATTAAACACAGTGATTTATCTGGAATTGAGAAGTTTTACATGGATATTGGTACGAAAGAAGTTACGGATGATCCCCAGGCAAGCAAGATGTTTTTCGGCTTTGCCAGACAGGTCTATGACCTTTTAAGCAGCCAGATTGGCGATACACGCTTTGTAAGTGTGGAAGATGCCGAACACCATTATCGTTTCTTCCGGGAGAGAATGCCGGAGATTCTAGCTTACCTATTTTCTGATAGGGTATAATGAAGGAAAAACTAGATTTGAGTTCGAGGACAATGATTAGTCAAAACCGTATTATTAAGTTTATTTTCATAGTGATTGGCTTTATTTCGCTTGGCTTGGGGATTATAGGGATTGTTTTACCCGTGGTGCCAACAACACCTTTGTTGCTCTTGGCATCCTTTTGCTTCATGAAAGGTTCAGCACGGTTTGAGCGCTGGTTTAAGGGGACACACCTCTATAAACGCCATTTGGAAAGCTTCGTCCGGGAACGGTCGATGACCCTAAAGCAGAAGCTGTCGATTTTGTTGTTTGCGGATGCGATGATTACGATTCCTTTTTTCCTTCATCCTAGCTATATCGTGAAAAGCGTGCTGCTGTTAATTGTCATTTATAAGTATTATTATTTTATTTTTAAAATAAAAACCGTTCGGTCAGATTAAGGCCTAAACGAAGAAAGACAGGAATGCGCTTCCTGTCTTTTATTTTTTTGCTGGCACGACATCCTTGTTACGCCGGTTCTTGACTTCCTCCATTTTTGCGTAAAAGGTTTCCTCAAGGTCGAGGCCGAAATAATTATAAAATTTGAGCATGTAGGCTAGGCAGTCAGCCAATTCTTTGCCGATGTCTTCTTTTATAAAATCCTTAGACATTTCGAAGGCCTTCCCTTCCTCCATGCCTTCATTGACTAGAGTCCTTGTCATGTTAAAGGCTTTTCTCAGTTCCTCCGCGACCTCCGCCACTTCTGTTGTCAGCAGCATGTAGTTATTTAAAAGAGAAGCCCTGGCTTCCTCAAAGCTTTCATTGCTGATTTCCCAGTTCATTTCTTTATGGAATTGTTTGGCGAATTCCTGGATTTCTTTCATGGCTGTCTTCCTCCGATTAGGTTTTTTCTGCTGTCTTTAATAAGAGGCAACTCCTTTATGTAATTTTTGAGCAAATTGAATAAAATAGGCAACATTTCCGTCTCCCGCCATTTTGGGGTTGGAGGCGTCCAGCAAATGGTCATCTTCTATATGCAGCCATTCCAATGTGCCTTCATCCATTGTTTTAACTGTGGGGGAGGGTTCAATGTTCCGGTTCAATTGGAAATAGTAAACGGATAGTTTTACTCCTGCCTTAAATTCCAGCGTGGTTAAATGACTAGATGTTTGAATATCAGACTTTCTTAAACCCGTTTCCTCCTGGAGTTCCCGAAACATGGCATGGTGCGGATCCTCGCCAAGTTCGATTTTTCCACCTACACCATTATAAAGATATTGGTAAGGCGGTTTGTTTCTTTTTAGCATCAGAACATACTCCATTGTGTGGTTAAATGCAAAACCGACTACGTAATGCTTCATTTTTTGATAACTTCCTTTTACATAAATGAATGTATGTTGATTTAAATCTTATCAGTAGCCAGCGGCTCTTCCTTAGGAGCTTCCCTACGGACATTTTTCTTCTTTTTGTTAGCGGTATTGTCCGTAGGACCACTGTCTGCGGACATTATTCTTTTGTCCTAGCTGTTTTGTCCGTAGGACCTCTCTCTTCGGACAGTTCTCCTCTTTTGCACAGCAGTCTTGTCCTCAGGTCGTATCCCTAATTTAATCAATACATCCTCTTAGTATAGCTCTCCTCAAGACTTTTTTGAATGGTATCGACACTGGAATTGGGGAGCTTTGCGTGTGCAAAAAGGATCTTAGCTGCAGATGGCAGCAGTTCTTTTTCAAACCAGGACTCTGTATCCCATAAACCTGAGCGTTTTAAGGCTTTTGCGCAGTGAATAAAACACTCTTCCAAGTCCACTCCAATCCCTAAAAGCGGCTTCCGCCCTCCAACCGCCATCTTCTCAAGCAGCTCCTCATCTCTGACTATACAAGCTTTCCCATTTACCCTTAGTGTCTCTCCCAACCCCGGTATGAAAAACTGCAGTCCAACTCTGGGATTGGATAATATATTTCGCAAAGAATCTACCCTTTTGTTACCTGGCCGCTCCGGTATGACGAACTGTTTTTCATTTAAGACATGGACAAACCCGGGCCGGTCTCCACGTGGGGAAACATCACAAAACCCCTGCCCGTCAGCAGTAGACATCACCAAAAACGGCGTTTTTGAAAGAAATTCCACGCAATGATGATCTAAATGGTGAATGACCTTTTTGGAAGCCAGTTCACTTGGTGAACCCAGTAATTCCCGCAGTTCTGCCTCAGTTTCAATAATATCTTTAAACAAAATCCCATCCCCCTAACGTTTTTTAAAAAATGGATATAATGCTTTTCCAGTTGTATTCGAATTTGCAATCAGCGAAATTGTCCGTTTGGCTGAGGAATGGTTTAAAGGTATGGCTTTTACAAATGAGTTCCCCAGATTCTTGATACTCATTTCTGGTACCACGGTAATCCCAGACCCGGCCGCAACGTATCCGATTAAAAAATCACCAAAATCTATCTCTCTAATAATCTTAAGCTCTTTCTCCTGTTCACGGAACATCCTGCTGACACTTTCCCTAATCGTACAGAACGAAGGATACAATACAAATTCCTCGTCACTAATCTCTTCAATTTGAACAGACTGATTTCCAGAAAGTTTATGAGAAGTGCGGAGGATGGCATATAAAGGCTCTTCAAAAATTTCCTTTTGCCAATAAGTTTTATTGACCGGCATTTCTTCAATGATGGCGGCATCGATTTCCCCATTTTTTAGGAGTTCAAATACTTCTTGAGAGGCGTTCTTTATAACAACCTCCACATGGATCCCTTTCTCCTTCAATTTTAAGATTCGGGACGGGATATAATTGCCTGCTAAACTTGGCAAGGTCCCAACTCTATAACTTCTTATTTCCTTCAAACTGTTAAGATCATTTTGAAGAATTGATAGATCACCAAGAATTTGCGGCAGCCTTTTGTAGACTAACTCCCCTGCCTCGGTAAGAACGACTCCTGATGTGGACCGCACTAATAATGGCGCATCAAAGAAATCTTCTAATTTACGAATTTGCTTGCTTAATGCCGGCTGCGATATATTAAGACGCTCACTTGCCTTGGAAAGACTTTTTTGATTGACCGTTTCTACAAAACTTCGAAAGTAATCAATATTCATATAGCGCTCATCCTTTTTAAAGCCCTTTTGAACATTTTACCATTTTAGATAAACATCGGAAATTAACAAACTATCTGTCTAATGAAAGGTAGTATAATGTATGTACAATTAATGGTGAATGGAGGTAGAAATAATGAAACGAAGCAAATCTAATGCGGAACACTACATTTGGGGACAACAATGCGACGGCTGGCATTTAGTGAAGGATGCAAATTTGAGTATCATCCATGAACGCATGCTTCCCCACACTGCCGAGGAAAGACATTACCATGTTCAGGCTCGGCAATTCTTTTTCATTTTGTCCGGAACCGCCACCCTTGAGGTTGATGGAAAACGAGTGATTCTCGAACAAATGGAAGGGTACGAGGTGCCGCCAATGGTTTCTCATCAAATTTTCAACGAGACAGACAATGACATTGAATTTCTAGTCACTTCCCAGCCCAATAGCCGGGGAGACAGAATTTCATTGTAAAAAAAGTCACGAGTGAGTTACTCGTGACTTTACCTTTAAAACTCAAAAATCTCTCCGTTAGACGGGACCGTTACATTAGTTAAGCCATTTTTTGCAATATATCCCCTCAATTCTTCCCTGCTCAACAGGCAATGGTTCCACGACTCCATGTGAACCACAATAATTTTGGAGGAAGGGGCCTCTTCACTTACTCTTTCAATATCCTTGATTCCCATAGTAATCGGATCACCTGTTAAAAACTGCGCCTCCCCGCCATTTAAAATGATGATTTCAGGCGAGTGTTCCTTCAAGGCCTCCTGAACTTCATCGCACCAAATGGTGTCTCCGGCAATATACAGGGAAGGCTCTCCCGCAGACTCCATAATAAACCCGGACACAGTTCCCATCTGATTGCCTAATTCACCAGTTCCGTGCTTCCCTCCCGTTCTAGTAAAACGGATCCCATTCCCGTTCTCTTCTTCCTTAATTTTTGTAACGTTGGAAAAACCAATCCCACGCAGCTTTTCTTCATCTTCGGGCTGGCAAAAAATCTTTAAATCCTTCGGAATGGTTTTGATTGCGGCATCATCAAAGTGGTCGCGATGGGAATGAGTCAGTATGACAGCATCAATGCCTTCAAGGATGTTTTCGATAGGAAACGGTAATTCTACTAAGGGATTTTTGCAAGTATTGGCGGCATTCGCTACCGGGTCCATTTCTCCTTTAGAACTGAACATCGGGTCCACTAAGAAATGATATTCATTCATGTTGATTTTAACCGTCGCATGTCTGATTAATTGAATTTTCAAAGGTATCACTCCTGTTTGTTTTTATTTGGCAGATTGTTTTATCGTGTCTCCAAGAAAAAGGAGTTCATTTGGACGTAAAATTTTTATATTAACACCTAGTTCATTGCCTCGTTGTATTAACCTTTCCACCACATTTTCTGCTTCGATATAAAATGGAGGATTATTAAACGTTCCATAATGAATCGGAACCAGATATTCAACACTTAATATTTTCGCAGCTTCAACTGCCTCCTCAGGCGTCAAACAGGCTGGCAAACTGCTTTGTGCTTTCAAACCGGCAACATGGAGGATGGGGCTGTTTACCGGAAGGCAGGCAGCCTGGATTGGCCCATATTGCTGCTCCATCCGCCACCAAAACCCATGCCACAGTGTATCCCCGCAGTGGACAATCGTATGGGCGCCATCATTAACAATCCATGAAACCTGTGGAGAGCCAAAGCCATCGACTGAATAAAAGGCCGAAACCTTTACATGATTTACGATAAAATCCTCATTTGGACTGACTCCGATTACGTTTTTAAATCCACATTTAGCAGCATAACTCTCAGATTCCTTTGGAAGATAAAGTTGAACATCATCACCAAAGCTATCCAAGACCGATTGATAATCAAAATGATCCGGATGGAAATGGGTAACCAAAATAGCATCGGGCCTTTTGATGGTCCATAGTGAAACTAAAGGCTCTAATGGTTCGCCTAATTTAGCAGCGAGCGGCCGGTCCTGTCCCTTAATTGGCGCCCCTAGCGGATCAAAAAGGATTGAAGTTCCATTTGATTCCATTACCACCGTTGCCCATGACAGTTTTTTTAACTCCATAAAAGTAACCCCCTAAATCTATATTATCTTTATGTTACACCGTTGCATTATCTGGAAGAAAATACAAATCTGTTATAGGGTTATAACTTTTCATTATTGGGTTTAATTGTATAGAACGGACTAAATAGGGCTTTTTCTTTAGATGGCACGGTGAATCTTTCTTTTATCTTTAGAACAGAATGATACGAGAGGCATTCCAAGGGAGGTGGTCATTTGAACAAGATTATCTTACCATTAATAACCATTATCATCTTTTGGTTTTTCCTGTTCGGAATACGGCTGCTTGGTTATTTTGCGTCCATCTCTGAAAAAGGATTTCGCGCTACGGAATGCGGATCCGACGGCTGTAGTGATGCGGTTTTCTTACTTGGTACCATTTGGACCTTTTCATTTTTTATTGTCATTCCTCTTATCCTTCCAGTTGCTCTTGTTATTTATTGGGGTTATAAAAAGCATTAAAAAATGCTTTACCTCATTTAGAAGTAAAGCATTTTCACGCGTCCTTATTTCTGATAGTTCAGCAGCCAGCCAATTCCAAATCGGTCAACCAGATTGGCATGCAACGCACCCCAGAACGTTTCTTGTAAAGCAAAGGTAACTCTTCCTTCGTTGCTAAGGGAGTCATATACTCTTCTAATTTCCTCTTCACTCTCACACTCCAACGTAATTCTCACGTTATCTCCTACATGTACTTTACTAAAGGTATCAGAGAAGTGGATGATGCTATCACCTAAATGAAGCTCAGCATGCAGACACTTGCCATCTTCCGTTTGTTGGATGTTTTTAATGTCTCCACCAAACAAACCTTGATAATACTCCATTACGTTCAGGCAATTATCAACAAAAACATATGGATTTGCACTTTTCAAAACGAATTCCTCCCTAAATAGATTACTTACCTGCTGATTCTTGCAGCTCATTAACGGTTACAAATTTATAGCCTTTGTCAGTTAAGGATTGTAAGATTCCCTCCACCGCCTTTAGCTCTTCAGCGGATCCGCTGTACCAAGGGTGCAGCAATATGATGGACCCAGGCTCTATGTTTTTCCTGACATACTCCACTTTGTCTGAAGCGGTGGTGTAATAACTGTCCGGCTCTAGGTTCCAGGTAATCGTGTCTCTATCATGTTTGCTCAGGTAATAGGGCAGACCGACCAGCTTTTTTCCATTTGGCGGGCGGACATCGATTTCACCTTGGTAGCCCGCTTCATGTATTAACTGATCGGTGGATTCAATTTCCTTTTTAATATAAGACGGTGATTTAAAAATCATTCGCTCATGGGAATATGTATGGTTGCCAAGCTGGTGGCCGGCCTCCGCCAGCTCCTTCGCTACCTCCGGATTTTTCTTAATTTCATTGCCGATAAGAAAAAAGGTTGCCTTTGCATTGTATTTATCCAATAACGGCAAAAGCTCCGGAATATTTTCCGAAGGGCCATCGTCAAACGTCAACGCCACGAGCTTCTGATTTGTATCTACCTTATACGTTAGGTCCCCAAATAACTGGTACGTTCGTGAATTCATTAATTTGTAGGTGCCAAATAGCAGTAGAAAAACAAGCAGAACTCCAGTGCCTGTATAGGCTAATTTCTTTTTCATAAAACACTCCTACATAACAAAGCGCAAAACCGCAGGGCTTTGCACTTTTATTTTTCCTAAAAAGGTTTAAGTATCATAAGAGTAATGATAATGATAAAAATAAAGTTTTCCAAGTTTTCACAGAAGAAGAGTTCTTTAGATAACTTCCAGTACTCCTCCGGTATATCGTCGCCTTTATGAGACTTCAACATCTCTTTAATCGGTCTTGACCTTGGCGACAAGACAAGCGGGCCGATTGCCAGGGCAGCCAAAAAGAGAATGAGACTTATGAGATACCATCCTTGACGGAACAGTGCAGTATTAAACAAACCAAGTCCCAATCCTGTCACGAGTAGTAACACACCGCCAATCATGACATAGATATGCAGCTTGTTTCGAATGGCATAGGAATGGCGCAATTCGGTCATTGTTTTCCCTGATTTAACTACCGTTGTTAAAATAAACCCCGGTCCCATTCCGATTATGGCAGAAAAAATGTGTATGAAAACTAGAGCTTTGTAGAAAGTCAACGTCAGCTACCTCCATTCTCTACAGGACAATTTTATCATAAACAAGATTATTAATATAAGGAGGTTTGTTACATATTTTTGTAGATTTGAACTGATACAGTTTTAAAAATAAGAATGTTTGTCCAAGCCTTTTTTTGATAATAGCATATTTTAATAAATCAAGGTGGAAAGGGGGAGTTCTGCTTGTATAGTGGATCGAGAGATGATGAAAAAGTAGAAATTGAAATAGAAGGCTTAACGAGCCGACATCGTCATAACAGGAGAAAGTTTGTGATTGATGCCGACCAAGTCATTATCCGTGCTAATAAGGTGACTATCATCAAGGAAGAAGAAAAAGAGAAACATCATGATCTTTTCGATGATTTTAGGAAGTTTTTTTGGATTTAGTGACAGCGGGAGCTGCTAAAACCGGCATAGCCAATTATCGAGGCTAGCCGGTTTTTCATCTATTCATCTTTGGGATTTATGATCGCCAGCACCTGATGCTCTTCCCATTTTCCGTTGATTTTGACATTTTTAATAGCGATTCCTTCCTTATGGAAGCCCGCTTTTTCTAACACACGGATAGAGCCAATATTATGCGGCATCACGCCGGCTTCGATGCGGTGCAGGTTTAACTCGTTAAACGCATAATCAACGATGATCTTTGCAGCCTCAGTAGTATAGCCTTTCCCGTTGTGCTTTTGATCCAAAAAGTAACCAATGAAGGCGCTTTGGAGAGAACCGCGGAGAACTTGGAAGAGATTGATTGTGCCGATTAAAGCGTCATCATTTGTAAAAATTCCGAAGGTATACGCCTGATCAGCTTGCCAATCCTTTGCATACTTTTTGATTCTGTTTTGCTGGGCCTCTAATGTGTAAAAATTATCGGTGCGCTCATAGGAGAACTTTTCGAAAAAATGTCGGTTTTCTTTTTGCAATTTTAGAAGGGATGCTGCATCGTCTTCAGTAAAGGGTCTTATGTAGATGTTTTTGCTTTTGAGCATTCGGGCCTCCCCCTTTTAATATGACTCGATAAACTATATCTAGTACATCTTATACATTCCATGAGATTTTGGATAGGTATATTGAAATCCAAACTTTTCATAGAGTCTATTAGCCGGATCATCCGCAATTAGACTTACATACGAGCCCGGATAAGTGTTCTTTTCTAGATAATTCATTATTTCCTTCATGATTACTTTTCCGAGTCCTTGACCTTGGTAGCTAGGTTTGACAACAATGTCCACGATATGAAAAACAGTACCTCCGTCGCCGACTACCCTGCCTAATCCTATTAAGGTGCTTTGATCATAAATACAAACAGAAAACAAAGTGTTGTTTAGGCCGATTGTTGCAGCCTCAAGCGACTTCCTGCTAAGGCCTCCCTCCACTCTCAACTCAATGTATTCTATTGGGGAAGGCGAGGCATGGTTTATTTTAAAACTAGTATTCATTTTTCAATAACCTACTTTTTTCTAATTTTCTTATTTACGGTTTTAGGTGTAAAACCATATACTCCTCATCGAAATATTCACCATTCACTATTAATGCCTTTTCTTCATAACCAAATGATTTAAAACCTAGTTTGGTATAAAGCTTCTTGGCTTTTTCATTGCTTGCTGTGACGGTTAGATTGATTTTCTCAATAGTTTGGATTGTTTTTGCTTTTTCAATGGCGGCTGTAAGTAAGGCAGTCCCGACTCCGGAAACACGTTTATTAGACGTCACGAACATTGCAAAAATGTTGGCTCTGTGGCGGATTTTGCTTGGTTTCTCGTGCATTAAGGTGACGACACCAATGAGGTCTTGATTATGGAAGGCCCCGAATGTATAGGTTCCTTCTGCTGATAGATTTTGCGCGGTCTGTTCCACTGGGTTTTCTCGTTTGATGGAATCTTCGTAGCTTGTTAAAAATGCCTCCGGATTTTGCTGCAAGGCTTCTAGCCTTAGCTGCCAATAGCTGGCGGCATCATTTGAGTTTAATAGTCTTATTTCCATACTTATCTCCCTTGTTAAAATTTTTGGGTTATACTGGGGTGGTTTGTCTATTGGACGGATTATATGTGCCCCCCGTTTTTTGATGAAGGACATAATCGGGTGGGTATCGGTTCAAAATGTCCTTCATAAGCTTGATGAAGACCAAATCCATGGGGTCCTTGGTTCAAAATGTCCTTCATTGGCTTGATGAAGACCAAATTCATGCTGTCCTCGGTTCAAAATGTCCTTCATAGACTCGATGAAGACCAAATCCATGCGGCTCATCGTTTAAAATGTCCTTCATTGGCTTGATGAAGACCAAATTCATGCTGTCCTCATTTCAAAATGTCCTTCATTCTCTATTAAAGTAATGCCCGAAGACTAAAAATTTGGAGCGTCAAAAATTCTAACGCTTAAACAACCTGATTACCTCTTTCTCAAGTTCCTCTACCAAACTAAACGACCCCTGGTGTCTGAGGCTCTCGACCAAATTGGTATAATACCACTCCTGCTGCTCCTTGCCTCATTTAAACCTTTGCCAGACCTCATCGCCATCCCGCTCATAATCTTTAATAATCGACCGGATATTGTGAAGTTTATCGGCACAGGCAACTGCACGGATATCGCTGGAGGCGTTTTTCAAAAATTCGATTGTGTGCTCCTTCCGATCCTCCCAAGAAAGCGACTTATCTGGTTCGGAACATCCCGCCACGATTTCAGCTATCTCTTCACCAAAGTCATGTTTGATGTCTTTTAGTTTGTAATCGGTATCTTCATCAGTATCATGTAGAATTCCCGCTGCTACGACTTCATCGCGATAACCGGCCTTCATCAATAGCATTCCTACAGCAACCGGATGTGCGATATACGGGATGTCCGTTCCTTTCCGATACTGGCGTTGATGCGCTTTACTGGCAATTTGAAGTGCTTTTTCAATTACATCCATCATTGAATTCCTCCAAAATCTTAGTATGATTATTTTACCATTTTTATCCTCGAGCATAAAAAATATATTTTTAACCAGTCATAATAACAAGAATGTACAACAGACATAATTCGTGGGTCGAATTGCATATTATTATGTGGTAAAAGATTGGGGGCGAGATTTTGGATAAGCCATTTATTCGTCAATCTTCTAAGGATAACACTTTCATGTTTTTGGGAAATATAGTTTCTTTTTTAGTAAATGGGGATGATACAAAAGGTCGATACGCTACTATTTTGACAGAGGAACGAAGAGGTTTTGAACCTCCTCCACATATTCATACGAGAGAAGACGAAACTTTTTTCATTCTTGAAGGGGAAATTACCTACTACGTAGGCGATACAATGATCAAAGCCACGCCTGGAACGTATGTTTATGCTCCAAGAGGAGTTTCACATACCTTCAAAGTGAACACGGAAACGGCTAGAGTATTATTATCTGTATATCCCTCTGGATTTGAGCAATTCATGAAGGAACTAAGTGTACCTGTTCCCAATCAATTGCCGCCACCACCAGATGGTCCTCCCAGCCCGCAAGATGTTCAAAAGCTGGTTTCTACTGCTTTGAAATATGGAATAAAGATATAGGTTGATTAACATTTGTTATAGAGTTTTTGTTAAAGATTGATAATAATAGGCCCAGTTCAACATGAACTGAGCCTTATTTTAATTAAACCTCTTCACTTTTTTTCAATACAGCCGCCCCTTTGAAAAGCGGAACTAGGAATAACACCCCGATGATAAATAACAGCGCAGTCGTTTCATACATCGCCACAAGCGAAAACTTTTCCTTGAGCCAGCCGCTTGCCGTCATGGTAATGACCATCGTTCCCATAAACATCGGATTCAAAATCCCGTTTACCCTGCCGATAAAGTCTGCCTCTGTATTTTTCAAAATCATCGTATTGATTCCAATATGGATACATGGCATAAATAAACCAGCGATAAATTGAACCGTTAAAGTCAGCCAGAACACCTCGGATAATCCCAGCATCATAAAAACAATTGCATTTATGGCCATTCCTAGTGCTAGCAGAATTTGCGGCGGGGTCTTTTTGGCCAATCCTACAGTAAGGCCGCCACCTAAAATCATCCCTGCTCCAAATGCTGCCATCAGCCACTGCAGCTGCTCTTTTGGCAGGCCGAGCTTTTCTGTAACAAGAAATACTGCCAGCGGTTGCGTCAGTCCCAGCGCCAACCCGGCCGCCGCGAAACATCCGCCAAGCATCGTCAATGGACGACTGTTCAAAACGTAACTGAATCCTGCTTTCATTTCCTGCGTGATGGTTGTTTTTTCAGCCTTCTCCTCCACCTCATAATCGGCTGGAAGTAAAAATAGAATTCCCGCCGACAGTAAAAAGGCAACACCCATGATAGCAATCGCGGCATCAATTCCGTAGCGTTGATACACAAACGTCCCAATAACAGGACCGAGAATCATGAACAACGCAAACAAGGTTTGGTAGATAGACATCCCCATTTGGATGAGTTCTTCCCTCACATGCAACTTGAACAACTTCATCCCCGACGGCTGTGAAAACTGGGAAAGAATAGAGGATACGAGAGTCGCAAAGAAAATAGCTTTCCAGCTTCCAAAAACAAGTGCCAACAGCACAACAAAGATCGATATAGCACTAAGGAAATCACACCATATCATCGTCCTTTTTGGCCGCCAGCGGTCGGCAAATGTTCCGCCAATAAAGGAAAATAGAAAGATTGGGGCAAATTCCGCCACCGAAATGAGCGACACGGCTACTGCATTTTCATTTGTTTTTTCTACTACGAATAGTAAAATCGAGTAATTTCGGACCCAAATCCCGATTTGCAGGAAAAAAGTTGAAAGCAGGATTGTTTGAATCACCCGATTTCGAAACAATGCTCCAAGGGTCATGTCTGATTTTGTTGTTTCCATAAAAAAACCTCCTTATCCGATCAATGGATAGGAGGTTTTTCAGGCGCAAAAAGTCATAGTACACCAAGTACCATTTAAACCTTTTTATAAAAAAGCCCATACCAATCCTATCCAGAATTATGTTCGTTATTACGAATTATTTCTAAAAATAGGATTAGTTATTCATTGGCTTAATGTTCACCCTTCCGAATTTGAGTAATTTTCATTTTACTGGATTTGTTTTTAAGTTTCAAGCAAAATTATGTTAGTTTATGGTAAATTTTTCTCGAACAACACCATATCCAAAGCCCTAATGCCATTTTCATATATTGGATCAGGGTATTTTTTGAAAAAATCCTTTTTAATTTCCGACATTCGAAAACCGGCTTTTTGATAAAAGGCGAGGTTGGCAATGCTGGAATTGGCGGTGCCGACAATCATTTTGTTGAATCCTCTAGACCGATAAACTTCAAAGGACTTCTTTATGGCCATTTTGCCAATTCCCATTCCCTGATACTTTTCTGATATAGCCATGTTCTTAATTTCCACAACGTGGTCCGGATGGAAGGTGAATAACATAACGCCAGCAGTGGCCCCTTCATATTTGATGGAGTACATTTCACCTTCAAGTATATATTTGTTAACGATTTCTTCGCTTTCATCTGCTAAAAGAAGCAAATCAAAAAAAGACAATCTTTGATCCCATTCAACGGGCTTTAAAACAACCTTTTTCATAAAAATAACCCCTGCTTATGTTTTCTTTATTTTATCAAAAATTTGGAAAAAGAAGGTTATTTGGGTCTAATATTCGAATATAAAGAAATGAGGGGGGATGGCCTTGAATATAGCAAGACTTTTGGGGGTGCTTGGCTCTTTAGGCGGACTTCTTTTCTGCATATACTTTTTATTTAATAATCCTTACGTTGGAGGTCCTCCGCCTGAAGATGTTCTTGCATCCTTTTCACTTTCGTATTTTCTTCCAATGATTATAGGTCTTTACGCAAGCCGCTCTTTTAAACCTATCTTATTATTGATTTGCGCAATCTGGTCCTTCCCGTTAACTTTATATTTGGCGGCAACACCTGGAGTGTTTAAATGGCTAGTTATATCCCCGGTTTTATTAATGGCAGCTGCTATTATCATGTTTAGAAAAAGAAAACATTCTCATAACGAGGTGAGTCTGAATGACGAAAAATAAACCATTTAATGATGTCATTGATCATTATGATAAAATCGAAGGCAATGCCGCAAACGGAAGTTTAAAGAAACTGCCAAAGCCGTTAAGATATTTCGGATACTTTTTTATTAGTTTTTTTGCTTTAGGGATTATGTTGTTGATTATTTTAAATATATTGCTATAGTTTTTTTAAAAAAAGCAAAAGGATATCAATAATTTTGGAAAGGACTGAATCGAATGAAGCAAATTATCGCGCTGGGCGGCGGCGGTTTTTCGATGGAACCGGAGAACCCACTATTGGATACATATATTCTGCAGCAATCCAAGAATCCTAACCCAAAGATCTGTTTTATCCCAACTGCCAGCGGGGATGCTGATAGTTACGTCAGCAATTTTTATCATTTTTTTGAAAAAATGCCTTGTGAACCTTCGCATCTATCATTGTTCAGACCTCCGACTAGAGATTTGGAAAGCTTTGTTTTAGAAAAAGACATCATTTATGTCGGCGGTGGCAACACCAAAAACTTATTGGTGCTTTGGAAAGAATGGGGCTTGGATAAAATTTTGAAAATGGCTTGGAATCAAAGCATCGTTTTGGCAGGAATCAGTGCTGGTTCGATTTGCTGGTTTGAAGAAGGTGTCACTGATTCCTTTGGCGGCGGCCTTGAACCAATTAAAGCCTTGGGATTTTTGAAAGGCAGCAATTGTCCGCATTATGATGGCGAAGAGGACAGACGACCGGCTTACCATCGGCTTGTTGGTACGGGAGCACTTGGAGGCGGGATTGCCGCAGATGATGGGGTGGCGATTCATTTCATTGATCAGGATGTTCATAAAATTGTTAGTTCCAGGCCGAATGCAAAGGCCTACTCCCTCTCTTTTGATAATAAGGTAATTGAGACGGAGCTTAGGACGGAGTATTTGGGGGATATTTAGCTGTTATTGGTCTGTTATAACGCTAGGGGTGCGGATTTTGGATGTCTTCGGTGTTATAAGCCTTTCATAACTACCCAGGCGCTGTTTCTTTCTTCGGTTTGGGTGTTATAAGCCTTTCATAACTACCCAGGCACCGACTCTTTCTTCGGTTCGGGCGTTATAAGCCTTTCATAACGACCCGGGCACTGTTTTTTTCTATGGGTCGGGTGTTATGAGACCTTTCATAACGACCGGACCACCGACTCTCTCTACAGTTCGGGTGTTATAAGCCCCTTCATAACGACCGGGACACTGACTCTTACTACGGATCGGGCGTTATAAGCCTTTCATAACGACCGGGACACTGGCTCTTACTACGGATCGGGCGTTATAAGCCTTTCATAACGACCGGGACACTGACTCTTACTACGGATCGGGTGTTATAAGCCTTTCATAACGACCCGCCCACTTATATTCCAGACGGTTCGGGCGTTATGACCTCTTCAATTACCAATTTCCCTTTGCCCGCAATTTTTATTAATTTCCCTCAATGTTATGTATCGTCCACGAACTTTACTTTTTTCAACCACTTCCCACTTTTCAGGACCACGCTTTATTTTTATAAGGACATTTAACCCATTAATCTCTTTATAAAAAATGTACCCAGTAAATGAGTTCCCCCATTTTTCACTATATTTTCCGCTTGTTATGATTAACCTTTTTTCACCAATGTTCGTTCCGCTAAATAAGGAAATCAAGGAATCCAAATGGGAGTCTTTTTTGCCAATTGGCAGCCCCATCTTAATTAGGTCTTCATAATCATAATTCCAGGCATTATCCTTTTTCATTAGATTCTTTAAAAATGGATAACTGGTTTGAATGTCCTCCTGCACTTTTTTGTTAAGCAAATCATAACAAGCCGAATTGGCCGTAACAGGAAAACATGTTGCCTGAAATACCAAAAGCAGGACAAAGAATTTTTTAATCATGACTCCCTCCTATTGCTATCTTCCCAATTTATATAGGTATTTACTCCAAAAATTGAAATGAATACAGACAGAGTGCGATTGGAAATCTAAATTTGTAGCCAAGTATGCAAAAAACGGGGTGTTTTTTATGGCAGATAGTTTGGACTCAAAGGATTACGAAACAGGGTCAGCCATTCGGACATTTAATATTATTGAGACGAGTGTTGGGCCCGAAGGATATGAGGTTCTTTTAGAGATGGATTTGGACAGTGGATATGATCTGGAAAGCGTAAGAATGAAAATTTCCCATGAGGATATGGTGGCATACGAAACAAGCGATATTCATGAAGCTGTAAAGTATGCTTTAGGATTCTTTGAATAGACTCTTATCGGGAGGCAATCGATTTGAAAAAACAAAATAAAAAACGCCAGCCTGCACAGGGGAATACTCAAAGCCAGGAAGTTAAAACACTAAAAACAAATGATAATATAAAGGATTACAGCCGTGCATGGGAGGACGACCGCCTATAAACGGCGTCTTCCCCTTTCTTCCGTTCACTGCAGCAGTTTGGCCATGTAGTATTCATCAACGTATTCACCTGCAATTAGCAGGGAACGTTTCTTTGTTCCTTCAATCTCGAAGCCCATTTTTTTATATAGGGCTATTCCGACTTCGTTACGGGTGACAACCGTTAATTCCAAACGGTGAATCTTATGTCTAACCGCCCACTGATTAAGTCTTTCAAACAGTTTAGTCCCGATACCTTGCCCACGATAATCCTTTAAAATACCGACAACAAGATAGACAGAGTGTTTGGTTCTTCTTGCTGTCCCGCCGATTACAAACATATAACCGACCAATGTCCCGCTATTCTCTGCAACTAATATTGTTGAGTTTTCGCTCGTCTTCATCGATTCAATTCTTTTGCGATGCTGTTCGGCCGTCGTTCTTCTTTCGCCCGCTTCCATCAGCATAAACGCAGATTCAGCTTCGACCTGTTGGATAAGACTCGCAAGGTTTTCCGCTTCGTTAACTTCTATCTATCTTATAACCATTCAATAACATCCTTTTACTTCCACAGATTTGTTAACATAATTCCGTTTCAAAATCGCCATCCTAATAATCGTAAACAAAGGGGGAATTAAGTTGAGAAAGATACTAGTCAGCTTCCTAACCGCAACAGCTCTTGTGTCTGTCAGCAGCCTTCCAACGGTTTTAACACATTATACGAATGCGCAGCAGAAACCCATTCCACCCTATGCTAAATGGGGAAGGGTTGCAATGGAAAGAACACATAAAAAGTATCCGAATGCCCAAATTGTCGATTATCTCCACATTGGAAGAACGACTGGCGCCAATTCCTCAGTAGAAAAATTCAAGCTGTGGTTAAAAGAAGGACAAAGAGAATTTGGTGTATTTATCGATATTCAATTTGAAAACAAAACGGAAAAGATTCAAAAAGTGACGTTCAAAGAATCCACAAGATAATCGCAAAATCAGCTGCGGAATGAAATTCCCTTCACAGCTAACGCTTCTCGTATCTGGCCTAATGCTTTGGGACCCATGCCATGCAATTTCAGAAGCTCTTCCTCGCTTAACTTTGATAATTGGTCCAGCCGGAAAATACCCGCTCCTGTTAGCGCCCTAAGTGCAGGCTTGGCCAATTTCTCCGGCAGGTCACTTTTTTCAATGTCCAAATTCTTTCCCATTTCCTCTCACCCCGATGGCTTATTTAATCAGCATTGCTTGTTTGTGCTCAACAATTTTAAAAAGGTCCGTCAGTTCACAAATTTCATAAGTCGGCTTGATACCAATATTGTTATCTTTAAAATTGGGATTAAACCAGCAAGTATGAATCCCGTAATTAATTCCGCCCTGGATATCTGAAGTCAGGGAATCGCCCACCATTAAAACCCGCTCTTTGTCTGTTATTTGAAGTTTGGAAAAAGCATAATCAAAGATTCCTTTGTGAGGCTTTTGGTATCCTGCTTCTTCAGAAATTATGATCTCCTCAAATGCATGAGAGAGTGGCGAGCCTGCAATTCTGGATTTCTGAACCTGGCCAAATCCGTTTGTGATGACAGCAAGCTTACATCCAGTCAAATTGCTGCACACTTCAAATGCACCAGGAACAAGATGACTTCCTTCTCCCAAATACTCTAGATAAATGCGATTAAAGCGCTCTGCATCGATCTCGAGGTTATATTCCACAAACAAGCGTCTAAACCTCTCCACGCCCAATTCGGCTAATGTTGTACGTCCTTGTTCTAAATCTCCCCACAAAACTTTGCTTATCTCTTTATAGCGCGGACGATAATCCTGCACTCCTGACGGCAGACCGAAGTCTGAAAATACCTTATGAAGTGCATTCTGTTCTGTTTTCCCAAAATCAAACAAGGTGTCATCTATATCAAAAAAAATCGTATCGTATCTCATCGCTGCCTCCATTAATCTATTAAGCTAGTTTTCTCTATTTTATCATTTTTCACAATGGACAGTTGATAAAGACGACCGTTTAAAGTTCCACTTTTTTGAAATGCTCCACCGTTGGGAATGGATCATAGAAATGATGCAGCAGCTTTTTCCAATCTTGGTATTCCAGTGACTCTCTAAAGCCAACTGTATGGTCTTCTAATGTTTCCCATTGTACCAGCAGCAAGTATTTCCCCTCCACTTCCAGACAGCGCTGCAGTTCGTGGGAGAGATAGCCTTTCATTGATGAAATAATCGTGGATGCTTTACGGAATGCACCCTCAAATTCCTGTTCCATTCCTGGTTTTACTTGGAGCATAGCGGCTTCTAAAATCATAATATTTTTCTCCTTTTCTTTAACATAAGTTGGTTACTTTAGAGAAAACCTGTTCTCTCCGAATATACTCATATTGTTAGGATTTATCTGCCATTTGACGGAATCACCTTAAATGGAAAAACAGAAATAAAGGCAGTTGATACAATCGTTCTTGCTGTTAATACTGATTTTATTGCTTTTGCAAATAACAACAATCCTCACTTAATTGCAAAATCCGTTAAACTGATTGATTATTATCATAAGGATATGAAAAATTAACAGCTCAATCTTTGTTGGGCTTTTATTTTTTGAAAGGAAGAGGAGCATGCTCAAAAAATTCACTTTGAAAACCGGCAAACGGGATGAAATGATTGAAGTCACCAAACAGGTGCAGGATTTTGTAATTGAACAAGGGCTTGTTGATGGAGCGGTAATTATTTATTGCCCTCATACAACGGCTGGAATCACCATTAATGAAAATGCTGACCCGGACGTAAAACTGGATATGATGCGTCGCTTTGATGAGGTGTATCCTTGGAACCATAAAACTGGATCGCCACATGGAAGGCAATACTGCTGCACATATGAAAGCAAGTACAGTTGGTGCCTCACAGCATGTTATTGTTTCTGATGGCCGGCTGCTTCTTGGCACATGGCAGGGCATCTATTTTTGCGAGTTTGATGGGCCTAGGACGCGGACGTTTTATGTAAAGGCATTATAGATTGTCGCTATTCACAAGATACAGTCCAATTAATACCTAATAATCCTTGTTCGACTTCAGGTGTCTTATTGTTTTCAACACAAGTTCTTTTTGTATTATCAAGAGAGTAATAATTGGAAACAACAGCCACTGCAAAAAACGATAAAACAATTCCTGCGGAAATAATAAATTTATTTCTTTTTATTATCATCTGACAAACTCCTTAAGTTCGAAATGTATAAGCATCATTTATTAAGAATATCCCACTATTCAGAAAATTTATGGTAAATTTATTTTAACAGTTTTTCAGCAAGGGGGATAATACATGGAGAACTTTTATTTGTTCGTGATTATGTGTGTTTTGCTCATTATTTTGCCTGGACCGGATACAGCGATTGCCACTAAAAACACCTTAACAGTTGGCCGGGCAGGTGGTTATAAAACAGTTTTCGGTACTTGCTGTGCTCTTTTCATCCACACAACAGCTGCCGTAGTTGGACTTTCCGCCATTATTGTAAAATCGGCTTTATTGTTCTCTATCTTCAAATACGTCGGTGCAGTGTACCTTGTGTATCTGGGCGCCAAAACATTATGGGCCCTAAAGAACAAGGAAGCAGCTGCCGCTGCCGAAATCCCGGTTGAGAGCAAGTTTGAAAGCAAATCCTGCTTTAAACAAGGCTTCCTTACCAACCTACTCAATCCGAAGGTGGCGGTATTTTTCCTAACGTTCTTGCCTCAATTCGTTCATTCCGGAACCAAGACCTTTATTCCCTTTCTCATCATGGGAATTACGTATACTGTATTAACGGCTATTTGGTTTTTGTTCTACATTTATTTGTTGAATCAGATAAGCGCCTTTATGAAAAAGCCACGGACCCAGAGAGTTTTTGAAGGACTTACAGGTACAGTGCTGATTGGGTTTGGGATAAAGCTCGCTCTTGAAAAAGCGCATCATTAGACTCATGTTTAACCCCTTGGATTAGATTCTAAGGGGCTTTGTCTTCTAGTTAAATCGATTGATGGAAAAGAGAGAAATATCCTGTTCTGTCTTCCCTGATATAATTAATTCGGCTAAATTCTTTCCAACCGCACTGCTAAATTTAAAGCCATGGCCAGAAAAACCTGATGCGATGGCTATATTTGAATATTTTGGGTGCAAATCAATAATAAAGTTTTCATCAGGTGTCAGCGTATAGATACATGTTTTACCGTACTTCAATTGCTGGCTATGCGGCATAAACGCATTCAAAAATTGTATCAAATCAGCTTCATCTTCAGGCAGCTCTCCAAATCCGGGGATTTGATTATCTGGGTTTATTTTTTCCCCGCCATCATGCCGGCCCACTTTCAAACCTGATCCATCGATACTCGGAAATCCGTAATATAGTCCTTGAATTGTCTCAAATGCAAAGGCTGGAAAATCTTTATGGTTAAACAATTTTTCAGCGGCATCAAACCAGGCAAAAGTTTTTCTGACCGGCTCGAGAGGAAGATTCAAATCCAACTGTGAAAGGAGCTCTTTTGACCATGCTCCCGCCGAAACAATTAAGGACTCGGACTGAAACGTCTGATCATCTGTCTTGATTGTTACTCGGTTATCATGAATATTGATTTCTTTAACTCTACTATTTGTTAAAATTTCAGCCCCATGCTTAATGGCGAGTACTCGGTAAGCCTCGATGCACTCCTCACATTTCAGGACACCTGATGTTGGTTCAAAGCAGCCTATGTATTCGTTAGATAATGAGATTCCTGGCCAACGGCTGTTTACCTCTCTTGAATATAAAACATCCAGCGGCAAAGAGTAAGTCTCTGAACTAGAAATGATATTTTGGATAAAGTCCGATTGTTCTGGACCAACATTGAGAACCCCGGTTTGAAGAAACAATTGTTTTCCCGTTGCTTTCTCTAAATCATTCCATAATTCTTGGGCTTTAAGGGCAAACGGAACGTATTCCGCACCTTCCCCATACGCATATCGTATAATTCTCGTATCTCCGTGATGGCTGCCCTTGTTATGCGTCGGGTTGAAGGAATCTAATAACAGCGTACTTTTTCCGCTCTTTGCTAAAAAATAGCCCGCTGCCATTCCCATTGAACCTGCTCCAATGACAATGACATCATAAATTTTCTGTTCCATAATTTTTCCACCGCCAACCTAAAATTTTTGAAAAAGCTGAATGGCTATGTAAATGGCTACTCCCCAGATAATGAGAGCGGATAGTTTATTTATCATTTTTAGGAATTTGCCTTGAGAGTCGACATTCCCTACTATTCTACCGGCTACAGCAAGCCCGGAGAACCAAATCCATGATACGATGATACAGGCAGCCGTGAATGCCGCTTTTTCTGTACCGGAATAGCTTAGTGAACTCGTTCCAATCACGCCAATTGTGTCAAGGATAGCGTGAGGATTCAACAGTGAAACCGACATCGCGAACATGATTTGTTTTTTGGGCGGCATAGAGGCTTCCTTGCGGGATAGGTCTGATGGATCACTTTTCCAAATGGACCAGCCCATATAAATTAAGAATAATATTCCAATAGAAAATAGAACGGTTTGCAATACTGGCACTGTTAATACAATGACTGAAACCCCTAATACGGCTAATAAAATTAGCAGTGTATCACAAAGTGATGCTGTAATAATGACTGGAATAGTCCCTCTAAACTTTGGCTGTGACGCCCCCTGATTAAAGACAAATACGTTTTGGGCACCAAGAGGAAGAATTAACCCAAAGGCTAATACAATTCCATGAAGTAGTGCTGCTAGCATTGATGTTCCCCCTCATTTTGTAAAAATATTAAACTATTAGTATTCTGTATAGGGAGCCCTGTTTCCTTCTCACCTAATGAAAATAGACGTCCCTACCTACTGTAGTGACGCCCTAAAATGGAATTTAAGCTTTCGGCATTTTGCTCATATCCATATACAACGCATTCCAGCGATGACCATCCGGATCCGCGATTCCGCAGCCATACAGCCAGCCCTGGTTCTCCCCAGGCTCAGCAAAGACTGTACCTCCTGACGCAACTGCCTTTTTTGCCATGTCATCGACTTCTTCTCTGCTCTCTGCACCAATGGAAAACAAAACTTCGGCAGACTGCTTTGTATCGGTTATTGTCGACCTGGTGAAATTTTTAAAAATAGAATCTTGAAAGAGCATGACGTTGACCTGATTATCCCCAACGATGACTTTGGCTTGATTGCTATTGGGTTGTGTGTCGACGGGAAATCCAAGACCTTTATAAAACTCAACTGCTCTATTCATGTCTTTTACTGGGAGGTTGACCCACAGGTAATTTGGCATGTGCATTCTCCTCTTCATTGGGTATATTCATGATTCACTTTAATTTCAAGAATAATACATTACGTTTCCCTACTTCTTTTGAATAAGCCCAAATCCAATTCCGGTTGGATCAACTAAGTATGCTAGAAAAAACTCATCAAATTCCATTTTGTCCCGGACTATCATTGCTCCACCTTGTTTTGCTTTTGCAATGGCTTCTTCAATAGAAACAACCTCAATTTGAATACGTGTTCCATGCGGATAATCACTCGGTCCTTTGCTAATTCCGCCATTCATTCCGGGCTCCCCGCTTCCTTTATCCGTGGTAACCGGCCAATAATCCCAGTGTGGTTCGGAAATCTTCCATCCAAAAACTTCTGAATAAAATTTTGCCGCTTTTTCCGGCTCCTGGCTATTTAATTCAAAACCAATAACCTTCCCCATCGCGAAACCTCTCATCCTAATTTGATTTAATTTTTTCAGCAATCCTTTCAATAACTGTTTCATAATATGAAAGTTGATGCATGACAAATTGATCCTTTCCTGCCATTTGTTCAATATGAATTTTATTGCCCTCATCGTCCATTTTAAAACCTTCAATATGGATGGTTTCCTTTCCCCCCAGCCAAAAGTCAGCAAAGTCATCAAACTTAACTTTTATGATTCCAGAAACCTCGTCCTCTTGAAGTTTGAAATCTTCAAATCCGCCCGACATTTTATATAAAAATATGTTTGCAATTTCTTTATCTATGAAATTTCCTTTGGTCACGCAGTAATCGATTACAACCAACAGCTCCAGTTCATCAAAAGAAACATCGATGCCCAGCTCTTCGCTTACCTCTCTGACGCCATCCATAACCGATTCATCTGCCAGCAAATGTCCCGCGGCGGTAATATCAAATAGACCAGGATAGTCCATTTTCGCTTCACTGCGGAGCTGCAGATAAATATAGTCGATATCCTCTTCCTTAAGAACAAACCAACAATGAAAAACTTCATGCCAATAACCGGCTTTATGTACTTCTTCCCTGGTTGCAATACCTATTTGATTTCTGTCATCATCAAAAATTTTTAAATGTTCACTTTCCATCAATCTTCTCCTATTAAACGACTTTGTCAATTTATTTTACCATGAAATCCCATTAGCAAGTTTAATCAAAAGAGGAATTGCACCTCAGCAATTCCTCTTTTTACTTTAAACATTTATCTCTTTCTTCATGAATAACTGTTTATTTCTATAGGCCAGCATTCCCACACCTAAAAGCAGGGCACCCGAAAGAAGGAAGACACTTTGCACTCCAAAGTAATCTGAAACCAACCCCATTATTAATGAGGAGACCCCAAAGACTCCCGTAGAAATGGTGCCAATAGCCGCGTAAACCGTGGCCAATTGTTCTTTTGGGACGCTAGTCTGGAGCACCGTCTGCTGGGGAATATTTTTTAACTGGCCGAAGAAACCAATCAATCCAGATAAAACCAAGGCTATCAGCGGTAAACTTGTTAAACCGAAAAGCATGGTTAATAGGCAAGTTGAAAAGACTCCGAAAACAATGAATCTATTGCGATTGCCATCAACGAACGTGGAAAACCGCACACATAATAGACTTCCTACAACCAGGCCGATGAAATATGCACTGTTGATGAAGCCCCACCATTGCTCTCCCGCATGTAATACCTGTTTAACATAAACTAGCAATATCGCGGCAATCCAAACCGAACCTGCAATCGTTTCTAAAAATTCCATTTTTACGAGGATTTTTAAAACAGGTGTCACCTTAATGGTTTGCCAGCCTTTGGTCAACTGTGACCAGGTGTTTCCCTGTTTTTTCGATCGGTGTTCCACTTTTTCCAAAAGGCACAAAAGGAGGCTGGAAATGACAAACAGTGCGGCAACCAGCCAGATAAGCTGGATTGGAGTAAATACCATCAACAGCAAGCTGCCAAAAAACCACGTTCCTATTTGAATAGATTGCGTAATCGTTTCGGCGATGCCATTCGCCTTTAACAGCCGCTCCTCAGCTACGTAATACGGAACCAAAGCCTGCCTGACCGGGTTGGCGCAGCCGTCAAACAGAGCAATAACGGCTATGACGATAAAAATCAAATACAGGTTTTGTTCCAGCGTTAACATCGCACCTAATCCGAACATTAAAACAGTTTTAGCCGCTTGTGACCATGTCAATAATTGTTTTAATGGAAACCGTTCAATGAAGATTGGTGTAAAAGTTCCTGAAATAAACATCGAAGAAGTAATGGTAAACGGAACGAAGGCTGATGCTGCGGCAGAGTTGGTCGCATCATAAATAACGCTGATGACAGCCACGATGTACAAGACATCGCCAATATTGGCAAGCGACTGCCCCAGCATCAGATATAAAAAATTCCGATTATTTTTCAAAAATTCTCCCCCACTTTTTGATTTAATTCTCGAAGTGTGGGTGAGTTTAAATTGGAGTATAGGACATTTTGCTTTGCTCCTTGTAAGAATGCATCTTGATAAAGCCTTCGGGGGAGCCAGACTTAATCTTATTGCATCCAATTTTTTCATCTTTTATTTGAAATGGTATATTTAATTTAATTTAATTTAATTTATAACTTTAGAATACCATAGCCACTGATGTTCGTGGATTTTTAAAAATAAGGGTGTGAATTTCATGGATTTTTCTAATAAAACAGTGATTGTTACGGGAGCAGGTAACGGAATTGGGAAAGGTATCGCGCTGCTTTATGCCGAAAAAGGCGCCAATATCGTTTTGGCAGATATGGATGAGAAAGCAGGTTCTCAAACAGCCAGAGAGATAAATGAGCAAGGCGGCGAAGCTCTTTTTGTAAAAACTGACGTGAGACTGGAATCAGACATTGTCCGGTTAATGGAAACTGCCCATCAAACCTACGGCCAAATTGATATATTAATCAATAACGCCGGAAAAGGATTATTCAAGTCCCCTTTTGATGTATCGGTCGAAGAATGGGAAGATGTCATCAACACGAACTTAAGAAGCGTGTTCTTGGGCTCGCGGGAAGCAGCTAAATATATGCGGCAGAACAAGGAAGGCGGTTCAATTGTGAATATGGCCTCCACAAGAGCCATCATGTCCGAGCCGAATTCAGAAGGCTATGCTGCCACAAAAGGAGGAATCCTCGCCATAACGCATGCGCTTGCAGCATCCCTTAGTGAATATAGGATCACAGTCAACGCCATTTCCCCAGGCTGGATTGAAACAGGAGATTATTCAGCGTTGAGCAAGGTTGATCATGAACAGCATTTTTCAAAGCGAGTCGGAATGCCGGATGACATTGCCCGGGCCTGCCTTTATTTAACCGCCAAAGAAAATGATTTTGTGACCGGGATCAACCTCGTCGTTGACGGCGGAATGACACGAAAAATGATTTATGAGGAATAACGGAAAGAGGGCGGTTTCCCCTGTAGGGACCGCTCTCATTTTATTCGAAACTGCCTTTCACTTCTGGAAGCGACTGGTAGGTGTGGTTGTTTTTTAAGATAGCAACAATATCCTGAACAAGCCTGGTCATTACTTCGCCATCCTTGCTTTTATCACATTCAGACCAGTTATATTGGCGTTCCGCACTGTTAATCCAAACCTTCAATTCGTAGCTTTCGTAAGTTTTCTTGTTACATTCAGCAAATAGTTTTTTTTCATTAAGATAGTTGGATAAAATCATTAGTTTATAAATTTGATTTATTTCTTGTTTGGTAAATTGAAAGTCGCTTACCTGTACTGTCTCCCCATTTTGCAAATCCTTAATAAGCTTTTGATCTTTTGTATTGATGGCATTTTTCAGTCCCACCCCGTATTTTAACTCAAAGGCAAAAAAGTCCTCTTTATCGACGTCATGGGAAATAACTAACAGCTCGTTCATATCCTGCTGCGGGCACCCCGTTAACATGTATTTCGTTTCTGTCTCGGATTCTTGTTTCTGGATACTTTCACAAGTAGTTGTGGTGACTTCTCCCTGACCAAACTTATCCTCGGTTGTATCCAAGGTAAACTTTAAATTAGAGCCATCATAGGCTAGATCATGAAAAATCGGATCCCCTTCAATGGTGTAACGGATAAGCCGAACTTTATCTTTCTTGTTATTCTGGACATGTTTCACAAACTGGTCCAGTCTTCGAAAATTTTCCAAGCCGCCGTGTGTCTCAACCACATCATTTTTTCCGGGTTTTACTTTAGTTGGTGGAGCACTGGTGGATTGGCAGCCTGACAGTAATAAACAAATCAATAGGAACAGAACGGTTCTGTTTAACACATTATTCACGCCTTTTTAGGAACTGTTATCGAAAATAAATCATTTTCAATATCCAAATAAGGATCAAGAACCAGATAACCAAAATAATAGAACCCGCAATCCAGTTCTTAGGCTTTCCTTTGCTCATCATTTCCTGCGCTTTCATTTCACATTCTGCAATAATATCCTTCGGGATCATTTTTAATGCTAGCATGATTCCTAATGGGACAAGGATGATATCGTCAAGGTAGCCAAGGATAGGGATAAAGTCGGGAATGAGGTCGATTGGACTGAAGGCATACGCGACTACACAAACCGTAAATACTTTGGCATACCAAGGTACTCTTGGGTCTTTATATGCCAAATACAGGACGTATATATTTTTTTTCAAACCTTTTGCCCAAGTTTTTATTTGATTAAACATGTTATTTCTCCAGTTTGAGAGTGACTTTTCTTCTAATCCTTATGTTTTTTCACAAATTCATGAATCTGTTTCACAGCTATCTTTAAGGCATCTATCGTGGCTAGAACATCCCCTTTTACTTCTATGCTGTGTTCAGTATTTGGTATTACAACTGTATCTACCAGATGATTAGTTGTAATGACTGAAATCCGTTCCTCGTTATAATGATGGTCCTGATCTCCGATTACACAAAGTGAAGGAAGTTCGGTGTTTAAAAGAGCCTGATAAACATTATCCATTTTGATAAGCGGTGTTAACCAAATGCCCATAGCATTGCGGATGAAATTCCTTTGTGTCCACTCTATCGCCATTGGAATCGTGCCAATCGATTTGCTTAACAGAAAACATTGATCGTAGGAACGTTCCTTTAATACTTCATCCACAACTGCGTTTACATCGTCATACATCCATTGCTCTTGCTCTGGCTTAGGAAGTTTTTTAAAATGTTCATTATTTGCAAACTGGTAGTTTATGTGAAGAACATCTATGTTTTGATTTAAACAAATTCCAGTTGAATAATGGAATAGCGGCCGCTGTGTGGTGTAACCAAGCCCCGGCAGCATGATACAGATGCTTTTTGTTGGTTCTTTGCTGCGAATCCATGTGTAGGGGACCGCGGAAAATTCAGCTCTTACCACTTGCCCTTCTACTAGCTCATACATTATTATTTCACCTCAATAGTTGTTTTATCTACTAGAAAAACTTGATTTCCTCAATCAGCCCGCATTTTTGGAATCCGATATTTTGATACACCTTATTGGAGTCAGGATTCTTAACATCTGCATAGAGCATCGGAATTCGATTCTCTGACTCTATTATTTTACAAAGTTCTGCAACCAGTGCACTAGCATAGCCGTGTTTTCTGTGTTGGGTAGGGGTAAACACGGCGTTGATTCTGGCATGTCTTGGGGAACGATGGGAAATGTTTGCCTGCGCTACTGGGTGTCCGTTGACGATCCAAAGATACAACCCGCCAGCAGCAATCATCGTCGCCGCCCTCGTCTGCTGGGATGATGGTTCTACCTGTGTCCCAAATGCATCCCTCATAAAGCCCGCGAGATAGTCTGCTACAACGTCAACATGCTCATCCGTTGCTTTAAGAATTTCACCTTTTACCCCTTGAGGCTTTATGAGTGTTGGGCAATGGTAGGCTTCCATGGTCATTTCAGTTTCGTATCGAAGGTTATTTATTTTTGAAAAAATTCCAGCAAACATCTGTGCCGTCTGGGGATCCCCAGTAATTCCTGGCAAGGATACTCGTGTGAGGTGATTTATAAGTTCATGTATTAAGGATGTTTGTTCTGTGGCTAGGATATCGTTCGAAATCCATAGCCAGCCCTTATGCCCGGGTGTCTGGGCAAAAATCACTTTTTCGTCTGGTGTTTTGAGACATAGGGAGTTACGGTCTTCACTGATTCGATGGATTAGATTGTATTGGACTTCATCTATGGTAAATGGACTTCCTGCGGCGATTGCCGGATCATTGGGAACAAGCTTGGAAAACATCTCTTAGCCTCCTAAATACATATTTGTATATAGGTCTATTCTAGACTCGTTCTACGTGACCATGAACTGCATTTTTTCTCCTTTTCGATCACGTAGACTCGTTCTACGTGACCATGAACTGCACTTTTTCTTTTTTTCGGGCACGTAGACTCGTTCTACGTGACCATGAACTGCATTTTTTCTTTTTTTCGGTCACGTAGACTCCCTCTTCGTGACCTTGAACAGCATTTTTTCTCCTTTTCGATCACGTAGACTCGTTCTACGTGACCATGAACTGCATTTTTTCTTTTTTTCGGTCACGTAGACTCCCTCTTCGTGACCTTGAATACAGTTTTTTCTCCTTTTCGGGCACGTAGACTCGTTCTACATGACCATGAATTGCATTTTTTCTCCTTTTCGGTCACGTAGACTCCCTCTTCGTGACCATGAATACAGTTTTTTCTTTTTTTCGGGCACGTAGACTCCCTCTTCGTGACCATGAACTGCATTTTTTCTCTTTTTCGTGTAAGTAGACTCGTTTTCCAAATGTATCACTCATTCGGTCCGTAGACCCTTTTTGTAATATCCGGTATTTCCCTTTTCTTAATTCTTTCCCCTAAAGTGGTTCTCAGACCAGGCGCTAACAGTTCACAGTGAGCAAGTTCACGCATTTCTTCAAAATTCGGCTTCCTTGCATGGATAATCTCATTGCATTTCTGAATAGTCCACTGCGGATAAGGGTGCTCCAAAAGAGTAAAGCTCTGCCCGGCTTCAACGAAACCCTCTTTTAACACCCGAAAATACCAGCCTGTCCGTCCAGTATTTTGGATAAGCAGCGCGAGGGTTTTGATTTTAAAACGGCGGGCCGGCTTCCAGCATGGCTGGCGGGGCTGGGACACCTGAACAATCGCCCCGCCAATTTGATAAACATCGCCAATTGAAATCAGATCCTCTGTTACATTTTCCATAAGAAAGTTCTCACCCATAGCCCCTGCACCAATACGACTGTTACCCAATTCCTTCTGCCAATCCAAATAATGTTCCGAAGCATAGGCAAACACTGCTTTCTCCGGGCCGCCGTGGTGTTCAGTATCAAATACACCGTCTCCAGTCATACCTGTTTTACCAGCCCAGACCGAACCTTCAACGAGTTCTTTAAAAATCGCACTCGTCCACTCCCGGTCCATTAAATTGGCAGCGTCTTTTTCCCCAACTGTTTTCGGCTGACCGACAAAAATTTTATTTAATAGAAACTCCATCCTGACCCCTCCTAATTCCGAAATCATCATCTGATAAACATCCTTTTTATTTATATGCTCTCGTGGTATGAATTTATTTTTTTAAACTTTTGTGTTTACGATATTCAAATTCTATCACAGCAATTTGCCAATATTAACAAAAATCCGAATAAGGACTATTTATTTTGAAACCTTCATAAGGTATAGACGTAATAAAATCTACAGGGGGGATATTTAAATGGAATTTAAGATGAAAGAGAAAAAGAAGAAAAAGAAGGGGGAGCGCTGGGAATTCATTGATTTGGGCTTTGAGCTTATAGAACCTATATACCTGCTTATCAGATGGGGTGTCCGGGTCATAATAAAAATCTGGAATTAACCAGGTATGTTTTTTCATGGGCGTATTAGATGGGCCGTCCAGGAAACTCTGAACTTTAAGTTGGAATAAAAATAGCCCGGTATATTAACCAGGCTAACTAAATCCTATTCTTTCCTTGTTATTCCGCGCCTTACTTCCCCATAACTCCGTACCGCATTCCTCCACATCAGGAAGCCAGTTTCCATTAACGACATTGTCAGCCCCGTCCAGAAAAACAAACAGGAAAGGGGATAGCTTTCCAATTCCTTTGAAAAATCACCGTCTTTCACGGGAGCCGCCGGTTTAGAAGCTTCAAAGGGTTCTTTCTTGACTTCCTCTACTTTTGGAGATGTTTCTTTTTCCGGAGCTTGTATTTTGCTTTCAACAGGTTTCCGTTTTGCATCCTTGACTGCCTTAATACTGACTACTTTTTTCCTCGGCGTCGTCCTAACAGTTTTCAATGGACCCTGTGCCTGTAAAAACGCATCTACTTCGATGGCCAGCCCGGACATGGACTTCAGGGCCTCAACAATGACAGTTATTAACTCAGCCTTGGTAAAATCTCTTACCGAAATCCAGCCGCGCGGGTCAACCGTGTAGTTGTTTTTCCTAATGACTTCTTCAGACATGTACTTGCCCAGCACATAGCCATTGCCGCTTTGCTGCAATTCCCTTGCCAAAACCAGCCCTCTTTGCTTGCTCTCGGGATAGTTAAAGTTCACCCGGCCGTTGCTGATTTCCTTCTCCTCCAATTTGAAAGTGCGGAAAATCTCCTTTTTTTCCTCAAATGATAACATTCGTTTTAGACTCCCCTTCCCCCATAAATTTTCTATCATGTATTCATATTTCAATGTTGCTTTCCGAATATACTTTTCTAGTAATAGACTTCTCGATTTATGCCTTTTTTCCTGCAAGGGTTTTCAAGAGTTGCAAAAAAAGCACTTCCCAGGTTTGCCTATTGGCAAAGAAAAAAGGTATTGGGTTTATGCTATGACCAATACCTTTTATCACTAATTTTCCATTTTATTTTTTCGGCTTTGCCCAAATCAGATGAACCATGTTTACCCAGTAGCTTTCTGATTTTTCAACAGTCATTCCGGACTCCCTGATTATTTCTAAGATGTTCCGTGTGTGATGGCATCCATAAAATCGGTATAAAAGCGGGTTCAGTGTTTTTTGGAGAATAGAGACTGCAAAGTTTGTACTGATGCCATGCTCCATCAGCAGGATCTTTCCGCTCGGTTTGCACCAGTGATTGATTTTTTCCAGTACCGCTAAGGGGTTGTTGTAACTGCAAAAGGATAATGTCGAAACAATGGTATCAAAGGAATCATTCGGAAATTCCATCTTTTCAATATCCCCGCTGACAAAATCAGCCTGAATGCCATAGTTTTTTGCCGCCTGCTTTGCTTTCTCAAGCATTGCGCTGCTAAAATCCGTGGCAGTCACTTTAACACCGGGAGTATAGTAGGGGAAATTTGCTCCAGCTCCAACCGCCAGTTCCAGGACTTCGCCCTCTGCATGGCTTAAAAGTTTTTGCCGCCATCGTTTTTGGCTCAGGTCTTCTCGTCTTTTGTCATATTTTCCTGCCTGCTTATTAAAAATCTTTATTAGCTTCTGCTTCTCCACTGAATTCACCGCCTTTTACCTATTTAGGGGTCTTTTTTTTAAAAACTCATCCGGTAGGCCCTTACGATTATGCCATCTTTGGCTGGTTCAAAATCAAATTGGGGCAGCCGTTCAAAGCCGAGGCGTTCGTACAATCGCATCGCACTCTCCATAAATTGGCCGGTATGAAGACCTATCGAAGAGTACCCCTGCACCTTTGCCCTTTGGATGCATTCCGCGACCAAGGAGGCAGCGACACCTTTTCCCCTCGCTGCCGGTGCGACGGCAAGCATGCGGATTTCCGGATAGTCCAGTTCCTCTACTTCTCCCTCATAGGCATCCGACTTTGCCGGAAACAAGATCACACTACCGACGATTTCTCCATTTATTTCAGCTACAATCCGTTCCACTCCCTGCTGTAAGTCCGCCTCCGAAGAAATAGCTTTTTTCAATGCTTCCCAATGCCCAGCGGGAATTTTTAGGGCATGCTCTTCGTACGCACTGACTCGCTGCTCACGAATAAACGGTAATTCCTCCAAATTCGCATCTCGTATCAACACAGCTTGCTCAACTCCTACTTTTTCAAAAATTTCTCCGCTCGATTGCTTAATCGCTCTCGGTGATGTTCGCTAGTAAGGCCAGATAAATCCGGGCCCTTTGGTAAAATATGAAAGCTCTTCTGATCATCGCTGGCGATATGATTCGATAAATGATAATGCACTTTGATGGCATGGAAATCCGTTGTATCACCAAAGCCAGGCGTCTGGTATAGGTCACGCAAATAGCCCCAAAGATTCGGAAAATCAACAATCCGGTTTCGATTGGCTTTGAAGGCGGAGTAATACGCTGCATCAAATCTGATGAGTGTCGCATAAAGTCGGACATCCGAATCCGTAATATAATCGCCGAATAAAAAGCGATTGGTTGAAAGCCGATCCTCCAATTCATCCAATCTGGCGAACAGCGTGTCATAGGCCTTTTCGTAGGCTTCCTGCGACTGGGCAAAGCCGCATTTATAGACCCCATTGTTCACATCGTGGAAGATGACGTCGTTTAAGTCATCAATCTCATCCCGTAATCGTTCAGGATACAAATCCGGAGCATTTTCCTTATGAAACGGCGCCCAAACTGTTTCAAGATAGTTTGTTAGTTTAAAATAATCGTTGTTGACGACCTTTTGTTCCTTTATATCCACCAATGCCGGCACTGTCGGACGACCTGAATAATCGGAATCGGACTTTTTATAAATTTCGCTCATATAGCGAATGCCCAGAACAGGGTCGACGCCATTCTCGTCTAAGGAAAACTCCCAATCGACATGGGGGAGTTTGGGACGCATTGGACTGGCGGTGCCCAGGCTGATGACCTTTTCTAATCCTAGAATTCTACGAACGATTACGGAGCGATGTGCCCAGGGACAAACAGCCGACCATAGGAGTCGATATCTTCCTGCCTCCACCGGAAGTTCGCCTTCCTTGCTTCCAAATGGAGTAGTAAATCTATTGGTCTGGCGTTTAAATGACCCGTCTGTTGTAATTTCGGCAAAGGCTTTTGGAGCTTTTAAGTTGTTATTTTGTTGTTCACTTTGCTGCATTAAAAACACCTCTTAAAAGTTTTTTTAAAATAAATCCTATTAATACTATGGAAATTCTCTATTTATTTGCAGTAAGTGATCCTTTAAACGAATCGGTTGCAATAACAATCTTCAATGTGTTTTCCCCTTTTTTCTACAATATTCCACTTGTCCTTTTAAGTCAGCTTTAAAAGTTATTTTTTAAGGTTATTTCTCATCAGGTCAGCTATAAGTCTATCATTTTGGTCGGATGAGCTTTCTAGCTGATTGATAACCAATTCTTGACGTTCAACTGGGTGGTTTTGACTAAGTTTTGCTTTTCCCTCAATTTTAGTAATATTGATCCGAAAACCTACAATACCTTTCGCCATTCCTTCAATGAAACCAGGATCAACATCCTTTAACTGATAGGAACTATCGGGCTTTTCATATGTACTTACCATTTCTACTAGCGAGTCGTATAATTCCTGAGGATTTTCAACAATCTCCAATTGGCCATATACATGAACGGCAATATAATTCCAGGTTGGCACAGCCTTATTGGTTTCATACCATGAAGGGGAGATGTAACAGTGCGGGCCTTGAAAAATGGCTAGAACCTTTTGATTTTCAATATCTTTCCACTGCCCGTTTGGATGAGCAAAATGGCCATATAAAATACCTTCCTTTTTATGAAAGGTTAATGGAAGGTGAGTGGCATATGGTTCCCCATTATGCTGCGAAACCAATGTGGCAAAGCTGTTTTTCTCCATAAATTCATAGAGGATTTCTTCATTATCTATTTTGAAATGGTTTGGAATATACATTTTTAATACCCCTTATTCTGAAAAAATTTTATTCAGGCAGCCCTTGCAGGTTGTCCGCAATTCCTTTATAAAAACTGTAGATATCTTTTAAGGCAAGATTATCTTCAGATCCGATCCCGATAAAATCAAAATGATCCCAGCCTGGCTGCACAGCAAAGTGATTCCATACTCCTTTTTCAACGTAGCCATCATACCCCTTATGAGCATGACCGAGCGGGTATTTCGAAGAGACTACATTTACAATCCCGTCATTCGGCCACCAGGCAGAATCAATCACAGGCTCGGGGCTTTTTCTCGAATAAGCTCCCATAAACATGCTGGAACCTTTCATTAATGGATTCATGTTAAACATCGGATACGCACGGCCGGTCAGAACGCCTTTATAGGTGGCATCCCCAGTATAAGAAAAATAGTAAACATTCTGATGCGTCTTCACCCAATGATTTAGCTTAGCCGCTCCATAAGTAGTTAAATCATTTAGACTGCTGTCCTTGCTTGTCCAAATGGCACTATTGAATACGCTGTCGACATATTCCAGGTAGGACTCTCCCTCTTCCCGCTTTAGTCCCCATTGGTCAAGTTTATAATCATAGACGATGTTTTCATCACTTGCTCCTGATAAACTCCCAGCGTAAAAGACCATCTGATTCAACCATGGTGTCATTTCTTCTTCGTCCGCAACCGTTGAGCCATTGTGGGGAGTCGCAAGGGTTGTTACACTATGGACCCAGCTTTTTCCGCCTTTAAACAAATCGGATAATCCATCTTCAGGATGCTGCTCGAAGTATTCTCTTTCAGCAGCACTTCCATTTTCCAGCAGTTCAACCAAGGTTCTGATGGTTTGTCCACCCATACTATGCCCGACAAGGTGAATTTTCTTGGTGGCATCCCATTGGCTGTATATCCCAGGGTAGGTTCTGCCAAACCGTTCATGCCCGTGCTCTTTAGCATGGGCCGCCCCATAGTCTACCTTTCCGCCTTTGATGTACGCATAAAGCTCAACGGCCCGGTCCCAGTTGCTTGAAACAGGTCCCACTGTAGCTGTATAGGTTTTATGTCCTTTTTCATTTAAGTACTCTTCGAGGTCGCGGACTCCACCCCAATATTTAATACCTCCCATTTCATCCCTGCCCCAGCCGGTTAATCCATGGACAAGGATAATCGGGAAATCATTCAATTTTTGTGAAGGTTTCGTTTTGGTCTTACCTGACAGCTGCATGAAAAATAAGCTCGTTAACGGACATAGGCTTGGAAACATTTTTAAACTTCCCGACATTAGAAGGACATCTCCTTGTTTACTGAATTTTCACAATAGTTTTCTTCATTATATCAACTGTTCGAAACAGCTTCAATTTATTAGAAGTGTTCAGATACATGCACCAAGTCTTTTCTGCTTTTTTAATGGTCAATTTTCTTCCCTTTTGGTGAAACTTTATATAGACTAATACGTAATACATGTTTGTACCATTCTAAATATTATGATAGGCAGGAGATATAAAATTGGGTTCTTATATTATGCTAATTGGACAGTATGCTTTTGAGGCATATTATTGGTTAATTTTAATATCGATTTTTGGTTCTTGGTTCCCGCGTTTTCAAGCAACAAAAGTGGGCGAGTGGATTTATAAGCTGGTTGAACCTTATTTAAGTGTCTTTAGGAAATTCATTCCTCCTTTAGGTCCAATCGATTTCTCGCCAATCATCGCCTTATTTGTGTATCGATACATCGGCGGGTTTGCACTTGAGGGACTGCGCTCATCTATTAATTTTATTGGGGTCTAAAAAACATATGAAAATAGACGCGCCTAAAATTCCTGACGAGTTACGTGACAGGAATTTCCACGAAATTTTTTATGAAGAAGATCCGGAATTAGAAATGTGCGTGATTAGCGACTCCGTTTTTGAAAATGAAGCCGCTGTTCGTGTCCGGCTTTACAATGTGGTGTTGAAGAATTGCCGGTTCACCAATACTGATTTTCAAAAAATGGACCTAACGGATGTAATCTTTGAAAACTGCGATTTATCGAATGCCAATTTAAGCAAATCTTCGATTCACAGGGTCATCTTTAAGGATTGCAAATTATTAGGGGTAAATTTTGAAGACTCCCGATTTGGAAACGTCCAGATTATTAATTCCATCTTAAACTTAACGGCATTGGCCAGTTCTAAGTTTGAAAAAGTACTTTTTCAAGATAGTTCATTAAAGAGTACCGATTTTTATGACTGTAAATTCAAAAGTACCGAATTTCAATTTTGTAATATTGATGGAGCCAGCTTTGACCACACATCCCTAAAAGGCGTAGATATCAGTTCCTCGAATTTTAATACACTGACCGTCGCTATTGAAGATTTAAAAGGATGCAAAGTTTCAACGCATCAGGCTTTGCAATTTTCTACTCTGATGGGGTTAATTATTAAAGATTAATTTAAAAAAAGGAGTTCTGAACCAAGTTTGGTTTCAGAACTCCTTTTTAGTTACCTATGCTTGTTCGTTTCTTTCCATTCTGCGATGCTGCCGAAATCAATCTCTTTCTCTAACCCTCTGTGTATCTCTAATATTCTTTTGAACCGTTATAGCGGCAAATAAACTAAGAACAAATGCCATACCATAAAATCCCTTTTCGCTTAAATCAATACTTCCCGCATTGTATAAACCAATGGCCATTAATGAAATAGATACAATAAGTGCAAACCAACTAATGCCATAATAAATATTAGTAACTGGTATTCCCTCATCTTTATCTCTTACTGCTTTTTGTAAAGATACCGCTGAATAGAGTCCGAATATTAAAACGGCAAAGTAATATCCCTTTTCGTTGAGTTGCATCGCTGCGTTATATAAGCCGATAAGATAAGCGATAACACCTACTAATAGCGCTGCCCAAGAAGCCCCTTTGAAAGCTGAAGTCGGCTCTCCCTCTTTCCTTTCCATTTTTATTTTTGGATCATTTTGATTTCCTTTATCTAATAAAACCTCATTATCGTTAGACATAATGTTTCGCCTCCATCTCACCCTATTATCCAACATCTTTATTATATGAAGAAACAGGGTGCTAAGTAAACATTTTCCATTAATGGTAGTACTTATTATTTTCCTTTGATTTCTGCTGACAGGTCTATCGTTTTAATAATTTATAAATTTAATTTAACGTTTGAAAAGTTTTTTGAAGATAATAGTTTATAAGATATATGTAATTTGGTAAAATTATCAAAATTAGCCGAGGGGGATTTTCATGATTACCTATCCTTTTTTGAAAAAAGGTGCCGCGATTGGAGTGACAGCACCATCGTCGGGCATACCTGCTGGATTGCATGGCTTAATCAAGCTTGCCTGCAGCCGACTGGAACAGAAGGGCTATCGAACTGTATGTGGAGACACCGTTTGGACGCAGAAAAAAGCCAAATCAGCCCCTGCTGTTAAACGGGCAGCCGAATTCAACTCGATGATGGCTGATTCTGAAATTGACATCATGATTCCCCCATGGGGCGGAGAATTGTTAGTTGAAATTCTCGAATATATAGACTTTGAAAATATGAAAACCAAATGGGTGATGGGATACTCGGATACCAGCGCGTTGCTGCTGGCTATTACCTTAAAAACAGGGATCGCAACGGCTCACGGGACGAACCTTATTGATTTAAGGGGAGAATATTGGGACGAAACCACTGCAATGTGGGAGACCGTCTTATCGACAGCAAGCGGCGGGTCTGTCCTTCAGCACTCCTCTCCCCTTTATCAAAAGGAATGGCAGCACGATAACCCATCCCCTTGTGTATTTCATTTAACCGAGGAGACCCGGTGGAAAACCACTTCTAGTAGTACTGTTAAAATTAGTGGGCGCCTGCTCGGCGGGTGTGTGGACATCATCAGACATCTTATCGGTACACCATATGATGACATTCAAAGCTTTAGAAGACAGCACATCTCTGGAGAACCGATCATTTGGTACTTAGAGAATTGCGAATTAGGTACGACTGATTTACGGAGGTCATTAGTGCAAATGAAGCTCGCTGGCTGGTTTGACAATTGTTCCGGTCTGCTGTTCGGTCGGAGTCCGGCGAATATGCCGGTAGAGAACTATACAATTGAGGATGTTTACCAGGACCTTGCTGACGAGCTGCAAATACCGATTGTATATGATATCGACTGCGGCCATGTTCCGCCGCAGGTTACTTTTATCAACGGGGCTTTTGCGGAGGTAGAAGTTACGGATGGCAAGGGGACAGTCCTACAAATATTTAAATAATGCGTCAAAGGGCCGGTCCCTGTTCGCTTCAGTACCCCCATAAAAGTAAAGGGTCAGGCTCCCGCTTCACTTTCCTGTTAAAGCGATAGGACCTGACCTCTAATTTTAAAACGGATTTTTCCGCCCGGTCGAAGCTGGGCGATTTTCCCTATATCCTCTTTAGCAATTTTTCCGATTGTGGCATAGCCGCCGATCGTTTGGGCGTCGGCCATTAGGATGAGGGGCTGACCGCTGTTAGGAACTTGGATGGTCCCAAATTGAGTGGCTTCCGAGAGGATATCTCCTCCGTTTTTAAACCTTAGCTCAGGACCTTTTAGAAGGTATCCCATCCGGTCCCCGCTCCTCATCGTATACGGAGTTTGGAAAAATTCCTCTAAGCTTTCTGGTACAAACATCTCTATATGTGGACTAGGCCAGACACTAACCTCAACCTCGTTTAAATAATCTGGGATTTCACTTGGAATCAATCCTCGATGGAACCCAGCCCATTTCTCTTTATTTGCGTAAAGGACTCCATCCTTCTTAAGGGAACTCCCCAGAAGCCCTTTTGGATATACCGATGCGCTGCCAAGCAGTTCTTCTGAATGAAATCCACCTTCAGGAAACACATACGCGATACTTCCTTTATTTGGGCTAGTAAACTTTAATGTCTGTCCTTGATGTATCGAAAAGGTTTTCCAGAGCGGAACAGCTTTTCCGTCCACCTTGGGGCCTAGATCCGCTCCTGTGATGACGATTCGGTGATCTGACAAAACCTCAAATTCTTGCCCGCCTAAAAACACTTCCAGCGCCGGACTGCCGGCAGGATTCCCCAAAATGTAATTTCCTATCTCGTAAGCATAGGCGTCCATAGGTCCAGATACAGGAACGCCAAACCGCTGAAAGCCGAACCTTCCTTTATCCTGAATGGAGCCATAAACTCCTGCCTTTCGAACCTTCAATAAAGGAATCATGCAAGTGCTCCGATCGATTGGACAAGAACATTTTCCTGTTCTAAAGCTTTGCGAATCAGAGCGGTATGTTCAACCACATTTGCTCCATCCCCATGAAAACAAATCGTGTCTGCCTGCAAAGGAATCCAGCCTCCTGAAATACCCTTCACCCGCTTATGGAAAATAATCTCTTTCACCTGTTGCAAAATCTCATCATGGTTTTTCAAAACAGCATTTGGCAAAAGCCTTGAACAGAGCCGTCCGTCATCCGTATATTGCCGATCGGCAAACGCTTCGGAAGCTGTTTTCAAGCCTGCTTCTTTTCCAGCCTTCACAAGTTCACTATTGCACAGCCCAAATAAATAAGCATCCGGAACCGTATCATACACAGCTTCAGCGATGGCTTTTGCCACTGCCGGATTCTCAGCCGCCGTATTGTATAAGGCCCCATGAGGCTTTACATGCTGAATAGCCAACCCCTGAACCTGTGCAAACATTTTTAGTGCCCCAATTTGATAGACTAAGCAATTATAAATTTCCCGCGGTGTCATCTGCAGGTTTCTCCGGCCAAATCCTTGAAGGTCCGGATACCCGGGGTGGGCGCCAATCGCCACGCCGTTTTCCTTCGCTTTTCTAACCGTATCATTCATTACGTTAAAATCTCCTGCATGAAAGCCGCAGGCGATATTTGCAGATGTAATATGTTGAAAAAGATTCTGATCATCCCCAATGGTGTAGGCGCCGAAGCTTTCTCCCACATCGGCATTTATATCGATTCTCATCATAAAGCCCCTCCCTTCTAAAAATCCCCTTTTACTAATTCTCTTTGATAAACTCACAAATAGATTCAGGATGCTTTACTAATTGCGTTTGGATGGCACTAAATTCAGCTTGCGAGATGGCAACAAACCGAAGGGTGTCCCCCGTACGGATAAAAAACGGTTCCTCCCGGTCAGGCCGATAAATTTCAAGCGGTGTTTTTCCGATAATATTCCATCCGCCAGGACATTCAATTGGATAAATCCCCGTCTGGCTGCCACCAATGCCAACCGTCCCCTTTGGAACTTTTGCCCGCGGGTTCGGAAGCCTAGGTGTCGCTAATTTTGGATTTAGCTCTCCTAAATACGGAAATCCCGGTAAAAACCCTATCATATAGGTGGTATACACGGTTTGGGAGTGAAGCGTGATAATCTCACTGTTCCGCAATCCGGTATGCTCCATCACTCTTTCCATGTCCAGAGCAAACTCTTCATGATAACAAACAGGAATTTGCAGTTTTCTGGAGTTCCAATCAGGTTCCCCTTTTGATTGCTGTTCCCATTTTGCCAGTACCGATTGAATGAAGGGTTCTATTTTTTCCAAATCCTTCTTCAAGTAAACTGTTACCGTGTGGTAGCTTGGGACCACTTCTTCAATTAAAAAAGATTCTTTTTCCAACATGTGACAGAAGCTTTGCACCTGGTTAAAGATTTCTTTCCCGACCTGATTGCTGAAGGCAAAGCGAATGCTGCGTTCCCCCGTGATGTTTACTTTTGGAAAAATAACTTTTGTGCTACTCATGTTCTGCTAACACTTGAATGCAAGTGTAGATCCCCCGTTTTAAATCCTCATGCGACCAGCTTGGGATTTTTCCGTGTTGAATCGCTAGCTCATGGGAAGCAGGAATATGAATAAAACCGGAAGGCATTTTCTTGTTATGTGTTTTTGCATAATGCAGACTTTGATACATGACATGATTGCATAAATACGTTCCTGCCGTGTTAGAGATTTCAGCCGGCAGACCAGCTTCCTTCAATTGGTTAACCATGGCCCGAATCGGCAGGGTTGACATATACCCGTCCGCACCTTCAGGCTGAATCGCTTCATCAACAGGTGTGTTGCCGCTATTGTCTGGTTCTCCGTCATTGACATTGATAGCGATTCGTTCCGGTGTCATTTTAAAGCGGCCGCCCGCTAAGCCTAAGGAAATCACAGCGTCCGGCTTGATTGTTTCTAGGTGTTCCAACAGCTGTTTCCCTGCTTTCTTAAAATCTACCGATAAGATTTCACCCTGGATCTTGTAGCCGCCAATTTCCTGGCCGTTCAGTTCTTCCACAATTCGCATTGTTGGATTAATCGTAAAGGATAGAAACGGCTCAAAGCCTGTTAGTAAAAGTGTTTTCATTGGAAAAACCCTCCCCCTGGTTTTATTAAAAGTGTTTTTGTAAAAGATATCCGGCTATATCAGCGAATTTCCCCAAGATATCAGCGGATTGCTTTAATTTATCCGCGAATCTCCAAAAGATATCAGCGGATTTTTCAATATATCAGCGAATTTCCAAACATATCAGCGAATCGTTAAATGATTAGTTTCTTGCAAATACAATTGCAGTGACATTTACTTTACAATCGAATCGGCCTGTTCCGTTCCAAAGTGAAACCGTCTTGGTCGTCACGCTTGACCTCGATTGCAGCTTTTTGAAGAGCCTCCAAAATCGCTAAATCAAAGACTATGTGCGCTTCGACGCAGCTTTGAAGCACTTCACCGTATACAACTTCATCGGCTGCTTCAGAAATGATCTCGGCCGCAATCCACTCTGGGTACCTCGAGATTCCAATTGTTCTATAAGACGGTGCCACCGAAGCGGAGCGGTAAAAATGAATCCCCGGCGCCTCTTCAATTGGAAAAACATTTGGAAGCCACTGGTTTCCGTACTTTATAAAACGCCCCTGCCAATAACCATTCTCTTCCTCAATCCGCGTCCCACGAATCCGGATGCTGACCTGACCAACAATTTTATCTACATTATCTTCATGCAGAGTACGATACTCTCCGTTCGATAACCGAGCGATGCCGTAGATTTTCGCACTTGGCAAAAAGTAAGAAACCGGGAAACGCGGCGGACTGTTATAACCTGCAAATGGCTGCACCCACTCATGTGAAGGGATGCCGTGATCATCAATGATGACATCAGGAGCCCATCTCTTCAGCACTTCCGGATAAATATTGGCTTCTCCAAAAACTGTTTCATGGAAGCGAACCAAGGAATATTCCAACCCTACCGCGTTGTACCTGGCCGCATGATGCTTCCATTCCGGATGCTCTTCAGTCAGCTTGGTCAGCAATTCATATCCATCTGGGTTTGCCAATGGAAGGATCACCACGTTGACTTCCTTCAGCCAGTTTTCATATTCAGCCCCGGCACGATTCATAAACTGAAAGATCGCAGGTGTACTGGATACCTCATTCGAATGATGTCCTGCTTCTATGAACACAGTCTTTTTAAAAAGAGACATTTTCAAAGGAGAATAGAACTCTTCACCAGCATCCAAGAAACACTCGATCACCGGAATCGCCTTCCCTAGATAGGAGTAGTCCGGATAGACAATACGATATGGTGAGGGCGTGTTCAGCCACTGCTGGACATCAGGATGTATATGCTGGGTAGGTCTGTCAAAGTTCTTAATTTCAAGGGTTACGTCCACTTCCCCATTTGACATAACGGCTTCTGAGAACCTGCCATCATCCGTAAAGGAAATCGCTTTTGTCACCAGGTTTTCCAGCGGCTTATCTTCCCATTTGTACACGCGAATCTGAGCTTCCGGCTTTTCGCCGACTCTTACGTGCATAAATGGATGAACGCCCCCAGGTGCATCAAACGACTTGCCTTCCAGTTCTTCTCCCATATAGGCAAAGTAATCGAGCGTATTAAAATAAAGATCTTCGTGGAGAGCTTCCAGTGAAGAAATACGTTCCTCGTCCACCCCAAGCTTCTGTTCCTCTTCACTCATCCAGACATCGATTTCAATCCGGTCGAATAATGGACGGTTGCGGCCCTGGCCGGGATTGTACTTTGAAACTTCTTTCCTAAGCTTCGGCAGCACTTCTTCGACATAATAACAGTAAAAGCGTTCTCGGTCCGTTTGAATGAGATGTTCTTCTTTACGTCCTCCATCCCCATTAATGCGAACGGCACTTGAAACAGGATAAACGTAACGCTGATGATCCAGGTAAGGCAACTTGGATACAGGGACATCCAGACAGCCTGCAAGCTGCTTTTCCTCTTTCTCATTCCATATATGGACCTCATATGTATGGACAAGGTCCTTCACCAGCTTGAATTGGACACAATCTGCCTTCAGACCCAGCCTCTCTTCCAGGCAACGGTCCACAGGATACAGCTCCTGAATCCAGCGAATCGGAAGCTCGAGCCCCATCTCCCCTTGTTCCTCCCGCACATAAATATCCATTCTTGCAATCGTCTCCCCTGCAGTTTGCAAGGAAGGCAGAACCTCTTCCATAATCCAATGAAAACCAGGCTTAAAGGCAGAGCGAATGGATAGGGAGTGAATAGCTGGAAAAATTGCTATCCACTCAGCCATCAGACGGTTTCTGACATCTAATGGTTCCGATAAGAAAATCTCAACATTCGCTGCCTCAAGATTCTTGGATTCTTCTAATACCTTAAATGCCAAATCCACTTCCCGGTCGCCTGACCATACCGATTCAAACAAAAGCGGAGCTTCTTTTTTCTGGGATAATAGATGTTCCTGTTCCCAATAGCCAAATGCTCCTCCTTCACTCCAATGCTTAGCTTTCGCCAATTCATTCAGAGCGGCAGGCAGTGCTTCCTTCTTCCCAGTTAAGCGGAGTTGGTTTGAATCTAAAAGCTCAAGCACCGCTGAATCAGATCCCTCTTTTATATCAAACTGAAACCTGGCAGCCTTATTCCCCGTAATCGGAAAAACAATACTCGTAGAATACATGGCAGCTCTAGCTGCAAAATAACAAATTTCACGTAATACACTTGTTGTCACTAATGGTTTCTCAACTGATATATTTAAGTTTAGTAACTTCGAAGGAGAGGCTTCCTGATTTTTGCCAAACCCGGAAAAACTCCAAATATGGCTTAGGCTGTGGATATCAGAATAAACTTTAGGTTCTGATTCAGCCCCGGTTTGGCTCACCTCTTCCCAGCCCCAGTTCACCGCAACCAAGTCGGTACCTGCATATAAGTGGCCGTCTCTTAATTCAACAACCGGACTTTCCATCCCGGCTTCCGGCTTCATCGCTGCCAAAAACTGAAGGAACAATGACAATTCCGATTCATTTTTATAAGAAATAGTAATTTCTCCGTTTTCCCATCGTGCTTCTGTTTTTGAACTTGAACCAGCAAAACGGATATTCACAGCCTCATCACTTGGTTCAAAAAACGAAAATGATAGAGAAGTAGTTTCATATCCCAGACGGGCACTGAAATCGATTAAGCCAGCCGGTGCAAGCCCCTCCGGCAAATCGATAAAAACAGAAACTCCGTCCACCACACCATCGCCATTTTTATCCCGAAGAAGTCCTTCCTTCGTCCAAATCGCCAGGATATTATTCAAGATCATCACCTACATTTTCATATTCGGGTCAAATTTGTCACGTAGCCAGTCCCCAAGTAAATTGAATCCTAAAACAGTCAACATAATCGCGATCCCTGGGAAGGTTGCTGTCCACCAGGCTGTTGTGACATAGTTACGGCTATCAGCCAGCATGCCTCCCCATGATGGTACCGTCGGGTCAACGCCTAATCCTAAGAAAGTTAAGGAAGCTTCTAGTAAAATAAACTCCGCAATATACATCGTTCCCAGAACGAGAATGGATGACATGACATTCGGCAAAATATGCTTACGAATAATCCTGAACTGAGTGCCGCCAATCGCTTTTGCTGCCTGAATATATTCCTGCTCCTTCAGCGAAATAACCTGTCCTCTGATGAGACGGGCAAAACCGACCCAATACGTTAATCCTAGAATAAGGATAATTTTCCAAATCCCCGTTCCGAGGACACTCATGATGACAATCGCAAACAGGATAAACGGAAAGGCTAACTGAATATCGGCTACCCTCATGATTAAATCATCCATCCATTTTCCAAAGTAACCAGAAATCAGGCCAAGGATGGTTCCAATAATCATCGAAATCAATACGCCGAAAAAGCCGACCATTAATGAAATCTTCGCACCATAAATAATTCTGCTTAATAAATCCCGGCCCACCTGGTCAGCCCCGAGGAGAAACACGGATTTGCCAGTATCATCTGCCCAGGACGGCGGTGAAAGTCGTGAGGATAAACTTGCTTTACCCGGATCTAGTGGCGCAATCCATTGGGAAAAAAGAGCACAGCTTACACTTAAAAGGACTAGTAAAATTCCGATGAAGCCGGCCGGATTCTTTTTCACAAAACGCCAAAAGCTTTGAAGAAAGGTTCTTTTTTTCGGAAGAATGGCAACCTCCTCCTGAACCTGCTGTTGTAAGGTTGTCATGCTCGTCCACTCCCTCCGGTCTTAATTCTTGGATCAATCAATGAATAACTTAAGTCGACAATTAAATTCACTACCACCATGATGACAGCTAGGAAAATAACGCCGCCTTGAATAACGGGATAGTCACGCTGGTTAATGGCATCGATGATCAAACGGCCGATCCCAGGCCATGAGAAAATCGTTTCCACGATGACCGTTCCGCCGAGTAAGGAGCCAAATTGCAGACCAAGGAATGTGATGGTCGGCAGCAAGGCATTACGGAAAGCGTGCTTGATGATAACCGCCCAATCGCTAATTCCCTTTGACTTTGCTGTTGACACATATTGCTGATTCATGACCTCGAGCATGGAAGAGCGGACGAGTCTTGCCAATATACCGGACAAAATCATCCCCAATGTAATCGAAGGCAAAATCAGATGCTGCGGTCCTTCAAAGCCTGAGGAAGGCAGCCACTTCAAATTAACGGCAAATATCAAAATCAGCATGATTCCTAGCCAGAAGTTAGGAAAAGAAATACCAATCAAGGAAAAAATACGCCCGAAGAAATCGACAATGGAACCGCGCTTCACGGCTGAAATAATTCCGACCGGAAAGGCGATTAAGATGGAAACGATTGTTCCGCCGATGGCAAGCGCTAATGTGGCACCCGCTCTTTCCATAATTAAATCCATGACCGGCATATGGCTGCGGAAAGATTCGCCAAAGTCAAATGTTACAAGTCCTTTTAAAAAGATTAAATATTGCACATAAAGCGGCTGGTCGAGCCCGAGATTTCTTCTTACTTCTTCTATTGCTTCTTTCGTTGGTTCACCTGCGGAAAACATTACCGTCACCGGGTCCCCCGTCAGGCGGATAGAAAAGAAGATTAATAATGATATCGCAAATACAACTAAAACCGTATGAAGTAATCTTCGAATCACGTAAGCTATCATGTTATTCCTCCGTCCTCTTTGATAAAGAAAGAGATAGCATGAGGACCATACTATCTCTTTTTTAAGCCAATCAGAATTTGTATCCAACCATTAAACACATCGCGTTTAGCATCCCATAAGGAGGCCGGAGTGTTAAGCGGGCAGTATTTTTTTACTTAACTGATACTTCTTCCAAGCGCATACGGTCCTCGTGTGGCGGTTGGAAGTTTTGAACTCGCTTATTAACGGCATATAAATCTACTGCTTGGTACAGATTAAGCTCTGGAGCCAAATCATATAATACTTCTGTCAATTCTTTAAAGATTTTTTCACGTTCTTTTTGGTCAACAGTCGAACGTTCGGCAGCCAACAATTCTGCTACTTTTGCATCTTTAAAGGAAGGATTCCATTTCTGGCCTTCGCTGTACATTAGGTACGCAGTGTTATCAAAGTCAAGCGTCCATCCGCCCCAGCCTTGGCGGTACATATGACCAGCCTTGCCGTTTGGAATCAAATCGGAAATTAATGTTGTGCTATCTACGCTATTGATATTTAACTTTAAGCCAACTTCTTCTAAATAGAAGGAAACAGCCTGAGCAATTTCTTTAAATGTTGCATCGTTACCAGGAATGAACAGATCAATTTGTGTCCCTTCTTTCACTCCTGCTTCTTTTAACAATTTTTTAGCTTTTTCCGGATCATATTTATATGGCTTCAGATCTGGGTTGTTACCAAATGATAGCTCACTTTGGTATGTGCTGATTGATTTTCCATAGCCAGATAGGATGTCCTTAATAATGGCATCTTTATCCACAGCGTAGTTTATAGCCTGTCTGACCTGCTTGTTGTCAAACGGTTTTTTGGCTGTATCAAAACGCATGGAATAAACAGTTGGTGTACCTACATCTTTCAATTCAAGGAAACTTGATTCTTTAACAGTTTTCGACTGGGCCACTTCGACACGTTTCATGATATCGATTTTTCCAGTTTGAAGTTCTGCTAATCTTGTAGAAGATTCCGGAATGACTTTAAAGGTAACTTTATCTAACTTCGGTAATCCTTTTTTCCAATAATTCGGGTTCTTTTCCAACACGATTTCTTGGTCGCGCTTATAGCCTGTCATTTTGAATGGTCCTGTACCAACAGGGTTGTTGTTGAAGAACTCATCGCCTTTTTCCTGAACGTATTTAGGTGGTACAATAACCGCACCATAGCCCGCAAGTTTTGTTAAAAGAACAGGATCCTTAGATTTCAATTTAAGATTAACGGTATATTCGTCAACAATTTCTACATGATCAATCGAATTGTAGTTGGCATACTGAGGACCTTTTTGACCTTCTGGCCCTAATAAACGATCAAACGTAAATTTAACAGCGTCTGCATTAAACGGCTCGCCGTCATGGAATTGAACACCTTTACGCAATTTAAATTGGAGTGTGTTATCGTCCAGGTATTCCCAGCTTTCAGCTAGACCCGGTTGCAATTTTAAATCTAATGTACGGTCTACCAAACCTTCAAATACAGAAGTAGCGACTGTGCTCCAATCAAGCAAGAACGTATCAATTGGATCCCAGTTTTGAGGTTCTGCGGTAACACCAATAACAATTTCATTCCCGCGGTCTTTGACAGGATTCTCCTCTTTCCCTTTTTCAGAAGAGCCTGCACTTGATTTTTCGCTCTTGCCTGAAGAGCAAGCGGATAAAACAAGTGTGAAGCTTAGTAACAGCGCAAACAGTATTGACAATTTTTTCTTCATTCTTTTTCCCCCTTATGTTTGTTTCATTGCTATGGGTTTTCCATATGGATATGGATGGTTATAGCCTAATTTTTTGGAAATTTCAGCAGCTGCCTCCCAAAGCGGTCCAACAAAATGATCCGCCTTAGCCCTTGGCAAGCTGGTCGAAAAACTGGCAACGCTTAGTGCGTACTGGACAGCTCCGCTGCTATTAAAAATTGGTACGCCAATCGACGCGGTTCCTTCTTCTAGTTCCGAGTCGCTGTACGAATAGCCGCTTTCCCTTATTTGCTTGATTAAGAGAAGAACATCCTCTTTCGTTAGTGGCGTCTGGCTAGCATACTTCGTCATAGGCTTGTCCAAAATCTCTTGTATTTTTCCTTCAGGCAAATAGGCGAGAATAGCACGCGGGCATGCTCCCGCATATAACGGAGCGTGCCTTCCCACTTTTGTGTACAGCCGAACTGGCAGAGTACTTTCTACCTTTTCAATATACACACCTTCGTCCTGCTCACGGGTAATCAATTGGATAGCCTCATTGAACTGCTCTTGAAGCTTTTTCATATAAGGATAAGCAATCGGACGGATATCGAACCTTCCTGCTACCCGTTCTCCCATTTCAAGAAATTTTAATCCCAACCCGTAGCTTTCTCCGTCAATCACGAGCCCTTCCTGCTGGAAGGTCATCTTTTTTAAATAACCGAGTTCTACAAAAGTTCTTAGCAGACGCAAACAGGTTGGTTTAGGGACACCTGTAAAGGTAGAAATCTCATCCAGCTTCCAGTAAGGTTTCTGTTCCGTAAAAATATCAAGAAGCTGCAAAGCTTTTTTAACTGTTTTACTCATCGCGATTCACCTGTGGCAATCTGTTCCTTGGCGCCTTGATATAAATGGCAGGAAACGAGATGGTCCTCATGAACCGGCTGCAAGCTTGGTTGTTCAGTTTTACAAACATCTAAGCACTTAAAGCAGCGCGGATGAAAGGTACAGCCGCTTGGTGGATTGGAAGGACTTGGGACATCCCCCTGAAGAATAATCCGTTGCTTCTTCTGAAGCGGATGGGAACTTGGTAATGCCGAAAGAAGGGCTTCCGCATATGGATGAAGCGGAGTATCATACAAGCTGTTTTTATCCGCGACCTCCACCATTTTCCCGAGATACATAACACCAATTCGGTCACAAAAATGCTTCACGACGCTTAAGTCATGGGAGATAAAAATATACGTTAGTCCAAACTCTTTCTGTAAATCTCTCATTAGGTTAAGAACCTGTGACTGAATGGACACGTCAAGGGCCGAAACCGGCTCATCAGCAATAATCAGCTTTGGCTTTGAAATCAGTGCCCGGGCAATCCCGATCCGCTGACGCTGCCCTCCGGAAAATTCATGCGGGAATCTGGAAAGCTGTGCCTTCGTTAGGCCTACTTGTTCAGCCACTTCCAATACTCGTTTTTCTCGTTCATTTCTGTCGGTCACCCCGAAATTAATCAGAGGTTCCTCAATCGTCTCTTTGATTTTCATTCTTGGGTTCAACGAAGCAAACGGATCCTGAAAGATAATCTGAATATCTTTTCTCAGCTTTCGCATGTCGTTTTTTGAAAGCTCGGCAATATCTCTTCCCTGAAAAAGAATCTTCCCTTCCGTCGGTTCTAGTAATCTAAGAATCGTCCGTCCGGTCGTACTCTTCCCGCAGCCTGACTCACCGACGATTCCAAAGGTTTCCCCTTCAAATACATCGAACGAAACACCGTCTACGGCTTTGACTTGCTTTAGGGTCTTCTTGCCGAAAACCCCGCCCTTTATGGGGAAGTACTTCTTTAAGTCTTGAACTTGTAAAATTGGATTTTGTGTCACAGTACCGCCTCCGAATCACCATTTTCATAGAGCCAGCATTTTACTTTTGAACCGTTCACCTCGAATAATGGCGGTGTGTTCTTGCAGCGTTCGTGGGCAAAACTGCAGCGTGCGGCAAAGCGGCAGCCGGCCGGCATTTTCCCTGGTGCCGGTACCACACCCGGAATCGAAGATAGATATTCCTTTTCTTCATTCACATCCGGCAGGGAGGATAATAAGCCCTTCGTGTAAGGATGCCTTGGACGATCAAACAGTTCAACCACCTGTGCTTCTTCCACGATTTCTCCCGCATACATGACGATGACGCGGTCGCACATTTCAGCCACAACACCGAGATCGTGTGTGATTAGCACAATCGACATATTTAATTGTTCCTGCAGCTTTTTCATTAACTCAAGGATTTGCGCTTGAATCGTTACATCCAAAGCCGTTGTTGGTTCATCGGCAATCAGGATTTCAGGATTACACGATAAAGCGATGGCTATCATGACCCTCTGCCGCATCCCGCCGGATAGCTGGTAAGGATATTCATCAAGCACCTGCTCCGGTCTCGGAATTCCGACAAGCTTCAGCATTTCTAGCGCACGTTCTCTCGCCTGTTTCTTCGAAATGTTCTCATGGCTTAAAATCATCTCCATGATTTGCTTGCCAATTGTGTAAACCGGATTCAGGGAACTCATCGGCTCCTGAAAAATCATCGCGATTCTTTTCCCTCTGATTTTCCGCCAATCCTTCTTCTTGAAATCCTTAAAATGAAGGCTTTCCGTTTTGATATCGCCATCGAGCCACTCGACTCCTGGCGGCAGAAGCCCCATTAACGATAGCGACGTCATACTCTTCCCGCACCCGGATTCTCCTACGATTCCAAGAGTTTCACCTTTTTGCAGTGAGAAGCTAATTCCGTTCACAATCGCAATTTTATTCCCATCATCATTAATACCGACTTTTAACTTATCAATCTCTAACACTTTTTGAACCATTATGACACTCCTAACGGTTTCATTTTGTGAAATGCAATTTCATTTTATGATTTTTATAATATAAAATAATCGGAATATTTTCAATAGTAATTGATAAAAAATTATTCAAAAATGTCGAAATTATCAATAGATTGGTAATAATTGTCGGATTTTGACCTTTCCCCATTCTATTTACATGGGGGTCTTCCATTCAAATAGATGTTGAGAAATTAGCTAGTTTGTGGTTGGATTAAAATATCTGGGAGGGTTTTACATGAATGTGAAATTAAGATTAATCATGACGATGCTCATCTTTGGCAGCATCGGGGTGTTTGTTAAGAAGATTGATTTGAGTTCAAGTGAGATTGCTTTTTTACGCGGGGTGATTGGCAGTCTATTCCTGCTTTTAGCTAGTTTTCTAGTCAAGCACAAACCGTCTATGAAGGCGCTCAAAGAAAACGCGGTACTGCTCCTTTTATCAGGCGGGGCAATTGGTCTTAACTGGATTTTTTTATTTGAGTCTTATCGGTATACAACAATATCCAATGCCACAATCAGCTATTACTTTGCACCAATCTTTGTGATGATTTTAGCCCCTTGGATTCTGAAGGAAAAACTGACGGGTATGAAAGTCGGCTGTATTGTGATGGCCATGGTTGGCTTATTTCTAATCGTGCAAAATGGCGCTGGCTCGACAAACGGCTCACACAATCATGCTTTAGGGATTTTCTATGGCCTTTTGGCTGCCTCTCTATATGCCAGCGTGATTTTAATGAACAAATTTATTAAAAATCTATCTGGTTTTGAAATGACGTTAGTTCAATTAATGGCGGGAGCGCTGGTCCTGCTTCCTTACGTGTTATGGAAGGGGCAGCTTAGTTTCGCGGGATTAAACTCAAATTCTATCATTTATATATTAATACTGGGTATCGTTCATACCGGGTTGGCCTATTTCTTATATTTCACCTCTATCCAAAAACTTAAAGGGCAAACGATTGCGGTTCTTAGCTATATTGACCCGATTTCCGCGGTTATAATCGCGGCGGTTTTCTTAGGCGAAAGTATGACATGGGTCCAAATGATTGGCGGCGCCCTCGTATTGGGCTCGACATTTTTAAGCGAAAAACTAGAATTAAAAATCGAGAAAAACGGGCAGACTCCTACTACTTCTCCGTAATAGGAGTTTGTTTTTTCTAAATTGGAATTGGAGGTTTAACGAATGAGTTCGCCATGGTCTCCTGAGAGGGTTATCTCGAATGAAAAAGCGGTTATGATGATTGAAAAACAGTTTCCGCAGTTAAAACCTGTAAGTATACAGGTATTTGGTGAAGGATTTGACAATTCCGTCTTTCTCGTCAATGAGCAATTTGTGTTTCGATTTCCTAGGCGTGAAATAGCAGTAAATTTACTTAGAGTTGAGAACCGGCTGCTTCCGGTCGCGGCCCCTTTACTGCCAATCCCAGTACCGGATCCGATTTTTCAAGGCAATCAAGAAGAAGGTTATCCGTGGCCTTTTGCCGGGTACAAACTGTTAAGCGGAAAGCCCCTGTCCTGCTTAACTCCTGAACAGCGGATGCTGTCAGTAGAACCATTAGCTAAATTTTTAAAAACACTGCACGCTTTTCCGATAAACGAAGCGGAAAAGCTCGGCGTTCCTTATGATGAGCTTGGTCGGACTGATATTTTTAAAAGGAAGCCTATGCTGGAAGCGAACATCGAAAAAGCAAAGGAACTAGGTTTAATTGGAGAACAAGAACAGGAGCGTCTTCATTTATTTCTTTCGACGGTTTGGAAACCTTTTGAGGATGATAGTAAAACATTAGTACATGGTGATTTTCATATTCGAAATATGCTGGTCGATGACAGCGGCAGAGTGTCAGCGGTGATTGACTGGGGAGATGCCCATATTGGAAGCCCGGCGATTGATTTATCGATTGTGTACAGTTTTATTCCGGCAGAAGGCAGAGATTACTTTTTTCAGTTATATGGTAATGTTACGCCTGAAATAAAAATGATCGCTCGCTTTAGGGCGGTCTACTCGCTAATCATGCTGCTTTTGTATGGGGATAGTCAGAAGGATGAACGGTTAGTTAACGAAGGCCGGACTGCATTGGGTTTGGCACTTGACAATTAATCATAACTTTAACGCTTAGAGTGATAAATTCTCTAGGCGTTTTTTTTTATCCAGGGAAAATTCAAAAAGTTCTTGATTTATTAAATAAAGCATATTAATATTTTTAAATAAGTAATCCTATAGTTATTATCGGAATTTATTTTCAGCATCTTAAAATGGGCTGACTTTAGAGGAATTGGATAAGTGTCCTCCGCTTCCTCATTGCATATATTTATTAAAAGCTAATACCGGTTCGTAACATTCCTGTCCCAGCAATCCATTTAGGGATTTATTTTTAGCAGTGAATGTTGACTGAAATACTCAACATTAAGGAGAGGAATTACATGAAGGTATCCAGTAAAGGTGAATATGCCTTAAGGGCCTTGCTCCTGCTTGGAGGTCATCAAGGCAATGTCCTCGGCATCCAGGAAATTGCCGACAAGACCCTGGTAACCACTAATTACCTTGAACAAATCCTGCTTCAATTAAAAAAACTAGGCTATGTAACTAGTAAACGAGGGGCAAAAGGCGGCTATATGCTGCTAAAAGAGCCCCAGGAAATCAATATCGGAGAAATCATCCGAGAATTAGAGGGGCCTCTATCTCCAATGGCATGTGCATCCATTACGAAGTATGAACCATGTCCATTAGAGGAGGGCTGTCAGTTAAAGCCGCTATGGTCCTTAGTCAGAGATACGATTGCCTATGTCCTTGACCGGACGACACTTGAAGATTTGTTAGAAAACAAAATAAGTCTATTAAAAGGAGAGGATTTAGTTGTCATCAAAAATACACCTTAATCAGCAAGTGCTGGAAAAACTCGAAAGTTTGTTAGAAGGATTAGAATTTGGAACCGTTCAAATCACCGTTCACGATTCACAAATCACGCAAATCGACCGGTTAGAAAGACACCGGCTGCCACTTCAGAAAAAGACCACCCAAGTAGCGAACAACAGGAAAAACGAAAGATGAATAGCTGCCGATCGGACCGCCGAAGGCCCTTTAGTTAGATGTACATGACGATGTACATGCAAATACTAATGGGCTTTTTTTGTTGAAAAAAAGCCCCGACAATACAAAAAAAAGGGGAGTTAAAAATGCTCAAAAAAATCTTAATAACGTTAATTTCACTTATGTTTCTTGTAGGGGCGGCCGGTTGCTCGAGCCAAACTTCTACTGAATCGGCAAAAAAAGAACCTGCTGCAAAGGAAACGAACAAGAAACCGATTGAATTATTAAATGTATCCTATGATCCAACCCGTGAACTTTACGAGGAATATAACAAAAGCTTTGCTGCCTATTGGGAGAAGAAAACCGGTCAAAAAGTGACGATTAACCAATCTCATGGCGGTTCCGGCAAGCAGTCCCGCTCTGTCATAGACGGTTTGGAGGCCGATGTCGTGACGCTGGCCCTTGCTTATGATATAGATGCAATTGCAGGAGCAGGCAAGCTTGCGGAGAACTGGCAGGAGCGGCTGGCTGACAACAGTTCACCGTACACATCAACGATTGTCTTCCTGGTGCGGAAAGGGAATCCAAAAGGAATCAAGGACTGGGATGACTTGGTAAAAAAAGATGTATCCGTCATTACTCCGAATCCAAAAACCTCCGGCGGTGCACGTTGGAATTACTTGGCGGCTTGGGGCTATGCACTCGAGCAGAATAACGGAGATGAACAAAAAGCAAAAGATTTTGTAGCAAAGCTCTTTAAAAATGTACCGGTATTGGACTCCGGAGCCCGCGGCTCGACGACTACCTTCGTGGAAAGAGGAATCGGCGATGTATTGATTGCATGGGAAAACGAGGCTTATCTTGCACTTAAGGAATTTGGCGAAGACAAATTTGAAGTAGTCAATCCATCTGTCAGCATTTTGGCTGAACCTCCTGTTTCCGTTGTCGATACAGTAGCGAAAAAGCATGGGACCGAAGAAGTGGCAAAAGCTTATCTTGACTATTTATATACAGTTGAAGGACAGGAAATTGCCGCGAAGAATTTTTACCGCCCGCGCAATAAAGACGTAGCTGAAAAATATGCCAGCCAATTCCCTGATATCAAACTATTTACGATAGATGAAGTTTTTGGCGGCTGGAAGAAAGCGCAAAAGACACACTTTGATGATGGGGGCATCTTCGACCAAATCTATAAACCGTAATGAATGGAGGCTTTCACGTGGTTAAACAATCCAAACGCCGCCGGGTACTCCCGGGGTTCGGACTTTCAATGGGGTATACGGTCATTTATCTCAGTCTGATTGTCCTAATCCCGATTGCGGTTTTATTTTTAAAAGCAACTACCATAAGCTTGGCCGAATTTTGGGAGACTATAACGGATGAGAGAGTCGTAGCTTCCTATAAACTGACCTTCTATACCTCCTTCGTTGCTGCAATGGTTAATGTTCTATTTGGAACGCTTATTGCCTGGGTATTAGTAAGATATGACTTCGTCGGGAAGCGATTCGTTGATGCGCTTGTCGACCTGCCGTTTGCCCTGCCCACTGCAGTGGCCGGTATCGCACTTACCGCCATCTATGCTCCGAATGGGTGGATTGGTCAATATTTCGAAGCTGCCGGAGTGAAGATTGCCTATACACAGTATGGCATCATGATTGCGTTGACGTTTATCGGGCTCCCCTTTGTGGTCCGGTCTGTCCAGCCTGTCTTGCAGGAGTTGGATCAACAGTACGAAGAAGCAGCCGCTACACTTGGTGCCAATTCGGCCCAGATTTTTTTCAAAATTATTTTTCCAGCCATTTTCCCCGCCGTGCTAACTGGCTTTGGCCTCGCCTTTGCAAGGGCCTTGGGGGAATATGGTTCGGTTGTGTTCATTTCCGGCAACATGCCGATGAAAACGGAAATTGTTCCCCTGCTCATCATTACAAAATTGGAGCAATACAACTACGGGGGTGCCGCCGCCATTGCCGCCGTCATGCTCGTCATCTCTTTCCTTCTATTATTCTTGATTAATTTTTGGCAATGGAGAACGGCAAGGAAACATCAAGTGACCTAGAGGAGTTTGAAAAATATGATTGCTAGAGAACATGTCCATCTAAAAAGTCCAGGAGCCAGCCGTTTTGCCCTGGCTCCGATAAAAAAATGGCTGCTGATTGGAACGGCCCTGGGATTCTTAGGAATTTTTATCCTCATCCCCCTCATCGCGGTTTTTACTGAGGCTTTGAAAAAAGGAATCGAGTTATACTTTGCGGCCATCACGGAGCCTGATGCTCTTTCGGCGATTAAGCTTACGCTCATTACCGCGGCTATTGCCGTTCCCTTGAATACCATCTTCGGCGTCATTGCCGCTTGGGGAATCGCGAAATTTAATTTTAAGGGGAAGAATATCCTGATTACCCTGATTGATATTCCTTTTGCTGTTTCCCCTGTCATTGCAGGTCTCGTGTTTGTGTTGTTGTATGGTTCAAATGGGGTGTTAGGGCCCTTTATGGAAGCGAATAATTTAAAAATCATATTCAGTGTACCGGGGATTGTTCTTGCCACTACTTTTGTCACCTTTCCGTTTGTAGTTCGCGAGTTAATCCCAATTATGCAGGAACAGGGCACGGAGGAGGAGCAGGCAGCGATTACGCTCGGTGCAAGCGGCTGGCAAATGTTTTTTCGAGTGACTCTACCGAATATTAAATGGGGATTGCTTTATGGAGTCATTCTTTGTAATGCCCGGGCGATGGGTGAGTTTGGCGCCGTTTCGGTTGTGTCCGGTCACATCAGAGGGCTTACCAATACCCTCCCTCTTCATGTTGAAATTTTGTATAACGAATACAACTTTACCGCCTCCTTTGCCGTCGCTTCCCTGCTGGCACTGCTTGCCCTGCTTACGTTAGTTTTTAAAAGTTTTTTGGAATGGAAAACAAAGAAATAGTGGAGAGGGAGATTTTCGAAATGGGGATTACAATCACTGGCGTTACGAAAAAATTTGGTGCTTACCCGGCGGTTAAAGATATCAATCTAGAAATACCAACCGGGGATTTTGTGGCATTACTTGGTCCATCTGGTTCTGGGAAGACCACCCTTCTTAGACTGATTGCAGGACTGGAGGGACTCGATACAGGTTCGATCATTTTCAACGGTGTTGATTTCTCTTTCAAAAACGTGAAAGAACGCAAAGTTGGTTTTGTATTTCAGCATTATGCTTTGTTTAAACATATGACAATTTTTGAAAATGTGGCCTTTGGATTGAAGGTAAGGCCGCGCAAATTACGTCCTTCCAGGAGTGAAATCAAGGATAAAGTACTGGAGTTATTAAGGCTGGTACAGCTTGAGCACCTTGCCGACCGGTATCCTTCCCAGCTTTCAGGTGGGCAGAGGCAAAGGATTGCGCTAGCACGGGCGCTTGCCGTGGAACCTGAGGTGCTTCTTCTCGACGAACCATTCGGAGCGTTGGATGCAAAGGTTCGGCAGGAGCTGCGCCATTGGTTACGGGAAATCCATCGAAAGCTTAATATTACGACTGTTTTTGTGACGCATGATCAGGAAGAAGCACTTGAAATGGCAGATACTGTAGTGGTGATGAATCATGGAAAAATTGAACAAATTGGTTCACCTGCGGAAGTTTATGAAAGACCTGCAAATGCTTTTGTTTATAGCTTTTTGGGTCGGGTGAACGAATTCCGTGGGGCTGCTTTGTATAATGATGTTGCAATTGCGAGGGATTCGGCGGTTGAAGCAGTCGGATATATCCGCCCCCATGAGATTGGGCTGAGCAGGTTTTCCAATGGGGTTGGCATACCAGCGGAAGCCTCACATGTCAATGCGGTTGGATCTACTGTTCGGGTTGTTCTGAAACGACTTGATACGGAAGATTATTTCGAAGCTGAATTGACGAGTGGCAATTTTCGGGAACTTGGTCCGTTTCATAAAGGTGATATTCTTTATGCTGATTTTACAAATATCGTCGTGTTTGAGGCAATAACGGATTCTGAGCATTCCAAGGAAAGGGAGAAAGTAACTGTTGGGGCTTTTTCGGCGTTTACCTAGGTTCTAATTCAAATTTATATGGAGACCGGTCGCCAATAATTCCCATTGGTGACCGGAGCTCTTGATTTTTCCGCCGTTCGAGCGCCAATAGCCTCTATTGGTGACTGAAACTCTTGATTTTTACACTGTCCGGGCGCCAATAGCCTCTATTGGTGACCGAAACTCTTGATTTTTACACTGTCCGGGCGTCAAATGCCTCTATTGGTGACCGAAACTCTTGATTTTTACACTGTCCGGGCGTCAATAGCCTCTATTGGTGACCGAAACTCTTGACTTTTACACTGTCCGGGCGCCAATAGCCTCTATTGGTGACCGAAACTCTTGATTTTTACACTGTCCGGGCGCCAATAGCCTCTATTGGTGACCGAAACTCTTGATTTTTACACTGACCGGGTACCAATAGCCTCTATTGGTGACCGAAACTCTTGATTTTTCAGCTGTCCGGGCGCCCATAAAGGTTATTAAATCATCAATATCTCCCGAATATCATCTTCCGTAAGAGTCCCCATCTCCTTCTCATCCGAATCAATAATTTCCTCAATTAAAAGCCTCTTTTTGTCTTGCAGTTCATTAATCTTTTCCTCGATGGTGCCACGAGAAACAAGCTTGATAACCTGAACCTCATTTTGCTGGCCCATCCGGTGGGCACGGTCCGCGGCTTGTTCCTCAACAGCAGGATTCCACCAAGTGTCATATAAAATAACGGTATCTGCCCCCATCAGATTAAGGCCGGTTCCCCCTGCTTTCAAGGAAATTAGGAAAAGGTCGCGTTCACCGTGATTAAACCGTTCGCAAATTTCCACCCGCTCTTCAGATGGAGTCTGCCCATCAAGGTAAAAGTATGGCTGTCCTTTTGCCGTTAACCGCCGTCCAATCAACGCCAGCATTTTCGTAAACTGTGAAAAAATTAACACCCGTCTCCCAGAAAGCCGTGATTCCTCTAATATTTCCATGAGCTGTTCAAATTTTGCCGACCCGCCTTGATAGCCGTCTACGAACAAGCCCGGATGACAGCAAATCTGCCGCAGGCGTGTCAACCCTGCTAAAATCTTGATACGATTTTTTCGAATCGTGTCTTTGTCCAGATGCTTTAATGTATCATGCCGAAGCTTGGCCAAATAAGCTGCGTACAACCTCTTTTGTTCGGGCAGCAGTTCAACTGATTCAAGCGATTCGATTTTTCCAGGCAGTTCGGATAAGACATCCTCCTTCATCCTGCGCAGCAAGAATGGCCGGATTCTGCAAGCGATTTGTTTTCGGGTCAGCTGGCTGAATTCCTTTAGCCCAAGGAAAAGCTCCGGAAAGACGACATGAAAAATCGACCACAGCTCTTCCGATGAGTTCTCAACTGGTGTGCCTGTCAGCGCAAAACGATGTTGGGCCTGCAGCTTTTTTACCGCCCGCGCTGTTTGCGTCAACGGATTTTTAAAGGCCTGGGCCTCGTCAAAAAACACGGTATGAAAGGTTTGTTTTTCAAACCAAAGGATGTCCTTACGGAGCAAAGGGTAGGAAGTGACAATGACATCGACATCGGAAAGATCCTGAAGCTGCTTGTTTCGCTCCTCCTTCGAACCATCAATGACCACCGCCCTAAGCTGGGATGTCCCGGTAAATTTCCTAAACTCACTAAGCCAGTTATAGGTTAGAGAGGATGGACAGACAACGAGGACTGGCTGCTTTTGTCCGCGAATTTCCGGTAGCACCGACACAATAAACGCTATGCTTTGAATCGTCTTTCCCAGTCCCATATCATCGGCCAAGATCCCCCCAAAGCCAAAGTGAGCGAGTGTTTTCATCCATTTAAAGCCGTGCTTTTGGTAATCTTTAAGGAAGGAAGCCAAGCTAGTCGGCACCTCGAAGTCCAAGCTGCCCGGGTTTCGGAGCTGTTCCATAAACTGGCGGAAGGATTCCTCTAGCTTGAAGGTGTCGCTCACCTCCACCGTATCCAGCAGCTGCAGACACTGTTCGATAGGCAAGGCCAGTCCATTTTTCAAGTCACCGGCTTTCATAAGTGGTGAATGAAGAAACTGCTGAATCTCCTCGAATTCCCTTGTTTGCAAGGATAGCAGAGAGCCATTCGGCAATCTATAATACTTCCGTTTTTCCTCTAGCGCCTCCAAGACATCGCGAATCTGATTGTCGGAAATACCGTCCATTTCAAACTTGAATTCCAACCAATTGGTCCGCTCCTTCTTTACCTTCACCCTGATTTTCGGAAAAACATTTTCTCGAAAAATTCGACTGCGGACAGCCGTGGTCGCATAAATTTGGGCGAGCTTTTGCAGCCGAGGTACGACATGGACTAGAAATTCGTACTCAAGATCCTCATTATGCAAAAAATAACCGCCATCCGTCTTGGCGAATGAGCTGTCCTCCATGATTTGCAAGATTTCCGCTTCCTTCTCGACATCCCTTACAATCATCGAGCCTGCCGGAAGTTCCCTTCCCTCAAGCGGATTGATCATCATATGTTCATAGTGAAACTCGATTCCTGCAAGGAGTCGGTTTTTCACCCGATCCAAGTAGAGCTTGGCCTTCAACGGTGTTTTCATCCAGGTTTTTGTGATGGAACCGGCAATCTGCACCTGTCCCAGCTCTTTCAATCCCGGGGCAACTTTTTCAAGAAAAAACGGAATTTGTTCGTGCGGGATAGGGATTTTGTTAGTCCTGGAACCATGGAGCATTCGCTTTAGTTCCAATAACCTCTGGAAATCCTGATTCTTCAATTGTGTTATTTTCCCCTCGTAAAGAACGGAGCTATAGGTTTCCAGAATTAGTATTTGATCGAATCCTTCAACCACCAGTAGATTTTCCGTAAAAGCAAACTGTAATGGCAGCGAACCTTCTGACAGCTGGAGTTCTTCATAGGTTTGGCCATCGTACTGTATTTTGACCCGGGGAGCCTTTATAAGTAGTGGCAGGAGCCGGTCCCATAAGGATGTCGAAATCGGCAGGATTGGCGGATCCAAAGTTTCCTTTCCATATGCCTGTTCATCTCGAACCATGTTAATCAGCTGCTGAATAACGGCATCGGTTTCTTTTTGAAAGCAATGAAGGCTTGGGTCGTAGGTAAAGGACTCCGAAACAATAAATGGATTTCCATTGCTGACCTTGTCCAAAAACTCTCTGATTTTCTGCACCTTGTTCTCTTCCACGTCCATCTCAATGCCGAGTATAAGCCGGCCTTCGCCTGCCGCGACTGGTTTACAGGTAAACCCGGCATCAAGCACGGTTCTTTTTTCAAAATAATTCTGGTGGCCGCTGGACGGGACAGGCTTATGATCGAAAATGGTCAGCAGGCCGGTGGTCAGTTCCTGATTTGGTGTGGTTCCTTGCTGCTGATGGTCGTAAATCGCCAATAAAACAGCCGCAATATGCTGGCAATCCTTTTGAAAAGAAGCGAGCTTCGGGCAGCTGCAACTAGTGCGGAACTCACCTTCTGCTTCACTCACAACGGTCACATGGAAATCCCCGTCAACCATTGCTTGGCAGCGATCCAGACCATATTCGGTGAAGGTCACTTTATTTGTCCGATAAAAATAATCCCCTCTTTTGAAGGAGACCGCGCCACACATATCTGAGATGATTTTATAAGTTAGCTCTATGTTCATTTTGATGGTTCCTTCCTTGAGGGTGTGATGCATTCCGGTCGTAATTTATAAATACGATTGTACCATAAGGAAGTGCCATATCATACATATGCAAACTGCCAGAAACATTTTTCAATCAAACGTTTGATTAGTTTTTATAGACGCATCTTGAACTTTTTTTAGGGCATGAATTCCCACTGCAATAAATCCTATTCCTGTAAAAATAGATCCGATAACCTCTATAAGTGATTGGTGATGAACAAACACACTAGCAAGGGCGAAAATAATGGTGCCTGCCAATAGAAGATAGCCTGAGTATGCAGGCAGTACCTTTCCGCGAATAATGGAAATTCCCAACAAAATCATCCCTAACACGAATAACAATGGACCGAAAGTATAGATTGGCTGTGTGGCAGGTGTGTTGAATACCTTACTGAAATCCCCCGCCGAAGCTTGGGCAATTTCCACAAAGACAACGGCAGTGACTATAATGTTTCCTACCACTCCTAAAATCATGGCTAAACCGAGAAAGCCATTTCTTTCTGCCTGAAAAGCGAAAATGCCCAAAAAGGTAAATACCAAAAGAGCGTGTGCTGCAAAAACCAATAGATTTCCTAATACCGTTCCATATTCTCCCGAACCATAATTTAATAGGTGCGCAATGATAAGAAGAATACCTGCTAATATACCGGTCAAGTTTAACAAACGAACACTCGTATTGTTCAATTGATTCTACTCCCTTTTTTAAGGTTAAAAGTAAAATGAAATAGCGGAAAATCTGTCTGATATTATATGGACAAGGATGAGGGGAACTAGACGACGTACCTTTGATAATAGACGGTATGAAGACCCTGCTCCACCTCCTTCAACCGTGACGTTACTAATAGGCTAATTATCTTACTATTCAAAATATAAGACTCCTTACAATTTTTGTAAAGCTGAATTTATCGCTCGGTAAAATTGACAAAAAATTTACAATTCCTCAAAACAGGATTAATAAATTTTGCCTATACTGAATTTAACAAGGTCAGATTTTAAAGGAGTTGATAGAATGCTTGATTTCTTGATTCGGCTTGTTATTTTGATACCAATTTGTACCTTGCTCTAGCATCCAAGCTATTCACCATAGCACCTCACTCTTCCCTCTATATCGCAAATCCCTTAATTAACTCGAACACAAACAATAAGTGAACAGCCCCAGTCGCTGTCCGCTTTTTTGTTAAAATCTTAATGGCGTTCTAGAAGTACACAGTTCGATTCCTTCCAGCTTTTTAACCGACAAATAAAATTCCAATCCCGATTTCACAATGTCCAATTTTGTCCGCGGCCCGATCGTTATTTTGCGGACCAGCAGTTTGTCCTCGCCTGTTTTTGCATTGTGGTCCACCACTGGTACTTTAATAAAAGGAATAAAAGCACCTCTCGATACCCGAAAATGGATATGCTCGTCAGATTTTGGGATGAAAATAAATCTGAATTCTTCTTCGGAGGAAAAAGCGGGATGCTTTATAAAACAGCCAAGTGTCCCAAAGGTGAAAAGGAGCGCTCTGGAAAAACTCTCTTCTGATAGATTAGCCGCCCTCACCAATTGAAGAAGTCTTTTAATCACTTCTTTCACAATTTGCCTTTGTTTTTTCTCATCATAAACCACTTTTCCGACAAAGGTAATTTGTGAATTAAACGATTGTCCAAAAAATTTTGGGCCGTCAATTCCGATATTACAGCCCTCATCCGCCCCGTAATTATTCCATAATGGCAGCGAATCGGGGTTTTCGGTTAAGGAAAAGGCGAAGATATTTAAGTCCTTATAATAGCTCTCGGTGGAGGCAAATTCCTTGTATAAGTGAATAAAGGTCTCTTTTTCTTTGCTGTCCTCAACCTCGCCAATGATGGCTTGAACAACTTCAGTCACATAGGCAATCTCTTTGTAATCATTCATAAAATCCACTCGGGTAATCCAAAAGCATTTTTCCCGGTCAAGAATATTATTTAATGCTTCCATGGACGTATAATGGTACAGCATTGGGCCTTTCATGATCTTGTCCAGATTGTCAAAAATATGCTCTCTGAAATATTCCGCCATTTTCTGGCTGAAATAATCTAAAATGACTTGTCCCATGGCTGCTCCTCCTCCAGTTTTTTCTTTTATTATGCTAATTATTGGAGAGAACATTTCCTTTTGGGCAAACTTTTTGAAAAACTAAGCACGGCTGGAAACCACGCTTAGTTTTTGGTACTTTGAAACCGCTCCTAAAAGTGAACTCCTTCATTATTTTGAAGCGCCTTTTGTAAGTAACGGAGCTCTTTTTGGATACTCAGGAATGATTCGATTCCAGGAGTCGGTTTTAGGGGCGGTGTTTTTTTCAAATGGGCCGCAATCGCCATCGTTTCACACGCTAAGAGCAGCTGGGCAAGTTCATCATCAGCCAGAATCGGACGGCTGCTTAGTTTAGCAGCATTCTCCAGCAGATAACCTAGATGTTCAATAGAATGGACCACCGGCCAGTAATAATCCAATACATTACGATTGACTGGTATCTCGCCTGAAGCAGTATTATACAGGATTTTTAAATTCAAAATGTTTGTTCTCATTTTCTTTAACTCTGTGCTATTTCTAGCATTAAACCCCTTTCCTTGGTCAGAGAAAAGTACAAATAAAAATTGCGACTGACTGCGAATGGTTTTGCTGATTAAGTGAGGAAGGCGGCTTGAGGCGGACCTCCTCCCGACCAGCCATACTCCTATTAAACCAATGATACTGCCGATTAAAACATCCATCATTCTTGCGGAGGCAAAATAGGCAAAGCTAAAGCTCCCGTGGCTTGTGCTTTCTGCCATGAGTAACGCATTAGGGGTGAAAAATAATGCCGCTAACGCATAATTTTTCACGATATACAGCTCAGTAATGAACGTAAACAGTAAAACTAATAAAGCGATTATGTATCCATCAGGATGAATCGAAAGAATCAAGCTGGCAATCAGAATCCCAAGTAATGTACCTATTCCTCTTTGAATGGCACGATGGAACGTGGCGACAATGGAGTAGCCTGACATGACGGCCACGCAGGACAACGGGACCCAAAAGGAACGGGCAAATCCGACCTCAAACGCGAAGATAGCAGCAATGATTGTGATGATCCCAAACCTCAAAGCAGCAATAAAAATAATCGAGTTTTTATCAAAGGCACCGCCAAAAACAGTCTTAAGTGGCAACTTTGAGAATTCAACCTCTTGATTGATTTTGGAAGTGGGTTCATTCATTACTGCATCTGCATCATAAATCAATTTAAATAAATGAGCGACCGAAGCATCCATCTCTTCAGGCTGTAAAATGACTTCGGAAGCAGAGTCACTTTTATTTTTTTTGCCTAACGAGTTTGCTATTTTTCGGACAGACTGCGCAGCTTCTGGCGGTAGTGGTGCTCGGTGTTCTGGAAAATCTTCAAGTAAATAAGTAAAAATATTATGAGCCGAATTGTTTAATACATATAAACGTTTGAAATAGTTCGTTTGCCTGATAGGCGTTTGCCCTGATGCCAATGTTTCGTCCGCATCCATTAAGGCTGACATGACACGGTGCCGCGACTCGTGGAATCGGTCTGTCCCTACTGAATCAAGCAATGCTGCGAGCTCTAACAGGCCCCTTTTAACTACTCCTGTTTCAGGTCCATGGGGATCAGAAAACCAGCCAAGCATAGCCAAAATCCACGATAGACTCCCGCCCAGGAAGACTAAGCCTGCTCTTAATGGAGCAAGCTCCGGTGCTTGGGGCATTCCTGTTACCATTGAAAAAACGAGGACCAGGAAGATGGCAGCAGGCCCCGCAATCCTTAATGCTCCGAAAATAAAGATTGCGGCAGCTCCGATGATTCCCATAAAAATCGCTACCATAATGGGATAAGGGGCCACCAGTGTACCTAACGCGGTAAGGGAAGTGAGGGTAATGACAATCCAAAAAATCTTTTTCGCTCTTTGAGCGTATGGAACATTAAACACATATAGATATGTAAATCCGCCCAATCCGGCAATTAATCCATATTCCAGGTTGCCAAATAACAAGCCAATCAAAATCGGCAGTGCTGCGGCCAGTCCTGCAGTAAAGGCCTTTAGCCACGGAAATGGCTTCCTATTGACTGTCAAAGCTTGTTTTAATATAGATGGTGATTTCTCCATACCGACCACTTCTTTCTAAAACTTAAGTCACAAAATACATTTTAAACCAAATATTTTTTCAAGGAGGATATAATGCTTATATTATCGGAATAGAAAAGCCTAAATCACAGGATGATTTAGGCTTTTTTATTATTTCCTATATTGCTCCGCAGTAACCGAGTAATGGATTGACCTAATTAGGCTGAATTCCCTTTTATTAACGAAACTATTTTTACAAACATTCCAATGAAAACATAAAGAATCCCGTTGCCGACGATCATTAAACCAATAAAAGCTGCGCCAATGGCTCCGCCCTCACCTGTCCCGCCTGCACTATGGTCCATCTTCACAAATAGTGCCCCGATTAAAAAGGCAATGATAGGGCCAAGAATACCGATAATAATCCCGGACCAAAAAAAGTGCAATTTTTTATTATTATGAAAAGAAATAGCTCCCCAGTTGAATAGCGTGAGCAGCAGCAAGATCAACAGCCAAATTACCGCATCCATTTAAACACCTCCGTTAGTCTCCTCATAGTTTTCGGCTTTTCCCACCCGACTTGATGACAATATTCACACCGTTTGCGTCTCCGCTATCAATATGACTTTTCATTTTTGAGACATCAATATCAGCCTCAATCTTCACTCGCTTACTTTCCTTGCCGCCAAGCCTTACTGTGTAAGGAGCATTAACGTTCATCAGGGTTAAGAATTCGTCCTCATATGTATCGTAAAATTCAATGGTAAAGCCGACGGGCTTGCTGCTGTAGTTTTCAAATGGAAGTACACATTCGCCGTGCAATGTTTTTTCGTCCGCCATTTCAAAATGGCACCTGGCTTCATTGTGATTGTAGGAAATCGCATAAATGCCCGTTGCAAAGTATTTCTGAATGGAACTGGCCAAATACGTTGGGATAAAACTTACCGCCAAAAAAGCAATGACTATGAATCTCGTTTTAAATCTTTCCAATGATTTCGATAGAAAATAAAGGCTCAGGATAAATAAAACAAATAGAGAAATGCCAAAATAATGCAAACCATTTGCGGACCTTACAGGAATATTTAACTTTGCTGCCAGGGTCTCGCCAAGGGGGCTTGCATTCGGGAAAGGAAGGTTCAAAATGATTACGGCTAAATATAGAATAATAGAAATTGATAAGGACTTTTTATCCTTGATCAAAGGGACCACTCTTTTCTATAAGTTCTTACCTTAAGTTTACCATCAACTCTTACATTTTTGGAAAAATTTGATAATCCTATTTTTAATTTAGAACATTATGGTTTGTTTAGTTGGTTTAATTGGATATTCTATAAACCTTTAAGGCTAAACTAATCATAAAAAGTTCAAAAGGAGTTTTGAAAATGTCAACAAACCTATATGCAAAAGAAAACACTCAAAATCTTACTAAATTAAAGGATTTAGCACCAGAACAATTAAAAGCTTTTAACGATTTTAATGTTGAAGTATTTAAAGAAGGTGCTCTTACTGTTAAAGAGAAAGAAATCGTTGCTGTGGCTATTGCTCATATTACACAGTGTCCGTATTGCATTGATGCTCATACTAGGAAGGCAAAAAGCGCAGGGGCGTCATTAGAAGAATTAGTTGAAGCTGCATTTGTTGCCGCGGCTGTGGAAGCAGGTGGTGCGGTCACTCATAGTACACATGTACATAATGCAAAAAATGTAGATGCATCAGACGTTCTTTATGCCCGTTCCAATTTGAAAAATTTAAGCAAGCTTGGTAAATTTGCTCATGTAGGATTCAGAGGCTATACAGCGTTTAGTGCAGCCGCCACTAAAGAAGGCAAACTCTCCGCTAAATTTAAAGAAATAATCGCAACTGCTTCTGGGATAGCCAGTCAATGTCCATATTGCATTGACGTACATACGAAAAAAGCCGAACAACTCGGTGCAACAAGTGAGGAACTTGCAGAAGCTATTATGGTTGCTTCCGCATTACGCGCTGGCGGTTCCTATGTACACATGGCTAATATGATTCAAAGTTATCAAGACTGAGGTTGTTATATTATTTCCTTCAAAAAACAGGAAATTATACGAATATCCTGAGAGATAATGACCTCATAAGGGTACTAAGCGACATCAGTCAGCGATATTATGGAAGCTAATTCCAAGCAACTCCGACATAAAAAACGGCCTAGAATGCTAAGCCGTTTTTTTCCTATTATTTTATTTGCGATGTGCCCAATGCTCAGGGGTCTTTAATGCGGCCGGCAATTTCGTGTAACGGTCGCATTTTGCTGCGTTCACTTGTGCCTGCGTAAGAAAGATACTCCCTGAAAGATTTGCCCCACATAAGTCTGCGTCCCTTAAATCAGCGCCGATAAAGTCGACTGTTCTCAGGTCCGCTTCCCGGAGGTCCGCCGCAATCAGCAAAGCACCCCTTAAATTTGCTCCCCTCAGGTCGGCACCTCTTAGCTTTGCCCCAATCAGGTCACTGCCTTTGCGGATTTTGTTTATATTTTTTCCAGGTAAAATCTTTGCCCGGACTAGTTCACTGGTACGCAAAAACAACTTATTAACCCTTGCCCGGTGTGATGGAACATCTAGATTCAAGATTTCCTTTGGTGTTAAATTAGTCAGGTTTTCTGTTTCTTCAAAAGCTCCAAGGAGTTCATGATGAATTGCTTTCGTTTCTTCATAACTCATTGCCTCATTTAAGTAATAAAGCATTTCGTGAAGTTGCTGCATGATTGGAAACACGTTAAACATTTCCTTTGCAGACTCGGAGTTCTCCCGCCAATCTCTTCCTCCATATGTATTTTGAGAAACCTTTTGGCCGGCCCCAAAGCATTCATAGGCGGAACAGCCGCGAAACCCTTTATCTCTAAGATTTTGATGGATCTTGCAGCGGAAATCAGATTGCAGGTTCTTGCAAGGAGTTCCACTATCTTTATCAAACGCAAAATCGGCCGACTTGGCATAAGGCAGCGCCACACAGCACAAAGCAAAACAATTTTCACAGTCGGCCTTTAAATTTTTGAAAATAACATCCTGATTAGGCAATCCTTACACGTCCTTTTAAAATAAAAAAATACTATTTCCAATTCGATTATTTATTCGAAAATTCCTTTGTCAATTAGTAAAAAATATTTAAAACAGCAAAACCCTGCCAGCTTTTAGCAGGGTAATTAGTATTTTACCGCTCGTGGACCTTTTCCCCTTGGATCCAAACTTCGCGAATATTTTCCGGCCGGGCGAGATACATGATTTTCTGGAAGATATCATGCAGTTTCTCCTCTGCATCATAGACTGGCAGCCGGGCCGTCTCTATAGTAGTATCAATGATTTGGACATCCCAAGCAAAGTTTTCCTCGATGCGGCCGATTGGCAGGCTTAGGCTATCGCCTCCTCCGGCAGTGGCCAAATAGAATGCTTCATCTATGGTGATACGGGAATTCGGGACACCTCGTTCTTTAGCCGGAAGAGCCGGATTCACTCCATCTTCGAGCATTCTTGAGGACATCACTGCTTGTCTTACATTGTCGAACAAACTTGGCGAGAAACCTCCGGAAATATCCGATCCTAAGCCAATTTCGACCCCTTTTTCCTGAAAGCTGGCGATTGGAATAACGCTGTTGGCGAAGTAAGCATTGGAAATAGGACAATGAGCGATTGCCGTCCCTGTTTCTGCGAATAAACCTGCATCGTCGTCACTTAAAAAATTGCAATGCGCCATAACAGACTTTTCGCGCAACAAGCCGAAATCATTTAAAGCAAAGGCATCGTTTTTACCGAAGCGTTCCTGCACATAACCATGGGCCCAATCGCTTTCACTGCAATGCGACTGGACATGCGCATCATACTTAGCCGCCAATTCTCCTAACCCTTTTAGAGTTTCGTCAGTACAGCTTGGAATAAAGCGCGGGGTCACCACCGGGTAAACCCCTTGTTTCGCCCGCTTTGCCACTTCTTTTACCGCTTGGATAAATTCCTCTGTATCCGCTAAGGCGGTTTTTGTGTCCGAGTCCCGATAATACTCTGGTGTTTGGTCGGGGTTATCCATTACGACTTTCCCGACTAGACCGCGCTGCCCTTTTTCAGCGCATATTTCTGCCAGCAGGATGCTCGCCTCTTTATGTACGGTGGCAAAATAAAGCGCAGTTGTTGTGCCGTTTGCAAGCAAGGTGCTGACGACGTCTTGATATACCTTTTTGGCAAAATCCAAATCCGAAAACTTTGCCTCAATTGGGAAGGTGTATGTATTTAACCAATCATAGAGCGGGATATCTAGCGCCGTTCCAGATTGAGCCCACTGCGGCGCGTGCACGTGCAAATCGACGAAGCCTGGCAGGATGTACTGTCCCTCTGCTAAACGATGAAAATTTGCTTCGTCTTGATATTCTATTAGCAAAGATTGATAGTCGGTGTCGTCTGGGGAGACGACTTTTTCTATTACTCCGGCTGCGTTAATGCAGAACAGATGGTCTTTTTGAATTTGTACTTCTTTTGGGGATTTGCTTGAGAACGCGGTCCCTTGGAAAATTTGCGAATATTTCTTCATGTTAGTCCACCTTTTTATTTATTACATAGATTCAACTGGTTTAGAAACTAGCATAATCATCAAAAAATTGCAAAGAATACATGTAAATATGTATCAAGGGGAACAAGGTGATGAAATTTTTAGGGAATGGGAAAAAGAAATTTGATTTTCCGAGTAAACAATTGAATGAATCGCTCGATACGTTACCGGAAATTCCTCTTGAACCGGAATTAAATAAAAATATCGAAATACTAAAATCAGCCTATAAAGATTGCTCTGATGTGGTATTTCGAGAATTTAGTATCAGCAGCAATATTAATGCTCTTCTTCTTTACATAGATGGTCTATCGAATACTGAAGAGATCGACCAACATGTACTTAAGCCGCTTATTCAGATGAATAGCTATGATCTAGATGCAATATTTGAGAACACAAAAAAGGAAATATCGGTTTCTGATGTCAAAGAAATCTACGCGATTACTGATATTTTTAAACAAATTTCAATTGGAAACCCGATTATTCTGATTGATAAACAAACGAGGGGAATATCGATTGGGCTGCCGAAGTGGGAAAAACGCAGTATTAAGGAGCCAGACGCGGAATCAGTCATTCGTGGCCCTAGGGAAGGTTTTATTGAAACATTAAGAGTAAATACCTCACTTTTACGCAGAAAAATTCGTCATCCGTTATTAAAAATGAAACAAATTGATATTGGCCGCTACACGGAAACACAAGTCATCGTTGCCTATATCGAAGGAGTCGCAGACAGCTTTTTAGTTGATGAGGTTACCAGCAGATTAAAGCGAATAAAGATTGATGGGATTTTAGAAAGTGGATATATCGAGGAAATGATTCAAGATTATCCATTTTCTCCATTTCCGCAAGTTTTAACAACTGAACGGCCGGATGTAGCCTCAGCCAGCCTTTTGGAAGGGCGTGTAGTCATATTGATTGACGGTACCCCTATTACGCTTATTGCTCCTTGTACGTTTGCAAGTCTCCTGCAGGCACCCGAAGATTACTATAATCATTTTTATATCAGTACATTTATCCGCTGGCTGCGCTATTTATTCTTTTTTATCGCTTTACTTGCGCCCTCAGCGTATGTGGCAATTTTAACATTTCATCAAGAAATGCTTCCAACCTCACTGCTCTTAACGATCGCTGAAAGCCGTGAACAAATTCCTTTTCCGGCATTGGTTGAAGCGTTTATCATGGAAATCACGTTTGAGGCACTGAGGGAAGCAGGTGTGAGATTGCCAAAACAAGTGGGAGCTGCTGTTAGTATCGTCGGAGCCCTGGTCATTGGACAGGCCGCGACTGCGGCGGGGCTGGTCTCCTCACCGATGGTCATGGTGGTCGCCATTACAGGAGTCGCATCGTTCTTAATGCCAAGATATGCGACCGGCATCTCGATTCGAATCCTGCGCTTCCCGATCATGATTTTATCAGGTGTGTTAGGCTTATTAGGCGTTATGCTGGGAATTACCGCTATTGTCGCACATTTGTGTACCCTAAAATCATTTGGTGTGCCCTATTTCAATTCGACGGCGCCGCTTAAGATACACAATTTGAAGGATGTCCTTATTCGGGCTCCGTGGTGGGCCATGGATACTCGTCCCGACTTTTTTTCACAAGATACTAGTTACTTAAGGCGTGAGTCCAGTACCCAAAAGCCTGGTCCCAGCAAAGGTGGCGACGGAAGTTGAGTTGTTTGATTCGATCTGTAAAGAAAACTTTTACTTTAATCCTGCTTGTTTGCTTAACCTCCATTTTCCTAACAGGATGCTGGGACCGAGCTGAGGTAAATGATTTAGCACTCATTTTGGCAGCAGGTATAGATAAAGGCAAACAAAACAATATCGAACTCTCAGCTCAAATATTTATTCCAAAGCCTTCACAAAGCGGACAACAATCTGAAATGTCCGCCGGGGGCAGCAGCGGACAGTCTTTTGTGAGATCAGCTGAGGGAGAAACCATTGCGGATGCGATGGCACGACTCCAGGAAGAACTTACGAGAGAAATTTTTTGGGGGCAAAACGAGGTGCTCATTATTGGCGAAAAATTAGCAAAGGAAGGAATAATCGACCAAATTGATTTTTGGATGCGACACTCCGAACCTCGCATCCGTGCTGATGTGTTTGTTTCAAAAGGAAGGTCAAAGACTGTTTTGAAGGCAATGCCTGAATTAGAAAATGACACCTCAAAACAACTTCGCAAAATCGTCAAAACACATATAGGAGTGAAAGTAACGGCGAAGGATTTGTCGCAGATGCTATCAGGTGAATCCGATGCCGCCGTCCTCCCTTGGGTGGAATACCTTGACCCATCAATGATGGATTCAAAAAAGGCCATTCCCATTATCAATGGGGCAGCTATTTTTAAGAAAGGAAAAATGGTCGGAAGATTAGATGATAAAAAAACAAGAGGGATTCTTTGGCCAAGGAATGAGATTAAATCAGGTGTGATTACGATTTCTTTTAAAAACGAAAAAGGCTACATCTCCTTAAAACTATTACAAAGCCATAATGAATTGATCCCTTCTTTAAAAAATGGCAAATGGAGCATGCACATTAAAACAAGTGCAGACATGGAAGTCATTCAAAATACGACAAAACGGAACTTATTCAATCCAAAGGTCATAAAGGAAGCTCAGCAAAAGATTGAATTTGAAATTGAACAAAGAGAACGGTTAGCTTTTTCGGAAGTACAGAAAAAGTTAAATGCAGATATATTTGGGTTTGCTGATGAATTTGAGAGAAAATATCCACAAGAATGGAAACAAAAGAAGTCTAAGTGGAATGACATTTTCCCGCAGGTAGCCGTTACTTTTGACACGAAGGTAACGATCAAAAGAACCGGTTTAGGAACTGAAAAACAATAGAGGTGAAAAACGATGAAGACTGGAGCGATATTAGGGGGAACAGTTATACTTGTGCTTATCTTTTTGTCACAATGGCCTAATTTGAGAAAAAATGAAAGAAAGGTAAAAATAGCTTTTTTTTCGTTAATGGTGGTGAACTGGGTCCTAGCTGTTTTACTAGTCTCCTTTCCAGAAATGCCAGGACCTGGACAATTCATTGATTTCCTTTATAAGCCCTTTAAACCGTTTTGGTAAATAAATAGACTCCTTTTAGAAAAGGAATGAACAAACATGATAGAAAAAGGTAGAATTTCTCACTTAGAACTAGCCCTTATAATGTATGCAATGGTTGTTGCAACAGCCATTCTATACATCCCATATGTAACCGCACAGCATGCAAAACGTGATTTATGGCTGTCACCCATTTGGGGTTCACTGAGCGGCTTTCTTATCGTCTTGATTATTGTCAAGCTTTCAAAGCTTTTTCCAGGGAAAACTCTCATTGAATATTGTGATCTTATTCTTGGCCGGGCCTTTGGAAAGATCATTGCGTTCATTTACTTGTTCTTTTTATTACACGATACGGCAATCGCTTTTAGAGAATACGGTGAGTTCATTGAAAGTGCCTTTTTACATAAAACACCGATGATTTTTGTGACAGCCAGCATTGCCCTTTCCTGCGCAATTGCTGTTCATGGCGGCATTGAAACGATTGGACGATGTGCGATAATTTTTTTGCCAATTGTATTAGCCCTTTATATACTGATTTATGTCTTTCTAATTCCCGATTTGAATGTAAAAAATATTTTACCGATCATGCAAGATGGGGTAATGCCGTCTATCCAAGGTTCTCTTGCACCACATGCCTGGTTAAGTCAATTTTCATTGATGTCGTTTCTGCTTCCGTTTTTAACGAAACAACAAAAGGTCATGAAATGGGGAATGTTTTCGGTCATTGCCAGTGTCTTGACGATGGTTTTCATTAATCTTGGAAATCTTTTTTTATTCGGCGGAATTATCATCAATCTTCAATTTCCAGTGTTTGAGGCAGCCAGGTTCATTAGTATCGGTTCTTTTTTTGAACATGTTGAATCGATAGTAATCGCCATATGGGTACTTGGCGGTTTCGTTCAGTTGTCCGCCTTTTTTTATATGCTCGTTCTTGGTACTTCCCAATGGCTGACATTGCCTAGTTATAAACCATTTGTTTTGCCAATTGGTTTTTTAATTATTCTATTTTCAATCTGGTCCGTCCGGTCGTTTGAGGACATGATTCGGGGGATGGGTACAACCGTCCCTTATTATTTCCTAACGGTTCAGCTGCTGATTCCCATTTTCCTTTTGTGCGTTGCGGTGATACGCAGGAAAAGTGTGAAATCGGGCTTGAGCTAATTTATTACAGAATCTATATGCGACCGAAACGCTCATTTTTTCGAGTGCTGGGGCTCATAGAAAGGCTATATGCGACCGGTTCGCTCATCTTTTCGCGCATTGGGGCACATAGAAAGGCTATATGCGACCGAAACGCTCATTTTTTCGCGCGTTGGGGTACATAGAAAAGCTATATGCGACCGAAACGCTCATTTTTTCGCGCGTTGGGGTACATAGAAAAGCTGTATGCGACCGAAACGCTCATTTTTTCATGTGTTGGGGCGCATAGAAAGGCTATATGCGACCGAAACGCTCATTTTTTCGCGTGTTGGGGCGCATAGAAAGGCTATATGCGACCGAAACGCTCATTTTTTCATGTGTTAGGGCGCATAGAAAGGCTATATGCGACTGAACCGCTCATTTTTTCGCGCGTTGGGGCGCATAGAAAGGCTGTATGCTACCGAACCGCTGATTTTTCCAAGCGTTGGGGCGCATAGAAAGGCTGTATGCGATCGAACTGCTGACTTTTTCGAGTGTAAAGGCGCTTATAGCGAGGCAATAAGTTATTCCTTCTTACTTGAAGCAATTTTTACATTCGGAAAGCAACAATTTTTTAGAAAAGGTCCATCAAAAAGAAAACTGCCCCTTTCGAAAGGCAGTTTTCCATCAAAAACTCACAATTAAAAATCATATTTATCAATATTATCCTTCGTAAACACCACCCGCTCTGGCAATAAGATAATACCACTGCGATCATCGGTATAATCATAGCCCTGAATGGTATTCGGCTCAATCTTCACGTGGCCGATATTCGGCACATCAAACTCGTCGCCAACCTTTAAGTCCTTGCCTTCAACCGTCATCAGGTAGGCCACATATGCAGCCAGTGCACCCTGCTTTTTGACATCCCACAGCCCAAATTGCTTAACCGTGCCGCGCTTCACAAAGTCCCGCATAACGTTTGGTGTCGAGAATCCGGTAATCGCAATTTTGCCTGCTACGCCAAGGTTTTCAGCCGCTTGCGCCATGGCCGGCAGCGCAGTAGCATCCGGACAGATAACAGCGTCGATATCAGGATACGTATTAATGATGTTTTGACCGACAGTCAAGGACTTCTGCGCATCGTTTTCGCCGAATTGGGTCGTTACAATCTCCCAGCCTGGGTGCTCAGCTTTAATTTTTGCCTTGGCAGCTTCAACCCATTGGTTTTGGTCTGTTACCGTCGGGCTAGAGTAAAAGAATGCAACCTTCGCCTTGTCGCCGACCTGATCAGCCGTCATGTCAATTAGCATGCCGCCCAATTGGTCCGGAGTCCCTTGGTTAATATAGAAGGAACGATGTTCTGGGTTGACGTCGGAGTCCCAAGTCAGGATTTTGACGCCGCGTTTTTTCGCACGGTCCAAGGCCTGGTTCAAGCCATCCACAGAGGTCGAAGAAACCATTAGTGCCTTGTAACCCTGGTTAACAAAATTGTTAATGTACTTAACTTGCCCGGCAACAGACGCTTCACTTGGCCCGTCATAGGTCAGCTCCACGCCAAGTTTTTTAGCCATTTCCTTTGCCCCTTCACCGCCGGAGGTAAAGAAGCCGACACCGGTCAATTTAGGGATAAAAGCCAGTTTTACATTCTTTTTATCGGTTTTCCCGCCGCCGTCCCCGCCGGACGACTTCTCCCCGCTGCTATTGCAAGCGGCCAGGACCAGCAGTGCCGATAAAATAATGGTGAACAGTTTCAGATAACCAGATTTTCTCATTACGCTACACTCCTTTTAAGGCTCTTTCACTGCAGCCTTTTTAGTATGAAACTTTTTTAAAAGCCCCCAATTGGTTATACGGAGTAACACGGCAATGATTAACAAAAATCCAATAACCACACTTGTTTCTTGGCTGGTCATACTCATCATCTGTAAGCCATACTGCATCATCCCAATTACAATACTGGCAATTCCTGTACCGACCACTGTTCCTTTGCCCCCTGTAATGCTCGTTCCCCCCAAAACAACCGCCGTAATGACCGGCAGCACAGCTTCCGTTCCAAGGTCTGACCTGGCGGAACTAAAGTAGGATGTCAGAATTAGCCCACTCACACCACCTCCCAAACCGGCTATGATATAAGACCAAATTATGATTGATTTCACTCGAATCCCGCTGTAACGGGCTGACTTAGGATTGATTCCCACCAGAAAAACCTGCCGGCCAAACCTAGTAAGATTTAACATCACCGCAAAGAAAATCATAAATCCAAGGAAAAACAAAATTGGATTCGGCAGCCCGAAAGTTTCACCATTGGCCAATTGTACAAACGCATCCGGAAAGCCGCTGATCCCTTCATATCCGGAAGCACTGCTGCCGCCGGAAATGACCAAAGCAATCCCGGAAAAAAGAAACATCGTCCCAAGCGTCACCACTAATGGCTGGACATTCGTAGTCGCTACGACCGTCCCGTTAACCGCCCCTGCACAGGCACTAATCAAAAGCGCAATCAGCACGGCCAGCCAAACGTTGAGCCCATTCATCCAAAGAACTCCAATAATAATGGAAGTCAGGCCAATCGTGGAACCCACCGAAACATCGATTCCCCCTGTAATAATCACGTAGGTCATCGGAATCGCGGCTAGTCCAATGTAGACATAGTCATTCATGCTAAAAATCAAGTTTGTCAAATTTAAAAAGTCGGGGTTCATCAATCCAAAGAAAATGAGTTCAAGGATGAGAAAAATGACAAGTGCGCCCTCCCATCTAAAGAGTAGCTTCATCGCCCTGACCCCCTCCTTCCGCTTCAGCCGTTTCCTTCTTTTTAAATTGGCTATTCGCTAAAAAGCTTTGGAACCTAGAGTCGCTGATGACAATGACGAGCAATAAAAACCCGGAAATGGCGTTATTCCAGTACGCGGGAATTTTTAAATAGATTAACGAGCTATTGATGGCTGTCAAAAAAATCGCCCCCAGCCCTGCCCCCAGCACCGTCCCGAGACCGCCGTTTAAGCTGACACCGCCTAATACCGCCGCCGCGATGACCTGCAACTCCATTCCGCTGCCGGTTTGGTTCGGTACAAAGCCAATATTTATGACAAAAATCAGCCCGGCAACCGAAGCAGATAGACCTGAAAGTACGAAGGCTAAAACCCTAACCTTGGAAACAGGAATCCCAATCAGCCTTGCCCCATCGGCATTATCACCGACAGCATAGAAGTATCGGCCAAACTTGGTCAGCCTCAAAACCAAATAGGCTGCAATAAGAATCACCAGTCCAACCCAGACGGGCAGCGGCAAACCGATAAAATCTGTCCCAGACAGCTTTTTAAAATAATTCGGAATGTCCTCAATCCACTTTCCGCCTGTTAAAATAATCATGAAACCTCGTAAAATTCCTAAAGTCCCTAATGTCATAATGATAGCGGGAATCCGTAAATAGGCAACTCCGAGGCCATTAAACAGGCCGGCCAGCACGCCAACGGCAAGCACCGCAAGAGCCGAAACCCAGCCCGAAACCCCGCTGGTCAACAGCAGGCCGCAGACCGCCGCTGATAGCCCCATCGTCGACCCGACCGAAACATCTATTTCTCTCGTTAACAGAACGAAGGATTGACCGACCGCCAGGATAAGCAAAATAATCGCGCTCTCCACTAACAAAAGCAAACTTTTCCCTGTTACAAACTTGCTATTCACCATCCCTACAATTGCTATAAACACAACAATCAGAACCACAATCGAGATTTCCCGCTGCTTCATTATTTTGGATAGGAGATTCATAGCGTCTTCAACTCCTTCTGGATCCCGAATGCGGCTGTGGTGATGGAATCGATGGTTAAATCCTCTTTGGCAATCGTCGTCGTCATCCTTCCTTCATGCATGACAAGCACCCGGTCGCTGAGTTGGACGATTTCTTCGGTATCGGAGGAGATGAGAATCACAGCCAAACCCGTGTGCTTCAAGTCGTCGATCATCTTGTAAATATCTCCGCGAGCTCCGGCATCAATGCCTCGTGTCGGTTCATCCAAGATGATAACTTTCGGACCGGTTTCCAGATATTTTGAGAGAACAATTTTTTGCTGATTGCCTCCAGATAGATTGCTGATGAATTGGCTGGGGCCTGTTGTGACGACCTTTAAACTGTTGATGGCTTGAGCGGCGATGTCTTGTTCTTTTTTAAAAGGGATGAATAAACTGCGAAATTTGGGAAGGATGGTGGATGTGATGTTCATTTTTAAGGAGGCAATAGAGAATAGCCCGTGCTGGTGGCGGTCCTCAGGGACATAAACTAAGCCACGGTTAATGCGTTCACGCAAAGAATACTTCTTAATACTTTCCCGGTCTAAAAAAATCTCTCCAGAATTTGATGGCTCAAGGCCAAAGATTGATGTAGCGAGCTCAGTTCTGCCTGCACCGACGACGCCGGCAATTCCTAGAATTTCACCGGGGTATAGGTCAAAGCTGATGTTTTGAAACCGGTAGCCGGATAAATTTTTCACGGAAAGAATTGGTTCGCGATGCTGCCCGGCTGAAGGCTTCGCCTCCGTTCTTTCCAGCTGTGGAGCCAAAACTTCTATTTTTTCCGGCATTAAACCTTCCAGCAATTTCTCATAGGTAAAATCGCGGACTGGCCCTTTGGCCGAGATGACTCCATCCCGCAGGACAGCAACGGTATCAGCCAGTTCAAAAACCTCGGTAAGTCGGTGGGTAATATAAAACACGCCAAGGCCTTCGCTTGTTAATTTTTTGATGGTGGAAAAGAGAGAATTGATTTCACTAAAGGTTAGGGTGGAGGTTGGTTCGTCTAGAATCAGAATCTTGGCATTTCGGATTAACCCTCTAAGCAGTTCAACCAGCTGCTGCTCCGCAATCGATAGGCTAAGGCCTCTGCGGTTTAAATCCAAATTCCAGCCTAGGACGGAGAGATAATGCTGAATCCGCCTCGCGCATTCGGCTTTATTCTCATGCAAACCAATGGTTACGTTTTCGCGAATCGTCATATTGGGGAAGATTAGTGGTTCCTGTGGGACTAGATAGATTCCATGTTTGTGGGCATCGGATGGCTGGTGAAACAATACTTCGCTGCCCTCCACCACCATTTGCCCCTGATCGGGTCGATATAATCCCGTTATGATTTTCATTAAGGTTGATTTACCAGCACCGTTTCCGCCAACAATCGCAAAGACTTCTCCCTTATAAAGGGTCAAATCTACACCCTTTAATACGGGGCTCCCTGCAAATTGCTTGTATATTTGCCGGATATGAAGCAGCTGGTCATCCATTCCAATCACCCGCCTTGTCCGGTTATTACACTAGTAATCTAACATTTTTTTATGACGGCAACTTTTGTATCAGCTCATTAAAACGCTTACAACCCAAATATTAAATGACAAAATACCCAGAGTCAATACGCTAATTTGAAATTATCTAAATTTTTAGAAATTAATTGACATTCCATTTTCAGCCCCCTATACTCAGTATCAGAGTGAACATTTGTTACGTGAATGATTTTTTGTTGAAAGGTTGAGGAACATGACGAACAATGATGCGTTCACTGTAAACCTCCTCGTAAAGGTCGCCTGGTTTTATTACAAGGATAATCTCACCCAGACCGAAATCGCAGAACGGCTCCAATTATCAAGAAACAAAGTTGTTCGTTTGCTCGAGCGCGCCCGTGCCGAAAATATCGTGCAATTTCATATCCAAGGTCACGGTGTCCACTGTCTGGAAATTGAACGTGATCTAGTCTCCGCCTTTAAGCTGCAGCAAGCCTTTATCATTCCTACTCCTACTCAAAACCTTAGTCGTTCACTGTCAAAAGCAGCCGCACAGTACCTGGAAAACAGTATTTCAAATAATGATTTGATAGGATTCGGATGGGGTGAGGCAGTATCGAGAACCATCGAATCTTTGTCAATCGATCCTACCATCGAGGTGTCTATGGTCACTCTGACTGGCGGTGTTAACTACTATTTTCACAAGCGAGATTACTCCATGGAAGGCGGCCTCGATAAATTCAAAGGCGGCATTTATGTCATTCCGGCGCCGTTTCTCGCCTCCTCGGAGAGAATGGCGAAAAATATGTTATCAGAACCTTCGGTGGAAAATATACTTGATTTGGCAAGTTTGTGCCATCACGCCGTCGTCGGGATTGGCGGTTTGTCCTCCGATTCGACGATCATCAAAGAAGAAAAGATGACCCTTAACGAGCTGCTTTATATTAAAAATCAAAATGCTGTCGGCGATATTCTGGGCCAATTTTTTGATGCTAATGGTGAGCTGCTGGAATTGCCGCACCACAACCGGTTAATCGGCACCCATCTTCATACATTGAAAAAATTAAAGAATGTCATTGGCGTGGCCGGCGGTCCGCATAAAGTGGAGGCCATCTTTGGTTCGTTGAAAGGAGGTTACATCGATACCCTGATTACCGATGAAGTAACTGCTGCTTCACTACTGAAAAAGGAGGCTGCTTTTTAAATGGAGTATATCCTGGTTTTTGATGCCGGCACTGGCAGTGTGAGAGCTGTTCTTTTTGACAAAGCGGGTAAGCAGGTGGCCGTCTCGCAATACGAATGGACGCATTTAGAAGACCCGCGCTATCCGGGCTCGATGGATTTTGATGTAAACCGAAATTGGGAGATCATCCAAACCTGCATCTCCGGAGTGTTGGAGCGGTCCGGCGTTCCTCCAAGCAGCATTAAAGCGATTAGTGCCACAAGCATGCGTGAGGGATTTGTCCTTTACGACGAAAATGGAAAAGAAATCTGGGCATGCGCCAACGTCGATGCCCGGGCCATGGCAGAAGCCAAAGAGCTTAAAAACGGCGACCCCTTGCTTGAGAAACGATTCTATGAATTATCCGGACAAACATTTGCCCTTGGAGCCCTCCCCCGTCTGCTCTGGATTAAAAACAACCAACCGGAAATCTATGAAAAAATCGCCTACCTAACCATGATCAATGATTGGATACTCTTTAAACTCACCAACAAACTTCAAGTAGACCCCTCTAACGGCTGTACCACCGGACTTTTTGATTTAAACAATCGTACTTGGACACCAGCCATTGCCGAAGCCTGTCAGCTTAAAAACAACATCTTCCCTCCCGTAAACGAAGCAGGAATTCTACTCGGAACCATTCCCGAATCTATCGCTCATTCTACTGGACTAGCAAAAGGCACGCCCGTTTTTAGCGGCGGTGGTGACGCCCAGCTTGCATCTGTTGGCGTTGGCGCCATTGGTGACGGCCAGACCTTTATTTGCGGCGGCAGCTTCTGGCAGCAGGAAATCAACATCAAAGAAGCGATGATTGACCCTGACTGCCGAATCCGTGTGAATTGTCACGCTGTCCCGGATTTATGGCAAATTGAAACAATTGCCTTCTTCCCCGGACTTGTCATGCGGTGGTTCCGCGATGCTTTTTGTGAACTGGAAAAAATGGAAGCCGCGCAAACGGGACGCGATGCCTATGAAATTTTAGAAGAAAAGGCTAAGGACGTTCCAGTTGGTTCTAACGGCATTATTCCGATTTTCTCAGACGTCATGGATTATATTTCATGGCGGCACGCAGCCCCCTCCTTCCTTAATCTCACTATTGATCCCAACAAAACCGGTAAAAAAGAAATGTTTAAATCGATACAGGAAAACGCATGCCTCGTGACCTATGGCAATCTGAAGATTGTCGAGGAAGTCACTGGCCATTACCCGTCTGAAGCTATCTTTGCCGGCGGCGCTTCTAAGGGTAAGCTTTGGAGCCAAACGCTGGCGGATGTTCTTGGCATTCCTGTTAGGATTCCTGTCGAAAAAGAAGCTGCAGCCCTTGGAACTGCTATTATGGCTGGGTTGGGGGCTGGGTTGTATCCTGACTTGGAAACGGCTATTTCTGAGCTGGTGGGGTGGGAGCGGGTCCACTATCCTAACATGGATAACCATAGGCGGTATCTATTACTTTATGAAAATTGGCGGGCCGTTTATGCCGAGCAGCTGCGATTAGCCGATTTGGGAAAAACCAACCACATGTGGATGGCACCCGGGTTGAGCGTTTAATTTTTGAAAGGGGGTGAAACGGCAATGTTTCACGTGAACGAAGAAAATCTGGAATACCGTTATGGCACCCACGGGCCGAAGTACTTACGAAAAGGACCAAATGTCGATATTGGCGTGGTGTTGTTAAAACCGGGCGATGACCATGAAAATCACTACCATACCACCTGCGAAGAAATCTTCTATATCCTTGAAGGGGAAATGGATATTTATATAGACGGCGAACCTGTCCACGTAAAACCGGGCGATATGCTGCAGGTGCGGCCATTCGAAACCCATTATCTTAAAAATACTTCCTTGGTTGATTTTAAAGCGGTGTTTATTAAATCACCGCATATTCAGGAGAGGGATACGGTCATTGTAGAAAATCCAAGGATAAAGGAGTGATTTTTGAAATGAATTGGGGATTTAAAAATAGAATGAGTCAGATTTTCCCGGGTGGCAAAGCGGTCATGCTGGCGATTGACCACGGCTATTTCCTCGGCCCTATTCACGGCTTGGAAAAACCGGGGGAAACTGTGAGCAGCCTGCTACCGCATACGGATTCGTTATTTGTGACGAGGGGGACACTCGATTCCTGCATCCCTGCCGATGTCAATAAACCGATGCTGCTGCGGGTATCTGGCGGTCCGAGTGTGCTGAGCGACCTTTCCAATGAGACGATTGTGACGCCGATTAAGGAAGCAATTCGTCATAATGTGGTTGGTGTTGGGGTCTCGATGTTTATCGGGTCTAAATATGAAACCCAAACGGTGGCGAATTTGGCGAATGTCGTTACCGAGGCCCACGAGTATGGGATTCCGGTGTTGGCGATTACCGCCGTCGGCCACGAACTGGAGAAGCGGGACGCGCGGTTTTTGGGGTTGGCTTCCCGGATTGCCGCCGAAATGGGAGCGGATATTGTTAAAACCTACTATTGTGAGGGATTTGAAAAAGTCACGGGAACCTGTCCGGTGCCGATTGTCATTGCCGGCGGACCTAAATTGGAGACCATTAAGGATGCGCTGGAGCTTACCTTTAATGCGATGAATCAGGGTGCGGCCGGTGTGGATATGGGACGCAATATCTGGCAATCGGAGTATCCGGAAGCGATGATTCAGGCGATTAACGGGATTGTGCATAAGGGACTGAAGGTTGGTGAGGCGCTAGAGTTATATGGGCAGTTGACTGGGGTGAAGGTGGGGTAAAATTGTTGCATTTATTGGTTTGGAGGGCAAAATCTGGCCCTCCCTTTTTATTTGGTCAATTTTCACTACATAGTTTGTGCCTCTCACAACATCATTCATGGATCTCACTTCATAATTTCCTGTCCTCACGACATTTTTTGGGAATAAATAGGTAACTCTTTAAACTTAATCTATTCTCTCTACATAATTTGAACCTCTCACTACATAATTCCAGCATTTCACTACTTAATTTCCGGTCCTCACGACATTTTGGAATAAATCGCGTTAAAATACCCTATTTTTCCATTTACTGATTATATGAAACTATTAGACTCGTCATTTCGTCTTTTATAGTGATATAATTTTTCAAAAACAAGAAAGGAATTTCGAGCTTTGAAACGAAAAAGAAAAAGAATACGAATAAAACGAGTATTACCTTTATTAGTTCTCGTGATTACCATAGTGGTTATCTTTTATAATAAAACGAATTCTGATACTCCGAAACCAGCGATAGCAAAGGATGGTCCAATGCCGACTGATCTTCATCCTGTCGTGAAGGAGCGGGCCAATCTGCTAATCCAGCAGGCTGCCAAAAAAGGGATTGTCGTTGTTATTACAGACGGTTTTCGCAGTGCCGAGGAGCAAGACAGTCTTTATGAACAAGGCCGTACCACAGAGGGAGCCGTTGTAACCCATGCAAAGGGAGGCGAATCTTATCACAATTACGGACTGGCGATTGATTTTGCGCTGAAGACGCCTTCGGGAGACGTGGTGTGGGATCGGGAATATGATCGGAATGGAAACTCGAAGTCCGATTGGACCGAGGTCGTCCAAATGGCGAAAAAGCTGGGGTTTGAATGGGGCGGAGATTGGGCCAAATTTAAGGATTATCCTCACCTTGAAATGAATTTTGGCTTAACGATTGCTGACCTGCAGAATGGGGAACGACCAGATTCCTCCTTGGTTGCGGGACCCAATCCAGGCGAACAGTGATTTTCACTATTCGCCTGCGGGTTGTTTTGGGCAAATTTTTACGAAAACAGATTTTAGTAGTACTGGTGCTCATTTATTATTATTGGATAGATTTTTCGTTAGAAGTGGATGGTTTTGTAATATGCTTTCTACTTCTTCATATCCCTCTAGAAATGCAAAGTTATATCTAGCTGGCAGCGCAAAAACATATTTATTATTTTCTCCCAGCTTTGTTGGACCAATAGGTGCAGCTCCAATATGAAATTCCCCTTTTTCAAGTGAGGCCCATTGATCAAGCGTAAAAATCATAATAGGGATATCCTGTCTCGGGTTCGCCTCCGTCCAACCTGGGTGTCTAATTAAAAGGATTTTGCCACTCTCAATTATTTTATTTTGTTCAGTTGAAATACCTTCCCAAGTATCCGTTACAATCTGGTAACCCTCCCAACCCTTCGGTAACGCAAAGGTGAATCCATATTCTGTATTTTCATAAAGATTAGTTTCTGTTGATTTTTGATCAGCTGGGTTCTTATTATCATTTTCCTCTTTGTTTTTATCTATTGTCACAGGTTCTTTCGTTTGTTCCCCTTGCTTATTTGAATTAGAACTTGATAGTTTATCCTCAATTAACGGAATAGCTAGAACGGCGAATAACATGAAGGCAGCAACACTAGCCAAACCTACTAAGATCTTTTTCATTATTGCAGCTCCCCTTTTCTTGTTATCATATGAACTTGCAAATTGTAATAGGTTTTCATGGATTTTATCTTGGGTATCTTTTGTAAAATTTTTATCATAATCGGGTTCTGGTAATGAGTGAATTTTTCTCTCTACATCATAAAATTTCTCATCATTTTTCATAGAGAGTATCCTCCAATACTTTTTTGTAGTGTCTTTAACGCACGATGATAGGTTATTCGAACCTTATTTTCATTCCAATTCAATATGGTTGCTGTTTCAGATACAGAAAGTTCTTTAATCCCTCTCAAGAGAATGACATCTCGATAATTTGTTTTTAAAGATTGGATTGCTTGATAAAGCAACCTATTATTTTCATTTAATTGGAGAATTTCCTCCGGTGTTTCCTTATCCTTTTGCTCCTCCGAGAACCAAATCATTTGCTTCGTCCTTGAACGTTTCCTTTTCCTAATTTCATCTATTCCCACATGGCGCGCAATCGAAAAAAGCCAGGTTTTAGGACTTGATTTTCCCTGATAAGTATCAAAGCCTTTAATGGCTCGGATAAAAACTTCCTGCACCAGATCTTCTACATCACTTGACCCGATGTAATAAACTAAAAAATGGTATATATCTTTGTTATACAAGTAAAACCACTCCGAAATTGTGTTGCTAATCATCAGCTGGTCAACTCCATTTTTCCTCCGATTTTTTAATCCCGCAAATTAGTCGAATTAGCGCAATATTTATTTCACTTCTCACAATATTTATTTTGTATTAAGTTAACACGAAAACCTACGCGCCGGGTTAGTGAAAAAATATTTTCTTATTAGCTAAATAAAAGGAAAACCCCTCCTACATCTCGAATAAAATTAACAGTATGATTATCGTTTGAAAGGAGATCGTTCATGTCCAATACAATCGTTGAAAGCGTTTACGGTAAATTACAGGGAGAACAGATTGATGGAGTTTATTCGTGGAAAGGGATTCCCTTTGCAAAGCCGCCAGTCGGTCCGCTTCGGTTCCGCGCTCCAGAGCTGCCTGATTCTTGGGAAGGTGTTCGGGATGCAACCTCCTTTTCACCGGTTGCAGCGCAAACTCAAAAAGAAATAATGGAGTTTTTCGGGAATGACGTCTCGAATGTGAGTGAGGATTGCCTATACCTAAATGTATGGTCACCGGGAGCAGATGATAAAAAACGTCCCGTGATGGTTTGGATTCACGGTGGTGCTTATGTTACTGGATCTGGATCTGGCCATTGGTATGATGGAGCTTCGTTTGCTACTAAAGGCGATGTTGTCGTCGTGACAATTAATTACCGGCTGGGGGTATTTGGTTTCCTTCACCTTGGCGAAATTGGCGGTGAGGAATATGCCACTTCCGGGAACTGCGGTATCCTTGATCAGGTAGCTGCACTGCATTGGGTGCAGGAGAATATTGCGGCTTTCGGCGGCGATCCGAATAACGTAACTATTTTTGGAGAATCGGCAGGGGCCATGAGTGTTGGTGTATTGCTAGGATTCCCTTCAGCTCAAGGTCTTTTCCAAAAAGCAATCCTGCAAAGCGGCGCGGCAGCAAACGTTCATCCTCCTGCAACCGCAACAAAGGTGGCAGGCGCCATTCTAGCGGCTTTACAAATAGAAGCATCCAATCTGTCAAAATTGGAGGAATTGCCAGTTGAACAGTTGCTTCAAGCTGCTGATGTTCTCCCGTCAATGAGCTTGGGACCGGTTATTGATGGCGTATCCCTGCCAAAACATCCACAATTGGCGATAGCCGAAGGTTCAGCAAAAGATATCCCGGTTTTAATTGGTACCAACAAGGATGAATTTAATATTTTCAGTGTCTTTGACCCTGAGTGGAAGGATGCAGATGAGGCAAAGGTCAAGGCGATATTTGAAAAAACCTTTGGACCGCTTGTGCCTCTTATTGCAAACTTTAATCCTGAACCACTAAGCCAAGATCTATTCAATAAACTGCTGACCATTCATATTTTTACATACCCTGCGCAAAAACTGGCAGAATTGCAGGGTAATCAGGGTGCGCCGGTTTGGATGTATCGCTTTGATTGGGAGACACCGGTATTTGACGGCGCCCTTAAGGCAACACATGCGTTAGAGATTCCATTTGTCTGGAACACATTGGATAAACCGAATACGACAAACTTCACGGGCACCTCTCCTGAGCGGCAGCAGGTAGCGGATCAAATGCATCAGGCCTGGATTAATTTTGCACGTAACGGTAACCCAAATACCGACGCCCTTCCTTCGTGGCCAAAGTATGATTTGAATTTCCGGCCAACGATGATTTTCAACCTGGAGAGTGCTGTCGTCAATGACCCTAACCGGGCAGAACGGATGATTTGGGAACAAGCAGCAATGGTGATGAAACCGTAAGAGTCTATAGGAAAAATGGAATCTTATGAAAGCAGTGTGGATCTGAGAAACGCACTGCTTTTTGTGCATGTATTTTACCCGTGAGCGTAGGAAAAGTGTGGTCCCTGTAAAAATAGGTGGTCTATTTTGCCCGTGAGCGTAAAAAAAGAGTGCTCTCGGTAAAAATAAGCCGGCTATTTTGCCCTTGAACCCATGAAAACAGTGCTCTCGGTAAAAATAGGATGGCTATTTTACCCGTGAGCCTAAGAAAAGAGTACTCCTGGTAAAAATAAAGCCGGCTATTTTGCCCGTGAGCCTAAGAAAAGAGTGCTCCCGGTAAAAATAGGACGGCTATTTTACCTGTGAGCGTAAGAAAACTGGAGCCACGGTAAAAATAGGTCATCTATTTTACCCCAAAAAAATTTTGCCTAATAAAAGCCGACGAGACCATTTATACGTTACAAAAGGTACTAGTTTACCTGATGTGTGTTAATTTTAGCGCCAGCTTATCTACAAAGCTTCCAATAATGATACCTATTGTGTAACGAAGCAAATCCACCATCAGAAAACCATGCCCCAATACCAGCGCCCCAAGCACTGTCCCCCGAATCTGGTTAATCCAGCCTGCCTGATATAACTGGCTGAATTCAATCCCGAAGCTAAAGATTAAGCTGAGCAAAATAGCAGTGAGAATGTTTTTTCGTATCAGCAAAAAGCGGAATCCGAAATAGACCATCATGGCCCACAAGGCATCCCCAGCGTTTTCGGATAGAAATGTCGGCAGGAAATGGCTGTATTTTCTGGAGGCAAGGCCAAGTATTATAACCACCAAAATCGTTATTGAATAAATTACTCTTTTTTTAGAATGCAATGGAATCACTCTTTTGTGTTTTATATAAGTATTAATACTAGAAACAAGACTTTGTTACCATGGAGGCGTTATATGAATTTTAACATAGAGGAAGCAATTGAGGTTTTGGAGCGTACGCCGAAAACATTGGAGTATTTTTTGTCTGGGATATCCAATGGCTGGCTTCAATGCAATGAAGGCGAAGGAACCTGGAATGCAAGGCAAGTTATCGAGCACCTCATTGTGGCTGAGAAAACCAATTGGATACCGAGGTTGGAGTTTATTCTCAAGGGAAATAAGGATAAATCATTTCCGGAATTCGACCGATTTTCGCATCTTAAAAATGACTCTGAAAGATCGCTGAGGAATGTTTTTAGGGATTTTCAAGAGATTAGATCTTTGAATATAACTAAGCTAAAATCACTTGTTGTCTCAGAAAGGCAGCTTGAATTAACAGGTTTCCACCCTGCATTTGGTGAGGTGCGGGTCCGTGAGCTGCTCTCTACCTGGGTTGTGCATGATTTGACTCATATTTCTCAAATAGTCCGGGTAATGGCCGAGAGGTATAGAGTGGACGTTGGACCTTGGCAGGAGTATTTAGGAATACTTAATTCAAAAAAATAACAAATATATATAATAAGATTTAAAAGGCACCTTCCCTAACGAAAGGTGCCCTTCATTCGATTAAACAACCATTTTATACAACCTTTGATGGATTAGTATTTAATGTTGATGGATTTTCATAATGTTTCGGGCGAACTGCCAGCCACACCAAACCGCCGAACACAAGCAGAATCAACCCGCATACCTGGAATGCATGATGGAAACCTGCTGCTTGACTGGCTGAATGTCCAATCAGCCACCCTGTTACATACGGACCGGCAATGCCGCCCAGTGAGGTCAAAGCCATAAACCATCCTTGAATTTTCCCTTGGTGTCTAGGTGAAACCAAATCAACTAAAATAGCTGGTCCCATTACAAGCGTGATACATCCGAACGTTAAACCTAGTGATAATAAGGCAATCGCTAAAATATTTGAGCTGACTAATGTCCCTAGGAAGTAGCAGACAGCCCCTGCCGCCATAACAGGTCCAAGGACAAAGATCCGGCCCTTTACCATGCTGTTCGTCTTATGATAAATACGGTCCGAAATGGATGAAAACGTGATTTGCGACAATGTAATCATAATCCACGGCAGAGCTACCACGATACTTAAGGTTTCTTTACTTAGATGGCGGACATTTTCCAGATAGTTTGGAAGCCAGTTTAGTCCAATCGTAAATGACCAATAAGTCGCAAACCCGCATAGAGCAACAAAGATAAAGTTTTTCGAAAATAGCACAGAGGTGAATTTTGTTTCGTTCTGGGCGGTACCGGCAGCAGCTTTACCTTTGGCTGGGAATGGCTCGTCTTGTGTAACCGCTTTCTCCTTTGCGCTAAATAACCACGCAATAATCCAAATAAACCCGACTGCCCCTGTCGCAATAAATGCTGAACGCCAGCCAAAGTTCATGATAAGATGCATTAAAACCGGTGCTGAAATTGCGACTCCAAGCGGGCCGCCGACTGAAACAAGTGTTAAACCGATCCCCAATTTTTCCTTAGGCAAATACTTTGAAGCCGCTGTCATCGCCAGCGAATAGGATGGACCTTCCCCAGCCCCCAAAATAATTCTTGTTACCAACAAATAAGTAAAACTGCTGACAAAGATGGTGGAGAATTGAACAATGGACCAAACGGCAACCATACCGGCAATGACCTTTTTAGCACCGATTTTATCTGCCAAGGTGCCTCCCAAAACAGCTGCAAGTGAATATAGCAGGAAGAACACACTGCCCACAATCCCCCACTGCTCTGGAGACAGTCCCAGTTCCTTCATAATCGGAACCGAGGCAAACCCAATAATTGCCTTATCCGCATTACTAATCACCGTTAACAAAAATAATAGAAAAATAATAACCCATGTTTTTTTCGAAACTCCACTTTTCTTTTGCTCCATATACGGACCTCCTTAAATTTCTCCCATATTAAAGTGCTTTACAAGGACCCTTCCACCCCCTCAAATGGAAAGGTCCTTTCCCCTTTTTACTTAAATGAAACTTCTACTTTCCCGATATGCGAAAATCCAGCCGTGAACCGATCCCCTTTTTCGGCCACAACAGCTGCGGATAGTGCACCAGATAAAATGACTTCTCCCGCTTTCAAAACGACATTGTACTCGGATAATTTATTGGCCAGCCAGGCGACACATTCGGCGGGATGGCCCAATACGTCCGAGCCATATCCTGTATTGACCAGCTCGCCATTTTTAAATAGATTCATTTCAATCGACCGCAGGTCAATATCCGATAAGGCATAGCGATCATCGCCAATCACAAACAACCCGCTCGACGCGTTATCGGCAACCGTGTCCGCCAAGGTAATCTTCCAATCGGTAATCCGGCTGTCGACAATCTCCAAAGCAGGAGCGATGTACGCTGTCGCTGCCAGAACATCCTCTACCGTAACATTTGGTCCTGTTAAATCCTTGTTCAGGATAAAAGCAATCTCACCTTCCACTTTTGGCTGGAACAAATCATTTAACGTGATGGTCCCTTGATTGCTTACTTCCATTGTATCCAGCAAATGGCCGTAATCCGGCTGATCGACACCCAGAAGCTGCTGCATGGCAACAGAGGTTAAGCCAATCTTCTTTCCGACGATTTTCTGCCCTGCTTGGACCTTCTCGCCAATCATTTGCAACTGGACTTGATAGGCCTCATCAATCGTCAAATCGGGATACAATTCAGTTAGTGGTGCAATGGATTTCTTGGACTCTTCTGCCTGCTTTAACTGCTCGTATACATACTGAACACGATGAATGACTTGATTGCTCATTGAAAAAACCCCTTTTATAAAAAATAGAGCACTATTTGTTAGATTCAAAATCCTGTGAAACTATGAATCAACTCAATAGTGCTCTCAAATGTTGTCAGATTATTTTGCTGCTACCGCCGAGTCTTCCTGCTTGGCTGCTTCATTGTTGTTTTTTAATAAAAAGTCTGTTAAAACAGCGTTAAACTCTTCAGGTTTCTCCCATTGCGGCCAGTGTCCTGCATCTTTGATGACAACCAATTCACTGTTTGGAATCATATCCTGGATTGGTTTAGCTTCCTCAACAGTTGAAGTTGGGTCGTGATCTGTCCAGGCCAGCAATGTCGGTACATTGATTTTCCCGCACCATGACGGATCCCAGCTGTATAGCTTCCTTACCTCGATATCCTGCAGGCAGACGATATGATGAACCGCTTCTTGATAACTAGGCTGTGTATAAATTTTGTACCGGGACTCGATTAGTTCCTCAGTTACTTGGCTTTTATCGTACATTAACCACTCAAGTCTCGTTTTCACATTTTCATAGTTTGCTTCTAGAACTGCTTTTAACGTAGAATCCTTCAACCGCTGCATGACTTCAGGCTTGTTGTTGACGTTGCCTGGCGTGTTCAGTACCATCGCCTTCACATATTCCGGATGCTCAGCCGCAAACCAGGCTGCCACCCAGCCGCCTAACGACTCCCCTGAAAGATATACTTCTGATAAGCCTAATGCTTGAATCACGCCTAATAAATGCTCGCTGTAAAAATCAATCCCGTATTGGCGGTCTGGCTTCGCAGTGTAACCGTGTCCTACCATATCAATGACAATGACACGGAAGTTTTCTCGTAAGCCTCTGATATTTCGTGCATAGGCCTCGATATGACCGCCGGTGCCATGCAGGAGAATCAACGGCTCCCCATTTCCGGATTCCAGCACTCTTGTTTTAATTCCATTAGCGTCTACATAATAGAGCTTATATTCTAAATCTGCTAATTCTGTCCAGATTGTCATTTCAATTTCCCCTTTTGTAGTAAATTGGCATGATAACTATAGCTATTAAACTCCGACTTCTTGCTGGCCTGATGTGTCAGGTTGTTTCTGGTCAACCGGCTGGCTGAATTGAACAATCGCCATCCCTGTTACCCATTCTGGAATTGGCTCATAGCAGGCCACACTTGCATCAAAGTTCTGCAGCACACCAAGCAGCACAAGCCAGTTGTGGATTTCCTGACCGCCGTTGCCTAAGTTCTCCTCGATAAAAGCAGCACTCCAGTTTCTTAATGTGGAGTAGTCCTTTTCGGTCACCAGTCGTAAAAATTCGCGGTCAACCTGTTCGTTAACAGGACCTGATTTAAGTTTAGTTACATTGGTTTCCCGCAGCTTTAAATACTGGTCAAGCTGGTCAATTTCCTGGCGCCCATTTTTTAAAACATTCACCAGGAATTGATCTTCCGGCTTTTCGCTCTCGATTTTCGGAATTGGCACCCAGTGCGATAAACCGCCTGATGCGACAATCGCCACCTTCAAATCCTGATCCCATGACTCAATCGCTTTGCGGACAACTTCGCCGATTTGGAAACAGCGGTCCATCGTTGGCAGCGGCGGTGCTGACGTATTGACCGCAATCGGAACAACTGGAATTTGCAAATCCGGATTTAAGAAATAAATTCCTTGCGTATGCCCGTGGTCGACCTTCATTTTTAAGGTAAACGCGAAATCAACGTTGTTTTCTAGGCTGGTGTGAAGAATGTGCTTCGCTAATTCCTGCTGGACCGAGATTTGGTACTTAGGAATCAGCCAGTCTCCCCAGCCTTCACATTCACCAATCCCAATCGTAAAGGATGGCATATGGTCATAGAAATAACTGTTAAAATGGTCGTCAGATATTAAGACAATCACATCTGCACCGGATTGTTCGAGGTACTTTTTCATTTCGGCTGCCGTATTGATGAAACGCTGCCCTTTCTCGCCGCCTCCTGCTTCATTGGTCATAATCATCGGGCTATGCGACATCGCGACACCTGCAACAATTTTAGCCATTTGCTTCCGCTCCTTTTCGTTTCATTATTTTTAAGAAATTCGTAATTTCCTAGATTGTGTGATTTCCTGCTGCCAGACAATCGAAAGCTTTCCTTTGAAAAATAAAGGAATCTCATCTGTAGGTTTGATTGTTGTTCCATCAGCCATGACGGTCACTTCCCGATGGACCGTACCGCTGTTATTTTTTAATACGACCTGATAGCAGCCGGGACACGGGAGGGTGTAATGCGTTTGCACCGTGAAGGCCGCTCCATTCCATTCACACTGTGTTTCATAGAATCGGCCAAGAAACTCTGGAAGTTCTGCCACCCGGCCGCCTAACAGCCGCTCCCGAATGCAGGTCGAACTGATTTTTTCGCCCCGCAGCTCTACTTTTGCTACCTTCGTAACGTCAATCCGGCCGCCGGAGTCTTGTTTCAAACGATCCAAATTGCCGGCACCGCGGGAGCCATAGGAAAAATCAAATCCGGCCACGGCATGAATAATCTGAAGACCATTCAAATATTCCGATACAAACTTCTCCGGTGAAAGCCCCGCGAACTCTTCACTAAATTCCACTATATAAAAAGTATCGACGCCCATTTCCTGAAGCATTGCCTGTTTTTCCGAAAGCGGCATTAGATAATGCACATGAACTTTTCCCTTTGAAATCACTGTTTTTGGATGGGGAAAGAAGCTCATGACGGAAAGCCGCACTTGTTGTTCTTTCGCCTTTTGATAGGCAGCATTAATCACTGCACAATGGCCTTGATGGAGACCATCGAAACAGCCAAGTGCCATAACGTTCGGACTCGCCTTTTTCTGCCATTCTGCCAAATTACGCTGGTTTAAATGAATCGTTTCCATAATGGTCTCCTCCCAAGTTTTCTAGATGGTTACTGGCTGTTCGGCAACTAATGAACGGTACTTGCCGCTGTAGAAAACCAACGGCTCTTTATCTTCGAGATGAATATCGGTTACCCTGCCAATAAACAAGGTGTGGTCGCCTTCCACATGCTCAGCAGAAACCTCGCAGGCCACCTGTGCCACAGCCCCAGCCAATACTGGCTTTCCATCAAGGCGTCCAAAGGCCACTTCCTTATGCTCTTTTAACTGTCCAGCAAAAATCATCGATAACTCCTGCTGATCGGCTGCCAGGATATTTACTGTGAAAATTTTGCTTTCCTTGATTTTGTTCAAGATTTTAGCTTTTTCACCGATAGAAACTACAACGAGCTTTGGATCCAGCGACACGGACATGAACGCATTTGCTGTCATTCCATGAATGTCCCCTTCTAGTTCGGTTGCAATCACGGTCACCCCAGTTGCAAACTTGCCCATTGCTGTGCGAAATTGACGATCATCCATTTTAAAATCCTCCTTTTAAATGTCCTAGAAAAATTATCCCCTTACGCCGCTTTCAAAACCAAACAGGTCTTTGCCGTACGCAGCGACAGCATCTTCGTAAAGTGAAGTTTTATGTGTAGCAACAGCCATGATATCCCGCAAGAACAATTCCATTGGGCCGCCTTTATACAATGCGCCACCGCCAAGTGTCAGCAATGATCTAACGGCAATATCGACACATAGCTTAATGGCTTTCGTACGAATCGCGAAGAATTCTGAAGGCGGTGTTTGGCAGCCGTCTTTTTCATAATTGACAAGCAGATTAATATATTTATCCATTAAGCTTTCAGCAACATGGAAATCAGTTGTCATTTCAGCAAGTACCCGCTGGCTTCTTGGTGACTCACTTTCCCTTACACCATCCATTAAGCGGACGCGTTTTTCCGTCAAGGTCTTAAACTCCTTCAGCATCCGCTCTGCTCCGCCAAGTGCCATGTAACCAAATCCAATATAGAAGGATGGGAAGAATGGAATATGATAGAAAGGATATTCTGTATCATAGTCATCTAAAGGCGGTCTCCTATTCTGCTCGGCCTGATCCAGCCTTAAGATGCGCTCCATTGGCACATATACATTATCGGCAATGATTTGGTTGCTGCCCGAACCTCTGAGTCCGAATGTATCCCAGTTCTGGACAATTTCTACTTCAGATGTTTTTAACATTGGCAGGCAGTAGACTGGTTTTTCCGTCTCTGGGAACTGAATCATAACCCCGACACCGACCCAGTCACTATAGCTAATCCCGCTGACAAAGCTCCATTTACCGCTGATTCGGTAACCGTCACCGTCTCGTTCTGCTTTTCCTAGTGCCGCAAAGATATCGGCAATTAATCCGCCCGAATTGATGATTTCGTCTGCGCCTTTTTCAGGAAGAAATGCCGGCAGCATGTTGTGAAGCGGGTACAGATACGTCAGCCATGCGGCAGAAATATTATAGTTGGCCACCTTACGGACAACTTTTGCGAACGTTTTCAAATCTGCCTGTGGGCCGCCGTATTTTTTTGGAAGCATCATCCGTGCAATTTGTGTTTCTTTCATCAGGTCCACCACGTTTTGCGAAATGGTGGCGTTTTTCTCCGCTTCGGCTGCCTCCTGTTCAGCTAGTTGGCCGATTCGTTCCGCGCCAGCTAGTAAATCCTCCACAGTAAGGGATTCTCCTTTTAATAATTGACTTGCCATTTTTCTACACCCCTTTATATTTTTTTAAAAATTTAATTATGGACCGTGTCCGTTGGTAAATAAAATTTGGCATCGCTTACATTTGTAATTCGACAAAGTTTTTACTATTAGCAACTTATAAATAAAGTTTAATACAATTTCAAATATTCCGACTAGAACAACAATTGCTCATGTTTTTGATTTAAATAGACAAAAATTGTTCATTAGCGATAAGGCAGCAATTTGAGTAAAACAGAGCATGGAATTTTTACCGTACTGACCTTGGCTATGGTCACCCGACCCCTTTATTGGTTACCCGACTGACAGATTTTTCTTCGCTTGGGGCATCCATTCCCTTTATTGATTACCGTACCGACGGGTATTGCTTCGCTTCGGGCATCCATTCCCCTTATTGGTTACCGTACCGACGGGTTTTGCTTCGCTTCGGGCATCCATTCCCCTTATGGGTTACCGCACCAACGGACTTTGCTTCGCTTCGGGCATCCATTCCCCTTATGGGTTACCGCACCGACGGGTTTTGCTTCGCTTTGGTCACCCATACCCCTTATGGGTTACCGTACCGACGAGTTTTGCTTCGCTTGGGGCATCCATTCCCTTTATTGATTACCGTACCGACGGGTTTTGCTTCGCTTCGGGCACCCATTCCCCTTATTGGTTACCGTACTGATGGGTTTTGCTTCGCTTGGGGCATCCATTCCCCTTATTGGTTACCGTACTGATGGGTTTTGCTTCGCTTGGGGCATCCATTCCCTTTATTGATTACCGTATCGACGGGTTTTGCTTCGCTTCGGGCACCCATTCCCCTTATTGGTTACCGCACCGCCTGATTCCTCATGACTATGGGCACCCGTACAAAGCAATAAACTATTCCTTCCTTTTTAAAGCGGTGAAGCGACAATCTAATAGGAAACAGCCTAAAATTAGAACGTAAAAAAACCATCCGGCATTGAGCCGGATGGCATTTTAGTCAAATGTAATTTCCCCTATTGCGATTAATGACTTTATGATTAGAAGCAGTTGATGCATTTCATGGGGTTCTCTAATATCCTTTTCTAGCAAGTTTTCAATTCGGCTGATACGATGCCGGAGACCGCTCATCGACAAGGCCAGGTCTTGCATTGTTTGCTCAAGCTTACCTCCGTTCAGCAGAAAGCTATACAATGTTTTCAGTAGTTCCAGCATTTTAGGGTCCTCAAAACGATAAAGCGGACCAAGCTCCTGCTCGGCAATCATTTTGATCCCGCTGATATTCTTTGAGTTAATCAGCACCCCTACGATCCCTAATGACTGGAACTGCACAATCTTCTTCTTAACTGCTAGTCTTATAGCTATAGCCGCTTCCTCATAACATCTGGACGCTTGGCCAATATCCTCTCCTCGGCGGCTGATGCCCAGTTTAAAATGACCTTGGGGAAATTTCTGATTCATATAATTGAAGTATTGTTGCATGACGTCATCGATTGTCTTGTTTTGGAGGGTCTCCGTTGTGATTAGTAAAACCATGCTGCCGTCCCGGTGTCCAGCCAAGATATTTTGCTTTTTATTTTTAAAATAACGGAATGTCGATTCGAAAATTTGTTCCTCTAAAAGAAAGTCATCTTCAATCGAGCCTTGCGTTTTCCCATATTCCATTACGGCTATATAATAGTGTTTCTCGAGGTTTACACCAGTATATTTCCCCCGCTTGATCATCTCACTGGCAGGAAGTCTCCCCTCCAGGATTTGTTCGAGGAAACTGCCTTTCATTCTTTCAAATGTCTCAAACTTCGTTTTTTCATTTAAGAGAATCAGTGAGGATGCATTGGCAAACCGGTCTAAAAACAAATAATCTTCTTCTTGATAATGATTGTTGATATCTTCATAGAGAAAGGAACAATAACCGATGACTTCTTTTTGTAATAGAATCGGCGTAATCAGACGTTCTTGAATGGATGTTTTAATGATTTTTTTTCTAAAAGGCAATAACGGGTTTGTGTGAAATTGTGTTTTTTGAAGGTAATTTTCCATATCAGTTTTTAAAAGTAAATATTGTTCTTGTTCCAAGCCTGAATAGGTAATCGTGCTATGGACTGCATCTTCAACAATAATCGGGATTTTTACCGTCTCATAGACCATGTCGGCAATGGTTTGCAAGTCAGTGCCGTTGATAATTTCTTCAGTTAACTGATTTTGGAAATGGGCTAAACGGGTGACGATATTTTTCTGGTCAAGCAATTGATCATAGGTCAACTCAAGTTCTTTTACAATTGGGGTTTCATTGTAAAAATCGAGTGCATCCTCTTCCTGAAGTTCCTGTTCCCATTCTTTCTTTGGCTTTATCACCCAGCGGCACTCTGAATCTCCCTTACCTACACATGTGGTCTCTCTCGCCAAAAGTGTCTCCCCAAATATCGTTGACATAAAACCGCTCGCAAAACCAATCAGTGTATGACACACGGGACCATTTGACTTTCCGATTCCTTTTAGATGCTCGACAGCCTCATAGGAATCGTACCAAGTTCCATAGGAATAAAAATTCTTGATTCTCTTATTTTTATCTAATTCATAGGTGCAATCATGTTTAATCCCGCTAATATGGCCATTTTGGATATGAATAATCGGTCCATGTTTAATGAGATATTCCAACGATGATCCGGATTCGAGGGCTTCTTTCGCCACTTTGACACCCATTTCCCAGCCATAATGAAACAAGAATCCCTTAATCCGTTTAATGCCAATATTTTTTGCAAGCTGCTTCCTAAGGATCCCAAAGACAGACGCAGATGTGATAATCTTGCGGTCTTCTATAACGGCCTCTTGGCTATAATTTTCTGCTGAAATTCTAACGCTCATGCCATCACATCCTGTTTGATAATAAAGTGAACATTTCATTAAAAAAGGAAATTGTGACTTGCCTATTATTTGCCCGCTAATTACAAAACTTAGGATTGTAAGCGCAAACATATACCATTATTCTATTAGAAAAATTCGAATATATCAAAATAATTATACCTGGAAGTTTAATATTGCCTTTACTATGAACTTGGAATATTCCAACACCATAAAGAGGAAAATAATGAAAAAACGTTAATAGAGTATTGTAATGACCCTTTTGTTCCACTTTAAAGGGTCATATGGTACTCTCTGTAGAGACAGTGATTAGAAAGAGGGATCATTATTAACATTTTGTGGGATTTCGATGGAACGCTTTTTGACACCTATCCAGCACTGGTCGAAGGATTTGTTCAGTTGGCCCAGCAGGAACTTGACCGCGGTGAGGTATTAAAATGGCTAAAAAAGGATTCTAAAACGGCCTTTAAACATTATGGAATTGATGAGAGCCGGAGGGGTGAGTACCAAACGTCTTTTAATTATTTTTCCAAAAGGATCAGCAGGCCATTTGATGGCGTTGAGGATGCTTTAGCAGCTGTTGAGAACAATGTAATTGTGACTCACCGCGATAAGGAATCCACCATTTATCTACTGGAGAAATTTCATTTATTAAAATACTTTAAGGACATTGTTTCCGTTGAAGAACAGGGCTTTACTAGAAAACCTCATCGCTCGTCATATGAATATGTCCTTAAAAGCCATCACATTGATTTGGTAGTTGGAGACCGGGAACTGGATTTAATTCCTGCAAGAGAGTTACAGATCAAAACTGTCGCCTTTCAGAATCGAAACATTGAAGCGGATTTTCATATTGAGAGCTATGCGGATTTTATTCCGATGGTTCTCAATAGGCTGTAGGAAAACGAATTCTGTTCATATTTTTTTAATGCAGGTTTAACAATTTGCTAACATCTATAACACTGTTTATTAACATCGGACCGTTATAGTATTCAGTAGAGGGGATGGCATGCGTGGCCATCACGGTATTTGGCGTAGGTGGAGCCGATACTTTACTGTTTCTGTCTTCCCTTGTGATAACGTAGAAAAAGCTATCCTTAAATGAAATTTGACCTCAAACTTTACAGTCTTTTTTTTGTAAAAGCAAATGGCTCAGTCGACTGGGCCATTTGCTTTTTTTCTTTTCCCCAAAAAAGCTAAATTATCATTAAACCCAACCTCAAACCCCTGGAAATATAGTAAAATTTAGGTAATAACTTACTGCTTGAAAGGAGGAAACTCCACCATGCCAGATTGGTCGTATCACACCATCTTCAAGCCGATTCTTCAAAAACTTCCGCCGTCGTTCAGCCGGGAGTTTATTCACCGCGGAATGAGCCTGTTATCGTCCTCAAGAATAGGTGAAGCATTGATAGAATTTCTTGGCCACATGGCCACTTCAAAAAAACTGGAGAAAACATTGTTCGGTGTTCAAATTGCTTCGCCTGTTGGTCTAAGCGGGCAAATCGATCCCCAATTATCGGGACTGAAGGCTTTTCAGAACCTTGGCTTTGGCTTCATTGAGATTGGCCCGGTTTCGATACAGGGTTCAGCAAGTTCAGAAGAACTTCATATTGACCTAAAACAGAAACAAATATCGAGAAATCCTGACTTATCGATAATGTTAACTACAGTTAAGAAGCAGCTACACTCTGTTAAGAAAAAGAAGGTACCTTTTTTTATAAGAGCTGATGGGAACTCTACAGAGATAGAGCAGATATGCGAAGAACTCCTCCCTTATAGCAATGCCTTTATTATCAACTGCCATACGTTTGAATCAGCCAACCAATATGAACTTTTTCAAAAAAAATTTAATAAACCCGTTATACTGTCTTGTTCAGCGGAACAAATCGAAAAACTAACATACTACCAACCTAGCGGAATACTACTTGAAGGTTTTCCTTCACTTGATGCACTTGCTGCTATAAGGAAAACAGTTGGTGACAACGTGCCGATTATCACCTCAGGCGGGATCCGCGAGCCGGCAGATGCGGTTACATTATTGGAAAACGGTGCTTCCCTTGTCATGTTAGGCTATGAATATGTATTTGCTGGACCCGGTCTCCCTAAGCGGATTAATGAAGTGTACTCCCACACGTTACCGAAAGAATCAGTGCAGATTCATGGATGGCTTTGGTATTGGCTATTTGGTTTGGCCATTACCATTGCAGGGTTCATTGCCCTATTTTTCAGTATGACAGCAATTATCCTTCCATATGATGAAGGCTTTTTAGGCATCATGAGAAGCGACATTTTAAATTTCAATCCTGCCATTTTATACTTCATGGCGCACGACCGGATGACTCTTTCCGGGACCATGATATCGGGCGGAATCATCTACATGCAGCTGGCGAGGCGTGGCATAAGAAACGGCCTGCATTGGGCCAGAAAAGCTGTGAATATTGCGGGGATTATTGGTTTCCTTGGAATTTTTCTATTTATCGGCTACGGGTATTTCGATTGGCTTCATGGACTGTTTTGGCTTATTTTATTGCCGTTATTTATTTTTGGATTTGTAAAAACAAGAAATGCCAAAGAAGCGCCATCCAGTACCAACCTATACAATCATCGATTCTGGAAATGGAGCTTAATCGGGCAGCTATCCTTCGTCATATTAGGGTTTGCTTTAACGGTTGGCGGAGTCGTCATCTCCGTAATCGGCGCATCCAGTGTGTTTGTGCCGACTGATCTTGAATATATATGCCTTTCGCCAGATTTGCTGAATGAATTTAATGAACGTTTAATCCCTGTTATCGCCCATGACCGGGCTGGGTTTGGCAGTGCCCTGCTAAGTGTGGGACTGCTTGTATTGATGCTTGCCCTGTGGGGAATTCGCGAAGGGGAACGCTGGGCCTGGTGGACCTTCACCATCGGGGCCATCCCCGCCTTTTTATCCGGGTTGATCACTCATTTTATTATTGGCTATACCGATTTTGTCCACTTATTACCTGCATATATTGCAGTTATTCTTTACATGCTAGGAGTCATTTGCACTGCTCCGTTTTTATTGATGCACCGGGACGGTTCTCATGCTTCTGATGCATGAGAACCGTCCCCATGTGTCTAAACGCAAGTAAACGATTGAATTTGCCGTAGGTTTATTCCGAAATACATCCATCTAAATCCAGTCCATCTGTACCCTGCGACTGAGTTACGTCCGACAAATATTGGATAGAACCAAAATTGCTCAAAACCTCTTAGCCATATATAGGTGTATCTGAACAAACATCTTCTAATACCGCCTGGATCAACTGCAAATGCTTCAACTTGCTGTTGTGTCTGTGTGGGAACAAAGGATGGCGGTGGTGACGCTGGCGGTCCAACTTGCGGGACTTGCCCTGGTGGTCCCATGGGCGGTCCTGCTCCTGGGCCTTGACCCGGTGGGGCCGTAGGCGGTCCCGCTCCTGGACCTTGACCGGGTGGGGCAAATGGTGGTGAAAAGCCAGGTGCCCCTGATGGTGGTCCCATTGGTGGGCCAAATTGTCTTTCATAAGGGTTCATTTGGTAATAATACTCCTCTGGAAATGGAGTTGAATACACATGAATTTCCTGAGCATATGGATTGTTATTATACTGAGTTATAGAATTAGGATACATAAAATGCACTCCTTTCTTTAAAGACCTACATCATCATATTCTTTAGTCATTGACCTATCAACTTGTTCTCTCAAAAATGGGCATCACCTATAAAAATGTTATTCATTCCTACGATATTTGTCCCAATCAGTAATCTCACAGAAAAAGACATCCTATGTTAAAATTTATTTAAGAGACATCTTTTTCCAATGCGCTTCTACCTTTTTGAAAAATGAAGGAGGTACACCAATGAATACATGGATAAAAAACGGATTTTCTATATCTACTAATAAAGACTATTTAGATATTGATGCCATTCACAAATTTTTAAGCGAAGAAGCATACTGGGCATTGGGCAGGCCAAAGGAAACTATAAAAAAGTCCATTGACAATACAACCTTATGTTTTGGCGTCTATAAAGGGGATGTCAGCAAAGGCGATGTAGAGCAGGTTGGCTTTGCAAGGGTCGTCTCAGACTTGACGATATTTGCATATCTCGCAGATGTGTTCATTGTACCCGAATACCGGAAATTAGGTTTGTCCAAATGGTTAATGGAAGTGATCACCAACCACCCAGACCTGCAAAACGTCCGCAGGTTTATGTTAGTCACAAATGATGCCCACACCCTGTATAGCCAATTCGGTTTCAAAGCGATTGATCACCCAGAACGGTTTATGGAAAAATTTCGAGGATGACACATGGGGACGGTTCTCGTGCATCAGATGCACGAGAACCGTCCCCATGATTCAATTTTTATAGAATAGGAGATTTCTATGAACAAAATAAATTTTTCAATCGTGGATGTTTTTTCGCAAGGGAAATATACAGGGAACCAGCTTGCTGTTTTCAAAAATGCGGGTAATCTTTCAGACCGGGAAATGCAGCAAATCGCGAAGGAAATGAATTATTCGGAGTCTACTTTTATTCTATCTGACCAAACAAAAGACGGCGGCTATGATGTTCGCATCTTCACCCCCAATGAAGAGGTGCCTTTTGCCGGTCATCCGACGCTGGGAACTGCCTATGTTATCCAACATGAGCTATTAAAGGAACCTGCAGAATCGCTTACGCTAAATTATAAGGCTGGCCCGATTCCCGTCTCGTTTGTTGCAAACGAAGGCCTTATTTCGATGAAACAAAATAAACCTGTCTTCGGAAAGATATTAGAGACCGACCCAGTTTGTGGTGTCTTACAGATTGAGAAGGATGCGATTGATGAGCGATTCCCCATCCAAGAGGTTTCCACTGGGCTTCCTGTCATTCTTGTCCCTTTAAAAAATCTGGACGCTGTCAAAAGAGTAAAGATTAATTTAGAAAAATATTATGAGTTGATTGAGAATACGGAGGCAAAAGCGATTATGGTATTTGCTCCTGAAACGTATCATCCAGAAAATCAGGTAAATGTTCGTGACTTTGCAGATTATTTTGGGGCGCCGGAAGATGCTGCTACGGGCAGTGCAAATGGATGCTTGGCTGCCTACCTGGTAAAATACCGATTTTTCCAAACAAGCGAAATCAATATAAGGGTCGAACAGGGATATGAAATGGGCAGACCCTCTTTATTGTTTTTAAAGGCGGATGAGCAAAACGGCGAAATCAACATTTCTGTTGGAGGAAAGGTTGAAAAAATCGCCCAGGGTGAATGGCTGCTTTGATGCACGGGGACGGTTCTCATGCACAAATGCACAAGAACCGTCCCTACGTATCATTTTTCAGCCCACGCCTCTAATAGTTCCTGCTCTCTATCTAGTGAAATTCCTGCTTTTAAGTTGGCAGCCTTGTGCGCCTGCAACCATTCATAAACCTCTTTAATCGTCTCTTCCAGAGCTCGGAAGGTAAGGCCCTCGTTTACTGCTTTTTCGATATTGATAGAAAAAGAGCCTTTCCAAGGTTCTGTTTCTCCCTCCAGCGGGAAGTGTTCAGGTACCCACAGCGGCATTTCCGTCCATGGCTGCACATTACGCTCCAGCAAAAATTGTTCATCTGCCCATACCCATTCACACTCGCTATTAGCGGCAGCTTTACAGGTATCCAACAGTTCTTCCATCGTCAATTTTTCGTTTGGACCTGTCACATTAAACGTTCCTGCCTTTCTGTTTTCCGCCATATCAAACACCCATTTGGCGATATCTTTGATATCAATCAGTTGAACAAGACGGTCCGGACGCCCGGGTACCAATACTTTTCCGCCTTGAGCCACACGCTGGACCCAGTACGGAAGACGGTCCGTGTAGTCAAACGGTCCGACAAGCTGCCCTGCTCGTATATTCAACACACGCCCCGGCCAGTGCTTTTCTGCTTCCGCCTCACAGAGAACCTTCAACGCTCCGTAATGCTCATAAGGGGAAGTGCTTCCTTCCTCAACAGCTCTCAATTGATCCAGGGACAAAGTTTGTAGGTGGTAGTCTTCGGCAATATGGAGCGGAATCCAATCTCTATAAACAGAGATACTTGAAATATACGTATAATGTTCGATTTGTTCCCCAAGTGCCTCCGCAATTTTTTTAATCTGCCCTGGAGTAAACCCGCATGTATCCATCACCACATCCCACTTACGGTTTTTCAAAAGGGATACATCACCATCCCTATCACCGACAAGCTGCTCCAACTCAGGAAATGCATCTTTATTGGTTCCACGATTAAATAAGGTGATTTCGTGGCCTCTTTTCAATCCTTCCTCCACCAACGCCCTTCCTAAAAAACGAGTCCCGCCTAATACAAGAACCTTCATCCTTCTCCCCCATTTCGATTAACTTTCTTAACTTATATAACGATTAATTTTTATAAAAAGATACGGGGGAAAAGAGAAAAAATGACGCACGGGGACGGTTCTCATGCATCAGATATACGAGAACCGTCCCCGTGATTTACTCGTTATGGTAGTTTCCAAAGCAGGTTTTATAATCGATGAGTCAAAATTCCTCTACATAGAGGCTATACTCACAGCAAATCTTCTGATAAGATGCCCCCTTATAAATGAGGATTACTCCGAACTGTTTAGTGCCCTAACTGAGAGTAAAAACGATTCTATTTGGTTAAATGTTCGCCGAATATTGGAAATACTTTTATGTTTTACGTTCGGAATCAGGTTGTTATAATGGTGGGTATGAAACGTGAGGAAGGAGATGCCGCAATGACCACATTTGAAAAGTTAAAGCCGATTATTGCAGATCAACTGGGGGTTAAAATGGAGGAGGTCAGACTTGATGCATCATTCAAGGATGACTTCGAAGCTGATTCACTTGATATGGTGGACCTGACGATGGAAATTGAAGACGAATTTGCCATTGAAATTAGTGATAAAGTGGCGCCGACGTTGCAAACTGTCGGAGATGTCGTAAACTTTATTGAAAAAAATCGTTAACAAATAAGGCGGATAGCCCACGCAGACGGACACTTGAACGTATGGCAGATGGCGTCCGCTTTTTCCATATTTATAAAATTGCTGTTTGGAAACCTTTCGATTTTTAAAAAAAAGCAGCCCTCAAGACTATTCGAAACAATCCTCGAGGGCTTCCAGATATAATATAAAAGGGGGGTCTTGAAAAAGACTGTCTTAATAGTAGCTCATTATTCTTAATAAATTCTTAACTCCTGCATTGCAGGGGAGTTTTTTTAGATTTACCGTTCCTTCTTTATTTATTAATTAATTCCGTACCATACGAGTTATCGATCGCACAAAGCCATTTCCCTTGTGAATTTTTCCTAAACACATAGGTTGCCCGTCTTTCCATTGAATAGTCATTATCATTTTTATCAGCGTCAAGCAGAGTTTGGGAAATAAACAAGGCTGTGTCTCCGGCTTCTAAAAAAATCATTTCTCCCTGTGTTGGCACAAGGGTGTTATTGAAGTATTTTGCTATCGCTATAAAAGCTTTTTTGATTTCCTCTTTCCCTCGTGCAATAGTTCCAGGTTTCACAACTAAATTGGCGTTGTTTGTATAGTAATTCATCAGTGTATCAAAATCCTCTTGCTTAATGGCAAGATCACACTTCTTAATAACCTCTTTCAACTCGTGCTCCATCTAAAATCCTCCTGTAAAACCTTTTACAAAGTGTATAGCACGCCTCTAGTCTGTTGAGTTGTAAAAAATGGAAATATATTATTCCTTAATGGTAGGATCCACATTTATGACGACATTTCCCTTCTTGTGTCCTTTCTCAACATACCTATGCGCCTCAACGATCTCTTCAAACTCATAATATCTATCAATGGCCACTTTTAACTTTCCCATCTCCACAAGTTCTTTAAGGAAGTCTAATGCTTCAGGAGTTTCAGGGGAATTTCTACTCAATAATAATTTCTTACGGCTCGTCAATTGAGTCCAAAGCATTCGACCACTTGGCAGTGGGTCAGTGACATTGATATAGGTTCCATCCCTTTTTAACAATTTCATACAATCTGAAAAAGAGCTCTTGTTGACCGCTTCAAATATCACATCATAGGTCTCGCCTATCCTCGAAAAATCCCCCGCCGTATAATCAATGACCTGGTCAGCTCCCAGAGATTTAACCAACTCTAAATTTGCGGTGCTGCATACCCCTGTAACGGCTGCTCCGAAATACTTGGCAAGTTGAACGGCATAACTTCCTACACTACCAGAAGCACCATAAACTAGAACCTTTTGGCCGCTCTGTATATTTGCTTTTTTAAGAAAAAACAAGGCTGTACGTGCTCCAAGTGGTATGGCGGCGGCTTCTGCAAAGGTTAAATTGGAAGGTTTAATAGATACAGGGCCATCTTCCGGCAGACACTTATATTCGGCATAAGCGCCAAAACTCGCCAAGGATGCGGCAAAAACCTCGTCGCCTTCCTTAAACCTTTTGACATCTTTCCCAACGGACTCCACTACTCCAGTTAACTCCATCCCTAATATCTCTTTTTTCGGTTGCTTGAAACCAAGGGCTATTCGGGCAGGCAGCCAAAAAGCGGGAGGAACGATAAAACCCCGTGCACGAATATCCGCCACTGTTACGGTTGTCGCTTTTACTTTTACCAAAATTTCATTTTCTTTTGGAATAGGCTTTTCAACCTCTTTCAGTTGAAGAACATCAGGGGGACCGTACTTTGTGTATACAATAGCTCTCATCAATCCTCCTCCAATTCGTTTGTTTTATTAAATCATACGAATCATATTGATAAATAGAACAAAAGACACATGGGGACGGTTCTCATGCCTTTGATGCATGAGAACAGTCCCCGTTTATTTTGTCTGCTACAAGCCGTTATCGACACCTGGAAAGTACCTAGAACCACTTGGAGGTCTGGCAACAGAAAATTTTATCGAAAGTTTATCCAATCCCAAAAAGTTGCATGTGTGCAAAAAATGTTTACAAGGACAAAAAACTGCAGTAAAATAATTACATAAATTATTTAGTGGCCTTTTAATCAAAAAATTGCCCTCAGGAAAATTATTTAACTTAGCGCATATTTAAGGGGGGGATATTTGATGAATAATCAACCAGAATATGTGGGGAAAGAGCATGGAAGGTTAAAGCAAAGCTCTAATATAAGCTTAGAAGAGGTAAATAATACAGTAAGTGTTCCAAGTAAAGGAGGTTTTTGGCGTAAGCTATTAGCCTTTATGGGCCCTGGCTCATTAGTGGCAGTTGGCTATGTAGACCCAGGAAACTGGGCAACTTCCATTGCAGGCGGAGCCCGTTTTGGTTACACGCTGTTGATTGTCATTTTACTATCCAATTTAATTGCTATGCTGCTACAAGCATTATCATCAAAACTTGGAATCGTCACAGGAAGGGATCTTGCCCAGGCCACTAGGGATGCAACTGGGAAGAAAACAGCCTTCGTTCTTTGGATATTAACAGAATTAGCCATTATTGCCACAGATTTAGCTGAGGTAATTGGTTCAGCCATTGCTTTAAATTTATTATTTGGTATTCCCTTATTATTAGGTATTGCCATAACAACATTAGATGTGCTTTTATTACTTTATTTGCAAAAGAAAAGCTTCCGTATTATTGAATCGATTGTCATTGTTTTAATGGTTACGATCTTTATCGTATTTGCATTTGAAGTCATTGTTTCAAAACCGGAAATTGCCGCTTTATTCGGTGGGTTTGTTCCTAAACCAGAAATTGTCACAAATCCACAAATGCTCTTTATTTCTTTAGGCATATTAGGGGCAACGGTGATGCCGCACAATTTATATTTGCATTCGTCCATCGTGCAAAGTAGACAATATAAGCGGACAACAGAGGGAAAAAGAGAAGCCATTAAATTCTCCCTCATTGATTCAACCTTTTCGTTAACCGTGGCTTTTCTTATTAACTCCGCCATTTTGATTTTGGGAGCGGCCGCTTTTTATGGAACGAATTTAGATGTAACCGAAATCGAAGCAGCCTATGAATTACTTAGTCCAACGCTTGGAGTAGGGATAGCTAGTACTTTATTTGCGGTTGCCTTACTTGCTTCCGGTCAAAATGCGACCATTACTGGAACGATTAGCGGTCAAATTGTTATGGAAGGATTTATCAACCTGCGAATATCACCATGGCTTCGGCGCTTGATTACACGTTTACTAGCGGTCATACCTGCTTTTATCGTGACCTGGCTGGCTGGATCCAAAGGAACAGGTGAATTGCTGCTATGGAGTCAAGTCGTCTTAAGCTTGGCGCTTCCATCTGCCGTCATTCCTTTAGTTATATTTACTAGTGATAAAAAGAAAATGGGCGAATTTGCAAACAAAATGCCAGTGAAAATAGCAGCATGGGTCTGTACCATTGTGATCGTCTTATTGAATATATTCTTAATTGGATATATTGTTGTTACGGGTCAAGATTTAGGGTAACTGGAAAAAGCAAGTAACCAATCCTATAAAAATAAAACGGTCGCCAACACCATTTGGCGACCGTTTCTATTTATTCTGGGGATACCTGCATGCATCCCCCCTAACATGAAGCAGAAGAACCGTCCCCATGCTTCATGCTTTATATCACGCTATTTTTGGCGGATGTGCTGTCGACGATGTCTGGGTCGATGACACTGCTTATTGGGATGTTGATTGGTGAGAAGTCTCCGTTTTGTTCTCCGACAGCTTGGTTTCGTTTGTAGGATACAAACTGGTCAACGTAAGCGACGGGACCAATATTAATAACGGAGGAATTATCGATGGCATTGACTTTAAAAGCTAATAGATTTACGGCTAAGGGTGTAAAAAAGACCATTTTACCACTCCTTTAATTTTTTCCGTTTTATCGAATATGAGCGACCACCGGAATGCGTTTTCTTCGCTTATAACAAACTATTTTTAACGGAAGGACTATCACTTATATCATTATCAAAGACATTAGAATTGGTCAGCAGTATGGGGGATAAGTCGCCATTTTGTTCACCAATGCCCTGACTCCGCTTATAGGATACAAATATATCAATATGTTTACTTGGACCTAAATTAATAATTCCGGAATGGTCGATGGCATTGACTTTAAAGGATAATAGATTAATATTCACCGGTCCAAAATACATCTGTCCGCCTCCCCCAAAAATATGGATCTATTGTCCAACATGACTTACTTGTTAAATTTTGCTGAAAATTGATCGATCACATCATCATCTAAAACATAATGAGAATTAAAAGTTCGAACACAATAGTCTGCATGTTGTTGGCCATACCCTTGTGTTTTTTTAGCACAAACATTTCTTCCGACTTTCACAGTTGTTCCAAAGGAAATAGAACTCAAATGGTCCAAGTTGTTCACCTTAAAATCGTCAATAGTTACATTTATTGGTTTAAAAAACATGGCTTACTCATCCCCTCTATGGATAATATCCGGCATGGGAAGCCATTCCGATTCAAAGGTTGAAGCTGAGTCGATCTGATCCCGGTCGTCTACCATACTTCTCGTTCCTACAAAACAGCTGCCGTCCCCCATATTCTGTCCTAGTCCCATATTTTTCTTATCAGAATTATGCCATTCAGCCAATAAATTGTTACCGACATTTATGGCAGAGGCATTTTCAAAAGAATTCACTTTGATAATATGAATATTAATATTAAACTGAGCAGGGATTGGTATTCGAACCATCATCAACCTCTCCTTTCACCTTTATTATTGTTATGTGTAAATAGACGAAATTATGTACAATGGATGAAGATACATAATAAAAGACACCCGAATGACATATTCAGATGCCTTTTGTCTACAATCTGGAGTGCATTAAATGGCTAATAAACGAAACACAGGGACGGCTCTCATGCATCTGATGCATGAGAACCGTCCCCATGATTTACCTTATAGGATAATAAACGCAAAGACGATTGCAAGGATTATGCGGTAGTAGGCGAATGTTGATAGCCTTACTTTGTCGAGCAGTTTTAGGAATCCGATACAGGATAGCAATGCAACTACAAAGGCTGTTACAAAACCGATGACAAAGGTTGTGATGTCTCCTGAAGTGATGGCGTCCATATTTTTCAATAAGTCTAATCCTGTTGCTCCTACCATAATAGGCAATGCCAGAATGAAGGAAAATTCGGCAGCTGTTTTTTGGCTAGCACCCACTAGTAATCCTCCAGAAATGGTAGAGCCGGCTCGTGAAAATCCTGGCCAAACAGCTAGACATTGAAACAGACCAATATATAAGGCTTGCTTATAAGATAATTGATCAATGGTGTGTGCCGTAACCGTTGTTTTCTTCTTGTCAGCATAAATTAATAAAAAGGCCCCGACTACTAAAGCAACCAAAACCACTGTTGTAGAAAACAGTACATTTTTTATAAAATCGTGGAGGACGAAGCCTACAATCACGGCAGGCAGCACCCCTAAAAATACGTGAAGAAGATTCAGTTTTGTTCTGTTGTTGTCCTTTATATTTAAACTCTTAAAGTCTAAAAGTGAAAAAAATCTTCTCCAATATAAAACCACAATCGCTAGGATCGATCCTAATTGAATGACAACTTCAAATGTTTTCGCCCGATCTCCCTCGAACCCTAATAGATGACCGGCTAAGATGAGATGTCCTGTTGATGAAACGGGAAGATATTCTGTTAACCCTTCTACGATTCCCATTATAAAAGCTATTACGTGCTCACTCATAAAAATATTTCCTCCTAATTAAATGCTACCTTTTAATAATACCCGTTAATGACTAAAAAGCAGTATTAATTTTTCGTTAATATTTTAACATAAAACATAGGGACGGTTCTCATGTTTCTGATGCATGAGAACCGTCCCCATGTTTCACTTTTTAATGGTAAATGTTCCGGTTGCATTGGTCGGTTCTATTGTTAGTTGGTATTTTCCTTCAAGCGGATTATCCAGCAGGAGGATGTTTTTTCCGTTTTTTAAATTCATATTAAGCTTTAAGTCTTCGGATTTTAATACTATCTGGGTGCCTTTGGGAATCGAAGCTTCAAAATTAACCTTTATCATTTTATGAGCTTGAAAGGTTGTATTTTTAGGGTTAAAGCCTGAAGCGGTAACTCGGATTGTCGCCACCTGCATATCATTTTCTTCATCAATGGAGGCAGTTTGAGTTTGCGGCTGGCCAATAACCCCGACCTTTATTTGGTTCACATTTAGCCCAAGTACAACAATGATAACAATCAAAATGGCTGAAAGTGATATAGTCGATACATTTGAAGCTTGTTTCTGATTCTTTTTTTTCGAACGATTCTCTGTTGATTTTGAAGCAAGCTGTCGATCAAAATACATTAAAGCAATGTAGGTGATGACGATAAAAGCAATATCAATGACTAGAAATGGTTTATTTGAAATAAACGTCGAATACCCCAGTACTGACCCAATTAAAGCGCCAATTAGACCGGAAAGAATATCATTCATTCCTTTTTCCGGAGGGAATAATCGGCGAACCAACAAGCCGTTACCAATTGTATAGACCAGACAAATTAACGTTGTGATTAGAACTTGATAATTTGTGGCTAACATCAATAAAAAGCCGATTGCAGCGGATGAAATGCCAATCATTAGTGCTGTTATAATTCCGATTACTCCCGAAAACCGATCTTTGTTCCGATAAAAATGGTAAATACAATAGATTGTAATTAGAAGTACTAACAAAAGACTTCCAATCTTTAATAACATGAATACACCTCTTTTACATTGCGATATTACTACAGTTTGGAACCAAATTTCCAATCAGGATATACATATGGCACGCTTGGAGAAACAGCCGGCTCCGCTTTTTCTACTTCGATTTTTATAACATTTTGCCCATTGAAATTGGTTTTGCTAATCCTTCCCGTGATCATAAACCATGAATCATTGGCAAATTGGTCTGGATTATCCGCTTCAGCAATAATACCGAATGGTGAAATATCAGCAATACAGTGGGTCATACCCATTCGGGCAATAATAAATTGGTTATTTGAAAGTCCTGGTTCACGATAAATAAAACCCTTTATTTTTATTTCTTTACTTTGAAAATTATCCACAAAGGTGTTCATTGATTGCAGTTTTTCAATGAACCATTCATCCTTCATTTCAATCACATTTTGCTTATATAACTTCATTCCGAGTTTTGCGTAATCTTTGTCATACACATTGGTCTTAAACAATTTTTTTAGGGCAGGATCTGCATTTCCGTCTACTTCAACAACGGCTCCTTTGTCACCATTTTTGGAGGATATCCCGCCTAGATTCATCCCTTTATTTTCAACTAGCGAACTAGAAAGTGTGTTATTCGGCAATACGAATCCAAGTAAAAGAGGTAACAGAAATAAACCGTATATAAGAATATTCTTACCGATTGAATTCTTTAATAAATGATGATGTTCGTGGCCGAAGACCGAATCGTGATCATGACTATGATCATGGTCATGTCCGCAGTCGCAAATAATAACCTGCTTTTTTAAGGATAGAAAAGCAATATAAAATTGAAAAGCAGCCACAATGATCAAGAATCCAGCTGCGATTTTAATATAGATAACCAGCTGCGGGACAACAAATTGCAGAATGTCACCTGAAAAGGTTAACCAAAAAATATAAATGGAAAATCCAATTAAAATGGCTGCTTTCAAAAAATGATGCATGCTGGCAGAATTGAGTCTATGCCCCATCGAATCACTACCTTACGTAATTTTTCAAGTCAAGATGTTAAAGGATAAACTGTAATACGAGCGTTCCGGCAAACACGAGAACGAAAACCAATGTGCAAAGCAATAAAACAAATTTCGTTCGAAAAACGGCTAGCATCATGAGAACGCCCTTTATATTGATCATCGGTCCAAAAACCATGAAGCCAACCAATGAGCTCTTTGAAAAAACAGATTGTAAGCTTTGAGCGACAAAAGCATCGGAAGTAGAACATAAAGAAAGCACAAACCCCATCCCCATCATGGCTAAATTGGCAAAGGGGCCGCTATTTCCAATGGCAATTAGACTATTTTGCGAAACATATACCTGGAGTATTGCTACAATCATCGAACCAAACAGCAAATACTTCCCCATATCAAAAAACTCGCTGACGGTATGGCCCATGACCTCAATTACTTTATTCTTCACTTGTTTTTCTGAATGATGCTCATGGGTGTGGTGATGATGATTTTTCTCTTGCTTTAACTCTTCTCTTAATTGATTTGTTTTGACGAATTGAAAAACAATCAGGCCAATCACAAGAGCTGCCAGAAATGCCAGCCCCATCCGGCTGAATGTGACACTAGGCTGATTTTGAAAGGCTGTAAATGTCGATAAAAAGACAATTGGATTTAAAATAGGGCCAACTAATATAAACGTTGTTGCTACATATAAAGGCATTCCTTTTTTAATCAGCTTCCGTATGGCTGGGACCATACCGCATTCGCAAATGGGAAAAATGATGCCCAGCACACTTGCTGTTATGATTCCCAAAATCGGATTTTGGGGGATAAATTTACGCATCATTTGATCAGTCACGAAAACCTGAAGCAGCGCCGAGATAAACACACCGATTAAGATAAAGGGCATTGCCTCAATAATGATGCTGATAAAGACCATTTTAAAAACCTGTACTTTTTGACTGCTAATAATAGCACTATAACCATAAGTAGAAGCAATATATAAGAGAATAACGAAAATCAAACTTCCTAATATAATTAGATGGCGATTTGAACCTACAGGCGAGCTTTTCTGTACCGCAGCATTCCGCAAAGAAGTCCTCCCCCTTTTTTAAGCCACTATTCGTTCGATCAACCAAAAGCTGCCTAACACAAAAGCTATTGTCGAAACGCTAATAACGGCCTTCCTTGATATGTTTGAACGGTGTAAAAGTGTTAATAATGGCAAAAGAATCACAACGATGATGAGCTGAATGATTTCAATGCCAATATTAAAGCTCGCTAAATCAATGGCAAGCTCCCCTTTTGGAATCTTCATTTCAGTTAATAAATCCGCAAATCCCATTCCATGAATAAGACCAAATATAAACGTCAAGGCCCAGCGTTGGCTGACCGATTTCCTAAAAATATTTTCGATGGCCACATAACAAATACTCAGTGCGATAGCCGGCTCAACAATACTCGCAGGGACTGATATAATGCCCAATACGGTTAACGTTAAGGTTAAACTGTGAGCAATCGTAAACGCAGTAATGACTTTGACAAACTGTTTGAAGCTTTGTCTTGCAATCAACAGTGCCAGCAAAAACAGCAAATGGTCATAGCCCTCAAGAATGTGAGTCATCCCTAGCTTTAAAAATGTGATCCAGCCGGATGGTGAAGAAGTTTGAGGTGTTTTTGCCTCTTGTTGTTTTGTTGTATCACTTGTTGTCCTGGCTTGCTTGTTTTCACCGGTTTGTACACCCGTATCGTCTGATTTTAACCCGGCATATTCAGATTCACTTAAAATCATCGACCAAGTTCGGTCTTTACCTGATAATGCCGAAGTACTGTTTTGTTTTCCATAATTAACCTTTAGTAGATTCACATAGTTTGTGATTATATCATCCTGATAAAGGCTGTCAGTTAATGAAATAGATTGTGACGGTGTTAAGGGTGGATACTCAACCTTAAGCACGAGCTGGGTTGCATCCCCTTTTCGGTTTAAGTTCATTTCAAGTAATTTGGACCAATCCTTATGCTCGCCGTCAATTTTAACCCCTACATTTTCTTTAATGATCGTTTCGATTTTATTTTTGATTGCTTCGAATTCGTCCGAATCCAGCATCCCGTTTTGGTTAACGTCTCCATGGGTTAATTCGATGACAGAAACCTCATCTAATGCAAACGTCATGATGATTTTGCTTTTTAAAAGATTTATAGTGGTAAAACTGGCACTATAGGCATGTGCTTGTGCTGATTGAATGGAAGAAAAAAAGATAACTAATGGGAGCAACAAAATAATAAATTTTTGTCTATTTAAAAAGAAATTTGTTAAAAATTTTGATGGGAATATTCTGCTCATTGTAGCCTCCATGTGGTGCGAAGTCATAGTTTCCTAGAGAATCAGGTTAAATATATCATAAGTCCTGTAACATCCGTGTAAAATTCATGTAAAAAATCGAAAATTTTGTAGAATATTGACGAATCACATACTAAGATTATATTAGGTCCATTTTATCAATTAAAAGCGGTGATAAAAGGAACTTGAGGATTTTTTTACCATTATTCAAATGGAGGTGCTTAGCTATAAAATAGGGAAGTAAGCGCTTCATCAAAAATGACTAAAGGGGAGGAATTTCGTAGGTGTACGGAATTGTGAGAAAACACAAGAAATGGGTTGGCCTATTTTTAACAGCGCTAATGTTGTTATCACTGGTCAATCCCAATATGGCAAAAGCTGTTTCAGAACCTGTTTCATTGGCAAAATGGGATTTTAGTAATGGGAATAGCCTAACAGCCACTGGTGGTTTGAATGTTAATCTTGACAAGCAATTATCCATAACAGGTGCAACAATGACTGGCTATAATGCCGGACCTACTTCAGGTATTAGTGTTCCTAACGCAAATACTTGGACAAACAACCCATCATACTGGGAAGTTTCCTTATCAACTAAAGGCTATCAATCTATTGCGGTATCATCTAAACAATACGGTTCTAGTACAGGCCCAAGAGATTTTAAGCTTCAATACAGCTTGGATCATAGCAATTGGGCGGATGTTGCCGGTGGAGATATTACCGTAGCGACTAACTGGACCAGCGGTGTTATAACGAATGTAGCACTGCCAAGTGATGCGGCTGATCAAGATCTCATCTATGTTAGATGGCTCAAAGCTTCTGATACGTCAATAGGTGGCAGCACGGTAGCAGGAACTGGTACAAGCCGTTTCGGAGAAATCTCATTTACAGGTGTACCTTCCGGGTCGACTGTAGATCCAGATCCAAATCCGGATCCAGTAATTGAAAAAACAGCAGCACCGGCCGCTACTAAAATCACGTATGCTTCCTATACACAAGTAACAGGAGCGCCAGGTGCAGCAGCCAATAATTCACAAGTATCATTATATTTTGACGATAACACAGTGGTTGCGACTGCTCCTGCAGGTGCAGATGGATCGTTTAGTATCTCATTTGCTAACCCACAATCAAAACCAGTCGTGAATCTTACAGCACAAGAGACTGGGAAAGAACCTAGTGATAAAGTAGCGATTAACTACACTGGTTCCAACTCAAGCTCAGCAGTTAAGCCTGGTGACGTAGTATTTAGCCAAATCTACGTAAACGGCGGAAACAGCGGAGCGTTTTACAAAACAAAGTTTTTCGAACTTTATAACAATACAGATAAAGATATCGATTTAAAAGATTGGTCAATCGCTTACACATCAGCCTCCACCATGAAATTTGGCGCTGGCCAAGCCCTATCTGGCATCATTAAAGCTCATGGCTATTATCTGATTACTGGCAACACAGGCGCGACAGGACAAGATTTACCTGTACAACCAGATGCCAAAACCACATTAAATCCAAGTGGTTCAACAGGCGGAGCCTTAGTATTAGCCAAGAAGAAAACAGCAGTTACTGGAGCAGATGACCCAGACGCAATCGATTTATTAGCGTACACAGATGGTACAGCCAAGTTTGCAAATCCATTATACTGGGGCGAGCCGATTTCCGATGCTACCATGAAAGCTGGGACTTTCTTACGTAAAACAAATATCGGATCAGACCCGCTGACTTCCTTCGGAATGGGCAATGGCTGGTTTACAAAGAATCCAGCTAACGATTTCGTGTTTAATAAACCATCAGGTGGAGAAACTCCAGAAGAGATGGTTGTTCATAATTCAAAATTCATGCTTCAACCGGATGCTTCAAAAATCGAGTATAAAAATGACGGTGGTGCGGCAACGGTTTCGGGGCAGCCTGGTTCTGTACCAGCTTCAGCTACTGTAAAAGCTTATGTGGAGAAGGCTGGCGTTTTAACGAAAGTACAAGAAGTTGCAGCTGCGGCTGACGGTTCTTTTTCACTAAACTTCCAGAATTCTAGTTCAGTAGTTTACTTGACTCATACTGATTCATCACAGCCTTTTTCATTAGAAAGCAGCTACACAAGAATCAATGTTTCCGGGACAGCTAAGACGATTACATCATTGGATGAATTGCGTAAGAATGATGCAAAGGGCTTCCCTATTAATCTTGGATATACAACAACGATTGAAGGAACAGCTACAACTGGCAATACTCCAGATGGCAGCGTAAAAACGAATTTCTTTATTAAGGATGCTTCTGGTGCAATTAACGTAGTGAATAGCCTTAATCCGTCTCTTCCTATTGAATCTGGCAATAAGTATCGGATCGATGGACGGGTTGTTTTTACAGCAGGTATGACACAGTTTGTTCCTACCTCTATTAAAAATGCAGGACCTGATACTTTACCGACACCTGAGTCCATTGCTATCACTGGGCTAAACGAAGCAAATGAGAGTAATTTAGTTTCATTTACCGGCAAGGTGACAAACATACCGGCAAATGGTCCAGATTATGATGTTACTGTAAGTGATGAATCAGGTGACAATTTAGCGATTGTCCGTATTCAAGGAGAGCTTGGCGATCTTGAGAAAGGTTCTAGCTATACTTTCACCGGAATTGTTCATCAATCCAAGAAAATAGCACCTTTTACAAACGGATACTATCTATTGCCAAGAAGCACGGCTGATATTAAAGGCCAATTAGTGCTGACACATACTCCGTTAAAGAAAGCTTATATTGGAGTCGATGTCGCTTTCACTGCGATGGCGAAAAATGCCGATTCCGTTACTCTTTACTACAAAGGTGAAGCTGATTCAGCATACAAAACAGTGATCATGAATTCGGCTGATGCTAGAAATTATAATGGGAAAATTGTTAGGGCAGATGTGCCGACAGGGAAATTACTCTATTATATTGAAGCCGTTTCTGGTGACGACAAACAATCGGAAGGATCCGCTGCGAAACCAATCACAATTGATGTAGTAGAAGATACCGATGGCCCTGCATTTATGAATGAGCTTCCGGGGAATGGAGAAATCGTCAATTCCAGATACCCATCGATATCTGTTAAACTGGATGACCCGAATGGAGTAAAAACTTCAGCAGTATCGATTAAAATTGATGGAAAAGATTTCACTCCAAAAGCAGTCATTAGCGAAACAGAAATTAAATTGGTGCTTACAAAAAGTGATGAGTTAACTGAAGATGAACATACGGTAACTGTATCTGCCAAAGATAAATTGGATAATCCTTCTACGTTCACATGGAAATTTACAGTGGCGAAAAGATTTACTGGCGGAAATCATTACCGGGGAACAACTCATAACCATACAAACATCTCTCACGATGCTGCCGGTTCACCTGAGCAGGCACTAAAAGATGCACAAAAATATCACTATGATTACTTTGCCTTTTCTGATCATTCCCATGACATCGATTCAAGTCTTGTCAATAAGGATACGGTTGATCACAACGGAATGAAAGAAAGAACGGGCGGATCTGATTGGCAATTAACGAAAGATTTAGCAAAACAATATACTCAGGATGGAAAATTTGTTGTCTTCCCTGCTTTTGAAATGACATCTACTACGTGGGGACACTCAAATGTATTTGGAACAGACAACTTTATTGATCGTGTTGTTGATGGAGGAGCATATCAAAAGCTTCAGAACTATTATGCTTGGACGTTAACGTACGACAATATTGTTGCTCAATTTAACCATCCGAAAATGTCGGCTAATGCTTTTGATAATTTTATCCCATATGATAAAAATGTTGATAAGCTATTCACGATGCTAGAAGTAGGAAATGGCTCAGGGAAGTATTCCTATGCGAATGCAGAAGATAAATACTATAGTGCGCTCGACTTAGGCTGGCATGTTGCACCTACTTATGGTGAGGACAACCATGATGCTACTTGGGGTCAAACGAAAAAGCGGACTGTAATCGTTGCAAAAGATCTAACTCAAGAATCACTTCTTGATGCCATGAAAAATATGCGCGTGTATATGAGTGAAGATCCAAACTTCCAGCTAGATGTGTCTGCAAGCGGCTTCTACATGGGGTCAACAGTTGATACAGATACATTGGACTTTACGATTACGGGTAAGGATCCAGTGTCAGAAGACCCATCAAATCCAGATTATAGTTATGTAAAAACTCCTTCAAACGATGCTATTGCCAAAGTGGAACTGATTACCAACCACGGCAAGGTAATTGAATCATATGTACCTAAAGATGATTCTCCTTCGTTAACATGGGAGCCAAGTGTAACAGTAGCCGGCGGGCAGCAATGGTTTGTGGTAAAGGTTACCCAAAAAGACGGTGATCAAATTTATTCCGCACCTATCTGGTCTCCAGCTAAGGATTTGGCTGTAAATGTAAGTAATGTCAGCACGCCAGATGGCGCCATTATCGGTGGTGTTTCTACAACTCTAACTGCTGGTGTTACAAATCTGGGATCTGTAAATGTAAGTAAAGTAAAAGCACAATTCTATTATGATAGTATTGATGCGGACCACTTTATCGGCGAATCTGCCATTGATTCACTTCCTGCCAACAATTCGGCTAATGCGAGTGTCACATGGGCAAATCCGGCTGCGGGTACACATAATATCATTGTCCTGCTTTCCGCGGATGACGGACATGATCTTGGCAGCAATAAGTTTGAACAAAGCTTTGTGATTAAAGCGCCATTAGGAAAAACAATCTTGATAGATACAACACATGGCAATGAAAATACGACAGGTGATCCAGGCAAATACGCTGATAACCTTAAACTATTTACAACATCAATGAAGAAACAAGGTTACACGATTGCAGAGAATAAAGTTACACTTTCTGCTGACGTGCTAAAAAATGTAAGTGTGTTGATGCTTACCCACCCTACTACAGCCTATTCGCCAACTGAAATTGAAGCAATCAAGGATTTTGTTGCGAACGGCGGATCATTATTAGTAACTGAAAAGAGTAACTTTGGCGGTACCAATCAAAATTTAAACGATATCTTATCCAGTGTTGGATCTAGTATTCTTGTAAACAACGATGGCGTCTTTGATGAAACAAAAGAAGGAAACTTCTGGGGTACACCATTGCCATCTAATTTCGCAGTAAGACTGCATCCAACTCCTGTTAAAAATGCACTAACAGATTTTGTATCAACAATCGAATATTATAGTGGTTCAAGTCTGGCCAAAAATGATGGAACTGGTAAGAAAGCAGCATTGACAGACAGCAGTACAGTCACAGTTCTCGCTTGGGGAAATGAGTCAACATTCCAAGACTCTCCAACGATCAAATCGGATTCTGCATCTTATAATGTCCGTACTTCAGACGGTAAAACACCGCTTGAAGATGTAACAGGCGGTTCGGTCATTCCGATGATTGCATCAGAACAGATTGGAAAGGGCAGAGTCATTGTTTCCGGGATGAATATCTTTAATGACAAGCAGATCGACCAAACTTTTAGTCCGAAAGGCAATGAAAGGTTTGGTATAAATGCGGTCAACTGGTTAGCTCATCTCGAGCCGCAAATCATCTCGATTGGCGATGCACGTAAACTGGCTGAAGAAACAAATGCTGTGGTGGAAGGTACAGTTACAGCTACCCAGTTCTTTGATTCGGCATATATTCAAGATGAGACTGGCGGTATAATGGCCTTTAATGAGGTCCCGGCAGGCAGCCTAAAAATTGGCGACAAAGTTCGTATTTACGGACACATTAAGATTTTTGAAAATAACTTTGAATTAGAATTCGGAAGCTTCGCCGACAGTGTTGTGAAGCTTGGCACTGGAACACCAGTCGAACCTAAATTAGTAAGTACAAAGGATTCAGTCGCTGACGAAAACCAAGGTCTTCTTGTGAAAGTAAAAGGTAAAGTAGTGTCCAAGTATGATGATAACTCCTATATCATTGACGATGGATCTGGACCTACCTTGGTATTTACGGATGGCTATATTGTTAATCAAAGCGGACCTGTCCCTGATTTAAAAGCAGGTGACACATTGGAAGCTGTTGGGCTTTCAGGTAAATTCTCTGAAGGTGAGCGCATCCGTGTCAGAGACACAAGAGAACTGATTGGCACTGTCAATACAGACCCAGGTCAACAACCGGGAGATAACAATGGCGGCGATCAAGGCTCTCAACCGGGAGATAACAACGGCGGGGACCAAGGCTCTCAACCAGGAGATAACAACGGCGGCGATCAAGGCTCTCAACCAGGAGATAACAACGGCGGCGATCAAGGCTCTCAACCGGGAGATAACAACGGCGGCGATCAAGGCTCTCAACCTGGAAATAGCAACGGCGGGAATGGTTCAAAACCTGGTAACGACGGTTCTAAACAAATTGTCGTGACACTACCGGCTAAGGCCAAAAATGGAAAAGTAATAACCATTGATAAAAAAGAATTTGAAGCAGCGATTGTCAAAATTTCTAATAATGGTGAACTTTCTATTGACCTTGGAAATGAACATGATTCTGAGCTGAAGCTAACAAAAGAGCAAATTGAACTTTTGAAAGCGAAAAATATTCCGCTCACCGTTCAAAATGATGAGGTAAAATTGTCAATCCCTTCAAGTATCTTTACTAAAGGAAATGCAGATATTGTCTTAAAACCAATGGAAATCATTAACAGCGCTAAAAGTCCGGTTTATGATTTTACTATCATCGTTGATGGAAAAGTAATCCATCAATTTACTGAACCGATTACGCTGACATTTGATATCGATATGAACAAAGTGAAAAACAGTAGTAATTTGAAAGTCTTCTATTACAATGAGAAAACTAAAAAATGGGAATTGATGCCAGGTTCAATTTATGCAAACGGCAAGGTAACAGTGAAAACCAATCACTTCAGTACTTTTACCGTATTCGAGGTAGCTGGAGACAAAGCACCGAATGACGCAAAGGCTCCTAACGCACTAAAAGAAAATGGCTTGCCAAATACAGCTACAAATTCCTTTAATATTTTGGCTGTGGGATTACTGCTACTGTTACTAGGTTCCGTATGGTTCTTAGCAAAAAGAAGGAAACAAGCATAATTATCGCAAAATGGTTCAATAACAAAAGAGCTAGGGATATTTCCTAGCTCTTTGTTTTGTATTTGCTTTTGTATAACTTGGTTGGAAGTATGTTTAAGCAATCTGCTAATTCGGAAATAATTTTGGGAATTTCACTAAAATTAGTTTTTTTGATGCATAAGAACCGTCCCCATGCCTCACCTAATGTCCCCCAAGGTAGGCTTTTTTGATTTCTTCGCTTGCTTGGAGTTCGGCTGCGGTGCCTGAGATTTGGATGCGGCCGGTTTCGATGACGTAGGCCCGGTCGGCAACTGATAAGGCCATGTTTGCGTTTTGTTCGACGAGCAGGACGGTCGTTCCTTCCTTATTAATCTGCTCGATAATGTTAAAAATTTGTTTAACGATCAGCGGCGCCAAGCCCATCGAAGGCTCGTCAAGCAGCAGCAGCTTTGGCTTCGCCATGATGGCCCGTCCCATTGCCAGCATTTGCTGTTCCCCGCCAGAAAGTGTTCCAGATAGCTGCTTGCGGCGTTCCAGCAGCCGTGGAAACAGATCATAGACTTTTTCCATATCCTTGCGAATTCCGCTGGTGTCCTTTCTTGTAAAAGCGCCAAGCTCCAAATTTTCCTCTACTGACATATTGGAGAACACGCGTCGTCCTTCTGGAACATGAGATATGCCGGCCTTGACTATCGCTTGCGGTGCCTTGGTGGAGATCGTCTCGCCTAAATATTCAATCGTCCCTGATTTTGGCTTTTGCAGTCCGGATAAGGTTTTCAGAAGCGTACTTTTCCCTGCTCCATTTGCCCCAATTAAGGTTACTATTTCCCCTTCCTTCACTTCTAATGAAATGCCTTTAAGCGCCTGAATGTTTCCATAAAATACATTAATATCATTGACCTTAAGCATGTTCGTTAGAAACCTCCTCTCCCAAGTAAGCCTCGATGACCTTCGGATGGCTCCGGATTTCCTCTGGTGTACCTTCCGCAATCAGTTGGCCATGGTCGAGGACATAAATCCGTTCACAGATACCCATGACAAGCTGCATGTCATGTTCAATTAATAAAATCGTCAGGTCAAACTGTTCACGAATAAAGGCAATCAGTTCCATTAATTCATGGGTCTCCTGCGGGTTCATCCCTGCTGCAGGTTCATCCAGCAGCAATAGTTTCGGACCGGCCGCTAACGCCCGGGCGATTTCCAATCTCCGCTGCTGGCCATATGGTAAATTTTTCGCCTTTTCATCTTTAAATCTTTCCAAGTTAAAAATTTTTAAAAACTCGAGCGCTTTTTCTTCCATGTTTTTCTCCTCAGAAAAATGGGAGGGAAGACGGAAAATGGAGCTCAAGATGGAGTTTTTTGCTAAGGAATGATAGGCAACCTTTACATTGTCTAACACGGATAATTCACTAAACAGGCGAATATTTTGGAAGGTACGGCTGATCCCGCTTTGCGTCACTTTGTAGGGAGGCAGTCCGTTCAGACGCTTTCCGTTAAACAAAATCTCACCTTCGGTGGGAACATAGACGCCTGTTAACAAGTTAAAGCTTGTGGTTTTTCCAGCACCATTCGGCCCAATCAGGCCGGCCAGTTCTCCTTGATTTAGTCTCATATTAAAGCCGGAAACAGCCTTTAATCCGCCAAACTGAATGCCGGCATTTTTCACTTCAAGTAATGCCATCTTAATTGCCTCCTTTAGCCGGTTTCCACTTGAATAAATCTGTGACTTCACGTGTGCCCATCAAGCCTTGAGGACGGTAAAGCATCACAATGACCAAAACTAAGCTATAGATAATCATCCGTGTTTCAGGATATTGCGCCAAAAATGCTGATATAACGGTTAACAAAATAGCCGAAATCACTGACCCGGTAAGGCTGCCAAGGCCGCCCAAGACAACAAAGATGAGGATATCAAATGATTTTAAGAAACCGAAATTTCCCGGCTGGATGATATAGAAATTATGTGAAAATAGCCCGCCGGCAATTCCTGCAAAAAATGATCCAATTGCAAAAGCAAGAACTTTATAAAACGTGGTGTTGATTCCCATTGCATCAGCAGCAATTTCATTTTCCCGCACGGCAATACACGCCCGGCCGTGCCTAGAATTCGTAAAGTTCGTAATCACCAGGATCGTAATGACCAGACAGACAAATGTGACGGTCCAAGTCGTCAAATGAGACACCTGCATACCAGCGGCCCCGCCTACATAGTCAATATTAAATAACGCGATTCGAATGATTTCTGCAAAACCAAGAGTGGCGATCGCCAAATAGTCACCGCGCAGCCTTAGGGTCGGAATGCCGACAATCAGACCGGCCAAAGCGGCAATAACCCCGCCAATCACAACGGCTAGAATAAATGGCAACTCTAATTTCATCGTGGCAATCGCCGAAATATAAGCCCCGACTGCCAGGAAACCAGCGTGGCCGATTGAGAACTGACCGGTGATGCCAATGACCAAATGGAGGCTCACTGCCAAAATAATATTAATGGCAATTGTAATTAACAAATTACTATAATATATATTTATTAATCCTGAGCCGATGAAAAATTGGACGACTACGTACACAACCGCCGCTAGAATCAGAAATGCCCAAAATGATTTTGATTTCTTCATTATTTTTCACCTATACTTTCTCTCTTGTATTTTTCCCAAAGATGCCCGATGGTCTGAAAATAAGGATGAGAATCAAAATGACAAAGGCGGCTGCATCTCTCCATAAAGAAAATCCTGCGGCACTGACAATAGATTCGATGACACCAAGGAAAATCCCGCCAACCATCGCTCCCGGTATACTGCCGATGCCCCCTAATACGGCTGCAACGAACGCTTTTAACCCAGGAATCACACCCATCAGCGGTTCAATTTTTGTATAATAAACACCAAACACGACCCCTGCTGCTCCTGCTAATGCCGACCCAATGGCAAACGTGAAGGATATCGTTTTGTCAACGCTTATTCCCATTAAGCGGGCAGCATCCATATCAAGAGAAACAGCTCGCATCGCTTTCCCCATTTTCGTACGTTGAACAATAAATTGTAAAATAATCATCAAAATAATCGATGTTAATAGGATAAATAAAGACTGGCTGTTAATATGGACACCCAAAAAATTGATGGCCTTATTTGGCAATACGTCAGCAGGATACGCTTCCGGCTGGGCGCCGCGTATATAGATCATTCCGTATTCAATCAACAAAGACATACCAATCGCTGTAATCAATGCAGCGATTCTCGTAGCATTCCGAAGCCGTTTATAGGCAATCCGTTCAATTAATACGCCAAATACCGCACAGAAAGTCATTGAAATGATGAGTGCAGGCAAGAAGCCTAATCCCCATCCCTTAATCGCATAGAACCCAATAAAGGCACCTACCATAAATACATCGCCGTGTGCAAAGTTAATTAATTTAATAATCCCATACACCATGGTGTATCCTAATGCGATTAAGGCATAGATGCTGCCGAGTGAAATTCCATTAATCAGCTGTTGTAACCAATCCATACGTTTTTGCTCCTTTTTCATAAGGCTGTGTTAGACTTATCTGTTCATTTTTCGCTTCTATAAATATAGTGTGCAAACCAACAATTATTTTTAACAAGCCTTTTTCTAAAAAAGTAAAATGGAAGGATAATCCTTCCATTTTACTGGTCTAAATATTAAGGATTAATTTTTGAGTTAAATACTTGTTTACCGTCTTTGTATTCTAGAACTGTTGCAGATTTAATTGGGTGATGATTTTTATCAATCGATAATACTCCAGTTACAAGTGATAAATCTTTAGTTTTTGCTAATTCTTGCTGAATCTTGACAGAGTCTGTGCTGCCTGCACGTTTAATGGCATCTGCTAAGAAATAAACGGTGTCATAACCAAGGGCATTGAAAGCGTTAGGTGCATCGCCATTGTTCTTGTCTTTGAATGCTTTAACAAAGTCTTGAACCTTTTGATCAGGATCTTCAGTTGAATAGTGGTTGATTAGGTACGTGTTATTTAATGCGTCTGCACCTGCTAAATCAACTAACTTTGGTGAATCCCATCCGTCAGCACCCATTAAAGGAGCAGTGATGCCAAGCTCGCGTGCTTGCTTAACAATTAAGCCAACTTCTTCATAATATCCAGGGATAAAAATAAAGGATGGATTTTTCGCCTTAATACGAGTTAATGTGGCACGGAAGTCAGTATCCTTACCTACATAAGACTCTTCTGCAACGATTTTGCCGCCAGCTTTTTCAAATGTTTTCTTGAAAGCATCGGATAACCCTTTTGCATAGTCACTTGAGCTGTCGGAAAAAATGGCTGCATCTTTTACTTTTAAATTATTGGAGGCAAAGTTGGCAGCAACTGTGCCTTGGAATGGATCAATAAAAGATGTACGGAAAACGAATTCTCTTACTTTTCCTTTTTCATCTACAGTAACAGTCGGGCTTGTTCCGCCTGGTGCGATTAGAACGGTTTTCGTATCATTGGCAATTTGTGCTTGGGCAACGGTATTTCCGCTTGTTGCTGCACCGATCACCGCATTTACTTTATCTTGGCTTGTCAGCTTAATAATTCCGTTTGTTGCTTCAGCTGCTTCCGATTTATTGTCATTTTTAATAACTTCGATTTTTTTGCCCTCAACACCGCCAGCTTTGTTAATCTCAGCTACGGCCATTTCAATCCCTTTCGTCATGGATTCACCGTAGGAAGCAACGTTACCGGATAGCTCCATGTTTACTCCAAGTTTGAAGGCATCTGAATTGCCTCCTCCGCCGCTGGCGCTTTGGTTTCCTGTCCCACAGCCGGCAAGGATTCCAGCAGCTAATGCTGATACCATAAATACCTTACTAAATTTCTTTTTCATCTCTAGGTTCCCCCTCTGTTGTTTTCTCTTTTTTGATTTTTCTGACATTATCAACCGAATATGAGTATCGGGAAATGATAGTTAGAAATCTTTTAACTATTAGTATATTAAAACAATTTTTTATTTTCGTCTAGTATATTATTTTAATATTTCAGAAACTTGCGTATTCTATGGAAATGATAGTGCTTTCATACGAAAAAACATAAGAAAAGTGAGGGCATCTTCCATAAATTACTTAAATTAGAATAATAAAATTTTAGATAAAAATTATCAAAAAATTCAAAATCGAATAACAAAAAAAGGGGACAGTTCTTTTGACCATTACGGCCGCTAGAACTGTCCCCCCTGGTTATCCTTTATTTATCGATTTCTCCGTCTGCGCAGGAACGATGGAATATCCAGAGATTCTTCTTCTGGCTGTTCATAGTATCGTTCTTGTTCATGTTGTTCTGGTTCGTGAACCGGCTCCTCGCGTTTTATTGGAGTGCGCCCGAAACTCTCTTCTCGTATTATCGGCGTGCGGTGAAAACTCTCTTCCCGCTGAAAGGTCCTTGTTGGCTGAGGGGCAGGCTGTTGAACTTCAGGCACTTGCTCATCGAATCCTGTCGCAATGACCGTTACAATGATTTCATCCTTCAGGCTTTCGTTAATAACCGATCCAAAAATCATATTTAATTCCTCATGAGAAGCAGAAGCAACTAAATCGGCTGCCTCTTGAACTTCAAAAAGGCTTAAATTGGCTCCTCCGGTAATGTTCATGATCACACCTTGCGCACCATTGATGGACGTTTCCAAGAGCGGACTATTTAAGGCCTTCTTGGCAGCTTCCGCAGCGCGATTATCCCCTTTTGCTACACCAATTCCCATGAGGGCAGTGCCTTTATGGGACATGACTGTTTTCACGTCGGCAAAATCAAGATTGATTAAACCCGGAACAGCGATTAAGTCGGAAATCCCCTGAACCCCCTGCCTAAGCACGTTATCCGCTTCACGGAATGCTTCTATCATCGGTGTTTTTTTATCGACGATTTCCAACAAGCGGTCGTTTGGGATAATAATTAACGTGTCCACCGCGTCTCTCATGGCGCTAATTCCATTCAGAGCATTTACGGAGCGCTTGTGTCCTTCAAACTTGAACGGACGCGTGACAACTCCAACAGTCAGGGCACCGATTTTTCGAGCAATCTTCGCAATTTCAGGCGCTGCCCCAGTGCCTGTCCCGCCGCCCATTCCGGCTGTAACGAAAACCATGTCTGCACCTGACAGCACGTCTTCAATCTGCTGTCTGCTTTCTTCCACTGCTCTTTTGCCGATTTCCGGATTGGCCCCCGCTCCTAAGCCTCTTGTCAAGGATGATCCAATTTGCATCGTAACCTCTGCTCTTGATTGGTGGAGTGCTTGTGCATCCGTATTTACAGCTATAAATTCTACACCGCCAACGCCATCCTCAATCATTCGGTTCACAGCATTGTTCCCTCCGCCGCCGACACCGATGACTTTAATCCTAGCAAATTGGTCCAAGTTTGGTTCAAAGTTAAACATTTTTATTCCTCCTCATTCATCCAATTTCCCTTGCTTCATACTAATCATGGCTGCCCAAAGGGCTCCTATGTAATTGTCAGATCGATCTTTATTCTGTGTATATTTAATAGATTAGGAGGCTGATATTGCAGCAGTTTTCTAGCATCCTCAAGAAAAAAAGAAATCAGAGAGTAAAAACTAGTAAAAAAACTTCCAGCAGACTCCAAATAGATTATTTAATAGTCTACTTAACCATAATCTTATTGTCCAGTTAAGAATAGCCTATTTTCGTTAAAAAGCTTGAGACATGGGGACGGTTCGAGACCACTGAAAATACATCCTAAGAAGCTGGAACTCTATTTATCTAGGGCTCATAGCATTATTGCTGGATTATCTTTACCGGTGCGACTCCTTGCGCTCACGGGCAAAATAGGCGGCTTATTTTTACCGGTACCACACTTTTCTTGCGCTCACGGGCAAAATAGGCGGCTTATTTTTACCGGTGACACACTTTTCTTGCGCCCACGGGCAAAATAGGCGGCTTATTTTTACCGGTGACACACTTTTCTTGCGCCCACGGGCAAAATAGGCGGCTTATTTTTACCGGTGACACACTTTTCTTGCGCCCACGGGCAAAATAGGCGGCTTATTTTTACCGGTGACACACTTTTCTTGCGCCCACGGGCAAAATAGGCGGATTATTTTTACCAGTTACACACTTTTCTTGCGCCCACGGGCAAAATAGGCGGCTTATTTTTACCGGTGACACCCTTTTCTTGCGCTCACGGGCAAAATTGGCGGATTATTTTTACCGGTGACACCCTTTTCTTGCGCTCACGGGCAAAATTGGCGGCTTATTTTTACCGGTCCCACACTTTTCTTGCGCCCACGGGCAAAATAGGCGGCTTATTTTTACCGGTGCCACACTTTTCTTGCGCCCACGGGCAAAAAAGAATGGATTTATTAAAGACATTTTCTCCCTTAGCTAGGGCGATTTTGTCTTTAATAAACCGAATCAAAGACATTTTGACCTTCTGCTGGGGCGGTTTTGTCTTTAATAAGCAAAACTAATAGTGTTTTTCAGTAGTCTAGGACGGTTCTCGTGTGTCATTCCTGTGGTGTCCCATTTTCAGGATCCGTGCCTGGTGCATAATTCCACGGATATTTCTAAAAACCTTAAAATTGATGCATAAGAACCGTCCCCATGCATCAATAAAAGAACCCTGGGCTAAAAAGCACCCAAGGTTCTTTTCAAATTTGTTAATGCGACCCGCCAAACAGTTTTCCGACTCCATAGATTTTTTCAAATATCACTATAAATATCACAGATATGAAGATAACAATACTTGATACGGAGGCGACCATTGGATCATAGGAATCCTGCATATGGAAGAATAGTTCAAGCGGCAGGGTTCTCATATCGGTTGATACCATGAATAGCGAGACGGTGACGTTGTCAAACGAAATCAGGAAGGCAAACATCGCACCGGACAAAATCGCAGGCCGGATAATCGGCAGCGTGATTTTCCAAAATACCACGAACGGATTAGCGCCAAGCACCGCCCCCGCCCGCTCCAGCGTATAATCAAAGCCGCTCAACCCTGTTAACACAAACCGTATTGCATAGGGCACACAAATGACAATATGGGCAATCAGAAAGCCAGTCGGCTTGCCCGCCAGCAGCATCGGCGTGAAATAAATCAACAACGCTGCTCCCAGGACCAAGTGCGGGATCGTCAACGGCGATGTCAACAGAGATACGATAAAGGTTTTACCCGGCACATCATATTTGGCCAATGCCAGGCCTGCAATGGTACCAAGCAGCACAGAAAAGAACGCCGCTAGGAAAGCAAACTTGACACTATTGAAAAAGGCATCCATGTATTCAGGTCGGTCCAATATTTTTTCATACCACTGCAGGGAAAAGCCTTTTGGCGGAAACGTCGGGTAGCCTGCGGTGGTAAACGATGCTCCAATGGTCACAATGAGAGGGATCAACAGAAAAATCAAACCGATTATGGTAACAGTAATCCTTACGCCCTTCATTATCGGAACACCTCCTTGAACTTCCTTTCAAAAATCCTTGAAAAAATCGTCACAGAAATTAACGTAACCCCGAGTAAGATATAAGAGATCGCCGAACCAAACGTCCACCGGAATAACGTATTGATTTGCTCATAAATCACGATCGGAAGAACCGGCACATTAGCGCCACCCATCAGCGCAGGCGTTACGTATGAGCTCATCGACATACTAAAAACAAGAACTATTCCGGCCACAACACCCGGCAGACTTAGCGGCAGCGTCACCGTGAAAAAGGTTCTTAACGGACTTGCGCCAATAATACTGCTTGCTTTTTCTAAAGATGGGTCGATATTATACAGGCTTGTGGCAATCGACAGAACCATGAACGGCAGGAACGAATTGGCTAAGCCGATAACGACCCCTGGTACAGAAAACAGAAGTTTTAACGGGGAATCTGTAATTCCAATCCCCATTAAAAATTGGTCAATGACTCCATTCGGCACAAGGAGCAAGTACCAGCCAAAGTTGCGGACCACCACGCTAATCAATAAAGGTGACGCCACAAGCAGTGTGAGGTAGCCTCTCACCCGGGCTGAGCTTTTCGCCATTGTCAAAGCAATGGGGTAGCCTAGGATAAGAGCGATGATAACCGCATAGACGCTCACCTTAATCGTCATCCAAAGCGATCTTAAAAAATAGGGGTCTGTAAAAAACGTCAGATAGTTGCCAATGCTGTAACTGGCATTGGAGACATCGAGCCCTTCCACCTCGATAAAGCTTAAATAAAACACGTAAATCATCGGAACGACAAAGAATGCAAGGATAAATAAGAGCAGTGGTGCAAGAAGCAGCATCGCTGCCATGTATTTTCGAAAAACGTTAACTTTTCTTTTTGGCGCCAGTTTAAAACCTGTGCTCATCTTTTGGTCAGGCGAATATCCGAGGTTTTCCATTCCACCAACACCTCCGTCCCTACCGACCAGGAATTCTCAATCGTTGGTCCGATAATTTGCACATGGTGCTGCCCCTTAACGGATACCTCAATTTCCCATTGCGAACCGAGATAATTCATTTGCTTGATGACGGCCTTTTGCTGGACGAGTTCTGAATCGACCGCCCCAAGCCCCTGGTCAACTGACTTTATCGAAATTAATTCCGGCCTAATATACAGATTGACGACATCGTGAGCATGGAATGTTCGGTCCTTGCCGATGACATTATCTTTTTTCGTTTTGATGACCCAGCCTTCCTCAATTTCGATATCGGTATGGTCAGCGTCAGCCTCTACCACCAATCCTTCAAAACGATTCGACTTCCCGATAAACTGGAAGACAAATTCGGACTGTGGATTTTGATAGATTTCGGTCGGTGTGCCAATTTGCTCAATCTTTCCCTGGTTCATGACAACGATCCGGTCTGACATCGATAGGGCCTCATCCTGGTCATGCGTTACAAAAATCGTGGTGACGCCGACCTCTTTTTGCAAACGCTTAATTTCCGCCCGAAGCTCGTGGCGCAGTTTGGCATCTAGGTTACTGAGCGGCTCATCCAACAGCAATAACTCTGGTTCCACAACCAACGCACGGGCAATCGCCACCCGTTGCCGCTGTCCGCCTGATAACTCCCGTGGATACCGCTTTTCTAAGCCTGTCAATTTTACCAATTCTAGTGCTCTTTTAATTCTGCTTTCCATTTCATCCTTTTTTAACTTCCGCAGCTTAAGACCAAACACAAGATTTTCGTGCACGGTCATGTGCGGAAACAAAGAATACGTTTGAAACACCATCCCAAGGTCCCGTTTATAGGGAGGGACGCCATTCATCTTTTTTCCTTTTATATATAGTTCTCCCTCGTCCGGATCAAGGAACCCTGCAATGGCATTTAAAGTCGTAGTTTTGCCGCAGCCGGAGGGGCCAAGCAAGGTAAGAAGCTCACCTTGCTTGATATCCAAGTCAATATTTTGCAAAACGACATTTGTTCCAAATCTTTTACTGACACCGCGAATCGTCACATCACTTGTAGTCATTACTAAACCCTCCTATGTTCGTTGATGCTAATTACTTCTTCACCTTTTTCCCAAGCTCAGGAGTCACTTCCTTCGTCCACTTTTCGGTCCATTCCGGTTGAATTTTGGCGATGCCGGCGAAATCAGGTTTATAGACAGGATCGCTATCTTTAAAACCGATAATAGAATCGTAGTTTTCAGGGAGTTTTACATTTTTCACTACCGGATAGAAGGCAATTTCAGCGATTTTCTTCTGAGAATCCTCTGTTACCATGAAATTAATGAAATCTTCAGCAGCCTTTTTGTTCTTAGAATTCTTCACGACTGTCGCGACGATCGCTTGCAATGGAGCCCCTTCTTTTGGGATCACCATTTTGACCGGAACACCGGCATCATGTAAGCCTGCGATCGTATAGCTGGCTTGTACCGTCACGGCCGCGCCCTGCTGCATAGCCGGTTGAATCTGTGTTGAGTTTTTATAGAACGTATCGGAATAGGCAGCTAATTCCTTCCCTTTATCCATTCCAGGCTGCATATTGTCAATGCCGCCGCCATTTGCTTTTGCCAAGCTCAAAAACATGGTAAATCCTGAATTGCTGGATACATCAGGGAAAGCTGTCATCCCTTTATAATCAGAGCTGATTAGGTCATTCCAGGAACTGATTGCTTTCCAGCCCTTTTCTTTAAAAATATCCGTGTTATAGCCGACCGCAACGGAGTAGCCTAAGACAGGAACACTATGTTCATCAATTAAATAACGTTCATCAATACTATCTAAGCCTTTAATGCTTTCCTTCGCAATGGCCTCAGTCAAGCCTTCTTCTTCAGCACGAACCGCTACAGGGGAATCATACATGGCGATATCGATTTGCGGGTTATCCTTTTGCAGCTGGACTTTTGTTAATATTTCATTGGAAGAACCGGCTACAAAATTAATCGTAATACCATACTTTTCTTTAAACTTTGGCGCCAAATCATCACGGATTAACTTTTCAATTTTTCCACCATTGGCTGCAATCGTAATTTCTTTCGTCTCTGTTTGCGGTTCTGATTTCGTACCGCTTTCCTTGCTTGTTTCTTTAGAAGAAGGGTTTGGAACACCACAGGCTGCCAGCATCATGACCATTAAAAGAATAACTACACTAAACATTCTTTTCATCGTAAATTTCCCCCTATATCAGTTCTAATTTGAAAAATTCATCCCGTTTCCAATAGGCAGCGAACGCTTACAAAAGTCAGTCCCTTCAAAAGATTCCGACTTTTTTAGACGAGAACTTCCCCATTCTTTAAAATTACTTTCCCGTCTGCTACTACTGTCGGTTTGGTCATAATGAGGTCGTAATGGCAAGCCGCTTTTACATTTCCCCCTAACGTAATATTGGTGCCAATCCCGATATGCACGGAACCGAATACACCTTCATCTTCAAGCATCGAGCCAATGAATTTACAGTTAGGATTGAGCCCAACGCCGATTTCTGCGATGTTATAAACATTTGGATCATTCTTTGAAGCCAGATTTTCAGCCAGCATGTCGGCCTGTTTACCTCCTGAAATGGAAACAATCATTCCATCTTCTACTTTTACTGTCACCGGTTCATCAAGCAATCCAATCCCTATGTAAGGAATACTGGCATCTGCCACAATGACGCCGTGAGCGGATCCTTCGATTGGTGACACATTCGCTTCAACCGTTGGCACTGGAGCAAATTCACCCGGCTTGACCATACATGGCATGGCGTTTGAGCGTCTTCCTGTCGCGGAAAGGGTAAGGTCTGTTCCATAAGGAGTCGTCAGTCTAATTTCGTTGGCTCCTTCTAGGGCATTGGCGACGGCCCGGCAAATCGGTTCAACGGCTTTAAAATCAGCATGAACGCCGCCTTCAATCAACATTTCATCATGAAACTGGGTCAGCATGATTCCTCTTGAGCCTGCATCTACAGCATTGCGGACTGCACTAGTATGGGTAATAGAGGTATAGACTGCACTGATAAACACATCACTAGCTTTCATGGCGGCGGCGATTGGTGCTGGCGGCTCCTGCCCATCTGAGGTCCGCGGCGGCATCATGGCCATTGTCGGCTCTGCCCCTGCAGCGACAACGGCTGCGGAAATGCTCTTGGCAATATTCATCATTTTTGGTTCTGTCACGATCAATACTTGTTCATTTGGTTGGACACCCGCGCACACTTCTACAATCGTTCGGGCCCCTTTGCTCATCAAAATCGTTTTCATCTGATTCTTCTCCCCTTTTTTCTGGTTGGATTGATAAAATTTTCCACTTTTCTATATTCTATAGAATTTGTACTTAAAAAAATATATTCTATAGAATCTATATTTAATAAAAAGTGAGAGGTTGGTACTTCTCACGATTTCCCCTTATTCTGGAGACTTGGTTCCCTTCTTTTTTGACAAGTTTTCTTGATTGATATATTCGAGTCCATTCTGAATATGAACTCTCATCGCTTGTTCCGCTTTGTCCGCATTTTTCTCTTTCAGAGCATGGAAGATTTCTAAATGCTCGGCATTGATCTTTTCTCTTCGGCTTGAATTATAAGCAGAAATATTGCGGTCATGATAAATCACGTCACTGACCAAACCCAAGAGCATCTTTAATTTCGCATTTCGTGCGTACTCAATGATGACCGAGTGTATTTCGGAATTTAACCGGACTATTTCGGTTTCATTTTCTGCCTCGAAAGATTGTTCGAGCAATACCCGCACCCTTTCAATCCCCTCTTCATCGATATTCTCGACCGCGAGCCTAATCGCCAGTGTCTCCAATGCTTCCCGGCATTGATACGATTCCTTCACTTCCTCATCGGAAAAGCTTTGGATGACGACCCCCTTCCAAGGGACTATTTTCACCAAACCTTCTGCGGCCAAGCGGCGAAATGCTTCCCGAACTGGCGTTGGACTTACCTTCATTTGTTTCGCCACTTCTGTCTCGGTTAATCTGCTGCCTGCCTGCAAATCCCCTTTTATGATAGCGGACTTCAAATTCTCATAGATCCTAACATTTAAAGGCTGCCTTTCAACTGATTCTACTTTCGAAAGATCCAAGTAACCCTGGCTCAACTGCTTCACCTCTCTGTATGTATCCGTTTTCAGATAATTCTTAAATACATTATTATTTTTGGGCCTATATTTTGTCAATACAATATTCTATAGAATATTGAATATTTTTTATTTTTATTATTTTACAAAAATAACACATTTACTCACTATATTATTTTACAATAAAAACCGTCTCTGAAAAAAGACGGTTTAATATTTTTGATGCCTTAGTAATTTGAAATGTTTTCTCCAAACTATACTATCCTTATCACTTTCTGTATGACTGGATAGACAAAATATCCGAACCCCACCCCTACTAGATTCAATAACAAATCATCAATATCCATACTTCCGCGTTTGGAAAAGTACTGTGCCGTTTCAATAAGCAGGATAACAACAGTTGAAATAAGAAAGAGCCGGCTCTTTGATAGGTCTTTATATGCATTAATGCCGCCACTCCAAACGGCAAAAATAGCAGCAAATTCGCTGTGAGATTATAAAAAGCAACAAGAAAATTCCCATGCCCTACAAAAAAGGAAGTAATTGTTTTGAGCGGTATGTAGTTAATCTGGTTATATTCTTGATAGGATGGCCGAAAAAATAACAAAACGAGTAAGCCTACGCTGTATATTGCTAGAGCAATTCTAATGATATACCTCGGAAGCTGGATTGATTCTTTTCGAATATAATAAACCAAAAAATACACAAGCAGATTCACGTATACCCAAACTACTACTAAAACCACAGGATGCAGATAGGATAATAGTTTTAGCCAGACAGGCAAAAAGGCAGCAAAGAGCAGCTGGGATAGTCCAGCCGCCAGCCAAAACGAAAAGTTTTTTCGTTTCATTTTTTTAACCTAATGGATTTTCTCCGAAACGCTCCCATAATAGCGGGAACATCTCCATTAAATCATCCTCATCTTCCCAATCAAATTCAATGTCACTATTACGGTCCAGACCTCTTTCAACCAGCAAGTCTAACATTTCGTCATACAACTCCCCGTCCCAGTCCTCCAGATCCCCTTCCTTTTTCAAGGTGTAGGCATCAAATCCAACATTCAGAATATCCTCATTTTCCGGAACGCCTTCTTCTCCCAAATTTTCATCGGAGATATAGTCTGCCAAGAACTCAGGATTTTCCAGTGTTTGTTCAAAAACAAATCTGCCCTGCGAAATAAGCCAGCCTCGAAAATAATCGAAAGCATCATCTGAACATCCTCCCATAATGAGGTAGGCCGCTCCCCAAAGTCGTGATTGATAGCTTTCATTCATGTAGCTTCGGAAAATAAACTCATAATCCAGTATTTCGTCCTCTTCTTTATTGCTTAATGCCTCTGACATCCATTGTACCTGGTCTTCTTCATACGTCTTTGATTGCTCTAGTAAATTCCAAAATTGTATTTTATCCATTTCAATCCCTCCAAATCGAATAGCTATCAAAGGTTGTATTCTTGGCGGCAGCAATGAAATCCTGCTCGTTTTTACTCCATCTTAAGGACACCCACGCCTGATTTTTTGCTAGTTTTGTCCTTTAGACCGCTCCTCAAGGACATTTTCACCTAATTTTTTGCTAGGTTTGTCCTTTAGACCGCTCCTTATGGACATTTCCTCCTGATTTTTTATAGAAGGTTATATTCGAAGATAGATTCATAGTAAAAAGGATGGACAATTTTAAAACATTTTGGAAGAATAATGGTATTATGACATATAGAATTTGATTACATAAAAATAAACAGCAGATTTTTTTATAAAAAAGGAGTACCTTGTGAAAAGATTTATTTTGTTCCTTTTAGCGGCGTTATTAATAGCATTTTTTGTTATAAAGTTCGGTATTAACCATGATAATTCGCCAGTGGAAGCACATGAAAATTTAAGCGGACAAGGTTGTGCAGTTCTGACCTACCACAGGATTAATAAAGATAGTTTTTTTGACAAGTTTAATGGATTTATTACTAATGACCCTCAGCTTACAACATACAATATATATAAAAGTGACTTTGATCAACAGATGAAAGATTTAAAACGTAATAACGTGGAATTTATTACACCGCAATTTTTACAAGAATATATGACTAAAAAGAAGACTTTACCTTCAAACCGCAAATGTGTACTTATCACATTTGATGATGTAGATGAATCTGTCTATCAGAATGCATTCCCTATTTTAAAAAATTATCAAATCCCTTTTACTGTTTTCCTAATAATGGGGCAGGTGGGAAACAAAGATTATAATGGAGTAAGTTTGGCTGATTGGAAACAAATCGAGGAAATGCAAAAGTCGGGATTGGCGACAGTTGGAACCCATACCTATGACTTGCATTATTTAAAATCTAATGGCCGTCCCCCATTCTTAGTAAATAAGAACATTAATGCTTTTCAAAAGGATGCACGATCATCCATAAAAAAATATGAGAAGCATTTTGGGTCTAAACCAGATTACTTTGCCTATCCTTACGGGTTTGGAACACCTCGAACAGACAAAGTATTAATGGATGATGGATATAAACTTATCTTTTCATTACGATATGGACTAAATAAACCAAACGACCCAACTTTTTTTGTGAAAAGAATACTTTTAACTTACAAGGATTGGGATGACGTTAAAAATTGGATTCAATCAAAATGATGCATGGGGACGGTTCTCTTGCATCATTTTGCGGTGCCGGACCTGGCCCGTGTTAGCAGTAAAACAAATTACTTCACCCACGCGCTTTTTTTACAGTGTGTTGCTTAAAAGATGGCTTTATTTCATTCCATCACCTTTATATTGTTTCAACTCTTCCCCGCCCTTACTACAACCAAGGATATCACAAGAAGAAATGCAATAATTTTATTGTAATTCTAAACTTTTTCTCTTATTTTTGGAATGATTCCCAAGCCTTCGGTTGTTTTATGCAGTAAGTGCAATTTATCTGCAGCGGCTAGACCATCTCATCTATCCTGCTTTCGTTTGCTCAATCAGAAAAAGCTGTCAAATCGACAGCTCCGACCTTAAACTCTTTCCCCCGTTCATCAAAAAAGTTGACTTTGCTTGCCCAGCAGATTTTCAATTCAATCACCAGTAAGTATTATCCTGTTAAACTGTCCTCTCGGTTTAAAGTACCCTACTTATTTTTGATTTTATTTGTTCTATATAATGGAGTCCTCGAAGAGAATCTACTTTTTTACCGTCTTTAAATATCACAAGTGTGGGAATTCCTTGAACTTCATATTTCGCTGCCAGGTCCGATTCTTTATCTGTGTCAACCTTTGCGATTGAAATGTTGTCTCCCCACTCCAATGATAACTCCTCTAGAATAGGCTCCTGGATACGGCATGGCGGACACCATTTAGCACCAAACTCAACCAGTGTAATCCCTTTTTCAATTTCTTTATAAAAATTATGAAATTCTAATTCTTTAATCAACTGTAAAACCTCCCTCTAATTTCCACCATCAATACGGGTACGTTCTTCCTTTATTGAGGTTATCCGTTCAATTAAATTAGAGCGAATCATCGTAAGCAAACGAATTTGATGATCCAGCTCCTGCAGTTTTTCTTCGTAGATAGGGAGAATTTCATTACAGAAAGCTTCTTTGTTCTTCAGGACGCAATTCAAAAACCCAGAAATTTGCTCAATCGTGAGTCCCAAATTTAAATAAAACTTAATGGTGTTCACTTGTTCTACTGCCAAATCATGATATTCGCGATATCCGTTTGGCAAGCGCATTGGGATTAGAATTCCTTGTTCTTCGTAATACCGTAATGAACGAACACTCACCCCAGTTAGCCTGGATAACTCACTAATTTTCATTGGGGAACCCCCCTTCTTAATGATGTTATGGTTATTATAAACCCTCACATTAATGTTAAGGTCAATGGTTTTTTAAGAAAAAAACATAAAAATTTTTAAGGAAAGCACCCGTTAATGGAATGCTATTATGATTCTTGCATAGAACCATCCCTAGTCTCCCAATAAACTTCATTTAAACTATACACTGAGTTTACAAGGATTTAATAATCAGATGTTATGATTGGTTTATCAACGAATGAGGAGGCAGAATAAATGAATGTGCGTGCGATGTTTATTGATATGGATGGAACACTACTAAAAGCCTCAAACAACATTTCCCAACGAAATATGGAAGCCATTTATAGGCTCATGAATCAGGGAATCAAGGTTTTTCTAGCTACTGGTCGACACTTTGAAGTAACCGCACCCTACCATAAAGAAATTGGATTACGAACTCCGATGATTTGTTTGAATGGTGCCTCTATTCACGATGCAGAGACTGGAAGACCTATGCAAATGAAAACCGTCCGAGTAAACGAAGAACGATTCCACCATCTGACCGCTGATAATCCTTGTAATGTTATTATCCATACAGCAGATGGACTTTATTGTAAGGAAACAAATGAAGAAATCGAATATTGGACAAATGTTGGGCAAATCCCGCCACGGTATATTGGAGATTTAAGACAGGCAGATTATCAAGATGTTCTTAAATATAGTGTACTAACAGGTGCACCAAGCCCGAAAATTTCAGCTTTGTTTAAAAAGGAAGCAGAAGTCATCGATTGGAATAATGGATTTGAACTGCTTGCTCCTAATGTTTCCAAATGGTCCGCTATAAAAAGCTTACTTCGCGCTTATCGAATTAGTCCAAAAGAAGCTGTAGCGATTGGAGACGGGCCGAATGATATAGAGATGCTTCGTCAAGTCGGTACTGGTGTGGCAATGGGGAACGCTGGTGAAGAGGTTAAAGCAGCTGCTGATTTTGTTACTGGACACCACGAAAATGATGGATTAGCTGAGTTTATAGAACGTTATCTTTATAAATCAAATGTGGTTTAGGATTATTTTAAAATAACGATCCCTCACATTTTTTTTTGTCAAAAAAATAGAAAGTTAATCACCGCAACCTTTTGTATTCAAGCTTTTCTTGCACTTTGTTCCAAGTTTTTAACAAAAATCATTTTTACCTCTACTATATCCTTCAATATCTTTAGGGAACTCATTAGCAAGACGTACCTTCAACTTTCCATAATAATTCCTGCCAGATAAAATATATATTTTCTCTTTAAATCCCTACCACTATTTAGAAATCCTCATTTAAACGGTACTACTTAATGACTATCAACTACCAGTTTCTCGATCTGGTGCCACAAGGTCGACAGGACGACCGTCCCCATGCATCATATTCAATATTGATGAATGGGGACGGTTCTCCTGCCTCACCTTCGGTTCCTGTTCAGATTCCGTAACGCTGCATCGTTACACTTATTTCTGAAAAAAACGCTTGAATGACGCAGAACCGTCCCCATGCTTCATTAGTGTATGTCTTTTTTCTTAAATCGGCCGCCATGTACTGCCGAGACGTCTGTGGCAATGATGAATGCTTGGGGATCTATTTCTCTAATGATGTCTTTCATTTTTGTTTCTTCCAGCCTTGTGAAGACGCATAGAATAACGCGTTTGTCCTCGCCGCTATAAGACCCCTCTCCGTGCAGATAGGTCACTCCCCGGCCTAGCCGCTCAGTGATAGCTTCTGCCATCTCATCGGTATTGTCACTTATGATATACACGGATTTCATGTCATCCAACCCTTTAACCACAACGTCAATGGTCCGGAAAGCAATATAGTATGTAAGCATTGAAAATAAAGCATTTTCGATAGAGAATACAAAGGCTGCAACCGAGAAGATAATCACGTTTACAAACATGATAATTTCGCCCACAGTAAATGGTACCCTCTTCTCAATTAAGATGGCCAATGTTTCTGTACCATCTAAGACCCCACCATTTCTTATGGTCAAACCTACTCCTAATCCTAAAATTAAACCGCCGAAAACTACAGCCAGCAATTCATTATTTACAATCGGTTTGACATGATGCATAAAAGAAGTCGCCACAGATAGAGCAATAATCCCATACAACATACTAACAGCAAAGGTTTTACCAATCTGCTTATACCCTAAGAAAAAGAAAGGTAAGTTTAAAACCACTAAAAATATACTAAGATTAAATGTTGTCACGTGACTCAATAACATAGACAAGCCCGTTACCCCGCCGTCAATCATATTGTTTGGAATAAGCACGGCTTCCAGCCCATATGCCATAATAACGGCTCCAAGCGTAATAAACAAAAACCTTCTAACAATATTACTAAGCGTTAATCCTTTATGATTTAATTTCTTTTTTTCTACAGATGTATCCATATGATTCCTCCCTATTTCATTGTTTTCCTTATATTAATATACCAAAAGAAATGAGATTTTTTCCAAAACAAACCTCTCATTAGCACAAAAAAAGGCAGCAAAATAAAAAGCCGCCTTTCTATTTGTAACATAATATTCCCTTGTCGGACTAATTCTAGGCACGTGGACAATCACAACCCTTCCCTCAAAATAAAATGAAGCAAGGAAGGTGATTGAAATGTCGTCCTCAATCAATATCGGCCGATTTAAGGTACAAGCACTCTCAAATAATGCAAACATTAATTTTGAAGGAACCACCCAAAACAGCCATACCTCCAACAACACCATAATCGGCGGCAATTTCAGCTTCGGAGATGGTTCCTCAAGCACATTCACAAATATAAATAACGGCACCATTACCGTTTCAAACGAAAACTCAGGCCAGGATTCCTAGTGGTACATTGGGTGATGCATGGGGACGGTTCTCATGCTCTATTTCTACGATGCCGGCTCATGGTCCATGTTCATTCATGGTGCCGCAGATTCCTAAAACGCCTAAATTGATGCACGAGAACCGTCCCTCTGCACCATTATTAAATCCTATATCCGATATAAAGACTCAGAAACCAGATGGGTGCGACGAATAATGCGATTCGCATTTCTGGGATGAATGCCATTAAGACGATGATAAGTGCTAGGAACGTCAATGATAAATAGGTGGAGATTGGATATAACGGCATTTTAAATGCTAGTTTTTCTTTTTCTATTTTTGTTTTGGATTTCCTGAACTTTAATTGCGTAATCAGGATGATTGTCCAACTTGTAATTACCGCAACTGTGGCAACGGATGAAATGTACAGAAACACTTTTTCAGGAACAATATAGTTCAATACTACTGCCACTAGTAAAAACATGGACGAGAACAGAATTCCGCGTCTTGGGCTGCCATTATTGCTAAGCTTTTCGAAATATTTCGGGCCGTTATTTTGGAGTGATAAATTGTAAAGCATTCTTCCCGAACTGAATAACCCACTATTAAAAGCCGATAGTGCTGCTGTTATGACTACGAAGTTAATGATATGGGCAGCACCCGGGATTCCAACCTTATCGAAAATTAACACAAAGGGGCTTCCCTTCGTGCCTACCTCATTCCAAGGGTATAAAATCATCATGATTCCTAATGCGCCAATATAAAAAATCAAAATCCTCCAGACTACATTGTTGATGGCTGAGGGAATGGACTTTTGGGGATTTTTTGCCTCCCCTGCCGTAATTCCGACTAATTCTACACCGCCAAATGAAAACATCACGAGAACTAGGGACATTAATATTCCTTTGATTCCATTTGGGACGAATCCTCCATGCGTCCAAAGATTGTCAAAACCAATCGGATGACCGCCATTCCCGATTCCTATGAAAATGATTCCTAATCCAAGAAGGATCATCCCGATAATCGCTACAACCTTTATCAGCGCAAACCAAAACTCAAACTCGCCAAAAGCTTTTACATTAGCAAGATTTATGATCGTAATCACGACAAGTACAGACAGTGCTGTCAGCCATTGCGGAATATCCGGAAACCAGTAATTCACATAAACACCAACCACCGTTATTTCCGCCATTCCGACGACAACCCACATAAACCAATAAGTCCACCCGGTAAAGAAACCTGCAAACGGACCTAGATATTTGTTTGCATATGAACTGAATGAACCTGAAACCGGTTCATCTACAGCCATTTCCCCCAGCGCTCTCATTATCGTGAAAATGACCAGGCCTCCGACTAAATATGACAACAGAACAGACGGACCAGCCATTTGAATCGTGGCACTTGAGCCATAAAACAGCCCAACCCCAATCGCACCTCCAAGTGCAATTAACTGGATATGCCTATTATCTAAACCTCGCTGCAACTTCTCACTTTGATGATTTTTCCCCAACCATTACTCCTCCTGCCTTTATGCCTCTACTAATTTGCTTCTATTACCTTATTTAAGAGATTATAATTACATAAGAATTTTCAAGCAATGAAGCAAATTAACGCTTTACTGTATTAAATGATGCATAGGGACGGTTCTTTTGCCTCATCCAGTGCCTGCTAAAGCCCCGTGTTCGAACATAGTACCGCATTCTGAAAAAACAAGAATTGATGCATGAGAACCGTCCCCATGCCTCAAAAAAATAGAGGCTGCTCAAGTTGAGTCAGCCTCTTTGGTGATTTTCTATTTTATCGTAATGTTTTTAAAGCTCCGCTCCACGCATTAACTTCTTCAAGCATGGCATTTACGTTATTGAGATGTAGTTCTTGTGGTTTAAATTCAGATCCATTTACAAAGTCTGTGAATAGGCTTAAAGTTGGATGTGTGCGAACATCTGCTACTTTTTGTTCGGCAAGAATTCCACGCAAATGTTCAGCTGCACGAGCACCGCCAGTTGAGCCATAGCTTACTATACCAGCAGCTTTGTTATACCAAGCTTCACGAGCAAAATCGATCGCGTTTTTTAACGCACCCGTAATACTGTGGTTGTATTCTTGAACGATGAACACAAATCCATCAAGGCTTGCCAGTTTCTCATTCCAAGCTGCAATGCCTGGCTCTGAACCATCTGTTGTACCTAAGAATGGAAGATTAAAGTCCGCAATATCGACGATTTCATAGTTGGCATCCCCACGTTTATCGGCAATTCCTTTAACCCATTCGCCGACTTGTGGGCTTACACGCCCTTGGCGTGTGCTCCCTAAAATGATTCCAATATTTAATTTTTCTGTAGTCATAGCAACTTCCTCCTTAGATTCTTTCCCAAATAGTTTACCTATAAAGCCCATCTTAATTACACCGCCTATAAATTTTTTATTTACTTGTTTCTCTCCGAACAATTGGCGCAACTTCTGTCGCTAATAATTCAATTCCTTCAGCTATTTTCTTAAATGGAATACCACCTATATCAATCTGAGCCATAAACCGCTGATGTCCAAACAGTTCGTGTTGTCGAAGGATTTTCTCCACAATCTGTTGTGGGCTTCCCACAAATAAGGCGGTATCTGGACCTGTCATATATTCAAAATCCGATTTTGATATTTTTTCACCTGTCATCCCACGCTGGAGGTTTACAGAATACCAGTAGTTTGAATAGTAAGGATAAAATTCATCCTTGGCCTGCTGGGTTGTCTTTGAAATATACCCGTGGCCTGTAACGCCTACCTTTAATTTTTCCAAATCATGCCCCGCTGCAGTGCCCGCATTACGGTACAGTTCTACCAGTGGCTTGAATCGTACTGGGTCGCCGCCAAGTATTGCCAAAGCCATCCCAACGCCTAACCTTCCAGCACGGGCCGCACTTTGCGGCGTTCCTCCTACTCCCACCCAAACAGGAATCTGATTTTGCAGAGGCCGCGGGGCAATTTCTGCATTTTTTAAAGATGAACGAAAGTTGCCCTCCCAAGTAATTCGTTCGTTTTCATTTAGCTTTAAAAATAATTCGATATTCTCAGAGAACAAAGCGTCATAGTCATTTATGTCATACCCGAATAGAGGGAAGGATTCTATGAATGCCCCGCGGCCTGCCATGATTTCTGCCCTTCCATCTGAAAGCAAATCCAGCGTAGCAAAATCTTCAAACAGGCGAACAGGATCAACCGTGCTTAATACAGTCGTGGTACTTGTCAATTTAATTCGTTTAGTTTTTTGGGCAATGGCGGACAATACGACCGGAACGGAAGACGTGGCATAGTCTAAGCGGTGATGTTCACCCACTCCAAACACATCAAGTCCAGCTTCGTCAGCGAGTGTTGCCGCAGCCATTATTTCCTTTATTCTTTGTCCTGCACTGACCGTTTGACCAGTAGTAGGATCTACACATATATCTCCAAGTGTATAGAGGCCAATTTCTATTCCAGTATTTCTTTCCTGTCCCATAACAGCTAATTCCTCCAGTTATGATGAATAATTTTTCATACTTTCAGGATAATGCGGTTACCTGAAGGATCAGAAGTAATGAACGAACCATTTTCTTCAGCAAGGGATGCTCCAATACTCTTCAGTTGAATTATTATATTATTTCTCTTTTCCTCATTTGCCAGCATGAGTGTAAATGTTTCAAGCCCAACACTATTAGGAGAAGGTGCAGGCGCTCCTACCCCATTCCAAGTATTTAAACCAATATGGTGATGGTATTTGCCATCAGAAATGAAAAGTGCCTGACTTCCAAATCGGTTTACCACTTCAAATCCAAGACCTTTTATATAAAACTCTTCTGTCTTTTTTAATTCGGAAACATGTAAATGGATATGTCCCATCACCGTGCCCGCAGGCAGCCCTTCCCATGCTGGCTGTTTCCCGCCAGAAAGCAGGTCGGAGAAATTCAACGGGTCAACGGCCATTGCCACCTCTCCCTTATTCCAATTCCATAAGGAAGGGTCACGGTCGATATAAATTTCAATTCCATTTCCATCAGGGTCAGATAAATAAAGAGCTTCGCTCACAAGATGATCGGATGAACCGAACCGCAAGCCGATTTCTGCAAAATGCTGCACGATTCTTGCTAAATCAGAACGTTTCGGAAGTAGCAGGGCATAGTGATACAATCCGGTTGTTTTTCCCTGCTTAGGTACCACGTTCGTTGGTTGCTCGATGGATAATAAAACGGTCTTTCCATCAGCAGTAAGGCTAGCGGACCTTTCAGATTGTTCCAATACCTTAAAACCAATCACCTGTTGATAAAAAGCTAATGAACGTTGTAAATTTTCTACCTTTAGGTTCACTTGGCCTACAAATGTAATAGGTTCACGATGAAAGTTCATTTTTGTTACCTCCTTTTAGGCTTTCTCAGAGCGAAACAGGACGTTATCCAAAGCTAGAACAGATTTGTTTGCTGCAGCAAGATAGATAGAAATTGCCATTAAAGCTAAGTCAAGCTCGTAGCCTGCCATTTGACCATTGCCAAGAAATCCGACAGCAATTTTTACTTTTACAATGGCAACAGCTAAAACAATCGCAAATAGTATCGAAATTACCCTTGTTCCTATTCCTAAAATAACCGCGATGCCACCAATCAATTCAATTAGAGCAACCACATACGCTGAAAAGCCTGGAAGACCTAAACTTTCAAAAAAGCCAGCCGTATTTTCAATGCCGCCTTGGAATTTTGCAACCCCATGTATTAAGAAGGTTGCCCCCAAAAATACTCGTAAGATAGTTGTTACCATTTCATTTTTTATTGCCATTTACTATGCACTCCTTTGATTTTGTTTTTGTTTTAAAAACAATTTGTTAGTTAGTTACTTTATGTAAGTAAGTATATTGTGATATGTTAGTAGTGTCAAGTATGTAATTTGTAAAAAACAATTTAATTATTTATAAATATGTTTATAATAATTAATAAGGAGTTGATTCAATTGGATAAATCGATTTGTCCTCGCTTTGAAAAAGCCATGGGGTTTCTGAGCCAAAGATGGACTGGTATGATTATTTACCAACTTTTATCTGGTCCGCAGCGGTTTTGCACGATTGAATCTTCAATTGGTGTAAGCGGCAGAGTGCTCTCAGAAAGGTTAAAGGATTTGGAAAATGAGGGAATCGTAAAACGGGAAGTCTTCCCGGAAACTCCAGTCCGAATCGAGTATTCATTAACCGACAAAGGCCTGGCACTAAAGCCACTCATGAACAGCATAGAAGACTGGTCACAAAACTGGTTGTGATGCATGGGGATGCATGGGGACGGTTCTTTTGCCTCAAATATTTTTTTCGAAATATCAAAGTTGAACCCTATAAACAAAGGGCAGACTTCCGCTTGATTATAATGGGAGTCTGCCCTATTTTTTGAGGCATGGGGACGGTTCTTTTGCCTCAAATACTTTTCGAAAATATCAGAGTTGAAACCTATAAACAAAGGGGCAGACTTCCGCTACTTCATAGTAATGGGAGTCCACCCCTTTGTGTTTACTAATTAATACTCACTTTCCATCAATTTAATCCGCTCGTAAAGCTCACTGTTGACAGGCGTAGGAATTCCAAATTTCTTCCCTAATTCCAAAACCGTGCCTGAGAATAAATCGACTTCACTGAATCGTTTTGCTTCGACATCTTGAGCCATTGACGGCTTTCCTTCAGGGCTCAATGTGCCCAGCACGGTTAACCAATAGTCTAAATCTGCCTCCGTTAAATGGACTCCTTCTTTCTCAGACAGTGCAATGACCTCACGCATAGCAGCAATCATCGTATCTCTTGCTTGTCCTTCCCGCTGGATTTCACCATAGTCGCTCCCGTAAACAGCAACGGTCTGATTCACACCGACGTTGAGCATAAATTTGCCCCATAATCTCTTCTTCATATCTGTGTCTACCTGATAAGGGAGTTCCATTTTTTCAAAAAATGCCGCTACACTCTTGACCTTATCTGAAATCTCTCCAAATTCCCGGTCCCCAAAACAAATCATTCCCTTATTGGCATAAGTTAGCTCATTTCCAATCTTAACGGCGTCCATGCCTTGGGCGACACTATATAGGATTTTATCCATTCCAAAAGCTTCGCCAATTACTGCTTCACTGCTAATGCCATTTAGCAGTGATAAAATGATTGTGTTTTCTCCGACATGATTTCTTGCAGCTTGGATCGAGTCCTCCAACCCATCATATTTCACAGCAAAAATCAATAGATCAGCAGGTTCGCATTTTTCCTCAGGTGTTACATAATGAAATTCACAGCGTTCGCCATTACAATAAACCCCGTCAGTTTGATACCTCACAATTCGAGCCTGATCGGCAATAATCCTTACATCATTCTTTGCCATTTTCCTGGTCAAATGATGGCCAAACAAAATCCCTAAAGCTCCTAATCCAATAATCGATACCTTTTTTATTTCCATAACAACCTTAATTCCTTTCTTGTGATGCATGGGGACGGTTCTTCTGCCTCATTCCACGGTCGGGCTCAAGGTCCGCATTCGGTATATATTGCAGCATACTTCCGAACGAAATCCACTGAATTGATGCATAAGAACCGTCCCCTTGCCTCAATTTTATTTTGTAATACAATATTTGCGGTCTACCCATTTGGAAATGCCGAGTGCCGTGACTCCGACAATTAGGTATACAAAGCCTCCAACTTCTATTGCATATCCAAAGTTAGGAAGCAGTCTAGGCAGAAAAATCATACCGAGTATAGATAGTGTCATAATGAAAGAAAGTAAGACAAAATCTTTTACTTTATTTGATACTTTGTAAACAGATTGTTGCAGCCATTTTAAGATTACAACCACATCAAGAAAAATGATACAAGCAACGATTATAAACGTAACAATGGCTGTCCCGACATACACAGTCTGATCGTTATCTTTAAAATAGTGGATAATGATGTCTCCTATCCCATTGACTACAGCTATTAAGCCTGCCAGCTTCACTAACAAAAAGACTATAAAATAGGCTGTGCTTTTCCCCGATTCTTTAGGTAACTGCTTGATCATTTCATCACAATAAGCTGATGGATTCTCTCCAAATATATCCACAGCTCGTTTTCCTTCTTTCTGTGCCTCAATGATATGATCTAAAAGCTCCATTAATAATTCTTCTGATTGCTGCTCCGAAACGGCCATACTCGCTCGAATATAAACGAGCATATTACCGTAATATTCTTCATTTTCTTTCGTCAATTCTTTTCGTTTTCGATTATTTAGTTCAATCAACTCTTTAGCGTTCATCATTAAACCCCCTATTTAACAATTTATCTACAGGTTTCTGAATATTTTCCCATTCTTCTCGAAATTCAGCTATTGCCTTTTCCCCTTCGATGGTAAGTTGGTAGTATTTCCGTTTAGGACCTGTTGGGGAAGCGCGCATTTCACCTTTAATTAATCCCTCCTTTTGGAGCCGAAGCAAAATGGGATAAATGGATCCTTCACTTACATCATTCAAGCCAAATTGTTGAAGCTTCTGTGATAGTTCATAACCATAAACCGTTTCTTTTTCAATGATTGATAGAATGCATCCTTCCAAAATCCCTTTTAATAATTGGCTTCTCAGTGACATAAACGTTTCGTCCTTATCGGTATCTTGTAATACAAGATACTATGTTTTAATTTAGCTACCTTGCAAAACAAGATAGCTTATTATACCCAGCATAACCCATTTTTGGAAATCGGTCAAGTCTTGATGCATGGAGTGGGAACATCCACGGGACACTTCTCCCGCCCCATATCGTGTCCGGCCCAAGGTCCGTATTCGGTACCTGATGCAACATATTTTTGATGCAAAAGAACCGTCCCCATGCCTCATTATTGTAAAATAAATTCAAAATAGTTGAGAATATGCCGATGGTTGCTTCGTTATAGTTAGTGAAAAAGCTTTTTCAAAAAATGAAGGAGATAAAATATGGCCGTTTCTAACAAGAATTTTATTAAACGTTTAAAAAAGCAAAAAGAGGATGCCTTAGAGTATGTCATTGATGAATATTTGCCCTTGGTTAAAGCCATTTCACTAAAAATATTACAGCCGCTTGGCAAACGTGATGCCGTAGATGATTGCATAAATGATGTGTTTTTAGAGGTTTGGAGAAACAGCCACCAATTTAATGGAGATACGGCAGATTTCAAAAAGTGGATTGGCACCATCACAAAGTATAAAGCAATCGATTACTATCGAATCTTTGAAAAACAGACTGCACGCGAGGCTCCTCCCGCTGGGCTTGAACAAATTAGTTCACCTACGAGTTTACAAAAGTCCGTATTAGATAGGGAACAAAAAAATGAGCTGCTTTTTGAACTATGCAAGCTAGCTGAAATAGATCGTGATATTTTTATCATGAAATACTTTTTAGAGATGAGTAATAGTGAAATTGCCGATTCCCTGCATTTATCAAAAGCTGCAGTCGATAATCGATTGTATCGTGGGAAGAAAAAATTAGCGGAAAATATGAAATTGAAGGAGCAATTCATTATATGAATGACTATATAAAGTTAGCAGATATCGATATTGAAGGAATCGAACCTGTGGAAGTCAGTGAAATGGAAAAAAAACGCGTGAAACAGCATGTAATGGGAACAAAGAAGAAAATAAAGGTTTTTAAATATATGGCAGTGGCAGCAACGATTGTACTTGGGGCCACGATTGGTGCTAGTTTTGCCGTACCATCACTCGCATCCCAGATTCCATTTATGAATAATATTATGAGTTACTTTCAAGATGAAAACTCTTATACTAGCAACTATTCGAAATTCGCAACAAACATTTCACAAACCCAGTCAAGTAATGGTGTATCCATCATGATTGAGGATGCTGTATTCGATGGATCTTCGATTACTGTTTCTTATGCGATTGAAACCGATAAAGATTTAGGAACAAATCCTGGCATGTCATCAGCATTTAACGTAAAGGGAGCCGAGGCAATTGGGTCAACTGGTACGATGAAAAAAGTGAATGCCACCACGTATGTAGGGACGGAAAAAATAACGCCAACGTTTCGTGGGAACAAACGCGACCGTATTGAAATCAGCTGGGAACCGACTGCATTCGTTAATCTTGAAACAAAAGAATCTGTTGCAGGGGATTGGCATTTCGCATTTGAAGTGTCCGCTTTGGAAAACAAAACGAAACTTGTGAATCGGTCCGTTACCAATCATGGTGTGACAGTTAACATTAAGTCCATTGAAACGAATGGTTTGTCGACAGTAATCCACTACGAACAGGTTGTAGATCCCCGTATTCTAGACAAATGGCCGCATGTGACCGCAGACATTAAAAATGTACAAGATGATTTAGGCAACAGCTACAGCGCCGATGGAAACGGCGGTGTTAGCCGTGACAACGGGAGATCCTTTGAATGGAGCAGTACAATCAAATCCATCAATCCAAACGCAAAATCACTAACACTTGTACCAGTCATCTACTATTCCCTTGGCTCAGGAAAAGGATTAGAAACAAAAGAAATGGACCCCATCACTATCGAGCTACAGTGATGCAGAGGGACGGTTCTTGTGCCTCATTTTTTTGAGGCACAAGAACCGTCACCATGCTTCATCTTAAGAAGAACATCCGCTTCCGCAGCTCGAGCAGGATGAGCAGCTGCTTCCCCCGCCATCTCCTCCTCCACTGTCCCCGCCGCAATTCCCGGAATGATTCCCAGAGTCGTCCGAAGAGGCGGATCCGCAGAAAACAGCGGTGGTGCAGCCGCTTGTATACTTTGCCGCTTCAGCAAAGGCAATCGTTCTCATGTAGTCCCAATAATGATCAAAATAAAAATACGAGAAAAAAACCATCCCCAGCGCGAGTGGAGCCATATCGCCATATGTCCGCTGCTTCGAAAATGAACCTTTCGGGTTAGCACGATACATATTATCAGCTTCGCTTAATTGCTTTTTCAGCCGATTAACCAAATATTCAAGAAGATCCTTGTTTTCCTCGCTCCGCTGAAAATATTTTTCTATCAAGGCTTCCGTACTATTTTCCTTAAATTCCTTTAAAACTGCGCTTTCCATTGGGTACTTGAAAAAACTCCCCCACGTTTTCCAGCTGAACTGATTAATTTCAAACAGCTGTGAAAAAATCCAGTCAAAAAAGGCTCTTTCCTGTGGTGCCGGTTCAGGATTGGTGTTCGGCGTATGATGCAGCATTTTTCCTAAGAATTTCTCGGAAAACGCCTGATAATTTTTTGTAAAAAGAATCATTTCATGCCAGATTTCATCGACGTCTTCACTAAACATCGGCGCCTTCTTTAAAATATTGGCCACGATGAAATACCGCTTTAATTCAAACAGCAGCCATTCAAATTCATCTTCACTCCGATTCGGAAAATCCTTTAAAAAGCGCTGTTTTACCTGCTGTATGTAGTCATCGTCTAGTGCGGTGTTCAATTGATCAATTAAAGGCTGTATCGGGACATGACTTAGTACACCTAGGTTGGCCGGGATGTTCTCTTTGGCTAATTTTGGCCGCCTTTTATCCGCCGACAAACTATATAGGACGATAACACCTATTACGATTACCCCTGCTATAATCACACCCGCAGTCATTCCAATCCCCCCTCATGGATGTCCTGTTTGGAAAAATTTCCTAACCAATAAAAATTATAATACAAAGATAATATAGTTTTTAAGGTTTTTTCAGAAAATTTACCCAAACTTAACAATCCTTGTTGATGCATGGGGACGGTTCTCTTGCCTCATCCTGCGGTGCCGAATCAGGGTTCCTATTTAGTGAATAACCTTGAAATGATGCATAAGAACCGTCCCCATGCATCATTCTAAAATTATCCTACACGAGAGATGGAGTTTCTTAGACATGCAGATGGAGCGTTTGATCTTGGCTGCAATGTGGCTGTTCGGCTTTGCTGGCTTTCTTTTGTTTATTCCACGAAAAGATTGGCGCAAGGGAATCTTGGCCTTCATGATGTTTCAAGCCATCATCTGGCTTTGCGATATGCCTTCGTTTCAACTTGGTTTGTTAAGTGCGCCTGTTCGGGAGTTCCCTAAAGCGAGCCATCTCCCCATTACAATCGATTATTGGTTTTATCCAATTTTGTTTTCCCTATATTACGTGCATAAGAAAGTGAAGGGCAGCCGATGGCCCAGATTTACATACTTTTTGGTTTGGGTCTCTGCCATCACGTTGTTTGATATTACCCTCGAGAGATTTACTGATTTATTAGAATATAAATGGTTGACTTGGTGGGGGATGTGGATTTACATTTGGTTTCTCTTTTACGTGAGTCAAGTCTTGTGCAATTGGTTCTTTAAAGACAAAGCTGTGTTTCAAACAGAACGGCGGGGTATCTGATGAGAATGGAATGGTGGATCTTAATTTCCGTCTACGCAGTGTCAACAGGGATACTTTTCTTCATACCGAAAAATAAATTTCGCCTTGCCGTCGTGGCTATATTGTTCAAACAGGTTATTACCTTTCTTATAGGTTTAGTAGTCGTGGAGCTTGGACTGCTTGAATATCCTGTTCGATTATTTCCTTCTGTCAATCGGACGAGCTTCACATATGAGTACTTTGCTTTTCCGGTCATATGTGCCGCCTTTAATGTTTGGTATCCCAATAACCGAAGTACTATTTTTCAATTGGCTTATTATGTAGGCTTTACCTCCGTGTTGACGATCGGCGAAATTATTATCGAAAAATACACCGACCTCATTACATACATACACTGGGCCTGGTATATATCTTGGATTTCCATTTGCCTTGCGTTCTATATATCACGTTTATTTTGTAACTGGTTTTTCGCAAAATGATGCATGGAGACGGTTCTCTTGCCTCATCCGTAGTGTCGGTCCAAATTCCATGATGGTTGCATGGAGCTGTGCGGAAGCCTCATGCATCATCCATCATTCCTTGAGTATCCTCCACTCAATAACGATGAAATTAACAATGATACCAACCCATATATTCACGTTCAGCACCTTTTCTACCATTGCCTCCCTGCCTTCCGGAAGAGAGAAGCCGTTTAAAATGCCATAGGTTAATAGCAATACCGGTACGACAAGGCGTCCGGTTACTGCTACTAGCGTGATACCAAAACTGCGAATCATCCATTTGCGATGCTCGTCAAAATCTTTTCTCACAGCGGTTCGATAACCTTTCCAGCAGGTGAAAAGCCATAAAAGTGCTAATACTGAGAAGGAAGTAGCTTTTGAAAAATCCTCAACGTAAAATGTGTATACCAATGCGAGAATCGCGCTAATGAAAACACTGCCTACATACACTCTTCCAAGATAACGATGGACCTTAGGTGCCTTTATTCTCAGCGGCTCCAGAAATTGAAAAAAGCCCGATAGCAGTGCAACACATGCTGTAATAATATGAGCAACTAATAAAGGAAATTGTATGGCCGCCGCTGTGAAAGAAACACGGCTATTTGCGGGATTAAATGTCAAATAGGGGGCCGCAAAGGGAATGCTGACTCCCAAGGATAAAATGACTAAAATCCACCAGCTTTTTTTAGGTTTCAATCTAATTCACACTCCAATTTTGTTACTATCTCCTGTAGTAATGGTAATGGATGTGTCTAAATGGATTCTAAACGAAATCTAAAAAAAGTATAAAAATAATATCACTCAAACTTCTAATAAAAAAACGACTAAAATGATGCATGAGAACCGTCCCCATGCATCATTTAAACATTAAACCGGTATCCGACGCCCCAAATGGTTTCGATATATTGCGGCTTGGATGGGTTCGGTTCGATTTTTTCGCGCAGTTTGCCGATAAACACGGTTACCGTGGCGTTATCACCCAGAGAATCCAGTCCCCATATTTTTTCGAACAGTTCGTCTTTGCTGAAAACCCTGTTCGGGTGCATCGCCAGAAACAAGAGCAGGTCATACTCTTTCAAGGTAAACGAGACTTCCTTTTCATTCAAAAATACCTTACGGGACAGCTTATCAATGCGAATCCCCCGGATACGGATTTCGTCTTTTTGTCTCATCAGGTTATCTGTCATCAATCGATCATATCTAGCAAGATGGGCTTTGACCCGTGCCACCAGCTCGCCGACACTGAATGGTTTGGTCATGTAATCGTCTGCGCCGAGTCCGAGACCGCGGATTTTATCGATTTCTTCCTTTTTGGCAGAAAGCATTAAGATAGGAATGTTTTTCTCCCGGCGGACTTGCCGGCAGATTTCAAATCCGTCCGTATTTGGAAGCATGAGATCGAGGATGATTAGGTCATACTCCTCTTCAAGTGCCTTTTTAAGACCGGCATCTCCGCTTGTGGCAATTTCCACGTCGAACCCGCTTGCCTCCAAATAATCTTTTTCTACTTCAACAATGACCTCGTCGTCCTCAATGATCAGAATTCGTTTCAATCGTCTTCACCCTCATTAGCGTAAAATAAATGCCGGTCCCTTCACCTAATTGGCTTTCCACCCAAACGGTTCCACCTTGTCCTTCTACGATTTGTTTGACAATCGCAAGACCAAGGCCGGACCCTCCCGTTTCTGTATTCCGGGACGGGTCTGCTCGGTAGAAACGGTCGAAAATATGCTGCTGCGCTTCACTGTCAATTCCCAGTCCGTTATCCCGAATATGAACCGTCGCTTTCTCCTCATCCGCAAACAATTCCACCAGGATTTCCATTTCTTGTTTATCCATATATTTCAGGCTGTTGCCGATAATATTCACCATCACCCTGCTCAACTTTTCACGGTCGGCCATTACAGGAACTGGATTATCATTGGAGGTGGAAAACGTAAGCTTGATGCCTTTCATTCGCGGGTCGATACGCAGCTCTTCGACATAATCCCGTAAGAACGAGCGAATATCCAACGGTTCCAAATGAAATGGCATCCGATTTAAATCCAGCTTGGAATACAGCATTAATTCATCTATCAAAACATCCATATCTTCGGCTTTTTTCGCAATCATCTTCATATATTTATCCTGTTTGGCGGCCGTATCCACAATACCATCTTGGATGCCCTGAACACATGCTTTTATCCCAGTAATCGGTGTCTTTAAGTCATGCGAAATATTAGAGATGAGTTCTTTGCGGTTCTCTTCGTATTGCAGCTGGAGATGTATGGATTCATGCAAGCGGGCACGCATTTCTTCAAACGCCGCCCCCAACTCCCCAATTTCGTCTTTTCGTTTTAACTTAACTTCATGATCCAAGTTTCCTTCCTTAAAGTGATTCGCAGCTTTTTTTAACATGTACAATGGTTGGATAAAGCTGCGGGAAACTAAATAGGTAAGGAATCCGTTCGTTAGCCCAATGACCAATAGCAGCGATAAAAAAAGCAACGGAAAAAACTTTCTAGCTTCGGCGAAAAACGATTTCAAATCGGAAACGAAATATACCGTCCCAGAAGTTCCATCACTGAATGCTATATCGTACTTTTCCACTGAAAAACGACTCTTTTCCCGGCGATTTTGGGTCCAGCTCGTTTTCATCTCTTGGATTGGCTGTTTAAGTTCAAGGTTTTCCACAAAAGGAGATGTGTATGATACCCGATTATTATTTAAGACCACGAGTCCCGTCTGCAAACGATTCAATTGTTCGTCTGTTTTTTTCAAAAAGTCACGGTCCATGAAACGCTCAGGTTCTGTTTGAGCCATAAATTTCACCCCGGCAATCAGGTCGCGGCGCTGAGCAGACTCCTCCCAAAAGGCCGGCATCCCCTTCCTTCCCCCTGTTCCCGCCATATCTGTGTAGAAGGCTGAGAACAGTGCTGTTGCAATCAAGGCAAACAAGACGATGGGAATAAAGGTCATCGCGATATAGGAAAGCAATAGTCTCTTCTTGATAGACATGGGCAAATCTCCTTAGAGCTGTTTTTTCTCAAACAAATCAAGCCGGCTTTAAACATTATGATAACAGGAGTAGGAACGTATTGATAAGTTTCACAAGTGTTTGAAAAACTTCCCCCAATTCTATACACCAGCGAATTCAGCTTGCCGAAGCTTTCTATAATTCATCCTACTCCATATGTCTAAAACACTTCTAAATCAATTCTAAAAAAAGTATAAAATTCAAAAAAAGGTACTTTAAATATCATTTGGTAAAGCTTTTTCTATATCTACATTCCAATTCTTCACAGAACATTTTTATCAATATTTTAGGTTTTGTTCAAAGTTTGATTAGAAACGGAATGTATTCTGAACATGTAACGAATTTACCTAAAGGAGACGATGTTTATGCATTGGGGCTATTTTCACCCATTTGGTTTTATCTTCTTTTTATTATTACTTGGATTGATTTTTGCCAATTTCAGATTATGGCGAGGTAAAAGAGGTTTCTGTTATCAAGACAGGCATCATCATGATCCCCTGCTTATTTTAGATAAGCGATTGGCCTCGGGAGAAATCACGATCGAAGAATACACAAAGCTGAAGGATTTCTTGAGCGGGAAACAGAAGTAAACGTTGGGATAGTTCATTAAATGGAGGCTACAGTTGTCTTTTTTTATAAAAGCTGACAAGCCCGACCACTACAAAAAACCTCAGTTCGGTTGTCTGGAACTGAGGTTTTTTGATTATTCACCAATAATGCTGGATCATTACCGGAAAAGAAACTAAACTGGACCTTGGAATGATGCAAAAGAACCGTCCCCATGCATCAACTTCAATTTATCTGTATACTTCATATTCAATACCATAAAATAATCTCAGGATAATAAATGGAAAAACTGGAGGTATTTTGTTGGGGATTTTTAAGCAGAAATCGGCAAATAAATTAACCGCAGCAGAAGTATCCGCTCTTTGGCTTCAGTATATGGGCGATAGTATGGCGATCTGTGTTTACAAATATTTTCTTAAAATTGTTGAAAATAATGAGATTAAACCCATCTTAGAATTCTCTTTACAGTTATCTGAGAGTCATATTGCGAAAATCACCGAATTCTTGAAAAGTGCAAATTTCCAAGTCCCAATCGGATTTACAGAGAATGACGTGAATGTTAATGCCCCACGTCTGTTCTCCGATCAATTTTTACTATTTTACTCCTATATTATGACCATTCATGGGTTAACAGCTTATAGCCTAGCGATTACAAATACAGAACGAGAAGACATTCAAAATTATTTTTTTAAATGTACGGAAGAATCTAAGGAATTGTTTCAAAAAATAGTGAAATTGGCTAAAAGTGATCCAAAATATTCAAGTGTCCCCTCCATCCCTTCGCCTCCTTGGGCGGAATTCATGGAAACACCGGGATTCATTTCAAATTTAATTGGAGAAAAACGGCCACTAAATAGCTCGGAAATCAGCACCCTTTTCTTTAATTCAACGAAAACTGGATTTATCAGTTCATTAAGTTTGGCTTTTAGTCAGGTAGCAGTGCATGAAGATGTTCGTAATTTTATGTTAAAAAACGTTAAATTAGCAGGGAAAGATGCTGAAAGCTTTGACACTATATTGCAAGAGGATCATTTGCCAATACCTGAGAAATGGGATGCAGAGATTACCGATTCTACTGTAAGTCCATTTTCTGACAAATTGATTATGTTTCACGCAGGCTTTTTAGTAAATGCAGCCCTTACTTATTATGGTGCATCATTAGGTTCCAGCTTTAGATCGGATATAATCGTAAACTATACTAAAGTATTTACCCACGCTTTGGAGGCTGGTGCAATTTCATACAATATTATGGTTAAACATGGATGGTTAGAAAAACAACCTGAAGCGATTGACAGGGATCATCTGATGCAAGATTCGTGATCTGAGGCCGCCAAATGTACGTTAAAACGCTTTTTTCATTATAAAAAATTAACGGAATTTCCTTTTCTCTAACTAAGCTGACCCCTGTTTTCTTTCGCAGCTGTCTTTACATCTGCTACATATATCAGGGTGTATTGGGGAAATTGATATTAGAGAATTTTTGTCTAAATTTACTGGAGGTTAGATTATGGAGATTGGAAATCAGGTGAGACTTACCTCAGCAGAGATTACATCTTTATGGGCTTCATATATCAATGACACCGCTATTTCATGCAAGTTCAAGTATTTTTTATCCATAGTAGAGGATGAAGAGATTAAACCAATCCTTAAAAGGGCCTTTGATATTGCCCAAGGAAATCTTAAAACTCTAACTGAAATTTTCAATAAAGAAAAGTATCCGATCCCCTATGGTTTTAAACTCGATGAAGATGTAAATATATCTGCTCCTAGATTGTATTCAGATTCATATGTGTTACATTACCTCCATCAATCGTCTCAAATCGCTCTTCAAGGTTATAGCATGAATCTGACCTTATCTGTCAGGGGAGATGTTTATAGTCATTTTAATGAGTGTATTTCACAATTAACAACATTTCTAAGAGAGGTAAAAGAACTCTTATTATCAAAAGGTCTTTATATTCGGTCTCCCTATTTACCAATACCAGATGAAATTGATTTTGTTAAAAGGAAAAGTTTTTTAAAGGGTTTTTTTGGAGAAAAGAGACCTTTAATAGGTACAGAAGTTACAAACCTCTTTGCCAACTTTCAAAGAAATGCTTTTGGGGTGGCAACCTTGCTGGGATTTAGTCAGGTCGCTCAGTCAAAAGAGGTTGCCGAGTATTTGGTTAGGGGAAAGGACATTGCTAAAAAACACTGTGAACTATTTGGTTCCATTCTAACTGAGGGTGACCTCCCTACGCCTATGTCGTGGGGTACCGAAGTAACTGATTCAACCGCATCTACCTTTTCTGATAAACTGATGATGTTTTATACTACGACACTAATCGCCCTTAGCATTGGATTTTATGGAACAAGTATGGCAATGAGCCCTAGGAAGGATTTAGGCCTGCACTATGTCAGGCTTTCTGCAGAAATAGCAAAGTATGCAGAAGAAGGAGCAAACATTATGATCAAAAACGGTTGGTTAGAACAACCCCCTATGGCTGCTGATAGGGATGAGTTATCAAAAAAATGAGGCATGGGGACGGTTCTTCTGCCTCATTCTGCCTGCTGGCCCTTGGACCTTGTTGGGTGCATGAAAAGGCTGAAATTGATGCATAAGAGCCATCCGCTTGTTTCTTGAGAGAATTGCCGGATTATCCGAGAGTATTTCTGCCCTAACCGAGAGTATTTCAGAGCCTTGAAATTATGTTCTTATTGCTTCTCACCCTAAATCTCCGCTCAATTCACTGACCTTGATTCTCCAAATCATATGATCATTTCCTGTTCCCCAATAGTCCTTTAACAAATAAGTAGGTTCTCCGAATTTCTTTATCCAGATCTTTTGTGCACGAGTATATCCGCTATCTAAACAAAAAACTTCTATGCCCTTCTTCTTCATTGTAATATACATGGCATTCAACAACAAATTCCCTACCCCCATTCTCTGGAAGTCAGGGTGTACAAAAACTGTACCCACCTCAATTAGCCCTTTGAAAGCGTTGTTTGTACAATTACAGATAAGATCACTTGCAGGACCAAATTCTATTGAACCAATAATTTTATCTCCATCTAAAGCAATCAAGAAATATCGATGATCACCATTGCTTTCAAAATCACTTGCTAAATATTTTTCCTTCGCTTCGATTTCATCCTTAATATCTTTCTGCCTATCTGCTAATCCTTCTTTCATGAACGTATCAGTAATCACGGTTTTAAAAAATAAGTGTAACTCTTTTGTGTCCTCAAGGTTTGGCCTTCTTATCTCCACTTTAAGCACCCCAAAACTCTTCCTTATTCCTAGTTCACTTCTCCAACATACTTCTGTTATCCTTCTCAAGCATCTTGTATAACAACAAAAAAACATCCAACATTGTTCATTTGGATGCCTTTTGTCTTCAACCCGCGGCGAACACCCATAGGATCTTCGAAGTAGAGGCTAAAAATGATGCACAAGAACCGTCCCCATGCATCAAAAGAAGTCAAAAAATGCTGATTTGATTGGCGGGATTTTCTTCTCAAAAAGTTCAATCTCATTCTTGGAGCCTTTTAAGTAGCCCATTTCATAAAGTTCCATTGGCCTTTTGTAGCCAAATAGGATGGCTGATAGGGCATTGATGTTCAGTTGAATTCCTTTTTTAGGGGGATGAACACATTGGCCGCCTGTTTTTTCTTTAAACACCTTTATTTCTCCGATTCCGAGTAAATAGCTGCCATTATTCCACGGTGCGTGTGAATCTTCGAGATGCAAGAAAAGGGACTCATTTTCATGCAGGAACGGAAATCTCTTTAAGCATTCCTCAGCATCCACGACCCTTGCCATAAAATAAGGAACTATCTCCTGCTTCACATTGGGCTGCAACAGGAAATATGAGAAAGGATCCTGGCTGGCAAGTTCCATCGTCACGGTATTAACCATGGAATCATGCTGGCAGATAAAATTCCATAGCCCGATTCTCGCTTCATGGTCAATCACAACGAACTCCTGAACCTCCATCTTATGTTCCTTCACCTCGTACAGCATATAACCTAAAGCCTCGTTTTTGGAACGGTAATAGACAGCAAGCTGGGAATGATCATCATACACGCTCCGCTTCCACCAATCGGTCTCACGCTTCAGCATCCCTGTATACTGACTGCAAAACTGCTGATAAATCCTTTCTATCTCCTCATTATGGGTATCTTTTGAATATCTTTTTATAAAACCCTGCTGTGGTTCGAGGAACTTAAGGTTGATTTTTTCAATCGTCACCCTTTTCTTATCACTTAATATCTCCCACCCATATTTTCGATAAAAACCGATATCAAACGGGTGTAAAAGAGATACGATCTGATTATCATCATACATCTGTTTTAAGGATTCGATCATGAGTGATTTGACGTAACCGGTTCTTCGGTATTCTGGGTAGATGGCCACTCCGGCAATGCCGCCCATTTTCCATACAGCATCCTTCATATAAATGCTTAGCGGGATAATATGTAGTTTGGCAGCAAGGGTGTTCTCATCCCATATTCCTAAAACTTTGTGGTTTTTCAATGCTTCTTCTCGAGCAGGTATGCTTTCCACCGGAACCTTGTATTGGAATGCGTATTCTGATAGTTTCATAGATTCTAGGTATTCAGCTTCGGTCACTTCTCTTACTAACATTTGGCCAACCCCTTTTTGTTCATTGCATGTATTGCTTAGAAAAATGACTCCTTTCATAATTTTACCAAAAGTTAGCAAACCTTGCACAGAATACCTTGACCGTTCACCTGGCAGATTCTTTTCAAAATATCAATTGGTTATTTGATAAAAGTCCTGACCCATCTCTCATCATCAATAAGCAAAATCGAATGCATCATAACCCCCCACTGTAAAACCTTTCTAAATACTTATTTAAAGTTGAATTTTGATGGAGTCTCATCTTTTTCCTTCTTTTTGAGCCTCTATATTAAAATAGTATCCTACACACAACAAAAATTTCTATTTTAATAAGGATAATATTTCCCGAAAATTCAACCAATGATTTTATATATAAAACGAAATATTGACTGAGTTTTCACAAACATGAAGAAAAGCACTAAACCTTTTAGAGTATTTAGTGCTTTTCAATTTCTATTTTTATGGTTTTCCTATTTTTACGATAAGTTGATTGTTCTCATAGGTTGGGTTAGTTGATAGGTGTCAATCTAAAGTAACCTATGTTTACATCATATAAACTGTTGCCGCTTCCTGAAGGATTATTCGTTTGATTATAACCAGTTACCAAGAATCTAAAGGTATGATTCCCAGCCCCTGTAATTGTCACCGTTCCTGCCTTAATGGAATCATAGACAGTCGCTGATCCTGAAACCGACTCATCAATGGGATTAAGGGTTGGCTGTGTTTCGCCATCAACATATAATGTCATAGTGCCTCTAGCCGCTTTTTTCTTCGAGGTAACCTCAACTGAATAGGTACCTTCTGGAATATTTTTCAGTTCATATTCCAAATAAGAACCTGGAGCGGTAGCACCTGTTATTTGTTGGAATATACCAAATCCCATTAATGGGTTACTATCTGTAGATGTACTAGCTTTGCCGGAAACAGCAAAAGTTTTCAAACCGACAAATTGAAGATTTGGCGAATTACTGCCTTCTCCTTGAATAGTGGTTTGGATAACAATTTTATATTCGGTCGTTTTGGAATGGTCCTCAGATGTTACCAACAATAAATCTCCAGATTTCAAGACACCAGATTTTTTATTATGGCTGCTGTCTGTAAACTCATAAATTTGTTGTGAACCATTGTCAGCAGCTGTAATTTCATTTTTAAGATCCGTATCAGTTGTTCCAACTATTGCTGTAATGGTACGATTTGTTAAATCAATCGCCGATTGACCAGTATCAACATTAACAAGATGTTCATGATCACTGGCTTCCTTAATTTCTGTTGAAGACTTATCACCTGAAGCAGGTGCTGGTGCAGGATATACTACGCGATTCACTTGTGAGTTTGTAATGTTAACCGCCGGACTGACATCAGGAATTGCTACTTCCATTCCTTCTCCAGTCTTATACTTGACGTTTGTAAATTCGAAATTATTCGTCTTCATTACAGCGATAGAAGCAGCGCTAGGGTCACTCCCCTTTTCTAAAGACGCGTTATGAATAGAAACTTTATCCGACTCATCAACATAAACCGCATACCTGTCATCATTATTCTGGAACTCGGTCGTCAGATTATTGACAACCACATTCGTTGCATATTTTACAAGCAGACCATAAACAGGTGAGCCATTGTTAAAATATCCGCCCGGATCGTAGTTATTGCCTAACTCATATTTTGGGACAATGGAGGTATTACTGTATGGCTGGCCGCCTTTCTGAATAAATTTAATATTATTCAGTGTGATATCCCGTACTGAAGATGCATTTTTATATCCCACTACAACTGCCGGACCCATATTATTTATATGTGTCCCGACTAGTCCGAAATAGTCTTGACCAATATGTGTCACATTATTTACCCGAACGTTTTTGATGCTGCCGATTGGACGCGTGGATGCTTTCCCTGAGTCGCCTCCGTTTCGATTTCTTCCGGTTAGATTGATCGAAATCGGAATACTTGTATTTGTAAAAATAGCACCATCTAAAGTGACATTTGATATGGTAGCACCATCGTTTTCATTTATGTTAAATCCTGCTTTATAAACACCATAACCATGTAAATTTGTAACATGGATATCTGATGTGTCTGCTGCTGTTTCTGAACCGATCTTGAAAAGATTACATTCTGTACGGCCAACAATATTATCGACAAGAAAATCTGAGCTTGCTCTTCTAAAACCTAACGAAAAGTCTGAGCCCAATTTTACAATATCGTCTGTTTGTACAGCAGTATAGATGTTTTTAACTGTTACATGATTATCTGACATTAAGTCAAATAAATCCCTTTGTCTTTGGCCATAGCTTAGCGCACTTTCAATCCCATTCTTATTCTTCGCAGTTCCATTCAGGTAATAAATATCGTGAAGATTCATATGATCAACACCTGTTGCAAGAAGGACAAAATGCCCGCCCCGTCTAAAATGAAGGGCATCAGGAATCCCTTTCGGATCTGAGTTTAGATTAGGATTATAGTTCGCATATGGTATGACCGGATTATTCGTATCCCCTTCGTCATAATACTTTCCTGTCTGCGGGTTAATAGTAGGTCCATCATTTGTAATATCATCCGGCAAATTATTAGTCGGATTTTCGATATGTCCACCCAATTCAAAATTGGTTGATAGTTTTAAAGATATTAATTTATCACCAAGATCGAAGGATTCGTTAAAATTGTTAACCGTATTTTGGTTCACATCAATAATTGGTGTATCGCCCTTATTCGCATCCTGGGCTGTAATCGCACCATTACCATCGATGACACCTGAGCCCAAAATCTTAAAGTTATCAATTCTTAATCCGACAAACAACGCATCATTGAAGAAAGAATGTCCGATGTCTTGTGCATTATTATTTCCTCCATATGGGCCAGATTTGGAATTATCCGGTGTATATGGAATATAAGGGCTGGCTAGATAATACGGCTCCGGCGTATCGATTCCATGTAATTTTGCGAGAATGGTAGCATCTGAATCCAGATATAGGTACACATTGCTTCGTAGATGTATGGTGCCGGTTAAATAATCGCCTTTACTAAAGAGAACCATGCCTCCGCCCGTAGCTGCAGCATCATCTATACTTTTTTGAATGGCTTTCGTATCATCTGTTAAACCATCCCCAGCTGCATGTCCATACGTTTTTACATCAAACTTTCCTGTATAAAATTTGGCAATATTTGAATCACCAGCGTTCGTTCCGCCTGTCACAACTAACTTAAACTGATACAGTTTATTTGACGGCAAATTGCTGATATGTGCACTTGTAGAAGATGCTGTAATAGGTTTATCGAGAACAGCATCCGTCCAATTAATGCCGTCGGTTGTTTGTTTAATCGCTACACCTTTTGCTCCTGCAGGTGCAGTCCAGTTAAGAGAAAGGCTATTGTAGGTTTCGCCCGTTTCTTTATAAGTGAGACTCGTATCAATTACCCTGTGGAAATCGGTAACGGTCTTGACGGAATGAAACGGTGCATTTTTTAAGACCACTCGATTCCTTCCATTAGGTGTATAGGAGGCACTAAATTCATAGTCTCCGAAAGAAGGAACCACTTTATTTTTCAGGAAAAGCTGAATATCCACACCGTTGTTTGGCAAAAGATCCAGTCCTGTAAAGGTGATGGTTTGCCCGCCATTGCTAATGACCGCTGTTGGAGCGCTTTTACTCGCACCTACCACATCGGTGCCATTCTTTTTGATGGTTTCAAAACCGGCAGTATCATTTAATTTGATGCGGTCCTGTCCAATAATACTTACTTCATCATCCCCATTTGCGGATATTCCTTTTGGCAGGTTAATGGTAACAGACGTATTTCTTATTCCGTCTGTATTTGCATCATTTGGCCTTTTATCCTCGGGATTAATGGAAAAATCAACTTCCAAATCGCGCGTAGTTCCTTCCGTCATCGTATCATTAAGCACTGCAAAAGGGCCATCACCCTGAATCACACGCTGAACATTGACTTCACAGGCTGCTGTTTTGTTTTGATCAACAGAAGTTACCGTGATGACTGCCTTCCCCTCACCTACAGCTTCAATTAGACCATTCTTCACCTTAACAATCGATTCATCACTGGAAGACCATGTTAAATCTTTATTTGTCGCAAATGACGGAGTTACAGCAGCTGTCAGCTGCTTTGTATCACCGACATTAAGTGTTACCTTTTCAGCGTCCAATGTAACTTTTTCAACAGGGATGGTTGAACCATCGACATAGATTACATAATTGACGCTGCTGCCATTATAATCGGTAATTTCAAGGATGCTGCCATTCGTTAAAAGATCTGTCCCTATAAGAGCTTTGCCTTGATCCGTAAATGCAATACCTTTTACATTTCCGGTGATTGAAATATTCGATAAGGCCTTGTTTACAGTTGTGGAGGACGGAACTTTAATGGCCTTTGTCTCTCGGTCAATCGGATAAGAAGTAGTTAGCTTATAACCGTAGACCTCAATCTCGCGAATCCCCGGCTGTGTTTTTGTAGGTGCGGAACTTCCGTCCATCTTCGTCATGACGACCTTAATATAACGAGCGGTCACCGGAGCTGCTGAAGAAAATTGATCGACATACAAACCGGACTTATCGGTATTGGAATCTTTATCCACGATCAGTGTTCCGCCGTCTTTTAAGTCTAACTCCGAGCTTTCATCCTTCCAATCCTTACCATTCAATTCGTTTCCGGCATATATTTTGTATCCAAAGGACTTTCCGTTTTCAACAAAATAATTTTTAATCGCGGAAAGATTGTACACATCACCTAAATCGGTGATCACCCACGAAGGAAAGCTGTAATTGCTGCTTGCATCTCTAAATGGTGCCCATACGCCAGTTGCGGTATTATTATCGGTTATTCCATCAGTGACAAAAGAGCCGTATTGGCTGCCGCCTTTTACACTGCTTGCACTGACAGGTTTTAATAAAGCGATGTTACGGATAAAGAGATTATAGACCCGCTTATTTTTTCCATCTTCAGATGTAACAACTAACTTCATATCAGGTGCAATTGGTGTATCTTTACTTACAAGAGTTACACCATCTTTTTGATAAAGTTTTACAGTGGATCCAAATGGAAGATTAATATTTTTTAGATATTCAGCTAAGGTGGCAGCTTCTCCTGGTGCTTCAATTTTAGAATCTGGCATAGGACTATGTGGTTTTCCTTTAGAATCAAATGGAGATGATTCTAAAACCAAATATTTTTCGGATGTAACTCTTGTATCGTTGCCAAGAATGCCGTTCCATTTTGCTTTATCCGAAACGGTTTTGCCGTTTTTAGTACCTTCTACACGGATTGTATGCTCACCTAATCCGATATCAACATTTGACCAGGTAAATACCGTATCATTTTGCGAATCTTTAAGTGATGACCTCTTAACCGTACCTTTCTTAACTCCATCTACATACAGAGTAACTTCATCGCAGTTACTGTATGCCTTTACTACAGGAATACTGTGCGGTCTATTTTCAAATCCTTCTGAAGTTAATTTTATCATTGGCTTATCGGTCCAAACGGATTGGTAAAAATAATAAGCGTCTTTCTTCGTTTGACGATCTCGGGTTACCATACCCTTATCGTTAATCCCAATCTGGCCTCCTTCGTCTTTTTTATAAGAAGCGAAGTCAAAAATATTCCAAATGAACTTACCCCAAATTTCCGGTCGCTTTTTCATCTGTGCCCAATCGCCTTCATGTACCAATGACTGATATTCCATCGGATGCCAACCGCTTGTTGACGGCAATACGTCAGTGTTTGTCGGGTTATCCATATGCTGGAACGCATTAGCGCCTGCCCCGTATTCACTGACACCAAGCGGTGAAGTAGAAACCGCATTTCTGCCATTGTAATACGAAGTAAACTCGTTAATATCAGATACATACCAACCACTGTAATGGTTAATGGCCTTTAGATCTGTTGGGACTTGATAATATAAATCGTTACTTCCTTGGTCCGTCGCAAGGGTTGTCAGTCTGGTCGGATCCAATTGATGGGCAAGATTGCTCAGCGTCGTCATTAAAATTCCGCCTAAATAATTGCCCGCACTATCCGTATCATAATTTGGCATCTCATTACTCATACCCCAGAACATAATCGAAGGGTGGTTGTAATGCTGGAGGACCATTTCCGTTAATTGCTGTTTAATATTTTCTTCAAAGGCGGGATCAATATTTTTCTTGTCCGCAGTCTCCGTAAATTGTTTTACGAGAGGAATTTCGGTCCAGACAGCATAACCTAATTCATCGGTTGTATCATATTCCCACGCAGCATGTGGATAATGAACCATCCTTACGGCATTAACCCCCATGTTTTTCATGATGCCAGTATAATCAGACTTTCGGTCTTGTTCAGTGCTTGCCCAACCGATTCCATTCACATAGTCTTGATGGTAACCTACTCCATGCAAGTCAAGATATTTTCCGTTTAAGAAAAATCCATCATTTTTGTCAACACGATAGTAACGGAATCCCAAATTTTGTGTGACAAAATCTAATTTTGTCTTCCCTTTATCATCTGTAACCTGAACATCGACATGGTACAAATAAGGGTCCGCTAATCCATTCCAAAGGTGAGGATTTTTCACAGTTGTATTTTTATCAAATTGATAACTTCCGTTCGCAGGGACGTTAGCAGAATCTTCAATTGTATTAACGATGTTTCCGTTTGCGTCTTTAAGCATTGCTGTTACTTTAATAGGCTTATCTGCATTCGAGTTATTTACAATTTTTGTTTTTACATTAAGGCTTGCACTGTCTTGTGAAACATTCGTGGCAGTCAAATATACACCGGGAGAAGCATGGTCCATTGTATCGATATGAATCGGATTGGTTGCAATAATCGATACATCCCTATACAAACCGCCTTGCAGCGAGAAATCAAAACTTCCGGAATCAAGAGGAGCTATAGCCGGATCATTTGCGTTATTGACCTTAACAGAAATGACAGTTGGAACATCAAAAGTAATCAAAGATGTAATATCAAATCGAAATGCTCCAAATCCTCCAAGATGCTCACCAGCATGAACACCATTTACATACACATCGGCTCTAGTTGAAGCCGCTCCAAATTCAAGATAAATCTGCTTGCCTGAATAAGTTGCGCTGTCAAAGTCAATCGTTTTGCGGTACCAGCCGATGCCGCGCTTATAATTGGCAGATGCAGCATCGTCAGCATTCCATGTATGCGGCAGGTTAATATTCTGCCAAGCAGAATCATCAAATGATCCAGCTTCTGCACCAGCAACATTTCCATAATTAAACTTCCAGCTGCTGTCTATATTTGTAACAGTTCGGCCTGCACCCAGTGCTGACAGATACCCCACTAAATCTCTCAATATTTTTGCCTGTTCTGCAGTTAACATCTTCCCTTCCTGGGCACTTACTTCATTAACAAATGCTCCAAGCGTGCCTTCTTTTGCATTCGTATCGCCCTTGGCATCTGCAGCTTTAGCGGCCTGCAGTTTAGAGGTTAACGAATTGGCCACTCCTTTATTGCTGATAAATTGCTCCGTTAACTTCATAAGACCATCATAGGTGACAGTAACGGTAAAGTTTGTAGAACCGTTTCCGATATTGCCTTCCTTATCTACAGCCACAGCGGAAAACTTGTTATAGCCAATTTTAAAAGTATAAGCATTTCCAACAATATCTTTGCACGTATTAGATACCAGTTCCGCACCAGATTTAACGTCACATTTAATGTTCACTTTTCTGTCCACTGTATAAGTTTCAGCATTTCCTGTATAAGTGATTCTCGGTGGTGCCATACTTTGCGATAATCCTTGCGTTCCTGACGTTTGGGCGAATGCACCGGAAGCCAGGGTTGATGAAAATAAGACAAACGCAAGCATTATGGAAATAACCCTTTTAAACTTGTAAAACATGAAATCATTCCTCCTCTCATACCGATAAAAAAGGTGAGAAGACACAACAAGAATACACTCTTAAATGGTCGCTTTGTCTTGTTGGTCTTTTTTGTTATTTATTTGTTTGTGTTTGTTTATCAAGTAGATTTTTCCTATAATCCTTCAGCTGTTGAACTTTTGGTGCTTAATTCCCCTTTTACTGAATTGGAAATATTGTTCTTCCATGCATTAGTGCCTTCTACCGATGCTATCCGACTGCTGATTGTTTGACCGTCAATAGATTGACAGTCGATAAAAAACAGCACCGGAGCAAGCATGGTTCGGACAAAAAAGCGCTTTCATTTTTTTCACTCCTCCCTCATATATTTTTAAATTTCCGTGAAAAGCCTTACTCACCCTCCCTCTAGTTGCTATGCAAACTAGCAGCCCATTTTGTTTTCATTCAAACCGCAATAGTTAAACGCTTATAGAATGAATTCATAAAAATTCTAGCACATTTGTAAATTTGTAGTTATCTATTGATTTTAGAATATTTTGCAAATTCTTTAGTTTTTTTACACTTAATTGTGAAATGAATAGAGGTCCCGCAATGGAAATTTCATTAATCCGACACGGTAGATCCTTGTGGACTGAAAATAATCCAATTACTTGTAAAGAATTTTAAAAATGGGTGGAACAGTATGATTGCAGTGCCTTAAGCATTCCTCGGTATTCACGACTCTTGCCATAAAATAAGGGCACCGTGACAATGGAACTTCCAAAGAATGATCGTCATAAATTTGCTGCTTCCCCACCAATTGGTATCGCGCTTCAGCATCCCTGTATATTGACTGCAAACTACCATTAAACCCTTTCTATCTCTTCCGTTATGGGAGTCTTTTGAGCATCGTCTTATAAAACCTTGCTGTGGTTCGAGGAACTTAAGGTTGATTTTTTCAATCGTCATTTTTTTCTTATCACTTAAATCTCCCACCCATATTTCCGATAAAAGCCAATATCAAATGGGTGCAAAAGGGATACTATCTGAACATTGTCCCGCATCTGTTTTAAGGATTCGAGAATAAATGATTTCACATAACCGGTTCGTCTATATTCGGGATAGGTGGCGGCTCCGGCTATACCGCCCATATTCCATTCTGCATCCTTTATGTATATGCTTAGCGGGATAATATGAAGTTTGGCTGCTTCTGCCAATCAGGATATGTATTATAGGCCTACTTTCCCCCTTTAATTCGACAAATTTCCAGGGAAATGCCCTTAACCAAACGTTTGTATAAAACCGGCTAATTCACAGGTCCTCTCCTTGTACTTAAGGAAAAATTTGCCGAAGGATGTATTAAGCACAGTATGTATTATTAGAGCCCAAATATTATTACCATAGAGGAAGTTAGAAAAGTAGTCCTAGCGGCATACTGCTTTAGTATAAAAAAAACGTTCCAGTTTGGGATAGAGAATATTTTATATCTAAGAAAAATAACTAATGGTAAAATTATCAAAAAAAGGGGAGGAAGAGAATGTCTGAAAAAAATCAAACAAACAATAGTTCAGTAATTTCTATAACTGCCGGTATTTTATCATTATTTATTCCTTTTATTGGTTTAATCTTAGGTATTATTGGAATAGTATTTTCAAGAATAGCTATAAAACAGATTAAAAAAACAAATGAAAATGGTAGAGGATTGGCAACCGCAGGTTTAATTTGTAGTATTGTTGGAGTCATTCTGCAACTTTTAATGATTCTGGGGTATGTTGCCTTTTTCTCAGTATCTAGTTATATAACCAACTAAAGAATGATGCGTGGGGACGGTTCTCATGTCCCATTCTGCTGTGCAAGTCCTGATTCTAGGATTGATACATGGGCTGAAAACGACTGAAAATGATGCACAAGAACCGTCCCCATGCATCACAAATTAGGCGCATTTCTTCTTAGTAGAAATGCGCCTAATATTAGGTGAAGCAGGAGAATGATCTCCACACTTCTTAGTATTTATAAGATTGTCCGCCATCAATTGGAATGACGGTTGCGTTGATGAAGTTGGCTTGATCTGATAATAAGAATGCCACCAAATAACCTACTTCTTCTGGTTTACCGAAACGTTTCATTGGGTTTGGCTGAACAAATTGTTTTCCTACCTCTTCCCAGTTATCTGGATCCATTTGTTTTAATGAACCTTCGACCATCGGTGTCATGATAGCGCCTGGTGCAATGGCTTTAATGCTGATTCCGTATTGACCATATTCAATACCAGAGTTTCTTGTTAAGCCTACCACGCCATGTTTACTAGCTGCATAACCAGATTGATTTCCTACTCCTCGAATACCGCCAACAGAAGCAGTATTAACAATGGAGCCAAAGCCTTGTTCTCTCATGACTTTCAATACGTGTTTCATACCATAAAACACACCATTTAAATTGACGCCAACTACTTTTTGGAATTCCTCAATGCCAAAATCCTCTGTAAGGTTTTGTTTTCCTTCGATTCCTGCGTTGTTGAAGAAACCATCGATTTTACCAAATTTCTTAACTGTTTCATTTACATAGTTTTCAACGGCTTGTTCATCTGCCACGTTCGCAGTGATCAGCAACACTTCTGCGTTTGGTGCAACTTCTAACACTTTGCCTTTTGTTTCTTCTAATGAAGCAGCATTTAAATCAACAAGTGAAAGTTTTGCTCCTTCTTTTGCAACTTGCAGGGCAGAGGCTTGACCTAAACCAGAACCTGCACCTGTAATTAAGACTACTTTCCCATCAAAACGATTACTCATTAGTAATTCCTCCCTTTAAGTCTAAAGCATATTTTTAAAAATTATTTTTAATTAAAATATCTCACATTAAGGATATATGCGCCTTTGAAAGGGGATCTTTTCTACATAATCCCCTTGATTTATTATTGCGCTGTATACCCGCCGTCAACAGTCAAACTATTACCAGTCATGAATGAAGAATCATCAGAAGCCATGAATAACACTGCTTTTGCCATTTCTTCTGCTTTCCCCAGACGTTTCATCGGTGTGACAGCAGCTAAAGCCTGCTTGCTTTCTTCAGGGATAATTGGTGTATCAATAAAACCTGGGCATAATGAATTAATACGAATATTTTGTTCAGCATATTCAAGTGCAAGGGAACGAGTTAAGTTAATCACGCCGCCTTTTGCCGCGTTATAGGCTGCTGAACCTGGTGACCCAACCCAACCGTACATAGATGCTGTATTCACAATCGTACCACCGCCTGTTTTTAGCATTTCACGGATGGATTCACGTGCTACCAAGAAGACGCCATCTAAGTCAACATTTACAGTGTTGCGCCATTCTGAGTATTCTAATTCATGTGAAGGATGAACACGGCCAATACCGGCATTGTTGAAGACCACATCCACTTTGCCGAATGTTTCAACGGTTTGTTTAAAGATATTTGCGACTTCTTCTTCACTCGTAATATTGGCTTTTATAAAAAGAGCCTCCGCATTAAGCGTTTTCAATTCTGCTTCAAAAGCTTTACCTTTTTCCTCATTTAAATCAACAAGAACCACTTTGGCTCCTTCTGAAACGAATAAACGTGCTGTTGCTGCCCCAATACCAGATGCTCCACCGGTAATCACAGCGACTTTGCCTTGTAATTTACCCATACTAAATCCTCCTCGTATTAAGAATTCTTTAGCACATTATTGAGAAAAATAATAGATATATCTATTATCTGTGCTTTTTTGTTCACAATTAAATTGTACTATTTTGTTCACATTATACAATCATTAAGATATCATTAAGTGTCTACTAGCTAGACACTTATGCTAAATCTGTCTATATTGAGGGAGTTTTTTTCATGAATAATGAACAAAATACAACATCTCAACGGCAAAATCGGACAAAAGCACATTTAAAGCACGCATTAATTGAACTCATAAAAGAAAAGGGGTACCATTCCGTTACAGTAAAAGACATTGTCGATCATGCCGCCTATAATCGCAGCACCTTTTATATCCATTACATAGATAAAGTGGAATTGGCTGAGGATTTACTTGTTTCCATGCTTGAGGGATTGGAGGATTCCGTAGGCAAAGCATATGTAACTGGACAAAAGGTTCAGACAGCCAAGCTAAATGCCCCATCTTTTAATATCGTTTCTTATATCTACAAAAATCAGAATTTTTTCACATTGATCAATTACGATGACACGTTACCAGGATTGCATACACGGTTCCCTCAAACAATCATAAAAATCTATAAGGAACAATTTATTTTCGAAACCATCAACAATATCCCAGTGAATATGGATTATTTTAAACGTTACACAGCCTACGGCTTTTACGGGCTCCTCCAAAATTGGATCGAAAATGGCTTCAAAGAACCGCCAGAACATTTTATCCAAGAAGCCATTGAACTAACGAAAACTCATATTTACTCATTTCAATATATTGGACATAACAAATAAATGATGCATGGGGACGGTTCTCATGCATCATTTTGCGATTGCCGGTTTCAGGTTCCATCATTGTGTTTATCAGCTAACTTCAATTGAAATGTTATACAAGGACCGTTCGAGACCATTAGAATTATAATGAAATGAATAGGAGTCCCCGCAATGGAAATTTCATTAATCAGACACGGCAGATCTTTATGGACTGAAAATAATCCAATGACATGTAAGGAATTTAAAAAATGGGTGGAACAGTATGAGGGCAGTGGGGTATATTCGGAAAACTCCTATCCATCTGAAACTCTAAGATTGATGTCTGCTGCAAATATTGTCATTACAAGCGACTTAAAAAGGTCTATCGAGTCTGCAAGTTATTTAAACTCAAACATAAAAACTATCTCCGACCCGTTGTTCCGCGAAACAGAACTTCCTTCTCTTTCAAATAATTTTGGGGGCTTAAAACTCAAACCAAATTTTTGGGCGGTTTTTTTTAGATGTCTTTGGTTCAGTGGCTATTCCATTGAGTGCGAATCTCTTAGTGATGCAAAAAACAGAGCGAAGGCAGCATCTGAACGTTTAATAGAATTTGCGAAAGAAAAGGACGTTGTAGCGCTAGTCGGACACGGATTTTTTAATATGTTGATAGCAAAAGAACTTTTAAAATCAGGTTGGATAGGTAAAGCAAAAACAAGTTCTAAGCACTGGCATTCAACCACTTATTCATTTAATATATAATTGGCAATCTGATTACCGTCACTGCCGTCAATCGTTATGGTGCAGTGTTCTGATTATTTTTCATGTTTTTATATGGACACTTTATGGGGGATAAAATGCTTCAAATACTGAAGAATTCAAGTCATTTGATTATTGTCATACACGAAATCTATGGCATTAATCAACATATGGAGAACTTTTGTGAATTATTATCAAAACAGGATTTTGATGTAATCTGCCCGAACCTCTTAGAGCGGCAACAACCTTTTACTTATTCTGAAGAGGAGATTGCCTACCATCATTTTATGAACAATGTAGGGTTTTCCGAAGCTGTACACAAAATAAAGAATCTATTGTTAGAGGTTAAAAATAATTACGAAAAAATATATTTGATTGGATTCAGCGTTGGCGCAACTGTTGCTTGGCTGTGCAGTGAGGAAGATAGTCTGGATGGGGTCGTTGCCTATTATGGTTCGAGAATTCGAAATTACCTACAGATTGTCCCTCAATGCCCTGTGGTTTTATTCTTTCCAGAAGAGGAACAATCCTTTAATGTCGATCAGTTAATTTCAATTCTTGATAAAAAAAATATCGAAATACATAAATTTAATGGACAGCACGGATTTAGCGACCCTTACTCTGCTAAATTTAATAAAAAATCGTTTCAAAATGCCCTCAACGAAATGTTAACCTTTTTAAAGAAACATCAATGATAAAATGGGTGAATCAATCCTTAATATATAACAAGTTTCCATCTGTAGTCACACGAAAAAATTGCCAGAGAACGTCATATGATGCACAGGGACGGTTCTCTTGTCCCATTCCGCGGTGCCGGTTCAGGTTCCATCTCCGGCAAATCCCCAAAGAAAATATTTAAATTGTAGAAGCAACTACATAAATTTTTCATATGCATAATATAGGACATGAAGAAGTTTCTTTTAATTGAAGCGCCTTAAGACGCTTCTTTTTTTACTTCGCTATTTAGGTAAATAAGGATAACTTTTGCTTTAAATTATTCATCTTCTTTTAGGTATTTTTTATTGTTTAAAAGAAAATAATTACATCAATACCTATAGAAGGAGATGATTAAATGACAAACAGCAATGGCATCCGAAGCATATTAGGTATAGATGTACGGGCTCGTTCCTCTGTTAATGATAGTGAGGAATATGATCCTTTTAAAAACCCAATCATTCATAAACAAATAAACGGACGAGTTATAGTACCACTTAATACCACAAGACTATGGGGGAGATAACTCCCCCCTGCTTCGCAATTTTTTGTCAAGTGCAACGTTAATCATTAATTGATTCTTCAAAACTGCCCTGTTAGCACGATAAGAAAACGGGATCGCCGCAGACATCCCATCTTTAACATAATTTTGCAATTATTTTTTGCGTCTTGTTACTAAACATTTGCTTAAAAATTCAAACCATCTCTAACAGCAACCATGATGGAATGGATAGCCGCCATACCCGTGATGGAATGGGTAACCGCCAAATCCGTGATGGAATGGGTATCCTCCATATCCCATACCGTAACCATGATATCCTCCATATCCCATACCATAACCAGGATATCCTCCATATCCCATACCATAACCAGGGTATCCTCCATATCCCATACCATAACCCATACCGGTTCTAAAGAATTGTCTTTCCATTTTATATCTCCTCCTCAAATTGTTTCAAAAATAGTGTATGTGTCCATATTTACAGAGGAATAGATATTTGCCTATTTATTAAACTATTCTTCATTGTATTTGTATTAAGCAAAAGTCTAGAATTTTACTTCCTTCTTGTTATACTAAACAGGCCTGTTTCCTTACTGGCAGCTTCTGATCTTCAACTAAAGCACCCGTTTGTTTAAGTGAAAACTTTCACAATATTGAACAAATAAATTTCCCCCTCATTACAAGGAAGTTTTTCCTGTTCATCTTCAAAACGAGGCAAGAACATTTCCACTGCACCCATATATTTCCTGCAGGAACAGGAATACAGGCTCCACTTAATAGTAAAATGAATAAATTGTACCGACTAACGACTTACAAATTTTAAGGAGTTGAATAATATTGTCAAATCCAACCATACCAAATATTAAGCCTACTATTTCGCTTAGCACCGCTCAAACTATACCGTTGCTATTGTCTTCCATCGCACTTGAGGAAATAGCTCTCGCTCACCTGATAAATGCAGAAGCAGAGAAACTTCAATTTGTTTTAGGTACATTACCCCATACAAAAACTAAGTTTTCCCCTGCAACTGTTTCTTTGTCAGATCTTATTGCTATTAATGAAAGTGTTCAAAGAACTCTTCGTGATGTCATCAAGAAAGAAATGCTGCTTGAGTTCAAGTTTGAAAACGTTCTGGATTTAATCGCACTTAGTCCTTCCGTAAAGCATCGTTCGCATCGTTCGTCTGGTTCGTCTGGTTCGCATCGTTCGCATGGTTCGTCTGGTTCGTCTGGTTCGTCTGGTTCGTTTGGTTCTCATGGTTCGTCTGGTTCGTCTGGTTCGTCTGGTTCGTCTGGTTCTCATGGTTCGTCTGGTTCGTCTGGTTCGTCTGGTTCTCATGGTTCGTCTGGTTCGTCTGGTTCGTTTGGTTAGCCAGCTACCGAACAGTTACCTTGAGCAGTGGTACAGACGTATTATGTTCTTTAGGAACAGGCGCTGGTACTACGCCTCTTACTATTAAATCGGTAACAGCGACCTAAAAGGAATCATAACTTGTTGTAGAGAGTACACGTAATCATTAAAAATTTTGTTCACACAAATCTGACAAATTACCATGCCCGACTCTCTATTCATATGTTGAATTAAAGTGATTATTAGATACATGGTGAGGGTAAAAACGCAGAATCTTCAAAACCAACTACAAACGTTGGGAATGGATAAATTTCAAGTGGGTGCGTTAATTCCTATTGATCCAAACCTCAATGATCCTCGTCATTTTGAAGGTATGCGATGTGGTGGTGGAATGCGATGTGGCGGCTTCCGTTGCGGAGGATTCCGATGTTTCGGTTGCTTCGGCTGTGTAGGTTGTGGCGGTTGTGGTGGCTGTGGTGGCTATTATGGTTATGATTATGGTTATGGCTATGGTTATAATGATACAGTCATTGTTATATAAAAAGAAGTGCCCCTGCATTGTGTGTTGTAGGGCACTTCCTTACTGGTGATCATAATTGACAAAAAGTCGTACATAAACTAAAAATGCACAATCTTAACGGTTGAAATTCGTTGCTTCAATTAGTCGAGTAGAATGGAGACTTTCTACCTTTCGGTAGATTGTACTCCACCCCCTTACAGAACCGTGCTTGCACTATTAATGCACACGGCTCCTCCTAGTTACCATTCACATTTCTGCTATCCTTAATAGTTTTGTTTCCATCATTATTCCTACCTCAGAGTGTAGTAAATGTGTCCCTATTAAGGTTGATAACTGGTAGCTAGCCTTTCCTCCATCGGCATTACTCAACTTCACTGGTACTACGCTGCTATCCGACTCCCTATTCGGCATTTGGCTTCCTTGCTTGTTATCGCTTGTACACCATACTCTTCCATTAAGAAAAGACCAATAGAGTCTCCCGAGTTGCCGTATCATATCAATGTGTAACGTGCCAAGGTCTCTGACTCCAGAGAGGTTTTATCCATCTTGCCTTAAACGATGGATAAAATGTAGCTTTCTGTTGCAGGTAAAACATCAGCCCTCTCGTTTTACTAACATTATGGAGCTCAATCCCTTCAACCAATTGGCTTTCGGCCCGCCACCTAACTGTCTACGCTTAAAGACTAAAGTTACCTTTGGTCCTCCAAGACTCGCTACGAGCGAATGGCTAGTTCTTACTCGACGGGAATCCCACCCGTTATATGATACGACCTAGGCTCGGCCGCACACCTGCCCCGTTAGCCATTCATGAAGCGCAAAAATCAGCGCTTCACCACAGAGAATGAAAATAGTTTTAAACCGTCAATACTGATTCTACGGCTGGGAGAGGAAGGTCGATGAACTATGGTGCGTTAGAGCCCATCCGTTAGTCTGACTCCAACGACCACGGTGCACCACTGACTGTCGCTCCCTTACGGGAAGCACACATGGTAGATTAATCCTATTCTGGTTGATGCACCAGCCTCTAATATTATGTGAGCCGTAGAAAGGATGATTTCAATGGAAATAGTCATTGAAAGAGCATGCGGTATGGATGTCCATAAGGACAATATTACTGCCTGTATTTTGACACCTGAAGGAAAGGAGATTCAAACGTTCTCTACTAAAACTGTATTTCTTTTACAGTTGGTTGACTGGATTAAACAACATAATTGTACCCATGTCGCCATGGAGAGCACGAGTGTTTATTGGAAGCCTATTGTGAATTTACTAGAAGCTGAGGATATTGAGTTTTTAGTGGTTAATGCCCAACATATGAAGGCCGTTCCAGGACGAAAGACAGATGTGAAGGATGCAGAATGGATTGCCAAACTTCTTCGCCACGGACTACTTAAAGCCAGTTATATTCCTGACCGGAATCAACGTGAATTGCGTGAACTCGTTCGCTATCGTAGAAGTGTTATTGAAGAACGTGCCAGACAACATAATCGAATCCAAAAAGTGTTAGAAGGAGCGAACATTAAGTTGGGGTCAGTTGTTTCAGATGTGTTGGGCGTTTCAGCACGGGATATGCTTCATGCCATTGCCGACGGTGAAGAGGATCCTGAAAAACTAGCAAACTTTGGACGCCGCACTATGAAAAAGAAGAAAGAAGAATTGGAACTCGCCCTAAAAGGCTATATAAGGTCACATCAACGCCTTATGTTAAAAACCATTTTAGGTCATATCGACTTTTTAACTGAGCAAATCGAGATGCTTGATAAGGAAGTTGCGGACAGAGTCAGTTCTCATCAAGAAGATATAGCACGATTAGATTCGATTCCAGGTATAGCGACCAGAATGGCTGAACAAATCTTATCTGAAATTGGGACTGATGTGAAGAAACAATTCCCCACTGCAGCTCATATGTGTTCTTGGGCAGGATTAGTTCCTGGGCAAAACGAAAGTGCAGGAAAAAGAAAATCAGCAAAAACTAAAAAAGGAAATAAGTATTTAAGATCGGCGTTAACCGAAGCAGCTCATTCAGTCAGAGGATCCAAAAACTATCTTGGAGCACTGTATAGGCGTACAGCATCCCGAAAGGGTAAGAAACGTGCTGGTATTGTAGTCGCTCACGCAATGTTACGTATCTCCTATTATCTCTTAACTCGAAAAGAAATGTATGTAGACTTAGGCGAAGACTACTTTGATAAGCAGAGACAACAGTCAATTGTTCGACATTCTCTGAGACGACTCGAAAGCTTAGGATATACCGTTACGTTGGAAGAACCTAAAGTCTCTTAATCCAGTCCACCTTATTACCATAAATCCATGAAATTGGCGCTCTCCCCTTTTTTGAAAATCGAATGAGCTGCGTCCTCTTTAGTATTGCCTTTTTCTGTGAATTACAGAAGTTAATTTTCATGGTAGTTGAATAAGAAAAGGAGCTGCCGAACAGCCCCTGTTATTCAAGTAAAGCCCCCGTAGTACAATAAGAAAACGGGATCGCTTTAGCAATCCCGTTTTTTAACCATCAAGGTTAGACGGTTTCTCGCGGGAAGAAATATCTAAAAGGTAGCATCAATCCCAGGAGAGATACAACAATGAAAACAACTTGATGGATATGATCATTCCCTGGCGGCAGTCCGCCAACCAAGTGCAAAGTCCAAAAGGTGGGATAATACCAGAGTGTAAGCCACGCCCATCTTTCTTTTCTTCTGTACGACGTAAGAGTTATCACGGTACCGAAAAAACCCATTCCTGTCGTTGCAACACCAAGAGCTCGAAGCAATCCTAAATCATATGGACCAGCAATCCTTGGATACGTTACAACTAATATTCCAAAGATCAAGATCCCAATTCCGTTAAATAGAAGGAACATCCAGCTGATTCTTAGAAGAACAGTCTGCTCTTTAAATTTTGCCAAATCCGAACACCCTTTGCCCGTTTTTAGTTCATTAATTTTTAACATAGTCTGTTTATTAGAGTCTACTATGTCTAATTAACTATTATAACTTGGGACATTTGCTCTATAACAAAAATGACCGCCGTAACAATCTTGCTTAATATAAGCACACATTAGCTGAAAAGTGGATAAATTTTTATAACAGCCCATACGGAGGTTAGTTCAATAAAAAAAATCCCTTTTGTTATAATAAAAGCAAAATCTTTAATTGTTTTAGGAGATAAAATGTTTAAAAAAATTAAGGCTTGGGCGAAAAATTTAAAACGACAGATATTTATTCAGATCACCGAGTACCTTGGTTTGCAAAAGTATTTACTGCTAGTATTGTCGCTTATGCGTTCAGTCCGATTGACCTAATTCCAGATTTCATTCCCATTCTTGGCTATTTAGATGAGGTAGTTCTTCTTCCGTTTGGGATAATGTTGGTTGAAGATGATACCAAAAGATGTATTATCTGACTGTGAGGTTAAGGCAGAAGAACTAATGAGAAATGGTAAGCCGAAGAATTGGAAAGGCGGTTTAATAATAATATAGTTCAATAAAAAAAGCCGACTCGATTAGCAATCTTTAAGGAAAGCACCCGTTAGCTGAAAAAGGAAAAAAGCGAACTCCTTTAAAGGAGCTCGCACACGTTGAATAATTGCGTTTATTCAGTATTCGCTTTATTTCGGATAAGTGACTTTAACTATTGCTCGTGGGGTCATTCAACATCCGTTTTTTTTGTACCTTTACTTATATAAGGTTTTGCACTCTTTTTTTTGTTTGTACTAGCTTGCCAACGATTCCAACCCTTCTTGTCTGTTCCTCTCCCTGTTCCACCTTTTCCTTTAGCTTTACTCATAAAATCACCCCATTATTATCTAGTCAAGTTACCTATCTGGTTAGTTTTAGTCATTTTACTCGGTTATTAACCAAGCATATTGCAATAAATGTTGCCAACAGAGTCTTTCTCTTTCTAAAAAAATAAAAAGAAGAAATTAGGTAATCCACAATTTATATGCTACACTTGGTTTACCATTTGATTTACTGTTTTCAAGTACCCTGCTCATTACCTGAGTGGGGTTATTTGTTTTTCTAAGAAAAATAAAAAACAGACTCTAAAAAAGAGTCTGTCCATGTTTGGCACTATTATTAAGCCTTACGAACGTTAGCTGCTTGTGCTCCACGTTGACCTTGCTCAACATCAAAAGTCACTTCTTGACCTTCTTCTAATGTTTTGTACCCTTCGCCTTGGATAGCTGAGAAATGAACGAATACGTCTTCTCCACCTTCACGTTCGATGAATCCGAAGCCTTTTTCACCATTAAACCATTTTACTTTACCTTTTTCCATGTTTGTTGCCTCCTAGTGTGTTAGCACACACAATGTATTACTATCCTTGCTCTCAGTGATCATCAAGACGAAAAGTTTTACTAATGCTATCCTTTACACCGAACAAAAATAATTCATAATCAGAATAACATTTTTTGAAATTATTTGCAAGGAACCATAATTCTTTAACTAAAGCACCCGATCGTTTAAGTGCAATCCTTCACAATCTTTAGTTTTAAACGTAGGAAAATGACCTTCAATAGATTAATCCAAGCGACTGCGCATCGCGCAAAAACCGGCATCCTAAAGATACCGGTCAAGTGTTGTTTTGCTATTTTATATTTCCGGTATTAGTAAGGAATGTGACTATTTCTGGGAATAACGCAAGCAGTCCGATGAATACTATCATGATAATCGCATATGGAAAAACACCTTTAACAATTTCTGACATGGAGGCAGATTTGTCTACTCCCTTTAATACGAATAAATTTAATCCGACAGGTGGTGTAATTAATGCTAATTCCATATTAACAACCAAAATAATAGCGAACCAGATTGGATCAAAACCTAAAGATGTAATAATTGGATATAAAATTGGAACAGTAATCACGATAATGGAAACCGTCTCCAAGAAACACCCTAGAATCAACAATACTATATTTATTAATATAAAAATGACCCAAGGGGAAACATCCCATGATGTAGTCATTTCAGTAATAGTTTGTGGGATTCTTAGAACCGTTAAAATAAAGCCAAGCAGCATGGCACCAACAATAATGAAAAGAATCATTGCATTTGTTTGAACGGTTGAAAATAAGATTTCTTTCATATTTTTAAACGTTAAATTTCTATAGGCTAACCCAGCGACTAATAAGCTAAAGACTACCCCCACTGCCGCAGCTTCAGTTGGTGTAAACAGGCCTGAATAAATACCGCCGATAATGATAATTGGCAGGACTAGCCCCCATACAGCCTTTTTGGAGGCTTCGAATCTTTCCCCCCATGTAGCAGGCTCTTCCTTAATATGTCTTGTCTGCCAGGAGGCAAAAATGGTGAAAAGTAATGTAAGGATTATTCCAGGTACAATACCTGCAATGAAAAGTTTACCTACAGATTCTCCAGTGATATTTCCATAAAGAATCATCGGAACGCTAGGCGGGATCAAAATCCCTAATGTACCGCCTGCTGCTACTAAACCTAAAACATATTTTTTCGTATAGCCTCGTTTAACCATTTCTGGAAGAGCCACTGAACCAACCGTTATAGCTGTTGCGACACTAGAGCCTGAAATAGCAGCAAAAATGGCACAGCAGAAAATAGTTCCAATAGCAAGCCCGCCAGGCAAATGTCTGAACCATTTGCTTGCCATTTCATATAAATCTTTCCCTACACCGCAAACTAATAAAATCTGGCTCATTAATACATATAATGGAAGAGCCGTAAGCTCAAATGAATCTAATGCCTTATATGAAATAATCGGTATTTGATTGAAAGCTAGTGTTCCGCCATTAAAGAAATACATACCGCCTATCGTAAGTAAACCTAGAGTAAAGGCAACGGGCAGACCAATTAATAGGAGAGTCCCCATTCCTCCAAGGAAAAATATATTCATGCGTGAGTCTCTCCTTTCTGACTAAAACCATCAATGATTTGTAAAATAAATGCCAGGCAAAGCAATACCCCGCCGATAGGAAGCATCATTTCCGGTATATACATCGGCACCCTTAAAAGTGATGAGGATGTTGTTCCGATAGTATAAGTCCCTTGGACATGCAGGATTGAGTAAAATGTGAAAATGACACTAAAAAGGAGCCCTAAAATATTGGAGATCACCTCCAAAATATTTTTTACTTTTAATGGTACCGCATTTGTTAAAAGATCCACTGTAATATGTGAAAAGGTTCTTAACGCGTATCCGCTTCCGATAAAACAGCTTCCAATCAACGAATAAATGGATAATTCTGTCGCAAATATCGTTGGGGAATTGAAAATAGCACGAGACACAATTTCATAAAAGATCATTCCTGTCATAAGCACTACGAATATGCCTGAAATGATTCCCCCAAGACGAATGATTCTATCGATGAATTTATAAAGCGTCTTAAATAAATCCATTTTTTCCTCCAAACTATGTCAGAAACGACATTATTTAAAAATTCACCCGGGAGACATATCCTCCCAGGTGATGATATAATTCTACTAATTTAGTTTTGTTTTTCAGCAAGGTCTAGAAGTTCCTTACCAAGATCTCCTGCTTGTTTTTCGAAAATATCATATACTGGTTTAGCCGCGTCCTTCCAAACTTTTAGTTCTTCTTTAGGAACAACGTAAACTTCCACACCCTTCTTTTCTAGTTCTTTAGCAGTTCTAGTATCTTCAGCCTTAGCTTGTTCACGAATCCATTGTTCTGTTTCTGCAGCAGTTTCCTCAATTAACTTTTGTGTTTTGGCTGGAAGCTTATCCCAATAGCCTTTATTTACGGCTAAAATAAACTCCAAATAGGCATAATTGTTAATGGTTAAATATTTAACCACTTCATCATATTTTCTTTGAAGCATCGCAGTTGTTCCGGATGTTGCACCATCAACTGTATTACGCTGTAATGCCATATAAACTTCCCCGGCGCCCATAAACACTGGAGAAGCTCCATATGCTTTAATTAGTTCTGATGGAATTTCGCCAATACTTCTGATTTTTAAGCCTTTAAAATCTCCAGGCGATTTAAGCGGTCTAACATTATTAGCAAATTGAGCGTAACCATAGTCAGCAAATAATAATACCTTTGCACCCTTTTGTTCCATAGCAGACTTTAGTTTGTTACCCATTTCACCTGAAAGTGCTTTTCCAGCAGCGTCATAATCATGGAAAACATAAGGGACATCAAAGATACCCATGGAAGGAACTGTTGAAGCCCAAAGTGTTGCCGAGTTTAATCCCATCTCTACCCCGCCTGTCAGGATCGACTGGTTCATTTCCTTATCGCTTAATAACTGTCCAGCTGGATATACTTGCACTTTTACCTTACCGCCGGATTTTTCAGTAACCTTTTTTGCAAATTCTTCAATACCAACAGAAATGTGATGGTCTTGAGGAAGATTGTACGCTAAACGAATAGTAGCTTCTTCGTACCCGTCTCCGCCGCTGTTGGTTTCAGCTTTTTCCCCTTTTGTAGAAGCTGCTTGATTTGTTGCCTTTCCCCCACAAGCTGTCAAAATTCCCATTAATAAAATTAAGGCTAGAAAACTTGAAATTACCTTTTTCATTTTATATCCCTTCCCCTTCAACTATTTTTCTTTTTGCAAAACCCGCCTTATCCAATAGAGATATCCTATTAAACATTTTAAACTAATCTCGTATTCACCCCTCCTACCCTTGCTAAAAACAACTCAAAAGGTTATCGTGTTCCTCTATTTAGGATTGGCAACCTTTTACTTTATGAAGATGACCCGTCAATTCGCGATTTGTAAATGGTTTCAGTAATTCGATGCAAGCTAGAAGCTGCCCGAGGTCAATTCCCGTATCAATGCCCATTTCATGCAGCATGAAAACAAGATCCTCTGTTGCCGCATTGCCAGCTGCACCTGGAGCAAATGGGCACCCGCCAAGACCGCCGATAGAAGCATCAAAACGAGTGATCCCCGCTTCTAATGCAGCCATTACATTTCCCAGTGCCATGCCATATGTATCGTGAAAATGAGCCGAAATACTTGACTTTGTTTTTAATGAAAGGGCAGCCTGAAATAACTCAAACACCTGCTTTGGATTCGCTCTTCCTATGGTGTCGGCAAGAACAATTTCATCTGCACCGAGCATTTCTGCTTCCTCGACCATTTTGAGAACCAGGTCAGCATCTACTTTTCCCTCAAACGGGCACCAAAAAGCAGTTGCAATACTATAGCGGATAAAAATATCATTTGCTTTTGCTTTCTCGATTACCGTTGCAAGATTAGTAATAGATTGCTCCCGGCTCATTTTTACATTTTTTAAATTAAAGCTGTCACTTGCACCTACTACCAGTGATAGTGAATTGACGCCGCTCTCTATCGCCCGGTCATACCCCTTCTTATTAGGAATCAACGCCATATATTGAACGGAAGGGCTTTTTTCTATGCCGTTTAGAACTTCATTTGCGTCCTTCATTTGCGGCACATATTTCGGATGAACGAAAGAAACTGCTTCCATCCGTTTGATTCCAGTTTTGCTAAGTGCATTGATTAGCTCTATTTTCTTTTCGGTCGGGATAAAATTAAATTCATTCTGAATCCCGTCCCTGGGTCCGACTTCTATTATTTCTACTTTATCCGGAAGGCTCATAAGACATCCCCTCTTTTATTTTAAGAAATTCCAAACTTTATCAATTGGATGGGATCGTTTTTCTCTTAAATAACCCCTTTTGCTTTTAGATCCTCTATTTGCTCTTCAGTCATGCCAAGCTTCCCGCCGAGAACATCATCGGTGTGCTGCCCCAATTCTGGTCCTGCCCACTGGATTTCACCAGGGGTTTCACTCATCTTTGGTACAATTCCAGGCATCTTCAACATGCCAAGACCATCAACGGCTACTTCCTGAATCATTTTCCTGGCTTGATAATGCGGGTCATTTACTATATCCTCCACAGAATAAATGGAACCCGCCGGGACCCCCGCTTTATCCAAACTCTCCTTTACTACCGCGAATGGCAAACTTTTAGTCCATTCTTCGATAAGACCGTCTAAGAATACAGCATGTTCAGATCGTTTGGCATTGTTATCAAAGCGCGGATCCTCGGCAATGTCCTCTCGTCCCATTGCATACATAAGCCTTTTAAAAATGGCATCTCCATTCGCACCAATAACGATATACGTACCATCCGCACAAACATATGTATTCGATGGTGTAATTCCCGGCAGCATGCTTCCCGACCTTTCACGAATCAATCCTGCACGGTCGTATTCAGGAAGAACACTTTCCAATAAACTAAACACCGATTCATATAGGGCAACGTCTATTACCTGCCCCTCACCTGTACCATTCACATCACGATGGTAAACCGCCATTAATGCACCTATCACAGCATAAAGCGATGACAAGGAATCTCCAAGACTTACACCTACTCGTACCGGCGGACGATCTGGATATCCCGTGATATAGCGAAGACCTCCCATTGCTTCCCCAATCGATCCAAAACCCGGTTTATCTTTGTACGGACCATCTTGGCCATACCCGGACACCCGAATCATAACCAGACCTGGGTTAATTTTTTTTAATTCCTCGTATCCGAGACCCCACTTTTCCAATGTTCCAGGGCGAAAATTCTCTATTAAAATATCAATTTCTTTCACCAGCCCGCGTATCAGCTCTTGTCCTTCAGGGTGCTTCAGGTCGATTGTAATGGACTTTTTATTTCTGGATTGAACATACCACCATAGACTTGTACCGTTTTCCATAACCCGCCATGTTCGGATTGGATCACCCTTAGCTGGAGGTTCGACTTTTATAACCTCAGCACCAAATTCAGCTAATAACCGAGAGGCAAATGGACCGGCAATTAGCTGTCCCATTTCCAGCACTCTTAAACCTTCCAATGCTTTTTTTCCCATTTGTATTCAGCTCCCATAATCTAAACCTATTTAACGTTAAAGAAGAATTCTACTTATAGAGTGATATAAGTGCCAATAAATCATGCTCAATGTGTTCAAGCATTACCTTTGCAGCTTTATCCCCATTCCTTTCTTTAAGTGCTGACAGGATGCGTGAATGTTCTTCGATAGGACTCTCATCTCGCATGGCTTCTTTAACAACACTGTTCCTTAGATAGGTAACTTTATCCCGAATCATATTTGTTAATGAAATCAGCTGGCGGTTACCGGATGCCTTCAGGATAATCTCATGAAATTTGATACTCAATTCCACTACTTGATTTTTATCCTGTTTTAACCATGCTGTTTTAGTTTCTTCAACGATCTTTTCAAGCATTTTTAATTCTGAAGATTCAATTTTTTGAGCAGCTAATTTAGCTGCGAGCGATTCCATTTGCTGCCGAACTTGATAAATATCAATCATATCGGATGTTGAAGGGCTAAACACATGTATTGCGTTCCCCTTTTGCACAAGCAACTCATCTTGAATAAGGATTTTTAAAGCTTCACGCACCGGTCCGCGGCTAGTACCGAATTCTTCCGCAAGTTTTGCTTCTACCAATCTATCACCAGGAAAGTAGTCACCTTCCAATAAACGTTTTTTTAATATTTGATAGATTTGGGTATTTAGTGTATCTCTAACAATCGATTCCAATGAAAGCGCCTCCTTTTCCGAACACTTTTCAAGCGTTTTATCAAACTATTTTTAATAGTAGGATAATTGTAGTTAACTGTCAACGGTTAACAATCAGTTTATTTAATATCTTCTGAATATTTTTTCTGGAAATAAACCTACAAAGTTTATATAAATACTCCCAATATCGAAACTGGCTAATGCCAGGAATGCAGAATATATCTATAATTACAAAAAAAATAAGCGTAAATAATCCCTATCCTGATTATAGGAGGAGATCATTTGCGCTTATTCTTTAACTTTTAATAAACCAATTGTTGCAAGATGATGCATAGGGACGGTTCTCTTGTCCCATTCCGCGGTATCAGTTCAGGTCTCACCGCACCCATTAGTTGAAATTTATTTTTTATCTTAATTGGACTTTTTTAGATCATGTTTAAGATTTGAACAAATAATGATACACACAGACTTATCAAGAAGGTTATGAGCCAATTTAATTTTTTGGTGGTCTTTAATAATATATTTAGTACCGAACCAATAGCCATACAAACTATAAAAGCGACTAAAATCATAACAAATTCCAAAAAATCCCTCCTATCACTTAAATTTTACCACAAACAACCCAATTCGTTAATGAAGTATTCAGCATGCAACGTTAGTGGAACAAGAAAAAGGAGCCGCAACTACAGCTCCTTGTTTCACATCCGTTTATTCAAGAAAATATGAATAATTCCAACCCTTTATCTCTCCCATAGCTCAACCAGTCTACCTTCAGGATCTTTAATCCAAATAAACTTACCAAATTCACTAATCTCTTTTTCCTTAGCAAGAGGTACACCAATCTTTTCAAGATGCTTAATAGTCTCTTCTATATTATAAACTTGGAAATTTAACATCACTTGCTGCTCTGTCGGGAAGTAAGGGTCATCTTCAGTAAAGAAAGAAAAGATCGTTTCATTTCCTGAATCGGGTTTAATAATAGTCCCATTCCACTCATCAATTTCAATCTTTAACACTTCACTGTACCATTTTTTTATAGCATCTAGATTTTTAGTCCTCCAAAATATTCCCCCGAAACCTTTTATTATCATAATAACCTCGCTCCCTTCTCTAATTTCTATTATTTTTTCTATTAAATTAGAAATTCAAGAAATAAAAATAAATTCCTTCTTCAACCAGCTTTCGTTAGTAAAAAGGCGTCTCCACTATTGTAGAAACGCCCTCGTTTACTTTAAGTGTAATTCTTCACAATCGGTTTAAAATCAAACAAGCCAAAGGAGATGCCCTTATTCAAGCATCGCCCTCGAAAAATTATTGTTTTTAATAACACGTAAACGAAATAATTCTCCTTGTATCAATACCAAAAATCGTCCAGGACCAACCATTCCATCTGAAACCAGCAACAGATCTTGGACCTATTAAAATGGGATAAAACCAAAACGCTTCTCCATTGTTGAGCCATATAAAGGTATTACGAAACTGGCACAATCTAATTGCTCCTGGATCAACAGCATATGGTGTAGCAGCTACTTGTTGAGGAATAAATGATGGAGGAGGAGCAGTTGGGGCTTGTGGAATTTGTGATCCGGGTAGACCTGGTAATCTTGATGGCCCCCCAAACTCAGGTCCTGGTAAACCTGGTAAACTTGGTAATCCTGGGAACGATGGCACTGGTAAACTTGGAAATTGACGCTCCAATTGCTGATCATAATTTATATAGGAGTATACTGTCTGATTATACATTTAATAGATCACCACCTTTCTTAAATAAATCTCTAAAGTATTAGTATGGTATACTGTTCTTTTGTGAAGCTTATTCACAGTCTAATTTACTTCCCATTTGCTTTCGAAAAATATTGTATTTGGCAATAAAAAAATGTTGTTTATGGCAGTATGTTATTTGCATAAGTTTAAAGAAAAATAATCCTCATCCGTAGTAAAGATGAGGATTATTAATAAATACAGTCATATCTTTTAACCACAGAAACAAACTGCACCAACAATGATTAATAAAATAAACAACACCACTATGAGTATAAATTCACCGCACCCATGTACAGGAAAACAACCTGCATAAACAGGAGCTGCATAGGAGTAAGACAATGGCTGGGGAAGAGGAGTAATCGGCAAGGCATTCGGTAAGGCATTTGGTAAGGCATTTGAAATCGGGAAGGCATTATTCATTTTTTACACTTCCTTTCGAATGTATGGCGAGCTAAAATGACATTACAATATATATTACACTCAGAGAGGAAATTGGAGCCCGTCTATATTATATATAGGCATGACATAGTGACGATCACTTTTTAGTAATGAAAATACCATATGGCGGCAGGCAATTGATTTCAAAAGAAGAAGATTAAAGCCAAAGGAAATAACTAGAGTGGCATCCTTTGTAAAAAAGGTGCTTTTTTCTTCAGATATTCTTCAACTGCTTCGTTAGCTCAATAATTAAAGGAGCTGCCGCTGCACCCCCTTGTATAACTCAAGCCCCTGTTGAACAAGACACAAAAGGAGCCTCATTCTTATGAATATTTTAATTTTAGGTGCAACTGGACGAGTTGGAAGTCAAATAGTGACTTATGCCCTTCATGACAGACATCATGTTACTGTATTAGTTCGCACTCCAGAGAAGTTTCAAATAAATAATGAAAATTTAACCATTTTTCAAGGGAATGTTTTAAACAAAGATGATATCGTACGTGTAATGCACGGGATTGATGTAGTTATTAGTGCATTAAATACTGATGGCACAACTACTCTATCAGAAAGTATGCCATTTATTATCGAAGCAATGGAAAACGAAGGTATAAAACGAATCATAACTATAGGAACTGCGGGTATTTTGCAAAGCAGAACCACGCCAAATTCTCTGCGTTATCAATCAATCGAATCGAAGCGGAAGTCAACCCGTGCAGCGATAGAACATCATAAAGTGTACGATATGCTCAAACAATCAACCCTCGATTGGACGATTGTCTGTCCTACGTACTTGCCGGATGGAGAAAGGGTAGGCAAATATCGAATAGAGCGAAACTTTTTGCCGGAGGGTGGAGCTGAAATATCCGTACCGGATACAGCAGAATTTACCTTTAAACAGATAAATGCAAGCGATTATATAAAATCACGTGTAGGTATCGCCTATTAATATTATTCTTATACTATTTTCATATTGGATTAACTGGTTTATTGACAAAGAAAAGGGGATGCAGCAATAATCCCCCCTCTTTAAGAAAATTATAGGTTATTTATGCAAATCCATAAGTTTACCTTTTGAACTAAAGTGAAGTTACTTCAAAAAGAAAAGACCGCCGCAGCGATCATTAGGTTACTTTCCCGCACCAAATTGAACTTAAGCATCCGTTTAAGTACAATCCTTCACATTGTCTTTGAAATGTTGTATTTGAATCATTTTAAGGTCCAAAATAGGGTCCGAAAGGATTTTCCGGTGGATATTCCTCTAACTTATCAGCTGTTCTTTCATCTGGTGATGTCGCCCCAGATTTTTTATCAAAATAGATGGCTATTCCAGCCAATATAATGACAGGTGTAAATATATAAATCCAAATCATCATAACACCTCCAAAATAACCAATGAGTTACTAATATTATATTACAAATTTAACCATTTTTTACAATATTTTAAAGCAAAACTACAACGTTAGCTCCGCAAGAAAATAGATCGCCACAGCGATCCCATCTTTTAACTCTTGCCCCCGTTCGTAAGTACATACCTTCACAATGTGCCCTTTTGATCAAAATCCTTCCACTTTAAGTAAACCGCTCGTTACAAAGTTAAAAAAGTCAGCTATTGAATTTTCACGAATGATACCAGTGGTTTTCTAATAGGTTTATAAATATCCAATAAAAACAGCTGATGTTTGACGAAAGTGAGGAGGATTTATGCTGCATATACCACTGAAGGAGCCAGTTCTCATATTTGGTTTAGCCGTGTTAATTTTTTTGCTGTTTCCTATACTCATGGGAAAATTAAAAGTACCTGCTATTATCGGTCCCATTATAGCGGGAATTATTATCGGACCAAACGGGCTGGAAATATTGGCACGTGATTCAACAATCCAATTGCTTGGAACAGTCGGATTATTGTTTATTATGTTTATAGCAGGACTTGAGCTGGATCTAGATGGTTTCAAAAGGTACAGAAATCGCAGTATTTTATTTGGCTTACTCACGTTTTCAATCCCGTTAATTCTTGGAGTCATATTAGGTTTATGGCTGAATCTCAGTATACTATCGGCCATTTTATTTGGCACCATTTTTTCCTCACATACGCCTTTAGGGTACCCCGCCATAAGCCGGCTTGGTATTGCGAAAAACAAAGCTGTTACAACAGTGGTGGGCGGTACATTATTAACAGATAGTCTAGCTATGCTTTTTCTTGCTGTCATAACAGGGGCAGCTGAAGGAAATTTAACACTTGGATTTTGGATGTACTTGATTATTGCAACAACGGTCTTTGCTGTAGTTGTTCTCATTTTCACCCCTCACCTGACAAAGTGGTTCTTTAAACGCTCCAATAATGAAGGAACGATAGAATTTAATTTTGTCCTGGCCATTTTATTCGTCGCCGGGGCCATATCATTATTTGTGGGCTTGGAACCAATTATTGGCGCATTCTTGGCCGGTCTAGCCCTTAATCGATACATTTATGATCATGGTCCATTAATGAACAGAATCAGATTTACGGCAAATGCATTGTTTATTCCATTCTTCTTGTTATCCGTGGGTATGCTAATGGATCTTCGTGTTCTTGTATCCAGCTCCAATGCATTACTACTAACCTTGTTAATCCCCATAGTAGCGATAGGCAGTAAACTGTTTGCCAGTTGGACAACAGGTAAAGTATATGGTTATTCCAAAGCGGAAAGGAAGGTAATGTTTGGGCTTTCTACATCACATGCGGCAGCAACATTAGCCATAACACTTGTTGGATATCGCCTTGGTTTATTTGACCAGCAAATCATAAATGCTGTCATTATTATTATTTTAGTTACTTGTATTATGGGCCCCTACTTCTGCGAAAAATATGGCAGAAAATTAGCCATTGCACAAGAGGATACGATAATGGATGAAACACTTCCTGAACGCATATTAATCCCTATGGCGAATCCACATACAATGGAATCCCTGCTGGATTTAGGATTTGTCGTAAAAAAGGCAATAAAGACTGATGAGCCGCTTTACCCATTATCAGTCGTTCAAAAAGATTTAAAACAAGCAAACAATGGAGTAGCTCAAGCAGAAAGAAAGCTTGAGCGCTCCGTCATCTATGCGTCAGGGGCAGATGTTTCTGTTAAGCTGTTGACACGGGTGGATTATAATATTGGAAGGGGGATAGAACGCGCTGCTACGGAAGAACGAAGCACATCAATCATTGTGGGGTGGGATGGAGAAAGCGAAGGCGGCCGAAAAATATTCGGGAAAGTAATTGATAATTTCCTTGAACATACGTATCAACGCTCGTTTATAACCCATATCAAGCAACCGTTAAATACGTTGGAAAGGGTCATTCTTATATTGCCAAATAATATCGTGCACAAACCGGGTTTTGGCGATTCCATATCCATTATTAAGAGCATTGCCTCACAGCTCAGTGCTACAATGACGGGTCTTGTCATTCGTGATAATTTAGACATGTACGAAAAGACATCTAAGCAAGTACACCCTAATTTAAGAATCGAGTTCCAATCAATAGATAGCTGGAATTCCTTATATGAAAGTCATTTAAATCATGTTAAATCAACTGATCTTGTGATTGTATTAAGTGCCAGAAGGGGGACCGTAGCATGGCACCCACAACTAGAGGCTTTACCAAAAAAAATAGCTTCAATGAATCTTGAAAACTTCATCGTGTTCTACCCAACAGAAATGAAGGAAACAGACATTCGTGGTTCTCGGGGTACTGAGGTCCCAAAGGAATTACTCTTTAAAAAAGATTATGATGATTAAATGATACTTTTAATATTGGATTTACTGAAAAAAACTGATAACAATACCATGATTAAAATACCAATTACAATACAGGGAACCTTAAAATGCAGTTCAATTTGCACCGTATTTGCGGTGCTTTTTGTTTACAAAAAAATAGCCCAAATTCTTATGAACTTAGGCTGTACGCCTTAAATGGAAGGCATATATTTCATTTTTTCAATTGAGTACCCTTTGTAACGAGGGCAAGTTTCTTTTTATTTGTTATGATTCCTAGTCCAAGCATAAGTGTGAAAAATAACAGCAGCCAAGAAATATAAGCAGGCAAGGATGTAATCGTAATGGCAATCCAAGCAAAAAATAAGGATGCAGGGCTTATGACTTTCAGTATTCGATAAATGATTTTGCTGACTTCTGCTTTATATAATGGAGTGGCTTCTAATAAAAAAATAAACGGGTTACAAAACGTTCCAAATGCTAAAGAAATAACCATATATATAGGCAATTCAATCTCCATCGTAAATTCTAATAGCAAGACCAAACCTATCGAAAAGGATTGCATAATATAATCCAAATGTGCCGCTTTAAGTTTTCTCGGATTCGTAAAAAAATCGTTAAGTTGACTATTTTTCAAGTAAAATACCGCTCCAAGTGGCAAAGATAGTATAAGACCAGCCATAAAAATAAATATTGCCCAATTCAAAAGAAAAGAATTCATAAGAAACCCTCCCAGTATTTATGCGCAATAAGATTTCAGAAAACTTTGAGAGATAAAAAATAGTACCTACACAAACCAATGTACCAACATTAAGATACATAAAAAGCGAAGATTTCGACTGATCAAAGTGCTAATGATTGACGCCCTTTCTTCTCTTTTCGAATGAATCTTCTATCAATAAAGAAAGCTGTAAGTATTGCAGCTAAACTGATTAAAACTGGTATCCCGAAAGATTCATAGGAAAACGGACTGCCTTGGAATTTTAGATTTTCAGCACGATATTCTATTCGCTTGGCACCATATTTAGCGGTTAGGACGTCCTCTTGCTTCGCTAAATCTTCGAGTGTCACATCAAACATAAATCTGTCTGAGTAGCCGCTGTGAATAAACTCGAGGTTTACTTTGTTACCCCTTACGTTCCAATCCTTGACTTCTTCTGCAGCTAAAGACTTCGCTTCTTCCCCCGGAACGAACATTCGATCTAGCTTCGGCACATTCCACATGTGATATCGAGTAACTAGGTTAAGGTGATACTTCGTAACAATAGGCTGCTTAGCATTTGAGACGGTGTAGATTTTTGTTGTTCCTGAATTTGCATACGTATCAAAAATCGTGGTAAGTGCCCCCTCATCCATCCCATCATACAACAATACCCCTGCTGTTTTTTTGTGCCATTGGAATGCTGTGTTGAACGTATAAATCAATTCACTTCCATCCACATAATATGGATCTACCTTTGGATTTTTCACGAAATGATAAGAAGGGTAATGGATCTTATTTGCTATTTTCTCCGCCATTGGTTCGCCTAATTGCTTTGAAATCACATAGAGGACGGCATCGATTCCAGAAGTAATTGCAGCTGAAGAAACCATGTTCCCGTCTACAACATAACGCAAATCCCTTCTCCACTTTGTATCAGGATATTTATTAACTTCTTGATAATCAAAACTTTTCCAGTCAGTTGTTGCTTCTTTCCCTTTTAATAGACCTGTATCCGCCAGATTCAACCCTCCAGCGCAAATGCTTAACAACTCTGTATCAGAATGTTTTCGAATCCATTCCCGGACAGGTTTATACTTTACTTCGTCAACTATAGGCATGGCGGGGATTACAATAAGGTCTGGACTTTTTCCTAATAATCGATCCAGTTCATCAAAAGAATAGTGCGGAATCAGATCCAAGCCCCCAGAGAGGGTTTTCATATTTTTGTCTGGAGCAACTGCATACACGTTATAAGATTCAGTCATCGCAAACATTTCATAGGGAACCATAAAATCAAACACTTCAGTGGTCTGATTGGATAAAATCACAGCTACTGTTGGTTTTTGGGGATTATGTTCCGGCACACTCACGCGTTGTAAAGCAGGGATTGGTGTTTGTCGAGTAGGATTCCAATATTCCTGATTGGTGCGAATATATCCATACACACCAACCCCTCCCAAAAATATAACGAACGTCATTATATAGACAACTACACGTAATAATAACTTCATTTTGATTCTCCTCTGAATAATATTTTTTTATTTTTTTCACTAAGAAAAACTACTCCATCTAAATAAACACCCGCCTTTTCAAGACAATATGATGCCAGACTAGACCAATTTTATTATAACCAAGATCATTGATTTAATTGCTTAATTATAAATGTTGTATATATACAAATATAAAACATTTTCATCCGTTGTCAATACACAATTGTTGTATTTTTACAATTATTTTATATAAAAACGGCTGCCTGAAAATTAAACTCGGTTCAATATCCAGGCAGCCGTTCTATTTTTTAATGCTTAACGTTTGTCTTCTTGATAATCTCCAACAAAATAGACACACTTTCATCTACTTGCTTTCGCTTGTTTTCTGGAACTTGTTTTAAAATGTCCGCAAACAACTGATGATGTTTCTCATGAGCATTCGCTACTGCTTCCAAGCCCTTTCCGGTAAGTTTGATAAGTACTTCCCTTCTATTGTCCAGGTTGTGCTGCCTTTCCACCAGGCCGGATTTCACAAGTGGATCCAGTGTCCTTGTCAACGTGGAAGGCTCCACACCAAGAATGCCAGCCAAATCTCCGTGACGGTATGTATTGGAGCCTATTTCCATTAAAAGATGCAATTGTTTTGGGGTCAGCCCTTCAACAAAAGACTTATCACCACCGAGTACACCCGACATTTTAATAATAGACAATAAGAATTCCCCAAATATTTCCTGTCTCATTTTTCATCACCTGTTTATTGTGTTTTATAACTTGTATATCAAAACTATTGTACTTTTGCAATAGTTGTTACTTACCGCAGACATAAGAAACTTGGTTTATAGTTGTAAATACTTAAAGGACCGCCTGCGGCGATCCCATCTTCAACTCTTGCACCCGTTAGAGCTCATTAAAAACTATTTAATAAGTTGCTCATTATACACACTAATCGAGTGTAAATTCTCTTTTAATAGGTTATCGATTATTTGCTTTATTACATTCGGTTCTCTTAAGTCTTCGTTTTCAAATGTTACAAGGTCATTTACTTTTATCCACTTGCTGTCGGAAATCTCACCTTCTTCGAGATTTAATGATCCTCCAGTAACTTCACCAATAAAATGAAATAAAATAACTTGATTGTTCGTACTACTGATAAAATTATATACACCAGTAGTGCCAATCAATTTTACGTCCAACCCCGTTTCCTCTTTAACTTCCCTTCGAGCTGAATAGAGAATGTCCTCACCATATTCGATACGTCCACTCGGAAAGTTCCACTTATCAACAGCAGTTGGTTTATTCTCTCTAATAATCAAGACTTTTTCATCACTAAAGATTGACACACTTGCTACTAAAACAATTCCATTTTGCGACATCCATTCCTCCTCAATTCTCTTTGGAGATTAATTTACCTCTATTTAACACGATTAGATTCGTTTAGATTTAATCAAAACCATGATCCAATAATAGGATATCGAAAAGGACGCCCATTAAATGCTTTAACAATTCCAACAATCGGAGCTATTATAGCAATGAGTCCAAAAATAATGAGGAATGGAATCCCGATTAATATCCAAGAAAAAAAAGCAGACACTGAGATTAAAATACCAATCACAATATGAAATACCAAAGCCTGTAAGGATAAGCTTTTAATTTCTCGATCTGAAATAATAAAATATGTGATAATGGGAACTAGTATAGGTGCAAACCAAGTACTAGCATGAATCAATATTTTGAATCCCTTATTTTCCATTTAACATTTACTCCTCTTTGTATCGTAATATTTACCAAACCTTTATTCATTAATCATTATAAAGTTTTGGTTAGAATATTACATCAGGCTATGAACTAAATCGTTATACGACTTTGGTCGTAGTCCAAATCAAAATTCCAGTATGCGAACTATTCTTTTACATTTTTTCAGCTACTGAGATTACTCCACTATATGCCCCGATTGTGGAGCAAGTTAAAAATTTTTTCTTCAACTTAACTGCCGCGTTAGCACAAAAAGAAAAGAGATCGCAGCTGCCGCTCAGAATTTAACTAGAGGAAGTTCAAGCCGATTATGATGGGAACCAGTTTCTAACCATTCTTCTTTTGGAATTAGATACTCTTCAAAATCTTTATTTGTTTACTGCCTCGAACAGATACATCTCCTGACCGAATATGATTTCGTCATTCAGTTAATGCTGCCATTTCATAATAATGACGATTGATACTTCCATCATCGTCATATACATGTTTCTACTCCCGATTAGAGACAAAACTAAGAGGAGCTCCTTCTGGACCCCTTCCGTTTACCGGTATCATTCATATTTTTAATAATATCTAGTGCTTCCATCAATGACTTGGCTGATTGGATAGATTGATATTCTAGTGATTGATATTTTATTTAAGCATCCTCCCTAGCGGGAAAAAGAGGGAACTAATCATTTGAGTTGGACCCGGAATTTCTGGAAAGTAAAGAAGTAAGATAGCAACTAGCAAGCTTATTCCTGTTAAGGTCACAAGTATTATTTTTTCTTTTTTTTGATTTGGATATAACTTCCGCCATTCAAGTAAGAGGATCAGAAAAACTAATATGGATATTCCTATAAGCTCAAATATCTTCATTTTTTTGCTCCTTTTTCATTTCACTCCAAAGTAGTGGTCGACAACCCAGGCTCTAGTACATGTACCTTAACTTTCGTTTCTACATAGATATCTGGAAGAACAACTTCCCAGTGATCTTTTACTTTTTCCCATTCTTTTGGGTATTTACGATGAAAAGCAGTAGCAAATCCAAAGGGATCCACCTTCATTCCATCTTTTACCTGCTTAAGGGCTTTCTCTATGGAATTAGAAACGTCTTTTTCTATATAATTTTCTACTCTTTTTGTATTTTTCTTACTCATAATATTTATTTTGCTTCCATTTTGAACAATCATCCCTTCCTTTGATATATTTATAGTGACACTCCATTTTCCGTTTTCAATTTTTGGAACCAGATTTGTCTTTGTTCTTTTCAGATATAGTGAAATGGTTTGCCCTTTTTTGGGATACCCTGTTATTTCAGGTAATTCATTTTGATTTCTTACCCATAATAATCCTTTTGATTCAACTTCATTAATTCTCCCAATCATTTTATCTCTCATAAAAATAGCTGTGCCACCAATAATGGGAGAGACATTCATTTTCCTATCATCATTATTTTGATGCTTGATTTTAATAAGCGGTAATAGTGCACCTCCTCCTTCACTTGTAACCATCAGTTCAAAATCTTTCAATGTCATATTTGCACCAACATGCATTTCCGACATCTTTCTAAGCACATCTCCTACATATTTTTCTAATGAAGCTGATAGCTGTAAAATGTCAGATGCCTTTCCATCACTGACATATAAGTGAGAATCCTCGCGAGGCTCTGGGTGACGGTCTATGAAGTCTATTTGTCTTCCGAGGTTCCCTTTTTCAGAGAGGGATCAGCCAAAAATATATGTTTTACAATGTCCCCAAAAAAGTTTGCGTGAATATTCCCGTTGAAGATTGGATGCAGCATCAGCCAGGTTTGTTCCAACAGCTGATTTGATCTCTACTTGGGCCTTACCAGAACTACTTTGTTGGCCACCACTTTGTGATTGAGGAATGAAGACTTGAACAGTTAATTTAATTTTATTATTTTTTTCTTTATCGATGGCTGCTCCTACTATGATGGCTAATTGATTTAGTTCCTTATTGTCCCAGCAACCAGTTAGCAAAACACACTGTGAAAGAATAAGAAAGAAGGAAAGAATAGCTTTCATTATTCGAAACAAAGTATCATTCATTCTTTCAATTCCCTTCCTTTTAATTTCAGTAAGTTTCATCTATTTTTTGGCTTTGGTTGCTGATTGGGAGCCTGTCTGTACTTATTAATTCTTCCAGTTAAATGTTGTCGTGTATTTAACATCCACCAAGGAGAACGTATAAAAGCATCCTTCATATCTCGTCCTATTGTTGGGGCTATTGGTGAAAGATATGGAACACCGAAAGAGCGTAATTTACATAAATGGATGACTATCGCAATAAAACCAAGCGCTAATCCATATAGCCCCATCGTTCCAGCAAGCATCATGATGGGAAAGCGAATCAATCTTAAAGCAACTCCTTCTGAGTAGCGAGGAATCATAAAAGAAGCAATGCCTGTAATCGCCACAACAATTACCATGAGAGGAGAAACAAGGCCTGCTTGAACAGCAGCTTGCCCGATAACTAATGCCCCTACAATGCTTACTGCAGCTCCGACTTGTTTAGGTAGACGGAGCCCTGCTTCACGAAGCGCTTCGAAAACAATCTCCATTATTACTGCCTCTATCAAGGCAGTAAATGGGACACTTTCCCGTAACGATGCCATACTTAATATCAAGGTTGTAGGTACCATCTCCTGATGGAAGCTGGAAACTGCGACATAGAGCGAAGGTAAGAATACAGAAATTAACATAAAGAAAAGACGCATTATTCTTATAACAGAACTAATCAAATAACGTTGGTAATAGTCATCAGGTGCCTGAAAAAAAGAAAAAAAGCTTACAGGAGCAATTAGAACGAAAGGAGTACCATCTACTAATATGACGACACGTCCTTCCAATAGGTTAGCTGAGGCGACATCTGGTCGTTCCGTATCAAGTAACTGCGGAAACGGTGAAAAAACATTATCCTCTATCAATTCCTCGATATATCCGCTTTCCAAAACACTGTCGATTTCGACTTTCTGTAGTCTGTTTTGAACCTCATCTATTAATGACTGATTAGCAATTCCCTCTATATAAGCAATGATTATACTTGTATCAGAATAACTCCCGATATTCATTTTAATCATTTTTAGGTTAGGACTTCTGATTTTTCGCCGAAGCATGGAAATATTGACTCCCAAAGTTTCCACAAATCCTTCTCTTGGTCCCCGGATTACGCTTTCGGAATCAGGTTCTTTAATGGACCTCTTATCCCATTTGGCTAGTCCTAAAGGGTTTCCATTAGAAATGTTCTTTATACAATCATCATATGTCTTGACCACTCGTATATTTGATAATTGTATATTTTCACATGTCTCTTGAAGGTTAATCGATTTATCAATTGTTTTAGACATTAAAGGAGCAAGGACGCTAGAATCTATTTGTTCTGTATCAGATAAGCCATCAATATATACAAGGTTTGTTTTTCCGGCAATTAAAAAAGGATGATAGATTACATCGATGCAACCCTTATAAATGGATTTTAGAATTTGAAGATTTTTATCCAACTCTGTTGACAGAGGAAGATTTCGGTTACTCATTTCTTCAATAGGATGTTGTTTTTGAGGACGTTTTTTTAAAATTCGAAACAAGTTGAACAAGTCCTTTCTGTTAGCGAATTTCCTATTTATTAAAACATCATTTTTTATTTGACTGATTGATTTTCGATCAAAAAGATCAAAACAGAAAAGGAAGGGTCTGAGATAAAATATTTGAAAATCAACCTTTTCTAATAATTGGATATACGTGGTGGCTCTTTCTTCATAGTATTTCTTGTCCGTATCTTAGCAATAATCAATAATATTGTTGGTAGAACAGTTAACATAAATGGAACATAAAACGGGAAGATGAACTTTGAAAATTCAAACTGTTCCTGTAAATTTGCGAATTCCCAAATAGCAAATAGAGATATTAATAAACCGAATGGTAAAACGATTGGCTTGAAGTCTGAAAGGTTCAACCATTGTGCGGTACCCAAAACTAATGCATAATAGAAGACTGTAATTTTGATATACGCACCTAAAATCCAAATAGTGATAATTCCCGCTTCTAAATGTTCAAAAAAATCAGAAAGACTGATAAACCGTACAGCCTTGAAAACAGGAAAAGTGTAACTAGCAGTCATCTCTCCAAATAGGAAAATAGTCAGTAAATTTAAACTAACAAGACTAAGCATAACCGCAAATACTGAGATAAAACTCCATTTCAATCCTTTTTCAGGATCTTTTAAAAAGGGAAGAAACATAGATATAAGGAATACCTCACTGAACCAAGCCTGTGGGGCAGCGGCACCTTGGAGCACAGGTAACAAACCATGTTCCAAGATCGGTAGAACATTCTTTGGATCAAAGTCTTTAAGAAGCATGATTGTAAATATCGGTATAGGGAGAATGAAAATAGGAATGAATAGTTGGGAAGCTCTCCCAAGCACCTCTACTCCCCCAGTTATAGCGAGGGATGCCATAATAACAACGCTTCCTATAATTGCAATCATTGAAGTTTTTGGTAAAAGGGAAATTCCAATGAAAAAATAATACTCCTTTAAAATGAACCCACACATAAACAAGAAAAAGAACAGGTAGGATAATCCAAGTATTTTACTTAGAAAGGGTCCAATAATATGTTTACTATATTGAATAAGTGATTCATTTGGATACATCTTATGTAATTTATAAAGGACATAAGCAGTAAAAAATCCATTTAAGGAACCTAAAATGGGTGCTGCCCAACTATCGCGTCCCACATATTGTCCTGTAATTTCTGGAACCATTAGAACAGCTGTGGCATAAATGGTTGGATATATCATCAGTGCCATTTGATAGGCTGTAATCCTCCCTTTATCGTGCATAACTCTTACCTCTTTATTTATTTTTATATAGTATCTCTTTAAAAAAATAAAAAATGCAGGTTGTAAAAAACTAATTAGATGAAAATAACAAAGTTTTCATTTTCTTTTCCTAAGTTGTATGGGTTAAACCTATGCCCTTTTAATCAAAAAATATATCGAGTATTTATTAGCGATACCTTATGAATGAATTTTCACTACAATATGATTATTCCAGCCCATTTAATCAGCGTTTTTCCCACCTCTTAAAAAAACTATTAAAGAATGATTCATTAAAAATTTGGAATAATACCTTTGTATTATAGCTAGTCAAAAAGGAGGGAACCAAAATGGATATTCAAAAATTAGCCGATCATGAGTCTTTGGATCTACATGAGGTTATTAATTTTAAAACCCTATGCTTAGCGAAATCAAAACTAATGCAAGGACTCGTATTTGATCATGATTTGAGAGCATTAATGCAAAAAGATGTTGAACAATCCATGCAAGCGCTTGGAGAATTACAGGCAGTTTATCAACGCGCACCTTTTGAAGCTCCAGTTCCTCAAAACCGGCCAACACCAATAATAAATTGAAAAGGAGGCAAATTCATTGAACCAGGACTATTTAGACCCTATAAACTCGCTACACGTACCAGAGCTAGCAGATACGACCTTTGCGATGGATTTACTTCTTCGTGCCAAAGAAGGTGTGCGCAATATTGCGGTTGCATTAACGGAGTCAGCATCACCTGATGTTAGAACCCTTTTACGAAACCAGTTAATGCAAGGGATTGCCATGCACCAAGAAATTACAGAATTAATGATTAATAAAAAATGGTTCCATCCATACGAACTAAGTGAACAGTATAAACTAGATCAACTCTCTGCCAACAATACTTTGATGATTGGCAAAATGAATCTATTCCCTGTTGAGACCAATAGAAAAGGTATGTTTGATCGGACACCTGATGAACACTAACACTGGAGGCTGTAACCAATGAAGGCAGTAACGTATCAAGGTATTAAAAATGTTGTAGTCAAAGAAGTTCCAGATCCAAAGATTGAAAAACCAGATGACATGATTATTAAAGTAACGAGTACAGCTATATGTGGGTCTGATTTACATTTAATTCATGGTATGATTCCTAACCTGCAGGAAAACTATGTTATTGGCCATGAACCAATGGGAATCGTCGAAGAAGTTGGTCCAGGAGTGACTAAAGTAAAAAAGGGAGATCGAGTAATTATTCCCTTTAATATAGCATGCGGTGAATGCCAGTACTGTAAAAACCATTTGGAAAGCCAATGTGATAATTCAAATGATAATGGTGATATGGGTGCCTATTTCGGATATTCTGGTACGACGGGTGGCTATCCAGGTGGGCAAGCTGAATATTTAAGAGTGCCATTTGCCAACTTTACTCATTTCAAAATTCCGGAGACTTGTGAAGAACCAGATGAAAAGTTAGCAGTTATTGCCGATGCGATGACTACTGGTTTTTGGAGTGTTGACAATGCAGGTGTAAAGGATGGAGATACAGTTATTGTTCTTGGCTGTGGTCCGGTTGGTCTTTTTGCTCAAAAATTCTGTTGGTTAAAAGGGGCAAAGCGAGTCATTGCCGTTGATTATGTCAATTATCGCCTGCAGCACGCCAAGCGCACCAACAAAGTAGAAATTGTTAACTTTGAGGACCATGAGAATGTAGGAAGTTACCTGAAGGAAATCACCAAAGGCGGCGCTGATGTTGTCATTGATGCAGTTGGTATGGACGGTAAAATGACTGATATGGAGTTCCTTGCAAGCGGAATGAAGCTTCATGGCGGAGCATTAAGTGCGGTTATCATGGCTTCACAAGCAGTGCGTAAAGGCGGGACAATTCAAGTTACTGGCGTTTACGGCGGCAGATATAATGGTTTCCCTCTTGGAGATATTATGCAGCGAAATATCAATATCCGCTCCGGTCAAGCACCTGTCATCCACTATATGCCATATATGTTTGAATTAGTTTCGACCGGAAAAATTGATCCAGGAGATGTCGTAAGTCATGTCCTTCCACTTAGTGAAGCAAAGCGTGGCTATGAGATTTTTGACACAAAAATGGATGATTGTATAAAAGTCGTGTTGAAACCTTGAGGAAGGAGGTATAAAAAATGAACTACGCCTTACATGAAGTTCTTGAGGTCCATGAGATGGCTGCATTTAAGACCACTTGTTTAACTAAATCAAAAACGATGAAAGCGTTAGTTACAGATCAGCTATTAAAAGATATTATGCAGCAAGACATTGATGTATCTACGAAACAATTACAAGAATATGCTTCTATCCTTTCCAACGCTAAGCAGTAAATTAGGAGATGAATGAACATGAATCCAATCATTGAAAATTTAACGGGCATGGACGGACTATCGGATCAAGTCGTTGCAATGGATCTACTCATTTCAGCCAAAAGTGGAATTAGAAATTATGCCATGGCAGCTACGGAGGCAGGAACACCGGAAATTAAAGAAATGCTCACTCGCCATTTAGTGGAAGCTCTTGATATGCATGAACAAATATCCACATATATGGTAGAAAAAGGATGGTACCATGCTTGGGATACAAACGAACAGATCAGTTTGGATTTAAATAATATCAATACAGCATTGAACTTACCGACATTATAAAAAATTTCTAGGAACAGTTTAACAAACTGTTCCTTTTAAACCATTATGAGTTTATTTGGCGGAAGTAAATAAAGTTAATACTTCTTGCTTACTCGTGTTTGTTTTACAATATATAATGAAAACAATTAATTGACTATTTTTATTATGAAAAGGTCGGAGCAGGAAATTCATCAATTTTGATACGAAGTAAACTATAAGGTTTCTGTCGTAAGTCTTTTCCATAATGAAATCTAGGCTGTCGATGTAATTGGTTCACAATGACATACAAATATTGATCCGGACCAATTGAAAAAGTATCCGGCCACAAAATTCTCGGATCATGTGCGATAGTTTCCATTATGCCATTTGGCAATATCTTACGGATACTGTTGTTTTCATAATCTCCAGCATAAACAGTTCCCTTTGCATCGGTGATCATTCCATCAGACGCACCTTTTTCTCCCCAATACTCCACATGATAAGGTAAATCTATGTCCGGTATCGTTATGTCTCTCAGGGCTTCTGTTGAGATCGAGAACAAATGACGACTGGTTAGTGGAGCAAAAAATAATATCTTTCCATCGGGAGAAATCGCAAGACTATCAGACGCCAATCTAAATGGAGAAGTTGAACCGTCTTTGTTTCGATTCATTAAAATTTGACCTTCTACTTTCGGTAAAAAATAGGGATCGGGTGAAGTTGAATTTGCCCCATTTAGCCGTCTAAACGCGTTTCCATTTGATAAATCTACGACGATAATAGCTCCTGGGCCTCTTGAAGAAGAATCCGTTATATAGGCATAACCTGCTTTTCCAACACGAAAATCAAAACGGACATCATTCAGATAAGTTGTAGGCAGGACAACATCTTCTGTAAAGGTATATACTTTTCTTATTGTATTGGTTTCTAAATCAACAGCGACTAATTTTGCCCCCCCTTTAATAGGTTCAGAAAAATTAGGTGCCGCTGTATCTAATATCCAAAGCGTTCCCCTTCCATCAGCAACTACACTTTGGACACTGATGAAAGTCATTGTGATATTCGCGGGGTTAACCATATTGGTTTGTAAATTAGGATAAGGCTGCAATTTATCCTCAACAATTTCCGCCACCGTAAATCTAACATCGTCTCCCCATTTCGGAAAGCAAATGAAAATACGACCGGTTTCTGAAACAGTAACACCTGTAGGCATAGCCCCATAAAATTCATAAACTAATTCTAAATTACCGAAATATTTTTCACTAGGTAACATCGGTTTAATATCCTCCTCAAGCATACAAACGGGATATCACCTATATATGATTTATATTTTTTCTAGTGCATGTTTCTTAATAAGTTTTTCTATACGAAAAGATGATTGAATGGATTGTTTTCGAAATTTAATAAGTCTGTCAGAAGAAAGGAAACATTTTAATTTAAAGGTCTCCTGTTAACTAACTCATTAATTGATATGATTCTTTTAAAAGAACTAAAAACTCCTGATTTAGTTCGTCTTCACTATAAAATCTAAAGTTATTGTGAAATCGGTTTTTTGAAACTTGTTCAATTTTAGTAATCTTCTCGTGTTCAATTTGATGGTTTGTTACTAAATTAAAATCTAACCATTTCTTTTTTGGATGAACTCCTCCGAAGGCAGATTTATTCAAAAGATGTATAGAAGTCTTTTTAAACTCAATTTCAAAAGGTCCAATTTCTTTCAATAAATAGAGTATTTTTGAATATATTTCATAAACATTAGATGCCTTATTTGAGAATAATTCATCTTCTGACATATCACCATCTCCTGCTTTCACTTTAAAATATTAAACTTTATTACCTTTATTTTGCCTCTTTTTACATCCTTTTACCATTTCTTTATTCACTAACCTCCCACGTTAACGCAATAACGGCTGCCTGTTTTTCAAGCAGCCGATCTTGAAGGATTGCCCCCGATAGCTTAAGTACATTTCTTCACAATATCATCAAATGCGAAATAATTATCTTCTTAATTTAATTACTAATAAACTAAATATATTAGGTTATTCTAACTGTATAATTGGCAAACATTAGGGAGGAAGTTTAATGGAACGTTTACATGAATTTGACAAGATTCTATACGGTAGAAAAGAGAATACCGATTCTTTAATTAATTATTGGACAGACTATTCTAACCCTTCTACGTGGCAGTTTTGGGTTTTAATCGCTATTCTTTTAGTCCCATTGGTTATTCTTTATATTAAGATTGACCGAAGTAAAGTATTTCTAATTGGTTTTTATGGATATAACGTTCATGTTTTTTTTACATTTATCGATTTATACGGTATAAATAGAGGGTATTGGCATTACCCTTATCAGATTATCCCTGCACTGCCAAGCATCTCATTGGACACTTCCATGGTCCCTGTGGCCTTCATGCTCATTTACCAATGGACATTAAATAATCATAAAAATTATTACCTATATGCTATAATAACTGCTGCTATATTTGCATTTATTTTAAAGCCTATTTTAGTAAGTACTGGTCTTTTTAGAATGTACGGTGAAATTAATTATTTTCACTTATTTTTTGGATACGTATTTGTACTTTTGATAGCAAAAGTTATAACCTGGTTATTTCATATATTACATAAACCTAAATTCTCAGCTCAGAATAGACAATAGTAAAGTACTCACAAAATATGGGTGCTTTTTCTATATTTTTCAGTTCATACACTTAATACGTAATAATAGTCTATTATCAGTCCAACATAAGCGAAGGGCCATATCCTATATTCCTGTTCATCCTCTTCACACTTATCAGTCCGATTATGGTCTTTCCAATAACCGAACTCAAGAAAGCATAGTTTGAAGTATAGAATGTCACTATTAACATACTTTTCTTTATCATTTTTCAAAAGCATCTAAACGACTTCATTTTCCGTTACAATTTTCAAACATTCAGTCACCTTCTTGCTTCTCATTTTGAGTCAAATACGCATTATTAGTTTTTCTTCTCAACTAAACTCCCGTTACTTTAAGTACGTTTTTTCACAAACTTGACCAGCACTTTCATTGATTACAGGGATGCTCCCCCGTTTGTAAAAAAGCGACTGTTCTTATTTTCAAACGCCCTCGTTAGCTCTATTTTGACTAATCACTTCACCAAATGTTCCCTATAAAGCGAATTATCATTCTTGGTATAAACATTAAGATGTTCCAAACCACTTCAAATATAAATTCAATTAGGGTATCTTAAAAAAAGCCGTCTCTATTTCTTTTGTTATTTTTCATCTTATAACTCCCAATTAATCAATATTTGTTTAACTATTCTGACTTGGAATAACAAATTTAATTCCTTTTAATAGATTCTAACTTTATTTTCTATTTCCTTCTTCCGCTAGTCGATCCCTTTTCTTAGGTCATATATGTTAATCTTAACTCTTGCGTAAGGTAATGGGTATTTATTGAGAAAGAGTCTAAATTTACCCCTAGTAAATGATTTCCTCTGACTTCTTCTATTGAGCCATTTAAACAGTAAATATCCGATTTTGTCTCTGAATTTGTTTACACTTTGGGTATTATCTGTGATGCAATAATAATTGCAATAACCTATCAGTAAGCGTCTAAATCTATCCATAATTATATGAATATCTTTATTTCTATTAATCTTCAACCATTCCTTATAAACATCACAAAAGAACCATTTTTCTATTACTGTTTTGGCTGCTTCCGTTGGAAGTGCTTGTCCCCCAAAAACATCCTCCTATCCAATAAGCAATTTCACCTATTTTGCATTGTTGATTGATGCGTCTAATACAATTTATTTCCAAAACTAGAATAACAATGGTAAATTAATATGGTGATAGGCAAGGAAATATATTCCATAACAAAAGGAGGATTATCATGAAGAAAGTTTTAGTAAAAACCATGCTTTCCGTTACAGTAGGGTTCGGAATTGTGGCAGGAGGTGCAGCACCTAGCCTGGCTGCTGAAAACCAATTATCGAAATCAGAAGGAAAAAGCCTGTATGTGATTGCATTTAAAAACGAGCTGCCAAAGGGCTACGAAGAAGCAATCAAAAAAGCAGGCGGCCGAGTGGTAAAAGCACTCCCGGAAGTGGGAGGAATCGAAGCACAGTCCGATAATCCTGCATTTCTAAGTAATCTCAAAAAAGTACCTTCCATTGAGGTTGCTAGTAAAGAGATACCACTTGCATTAAACCAGCCGGCGATGATTCAAAACACTGCCCAAACAACAGCTCTCAACCAACAAGGAAGTCTTTGGGAGGAGCAGTGGGACACCCAACGGGTAACGAACAATGGGAAATCATATGAAATTGAAACCGGCGGATATGAAAATGAAAAAGGAGAAACTGTACATAAAGCGGTGGTAGGGGTTATTGATACTGGGATTGACCCAACACATCCAGATTTACAGAAGAATCTTATTGGCGGACGGAATCTGGTCCCTGCCGGAATGGATGAAACAGAAACTGGTGACCCAAATGACATTGTGGATCGTAACGGTCACGGAACACATGTGTCTGGTATCATTGCAGCAAATGGAAATGTTAAAGGTGTAGGACCAGACCTAGGAATTCGCACCTATCGTGTATTCTTTTCGGACCAAGCTCTTACTCTCCCATCCTTTATCATTGATGGCATCATAGAAGCTGCGAATGATAAGGTAGACGTCATTAATATGTCTCTAAGACTCTATAATACTTCGAAAACAATCATTGAAGGAGAAACCTATAAAACAACGGCCGATACGTTATTGTGGAAGCGCGCGATCCAATACGCTCTGAAGAACGACGTAACCGTAGTAGCGGGTAGTGGAAATGAAAGCTTGAACCTGGATGACAAGAATGAGGTTACTAATTACTTAAACTCGCTTTATGAACCATATGGAATCTCACTTAAAGGACCAACTACAGTTGTACCTGCACAAATGCCTGGAGTGATCAATGTATCGGCCTCAAACAAATGGTCTAAAGCAGAACTTGCCTTTTACTCCAATTATGGAAACAGTGCGATTGATGTAGCAGCTCCTGGAGGGGACTTTGGTTCGAAATATGCCGAAACCTTTGATCCAGCCGCGGCGGATTTTTCTAACTTAATCCTAAGCACATGGCCAACCTACTTAGGTACGCCATACAATTATAATGCAGGTACTTCAATGGCAACACCTCAAGTCGCTGGGATTGCGGGCGTTATTAAAGCTGCACACCCTGAGTTAAAGCCTTCGCAAGTATCAGCCGTCATTAAACAAACAGCGATCGACTACGGAAAACCAGGCCAAGATGCCTTATATGGTTCTGGGGAAGCAAATGCTTATCGAGCATTGATGAATATAAAAAAATAGGGAAAGTAGTACGAAAAATACTCGATACCATAAACGGGGCAATATTTCCTTAACAAGGAGATGTGCCCGTTTTTTTGTTCTTTAACTATTGGCATATAAGTCTCTCCGTACTGCCACAAAGCATTTAAACCATCATAACTCAGGACAATGAATATTGCGCGGTCCTGGAGGTGAAAATCAGAAGTTTTACGCGTAAAAAGGCGAGCTTCATAATAGTATAGAAAAAAGCTTCCAATTATAATGGTGATTAGGATGCAAGTTATTCTGCAAGAGAGAAGGACTATTATATGCTATTTTATGTAATTGCAATCCTCGTTATTGTGATGGACCAGCTTTCTAAATATCTAATTCGGGCCTACATTGATCTCAATGAAACATTTACATTGTGGGGAGTACATCTCACACATATCGAAAATAGCGGGATGGCAGGAGGTTTATTTCAAGGCAATGCACGGCTTTTCGGAGTTGTGGCTGTGTTTTTCGTAATAGGTGTTTTATATTTTCGCAGAACCGGAGAAATGAAGGGTGCTCTCATCGATTGCAGTTTTGGATTCCTGGTCGGAGGAGCAATTGGAAATGGGATTGATAGACTTTTGTTTGGGCAAGTGACAGATTTTATCATTCGCTCTGGCGGAATTCTTAACTTGGCCGACCATGCGATTGAAATAGGGGTGTTCCTGTTTATTATTTATGGGGTCGTTAGATGGTTTAAAAATAAGCACTAGATTTTCCTACAAATACACATTTTCTTTCCCCTTCTAGCTGATATTGACCAATCATAAATCGTTGACGGTCACCTGCCAACACATAAGATTTTTTTGTCTCGAAGAGAAGAATTTTTTTAAAATAATTTTCTTATTTTCCATGCTTGTCCAATCTTCTTTATTCTCTTTACATATTCTAACATAGAGAGACGGAAATCTCTCACCGCCACGCCTCCTGCACATAGGGCACTCCCACCTCCAAAGAAGCGTATCGTTCGTTTGATACGCTTCTCTTTATTTCATCAGACCTAAGTAAGGTCAGAGGCATTGATATGAAACCTTGAAATAATGAATTTTGGAAAAGAGCCCTGTTAAAGGCTCTTTCTTTAGTTAAGTTATTTGGGTATATACACATAAGTAGATGAATATAAAAAAATAGGGAAAGTGGTACGAAAAATACTCTATCCCATAAACAGGGGCATTATTTCCTTAACAAGGAGATGTGCCCGTTTTTGTATTTTTTAACTATTTGCATAGAACTCCCTCCATATTGCTTAAAAGCATTTAAACCAACACTTTAGTAGCATGAGCAATTAATGCAAAAATGTAAGCCGTATTCTGTGACTTTCTGGAGACCTCCTGCCGAACACCGGTTTCGCCTTTTTGCCAGCGCTCATAAAACCCGTGAACAAACTCAAAGTCTTTAAAGCTAATCCTTCTGTCATTTGAAAGATTGACACTTGGGCTATTAGACCTTGCTTTACTTATTACTAAATAGCTTCCTTGGCCCCCGACCTGAAACCACAAAGGGGTACTACTATTTTGCGGAACAGTATGTATTTCGAACTCTGTTACTCTAGCTTTATTAATAAGCTTCTCCCATAATGTTTTTGCGTCCATATTCCCATCTCCTTTAAAGCATAAATTTTCCAATTATAGTATTATTATAGCAAATAGCTTGATATATGTATCAGATGGATTAGTTCATAGGACGTATATACTTCAACAGTTTTCATCATTTACCATATCTTAACAAACGAGCTTTGAATTTTTTTATATAATAGCTTTAAAGCAGGTTTTTTTGTTTGGTTGGTGTAAAAAAACGGCAAAAAAAGGGGGATTCTGTTTTATGCAGCACATTGACAATTTACTTCGCGAACATGAGTTGTACCATAAAAAAGCAGATATTATCTCAGCTTTGAAGAATTCTATTAAAATAGAAAAAATAAAGGTAAACCAAGAGTATATTCCAATTGGTTCTTCGAAATTAGGCGGTTTGCCAGATATGCCTGATGAAATGGAATTTCCCAAATATGATAACGGCTATTTAACGTTCATCGGGCAATTTAAACTGAAAGAAATGAAACCATATGATAAAGATGGTTTGCTTCCAAACAGCGGGATCTTGTATCTTTTTTATGATGTCGTTGAGCAGCCTTGGGGCTTTGAAGAGGAAGAGGGATGCTTTAAGGTACTTTATTTTGATGGCGATTTGGCCACATTGAAAAGAAAAGAGTATCCGGAGATCAGCGATAACTATTATCCATTAAATGCATACCAGGTGAATTTCAAGAACATCTCTACGATATCTGAAAATCCTGCTAATCTTACATTTGAAAACGAAGACGAAGAAGAGAACTTTTGGAACTTTCGCCAAGAATTAATGGAGCTGGAAGATGAAGAAGGTAACACCTCCCCCTCCCACTATATGCTCGGAGAACCATTTAATGTGCAAAACGATGTGTTTGAAGAGCTATATAACGATGAAAAGGAACCGATATTACTGTTTCAAATCGACTCCGATGAAGAGGATTTAGGGGTCATGTGGGGCGATTGCGGGCTGCTTTACTTCTGCATAGATAAAGAGGAATTAGCGAATAAGCAATTTGATAAAGTAAGGTTCACCTTGCAGTGTTTTTAAAACTAGATGCATAGGGACGGTTCTCTTGTCTCATTCCGCGGTGCCGGTTCAGGTTCCATCTTAGCTTAGGTGCATGGGCTGAAAACGACTGAAATGATGCATAAGAACCGTCCCCATGCATCATAAAGAGGTGATAAAAATGAATGTAGATACTTTGGTAGATTTGCTTTTGGGAGACGATGGGCTACTAATTTCTCTTCGATTGGGATATGGTTTACAGACAGAAAAGGTTATTCAAATTATTGAGGTTCTTCATTACCTTTCGGAAGAATGGTCCGAATCTGACCATATTCCAAAGAAAGCTGCGAATATGTTCGTTGACTTCTACGCTGCGGCTTATTCATCACTTGGTCTATATAATGAGGAAGTACAGATCAAGATTGAGGATGCAGTAGATAAGATCATGGATGCGATTAGAAAATGTGTGGATGTACCGGGTTTTTAATTGAAGAAGCTGTCAAAAACAAAGAAAACTCGTCCTTAGTGGGGCACTAAAAAAAGGATTATAGGCAGAAGTTGCCATGATGATTGCATTTGCGTCATTCATACTCTGACCTTCGAGGGTATTTAGCCATCCATATTCCAACAAATAGAGCGCTATCCTTGTTCAAGGATAGCACCCGATAGTTGAAGAATAAAATTAAAGCCTCTCCCCAGGTGGTCAAACCACCCTATAAAGATTCACTCCCACTGTCATTTCAGCTTTTTTTCAAATGCTTCAGTTTATCTGGATTAACTATGTTGTATAGAGCAGAAAGTTTATCGTCATCGAACTGAAATGCCAATACATAAAAAATTTGATCGTCCGCCTTCATAATCATTCCCGGTTGTCCGTTCACATCCGCTTCCATGACAATCAAATTGGATGGAATTCTACTGTTGACACCCTTTAAAGCGGCGACGGCTCGTTTAATTCCAAAGATAGGACGCAAGTTTGCTTTTACTTTACCTCCTCCGTCGGAATAAATAGTGAAGTCATCTAATAAAATGGACATAAGTTTTTCGGTGTTGTTGCTTTGAACTGCCTCCATAAAGTCACGCACAGTTTCTTCTTTTTTACTCCTATCTCCCCCCTCTTTGGGGGATAAATCGCCGACTTTTTGTTTCGCTCTGCTTTGGATTTTTCGGCTGTTATCAGGAGATTTACCTATTAATTGCGCAATCTCATTGTAAGAATAAGAGTAAACTTCCCGCAGAAGGAACACCGCTCTTTCCACCGGATTTAAGTTTTCAAGTAGATGTAAAAAAGCGATGGATAACTCCTCATTGGCAATCACCCGGTCTGCCGGATCCGCCCCCTTTCCGTTAATGATCGGTTCCGGTAACCAAGAGCCGACATACACTTCTCTCCTCTTTCGGGCAGAACGCAGAAAGTCAATGCTAAGGTTTGTTGTGACCTTCCATAAATAACTTTTCACATGATGAATCGAATGCAAAGAAACTTGATTCAAATTCAAAAAAGCTTCTTGCACGATGTCTTCTGCATCGGTCACACTTCCCAACATACGATAAGCAAGCGAAAAAAGAGCCGATTTATAAGAAGAGTAAACTTCGGTCATATAAGCCATATTGGTCATATCATCATCAGGTGGAAGATGTTTAGATTTAGAACCGTCCGGCATTCAAAGCACACCCTTTTGTTTGTGAGCACCCTGCATTACACTCTTTTCTATATTTTACCATAAATTTCAGACCAATAGGGCTATTCTGTCCGTTGGGACGAGTTTGTTTCATCTCGTCCCGGTGATCATCTCCCCTTTTTTTGCTTTGCCCAATGCATCCAAACATTGTAACAAAGCAGAGTACTGTTCCTCCTTTTTGTTGGCACGACCGATCGGACTCCCCAGTTTGTTGGGGAAATAAATCGATCGGGGTACTCCCAAAGCATTTGTCGTTTCTGGTAACAGGGTTACTGTGATTGTCGCTATTCCCTGCTTTTCCAATTCTCGTGCGATCAGTCCAACGGACCGATGACAGTGGCTTCAGGCAGGGGTCAGAATGGCCAAATCCACCTGGTCCTTCACAAGACTGCGCGCAACTTCCGGTCCTGTTTTTTCAACCAACGGAGAGGGATCATGAATTCCTCCCTGAAAACTGAAGTGACGCGGGGCGATACTCCCTACTTTACCTTCCCGTTGCAAGCGGTGTAGAGTGGCTAAAGGAAACATAATTTCCAAATCAACCTTTACATCGCTATGATCATAAAATAAATGACTGATCACCGTTTCACTTGAGGGTGTATCTGAGGGAATCACACGATAGGAGCAATCCCCCTTGGAATCGTTCAAGTCAAATGGGGGTTGGCTTTTCAGGATGATGCCTCCCGTGGTAATGAGAGCCACCCGACTTTCCTCAATCGGCCTTTTTAATGGAGTCCAGGGAACATCTTCACTTCTTTCACTGCCCAATTTCATACTTTTCATACTGATTCGATCAATAAATTTGGGGTATTTCTCCATCAATTTACCCATCAATTTCGATTGAGCAAGCTTGAATACTACCTTTCTACCAAAGCCAACCTTGGAAGATGAATGAATATTTGCCATCAAATATGCCTCCTTTTCATTTTCAACCTGTTTTATCTTTCACACATAGGGACGAAATAGGAGGGGGATTTGTGACATGGCTATAAGGATTTATTAAAAAAACCGATCATCAGATAGGTAACTCTTTAAGAGCCTTATACATTATACACTCACATGTTCAATGACTCGATTCATTGCCTGAATCTGTCCCATGTGGGCTGCTTCATGCATTAGTGTTAAACCTGCCAGCTCTCCAAAGGTTTTACATCCCATGAATGGTGTTTCCAAGGAATTGTTTAGTTGTTCAGCTGGAATTTGCTGAAGACGATCCAATTGATCTTTTAGCTGTACCATAAGCTCATCCATAGTAGGTACATTCCCCGTCCAATCAGCTGGTTTAGTACCATTCCCGAACAATTCGATATAGATTGGGGGAAGATGTGTTGTTGCCTGAGGAAAACCAAACATAGTTTGTTCAGTAACTGTCAAAACGTGACCTGTATGCCAGTGAATTGTGTTGTTGAAACCATCTGGCTGGACATCAGTTTGGCCCTTAGGAACAGACCCTATGATCTTGATGAAGTACTCTCTTGTCATTTCAAATTGCTTGAACACAAGTTTGTTCATTTCTTTCTCTCCTCTCTCTGATACAATCGTCCATTTTATAATATTAATAAATAGCAAGGAATATAATTAAGGTACCTCTTGCTCTGCAAAATAAAAGTTGTTTATTTTATAGATGAAATACATAATGAGTATACCTATTTATTTAATTAAACCAGTTATTCCCTCTGCTTCATTTATCCCCTTTTGCTCAAAAGTTTTATCATTAGTTATCTTGCTCTTTATGAAAAGAAAAATGGATAAGAGAAACATAAGCGATGCAAATAAACTGACCGAGAAAAAACCATTCAATGTGCTATATAATACACCTGCCATTCCCGTTCCAATCATTGAACCAAAATATTGGCAAGAGTTAGATAATGCCGCAACCGTTCCTCTTTGCGTACTAGAAATAGTTTGTAGGGAACTAAGGATAACCGAAATTAAGACACCACCGATGGCAGCGATCGTAAAAAGCAATACTTCAACATACAAAACCGTTTTCGACATAGGCAGAATAATGTACAAAATAGACATCATTACAGCCCCAATATTTAATGTATGGAAACGGGTCAACTTTGTCACCAAAGGACTGCCAAACAGACTGCCGATTAAACTGCCTAATCCGAAAAAAAGAAACACCATCCCTGCAGTTTTTACATCAAGCTGAAAACGATCAGCAAGCCACTTGCCAAAAAAGGTGAAAGTTGCATAATAACCGATGGCAAAGACCAAGTAAGCCAAAAAACCAAAGCGTGCTTTGCTCGATTTCAATAGTTGACGATAAGGCTCGACAAATGGGTTCGGCTTCTTTTCAACCGATGGCGGGGGTAAACTAGGAATCAACCAAATAAGCAATATAATGATTACTATCGCTTCAAGGGAGAGCACAAAATAAGGAATCGACCAACTTATGCTTGCTAAAAAACTTCCGAGAGGGAGTCCTAACACTTGGGCTGCTGCCACACCTCCTATTACAACCCCCATCCCCATAACTAAACGATCAGGAGGAATTAGTATAGTGATAGATGCCCACACTTGAGGAGTAATCAAAGCAGCAAATAAACCAGCTATGGCTTGATATAGGATTATTTCCAACCAACCTGAAGAAAATCCACATAAGAAAATAGCCATTGCATAACCAACCAGACCATAAATCATAACCTTCTTGCGATTCCATTTGTCTGAAATAGGACCAAATAACAAAGAGAAAACAGCATAAGTTAAGGCATAGGAGCTAATCATCCATCCAGCCTGCACGGTTGTAATCTGAAATTCAATCTGTAAAACGGGTAAAAGCGGTGATAGGAGAAATGAGTTAGATGCGATTAAAAACATCAATAAGAAAAATATAGTTAATTTAGTGTACACCTTTCCACCTCCATGTTTATTAGTTAGATAACAATTTAATAAAGATTCAAGCAGACATGGATAAGTTTGCTAAATATTTCTCAATTACAACATGAGAAAACCTCTTTTCCTTTTATTTACTGCGCGCGCTTAATGTCAAAATAAGTTTACCTCTTGTAAAAAATTCCAACAATCATGTATTTCCGATTATAATGATAAGTAAAAGTGATGATGATCACCGTTGGGGGATGTATTAATGGAGCTAAGACAATTGGAGTATTTTATTGCCATTTGTGAAGAGATGCATTTTTCAAGGGCATCTGAGAAACTTTTTACCACACAGTCCAATCTCAGCCAACAGATTAAATTTTTGGAGAAGGAGTTAGGGGTTCCTTTATTTGATCGCATGGGAAAACGCATTACCTTGACAGATGCCGGAAAAGTGTTGTTAGAACAAAGTAATCATGTTTTTTCACATATTAAATACGCTCGTGATGCGATTGCAGAAATGAAAAATATTCAAGGTGGAACGCTTACGATCGGTGTCTTGCCGGGTGATGCGGATCTGTTATTTAATGCTTTGCTCGTAGAATTTCACCGAACCTACCCTAAATTATCTTTATCAGTAATAGAAACAACCGAAGTGACAGAACAAGTCATAAAGGGAAATATCGATATCGGCGTAACCACTTCCTCCTTTCATGATGATCGAATTGTGCAAATTCCTCTATTTAATGAAGAGTTTTCTTTAGCTGTTGCAATAGAGAGTTCCTTTGCAAATAAAAGGACTGTACAACTAAAAGATCTACAATTCATGGAAACCGTGATGTTTCCTTCTAATCATCAGTGTCGTAAATTAGTTGATAAATTTTGCATGGAACTAGGATTTCATCTACATCCAAAGATCGAAACTACAACAATATCCTCTCTGATTAACATGGTACAGCAAGGAATTGGGATAAGTGTTCTGCCAAAATTGTTACTTGAAAATCTTGATAACAAAAATATTAAAATTATTAAGTTAACTAATCCCACACCGAGTCAAAATATTTGTATAGTTTATCGCACTGAAAAGTACTTGGGATTTGCAGCCCGAGCGTTTATCGACACTTTGAATACCTATATCGAAACAGCGATAAATCATGCAGAAGTAATCAATGATCACACGAACTGAAAAGTAAAGTCAAAATTTTAAACCACTTTATTGTCATTCAATACTCAGCGTTTTATATACGGATTTACAGCGTTAAGGATATTCAAAAATTAAAAATCCCAATCTCTCAGTGATATAAATGAGAAATTGGGATTCATTTATTCAACAATTACGCCCATTTGTTGAATAGCCATATATAATTTATAGTGGTTTTACTTTTGATCTCCCTATGGTTATCTCTTTATTTTCTAACAACCGGAATCCACATTTCACCGAATACTGAGCCGTTTCGTTGCCCCATGATAACCGCTGTATTTGGCCCGCCAACATAGGCAAAATCCTTTGCTTCAGGCAATACTTGACCAAAGGCAATGCCAGTAACCATATTACTCAACGCTTCAGCCGTCTCCGCTTCCCCTTTTACAACGAGGTATTCACTTTTAGGAAATTGAATCACTCTGGATGCTTCTGGTAAAGATTGCTCTGTCATTACGCCGGCATAATGCATCATCTTGTTATTCACTGCTTCATTCACGACAAAAATGTAGTCATTTGTGGCAACGGCTTTTAACTTGGCAAGCCTTCCATCTTGATTGACGTCCGACCAAAAGTCTGCCTTTTCTTTGGTTATGCCAGCATAGTCTGTGTAGTGGCTCGTAAGCTCTGTTCCAATACCTAAAACGGTGAAGCTTTCTTTTTCTTCTAACGTATAATTTGTCATATTCAAACCATCCTTTTTTTTAAATTTATCAAATGATTTATCTTTTCAATTGATAAGTTTATAATAATCTTTAATCATGTCAAAAAATGAAACTGTTTAGGAGTCCCGATGAAAAAAGTTGAACGGATTAACACCATCATGCGGTATATCAACAACCGCTCCCACTTTACCATTTCTGAGATCATGCAGGAATTTAACATCTCTCGTTCGACCGCGATTCGAGATATTCGAGAAATTGAAGCCATGGGGATGCCGCTTGTCGCTGAAGTTGGAAGGGATGGCGGTTATTTTGTCATGAACAATTCGGTCCTGCCCACCGTCCGCTTTACCGATAATGAGATTAAAGCTCTCTTTATTGCCTTTATGGCCACAAGAAATCAACAACTCCCTTATCTAAAGAGCCGTCAGTCTTTAGCTGAAAAATTACTAGGCCTTATTTCAGAAAACCAGCAAGATGACCTGGTTCTATTAAATCAAATCCTGCTTTTTGAAGGGACCAATCCCAATAATCCCGACCTGCTTGAACTGTCAGACCTTCCCCATCCGATGTTAGAAAAACTTATTCAAATCCTGCTTTTGGATAGCTATTTATTGATTACCATTAAAGAAGGCAAGGTCATAAAGTCTTATCCAATTTTTCTTTTACACCTTTATCATGAAAAAGGCCTTTGGCTGATTGAAGGCTTTAACTTAAAGGAGGAAAAGAGACAAATTTTCCCTGTCGACAACCTCACCGATGTACAACCATATTCCACGGAAAAAAGACTAAGTAAGAAAAAGATTTTAGAAAAACTAAGGAAACAGGAAGAAGTAATCAACCTTGTCCTTGAACTTGGTCCAAAGGCGATTGCCCAGTTCAAAAAATACCATCCTTTAAAAGTTTCAATTTCCTTTACGAATCCTTACCAAACCACAGCCATCCTAAAGACTTTTATCAATGTTAATCATTCAGAAGAATTGACCGAAATAACAAATTGGCTGCTTTTCCTAGGTGGGGATATCAAGATCAGGGAAGTTCCCGAAGAAGTCTTGGAAGTTTTACAAGAAAGAGTATTTCTATTCTGCACTTAAGCAGTGCCCGTTAAACCTTATATAGGCTGCGTTACGGTAACCGTATCACAAATCCGATATGGCGTTTTGCATCTCTCAACCGAACGCACTCAAGAAAAGCACCCGATTGTTGAATTTTCATCTTTCATGCTGTTAACTACTAGAATGCTATTTATCTAATTTAGTAATACTCGAAACTGTTTTTTTACCATTCATTAAAGAGCGTATTAGTCGACGAAGAAGGAAAATCAAACTTAAGAGTGGAATGGATAACTTATGGGTAAAATCGACGAAAAAGCTGGACGAAATATCTTTATCTGTGACAGATGAGGCTATAATCGTTCACTTAATCCTTTTAAAAAAAATCCATTAGGTGGGGAACATGAAAAATAAACTTTTGTACATTGAAGACGATAAGGAAATCGGCTCATGGGTCAGCGAAGATTTAACTAGAAGGGGCTATGATGTGACCTGGCTTACCTCGGGGGATCATGCGTCCCATTATATGGAGGGCTACGACCTCGTCATCCTTGACATCATGCTTCCTGGATTGGACGGATTCTCGATCGGCCAGCGGTTAAAAAAAGAATATCCAGAGACACCGATTCTTCTACTTTCTGCTAGAACCTCTATTGACGATAAATTGCAAGGTCTTCATTTTGCCGACGATTATGTAACGAAACCCTTTCATCCCGATGAATTGACGGCACGTGTAGAAGTGCTGTTAAGACGATTTGGGAAGATGTCACAACCACTCATTCAACTATCTCATCTTAGCATTTATTTAGACCAAAACCGTATTATCGATACAAGATTGAATACAGAAATCGCCCTAACGGCAAAGCAATTTCAAATTTTCACGTATTTGCTTCGTCATCCAAACCAAATTCTGACAAAGGAACAAATCTACGAAGCGGTATGGGAAACTCCTTATATTGTTGGGGATAAAACGTTGATGGTCCATATTCGTCATTTACGCGAAAAAATAGAGGAAAATCCGAGCCAGCCGCAAATTATTGAAACGATCCGGGGAATCGGATACAGGGTGAAGCAATGAAGTTTCGACATTCACTGTTGGCGAAATATTTACTGATCATTATCGTAGCCCTTATCATATGGCCGTTTGTTTTACCTGCCTATTACATACCCTCCTATTTTCTGAACAAGGATTTTCCACAAAGAGCTCAGTATATGGATACGAACAAATTAAAGAAAATGTGGCATCATGAGGCGGCAAAGCTGGATGGAGCCACTCCAGAGCAGGTAAATCAGAAGCTTCACACAGTAAGGGAACAATATCCGCTTGCTTGGATGTTCTGGGTGGACGGGACGGGGAAAACCAAACTAATACTTTCCGAGCAAAAGAATATTCCAGCACAGTGGACCTTAGAGAACAGTATTGAGTTTATGAATCAAAGTGATGAAGATCCGATTACCTTTGTGTCTTTTATTGGCGGAAAACAGAGCAACGGATTTATGGTTTTCCAAATACCGCCCTCCGTTACAAAACTTCCGACCCTTTCCATTATAGATGACAAGTTGCTGGCGCTATATGCCTTTCTCGTATTCGGTCTCTTTCTCTTTGTCTCTTGGTTATTTTTCTTCAAGATCCGGAAACGGCTCATTCATCTCCAAACCGCCATGACGGAAACGCAGGAAAACGGGATTCCCGAAAAGATCGTTATCAACAAAAAAGACGAAATCAGTGAATTGGGCAAAGCGTTTAATCATATGATCGATGAACTGATAAAGAGCAGGCATCACGAACAAGAAGAAGAAGCGCTGCGCAAACAGCTGATTGCCAATATATCCCACGATTTACGAACACCGCTCACAGCCATTCGCTGGCATGCCTATTCATTGCAAAAAGAACCTTTATCGTCCAAAGGGAAAGATTCGCTTCATTTAATTGAAAACAAGGTAGATCTCTTAAGCCATCTGCTGGAAAATCTCCTTTCCTACACGCTATTATCAGCCGGAAAATACACATTACAAAGAAAAGAAACGGACATCATTCGATTCATCCGGGAATCCATGGCAGGATGGTATCCGGTATTTGAGAAAGAAGGCTTTAAAATAGATGTTAGTCTGCCCGAAAAGGCTTTAAGTTGGAATATCGATCCCCATTGGTTCATGCGCATCCTAGATAATCTCTACCAAAACGTGATCAGACACGCTAAGTCGGGGCAGTATGTCGGTGTCAGAATCGTGGATTATGAAGGGAGAACAGCGATTCTGATTGAAGACAAAGGCCCTGGATTGGATGTAACAACAGACAAAAAAGGGGCCGGCATCGGCCTCTCCATCGTGTCACTCATGCTTCAGGAAATGCAATTGGGGTGGAACATAACAAGTTCACCAAAGGGCACGGCCATCTATCTTTACGAAAAATGATAATAGGCAATGAAATACCATACTTGACAAAAGTTTTTAACACTGAAAGACAAAAATTATACCAATGGATGACAGACTGTTTACCGTTATTTTCCGAGGTGAAAATCCCCCGAAATACGCTGAAATGGCTGAATATCGGGGGAATTGATTTGGGCTGCTTCTTGAAACCCTGAAAATTATGAAGTTACATATAACGATACAAAGCTATTTGCCGATCCTTGATTTCCTCATAAAGCTTCTCAACTTGCTCTTGATGGATAGCCGCTTCCAAATTCGCTTCCCTTTTTCTAATTTCAATAGTAAAAAATATAATATTAAAGATCATCGCTAACCTCCCTAAGCACATTTACGTCTACTTGTACCAATACTCGGCTAATGATCAGACTTTATGTCAAAGTTACACCTTGACTACTTTTAACATTTGTCGAATGGCTCCAAGATGATAGGCTGAATGAGCCAAGGAAGACAACACCTCATTGGCCAGTAGTTCATTCCATTCAATAGCGTCAATCGATTCCAAAAGTGTGAAGTATTCATTTCGCAATCCTTCCTGAATTCGGTTCCATTGTTGTGCATCTACCGAATGAATATCCCAACTCTTTCCCCAATCCATTTCCGGTTGTTTCCCTTTTTTTAAGATTTCATTGGTTCCCCACATGTGATAGCGGATGTGATCAGTATGTGCAGCCAATGTTGTTCCATGAACTGACATGGAGGCTTGGTCGTAAGACATCCCCTCTAGTACACCGAAAATTCCAGAATTCGATTCAGAATTTGTGAACCAACTTCCTTTTCCAGGAACTAGGGGTCCTTCGAATGTTTCCCTTAGCATCGTTTTAACCGAGTTTCTTAACGTTTCATTCATGTTTAGCCCCTCCAATAAATTTTTATTATGCATACGTCTGTTTTTGTATATAACCTTCTATAATTGTTTTGATGGTTATATTATGATGTGGTTGATTCTAACTGTCAATACCTTTTATAATGGTTATAGGAAAATTTCAAAATTATATGGCCCGGACTGTCAAAGGAGAAGTCACATGTCTGATATAAATAAAGATGTACACAAGCATGATTTGCTCGGCGGACGTTTGTGTTTGGATTTTGCCAATACAGTAAGCTGGCACGATAGCAGTGAGGAATCACAGGAGTTGCTGACGAGTTACGAGAAGCTGGTAAACTGGAGTTTGCATGCCAATATTCTTAATAAACAACAATCGCTTTCACTACTAAAAAAAGCAGAAGATCAATTCGCTAAGGCAAAAGAAGTTCTCCAACAAGCTATTGAGCTGCGGGAATCGATTTACCAAATTTTTAGTCTAGTAACAAAAAATGAAACACCAGCCTCTAAAGATCTTGCTATTTTGAATGAAGCCCTAAGCAATGCTTACGGGAAGATGCGAGTAGTGCTTGGTGAAAATAAATTTTCATTGGAATTTTTGAATGGTGAAGAAACATTAGACGGAATGCTTCCACCGATTGTTCAATCTGCTATAGACATTCTTACTTCTGAAAAAGAACTAAGCAGGGTGAAAAAGTGTGAAGGGCATCCGTGTGGTTGGCTGTTTTTGGATACAAGCCGCAATCGCAGCAGACGTTGGTGTTCGATGGCAGACTGCGGGAATCGTGCAAAAGCAAAAAGATTTTATCATAATAAAAGATAATAACTCCTAACACTAACGGGTTCCGTTTCCCGTCGAAAAACCGAAAATGCAATCGAAAATGTAGCCCAATTTGTACTGCAATTTGTATCCGTTTTTACAATTAAAAATGAGCACCGAGTTTGATAAATAAGCGGAGAAATTTCTCTTAGTTAGGAAATAGCACTGAAAATAGCCTAAATAGACGGAAATATTCCGACTAATGAATCAAAAAACGTGAAAATGGGTAATTTTTCTTTGCTTAATCGGAAAACCTCCGCTTATATACCCCGAACCCAGCTCTATTCTACAGTTTAACCGAAAAATCTCCGCTTATTTTTAATATCATTGGTTACTCAATTAAGGATTAGACTACTTATGTTTCTAAGCATTTTTTGTAAGATAAATTGTATATCAAATTGTGGGGGTACAACAGCCATTGTATCCCTACTATTTGTGGTGCATTTCCCTATACAAATTTTTAAGTAATTTCCACCCAAATGAATTTGCACCAATAAAAAATGAGTGTCAATCAGCCTTTACGCATCTGGTGATTTCGTATTTTCAATATTCTACAATCGGGTGCCTTTCTTGAAAAAAAGGTGTCTTCTTTTATTAGGTATAAAATTATCTATAATTTGTAAACTAAATTTACCTACATAAAGACTGAGGAATTGATGATATGATCGAAGATAAGGTGTTAAAAATTAGTTTATTAGGTGTTCTGTCAACAATACCAGGAGAGATTGCTTCGAGGATACTTGTTTATTTTGGCTTTGGTAAGTATGGTATTTATGAATTAGCAAGCCTTATTGTTACAATTAACAGGCCTGTATTTACCATAGGATTAATTGTAGATTTTTTAGTTGGTAGTTTTTTTGCAATCTTAATTTACTTTATATTTGAAAAGTTTGGTTCATCTCATTTAGTTATTAAAACTACTTTATCCAGTTTACTGGCCTGGTTAGTATGTGAAGTTTTATTCTCAGCATTAATAGAAGGTAAGTATATACCTATTAGGCCCATAAATGATTATTATTCCCATATTTTCAGTGCCATGATTTTTGGTATTACATTAGGACTGTTGATAAAAAAATTTATATTCAAGGAGTTAAATTCAGGATAAATTTAACCCTTTCAGGTATTACCTTAAGAACGCGTGTTTTTGTTATGTTCCGGTATATAATCCAACATATATTAGGGATTGGATTCATTACACTTATAGTAACGGGGCCATTGAAGAAGAATTAACTGATTTTAGGATTATAGAAAAAGAAAACCCCGAATTAAACAAAATTTAAACGAAACCTCACCTTCATTTTAACCTTTACGGATTAGGATGAAAGTGAGGTTATTTGTTTTAGAATAAGGCTCTGTTATAACTGAATGTTGCTTTACAGTGTTTGAAAAATAAACGGTAAAATTCCGTTTATTTTGGGAAATACCCTTATTTCCTTAAAAATAAAGGAAGTTTTTCCGTTTATATGATCCAAATCATTGGATTTTGTCTTATTTAGAGCATGTAAACGGAATATCTCCGCTTATATCTGCTTCTTAAGCTTCCTCTTTATACATTAGCCGGAAATTCTCCGCCTATGAATTCTCATACCTACACGAAAATCAACAATGATTAATAACAGAGCCTTGAATAAAAAAAGAAAGGATGATTACGTTGAATGTCACATCGACTTTAATGAAAAAAGAGGCAAAAACAAACAGGAACGGCTGGCCCTCATGGATCGGTTATACCGCCATGCTATGGTCGGCGCTGTACGGAGCATTACATCTTTACTGGTTATTGGGTGGAGCTGGATATCCTTTTAAAAATGAGGGTATGGGATTGTTCGCCGCCATGGTTACCAATCTTCCGGTACAAATTGGCGGTATTGTTTTTGTCACTCTATGTCTCATGGGCATTGGAATAGGTCTTGTCATGCAGAAACCACATTATAGGGCTTTTTCTCGGCGGTTTGCCATTGCCTATTCATGGGGGTTCTCAGTTGCTCTGCTCCTGTTTATTCCTGATACCAGGTTAATTGCCGCTATGGCTTACGCTTTTTTATTTAAATTCGACTTTAACTGGGAAATGTTGAACCAAATTATTTGTATTATCGGAGCCCTTTTTTGGATGATGGCCGCTGTTGTTTATCAAAGAAAAACTCGTCATGCATGTGAATATTGCGGACGTACCGATGACGGAGAAACATCTTTATTGATTCGTTGGGGAAGATGGATGACCATGATCGCAGTATTGGCTCCCATTCCTTATGCCTTAATACGCTTCTCGTGGGCACTCGATATCCCTTTAGGGATTGATCCGCAATTCCTTAAGGATTTCTCGACCGCTAATCCGATGGCTCGTCTGACGGAATGGGTTTTTGGATCTGTATGTATAATCGGAAGTCTCCTTACACTTGGTTTAATCCAAAAATGGGGTGAAGTCTTTCCGCGCTGGTTCCCGTTCATTGGTGGAAAAAGAGTTCCCATCATGCTAGCAGTGATTCCTGCTTCCATTGTGGCCATAGCTGTAACCGCAGCAGGTTTTGTCTTTACATTCGGTATCATTGCCACGGCACTTCATCTCGGGCCGATGGAAAATATTTTACACAGTCAGGGCTGGGGTGCTATGGGACCGATGATCTTTTGGGTGCCATGGGGAGTGGCACTTGGGCTAGCTGCGATTGCCTATTATTATCGTCGGCGCAGCCGATGTTCCCGCTGTGGAAGAGGTTAAAAAGGAGGACTGCGTGACCATGAATGAAAAAACAAACAATGTGAAAGCTCAACCGGCAAGGCTAACTGCCTTTGAGCAATGGACGAAGGAAGCGGTATGGCCAGCATACCTCGGTTGCTTTTGGGCAGTCATGTATGCTGTTTTCGTCCGATTTTATCAAGCTGCAGGCGGGACGATAGGTCTCCCCGGGCAGCTGGAGGATCCTAAAGCGATGTACATGGCAAGTTACCTTGCAGGCGTCTTGATCATGACCTGTGGGTTCATTTTAATTGCCCTTGTCAAGCCATGGGGACGAGTAGTCCCAGCATGGGTGCCGTTCATTGGAGGGAAAAACATCCACCGTGTCATCATCTTAATCCCTACCCTTTCCTGTACTGCTTATTTACTTGCACATGGAATCAGCGGGATCATTACAAAAGCCCTCCTTCTGGCTAATGTCATTACTTTACAATTCAATGGCTGGATTTCACTTGATGTTCACAGCCTGGCGTTATGGTCTCTTTTGTTTTATGAGCCGTGGTTTGTGATAATGGGCATTTTGTCCGGCTTAACCGCCTCCCATTACGCGCAAGCTTCCGGCATTTCACTTTCTGCATTTAGACGAAGCCTGGCCATCTATTTCATTTTCGTTTTTCTATTAACGATGTTTTGTGTATTCTATATCATTTTTAAACTCGCATAAATGGGATGTATTTCTTGCTACTGCTTCTAACAATCGGGATATTATTAGCGTCACTTGGCGGAGGTTTAGGAGGCGTACAAAAGCTTTGCCCTAATGTTGCCTGTGGAAAAATTGTAGTGTTTGGTGTAATGCGCAATACGTTCCCTAGTACATGTTCAGGAATGTAAAAACTGGGTCAGCCCCCCAATCAGGTAAAGCCTTAAAATATCGGGGACTGACCCTAAAAACAAGCAATGTATAAAAACTTGCATATTTGCTCATTAATTTTTTTTCACAATGTAGAAAAGCATTCGTAAAAAAAGCTAATTTAATGCATCTAAACTAATTTATACATTAGAATATCATCCACATATTTATTATCATTAAATTTAAATTCATTAATTTTTCGTCCCTCTTCAATGAACCCCATCTTTTTGTATAAGGATATTGCTCTATGATTTGTTGAAAAAACCCCTAGACTTACTTTCTCAACTAATGGATTCTTTTCTGCCCACTCTAATAATGCTTGGAGCAGCATTTTACCAATCCCAATTCCTCTGTAATTGTTTCTGATTAACATTCCGAATGAACCCGTATGTGACAATCGTTTCCTATTTTGGATACTTTCAAATACAATCCAACCAACAACTTGACCGTCTTTTTGTTTTAAAGGACAATTTGTCCAAAAAAGCCCCCCCATTCTATTAAAACTCTGCTTTTAGCGTTAACTAACGGTATCATCTGTTCTCCATTCCATCATAGTGACCATAAGAATACTCCGTTCAATAATCGTTTCTTTGACTGAAAATTATATGATTACCTGTTTATCTGCAGCAGAAATTAGGACAAAGATGTAAGCAGTTTTCCGGGATTTTCGTACTGCCTTTTGTCGGACTCCAGCCTCACCCTTTAACCATCAATCATAGTAACAACTTTACTATTTTAACGAATCTATTACAGAATAAGTTTTAAAAAAACTGAATTAATAAGGTTAATATCAGGGTGAATCGCATAAATTTAGACAACAAAATCACACACAAAAACGCAGAGGTTTTAGCATCCTCTGCGTTTTTTTTAGTATTTTGCCTTTTACATTAAACAAACAGTAATAAAACAAATCCATTCTAAACTTCTCAACTGATCGGTAAATCAGTAAAGCTCCGGACAAAGAAATCTCGAAACTTACGATCCACCTTGGACATATATCTTCCTTCAAGCCATGCGATTTGATAAGTACGCTGACAAATAGGATTATCAATATGCAATAAATGAAATGAAGTCTCTATATTTCCAATTAGGGTTTCCGGAATAAAAGCAACACCAATTCCCATACTCATGAAGTGAACTACAGCAGTATGTTCGTCGACCTCACAAATTATATTCGGAGTAAACCCTGCTAGTTGACAAAATTCATCCGTCATTTCTCTGAATGGATTACCTTTCTTTATACAAATGAAAGGATCATCAGCCACTTCACTCAAGTCTATGTTTCTCCGATTAGCAAAGCGATGTGTATGAGGAACAGCAAGATAAATTTTTTCAGTGAGAAAGGACAATCCCTCTATTCCTGACTGCTCAATGGGAGGGAAAGTGATACAAAAATCGATTTCACCATTTCGAAGCTGTTGTATCTTTTCCCTTTTTGAAGCTTGAGTGATTTGAAGTTTGACATCAGGGTGTAAGGATATAAAAGAACCTATTACATCAGAAAAACATTTATGAGTGGTTGTCGCTAAAAAAACACGCCCTCTTTCATATCCCGCAAGATCTTCAACTTCTCTTCGACCTTCATCAAGCAACATGAGTGCCTTTTCTACTTTCTTCAGATACACTTTTCCAAACGAATTGAGTCGAATGTTTCTTCCTTTACGATCAAATAACGGTACACCCAAATCCTCTTCCAGCCTTGCGATGGTTTTGCTGAGAGCTGGCTGAGCTATACGCAGTTCTTGCGCCGCCCTTGTCATATGTTCCAACTTAGCAACTTTTAGAAAATATCGTAGTTGCAGTAGTTCCAAGTTCGTCACTCCTTCATTCATATACCAGAGTATATATAGTGATATATAAATATGTCTTTTTATATATTAATAATTAAATATAGAATATTAATTGAAAGTAAAAAATGCTTTCAAAAACTGAATAAGATTGCATATTCTGGTTGTGAATATTGTTGCTTAAAAACCCTCAGTTTCAAGAGATCATTTATTAAAAGTGAATTAAGGTATTAAAAAATGATTAGTAAAGAAAGGATGTGTAACCTTTGAAACTAAATCATATCAATCTAACTGTGACTGACGTTAGCGCTGCTCGTGAGTTTTTAGAAACATATTTTGGCCTACAAACCAAGAGTACACATGATGATTCATTCGCTGTATTGTTAGACGAAGATGGATTGTTGCTGGCATTGATGAAAGGTACCCAAGTCAATTACCCTAAGACCTTTCATATAGGTTTTTCACAGAAGAACGAAGAACAGGTGAACGATATCTATCTACACTTGAAGAATGATGGATTTGATGTAAAACCTCCAAAAAGGGCTCATCGTTGGACTTTCTATGTTAAAGCACCGGGTGGATTTACAATCGAGGTTTTTTGTTGAATGCAAACATCAATTATCATTAAAAACAAAAATGTTAATTTGTAATTCTAGGATTAAATATAATCAATATGAAGGGACAAATAATAATGATTAAAGATCACATGAAAGCCGCTGCCATTACTACTTTTGGTCCTCCAGATGTTTTGCAAGTAATGGAATTTGATAAACCCCATGCAGGTGCAGGGCAGGTTCGGGTCAGAGTCAAGGCTGCTGGTATCCAGCCGTTCGACTTGGCTGTGCGTAGTAGTGGCTGGGCGCCACCAGGTATGGAGGTACGGTATCCACAGATACTCGGTAACGAATTCGCTGGAATTATTGATCAAGTCGGTGATAAGGTAACAAATTTCTCTGTCGGCAATGAAGTACTAGGATGGGCTTTACTGGCCTGCTATGCCGAATATGTGGTGGTTAGCGTTGACCAGATTGTGCATAAACCAAAGAACATGCCTTGGGAGGAGGCAGGTGTAATAACAGCCTCTGGTCAAACCGCACACACCGCGTTACAGGAACTTGGCGTTGACAAGGGAGACACCATCTTGATTCACGCTGCAGCTGGTGGAGTTGGTACATTCGCAGTACAACTGGCTCAGGCATGGGGAGCAACTGTCATCGGAACCGCTAGTAAATGCAACCATGAATACCTTCGAAAGCTCGGTGCCATTCCAGTCACTTATGGTGACGATCTTGCCAACAGAGTCAGTGCGTTAGCACCTAATGGCGTGGACGTAGCATTCGATGCCGCTGGGGATGAAGCTCTACACGCATCATTGGAACTTGTCGAAAATAAAAATCGAATTGGCACAATTGTTGCGTTCGATCTTGCAGAAAAACTTGGTGTTCGTCCTATACGCAGCCAGAGGTCCGTGAATAGGCTTACTGAAATAGTAGAACTATACTCGCAAGGTAAATTGCAGATCCTTATCAGAAAGGCATTTCCATTACACCAAGCCCCAGACGCCCATCGAGAGATCGAGAGTGGCCATGGTCGAGGAAAAGTGGTTCTTACAATAGGATAGAACATACTATTGTAATGGATTTAGGTAATTTATAAAGAGGTTACTCCTCCCATTATTTTGGAGGTTGCCTCTTTTTATTTAAATTATTCTCATTCTTACATCTTCTAAGTAAGGATGGAATAGCTTACTCTCTGAAGTAATGTCTATCTCATTTTCAACTTTACCCAAACGTATTTTAAAACAAATTATTGTTTTTCTCTAGGGGTTATTACTGATCAACAGATTTTCGTTTATGTTTTTCATTGATTATTTTTTTGTTTAGTATCCTGACTTCCCCAACCATTAGTAACCTCATATCCTCTACTATACACTTTGCTAAATCTTCATCAGAAATGTCATCTCCATAAATATCAAGACGAAAATCCTGTCCCTGCAATCCACCGCCATTGGTAAACTCTATTTCAAAATCAAACTGGACTCTTTTATCCATTTTAAAATCCACCTTATATATTGTTTTGGGTCGATATTGGCTATGGTGCCTGGCCCCCCCCCAAATCTTGTCGGGGAGAATTCGACAAATTGTGGGTAGGACAGGCACTTGCCTTATCGAAATTCTTTTTCGCACGCTTTTGCATTCTATTCGGAATAATATATTGCATATTTTCATAAATCATTTGATGGGTTCTTTGGTTTTTCATAAATAAAATATCTGTGCACTACTTTTCATTAATTTAATTCATTGTTGCGTTAAACTGCTGATAGTTTAATAATGTGTACTCCAAAGTATTGTTATATCAATATGGAAAAAGTGGGTTCATCGAAAGTCAGTATATTATCTAGAAAGCGTTCATTCTCTTCCAAAGCCATTGCAGTAGGCTTTTCATTCCTCCATAAAATCAGTAATTTGACTATACAGCTTCTCAGGGTGGGTGAGATTAGCCATATGGTCAGCACCCGGAATTTCTATGATTCTAGCATCTGAGTGCATTCGAAAGTAATTGGCAACACGAAGGTTGTCGGGTGAATCTTCCTTGCCGATTATCAATAATGTTTTGTCCGTCAATTCTCCTAATCTTTCGATGGCCGGTGGTTGCGGCCAAATCAATTTAACAGGAGGCCATTCAAACATTCGGTTCATATGGTGCCGAAGCATTTGAACCATCAAATCCCGGTGCGGACTCACCGTTACAACACGATTCGATGGATCACAGAGCAAAAGCTCAATCATCTTTTCGATATCGGGGGCAGCTTCATGAATCTTCTTCATTCTCTCTCCAAATTCCTTCGAATAGCTAAACCCAGATAAACCTGGCGCAAGCAAAATTAGTTTAGAAACCCTCTCAGGATAATTCAGAGCGAATTCAGTGGCAATTTGGCCGCCCATTGAGTGACCGATGAGCGTTGCCTGATTGATTTCTAGATGATCAAGCAGTGACAACAAATCTTCAACAGGATTGACATCTTCTAAAGGAGACGGTGATTTCCCGGTACCACGTCCGTCAAAAGCAACGACCTTATAGTGTTTCGCTAAAAGAGGTGCGACAAATGTCCAATTTCGTACATCAGCCCCACCAGTGAGGAGGACCACAGGTTGACCACCCCCATAAACTTCGTAATACAAATCCATTGATATTCCCCCACCTAACATAATTTAATATTTCATTTGAACGTGCGATAGGATTACCGAAAAATAACCATGAAGTTAAGTTTTCACTCACACCCTCCCCCAATCCTACACACATTACATATTTTACCACATAGAAGTAAAGTAAATGCTGAATTTTCAAAAAAGAGACCCTTTGTTTCAGCTATTTAACTTCCTTAATTCAAATAGCTTACTCCAATAAATGGCTCATGTTGAATAAAAGCTAATAAAGATTATTCAACTTAACTGCCAAGTCAATTGTTATATAATCACCATTCATATCATCGCCAATTATGTACCAATTTGAAGATAGATCATATTCAGCTCTTTCACCGATAATTACCGGGTTTGCTAATACCAGATGGAATAAGCATCTTTCAAGCTTACAAGATCCATATAGCCAGTTCTATTGATCCTCCCCCTCCTCTAAAACAACTTTTGCTCTGTATTCACTCGAAAACTTAACTATACAAAAAACCCCCCTAAGTTGGATTGTTTAATCCAACTCAAGGGAGTCACTCCAATTAGCGAGCTTTTTTATTAAAAATACCGGATCCTTATTAAATTAAAACACCCGTTGAATAAGAATCTTTCTTTTTAGCCCTCGTTAATTACCCATAATCTATTTTGTTTTCCCATCCAAGAACTAGCATCACGCCACTTTAGACTCTTGGCAGAAATCCAGCTATTAGTGCCAAGTATATAATTTTCGGGACAATTATATTTTCTAATACATAATAGCCATGCATTAACGGCACAATGTATAATGTTTAGATTTATCACATAGTTGGTGCAAAAATGGATGAGAAATTTGATAAAGAGAAAGAACTTTGGAATAAAATCTACCTACTTCGTGAAGAAATGGTTAGAACAGCTTACAATAAGAAGTTAGATTTTCTTGATGATGAAGTTTTATCATTGAGTCAAGCTTTAAACAAACTTTTAAACGAATATGAAAAATTATTACACAGAAAATAAGGGAAATATCACCTCTAGAATGTGAATACATCCAACGCTGCAGCAACCCCATGTTCAACTCAAGCACTCTGATAGTTTAAGAAGCATATAGATTATTCTCTCGAATTTGTGATGGAATTGTATATATCGTGAAGGTACTCATTACTCTCTTCATTTATCAACTTTTTTTCTCCGTCTTTATTAAAAAATAGTTTAAAAACCCCTTTATTCTCTGTATCTTCAATAGTTCTAACACCATCAATAACAGCAAATATGCCAAATAAACTTGCATCTACGACTTCATATAGTGCTTTTTTTATCATTTCTTTATTAGTTATGGACTGTTCGTTATACCATTCTGAAAGTTCTATAACCTTTTTTCTTGGTCTTCTTCCTGGCGGTTCTTCCATTAGACTTAACGTATCGTTAACCGCAGAATCTCTTACACTCGAAACTATTCCTTTTACGAAATACTCACTATCCATATTTGTCCACCTAACCTTCAAGCTTTTTAAGTCTATTTTGGCGAAGTTCCTTATTAAACTGTCCATTAGTGAATAAGCGTCCCAGCTTATCGCCGAACGCCCTTAAGCTTTATAATAGGAACTGCCTTAAGTTAAATCGATTGTACTCCATCCAGTAGCAGCAATAGTTTCTCTAAACTGTTTAAATGTATTTTTTGAATCAAATTCAATTCGCGTAAAGGGTCTTGTAAAAAACTCAAAATAGGGTAGATTTGCATCACTATCCCTTTGTCCAATGGTTTTGTCTTTCCTTATAACATCTTGTATTTCATTATCCTTTAGGTTCTCAGTTCTGCTTCTATACTGTATCCAGTTTTGATTGCATTCCCTAAAATCAATAAACCTAGATTCCCCTGATTCGCCAAAATACCTGACTCCCTCAACACTAATACCCGTTAGCGGAACAAAAAAGAGCCGCCACCGCAGCCCCTTGGTCGAACTCTTGCACCCGTTGGTTTAAGTACATTCCTTCACATATAGATATTTGGCAAACAATTATCAATCTACCTTAACATTAGCCTTCGTTACAATTTGGGCTTATCTTTTTGTGACATCGACAAAAAAATTTTTGGAAAAGGAAGTATTTTATCTTTTAAGGTAATAAACCTTTTTAAAATTAAAAGGTGGTCCAAACTAAATTTCTCTTTACTGCATACTTTATAACATAACAAACAAGGGAGTGATTTAATGAAAATGGTTCGTCTTATTGATTATCAAGCATCAGAACCTATTAGTATGGTTAACAATAATAACCCAATTGCTATTCCTCATACTCCGAGTCTTACAGTACTTGCAACCATTCATATAACTATACCTCGAAAGAATGCAAAAAAAAATCATGTTGAATTAATTGCGACAATAGGCGTCCGTGGGGTAAGTGGTACATCACAAATTTTATTTAAAATCTTTCGTGATGGAAAACAAATCTTTACTGCTCAAGAGGGAGTGGAATCGGATCCTACATCAGAGGTTAATTATATTGCGACATTCCAAGCTATTGATACGAATTTAGCAAAAGGATCACATTTTTATGAATTGACCGCTGAAAATATTACAAATGGCACAGAAGCAGCTGTTGTAGGGCCAATCTCGTTTAGTGGTTTAGCCGTAGCTCATGATGACAGTAAAAGTGATTTATAGATTCAAACAGAAACAGATCTTAGACTTCTAATAATCGAAGGACTCCTATACCCCTTATTGTTGAGGGGTATATTTTTTTTACTTAGTCGAGTAGAAGGGAGCCTTTATACCTTGCGGTAAATTGTTCTCCTCTCCCCTCACAGAACCGTGCTTGCGCTATTAACGCACACGGCTCCTCCTAGTTATCATTTACAAAATATAGCTAATTTCTTTTCTTAAGTCGTATATATTAACCTTAACTCTTGCGTAAAGTAATGGATATTTATTAAGAAAGAGTCTGAATTAATCCCAAGTAAATGATTTCCTTTGACTTCTTCTATTGAGCCATTTAAACAGTAAGTACCCGATTTTGTCTCTGAATTTGTTTACACTTTGGGTATTATCTGTGATGCAATAATAGTTGTAATAACCTACTAGTGAGCGTTGCAAATTGGAATATATGGGGAAATGCAACCTGATGCCTTTTATTCAAAAATTATCTTAGCATCGGTGTTTTCCGCATTTCTGTTGGTAGACCTCTATAATAAATCAAATGAGTCATACTGGAAATACAATCCAACCTGTGGCCCATTTTTACACGTATCTCGGCTGTACCCCATGCCCATCAAGTTAACAGTACTGCAAAAAAAATATAATAAAATAGAGTTTTTTTCCCTAAACTTCCGGTATTCAACATGATTATTAGACATATTCAAATAAGCCTTCGCAGGCTTTATTTTTTAAAAATTTCATCTTCTACGCTGTTGCACGAGATTTCTGAGCACAGTCATATGCCACACCCAGAGCTAAATTGCACATGGAGTTGATTAAAGTACATTTCTACTTGTATTTGGAAATTAAAAAATGAAGCATGTTTTATGAATTTAAAAAAGCCTAAAATATGCATGTAATGTATAAAAACTTGCATATTTTAGGCTAATTATTTTTATTCATTATTGTGGTAAAGCACCCGTTTGTTTAAGTGTAGTTCTTCACAATCTTCACTTTAACAAAACAAAACGGGACTGATGCTAGCACCGTCCCATTTTATTTTAATTGGTGTAACTTATGGAATTATTTACTGAATTTTATAAAAAATGGTTATACTTACATTGGAGGTAAAGAAGTATGAAAATAATATCCCTCATGAACAAAGGAGACTAAAAATGAGAAAACTCGTTCTATTTCTGCACGCATCGCTTGACGGTTTTGTAGAAGGTCCGAACGGTGAAATGGACATTGGCTGGGTTTCATACGATGCTGACTTGGAGAAACACGCGAAAGAAATTCTGAGTACTGCCGACACTGTCATATGGGGATAAAATTACGGTTTCTCCCGTCCTGATCGGCAGCGGGTTGCCGTTATTTCAAGGTCTCAAGGAGAAGATCAATCTTAAACTGATTGAAAACAAGACATTTGATTCTGGAGCCATAGCCCTCGTTTACCAGACGGTTAGATGACCTTTTCTCCTAAAGCAGATTACGACGGATACGATAGCTCAATAAGCCGCCTCTTCAACGAGGCGGTTTTCTTATCGTAAACATCAACATCAGGATTTAATATAGCCTAAATCTAAGATGATGATACAAAATTAAGTAAATCATACCGGTAAAACAATTTGGGTTAAGGATCCCTAAAAAAATGCAAAATCAAGCAATCAAAAGCTAATGAAAAAAAGAGCGAAATGAAAAATTGGTATAGAATTATTACTTTAACCTTAAAGTTTGAAAAAATACAATCTTTAAGAAAATGAGAACAGCACAAAAAAAGACCACATTTAGGTCCGGAAATTCAGTTTCTTCAAGTAAAGCTACCCGTTAGCTTAAGTACAATTCTTCACATAATATATATAAATGCCTAAAATACAGATTATCCTTAAAGATATTTTTGATAGAAGCCATAGTTCGTCCAATACTCAATTTTCTCTACAATTTCTTTTGTATTCCTACTTTCAAAATACTCTAATGGTTTTTCCCAATTAAAATCCTTAATCTAGAATAGTTTATATGTACCGTTTTTATCGCTATCTGGATACCAACCCACGTCGAGAACAAGTTTATGTTTACTATTGGTGAGTTGCAATAAATCTTCAACAAAATATTCTCCAAAATCATTGCAATTATCAGGTTCGCATTCATAAAAGTTATTAAATTCTACTGTCCATCCTCCCAGTAATCTTAGTGGTTGAATTTCAAATGGCCTATTCATTAACTCACCTCTGTTATATAAATTTCACCTCGTAGTTGATATTTCCTTCTTTCACTAAACTGACCGTTACTTCAATAAGGAAAAAAGCTATACCAATGGTTTAATAATGATTTTTAACAGCGAAAGTTAAGTTACTTAAATAATCACAAATATAACAGGTAACAATTTGCCCATTCACTTTAAAGTGTTAAATTGTCACCGTGTTGTTAGACAATCTTTCTTTTAGTGTTACTCCTTAGCCAAAGAAGCACAATTTACATATAGTGGTTTGCGCTTTTTGTTTTTATAGAAACCATAATACCTACCATAATGCCTCCTTCCCGGAACCCAACCAAAAAAGAACCCTTGTAGCTGAGCCCTCTGAATAGACATTATTGAGTTGTTAAGCATTCAAGATGGAAATAAAACGTTTTTATTGTGGAATAATGGAAAATAAATGATGAATTTTGGAAGGGGATACATAATTTTGAACACAAAATATCTAGATTTGCTTGCCCAAAAGTATGATAGCGAAGAAAAAGTGGTAACTGAACTTATAAATCTTGAGGCCACCCTTAATCTCCCCAAGGGGACGGAACATTTTGTCAGTGATTTACATGGGGAGTATCAAGCCTTTCAACATGTGTTAAGAAATGGTTCAGGGAATGTAAAGGAGAAAATCAAAGACCTTTTTAAAAATGTGTTATCTGAGAAAGAAATTAATGAATTTGCTACATTAGTTTATTATCCTAAAGAAAAATTATCGTTGATTAAGGCTAACTGCAGAAATAAACAAGAACTCTATCAATGGTATATAGAAATCATTGATCATATGATTCATCTGATTTCGTATGCTTCCTCTAAATATACACGCTCTAAATTACGTAAAGCATTGCCCGATCAGTTTGTTTATATTATTGAAGAACTGCTATACAAAACGGATGAATTCACAAATAAGGAACAGTATTATGCAAAAATTGTTCAGCAAATTATTTCTTTAAATCAGGCTGATAACCTCATTATAGGCCTTGCTTATACGACGCAGAGATTGGTTGTGGACCATCTGCATGTAGTGGGGGATATTTATGATCGTGGACCTGAACCTGATAAAATTATGGATACTCTAATCAATTATCATTCCGTTGATATTCAATGGGGAAATCATGATGTACTATGGTTAGGTGCATTTGCTGGTTCAAAGGTGTGTCTTGCTAATATTATTCGTATTTGTGCTAGATATAACAATTTGGATATTATTGAAGATGTATATGGCATCAATCTTATACCTCTACTTAATCTTGCGGAGAAATACTATGATGACAATCCAGTCTTTAGACCAAAAATAAGTTCAGATGAAAACTTATCTGATCATGAACGATCGCAGATTACGAAAATTCATCAAGCCATTGCCATGATTCAGTTCAAACTTGAAATGCCGATCATCAAAAGACGTCCTTACTTTAATATGTCGGAAAGGCTGTTACTTGAGAAAATTGATTATGACAAAAACGAAATATCGATACATGGGGAAACGTATCCATTAGAAAATAGCTGCTTTGCAACGGTTAATCCATTGCAGCCGGATCAATTATTAGAGGAAGAAGAGCAGGTGATGGAAAGGTTATTACTGGCTGTGCAGCACTCGGAAAAGCTAGCTAGACACATGAACTTTCTTATGAAGAAAGGAAGCCTTTATTTAAAATATAACGGGAACTTATTAATACATGGCTGCATTCCTTTAGATAAAGAAGGAAATATGGAAAAAATGGTGATTGAAGATAAAACCTATGCAGGAAGTAATTTACTTGATGTTTTTGAAGAATATCTGCGCTATGCTTTTGCACATCCAGAAGTGACAGATGATCTGGCAACAGATATGGTCTGGTATTTATGGACAGGAGAATATTCATCACTCTTTGGGAAAAGAGCAATGACAACTTTCGAGAGGTATTTCATTAAAAATAAGGAAACCCATAAAGAGAAAAAGAACCCATATTATCATTTACGTGAAAATGAGGAAATTTGCCGTAAAATCCTAGCTGAATTTAATCTTAATCCTGATCAAGGTCATATTATAAATGGTCATACACCCGTTAAGGAAATTGAAGGAGAAAATCCAATCAAAGCAAATGGAAAGATGATAGTTATTGACGGTGGTTTTTCAAAAGCGTATCAATCCAAAACAGGTATAGCTGGATACACGTTATTATATAATTCTTGCGGTATGCTACTAGTTGCTCATAAACATTTTAATTCAAAAGAAAATATCCTCTTAAACGGAACAGATGTGTTATCAGTTAAAAGAGTGGTGGATAGAGAACTGGAGAGAAAAAAGGTTCTGGAAACCAATGTTGGAGAGAAATTATTACAGGAAATCTCAATTTTGAATGATCTGAGGAAATATCGCTACAGCTAAAGTGCGAAGAAGCCTTGGGCTACCAATAAAAGCGAACAAGATTTAGAAGAATATCGAAAAAAGAAAAATTCTATAAGTATGGATGGGAAAGTTTCACTAACAAGTGAGATACATAAATAGCTCCTTTTTTATGCAGCACGTATGAGCAAAATCTCGAAACGTTGATAAATCAACAATGTATAAAAAGCTGTATAAAAGATAAATTTAGTTTAGTTCAACAGCGGGGGTTGCTGCGGCAGCCTTTTTCTTATTCCACTAACGGTGCAGGCAAAATAAGAAAAACGGGATAGCCGCAGCCATCCCGTTTTTGAACATAAGCCCCCGGTAGTTGAATACGAAAATAAAATTTAAAAAGAACAAACTATTTCTATTCTTTAATTCTCCGAACAAATTTCTTTCTCTTTAAAAACTGGTTTTTTAACCGCTACAAGCGTTTGGAAAATTTTATAATACTTACAGCTACTGCGATTAGGAGTACAATTATACTATTTATTAATAGATAAGGCCCCACGAGATTCAATCCGAAAAAAAATCCAAAAGCATCGTCAAGAATGATCATTGCAAAGAAGCCTTCAACAATTGCTAAAACTCCTGCAGATATAAGTATAATAAATGCAGAGAAGTATATATTTTTCGTTATTCGATAGTAAAAAAATGCTATTAAATTTACAGATAATATTGAAATTATCAGTATTAACATAAGAAGTAGTTTCGTCATGTAATCCTCCTTGTGTACATAATTTTTATTATCAATTAGTAAATTCTAATTTTAAATATCCACATTTCACCATATGAGTTAAGGAGATTATTTAATAATTATTTTTTAGGAACACAAAAAGACTGCCGAAGCAGTCCAGACTTGTTGAACTAACGCACTCGTTAGCTTAAGTACATTTATTCAAAAGGTTGTCTATCTATATGACAAATTCAACACCCGTCGGTTTATTAAAGAATGGGCGTTTATATTTCTTAAAAACCAAATTGATTTCAGAAAGATCATCGGGTAATGCTGGTGATACGATGAATGTATAAGATTCGTGTCCTCCAGAACCTCCCCCTCCTTCGTTTCGGCAGTTATAATCAGCCTCTTTACCTTCAATTGATAGATCAAAAAGGATAGGTTCTCGTATCCTTCTATGCACTTCATCATCAGAATCTTCTCTATCAATATTAAAATGAACGACACTGGCATTTTCGTACTGACGTACAAATGTTACCGAATAGAATACATCATCTTTTTCAAAGGACTTTAATATTGGGATATTTTTAAGAAATCCTTTTGGCTCTACAACAGGTTTATACATATCTTCGTTTAAAAAATTTGTAAATACACTATTTAAGAATTCTTCATATAAGTTATATTTTTCTGACCAGGTAGTTATAAGTTTTTTAGTTGGAAAGCCAGGGTTATTATTTGTAATATCCTTCCGTTGATTTATTAAATTACAAATATGTTCATCTATTGCTTCAATTCGTTGATCATAGTGTTTTATTGGTGGTTGGAATGGCAATCGTCTCATAGTCCGCCTCCAAAGATAAAGTAGTTAATTTATTTTAACATCAACTGGAAATAAAATCCTTATTGCACTAAACTGCCCCGTTTGCATAAGAAAAAAGCCGTCAAAAATGGCAGCTGGCTCTTATTCTCTTGCCCCCGTTAGCCACCCATGCAACAGAACTGCCATAAAGACTGGAATGTTACTTTTTTGAACTTCATTTCTCCTTTATTACTAAATAACCTAATAAAAAATACAAGATACTTAAACATAGAATCAGAAATTCATACGTTGTTCCTATGGCTCCTCTTGAAATAAAAAAAGTGAATAGTAGTACGACACCAATTAACATACAAAAACCAATGTAAATGTATCTCCATCCTTTAAATTTGATTCCAAAAGAACCTGCTCCTGTTATTACACTACCTAAGCCTATGCTAAATAAAATTACAAAAGTGAACTGATTTCTGGCTGTTGTCTCCATTTCGGAACCGAGAGCTTTCCCTAAAGAGGTTCCTAGTAAATATAGGAGTCCATACCCCAAGGTAGCTACTATCATTATTGTCCCTAAAATCATTCCAATCGTTTTAGACATTTTATATTTACCCATGTTTCCCCCTTAGGATCAATATCATTGCCTCGAAATCACAATTTCCTCTAAGGCATAGTTAGAATACAATCACTCAATGTATACCGTAATTTTCCTCTAAATACTTGTAGAATCTGTCGAATAATTAAATTAATTTTTTCAACAAATCTTAAACTAAACTGCACCGCTAGTACAACAAGAAAAAGGATCGCCGCAGCGGTCCCCTTCTTTAACTCTTGCCCCCTTTAGCTTAAGAACAATATTTCACAATCTTCCTTTCTCTATCTCTTTATAGTAGCCAAAACACAAATCCTACTACTGTTAAAAAGAAAAGTAACGGAATTGTACAACCAACTCCTAAACAACCGGAAAGCCAATTATAAATAAACCACCGAGTTTTTTCTCCCTTGGTCGATTTTTCATCATTAAAAACATTCCCAGAGGAATCATATGGTAAACTTGATAAAAAATGACTTTCCAAAGAAAGTTGAATACATTTATGGGGGAGCAGCAATGAAGAAGATTTTAATTGTAGCAGGGTTTGGATTAGCATTAGTGATTGGAGGTTCGTATGCAATCCTTTCCTACGAGGGGGATAAAATAGAAGCAGCAACAACTACTAAACATTTAGTCACTCAACCAGTACATAAAGTAAGCCAAGCTGAATTAGATAAAGCAGCTAAAAACTTTTATGAAATTGAGATTAATGTGAAGGGTGATGACATCTTTTACTACGGAATGATAACAATGGCTATTCAGAAGCTTGAGTTCAAAGGAGAAGAAAATTACCATCTACCAAATACTTCTGATAGTATCAAAAGAATTCAGTTTGATCGAGCGAACCTTCAATATTTGAAAAACAGGGCAGTTAATTTAAAAGCTTCCGAACCGTATCAGAAAATCTTAGACAAATGGTTAAAAGGAGACTTTTCTAATTTAGAAAATGATTATCTGACAATTAGGAACCTAAAAAGTGACCCCACACAACCAAGCGAAAGTCCAGTATTAAAAGTAAGAACTACTGAAGAAGAACAGAAATACATCCAGCACTTCTTTGGTGAAAATGGATTACAAATTAATAAAAAAGATTGGCAATAAGACATATAGATAGGCTCTGGGTCCTCCCAGGGCTTATTTTATTGCTTTATAAATCAATATTATAACAAAAAAAAGTCCCTTATCGGTCCCGAAACAATTTCTTAAACAAACTAGCACCCTATAGTTTAAGTACGTTTCTTCACAAACTATTTGGTAACAGGGAATGTTTATTTTCCAATTAATTTCTTGAATAGAAACTATCTGTATAATTGGTTATATTCCTCTATTATCCCTTAGTTCAACTATTGTACCTTCAGGTGCAATTAATTTACACAAACAGCCATTTTCCACTTGATAAATTTCTTCTCCATTTTTCAGTATGAATTCATAACCCAATTGTTTAATAGTTTGGACTTCTTTTACTAAGTCATCGACCCAAAGACAAAAATGAATGATTCCTTGTGTGGTTGGCTTTACACTATTAAGTTTCTCACCTACTTTACCAGTTTGAAGCTCTATATAGAATGCACCCAATTTTAACCAAGAGTTATAATAACGATTATGGAAATTAGGAAATTCTTCGATTAATTCAAAACCAAGAATATCCCTATAAAATTTTAAGGATTCTTCGTAATTATTTGTTTGGATACAAATATGGTGAACAAATTTTGTTGTCATTTTTCTCTCCTTTAGTTTACTACTTCTATCAAGGATAACACTTTATTTCCAGTTTTCTTCTGAAATTATTCTGCCCCGTTACTTGAAAAGAAAAAACTTTACTCTTTATTGAAGTAAAGCGGCAGATAGTTTAAGTAAAAATCTTCATATTCTTTTTTACCTTAACAAAATCTAATTTCTTAATGTGTACGGGCATATCAAAAAGACGCCTTCATACTAATGAAAAGCGCCCTTTAATTGAATTAATCTTTTACTGTTTCACCCACTGATTAGTACTCTTTTTAAGTATTATTTATTAAGTTTATTAACCAGAGATAGCTGTTGTAGAAAAGTCAGCAACATATCCCAAAACAGCAAAATTGAATACAACTATGAGAATACTGCAATTTTACGTGCGATAGATTCTGTTAAACGTGATGCTACTTTGGGAACAGCCCATTTAATAATTGGCGTTAACACCGCACCCGATAATCCGCCTGCATGGACTTCCACCCTACAAGTCATTGTTGTTTTACCATAAACATCTTCTTCAGTAAAGTGACCGCTTCCTGTAAAATTATCTGATAAACCTTTTAGTTCAAACTTAATATTTGAAGGTTCATTCCATTCGGTAATATCTACCTGCGCTTGTATTGTTTTTTTAATACCTTTCACACTACCTTCAAATGTCCAAATAGATTGCTTGTCATTTATGATTTCATGTTCTTTATAGGCTGGTACTGTCGTTGCCCATTTTTCAAGATCACTGACATAATCCCAAACTGCTTGTACATCTACTGGAATTTCTACTGTATGTATTCCCGTTGCCATTATGATTCCCACTTTCACTACGTATGAATGTAAATTTATATTTCTATATAATTATTACATATAAGACATAAACTTACATCACTAATTACACATAGCTTTCTTTCTTCTAATAATCTTATTATTTGAAGATCTGAATTTTACCAAGCCTCCACAATCTGGCCCGATGGCTGAAGAACAAGATAATGAACACGATTGCATGTTGAACTAAAGCACCCGTTTGTTAAAGTATATTACTTCACATAATTGTGTACAATATGTCCTGTCAATAAAGCAAGTAGCCGTAAATTAATACCTATAAAAGCTAATAAAAAAGTGCAAAATAAATTGGTTTTTATCATGGCTTTGATAGGGTTAAAAATATTATTTTGGAGGCATAGCAATGATTAAAAAAATCGTAGAACTGGATGTATCGAATCTTTGGACCCCCTATCTCACCAACGCGATGGCACGGTGCGTCAATTCCTATGCTTTAAAAACCATTATGGATTCCGACATCTATTCCATTTTTGAAAAAGCACAACAACTGTCCAATCATCTCCTTCAAATGATCACTGAGATTTTCCAAAAAGAACAGTTTCCGATTCCGCATGGATTTACGGAGAAAGATGTCCATCTTGATGCTCCTCGCTTATTTTCTGATGAATTTTGGCTGTTTTATCTTCACGGAATGACTACCCATGGATTAACCGCTTATTCACTCGGAATAACCATATCTCACAGGCTGGACGTACGAAGATTTTATTTAGAAGCATTCAAAGGCGCTTCTGAGATATATGATACGACCTTAGAAATGTTAAAATCTAAGGGACTATCGGATCGGGTTCCTACCATCTCCTTGCCAGAAGAAGTGGAATTTGCTAAAAAACAAAGTTTTCTTGCCGGTTGGTTAGGGGACCATCGACCCTTGAACGTTATTGAAATCAGCAGTCTTTATTTTAATTTACAGAAGAGTACACTCGCAAAAGATTTAATCTTAGGTTTTAGCCAAACTGCTGAGTCGAAAGAAATTCGGACATTTTTCCAACGGGTGGTGGAACAGACAGAAGAGCATCTTTCGATTTTTCGTTCAATCCTGCAAGAGGACTTTATCAGTTCGTCGATTTCCTGGGATACCCATATCACCGATTCCGAGACAGCACCTTTTTCCGATAAATTGATGATTTTCCATTGTGCCTTTCTTATTCAATCTGCCATGGCATATTATGGAACTGCCATGTCCGGTTCCATGCGGCGCGATCTAGGACTCAAATATGCTTCTGCAATTAAAAATGATGTCAAACTCGCGGAAGACTGTGCGGAAATCATGATTGCTAATGAATGGTTCGAGAAACCACCGCATTCGGTTGATCGTAGAGAATTATCTAATTGATAAAGTTTCACTGAAAACCATCCAATATTGGGTTGGTTTTTATTATTGTTTTTCAACAAACCCGCTTCGTTAGCTCAATAAGAAAAAAAGCCAACAAGGTGGATTGAGTAAATATCCGGAAGTATTAAAAAAATTCACTTCTTCCAATGCATTCTTCATTCTAAACTCTGCCATTTCTTTAGCTTGTTCGGGAGTGCTCCCGTAACAATTCCAGGCAGATATCTTTCCTGTTGATGCCCATGCCTTATATGCGCTCCCGTACTCGTATACTTGAATTTTAACTTTACCATGCCGATATTACCAAGGCTAATTAACAACCCTATTAAAATTCCTTTGGTCCAACCATACATAGGAAGAACAGTTACTGTTATTAAGAATCCAATCGTAAAACGATTAATAATTGAACCAATAATAGCAGTACGGGGAGCATTATTAGTACAGATAATAAACCAAATATTACACCAGAAATAATTCCTAAGAAAATGCTGTTCATTGGTAATAAATTTGATTTCTCTAACTAACCCATCAATTGATATGGTTGTTTTAAAAGAATTAAAAACTTTTGATTGAGGTCATCTACACTATCGAATCTAAAGTTATTGTGAAATCTGTTTTTGGAAACTTGTTCAATTTTAGTAATCTTCTCGTGTTCAATGTGATGGTTTGATACTAAATTAAAATCTAACCATTTCTTTTTTGGATGAACTCCTCCAAAGGAAGATTTATTCAAAAGATGAATAGAAGTCTTTTTTAACTCAATTTCAAATGGTCCTATTTCTTTTAATAAATCGAGGATTTTTGAATATATTTCATAAACATTAGGTGCCTTTTTTAAGAATAATTCATCTTCTGACATATTGCCATTACCTACTTTCACCTTAACATTTAAAATTGCATTACCATTATTTTTCCTCTTTTCACATCATTTTACCATTACCTTTATTCAACTAACCCGTTAGCTTAAGTACAATATTTCACAATCTTGTTTTCGTGTATAAAACTATTACTAAAGGTTTATTTTGTGTAAATATTCCGAACATGAAAAAAGCTTACTCAAAGAGTAAGCTTAACCGCTATAAACACTATCACATGTTCCAGGTTTTGGTTCATAAAAACAATGTTCTTTAAACTGACCAGAATGAGGTTGACCGTACCATGTTGGAGGACATGGACCATGTGGATTAAAATACCATAGTGCAAATTTCGCTGGGTGATCTCTCCAATAATTCAAATTTTGTTTTGCTAATCTTTTTTCAGATGTTCTTGCTCTTTGATAAAAAACATTTCCTTTTTGAACTGCTTCAAAAGAATAATTTCCACCTTGTACTTGAAATATTACATCATGAATAGTTCTTACATCTTTGAAGTCTAAACAGGTTGCTACACACCGATTTACTATTACATTCCCAACATATAACATTCCTTGCTTTCCTTCACCTTCAGCTTCTGCTCTCATCATCCTTGCCATTTCGTCCACTTCATAACTTCGATAATTTACTCTTGGCATTTTATCACCCCAAAAATATAGTTATGAAAAAAAGCCTACATTCATGTTTTTTTTATATAAAAAGAATGCTTAGTTTTTATAGCATACAGTTTTTTAGTAAAATGAAAACTATTGCATTCTTTTTATACCTTTATTCAACTATACTGCCCCGTTAGTTCAACAAGAAAAAAATGACCGCCGCAGCGATCATCATCCTGAACAAAAGCCCCCGTTACTTGAATAAAAAGTAAGTATAATCAAGCCCCCACTCTAGTTAAAAAAAGACATTTCCAAAAGAGTAATCATAAAAACCAATATACCTAAAGAAGTCGCTTCATTATAGCTACCTATAACCGTGGTCCTTTATTAGTTATACCTAAGTGTGGTCTAGCGATGATGACCGCAATTACGGTAGCCACAATTCCTAAAACAAGTGGAGGTATTCCATGTTCAGGCTCCCCCCGATACAACGGAGTCAGGATGTTAGCGACAATTCCGCTCACTATTAATGCTGCAACGTTAATACCAATTCGCCCTTGGCGACCTGGTACTCGGTATTTGGATTTTCTGGTCCAATCATTTGCAATTAGACCAGAAGCCTTACGAATATAGGCGAAAATATGGACAGCCAGTAACGGCAACCATAAAATTACACTAATAGCATGGATTTTAAGAAATAATCCCTCATGGACATGTCCGCCCAATACGAGTCCAAACCCACTTACCATTACCATCACGGTAATGACAACAAGGAACGGGGCTAAGAGTCGAAGTAATATAATTGGTGGACCTGCTTTTACAAAATCAGGAGATTTTGTATAGTAACGAAAAAATCGGTAACTGATACTACACATTTTGACCACAAGGGGTCCAGCTATTAAGATACCGACATAAATATGGTAAGAAATCAGTTCAACTAGGTTCGCCATAGTGACAAACTCCGCTATGATGAGAACAAAAAGAACAGTAGCAGCAATTGCCGTCAGCCGTTTGTTTCGTTCAATTGGAAAACGTTCATTCACATCAGCATTGATTTTTTTTCGATTAAACATTCACTTCCACCTTCATTCTTCAATTGTAATCCCTAGACGGGTATTTTTCTTATGTAATTAAGTTCAAAGTCGCTTTTTGGAAACCATTCCATTGTTCATACATATGTTTATTTCTAATATTCAACATACCAGAAGTATCATAATATTGATACAAAGCGTACTACCCACCATCTAACTTTCTAAATTGTATATTTTTTTATCAAAACCATCAGGTATAGTAACAGGTATTACAACCATTCCCTAATTTAGAGTAAATATTTGTATCCCAATTCTGGTAATTCCAAAAGTGAAATGCTCCCATAGAATATCCTAAACACGTTCGACTTTATCTTCGGTCCAACTTCTGATTAGCTAAAAAAACAGACCCATGAGTCATTCATGAGCCTGCATAAGTATTACTTTAAAAAGAATTGTTGGAACCTTCAATTGCCCGTTGAATCGCATAAATAACTCCCGTATGCATTCCTTCATGGTGTAAACTAAACGAGAGAATTTCTCCGATTGTTTCCATCTTAAAACCAAGCCGTACAAAGGGTTTTATTGCTTTTTCCTGCAGACGGTTGCCTAGAGATTCCTTTATGTACGCAGTTTGCTTTTTTAATTCATAGGATAAGGTTTGCAACGTTGGAGGTTCTACTTGCCATTCGCTTGGTCTCGTCCGATTGCCAAAAAGGGTGACAAATTCTAGAGAAAGCTGTTGCGGTAATCCTGCAAAGTTCGAAGCAAGCTGATCCTGAACAATTAAAATATGACCAACGTTCCAACGAATCGTATTGTTAAATCCCTTAGGCATAATATCAGCTACATCTTCTGTGATAGATTCCACCTTTTGGAGAGTAATGGCTCGAACCACTTCCACTTGTCTCAGCAACATATCGTTCGTCATAATACCCCACCTCCTATGAAAGATACGCTTTTAGCTGCTCGTCCCGGACTAATCGTTTTTCCATGTGGGAGAATGGTTTCGTCAATATCTAAAATTACAACCTTTGATGCCATACAAATAAACTCCTTCATCATTATGTAAATGATTTATATCACATGTTAACTAAAAAAACTAATCAAAGACAACCTTCTTATCATAATGTTTTGCTACAAGTTTAAATATAATTAACCATGACCTTATTTTAAAAGAAAAGAGGGTTATGGGATGAAATGTAAAATATATCGGTGTAATTGTCGAAAGGTTTGGTCTATACAGAATCGAAAAAGGAAGATAACGGCTAAATCTATTTTGCTTAACGGCAATTGGACGACAGAAGTAAAACCTGATCGAAGATTAGACCCAAAAGGATTTGTCATTACTAACGACACTCAGGACATCACCACAAATCCCCCGATGGAATTACTAAAGCAATTTAAAAAAGTATCAAAGTTAATTTATAATAAAAATACCGTTGAGTTTAATATTAAACTTGGAGAATTTTTATGGTTTGCGGAAGATGGAAGCTGTTATTTGTTAAATAAGATGGATGAGATGTAGCTGGGCAAGCCCTGCTGCATTTTCACTTTATTTAGAGCATCTAAATATTTTAATATTACATTATAATACGTTTGAAACTAATGATAATAAATGATTCGATTGAAAGAAAGACCATCCTTACCCACCACTTCCCATTAACCTTCTTAAAGTAAACTCCCGTTAGCTCAATAAGGAGGAAGCCTTTTAGTTAGACATAAACGACTTTAGCAAATTAGCATGACCTTCCTCGTTTTACTTATCCGTCCCGATTATAATTATCATAATTATAAAAATAACTTTGTATATTTCCTTTATATACAACTGAGAGTATGACATGACATTACAAGGGTTAATTTTTTAGACTCGTTCTTATTTTTTCTGTCATAATTTTATTTTCTTTGGCTATTCTTAAACCGAACATAACTCTTAACAAATTAAATCTTCGAATGATAAAGTGATATAAAATCATAATGATCGTAAATGCTACAGGGACTAAAAATACCACTTTAACAGGAACTGCCCATTCTAAGTTATAGATGAAAAATCCCAACATAATAATGATAGGTTGGTGAAGCACGTAAAAAGGCATGGATGCTTCGCTTGTATATTTTAACGTGCTATTAATGAAGTTTAAGTATTTATCACCTAGATATAAGATAAAGAAAAGAACGTTCCACACCAAAATAACTCGAAGTATCATAAAAATACCCCAATTTAACGAGACATTCATTGGAAACCCAATATACATAGCCCAGAATATATACCCGGCTGTACTAATTGCACTTAAATACCCAGCAAAAACTCCTACTCTACGTACAAATTCCCTTAAAGATTCTCTTGAAAAGAAATAGTAGCCATAAATAAATAAAATTAAATAAAAGATAATTCCCCAACTAGCTAAATTCACAATGTTGTTGGCAGTCAAAGCCACTATCATTAAAGGGATTGGCATAACTAAGTAGTGAAAAGTCCCAAAGGCTTTATGTCCTACACCTTTTTTGACATTCAGGAAGAAAGGTAATGTGATCATTGAAAAAAGTAATAACTCCAATAGATACCAAAGATGATGTCCGAAAAATGCAAAATTACCTGTTCCGCCGATTTCTAAATATAACCCATCAAAATAATGAGGAAAAAATTTAAAGAATGAGCCGTCAAATTGATTGTTAGTTATTCTTTCAATATATACTTGAGGGGGTGACAAAATAAAAATTCCTAGAAGTAAAGGGATTCCAAGACGGACAAGCCTTTCCTTTACAAACCTTTGAGAATTTCTTTTTTGTAAGGCATAATATGTACTAATTCCTGAAATCATAAAGAATATGGGCATAATCCAATTTCCGACAAAGAGGGAAAAAAAGTCAATGTAAGACCGATTAATGACGTTATTCTTTATGTGCCAATCAAAAGGATTAAAGAACATTGAACAATGATAAAGAAACACAGTTAAAGTAGCCAATACCTTTATCCAATCTAAATCGTACTGTCTTATAAATTGATTGTTATTCTTCATAAATTTCCTCCATCGGAATAATTTCTGTTAAATTATACAACATTTTCCAAGATAACCATATATTTTTTAAAAAGCCTGCCCCTTCTAAAACTGTTGAGATTTTAACGAATATCGGAATAGTCTCAGTAGCCTTTAGCTAAATAAGTTCCACAAAAAGAACGTTAATCCTTCTTGGATCAATGCCCCCGTTAGTACAAGAAAAAAGGAATCGCCGTAGCCATCCCAATCTTTAACTCTTGCACCCGTTAGTTTAAGTGTATTTCTTAATAAACTTTTTAAAATGTATACATTTAGCTCATAAAAAAGTTCGCCAAAACGGACATTTTTTTAAATAATAATATCGTATTCCATTCGCTTAGCGGTTCCTTGTGCAACTTGAGGACCCACCAATCGTTTCACAATATGAAAAGTCATATTTATACCTGCTGAGATTCCACCTGATGTAATAACATTACCTTCATCTACAAATTTAACATCCCTCTGAACTTCAACTTCTGGAAATCCTTTTTCTAATCTTTCATAGCTTGCCCAATGGGTTGTTGCCATTTTATCTTTAAGTAAACCTGCTTTTGCTAACAGAAGGGCACCCGTACAAACAGAAGTCATTAATTGTACATTTTTCATTTGACTTTCAATCCAGGTTATTACTTTATCATTATTTATTTCTCGTTCCCTAGCACCTGGACCACCAGGAATAACCAATATATCAAATTTTGGCATAGTATCAAAACTGAAATCTGGTTGAACCTTCAATCCATTACGAGCATATATCATTGTTCCTTTTTCTGATACCGTTTCAACTACAAATGGTTTTTGACCATTCTCTAATGCTGCGACAGAAAAAACTTCAAAAGGACCTGCAAAATCCAAAACCTCTACGTCGTTAAACAAAAATATTCCCACTCTCCACTGTTTGGCATTCATAAACGTTCCTCCTTAGTGATTATTTTTTCCAACCTTGTGATTTTATAGAAATTTTACCATATTTGAACATATCTTTGTTTAACTAACCCCCTTTAGTTGTTGAACAGGAAAAAGGGCTGCCGTAGCAACCCATTTTTCAACTAAAGCACCCCGTTAGTGAAATAAGGACATTGTGACTTTATTAAATCTATTTAACCCAAAAATAATTTACCTAAACAAAATTTTGCTAACTTCATCAACAGATAGAACTTTGGCAAAACGGTTATTCCATATTTTATAATTATAAAACTCATAAAGTTTTTCACCGGATAGATACTCATTATCAAAAGTTGTATTTGTTTGTTCTGGAATAATTACACTATATCCATTATCAAATGCACTTTTCAAAGTTGCATCAATACAATATTCTGTTTGAAGTCCTGTCAAAATAATAGTATCTATTTTTTTACTCTCCAAATATTCCTTTAAGCCAGTTTTGAAAAATGCACTATTACATTTTTTTTCAAAAACCCTTTCATCCTTATTAGGTGCTATTTCATGATAAATCTGCCATCCATCAGTACCATATTCTAATTCTTCACCTATACCATCATCGTGCCGAACATATAACACTTCTTTATTAGAATCTCTTGCAATAGAGATAAGTTTTTTGATATTCCCAATTACCTTTTTCTCATTATATGGATGTTCTTTAATCAATGCTGTTTGAACATCAACAACTAACAAAACACTATTACTCATAAAATATCGTCCCTTCACATTTTCTTCTTTGTGTTCTTTCTATTTTCTTTCGGTTTTCTCATTAGCGTCAATAATGCTATAACAAAACAAATCAATAGAATTATATTTAGGACCCAACCGAAACTATCAATATACTGCACTACCCTTCCTCCTCAGATATGTTTTGTTCACTTTAGCATGATTAAGGTATTAGTTGGTTGTTTTCTACAAAAGAAGATAAAACATTACAATTTTTTCCGTCAAGATCCATTTGCTGTAATTCCCATAATAAAACACCACCCTTCCCTTATTACAAAATGTAGAGAAAGGACGGTGCTTAGCTTTCATTATTTATTTTCGTCAAGGTAAGTTAATGTAGCAACACCAATGTTTTATCTACAATTAGCATCCCTTATTAAAGGAATGCACCCGTTACTTTAAGCGTAATCCTTCACAAAGTACGTTACCAGCCCTTACGCTTACACAAAGAAGTAATATGTGCAAGATGATGTCGCCCGTGCCAAGCGTAAATTCCTATATTTTTACCCACTGAAACTTCACCTGAATCTGGGTGGATAAATGTCTTTTCCAAATCAGCCCTACTTAGACTACGTAAAAGGTTTGTCCAGCGTTTGTGCAATGATTCGAGCAGGGATAGTGAAATATCAATTGGTAATTTATAATCAGAAAGTTCCGCCCATTCCGTTTCGTCATATGGCTTTATTACAGGTTTTTCTTCTGTTAGAGCCAATTTAAAGCGAACGTATGCATTCATATGACTATCCGCAAGGTGATGTATTACTTGTCGAACAGTCCACCCTTCTGAACGATAAGGTGTATCAAGCTGTTCATTATCTAAGTCTTTTACAGCATCTTGTAATAATCTTGGTAACTCTTCAATCTCATTTATCCAATCCTTTGTAATGATGTTGGTAATCTCACCATTAAATTTGAATTTTCCAATTGGATAATTCATATCCATCTACTATTCCTCCCATAAAATCACTTGTACTTTTTTGGCTAACTAAATTAAAGGTCTAAAAATATGTAATTCTTCATCTTTTCCTTTAAGTCCTTTACACCTATATTTTTTTTCAACTAAACTGCCCCTGTAGTTCAATAAAAAAAAGACCACCTCAATGGTAGTCCGATCTTCAAGGAACGCACCCGTTAGTTTAAGTTCAATTCTTCACAATCTTACAGTCAAAGGAATAAGGAAAGGCTGTTTGACAGCCTTTCCTTACTAATTAAAGACTAATGAAGCAATGAAGCTCTCAAATTAACACCATATTCCAAATAACCCTTTAAACAAGTCAACATATAGACCCAACCCTCTTTATTATCTAACATCTGACTTATTATATTTTCATCATTTTCATTAAAACCTTCTTCAGCGATTTCAATGATGCTTTCTGAATTACCTAATTCATTCAGGGTAATCGTAACCCTATGCCCTTCTGCATTTGCACCCCAGTGGAACACTATTTTCTTATTTAACTCGATTTCATTTATTTTTATATCGCCTTTTGCATCATATTCATCATATCTCAGTGTAATCGTCTTACCTTGTTCCCATCTTTCAGAACTTGTTGAAAACCAAAAATTCCCTATTTTTGAAGGGTCAACGAAGGCTTCAAACACTTCATTAACTGGCTTCAATATTTTCATTTTCGTAATATTGTTCATAAAATTCTCACCTTCCACTTATTTAGTAATTAATGTTGTCCTATTCGTTCATAGTATTTCTATTTTCTTTTAAAGAAACAAATTGTCTTGTTCAACTATTCTGTGTTTCTGGCATTTAGATGTTGTAGATTTTGGTAGTATGTTTATTAATCATTTTGAATCATAACTTAATGCAAACCTGCATAAACACTTATGTTTATGCATAATTGTAAAGCTGAACTTATTGTATTAACGGGGCAACTTAGTTGAAAAGTTTTTAATAATAATTATAATTTTATTATAATTATTATTATTTTGATTTAGAAGGGAGAATACATAGTGATTAAAGGATTATACGAAGCTCACTTACCTGTTAGTAACTTACAAAATTCAATTGAGTTTTATCAGAAATTAGGTTTGAAATTAGCTTGGCGTAATGAAGACACTGCATTCTTTTGGATAGAAGAAGGAAAAAGTTGGTTGGGATTGTGGGAAGGAAAGGAATACCAAACTCCATACCATCCTTCTTTAAGGCATGTTGCATTTAGAGTCACATATCAAGATTTAAAAGAATCTATAAAATGGCTTGAATCCATCAAAGTTGAACCTGTACCGTTTGGAAGAAGAACATCAATTGAACCATTTATAAGACCAAATCAAGGAAATGCTTCGGTATATTTTAATGACCCAGATGGCAATAGTTTAGAATTGATTTGCTATGTTGATGTTCCAAATGAATTAAAAAATATTACGGAAAAGTTGTCATTTGAGAAATGGGAGAACTTAGTTAATAGTAAATTAAAATAATCAAACCCTTTCCTTCAGATTGCGAAGGAATTTACTTAAACTTTCGGGGCTTTAACGCAATTAAGAATTAAATTAAAGAGCCTAAAATATGCAAGTTTTTATGCACGACATGCGTATTTTGGCTCTTTTTACATTCAAAAAAGATACAGCCATTTATAGCATTTCTTAATTGCCAAATACACTATTCTGCCCCATTACTTCAATAACAAAAGGCGATTACTGTTGTTTAGCAATCGCACCAGTTAGTTGAACAAGAGTTTATTAATTAATACATTGAAAATTAAACACTTTTAATATTTTGGCTCTGTTATTATTCATTGTTGATTTTCGTGTAGGCATGAGTATTCATAGGCGGAGGATTTCCGGCTAATGTATATAGATGAAGATTAAGAAGCAGATATAAGCGTAGAAATTCCGATTAACTGCTCTAAATTAGACAAAATCCAAAGATTTGGATCATATAAACGGAAAAACTTCCTTTATTTTTAAGGAAATAAGGGTATTCCCCAAGTTAAACGGAATTTTTACGTTTATTTCAAATACATTGAAATCAACATTAAGCTATAACAGAGCTAATATTTTTATTGTACTCTAATTGTTTTTGAATACCTAACCTATCAATCTGAATCCAATACTCTGAAATTTTTCCATTTTCTATTCTATACACCGCACTTGCCATTTGTATTACTGGGAGCCCTGTAGGTTGGTATCCATCGATTTCTCCTACGTGCGTACCTTTTTGTTTCCATCGTACATATACTTTATTTCCGTCTACTAAAAATTCTTGAATTTCTAATGAAAAATTACCATATGCTTCAATCATTTCTCTTACGTGTTCAGCATAATCTTTAGGTGTCCTCAACACTGTTTGTTCTTCTTCAGATACAATTTGATGTGCCAATACTTGTTCTTCCATTAATTGATTTGAGTATTCAGGATTATTACCTGATCGTACTTCTTCAAAAAATTCTCTAACAATTTGTTCTGGTGTCATTTAAAAACCCCCTTATAATAAATCCAATACTATCATAGTATAGGTGATTTTATTAAACTAACTTGCCCCGTTAGTACAACTAGAAAAAAGGACTGCAACCCTTTTTTAAACTCAAGCACCCTTTAGCACGACAATTAAAAATAATACTTGATTATTTTGAGACTAAATATTTTTCTTTGAAAATTGGACTAAGTTCACTCCATACATCGAATTTATTCCCATCTAAATCATAAAAAACAAAATTCCTTCCAGAATGTCCTCTGTTTTCAATATCTCCAACTCTTATCTCATTTTCTATAAAATCCTTATGTAGTGCTTCCAAAGCATCTAACCCATTTACTTCAAAAGTTAAAGAAAAACGTTCTTCACCATAAATATCAATAAAATTAGAAGTTTGACTTTCATTTGACTTCACAAGAAAAATACTTTGGTTTGCAAGGTTTAAAATCGCCTTGTCTTCATCTTTATAAGATAAATCTGCAGCTAATTTATTTACGTACCATTCAGATGAAAGCTCTACATTTGTCACTGGAATATAAGTAGTTCCAACCCTCAATAATTTTTCACTCATTTTAAAAACTCCTTCCAAATTCTGATATATTAAACAATTCCCTTGTTATATACCTCTCTCCTCCATTGAATTAAACTGCCCCGTTGGTCGAATAAGAAAAGGCCACCAATATGGTAGCTCCAATCTTTAACTCTTGCCCCCGTTTGTTTAAGTGTAATTCTTCACAATCTTATTTTTATATACGTTATCTCTTTTAGATTAAATAAGAACAGGAATGTATAATAACCCTGTTCTTATTACCAATGTTCAATAATTACAATCACATTTCAGGAGCTTCCATACCCATCTCAGCCCATTCCTCTTTTGATGGACCATAAAGACCCGGAACCGATAAACCAGCTTGACGCATAAGAATAGTCATTTGTCCTCGATGATGAATTTGGTGTTGTATTAAAAAAAATAATAGTTCTCCCTTGGTGATTTTCTGTCCATAGATGTCCAATTCTTCTCTAAGGTTTTTGTCAGCTAACTGATTTTTTACTGCCTGAACTAATGCATCACTTGCTTGTTGATAACTGTTAGATATGAATTCTGAGGAAGAAGGAACAGGATAATCATTAGTTGGTGCGTCAAAAGAAAGACCTATTCGGGATGATATAATCCCAATAGCCGTTACAGTATGCCAAGCAATTCGTCCCAATGTCCAATTTTGAGAGGTAACTTCTTGTGGTAGTGATTCATCCGTAAGTTGATTTAAAAGTTTCTGAGTAGCAGCGGCTTCAAATTCCCATAATTTTTAAAAATCTACTATTTGAAACATACTCATCCTCCTTACTTAAATACTCCACAATTATATTCTATAATTCCAGTTAAATTACCTATAAGTTTACAAAAAATAACAATATTAATTGAATCTATAAACGCTACCTCTTGTTGAAACTAAGCTGCCCGTTACTTCAATAAGAATAAGCGATCCTTCGCTATTGAAGACAACGCAGGAATCCAACAAAGTTTTAACGTGTTAACGTCGGACTCAAAGGATTGGCGTTATTTTAGTAAAGAAATCACAACCAATCTTGAAGCGCCGATCCAACTCTCTATGTTATTCGCACCATTTTTTGCAACTAGTGAAGAAGCAACTATTATTAACGTGACATCTGGGTTAGCTTTTACTCCATTTGTAATTGCACCTATCTATTCAGCAACTAAAGCAGCTCTTCATTCCTTTACACTGAGTCTCAGACACCAACTTTCTAATACATCTATAGAAGTCATTGAAGTTGCTCCACCAGCGGTGAAAACAGATTTTTTAGACGGTGCAGGTCTGCCTGGAGAACCATTAGATGCATTCGCAGATGGCATTTTCAAAGGATTAGAAGAGGGTAAAAAGGAAATTGGATATGGTACCTCTGTGAATCGATTACGTATGTCACGGGATGAAATCGACGATTACGTCGAAAAAATGTACCAAGCAACGAAGAACTTAATTGAGTAATCATCAACTGTGAAAAGTTACTAAATTGTTTAAATCCTTATCAGAAATTATTTATTAAGAAAACAGCAGTCGTTTGATATCAGGGAATTCAAAAGAAAACTCGCCGCATGTGGCGAGTTTTCTTTTGAAAGATATCCAACTTCTTCTTTAACTGACCGTTAGTTCAATCAAGAAAAAGTGCGGCAACCGTTCTTCAACTCTTGCCCCCGTTAGTTGAAGAAAACAAGGCTGTTTCGACAGCCTTGTTAATGGAATAGATTATTGTCTAATTAGCTATCCGTTTATATCATTATTGGTTTTTTCAAAACATATATTAACTGTGCGTTCGTTTGAACGAGTTCGATGCATTGTATTGGCAGGAATAGTAAATATTTCACCCGGTTTCAGAGAAACTGTTTCATTGTTCTCTAAGTCTATAAAAAGTTCACCTTCTAGTACATAAAATAATTCATCGCAATCCTCGTGTTTATGCCAGTGGAATTCCCCATTTATAACGGCTATTCTAAGAGCGTGATCATTAACTTCGCTTACGATAAAATTGGTATAATCCGTTTGGTCTTGAATTAATTTATGTAGGTTATAAACTTCTAATTGACCTTTTTTCATACTCTTTCCCCTTTAGAAATTTAATTGTTATTTAGACTAAATTCGACAACAATTTCAAATAATCCTTCTTCAGCTAAACTGCCCCTTTAGCTCATAAGAAAAAACGCTGCCGAAACAACGTTTTGTTCAACTCTTGCACCCGTCAGCTTAAGTACATTTCTTCACAAATTTTTTAAAAATTAAGAACTAAAAATTCAGCTATTATCCAATTAAGTTATAACGCCAATTATTACAACGCATAAAGCTTCCTGGAGGGTATTCAAATTCGCATTCAGAGATAAACTGAAAGTCAAGCTTCCGACAAATTGCATTAGAAGCAGGATTATCAATCGATGGGAATGCGTGGATGTATTTATATTTGTCTTCACTAGATGCTTCTTCAATTGCTAACTTTACCGCTTTTGTAGCTATTCCTTTCCCTTGAAAAGAGGGTAGAACGCTCCATCCAGTTTCATATACACTCTCATTATTCCAAGTAGTTTGCCAATACCCCACAGAACCTACTGGTTCTAATTCTGGTAAGAATTTAATGCTGAACATACGTCCTCTATTTCCCAGCTCAAGATAACGTTTATGTCGATTCAAAATCTGCTCTTTACTCTCTGAACCTCCAAGATGCTGCATCATTTCTGGAGCGTTTATAAGAAAAAGTAAATCAAGGTCATTATCCTCCCAAGGCTTTATCTGAATGATTTGGTTACTTGCTTCCAAATTCCCCTCATCCCCTCACCACTTATTGTTTACTCTTTCTTTAAGAAAGCTAAAAATCCTCTTATTATCATATTGTTGTTTACTAAACTGTCCCGTTAGTTCGACAAGAAAAAATGACCGCCGCAGCGACCATCATCCTTAACAAAAGCACACGTTACTTCAATAACTATAATTGAGATCCCCAATTTATATAGGATCGATTCTACTTTTTTCGGCCTCTATATAGTCATAAACATTCAATATTTCTTTGTCATAGTCGTTTTCGATTTCAAAATACCTAACACCTGCTTGTAAACATTGTGCTTTAAATTCTTTATGTTCCTTGATTAGTTCTTTTATCGTTCTTTCTTCCGGCCAATTACGGAATTCAACAGCATTCCTATGTTTCACTATTCTTGTTTCGAAGTTTTCTTGAATATAATTCGTTGAAAAACCTAAGAATACTGGAATAATTTTTTCTGAATAATTTATGCCAAAATCCTTTATATAGTGAGGCAATATATAGCATCCTTCAATAATATATGTTGTTCATTCTCGATATTTGTCATAATAATCCCTTTTAATATTGGCCAGAGTTTATCTCCAATGACTTCGGTACTATCTAGTGGTGTGAATCCACAATTCTTATCTCCTCTGTACAAGCCCATTTTTATATGGTCTATAGAGAGATAAGAAATTATGGTATTTTTCTAGTAACTTTTGAGCCATAAAGGTTTTACCTGTACTACTTACAGCACTTATTAAAATTACCATATATTAATCCGTTCTGTTTTATTTGTAATTTAAACGATGATTATTACACTAACCTCCCTCCGTTAGCTCAACAAGGAATGACCGCCGCAGCCACATCATTTTTTTACCCACCAATATGTAATAAGATAAAATGTGATTGTCGCCCATTAAAAAACTTGTAAGCCCATGGGGACTTACCTAATTTTAGATAGAATTATAAAGCTGCTTCATCCACCTTTTATCGTGAAAATTCTTATATATTTTAGACGTATAATCTCAGGAAAATGTTACACTATTTACCTCTAATTACAAAAGACACCATAAAGAGACTAAGATATTTTTCTCGTTCCTTTTAGTAAGTCTCTTTATTCTTATAAACATTAGCAAATCTGAATGTAAAATGAATGGTTTGATTTTAGCATCTATCGTAGTTTTTGTAACAACAAAAAAATAAGGCTCGCAACTGCGAACCTTATTCGATAATGATAGAAATCTCACTTACTTCTTTCCGTGCTATTCTCTTCGGCGTTTCCTGCGGATATCCTAGTGCAATTACCATGTTTATTTCTTTCTCACCCTCTATCCCCAAATATGCCCGTATTTTATCTTGGGCTAATAATACCGGACCTGTCATTGGGCATGTTCCCAAACCCTTCGCGTATGCTGCGAGCATCAGATTCTGCGATGCTAAACAACTCGATTTAATTCCTTCTTCACGCCAGACGGACTCGTCCACGAGTCCGATGGGCTCGAATATTTTTTCTTTGAACTTTGAATTGTATGGTGTAGCCAAACAAATAATCAGCACCGGCGCGCCTGAAAAGGCGGTGGCGTAAGGACCGAATGAACGAAGCAAAAGCTTTGATTCTTTTTCAAGCCCTTTTTCCTCCGCTTCGCCCGCCCGCTCGCGAAGTGCATCCCACGTCATTTCTTCTATCTTTTTGATTTTCTCCCTGTCTTTTATGACAATGAACTCCCAGGTCTGTGAGTTTGTATCACTCGGTGCGTATCGTGCACAATCGAGGACATCTATGATGTCCTCGTTGGATACGTCGATGTCTTTATATTTACGGATGCTTCTTCGATTTTGGATCAATTCTTTTACTTCTAAAAAACTAGTCATTTTTATCTCCCTTTTGAACCATTTAAAATTGTAAATATATTATAACAGAAGAAAAAGAACTCGACTTTTTATTTTATAATTTTCGTTTCTTTTAAAAGTTGGTTGTATAGTTTGTATAGTTCATATAGTTCTTCATCTTCTTTGAATTCCACAGCGTTTAAACGACCAGATTCATCCATGACAAGATGCGTGTAATGATGTTCTTCGCTTTTTTCCAGTTTATCACTAATTTTTAATTTCCCATCCTGAAACTTAGTATTCATATAGGACCTATCGCTGGCTGGTTTTCCATTCTCAATGCAAAAGAGCGGCAATTTTGTTGGATTTGTATTTCAAAAAAAAACAATGTTGAAACGTATCCCACAGCCGGATATAAAAGGCACAACTAGCTAAGAACCACTAGATGTGCCTTTTTGCACGCAAAACTTCCGATTGCCCCCGTTAAGAACCGTCCCTGTGGTGTTTCTCGTTACTACTTTCAGTATTAGTATTCAACTGTAACTGAAGTAGCGGCCGGGGTACTGGTACCTGCATCATTTGATGCTGTAACAGAAATGGCATAAGTCTGACCTGGTTTAGGCTTACTTAACGTTGCTTGGGTTTCTGAGATGGGCCTCAATCTAAACGTACGGCCATTCACAGTAAACCAAACGGTAAATTTGACATTTTGAGTAATGGTATTATTGTTGTCCCAGCTAATAACTATATTATTAGAGTTTTTATCAAAGTAAGCTTGCAAATTGGTTGGACTGTTTGGCACTTCTGTTTTTTCTTCAACTGTTATGGAAACAGATGCTGGATCACTTTTTATCTCATCAGAAATGGCAACGATTGTAAGTGTATATGATTTTCCTTTCTCCGGGCTTTGAAGTACTGCTTGGCTTTCATTTGTGGATGTTAGTTTTGTTGTAATTCCATCCACTGTATAAGAAACATCAAAGGTCGTTTCTGAACTGGTTTCAGAAGCATAATTCCATGATAATTGAATGCTATCTGAAGCTTCATCATATTTCGCCTGAGCATTGGTTGGTTTATCAATCTTAGATGCTGCTGGCTTTTCTCCGCCTTGTACATAGTATTCCTTGCCTAATTTCCCAACACTGCTTGGTTGTATAAATCCTTCCGTGCTGGTAGCTGCTCGTGACATAATCTCTTTAAACGCTAATTTAGAGAAGTGCTCACTTTTGCTTCCTAAATAGTCATCTGAAGAAGTAGTTTCTGTGTAGCCTGTCCAAACAGCACCTGTGTACTGCGGTGTATATCCTACAAACCATGCATCTCTTGTCGCATTATTAGGTAAACCGTATTTCTTTATTGCTGATTGATCGAAGCTGGTTGTTCCTGTTTTTCCAGCTATATCAAGACTGCTAACATTTGCCATGGTTCCAGTACCTGAATCCACCACTGTACGTAACATATCTGTGATGAGGAAGGCAGTAGAGTCTTCCATTACTTTCTTTTTACTTGAAGCTAAGTTCTTTTCCGTTCCATCGGGATAGATTATTTTGGAAACAGTAAATGGTTCTGCATAGTAACCTCCATTCCCGAAAGCTGCATACGCTCCAGCCATATTTAAAGGAGATGCTGCATCAATGGCGCCTATTGCATTCGATTCATTTGCTTTTTGAGATTCTGTAATAGGAAAACCAAGGCTATTGGCAAAATCAGTGGCATAGTCTGCTCCTACTTCCTGATATGTTTTTAATGCAGGAATATTACGTGACCAGGCCAGATGATCTCTAATCGTTTTATCTCCTGCATAGGTATGACTTGCATTTCGAATAGGGGCTCCATTTGAGTATTGATACTTCTCATCTTTTATTATGTGTCCAGTTGACCATTTGAATTTTTCAATGGCTGGCCCGTAGTCAAGAATTGGTTTAATCGTAGAACCAGGATGACGTTTAATCCTTGTTGCATAGTTGTATTTGCCGGTTTGATAATTTCTTCCTCCGCCAACGGCTTTAATGGCTCCAGTCTGGGTCTCGGCAATGATAACAGCTGTTTGCAGCTTATCATTATCTGGATAGTTGATATAATCATTTGTTGAAAGAACATTTTCCGTTATTTGTTGGATTTTTGGGTCAATGGTTGTGTATATTTCCAATCCATCTTCAAAAATATTTGCTTTTGTTTTTTCTTGTACTTCTGTTATGGCAGTATCAACGAAGGCCTGATATTTATTTGTGGTTGGTTTTTGAATATTTAATGTATCTTCAATGGGTTTGCTTTGTGCTTTCTTCATTCCTGATTTGGAAAGATATCCATGCCTGTTCATATAATAAAGAACCATATTTCTGCGTTTTTCTGCTGCAATAAGATTACTTTCAACAGTAGGCGTATAGTTATTAGGACTTTGTGGAATCCCCGCCAGGAGTGCAGCTTGTTCCGGTGTTAATTTATCCAACTCATCAGGAGCAAGTCCGAAGAATCTTTGGGCCGCCTTTGCGACACCATAAACATCATTGCCATATAAATTTTTGTTAAAATACATTTCCAAAATTTGATCTTTCGAGAACCTTCTTTCTAATTGAATGGCTAAATACCATTCCTGCACTTTTCTTTTAGGGGTTTTTTCTATGGTTAAGAAAGAATTTTTCACCACCTGCTGTGTAATCGTACTTCCTCCTTGAGAAGAACCAGTCGTAATATTCGTCCAAATGGCGACGAGTGTACGTTTCACATCGATACCATGATGCTGATAAAAACGGGCATCCTCTGTTGCCAAAACAGCATTTTTTAAGAATCCAGGTATTTGCTTAATATTAATTTCATCCCGTTTCTCTTTACCGATCTCGGCTATGACGGTTTTGCTATCACTAGCATAAAATTTGGAAGATAAAGGATCTTTTAATAGCGTTTCATCAAACTTCGGAGCGTCTTTAATGATCCAGAAAAAAGCGCCCACTCCAAACAAGATCATAACAATTCCAAGTGTAAGGCAAATAAATAAAAATTTTTTCCAAAATCCTCTTCTTGGCATCTTGTTCTCATCCTGTTTTGAAGAACTTTGTTGCTCTTGTATGTTTTTTCTCCGCTCAGACCGAGACCGATCATTTTCTGACATGTTCCTTTCTCCTACCTTTCAAGACCATGGACAAGACTGTGGCCCGATTTGAACAAGGCGAACCGTTCCTGTGGTGTTTTTAAAATAAAAGTTGCTATCATCCAAGAACTTTCAATGAGTGAGAAAACCGTAAAAAAATTAGCTGAAACCTTTTGATATATCTTTACTAGTTTTTACTAAGCACTTGAAGGTCTTAGAAAATGCTGGGTTAGTTTCCTTCAGAAAAGCGGGAAGGTATAAGTATTATTATCCCAACCCCGACACTATTTATGGGGTTGCCAGCTGGCTAAATTAATTACAGTCATTATGGGAAAGTCAATTTCAAGTATGGAAAAATATTTATTAAATGAAGAGGCAACCGGAGAAAATAATAATGATTATAATGAATAGCGTCCATAATTTTACTTTGCAATTAAAGCACGTATCCTGTGAAAAATGAGCGAGTTTTCAGTGCAGGGTAAAGTCGGAAGAGTTGAAAAAATGTTGTGGCCCTGAGGGATTCGCGACGACTATTGATGGGAAGAACGTAGAGAACTTATAGGTTCAACATGCATGCTCCAAACGGGAATACACATGTCCTTACAGAGCAGTATCTAGAAATTCCTAAATGAAAAAATTAATCTTTACATGGAAATGGGAAAATGGAAAAGGTGATTTTCCATCTTGATGTTAAAAACCAATTTCCAACTGCGGCACATCTTTGTTCCTGGGCAGCTCTCGTACCTGGACATAATGAAAGTGCTGCAAAAAGAAAATCAACTAAATCCCAAAAAAGGAAATAAGTATGTATGATCTGCATTAACTGAGTATTTATCAATAGGCGTTATTGTATTCCATTTATACATTGACCGTAAATGTTCAAAAGAGTGTTCCATCCATATCAAAAATTAGCGACAGTAGCAAAGGTACCGACACCACCAGCCCCAGCTTGTATGAAAATCTTTTGCCCCTTTTGTAATTGCAATATGTCTGTTAGGGCTTGATAGGAGGTTAACCCAACCAACGGGATCGATGCTGCTTCTTCAAAGCTCAAATTTTTAGGTTTTAAGGCGATGTCATCTTCATGAATTGCGATATATTCAGCAAAAGTACCGATTTTACTCTTACGTGGACGTGCATATATTTCGTCACCAACTTTAAAACGAGTCACTTTTGCGCCAACCTTTGCAACGACACCAGAAAAGTCATTCCCTAAGATAAGAGGCATTTTATATTGTCTTCATGAACTGATCAATATCCGTCACAAGCGTTCTTAATAAACCTAATTCTGTACGTACATTCATATAATAAAAGTTTTTTGTCCCTTCTTTACGCATTAAAATAACACCGGTATCTCGTATTAAAAAATGCTATAAATGGCAGTATCTTTTTTGTATGTAAAAAGAGCCAAAATACGCAAGAAATGGATAAAAACTTGCATATTTTAGGCTCTTTAATTTTGTTCCTTATTGTATTAAAGCCCCCGTTAGTTTAAGTACAAATATTTCACATTGTTGCTTTTGGAATAATAAAAAGGGGTAGACTTCTCTTTAATTTAACAAAGAAATTTAAAAAACTTCTAGAATTACCCTATAATAAAGCAGATGTTGTTCGAAATCTTTTTTAAAAGGTTAGTGTGGAAAATTTATGTAATAAAATTGGATTGAATAACAAGGAGATAGTAATGCGATTTAAAACACTGTCTAATGAAGAGTTAATTGATAGTTATTTAAGGGCCTATGAACAAAAAATAAATGCTTCTTTTTTAAAAATGTTGTTAGACGAAATTGTGGAAAGAGACATATACGACTTATTACTTGAGACTAGTTTACAATCCTAGTCTTATTTTTTTAGCCTTTTGAGTCGATTACGATATAATGGAGTAATTTCTCTCCTTCCATTAACCTGCTCCGTTAGTAAAGTAACTTAAATGTAAACAGATTGTTACGCCAATAACATTGATGTGGTGGACCTCAATGTATACAATAGATACTCGTTGAGGAGTGATAGAGGATGAAAACCGTAACAGTAAATAAATTACAATTCAAGAAACAGTTATCGTTAATTGAACAAATCACACTAAAAGAATTTCTGTATACCTGGGTAGGTAGCTCAACAAAAGGATTGGATGATTTTTTTCACCTTGAATACACAGAAGATGTCTTTGCTAAAATGGAGAAAACGTCGAATGACACTGATTTGTTGATTTCTGATGATGATTATTTTAGATATATAACAGTGACGGAAGATAATCAAATTGTAATAGGTGTTTTAGATATGAATTCAGAATTAAAACATAGAATCATTTCACCAGATGACATTAAATAATTCTTCCTTTTCTTTATGAACATATAAAAAGAGGCAGCGTTGGTATAATGTCTCTTTTTGGTTTACTATATGTTTATACGAAGTTATTGAACTATCCTTCCCCATTAGCACAACAAGAAAAAGCTGCCGAAACAACAGCCCTGTTCTTCAACTCTTGCACCCGTTACTTTAAGTGTAATTCTTCCCAATGTTTATTTACTTAATTTCACTTATTTTGTTTATCTCTAAAAATACTAATACCAGATACTACACACAGCAATAATAGTAATAATAATCTTAACCAATCCATAGCAAGCCAAAAGTCGCCTCCATTAACAATATCAGGGCTTAAACCATACTCATCAACAAAAATACCTAAATTCCAAAATAATTTAACCGAAATTAGTGATGAAAAAAGACTTATTATAAATACTGTAATTGATAATTTCCTTTTTCCCAATTGTAATATCCCCTTTTTGAACAAAATTTTTTACTGAATCTTTTCTAACTTTACCACAAAAAACCAAAATCCTTATTGAAGTATTCTGCCCCTCTAATTGAATAACAAAAAAGCTACCAATGATGGCAGCTGGATATTAAAGTAACGCACCCTTTAGTTTAAGTACATTTCTTCACAAATTTTTTAGAATTTCAGTTATTACAGGTATGCTGCCTCTTTAGCACAAGAAAACATTTCGAAAAAAGGCATCAATCCTACTTGGATCAACGCCTTCTTTACTTTAAGGTCATTTTTCAATATAGCTTCAAAATAAAATGTTACTAAATATTTTTTATAAAAGCCCTCAATGCTTACGCTGTGCAACATTTCCTATTATGGTTGCAAGCTCTTTCGGACGAGACCACATTGGCCAGTGATGTGTTGCTAGATCAATGTATGTGACATCTTGAAGTTCCGAAAGACCTCTTATCCACGTATAGCCTTCTCTAACAACTGATTTCAATTCATCAGATGAGTGAGACGTGCAAACAACTGTACTCGGTACAACCAACCGCCTATCGTTAACCAATACAGGTGTCTCGCGTACAACATTACCCGGAACGGGAATTGCCCGTTGTTTCAAGAGGTTGCGGTGTTCGTCACTCATCCCGCGGATGTCTGCCTCATCTAGTTCCTCCCACGAAGGAAGTGGCATCTCGTTGGCGTCGAACTCCGGATTCATTGCATCTTTTGCAGGGAATGTGTCTACATATACCATAGCTGCAATTTGTTCAGGGATGCGATCACTCACCGCGTATCCAGAGATCGCTGCTGCACTGTGTACAACAAGTACCACAGGTTCCTTGGCTGCCTTCACAGCTTCGCAAATGGAGTCAACATGGTCAGATAGTGTAATGGTGGAACGGTCTACGTTTACTGATTCAAGGCCAGGAAGAGTTAGAGAACTAACATTATAACCACTTGAACGGAGAATTCCTGCAACTTCTTCCCAAGCCCACGCACCTAGCCAGAATCCAGGCACTAGAATGATTGGTAAATGATCCGACTTCCTAATACTTTTTAATAATTCATTATCCATTAATGTTTCTCCTTCTGATTGAAGTGTTACGCGTTCCACTCTCTGCTTTCAGGAATATTCTCTAAAAGTATTCTATAATTAATGAATTTATCCTTTTTTAAGTTTTAAATTTATTCTATAATCTTTTAATAGAGTTTCTTCTTAAACAAACCTCACCCGTTCAATAAAGTTCAATAAAAAGAAGCGTTAATCCTTCTTGGATCAACGCCCCTGTTAGTGAAAGAAGAATCTACCTTTCCAACTCAATATATTCTCTCAATAATTTCCACTCATTATCTTCATTTCTCCATACAAACATACATTGAGCAGTAAAAGGTTTACTATTTATTAAGTTAGTTTCTCTTCCTAAAATTAAATATTCTTCTCCATTTTTACGTTCAGTGATTGAAACAACTTCAAAACTTTTTTCAGCATTGTCCATTTGTCTCAATACACTATTGAGGTCATAGTCATAATAGTACGGTTCAGGTTTATCTATATTTGAATGAGCCCAATATCCTACAAAACTCTTTGACATATAAGCTCTAATTCCATCACCATTCTTGCTAATGAATCCTTCATTCCAAGCGATAAAATAGCCATTTAATATTTCCTTTATAATGTTTAATTCTCATTCCTCCCTATCATTTAATGGTACCTATAATAATAATCCCTGCTACTAAGAACACATATTTTAAAGTAAACTGCTCCGTAAGTTAAACAACAGAAGGTTTCTAGTCAAGAACCCTACATTCGATTACGGTATTAAATTGCATATCATAAGTTTCAAGCTTCAAAATAAATTCTTCAACATCCTTGCCTCTTGCGTTGGAAAAACCCTTATCTTCAGAAATGATTTTAAACCCACACTTTTCCAATACTCTGAGGGAGGCTAGGTTATCTTTAGCGGCACGAGCATAGAGCGGTCTTACCTTAATATACTCCAGAAAATCTGACAACGCTTTAGTTGCAATACCTTGACCCCAATATTCCTTCCCAATCCAGTAGCTTACTTCGAGTTCGCCAAACTGTTCAAAGTTCGAGACGTGTCCAGTGACAATTCCATTGAATAATATGGTCTTTATTATGATGGTCTCGTCAGCGATAATTTTTGTCCAATGTTCAAAAAATGCGTCCTTATCAGTGGGGTCTTTAGCTGTAAATGCAGCCATATAGTTCGCCGTTGAATCAAGTTGTTGTTCGAAAAAAATAGGAAGATCTTCCTCAGTGATATCTCGTAGCTTCACTTCGCTTTTACTAATGGATTCCATATAATTCACAAGCTCCTAGACATATTTTTAAATACAAATTCTTCTAAGTTTAAAGAAACTCCTTCTTCAACCATCCTGCCCCGTTACTACAATAAGGAAAAGAACCGCAGCATTTACGATCCTTCTTAAACTCTAGCACCCATTACTTTAAGTATTTTTATTCCAAACTTAATAAATCTTTAATTAAAAAATATACCTTTAAATATTAATGCAACAGAAAAAAGAGTTCTTGTTTTTCAAAAACACAATTGATTGATTCGGTATTTGAAAAATTCCTAGTTCGGTAGTGTTTAATTCCCTACTTGGGTTACACTTACCGTTTGATTGTTTTATTTTTGAATTATCTGTGACTCTTCTTTAGTCTCTATACCTTAATACATATTTTTTATATAAATCTTTATTGTAGAGAAGATCTTGTCCATGAGAAGAGCTGATTAGAGTTGGCTTGATTTCATCTATTATTGCTCCACTATCTATGTTCTCATTCATATCAACGCTAAATTTTCTAATGGGTGGATGTAAATCATCTTTACTTGTGATAAAAAGGTCCCCTGATAATAGGATGTTATCAAGTTCGTGATGGTAGACGACATGCCCTGGAGAATGCCCGGGTGTTAAATAGTATTGTACAGGCAAGTGTTGAAGTGTTTGCTCTGTTAATGGTTGAACAATATTTGCTACACCTGTTTTTTCAAGAATATTTTTGTTCGGATAGGGGGCTTCTCCATTGATATAAATCAGTTCCTTATGATGTGCATAAATGGGAATGTTAAAGTTCTCTAACCACTTTGCAGCACCTCGTATATGATCACTGTGACCATGGGTAAGTAAAATGGCTTTTGGATTTCCTATTGCTAAGGCTGCCTTCATTTGATCATCTACTAATTTTTCTATACCTGTATCAATGAGATAAACATCATCGTTATCCTTAATGAACCAAATGTTAACTGGAATATGGATGGGTACATCGATTTCAAATTCACATTTAAATACATGTTGAGATAGTTGAATCAGGTTCATGTAAAAGCACTTCCTTTAGACTGGTTTAGAATATCTGATAAACTTACTATATTAAAAAATAGTTAGTAATGTAATTACGCACATTTTTGTAACTTAAATGAGGTGACTAAATTGGGTAACCGTTTAAATGGGTTTGGAGCCTGTAGTACAGAAGTTAAAAATGCTTGTCCTATAGAAATGACTTTACACATTATAGGTGGAAAATGGAAAGGAATTATAATCGATATCCTATCTAATAATTCTGTCAGGTTTAATGAACTTAAAAGATTAATACCAGGTATTTCACAAAGGATGTTGACGTTACAACTAAGGGAACTCGAAGCAGATGGAATTGTGAAGCGCAAAGTAGAAAATACAATACCAAAGAAGGTGGAATATTCTCTTACTGAACAAGGTGAAAAGTTATCTCCTATTATTGCATCTATGAGAATTTGGGGAATTCAATATATGGGTTAAAATCTCATTTTTTTGTTCAAATGATCAATCTATGCAACTTAAACTAAACTGCATCCTATAGTTGAATAAACAAAAAGGCTGCCATTAGCAGCCGGATCTTCAAGTAATGCACCCATTAGTTTAACTACACTTTTTCACAATCAGCTTTTACCTTGAAAAAATCCTACAAAAAAGTGCGTAATTCCTTCTTGGAACGCACCTGTTGTTGATGAAAATAACTTATTATTTTCCCCTAATTAGCTGATTAGAGACTTTTTTGTAAATATACCAATTAGGATGATGATAATACCGTTTACAGCAAATAAAAAACTATATGATACCATTAACATTCCAGTTCCAAATCCACCTGGGTCGAACGGACTTACACTTATCCCTGTAACAAAGAAGACTAAAGGAGTTAAAAGCAAGATAATTATTCCAGCCCAAATTCTTTTCTTTTTGTTTTTTCCAGAAATTTTGAAAGCGATGAAGTTTGTTAGGCATAAGGCAATCACGATTATTAAAAGTAATATAACCTCTATTTAAACCACACCCTTTTCTAAATTTTAACATATTTTTATTTACTTTTAACTTTTTATTGAAATAACCTGCACTTTAGCATTCCTTTAGATCGTTATTTTTCGATTTTGAAAAAATAGGGCTACTCAGTAAGATATGAGTATAGACACCACTCCAACTCACAACTTTAGGAGGAACCTTACTATGAAGTTAGCTTGCCTAACTCTTACAAGTTTAGTGAGACTAACAGCAAGCTATTTTGCAATTTCTAATTGGTGTATAATAGTGTGAAGAAATTGTACTTTAACGGGGTGGTAATGAAAATGAAGATTTTGTTTGATGAAACTTACACTTCAAAAGACGGAAAGCGAACAAGCAGGAATATTTGGTACGGAGATGCTGATATAACTGTTGATGGTGAATTTGGAAAAAACATGAATCTTAATGAAGATTTTATGGCTAATTTATGCGATATAATAAAAAATGATTTATCTAAAAATGCAGCAAATAAGCCTACTGAAACTAACTGGTATATTTATGGAAGTGGTGTAACTCAGGACGCTATTGGAGACAATATCCGTCCGACAATTATGGTTCGTGAGAGGTCTGACGAATTTATAACTAATTTTAATATCAGTGACCACGATTTTGCTGTAAATATTGATGCTATTCTGTTGTTTAAGGCGGATTTTGAAAAACGTTTAGCTAGTCATTGAGGAGTAATATCACTATAAGCAGTTTCAAACTATTTTAGGGGATGATTTCATAATGAATTCATTTCCTTTTTCATGTGGTGGGAGTCTTTTGGTGTGGAGAAAAGGACATTTAATAATACAGATTGTGAATAATTACACTTAAATTAAACTGCCCTATAGTTGAATGGAAGACGCTCATAACTTCCGGCTTTCGTAATTTCACTTGATTTTAGTAAGCTCGAAAGCGTATCTCCTGAATCTCACTCTAGCGTCGCGGTCAGACGATCACGCGGTAGTGAAGATGAACAACGCCGCTTCGTAAGCAACGCTCACCGATCAGCTCGAGCCGCATGCGGAGGTTGTCCGTCAATGCTCGCTTACCTCCACCCAAGACGATCGGATTAACAAGCAGATGACACTCATCGATCAGTCCCGCACTCATCACCTGCCCAGCAAGCTCGGGGCCGCCAATCGTAATGTCGGCTTCTGAAGACTCTTTCAGCCTCCGAATCGCATCAAGATCGAATTCGCGCTCGATCCTAGTCCTGGCGCTTGAAACCGCCTGAAGCGTCCGGGAATACACGATCTTCTCAGTAGCTCGCCAGATCTACGCGAATTCCCGCATTACCTCCGGTTGATCGCCTTTTTTGGCGCTCGCCGTTTCCCAGTACACCATCGACTCGTACATTCGACGCCCGTATAGGTAGGTGCCAATAGGGCGATGGAAGTCAGTCCAGAACGCAAACACCTCGTCATCGGAGATCGTCCACTCGATATTGCCACGCTCGTCCTCCATGTAACCGTCCAAAGATATGTTAATAGGGTAGATCAGTTTAGCCATTTTAATAACGCCCTCCAATCTTCAGTTTCCAAAGCAACCAATGCCTGCCCCTTCTGAAGTTGAACAAAGAAAAATCAATTTTTATATTAACACATATTAGAAGTATTCTGTCTGTTAGTTTAAGTGTAATTCTTCACAAACTTTTCTATCCTTTCCCATCACTTAACGAATATAGAAATCAATAAACTAATTGCAAAGAAGATATATGCTATCTGAATGGTTGTACACATTATAAATTCAAAGGCTGAAAGTTTCCTTTGTTTTTTGGTTTTTACCAAATGCCGAAGATAGAAAGAAGAACAAATCATAAGTATTACTATGGAAATTGTACGTAGGGCTTCTGCGTAAATTACCAAGACTTATTCAACTCCTTATTTTATTATTATTCCTTAACTTGTTCCGGTAGCAAAAAAGCGACTACCCTTGTTGAACAATCGCACCCTTTAGTTTAAGCACATTTCTTCACAATGAACATATAAATCTTACCCATCCATTAACTAATTGTCAGAATAGATTTTTTTTTCAAAATATATTATAATATAACAAGGTAACTTTTAGAAACAAATCGCTTAAATTATTTATTTTAAAAGGAGGCAGATAACAATGGAAGCATTTAAGGAAATTATAGTAGAAACCACTGTTCAAGCACCCGTTGAAAAGGTATGGGAATATTGGACAGAACCAACTCATATGACAAAATGGAACTTTGCTTCAGATGAATGGCACTCCCCTTTTGCTGAAAATGATTTAAGAGAGGGCGGGAAATTCATTTCCCGAATGGAAGCCAAAGATGGTAGTTTTGGTTTCGATTTTGGAGGAGTTTATGATGAAATAAAACTACATAAGTTAATTGCTTATACAATGGACGATGGAAGAAAAGTTAAAATCACCTTTAACAACCGAGGAAACGAAACCGAAGTAATTGAAATTTTTGATGCCGAGACTACGAATTCAATTGAGTTACAACAACAAGGGTGGCAGGCGATATTAAATAATTTTAAAAAATACGTCGAGCAAACAAACAATTAAAAAGTTTCTTCGTTTAATCATTATTATAAGTCATCAAAATAATAGGCGGCTTTTCTGTGGATATTCAATAACCACAGAAACCGCCATTTTTTAAATTTTTACTAACCTGCCACGTTAGTTAAAGTATTGTTCTAGCAAAAAGTAACAAGATACAAAATATTTATATCTTGCGAACTTATGTACGATATGGTAAAAATGATGTACGCCCATTAAGGGTTCAGTGTATTTTAAAGGAGTGTTATCAATGAATAAAACAGATCTTGTGAGTCAAGTGGCTCAAACTTCCGAACTAACACAGAAAGATGCTAGTAAAGCTGTAGATGCAATTTTCAATTCTATTTCGCAAGCATTAAAAAATGGAGATAAAGTCCAATTAATTGGTTTCGGTAACTTCGAAGTTCGTGAACGTGCTGCTCGTAAAGGACGAAACCCACAAACTGGAGAGGAAATTGAAATCCAAGGTGGAAAAATACCTGCATTTAAGCCTGGAAAGCAATTAAAGGATGCTGTAGCAGGTAAATAAGTACAATCATACTACATAACAAAAAAAGTGATGGTCTTGATCCATCACTTTTTTTTCGGGCTCTACATTGTTAATCTACTAAAGCACCCGTTAGTTCAATATTTCAGAATTTGACATTCTCATATCTTTTCTTATGGATTAGGCATTGTTTCATTTAACATACGTTTTTGAGAAAACCTAGTTTACTTATGGTACGGTTCAGCATAAAGGGTTTAATGGTAAAAAAACGAAAGGAGTGCCTCGGCAGCTCCTTTCAAGCTCTTTTTAAGTAGTGATTCTATAGATGTCGTAACTTTTCCGGATTTGCTACAGTATAAATCGCTTCGATCATATGATTTCGATAAGCAAAGGAATAAACATATTGAATCCCATCATCCAAACGAAGGCGGATTCCGGGGAGCCCGTTCACCATGAGGAACGAGTACGTAAATTTACCCGCATGCATATTGATCATATTTCGATGAAGCTTCAGCACTTGTTCAAACCCGACAACAGGCACTTGTGCCGCGCTTACTTTACCTCCTCCGTCCGAGTAGAGCACAACATTCTCACTAACCAGTTCAAGAAGCTTCGTCGTATTTCCTTGCAACAGCGAATTCACAAACTCTTTAATCTTATCCTCCGCAATGGAAACCGACGGTTGTTGGTCCGGGTCGTAATGGATGCTTTTTTTGGCGCGGTGGAAAATTTGCCGGCAATTCGCACTGCTTTTCCCGACTATATCGGCAATCTCTTCAAACGAATAATGAAAAATCTCTCGAAGAAGAAAAACCGCCCTTTCCGTCGCATTCAATTGCTGCAGAAGCAGAAGATAAGCCGTGGAAATCGACTCCGCCCGCAAATACCTATTGGATGGATCGTCGTCCGAAGCCCCTTTTCCAATCAGGGGCTCCGGAAGCCATGGACCGACATACATTTCCCGTTTTTTTGCTGAAGAGCGCAGAAGATCAAGACAACGATTCGTTACGATTTTGTATAGGAATGCCCTTTCGTTTCGGATTGTCCCGATGTCAGACAGTCCGTCATAGCTCAAAAAAGCATCTTGTACGATATCTTCTGCATCCATGACGCCACCGAGCATTCGATAGGCTAACGAAAACAGCTCCGTTTTATAACGTTTATATAATTCCTCTGTGCTCATAATTGGCATTCCTCTCCTTATCCTCAAGGGAGAGCATGTGTTGTATAGCTCTTTTGGCGCTTGCCGTCGCGGCATCAACCAATACTTCACCGTGCGACGCCCATTCTCCTGCTACATATAATCCTTGTATTTCCGGTACAGCGGGTCCGGGATTCTCGAGACGTTTCATATGCATAAAGTCGTGACAAACCGTCATTTTAGGAAGGTATTGCTTGACAATCAATTCTTCCCGCCATCCCGGCTGCATCAAATCCAGCAGGCCTTCCAGTTCTTGCAAATCTTTATCCGCGTCCGTTTCTTTCCCTTGGTACTTAATGAGCGATATGACTTGCGCGCCATCGTCGCTTAGATAAGCCGCACGCGAATAATTGCTAAGAAGCACGGTTTGATCAATCCCGTAAGCAAATTGTTGTTTAGGCTTGGGAAGTCGTTTCAAGGCCACATCCAGGCAAGCCGCGGTGACCTCAATCGCTTGTTCTTTCCAGGTATGAAGGGCGGTTTTCTCTGCAAACGGCACCAACTGATTTGCGATAGAAGGTGCTGTGGCAAGGATAACATGGTGTGTATCGATTTTCGTTCCGTCTTTACAGAGAACCCGCCGCACGATCCCGTCACGGGTATCGATGGACGAGACTTTGGTATTTGTTAATAACCGTACTCCCAGGTCGGATGCCTTTTTCTGCAATTCCTCGATCAATTCGCCCCAGCCACGATCCAGGTACAACGCGCCTTTAAGGGCATTCTGCAGCTGTTTCAATACAGGACCTGCGGCAGGCAAATCCGGCCCGACCACATAACTGGCGGCACGAAGTAACGAATAAAAGATATTGCGCACCATGGGATCTCGCAAATTCCCTTCTACCCATTCGCGGATACTAATCCGGTCAAATTGACGAGTATTCACTTTTGAAAGTTTCATAAGACAGGAAGCAAACTCCATCTTTCCTTTCCAAGACAACAGCGGAGTCGTAAACAAGGATTTCATATCCGAAGGCAAGGTGTTCAATTTTCCTTTCCAAACGCCATAAGCGAACGATGAAGGCAGCTTTCCTTGCAAGGTCAGCCCCAATTCCTGGAAAGTCGCGTACGCATCTCCCTTATACAAGGAATGCGCACCCAGATTGAAGTAAGCTCCTTTTTTCTTATTAGAAATGGCTCTGCCTCCTAAGTGATTCTGTTTTTCAATGACCACCGTTTGTTTTCCTGCTATGGCTGCGTAAATTGCAGCGGTTAAACCCGCAATACCTCCACCAACCACGACCACATCAACCTTTTGCATTGCTCATCATCCTTTTCAAATTTTACCTGTATGACGGGCAAGGGATTTGATTTGTGACAAAAAGGCAAAAAAAATTAAAGGAAATCTCCTCGGTTAACCGGGTTTTCGAATTAGTTCCCTAATGCTGATTACTACTCTTCGCTTTACCACTATTTGTGATACGGTTCACCACTATTAATGCTAAACTACATCCTCCACAATCTGGATCTTATATGCAAAACGGGAACTACTCTTTACTAAGGAATAGCGCCCGATAGTGGAAGATTAAGATCCTGATTATGATTGTTGCCTTATGCTTGTATAACTAACGCCCCCGTTACATGAATATGCAAAAGCGGTCTTCATTATTGAAGCATCGTAAATTTATTTTTTGTTAATGTCTATTAGGTCAATTTTTTTTCTAAATAATACTGGTTATATCCTTTTGGGTGATCTTCAACTTTTCCAACAATCTTATATCCACATTTCTGATAAAAGTCTGGTGCCTGGAAGCTAAAGGTATCTAATAAGATTAACCTGCAATTATTCTCTATTGCCGTTTTTTCAATATGATTTAATAACTCTTTTCCATATCCTTTTCCTCTTAACGAATGATCAACCCATAGATACTCAATATGTAGATGGTACCAGACAATCGTTCCAGTAATCCCCCCAACAATTTTGCCCTCATTATTTCTAAGTACGGAGCTAACTTTCATTGAAGGCTGCTTTACTTCATCAGGTAGTATCGAAAGGTTGTATTCAATTACCTTCTTTCGTATAAAATCACTATCTTCTTGAATCCACTGCTTACAAATTTGCATCCTTTTCCTCCATTGCTTAATATTCATATTTTAATATAAATCCCTTTTACTGATGGCTGTCTCAATTGTTTAAAGAAGGAAATAGCCAGAGCTCAATTGACAAATCTTCAGTTTTTGCTTCCCGTTAATTGGTTCTTGAGGGTTGGCACCCCGTTTGTGAAATAAGGATATTGTGACTTTATTAAATCTATTTAACCCAAAAAATAATTTACCTAAACAAAATTTTGCTTACTTCATCAACAGATAGAACTTTGGCAAAACGATTATTCCATATTTTATAATTATAAAACTCATAAAGTTTTTCACCGGATAGATACTCATTATCAAAAGTTGTATTTGTTTGTTCTGGAATAATTACACTATATCCATTATCAAATGCACTTTTCAAAGTTGCATCAATACAATATTCTGTTTGAAGTCCTGTCAAAATAATAGTATCTATTTTTTTACTCTCCAAATATTCCTTTAAGCCAGTTTTGAAAAATGCACTATTACATTTTTTTCAAAAACCCTTTCATCCTTATTAGGTGCTATTTCATGATAAATCTGCCATCCATCAGTACCATATTCTAATTCTTCACCTATACCATCATCGTGCCGAACATATAACACTTCTTTATTAGAATCTCTTGCAATAGAGATAAGTTTTTTGATATTCCCAATTACCTTTTTCTCATTATATGGATGTTCTTTAATCAATGCTGTTTGAACATCAACAACTAACAAAACACTATTACTCATAAAATATCGTCCCTTCACATTTTCTTCTTTGTGTTCTTTCTATTTTCTTTCGGTTTTCTCATTAGCGTCAATAATGCTATAACAAAACAAATCAATAGAATTATATTTAGGACCCAACCGAAACTATCAATATACTGCACTACCCTTCCTCCTCAGATATGTTTTGTTCACTTTAGCATGATTGAGGAATTAGTTGGTTGTTTTCTACAAAAGAAGATAAAACGTTACAATTTTTTCTATCAAGATCCGTTTGCTGTAATTCCCATAATAAAACACCACCCTTCCCTTATTATAAAATGTAGAGAAAGGACGGTGCTTAGCTTTCATTGATATTCTATTTAAAGAATACCCCTATAATTTAAGGAATGATTATATTTTAGTTAATTCTGGTTATTACTTTAAGTTAAAAATGCATTTTCCCGTTTCCATACTGATTGGTAATGATGAATGTTGATGTATTATTTTCCAAGAATTATTTTCCTTTTTTAATCCAAATGTAAATCTATTAGTAATCTGGCGTAGTTTCTCTCCAGACACATTGTAAGCTATTAAAGACATATTACTATATATGAAGGCAAGTCCCGCATTTTCTTCAACAACTAAATCATTCAACTCTACTTTGAGTTGAACACCTTCCTCTTTCAAGTGGTTAAACCAACCATTCACAGCTTCCTTCCACTTCGAAATACCTTTATACGCCCAGTCTTCCCAACAATCATAAACTTGAATGTTAGTTGCATATGCTGATACAAACTTCTCAACATCCTGTTCATAAACAGCAGACTTATAATTTTCTATAACGTCCTGAACCGTTGTAAATCCATCATTCATACTCTAACCTCCATAATTCTCTGATAATGTAAAATAATGGGATAATATATCGTAGAGTTTAACATAATGTTGTATCGATATCCATATTCCTTCTTGATTTCCAATTTCTTATTAAACTATCCTGCTCAGTTAGTCAAACAAGGAAAAGGGCGATGCCTAGTTAAAGCATCGCCCCTGTTAGTTGAATTAGCCGATATTAAAACCATTCCTTATGCATTCCTTTTAGAAATTGTTCAGTTATGGGAAAACCTGAACTCTCACCAATTATGGAATCTATTCCGCAATAAGGACATAATGCTGTATTTTCATCATCACACCATTCGGTGATTTGAGAGGGATTAAAGGTTTTCACACAATAAAAGCAACCACATATTTTGTCCTTTACTAATTGCTTTCGATGATGACTACTAAAACGGTGTGCAATTTCAAATTGTTTCTCCACTTCTTTTCACCATCTTTAACTGGATTTCAATGTTAATCTCCATTTAACTAACGCACCTTTAATTGAAGTAACTTATTTTTTTCTTTTACAAACGATTTGTATTGGGTTTCCATCAGGGTCTGTTACCCAACCCGACCTTAGATCATTTAAAAAATTATGAGGATGAGATAACATCGTAGCACCATTTTCGATTAAATACTGGATGGCTGAATCGGTATCTTCTGTCCATACCACAATTTCACAGCCCATATTTTGACCAGGGTTTAACCCGTGAATTTCTTTTGCAGATTCTTTAGAGGCTATACCTATCTTGAAACCATCCAATAATAATTCATAATGTACTGGCTTACCATCCATTTCCGCTACAAAGGTTTGTGTAAAGCCCAGTTTCTGATAAAATCCTATTGATTTCTCCAAATTATCAACATATAGATTAATTTGTGGAGATTTAAAAATCATAAACTTCCCCTTCCGTCATTTTTTTGATTAATATTGATGCTGCCACACACCCTACTGATTAAAGTTTAATAGAAGATTCAACAAAAAAGGTATGAATCCTCCTTGGTTTATGCCCCCATAGGGTACTTTATCTTGTTCAACTCCCTCAGTTTAATACGATTTTCTCCCGAATACTCGCTTATTCGCAGGATTTCACATCCCTTGATTTGGAGTTAACGATTTAACGAAATGATTTTAGACCATTTTGGCTAACCTGCACCTATATTATAAAAACGGAGTCAGGCCACCAATCAGGTAATGCTTTAAAGTATCGGGGGACTGACCCTAAAAACAGGTTTATGATCCACGCTTAAGTGTATGAGGATAACTACGATTGAAATGATGCATAAGAACCGTCCCCATGCTTCACCCATGCATCATGAGAAAAATGAGAAAAGTGAGAAGCTGAGAAATAGAATAGAATTTGAGATTTACTGGCTGCGATGAGAAAAATGAGAAATTTCTAGCAATAATATTACGGCTGAATTTTTGAAAATATGGATAGGATCAGCACATTTCTCCTTTTTTTAAGTTGGCACGAAATTTGCACTATGAATAAGTGTACATGTATTTAAAAAGGAGATGAATGTATGGAATTAGGTTTATTTTTAATGCCCTCACACCCACCGGAAAGAAGTTTATATGATGCAACGCAATGGGATTTAGAGATGATTCAGTATGCTGATACGCTTGGATATCAAGAGGCTTGGATCGGAGAGCATTTTACTGCACCATGGGAACCTATTCCAGCTCCGGATTTAATGATTGCTCAGGCTTTAACGTCAACTAAGCAGATTAGACTTGCACCAGGCGCTCATTTACTGCCATACCATCACCCTGTTGAGCTCGCTCATAGAGTGGCGTATCTAGATCATCTCTCACAAGGGCGCTTAATGCTGGGAGTTGGAGCGGGAGGCCTGCTGACAGATAGTGAAACCTTTGGTGTTGATGCTGCAAATGGCGAGAATCGAACCATGATGGCAGAAGCTTTAGAAATCATGCTGAAACTTTGGAATGAGAAAGAGCCTTTCCAATTTGAAGGAGCTTACTGGAAGGCAAATAAAATTGAAGGCAATCCATATGCAAGCTACCATATTTATCCTTATCAACAACCACACCCGCCAATTGGTGTTACCGGATTAAGTCCTGGTTCTGAAACATTAAAAACCGCTGGTGAGAAAGGGTTTATTCCAATGAGTCTTGGAGCTAACAATGAGTATATAGCCGGTCATTGGAAATCTGTTGAGGAAGGTGCAAAAAGAAGCGGAAAAACACCATCGAGATCTGACTGGAGGATTACACGTGATGTGTTTGTAGCAGATACGGATGAGGAAGCAATTGAAGGATCACTAAATTCAATGATGGGAAGACAGCATCGCGAATATTGGATTCCCCTTTTCCAAAGTCTTCGTGCAGTATCTGTATTCAAGCATGAAGAATCTGTTGATGAATCACAAATTACACCTGAATATGTTGCCAAACACAATTGGTTTGTCGGCTCTCCAGAAACTGTAGCAAACAAAATAGTAAATCTTTATGAAACGGTTGGCGGATTTGGGGCCTTACTCGTAACAGGCTATGATTATAGCGAGACACCCGATATTTGGAAAAAATCAATGAGATTACTTCAAGAAGAGGTTATGCCAAGAGTGAACTACAAAATAGCTAAAGTGAAAATATAGGCAATACCTTTATTGTTTTAAAAAACCGATACACGAAATATATATGCTACCCTATTCATGTGTTAACTCTGTACACAAAAAGAAAAGGGCCAGATTGGCCCTTTTCTTTTTGGATTGTCTTATCAGCAAAAACCATATATACTGGCTTTGGCTATAGAACATATTTTTTCATTAAATATTAAACTTTTTCATTTTACGGTAAAACGTACTTAAAGGCATTCCAATTAACGAGGCAGCTTCTTTTATATTGCCATTCGTACTCTGAAGCGCTTTTATCATGTTTTCTTTTTGAAGCTTATGATTGTTTGAATAGAATCCCCCCTCTACATTATTGGTTGACTCTACTTTAGGTTCTATCGGTGTGCTGGGATTGTCATTGCTTTCTTTAATATAAGAAGGCAAGTGTGAAAGCTTCAAAGATTTCCCTTCAGATAAGATCATCATTTTTTCCAAGACATTAAATAATTCCCTGATATTGCCGGGCCAGGAATACGTCGTCAATTTATCCATAATAGTTGATGAGATAGTAAGATTTATATTTTTAGACTTTAAAAAATACTTAACCAGCTCAGGTATATCCTGTTTCCTTTCACTTAGGGGCGGTATTTTAAGATCAAATACATGGATACGATAGTATAAATCTTGCCTAAATTCACCACGCCTAACTAGTTCTTCTAATTTTTTATTGGTCGCTGTGATAATTCTTACATCAACAGGTATAGGCTTTTCCGAACCAATTGGTACCACTTCTTTCTCTTGAAGGACTCTTAATAAGGCTATCTGCATGGAATATGGCATTTCTCCAATTTCATCTAAAAATATGGTTCCTCTATTGGCCTGAACAAATTTTCCCTCGTACCCTTTTTTTCTAGCCCCTGTAAAAGCACCTTCTACATAACCAAATAATTCACTTTCTAATAATTCCTTTGGAATAGCTCCACAATTAACGGCAACAAAGGGCTTGTCCTTTCTGTCGCTATTTACATGGATCGACTTAGCCACCACTTCTTTCCCTGTTCCGCTTTCTCCATAAATAGAGACCGTAACATTGGATTTTGCCGCTTTTTTCATCTCACATAGAATCTTTCTAAAAGCGATACTATTTCCTTGTTCCCCCATAAATGTAAAGTTTTCTACTGCAGAAAAATAATGATTAGAATTCTCATTTACATGCTTCACAAAATGTTTGAATCCAATTAATCGATGATCCCCTGAGTAAAGAGGCTGCTTAGTTAAAATCTTTATTCCAAAATCTTTCAGGTTTTTCACTTCAAAATCATGAGGGTTATTACCATCTCTTATGATTTTCATGATGGAATCACTAGCGGTAACCAAATAACCATTTATATCTGAGATCATCATTTGTTCATTGCCCTTTTGTTTAAACTGCAGAAATTGTTCTACCAGGGTGATCCGATCTCTTTGCTCCTGCAGTTTCCACTCAGATTCAATGGCATATGATGTCGATACAGTGAGACTATAAATATCGAATTCGTAATAAGGCTGGTTCTTAGATATATCCAGAACCCCAATTAACTCACCACGTGAGTTTTTAATCGGTGCAGCTGAACAAGTCCAGTTTTGTGATAGGAGTGAATAGTGTTCTTTCCCGACGACATGAATGGGTTCCTCTATTGCCAGTGCAGTTCCAATTGCATTCGTCCCGACTTCCTTTTCGGTCCACTTTACACCCTCAATTAGGTTTAATTGGTTACAGATCGGATCGATTAGGCTATCTCTTATCACCTTTAAAACATAACCGTTAGCATCAGTAAGCATAATAATTCTAGATTTATCTTTGATGGACCTCCATAAGGATTGAATATAAGGAGTGGCTATTTTTAATAGCGTTTCATTTTCTGATACTTTACTGAAATATTCGTCACCGAACACCACTGTCTTGCCTTTGACTAAATAGGGATCTACGTTACTCTCTTTACATCTGTACCAAGATTCAAGAATTTGTTTAGAAATTCTGCTCGAATCCAATACATCTTCTTTCACAAATCTCTCCCAAGTGCGATTCAAAAGAATAGTATGATCCATCTTAGGCTCCCCTCCCCCTTTCCAAGTGGAAAACAATTACTTTTTATTTTTGGTAACGCTTACAACAGACGGAAAATGAATTGGAATAGTAAAAACCAATATTATAGGGTGCATTTTTTCTAACTTCTATCTACAGTGAAATTAGCTTATGTATCACGTTAATAAAAGGGCTTAACCACTAAATAATGCTGTCTCTTTTACTTTAACAAGATACAGTTGTCTGGTAAAGTGAATTTTCATAATTATCTGTATTTAATACAGGGAGATTCTTTTATCGGAAGAACTTCACAAATTACCTTTGATAAAATTGCTGATGGCCTTAACCGTCTCAAACGGCACGAGGTAGGCAAGATCATGGACTCAGGTGTTAACTTTTTAGTTTATGTTAAGTTGATTTTTCATTAGAGTCAATTTTTTGATGCGTGGGGACGGTTCTCTTGCATCAATTTGCGAATGCCGGTTTTTGTTCCATGCTTGGGTACATGAGGATAACAACATAATGAAATGATACAAAAAAGCCGTTGCACTGTAATATACATACGTTAATATCCAAGTTCAATAAATAAAGAAAATAAGGCTTACAGTTGTGAATTTATGTACGCTATGTTACAACTAAGGTACGTTCCATACGGATTGTATAAAGGAGTGTTTATAAAAATGAATAAAACAGAATTAGTTAATCAAGTAGCTACATCCGCAGAACTTACACAAAAAGAAGCATCCAAAGCAGTAGATGCCATTTTTAATACAGTTTCAGAAGCATTGAAAAATGGCGACAACGTTCAATTGATTGGATTCGGCAGCTTTGAGGTTCGTGAACGGGCTGCGCGTACAGGGCGAAACCCACAAACTGGAGAAGAAATTCAGATAGCTGCTGGAAAAGTTCCTGCCTTCAAGCCAGGTAAAGCGTTAAAAGATGCAGTTAAATGAGTTTTTAAAAGAGTTAAAAAGAAATTAGGACATCCTCACTTTGATAGTCGATTAGAATCGAAGCAGAAAATATCCTTTAAGGATCTCATAAAAATAAGAGTCATTTTATAAGCCACTCTCATTAAATTAGGATAATCCTTAATTATATGCTACACTTGGTTTACCATTTGATTTACTGTTTTCATGTCCCCTACTCCTTTACGAGTGGGGGTTCTTTGTTTCACAGGAAAAAAGAAAAGCAGACCCCCATAAAAGAGCCTGCCTTCCTTGTTTTGTAAAATTAAGCAGTTTTACGTACGTTTGAAGCTTGAGGTCCACGTTGACCTTTCTCCACGTCAAAAGTCACTGCTTGACCTTCTTCTAAAGTTTTGTAACCTTCGCCTTGAATCGCTGAGAAATGAACGAATACATCTTCTCCACCTTCACGTTCGATGAATCCGAAGCCTTTTTCGCCATTAAACCATTTTACTTTACCTTGTTCCATTTGTATTGCCTCCTAGTGTGTAAACACACACAATGTAATACTATCCTTGCTCTCAGTGATCATCAAGATGAAAAGTTACAAATCCTTTACACCGAACAAAAATAATTCTTTTTAATCATAACATTTTTTGTAAAAAATGGAAAGATAAAAAAAAACCCATTGAGCTCACTACTTCATTATGATAATCATTGCCGGATATTTTGTATCAGGATTCACTCCATATTCTGTGTGCTCGCATACAGCAAGAGGAACAGCCGCCTCAACACGTCAATAATTTACAATCGTTGTCACTCTGCGTTCTGTTAATAATGTCCGATGGTTCAATTCATCTATTAGCCATAATTCCCGTACCTAATCACACCAATAATTAATAACAACGCTAATGCCAAAATGCCTATTGTTCCGATTGAAGCTAAAACATTCAGGATTTTATTTGCTTTTGTACTGAACAGCTTACGAAATACAATATAAACTCCAACTCCAATCATTCCACCTAATGTATTTCCCATAAGGTCAGTTATATCGCTGCCTCCTATAGCAAAGATGAATTGCAATACTTCGAATAACAAACTAACTCCCGCTATTGGTACAATCTTTTTCAAGAAAGACCAACTTGGTTTTAGCATACTGATATAAATCCCAAATGGGATAAATGCAAAAGAATAATATCCCCAAACCCTTCAAACTCCATAGCTCCTGAAGCAGCTTGAGTTTCAAAAGTTATTCCACCATGTTGAATTAATTTTTCTCCGTGCATAAGTGGTACACCTTCCACAATATTCACAGTATAAACGACTATCGAAGAAAGAGTGTGCCTGTGTCACCACCCGAATCTTGTCGAGGAGAATTCGACAAATTGTGGGTAGTTGTGGGTAGTGACAGGCACAAACTTAGTATAGACTAGAGGGCCAACTATTGGAGTGTATACAAGGAGTATCCATTAATCTGCAGCCCAACTTGAATAATCTGTTCTATGTAGGGAAAATGAACAATATATATTGCCAATGGAAAGGAGTAGTGGGATGACATATTTCTACATCAGAAGACTTTTATACATTGACATCGAAGTTACACTTTCAAGGGAGAGTGTGGAAACCCTTAGCAATGGGGTAAAGGTATTCTGTACTACTTTAAAAAGATCTAGACCAATCAATACTGGTAAATAATAACTAAAATTCCTAAAATATCTTGTAAAATCAAAATTACTTTTGTAAAATATGAGCCAAATAAGGGGGGCGGTGCTTATTTGGCTTGGAAAGAGAGGTTTAAAAAATTTGGCGTACCTGGCTTAATTTTATTTCTATTAATCACGTTATTTTCTTTCTACTTTATGTCGAATGACGCCGAAATAATGAAGGATCTCCACAGAAAAATGTCGATTCTCCTTACTGCTGATTTTTTAAAGTATCGTACAAAAAATAGCCCTTTACTGCAGGCCTTACAATTTATTCTTTTAATTTTTATATATGGTTTATTTACCGTGGGTTTCGTAAATGCTTTTTTAATAGTGAAAAAGGTCATTTTTCAAAAGCCTTCCGCACTGATTGCCTGTACCATTCATGATTACGATTCCTATTTAAATCTTGAGGACAAGTTAGGGGATGTATTGACAGCACTTGATCAGCACTCTCCTCTTAGAGTCATCGACGAGAAAGTGACGATCTTCATGATTAGTCATCAGACAGAGATCCAGCGGATTTTCGGTCTTAAAGAACGGCAAATTGAATTTGTTTGGTACTTCGAAGGAAAAGACAACGACGTCGAACTAGTTTACTTAAACCCACCGGCTGACATGGACGGAGTAGCAAAGCTGCTGAACTCTTCATTAGACATGCCTTACGTTCGGGTAAAAGAACCTGCGGTCAATAGCAGAATGGAATTGTGGGAAAGTCCCATTAAACAGTTTATTACGGTTCGAAATTACGGGAATTTGAAATTAGGTTTAGGTGTATTTATACTAAAAGATAATATCTTTACTGCTGAAAACTTGAAGGAATTTACCTACTACACATCGAAAATGATTTTATTAGGAACGAATAGCCGATTTTTGCGGCAAATCAGAAGGAAAAAGAATATAGGAAACTAGGAGAAAAGGATTTATGGAAGAACCAGTTCAAGAAAAAACCTTTGGTTCATGCACCATTAAACGAAATGGTTCCATTGTTAAAGGGACCAGAGGTAATAGGATTGCCAAACTTGGCAATCCTAAGAGTCATAAGAGCACAAAAGAACATAAAAAAGAGGCAAAAGATCATGCCTAAAAAGAAAAACAGCACGAATGAACGTGCTGTTTTTCCTATTTGAACTATTTAAATACAGCTGGCAGAGAAAAATTCACCTGAAGACATTATTTATTTCCTAATCCATTGTTCCGCCATTTCCGGAAAATCAATGAACGGATTCCGGTTCCCTTGCAGCTCAAAGATAGCCAAGTTCCGGTGTTTTTCGTAAAGAGACACGGGGAACTGCATATGCCAATCCATTAATACCTGCAGATTAACAAGATTATTACTTATGATCCCTGGATATCGGGTTAAAAAATAAAAGGTAGCTCTTGCAACAATTCCCTTGCCATATTCAGGCTCAAACTTCCCTTCATCGGCCATACCGCAGCCTTCCTTCAATCCTAAAGCATGGCTTTTCGGGACATAGTCGGGAAAATCATCATAAGGATTGTTTCCTCGGCGGCTGTTACATGCAGGATCACAGGCAAATAAATGGTGCAAATCCCCCTTCATTGGCTCATTCTTATGAAACCATGACTGCGGAACGACATGCTCACAATTCAATGTGATTTCATCAGCTAAACTTGTCATACTGCCGCTTGATATGGTTTCTAGAATATGAATATCCTCCTCAATAACAGTAAGAGGATCCATCTCCTTCCCTGAATAGATGCTTTTGAGTTTGCCATTCTCATGAAGATCCACCCATGGATAAACATATCGATGTGGAGCGTAATTAAGCTTATTCCTGTGTGTCGTTTCTATTAATTGATGGATACTGTCTTTTTCAAGTGAAGTATTTTTATAATAGTTTTGCTGGATTTCTATATCTTTTTGTTCCTCATAGTAGCTGTGGTTATTGCTGTATTCCAAATAGGCTGACTTTGCTGCCTCCCGTTCTGTCGTCAACAGTTCGAGACTGTTTCTCATAATTTCACTTCTTCAGGAACGACTTGATTATTTAAGATTTCCGATAATTGGTCGGTTACCGTTAAATAGACGATTCCATTGCCTTCAAGCTTTGGCGAATTTCCTAATGGTACCGTTCTTTTAATTAATTGAGCATAAAGTTCGAGCTCTGTAAGCTTCCGTTCAAAGCTTTTATTGGCAAGGTTTTTTACCAGCGCCATCGCTCCGGATACATGTGGTGTGGCCATTGAAGTTCCGCTTAAAACGGCATATTTTCCATTTAAATAGGTTGATAGAATTTTCTCCCCGGGAGCCACTAAGTCTACTTCATTATTTGAATTGGAGAACCTTGAAGGGCTTCTCGCCAAATCAACGGCCCCCACGCTAATTACTTCATTATATGAACCCGGATAATCGAATTCATCTGTTGAAGCATTGCCGTCACCCCCGTTTCCTGCGGCACAAACCACAAGAATGTTATTGGCAACCGCTTCTTGTATCGCTTCATGCAGTTCAGGGACATCCTCCGGGCCGCCAAGCGACATGGAGATAATATCTGCCTTTTGTTCGATGGCATAATAAATCCCATTAATAATCCATTCATATTGTCCTGAACCATTCTTGTCCAGTACCTTGATAATAAGTAGATTTGCTTCAGGAGCTGCACCTACAACCCCGCTATTATTTTGTATAGCGGCAATTGTCCCGGCAACATGGGTGCCATGTCCATTGTAATCCCGATAGACATCAGGGTTTCCGTTATCATCATTCGTGAAGTTTCTTCCGCCGGCAATTCGTTCTTTTAAGTCCGGATGGGTTAAATCACAGCCGGTGTCCAAAATGGCAATTGTTATTCCTTCTCCCTTTGTTTGGTTCCAGGTTTTCGGCGCTTGGATCATTTCGATCCCTTTGGGAATTTCGTTGACTTTTTCTACTTGTTCTACCACTTGAAACGGAATCACTTGTACTTTTCGCTCCATTTTCTTCCCTCCTATAGGATTAAATTGAAGCCAACCCGTGATGTTGTTAATAGTTTAACAATTGCGACTTTATTTTAATAGATACTTTTGGAGTGTTTTCGGTTGAGCCGTTATGCTTTATCTCAGTTTTGATGACTACTATGGCAGTTGTATCTATTTGATCGTTTTTACTAACTGAACCAGCAAAAGGGATTAAGTTGATTCCCCTAAAATCCGTGAAATGACGCAAGTCTTGAAATGAAAAATGCATTTTAAAGAGGATCATCCATGTTAATACAAATAAATATACAGCCACCAAGCCAGCAGTTATTTTAATTTGATTATTTTTTGATTTTTCCATATAAATCCCCAATTCCTACTTACAATCTAAGCTTTTATCCTAATGAAAGCAACTTTAGTATTCCACTTGATCCGTTAAATAAAATAAACACTAGATAAGTAATCTAGTGTGATTACGGCCATAGGAATGTACCACTCTGCCATGTTTTTTCCCGCCGATTGCCACAAGATTCACCACTTGGGGCCAACGTGTTTACCAATGGTGTAATGTAAAAAAAGTATGGATTTACAACGTTAGGGATATAGAGAGATAAAAAAAGTCTAATTCCTCTGCATTTTTTCCAAGGAATTAGACTAATGAACTTCAACACGCCCTTTAACGGAACAAAGAAAAAATTATATTAGCTGGTATTAGGGAATATTAAAGTTTTAATAGGGTATGGAAACGATTCGAGTAATGAGGGCCACTATGGGAAACATTCATAGTGATCCCTAGTCTATCATGTAGTGTTCCTGTTGTAGTTTCTAACAATTTCCATTTCTTTATTTTTTAGTGTATGATAGTGTATCACTCAACAAGCTGATCCTCAATAAAACGCATCCGCTTAATTTTTCCTTCTTTACTTTCACCATAAACATTGTATTCTTTTTGTGGTTCAGCATCAGACCAAATTATAGATGCAATTAGATTAGCCTTATGGTGTTCTATCCGATCTGTATTCATGTAACCTTCATCAGGCTGCCAGTCTCTCGGCAAATCGTCACTTTCCCTATAGAAGGACATATAAAAAGTCCTGTTTTTTCCTTCTATTACTTTCATTTCTCCTTCAACTGGATGATCCTTACTGTATTTTTCAACTAATTCTTTCAATTCTATTAAATCTTTTGGTGGATTTAGAATCATATAATGCTTTCTAAGAGTCACCACTCCTTCATCCTTTTTACCAATGACCTCTTCTGTATTGGCAATTTCGAAAATCTTTGTTTCCCCGCTTGATTCCTCATTCTTGGTACATCCCATTAAGTTTAGTGAAATGAAGAGTATACAAATCATCAAAACGATTATTTTTACATTAACTTTAATCACTCAAATCTCCTTCAAATGGTATATCCATTTCCATTACAGTAACAAAGGGCTTATATTTACTATTATATTCATCATAATGCTGTAGGACAAACCAGGAGCGGAATCCTGCTAAGTTCTTATACACCTTCTCTACATCTGGCTGATCCAACCCAAAATGATCATATAAACGAACATGCATGACTCCTTTAAAGTGATTCTTCTCTACTGAAAAATCTTTTACGGATACCGTATTTCCCCAAGTATCATTTACTGTAATGGTAAGTCCGCCTATTCGATCACTCCAAGTGCTAAACGTCGGGTAACTAGCTTTATCCTGTATATATTGATAAAATTGATTAGTTTCCTTTGTACTTTTATCAAACTGAAGTGCTGCCAAATTACCTCCATTTTTCTTTAGCTCATCCACTAAGGCCGTTTTGACAAATTCAACATAAGCTTTCGTTGTTTCATGCTCACTTGCTTCTTTTGTTAAAGTCTGGTTTCTGTACTCTGTTCCAGTTCCATCTCTAAAATGATTGATCATATCTAAAATTACATCTTCCATATCTCCCATGGCAAACAAGCTTGTTGACATATCCTCGAACTCATAAAAGAGAATATTTGGGAAAGAAGATTCAAGTAATTGGAGTCTGAACATCCAGCTAAGGTCTTTGATTTCATCTTCTGTGTAATCATTTGTTTTCATATCATTCGCTACATTTCCATTTGCATCATAGCCTTCTGGCCGAGCTGATTGGAAAATGACTGTATCGGAAAAATTAGCGTCCAACGGTCTTGAATCCACATTATCTAACTTTCCATCTCCGTCACTATCTTTTCGGTCAGGAAAACTCGTTGGAAAGAAACCTTCAAAATGAATCGTAACGCCAAAAATGGTTGCCGTGAATGATTTGAACGGACCCATTTCTTCCCCATCGGTTAATCCATCTCCATCAGTATCTTTCTTGTTAGGATCTGAGTAGATGATACCGTATGGTGTTTTCATTCCGTTAATTTCATAGATATCGTATAGGCCATCCCCATCGGAATCTGTTGTATCGATCCCTCCATCACCTGGATCATCGCTAGCGACAAACTCATTCAACTTATCATTGCTTGCAGCTTGATCATTCTTTCCATGCGTCCTTGAGTAGTCTATTTCCCTGCTCCAAAGCTCCAGCCATTTTTTCTTATCAACCACCAGAAATTCGCCAAAGTGATCAGCTTCCACACTTATTGTATTTTTACTTGCATCTAACACAGCGTTAAGGCCTTCATACATTTCCTTCTCTTCATTGTACCAAATGATGCCTAAATCATTTTCCGCTGTGTCTCCTAGCTTCGCTTCATCATAAGTAAACGTAATACTTGCTTTCTCAAATTCTGATTTGGTTGTGATGCTTACAGGAGAACCAATAATACCGTGTAAATTAGTTGTTTTAACGTTGTTTGTGCTGCTAATTCTAGTGGTATTATTAATATTACCCTTTGCACTAAACTCAACTTCTACGCTTTTAATTTCTGATTTATCAGGCTGAATCAATGATTTACTAATCGATTGTTTATAGAGTTTTTGTGAATCCTCGATTCCGTCATTGTCACTGTCTGCAGCATTCGGATTTGTCTTTAACGCATATTCATCTCCATCACTTAATCCATCGCCATCTGTATCATACTTAGTAGGTAATGATTTAAACTGATGTACTTCAAATCCGTCCGTTAAACCATCTTGGTCTGAATCTCCTTTCATCAAATTTGTTTGATTAGCTTGCTCGTCTTTATTACTCAGGCCGTCTTTATCGATATCTTCATCTGCATCACTTATGCCATTACCATCTGTATCATATTTTGTCGGGGAAATAAATGATTTAACTTCATATTCAATATTGTCCTTTAATCCATCACCATCTGTATCCTTTTTAAATGGATTCATTCCCTCTAGGAATTCTATTCCATCTGTTATCGTGTCACCATCCGTGTCAGAGGTAGAATCAAAGAATTCTGTGTTAAATGAATAGCCTGCTTTTTCAAGTCCGAATAACGCTTGTTTATATGCATTTTGATAGGATTTTGCTGCAGGGATAGCTAGATCCTTTTCTAGAAACTCATTCCCTTTTTCAGTCATTTTTACTGCGTTATTCAAATGAGCTTTTATTCTATTTCCTTGGTCATCTGATTGATCGGCGATATCCTTTAAGATGCCAATCGCATTTTTATTGACAATTTTATCCGATAAATAAAAATTAAAGAGTATATCCGCAAGTAATACTTCAGTTGGTTTATTAAAATCGTTTTTTGAGATATACCCCCATAGATATACTGTTAAACTATGTTTGATTTCCAAGAGCAGATCACTTTTAAGAACCACTTCTTTTATATACTCCTCTTGAACTGCTTGTTCATATTGGTTAATCAATTGTTCAAACCTATCAAGGTCATTCATACCTGTTTGCTTTAAGTCACCGGTTTTATCAAATTCTCCTCTTAGTGCATTTGAATCAAACTTAGCATTCGTATCTTTTATTACTTTTGTGAAACGCTTTAATTCATTTATTGCCACCTTATCATAGATTTTTCCATCTCTGGTATCTTCATAGAATTCATATTCACTTAACCACTGTTTTACACTTTCCTCACTAGAATTCTTTTGTTGGCCTTGATTAGCATCGTTAATACCCTTAGCCACCACTGTTTGCCCAATTCCGCCGAAAACAATTGCAAAGCTCAATAAAATACTCAGCATACTTTTTATTTTATTTTTCAAAATAAAAATCTCCTCTATAAAAATATTAATTTAACCTATAAAAATATAACGATATTGAGAGAAGCTGCATGCATTTACTATGCTGGATACTAATAAAACTTATTTGGTTTAATGATCGAGACATACGAAATAATGGTTCCCATCCAAATATATATTGTCAAAATCCTTGAGATAATGTCATTAAATCGCCTCCTTTACAAGTGTTATTTTTCTATTAGCGACTAGTTGGTACCTATCACAAGTAAATGATGGTAATATATCCTAAACAATGTATAGACTGAATTTTCCGAAAATATGTCAAATCAGAAAGACACCTAATATTTAAGTTTCTTGTCTTTTTAAATTTACCGAAAATAAATGAATCTTTGACACAATATATTTTCTGCCTGTAAACCAATGAATGAATCCCGTTTCGCTCCCCAACCGTTAATATGAAACGTGTTAGGGGGATGATGCTTTTTGGTCTTAGACTGTGCCGAAAATGCAAAAAGCATTGAAGAGCATAAAATAAACAGAAACAGCTCTTATAGATCCTTGAGGGATAAATTCATTTTTTCCTTTTTCTCCCTAAAAAATGATCTTATCAACTACGTATTAGTTTACAGATTAAAAATATGGATTATAAGGTAAAAATTTCCTATTTATTTTTATCAGACTTATGAATTAAATCTGTGGTTTTAACTCATTCTCGATTCTTTGTTCTATTGGAATTATATCAATAGGTGAAAAATAATAACCTTTTCCTTTTATAGAATATAAATATCCTTGATTTTCAAGTTGAGATTATGATTTTTGTACTGTATTCGGGTTAATCATAATTTCCTTTGATAGCGCTCTAATTGACGGCATTTTCTCATCCGATTTTATTACTTTACTAAAAATCAAATCTTTTATTTCTTCAACTAGCTGCTCGTATTTCGGGATTCTACTTCGCTCATCTAATTTAATTTTAATCATATAACCTCTCCATTATCTTGATTATTGGGGGTGGCTGTTTAAACGGTACTTGATCAAAAGCAATATTTTTCGATTATTTAAGTTGCTCTAAATTATAATTTCGAATTCTAAACACATGCTGGCAGAGAATCTCTATATCCTCATTATTATGGCTGTTAATATAATGGTTTTTCCTTCTTCATTTAAAGTTTTAAGCAGCTTTCTGATGTTTTGGCTTTTGTTTTATCAAGGGCACAGATAAAAGATTCTTTTCAAAAACATGAAACCGTCCATCTTCCAATAGTTCCATTAATTTTAAATGAATGGGACCGTTCTTCCACTAAATATCGATCCGCATATTGCAAAAATAATAAGAAAGACGATTATCAGTGATAGCTTTTTTACCGTTCTCTTTCTAGCGTGATTTCTTCGTTTATCCATTTATCTAATATGTTCTCCTTTCTAAAAAGTGACTAGACTTTTATGTTGCCTTCAGTATATCTGCCTAAAATGACTCTACGGTGACTGCCGGGTGACAATTTAGGCACTTGAAACATGCAAAATATCTCTTGTTAAACAGGAACCTGATCTTTAGCAAAAATAGCGATTCTACCGATGTCTAGAACATCTCCGTACTATGGCTTCTGCTGACTTCTCCGATAAATCTTGTTTCAACAAGCTTCATACTCTGAGGAGAACCATTTAATGTTCAAAACGATGTGTTTGAAGATCTATTTGTCGACGAAAAGGAACCGTTAATATTGTTCCAAATCGACTCCGATGAAGAGGATTTAGGGGTTATGTGAGGCGATTGCGGGCTGCTTTAGTTTTGCTAATAAGCGGAGATTTTCCGGTTAGACAGCAGAATAAAGCTCGGTTCGGGGGATATAAGCGGAGGTTTTCCGATTAAGCAAAGCAAAATTACCCATTTTGAATCAATAGTCGGAATCCTTCCGTCTATTTAAGGTATTTTCAGTGCGATTTCCAAATTAAGAGAAATTTCTCCGCTTATTTCGTGACCAAAAACAGCTTTCTTCAACTAGAATTTTTTCCATCCTCTTCTTCATTATTCTGCTTCCTACCCAACTAAAAAAAGCGAACCCTCACGGACCCAGGCCCGACCCGATCAAACAGTTTCATATTCAAGGATTTTTCTAATGATTGTATAGGCGTGCTTATGGTGGATTGACTCAAGAATAGATCCTCTGCTGCCTTGTGTTTTTGGCCAAGGGCAGCCCCATGGCAGTGATTTCTGATTAATAAATTTGCACCGTTTTATCCGTTTGGATATGATTGTTTAAAGGGTTTTGTTTGTTTAATTTAGAAAAGCCTGCTTTTATCGTATAGCGATCAAGCTACTATTCAGAGGTGAGTTTTACATGCCATATAAAAATCAACATAAGATACTTTCACCCGTGGAGCTTAAGGAACTTATCAATGATCCTAAATATCAATCTAACCAAAAGTTAATTATGGTCTTTGTTGAGTTTGGTCAACAGTCTGAATATAGGGATGGATTTATTCCAGGTTCACTGTATTTAGATATAAATTCGATAGAAGATGGGCCTTTATGGAATCTTGTTTCCAACGAACAATTAGAAAAGGTTATAAATGAATTGGGAATAAGTTATGAAACAACCGTTATTGTTTACGGAAAAAAAATAATGGCCGCTGCTCGAGCAGCATGGGCATTCATGTATGCAGGTATAGAAGATGTTCGTTTACTTAATGGAGGAATCGATGCTTGGAAAGCTCTTGGATATAGCTTAGAAGAGCATCCTTCAAATATACAAGAATGCAAGGATAGTTTTAAACTTTTTCTACCAAAAGCAAACTATCTTTCGACAATGAATGATCTTGAAAAAAATATTCAAGATCAAAACACCATTGTGGTTGATGTTCGTTCTTGGAATGAATTTTCTGGTAAAACTGCTGGTTATGCTTATATGAAAGAGAAGGGCCGTATCCCCAATTCGGTATGGGGCTATGCTGGTTCTGATCCCCACCACATGGAAGATTATGAGGAAAATGGAGTTCTCAAAGACCTTGACATAATTGAAAACTTGTGGGGAGAGTCAGGAATTACCTCAGAGAAAAAAGTTATTTTTTATTGTGGTACCGGATGGAGAGCCAGCGAAGCATTCTTTATTGCGCATCTGTTGGGATGGCCAAATATTAGTGTATATGATGGCGGATGGATGGAATGGAGTCAATCCAATAAATAATGCAAGCTCCATCGACTAGTATTGAGATCCCAATAATATCAAAGAAGATAGGCAAATGCCTATCTTCTTATTGGCCGTTCTTATTTAATAAGACCTTTTGCTTTTAACCAATCTTGTGCTACTTTTGCCGGATCTTCCTTATCGATATCAACCTTTGCATTCAATTTCTGCATTTCTTTTTCATTAATTTTGCCGGCTAATTCATTGACTGCCTTTTCCAATCCAGGATGATCTTTAAGCACTTTCTCTTTAAAAATCGGTACTGCATCGTAAGGAGGGAATAAATGCTTATCATCTTTAAGCAGAACTAAATCATATTTAGCAATCATCCCATCTGTTGAGTAAGGGATAATCACGTCCACTTTTTTATTTAAAATGGAAGGATACCATAATCCATAATCCATGGTGACAACCTTTTTAAAGGATACATGATACGTATTTTCAAAAGCAGGGAAGCCATCCTTGCGTCCAAGCCATTCTTGGCCCGTACCAAATATTAATTGATCTGATTTCGCTGCTAAATCGGAAACTGTCTTGATACCCAATTGGTCAGCCTGGTCTTTACGCATTGTCACGACGTACGTATTATTAAATCCCAGCGGCTTTAGCCATTTAATTTCGTACTGTTTAGGAAATTCTTTCGCTACGATGTTATAGGCTTGTTTTGAATCGGTTACAGGCGCTTGTTTTAAAATATTAATGAGTCCTGTACCTGTATACTCTACATAGCCATCAATATCTCCTTTTTTTAAGGCCTCCCAAGTGATATTGGCCGCAAGCCCGGTCTTTAATTTAACCTTTACATCCGTGTTATTTTCAATTAATAGTTTCATCATATTGGAAAGAATCTTGGATTCAGCAAAATCTTTTCCGCCAATCGTAATTGTATCTGATTTAGTACTGCATCCGGCAATACTAAGAAGCAGGGCTAATCCAGCTATCGCCACAAATATATGGCGAGTGAATTTTGAAAGGTTTCTTTTCATTGTTTCATTCTCCTCAAATTCTTTTTACGTAACCCTTTAGGGGTTAATTTCTCATCAATATAGAGAAGGAATCGATCTAAAAATATGGCGAGTAAAGCAGTTGGAATCGCACCGATTAAAATGGTTGTATTGTCAAGCGTTCCGATTCCTCTCATAATGATATCGCCTAATCCACCGGCTCCAATAAAAGTGGCAATCGTGGCTATACTAATGGTTTGAACAGCAGCCATTCGGATACCTGCTAAAATGACGCTTCTTGCCATCGGTAATTGGACTAACCAAAGAATCTGTCTCTTTGTCATCCCCATACCTTTTCCAATTTCAATAAGCGACTTGTCTACATCAAGAATTCCAGTAAAGGTATTTTGGAGAACTGGTAATAGGGAGTAGAGGATTAACGCGATGATCGCCGGCAGTGTCCCAATACCAAAAATAGGGACCATAAACCCTAATAAAGCTAGACTGGGAATAGTTTGAATCACCTGTACAACTCTAATTACCGGGGTTGCAAGACGGTCGTGATTCGCAAAATAAATTCCCAATGGAATCGCAATGAAACAAGCCATCAAGAGTGCCGTAAAAGATAAATAAAGATGTTCTCCGGTTTTGGCTAAAATTTCTACCCAATTCATCATTGTGCACCCTCGTTAGGGTCTAGTGAATTCATTTGTTGGATAAAGGAATCTTTGAAGTGTTTTTCTCCAATAAATTCGCGGACAAATTCATTTTTTGGATGGCGAAGCAGGTTTATTGGTGTATCACTTTGAATACATTCACCATCTTTAAGTAAAACCATTTGATTCGAGATTTTTAATGCTTCATCCATATCGTGAGTAACAAAAATAATCGTCTTTTTCACCTTTTTTTGTAAGTGAATAAGCTCATCTTGTAATTGGATACGACTAATGGGATCAAGAGCACTGAAGGGTTCATCCATTAAGATGATAGAGGGATCGGCACAGAGTGCTCTGGCTACTCCGATCCTTTGCTGCTGGCCTCCGCTCAGTTCATGTGGATAGCGATCTCGATATTCTTCGGCCTCAAGGTCAATTAGATTTAAAAGTTCAGTCACTTTATTTTTCATTTTTTCGTCTTTTTTTTCACCTTTTAAACGAAGAACCAGTGAAACATTTTCTTCAATCGTCATATGAGGAAAAAGTCCAATTTGCTGAATGACATATCCTATATTTCTTCGAAGGTTCACAGAATCCATTTGACTGATATCCTGTCCATTAATAAGGATTTTTCCTTCACTGGGTTCAATCAGCTTGTTAATCATTTTCAGTGTGGTTGATTTCCCGCATCCGGACGGTCCGATAATGGTTGTAATTTTTTCTTTTGGCAGAGTTAAATTTAAATTTTTTATGGCATACCTAGATTCAAATAATTTACTGATATTAACAAACTCCACCGCCGCTGTGCTCTTCATATTTACATAATATCCTCTCATTTGAATTAACCATTATTTTTACTGACAAAGCGCTACAATTCGTTTAATTCAAAAATTTCTTACATGCATTTTAAATTTTACCATTAACCTTATGGATTGTTCCATTCAATCTATCTAACCAATCGAAAGGTTTCTATCTATTTTTTGAATGTTAAACCTTCCTGTTGTACCTTATTCGGGTAGTAAAAAAACTGCCGAAGCAGTTTTTAGGATTTATGGGCATACTTATAATCGTTTCTATTTCAAGCCTAACTATTATTACTCGATCTTTTTATAGGGTAAGCTTTTAGTTTCAGGCAGCTCCCACTTTTCCCCATCAATGTATAAGGCATCAATTCGCTCACTATAAAAACATAAAAGACCTTTAATTTCTTGAACCGCTGGAAGTGGGTCTTTATAGGTCCAAATGATATCTTCAAATAGCTCATCGCCAATTTTCACAGAATAATAATTGGCAATTCCCTTATAAGGACAGTGTGTTTCAGTTTCAGATGGCAATAAAACATCTTGATTTATATCTTCAAAAGGAAGATAGTAACGTGTAACTAAGCCCGTTTCGAAAACAAGTACAGGACGGTGACTATCAGCAACCACTTCACCACCTACAAGAGCTTGTACATGACGGGAGCTTGGGATTGCATCCACGCGCCAGTAAGGATCACGGGCATGGACAAAAACTTCTGTCTCTTCTTCAAACCAAGCATCTGTTTTACTCCAGTAAAATGAGATGTATCCTTTGATATCTTGCGCCACAGGTTTAGGAATTAAATAACTCCATGCTGCATTTTCGGAAATATTATCCCCTACTTTTATAGACCAATAGGAGGCCGTACCTTTATGCGAACAAACCGTTTGATTATCAGATGCTACCAACAAATCCATTCGGACATCTTCTTGGGGAAAATAATAAACGGGAAACCTTCCAGCTTCAAAGGCCAACACTGCCCGTTTGCTGTCCACAATGGTTTCCCCTCCGAACTTCACCCTTACCCATCTAGGAGATGGTTCCACTCGAAAATGCCAATCAGTTCCGGGAATTTCACAAGCCTTAGAATCCATGTCATCTGTCATTCTCTTCACCCTTTTTGAATAAATTTGCATAAGTATAAACCTCATTTTCTTTAGGTAATGACATTGAGCCACCCCTAGGAAAAAGACTATTTGTATATTTTACCAAAAATAAGAATTAAAAAAAGGACCTAAATTTTAAAATAAGTATGTAACAGATAACTTAATACACATAAAAACGCAAAAAAACCCAAAACTCAAAGATGAATACATCTATGAATTTTGGGGCTATACATTTTGATATAAATGAAGGCACGCAATTTGATGCCTTCATTTATATTAAAATTTATTATTTAGAATCTGATTCCGTAGTATTTAAAAATTGAATCAGTTCCGCGTTGAACTCCTCGGCGTGCGTCACATTAAACCCATGAGGTCCACCTTTAATTACCACAAGCTGACTGTTCGGAATGCGTTCATGCGCCTTTTGTCCGCTGACTTCCAATGGAACGATGGCATCTGAATCACCGTGAATAACTAGTGTTGGTACGTTGAACTTATCTAAATCACCACGGAAGTCTGTTTTACTAAACGCTGCGATACAGTCAAGCGTGCCCTTTGGTGAAGCAAATGCTGCAATGTCACGATTGTATAATCGGAATTCTTCGCTCACTAAATCCGTTTTGTCCCCAGATGCGAAGAAGTTCGTCGTAAAGTTATCGAGGAATGCAATTCGATCTGCCTTTACTCCATCTTGTAAGCCTTTGATTAATGCATCGTCAAATCCGCCGTCCGGATTATCCTCAGTTTTGTAAAGATACGGAGGTACTGCCCCTGCTAGTACAGCTCTTGATACACGCTCTGTTCCGTAAGTACCAATGTAACGAGAAACCTCGCCTCCACCCATCGAGAAGCCAACCAATGTTACGTCACGAAGATCAAGATGCTCCAGTATTTTGTGTAGGTCTGCCGCAAACGTATCATATTCATACCCATTCCATGGCTGTGAAGACTGACCGAATCCACGACGATCATACGTAATTACTCGGTAACCAGCCTCAACTAATGCTGGTACTTGTTTTTCCCAAGATCTCCCACTAAGTGGCCAACCATGGATTAACACTACTGGTTTTCCAGATCCTACATCCTCAATGTGAAGATCAATCGGTGCACCATTTTCAAATCCTACTGTAAGTTTACTCATTTTAAATTCCTCCATTATTTTTATTTTAAGTTTCGCAAAATTGTATTGTGCAAAACTTAATTTGTAAGTTCATCTTACCTTCATTTTAAAATGTTGTCAACAATTAAATTTTGCAAAACACTTTTTCTTATTCAGAAGGTATGTTAAATTATTAATGAGAGAAATACTTATTATTAGAGGTGTAACCATGGAAACTAACCCACATAATCTTAAATTAGAGGACCACTTATGTTTCTCATTGTATGCCTGTTCACGGGCCATCTTACGACTTTATCGCCCTTACCTAGATGAACTTCAGCTCACTTATCCTCAGTATCTAGTCTTAGTTACCCTGTGGGAGAAACCAAAAAGAACAATTAAAGAGCTGGGTGAAGTGCTTGATCTTGATACAGGTACACTGACTCCCCTACTCAAACGTATGGAAGCTGCCGGTCTCATCGAGCGTCGTCGTGACACAGTGGACGAGCGCGTCATGAACATTTTTATAACGCAAGCTGGTAAAGCCCTACAGGAAAAGGCATCGTGTGTTCCACAATCCTTATTCGGCGCTACTGGCATGAATAAAAAGGAATTGGATGAAATAAACGAAACAATCATGCGCCTGTTACATCAACTGAATAAAACCTCGGAGAAATAGAGGCAATAGAAAAAATCCACTCTAATAAGAGTGGATTTTTTCTATGTACGATGTAATAACTATTTTGATACCTTAAAAACAATTACACTTCTTCTTAAAGAAACCTGCTCCATTAGTTAAATAACTTCAACAAAAAAGTGCATTAATCCTTCTTGGATCAACGCACCGTTCGTATTATAAGGTTAACCACAAACCAATATGAATAATTAATGTAAATATTTATTCAGAAGACTATTGATTGAGTGATTTATTTCATTTATGTTAGGATTTTCTACTTTCATATCGTTAATGCTATAGTTCCTTTTTAATTGAATAATTCTTTCTATACTTTCATTTAATCTTTGTTCAGAGATTTCCCCATTTTGAACAGCAGTTTTTAAAGAGGAGATAATCTTTACAACATTATTATAGTCATGCCCTACTAAAATAATATCGCTTCCTGCCTTTACTGATTCTACCGATGCTTTACCAATATCAAAATGTTCTGTTATCGCTCCCATTGTCATATCGTCCGTTATGATTACTCCTGTAAAACCAAGTTGTTTTCTAAGAAGATCCGTCATGACAGCTTTTGACATGGTCCCTGGATTCGTTTTATCTAATTGAGGCAATAAGATATGAGCGACCATCACAACATCTGCACCTTGATTAATCGCACGTTCAAACGGTATTAACTCTAGTTCTTTAAGTTCCTTAAAGCTTTTATTTACAATGGGAAGGTCCAGATGGGAATCAACCGATGTATCTCCGTGACCAGGAAAATGCTTAATTGTCGTGATAACGTTCTGAGACTGTATCCCTTTCATCGTTTGAACCCCAAGTTTACTTACTATTTCCGCATTGTTCCCAAAGGATCGATCCCCGATTACTGGGTTATTCGGATTGCTGTTAATATCGAGAACAGGTGCAAAATCGAGATTTAAACCAAATTCTTTTAATTCTTGCCCTAAAAGTGTTCCGACTTTAAAAGAAAAATCAGGATTATTTACTTGTCCAATCTGTTTATTTGGAGGAAAGTTAACAAGTCCACCCGGCAATCTTGTCACACGTCCACCCTCTTGGTCAACACCTAGTAAAAGCGGTAGACTTGAACTATTTCCAGCTTTCAGTTGATTCACAAATTGAACGGCTTGTGCAGGGGTTTCAAAATTATTTTTGTAAAAAATAATTCCTCCGACATGGATTTGGCTTATTAATTGTTTTGCGCTTGCATCCATTGTAGTCCCGGAAACCCCAGCAAGAATCATCTGCCCTATTTTATCTTCTAAACTCATTTTAGAAATTACTTCTGAAATGGTTTGGTTTTCTTGTTGATTCGGCTTTTTTGCTTGTTGATTTGGTGTTTTTTCAAGCTGTGTAAAGAGTGAAATATGGTCAACTTTAGGATTGGGCTCCTGTTCTGTTTTTACTGGTAAAACCCATAATAAATCAGTAGAAGACGTTGCATGATAGACAAGTATCATTTGGTCAACAGTTGAACTTTTATAGTATCGAATGGCATCGGGTTGTCCACCAGTTTTCTTAATTTCATTTAACGAGATATTTTGCAGTTCAGAATCATATGACCGTATATCATTTACAGTCTGATCGGCATAGCCGATTGTAGCATGATGACTTTTGTATTCCTCATACCTGCCTTTAGCCGTTTCCGAAATATGATCTGATTTTCCCCACTCTTTGTTTACTTCCTTCCATTCTGTTTTACCGGAAACAAAGGGAATATTCTGAACCATACCTTCCTTAGATAAGGAAAACGTTTCCTCTACTAATTTCTCAAGATTTGAATTCTGATCATTCTTCGAATCCACTTTTCCGGAAGATTGAGTTTCGGAGGGTTGGGTTATAATTGGACTTTCTTTACCTTTCGTCGTCTGTTCGCTACTATTTTCTTTGGTTGCATAATAATAAACGCCAATGATTAAGGCTAAAATTAAAAGTGGAATCGTAAAAATAAGTAGTTTATTTCGTGATTTCCTATGTCTTTTCATACTCCAATTCCCCTTTCTAACTTTTCGTTTTTAGCTTTTATGACGTTTTTTCGAGTTCATCATCCGCTATTTATTTCTTGTTTTTAAACCATTCATGAAAGTCTTTAACAATCAAGAGGATGAAATCATGATCATTTCATCCTCTATTTAAGTTTTTAATTATAATGTTTGCACCTATAACAGAACTCGTCCGCAGTCGTTGCTTTTTTGTTTCATATTTTATCACCATTGTCTTCCCGGATCATTTGACATATTATTAACCGTACCCTTAGGGTAAAGCACAGAATAGTGGTCCATTACCGGGTCCGGATTACTATTTGAAGTCTTAGGAAATACTAACAAAATGTTGTATTCCGAATTTGCAACATACCCTATAATTTCCTCATCCTTACTTTTCACGTCATATGCTGGAATTCCAAATACTTTCTTTACCATAGAGAGTGATAATTCATTTAATTTCTTATCAAAGGATCTCGCCTCAAAAATTCGTGACCCTTTGTTGAATCCAAATACCACATTGTATTTCGAAAATACAGCATAATTCCCTTTAGCATTAGGTACCCAATCAACCTTATCCGGATTTCCTAGCTTTGTCTCTACGTCTTCTATAACAGTAGTTTTAACAGGAAACTCTGAGTTTATGATTTTACCCTGCTTTGCCAATTGCATGATACTTGACAGAAGCTTTCTCTGAGTATCCCCATTAGATGATGAAGCAGTGGTATTGTTATTCGATGCTGTCGCTTTGCTTGTGATGACTTGTGTTGAATTGCTTTGTGATGCTTGGCTTATATTGCCTTGCGTTGAATTGCTTTGTGATGCTTGGCTTATATTGCCTTGCGTTGAATTGCTTTGTGATGCTTGGCTTATATTGCCTTGCGTTGTATTACTAGGTGATGCTTCATCTTGAGATTTTTTTTCCACTGACAGAGAAGAACTTTTTGTATCACTGGTTTCATTTGGGATAACATCTGAACTACCTGGTTTAATGGTGCTTGAGCAGCCTACCATAATTGTAAGAGATACAGCTAAAACTGCAGATATTGCCGAACTTTTTTTAAATCGTGTAATCATAATAATTCTCCGTTTATTGTATTTATTTGCATATCCTAGTGTGCCAGTAGTACTCCTTTTTTCTGAGAATAATCTAAGCATATTGATCATAGTCTGACCGTATTTTTTGACTTCTTCTTTCTTTAAAGTGCTGAGGACAGCTGCATCACAAGCCACTTCACAGTCTTGTTTTACTTGATTAAGTGAATACCAAATTAACGGATTGAACCAATAGATTGCCTTAACAATCAAAAGCAGGGTGTTTACCGCTAAATCCTTATTCCTAATATGATTTAACTCATGGCTTATCACAAACTTAAACTCTTCTGGGGTTAATTTGTCTATAAGCTCCTCTGAAATTAATATTTTAGGACGGATTATCCCGTAAACTGCAGGCGATTTCGAGTAATTACTATAAATAATTTTTATCTTTGAATTTATTTTAAGTCTTGTTTTTTCTGCTTCTAAAATTTCAAGTAGGTCTTCTCTATCACAGGCTGAACACTTTTTCAATTTAGCCATCATCAAGATATTTAGACATAGAATATACAGTAAAATTGATGAAACACCTATTATCCACAGCACCGCTGCAGTATCATAACTAAAAATAGCACTTATAATTCCTGGATCAGCTAATGCGTTACTTTCTTCTATAGACGGTGTATTTCCGGTTGTGATAGTACTGTTTGGTATTATGTTAGGAACATATTGTTCTGCTATAAAATGAGGATCAAGTTCCTTTTGTTCAATTGGAATAAAGTTCATAAAGCTTATATGACTTTGAATGTCTATTGGCACTATTAGCCTAAGTACAAGCAAAATCCAAATATAATAATGAAGCTTTGCACTAAGCCTTTGTCTAAAAATCGCCTTTACGGCAAGTATCCCCAATGCAAGAATACTACCCATAAGTGACAGTAATAAGACTTCTTTAAATACTGCAGATAAAACCATGTCCCATTACCTGCCTTTTAATCGTTATTTTTTTTATGAAGCAATCTTTCCAGTTCTTCTATTTCCTTCTCAGAAATCTTCTCTTCTTTTATAAAATTGGCGAGCATAAGGTGGATAGAACCATCGTATACCTTTTGAATAAACGACCTTGTTTCTTCCAGTACACAGTCTCTTTTATCTACCAAAGGATAATACTCATAAAGAGGCATCTCCTTATTTACACCTATAGCACCTTTCTTTACCAGTCTACTTATTAATGAATGAATTGTTTTGGGACTCCATTTCTTATTAGAACTTACAGCCTCTACTATCTTCGCAGAAGTTAATGGAGATGGAGTTTCTTCCCATAGCACCTTCATTACAATCCACTCTGCATCAGATATATTGCACTCTGCTTTCTTCATCTTTCTCCTCCATCCTACAAGTGTAATCTACAATAAAGACTACACTTGTAGGACGGAGTTGTCAACGTCCCTTTTTTTACTCATCATAAAAATTAATCGAACCTTCCAACTTAGCCAGTTTATTTTGCCTTTAACACTACTCAGCACGCACACTTTTAGTGCGTATTTTTTGAAGAAATAATTATTCTTATTAAACTAACGTAGTAAAGCGTTCCAAAAGATGCAGCAAACTCTGCAAACTCGCTGCAATGGGTAGTAATCGTTCCAAGGCTGCTGCTGTTTCTAATTTGGGTCATAAAAGACAGGGTGAATAACGATATAATGTAAAAAAACCAATTCCTTTTTTATTTCCGCACTTTTTTCTTTACTTTTTTATTATTGTTTTATAAAATACGATAAACAGGATAATCATTATCCTGTTTATCGTATTTTATTCGTTATAGAAAAGAGGAGGTTGTTATGCAAATTAAAAATGGATTCGAACAAAGTGTATATGCCATATGTTTACTTAGTATGTTACCTGCTAAGTCCGTTTTGCCAGGCGAAGCAATAAGTAACCAGATAGGAGCTTCTCCGACTTATTTTCAAAAAATATTAAGGAAGCTTTCAGATTCTGATCTAATTGCTTCAGTTCCTGGTAAAAAAGGGGGATTTAAACTAAAAAAGTCCCCTAGTGAAATAAGGATATATGATATTTTCCTAGCAATCGAGGGACAACAAGCATTGTACTATTCCAATAATGTTTTAGGAGAAATGGTTCCAAAGAAGGACAAAGAAGCATGTGTGCTAAGTGACTTAATGGAAAGAGCGGAAACTTCTTGGATAACAGTCTTAAAAAGTGAGACTATTTCCTCTCTATTTACAGAGTTGCATAAAGAAAAAGAATTGCAAGATTGGGTAAAACAAAATTTAGTCCAATAAACCAACAACCAGAATTAACCATAGAATGGAGAAAATAATCATGAATACAGATTTTCTAGTAAAAGAACAAGTAATTAATGCTTTACAGTTTAGACATGCAACTAAAAATTTCGATAACAGCAAAAAAATTTCAGAAGAGGATTTTAACTTTATACTTGAAGCGGGAAGGTTATCTCCAAGCTCATTAGGTTTTGAACCTTGGAAATTTTTAATTGTGCAAAATGCTGAATTAAGGGAACGACTCAAAGAAGTTTCTTTGGGTGCAGTAAGTCAACTTGATACCGCAAGTCATTTTATAATCATACTAAGTCGCACTGATGTTAGATATGACTCTGATTATATTTTTAAACATATGAAAGACATTCAAAAGATGCCAGATGAAATTATGGAGTTTATATCCAATGCTCTAAAAGATACGCAAGACGCCCGTGGAATTATAAACAACGAACGAGCATTATACGATTGGTCTTCTAAACAAAGTTATATTGCTATGGCTAATATGATGACATCTGCTGCTCTTATTGGAATAGATTCTTGTCCAATGGAAGGCTTTAATTATGATGAAGTGGAAAATATCCTAAAAGAACAAAAATTAATAAAAGGAGAAAATTGGAAGCCTTCAGTAATGGTAGCTTTTGGCTATAGAAAGGAAGATCCCAAACGCGCTAAAACCAGAAGAAATTTAGATGAAATTATAGAATTTGTATAAAGAATAACTATAAAAAGATAGCTAAAGATTAAGGTAACTCCATTTTTGAGTTACCTTAATTATTTTTTTATAAATAATCAGTTTTTTCTATATCTTCCGTTGCAATTACTGCATGTAGCTTTATTACACATTTTGAGATTGTTCATTTTAAGTATACATATAAAAGGCATGGTTAAAGATTTCAAATAAATATTGATTAAAAACTCCATTCTTTCCATATACAACAGCTGTATTAAAAACCGTTATTTTGAAAAATAGATTGATCAAAATGACGGTTCCTGTCTGATTAAATATCAATTTTTCATAATAAAGTTTTATCCTTTTTTATTAAACTATTGCTCCCTTTTGTTTTAATGAAAATCCTCACAATCTCTTCACCTTTAACGATTTTTTCTAATGAGTTATACAACAATCTGGCCCTTTAATGGAATAACTAAGATATGTCTGAATCCTAAAATCACTTAATTGTTCTTCCACTAACGCCCCCATTACTTTAAGTAAAATATTTCACAACCCTTCTTGTTGATTAGGAATAACAATCCCCCGCCTGTTTACCGTAAATAAGACGAAAAACTCATTTAGTAATCCCTGACAATTCATTCAATAAACGCCGAAGTTTTCCATACAAAAAAGGAAAAGAGCCTCAAGGCTCCTAAAAGTATCGCCTATCAGAAAGATGTGGTGTTATTAGATTTTGGCTAATCAAATATTTGCTGAAATCGGAACGAATATAAAGAAATGTTTCCCTCTTTGATAAGCAGAGACTGCAATCCACTGTTCTGCATTCTTTACGACGACTAGAAGGTTAGGATACACAGTTACGTTACAAGAACCAAAAGTCTATTCAACTCGAATCTAAAAATCCAAAATCAGGCGCTCTCCCCATTTTTAAAAACGATTGGGCCACGTCCTATTTAGTATTGCTTTTTTACGGGGTTACCGAAGTTAATTTTCATGGTAGTTTAAATGAAAATCTTCACAATAATTGTTTTTTTCACTAATTATAATAAGAATTTTTCTTTTACTATCTTTTAGGGGGCACCTCACGAAACGGAAAAAATCGTACGCTAAGCAATGCGTTGCAGAAAAAACCGGACCCTTACAAGGGAATCCGGTTCTCGTCATAGCAGCAAGTGAAGTTGAACTATCGTATCCCGTTAGCCATCCATGAAGTACAGCTTCACCACAAAGGATGGAATTTTAAACCGTTCTTCCATGGTAGTTCAATCTTTTGTAAGCTAAGCATGATATCGTTGTGCTAGAGTCCCCTATTAGGGTAGTACTACTTTAGCTACGCCCTGAAATTGCTGCTCGATCGATTCGTCAAGATCGCGCTCGCGATAATGCTGAAGAGATGCTCAGCCCGTGGCGCGGACGAGGGCTGGTTGCTGAGCCACCCAAGCGCAGCAGCTAGCGAGAACAGGTCATCACCATCCATGTCGGTACGCGCCAGACCCCTGACCTGAGCGCGAGCGAGAAGTCGCGTGCCTGCCGTGCGCATCGTGACGCATGAAGTGTGGAGTGCGGACTCTGTGTCCTCCTTGGCTGCCATCATCGCGTCCACAACACCTTGATACTTGCCCGTGAATGCAACGACGTCGCGTAGCCACGACACGAGTGCATCATCGGGTGAACTCGCAGTTTCGAGCTCACGTGCCTTTGTCGTAAACTCGTCGAAGCTTGCGCGGAGCAAAGCTTCGAGCAGCGCCTCTCTCGTCGGGAAATGACGATACAGTGTGCCGAGCCCGACACCAGCTCTGCGAGCTATTTCGCGCAGCGATGCATCGACGCCTTGCTCGGTTACAACGACGCTCGCGACTGCGAGTATGTGCTCATAGTTTTTCTTCGCATCGGCTCGCATAAGATTCCTCCTTGACAATCGGAGCGGCGCTCCGTATAATAATAAATGGAACAGTGTTCCGTTTAAGTGGAGCACTGCTCTTATAAGGATAACACATTTGTGTGAAAGGAGAAAGCGATGTCTACAAACACAATGAAGGCGATTCGGCTGCACGAATTCGGCGGCCCTAATGTACTGCGTTACGAGGAGGCCCCGCTTCCCGAACTGAAACCGGGTGAGGTGCTTGTCCGCGTTCACGCGGTTGGCATCAACCCCCCCGACTGGTACCTGCGCGAGGGGTATAAGGATCTTCCTCCTGAGTGGCGGCCGCAGGTGCCCTTTCCCGTCATTTTGGGGTCGGACGTGTCGGGAGTCGTCGAGGCGGTAGCCACGGATGTGCTGGGCTTCTCCGTCGGCGATGAAGTTTTCGGCATGGTTCGCTTTCCTAGCTTTGGGGAGAGCGCTGCTTATGCCGAGTACGTCGCCGCGCCAGCATCGGACCTTGCACTCAAGCCGGCAGGCATCGATCACGTGCACGCCGCAGGGGCGCCGATGGCAGGCCTCACCGCGTGGCAGTTCCTGATCGAGCTGGGGCACAGTGAACCGAACCCGCTTCAACCGGAGATGCATCTCCCGGTGCCGCTCAACGGCAAGACGGTGCTCATAAATGGTGCCGCGGGCGGCGTGGGGCACTTCGCGGTGCAGCTGGCTAAATGGAAGGGTGCGCACGTCATCGCGGTGGCATCGGGGAAGCATGAGTCGTTCCTGCGCGAGCTCGGTGCCGACGAATTCATCGACTACACCAAGAGCCCTCCTGAGGACGCCGCGCATGACGTTGATCTCGTCCTCGATACCCTTGGCGGTCCCACCACTGGTCGTTTCTTGCGTATTCTTAATCGTGGCGGCGCTTTGTTCCCGGTGTTCTTAGGCTTCTCCGACGCCGAGGAGGCCGCGAAACTGGGCGTAACGGTCTCAATGACCCAAGTGCGCTCGAACGGCCCACAGCTGGCGGAATTAGGGCGCTTGCTTGATGCCGGGACGGTTCGCGTCGCCATCGACAGCACGTTTCCACTTGCCGATGCTCGCAAGGCGCATGAACGAGCCGTCGGTGGGCACATTCAAGGCAAGATTGTGCTCACGGTCGTGTAAGGACGACAGCTCGAATGATTATCGCACTCCTCTTGGAACGTCGCAAAACTTTGCGACGTTCCAAGAGCGAGGACCGCGAATGAGCTTTGAAGAAATTTGCTAACTTAATTAAGAAAAAAAGGATGAACAACAATGATTATACTCATGGGTTACGTTCACCTAAAACCGTCTGATGTGAATGAGTTCACTGCAGACGTTCAGGCTGTCGTTTCCAGCACGAGAGCTGAAAAGGGATGCCTCTTTTATGCCTTTACTTTGGAAGATGCGCGCGCCGGACGCATGCTGACTGTCCAGCGGTGGCAAGATCAAGAATTGCTGACGGCCCATGTTGAAAGACATGAGTCGGCGCCGTTTTTAAAAAAGTGGGGAAACAGGATGAGAATGGACATTCTAAAATACGATATCTCTAACGAGCGCTCGTTCATGGAGTAAAAGAGGTCTCTCAAAGAACAGACCGTGAAGGTCTCCCTTCATTCGGCTCTTGTTATCCAATCGCGTGCAGTAGCCCTATTTGCCTCTGGTAAAAGAGATAAGGGCTGCTCTTGGCAACAGAAGTAAGAAGGATCCGCCGAGGCGGATCCTTCTGCTTTGTATTGAACTAAAGTATCGGCTCATTGAACTTAACTTTTGCTCAATAGAGTAGGAGGGGAATTTTAGTCCCCGACCTCTCACACCACCGTACGTACGGTTCCGTATACGGCGGTTCAATCTTTTAAGTATCGTAACTCATAAAGTTGGGAGATATCTTTCAATCCCCACTTTGTGAGTTTTTCTTTTGTTATCGCTCGGTGCAGGATTTCATTTCTTGATGTTCGCCAATATCCCTTACGGGAATTAGCTAGTTTCCTTGCATCTTCATGGTTGATTCCATATTTTCTAAGCATCCTGTATCTAGTCTTGGGCTTTTTCCATCTTTTCCAGATGAGTTGCCTAAGTCGGTGATTTAACCATTGTTGGGTTTTTATGATAAATCTCTTCATTCGTGTTATCCCATAGTAGTTAATCCATCCAGTGGTTACTTGGTTTAATTTTTTGATGATTTCCTCAAAAGTTCCTGGCTGTTTACGACTAGTCAACTTTCTTAATTTATCCTTAAATCGTTGTTTTGCCGACTCGCTTGGTCGGCACCCGACTTTCCCAAGAGATTATGTAAGTTGAATCCAAGGAATGTAGCTGAGGTTGCACCACAGATATTGCTTTTCCTTTGGTTAATAATTAAACCAAGGTCATTTTCGATGTAACCAGTGATACTAGCCATTACCCTTTCGCCCGCTCGTTTACTTTTGACATAGATGACGAAGTCATCCGCATATCTAATAAAACGGTGTCCTCTCTTTTCTAGTTCTCTATCCAGTTTGTTTAGATATACATTTGCTAAAATGGGCGATAATGGACCACCTTGCGGTGCACCTTCTTTGGTTTCAATATAAATATCTTTGTCGAGAATGCCTGAACGAAGAAATTTCCAAATCAGTTTAAGGACAATTTTATCCGAAATGAACTCCTCCAAATACGCTCTAACTCTTTGGTGGTGAATTGTGTCAAAATAACTTTTCAAGTCGCAGTCCACTACTACTCTGTATCCTTCTTGATAATACTTTTCGGCAAGTTGGATTGCCTGGTGAGCATTCCTGCCTTTACGAAAACCAAAGCTATTCTCAGAGAAGTATGGGTCTATGATTGGTTCAATTACTTGGAGAATGGCTTGTTGTACCACTCTATCCAATACACAAGGTATTCCCAGATATCTTTTGGAACCATCTGGTTTTGGAATTGCAACCCTTTTGACCGGTTGGGGCTGGTAAGTCCCCTCCATAAGTTTCTGTTTAAGAGGTTGAAAGTATTTTTCCATATGTGATTTCAATTGATATACGGTAATTCCATCAATCCCGGGAGCGCCTTTGTTACTTCTCACTTTTTCATATGCATTCCAAAGATTCTCGTTTGCGATAACTTTGTTGATCAATTTGATACCATCTTGTTCTTTCATACCCATGTTGGCATCCCTACGCACTCCTATGAATCATTCGGTTTCCAACCTATTTCATCATAGGTAGCCATCTTTTTGGTGTATACCGCGATGTTTTCTGCGATTAGGCGGGGTGCCTACACCTCCTTGTTTCCCAAGATTTAAGATTGTTCAGTCCTTCATTTCCATAGGAAACTACTATGACCTCTGCTGACTTCTCACGATAAATCTTGTTTCAACCGAGCGAGTTTGCTCGTCCGTGAGACCTCCCCGGGTAAGGGCGATAACCTTCTTCTCATGTAACTGCTATATTTACTGTATGGGACTCGGGCAGTATTGGACTTTATCTTGCTATGCAGATTCATCCGCCCCAATTCAGCCTTGTATATAGTTTCTGTTCGTCAGTTCGAGAATTTGCCTCCAGCTTCCTTCAGATTCCACCTCACGGTGGACACCCTTGCTATTGGCTAACAGTTCCTACTGCCAAGCCTGTAGTGGACTTTCACCACCAAGTTATCGCCCATGCCGGGCGCACATAAGAAAATGAGTTGCGGCGGCAACTCATTTTGATCTTGAACTCTTGCACCCGATAGTTTAAGTGAAAATCTTCACAAAGTTGAAGAGACCAGTTCATTTCCACTTTATCCTTACAACATTTATTACCTTTAACATGGACAAGAGTATTGTCCACATAATATTTTATTGAGTAAATTATAAAAACCAATTTAAAATATTTAAGGAGTGAATTTTATTGTCTAACCCAAAAAAAAGCAGCCTTCCTTATTTTACTTCGTTCTTCAAATAGAATTTTCAAACCATCTTTAACTTCATAAAAACTAAGTGAACTAAAACCAAATCCAATAATAATACAACTAATTCCTACATATAAAAGTGTCATATCTTATTTTCTCCATATATTATTAAAGGTTTGTAGGAAGAATAAACTGCGGAAGCAGAACCGTTCTAAACTCTTGCCCCTGTTAGATCAAGGACTTTATTTAACTGGTAAAGGTTTATCAGGTCGATTAGGACAATAATGACAGTTAGGGTCACTGCATTGAGATTCAGTCCAGTTGTTATAATACGGACAAAGATAAGCATCAAAATCTTCATAGTAAACCAAGTTGAAATTACAAATAGAACAACGTTGTGATTTATCAATAAAACCTTCTATTTCAAATCCATCTATAATAACTAGGTCGTCTTTTTCTCCTATTTTCATAAGTCCTCCATTGTTTTTTACAATTGCACTCGTTAGCTGAAGAATACACCGTTGAATTACTGTTTTTTCTATTATCAAATGGAATTTCGATAAAGAATAATAATAAAGCGGCGACAAATTCTGTTTTCAATGGTATTGTAATGCTATTCATATATTCATCTACTGTATGTAAAGCTAACCACGTCAAAGTGCAGTCGTTCTTGTAGAGACGTGCACTTTATTTGGAGTGACGGGCATGATAGCCTGTTTTGGCTGAGCCAGAATCCTTGATACACCTGGCTTCATGGCTTATAATCATGCCCGCAGAGGCTCCAAGTAAAGTGACAAATTGCCTGTACTTACTTCCAGTAGAGGGTTCGACAATATTTAAAAATAACTTCAAAATGACGTATTCACTTAATGAAGCACTACACTACATTTAAGTACATTGTTTCACAATGTTTTAATTAAAATCCTCCAGAGTTAAATCTGTATTCACTCCAATTGCGGCTCTACTTCCTTGAGCCGCCGCAATAATCACTTGTGAAGGAGCGATAACGGATGTGTCACCTGCCGCATAAACACCTTCAATATTTGTCCTGCCTAACTCATCTGTAATGATTCCACCAAGCTGGTTTATTTCGCAACCTAAAGATTTTCCAAAAGGTGAAGCCTGAATCCATTCGGGAGTCACAAATCCACCATCCCTCTTTTCTTTTTCATCATCCTCAAAAATTACAGCTTCTAAAAACCCATTTTCACCAACAAGAGTTTTAATTTTTTGTTCAAATACCTTTATTTCTTTTCTTTGAAGCACGTCTTTTTGCTCCGTAGTTAAAACCTTGTGTCCATTAGTACAAACGATTAAGTTTTTGCTCCAATTATAAACAGTTTTTACCATATGAAACACAGATGGGAGTTCAGATAACACTATTAGCGGACGGTCTTTCAACTCCCAGCCATCACAATAAGGGCAACTAAAAAGACTTTTTCCGTAATAATCCATAAGGTTTTCCACGGACGGATGGATTTCCTTTAGACCAGTTGCTAAAATAACTTTCTTTGTTTGAATACATTCCCCTTCTTCTGTTACGAGTTCAAATATTATTCCCTTTTTTTTAATGTCAGTAATTTTTTCATTTCTAATCATTACAGAAGGATATTTGGCTATGTCCTGATGAGCAATTTCTCTAAATTCTCTTGGTTTAATTCCGTCTCTTGTAATAAATCCATGCGACTCTTGGGTAACTGCGTTTCTTGGAGAGCTATTGTCGAATAAAATCACATTTCTTCTTGCCCTACCTAATACAAGTGCAGCATTTAAACCTGCTGGACCTCCACCTACAATTACACAATCTAACATAATAATATACACTCCTTTTAATTAAATACATTCAAGACCTTTATTATCTATAATAGCAGGATAAAAAAAGACATCAATTAAATTATTCAGATGTCTTAGCTAAATCAGCCAGGGTTTGCCTCCTTAATTCTTCTTCCATTTTTTTTTCGGACTTCAACATTACTTTTTGGATCTGACATTGAGGTCCATGGTCTAATCCGCACTCAAACAATGATGACTTTCCCTCAATCGCAAAAATAATATCAAGAAAAGAAATGGATTCCCAGCCTCTTGTCAATGAATATCCACCATTTGCTCCTGACACAGAAGATACCATTCCTTCTTTTACAAGCTTGGTTAGGATTTTAGATAAGTAAGTTGGTGAAACATTCAGCTTTTCTGCTAGTGTCTGTACCCCTATTGGTTTGCTTGATTTTGACAAGGCTAAATTTAACATTGTATGAAGAGCATAATTAGTTGCTTTTGAGTACTTCAATGTATTAATCCCTTCCTATCTATTAAAGACTATAAGACTCTCTAATATCCATTATAATTGTGTAAAAACGATTGTCAAGATACATGCTTTATTCAACTCCATGTTAGTAAAAAAACGTCACCACCTATTGTTGAAATGCACCCGTTAAGCTGAATAAGGATGAGATGTAACTAAATTATCCTGAGTATTTATTGGGTGTAATTGAATAATGATATATCTCTATATCCTTCTCAATAATTCCCTTCTTTGGGCGGCTTTTAGCGTCTGATACATATTTTCTCTTCCTACAACATTATCTGTATGAAGGTAGATTTTATCTGCACGTAACCCCTTTTCACAGATATACTTGACCAAATCATATCCTGTTGGAAGTAAGTTTCCATCAATATCTTCACCTAAATCGTGGTCTAAAGAGAGAATATGAACCTTAAATTTTTTTATGTAACGTATTGCTTCTTTAATGTTTATATATCCGTCAGGGCAATCCCTTAAATCATCCACATATAGATTTATGATTTCAATAGCCATTCGAGCACCCCCCCAAGCATCTTCCAACTTTTTATTACTTTTTTACTAGTCGAGTAGAAGGGGGCCTCATGTGCCTCTGCAACGTGAGGAGATGCTTGTTGTCCATTCTTAAATTAACATCATTTTTAATGGTATTTAATCTAGTACATTTTGCTTAATAATTTTTAGCCTCTACAACACTATTTATACGACGATGCTCTGAAATTATTTCCAAAAAACTTTGCATTGAATTTGTCATGTATACATCTTTCCGACGTATAAAGATGGTCGAAAAATTACCGTACTCACTTGGAATCGGATGACAATGAACTTTGCCTGTCGTAGAAAGATGTTCAACCGCAGATTGTGGAACAAGTGTAACCCCAAGGCCAATTGAAACACTGTTTAAAATTGTTTCTAATATGTTAAATTCCATAATTCTCTTTGGCATTAGGCCTTCGTCTTTTAACCATTGTTCTAGCTTAGAACGATATCCACATCCTTTATTAAAAACAAGAAGTGGTGTTGTGATAATATCCTCTAAATGAAAAGTTTGATTTTGTGTAACAAGAACAAGCTTTTCAGTACTTACATCATATTGTTCTAAAAGTGGATGTTTAATAGGTCCAGTTATAAAAGCACCATCTAACTGGTAATCTGCTACTTTTTGAATAAGCTCCTCAGTTAAACCTGCTTGTAGGGATAAATCCACATTGGGGTATTCCTTATAGTAAGAAGCAAGAATCGTATGTAATTCACTTACTGTTTCAACTGTGCCTACTTTTAACATTCCTGCTGGTGAATCACTATCTAAAAATACTTGCTCCAGTTCTTCGACGTCCTGCAAAATTTTATTAACGTATTTAAGCATTTTCCGGCCTTCCGCATTCAAAGTCATTCCTCTTTTATGGCGATAAAAAAAGGGCGTTTTAAGTTCTTTTTCTAATTGCTTGATACGTGCTGTTACATTGGATTGGACATAATTTAATTCCTTTGCTGCTTGGCTGACGCTTCCTTGACTTGCGACGCTTTGGAAAATTTGTAAGTCTCTTAGTTCCAAAAAGCCCTCCCCCTTTCTGAAATATCATTATAAGTGATGGATTACATCACTTTCAATCATTTTACATAAACATCCTTCTTTCTTATAATTTCAAAGTGTTAAATATATCTCTATATAGAAACGGGGAATTTTTTATGAAAAAAGGGCAAATGATTGTGGGAGTAATCTCATGTTTAATTGCAAGTATGTCATGGGGAGCAATGTTTCCTGTTGCCGATCATGCTCTAGAATATATAAATCCATTCTATTTTTCAATTATTCGATATGGAGCAGTATCCATAGTATTAATTGTTCTTTTATGGATGAAAGAAGGTAAGGAAGCATTTCATTTAGAAGGAAAAGGAAGGTTACTCGTCTTCTTCGGAATCATGGCTTTTACTGTTTACAACGTACTTGTTTTTTTAGGCCAAATGTTATTAGGAAAAGCTGGTGTAATGGTAGCGTCAATTATGGAGGCACTTATGCCAATAATTTCAATTGCCATTCTATGGGGTTATAAACATGTGAAACCACGAAAGTATATGATTATTAGTATGATCATTGCATTTGTTGGAACTCTTTTTGTTATTACAAAAGGGGATATGACTTTCTTTCTTACTTTGAAAAATAGTATTTTTCCTATTGCATTTATTTTCCTTGGTGTTGTAGGGTGGGTAATTTATACGATGGGCGGACAATCTTTTCCTAATTGGTCTACGCTCCGCTATTCTACATTAACTTGTGTATTCGGAACATTTGTCACAGGTATCATTACGATAATCCTTACAATGCTAGGGCTTGTGTCAGCTCCAAGTGTGGGGACGATTTCTTATATTAAATATGATCTAGTATTTATGGCAGTACTACCAGGAATTGTGGCATTACTTAGTTGGAACTATGGTGTGAAAATTTTATCATCTATTAATGGAATTCTATTTATTAACTTTGTTCCAATTACTACATTGATCATTATGATGATACAAGGATATAAAATAACCATTTTTGATATAGTAGGAACCCTACTAGTCATTGCAGCTCTCATTCAAAATAATCTATGTCAGCGTAAAGAAGAAAACCAAAAAAGCCAGATGCTACAAGATGAACAGATGCAAAAAGTTGTCTAAATCACTATTCGGGAGGATTTTTCATGGTCGAAAGTTTATTGTTTTTATTAGCCACTGGGATAGTCTGTGAGCTTGCGGCAATAAATCGAAATGCTCGAAAGAAGTCTAATAGCAAGATGAAATGATAAATCTTTTTAGGTGAGTAATAGGAATATATTGAGAGGTTGATATTAATTGTTAGTACTATCTACACCAAAGAGACGGCGTAAATTAAATCATTTGGGGAAATTAATGGTTGGAACTCTGATTCTACTCTTCGTGCTATTATTCTATTTAATTATTGGTAGCATAGATGAAAAGGAGGCAAAAGTTAAAAAAAGCAATTCACAATCTATTACTACTGGAGAGCACGAAGTATCGAATCATAAGAATTTCAAGGAAATTCATTCAAAAAGTGTGTTGAATGAAAAAGTGCCATTGAAAACTGGAAAAGTCGTTTATTTAACTTTTGATGATGGTCCGCGTCCATTTTCATATGACATTTTAAATCTATTAAAAAAGTATAATGCAAAGGCCACGTTTTTTATGATGGAACCAAATATGAGAACGTACTCAGAAGTTGTTAAGCAAATGGTTCGTGATGGACATGCTGTTGGGGTTCATGGAGTTACACATGAGGTATCTAAAGTTTATCATTCACCAGAAAGCTTTGTTTCGGAGATGAATCAGGGAATTAAATGTGTGCTGGAATTGACTGGTGAAGAAACTAGACTAATTCGGCCCCCATATGGTTCAGTTCCATATATTACACCTTCATTTAAAGAAGCAGTGGACAATGAGAATTTGTTACTTTGGGATTGGACCATCGACTCTTTGGATTGGAAATTAAGAAATGGGGAATATTTGCAAAATGTAGAACTGCAAACGGAGAAGCTGGCAGGCAAATCCCCACTAATTGTACTATTGCATGAGAAATTGTCAACTTTTGAACATTTAGAGCCATTGTTGAAGTATTATCATGATAATGGATATGACATGCAACCCCTGAATCATTCGATGAGTCCGTTTCAGTTTAAATCATTTTAAGCCTTTTATCAAAGGGCTTTTCTGCACTTTTTGGAATAAGCCACATCCGACTAAACTTTGTAATACCCGGTATCCGTTATTCTTCACAAAGTTTCTGTACCTTCTTTCAGAAATGACCCATTTTTTTGCCGCTTCCAGGGCACATATATTCTGTCATGTGTGCGCACCCTTCCAAAACTTATGAAATAATTATATACGGCTATCCGAACAAAACAAAGGTGCTATTTGTAAATAATCAACCTGCAAGAGAGTGATTGGCGCTTCAAGTTAACTTGCAAGCAATGCAAGCTTGTACAAGTTTGTTTGTTTTTCGGATTTTCCCTACAGGGAAAACCCGAAAAATTAAGTTCTATCTATATTTTAAAAGAGTATCAGGGACAAGGGATAAAAAAATTACTCGTTGAATTAGTAATCAGAAAACTTGAAGCTATGGGTATTAACACAATGCTCGTTTTTGTATTAGAAGATAACCAGTAGAAGAATCATGAAACTTTTGAAAAAGTGCAATGTCTATCGTTTTATTTTAAAAATCTTTAAGTTTCAAACTATTTGAGGGAATGATTTCATAATGAATTCATTTGTATTTGGCAATTAAAAAATGCTATAAATGGCAGTATCTTTTTTGTATGTAAAAAGAGCCAAAAAACGCAAAAAATGCATAAAAGCTTGCATATTTTAGGCTCTTTAATTTTGTTCCTTATTGTATTAAAGCCCCCTTTAGGTTATGTGAAAATCTTAACAATCTAATTGATGATTCTTTAATATTAATACAGACTAAATATTAAAATATTTGAAGCTTGCACAAAAATCAATAAGGCAAACCCCTATTGGATACTTGCCCATATTTATTAAATAAACCCTATTGATAGCAACGTAATAATAAGCACTTCGTAAAGAACAAGTGTCATTATTAAAGGAGTCTAGGGTCCATAGCCACGATGTGGTTGTTGCCTGATTTTTGATAATGACACGGTAACGGGTTCACAAAATAGTATGCCTAAGAGCAAGTCTGCATGGGCTTTTCTAAAAAAAGAAATCATTAACTACCGTGTCACATTTATCATAAAATCCCATAATGATTCTACTGTAAAACAACAAAGGTCCCTGGAAAGGACCTTTTAAACATATTAATAGTAGCAAGCACATCCAACAATAATTAACAGGATAAATAATACTACAATTAAAACAAATGTGTTCCCGTAACCACAACCTCCATAGCCACCATAACCGCAGCCGCCCCATCCGTAACCGTACCCAAACATAAGTTTTTCCCCTTTCTTAATGAATAATTATTTCATTTATTTAATACCAACCACCACAAAAAGAAGCACCAATAATGATGAGTAAAATAAATAACACAACGATTAAGGCAAATCCTCCACCATATGCACCATCTGACATAAATATACCTCCTCTCGGATTGTTATTATAAGCTATTCAAATTGAGAATAATTGTATGGGCAATTATTAAAAACTCCTGGAATTTTATCCAGGAGTTCCATAGAACCGTTCTTCTTCAGGAGGTAAATGCTTTGTATTACGGTAAACGGTAAATATGACTGATGGCTGATGGCATACATTAGAGTATGAATAAAAGCTTATGCTGTTTCGACTTTTTATAAAAAATATAAAAAATAAATCCTAAAGATTTCCGTCACAATTAAGAGGGAGAACTTTACTAACGTTAGAAAAAAGGAAGAGCCCTTTTTTCCAAATTTCACAACTATTGAACACCTTGTCCAATCACTTCTATTGTAAGAACATACTATATTAATACCAACTGTACAATCCGCCAAGCGCGGTATTTTACCTCCAAACGCCTGCATATTTTGCAGGCTTTTTTGTGTGATTTCAGGATGAACGTCGAATTTATTCTTGTTAAGATGTTTGTCCAAACCAATCTTGTCAAAATCACTATAATTATATTGTAAGTACTTTAGCAACTTGGAACGGGAGGTGATGGATTATGTCTGATCATCATCATCATCGTTTTGCTTTAATTGTTGTATTGTTTATCCTGTTAATTATTGTTGGTGCAGCTTTTGTTGGCGGCTACTACTATTAATTCTCACCACCTTTTGTTTGTTCACTCTATGTATATTTTGTAAAACAAGCTTGGCTTGGACAAATCAACCATTAAAAAAATCAAAAATAATTTATTCCTCAATGTCTGAAAGGATATTATTGAAACTCCTAAAAAAATGTACGAAGAAGTCAGTATTGGATACCGGCTTCTTCGTGAGGTAATGCTAATGTATCTTGGTTGGATGGCTTACAATAGATTACGCCTAAAAGTATATTATGTGTGGGCGATTTATAAAAAATAAAAATGATATCAAACAAAATAATTTTGTTGTACCTTTAGCAGAACACCACATTAATAATTTTCCAAAAGACTTAAAGGGGTCCTTTTAAAGGACCCCTTTAAGTCTTTTAATAGTAGCAAGCACATCCAACAATAATTAACAGGATAAATAATACTACAATTAAAACGAACGTATTTCCGTAACCGCCGTAGCCATAACCACAGCCGCACCCTCCATAGCCAAATCCGCCGTAGCCAAACATATAATTCACCCTTTTTTTATTTTTTATTTACCAACAATAGGCGGCACCTATAATAATTAACAGGATAAACAAAACAACGATTAATGCAAATCCCTTGCCGTAACCTACACCATCAGACATAATTTTTATCTCCTTTCGAACGGTTATTATAAGCTATGCAGATTGAGTAAAAATGTATGGGCGGCGGTAAATAATTACCCGAAGATCTTGTTGTATCTATTTTTTCACAAAGTGAAATAAACTGTATTCCACGCGATTCGAACTCATCAACTCGCTCCTCCAAGTGCTTTAAGCTTCTGCTTATTCTGTCGAGCTTAAAAACAACAATTTCATCGCCCTCGCGGGCATAATCAAGCATGCGCTGTAATTCCGGTCTATCGTTTTTCATTCTGGATACATGTTCTTTCGCCAGCATATTTAAGTGCTTCTATTTGCATTAACATATCCTGATTATCGGTTGAAACACGTGCGTACCCAAGCTTCATGGATTTCCACCTATTTTTAGTCCGAAAAAAGGTCTGTTAAATCTTTTTCGCACATTTGGGTTTTCATACCAATTTCAAGCAGTATTTCATTAAATTTTAGTAAAAAAATAAACCATTTTGGATTTCTGAAAATTTATCCATAAACGGTCGTTTTTTGAATACACTTAAAATATTTAATTTTTATTTCAGAATTCCTATTGGATGTTATTAGCAACATCGAATATGAGGGGTAATATTGTTTTTCTTTCGCTTGAAGTCGATTATTAAAGCAAATCCCAAAATGCCGAGAATAAAAATAATAAAAGACCAAATTGCATTCAAATAAAAACACCCCTCTCCCTTACATTATATTCCACAAAGTAATTTACAGCCGTTTAAATTTAACCCTTATTAAAGTATCCTGTCACGTTAGCACAGTAAGCATCGCTTCACAAATATGAACTAGTGAATATACAGGTTTACCCCTTAGTTATGATTCAGAAAGATATTATAAACATACTGCCAAAACATACATCAGTTAATTGCCAGTAACAATCGTATAGACAATTTATTACGATTCAGGGGATATTTCTTTTACTTGTCTATTTTATTTACTGTGACCTCATTAAATGACCCGTTTGTTGAATAAGCACAACTTCAAAATTTCGTATAAATATTAGTGTTTAAAAGCCTGATTTTTAGAAAGTAATTTGAAGATATTCTCTAATTCCACGATAACAGTAAAAGACATATCTTCCTTCTTCGTCACTTTGTTCTTCTGCTAAAGCACCCTATAGCATTCCTGTAGATCGTTATTTTTCGACTTTGAAAAAAATAGGGCTCCCCAGTAAGATATGAGTATAGACACCACTCTAACTCACAACTTTAGGAGGAACCCTACTATGAAGTTTAAAATGCAAAACAAACAAAATCAACTAATAGAAAGAATTTACGTTAAACATCTCGTTGTCAGTGTGGACATCGCTCAACAATTTCACGTGGCCAGAGCCGTAACCGTTGGCACTAGACAAGCACTTGATGCGTATAAATTTCACCAATCACTTTCAACTAATTTAGGAATCATCATCTGTTAGATGTTTTCTAAATTTACCAACCAGCGAATAAAGTACTGGTACAAAGATTAAGGTTAACAATGTTGAAGTGGTTAGACCACCAATAACGGTGACAGCTAACCCTTGTGAGATTAAACCAGATGATGAGGTCGACGTTGCCAATGGAATCAGGGCAAAGATTGTTGCAAATGCTGTCATTAAGATAGGCCGTAAACGTATCTTTGCAGCTTCTACAATCGCTTCATTCAGTACTAATCCACGTTTTCTATTTTTTTCCACACGATCAAGCAATACGATGGCATTCGAAACCACGACACCGATCAGCATTAACATCCCAATCATGGCACTCATCGAAATTGGCTGCCCACTTATTAGTAAACCGCCAAGTGCTCCAATTGGAACGAATAAAAGAGATGACAAGATAACAAGTGGTGTCAAAAACCCTGAATAAGTTACAGTTAACACAAAGAATACAAGAACGATAGCGGCTCCCATGGCAAGGCCTAAACTTGATAAACCATCTGAGATCATTTTAATTCCCCCGCCATATGAAACGGTGATACCTTTTGGTAATGACAAGGAATTGATATCTTTTTTGACATCAGTTGATACTTTGGTAGTATTGTTTCCTTTGATGATTGCAGACACTTTGACAAGTTGATTGCCATCATCATGGTACAATGTAGTCGGAACATTTACATCTTGAATTGTCGCTACCTCACTTACTTTTTTCGTACCTTCTGAAGTTTTAATCTCAATATTTTCAAGATCTGTTTTAGAAGCTATTTTTTTATCATAACTTAAATCAACTTCTTGAATAGTTCCGTTTATGGTGTAGTTACCCACCATAACTGTTGACACATACTCGCGAATTGCTGACATCAACTGTAGGTACGTAACTCCCGCTTTGTCTCCATCTGAACTAATAGCAAACTTCCATTGTGTTTGCTCATCTCCTAAGTTACTCGTAACATTTTTCAATTGACTATTTTTCGACAATAAGTTAGTAACTTGATTGGATGCTTCCGTTAGCTTCGTAAGATCAGAACCGTAAAGCTGAATATCAAGATTATTACCTGATGATATACCACCGCTTTGTGTCTGCTTAACAGTAACCGTCGAACCTTTATAGTCATTATGAGCAATTTTCTCAATATCTTTTTGATACACACTTAAAAGCTCATCTATATTTTGCCCGTTTTTCAATTGGATGAAAAATTGAATGACATTATTGCTTCCGCCTTTCATCATGGCTGAATTGTCTGAGATTCCTATTGATACTTGACTATAGTCTATCCCTTTTTTATTTTTCAAATAGCTTTCCACATTTTTTGCCACCGAATCCATTTGATCAAGACTTAAAGAACTTGGAACCGTTATTTTTACTTGCAAGGCTGGATTTGCATTACTTGATGGCAAGAACGTAACTCCTAATTTAGGAATAATCGCAAATGAACCGACTAAGAGAAGAAGTGATAATACAATAACGAGTGTTTTTTTGCGAAAAGCTCCTCTTAAAAACTTCTCGTAAAGACCTGCCAGCCTGCTTGGTTTTTCCACATGTTTAATCTTTTTGAAAAATATGCTCCCTAATGCTGGGACCAAAATAATTGCCACAATCAATGAAGCCGAAATGGAAAACACGACGGCAAGCGCAAACGGCCGGAAGACTTCCCCAATGATTCCCGTTACAAAAGCGATTGGTGCAAATACAACCAATGTCGTTAAAGTGGAAGAGGTTACCGCTCCAAATACTTCTTTCGTCGCATGAAAAGCTACTTGTTTCATGCTGAGATCTTTGTTTTTTTGGCGCCAGCGGAAAATATTTTCGATCACAACAATACTGTCATCGATAATACGTCCGACGGCAACGGCCATTCCTCCAAGTGTCATAATATTCAAGGCATAATCAAATTGCTTTAATACTGCAATCGTTGACAAAATTGATATCGGCAGAGATACAATCGCAATTAAAGTTGCTCGAATATTACGTAAGAAGATCAAAATGACAAGAATGGAAAATAGTATGCCATAGCCACCTTCTTTAAGGAGTGAAGAAATAGAATTTTCCACATCTTTTCCTTGATCTGTCACTGTATAAATCGTGTAATGGTGATTTTTATTAAACGACGAGATTTTGTCTTTTACTTTATTGACAACTTCCGCAGTATTTGCATTCTGTGTCTTGGTTATAGAAACTAAATAGCTGTCTTTTCCATTGAAACGCGTAATTACATCCTTGCTTGATGTCGTTGCAATAGTAGCAATATCTGACAGCTTTAATTTCACTTGTTTTGCAGAACTGTTTGTTTGTCCTTTTGTACCGCTTGTTAACCCTGCTGTAGATCCTATTGTTCCTGTAGTTGGTCTGGTTTGCTGACTTTGTCCCCCAACATTAATCTCAATATTTTTTAAGTCATCAATGCTTGTACTATTCCCTTCCATAACAAGAGGTATATTGGTTCCTCCACTGTTCACTTGACCAAATGAAGCCTTATAATTTTTCAATTGAATAGCTTCTTTAATGTTTGCGAGTGTCAAGCCATATTGTTGTGCCATGTCTTGATTTAATTCAATTGAAACTTTTTGGGTTTTTGCGCCATCAAGCGTAACCGTACCAACACCACTTATCTTCTCAAGGGTTGGAACAAGGTCATTTTCAATGGATGATTGGATATCCTGATTGTCATTGCCAGCAAAAGCGACCTCATAAACTGCTTGTGCCCCCTTATCAATTTTAATGACTTCTACCTTTGCGCCATCAGGAAATGTTACCTTATTAATAGCCGCTTCCAGTGTAGATTTCTGCTTGTCAATATCTGTACCGAACGGATAAGAAACCGAAATGGTTGCCGCATTGTTTCTTGAAGTACTGGTTACAGTGTCATATCCTTTTTGCTGCTTAATACTATCTTCAATTGGAATGGTAAGTTGTTGTTCCAATTCCTGTGTCGAATGACCCGGATAGGTTGCTTGCACAAATAGAGCTGGAAACGTGACGTTTGGGAAAGTTTCTACTTTTATATTTTTAGTAGAATAAATTCCACCTCCAATTACAAGTACAGCAAGCAAAATGATTGCAACTGTATTTTTTAAGCTAAACTTCAATATTTTGTTCAAAAATAATCACCCTCTCTGATTCAAATTACACGAATTAGAATATAATAAGTTTGTGTCCTCTATGTGACCTTTTGATCGTGTTTAAAGAATTTTAATTTTTTATATAAAAAAAACAGACCCAAAAGGGACTGCTTTCTGCAACTGTTTGCTCCTATTTTCCTAAAATAATCCTAAAAGTTGTTTCTTCACCCTCTATACTATTTACAAAGATTTTTCCATTGTGTAGATCGATAATCCGTTTGACTACTGCTAATCCAAGCCCGTAACTTTCGGTGGTTCTCGTATGAGCTTTTTCTACTCGATAAAAGCGTTCAAAAATATAGGGTATATCTTTTTGAGGTATACCATAACCTGTATTTCTAATGATGATTTCGACATGATGACCTTGTTCATGTCCTCGAATCGAAATTTTCCCATCTTCCCGATTATACTTAATGGCATTCGAATATAAATTGGTCCACACTTGATTCATTAATGATTCATCAGCATAAACCTCAAGCTTTGGAATGTCAAAATCAATGTCAAGGCGCTTTTCCATCCATAAAGATTGCATCGTAACAAGCTGATTTCGTAATTGTCGATCTAGGAGGTATAGCTTAGGATTGAACGGAGACTTGTTCGCTTCAAGGATTGACAAGTTCAACAATTGTTTGGTTAAACTTGAAAGACGTTCACTCTCTTGTTCAATAAGTTCAAAATAATGCTTTTCTTCAACTGTTTTCACAGCGCCATCTTTCAATGCGATTGCCATCCCCCTAATAGCTGTTAACGGTGACTGAAGCTCATGGGACACGTTTGCAATGAAATCCTTACGCATTTGCTCCGTTTTATCTAATTCCTCTGCCATGAAATTAAAGCTTTGGGCTAACTGTCCTATTTCATCCTTATTTTTTACATTCAAACGGATTTGAAAATTTCCTCTTGCTAATTCTTTTGTTGCATGAGTGATTCTAACAAGAGGTTTGACTAAAAAACGGGTTGTGGTTAAAATCAGCGAGGTTCCGATAAACAAAACGATAAATAATGCAGTTAATAAAATATTTCGAATCTGACTAAATTGTTCTGTCAAATTAGGTTTAATAAATAACGCATATCTCCCGTTTTTAGTTTCAAATGGTAGTCCAATCAAAAGTGGTTCAACTTCTTTTCGATAGACATCACCGGCAATAACATCCCTAATCGTCTTTTTACTAAATTCACTGGATTTTGGAACATTAGGTGTTTTTGATACCAAGCCATTTTGATCATAAAGATATACCTCATAAGGTAAGGAGGAAATGCTTTTTAAGTATTCATCAAAACCCTTATCACCTAAATTTTTGTATAAATTAATCATTCCTTTTCCTTGGTTAATGACCTCCGTTTCGCGAATTTTGATAATTTGATTTTGAAAAAAAAGAGACGTGATTAAAAAGGAAAGTATCAATGACACAATAATAACAATAAAATAATTTAAAATATTTTTGATATAAATAGATCGGATCATGATAAAACCTCTAATTTATAACCAAGTCCCCTTACAGTAGTAATTTGCAGAATGTCCTCATAATTTTTAAATTGCTTTCGGAGTTTTTTTATGTGAGTATCGACTGTTCTTTCATCTCCTTCATAATCAAGTCCCCAAATTCTCTCGATCAGCTGATCTCTTGTAAAAATTTTTCCAGTTTGACTTGCTAGCATATATAATAACTCAAACTGCTTAATTGGTAGCAAGAAATCCTCATCCTTGATTTGAACCTTATAGCTGCTACTATCAAGGTAAATATCATTAAAAGTTATTCTCCCGGCCGAAGCTACACCATATCTTTTTAAGAGGGATTTCACTCGCATAACAAGCTCAACTGGATGAAAAGGCTTTGTGACATAATCATCTGTGCCTAGTTTAAAACCTTTAATGGTATCATTTGTTTCAGCTCTAGCTGTTAACATCAAAACGGGAATCTCGAAATAAGCTTTAATTTTTTCACAAAGCTCCCAACCATCTACATTTGGCATCATCAAATCAATAACCGCACAGTCTATTTTCTCTTGTTCTAATATGTCAAGTGCCTCTTTGCCATCACAGGCGATTTTTGTTTGAAACCCTTCTTTCTCTAAATAAAGCTGTGTCACCCTACGGATATTAACATCATCATCTGCAATTAATATTGTTGTCTTCATTATGTACGTATTCCTCCTATAGAGATAAGTCTATTTTAACTAATTATGATTGGGATTTTAATTATTTTTTAACTGATTCTGGGTAACTTAGAGTTGAATATTGGGGTTGTACGATTGAATTTAAAACTCGATAGGAAGGAATATTTTTGAAAATTTTACCTGAATATTGTTTTTTCATTTTAGTAACAAAAAAACAATTAAATTTTGCGCTCTTTAATAATTGGTTAGGTTCATCCCAAACAGCAAAGAACGGATGTTGTTTCACTTCTTCCCTTATAGTCATCGTAAGATCCCATTAAAAGAACGCCGTTCCCACCAACAAAATTTGTTGGTGAGAACACTATAAGTTATTCCATAATATGGCCCGTTTGTTGAATAAGCACACCTTCAAAATTTCGTATAAATATTAGTGTTTAAAAGCTTGATTTTAGAAAGTGATTTTAAGATATTATTAGGATTTTGATTCGAGTCAATTTATCGAAAAAAAACAAACAAAAAAGTGACCAATGCAGCATCTATCCACCAAAAATAGTAACATAATGGCTAGTGAAAGGTAGATGAGGATTATCTTGAAAAGGCTTGTAAAAGTTGTTGCTGCCATTATCGAAAACGACCAACAAGAAATACTATGTGCTCTTAGATCTCCAGTAATGTCGATGCCAAATATGTGGGAGTTTCCTGGTGGAAAAGTGGAAGCAAATGAGGACATTTATTCAGCCCTAAAAAGAGAAATTGATGAAGAGTTAGGCTGTAAGATTGAGACATTTAATGAAGCTTTTAATGACAACACCCATGAATACGACACATTTATCATTAATTTGATCTCAATTAAATGTAGAGTAGTTGAGGGAACACCAACACCAAGTGAGCATTCAAAGTTAATCTGGTTAAAAAGACAAAACTTAGATTCGCTCAAGTGGGCTCCGGCGGATATTCCAGCAGTTGAGCAATTAATCCAAGAAAAATAGTCTTCACGAAATGAGAAGACTATACATTCTTTGTAAACTCAGTATATTAAGATGCAGGAGCTTCATTCTCTAATTCCACGATGACAGTAAAAGACTTATCTTCTTCTGTTTCTGGCATTTAAATAATGCATATTTTGGCAGTATGTTCATTAATCATTTTGAATCATTACTCAAGGTAGAATTGTATAGAGGTTTATATTTATACATAACAGCCTAACTATGCTTATTGTATTAACGAAGCAGATTAGTTCAACAAGAGATACCATAAAACCTCATTTTCTTATGCAGCTGCTAGGCTTCTTTATAAGCCGAAAACGTTGATTCATCAAGGATGTATAAAATCCTATATAAACGATAAAAATGGACGCTGTGAAACCCCTTGGAAGCCAAGGGGTTTTGTTGTGGTCAGGTTCTAATAGGAGTGATTATGTTAACTAAAATTGAATAACGTATAAAGCTTAAAAATAGAAAAAACTACTGCTCCAGTAATTTTTCTGTTACGTAACAAGACATTAGGGTTAGGCATTATACTTTACGTAACTTGAGTTAGGTTAAAGTAAATTAACATTTTGGAAACCCTTATAAATTAATATAAAGATTTTTTCTATCAATAAGATGTTTTGTTTTATATAAGTTACGTTCCTATATGAATAAAGGCAGCTTTCAATTTCTTGCTGAAAGCTGCCTAGTTAATTAGATTTTAATTGTATTTTACTATCTAGGGATATATCTACTTTAGTCTAACTATTATAGCCTATTTTGAAAATTTATTGTTGGTATGTTTCAATGGTTTCGACATCCAATTTCTTTTTCCAGTTGAAAGATGGTGAGCAGTTGTAAGCCAACATTTTACCAGGGAATTTAGCATGAATAGCATCGGCAAACTTTTGAGCTTCCTCTAAATTCGGCTCTGAAGGCTCGCACCAAATGAGATCCGCGTAAGGTGCATAGGCAAGTCCTCGAGCAATCGCTTGGTCGATTCCTGCACGCGTGCGGTAGAAACCTTCTGGTGTACGGTCACCTGTAATAAATTCACGATCTGCAGGATCAATGTCACTTGTAATGAGGTCCGCTGCATCTGCATCTGCATCTGTACGTGCGATTAATACAGTAGGAACGCCCATGACGTCTGCCGCAAGACGTGCTGAAATTAAGTTGCGTACCGCTGTTTGTGTTGGAAGCAATACTTTACCACCTAAGTGACCGCATTTTTTCTCTGAAGATAATTGATCTTCAAAGTGAACCCCGGCTGCACCGGACTCAATCATCCCTTTCATCAGCTCAAAAACGTTTAATTGACCGCCAAACCCTGCTTCAGCGTCTGCCACGATTGGTAAGAAGTAATCAATGTCTCCTCCTTCCTCCAGATGCTGAATTTGGTCTGCACGTTGAAGCGCCTGATTATTACGTTTTACAACGTGAGGTACGCTGTTTGCTGGATATAAACTTTGGTCCGGGTACATATTACCTGAAAGGTTTGCATCTGCAGCTACTTGCCAACCACTTAAATAAATAGCTTTTAATCCAGCTTTTGCTTGTTGAACGGCTTGGTTCCCCGTCAATGCACCTAATGCGTTAATGTAATCTTCCTCATTCAAAAGTTCCAGAGACGTTCTGCCCCTCTTCTCGCAAGCGTATGCTCAATTTGAACGGATCCTCGGAGTTTGACAACTTCCTCTGCAGAATAATGACGTTCTATCCCTTCCCAACGAGCCTCCATTAACCATTGTTTTTCCAATGCTTTAATTTGTTCGTTTCTATTCATTACTCTCCACGCCTTAAATATTTATAATTTTCTGTATATTTTTTAGAATCATTGCCTGATATTGCAACACTAATGGATGTTTCTCATTTCTCATACAAAGATATGAATGAAAGCTAATAAGGTAAATCTTTTTTTAGATTTGTTGTTGTGCTAGAGAAATATTTTGAAGATGCTGATCAATGTTTTTAAATACATTATCAATTGGCTGATCACCATCAATAGTAAGTAAATATTGCTTATCTTTATAATAGTCAAGGAGCAGCCGTTGTTGTTTATTGTTAATCTCTAATCGATTTCTAACTTTTTTTTCGTTGTCATCTATTCGTTGAAAAAGCTCTCCACCGCATTTATCACAAACATCTTCTAACTCTGGTGCATTGAAGATAATATGATAATTAAAACCGCATTTACGACAAACTCGACGACCTGTTAACCGTTCGATTAATTCTCCTTGATCAGCGTCAATATTAATTACATAATCAATGGATTGATGCAAATCTGTTAAAATTTGCTCAAGAGCAACAGCTTGTGCTTTCGTCCGCGGAAAGCCGTCTAATAAAAACCCTTTCTTACAATCATCTTTGCTTAAACGTTCCCGAACAATACCTACAGTGACTTCATCAGGTACTAGATTTCCTTCGTCTATATACTCTTTTGCTTCTTTTCCAAGCGATGTTTGGTCTTTAATTGCTACACGAAACATATCTCCAGTTGAAATATGAGGGATGCTGTATTTTGCTACAATACGTTGAGCTTGGGTTCCTTTCCCCACCCCAGGCAATCCTGATAATACTAAATTCACCTTTAACCCTCCATTTATAGGGACAGTAATTGTAACCATTCCCTATTTATTTCCTTAATCCATTCCAAATGAGATGGTGGTTGCTGACTTCCTCTAAAAAGTGAGAAATCTAGCCCAATTATCTTATTTTCTAGTCTTCCATTGTGGATAAATCACCTGTCGGTAAATCGAGCTCCCATGCTTTTAGGACACGTCTCATAATTTTTCCGCTTCTTGTTTTCGGGAGTGTCTCACGAAACTCAATTTCTCTTGGAGCAGCATGCGCAGCAAGTCCCTCTTTCACAAAAAGACGAATTTCTTCTTTCAATTCATCCGAAGCTTCATATCCTTCTCTTAAGGCAATAAATGCTTTAATAATTTCCCCCCGTACCGGATCAGGTTTTCCAATAACCCCCGCTTCAGCGACTGCCGGGAATTCAACTAATTTACTTTCCACTTCAAACGGTCCGACACGTTCCCCCGCGGTCATAATCACATCGTCGACACGTCCTTGAAACCAAAAGTAACCATCTTCGTCCTTGTAGGCAGAATCCCCGGATACATACCAGTCGTTTGGTAAGAAGTATGATTCATATTTTTCCTCGTTGTTCCAAATAGCTCTCATCATGGACGGCCAACCTTTTTTAATCGCTAAATTCCCCATGTGGTACGGCGGCAGTTCTTCTCCCTGGTCATCAACGATAGCTGCCTGAACACTCGGTATTGGTTTCCCCATCGATCCCGGCTTAATCTCCATTGACGGGTAATTGCAAATAACCTGTGCTCCTGTCTCTGTCATCCACCATGTATCATGAATGCGCAAGTCAAAGACTTTTTTCCCCCAACGAACGACTTCAGGATTTAGCGGTTCACCAACGCTTAAAATATGTTGTAGTGAACGTAAATCGAATTTTGTTACAAGTCCGTCCCCCGCTCCCATTAACATACGGAAAGCAGTTGGAGCACTATACCAGACGGTTACACCGTAATTCTCGATTGTTTGATACCAATCCTCCGGGCTAAAGCGGCCACCGCGGATGACATTTGTAGCACCGACTAGCCATGGGGCAAATGCACCATAGAAAGTACCTGTTACCCATCCCGGGTCCGCTGTGCACCAATATACATCATCATCTTTTAAATCCAATACCCACATTGCGGTTTGATAATGCTGGACCATCGCATTATGAACATGGAATACCCCTTTTGGTTTTCCAGTCGAACCAGACGTATAGTGAAGAACAAGACCATCTTCTCGATCTACCCATTCGATTTCTAGATGTTCGCTTGCCGTTTCCATTCTCTTATAAAAATCAATATATAGTCCTTCTTCTTTCACACCACTTCCAACAATGACAACATGCTTTAAATGCGGCAATTCATTAACTGGAACACGTCCCAAAAGTTCAGATGTCGTAACGAGAACCTTCGCTTCACTATCTTCCAAACGATCACGAACAGCCGCTTCCATAAATGCTTCGAATAACGGACCAACAACGGCTCCTAATTTGATAGCGCCCAATAAGACGAAATAAAGTTCAGGCGATCGCGGCATAAAGATAAACACCCGGTCTCCTTTTTCCACACCAACTGCCTTTTTAAGAACATTCCCAGCCTTATTGGAATAATCTTTCATATCTTGAAATGTGTACTGTTCATTTCGGTCTTTATCAGAAAAATACAGGGCTACCTTATTCCTTTTGTCTGATTCTGCATGACGATCGATTGCTTCATAAGCCATGTTGACTAGTCCTGTTTCACTCCAGCTGAAACTTTTTTCCGCTTCCGACCAATTAAATGACTTGTATGTCGTATCATAATCTTCTAAGTTAAAACATCGTCCCTTAACAGAAGTCGCTTTCATTCCCATCTTTTATCTCTCCCTTTTCTTAATGCGCATTAGTAAAAAATCATGCCCCTCCATAGTCAATATCTAGTTTTCCAGCAAGCACCTTATTCTTTAACACTTTTGTGTATTCGTTCTAAAATGGCCAAGAGGTAAAATTGCTCATCCATACAAAGGGTTTATAATACCTACTTCTGATCCATACCATACAACAAAAGCCGGCCAATCAACACTCGTTAGTTCAAGTATTCACATAACCCGGAGGGTTGATTTTTAGGCGAACGTATGAATACTTAACGTTCCTCGATTGGGACATACGTTTGATGTTTCGGACCAGTTTAATCTGCACGACGGCGAATTATACTGTTCCGAAATGTGTGCAATGCTCATTTACTTCGCGACCTAAAAGCTGGTTATAAACGAACAGAACAAACGTGGAATCAGGATATGATCGCGTTTCTTCTTTTGGCGAAGCAACAGCGAGAGTGTCAAGACGATCCTTTGAATTCCATGGTAGTCACATGGATGGATGATACCCATCTAGCTATTTTGAAAAAAGGATATAAGCAAAATACGACTTTGGTCAACCATAATGCGGAAATGTTATTGAATCGACTTTCCAAACACCAAGATTCTGTCTTACTATTTGTAGAAAACATGGATGTCCCCTTTGATAATAACTTGGCCAAACGAGATTTACGTATGGCCAAGGTGAAGCAAAAAGTCTCAGTTCATTCCGAAGTGAAGCAGATGCACAGAATTCCGCCATGGCATGAAGCTTTTTTAGTACACTAAAAAAAGCAAAAAAGGAATCTGTTTGAACCTATAAAACACGTATAAAAAATAAAGAAGAAATATTCGAAACCTAGTTTACGAGGTGATTTGTGATGAGTTACCTCTATTTGTGTTGATTTAACAGGGATCTGAGTAACAGAACCTAATGATAAAAAAAGGTAAGGAAATGGAACATGAGTAAAAAAACGTATTTACTGTAGACTCCTTCCTTTAGGATTAGTACCTTTCTCCCTTTGAGTTAATTCTATAAATACTGTACTTGTTCCCCAACTCTATCATCTAAGTATTTCTTACATTGGTATTATTCTAGGTTCCAAGCCTTATTAAGCTCTTAAAACCTGTTAAAGGTAGTAAATAAATCTGTAAAAGTGTACTTTTATGAACATTAGAATTTACAAAGAGTTGATTAGATTTCTTGCATCAAAACCAATACAAGTTAATTAGGTAACATAAAGTAGTAGTGCTGTCAGAACCACCATTCAGATATACATATTGCGAGTATTTATTTTAGTCGAAATTTCTATTTTTTCTCCCTATCTTGTTTTCTGTTCCATTAAAGATTTTTCTAATATTTTCTTTGTGCCGAAATATTAGAAATATGCTAATGAAAAAAGAGAAACCCATAATCAACTTATCTTCAAATAATAAACTATAAATAAAAACTGAAATTTGAGAAGGTAAAAGGACAAAATCCCTTGCGATGAAAGGGAGGGCTACATTGAACATGGTAGTATGTTTGTCAGTAGGACACTAAACTGCAAAGCTAGAAAAAAATATACTCATTCTTTATTTTCTGTTCATGGCTAACTGACATGTTTTTCACATCCGTTGTCAACAAATTTTTTGAGTAAATCCAATGTTCTTCAACCTGATGCAGCCCTCACTTGCTTTTTTTATTTAAAACAGTATAAAGCTTGATTCCAAAGTAACCTATTCCCTAAAATTGAATCGTCATATTGGCTGCTGTTTCACACGATCTTAAGCCAGATTTCCTCCATCAATGACATAATGGCTTCCTGTGATAAAAGAAGCATTATCTGAAGCTAAAAACAAAACAAGCTCTGCAATTTCTTCCGGGTGGGCATAGCGGTTCATTGGTACCTTCGCTAGTGCTCTTTCTCTCATCAGATTCACATGCTCTGGTCCTTTTCCCCCCTCGATGGCCTGCATCATTCGGGTGTCGACATATCCGGGGCAGATTGCGTTCACGCGAATCCCCATTTCTGCTGATTCTAAGGCCGCTGTTTTGGTCAATCCAAGCACTGCATGCTTAGAGGCAGCATAGGGAGCCAAACCGAAGGAGCCTCTTAGCCCTGTAATGGATGCCGAATTGATGATACTTCCTGATCTTTGCTCCATCATGATAGCCATCACATGCTTTAAACCAAAAAAGACACCCTTGATATTGACATTCAGCACCTTATCTAAATCCTCGGAAGATGTTTCTGTAATCGGAGCAACCTTTCCTTCTATTCCCGCATTATTGAAGAAAACATCAACTTTTCCGTACTTCTTCTTAGTTTGTTGAACAAAATTCTCTACTTGGTCTTCACTTGTCACATCAGCAGTTTGAAGTAAATAATCCTCTAATTCTAGTTCCTTAGCAAGTGACTCTAGTGCTTGGTCATCCAAATCGACTAACGCAAGTTTCGCTCCTTGCTTAGCAAATAAACGCGCCGTCTCCTTGCCAATTCCTCCCGTAGCCCCTGTGATTAATACGACTTTTCCTGTAAGAACCACCTTTCTTCCTCCTCTTCCAAAGTTGATTTCTATTACATATATCAAATCCATATTTTTAAGAACTGGATGGTACTTTGACCATATTAGGAATATTGGATTTTTCCTTCTTTCGATCTGGATTAACAAAGATCAAAAATAGCAACCCAACAGTCAGAATGATGCCTGAAATCATCAAAAATGAATAATTAAACCCTTGGACCACATTATCTTTCCCAGCATATTGAATAATAAATCCAGTCACAATCGGACTGATCATCGCTGCCACATTCTGAAAAGCAACGATTATCCCAGAGAGAGTGGACGTCCGTTCAGGTAGCTGATGGCTCATAATAATATGAGAGGTCGAAAGAATTAGGTACGAAAGTCCATATGCCATAGTAATTGCAATGATCGACCATACTTGTGAGTGAATGACAAAGAGAGAACCTAAAAACAACGAGCCAACTACCATTCCAATCCCTGTTAGGCTTACTCGTGCTATACGAAAATTCTGTGTTTTTTTAAATATACTGTCGGAAATAGTTGCCATGATAAAGGAGAGAACAACCGATGATCCCCCAATGATAAATATGGAATTCGCCATCTGCATTTCAGAAACTTTAACTACTTGTACGAAGTAAACAGGCATCCATATTTGCATCCAAGCAGATAGGAAAAAGAATCCGAATGAGGCGAATAAAGTAAATATGCAAGCTCGTGACAACAACACAGGATAGATTTCCGCCCAAGTAATTTTTGTTTTTGGCGTAGTGACGAGCTCTTGCTGCTTAATTTCTTGAAGCATTGGACTTTTCTTAGGAACGAATACTCCCCACAAAACTAACAAAAGCAAGCTGAATAATCCCATGATGGCAAATGAATGCCTCCAGCCAACCATTTGAGTTAGGAAGATAACTAAAGGAGCCACTGCATAAGCTCCAATTGTTGAACCAGCAGTGAAGATAGTTGTCACTCGTGCTCGCATATCGGTAGGGAAGTAAGAAAACAAAAGCCTTAGAGATGCTGGAGCGTACCCTCCTTCAGAAACGCCAAGAATCAAACGATACACTAAAATCGTAGAAAATCCGGAAATCACATAGCCTCCAACTAACTGAAGAATTGACCATGCCAAAAGCATATAACTGATCATCTTCTTGGAACTGAATTTATCCACAAGGATCCCTACAACGATTGCAGCTACTGGAAAAATCCAAAAAAAGCTACTCCCAATAATCCCCCATTGTGCATACGATAAACCCAATTCTTTCATTATTGGAGCAGCAGTAATCCCAACAAAACTCTTATCAGCAAAATTAATTAAGAATCCAAAAAATAGAATAATCAGCACAAACCAACGCATAAGCATTCTTCCCCCCCAATAATTGATATATACGGTTAAATTTATAATGATTTCCATATCACTAATGAGATGCAAATCAAGGGGATACTAACAACAAACAAGTAATAGCGCCTCATTCGGTCCTTCAAGAAAAAGGTGAAAGGAGGCATATGCGAAACCTCCTATTCTCATATGCCTTACTAGCAAATAAAAACCAATCATTCTAAAACTAAAAGCTAACTACTACAAAATATGAATCGGTAATCCATTAAATCTGTACGGAAATCATTTTTATATCTAAATAATCGTCCAAGCCATACTTTCCGCCTTCTCGTCCCATCCCGCTCTCTTTTACGCCGCCAAATGGAACTTGGACTGCAAAGGGAATAGCATCATTCACTCCAACCATACCGTAATCCAATTGTTCGGAAACACGGTACTTACGGGAAAGATCATTCGTAAAGAAATATGAGGCAAGTCCATATTCAATGTCATTCGCTCTTTTAATCACTTCTTCCTCGCTTTGGAACCTTAAAAGCGGAATGACAGGTCCAAACGTTTCTTCTCTGGTAATCAGCATATCATCCGTTACATCAGACAAAACTGTCGGGTCGTAAAAATATCCATTGGAGTAAGCTCCATCTGACAGCCTTTTCCCACCATTAAGGATACATGCCCCGAGGCGTACAGCATTATCCACCTGTTCTTGTATTTTTACGATAGCTGCTTCATTTGTCAGTGGTCCCATTTCATTTTGTTCATCTAAACCGTTACCTACTTTGATGATTTGAACTTTTTCTTTCAACTTTTCAGCAAATTCCGAGTAAATACTTTCCTGGACATAAATGCGATTTGGACATATGCATTGTTGGCCATTGGAGCCAAATTTACTTCTTAACAAGCCATCAATAGCTAAGTCGATATCAGCATCTTCAAAAACAATAAAAGGAGCATGTCCTCCTAATTCCATCGAGACGCGTTTAACAGTATGTGCAGATTGAGCAATAAGAACTTTTCCAACTTCCGTAGAACCGGTAAAGGAAATTTTTCTTACGATTTTGCTGTTCATGAGTGCGTTGGCTATGGGACCTGAACTTCCGATGACGAGATTAGCCACTCCTTTTGGCAAACCTATTTCATCAAAAATTTGAAATAACGCAATCGAAGACAACGGGGCTTCTTTCGAAGGCTTCAGGATCACTGTACAACCGGTAGCCAAAGCTGGCCCCAACTTTCTAGCTGCCATGGATAACGGAAAATTCCAAGGCGTAATGGCTCCTACAACACCGATGGGCTGCCGAATCGCCTGGATACGTTTGTTAGCTATTGATGGAGGAATGATATCTCCGTAAATTCTGCGCGCCTCTTCGGCGTACCATTGAAAGAAGGCAATAGTCGACCCTACCTCTTGCCGGGCATGGTGAATTGTTTTTCCCATTTCTTTTGTAATGATTTGAGCCAATTCTTCCTTCTTTTCTTGTAGCTTCTCAACAATTCTCCATAAATAGGAACTGCGCTGTTCTGCTGTGAATGCAGCCCATTGAGGGAACGCCTTCTCTGCCGCTTCAATTGCTCGGTTTGTCTCTTCTTCGCCAACAAAATAAACAGTATCCACCTTTTCCCCTGTAGCTGGGTTATTCACTTCAAATACCTGATCTGTTTTCAACCATTCGCCATTGATATACATTCCACAACACATCCAATCTGTAAATATAACTATTAATGTATAATTTTTCATTAAAATGAAACTTACCTGAATGATACCATCAATTTTCCCTACGCATGCGCATTTTGGAAACGCATACAAATTCTTTTCAATAGAATAGTAGTGGGTATTCCGACTAACGAAAACACATTCATGTATAACCTAATACTGTTATTTAGGAACCGGCATTCTGTTGGATGCGTCTACTAAAGAAAAGCCCTCGTAACCTTTTGCCGCTACTTCGTCGCATATCTTACGGTATTCCCCAACACCTCCGACATAAATGAGGAATCCTCGCGGCTTATCTTTAATATTCGCGCCAGTGTACCAAGAGTCAACCTTAGTAAGAAGCGTGGATTCAGCCAACTCTCGGCAATGTTTACTCCAAGCCTCTTCCGCATCTGCATTTGCCTCGATCGTTTCAATATTATGCTCACGAAGATACTCGATACAATCACCAATCCATTCTACATGCTGTTCTATAGATACTGGTACATTGGACAGTACCGAAGGGCTTTCAGGACCAGTAATCATAAACATGTTAGGGAAACCGGCATTTGCAAGACCGAGGTATGTTCTAGTTTGTGTCCCGTTATCCCACTTCTCTTTTAGTGACACCCCTTCTTTACCACGGATATCTATCTTAAACAACGGTCCAGTCATCGCATCATAGCCAGTAGCAAAAACAATGACATCGAGTTCATACTCCGCTTCTGCAGTTCTTATCCCCTTAGGCGTAATTTCCACAATTGGCGCAGCCTTCACATCAACCAAGGTAACATTATCACGATTAAATGTTTCATAATAATTAGTATCCAGGACCGGTCTTTTTGCAGAATAGTAGTAGCTTGGCTTTAACTTCTCGGCCACATTTGGGTCTTTTACAATTTCACCTATCTTAGAGCGGATAAATTCACTAGCAGTTTCATTGGATTCTCCGTTTTCCAACAGGTCATTGTATGTTTGGCTAAACCCTAGTCCCCCTCTTTCCCAGATCTTTTGGTATTCCTGCTGACGTTCTTCCTGTGTATCTTCCAGGGCTGATCGATTATTGACTACCGTATGAAGATAGCCCATTTTGGACCAACGTATTTGCTGCCTAATCTCTTCATAGTTTGCTTTAGTTTGACGTATAAACTCTGGGTCATACTGATAGTTTCTCGCTGGAGTACTGTACGCTGGAGTCCGCTGAAAGACAGTAAGATGACCCGCTTCTTGCGCAATAACTGGGATAGCCTGTATTCCGCTTGAACCAGTACCAATCAAACCGACCCGCTTCCCGCTTAAGTCTACCTTCTCATGTGGCCAGTGCCCAGTGTGGTAAGCCTCACCCTCGAAACTATCTATGCCCTTAAAATTAGGTATATTGGAGGCAGATAGGCACCCTACTCCTGTAATGAAATACTTAGCAATCAAGGTAGTGCCATCTTCCGTTTGAATCTTCCAATTTTTATTTTCTTTATCGTAATGAGCAGACGTAATGCGTGTATTAAATTGAATATCACGGCGCAAATCAAGCCTATCTGCTACGAAATTAAGATATTTTAATATTTCCGCTTGTTCTGGAAATCTAGAAGTCCATGTCCATTCCTGAATCAGCTCATCAGAGAAAGTATAATTATAAATGATGCTTTCTGAGTCGCATTTTGCTCCAGGGTAACGATTCGCATACCATACACCCCCAACATCAGCTGCTGCCTCAAAAGTACGGGTAGAAAATCCCGCCTCCCGTAGGCGATATAGCATGTATAATCCCGAAAAACCTGCTCCGACAACGACTGCATCCAAATTTATGCATTGATTTGTGTTAGTCATACTTTATTCCTCCCCTTAATAAAAAATTAAGTTTTGCCCATGGAATGATCTATCTTTGAAAAAGACAATTAAATCCCTACTAACTGGTATTTGTTAATGAAAGGCTGTATGCAAGTAGCGGGCTACTTGTTCGATTGCCTGTTTGCCTTTATCCATAATTCCCGCCATCCAGAAAAATCCATGAATCATTCCTTCGTAACAAGTGGATTCTACTTGAACACCTGCTAGATGCAATCGTTTGGCATAGGCCATTCCTTCATCGCGTAGTGGATCATATTCCGCCGTAATTACTAACGCAGGAGGAAGCATACTTAGGTTTTCTGCAAGCAGCGGTGCTACGAAAACGTTTAGTTTGTCTTCTTCCTTTTGAAGATATTGCTGAGAAAACCACTCCATGTTCTCCTGTGTTAGGAAATAGCCTTCTCCACTCTCTTTATAGGATGGCGTATTAAAAGAAGCATCTGTTACTGGATATATCAAAACTTGGGATACAAAAGTTGGCCCTCCCTGATCTCTTGCTTTTATCGCGACGGATGCAGCAAGATTTCCACCAGCACTGTCTCCACCGATCGCTATTCTCGTTGGATCTCCCTTCCATTCTTTAGCATAATTGGCTACCCACTTTGCTGCTTCGTAACAATCTTCTAAAGGAATAGGAAACTTATGTTCAGGAGCCAGACGATATTCAACTGACACCACAATGCACTCTGCCTGATTAGTAAGACTACGGCAAGGTGCATCTGCCGTATCAAGATCTCCTAACACCCATCCTCCTCCATGAAGATAGATAAAGATTGGAAAGGGTCCTTCTCCTTCTGGGGTATATATCCTCGCCTTGATTTCTCCATTTTCCACGGGAATCATGTATTCTTCTACTTTGGCTACTGACTCTGCTAGACCTGCCAGTTCACGGAGTGCCGCTGATTTGGCACGGTTTTCCTCCAGTGTCAGAGCAGAGTTTGGTTCTCTTTCTCCCAACATATGCAGAAAAGTTTTCGCTTGAGGATCTAACATGATTGGACTTCCCCTCCTTTGATTATGCTATTGGTTTACCTTGCTAGGAGTAAGTCCAGAAACTTCCTCTGTCACTTTGATAATGATATCCGCCGGGATAAGAAATTTTCCTGAGGCTGAATCACTTTGCACATCAGCAACAATAGAGTGAAGCGCATCGGCATCAAGGTTAAATTCAGCAAACGTATCCGGTAACTCAATTTGATGACGTAGATTGCGAATAAAGCTAATCACTTCCGTTAAACATTCCTCCGGATGAGAAGATGAATTTTCAATACCCAATGCTTTAGCAAATCGCTTAATTTTCGGTAAATAGAAGGAAGGAAGGGCAGCCATCACATTTGGCAGAAGCACCGAATTAGCCAAGCCGTGCGGAATTCTAAACTTGGCCCCAAATACATGCGCCATATTATGCACGGGCACTCCATTGTTGCCAAATCCGAAGGCTGTAATTGCCATCGCACTTGCCATCAACATATTGCCTCTAGCTTCCAGATTAGTTCCTTCCTTGACTGCGATAGGCAGATTCTCCGCAATCAATTGAGCGGCATACAGAGCATAGGAATCCGTAAACGGAGTAGCTGTTGTTGAAAAATAACCTTCCACCGCATGCGTCAGAGCATCCATTCCTGTAAAAGCCGTTATCCTTGGAGGCAATCCAACCGTTAACTCGGAATCTAAAATAGCTATGTCAGCACTGAGAAACGGAGTCCTGACTACAACTTTCAATCCCAACTTTTCATTAAAAATGACAGCCATTGGCGACACTTCTGCACCCGTTCCTGCTGTAGTAGGAATCGCCACATGCGGGATGCCTGTCGGCTGCGCTTCCGGTGGAAATTCTCTGATGCTGGTATGGAGTACTTCTTCCATATCGTTATACCCTTTATTTAGCATCCACTTGATGCCCTTTACAGCATCCAGAACACTGCCGCCACCAAGAGCAATCAAAGCGTCCGCCTGATGCTCTTTGAAAAACCGGACAGCCTTGGTGACATTTTCCGCTTTGGCATCCTGTTCAATCTCATCAAAGACACCAACAATCTCTACGTTCTCCTGTATGCTTTTAAACAGACTAATGATTTGAGCAGCAACGCCTGCCTGGATTAATCCCTTATCCGTAAACAGAATGGCCCGCTTTCCGCCTAACCCCTGAATCATTTGCGGAAGTATGCTTCTTGATCCCGCTCCGCTGAATATGGATGTTCTTAAATGAAATTCAGAAAAAGAATTATTCATTTCCACCACCTGCTTTCTGAAAATATGAATTCAATTTTGAAAATGACCTTTATCATTCCTAAACTTTCGTGGCTTTCACCATCGTAATCGCTTACACTGCTGATAATAAACTAATTTTTTCGAATGATATATCCCCTAAAAATAGGGGGTACTTCTCCATTAAGCTTCTCTTCCACTCATCGATTATTTTTAGATAATTCACCCTTTCCCTTATTGACATCAATAACATTGTACCAAAAGTGTAATATTACACTAAAATCAAATTATTTATAACATTGCTATAGGGTTTATAATTAAATGATTATTATGTATAATATGAATATTCAGATGGAAGAGAGGGGATCAATTCATGCTTAGTACAGACTTAAAAAATCAAATTAAATCCATTGAGTCAGCTCGTTCCCTTGATGAAAAGCAAATCCTTGCCGTTCGGGGATTTATGGATCTTTTCCAATTTTCTCGTGTGGGTCTCTATTTCTATTCGACTTTAAGCAAAATCGGTGAAGGCATATTGCGAATTGATAAACAAGGGATATCTTCCTTGCGGGAATGGAGAGAAGATGTTCGGAACATGCCACCTATCTATTCGGCCATTCAAGAGAGAAAGCCAAAACATATCGATTCTCAATTAATCCACCAAATGCCGATAAAGTACACCAATGGTATGACAACTGAATTGCTGGTAGTTCCCCTTAGCTATGCCTCACACGTTGTTGGCTATGCCTGCATGGGGAGTACAGATTCCTTTACCGTTAGAGATAGCCTTGTACACTCTCTAAGTGTATATGGGAAACATTTAGGGCAAATATTCGGAATAGATGACTACCCTAGCGACCCTAAAAGACTTTGCAAGCGGGAGATTGAAGTATTGCAGAAAATGTCTTGGGGTGAAAGCACGAAGGAAATGGCTGCATCTCTTAATATTAGCGAATTTACCGTCCAAGATTATGTCCGATCCGCCATTCGAAAACTCGAGGTGTTCAATCGTGTTCAAGGAGTGGCCGAAGCCTTGCGTAGAGGTATCATCCAATAAAAATGCCTCACGAAAAGCAAAACTCTCCTTCCGAAAGAGAGTTTTTTCACTTTACTTTTAGAGAATAGGTTCAAAAACGCTCCCTAATCAAATCTTTGAATGGTGGTTCCCCATAGTTTATCTATCAGGATGACTACCTTCAACTTACAATTTAGTTTATTCCCGACCTGTTGATTGTCCGACAAACTCTACATCATCCATTTTCCAGCCTTGCTCTTTTACATAGATTAAGGACGTTTTAACAATTACAGTTTCCGTGTTACTTACCCCATTAAACTCTGTTCTGAGATTAAATTCATTAAAGAATTCAGCCTCTGTCTTTGAGGATTGATATTCCAAAGGCTTTAATCCTACCATTGAAGATTTCACCGATTGTTTTGAATGTGGAAGTTTCATTCCTGAGGGTGGGTTGCCTTATAAGGGGTAGTACAAGCCAAGATGTCACCACCCGAAATAAGAAGATATTCCCTACGATGTTCCTCTTTTCTTTTAAAGTCTTCATTGCCTCAACATCAAAGTGATAGGAAAAGGTTCCATAATCAGAGGACAATGGGGTTATTGAGGGGTATAGCATTAAAGTAAATCAAGCAAAATTAGGTGCTTTAAAGACAACCATTTAGATTAAAAGCCAACTGCCACGTAGGTAGTTGGCTTTAGTCATTCGGTGATTCCAAAAGGGCGGTATGACTTTCACCCCTTCATTCGCTCAGGTAGGCTCTGTATCGACTGGACGACTAAATCAAGCTTGGATTCTATTCGATATAGAAGATATAGGGTCACAACGATAGGGAAGCCGACTTCATTGATAAATGAGATGATTTGTTCCACGGCAGTTTCTCTCCTTTCCGAATCATATTTTAAAAGAGGCCGGTTTCGTAAAAGAATCCAGCCTCTCCCTTAGAACATATCGATTTGACCAAATTCCCTTGTAAATCCGATACCTAATAACCTATTAAACAATTTCATACTCAACTACGTTGCGGTCGATGACTCTTGCGCCTTTTGAAGCAACATATCTGCCGCTGGCCGATGTAAATACATCTGCAGCAATGATCTGTTCCATCGCTTGTTTGACAGCGGCCTCATCAATCGGTTCCTTCGGATTGTCCACTGCTATACGGGCGGTCTTTCCAAACTCTGTACCAAACATTAATTCCAATGTTTTTGCCATTATATTCACCTCCCTTCTTTGAGACATGGGGACGGTCCTTTTGCTTCAATTTTTTCCAATCCTCCTGCTTGACAGGTTTGAAGCTTCGTTGATTCATAGCATGAATAGCTTTTATAGATTACCAGAACCGTCCCCGTGCACCATTTGAATCACGAGAATCCCCCCTTAGCTTCCGTTACGCAGTAAGTTCAGTACTGTCGCTTCGTTCTACCTTGTTAAGCGGGTCATTGCATAAAGCAGAAATGGCTGTTGCCACTTGGAATAACTGGTCAACAGCTGATTCCTTTTTGATGTTGCTAAATGTTTTTGTTTTTAGAACAGGATTTCCCTTTTCGTCCAGGTCCACCTGGAATGCCAGTCGAAGCTTTGAACCTTCTAATAATGCTTGTGCCATTGTCTCTCACCTCCTTTCACCCTTTATTTATGGTTTTTGGAGGGCAAAGGACAGGGTGAGAAATATTTTTTTGGAAGTCAGCAGGGAGTACCAACGAACAATGATTTACTTGGAATTCATGACGGATGATAGAAATAACCCAAGATATTGGTGGATAAACCAACTAAACACTGGGATCGTACAGTCTGAATATCCCTAGGGGTTGTATGCTGACTCATTGTCCTTACATTCCATTTCATTTAAATCCTCATGAAATAGATTTCTTTGTATTTGAAAGGCATTTCCATAAAAATATAAGCGGATTTTTGTGAAGTAGCAGGAATCGTATTAATAGACCCATCTTTTATAGGTAAAAGTTCAAAAGTAACAGATTCAGCTTTATTTTTTCAGGAGTCGTTAAGGATGATGGGTGTTATGAGGGTAATGGGGAACCTAGGTATGCTGCCAGTTCCTGAAGCAGTCATATCTGACAAAAGATCAAGGGAGTTTTTATATCGGGATTTTTATAATAAGTTCCAAAGAAGTGAACTTACCTTTAGGGCTTCTGCTGATGAAAAACAGCTTAAGATGGTTCAAAAATGTTTATGGCATTATGTTTTATGAATGTAAAAAAGCCTAAATTGAACAAGTTGTGTATATAAACTTGCATAATTGAGGCTTCTTAATTTTACTTGTTATTGTGGTAAAGCACCCGTTCGTATTATAAGGTCAGCCAGATATTTCTGGTTGACCATTTTTTATATGGTTTTATGATAACGGTAGCCGGGGTAGAACGTAAGCACCCGTGGGGCTTAGATCCCGTCAAGTAAACAGTTCGCCCCCTACTTGTAGAAACATGTTTGAGGCTGGTTGGGACGTAGATCTCGTATAACAAGCGAAGCTATGATACTACAAGAAGGATTAGGGGTACCGGTGAATTAATTTTATTAGAGGAGGAGATTTAATAATGAATCCAGTCATTGGTCTGGATGTAGCTAAAGGAGAAAGTCAGGTTCAAGCTTACTTGGAAAAGAAAAAGCCATACAAAAGTAGTTTTAAAGTAGCCCATACCCTTGAAGGACTAGATAAATTACATCAATTTCTTAAAGAAATTGAAAGTTTAACTGGGGTTAAACCTCCGATTGTACTCGAAGCTACAGGGCATTATCATACACCTGTTGTTCAGTATTTTGAGGACAGAAATTATTTGTTAATCATTGTTAATCCATTAATCTCTTATCGGGCAAAGAGCTCAAGTTTACGCAAAGTAAAAACAGATATAATCGATGCTAATCATCTATGTGAACTGTACTATAAGGAGGACTTAGAACCTTATAAAAAACGTGGGATCCAACTATTAAACCTTCGTAATTTGACAAGACAACACGAAAGTCTAACAAGTATAGTCGTTCAAATAAAACTACAATTCCAAACAATTCTTGATCAGGTTTTCCCTGAATTTAAAGGTGTTTTTGGGGACCTATATTCAGTTGTTTCTTTACAATCTTTGTTAGAGTACCCCACATCTAACGATGTACTTTTAGCTGGCGAAGAAACTTTAGCAGCTAAAATCAATGAGTTATGTAAAAGTCGTTCTTATAAGTGGGCTGAAACAAAGGCAAAGAAACTTATAGCTGCAGCAGAAAGGAATCCTTTTCAGGAAACCTTATATCAAAGCCATATTTTAACCCTAGAAATGTATATTAAAATGCTTTTAGAAAATCAAAAGCACCTATCAACGTTCGAGAAAGAGATAGATGCTTTAGCAAAAGAAATCAAAGAATATAAGATTATCCAATCAATCCCTGGTATCGGAGAAAAAATCGCGGCAACGATTATTTCTGAAATCGGTGAGATTGATCGGTTTAATCACCCTAAAAAGCTCGTAGCATTTGCCGGAATTGACCCCAGTATTTTTGAGTCTGGTAGATTCAAGGGAACCGTCAACAGAATCACTAAAAGGGGGTCCAGTAGATTACGGCATGCTTTGTTTATGGCTGTTAAATGTGCCATTCGTGATTGTCGTAAAAAGAAAACGACAGATAATATCATCCCCCGAAATAAGCGATTACGGGAGTTCTATGATAAGAAACGCGAAGAAGGAAAGCCTTATAAAGTAGCAATAATAGCTTGTGCAAATAAGCTTTTACAATGGATATATGCACTTTTAAAAAGCAGTTCCACTTTCCAGGATATAGCTTAAAACAAAAATAAAACCAAAAAATATAAAACCTTCCAATAGTTAGGATTAGGAAGGTTATTTGGCATGAACATTTTTAGTATAGCATGAAATATTTTAAGTTTTTATTGAAAAATGTTGACAAACTATTAGCTGGTTTACTTTAAGTGTAATATTTCACAAACTCATAGAGGAGATGCCTTATTAAAGCATCGTATCTGCTAATTTAAAATACTTATCAATGTTTCTTTAATAAGTCTATCATTAAGAATAAAGAAACAATGTAGCAATAAATGGAATGAATTTTATTTTTCAGTTTCTTTTTTTTCACCAAGAACCGCTTCTCTAGTTTTTTCTACTCTTATAGTTGATTCTTGAACGGACTTTTCAAAAACAATATCTTTTACATATTTTTTTAACTCTGGCTTGTCGAATAATGTTTCTTTAAGAGAATCATTTGTTAATTTATAACCTTCAAGAACTTTGCTTTTATCATCAAGGATAGCTTGGATTCCTTGATTTATCGCATCTTCATAAATCAACTTTCGGTAACTCTCAGTGTATTCCTTTCTAAATAATCCTACAAAACTATCAAAATAACTCTTGTCAAACATAGGAATATAAGCTAATTCTAATGCTGGTACTTTAATGTGTAAAATCTTGGATTTTTCATCAAAATAAAAATCTTCTTTTTTGATATTTTTCAAATCATAACCAAGCATAAAGTATCCAAACAAATGAATGTTGTATTCTTTTCCGAAAAGATACTTTCCGAATTTTTTGCCTGTTGCTTCAAGCCAAATATCATCATCTTGATTTTTTAAAAATTCATAAGTGTCATCTTCGGTGTAATCGAAGTCTTGGATATCCTCATACCCGAAATGTTTGCTGATTTCTCGCACCTTATCATATGCGATATTTTCTACGGTGACCTCACCTTTTATTGCTGTTGTTGGTTTTGGTTTTGCTTTTGCTACTTTTTCTTCTCCACCTTTCAAAAGCATATATGTTCCTGCTGATCCAACGGAGGCACAAAGCAAGGCAAAAACAATGGTAATAACAATTCTTTTCTTCAATGATTGCTTCATATTAACTCTAAATTCTGGCATAATTTTTTCTCCCCATTATTTTTATATACTTATATAACAGATTTAGATTTTTTCAATACTTTCTTAATTAATTTAGTATTTTCCTTTTTCAACTATTTAAGCCTTTTTAGGGTCTGATTAAAATTAGAGCACTTTTCATAAATAAAAAAGAGAGGGTATCCTCTCCTCTATAAAGAAATGCTTGTTTATCCTAATTTTGCATCAATATCTGATGTGTCAACATTATCTCCAAACCAATCCTTAAGCTTATCTTTGGCTTTTTGTTTTACGTCATCATCGATGTACATCGCAACTTGCAATAATGCTACACCTACAGCTCCTAAATCATCCGTGTAACCCACACCAACTGCAACGTCTGGTATTAAATCAAATGGTAGAATGAAATATCCTAATGCTCCAATGATAATAGCTTTTGCTTTCATTGGCACGCTTGGTTTTTGCAGGGTATAATACAAAAGTAATACTCCATAAACAACGGAAGAACCTGCTTTCTTTGCAAATTTCTTTAATTTCCCCCAAAACTTTTCATCTGAAAAATTCTTACCCGCTGCTTCCATTTCTTTTTCAATTTCTTCTTGTGTGTTTTCTATTTTCTCTCTAATTTCCTGTTGAATATTATCTTTAGCAAGTGACTGCTTGCATATACCACATTTTGCAAGTGATAATCTTTCACTTTCTACTCTATTTTTTTGAGAACAATGTGGGCATTCGGCAATAATCGTAGGCATTTTGGTTCACTCCAGATGAATTATTTAGATATATTATACAATTTAGTATAAAAGTAGTATATAGTGAATTACTAAACTCACCCATCTAAATCATATAAAATGAATAGTCAGTTGAGACTACAAACTTAAAACAATAAGGTTAATAAATAGGAAGTATTGTCCCCAATCCTTCTTCAACTAACCCGTTAATTCAATAAGCATTGCTCGAAAATAGTGCATAAACATGAGCATTTATACAATTTTGTTTTGAGTATTGATTCAAAATGATTAATAAACTTACTGCCAAAACCTACATCATTTAAATGCCAGAAACAGTTCAAAAAGCCGGATTGGGAAATCTCACCGTGATGATTTTCTCCTCCAGATCGGAAGAAGCAGAACATAAAGACTGGTAGAAGTAGCAGGATGCGTTACTTCAGTTATCAACAGACAGCAGCAAAAGAATGATAGTGGAGGATTCCAGTCATTACATTCATCATGATCAACCAAAGATTATGATTGATAGCGTAATGGAGATAGTTGAGAAAACAAGATAATTGTGTAAACTTTTTTATAAAACAAAAAAAACACCCCTTGCAGCATCTAACCCTCAAAAGTGGTATCATAATGGCTAGTGAAATGTTTGAGGAGGGTTATCTTGAAAAAGCTTGTAAAAGTTGTTGCAGCCATTATCGAAAACGAATACCAAGAAATTCTTTGTGCTCTTAGATCTCCAGAAATGTCGATTCCAAATAATTGGGAGTTTCCTGGTGGAAAAGTAGAAGCAAATGAGGACATTTATTCAGCGCTTAAAAGGGAAATTGATGAAGAGTTAGGCTGTAAGATTGAGACATTTAATGAAGTTTTTAATGACAATACCCATGAATACGAGACATTTATTATTAATTTGATTTCAATTAAATGTAGAGTAGTTGAGGGAACACCGACGCCAAGTGAGCATTCAAAGTTAATCTGGTTAAAACGAGGTAACTTAGATTCGCTCAAGTGGGCTCCGGCTGATATTCCAGCAGTTGAGCAATTAATCCAAGAAAAATAGTCTTCTCGAAATGAGAAGACTACACTTTTTTTGTAAACTCAGTATATAACGGTGCTGGAACTTCATTCTCTAATTCCATTATTACCGTAATAGGCTTATCTCCTTCGAAGGAAACAGAATTCCCTTTCCCTATATAAATATACGGTTCAGTTTTTCCATCGATTTCTCTATATTTTCGAATAAACAAGTGGAGATTTACGCCGCGCTGCTTATTAAAGATAATATTCTTACCTCGTTCCGACTGCTGGGTAGTACTATTCACCGACTGCCATTGGAACTCATATGGGCTAATGAATTTATCCTTATAGTTAATACTTTCCTTTACATCCTCTTCTTTATGTAAGTCGATGAAAAGGAAATACTCGTTCCCATTTGCCAGTAAACCGGAGCCCCTGAAAGAACTATGGATTTTCCGATAATTCGATAGTAAAGCAGCGTCTACCATTTGATATTGTTCATATAGCTTAAAGTGAGGAACTCCGTAATATTCGCCTTTGAATTCCTTCTCGTAGCGGAAAATTCCATAGGTGATGATATCTTCAATATACTTCCGGTAATTTTCATTTTCTAGAACCTCTTTAAAAAGAGGAGTTCTAACTAGTTTACCGTTGAGATAGTGCACTAACTTAGGCTTATTCTTAATCTGACCACTATCATAGTAATTTTGATTTAAGCTCTCAAAAGCGTGCAAAATACTATCATCATCCACATCACTAATCATCTTTAGAATTTGATACTTCGCTGTCTCTAGGTCAATTTCCTTGTGCTCTAACAAATACCGAATGATGACAAACTCATATATCCTCTTTAGCGGAAGCTTACTTGATAATTCCTTTAGGATCCCCTCAAAGGACTCGTTCAGTAACAGATTTTTTAAGTGCTCGTCCTTCTCTACTTTGGCAACAAATGATAGATATGTTTTCTCACGATCAATAAATTTCACTGGATCGGGTGCTCCATCGTATTTCAGATAATCCAGCAGTAAATAAGGAATTCGCCCCTGATTAAGCTTCTTAAATTCAAAATACTCTTCCTTCAAGTATTTCATTGAATTAAAGTTCTCTTTATCAATCTGGGCCAATATCCTTTCCTCAGAGATCTTGTCCATTTGAATATGAGTACAACCAGGAATATTTGCAAATCCAGTTGCAACTGCCACTTTTAAACTTTCCTTATCATAGTAACGACTCCCATTTAAAGCCAAGGCAATCAGAAATGTTTTATTATGGTTTCCGATAAAATCAAGAACTGTCAGGAATTCCTTACTACCATGCTTTCGTAATCCCCTACCAAGCTGTTGAATAAAGACAATGGGAGAGTTTGTTGGTCTTAACATTAGGACTGTATTAACAGAAGGAATATCCACACCTTCATTAAAAATATCCACTGTAAAAATAAATTCTAACTCATCATTGTCATTCTCTAATCGATGAATGTACTGCTCACGGGTTTCAGGTGAGTCGGCACCATACAGACAAACACTTTTATAGCCCCGTTGATTAAATTCACTGGCCATATACTGTGCATGTTCAATGCTGACACAGAAGCCTAGGCCTTTTCTTTTGTCACCATCATGACCATAAAAATCCATCTTTTCGATGATAAAATCAACCCGTTCATTAACCTTCAACCTCTTGGTAATTTCGATGATATCATCAATATCCACATCACTTAAATCGATGCCTTCAATATCGGTGATGCCAAAATAGTGAAAGGGAATCACCAACTCATCTTCTAATGCTTCGTGCAGCCGTACCTCTAAAGCCACATTATTATCAAACAGATCAAAAACATTGTACCCATCACTACGTTCAGGAGTTGCAGTCATCCCCAAAGTAAACTTCGGCTCAAAATAATTTAAGACAGTTTGATAAGTTGGACTAGTGGCATGATGGGCCTCATCAATGATTAAATAATCGAATTCATCTTTTTCGAATTCCTCATAACATTTTGAAATGGTTTGGATTGTTGCAAACACATAATCTACATGTTTCTGTTTGTGATTACCTGTAAGTAATCCAAAGGTGATGCCATCATTAGGAAGTAGCATTTCAAAGGTATCTTTTGCTTTTTTTAAAATCTCTTCTCTATGTACGATGAACAGGAGTTTCCTTGGTTTAAAACTCTTTACATCAAATGCCGACATATAGGTTTTCCCTGTTCCAGTTGCTGCAATGACCAGGGCCTTTTTCTCGCCAAAGCTTCTAAGTCTCTCCAAATTCTCTGTAGCGCGCTTTTGCATTCTATTCGGAACAATATATTGTTTGTTTTCATAGATCATTTGGTGAGTTCTTTGAGTTTGCTTAAAGCTTGCCAGAAATTCTTCATATCGTTTTATAAAATCCTGATCAGCATCCTCACTCATATTCCAGAGATAATCGTATTCCTTCAAGACAGCCTGGATAAACCGACCGTTTTCTTTCGTAACGATCTCGACATTCCATTCAATATTACTTTTTAGTGCACTTTGTGTAATATTAGATGAGCCGATAATGACCTTATAGCTATCTCGGTATTCAAATATATATGCTTTGGTATGGAACCCAATTTCTTTATCAGTAACAAACACCTTCAACTCAACGTTATTAAACTCTCTGATTTTCTCTAAAGCCTTCGCATCAGTGAAGTTTAGATAGGTAGAAGTGATAATCTTACCTGTGATTCCCTTTTTCTCTGCTTCCTTTAGCGGATCCAGCAGCAGCTGCAGCCCACTAAAATTAATGAACGCAACACTAAAATAAAACCGCTCACACTCGTTCATCGACTTTACTAATTCTCTTAATAAATTGCCCTTATCTGAATTAACAATCAGTTTCTTTTCAGTCGCTTCCATTTAATTATCCCCTGTTTTTTTTCTGATACTGTTATTTATTGGATATACGAAAATTGTACAATATTATTGGGGAAATAAAAAGATCCTCTATTTTCTTGCAAATAGAGGATTTTAATTACGCAATGCTTTTAAAATGGTGAGAGTAATCTTCTGTAACATGCAAATTTTTATTACGCACTCAACATGTGTTGAGTGTATTTGGCAACACATGAGAAGTGGTGAGTTTATTCTTCTTCCCCGAAGAGTTCAACAGTGAACGGTTTTAATTCCTTAGCTGGGACAAAGCTTGAGAAATCGAACTGCAAGATTGTATTTTTCAGCTTAAAGTTCTTTATTTTCTCTTTCCCGTCTAAATCGAGTAATCGTAATAGTAAAAGAGAATATTGGCTGTACGGTAATCCTCTTTCAGCTGCTTAATTCCATTTAGCAGTTATAAGGATTCTCCAATGTTTCATTTGGTTGGCCCGGCAGATTCGACAATATTTCATCACTCAACGGAACAACCTTGATCTTTCTCTTTAGAACCCGGCCTGAACAACGAATGACAATCCCGGTAAACCAGGTTGAAAAATACTCCGGATTTTTTAATGAATGAATAGATGTAAAGGCCTGATAGGTTGCCTCCTGGACAACATCCAACGCATCTTCTTCGTTATGTACATAAAGATATGCAGTCCGATAGATTCTTTCATAGTACTGTTGGATCAACTTTTCAAAAGCGCTCTTATTACCTTTTATAGCATTTTAAACTAGCCGGCGGCTTTTAATTTCCATCCTTTCTAACCCCCTTTACTAATTAGTGGAATCTATAATCAAGAAAAGTTTCAAAAGATTTAAGTTTTAAAAACAAAAAGTTAAAATTAAATTCCTAATTTCAAAAAATAAGCAGAAACCATTCGGTTTCTGCTTATTTTAAAATTTAGCGATAGCCTTACTATTAATTTTAGATTGTAACTTGTAATTGGCGCAGCATTTCAAAAGTATTGACATATGGGACTCCAAATTCTCTGCAGACAACAGGTATTAGAATCCTTTTTCTAGTTTCGGCATTATAGGCTTCATGTGTAACTAAAGTATAATTTTTTGCCTTTGCATAAGCAACCAACCATGCGTCCGCATTTCTAGCAAATTCCTCCTTGGCCGCATCCTTGAAACGCGGATTTTGGAGTGCCCATTTTTGTATTTCTGTGTATTCTTTAATAACATCAAAAGCATCGGTATTATGGAAGTGTTCACAGAATTTTTCAGCGGACCATGCATGCAGTTCATCCGGATCGGTTTCAGAAGGGCTTATTATTTCTTGCTGAATTCTATCTATACTACATAATGCGTTTTGTCCTGCCAAGTTAATTAACCTATCCCAAAAACCGGGTGCTAAATCAAAAGAGTAATAATCTCTATGTGCATTTATAAAAACATTTGCATCTAGTACATACAAAATTAAACACCCTTCCCTTCAAAAAAGTTAACATACTTATGGAATGTGTTTCCTCTCATTCCAGTAAGTCTATATGCATCAGTATATTGAATATTTCCGGCCCTTGTTTGATAAATTACTATACGTGAAAATAAGTTCCCCAACCTAACCCTAGCAGTAGGATAAAAAGTGCCTCCAGATTTTGTCTCTTTTATCGATTTCAATTCCTCGCTATAACTTTCATAGAATTTAAAAAATTGCTCTTTAGATATAAACCCTAACTCTAGAGCTCTTCTTCCAATAACTAATTGGCTTACTTTAAACGAATAAGCTAAAGATTCATATATTAAATCATTACTTTGACTTCTTAACCAATACTGTTTAAACAAATCCTCTGGACACAAAAATTCGGCTGCACTAGAATTACATAAAATCTCAAGATCATTTTCCATTGTATTCAAAGGAGAAGCCTCAACAATCGCACTTGACCCATTAAATATATGGGCTAATTCATGTATTAAAGTAAAAATTTGCGCGGATTTCGCATCTGCGCCATTAATAAAAATTAAAGGTGCAAGTTTATCCACTAGTACAAAGCCTCTAAATTCCTCAACATTTAACTTTCTCTTGGTGTTATTACCAACTATTCCATTTATCATTACCGTTATTTGTTTTTCCTCACACTTCTCAATTAGATACTTTAATGCATCTTGCAAACTACCGATTTTTGCTGCCCAATCTTTTTTTAAGCCCAAAAATTCTCGCATTCTATTAGCCAACTCTGTTGGAGAATTGCCTTTATAAATTCCTACGAAGGGCAGCTCTTCACCAACATGATCATCAAAATAGTCTTTAATAAAATCTTGACGTCTTTGCATAATATGTATCGTTTCTATCAAATCCGGACTAGCTTGCACCGGAGCATCATCTGCTAGTGTCCTATAATGTGGAACAGGCAACACCTCAACCGGAGGTTCATCGAGAAAAAAATAACCTAAAGGTGTTGCAGTTGCTTTAGCAAATTCTTCAAGCTGTTTTAAAGTTGGGTTAATCTCGCCACTGAGCCAACCATCTAATTTATTGAATCGCTGTTTAATTTCTTCAGCCTTTTGAGATCTTAAATATGCCCAATTTATTAGTTTTGGCTTAACATTAACTCTTGTCATAAAAAAACCACCTCAAAAGGACTGAAAATCATTATTACAACTATTATAGTATATTTTTAACAAAATAGTATATATATACCTAAATTTTCGTATATTTCACCAATAATTATGAATGAAACATTAGCATCTTTAACTGGGCTTCCAGTTTCCATCATCTTTTAATCTGCATTTGTGGAAGGAACATTCATTATCAGAAACTTGCTTTACCTAGATACATATTTCCGGCCACAACAATAACTTGGAAATACTGCATACCCGTCAATTAAATAGTACCATTTCAGATTATATTACTGATTAGTAAAAGTTGTGTTATATTAAAGGTTTTTTTGTCTTATTTTGGAATTCTGCAAGTAAAATGTTTACATTGTGATTGCCAGTGCTATAATTGAGATGTAGAGATATTTGTTGTTCATGACATTGTATAGGTAGCCATTTAACACTTTCGTCAACGTGTATAGGGGGAGTGATTCTACATGGCAACTATCATTGTTGAAAAAAGGACGTTCTACGGGTCCTAGCCGGGAGATTTTTCTAATTAACTGTGGCGGTTAATTCATTCTCTTACCGTAGGGGTATGAAAGATGCTGAACATCTTTTTATACAAAAAAAGGGAGGTATGCCTGTGGCGGGCATCCTCCTTTTTTTATATTTGATTTTACTCTCATAAGGACTCAATCCTGGACCTACACATAAATGCCAAAATCCTCCGTTTACAAGCTAGGGCCGGGATAAGAGTTGTGGCGAACTCAAACCCAAAAGTATAAAATCCGAGACAAAATCACATACTTGAATTAGGCATCAAAAACCTATTGACCAAAGTACATTTTTGTAGCATCCATTAAGTCTTTTGCCCCGATGTCCCCCATCAGTATAAAGACGACAAAAGCCAGTATTACGAAGGACCCGAAAATCCAACAAAGACCCTTGCCCAGGTTTTGCAGGCAGTTTGCAATGGCTACGAAATTTCGTACCCATAGCGAGGTTCCATTTTCCTGCAGCTGCGTCTGTTTTTGTTGTGTGGCTGTTTGTTGCTTTGTTGCTTTTGTAGAGTTAGTTTTATTGTTCTGTTTCATTGGATAAGCACCGTACTTTCGTAGTGTATTTACGAAGGATGGCCTTTTTTCCCTACTACTACTATTTTACCACGCTTGCTCATTTCTGGGAAACAATTCCTCTACATTCAATTTGCCTTGAGACCAATTTTGATACTTTCCGTAAAAAAGATTTTGTAAACAATAAAAAATTTTCTTAAACAATATAGCCCTTTATCAATAACGGGTGTGTTGCAGAACGCAACCAAGCTATTAGGAACTCTATACTTCGGGAACTCGCCGTAATTACATACTACGAGTTTTCTTCTTAACAGTATACCATCCTATGAAAAAATCCCTCTTGACTTTTTCTCAGAAATGGATATGTTCCTTTTCCGGTGGATGAACTGCCGAAAATTAAAAGATATGTGAAGGAATATACAGAAATCAACTAAAAAAACACTTTAGAAAATAAGATTCGAAATAATACATAGGCTGCATTTCAGCGCCTGCGAGAGAGGAGGATGCTTTCATGAGCTCCAATCACTCCCCCTTAATTAACAAGCTAAGCAAACCTTTAGAGAAAGGTACTCTATCATTTTTTTATACAAGTGGTTCAAAGAGTACCAGAATGATAGGAAGCTTAGGAATGAAAATGCAGCAAATAACCAGTAACTCTTTTCCTGGCCGGAACCGTGGAATTATAACGGTTTTAATTAAAAAAGGCGGTCTATGCTGCTAACCATGACCTCGATATTGTACCGGGTCATCTTGCTTAATCCCTACTGATAAGGGTGATTATTGTACCCCTAGGTATATGAATCCACTAGTTGCTTTAACTCACTAAAAGTCCATAATAATTCTTTTATTATAAACGGGTTTTCTTTTTGAAGACATAGAAAAACCCGATTAAGGGGGCACTTTTTATTTAGTGTCCATTAATCGGGTTATAGTTCAAGTAAGGTTTTATGCTCTTTTTAAATATCCTCGTTATATCTAATACAGCATAATTTTTAAATCATTAATTAATCCCAATCTAAGTCCTGAATTTTCTTGATCAACGCTATTCCCTTGTTTTGGTCAACCATATAAATGAATCTCGCTAATCCAATTAAATATCCTTTATAATTAGCAATAGTGATAAGGCCGTGATATTTCAAGTGTTCATTTACGCCAAATTTTTGACAATAGTAAATTTCTTTATTCAGTCTTCGAATATATTTTTGTGGAATCCTTACACCTTGTGGCGTTACAACTAAACCAGTCACAATTTTCGTATGCTTATTCCTCATTAATCTGGTTTTCTCATCATTAATAACTAGACTATACTTACTCAATAAAATAGTCACCATTTCTTTTATTTTCTTTACTAAAGTTAGGTAGCCCTTTTTTTGAGCACCTGAAAAAGTAATGTCATCTGCATATCTAGAATATCGAATATTATATCTGCTAGCTATTTGCTGAAGTTCTTTATCAATCTCACGAAAGAAAATATTAGATAGCATCGGGCTTGTTGGAAAACCTTGGACCAACCTTCCATTCGCAGTTGTTAATAAGCAAAACGCTTCACTTATAGCATCCGAAAAACCAATTTCCATGAATATTTTCTTAATCTCTTTATGTTTAATAGAAGGAAAAAATTCTTTAATATCTGTTGAAAACACCCAAAAAGGTTCTTGATGTCGGTGAACTTCTGCATTCGTTAATATAGATTTATTCTTCACAAAGCCATGTGCACATGCTGATACTTTAATTTTATTTAAGATATTCTTAAGTATCCATTTCTGGATAGTTTTTAGCTTATAATTCGGCTTCCAAACTTCTCTTAGGTTTCCATTTCGTTTACTTACATAATAATGATTAGTATTGTTTATTACGAATTTTCCAAAATCACCATCCGTTAGCTCAAAAAGCATCAATAGCTGATTGATGTCAAAGATTATTGGAAAATGGTTAGAATTTAATTTTTCAGCATATTGGATGAGATCTTTTTTCTCTTCCTCCAATAAATCGCTTAATAAAATGTTATTTATAACTTGCTTGATCATAGATTAAATGTATAGTGACTACTCACCTTTAAATTAAGAAGCTCTTTTATTCTTAATTTAAAGGTGAAGATGATTCTGCTGCTTTTGGCAGAATTATCTTAAGGTTTTGAAATAAGAATAAATACATACTTACTTCGATTAGCACTTGCTAAAAGTCTAGTCACCGATAACATTATACCTCCTTTAAAGTTTTTTGGGAATATAATTTTCCAATGAGCTTTCTTTCACTATATATTTATATTCATCTACTCTTTTTAGTGAAAATACATTGAGTTTTGAACTTTCTAATATTCTATTACCTTCATTTGTGATAATTAGTTTACCCTCCTGAAAATCGACCCATTTTGAATCAATAAGATAATTGATAATATAAAATACTTGCTCAGTCGTAACGGTTAGGTATTCCTTGATAGTGTCTATAATTAAAGCCATCTCATAGTCCCTAATAATTAATAACACAATGTCCCTTTTTAAAGGAGAAAACTCCACATCGTATACCTTCTTTCTTACTGCCTTAAAGATTGCATAGTATCTTTTAACTCGTCGCTACTGACCTCTCGGTTATCCACTTTCCTTTTGGTTCTAAGAAACAAAGCTGTCCAACTTGAACTTTCCTCAGAGAGTAAGGTTAAGTTGTTATTTGGTGCATTTACAAATGAAGCAATTGCATGATTCTTGCAATAAGTACTAACTTTAAGTCTGTTTTTTCTATTAATATTTTTAATCATTTCTTTTACTCCATTTATGTTGTCACTGCTAAATACTATGTTTTCTGCTAATACATCTGTTGATTTTTCATAAAATTTAATTTGAATTTGAATTCCTAATTTTTTCGCTACCTCTTCTATTTCTTTGATTCCCGTTTCACTAGCTTCAATCACACAAAAAATTATGTTAATACTAATCTCACTATTCCCTATGATTCTATTTATCTCTTTCAATAATTTAACTACAGAAGTTCCTGTTCCAATAAAATCGTCGATAATAATCATATTTTTTACTGAATAATAGTTTAAATGATATTCTTCAACCAGCTCTTTTGAACGAAGCTGTCTCTTATCTTTCCTTGCTTGTACTTTGCTAATTTGCTTTTGTATTTTAGATTGTAGCCTTTGGTTTTTACTTTGATCTTTTATCTCATTCTGTAAATTCAGAATTTTGGCATTATCTTTACTATCTTCTATATCATTTTCTTTAACCATTTTACTAAGATATTCTTTCCTTGCCTTGTATTTTTTTAGAAAGTCTGCTGGACCATTTAAATTAGTTCGATTAACATCTATTTTGTTGATACGTGTAAAGCTTAAAAACATATCTACCGCTGATTCAACCCTATCTTTTCTTCTTAAGGGCATAAACTTAGAATGTTCTATAAATAGGGAACTAAAATTCTCTTCAAAGATAATTTTAAATATTTGGGCTGTTAATTTCTCAGAATAATAATTAAACACATTACAAATTCTTAATATGGTTTGAAATTCTTCCCTCTCAAGCTGTGTCTCCCACTTCATCAAAGTATCCAACTTTTCATTTCGTTGTACTTCGCCTAGATCCCATTTAAGAACAAGTTCATTAGCATCATTTATTTGCTCATCTATTTGCTCATTTATTTGCTTTAACATACTGTAATTTCTCCAATATTACTTAATTATATGATCGTATTTTCCATAACTATACTTTCCATCTATATTTTAGTATACACATCACACTTTATTCTACATTCTCACTTAAGATTTTAACAAAAAGTAGTTTTATATTTTTATTGATGAAAAGCAGATTAAAAATTTCCCTAAATTGAAAGTATTAAAATGATTCACTACTATTAATCCTAAATTAATTTATCTTCGAATTAAATGGTTAAATCGCTGACTATTACTTAACAATCTGGGCAAATTTATTTAACATAAATTAAACTTACTTTTAAACAAAACTGCCCTTGTTAACATAAAAACATTTTTTCACGAACTCACTCTTAAAATTAAAATCAAAAGGCACTATTGCTAGTGCCTGCTCCCTTCTTACTCCTTAATGATTTTATAAAAATTTATTTAACTCTAATTCTATTTGTTTCATAAAATCAACCGCTTTTATTTCTTTCCTTTTCCACTGTTCACAATTTTTAAAAAAATATATTTTCTTGCTCATTAAATGATTCAAAATTGATTTTCGGTCTCCCTTGTTTTCCTTTTGGTTTTGCAGATTCAATTCCTTCATACCTTTAACAATACACCGGAAGAAGAAAATACTCGTTCGTAAGCCTTTTGCCAATTAATGTTCTTAATTCTTCTAAGCTTTTACTTTGATAAACATGAAAGCTTCATTATCCCTAAAAACTGAGCATTTCATCGTTTTGCTAACTATATACCAATCATCTTGATTTAACATTCGATAAATTAACTCGCTTGCAGTTTCATCCCCACAACTAGACACACCTCACCCCACCCTCTCAAACCACCCCGCAATGGCTGGAAAACTCTCGAAATCCTTCCTCATATCGCGAAAGGTAACCACCTCTTTTCCTCTTGCAAGCTCGAATTCCAGTGGATATTCGTGACAGTTTAATGGGCTTCGCTGAAAAGTTTCGGTAAAGAATTGGATCGCCTCTTGCGGGCTGCTGGCAAAGATGAAAAAAAAGTCCTTCTTATTCATCTTCAGTGAGTAGATGCGAACTTTGTGAATTCCTAATACATTCTTTCGGATCAATTCCGCTACTTTCCGGTTATCTCCTTGAACTGCGTCTAATTTGGATATGTCATCCTCTAAGGAAATTTTCTGTTCCGCTAGTAAATGGTAGATGTAATGAGCCAAAGTGGATTCTTCAAAAAGGAAACTATCTTCGTAAAGCTCTTTCACCAACATGTGATTCCACCTCATTATTTTCATCATATGGTCCGCGGGCTTTGTCCTTAATGGCTGCCGGAAGGCTATACAAGGGTTTGATTCTGTTCCCTTCGTTCATCAATCGCTCCCGTATACTCGTTGTAATTCACCGAGATGGTTCCAACTTGGCCATTTCGGTTTTTCGAGACAATGATTTCAAGAGAATGATCTTGAGATTCCTTGTCATAATAGGCCTCGCGGTATAGGAACAAAATGACATCGGCATCCTGCTCGACACTTCCCGATTCCCGAATGTCAGACATCATCGGCCGTTTATTGGCCCTTGATTCCACCGATCGATTTAGCTGCGCTAAACAGATGACGGGGCAATCAAAATCCTTCGCCATCGTCTTAAGAGATTTTGAAATCTCCGTTACTTGTTGATGGGAATTCCCTCCGTACGGTTGACTGGATTGGATCAGTGTTAAGTAATCGATAAACAGGATCGGTCTTTTGCCAGGAAATTGATTCATCATTTTTCGCGTTTTCGCTCTCATCTCGGTAATCGTTTGTCCCGCCCCATCAAAAATTTGCATATTGGTTTCCGTGAGATCACCAATCACATCCGACCATTTATCCTTTTGACGTTGACTTAGCATTCTTTTCGGATCCCGCATTTTAGAACGATTAAAGCCGCCTGTTGAAGCAATTAGCCGCTTGGTTATCAGTTTCTCAGGCATTTCTAAGGAAAATACGAGTGGCAGATACCCAGCCCAACCGGCCATTTTGGCAAAATGAAGCATCACGTCGGTTTTTCCCATGGATGGTCTGGCCGCTAGAATCGTGACTTCTCCGCCCTGAAAGCCTCCCGTCATGTCGTCAAGCTGTTTGATACCCGTTGTAACACTTTTCAGGCGTAATTGATCTTCCCAGGGTGCCTCATAGATGTTGGCCAACGCTTGTTGTAATGAGGTATGATCATCGAGCTTTAATTGGTTAATCTTATCCAGTTCGCTCACGACCTTCGCAATCTCCCAGTCATTCATAGTGGCAACACTCAAGATGTTTCTCTTTTCCCGCTCCTTCCACGACTCAAGAATGAGCTTTTCCGTTCCATCAAATTTCTCGATGTCTGCATAGGACAGCAGCTCAGAAAGATAGGACATTCCCCCTATTGATTCGAGATCGGACAGGGTTGAAAAAGTAATTAAATCAAGATTCTTACCGGCACGTTTGAACTCCACCATTTTTCGCATGATTTCTTTATGCCTTGCACTTTCTAGCTGTTCAGGCTGAATTACAGTATCCGTTAGTAAGTATTCCTCCTTCATCAAACTGCCTAAGAACGCTTTTTCCGCCATACTCATTCCTCTTCACCTGCCGTTAGATCGAGTTGGAATCCACTTGGAATATCTCTTCCGGTACGATATATTTCAGTTGATTGCCTAGACATTGGTGCTGCCTGTTGGGGTGCCTGTTGGGCATCAACATCTGCTACGGTCAGTAACGATTCATTTTCCCAGTTTCTAAGAATCGCAACAATATAGTTAAGCCTTCGCTTGTTATTCGCACAGGCAATCTCCATGGCTTTTAGGATCATCTCTTTCGGCTGTAAAAAGCTAGAATCATCTAACCATGATAACAGCTGCTGCTTTGCCATCACGTTCGTAAAGCCAAAACCATTCGTATCCCAAAACTCGATAATTTCATTCACATCTTCTGGTTTTGTAAGATTCTTTAAATCTGGAGCATCCTCCATATTTGGCTGAGAAGCTATTTTTTGTTTTTGTTTTTCTTTTTTATTTTCTTTTTCTTTTTGCCCACGTATCGTCTTACGGCACGTCGACGTATCGTTAATCTCTTCGTCTTCCGTATCGGTATATGTATCCTGTTCCTCGCATTCACTGTCCTCGTTGCCAAAAAGCAATTCATCTTGTCCACTAAAAGATTCATACAGGCTGTTAATTCCGAGATTAGTAATGCCTTCTGAAACATACGAAATAAGCGAGCGATCTTGTACCTCTTTTAGCTCGGAAATGATACAGTCCATGATCGGTTTCCCGCCTTTATGCAGGTTATATTCCCCCCAGAATTTAATCGCCAGTTCTTTTGTTTCCTGATTGTAGCGAATCAACTGGTGTTGCTCGGCAAATCGTTCCATTAACGCCTGAACAGTCTCCATTGAATAGCCCAAATGAAAAGCCATTTGCTTCTTCGTTATTCGATAGATGCCAATTTGAGTTGTTTTAGAATTTGTCAGCAGATAGAGGTAAAAATACTTCTCCTCCGGGGTCATCTCTTCCACAACGGGATTTTCCCAAAATTCAGTTCGCACCATTCGATACTTTGCCATCCTTAACCACCATCCTTGTTTATTGAAAAACTCTATTCAGACTCTATTTATGGTTTGATGAGGAATACGGATAGGGTAGATTTTAAAAAAAGGTGAATATTTTATGACAATAATGTTTTCACCTAGATTCTAGTTTATATAGTAGGGAATTCAGGGAATGAATGTAGCTTGGAATGGAATGAAAAAGTGTGACAGGCAACCGTCAACTTTCGGTCATTTTGGGATGGCAATACACGGAGTAAATGATTACCGTTTCTTTTTTGGTTAGTTGGTTTAGAATAACTTAGAAAAACCAAAATTCACTGGCACCATGCCAGTAGAATAATCATCGTAAACAAAAAAACTCTAATAGTATTTAATACTGTTAGAGTTTTTTTCTAATCTTAAAATATGCTACAGATAAGAATCCGGTTTAATTTTTAGTGCGTATAAAAGATTATTAAGATTGAGTTTAAACGAACCATAGTCTATTTCTTCTTTGTTTTTTGATTGACGCACAATGTTTTGGATCTTATCCCAATCTTGTCTTAATCCTCTAGGAATGTCATTTTCCTTTTCTCGGACTTTCTTTAAAGTATCTAAATGTCTATTCATAAGCTCCTCATACGTCATTCTAGGTACTATCGCAGCACCCCTATTACGTCCCATTGGCAGCACTAGCATTTTCTGCTATCTTTTCATCGCCTGGAACTCTGAAAGTTTCATAATGTGCTCATCAAGAAGTGGAAATCCCAGGTCCATAAAGACTTTAATCTCCTGATTATAGAAATCATCTGGTATATCTTCCTCTATGAGCTCTTCTTCCATCATTTTTTCTAGTAACTCTTCTCTTTTCCAGGGAGCCAAATGATCAAATACTTTTCTCTGAGATTCATTAAATCCGCTATATACCTTTTGGAACTGTACTTCTTTGTCATACTTAGTTTTAATTTGGTATACTTTTTGAATTTGACGGTCGATAAGGGGAAGGCCCACCTCAACTTGCTTAATAATCTCCTCCGGCACCGTTTCAATATAACGAAATTTCTCTAATGAGAAAAATTGCTGATTCCGGTATTTCATAAGGATTTCATCTCTTTCTAAATCGATGGTATGGAACCCTTTTTTGATATCGCTTATATTTCCGGAGATAAATTGGTGTAGTTTTCTAGGCAAATTTCTCCTAATTTATAGATTTTCTTTTCTTTCGTATGTAAAACGATATACTGATATCTTAATGGGGTGCCGCATTCACAGCGGTATGGCTTATTCCCAAAACCACCGTCTAATACCTCTCTGAGTACCCAGGAATCCAGTTCTTCTTCTACCTCTTCTTCTGTCATTCCTTCGGATAAGGTAACACCTTTCTTTTGAGAAAGGATTTCTAACCATTTACTCTTTTTACTTCTTTTAAGATGTTCACTTAGGAATTCTTTCTGTTTAGCAGTTAATGTATTTTGAATTTCATTAACTTCTTTTTCTGTTAAAGATTACATATGCTCAATTGGTCATCACCTGTATTATTGGAATATCCATTAATTTGAACAACTGTATCTGCTTTTAAAACAGTGCCTGTCACGCCCCAATCGTACTGAAGAATTCGAAAAAAAGTGGGAGGTCACAGGCACTTTAACTAATCAGAACTTTCCTTTATCGTCTTTAAACCGCACCATTTATAACATTCCGCAGCCTTGGCTGATGAATTGCCTCAAAGTTCGGGACCATTTGCTGCATGTAGACAGCTGATAAATTTTCTTTCGCATCGACCATTAGCCATGTACCGGCCCTACCCATCCAGCCAAATTCGCCTAACGAGCTATTGCTGCCCCCGGCGGCTGGATTGATCATCGTGCGAACACCAAGGCCATATCCATAACCTTTTAAAGCATCCCAATTATAATACTTCAAAAGTTCTGGTGATAGATGGTTGGTAGTCATGAGCTCAATGGTTTTCCGCCCTAAAATGCGAACACCATCCATCTCTCCTCCATTCGCCAGCATATGTCCGAAGCGGCTATAGTCTTCTAGCGTAGACAGAAGTCCCCCGCCGCCGCTTTCAATAAGAGTACGCGGCTGGTAGCGTGCATCCATGCTGGTATTTTTTATTAACGGGCCTTCTTCGTTACGGTCATATAAGCTGCAAAGCCGGTGCTTCTTCTCTTCAGGAATCTTGAAAAATGTATCCTTCATTCCAAGCGGGTCAAAGATTTCATCCTTTAAAAATTGCCCAAAGGTTTTCCCGGCCAACACCTCGATCAATGCACCTAGAATATCATGGCTAAATCCGTAATGCCAACGTGTCCCCGGTTCAAATGCTAGCGGAATGGAAGCAAGAGTTTTTGACAAGTTACGTACGTTCCAGTCCTCGCTTTCAACTTCTGTCTCTAACCTCTTGGCCACCTGGCGTTCCGTTTCAAAGAGGTTTCCTGCGTATGTCAGCCCGGATGTCATCATAAATAAGTCTTTAAGGGTAATAGACCTTGCTGCAGGCACTATTTCAATCTCATTATCTTTGCCAGTTTGATAGACTTGAGGATTTTTAAATTCTGGCAGATACTCTTCAAGCGGATCATTTAGCAAGAAGAGGCCGCGCTCATATAACATTAAAGCAGCCACGCAGGTAATCACTTTTGAGTTTGAATAGATTCGATAAATGGTATCGGGTGCAATAGGCTTTTTTGTTTCCAGGTCCGCATAGCCGACATATTCTTCAAAAACAACTTCCCCTTTATGCATGACCGATAAAGCACAGCCTGCAGGACCGTTTTCTACAAATCTCTTTAATAACGGGCTTAGTCTATGTAACGATTCCAACTGCTTCCTCTCCTTTTTGAAGCGTTTTCAATATTCATTATAGTATAATTTTGGTAAAATCATAATGATTAACATTTCTCAATTACTTGTTTCCTATTCTTCTATAAGTTTGTCTCTTCAAGAAAACCCTCTTTTTCAAGCATATATAGAGTGCGTGTCACAGCCCGAAATATGCGGAAGAGCAAACAACCAATTGGTAGTAATTGGCGCTTTCTTCACTTTCTAGAAGTAATACCTTACTACCTTATTAGATGTCTGTCCACCCTCTGAATCCCGAATAATCTCAAACCGGTATACACCCAATGATTCCATTGCTTTGCAGACTGTGGGCAAATACGGGTTCGGCCCAATAACGAATCGACCTTTTGCCGTTACTCAAAGACGCTTTTACTAGCAGAGGATACATGGTTGGCCATATTATGGTTTCTCATAAATAAAAAAGTGCCTGCCATCAACCGAATATAGTCTAGAAGTACCGACAAATTACAGGTAGTGACTGGCACCTATTTAGAAGTGATCCAAAAAGTCTCTAAATCACATGATTAAGATCCTCAGAAATTACTTGTTTATTATCCTTTAATTCTTGTAAATAAACAGGAATGTATGCGATAGCTCCTAGTAATCCAGTGCCAACCAGGAAGAGAAACCCGCTGGCAAAAGAACCTGTTGCATCTACTAAATAGCCGATAACTAACGGGACAATGGCAGCCCAAATATATCCCATCCCGTTAAATACCCCGCCAGCTGTAGCAATATTCCAACTATTCGCCACCCTCTGCAGTGCAGAATGCCCTACAAATGCACCAATGTACACAACTCCTGTTGCAAAAGAAAGTAGCGTAATAATAAGGGTGCTATTTTGAAATAATGTGACAACATACATCAAAGCAGAGGCAATGGTAAGAGCGGCAATTAATATCCAATTTCGATTTTTTAAACGGTCTGCCAGCGGACTTACCGTCAGCATAAGAATAACACTACATATCCATGGCAATGCCGACAAGAAGCTACTTTTGACAAAACTGATATTTAATTCTCTTGTTAGATAGGTTGGAAGCCAGGCAATGAGACCCCAGATAAACCCATTACCAAGACAGTTACCAGCCACTAAAAACCAGTAATCATGGCGCTTCCAAACAGAAGGTTTATTTTCAGCCTGGACATCGTTCTTTACCTCTAATCCTTCACCAATATGCTGTAATTCCCATTTGCTTATGGAAGGATGGTCAGAAGGCTTATCATACACATAGCGATAAATGAGGACAATCGGAATAATCAAGCCGATAATCCCAAAGACAAAGAAATTAGCCCGCCAGCCTAGAGAAGCTGTCATTTGTCCCAATAATGGAAGAGTAATGACAGGAGCTAACGTAAGCCCTACCAGCCAGATTGCATTAGCGAAGTTTCTTTCTGAAGACGGAAACCAGCGCATAATCAGTCGGTCTGTCGTCGGAGTAAGTGGGGATTCAGCAAACCCTAATATGGCTCGAAAAACAAGCATAAGGATAAACACAGAAGTAAATCCCATAAGAACCATAATGACAGCCCAGGAAATACAGCTAAAGATAAGGATAACCCGGGCACCTAGCTTATCTGAAATCGCTCCCGTAATGAAGTTAGCCAAACCATAAGGAAGTAGAAAAAACGTCATCAACAAGCCTTGGGCGGCGAAATCACCCGTAATGCCCAAGGCATCGGTAAAAGGTTTATCCGCTAAAAGGATGGTAATATTGGATCTGTCGACATAGGCAACTAAATACAAAAAAAACAGAGAAAAAGCAATTCCGTATCTTTTTTTGGTTTTTGCAGCTTCCACAACTGAATTTGGCACTATTCTATTCATCCCTTTCAAAGATTGCTACTATTATTTAGCTATCTACTATTTAGTCAATAATTGTTTATATTACTAACAAATAAATCTTAATAATTTTGTATTCTCTAACTTCTCTTAACCAACTAAACTATAAATATTTCACATCCTTTGTAATCGCTTTATTAAACTTGTAATACAATCATACAAGATAGAAATGTTACTATCAATATATTTTTTAAAATTTTCTAAATCTTCTACTGTTTTCATTCTTTTTCAGTATGGCCTTCATTCCCACTGAAATGTGATAAAGTATGAATAAAATGCTTGTAAGCGTAAAATAATCCCCACCTGTTAATCAGATGGGGATTATTTTACTTTATAGATAACTTATTACTTATCGTTCGTTATTTTAATTTTTTTGGGCTCTTGGCTCATTATTTTCGGGTGCCAATTCAATGAGGACACCGTATGCATCCTTTGGATGAATAAATGAAAAATGCGTTCTGTCGAGTATGTTTATATTCTCTTCCCTAAGTTTTGCGACAGCTTCTTTATAATTGGGATAACAGAAACAAACATGGTGAATGCCTTCTCCATGCTTCGCTATATATTTCGCAATCACACTTTCTTCAGATGTGGGCTCCATAAGATACAAATGAAAATCACCTATTTGAACCACAACGTCCCGATACGATTCGGACGGCACACCACCGATTTCTGAAATGACACCGCCAAACTTTTCCCCGAAGAAACGTGATGCTTTTTCAAGATCTTTTACAGCAATCGCGAGATAAGGTACTTGCGTTACTTTGTTCATTCCATAATCCTCCTTAAAGTTATAAATAGACTAATAAGCATGGGAGCTTCTTTAAATGAACTCATTATTAGACTCCTTTATAAATGCGTATTGTTACCTCCCTATATATTTCGCTTCACGTTTCTCTTTAAATGCCGCGATGCCTTCCTTATAATCCTCTGTCTGCATCATAATCACTTGGGTTAACCGTTCCAATTCCAACATCTCATCTAAGTCGGAAACGAAGGACTGATTCACTAGCTTCTTCGTCATTTCGTAGGCTTTGCTTGGACCGTTTGCATATTTACTAACAAACTCCATCGCTTTTTCTTCAAATTCATCAGCTTGAAATACTCGATTTACAATGCCCCATTCGAACGCTTGCTTCGCATCGATTGGTTCTGCGCTGAAAAGCAGTTCCTTTGCCCGCTGTGCACCAACGAGACGAGGTAGAAAGTATGATCCTCCTCCATCAGTTACAAGGCCAATTTTTGTAAAGCTCATAATAAATTTACTGCCTTCAGCGGCAATGATCATGTCACATGAGAGAGCGTAGTTAAAGGCAGCTCCAGCCGCGTAGCCGTGGACAAGCGCAATAACTGGTTTCTCAAATGAACGAATTGCCATAACTAATTCGTTCGTATGATATAAAGTATCGTAAACACTCGTTCCTCCAAGCTTATGAAAGCTTTTTACATCCCCACCTGCACTGAACGCACGCCCAGCGCCTTGAATCGTAACAACTCGGACATCGTCATTATTTCTTGCTTCTTTCAGTGCATCTATTATGCCTTGCTTCATTTCATAACTGAATGCATTCAAAGAATCGGGACGATTTAAAGTTAACTTCATGATGCCATTTTCAACTTTTACTAATAAATGTTCGTTTCCCATTAAAAAAACCACCTTAATATTTATTTTGAAAATTACAAATATTTACAATAGATCTACCCAAGCCATCAAGGTTTGTTAAAGTTTTACTTTTCTAACCAAATTGTCGAAAAAACTCCTTTGGCCATCATATTTTGCTCATAGCCTTTTAGTTTAGGGCTTGTAGCATCTATCGCCGAAGGAAATAAAAGAGGAATGACTCTCGCTTCTTCCAGAAGAGCTTGTCTCCCAATCTCATGGTATACCTTAGCTCGTTCCTTTAGATCATCGTTTAAAACAGCTTCCGAAAGAAGTGAATCGATTTCTTGAGAACCACCTCCAAGATTGTAATAACTATTTTTAGAATACTGAGAGTTGGTAAGCATTTGTGGGTCAGGTTTTCCAGTCGCAGATGCTAAAAATGCAGGTGTCCCCTTTTCAGCAAAAAAAGTAGAAACCGCTGCAGTTAATTCCATTGATTGGAGATTTACCTCAATACCTATTTCTTTTAATTGACCTTTAATTGCCTCCGCTAGTCTACTTTCATAAGCTGAAGAATAGTGAAGTAAAGTAAATGAGGGATTTTTAAGGCCCGATTCCTGCAATAGTTTCTTAGCTTTTTTTGGATTATATTCGATTTTAGCTTCATTATCATGTGCCCAGTGTCCACTTGGAAAATCACCATATGCAGGCTCGCCGTCACCAAAGTTAATGGATTTAACTAGCGCTTCACGGTTAATGCCATGTTGAACTGCTAATCTAAATGATTTGTTGTTAAATGGTTCTATGTTTCTATTAAGATATAGTTGTGGACGTTTCATTCCTAATATTTTTTTAACTACTATTTTGGGATCGTTTTCTAAATTTGATAGATTTGCTGCATTAATGTTAAAGGCTAAATCTATTTCTCCTGATTTTAAAGCATTAATTCTTGTATTTTCGTCGGCTATAATTTTGATGGTCATTTTATCCAGATAAGGTTTTCCTTCCTGCCAATAATCCTCAAATGCCGCCAAAACAATTTCTCCATTTGGAACCCGGCTTACAAACTTATAGGGGCCTGCACCTACTGGATGCTGGGAATAATTATCTCCATTTTCCTTTACGGCAGTCGGGGAAACCATCATTCCGGCATAATCTGATAATACTAATATAAGAGAGGTATCAGGTTGCATTAAGTGAAATTTCACTGTCAATGGATCGACTACTTCTACACTCTCTATATTTTTCAACTCCGAAACATTCGAATTATCAGAATTCACTCGCTCGATATTAAATTTAACCGCTTCTGCATCAAACGTCGTTCCATCGTGGAATTTAACATTTTCTTGTAAATGAAAAACGACCGTTTTTTCATCGGTAAATTCCCATGATTTCGCAAGTCCAGGTTGTGGTTCAAGTTTTTGATTAAAGGTGACTAGCGTGTCATATACTGGCCAAAGTAATGACTGATCTCCTCCTGAGCTTGACTTAATCGGATCGTAATTACTAATATCCGTGCTATATCCCAGTACAGCCTCTCCACCCTTTTGCGGTTTTTCTTCTTTTGCATTATCATTTGAAACATGTTTATTTTCCGAGCCTGACTTAGAAGAACACCCCACCACGGTCATCGTGAAAGCTAATAAAAGTAATAATCTAACAAAAAACAGAATCTGGAGTTTATACATGACATCATCTCCTTTGTAAAATTTTTATATAATTTTATCTTTGTTTCTGTTCTTGTACTTCTTGAAGCTTTCTCCAAAGAATCTTTCCACTTCCTGACGTCGGAAGCTTATCTAAAAATTGGACAACTCTTGGATATTTGTAAGCCGCCATTTGCTTTTTTGACCAGGTGATAATCTCTTCTTCTGTTGTATTCTCCTTCAATTTTTCATTTAAAACAATGAAAGCCTTTACCGTCTCACCTCTTCTTGGATCAGGAACCCCAATTACGCAAGCGTGTTTAACAGCAGGGTGTTTATATAGAAGTGATTCAACCTCTGCAGGCCATACTTTAAATCCAGACGCATTAATCATCCGTTTTACACGGTCAACCATAAAGAAATATCCTTCTTCGTCATAAAAAGCAATGTCTCCTGTTCTAAAAAATGTCTTCCCATCTAACTGAATAAATGCGTTAGCTGTATCTTCAGACCTATTCCAGTAGCCTTTAAAAACTTGGGGTCCATTTAAAATTACTTCTCCTTCTTCATTTGGCCCCAATTCTATCATGGTGTTTGGATCAATAATCCTAGCGTCAACATCAAATTGCGGTACACCCATGCATTGCATTTTCGGTCGATCTCTTGGATTCATGTGTGTCTGTGCAATCGTTTCAGATAATCCATACCCTTCCCCATATTCAATACCAGTTAACTGATAAAGCTTTTCACCAACTGCCTTCGGTAATGCTGCGCCACCTCCACTAATGGATTTCAACGATTTCAGATTATAGCCTGATAAATTGGGATTTGCCAAGAAATCAACCAACATTGTCGCGATACATATCCAATGCGTACAACTATAACGCTCAATTAATTTCCCTGCCGTGTCCCGATCCCATCTAGTCATAACAATAATCGTTCCACCTGTATAAATCGGTGTATTCATAAGGTGTTGCAAGCCGGTTACATGGAAAAATGGAAGAATCGCTAAGCTTACCGCACTTGGCGAATGTTGCGACCATAAACTCGCACCAAAAATGTTGCTTTGCATTGTCTTATGGGTATGCATGCACCCTTTTGGCTTTCCTGTTGTCCCCGATGTATACGGCAAGCAGCATAAATCTTCTGATTTCGCCTCACTTGGATTCGGTATACTTCCAAGGGCCAATGCTTCTTCCCACTCGATCATATGAGGTGAATCAAACACAACCCTTTTTTTGACGACAACGTCTGGAATCGAATAGTCAAGTCCTTGCTGAGCATAATCCGCATACGTAGCAACGATGATTTGCTCTAACGGCGTTTTTCCAAGACTTGGCTGGATATGTTCGATTAATTCTTGCCCAGCAATAGCGATCTTCGCTCCACAATCGGTTAAATAGAAGGCAACCTCATCTTTAACATTCATTGGATTAACCGGTACGACTACTGCATCAACTCGCAAGATGGCGTAAAAGGAAATAATATATTGCGGAGAATTTTGCATATAAAGAGCAACACGATCTCCTTTAGAAACCCCTAGGTTTTTTTGCAAAAAACCTGCTAGCCGATTTACTTCATTAGATAGCTGTTTGTAAGAAATTTCTGTTCCGTAATAAATAATCGCTGTTTTATCAGGGTAACGTGCAGTGGTTACCTCTAAATTGTGATGCACCGTTGATTTCGGAACTGGTAACGATGTTCCCAAACGTTTAGGCCAAAATTCATAATGTCTTGTCATCATAAAAAGCCACCGCCAATAATAGATTTTTTTACAAAAAACCAACTTTTCCCTTCTCGACAACAATCCTCAAAAGCTTCGAAAATGAGTTCGCCACTAAGTACACGCTTCACCATTTGATAGGGTCCAGCTGCAACAGGATTATGGATTATTCAGTAAAGAAATCGATGACTAATCTATGAAGTCTAATTTGACAGCGTTACATCCGCGTTGAGAAAATCTTAAGTTTCTTAAGGTTTAACTTTCCGAAATTTATCAAACAGAGCTTATACGCCGCCATTTTTTCTTTGGCACATGCTTTACTTAAAATATTGTGGTAGATATTTGGTGAGCTATATCTTTTAAAAGTCTTCCATACGAATGAAGTTCTTCATCGGATACTTGAGAATAAAAACAATGTGTTGATAAAACGTAGCGAATATCATTATTTCCATCAAATACTGGGGCAGCAACCCCACATACCCCTAAAAAAGTCTCCTGAGAAGCTATAGCATACCCGTTACTTCTAATAATACGTAACTGATTCTTTAATTCTGTAATTGTATCAACCGTATATTCCGTAACTTTCTTAAGACCTCCGGTGTAATCTATGATCGCATCTACTTCCTCCTCATTTAAAAAGGCTAAAAAGCATTTTCCGGTAGATGTCGTTGTCATTGGTCGAATTTGACCTAAATTTACATTAATTCGAAAGTCTTTTGTGCTTTCCTGTTTTGCTAAATAAATCACTTTATCATCGCCATATCTTTGTGAAAAAATACAGGTTTGATTGGTTAGTAGAGATGCCTTTTCAAGAAATACCTGCACTTTTTGTAAATCAATTAAATCTGAGGCCTTTTGACCCAATAGCGTTAGATAAAAACCTAATTTAAATGCTTTATCTTTTTCTGAGTAGGAAACCATATTGAATTTTAGGAGTGAATGTAAAATTCGAAAACTAGTGCTCGGATTTAAGGCAACAGCATTGGAAATTTCGGATACAGATTTACCTTTAGGACTTTCTTTCATTAAGTATTCAAGTATTTTTACTGCATTATCGATAGCTGGTACAACATACTTTTCATTTTTTATATTTTTCGTTTTCGATCCACTTAATTTCCCTTTCATGTTCGACCTCCGTTGTTTTTATTTACAATAACAACAATATTTCTATACATTACTTTCTTCAACGCAATTAGATGAGCGATCACCAGCACGTTCATTTAAAAACATACGCAATTTTTATATGTAAAAAATAATATTTCATATACAAAATATATCATGTTCTTCGAATAATTGTAAATAATATTTTGAATTTTTAAAAATATATTTTAACTCTAGAAGGCCATACACTTTCGTTAAAAATAAAAAACCCACCTTTAAAACGAGGCGGGTCCATCCATCATAGTCAGCTTTATCCGGACTCTTTAATCCCCTGAACAGCAACAGCAGTTGGTTCAATTAGGGCTGCATGTTCCAATATCTAGTAATCAGGTGAATGTAAAAGTAGCGTGGACGGGCATTTGCGGCAGTGATTTGCATGAACAATCCTTCTGGAAGTTTAATAACATTTTTTGCGTCGACGACCACAAAATCTGCGAAACCGCTATAGGCATTTAAACCTACAAAAGCAAAACCTTTATACATATCTACCAACGGCTCTTTATGTTTACCGCCGGTAATTAGAGGATTGATGACAACTCTATCACAGCTTGTAAACTGCTGACATCAGAACCTGTTTCTACTACAACACCGGATTTTTGAATTTAATACAAATGAAATGATCTTCTTTTCCATTACAAAAAGCCAGCAATTTTGCTAGCTTTATTAGGTAGGTATGATAAAGAAAACCTGGGGGCTTTGCCTTCTTTCCTTACTCCATGAAATAACTATATATAATTTTATAGATTTTTGTTTTACAATCCAATTCAGGTTTGTTTAGAACTTTTTCCTGATCTTTAATCGGACCAATTAATAAGTGGTAAAAATGTAAATTTTAATTTGCCCCAATAATGGAAAGGTAATGACAATGGGCATCGCAACGGCAGATTCAGACAATGCCAATGTGTCTGCCAAACCGATTGCCAAGGTTTTAGAATGCCTAAAGGTTTCTGGTTGAAAATTTTGTCGAATTTCACACAACAAGTATGCCTTTTTGGGGGTCAAACCAAAAATATGCAAGATTCAACTCATAAACTTATATAAGTCCCTTTTCTTCTACCTTTTCTAATTTGCTACTCTATCCTCGAATAATAAACACGCTGTTAGGCTTTGTTCAGAAGTAGATAGTAGATTCGGATCGATACTCTTACATTGTTCCATCGCGACTGGACAGCGTGTATGGAAGCTGCAGCCTGCTGGAGGATTTGCAGGGCTTGGCAGGTCACCTTGTAAAATAATTCTTTCGCGGTCCCGCATTTTCGGATTTGGAAGAGGCACGGCCGACAACAATGCTTTTGTATATGGATGCCGCGGATTGGCAAACAATTCCTCTTTATCCGCAAATTCTATAATTTTCCCAAGATACATGACCGCAATTTTGTCGCTAATATGTTTAACGGCTTGAATGCCATGTGCAATAAAGAGATAGGATAAGCCCATATCTTTTTGAATTTCTTTTAATAGATTTAAGATTTGGGCTTGAATGGATACGTCAAGGGCTGAGACTGGTTCATCACACACAATGAGCTTAGGCTGTAAAGCTAGTGCTCTTGCAATGCCAATCCTTTGTCTTTGTCCCCCAGAGAATTCAATTGGATAACGGCTGCCATGGTAGGAATCGAGCCCGACTCTCTCTAGTAGTTCGTCCACCCTTTTCCTTCGTTCTTTTGCGTTACCGACTTTATGCAGGACTAACGGTTCAGCAATAATATCTGCAACCGTCATTCTCGGATTGAGCGACGAGTACGGATCTTGAAAGATCATCTGTAAGTTCTTTCCTAAAGATTTTTTAGCTTTGTACTCACTTAATTTTTTTCCTTCAAAGTAGATTTCTCCACCTGTCGGATCTGTCAGTCCGACGACCATTCTACCTGTGGTCGATTTCCCGCATCCTGATTCACCAACCAAACCGACGGTCTCTCCGGGATAAATGTCAAGGCTTACACCATCAACGGCTTTCACAAATTGATTCTTTTGCCCAAAAAGTCCGCTTCCAACAGGATAGTACTTTTTAATGTCTTTAAGTGATACTAGTGGCTGCTGATTCATATTTTGCAATCTCCCCTTCCTTTCCAAACGGATTCCAACAAGAAACCCGGTTCCCTGACGGATGTGGAAGCAATGTTGGTGCTGTTTGACTGCACTTTTTCGTTGCGTAGCTGCATCGTGTCACGAAATTACAACCTGTTGGCAACTCGAGCGGGTTCGGCACAATACCAGGAATGGTGTCTAATTTTTCTTTAGAAGGGCCATATAACTCAGGTATGCTGGCCATTAATCCTTTTGTATACGGGTGAAGTGGATTTTCAAAGATATCCGCTACCGTTCCTTCTTCGACAATCTTTCCGCAATACATAACTAAGACACGATCAGCCATTTCGGCTACAACACCGAGATCATGCGTTATTAGGAGAATGGAAATGCCGGTTTCCTTCTGCAGCTGGCGCAAAAGGTTCAAAATTTGCGCCTGAATCGTCACATCAAGTGCCGTTGTCGGTTCATCGGCAATAAGGAGCTGTGGATCACAAGCAAGTGCCATTGCAATCATTACTCTTTGCCTCATTCCACCGGACAATTGATGAGGATAGTCATTGAGGCGCCGCTTTGCATCGGGAATGCCGACTTTATTCAATAAATCGAGTGCTGTTTCTAGGGCTTCTTTATATTTCACTTTTTTATGCAAAACGATTGACTCGGCAATTTGTTTGCCAATGGTATGGACAGGATTAAGTGAAAACATCGGATCCTGGAAAATCATGGCTATTTCGTTGCCACGAATTTTCCTCATTTCCTTTTCTTTTAATCTCAATAAATCTTTATCTTTGAAGTAAATGCTGCTTTCTGGTTTATATTGAATCGCACTAGCGTTGAGTCCCATGATCGAGAGGGAGGAAACGCTTTTTCCGCTTCCCGACTCGCCTACTAATGCGACAATTTCACCCTTATTGATAGAGAATGAAATATCGTTAACAGGTTTGATTTCGCCTTTCGGTGTTGAAATGAAGGTTTGTAGATTTCTCACCTCAAGTAATGGCGCTTCTTTCGAACTCATGCTTCCGACCTCCTTTATTAAGCTTTTTTATACTTTGGATCAAGCGCTGCACGAAGCCCATCTCCGAGGAAATTACCAGCCAGTACCGTCAGCATAATAGCTAGACCAGGGTAAATAATCATCCACGCATTCATGTTGATCATGCTGTAGGCTTGTTGAATCATATTTCCCCAACTAATCTGCGGAGACTTTGCTCCCATTCCAAGGAAACTAAGAGAGGCTTCAACTAAAATCGCATAGCTTAAATTAAATGAGGCTTGTACAACGATGGGAGGAGTGATGTTCGGGATAATATGTTTCAGCATGATCCAGCCTGCGCCAGCACCTGAGATTTTTGCTGCTTCCACATAAGGCTCTGCACGGATTTGCAATGTTTGTCCCCTTGCAAGCCTTGCGAATTGCGGTGTGAAAACGATGCCGATGGCAATCATCGCGTTCCATAAACTAATACCCAGAGCACCTGTAATACCAAGCGCGAGTAAAATAGCAGGAATGGCAATAATACCGTCAACAATCCGCATCAAAATATCATCAACGACCCCGCCTAAATAGCCTGACAAAATTCCCATCGGAACACCGATACAGAGCGGAATCAATATCGCAACCAACCCAGCTTGGATTGCCGCCTTCGTTCCCATTAACAATCGGCTGAAAATATCACGACCGAGTTCATCTGTACCTAACCAGTGTTGGGAACTTGGGCTAAGCATGACTTTCATCAAGTCCTGTTTTAACGGATCATGAGGCACGATGAACGGAGCAATCATGGAAATAATGACAAGAATCATTAAAAAAATGAAGCTGAAAAATGCTAGCCGTTCTGCCATTAAACGCTTGAAAACTGTTTTAAAACTCATTTCCCTGCTCCTTCCCTAATATTCAATCCGAGGATCTAAGATAGCGTACACAAGATCAGTAATAAAATTGATAATAATAACCATGATAATCATGACGAGAACAACCCCCTGAAGCATTGTGAAGTCACGCTGCAATATAGAGTTGACTGCGAGCTGACCCATACCGGGTATGGCAAATATCGTTTCGATCACAACGGTTGCACCTAATAAGTTTCCGAATAAAATACCAATTGTCGTCACAACTGGCAGCATTGCATTTTGCAGCCCGTGTTTGAAAATCGCTCTCCAGCGCTCAACACCCTTGGAGTATGCAGTCCGCAAATAATCCGCACTCATTACTTCCACTAAAGATGAGCGTAAGTGTCTTGTAATCTGTGCAGTTCCAACCGCCCCAAGTGAAAGAGCCGGCAGCAAAATTCCTTTTATAAAGTATACTGGGTTTTCATTAATACTCGTAAATCCAGTCGCCGGTACCCATTCAAGCTTCAAGCTAAAGAATAAAACGAGCAGCATCGCAAGCCAAAAGTTAGGCATCGACATGCCAATCGTTCCAAAAAAGCGCGATACATAGTCGATCCAGCTATTCGGATAATAGATAGACATAATGGCGAAAAACATGCCACCCAAAACGGAAATGATCATCGCAGTGACAACCAATTGAAATGTAACAGCGAAACGGCTGATCACCGCCTCATGAACGAATTGTCCCGTGAAAATGGAACGGCCCAAATCCCCTTGAAGGGCATGTTCCAACCAATCTAAATACTGTATAATAATCGGTTGATCAAGTCCCAACTGCTGCCGTAATTGTGCTATTTTTTCAGGAGTCGCATTTTCGCCTAGCAACGCCAAGACAGGGTCACCTGGGATAAGTAAAATAAAAGAAAACACGATGAGGGTTGTAATGAACAGCATTGGGATAACATATAACAGGCGACGTACTAGAAATTTTAAAAACATTCTTACGCCCTCCTTCCGTTTAGTTTGAAAGCATCCACAAACTCATTGAAATAAGTGGAGCAGGCATGATGAGTTGCTGCTCCACTATTAAAATGTTGTTGAACATGTACTTTTATTATTTTTGTGATCGTTTTCTCAATCGACTCAATTAGATACTTTTCATTACTCCCCCATCCAGATCGTTGAGAAAACTGGTTTGCCCATCATATTTGGTTCAAATCCTTTTACCTTTTTATTCATAGCAGATGTCATCCGATCGTATACAACCGGGATTGCAATTGCTTCTTCCAAAAGTGCTTTTTTACTAATTTCTTTGTATAATTTAGCACGTTCCTTTTGATCATAACTTGAAGCTGCTTCTGATATAAGTGACTCAATTTCCGGAGTAGAGTATTTACCAGGATTAAGATAGCTATTTGCTGAAAATATAAGTCGGGTCGTCATTTGCGGATCTGGACGCCCTGTCCAAGAGGTAAAAAATGCTGGTGCTGTCTTTTCGGCAAAATAACTTGTAGTCCCCTTTGTAACTTCCATTGGCTGAAGGTCCACATTAATTCCTATTTCTTTTAACTGGCTCTTTACGGCTTCGGCACCCTTTGCATAGTCCGCAATCGGAAAGTTAATCATTGTGAATGAGATATCCTTAAGCCCGGAGTCTTTTACTAATTGTTTTGCTTTTTCAGGGTTATATTCTATTTTCATATCAGGATTACCCGCCCAATATTCCTTTGGAAAGATGTTATTAGCCGGTTCACCTTGTCCAAAATTAATCCCTTTATTAATCCCCTCACGGTTAATCCCATATTGGATGGCTAATCGTACATTTTTATTATCAAACGGCGGCATCGTCTGATTTAAAAACATCATCTTAAATCGAAGTGGCAAAACATCTTTTAAGACAATATTGGAATCAGTTTTTAGATTTTGAACATTCCCAGGGGAAATATTGTCAGCATAATCTATTTCACCTGATTTAAGTGCATTAATTCTTGTATTTTCATCCGGCATGACTTTAATTGTCATTTTGTCAAGATAAGGCTTTCCCTCCTGCCAGTAATCTTCATAGGCTTCAAAAACAACCTCTCCATTAGGAATATGCTTTACTCGTTTAAAAGGTCCTGCACCAGTCGGATGTAGAGGAAAGTCATCACCATATTCTTTAACAGCAGCAGGGGAAACCATCATCCCACCTCGGTCTGATAGCGCTAACAAAAGAGACGAATCTGGTTGTTTTAAATTGAGTTTAACAGTCTTATTATCAGTAACTTCTACACTATCAATATTTTTGAGATCGGATACCACTGACTTATCGGAGTTAACTCGTTCGATATTAAATTTCACCGCTTCCGCATCAAATGCGGTGCCGTCATGAAAAGTTACACCTTCCCTAAGATGAAGAATCAATGTCTTCTTATCGTCTGTAAATTCCCATGATTCAGCCAATCCGGGCTTTGGCTCAAGCTCTTTCGTAAATGAGATAAGTGTATCATAGATGGGCCATAGTAAAGGATGATCACTACCACTGCTTCCTAAAATTGGATCATAATTCGTGGAATCCGATTGATACGCTAATGTCACTTCCCCACCTTTTTTAGGTTTGCCTTCTTCAGACTTCGATGCTTGACCGGAATTTGTTGGATTCTTTCCTGAGCTCGTATCAGAAGAACATCCCACGATCATAACGGCAAGAATTAGCACTGGCACTAACTTGGCAATAAAAGTGAAATTCATTCTTTTCAATAAAATCATCTCCCGTCTCGTAAGAAAATTAATTGGTAAACCTTTTTTTGTTCTTACCTAGATGTCATTTTTTTAGTGAATTTTTCAAAATGCACAAAATCTGCTATATTGTTGAGTACTGTAAGATCAGCTACTAGTTCAATTTTGTTTAATTTTCATTGATACATATTTTTCAACTAAATATTCTTGTAAACCGTACTTTCCACCTTCGCGGCCAACACCACTTGCTTTTACCCCGCCGAAAGGAGCCTGTGCCGTTGTCGGCATTTCATCATTTATACCAACAATTCCATATTCAAGATTTTCCATCATTCGTATGGCACGACTAAAATCATTGGTATAACAATATGCTGCTAGACCATATTGAAAATGATTGGCTCTTTCAACTACTTCCTCTTCTGATTGAAATGTAAAGATCGGTGCAACTGGTCCAAACGTTTCCTCTTTTGAAATAATCATTTCATCCGTAGCATAATTGATCACTGTAGGTTCAAAAAAGCACCCATCCATTTGTTCAAATTTTGCTTCTTTTCCTCCGGCGATCACTTTGCCACCATGTTTTATTGCATCATCAATTTGTGATGTAACTTTAGATAAAGACTCGCGATTGATTAGTGGACCTATGTCTGTGTTGTCATTCAGCCCATTTCCTATGACCAGTTCACTTACTTTTTTCGCAAATAATGTGCCAAACTCATCTGCTATCGATTCCTGAACATAAATCCGATTTGTACAAACACAGGTTTGGCCTGCATTTCTAAATTTACTTGCGATTGCACCATCTACTGCAGTTTCTAGATCTGCATCTTCAAAAACGATATATGGTGCATGACCGCCTAGCTCCATCGATACTTTTTTTACTGTATCAGCTGCACCGCGCATCAATTCAATTCCTACTTCAGTTGACCCAGTAAAAGTTAATTTACGGACCGCAAAACTCCCATTAAAAGTAGAAGCTATCTCCTGAGATGCTCCTGTTACTAGATTCGCCACTCCTTTTGGCAGTCTTGCAGCATCCAGTGCCTCAAAAATTAATTTTGCTGTAAGAGGGGTTGCTGATGCTGGTTTAACGATCACAGTACAACCTGCCGCAAGTGCTGGAGCTATCTTTCTAGTAATCATTGCTGCTGGAAAATTCCAAGGTGTAATCGCCGCAGTAACCCCAACAGGCTCCTGAAAAACAAATATTCTTTTATCCATACTTGAAGCTGGAATCGTATCACCATAAATACGTTTTGCTTCCTCTGCATACCAGTCAACATAAGATATTGCTAGATTAACTTCTCCAATAGACTCTCGTAATGGTTTCCCCATTTCAAGAGTTATTGTTGTTGCAATTTCCTCTGCTCTATCCCTTAATTGATCAGCAAATGTTTTTAAAAACGAACTTCTTTCTCCAGCCGTTTTTCTTTTCCATATCTTAAAAGCTTGTTCAGCAGAAGAAATGGCCATTTCTGTATCTTCTTTGTTCCCATATGCCATCTCTCCAACCTTTTCTTTGGTTGCTGGATTATAAATAGTGAAACTTTTGTTCGAAACAGATGGGGTCCATTCACCATTAATATAAAGCATCTAGATGCCTCCTCGTTTAATATGCTTAGGCGTTCATTTTCATCCTATTATTTTCTAACTAATTGCCTTGTGAAAATGTTGAATATGTTGGGAGTTTCGTGATGATTCAAGATAATAGTATTAGAATAATTGGGGAAAATTTTTACCTTGATTGCGGGTATATAGGTTCATGGTATTTCCAAGATAGATGGGACAAGGGATTCCTCATCCCATCATGATTTAATTAAGACTCTATATTTAAAAACCCCTTGCGTGCGCTCCACCATCTATTAATATTGTTTCGCCTGTCACATAGGAAGAAGCATCAGAAGCTAAAAACATTACTCCTGCTGCAATTTCCTCAGGTTTTCCCATACGTTTCATTGGAGACTTACTTAAAACTTTTTCCATAAATTGTTTATCAGTTTCTTTTATAGAAGCTAGAATAGGAGTTTCTGTATAGTAAGGGGCGACACCATTTACCCTTACCCCTCTTTCGGCCCATTCAGAAGCAAATGCCTTCGTAACCATATTTACTCCACTTTTACTAACACTATAAGCAAGAGAACCAGTTACGGCTTGCTGGGATGCACCTGAAGAAATATTAATGATAGAACCGCTGCCCTGTTCTAGCATGACTTTGCCCACTTCCTGTGTAAACATGAAAACACCCGTTAAGTTTACATCGATAATCTTTTGCCAAACCTCTAATGGAAAGTCCTCTGCCGGTGTTCTTTTGGATGTTATTCCTGCGTTATTAACTAATATGTCAATAGTGGAAAACTTTCCAAGTGTTGTGTTTACTACATTTTTAATATCATTAGGGTTTGTAACATCACATTGAATGACTAATACTTTCGCTCCCTTCTCTCTAAGTTCTTCTGCAAACCCTTCAATATCCGTTAATATGAGGTCACATAGAACGAGATTACATTCGTAATTCGCAAATCCCCTTGCAATGCTTTTTCCCATACCTCCATTAGCACCAGTTACAATAGCTGTTTTTCCGTCCAAAGTAAAAATATCCAAAATAGTTCCCTCCATGTTAATGTTATTTAAGATAAAAAACCTAAAATCGAATAGGTCACTAATAAAAAGCAGCTTGTTGGAATTCCATTATTTTAAATTTCTAGAATGCTCTACCCTATCTTGATTTTTTTCAAGAAGAAAACGAGCAATGTTAGAAATTGTATTTTTTATTTGTTCAGGGAAAATATCAATATACGTGAAATATCCATGAACCAAACCTTTTTTGCAAATAGATTCAACTTTTACATTCGCATCTTTTAAGCGTTTTGCGTAAGCTAATCCATCGTCGCGAAGTACATCATTTTCTGCGACAATCACAAGTGCTGGTGGCAAATGACTTAAATCTTCGGCCATTAATGGGGCCGCATATTTTTGAATTTTATCCTGATCATCTATAATGTAATGATTAGAAAACCAAATCGCTAGATCTTTAGTCAGACCGAATCCGTTTTCAAATTCTTTAAAAGACTTTGTGTTTACATTAAAACTAGTACTTGGATAAATGAGTACTTGTGCTGAAATATCAGGCCCCTTTTGATCCCGGGCCATCATAGAAACAACAGCAGCCATGTTTCCTCCAGCACTATCACCGGCAACTACAATAGTAGAAGCATCTCCATTGATTAACGCTGCATTTTCACTGACCCATTGTAGTGCTGCATAGCAGTCATTCACTGGAATAGGAAACTTATACTCCGGGGAGAGCCTATAGTCTACTGAAACCACAACACTTTCAGTTAGTTCGGCAATCAATCTGCAAGTTGCATCGCAAGTTTCAAGATCACCTAGAACCCACCCACCGCCGTGGTAATAAATAAAAATAGGAAAAGGGCCTTCTTCTTTGGGCGTATAAATTCTAATTTTCACATTTGCATCCTGATCGACAGGAATAAAACGGTCTTCGACTTTAGCAAGCCGTCCAAGTTCTGCTTTTACACCTGAAGGCTTCTTAAATAACTCTCTCACGGCTTGATGCCCTAACGATAGGTTTTCCAATACTTGGTCAAAACCTTTAATATATACTTTTGATTCTGGGGATAGTTCAGCCAAATCTATTTCTCCCTTTCTAAAAACTAATTTAATGAATTTACTTCTTCTTTTTTATTTACAGATAAGGAAAAGCCCGCATACCCCTTATCTGCAACCTCTTTGCAAATCTGATTGTATTTATCAAACCCTCCTAAATAAATAGGAAATCCTCTTGGTTTATCTGGAATATTCGCACCTGTCCACCATGACTCCGTTTTAACAAAAAGTGTAGCATTAGCCGCCTCCGCAACTGATTTACTCCAATCAGCGGCTGCTTCCGGTCTTGCCTCGATAGTATTTATACCCTGCTCACGGAGATGATTGAGACAGTCAATAATCCACTCAACGTTTGACTCAATCACTACGAGATTGTTGACCACCGCGCCTGGACCCTCGGCTCCTGCAACCATGAATAAATTTGGGAATCCATCTATTGCAAGTCCAAGATACGTACTTATCTCACCCCCATGATTCCATTTTTCCTTTAATGCAACTCCATTTCTTCCCCTAATATCTATTTTAAACAGAGGACCGGTAATAGCGTCGTAACCTGTAGCAAATACAAGAGCATCCAACTTATATTCCTTTTCTGTTGTGCGTACACCCATTGGAGTGATCTCCTCAATAGGCGCCTTTTTAATATCGATCAAGGTGACATTATCACGATTATATGTTTCGTAATAATTGGTACTTAAAGCTATGCGTTTTGTTCCAAAATGATAATTTGGCATTAATTTTTGGGCAACCTCAGGATCACGTACAATTTCAGAGATCTTGGAACGGACAAAATCACCATATGTTTGATTAGCTTCTTCGTTGGTAAACAGATCATTATATCTTGGCAGACCTCCGCCTTTTTCCCAAGCGCTTTCAAATTCTTGCAACCGTTCTTCTTCTGTTACAGCTAAAGCTGATTTATCAATGAGTCTCTTAAAATCACCAGTACGGCTATTTCGAATCTGTTGCTTTAATTCTTTAAAATTTGCTTTTCTTTGTCGTACATATTCAGGATCAAGCTCATGATTCCCCGCCGGAATGGAATATTGAGGCGTCCGTTGGAAAACAGTTAAATGATCAGCTTCTTTTGCAATTTCCGGTATTACCTGCATACCACTTGACCCAGTGCCGATGACACCAACACGTTTACCTTTGAAATTAACCTTTTCTTTTGGCCAATTTCCGGTATGATACCATTCCCCTTCGAAGCTATGTAAACCTTTAAAATTGGGAACGTTGGGTGCAGAGGTGAGCCCGCCTACCGTAGGGATGAAAAACTTAGCCGTTACACTAGTACCGTCATTTAAGTAAATCTGCCAACGTTCGTTTACCTCGTCATAATGAGCAGCATTAATGCGCGTGTTGAATTGAATATCTCTACGTAAATCAAATTTATCTGCTACGAAATTGATATAACGGAGAATCTCCGGCTGACTAGGATACCTACTAGTCCATGTCCATTCGTTATATAGCTCTTCAGAGAAATAATAGCAATAAGCAAAACTCTCCACATCGCAACGTAATCCAGGATAGCGATGCCAATACCATACTCCGCCGACATCCCCGCCTGCCTCATATACTCTGACAGAGTAACCAGCCTCTCGTAAACTATGAATCATGTACAGTCCCGAAAAACCCCCACCAATAGCAACCACATCGAAATCGGCTGCTTGACTCGTTTTAGATCCTTGTTGAGCAAAATTCATATTATTTTCTTCCTTCCTAAAAATATTTTTTGAAACCCCTAGCACTGATTTTACGGATTGATCCGTACTAAAGCAGTGATAGTTCCCATAATTCCCATTAATTATTCCTGAAAATTCAGTTAATAAAGTTTATAGTACTAACAAAAAATTTTAATAATTCTGTATTTTCTAATTATTCTTTCCCAATAAAACTATAATTATTTCACATCCTTTGTAATCGCTTTATTAAACTTGTAATACAATCATACAAGATAGGATTTCCAATTTCAATATACATTTTAAAATTTTCCAAATTTTCTACCTTCTACCCTTTGCACTTCATTCCCGTAGAAGGTTTAAATGTTTGGATATAAATAAATCCCCACCTGTCAATCAGATGGGAATTCGATTGTTAATAGGCAATATTTAAAATGCGAACAAAAAACTGGTAAGGTTGTTGACTACTTCTTCACCCGAGGGTCCCCGAGTTTCAATCGTGCATTTGTTAAATGTTCTTTCATATAAAATGCTGCAGCTTCTTTATTTCTTCTTTTAATTGCTTCATAAATATTTTGGTGTTCTTGGTGTACTTGTTCACGCTTCTCTCTTCTTCCTACGTTTTTCTTTAACGAATAGGTAAGGGCTTTTCGATAAAGTTCTCTTACATTTTCAACCGCTTGTGTGAGAAAAGAGTTTTTTGCAGCTTTTACGATGGACATGTGGAAATCATAATCTGCTTGATCTCCAACAACGGAATCATCATTAATCGTATCTGATACTTGCTGAAAGGCTTCATATATCTTCTTAAGATCTTCCTCGGTATGCCGTTCTGCTGCAAATGCTGCTGCCTCTGTCTCAATTACTGTTCGCAATTCAAGCAAGTTATAAATTTCTTCTTCTGTTATCATTTCAAATGCAACCGTATCTAGTAGATCCTCTGTGGGGATTTTTTTTACAAAGTTTCCACCACCTTGAATCGATTCTACAAGTCCACTCGCAACGAGCACACTAATTGTTTCACGAATAGGTTGCCTACTAACACCAAACATTTCAGCAAGCTTATTTTCAGATGGGAGTTTTGAACCTTCTGGAAAATCCCCATCTCGTATTTTCTGTTTTAATTGTTCAAGTACTTGGTCAACTATTTTCATTCGCTTTACTGTATGAACCATAAAATCCTCCTTAAAAAGATATTTTTTTACAGGAAAAACCTTACCACTATTTCATTTTTAATAGAAATCTATTCTTTTTCACTTAATTATGTTAATTTGATAGTTGTATTACAAGCTTACAATCATCATTTCTCTTAGTCAATACAATTTTTGTAAATGGAATGGAAAGAGATCTCGCACAAACTATGCTCCGTTATCGTGGTCTTAGAGACCGAAATTTATTTATTTATTTATTTATTTCTCAGCTGGAAATTCTAGAGTTTGAGAGATATGGGGATACTAATGGAGGATCAATTCCTTTGCCTGTTGTCCTATGTTGCTGACCAGGAGAGGAAGAAAATTGATAGGAATTCTGGAGGGATCGTGATGGGTAAGGTGAAAGGAAATCATTTGGGAAAGCCAAAAATAGAATTAAAGTAAACGTAAAATAATCCCCAACTGATCAAACAGATGGAGATTATTTTAAGCTTCCATTAAACAGAATTAGACAAAAAGGCTGGGAAGTAAAGAGTATATTTTAGCTGGTATTTCTTATATTACCTATATGATTTACAAAATCCCGGTTGCTTCTGCCAAGAATTCTACTAAATGAACAGCTCGCATGCTTCCATTTAAATTTTCACGTTCAATTCCCAGCTTCATTTGAATCAGGCATCCAGGGTTGGTCGTAATAATGGTCGTTGCTTTTGTATCTTTTACATTCTCCATTTTTTGATCCAAGATCTCCATTGAGGCATCATAATTCACAATGTTGTATATCCCTGCCGAGCCGCAGCACATATTCGCATCGTTCATTTCTATGAATTCTACATTTGGTACGCTTTGGATTAATCGAAGCGGCTCTTTTGTTACTTTTAGAACATTTGTCATATGACAAGATCTCTGATACGTTACCCTTTGAGGTAAGCAGTCTTTCGATTTAATGCCTCCGCATAAAACAAGGATTTGGGAGATATCTTTCGTTTTTTCCGAAAAACGTTTCGCGCGTTCGACCCATAGTGGTTCATCCGCTAATAGGTGATCATATTCGATAAGCATTGCCCCGCAACCGCCGGCATTATTGACAATAAAATCTACTTCTTCCTTCTCGAAAGCCGCAATATTCCTTTTTGCTAAACCTTTACTTTCTTCTAACTCTCCGGAGTGAGCGTGTAGAGCTCCACAGCAAGTCTGATTCTCTATGACAATCACGTCACAACCTGCCTCGGAAAGCAGCTTGACGGAAAGGTGGTTGATCTTTCTGAACATTGCATCCATCACACAACCCACAAAGAATGCGACCGTATACTTTTTGTCCCCTTTAGCTGGAGTAACACGGAGGAGACTTGAACGTTCCCATGGGGATACCGCAGGCGGGGTGATCGCTTCGAATTCACCTAAATGAGAAGGTAATTTTTTCACCAGCCCGCTTTTTCTCGCCAGTTTTTGAATACCGCTTTTTTCATATAGCCACATGGAATTCCCGATGAAATTCATTGCTTTACGGCTAGGGAAGACCTCTTTGAATAAGGTGTTGCGCAAAGTTTGAACCGGAACCGAAAACTTTTTACGTCGTGTGATTGCCGCTCTGGCTGCTTCCAGAATGCCACCGTATTCAACCCCGGTAGGACAAGCGGTCTCACACGCGCGGCAGCCAAGGCACAAATCCATCGGTTCCTCCAGAACGGATAAATCTGTAATCTTTCCTTCCCCTACCATCTTGACCAAATTAATTCTCCCTCTCGGGGAGTGAGTTTCCTTACCCATCGTGGCGTAGGTAGGACATACTGGCAAACAGTAGCCGCATTGAACACAGCTATTGGTTTTTTCATATTTAATTTCTTCTTTCAATTGTTCTAGGTCATGGTTCATTCGCTTAACACCAACTTTTGCCCCGGCTCAGGGAAAATCTTTCCAGGATTCATAATATTATTCGGATCCCAAGCCTGCTTAATTTTCTTCATCATATCTAATCCTTCGGCCCCCAATTCCATTTCCATAAATGGAGCTTTCATGGTTCCTATGCCATGTTCCCCAGACAAAGTTCCACCCAATTGTACAGCGGCTTCAAAAATCTCCGTAACTGCCAGCTCGACCCGCCGCATTTCTTCCTTATCCGATTTGTCTGCAATAATATTAGGATGAAGGTTGCCATCCCCGGCATGACCAAAAACCACAAGGTGTACATTATACTTTTTCTTGATTTCTTGGAGCCGACGACACATTTCTGGTATTTTACTCCGTGGAACGGTGGCATCCTCCGAAATTTTGGTTGGCTTAATCCTGACAATGGCGGGAGAAACCAACTTTCGTGCCTTCCATACCTCTTCTGTTTCAGCCTTAGTTTTGGGAACTCGCACTTTTATTGCTCCCGCTTCTTTACATACCTTCGAGACCTGTTCGGCTTCATCTGTAACCGCAGAGGGGTGCCCATCAAGTTCGATGAGAATCAACGCTTCGGCGTCCCTAGGAAGCCCAGAAGGCTGATAATTTTCTACAGCTATAATCGAGGCTTGATCCATCAATTCCATTTTAGACGGGAGAATTCCGGAGGAAAGAATTTTCGATATGGCTCTTCCTGCATCCACAAGGCTATTAAAAATAGCCATCACCGTTTCTGAAGCTTGCGGCTTTGGAATCAAGCGCAAGATGGCTTTTGTAATTATTCCTAGAGTACCTTCGGAGCCTACAATGAGTTTGGTCAAATCGTAGCCGGTTACGTTTTTCACTGTCCGGCCACCTGTCCGGATAATTTCCCCTTGCGGCGTGATCATTTCCAACCCAATGACATAATCCTTCGTTACCCCATATTTCAATCCTCGCGGGCCGCCCGAATTCTCCGCCAAATTTCCACCAATAGTGGATACATGAGAACTGCTGGGATCAGGAGGGTACATCAAACCTTTCTGTTCGGCTGCATGATGAATATTAGATGTTAATACACCAGGAGACACAATGGCAACCAAGTCTTCTTCATGAATTTCAAGTAAGTCATCCATAACGGACAGATCGAAAACCATTCCACCTTTAACGGGAAGCGGACCTCCACTTAAACTGGTCGCTTGGCCGCGTGGATAGACCGGAATCTTTTCTCGGTTGGCCAATTTCACAAGTGCGGCCAATTCCTCCACACTTTTTGTCTGAATGACCACATCGGGCAGATAGGTACCAAACGAACCATCAAAGGAATAACTGTAGCGATCGGATTCATTTGTCAATACTCTCCCTGTTTTTACGATGGATATAATTTCTTTAACATGTGCTGATGTTATCGCTTTCAATGGAGTTTTTCACTTCCTTTTTTTCTAAGTAATAATAAGCTTAAAAAAGTAAACTTAGTTTTTTCTCTGCATTTTTCAAATGAATAACAGACTGGATTTTTGCCAGCTCAGGTTCTTCCATTTTAATGGCTAATAGAATATCCTGGTGTTCTTTAAGAGCCGCTTTTCGTCTTTGTTTTAACACCAAATTAGGCTCGAGTGTAATCTTTAATGCTCTCTCATAAAGGGCAGATAAACTTTCGATCATATGAATCATGATCGGATTCTGCGTTGCTAAAATAATGGATCGATGGAATTCGATGTCAGCCTCTGTGCCCATTTTCTCCTCATCAGTAAATTCTCTCTCCAGCCATTTCAAAGCCTGTTCCATTTGTTCCAATTGTTCTGGAGTACGCCTAAGTGCAGCTAAATAGGCCGCCTCAGGCTCTAGAATTTTTCTCATCTCAAATAGATGTTTGATGATTTCTTTATCATCATTTTCAATACGAATTTGATGCAGCAGAAAAGTCGCAGCTCTTTCTTCAACGTAACTGCCTCCACCTTGACGCGAGCTAATCACACCCGCAGCCCTTAAGACACTGAGTGCCTCTCGAATCGGGATTCTACTTACGCCAAAGTGTGCAGCTAGTTCCATTTCTGTTGGCAATTTTGAACCTGGAGGAAACTTTCCAACTTCAATCATATTTAACAATTCACGAGAAATCGTTTGCGATATTTTTTCTTTTTCAGCCATAACCAATGCCCCTAATCATTCTAATTTACCGATACCTGTAATACAAATTTTATGATAATGAATAATGCAAGTCAATGATCATTAAAAGAAATGCCATAAACTACGTTGAAATCGCTAAATTCCACCAAATAAAAATGAAGAAACAATACTAATTGTGAAATTTGTAATACAAAATTAGTTTTAGCTATTGAATATTCGATATCTTTTTTTTATTTTTGAAAACATGTTAGAGCTCATAATAGAAAAGCAGAAACTGGAAAAAATAAAGCCATTCCTCCAACAAATAAGATTTGATCCCCTTTTTTGTAAATTTATCCATTAAAAGTAGCACATGGATAATTCCCGTCCTTAAAACAAAAGTTGTTAAGTAATATTCATTTTATGAAAACCATCCTATCCGTCTTCCTCATAAAAAAGAGTGACTGGCACCACCCGAATCTTGTCGAGGAGAATTCGACAAATTGCGGGTAGTGACAGTCATTTGCCTTTTTCATCGCTTTTATAGCTGGAAAACTCTCAAAATCCTTCCTCATTCCCGAAACCTTCCACGACTTAAGTATGAGCTTTTCCGTTCCATCAAATTTCTCGATGTCTGCATAGGACAACAGCTCAGAAAGATAGGACATTCCCCCTACTGATTCGAGATCGGACAGGGTTGAAAAAGTAATTAAATCAAGATTCTTACCGGCACGTTTGAATTCCACCATTTTTCGCATGATTTCTTTATGCCGTGCACTTTCTAGCTGTTCAGGCTGAATCACGGTATCCGTTAGTAAGTACTCCGCCTTCATCAAACTGCCCAAGAACGCTTTTTCAGCCATACTCATTCCTCTTCACCTGCCGTTAGATCAAGTTGGAATCCACGTGGAATATCTCTTCCGTTACGAAAGTTTTCAGTTGATTGCTTGGATATTGGTACTGCCTGTTGGGGTGCCTGATGGGCATCAACATCTGCTGCGGTCAGTAACGATTCATTTTCCCAGTTTCTAAGAATCGCAACAATATAGTTGAGCCTTCGCTTGTTATTCGCACAGGCAATCTCCATGGCTTTTAGGATCATCTCTTTCGGCTGTAAAAAGCTAGAATCCTCTAACCATGCTAACAGCTGCTGCTTCGCCATCACGTTTGTAAAACCAAAACCATTCGCGTCCCAAAACTCGATAATTTCATTCACATCTTCTGGTTTTGTAAGATTCTTTAAATCTGGAGCGTCCTCAACATCTGGACGAGAAGCTATTTTTTGTTTTTGTTTTTCTTTTTTATTTTCTTTTTCTTTTTCTTTTTCTTTTTGCCCACGTATCGTCTCACGGTTCGTTGACGTATCGTACAACTCTTCTGCTTCACTATCGGTATATGTAGTCTGTTCCTCTCGTTCACTGCCCTCGTTGCTAAAAAGCATTTCTTCTTGTCTACTAAAAGATTCGTAAAGGCTGCTAATCCCGGGATTGCTAATGCCTTCCGAAACATACGAAATAAGCGAGCGATCCTTGACCTCTTTTAGCTCGGCGGTTATACAGTCCATAATCGGTTTCCCGCCTTTATGCAGGTTATATTCCCCCCAGTATTTAATCGCCAGTTCTCTTGTTTCCGGATTATAGCGAATCAACTGATGATGCTCGGCAAATCGTTCCATTAACGAATGAACGGTCTCCATAGAATAGCCCAAATGAAAAGCCATTTGCTTCTTCGTTATTCGATAGATGCCAATTTGAGTTGTTTTCGAATTTGTCAGCAGATAGAGGTAAAAATACTTCTCCTCCGGGGTCATCTCTTCCACAATGGGATTGTCCCAAAATTCAGTTCGCACCATTCGATACTTTGCCATCCTTAACCACCATCCTTATTTATTGGAAAACTCTATCCATTCTCTATTTATGGTTTGGTGAAGAAAACGGATAGGGTGGTTTTTATAAAAAAGTGAATATTTTATGGCAATGGCTTTTTTATGGATTACAAAATTGGACCAAAAAAAGTGACCAGGCACCACCCAGAAATTTGGGTAGAGCCTGATCACCTTTTTTGGTCCAGCAAATGGCAGGAAAGTCATAAATTTAATCAGCAATTAAGAGGCTTAATAGGGCTCGTTTGGGTACTAATCTTTTTGATCAAAGCCTCCACAAGTGCAGGTACCTCTACAAATGCACTCCTTTTGTGAAGTCGTTCGGTGCGTTTATGTGCGTCTTTACCAAATGGTCCAATGTTCAAAACGGGTGCTCGAAGTTCTTTCATTTCTTGAAACGGAATACTGTAACTGTGTCCCCAAACTGGTGTATTGTCGATGAATGACGTCCAACCGCTGCCAGAATCTTTATAATTCACATAGCTTAAATCGCTAATTCCATTGAAAAAGTGTTTTTGTTGAACGGACAGCCCAAACTTCTCCATTCCCTGTTGCCTAATATAATCCACACATTCACTAATAAACTCGCAATCAGAAGAATTCACTGCGGGATAATACGGAGGAGCAAAAAGTAAAATCATTGCCGGTGCTAACTCTTGACACTCAATCATTAATGATTCAACAATATGGAATGATTTTTCACGGTCATCCAAGTTATTCTTTCCGTGAATCACTCGTTTAATAGAATTTACATACTCACTGCCAAGCTTTTTTACCGCATATTTCAACAATTCTTCATACCGAAACACACGAACGGTTCCTATCGGCTTCACATTCTGTGATGTACAAGATTTTTGATAGGCCTCATTGCACACCTTTGCCGCATCCAAAGCAATTTCTTCAAAGTTATCCATAATTTCCGCAGCATTGCGTTTCATTAAAAACACATTGTACAAGGCTGCAGCACGAAATGGTGTTTGGGCCGAATACTCTACTTTTAAATCCTTTTGCTGCAGGTTAACCGGAAGAGGCGTTTTCTCTCCCATGACCGTCTCTTGAAGTTGTTCATTCCACTCCATCTTCTGTGTCATAAAAGAAGCTATATAGTTCGCTGTAATACCGCTCAACGGTTCCCCTACGTGTGTTTCCCGCCCGTAAAACAGTACAGATGGCATAATTTTTCCAATTGAACCAGAGTAAACATAATAATTCGGGTCACCTGGCTGTTGAGTGAAGACCGGCTCACCATTCAGGAAAAGTTTGTAATCGAGTTCATACTCTTTCTTCAGTTCAAGCAATTTCAGCACGGCCGCGCGCATGCCAGACGAATTCACCTCTTCATCTGGAACCGTTAAAAGCAATAAATTAATGGGCCATTTTTCAACCGTGGCCTTTTCAATTAATCCCATATGCATGACAAGTCCCATTTTCATGTCCATGGTACCTCTGCCAAACAAGTAATCACCAGACAGGAGGTCATCCCGTGCATCCAAAGGAAGGCTTTCCATTCGGTTATAGAGCAACTTAGTAAGTTCCTTCGGGCGAAATGCATACTCCTCAAGATCTCCATATTCTTCAGTAAAAACCGTATCAAAATGACTGATAAGAACAACGGTCTCCTTGACCTTTGGGCTTTTATATAAAGCTGTTAGAAAACTCCTGCCTAAATCTGCATCGTAAAGCCCTAAATGACTAGGGTTCTGTTGAAAATATGATAAATGCTGCAGTTTTGCCTGAACCTTTTTAGGAAACTCAATTTCACCTGGAGTTCGTGTTCGACTATCCCAACTAACTACTTCGCATAACAGACTAGATAGCCCTTCCTTTGTCGCCCATTGAAATTCAGCCATGACTCTGCCCTCCAACCTTCGTACTACGGAAAATTACAAGAACTTCATTTATAATTAAAACCGTAAGGACAAGCAACTTAACCCGCCATCTAATTTACGGAATTCTGATGTATCTACCTCAATCGTTTTGTAGCCTGCATCTTCAATTTTTTGTTTAGTAAGCGGGAAGCCGGCTGGGACAATAACATAATCGTTTACGCGAATACAGTTAGCAGCATACTCCTCTTCAGGTGGAACAACAATTTTCTTATACGAATTAAAAACAGGATGATCAACAAATTCCCCCGCAACAACAATCGTACCTTCACCTAAATAGGTAATACCTGTCTTTAAATGGAAAAACTCTTTTAGTTCCACGATGGTTGCCTTGAAGTTTTCCCCCTCAAGAATTTGCTTTAATTGAACCGCACCTTCATAGTTTGTTCGAACAGATATACCAATATAAAAATAATCTTCGATTTGTAATATATCGCCGCCATCAAGGGTGCCAGGTGCCTCAATATGATAAATATTATCGTAGAACTTCCTCAAAACTGGTTCCATTTCTATAATTTCACCATTACGTGAAACTGCACCTGGGTTGGTTACTACGGCAAAATTAGCGGTAAGAACGGCTGTATCCTCGACAAATGTTGAGTCAGGGAAATCTGCATTTCCTGGTAATAGGGTAACCTCAACGCCACATGTTTTTAGGGCCTCAATATAAGAATGGTGCTGCTCGATGGCTTTATCCAAAACAGGTGTCCCAAGGTTTGATGTTGTTAACCCATTTACGTATGACTCTCCGGGAGTCTTAACAATTACATTCTTAAACATGAAAAATACCTCCAATGTATATATTCGTTCCCTCTTAAGTAGCTAGGAAAATACTACTTATCATCTAGGAAACATAAATCTCAATATTAAAGCCGTGCCTTATTTTTGAATAACGGTTCCATCGTACTTTTTAGAATATTAATGGAAGAAGTTAATTTTTCTTGCTCAGCCTGGTTCAAATCCAATTCAATAATCTTGCTTATTCCCTGCCTGTTTATAACCGCTGGTACTCCAACATAAACATCATGAAAACCATATTCCCCATCTAAATAGGCAGAAACCGGCAGAATTATGTTTTCATTTCTTAAAATCGCTTTTGTAATTCTAGCTAATGCCATCCCAATTCCAAAATAAGTGGCTCCCTTTCGATCCCAAACATGGTAGGCTGCATCCCGTACATCATTAGCGATTTTTTCAAGGTCTGTTAAACGGTTTTGACTATCTGACGTTACAATGTCCAATAATGGCTTTCCGCAGATGGTTGCCGTACTAAAACTAGCAATCTGGGAATCTCCGTGCTCTCCAATAATGTAACCATTAATACTGCGAGGATCGATACGAAAATACTCGCCCAGCAAGAATAATAATCGGGCTGTATCTAAAGTTGTTCCCGACCCTATGACCCTTTCTTTCGGTAGTCCTGAAAATTCCCATGTTGCATAGGTAATAATATCCACTGGGTTTGACACAACCAAAAAGATTCCATCGAATCCGGAAGCCATCACCTTTTCAACTACATCTTTAACGATGGCTGTATTTTTTTCTACGACCGTTAATCGTGTTTCCTCTTCACTTTGACTTACACTTGCACTAATGCACACAATGTCGGCATCTTTACAATCGCTATAATCACCGTGCCAAACCTTTGCCGGTGAAGGGGTAAATAGCTTCCCATGGTTTAAGTCCATAGCGTCCCCTTCCGCCTTAGCCTTATTTATATCTATTAATACTATTTCTTCAGCAATTCCTTGATTCATTAAAGCATATGCATATGTGGAACCAACAAAGCCAGAACCGACAATCGCTACCCTATTAACGTGTTTACCCATTTTTCCCCTCCTGCGAGTCATTTTTTGGCCAGCCTGCCATTAATCGTTACTTCACTTTTTTTAAGCGTGCTTTCCGAACTGCCACTAGTTCCTGTGATAGGAACACAACTATCGTGATGACAATAAGAATGGAGGAAACCGCTGCCATCGTTGGATCAACCTGCATCCGCAAATTTTCCCACATCGCAATCGGTAATGTTTTTGTATTAGGTCCACCTAAAAAGATCGTAACAACCACTTCATCGAAGGAAATAATAAAGGCAAATAAAGCACCAGACAGAACGCCAGGACGTATAAGCGGCAGGGTTACTTTAAAAAATGTACCAATCGGGGTTGATCCTAAACCCATCGCTGCCAATTCCAGGTTTCGGTCCATCCCCTTTAAACTAGCTGTTACGGTTACAAAGACAATTGGAAGCGCTAAAACCGTATGGGCCAAAATCAATCCTAGAAAACTATTCGTTAGCTTTAGGGGAGCAAACGAATGGTAAAGGGCCACTCCGGTAATAATCACCGGGATAATCATCGGGGCTACCATTAACGACATAAAAAGCTTTTTCCCCCAAAAGTTCAAACGAGTTACGGCAAGCGAAGCCATTACTCCTAGAATGGTAGATAACACGGCAGTGAAAATGGCTATAAAAAGACTTCTAATCAAACCAATGACCCATTCTTCATTATTAAAAAAGCTCAAATACCATTTGAAAGAGTAACCTGGAATGGGATACTCAAAGAAACTGGACGATGAAAAGGACATAGGGATCACGACTAATATAGGTGAGAGTAAGGCAACGATAATGAGCCCTACAATGATTCTAAGCCACATCCTATTCCAACTCCTTCAATACAGGATTTTTCCCTGTTAGCAAGAGGGCAGCAAATAGCAAAATAATCGTTGTTATGAATAAAACGAGAGATAATGCGGAAGCCAAATGCCAATTTAACGTAGTATTAATATTACTTTCTATTAACATCGAAATCATCGTTGTATTGGTTCCCCCTAATAAAGCAGGGGTAATAAAGTAACCAATTCCCATTACAAAAACTAACAATGAACCAGATAAAATCCCTGGGACGGACAACGGAAAAAAGACTTGCAGAAAGGCTTTCCATGGACGCGCCCCCATACCTTGCGCAGCCTGAAGTAATTTTTGATCAATCCCGGCCATAACGGAATAAAGGCTTAATACCATATATGGTAAAAGAATATGAGTCATCGCAATAACGACACCAGTCGTATTGTAAATCAGCTCAAGCGGCTGATTGATAATTCCTAAATCTATTAAAATCGTATTAATGACACCATTTTTTCGTAATAAAATGGTCCATGAAAATGTCCGTACTAATAAACTAATCCAAAAAGGAATTAACACTGCTGAAAAAATTATTTTTTTCCATAGATTCGATTTTGTACTTACCAGCATATAAGCCAACGGGTAGGCGAAAATTAATGAAAACAAGGTAACAAGGAATGCTATTTTTAGTGTCAGCCACAAAACCTTCAAGTATATATCCGTAGAGAAAATGCGGCTAATATATCCCAAGGTAAATCCAGTTTCATCAAAAAAACTAAGCTTAAAGAAATCTACCATGGAAAAAAACATTAATATAAAAATATAGCCAAATGGAATAAGCAGAAGAAGCCATTGCAATCCTGATAATCGTGCCAACCTTTGGGAGAAGGATACCTGCTTGGCAGGTATCCAGGAATCAGACTTTATTTCAATCATATCTTTATCCTCCTATTATTCTAAAAGCCACTTCTGGAAACGTTCATTAACCTTATCATAGTTATCTACCCACCAAGCAGTATCAATATAAATTTGATTATCTAATTGTTCAGTGGAAGCGCCCAAGCCTAAACGTTCTTTTCTTTCGTCAGATAAAAGTGAAACGGCATTAGAATTGGCTGGAGCATTATCATATTTCATCGATAAAGCTGCTTGCTGCTCAGGCTCAAGTGAGAATGCAATAAACTTCATAGCTAAATCCTTGTGTGGTGCTCCTTTAGGTACGGACCAAGAGTTAGATAGAATTAAGCCTTGGTTAAATTCAACATCTTCCTTTGCCCCATCGTCTCTGGCTGATGTTATCCGGCCACCCCAGGCACTTGTGATCGGAACTTCATTCGTAGCTAGTATTTCTGGCGGCTGTGCCCCGGCAGTCCACCAAACTTTTACATGCTCCTTTATCTCATCCAATTTTTTAAAGGCGCGGTCTACATCAAGAGGGTATAATTTATCCGGCTCTACACCATCTGCTAAAAGAGCTGCTTCGAGCGTCCACATTGGGTCCTTATATAATCCGCGTGCACCTGGGAATTTTTTAGTATCCCATACATCTGCCCAACTTTTAGGATGTTTCCCCTTAGGGAAAGTTTCTGAGTTATAAGCGATCACTGTTGAGAAGACATTTTCAGGTACGGCATAATCATGAACAAGTTCCTTTGGGAGGCCATCTGTTTTAATCACATTAAAATCCAACTTTTCTAGCAGGCCTTCTTTCCCTCCTCGAATGGCAAAATCATTACCTACGCTGACTACATCCCATTCAACATTTCCGCTTTTTACCATAGACTTCAATTTGCCCACATCTGGAGGGGTTACAACAGTAACTTTAACACCATATTTTTTCTCAAAAGGCTTAAAGACTGTTTCTTTGTGGATATCTGTATATGGACCACCCCAATCCACCACTACAAGCTCCTTATCTTTTTTAGCCTCGCCTCCAGTTGCCCCGCTGCTACACCCAGCAATAAGCAGGGCTGCAACAGCAGTTGTCAAAACAGACGATAATCTTTTTTTCATTTCGAATTCCCCTCTCCCTATTTTTTATAAATTAAGCAGTTTTTTCATCTTGAATTAAACACGCATCTTTAGAGTTCCATCCTAAGAGGATATCCCTTCCGCTGCCAGACAGGTCAGACATATGCGCTGGAATTTTTGCCGTGATTTCTTCCCCCGTTTCCGTTACGGTCTTGATATTGACTGCTTCCCCTACATAAATGGTTTCTATAATTTTGGCTTGAATCGTGTTTTGAAACTGGGATAGATCTCTGGCAATCTGAATATTTTCTGGTCGTAGTGCAATCAGCATGGATTGATTCTTCACTTCTATCCCAAAATCTTTTATTCGTTCGACATCAGCAATAAACGAATCATGGACCTTAACCTTAACATTTTCTTCAGAAACATTTACCACATTGCCTTTTATCAAATTGATTTCCCCGATGAATTCCGCAACAAAGCGATTTTTAGGATGTTTATAAATATTTTCAGGTGTATCAATTTGCTCGACTTTCCCATTATTCATGACACAAATTTTGTCAGACATCGTTAATGCTTCTTCCTGATCATGGGTTACGCTTACAGTTGTGATCCCTACTTGTTTTTGAATATGTTTTATTTCCAATTGCATTTGTTTACGTAATTGTTTATCAAGGGCGCCTAGAGGTTCATCTAATAGAAGAAGTGGTGGATTGAAGACAATTGCTCTTGCCAAGGCTACGCGTTGTTGTTGTCCTCCGCTTAGCTGTTCCGGGTATCTAGACCCAAATTGCTCAAGATGAATAAGTTTAAGGATCGTTTCTACCTTTTGTTTTATTACTTCTTTTGGAAATTTACGAAGACGCAGTGGATAAGCGATATTATCAAAGACAGTCATATGAGGAAAAAGGGCGTAGTTTTGAAACAACATACCAATCTCTCTTTCATAAGGCTTCTTCTTTGAGATATCTACATCATTTAAAACAATAGAACCATTACTTAATTGTTCAAAGCCGGCAATTAATTTTAGTAAGGAAGTTTTCCCGGAGCCGCTTGGTCCCAATATTGTTAGGAATTCGCCTTGATTTACCGTTAAATTTACATCGTCAACGGCTTTAAATTTCTTATAATATTTTGTAGCATTAACAATCGACAAACTGTTGCCTATTACCATGCTTTAACCTCCTGCTCGATAAACTGCAATCTATTTCTATCAATCAATGAATCTGATTCCATTAAGGAATTTCTTCGTCTTCATTACCTACTTTCTAACAACAGGTGCAGTAAGGCAGGTTGGACCTCCAGTTCCCTTATAAGAGATTTCTGTCCCTTTGTATTCGTATACGGTGGCTCCTGCCTTTTCAAGCTCCCTCTTTGTGTAATCGTTTCCATTAGGAATCACACAAATCCTTGGGGCAAGTGCTAAAACATTGCAGCCAAGATTGTGATATTCGTCTTCAGGAACTTCAATCATCTGAACGTTTCTTTTCTCTAATAACTGTCGGAAAAATACGGGCATCAACGGCGAATAAACGACCGCCAAATTATGGTCCACCATACTGATAAACGACATCAAGTGCAAGCATTCTTCTTCCCCTTGATGATAGGGGAGCTGAACAACAATGAAATCATCGATGAAAGGTTTGGTTATTTCTTTTAATTGGTTTATCGCTTCATCGTTTGTCCGGAATCCACGCCCTACTGCCAATGTCCGTTCATCCAGCCAGACAAGATCCCCGCCATCGGCCACTGCATCTCCGGAAAGTTCACCAACAATCGGAATATCATTTTCTTTTAAAAACTGCTTATATACTTCAGCTTCAGTTTGCCTTACTTTTTTGCCTGACTTAAGAATGATCGCTCCATGCTTGGTGAACTTAACAGGGTCGTGTGCGTATAAAGAGTCAAGTCCCGTTTGATCAGATGGCGGCAAAAAGCTCACTTTCCCAACGTGCCTTTTCAATATTGATAAAAATTCTTCGTACTCCCTTATTGCCTCCTTATAATCCGGTTCCGAAATATAATTAAATGTTTTCCAGTTTCTATTTAGATACTCTTGGCTGATAAAAGCATCTCGTGGATGTTTTACAATCACATGCTCTAATTTCTTAAACATGGAACAGCAATAGTCCATTGTTATATTCATCGTTACCAACCTTTCCGTATAGTGGAATTTAATTCTTGCTAATGGGATTTAATTCAAATATAATGAAAGTTGAGATTATTGTCAATTATGAATTTTCAGTATAATGCGAACTTTTAAAGACACTAGTTTAGCAAGCAGCCATTTAAAAATTTGCTTTTATTTAATAGTACCTGTAAGAAAGGATGACATATATGCAATCTCTTGATCGTGCGATGCACATAATAAAGGCCTTAATAAAACATGATCCAAATCGAATGTTTTCCATTACAGAACTAGCAAAAGAATGCGAACTCCCCAATAGCTCGATGCATCGCATCTTAACTGCAATGATGAAACATGAAATGATCAAACAGGATCCACAAAGTAAGTTATATGGACTTGGCACCATTTGGCTTGAATACGGTTTAATCGTTTACGATACGCTTGATTATGTCAGCTTAATCAGGCCGGAGCTGGAGAACCTGATGAAAACGGTCCAAGCAACGGTCTACTTGAGCAAGCCAATCGGAAGTGAATCCATCATTGTTGAAAGAATTGACTGCATTAATCAAACGATCCGTGTCCATGACAAATTAGGGCTTCGAACCCCTTTATACACAGGTGCTGCCAATTTAACGATGCTTGCCCATATGCCAGCCATTTTTGTGGAAAAAGTAATTTCTGACTTCCCAGAAAGCGAGAGGCCTTCCATCCACCATCGTTTAAACAAAATAAAAATAGATAGTTTTGAATTAGTCCAAGAAGAGCAAAAAGGGGGTATTTCTTCGATAGCATCTCCTATTCTTAATCATTACGGAGGAGTGATCGGTGCTGTAAGCATCAAATTAAATATATCTAGCTTAACAGAGGATCAATTGAAGAGGACGATTAGCGAAGTGGTCAATACAGGGAATAAAATCTCATGGAAAATGGGTTATTCATAAGGTGGTGGATGCTTTTAAACATTTTAGCAAGTAATTCATAATGCCTGTCCCAGTTCTTTAAAAAATGATAAGGAAGGACATGATCAAATGAAAAATCTTCTAAATAAAAACGTACTAGGAATAGAGATGTCTGGTATTCGCAAAATTGCAAATAAAATAGAGCGATCAACTGACATTATTAACTTAACTTGGGGACAACCGAATTTTTCTACCCCTGAATACGTCAAAAAGGCAGGCATAACTGCAATTGAAGAAAATCAAAATGCCTATTCTGAGACCGCCGGATTATTTGAACTGCGGCAGGCAGCATGTGATTATGTTCGTGATCTTTATCATTTATCTTATCATCCCGAAGACGAAGTAATTGTCACCACTGGAGCCAGCGAGGCTCTTGACCTTGCTTTTCGTACCATTCTAGAAGAAGGTTCTGAAGTTATCCTGCCTGTACCGATCTATCCGGGGTATGAACCTCTCATTAAATTATGCAACGCAGTTCCCGTTCTCATTGATACAACTGAAAGTAATTTCAAGTTAACTGCTGCCCAACTAGAGGCACATATAACCGAGAGAACCCGATGTGTCGTACTCCCCTATCCTAGTAATCCGCTAGGTTCAATCTTGACACAAGAAGAAGTATTGGAGATTAGTAAAGTTTTAGAAGATAAAAAAATATTTATTATTTCAGATGAGATTTATAGCGAGTTAATTTATGATGAAGAGCACTTTTCGATTGGCCGTATTTCTAATTTAAAAGACCGAACCATTATCATTAATGGACTTTCAAAGTCTCATTCCATGACTGGATGGCGTATTGGGTTTGCCTTTGCTCCTTCCTATTTGATTGACCAGTTTTACAAAATCCATTCCTTTAATTCGATTTGTCCAAGTATCATCAGCCAGTATGCCTCCATTCCCGCATTAACTCAAGGTACTTATACGGAGGAAATATTGGCTATGAAGAACGAATACAAACTACGGAAAGAACTGGCTTATCGAAGAATAGTAGAGATGGATTTGGAAGTAGTTGAACCAAAAGGTGCCTTTTATATATTTCCCTCTATTAAAAAAACAGGGTTAACATCCTTAGATTTTTCGATGAAGCTGCTAGATCAGGAAAAGGTTGCTGTGATACCAGGCAGTTCTTTTTCTGATTTTGGAGAAGGATATATTAGAATTTCTTACGCCCAATCGAGGGAAGACCTGATAAAAGGTCTCGATGGCATAGAGCGATTCTTACAAACTATAAAAATGGCAAACTAATTTTTCATTCATTTGAAACAAATTTCCCTTTTTAGGCTAAAAGCGAGGAGATAAAATGAATCTACTAGAAAGTTTAAAGCAAAAAATATCTGGTGATCGCCTTAGTACAAATGAAACCGTTCTCTTAAATCACAGTAAAGATGAATCCTTTCATTCCGGAAGACTTCCAGATGCTGTGGTTTTTCCGAAGGATACCCAAGAGATTGTTGAAGTTATGAAATTTGCTAATCAAAACAACATTCCTGTTACCGCATTTGGCGTTGGTTCAGGTCTTGAAGGAGCTGCGATTCCTATGAGAGGAGGAATCTCGCTTGATCTGCAAGAAATGAATAAAATATTGGAAATAAATCCAGAAGATTTTTTAGTTCGAGTCCAACCTGGCGTGACAAGGAAGCAATTAAACAAGGAACTTGGTAAGTATGGTTTATTTTTTTCCGTCGATCCTGGTGCTGATGCTACAATAGGTGGAATGGCCGCTACTAATGCAAGTGGCACCACCACTGTTCGATACGGAGCCATGAAGGACAATGTAAGAGATTTAGAAGTGGTATTGGCAGACGGACGGGTTATTCGTACTGGAGGAAAGGCAAAAAAATCATCATCTGGATACAATTTAACTGAACTTTTTGTTGGCTCAGAAGGTACCTTAGGCATTTTTACTGAATTAACGCTACAGGTGTATGGTATTTCAGAAGTCATTATGGCTGCTCGTGCAGTTTTCCCATCGGTAAACCATGCAGTCCAGGCAGCCCACGCATTAATTACTCTTGGCGTTCCAATTGCACGTATTGAATTAGTCGAAGGTGAAACAATTAAATATGTAAATCATGTAATTGGGACCAATTACGCAGAAGGTGACTCTCTGTTTCTCGAATTTCATGGAATCAAAGGAAGTGTCGAAACGGAGGTACAGGTAACGAAAGAATTATTTACTGAGTTTGGATGTTATAAATTTGAATTTGAAATTGATTCCTTAGGGAGAACCCAATTATGGGAAGCAAGGCATAATTCTTTATATGCGCTAATTCATAATAATCCCGGGAAGCAGGTCATGAATACAGATGTTTGCGTTCCATTATCCAAGCTGGCTGATGCGATTGAATTTACACGGAAATGTATGAAGGAATCAGAGTTACAGGGCGACATTATTGGCCACATCGGCGACGGAAACTTCCATGCTGGTGTATTAATTGACCCAAATAACCCATATGATATGGACCGAGCCAATCTATTTAACGAAAAAATTGTTAACTTTGCTTTATCTTGCGGGGGAACTTGTACCGGGGAACATGGCGTTGGCTTAGGCAAAATGAAGTATCAGCCCCTTCAACATGGAGAAGCATTGGATGTCATGAAAAGTATAAAGCAATTATTAGATCCGAATGGCATCTTGAATCCAGGGAAAATATTTTATTCGTAAATTCATTTAAGTCCTATTGCTCAGTTGGATAAGATATTAAAAAACCAGTCGATGACTGGTTTTTTTGCAAATTATTAGCGATTTTTCTTAAATAAATAAAAGTCGAAATCGTAAAGAGTTTATTCATCTCTATAATCTTGGATTTATAACAATATCTACTCGACGTTTTCTTGCTTTCCCTCCATTTTTTTGCAAATAAATGGACACCCCCCCCTTTATGCAGGTTATATTCCCCCAGTTTTTAAATCAGTTTCCTTTGTAATTATCAGGCAGCCCAAAAGGCGGATTCATTGGTGAGAGCTGGCGGGTAACTGGGGTTAATGGGAAACAGCTCAGTACCTTTCTTTTACCTTCTAACAGAATATATCTGTAAGAATTATTAATGGGCGCTTCCAAAAAATCGTCCCACGCCATGGATCTTTTCCAATATTACAATGAGGATAACGGATATAAGAACCACCACGGTAGAAATAGAAGCAGTTAATGGATCGTACGTATCCTGCATATGTTGAAACACCATGATAGGCAGCGTTGTCACTTCGCCAGATGTCAAAAATAGTGAAACCGTAACATTATCAAATGAAGTCAAAAAGGAAAACATCCCTCCGGATAAGATCGCTGGTGTTATCAATGGCAATGTAATCTTCCGAAATACATGAAATGGATTGGCCCCAAGGATCATTGCCGCCCGTTCCAACGTATAATCAAATCCGCTTAATCCCGTTAAGGCGAGCCGAATGACATAGGGTACACTAATGATCAAATGCCCCAAAAAAAGGCCTAAAGAAGTTCCCGACAAGGCTAATGGAGTAAAATAAATTAACAATGATACTCCAAGAACCAATTGTGGTACCGATAATGGAGCGGTCAAGAAAGAAACAATAAAAGCTTTACCAGGAAGGTTATATTTTGCAAGTGCAAGCGCACCTAACGTTCCAAGAACGATAGAAAATAAGGCGGTAAGAAGCGCAAATTTAATGCTGATATAAAAGCCTTCAATATATTCCGGACGTTGGAGCAATTTTGTATACCACTGAATCGAAAATCCTTGCGGGGGAAAGCTGGGAAAGCTTGCCTGGGTGAACGAAGCGGGTATGATAACCAACATGGGAAGCAGAATATAAATAATCGAAACTCCCGTTATGAACGGCATAAGTTTTCCTCTCTTTGTCATTAACGGAATACCTCCTTAAAACGGCCCTTCTCAAACATCCGCGTGAATATCGTGATAGCTGCCAAAGTGATACCAAGCAAAACATAAGAAATGGCGGAACCGTAAGTCCAACGGAACAAATGCATAATTTGGTCGTAAGCAACAACAGGCAGTACCTTAATGTTCGGCCCTCCCATTAAAGCGGGAGTCACATAAGAGCTCATCGATAGACTAAATACAAGCACAACGCCAGAAACGACACCCGGTAAACTAAGCGGCAGCGTAATTGAGATAAATGTCCGCCTTGGACTCGCCCCAAGAATGGCACCGGCTTTCCCTAAGGAAGGATCTAAATTATAAAGACAGGTCGCAATCGACAAAATCATATAAGGCAAATAGGCACTAGATAACCCAATCACAACGCCTATCTCGGAAAATAAAAGCTTTAAGGGGCTGTCAATGATGCCAAGGCTCATCAGTATTTGATTAATGGTTCCGTTCGGCAGCAGCAAGATATACCACCCGAAGTTTCGCACAATAACACTTATCAGCAATGGCGAAGCAACCAACAGTGTCAAATAACCTCTTACACGAGGAGTACATCTGGACATGGTTAAAGCAACTGGATATCCCAACAGGAGGCAAATAATCGTGGAGTAGGAACTTATTTTAATGGTCGTCCAAAGTGAGCTTAAATAATATGGGTCGGTAAAAAACGCGATATAATTTTGAATACTATATGTTGCATTTGTAGCGTAAAGGTCATCCGTAACGATAAAACTTAAATAAAGTATGTAAAGCATTGGCACGATAAAAAATCCTAATATTAATAACGTCAAAGGGGATAACAAGAGAACTGCCGGAATATATCTTTGCAATTTCCTCCATTTCAAGTGACGATGGTGTGGTGTCTTGTTTGGAAGATCTATTTCCGTACTAGAATCATGTCTGATGACTTCCATCCCACAATCACCTCGTTTCCAATAGACCATTTCGGGTCAAAAGTTGGGGTAGTTATTTGTAAAGATTCTCCGAAGAAAGAAATATCCAGTTCCCAATAAGAGCCCATATAATTCATCTGGGTGAGTTTTGCGGCAAATCTGTTATTGCATTGATACATATCCTGATCAGCTCGAATAACTTCTAACTTCTCCGGTCGGATATATAGCTTGATTTCGTCACCTACTTGACAAGTCCGATTGGCTCCCAATATATTCTCTAAATCAACAAATAATTTCCAATTTTCTTTCAATTCCACGCAGATTTTACCATCCTCGATAGCGAATACTCTTCCATGCAAACAATTTGATTTCCCTATAAATTGAAAGACGAATTCCGTTTTTGGATTTTGATAAATTTCTGTAGGAGAGCCAATTTGGTCAATGCTGCCTTTATTCATCACCACAATCCTATCCGACATGGAAAGCGCCTCTTCCTGGTCGTGGGTGACAAAGATTGTTGTAACCCCAAGCTCTTTTTGCAAGCGTTTGATCTCTGCACGTAATTCATGCCGCAATTTGGCATCCAAATTGCTTAATGGTTCGTCAAGGAGCAACAATTGAGGCTGGACTACAAGCGCACGGGCAATGGCGACTCGCTGCCGTTGGCCACCAGACAATTCGCGCGGATAACGATTCTCCAGTCCGGTCATTTTGACCAACTCAAGAACACTGTTGATTCGCCGTTTACTTTCTTCCCCTTTCACTTTGTGTAAAGAAAGACCGAAATTTAAATTCTCGTATATTGTCATATGGGGAAATAAGGAGTAGCTCTGAAAAACCATCCCTAGATCACGTTTATAGGTCGGAACTCCGTTCATTTTCTTCCCTTTAATATATACTTCCCCCTGATCAATTTCGATAAAACCCGCAATCACATTCAATGTTGTGGTTTTCCCGCAGCCAGAAGGGCCTAGCAGGGTGAGCAATTCACCCTGCTTGACATCCAAATCTATGCCATTGAGAACCGTATTTGAGCCAAATTTCTTAAAGGCTCCGCAAATTTTCACATCGTGTAAATCAATCTCTTGATATGCTTTGACCAACTTGATTACCTCCCAACCGAATTGATGTTTATTGGTTACGTGCGATACTCATCATATTCTCAAACGTCTTTCTGATCAACGCAGTATCGACTCCAAAAGTTATGACTTGCGCGCCTTTGCGAACCCATTGATCTACATTCTCGGCAAAATCGGCACTCGTAGGATCCAGATTAACAGAAATAGCGATCCCCTTGGATTTTGCAACATTAAATATTTTCTCCTCGGCTTCAAGCACAAGAGGGTGATTTTTCTGTCCGGTAACACCCAGGGATTGAGCCAAATCGCCCCGTCCACTTAACACCATATTAATCCCTGGTACGCTAAGGATTTCTTCCACATTTTCTACAGCCCTTGCATTTTCAATCTGGATTCCAATAAGCACTTCTTCATTGGACCAGTTCGCATATTCGACAGCATGAACAGAACCGTATCCCGCCGCTCTAGGAGCAGAGTACATTCCGCGTGCCCCTAGAGGCAGAAATCGCGCTGTATTAACCACGTCCTGTACTTCCTCTGCTGTGGACAAATCAGGAACGACAATACCCGCTGCCCCCATCTCTAATACGCTTACAATTTTTTGAGGATCATGGTTTATTCTTACAAAAGGAAGAATCCCGCGTGCTTCCGCCGCTCTTATCATATGCTCAATCGTAAATTGATCCAATGGGGAATGGCAGCAGTCAAGGCGAATAAAATCCATACCTGACTGGCCGGCAATTTCGACGATGACCGGCGATGGAATTGCCACATACATACCAAATGCAGTTTTCCCCTGTTGAATAATCGCTTTAACCGAATTTTTCTTCAAAGCGTATTCCATTTTTATCCTCCCACTTTCAAATAATTTTGTCAATTTGATATTTCCGATGTCATTTCAGCTAATTTCTTTTTCGTGTATGCAACTAATCCGCCTTCGGCAATAATTTTCAATGCAGTCTCGGATAGTGGTTGACTCGAATACTCTTCTCCCGTTGTCAGATTCACAATCCGTGATAAATTAAGGTCGATCTTTAATTCATCATTTGTTTTTACTTTTGCCGTAATACCTGGACAAACAACGATTGGAAGAGCATTGTTAATAGCATTGCGAAGGAAAATTCGAGCGAAAGAGTCGGCAACCACAATCTGAATACCGGCCCCTTTCAATGCAAATACTGGCCCCTCTATTGTTTTTCCTCCACCCCCGAAATTTTTGCCAGCAACAACAATTTTGTAAACTCCTTCTAAAGCTTTAGTTGCAAAGTTCGGATCAAGATCCGCAAAAGCAGCCATTGCAAGTGAATTTGAGTCTAACCTATCCGATCTTTTAAATCGTGCAGGCATAATATCAAAAGCAGTGACGTTATCTCCAACGCAATAAACCTTGCTTGTGATTACTTTTTCCAACTATATCCACCCCTTCTAGTAAAAATCCCGCGGGTCTGTAATGACACCATGAATGGCTGAAGCAGCTACTGTTTCGGGAGAACCTAGGTAAACAAAGGAATCTTTGCTTCCCATTCTTCCCTTCCAATTTCGATTGCCCGAACTTATACATATCTCGTCAGCTGCCAACACCCCACTATGATCACCTGCGCAAGGGCCGCATCCGGGTGACATAATCACTGCTCCAGCATCGGATAGGATTTCCAGATATCCAAGCTTCATCGCTTTTTTGTACACTTCCTTGGAGCCAGGTACAACGAGGAACCGGACTCCCAGAGCTACACGTTGATTTTTCATAATCTCTGCTGCCGCCTTAATGTCTTCCAGCCGACCATTCGTACACGTTCCCAGATGGGCTTGGTTAATTTTTGTTCCCGCTACGCTTGTTACTGGATGTACGTTATCTAAAGCGTGTGGACATGCAACCAATGGCTCGAGTTCGTTTAAATTGATTTCATAGGTTTCGGAGTAAGTGCAATCCGGATCGCTGTAATAAGGAGTATAATCCCTTAAGGCACGGCCTTGAAGATATTCCAAAGTAATTTCATCCGGTTCGATTATAGCTGATTTCGCCCCCATATCTGAACAGAAGTTCGTCAATGTAAACCTTCCGTCCATTGAAATGGTTCTCAATCCAGGTCCCCCAATTTCGATTGTTTTATAAACTGCTTTTTCTTCATAGCGGAAAATGGACATCAATTTTAATGCAACGTCTTTGGTCGTAACCCCTTTTTGCAATTCTCCTACTAGATTAATGCGGATTGTTTCGGGTACCATCATCCATATTTCTCCCAGTGCCATGACTGCAGCAGCATCAGTCTGACCTACCCCCATAACGGCCGCCCCCATTGCTCCGGCCGTTGGAGTATGAGATTCATTCATTACCACTAGTTCGCCAGGTAGAATATGTCCTTTTTCTGGAAGAATCACGTGCATGATACCTGTACCCACATCATACAGATTGGTAATACCTAATTCGTGGGCCGTAGTGCGAATGTTTTTATGAATATCTGCCATTGCAACGGAATGTGACGGACTTTGATGATCTAAAATGATAGCGACCTTTTCAGGGCTTCTCACCTTTGATACACCTAATTTTTTTAATGTATTAAGGACTAGGTTCCCCTGAAGGTCCATTGTGGATATCAGATCTACTTTACAATCTAGAAACTCTCCCGGGGATACCTTATCGCGACCCGAAGCTCTAGCAAGAATCTTTTCGGTAACAGTCATACCCATTTTTCGCTTCTCTCCCTTTTTCCAAATGTGTTTCTTACATAATCTATTTACTTATTAACCTTTTTCCCAAGTAACGGTGAAACTTCTTTCGAAAATCTATCAACCATCTCAGGGCGAGCTTTTGCTAGAATCTCTACATCTGGTTTATAAATTTTATCGCTTTCCTTTAACCCTATAATTTGTTCAACCTTGTCCGATACTTTTGTTCCTTTTATCACTGGATAGAAAGAAGAATCAGCAAGAACCTTTTGTATATCCTCACTAATACATAGATTGATAAATTCCTGGGCTGCATTTTGGTGTTTAGAATTTTTTACAAGTAAGGCATGAAACCCTTGCAATGGAGCCCCTTCCTTTGGAATGGCCATCTTTAGCGGTAAGCCGGAGGAAACTAATTCGTAAATCGAGTAACTCGGCAAGACCGCTAGATCTGCTGCCCCTTGTTGAAGAGCTGCCATAATTTGCGTTGATCCTTTATAGAATGTGTCTGAATAACCTGCTAAGTCTTTGGCTTTATTTAACCCAGGTTCTAAATTGTCCTCAGAACCGCCGTTTGCTCGGGCAAGATTATATAGAATAGTAAATCCATAGTCGTTCGTCACATCTGCAAAGCCCGTTTTTCCTTTATATTCGGCTCGAATCAGGTCATTCCATGATTCGATTGGCTTCCAATGATTTTCCTCAAATGACTTCTTGTTATATACCGGTGTTACTACAAATCCCATAAATGGGGTGCCATTCTTCCCTAGCAATACGTATTGGTCGTCAAGCTTAGATAAATTGGGAATCTGTTTTTCATCCACCTGTTCAATCAGGCCTTTATTTACAGCATTTTGCGCTTCAGTCGGCGTCACAAATACTAGGTCCAGTTCCGGCGCATTTTTTTGAATTTCAACCTTGGAAATTGTTTCATTGGATTGACCTGATGTGTAATTGACCTTTATTCCCGTTTTTTGCTGATACTTGGGAATAATCTCTTCCCGTATGAAGTTTTCGATTACTCCCGTTCCCCCGGCAATGTTAATTTCTTTTACCTCAGAGGATGGCGTTGCGCTTGAAGATTTACTTTCTGCTGGTGCCTTAGGATTTGGTACCCCACACCCCGCTAATGTCACTAGGCTCGAAACAAGAATCATACTCAACCACTTTCTCATGTTCCACTTCCTCTCAAGAATTATTGATAGCGCTTTCCTTCTGTAGTATTATTTAAGCATATAGCCATTTATAATGTAAAATATGGATTTCCTATGGTAACATAACCATTCCCTATGTAAGAAAGAAGGTGATTTCGTGCGAATTGAGCAATTGCAATATCTCGTAGAAACTGCTGACTGTGGCTCAATAACTATTGCAGCGGAAAGGCTGCATATATCGCAGCCAAGCGTAAGTCAATCCATTACAAGTTTGGAAGAGGAATTGCAAACCACCATTTTTGTCCGTTCAAGATTAGGAACACGGCCTACTGAAACAGGCAAATTAATTATTGAAAAGGCTAGAAATATCTTAAATCAGGTCGGAGATATCAGAAAGATAGCTGAAAACCAAAATTCCCAATTAACAGGTACTATTTACATAACAACCATTCCCAGCATGTGCGTGACACTCCTACCTAAAACTTTAGCGGTATTTAAGAGTAAGTTTCAGAATGTTCATGTCGAGATTATTGAGAGCGGTTCTCGAAAAGCTCATGATGATGTTTTAAACGGTCATGTGGATCTTGGCTTGATTTGTACTCAATCAATGGATTATGACGAAAAATTAACTTTTGAGCGGTTAATTACCGGCGAAACCATGGTCTGTGTAGGCAAGCAATTTCCCTTGCCCGAAAAAAGGAAGATTACTCTACAGGAGATGATTAAATATCCTATTGTTATTTTTAACCAGGAATATTGGATGAACCCCTACATCCTTGGTCTATTAGCACAATACGGAGATCCAAATATATTGTTTACTGCAAGTAATCCAGAATCATTAAAAAAGGTTATTGCTGAAGGGCTTGCAGCTGGTTTTTATGCGGATTTCGCTCTAAAAATTGACCCTTATGTACATAATGGGGACATTATTCCGCTACATATTACAGAACATAATATGAAAACTTTTTTTGGCGTTTTGCATAAAAAGCAAATAAATGCCGCTGCTGAGGAATTTATTAAGGAATTAAGAACACAGGCGATTAACTTTAAAATGATTTATAACCTTACGGAGTGATTTTAAAAAAAATGCACCACTCGAATAATTTCGAGAGAATCGACAAATTACCGGTAGTGGCAGCACTTTCTTTACAAGGAATTAAACTCTGTGAAATTGGAATTAATCAATGGCTTCTGTGAAACAAATTTAAAATTGAGTGACAGTGAGTAGGAGTACAAAATTGGTGTCTAAAATCGATGACATTATGATTAAGCATGTCATTCGTGGGAGGGTTCCTGTTTTTTGCAAAATCCTGACCCTTTGAATTCTTAAACAATTTGGCCATTATAAGCAAGACAGGCGCTTTTCTTATTCCGTTCATGCGCCCGCTTCTTAAACATGCTAACTACAGTAAAAAGTGCCAGGCACCATCCAGAAAATTGGGTGGTGCTTGGCACTTTTTATTGTTTTCGAATTTGTCAGCAGATAGAGGTAAAAATACTTCTCCTCCGGGGTCATCTCTTCCACAACGGGATTTTCCCAAAATTCAGTTCGCACCATTCGATACTTTGCCATCCTTAACCACCATCCTTGTTTATTGAAAAACTCTATCCATTCTCTATTTATGGTTTGATGAGGAAAACGGATAGGGTGGTTTTGATAAAAAAGTGAATATTTTATGATATTCCACTGTTATCGATATAAGGAAACAGTTTCCCTAAACAAAAAAAAAAACACTCATAAATGTTGATTTAACAACAACAGTGAGTGTTTTTTCGATTATATAACTGTTTTAATCTCCTTGGGGGACTATTTAGATCAGATGACGTCAAACCATAAGGGCTCATCGTCGTCAGGTTCTCCATTATAGTTGATTAGAATTTCCTCTCCAGCTTTTATATCGGTATGTGCATAAAAGTCAATGGTTCTATTAGCAAAATTGTGTTCATGCAAGGCATTGGGCGTATAGGAGTGGTTAAATAAAGAACCGTACCCTAACGCAAGTGCACACTCATCATTAGCTTGATCCCACCAGAACACGTATTCCATCATAATCGTCTTTTTCAAATATTTGTAATCCCTCTTCGGAGATACAATAACTGGAGCTTCATGTATCAGTTCACCACTCTGAATGTCGCGGGTTGCAAATACCCCTCTGCCATATTTTGATTTCTTTACTTCAATCATTTTCTCTCACCGCCATTTTTTAATAAATGAATATTATTTTATTAATTTATGCCACCACTTTCCTATGTGATAAATATTCCTTCTGGACAGTGCTGCCTAGAAACGATACGACTTCTTCCTTCTAGGTTACTTATAAACTGCTGAGCGAAATAAATCGACTGCATTGACACCCTGAAAATAAAAAAAAAGCTGCCCATTTGGACAGCCTAGAAAAATTTCATTAAGGGTGAGGGGGAACACACTTCTTCTCCTCCAAAGAGCCGATAGGCGACACCAACTTAGTAAAAGGAAAATCAAAAAAGGGGACGCAGCTTGCGGCGATGCCAATGCCTAATGCCCCCAAATCCTCCGGTAGTTGGCCACTCAGAATTCCCCCTTTTTCCCCTGGCCGGCAGATCGAGTTGGAATCCATTTGGCATATCTCTTCCGGTACGAAAGATTTCGGTTGATTGCCTAGACATTGGTACTGCCTGTTGGGCATCAACATCTGCTACGGTCAGTAAAGATTCATTTTCCCAGTTTCTAAGAATCGTAAACAATAGGTAATGGAGTTAATACCAACTAAGTGGGGTAAGGGTCTATTTTATGCTGAGATCCTTCCAGATATTGTGACTGAGGTACACAATTTTCAGAAGGCAACGCCCATTTGGGTTAGTTGCCTTTCTTTAAATTTTGTTGGGAGATAAACTCCACATATGCCGGGTGTAACCGGTAACACTGGGGTGTTTGTGAGTAAATTAATTACATACCGCCTGTCCTGAATGTTTTCTAACTCCATCCTTTAACCATTTCGCTGTCAATGTTTCTGCATGTAACATCTCTTCCGGTGTGCCTTCGAATATAATTTGTCCGCCTTGTTTTCCTCCACCTGGACCCAATTCGATTACCCAGTCGCTCGCCGCTATAAAGTTTTGATTGTGTTCGATGATGATGACAGAATTTCCTCTGTTTACGAGTTTTTGAAATACGTCTAGGAGTTTTTCATTATCTTCAGTGTGTAGTCCTAAGGATGGCTCATCTAATAAGTAGATTTGTCCTTCTTTTTGCAAGTGGCTTGCGAGTTTTAGACGTTGGATTTCTCCTCCGCTTAGGGAACTTGTAGTCTGTCCTAAGGTCAGATAACCTAATCCTACGTCTTTTAGCGTTTGCACTCTTTTTATGATCTTTGGTATTTCAACATATTGAATAGCCTCGTCTATTGTTAAATCTAAAATCTCCACTATATTTTTATCTCGATATCGATATGACAATGCTTCGTCTGAATATCTCGTACCGCCGCATGCTTCACAAGGAATTGTCACAGGGTCTGCAAATGCTACTTCTGGCGTTAGGACTCCTTTTCCTTTGCAAATCGGACATGCTCCTCGCGAGTTAAAGCTGAACAAACCTGCTGCTTGTCCGGTTTCTTTTGAAAATATGGTGCGAATATCGTCCATTATTCCCATATATGTAGCTAGGGTCGAACGGTTGGAGATTCCTATGCCGCCTTGTTCTACCATTATGGTCCCCGGATACTTTTGCGTGAAGGCTTCCAACATTAAAGAGCTTTTACCTGAACCAGATACACCACTTATACAGACTAAGACATTTTTAGGTATATCTACGCTTATATTTTTTAAGTTATTGTTACTTGCCCTTTTTATTGTAAAATAACTTTTTATATCCCTTGGATTTTTATTTATTTTTAGCTGGTGGTTAAGGGCTGCAGCGGTTGGAGAGTTTTTTAGTCCTTCTACTTTTCCTTGATAGACCACTTTTCCTCCATTTACACCTGCCCCCGGTCCCATCTCTATTATTTCATCCGCTACTTTTATGACTGATAGATTGTGTTCGATCACGATGACAGTATTATGTTGGTCTTTTAGCCTTTTTAGCATCATAATTAACATATCCACTTCTTCTGGATGGAGTCCTGCACTTGGTTCGTCGAAAATGTAGGTAATATTGTTGAGACTGCTCCCCAAATGACGGGCGATTTTTACCCTTTGAGCTTCGCCAGCGGACAGGGTGCCCATTTTTCTTGAAAGACTCAAATATCCTAGTCCCATGTCGACTAGTTGTTTTACATGCGGGATTGCTTGTCGGGCTATTGATTCTCCCATAGGATCTTTTATGTTCTTTAGTTCTTCCAGTATTTCCGGAAGCTCTAATTGATCGTATTCTGCGATATTTAGGCCATTTATTCTACACTCTAATACCTTTGGGTTTAAACCTGAACCTTGGCAGGTTGGGCATAATGAATGTGTTGATACGGCTAAAACATCATCTTGGGATACTTGTTTTAGTTTTGAGATGTCTCTATTGATATAGACCCGCGTAAATCTAGGCAATAACCCATCCCATTCTGCGTTATGAGGTCCATTTTTTGTATGAAACGGCGCATAGGCTCTTTCACCTTCTCGGGGACCATATAAAAATAGATGGAGATCTTCTTCTGAGTAGTCCTTTAATGGTTTATCCGGATCGAATAATCCGCAGGTCATCATCCAATGACCTTGCCAGCCTGAAGGCGATAATGGCTTAAATTTCACTGCATACTCTCGAAGTGACTTATCGAAATCAATGATCTTAATTAGGTCGGGCGCAATTACCTCCCCAAATCCGCCACATTCAGGACATCTGCCAAAGGAACTTTGGCTCGAAAAATCGTTGGCAGAACCTATTGGCGGATTTCCTATTCTCGAGAACAACAGTCTAATTAATGGATTTATATCCATATAGGTGCCTACTGTTGAGCGAGAATTGCCTCCTATTTGTCTTTGTTCTACTACTATAACCGGGCTTAAGTTTTGCATAAGATCTGCGTGGGGTCGCTCGTACCTTGGCATTTGATTCCTGACATAGAGAGGATAGTTCAAAGTCATTTGTCTTCTACTTTCTGTTGCTAATGTATCAAAGACGACTGAGCTCTTTCCTGAGCCTGAAAGACCAGTAAATACGATTATTTTTTCTTTTGGTATGTTTAAATCAACATTTTTTAAATTATGTTCTTTAAGCCCTCTTAAAATGATTTCATCTTTCATTTCCGACATTTTGTCATCCTTTCAGATTTTTCTACTTAGAAAGTTCCTGAGTCCCTTTACTATAATTATAATCAGATAGATAATTTAATAATCTTTTAATTCTCCAATTTTAAACCCTAGCTAAAAAATAAATCCTTCCCCTTAAGGCCGCAGCACTTTTTTATAAGCGTTTGTATACAGAAATTTTTAATAGTAAAATTCTTTATTTATTTTTATTTCTACGAAGGGGCGCTGCCAAACATAGGAATGACCGAACTTACCACTTGGCTTTTTCCTACATAAAAGTTTCTTTCGAGCTTTCTCCTCAAATTCTTGAACCTTTAAAACAATCTCTTCAGCATCTTGAATTAATTCTTTTCCATCAACCGTTGGTTCCACTCCTAATCGTGTCCGGTTAAAAAGATAGATTCCAAGCTCATCTTCCAGCGAAGCAATGGCCCTGCTTATCCCTGATTGCGTAACATGCAGATTTTGCGGGGGCCTATTTTAAGATGGATAATGAAAATGGGCGAAAATCATTAGAACAATATATCAACCTGCCTGATCGTTTGTTTTCGACATTTGTTGAGGAGGAGTATGAGGTCAATAAAGGTGTCTATAACACGATCGATTTGTGTTTTTACAAGAATGGGCTCCATAACTTATTGATCAGAAGATAAACAATCATAAATTTTCTATGTAATCTACATGACAGTATGTATTCAGAAGGGAAAAAATTAAAATTTGGCAATGGCGGATTGTCAGTAAAATTAAAAGATTATTTGGAAAATGTTATTTAAATAATTTATCGATAATAGTCAGAAGATTAGTAGTTTCTGTATTAATTCCTTTACAGAGTACAAAGTGGGCTCCAAAAAAAGTGCCTAGCACCACCCGAATAATGCCGAAGAATTCAACAAAATACGGGTGGTGACAGGCATTTATTTGACACCTATTGTTTCTGTTTTAATCTTTGTTTAAACAAGATCGTTCCCCCCATGAGCAGGAGAATGATTCCTGCAAACAGCCAGTTATACATGTTTGTTGCTGTTTCTGGCAGTTGCACTTCTGTTGATGGATGAACTTTTTTGTTTATTGCTGTGTTTGGCAGTTGTTTTTCTGTTGATGAATTTTCTGTTTCTGTACCTTGTACTTGTCCATCTGTTGATGGATTTGCTTTTACCAGATCATTTGGACGGAAGACGCCATACGTACTTAAGTGCTTCGTCATGGCTTTAATTTGGCCATTTTCGAATGTGCCCCCAACTAATTCCCAGACTTTTTTATCTGGATTCCAATAAAATACCTTTAATTCTTCAGGATGGTCGACTCCACTTACAGGGAAAGCAAGCTGTATCTCATGGGCAAAATTACTAATAATTTTATCACCCTGTTTGATTGTGAAGTCATACACAGCCCCTGCTGCCAAATTGGATGAAGGAAGCTTTTCAGGGTTTTTGCCCACTCTTTCGATGCTAATCACAAGGTTTTCCCCTTTTGCGAAGTTTGCGGCATCTACTAGAAGCTCCACATCATCTTTAACTATTTTAATTTTCGCCTGGCGATTGATGAGCGTTTCCAGCTGGCCAGGTGTAAATTGAATCGTAGTGACTTCGTCCAGACTCTTTTTTAATTCAACCACAAGAGTTCCATCTTCAGCCAGTTGATTGATTTGGTCATCAGAAACGGTTGCTCTGTCTCCAGCCTTTACAGGAGTGACCAGTACTTCCTTTTGAAGATGAGGCACGTCACTAAAGAGAACATTTATGGTGATCGTGATCATTTTCTCATGCTGTCCATCACTTACCAGAATGGAAAGTGTGTAAACCGCTATGGCTGCTGCATGTAACTTCGTTGCATCGGCAACTGTTATTTCTCCGGTCTTTTCATTAATGGCAAACGTTCCTTCATTGTTTCCGGAAGAGATTTTGTATGTCAATGCATCACCATCGGCATCACTTGCCTTAACAGCGCCGACTACTGTTCCATTTGCAGTCTTCTCATCAATGGTAAACGAAGCATCATCCGCAGTTGGTGCGTTATTCACTGGATTCTCTGCTGTTGCTTTTTTCTTTATCGTGTAAGTATCGTACAAGTATGGCAATTTTGTGATTTCATTTTTCGTTTGGTCATACTTAAACGCATACGTGTTAAAGGTTACAGAATCTTGTGCTACCGTTACTGTCACATAAGCCGTCTCTTTTTCGATATCACTCTGCGGCCCTTGAGGGTTTAACGGATCGCCGACTGGTTTAGCAGAGTTTTTATCAAGGAATTGATAATTCGTTGCTAGCGGATCATTAGCCGTAACCGTATAATTCTTTTCACCATACCATTTCAACCCGCCAGCTGTAAGAGCCACCATATAGAATGGTACATTGTCTGGCTGTAGTGCCGTTGTTTCATCAAGCATTTCTGGTTTTGCATTGACACCCTGTTCGTTAATAAAACCTCTTGAAAACACATGATCATGCCCTTGCATGACTACATCAATATCCAATTCTGCAAATATTGGTGACCAATACTTTCTTAATTCGATAATATCGTTATCTGTTATGTGGCTGGCCCCGGTGTAGATAGCCTTGTGCATACCAACAAAAATCCACTGTCCATTTTCTTTTGCTTTCCCTGCCTCTGATCGCAATAAAACCTCCTGTGCTTCTAATTCTGGTTGTGTATCATTTTGGGTGTTAAGCATCACGTATTTTACTGGACCATAATCAAAGGCATAAGCTCCGCCTGATTGATTTGGTACGTTAATATGACCGTTAAAGGTAGCGTTGTCATGGTTCCCTTGAACGACAGAAATGAGGTTGTTTTTCAAGAAATCTGCCCCTGCAGTTGGATAGGCCCCGCCGTTATTAAAGAACAAGTTCCATTGTGTCTCATTTGAAGATGAATCAGTCAAGTCCCCGCCAATATAAGTAAAGGCAGAATCTGTTAACTTGCTCAATTCATTAAAAGTGGCTCCTGCCGCGATTGAATTTACAGCGTTGCTGATTTGCGGGTCCACTATATAGTTGAAAGTAAAGCTATCTTTGTTCCCTGCTTCAGGTGCTGTTTTAAATGTTCCTGTGAGCGTGTTTGCGCCTGCTCCCGCTGTATATTCATACTCTGTACCAGGTGTTAATCCCGTCACTTCCACCTTGTGGAAGAATCTGTTTCCTGCACCTACCGCATTCGTTCCACTAAATATAGTTGATGGACTTCCGCCTTTTTTATTCACTTTCAATAACGTTTGAACTTTCTCATTGGTTGTCCAAGCGAAATTGACACTTGTTGATGCATCTGTCCCTACATGCATCGTCAGTTGTTGCGGCACCTTATTAGCATCTACCCGAATAGGGCTGTCCGATACAGGATGCACTTGTGTTATCAGGGTTTTTCCATTTGCAGTAACTTCTGCAAACCAACCCGTATCACTGCTTGCCAATGGCTCCCATACAGTAGCGGCTATATTTCCGCTTTCAACTGAAACTGTATTTCCGATTTTCACATCTTCTGTGACACCAGCAGTAAAGGAAGCGGTAGATATTATTCTGTTTGGATTTTGTAATGGAAGATCGACAGTAAAATCATCGACTTCTGGCGAAAATGCATTATATTTATCCATTACAGGCGAGTAAGTTTTATTAATCAACTTTCCGTCTTTCAATTGAAGTGTGCGAAGAAAGCCATCTCCACCACGGTTATAATCCTGGTAATCACTCATAATTTCCTGTACGAAACGTGATGCGCCCGGGACTGTTCTTGTATTTCTGGACACTCCAGGATTATGTCCGCTTAATACTAGAGCTACATTATTATTTGGCACAATAATTTTTTCAAATATCTGCTGACCACGTTGAGCTTTGTCAAAGTCGCCATTTGTTGCAAGGTACTCGTGCACTAATAGAATCGCACTGCGATTGCTGTATTCTTTAAGAACTGAATTTGCCCATGTAACCGTATCAGGCGTTACCTCAACTCCCATCCCTAGGTAAAGCATGATTAAGTCTTTTCCTCCGATGGTCACGAGGTCATAATGATGGGTATTATTGTTGTAGCTTCCGCCATACCATGGTTGCCCTGCATAGCGGCCCTCGCCGAAATAGGAGAAATACCCGCTAGATTCATACCTTAGATTAGTAAAGTCCCCCACGTCATGATTTCCAGTAACAACACCATTAGGAACTTTTGCATCATCTAATATTTTATGTGCAGCATCTGAAATCTTCCATTGTGCCATATTGCCAACGGATTGAATGAGATCACCAGTATGGGCTACATAACCGATTTTATTTTGGTTATATTGATTCGCCAACCATTGTGTCATTTTTTTGTACGTATCATCAGCAGCATAAAAATTTGTATCTGTATAATATTGTGTATCTGTGAACCATCCTATGGTGTCGCTGCCATTCGATACAAGATCAGGAACAATCATTGCCCGAAGCTTACCTTCCGATACAAAATCTGCAGTATCTACTTTTGCAGTCAATGTAAAATCAGAACCCTTCGAACCGTGTCCAGAAGTTACCTTTACCCATTTTTCAAATTTATGATTCCAAACTGCCAATGCTAACTTTTCACTGCCTTGCGTATGTCCTGTAAACGACAGAACAACTTTCCCGGTAGATTCCCCTACATTCACATCATAGGCCTGATATGGCATGCCTGATTCCGAAGTAGTCGTAACATAACCGCCAACTTTTTCTTCGAGAACAGTTTCCCCAGGATAGCTCTTATTTTGAAAATTTGTACTGTCCATCACATTGGAATAACCGTGGATGTCGCTAATATTTACAGCCTTATAAAAAGTTACATCCGCCTTTCCACCACCAGGTACATTAGGAGTAATCAATAGATCTGCATGATTTTCACCCCTTATAGTCTGGGGATTTGTCACACTTAATTCGGCACTGTCCACTTCAAAACTTACCGTTTTAGTTGTCGTATTGCCTGCCTTATCCGTAACTGTAATAAGGAGAGTGTGAGTGCCTGACGTTAAAACAGAGTCATATGGCAAAGAGATGGTTGTCCCATCCAGTTTAACTAGTGTAGATGCAATACCAGAGGTTTCATCTGTAATGGATGCTTTTAAACCATCTGTTGACCGGATCATGGCACCGTCCGTGACAGAAGGCTCGACCACCGGAGCTGTATTGTCCGTAGTAATGGTCGCTGTTTTGACTGGAGTACCGTTATCCAATAGCACAATGGTATGATTCCCATCCGCTAGCGACGTTGTATCCACTGAGAATAATTTCACCTTGTTATCCCATGCTGTCAGATCGAACAGAATATCAATCTTGTATGCTAGGGATAAATTACTGCCGCCGGGGAATCCGTCACCCATGCTATACCTATTTGTGTCCAAATAAACTTCTTCCGACATCTGATTACTTTGAGATGCAGGTATGGCAGGATCCACTGCATAATACAACTTTACACCTGTAGGTACAATTTTTCCGCCGTTTGGTAAAGAAATAGAAAAATCAAACACACTAAAGTCATCATAATTTGTCGTATTCGGTGCAGCATTAACATTATAGTCCCCAGCTGAATTCCCTATGACAATACTGATGCTATTAACCTGTCCTGGAGTCAGGAGGCTTAGGTTAAGCGGCAATCTTTGCTGCACATCATCCTTAGGAATATAAGAATTGAATTGATCGTTAATGTATGTAGAATTTTTAAATTTGTTACTTTCAGATTGTATTCCAGAGGAACGAAAATCCAGGTAAGCATTGCCGTCTGTAGTCATCCCGGCAATAGGATTTCCATCTAACGTTAAAGACAGGTTGTCGTTACCTTTTTTTGATGCACCTGTTACATACAATTGGCCGTTAAATAGATCTCCATTGTTAATGTTCCATGAATAGCTACTGTCATCCACTTCGGGAATTTCATCCACTGGCGGAGTATCATCCGCCGGAGGGTTTTCATCCACTGGCGGAGTATCATCCACCGGAGGAATAACACCCTCTGGAGAAATTTTAACACCTTGAATAACGATATCATTGATACGTGTATTACCTGCCATAGCAGTTGTACCATCATCGCCATTTACTTTATAGTTAGAAGTCATAATCCAGCGAAGGAATACTTTATCCTTATCTTGTATTTCTTCTGGTAAAGCTAATGTATTTAAAGGAGAATAACTTGTTGTTGTACTGTAACTGCTGTTCTCTATGTCTTTCCAGTTGTCTCCATCAGTGCTGTAAATGACCTTAAAATCTCTTGGCCCTTGTGGAGATGACGAAACCTTCCCCGTTACTGTCAATTGTTCGTAACCTTTGGTAGAAAGTTCAACTTGCCAATATTTACCATCCATACCCCCAGCCCACTTACCAAGGTATACAGAATCTGTATCAGCGTAGCTGCCAATGGTAGGAACGGCTCCCTGAGAGTTAGAAAATAGAGCGTTGTCTTTATTTTTACCGCTTGTCGCAGGAATGGATGCGGACATTTCTGTTGCAGTAGTCATATTCCATGCTGCAACAGTTTCTAGATTAGCAGAATTGTCTGCATATACAGAGACCCCCCCACCCCAACTACTCATGATCACAACTATTACCAACAGGATGGATAATAGTCTTTTTCCTCTTGCTTTCATAAAAAAGTTTGCCCCTTCACATAGGTATTTTCTGTAGCAATAAATGGTTGAAATTGAATCGTTTTCGCATACCAAACATGATTTTATTCCTTTAAAACCGGTTTCCCATCTCCTGAGTTGCTCTACCAAGAATGAATAAAGCAAGCAGATCGTTCATCTTTTTTCGACAAAAAAGGTAATCACCTCGCTAAACAAAATCTGAATATCCTATTAATCTTATAATATTAATGTAAAACGTTTATTCAAAAATTGTTAATATGATGTAAACTTGGAATTATGTTGACAAAAATGAAAAATTACTCAATAAACCTAGGGAAAGACATCTCTAAGAATCTGCCAGAACCAAAGCGAGAACTACTATTAATTGTACCTGGGACGGTTATTGCTGGTTTTGATTTGAAAGGGATTACTTCTGAGGACATAGTTATTAATGAAGAAACAAAAGATATAGATATTACCCTTCCTCATGCAAAGCTCATTTAGGAACCATCATTACTGATGGATAAAATGCAAACCTTTGAAAATGGTGGGCTTTTCCGTGCTGATATTAAAATGGATGAGGGGTTGAAGAATGCCTCTGAGGCAAAAGAGCAAATTCGTCAAGAAGCCATCTCTGCTGGTTTACTAGATACTGCAGAGAAAAATGCTGAAAAAGTGTTAAAGGAATTTATTAAGAATATTAGTTATAAGGTAAATGTCACGTTTAACTAATAGGACGGCCTGCCCATGCTACTTGGGACAGGCCTGTTCTGTAATTTACTGGGGGAACCATAGAGGTTTCTCGAATTCTACTTATTGTAGAAATCGACAATCATTAACCAAAATTGAATTATACCCACATGTAAACCATTAAAGCATTTGTATCGCAGCCACTCCTAAGTCGTGAGCATGGCTTTGTGCATGATCTACTATTTTAAAGACTAATATTGCTGAAATTATGTATTATTAAATACTAGTAGTCATTGCTTGTTGTTGGCCCAAAAAGAAAAGTAAGATTTGAACCTATATAATAATTCTTTGCATATCGTTCATAGTAAACATCCTTATATTTTTGCTATTTCACTCAGATCTGTCGGTTTTCAATACTTTTTGCCGGACATAATCAAGATGTAAAAACATTTGATGAAATGCCTCAAAGGGATCCCTTTTCGCCAAAGCATTGTAAATAGCAATATGGTGGTTAAGGGTTCGCTCTCGTTCACGGACTTTTACTATACTGTTTGTTTTGATTAAAGTGACAATTAAAGAATCAATCAATCCTTCCACCACTGGATTATTCGCACTTAACGCAATAATGCGGTGAAATTCAAGATCTGCTTCCCAGTAATTATTGTCCTTGCTGCTCTCAATGACATCGATGGTTTGTTTTAACCTCTCTAGGTCTTCATCACATATTTTTTCAGCAGCAATGGTAATTAACCCTAATTCTAAAGCCATCCGTGCTTCAATCATGGCTTGTAAGTTATCGGAAGCCAGTGCTAACATGACTGAAAAAGGATGACTGCTGACTTTATTGTTAAAAAAAGTTCCTTCACGGGTTTTCCGTGTAATAATGCCCAATGATTCAAGAGAGCTAAGTGCTTCACGTAAGACAGGACGGCTGACATTTAGTATTTCCATCAATTCCATTTCCGTAGGAAGCTTATCTCCCGGTTTCATTTGGCCGCTGATCAATAGTTGGGTAATATTTTCCTCTACCTGCTTGGACAATGTATTTCGAGTCACGGTCCCAAATGTAATTTTTTTAGGAGAATGATCCATTATTGACCTCCTTGGATTTAATTTGACAGCTTTATTATAATATATCCTGTGACTATTGTATCATTATAAAAAAAACGCTGCAGAGCGACTGCAACGTTTCGTTTCTATGCATTTTAAGTTAACGGCTAACCTCAGCATTCGCTAATTTTTCATAGTATTTTAAAAGACTGCTATGATCTTCAAACTCGTGGCCATCGGTTTTTAATGCATACATCATTTCAAGAACCGCCGCTGTTAATGGTGTTGGAGCCCCAACTTCATGGCTAGTCTCTAGTGCATTCGTTAAATCCTTCATGTGCAAATTTATACGGAAGCCCGGTTTAAAATTACGATCGAGCATCATCGGTGCTTTTGCGTCTAATACGGTGCTTCCTGCCAAACCGCCGCGGATTGCCTGGTAAACTGCTTCAGGGTTCACGCCCGCTTTTTGCGCTAACACAAATGCTTCAGAGACCGCTGCGATATTTAAGGCAACAATCACTTGATTGGCAAGCTTGGTAACGTTACCTGCGCCGATTTCCCCAACGTGGACAACCGATCCGGCCATAGCATCCAGTACATCTTTCACTTCGTCAAAAACTTCTTTCTTGCCGCCGACCATTACGGAGATGGTTCCATCAATGGCCTTAGGCTCCCCGCCGCTGACAGGAGCGTCAAGCATTTCGACTCCTTTTTCCACCAATGCCTTATACACTTCCTGAGAAGCACCTGGTGCAATCGAACTCATGTCCACATAAATTAATCCTTCATGTGCACCTTCAATCAGTCCATTTTCACCTAAAGCGACTTCCTTCACGTTCGGAGAATTAGGCAGCATCGTAATGACAATATCTGACTTTTCTGCAATGGCCTTAGGAGTATATTCTACTTCTGCACCCAATTCCCGAAGTTCGTTCGCTGCATCTTGATTAAAATCGCTGACAATCAGTTGATAGCCGGCTTTGATTAGGTTTTTGCTCATAGGCTTACCCATAATTCCAAGTCCGATAAATCCGATTTTCTTCATATTATTTCTACTCCTTTATATTTCTATTTTTCTAGTAATCCAGCTTCTGCCATTGAGCTTCTTAGTGTCTCTAATACTTCCCCTTTACTGCTCTGGACAGGTTTGACACAGTCGCCAACCTCTAATCCGAGTAAATTCGCCATATCCTTTGTGGCGACAGGGAAGGTCGCTTTATCCTGGGCAAGACGAACGGGATTTAACGCGAATTGTGCCTCTAATGCTCCCTTCAAATCGCCTTCCATATATTTGTTGTAAATCGACGTAACCAGCGGGCCAAACATATTGGCCGTTGAACAAACACTGCCGACTGTCCCAATGCACAATCCCGGAAAAACAAGGGTATCTTTACCGGCCATTACTTTAAAATTCAGATCCCTTGTACAGCGGACCAATTCACTAAGCATCGTAAAATCTCCGCTGGAATCCTTGATACCCACAATATTGTCAACATCCCTGGCCAATTTCTCAGCCAAGTTCACAGAAATGTTGTAGCCCACCCGGCCTGGGTTATTGTAAAGCAATACTGCTGTGTTTGGAATGCTGTCTGCTACTGCCTTAAAATGATTATACAATTCATCAAAGGTCGGCTTCAAAAACATCGGCTGGAGAATCGAAATCCCATCTGCTCCCATCGCCTCCGCCTTTTTAGCCAAACGAACGGCCTGTTTCGTTCGAATCGCCCCAATCCCGAAATAAACGGGAACCCGGCCTTTTGCCTGGTCGATGATGGCTTCAAAAGCAGTAAGCATTTCTTGCTCATCAAACGCATAAAATTCGCCGTTACTTCCGAAAGCTAAGATCCCGTGGACTCCATCTTCAATCACATGATCCACCATAAAACGCAGCTTTGCTTCATCGATATTTTCATCTTTGTCGATTGGAGTGATGATGGGAACAATAATCCCTTTAATTAGGTCGATATTCATCATAATCGGATCTCTCCCATAAATTTTGCTAGTAATGTATAATTTAATTGTATATTTGTCTTACAAATAATTCATTAGGCAAATTCACAATAAATCCTGTCATTTTTCACAAATCAAAGTCTGTTTTTGTACATATCAAACAAATTGCACTAACTTCGGGCACAAACCGCCGCTGGTTTAAGAGCAGTGTGTTGCCTTTGTATCTTCAATACCCTGCAAATATTTTCTGACGCGAAAGCTAAATTATCATGACCGGATTCAAGAGCTTCCTCGAGTGAGGTAACCCCTTTTAAAATGCCAATAATTGCATTAAATCCATGATGATGTAAAACGTCAACACCCTTGCCAATTCTTCCGGCAAAAGCAATTACAGGGACTGAATGTTTCTTGGCAATCGCAGCCACTCCGTAGGGTGTTTTACCGAACAAGGTCTGACCATCAATGCTGCCTTCCCCTGTAAAACAAAAGTCCGCTCCGATGATTTTCTCCTCAAGTCCAGTATACTCGATGACAAGTTCAATTCCCTTTTTTAGCCGGGCATTTAAGAACGCCATTAATCCTGCACCGAGTCCGCCAGCCGCTCCTGAACCTTCAATTTGGGTAATATCTAGCTGCAGCTGCATCTTAATCACTTCTCCAAAATGAGCTAAATTTTGGTCAAGGAGTTTCACCATTTCTGGGGTTGCCCCTTTTTGCGGGCCAAAAATGGCTGAGCACCCATTTTCACCAATTAAAGGATTGGTGACATCACACGCTACATCGATCTTTACCGTTTTAATCCGCTCATCTAATCCGCTTATGTCAATGGAATGCAATTGATCCAAGGCGCCGCCGCCAAATGGGAGTTCATCTCCATTTTGATTTTTAAATGAAACCCCAAGTGCCTGCAGCATTCCCATCCCGCCATCATTGGTAGCACTTCCCCCAATACCAATTAAAAAACGACTCACACCCTTATCGAGGGCATGCTTAATTAATTGACCCGTTCCATAGGTGGTCGTTAGCAGTGGATTGCGATCTTCGAGTTTAATAAGACCTAACCCGCTTGCGCTTGCCATTTCAATCACAGCGGTTTTTCCTTCATCCAAAAGCCCGTATTCGGCTATGACTTCTTTTCCTAATGGTCCGATAACTTTTGTATTGTGGATTTCTCCGTTTGAGAAACTCACGAGCGATTCAACCGTACCTTCCCCTCCATCTGCCATGGGAACAATCACGCATTCTGCATGGGGAAAAACCTTTTTGATACCTTTTTCCATTTCTAGGGCAGCATTCTTCGCCGTCATACTTTCTTTAAATGAATCTGGCGCTAGCACAAATTTCATCATAATCTGTCCTTTTCCTCGATTTCTTGATTAAACAAAGGAGGATGACGTTTTAGTCATCCCAATTTTTTTATCGAACAAGACATGGACGCTTGTTATCAAATTTCCAGCCTGGAATTAAATATTGCATTCCGGCGGCATCATCACGGGAACCTAATCCCATGTTGTTATATCGCTCGTTCGCTATTAAAATTTGATCCATATCCACTTCAATCCCCAATCCTGGCTTATTAGGAATCGTGAGATAACCATCCACAATCTTATACGGGTCTTTGGTTAAATGCTCTATACCTTCCTGCCAAATCCAGTGTGTATCAATAGCAGTAATATTACCGGGAGCAGCCGCTGCTACATGTGTGAACATGGCAAGTGAAATATCAAAGTGGTTATTAGAGTGTGAACCCCACGTTAAACCAAATTCATTACACATTTGGGCTACTCGCACAGACCCCTGCATCGTCCAGAAATGCGGATCAGCAAGTGGGATGCTCACAGAATTTAGTGCGATGGCATGCGACATTTGTCTCCAGTCTGTTGCAATCATATTGGTTGCGGTCGGAAGCCCAGTTTGTTTTCTAAACTCCGCCATGATTTCACGACCTGAATACCCGTTTTCTGCTCCGCATGGATCTTCTGCATAGGTCAAGATTCCATGCATTTCTTTACATAACTCCACCGCTTCATTTAATGACCAAGCTCCGTTTGGATCCAATGTGATTCTAGCATCCGGGAATCTTTCTTTAAGAGCCTTAATCGCTTTAATTTCTTCCTTGCCTTCTAAAACGCCGCCTTTTAATTTAAAGTCTGTAAATCCATAAAGCTTGTGAGATGCCTCGGCAAGCCTGACCACCGCTTCTGGTGTTAAAGCTTCTTCATGGCGGATCCGATACCATTCTTCTTCTGCATCCGGATTGCTGTAATACGGTATATCCGTCTTATTTCGATCTCCAATGTAGAACAAATAACCCAATGTCTTTACTTTTTCTCGCTGCTGCCCTTCCCCTAATAGCGCTGCAACCGGTACATTTAAATATTTTCCCAGCAAATCTAGTAATGCTGCTTCAATCGCCGTTACAGCATGGATGGTGATTCGGAGATCAAAGGTCTGCAGACCGCGTCCTGCTACATCACGAGAAGCAAATGTTTCTCGTACTTTATTCAAGATGTTATGATAATAGCCGATTGATGAACCAACTACCAATTCCTTTGCATCTTCAAGTGTTTTACGAATTCCCTCACCGCCGGGAACTTCCCCGACACCAATATTTCCGCTATCATCCTTAAGGACAACAATATTCCTTGTAAAATAAGCACCATGGGCACCACTTAGATTAAGAAGCATGCTGTCACGACCAGCGACAGGATAAACGTTCATTTCGGTTACGACGGGAGTGGTTTTTACTGTGTTTTGCACTGTTGACATGATATTATCTCCAATCTAAATCTTTTTTTACTTTCAAGTTTTCCTATTTATTTAAAGAGTAATTGAATCTCTTATATCCAAAATCTATCGGGCAGTAATCCTCTTATCCGTTACTGCCCGCTATAAATCTTTTTAGAAAAATAGATTTAGTATTAATACACCGGCTAAGCCTATCAAACCGAGAGCCGTGGTGTAAGTTGTTCTGATCTTTATAGCTTCGCCTACAGATAAATTTAAGTATTCTTTAAACATCCAGAATCCTGGATCTGTAACGTGTGAGAAAGAGATACTTCCGCAAGTGACGGCTAATGTCATCAATTCCATGCTGACACCAGATGCCTGAGCGATGGGCAGAACCACACCGGCAGCTGTCATAACAGCTACGGTTGCTGATCCAAGAGCAATACGTAAAAGAGCAGCGATTAACCATGCAAGGATAATCGGAGAAATATTCCAACCGCCTGTCAAATCTTTAATGTAGTCGGCAATACCTCCATCAACCAATACTTGTTTAAAGGCACCGCCCGCTCCAATAACCAAGATAATCATGGCCATTGGTTTAACTGCATTAGAACATGATTGCATCACATCTTTGAGAGGACGGCCCACTCTTGGTCCAAGAAGCCACATTGCTAGTATTAGGGCAATCAATAGGGCCATATTGGAAGATCCAATGAAGTCCATTATATGTCTGAAACTATTTTCCTTCGGCAAAAATAATGTACAAACTGCATCAATTGCCATTAATATGACTGGGACAAGTGCAACAAACATACTTACTCCAAAGCTTGGCATTTCGTCTTCTTTGAATGTTTTGTTTGTAACAATTCCTTCAGGTATTTCCGGACTAATTTTTTTGAAGAAAGGCACTCGAGTCCATGTTAATCCAATAAAAGCTGCAGCAGGTATGGCAATAATCAAACCGTAAAGAAGTGTTAATGACATGTTCGCGTGAAAAACTCCAGCAACTGCAGCCGGTCCCGGATGCGGCGGAAGGAAACTATGGGCAGTTGATAATGCGATTGACATCGGTAAAGCTACATAAAGTAGATTTAATTTTGTTTGGCGAACAATAACAAACACAAGTGGAATGATTAATACGAATGCTACTTCATAGAACATCGTAACGCCAAGGATTAAAGATGCGATTAAGATAGCAACTTGAACACGTTTTATTCCCATTTTTTCCATTAGTCTAGTAGCAATCCTCTGAGCGGCACCGGCATCTGCCATCAACGTGCCGATCATGGCTCCAAGTCCGACAATAATCGCCGTTCCTCCGAGCTGGCCTCCGAGACCACTAGAGATCGAACCCCAAATTTTGTCGAGCGGGATGCCTACTAAAAAACCAACAAATAAAGAAGTCAATAACAAAGAGACAAATCCATTCATTTTTAAGGGAATCATCAAAATAAGCAAAAGGACAACTGCTAAAGCAACATACAATAAGGGCATGTATCTCTTCCTTCCCGTAAGAAATTAAACTGTTTGGCGCCTTTCGGGCATTTGAACAAAGCGTAAGTCTTCTTTTTTTTACAAAATAAATGGGCCAAGGGACTACTCTACAATCATCACAACCTATAAACCTTCTTAAAATTCCTCTAGTAAACGTTTACATTTCTATTGTATAATTGTCTTACAAATAAATCATTAGTCAAATGGATAAAAAATATATTTATTTTTTTGTGCAAATAAAGTGTAATACTTTCATTTTATCAGGGAGGACATATGAAAATAAATAAAGTTTTAGCCCAAGAGATTGCTGATAAGGTAATGAGCGTTATTCCCTATAAAGTAAATATCATGGATGAAAATGGATTAATTATTGGAAGCGGTGATAAAAAGCGGGTGGACACCATTCATGAAGGAGCCGTTTCTGCAATTGAACAAGGAACCATGGTAACCATCTACAAACCGGAAGGATCTTCAAAACCGGGCGTAAACATCCCCATCCATTTTCAAAATAAAACGATTGGGGTCATTGGCATAAGCGGTGATCCGCGGATTGTCGCACCTTTTGCAGAACTGGTCCGTGTAACAGCAGAGCTATTAATCGACCAGGAATTTTTATTCAAAGAAAAAAGAATAAAGGAACAAATGATGGAGGAATTTCTGTATCATTGGGTGTTTCGGAATAATGAATATGATACAGCCTTTTTCAATAGTGCAGAGGCGATTGGGGTTAACCTGAAATTGATTAGAAAAGCTGTCATCTTAAAAGGGAAATTACGTAAACAGCCATCTTTATTTGCTCAGGAATTTACTTTCAAACTTAATCAAGAAAGCCAACTTTTTATCGTTCCAGATACCAGTGATATTGTCTATCGGTTAGAGCCCCTTATTTCCCAAGACTCAAAAGTAGGAATCGGGGATCGTCATGAAATTCTGGCGAAGTCCGTTCAGGAAGCCAAAAGAGCGATTGAGATATCTGAAAGTTTGGGGTTTGCACAGATTATTTGTGATTATCCACAATTAAAATTTATTGATTATTTAACAAATAAAAATGTAGCTTTTGATGAAATCATCCCTTTTTACGTGCAGCTGGACGAAAATCAAAAAGGACAGGAGTTATTAGAAACCCTTCTTTGCTTTATCGAAAACAGCGGCGATATGAATGCCATATCGTGTAAGCTCCATATTCACCGGAACAGCTTAGCCTACCGGCTTCAAAGAATTGAAATCCTTACTAACAAAAACCCAAAAAAATTCATTGATTTATTTCAGCTCTTTACCGGATATGTGCTATATAAAATGAAGCATTCCTCATCATGATATACAGCCTTCACGTACGAACGTGAAGGCTGTATTTCTTTTCCTCTCCCGCCTTTATACTTGTTCTTTATTATAAAAAATCGCAATCTGAAATCAGTAAAAAGTAAAAGTGATAAAATTTAGATTTCTCTTAAAATAATTAAGAGTTAAGAGGAGCATTTTTAGACATGGACTTAAAACAAATAAAATATATCCTTAAAATTGCGGAAGAAAATAATATCACGAGGTCAGCAAAATTAGGAAATATTCATTAATCCTAGTATTAATTGTTCTGTTTGAAACAGAATAACTAACAATTAATAGGAGGTGCTTTCTAATGAAACAGGATGAGAAAAGCTTTTCTTCGAAAACCCAAAATACAGTTTCAGTGAATGATCTTTATGAGGAAGCAAAAAGAAAAAACATTATGGATTGGGGAGAAATAGATACAGCAGAAAGCGTACTTAAAAAGAGCAATAAAAGCCCTGAATAAGGGCTTTTTCATATAGTTTGTTCAGTATTGTTATACGTGTACTTTAAAGGGGGGAATGGTAATGGAGATTATTAACAAGTGTGCCCTGTCCCCACCCGAATAGTTGAGAAATAATAAAAGCGCAAGAACCATCCCTCTGCTTTACTTAAATATCCTCTCGCTGATCATTTGGAGGAAGCTAGCCCACTTTTCCTGAAATTCGGGACTTTCTGGCGTCAGTCCGGTAATCATTTCCGTAACGTTACTGTAGAGAACAGGATAGATCGTTAGACTGGAAATCATCAAGGTGAGGAAGGCGGGGTCCAACTCTTTCGGAACCAGCCCCATCTCTTGCTTCGCCCTCATATCCTCTACATATGACTGCAGAACTTTTCTTCTACTTTCCGTTCCGTTGCTGTTTTCCGGGATACTCTCAACTGCCTCCCAAGCTGTGAATTTCAGGAATTCCATTAAATGCTCGATGTTCACCTTGTATCGAAATTCTGCCACGTTCACTGGATTTGCGGGCAGGATAAGGTTGCCTGTTGGTACAGATGCTGCAAAGTCAGCGATTGTTTCGTTAATAAGCTCTTCTTTTCCTTTAAAATAATGATAAATTAATTGTTTATTTACCTTGGCACGCTTCGCTATTGACTCAATTCTCGCCCCGTTATAACCTTTTTCAAAAAATTCCTCTTTCGCAGCGTCGAGTATTTTTCTGCGTGTCCGTTCCGCATTCCGTATTTCTCCCACTGTTATCACCTTTCTGCCTATCTATTCGTTTTAATCGTATTCATTCGTTTACTGGAAGTCAAACTTAATTTACCTTATTTAAAGTTTAACTTGATAAATATAAAATTATAATTTATTATAGGAATTGTAATGTTTTTGGGAAAATCAGGTAATGCTACAGGTGAGAATTTGTGAACACTAGACAACATCCATGGCAATTTACAACAAAAAGTAAAACCATTAAAAAAAAAGGAAGGAAGTTGGATTGTATGGGAGTTCAAAACATTTTTGTGAATTTGCCAGTTAAAAACCTGGAAAAAACAATGGAGTTTTTTTCAAAGGTAGGTTTTGAGTTTAATCCCCAGTTCACCAATGAATCAGCTGCCTGTATGGTAATTAATCAAAATATATATGCCATGCTTTTAGTAGAGGAGTATTTTAAGTCTTTTACAAAAAAAGAAATTCCCAATACAGAAAAAAGCTCACAGGCTATTATCGCTTTGTCTGTTGAAAGCAGGCAGGAAGTTGATGAGTTAGCAGAAAAGGCATTGGCAGCCGGCGCAACGCCTACAAACGATCCGCAGGACCACGGCTTTATGTACTCACGAAGCTTCGCCGACCTTGATGGCCATCTATGGGAAGTATTTTTCATGGAAGCATCACATGTAGAAAATAGTTGATTTTCTGAATTAACCTCTCAAAAAATATCAATACTTATAAACCAAAAGGCACAATTCCGTAACAAGAATTGTGCTGTTTATTTATATATCTATTTTTATTTCGATAATCCTAAAATTAACTCTTTATAGATATCGAAGAATGCAAAGTAGTAATCCTTGTAGACATATTCATCTGTTTTGTGTGCCATTTTTGTTTCGCCTGGACCAAACATCATGAATGGGAAGTTGTCATCTTTACCTCGTAATAAGTTTGATGCATCCGTTACCCCTGGCGAACCTTTAACAGCAATTTCCAAATTTAAATGTTTTTTACCGAGTTCTATAGCCAGGTCAACCATTTTAGACTGTCCTGAAGTGAAAACACTTGGTAATGACATTGTCACTTCAACATCAATATTAGAGCCTTCTTTATTGTAAATGCTCGCTGTTGTGTTGAATAAGTCAATCACTTCATCGTTATCAAATTCCGGAATCGTCCGCACGTTTATTTCAGCTACTGCTTTTTCTGGAACTGAGTTTACTTGGTTCCCTGCGTTAAAAATCGTTGTACTCATCACCAATTTATCCAGAACTTCATTTTTACGATCATCGCCATTCAATTTTTCGTCTAGTTCTAATAGATATTCCATCAATGGATTAATCGCGTTATAACCTTGGTCAGGCATAGAACTGTGTGCTGCTTCACCAATAGACGTTACACGCAAGTTAAGTGATCCTTTGTGAGAGTAAATAATTGTGTCATGAGAAGGTTCAGCTACCCATAGATAATCGACATCATCCATATACCCTTCTTCGTATAATTTTTTAGATCCTGCGCCGCCGACCTCTTCACCAGTCGTTGCCATAAAACGGACAGTACCATTCTTTAATTCATTATTTTCTTTGAGTTCAACCATCACTAAAGCAAGATTTACTAAACCTGCTTTCATGTCATTTGTTCCACGTCCGTATAATTTTCCGTCCCTTTCTGTCAATCTGAACGGATCTGAAGTCCACTCGCTTTCATCACCAGGAGAAACGACATCCATATGACCAGAAACACCAATGACTGGACTCCCGCTTCCAATTTCAGCCACTAAGTTAACTCGAGTGTCTGTAACTGGAACAATTTTAGATTCAATGCCATATTCAGCAAATAAATCTTTCAAGTAACTTGCCACTTCAATTTCGTTTTCATTAATAGATTTAATCGCTATAATGTCAGATAAAATCTTTATCTTTTCTTCTTCTGTAAAATGTTTCATACTAAATTCCTCCAAAATTTTATCCGTCTATCGTCAATAAGAATACAACTGTATTTTACCCAAAAGTCCATTATTCAGTTATCCTCTTAGGACTTTCTGGAACTACTGACACCCCAAGAATCTAAAAAAATACTGTAGATATTTTTTATCTACAGTTTCTGATTATTTATAAAGTTCGCTCACTCCACATGTCCAGTGTGTAGGTGACAACACATGGGGTGATTACGGGTTTTTGTAAAATTTTATTTGCCCTTCTTTGAAGTTTTTCTAATTTCTCTAAATCAATAAACAAAGTTTGAATACCATATTTTATAAGCTATCTTTCACCTATGATTCAGCGGTTATGAGTCTCTCATAATGTACGACTGCCACTGATTAAGAAAAAAAGACAGTATGAAAAACAGCTAAGTTACCATTTTTTCATACTGTCTACATTATTAAAATCATATTACTCTTAAAGTTTAGTAAGGAGTTTTTGCACCAAGATATCTAGTCTTCCAATAGGTAGATGTCATATCTGAGATCGTTACACCTGTTGAGGCTGCGCTGATAAATTTGTTGTTTCCTAAATAGATGCCAACATGGGATGGTCCGAGTTTATAGGTTTGAAAGAAAACAAGATCTCCTACGCTTGGCGAAGCCACTGGTGTTGTTGCATCCCATTGTGTTGCAGCAGTCCGTGGTAAGGAGATGCCGACTTTATTAAACACATATACAGTATAGCCACTGCAATCGAAACCTGCTGGAGTGTTTCCTCCCCATTTATACGGCGAACCAAGATATTTCTTAGCCTCTTCTATCACTCCCTGAACGAGAGAAGCTGATGATGCTGCAGGTTTTTGAGCTACTTCAGTAGAAGGTGCTGGCTGTTGAACCGGTGCTGCTGGATTTGAATTCGTTGTTGAGTTTCCAGTTGTTGCTGTTGAACTGGATGTTACCGGCGCTTTTTCTGTTGTTGCTGGTGCACTTGGTGTTACCGGTGCTTTTTCTGTCGTTGCTGGTGCACTTGGTGTTACTGGTGCTTTTTCTGTCGCTGCTGGTGCACTCGGTGTTACTGGTGCTTTTTCTGTAGTTGCTGGTGCACTTGGTGTTACCGGTGCTTTTTCCTGCGTTGTTGGTATACTGGATGCTACCGGTGCTTGTCCAGTTGTTGCACCAGAAGTTACTGCCGAATTATCATCAGCTTTTGTATTAGAAGCACCCTCTGTAGTACCAGTTGCCGGTACCCTTGATGTTGTCACTACGCTTTGTGATGATTCTGCATTTGAAGTGGCTTGAGTGCTCGGTGTTGATACAGCACTTGAAGCTGCTGCTATATTTCCAGTTGTAACTGATTCTGATTTCGTCACAATGGCGGGATTTTCCACACCGCTAACCTTTAACGTCTGTCCAGCATAAATCGTGTCAGAGGATAACTGGTTTATTGCTTTAAGCTGGGACACTGATAGATTAAAACGGGCTCCGATGACTGAAAGAGAGTCACCTTTTTGAACTTTATAAGAAGAATCATTTGAATTTGTTGCTACAATTTTTAATGACTGTCCAATTCGAATAAAACTTGATGTCATGCCATTCAACCGTCTTAGTTCATCCACGGTTGTACCATTGTCCTTAGCAATTTTCCAAAGACTATCTCCTCGTTTGACAGTGTATGTAAGTGATAGTTTCTGATTGACATAGATGGTATCACTTGAAAGAGAATTCCATTCTTTTAATTGGTTAATAGATACATGATTGGAATTGGCAATTTTCCAAAGGCTGTCACCAGGACGAACCGTATATGCGGGTTCTTGTGCACTTGCTGTGGCTCCAAAAGCAGTAAGGACGAGCCCAGCTGTTGCAGCTGCTGTTACTAGATTTTTCTTCACTTTTTTACTTCCTACCTTTCATTATTTGGCTCCAATAAGACATAATAATGAAATAACCAACAAAAAAACATCCACCAAAAGTGGTAGTTCGTTGTTAATCTACTAATATGAATACAGAATTGGTAGAATCTATACTTTTTATTACAAATAGTATATTAATAACTATGCAGGAAGAATAATGAAATCAAGGAAATTATATGTTCACTACTTGCTTTACGTAATATAATTGTAATCACTTTGTAATATTTAATTCTATGACAAAGTGTGACAACAACCGTTTTCATCAAAGTCAGCTTGTTATTCCTAGGAAGGGATGACCGGTCTGGAATGCACTGATTTTTACCAAATTTACCCTTTGTATTCCTCTGATAAACATGACATCGTGCAATAATCATCGTTATTATATTTATGATTGGATGCCTAATGGTCCTCCTTTGATTGGACGTATTCACTACCAAAAGGAACTACATCGTATCTTTTAGTACCATTTTCTGTCAGTTTTACATGGTGAATATTAACAAAAAGAAGAGCCATTAAATGACTCTCACCAAAGGTTATTATTATTTTTGTATGCTCTCAATCCCAACCATCTTCTCCCGTATTTCTTGAGGAATGGGATGGGTCTTTAATTTCCCCTCAAAGGTTGCCCAAGCTCTAATTTCATAACCTTCCGCAACTATATGATCATTTTTATAAAAAAGGTGGCTAATTTTAAAGACTTTATTAAACAATTCTAGGACTGAACTAACGACCTCAACACAATCTTCAAAAAAGAGCGGAGAATGTATGTTACATTTCGATTCAAGCAATGGTACACCAATATTCTGTTGCGAAAAAAGTTTCGATGAAGGCACCCCGATGGCTCCTAAATATTCATGTGTTGCTTCATCCATCCATTTATGATAATTGGGATAATAAACAATTCCTCCCATATCGGTGTCACCCAGTCTTACCTTTAACTTATATCTTGATATCGTACCTTTACCTGCTGTATTCATAAAAACTAACTCCTACTTTCTACATCATCTTGGCTCACTTCTTTTTTACTCATTACCCTTTTATGGTTGATCTATTAGCCTGTGAGGTATTTTCTCCCCAATAAGTAAGAGCGATTTTATCTTCTAAAGTCCATTTAATTGGTTCCCAATCTGGCTCGAAAATCAAATAACCATTTGAAAATAACTCTATTCTTAATCCGCTTCCAGGATCAATGACATATAGGTAAATGGCTTGAGAAATTCCGTGTTTACCAGGACCAACAAATTCTACTTCATGCTCTGATAAAATATCTGCCGCTCGCAGCATATCTTGAGCATTATCTAACCAAAAGGCCAAATGATGCATCTGATGAGTAGTTGGTGCATTTGGATCCTTCATAATGGCAAGGTCATGGACTAAATTCGTCACACTCATCCAAGCACCGATCTGCTTGTCATCTGAATCAACCAAATATTCCCGAATTTTAAAACCTAGGGTATTAGTAATAAAATTTGATACCGGCTCCAACTCAGCATTGGTAGCAATATTGACATGGTCAATTCTTCGCGCTGATATCCCTTTTGCCCAAGCTTTATGACTCTGGTTTTTTAAGATCGTTTTGTTTTTTCCTTCCCCTTTAGGTTTCTCCATATCATAATAGATTTCAAATTTATGGCCCGATGGCAACTGAAAACGAATCGCTCTGCCTTGCCCTTTTTCGACACCACTTTCAATCCAATCTACATTCGTCCCTTTTTCTTCTAAAAGTGATGCAAATTGTTCTAAATCATCTCTTCTTTTCGCTTTCCAACCGATATGATCGATGTAAGAAGTGTCACCCGAGCGAATGGATAAACTATGATGTTCGAAATCTCCCCAGCCTCGTAGATAATGGGTCCCATCCTCTACTGCAGTTTCTTCCAAACCAAGAATCTCTTTAAAAAACCACAATGATTTTTCTATATTCGCAGAAACTAATGCAACATGGCCCAGTTTTGCAATTTCTGGTGCATATATAAAGTTAGTCATCATACTTCTCCTCCCTTACCCTCGAACACCGCTATTGTATCCAAATAATTTTTTCCCTAAAGCATCCACCGCATCTTCATATAATGAAGTTACATGAGTACCAATGGCCAATAAGTCTCTAACAATCATTTCCAAAGGATGCCCTTTGATCAACGCACTAGCTCCAAGCGTTAATAACCCTTTTTGAGCGATATCGATACAAGATTGAATGATACTAGCTCGGATGGCTTTATACTCACTTGGGTCATATTTATAGCCGGTATCCTCTTCCAACATCTCTATATAGGTTCTCATTAACCCTTTGGCTGCTTGAAGTTTCATCATCATTTCCGCAATTACTCTTTGGCTTCTTGGAGATGCTTTTTCTGACTCCCCGGAGATTCGAACTCTTTTTTCCGTTCCTTTCTTAAATTCATCTATTGCTCTTTCGGCCCCACCTATCGCCATTGCTGGGAATCCAATATAAAAGGCAGGCAAAAAATGTACATTATAATATAAATAGTCGTTATCAAAAGGACCTTCTAATGGTTGGCTTTTCTTTTGTATATCTTGAATCTTGAATGTTAAATCCTCAGGTATAAATAAGTCCTCAATTACTAATGTATGGCTTCCAGACCCTCTTAACCCAAGGGATTCCCAATTTTCAACTATTTTTACGTCGGACGTATCAATCACTAAAACAATTTGTTCTGTCATTTCTTGGTCTTTCACCACTGCACCAACAGCACACCACTTACTATGTTTAATCCCACTGACATAATTGTAAGTTCCATTTAAGATAAATCCACCATCAACTCTTTTTGCCGATCCAATGGGAGCCAGAATATCGGCTAATAAACCACTATCCTGATAAATTTCATCCCTGCGGTGTTTCGGCAGATAGGCGACCCAGCAATTATGAAGCGAATAAAAATAGGTCAGCCATGCCGCTGACAGATTATAGAAACCAACCGTTTTTACCATATCGCTAAAGGTGGTAAAATCAATTTGTTCACCGCCATATTCCTTTGGAATAATTAATTTATTGATCCCTTCTTTTTTAATTAAACGAATAACATTTTCGGAAATGGAATTCTCTTTATCTGCTGTTATTTTTTCTAATTCTGCCAACATCCCAATTTTTTTCGCACTTTCCATTAAACTTTCATAAACGTAATTTTGTACTGATGAAACAGCCAATTCCTTCACTCCTTTTTGATAAAAACTTACAAACTATATTTTAGTTGGAACTCTTTCTAACCATAAAATAGTTAAAAGAAAGTACAACTTCACTCCTTTTTTTAGCAATATTTACGAAACGGTTTATAAGTTATTTACGTTGAAAACGCTTTAATCCTTATATATCCATTCAATCAAATGTTAAAGTGAAAAAAAATACTCTTTTTTACTGAAAAATCTGAATAAATTGACAAAATATATTGTTTTTTATATTGGAAAGTTCTATCATGATAGTAAATACTTACTATATTTTTTGGTTAAAGGAGAAAATCTATGTCCAAGATCAGTAATATCGGTGAGCTAAAAATTAATAGTTTTGATATCTTATTCTCTAGTCAATCATTTGGAATACTACGAAAAGCATTATTTCATAATATAGGTTCCCATAAGACGAAAGGGTTTTTATTAAGATTAGGCAAGGAATTAGGCGCTCAAACGGCATCTGAATTATTAGAAACTCATTCTCCAGAATATGTAGTCAACCAAGCCATCATGATCCATAAAAAGATGGGCCATGTATCAGACGTAATTACAAAAAGAGACCAAAAATATGATAAGAATGGAAATTTACTTTATATAAACACGAAAGGAATCTGGTTTGATTCCTATGAAGCCATACTCCATTTGAAACATCATGAAGTTTCAACCGAATGCTCTTGTTATACGTTAAGTGGTTTTGCAACTGGATATCTTTCTAAAGCATTTAATGCAGCTGTTATGGTAAGAGAGACAAAATGCAAGGCAAGAGGAGATGAAAATTGTGAATTCGTCATAAAATTAGAAGAAGATTGGCAGGAGGAATACCCCGAAGAAATTTTGCTATATAATGAGCAAACCATTTATGATGAGTTAGAACTTACGTATGATAAACTTCTGAAACAAAAAAACCTTCTAGATAAAATATCTGTATTTCATAACCAGTTAACCGAAAGCGTTTCCAAAAACCAAAGCATTCCCGTTGTAATTGAAACGGCCTACCACAATATCAAAATACCCATCTTAATCGAAGATCGACACGGAAACATGATTGTTCAGTATGGCTTAACGGAAGCCCAACTTAAGGAATTAAAATCAGTTAGAAAAGCAAAAATGTTTTATGTTGAATCGTATAATCAAACGCAGTATTTTGAATCAGAAAAATTTAATGAACTCAAAACTCCTATTTATTTGGAAAATAAAGTGTTTGCCTATTGTTCTTTTATATACTATGAACATATACGGAAAGAGCCTAATGACCATACTTTTCTAGAACGCATCTCTACCATCTCTACTTTATGCTTTATTAATGAGAAAATTCAGTTTGAGGCACAAGAAAGAATGAAGATTTCTGTGTTAGATGACCTCATTACAAAACAATATGACTCCATAGACGATATAAAGCAGAAATTCAAGTATCTGAAACAACCGCTAGTAGGTCCATTCTATGTGGCTCTGGTGAATGTTAATCAGAAGGGATACAAGGAGAATACGACCGATTTATATCCTATTTGTCTTGAATTAGCTAAGCAGTGTGAAAGTGAGGACCTCATTGTCGTTGTATCCAGGTATAACGATCATTGTGTGATTTTAATCGGATCTCCAATTAAAACTTCTAATTTAAAACAAATCATGAAAAGAATGATCACAAAGGTGCAAAAATCACTTCCAGATTACACCTTTAAGATTGGTGTCAGCAATAAATTTGAAGATTTACTCGACATTGATACGTACTTGTTACAAGCTACAAACTCTGTTCGTTCTCCATTTCATGAAAATATTATACTTCACGATGATTTAGGCTTTATTGGTTCCATCGTGAATACTTATAACTATGAACAGCTAATCGAATTAGCCAAAAAAGAACTAAAAATTCTTTATACCTCCAATGATGACAAAAATAAAGAATTATTAAATACGTTATATATCTATTTAAAAAACAATGGGAAATTAGAAAAGACCATGCATGATTTATCGTTATCAATTGGAGGGATTCAGTATCGGATCAGAAAAATTGAAGAAATAATAGGTAAAAGTTTAAAAGATTTTCGCAATTCGGCTTACTTACTATTATTAATTGAAAGTATGATACTTATTGATAAAATAAAAATAGAACCTTAAGTGAGAACCTTATTAAGCTAGTGCCAAAGGATTTCAATATTGAAAAAAGTGCTATCAAGACTGGATTCCATACCAAATCTCGATGGCACTTTTTTAGATTGACAAAGCTATTTCATCGCATGAGGAAGATAAGAAACAAATTGTGGCACAAGGGTAATGATGGCAATCAATAATATCATTAAACACAAATACGGAGCAGCTGCATAGGACATCTTTATAAGGTTCAAAGGAGTTCCTTGTTTCTCTGAAATTTGCATCATGACAAACAGGTTCAGCCCTATTGGCGGTGTTATGGCCGACATTTCTAAAGCGATAATCGTAAAAATACCGAACCACAGTAAGTCAACGCCATAGCTGACTAAAATTGGATGTAGGATTGGAACCATGATTAATAGGATCGATATTACATCCATAAACATTCCTAAAATAACAAAGATGACAAAAATCAATAATAATAATGTCCACTTATTCATATTTAGTGACTCTAGCCCTAGCTGAATCGCTTGCGGTAATTCAATCGCCGTAATGGCAAATCCAAATAGTAAAGCTGCGGCTAATATTAACGCAATCATCCCGACATTTGAAGCTGTCTCTTTAAGAGATTCAAATAATCCTTTTAGATTTATTCCTTTGTAAACAAACAAGGCTAACAGCAAGGAGACAATACAGGCAACTGCTGCCGATTCTGTAACTGTAAAGATCCCCGAATATATCCCCAAAATAATAATCACCGGTAATAGGAATAGCCAGCTGACTTCTTTTAAAGCTGCCATCCTTTCCTTTTTGCTCGCTTTTTCTCCTCTATTCAGCTTTTTCCCATATACAACGATCACATATACGATAAAGATAATCACCAAGATGATACCTGGGATGATTCCAGCCATAAATAAATCTGTTATGGATACATTCGTCATTGCCCCATATAAAATCATCGGGCCGCTTGGAGGGATTAAAATCCCCAATGTACCAGCTGCGGCAATAATCCCGTATGCCAGTCTTTTAGGATACCCATTTTTTATCATTTCACTAGATGCGATATATCCAATGGTCACTACCGTTGCAATACTGGACCCCGTTAATGAGGCAAAAAATGCACACGTCAATACACTTGCAATAGCCAAACCTCCTGGCAAATGTCCAAACCATTTATTTGCCGCATCAAAGGCCCTTGTTCCGATTCCACTTTTTAACAATATTTGTCCAGTTAGAACAAATAATGGAATTGCTATTAAAATACTATTATTAAGAGAATTAAAGAGTAGTTGTGGTACTTGTAAATTTGCTACAAGAGGGTCTAAGTAAACCATTAATACTCCAGCACTTACCATGATTAATGCGAATGCAACAGGCATTCCTAAAAGGATAATTATCATTAATATCCCTAAAATGATTACGTAATCCAAACACAACCCCCCCTAACCCAGTACTTGAGTTTCATTTGCCGCCTCATGTTGGTCTTTAAGAAATAAAAGCAGCAAATGCCTAATAATAGCTAAACATAGGAGGACACTGCCTATTACTAAAGAACTCTGAGGGATCCAAATCGGAACTTGAATGATTGATAAGTCCTTTGCATGTTTCACATACGAACTATGCATCATGACCCAACTGTGCTTCGTTAAAAAAATAAAGAAAACTAATGAAACGATCATCATGAAAGTTTCTAATACCTTATTGGTTTTCCTAGAAAACAAATTTGTGAGAATATCGATTTTAATATGTTCTACATTATACATCGCGAAGGCAGCTGCCATGTAGGAAGCAGCAATAAAAAAGTATACAGAAATTGGTTCAACCCAATGAATGGGGATCATGATATTTCTACCTGCTACACTTATTAAAACCATAGCAGCGATTAAAAAAATAAGGAGGCCGGCAATAATACCGGCAACTTCCAATATTTTACCTATTATATAGGTAATCATTTTTACTATTTTCATATCATCACCCTTTTAATTTCTTGAAGAATTGATAATGTCCATTATTTTCTTTCCTACATCTCCCGTAGTTTGATAGAAATCTTCGAGAACCTTGTCCTCTACTGGTTTGAATGATTTCTTATCTACTTCTACAAACTTCATTCCTTTTTCACTTAGAGTCTTTGCATTTGCCTCCTGTTGTTTTTGGACTTCCTTGGACATCCATCCTTCTACCTCTTTAGAAGATTCTAATATGATGTTTCGTGTTTCTTCAGGAAGAGAATTCCACCAATCTAAATTCACTAGTGAAATGGAAATCCCGGCGTTTTGCGGTCCTGTATAATATTTAGTCACTTCATAATATTGTTGGGCAATGAAGGCAACTGGCGCTGACAAACCTGCATCAATCGTTCCTCTTTGTAATGCCTGAACGACCTCTGCCCCTGGCATCGTGATTGGGGTACCACCAGCTGCTTCTACAAATTTGGACATAAGCGGACTTGTTGTTCTCACCTTTTTACCCTTAAAATCATTAGGAGTTTTCAGTGGAGTATCTTTCGATGCATAATACGCCATTCCAAAGTCTCCCCAAATAATGGGGTAAAGGTTGGCTTTAGCAAATTCATCTTCAAAAATTTTACGTACACCGTTATCCAATGATCTGTGAAGGTGTTCGTAATCATCAAATACAGGCAATACAATAAGCTCGGCACTTGGAACTAAAGATGTTAACATTTCAAACGTTGTTGCGCCAGCTTCGATTTGTCCTGAAGAGATCGCATCTACTATCCCTATATCATTGTAAAGTTGTCCAGAGGGATAAATACTGATCTTAATTTTCCCACCGCTCTTTTTGCTCACTAATTCTTTTAATTTCTCAAAACCCTTATGGGTATGCTGTTCTACTGGATATCCATGGGCAAATTTAAAGGATACTTCTTCCACGTTACCTTTTGTGCTTTTGTTCGTTTCACTTTCTTTCTTCGTAGTGCCATTTGAAGAGGATGAACTACAACCAACCATCGTGACTAGTGCTAGCACAATCATGAATATCAACAATTTATTTTTCATTTAAACTCCACCCCTATTAAATTGTTTTATTAAAGTACTCCTTCACAAGCTTATTAAATGTTTCTTTATGTTCCAACTGTGCCCAGTGACCGCATTGTCCTAAGACAAATAAATGGGCATTAGGTAAATGATCTAACAGATAGTAGCTTGAATCAATGGAACAAACATGGTCCTCCTTGCCATGAATTAAGAGAATTTCATGATTGATTCTTTTTAAAGCCGTAGGTGGCACAGGCAAGGGCGCTGTACTGAAAAAGGCATTATTTGACCTTTTCACTTCCTCTTTTAAAGCGATTTCAAAACGTTCATCAATAAACGAATCAATAATTGGAGCCATTTTCTCTACATCAAAGACAAACCATTCCATAATTTGTCTTAATTTTTTGGGAGTTGGAGCTTGATAGAAATTTCGAGCCCTTGCCAATTCAATGCTCATCTTTGTTACTGGAGTTCCACCGGGGCCCATCAAAATTACTCGATCAAATCGATAAGGATGCTCCATTAATAATTCCAATGCAATCGAACAACCTAAAGAATTTCCGACAATGTTTGCTTTTTCAATTTTCATTTCATCCATTAATTCAATTATTTGCTTCACCCATAAATCGAGCCATTCTTGCCTAGTCTTCGGAGGCTCAACCGGATGACTGCTGTTGGCAAAGCCAAATAGATCTGGAGCAATGCAATGGAACTGTTCTTGACAACTGTCTAAAACATAACTCCAATTCGCAAGAGCTGTGACTCCTGGACCAGAACCGTGAATAAAAATTACTTTATTCTTATTTTCAGCCCCTGATTCATTCACATAGGTTTTAAAATTTTCTGTATTAACATGGCGAGTTGAAATGGTTGAAGTGGTTGTACTCATATTCTTTCCTCCTCTTTCTTTATCATATTTTCAAAGATTTCTTCGTTGTGTTGCCCTAGGAATGGAGCTGGTTGATAGTTATCAACGATAGATCTTGAAAGTTTTATTGTTGAACCCGGAACTTTCACTTTACCTTTTGTAGGATGATTGATTTCTACAATCATGTTTCTCTCTATTAAGTGGCGATCATTTGCAACTTCTTTAATCGTCAGTACCGGTGCTGCCGGTACCCCTTTTTCAGTTAATATTTCAACAATTTCCCATTTATTGATATTCTTTGTCCATTCAGTGACAAATTGGTCAACCTCATCCATATGTGCTGCCCGGCTGATTGTATTTTTAAACTCTTCTTTTTCAAGTAGATGTTGTTGTTCTAATATGTCAACGAGTAACTGCCAATGTCGCTCGGTTGCACATATAATAGCAACAAATCCATCTTTGGAAGGATAGACATTGTATGGTGCTGACCTTAACCCACTATGCTTATTCCCTGTTCTTTCGCAATAATTGTCAGGATCGCCATCGTACAATGCAGCTAAAGGAGAAGCTAATGTCGGATAAAGAGCGTCATGCATTGATACTTCTACTTTTTGCCCTTCTCCAGTCCTTTCTCTATGATAAAGAGCTAAACCAATGCCTGCTAATAAATGCGTTCCGCCTAACAAATCAGCAATAGCAGGTCCTGCTTTAACCGGAGGCATTTCCGGATAACCTGTAGAGCTCATCACTCCTCCAATGGCTTGCACCGTTAGATCCATTCCTGGGAAATTTTGATAAGGGCCTGTTAGGCCATAAGCCGTTGCTGTCGCATAGATGAGCCTTGGGTTTGTCTTTTTTAAGACTTCGTCATAATCCAACTCTAATCGCTTCATGACTCCTGGGGTAAAATTTTCTACTAAAATATCTGCTTGTTCCACTAGTTTCAAAAATGCCTTTTTTCCGTCTTTACTTTTCAAATCTAAGGTGACACCGTATTTATTTGTGTTGAACATTAAAAATTCATGGGGAACTTTGCTTTCATGTCTTTCTCGTAAAATATCCCCCTTTGGACTCTCAACTTTTATTACTTTTGCCCCGTGGTAAGCTAGTTGTAGTGTACAGTACGGTCCCTGATATACTTGGCTTAAGTCTAAGACAACCAGCCCTTCTAATGCCTTCATGCTTTTACCACCTTTATTGAGTTATAATCTCCCATAAGCCTTTTTCTTCAGCTAAGACAAAACGACTGATTTCTTGCGACCAGTACGATTCAGATTGATACTCGTCTCTTAGGGACCATAATTTTCTTGTGTAGTAGTGGAGTATGTGTTCCTGTGTAAACCCCATAGCTGCATGAATCTGGTGAGCGATTGCTGTAGCTGTGCTTATTGCCTCGCAAACTTTTAATTTTGCAACCATCAACTCTAAATAAAATTGTTGATCCATTTCATCCTTGAGAGATTCAATACAAGTACGTGTCATGATTTCAGCCTGTTTTACCGATTCTGCCATAATAGAAAGATTATTTTTATTCATTTGAAAGCTGCTAATCGGCTTTCCAAATTGAATTCTTGTATTTGCATGTTCAATTGTTAATTCAACTATTTTCTTTAATGCACCAGTAGCTACAGCTAAGTTAAGTAACAGTTGCAATGAAAAATAATAGTTAACCACTGATGGATCAATTGATTTAACTAGTTTGGGTGAATGATTGATTAGCTCAAACGAATAGACTGGTTCATTAGCTAAATTGTGTTTTATTTTAAAATCTAATTGACTAGCATCCAGCAAAACTAGATTTTCTTCCCCGCGTTCATTGGTTCCTATTACTAAAACATCGTTCCCTTTTGTATATCCATATATATTTTCAATCTTACCGTTAGCCAAATACTCCTCTTCCGAGTTGATTTTTATTCTTTGGTCAAACGGTCCACATGAAAGGTGGCTCTTTGAATCTAATTTTTCTTGATAAGCTATCCAATTACGAAATAAGATAGCGGTAAATGGGATGGGGAGCGCATAGTTACCAGCAATAACAGCTAATTCCAGCGCATGCTTTTTCTCAAATCCACTTCCCCCATCAGCTTCATCTATCCCAATCAAATAAACTCCAAATTCCTCTAACGTCTCTAATAATTGAGTCGGGACTCCTTTGGATTCAGATTCCTCAAGTAAATCTTTATCACAAAAGTCATCAAGGATTTTTTCAAAAGACTCTTTCAATATTAATTCCATTTCATCCATTATTCATCACCCCTTTAGAAATAATCGTTCTTAAAATTTCTGTCGTTCCACCTCTTAGGGTAAATCCTGGCGAATGTAAAATAGATTGTGCTGCATAAACCTCGATTCTTTTATCTGAATCTAAAGAAGGGTAGATGGATGCAGTATTTCTAGCTGTGTGAATAATTCGGTTTTCTAGCTGGGTTCCGAGATCTTTTACCATTGCGGCTTCTGTGTTTGGTGTCTTTTTTTGTTCCAATAAAGACGCGACCTCTAAGGACATTTTTCGCAAAGTTACTAAACTGGCAATACAAGAGCCTAAGTCTTGTAAATCAGACTGCACATTCCCTTCAGATTTTACGATCTCGATTAATTCTTCTAGTAATGGATACGTACTGAGGAATCTCTCGGGACCACTTCTTTCAAATGCTAATTCTGTTAATCCTTGTTGCCAGCCATTTCCCGCAACCCCAACTAAATTCTCTTTTGGCACTTTTACATCTTCAAAAAATACTTCATTAAATTCATGCTCCCCCGTCATTAGATGGACAGGTCTGATGGTTACGCCTGGTGACTTCAAATCCACTATAATTTGACTCATACCTTCATATTTGTTCTTTTCATTCTTGGGGGAAGTCCTACAGAGTACAAGAATAAAGTGTGCATGGTGTGCACCTGTTGTCCAAATCTTACTTCCATTTAAAAGCCAATAATCTCCTTTGTCTTCGGCTCTTGTGGATATTGATGCCAAATCACTTCCTGAGTTTGGTTCACTTAAACCGATAGCAAAATATAATTCTCCCTTGCAAATAGATGGTAAATATTTCATTTTTTGTTCTTCCGTTCCAAACTTTAGCAACAAGGGAGCTGTTTGTCTGTCTGCTACCCAGTGGGCAGAAACCGGTGCACCATTTGATAAAATTTCTTCTAAAACAACATATCTCTCTAAATTGCTTTTCTCCTGACCAGCATATTTTTTGGGAATCGTCATCCCAATCCAACCTTTTTTAGCCAACTTTTTGCTAAACTCTGGTGAAAAACCAGAAATACTTGCATCACACCTAACAGTAAACGTTCCATTCAATTTTTCTTCTTTTATAAATTCTCTCACTGCTGATCTTAGTTCTCTAATGTCAGATTGGGTATTAAATTCAGCGATGCTAACCAAGTGAATCCTCCTTTATTTTCCGGTAAAAATAGGTTTTCTTTTTTGTAGAAATGCATTTACGGCTTCTTTGTGATCTTCCGAAGACTTAACAATAGCAAAATGGGAAGATACTAAATCTAGGGAACTGGATAAGTCTGATTTAATGGATTGCTTCACCGTTCTTTTTATCAGCCGTACAGCAATTTGAGGTTTAGCAGCTATTCTTTTAGCATATTCTAGTGATTTTTCGAAAAATGCTTCAGATGGATACACCATGTTCACTAATCCTATCTCTTTTGCTTCACTTGCAGAGATAAAGTCACCTGACCATAAGAGTTCCAGGGCTTTGGAGTATCCTACAATTCTTGGCAAATAATAGGCTCCGCCATCTCCTGGTATTAAACCGACATTTATATACCCCTCAGATACTTTAGCCGTCTCCGCCATGATTCTTATATCTGCCATAAGGGCCATATCAAGCCCAGCACCAACAGCTATCCCATTAATGGCACAAATGATCGGCTTATCAATATCATGTATCGTTAGCGCCACTCGATGAACGTTTCGCCATAAATAGTCCTTCGTTTCCGCAGGCGATAAGTCGGCTTTCATGTCATTTAGGTCTCCGCCCGAACAGAAGGCGCTTTCATTTCCGGTAATTAAAATGACTTTAATGTCTTCATTCCTTTTAGCGTTCTCTAAGGCTTCAACCCATTGATCTATCATTAATTTATTAAATGCATTTTTTTGTTTGGGTCTATTCAGAATAATCACATATACTCCATCATGCATTTCCGTCAAAATCGGGCTATTTTCCTCCATTGCTTTGATCCCTCACTTTGTTTTCACTATTTTCATATTTTTTATGATACTTTTAACATAAATTAGAATAAGAATTATTGTCAAACTATTATGAAAAATTTTACCCTCACCAATTTAATGTGTTTTTTCCCATAATTAGAAGAAAATCCTCTTTATTTTCAGTTGTTATAAGCTTTTTTTTAAAATCGGTAGAATTTTCGAAAAATATTTTTTTATAGTTCACGAGTAGTACTCAATAAAATTTATTGAAATATAGCAAAAACGTAATTTCTATAAAGACTTGATTGGAACAAAAAAAGGTCATTAAAAAAGTGCCTGGCACCACCCGAATAATGTCGACCAAAAGTCAACAAATTACGGGTAGTGACTGGCACTTTATATATTTTCTCATCCTAACATTTCAGATTTAGCTGACAGTAATCAACGGACAGTCAGGATTACTTGTCCACTCATTCATCGATCCGTCAATACGGCTACGTTTTTTTGACCAAGCATATTGAGAAAAAGCGCATTCCAGGTAAATTTGGATCTTCCAACCGCTCCGCTAACCATTCTGTATTCACGATCAATGGATGTTTACACATTTTTTCCCTCCGTTTTACCTAGTAACTATCGAAAGTAAAATAAGCGGAGATTTTTCCGTTAAATGCAGAATGGAGCTCTTTTCGGGGTAATTAAGGGAAGGTTTTCCGATTATTCAAAGCAAAATCCTCCATTTTCACGTTTTACGAGTCAATAGGCGGAATTTCTCCGTCTATTTAAGCTATTTTTGATTTTACTTACTAATTAAGCGAAATTTTTCCGTCTATTTATCTGATCGGGTGCTTAACATGATCCCCCAACCGATAAGTGCGGCGCTTCTGGGTTGTTATCTCTGGCGTCTTGTCGATTGCGCGAGGCATACTGGATTATTTAGGCATTCCAAGGGGTTCTCTTAATGGCATGGGCGGCTATTTTAGTTACAGATGCATTAGTCGTGAAGAAGCTGCTCAAAATGGGACCGAAAGAATATGAAGCGAGACAGGAAAAATTATATAAATGGAATCCAGTTGGGGTTGCACCATTAATTATCTCAAGTGTTTTTGGAACGATTGCTGCATTAGGGTACATGGGAACGTTCCTGCAAAATACAGCCACTTTCTTGGCAGCCATCCTAGCCTCACTCCCCACTATTGCAATAGCTGTCTATAGGGGAGATATTACAGTAAAGAGTCTGAGGCAGTAAGGGTAAAACGTAAAAAAGAAAAACAGTGAAAACAGTCAACATTTACAAAAGAAGTACCAGTTGATTAATGCAAATAGGTCATTGATACAGGTTTGAGCAAAGTTCCTTTTATGTTTTCAACTGGTTGTTGAATAGGAGAAATTGTTTCTCTTAATAAAAAAAATTGTATCAACTGGTCTAAACGTTCAGCTATTGTACTTGGAAAGGGAGATAAGGAAAGGGAGGTGTACTTTAATATACGGTGTGAAATCTGGCTAATACGTTACTTGGACCTTCGCCAGGATACGGACATAGCTATTTTTGTAACTGAACGGCATCCAAATAAAATGAGTATTGGACAGATGAGGTACATCATAAAACGAATATCCAGTCGGGCAGTGATCAACAAAGAAATTCATCCACACCAACTACGCAACAGCTTATTCCCCCGAAATAACCTTTATATTATAAATACTTATTACTCACCGTGCTCTGTAATAATTAGGTATCCTAATCATTTTATTCTTAAAATCAATCTTCGGAGGTAATTCAGATGAGGTTTTTTTTAGTTCGATTACCCCTACATCGGTAATACTAAAACGAGCTATATATTCATCATTATTATTAATAATTACAAATTCATCATTGTTTTTAAATAAAGCAAAATTGAATTGCATTATGAGTTGCCAATTGTGAACTAAATTGTATTTTTCTAAAGGGATGATTTGTTCTTCCACCATTTTTTCTTCATTTGGCTTTTGTTTTTGTTTATTATCATTCCCCACCAATGAATTCTTCTCCTCTCTTTTCTACTCATTTAGATAAACTATGAATGGTTTTGTCTCCGAGTGTGGATGTTTGTCCCAAAAATAAAAAAAGAGTCTATAAATAGCCCTGAAAATGTGTACAAAAATTAACCAACACAGAGTTAAAAAGGGAATTTCAACGGATTCAACAAGATCATAAGAATCATGCTCTAAAAGTCGCGGAAAGAGAGTCAGAAGTAAGATGCAGTCGTCAACAAGTTGAACATAAAATGCCAAAGGATGTAAACTTAGCGATTTACTTAGAATATGATATGTCTAAAACCGCCAGTATTGGCCCAGGGGAAATTCATTATCTATTAATGGAGGGACCATATGACTACCTTAATTATTTATGCCCACTCAAATAAGGATAGCCTTAATCATGCAATATTAGAGAACGTTATGAAAGGGTTAAAGGAAGCCAAACGGAAATTTGAATTAATTGATTTATACGCGGAGAAATTTGATCCTGTTTTAGTCATCGATAATCAGCATAAACCAAGGGATTTAATCCATGATCCATATACTGAAAAGTATCGAAAAAAAATTGAGCAGGCTGACCAGTTAATTTTCATTTACCCGATTTGGTGGTATGGTGTACCAGCCATTTTAAAAGGCTTTTTTGATCGCGTGTTTGTTTCCGGATTTGCGTATCAACACAAAGGAGCATTTCCGAAAGGGTTATTGAAGAATAAATCGGCATGGGTTATTTACACCATCGATGCTCCCTCTTTATTTATTCGATTGTTTAGAAAAAATGTCGAATGGATTGTAGTAAGAGATTACATTTTAAAGTTCTGCGGCATTAAAAATATCAAAAGAACTCGATTAACGTCTGTTAAACATTCTACCTATAAAACTCGGCAGAAATGGCTTCAAAAAATCTACCAGCACGCAAAAGTAATTTGAACATATGGGATTGCACGTCAAAAAAAAAAGAAAGTTTAAAAGGAGCGCGAAATTTGTGCTCCTTTTCTTATTAAAATTGTGACTAATTGTTTTGATTTTTTTACTCATTAAATAAATGAATATTCATATTGCTAGATGAATATGAATACATAGTGAGTTTTTGAAAGTGGGTGGGTATCATGATGGATCGGGTAAATGCGGAAATCAACCGAATCACCGATCAGCTCATAAAGGACCAATCAGCTGACGGGTCCTGGCAATATCCCTTCGAGACCGGAATCGCAACAGACTGCAGTATGATTATCCTATTAAGGACATTGGAGATAGATGATGAGGAATTCATAAAAGAATTGGTGAAACGAATTGCAGGAAAACAGCAGGAAGATGGGTCATGGAAGCTGTTTCATGACGAAGAAAAAGGAAATCTGACAGCCACAGTGGAAGCTTATTATGCCCTTCTTTATTCTGGTTACCGCGATCGAAAAGACCAGGAAATCCAGGCAGCCAGACGGTTTATTATGGCCAATGGAGGGGCTACGGAAGTCCATATGTTTTTGAAAATCATGTTGGCCATAACAGGACAATGTGAGTGGCCGCACTTCCCTATTAATATTGAAGTGATGCTTTTACCAGACTCCTTTCCCATCAATCTTTTTGACCTCTCCGTGTACGGAAGAGCGAACATTATCCCTTTTTTGATTCTCGCCAATACGAATTTTCGTAAGAGAACGCCTCGATCGCCCAATCTCTCCGATTTATTTCAAAAAAAAAATATTCGTTTTTTTTCAGAGGATCAGGCAGAAGAGGCCCGCTCAGTGATCAATCTGATTAAACAAGGGATACAGAGTCTGAAATTCCATGGAAACCTTCGCGAATTGACATTATCTCGTGCAGAAAAATATATGCTAGACCGAATAGAACCGGACGGCACCTATTTAAATTATTTCAGCACGACTTCTCTCATGATTTATGCCTTACTGGCGAGGGGGTATCCAACTACACATCCGGTGATTACTCGTGCCGTGCAAGGATTAAAAGCGATGACCTGCCATATTGACGGAGAACTTCACTGCCAATATACGACGGCTACGGTATGGAACACGACGTTAATTAGTTATGCTCTGCAAGAATCCGGTGTCCTCTATTCAGCGGATACCGTCCAGAAGGCAAACCAATATATCCTCTCCCGTCAACATATCAAATACGGGGATTGGGTCATTCATGAACCGAACCTGTTGCCTGGAGGCTGGGGCTTTGCTGACATGAATACAATCCATCCTGATATTGACGACACAACGGCAGCACTAAGAGCGATTCGAACTTTGGCTATCGAACAGGCAGAGCGTCGGCAGGCTTGGGATCGCGGAATCAACTGGCTCATTTCCATACAAAACAATGACGGTGGCTGGGCAGCATTCGAAAAGAACGTGAACAAGAAAATATTAAACCTGTTACCGATTGAGGGCGGAAAAGATTTGTTGATTGATCCGTCAACGGTTGATTTAACAGGAAGGACATTAGAGTTTTTTGGGAACTATACCCATTTGGATTTTCACCATCCTAGGGTGAAACGTGGGATTCGTTGGCTGTTAAAGAATCAAAATTCGGATGGTTCTTGGGTGGGGCGCTGGGGCGTCTATATTTATGGCACATGGGCGGCTGTGACTGGATTGGTTGCGGTTGGGGTTTCCCCTAATCATCCATCCATTCAGAAGGCTGTAAACTGGTTAAAAGCCATTCAAAATCAAGACGGAGGTTGGGGAGAATCCTGTAAGAGTGATATCGATAATTGTTATGTGCCGCTCCGCGAAAGTACCCGTACTCATACCGCATGGGCCCTTGACACACTTATCTCGGCCGCGACTGATGTCACACCTGAAATTGAACACGGTGCAGCTTTTTTAGTGGACAGAAAAGAAAAAGATTGGACAAAGACCTATCCAAAAGGAAGGGGAATGGCGGGATCCTTTTATCTCAATTATCATTGTTATGAATACGTTTTTCCATTACTGGCCCTGGCGCATTATAAAACTTTAGCGGAAGGGAGTTAAAAACAGGGCGAGTTGGCAGCTAGGGATGCTAGATAGAGTAATAAAACATATAGGCTGGCATATTTTTACATCCTGTCCCATACACTGAACAAAACTACAACCATACAAAGTCTTGGTGAAATACAAATTCTTTCCAACAAGCAGGAGGTAAAAGATGCTTGAAACATTTCTCCAATTTTTCGACCTTCATACAGTCATTTGGTTGTTCCCTATCATCTTTATTTTCCATGACCTAGAAGAGATCATAACCATTGAATCTTCCATGAGTAAATACAAATATAGTTCTCAAAAATCTCCCTTCATCGAACTAACATTAAAAATGAGGCGAAAATTAGGTTCGACCGCTGCCCAACTTTCTGTTTCGGCTACATGGATTTTGCTGATTATCTCATTCACCACATTGATGACTGCCCATTTCTCCTTGAACGGAGGGGGCTTTCTCCTATATACAGCAATTCTCAATTTGTTTATTCTGCAGGCGACCATGCATATTGTTCAGTCCATCTTTTTTAAAGGCTATACACCTGGTATCATAACGGCGCTGTTCCTCCTCATCCCTTACTGTCTTATTGCCTATTACAGTTTTTTCGAACGCGGCCTGATTGACGGGCATTTAATTTTCGCAAGTATTCCCGTCAGCCTATTAATGATCCCGATTTTTCTTGTTGGCAATCTCTTAGGCCGTTGTTTTATTCACTAACTGGACCTCACTCTTTTATTTACTTGGTCAGCATTTCATTCTCGAATAACATGGCTGCTTTTCCTCATTTAACCGATAAGTTAATCCATCATAAAAAGATAGTTGCTGGAGGCGAGTAATTTGCATGTTGTCTTAACAGGAGGAACCGGGTTTCTGGGTCAAGCCTTAACACACCTGTTGACTCAAAAAGGCCATCGGGTAACCATATTAACACGACGTCTTCCTGATACTAATAGAACAGATGAGTTCGTTCATTATGTTGAATGGCTTTCTGAAGATAATCAGCCTGAAAACGAACTTGAGGATGTGGATGCAATGGTCAATTTAGCCGGGGAATCAATCAATGGCGGGCGATGGACCAAAAGTAAAAAGGATGCTATTTTGAATAGCCGTCTCACAGCCACAAAAGAGGTAATTCGAATTCTAGGACATCTTAATCCCAAGCCCAAAGTTCTTGTTAACGCCTCAGGTTTAAGTTACTACGGGATGTCAGACTTCAAGACGTTTAATGAGACTTCAAAAATTGATGCAAATGATTTTTTAGCAAAAGTTGTAAGGCTTTGGGAGAATGAAGGGGCTGCGGCCAAAGAATTTGGCATTCGAACGGTTTTCGCACGGTTCGGTATAATTCTTGGTCAAAAGGGTGCCTTACCGCTAATGGTGCTGCCGTATAAATTTGGTATTGGGGGGACAATCGGCAATGGAATGCAATGGATTTCCTGGGTTCACATTCAGGATGCAGTTGAGATGCTTTACTTTGCCATAATTAAACCCGAAATAGATGGACCGTTGAATGTGACCTCTCCTAATCCAATTCGCATGTCATCATTCGGAAGGGCAATTTCAGACGTCCTTCACCGCCCACATTGGGTCCGTGTGCCTGAGTTTTTATTAAAAGTGGCACTTGGTGAAATGAGTCAGGTTGTATTAAAAGGGCAGCGAGTACTTCCTCAAAAAGCACTTTACCACAATTACTCCTTTCATTTTACAGATGTAAAAAGTGCACTTTCTGATATTCTAGGTTAACGTTGCTTCTAACTTCTTCATCTTCAGGAGGATAAAAAACTTCATTCACTTTGTCTAAATCAAATGGATTATCCCTACCTTCATAGAACTCAAGAACCGATAGGTCTGAGAGCCATTTTGCTAACAGGACATTATCTTCTTCTAACATTCGAACTTTTAAATTCCCCATTATGATTATGAAACAACATAATAATTTCCCACTCTCAATTTAAAAAAACTGTTTAAAGAATTCGTTTCTTTAAGAAAAAACCCTCTAATGATTTATTAAACTCGTTCGTATTTTTCAGAAGGGAAAAAATTAAAATTTGGCAATGGCGGATTGTCAGTAAAATTAAAAGATTATTTGGAAAATGTTATTTAAATAATAGCTCAATAATAGTCATAAGATTAGTAGTTTCTGTATTAATTCCTTTACAGAGTACAAAGTGGGCTCCAAAAAAAGTGCCTAGCACCACCCGGATAATGTCGACATATATCAACAAATTATGGGTAGTGACAGGCACTTTCTTTAATTTTCATTTATCTTTATTTGCTGCTCTCTATAACGAAGTCGTCTGGATCTAATTCAGGTCCTAACTCATTTCTTAGATATTCTTCATACAATTTATGATGTAGATATTGTTCTTTACCTAGTTTTGATAATTCACTGTTAACCCAGTCCTTCAATTCCTTATTGCCTTCTTTCACTGCAGGTGCCCACGGAGTAGGTTCAATTTTTTCAGGAAGTACTTGGAACTCTGGATTTTGACGTGCCCAGTAGTAAAGCACCACGTTATCTTGCAAGTATGCGTCTGCACGCCCATCTTTTAACGCTTGAAGAGCCTCCGTGTTCATCTCAAATTTAGTTAACTGAGCGCTTGGGATGTTTTTTGTTAAATATAAATCCCCTAGTGATCCATTAACCACCACAACCTTCTTTCCAGCTAGGTCTTCGAATATGGTAGAAGTGATAATGGATAAAGGACCAATGAATGATTACAAGTAGACTTATATTGAAAAATAAAATAGCTAGACATATAGAGTATAATAGATCAGTTGATTTAACAGGAACTGCACTTTGTGTGAAATATGAATTACTACAAATGCAAAAACAACGACATGGTGGCTCTATTATTAACATTTCATCTGTTAGTGGATTCCGTCCACAGCCAAATAATATTGCCTATGTTGCAGCAAAACATGGTGTAGTTGGGATGACAAAAGTGGCAGCAATGGAAAATGGTCCACTTAACATTCGTGTTAACTCGGTGACCCCAGGTGCAATAGATACGCCAATGCTTCGTGGTGCATTAGAACAATTTGGTTTCACAGAAGAAGAATATGCCCCTCAATTAAGTTTACTCAATCGTTTTGGACAACCAAGAGAAATCGCCCAAGCCAGTCTTTGGTTAGCCTCTGATGCATCCTCTTATATAACAGGCACTACAATATGTAGACGCAGGATATACTTCTCGCTAATAATCACAAAAAAAACGAATTGTTTTTCTTGATTATGAGCAGTATTAAAGGATCTTCGAGTAGAAGATCCTTTTTCCGTTTATTGCAAATTGTTTTGTTGCGATTTAGCTGTAGCTTGGGCTTGTTGGACTTCTTGTTGAGCTTGCTGGACTTGTTGTTGAGCTTGTTGAGCTTGTTGAAGTTGTTGTGTGTTAGCACTTGCTTGAGCAGATTGAGCAGCTTGTTGTGCAGACTGAGCAGCTTGTTGCGCTTGTTGAGCAGATTGAACAGCTTGTTGCATTTGTTGTTGTTGGTTTTGTTGCGTCATAAAAATACCTCCTAGGTGATGAAATTTGTTTGGAATTGAAATAAAACTTCAACAATAATTAAATTTTGCTAGTTTGAAAAATTTTATACAAAATTTTTTAGTATTCGAATTAATTTCATAAATCTGAGCCCTACAGGTTCAAGACTAAACTAAAGAAAGGAGTACCTCCCCAAAATATCGAAATGAGTAAGCGACCAAACCAACTCTTTAACTGGAGGAAGGCTCCCTCTACTCGATTCCAACTAACGGGCAGGATCGTTCAATAAAGGAATACTACTTTGTAATATAGAATTAATGATAAAAGAAGATTTAGGGGGATATTATGGATAATCAATTTAGAAAATTTCTTGACACTTTTTTAGATGCTTGGCGTTCTTCCTCATTAACAGAAATTAGTGATTTAATATCAAATAATTACAAGGGAAGAGAAATTACCGGAGGAGAGATTGTTGATTTTGAGTTTGATGAATCAATACTTGGTTGGGAACAAGGGTTTAAGTTTGTTAAAGAAAATAACGCCCAATGGGAATTGAATGAAATTTCTATTATTCCATTAAGAGCTGATGAGATGTTGGTTATAATATCTGCAACTATTCTCATGCAAGGTGAGGGTTTAAATACCGCAAATTTATTTTTCCAGACCTTTAAAAAAGATAGTTCTAAAGATTGGAAATTAATAAGAAGTTATATAGAAGCAGGAATTCCAATAGAGAATATAAAGAGAATGCAATTCAACTAACGAGTGCGATTGTTCAATAAGAGCAGTCGCTTTTCTTGTTCCGCTAACGTGGCAGTTTAGTTTAAGTATATTTCTTCACAAATTTAAATGAAAAAGCCGATTTTCCAACTACGGAACTCGGCGGGTTAAGAAGCCTTTCCACTTTCAAGAAAGGTGGGGTATACTAAACCTTGCTCTTAAAATAAGGTTATTTCTATCCACTTACATTATTGGATCTTGGATACGTTTATAAATTACATCAGGAACTTCTTGAAGTGAATCTACTGTTATAAAAAGACTGCTATGCTCAACGTTAACTTCAACCAGGTTATATTTCCATTCACTTTCTGCTGGAATGTATATTGCATGGATACCCGTTTCCAGAGCTGGGACAATATCCGTTCTTAATGAATTTCCAACCATCCATGTTACATAAGGGTCAGCCTTAATGGTTTTTAAAATATCGGATAGAGCTGTTGTATCCTTATGTTCCGAAATAAAAATGCGATGTTCAAAATATGTAGTCAATTCTAACTGGGTAATTTTTCTGTGTTGATTAGCCTCATCTCCTCCTGTATGCAAATATAATTCATGTCCCTCTTCTTTTAAACGTTGTAGAGTTTCATTCATATACGGAATAGGTTCAACAGGAATCTCGAATACCTTAAAACCCAACTCTCTTAAATATTGGATTTCATCTTTTTTCTTTTCCCTCCCAGTTAAGTCACAATAGTATTTATAAGTACCAACAAATGACTCAGGAAACCGATCTGACTTTAGTCCGTGCTCACTAATCGCTGCAACATCAAGTTGAAGCTGCTTCTGTTTTATATCTTCCTCGGTAATCGATTCAAACCACGCCATCATTTGGTCAGCGAACTCGTCTATTACTAGGTTAAAATATCTATTACAGTATGATAATGTATCATCAAGGTTAAATAAGATGTTTTGTTTTTGCATTTTTAACTCCTTTTCAAGTATATAGCTTTGACTATTGTTCCACTTTGACTAAGTTAATATTACTAAGATAAGTAAGCAGAATGTCAGAGTTATTCAACTAATGTGCAGGATAGTTTAATAATAAAATAACCCTTACATATTACGTAAGGGCAAAACAATTATAGAAGTAATTGATTAATCACACCTAAATGCTAAACAAGACGTTGCTGTAATTAAGGCTATTTTTTTAGAATTGTTACCTCTGGTAACGTAGTCTGCTAATATATACTTCAATGCTTTCATCGCATTGTACCTTATTAAAAAATAAATTAGGAAAAAATTAAAAGAAAGTGCATACCAAATAAAAATAGACGCGGAAGCGCGTAGATGAGAGGCGTGAGTCTAGACAAGCTGGCGAGAAGGTTTGCTCTTTAGTCTTCTTGACTGATTTGCTTATAACCGCGCCGGAGCCGGACATCTCATAAAATATAAAAAATAAGCACAGGGACAGCTCTACTTCTTCAAAGAGAAAAGAATCCTTCCCTGTGATTAAAAACTTATTTTCTTTTGAGAAGCCAGTCTTGAAAATCGGTGGCAACTTTTCTTTCACCTGTGATTCCCTCTGCAGCAGCTGAGGCTAAAAAAACAATCGGTTCGGCCATAACCCGTGGATCTAATAGCTGGAATTTTGATTCAATCTCTTTTCGAACTTCGTCCGGAATCATCCCGGTAGTAGTCGCACCACCCGGTAAAAGCATATTCACCATAATTCCATATTCCTTTAAATCTTCTGCCATTATATATGAGAGTGATTCAGTGGCTGCCCTCGATGGTCCATAAGGTACAAAGCCCTTTCTTTTCATAGTCTCATGATTCATAGAAATATTAATGATTCGCCCATGACCTTGTTCCATCATTAAAGGAGCAAACCCTCGAGCTACTAAAAAATATCCTGTGAGATTGGTATCAATTAAATCTCGAAAACCCTCTGGTGTTACTTTGAAAAATGGCTGAGGCTCGACTAAAAAACGCGGGTTTACTGTCCTCATCCCAATTCCCGCATTATTGACGAGAACATCCAGCTTCCCCCACTCTCTTTTCACCCATTCGACCGCCTGATTGACGGATTGTTCTGATCGAACATCCAAAGGAATTCCAACAGCAGGATAACCCTCGCGCTTTAACTTCTCTACTGCTTGATCCAATTTAGTTCCAACTCTAGAAGCTAACGCCACCGTGGCTCCAGCGTGAAGCAAAGCCTCAGCCATGGAAAATCCTAGGCCGCTTGAAGCACCTGTTACGAGGGCATGGATATTTCTTAACTCTTTTGTATTCATTGGCATTTTCCTCCGAAATGTTATTAGACCACTGACTAATACAGTATTCTATCTAATCATCACTTTTATACTTTGCCAAAAAAGTAAGCTAGAGGGTTTTCGGACGCAGTAAAAAAGGGGCAGAATAGGGAAAAATCCATTTTTAAGCGAGGAGGATCACGATTTTGAGCAACCACTGAACAATTTACTATCTGGTGGCGCCTAAAGGTCAGTTCAATAAAGAAAAAAGGTGTCTCTTTTGAGGAAGAATACGCTTCTGTGTTGAAAGTAAACAACTTTTTTCACACTTTTTTTACTATATTTGTATTGAACAACATAAACATTCTATAGAAGAAAATTATTTCTATAGGAGGTATCCATGGATCAAAAGGATCAAAGTCGTCAATTAGAACAAATAAAGCAAATGCAACAAATGTTTAAAGCGAACATGAAAACTCAACCTTATCCCATGTACCCTAACTATGGGAAAATCACACGTTACGAAGAAATTCCGATAAGTTTACCTGAACAGCGCCAGCTGAGCCATCCCGGAGTGGAAAAATTTATGGTACCCCTTCCAATTATCGAAAACCCGAACTATAAAGGGAGTGGAAAGTTAACAGGAAAAGTAGCACTTATTACAGGGGGTGACAGTGGTATTGGTGCGGCAGTAGCAATTGCGTTTGCTAAAGAAGGCGCAGATGTTGCTATTTCATACTTAGATGAACATGAGGATGCAAATAGAACAAAAACGAGGATTGAACAACTCGGACAACGTTGTTTTCTAATGCCTGGTGACTTGCGAGACAAACAACACTGTATCTCCATTGTAAAACAAACAGTAAATACGTTTGGACGTCTCGATATTCTTTGTAACCACGTTGGTATCCAATTCCAACAACTAAGTCTGCTTGACATTACAGATGAGCAATTCGATGACACCTTCAAAGTTAATATATACTCTCATTTTTACACAACAAGAGCAGCGCTTCCTCATTTAAAACCAGGCAGCTCAATCATTGGCACTTCTTCAGTGGTGACGTATGTAGGTGAGCAGCAAATGATTGATTATACGGCCACAAAAGGCGCAATAGTTGGTTGGACACGTGCCTTGGCTAAAAATGTCGTGAAACAAGGGATCCGAGTCAATGCCGTCGCCCCCGGCCGAATTTGGACCCCACTTATTTCAGCAAGTTTCTCGTCAGACCAAGTCGCTGTATATGGAGCATTTAATCCAATGGAACGAGTTGCCCATCCATTTGAACTCGCACCAACCTTTGTCTATCTTGCTTCTGATGATTCTCGTTTTGTTACTGGTCAAGTTCTTCATGTTGATGGGGGAGAATCCACACATTCCTAATGGAAGGGGGTTACCATTTTGAGATATGAATTTAATCCAGAAGTAAAGCTATTGCTAGTAAACCATTCAAATGAAAAAGTAAAGATGGTCTATATGGAGGATTCCTGGCCAATGTCTATAATAGCACTTAGACCACCATACTATTGCTACCCAAGTTACGAGTTGAATTATCCAATAATCTAATAACAACAGACAGTGTGGAAGTCCATTCGACATTTCGCTTAGGGTTCGCAATTATACTAACTTTCAATTCATCAATTTTAACTAATAAGAAAATAGGCAGTCGTCCTCACGATTATTAAATTTCCCGATTAGTTTCTATCCCAGAAAATATTCCAATTATTATATGGGTATCAGAGAATACGAATGAACAAACAGGGCTTCTCTTTTCGATGTCCTTATTAAGGGAACGAAAAAATAACATCTTTTTCATAAATACCGGACAGTTGTATAAAGAAATATTTAAGTCAAAATCAATTTGGCGACAGGGAATTTGGGCTTAAAAGGCATATTGAACAAATAAAGGATATCATTAAAGCTTTGCTGTAAGAGACATGGGCGAGAGCGACAGAAGCAGAAACAGAAAATAGAAAAAACTACAAAGCCGTATTGTTTATGAAGAAAGATAACAAATGTAATTAACAGTCTTCCATTCAGGTCTATCGCTTTAGGAATAATTGTGGAGCATAGAAATTCCACCACATAATCATTTAAACATTTATTGTGAAGAAATGTACTTACACTAACGGGTGCGTTAGTAAAAGAAGAATTAATTTATTTTAACAATGGGATCATATTTTAGGTATGCCAGAAAAGGACGTTGTAGAGGTCCTAGAAAACTAATGAGAAAATTCCCAATTTTCTTTGTTCACGGTCAATCTCCTTTTTTAATGAAAATGTTACCATATTGTTCCTGTCAATTAACTTTACTGAAAACAAGCAATGATATATTTATTACGGTCCTAGATGGATCAATCTCCTAACGATGACAAAATCGCATGCCACCTAGCAAAAAAACCGGTTTGAAACACCGGGCTTTTTGACGCTAGCTCTTGAACTTTCATAGATCTTCACCACCTAAAATATTTTCCTACTGCAAGTTTGCAAAGTCATATTTAAGGAGGTGCTATCACTTTCCGTTAAATATTTTCGATTACCCGAAGAATAATAAATATGAATTTATTTAATTTTTCATAGGAGTGTTATACATGGCTGAGGAACGCTTAAAGCAGATTTCCTTGAAACAAAAATCGCTATACCTACATCCTTAGGAGGAAGCGGGGATGGAGCAAACCCAAAAGAGGTACTTGTTTCGTCTGTGACAACTTGTTATACAGCGACTCTTGTGTTTGTGCTCGAAAGTAGAAAGCTACCTGTAGTGGAACTTACGGTGGATTCTGGGGCAAACATTTCTGAAAATGAGTTTAAAATTACCCATCATCCACATATTGTTTTATCTGCTGATGCAACACAAGAACAGATAGAATCAGCACATAGAGCTGCAGAAGCGGCAGATAAGGGATGTGAAGTGGGAAATTTATTAAAAAAAGCAGATGTTAAAATCGAGGTTCAAGGAAAAGTTTCCACTAAGTAGTGTATTCACCCAAAAGTAGATTTGTAAGCGTAAAGGATAGCAAATTGCTATCCTTTTTTATTTCTTTTTGCACGCTAATGATAATTTAAATGAAGACCTAATGTTGGATATAAATTACAACGATGGAAAGAATAAGAGGGGTAAGAAATATCGCTTGAATAGTAAGTTCTTCTACAAAAAATTACATTTAAATAGTTGTAAATTGTTGTGAGTGTAAGGTGGTTTGGGTGATCTTCAAACAAAATGTTTATCTATAAACAAAGTAAACTTTTATCGGTTGGAGGCCGTTAGAATGAAGGTTTTATCAATGATTCAGCCTTGGGCAAGTCTTTTTGTCCTTCGTGAGGCCAAATATGAAACAAGGACATGGAGAACGAATTATCGAGGGCCATTGGCGATTCACACAAGTAAAAAAATAGATAAGGCTGTCTGCAACCATGTAGCAATCCAGGCGTTGCTTGGAAAGCATGGGTACACAAAAGAGAACCTTCCAACTGGCATGATCATTGCGGTATGCAGGCTGGAAAATTGTTTGATGGTGACTGAAAACAACCAGACGAGTGCAATCCTGGAGGATGGAAGAATTGTATCAGGTAATGACTATTTTTTAGGTGACTTTCAAGTGGGAGGTTTTGCTTGGGAAGTTCAGGACATGCAGTTACTGGATGAGTTTATTCCAGCTAAAGGAAAACTAGGACTATGGGAATATAATTTATAACAATTTTTAGATAAAACTTATCCGCAGAATCTATGACACCGACTTAATTGTTTGGGTGCCATTCAGTTTTTAGACCCTTTTTTCACCACAACACGTATAGAACGATTACATAAATTTCGTTAACATAAAAATACCATTTTTCCTGAATGAGAAAATGTATTTTCTTTATTAGGAGTGATTAATTATTTTTTTCAATCCAATTATTACACCCGGTATCACAAATAACATTGGTAGCCATACTGGACCCATAACTTTCCCAGAAATACAAAGTCAGGAGATAATATTAGCACCACCTTAACGAAAATCGCGGAGAAGACAAATGGAAGATATGCATAAGTAATACCATTCCTAACTGAATCATGACAGGCGTCCCACATAGAAAGAAATAAAGACAAGCGAGCAAAGCCTGGTAACGCTATGCTCCATAGAATAGTTTCAATGACCTTCTCTTTATTCATAAGCTACACTTACTTTATATTTCTTAAACTTTCACGATCTTCAGCTAAAGGTGGTTGCTCCATCCAACCATATTTTATTAAAAGTTGAGCTCCGTTCTCCGCATACAGCCCTATCTCAGCCATGTAGTTAATTGAATATTAGTGAAGAAAAAAGTTTTTAGATATCTAAAAGACAATCCATAGCAACTTTTTCTAAATTTCTCTTCATTACTATTTCTCCTGAAAGAGTGTGCCTGTCACCACCCGAATCTTGTCGAGTAGAATTCGACAAATTATGGTGGTGACAGGCACTTATTAAAAAATTGTCATACAGTTTGTAATCCCAGTTTCTACTTCAAATCTTCTATCGAATTAATATCCATATACTTTGGTACAACCAGTCCATTCTTCGTGCCATGAAGGTTGCTTCCAAGGTCAATGAAGTCATTTTTATATTGCTTATAATATTCCGCGTGGGTGCTCGGCAGCCAGGCCGAAACCATACCGTCGGCGCTTTTGTTGGCCACACCAGCAAACATCGGGCCGACTTCCACTTGACTCAATTTCACATGGAATCCATTCTGCTCTAGCACCTTGGCGATGACATTGGTACTGGCAATTTCTGTATCCCAAGCCACATAGACAAGATTAATCGTCTCCCCATTACCTGCTTTGGCACCATTTGTCCATTGCCCCACTTTATCCTTGTTGGCATCCGTCCATTTTTTGGCTGCTTTCTCTGGATCCGTTCCGTCTTTAATATCCACCATCACTTTTTCTATATCTGCAGGCTCCCAGGAAAATTGATCAAGGATGGTATACGCGCCCGGCGCATCCTGTTCAAGGCCTTTTCTTACAATCGTATGAATATCCTCAACTGCACCAAAAGATTTCTTCGGATCCTCGAGAAATTTTAAGTCATAAGTGGAAAACATCCAATGCGGTGACCATCCGGTGACAATAATTGGTTTTTTCTGATTATAGGCCTTCTTTAATTCGGCAGCCATAGCAGCCGATGACCCTTCTTGCAGCTGCCATTGATCCAGCTGATAATCTTTGATCGCTTTATTCGATTGGGCCATAATTCCTGCACCAGGTTCAATCCCAATTATTTTATAACCAGTTTGGGTTCCAATACGATTCCCACCCTTTTTCACAGCTGTTTCTTTTGTGACTCCAGTCACGATCGCTGTCAGAATGACCAGTACAGCTAAAATGGAAAAGACGACTTTTTTCTTAATTACCTTTTCATAGGCCGGTTTCCGCAAGTTTTGGCTAATCCGGTCGAGTATAACGGCGATGAACACGATGGATAATCCTGCTTCAAAACCCTTTCCCACGTCAATTTGGCTAACAGCCCGGTAAACATCTGCGCCCAGCCCCGGCGCCCCTACAAGGGAAGCTGTCACAACCATTGATAAAGCTAGCATAATGCTTTGATTGACCCCGGCCATAATTGTTGGCGTAGCAATCGGTAATTGAACCTTGAATAATTTTTGGCTGCTACTGGAACCAAAGGCATCCGCTGCTTCAATTAAATCCTTTGGAACTTCCTTAATGCCCAGATTGGTCATTCGGATTGTTGGCGCAATGGCAAAAATAATCGAGGCAATAATTCCTGGCACCACTCCAATACCAAAAAACAATATCGAAGGAATTAAATAGACAAATGCCGGCATGGTTTGCATAAAATCTAAAGTCGGCGTTACAATTCGATGCACTGTTTTTCTTTGGGCACACCAGATTCCAACAGGGATCCCAATGATGATGGTAAATAATCCTGATAATAACACAATAGCTATGGTTTGAATGCTGGAATCCCAATAGCCGAGATTATCAATCAAGAGCAAGCTGACAAGCGCAAAAATTCCTAACGGCCATCTGCTTGTATAAATAACCAACAGAGTTAAGACGATGATTAAAACGATAGGCGGACCAGCACTTAATACATCCACTACGATATTTAGCAGGCCCTCGATGACGGTAGTTAAAAAGGTGAAAAATCCGGCAAATGCAACGGTGACCCACTTGACCAGAACGTCTACCCAATCTCCTAAAGGGATTTTTGGCACATTCATCTCATTCACTCTCCAAATCGTTCAAGGAATCTTTAATTCCTGCCAACGCACCGATGACGGCACCGCGAACGACCACACCTTTAAGTCGGTTCTCTTCATCGATAACAGAGATTGGCAGACTCGATGTCGCGATCACATCCATTAGTTCAGCGAGTATGGTATCTCCGGAAACGGTTGGAATATCCGTTGTCATAACATCTGCAATTGATTGATTCTGATCAATGGCCTGTCGTGCCTCTTCAGCGGTGATGGCACCCAATAATTTCCGATTGCGTCCAACAACAAATATACTGGAATATCCCTGCTTCCGCATGATTTCCAATGCCACCCGCGGCCCCCGGTCTATACCAATTCTTTCTGCTGGTTTCATTACATGGGATGCCGTTAATATTTTTGATAAATCTACATCTTCCACGAATTTCTCGACAAATTCATTCGCAGGATTCATTAAAATTTGCTCGGGTGTTCCCAGCTGAATGATACTGCCATCCTTCATCAACGCAATCCGATCACCGATTCGCAATGCTTCATCCAAATCATGGGTAATAAAGATGATCGTTTTCTTGTATTTCTCTTGGATCTCCAACAATTCATCCTGCATATCTTTCCGAATTAACGGGTCGAGCGCACTGAATGCCTCGTCCATCAAGATTACATCTGTGTCACTGGCAAGTGCCCTAGCTAGTCCCACCCGTTGTTGCATTCCCCCGCTTAATTGTTTTGGCAGCTGATTTTCGTAACCTTTTAACCCGACAATCTCCAATGCACTAAGTGCCCTTTTCCTTCGCTGTTCAGCGGGGACCTTCTGAATCTCCAGCCCATATTCCGTATTTTCCACTATCGTTTTATGAGGAAATAAGGCAAAATTCTGAAACACCATACTAATCTTTTTCTGCCTGACCTCCCTTAAGCGTGCATCACTCATCTTCACGATATCTTCATTTTCAATCAGGATTTCTCCGATTGTTGGCTTTATCAGGCGGTTAAACATACGGATTAACGTGGATTTTCCGCTTCCAGATAAACCCATAATGACAAAAATCTCACCAGGGTAAATTTCAAAGGAAACATTTTTTACCCCAAGGGTCTGTCCGGTGGCTTTCAAAATTTCCTTCTTGGTCTTTCCTTGTTTCAATAAGTCGATTGCAGCCTTTGGATTATTGCCAAAAATCTTAGAGACCCTTCTGACCTCGACGTAGGGATTCATGCAGTCACCTCATCTAATTAATTAACCGTATCATATACATTTTTGCCGAATATCCCCATTCTATGTTACTTCCGTCATAATTTTAGATTTAGCTAAAAAAGGTCCTATTCGAGTGACTACAAATCAACTTTTAAGGAAAGTTCCGATGGCGGTAAATAATTTCATCCTATAGTTCAGCTCAGAATTTACTTCCTGAAAAAAGAGCCTATGCAAGAATTAGTTATCTTGAATAGGCCCTTCTTTTTATCAGGTAATCTCATTTACTTATGATACGAGCGTGTTTATTCCTGAGAAACAATTCTTTTGTCAGGATGCGATTGTTATAGTAAATATAGAACAGGTCTGTTATACTAAGTATAGAACAAACAAGGATGGAGATGTTTGAATGGTGATCCTAGATCCCGAATCCAATATTCCGTTATATATGCAGCTTCGAACTCAAATAATTGAATCTATTGTACGTGGAAATTTATCGAAGGGTGATACATTACCTTCTGTTCGTGGGTTAGCTGGTGATTTAGGCATTAACATGCACACAGTCAATAAAAGCTATCACGAACTCGAGGCCAAGGGAATCATTGAAATCGTTCCAAAAAAAGGAGCGGTCATTATTGCAGATACAGAAAAAGGACCTTCAAAAAAACAGCGTGAGGACATTACTGAGGAGTTAAGACCCGCCGTAGCTGAAGCGCTCGTTCATGGCATGAAGGAAGAAGATCTCCATCAGTTAATTTCAGATATTATTTTAAAAGTGAAGGAGGTGTAATCAAATGGAATTTACGATATTATTTATCACCATAATTTTCGTAAGTGTGTTTCAAATTTTTATTCCATTTTTCGCAAAACGGACAGTTGTTTTTGGGGTTTCAATCCCTTATGAACAAATAAATAATCCTAAAGTGATGAAGTACAAGAAGATCTATGCCATTATTACTTCGATTATGGCACTCATTGTTTTGGGGGGATTTTTCTTTTGGAATCAGGGACAGAACGTGAATGAGACGCAGCTGGCTTTGGCAGGTATGATGCTCCCATTTATTGTGCTGCTTGTTGGTTTAGCATTATATTTATATTTTCACTTTACAATATCAAAATTAAAAAAGTCCCAAAATTGGTACCGGGAAGTGAAACAGGTTTATTATGCTGACCTGGCAATTCGTTCAAAGGATGAGATGCTGGCACCCTTTGCTCATCTCATGCCCATCATCATTTCAGCTGGTTTGGTCATTTTAACCGTAAATGTATATGACCGTTTGCCTAGCCAAATTCCAACACATTGGGGACCTACTGGTCAAGCAGATGCGTTTAGTAATAAAAGCTGGATGACTGTGCTTGGCCTGCCAATCATTTTAATCATTATGCAACTAATGTTCTTTGCCATAAACCTTTTTACAAAGAAATCCGGCATTAAAATCAATCCCGGTAATGTAACGTCATCAAAATTGCGTCAGCTTCGTCTTCGTAAATACACAAGCTGGTTCTTATTTGTTGTTAATATATTACTCTCTCTGTTATTTGCCATTTTACATCTAAATCTTATCTATGAAAACGTAATTAATGAAACCTTTATGATGATTTTACCTTTAGGTTTCATGGTCATCACCCTGGCAGGGACAATTTGGTTAGCCGTGAAAGTGGGCAGCGTGGACTCAGACTTTGAAGGAAAGCCAATAATGGAAAACACTAATAATGTTGAAGCGATGGATGAAGATAAATATTGGAAAGGCGGGTTATTCTATTATAACCGCAACGACCCTTCTGTATTTGTAGAGAAACGTTTTGGCATTGGCTATACATTAAATTTCGCTAATCCAATCGGATATTTAATTATCATTCTTCCAATTGTTTTGATTTGCATTCTTCCGTTCTTTTTCAATAAATGAAACTCTCACCCCCATTTTGTAGTGTAAAAAAGGAAATTAGTAAGGAGGCAAAGAAATTGATCTCACAAATAAACTGGGCCTTGGTTGCTCCAATCATTGCCATTCAAGTTATCTTAATGATTATTGCGTTGGTCGATCTCTTTAAAACAGAGAAGACGAATGGACCAAAATGGATGTGGGTACTTATCATTCTTTTTATCAATATTCTTGGTCCAATTTTGTATTTTGTCATAGGAAAAAAGCACGCATAAACTATGCTCCTAAAAAGGTGTGAGAAAGATGAAGCTGATGGAAGTAAGTTCATTAACTAAGTCATTTGGAAAGCATGTGGCGGTTAACGATTTGTCTTTTTCAATCAAGGAAGGACACTGTGTAGCACTGCTCGGCCCAAATGGCGCAGGAAAGACGACAACACTGGAAATGCTCGCAGGCCTGCAAAAACCAACAAACGGATCGGTCTCGTTTTTAGGCGTTGAAAATGGGGATTATCGGGAATCTATCGGCTACCTGCCACAGCAGCCTGTTTTTTTCCCTTGGATGAATGCAATGGAGTACCTCGTGTTTATGGGTGAACTTTCCGGACTGTCTAAGGCCAAGGCCTCGATGCGTGCTGATGAGTTACTTGAACTATTAGGAATTGCCGATGCTAGAAAGCGCAAGATCGGGGGGTATTCAGGGGGGATGAAGCAGCGTCTTGGAATTGCACAGGCACTGATTCATGAGCCAAAATTGCTAATGCTGGATGAACCGGTTTCAGCACTTGACCCGGTCGGACGCAGGGAAATGCTTGAATTGATGAAAATGCTGAAAGAAACAACGACGATTCTGTTTTCGACACATATCCTTCATGATGCTGAGGAGGTTTGTGATGATGTCATTATGATTCATAAAGGTGAGCTAGCCATCACGGGTTCTCTTTCAGAACTGCGCCGAAGGCATCAGGAGGATGTCATTATCATTTCAGCGGATGGAAATCTGGATGAATGGGCCCGAAGCATCGAGAAATGGAATGTGGTCTCTAAAGTGATCGCAAATAATGATACTATTAAAATTTATGTTAAAAATGCCGAAGTGGCAAGAAACCAGCTATTAGTTGAAATAGCCGAAAGGCAGCTGCCAATCTCGAGCTTCACAGTGGGGCAAACCAGCCTTGAGGATCTGTTCATGAAGGTGGTGGGAAAATGAAGAAGTGGTTCGTTCTTTTTCGAAAAGAATGGCTAGAGATGAGCCGCAATTATAAAGTGATCTGGATTCCACTCGTTTTTGTGTTGTTTGGACTCCTGCAGCCGGTAACAAGCTACTATATGCCGGAAATCTTGAAAAATGCAAGTAACCTGCCGAAAGGGGCCGTCATCAAAATTCCCATACCTTCTAGCGGAGAGGTCCTTGCACAAACTTTAGGGCAGTTTAACCAGATGGGGATTCTCGTTCTTGTTCTTGCTTTTATGGGCATTGTTTCCTCTGAACAGAGAAGCGGGATGATGAAAGCGATCCTGGTAAAACCTGTCGGCTATTCGTCTTATATCACCGCTAAATGGATGAGCGCGGTACTGCTTAGCGGCGGAGCCATCTTCCTTGGCATGCTAGCTTCATGGTATTATACAATACTATTAATTGGTGACTTCCCTTTTATGGATATCGTTAAGGGAATCAGTCTCTATTTCATATGGATCTTGTTTTTAATAACATTCACTGTTTTTCTTAGCAGCTTTTTGAAAAGCAGCGGGCTTGTAGCAGCATTTACACTGTTATTGAGTATTCTTTTAACACTTTTAACACCGCTTCTCAAGAAATGGATGGAATGGAGCCCAGCCCAGCTGACAAATGCCGCTGCTTCCCTATTTACAGCAGGGAAAATAGAGGGACCATTCTTAATCCCGCTTATTACGACCGTCATTCTTACGGCCCTTTTCCTATATCTTGCGGCCACCCGTAAATCAAGTCTATCACGGCTCGGATAACCTTTTTCAAAAAATAAACGGTTTCTCTAGGAAATGAAAGATAAAAAAATAGGTTGTCCTCACATGGGCAACCTTTCGCTTCTCATTTACTTTGATACGGTTCACCGTAACAGATATACCAGCGAAAACTTATCTTGCAGAAGGTCTCTTACCCTCTGAAATAAGATGATTGATTCTTTCAATTATTTGAGGCAGTTCACTCATCGTTTGAATCGTAAAATCTGCTCCATTTCGTAAAAAGGACTGTTCCGTTTTAGCAATGGCTTTCTCTTGATCCGCTTCAGAAAGGGCATTAAATTCTGCTAAGCTTAGTCCCATTTCCGAACTGCCAATGATGACACCTACTGACCAAACACCAGCATTAATCGCCTCTTTGATATCTGAGGTCGTATCACCTACTTTTACTACCTTCCATGAAGCTGATAATTTTAATACTTCCATGTTTCGATAAATCATATAAGGATACGGTCTTCCAAGCGAATTCGTTCCATCAGGCGTGATGTAAAAATCCGGACAATAGCCTTTTTTCATTGCATTAGGAACAACAACATCCATCATCGTTTGGGTATATCCTGTTGTCGAACCAATTTTCAACCCTTGGTTTCTTATTTCTTGGACAGTCTCAATCACCCCAGGAATTGGATCTGTATACTCTGATAATGAGACAAGCAGTGCAGGTTCAAATTCAGCATACAAGGTCTCGACATCTTGTTCATTAAAGACTCTTCCAAATTTTCCTTCCCATAATGCAGCTAGTCTAGGCATCGACAGCATCGCGCGAATATGGTCAATTTTCAACATCCCCATTGGCTCTCGCGCTTCTTCCATCGTCACTTCAATGCCCGCATTTTTAAAAATATCAATAAATACATTTACTGGTGCAAAGCAGCCAAAATCAACTGCTGTCCCAGCCCAATCAAGAATAACTCCTTCTACTCTATTCATTTTGTCACCACCCCCATATATTCTTCAATAATTCCGCATAATTCTTCGATATCTTCTTGATAGATTTCACCAATGTTTCCAATTCGGAAAGTGTTCTCGTCTGTTAATTTACCAGGGTAGAGCACATACCCTCTTTCTTTCACAAATGAATAAAATTCGGCAAAGTTAAAGCGTTCATTTGGAAATAGAAAAGCTGTAATAATAGGAGATTGCTTTTCTTCCGAAAGATATGTCTTAAACCCCAATCGTTCCATTCTCTCTCTTAAAATCCTATTATTCTGCTGATATCGGGTAAATCTTGCGGGTACTCCTCCCTCTTCTTCGAGTTCATCAATCGCTCGGGCAAATGCAGCTACCACATGTGTCGGCGAGGTAAAACGCCATTTTCCATCCTTGTCCATTTCTTTCCATTGATCATACAAATCTAAAGATAAACTGCGTGAATTTCCTTTACAAGTTACTAGTTTCTCTTTTTTGGCAATGACAAACGCAAATCCAGGAACTCCTTGGATACATTTATTGGCGCTGCTGATTAAAAAATCAATGCCAAGTTCTGATATATTAATTTCCAATCCGCCAAAACTGCTCATCGCATCAACAATGAACGTTTTCCCAAATTCGCTCGAAAGTTTTGCCATCATTTCAATAGGATTTAAAATTCCTGTTGTTGTTTCACAATGAACCATCATGATATGGGTAATATCCTGATCTACCTTTAAAATTTCTGTGATTTCTTCCACTTTTGGCTGTTCGTTGTAAGCAACATCGTATACCCGATAGTTTAGCCCGATATATCGAGCCGTTTTAACCATTCTCTCCCCATATGCGCCGTTCGAAATAATGAGTAGCTTATCTTGATTGGAAATGGCAGACGTCATCACGGATTCAACCGCAAACGAGCCGCTTCCCTGCATCAGAACAGTTGTATAGTCATCTTTAGAGGTCTCAGCTAATTCAAGCAGCTTTGTTCTTATTTTTTGCGTAATCTCTTTATATTCATTGTCCCATGTACAGCGGTCAAAAAGCATCTCTTCTTTTACTGTGGCTGACGTCGTCAAAGGTCCGGGTGTTAACAATTTATAGTGAACCATGTTCACATGCCTCCTTAAGAACCATAATTTTTTAGAGGAAAAAATCTGAGAAATTCCTGCTAAACATAGAATCTCCTTTTCTATATTTAGTGAGGAACTATCCATCAATCCAGAGTTTCCTATGTTAATTAGAATTTGCAGGAAAATAACGCTTTTTCAAACGAGTTGAAATCACTTCTAATACAATAGCAATAATTAAAATTCCATAGGTAATAAATCCAACTTCCTTCAGATCGAAATAGAAACCGGAGGCCATAAAAAGTTCAAACCCGATACCACCTGCTCCTGCTGCAGCTCCCATTGCGACAGCAACGCCGAAGTTGATTTCAAATCGCAAGAAAACCCATGACAATAAGTAAGTAAAAGTCGACGGCATTACACCTCTTGTCACAATATGCCACCAATTAGCTCCTGTTGCTTGCAAGGCTTCAATGATTCCTTTATCAACTTCTTCAAATGCCTCAGAGAAGGCTTTGACTAAATAGGCAACGGAATGAAATAACATTCCCAAAATAGCTGCTTCGCTTCCTAATCCGGCTGCAATCGCAAAAATTAACACCCATAAGACCGTTGGAACAGCCCGGATAATGGCGACAAATACACGGACTATTCTTACTGTCCATTTATTTGATAAGTTTGCGGCCGCCATCAATGAGAGGAAGAAGGCAATGACAGCGCCAATCACTGTTGCAAGGAAGGCTAAACCAAGAGTTATAACCATTTGATAGATGGCTTCTTCCATACTGAAATGGCTGATTGCCGGCTGCAGAAACATCACTTTCAAGTTATAGGCTGTTTCCGTCATGGCTGATTTGATTTCGAGCCCTGCATAGTTAAAAAATGCAAAAGCAACGATGGTCAAAATACTCAGGATGATCAAAGTCCAGGTTACGACCTGATCGACTTTGTTCCCCACCTTAATATTAATTCTGCCGTCTTTTTTTCTCCTGATCTGCACCGCTTCCATTATAGAATCACCTTCCGAATATAATTTGAAATCAGGTCAACCAGAATAACGGCAATGACAATACATAAGGTAACGAGTCCGACAGCATTATAATTCAAGGTTTTGTAGTACATATCAAAGGTATAACCGATTCCTGTCCCCGTTAATATGCCAACCAAAGTAGCACTTCGAATATTCGTTTCGATCATAAACAAGATCCAGCTCAGCATCTGCGGCAGACATTGAGGAATAACGGCTTGCTTACAATTTGGAAATAAGTCGCTCCTGTTGCCGTTAGTGCTTCAACAGAACTTTGGCCAACCTCATCCATGCTCTCCATGAATGCCCTCGTTAAAAATCCTACCGTCCCTACAAACAGCGCTAAAAAACCAGTTACTGAATTTTGTCCAAAAGATATGAGTAGGATCAATGACCAGGCAACCACGGGAATATTTCTTGAAACAGAAGCAACAAACCGGGCAAACACACTTAAAAAGCTGTTAACCTTAGTGGTATTAGATCCAAATAACCCTAAAAAGAGAGAAACAGCTGCTGCTAACGTTGTTGCAGCAATGGACATAAAAATCGTTTCTACCAATGTTTCCATAATCTTAGGCAATCTTTCCAATGAATCTTGAGTAATCGAAAGGTTTGATAACATCCAGCCTGCTGCTTCAGGAATGGTCACTAGTCCATCCCAAAAATTAAATTGTGTGATAAATGAGGACCAGTAGGTAAGAACGATGATGATGAGCAGAAAAATGACTGACTGCCATCTGTTTTTACGCATCGCTTTTTCGTTCAGTGTCATTTCTCCTTAGGCTATAATTAGTTCCTTCGTTTTCGTCCCATAAATCTTGTGAATTTGTTCTTCGGAAAGCTGATGGCTTGCACCTTCAAAGACAATTTCGCCTTGATTCAGACCAATGATACGATCCGAATAATTTTGCGCCACATCAACTTGATGTAGATTAACTAAACAAGTGATTCCGAGCTCAGTTGTAATGGCTTTTAAATGATCCATAATAATCTTGGAGGAATTTGGATCAAGTGAAGCAATCGGCTCATCACAAAGAACTAATTTCGGTTCTTGAATAAGTGCTCGACAGATTCCGACACGCTGCTGTTGGCCGCCGCTTAACTGGTCACAGCGTTTATAGGCATGCTCTTGAATTCCCAATTTCTCAAGCAGTTCAAAGGCGCGTTCTTTTTCTTCCTCTGTATATCTGCCTAAAATCCCCTGCATCGTTGTTTTATAGCCAAACCTGCCATGCAGGACATTTTCTATCACTGTCAAACGGGGAACCAAATTATAATGTTGAAATACCATTCCAATGTTGGTTCGCATTCTACGCAGCTCTCTTTTATTTAAACTGCCAACATCTTGTTGATTAAACGTAATCTTGCCTTCATTAAATTCAACCATTCGATTGATACAGCGTAAAAAAGTTGATTTACCTGCCCCCGACGGACCAATAATGGATACAAATTCACCAGGATTTATTTCAAGATTGATATTCTTCAAAATTTTCTTGTCAGAGGTATATGATTTTCCAAGTCCTTCAACCTTTAATAATGCCATTTGAATTGACTCCTTTTTATAAGCTTCATTGTAAGAGAGTGCTGTTCAACACTCTCCTGCAGTTTACTTTCTTCTTTAAAAAAGAAAATTATTTTGAAAGTTCGCGGATGGGATCGTACCATTTGTCTTCAACAGCAACAAGTCTTTCCTTACCTTTTTTAGCGTAAAGAGCAGTCTTTCCTGAACCTTCAGGGGCAAAGATTTTTTCATTGTTTGCAAAATCATCAGAAGTGAAGAGAGCTTGGATTTTATCAAAGTCCTCCTGGCCAAGTGAATCCTTGTTCGCAACAAATGGTTCATTTAATACCGGTGTTACGCTCATCAAAGTAAATTCTTTGCCTACAACCGTGTTAAATGGTTCAGCCGCTCCATCTTTCACACGATAAACAGAACCTACTTTATTTGCCTCACCTTTTGAAACCTCTACATAATCTTTTACACATGTATCACAGAATGCTGCAACATCTGCCTTACCTGATAATAAATTAACGGCAGAACCTTGGTGAGAGTTTCCAAATAATACTTGTGAGAAAAGTGGACCGCCTTGCATTAAATCTTCTTGTGTTAAATTTGCATACTTTTGTTGTTTTGAAAAATGGGCAATAATATTTTGGGATGGTACTTTAAATCCAGAAGTTGAGCTGTTTGACACAAAAGAGAATTTTGTATTCGCTAATGTATCCAGTGAAAATTTTCCGTTCTCTTTAAACTTATCCTGCTTGTCTACATTAACAGCTAACCAGCTGTGATATTTAGCATCATCTAAAGTGCCTGATTCTCCTGTTTTTACCGCAATTGGTTGAACTGCTTTATTACGTTTATTCGCTTCCACATAACTTTGCGCACCCGTGAAGGCAAGATCAGCTTTATTATTTACCAAAGTTTCAATGGCAATTGCATAATCGGTTGTTAATTGATGCTCTACTTTTTTACCAGTTGCTTCTGAAATCAAGCGTCCAATTTCATCACGAGATGCTTTTAAATTTTCCCCGGATTCGTTCGGATACCAAACCATTTTAATCACATCGTCTGTTTTGGCCTTACTGCCATTATTACCGCTGGCATTATTGGTATTACCTCCGCTGCATGCCGTTAAGAAAATAGAAAATAGTAAAATTACAGGTAGCAATAATTTTGTTTTCATGTTCTTATCCCCTTATTAATAAATTGACATTAAAATTTGTTTGACATCATCTTTGGTCATTTCAACCGGGTTGTTGTCCATTCGTCCTTTAGTAAAAGCATTTCCTGCGATTTTCTCAATTATCTCTTCATTCGCATGATAATCTCTTAATCTGCTTGAAAAACCAGCTAATTTAAAGAAGTAATCGATTTGCTCTTGTATTTCCTGACAGCTTCTCGCTCCAAATGCTTTTAGTAATTTATCACTCTCCAAAATTGAAGCAAAATTTAATTCCATTACTTTAGCCAAAGTGATACTAGCTGCAATGCCGTGCACCATTCCAAGTTCCAACGTGAGAGGATATGAAATGGAATGACATGCGGTCGTTCTTGTATTGCTGAATGCCAATCCTGCATACAAGCTGCCCAAAGCCAATTCTTTTCTTAGTGACACTTCTTGTGGGTGTGTTAATACAGCTTCAAAGTTATGAACAATACGACTGATTGCTTCTAATGAATAAACCCTTGAAATTTCATTTGAGTTTTTTGACCAGTAAGCTTCCGTGGCATGACACAAGGCATCCAAAGCGGTTGAGGCGGTAAGACTCATTGGTAATGAAGCCGTTAGTGCCGGATCAATGATTGCTGTATGGGAATATAAGTTTTCAGAGTCAATGGACAATTTTACTCCGTTCGCATTGTCCCAAATCGTTGCCCAACAAGTCACCTCAGAACCAGTTCCAGATGTAGTAGGTACGGCAACCCACGGAACTATGTTTGGATTTTCTGCATAAAGTTTTTCTTTAATCACACTTCGTAAACTAGAAATAGAATCTACTTCCATCTTCTTTAAAGCAGCTAAGGATTTAGCAAGATCAAGAACGCTCCCCCCCCCAATGCCTACTATACATTCGTAATCAAACTCTTTAATCAGTTGTGTATATCGAAATAAGTCCTCGACATCAGGATTGGATATTTGTACATCAAGCTGTTTGAATTCATATCTTGCAAGATATTTTTCCAAGTTTTGTCCAGCTTGTGATTTTGAAAAATCACCTCCTCGAGTTAAAAGTAAAACCTTGTTTGGTTGAAAACCTAAATTATTCAATACATTCTCAATTACCTCTAGAGAATCTATTTTGATTTTTACCGGATTATAGTAACTACCCATTGTTCATGTCCTTTCTATCGAGCTCTTTTCTTCTGTAGTCAGATTGTTTCATGTACCTTACAACGCAAGATTAATCCGTTTTATGCCGTTTCACAATAGGTTTTACAGTTTTATTACACAATTTCAACATATTTTACGTGTTGTTCACATAATTTTATATGAATTATGTCTATTTTTTGCGTAATATTGCCACATTTTTCTTTATTTTAAGGGTATAATCATTAGTATATTATTTACTTATAGACTTTTATCATGTGATTGGAGGGCGGTATTTTGTTACAAGAACAAAGACATCATGAAATTGAAACCTTCTTAAAGCGGCAAAAAGCTGTAAAGGCTGCAGAACTAGCTTCATTATTAGATGTCTCCATCGATACAATTAGAAGAGATTTAGAGGTCTTGGAGAAAAAGGGTATTGTAAAACGGGTTCACGGAGGAGCGATCTTAAAACAAAAAGAGGATACTGCACTTAATAAACTTTTTAACGAAAGAGAAGTCAAACATTTAGAGAAAAAAACAACTTGCCTTAGTAGCAGTTGAATTAATTGAAGAGGGGCAAGCTATCGCTTTAAACGGTGGTACCACTACCATTGAACTCGCAAAAGTCTTGGCAGACAAATTCGAAAGATTAACCATTATCACCAATGATTTGAGAATTGTAAGTATTCTTGGAAAGAATAAACATTTTAACATTATTCTATCAGGTGGTTTTTATAATCCAGAAGAATCCACGTTATATGGAAAACAGTGTGAGGATATTCTCTCTAATTTTAATATTGATATCGCCTTTATTACGGTTAATGCCTTATCATTTGAACATGGTTTAACAGATTTTAGAATCCATGAAGTTGGGGTGATTCAGTCCATTCTATCACGTTCAAAATATAAAGTTGTCGTGGCTGATTCGTCAAAATTCGAAACTAATGCTTATATTAATATTTGTCCATTAGAAAATATTGATTTAATCGTAACAGACAGTGCCCTTCCTTCAATTATAGAAAAGGAATATAGTGAACATCATATTCAAATTCTTACACCTCACTCAGATTTATCTAATGAGTAATTTTCAACAGTGTCTGTCACTCCCCGCAAAGTTTTCGACAAATTGAGGGCGGTGACAGGCACTCATTTCATTTCTTATGGTAGGGTTCACTGTGATGTATCTAAATGAGGTTTTATTTTTTAAATTATTAAAGACTTATTTACAGACAATTACTTCACGGGTAAATGACCCTTTTTTAACAACAGCGCGGTCAATCATGTAAAATCCCGCATTTATGAGGAGTTCATCGATTAATTCAACCGTAACTACTACGACTTTCTTTGCAATCCTGCGTGCACATTGGAGTATCTCGAGTTGTTCTTCAGGCGATATGACAGAACACAAATTGTAGGGTAAATCGATAATCGCTACATCATATTGATTTGTGATATTGCGGATGTCTGCCAATTTCACTTCTCCAGAAAGCCCAAAATGTGCGATATTCTCTCTAGCTCCACCAAGAATAAGAGGATTTCTATCGCTCCCAACTATATCAATCCCCATAGATAATGCCTCTACCAGTACGGTCCCAATCCCACAGCAAGGGTCAATGGCCTTTATTCCACTTGGAACTGGAATGGCAATATTGACTATCGCTCTTGCCACTCGTGTATTAAGCGCGGTGGAATAACTATGCGGTTTCTGTTGATGCCGAAACCAAACAGACTCACTTTTTAGATAATCACCGAATACCCATCTTCCATTTACATTCATGACACCAAACACTCGCTTTGGATTATGAATATCAGCCTCACCATTAATATGTAATCCGATTTCCTTCTCAATGGCCCGTCGGTATTCAATGCCCTTCTCTTCATTTTTTACATGTCCACCATTTTTTACATAATACACTTTAAACGTTTCCCCAGTTACTTGTAGGGCCGCTACTTGTTCGATGAGATTTTGAAGACTTTGCCCCTCATAAATGACAGCAAGTCTTTCCTTAATAAACGGACTCCGACTTGGGTCAATTTTCACGTGGCTTTCTAAGATGTTTGTTTGTGACTCCTTCCCAAATAATGAGCGCATTTCCAAAGCACACAATGAACGTTCATCCTCGTAACAGGCGTAAGTATATATATAGGTCGTTAGTTTTTCGTGTTTACAATCCAATAGTCCACATCCTTCTCTCTATAAATAATAAAAGGCAATAGGCATGCTCTTATTTAACCGCACCTATCGCCTCTCATGATAAAGTTTTACCTAAAAAACACCTTGTCTATATTGTACTTCGACTTGAGTTCATTAGTAATATACGTTTCGTATATTTCTCTATGGACAGGGTCTTCAATCACACAAACTTCAATTTTAGTGACTTCATCTCTATGCATTTTGATTGGAGATACAGTATCCTCAAAATGCTTTTTAATTCTTGGTCTCAACTTCCTTGCTTTACCAACGAATAATAGTTCTTGTTTATTGTTATAGAACATAAAAATACCACCCTTATCTCTAGGGATAAGATGAAATTCTGTAAACCCATAAATATTACTTAACTCAGGATTATTCTGTTTGGTAATGGTAACACTGGGTTTTGGAATTGTTATATTTATCACTACGTTCACTTCCTCTTTTAATATCTCTTATGATGTTATCATAACCGGAATTAAATTACTTCATTTACTTATGGTACGGTTCATCGCACCGGTTTAACCTGCAGTTTTTCACAAATCCTTTAGGAGTTAATTAAAAAGATATTTTTGAGAGATTACCGTTGCCTATTACTCAAATCATCTTAACTAATAGTTGTAGCACGTCTGAAGCTGCGAAAATAGCTCATGCACCCATTTCAGAAGTTTCAAGGAGTCGGCTTCATCTATTGTATATGTAAGTGCGTGGTGTTTAACTGCCTCCTCCATAGTCGATGATAAGCCTTAATTGACTACAAAGAAAATTTACGAGAAAATATATATAAAATGCCTAAAAAGAAAGGAGGATTTCAGTGGAACATCGCTCACTAATTCTGCTTGGATTACTCATGGGGCAAAGTCAACACGGATATCAAATTAATGAATTTATCGAAAGAAACTTAAGTACAGTTACGGATATGAAAAAGCCAACTGCATATGCAACTCTGGATAAACTTAATCAAAAGGGGCTTATAGATATTCAGTTAGAGCAAGAAGGAAATAGACCCACCCGAAAAGTGTACTCTATAAATGAAAATGGCCGAAACTATTTTTATAAATTATTATTGGATAATCTGTCTTCCGCAGAAAGTGTTAATTACCAAGGAGATATTGGGTTAATGTTTATTGATTTTCTCCCGATGGATAAAGCAATACCGGCCTTGAAAGAACGATTAATGAAAAACAAGAAATTAATAGACCTATTTAACCAAACCCCGACACATGGAACACGAACCGGTGTTAATCTTGCAGTCGAACATAAAATTACAATGTTAGAAGCAGAAGTTACCTTTCTTGAAAAAACCATTCATCATCTTCTTCATTCGGATTAAATTTTTTAATCAGACGATTCAAAGGAACCCACCGAGGGTTCCTTTTTTATTTAAATTTCAAAAAAATGACCATATTTTAACCATATAATCACGATTGACTATTCAGCATATAACTAATATACTTTTATTAGTCACGCGTGACTAATACTATCACAATAAAGGAGTGTCATACATTGTTTCTTGCTTTAAAAGAGTTAAAGCATGGTAAATTACGGTTTCTAATGATTGGGGTTATAACTGTCCTGATTGCTTGGCTGGTCTTTATCCTATCTGGGCTAGGCAATGGCCTATCAACGCTAAGCGCAGCAACCTTTAAAAATATGGATGCCCATTATGTGACATTTGAAGAAGGCTCGAGAGCCTCCATGAGCCGGTCACTATTAAATGAATCATTGGCAGCCGAACTGGAAAAAGCAGATGATGTTTCTGCGGCAACCGGAATGGGTGCAACGATGGGAACCGTACTAAATGAATCTTTTTCTGCTGATAAAGAAAAAGTAGATGTCGCCATTCTAGGAATAACGCCTGGTAATTTTCTAGAACCAGCTGTGATAGAGGGAAAGCCTCTTCAAGCAAATGATCCATTAGAGGTTATCGCCAATGATACGTTAAAGAAAAAAGGCTTTAAAATCGGTGATACCCTTAAGATAGAAGGATCTTTAGAAAAAATGAAAATTGTCGGGTTTGTTGAAAACGAAACCTACAATCATTTACCTGCCATTTTTACTACCTTGGATAAATGGCGCACGATTCAATTTGCAGCGCCAGGTTCTGATAAAGGAATTAAGAATCCTGTAAATGCGATTATGCTGCAAGGTGAAAATATCGATTCTGAAAAACTAAATAAGCTATTCAAGAATACAGAAACCGTAACCAAAAGCTCTGCCGTCCAGGGAATGCCTGGTTATAAAGAAGAAAATGGCACAATTATGATGATGCTCGCATTCCTTTTGGCCATCTCAACATTTGTACTTGGTGTTTTCTTTTATGTCCTTACCCTGCAAAAATCAAATCAATTCGGGATCTTAAAAGCGATTGGCGCCAGTAATCGGTTCCTTGGAAAAGCCATTGTAGCCCAGGTATTTCTCTTATCATTTGTTAGTATTGTAGCGGGAATCCTGTTAACCTATGGGACAGCCCTTATTCTTCCGGATGGAATGCCATTTTCACTGGATTTTAAACTAGTGATCATATACTCTCTTATATTGCTTGTCATTTCCATTTTAAGTTCTGTGGTATCGGTTCGAAAAATCACAAAAATAGACCCGCTTCAAGCGATTGGGAGGCTGGAGTAATGTCAGGAATACAATTTAAAAACGTCTCTAAACTTTACCAACAGGGTGAAAATCAAGTTCTAGCCCTTGATGATGTTTCGCTAACGGTGGAACAAGGTGAGTTTATTGCTGTCATTGGCCCATCAGGTTCGGGGAAGAGTACCTTTCTCGCAATTGCAGGCGCCTTACTCCCATCATCACAAGGCGAGGTTATTCTTAACGGAAAGAGCCTTAATCAGTTAAACCCTAAGGATCTAGCGCAATTGCGGTTGGAGGAAATAGGATTTATTTTGCAAACAAGTAATCTAGTACCCTATTTAAATGTACTGGAACAATTACTAGTAGTGAAAAAAATGGCAGGTAAAGTGACAAAAGAAGATAAGGAATATGCAAAAGAATTATTAGAAAATCTCGGTTTAGCAGCAAAATTAAAAAAATTACCTGATCAGTTGTCTGGAGGCGAACGCCAGCGTACGGCCATTGCCCGCGCTTTTATAAACAATCCCTCCATCATTCTAGCGGATGAACCAACAGCAAGTCTGGATTCGAAAAGGGCACATGAAGTAGTTCAACTTATTGCCAGAGAAACAAAAGCCAGAAACAAAGCAGCAATTATGGTAACCCATGATGAACGATTGCTGGAATATTGTGATCAAGTCTATCGAATGGAAGATGGCCGGCTTAAACTAGACCAATCTTTTAAATTGGAGACTGTTTCTTCTAGAGCATGAGTATAGGATAACCAAGGAGGAATAACAATGATTATCGTGACCAATAGGATTAAAACGAAATTAGGTTTTGCGGCAAAAATGGCGCCAATGTTCACACGACCAGGTGCCTTACAAACAATGAATGGTTTCGTAAAAGTCGAAGTACTCATTACAAAAAATCTTTCAGACTATGATGAACTGAATGTCAATATGTATTGGAACACAATGGAAGACTTTACAGCTTGGAAGTACAGCGATGCATTCAAAGAAGCCCATTCAGGCCCAACAAACTCGGAACAGGAATCACCTATCTTGGGAAGTGAAATCATTATTTCTGAAGTTGCTTCCACTTTAGAATCGTAGGAAGCAGTAAAAAGAGTGCCTGGCACCACCTGAAGCTTGTCGATGAGAATACGACAAATTGCGGGTAGTGACAGGCACTATTAATGAAGAACTGTGGATTTGTGTATTTTTTTAAGTTGTATTTATTCATTTTTTTCCTGTATGGGGAGGCTTGTTAATGTTTTAAATGCGTTTGCCACTTTTCTCGCAAAGGAGAGAGGCGGTTCAACCGATTGAATATGAATATACATCAGATTTGGTTGGACAAATATCCAGTGATTATGCAAGGCACTTACAATTAAGCCTTGACCCAAAACAGATCTTGTGAAATTTGGGATTTCCTGTTCAAGTAATGTTATCTCCCCAAGGTTTAGTGCATTACCATTTACATCCAATGACTCAAAAGAAATTCCTACTGGTAAAACAGAATGACTTGGCCGCCCTTGGACATGAACATTAAAACTGCGCTTTAAGCTAACCGAACAGCCATTTTTCTCCATTGTAGCTTTTCCATTTAATATTTGGGCAAATTGGTCTCCCAACTGCTTCAAGTTATTCATTTACTAGCCCCCTTTTCGCATTCTCCGAAAATAAGCCTATTTAGATTATATTCACGAGTGAAAAATATATTAAGACTACTCGATTGGCGAGCCCCTTAGGGGAAGGCGGATGAGCAGCCTGCCTAAAGCCTCAGTTTTAGGCTGCGCTGCTAATGCTCACGAAGTTTTCCTATTAGCTAAAAAGACACTTCCACAGGACGTATCTCTCATTTAGCCCATTACTTTTCTTGAAAACCTAGAGAGGAACCTTCATCATAAAAGACATAATTAATAAACTTCTATTTATGGTACGGTTCACCGTAACGCATCTAAATGAGGTTCTCTTGGATTTCAAAAACCCGTCCATCCACTTCTCTTTAAATAAGAATTTTTGTCCTTAATTAAGTAACCAGCGAAAGTAAAATAAGCGGAGATTTTTCGGTTAGATGCAGAATGGAGCTCGTTTCGGAGTAATTAAGGGAAGTTTTTCCGATTATGCAAAGCAAAATCCTCCATTTTCAGGATTTTCGAGTCAATAAGCGAAATTTCTCCGTCTATTTAAGCTATTTTTAATTTTATTTACTAATTAAGCGAAATTTTTCCGTCTATTTATCTGATCGGGTACTTAACATGATTCCCCAACCGATATGAGCGGATCCTCTTGATCCCAGATGCAGGAATCAACATCTTTTTATCGACTAGTTGAGTAAGTACTTTTTTTACCGTCTTATCACAAAGCTTCAAATACTCCTCGACTTCTTTTGGGGATACGGCTTCTCCTTTTCGAATCGCTAGCCGAAGCACTTCCTTTTCGACAAAGGACAGAGATGTCTGGTCCAGTTCATCACCCAGCCATTGGCCAATCACTTGCTGAATTATCTGTTGACATCGACGAGGCTTTTCTTTAACTTGATCATAAGAAAATCGGATCACGGTCCAACCGTCAATCACTAACTGGTTTTGACGTTCAAGGTTGTCGGAAAATTGCCATCTGCTTATGTTCTTTAGGTGAGGGCCATAGCCGTCGACCTCAAGGCAAATACGAATGGCGGGACGAATATAAGCAAAATCCAAATACCTTTTGCCATCCTTGAAATCATTGACTTCATATTCTGGATGGAGATACCGGAAATGGTAAAATAATGGCCACCACACTTGCTTCAAAAACAGCATTTCAGCCTGGTTGTGACCTTCTTGTAAGCGCCGCAACCGTTCACCGGTTCTTGCCTGCAAGTGAGCATTCAAAAAGGCCTGGTATTCTTCTTCAAATCCCATAGCAATCCTCCTTTTATCCAATGGTCAAATCTTTTATTTATTTGAACTTCGGACTGATTTTTAAAATTAATGATTTTTAATGTGAGTGAAAAAAAGAGGTATAATGTGACTTCAATTATTAGAGAAAGTATAAGGCAAATAAGGACTTGCGGAGTAGCTAATATAAAAAGAATATTTAGAGAAGAATTTGAGGATAGAACTATTTTTAGTTTAATAGAATTCCTAAATTTGTCAATCTGTTTTTTTATATTTCGACAATACCATTCTTATCATTTCTATTTCTAATTGAGGTTATTTTCACTTGAATTTAAATGGATGTATAGACCAGTAACTCTTTAGTATCTATTACATTTTTGGAAAGGTTATAAGCAGCAGCATTCTGTATGCACAATCCAAAACGCAAAAATTTTTTGTTGTTGCCCATATGTTGGATTCACCCAAAAAAATTCCCCCAAACCATTTGTTCGAGGGAATATCTTATGAACCGCTTATTAACACAGGTGCCGCTGCAACCGATTATTTGAAAGTAACAGTTACGGTATAATTTAGATTTTTAAAAAAATCTTGTAGGGCAAGGCGGGCATTATCTTCGGCAGTTTTTAAAAGACCAGACTGTATGGCTTCATCTTTTATCTTTTGTTTAGCACGATCTTCTAGTTGGAACCCTTCTTCCCTATTGACCTCACTACGAAATATGCCTTCACTTGAAAAGGTTTGAATGTTCTTTGAGTCGATAGATGGTGCTTGGACAATGGTGGCATGCGGCAAAGTGACATGAATCGCCTTCTTGTCGGTATCCAAATTGATGTCCTTTTTAGTCAAATTTTTCAAGTCAACACCTGCAGTCACTTCTCCAGGAACGACCATAAATAACGTCCTTTTTGACCCAGGAATATCCCATGGGATGCTTTTGCCAAATAATTTATTATCTTCTTCAGATAAAATAGTTTTGGTATGTGCTTGTGCCGTTGCCAATGTAGCTAATTTTTGGATGCTCTCAATGACTGATGCACTTTTTAATGTTTCTTCTCCTTTTTGTAAATAAATATACCCTGCAAATAAAATGACTAGACTAGCGATAACCCCTATTACAATTGCCAAAAGCCAAGATTTAACCGATTGTAATTTTTGAAGCAGATGAGTAGGTCGAGCTGGTTGTACTGCTAAAGTGGCAGCTGTTTCCTTTTGAGCTTGTTTCAGCTGATTCATAATATAATCTAGATCACTTTTGGATATTTTGCTTTCTTCTCTCATACGTTTCTCCCCCATACTCAACCTTCATTTTAGTAAAATGAGATTCTGTACCCACACGAAATAACGATTTTTTCATAAATCTATTATACTTTAATTCGACATTTTTCGTTGAGTCTATTTTTAATTTTGCTAATTATTCACAAGGTTTTAAAAAAATTCCATCCATAAACATAATTTAAGATGAAAATGATTTAGTAATTGAAATTGAGCCCCACATGTAATTTACAAATTAAAAACAAAACACCAGTCCTATTATGGATTGGTGTTGTTCTGTTTCCCTAAAAAAATATCATTTACTTATGGCACGGTATTCCACTGGACTTAAGTCTTTTAATTTTGTCTTCATTCGTTTGTGATTGTAATAGTAAATATAGTCAGCTAATTCTTGTTCAAAATGCTCCATACTGTCAAATTCTTGTAGATAAAGGAGTTCAGACTTTAATAGGCCAAAGAAATTTTCCTTGACTGCGTTATCCTGGCTGAAGTCGTTTTATCGCTTGGTCTAACATATCTCCCACTAATTTATAAACAGGACGGTTCATGACGGTATACGCAATGTTTTCGCCATTACACAAATAAAATAGAACAAAAGACACATGGGGACGGTTCTCATGATTTACCCGTATTTAAAACTTTCTTTAGTTTCTTATTTAAATCTTTTGATTGTGTTATCGTAATGTATTCTTCATTTATATTAAAATATGTTTCTGCGTTCGTATCATAAATTTGTTCTGGTTCGCCGTTTTTGCGGATTGAATAAATGAATCTCCTGCCATTCTCTTCCATTTTTACAATGGTGTAGTCCTTACCATTTTTATTACCAAGATGAATCAGTGTAAAATCCCCCGATTCACTCTTTATTAACATGGAGTAATTTAGTTTTGTTTGAAAAAGGGCCGAATGATTGGAACTTCTTATTTCTTTGATCTCAATTCCTTCTTTAGTCAGTGAATCAAGCATATCTTTAGCGTGGGTGTATTCGCTCGGAATGGCAAACGTTTGTGGCGGCTTTTGTAGATTTAGCTCCTTGGTTACAGGTGATTCCGTTTTTGAACATGCGGTGCTTAGAGGAACAATATATAACAAACAAAATATTAACCAAGTATTCCTTAACATACTATCCCTCCTTCAAGTTAGTGTATTAAATAATACGTTGATCTTACCATGTATGTACCTACAAAATAGAACCTTGCACCCGTTTAAGTCTATTATAGCCGATGAATAAATGGATCGTGGTTTGCAGTGACGCGGATGCGATCCTCCCTTTTAGAAAAATTCCTTTTTTGCAACCTATTCTTATGGAGGAAAATATGGGTGATGGAAAAGACGTTATTTTGTATGTTTCTTCTTTTCAGAACAAATAATAACTAGGACTTTTTAAAAATTATTTCTTAGGAGATGAAGGCAATGGACACAAAAGATAACTTCTTAGCGGGAGCAAAGGTGACCAGCGATAATCAAGTTTATGGCACGCCAAACAGCAAAAGCAAGAATGGCACTGGCGACTCCCCGAATGATAATGCTGGCAGCAGAAAACAAAATCGTAATCGTTAAGCAGGCAGCCAAGTAAGACACATAGGGACGGTTCTTATGCCTCAGAACCACGAAAACCGTCCCTATTTTTCACTTTATTGATAATTTTAATGCCTCTAGATTTTTTTCATAACGCCTAGACCAGTCCCTGTTTTTGTTCTTCTTTCGTTAGTCCTTCTAATGGATTTAAGACTGCTGTTTTAGCACCTATTTCTTTGGCTAGGGTATCAGGTACGTTTGATGAGGTTAGATCTTAAAAAGGCCCCCCCCAAGGAAAATATCGAAACAGAGCATTAGTGCCGTGAGGGACTCACCCTAAAATAAGGTGCCATATGAAATTTTTAATAAAAATAGATCATGTCAAGTGGGTGGCCATGTTATTTCGTTTCATATCTAATTGAGAGATAACAGAAAAAAAGGGCTCTCCATGTACCTTAAAGAACCCTTACTTTTATTATGCTTGTTCTTTCACTAAATTTTTCTTTTCATAACTTTTCTTATTGTTTGTAATAAACAAAGAAACGCTGCCTAATAAGATAAACGTAACGGCAGAAACGGTAAATACACTAGCTAAGCCAAGCCATTTCCCGAGGAGCGATCCTATCACTGGGGCAAGAAGACTTGAGGCACTTTGAACGGCTGTTGAAAAAGCACTAACTCTCCCTAGCATATTCGATGGAGTTTCGCTGGTTAGAATAAAACCATAGGGAACAAATAGAGCCGTTCCAACACAGCCGATCATGGCAAAAACAATCATCCAAAATAGAAGGTTCCCATGAACAAAACCATAGCAGCCCAATCCAACTAAAAGCATGAATACTCCAGATATGATCCTGCCTATGGACATAAACCTCAGCGGATTTTTTCTCCAATTAGTATATGTGCCGCATAAGAAAGATCCCGTGACAGAACCCGCTCCAAGGGCACTGCTGATTAATCCATAACCTGTTTTATCTAGTCCCAAAGACAAGGATAACGGAGCAAAAAAACTATCATAAAGAAAGATGATAAACATGGAAATGGATGTAATCGAAATAGCTGATAATAAAAGTCGGTTAGATCGAATAAGCGAAAAACCTTCTTTAAAATCCACCCAGTAGGAAGCTTTGGCAATACAATTTTCTTGTCCCCCCTTTTCAAAGGCTGGAAGTTTGAAAATCAACATCAGTGCCATACCATACATGATTCCTTCTATCAAAAATATCATTTGTGGTTTTGTCAGAACCAGCAGCCCTCCACCTATTAAGGGGGCAACAATCTTGGTCACATTCACCACAATCTGACTCAGGGCAGAAGCTTCTGCCATGTACTCATTAGGAACTACTTTTCGAGTAGAAGATTGTCGAGCTGGTTCAAAAACAGAAGCCAAAGATGATTTCAGGAAAATTAGGGCAAGTAGTACCCATATGTTAGGTGTAACAAAGAAACCCAAAATCACCATGACACGAAACAAAGTAGAAACCATCATGACCTTCTTTTGATCCCATCGGTCAATCCAAACTGACGACAATGGCCCGATGACAATATAAGGGAGAAACATGACGATGACTGATGCAGCGTTCGCCCGTAAGTCTAATCCCCACTGAAAGGAAATGAGGGCATTAATCGCAAGTAAATCAAGCCAAGTTCCAAAACTTGAAAATACCTGAACGGAAAACAACAATCGAAAATCTTTTCGTTTTAATAAGGAAAATGTTTGTGATTTTTTCAAAAAAAACATCCCTTTCTTACCTTGAATTTTTCGGTAAGAAAAGGATAGCAATGAAATGTCAGAGGAATATCAGAGGCATTTATTTAATAATTGTTCAATCTTTACTGTTAATCTTGGAAAATCGTACTTTTCCGAGAAACTTTCCCATTTATTTTTATAATCGTGTGGAAGATCGATGGCTAAATGATTGCTTAGTAAAATGATATCTCTTACTCCATTTATGATATGGGGAACAAACTTAGAAGACAATAAGATCATGAAACCTTCATCCATTTGTTGAAGGGCCTCTTTCTCATATCCTTTCATCCATTTGGTAAACCCCTTTAACATTAGAAACCTCCCCTTTTCCCGCAAAAAAGGATACTTTTCAAAGAGTTGATCACCTTCTGCCATATGGGTTTCAACGGAATGAAAGTTTCTTGTTAACAATTTATTTTTAATTTCTTGAATCTTTAGGTACGTTAATATACTTTCATGGACTGCACCCTGTTCAATTTGTGAACGCACTAAATTGATTTTCTTTTTAGCATCTTCAAAGTTACCCTTATCGATGTTTATGCCGATCATGGCCAATTCTTCTAACTCCTGCTGTTGTTGGAATGGAATCATTTTTAATCGAAGTGCCTTTTGAACATATGCATAAGTTTTATCAATATTAAATTGGATCATCCAATAAATATGCAGGAGATAAAAAAGTTTTTGCGAAAGAGGAATATCTGAGCTTGTCACAAACCATTGAAAATCTCCCTGTACAAAATGAAGGTATATTTTCTTATGTACTTCAATGGGAATGTCTAATGCTTCATGTTGCATCACAATGGTTTTTAACCCGTTTGCTTGCCCGTAAAGAATGTATTTATTATATAAGACATCCATACTTTCTCTAAACTCTTTATCATGATAGAGGGGATTATCTTGATGATTTTGTTTCAATGTTAATCGATACCCGACACCTCGAACCGTTTCTATTAAAATATTATCTAAAAAAGATAACTTTTTTCGCAACCGGTACACATGATCGTCGATCGTACGGTCTGTAGGATCCTCCATTGCCCAAACCTTATCTAGTAAGCTTTGCCTTGATAGCGTTTGATTCATATTTTCATATAAACATTTAAGAAGGTGGTATTCTTTAGGTAATAATCGTATTTTCTCATTATTAAATAAAACGGAGTAATCGTTTATTTCGAACTGGAGCTTTTTCATAACTTTCCTCTTAAATAAAATTTGGTAGATAGCTACATCATTACAAAGCGACCAATTATTCCAACTATCTAATTCTTATTTCTGCATTTGATCTTATTTCTCCTTTATTAACTGACCCTCTCTTTTGATGAAATTCCTTTCTCTTTTAATAATGAAGCTAATTTTCTATTCTAAAAACCTCATTTACTTATGGTACGGTTCACCGAGATACATCTAAATAAGGTTCTTCGGTATGAGAAGAAATTCGTAATTTTTCTATTTTTAAAAGCCACTTTTTCTTTAAAGTCAATGATTTTTTCAACTTCATCCGTATCAAAAATTGTGGTAGAACAGCCTGTATCAAAAAGCACATCAACCAATCTAAGTATTCTCTCTTTAAATCCAAGTGAAACAGACATAATTAACATTGAAATCGAGGATAAAATGTAATTTACGTTAAGAATAATTTTAATCACTTACCTTTTAAAGATTAATATGAGAAGCTATAAAGCAAAATCTGAAAAGTTTAACCTGAAATTGATTAAATAATATCCAAGAAACAATATACCTGCACTTCAGTAAATGGTACAATATTCCATATTATATCATTAACCATAATGGAGCAAGGAGGATATTTTATTGAAAAGGAATCCCGTACAAGATATGTATGATTACAATGTTTGGGCAAATAAGGAAATTATTAATCACTTAAAAAAGCTTCCAAAGGACATTTATCATCATGAAATACAAAGTGGCTTTTCATCTATTTCACAAGTATTAACCCATATTTATCTCGTTGAGCAAGCATGGTTTGATATTATCGCCGGTCAATCTATGAATGAAGCCCTTGCCTCGGCAAATCAATTGCAAAAACAGATTGAATCAAAAGAGATTGAAGAAATGGAAATCCTCTATGACAACTTATCCCTCAAAAACAAATCATTTCTAGTCAATCAAGAAAATATGGACCAGGTCATTGTCGTTAATAATCCATATGCAGGTTTATTGGAAACGTCTATTTCTGAGTCTGTCCTCCACGTTGTTACTCATGGCAACTACCACCGTGGTAATATTTCCACAATGCTAAGACAACTAGGATATTCATCGGTAATGCAAGATTATGGACTATATCTTTATAAAAGGTGATAGTTTCTAAGCTACTTTAGATCATTGAATTTTCTAGACCCTTGTTTTAACAAAATTAGATGTAGGAATTAGGAGGCTTCACCAATGGAAAAAAATAATATCGCTCAAAAGAAAGATCATTTGTTGGGAATGCCTCCAGTCCTTAGCACTCGGGCCTTGAACCGAGCTTTACTTGCAAGGCAAATGTTGCTAACTCGTGTAAATTTGCCGGTATTAGAGGCTATTAAGCGTCTTGTTGGAATACAGGCTCAGGACCCGAATGCCCCCTATTTTACTCTTTGGACAAGAATTGAGGAATTTCGTCCAGAAGATCTTTCCAGTCTCATCCAAGATAAAAAGGTTGTCCGCCTTTCCTTAATGCGGTCCACCATCCACTTAGTGTCATCTCAGGATAGCTTGAGTTTGCGCCCTTTAGTTCAGCCTGTCCAAGAAAGCGTCTTAAAAAGTTCTTTTGGTAAAGCCCTTAATGGTTTGGACGTTCAGGCCGTTGTCGATACTGGCCGCTCCTTAATTGAAACGAACCCTCTTACTTTTAGTGAACTTGGAAAGCAATTAAATGCAAAATGGCCAGATGTTGACTCGGCTGCTCTAGCAGCTGTCATTCGGACTTTTGTTCCACTCGTTCAATTACCACCGCGTGGACTATGGGGCATGAGCGGTCAGGCGATCCATACATCCTCCGAAGCATGGTTAGGCAATCTACCATTCCTAAATTTGACAATAAACGACTTGATCCTTCGTTATCTAGCCGTATTTGGTCCTGCTACCATTCAGGACATACAAGTTTGGTCCGGCCTCACTAAACTCAAAGAAAAGGTAGAACAACTTCGACCTCAACTCACCATTTTCCACGATGACCAAGGAAATGAGCTCTTCGACATTCCTGATGCACCGAGACCTGATCAGAACATCCTTCCTCCACCACGGTTTCTTGGAGGCTTCGATAACATTTTGCTATCCTATGCTGATAGAAAACGAATCATTGAAGATGAATACCGTAACAAAGTTTTCACTAAAAACGGAATCATTAAGCCAACCATTCTCATTGATGGCTTCGTCTCAGGAACATGGAAAGTTCAGAAAGAAAAAGGGTCGTTGAGGCTCATGATTGAGCTCTTTAAAAAACTTCCTAGTGAGGAGCTCAAAGCATTAACGAAAGAGGGAACCCAACTATTAGACTTCATAGCTGGTAGAGAAAGTTCCCATGTAATACAGTTTTTTTAAAGCGTGAGATTTCTAATAAATACATGTAGATTCAAAACAAAATTGTGTAAGATCACGTAACTTGTACGAAAAAAGTTAGGACGAATATGGATCTGTCACACTGTCGAAGAACATTATCTCATTATTTTTTTCAATTCTTTTAATGAAATTATTTAGCGAATGATTTTAATTATTTAAATGTCATTTTGTATAAAAAACCTCATTTACTTTGGTACGGTTCACTGTACCTGGTTAAGATGTAGTTTTTTTGAAAAATTTTCAAGCTAATAGCTATATTCCACACTTCCAGAAATAAGCTGAAGAAATAGAAAAGTTTTTTACTGAAAACAGTGGTCGCCAATGATTATTCGTGTTGAAGATGAACTCCCATTAGCTACAGAGAATTATTCTTTCATGAACGTAAATAGCGGGTAGTGACAGGCACTTGCCTAAAAAAACAGGTTGTCCTCACATTTGGGGCAACCATTTTATAAATGATTAAAGACTTATTTACAGACAATTACTTCACGAGTAAATGACCCTTTTTTAACAACAGCGCGGTCATAATGTAAAATCCCGCATTTATGAGGATTTCATCGATTAATTCCACAGTAACTACTACCACTTTCTTAGCAATCCTGCGTGCACATTGGTGCTACGTCAATCCCGTTTTCTTATTGCGCTAATGCTCCAATAGTAAAATAGGAAATTTATAGGAAAATAAAAGTTCCAAGTTTTAGGGAAACCCAAGTAAAGGATTTGGCTACGATTTGCTTTCATTATTTTGAAGCATACTATACTAAGCACTGTGATTTAATTAACGTTTAAGATGAAAAAGGGATGGTGTATGATGAAAAAGCAGCTTCCACCTGGCCAATTCGAAACAGAAAAATGGCCAATACTGCACACAGGGGATATTCCCGAGTTTAATGAAATCACATGGAATTTCAGACTTTTTGGTGAGGTGAAGGAAGAAAAGTTCTTATCCTATAAGGAAATTATGGAGCTTTCAAAGACCATATCAAACGTTAACATGCATTGTGTTACCACCTGGTCTAAGTTTGATACAACTTTTGAAGGAATTGCACTTAGAGAGTTTTTGAAATTTGTTGAAATTAATGAAGGTGTAAAATACATTAAAATTTACGGTTACTACAATGGGGACAGATTTGGTTATTCTGCAAACCTGCCGCTAGAGCCTTTATTAGGGGACGATTCTTTGTTTGTATACCGTTGGAAGGATAAAAATCATGATTGGCAAGATATTGATTCAAAACATGGTTATCCACTAAGGTTTATTCCACCAGAAGTATTTTATCTATGGAAAGGTTCAAAGTGGGTTTCAGGGATTGAGTTTATGAAAGTAGACGAGGCTGGTTTTTGGGAAGAGCTTGGCTATTCGATGACAGCAAATCCATTTAAAGAAGAGCGGTACCGTTAACACAGATTCGTCTAGGAAGCAAAAAGGAGGGTGAGAAGTACTTAAACTTTTGATACTTTGCTTCCAATAAAAAAGAAAGGCCATTTTTTTGTAACGGGGCAGGTTAATGGAAGAAGAATGAATTCCAGCTATTCCGAATGGAAGAACGACAAAAACGAAAACAGAGAAAAACCGTAGTATTTTTCTCATTGGGATTTATTCATATTATTGGTACAGGCTAATAGTTAATTCAAAGTCAACAGTTGACAGAATTTGAAAGAAAACAACTCATTTTGTTCACAAACGGGTGCAATAATGTAAAATATGCGATACCTAGAGGATCGCTTTTTTTTATTTGCTAACGATACAGTCTAGTTAAATAAATTAAATGGGATAAAAGATACACAAGTTTTCGAAAAAAAGTTGGGTAAGGAATATTTTGGAAAATCAAAAGTAGACGGAGGATTTGAAAATGAAATTTACTATTCGTATTTTCTTTAGCGAAAACTATAATTATTCAATATTTGAAAGAGAGCTAAAAAAATCCTTAGAGGAAATTAGTGTATCTGTTACAAGTATTAATTTTAATCAGATTGAAGAACAATACATACATAATAAAAGGAATATTATTGAGATAAATGTTGAAGTTAAAGGGGATTTTATCGATTACAGAACCGTTTTCGGTTGTGTATTTTTAGTATTAGATGAACTTTCTTTAAATTTATCTGGATTAGATATAAATGAATAATAGGCTTCCCTAAGTGCTCTATATATATAAATTTTCCCTAATAAAAAATTTGTTTCTTAAGGAGGAAATTATGAAAGAATTTATTATTTCATATATAGAAGTTAATGAAATTGGTGTCCACAAAAAGGAAATCCACGTTGTGGGCGAAGACTTTCAATCATGCTATGAAGAGCAAATTCAAAAATATCCAACCATGGTAGGTATTGTTCAGCAATTTGAAGAAGAGCACGAAACCATAAATTTTCTCCGCCCTAACAATATTCAAATAGAAAAAGTAACTGACGAAATCTTCGAGGAAGAAGAGAAAAAAAGGGAAGTTTATGATGGATGATATATATCCACATTTAAGACTGAAGTGTTGACCATTATGTGCTGCAAAATTCACAACTAAAAATTATCGAAAATCAGGCTGCTAAATTTGACGGTCAAGGACCATTGGGCGCTTATTCTCTATCGTTTGGAATCCTCTTAGTTACAGAAGCAGTTTCATATGCGCGGTCATCTTATTATTCATTAAGCAACTACGGTATCCTTCATGTGGGCACCAAAAATCGAGGCTTTATGACTATCGCATTTTTATTCAAAAAAAATGCATAGGTTTAACATGTTAACTTGAGGTAAAACCCTCTTTTTTAAAGGGCTTATTAAGTCCCTTTTCCCCCTTGACACTTGATTATGTAAACTGATTGTGTATATAATAATATAGTTGCAGACAAACGCAGTCTGCGAAATCGGATATATTTACTTTTTCTAAAATAATAATTTGCTCAAAAAAACACATTCTATTGCCCCCTGAAACAAGCATTCAATCTTGAAAGGGTGCTAGATTGAATGTGAAATTAAAATGCAAGAAGGAGGTAGGATGTTAGGAGCATCATGAAAGGATGATTACATGAGTGTAGATCAAACTAAAGGTCTCCAAGAAGAAGAAAAAGACGATTATACATTTGATAAGGTTCCGGCAGAAAAACGGAATATGGGTTGGTTTAGCGTAACCAACATAACGTTCGGTATTGCCACTGCGATCTTTTATTTTCAAACAGGCAGTGTTATGGCCCTTCAGTATGGTGCAATGAATGCTATTATTTCAGCTATTTATGCCATCGTGATTGCTGGAATCTTAGGTACAGTGATTGCCTATTTATCCGCGAAGTCAGGAATGAATGTAAACCTTATGTCTAGGCAAGGGTTTGGCTACATTGGTGCTTCGTTAACTTCATTAATATACGCATCGAATTTCATTATGTATTGCGCCTTTGAAGGTATGATTCTCGTTTCCGCAGTTCATGCATTTTTCCCCGCAATTCCACTCTGGCTTTTAATTATCGTTTTTGGGTCCATTGTCATCCCGCTAAATTGGTTTGGTATTAAACAATTAGATAAATTACAAAAATGGTCATTACCGATCTTTTTTATATTTTTAATTGCTATCATCATTGTCGCAGCCAATATACCGTCTCAATTTGATGGTCACTTTTGGACTTATATGCCAGAAGGTGTACAGATAGGTGGAACAGGTTTACTATTATGTATCGGAATGCAGCACGGGATTATGGGATTAACCGCCTTAATTGCGTCAGATTATGCGCGTTTCCTTAAACCAAAAGATATTAAACTTGGATCCATTATGATCGGATTTATTCCGCAAATTTTCTGTTTTGGTGTCATGGGCTTACTTGGAATATGGTTTGGTGTCCGGTTAGCTGAATCGAATCCGGGGGTTTATATTGTCACCATTCTTGGACTAGGTGGAGTCGCTTTTACGTTGTTAACACAATTACGTATTAACGTTACAAATATTTATAGTGCTTCCCTGTCATTGTCCAATTTTTTCGAGAATGTATTCCATTTCAAACCTGATCGTCACTTTTGGGTTGTTGTCTCAGCAGTCGTATCAATTGCGCTCATGCTTGGCGGTATATTAGATTATTTAGGTAGTGCAATGACATTCCAAGGGGTTCTCTTAATGGCATGGGCTGCTATTTTAGTTACAGATGCATTAGTCGTGAAGAAGTTGTTGAAAATTGGACCGAAAGAATATGAAGCGAGACAGGAAAAATTATATAAATGGAATCCAGTTGGGGTTGCACCATTAATTATCTCAAGTGTTCTTGGAACGATTGCTGGATTAGGGTACATGGGAACGTTCCTGCAAAATACAGCAACTTTCTTTGCAGCCATACTAGCCTCATTCCTCACTGTTGCAATAGCTGTCTATACGAAGGGGAGATACTACAGTAAAGCGCCTGAGGAAATAAAGGTAAAACGTAAAAAAGAAAAAGAGAGAAAAAGTCCAACATTCACAAAGGAAATACCAGTTGAATAATGCAAAAAAAGTAATTGATACAGGTTTGATCAAAGTTCCTGCATTGATACTTAGGACCTTTTCTTGTGCGATGACCATCTCTTAAATGGAGAGTTTTGGTATATAAGTCCTAATACTAGTTGAATAGGCTATCAAAAGAGACTGACCCAAAAGGTCGATGAATACGACTCTTTTGGGTCAGCCTCTATTTTTTGTTAATCTAGATATTTATTTAATCTAAAAACTAAGGTCTTCGCCGTTAGTTGCAATCACTTTCTTGTACCAATCAAATGATTTTTTCTTTGTTCTTTTTAATGTTCCATTTCCTTCGTCGTCCATATCTACATAAATAAAACCATATCGTTTTTTCATTTCTCCTGTCCCTGCTGAGACTAAATCAATACAACCCCATGGTGTATAGCCCATCAAGTCAACACCGTCTAAAGTAACCGCCTTTTTCATTTCTACAATATGATCTCGGAAATATTGAATCCGATAATCATCCTCCACATATCCATTTTCATCCGGTTTATCAATGGTTCCCATTCCGTTTTCAACAATAAAGAGAGGTTTTTGATACCGGTCATAAAGTTCAGATAGGGTGTATCTTAGCCCAACTGGGTCAATCGTCCAACCCCACTCCGTTTTTTCTACGAATGGATTTACATCCCCCATTTGTCCGCCGGTATCGGTATTCTGAACGATTTCAGTATGGTATACACTACTGCGGTAATAACTAAACGCTAAAAAATCCGAAGGATACGCCTTGATTATTTCGTCGTCCCCTGGTTCTTTTTTTATGGTTACCCCCATCTCTTCAAAGAAGTGGCCTGAGTAAGATGGATAATATCCCCTCATCATAATATCTGAATATATCAAAGCTCCTCTTCGATAATCCAAAGCTCCAAATGCATTTTCCGGCTTACAATCTTTCGGGTAAATGCAGCTTAAGGCAACCATACAGCCAATCTTTGCATCTGGAATGATCTCGTGACAAAGCTTATTGGCAAGGGCACTCGCAACAAACATATGATGCTTTGCCTGATAACGTACCTGCGCGGTAGCCTCCCTGGTTCCCATAAAGGCGTAACCATTTAATACATTAATTTCATTAATGGTGATCCAATACTTAACTAAATCTTTATATCTAGTAAAGACTTCTTTGCACATTCTTAAGAAACAATCAATCGTCTCACGACCGCCCCACCCATTAAAATGTTCCGCCAAATAAGCAGGGGTTTCAAAATGATAAAGAGTGACTAATGGTTCGATATTATATTTTTTGCACTCTTTAAAAACATCTTCATAAAATTTTAACCCTTCCTCATTTGGTTGTTCCCCTTCAATTCCACCCTTTGGGAAAATACGGGACCAACTAAGAGATAGCCGGAAACACTTAAAACCCATTTCTCCAAAAAGGGCAATATCTTCTTTGTAATGGTGGTAAAAATCAACTGCATTATGGCTTGGATAATAAACATTTTCATCAATATAGCCTGATGTGCCTTCTGGTATAGTATCTATTTTGGGGTCCCCCGTAGGTCGTCGGTTTACCATTGTTTTTGTTCCATCTTTTAACCTGATTGTAATTTTTCTTGGACGGTCTGCAGAACCATTCGTTATGAAGTCGCTTGTTGCAAGCCCTCTTCCGCCTTCATTGTATCCACCTTCATATTGGTTTGCAGCTGTAGCTCCACCCCATAAAAAATTTTCTGGGAATGTTTTTTTCATTAAAGTTCATTTCCTTTCTAAAATGAAGACTATGGGTTCAAATATAATTTTCTCTCCTTACGATCATTGTAAAATGAGTATGTGAAATCATTATGAATGAAAAAAGCCCAAAATAAGTTGGGCAATTAAAGAATGACAGACATTTTTTCAGTTACAATTTACTTTTTCAACCATGCGTTTTGCAAGGCTGCCAACAATGTTTAACTTTTAATTGTCCTGGGAGGATTTTGCTTTAATCCTTTTTGATTAGTTTATGCAAATCGATGATTTCTCTTGCCAAATCTTTAAGCGTCATCGAAGTCATCAAATGGTCTTGGGCATGAACCATAATAAGAGGAAGATCGAATTTCGCTCCGCCCGCTTCTTTTTGGATTAATTCCGTTTGAAAATGATGTGCTTCATTGAAGGCTGCATCTGCTTCGGTTAGTTTCGCTTCCGCTTCATCAAATTTGCCTTCTTTAGCTACATACATTGCTTCCATCGCCAAGCTTCTTGCATTGCCTGCATGAAGGATTAATTGAAATGCAAGATTGTAAAGTTCTTCTTTATTCATAATTAACAGCCTTTCATTTGATTTACTTGAAAAGGAAATTCCCCTCTCCTGCCAATTTTAGATTAATATGAAAATCTAGAAATATCCACGGTTAGGTAAATAGAGCTGTGATTTTCTACTATCTCATCCAAAAAAATTTTCCGATACTGTCAGAAGGCGAATGACCTTTATTGTCATATTAATTGGAATGAGACAGGCACTAGTCAAACTAATGCCCCGTCACTTTATTACGCAATATTTTCTTTCGTTTTACCTGCGTTCATCGCGTCTTCTTCTTTCTTCTTCGCGTTATCATATATTTTGAAGAATGGAAGATAAATTAAGAATGAAATAACAATGTTAACTACATTCATGATGGCACCTGAAATATGTCCGCCACTGGCAAGGTATCCTGAGATAATTGGCGGCATGGTCCAAGGTACTGCAATACCAACTGGTTTTGCGACCAAGCCCATATCCATTCCAAGGAACGTGACAATAACAGTAACGATGGATGTAACAACGAATGGAATGATCATGATTGGGTTTAACACGATCGGCATACCAAAGATTAATGGTTCGTTAATGTTAAAGATACTAGGAGCAAATGCCAAACGACCAAGACTTTTCATTTGTTGGGATTTGGCAAACATTACCATCGAGAGAACCAAACCAAATGTTACGCCCGTTCCACCGATGTGGATGAAATTATCCCAGAATTGTTGTGTAACAATGTGTGGTAGTGGTTGGCCCGCTTGATAAGCTGTCATATTGTCACCCATTGCACCAAACCAAATTGGTTCCATTACACTTTTAACGATGTTTGTACCGTGTAATCCAGTAGACCATAGTATCGTTACGAATAATTCGGCTACTATCGTTCCTCCTAGAGTAAGACCTACCAATTTCAGCGGGTCACCTAAAAGGGTCGTAACTAAGCCGTTGATACTTGCATAAGGTGTCATTTCAACAAGTAAACGGATGACCCAAACTACTAAAAGAACAATAAATCCAGGAATTAATGCTGCAAATGATCGGCCAACACTTGGAGGTACACCTTCTGGCATTTTAATCACAATATCTTTCTTGACGACCCAACGATAAATTTCAGTTGATAAAATAGCAAAAAGTAACGCAACAAACAAACCTTTACTGCTTAAGAAAGCTTTTGAAATAGCACCAGTTACCAAAACTCCTTCTGTAGCTCCAGCTGGAGTAAATGAGAAACTAAATGGTGTTGTTAATAAGAAAGCAGCAACTGATATAGTAGCTGCACTCATCGCGTCAAGCTTATAGCTTTCCGCTAATCGGTAAGCTACCGCGAACGCCGCAATAAGTGACATGATATTGAACGTTGCATCTACTGGATAACTTAATTTAGCAGCCCATGTTGGACCAAAAATAGAAGCCATCCAATCTGCATAACCTGGAATTGGCAAGTTAGCTATGATTAAGAAAAATGAACCAATAACAATGAATGGCATCGTCGCAATGAGCCCATCACGAAGAGCCAATAAGTGCCTTTGCGCACCAATCTTTGCTGCAACAGGCATAACTTTTTCTTCAAGAATGCTGTTGAATTTACCCATTTTATTTTTCCCCTTTTTTTATTATTTGTTATTTACTAAATTTATAGCTGTTTTTAGAACTTCCGGGCCATTGCACGTACCGTAGTGGACTGGATTGATCGCATCGACTGGAATGCCTTTTTCTTCACCTAACTGTTTCATTTTTGGAAGCAGGAATCTAACTTGCGGTCCTAAAAGAAGGACATCAGCGTTGTCAATGTGTAGGTTGACCTGATTGGCTGGAACTGCCCAGATTTTCCCCTCTAAACCTTGCTCTTGGGCTGCTTTCTCCATCTTGGTCACAAGCAGACTTGTACTCATCCCCGCAGCACAACATAGTAAAATATTCATCGATTTATTCCTCCTATTATCTATAAAAGTTATTTTTAAAAAACAATGAGCCAATTAATCTAAACAGTTCAATTTGGCGACTGTTTTAAGAGTGATTCAATCACTTTATGTTTATAGTTTATGTTGAAAGCGTTTAATTTTACAGAAAGGATTTTTCCGTTACGTAACGGAAAAATGGATGGACACTAAAAGTTATGTAAACTCATTATCCTCTGATAATATGCCCATAACCTTAAAAAGGGGTACTCCTTTTGGAATACCCCCAATCTATTTCTATTAAATGGCTTCTTCGTTAAGATTAATTCCTATCAGTTAAGATTTATTTAAAATCTTTATAATTTCTTCAGCTGATTTACTCTTTAGAATTTTTTGGACCTTTGTACTGTTTTCAATTAAAGCAATGAGCCTTTGATACATTTTTTCCAGATCACCCTCGGGTTCTTTTCTTATATTTAGCAAGCAGATAAATTGAACCATCTGTTTATCTGTCCATTCGATCGGCTTCTTTAATGTACACACGGTCCAAAATGTTTCCTCTGTTTCCGGTGTAAGTGGATGAGGGATGGCAACAAGATTCCCAAAGCTTGTTGGAGCGAGCGCCTCCCTTTCCAACACCAAATTCACATAATCTTTGGAGACGAGATTTTGTTTGTATAATTCTTCACACATAAAACGGATGACGCTTTCCTTATCCTCAAAGTCTTTATGAATAAAAACTCTGGACTCATCTATAAAGCTCCGTTCCTCGCCCTCTTTTACAGACGATAAGCCCTTCCGGATATTTGCAATATCCCCTTCGCCCAAAAAGGTATTGACGACTTGTACTGGAACGCCTATATCTACTTTTATTGGAATTGTACTAATAATAAAATCAAGGGAGGATAGGTCGTATTCTTTTAATTGATAATAGTTGGTTGTAGCCACTATCTCGATTTCATCTTTAAATTCATTTTGCAAACGATAAAATAGCAGCCTTGCACTCCCGACACCAGAAGCACACACTATAATGACCCGTTTTGCCTTTTTCTGCCTTGTCTTCATTCTTTCTAATGCCACACCAATATGTAAGGCAATATAGGCAATTTCGTGTTCTCCTACCTCAATCCCCAAATATTCGTCGATACATCTGCTCGCAATGGCTGCCCCCTCAAAGGCGCTAGGATATTTCCTTTTAATTTCATCTAATAATGGATTCCGAATGTTCATATTGTACCGCAACCTGTTCATTGCCGGCCGAATGTGCAAAGTCAGCGCTTGAATGAATTCGGAGTCGTCATGAAAATCCCAATTTAATTCAGTTTTCAACCTTTCCGTCATGCAATGAATGATGGTGTCTAACTCATCAAATTTACTAAATTCATTCAACGTATTCTTATGAATTAATTTTGTCCCCAACAAATGAACAATAATATAATTAATCTCTGTTTTTGGAAAGTTTAAGCCGGTAAACTCCTCTACTTCTTTTACAATTTCATTAGCTACTATTTTTTCAAAGGGGTATTTTCCTTCTAAATCGTGTTCGAGGTTTTCAATGACAAATCCTTCTTCAATCCTTTTGCATCCAATGGAGATATGGGTTGCCAAATTTTCGAGTGCTATGTCAGATATCTCAATTTTGTATTGATTCACTTTTTTTATGATGATTTCTTTTATCTTTTCAAATAGTTTTTCGTCCAATATTTGAAAAGAATGACTGTCAATGTTTATGCTGCTATTCCGGCTTAAAATATAATTTGAAAAGCATAGCCGTTTCATATATTCGTCGCCTTCGACCTGCGTACCATAATGCGGTCTGGAAACTAACTTCAAGTGATAACGCTCCAATATTTCACGGACGGCTTTTAAGTCATTTTGAAGCTTAGGCTTGGAAACAAATAGTTCTTCCTCAAGACTTTCTAATTTTATCGGTTCCTTTTCTAATAAAAATCTTTTTAATAAATACGAAACCCTATTTTCCTGTTCAGAAAAATGAGATTGACTTTCATCTATCCCATCATTCGCATTCGCATTAAACTCCTTTTCAAATACTTCATAACCCGTTATATGTAATAGATATCCTTTTCCTCGAACCGATTCAATCATGATTCCTAACGAAGAACATTGTGATTGAAGTTCTTTGATCTCGGTGCGAATGGTTCTGTCACTCACACCAAGTTCTTTTGCCATCCATTCAGCTGTAACAGGTTCTTTCTCCTTCATTAAAGACAATACGATGTCTTTTTGCCTTTTCGAAACCATTTTTCTACCCACCTTTCTTATTGAAAAATCATTTGGTATTTTTTAGTTTGTTCACTTCCCTTGCCATTGACTCCAAAATAAATATAACCGATACTTGAGAAGTATTGTTAGAATTGTTATTTTGAAAACAGGCAGGAGTCAGCCTTACACAAAAAACGGACTAACTTAGAAAAGCCAAAAACAACTGTCACAATGCCAGTAGAATAATAATTGCAAACAAAAAACTCTAATAGTATTGAATACTGTTAAAGTTTTTTCTCATCTTAAATTATTCTACAGATAAGGATCCGGTTTAATTTTTTTCATCTCTTTCTAAATCGATGTTATGGAATCCCTTTTTGATATCGTTTATGATTTCCGGGGATAAGTTGGTGTAGTTTTCTAGGCAAGTTTCTCCTAATTTATAGATTTTCTTCTCTTTCGTATGTAAAACGATATACTGATATCTTAATGGGGTGCCGCATTCACAGCGGTATGGCTTGTTCCCAAAACCACCGTCTAATACCTCTTTCAGTACCCAGGAATCCAGTTCTTCTTCTACCTCTGCTTCTGTCATTCCTTCTGATAAGGTAACTAAAGGGTGCAAGAGTGAAACAAAGCAACGCAATCCATGATGCGTTGCTTATTCTTGTTTATTAGTTAAAAATATTTCTTATACAGTTCCTGTCTTATTCTTCCGCTTAGTTGGGCATAAATCCTGATCGTTTCACTTTATTCATGACCTAATAAGCTTTGAATAACATCCAAATATACTCCATTATTCGACAGGTGGGTTGCATAGCTGTGCCTTAGTTGGTGCGGATGTATGTCTTTATTGATGCCAGCACGGTGGGAAATCCGTTTGATAATGTATCGCATCTGGGCAATACTCACTTGATGGGGATCCTGTTCCGTGACAAAAACAGCAGAATCCCGGTCTTCATGACTATCCAGGTACTGTTTTAACCAAATTTCGCAGCGAACATTAATAAGGGTATTTTAAACCATACTCGTTCAAATTTCGATGGGAAATAACAACTGGTGATATCGGTGATGGGGGAATAAATGGAACGACAATTGGTTTATACCATGGATTATAGTGATGCAACAATATGTAGTAAACCATTAATATCATCCTCTCATTCAAAGTTACAGTAAATTATGAGTGTTCATCTAAATATGATTGGATGGATGCCTAGTTTATTAAATTACCAATATTTATATAAAACAGGCTTGAAAAAAAGGAGCAAAGCTTTTTTTCTTCTTCAAGTAACGTAGCAGTTTAGTGAAAGGAGGAATTCCTAGTCGTTACAATGTTCACTGTATTAATTTCCTATATAATATTTCCAATATGATATAGCAACAAAGAAGTGCCCATGCAGGGACACTTCTTTTCATAAAAAAACATTTTTTTGATGAGATTTACTAACCTCCAAAACAGCTAAAACAACTAAATAAACATCATGCCGCTACACATCATGCCGCCACACATCATGCCGCCGAAACCCATACCGCCGCACATCATGCCGCCGAAACCCATACCGCCACACATCATGCCACCACAACGCATACCGCCACACATCATGCCACCACAACGCATACCACCACACATCATGCCACCGCAACGCATACCGCCGCACATCATGCCACCGCAACGCATACCGCCAAATATTCTCGGATCCTGGCTCTGAGGACCTATAGGAATTAAATGACCAACTTGGAAATTATCCATTCCTAAAGTTTGAAGTTCATTTTGAAAATTTAGCATTTGTACCTCCTCTGTTTATTTAATAATTAGGTTAAACTGACTTCTAACAAGAGATTTGAACGAAAAAATTTTGTCAGTTAAGTGTAATTTAGAGTTACTACGTGTACTCTCTTCAACAAAATATGCTACTTTTAGGTGGCTGTTACTGTTTAAAAAGCCTATTTCATAGTAAAGTATCATAAAATGTTGTGTCTGGAAGCAAAGATAGTGGGCTAATTTTATTCAACTTGTTTTAAATCTTAACGAAGGACCTTTATAGGGAAGTTTGATTTTGAATGAAGAAACCCTGTCAACCTTATCTTGTTGGGACCTAAAGGTGGACTTCTACCCTAGTTTGTATCGGAGCAAAATTGTGAAGTATTAGACTTTATCTAAAGGGTGATTTACTTCAAGAAGACATACTTAAAAAAAACGCTCTAAACGGTCTTTTTTCTTTGGATAAAAAACAGTATTCTTTAACAGTGCCTTTCATAAAAAGAAAAGCGGTTTTCCTGCTAGATCACATTTGAATGTTCCACAATTTCTGTTTATCATGAAGGTGAGGATATGTATTACGTTAAAGCTACTATTTAGAGGTGAGTACTACGTGCAATTTAAAAATCAACATAAGTTACTTTCACCAGTGGAGCTTAAGAAACTTATATTTGATACAAGATATCAATCTAACAAAGGTCATAAATGAATTAGGAATCAGCAATGAAACCACTGTTATTGTTTACGGAAAAAAAATAATGGCTGCTACCCGGGCGGCATGGACATTCATGTATGCAGGTTTAGAAGATGTTCGTTTGCTGAATGGGGGAATCGATGCATGGAATGCTCTTGGATTTAGCACTGAAGAACACCCTTCGAATATACAACAAGATAGCAAAGGTACTTTTAAACTTTTACAACCAAAATCAAACTATCTTTCCACAAGGAAGGACGTTGAAAAAAATTTACAGAATCAAGACAGCATAGTGGTTGATGTTCGCAGCTGGAATGAATATTCTGGTAAAAACACCGGGTATGTTTATATGAAAGAAATGGGTCGTATTCCAAATGCAGTATGGGGCTATGCTGGATCCGATCCCTATCATATGGAGGATTTTGAGAAAAAAAACGGGGTACTCAAAAACCTTGAAGAAATAGGAAAACTATGGAAAGAATCAGGAATTATTTCAGAGAAAAAAATTATTTTTTATTGCGGCACAGGCTGGAGAGCAAGTGAAGCATTTTTTATTGCTCATTTATTGGGGTGGCAAAATATTAGTTTATTCGATGGTGGATGGATGGAGTGGAGTCAATTAGATTAAATTAGGCAAATCACTCTAATGCTAATTTCCATTAGCCAATAAAAAGAAGATAAGCAAATGCTCATCTTCTTTTTATATCAATCTATTTAAGAAGCCCTTTTTCTTTTAACCATTCTTCTGCTACTTTTGCTGCATCTTCTTTGTCAATTTCAACTTTTGCATTCAATTTTTGCATTTCTGTTTCATCAATTTGGTTAGCTAATTTATTTACTGCTTCTTTCAATTCAGGATGCTTTTTAAGGACTTCATCTTTAAAAATAGGTACAGCATCGTAAGGAGGGAATAAATGTTTATCATCTTTAAGAAGAACTAAATCATAGGCTGCAAGTTTACCGTCAGTAGAATAAGGAATAATCACATCAATCTCTTTATTTAGAACCGAAGGATACCATAATCCATAATCCATTGTGACAACCTTTTTAAAGTTTACATTATATATCTTTTCAAAGGCTGGGAAACCATCCTCGCGTCCAAGCCATTCTTGTCCAGTACCAAAAATTAATTGATCAGATTTCGCTGCTAAATCGGAGACCGTCTTAATACCTAGTTCTTCTGCTTGATCTTTACGCATTGTCACGACATAAGTATTATTAAATCCCAGCGGTTTTAACCATGTAATTCCGAACTCTTTAGGAAATTCTTCAGCTACTATGTTATACGCTTCTTCTGCATCCGTTACAGGTTTATGATTTAAAATATTAATTAATCCAGTTCCAGTGTACTCTACATAGCCATCAATATCCCCTTTTTTTAAAGCTGCCCAAGTAATATTGGCGGCAAGTCCAGTCTTTAATTGAACATTTAAATCTGTCTCATTTTCAATTAATAGTTTCATCATGTTTGCAAGGATTTCCTGTTCAGCAAAATCTTTTCCGCCAATCGTAACGGTATCTGATTGATTACTACATCCAACAATGCTAAAAAGCAAGGTTAAGCTGGTTAATGCCATCATCATTTTACGAATAAATTTTGAATTTAATCTTTTCATTGTTTTCACTTTAACTCTCCTGAAATTTGTTTTTTTCTTTTTTTACGTAATCCTTTAGGTGTTAATTTATCATCAAGATAAAGAAGCAATCGATCTAAAATAATGGCTAGCAAAGCGGTTGGGATCGCTCCAGTTAAAATCATAGCTGTATCAAGCATACCAATTCCTCTCATAATCAAATCGCCTAACCCGCCAGCTCCAATAAAAGTGGCAATCGTGGCAACACTTATGGTTTGAACGGCAGCCATTCGAACTCCGGCCATAATAACGCTGCGCGCCATAGGTAATTGGACTAACCAAAGAATTTGTCTCTTTGTCATTCCCATTCCAGTTCCAATTTCAATAAGAGACTTGTCTACTTCTCGAATTCCAGTAAACGTATTTTGTAAAACCGGTAATAAAGAGTAGAGGATTAAGGCAATGATCGCCGGAAGTGTCCCAATCCCAAAAATGGGAACCATAAAACCTAGTAAAGCTAGACTTGGGATAGTTTGGATGACCTGTACAACTCTAATCACCGGTGTAGCGAGACGGTCATGATTTGCAAAATAGATTCCTAAAGGAATAGCAATCAAACACGCAATAAAGAGAGCTGTAAATGATAAATAAAGGTGTTCCCCGGTTTTTGATAAAATTTCTATCCATTTCATCATCTTGATGCACCCTCATGATCATCCAGTGAGCTCATTGGAAGAATAAAAGAATCTTGAAAGTATTTAACCCCAATAAATTCACGAACAAATTCATTTTTGGGCTGACGCAGTAAATCAATTGGAGGACTACTTTGAATTAATACTCCATCTTTAAGAACTACCATGTGATCTGATATTTTTAATGCTTCCTCCATATCATGAGTAACAAAGATAATGGTCTTTTTCAATTTTTTTTGTAAAGAAATTAGCTCATCTTGTAACTGAACACGGCTTATTGGATCAAGAGCACTAAACGGTTCATCCATTAATATAATGGATGGGTCTGCACAGAGTGCTCTTGCTACACCAATCCGTTGTTGCTGGCCACCACTAATTTCACTTGGATAACGATAACGATATTGTTCAGGATCAAGACCAATTAAATTTAATAGTTCAGTTACTCTTTCCTTTATTTCTACCTTTTTTACACCCTTTAATATAGGAACAATCGATATATTTTCTTCAATGGTCATAAGTGGAAATAGACCAATCTGTTGAATAACATATCCAATATTTCTCCGAAGGTTAACTGAATCCATTCGACTTATATCTTTCCCATTAATAAAGATTGTTCCTTCATCCGGTTCTATAAGTTTATTAATCATTTTTAGAGTGGTTGATTTTCCACATCCGGATGGTCCAATAATGGTTGTAATTTTTCCTTTTGCTAGAGTTAAATTTAGATTCTTTACAGCATGTCCTGAATCAAATATTTTACTGATATTAACAAGTTCTACCGCTGCTGTATTCATATTTTCATGGTGTCCTCCCGCTTAATCTAACTCTTACTTTGACGGACAGAGTTATAGTTATCTATTTCCTAAAACTTATTTACGCTTCGTAAATTTAAGCGAATGGAAAATATATTCCAGTTCGAGATTCCGATTTCCCTTTAATTCAAGATATTTAATGCAATTTATATTCTAACATTAACCTTATTTATTTTCCTATTCGACCTATCTATACATACGATGAATATCTATCTACTTTTCAAATACATTCATATATTTTCTTGATAGTTTTCTATTGAAAATAATGAAGAACCTACTTCTGCATTATCAAAAACAAATGTTGAAGTCATATAAACAGGGGAGATGTGTGAGCAATGCCCTGGATCTTTATTTACTTTTACCAGTTTTGATGAATAGTTCATGATTATTACGGCTCCTAATTTTAGTTAAATCTGAAACGCTACCGTTTTTATTTCTTCCTAATTAGAAGTATATGCAAAAGTTATGCCAACTCTGTAAGCCTTATTAAATCTACATTTTTAATAGTAAAATTCTTTATTTATTTTCATTTTTGCCATGCCTGTAAAGCATCAAAAGAGTGCCTGTCACCACCCGAATCTTATCGAGGAGAATTCGACAAAATGCGGGTAGCGACAGGAACTTGCCTTATTTCTTTGTAATTTTTAGATTATTTACAAATTTTTAACTTTAAGGAAAATCATTCATGTACTATCATTGCAAGTAGAGGAAAGTTCAATTTATTGCCTTTTTTCATTGAACACTACTTAACAATGATACAGATTACTCATTCTATGTTGCTTTTCACAAAGATGCCCTAAAACGAATGAATCGTTATCGTGCCCCATTTCGCTTTGGTTTCAATCTTTACCTTAGTATTAACATCGCATTCACTATTAATGAACATAGATGTTAATATAAAAAATTACATATAGGGGGTATCTCTATGTTGAAGAAATCGATGTTGTTTGTCTTGGGGTTGGTTATGGCGTTTGCTGTTTTTCAACTTGACTTGTCAACTGCCTCGGCGCAACCGCCCGGAACACCGTCCTTGTCCACCGCCCAATCCCAGCTGAACTCTCTGACCGTCAAATCCGAAGGATCCATGACCGGCTACACTCGCGACTTGTTCCCGCACTGGATCAGCCAAGGCGGTGGCTGCGACACCCGTCAGGTAGTGCTCAAGCGTGACGCCGACTACTACAGCGGAAATTGCCCTGTTACGTCTGGCAAGTGGTACAGCTACTACGACGGCGTCACCGTGTACTCACCGTCCGAAGTGGACATTGACCACATCGTCCCTTTAGCCGAGGCGTGGCGTTCCGGAGCCAGCAGCTGGACCACGCAAAAGCGTCAGGACTTCGCCAACGACCTCAACGGCACGCAGCTGATCGCAGTGACCGCCAGTATCAACCGTTCTAAGGGAGACCAGGATCCATCGACGTGGCAACCACCGCGTTCCGGCGCCCGCTGCGCGTACGCGAAGTGGTGGATCAACACCAAGTACCGTTGGGGCCTAAGCCTGCAGTCGTCGGAGAAGACTGCGCTGCAGAGCATGCTTAACACCTGTTCCTACTAAGTCGGTTATTGCTTCTTCAAGTACAATCAACCGACCGTTTGTAGTACTCGCAGCACAACTATCCAACCACAGAAGGGAGTTACTCGCATGGAAAAGAAGACGTCAATCTTCACCGCAACCCATGGTGTCATGACCAATGAGGTCGGTGTGATCAGCGGTGAGCTTGAATTGCGTACCACCTGCGATGACGACGGTACCCTCACGCTCGCTATCACATATGTTGGCGCCGAGGAGTGGTACACGCTGCCGGGTGAAGACTATCGCCTGCACGATCCGCGTGATCACGAGGTCGTCCACCGCATGCTCGTTACCGTTCTAGAGCGCTCTTGAGACGCTGAATTCACTTACTCCTAATCAAAAAGAGTGCCAGTCACGACTCGTATAATGTCGATAAGAAATCGACAAATTACGGGTTGTGACTGGCTCAGGGTTAAACCTCAAAGAAACAGTCCTTGAATAACCGGTTGGGCCATCATAATAGGCATAGGCAACATCCACCCCTGATTCCTCTTCGAGTATTTCTGCACTAAGCGTGATGGATTCGCCTTGAGTAGCACTTGTTCCGGATAACACTAAACTAGTTAGCTTTGGAGGTGTCACGTCACCCGCAGCCACTCCGTTGGAAACCGGTGTTAGTAATGAAAATAGTAGAATCAACGTTGTCAACTTAGCGAACAAACTTCTCCTTTTTCTAAAAAAAACCAATTCTCTCCCACACTTTCATTTGAAAATTATGTACCTCTTGATTTTACCTTATTTATCCAATTGTAGTACACAAAAAGTTCTTTATTTTTAATAATAATGTTCTTAACTAAGAATTAAATGACGAACTTTCTACTACATAGAAATGGAGAATAATAGAAAAGATCTAGCTGAATTTATCCTCCGAAACTTTTATAGCTATATACCATTAATAAAAGAAACCCTTCAAACCAAACTAGTTTGAAGGGTTTCTTACTTGCTTCCTAGAATTTCAGAAACATTATATTGAATGGGACTTAGTAAAGCGTACAGTGGGCAAGACAGAGTTGTTCATGACAAATTACCCCCCATCCCTTCCGACTTCAGCAACAAGCGGCATCCCCATGGCTTCAATTTCTCTGATATCTCTAATCGCTGTCGACCGAGAGATATTAAATTCCTGCATGATTTCAGAAATGGTAAAGTGGGCGCGGTTGTTGATATACCGCATGATGGTATTAATCCGTCCAACTTTTTTCATCGGGGCCCCCTAAACAGTATCAATTTTTGACATGATTTAAGGCTATTATAAACTCATCAAGTGGAAAAACAAATCATTTGATCAATTTTAAAAAAAGGAAGGTTTTGAATATGGCAGATTATATCCTAGAAGAAAAAGACAGCTTTACCGTTTTAGGTTTTGGGACGGAGCTTGAGAGCCATTACACAGATTATGCAGGCATTACCAAGGAAAAGGCAGACTTTTGGGAGGCAGTCAAACAGGATGGAAGGCTTGACACGTTAAAAGAAGTAGCCGCAAATGACTACATTTTTGCTGTGAACGAAGCAGTCAATAACAAGATGATGCATTATGCTGGCGTCATAACAGAGACAACATTACCAGAAGCAACCAGAATAATCCAATTTCCTAAAGGCGACTACCTCGTTGTTAAAGGAGAAGCGAAAACAGCTGAAGAGTTGAGCAACAGGCTGACTGGCATAGCCTTTGGTCAAGTCTTGCCAGCAGCAACGAATTTTGCCTATGTGGGCGGTCCAAATACAACGGTTGAGATGGGGCAGCGAAACGGCCTCGTATTTGGTGAAATGTGGATTCCTGTTGTAAGGAAATAAAGGGAGGAATGGAAATGGCTTATACCGTTGATTTTAAAAATGTGTCTACCGATGGTTTAGAAGCTTCACCCGTAGCAGAAGCACTTGCCGGTTTACGTGCGAATGAAGCCCGATACTTTATGAACAAATACAAGCATGAATTTACGGTTGTACCAGCTAGCGAAAGTCAGGAGACTCTTGACTATGTGAACCAAATTTTGAAAAAAGAACGTGATCTTGAGTTTGCGGCCAAACCTTTAGAAACGTCGCGTTTTCAAGTGGAAAATATCGATTGGACCTACGTCTTTTACGAAGATGGTCTTTCCGTCAACGTCCTGTATACGGTTGATAACCCTAAAAAGCGTGCCGTTGGTTTTAAGCTTTCGGAGGGGATGAAGGTACCCAAGGAGTTGGAAGGGAAGTTTAAATTTGCAAGGCAGAAGTCTAAACTAGCTGGAACCATTCGGGGCTCTTTTTTTGTCATTAAAGGGGAATATTGAAGTAAGCAAAAGGAAATTTTGCTTATTTGAAACAATTGATATGCTGCACCGCCGCAGCAGACTTTACAAGGATTCCTCAAAAATGACACAGCAAGAGCGATTTCTTCTAATGAGATATGATTTAAAGCTGCTCGAAAATGTAGAACGAATGGTGGAGCATATAGGAAAGGTCTATGATTTCTTTCTTTCCGCAGAACCGCTTGAAGAATGGTGGTGGCACTTGGATAAAGTTGCATCAGGTGAATTAGAAGTGGAAATCGGGTTGAGGCAGAAGGATAAAGTTTTATAATATTGCCTATATGGCAGTAACTACACTAAAAATACACTATGGAGAGGGGCTTCCCCTTTCCATAATTTATTTTTAGTCTCTAAACGGGGTGGCCGCCTTTCACGTAACAAAGGAACTAGTCCTTATTCCGGAAAAGGTCCTTTAATCTAATACTTGTAGAAATATGGCCCATTAAGAGGTTCTTAGATTTCAAAAGAAAAAAGCCTAAAATAAAAAAGCACAAGAACTGGGATAAACGCATAGCATGCTAAAACAGGTTACTTAAATGAAAAGGATGCTGTCAAAATGCCTGCGATTATTGCTGGACCAATAATAATAAATAATATCACTGGAAATGGTGATGTCCAATTTGGTGATAGCTTGTTCAACTCACCAAAGGTTGCCTCTAAGACTCCTGCCGGTGCCGGGGGATTTAACACAGGAGTATTCATAGTAACAAATACCATTGCAAGTGCTACGAATTTTATTGACCCCAACGTAATTGACATGCCAGTGGTTGGAAATAATTAAAGCAATTAAACCGGTTATCACAATTTGTGATTAGGAATCCTTAAATTCCGGGAATATAACAAATATTGAAAAGGGTGGCGGCCAAAATGCCTGCAATTATTAATGGAGCAGTAACAATAGATAATATCGGTGGAGATGGTGATGTCCAATTTGGTGACCTCGTGTTTATCACACCAAAGACGGCATCTAAAACCGAAGGTGGTTCCGGAGTATTTAACACTGGGGGAGCAGTGATCACAAATACCGGCGCAAGTTTTACAAATTATATTGACCCCAGTGTAATCGATATGCCAATTAAGAGTAATAACTAAAGTGATAAAACCAGTTTTTTTCCCTTCGTGATTTCTTAAATTCCGGAAATAAAAAAAACCAAGGAATGAAGTGCGTAAAAAATGGCGGCAGCCTGCACAACATTCCTTGTTTTTTTCATGTGGGGTAGTCAAGCCCTACCGGGACACTAATGATCAAATTATCTGTACCATCATACCAGCTTTTACATATAATGATTTAAAGCAATTTAGGGGGAATCAACTTGATTGTTAACAAAAACGGCATTCATATTGGTACCATTTCAAGCGGGGTTGTAAACTTCGGCAGGACAGTTTTTAGTTCACCAAAAGCTGTGTCAAAAACAATTACTGGGGCTGGAGAAAGCAACACGGGGATAAAAGTTATAACTAATTCAGGTTTCAAAAAATATATTTAGACTGCAAGTTGATTTAAAAAGGCTGGAATAAACAGGACAAGCTTTTGCTTGCCCTGCCAGACTAACTTTTGGGATATTCATATTACAAGAGCGGGACTTCGTGCTTGTTTTACTATTTTGCGGATTTATAACCACTTTCCCTCCAGGTCCTTCATATTCCCGTCCCCATCCCGTTAATACAGAGGACAATAGAACCAATAAAAACGGGGTCAGACCCTCAATCAGTAAAGATGTATCATCTTGATCATGAAGAGAGGTTTTCTGGTCGGGCTTCCATGATTAATTCTAAAGCCAATGGGTTTAACATTTTATTCCCCTCTTTATCTAGTTGGATTTTTCTAGATCATATTTACCCTTAACGCTTAATGAAATCCTTAAACGGCACGGTTATTTTAATGCCATTTCGAGATCCTTCCATATATCTTCTACATCTTCAATTCCAACCGAAAAACGAACGAGTCCATCATCGAGACCTGCTTTTTCTCTTTCTTCCTTAGGGATGATTGCATGTGTCATCGAAGCTGGATGTTGAATTAATGTACCTACATCCCCTAGGGAAACTGCTAAAGTGCTCAGTTTTACTGAATTCATAAGTTTAACCCCAGCCTCGTATCCCCCCTTCAAGACAAAAGAAATCATTGCTCCAGGACCTTTCATTTGTTTCTCCATGATTTTTTCATCTTCAAAACTAGCTAATCCTGGAAAGTAAACCTTTTCTATAGCCTTATGTTTTTCCAGGCGTTCCGCCAAAATTTGTGCATTTTCTTGTGAGCGATCCATGCGAATGTGCAATGTACGTATCCCTTGATAGAGAAGCCAGGCATCCATAGGGGACAAATTGGCTCCCATCGTCTTCTGCACTTCTTTTCGCATCGGTTCAATTATTTCCTTGCTGGAAATCACAAGTCCGCCAATAAGGTATCCATGACCCGACAAGTATTTTGTTGCACTGTGGACGACAATATCAATGCCACATTGAATAGGATTTTGTAAATATGGGGACAAAAACGTATTATCAACAACAGTCAAGATCCCCTTTTGCTTAGCGACCGCCGCTACACTCTTCATGTCCACTAAAGAAAGCGTAGGATTAGAAGGGGTTTCAAAGTAGACCACTTTTGTTCTATCTGTAATGTGTGGTTCAAGCTCTTCCCCTGTCTTAAATGGTACAAATGTTACATCAATGCCAAACTTTTTTACCGTTTTGGATAGAAACGCGTGTGTCGCCCCATACAACGCTGTGTGTGCAACAACGTGATCGCCAGCCTGCAAAACACCAAAAAGGCAACCCGTTATGGCAGCCATTCCGGATGAGAAAGCTAAACAACCTTCACCATATTCCAATTCCGCTACCTTCTCTTCCAGTTCTCTTACATTTGGATTACCCAGGCGTGAATACATAAATCCTGGATCTTCTCCTGCGAAACGTTGTGCTCCTACTTCTGCATTTTCAAAAACAAATGTTGAGGTCAAATAAACAGGGGAGATGTGTGAGCCATGCCCTGGATCTTTATTTACTTTTACTAATTTTGACGAATAGTTCATGAAATGACGCCTCCTAATTTTAGTTAATCTGAAATGCCGCGTTTTTATTTCTTCCTATTACCAGTATATGCAAAAGTTATGCCAACTCTGTAAACCTTATTAAATCTACATTTTTAATTGTAAAATTCTTGATTTATTTTCATTTTTGCGAAGGTGTACTGCAAAACAAAGGAATGATCGAACTTACCACTTTGGCAATATTGATAATATTTTTCCAAAGTTGGAAAGAGTTTTATACCCCTTCTATTGAAAAATGAAAAGGCCGATTTCGAATTAGAAATCGTCCTTAACAACATATTTATAAAACTACAACTTTTTATCTGGTTTAACTATTCTTGAGGCCATAACGGCTCCGAGTTTTATCTTTGCAAATATGACTAATTCTATCTATCATTAATTATATTAATCAATCTCGTGCCACCTCAGGCGATGAACGGCCAGTTAGTAGTTAGGGGAGTGATAAATAATGGGGGGGAAACTAACACTTTTACAGTCTGATGTAATAGTACCTGAACCAGTATGTGTTAAATTCTTACATACTTAATATATTGAAAGGCCGCGCTTGGATTTACTGTCCAAGCGCGTTTTTAACCTGTTAAGACGAGAAAAGTAGTCGATTTTCATTAAGACACTTGCTCTAATTCCATTTCGTTATCCGATTGCTGCTTAAGTTTCTTTCGATAGATAATTTTTGACAAGTTAATACTAATTTCGTATAAAACTATGAGAGGTACTGTCACTAATATATCTGATATGAAATCAGGCGGTGTAATCAAAACAGATGTTAGGACAATTAAAAAATACGATATCTTCCGCGCTTTCGAAAGAATCCTAGGGTTAATGATCCCAATAGAAGTTAGGAACATAACCACAAGTGGAATTTCGAACAAAAATCCAAACGGTAGTGTCAAATTAATCATGAATTTGAAATACTTTTCAGATGTAAATAGCGTTTCAAATTGCCCTTCAGACAAGGACAATAAAAATTTAAGAACTGTTGGATATACAACGAAATAACCGAAAGACAAACCAGCGATAAAAAGGATAAACAATCCTGGAATGTATGAAATCGTCGTTTTTCGTTCTTTTTCAGAGAGCGCTGGTTTTACAAATCTCCATGTTTGATAAGCGGCAATTGGAATGGTAAGAGCAATCGCGATCACACCTGAAATCATAAAGTATACCCAAAGAATTTCACTTGGCCCTAATACAGCCAATTTATGGTTAAGATCACGAATAAGCCATTTGTAAATATCCTGTACATATATGAATGATCCAACTAAAAAAATGATGAAAGCAATTAAAGTATAGATAATCCGTTTCCTAAGTTCCTCGAGGTGCTCTGTCAAAAGCATATTTTGAATAGGCATACAGTTTCTCCTTTCTGAAAAAATAAGAAGATGTAAGCTTACTACTTACATCTCCGTTGAATTTACTTTGCTTTCTCCTTTTCTTCCTTTTCGTCTGACACTAGATCCTTAGCAGAGTGTTTAAATTCTCTAAGTGTGTTACCGAAAGCACGTCCAATTTCAGGTAACTTAGATGGGCCGAATATGATTAAAGCAATGATAAGAATTAATATTAATCCTGGAACGCCGATATTTTGAAACATGGTGTCTCCTCCTTAATAAATGATTCTATTTTTATCAACAGCCAAATCTTATAGGATGTTCATTTTTTAGTTTTCTTTACTACCAACGGTGAATGTTGCTGATGCAACAGCATCATAACCGCTGCCATAGAAATAAACCAATTTATACGTTGAACCTTCCTTGTATCTTCCTGGATATATATTATTCTTTGGATTGTAAGTAAATTTTAAGGTTCCATCTGTTACTTGAGTATACATCCACCATATTGACGCGATTGGCCCCGGTGTGTCATTTATTTCATATAAACCGATCCAATCACTTTTTGGATTTCTAGCATTTTTTACCGTAACTTCAACCGTATCTTCTACTCCATTTAAAACATTTTTAGATAAGCTAATCGTTACGTCTTCTACTACACCGTCCATCGTTTTTCCTAATACTTTTAAAGAGTTATTACTTACATTTTCGTATGCATCAAGAGCATGCACTTCAATCTCATATGTTGTGTTTGGCATCAATTCGTCAATTGGCAATGTTAATGGATTTGGTACAGGATCTTTATAGAACTCTGAGAAAGCAAGAAATTCTTTCGCTACTTCGTTTGTTTCAACATTTCTAGCTACTATTTTATAGTCATGTACAAGAAGATTGTCTTTAGCTTGAGTAAACATTATGGCTAAACCGGTAGCAGTCGTTTTTTCATTCACAATGGAAAGCATCGCATCATTTGTAAAGAAAGGTGACTTTTTGTCTCTATCTTCTGTGTATTTAAAATTATGCTTATTAGCAGGATAGCTGATTTCAAATGGTTCACCTGTCCAGTCATCGTTATGAATATCACGGCGTTTAATAATTACTTTGTTATTATGAACCTCTACAATCAAGGCTTGATTAAGGATGCCGGCATCTTCAGGCACTTCTCCTTGGATTCTTCCGCTATCAAGCCACAAATAGGCACCCGTTGAAGTTCCAATAGAAGTAAAATCTTTTTGGTGTATGATTCTAGGGTCATCTAACGGATAGTGGGTATGACCAGAAAAAGAGATAACTTGTGGATATTCTTTCAACGTATCGTAAAAAAGATCTCTATTTTGATTGAAGCCCCATTCGCTTCCATAGATGGTCCCTTTAATTGGCTGATGGTGGAAGACAAAAATAGGTTTTTTCGGATCATCCTCATTTGCTATCCTTAACTGCTCTCCTAGCCACTCAATTTGTTTTACTGAGAAGGTACCCTCTGTGTTACCATCTTCAGTATAAAGAACAATAAAATGATAACCTTTAATTACCTTATGATAGTAAATAGATTCCATCCCCGTTTTTTCACAGAATCGTTTTTGAGCATTTGCTGCCGATAAGCCATTCCAATAGTCATGGTTTCCGATTGCAAACATAGAAACCGCTTGGGGCTGTTTTCTCACATTATAAGCAGACATAAACTTATCATATTCTGAGGCAATTCCATAATCCGTTAAATCTCCAACTACCACAAAAGCATCTTGCTTAGGAACAACTTTATTTAACTGTTCTAAAGTAGTAACAAATTTTTCCAAAGTGCCATTACTATTATAATTAATATGTACATCACTGATTACCGGAAAAACTAAATCTGGCTTATTGCCAAGTGAATTAAAAACAGAAGAGCTAGACGCTGCACTCACAGATAAACTTGTTAGCGAGTTTACTAGAGTTAATCCTAAAGTCATTCCAGCAACTTTAGTTGTCCCCTCCAAAAAGGTCCGTCGATCCATCGCCTTATTTAAAAGATTATCGTGTAACGATTTTTCTCCTGCATGGTGTTTATCGTTTTTCATTAGTTTTCCCCTCTCAAATGATAGATTAGTTCAATTTCAAGAAACAGAGTACTTAATGATGGAGTATTAAATCGTAATAATGTACATCTTTATCAAACAAAGTACCTTTAAATCTTCTTATAGACGGACTATAATTTTCTCTAAGTTAGAAACGGTCGTGTTTCCCACATTAATAGGGGAAAAAATGATAATTGATGCACACCTCCAAATGGAACAAAATATAACATTTTCACACAATTTTCCTCTTGCACAAATTAATAATACTGAAAAAATATTGATTTACTGTAAATAACATGTAATTTATTGTATTTTTATCGTTAATAGCACGAAATGAAAATCAGAACACTTTATTAGATCCATTAGGTAATCCGGTTCCCGATGCATCCCTAGATAGTTTTACTTCAACAATAGGAGATCTAACCGGATCGAACGGAGAGCCTGTAAGCGATTTAGTATCAGACGAACGGAAAGATCATAATTGGGTATTTTTTCCTTATCTTTGATATCAGAATACTGAGAAATCAACGGAGTTAAATAATTACTTACCATATTTTAAAAAGTAATATCCGTAAATAAGTTCACATAACATTAATCCTCTGCCTCCTGGAACATGCCGCTTTTTTGACGGAAACACGCTCTTCCAATAAGATAAAAGAATAACCATAATGTTAGGATGGACAGTATGAAAATTTTATTAGTCGAGGATGATCGCACCATCGCTTCTGGACTGGAGTTTTCCTTAAAACAAGAGGACTTCGAAACCGTGCTTTGTCCTAATGCCGCTTCCGCAACAGACATCATTCAGAACCACATCGAAGAAATCGATTTATGTTTATTTGACCTGAATTTACCGGATGGGAGCGGTTATGACTTATGTGAGCTCGTGAAAAAACATCGCGATATCCCGGTCATCTTTTTAACCGCTTATGATGATGAAGTGAATGTTGTCATGGGTCTGGATATAGGAGCGGATGATTATATTACCAAACCGTTCCGAATCCGTGAACTAGTTTCCAGAATGAAGACGGTCCTCCGCCGTTACCATCGTCAGCCCCAGCCGAAAAACACCATTGACATCGAGTCTATTCAAATTAACACCTTAGAAGGAAAAGTATATAAACAGGGAAAAGAAATTCTGTTGACAGCCTTAGAATATCGACTCTTTCTTATTTTCGCGAATCACATTGGACAGGTCCTCACCAGAGCCCAGCTGCTCGACCGCATTTGGGATGTTGCCGGTGATTTTGTCAATGACAACACCTTGACCGTCTATATTAAGAGATTGCGAGAAAAGTTAGAAGACGATCCGCAGAACCCAACGCTGATTAAAACAGTAAGAGGCATGGGCTATAAGGTCGGTGAGTGAGTTGCTTCGCAATCGAGAAGTTCAAATACTCCTAGGCATTCTGCTGTTGATTAGTGTGATAGGCTTTAGTTTGACAGCCATTTTCGTTTCCGTGCCCGCGGCATTTTTGGTACTCGCCGTATCGGTCTTACTGATTAGCTGTATGCTGATTTTCACCAAATGGCGGTATAAAGAAATCGATAAACTTTCTGGATATCTGCAGCAAATCAGCAATGGCCACTTTCAGTTGGACGTCCGTGATAACTATGAAGGTGAGTTGAGCATATTAAAAAGTCAAATTTATAAAGTGACCACCAAGCTATCTGAACAAAGGGCAGTTTTACAGGAGGACAAAGCGAAATTGACCAATGCGATTTCCGACATCTCTCACCAATTAAAAACCCCTCTCACTTCGATGATGGTCATGGGTGATTTGTTATGTGATAAACGGTTGGATGATACCAAGCGGGCAGAATTCACCCGGAATTTCCAAGTTCAGCTGGAACGTATGGAATGGCTTGTTTCCTCCTTATTAAAGCTTTCAAAAATCGATGCCGGAACGATTTCTTTTAAAAAAGAAAAGGTCTTGGTTGCTCCCCTCGTTCAAAAAGCAGTCGAGCCTTTATTGATTCCAATGGATATAAAAATGCAGACTTTATCCGTCACAAGTGATGAGCAGGCAAGCTTTATCGGTGATTTCAACTGGACTGCAGAAGCGCTTATTAATATCATTAAAAACTGTGTTGAGCACACATCCGAAGGCGGCGAAATCAACATTTCTTTTTCGGAAAATGCCCTTTTCACTGAAATTACGATTTCTGACAACGGGAAAGGAATTGCTAAGGAAGATCTCCCTTACATTTTCAAACGGTTTTACAAAGGCAAAAATGCGAGTGACGATAGTGTCGGGATTGGCCTTGCGATGGCGCACAGTATCGTAACAAGTCAGCAAGGCGATATTGTCGTAAAAAGCAACAAGGGCGTTGGGACCACGTTTCAGATGAAATTTTACAAGCAGGTGATTTAATATCGTTCTCGGGCGCTTTCTTATTAATGACGTATGAATTGGCATACGTCTTTTTCTTTTTTAGGGATCTGGCAGTTGATAAATAGGCGGAGAAATTTCGCTTAATCAGTATTTATTATTAAAAATAGCCAAAATAGACGGAGAAATTTCGCTTATTGGCTCGAAAAACTTGAAAATAGGGGATTTTTCTTTGCATAAGCGGAAAACATCCGCTTATATACCCCGAAACGAGCTTCATTTTGTAGCTAACCGGAAAATCTCCGCTTATCTTACTTTTGCTGGCCCCCCTTCCCTCCCAAAGTGAATAAATTGTCACTTAAGAGTCACTTTAAAGTCATACTGACTCGATATACTAACCTCAGACAATGAAGGTATGGGGGTTTTTTCATGAATATAGTAGAAGTTAAAAATCTATCAAAGGTGTATGGCAAAGGCGAAACGGCCGTTAAAGCGCTTGATGATGTGTCCTTTTCCGTAAAAAAGGGGGAGTTTGTTTGCATTATCGGCCCATCTGGCTCGGGGAAATCGACGCTGCTTCATTTGCTTGGCGGTGTTGACCGGCCAACGAGCGGAAAGGTGCTCATTGATCAAACTGATATTTATGACTTGAATGAAACACAGCTGGCCATTTTTAGACGACGGCAGATTGGCTTGATTTATCAATTTTATAATTTAATTCCGATCTTGACCGTTGAGGAAAATATGACGCTGCCCATGCTGTTAGATGAACAAAAAGTGGACTCTAATCAGTTTAACAAGATTGTTACCATTTTAGGTTTGAACGACCGGCTCTCCCACTTGCCCAACCAGCTTTCAGGCGGCCAGCAGCAGCGTGTCTCGATTGGACGAGCGCTCATCAGCAATCCAGCGATTATGCTTGCCGACGAGCCGACGGGAAATCTCGATAGTAAAAATAGTGAAGAAATCATGGAATTGCTCAAACTGTTTAATAAAACCTACAATCAAACCTTGATTGTCATCACCCATGATGAGCGCATCGCCCTTCAAGCTGACCGGATCATTTCGATTGAGGATGGCAAGGTCGCCAAGGATGAGGTGATCCGGTAATGAATATTATCAACAAAGTGACCATCAGGCACTTAAAGGAGAACAAACGCCGCTCACTCGTGACGGTCATCGGCGTTATTATTTCGGTGGCGATGATCACCGCAGTGGCAACACTTGGGTTTTCTTTTTTAGACTTATTGATTCGGCAGGAAATTGCCCAAAATGGCGAGTGGCATGTTCAATATAAGGACGTCAGTTTAAACCAATTAAAAGAAATTGAAAAAGACAGTGACACCAAAACCGTTGCCCTTTCTAGCACCGGCTATGCAGCCCTAGAAGAATCACACAATGAATACAAACCGTATTTATTTTTTAAAAACTATAATAAGATCGGCATGGAGCAATTCCCAATAAAGGTCAGCGCAGGCAGACTTCCTCAAAATGAACACGAGATTGCGATTTCAGAAGCAATCAGAAGCAACGCCAAGGTCAATTACAAAATCGGGGACAAACTCACGGTTGACATTGGGGAGCGATTTCATAAATTAGAAGGAACCACGCTAGCTCAAAAAGACCCCCTCCAACGGGATGGTGACAAGGTACTCGAAGAACTGAAACCCACCCAAACCAGAGAATTAACCATTGTTGGAACAATTACTCCCCCTTCCTGGGAACCGGCTTGGTCACCAGGTTACACGGTCATTGGCTATGTGGACGAAACGTCGTTAAGTAAAAATCAGTCTGTTGACGCCAATGTTGTATTGACGAAAGTAAAAGGTTCCCTTTTTGACCATGCAAAAACTTTAGCCAAAAAGCATGGAATTAAAAAGGTGAATTTTAATAGTGAGTTGCTCCGCTACTATGGAGTCACGAATAATGATTCCTTGCGGATGACGCTGTTTTCACTATCCGGCATCATTATGGGCGTGATTATTATTGGCTCCGTGGCCCTGATTTATAATGCGTTCGGAATTAGTGTTTCCGAGCGTGCCAGACATTTAGGCATGCTCTCAAGCGTTGGAGCCACGAAAAAGCAGAAACGGAATTCGGTCTTTTTTGAAGGAGCGGTGATTGGTGCCATCAGTATCCCGATTGGGATTCTTGCCGGTCTCGTGGGGATTGGAGTCACTTTTGTGTTTATCAATACCTTTATCCACGATGCACTCAATGTTTCTGAAAAGCTGGAGTTAGTGGTCACGCCGGCTTCGATTCTTATTGCCTGTGGCATTTCGATTCTGACGATCTTTATTTCAACCTATATCCCTGCGCAGAAAGCCTCCAAGATTTCGGCTATTGACGCGATCCGCCAAACTCAGGATATTAAGCTTTCGGGGAAAACGGTGAAAACATCAAAGCTTGTCCGAAAAATCTTCGGGCTGGAGGCCGAAATCGGATTAAAGAATGTCAAACGCAATAAAAAGCGATACTTGGCCACCGTGTTTTCGTTAGTGATTAGTATTGTCCTATTTTTATCGGTGAGTTATTTCACCGACAACCTGAAAAAATCATTGGAAATGACGCAAGATGAGCTAAAGTACGATATTCAACTTTCCGGCAGTGTATTAGAGAAGGAAGAGTTAGCATCGTTTACGAAGCTCGATTACGTTACGAAATCCACCATCATGGAGGTAGCGCAAGTTGAAACACTGATTAAAACGGAAGACCTTCCAGCACTATTGAAAAAACAAATCCAAGAGAACGATGCAGCTCTTGAGGATGGAAAATACCCTTATTATGTTGTACTAAATGGTTTAGATCAAGAAAGTTTTAATGAATATGCGGAAAGTATCGGTGTGAGTGCTGGGGATTTTACACGACAAGACACGCCAACTGCGATTGTCGTTGACCAAATTTCTTACCAGGACCCGGCAACCGGGAAATATATCGAAACAAACTCGATTGAGTCAAAAGTTGGCAGTAAGATTGACTTATTGGCCCTCCCACCTGGGGATTCTGAAGAAGAAGAGCAACCAAAACGGGAGTTTGTGAGCACTGTTGAAATTGGTGCCCTAACAGACCAAGTCCCTGTGGGCGTCCATTCGGCTTCACTAGGCGGTGTTAATCTGGTTGTTCCTGAAACAACAATAGAGCAATTAGGTATTGACCCTAAGCAAGTGTACTCCTATGTATATTTAAATAGTTCTGACCCAATGGCTACACAAGCAGCCATTGAAGACATGAACAATACAAGCATCCATGTATACAATGTATATCAGCGGCGCCAGCAGGATGAACAAATGATTATGCTTATGTCGGTCTTTACCTATGGGTTCATCACCCTGATTTCCTTCATCTCGATTGCTAATATCTTCAACACCATCTCAACAAGCATTTCGCTTCGGAAACGTGAATTTGCAATGCTGCGTTCCGTTGGCATGACACCGAAAGGATTTAATAAGATGATTCATTATGAGAGTATCTTTTATGGGGTGAAGGCCTTGTCCTATGGACTGCCCCTTAGTGTACTTATCATGTTTGGGATACATCGCTCCCTCGGCAACACCTTTGAATATGGGTTTAGCCTGCCGTGGATGAATATCCTATTTGTGATCGTCGTCATTTTCTTGATTGTCGGGTCTGCCATGCTGTATTCGATCTCCAAGATAAGAAAAGAAAACATTATCGATGGCTTGAAACAGGAAAATATTTAAGAAAAACACGCGGTTAGCTCTGCTAATCGCGTGTTTATATTTTATGAAAGGAAAGGTGTGGAAGTCCACTTATACTTTTTTGAAGAAATGAGCCGCCCTCTTTTTTATTACCACATTGTGCGATGTTGGGTTTCACCCTCTACATTGACGCACTTTGGTTTGTATTTTCTTGAGAATTTCTTACCACTTTCCCACCATGCCCTTCATATTCCCGGCCCCATCCCGTTAATACAGAGGACAGTAGAACTAAGAACAGGACTATGCAATAGATCATGCCGCTGCTGACTTGTGTTAGTGATAGCGGCGCAACAAAATCATACCCTTTTGAAAGCAATGCACCGATGAATACAAACACACTTAAAAAAGGAATAACTAGCACAATCGCGTTCGCAAAACCATCCAGCAGGTAGGCACGACGGTATGGATGCAGACCAACACGTTTGCCAATCTCATTCTGTACTTTTCCAAACGTCGTCATCGATGCACTGGTCACACCACCGAAGATCAAAGTTGTAAATGAAATACCCAACATCATAGCGATCTCAGCACCGCGAGCCGTCTTGCCCATTTTACTGTTAAGGATGCCGTTGGTGACTTTTTCAAGCACTCCCGCACCGTTAAGGACACCCATAATGCCGTAGACCGAAATAACCAACGTGACGGTTGCCATCATGCTGCTGATCCCGCCCGTTAGGAATCCTCTTGGGGCCCCATCCTTAACAGATATCACATTGTCGAAAGTTAAGAGATTAAATGCTAGACCTGTTATCGTCCCTAAAATGATACCGATTGTAATCGCTATATAGATATTGCGAGTTTTGATGGCTGCAATTAACATGACGACTACCGGAACCAGCATCACCAGTGTGGTCGGATTCATGTTTTTCGTAAGAATTTCCGAAGCGCCATCACCTACCGTGCCGCCGCCCCCGAAGATCCAGAACAGAACAAAAGAGATAGAACCTGCGACTAAGGAATACTTCAGCCGGCTGGCAACACAGCCGCCCACATCAGCAAAACCTTCTTTTTTTGTGTATGCTTGCGTTCCTGCAGAGATGATGGTGGTATCTGATATTGGCGCTAGGTTATCGCCAAAAATAGAAGCACTGACGACTGCGCCGGCAAGAACGGCAGGGTCGCCTCCCAACAATACTCCTGCCGGGTAGAAAATAGGGAAGCAGGTAAACATGGTGCCTATGGATGACCCAGTGGCAGTAGAAATGACACAAACGGCTAAGAAGGTAAACGCCGTGAATAATCCCCCATCCACGCCCAGCAAGTCGGCAAGCCATACGAAACCTGATGAAATGTTCGTGCTTTTGATCAACTCCGAGAACATCCCGATGACAAACAGCAGGATGGCAATCGGAACGGCTTCCTTTACGCCGTCATAGACTGAATCCCAGAAGCGATCGTAGTTACCTTTTTTCACAAACATGGCACCGACCATCAGTGCGACGAAAGCGCCCATTGCGAGAGCGTACATTTCAAACGCTTTAAAGACGATAAAATACAATACGCAGAAAAATAGAAAAATCCCGACTGGAATAAACGCAGTACCCCATCCACCTCTAAATTCAAGTCTCTGATTCATATCTAAACTCCCTCTCCTCTACTAAACTCTCTATTCTAGACTAAACATACTCTCTCACTTATTCTTCGTTTAAATTCATCTTCATAATATTGCGATATTTTGAACCAATCGTACGCTCTAACTCAAAAGGTTCACCATCTAAGATTGGATAGTGGTCTAAGAATTGTTTGATTTCTTCGATATCGGAGTGATCCAGTTCGAACGTAAATATTTGCGCATTGGACTCCACATGCCGGCTATTTCTCACTCCAATAATAGATGCCCCGACTCCTTGTTGACTTAATATATATTTTGTAGCAATCTGAGAAGCCTTGACAGAATACTTTTTAGCGATTCTTTGCAGCATTAACAATAATTCCTGATAGCCATCCCAACCCAAGGTATCCTCAATCACCTGAAAATATTTAACATGTGAGCGTGTTTCAGGTTGAATAGTAGTTTGGCCAATCCATTTTTCCGCTAACAACCCTCCTGATAATGTACCGTAGCACAGCAAGGAAATTCCTTTGCTTTTACAATACTCTAGTAATTCTTTTTCTGGACGTCTGTCAAAAACCGAGTATTGATTTTGACATGACACAATAGGAATACCAGCATCAACAAGCTCGCTCAAATGCTTCGTATCAAAGTTCGTAACAGCAATATTACGGATCTTTCCTTTTTCTTTCAGTTTCAACAGATCTCCCGCTGTCTCAACAAAGCCAGGCACATCGTAATCCCACCAATGAAACTGCACAAGATCCAAGACTTCTCGTTTCTGACGTTGGAGGCTTCGGTCAATTATTTTTTCTGTGTAGTTGTAATCGACCTCACTGAGCAAATTGATATCCGGTACGTACTTGGTATGAATTTGAATATCATGCGGTGAAAGGGTGCTTCCAGCTTTTAGTTCCGTTAAAAATTCACCAAGGAATTCTTCAGTTCCCGTATAGATATCTGCACAATCAAATGTCGTAAATCCTCTTTCAGCAAGCATATGGAAGGCCTTCATGGCATCTTGCATATCTAATTTTGTTTGTAAGCTATGGCCTTCCGATAGCTGCCAACAGCCGTTGATCACTCTGCTGATTGTATAATCTTTTGCTAGTTCGAATCGTTCTGCCATTATGGTTGATCTCCTTTATGTATAGGTTCTATTGTGCATTCAGCATGACTAAATTCTTTCGTTCCGATGCGAGTTATTTTAAATCTGGCCCCACAGTTTGGATCTGGACAGGCTATTAAACTATCAGACAACATCCAGTCATTCGCGTGTAATGGCCGCTGCTTTGCCGGCAGTAATGGCAAAATAGCGCTTAAAGCATACATGGAAAATGAATTCGTTTCTGGGAAGATTAGGTCTTCCCCAATCACTAAGAAATAGTCACCTTCCTTATGCCTGCATACCATTGGTTGATCAGTACCGACAACCTCTACTTTTAAGTTAAATAGCGTAAATTTATCATCCATTGGCACCTGCTCCTTTCAACACTTGCGGCTGTATAAGTTCTTAAAAAAATAAAAAACACCTGTCCTTAAATTATTAAATAATAATTCAAGGACAAGTGTTAACCTGCGGTACCACCTTGTTTGATATGTATCATACATACCCACTTTGTAGAGTGCTCTCACACCCTTAGCCCTGTAACGCTGGCTCCTGCGTCTAAGCTACTAAAAAAATCTCGTTCACTTCGCCCTCTGAGGCCCATTTGCTGTGACTGCATCTGTCCGGCTTCCACCATCCCGGATTCGCTGAGAGACCGTTTAACAGTTTTACTCCCTCATCTTAGGTTTATAGAAATGTTAGCATCCTAGTTTTCAATTGTCAATAATAGTTTTAATTTTGAGATAACTTTATCGAAAAGCCGGTTAATGAAGTGGAGAAAGCAAACGGATCTGTTTTTAAAATTTATAGCTGCATTAAACAGGCGTAATTCTTGCTCCAGAATTGCGCCTGTTGTTAAAAATCCCCATCAAACATTCATGTTATGCCAGTTTAGCTAAAGTAACCTATTAACTAGACTTTTCTATTTACTACTTGAGGAGGTTGTTCAAACCATTTTTCTTTTATTGCTAAAAGTAGACCTTGACCATAATACTTCTTCATATCCTCAGATATTTTATCCAATTTAGAAACAATATCCGTTCTTAAACTGGAAGTCATAGCCTGACTTATCATGGCAAAACAGAATATTCCCAGACATGTATTCGTAAAAAACAACATTAACTTATCGGAAAATGGAGGCATCTCTACATCGGAAATTTTATAGTCCCCTGATGCTGATATTGGAATATTTTCTTTTTCAAGAATTTCTTGAAGTGAATCTAACACTTTTTGGAGTCCATCTCTGCCTTTACTAAAATGTTGTTTTAAGTCTTTTGTTTTCGCTAATTTACTAAACGTGACAAATACCATTTTTGAAAACTGTGCTCGATGAACAATTCTGGATAGATTTGCAATTTCAGGAGCATTTAAAGGTCTAGATCCACCAAAAAACCCATTAAGATATATCATAGAATCAGCTATTTCTACCTCGTTATCGATTGCTACTTGTGGAGGGCTCAAATATACTCCTTGTGATAACATCAAGTCTAAAAGTTCATTCTGGATTTTTACAAAAAAGGCAATGTTTTTTTGGAAATGTTCTCGGACATCGTTTCTAGTGCAATCTGATAATGCAATTGGATATGTACTCATCGCTAGGTATGTAAGATCAAAACAAAAAAATAAAATAAATGTATCGGAAAATACCTTGGGTACGCCAACCCTTACGTCTTCATCCGTAAAACCAAGAGGAATAGTGAGATTATCTTTGATAAAAATCTCCTTGAGTTCATTTATGCTATTTTCAGTTTGATTTAACATTTTTTCGATTACTTGTTTTGTTTCGTTACTTTGAGTACTTGCATAAAAATATTCAAAAAGTCTAAGTTCCATACTGCTCTTTAAATAGGATGACCAAAGGTTAGATACCTCGCTTGAGGTTAATTCTGCAAGAGGCATATGGTTTTTTGGATCACTCATTTTATTCACTCCTTTCCAATTAGTTTTTCCAATCTATCACTTAATATTATTCTCCTCGTTCACCCTTTTTTATAGATGGGAATCGGAGCAGGAAAGGGCGGAGTTACAACGATAAGGAAATTACAATAATAAAAAAAGCCAATTTCTCAGTAGTAAATTGAGAAATTGGACGGACTGCTACAGTTACTGTGGACGGGGTTTGTATTATTCCGCAGCTAAAGCCTGAGCTTTAGTTACATGAACTGTTCCGGCGGGGTGTTGTGGAGGAGCGTATATAGAATAAAGTTTTAAAGGGATATTACCTGTATTGGTTACATTATGCCAGGTGCCTGCAGGGATCATAATCGCAAAATCATCATAAACGTTTTGAACAAAGTCTAAACGCTCTCTTGTCTTCCCCATTTGCACAATACCCTGACCTTGTTCAATCCGTAAGAATTGGTCAACGTGAGGGTGAATTTCTAAACCAATGTCTTCACCAACATTGATGTTCATTAGTGTCACTTGCAAATGATTCCCTGTCCATAAAGCGGTACGATAGGTATTGTTCTGCCTCGCAGCCTCATTAATATTGACTACAAAAGGTTTCCGTCCATAATCTTTTGCCTGATTTCTTGCGTGATCATGCATATTCCAGTAATTAGGATGTCCTGTATAATTATTATATATTGGGGCATTAGGTTGATATGGATTTGGATATGAATACATCCAAGGGCTATAGTACATTAAATTCAATCCCTTCATAGATTAATACAAATTATCGTATGCACTATTTTATGGGAAGGTACTTAATGTGTGAGCTACTTTTCCGGTGCTCACGGGAAGTATAGACCCCCTTATTTTTACCAGGGCGATATTTTTCCGGTGCTTACGGGAAGAATAGACCCCTTATTTTTACCGGGGTGCCACTTTTCCGATGATCACGGGAAAAATAGACCCCCTTATTTTTTACCGGGACTACACTTTTCTGGTGCTCACGGGAAGAATAGACCCCTTATTTTTACCGGGGTGGCACTTTTCCGGTGCTCACGGGAAGAATAGACCCCTTATTTTTACCGGGGTGGCACTTTTCCGGTGCTCACGGGAAGAATAGCCCTCTTATTTTTACCGGGGTGGCACTTTTCCGGTGCTCACGGGAAGAATAGACCCCTTATTTTTACCGGGGTGCCACTTTTCCGGTGCTCACGGGAAGAATAGACCCCTTATTTTTACCGGGGTGCCACTTTTCCGGTGCTCACGGGAAGAATAGACCCCTTATTTTTACCGGGTCACTACTTTTCCGGTACTATCGGGAAGAATAGACCCCTTATTTTCACCGGGACTACACTTTTCCGGTGCTCAAAGGAAGAATAGACCCCTTATTTTTACCGGGACGACACTTTTCTGGTGCTCTCGGGAAGAATAGACCCCTTATTTTTACCGGGGTGGCACTTTTCTGGTGCTCACGGGAAGAATAGACCCCCTTATTTTTACCGGGGTGGCAACTTTCCGGTGCTCACGGGAAGAATAGACCCCTTATTTTTACCGGGGCGACACTTTTCTGGTACTCACGGGAAGAATAGACCCCCTTATTTTTACCGGGGCGATATTTTTCCGGTGCTCACGGGAAGAATAGACCCCTTATTTTTACCGGGACGACACTTTTCCGGCGCTCACGAGAAGCATAACCCCGGATGTATATCATCTACTCCATGGATTTTAGCCAGTTAAATAATTCCATCACTGTCTAAATAACACGCACAAAAAAGCCATACAATATTCTAATTGCATGGCTAACCAAATTTGTTTTGACTGACTAGTTTGATAAACTAAAACTTGCGAAATTACAATTTCAGTACTGTTTCCCATATATTCTGATTTACCGGAATACCGTCTCTAAGGTTGTCCGCACGCTCCTTCGCGGTCCTTTCGCCTGGATAAAGGATATCCGTAGCACCAGCCATCTTTGTTGAGGTTTTAATATAGGCAGACATCTTTTCTATGTATGAATCAGCATATTCCTCCCCTGCATATTGCGAAGGATTTATAGCGATAAATACCTGTGAAATTCCTGAATCCTGTCGTTCCATCCGCAAATCGAAAGTAGATCTGCCAACTGATAGTGCGGAAACGACCATATCAATCGCTATGGAGAGACCGGATCCCTTCCAAAAACCTGCAGGAAGGACTTTACCTCCATTTATAATAGCATCCGGGTCATCCGAAAGATCCCCATCCTCCGTATAACCTCCCACAACCGGCAATTTCTTTCCGGCTAACGAATAGGTTTGAAGTTTACCATATGAGAATTGAGACTGTGCCATATCCAAAAGCAAGTGTCTTCCACCTTTATGGGGAACCGAGATGATTAAAGGATTGTTGCCGATACGGTCTTCATTACCACCCCATGGCGGCATATTAGGAAATGTATTTGTCATGCAAATCCCGATACACCCTGCGTTGGCAGCTCTTAATCCGTAGGTGCCTCCACGAAGCCAGTGGGTTGTATTCTTTAGTGCAACACAGCCTAAACCATAATCTTTCGCCAATTCAACAGCCCTGTCCATGGCAATGGACGCATTGATAGGACCGAAACCTAACTGCCCATCCCATTGTTCAAGGGCCCCGATACTGTTCAGTTTCACAGGCCGCATCCCCGGCTTAATAACTCCGTCTTCTATCGCTTTAACAATGGAAGGAAACCTGTTTAAGCCATGAGAGTACACCCCATCACAGCTGTTGTCAGCTATTATGGATGCTGCGGTTTCCGCAGTTCTCGTATCAACTCCCCTTTTTATGAGAACTCTTTTGAACTCACCTTTCATTTCATCATATGATATACGCATTATTCAGGCCACCTTATTATTACTAGTAAATTACCCGGAAATATCTAAATCCCTAGGTTTCTATATGAAACCTTGTTCTAGTACATAACTTCATCCGACTCCAGCAAAAATCTTTTTAGGATGCAAAGCCCTTTCTCCAATTCGTCGGAGTCTTTAGGAGATGTTAGTGAAATACGAATAAATTGGGGAGATTCCTCTTTTTTGACCAAGAAACGATGTGAATGATAAACATGGATCCCCCGGGTTAAAGCAAAATGCTCAAACTGGTTTAGCTGCCATTCTTTATGCAATGGTATCCAGCGAAAATAACTAATAGGGTTTTCGTATTGATGATTGATTTGAAAATACTTCTGGTATATCTGGTTCCGTTCTTGAGAAATTTTTCGCTTTTTCTTAACGATTTGTTCAGCAGCCCCTGTATTAATTAATTCTGTTACAATTTCTGCATTTAAGGCCGATGTTTTTACGTTCAGATTAAAGATTCCATAGGTGATTTTTTCAGTAAACTGATTGGCGTATGCGACAAATGCAACTCGAATGCCGGAGCTGAGTGATTTAGCAATACTCAGGATATAGACAAACTTTTCCGGCACAAAATGTGAAATAGGGAAATAGCCATCCGGTGCCAGGAAAGAGTATACGTCATCCTCTATTAAAATAAGCCCGTGTTTATTGATGACCTCTGCTATTTCCTTTCTGCGATTCATATTCATTGTGACAGCTGTAGGATTATTGCAGGAGGGACTCAAATATATTCCCTGCAATGAATTTGTTTTGCAGACGGCATCTAATCTCTCCGGATTTATACCTAGCTCATCCCCCTCAATAGGGATTAATTGAATTTTCAACATCTTGGCTAATTCCATAAAATTAGGATATGTATAGATATCTACCGCAATTTTATCTCCCGGATGAAACAAGGCCATCAAAATCAGCGAAAACGAATTTTGCCCCCCTGAAGTGATGGCAATATTTTCAATGGATACATCCATGTTAAAACGCTGCATCCACTTTTTGGCTGCCATTCGATGATAAGGCATTCCCAACGGGTGCCTGTAATCTAATAAATTTTCCAGATAATCTTTAGCCGCAATGCTTTTAATCGCTTGTGCGACGAATGAGTTTGTGTGATCAAGGGGCTTGATGATTCCCATCTCTATAACATTCTTATTCTCGTCACTATCTGCCATGAAAATAGCATTTTTTATATTGGGAGTAACAAAGGTTCCCCTTCCAGTAACGGCATAGATTAATCCTTTCACTTCGCAGATTTTAAAGGCCCTTGTGACAGTGCTGAGGTTAACATCAAGATAATCTGCCAGTTCTCGCTGAGGAGGAAGCTTCGTATTGGGTGCGAGATAACCATTGAGAATATCATATTCAAGCAAACTAGCAATCGATTGATACAATGGAGTGACAAGCTGTTTTTTATCTGGCTTCCACGACATAGGGTAATCTTCAAATGAATTAACTGGCATATCATTCCCCCTCCTCGAAAAATTGTATTGCATACAATTATATCATTGAAGCCATACAATCAGGATGGTAAAGTAATCTTTATACAAATAATTTTTTACCAGGGGGTGAAGGATGATGAACATTAGTGAAAACACTATTTTGCGGGAAGAAAGCAGCTTCCTTGCCGGTGTACGGGATTGTCTGCCCACTGTACTTGGTTACTTAAGCATTGGATTTGCGGCCGGTGTTGTGGAAAAAACCGCAGGACTCTCGATTGTTGAAATTGGGCTGATCTCCTTGCTTTTATATGCGGGTTCTGGTCAATTTATTGCTGCCGCGATGATTGGGGCTAATAGTCCCGCGCTAGCGATTATCTTTACTATTTTCTTTATTAACCTCCGCCATCTGTTGATGAGCGCGGCTATATCGCCTTATTTCCGTCATCTTACACCCTTCAAGAATGTATTAATCGGTTCTTTACTTACAGATGAAACATTTGGTGTAGCAATGAATGAAGCAGCAAGTAAGAAAATGCTCAGCGAAAAATGGATGCACGGCCTAAATATAACGGCTTATTTAAATTGGTTCCTTGCCAATCTTGCAGGAGCATTTTTCGGAGAGTGGATTTCGGATCCGGAAAAATTCGGACTTGATTTTGCCTTGCCGGGCATGTTTATTGGCCTTCTTGTCCTACAGATGTTCAGCCGAAGGAAATGGATGAAGGATGTTCTTGTTGCACTTAGTGCTGTTGCGATTGTGGTAGGGGTAAGTTTAGTGACATCTGGAAGCGTAGGGGTTATTGTGGCGACAATCATTGCCTCAACCATAGGGATGGCGGTGGAAAAATGGAAGTAAGATGGTCTATCTTTTTAATTATTTTTGGCTCAGCCCTTGTCACATTCATTCCAAGAGTGCTTCCCATTGCGATCTTAAGTCGTGTAGAACTGCCAGAATGGGCCATGCGCTGGTTGAGCTACGTTCCGATTGCCGTTATGGCAGCCTTAGTGGGGCAAGAATTGCTCATGCCAAACGGAAAATTGGCACCTTTGACAGATAACCTTGAACTAATCGCCGCGCTGCCCACTTTTCTTATTGCCATTATTACACGCAGTTTGTTAGGAACTGTTTTAGCTGGAATCATCTCTATCATGGTGTTGCGTTTTGTGTTTTAAATAAGTAAACATTGATTGGAATACATGCAGGATCAATCTTCTAACCTATTAATCAATATTGATGTTAAAAACTCCTCAAAAACTTTTTGGGGGGTTTTTTCTATTATCAAATACTGCAATTCACCACATACATAATCGTTTTATTATCAAACGAAATTAAAACGTAATATAAAATAACTTATCTACCCTTCCTTCTCAAATTCCATTTGTAACAGCATCCGCTATCAAAGCGCATTATTTATGTAAATTTCCTCCACATTTCTCGGAATCTCAATATATTACACTTTTGCTTTATGAATTTTCAAGAACAGAATTTATATTATGTTTTTGTAACTAACTTTTAAAATATGTATTGTAAATTAGTAACATTGACACTATAATAATATTTGAAATATTCAAAATCTTAAGGGAGAATGGTTTTTTGAGTATTGAAAGCGTCACCAAAAAAACGGGGGGTCTGTTAATGAAAAGTTTTAAAAGAAACGCTTTTTTACTAATCGCCTTAGTTCTATTACTTTCCGCGTGCAGCTCTGGTGCCATTAACACAACCACAAAAGAAAAAGATAAAGATACCAAAACTAACACGGAAGAGAAAGGAACCATCAAAATCGGCGCTCTCCTTCCAACAAGTGGTGTGTATGCTTCTTTGGGTGAGAATCTCCTAAATGGAATGAAATTGTATTTTGAACAGCAGAATTGGGAGGTTGCCGGGAAAAAGATTGAAATTGTCCAGGAAGATGATGAATCGGATCCTCAAGTTGGACTGAGAAAACTCAGAAAATTAACCGACCAAGACCAAATTAATATTTTAACAGGAACGGTAAGCACTGCCGTTGCCTACGCCATCCGTGATGAAGTGGATAAACGAAAACTTCCTTATATTAATTCACATGCCGGAGGCAACGATTTAACACGAGCCAAGAGAAGCGATTATATTTGGCGGTCCTCATTCAGTTCTTGGCAAATTGGCCATTCAATGGGTGAATGGGCTTATAAAAATATCGGGAAAAAGATCTATGTCACTGCCGCTGACTATGCATTCGGCCATGAAGTGGCCGAGGCATTTAAAGCAGCCTATACAGCAGCTGGCGGAAAGGTTGTCGAAGAGGTTTACCCGCCCCTTGGAAACAATGACTATTCCTCCTATCTTGCAAAAATGAACCGTGATGACATTGACGGCATATATGCTTTCTATGCGGGAAGTGACGCGGTAAGGTTTGTCCAACAATACAACCAATACGGATTAAAAGGGAAAATTCCGTTAATAGGCTCCGGCTGGCTTACGGCTGAGGATGTCCGTCCGCAGCAAGGGATGTCGCCAGATGGCATCACCGCCTCGATTTTCTGGGACTACAGCATAAGTACACCAGAAAATAAAGCGTTTATCAAAGCCTATGAGAAGAAATACAACAGCCGTCCTAGTATTGAATCAGCAGAAGGATACGATGCGGCGATGATTATCGCAGAAACAATCAAGAAACTAAATGGAGATATTTCCGACTCCGCCAAAGTTGTGGATGCCATGTCCTCTATCAAAATTACAAGTCCAAGGGGTCCAATTAGTTTTGATAAAGAAACACATAACGTGATTCAAAACCTTTATATCGTGAAAACAAGCGTTGTCAACGGAAAAACAGAAAATAAGGTGATTGATACAATTGAGCAGGTTGTAGATCCCGGAAAGTAAGCGCTCAACTAAAATAGTTAGCTATATTCATATCTAGTATGATGTCTTGTTATATGTCTATGGAAAGAGGCAATCAATTCATTGCCTCTTTCTTTTCAAGATTGGGATGACCACTAATTGAAGGAGGTTACACATGAGTACCCTGCTGCTCCAACTGATCAATGGGTTCAGTTACGGATTTCTACTATTTATTATTACTTGTGGAATCACGATTGTATTTGGAATCTTAGGAGTTTTAAATCTTGCCCATGGTTCCTTCTATCTTCTCGGTTCTTATCTTGGCTACTCGCTCATCATGAAGGCGGGTTTGCCGTTCTGGGCTGCCTTGGCGGCAGTTCCACTCATCATTGCCGTACTTGGGTATATGCTGGAAACGATTATACTGCGCCCGACCTATAAACTGGGTCACCTTTCACAGGTGCTCTTAACTTTTGGGCTTGCCTACATTTTTCACGATCTATTCGCGATCCTGTGGGGAAAAAACATGTTAGTAGTTGACCCGCCGCCAGCACTGAATATGTCGATTCAACTTGCCGGGTATTCTGTTCCTGCCTACCGTATCGCTCTCATTGTAATTGGCTTGGCAATTGCCATATTTCTGTGGTTTTTCCAAGAAAAAACGAAATGGGGTGCCGTCATCAGGGCCGGTTTGTCGGATAAGGAAATGGCAGCAGGGCTCGGCGTTAACATTCACCTTGTCTTTACGTTCGTATTTGTCCTGGGAAGCCTGTTTGCCGGTGTAGGCGGGGTCATTGGGTCACCGATACTTGGGGCGTTTCCAGGAATGGAATTCCAAATCCTCATCCTATCACTGGTCGTGCTCGTAGTAGGCGGACTCGGTTCGGTGTCAGGCACCCTTATTGCCAGCCTCCTGGTCGGATTTGTGGAAACCTTTAGCCGCTACCTTGTACCGGAACTTAGCTTGATTATTACCTTTGCATTAATGGCAGTCGTGCTCGTTGTTCGCCCGCAAGGTCTGATTGGAAGGAGAGTATAGATGAGGAATCTGCCTGTAAAAGGACCGCTGCTGTTTTTAATCATGGTATTTGTGCCTTTCTTTTTAAGCATATTTTACGTTAATTTGCTGACGGAGATTTTCATTCTTGGCGTTTTTGCCCTCAGTTTAAATATCCTTGTCGGGCAAACTGGCATGGTGTCATTGGGCCATGCCGCTTTCTTTGGTTCCGGTGCCTATGCAGCCGGGCTCGCGGCAATACATGTAAGTACAAACACATTCCTGAGCATTGCGGCCGGCCTGTTGGCGGCATTTCTACTGGCGGTCATCATTGGTCTGTTTTCGACCAAAGCAAATGGTTTTTATTTCCTTATGCTTACTTTGGCATGTTCGCAAATCGTTTATTCGATTATCTACCAATGGAGGACCGTCACTGGCGGGTCAAACGGATTAACCGGGATTGCTCCGATTGACTTGGGTGCAAATATCGTTCTTTCCAATCAAGTATGGGTTTACTACTTTATCCTAGTCGTATTTACGATTGTATTAGTCTTCATCAACAGGTTTCTGCATTCCCCGTTAGGTTCGGTTTTGATCGGAATCAAGGAAAATGAAGAACGAATGAAATCAATCGGCTACAATACCGCCCTTTATAAAAATATCAGCTTTATCATTGCCGGTACACTTGGCGGACTTTCCGGCAGTTTATATGTTATTTTCAATGGATTTATTTCACCGGCAGAGGTTTATTGGACCGCCTCGGGATCTGTTTTAATTATGGTCTTAATCGGAGGGGCCGGTACATTATGGGGACCTGTCATTGGCGCTGCCTTTATTGTCATTTTGGAAACGCTCATCAGCTCCTACATGGAAAATTGGATGATGATTATCGGAGCAGTATTCATTATCTTTGTCATCTTTGCACCTGATGGAATGGTTGGCATTTTAAATGCATTAAAGAAATTCTTTGTTCAGCCGAAGAAACTGGAAGTGGATGCCGACGAGCCAATCATAAAGCCAATCAAACAGGAAACTAAAATGGATGGATAGGTGAATTCAATGGAGAAGGATAAAATTCTATCACTCAAAGGTCTTTCAAAACATTTTGGCGGCATAAAAGTCATTGAACACGTGAGCCTGGATGTAACGGCGGGAGAACGGGTCGGCTTAATTGGCCCCAACGGCGCCGGCAAGTCGACCCTTTTCAATATGATTGCCGGAGATCTTGAGCCCTCCGGAGGAACGATTCACTATTATGGGGATCGTATCAATTCTATGCCAAATTATAAACGGACACAAAAAGGCATCGTCCGCACATTTCAGAAAAATAATTTAATGATGGGTTTAACGGTAAGAGAAAATATATTACTCGTTTTACAGCGAATCAACCAAAAGCACACGCAGTGGTGGAAACAGGCAACACCGGGAAATTATCAGCTCCTGTTTGAACATGCAGGCAGCCTCCTGCATGAATGGGGACTTGAAGAATACAGCCAAACGAAGGTAAAGGACTTATCGTATGGAGTACAGCGCCAGATCGAAATGATTATGGCCATTGCCGGGAACCCGAAGCTGCTTTTATTGGATGAACCTACAGCAGGCATGTCACAGGTGGAGACGGACCAGATTATTTCATTGATTAATAAGCTGCCAGTTGAAGTGACGATCATGATGATTGAGCATGATGTGGATGTGCTATTCGGCAATACCGATAGGGTCATTGTTCTGCATGCCGGAACTTTAATTGCCGATGGCAGCCCGGAACAAGTGAGGGAAAATCCGGAGGTAAAAGAAATCTATATGGGCAAGGAGGTAATCGCCAATGCTTAGCCTGAAAGATGTTCATAGCTACTACGGAGCAAGCCATATCCTTCAAGGTGTCAATCTTGAGGTGAAAAAAGGAAGTGCAGCGGTTCTGCTTGGAAGAAACGGAATGGGGAAAACCACGGCCATTCACTCCATCATCGGGTTTGTTACGAAAAAAGAAGGAGAGATTTCCTTCGAGGGAGAAAATGTGATCAATCTTAAAAGCCATCAGATTGCTAGGAAAGGAATCGGTATTGTCCCGCAAGGAAGAAGAATCTTTACAAATTTATCCGTCAAAGAAAATTTAACGGTGTTTGCCAATCAGGAGCAAGGCGGCTGGGACCTCGAAAAGGTTTATAAGCTGTTCCCTCGGTTAAAAGAACGGGAAAAATCACATGCCGGGAATTTAAGCGGCGGCGAACAATCGATGCTGTCGATTGGCAGAGCCTTGATGCGCAACCCGAAAATCCTCCTTCTGGACGAACCGACAGAAGGACTGTCTCCATTAATGGTCGGCGAGGTAATGGAGGTTATTGTCAAACTGAAAGAAACCGGAATGTCGATGCTCCTGGTGGAGCAGAACATCGCAACAGCCTTAAGTATTGCCGACGATGTCTACATTATCAACAAAGGCAGGATTGTCTACCACGACCGCCCTGAAGAGCTGAAGAAAAACATGGATATTGCCTACCACCATCTTGCGATCAGCTAAAAATAAGCTAAGGCGGCCAATTTGGCCGCCTTTACCTTTTTGTCTTTGATCATTGTGAATGTTAAAAGGGATTAACCAGATTATCGATCTGTATTTAGTCCGTATACACATTCCTATTGCGTTAAGCTTTATAAAATTTATACCTGTTTCAACCTAAATCGCTGTACCTTCCCAGTGGTTGTTTTAGGCAATTCTGAAATAAATTCAATTTCGCGGGGATATTTATAAGCCGCCAACGTTTGTTTTACGAATAGCTTAAGCTCTTCCTTTAAAGCGTCTGTTGGTTCGACACCCTCCTTCAGAACAATAAACGCTTTCGGGTGAACCAGATTGTTATTATTTTTCGCTTCGACAACCGCAACTTCCACTACCTGCTCATGCCGGATGAGGGTTGACTCAATTTCTATCGGCGAAACCCAAATCCCCCCCACCTTAAGCATGTCATCCGAGCGGCCGCAATACCAGAAATACCCCTCTTCATCCTGATAGTATTTATCCCCGGTATACATCCATTCACCATGAAATTTATGGTGATTCTCTGCTAAATTACAAAAATATCCGATGCTTACGCTGTCTCCGGATATCACAAGGTCGCCAATTTCATTTACACCGACAGGCCTTGATTCCTCATTGACAATTTTCGCTTTGTATCCTGGAACAACCTTCCCTGTACTGCCCGCTTTTACCTCACCCATTTGATTGGATAGAAAAATATGCAATGCCTCGGTCGATCCAATGCCATCGAGAATATCGACATTAAACAGTTCCTTCCAACGCTGAATAAATTTTGCCGGCAGGGCTTCTCCGGCGGAAACACAAACCCTGACAGATGATAGGTCAGGAATGACCCCTGTTTTTTCTACATATTGAATTAGAGCTCCGTACAATGTCGGAACACCAAAAAAGATGGTCGGCTTTTGTTTTTCAATCGTTTGAAAAATAAGCTCCGGTGTTGGCCGCTCCTTTAATAAAACAGTAGAGCCGCCGGCACTTAAAGGAAAATAATTGCCATTGCCAAGTCCATAGGCAAAATAAAGCTTCGAAGCGGAAAATGTCCGGTCATTTTCATTAATCTGGAGAATATTTTTAGCATAATTTTTATAGGCCACTTCCATGCTGCGCTGGATATGAACAACACCCTTTGGATTTCCTGTACTGCCTGAACTGTAAAGCCAAAAAGCGGGATCTTCCGATGTAGTCAGAGCAGCCTTCAGTTCTGTTGAAGCCGGCTCTACAAATTCAACATAATCCATTCCATCCGGCTTGTGGTATCCTGTTTCTGAAACCACGATGACATGCTTCAAGAAAATAAATCGCTCTCTATTGTCCTTGATGGTATTCCAGACATGCTCTTCGACCAGCAGAACTTTTGCCCGGCTATGGTTTAAGAAATACTCATAATCCTGCGGCTTCATGGACGGGTTCACAGGGATCGGTACGGCGCCGGCTTTTATCGCTCCATAAAATGAAGCAATAAATTCGGGCGTATCATCTAGGACTTGGAGAATGCGATTTTCCCGTTCAATCCCCAAATCTTTGAGAGCGTTTCCAAATTTATTGATTTTTTTCAAGAGTTCCTCGTATGTAACCTGCTCATCTCCACTATAGATGGCAACCTTACTGCCAAGGCCCCTCCTTACATTTTCTTCGACAATATAGTCGACACTGTTATAGTAGTCCTTTATCCCTTTTAATTGTTCAGTTGATTTTAGCATTTTTATCCTCCAATAGATTAGTAAACTTGTCTATCCGGACCAATCCTGCAGCCAAAATCTAGGTGGAGTCAATTCTTCTTTCGTTTCTTTTGACAGGGGGAAACAGGGCTGGCTCGTTTGCTGTCTGAACCAGTCCTGCTCCTGCTCTATATTACTGACCTGTCCATTTCGGTGGTCGTTTTTCAATGAATGCCGATAATCCTTCTTTTGCATCCTGGGAACGGAACAATAAATTTTGTAGTTCGCCTTCGTAACGGATGGCGGCATTTAATGGCATTTCCTTGCCATTCATGATAGACAGCTTAATATTGGAGATGGCATAAGTGGCGCTTTCTGCAATCTTTCTTGCGTAGGCCAATGTTTTTTCACGTGTCTCTTCTTGAGGATATACTCGATCAACTAATTTAATTTGCAGGGCTTCTTGCGGTGTTAAGGTTTCCCCAGTGATATTCAGGTCTAGCGCCTTTGAATGTCCGACCTGCCGGGCTAGTCTCTGCGTTCCTCCCGTACCGGCCAGCACACCAAGCGAGACTTCCGGAAGTCCAATTCTTCCAGCCTGGTCGCCCATGAAACGGAGGTCACAAGCCAATGCCATTTCCAGGCCTCCGCCGACGGTATGCCCTTCCAAACAAGCAATCCAAACCTGTGGAGAGCGGGCGATTTTGTCAAGGGTTTCATTACAGAATAAACAAAATTGTGTTTTGAATCGCGGCTCTGCTGCCTTCAGGAAATTGATATTGGCACCCGCCGAGAAAAACTTAGGCATATCACTCATCAAGACTGCTACTTTTATATCTTGATCAAAGCGGATATCATCAATTGCCGCGTTCAGTTCTTTGTAAAATTCCAAATCATAGGCATTTGTTTTATTTACATGAAGATGGATTTCCGCGATTCCATTCTCCTTTTTCACTGTCAATGTGTTAGTGCTTAATTCTACTTGCGACATGTTTTTTCCTCCTATTATTTGAAGATTTTGATAATTTTAAATCCCAAAAATATTCAATGGTTTAGTGCCAATGTAGGATACAACACTCTTTGTTTCGCTGTATAACTCAAGGGTTTCCAGGGATAATTCCCTGCCATAGCCTGATTGTTTATACCCTCCAAAAGGTGTTCCCGGGAAGGCGGAAATCGGACTGTTGACCATTACGATTCCGGCTCGAAGTCCAGCGGCGATTCGGTGGGCTTTGCCATTGTCGGTCGTCCAAACAGCAGAACCCAGCCCAAAAATGGAGTCATTAGCGAGTTCGAGCGCTTCTGCTTCATCGGTGAATTTCATTACGACAACTACCGGTCCAAATACTTCTTCTTGCGCAATCCTCATATCGTTTGACACATTACCGATGATAGTAGGCTCATACCAGTAGCCTTTTTCAAATTCCGGTCCTTCAGGACGTTTGCCGCCAAAGAGAATCTCTCCTCCTTCTTCAACAGCAAGCTTCACATAGCCATCGACCGTTTCCTCATGGCTTTTCGAAATAAGCGCTCCCATATGGGTATCCTTATGGAAGGGATCTCCTACTTTAAGCTTTCTGGCTTTTTCAATCAGCTTGACAACAAATTCATCATAAATAGATTCCTGTACAAAAATCCTTGAACGTGCTTCGCAGGATTGACCTGTATTATAGAAGATTCCATAAATTGACCCAATCACCGCCGCCTCCAAATCGCAGTCAGCAAACACAATGCTTGGCGATTTGCCTCCCAATTCCAAGGTTACACGCTTCAACGTTCCAGAAGCCCTGGCCATGATGTCCTTCCCGGTTTCCGTTTCACCGGTGAATGCTACCTTATCTACTCCTGGATGTTCGGTTAAATAAGGTCCGATTTCCGCGCCGCTGCCCGTCACGACATTCACGACACCCGCAGGTACACCTGCCTCATGGCAAATATCGGCGAGCATAAAGGCGGTGATCGGAGTATAGCTGGCCGGTTTTAACACGATTGTACACCCCGCAGCTAATGCAGGAGCTACTTTCCATGCCGCCATCATTAAAGGGTAGTTCCATGGAACAATTTGCGCACAGACACCAACAGGCTCCTTCAATGTATAGTTGAAAAATCCATTTGGAACCGGATTCGTGCGGCCGCCGAAAGTGGTGATGGCACCGGCATAAAACTCAAAGTCCTCAATCGCCTGATTAATTTGCCCCTGGGCCGCTGCCACGGTTTTGCCTGTATTCAACACCTCTGCCTCGACTAATTCATTAAAACGCTCCCTCATGATTTGGGCGATTTTATTTAGGACCCGGGCCCTTCTGGCTGGTGTCAGCTTTGGCCATTTGCCTGTATCAAACGCCTTGCGCGCGGCAGTAACGGCGCGGTCGACATCCTCCTTCGAGGCTTTGGCGACCTTCGCCAGTACCTCACCTGTTGCCGGATTATGGGTGTCAAAGAATCTTTCATTACTACTATTTTGATAGTTTCCATCGATCAGAAGCTGGTACGTATCCTTTATGGTTCTGGTTTGCAGCATCGATTTAACTCCTCTCATAATTTTTTTACCATGGCAATTCCTTGGCCTACCTCATGCACCTGCTGGCATGGCGGGTTCGGCAATCGCGGTTTTGTTTATCTGAAGGGCCCCCCTTCTCCCTCATTCATTCCCCTGGGGTTCCTGCCAGCGGATATACTCAAAGACACTATAGCAGCTGTTGCAGTAATATTGTCTGACTAGTTGCGCAGTCCCAAAGGAGGAGATTTTCTCTACCTGTTCGGAGGAGCAGAACGAACATTGGACCATTTCTTTCCCCTTACACATGTTGGACCTCTTCGAAATTCGTTAACTGCTCGATTTCCGATTTAAAGGTTTTTACAAGATTACTATTATTTAAGATAATTGCTTCAGATTGTAATTGAGGGTCCTTCTCCACTTTGACCAGCCATTGTTCAACCTCTGCAGCAGCTTTTTCCAAGTGTTGTTTAAAGACTCTCGGAACGGCGCCACGGTCCCGAAGCAATTGCTTGCACCAGCTTTTTGCATAGAGTAGATGTTCTTGCTGTTCTCTGATCATTTTATTAAATGGTGTGGGAAGATTTGGCGGCTCCGCTTTCAAAATCGCCTTTATCACTAAATCGACCGCTTGATTATTTGCATATAACCCGGCAATGAGCGACAGCCAATTGGAGGCATTCACCAAGGCAGGAAATGCCTTACCGGTTTGTTCTTTTACTTCCATCTTGCTTGCATTCAGTCCTTGTAATTCATTGGACCATTTATACATTAATCGTGCATGGCCAAGCTCTGCCTGAGCCATCGCAATGGAAGATAGGGAAGCTTCGAGTGTTGGGCCGCTGATGCCAATTTCCACTAACTGGTCGCCGGTGATAAATTTGTTATCGGCAATGGTTTCCGCCAGCACTATGAGAGAGTCATTCTTTTTATCAGCCACAAGAAAGACCTCCTTTTGCAAATAACGGTTCCGGAAGACGCACTTCAATTAAATGATCTTTTCTGACCACTTGCATTTCCACCCAGGTTTCTTCATCGTAAATATGCTGGGCATAGATTTTTGCCAAATCGGCATTTTCTGCCAGTAAGGAGCCCACCTGGATTAAATCATCCCCCCGGTTGATCCGGGTAAACAAGAAATACTCATGCCGCTGACTTTTTTTTGTCATGAACTGACCCCCCATGTCTTTAATTTTAGTTTTCCTTTTTCGCTTAAATTGCTGACCGTCCATGGCGGGTCCCACACTACATGAATTTCCACATCCCTGATTCCTTCTTCCTTCAGCAGGCGTTCCCTGATATCGTTTTCAATCCATTGCATGCAGCCGCATCCGGTTGAGGTATAGGTCATTTTGACGGCAATTGTGTCGTCACCAATCTTGGTGATGTCGTAAATTAACCCCATGTCGACGACGCTGATTGGAAATTCGGGATCCATGACCTCTGTTAATGCCTCCCAGTATTTTTCCGTTTCCATGGTTTTCATGTCATCCGGCCTCCATTGCCCGTAATTCCTCTAATTCAAGGGCACCCTTTTGAATTCTTTCAACAAATTCCACATTTTGCGGGCCGCGCTTTTTAAAGCGTTCAATGACACCTTCCCATGTGTCCGGCTGGTCGGTGAGCCATTTTTTATTTTCGACATCAAATTTGCACGGGAACGGAACATCTATTACATACTTTCTTTGCTCCTCATCATAGTGGGCAGGTACTTTTACACCAATTGATTCACAAAATGGAACGGCTGTGGACAGCCACTTTTGCCTTAACTGGTCATTTGATTTTCCCTTCAGTTTGTAATCCAGCTGTGCAGAACGGCTTTTCAAATTGTCGGCAACACCGAAAAACTCCAGCCCCATTAGGAACATCCAATCTACAGCTTCCTGAACCTGCTTGGCTGTGTCCGGATTTTTCATTCCGGCGCGCATGATGATTTCGCCATTTCGGAGATGAAACAGTTCTTCTTTGTCAACCTTTACGAGAGCGCGCTTCCAAGGTCCATAGGAGGTGTTTTCGTATGCATCACCAAGCAAGGTGTATCCTGCCCGGTCAAACAGTCCGTTGAAGACGCCCAGTTGAATCCAATTGTCCAGTTTAAAATCAAATGCGTACGGATTTTTCCACCGATGGGCCGGGCGTTCGTACAGAAGAGCTTCTACATCTTCACCAAGTTCTTCCAACAATCGATAGGCAATATGGGCATGACCGATTTCATCCTGTATAACAGCTAATGCCGTAATCTTATAGTTTAGATTGGGCGCCTGATTATAGACTGTTAACAGCGGAGGAACGCTTAAAAGCTCTGTATCGCCAACAATAGTCAATGTCTGCTTCAAGGCGCGAAGATATTCTTCGTTCATATCATCCACACATTCCACCATAAAACCATCCTTAATCTTGTCGATCAACACCTCAGCTTGATTCAATTTTTTCGCCCCTTTTCATTACGTTTTATTTTTCATCGTCTATAATTAGTAATATAGAATATTTAAAATTATCTGTCAACAAGTTTATTACGTTTTTATGTTGATAATGATAAAAACATAATCTATTAATATCTTTCATATTTATAGGATGATAAAAAAAAGACGCCTTTCGTGTGAAAGACGTCTTTCCATTTCCCGACATGTAAATTATATATAAATCTCTTTAAAAGGGTTAATCGCTCTGCCCCGGTTGGGGGATATTTCTTTATCAGGGGCGCCTTCAAAGATTGATTCAAAAAAGCGGATCGATGGTATGGAAATTAATTGGTGAATATTCCAGAAAAGCTCTCTTGCCTTGGCCCCAATCCAGTCATCCGGCAATAGGTCACGCGGAAATCCGGGGTCCTGGAAAAGAAATTTTCGATATTCATGAACAATATTCGTCCGCTCAATAAAACATTCTTCGTCTTGCAATGTATTATTTAAAGCTCTTTCCCTGAGCTCTTCGAATCTTGGAGAAAATTCCTCAATGAACCTATGATAATTTTCCGCAACCTGATCCAAATCCCAGGCTTTTTCAATAATCCCTTCACTCGTATGGGAGAGCACGTCGGAGGTATTAAATAAAACGGTATTTTCTTCAATTTGGTAATTGTGAATCATTGCCATTACTTGATCCTCGAGCGGATTGGGGCTGATCCAAATACTGTTTGAAATCATGCCAAATCCCGTCCAGGTCAGCTCTTTGCGGATTTCATTTCGCAGCTCGCGTTTTTCCTCAGGGAACGAATAACTGAAAACCCGCCATTTGCCGTCCCAAGATGTATTAGAAGCTGAAAAAACCCGTTTTACCCCATCATCGACTCTTCTCTTTCCTTGGGCTGTAACAGAATAATAGCTTTTATTTCCCAGTTTTCTTACTTCCAATAAATTCTTTTGTACCATTCGCAAAATCGCACCGCGAACAGAAGATTCCGATATGCCAAACCTATTCATTAGCTGAATTAAACTTCCAACCCAAATTTCTCCACCATAATGTTGAATGTATTCCCCATAGAGAGTAAACATTAATGACCTTGGTTTCATCGTTGTCACCATCTTCTTTTGTTAATAGTTAGATTCATGCGATCATTCTTCATCCATTATAGAGGAATACCATTTTTTATGCATTATAACTGGTGAAATTCTCCTTTAATTTAGTATGAATATTTTCTTGTAAAATGTCTTTTACATCTTCTGGGATCGGCACTGCCTTGATCCCTTCCGGCATTTTCTGCACCCAGCCACGCACCTCATAGCCATGTGCTACACGGTTTCCGTCCCTAAATACCTCGTGGCGCAGTTTTAGTGTTTTCCTATTCACCTCCGCTACTTTGGTTTGAATAGTGATAAGATCGTCATAAAACAACGCTTTTTCAAATGTACATTGAGCATCCAGTAAGGGAACGATAATTCCCCGTTCTTCCTCCAATTTCACAGGAGCAAGCTGGCAGCTTTTGAAAAATTGATGGCCAGCAATGTCGAACCATTTAAAAAAGTTGGGATAATAAACAATTCCCGCTTTATCCGTATCACCCCAATTAACAACGAATCGCATTTCATTGGACCTCATTCTATTCCTCCTATCAGATTTAACAAAAGGCGATATCGATGACCGATATCGCCCTTGGTTGGTACTATAAAAATGTATTCCTCTACTTTGCTCAGCTAATTTGTGTGGTCGCTAGCTTTATTCAATTACTTTCCGGCCCATTCCGGCTGGCGCTTTTCAATAAAGGAGCTTAACCCTTCTTGCGCATCTGCGGAACGGAATAATAGATTTTGCAGTTCCCCTTCATAGCGGATTGCCGCATTTAATGGCATTTCCTTGCCATTCATGATGGAGAGCTTAATATTTGAGATGGCGTAGGAGGCACTGCTGGCAATTTTTCTTGCATACTCCAATGTTCTCGCTCTAGTTTCTTCCTGCGGGAACACCCGGTCAACCAACTTAATCGCCAACGCCTCTTGTGGTGTTAAGGTTTCGCCGGTAATATTCAAATCAAGTGCCTTAGAATGGCCCACTTGACGAGCTAAACGCTGAGTTCCTCCGGTTCCGGCAAGTACCCCAAGTGTTACTTCAGGGAGTCCAATCTTTCCGGCTTGGTCGCCCATAAAGCGGAGGTCGCAGGCCAACGCCATTTCCAAGCCGCCGCCGACCGTATGGCCCTCAAGGCAGGCAATATAAATCTGCGGAGAACGGGCAATTTTATCCAGTGTTTCATTGCAGAATAAGCAGAATTGTGTTTTGAATCGCGGATCCGCGGCCTTAAGGAAATTAATATTTGCCCCGGCTGAGAAGAACTTTGGCATATCGCTCATTAACACGACAACTTTAATATCGCTATCAAAACGAATATCATCAATGGCAGCATTTAATTCTTTATAGTATTCCAAATCGTAGGCATTCGTCTTGTTTACATGAATGTGAATTTCGGCAATTCCATTTTCTTTTTTAACGGTTAAATTTTTTGTTTCGGTTACTGCTGACATTTTTATTCCTCCTCAGATTTTTTATTATGGTTTTTTAAACAACGTTTCTAATACATAATATACACAATATTTTAATAATTCACAACACTGTGAATTCAGTCGATTTCATTACAATACCATTCTTTTTCTCCTTGTTTCTACCCTATTCTTCTATTTCCTTAAATTATCATTTTTTTACTATGAAAATATGAGAAACCATCAGGTATCCCCCCAGCAGACAAATCATACTGTTCCTAAAGCAAATGGACCATACATGAGCAATCATGTGTGGTCCATTTTTTGTTTAAGCAGTTAATTTTTTATATGATAGCATTCTGTATTTAACGGAGCGGCGGCGAGCAAAATTTCATCTGTTTTCACTTCATATAAGCCGTATGGAACCAGCCTTAGGCCTGGCAAGAAGTCACATGTTAAAAACAGCAGAGTATAAAGAATGTCGTGGAATGGAAACCCTCGCTCCTGCAGCATCAACAATAACCGGTCATGGTATTCTACGGAAACATCAAAGGAAGGACTGGTCGTCATCATCCCTGTAAATGGGAGCGGGATCTCTAATACGATCTGATCGCCATCGACAATCACAATTCCCCCACCCATGTCATAAACCCTCGCTCCGGCTATTGACATTGCCTTTGGATCTCTGCCGGCCACCAGCAATTCAGTGGTCGTATTATAGGTTGATGCCATGCCATCAAGATGAACAGCAAACCTTTCTAGAATGGCTTTTGAAATCCACTTGCCGCTTCGATCAATCAAGACAGCATTAATCAAGCCTTCGTGATTGGACAGATCAGCATATCCATCGACGGACGGAAGAACTGTATCCTTGCGCTGGGTGATCACATTGCTTTTAAAATAAGCAACAGGAACAGTGCTGTCTTCAGATGGATGGGGATATCGGTAGAGATCGGCCTCGTTTAGGATTGTTTTGCTAAAAGCAAATGGTTCTTTTACTATATATTTTTGCCACTCGATTTCAGGAAGTTGAACCAGCATTTTGCCATTTTCAGCGGCAATTTCTCCCGAGGCAATGACGAGATCTGGGCGGAAGTCGTGCAAATCAGGGAGGATCAGGATGTCCGCTTTCTTTCCTGGCGCCAGGCCTCCGACATAATCGTCCAGTCTTAAATAGGCTGCTGCATTAAGGGTAACCATCTGAAGGGCCTTCATGACGGGTACACCAAGTTCGACGGCTTGTCTGACAAGCCCATCTACATAGCCATCTTTGTTAATAAATCCGGGGTGTGGTCCATCTGTTGTCATCAAGATTTTATCGGTACTGACATTCCCTTCTGTAATCAGTTTAATCAGTTCAGCCAAATCCGGTCTTAATGAACTATTGCGAAGGGTCGTCCACATTCCCAAGCGAAGCCTTTCTAATGCTTCCTTTGCCGTAATCGCTTCATGGCAGGCCGACACACCTGAGGCAACAATGGCATTTAATTTTTCATAGGAGCAGCCGGCCGTGTGTCCATCGGAAACTTTCCCCAATTTCTTAATAAACTCCATTGTTTCAAGCAAAAATGGATCTCCATTATATAGTAACGGCCAACGGGTCACTTCCGCTGAACCAACTACCTCGTCAAGTTCTAGCAGCTCCCATACATTCTTATGGTTAAACCAGCCTCTTTCCCCAGGGAAATCAGCTTGAGAAACAAGCCTCGCCAGCCAAAGAAAGTTTCCGGGCAAACTCCGTAAATTCTTCACCATTTCCTTGAACCCTTCCGCCCCCATATGCAGATAAAAAAATAAATTATCATTCACTGATGTCGTCGTCCCGAGAGGCAGAACTTTTTCTGTAATGCTAACAGGGTTATAAATGACCCATGGATGGGCGTGCGCCTCAATAAATCCTGGGGAAATATATTTTCCTTCCGCATTGATGACCTTCGTGCGCTCCCCAATGGAGGCTTCACTAGTACCGATATAGGCGATTGCATCCTTATAGACAGCAATATTCTGCTGCAAAAATTCCCCTGAATAGACATTAATGACAGTTCCGCCCTTGATATACAGATCGGCAGGCCGAGTTCCCTTGGCCACTTCAATTAATTCACTGCGTTGTGCTGTTAATCTCAATCCTCTTCTCTCCCGTCCTTTGGAATTCATACACGCCTTTTCTAGTTGAAAACATTATGTTTTATTTACCTTTGTATATTTAACATAATATTACTAGGTTGGAAATTTATATGTCAAACAAAATATTAATTGTTTTTTGGCGCCCACCAGGTCGTCCAACCTCTATCAAGGGAACAAAATCACCAGACAAGGTTCTGATAGATCCAATTGAACAGTATTAATCCAATTCCAATGGATATATTAATCCAGCCTAGGATCAATGAGACTTTTTGTTCCTTTTTCTGAGCTGCCTTTTTATATTTTTTGGCGTCTGTTAGTAGAAGCATGAAGCCGGATAGGCCGAATAGAATGATGACGTACACCATATAACCGATATTATTCAAGCGAACCTCAACCTACCTTTATGTATTATTTTGCTTTCATGCCGACGCGGTGAATCAGGGTATCCACTTTAACCTCGTATGTTAGCTGTTGATAGGCTCTCTCCCAGTTTTCTTTGGTTTTTATTTTTCCGTTCCAATACCGCGGAAGCTTTGCCCGAAAGTATTCCCCAAAACCGAAAACATCGGAACCGGCTGCTTGCGTCGTGGAAATCAATTTTTCAATCGAATTCTTCATGTTTTTGGCTGTTTCTTTTTCAATACTTTTCAACACTTTAGAGTGGTTTATCTTAATTTTGGGACTTTCCTTTTCATCGATTTCACATTCATAGCGGATCTTAAGCCTGACGTGAGGAAGACCGTTCTTCAGCTCAATCTTCCGCTTGGTTTTGCGGCTTCTTATTCGCACCATGACCGTTTTGTCGCTGCCAGGTACTTGGACAAAGGCGCCGTACCCGCCTTTGCCGACCCCTTTTATCGCCATAAAAACGCCAATTTCAAGCGGTGATGTCTTGCCAATCATCTTATCGCCCTTAAAGTAAGCAAGGCCTTTTAGCTCAATGATATTCTTCTGCTTAATCGATAAGTATGGAAGGTAGGCTTCCTGCCCTTTACTCGAGTAAATGGTCCAAAATAATCCGATAAAACTAGGCGGGAACCTCCCCAAAGCAGATAAATTATCTACCATATCCGCCAAATACAGTGAGGGAACCCGGTCCAGACTTGGTTCTAGCTTCATATATTCAGAGGCTGCCTCTTTTGACACGACAAGCGCAGCGGTCCTTCGTATTTCTGGATTACGCCTGAGCAAATCATTTAGCCGTTTCGTTCCGTGCCTCGCCACTTTTTCATTTAACACAATTATGCGTAAATGACCGAGAAACAGCTCATTAGCCACCTGCTGCTGAAGATTTTGCAAAGCGTCTTCCAATGAATGGCCCACGACACTCATGATCAATACCGGCTTTTGGCCTCCTCCTTGTTCAGGACCAAGCGGAATCCGCCCTGGTATCGCAATCTGGGCCGTCACCTTAATCAAATTCCCCTGTGGCTTAAGAAAGCTATTTTTTAAATGAGCCACTTCTCCATCCTTATTCCGATCCTTTTCGCCGGCTTCATCAATTCCAATGGCCAAAACATTCGCGCGACGTTCCATTTCCATTGCGTCCCAGCAGCCTGAAAGCAAAGGGAGGATGAGGATAAAAACCAGCAGAAGTCTTAGGCTACGTTTGTTGTGAAGCACTTCCTTTCAGCCCCCTATTCTTAAAGAAATCAATTGTCAGCAGCAAGCCGGGGTACACAATGGTAATCAGCAAGCCTACTCTGCCCACAAATTTAATAAACTCATACATTTGTAAAAGATTTTGGGGCAGCATGGCCGAAATAAATACGAATGGGAAAATAAAACAAGATAACATTCTTTGGTCCGGAAGGTTGAGCAGCTGTTTGATCGAATGAATCGTAAAATAATAGCTGGAGAATAATGTAGTGAATACGGCGGTTACCCAAACAGCTAGGAAGATAACATCCAGCCTCTGCAGGACATTTCCCGGCACTGCTGTCGTTCTCGCCAATTCCAGAGTCGGCCAGAAGATTTGCTTCATCTCTTCCGTCCCAAAAACAGAAACCGTCGCGATAACAAGTAATAAATACAATCCTCCGGAAATGGAAATCCCCCAAAGGCTGGCCTTTATGGCTTTCTTCGGATTTTTCATCGAGGGGATGATCATCGTCACAATAAATGAGCCCTGAAATAGGGCAGAAATGGTCAGTGTCCCAAGAAACATATGCGGCAGATTGGTGCCTATTATCGGGCGTAAATATAAAAGATTGGCATTCTTTAACGATAAGGCCACCACGATTAAAACAGGAGCCAATATCATTGGAAGATAAAAACTGTGAATATAGGAAAAGACATTGATATTATTTCGGCAGCTGATACAAGCGAGCAGCAGCATGACAATCACGGTGACCTCCAATGGGGTTTCCTGCAAAACACCGGCCACCACTACCTCACCGAATTCGCGGGCAGCAAGACCGGTTAAGATAAAGAAAAACAGGATGACAAATAAGCTGCAAAATCGGCCAAACCACTTTCCGATGATGTCTTCACTATAGGTAATAATGGTCTTTTGCGGATGGCGGATCCCCAAAAAGGTAAGAATGAATAACCCAATCGCCCCTAAAACCATTCCTAGAAACGTGACAAGCGGTGCTCCGGTGCCGCCCGCCTGTACCGCAAACAAAGGCAATGGCAGAACTCCCACGCCGATAATGGTGCTAATTAAGATCGCAGCAGCTTGAGTTGTTGTGATGTGTCTAGTGTCCATTCCCTAGAAGCCTCCATTCTGTGTATCCTGATCGCATCAATTGCTTTACGCTATTCGTTCCCGAATTCACTTCGATTAATATCTTTACTTAATCGACTGCGGTTTGCGGGATTGAGAAATGCCGGTCTTTTAGGCATCGACCACAATGGGGCCCGGAAAATCACATCTTTCAACCCCTGGTAGTTTTCTGGGGAGACTGGCGCCATATACGGCACCCCGAACGATTTCAACGACAGCATATGGTTGAAAATAAAGATAATGCCGATGACGACTCCATATAATCCAAAAATACCTGCCAGAATCATGATGGGAAACCGCAGCATACGAAGGGCAAATGCAGCGGAATAGGCAGGAGTCGCGAAAGAGCCAATGGTGGTCAGGGCGATCGCCACAACGGTGATTGGGCTTGCCAAACCTGCTTCAACAGCTGCCTGCCCGACAACTAAAACCCCGACAATGGATAAGGCGCCGCCGACCTGCTTGGGCAGACGTACGGTGGCTTCCCTTAAGACCTCCATGGCTACTTCAATAATCAATACTTCCACAACGGCTGGGTATGGAACCCCCGCTCTTCCTCCTGCCACGGCTATGGCAAATTCGGTTGGCAGCAATTCCGGATTGAACGAGATGAACGAGACATAAAGCGCAGGAAAGACCAGCGAAAACACAAGGGCCAGCATCCGGGCCAATCTGACAAAGCTGCCCATCAAAAACCTGGACGAATAATCCTCTGCTGTTTGATAAAATTGGTTAAAGACAACAGGGACCAGCAAGGCAAAAGGGGAACCATCCACAAAAATGGCCACTCTGCCTTCGGCCAAATTGGCGACTGTTTTATCCGGTCTTTCTGTACTTTGAATTTGCGGAAACGGGGAAAAAGGATTATCCTCGATAAATTGTTCAAGATAGCCAACATCCATGATGGCATCGATATCGATTTCAGACAGTCTTTTTTCCACTTCCTGAATGACGGTTTCACTGGCGATGCCTTTTAGATAACAATAGGCTACGGTGGATTTAGTCAAGCGTCCAATTTTCATAGTTCTGACTTGGAAATCGGGGGTTGGAAGACGATAGCGCAGTAAGGCGAGGTTGGTTTGGATATTTTCAATGAATCCTTCACGGGGCCCTAATATAATCTGTTCGGTTTCTGGCTGACTGATGGCTCGCTTTTCCACATTGCGTGTCCCAATCCGAATCGCTTCCTTGATACCGTCGATGATCAGCAAGGTTTCACCGCATAAAATGTACTCGATTAATTTTTCCATATTCCACTCAAGTTTAGCCTGGCTATGATAGATCGTTTCTTTGATAATCATATCGGTTATTTGGTCTAATGACCGGTTCCGATCCTTTAAATGATCCGGCACATACATAAGGGGTTTCAAAATATCATGATTAATACTATCCTGATTTACTAAATTAGAAAAATACATAATTGCCGCTTCATACTGGCCAAATACTTTAAAGTACTTCATGATCAAATCATCATTATCACCTAAAGCCTGTTTAATTCCAGACACTGTGTCATCAAGTGAAGGAGAGAGAATCGCATCGGAATCGGCCTTCACTCCTTTATTAAAAGGCGCCGCGTCTTTTCCAATGTCCCTTTTTTTCGCCCGTTTCCTCTTTATAGTAAAAGCCACGATACCGCCTCCATAACTATAACATTTGCAAAATCACTCTAAATAAACTGGGGCTTTTTACCCAGATTCAAAGTGAAACACGGGGACGGTTCTACTGCTTCAAAAGCAGTTGAACCATCCCCGTGTCTCTATCATATTCAGTTTCCGGCGAATTACACTTTCCCTTTTTCCCTTTTATACACCATATAGGAATAAATCATGACCAGGGCAATTCCGACCACTAATGCCCCAAGGAAAAGGTACATTCCCATGGAACCTATAAAGGTGGTGATTAATGGTACAAGGCCAATAACGACAAAAACATATCCTCCAAATCGGTGTGTTTTTTTCCAGACATATTCTGATGCCAGGGTCCAAGGTGTCCGAATGCCGAAGAAATAGTTATGCCGGATTTGCGTCATGAAATTTCCAAAAACGATAAACATAATACCAAGCAGCACCGGTACAACTTTTTGAAAAGGAATATCGTATCCCAGCCCACTAAACAGCCCCATTAAATTAGTGACGACGAGAAATAGGATAATCACAGAGTTGATGATGGAAAATGCGCCGGTATGCTTTTTATAAGCTTCCCTCTTCGGATCAATGGACTTAAAAGCTAAATAAAAAAAGAGGCAGGAGAACCGTCCCCATGCCTCGGTTTCTTTAAAATTTATGAATCCTTTCCTATTTCACAACATAGGTATAACGTGGTATGCAACTTTTGGAATTGGGGCTTTTGTGACAAAATGGCTGGTTTCCAAGGAAAGGTGATGTGACGATGAATATTTTAGAGGTCCGGAATTTGAAGAAATCGTTTGGTTCCATACAAGCCGTCAAAGATATTAGCTTTTCTGTGGAAGAGGGAGAGATTTTTACCATTATCGGGCCAAATGGGGCAGGAAAAACGACCACACTTGAGATGATTGAAGGCTTGGTTACACCGGATCATGGAGACATACAGTTTGGTGAATTGAACTGGAACAAGCACACCATAACGATTAAAAAGAAAATTGGCGTACAGCCGCAATCTAGTGCCATGTTTGATTTATTGTCTCCAGAAGAAAATTTGAATCTATTTGCTACATTTTACGATAAGGCACGGTCAACTGAAGAAATTCTCAAACTGGTTAATCTGACCGAGCATCGAAAGAATCAAGTCAAGAAATTATCTGGCGGTCAGCGGCAACGACTGGCTATCGGGCTAGCCATGATTAGTGATCCTGACATCGTATTTCTGGATGAACCCACGACCGGACTCGACCCTCAGGCACGACGCAATGTTTGGGAGATTATTCTTGAGCTTAAGAAATTAGGAAAAACCACTATTCTCACCACTCATTATATGGAAGAAGCCGAAAAACTAAGCGACCGGGTTTGCATCGTGGACCAAGGATTGGTTGTAACCTTGGATTCCCCCTCCGCATTAATCGAAAAATTAACAAATGAACGAGAGGTTCGCTTATCATTCCTTGATGGAGAAAAAGCCGCCCAGGATGCAGAGCTTTTTGCAAGTGCTCTTGATTCTGTGACACGTACAGAACGTGAGGGCACCGCACTTAAGCTATGGACCATTAAACCCGAGGATTTACTGTTTGACCTTTTTAAATTTACAAAAGACAAGGAATATCAAGTGGAACAAGTTTCGATTCGCGAAATGAGTCTTGAAGATGTCTTTATCGCTTATACCGGTAAAGAGTGGAGGGATTAGCATGAATAATCTCAAGCAATTTAAACAAATGTTCCTTGCTCAATTAAAATTAACACTCCGTGAAAAACAAGCGTGGTTTTGGGGAATCTTTTTTCCAGTTATTTTAATGGTCATCTTTATGACGATATTTGGCGGCAGGTCAAATGATGATTTTAGCACGAAAGTTGCCATTGTGAATGAATCGGCAAATGAGACGTCTGCTGTGATGGCGAAGCAATTGCGGCAAATTCCTATTATTGAAGTAAGCCAAAAGGACCCTATTAGTGAAAAGAAAGCAAAAGTTTTAGTAAAAGAGAAGGAAGTCGATGCTGCCATTGTCTTACCAGAATCAGCAAAGGCCACCTCGATTAAACTGATTGTGAACAAAGAAAATGAACAAAGTGTTTCCACCCAAGTCGTTGCGGGTGTCCTAAACCAGTTCATTCAGCAGGCAAACCTGCAGGCAGTTGGTGCAGCCCCAACCTTTGAGCAGCAATTTGAAACCATTTCTTCAGGCAGTTCGGAATTGGAGTATACGGATTTTCTCTTAACCGGGATGATTGCGTTATCGATTGCCCAAGGCGGCTTATTCGGCATGGTTGACTTAGTGGATATGCGCAGGAAAGGGTTAATCAAAAGGCTGCGGATGACCCCGGCAAAAATGGGCATCTTTGGCCTCAGTGATATGGTGATGCGCCTGTTATTCAGCACCATTCAAATCATTCTCTTATCCTTAATTGGCGTATTCGTATTCGGCGCCAATTTGTTTATTAATTTTCCTAGCTTGTTGCTGGTTTTCTTAATGGGAGCCCTCTCCTTCAATGGAATTGGCTATTTAATTTCATCCTTTAGCAATACAAATGAGGCCTATATGGGTGTAGCAAACATTGTCAGCTTCCTGATGATGTTTGTCAGCGGCATTTTCTTTCCGGTTGAAACCATGCCCGATTGGCTGCAGCCTGTATCAAACATTCTCCCGCTCACCTATTTTGCCGACGGTCTAAGAGACAGTATGGTCTATAATACTTCTATTCTCTCAACCCCACTTTGGTATGGATTTGGAATTATGCTCCTTTGGGGTGGAATTGCCTTTATCATTGGTTCCTTGTTATATAAAAGGAAATCGATTGTATCAGTCAGGTAATACGATCATGTAAGAGGAATAGCTTTTTGCCACGCTGTAAGCGACCGAACACTTGGAAAAATAACATGTTCGGTCGCATATAGCCTTTCTATGCTCCCCAACTCTTGAAAAATTCAGCGGTTCGGTCGCATATAGCCTTTCTATACTCCCCAACTCTTGAAAAATTCAGCGGACCGGTCGCATATAGCCTTTCTATACTCCCCAACTCTTGAAAAAAACAGCGGTTCGGTCGCATATAGCCTTTCTATACTCCCCAACTCTCGAAAAATTCAGCGGTTCGGTCGCATATAGCCTTTCTATGCTCCCCAACTCTTGAAAAATTCAGCGGTTCGGTCGCATATAGCCTTTCTATGCTCCCCGACTCTTGAAAAAACAGCGGTTCGGTCGCATATAGCCTTTCTATGCTCCCCAACTCTTGAAAAATTCAGCGGTTCGGTCGCATATAGCCTTCCTATACTCCCCAACTCTCGAAAAATTCAGCGGTTCGGTCGCATAGGAGCAAAAACAAAAATATTTACGAAAACAGCATAAACAAAACTCCTACTCCCTACTCATTTTCCATAAAATTCTGCCTCTCCAAGTAGTTCAGCACTGTCTGTGAAAACTCAAGGTGAGATTCCTTCGTATACTTGGCAATGGTGTAGATTTGGGCGAGGTTTTTCAATCCTAAACGTTCGGTCATTTCCTTAAGCCTAGGGTTCGCCATGTACCGGTTCCAACCGTTTTCATTTCTATCTTTGTAGATTTCGAGAATGTCTTCTTCTGAATAATCTTGATACTGGTCATAGTGAACAAGTCCATGCCTGGGCAATCGGTCACGTGGGGCAGGGTTTTCTGCAGGATACCCTAATGAATAACCAACAACCGGTACGACATTTGGCGGCAAGTTGAGCAGCTCGCCAATTTGATCGCAATTTGCAAGAGTTGAACCCATATAGCAAATGCCCAGCCCGGCATTCTCTGCTGCTAACGCACAGTTTTGTGCGACCAACGTGGCATCAATGGCGCCAATCATAAAGCTCATAAAGTTATCGAAATGCACAGGTGCATCATTAAGAGCAAGCCATTTTCGCATTCTATTAAAATCAGCACAAAATGTTAGTAGAATAGGTGCATCCACTACCATCGATTGGTCCATATGTGCGGAGTACAATTTTTTCTTTAGCTCTTTGTCTTTCGTGACGATAATTGAATACGTTTGCATATTTCCGCTAGAAGACGCACGGATGCCCGCATCTAGGATTTGATCCAACAGTTCTTGACTTACTTCCCTATCTTCATATTCTCGTATCGACCTGTGCCCGAAGATAACATCGTTTAGTTCCAACGTAATCACTCCCTACAAATAGTATAGCATGGGCAGAGAGATGAGGACGGTTGGGATTTCCTTTTTTCACTCTTCCATCCAACAACAGTAAATTAGATAGTATGTAGTATTTAAAACATTTTTTTAATTTGTTTCCAAAATATATTTTTTACTATATTTATACTCTTTTTCAAGGTCACTCAGAGTTAATTCATAAAAATGCTTATTATTTTTTTATAAATACCTAATTTGAGATTATGCTGCTGCAAAAGATATTGGAGGTTGCCTTAAAGGACATGAAATAGATGTGTTTATCCCATCAATGAAGCTATGGATGATTAAGAGGAACAATTGGATTGCACCATTCTGGACCAGATACAAAGAAGCCGCTCAGGTAGAAGCGGATTCTTTGTCTGGTAATCGTATTAATCTTTTCTATGATATCATTACAATACTTTTTTTAGAGACCTTCCCAAATGCCTTGATAAGATTATGTAAACATTGAATTCGTAGTGTTTCTTCAAACAAAAAAGTATTTAAGATTTCCTTTTCCAGCAAGGCAAAAACTCTTTTGGCAGCATCTTCATGATCATAACTGTATCTATTAGATAGATAATTAACTATTTCTCCCTCATAATATTCGATTGTGCCAAATAAAACAGTTGCCACGAACCTCACCTCCCAGTTAACCCTTCGTTGTCTTTTGATCATATAACTGTAATATCTAAGCATCAACTAACTTCAGCATTTTTTAACAGAAGTGTTAGGATTGTTTAATATAATACGAGATTTTAATACTACTGAAACACAGTCAACATTAAATGGGCATTTTTAAGAGATTTCATTAGAAGATTGATAGGTCATCAGACATTACACTGTTCAGGATTCCGCAAATAATATCCAACTCCGCGACGTGTAGCAATCAAAGCTGGATGGCTCGGTGTATCCTCAATTTTTTCTCTTAATCTTCGGACCGTTACATCCACAGTCCTAGCATCCCCGTAATAATCGTACCCCCATACGGTTCGCAGCAGATGTCCCCTTGTCATGACTTGACCGATATGCTGCGCCAAATAGTAAAGCAATTCAAACTCACGGTACGTCAATTCAATCGTATTTCCGCACTTTGAAACAACATATGCATCTGGATGAATAACAAGGGAACCAATGACAATATCATTTGAATCATTTTCAAATACCGTTTGGGTAATACTTGTATTACGACGGTGCAGTTTCGCTTTGACACGAGCGATTAATTCCCGTGTACTAAATGGCTTTGTTACATAGTCGTCAGCCCCAAGTTCAAGCCCCAGCACTTTATCAATTTCAGAGTCTTTTGCAGTTAGCATAATGATTGGCATTTCATATTTTTTTCTGACCTCCCGGCAAACTTCCATTCCATCCCGGAGCGGCAGCATAATATCGAGAAGGATTAAATCCGGCTGAATCTCCTTCACCAATTGAAGGGCTTCAATTCCATCATAGGCGGAATAGACACTATAACCTTCTTTTTTTAAATTAAACTGCAAAATATCCGCAATTGGCTTTTCATCATCAACGACAAGTATATTCATTTGATTATTAATACTCCCTTCATGATAAATTGATTTATTAATATTTAGGATATAAATAGAGCCAGCACCTTAATAAAAGGAAGCCGGCTCTGCATGGAGGGTACTTGGTGTAGAAACTACTTTATCATAGTTGTTTTACATTTCAGTTAAAGAAATAGAACAATTTGGTAAAATTTGTTTAAAAGTTTAATTATTGAATAACCACTGCTTCTGTTCTTTTTCATTAACTAAACCTTAATTTTTTTACACAATTGTACTATTTTCCCAACCGAACTGTAAACAAACTTTGATATAGTAAATACAATCGATATTCTCGATACTTTTCCTAGGTTAATGGCTAATTAAAATCCATAAAAAAATTTCCTGTTTCTTTTGCTTTAGATACGATTTTTTCGATGACACTCCTTTTTGTTGTGTGTTTCCTAAATATCTATTTGAAAAACGGCAAGAAGAAAGGGGTTTTTTTCGTGGATTCATTATTAACAATTATTATAACCGGACATCCTTTTATAACTTTACTGATCGCAATTTGAGCGCTTGTACTTTGGAAATAGCACAAAAATAAATCGTGCGATAATGGAGTGAAATTTAATAAGATGAAAATCCTAACTTTTCACGACATTATATTTAAACCTACATTATAATTTTGCTAACGGATTAAATTGTGTAAATTTTCTGAAATATATTTTTAATGAGATATACAACATTTTGTAAAACAATAAGATTTAATTCTGATAAGTTTAATGTAATTAATAACAGAATAGTAAATCAACATCATACCATTTTCATAATGGAGTACCTAATTGACTTGCTACAAGTCCATTTCATATGAATGAGGGATTAAAAATGTTGACACGTTACAAAAAATCGTATAATAAAATAGCCATGGGCTTATTATCGTTTATGCCAAATGAAAAAGATATGCAGAAACTTCAGATTACGATTAATCAATATGAAACTGACCAAGACCACCAACTCTTTTTATGGAAGGAAGAAAAAGGCATCATTGGTCTTATCGGTGTTGTATTTGTAAATAATCACCTTATCCAAATCCAACATATTTCAGTTAACCCTTCCCATCGTGGTCATGGAATCGGTAGTAGGATGGTTAAAGCCCTAAAACAGCTTTATCCAGATACTAGTTTTATCCCCGATGAAAACACAGCTGCATTTTGTGAAAAATGCGACCTAAATGAATCCTTCCTTTGGTCGGAAGCACCGGTATGACTCTTCATAAAAATACATACAAGTAACGCTTATTAACAGATACTCATTACATTTTTTCTCTTTATACACAAAGTTTATCTGCTAACTACTCCTGTGATAATCCTGCTCCCTTTCGAAAATCTTTTATCTTTTTACCTAATGTCAAATAGAACACTAAAAGTCTATTTCTTTTTTTGACGATATAAATCAACTGATTTATATCCCTGTGATAGGATTTCGACCATTTGTTTTTGGCGTTTTTCACGTGTTTGCTGCTGCTTAGCAGAAAATATGTAGCGCGCCCAATCCTTTTGATAACCTGGTGTTAACTCTTTATACAGTTTCAGTTCATTGGGATGATCAGTTAAAAGCATTTCAACATCCTTTATATTTTCTTCATAATCTGCTACACATTGACTCGCAGCTGATGACTTTTGAGGCTTCATTTTTTCGCGCTTTAATCCAACTACAGTAAAGACATCATCCATCCCCACCATTCGTGAGAATTTCAAGTCGCTGTTGGCTACATACCCATCTTCGCCCACTTTCATGGCTGGAAAGATTTCATCTCTATGTATGAACGTTTCATACCTCTTGTTCCCTTTTTTCGGATAGGCAAAAAATAAGTATCCTTTTTCTAGTAATTGCTGTTCATTGATTATCCTTTGAGTATGGGCCACCATTTGATCGAGCGTTTCAATAAAAATAAAGATCGCATCTTGTTCTCCAGTTAATTCATTCTTATATCCATTAAATAAATCATAATCTTCCGGTTGATTAAGTACGGCAAGATTACTATACTTGCCCAGATTTAATTTATCGATAATTGACATTACTTTTCTCCTTCCTTTAACCAGGGTCAAATTGGAACTCTGCTACTCTTTTCTTGTGGTTATTTTCACATCAATCTCTCTTAATAGTTTACCTACTTCAGCTTCTTCCCAAACCCCACACGTTTCTATCCTCTATCATAACCTTCAAAAATGCAAAATCCTATAAAATACAGGAATTAATTGTAATATTTTCAGGGAAATATTTTGTCTTTTTTTCGAGAAAAATGAAATTTAATAGGGATTTCGCAAGGAATGTCCTTTTTACTCGAATGTATTTGCAGGAGGAATAATTAATATAGTAATCTAGCTTTTTTATATGAAAATTTTTGTAAATTTAAAATAACATACTATTTATTATCATACTAATATAGATAGTTATGAAAACGTTTACAAAATGATGAATAGATTTCGTGTATAGTCATTAGCGGATTTTAAAGGAATTTCTATGATTTTGTAAAACGATTCTTGTTTACTATATTTGCCAAAGTAGGAATAATGAAAGAGTATCAATTTTTCAAAGGGGGAGTTTCATGTTTCGTCGTAAATCCATGATCACAGTCCTTGCAACAGGCATGCTTTTATCATCAGGGGTTGTCTATGCTCAAACGAATAGTGCACCAAATGCACAAGCCGCCACAGCGTTTGACAACAATGTTATCAAGAAAATCAGCGCAGACAATATGTATAATACCATTAAGTATCTATCAGCCGTGCCTAGGGAAGCTGGCACAGAGGGAGAGGTTCGTGGAGTCGAGTACATAGAAAGCCAGTTTAAGAGTTTAGGACTCGAAACTAGAAGAATACCGTTTCCGATCTATGATTATAAGTTAAACCACGTACTTGCTGTAGTTGATGGAGTTGATTTCAAAGGCCGTGCCTTTAGCGGCAGTGGAAGCGGAAATGTAACGGCAGAGCTCGTTGATGTTGGAAAAGCATTAGCTGGCACTATTACAGATGATGTGAAAGGGAAAATTGCCTTGATTGAGCGTGGGGATATCACGTTCGTTGAAAAAGTGGCAAATGTAGTTGCTAAAGGAGCAGTTGGGGTACTTATGTATAACAACAGTGCCAATGGCAATAACTTTGGCCAAGCCAATGGAGAAGTTCCTGCTGTGGCAATCACCCAAGCACAGGGGAAAGGATTGGTTGAAAAATTAAAGAACGGCCCTGTTACAGCCACCTTAGATGTCGATATCCAAAAGATCGAGAAAACATCCTATGTGGTTGAGGCTAAATTAAAGCCTAACAAGAACAAGGACACAGGACAGATTGTCACGATTGGAGCACACCATGACTCGGTTCCTAATGGACCGGGAGCAAATGACGATGCTTCTGGTGTATCAGCCGTACTCGAGCTAGCAAGAATTCTTGTCAAGACTCCAATTGATACCGAAGTCCGCTTCCTTACCTTCGGCTCTGAGGAAAGAGGAATGGTGGGCTCATCCTTCTACGTATCGCAGCTTCCACAAAGTGATATAGACCGTATTGTTGCCCACTTCCAAATGGATATGATTGGCGGGGCAGAAGCAGGAGAAGATCATCCATTAGGTGGACTGATCATGTATACAATTAACGGTCAGAAGAATCTTGTTACGGACTTAGGAGCGTCTGCCTCATCAAGAATGTATGATGTGGCGGTACCGTACGGACAGTTAGGAAGAAGTGACCATCAGCCATTCCATGATGTGGGCATCCCTTCCGCACTATTTATTCATTCACCTGTTGAGCCTCAGTATCACAAGCCAACAGATACGATTGAACATATCAGTAAAGAAAAGCTACAACAAGCTGCATCAATCGTCGGAGCAGCAGCCTATCAAATCGTTCGTCCTGATACGCCGGCTCTCGAACGGGCACGTGTGGCTCCAGCATTAGTGGACTACGATTTCGAAAACCGCCCAGTAGATTAATAGAACAGTAAAAACGCTTGAATCAAATAGAGATTCAAGCGTTTTTACTGTTAAAAGGAAGCACGAGAACCGTCCGAGACTTCTGAAAAATGATTCTAATAAGCTGCAGCGTTACTTTTCTGGTTCTCACGGGCAGAATAGACCGCTTATTTTTACCGCTGCTCTTCTTTTCATGAGCTCTCGGGTAGAATAGACCGCTTATTTTTACCGCTACGCTTCTTTTCAGGAGCTCTCGGGCAGAATAGAACGCTTATTTTTACCGCTGCGCTTCTTTTCAGGAGCCCTCGGGCAGATTAAATCGATTATTTTTGCCGCTACGCTTTTTTTCAGAAGCTCTCGGGCAGAATAGATCGCTTATTTTTACCGCTGCACTTCTTTTCATGAGCTCTCGGGCAAAATAGCTGGCTTATTTTTACCGGTGAGCTTCTTTTCTTGAACTCACGGGCAGAATAGACCATTTATTTTTTTAAACAAACATTTGATTAAAAGTAAAAAGCTAAAAATATTGTCGTTTACACAAACGTTTGATTAGGTCTGTTATAAACTACGTGCATCCGGGAATTGGCTGAATTTTGGGGTAAAAAAATTGTTGAATAAACATGGATCCTACCTCTCTCAAAACCATCTAGCTTTCTAACACAAACTACTTTCGCCAATCTTCAGTAAATTTCCCCTTCTAGCAATCTAAATAAACGTTTGGTTAAATACTCTGAAATGCTTGTCATAAAAGCACAAAGCCTTATAAGCTTCTAAAATATTTGTCAATTAAATAAACGTTTGATTAAATATTGAAAAATCATTGTTACTAAACGGATTTTACGCAATAAGCATACAAAATAATGGCAGACGATGACGACAAAAAAACAAATAGCCAAATTTAAAATGATGCACGAGAACCGTCCCCATGCTTCACCCATGCCTCACGTATGTATAAAATGAGGCTGGTTATATTAACATTATCTATTTTTAATAACTGGGGGGATATATATGAATTTACAATCTGGAATTTATTATTGGCCCACTACTTTTCCTGATGCTCCCTCGTACCCAGCGTTGGAAGAAGACCTATCTTGTGATGTATTAATCATTGGGGGTGGAAGCTCGGGGGCACAATGTGCCTATTATCTTGCTGATGCTAATTTAGAGGTGGCTGTCATTGAAAAAACAACCATTGGCAGCGGCAGTACTAGTACGAATACCGCCCTCCTTCAATACTCCGGCGAAAAAATGTTTACAGATCTGATCAACACTTTTGGAACTGATTACATAAAAAGGCATTTACAACTACTAAAGGATGCCATTAATGAAATGGAAGCAGCCTCCAAGAAAGTCACAATTGATTGTGAATTCAACAGAAGAGATACCCTATACTCTGCTAGCTGTCCAGAGGACGTTGAAAAACTAAGAAAGGAATACGAATTTTTAAAGCAGCAAAACTGTGACCTTACCTTTCTAACAAAGGAAGAGATTGAAGCAAACTATCCGTTTAGCAGGGATGCCGCTATTTACTCATACAATGATGCAGAAATCAATCCTTTCCGATTCACCCATGCACTATTGGAGTACGCCGCAAGAAAAGGAATCCGTATATATGAAAATACGGAAATGAACGGTCACCACTATGATGAAGAACGAGGAAAGATGATTGTTTCGACAAAGAATGGGCGTTCGATTCAAGCACGCTATATTATTTTTGCAGCAGGTTATGAAGGAATGGAAATCAAAAAAGAGAAAAAAGCCTCTTTTGTCAGTACATATACGGTCACAACCAATCCAGTCGACAATTTCTCCGAATGGTATAACAGGACACTCATTTGGGAAACTGCTCGTCCCTATTTATTTATGAGGACCACTAGAGATAACCGGATTATCATCGGAGGACTTGATGATAATACTCCATACCCTGAAGATCGCGATAGTAAACTGATTCACAAAAAGGATAAACTGATTGAAGAGTTTAATAAAATGTTTCCTACTATTAAGGTCCAGCCAGAATATTATTTAGCTGCATTTTATGGCGGCATAGCGGATGGCATTCCGATTATTGGCCAATATGAAGAATATCCTAATAGTTATTTTCTATTTGCCTTTGGTGATAATGGGACGGTTTACAGCCAATTGCTGTCGAAGATTATTGTAAAGGAGATTGTTGAGGGTAATTGTCCAGATTTGGCTCTATACTTGCAGGATCGCCCTTTGCTAAATAAGTGATGAAAAATGGGGTTGGTTTTCCCCATTTTTCTTGTTTTATTAGAACCCTACTCTCATGGTATCTGGATCCGATCCAGAGCGGCTGTTTTGGTTGAGTCCATCAATTTTTTCCATGTCTTCTGCGGTCAGTTCAAAGTCAAATACGTCGGCGTTTTCAATGATGCGATGCTCTTTGATGGATTTTGGAATTGTTACGATGCCATGTTGCAGATCCCAACGCAGAATTACTTGTGCAACGGATTTATTATATTTAGCCGCAATATCTTCGAGAACTGGTTCATTTAACCGTTCTCCTTTTTTTAATGGCGACCATGCTTCTAGTTGAATTCCTTCTTTTTTACAATAAGCAAGAAGCTCTTTTTGAGTTAAATGGGGATGGAATTCAACCTGGTTGACCATTGGTTTCACTTCAGCGTCTCGAATCAAATCTTCTAAATGATGAACATGGAAGTTACTGACGCCAATAGCACGGACACGACCGTCTTTGTATAGCTTTTCGAAAGCCTTCCACGTTTCTTTATATTTATCAACACCTGGCCAGTGAATTAAATAAAGATCCAAATAGTCGAGTACAAGCTTGTTAAGACTTGTTTCAAACGCTTCTAATGTGGATTCATATCCCTGCTCGGTATTCCAAAGCTTTGTTGTAATAAACAAATCCTCACGGGGAACACCTGATTCACGAATCGCCTGCCCCACACCTTCTTCATTTAAATAGATCGCAGCCGTGTCGATGCTGATGTATCCGTTCCGAATAGCCGCCTTTACAGACTGAATGACCTCGTCCCCTTCACTTACTTTAAAAACTCCTAAGCCAAACCACGGCATTTCCACGCCATTAGATAAAGTAACCGTATCTTTTAAGCTTGTTGGCATTATGTATCCTCCTATCAAAAAAGATTTCACTAAGAATATTCCTCTCCATAAAAAGAAAATACCACAGTCCTAATGACTATGGTAGTCCCCAATATATCTATTGAATAAAGGGGCATTCAGGATTATTCCCTTTTTCATTTGATGTATTAGGAAGGTTGTCAATTTATGTTTTCCGCTTTTTAGGAAATATTATTCCATAACGTATTAATGTAAAATAGGAGGTTGTTCTAATGGATGATAAAACAAATATTCCGTTAACTGCCGCGGAAATGTCTGGTTTATGGACTCAATACATGGGTGATACGATAGTTGTTTGTATGAACAGCTATTTCTTAGAAAAAGTAGAGGATGAAGAAATACGTCCTATTATTGAATGGACACTTGATACAGCAAAAGAGAATATATCCATCATGCAGGAACTGTTTCAAAAAGAGAATTTTCCGATACCCATTGGATTTACAGAACAAGATGTTAATACAAAAGCTCCAAGACTTTTTACAGATACTTTTTTCTTAAAGCATTTAAGTCAACTGGCTGTATTTGCAATGACATCCAGCTGTGGAGGACTAACAGTTGCGACACGTCCAGATGTTGTTGCTTTTCATAAGCGTATCTTAAATAAAGGGGTTGAATTGCAGGATAGAACACGTGATTTAATGCTAAAACAAGGGATTTATGTAAAACCGCCTTCTATACCTATTCCTGAAAGGATCGATTTTGTAGAAAAACAACATTATTTAACTGGTTTTTTTGGAAAAAAGAGATCAATTAATTCACTAGAAATCACACACTTATACTTAAACACTTTAATAAATATTATCGGTAAAGAATTAGTAACCGGCTTTGCCCAGACCGCTCAAAACGAAGATGTAAAACAGTATTTCTTAAGAGGAAAAGAGCTTGCCCAAAAATATATAGATATATTTAGCAATTTTTTAACCAAGGAGGATCTGCCAGCCCCTGTAAGTTCAGGTTCGGCTGTTTTAAATACAACAGCAAGTATCTTTTCAGATAAACTAATGATGTTTCATGTTACAGCCATGGTTGCAGCAGGAATCGGCTATTATGGAACTGCATTAGCAGCAAGTCCAAGGAGAGATTTAGGTCTTAAATATATTTCTTTGATTCCAGAAGTCGCACTGTATGTGGAAGATGGTGCCAATATTATGATTAAACAAGGCTGGATGGAGGAACCTCCACAAGCAGTCGACCGTGATAAATTAATACAACAATAATATTCTACAATATGGGATGCTCTTTTCTTGGGGGAGAATCAGGATTATACGGATTTACAACGTTAATACAAAAAACTTTGTATCAATAGATAGCTTGGCGTTGTAAATCCGCATTTTCGGGTCCATCTTATCCTTATGGTACGGTTTAATGCAACACATCAATTTTTTAAAAGATTAGGTGCTTAATTGATAACTTTCGTAAAGACAAGATACCGATATGGAGTTTCCGTGCCTACATCAAACGGATAACAGGTTTCCAGCACAAGAGATGGCGTTACCGTATTATAAATAGGGTCTCCTGTTTTGACCACTTTTGTTTCGTATACTTCAAAGGTTTTCGTTCCTGATAGGGTATCCACTTGAACAGTATCCTTTAACGCAAGCTCGCCAATGTGGTGGAAAAAAGTCGTATTATGAGCGGCAATCACACTTGTGCCATTTTCTCCTGCTGCTACACTTGTCGTCAGATGTCCGGCGCCCTTTTTTAAAGCCTTTTGATCGGTTCCTTCTACTATTGGTACCTCCAAGGAAATCTTTGGAATGACCAGTTTTCCAATTAAATCATCATCTTTTTGATTTTTTCGGTTAATTGGCTTGGGTGGCAGCTGATAATCTGTTGCTAAATCAGAAGTAAGGGCTTGTTCCTGTTTATTATAATCCTTTAACAGTTTCGTTTTGCTGGCATGAGATTGAATAAAATAAAGGGGGATGGAGATCAGTAGGCATAAACCAATAGCAGCCAACAAACTCCCTAACCAAAATTTTTTTGACTTCATCCTTTCAACCTCCTTTTGTTCAAATTGTATTTAGAATAAGGTCTTTCCCGAAAAAGTTCCAGAAAAGACCTCAGCGGTAATGCTCAAACGACCTTATCTTGTTGATTTTGACTTACGTAAAGACGAACGAACCAATGCAAATCCAGCTCCAAGCAGCGCAGCTGCTCCTAACAGGGCATTCACAAACGGAGTTCCTGTAACCGGAGAAGTTCCGCCTTTTACGACTTGATTAGTTGTTTGCGGTGCACCAGAGTTGGTTGTTTTCGGTGCATCAGGATTATTTGATGGCGGCTGAGTTGTTGTCGGTGCCGGTTCTTGAACTGGGGTTACATTCGGTATAGCAAGATAGCCGACTCCGCCTTTTTTATTGATCCCTATTGCATCATCAACGGCTTTTAACAAATCCGCCTTATTGACAGCCGTTCCCTGCCATTTGTCGAGCTCATCACCTGGATGCTGGTAGTTGCTTAGCACATAAGAGAACCCATTAAAATCATCAATGACACGTAATCCGGTTGCTTCGGCCCCTGCTGGTACTGATAACACGCGGGAAAGTTCTTTTGTGTCTACGTTATAAGCCCAAACATAGTTGTTTGTATGCTCAGTACCATCTTCGCCAATAAATAAAGTTCTCATTTTTTCGGAAAAGCTTAGGTTATCCGGTTTATTTACTTTGTCCGGATTTGATTTATTTCCGTAAGCATCAGGTGCAGCCAGATCCTCTCCGACAACAAGACCTTTCATATTCGTGGCAGCATATGCACTGTTGATTGAATTTCCTTCACTATCTTGTAATCCGCCTGATAAGTTAAGCTCATAGGTTACACCAGCATTAATTTTCTGGACATGAATATCATCTACAGGATCAGAACTGCTTGCTAACATTGCACCGCTGACACCTGACATCGCCATGTAGACTTTCTTATCTTTTGCATTCACAGCAATGCCTTCCATTTTATTGAATTCTGAAGTTGCACCCTTTATTGCGGCATAACGGCGTGATTCTAGGAAGGCCGCAGCTTTTTCCATTCCTGGCTTGACTTTCAGATATTCAATTTTTCCGCTTGGATATGTTTTAATGGCAGAAAAGCCGTTATCTTTTGCAGAAGCAGCATCAGTTGTTTTTTCAAAAATATCATCAAATGTTGTTCCATTGTCAATGATGGCCTTTACTTCATCATCCGTAGCATGTCCGAGTTTAATCCATTGTAAATTGGCTGATCCGCCATTTACATCACTCGTCTGGTTCCATTTTGCAGCATATAAGGTTCCAGCAGAAAGGTCTTTTTCTTTATCTGCAACGTACATAAAAGTAGCTGTATAACCGCCGTCATCACCAAAATAAGCAGTCCTGTTATCAGGCATGACCTCCATGACTTCATGAGAGAAACGGCCTGCACTGTAGTGTTTCACTACACTGGCATCGCCGTTTGCCGTAACAGTTATTTCTGGAATCCAGCCATAATAGTATGGATTGGCTTTTGCCTCATCGCCAAAATAAAACTTGGCAAATGCTTTTACATTGGTAGGATCTGTCGCCGGATTTTCTAAAAAATTCCGTGCATCCGGTTCATATTCCTCCGAACCCAGATGTGTTCCCCAAGGAGAAGTCGAGCCATTACATGGGATCCATAAACCATTGACGTTTGCAAAGTCAATTTTCTTCGCATTATTTACGGTTAATTCACCGGTTTTTTTGTCTTGGTTTAACGCTGTTAATGTCATTGATGCCGGGAGTTTACCGTATGCGGAACCGCCGGAATTATCTTCTGTATCATATTCAAAATGGGAAATCATATAAAGGTTTCCGCCGACATTTATTAGGCTATTGGAGTCGGGTGCATCGGAAATATAATAAGATGGTTGGCTGGGAACACTGTTATCGACAATTGGATTGCCATTTACATCAATGGGAGTTCCCGCTGGAATTTTAATCCCTTTATTTGTGACAATGTTCTCGTCTGTCATATACAACTGTTTATATGTAAGCGGGAAATTTTTCTTGTCGCCATTACTATATGTAACATCCAGAGAAGCGTTGGTATATGTTTTTACCATTTCTTCAATTGTAGCTGGCGCCTTCATCGAGTTGAATTTATAAGATTGAATCGTGATATCCCCTGCCGCTAAGGCTGCAGGTGCTACTGCCGGTATCATTAAGCTTAAAGCTAATACCACTGTTACCCTCTTTTTCATTTTTAATTTCCTCCCCTTTTGGACTTTTGAACTAGTACTTTCTTCTCAATTAAAACACTCGTTTTTTAATCCATGGTGAAAGAACGGTTACTTTTCTATGATTTTTTTGTAAATTATGTAAATAAAACATGGCATTCTGATTTAGTGCCAGGAACGCTCCGAATTTAATCGAAGATGAAACACAGGGACGGTTCTCATGCTTCAGAAGCAGAAGAACCGTCCCTGTGTCTCTCTTAAATAGTACCAGCTGCTAAAATCCCATTTAAAAAAACGGGCCTTTTAACCCCTATTTTATCTGGAAAACGTAGTCAGGGTCAGTCCTAGGAACTGACCCTTATTATTAATAAGGCTATTACCATTTATTTCATTAATTTTTTATAATGCTGTTCAGTTTTATAACTAAAGAAAAGGAATAAAATGATGATTACTGGGAAAAGAGCCCATGTTGCTGCCCTAAATAGGGCAAATGGTGTTTCAAACAGAAATGCTCCCCAAAAATCCGCCCCTGCCATATTCCATAACCCCGGTGTATAATAGAGTCTCTTTGGACTTAACAGACCAGCCGCATCAATGGCACCCGTTGTGATCAATGCTGCAAAAATAGGCAAATAACACATAGATAATGCCATATACATTTGTGACAGCCTTTTGTATCTGCCAGCCTTGGAATCTGCATCAGAAAAAATGTCTTCATCCGCATCTGCTCTGACTTTTTTAAAATATAGAGTCCCGGAACTTTTTGTCCCGGCAATATACTTCCATCCGCAGTCCTCAAAAAGTGTACAATAATCGATAAAATCTGCTTTATTTTTAAATGTGCGATAGTCAATTTTAATATCTGTCTTTTCTGGCTTGGCTGGACGGAAATGATACCCCATTGACTTTCCTACAAATTCAAATCCTTCCTCAGCCATTTGATTCAGCCAGTTTGCTTCCTTTTCAAAGTTTAGGAAAAACTTAAATTTTCTCATGATCTCACCTCATTGTTACTTAATAAACGCTTCTTCCGTAACCTGTATCATATGCTTCATTCTTTCTAAATCAAGATGCAGCATTTCTTTTCCTTTATCCGTAATTAAATAAACTTTTCTCCGGCTATCCTCACTAGGAACCGGCTGTATAAATTTAAGCTTTAACAAATTTTCTATCGCTCCATACAATGTCCCGGCCGCCATCCTCACCTGCCCTCCGCTAAGTTCTTCCACCTTTTGGAGAATCAAATATCCGTGTGCCGGCTCTAATAATGATAAAAGTATATAATACACTGTTTCTGTAAGCGGAATATGTCGATCTCGTTTCATGGTTTCACCTGTCTTACTATAGGATAATATACAGTCTGACTATATAGTTACATTATATACAGTTAAACTGTATAATGTCAAAAAAATAAAAAGCGATTTTAGCCTTTTTTTAGAATAAAGTTAAAGGCTAGATTCGCTTCTACCGTGTCCAGTAATAATAAATGTCGGACTTCTTAAAGTCAATATTCCCTTTATAATCTCTAACGACCTTTTTGTTCATTGTCGCAATGAGTATGGCAAACGTCGTTCCAAGAATTGCCGCGGCAATCGTGCCTATTAACCACCCTAATGCCATATTTCATCCACTCCTTCTTATCTCTTTATAACTTATACAGCCGAACAGACAAAAAGGTTCATTTTAGGAATGGGTTTTATTGGGATATATAAGCTCAAGATGTTAAAATAAATACATGAAACCTTAAAAAATATTATAGTCGGGGGTGGCAAAACATGTCCAATTCATGGGAACGGCCAAAATTAAATATCAAAAAGACAAAGAACGAATGGATTTGGGATATCATTGGCTACTCATTTTACTTTGGATCAATTATCTTTTTGATTGCTGTTTGGAACAGGCTTCCTGAAAAAGTGCCAGGACATTTTAATGCCTCCGGAGAAGTGGATCGGTGGGGGTCAAAATGGGAACTTTTGATTTTACCTGGCATAGGGGCTTTCATTATTCTTTTCTTGCAAACTTTAGAAAAATTCCCCCAATTTATAATTACCCACAAAGATTTAATGAATCTAATGCAAAACAGTTTTATATGAACAGCCGAAAATTGATGAATCAATTAAAAAATATCTGCATAATCATCTTTGCCCTTATCTTATTTGAATCCATCTCGATTGCTTTAGACTGGGGGAATGGTTTTGGCAAATGGTTTCTACCGATTGCAGTTATTTGTATAATCATTCCAATTGCGACAGGAATAATGAGGCAAAAAAGGATAAAATAAAACAACCTTTCTTGCATTTTCATCAATATAAATCACAGCCCCATTCTACACTAGAAAGCGGTACTTCGCTTTACGCTTTCCATTATTGGTGGACTGACCCCGTTTTTTCCTTTACTTTTTTCCTTTTTGGCCAAACAAAGTTTGATATGGCAATGAGTAAATCAATCCCCAGCACCAATGACCATAATCTTAGAACACTGAAAAGGGCTTCTGTTCTACCGGGGTCGTTAATAAGAAGAATGACTCCTGCTAACATAGCAGCTCCAATCAGATAAGCCACTAAATGCTTACCCCATCCTCTTAAATAATGCCAGGCGTACACTAACCCATAACGCTTTAAGGGCTTTTCGCCTTCTTTTAAGAGATAATAACGAAACCTTTGATCAGCCCATTCAATCATCCCTTTTCCAAAGGCAAGAGAAACTCCTATATACACAGCGGCAATGGCATGTGCGATTGTTGCTGTCGCACCCCGAAATATATCAATACTAGCGGTAATCAATAAAACTAAGTCAATAACAGGGCTCAACGCAAAGAAAAAAAGCCCCAGCTTCTTTTTATTTAGAATATATCGCGAAACTAGCCCTAACAATATGACAATCCAAAACCCTATTTCACAGGCTATAATCATCCAAGCAATTAAATTCAAAAAGACACCCCGTTCCAATACAACTGTATTATTTAATACCCATATTAACATCTGATTTTAAATAATACAACTGTATTATTAAATTGCACACGCCCATTTTTATTGATAAAATAAGGTATGCCAAAAATTATTGACCATGATCATCAAAAAAAGTTAATTGCGGAGGCAACGTGGCGGGTGATTCTACGTGAAGGAATGGAAGGAGCGACGGTAAGAAAAATTGCCAAAGAAGCCGGGCTGTCTTTAGGGGCATTGCGGCACTATTTTTCAACACAAAATGAATTGCTCGTTTATGCCATGAATCTCGTTAAAGAGAGGGTAATTGCTCGTATTAGTAAAATTGCAGCAAGTGATTTACAGCCAAAAGAGAAGGTATTAAAGGTCATTTTAGAAATAATCCCCATTAATGAAGAAACGATGGCTGAAATGGAAGTATGGTTTACCTTTATTTTTTATAGCAGGAAAAAGGGGGATGTATTTGGTACAGACACCGATGGAATTTTCCTGGCAATTGATAATATATTCACTTTTTTAGAAAAGCATCAATTGCTGCGGAAAAATCTACATATCGATATTGAAAAGGAAAAACTATATGCCATTATAGATGGATTAGCCATCCATGCCATGTTAGAACCTTCCCGAGTGAATTATGAACTAGTCTCCAGTGTCATTTCACATCATTTAAATTTAATTTGTATCGACTAAGAATAAAGTTCAACTTTCATTAACGGGTTCCGATACCTGTAACTTTTTATAAAAATGCGTTTAAAAATGTCCTTATATCTGTTATACATTTTGTTATGTAAGAATATTACAAAGTTCCACCATTTTATGGCCAAGGCACTGTTATAAAACTGAATGTTGATTTCACTGTGTTTGAAAAATAACCGGAAAAATTCCGTTTAAATTGGGAAATACCCATATTTCCTTAAAAATAAGCGGAGTTTTTCCGCTTATATGATCCAAATCTTTGAATTTTGGCTTATTCAGAGCTGTTAACCGGAATTTCTCCGCTTATCTCTGCTACTTAAGCTTCCTTTATATACATTAGCCGGAAATTCTCCGCCTATGAATTCTCATACCTATACGAAAATCATCATTGAATAATTACAGAGCCAAGGCCAAAGAAAAACGTGGTTTTGTAAATAAAAAACACAGCATTTTGTAGTCCAATTTGCGAGGTAACAGAAATCTCTGTAACCTTACATTTTGATATACAAATTGGACTACAGGTTCACGCTTATTTTTATAATTATTCGCGTTATATCAATAAAAAATGACCATCAAATTCACATACAAATTGATGGTCATTTTAATACACATTTTGGATTTTTGTGACAGGTAACAGAACCCGTTCTACTTTCATGTAGCTTTTTTCAGACAAGATTTTACGAGAGAAATCCCAATCAATTTTTGAGATTCCTCTCATTTTATTGTTCCGTCCTATACAAAATTCTCTGTTGTCTTATTGCGGCTGAATTTATAGACCGTAATTAAGAAAAACGCCGCCGCAAAGGCAAAGAGAATCAGCAAGTTCAAGGATAACTCACTGAACGCATGCCCTTCCTGCAGCTTCGTTAACGTATCAAGTGTCCAGCGCTGCGGCAGGAAGTTCGCTATTTTCTGCAAGGTTGTTGGCATGACTTCCACAGGCCAGAAGCACCCGGAAAGCATCACGGTTGGGGTAATAATTAAATTCTGCAGGGCATTTGCTGCACTGCGGCTTTTTGAAAAGGAAATCAACACAAGCGATAGCCCAACCGCAATCATTGAGAACAGAAGCATAACGACCGCCGCTTCCCAATAAGACATGTTCAGACCAATATGAAAGACGCTTTTCATGATGGTTAGCGTAACGGCAACCTGAACCGTCATCACCAGCATGTTGACCAACACATTTGCCAATAAATATTTTCTTGCGTTAATCGGAGTCGATAACAGTCGAAAATAGGTGCGTTTTTCTTTTTCCAGCAGAATGATCTCTGACAAATTACTTGCAGAAATCAGCATGATCATAATCAGGAAACCAATCGTTTGAGTCGTCATATTTTTATTCCTCGATGTATCCGCTAAAGAATGTGTTGAGAGTTGAAAGGACGATTGCTGGTAATCCTGGTACATCTGCTGAAAAGTCTGTTGATTTCCATCGGCTGCACGGCTGATCGTCGAGATATTATCGATGTATTGATATAAATAGGACTTCACGAAGCCTGTCACTTGCGCGCCTTTGATGGAAGTGAGCTGAATATGGTCAGGCCGCCCCGCCAATACACTGTCTGAATACCCCTTTTCAAAGGTAATCACACTGTCGAGCTTACCGGAAACTATTTCTTCTTGAACCTGCCCTGCCTCTAGCTCGGTAATCTTCACATTCTCTAATCCTCCTAAAAACTGAATCGTATCCGCAGTAATCTCAGCTTTGTCTTGATTGACAACGCCGACATGCAAGATCATTTTTTGATCACCGCCATAGGCCATCAGCGCAATAAAAATTCCGATTAACGGCATAAACAAATACAGCAAGATGTTTTTCTTTTTTCGAAATGTCACACGTAACGTGTTTTGCACGATCCAGAGGATATCCCTCATTATACCCCCTCCCTTCTTTGCAGTGAGATGATTGCCACTAGTAACAATAAAAACGAGCCGATCAGATTGATGCTGATTGCCGGAATGACGGCAGCAAAGTCATTTGCATAGATGATTTTCGTTATCGCTTCATTCATCCAGGTAAGCGGTGAAAGCTCGGTTATCAGTTTAAAAATTCCTTCCGGATTGTCTATTTTAAAATAAGCCCCGCCAAAAAAGGACGATAGCTGCACAATGATCATAATGATGACTTGAGGTGCCGCACTAGATTTCGTTAGGAAGCTGATGCCAATTCCCAAACTAATTGCAAACACCACTTCTGTCAGCAGCACAAGAAATACCAGCCCCAGATGGTCACCCCAGTTTGCCTTGAATAATAGTTTGCTAAACAGGATGACGAGAATGACACACAAGCCGTTGCTAACGAGACTCCCCAACACTTTACCGATAAAAATTTCACTTTTCCTTACCGGTGCAGCAATCAGGCGATCTGCCGTCCTTCTCACGCGTTCACTGACAATCAGCGAGCTGGCCGGCAGCGCCCCGTACAGCACAATCATCGTCGTGATCACAATCGCATAATAATCCATCGATCCCGGCTGCTTATTCGGATTTAGCGAGGTTTCTTTAATAAAATCTCTCTGCTCCCCCGCCGTAAAGGCTGCATTTAGCTTATCAGGTGCTGTCTTCATGACTTCAGAAGCAATATTATACTTGTCGACATACCCGGAGACCATGCCTTGCAGGATACTCCCTTTTATACTATTATCATCATTGACATAGAGCTGGACCCCATTTTCGGTCACTTCTACATACCCATCAAAGGTACTTCGCTTCACTTCTTTTTTTCCATCTACTTGATCGGTGACTTTCTTAAAATGCATCCCCGACTTTTCCGCTGCCTTGATAAATTGCTGAAAGCTCCCTTCTTGTGTTGTATCTTTATATAACACATGGAGATCATCCACAGGAAGACTGGTCGTAAACGTGTTCGACAGGGCTGTTCCAAGGACGAGCATTAAAAGAATCGGGAAAGCTAACAAGAAAATCAAGGTTTTAATGTCCCGGAACTCTGTTTTAATGCCTTTCCAGGCAATATTGAGTATGTTCAATGTGAATCCCCCCTATTGGTCCCTTAGGTTTCTTCCGGTTAAGGTTAAAAACACAGTCTCTAAATTTGGGGCCTTTTCTTGGAGGCCGCGGATTTCAATCCCATTGTTAATCAAATGCTCAATGATTTTGTTTAAATTATTAACGCCCGTATCCGAGTTGATTTTAATAAAATATTCCTCTATCGAAACAGCTTCGACGCCAGGAATTTCTTTGATAGCCTGAATGTTCAAGTTTTCAGAGGATTTAACCTCAATCCATAAATCCTTCGTATTAGTAATGAGTGATTTCAGCTGCTCCTTCGTTCCCTCGGCAATGATTTTTCCGTGATCAATGATGGCAATCCGCGAACAAATCTCTTCGACTTCCTCCATATAGTGACTTGTGTAAATGATGGTGCAGCCCATTTCGTTTAGCTTCTTAACCGAATTCAGAATATAGTTGCGGGACTGTGGATCGATGCCTACTGTCGGTTCATCCATAATGATCAGCTTCGGCCGGTGGGCAATGGCACAGGCGATGTTTAAGCGCCGCTTCATCCCCCCTGAAAAACTATTGGGATAGCTCTTGTGTTTATCTTGTAGGCCGACAAACTCCAGTGCTTCCACAACAAGGTCATGCAGTTCGGCGCCGCGCAGACCGTATAGGCCGGCAAAGAATCTAACGTTTTCATAGGCCGTCATGTCCTCATAGATGGCCAAATCCTGGGGAACCATGCCAAGGTTCATTTTTGCAAAACGGCTGTGTTTGGCTGAATTTTTTCCAAGAATACTAATGATGCCGTCATTACAGCGCAGCAGCCCGGCAATCATATTAATCGTGGTGCTTTTCCCCGCGCCGTTGGCCCCGAGAAAGCCAAAGATTTCTCCCTCGGCAACAGCTAGACTCATATTATCAACCGCAATGAAATCTGCGAACTTCTTCGTTACATTCTTTATCTCCAACACGTTCATCTCTTCACCCCTAGATCGTTTCTATAGTTCAAGTATAAAAAAAAGAATGAACCTGCATAAGTGCAATCGTTCATTCTTTTCACATGAGAATTTTCATATTGTGAGCGTTAGATTTTCATATCGGCAGGAGGGTGGTGACGGAAAAGCCATGAGTGCTGTCGACAATCATCGTTCCGTCCACTGCGGCGGTGCGCTCCTCCATCCCAATGATGCCAAGCCCTTTTTTAATCGTGTCTGTTCCCACGCCATTATCCCTCACTTCGACTCTGACCAGTTTATTTAACACCTTCAAATCGACCGAAACAAGCGTTGCCTGGGAATATTTCATTGCATTTGTGAGCGCCTCCGTGATATTTTCATGGATAATTTTCCACTGGATCGGAGAAATGACATCTAAATTCCCTTCATACGTCAGCACGGTTTTAATTGGCTGTTTGGCATTGACATCATCAATCATCAGCTTCAGGCGATGAATGCCGACCTGCTCTGTTGGAGGCTTCATATTTTTCAAGGTCAAGCGGATGTTTTCGATGCCCTCCTTTGAAATCTGGATGGCATTTTGCAGCAGCTCGGCTGCTTTCCCTGGATCGGTTTCCAGCAGCCGTTTCGCCGCTTCCATTTGAAAAAGGACCCCTGTCATCGAATGACCGATTTTATCGTGAATCTCCTGTGAAATTCGATTTCGTTCCTCTAATTTAAAGGTATATTCCGACTGACGAATGTACTCGGTATTTTCATTTACACGCTTGGTTAATTTCCCCATCGCTTTTCGCATCGAATCCATCTGCGCCTCATCCTTCACCTGCATGTAATGGAAGCTTGTAGTGACGGAATAAAGCATAAAGCAAAAGATGGCTACTAACCCGTAAATCGGCTGGAACGGTTCTTGTAAATAAAAGATCGGGAGGATGGCGAGAAGCAGACGTATGAATTTTTGTTCAATAAAGCCTGCGGCCAACTCCACAATGGATAGTGGTAAAAGAATGCTAAAGATCGGATGCACCATTGAATAGGCTGCCACGGTCATACAGATGGATCCGATGAGAAGCAGCCTTTTGATGGTAGTATGTTTAAAAATATACAGGGTAATATTGATACAAAAATAAAGCAGAAAGGTAAGAACCGCCAAGTCGATCGAACTACCCTCTGCCCGTACAAAGCAGAAGGCTATATAAAGCAGGAGGACGAGCTTCGTCCCAATCATCCACAGCTCCATCCTATTCCACTTTCCCCTTCAGATAGTAAATCGCAATCTGGGTCCGGTGCTCAAGCCCGGTCTTATTTAATATTGATGTTATATAATTGGCCACCGTCCCTTCGGAAATAAACAATTGCTTGGATATCGCTTTATTGGAATACCCTTTAGCAATCAGGGACATGATCTCTCGTTCTCTTTCGGTGAACAGGCTGAGGTCCATTGGCGTCTCGGGAGCTTTTTTTTCCGCGAGGTTGGACTTTATTTTTTCTAAAATAACCTCCTGAATAATACTGTTTCCGTTATACACACTCTTGATCGCATCACGAATTTGTTCGGGGTCATTGTTCTTCAATAAATAGCCTTTGGCGCCATTTTTGATAGCATCAAGAATGTATTCATCATCATCAAAGGTGGTCAAGATAATCGGCTTTGTGCTGGTTTGCTCCGTAATCAGCTTGGACGCCTCCACCCCATTCATATTGGGCATGCGGACATCCAGAAGGGCTATATCGACCTTATTCTTTAAGCAAAAGTCTACGGCCTCTTTTCCATCACTCACCGTTTCAAGCACCTCAAACTCTGCGTATGTATGAAGGATAATTTTCAAGCCTTCGCGAATAAAGGAGTTATCATCCACAATGATCACAGAGATTTTCATAATCTTTCCACCCCTTCCAACTTTCCCTTGTAGTAATTATAGCAAGAAATTGGCAATAAATGGCGTGGCGATTAAAGATTACTTCTATAACGATATAAAAAGTGTTATACTGGTTATTAACCAGTGGTTAATTAAAGGAGTTTGAACATGTCCCCTCGCAAAACGGCTTCCCAGGAGCTGACAAGAGAATTAATTATACAGAAAGCACGGACCCAGTTTGTCGAAAAAGGCTTTCAACAGGTTTCTATGCGCAATATAGCTAAGGAACTGGGCTGCAGTCATGGTGCAATTTATTACCATTTTAAAAATAAAGCAGAACTTTTTTATGCGGTTGTCGAAGATGATTTTTCTATATTGAACAACCTTATAGAAGACTCTATTCAAGGGCCCGAAGATGACTCAACAAAGCTTTCTAACTTACTTCTTCGCTTTATTGAATTCGGATTAAACCATCAAAGTCAGTATGAAATTATGTTTATGGTAAGAAATACGGAGGTAGATAGTCTCTCCCAGGAAGCTGCCAACCTCTGTTATCAAAAATTTGCCCAAACGGTCCAATCCTTGTCTACAAAACAACTGAAGATTATTGACGTTTGGTCGGCATTTATCGCGCTGCATGGCTTTGTTTCACATTATCGTGGATATGTTGATCGTTTTGACGAAGCGGAATTGGCAGCTAAATCGCATGTACAATTCATCATAAAAGGATTGCTCTAAATCATTTTACCGTTTGGAGCTTCCCTCTATTTTTTTAGAAATATTTGACCAGTGGTCAATTGATGAGGAGGATGTTCGTAATGAAGAAAGCATTAGTCCTAGGTGCAACAGGTGGAATGGGTTATGCATTAGTTCGTGAGTTGGGTAACAGAGGTGTAGAAGTGGTTGCATTTTCTAGGGGAAAAGAAAAGTTACATGCTCTTTATCAGCATGAGCCGAGGGTAACCATTTTTCCAGGGGATGCCTTAGTGGAAAAGGACGTCATCGAGGCAGCTGATGGTGTCGATGTCATCTTTCATGCAGTGAGCTTTCCTTATCCAGAATGGGAGGAGAAGCATCCTTTATGCATCGAGATAATCGTCCGGGCTGCAGAAATACACCATGCAAAAATTGCCCTAGTGGATAATATTTATGCATATGGACGGCAATCCAAAATAGAAGTAAATGAAGATACCAAGAAAGAGCCGCATACAAAAAAAGGGAACATCCGGCTTGCAATGGAAAATCGATTGAAAGGAAGCGGTATCCCTTCTTTAATTGTTCATTTGCCGGATGTATACGGCCCCAATGCGGAAAATACGATTCTTCATGAAACGCTCAAAAACGTGGTTCAGCATAAAACTGCGAATTTCGTTGGTGATCTCAAAGTGGCTCGTGAGTATATTTTTACATTGGACGCTGCAAAGGCGATGGTAGAATTAGCTTCACGAGAGGATACGTACAATCAAAATTGGAATATCCCATCCGCCCATCCGATAACAGGCGAAGAAATTATAGAGATTTTACGAAAGGAAGCAGGATATAAAAAGCCAATCAGAACCGTGTCAAAAACGATGATTCGCTTCATCGGAATCTTTCATCCTTTCATGAGAGAGCTGGTGGAGATGATGTACTTGACTGAGGACCCCGTAATCTTGAGCGGGAAGAAATACGAAGCAAAAATAGGACCTGTACCGCGGACGCCCTATCAGGAAGGAATAAAAAAAACATTACATTGGATGCAACAGAAGATGTAGGATTTAAGATCAAAACGTAAACAGTGCTCTTAAAAGGAGTGAAAGGATTAGTTTAACGCCCATCTTGAGATTGATGGGCGTTTTTTGTGTGGTTTTGGCTAAAAATAGTACCTTTTTTTATGAGATGGGGACTTAGTTTTAAAGAAACTTCTTTAAAAACATCTGTCCAGCTATCTACATTTCCCACCGATATACCCGTACGTAAAATAACAAGATTATTTTCCGGAGACATATATAGGTACTGTCCATACTTTCCCATTGCAAAGAAGTCTAAGCTGCCATTATTATTTGGTGTACTATACCACATGTATTTATACCCTATATTACTATTTTCTAAGAATGAACCTTTATATTCATCATTATTTAAAGGGAAGTCGCTTAGCGTAGATTGTTTTACCCATATTTCATTTAGTATTTGCTGCCCATTCCACGTTCCGCTATGAAGTAACATGCTGCCTATCTTTACAAAATCAATAGCTTTGAAATTAATACCGCTCTCCATCTTTTCAAAACCTGTTTTTTTACTGTCTAGACTCCATGAAGCATCATTTTCAGCTCCGATTTTATTCCATAACTTTTCTTCAAAATATTCCGATACATGTTTACCTGTACTACGCTCCAATATGATCCCCAGTAATAAAGGATGATAGTTGTTATAATGGAATTTACCTTGGTATTTTGTCGTCAGATTATTATGGGTCAACGCTAAATTACGTAAATCAGGCATATAATAGGTTTTAGCATCGTCGCTAAACCAAATTTTCCCTTCCTCGTAGCTAATGTTGGAACGCATCATAAGTAAATCTTCAATTGTAATACTCTCCATATTTGTTCCTTTGAACTCACTTATATAATCAGCAATGGACTGTTTTACGCTTTTAATATAACCATCTTCAATCGCCATTCCAATTAACAACGAATCAATTGACTTAGCCATTGAGAAGGATGTATTAACCATGTCCTTGTCATATCCGTTGTAGTATTCTTCCATCACCACCTCATCATCGTGGACAATGATAAAAGACGTGGTATTTGTTTCCTGAAGAAAGAGGCCCAATGGTTTTGATTTTCCCTTTCCTCTATACATATAATCTATTGACATGGCTTTTAGAGATTCATCCAGGTTGTATTTGTAATTATAGGGCTGAGAGCTTTTTTGAATCATCCGCTCGGGGAAAACTTTGTAATCCATTACATCCGAATTTCCATTTACAATCGTCCTAAAAACATATGGTGGAGAAAATATTAATGAGGAAACTAATACAAGAAGGACTGAACCTATCAAGGGAATTGTAATGACAATAAGTAATAGCTTAGTAGTTTTCTTCTTCATTTTACCTCCTTCATTTCTAAAAATAATGTGAATGAAAATTATTATCTAATCCATTTTATTTTAAATGAAGGAAAAAATGTTATCCCTCCCCTAAAATGAAAAAAAGTACTGCCGTACTCATTCACATAGTACAATCATTCTAGTATCTGTTACGTTTAAATTGTATTTTTCGACAAAGTCAACTATACTAAGGGATTTGCTGAAAGTACAAAAAACCGGCAGGCGCCGGCTTTTTTGCAAATCATTTACGATATTAGCTCTTTTGAGCATTCATTGCTTCCCATTCTTCTTTGCTAGGACCATATACGCCAGGAACCTTCAAGTCAGCTTGTCTCATAAGGACAGTCAATTGTCCGCGATGATGAGCCTGATGTTGAATTAGCAGACGGAAAACAGCTTGAACTGGCATGTCCATTCCAAATAAATTCACCATTTTGTTCATATTTTCATCTGAAACCTGTTCAGGAAATGCTTGTGTTAACCGCTGACTTACTGTTTTATAGGTCTCGCTAATTTCAGCGGCTGATTTTGGTGCTTCTTTTTGAAGATCAGGAATCTCGAATTTTAATCCTACCTGTGAAGGAAAGTAGTAAACTGCTCCAGTAATGTGCCAAGCCAGGCTTCCAATGCTGTATAATCCTGGTGAAACTTCCTGATTCAACGATTCATCTGTCAGTGCGTCCAGTACTTTTTGGGTAACAGCTGCTTCTTGTTTCCATTCGTTTAAGAAATCATTTACTGATGTAAACATTCCATTCCCTCCTTGAATTGGCAAAACTTTCATCTTTAAACAAGTTTTTCATATTCATTGTATCATGTTCAGCTAACTATTCGCTTCTCTCAAAGGCTTATTAATCAAAGAATATTTTACAATTCAATCATCTGGCCCATAAAAAAAAGAGCGCAGCTCTTATTCAGTGAATGCACCCGATTATGGAAGATCAATTCCTCCTTACTCATTATTATATTTTTGATTGATATATAAGTCTCAAAATTTAATAATTAATGTAGTTTTTTCCAACCTTTTTATTTATTAGTTTTTAAAAGCGCTAAACTTACAATTTATAATATTTTACCTCACCCCAAATTATTGGTACTTTTTTCAAAGTCGTGAAATATACTGATTTTAAAAATGAATGAATTGTTCATTCAAAAAGGGAGAGCAAAAAAATGGCGAATAATACTACAAAAAAAGACTGGGATTTACAGGACAAATATGTATTGATTACAGGTGCCACAAGCGGAATTGGCCTTGCAGCGGCACAGGCAATGGCATCACGCGGTGCCAATCTAGGGATTATTGCTCGAAATCACCGCAAAGCTGAAGAAATTTCAAACCTATTAAAGTCACAAACAAGCAAACCAATTAATGTAGATGTATTTATTGCTGATCTATCCTCCCAAAAGTCCATCCGCCTAGTTGCAGCGGAAATTCTTGAACGGTGTCCAAGAATTGATATTTTAGTGAATAATGCAGGCGCTTTATTCGATACCTTTCAGAAAACAGAAGAAGGAGTGGAAATGACCTGGGCTGTGAACCACTTAGCCCCTTTTCTGCTCACCTCCCTACTTTTAGAACGACTTAAGGAAAGTGATTCCGCCCGGGTGATTAATACGGCTTCTCATGGCCATAAGATGGCAAAAGACGGCTTTGACTTTACCGATGTAAATGGGGAGGTTCTTTATAGAGGTTATAAAAAAATAATGGGGGGACCGACCCTACGCTACGCGCAGACAAAGCTCGCCAATATCTTATTTACATCTGAATTGGCGGGTCATCTAGAAGGGACAAATGTCACCGTTCATTGTTTCGATCCCGGACTTGTGGCAACAAATTTTAATCAAAATAATGGAATGATGGCCAAGGCAACTATGGCTGTAATGAATCTTTTTTCCCGTACCCCAGAAAAGGGGGCAGATACATTAGTTTGGCTTGCAGAAACAAACGATATCTCAAATCTTAACGGCAAATATTGTGTTGACCGACAACAGAAGGAACCTGCAGAAGTGGCAACTGACAAAGAATTAGCTAGGAAACTATGGAACATTAGTGAAGAACAAGTTAAGTTATCGATGAATGGATAAATATATTTGGAAAAAAGAAAAGAGTGAAGAAGATGCCTCCATTAAATGAGCAGCAACTAGACCAGAACCGTGAAGAACGAAGGGAACAAATAAAAAAAGCGGCTCTAAAAGTATTTGCCAAACGCGGAATTATTGGCACGAAAATAAGCATGATCGCCAAGGAGGCAGGCATCAGTCAGGGGCTTACCTATCGATATTACCATTCAAAGGATGAACTTTTTATTGACCTTGTTAAGGATGCAATGGAAGAAACCGCCGAGGCCTTTGCATCATTGGAGAATATGTCGGGCTCTCCAGTAGAAAAAATCAAAGATTTAACCAAGAAAATGCTCGATACAAGCAATAAACATTCGTTTATGCTCATACAACAAGTACAAACCTCTGATGAAGTCCCAAACAAGGCAAAGGAAATTGTTCGGCAATACCCGATTCCCTCTTTCATTGAGCAGCTGATTCCCGTTTTTAAAAAGGGGCAAGCAATGGGAGAATTTTGTACGGGCGACCCTGCTAAGCTTTTGATGCTCTACTTCTCGGTCCTTTCCGGTTTGATGTTACTCCCGAATAAGGATGAGGAGGGTCATCAAGTCCTGGATGTAGATATTTTAATGAAACTTATAAGAGAATAGCTCCTCTTACGATTATTTCTATTAAGATGAATTTATCTCCAATCGAATGTTTTGCACGTAAAAAAGGCCCGACTACTGGATTAGAGCAATCGGGCCTTTTTTGTATTTCAGGGATTGGCCGGTGGGACAGTCCCCTAAACATACAAATTATTCTTTTGTTGCAGCTTCAACAGTTGTATCTTCAGCAACTACATCGTCTGTGGTTTCTTCAACTGTTACAACTGTTTCCGTATCTTCCACAGTTACAGCTTGTACAGCTGAATTGGCAGCAGCGACAGCTTTTGCTTGCGCGCTTGCTTTTACGCTAGCCTGTGCTTTTTCTTTGTTTGATAGGGATGGGTTTACTTTTTCTGTATCAACTGTTTCTTCTTCAGTTACTTCTGCAGTTTCATCAGTAACGACTTCTGTTTCAACTTTAACTGCTTCTTCAGCTCCTGCCTCAACAGTAACATCTTCTGCAACAACCGCATTAGCTTCTTCCGTGGCATCAGTTGTTTCTTCAGTAGCTTCATCAGTTACAACGGCTGCATCCTCTTCAACTGCATCTTCAGTAGTTTTATCTGCTACAACCTCGGTATTGTCCTCTACTGTAACTTCAGTTGTTTCTTCAGCTTTTTCTTCAGTTGCTGCTTCTTCGGAAACTTCCCCAGAAGCATGGACAGCTGCGTTTGCATTCGCGTGAGCTTTAGCGGTATCACTTGCATGTTCGTATGCTTGTGAGTTTATTTTATTGGCAGCTGAAGGATTGACCTTAGGTTCTTTATTTGTGTCTGTGTCTGTGTCTATGTCTTCGTCATCTGAATCTGCATCTTCTTCATTCTTCGAAGTTACGATACCTTCGTGATTATAATCGACCTTCTTTGAATCAGAATCTTGGTCGGCATTTTCGGTATCCTCTGCAGCGTCTTCAGAAGCAATATCTGTTGCTTGTACATCTTCCTTAACGGCCGCTTCATCTTCAGCTGTTACAGGCTCTTCTGCTTCCACTTCGGATTCCGTACCTTGCTCTACTACTGGCTCTTGTACCGGAGCTTCCTCGATTACCGGCTCTTCTGCAACGGGTTCTTGTACCGGAGCTTCCTCGATAACTGGCTCTTCTGCAGCAGGTTCTTGTACTGTAGGTTCTTGTACTGTAGTTTCTTCCACTTTTCCAATCTTGCCGAGAACTGCAGAGTTCGGATTAGCATGCATTTTTGCCGTTTCACTGGCATGCACACTCGCTTGAGATTTGGCTGCTTGTTGTGCCTTCGGCTGTTCCTTCACAACTGGAGTAGTTGGTGTTACAGGAACTGCAGGTTTTGACACGTTAACCTTCACTTTTTGTTCAGCCTTTACTTGAACGGTGTGTTGTGGTTTTGCCTTATCAGGTCCTGCCGCCTCGGTAAAATGTGCTCCCGCGAAAACTCCAAACGATACTGCTCCTGCTAATACAAAAGATTTCATCACTTTATTTGTGTTTAAATAATGTTTCATTATCCTATTCGCTCCTTTAATTTTCGTATGCCGTGGCATTTAGCTGCGGTTAACGGTTTTAAAAAAAGGAGCGGCTTGCGGCGGTGGTGAAGGCGGGGCATTCACCCATTGGGTATTCAGTAATGCATCGCGAGTAAGGAACGGCTGGACAAGTCTCATTTCAAAGTACTTATTCCATTCAAACCACTTATCTACCAAACTAATGGTTCCTATTCCCGTGATAACCCGATCATTTGATGAGCCGCCGGAATTAGTTGAACGCTGTGTTGGGTTACTTGCCTGATCGACTGGAGGCAGCTCTTCCCTACTTGAAGGAGCCTTGTCCTTTTCTACAGGAGCGGGCGACGGTGGTTCAATACTCACCGCAGGATTACTATTTGATATGTTGGGTTCTTCCTCTTGAGGCTGAAGTCGAGAAACCAAATACGGTGATTCGATTTTATCTTTTGCCTCATAATCAGGGGGATTTTCAGTCATATCATATGTAAGTAGTTGTTCCGTTTTAAACCCGCTGTCTTTTTCCTGAGCAGCTGCCTTTTTCTCCTGGCCTGGAGTATTTACGGTTTTGCCAGCATTTTTTGTGTCTGACAAACCATACCCATTTCCTTTGGCCTGCACCGGCAAAGCTTTTGCCGTTTCATTAGCAGGTTGAGGGGAAGCGACCGGTTTAGGAGCAGCTTTGGAAGGAAGTGATTTAGCTTCCTTGCTGTTTTGTTTAGCTTGTTCAGGTACTTGCACCGTTTTTTCTATTGGTTTAGCTCTTTCAGCAATTGAAGGAACGTTAGCTTGTGCAGCTGAGTTCTTCGATGTTTCAGAAGTTTGTACCATTTCTTTATTGGACTGTAACGGTCCATTTTGTTCACCCTTCTCAGCGAAAGCATTTCCTGGCAAGAATAGAGCTGCCCCCATCATAAGAGCTGGTATTAGAAAATGGCGGAAGTGCATTGTCTCACCCCCTTTCCTCTTAACGACATTTTCATAGAAAGCATTCGATATATTTAAACACTTTTTGACCATTTTTTCGCCCATTTGCAAGAAACGATTCTTTTCTCCCACAAGAATGATTCGAAAGAAGCAGGGGACAGTTCTGTGCTTCGTTTGTTAATAGGTTTCTGGTACCTATACTGTTGGGGTGCTAGGGAAAATGCTAATAGGACTACACCATCACTGGAAGGAAAAATCCAGTTTATACGGACCCAATCCCTCTGAAAGGACATTCTACCTACCGTATAAATAATTTTGATAAGAAATAAGGGGTGTTACTTTTGAAATATTTAGGAATGACTATTCCCTTTAGAGGATATTTTTAAAAAACGAAGTACAAAAAAACAAGAATTTTGTCGAATAATATAAGAGTTAAGCAAAAAGTCCGATTACACTAAGCAAGACAAGGAGCTAATCCCCCCTAAAAGAAGTAAAAAGGAAACTTTCTTAAGAACCAATACGATTTTTCTATCGGCCTGCATTTACTTACATATGTCTATATAATCAAAAATCTAAATTTTTTATATTTTCCGAGGTGCAAATATGTCATTAAATCTTAAAAGGAAAGTGGTAGACAAGAAAAAAAAGAAGGAAATACTTGTTCGTAGATTAGATTTGCTGTTGCAACAAAACAGAAAATTGAAGACTTATGGAAAAGAATCTTAAATTCTAGTTATCTTGGGGTTTATTGGAGATGAATTTTACTTTCAATCTTTCATAGATTGAAACTCCTGCAACACCCTATTATGCAGTGATTCTTGGGAGCTGATCCTTATAAAAGGTTAGCACCCAATATATATTGCATAATCATATTCGAACTGTTCGTTAACACAACCTTTTTAAAAGTTCCTCTTTCCCCTTTCCTTTTTATTTATCATCTTCTACAGTCCTGCCTAGACACACCAAGTTTATCTGTTAACTGCTCCTGTGATAATCCTGCTCTCATAATGAAATTAGCAAAGGGACCGCTCCCTTTAATGAAGTCTTTACATTCTTTTAACACTAGGTTTAGAAAGAATACTTATTTTCCTAATATATTATAAGGAAGCTAGTTTAGGGGGGATTTGATGAAGATAACCGTTGCTGGAGCAGGATATGTGGGATTGGTTACTAGTGCGGGTTTGGCTGAATTAGGGCATCAAGTCACATGCATAGACATTCAAAAAGAGAAAATTGACTTGCTTCAAAACAATCGTTTGCAAATCTACGAGCCAGGGCTTCGTCATCTCTTGGCAAAAAATCTTCAAAACGGAAAACTGGTCTTTACAGTTGACCCTCATCTTGCCTATTCAAATACAGAAATCATTTTTATTGCCGTTGGGACGCCTGAGAAATCCGGAGGTTCAGTAGAACTAAAATATATCCATGAGGTTGCCCAACAAATAGCTCACTTTATTGAAAATGACGTCATTATTTGCACAAAAAGCACTGTGCCAGTTGGAACAAACAACTTAATTAAACAAATTATCGAAAATCAAAAGGCCCCGACGCTTCGGGCCGAAGTGGTCGCAAATCCTGAATTTCTCCGGGAAGGCTCAGCAGTTCATGATTTTTTCCATGGCGACCGTATTGTGATTGGTACCGATAATCTTGAGGCAGCTTCGATTTTGAAAAAAGTTTACCAGTCCTTAGACATCCCCGTCATAATAACAGATATTAGAAGCGCAGAAATGATAAAGTATGCATCCAACGCCTTTTTGGCAACGAAAATTAGCTTTATCAACGAGATCGCTAACATTTGCCAAAAAGTAGGGGCTGATATTGAAGAAGTGGCTTTTGGAATTGGTCATGATAAACGGATTGGTCCAGACTTTCTTAAAGCAGGCATTGGTTATGGGGGTTCTTGTTTCCCGAAAGATACAAAAGCACTTTTAGGAATTGCCAGTGGTGTTGAACATCATTTCGATTTACTAGCGGCTGTCATTAACGTAAATAACTTTCAACAATCATTGCCTGTTTTGATGGCAAAAGAAGCCATAGGCTCGTTACAAGGTAAAAAAGTAGCTTTGCTTGGATTAGCATTCAAGCCTGAGACTGATGATATTCGTGGTTCAGCTTCCCTTAGGATTGTAAACGAACTACTTACAGAAGGGGCCATTGTCAGAGCTTATGATCCGGCAGCTATCCCAAATGCACAGCGCGTTTTAGGCGATACGATTGAATACGCATATGATCTTAGATTTGCTCTTCACGAAGCCGAATTGGCGATTATTGCAACTGATTGGGCACAAATCAAAAATGCCCCACTTGAAGTATATCCATCCTTTATGAAAGACCCGATCATAATCGACGGGCGAAATTGCTATTCACTTAAGGAAATTCAAAAGCATTCGCTTACTTATCTATCAATAGGAAGGCGCTGTATTTTTAAAGATAGTCTGATAGATGATAAAAAAATACTGCATTTTAAGGAGGAGGGATCATATGAAGATTGCCATTTTCACTGATACATTTTATCCCGACATCAATGGAGTTGCCCAAACCCTTAAACGATTGACAAATTATTTAGCTGAGCAAAAAATTACCTTTAAAGTCTTTGCCCCAACTTCCACGGTAGAAGAAGATCAATCCTGCCCTATTCATCGATTTAAGAGCCTGCCCTTTTTCTTATATCCAGAATGTCGCTTAGCTGTACCAAATCTTTTCGAAATCAAGTCAACAATCCAGGATTTTTCCCCTGATTTAATCCATGTTGCCACTCCCTTTTCCATTGGACTTTGCGGTGTTTATCTTGCAAAGAAATTAAACATTCCTCTTGTTGGCTCCTATCACACCAATTTCGATCGTTACTTACAGTACTACGGTATGCCCTATCTTTCAAAAATCACTTGGAAATATATGCATTGGTTCCATCGACCATGTGAAAAATTGTTTGTTCCCTCCATTGATACGTACCAGCAACTAAAACAGCAAGGGTTTACCAATTTAGAGATTTTTCCTAGAGGCGTAGACTGTAAGCTTTTCCACCCTCATTATGATACCGCTGAGGTCAAAAGTCTCTACAAGTCTGAAGGAAAGTTCCTGCTTACTTACGTTGGCAGGCTAGCGCCAGAAAAGGATCTGGAAACACTTCTTGCGGTCGCAAAATCTATTCCCGCGGAATTAAATGAAAAAATACAGTGGTTAATTGTTGGGGATGGCCCATTACGTGAAAAACTCGAAGCTCAAGCACCAAATAACGTAATCTTTACAGGATACCTAAATGGGGAAAATTTGGCCCAAGCCTATTCTGCATCTGACCTATTTGTTTTCCCCTCTTCGACTGAAACATTCGGAAATGTTGTTCTTGAAGCACTTGCTAGTGGCATTCCCGTCATCGGAGCGAATTCGGGTGGCGTAAAGAATATCATTAAATCTGGTGAAATCGGAATTTTATGCCCCCCGGGTAATGTGGAGGAATTTACAAAAGCCATTATTCACCTAATAGATAATATTCCACTTAGAAAGCAAATGGGGATAGCCTGTAGAAATTATGCCCTAACACAAAGTTGGAACAGAATTTTTGAAGATCTAATTTGGCAATACACAAAGGTTATAGATGAACAGAACGAACGGAAATATGCTTAAGATAAGACAGAAGGATAATGTGTAATAAAAAGGTACACGGGGACGGTTCAAGACCACTGAAAAATGATTCTAAGAAGCTGGAGCGCGACTTTTCATGGGCTCACGGGCAAAATAGCTGGCTTATTTTTACCGATGCGCTTCTTTTCTTGGGTTCACGGGCAAAATAGCTGGCTTATTTTTACCGGTCCGCTTGTTTTCTTGGGTTCACGGGCAAAATAGCTGGCTTATTTTTACCGGTGCGCTCCTTTTCTTGGGCTTACGGGCAAAATAACTGGCTTATTTTTACCGGTCCGCTTCTTTTCTTGGGCTCACGGGCACAATAACTGGCTTATTTTTTACCGGTCCACTTCTTTTCTTGGGCTCACGGGCAAAATAACTGGCTTATTTTTACCAGTCAGCTTCTTTTCTTGAGCTCACGGGCAAAATAGCTGGCTTATTTTTACCGGTGTTCTTCTTTTCTTGAGCTCACGGGCAAAATAGCTGGCTTATTTTTACCGGTGCCCTTCTTTTCTTGGGCTCGCGGGCAAAATAGCTGGCTTATTTTTACCGGTCCGCTTCTTTTCTTGAGCTCACGGGCAAAATAGCTGGCTTATTTTTACCGGTGCCCTTCTTTTCTTGGGCTCGCGGGCAAAATAGCTGGCTTATTTTTACCGGTGCGATACATCTTTTGCGTTCATGGGCAAAATAGATAGCTTATTAAAGACATTTTTGCCTTCACCCAAGGCAGTTTGTCTTTAAGAAGGCAAGGTAAGGTGTGTTTTCAGCGGTCTCGGACGGTTCTCATTCACCAATTTATGTCTTTCGACAAAAATGAGGCATGAGAACCGTCCCCATGCCTCCCCATGCCTCAAAACCCATTTTCCACTAACCATTTCATTATGCTTTCTTCTCTTTTCTTAATATTGTCATGCTGTGCATTGTATTTACTCATTTTCTTCTGTGCAACAATTGTTCCATCTACCATAAACAGTATTCTTTCGGTTTTTGCTGCCACCTTTACATCATGAGTTACGAGCATTACGGTTGTCCCTTTTTTATTAATCTCTGCAAGAATGGTCATAATCTCTTCTGTAGATTTGGAATCTAATGCTCCGGTCGGTTCGTCTCCAAATATGATATCCGGATTATTTATCAATGCTCTGCAGATGCCAACTCTCTGCAGCTGTCCACCAGAGCCTTGGGTGATAGTATGATCGGCAACCTTTTCAATTCCTGTCATTTCCATTAGCTTTTTTGCCTTTTCATAGACCATATTTTTATCCGCATCTTTTGAGACAAGTGCAGGAAACATCACATTGTCAATCAATGATAAATTTTTTAATAGATTAATATCCTGAAAGATAAATCCCATATTTTTCAAACGGAGCTGGGCCAGTTCTTCTTCTTTCATGCTGCTGATTTCACTGCCTTTAAATTTCACACTGCCGGAAGAAATTCGATCCATTCCGCTTACATTGTACAGCAGTGTGGATTTCCCGCTTCCGGACGGTCCCATGACCGATACGAATTCACCTTCTTCTATATCCAGGTTGACATCCCTCAAGATATGAAGCTCATTCTCATTTCCTAATGCTACTTTTTTGTATACACTTCTTGCTTCTATTATATTAGTCATATTATATTTCTCCTTAACTTCTTAATACGACAGATAAATCATCTTTTTCGGCTACCTTACAGCACTCAAATATCGTCAATCCAACGGCTATCATCAACGCTAGCGGACAAAGCAGCCAGGTCTGCCATATAATATCGACAAATTCAATTTTGGCCGCTCCCATATAAGACATGGCCGTACTTACAAGAAACTCCCCTAAATAATTCGAAACCAGAACGCCAAGTATAATTCCCACTACCAGGACCATCATCGTTCCTGCCATATATTGATGACTAATTTGCTTGGACGTTAATCCCACACTTCGCATGATGGCGATCTGAGACATATCCTTTGATAATAGCATTCGCAGGAATAATGAAGTGATCAATACAGCTATGATGAGGGCGATTGCGATTCCGCCTATCACCACCGTGCTCATCTGTTCAATGAGATTTCCAAGAGTCTGATAGGTATACTCCTTAATATCATTTACCTGCGCAGAATCGTACGTACTCTGGTAGTAGTCCATTTTCATGCGTTTATCAACGCCCGGAGCCATATCCATGCTCACAATGTACCAAAGAATGGCCTCTTTATTTACCCCAAGACTCGTATGCGCCTTTGCTGTTTTTCCCCCATTTGTAATATCCTGATAAATACCCGTGACTGATAAAGTCTGTTCTTCCCCGCCAACCCTGACTGTTACTTCCTCTCCTACTTTCTTGTTTAATCCATCTTTTCCAGCATTGGCAAAGGAAAGCGAGATTTCTCCTTCCCTCTCAGGTGCTCTGCCTTCCAAATATTTTAATGGAAATACGGAAAAATCTCCGGTTTCAATATTAAGATAGTTCCAAGAACCTTCCGCATTTTGAACTGGGTAGGAACTTGTGATGTAGGTTGCAAACTTTTCAACATCATTATCATTTTTCAACTCTTCCTGCAGTTTTTTAAAATCTTCTGTAATACGATCGGTCCTTCGAAGATCGATTCTCATGTCGGATTTTCCTATTCCCATATATGTGGAAAACTCAGGGGAGTTCATAGTGTTAAAAATGTTTAAGGGGAGTATGACAATAAACGTACATACGATAAAAATAACAAACAGCAGTCTGTATAATTTGTATCGTTTCCCTACATCCCTAAGTCCGATGTAAATATTGGTGCTGATGAATTTGTTCTTAAGCAGCGAAAAACTGTATTTTCGGCTCTTTCCAGGCTCCGTAAAATCTCTCCTTAAAGCTTCCACCGCAGAAATTTTATCGATTCTTTTCAATATTTTCTGGCAGTACATCACAATCATGAAATAGACAAGTAATGGAGCTATTAGCGATAGTACATATTTTAAGCTTCCTGAAAAATCGGAAGATAAATAAAGCCTCATGTTACTGTTTAACAGATTTACCGCTGCAAAGGACATCAGATAACCAATCAGACCGGCTGCTGCTGAGATGACTCTGTATTTGTTCAGATAGACCTTTTTTATATCTTTTTTGGGTATCCCCATTGCTTTCATAATACCGATTTCTCTAATATCTTCATCAATCGTTGCCAGAAATGTAAGTCTGATACAGAGAGTAGCAATCACAATGAGCAAACTGCTGATAAAAATAATGACAATCGCAACGGCCATATCTGACATGGCATTAAACAACGTAAATATTTTTCCTTCGATGATAGGGCCGTTTGCCGGGAGACCCGCTTCGTTATAGGCAGTCTGAACAGCAGCAGCATCCCCATTTTCATCCAATTTGAATTCAATCAAATATTCCAGTTCCCCAGCCCGCATTTCAAGCATTTCATCATAGTCATTTTGATTGATCACAAAACGTTTAGAAGAAGTAAGGGAAGAGTTCATCTCAAAATCTCTTGCATAATCTGAAATGACAAACTCTCTCTCATACCTTCCGCTTTTCAACTTAATCGTATCACCTATTTTTAGGTCATGTTGCTCCATGAAATAGATGGGAACGGCTACGAAACCCTCCTTTACATCCAGCTTTTCATTATCCAGATCCAAGATAAAATCAAATTTCTGATTCTGTACAACAAAGGAAATATCCTGTATCGTTCCTGCCAACGTTTGATTTTGGCCAAAATGAATATTGCTTCCATCAATATTCTGAAGCACCATCGTCTCCTGCATCGCAATATAGTCACGGTATTGTTCCGTAAATTGGTCAATCTCTGCCTGGTCATATTCTCCGGCATGCATCATCGTAATGTCAGCTGGTACTGCACGCTCCTGAAGAGCTGACATCGACTGAATCAGATTGGCAATGTTATTGATGGCACTAGCTGTCAAAATAACGGACATCGTGATAAATACAAAGACTGTTATTGATACAATTTTGTTTCTTAGGAAATCATTTTTGACTATTTTTAAAAACAAAATTTTTCCTCCTTCCTGCATCCGATAACATTTTTTATCCTTGTCTCTATCCATCTTTGTCAGTTGTTCGGAGGAATCATTTCCATCCAGTTTTTTGATTCATAATATCACTACACGCTGTCTTCTTAGTAGAATTAACGTGGAATTATTTTCCTTCCCGCTAAAGTAATCATACAAAATGATATTAATAAAATTAACCTGCTGGAGCCTAATTACTTACTAAGTCCACAGCCCTATATTAGAAAGATGACTAAGTAAGATTATTAGAAAATAATCAAATCTTTTAAACATAATACAAATTAAAAATGAGGCACGAGAACCGTCCCCATGCTTCCAAAGGGGAGTGAAAAAGAGAAAGTCCAGGTAAAAAGGAATTTTTACGGTTGTTAGTCAAAATGGAATTAAATCCCGCGAAAACGGAATTGATAAATGGATTTTTTGAAACGTATTTAAAATTGAATGAAAGTGAGGAGAAGTGTCTTATGGAAGAAATTAAGCAATTGGATAAAGATGAAGCGGAACAAGTCTTGAAACTGCCTAATTCATGGAGGGAAAAGGGAATTCAGGAGGGAGAACTCGAAGCCCAAAAGAAAATTGCTCTTAACTTATTAAAAGAAGGATTACCAATTGAGTTAATTTCAAGAGCTACAAATTTGGATTATGCTGAGATTGAAGAGTTAAGAGGTCGGCTATAAGTCACAGAGCAGCGGGAGTCAGCCCCCCGCTGTTTTTTCTTATATTTTTAAAAGAAAGCTTTATACAGAATTATTCCATTATGAGCTAGCCCCTTTAGATTGCACCAAAAGATTAGAATGGGTTCGTCGCCAGCATGCCTGCTGTTTTTACATAAATGCGTGGATGCAATTTTAATTGAGCAACGATAAACTCAGCAATGTCTTCCGGCTGCATATATTTTTCATCATTGTTTTCTGCGATTAGGTTTGTTTTTACAGCTAGTTCAGTAGCCACTGTGCTCGGGGTTAAGGCGGTAACGCGGATATTGTTTCTTCTGACTTCCTGTGCCAATGATTCCGTTAAACCAATAACCCCAAATTTGGATGCACTGTACGCACTGGATGTGGCAGCCCCGTTTAATCCATTTGTAGACGAAATATTGATAATGTCACCACGATTTTTTTCTATTAATTGCGGAAGGACCGCACGCGTTACATAATAAGTCCCCATCAAGTTGACATCAATAATTTGCTTCCATTCCTGCGGGTCCATCTCTAAAAGTGTGGCAAATTTTCCAATGCCTGCATTGTTAATCAGAATATCAGCTGTTCCCAGCTCTGCTGTCAATTTTTCCACAGCTTGGTCTACGTCTTCTTGAGATGCAATATCCACTGTCGCGTAAGCTGCTTTCACTCCTAAACCTTCTACTTCACTTACGACCTTCTTCAATTCAGCTTCTGTTCTGGCAAGCAAACCGATGTTTACACCTTCATTCGCTAAAGCCAAGGCTGCGGCTTTGCCAATGCCTCTTCCAGCACCAGTGATGAAAGCTACTTTTCCTGTTAATGATTGTGCCAACTTCAACAACTCCTTCCACATCTCATTATATTATTTTGAGAAAATGATTCTAACAATATGCTCCCAAAACTTATAAATCGTGGATTTAAGAAGGAAGAGTTCATCCGACAAGTGTGAGGTGCCCTCGTTAGTATTTTGATACAAATCTGAATAAATTGTGAATAAGTCTGGAAAAAGCGGAGAACAAGAATTTTATATAGTATACTAGGGTATAGTAAATAGCCGGAGGTGAATCCATACCATGAAGTTGAAACTTATCACAGCGCTATTATTGGCTTCTAGTTTGTTGGCTGCTTGTTCTGGAAATAGCCAGGATCAAGTGGCCGCTGAAAAAGAGAAGCCGAGTAACGTTAAGGAAATGGTTAGCGATTACAGCGCACGGAAATTAAAAGCCGAAAATGCATCCATTACCTCTCAACAACTTATTGTTACGGACAAGTCTGGAAAAGAAACCAGTTATGATTTGCCGAAGGACGATTTTTTCGTGTCGATTGCACCTTATACAAATCAAACTCATCCTTGAACGAATCATAGCTTGACAGGTTGTCAAGGTGAACTAGCAAATGAAAAGTTTGATGTATATATGGAAGACAGTGATGGAAACGTGGTCGTAGACAAAACCGTTACATCACAATCGAACGGATTTATCGATTTTTGGCTCCCACGCGATAAAACCTATCAGATTAAGATTTCACATAATGGAAAAAAGGCAGAATCAAAGATTTCCACATTTGAAAATGACGCCACTTGTATTACTGACATACAGTTATTTTAGAAAAAGGGGTCAGTCCATCGCTCAGCTGAAGCTTTAAAGCGACGGGGGACTGACCCCTAATTTTATTTCTCCCACCAGCTGTTCCAACAATCCCTCTTGATACCCAGCCATTTTCTGGACCTTCATGGCGCTTACTACATCTGCCAGTTCCGATCAGGAGATTGCATACATCTTGGCAAGTATGCTCGAAACATCCTCTTCGAAGACGACTTTTTAAGGGATGAATTTTTTATCGTAAATTATGTTACCTATAGATTTATCCAAGAAAAAAACACTGGTACCTTTGAAGACTTAATACAGGATTCTATCATCATTAAACTGGTCTATTTTTACTGGATTCTAATATTTTTTATAATAGGAATCGCCTTTTACAAAGTAAGCGTCTAGACAATAAATTCAGGATAAGGGGCTGGAATATGATTGAAAACACGATGAAGCTGCCGGACGGAAGACGATTAGGGTATGCAGAATACGGGCAACAAGACGGGTTTCCGATTATTGCAATGCACGGAACACCTGGGGCACGGATTTTGGGAGCCTTTAGTCGGTTGGAACAGATGGGACAGAATCCATCGGCAAAGCCCTTCCGGATTTTTGTGATGGAGAGATCCGGTTATGGTCTTTCTACTCCTCAACCTGGTCGAACCATCGATAACGTTGTGGAGGATACAAAATTTTTTGCTGATCGCATTGGATTGGAGCAGTTCGCTGTTTTTGGCGGATCTGGTGGAGCTCCCTTTGTCCTTTCCTGCTGTCAACGCCTACCTCATCGTGTCACGAAAGCAGCTATATCAGCCGGGGTTGGACCTGTTTACCTTCCTAATTTTTTCGAAAATATTAGCGATGAGGAAAAAGCCTTCCTTAAGGGTGCCATGGGAGACTCTGAAGCCATTGTTACCTTTGCCAAGGATGCCCAAGCAGACCCTGTTGGGTTCATTAAAGAATTGCTGGCCCAGTCGAATGAGCAAATACCGGCAGAGATCCCCGATGCTTTCATCCAAATGATCGTTGAAAGTACGAAAAGTCCATACGGGATGATAGACGATTACCGCTGCTTCGGCCAGCCTTGGAATGTGAGCTTCGAAGATATTCGTACTCCTGTTCAGTTTTGGCACAGCGACGCTGATGAATCCGTGCCGATCTCACATGCAGAGTACCTTGCGGAAAAAATTCCGGGGGCCGCCTTAAGACGATTCCATAACCTTAGTCATATTGAAACGTCCCATGCTGCACTTCCGGAGGTACTGGATTTTCTGGCGGAGTAGATTAATATTTTTTTATAAAACAGGAAATGAGCAGGCCAAAATAAACCTGCTCATTTAAAAAGCTCTTTTTTTTAAATGTGTGTCTTTTACAACTTCCGTTCATCGCGTGACACATGAATTAATCCAAAACGCCAAATCTGATTCCATCACTCAAGTTCAATACAACATTCTCGAATATATAACCGTCAATCAGCCAGTTACCCTTAGTGATATCAGTGATTGTCAACACATATCGATGCCAAATACTAGTCGTGAGGTGAAAAAGTTAAGCGAAAAAAATCTAATTGAAAAGATAAGTGATACACTGGATCGACGAAAACAATACATTCGTCTCTCTAAAGATGGAGAAATCATTTGAACGAAGCCTTTGCATGTGTAGAATCCCGTTTCCAAAACCGAATACAAAATGCTTCGAAAGAAGATTTAGAAGATATCGATCGCGCTCTAGATATTCTTCAGACAAAACTATTTTATTAGTAGAAATGAAATTACAGACGGTTCTTATGGTCCAA